>CAWINJ010000001.1:0-171755 GCA_963837435.1 uncultured Gammaproteobacteria bacterium
GTTCCGATTTCTCGATCGCCAGTGCGCGGGAGTCTTTCTCGACCCCATCGCGGGTGAACACGCGGACGTCGATCACCGTGCCGTCCATGCCGGGAGGCACGCGCAGCGAGGTGTCTTTCACGTCGGAGGCCTTCTCGCCGAAGATCGCCCGCAGCAGCTTCTCTTCCGGCGTCAATTGCGTCTCGCCCTTCGGCGTGACCTTACCCACTAGAATGTCGCCGGCGCGCACTTCGGCGCCGATGAAGGCAATGCCCGCTTCGTCGAGCTTGGCCAATGCCGAGTCGCCCACATTGGGGATGTCGGCGGTGATCTCTTCGGGGCCCAGCTTGGTGTCGCGGGCGACGCAAGTGAGTTCTTCGATGTGAATGGTCGTGAAGCGGTCTTCCTCGACCACTCGCTCCGAGATCAGGATCGAGTCCTCGAAGTTATAGCCGTTCCAGGGCATGAAGGCGACCAGCAGGTTCTGGCCGAGCGCGAGCTCACCCAGATCGGTCGACGGGCCGTCGGCCAGCACGTCGCCGCGCTTGATGGCATCGCCGGCTTTCACCAGCGGACGCTGGTTGATGCAGGTGTTCTGGTTGGAACGCGTGTACTTGGTGAGTGAATAAATGTCGACACCGGGTTCGCCGGCGGTCGTTTCATCGTCGTTCACCCGGACCACGATGCGCGAGGCATCGACGGAATCCACGCTGCCGCCGCGCCGTGCCACCACGGTGACGCCGGAGTCGATGGCGACCGCCCGCTCCATGCCGGTGCCCACCAGCGGAGTTTCCGACCGCAAGGTCGGCACCGCCTGGCGCTGCATGTTCGAACCCATGAGGGCGCGGTTCGCGTCATCGTGCTCCAGGAACGGAATCAGGGACGCCGCCACCGAGACGATCTGCTTGGGCGACACGTCCATGAAGTCGATCTTGTCCGGAGCGGACAAGGTGAACTCGTTCTGCGTGCGGCAGGAAATGAGGTCGTCGGTGAACTCGCCCTTCTCGTTGAGAGTGGCGTTCGCCTGCGCGATCACGTACTGCCCTTCTTCGATGGCCGACAGATAGTCGATCTTGTCGGTGACCTTGCCGTTCGAGACGCGCCGATACGGGGTCTCCAAAAAGCCGTAATCGTTGGTGCGAGCGTACACGGCCAGCGAGTTGATCAAACCGATGTTCGGTCCTTCCGGCGTTTCGATCGGGCACACCCGGCCGTAGTGCGTCGGATGCACGTCGCGCACTTCGAATCCGGCGCGCTCGCGGGTCAGGCCGCCTGGGCCCAAGGCGGAAACGCGGCGCTTGTGCGTGACTTCCGACAGCGGATTGTTCTGGTCCATGAACTGCGAGAGCTGCGAGGAGCCGAAGAATTCCTTCACCGCGGCCGCCACCGGTTTCGCGTTGATCATCTCCTGCGGCATGATGGGCTCGCTCTCGGCGATCGTCAGGCGCTCCTTGACGGCCCGCTCGACGCGCACCAGGCCGATGCGGAAGGCGTTCTCCGCCATTTCACCGACGCTGCGCACGCGGCGGTTGCCCAGGTGGTCGATGTCGTCCACGTGGCCGTTGCCGTTGCGGATGTCGATCAGGGTCTTCATGACCTCGATGATGTCTTCCTTGGAGAGCACGCCCGAGCCGGTGATCTCCTCGCGGCCCACGCGGCGGTTGAACTTCATGCGGCCGACGGGCGACAGGTCGTAGCGTTCGCCGTTGAAGAACAGGTTCTGGAACAGATTCTCCGCGGCATCCTTGGTCGGCGGCTCGCCGGGGCGCATCATGCGGTAGATCTCGACCAGCGCCTCGAGGCGGGTCTTGGTCGGATCGATGCGCAGGGTATCCGAAATATATGGACCGCGGTCCAGGTCATTGACGTACAGGGTGCGGATTTCGGTGACGCCGCTCTCGATCAGCTTGCCCACCGTCGGCACGGTAAGGACCTCATTGGCCTTGGCCAGGATCTCGCCGGTCTCGGTATTGACGATGTCGTGCGCCAGGACCTTGCCCTGCACGTATTCGGTGGGCACCGGCAGGCGCTTGATGCCCGCTTCCTCGAGCTCCTTCACATGGCGCGCGGTGATGCGGCGGCCTTCCTCGACGATGACCTTCTTGCCGACGCGGATTTCGAATGCCGCCGTCTCGCCGCGCAGGCGCTGCGGGATGACGTCGAATTCGATTTCCTTCTTCGACAGGTGAAATACGTTCTTCTCGAAGAAGATGTCCAGCACCTGTTCCTCGGTGTAGCCCAAGGCACGCAGGATGATGGTCACCGGCAGCTTGCGGCGCCGGTCGATGCGCGCGAACACGCAGTCCTTCGGATCGAACTCGAAGTCCAGCCATGAGCCGCGGTAGGGAATGATGCGGGCGGAGAACAGCAGCTTGCCCGAGGAGTGGGTCTTGCCGCGGTCGTGATCGAAAAACACGCCCGGGCTGCGATGCAGCTGAGACACGATGACGCGCTCGGTACCGTTGATGATGAACGTGCCGTTGTCGGTCATGAGCGGCAGCTCGCCCAGGTACACTTCCTGCTCGCGCACGTCCTTGACGGGCTTCTTGGCGCCGCTGGCCTCCTTGTCGAGGACCACGAGACGCACCTTGACGCGCAGCGGAGCCGCATAGGTCAGCCCGCGCAGCTGGCACTCCTTGACGTCGAATACCGGCTCGCCCAGGCGATAGCTCACGTATTCCAGCGTCGCGTTGCCGGAATAACTGGAAATGGGGAACACACTGTCGAAGGCGGCATGCAGGCCGATTTCGTCGCGCTTGGATTCGGCGACATCGGCTTGCAGGAATCGCCGGTACGAATCCAACTGGATCGCCAGCAAATACGGCGTGCCGAGAATGCTCGGACGCTTGCCAAAGTTCTTGCGAATGCGCTTCTTTTCGGTGAACGAATAAGCCATTGATGTCACCCTTGTTCCAGACTTTCCAGGCGCTCGGCGCCAACATTAACGAGGCCTCGGCGGCCCCGCCTCAAATCAAATCGAAACGCAGCCGACGGCTGCCGCTGATCCAGCGGCAGCCGTCGAACTGCGCGTATCGCCAATAATCACTACTTGATGGCAGCCTTGGCGCCAGCGTCCTCCAGCTTCTTCTTGATCGTCTCGGCGTCCGCCTTCGGAATGCCTTCCTTGACGGTCGAAGGGGCGCCCTCAACCAGGTCCTTCGCTTCCTTCAAGCCCAGGCCCGTGATCTCGCGAATGACCTTGATGACGCCCACTTTGTTGGCGCCGAACTCGGTCATGGTCACGGTGAACTCCGTCTGCGCCTCGGCAGCCGGCGCAGCAGCGCCACCGCCGCCGCCCGCGGCAACCGCCGCTACGGGAGCAGCCGCCGTGACGTTGAACTTCTTCTCCATGTCGGAGATCAGTTCGACCACTTCCATGACGGACATCTTGGAAATCGCGTCGAGGATTTCATCTTTAGTAACAGCCATTATCGTCTCCAAATAAATGTGGGGTTTTGAAGCCCCGAATCAGGTTGAATTCGCCGCCGGCTAGGCCGGCGCGCCGCTCTTCTTGGCCTCAAGAACAGCAGCCATCGTCCGCACCAACTTCGAGTTGGGAGCGGCCAACGTACCAACGAACTTCGAAATCGGCGCCTTGAGCACACCCAACAGCTTCGACAGCGCCTGCGCGCGCGTGGGCAATGAAGCCACGCGCTCGAGTGCATCGGGTTTGAGCAATTGCCCACCCAAAGACACGAGCGTCGTCACCAGTTTGTCGTTGTCCTTTGCGAACGCCTTGACGATCCGCGCGGCAGCGCCCGGATCGTCGTTGGAGAACGCCAGGACAATGGGTCCTTTCAGCGCCGGAGAAATGCACTCGAAAGCGGTGCCGGCAAGAGCCTTGCGCGCGAGCGTGTTCTTGACGATCCGCAGATAGACCCCTTCCTTGCGCGCCTTGGCGCGCAGTTCGGTCATCTGCGTCACGGTCAAGCCACGGTTCTCTGCGCCCACCACGGACAGGGCTTTCGCCGCGACCGCGTTGACTTCTGCCACCACGACTTTCTTCTCTTCTAACTTGAGTGCCATTGAGGTCCCCCGGAAAGAAGCGTCACACACCAGGTACGAGCGCCGCCGCCCATACCCACCCTTGGAGCACGCCTGGGTGCTCCTTGGTGCGACCTTCACCAGGAAATTCCTGATTCGGGTCCCACCATCTGCGCAGGCTGCCTCTTTAAGGGCCCTCATTCGCTGTCGAATTCGGCCCGCCTGCGGTCTTCGACGGTGGTTGCGTTCGACCTTGCGGTCTCGCGCAGCCCTCCATCAATTCAAAAAATCGCCTTAACCGAGCCCCAAGCTCGCTTGGTCGACCGCGACGCCCGGACCCATGGTCGAGGAGACGGTCAACCTCTTCAGATACACGCCCTTCGAGGTGGCCGGCTTGATCTTCTGCAGATCGGTCACCAGCGCCAGCAGGTTTTCCTTCAACGCCGCCGGCTCGAAATTCGCGCGCCCGATCTGCGCGTGAATGATGCCGGCCTTGTCGGTGCGGTACCGCACCTGTCCCGACTTGGCGTTCTTCACCGCGTCCGCGACATTCGGGGTCACCGTACCCACCTTTGGGTTGGGCATCAGGCCGCGGGGACCCAGGATCTGGCCCAACTGGCCGACGATGCGCATGGCGTCCGGACTGGCAATGACCACATCGAAATCGATCTGGCCCGCCTTGACCTTTTCGGCAAGATCTTCGAATCCGACGATATCGGCGCCGGCCGCCTTGGCGGCATCGGCATTCTTGCCCTGGGTGAACACCGCCACGCGCACGGTCTTGCCGGTGCCGTGCGGCATCACCGTGGAGCCGCGGACCTGCTGGTCGGACTTGGTGGCGTCGACGCCCAAATTCACCGACACATCCACCGACTCGTTGAACTTCGCAGTCGCGAATTCCTTGACCAGCTTCAGGGCCTCATCGATGGAGTAGGCCTTGCCCGGGGGCAACTTCTCTTTCCAAGACTTGGTTCGTTTTGCTACGGCTGCCATGTCACACTCCCTCCGCGTCGACGCCCATGCTGCGGGCGCTTCCCGCGATGGTGCGTACCGCCGCATCCAGATCGGCGGCAGTCAAATCCGGCATCTTCACCTTGGCGATGTCCTCGAGCTGCTTGCGCGATATCCTGCCCACCTTGGCGGTGTTGGGCGTGGCGCTGCCCTTCGGAATGCCCAGCGCCTTGGCGATGAGCACCGACGCAGGCGGCGTCTTCATGATGAAGGTGAAACTGCGGTCGCTGTACACCGTGATCACTACTGGGGTCGGCAAGCCCTTTTCCAAGGCCTGGGTCTGCGCATTGAAGGCCTTGCAGAACTCCATGATGTTCACGCCCTGCTGGCCGAGTGCCGGACCTACCGGCGGACTCGGGTTCGCCTGGCCTGCAGGGATCTGCAGCTTGATATAGCCCGTGACTTTCTTCGCCATTTTCGCTTACTCCTGTGGGTACAAACGCTCTCCTGTCAAGGAAAGCTCCCCTTGTTCGGGTGCTCTCCGCCCTGGAAAGCTCCCTTGTCAATGCGCTTGCGCGCAACTAGTCAGGCGCTTGCACGCCACTCGTTAGGCGCTTGCGCGCACTCGTTAGGCGCTTGCGCGCCACCTTTCAACGGGGCCGATGCGGCCCCGTCCGAAATTAACCCTTCTCTACTTGCGAGAAATCCAATTCCACGGGCGTCGAGCGCCCCAGGATCTGCACCGCCACCTGCAGCCGGTTCTTCTCGTAATTCACCGACTCGACCACTCCGTTGAAGTCGTTGAACGGGCCGTCGGTCACTCTGACCACCTCGCCGGGCTCGAACAGCACCTTCGGCTTCGGCTTGTCCACACCCTCTTCCACGCGGCGCAGGATGGACATCGCTTCCTTGTCGGTGATGGCCGCCGGCTTGTCGCTGGTGCCGCCGATGAAGCCCAGCACCTTCGGCACCTCTTTGACCAAGTGCCAGGTGTCTTCGTCCATTTCCATCTGCACGAGCACGTAGCCCGGGAAGAACTTGCGGTCGGACTTGCGCTTCTGTCCGTCGCGCATCTCCACCACCTCTTCGGTGGGCACTAATATCTCGCCGAACTTGGCATCCAAACCCGCGCGCTTGACGCGCTCTTTGAGCGACTCGGAGACTTTGTGCTCGAAGTTCGAATACGCATGAACCACATACCATCGCAAGGACATAGAAGCTCCGAATTCCGTCAGCCGGTTTGACCGCCCAAAAGCCGAGTCAGATAAGTCAAACCCATGTCGAGCAGCCAAAAAAACAAGCCCATTACGACGGCGAAACCGAACACGACATACGTGGTCTTGATCGTCTCTTCACGTTCCGGCCACACCACTTTGCGCAACTCGATGCGCGCGGCTTGCGCGAACTGCCAGAACTCCCGGCCGTACCAGGTGAACCACATGAGCCCGCCGCCCGCCGCGAGGCCCGCTAGGACCATCGCCACGCGAAACGGCAGCGCCAATTCGTCGTACCAGTAGAACGCAACGATGCCCGCGAGCAGTGCGACGATCGACAACGTCATCAGCGCGGTGTCTTTCGCCGAGGCACCCGCGGGAGATTGCACTTCTGCCATGTTTACTTGCCGTTACCTACAGGTCCTAGCGTCAGCTGGCAGGGCAGGAGGGAATCGAACCCCCAACCTGCGGTTTTGGAGACCGCCGCTCTGCCAATTGAGCTACTGCCCTATTCAAACGCTTCGCGTTAACTTTCAACGGGGCCGATGCGGCCCCGCCTGAGATCGTTGAGATTAAGCAATCACCTTCGCAACGACACCTGCGCCGACGGTTTTACCGCCCTCGCGGATCGCAAAGCGCAGGCCCTGCTCCATCGCAATCGGGGCGATCAGCTCCACCACAATCTTGATGTTGTCCCCGGGCATCACCATCTCGGTCCCCTCCGGCAACTCCACCGCTCCCGTCACATCCGTGGTGCGAAAGTAGAACTGCGGCCGGTACCCCTTGAAGAACGGCGTGTGCCGGCCCCCCTCTTCCTTCGTCAGCACGTACACCTCGGCCTCAAACTTGGTGTGCGGGTTGATCGATCCCGGCTTGCACAACACCTGCCCGCGCTCCACCTCTTCGCGCTTCGTGCCGCGCAGCAGCACCCCCACGTTGTCCCCCGCCTGCCCCTCATCCAAGAGCTTGCGAAACATCTCCACCCCGGTGCACGTCGTCTTGGTGGTCGGGCGGATCCCCACTATCTCCACCTCATCGTTCACCTTCACCACCCCGCGCTCTATGCGGCCCGTCACCACCGTACCGCGGCCCGCTATCGAAAATACATCCTCCACCGGCATCAAAAATGCCCCCTCCACCGCCCGCTTCGGCACCGGAATGTACTCATCCAGCGCCTTCACCAGCTTGATCACCGAGGGCACCCCAATCTCCGAGCCATCCCCTTCCAGCGCCTTCAATGCCGAGCCCGTGATGATCGGAGTCTTGTCCCCGGGAAACTTGTACAACGTCAGCAAATCCCGCACCTCGAGCTCCACCAGCTCCAACAACTCCGCATCGTCCACCATGTCCGCTTTGTTCAAAAACACCACGATGTAGGGCACCCCCACCTGCCGCGCCAGCAATATGTGCTCGCGCGTCTGCGGCATCGGACCGTCCGCCGCCGATACCACCAATATCGCCCCGTCCATCTGCGCCGCCCCCGTGATCATGTTCTTCACGTAGTCCGCGTGCCCAGGACAATCCACGTGCGCGTAATGGCGCGCCTCGCTCTGATACTCCACGTGCGCCGTCGCTATCGTGATCCCCCGCGCGCGCTCCTCCGGTGCCTTGTCAATCTGGTCGTAGGCCTTGAACTCCCCGCCAAATTTCTCCGCCATCACCTTCGTCAGCGCCGCCGTCAAGGTCGTCTTGCCGTGGTCCACATGCCCAATCGTCCCCACGTTCACGTGCGGCTTCGTTCGCTCAAACTTCCCCTTCGACACGGCAAGTACCCCCAAAAGATTAATCAGCAACAATAAAAACTGGAGCCCACGAGCGGGATCGAACCGCTGACCTCGTCCTTACCAAGGACGTGCTCTACCAACTGAGCTACGTGGGCCGCATCCATTTGGAGCGGGTGATGGGAATCGAACCCACGTGATCAGCTTGGAAGGCTGACGTTCTACCATTGAACTACACCCGCACTCCGCTAGAAGCCAAAGCCAATGGCACCGAACCCTCTTCCCAGCTGGTGGAGGGGGTAGGATTCGAACCTACGAAGGCATAAGCCAGCAGATTTACAGTCTGCCCCCGTTGGCCGCTTGGGTACCCCTCCTCAAAATGAGCCGCGTATTTTGCTGCTCGAGTCACGTACTGTCAATGTGTTCTATGCGGTGCGGGCGAACTTCTTCATGCGCCGCGCGTGGTCGGCACTTGCCCTCGCCTCATGTACTGCCTGCGCGCTTTCAGGTGCCGTGCCCCAGCTTGACACTATCGCACGACAGATATATCGTATGATAGGTTTTACAACATATCGAGAGATAACATGCATCATCATCTACATCGCTTCTTCGGGCGGCACCCCGGCGGCCGCGGCCATGGCCACTTCGGCAAGGGCTTCTTGGAGGGAGGCATCGGGGGTGGCCGGGTCTTCGGCATGGGCCGAAAGCTGGCCTCGATCGATCTGCAGCTCCTGATTCTCGGACTGCTGGCCGAAAAGCCCTGCCATGGCTACGAAATCATCAAGGCCTTGGAGGAACGCTCGAAGGGGTTCTACATTCCGAGTCCCGGCATGGTGTACCCCGCGCTCACCTACCTCGAGGAAATCGGCCATGCCGCCGCCGAGGCCGATGGCGCCCGCAAGCTATATCGCATCACCGACTCGGGTCAGGAACACCTGGAGAGTAACCGCAGCACGGCAGAGGCCCTATTTACCCAGTTCGTCCGAGTCGGCGAGCGCATGGACCGCGTGCGCCGGGCGATGCACGCCCAGGAAACGGAGGAGGATATTTCGGTCGATCGCGGCGGATCGCGGGACTTGAGGCGGGCACGCAAGGAACTCAAGCTCGCCCTGCTCGACAAATGGGACAGCTCAGCCGATGAGCAGCAGCGTATCGTGGAAATCCTGAACCGCGCGACATCGGAGATCATGGGGAAATGAGGCAAACCGGGCTGCGTCGCAGCCTCCTGGTGGCGGGAGCCGTTTCATTGCCGATCCTGGCGTCCGCCGGCGACTTGCCGGCGGGTGCGACCGGAGCGCACCGGGACGTCGAGTTCACGCAGTACTCGCCGCTCTCGAGCAGCGGCGAATTGGCAAGGCGCTTGCTCACTCCGTTGGCCGACGCGGCGTTGGTGCGCCAGGCGGCCAGCATGGGGCGTGCATTGCAAGGGCAGCCCATCGATCTGGCGCACGAGAGATTCTTGGTCTACGTCCCGCCGGCGGCGGCTCCGCAGCAGGGCTATTCCCTGCTGGTGTTCATCCCGCCGTGGCGGCAAGCGACGATACCGCCCGGCTGGGCCGCGGTTCTCGACAGCCACAACATGATTTTCGTCAGCGCCGCGAACTCCGGAAACGACGCCAACGTGCTCGATCGCCGCATCCCCTTGGCGTTGCTCGCCGTGGAAAATCTGACGCACCTGTACCCGGTCGACCGGGACCGGGTTTACGTCGGCGGATTTTCCGGCGGCTCTCGCATCGCCATGCGCATGGCGCTGTCGTTTCCCGATGTATTTCGCGGCGCCCTGCTCAATGCAGGGAGCGACCCAATCGGCGAGGCATCGGCCTCCTTGCCCGCGACGCAGCTGTTTCATCGGTTTCAGACCTCGTCGCGCCTGATCTATGTTACGGGCATCGATGACAAGCTCAATATCGACGACGACAATGCGAGCCTGCAATCCATGCACGAGTGGTGCATGTTCAGCACGGGCGCGGAAAACATGCTTCGGGCCGGCCACGAGGCAGCCACTCCCCCCGACCTCGATCGCGCATTGAGCATGCTCTCGGAGCAGGTACAGCCGGACGTCGGCAAGCTCGACGATTGCCGCGCGCGCATCGCCTCGCAAATGCAGGCGACGCTGGCGCAAGCGTATGCCGCGGTCGACCGCAACGACGCGCGCGGCGCCTTTCGGCTGCTGAAGAAAATCGACGCCCGCTACGGCGGCTTGGCGGCGCCGGAGAGCCTCGATCTGGCGCGGCGCATCGAGGCTCTCCACTGAGCGAGCCCGGCTATCGGTCCGGGCGCGTCTCCTTGAGGTAGGTCTCGAACAGCCGGTAAATCCTCTTGTACTCGTCCAGCCAGGAATCGGCGTTGGAGAAGGCATGGCGGTCCAGCGGGTACGGTGAAATGGTGAAATTGTCCTTGTGCAATTCGATCAAGCGCTCATACAGGCGCATGGAGTCCTCGAACAGCACGTTGTCGTCGATGACGCCGTGACAGATGAGCAACGGATCGCGCAATCCGTCGGCGAATTCGATGGGCGAAGAGCGGGCATAGGCGATCGGGTCGACCTGCGGTTCATTCAGAATCGCGGACGTGTAGTCATTCTCGTACTGCATCCAGTCCGTCACCGGACGCAGCGCCGCGCCCGCGGCGAATTCTCCCGGCGCCCGGAACAGCGCCATCAACGTCATGAAGCCGCCGTACGAACCGCCGTAGACTCCGACCCGTTTTGGGTCGACGGAGGCGTGCTCCACCAGCCACTTCTTTCCATCGAGCAGATCCTCCAATTCCGGATGTCCCATTTGCCGATAAATGGCCGTGCGCCAATCGC
Source organism: uncultured Gammaproteobacteria bacterium (assembly GCA_963837435.1). Lineage (GTDB taxonomy): Bacteria > Pseudomonadota > Gammaproteobacteria > Steroidobacterales > Steroidobacteraceae > Bog-1198. Next base: position 10,659 of record CAWINJ010000001.1, read on the forward strand.
GCCCGTAGCCCGCGGAAGCGCGGTAGTCGAGGTCGAGCACGGTGTAGCCGTTGCGCACCAGCCAGTTATTGAACATCTGCTCCCGGAAATAGTAGGGATAGCGCAAATGCACATCCTGCAAATAGCCGGCGCCGTGGATGAATATGACTCCCGGGCGCCTTTCGGCTGCCGCCGCGCCGCGATAGAGCTTGGCGTAGATCGCCCCGTTGAAATGCGTCGAGGGGATTTCGACGATCTCCGGCCGTATCCAGGAGATGGATTTGTAGGCGGCGGTGCGTGTATCGGTGAGGTCGCGCGCGGCATCCGATCCATCGGCCTTTAGCACCGCAATCTGCGCCGGGACGTAGGGCGAGGAATGGGTGACGAGGAGACGCTTGCCCGGCCCATCCAAGGCAAACTTCTCCAGCCCCTCGAGGTGTGTGATGCGCTGGAATTGTCCACCGCCGCTGGGCACCCGATAGACATCGTAGGAATAGGGAGCCTGAGCGTTGCTCAACACGTAGAACCAGCGGCCATCGGCCGAGAGCGCCGGCTCGGACACCTCGAAGCGGCCGTGCGTCAGGGCTTGCGCGTCGGAATCCGGGGCCTTGGTGTACAAATGCGCGAAGCCGGTCCGTTCGGATTCGAACCACAGCGTCCGGTTGTCGCGCAGCCAGCCCATCTCGTTGAATGTCCAGTTGACCCACGCCGGATCGCTCAACCGATCCTGTGGCACGAGCACGTACTTGGCAAAGTCCACGCTGGCAATCCAGCGGTCTTTGTTGTCGATGGCAAGAAACTGGATGGCGAGCGCCTTGCCGTCGCGGCTCCACGCGATTCCTCCGGCACCGCCGTCCGGATCGTCCGACACGATCAGCACGCTGCGCGCCTTGGGCTTCGCGCCCGGACCGCCGGACGCATCCGTCCCCGGCTCGCGGGCGCCGTTTTCTTCGCGAATCGCCTTCAAGGGGTCGTCCTCGATGCCCGGAAGATTGTCGACGGCCAGCGCATGCACGGTGTGATCGACGAGATTCAGCAGCAGCAGTGACTGCGGAGCGGGTGGGTTGCGCCCGACACGCAGCCGCTCGGTCTCGAATTCCTCGTAGCCTGATTCGGTGACATAGCGCGTGAGCTTGCCTTCGACACCCTTGACCGCCGATTTCGGCACGGTCACGACCAGCAGCCAGCGCGCATCGGGCGACAATTCAGTATCGCGGATGACGACATCCTCGCCGAGATAGAAAGGGGCCGCGGCGCGCGTCGCATCGTTCTTGCGCAGCTCCTCGGCGTGCCTCTTGCTCATTTCGGCTTCGTCGTGCAGGCGCTTCAAGGTGGCGAACGTACGCAGCTGCATGTCGCGCAAATCGTCGGCCTTGGGGGGTGCGTCCGGGTCCTTTTCCGTCTTGACGATGGCGGCCGGCGTCGTGACGTCGGCGGCGAAGTCATGCACGAACCAGTCGTTGTCGACGCGAAAGCTCAGCAGCCGCCCGTCGGCGGAGAATTGCGGGGCCGCTTCGTTCTGCGGCGTCTTTGTAATCTGCGTCAGACGGCCGCTGCCGACGTCGCGAACGAAAATGTCGCCGTTGCGGACGAATGCCGCGCGCTTGCCCGCGTCATCGAATTCCGGCGGCCCATCCGCCTGCGCCATGGCCTGGGGTTCGATGCTGTGGTCTTTGCGATCCGCGACATCCACCCGGTGCAGGTCCACGATCGGCGAGCCGCTGCGCTTGGCAGAGTAGTAGATTGCACGGCCGTCGGCGGACCAATAGACGCCCCTGACCGAAGCCCCGATCCAGTCGGGGTCCGCCATGATCTTTTCCAACGTGATGTCATTCTGAGCGGCGAATGCCGGGGCTGCAGCGGGCGCCGCATCCGGCGCACAGAACAGGGCAAGCACCTGGAGCGCCAGGGCCAAAGCGTACGCGGTGTGTCTCATGCCCTCAGCGCCCGTACATGCCGAGGATCTGAGTTTCGACGGGAGCCTCGATGCGCGCGCGGTGGAATCCATCGTTCATCAGTACTTCCTTTGGTGAATTTGAGTGGGCCGGGGACGACTTTCCTAATCCAAGAGCGGGTGCCCCTTCGGCAACCGATGGGCATACCAGGTCGCGAGGCGATGCCGAACGGTCTTTTCCGCGACTTGCTCTTCAGGCATGGGCGCGATGATCTTGTCGTGCACGAGCAGGCGATAGACGTATAGAGCCTTGTCGCTCGCCGAATCCTTCGCCTCGAATTCCACGGCGCCGCGGCCTTCCGCGTATTGAACGCCCGCGAGCAAGGCCGCCTTGAACAATTCCGCCTCGTGCTTGAGCTTCTTCATGGCTGCAATCTGTGACCTAGGTCGCGTTGCGAATGCGCGGCAATCGATCCGATGTCCCCATGAGTCATATGATGGCACAGGTCAACCGCGGATGCGTTCGGCCGTTATTCAGCTGGAATCACTCTGCAAAAGCCAGAAGGACACGTAATCGAATGAAAAGAACTCAATTGGCTCAACCATTGTTATTCGCGACTCTTGCCGCTGCGACCCTGCTCGGCGGTTGCGTCGTGCGCGGCTCCGTCGCCGTTCCCGAACCCGTAGTCTACGTCGGAGGCACCGTGAGCGTGGCTCCGCCGGCCCCTCAAGTTGAAGTCATCGGCGTTCCGCCGCAGCCCGGCTATGTGTGGCTCGGCGGCTACTGGAATTGGGTGGGCAGCCGGCACGTTTGGGTCGGCGGCCATTGGGCCGCACCCCGCGCCGGATATCGCTGGGTCCCGCATGAGTGGGTCCGCGCGGGAGGCGGTTGGCGGCTGCGCGAAGGGCATTGGGCCCGCCGCTGATCGACGTATCGCCGATCGATGCATTGCCGATCGATGTTTCCTAGCCGCTGCCGTCCGGCCTCTGCGCCGGGCGGCAGCGATTCTCGTTTCGGCCATCAGCGATTGTTCCACGGCCGCCCCGTGGCGAACGTCATAGGTCCTCGCACGGGGAATATCCGCGGATAAAACCCGCTCGAGTCGAGCTTTCCTTGCTCGATCTCAACCAACGACGTTTCGAGTGCCCTCAGATCCGCAACCCCGAGCACCGGCGCCCTCACAGGCGCGGGAGGATCCTGCATGTGCGCGGTATAGATACGCGTTGACGGATCGATGATTGCAAGCAGACGCCGCGTCGTCGCCAGATAAGCGCTGCGGCTCGCCCCGGGCAGAAAAGCGTAAAGCTCACCGGGGTACACGAAGTCGCCGGCGAAGAGTTGACGGCGGGACTCATCGTACAAGGACACCGAGGTCGGTGTGTGTCCCGGCGTAGACAGTACGCGCAGGCGCCGGTTTCCGAGGTCGACCGTTGAGCCGGGTGCCCACCACTCGTCGACGCGAAAAGTCGGGGGGCGGAGGCGATCGCTGAAACCCAGGAATTCATAGCGGCCGAGAGTCAACCGAGCTTCCCCGGCCCGGGCGCGCAGCGACGGCGCGTCGATCAGGGCCGTTTTGTCGAACCGGCCGAGAGCGCCGACGTGATCGAAATGCAGGTGCGAGGGAATCACCGTGACGGGCAGCGACGTCAGAGAGCGGACCACCGGCACGATGTCGCGGGTGCCGGTGCCCGCGTCGAAGAGAACGGCGCGCGTCGCTCCGAGGATGAGATAGCTGTAGTTGCCCTGGTAGTAGCGCGGCTCGCCGATTGCATATGTATCGGGGTCCACGGTCTCGACGACGAAGTAATCGTCGGACCAACGGCCCGCAGCCTGACTCGGGATCGGACCGATCGGCTGCACCTTCCCGAGAATCGAAAATCCAATCTCGGCATACACATAGGGCGCAAATGCCGCCGCCAGCGCCGCGGCCAATGCAGCCAAAGCCAGTACCAAGAGAATGTGCCGGCGCACCACCCTCAAGTATGGAGCCCCTGCAGCACGCCGCGAACCGCGGCCGCGAACCTGGTCCAGTCGCCTGCCTTGCGAAATCCGCTGCTCAGCTCGAGTTGCAGGCCCTGGCCGGTTCGGCCTCGATTGCAGATGTTTCCAGGGTCCCTGCCCGGGAAACGATGCCTGTCGGTCAAGTATGTCAATCCGACCTGTGCGAGCGCCCGGGCAACTTCCCGTTTCAGCCGCTCGTTCAGTCCCCCCAGCAGCACGTCGGGGCCGGTGGCGGCATATCCGTGCACGGCAACGACGGTGTCGCAGACCGAGATGAGCTCGAGCGCGCGCGGCTCGTCGAAGCGATGGCTGCCCAGGTGCAGGCAATCGAAATTGTCGCCGCTCGTTCGCAGCCCCTCGAATAAGTAGAGTGCGTGCTCCTCGCCGGCGATCTGCCGCGCGATCTCGGAAGTTCGGCCCTCGATTCTCCCGCCGTGGGGCGCGACCACGGCCACCCCGGACTTCACACGGTGCGTGACATGCACGGAATAGTCGACGCCCTCGATGTAGCGCTGCGCGAGATCGTCGAAGCAGCGAAGGCCGCTGGAGGAAAGCGCTTTGGACATCTCCGGACTAGGGTTGCGGCGGGCCGCCCGGCCGTGCATCCGGCCGTTGCGGCCGCGAATCCGGTGGTTGAGGCCGGGAATCCGGCCGCGGAGCCGGCTTGGTTTCGGGCCGCGGCGGACGGCCGCCGTTGCCCGGAGGATTGGGCTTGCCCGGCGACGGGCGATCCACGGGCGGCCTGGGCCGTGGCGGCGGCGGGCTGGGCCGCGGCGGCCGCGGCGGCACGACGGGTCTAGGCGGCGGGTTCGGCCGCAGCGGCGGTCGCGGGCGCCGAGGCGGCGGCGGCCGATGCATCCAATAATTCTCCCGGCCGTACCAGGGACGGCCGCGGTAGTAGCGGCCCCAGTAGTCGCCGACGCTGAACGCGACGATGCCGATCCCCAATTGCGCGCCGAATTCAAGGACCGGCACGCGGCGGCTCTGATAGTCGAAATACAAGAAGTTGCCGTAGACCCAGCCGCGGTTGCCCTCCGCGTCGACGTCGCACCAGGTCCAGTCGTCGAGACAACCGTTGACGTTCAGCAGGCTGTTGGGAGGTATGGTGGCGACCAGCGGATAGTCGGCGCTCGGTCCGGCGCGCAGATGCACGAAACCCTGGGTGTAGGCGGGGCCAGCCCAAGCGGCGGACCCGAAGCCCGCCGCCATCAGCGCGAGCAGCGTCAGACACAGACGTTTCATGAGCCACCTCCCATTGCTTCGAGGTTCTATGATCAAGGCAGTCTGAGCCGATTCAGCCGCGGCCGCAACGGCCGCCCGGCTCATGCGGTCTTTCGGCGCCCATGCAGCCGCATCACCAGGTCGGCCTCGCCACTGCTCAATCCGAACTGCTGCGTCAGCTTGCCTTGATCGGTGCCGCGGCGGGCAGATTCGATTGCGTGGTCGAAGGACGGTGCAGTCCCTCGGAGCTCAACCTGGCCCACGCGGTCGGCGACGTTCGAATATTCCTGCTCGATCCGCTTGACCCGCCGCCCTGCCTTGACGCTGACCGAGGCAGCGAGCTGCAACTCGCGGCGCATCGCCTCCAAATTCGATTCGACGGCGAGGCAGCGGGCCTTCCAGCCGCGCACCGCGCGATGCGCGGACAGCGCCGTGAGCAAGCCCAAGAGCCCGAGCGCCGCGCCCGCGATGCTGAGAACCGTGCCGATATTCATGATCATGTTATGCGTACTCATCGATGAGGGACTTGGGAGGCCGTGGGGCCGCGGGATCCGGGCTGCTTTCTGCTTGCGGCACCGGCTTGTCGGGAGGTTGCTTGTCGCGCCGCGCCCCTCCAGAGCCGTCCCTGGACGGGCGCTTGTCCGCTATCGGAAGCGCCGGATAAAGACCCGAATTGCTCAAGCGGTCAACTTCGCTCATTGCGTGACCTCGCTGGATGTCCTGGGCTTCTCGTTCGATTCCGGCCTGGCTTGCTGCTTGACCAGCACGGTTTTTTCCAAGGTCTCGGGCGGCATGCGGTACATGAGCCTATTCTCAGCGGCGCTCGCATCGGCCAGCTCGACTCCGGGTGCGGCGGTTGCGGGCGTTTGATCGGTGGTTCTCGCCGTCGCCGGCGCGCCCGGGATCACTTCCTCGAGCACCAGCACGACCACGCGGCGATTCGCATTGCGCCCTTCGCTCGTGTCATTCGGCTGGCGCGGATGGAATTCTCCAAAGCCGACGATCTCGAGCCGCAGCGGGTCGATCCCCTGCCTGGTGAATTGATGCACCACGCTGGCGGCGCGCGCCGCCGACAGCTCCCAGTTGGATGGAAAGGCGCTGGTGCGGATCGGCCGATCGTCGGTATGCCCCTCGACCCGGATCGGGTTGGGAAAGGGCTTGAGAACCTCCGCCAGCTTGTCGAGCACCGGCTCGGCCGCGGGCGTGAAATCTCCCGCGCCGCTCGCGAACAGAATATCGGCGTTGATCTCGATTTCCAGCCACATGTTCTCGCGGCGCACGGTGACCAATTTGGCATCGATCAGCGACTGCATGGCGTCCTGCACCTGGCGCTGCATGCGAATCAGCGCGCCGGGCAGATCCGCGGTGTGCAGGGTCTCGGTCTTGTTCGGATCGCGCGGCGCGAGACTGCCTCCGGGCGTGGAATCGCCGTCCTTCATCTGTATGAACACGGTGGGTGTGATCCCCGTCAGCTCCTTGTCGCCGCCCTTGCCGGGTTCCTTCTCGCCGATGTTGACCGGCCGCATGCTCTTCGGTGCGCCGTTGAACGCCGCGATCATGGAGTCGGACAGGACGCGGAACTTCCCCTCATTGACCGACGACATGGCGTACATCACGGTGAACAACGCAAACAACAAAGTCACGAGGTCGCCGTACGGAATGGCCCAGGCCTCCGCATTGACGTGCTCCTCATGCTTTTTCTTGCGGGCCATGACGTCCTATCAGTGGTGGAAGTACCCTTGCAGCTTCGACTCGATGTTGCGCGGATTCTCGCCCTGCGCAATGGCGATGATTCCCTCGATTACCATGGTCCGCACCTGCGACTGTCCATGAATGACCGATTTGAGCTTGTTGCCCATGGGCAGAAAGACCAGATTGGCGAACGCGATGCCGTAGATGGTTGCGACGAAGGCGGCGGCAATGCCGTGGCCGAGCTTCGAGGGATCGTTGAGATTCTGCATGACCGCCATCAGGCCCATCACCGCGCCGATGATGCCGAGCGTCGGCGAGTACACACCCATCGCTTCGAAGACCTTGGCGGCCTGCGTGTCGAAATGCTCCATGGTGTCCAATTCGATTTCCATGCTGGAGCGGATCGCGTCCGGTTCGCCGCCGTCGACCAAGGACTGCAGGCCCTTCTTCAGGAAATCGTCCTTCTCGGCCTCCACCGCCGACTCGAGGCCCAGCAGGCCTTGCTTGCGCGCGATATTGCTCCATTCAACGATCTTCTCGATCATCGCTCCCGGGTTGTTCGCCGGAGGCTTGAATACCCAGGAGACGATTTTCCACGCCCGCAAGAAGGTCACCAGCGGCGTCTGCACCAGGCTGGCGGCGAAGGTTCCCACCACGACGATGACGAACGCCGCGCTGCCCACCAGCGCGCCGGCACTGCTGCCTTTGAGGATGGCCCCGCCGATGATGGCGATCAGACCGAGCACGACTCCGATGAGACTGAGGATGTCCATGAGACTAGTTGGGCTGCAGCCACTCCGCGAGCCGCGCGCGCAGGCGCAGCAGCGCCTGGCCGTGAATCTGGCAGACCCGCGACTCGGAGACTTCGAGAACTTCGCCGATCTCGCGCAAATTCATGTCTTCGTCGTAGTACAGCGACAGCACCAGCTTCTCGCGCTCGGGCAACACATTGATGGCGCCGGCAAGCGCATCGCGAAAGCCGGCATCCTCGATGTGATCGAACGGGCCCGGCCGCTCGTCGCGGGCGTGGTCCGCGGGACTGGATTCATCCTCGCTCGAACCCATCTGGTCGAAGCTGAACAGCCGGCAGCTGGCGGCGTCCTGCACCAGCTTGTGGTATTCCTCGATGGACACGCCGAGACCGTCCGCGATGTCGGTAGGGCTCGCGTCCTGCCCCTTGGCGTTTTCGATCTTGCGCACGACGTCCGCCATCTCGCGCATGTTTCGATGCACGGAGCGGGGGGTCCAATCGGATTTGCGCACTTCGTCGAGCATGGCGCCGCGGATCCGAATGCCCGCGTAGGTCTCGAAATTCGCGCCTTTCGTGGCGGAATAATGCTTGGCCGCGTCCAGCAGGCCGATCATCCCGGATTGGATCAAATCGTCGACTTCCACGTTCGGCGGCATCCGGCTGACCAGGTGATAGGCGATGCGCTTGACCAGGTCGGCATGTCTTAGGACCAGTTCTTGCTGCGGGACCTGATCGACCGGGACTTGATCGTCCGAGGTCGGTTTGGGGCCGCGCTTCTGTGTATTCGAGTACTGTGTGCTTGCTCTCATTGCAATACCGTCGAGGGACTGATCCGAGCCCCTACCATGCGTTCGACAAAGAACTCAAGGTGACCTCGCGCCCCTTGGGGCACAGACCACTTATCGGCCTTCGATGCCAGATTCTTGAGGGCAATGGATGAAATAGACGCCGGGTAGGCGTCGACCACGGCGGTCTGCCGCTGCAGCGCACGCCGCAGGTAATCGTCAAACGGTACCGAACCCGCAAACTCCAGCCCAACATTGAGAAACCGGTCACAGACCCGCGCAATCTTTTGGTAGAGAGCGGGCCCCTCCCCGGATCGGCGCGTCTGATTCGCAAGAATCTGGAAGCGCTGCACGCCGTGCTCGCGGCTCAGCACCTTGATCAAGGCGTAGGCGTCGGTGATGGACGCCGGTTCGTCGCAGACCACCACCACCACGTGATGCGCCGCCTGAGTGAAGGTCGTTACGCTGTCGTGCAGTCCGGCCGCCGTATCGACGACCAGAACCTCGACCCGGTGATACAGGTCGCTGAAAGCACGGATGATGCCGGCGTGCTCCGCCTCGGACAGGTTCGCCATGTGCTTCATGCCGGACGCCGCCGGCACGATCTGCAGCCCGTGCGGTCCGGTGACGATGGCATCCTCGAGCGCGCATTCGCCCCTGACCACATGCCCGAGGTGGAAGCGGGTATGCAGTCCCAGGATCACGTCGACATTGGCCAATCCCAGGTCGGCGTCGACCAGCATGACGTCCCGGCCCTGCGCCGCGATCGATACCGCCAAGTTGGCGGACACGGTGGTTTTGCCGACGCCTCCCTTGCCGCCGGTGACGGCGATCACCTTAACCGGGCGCGAGGAATTGAGTTCGGCCAGGGCTTCGGCACGTTCCGGCGATAGTCGGGTATCACGCATGGGCGGTGGCTCGGCCAAAGTTGCGGACCATATAGCCTTCGTCGCGGACCGCGCCGTCGAACTCCTTCGACTTGAGAGCGGCTCGCACCAGCCATACTCGCTTCTGGTGCGCCGCATGCAGGTCATCCGGCACCCGCTGCCCGTCGCACACGTAGGCGATCTTCAGCTTGTGCCGCAGCGTCGTCGAAATGACCGCGCCCGAACTTGCCGCCTCGTCGACTTTGGTCAGAACGCAGGCCGCAGGCTTCACACGCACGAAAGCACACACCATCTCGTCGAGGGCTTGCGCATCGGCCAGGGCGGGAAGCACCAATAACACCCGCGCGCGCGCCGCCCCATATTTCAGCGTTGCCAATTGCTCGGTGAGCCGCACGTCGCGAGGGCCCATGCCCGCGGTGTCGATCAATACCAGTTTCTTGGCGCTCAGCCGCTCCAATACGCCGGCCAATTCCTTGCGGTTGTTCGCAGCGTGCATCGGCACACCGAGAATGCGCGCATAGGTGTTGAGCTGATCGCGAGCGCCGATTCGATAGCTGTCGGTGCTGACCAATCCCAAACTATCGCTGCCGTGCCGCATGCACCAACGTGCCGCCAGTTTGGCGATGGTCGTGGTCTTGCCGGCTCCCGTCGGGCCGACCAGCGCCATGACTCCACCGCTGACCGTGGCAAGATCGTCCACCACGGGCAGGTGCTTGACCAGCAGCGCCAGCGGAATATGCGATGGGTTTTCCAGGTTCGTGCTCCGCGGCGCGAGCTCCGCCAGTCTCGTAGCCACATCCGGCGCGATGCCCATCTCCGAGAGGTCCTCCAAGATTCGCGCCTGCAAAGGTTCGCGCAGACGCTTGTCGTTCCAAGTGATGCCGGCCAGCCCGGATTCGAGCGCTTGCCGCAGATCCCGCAGTTCCCGCTGCATGGCGCCATAGCCCACATCCGGCCGTACCGCACCCGGTGCGGAACTTCGAGCGGGCAAAGCGCGCGGCGCCGACGCAGGCAGAGAAGCGGCCGTCGGCGTGGCCGTGCGCTGCGACCCAGGTGCGGATGCGGCCGTCGGTGCGGACGTGCGCAGTGGCGCGGGCGCGGATGCGGCCCGCGGCGTGGGCGAGTGCGCCGTCGTCGGCGTCGATGCGCGCGGCTGGGCGGCGGCGGGCTCGGAGTCGCGCACAGCCGCGCGGGCAGTCGCGGCGGCTGGGCGGGCAACGGCGGCGGGACCCGGTGCCGCGGGTGCCTCCGGCTGCGGTGCGGGCGCCGGCGCTCGCTGGCGGGTCGCGTCGACGAACAACGCCTCGTCATAATCCACCGCGGCGATGACTTCTATCCCGTCCTCGCCGCGGCGGCTGGAGAGAATGACCGCATCCGGCCCCTGCTCTGCGCGTACCAGTGCCAGGGCGGCCCGCATGCTCGACGCCGAGTATCGTTTTATCTTCACGTCAACCTCCATGAATCAAGCGAATTCATCGTCCGACCGCCGCGATCACCCGAACCCGGCGGTTTTCCGGAATCTCGTTATAGGCCAGCACCGCGAGCGAGGGAGTGGAATGGCGCATCAGGCGCGCTATCCATGGCCTTATTTTCGGTGCCACCAGCAATACGGCGGGTTCGCCCGCCGCTTCTTGACGGCGAGTATTGTCGGCCAGCGCCGTTTGAATCCTGTCGGCGAGGCCGGGCTCGAATCCGGGAGAGGCGTCGCCGCCCGCCGCCATCGAGTCCTGCAGCACTTGCTCGAGCGACGGATCCAAGGTGATGACGGGCAGTTCCTGGCGCAATCCGCCGATGTTCTGCACGATGCTGCGGCCGAGCGCGACGCGCACGGCGGCGACCAGCGCCGCCGGATCTTGATTCTTGGGGGCGAGTTCCGCGAGCGTTTCGCAGATGGTGCGCAGGTTTCGGATGGGCACCCGCTCGAGCAGCAGGTACTGCAGCACCTTCACGACGACACTCATGGGCAGCAGCTTCGGCACCAGGTCCTCGACCAGCTTGGGCGCGCTCTTGCCGAGGCGGTTGAGCAATTGCTGTACTTCTTCATGGCCCAGCAGCTCGTGAGCATGGGACTGCAGCAGATGGCTCAAGTGGGTGGCGATGACGCTGCTGGCGTCCACCACCGTATAGCCCAGGGACTGCGCCTGGTCGCGGCGCGACTTTTCGATCCAGATGGCGTCCAGGCCGAATGCTGGATCCTTGGTCGGCGAGCCCTGCAGGGTTCCGGACACTTGCCCCGGATTGATGGCCAGCTCCCGGTCGGGGAAGATCTCGGACTCGCCCACCGGCGCGCCGAGAATGGTGATGCGATACGAGTTGGGACCGAGCTCCAAATTGTCGCGGATGTGCACGGCCTGCACCAGAAAGCCCAGCTCCTCGGAGAGCTTCTTGCGCACCCCCTTGATGCGTCCCATCAATTCGCCGCCTTGATTGCGGTCGACCAGGGGAATCAGGCGGTAGCCGACCTCGAGGCCGATCAGATCGACGGGCTCCACATCGTCCCACGAGAGCTCGCGCTGCTCGGCGGGGACCGCCGCGGCGGCCGCGGGAGCCGCCGCCGCCTTCTTCTCGGCGGCCTTGCGCTTGCTCAGGAAATAAGCGCCGGCCGCGCACACCGCCGCCATCCCCAGGAATACCAGGTTGGGCATGCCCGGAATGATGCCGAGCAAAGTCAGTATTCCGCTGGTCACTCCCAGCGCCTTGGGTTGGCCCAGCACCTGGCTCATGATCTGCTGGCTCATATCTGTCGGGCGGGATACGCGCGTAACCAGGATGGCCACGGCGACGGACAGCAGCAGTGACGGAATCTGGGCCACCAGGCCGTCACCGATGGTGAGCAGCCCGTAGGTGCGGCCGGCGTCGGCGAGCGACATGCCGTGCTGAGCCGCGCCAATAATAGTCCCGCCGAATAGATTGATGAACACGATCAGGATGCCGGCGATGGCGTCGCCGCGCACGAACTTGCTGGCGCCGTCCATCGCGCCATAGAAGTCGGCTTCCTCGCGCACTTCCTGGCGCCGGACGATGGCCTCGGCCTGGGTGATGATGCCGGCGTTCAAATCGGCGTCGATCGCCATCTGCCGGCCCGGCATGGCATCCAATGTGAATCGCGCGCTGACCTCCGAGACACGGCCCGCGCCCTTGGTGATCACGACGAAGTTGATGATGACGAGCACCATGAAGACGACCATGCCCACCGCGTAGTCGCCGCCGACCACGAACTCGCCGAACGCCGCAATCACATGGCCGGCGGCATGCGATCCGGTATGGCCGTTGATGAGCACGATGCGTGTCGAGGCGACGTTCAGGCCGAGGCGCAGCAGCGTGGCCCCGAGCAGCACCGTCGGGAAGGCCGCGAATTCCAGGGCCCGCCTCACATAGATCACGGCCAGCAAGATCATGATCGACAGCGAAATGTTGAAGGTGAAGAAGACGTCCAGCAGGAACGCCGGCAGCGGCAGCACCATCATGGCGAGAACCACCATGACCAGCACCGGCACGCCCAGACCGTTGCGGGCGAATTCGCCGAACGAGGCTACCGTGGCGCGCGCGTTCATGCGTCGTCGAACTCGCCGCTAACCTGCGGATTCGGGCGCGCCATCCGCGCCGCCGCGGTCGGGTTCAGCGTGCGGATGCGGAAGATGTAAGAGAGCACCTGCGCCACCGCCACATACAGCCCGGCGGGAATTTCCTTGTTCAAGTCGGTCGATCGGTACAGCGCCCGCGCCAGCTTCGGCGACTCGAATATCGGCACGCGATGTTCCTCGGCGATGCGGCGAATGTTCTGTGCGATCAGATCGACGCCTTTGGCGAGCACGCGAGGCGCGCGCATGTTCTTCGGGTCGTACTTGAGAGCCACCGCGAAGTGGGTGGGATTGACGATCACCACGTCGGCGGTCGGCACCTTGTGCATCATGCGGCGCCGCGCCATGGTCTGCTGCAGTTGGCGGATGCGCTGCCTGGTCTCCGGCCGTCCGTCCGATTCCTTGGCCTCGTCGCGCAATTCCTGGCGCGTCATGCGCAGTGCCTGCTTGAACTGGAACATCTGCAGCGGCACATCGACGGCGGCCACCAGCGCCATCGAGGCGCACAGCCAGACGAACGACCAGCTCACCAGCCCCGCGCCGCGGCCGATCGCCGCGCGCGGCTCCATATGCGCGAGGGCCAGGACGTCGCGGAAGGTCCAGGAAACGATTCCCGCGCAAACGCCGCCGACGACGGCGCATTTCAGCAGGGCCTTGCCGAGTTCGGTGGCGCCGCGCAGCCCGAACAGCCGCTTCACGCCCGCGAGGGGGCTGAGGCGCGTGAAATCCGGGACCAGGGCTTCTGCGCTGAAATTCCACCCGCCCAGGGCGACGGAGGCGAGCAGCACCAAGCCGATCAGGGTCGCGAATATGGGCAGCAGAATGCTGACCGCGCTCACGCAGGCATCGCCCAGCGAACGCAGCATGGTGTAGGGGTCGAGCAGATTTTGCGGATCGATCGACATGCCGTGGCGCATCAATTCCGAGAGCCTCGTGGTCAGCGCGCCGCCGCTGGCCACCAGGGCCGCACTGCCGCCGATCATGGTGGCGAAGTTGGTCAGTTCGCGCGAACGCGGCACCTGGCCGCGCTTGCGCGCCTCGTCCAAGCGTCGTTGCGAAGGTTCTTCGGTGCGTTCGCCGCCCGTCTCGGCTTCGGCCGCCATCAATGAACTCCAGCGGCGGGGGCGCTTACCAGTGCGCCAACCGCCGTCAACGTGTCGTTGATGAGGCCCGAGATGCCCGTCATGATGCCGTCAAGGCCGGCGATGAGCACGACGAAGCCGCAGAGCAGTGTGATGGTGAATCCGATGCCGAACAGATTGAGCTGCGGCGCGGCGCGGGTGACCACGCCCAGCGCGAGGTTGACGATCACCAACGCGATCACCGCGGGCAGCGCGATCAGCAGCCCGGACTGGAATACGTGTGCTCCCCACAACGCCACCGACATCAGGAAATTCCGGTCGACGTGCGCCACGCCGACCGGCAGCGTCTGAAAGCTCTGCGCCAGCGCGCCGAGCAGCATCAGATGGCCGTCGACGGCGAGGTAGGTGAGCACGCCGAAAATCATGAACATCTGGCCGAGCACGGTGGTGTTGGCGCCGCGCTGTGGATCCACCAGGGTGGCGAAGCCCAGTCCCATGGTCAGCGAAACGGACTGTCCGGCGAAGGTCAGAGCTTCGAAGGCCAATTGCACCACCAGGCCGATGGCGACGCCGATGAGCACTTCCTGCACGGCGGCGAACAAACCGGCTCCGGAGAAGATCGACAGGCCCGCCGGTATCCGCACCATCGGCGACATCAGGAACGCCAGCGACACCGACATGATGATCTTGATGAAGGTCGGGATGGTGGTTTCGCTGGCCACCGGCGCCGCGAGCACGAATCCGCCGACACGCAGCGTCGGCCACCACAAGCGGCTCACCCATTGCGACACATCGGCGGCATTGAGGGTCACGGGCTGCATGTGCGGCTAGCCGATCACGGTGGGAATGCTGGTGTACAGATCCCGCGTGAAGTCCACGAGCACGCGCAGGATCCAGGGGCCGGCGGCAAACAGCGTGAGCACCAACAGCAGCAGCTTCGGGATGAAGCTCAAGGTTGCCTCGTTGATTTGAGTGGCCGCCTGCAGCATGCCGATCACCAATCCGGCGACGAGCGCAATCAGCAGCAGCGGAGCGGCGATCATCGCGGTCACCAGCAGCATGTGGTGCGCCAGATCCATGACGTTCTCGGGAGTCATTGATGAAAGCTCGCGGCCAGAGTGCCCATCAGCAGCGTCCACCCATCCACCACGACGAACAGCATGATCTTGAATGGCATCGACACCAGGACCGGCGACAGCATCATCATGCCCATGGACATCAGCACGCTGGCGACGACCAGATCGATGACCAGGAAGGGGATGAACACCATGAAGCCGATCTGAAATGCGGTCTTCAGCTCGCTGGTCATGAAGGTCGGGATCAGGACGCTCAGCGGCACATCGTCCGGGGTCGCGTATTGGGATCGGCCCGACAGCTTGGTGAACAGCTGCAGGTCGTTCTCACGGGTCTGCGCCAGCATGAATTTCTTGAGCGGCCCCACCGTGCGTTCGATGGCCACCTCCCCGGCCAATTGCCCATCCAGATAGGGCTTGATGCCGTTGGCATATGACTGCTCGATCGTGGCGCTCATGACGAAGAAGGTCATGAACAGCGCGAGCCCGGTCAGTATCTGATTCGACGGCGTGGTCGCCATGCCGAGCGCCTGCCGCAGGATCGACAGCACGATGATGATGCGCGTGAAGGCCGTCATGGCCAACAGAATCGCCGGCAACAGCGTCAGCACCGTCATCAGGATCAGTACCTGGAAGGTGAGCGAGTAGGTCTGGGCACCATCGGCGGCGGTCTTGATGGCGAGCGCCGGCAGTGCGCTCTGTGCGACGGCTGCGTGCACGGGAAGCAATGCCAGCAGCGCCGGCAGCATCAGCAGCATCGCGCCCGCGAGACGAGATGGCACGCGGCTGGGGAAGTCGCTGCGCTTCATGCCGGACCGCCCGGCCTCTTCATCATGTCCCGCAAGCGCTCCGCAAACGGAGTCGCTGCGGTGCCCGCCTTGAGCACGATGGGCGCCGCCAGCGGAGTCAACGGCACCACGCCGCCGGCGCCAATGCCCACCAGCATTTGCGATTCGCCGACGCGGACCAGCACGATGCGCTCTCTCGGACCGACGCTGAGCTGGTCGATGACGGCCATGTCGACCGAGCCGCGCGGACCCGCCAATTTGAGCCGCTTAAGCGCCCAGCTGATGGCCAGGATCAGCGCCACGATGGCGATCAGGCTCAAGCTGAGTTGCGCCAGGCTGCCCACGGACAAGGGCGAGGCGGGTTGCGCCATCCCGGTCATCGAGCGTGCTCCATCCTTTCCGTTGCGCTCACGACTTCCGTCAATCGGATGCCGAATTTCTCGTTCACCACCACCACCTCGCCGCGCGCGATGCGCACGCCGTTCACCAGCACATCGAGGGGCTCGCCGGCGAGACGGTCGAGCTCCACGACCGCGCCGGGGGCCAGCTGCAGCAAGTCGCGCACCGACATGCGCGCGCGCCCGACTTCGAGCGCCAGAGTGACGGCGACATCGAGGATGAGATTCAGGTTCATTTCCTGGCCGCCGGGACTGGCGGCATTGGGACCTAGGTCGCCGAACTTCGCGCGCGCGACGGCGGCATTTTTCGGGTCGGGCGTGCTCATGCGGAAGCTCCTGAAAGAATCTTGAGTGCGTTGCGTCCCTGCGAGACGCCGAAACGGCCGCGGTACAGCGGCACATCGCCCGCGAGCAGCGTGACCTGCTGCGGGGGTTCGATGGGAATGATGTCGCCCGGCGAGAGCCGCACCAGTTCGCGCAGGCTGATTTGCGCCTGGGCAAGAATCGCGCGGGTATCGACTTCGGCGTCCTGCAGTGCATTGGTGAGCACGGGCGCCCAGGCTTCCTGCTTGCGCAGGGCGGTCTGGCCGCCGGCGGCGGCGAGCATCTCGCGCACCGGCGCCAGCAAGGCTTCCGGCAGCAGCCAGTCGATGCTGCCGCTGCGCGCCGCAAATTCCACCGTGAACTTGAGCACCAGCAGCGAATCTTGCGGGGCGCCGAGCTGCACCAGCCGTGGGTTGGTCTCCTGCTTCACGAGCTCGAACTCCACCGGCGTCACCGGGGCCCATGCGGCGGCGAGGTCGGCCGCGAATCCGCGCAGCATGAGCGACAGAAAGCGCTGCGCGGCCGGAGCGATGGCTGCCTGGCTGTCGACGGCGGCGCGTCCCGATCCGCCGAAGAACCCATCCAGCAAGGTCAACAGCAAGCTCGGTTCGACGCTGACGAAGGCGAAGCCCGGCAGAGGCTTGAGCCGCACCACAGCGATGGTTCCCGGCACCGGCAGCGCGGCCTGCAAGTCCGCGCACTTTGCCGATTCCAGCGACGTGAACTGCATGGTGGCATCGCGGCCCAATAGGGTCGACAGAGAGGCGCCGGCGCGTTCGGCGAAGCTCTTGCTGACCACCTCGAGCAGCGGCAATTGCATGCGATTGATGCGCTGCGCTGTGAAATCATGGGGGCGAACCGCGTCGGCCGCATTTTTTTCGAGCAGCGCCGACACCTCTTCCTCGGAAATGGCGGCCCGGGGGGCAGCCTCGGCCGTGGCGGGAGCTTCAGCCATTACTGCACCACGAAACTGGTGAACAGCACGTCGTCGATGTCCGCGCCGCCTTCCTTCTTCTGAACCGCGCGTACCTCGGCGAGGGCTTCCTGCCGCAGCTTCTCCTTACCTTCGCGCGACATCAGCGACTGGTAGTTGCGATTGCTCATGAGCAGCAGCAAGTTGTTGCGAATCAAGGGGATATTCTTCTGGGCGCTGTCGATGGCCTTCTGATCGTGGGCCATGAGCTCCATGGTGATCTGCAGAAATCGCACCGCGGAGCCGTCTTCGAAATTGACCACCAAGGGCGGGTCGATGGCGTAGTAAACCGACGCCTTGCTGGCGTCGGCTTCCCCGCCATGGGCGGCGGCGGCCACCGGGACGATGGCCTTGATCTTGCCGTCCTTGTCCAACTGCAGATCGGGGAGCGGGTGCAGCTTGGCGTTGATGAAGCCGCCGATCACGACGGCCACGAGGGTCAGCACGAAGATGCCGATCCCGTTGACCAGAGTACCCAGGAAGCCGCCGGACTTCTTTGGCGGCGGAGGAGGAGCATCGTCGGCTGCATCGGCCATGGTTATTCCTAGCGCGGTCACATGCCGCACCAAGAATTGAGCAAGTTCTATGCCAGGAAATCCGCTACTGAGCTTAGCTCATATAATTCAGTAGCTTACGATGCATGAAGCGAGCGCGCCGACTCCTGGCCACAGCCATCCGCCGGTAAATTGACGCTTCGGCCTTCGTTCCATCAGAACTTCAGCGACACCCGCAACCCCGGCGCCGCGTCATCCAGCAACAACCGTGCACCGTGCAATTTGGTGACGGCGGCCACCAGGGACAGGCCGAGTCCCGAGCCGGGGAATTTTCGCGCCTCGTCCAGCCGCACGCGGCGCCCCAGGACGATCTCGCGCTTGTCCGCCGGAATGCCCGGCCCATTGTCCTCGACGATGACCTCCGGCTCGCTGCTCGAACCGCGCAGCTGCACCCGGATATGGCCGCCGTCGGGGGTGAACTTGATGGCGTTGTCGAGCAGATTCGCGAGCGCCTGGGCCAGAAGCTGGCGGCTGCCCAGAATCTGCGCCCCCGGGGCGACGGAGCTCTCCAATCCAATACCCCGCTCCTCGCTCACCGGCGCGTAGAGTTCCACCACGCTGGCCACCAGTTCCGACAGGTTGACCGGTTCGCGGGCCACGGTGCCGGTCTCGGCGAGCGCAATGCGCAGCAAGGCATCGAGGGTGCTGCGCATGTGATCGACCTCAGTGGTAACCCGCTCGAGCACGCGGCGCTCGGGCGAGCCCACGCTCAGCTGGGTCATGGCCCCCTCGGCGGTGGACTGCAGGCGGTTGAGCGGGGTGCGCAAGTCGTGTGCGGCGCTGTCGAGCACGGTGCGCATGCCGAGCGTGAGCTGCTCGATCTTGTCGAGCATGGTGTTGATTTCGCGCGCCAGGGTGTTGATTTCATCGTCCGCATCGCGAACCGGCAGGCGTTGCGACAGATCCCCGCGCATGATCTGGGTCGCCACGGCCGAGATGGCGCCCGCCTGCGCCAGAATGCGCCGGCCCATCCAAAAGCCGCCGCCCAAGCCCATGAGCAAGGTCATCACCACCGCGGCGATCAAGCCTCGCATCATGAGGTTCTTGACGTCCTGGCGTTCCTGAACGTCATGACCCACCAGCATTCGATAGCCGCCCGGCAGCGGAAAGCGCTGCGCGCGCATCTCGTGCACCCGCGTTTCGTCGCCGAACGGCACGGATACCTTGAACAGGAACCACTTGCCCTCGCTGGCATCGATCTTCGGCCAGGCCGGCACATTGCCCGCGACCGGGCGCAGCTGCGGGTCCACCATCAGGTACACGGCGCCGCGCACGTCCTGGTCTTGCGAGCGTTGTTCTATGAGCTCGATGAAGTCGCTGCGCGACAGCACTAGCACCTGCTCGCGCAGGCCCTGCACTTCGGCTTCGATGAGATTATCGGTGCTGCCGTCGACCACGCGCGAGACGGCGAAGTCGACCGCGCCCAAGAGCACCGCCGCGCCAAAGGCGAACACGATCGAGTAGACGATGGCGATGCGGAAGGGCGAGGTATCGAGGACGCCGAGAAACCGTTGATCGGGTCCCACGTCGGGCCGCTATTCGTCTTCGCGCAGGCTATACCCCGCACCACGCACGGTGTGCAGCAGGGGCTTGTCGAAATCCTTGTCGATGGCTTGGCGCAGGCGGCTGATGTGCACGTCGATCACATTGGTCTGCGGATCGAAATGGTAGTCCCAGACGCCCTCGAGCAGCATGGTGCGCGTCACGACTTGCCCGCTGTGGCGCATCATGAACTCGAGCAGCTGGAATTCGCGCGCCGTCAGTTCGATTTTCTTGCCATTGCGCACCACGCGGCGGGTCATCCGGTCCAGCTCCAGGTCCGCCAGTTTCAGCTTGGTATTGGCTTCCGCGCTGCCGTTCTCACCGCGCCTCGCCAGCGCATCGATGCGCGCCAGCAGCTCCGACATGTGATAAGGCTTGGTGAGGTAGTCGTCGCCGCCGGCGCGCAGCCCGGTGATGCGATCGTCCACGTCGCCGAGCGCGCTCAATATGAGTACCGGCATCTTGCGTCCCGTGGCGCGCAAAGACTGCACCAGAGCCAGTCCGTCCAGCTTCGGCAGCATGCGGTCGACGATCGCCAGATCGACCGCGATCGAGGAGGCGAGGTGCAGCCCCTCGAGGCCATTTCCCGCGACGTCGACCGTGTGCCCTACCTCGCGCAGCGCCTTGGCCAGGTAATCGCGCGCAACTTCGTCATCTTCAACGATCAAGATGTGCATGGCTTGCTATCTTACAGGCGTTGTACCCGTGTTTGTCGGCACGATAGACTTGAACTGTCCGCACGGGCTGTCCCAACAAGCACATGAAAGGCCGATCGATTATGCCCGAGCCGATGTCGCAAACCAACAAATGACGCGCGCCTGATGGCTGCCGTCGCGCGCTTCGTGGCTGCGCCGCCCAAGGGCCTGCGCCACCGCCTGCAATGCGCCGCTTTGTTTGCGGCCGCAGCCTGGGCGCACTGCGCCCAGGCCAAGGAGGAACCCCTGTACGAATTTGGGCTCGGTGTGGGGGCCATCGCGTTCGACGATTATCGGGGTTCCGACACGGCGCATGCCTATCCATTGCCGGTGCCGTATTTCGTGTACAACGGGACATTCCTCAAGGCGAATCGCGATGGCATACGCGGCACTTTGTTCAATCAGGATCGATTCGAGTTCAATCTCAGCTTTGACGCCACCACTCCCGTGCGCAACGACCGCGAGCGCAGCGGCATGCCCGACCTCAACTCCACGGTGGAATTGGGTCCCTCGTTCGATGTGCACCTGATGCGCAGCGCCGACGCGAAAGTGAAGCTCGATTTGCGCATGCCATTGCGCGCGGCGATCACGGTCGAGGCGGCACCCCAATTCATCGGCTGGACGTTCACACCGCGGTTGGCTCTCGACATCAAGGACCCTTTGGGATTCGAGGGTTGGAATCTGGGTCTCTTGACCGGTCCCTTGTTCGCCGACCGCCGCTATCATGAATACTTCTATTCGGTGGCGCCGCAGTACGCAAATCCCGAGCGTCCGGTCTACCAGGCGCAAGGGGGCTACGCCGGTACTCAGTTCATTTCTGCGTTGTCGAAGCGCTTTGCGAAGTTCTGGGTCGGTGCGTACGCGCGCTACGACTCTCTGTCCGGCGCAAGCTTCATTGACAGCCCTTTGGTGCAACGCAGGAGCTATGCCTCGGGTGGTATCGGCATTTCCTGGATAATCAAGACCTCATCCCAAATGGTCGAAGTCGCCGATTGAGTGCCCGAACCGATGCTGCGTCCTCTCAAGATCGCCTACGAGTATTTCGCGCTCTACAGTTCGCTGACTCTCCTTGGGCTCATCTGCCTGACCTGGTCCGTGTGCGCCGTGCCGCTCTATTTCCTGCTGCCGCCGCGCATCGGCATCGCGGTGGGAAGGCGCGGCATCATGTCGGGTTTTCGCCTGTACGCCTGGTCCTTGTCCATCACGGGCGCCTACCGCTTGGATCTGCGCGACATCGACTCTCTCAGGGGCGGTCCGCCGGTGATCCTGGCCCCCAATCATCCCTGCCTGATCGACGCGCTGCTCATACTGACCCGCCACCCCAACATCGTCTGCGTGATGAAGTCGGCCTTGATGAGAAATGTATTCCTCGGCTCCGGCTCGCGTCTCGCCCGCTACGTCCGCAACGACTCGTCCCGGCACATGATCAAAGAGTCCGTGGCACACCTGCGGGACGGCGGCGTGCTGCTGCTGTTTCCAGAAGGCACACGCACCGTCCGCGAGCCGATCAATCCCTTGGTCGGGAGCGTGGGCTTGATCGCCAAACACGCCCGAGTGCCTGTGCAAACCCTGGTGATCGAGACCGATTCGCCCTTCCTGAGCAAGGGCTGGTCTTTGTTCCGCCGGCCTGAGCTGCCCATCACTTACCGCGTCCGACTGGGCAAGCGTTTCGAGCCCCCCTCGGACGTGGCGGCCTTTACGGCCCAGTTGGATGAGTACTACCGGCAGGAACTTCAGGGCGCATTGCAAACGCGTTGGCTCAAGCGCGCATAAGGCACGGATGCCCGAGATGCCGAGCGAACCGCAATCCCCTCGCCTGCCTTCCGGCAGCCACCTGGTGCTCATACCAAGCTACAACCCGGGCCCCAAGGTGTTTGCCGCCGTCCGCGACGCTCTGGCGCAGTGGACCCCTGTCTGGGTGGTGGTCGATGGTAGCACCGACCAATCCGTGCAGGGCTTGCAGGCAATGGCCGCGGCGCAACCCGGCTTGCGCGTGTTCCACCTGCCGGAGAATCGGGGCAAGGGCGCCGCGGTGCTGCATGGGCTGCGCGAGGCGCGAAGTTTGGGATTCACTCATGCGCTGACCATGGATTCCGATGGCCAGCACCCCGCCGAGCGGATTGGGGCATTCATGCAGGCATCGCTCGCCTCCCCCCAGACCATGGTGCTGGGCCGCCCGGTGTTCGACTCGAGCGCCCCGGGCTTGCGGGTCAAGGGCCGCCGAATCTCCAATTGGTGGGCCAACCTGGAAACACTGTGGGCCGGCATCGATGACTCTCTCTATGGATTTCGCGTATACCCCATCGGACCCTTGATCGAAGTCATGAGCCGGCAACATTGGATGCGGCGCTTCGACTTCGACGTGGAGGCCGTGGTGCGCCTTTGTTGGCGCGGCGTACGGCCAATCAACCTCCCGGCCCCGGTGCGCTACTTCCGGCCCGAGGAGGGTGGCGTTTCGCACTTCAATTACTGGCGCGACAATGTCCTGCTGACTTGGATGCATTTCAGGCTGTTTTGGGGGTTCATCGCACGCCTGCCGCTGTTGTCGGCACGGCGCTCCCGGCGTGCGAAAGCTCCTATATAATGACCTCAATCTAAAGCTCATCGAAAGTCCAGCCTATGCCCGACAAAGCGTCGCTCATGCAACAGCCGGCGCCGCTGACCGATGTCGGTCTGCAGCGTGAAATTGCCGTCCTGTTCGTGCAAGCCCTGAATCTTGAGGTCCTGCCGCAGGACATCGATCCCGAGGCGCCCCTGTACGGCGAGGGCTTGGGGCTCGACTCCATCGATATCCTGGAAGTGGCACTCATCGTCTCCAAGCAGTACGGCATCCAATTGCGCGCCGACAGCCAGGAAAATCAGCAAATCTTCAGATCCATGAGGCACCTCGCTCAATACGTTGCGGCCCATAGGACCAAGTAGCCATGCGTTGGCGGAGTAGGCTGCAGCTGGGTGCGGCGGTCCTATTCGTCGCCGCTTACGCAGGCCTGTCCCACTACAGCAATACCGCCGCCAAGTCCCCCGTTTTGGGGGTGGTTTTGGCGCTGGGGCCGCTGCTGGCGGTGGGACTGCTGCTGCTTTGGCGCTGGTCCCGGGCATGGGCTGCCGTTTCGGCCGCGGCGGCGGTGCTGCTTCTGCGTCATTATTGGCCGCTCTTGGAACGGGACTTCTCCGTGGTCTACCTGCTGCAGGAAGGAGGCTTCTACAGCCTCATGGCGGCCAGCTTCGGCAGCTCGCTATTCGGGCGCCGAGTCGCGCTGTGCACCCGGCTGGCGGACAAAGTGCATGGGCCCCTCACTCCTCGAGAACTGCTCTATACGCGCCGCGTCACCGCCGCGTGGGCGCTGTTCTTCGTCCTGATCGCGGCCGCCACCCTGGGCTTGTTCCTGTTTGCGCCGTTGCGCATATGGTCGCTGTTCGCCAATTTCTGTGTGCTGCCGTTGATTGGACTCATGTTCATGGTCGAATATGCCGTGAGGCGGCGCGCGCTGCCGCGCGCGGCGCGCCCAGGCATACTCGCCGCCGTGCGCGTGTATTTCGCCAATTCACACTGAGCGCAGCCATGGATACCATCGCGCTACTGTCCCATCGCACGCCCACGGCCGTGATCGCATACCGGGCCGGAGTCCCCGTGACGGCGCAACGCTTCTTGTCCGACGCCGCGCACCTGGCGCAGAGTTTGCCCAGCGCACGGCACGTGCTGAACGTGTGCGCCGACCGCTACCGCTTCACCGTGGGCCTCGCGGCCTGTCTCATGAGCGGGCGCGTGAGCTTGCTGCCCTCGACGCACACGCCCGAAGTCATCGGGCAATTGGCGGGTTTCGCACCCGATGCCTTCTGCCTGACCGACGATAGCCGCTGCGACATCGGCCTGCCGCGAGTTTACTATCCGCAGGAAATGCCTGCGTCGCCCGTCCCCTGGGCCGTCCCGCAGATCCCGGTGACCCAGCTCGCGGCCATCGTCTTCACCTCAGGATCGACCGGCACGCCGCTGCCTTACAAAAAGACCTGGGGCCGGCTTGCAGGTTGCGTGCGCGACGGCGCCCCGCGCCTCGGTCTGTCGGACGGCCGCTCGCACACTCTGATCGGCACCGTGCCCGCGCAGCACATGTACGGTTTCGAATCCACCGTGCTGCTGGCGCTGGTGAGCGGCAATTCCTTCGCCGCCGAACGGCCGTTTTACCCGGCCGACATCGCGGCCACCGTGGCCGCCGTGCCCCGGCCGCGCGCATTGGTGACCACTCCCGTGCACCTGCGCACTCTGCTTGCGTCCGAAATCGACTTGCCGCCGATGGACCTCGTCGTCTCGGCGACCGCTCCCTTGGACCGGGACTTGGCGGGCGCCGTGGAAACGAAATTCCGCGCGCCCCTGCTGGAAATCTACGGCTCCACGGAAACCGGCCAGATCGCCACGCGGCGTACCGCCGAGTCGGCCGCCTGGCGGCTGTGGCCGGGCGTGCGCCTGCATATATCGAACTCCCGGGTGCTCGCGCAGGGGGGCCACGTCGAACAAGTGACGGAAATGCAGGATGTCATCGAGATCACCGGCGAGGATGAATTCCTTCTGCACGGCCGGACCGCGGACTTGGTCAACGTCGCCGGCAAGCGCAGTTCGTTCGGCTATTTGAATGCGCAGCTCAATGCCATCCCCGGCGTGACCGACGGTGCGTTCTTTCTCTGCGATGGCAGCACCGGCTCGACCGGCGTAGAACGACTGGGCGCGGCCGTGGTCGCTCCGAGCTTGAGTGCCGCGGCGCTGACCGAGCAGCTGCGCCAGCGGATCGATCCGGTGTTCCTGCCGCGCCCTCTGATATTCGTCGAGCGCCTGCCGCGCAATGCCACCGGCAAGCTGCCGCATCACGAGCTGCAACGCCTGGCGAATCCGACCGTGCACACGTCGATCGAAGTTGCGGAAGATCACCCCTCCTTCGCCGGCCACTTTCCCCGGTTTCCGGTGCTGCCGGGCGCCGTGCTGCTCGATGAGGCGCTGCAAGCCATCCAACGCGATCGCGGTATCGACCTGACGCAGTGGCATGTCGCCTCGCTCAAATTTCTCGACCCGGTGCGGCCCGGCGATTCTCTGCGCCTGGAGCATGCCGCCGCGGACAAGGGCGGCCTGATTCGATTCACCCTGCTCGTGGCTGACCGGACCGTCGCCAGCGGCAGCCTGTCCAGCGCGCCGCCGACGGACGGCACGGTATGAGGCCCAGGGCCGCGAACCTCGCAGATCCGCCCAAGGCGGATTGGATCCGCCACCGGGAGCGCGGCAGCAATGCGCTGCTGCGCCTGATGGCATTCGTCTCGCTGCGCCTGGGCAGAACCGCGAGTCGCGTGCCACTCTATGGGATCGCGATGTATTTCTTTTTGTTCGCACCCACGGCGCGGCGTCATGCGCTGCACTACTTGCGCCTGGCGCTGGGTCGCCCCGCCCGCGCGCGCGACCGCTTTCGCCAAATTCTGAGCTTCGCCAGCACCATTCACGATCGGGTGTATCTGATCAACGGGCAATTCGAGCTGTTCAACATCACGCTCGAAGGCGAACCGCTGGTGCTCACCCAAGCGGACAGCGGCCGCGGCGCCATGCTCATGGGCGCTCACATGGGCAGCTTCGAGGTGATGCACAGCCTTGGACGGCGCCGCCACGGACTGAAGGTGGCCTTGGCCATGTACGAGGAGAATGCGCGGAAGATCAACGCCGTCCTCGCCGCCATCAATCCGCGTCTGCAGGCGGACATCGTTTCCCTGGGCCGCCTCGATGCCATGCTCAACATCGCCGAACGTCTCGACCACGGGGCGTTCGTCGGCGTGTTGGCCGACCGCACGCTCGGCAGCGAGCCGGTGCAAGCGGTGACCTTGCTCGGCGAACGCGCCTACCTGCCCACCGGCCCGATGCGTGCGGCGGCCATCCTGCGCTGCCCGGTGTTTTTCATGGCGGGCATGTATCGCGGCAAGAACGACTATCACGTGGTGTTCGCGCCCGTGGCCGATTTTTCCTCCACGCCGGCCGGCGAGCGACACGCCGCGGTCGGCTCCGCGATCGAGCGCTATGCCGCCCTGCTCGACGGCTATTGCCGCAGCGATCCCTACAATTGGTTCAATTTTCACGATTTCTGGCGCGTCCCGACACAGGTTTCGAACCCATGAGGCGCCGCCTGGCTCTGGGGCTGCTGGTTCTGGCCGGACTCGGCGCCCTGAGCGGCGCCGCACCGGCCCGCGCCGATTCCGCGCAGCCCGCGGCAATGGACGATTTCGATGCGGTCATGGGCCTGCTTGCGCTGCGGCGCCACGGGCGGGTGGAGTTCGTAGAGCAGCAGTTCCTGTCCGTTCTCGCCCACCCGATCGAGTCCTCGGGTGAATTGCGCTACGACGCTCCGGATCGTCTGGAGAAACGCACGCTGTTGCCTCGCCCGGAAACGCTGGTGCTCAGCGGCGATGAATTGAGCTCGGAGCGCGGCGGCCGCCGCCGCGTGCTGGATTTGCACCGGTACCCCCAAATCCGACCCTTCGTCGAGAGCATCCGCGCCACCCTGGCGGGCGATCGAAGCGCGCTCGAGCGGAATTTCCATGTGGACTTTGCCGGCAGCGTGGAGCGCTGGGGCCTCACTCTGGTTCCCTTGGACCGCCAATTGGCCCAGACCGTCAAGCAAGTGCAGATCGACGGATCGAGGGATCAATTGCTGAGAGTCGAAATTCGCCAGGCCGACGGCGACCGCTCACTGATGACCCTGCGCGCACCCGCGGCGCCATGAATCGGCAGCGCATGCGGATGGTGGGGCTGTGGCTGTGTTGCCTCGCCCTGGCATCCATCATCGTGGCGCGCGCCCGCTACATCACGGACCTGTCGGCGTTTCTGCCCGCGAAGCCCACGCCCGCGCAGCAATTGTTGGTGGATCAGCTGCGCGACGGCCCGGCGTCGCGGCTGATTCTGATCGCCGTCGAGCAGGGCAGCGCCGTCGATCGCGAGCAGATATCCAGCCTGATCGGGGGCCGTCTGCGCCGCGACCTGCAATTCTCGAGCGTCCAGAACGGCGAGGCGGCGACGGCGCAGCGCGATCGCGAGTTCCTGTTCCTACATCGCTACCTGCTGAGCGACCAGGTGACCGCGGCGCGCTTCTCCGCGTCCGGGCTGCATGCCGCCATCGAGGACACGATCGACGATCTGGCATCGCCGGCGGGGCTCATGCTCGAGTCGTTGCTGCCGAGCGACCCCACGGGCGAGATGCTGCACATCCTCGATCAGCTCGAACGCACGCCCGCGCCGGCAACCAGTGGCGGCGTCTGGGTCTCTCCCGGCGGCGCACGAGCCTTGTTGGTGGCGCAAACGGCTGCGGCCGGCTCCGATACCGACGCGCAGCAACGCGCCATCGAGTCGATCCGCGCGGCCTTCACGGCGGCGGTGAGCGAAACGTCCGCGCGCGGCTCAGCAGTCCCGCAGTTGAAACTGAGCGGGCCCGGCGTGTTTGCCGTCGCCGCGCGCGCCCAGATAGAGCGCGCCGCCCTGCGCCTGTCGATCGCGGGCGGGCTGCTGATCGCGACGCTGCTATTTGCCGTGTACCGCTCGCTGCCGGCGCTCGCGCTGGGACTCGCGCCCGTGGCGAGCGGTGCGTTGATCGGGATCGCCGCCGTCGCCCTGGGTTTCGGCGCCGTCCACGGCATCACCCTGGGTTTCGGCGTCACCCTGATCGGCGAGGCGGTGGATTATTCGATTTACTTCTTTGTTCAGTCGGGCCGCCAGCAGGGCGCGGCCGCGCCGCCGCACTGGCAGCAAACCTGGTGGCCGACGATTCGCTTGGGAATGCTGACCTCGGTCTGCGGCTTCGCTTCGCTGCTGCCCGCGGATTTTCCCGGCCTCGCGCAGCTCGGTCTTTATTCCATCGGCGGATTGCTGGCCGCGGCTTGGGTGACGCGCTACATCCTGCCCAGCCTGCTGCCGCGAGGATTGGTCATCCGCGACGTCACGCCGCTGGGAGCGCGCATCGCCGGGTTGTTGCGGCCGCTGCGCAATCTTCGGGGCTGGCGTCTGGCGGGCTTGGTGCTGCTCATGGCACTGCCGGCGCTGGCGGTGTTGCAACGGCATCGTGCGACGCTGTGGAATCGCGAGCTCTCGGCGCTCAGCCCCATACCCGGGCGCGATCAAGCCTATGACGCCCGACTTCGCGGCGACTTGGGGGCCGCCGACGTACGCGATCTGGTCATCGTCTCCGGCCCGACTCTCGAATCGGTGCTGGGCGGTGCCGAACGAGCGGCGCGAGCGCTCGAGCCCTTGGTGGACTCCAAGGCCATCGGCGGCTTCGATACTCCCACGAACTACCTGCCGAGTGCCGCCGCACAGGAGGCGCGCCGCGGCAGCCTGCCTGGCGCGGCGCAACTGCAGGCGGATCTCGATCGGGCGACGGCCGGCTTGAACATCCGCCGTGAACGGCTGCAGCCCTTCCTGAGCGATGTCGAAGCCGCGCGCAGCGCGCCGCTCGTGACCGAGCAAGACCTGCGAGGAACGTCGCTGCGCGCCGGATTCGACGCGCTCATTCTGCATCAAGCGAATCGATGGAATGCGCTGCTGCCGCTGCACGAAGCGGTTCCGGGGCAAGCGCTCGACACGGGCCGCGTGGCCGCGGCGCTCCGGGATGCGCGGATCGCCGCGGCTCAAGTACTCGATCTGAAGCGGGAGTCCGACGCTCTGTATGCCGGATATTTGGCCGAGGCGATTCATCTGTCGCTGGCCGGCGTACTCGCCATCGTCGTCCTGCTGGGAATTGCGCTGAGGTCGGCTCTGCGCGTCGCGCGCGTTCTGGCGCCGCTGTTGCTGGCGGTGCTCAACGTCGCCGCCGGGCTCGCGTTGAGCGGAGTGCAGCTCACCCTTCTTCACTTGGTGGGCATGCTGCTCATCGTGGCCGTGGGATCCAACTACGCTTTGTTCTTCGACCGCCAAGCCAACCTGCACGAAGCGGGCAGCGAATCGCTGACCCTGGCCGCCCTGGCCATCGCCAATGCCAGCACGGTGATCGGCTTCGGCCTGCTGTCGTTCTCACAAGTGCCGGTGCTGACCGCACTGGGCGCCACGGTGGCGCCGGGTGCATTCCTGGCGCTGTTATTCGCCGCGGTGCTCGCGCGCGCCGGCTCCCAACGTGCGTAGCATTCGCGTACCCGCCGCGGCGACCTGCGCCGCCCCCAACTGCATGGTGTGGTTGCCCGGTGCCTACCATACGGCGCAGGACTTCGTGGCGGCCGGTTTCGCGCAGGCCGCGCGCGCGCGGGGAGCGGCCCTCGATCTGGTATTCGTCGACCCCGAGTTGGCGCACGTGGGCGATCGCAGCGTGCTGCAACGGCTGCGCCGCGATATCGTCTTGCCGGCGCGCGTGGCCGGCGTGTCGGTCTGGTTGGGCGGAATCTCGCTCGGCGGCCTGTTTGCACTGGACTATGCCGCCTCGCATCCCCGGGAGCTCGACGGCTTGTGCCTGCTCGCTCCCTACCTCGGCAATCGGATTGTGACGGGCGAGATCGCCCGCGCGCCGGGGCTTGCCGCCTGGCGGCCGGGTAACCTTGCGGAAAACGACGAAGAGCGCCGAATATGGCGCTACATCAAGGGCCGTCAGCCGGACTCGCCGCCGCTGTATCTGGGATTCGGCCGGGAGGATCGCTTTGCGGCGGCGCATGAGCTGCTGGCCGCCGCATTGCCCGCCGGCTGCGTCGACGTGATCGCGGGCGGTCATGAGTGGCCCACCTGGCGCCGACTTTGGGAGAACTTTTTGGACTCGCGCCGCATATGATCCGCAAGCCGAGGATGCAGGGCGCATCGCCGCGTTGGTCGCCGCCGCCGCTGCTGTACGCCTCTGCCGCCGTGCATGCGGGCGCCGCGGCCGCGGTGCTGGCGCGCCCGCACGAGTGGCCATGGGCGCTCGGCGCCGTAGCGGCGAACCATGCGGCCTTGGCGGCGGCCGGGCTCTGGCCGCGCAGCCGGATGCTGGGCGCGAACTCGAGCCGCTTGCCCGCACAACCCGGGCCGCCGGGGAGAGTGGCCATCACCATCGACGACGGCCCGGACCCCGCCGTGACTCCTCGGGTCTTGTCGCAACTCGCCGAGCACGGCGCCCTTGCGACTTTTTTTTGCGTCGGGGTTCGAGTCGAGCGCTACGCGGAGCTGGCGCGGGAGATCGTCAGCCGCGGCCATCACATAGAGAACCATACCCAACGGCATCGGCACAGCTTCTCGCTGCTGGGTCCGGGCGCCATGCTCGAGGAGATTTCGGCCGCGCAAGACAGCATTCTCAGCGTGACCGGCAGCAGCCCGCGGTTTTTTCGCGCGCCCGCGGGACTGCGCAATCCCTTCCTCGACCCTGTGCTCACGCGTCTGCAGCTGCGCCTGGTCAGCTGGACTCGCCGCGGCTTCGATACCGTCAACGCGAACGCGGATGACGTGTACCGGCGCCTGGCGAACTCGCTGCAGGACGGCGATATCTTGCTGCTCCACGACGGCAATGCGGCCCGCAGCCGCGCCGGCGCACCGGTGATCCTCGAAGTTCTGCCGCGGCTGCTCGAGGCCTTGGCGGCGAAACGGCTGCGGCCGGTCACCTTGCGCGCGGCATTGTAAACTGTGCCCATGAGACCTCTGCTCCTGCGGAAATTCACGGCCACCAGCTGCATCGGCACGGGGGTGGCGGCGACCTTGCAAAGCCTGCTCGATCAGCGCAGCGGCCTCAGGCGATGCGACTTCGAGACTGTGAACATCGACACCCACATCGGCGAGGTGGCCGGCGTCGACCGGGTGCGGCTGCCGGAGGAATATCACCGGTTCGAATGCCGGAACAACCGGCTGGCCGAGCTGGCGCTGGGGCAGGACGGGTTCTTCGAGGCCGTGCAGCAATCGGCGCAGCGCTGGGGCCGGCGACGAGTGGGGGTGTTCCTGGGAACCAGCACGGCCGGCATTCTGCAGACGGAACTCGCCTATCGGGAGCGTGATCCGCAGAGCGGCGCGCTGCCGCCGAGCTTCGAATACGGTTCGACGCACAATTCGTTTTCCGTGGCCGACTACGTTCGCCGGCGCTGCCGCCTGGAAGGGCCCGCCGTGGCGGTTTCCTGCGCCTGTGCCTCCAGCGCCAAGGTCTTCGGCTCGGCCCGGCGCATGATCGAAGCGGGACTCATCGACGCGGCGTTGGTCGGCGGAGTCGATTCCCTGTGCCTCACCACGCTGTATGGCTTTCACTCGCTGCAGCTGTCATCGCCCGCGCCCTGCCGCCCCTTCGATGTCGCGCGCGACGGCATCTCCATCGGCGAGGCGGCAGCCTACGCGCTCATCGAAGGCGCACCGGACGAGGCGGCCGACGGCTCCGTGCTGCTGCTCGGCATCGGCGAGTCGAGCGATGCCTACCACATGTCGGCGCCGCATCCCGAGGGTCTGGGGGCGCGCCGCGCCATGCAGGCCGCGCTGCGGACCGCCGCTCTCGAGCCCGGCGACATCGACTATGTCAATCTGCACGGCACCGGAACGCCCAGCAACGATCGCTCCGAGAGCCGCGCCGTCACCGGCGTATTCGGCCCGACCGTTCCCTGCAGTTCGACCAAAGGGGCCACCGGCCACACCCTGGGCGCGGCCGGTGCGTTGGAGGCGGTCATCAGCGCACTCGCCATCCAGCATGGGTTGATGCCAGGGGGAGTCCACACCGCCGAAGTCGATCCCACGCTCACGGCCCATTATATTCGGCGCAATCACCGCGCCCCGGTGGCGCGCGTGCTCTCCAACTCATTTGGTTTCGGCGGCACGAACTGCAGCCTCATCTTCGGCCGGGCGGCATGAGTCTGTCCGCCTATGTCAGCGGCCTCGGAGTCCTGGGGCCGGGGCTGGCCAATTGGCCCGAGGCGGCGGCCGTGCTGTCGGGCCGGCAGCCGTATCGGCCCGCGCCCACGGTGCTGCCGACCCCGGCGATGTTGGCGGCCGCGGAACGGCGGCGGGTCGGCCGCGTCGTCAAGCTGGCCTTGGCCGTTGCGCTCGAAGCTACGGCGCAGGCCGGCGAGAATCCCGCGGAACTGGCCAGCGTGTTCTCCTCTTCCGGCGGGGACGGGCACAACTGTCACGAACTCTGCCAGTCTTTGTCGCTGCCGGGCCGCGAGGTTTCACCGACGCGCTTTGCCAACTCCGTGCACAATGCCGCCGCGGGCTATTGGAGCATAGGCACGGGCGCCATGGCCGAGTCGAATGTGTTGTGCGCATTCGACGCGAGCTTCACCGCGGGTCTATTGGAAGCATTGACCCAGGTCGCCGTCGATCAGATTCCGGTGTTGCTGGTCGCCTACGACAGCGAATATCCACAACCGCTGCACGCCAAGCGGCCCATCCCCGATGCGTTTGGAGTCTCGATGCTGCTGACGCCGCAAAGACGCGCAACCTCCCTGGCGCGAGTGGACGCCGCGCTCGGCGGCACGGAAGCGGACCGACTTCCGGACCCTATGCTCGAAGCACTGCGCTGCGCGTTTCCCGCGGCCCGCTCGCTGCCGCTGCTGCGCTTGCTGGCGGCGCGCAACGTCGGGAAAGCGGTTCTCGAGTACCTGGACGTATCGCCCATGGAAGTGAAAATCGAGCCATGCGGTTAGACCGAACCTGGCTGCAAAGCCACATCCCCCACCACGGCCGCATGTGCCTGCTCGATGAAGTCGTCGAATGGGATGAGCGGCACATTCGCTGCCGTAGCGGCTCTCACCTCGCGGCCGATCATCCGCTGCGCTCGCGGGGCCGCCTGGGAATTGCCTCTGGAATAGAATACGCGGCGCAGGCCATGGCCGCGCACAGCGCGCTCAGCGCCGCGGCATGGGCCTCGGGGAGCGCCGCGGCGCAGGCGCGACCTGCAGCCGGCTATCTCGCCGGTCTGCGCGACGTGCGGATGTACGTGCAGAGGCTCGACGACCTAGAATCCGATCTGGTCTGCGATGCCGCGCTGATCGCCGGCGATGCCCGCGCGGCGCTCTATGAATTTGCGCTGACCTGCGAGGGACGGCGGCTCTTGAGCGGCCGCGCCACGGTGGTCTTCGATGCCGAGGAACGCTTGAACAGATGAACAAAACGGCCACTCGCGCTCTGGTTACAGGCGGCAGCGGCGGCATCGGAGCAGCCATCTGCCGCCGCCTCGGCCTTGCCGGCCACTTCGTCTATGTGCACGCGCATCGCGGCACCGCTGCAGCGGCAGCGATCGCCGGGGACATCGTGGCCGCCGGCGGCTCCGCGGCTACGGTGCATTTCGACCTGACGGACCCGGCGGCGACCCGTACCGCGGTGGAGAATCTGCTGCAGGACGGGCCGGTGCAAGTCCTGGTGAACAACGCCGGCGTGCATGACGATGCAGCATTTCCGGGAATGAGCCCCGCGCAATGGCATCGCGTCGTCGACTTGTCGGTCAACGGATTTTATAACGTGACTCAGCCGCTGATGCTGCCGATGATTCGCACGCGCTGGGGACGTATCATCAGCATATCGTCCGTCACGGCGCTGGCTGGCAACCGCGGCCAGGTGAATTATGCGGCCGCCAAGGGCGCGCTGCACGCCGCCACCAAGGCGCTGAGCCTGGAAGTGGCGAGCCGCGGCATCACCGTCAATGCGGTGGCGCCGGGCATCATCGCCACCGGCATGAGCGGCGCCGCCTTCGATGCGGCGACAATAGCCGAACTCGTGCCGATGAAGCGTGCCGGGCGCGCCGAGGAGGTCGCAAACCTGGTGGGCTTTCTGGCCTCCGAGGAGGCCTCCTATATCACCGGCCAGGTGATTTCCATCAACGGCGGAATGATCTAGCGCCCGGCGCGATCAGGCATAGGCGTCGAGCACGCCGCTCGAGGCCCGCGGCGTCGAAGCGGCAGCCGAGGTCACGGACGCCGCGGAGGCGTTGCCGCCGTTCGCGGACGGCGTCCATTCGTAGGGCTGGGCATAGGTGGAACGCTCCTGAAAGGAGCGCTGCGAAATGTCCACGCTGACCTGGGCGAATCCCTGGGCTCCCAGCATCTCGCGCAGCTTCGAGGAACTCGATTCCAGTGCATCGCGGGTCACGGCGCTGTGCGCCGTGAGCGAGACCTGCGCCTGATCGCCTTGCACCGAGATGCGTACGTCGATGGGCCCGAGCTGCGGCGGATTGACCTGCAATTTCACGCTGGTCAGATTGTTGTCGACCATCAGGGAGACACGGTCCGCCACACCCTGCGCAAACTCCGACGTGCCCACCGCGGGGGAAACCTTCATGGTGGTGGCCGGAGCGGCATCCGTCGCGCCGGTCGTGGTGCCGCTCAATTGTGCGACACCCGCGGCATCGTCATCGCCCGTCTCGGAGAGAGATGAGTCTACCGCGGTGCTGCGCACATGTTTGTCGGTCGAACCAATGTTGGCGAGCGCCGAGACGGTTTGCGCACTGGCCACGGCCGCGGGACTCGAGACCGGAGTCAGGGCCACGGGCATGGGGGCGGCGGCCGGGACGGCAGCCTCCGCGGCGGCACTGGCTGCGGCCGGCGTTGGCGAATCATCCTCCGACGAGGATGACGAATCCGTGCCGTCGGCGCCGCCCGGGGTCGCTGACGCGGCCGCGACCACAGCTGGAGCCGCGGCCGACACCGCCGCCGCATCGGCCGATTGCGCGGTGGCTCCTGAATAAGCGGAGGCACCGGCGTCCGTCCCTTTGGTCGCGCTGGCCGCGGCGGCATCCGGCGTGGACGTCGCCGCGTCGATTGCCGCGGTGGTTTCGCCGCCCGTGACCTGCTTGTCGGCGGAGCCCGCGCTCTTGCCGGTCGAAAGTCCCTTGGCTGCATCGGCGGCCCGGGCGAGGGCCGCCTGCGAAGCGGCGGCGCCTGCCGCGGTCGCGGAACCCGCGTCGCCGGAAGCGTCATCTTCGCCGGAATCGTCGTCGACAGAGTCGGCCGCGGGTGCGTCAGCCAGCGTGCCGCCCGAGTTCGGGCCGGCGGCTTTGGATTGCGTACCGGGCGTTGCGCCCGCGGCCAGTGTGGCGCCGTTCGCGGCGGAGCCGTTCGTAGTTACCCCGGCAATCGTGTCGCTGCCGGAGGCATCGCCAGTCGAACCGCCGGCAGCGATGGCGCCGGCGGTTGCCGTACCTGCCGCCGCACCGGCGGCGGCTGCCGTGGCAGTACCGGCCGCAGCAGCACCGGTGTTGGCATTGCCAGCCGCTGGGGCATTGCCGCCCGGGGCGCCGGCAGTCCCGCTCGCGGTCGCCGCAGCGGATGCGGAAGCCGCAGCAGCGGCAGCCGCCGCGACGGCGGCGGCAGTGCCGGCCGTCC
The DNA here is from genome assembly GCA_963837435.1 of uncultured Gammaproteobacteria bacterium. Taxonomy (GTDB): domain Bacteria; phylum Pseudomonadota; class Gammaproteobacteria; order Steroidobacterales; family Steroidobacteraceae; genus Bog-1198. Next base: position 46,138 of record CAWINJ010000001.1, read on the forward strand.
CGCTTGGGGTGGGCGGCGGCGAGGTATTGCCGGTCGCCGGCAATTGGCCGCCAGTCGCCCCTGCGGCCACCGGCTTGCTCGGGGCGGCCTTGCGGGCCGATTTGGGCGCCTCATGGGTCATTGCGGCCGCAAAATCCTTGCCGCCGCTGCTGGGCGCCGAGGAATCGGCCGGAGCCGCGCCGCCGGCCTGCGCCGCGTCGTTAGCTTGTGCCGCGCCGCTGCTGATCGGGGCGCGCGAAATCACGGGTATTGCATTCATACCCAGGGAGATAGCAAGCGACGTGCCAAGCGAGGGCCCCAGCCCTCGGGACATGCCTTAGCTCGCTCGGTTGAACTTCAAGACCAGCGTCGCACAGCCGAGCAACCCGGCCCCCTCGATCCAAGCGAGCCAGCGGTTCATGCCGCTCGACATCCCGAACTTGGCGGAGGCATGCAGGGCCCTGTGTGCGAGCCATCCGTAGCCCAATAGAATGCAAAACTCCGGCAACATCGAAGTGGCCGCAAGGATCAGCATTTGCGGCACCACCGATTGGCTCGGATCGATGAACTGCGGCAGCAGCGCCAGGAAGAACAGCAGCGCCTTTGGATTGGCCAGCTGCAAGGTCAGCGCGCCCAGGTATACACGGCGCCGATCGCCCTGCTCCGAGGGAAGGGTTTCCCCTAAATTCACGGCATGGCTCGACCCGGCCGAACGCAGGGCCTTGACCCCCAGATAGATCAGGTACGCGGCGCCCGCCCACTTGGCAATCGTGAAGAAGCGCGCGCTGGCGGCAATGATGGCGCCCAGGCTGGTTGCCGAGAGCGTGAAATAAATGGCGTTCGCGCTGATGATGCCGGCGGCCGCCGGCAGTGAACGCCGCAGGGCGCCGCGCACGCCCTGGGACACCACATAGAACACCGCCGGACCCGGCGATAGCGAGAGCGCCGTTTCCATCACCAAAAATAGCAGCCAGGTTTTAAACGTCATCGTTCACTTCCGAATGTCCCTGCTGCCAGCTTACCAGCGCAGACTCCCGGTCGCCGGTTTGTGCTACCTTTTGCCGATGCGCCATCAAACACTCGCCTTGATCTTCGCCCTCTGCTCGCTCTCCGCCGCAGCAGGCGCGACCCCGGACACCGCTCCGGCCACCGCAGCGTCGCGAGTCGCGGCTCAAAACGCGCTCTTCGAGGAATATTACCAATCCGAGCTCAAGGCTCACCCCGAGCGTGCGACGGCCTACGGAGACTATCGCTACAACGACCGCTTGGAGGACTACTCGCTGGCGGAGCCCAAGCGCCAGCACGACAGCGATGCGGGTTTTCTCGCGCGCCTCGAGGCCATTCCGACCAAGGGCTTCTCCGCGCAGGACGTGCTGTCGCACGAGGTCCTGCGCAGCACGTTGCGCCAGCGCATCGCGAACTACGGCTTCAAGGAATATGAGATGCCGGTGAATCAGATGGACGGTCCGCATCAGCGTCTCGCGGATCTGCCTCTGGCCATGCCCTTCGACACGGTGAAACACTACGAGGATTACATCGCCCGGCTGCATCAAATTCCGCGTGTCTTCACCCAGACCGAAGAGGTGCTGCGCGCCGGCATTAAGGATCACCTCATGCCGGTGCGCTTCCTGCTCGAAAAGATTCCGGCGCAGTGCGAGGGCATCATCGCGGCCGATCCATTCTTGCTGCCGACCAAGAAATTCCCATCCGGCATTTCCGCCGACGAGCAGCAGCGTTTGAGCAAACAGATCGACGCTGCGGTCGTCAATGAGGTCCTGCCGGCCTACAAGGCCTTTGCCGAGTTCATTGCCGCGGACTATGCGCCCCAAGGGCGCACCACGCTCAGCGTTGCCTCGCTGCCCGGCGGCAAGGAGCGCTATTTGAACGACATCCGCAGCCGCACCACGGTGAGCAAGCTCACGCCGGAGCAGATTCACCAGATCGGCCTCAAGGAAATCGAGCGCATTCAGGCCGACATGCTCGTCATCGCGCACCAGCAAGGCTTCGCGGATCTGGCGTCTTTCCGCGCATCGCTGACCTCCAACGCCAAGTACAAGCCCACATCGGCGGAGCAGATCGTCGATGATTTCCGCAAATACGTTGCGCAAATGCAGCCCAAGCTGCCCGACCTGTTCACCTTCATACCCGGCTCGCCCGTCACCGTCGAGCCCATGCCGTCGTTCCAAGCGGCCAACGCCACGCATTACCAGACCGGGACTCCGGACGGCAAACGCCCCGGCCGGATCGTCGTGGCCGTGTCCAAGTTCGAGGATCGCTCCATGATCGACGATGAAGCGACGGCGTATCACGAGGGAATTCCCGGGCATCACATGCAGCTGTCGGTGGCCCAACAAATGACGGGACTGCCCAAGTTCCGGCAGCACTCGCAGAATTCCGGATACATCGAGGGCTGGGCACTGTATGCCGAGCAGCTCGGCAAGGAAGTGGGGTTCTATCGGGACCCGGTCAGCGACTACGGCCGCCTGTCGAGCGAACTGTTCCGGGCGGTGCGTCTGGTGGTGGACACGGGGCTGCATTCGCAAGACTGGAGCCGTGACCAAGTAGTCGCCTTTTTCCGCCAGTCCGGAGCCGTGGACGAGCCCACCATACAAGCCGAAACCGACCGCTACATCTCCTGGCCCGCCCAGGCGCTGTCGTACAAGCTGGGCCAGTTGAAATTCCGCGAGCTTCGCGCCCGCGCCGAGCAGGCGCTGGGGCCTAAATTCGACATCCGCACCTTCCACGACGAAATGCTCAGCGGCGGCGTCCTGCCGCTCGACCTGCTGGACGCCCGCACCAATGACTGGATTCGGGAGCAGCAAGGCGCGGCCAGATCGACGGCCGCGAACTGACCTAGCCTGCGCACGCGGGGTGCCTCAGAATAGGGCATGAACAACCGAAAGCCGGTCACTTTGCACCGCCTTCGCGAAATGCACGCGGCCGGCGAAAAGATCGCCATGCTGACCTGCTACGACGCGGCGTTCGCGCGCGCCCTGGACGAGGCAGGCACCGACTCCTTGCTGGTGGGAGATTCGCTCGGCAATGTTCTGCAGGGGCGCCCCAGCACTCTCGGGGTGTCCATCGAGAACATGGCCTATCACACCGATTGCGTGGCGCGGGGCAATCGCAGCGCCTGGATCGTCGCCGACCTGCCCTTCGGCAGCTATCAGGAGTCCGCGGAGGTCGCCATGCGCAATGCCGCCCTGTTGATGCAGCAGGGTGCGCACATGGTGAAGCTCGAGGGCGGCGGATGGACCGCGCCCATCGTGCGCTTCCTGGTGGATCGCGGCATTCCCGTCTGCGCCCACCTGGGCTTCACGCCGCAGTCGGTCCACGCGCTCGGCGGCTACCGGGTGCAGGGGCGCGATGCGGCTGCGGCCGCACTCTTGCGCAGGCACGCCGAGGAACTGGCCGAGGCCGGGGCGGCCATGCTGGTGCTGGAAATGGTGCCGGCGGTTCTTGCCCGCGAGCTGACCGGCGCCCTTCGGATCCCAACCATCGGCATCGGTGCGGGCGCCGGCTGCAGCGGCCAGGTTTTGGTGCTGCACGACATGCTGGGATTGACGGACGTCGAGCCTCGGCGCTTCGTGCGCAATTTTATCGACGGCAGCGCCGGCATCGAAGACGCCGCGCAGAAGTACGTGGCCGACGTGAAAGCCGGCCGATTTCCGGACGATGCCCTGCACAGTTTCTGAGCGGAGATCGGCATGCGAGTGATCCGGACGATCGCCGAATTGCGCGCGGCTCTCGAACCCGGGCCCAGGCGCGTGCTGGTGCCGACCATGGGCAACCTGCATGCCGGCCACCTGTCGCTGGTACGCATCGCGCGGGAGCGCGGCGGCCTGGTGGTCGCCAGCATATTCGTCAATCGCCTGCAATTCGCCCCGCATGAGGACTTCGCCACCTATCCCCGGACCTTCGACCGTGACTGCGAGCTGCTGGCCGGCTGCGGCTGCGACATCGTGTTCGCGCCGGCCGACGGCGAGATCTACCCCGAGGCTCAAGGCTATACGGTGAGTCCGCCCGCCGGGCTTGCCGATATTCTCGAGGGGCAGGTGCGGCCCGGGTTTTTCACCGGCGTCTGCACCGTGGTGCTGAAACTGTTCAACATGGTGCAGCCCGATGCGGCCGTGTTCGGCAAGAAAGACTATCAGCAGCTGCTGGTGGTCCGCGCCATGGTGCGACAGCTGGCGCTGCCCATCGACATGCTGGCCGGGGAAACGGTGCGGGACGCGAGCGGACTGGCGCTGTCGTCCCGCAATGGCTACTTGAACGACTCGCAGCGCACCGAGGCGGCGCAACTCTACGCATCGCTGAGCCGGCTGGCGGCGGCGGCCCGCTCGGGCCGCGCGGACTGGCCGGCGCTGCAGCGCGAAGCGCAGGAATTTCTCCGCACCAGGGGCTGGCAGCCGGACTATGTGGCGATACGCCGGCGCAGCGACCTGCGCGAGCCCGCGGCGGGCGACCCGCGCGGACCCGAACCGCTGGTGGTGCTGGCCGCCGCCAAGCTGGGCAGTACCCGGCTCATCGACAACCTCGAGTTCTGAGCGCGGCGAACACGCGGCAGCTCAGACCCTGACGATGCCGACGCTCTCGGACTGCGGATCGAACACGATCTGCGCCTCGCCGCGCCTGAGCTGGCCGATGACGTGCGACACCTTGTCTTCGAGGGAGAATTCTTTTTCCCCGTAGTCCGTTCCCTCGCGCAGGACATAGGACTCGACCACGGCGTGCAGCAGATCCTCCGCCAGCTCGGTGTACGGAACCACGACCGCCGGAGAAGCCTCGTCCACGTTCGACCCTCGCTGGCGCCCTCGCCTTGCAGGAACTATACACACCGCCGCGGCACGCGGCCTGCGGTAGTATGGCAAGCTGGTGTACCGGTGCCGCGTGCGGCCGATAGGAGTCGAATGATGGGATCTGCTGCCCGTTTACTGGCCGTTCTCGCATTGGCCTCGATGACAGGCGTGGCGTGCGCGCAGAGCGACACCCCCTGGAACGGCGGTTACCTGGGCGTGAACGCGGGCGAGGCGTCGAACCATGCCTGCAACAGCTGGACCGCGAGCGGCACGGCCATCGATGCGGCGGGCGGCACGGCGTTCTCGAATCGCAATTGCGCCAGCAGCAGTTTCGTCGGCGGCTTGCAGCTTGGCGACAACTTCCAATACAAGCGGCTGGTTTGGGGCCTCGAAGCCGATCTGGACCTGTGGGGCGGCGGAAATCGCAGCCGCACGTCGGCGTATGCCGGCGCGTCACCTCCGCCGGGCACCTATACCGTTTCCGGCAGGCTCAATCCCAGCGATTTCGTCATGATCGCTCCGCGAGTCGGATATGCGGGCACTCTGTGGATGCCCTATGTGACCGCGGGAGCCATCGCCACCCTGGGCTCGCACGACGGCACGCTCGCCTACACCCCCATGGGCGCGGCCAAACCCACCGCCTCGTTCGGCGGGGGCAAGAACTTTTCATCCGGCGGCTGGGTGGCGGGCGGCGGCGCGGAATGGGGACTGAACGGCCCCTGGTCGATCAAGGCGGAGTATCTCCACGTGAATCTCGGCGGCGGGTCCAGCTCGACCGCGGCGTGCTCCGGCACCCCCGAGGCATGCGCGATTTTCTCCGGGGTATCGCTGAACAGCAGTCACGATGGCCTCAGCGTCAACATGTTCCGCTTCGGGATCACCTACTGGTTCAGCTACTGGACGCCGTGAGACGGGCGCGAGTTCGGCTCAGCGATTCCCGACGTCGGCCGCCAGCGATATGCGCATTGCCGCGTCATCCCCTTCGCGCTGCTCGCGCCGGTCCGCGGCATGCTGCTCTTCCTTGCGAAAGCGGTCCACGACCCGGCTCAAGCTTTCCGCCTCGATGCGTTTCTCGCTCCACAGCGCGCGCCGCTTCTCGTACTCCGCTCGCGCGCTGTCGAGGTTCTTCAAATGCTGGCGCAGCGCCTCGCCCAGTCGATCCAGAAACGACCGGTAGTTTTGCAGCTTGACCGCATCCATGGCCCCCGCCGACTGGGTGGAATTGCGCACGTACTCGTCGCGGTAGGATTGCAGCTGCTCGAGCTGGCTCTCGAGGTCGGCCACCTTGCGGCCAGCGTCGCCCATGGCGCGGCTTAGGTCCTTGGCCGAGGTCGAGGCGATCTCATGGATGGGTTCGAAGCGTTTCGATTTCATCATGGGCAGGGCACTATCGGCCCGTTGCGGGGGCTTGTGCCGAGAACTGCGTCACGAGTTGCTTCAGATCTGCGTAACTACGGGCGATTCCCAGCGGCTCGTACATGTCCTGGCGCAGGAATTCCATCATTTTGGGCCATTGTTCCACCGCCGTGTCCACCCGCGCATCGCTCCCCCGCCGGTAGGCGCCCACGGTGATGAGATCGCGGTTCTGCTGATAGGTCGAGTACACCTGCTTGAAGCGATTCGCCAGATCGAGCTGATCGCGCGTGGCGATCTGATGCATCGCCCGGCTGATCGAAGCTTCGACATCGATGGCCGGGTACAGCCCGCTCTCCGCCAAGCGCCGCGACAGCACGATGTGCCCGTCCAAGATGGCCCGTGCGGCATCGGCGATCGGATCGTTGTGATCATCCCCTTCGGTCAGCACCGTATAGAACGCCGTGATGGATCCGACACCCCGGTCGCTGTTGCCTGCCCGCTCCACCAGCTGCGGCAGGCGCGCGAACACCGACGGCGGATATCCCTTGGTCGCCGGCGGCTCGCCGATGGCCAGCGCAATTTCGCGCTGCGCCTGCGCGAACCGGGTCAACGAATCCAGCAGCAGCAGCACTTTGAGCCCGCGGTCGCGGAAATACTCCGCGATGGCGGTGGCCAGCCATGCGCCATGCAGGCGCATCAACGGGGGGTTGTCGGCCGGGGTGGCCACGACGACGGCGCGCCGCATCCCGTCCGGGCCCAGGGTGTTGCTCACGAAATCCTGCACTTCGCGGCCGCGCTCGCCGATCAACCCGACGACGGTGACGTCGGCCTTGGTGTAGCGGGTCATCATGCCGAGCAGCACCGATTTGCCCACACCGGACCCTGCGAATAGGCCGATGCGCTGGCCGCCGCCGACGGTGAGCAGCGCGTTGATCGAGCGCACACCGACGTCGAGCGGATCGCGAATCGCGCGCCGCATAAGCGGATTCAGGGGCTCGCCAGTGAGCGAGACGCGATCCGTGCACTTGAGGTCGCCGAAGCCGTCCAACGGACGCCCGGCTCCATCCAATACCCGGCCCAGCAATCCGTCGCCCACGGCCACGGAGGACGCGCTGCGCGTGGGAATGACTCGTGCGCCGGGCATGACGCCGCGGATGTCGCCGGTGGGCATGAGGAACAATTTGTCACCGGAGAATCCCACCACTTCGGCTTCGATCTGCTTGCCTTCCGCGGTATCCACCAGGCATCGGCCGCCCACGGCGGCCTCGCAGCCCACGGCCTCGAGCGTCATTCCGACCATGCGATTCAGCGTGCCTTCGACGACGAAGTCGCTGGAATTGGCCATGCGCTCGCGCGCTTGAACCAGCGACTCGAGCCATTGCTTGGGCCGCGGGCGCTCGGTCGGCGCGGCGCTCATCCGCGCCCTCCGGCGTCATGGCGTTCCGTGCCCAGAAGCTCGCTCAGGATGGCGCCCACGCGGGTCTCGAGGCGGGCATCGATGCGCGAAGTCGTCGTGGTGATTTGGCATCCGCCGCGCGCCATCACCGGATCTTCGACCATGGCCCAGGCACGCTCGCTCTCGGTGGGCGCCAGATGCTGGCGCACCACGGCGGCGTCCTCGGGATGCAGGTGCACGCGAACCTCGCGGGCGGCGACGGGCAGCGCGGCGATGGCTTCGCGAATGATGCCGATGATCTGCGTCGGATCGGTCTTCAGTTCGCGCCGCACGATCTGCCGCGCCAAGGCCATGGCCAGGGTCAGCAGCTCGCGCTCGACCTCGCCGTCCAAAACTTCGAAGGGCTTTGCCAGATCGTAGAACATGCCGGCCAGCCGCTCGACTTGCGCGCGCACTTCGGCGCGTCCGGCCTCCCGGCCCTCGGCCAGTCCTTGCTCGAAGGCTTCCTTGTGCGCCTCCGCCTGCAAATCGGCGAGCCCGCCCACCGTCGGCATTTTCTGCGCAGCGCCGGGACCGCCCATGTCGGGCGCCCGCCACAGCTGCGCGCCGGACTTGGCGCTCGGGTCAGACGAACTCACTGCCGCCCTTGCCGCCGAGACTGATGGTGCCCTCTTCGGCCAGGCGCTGCGCGATGACCACGATTTCCTTCTGCGCCGCTTCGACGTCCGTGAGCTTCACGGGACCGCGTGCCTCCATATCGTCCTTGAGAATTTCCGCCGCTCGTTTGGACATGTTCTTCAAAATCTTTTCCTGCACCTCGGGTTCGGCGCCGCGCAGGGCGACCGCCAGCGTATCGGAGCCCACCTCGCGCAGCAGCGCCTGGATGCCGCGATCGTCGATGTCCAGCAGGTTGTCGAAAATGAACAGCAAATCCTTGATCTTCTGGTGCATCTCTCCGTCGGCCTTTTCTATCTTGCCGAGCTCGTCGCCGCTCTTGTCGCGCTCCATCGCATTGAGGATATTGGCCACCGTGCGCGCCCCGCCGATGCGGCGCAGCGTCGATGGGGGCGTGGCATTGGCCTGTTTCTCGACCAATTGATCGAGTTCCGTCAGGGCGGATTGCGGCACTTCGTTCAAGGTCGCGATGCGCATCAGCACCTCGGTGCGCAGGTCGTCGCTCAACAGCGGCAAGATGGCGGCCGACTGCTCGGGCTCGAGGTGCGAGAGCACGATGGCGGCGATTTGCGGATGTTCGCCGCCGATGATTTGCGCCACGGCCTTCGCCTCCATCCACTTCAGCGCCTCGATCCCTTGACCCGTCTGGCCCGTGCTGACGCGGTCGAGCAGCATGTCCGTCTTCTGCTTGCCGACGGCCTGGGTCAAGACCCGGCGCACGAAGTCCTGGGATCCGCCGGCGATGTTCGCCCGTGCGTCGGCCACCCCGATGAACTTGTCGAGCACTGCCGTCATCTGCTCGCGCGACACCTCCTTGAGCTCGGCCATCGCGATGCCCAGTTTCTGCACTTCGCGCGCATCGAGCTGCTTGAGCAAATTGGCGGCATCCTGCTCGCCGAGGCTCATCAGAAGGATGGCGGCACGCTGTGTTCCGGCAAGATCGTCGGGAGTGTCAGCCATCCGCGGAGACCCAGTCCTTTACCACTTGTGCCGCCCGCCTCGGATCCTGCCCGACCAGCGTCCGTGCGGCCGCGATCTGCTGCTCAAAACTGGGCGCGAGCTTGATCGCCTTGCCGCCTTGGCCGGAAATGCTCACTCGGTCGCCGTCGAGTCCGGCGCCGCCGCCCGCGCCGCCCAGCCGCGGCACGGACTTGGTCAAAGACTTCATCAAGGGCCGCAGCACCAGGAATGCCACCACCAGCACCAGCCCGGCGCCCACGATTTGCTTTGCCAGCTGGGTGACCCACGGAGTCTCCCACAACGGCGGCCCGTCGACGGGCCCCGGAGCCGGGCTGCTCTTGAAGGCCTGATTGAGCACTTCCAATTTATCCCCGCGATCGTCCCGCAGACCGATGGAATCCTGCACCAGTTTCGTGAAGCGCTTGATGTCGGCGTCGCTCATGGCCGAAGTCGTGGCCTTGCCGTCGGCATCCACCTTCTGCCAATCGTCGAGCACCACGCCCACGCTCAGACGCTTCAGCACTCCCACCGGCTGCTTCACATAGGACAGCGTGCGGTCGACCTCAAAATTGCGCGTGCTGCGCTGCGAGCTCGAGCTGGGTCCGCCGCTGGTCGCCGTCGCTTGCGCGGCTCCGGCGCCCCCAGGAGCCGCCGCACTGCCCGCGGCGGCCGCGCCGGCGAGCGAAGGCGCGCCCGACGTGCCCGGGGGTTCATTGCTCAACGCGCCGGGAATACCCTCGGTGCCGTCGCCGCCGCGGCGCTGCTCCGTGCTGGTCTGCTCGCTGCGAACCGCCGTCTTCTGGGGATCGTAGTTCTCGCGCGTCTCCTCGGTGACGGTGAAATCCATGTCGGCCGTGACGGTCGCGCGCACGCGGCCGGGTCCGACGATGGGCTCGAGCAGGTCGACGATGCGCTGCTGATAGCTCTCCTCCACCTTGCGCGTTTCCGCAAATTGCCGCGTGGCGGCGGCCTGCTCGGAATTTTCGTCCGGAGAGTTGAGCAAGGTTCCTTCCTGGTCCACCAGGGTCACATCGGTGGCCGACAATTCCGGCACGCTCGAGGCCACCAAGTGGACGATGGCGGCGACCTGTCCAGGCTCGAGGCGCCTGCCGGGATACAGCTGCAGCAGCACCGATGCGGTCGCCTTGCGCGCATCGCGCAGGAAGACACTGGGCTTGGGAAGAGCCAGGTGAACGCGCGCGCTCTGCACGCCCTGCACCTTGACGATGGTGCGGGCCAGTTCGGTTTCGAGCACGGACTGGTAGCGGGCGCTCTCCATCATGGAGCTGGACCCGAGGGTCGATTCCTTCTGAATCATCTCGATGCCCATCGCATCGCTTTGCGGCAGGCCCTGGCTCGCCAGGCGGATTCGCGCCTCCTGCACCTTGGATTCGGGCACCGAGACCGCCCCCGAGGGATTGAGCTTGAACTCGATTCCGGCCGCCGTGAGCGCGTCCATGACCTGGCCGCTCTCGCGATCGGAGAGCTGGCCATAGAGCACGGTGTAGTTCTGTCCCTGCGACCAGATGACCAGCCAGATCGCGACGGCCACGGCCGCGGCGACCCCCACCAGCAGTGCAACTTGCTTGATTCCCGGAATGTCCGCGATGCCGCGTGCCGGCGTGGGTGTGGGTACGATGTCAGCCATGAATTAAGCCTCGCGGTCGATCAGACCGACATGTTCATCACTTGGGTATAGGCGTCGATGAGCTTGTTGCGCACTTCGTTCATCGCGCGAAAGGCCAGCCCCGCCTTCTGGACTTCCAGCATCACCTTGGTCAGGTCGACGCTCTTGTCGCCGGTTTCGTAGGCGCTCGCCAGGGCGCTCGCGTCGTTTTGCATGGTGGCGACCTGATCGACGGAATTCTTCATGAGATTCGCGAAGTCCGAGGGCTGCGCGCCCAAGGCCGGCGTGTCGGCGGCGCCCGAGGCCCTCGCCTGCAGCGAGCGCATCTCCGCCAATACCTGCTGAATTTGCATGCTGCTCATGTGCTAAACCGCCATGATTTGTTGATCGTGCACGCGGGGCACGCTGTGGCCGGCGGCCTTGAGCTGTTGCAGCTTGTGGCGCAGCGTCCGCGGACTGATCCCCAACCGCTCGGCGGTGAGCTTGCGGCTGCCGCCCGTCACCCGCAGCGTCGCGAGGATGAGCTCGCGCTCGCGCTCGCGCAGATCATGATCCAGGCCGATGTCCTGCACCTTCGAGGGTGCAGTCCCCGGGCCGCCGTCCCGCAAGTCCTGCGGCGCCGCGAAGCCGGCGATGCCCGTGTCCAAGTCTGCCCCGTGGATGACCCCTCCGCAGGCAAGCCACGCGGCGCGCTGCACGATGTTGGTCAGCTCGCGCGCATTGCCCGGCCAGTCATGCTGCAATAGCTTGCGTTCGGCGTCGGGCGCAAGGCTCAAAGCCGCCTGGCCGCCGCGGGCGCAGGCCTGAATGGCGCGGCGCGCCAGCGGCAGAATGTCGCCGCGTCGTTCGCGCAGCGGCGGCAGGCGCAGCGACATCACATTGAGACGGTAGTAGAGGTCGGCGCGAAAGCGCGCGCAGCGCACCTCCTCGGGCAAGTCGCGGTTCGAGGTCGCGATCAAGCGCACATCGAGGCTGATGGTGCGGCTGCTGCCCAGGCGCTCGACCTCGCGTTCCTGCAGCACACGCAGGATTTTCGCCTGCAGGCCCAGGTCCATTTCGGAAATCTCATCCAGCAGCAGGGTGCCGCCCTGTGCCTGCTCGAATTTGCCGGCGTGCGCGCCGAGCGCGCCCGTGAAGGCGCCCTTCTCGTAGCCGAACAGTGTCGCCTCGAGCATATTCTCCGGGATGGCGGCGCAATTGATCGCGACGAAGGGCGCATCGGCGCGCATGGAATGATCGCGGATGAAACGCGCATAGACCTCCTTGCCGGTGCCGCTCTCGCCGGTGATGAGCACGGTGGCGTCGTTTTCGGCAATCTTGCGGGCCAGAGAAACCAGCCGCTTGGACTCGCAGTCGGCGGCCACCAGCTCGTTCGGCATGACTCGCTGTGCCAGCTGACGCCGCGCCATTTCGATCAGCGCCTGCGCGTCGAATGGCTTGACGATGTAGTCGGTCGCGCCCTCGCGCATGGCCGCCACCGCCTGCGCCACGGTGCCGTAGGCGGTCATCAGCACCACGGGCAGGTCCGGGCGCATGCGTTTGATCGAGGCCAGCAGCTGGTAGCCATTGGGCCCGGGCATTTGCACATCGGAGATCACCAGCGCGATCTCCTCGCTCTGCAACAGCTGCAGGGCGCCGGGCGCATCGGGGGCCGACAGCGCAGACAGGTCCGCGGCCCGCAGCGTGTCGACCAATGCCTCGCGCAGCGCGGCGTCGTCTTCGACGATGAGGACCGATTCGTTTGCCTTGCTCATGCTCTTTCCTCTGCCGGTAAATCGATGATGAAAGTGGCCCCGCCGGGCACGTCGGCCAGCGATACGCTGCCCTGGTGCGCCTCGACCACGGACCTGACGATCGCCAGGCCGATGCCGTTGCCGTGCGCCCGGGTCGTGAAGAAGGGTTCGAATATTCTGTCGCGGATGTGCGGCGGCACTCCGGGACCGTTGTCGCTCACCACGATTTGCGCGCGGCCGCCGGCGGCGCGGCGCCCCAGCAGCTCCAAATCGAGATCGGCCGCTGCGGCCTGCAGGGCGTTGGTCGCCAGGTTCAGAACCGCCGATACCAGCGAGGGCGCATTGGCGCGCACCGCCAGATCCGGCGCTTGAGTGCGGATGGTCAAGCGAACGCCGCGGCGCAACGCCGGACGCAGCCACTGCGCCACCTGCTCGAGCAGCGCGCTCACGCTCACCACCTCCCGCGCGGCGCCGCCGTGGGCGAACGCCAGCATGTCGTTGACGAGCTTGTCGAGCTGCTTGAGGCTGCCGGTGGTCCTGTCGGCGCAGCGTGCCAGATCCTCCGCACTGCGCCCCGGCAGGGTCATCTGCGAGGCGTACAGCAAGGCGGCCGCCAGCGGCGTGCGGATCTGGTGCGCCAGTCCCGCCGCCAGCTCCCCCATGGTCAGCAGGCGCTGCTGGCGCATCAGGAATATCTGCATGAGGTGCGACTCGGTCACGTCGGCGATGAGCACGACTTCGCCGCCGCTCTGCAAATCGCGGCGCGAGATATTGATGAATCTGCCGCTGCGCAGCTCCGTGTGCTTGGCGATTCCGCCGCTCGACACCGCGGCGCGCTCGAGCACGGCGGCGAAGGATTGAGCGAGCAGCGGCTCGCCCAGCAGTTCGCGCGCCGCCGGGTTGCATTCTTGAATCTGGCCGCCGCCGTCCAGCACCAGGACGCCGCCGGGAAGACCTTTGACCAGCGCCGACAGGCGGGCTGCCAAATGCTCCTTGCCGGCATGCGCTTCGCCCAATTCCGCGCGCAGCTGTGCCACCTGGGCACGCAGCGAGTCGAACGCGCCGGAGAGCTGTTCCGATACCGACCCGAAGGCAAGAAACGCCGCCTGCAACTCGGAGCGCCGGTTTTCGATCAAATCAAGTTTGGTGGCTGCCATGCCGGAGAAGAAAGCAACTTCTGTGCCTCGGCGGTATTTGCCCTTCCTATCAACCAGTTACGCCGGTGCGGGAACCGGTTGTGCGAATGCCGGAAGTCGGCAAACGGACAGCGTCAAAAAATTGTCAGGCGCTCAGCCGGTATTTGCGCAGCTTCTCGACCAGAGTCGTGCGCCGCATGCCCAGCAACCGGGCCGCTTCGGCGACGGTGCCATCGGCTTCTTCGAGGGCTTTGCGAATCAGTCCAATCTCGATGGTCGACAGGTGATCCTTCAGATCCATGCCGCCGCGCGGCAGTTCAAGCCCGGCACGCTCGGTCGTCGCCGCCAATTCCGCCCTCTCGGCGAACTCGGCGGTGGCGGCAAGCTGCTTCGTGGCCGCGAAAATCCCCGTATCTGCGAAGCCCGCCATGTCCGCAAACCCGCCGGTATCCGCCAGATTCGCGGCCGTGCCGCCCTGTTCCCCGTCCTCGAGATCCGAGTCGCGAACTTCGAGCAATTCCTCGAGCAGCCCCGGCGAGAAACTCGCCGTCGAATCCGCTTCCTCGGCCGGCGGCACGATTCGCACGCCGCTGCGGAACCATGCCTTGGTTCCGCTGCCGCGGTAGCGCTCCGGCAAATCGGTGGCCGTCACGGTCCGCTCCGGGAACAAAATGGCGAGTCGTTCCAGCAGATTCGCCAGCTCCCGCACGTTGCCCGGCCATCGATTGCGCGCCAGGCAATTCATCGCTTCCTTGTCCAAGCGGATGTGGCGCCCCGCAATCTGGCCCTGGCGCTGCACCAGGTGCTCGATCAATATGGGTAGGTCCTCGAGCCGCTCGCGCAGCGGCGGCATCTGAATGGGGAACACGTTCAGCCGGTAGTAAAGATCCTCGCGGAAGCGCCCGGCGAGGATGGCGGCGTCCAAATCGCGATGCGTCGCGGCGATGATGCGCACGTCGCAGTGCATGGTCCGATTGCTGCCGACGCGCTCGAAACTTCGCTCCTGCAGTACGCGCAGCAATTTGACCTGCATTTGCAGGGACATGTCGCCGATTTCGTCCAGGAACAGGGTGCCGCCTTCGGCGAACTCGAAGCGGCCCATGCGGGTCGACAGTGCACCCGTGAATGCGCCCTTCTCATGGCCGAACAATTCGCTTTCCAGGAGGTCGGCGGGAATCGCGCCGCAGTTCACCGGCACGAAGGGGTGCCCGGCCCGGCCGGACAGTTCATGAACGTGTCTCGCCACCATTTCCTTGCCGGTGCCGGACTCGCCGAGAATCAGCACATTGGTGTCGAAGGGGGCTACCTGCTCGATGAGCCGGTGGATCTCGCGCATGGGACGGGAGGTGCCGCTCGGCCGGAAACGGTGCAAGCCCGGCTGGGTCGGGTGGCCGCTGCGCACATTCCGCGCTTGAGTCAAAACCGCCGACAAACGGCGCTGCTTGACCGGCAGCTCGAGATGGAACCAGGCAAGATCGCCGCTGGACTCGGCGATTTTCGGCAGACCGTCGTTGCTCAAACAGATGACCGGCAGCGGCTGGGGCATGGCTCGCAGCAGCGCCACCAGATCGACACCCATCCGCGCGACCGTCTCTTTGCCGACGATGACGGCAAGGCAATCCTGCGATTCGCCAGGCGAGCACTGGCGCAGTTCACCCAAATCGTGGACGTGGAGCGGTTCGAGATCCAAAAACCGCAGCAGGGTTTGGAGGGCGCGCCCCTCCAAATCTGAGGGTTCGATCACAATAACTTTGGCATCTGCCACTTTCGGGGGCTCCTTCCCGTTAAAAAGTGTGACGGAGTCCACAAATCTCGGGTTCCGTCTTAACGTTTGCTCGTAACCCTTTGACATAGCTCAATCAATGTCGGGTCGAGGCACATACTAACTGATGCAGTTGAGAGAAAAGAACTTGGCAAATCCCCGTAACAGATGTAAGGGGATCTCGCAAAAACGGGTGCGGTGTTTTGCTGCGGGGAGGTCAGCCGGCGGCTAATCGGGCGCCGGCCACGAGCCGCCGGTGATGGCGGAAAATGAGTTTCTCGAGTTGCTCGACCACTGCATCGCTCATGCCGGAGAAACGCATTTGCGCGGCCCGCGCCCCGTCCTGCGTTCGCTCGCCGGCAATTACGCAGGGAATCTTCACCGGTTGCGGCAGGGCCGCGTTGATGTACACCGACAGCAAACCGGTGCTGCCAACGGTGGGCGTCTGCTCACCGAACCATTCCAAGGCGCGCGAAGTCAGCCTGACGCGCTGCGGCGGCGGCAGGCCGCTGTTGTGCAGCGCAAGCTCCGCCGTGAGGCGCAGCAGGATGTTCACCTTGTATTCGAGACGCTGCAGCTCCTGCACCAGGGCGGGCGATTCGTCCTTGAGCGCCTCGTGCACGCGCACTTCGTCCAGGGAGGCTTCGGCGCCGAGCAACTGGTGGTTATCGGCGTTCAGGCGTGCCAGCACCAGCCCCTCGGCGAGCGGACCTGCCGTCCACACCACCGGCAGTGCCTCTTCGAATATCAGACCATCGCCGAGAAATGCCTCAGGCATGGCTCTCCGCCTTGAAAAACGATGCGCCTAGCGCCGCATCAGGGTGCTTGCATAGGCACGCACGGCTCGCCGGCCTACCGCCAGCATGTCCATATCGCGCGCCTTGGCACGCCGCCGGTGCTCCAACAGCCCGAGCGCCCGATCGTTCAGTGCGGCGATCTCGCGCAGTACCGATCGGCTCTTCTCGTCCATCGGCTGCAATCCTGCGCGTGCCGACTTTAGCAGCTGCAGGCGTTCAGCGTCGAGGCTCACGGCCAGCCCAAGGTCGCCGCCATCGGCGACCGCTGCCAGATCGTGCGAGATGTGCAGTGCGCGCTGCAGTGCCGCGACTGCTTCGAGGCGGTTCATCGCCCGTCCGCGACGATTTGGTCCCAGCCGCTCTTGACCTTGCGTACCAGCGAAATGACTTCGCCGACGATCCGGGCATCGTTGGTGACATTGGCGACCGTGAGCCGGTCGAGCATGTAGAGATATAGAGCGCGTAGATTTTCGGCGATCTGCCCGCCTCGCTCCATGTCCAGGGTTTCATTCAGCTGGCCGATCAGCCGCACGGCCTTGCCCACCGCCTTGCCCTTGGCCACGACCTCGTTCAGGGGCAGATTCCCTTGATCCGCTCCATGCATCCCTGCGAGGTCGCCAAGTTCGACAGAATATGCTCGTACATGATCTGCACCAGCCGCGAGGGGCTGGCGCCGGCGACCAGGCCGTGGCTGCGCACGGCACGGTATTGTGCTGCTCCATTTTGCGAGTACATCATGAAATCGCCTTAGGTGCCGAGGCTGCCGCTGCCCAGGCTGCTGTTGGTCGAGCTGGTGCCCGAAGCCGCGCTGGCGTCGGATCGAATTCGGCCGTGAGATAGGTCTGAGTCTCTTTCAGCGCCGCCACCGCCGTGTCCATGGCGTTGTACTGGGCGGTCAAGGTGGCCGAGTACGTGGCCAATTCGGCGGTCAGTGCGGTTTGCTGCTGCGACACATTGGTCAGGCTCGACTGCAGTCCCTGATTGATGGTGTCGAGCAGGCCGCCCGGTCCCGGTGTAGCTGTTGATCAGGCTGTTGATCTGGGTCGCGATGCCGTTCGTGCCGCCGAGCAGATTGCCGACCGCGGTCAGATTGGCGCTCAGCGCATTGCCCAAAGTCGTCGAATTGGTGTCGTAGTTGCCGTCGGCGTCCGCCGTGATGCCGAGGTCGGCGAGCGAGCTGACACCGCTGCTGGCATTGCCCGATATCGACGACGATCGAGAATGCTCTCCAATTGGTTCTGGAAGGCCTCCAGAGTCGCGTTGCCCGTACAAGGCGCCGGCCGTCTGGGTGGTCGAGTTGTAGCCGGTCAGGCTTTGTATGCTGCTAAGCACGCCGTTCAGCGCGGTCACGAAGGTGCTGATCGAGGTCTGGGCGGCGGTGGTGTCGGGACTGATGGTCAGGGTCGTCGGCGTATCCGCGGCCGATGCCTTCAGCAAGTTCAAGGTGACGCCGCTGATGGCGCCGCTCACCACATTGCTCGGGCTGGTCGCGGCAAAGCCGTTGATGGAGTAGTTCGCATCCTGCGCGGCCTGAGTCTGCGTGAGATTCGTCACACTGTCCGCCGGATCGTAGACCAGCGAGGACAGCCCGCTGCCGCCGTCCGTTTCGGTGACCGTGATGGCGTTGTCGGCGCCGGTGGCCGTGCCGGCCAGCACCAGGCGGGCGCCGCTGGTGGTCGAAATGATGCTGGCGGTCACGCCGGGATTGTTCGAGGCCCAGTTGATCGCCGAGGCGATACCGGCCAGCGTATCGTCCGCCGAGGTCGATGTTGATCGAGGTGGAGGCACCGCCTACCGCAATCGACAAGGTCCCCGTGCCCACCACCGAGGTGGAGCTCGGAACCGGTTGCGAGGTGAGCGTCGCCGACGTGGCGAGGTTCTGCACTTCCAGCGAGTACTGTCCGGCCGCCGCGCCGGAACTCGTGCTGGCCGACGCAATGGTGTTGTCGGCGACCGTGGCGTCGAAACCGGCCAGAGTGCTGGGATCCTCCAAGGTCGATAGCGTGGACTGCAGAGTGCTGAGCGCGCTGCTGAAGGTACCGTAGGCCGATACTTGGGCGTTCAGCGAGTTCTGCTGATTGGTCAGCTGGTTGGTCTGGGCCGCGCCGTAAGCCGTCGTCAGGGACGATACGATGTCGGTGATATTGAGCCCCGATCCGATGCCGGTGGAGGTGATCAGGGCCGAGCCGGCTGCCGAGCCGGAGGTCGAGGAACTCCCGGTGGATGATACTGTGCTCATATGAAACGTCCCTCGCTCAAGTTGATCGATTTATCGGCCACGTCCGTCAAGACTTAAGCAAGAGGCATACCAACCCCAGGCGGTATTCAGGCGTGGCTGTCGATCAGCGCTCCGGAGACCCCGACGCTGCGGGCCAGCGCGGGAAACTCGCTGGCGGAGAACTCGCCGATGACCGCGCCTGTCGCGGGATTGATCTGCTGGATCAGCTTGGCATCGGACGAAGGGTCCACGCGAAACTGATCGGGCCGGCCCGAGTCATTGAGGTACTTATTGAGAAGGGCTACCTGGGCCTGTAGATCCGGTTTTGG
The DNA here is from genome assembly GCA_963837435.1 of uncultured Gammaproteobacteria bacterium. Taxonomy (GTDB): domain Bacteria; phylum Pseudomonadota; class Gammaproteobacteria; order Steroidobacterales; family Steroidobacteraceae; genus Bog-1198. Next base: position 64,905 of record CAWINJ010000001.1, read on the forward strand.
AGCCGCCGTGCTCTCCTGCGCCGTCTCAGCCGCCGTATTGCCGCTGGGCGGCAAGGATTTGCCGCTGGGTTGCTGTACCAGGACCGTCGTCTGCGCTTGACCTCCGTGCACAAGGCTTGTCGCCGGTATCTGTACCGGGTCTCCATTGCTAGCCATGTTTACACCCTGTTTCAGTAGTCGCGGATCGCGCAATACTCCCGGTGGTCTACGTTCTGAACCTAAGGCCACGGCCCGGATGCTTGCGCATCCGAGCCGTGGCTACTCATCTCGATATCACCCGATATCGGCCCTTATTGCAGAAGCTTGAGGACCAGCTGCGGCTCCTGGTTGGCCTGCGCCAACACCGAGATGCCCGCCTGTTCCAACACCTGGGCCTGCGTCAAGTTCGCCGTTTCCTGCGCGAAGTTCGCATCCTGAATGGTGCTGCGCGACTGGGTCAGGTTCTGGCTGGTCGACTGCAGGTTGCTCACCGCCGCCGTGAAGCGGTTCTGGATGGCGCCCAACTGGCTCTGGAACTGGCTGACCGTTGCCAGCGCCGCATCCACCGATGCGATCGTGGCATTGGCACCCGCCACCGTCAGCACGTTCTGGTTGGCCAAAGTGCTCGTGCCCAGCGAGATGTTGCCGTCCGTCTGGCCGATCGCGGCCACGTCCGAACCACCGCCCACCGAGATGTTGCTGTTGGCCGACAGAGTTACCTGGCCGAAGTTGACATTGCCCGCACCGGCGACGCCGCCGGAAATGTTGGTCGCAATGCCGGTGCCGGTGACCGTGCCCGCCGTGCCGTCCGCCACGGTCTGGGACACATCGATGTTGCTGCCGTCGGCAGCGGTCAGGGTCAGCTTGCCGCCGGCCACCGAGGCCGTGACATTGCCGTCCTGCGAGGAGTACAGATTGATCTGGTTCGCCACATCGTTCACTGTCAAAGACGTGCTTGCCGCGACGTTGTTCGTACCCGCGTAGATGGCCACGCCGTTGATGCTCAGGTTGTACGTCGATGCACCGCTCGCGTTGGAACTGACGTTCGAAAACGCCGTCGATTCCGTCGCCACCGTGGAGGCGCTGGCGGTCAAGCCGGAGATATCCGCCGAATTGATGGCCGTCGCCTTCGAATAGGCCGAATCCGCGGTCTGTCCGCCGTCGGTGGCGCCCTCGGCCGCCGTGCCGGTGGTGGCCGTGAAGGCACCCGCCGTGCTGGGACCGACCGTCACCGCAGAGCCCGTGCCCACGGCCAGAGTCAGGTTGCCGGCCAATGCCGCGTCGGTCACCGTGGTGGACTGGGAGGCAACCTGGCCGACTTGGCCAGCCGCCACACCCTGCGACAAGTCGATGGAAATGGTGTCGCCGACGTTGGCACCCACCTGGTAGGTGGTCACGCCGCTGCTGCCGTTCAACACGCTCAGGCCGTTGAACGAGGTCTGCGACGCAATCTGCGTGATTTCCTGAATCTGCTGTTGAACCTGCTGGTCGAGCGCTTGGCGATCCGAGGCGCTGTTCGAGCCGTTGGCCGATTCAACCGCGAGAGTACGGATGCTCTGCAGGTTGTTGACGATCGTGGAGAGCGCGCCGCCGGCGGTCTGCGCTTCGGAAACGGCGTCGTTCGCGTTGTTGATCGCTTGGTTCGTGCCGTTGATCTGCGTGGTGAACTGCTGGCTGATCGCCAGACCCGCGGCGTCGTCCGCTGCGCTGTTGATGCGCAAGCCCGATGACAGGCGGTCCAGCGACTGCGACAGCAGCGCCTGCGAGCCGTTCAGATTGTTCTGAGCGGTTATCGAGTCGATGTTCGTATTCAGTGTTAATGCCATGTTGATACTCCGATTTGGTTGATCTACCGGCCCATCCGGCCCTACGTCCTCTTGTGTTCACTTCACCCGCCGAGCGGGCGGACCGGTGACCACATTCAAAGTGTTTATCGGACGCCTGCCGTCATTCTTTAGTGGGAAACCTGCCGCCCCTCCCTGTTTTCGTAGCAGTGCATCACGGTTTTGCCATTTGAGATTTGACAGTGCGAAATAGCCCGCAGAGGGCCTTTATCGGCAGGGCATGGCGATTTTGGAGTACAATCGCGCCTCTTTTGTCGCCGCGCCGCGCGCCGGCCCCCCTGCGGGTGCCCGCTGCCAATGCCGGCCTGGGTCTCATTCATCTTGAAAATTGCCAATCGCAAAGCCCCCAAAGTGGGATTCGTCAGCTTGGGATGCCCCAAAGCCCTGGTCGACTCGGAGCGCATCCTCACGCGCCTGCGCGCCGAGGGCTACGAGGTGGCCGCCAGCTACGGCGCGGCCGACCTGGTGGTGGTGAACACCTGCGGCTTCATCGATGCGGCGGTGGATGAATCGCTCGATGCCATCGGTGAGGCGTTGGCCGAAAACGGCAAGGTGATCGTCACCGGGTGCCTGGGTGCGCAGCCCCAGAAAATCCTCGACCGGCACCCGCAGGTGCTGAAGATCACCGGACCGCAGCGCTATGAAGAGGTGATGGCCTCGGTGCATGAGCACCTGCCGCCGCGGCATGAGCCTTACGTGGACCTCATCCCGCCACAGGGCGTGAAGCTGACGCCGCGCCACTATGCCTATCTGAAGATATCCGAGGGCTGCAATCACCGCTGCAGCTTCTGCATCATTCCCTCGATGCGGGGGGATCTGGTCAGCCGCCCGATCGGCGAGGTGCTGCGCGAGGCCGAGCAGCTGGTGCGCGCCGGCGTCAAGGAGATTCTGGTGATTTCCCAGGATACCAGCGCGTACGGCGTCGACCTCAAGTATGCGGCACAGACCTGGCGCAACGCGGAGCGGCGCGCCCGTTTCTACGATCTCGCGGCCGCCCTGGGCGAGCTCGGAGTGTGGATTCGATTGCACTACGTCTATCCCTATCCGCACGTGGACAAGGCCGTGGAGCTCATGGCCGACGGGCGCGTGCTGCCCTATCTCGACATTCCCTTCCAGCACGCGAGCGCGCGCATTCTGAAGCTCATGAAGCGGCCGGCCGCCGCCGAGGACACCTTGGAGCGCATCGCCGCGTGGCGGCGGATCGTTCCGGACATCACCATTCGCAGCACCTTCATCGTGGGTTTTCCGGGCGAAACGGACCAGGACTTCGAACAGCTGCTCGATTGGCTGCGCGTCGCGCAGCTCGACCGCGTCGGCTGCTTCGAGTATTCGCCGGTCGAAGGCGCGGCCGCGAATGCACTGCCGCAAAAGCCGGTGGACCCGCAGGTCAAGCAGGAGCGGCGCGCACGCTTCATGGAGTTCGCGGCCGACATCAGCGCGCGGCGGCTTGCAGGCAAGGTCGGGCGCCGGATGCGCGTGCTCGTCGATCGAATCGAGGGCGGTGACGCCATTGCCCGCTCGGCCAGCGACGCGCCGGAGATCGACGGCACCGTGCGGGTTGCAGGCGGCGGGTTGAAGGTCGGCGATTTTGCCGACGTTCGGATCACCCGGGCGGGCGCCTACGATCTCGAGGCGCGGCCGGAACAGTCATCGTGATATCGGAGATTCAGGCGAGTGATATCGGAGATTAAAACGTGGAAATAACGGCGGACAAGGTCGTATCGATTCATTACACCCTCAAGGACGACGGCGGCGCGGTGATCGACAGCTCCGCCGGCGGCGAGCCCCTAGCCTACATTCAGGGACACGGCAACCTGGTTCCGGGCCTGGAGAAGGCCCTCGAGGGCAAGCCCGAAGGAAGCAGCCTGGCGGTGACGGTGGCGCCGGCAGAGGGCTACGGCATACGGGACGTGGCGCTGGTACAGCGGGTGCCCAAGCGCAGCCTGCAAGGGTCCGGTGAGATCCGCAAAGGAATGCAGTTTCAAGCGCGCACCGATGACGGCATGCGCCTGTTCACCGTGACGGCGGTCGCCGGCGACATGGTGACCCTGGACGGCAACCATCCGCTCGCCGATCAAAATTTACATTTCGAGATCGAAGTGGTCGGCGTGCGCGATGCGACGACGGAGGAATTGGAGCACGGCCACGTGCACGGGGCCGGCGGCCATCGTCACTGAAGGAACTTGAACAGCGACAGGCCCTGAGTGAGGGTAAAGGCCTGCATGGCGGCGCTCAAGGTCGTATTCTGCTGATCGAGCGATGTGATCGCACTGGCATAGTCCAGGCTCTGCAGGTTGGAAATCGACTTCTGCAGCTGCACCTGCTGGCTGCTCGCCACGGACTGCTGAGTCGTGATGCTGTTGAGCCGCGCGCCCACGCTGGCCTGCACATCCTGGCTTTGAGTCAGCGCCTGATCGATGTTGTTGATGGCGACGTTGATCGAGTTGTTCAGCTGCGCTTCCCCGGCGGACGAGGTGGTGTCCTGCTGCTGCAGGGCAGTCACGAGGTTCTGCACCGTGGTGAAGATGCTTTGGTTGGTGCTGGGCGCGACATCGAAGGAATCCCCGGCGGCCGGCTGCCCCGTCAGCGTGACCTGCACGCCGGCGAACGAGATGGCCTGGCCGCTGGTATAGCTCCCGGAGGCCACCACGTTGTTCGCGGAGTCGAGTACCTGGTAGGTGTCCGGCGCCGTAAAATCGATCGAGTAAGTGCCGCCGGTATAGGTCGTCGGATCGGTCACGGTTGCGGCGCCGACCACCCCGGTGCCGGTATTGCCGGCCGCCGCGCTCGCCACGAAGGTGCCGTTGCCCGTCTTGATCTGATTGAAGACCAGATCGCCATTGTCGCCGGCGACCACCGTTTGTCCCGGCGCGATCTGAACCTGCCGCTGTCCCTGATCGCCGCTGTAGGTCGCCCCGGTGGCGCTGGCCGCAAAGGGCTGCGATTGCGTGGAATAGCCGGCGAATATGTAGTTGCCGCTGCCGTCCTGGGTGTTGGCGAGCGACAACAGTGTGCTTTGGATCTGGGTCGCCTGGGTTGCGATGGCGCTCAAGTTTTGCGTCGATTCGTTGGAATTGTTGGCCTCGAGCGCCAGATCCCGCAGGCTTTGCAGGGCATTTTGCACCTGCGTCAGCGTGCTGTCCTCGATATTGAGACTGGTCTGAGCGCTGTTCGAATTGGTGTCGTACTGCTGGCTTTGGGCCAATGCCTGGTTGTAGCCGACCACCAGGCCCGCCGCGACCGGATTCTGCGATGCCGTCGTGAACGACTGGCCTGAGGAGATCTGGTTTTGAGTCGTCGACAGGTTGGACTCGAGCTGATTCAGCGCGGTCAAGAACTGCGATTGCTCCAGGCTTTGCGTGACACGCATGGCGTCTCCTTCAGGAATACGTGCCGTTGATCGAATCGATCAGCGTGGTGAACAAGCCATTGGCGACGGTCAGCACCTGCGCCGACGCTTGATAGGCCTGCTGCCATTGCATCAGGTCGGCAGCCTCGTCATCGAGATTGACGCCGGAGGTCGACTGAACGGCGGCTTGCGCCGAACTGTTGACCGCGGTTTGCGCCGTCTGCGCCGTGTTGACTTGCTGCGCCTGCGCGCCTATTGCCGTGACCAGCGCGCTCACCGCACCGCTGATGCTCACCGCTCCCCCGTCGAGCACACCCTGGCTTTGCTGATTGGCGCCGGAGGTGGCATTGGTGTTGTCGCCCAATCCGGACGCATTGCTCTGCACGGTGAATACATCGCCCGTCGCGGGGGTTCCGCTGATCTGGGTCTGCCAGCCATTGAGCGTAATATTGGCCCCGCTGGTGTAGGCAAAGCTGCCGGCGCCGTTCACCGAATAGGTGGTGGGGCTGGTGAATTGAATGGTGGTCGTCGCGAGCAAATTCGGGTTCGTCGCGTCGACGACGCTACCGGCGGCGATGGTGGCGTTGCCGGTGTTGCTGTCGGAGGCGGAGGTGGCGACGGCGCCGGCGGCGGCGATCTGCGCCGGATTGGTGAGCGCCACTTGGATGGTGGCGGCCGCCTGTGCCGTCGGCTGAATCAGAAACTGATCTCCGGACGCCGGCGTTGCCGACAGCACGATGGACAGGCCGGCGCCGGTGAGCGGGCTGGCCGCGGTGCCGGCGCCCGTGAGCGCCACGTTGGCGCCGGTGCTGGTATCGGTCAGCGTATACGCGCCGCCCTTGTAGGCGAGCACATAGTTGTCCGCGGTCAGCGCTCCCGTGTCCGCGATGGTGACGCTGGCGGTGGTCGCGTCCGTGTTGTTCGTGGAGGCCGTGGCCTGCGGGCCGCCCACGGAGAACAAGTTGGCCCCGATCTGCCCGTTCAGATCCAGACCGGAATTCTGCTGGGTATTCGCGCTCTGAGCGAGGGCGGTGGCAATTTGACCCAATTGATTCAGCGCCGGATTGATGACCTGGGTGCGCGCCTGCAATAAGCCGCCGAGGTCTCCGGAGGTGATCGAGCTGCTGATGGAGGTGCCGTTCGAGGTCGAAGTGGAAACCTCGAGCTGCGATGCGTTGAACTGATCCGGGATCGTCGTCAAGGTGGTCGTCACGCCCTGCAGGACCAGCGGCTGGCCATTGCCGATGAAGACATTCATGGCGCCGTTGGTGTCGGTGGTCGTGGTCACGCCCACCAACTGCGACAGGCTGCTCACCAGCGCATCGCGCTGATCGAGCAGGGTATTGGGCGCTTGGCCGCTGACAGTCCCCGAGACGATTTGCTGGTTCAGCTGCGAGATCGATTGCGCATAGCTATTGATCTGGGAAACGTCCGCGGAGATTCCGGAATTGACGTCGGAATTCAAGTCATTGAGCTGGGTGCTCGAGCTCTGGAAGCTGCTCGCGAGGCTCTGGGCATCGCCCAGCAGCGCCTGGCGCGCGGCGGTGGAGGTCGGATCGTCCGCCACATCCGACCATCCGCTGTAGTAGGTCTGCAGCGCGGTGGTCAGGCCGTTGGCGGTGGTGCCGAACAGATTGTCGATCTGGCTGGTGTAATTCTGCTGCGCATTGAGGGATCCCAAGGCGCTCTGCGAGATATTGTACTGATTGGTCTGGGTTTGGCTGAAGGCGCGGGACACTCCCGACACATCGACCCCGGCTCCGATCATCACGCTGCCATTGGATTGCGGCGGCGCCGAGGTCAAGTCGATGGACTCTACGTCGTATCCCGGAGTGTTGGCATTGGCGACGTTATTGCTGGTGACCGCAATGGCCTGCTGCAGCGCCTGAAGCGCCGATAGACTGATTCCAATCGCATCTGCCACGAGTGATTCTCCGCCCTTTGTGGGGCTATTGAGGGCTTATCGGCGAACTCCGATATTTCTAAAGTACGACGGTGCGAGTACCGAGCGCCGCCCGCAGCGTGCTGCCGTTGAGAATTTGACTTAACTTATTTCCATAGTCGGGATCCGTGGCATAGCCCGATCGGGCGATGCCTTGGATATAGGCCTGCGCGCTGGCGCCGGCGGCCACCGCCTCCCGGTACCGAGGCGAATTGCTGAGCAGATTCGCAAAGTCATCGACGCTTTCCTCGATCGACCCATAGGCGCGAAACGCGGTGCGCCGCTGGCTCGCAACCCCGCCGCTGAACTCCACGGTGTCGGCGACGGCGCGCGCGCCATTCCATCCCTCGCCCGCCTTGATCCCGAACATGTTCAGGCTCGGCGTGCCGTCGGCGGTGCGCGCCATGCGCTTGCCCCAGCCGGTCTCCAATGCCGCCTGCGCCAACAGCCCGAGGGGGCTGACCCCCAGGCTCGAGGCCGCGCGGCGAATCGTCGGCAGCACGGCGCTGACGAACTGCGCCGCATGCTGCGGCGTGACCGCATCGGCGGTTGGATGTGCGCCGGAGCGCCCATCGGCGTGGGCCCCGGGAGCCTGCGGTCCGATCCTCGGCAGGGCTGAATGCGCCGCCGGCGATCCCGGCGCCGTCTCCGCAGTCTTCCCGCCGAGCTGGCGCTCGAACAGCCGGGCGATACCCAGGTCCGTGTGCTTGCTCAAGGTCAACGCCACCTGCTTGTCGAACATGTCCTGATACATGCTGGTTTCATTGCTGTCCGTCTCGCCGTCCTCGGCGGTGGCATCGCGCATGCTCTTCAGCATCATCTGCAGAAACAGCGCCTCCACCTGCTGCGACACGGCGCGAATCGCCTCGGGCGAGGTCGGTGCGTTTTTGAGCGCGGCGAGCCCGTTGAGGTCGGTGTAGGTGCCGGCCGACGCCGAGGGCGTGGCCAGGGTGGGAGCGCTGAGCGGTTGAAGCGGTGTGGTCATTTAAATCACGATGAGCTCGGCTTGCAGTGCGCCGGCTTCCTTCAGTGCCTCGAGTATGGCCACCAGATCGCCCGGTGCCGCGCCGACGTCGTTCACGGCGCGCACGATCTGCTCGAGCTCGACGCCGGGATTGAACAGGAACATGTGATTGGAGCCTTGGTCGACCTTGATGACGGAATTGTTGATCACCGTGGTCTGCCCGGTCTTGGAGAACGGCAGCGGCTGGCTCACGCTCTGCTCCTCCTTGATGCTGACCGACAGAGAGCCGTGCGAGACGGCCGCGGGGTTCACCCGCACATTGCTGCTGATCACCACCGTGCCGGTGCGCGAATTGATGATGACCTTGGCCGCCGCGCTTGCCGGCTCGACCTGCAGATTCTCGACCGTCGACAGGAACACGATCCGCTGGGTCGGATCCAAGGGCGCGCGCACGCGCACCGACCCACCGTCGAGGATGCTGGCGGCACCGGCGCCGAGACTGCCGTTGACGCTCGCCGCCAGGCGGGTTGCGGTGGTGAAGTCCGGATCGTTGAGATTGAGAATGATGGCATCGCCCTTGTCGATCTGCGTGGGCACGGAGCGCTCGATGGTCGCGCCGTTCGGGATGCGGCCCGAACTCGGCACATTGACCGTGAGCTTCGACCCGTCATTGGCGTCGACGCCGAAACCGCTGACGAGCAGATTGCCCTGAGCGATGGCGTAGATCTGGCCGTCCAGTCCGTGCAGGGGAGTAACCAGCAGCGAGCCGCCGCGCAGGCTCCTCGCGTTGGCGATGGAATTCACGGTGATGTCGATGGTCTGCCCAGGTTTGACGAAGGCCGGCATGACCGCGTGCACCGACACCGCCGCGATGTTCTTGAGCTGCGGGGTCACGTTCGAGGGCACCACCACCCCCAGTTGCGCCAGCATGTTCATCAGCGACTGGATGGTGAAGGGTGCCTGGCTGGTTTGGTCGCCGGTGCCGTTCAAGCCGACCACCAGGCCGTACCCGACCAGCTGGTTGGTGCGCACGCCCTGCACCTGCGCCATGTCCTTGATGCGTTCGGCGTGGACGAACGAGGCGGCCAGGCAGAGCACCGCCGTGACCAAAAATCGCTGAATATGCTGCAAGAGCGGGCCCTCTACATCGGAGCAAATACGGAGTTGAAGAACCGCGTCAGCCAACCCATGCGGTTGGAATTGTCGATGACGCCCTTACCAGAGTAGCTGATGTGCGCATCCGCCAGCTTGTCGGAAGTCACGGTGTTGTTGGTCGCGATGTCCGCGGGCCGTATCACTCCGGAGATGTGGATGAACTCGTCACCCTGATTGAGCTTCAGGCTCTTGTCGCCCTCCACCACCAGATTGCCGTTGCTCTCCACGTTGGTGACCGTCACGGTGAGGCTGCCCACCAGGCTGTTGCCCTGCGTGGCCGATCCCGCGCCGGCAAAGGTGTTCGAACCGCTCAAGGTGGTGTCCAGAATCGGAATCCCCTTGGTGGTAATGGACTTGCCGAACAAGGCCGGCCCGGTATCGGCGGTGGCGCTGGTCTTCGATGTCGTCGTGGTTGCGCTCTTGCTGGCGTTGGTCGATTCGTTCAGCACGATGGTCAGGACGTCGCCCACCCGGCGCGCCTTGAGATCGGCAAACAACGCCATTTCCTGTCCCGCCTGGTAGATCGCCCCGTCGGTACGCGGCGTCGGCGGCGGCAGCACCCGCGCGGGCACGGTCTCCGGGTGCTTGTCCTTCGCCGGCATCATGCCGCAGGCGCCGAGCGCGGCGCACAGCGTCGCTGCGAAGAGCGCGCGCGGCAGAGCCGGTGCGCGGCGGGCGAGGGCTGCGGGACCATCGATTGCGGCTTGTAGCATGGTGTGCATCATCATGTGAGATTGGTGGTGAGATATTCCAACATCTGGTCGGTGGTGGTGATCGCCTTGGAATTCATCTCGTAGGCGCGCTGGCAGGTGATCATGTTGACGAGCTCCGTCACCGTGTTCACGTTGGAGGTCTCCAATGAGCCCTGCTGCACGGTGCCGAGGCCGTTCGAGCCCGGTGTGCCGGCCTGCGGCGCGCCGCTCGCGGCGGACTCGACCAGAAGGTTGTTGCCCGTCGGCTGCAGGCCTTCCTCGTTGATGAAATCAGCCAGCTGAATCTGGCCGATCTGCGTCGTCTTGGAGGTCGCGGACACGGCGGAGACCACGCCGTCGGTTCCGACCGTGACCGACTGCGTGCCCTGGGGAATCGTGATCGCAGGCGACAAGGGATAGCCGCTGGCCGTCACGACGTTGCCCTGGGAATCGAGCGAGAGCGACCCGTCGCGCGAATACGCCAGCGTGCCGTCCGGCATGGTGATCTGGAAGAACCCCCGGCCGGATATCGACAGGTCCAGGCTGCCGTTGGTTTGCGTCACCGCGCCCTGCGAGTAGTCCTTCTCCGTCGCGACGATGCGCACGCCGGTCCCCAGCGTGAGCCCGGTCGAGTACTGGGTGTTCTGCGTGCTCTGCGCGCCCACCTGCCGGACATTCTGGTACAGAAGATCCTGGAATGCCGCGCGGTCCGACTTGTAGCCCGTGGTATTGGCGTTCGCCAGGTTATTGGCAATGACCGCCATTTGCGTGTTCTGAGCGTCGAGGCCGGTCTTTGCCGACCATAGTGCGAGATTCATCGAATGTATCCTTGTAGGGTCATCGTTACGAAGCGTTCGACAGCAGCTGCTCGGAAGTCTGTTCGTTCTGGTCTGCGGAGTTCATGCTCTTGACCTGAAATTCATACATGCGCTGCAGCTCGATCATGTTGATGAGGGACTGCGCGGCATTCACGTTGCTCGATTCCAGCACCCCGGAGGTGAGAGTCACGGTCGGGTCGGTGGGGGCCGTGGTGCCATCCTTCAGGCGCAGCAGTCCGTCGTCGCCCTTTTGCAGGTTCTGCGCCGGCGGATTCACCAGTTTGATGGTGTCGGTTTGCGAAATCGCGCTCGGGGCCAGGCCCTGCGCAATCACCGAGATGGTGCCGTCGTTGCCGATGGTAACTTGGGTCGCCGGCGGTATGGTCAGGGGACCCTGCTCGGTGAGCACCGGCAGGCCGCTCGCCGTCGTCACCGCGCCTTCGGCGGTGACCCGCAGGTCGCCGGCACGGGTATAGGCCTCCTTGCCATCCAAGCCCTGGACCGCAATGTAGCCCTTGCCGTTGACGGCCACATCGAGTTCGCGGCCGGTGCTCTGCAAGACGCCGCTGGAAAAATCCGTCCCCGAATCGTTGGCGACCGCGTTCACCCGCGTCGCAAAGCCGGGGCCGTAGATCGGCTGGCTGACGAACGAGACGGAATCGGCGCGAAATCCGACCGTGTTGATGTTCGCGATGTTGTGGTTGTTGACCGCCTGCGCCTGCATGATCTGCTTCGCGCCGGTCATCGCCACATAGAGCCCTCTATCCATTGGTCGAGATACCGATCACGGTCTGCGACATCTGGTCGGCGGTGGTGATGACCTGAGCATTGGCTTGGAAGGCCCGCTGCTCGGTGATCATGTTCACCAGCTCGGTGGTCAGATCGACGTTCGAGCTCTCGAGGGCGCCGGATTGAATGCTGCCGAATCCCGCGGACCCGGCCGTTCCCTGCACCACCGTGCCGGAGGCGAATGTCTGCGCCCAGTTGGTGTTGCCCAGCTGCTGCAGGCCCTGCTCGTTCGGGAAATTGGCGATTGCCAGCTGCCCCAATTGAGTGGAGCGGCCGTTGGTGTACACCGCGGACACGATGCCCGTGGGATCAATGGACACGGTGCTCAGCTGGCCGGTCGTGTAGCCGTTTTGCGTGATGGATGTGACGCCGAACTGCGTGCCGTACTGCGTAGTCTGGCCGAAGTTGAAGCTCATGCTCATGGGCGTCGCGCCGTCCGTCGGGTCGAATCCGGCGAAGGTCACATTGCCGTTGGCGGGCGCGGTCACCGCGCCGGTGCTCGAGAATTGCAGAGTCTGGGCGGCGCCCACCGCGGTGCCGTTCACCGTCATGTTGACGTCCCACAAACCGGGCGTCGCCGTCTGCGAGAAGTAGAAGGTCGCCGGATACGAGTTGCCGAGCGAATCGTACACGGTGGTCGAGGTCGACTGGTTGTAAGTCTCGGAGTTGGTCGGATCGAAGGGCGCCTGCGTGGGCACGGTGGCATTCGAGGGTAGATTCAAGATCACGTTGCCGGTGCTGGTGGCCACGGGGGCGCTTTGCGCCGTGTTCAAGTTCAGGTTCGACAGGGCGCCCGTGTTGAAGCCGCCGGTGGCGAGCGGCGGATAGACCTGCAGGAACTGGCCGGTGTCGCTCACCACGTTGCCGTTGGCATCTTCCGAGAACTGGCCGTTGCGCGTGTAAACGTTGCCGTTCGCGCTGTTCAGGGTGAAGAAGCCGTTGCCGCTGATGGCAAGGTCCAGCGCGCCCGAGGTGGTGGATATATTGCCCTGGGTGAACTGCTGCGCGGCGGTCACGAGCCGCACGCCCTCTCCCGAGGTCGAGCTATTCAGGTTCACGGCGCCGGAGGCGTACACGTCGGCGAACTCCGCCTGCGAGTCCTTGAATCCCACGGTATTGGCATTGGCGATATTGTTCGAGGTGATGTCGAGGGCCGAATTGGAGGCGGTCAGGCCCGACAAAGCAATGCTGAAACTAGACATGAGTGTGCTCCTGGAAGAATTAGTTGGATATCTGCTGAACGCTGCTGAACGGCACGCTGCCGAGTCCTGCGACGTTCAAGGTGAGTCCGGTCGAGCCCGAGCCCATGGTGACGCTGTCGACGGTGCCGTTGACCAGCGTGGTCACGGCGGTGCCGCTGGCGACACCGGTCACCTGCGCGCTCAGCGTGTAGGTGCCGGCGGGGGCGGCCGTGCCGCTGGATGTCTGGCCGTTCCACGAGAAATTCGCCAGACCGGCCGATTGCGCGCCGAGATTGATCGAGTCCACCAGCACGCCGGCGCTGTTCGATATGTTGAGGGTCACCTGCGAGCTGGTCTGCGGCACGCTCACCGCGCCGCTCAGGGTCGCGCCGGCCGTGGCCAAGGTCCCGGTCGAACTCGCCGCCAACACTTGATGCCCGAGCAGAGAGGACGCCTGCAGCGCCTGGCTCGAGGTCAGCGAACTGGACAAGGTGCTGAACGAGTTATTGAGCTGGGTGATGCCCTGCACTTCGCTCAAGGAGGCCAGCTGGCTCAGGAATTCGTTGCTGTCCACCGGGCTGGTCGGGTCCTGGTTCTTCAGCTGCGCCAGCATGAGCGTCAAGAAATCCGTTCCGCCCAGGGTCACGCCGTTGGCCGACGCTCCATTTGCGGTGCTCGATCCATTGGAGGTCGAGCTGTTGGTGCCGGTCGTGCCGTTGGTGCCGGTGGTCGCGTGGGTATGACTGATGATCATGAGTTAGGTCCTATGCGGGCTAGTGGCCCATCGAAATGACTTTGAGGAGCAGATCGCGTGCGGTGTTGATGGCCTCGACATTGGTCGCGAAAGACCGATTCGCCGAGATCATGTTGGTCATCTCCTCGATCGAATTGACGTTCGAGGCGTAGACATAGCCGTCCTTGTCGGCGAGCGGGCTATCGGGCTGGTAGGTCTTGAGCGGCGGCGTGGTGCTTTCGACCACGCCCAGGACGCGCACGCCCTGCGTCGAGCCTTGGTCGTCGAGATCCCCATCGGCGTTATTCATCATGGCCTGGAAGACCGGATGCCGCGCACGGTAGACCTTGGTCACGTCGCCGTTGACGCTTTCGGCGTTGGCGAGATTGCTGGCCGTGGTGTTCAGCCGGATGGTTTCGGCATTTAGGGCGCTCCCCGCCACGTTGAACACATTGAACAAAGACATGATTTATCTCTCCTATCCTCGGAACTATTGCCCGGCAATCGCGAGCTGCATGTCCGATATCTGCAAGTTGATGAAGTTCAGGCTCGCCTGATAGCGCACGTTGTTCTCCGAGAAAGCCGCCTGCTCGACGGGCATCTCCACGGTGTTGCCGTCGAGCGATGCTTGATAGGGATTGCGGTATTTCAATTCCGCGGACGGCTGATCGCCGTCGCCGAATGTGATGTGCGCGGCTTGCGTCACCTGCAGCGGCAGTTCGGTTTCGCCCTGCGACCCGGAAAGCACGGCGCTGAAATCGATGTCCCGCGCCTTGTAGCCCGGTGTATCGGCATTGGCCAGATTGGTGGCCAGGACGCCGAGGCGCTGGCCGTGCAGCAGCAGTGCTTGCTCGTGAATTCCGAAGATGTTGTCGAACATGGATATAGGCTCCTCGGGGGATACTCAAGCAAGAGCTGTGCCAAACGCCTGACGGCGTGGAAAACCCCGCGCCGAGGCGCGATTTGTCCGCCGGCAAGCGCCGGGCGGGCGCCGCGGGTCCTCAGGCGCGGCAAAGAATTGCCGCAAGCGGCCGTTGCGACGGCAAGGGCGGGATCCGCCGCCCACCGCCGCGTTTCTGAGACGCCGCTACGCCGGGTACACCGTACTCATGGCGCGCGGTACTCATGGCACGCGGTGCTGATGGGCGCCCGGCACTCATGGCACGCCGCTTGCTAGTTACTCTTCTATGATGCGCACACCGTCAAAATTTCGTCGCTCGGTCTGGGCCTTGAGCTTGGGGCTGTCCCTCGCGGCAGCGCTGCCGGCCGACGACTTCCAGGATGTCGCACAGCTCGAAGCACTGGCAAAATCCCAGGCCGCCCAGCAATTTCCTCCGCTGACCGACCGACAGCGATTCTTGGTCGGTCCGCTCGACCAGCGCCTGAAGCTCGAGCGCTGCAGTCAGCCGCTCAAGCTGCCACGGTGGGCACCGGAGCAGCACATGCGCGACCGCGTCATGGTGCAGGTGCGCTGCCCGGGGACTCCGGCGTGGCATGTTTATGTGCCCGTCAGAATCGTCGGCACCTCGACCGTCACCATCGCCGCACGGGCCATCGTGGTGGGGAGCGTGCTGACGGCCAAGGACGTGCGGACCGAACAGCGCGATGTGTCCGATCTGCCGCCCGGATATATGGATGACCCTTCGGTGGCGATCGGGCTGACTGCCAGCCGGCCGATTTCGAGCGGCGCCGTCATCACGAATCAGTACTTGGTGGCCGCCAAGGCGGTGCAACGCGGCCAAACGGTGACTCTGGTTGCCGACGTGGGTCCCATGAGCGTTCGCATGGCCGGCCGAGCCCTGAGCGACGGCCTTATGAATCAACGAGTTAAAGTGGAGAACCTGTCGTCCGGTAAGATCGTCGAAGGCATTGCGCGCTCGGAACAGGTCGTCGAAATTATTTCTCAATAGCCCTTAAGTGATGCGCGTCACAGTCGATAACTATTCAATGACGGTGATCGTGAAGGCGGTCGCTAAAGTTAATCCAATCCCTGACGATAACACTGGCATGGGCCAATGCGAGCCCTAGGAGATATTTCGGTGACTGACAAAATCAGTTCATATTCAACCGCTGAGCCGGTCGCGCCCATCAAGGGTTCGAACAGCAATGGCGTTGTTACCGACAAATCGCAGGGCGAGCCCTCGGCCGCGGGCGCATCGGCCTCGCAGGCCGGCGACACCGTCACCCTGACGAACTCCGCCCGTTCCCTGCAAAAGATCGAGGAGGCCGTCGCCAAGGCGCCGGTCGTCAACGCGGCGAAAGTGGCCGCGGTGAAGCAGGCGGTCAATTCCGGCACCTACCAGGTCAACGCCGGTCAGGTCGCCGACAAGCTGCTGCAATTCGAGCGCGGGCTGAAGTAAGCACATGGAGCAGGATGCGCGCCGCCGTCTCGAGGATGTACTGGATCGCGAGATCGAGGTCGCGCGCGACCTGGCAGCGACATTGGCCGCCGAACAGACCGCCCTCACCGGCGACTCGCCGCAAGCGGTGGAGCAAAAAGCCGCCGAGAAGCTTCAGCCTGCTCGAATCCATCGAAACGCTCGAGGCGGAACGCCGTGAGCTCTGCGCCAGCCCCACGGGCTCGGGCTTGGCCGCGGCGGTCGCCGAACGCTGGCGCGCCCTGATGGAACTGGTGGCGGGCTGCCGGACGGCGAACGAGATCAACGGCCACATCATCCACGTCCGGCAACATCAAGTCCGGCAGCTGATCGACATCGTCCGCGGCGGACCGGCGATCACCTACAGCCCTCAAGGGAAGACCCTCGCCAAAGCGCTGCGCGCGCTGGCGCGGGCTTGAGCCATGCTGGTCCTCAGCCGCCGCGCCGATGAATCCATCGTCATCCAACCGGCGGATGGCGTGGACGCCAACATGACCATGGCCCAGCTGTTCGCCAACGGCCCCATCCAGATCACCCTGCTGGGCGGGACGGGCCGGCGCGTCAAGATGGGCATCGAAGCCCCCGAACAACTCGCCATTCGGCGCAAAGACATCGCCTAAGCTCGAGTCCGCTCTGCGGTCGACTTTTTTCGGCGGCCTGACCCGCGCATAGGCCCTTGATTTTACATATCAATGCGGCGCCTTACATATCCGTCGCCGCGCAATTGAACGCTTCGCTAACTACTTCGCGATGTGCATAATGGTGTCCCACAACGAATGATCTACTCGAAGGTATCGAACGGATGGAGCGTCGCCTGCATACCCGCCACCGCGCACGCACCACCGTGTATGTGGTGATGTCGGGACGAAAGAGCCGCATTTGCAAGGCTAAGAATCTGAGCGCAAACGGCGTGTTCGTCGAAACCGAAAATCTCGGGCTGCGCAAGGGACAGCAGGTCCAACTGGCCTTCGCGATCAACCTCGGGCTGGTGACCAAGATTCATCGCCGCACCGCCATCGTTGCACACGTGACGCGCGGCGGAACGGGACTCATGATGGAGCAGTTCGCGGGACGCTGAGCTTGACACATCCTGTAAACTCGCAGGAATGCCACCCTTCGATCCGCCTCGCTCGGATGCCATCCGCATCCGCGGCGCCCGCCAGAACAACCTCAAAGACCTCGACCTCGATCTTCCGCTCCATGAGCTGATCGTCGTCACCGGGGTGAGCGGCTCCGGCAAATCCTCGCTGGTGTTCGACACGCTGTACGCCGAGGGCCAGCGCCGCTACGTCGAAACCTTCTCGCCCTACGCCCGGCAATTCCTGGATCGGATGGACAAGCCGCTGGTCGACCGTATCGACGGAATCCCGCCCGCGATCGCCATCGATCAAACCAACCCGGTGCGGACCTCGCGCTCCACCGTCGGCACCATGACCGAGTTGAACGATCACTTGAAGCTGCTGTTTGCGCGCGCCGCGGTACTGCACTGCCAGGGCTGCGGCCGGCCGGTGCGGCGCGACACGCCGGCCAGCATTCAGGATGCGCTGAAAACACTCTCCCGCGACAACGGCGATCCGCCGTTGCTGCTGACTTTCCCGGTCCCCATCCCGAAGAACTTCACCGAAGCCGAGATCAAGACATTGCTCTCCGGGCAGGGCTACACGCGCATCCATGAAAAGCGCGGCCAAACCCTGCAAGTGATCCAGGACCGCTTTCGCTGGTCGAACGTCGACCCGGCCCGGGCCGGCGATGCCATCGAAGCCGCGCTCAAGGTGGGCCAGGGTCGGCTCGATGTGTACCCGCGCAGCAATGCCGATGCACGCGCCGGCGCCGCCGGCGGCGGCGCCAGCGCCAGCAGCGGCGGCGGCGAAGAGCCGGGCGCGGCGCAATTCGCGCCTCCCTGGCGCTTCTCCACCGGGCTGCATTGTCCGGACTGCGAAATCGGCTACAAGGACCCCAGCCCCAGCACCTTCAGTTTCAACTCGCCCATCGGCGCCTGCGAAACCTGCCGCGGCTTCGGCCGCAGCATCGGCGTCGATTACGGCCTGGTCATTCCGGATGCCTCCTTGAGCCTTCGCCAAGGGGCCATCAAGCCCTGGCAGACCGAGTCCTACAAGGAATGCCAAACGGATCTCCTCAGGTTCGCACGCAAGCGCAACATTCCCGTGGACACCCCCTGGCACGATTTGACGGACGCGCAACGCGCCTGGGTGATCGAGGGCGAGGGCGAATGGACCAAGAAAGTTTGGTACGGCGTGCGGCGATTCTTTGCCTGGCTCGAGACCAAGGCCTACAAAATGCACATCCGCGTGCTGCTCTCGCGCTACCGTTCCTACACGGAATGCAGCGCCTGCGGCGGCTCGCGCCTCAAGCCCGATGCCCTGTTGTGGAGAATCGGCAAGCCCGGCATCAATATCCGCGAAATGATGCTATTGCCGATCGACGCGAGCCGCCGCTTCTTCGCCGATCTCGAATTGCCGGCGCCGCTCGATCAGGCCGCCGAGCTATTGCTGCGGGAAATCCGCGCGCGCCTCAAGTACCTGGGCGACGTGGGCCTGGGCTACTTGAACCTGGACCGACAGTCTCGCACCCTGTCGGGCGGCGAAGTCCAGCGGATCAATCTGACCACGGCGCTCGGCACCTCGCTGGTCAACACGCTGTTCGTGCTCGATGAGCCGTCCATCGGCCTGCATCCTCGCGACATCGGTCGTATCGTCGGCGTCATGCAGCGCCTGCGCGACGCCGGCAATACGCTGGTGGTGGTCGAGCACGACCCGAAGGTGATGCAGGCCGCCGACCGCGTGCTCGATATCGGGCCCGGGCCGGGCGAGCACGGCGGAGAAATCGTGTTCTTCGGGCCCATGGCCGGATTCGCCGAGGCCAAGGGATCGCTCACCGCCGACTATTTGTTTCGCCGCCGGCAAGTGGAAATACCGCGCGACGAGCGGCCGCCTGGGCGGCGAATCGCCGCCGGCAGTTTGCAGCTGCGCGGCGCGGCCGAGCACAACCTCAGGACGATCGATGTCCAGATCCCGCTGCGGCGCCTGGTGTGCGTGACCGGAGTCAGCGGCTCGGGCAAGTCCACCCTGGTGCACGACATCCTGTATCCGGCGCTGTTGCGCGCCAAGGGCAAGCCCACCGAGAACCCCGGACTGCACCGCGCACTCGAGGGCGCCGATTTGATCGATGAGGTGGTCATGGTGGACCAGAGCCGCATCGGCCGCACCACCCGCTCCAATCCCGCGAGCTATGTCGGCGCCTTCGATGCGATTCGAGGACTGTTCGCGCGCCTGCCGCAGGCGCGTGAGCGCAAGTACACCGCCGGCACCTTCAGTTTCAACGCCGGCAACGGCCGCTGCCCCACCTGCGGCGGCAACGGCTTCGAACATGTGGAGATGCAATTTCTCTCGGACGTGTACCTGCGCTGCCCCGATTGCAACGGGCGCCGCTATCGCCCCGAGGTGCTCGAGGTGGGCCTGTCCCGCGGCGGCGGCGCGCCGAAGAGCATCGCCGAAGTCCTCGAGCTGACGGTATCCGAGGCTCTGGTATTCTTCGCCGGCGACCCCGAGGTTTGCCTGCGCCTCGCACCGCTGGCCGATGTGGGCCTCGACTACCTGCGGC
Source organism: uncultured Gammaproteobacteria bacterium (assembly GCA_963837435.1). GTDB lineage: Bacteria > Pseudomonadota > Gammaproteobacteria > Steroidobacterales > Steroidobacteraceae > Bog-1198. The sequence continues at coordinate 84,350 of CAWINJ010000001.1, forward strand.
TTGGCCAGCCGGTGCCCACCCTGTCGGGCGGCGAGGCGCAACGCCTCAAGCTGGCGGGCCATCTCGCCGAGAATGCGGTGCGCGCGGCCCCCCGCACGGCTGCCGGCAAGGGCTCTCTCTTTCTATTTGACGAGCCGACCACCGGCCTGCACTTCGACGATGTCGCGAAGCTGTTGCGCGCCTTTCGACGGCTGATCGAGGCCGGTCATTCGCTGCTGGTGATCGAGCACAATTTGGACGTGGTGCGCGCCGCCGACTGGATCATCGACCTCGGGCCCGAGGGGGGCGAGGCCGGCGGGGACATCGTTTGCGTCGGCACGCCCGCCGATGTCATGCGCGTGGCCGCCTCGCATACGGGCCGCGCGCTCGCCGAGGAGCATGCAGCGGTGCCGCGCGGCACCGCCGGCCGCCCAGCGGCATCCGTAAGTGAATCGACGCGGCGTCCGGTACTGCCGACCTCGATCGATATTCACGGCGCCCGCGAGCACAATCTCAAGAATGTCGACGTGCAGCTCGGCCTCAACCGATTCACCGTGATTACCGGCGTGTCGGGCAGCGGCAAGAGCACGCTGGCCTTCGACATTTTGTTCGCCGAGGGCCAGCGGCGTTACCTCGAGTCTCTGAACGCCTATGCACGGCAGTTCGTGCAGCCCGCATCCCGGCCCGATGTGGACGCCATTTTCGGCATTCCCCCCACCGTGGCCATCGAGCAGCGCACCAGCCGCGGCGGACACAAGAGCACGGTGGCGACGCTCACCGAGATCTATCACTTTCTGCGCCTGCTCTACGTGAAGCTCGGGGTGCAGCACTGCCCGGTCTGCGAAGCGCGCATCGAACCGCAGTCCGCCGACGCCATCGCGGCGCGCCTGCTCAAGGAATATCGCGGCAGGAGCATCACTCTGCTCGCGCCCCTCATCGTGGCGCGCAAGGGCCTGTACACCGCGCTCGCGAAATGGGCGCGCGGCAAGGGCTTTTCCCATCTTCGGGTCGACGGCGCCCTGTTGCCGACGACAAAATGGCCGCGGCTCGATCGCTTCATCGAGCACAACATCGAGCTGCCCGTGGCGACGGTTACGGTCAGTGCGGCCCGCGAGGCGCAACTGCGGCGCGCGCTGGACTCGGCGCTCGAGCATGGCCGCGGCGTCGTGCACGTCGATGCGGCAGCAGCCACAGGGGCATCCGCCTCCGGCGAGAGGGTAAGCGTCTTCTCCACGAAACGCGCCTGCCCCAACTGCGGCACCGGCTTTCCGGAACTCGACCCGCGGCTGTTCTCGTTCAATTCCAAGCATGGCTGGTGCAAGAGCTGCTTCGGCACCGGACTGCAATTGGAGCAATTCGACGCCGAGCAAAGCGGCGAGGAATCCGCGTGGCGCGAGGCGGGCGGCGCGCAAGCGGACAACGGCGGCCCGAGCGTCTGCGCCGATTGCGCGGGTCAGCGCCTCAACCCCGTGGCGCTGCATGTCTTGTTCCGCGGGCAATCGATTGCCGCACTGACTGGGCTGCCGGTACGGGAGTTTTCCGCGAGCCTGCAGAAGCTCAAGCTGATCGGGCGCGAGCGCGACATCGCGCGCGACCTTCTGGCGGAACTGACGGCACGCACGGCCTTCCTGTGCGATGTCGGATTGGGTTATTTGCAGCTGAACCGCGCCGCTCCTACTCTCTCCGGCGGCGAGGCCCAGCGCATCCGGCTGGCGGCGCAGCTCGGCTCGAACCTGCAGGGGGTGTGTTACGTGCTCGATGAACCCACCATCGGCCTGCACCCGCGCGACAATGTCGCGCTCCTCGACACCTTGGACAGGCTGCGCACCAAGGGCAATACCCTGATCGTGGTCGAGCACGACGAGGACACCATACGCCGCGCCGACCATGTGATCGACCTGGGTCCCGGCGCAGGCACCCGCGGCGGGCGCGTGGTCGCGCAAGGGACGGCCGCGGAACTCGCCCGCGCGGGCAATTCCGCCACCGGCCGCTGTCTCGCTGCCCCCTTGCAGCACTCGCGCTCCCGGCGCCGCGGCATCGATCGCGACACCCCGATGATCGAAATCAGCGGCGCCGCCCTGCACAATCTTCGCAAGGTCGACGCACGCATACCGCTCGGGCGGTTGACGGTGGTCACCGGCGTCTCGGGGTCGGGCAAATCCTCTCTCGCGCGCGATGTGCTCATGCGCAACTTGAAGCGGCTGCTGGCGCAGCCGAAGCGCGCCGAACGCAATGCCAGGCCCGAGGTCGCTGTCGAGGGATGCGATGCCATCGCGGGGTGGCAGAGGATCAGCCGCGTCCTCGAGGTCGATCAAACGCCCATCGGCAAGACCCCGCGCTCCTGTCCCGCGACCTACATCGGATTTTGGGACTCCATTCGGCGCCTCTATGCGGACACCACCGAAGCGCGCATGCGCGGATTTACGGCCAGCCGGTTTTCCTTCAATACCGCCGGCGGCCGCTGCGAGGCCTGCGAGGGCCAGGGAATGCAGCGCATCGAAATGAGCTTCCTACCCGACGTGCAGGTGCTATGCGATGTCTGCGGCGGCAAGCGCTTCAATCCGGAAACTCTGTCCATTCTGTTCAAGGGCAAGAGCATCGGCGAGACTCTGGCGATGAGCGTCGACGACGCCCTGTCCTTCTTCGCGGCCCAGCGCAGCGTCCATCACCCGATCAGTCTGCTCGCCGACGTGGGGCTCGGCTACCTCAACCTCGGCCAGCCCAGCCCGACGCTCTCGGGTGGAGAGAGCCAGCGAATCAAGCTGGTTACCGAGCTATCCAAGGTGAGGACCGACGAGCTTGGGCTCGATATCGCGCGCCGCGAAGGGCAGCACACGCTGTATGTCCTCGATGAGCCCACCGTCGGTCTGCACATGGCCGACGTCGAAAAACTGCTGCATGTGCTGCACCGGCTGGTCGCGGCCGGCAACACCGTCGTCGTCATCGAACACAATCTGGACATCATGGCGGAGGCGGATTGGATCGTCGATTTGGGGCCCGAGGGCGGCGACGGAGGCGGCCGTGTGGTCGCACAGGGGCCTCCCGAGACCATCGTGCGCAAGCCCGGCAAGAGCCATACGGCGAGCATACTCGGCGAGTTCCTGGCTCAGCGCGGGGTTGCCTGAGGGTTGCACCGGGCCTTAGGGCGGCCGAATTGGCGATGTAGCGCACGCCGGCGCCGCGCAAAATGTGACCGATCGCGCTGTACCGGCCAGGTGCTGCGGCCAATATGCTGAAATCACGGTCGTCTTACGGCCGAGGCGCTTCATGATCCCACTGAACTCGCGGCAAGTTCTCTCGGCAAGGGCGTTCTGGTACCTCCTGCTACGCGGTTTGCTCGGGGTCGTGGTGCTGGTATTGCTCGCCAGATTCTGGCATCTCATGGCGAGCTTGCCGGGCGCAAAATGCGGCGGCATAGCCTGTTCAAAGAGCAACGCCGGCGCGGCGGTGTGGATACTCTACTTGTTTGCCGGCGTCCTGATCGTCAATTCCATTCTGAAATTCACGCGGTTCTCGTTCATTCTGACGGACCGGACGGTCACGATCGATTCCGGAGTCTTCTTCCAGAGCACGCGCGTGATTCGTTTCGACAAAATCCAGGACGTGGAAGCGAAACGCGGCCTTCTGCTCATGCTATTGGGCCTGAAGTCCGTGGCGATCTGGACGGCGTCGCTGGATCAGGTTCGCGGCAACACGCGGCGTCCCGACGGGCTCATCGTTCTCGATACCGACACCGCCGACTGGCTGGCGAACTTCCTTTCCGATCCCGACACCCACCGCAATACTCCGCCGGAAGACGCTGACCGAGCGGACATGCAGCCGACTATGCGCAGCCGCACCGGCAACTTCGGCGCGCTGTTTGGATTCGCGTCGGTCGTTTTGCTTGGCGTGATCGCCTGGGGTCTTTGGAGTAAATCCGGCGGCACCCCCCCGGCCACGGTTGCCGCGGCGGCGCCCAGCGGGACAGCCGCTACAGCAGCTGCTGCCGCGCCAGCCTCGACCGCTGCGCCAACCTCTAGCGCCGCGCCAACGGCTGCGGCTTCGCCGTCGCCTGCCTCCTCGGCGGCACCGCAGACCTACGCGGCAAATTCGGCGGCCGAGGCTGCGGACTACACGATTGCCTGCAGCGTCGACTCATCGGGCGTGGCACACGGCGCGCCCGCCTGCGGCAGCATGAAGTGGGGCCAGCGGTGCGAGCGCGAAGCCGAGTTTCGTTCAGCGCCGACCACGGAAGAGACGCGCTTGGTCATTGCAAATCGCGGCGGCGAGGTTCTGAAATTCTACTGGCTCGATGGGTCGGGCCACCGGATACTGTATGCAGTCCTCCCGCCCGGCCGCAAAATTGCACAGCCAAGCCACATAGGCGCCCACTGGCTCGTTGCCTCCCACGACGACCGCTGCGTCGCCATAGTCAACGCGGACACCGCAAGAATCGGCGTTTTTTGAAGTCTGGCGGCCGCCGGCTGCGAGCCTTGCGGCAAGACGCGCCACCGCGGTAGCGAAAGATCACCCGAATACCTGCCTGCGCGAACTGCAGACGCTTTTAGTACTAACCGGCCCTCGGCGCAATGAGCCAAAGGCATCACTCCGAACTGGCACCATCGGGCCATACACACGTTCATCGGCAGGCCTTACGCTGCAATCACGTCGCGGCAGCAATCGAGCGTGACGTTCCCCACGGTGCGATACGTCGCGCCGGCGCAAGGCAAGCAGTTCAACCAGTGAAGTCGGAGGTCGCATGTTTTATCCACAAAGTAACTTCCATTCCCCCGGAAGTATCGGCTATCCCCAGCAAGCTATCGGCTATCCCCAAGGATTCGGGTCTCCCCAAGGATTCGGGTCTCCCCAAGGATTCGGGTCTCCCCAAGGCTTCGGGTCTCCCTCAGGATTTGGGTATCCCCAAGGTTTCGGGTATCCGCAGGGAAGTATCGGTCAAAGTTTTGGCCAACCGGGTCTTCCAGGAACCTCGAACATTCCGTTCGCAAACACTTTGTACGGCTATCCGCAGCTGACGCCCGGCGCCGCACCAGGCCTGCCGCACATGTCGAACTGGCAACACCCTGCCCAACAACAGGCTCAACAGCAGGCGGCTCTCCAGCAGCAAGCCATGCTGCATCTTCTGGCGACCCCATTGCCCCAGCCTTTCACGCAGCAATATCTTCAAGGCACTCATGATTTCGCGGCCGCCGCAAACGGGGCTACCCCAGCCGCGAGTCTATGGCAACAACCCCAGGCCAGTCCGGAGCAAATCAATCCGGCTCTGCTACAGCAATCCCAACAGCAATTGCTGCAGCGGCTCGCGCAATATCATCACTTGGTGGCGCAGCAGCTCGGACAATTGGCGGCGCAACAGGCCACTCAAGGCCTTGGCGCCCCTTATGGCGGCCAGTTCATACCGAGCCAATTTATGCCGAGTAGCGGCCAATACATCTCGAGCCCCTTAGGAGCGAACTTCGTACCCGGCATCACGATGCACTGATTCATTGGCGGTGGGCGATTTCACAACCGAGGCAGAGTGTCATGGCTGAGCAAAAAGACAATTTGGGTCAGACGGCAAGATCAGCGCAATCCAAGAAACCGAATCAAACGAGTCATTCAAGCGGTACGCCGGACGCGTTTGCGGCGCCTGATCATCTTGCCGGTGACGACAGACCTGATTCCGCACCCGGCGCCGGAACCAGTGCTGAAGACAAGGCCTCTGCCGCGGTTGGGCGCCGCAAGCAGCGATACCTGATCGGCTTCAGGTCGCTGCCGGGCATCATGGCATTGCCCAGCGATCCTTTTTTCGAAAGACTTTCGCAGATGGATAACGTGGAAATCATTCGCCGGCTGCCGGGTGCCGCGGCCCACTCCCCACTGGCGTCGAATGCCGCAGCGCCCATCGCGATGTCGTCCGAGACCCTTGTCGTTCGGATGGACGAGCAGCGGGGCGAGGCCTTGCGCCAGAACGCGCCACCCCATGTAATTGTCGAACGTGACGCGCCGCTGGGCTATTCAGACATGCTCGTCCCTGAGCCCTTGAACTGGCAGCACGCCGTGCAGGCGATGCCCTTTCCTCGGCCACGCCGCGAACTGCGCTTCCGAATCTTAGGCGAAGGGGAGCGCCCGCTTGCGAACGCAGTGATCAACATGTATGGACCGGGGTTTCCGGCACAAGCCGTTACCGACTCCTCTGGCCAGGCGAGTTTGCAGACCAACGCGGTGGACGGCGGCGGCATTCATGCGGTCTATGTGCGACCCGCGGCGGATCATTGGGAACGGTATATCCGAAATCCGTCGCTGGAATCCGGACAAGTCAATGTCATTCGGTTGAGCCCGCTCGCCCGTACGTCTCGGAGCTTTCCAGGCGAGCGCCCCTATGGCTGGGGCCAACGCGTCATGAAATTCGATCGAGTATCCACTGAGTGGAAGGGTGCCGGCACCAAGATCGGCCTGATCGATTCGGGCTGCGACAGCTCGCACCCGCTGCTCCATCACATCGTGCGGGGCTCGGATCTCACCCGAGACAAGGACCCGCGGAGTTGGACCTCGGACGAACTGGGGCAGGGTACGCATTGCGCGGGCATCGTTTCCGCCTCGGCGGCGGCCTCGGCCGCATCGGCCGCCGGGGCCGCATCACCGGAAATCGTCGGCTGCGCGCCGGACTGCGAACTGCACATATTCAAAGTGGTACCGGGCGGGTACCTCAGCGACCTCATCGATGCCTTGAGTCAGTGCATCGAACGACGCCTGGACATCGTGCAGATCGGCGTCAGCGCCGAGCAATTCTCCGAAATTGTCGCGCAGAAGATCACGGAAGCGCGTTTGAATGGAATCGCCTGCATTACCGGAACCGGGAACTCCGGCGGAGCCGTGCAATTTCCGGCCAATGTACCCGGCGTACTGACGGTGTCGGCCGTGGGAAAAATCGGCGAATACCCGCAGGATACTCGCCACTCGCAACGAGCGCTGCCGCAACTGATCGCGTTTTCCGGCATCTATGCTACGAATTTCAGCGCTTGGGGTCCGCAAGTCGGCGTCTGCGCGCCCGGCGTTGCCGTGGTGTCGAGCGTCCCGGGCGGCGGCTACGCCGCCTGGGACGGCACGTCGATGGCCGCCTCCCATGTCGTTGGTTTTGCAGCGCTGCTTCTGGCTCACCACCCGATGTTACAAAGCATCAACTATGGGGCGCGCGCCGGCCAGCGTGTCTCTGCTCTGTTCGATATTCTTCGCGTTGCGGCAATACCCTATGCCCAGGTCGATCCCAACCGGGTGGGTGCGGGCCTACCCGACCTACAGCAAGTTCCCGGGTTGCTGCCGATGAGTCAACACCAGTTCTACGGCGGCGCGATTGGAATTGGTACAGGTGCCGGCCTCGGAACACTGCAACCGCCGTTTACCCCACCGGATGCCTATCCAGGCGGCCCAATGACCATGAACACTCTGCTGCAGTTGCGTGCGGCGGGGCTCTGGGTGTGAGCGGAGGCGCTTCTCTCAGCCGGGGCTAAAGCGCTCGCCGATCAAGCTTCGCAGTTTCGCGACGGCTTGGCCGCGGCGGCGTACTTGAAGCTTTTGCAATATGTTTCTGACGTGGTTCTTGGCGGTACAGGGCTGCACTCCCAGGCGCCAGGCAATTTCCTTGGTCGGGCAGCCGCGGTTGATCAAATCCGCGACTTGAAGCTCACGCAGTGTCAAAGGACTGGCAATCGCTGTCCTTGACGAGCCCCGGAAGCCGATGCAGTGATAGAGGGATGCGGTTACCTTGGGCGAACAAGCAAGCTCGCCTCGCACGGCGTTCTCGATGGCGGCGACCATGTCGCTCAGCGCAGCATCCATAGGCACATATCCGTCTATGCCCGCGGCCGCGCAGGCGAGTACTTCACTGGCCGTTTCACGAACTCCCACTGCGACAATTCGTATCCCTGCGCGGATTTTTCGTAGCGCGCTGACGATCTCCGAATCGCCGGGCGGCAGTAAATCGACCAGAGCGACGTCGCTAGCCACCGTGGGCGGCGCGTCTTGGGTCTCCTGCACGCTCATGGCACCCAGCACCTCGATCGACGGACACTCGCGCAGCAACGCCGCCAAGCCCTCCCGATGCAGCCGCACATTGCTCACGATGCATACCCGAATGTGCAAGGCTGTTCCTCGTTCGCGTCCGTCTGGATAACGACCGAGATTTCGCGATAAAGGTTCCATGCACAATGGAACCAGCCGCCTCCTGTCCGTGGCCGCCGCCAACGTTCGGGCGGGTCTTTAGCGGCGGCCGTTGCTGCCGCGAGACCCAAACGCGCCCAAGGGGCCGGCCATAGGCCCATTGTTGCCGTATGCCAACGAATATTCGGGCGAAGCGGCGCTAACTGCAGCGCGTGTGAATTATTTATGGCAGGCGTACAAGGCGGCTCGAGTCCATGTTGCTGCCCGCTATCACGAGTCGATACCCAAGATCCAAAGCCTCGCAATTTTTCAGGTCAGGGTAAAGTCGCTCCCAATCGCCGGACTCGATGTCGTTTTCCAGACGCGCAAGCTGTAGGTCGATATTTCCGATTTTCGAGAAGGTCGAAATACTCTCTCGAACGAGCGGATCGAGGTAGGCGCGCGGCCGTCGCCAATAGGCGCCGAGAAAGCCGTCGGAACAATCTGCCGGAACAGGTACCGGAATCGACTCAATTGACCCGAAGGCTTCCTCAAAGCGGGCGATGCTCGGAAAGATATTTCGATCGGCACGCAGCAATTGCGGAATATAGTCAAAGAGCCAGAATCGCGCGCATATATCATAGTCATTCGTCAGAAATAGCACTCGGGACCGCGCCACCCTCGCGCACTCCGAGAATCCCCGTGCCTGATCTCTCCAGTGATGGACGGTGAGGATGCCGAGGACTGCGTCAAAGCTTCCGTCGCGGAACGGCAGCGCTTCGGCACACCCCTGAACTGCGGGAGCGGCGCCGTTGGGGCGCTGTGCGATCATGATGCGAGACGGCTCGACGGCGACCACCATCGCAGATCGCGGCTCATATGAGCCCGCTCCGGCACCGACATTGAGAATGGAACCGCATCCCTGAAGTGCGCCTTCGACGGCGGCGGCAATCCTCGGATCGCTGCGTCGTCTACCGGAATATGTGCGTCCAATGTTGTCGTAGAGAGCTGCCACAGGCTTATGCTATCAACTCTCCGCGGGTCCGGTCCGGCTCAGCTGCACATGAGGTCTCCTTGTATCGCGATTGAATAGCCCGCCCCGTCCGACGCGCCTAGTGATCGTGCCGGTGGTGAATGTCGGGAAAGTGCGGATGGCTGTGCCGGATAGGGGCATGCACATGCTCGTGGCTGTGCGGCTCGGCACCGCTCCACTGAAAGTCATGTTGGTGCTGATGATGCGCATCGTGAGAATGCCGATGATCATGGCGCAGCGGCTCGTGCCGATGATCGTGCGCGTGGCTTTCCGTGAGATGGATCCAAACGCCGATCCCCATCAGCACGACCGCCACGCAGAAGGGCCACGACAGAGACTCGCCGAAGAAGGCGAGCGCAATGGCTGCGCCGAGGAAGGGCGCCGTCGAAAAATAGGCGCCGGTGCGCGCGCTGCCCAGTCCTCGAAGCGCCAGCACGAACAGGACCAGGCTGACTCCATAGCCCAGGAACCCCACGATCAGCGTCGGCGCGAGCACGGGCAGCGACGGCAGCCGTGCGCCCATGGCCAGTGCGAGGGAGCAATTGACCACTCCGGCAAGCAGTCCCTTGGCCGCGGCGATGAATACGGCGTCCGAGCCGGACACCTTGCGAGTCAAATTATTGTCGATCGCCCAGCATAGGCACGCAAACGCAACCGCCGCGGGCCCGATCCACTGACCGGGGTGCCCCGCCTCGCGGGGCCAGGAGAGGACGATGCCGCCGGCCACAATGGCGATCATCCCGGCGACGATGCGCCGATCGGCATTTTCCTTGAACACCACCCAGGCCAGTAGCGCGGTGAGGGCCGATTCGAGATTGAGCAGCAGCGACGCAGTGGACCCGGCGGTGCGGGTCAGCCCGAACATGAGCGCGATGGGCCCCATCACGCCGCCGACCATCATCGCGCCGACGAGCCACGGCCACCCCGATGAATCGAGGCCGGCGCTTCGCCATGTCCGGTCGCGCAGCAAACGCACCACCGCCAGGCCGAGACCGCTCCCCAGGTACAGCAGCCCCGCCAGCAGTATCGGCGGCACTTGGCCCGCCAAAATCTTCGCCAGAGGCGTGCTTGCGCCAAACAGCGCGGCGGCAAACAGCGCATATAGGATGCTGGCGTTCACTCATTCTCCCGCCGGCACTTGCGCCGGCGGCTGCTTTCTCGGGTCATGGCGACGCAGACCCTCATCCTCGATCAAGCGCTTGCGCACGTACAGGAATCGAATCACTTCGTACTCGAACGGCGAGCCGCTGGCATAGTAGCGAAAATTGACGTTGGCGCGCTGATCCACGGCATTGACGGTGCCAAGGCCCCACGACACGTCGCCGCGGTAGAGTTTCGCGACGTCGACTCCGTACGACGTGCCGTAATCGCCGAGAAAACCCAGGCCGTCGCGCAGGGTCGAGGGGCCGAGAAGCGGAATCACCAGATAGGGGCCCGGGTGCATACCCCACTTGGCCAGGGTGGCGCTCAATCCGGTCGGCGCGCCGGGCAGCTTGAACTTCGCGGCCACGTCGAACAGGCCGCCGATGCCAAGGGTGCTGTTGATGACGAACCGTCCCAAGCTGCGCAAACCCGGCTTCAGGCGCCATTGCAAAGAGTAGTTGATCACGCTGTCGACTTCCGACAGATTGCCGAAGAAGTTGTGAACGCCCGAACGAATCGGCGACGGCACCCGCCGGTAGACATTCGCCACCGGCAGAAACACCGCCTCGTCGAAACGCGCATTGAATCGATAGTTGAAGCGGTTCATGCGCTCCCAGGGGTCATAGGTGGTCATGGGCGGCGCGTCGGCCGGCGTCACCGGCGGCTCCGCCTGGGCGCCCCGCGCGTCCCCGGCGGGTGCGCCGGCCTGCGTGCTCGCGGTCGCCGCAGCCGCAGCGAACGCGGCGGCACTCTCGGCGGCCGCCGCGTTCGCCGCGGCCGGATCCTCGGGAGGAACGCTGCGGATGCTGATGCTTTGCGAAATGCAGCCGCCAAGCGCCAGGGCGAGCAAGGGGGCGAGTACGGCGACCCTCATTTCGCCCCTCCCGGCCAGCGGCCGGCAAGCATATCGAGCATGTCCGACACTTGCTGCCGCTCGCCGATATTGCCGAGGTGGCCGCCATGATCGTAGACGGCGATTCTTGCACCCAGCGTGTCCTTGAGCCACGCCAGGTCTTGCTTATCGAGTATGAGATCGTTGCTGTTGGCCTGCGCATAGTAGTCGCCGTCATTGCGCAAGCGCTCGCCGATGATTTCCAGGCTATTGTCGGCGATCAGCGATGTGGGGGTCGACCCGGGCCGGTGCTTCAAGTAGTAGGGCGCGAATACCTGCGTGAAATAGTCGGCGAACGGCTTATTGCGCAATATGCGCTGCGTCTCCTCGAGAGAATCACCGACCTTCGGCGGATGCCTCGGATCGACGACAACGCCGCTGCCGGCGTAGAGGTCGCCGGCGAAGAACACGTTCACCAGATCGAGCCGGAAACTCAGCGCAATGGCGGCGGAGAATTCCGCGTCGGTTTTCAGGACGGCGGCGGCGGCGCCGAGCAGAAAATCCTCGTCGATCTGCACCCGATCCGATGCGCGGTACAGATTCGCCAGCTCGGCGTAGAGCCTACGGTACAGATTCTCGATGGCGTCGTCGCCGGAGCCCACGCTGATGGCAAACAACTTGTCGAGGCGGCCGATCGAAGAGAATAGGTTCACCGGCGGATCGATCATGACCGCGCGATGAATCTTGAGCTTGCCTTCCGCGGCGTCGATCGATTTCACGATGGCCGCATTGGCACCGCCGAGACTGTAGCCGAGCACATCGATCTCGGTGATTTTCACCTTGCGGGGCAGATGCGCGACAATCCGCTGCATGGCTGCGTACAAATCCTCACCGTCCTGCATGAGATCGCCCGCGACTCCGGTGCTCGACGTCGATACGATGAAGCCTGGAAATGTCGGGGACGGCATCGTCAGCACGTGATAGCCGGCGCGGTAGAGCGCGCCCCGCAGCACCGAGAGTTTCGCGGTGTTGCCATCGCTGCCGGTGCCCGATATGACGATGGCCAGAGGCGCAGGTTTATCTTGCGCCGAGAACCAGACCCGCAGCTTGCTGTCGAACCAGAACACGGCCGGCACCGGCTGCGCCCTGGGCATTGCAATATTGATTTCATCGAGCGGCACCCGATTGGGCATGGGCGCCAGGTCCTGCGGGGGAGTGCCGAAAACCGTTGAGCGCAGCCCCGCCGAATCGGCGAGGCCGGTGGCGGGACCCGGCGCCGGAGGCGGCGCGATGGCCGGTGCATCAGGTTCCGCCGCATTGGAGAGCGCGGCCCCCGACAGCAGCGCTGCGAACACGAGGTGCGCACAGCGTCGTTGGCTCAATGTCATTGATCAATCCTTTTCAGAGACCGCGGAGGTCGAGGCTCGCCTTGATATCGAGAGCATTGACCGCGTGCGGGCAAACAAATTCAATTCGCGACGCGCTATGCTGTTGCAATGAACGACGAGACGCTCGAACAGATCCAAACCAAGATCGCTTTTCTGGAACGTGCCGCCGCCGAATTGAGCGACGTGGTGTTTCGGCAGCACCAGGAGATTCAGGCCCTGGAAATGAAACTCAAAGCCGTCACCGATCGGCTGAGCAGCGCGCAATCCGACGATATGTCACGGCCGCCGGACCAAGAGCGGCCGCCCCACTACTGAGCTCGCCCCGGCTGAATTCGCCCCGCTGAACTCACCCATCGGCCGATCCGCCGGGCGACGCCTCGCCCGAGGCCGAGCAGGCCTCGCGAGTCACGGCCAGCGCATCGTCTGCCCCGCAGTGTTCGAGCCTGTTGAGCAAATCCCAGGCCGCCGCCTCGCTCACGACCTGGTAGGGATCGCCGGGGTTGCGCGCCCGGTTGTGAGCCGAATAACAAACGCTCATGCCGAGGCGGGACAGTACCAAGGGAAATAGAGCGCGCTGTTCGGCCTCCGTCAGCGGATAGTGGCGCTGATAGGCGCGGATGACCTGGGCGGCCACGGGCAGCGGCTGCCGTTCGCCGAGCATGGTATACGCCAATGCGATGGCCAAGTCGCAAACCGTGGCCGTGTACACCATGTCGCCGAAATCCAGCAGGCCCACCATGCGCCCGTGGCCGACGATGACGTTGTGGTCGTTCGCGTCCCCGTGAATCACGCTGTGCCGCAGGCCCGACCAGTCGATTCCTTCCCACTGCGAGAACAGACCCTCGACCCGCGCCCGCCGGGAGCTCGGCAGCAGCGCGGCATTTTCTCGAGCCATTCCCGCCCGACGCAGGTCCCATTGCAGGGCGCGGGTCATGGCCGGATGAGAGAAGTCGCACAATGCGGCGTCGATCCTGGCCAATCCGGCGCCGATCGACTCGTACAGGACAGGCCCGCGCGAGGCGCACCGCGCCAGCACCTCCCCATCGATCCAGGTCAGCAATCTCAGGCAGTGATCGGTGCCCGTCCTGGCATTTCGAATGCGGCCGATGTCCGAACCCCGCAATGAGCGCACGACCTGCTGTACGCGGCAACCCACCGGCGCCTTCTCGACCTGCCGCATGGCCTGGTTTTGAAAGTCGAGCAGCTCGGGTGCATCGCCCAGGTTGGCGATCTTCAGCACGAACTTGCCGCCGGCGGTATCGGCGATCAAGAAATTCTGGTCCCGTTCGCTGGGCAACACCACCGCCGCGCCCATCAGACCATAGTCCTGCCGCGCGGCGGCAAGCGCCTCCGCCGCCGTAAAGCTCGGGATGCTCTCGAGGGAGATGGGCAAGCTATTCGGACCCCGTCAAACCTGCCTGTCCGGCGCGGCGTTTTGAAACGCCGGCAGTTCCCTGCAGGCGGCGTCGATCTGCACGATGCGGGGATACGGTGCGAGATCCACCGCAAAGCGCCGCGCATTGAATACCTGAGGTACCAGGCATACATCCGCCAGGGTGGGCGCATCGCCGTGGCAGAAGCGCCCGGCCGCTCCGTCTCGAAGCAGCCGGCGCTCGATGGCATCGAATCCAAGCCGCACCCAATGCCGATACCAGGCATCGCGCACCGCCTTGTCGTGCCCCAAGTCCCTCTCGAGATATTGCAGCACCCGCAAGTTGTTCAAGGGATGCACGTCGCAGGCAATGGCCTGCGACAGGGCCCGCATGTGGGCGCGCTCCAAAGGCGCTTGCGGCAGCAGCGGCGGGTCCGGATGAATCTCATCCAGGTATTCAATGATGGCCATCGACTGAGTCAGGATCGTGGCATCGTCCAAGCTCAGCGCAGGCACGAAGCCCTGGGCATTGATCTTGAGGAAACCCTCGAGCCGTTGCTCGCCGCCGCGCAAGTCCAGCAGCACGGATGTGAATGGCAGCGCCTTCAGGCCCAATGCGATGCGCACGCGGTAGGATGCCGAGCTCAAGGCATGGCCGTACAGAATCATGGCGTCACTGTAGCCGAAATCGGCGGCCCCGGCTGCCCGCAGACCCGCTCTATGGCAGCGCCTGCAGCGGGCCGAAGGTTCCCGGGGAAGCGGCGTTTTGCAGCAGCACCCCCGGATTGTTCGTGGTCACGCCGTTCTCGATCGGATGAGAAGGGCCCGTGCCCACGACGATATCGAGGTGACCGTCGCCATTGACGTCGGCGACCGCGATTTGGTTAGCGAACTGCACGGCGTAGTTGACCGCCGGGCTGAAGGTTCCTGGGCTGGCCGCGTTCTGCAGCAGCACACTCACCGAGGTGGTGCCGCCGATGACGATGTCCGGATGACCGTCAGCGTTGACATCGATCACGACGATGGACTTGGCCAGACTGCCTGGTGCGGTGGGGTAACTCACCGCGGGCAAGAACTGGCCCGGATGAGCGGCGTCCTGCAACAGCACCGAGACCGTCGGTGCCGCCCCGCCGGTGGGGCCCGGGTCGGTGATCACCAGATCGTTCAGGCCATCGCCGTTCACGTCCGCGATGGCGATCAAGTTTGCGCCGGCCAGATTGGCGTTTGGCGTTTGAGTGAACACGGTCACCGGCGCGGCGTAAGTGGTGGCGCCGGCAGCCCCGGTGTGCAGCAGCACTTTGACGCCGACGTTGTCGGTCAACGCCACATCCGGGATTCCGTCGCCATTCAGATCGCCCACCGCCACCCAGTTGGCTCCCCCCGGATACAGGCTGATGGGGCTCGCGAACACGCCGGGCGAGGACTGCAGGAACAGCGACACGTTGAAATCCGCCGATACCAGATCGGGCAGACCATCGCCGTTCATATCGCCGATCGCCACCTGCGAAGCGCCCGGAGAGGACAGCACGATGGGCGCGGCAAAGATCCCGGGATTTTGAGCGCTATTGAGAAATACCGCGAGAGCACCGTCGTTGTAGCTTGCTGAAACGACATCGGACAGTTTGTCGCCGTTCAGATCCGCGGTCGCGAGATACAGAGGATCGCTGCCATCGCTCACCAGCACCGGGGCGGCGAACGCGGCGGAGCCGCCCGATAGATAGATCTTCAAGTAGCCCGCGTTGGCTTGCGGATTATAGAGGACGGTATTCGTCGCAATGAGCGAGGTGTGGCCATTGTCATTGAAATTCCCGGCGACCAACCCGAGCGTTATTTCGGTGGGTGTATTCACGGGCGGCGGTACATAGCCGCAATTCCAACAGCGGCCGTCGTCGTTGCATCCCGCGAGCGCGAACAGCCCCGCGCAGAGAAGCGGCAAGAGCCGGCTGGCGATCCTGAGTGATCGGCATTCTGTCATGTGCCACATGGAGCCTCCCCGCGTCATTGAACATGCATTGCGCTGCCGGCGCATTTTAGCAACGGCCGACAGCCGGTTGCGTTGACTCATGCGATTCGCCGACGAGACACGGGCGGCCGACGAAATACGGGGGCGGGCGAGAGACGGGGGATACGCGCAAATCCGGCGTATCAGCGGGACGGCAAATGCCGATCCATCCACAGGAGACCATGATGCGCATCAAGACTGCCGCCCTATTGGGCGCCTTCGCCCTCGGACTGACCGGGTGCATCACCGACAAGATGACATTGACGAACGACCAGGGGCAAACGCAGACCTGCGAGTTCACGGGTCACGTCGGCGTCATCAGCCCAATCGTGTTGCACGAGCGATTCAAGCATTGCGTCGACAAGGCCAAGGCGGATGGATACAAAGAAAGTACGCCTGCCAAACCGCTGGTCTAGGGCGGGCGCCCCGCGGCCTCGCGGCGTCCAGCCACGAGTTGACGCCGCCCCGCGGGGGAGACCTTGCCCAACCCGTCTACCAGAGTATCGCTGAATTCCTCGAGAAATCTGTCCAGATTCACGCGCCAGGCCGCGAGCGCCTGCTTGGTCGCCTGCGGGTCGAACGGCTCACGCACGATCTGCTGTTCGACCTGGTCTCGCGCGGCCGTCAGCCGTTGCACCGCATCCGCGTGCAGCGGGGCATCGTGCCTGACGACGTCGAGGAAGGCGGAAGCGTCGCCCGGCGATAGCCGGCTGCCTGCCTCCACCAAGGCCATTGCCAATGGCGTGGGGCGATGCCTGTCGGCCGCCCGGTTGCGCAGTACATGCCCGCCGATCAGGGCGACCAGGAATAGATTGAGAATCAATGAGGCGGGGAGTGCCCATCTGCTCCACCGCCGCTTGTCAGACAGATTGTCCATCATTGCGCCCCCTTACCATCCGAGTCCCCGGATCGACGCCAACTGCAGCATCGTGAGTAAATCCACGGGCGCCGATGGCGTGCTCTGCACCCAGCCGATCCACAAGCCGATGACGACGGCGGCCCCGCTCCCCGCGACCATGCTCACATGGCGAAAAGCGGCCGAGTGCGCCCGGCCGAACCCGGCCACCGTCCACCCCAGGGGTCGGCGCCGCAGGGGCAGCGCCGCGGTGCGAGCAGCGATGCGCACCGCAATCCGATCGCGCAGCCTCGCCAGCGCCGCATCCGGCTCATCCTTCGCCCACAGCTCGGCGTCTTGCCGCGCCGCGGCCGCGGCGATCTTCTCGTCCAAACGCCGCGCCTCGTCGAGCAGGCGACGCGCCTCGGGCAAGGCCTCCAGCAACAGTTGCGCGGGCGGCCGGTCCGAGTCCGGCCAGCGCCGCAGGTCTGCACCGTAACTGTCGATCAATGCTCTGAAACGTCTCACCGATAACATCGTCCACTCCTCAACCGGTCATTCCGGCAGCAGCCGCTCACGCAGGTGCGCGCGGGCGCGTGCCAACAGCCGCTCCACCGCCTTCGCCGACAATCCCATGATGTGTGCCGCCTCGACACCCGACATGCCTTCCTCATACACCAGCATGAGCGCCGCGCGCTGACGCGTAGGCAGCCCCTCGAGCGCCTGGGCGAGTGCGATGCGGCGCTCTTGTGCTTCGATCGCCTCGTTCGCACTCATCGCCGGATCCACGGGCTCGAAATTCTCAGGCATCGGCTCGGGCCGCGGCCGCCGGCCATGGTCGATGCATAGATTGACCACGATTCTATACAGCCAGGTCGTGAAACGAGCGCGCCTCGCATCGAATTGACCGGCCCGATCCCAGGCCCTCAGCATCGCCTCCTGAACCAAGTCCTGGGCTGCGGAGGCATCGACGATCAATCGCGCCGCCACTCTCAAGGCAAATTGCCCATGACGCACGACGATTTGATCGAAGGCCCGCCTGTCGCCGCCCGCCGAGCGGGACAGGAGCTCGGCATCCGACAGTCCTGTCCAGTCCATTTGCCCGCTTTGCCTCAATGGCGCCCATCAATCACCTGATACGCCCCCGGGGACCGATGCCCCCGGACCACCCTGCTGCCGTGCGGCGCCCATCGCCCTCCATCAGGCGTAGCTGCGGCTCACGAACCAAAATACGCCCAATCCCACCAGGAACGAGGACGCCACATCGACGACCAAGGGTCTCGGCAGGGCGAACTTGCACTTCGCCAGTATTCCGACCAGCAGCGTGGCGCCGACGACCAGGATCAATTGCCCGATTTCCACGCCGACATTGAAGCCCACCAACAGTTCGGCCAAGCGCTCGGGGGGAAGCTGCAGCTCGAGCAAGTCGGCGGCGAACCCAAAGCCGTGGATCAAGCCGAACACCAGGGTGATCAAGATCCGCAAGCGCCCGGCATCGCGCAACCGGCCGGCAATCATGAGGTAATTGGCGGTGAACAGGCCCGCTCCGAGCAGCAGCAGGCTCGGCAGCCCCCCGAAGCCCAGCCATTGCAGCAAGGCCATGCAGGCCATCGAGCCGCCAGCGGCCAGCGCCACGAGCGCGGGCTTGTGGGTCTGCACCACGATGTTCTCGGCGCCGATCAAGGCGATGGTGAGCGCCACCAGGGCATCGATGTATTCGGCGTGCGGACGCAGCACCCCGGTGACCGCCAGCGCCAGCGTCAGGCTGTGGCCGATGGTGAACCCGGTGACCACGAACACCAGATCGCGCAGCCGCCGCGAAATCAGCACCAGCCCCAGGAGGAAGGACATGTGATCGACGCCGGTGAAGATGTGCATGATCGCCCATGCGGATGAACTCGATGAAGTGCGCGCTCTTCAGGCGGCTCCCCTCGCCCCCGGTCACCTCCACCGTCTGATGCTCCACCGTAATCAGTTGCTCGGTGAATTCTCCGCTGAGCGCGTTCTGCACCTGCGCGAAATTGGTGTGGCTCGAGATCAAATCAAAGAACGCCCCCGAGTGGATTTGCAAGTCGTTCGGCGTGGCGCACTTGAAGGTGAAATCGTATTTTCGAAAGCCCGCCGCCGCGGACAGCGTCTGAACCGGCGGCACCGCCGCGCAGCGCCGGCCGCCGGCCAAGGGGTACACTCGCTGCGCCAGATAGGCGTTCAGGCGATCATCGGTAGGCGCACTGTGATCGTTCGACAAGCGCGCGGCCTCCACCGCCGGGATGGTCATCACCAGATCCACCTCGGCGCCTTTGATCTCCCAGACGGAATGGGATTGACTGCGCGTATGCGCGCCGGCCGCGGATGCGCAGCACAGCGCCGCGGCCCACACCCAGGTGCAGGCCCGCAGCCGCGGTGTGCGCCCGCCGCGGCTCCGCGTGGCGCGCGCCATCAGCGCACGTCGTCCGCGATCAAGATATTGGCGCGCTTGCGCAGAAAGGCCTCATCGCCGCGGCGCAGATGGCCGATCGCCTCGTTGCGATAGTCGCTCAGGACTGGATCGCGCGCGGCGGCGAAATCGAATGGAACCGGCCTGGCGTTCTTGAACATGTACAGCACGTGAATGGCGTCCGTGCCGGGGATGGGGCGCGAGACCCCGCCGTCGGGCAAGTCGCGGGCGGCCTCGAACAGCGCCTCGCCCAGATGAATCCTGGCGGCGAAATAAAATTCCTGGTCGGACACCTTGCCGGAGTCCGAGCGCATGCCAGCGCGCCAGCAGGGCGGGCGTGGGCGCGCTGGATTTGAGCATCTCGGCGGCGCCGGCCGCCGCGCCCGGCTCGTCCGCGGAGAACACATAGTCGCGCAAATTCATGATGCCCTCGCTGGCATAGCGGGAGCGATGCGAGTCGAAGTAGGCGCGCAGCTGCGCCTCGCTCGGCTGCGACGTGATGGCGTCGGCGGCGATTTCCAGCTCCACCGAATTGACCATGGCGGCGCGCACCTCGGGGTCGGTCGATGCGACGTCAAGCTCCTTGCCCCTCTGCACGAACAGTTCCTCGCGAATCATGTCGTCGAGCACTTTGCGCCGCTGCGCGGCCGTGGCGTGCGGCAGATCCACGGCGTACAGCGTCTGCAGCTGCAGCAGATAGTCGCTGCGGGAAATCGGCTGCTGATTGACCAAGGCCACATCTTCCGCAGGCACCATCAAAGTAGAGGTGCCGCGCGCGGTGAACAGCGAGTATCCCGCCGCCAACAATCCGCACAAGGCGCCGCAGCCCATGAGAAGGAAGGATCGCCGGCTGCTCACCTGGCCGAAATTGCGCCAGCCAGGATCGATCGGAGCCGCCATCACGATCCCCCGGTTGCGGACGCCGCGGCCGGACCGCGCGGATGAGACAGCGAGTACACGAACACCGCCACCTCGCGGATTCCCGCCGGGCCGATGCGCGCCGCCCAGGCGGGACAGATGCCATGCCGGCCATAGGCGATGGACATGGCCAGCGCCTCGCGGCTGCCGTCGCCGTACAGCGTGATGCCATCGGTCAGATTCGGCGCGCCGATGGCCGAGTCGCCCTTGGCGTCCGCCGCATGACAGTCGTAGCAGCCGCCGCCGTGCGTAAACAGCTCGGCGCCGCGGGCGGCGGGCGTGGCGTCGGCGCCATGCCCCTGCAGTTGGAACAGGAATTCGACCAGATCCCGTATATTCCCCGGGGACAGCGGCGAGATATTGCGCATCCCGGGGACTGGGCCTTGCGGTGGCATAGGCCGGCATGATGGCGAGGTTCCAGGCCTTGGGATGGTAGGAGCGGATTCCATACTTGACGATTTGTTCGATGTCGCTGACCGATCCCGTCCCATAAAGCCAATCGCCGTCGCTGAGGACGGGAATTCCGCGCGCCGGTATCGCCTTGTCCCCGACGCGCCGTGACAGGCGGCGCAATGAGCTTCGAACAGAGCTTCGCCGCGGCCCTGGGCGAAGGCCATCAGAGCCGGGTCTCCGGGGATGACATCGGGGTCGGCGCGCAGCAGGCGACCTTCGAGTGCAGACAGATGCACCAGAACGGCCATGGCGAGGCAGGCGCAGGCCGCCAAGAGGACTAAGATGCGCACCGGCCCGAGGCTTCGCGGGTGCACCACGATTTCATGTCATTGACCGTACTCATGCGGATTCGCCGGATTTGCACTTATACCTTCTTGCCATGCTGTTGGCCACCGCAATGCCGGCTAGTTCCGGGACGCACCGGCCGCACCGGCGTATAAGGGGCCGCATGACGGTGCTGTTCCTCTCGAAAATCGACGGCAAGTTCAAAGTCGTCGGCCTCATCATGCCCTGCGTGGCCTTGGTTGCCATGGCCACCGGCCCGCGAGTCGCCGTGTTCCTCTGGATGCCGGCTTTGGCGGCCCTGGCGGTTGCACTGATCGTGGCGTGGGTGGTTCTATCCACCTACTACGAATTCGAGGCAGAGGACTTGGTCGTCCATTCCGGCCCGTTCTCCTGGCGGGTTCCGCTGCAACAGGATCTCGAGCGTGCGCGAATCGAACAGCATGCGCTCGGGCCCGGCACTATCGATGGATCGCCTCGAAATCACCTATCGAAACGGCCGCGCTCTGCTGATCTCGCCCGAGGACAAGACCGGCTTCCTCGCGACCCTGCACCGCAAGGCGCCGCACCTCAGGCCCTAGCGGCACCGCGGCGCACCGGACGTAAGATCCGGCTGACGTCGACACGGCCATAGTGCGAAGCGCCGCCGCGTTATAATCGAGCGCATGCCTGGTGCACCCCCTTCAACCGGCGTCGACGTGGTCATCGAACGTCTCAAAGAGGAAGATCTAGGCGAGCTGCTCACGCTGCAGCGGGCCGCCTTCTTGCTCGACGCCCAGTTGTACGGCAATCCCTTTCTTCCCTCGCTGACTCAGACCTTGGAGCAGCTGCGTGCGGAAGCGGCGGATCCGAATCGGGTATTTCTCGCCGCGAAGCGCGGCGCGCGCCTCGTGGGGTCGGTCCGGGCTCTGCGCCAGGGCCGAATCATCCACATCAGCCGGCTGATGACCGCCCCCGATGTGACCGGCGGCGGCATCGGTGGATCGCTGCTCAGCGCCATCGAGGCCGCCATGGAAGAGAATGCCTATTTCTTCGAACTATGCACGGGCACGAAGAGTACTGTGAACATTGGCATGTATCAGCGGCGGGGCTATCGCATCGTCAACGAAACCATCGATGAGGCGGGCGTCAATATAGTGAACATGAGCAAGCCCGTGGTAGTCGCCGCTCGATGAGGGGGTATCCGGCTGCGCCGGTCGCGTGGGTCTGGGCGGCGCTACTGGCGATTTGGTGCGTCGGCATGCTGGGGCGCGGCTACTGGACTCCCGATGAGCCGCGCGAAGCGGATATCGCCTGGCGCATGAGCTGGCAGCCGGACAAGGCGGTGCCGCTCCTGGCGGGCGAGGCCTTCTGCGAAAAGCCGCCGCTGACCTACTGGCTCTCCGCCCTGCCCATCCGGCTCCTCGGGCCCGAAGCCTGGTCGGCGCGGCTGCCCAATCTCTTGTACGCCATGATCACCGCGCTCGGCGCGGGCTTGCTGGCCCTGCGCAGCGCGGGCCGCCTCGCCGGTGTGGTGGCGGCGGCGGCCGTCAGCACCTTTCTGCTGTCATACCAAGTGGCCATCTGGCTGGCAACCGATGCGCCCCTGCTGGCGGCCGTAGCGGTCGCGCTGTTGGGCGCCTACCGGGGATTCTATGCGACCCAGACCCGCGAGCGCCTGGTCGGCTACTCATTGATGCATGTGGCCCTGGGACTGGGTTTTCTGTGCAAGAGCGCCGCCGCCTGGATGGTGCCGGCGCTGGCCCTGCTCTGCCTCGCCGCCTGGGAGAGACGCTGGCGCGAATTGATCCGTTGGGAACTGTACGCGGGGCTGATCGCGCAGGCGGCGATGATCTTGACGTGGATAGGGTTCGTTTATCTGGGGCCGGACGGCGCCGCACATCTGAAAGTGTTTTTCTGGAACAACTTGGTGGGTCGATTTGCGCACATCGATGCGCCGAACGAACTGCAATACGCGGCGGCGCATCGCAATTCTCCGGGCAAGTACTTGCTCGAATTACCGCTGTACCTATTCCCCTGGACTCTGTTGGTCCTGGCCGCCCTGCGCCGCGCGTGGCGGCAACGCAAGGCCGCAGGCGAGGACTATCGAGCCGTGCGCTTCGCGCTGGCCGCTTCGTTGCCGCCGTTGGCGATACTGTCGTTGGCCGCAACCGCCCGCAACATCTATCTCGCGCCGGCCTTGCCGGGCGTCGCTCTGCTATTGGGGTGGTGGGCGAAGGAACTCTCGGCCGGCGCGGACCGCTGGGACCTGCGTGCCCTGCGCGCGACTTCCATCCTGCTGCTTATGGGGGTCATCGTCTTTATCGCGGCCCTGGCCCTGATCGGCGCCGATGCCTGGAACTCCATCGGCTCGCACGCTGAGTTCATGCTGGTTTCCGCGACGGGACTGATAGTGGCCGCCTGCCTGGCGATTCGCGCCTGGACGACGGCACCCGATCGGGTAGGGTCGACGCTGTGGGCGCTGCTGCTCGCGTATTGCGCCTTGCTCACGGGGCCGGCATCCCAGGTGTACGCGCGGGTCGACACCTGGCAGGATCTGGGGTCGATCGCTCGCGCCATGGCGCGCGACTCCATGGGCAGATCTCTGGTCTTATTTGCGCCGGATGAGACGACCCGGGCGATGATCGACATGTATGCGCGGACCACGGTGGGCCTCATCCCGCCGCCCATCGACCCGGGAGCGATCGATCGTCTCAGAGCCCAGGTGCAAGCCGCACCGCAAGGCTTCGTCGTCGCGCAACTGCCCGGAAGGGCCGGCGGCGGGGTGCAACGGATCGCTCGCGATCTGGGGCTCGGCCCTCGCGCAGCGGCGCAGCCGGCCGCCGCCGAACCGCAGCCGCCATGGGCGGACGCGGCGGGGTTGCGGCTGGCGAAGAGCTACTCTCTGCCCAATGGCCGCCGCTATGCCCTGTTTGAATGGCGGGCGGAGCCGAGGATGCTTTCAGGCGAACCGCAGCGGGCCCAGTAGCTCACGGTAAAGTGAATCGTATTGCAGGATCTGCCGCGGCCAGGAGAAATCCTGCGCCATGGCGTTCTGCATCAGCTGCTGCCAGCTCTGCGGGGAGGCGTACCAATCGAGCGTGGTTCCCAGGGCCCAACGCACGGCCGGCGCGTCATAGTCGTTGAATACGCAGCCGGTGCCCACGCCGCTGGCGGGGTCGAAATGATGCACGGAATCCGCCAGGCCGCCGGTATTGCGCACGATCGGGATGGTGCCGTAACGCAGGCTGTACAGCTGATTCAAGCCGCAGGGCTCGTAGCGCGACGGCATGAGGAACATGTCGCTGCCGGCCTCGATCGAATGCGCCATCGATTCATCGTATCCGGAGCGAAAGGAAACGCGGCCCGGAAAGCGGCGCACCAGTTCCTCGAAAAACGCCGCATAGCGCGCCTCGCCGCTGCCCAGTACCATCAGAGCGAAGTCACGCTGCTGCAGCAGGGTCGGCAGCGCGTCGAACAACAGATCGATGCCCTTCTGCTCCGCCAGACGAGTGACCATCCCTACCAGCGGCCGCGACGGCGCCGGGTCAAGGTGGGCCGCCGCGAGGAGCGATTCCTTGTTGGTGCGCTTGCCGCGCAGATCCTGCGGCCCGAAATGCGCGGTCAAATGCGGATCGTGCCGCGGATCCCACTCTCGATAATCGACGCCGTTCAATATGCCCGCCACGGCATCCGCACGGCCCTTCAGCGCCGCCTGCATGCCCATGCCGAGCGGCCCGTCGCAAATCTCGCGTGCATAAGTGGGACTTACGGTGGTCACGACGTCGGCGAATATTATTCCGGTTTTCAAGCAGTTGATGACTCCATGGGCCAGATCGCCGCCGTCCAGCCGCGCCGCCGCGTCGCCCAACCCCAAGTCGCCGAGCGCGCTGCTCGGCATGACGCCCTGATAGCCGATGTTGTGAATGGTGAGCACAGAGCGCGCCGACGCCAGCAACGGCTCCGAGGCATAGAGAGTCTTCAGGTAGAGCGGCAGGAATGCCGTATGCCAATCGTTGCAATGAAAGATATCCGGCGATAGGGCAAGGCGCCGGCAGCTCTCCAGGCTGGCGCGCGTGAACAACAGGAAGCGCCGATGCTCGTCCGGATCGAAGGTGTAGAAGCCGGCGCGATCATACAGCTGCGGGCAGTCGATGAAATACATCGCAATGTCCGTGCCTGGGAAGCTGGCGGTATGCAGGGAGAAGCGGTATTCCGTGCCGCCGATGCTCAGCGGGACATGCTGCACGCCGAGTACGGGCTGCAGCTCGGGGTGCGCCGCCCGCACGGCGGAATACAGAGGCATGAAAGCGACTACTTCGTGACCCAGCTGGCGCAGGTTCTGCACCAGGGCGCCCGCCACATCGGCGAGTCCGCCGGTCTTTGCGTACGGCAAGATCTCCGAACTCAAGACACACAATTTCAAGGCCGGCATATTTTGCAGTCTACCAAAGGCATTCGCGGCGTCGCGAGAAAAGGTGCAGGCGGTTGCCGAGTATGGCAGGCTGGCATTGCGGTCTTTGCCGAGGACGATCAGGAACGCGACGATCAGGAAAGCCATGCGACACGCTGCGCGGAACAACACCGGACGTTACGTCAGCCGCTTGACCAGCGGCACCCTGGCCGTGATCATGGCCGGAGGACGCGGCGAGCGTCTCAAGGCGCTGACCCAGCATCGCTGCAAGCCGGCGACACCCTTCGGCGGCAAGTTCAAGATCATCGATTTCGTTCTCTCGAACTGCGTCAATTCCGGCATCCGTCAAATCGCCGTCTTGACCCAGTACAAGGCGCAATCGCTGATCCAGCACATTCAGCGCGGCTGGAGCTACCTGCGCGGCGAGCTCGGCGAATTCGTGGAATTGATTCCCGCCCAGCAGCAAATCGGAACGCACTGGTACCGCGGCACCGCGGACTCGGTATATCAGAATCTCGAGTTCATCCGTTCGCACCACCCCACGCATGTGCTGATCCTGGCCGGCGATCATATTTACAAGATGGACTACGGCCCCATGATCGCTTATCACGAGCAATGCGAGGCCGACATCACCGTCGGTGTCGTGGACGTGCCGATAGAACGCGCCAATGAATTCGGCATCATGACCACCGACGAGACGAACCGCGTGGTCAAATTCGCCGAAAAGCCGCAGGACCCGGATCCCATCCCCGGCCAGGAGAATCTGGCGCGCGCCTCCATGGGCATCTACGTGATCGGCATGGCGCGCCTCGAGAGAATGTTGAGCGACGATGCGGCCAACGAAGCGAGCAATCATGATTTCGGCAGGAACATCATCCCGCCGGCCATTCCGACCCTGCGGGTATTCGCCTACCCCTTCCACGACGTCGAGACCCGCGCCCAGAACTACTGGCGCGACGTGGGCAACGTCGATGCCTTGTACGAGGCGAACATGGAACTGGTGTCGCTCAATCCGGAGCTGAACATCTACGATCACCAATGGCCCATATGGACCTACCAGGCGCAGCAACCTCCGGCCAAGTTCGTGCTGGATGAGGAAGGCCGGCGCGGGATGGCCGTCAACTCCATGGTTGCCGGCGGCTGCATCATCTCGGGCGCCTACGTGAAGGAATCTCTGCTGTCGAACGACGTTCGCATAGAGGACGGCAGCGTCATAGAGAATTCGGTGCTGTTGCCGGGCGTGACCATCGGCCGCCGCTGCAAGCTGAAGCGTTGCATCCTGGACGAGAACTGCATGATCCCCGACGGCACGCAGATTGGACACGACCACGCGGTCGACCAGAAGCGCTTCTTCGTGACCAAGCGCGGGGTGGTCCTGGTGACCCAGGACATGCTGCGCAATCCGGCCTCGTGATACCACGCCGTGAGCGGCGTAACGCACTGTATTTAAACGCGATTATCTATTCGGCAGGTACCCCTGGCAGGACTATTGCGCGGCGCGCAGTTGCAAGCCCGACCACGCTTCGATCACGCGGCGTGCTTCGATTCCGAGCATGTCGGGCTGCCCCGCCACCTCGCCGCAAATAACTTTCACCTCCGCTCCGGCCGCACCCCAAGGCCGATACAGCGACGGCAGCGCCTTGCCGAATAGCACCACCAGCGGGCAGCCCACCGCCGCGGCGGCGTGCGCCGGACCCGAATCGACGGTGATCAGGCCAGCGGCGCGCGCCAGCAGTGCGACGAGCCGCGGAATGGGCAAATCGTCCGCGGCGTTGTACACGTGCGGAATGTTCGCCAGCGCCGCGACCTCGCGGTTGAGTGCGTATTCGGGTCCCGTGCCCAGCAACAGGATGGCGTGATCAGGGCAGACTGAACCTACTTCGCGCAGGACCTCGGCCCAGCGCTCGTTCGGCCAGTATTTGTTATTCACCGCCAAGCGGCGCAGGCCGCGCCGCATGGTGCGCTTGTTGCCGATCTGAATCAGGACCAATGGCGTCGAGGCGAGCCCTCGCGCCCGCAGCCACGCCTGCAGATCGATACGCTGCGACTCGCCGACTTGCAGATAGCAGCCCGGCTTCACTGCGGCGAGGGCGGCGTCGCCCGACAGGGCACCGCGCGACTCAGCGGCTCGCGACTCAGCGGCTCGCGACTCGGCGGTGCGCGACTCGGCGGTGCGCGACTCGGCGGTGCGCGGCTGAGCGGTGCGCGGCTGCGCCGTCAGCGCCGCCGGCATGATTTGCGCCAGACGCCGCCACTGTTCCGTTGCGTGCTCGCCGGGCAGCAGCGGATGATTCTTCACGTCGACAATGAGTTCTTCGGGTATGCCCGCCCGCGCCAGCAGGGGCCGCGCCGCGTCGCTACCGTCGCAGAACCAGGTCGGGCCCGCTCCCCGGATACGCAGTCGGCGCACCAGGCGGTGCTGATCCATGCTCAACCAGTAGGGAGTCTTGCGGCTGCGCACGCTCCAAATGTCCCCCACTCCGGGTTGCCCCTGCAGCAGGGGCTCGCTCCAGGGACCCGAAGTCACGATGTCCACGGGGGACTGGAAGCGGGCATGCAGAACCCGGATCAGCGCGGTCAGCAGCACCATGTCGCCGAAGGCACCGCATCGCACGGCCAGCGGTCGATCGATGCATGCGGGAACGAGGGGCATCGAGCTCAAGCGGTGGGCAGCGGCGACGTTTGCCGCGTCGCCACTCCCATGCGGGCCTTTCGCCAATTGCCGAAGCGGTAGTAGGTGATGGCCATCAGCATGGAAATCATGGAGGAAATAGGGAAGCTCCACCAGATCGCATCGGCATGCCAGCGATCCAGGACCGCAAACGCGAACGGCACGCGGATCAGCCATAGCGAAATGACCAGCATGATGAGCGGCGGCATGACGGCACCGGTAGCCCGCACCACGCCGTACAGCACTATCGATGTCCCAAAGAATAGAAATGACCAAATGACGATGGCATTGAGGTGCGCCGAGACGGTCAGAGCGGCGCCGTTGGCGGGCAAAAACAGGCTCAGGGCATGCCTGTTGAGCAGAAAGAGCAGGGTGATCAAGGAGCCGCCGATCAGGAAATTGAACAGCACCCCGGTGGAGGCGATCCTGCCCACTCGATCCCATTTACCCGCACCGACGTTCTGTGCCGCCATCGAGGATGCCGCGGCGCCGATGGCAAGCGCCGGCATTTGCACGTAATTCCACAGCTGCATGGCCGCATTGAAGGCCGCAGTCTCCTCGGACCCGAAGCGATTGACGAGGGAGATCAGCGCAATCATGCTGGATGAGACCACGAACATCTGCAGCCCCATCGGAATGCCCTTCATCACCAGGACCCGCACCAGCGACCAATCGACCTTGAACAGTTCGAGCTGGTCGCGGTGAATGCACAAGAAATGCCTGGTTCTATACAAGTGCGCCACCAGCGCTACAAAGCTCAGCGCCTGCGCGGTCAACGTCGCGATCGCCGACCCCGCAATGCCCATGCGCGGGATGGGGCCCCAGCCGAAGATCAAGAGCGGGTTCAACGCGATGTCGAGCACCACGGCCATCGCAAGATAAATGAAGGGCGTCTTCGAATCGCCGGCGCCGCGCAGCGCGGCCATGAGAAAGAACAGGCCGCCCATGAAGGGCAGCGCCAGAAAAATGATGCGCATGTAGGTGAGCGCCAGCATCAAGGCATCGGCAGGCGTGCCCAGCCAAGCCACCAGCGAGTGCGCGAGGGCAAACCCCACCAGGCTCATGGCCAGCGACAGGCCCAGAAAGAAAACCGCGCTGGTGCCGACGACGCGTTTCGCTTCAGGGACATTCTTCGCGCCGATGCACTGGCCAATCATGATGGTCGAGGCCATCGAAAAACCGAACAACACGCCGAACAGCAGGAACATCACCACATTCGAGTTTCCCACGGCGGCAAGAGAGGCTTCGCCCAGATACTTGCCCACCCAAATGGCATTCACCGACCCGTTGACCGACTGCAGCACGTTGCCGAATAGAATCGGCAGGGAAAAGCGCAACAAGGCCCGAGGAATCGATCCGTCGGTCAACGACATCTTGGGCGACACGAACTCTCCGAACGGCGGGAATGCCTGCCAGTATAATTGATCGAGGACGACGGGAAGCCAAATGCCAGCCATGACACTCGCCGCGCGGATCGAGCAGCTGCTGGAAGCGGCGCGGGAACCCACGCTCGCCGCGTTTCTCGCGGATTGGCCCCGCACCTCCCGGGAGCGCGCGCTCGAGGCGTCCGCGCTGCCGGTGTTGTGCTGGCTGCCGCAGATCGCTCTCGACCCCGCGGCATTCGGCCCCGGTCTGGTGGCCGAGCTATGCCGGGCCGCGCCGACGCTGGCCTGGCGTCAAACCTACACCGCCGGCGAGCTCGATGCCGCCTTTCTCGACAACTATGGATGGAGCGAGATCGTCGGTGGGACCGGTCCCCTGGCGAGCGAGCGCATCGCCTGCGGCTTTCTGATGCTGGGGCCGGCCACGCACTACCCACGCCACCGGCACGACGCGGAAGAAATATATCTGCCGCTGAGCGGCACCGCGGCCTGGCAGCAAGGCGACACGGTATGGCGGGAGCATTCTCCCGGAACTCTGATTCATCATGCCGGAGGCGAGCCTCACTCCATGCGCACCGGCGCCAGCCCGTTGCTGGCCCTGTACCTGTGGCGCGGCGCAAATCTCGCGCAAAAGGCGCGGCTCGATGCGGTAGGCTGATAAGGCGTCGGCAATTCGGGGAGTACGTCGATGAAGACAGGCATTTTTTCGGCAGCGCTGGCGCTGTTGCGGGTGGCGCGCCGCATCGCGCTCTGCATTTCGCCGACAGTCGCTTTCACACTCACGCTCGGCTTCACGCTCGCGTTTGCCTTCACGCTCGCGCTCGCGGGATTTCCGGCTGCGGCTTTGCACGCGGCCGACATGCAGTCGCCCATCGGCCTGTGGAAGACCGTCGATGACAAGACGGGGAAGCCCCGCGCGCTGGTGAGAATTTACTTGCAGGATGGAAAATACTTCGGGCGCATCGAACAGAGCTTCACGCCGGGCGCCGAAACCCGGGTATGCTCGGTGTGCACCGACGAACGCAAGAATCAGCCCATCATTGGGCTCTTGATCATACGCAGCGTAACCTTACGGGACGGCGAGTACGGCGGCGGCGACATTCTCGACCCCGACACCGGCTCGGTGTATCGATGCAAGTTTCATTTGGAGCACGACGGGACCGTATTGGCGGTACGCGGCTTCATCGGCATTTCGCTGCTGGGCAGATCGCAGACCTGGCAGCGGCAAGGCTGAGCCCGACGCTACCGTCGGACCCGCGCCTTGCGCGCGGTCGCCCGCTTCGGAGGTTTGAGCGGCAGCGGGGGTTGGGTGGGCTGAGCTTCGACGGCATCCGGCACCCCTGCCGCGGTCAACA
This sequence comes from uncultured Gammaproteobacteria bacterium, assembly GCA_963837435.1. Classification (GTDB taxonomy): domain Bacteria; phylum Pseudomonadota; class Gammaproteobacteria; order Steroidobacterales; family Steroidobacteraceae; genus Bog-1198. The sequence continues at coordinate 114,940 of CAWINJ010000001.1, forward strand.
GGACTCGGGCGGCGGTTTTGGCGGCGCGCGCCATTCCCGGATCACTGCGGACCAGGGCCGCGATGATGGCGCCCTCGACCAGAATCGCCACCTGCGTCGCAAGCAGGTCCGGATCCGCCACGTTCATCTGGCTCAGCGCCTCGCGCAGCCACAGCCGCCGTTTTTCCTTGTAGGCAATGGCCATCCGAGTGCCGGGATGCGCCGCATCGCCCAGCTCGGCCACCGCATTGACGAAGGGACACCCGCGAAAAGTATCGCTCGCGAACCAACGCTCGAGCGAGTCGAAATAACGCAATATCTGCTCGAGCAGCGGGCGATCCGAGGCCCTCGGCTCCACGAGGTGGCGCGACAGATAGGCAAGGATGAGCTCGTCCTTCGACGGGAAGTAGTTGTACAGCGTGCGCTTGCTGATGCCGATCTCAGCGGCGATCGTGTCCACCCCCACGGCGCGGATCCCCTGGCCATAGAACAGGCGGCCCGCCGTGTCGAGAATCCTCTCCTGCATGGCCTCCTTGGCGGGCCAGCGGCTCATGATTGCACAGACCTGTGTAATTTTCGCTTGACAGACGTCATGCTTGACGTTTTACTTACACAGACCTGTGTAGTCAATGGCGCATCCATGGGAGTATCGGGAATGAAGCCTATCATCAAAGCATTAGTGATCACGCTGTGCCTCGGTGCCGGCGCATTTGGCGCGGGCGCGGCTTTCGCCGGGGCCGGCAGCGAAGCCGACGCGGCACCCCCGCCGGCTCGCGACGAACGGCCTCCGGCACCCCGCGACGGCTATGTCTGGGCTCCGGGCTACTGGGATTGGAGTGGGCATGCCTATTCCTGGGTCCCGGGCCGCTTCGTCTTCGAACGGCGCGGCGCTCACTGGGTTGCGGATCGATGGGATCCGGTAGGGTCGCACTGGCAGCACGTGGCCGGCCACTGGGAGCATTGAGCCGGCCCAGTGCCTCGCCGAATTTTGGTCCCTCGGCGAATTGTCGTCCCTCAGCGAATTTTCATGCCGATGCGGCGCCAGTCCGGCCAACCGGGCAATCGCCAGTTCAGCCATATCCGAGCGGCGCGCCCGACGAGGTTCTGTTCGGGCACGAGGCCCACCAGCGGAAATCGGCTGTCGGCGCTGTCGTTGCGATTGTCGCCCATGAAAAAATAGTGCCCCGCCGGCACCACCGTCTCGAAGTCCGTGGGCCCTCGATTGGGCGCGAACATGATGATGTGTTGTTCCGCCCCGAACCTCTCGAGTGCAAGTTCCGATCCCGTGAAGCCGTAGCCGCCCGCATAGACGCCGTCGGGACTCAGTGGAACGGCGACTCCGTTGATGGTGATGCGATTGTCGCGCACGACGATGTGGTCGCCCGGCAAACCCACCAGACGCTTGATGAAGTGGACGGATGGATCCGACGGCAGACGAAACACGATGACATCGCCGCGCCGCGGCTCGCCGATGGGCAGGATCTTGGTGTTGATCACCGGAAGACGCAGCCCGTAGGAGTACTTGTCGACGAAAATGAAATCTCCGTCCACCAGCCCCGGCATCATCGAGGCCGAAGGAATTCGAAATGGCTCGAAGGCGAACGAACGCACCAGCAGCACGATCAGAATGACCGGAAAGAAGGAGCGCGCGTAGTAGGTGAGCAGCGGCTCCCGCTGGGCCGACGCACCGGCGGCGCGCTGTCGCCTCGCCTTGAGGAACACTTTGTCGGCCAACAAAATCAGGCCGGAGGCGGCGAGCAGCAGAGTGAATAGGCCGGCGAAGTCCATGATTCCCCCAAGAAAAATGCAATGCGGCGACGAAATGCGCTTACTGGGGCCCAGCGCCTTGCGAAGCGGTACCGGGCGGGAACACGGCCACGTTCACCCAGATGGGATCCGTATAGGCCTTGCGGCCCCGCCCATCCTCCACCACGAGCGAGTACCAGGTGGAGTGCCGAGTGGACAGCGGAAAATCGACGTGCGCCTGCCGCGGAGCGTCGGAGAAGGACTTCAATTGCAGAGCGGTCCCGCCCCCGATCAGCTGAACTGTCTTGAGGCCGGCGACGGATTGAATATCGAAACCCAGCGCGAACGACTCGCCGGGCTTCACTCTCAACTCATCCCCGAACATCACCGAGGGGAACACCAGCGGCCCGAACGTCACGTAGCCGTGTCCCGCCTTCAGCGCCTGCGCGAATGCCCTGGCCGTCACCTCGCCATCGATGTGTGCGAAGGCTCTCACGGCGCCCGACTCCTCGCGCCACACATCGTGGGTATCGGTTCCCGCCGTCAAGTAGTAGCGGTCTCCCGCGTTCCAGAAACCCCACAGGGTTTGTAGCACCTTGCCATCGTCGTCCGGCGCTGCCGCATTGATCTCGATGAGATCGAATGCTGGATTGAACCCTCCCGGCGCCACGCCGGCACTCACGCTGGTGAAATAGCCGTAGGGGATGAACGGGTGATTCACCTGCACGACGGCCGCGCCCAGGCGCCGCCCTTCGGCGATGATGTCGTCGATGCTCGCGGTGCCGGTGTCGATGGCCAGCTTGCCGCCCGGCGACAAGGGATATGCGTTGAAATGACCCCAGGAAGCCGACAGCTCGATGCCCGGAATGAACGCCACGCCGCGGCGATCGGCCATTGCCTGCAAGGCCTGCTGGTTCACCATCGAATCGTGATCGCTGACGAACAGCAGATCCAATCCTGCCGCCAATTGCGAACGCACCACGTACGCCGGCGGACTTACCGCTTCGGCTTGATCGGCATGATGGTGCAGATCCGCCGAATACCAATGCCGCGCCGGCGGATCGAATAGCGGCATGACCGCCACGTTTGCCTTGCGCGCTTGACCGGGGAGCACCGAGAGCTTGACCCGCTGCTTCTCCGACAGGAATCCGCCGCCCGCCGACACGGTGAATACATAGTCGCCCGGGGCGATGGGCACGTCGACCCGGCCCTTGCGGTCGAGCTCCGTGAAAAAAGTCTGGCGGCCAAGAAACTCCACCGACGGCTTCTGACCTTGCTCGATGCTGATGCGGGCATCCAAGGGTTTGCCGTTGCGGGCGTCCGTCACCGCCCAGCGGATGCTCCCTGGAACGAGTAAATCGTGGAAATCATCGGACGCATCGGAACCTGGCTCGACGTGGATGGGGATGCGCGCGCTCTGCGAATAATTCCTGGCGGCCGCGTACAGCATGTAGTCGCCCGCGGGCAGCCGCAGCCGGTAGTTGCCGTGGCGCCCCAGTCCCCAGCCGTAGAGTTTGCCTTGCTTTTCGATCACGACCACCGGCGCCTCGACCGGCTTCCCACCGCCGCTGACGGTGCCGTGAATCATTCCGGACGCCAGGTGTTTGCGTGCGATCTCGGCCTGGAACACCGGCCCAAGATCGCCGCTCGATCCGACCTGCAACCACGCCTCGAAGACCTGGGTGCCGCCGGCCGGCAGATCGTGCAGTCGATACATGTCCAACGATCCGTCGGCGATATGGTCGGCGTAGGGCGCATGCAGCGCGACGCTCCAATTTTCGTCGTACGCAACCACCCGATCGGCGAGCGCCGCGTCGGTGCTGCCCTGCACGAGACCCGCAAGTCCGGGAACGCCGAAGAAATGACCTTCTTTCGGCCACAGGGTCATGCCTGACAGCAGGCCGGACAAGGCGGCGCCGCCGTTGCTCATGGTCGTGCGGATCGCGATCGAGTCGGAGTCCGACTCGAGCGTGTATATCGTCGTGACGGTGACCTTGCCCCAATCGCGCTCCGTACGGATGACGACCCGCTGCGGGCCGCGCTCGAGGATCTCGATGTGCTGGAAAGTATTGGGCCAAGCCGACCAGTTGTTGGGAATGAAGTCCGCGAACACCACGCAGTCCCGGCCGATGCGGCCACCCGTCACGGGCGCCACGTCGACGATTGCACCGCGCGGCACGCCGTAGGGGACCGGCGAGCCTACCGCGAGCGCGAACGCCAGCCGCTCATTGACGACCGTGATGTCGCCCGCCGATTTGGCCTCTCCATCCCGGATAGGCGTCGGCCCCACCACCACGCGCACGGCCGCGCCCGCGGCGGCGGGCAGCATCGATATCAGCAGCAAGACGAGCAACCCGGATCTCATCGGTGCGCGACACCGGAATACAGGCGCAGAAATTCATCGGCCGCCTTGTGAAGATTGCGCTGCCAATCCTCCGCCGCCGCATGATCGGCGCCGTCGCTCACATACTTGGCGCAAGCGAATGGCGCCTTTTCGTACCAGCATACTTTGGCCAGGGCATAAGCTTCCATGTCGACGACGCCGCAGTCCACGCCGGCGGGCGTCGTCGCAAAGGAGTCGCCGCTGCCGCAGACGGCCGCGGTCAGGTGCTTGAACAGCGGTTCGAAGCGCAAACAGGAGGGCGCTTCGTCGAAGGGAGTCACCCCCAGTGCAAAGCCCAAACCGCTCACGTCCATATCGCGTTGCACGAACTCATGGCATTCCACCAAAGTGCCGGTTGCATGCCGGCGGCTGCCGGCCGAGCCGAAATTCAACACCAGCGGCATGGCTTGACCCTGCCGCGCGTAGCGCGCCAGGCCGCGCTCGAGCGCGATGGCCGCATTGACTTTACCGACCCCGCAATAAAGCACCGGAACGCTCGCCGCCTCGAAAACGCCCGCGGATTCCGCCGGCAAGGCAACGACCACCAGCGTGCGCGGCAGGTCATCCATCGAGGTTCATGCCCAGGCTAGTAATTGACGACCGCCCGCAATCGCAGGCCTTGCCAGCTGTAGTTCTTGACGAGATTCAGATCGATGAGTGCCATCAATGCTTGGACCTGGTAGCCCGCGCGCCGGCAGAGGTCGGCAGCCGCCGTCATCGTGCCGCCGGTGGCCAGCACGTCGTCGATCAGCAGCAGACGACCCTCGCCGCGCTGCATTTCCAGGACCCCGGAACCGTACTCGAGGTCGTAGGACACGTCCACGACCGGCGGCGGCAGCTTGCCCTGCTTGCGCACCAGCACGAATCCCTTGCCGCGGCGCATGGCAAGGGCCGCGCCCAAGATGAAGCCGCGCGACTCGATGCCGGCCAATGAGTCGATCTCGTCCCACTGCTCCTCGGTCAGCAAAGCGTCGAGCGCCTGGACGGTGGCGCCGAAGTGCTCGCGCAGCAAGGGCGAGATATCGCGGAACAATATCCCCGCGCGCGGGAAATCCGCTACGTCGGCAATTGCCTGCTTCAAGTCGAACATGGTCACCACACGCGTCAATGGAAGGCCCCCTATGGTAGCGTCTTCGCCGGCCGCAAAGGGGTAGGATTCGTCCATGTCCAAGCTTCATCCTCATCATTTGCTCTCAGGGGCTGCGCCCCTGCTGCTGCTCGCGCTGAGCATCCCGGCGGCTTCCGCCGCACCGGCCGGCGGGCCCGCGGCGGTGCCGGGCGCAAGCTCCGTCGCCGCGCCCATGACAGGTCCGCAGGTCATCCAGCTTCTGGACCAAACCATCGACTGGTACCGCACGCTCGGCATTCAACAGCAGGCGGCCAACGAGCCGAGCGACCAATTGATTCTCTATGACAACCGGCTGACGGCGAATCAAATCCTGGCTCTGGCCTTCGATATCGCCCGGACCAATGCCGAGATGCTCGCCAAGGAACCGGTGCCCAAGCAGGCCGGCGGCGGGTCTGGCGCCTCAGCATCGCTGGACCAGCTGCAAAGTAAATTCACGGCCCAAGGCGCCGCGACGCAGAACGAATTGGCCGCCGGCCGCAAGCAACTGGCGAAGGCCCGGCCGCAGCAAAGAATCCAGCTGCAGGCAAAGATCTCCGAATTGCAGGGTGAGTTGGACCTGATCAATGCGAGAAGGAGCCTGCTTGCCACGATGTCGACCTTTACCACCCAGAGCGACGGCGGCGGCTTCAGCGGCCCCGCGCTGAAGGCACAGATCGATGCCATGGCCGTGACCGTGCCGTCTTCGGCAAGCGCGGGCTATGCGCCGCCCGCCGCCTCGCCGGCTGCAAGTCCTGCCGCCGGATCCGCGGCGGCCGGCGCCTCCTCTTCGGGGCCGCCGCCGGCATTGACCGGCGTCAGCGGGATCGCTGCGGCCCGCTTCGGCGTCTGGGACCTGGCCGCCAACGCGGTGCGGCTGTCCGAGAAGGCGGCCACGATCGACGTCATCGATCAACGTACGGCGTCGTTGCAGGGCGCCTTCGCGCACATTCGCGCCCCGCTGGTGGATCAATTAAAGGTCTGGTCGGCCCGCGGCGATGCGCTGGCTGCTCAGGCGGATACGGCGGACAGCGCGACGCTCAACGGCGTGCGCGATCAACTCGACGCCTTGTCGGCGCAGTTCAAGCAATCCTCCACCTTGCTCATTCCCCTGAGCAAGGAAGGCGTGCTCCTCACGCAGTATCGACGCAATCTCGGCAATTGGCACGAGGCCATCAAGACTCAGTATCGCAACGCTCTGAAGACGCTGGGCGTGCGCTTGGGGGTGTTGGCAGTGTTGCTGGCGATCGTGTTCGCGGCGGCCGAGGCGTGGCGGCTCGCGGTGATGCGCTATGTCCAAGAGCCGCGTCGCCGGTATCAGTTCCTGCTGCTACGCAGAATCGCCCTGTGGTGCTTGGTGGTGCTGATCGTGGGTTTCGCCTTTGCCAGTGAACTGGGGTCCATCGTTACTTTTGCCGGTCTCATTACCGCCGGTCTGGCCGTCGCCATGCAGAGCGTCCTCGTTTCCATCGTCGGCTACTTCTTTTTGATAGGGAAATACGGAATCCGCGTGGGCGATCGCGTGCAAATCGGCGATGTCACCGGTGAAGTCATCGAACTGGGCTTGGTGAGACTGCATCTCATGGAACTCGGCGGCCATGGTTCGCTCGGACCGACCGGGCGGATCGTCGCGTTTGCCAACTCGATCGTATTTCAGGTGTCGAGCGGCCTGTTCAAGCAGATCCACGGCGTCAACTTCGTGTGGCGCGAGATCGTGTTGAGCCTGCCGGCGGGCATCGACTATGGTGCGGCCAAACAGAGGCTGACTGACGCCGTGACCGGGGCCCTGAAGGAGGACAGCGAGGAAATCGCACGACAATCCAGGGAAATCGAAAGGGCCACGGCATCGAGTTCCGGCGCTGACGCGCGGCCGCGAGTGCAGTTGAGCTTCTCGGCGGCGGGTGCCGATGCTCACATCCGATATCCCGTGCACTTACGCAATGCGGCGGATACCGATGAGAGGGTATCCCATGCCCTGTACGCGGCCATCGGCGCTCTCGGGCCCGGGGCCGGGGCCGACCACCACACATAACTAATTGATATTTAATCGCTTTTCCTAGCTTGCGACATGGAAGAGCAGGCCTCGAATCTGGGCCGGCAGGCGCGGTCCGATGGCGGCCAAGGGCCTGCGCGACGATGCTATCCTTGCCCGCTTGTGCGTCGACGGCGCACCGAGGGTAATCAATTACACATGATTTTGGTCATCGACGTAGGAAACACCCGCCTGAAGTGGGCCTGGCTCACCAGTACCGGGCTATCGGACCAGCAGGCCGTCGTGCACCGGGATGCGAAGCCGGGCATCTGGACCACCGCGCTGTTCGAGTCGGGACAGCGTCCGAACCGGGTGCTCGTATCCAACGTTGCCGGACCTGACATGGCGAAAATGCTGGCGCGTCTCACCAAGAAAGTGTTTCGCGTCGATGTTGAATTCGTCACCGCGGCCCCGGAATACCACGGGCTGACCAACGGATATCTCGACACCTCGTTGCTGGGAGCCGACCGATGGCTTGCCTTGATCGGCGCCTGGACCAAGGCGCGCTCGGCGCTGTGCGTGGTCGACGCCGGTACGGCGGTCAAGGTCGACGGGGTGGATTCCGGCGGCCAGCATTTGGGCGGCCTGATCGTGCCCGGCATACACATGATGCGCGAAGCCTTGATGAACAAAACCAGCGATATCGCCAAGGCCGCCATGCATAGCACGCCGTCTCTCGCCGGGGTGCTGGCCAACAACACCGTCGGGGCCGTGTCGCGCGGCGCCGTCTTTGCCCTGGCGGGCGTCGCCGACCATGCGGTCGAAGTGGTCGAACAAAGCACCGGGGTGAAGCCCAAATTGTTCATCACCGGCGGCGATGCCGGCATGATCATCGGCTCGATGCGCGCACACGGTGAAATCGTGCCGGATCTGGTGCTGCAGGGATTGGCGGTCATCGCGGCGCAGCCGACCTAGGCAAGGCATGTTCCGGCCGGCCCGCAAAAACCTGATTACGGACATCGCGGGCCTCGCTGTCGGCCACGCCGATGACGAGGCCGCCCGGTCTGGCGTGACGACGCTATTATGCAGCGGGGCTTGGGCGGCCGCCGTGGACGTGCGCGGCGGCGGACCCGGCGGGCGCGAGACCGATGCCCTGTCTCCGGAGAACTTGGTGGGCCGGGCGCATGCCGTGGTGCTCGCCGGAGGCTCGGTCTTTGGGCTCGCGGCAGCGGACGGGGTCGCCGCGGCGCTGTCGGCCAAGGGAATCGGCTTGACGCTGCGCCCCGGGTCGCCGCCGATTCCCATCGTCCCCTCGGCCGTGCTGCACGATCTGGGCAACGGCGGCGACAAGAACTGGGACCTCACCCCGCCCTACCGTGGACTGGGCCTTCGCTCGCTCGATGCCGCCGGCGCCGACTTCGCCTTGGGCGCCATCGGTGCGGGACGCGGAGCCATGGCGGGTCTGATCGCGGGCGGCATCGGCTCCACATCTCTGGACCTCGGCGAGGGTCTCCTCGTCGGCGCCTTGGTCGCCGTGAATTGCATCGGCTCGGCGCTCATGCCCGACGGCAAGACCTATTGGGCATGGCCATTCGAACTGGACCGGGAATTCGGCGGCGGCGGCGCACCCCGAGATCTCATGGACGTGAGCGATCCGGCGCCGCAGGAATCCCGGCTCGGGGCGCTCGGTCGATTGCAAGCCGGCGCCAACACCACGCTGGGGGTGGTTGCGTGCAACGCCGATTTGACCACGGTGGAATGCAAGCGCGTTGCCATGATGGCCCAGGATGGGATTGCGCGGGCGGTGCGTCCGGCGCACACACCCTTCGACGGCGACACCGTGTTCGCCCTGGCGAGCGCGGCGGTGGAGCTGCGCGGGGACGCGCGGCGCGCCGCGCAGATCGGGCGCATCGGCTCGGCGGCGGCGGATTGCCTGGCACGCGCCATCGCCCGTGCCGTACACTTTGGCAACGCCTAGGGGCTAGAAAAGTTCAACCTTGCCCGCGCCGCCGGCACTTCCCTGATGTTTCGCAATGGCCGCCTTCTTCTCATCCTCGGAGGCGCCGCCGCTGAACAGATCGAACAAGGCGCGTTCTTGCTCCATGCTGTGAATTCCTCGAACGCGCTCACGCAGTTCGTTCCACTCGGCGGCCGACCTGGGGCCCTTGCTCGTGGATATGAATTCCGAGAGACAGGTCAGGCTGGCGCAAACGTGCGTCAGGCACTGAACCAGGCGATCGTGGAACTGTATGGCCGAGGTGGCTCGGCCCGAGCGGGCGTGCAGATCGTCGTGCAGCACCATGAGATCCTGGAACACTCGCACCGGCTGTCCGGAAAAATCGAAAATACACTTCGCCAGCGTCTCCGTCGCCTTGCTGATGGAGTGAGCGGTCTCGACCAGAACGGCCGCCGGAGCATCCGTCTCGTGCAGCGCGGCTTCGATTTGCGAGCTTATTACACCCAGCATCGCCACCAAGTGATCCGATGACCGAGGAGCCGGAGTGTTCGGCTGCTTTTGCGGGTTGTTCATGTCACAGCACTCGTGCGATCGTCGCCATCAGCTGCTGGGCGTTGAACGGCTTGACGAGCCAGCCGGTGGCGCCCGCCTCCTTGCCAAGCGTTTTTCGCTCCTGTGCCGATTCGGTGGTCAGCACCAGCATGGGGACGACTTTGTAGTTCGGCAGCATGCGCAGCTCCCGAATCAGGGTCAGGCCGTCCATGCGAGGCATGTTGATGTCGGTCAAAACGAGAGCTGCATCATGATGCCGGGCGTATTCCAAGGCTTCGACGCCATCCGTCGCCTGCATGACGTCGAATCCCTCGGCGCTGAGGGTCAATTTCATGAGCAGACGAATTGACGGGGAATCATCGGCAGTGAGTATCAATCTAGCCATCTGCAACATCTCCATCGCATCTTTCGTCGAATCGGCCAAACACGAGCGACGTCAATCATTGCCGCGCTACGCTCAACTGCAGTACGGTTCCCCTGCTGCCGTGCAGGTCATATCTGCCGCTTAATCTTGCTCATATATCGGGCCCGGCGTTGGGGTGCGCTTCACATAATTGGCAGCCTGCGGCAGGTTCCCTCCCAAAACGTCGCCTGCGCCCCCCAATCCCCCTTTAGACCCGCCCGATCACCCTACCGCTGGGCGGCTACGAAACCCTCCAATACCGCCTTGCGCATCAGATCCGGCGGCAACAAGCCCTGGCTCAGGATGAAGTCGTGAAATTTCTTCTGGTCGAATTTCGGCCCGAGAGCCGTCTCGGTCTCCTTGCGCAGCGCGAGCAGGCGGGTGTAGCCGTAGAAGTAGCTGTTGGCCTGGCCGGGCGCCCGGAATGTGAACCGCTCCACTTCTTCCTTGGCGAAGGCGTGGCTGAGCATCACATCCTTTTCGAGCACCTCGTAAGCCTGCGCCGGGGTGGTCTTGCCGCTCTGCAGCTCGGGATCGAGGAAGGCGCGCGCGGCGCGCAGCAAGCGCAGCTGCAGAGTCAGGAGCTGGCCCTCCGCGGGCTCATACGGCTGCATGATGTACTCGGAGTAAAGACCCCAGCCCTCGGCGTTCGTGGAATTGAAGGCATACAGCGCACGCGCCAGGCTGACGCCGTGCTCGACCATCGAGTCGAACTGCAATTCGTGCCCCGGCCGCGCCTCATGGGCGGTGAGCGTCCACGCGACGGCATCGAAGGTGAAGTCGTCGTACTTGTCCTCTGCCCCGCCGGTGGCGGAGGGAATGTTCAGCGGCAGCACGAACTGGCCGCGCTGCCCGGTGTTGTGCAGGAAGGGAGGCGGAACCATGTGCGGCGCGGGCTGCTGCGCCGTCTCGGCGGCGGTCGCTAGGCGGATGATCGCGGGGCGGTCGGGAAGGCTCACGATATTCTTCGCGACGATGATCTTCTCGATCTCGTGCAGCCGCTTCTCGTAGAACGGCAGGATGGCCGCCCCGGTGATCTGCTTTTTCTTCAATTCGGCAATGACGGCTCGGTAGTCCCCGGAAGGATAACCATCGGCCTTGGCGATCTGCGCGGCCAGCGGCACCATTTCGGCCTGATAGTCCTTGAAGGCGGCATGCGCCATGGCGGCGATCTTCGCCGGAGGAATGTCGATGCCGTAGCCCTCGAACTCGAGCGCGTACTTCTCCGGCGGCAGACGGAAGTCGGTGCGTGCCTTGGGCAGTATGGTGGCCCGCACCCAGGCATCGTAGTCGGCCAGCTCCGTCTTCAGTTTCGCATAGGAAGAATTCCAGCCGCTCAGCTTGTACTTCTCGAAAAGTGCGGCGATCCCGTCGACATAGTTCGAATTGCGCCCCAGCTCCGTCGTCACCTCATCCTTGGAGGGAAAGAGCACGCCCGGCTTGGCAATCTGTTCAAGCTCACGCTGCTTCAGTATGTCGGTGAACGGCTTGTATCCTGCTTCCGTGCCGGCGTACTTGCGCAGCCGGGCGATCGCGGCCGGCCGCCGCTCCGCTGCAACCTGGTCGTCCAGAAGGTCGCGCAGGCCTTGAAAGATCATCTCGCTGGCATTGTCGAACGGCACCTCGTGCCGCAGTTCATAGTCTTCCTTGCGGAATTGCAGGTCGAAGGCCTTGCGCAGAATTTCAATATCCTCGCGCACATGTTGGTTGCCCTCGCTCGCGTCGGCGGTCTTGATCTTCGCCAGCACCGCCTCGAGTTCCCGCCGTTCGGCGAGCTGATCGTCGAGGGTGGGGTTGGAGATGAGGCTGTCGAATTTTGCCAGGCCCTCCCGCGAACCGTCCTCGGGAGAGTGCTGGAATTGAACGTCGAGGAGCATGTGGGTGTAGCCGTTGCTCTGTTCGATCCAGGATTTGTCGGGGCTGCCGGCGCCGGTCGTCTGCTTGGACGCCGCAACAAGTGAAAAGGCGCTGAGGAGCGCCGCCGCAGTCAAACGGTGCATATGAATTCCTCTGAAATCAGCTAACGCGCAGTATACGCAACGGCGCGCGCCGCCGGCAGGCGCGAGCATTGACGTCCAGCGGGCATCGATCGAGCGTCAATCGGTGCTGCGCCGGCTGCTGCGAACTCGCCGCTCTTGCATGCCCTTGATGTTTCGCTTCATGCCGACGAGTTCGTCCTTGCGGCGGGGTTGGCCGCGCCGGTCCGCATGGTGCTTGTAGGCGCAGGGACAGGAGTTTCCCATCGTGCATCCGGGCAGGGGCAGGCGCGGCGCGGTGGCGGACAGAAACCTCGCCGCGCGAAGCGCTCGGGCAGCCTCGCAGCTCGTACTCTTCGCGACGATGGACACGGCATGCCAGGGAGTGCTCCGGCGCGCCGGTGGATCGTCCTTGGCCGGCTTGGGCGGCTGCTTCTTTGGGCCTGTTACGCCACGGACGAATTTCATGTTTGCCCCCCGGACCATTTGCCTGATAGAGAAATGCGCAATTGCCTGATGGAGAAATGCGTAATCCGGAGGCAAAACGGCTCACGCCAACCGCGGAGTGGCGGCAATCAAGGCCTCGGTATAGGGGTGCCGCGGAGCGGCGAAAACTTCCTCGGTCGCCCCCTGTTCGACGATGCGCCCGCCCTGCATGACATATAGTCGGTCGGCAATCGCTCTCACGACGGTCAGGTCGTGCGACACGAACAAATAGGCCACTCCCAGCCTTTCGGCCAAATCCGCCAGCAGCTCGAGTATTTGAGCGCGCACCAGCACATCGAGCGCGGATACCGCTTCGTCGAACACGATCACGGACGGCTCGGTGATCAGGGCGCGGGCGATGGCGATGCGCTGCCTCTGACCGCCCGAGAACTCGTGCGGGAGGCGCCGCGCATCGGACGCCGACAGGCCGACCTGCTCGAGCACCGTGGCCACCTTGCGCCGCCGCTGCGCCGCGGCCGGCGCCGAATCGAGCAGGTGGAACGGCTCGGCGACCAGCCGCTCCACGGACCACTGCGGGTCGAAGCTGCCGTAAGGATCCTGGAACACCGCCTGAATGCGACGGCGCAGCCGGCGAGACACCCGGCACCGGGGAACACATCGCCGAGCAGGCGAACTTCGCCCGTGCGCGGCTTCTCCAGCGCAAGGATGACGCGTAGCAGGCTGGACTTGCCCGAACCGGACTCGCCGACCAGACCCACGGTCTCGCCGGCGTGAACGGACAGCGAGACGCCGTCCACCGCGCGCAAGGGCACCGCCGGGTGCCACAGCGAACGGCGCCTGCGCGGATACTCGTGAACGACATCGCGTACCTGCAACACCGCCGCCGTATCCTTGCGCGCGGGCCTACGCCGGGGCTTCAATTCCGCGGCGGCCAGCAGCGCCCGGCCGTAGGGGTGCTGCAAATGGCGCAGCAGCTCCCGGGTTGCGCCCTGCTCGACGACCTCTCCCCGGTGCATCACGGCGATCCGATCGGTCATGAGCGCCGCCACGGCGAGATCGTGGGTCACCAATATCAATCCCATGTTGCGCGCGTGCGCGAGTTCCTGCAGCAGCCGCAGCACCTGAGCCTGGGTAACGACATCCAAGGCGGTGGTCGGCTCATCGGCGATGAGCAGCGCCGGCTCGAGGATCACTGCCATGGCGATCGCAACCCGTTGCCGCTGGCCGCCCGACAGCTCGTAGGGCAGGCGGTCCAAGGCGCCCTGCTCGCCCCCCAGCCCCACCCGATCGAGGATTTCGCGCGCCATGCGCCGGGCCTGCGCGGCCGGCACCGCGCGGTGCAGCCGGACGGTTTCCGCCACCTGCTCGCCGACGCGCATCAAGCGGATTCAGAGCCGTCATGGGTTCTTGAAAGACCATCCCGATATCCCGGCCGCGGATGCCGCACAGCTCACCTTCACTCTTGCCGCCGAGCGACTCGCCGCGCCAGCGCACCGTTCCCATCGCACGCGCCCGCGCGGGCAGCAGCTGCATGATGGCGAGCGCCGTCATCGATTTTCCCGATCCCGATGCGCCGACCAGGCCGAGAATCTCGCCGGCGCCGAGCTCGAGCGACAGGTTCTTGATGATGTGCGTCGAGCCGATCGACACGCTCAGCGCGTTTATTTCCAGGAGTCTCGCATCGGGGCCTCTCCCGGCATCCTTGCTCTCGGTACCCTGGCCCTCGGTCTGCGCCGGCTGGCTCATGGCATGCGCTCACGGCGCCGGCGCAAGCCGTCGCCCAGCAAATTCAAGCCGAGGACGAACAACACGACGGCAATGCCGGGGAAGAGCGCCAGAGACGGCGCCAGAGCCGTGAGCGTTTGCGCCTCGTTGAGCATCCGCCCCCAGCTCGGCGTCGGCGGCTGCGCACCGAGACCGACGTAGGAGAGGCCCGCCTCGGCAATCACGCCCAACGAGAATTGGATCGTTCCCTGCACCGCCAGCAACCCGACGAGATTCGGCAGAATGTGCTCGAAGGATATTCTCGGCGGACTCCTTGCCGGCGACCCGCGCAGCCAGGGTGTAGTCGCGAGTCCATAGCTGCAGCGCTCCGCCGCGGGTGACGCGCGCAAATACCGGAATATTGAATATGCCGATGGCGATGATGGCGTTGACGGCTCCGGGGCCGAATACCGCCGTGATAAGAATGGCGAGCAGCAGCGCGGGGAACGCAAATACCAGATCATTGCCGCGCATGATGATTTCATCGACGGCCCCTCGCGGGGCGCGGCTGCCAGCAACCCCAGGGGCACGCCGATGAACACTCCGATGACCACCGAGAGCAGCGCCACTCCCACCGAGTTCTTCGCGCCCGCCATGATCATCGACAGTACATCGCGGCCGAGCTGATCGGTGCCGAACCAGTGATGCAGACTGGGCGGCTGCAGCTTGTCGATGATGGACAAGGCGGACGGGTCATAAGGGGTCCAGAATTGCGCAGTCACCGCCACCGCGGCAAAGAAGCACGTAATGACCGCCCCAACGATGAAACCGGCGTTGCGCGGCAGGTACTCCTCAGGCTCCGCGGCAGGTTTCATGCGGCACCCGGCGCGCGCAAGCGCGGATCGACCAGCGCATAGGACAGATCCACGACAAACGTCACGGTGACCACGGCGAGCACCAGTACGATCACCACACTCTGCACGACGATCAAGTCGCGCTGCTCGATGGCCTGGAACACCAGGCGGCCCAGACCCGGCAAAAAGAATACATTCTCGATGATCACTCCGCCCGCCAGCAGGAAGGAGAACTGCATGCCGACGATGGTCATTACGGGGACCAGCGCATTGGGCAGCGCATGACGCCACAGCACCCGCCACTCCCCGGCGCCCTTGGCCCGCGCCGTGCGGATGTAGTCCTCGTGAAGCGTCTCGATCAGCGACGCCGCGCAGCACGCGCGCCAGGATCGCCGCCTGGGGCATGGCCAGTGCGAAGGCCGGCAGCGTCAGCGCCTTCATGCAGGCGATGAATCCCGCATCCCACCCTGGGAAGCCGCCGGCCGAAACCCAGTGAAGCCCGACCGCAAACAGCATCACCAGCAACATTCCCAGCCAGAAGTTCGGGATGGCCAGGCCCAATTGAGTGACCGTCGTCAACACCCTGTCGCCGCGCGGTCCCGCGCCAAGCCGCGGCGGCCAAGCCGATGGGAAAGGCGATCGCCGTTGACAGGAACAGCGCATACGCGGCCAGCGGCAAGGAGACCTGCAGGCGTTCGGCAATGAGCTGGCCCACCGGAATGCGGTAGGTGAAACTGCGGCCAAAGTCCCCATGCAGCAAGCCGCCGATCCATCGGAAATACCGCTGCGCCGGAGCGACGTCGAGACCCAGCTGGTGGCGCGTCGCCGCCACGGTACTCGGGATCCGCCTGCAGTCCCATCATGTAGCGCACCGGATCGCCGGGCACGATTTGAACGATGACGAACACGATCGCGGTCGCGACGAGCAAAGTGGCGGCGAGCACTCCCAAGCGCCCGGCCAGATAGGCGCCGCCGAATCGGCGCGCGACCAGAATGCACAAAGCCAACGCCGCCGCCAACAGAACCGCGCCGGCAACGCGAAAGGTCGGCCGCCCGGCCGTCGCGCCGCGCACCGGTCCGCCCGGGCCTCGCTCGCCGGCGGACCCAACGAAATGCGCGCCGCTCAAATCGACGACTCCGAACAGATTGTCGAACCCCACGCCCTGCAGATGTGCGTTCCAAACATCCAGTCTCGGGTACTGGAACAGGAAGCCGTTGACGGCGTCGTCGGCCAGCTTGCGCTGAATCTGCTGCAGCAGGCTGCGGCGGCGCGCGGATCGATGCTGTCGTCGAGCGCGGCGATGAGCGCCTTGAACTCGCGGTTCGAGTAGCCGAAATAATAGTCGTCGCGCGCGTAGATATCGTAGTCCATGGGCTCGGCGTGCCCGACGATGCTCATGTCGAAGTCATGCCGGGTGAACACCTGATCCAGCCACTGCGCCCATTCCAGATTCTCGATGCGCGCCCGGATGCCGACCTGCGCGAGCTCCGCCGCCACGATCTCGCCGCCGCGCCGCGCATAGCTCGGCGGCGGCAGCTTCAGGGTGACCGAAAAGCCGCGCGGATAACCGGCGGCTGCCAGCAGGGCCTTGGCCTTGGCCACATCGTGCGGATACATCCCCGTCAGATCCACGTAGGCGGGATTGTGCGGCGGAAAATGACTGCCGATCGGCGTGCCGTAGCCGAACATCGCGCCGTCGATGATGGCGCGGCGGTCGAGGGCGTAGGAAATGGCCCGGCGCACCAGCAGGTTGCCGAGCGGCGCCACGCGGTGATTCAGCGCGAGCACCGTCTCCATCTCGGTGGTGCCGACGAATACCGCGAAGCGCGGATCGGCGGCGAATTGCGCGAAGCTCTCCGGTGCCGGATAGTTCGAAAAGACATCCACATCGCCCGCCATCAGTGCGGCATAGGCGGCGGTGGGATCGGCGATGAATTTGAAGGTCGCCTGATCCAATCGCGCCGGCCTGCCCCAGTAGTCGGAATTGCGCGCCAAGGTGATCGAGTCGCCGCGGCGCCATTCCATAAATCGGAACGGGCCCGTGCCGATCGGCTGCACCGCGTTGGTCGCGGCCGAGCGCGGCGATACCATGACGAAGGCTCCCCAGGCCAGAGATTGCAGCAGGCCGCCGGAGCGCTGGCTGAGCGCAACGCGCAGGGTGTACGGATCGACGATGTCCACCGCGCGGATCTTCGCCAGGCGCGATCGCTGCGGGTTGACCGACTCCGGCGCCCGGGCGCGATCCAGCGAGAACTTGGCGGTGCCGGCATCGAAGGCGCTGCCGTCGTGAAAGCGCACGCCATGCTGCAAGTGAAACATATACGACAGCCCGTCGTCCGAGATCTCCCAGGACGCGGCGAGCTTCGGGAGCACCGACCCGTCCGCGGCGAATTGCACCAGTCCCTCGAACACATTGCCGTACAGGACTTCGGAAATCGCGGCGGCGGGATTCGCGGTGGGATCGAGGATCGGCGGCTCGAGCTGCATGCCGATCGTGGCCCGGCCCGCCGCCTGCGCCCCCAGCGCCGCACAGCAGCACCAGGGCCGTGAACCAGCCTTCGCCTCATGCGGTGCCGTGCAGCAGCGACCGCGCCGCCAGCGCCATCACTTTCGCGGAATTCACCATGTCCTCGATCACCACGTACTCGTCCGGCTGATGGGCCAGATCGAGAATACCCGGGCCATAGGCGATGCAGTCCCGCAGCTTGCCGACGCGATCGATGTGCTTCTGATCGTAGGTGCCCGGCGAACAGATGAACTCGGGATCGCGGCCGAGCACGCGGCGGATCGCCGCTGCCGTGCTGCGCGCCACCGGGCCGTTGCGGTCCGCCATGGTCGGCCTCACCTCGAAGATGTCTCGAATGCCGTAGCGAAAGCCCGGGCGGTCCCGGGCAAGTTGCTCGAGCAGCTCGGCGCACCTCGCCCTTCACGCTCTCGATGCTCTCTTCGATGAGCAGGCGGCGGTCGATGACCATGCGGCAGGAATCCGGCACCGCCGCCGCGGGGTACCCTGGCGCCTCCGCCAGCCCGCCGTGAATGGAATTGATGTTCAGCGTGGAGTGACGCGCACCCGAGGGCACCACCGGCATGTCGGTGCGGCGGGCCGCGAGCTTGGGATACAGATCGCGCTCGAGGCGCTCGACGACGGCATGCATGTGACGCACGGCGCAATCGCCGAGAAAGGGCATGGAGCCGTGCGCCATGCGTCCATGGGTCTCGATCTCGGCCCACCACACGCCGCGATGTCCGATGCAGACCCGGTCCACATTGAGCGGCTCGGGAATGATGACGTGATCGACGCGCGGCGGGGAAAACCAGCCGCGCTCGGCCAGATAATGCACTCCGCCGAATCCACCCGACTCCTCATCCACGGTGCCGGAGATCTCGAGCGCTCCCGGCAATCGTTCGCCCGAGTCGATCAAGCTTCGACCGCGATGATCGACGCGGCGAGGCCGCCCTTCATGTCGCAGGCGCCGCGGCCATAGACCCTGCCGTCCTTCACGACGGCGGCGAACGGGTCCAGAGTCCAGCCGCGGCCGGTTTGCACCACGTCGATATGGCTGTTGAAGTGCACGCAGGGATCCGCGGCGCGCGCCCTCGCGCCGCGCAATGACATTGATGCGCGGGTAGCGCTCGCTGTCGCCGGGCGTGCCCTCCGCGCGCACGTACTCGACGGCGAAGCCGCGGCGCCCGCATGCGCTCGCCGATGAATTCCGCGCAGGGCCGATAGGCCTCGCCGGGCGGATTCACGGTGGGAAAGCGAATCAGAGCGCGGGTCAATTCGACGAGCTCGTCGCGGCGCGCATCGATGGCCTTGCACAGGGCGTCGGTCGGGTCGCAGTGGCATCGACAGTCTCTCGGGGATTTGTTCAAGCGGGATGCCGCTGCGCGGGTCGAGCACGGCTCGTTGCGCGCGCCTGATCCGCCAATTCCCGCAGGCCGAGCTTGGCGTACACCGCCGCCAAGCGCCGTGTTGACCGGCACGCCGTTGGGATCCGCAGGCGCCGCAACTCGAGCATTTGTTGGGCGGCGGCCATGCGGCCGCTCTTGATGGCCGCATCCAGCAAGAATTGCTCGAATAGATCGCGCTGCGCATGACTGCCGCCCGCCTCCGCCATGCGCGGCACGCGCGGCTGCCAAGTGGCGCCAGGCGCCGGCGTAGTCGCCGCGCGCGTAGGCATACAGCCCCTCGCAGGCCGGCAGCGCGACATCCCGCCACACCTGCGCGAGAATGCGGGCGCGGCTCGTCGCGCGGCGCCGCACCGCTTCGAGCAGCAGTATCCGCCTCCGGACGCCCCGCCCGCGCCAATCCGTAGAGGTATTGAAGCGTCAGGAACGGCAGCACCGTGTCCTGCGCGCGCGCCGCCAGATGATCGGCCGAGATCCTGCCAGCGAGGCCCGACATCGATGCCCGCGATCTCGCATCGGGCCAGCAGCGACACCGCGCCGATCTGATCCTGCGAATAGTCCTTGGCGATGCCCCAGCAATGACGGTCATAGAGATCCAGGACTCTGCCGTCGCGCCCCTGGCTCAGATAGAACAGCGCCAGGTGCCACCAAAGGTGCGTGACCATGAAGGAGTTCAGTCCCGTCCAGGTGTCGGCCACTTCCTCGAGAAACCGCGCTCCCTCGTCGATCCGCCCGCGCGTCAGGAAGACATGCGCCAGCGCATGCTGCGCCCAGGGCTCCTTGCGGCGCATCTCGAGCGCGGTTCGCGCCTCGGATTCCGCCTCGTCCAGCAAATGGCATTGCTCGTAGGCGAACGCCGTCATGCCGTGCACGTAGGGAACATCGGCGTTGGGCGCCGCCGCCTTCAGGGCCACCCGCAGCATTTCCGGCGAGTTGCCGCGATTGAACTCGAAATACTGATGCGTCTTGACGATGGCCAGATCGCGCGGAAATTCATCCGATCACCTGATCGCAAAGCCGCAGAGTCCGCGCCAGGTCATCGTCCACCCAGGCGCGCAGCACCGCGGCATTGAGCTGTTCGCGCCGGCGTGGCCTGCGGGCGCCGCGCGTTCCGCGGCAGCCAGATATCTTGCCGCATGCCGCGCGCCCTCCGGCGCTTCGAGCAGCATCCACAGCATTCCCGCGTAGACATTGGCGAGGCAGGACTCGGGATCCGCATCGGCGGCCGCAAGAATGCGCTCGGCGCGCGTTTCGTAGGCCAGGTAGCCTTCGATGAAATCATCGATGCCGCGCAACGTCGCGTCGCGCTTGCGCCGCCGACCGGATTGCCCAGATAGTCTCGCTGCATGGAACCGATGATACCGGAGCGAGGGGCGCGCAGCGTGCGCGGCGACAGGGGCGGTGCGCTCGGGGTTTGCGGCAACCGGATGTCAGCGTTGGGCAGGCGCCGCACTCAGAGCCGCGTCCAGGAATGCCGCGACGTCCGCCGCCGAACGTTGCGGAATTTCGATCTGCGGCAGGTGCCCGACCTGCGGATAGGTGATCAGTTTCGCGCCCGGTATCGCCGCCGCGAATTTTACGCGCGCTCGCGGGTTCGATCAGCAGGTCGCTCTCGCCATGCAGCACCAAGCGTGGGTACCTTGATGGTCCGCAGCAGCTCCGCCGTGGCCTGCTGCTGCGCGCCGAGGTTGACGCCCATCAGAATGGCGCGGTGTCCGGGCGCGCGCTGAAATTCCGCCCAGCGATCGACGAATGCCGGCGTGATCACCGATTTGTCGTAGACATCGGTCTTCAGACCCTGCATCGATCAGCGGCCGGTTGTCGATGTTGCGCAAGAGCGCGCGGCCGATGGGGTATCGCAGGATCTTGAAGGCCAGCGGAACTTCGGCAGGCGGCTTCTCGTTCGGAAAGCCGGCCGCGTCCACCAGAATCAGCGCGTTGAGGCGATCCGGATGGCGCACCGCCAGCTGCCATGCCGCGCCGCCGCCCATGGAATTGCCGGCCACCGCAAACTTCGGCAAGCGCGAGCGTCGCGGCGAAGGCATCGACGAAGTCCGCCAAGCCGTCGCCGCTCAACACGATACCCCTCGAGGCGCGCGCGTCAAGCCATGCCCGGGAAAATCCAGGCTGATGATGATGGAATTTCGGCTTGAGCTCGCGCACCCAGCCCTCCCAGCTGGTGAAGGAGTCGCCGAACCCGTGCAGCAGCACCAGCAGCGGCCCGTTCGGATCGCCCTCATCTCTGATAGTGCACGTGAAATCCGCCGGGCAGATCCACGAAGTGCGAGGCGCCGTCCGCGTACTTGGCCTCCAGCGTCTCGTAGGGAATGTCGGGGCCGCGCAGCTTGAGCCAGGCGGCCACGAGCACCACGATCACGATTCGCCAGTACGATGCTCGATATCCTCAGCACGGTGAAATTCCGGACATCACGCCCCGCCACACTAGTACTTGTAGCTGACGCGGATGCCGAACGTGGCCGGCTCGCCGGCCTGCGCGACTTCGGTGCTGGGCAGGAAGAAATTCCTCGTGATGTCGTAGGACTTGTCGAATATGTTGCGGCCCCACAGGGTCACTGTCCACGGCGCGCCCGACGCCGGCGACAGCGACAGGTTGGCGTTCGCCAGCCAGTACTTCGGGATGGTGAAGTCGTTGCTGCCGAGCAGGTAGAACTGGCTGTAGGTATCGTGGAAACTGTAGTTGGACTCGGCGGTGAGCTGGTAGTCGCCGACGTTCCAGCCGTAGCTCACATCGCCGCCATAGCTGCATTTCGGAAAACTCTCGGGCCGGCCGTCGTAGTCGACGGCCGGCGTATCGCTGTTCAGCAGCGTGCTGGTGTAGTAGCCCTCGGCAAATCCGGAGTATTGCGAGACGGACAGGCGCGGCCGAGCGGCCGCCATTCGACTTCGACTTCGCCGCCGCTGATCCTGGAATCGGCATTGACGAAGCGGCCGATGTAGGAGTCCGATGCGTACGTCGAACACCTTGCCCAGAATCTGCTGATCCTTGTAGCGGTAGTAGAACACCGCCGCGTCCACGCGCAGCGTCCGGGTGAGTCGGATTTGACGCCGATTTCGTAGGCGGTGAGCTTTTCCGGCTCGAACGGATCGGCGGAGGCGCGGTCGTGGTGTTGTGCGCGGTGAAGCCGCCCGGACTTCACGCCGCGGCTGATGCTCTCATAGATCAGCGTCCCGGCCGCCGGCGTGTAATCCAGCTCGAACTTGCCGGAGGGCAGATTCGAAGTGGTCGAAGGCGGGTTGAGGCTCCCGGTGAACGACGGGATCGGCGGCCCCGTCAAGAAGCCGGTGTTGAGGTTGACCAATTCCCGCGTCTCGTGATCCTCGCGCACGCCGAGCGTCGCCTTGAACGCGTCGTTGAACTGATAGTTGACCTGGCCGAATTCGCCGAAGGAATTGGCGTTCTGGCCGTACTTGGTCAGCACGATGCCGCCGATGCCCGCGGCGTCCGTGAAATCGGAATAGAAATTCTCTCGCAGATTCTGATCCGAATAGAAACGCCGGCCACCCAGCCGAGCGGGCCCGGTTCCGGTCGAGGCGATGCGCACCTCCTGCGAAATCACGTTCAAGTAGCTGCGGAAGTATTCGTCCGAATCGTAGTACTGGGTGGCGTCCCAATCGCCGTACTCGCGCCGGATCATCTTGTTGTAGGCGGTGATGCTGGTGAGCTTGGCGCCGCCGAAATCGATGTTGGCGGTCAGATCGACGCCGTTGTTCGAGTTGTCGAGGCCGGGCTTGGAATCGGGGTTGATGCCGATGATTTTCGCGAACGCCGGATCGAGGCTCCAGCCCGTGACATAGCGCGAAGTGTCGGCGGGAATCGCCGGACCGCCCGCGCCCGCGTTGTACGGGGTATAGGGCTGCGAGCAAATGCAGTCCCGGTTTCATCGGACTTGTCCTGCGACCAGATGCACGTTCAGTCGAAAATTCAGCGCCTCCGCCGGATCCCATTGCAATTGGCCGCGCAACGCGATCTTGTCCTTGTTGCCCAGGCTTTGCCGGTCACCCGGTTGCGCTGCCAGGCGCCGCCCTGCTCGGTCGCGACCGACAAGCCGTCCGAGCAAGCCCTCGGCGATGGTCCCCGAGACGAAGCCTTCGCCGTTGAACTCGTTGTGCGAGCCGTACTCCGCGCGTGAATCCCGCGTGCGTATCGGCGGTCGGGCGGTTGCTGATGAAGTTGATCTCGCCGCCCGTGGTGTTGCGCCCGTACAGCGTACCCTGCGGTCCGCGCAGCACCTCGACGCGATCGATGTCGAACAGCTGTCCCTGCGTCTGGATGGGCAGCGCGAGCGCGACATCGTCGAGGCTGACGCCCGACGGGCGAGGCATTGTTCGACGTGTAGTCGATGAAGCCGACGCCGCGGATGCGAAACTGCGGCTGCCCGCTGCCGAACGCCGGCTCCACTTGCAGGCTGGGCACCGCGTTCTGCAGATCGTTGACATAGGTGATGGACTTGGCCGCCAGGCTCTCGCCCGACAGCACGGATATCGCGATGCCGACATTCTGCGCGGACTCTTGCCTGCGTTGCGCGGTGACGACGATCTCTTCGAGGCCGCCGCCCGCCTCGCTCGCGGACGCCGAGGCGGCGGGCTCGGCGAAGCTCGTGGCATGGATTGCAATGGCCGCGGCTCCCAGTGCCGCGGCGAAGACCCTCGAGGACATCCGACTCTCCTGGACTTCGACAATCCCGCCGACGGCGGGAGGCGGGCATCATCGATGTCGCGTTGCGCGATGTGAACTGCCGTTTTTGTCGATCAAAATGCGCAATTGTTATGTGCGTGACGCAAATCCGCGACGTGCGTGACGCATATCCAGGGCCCGCCGCGCCTCCCGGCTCGGCGATTGTCGCGGATATTTTCGCAGCTCCGTGCGGCGAACGCATGTAGAAATTACACGGTGATTATGCCGCGCAATTTTTTTCTTGCGGTCAATACGCGTAGACTTGAGGCCCATCGCCCGCAAGGAATTTGCAGTATTGCGCATTCTCATGCTCATCGCATACGGGCTGCTGCAGAGCATCGCTGCAGCGGCGTCGGCAGAGGGCACTTCACCGCTGCCCCCGCCGGACTACACCGTCTCGGGGAGCTGGCCATTGGGTGGAACCAGCGGCTGGGACTATCTTGCACTGGAGGCAGGCGGCGCGCGCCTATTCGTCAGCCGCGGCGATCACGTCGACGTCGTCGATACGGTGGACGGCAGGATCGAGGGCATCATTCCGGACACCGCGGGCGTTCATGGCATTGCATTCGCGCCGGCGCTGAAACGGGGTTACACCAGCAACGGCGGCAGCAACACCGTCTCGGTGTTCGAGCTGGACACGTTGCGGGTCGTTCAAGAAGTGCCGGTTTCCGGGCAGAAGCCGGACGCCATCCTGTACGAACCGCAGCACGGCCACATCATCACGGCAAACGGCGCCTCAGCCAATCTCTCGGTGCTCGATGCCGCGACCTTGCAAGTCGCCGCCACGATCGCGCTTCCCGGTCCGCCGGAGTTCATGGCCACCGATGCCGCCGGCACGGTGTACGTCAATATCGAGACCGAAGCAGGCAAGATCGCGGCCGTCGACGCCAAGTCGCTGGCCGTGAAGGCGATTTGGCCGCTGCCGGGCTGTTCGAACCCCACGGGCCTCGCTCTCGATGTGGCTCATCATCGATTGTTCTCGGTCTGCCGCAACCAGATCATGGCGGTGACGGATTCCCTATCGGGCAAGCAAGTCGCCCGAATCGTGATCGGCAGAGGCCCGGACGCCGCGGCATTCGACCCGGACCTCGGCATGGTATTCAGCTCGAACGGCAAGGACGGCACGCTCACCGTGATTCAGCAGGAGACGCCGGATGAATATCGGGTCATTGCGACGGTGACGACGCAGCCCAGCGCGCGCACCATGGCGCTCGATCCGGCCACCCACAAGATTTTTCTGGCCGCCGCGAAGCTGGGAGCCGCCCCGCCCGCGACCGATGACAACCCGCATCCGCGCCCCAGCGTTCTTCCCGACAGCTTCGCCATCCTGGTCGCGCAGCCCAAGTAGCCTGACACGATGAGCGATACGATCGAAGTGGTCTGCGGGCATTGCGACTCGGTGGTCCGCCTGCCGGGCGATCGATCGAAAGATGCCCCCCGCTGCCCGAAATGCCACTTCCCGCTGTTCGAAGGAAAACCGATCGAATTGACCGAAGCGAATTTCGACCGGCATCTGACCCGCGGCGATCTGCCCCTGGTCGTCGACTTCTGGGCACCCTGGTGCGGCCCATGCATCGCCATGGCGCCGTTCTTCGAGGCGACGGCGCGCCAGCTCGAACCGAAACTGCGCTTCGCGAAATTGAACACCCAGGACGAGCCGGCGCCCGCGGGGCGTTTCAACATTCGCGGTATTCCCACGATGATCGTCTTCCGCGCCGGCAAGGAAATCGCCCGACAGTCGGGAGCCATGGACGCGGCTACCTTGACTCGCTGGTTGAACTCCGTCGTCCCGTGAGTGCTTGGAGCGCTCCTCGACGATATCAGCGAGCCTTGCGGAAAATCAATACGAAGCGATCCGTCTTGCCCAGCGCCGGCCCCTTGTAGCTGATGAGGTCGCGGGCGTCGTCCGGCCTTCTCAGGACATCGCTCTTGGCGACGACCTTGAAACCGTGAGACTCGAAGTCCTTGATGGCGAAGCTTTCCTCGATGCGATGCAGGCGGGATGCGACGGATTTGCCGCTGCCGGCTTTGGCGGAATGATCCACCAGGAGCAGGATCCCCCCCGGCTTCAGCGCACGCGCCAGCTGGTCGAGCACGCCGCTGGTATCGATTGCCGGCCACTGGCCTTCCGGATCCACCCAGTACAAATCGTGGTACACCTTGATCAAGAGGACCGCATCCAGGCTCGCAGGATCGAGATTCATGTGGTTGAGATCGACGGTCTCGTGCTCGACATTGCCCAGCCGGTCGTTGGCCAGCCGTGCCTGCAGACCATCGCTCCAGTGATCGAAGGCCGCATTGTTGATCATGAGGACCTTGCCCTTCGGCCCCACCACGTAGCTTGCCAGTTCGCTGTAGTAGCCGTCGCCCGCGAGGACGTCGGCGACCCGCATGCCCGGCTTTATGCCCGAGAGGCGCAGAATGTCGGCTGGATGATCCAGAGAATCGCGCTTCAGATCCGCGGCGCTGCGCCCGGCGTGTGCAACGGCCGCGTCGTAAACATCCGCCGCCGCGCGAACGGGCGCCATGAGGCAGGGTGCGCAAAGCGCGGCGCAAATCAGCAATGGGACGTGCCGGTGCAGTCTCTCGAGCAGGCAATGAGTCATTGTAGTTCTCCCCAGTCCGTGGTCGGATGATACCCGACATGGGCTGCTCCGCAATGCGGGGCCTGCGGCGCGCCATGAGCGCCGGGCTCCACGCACAACTTCCCTCCGCCTGCGCAAGCGGTTAATGTCGAACAGGGCCCGCCTCGGAGTTACCGGTGCACATCAAGTCGAACGATTTTCGAGTGCGGCAAGGCGCGCACGTCGACCTGGACGAATGGCCGACGCGCATTGCTCCCGTGTATGCGTCCAATGAGCATTACCAAGAGCTGCTGCGCAAGCACATCAAGGCCTTGAGCGCCCAGCAGGAATTGCTGTACGCGTCGGACCGCCATGCCGTCCTGCTGATCTTTCAGGCCATGGATGCGGCCGGCAAGGACGGTGCGATTCAGCATGTCATGTCGGGCATCAACCCGCAGGGTTGCCAGGTATTCAGCTTCAAGCACCCGAGCGCCGCCGAACTGAAACATGACTTTCTATGGCGCACCACGCGCGATTTGCCCGAGCGCGGGAGGATCGGCATATTCAATCGCTCCTACTACGAGGAGGTGCTGATCGCCAGGGTGCATCCGGACATTCTGCGCGGCGAGGGCCTGCCGGACACCCTGATGGCCGACAAGCCCATCTGGCACCACCGGTACCGCTCCATCGTCGACTTGGAGGGCCACTTGAACCGCAACGGCACGCGGATCGTGAAGTTCTTCCTGCATCTTTCCAAGGAGGAGCAGCGCAAGCGGTTCATCGACCGCATCGATCGGCCGGAGAAGAACTGGAAATTCAGTCTTGCGGACATCGAGGAACGGAGATTCTGGAAACAATACATGCGCGCCTACGAGAAATGCTTGAGCGCAACCAGCACCAAGCACACACCGTGGTATGTGGTTCCCGCGGACGACAAGCTCAACAGCCGCCTCATCGTCTCCCGCATCGTGCTCGACACCATCGAGTCGCTCGAACTGAGCTACCCCAAGACAACCGCGGCACGGCGGCGCGAATTGCTGTCGCTGCGAAAGAAATTGGCGAAATAGCGCAGCACCCGCTGGGAGGGGAATGAGCCGCTGTCCCGATGCAGGCGCTGGCTCAGGCTTTGCGGGCGCCGACCACCAGCAATACCACGCCGGCAGCTACGGCTGCGCCGCCCGCCCACGGTGGAATCGCATGTTCCTGCGACACCCTCGCCTCAACGTCCCCAATCTTGAACACGCTCTTTTCGCTCGAATAGGACGGCGCCTTGATGAGTACGAAAAGCCCTCCCGCAATCAACAGGACGCCCAAGATTTGCAGAATTCGCATGTCATACCCCTTCCCGACGTGGTCGAACCCTAGAGTCATCGCAGCTGCCTGAGTTATTGTAACCGCCAGGGTCATTGTGGCTGCCGGGATCATTGTAGCCGCAGTGCCACCGGCGCAGGCCATGCGCCGCCTTAGTCCAGCGCAGGCCTCAGTCCAGAGCCGGCGGCCCCGCCAGCGTGGTCAATGCGGCGGTCACCGTCAGGATCAGCATACCCGCCAGCAATTCGAGCCGGATGGATGCGCACAAGCTGCGCGCGGCCCCGGCATCGCCACCGCGCAGGCGAGGCGTCAAGCGCAGCTTGTTGAATGCCGCCAGACCGATCAGGCAGGCGACGCACGCGAGTTTCAGCATGACGAAGCGGCCGTACGTGCTGGCCCACAAGGCGGCAAGGCTGCCGAGCATCAGGCACAATAGGGTCGCGCCCGCCGCCACCAATCCGCCCACGACGAAAACCGCGGCGCTGCCGAAGCGCGCCGCAGCGGCCGCAGTGCGCGCCAGATCGCCGCCGCGCGCCACCAGCAGCAAGGGCATCAATGCACCGAGCCAGAAGGCAACTCCCAGCAGATGAATGCCGAGCAACAAAACCGGGATCGCATCGCGCCCGAGCGAAAGCGCATGCCCTGTCCACGCGAACGATGTCGCGGCCAGCGCGGCGCCGAGCCATGCCGGCCATGAAGGACGGTCCGACAACGCGATCAGCGCCGCAAGCAGCAGGCCGATCGCGCGAACCGCCTCGGCGCGCCCCGCCCCCGCCTGCCAAACCATGCGCAGCAGCGATTCGTCCCACATGCCCACCGCCCCGCCGCTCATCGAGCCCGCGGAAACCATGATGTGCGCGGCTGCGGCAAGCACGGACAGCACAGCCAGGATCAGCACCATGCGCCGAACCTTCGAGCGTTGTGCGCGAGCGATGAGCGCGCCGCTGTAGCCGAGAAAGAACACTGCGCCTGCGGCGCCGAGGGTGGCGGCGTAGGTCAGGGTCTTGAGGACGATCGCCGCCGCGTCCCAAGCGCCGAAAGGCACGCGCCGCGCCTCAGCGAGAGTTCGCCGTCGGCGTCACGCGCCCGCCGCCGGACTGACGAGGGCGAATGCGAAGGTTCCCTTCGACACGTGCCCATCGTCGACGGATAGAACGCTCCACTGCACCACGTATTTTCCCGGCGCCAGCGCCGGCAGCGCGACGCTGACCTGTGCTGCGGGCGGCGCGCTTCGATCGACGGTCACCGGGACATCCTTGCCGTCCAGCGTCAGGGTTAGGACCGCGAGCCGCACGTTTTCGTTGAAGCTCAGCGTGAGGGACTTGGGGGCCGCCCGCAACTGCGCGTCGGCGGCCGGTATGCTGCTTCGCAGCTTGGCATGTGCGAATACCGGGCCGGTGAGGACCATGCCTGCCGCGGCGGCAGCCAGTAACCAGGCTCGAACCATGATGAATCTCCGATGAGGGCAAATTCGCAAGCCCCAGCCTACCTCAAGACGCGCGCCGCGCGCGTGTAATATTGTTACCCCTCAGTGCCTGCGCAAATGCGTGGCGGCAAAGAACACCCGCACAGGCTCGCCCAACAATTCATAGATGGCGGCAACCGCGCGCAACAATGCGTCCGCGTTCGGCACATAGCTCAAAAATCCGAATTCACGCGGCGCCCGCATCCCCACGGGCGCGGGAATGACGTTCAGGCCCGCGGCGGTGAACTCGTGCACCGCGCGCCACATATGAGTGGCGTGGGTGACCAAGATGACGCGCTGGATGTCCGCGGCCTTGAGAATCCGCGCCGAATGGCCGGCGTTATCGAAGGTATCGAAGGAGGTTGCGTCGACCCAGCGCGCATCGATGCCGAAGTTGCGCAGCAGCGTGGCCTGCATCGCGACGGCCTCGGTACGATAGCCGGTCACCAGGATGGGGAGACCCGTCTTGCGGGCGACATATGCGCCGTAGCTCAGCCGCTCGAGCAGCAGAGGATCGGCGGCCGGACCGCCGTATTCCGGCGCGAAGGCGCGCTGGCCGCCGCCGCCCAGGATCACGATGGCCTGCGCACCGGCCGAATTTCGCAAGTCCCAGGCAGGGTAGTGTTCCGCCAAACCCTCCAGGGCGTCGCTCACCAGCGGCGTGGATAGCAGCCACAGCGAGCCAAGGCCGAGTATCAAGCAGGCGCGCGCCAGCCGCGGCCGGCGCCCGAACAGGAATATCCCCAGAATGGCCAGCAACAACGAGCCGGTGGGGGGCAGAAGCACGCACTTCAACAGCAACTTGAATCGCAGTAGCATCAGCATGGTATGTCAGCCGCTTTCAACCGCACCTCCGTCCCTCTCGCGCTTGCCTTGCTGTGGATGGCCAACCCGGCCGCGCACGCGGGCGACATGGTGTCGATCACCGTCACCAACGACGACACCGACGATATTCTCGTCACCGTCTACGATATGAACGCGCACCCGCACGTCAAGGTGCTCGACGGCCAGCGAATCAACGGTTTCGCATCGGTGCCCATCTCAGTCACGGCCGGCGCCGGCGCAACCGGACACGTCTACTGGCGCGCCACGAGCACCGATCCGGACATGCCTCGGTGCGGACACCGAGACAAAGCGGGGCTGTCGAGCGACGCCTCGCTGCATGTCTTCGCGCATTCACAGTGCCCCTCCGCATATCGCAAGGCTAAGGGCGCCTAGCCAGTCGATCCCTGCAATAGATGAACAGGCAGTTCCCCGCCATGCTGATCGCAAACAGGGCGAGAGAGGCCGGCACCACTTCGAAGACCTTGTGCATGCCCAGCCAGTTCACCGGCGCGTCGAGCCAGTGCATGAATGCGGCCAGCCGGCCGGTGTCGCCGTCCTTCACACAGCACTTGGTCAGCCCGATTCGCAAGCCGTCATTCATGCCGAAATGCGTCCACTCACCGTCGCGAAACCAGCGGTAGGACTGCAGCCCGACGAGGCTCAGGAAGGCAATGAGACATCCGTAGCCGATCAGGGCGCCCACGACGCCGG
Organism: uncultured Gammaproteobacteria bacterium; assembly: GCA_963837435.1. GTDB lineage: Bacteria > Pseudomonadota > Gammaproteobacteria > Steroidobacterales > Steroidobacteraceae > Bog-1198. The sequence goes on from CAWINJ010000001.1 coordinate 145,500, forward strand.
CGGCCCTCAGCGCCGTATCGCGGGCTTTCATGGCGAAGTCCCCGCAGGCGCCGGGCAGGCCTTCACTTCGAGACGCACGATGCGCCCGGACTCGCCTTGCAAATCGGCCGGATTCAGCAACCCATCGGTGGGCTTCAGATCGATGTCGATCCAATAGACGTTGCCGGTGCGCTTGCGGTCGGCGAGCCCCGGATTGAATCCCAGCGCCTGCACTTGGGCCACCCGGGCCTGCGCGCGCTTGGGCTCGCTATACAGCCCGAGAGAGATCACCGAGCCATCGTTGGGCCCCGGCATCTCCAGTGCATCGTCGATTCCACCGGCTTTGAGTTTGGCAAGCATTTGATCGCCCGCGGTTCTATTTGCCGGCAACTGCAGATACACCCAGACGCCGGCCCATACATCGCCGTCCGCGACGCGCTGCCGCGGATCGTAGCCGCCGCCGCGCAGCGTGGTGGCCGCATGGGCCGCCTCCGATACGTCGCGAAACGGGCCGACACTGATGCAACGCTTCACATTGGTGAGCAGCGCCGGCTTGGCGGCGTCGCCGGCACCACCCGCCTCGGCCGCGGCGTTGCTCACGTCGGTCCCGGCGCCGTTCGCGGCGGCGGAATCCACGGCGGGGTTACCCGCGGCCGCATCGCCCGGTTCGTTGCCCGCGGCGGCGCCCGCATCGGTGCCGGGCCCGCGCTGCACCTCCGAAGCCAGCTTCAGGGTCGCCGCGGGCGCAGGCTGCACCGTCTCCGGCGTCTTGGCGATGCCGCGTGCCCACAAAAAGTAGCCCACGTTCGCCAGCACCAAGCACACGACAATGCTCTTCAACAGCGTCAAGTTTCACCCTCATCCACGCGCAAACTGGCCTCGCCGGACACGAATCGCCGCATTCCGCTCGCGGTATCGAGCAGCAACGCGCCTTCCCGATCGACGCCGCAGGCTCTGCCTGACACCACCGCACCATCCAGCAACACTCGCACGGGCCGGCCGCTCAAGGCATCGAGGGCCAGCCAGCGCTCGCGGAACGCCGCGAAGCCTTCGCGCTCGAACTCTCCCAGCATACTGAAAAGCTCGTCCAAGAGGGCCCCGGCCAGCCGATTGCGCGACGGCATCTCGGTGCAGGCGTCGGCCGCCGCCGCGGCACGTGCGCCCGTGGCTTCGATCTCGAGGCGCACCGCCGACGGTAGGTTCACGTTGAGACCCACCCCGATGACGACGTGCGCCGGCCCGCCGGCTTCGGCCCTCAGCTCGATCAGCACCCCGCCGACCTTGCGATCCCGATACCACACATCGTTCGGCCACTTCAGCGACACGCCGAGCGCACCTGCGCGAGCCAGCGCGCGCGCGATGGCCACTCCCACAGCCAGACTCAAAGCGGGAATGGCGCGTGCCGCGTCGCTGAAAGTCCAGGCCACCGACAATGCGATTCCGCTACCGAAAGGGGCTATCCAACGCCGCCCCCGCCGCCCGCGACCCGCATGCTGAATTTCGACCAGGCAGGCGTCCGCCAGACCGGGCGGCGGCGGCGCGCTTCCCAGGAGCCGGCTGTTGGTTGAATCCACTTCGAACAGCAGCTCGAGCCTGCGCAGCTGTCCGGCGCGTGCCGGCCCAAGCTCAGCCACGATGCGCCGCTCATCCAGCAATTCCACGGGGCTCGACAGGCAGTATCCGCGCCGTGGCAGGGCCTGCACCGGCAACCCCAGGGCGCGCAAGCGCTCCACGCCTTTCCATACGGCCGCCCGGCTCACGGCAAGTTCTCTCGCCAGCCATTCGCCCGAATGCAGCCGGCCGTCCGCCAGCAGCATCAGCAACGAGGGGTGATCTAAGCCGCTCGGGATCGAAACAGCCATAGGCGTTGCACGCGGTTCTCCCGGCCCGCGCGCATGCGGGCGATGTTGCCGCGATGGGTGTAGATGACGAATACCGTGACTGCGGCGCAAAGGCTCAACAGCGGGACATCGTGGGGCTCGAGCACATAGACGGCCGCCACCAGAACGAGGCCCGAGACCATACTCGCGAGACCGACATATCCGGTGAGCACGAGGACGGCGAACCAGCTGACGAGCAGGGGGGCGAGCAAGCGCAAGTCGACGGCCGCAATGACTCCGACCATGGTCGCCGCTCCCTTGCCGCCGCGAAAGCTGAACCACACCGGATAGACGTGCCCCACGATCACGGCAAAGCCGCAGGCGACGGTCAGCCATTCGCGCGGCAATCCGGGATCGACGCCGACGGCCGGCAAAACCGCCGACGGCAGCCACCACACCGCAAATACGCCCTTGGCAATGTCGACCACGAGCACCAGCAGGGCAAACAGTTTGCCCTGGGTGCGCAGTGCATTGGTGGCCCCCGCGTTGCCGCTGCCCATGCTGCGAATGTCCACCCCGCGCAAACGGCCGAGGATGAGGCTCCCGAGCAAGGCGCCGAGCAGGTAGGCAATGAGTATCTTGACGCCGAGTTCCAGCATCGGGGGATTATGACAGCAACGCGCGGCTATTGGCGTTTTGGGAGGTGGAGCTCGGCCAGCATGCAGCGCACGCCTCCGCCGCCGATGCGCTCGATGGTGGGAATCGCCGCCGGGATCACTTGCGCATGGGACTCGAGGGTCTGCCGCTGCGCGGGCTGCAGACTCTTCCACGCCGTCGTCGACAGTGCGACCACCCGTCCGCCCGCCGCCGCCAGTTCCAGCACATTTCCGGCGAATTCCAGCATCTGCCGCGGCGATATGTCGACGATGTCATGGCCGGCCGTCCGCAGCCTGTCGAATACCGCGGCACGATGCGCAGGCTGCGCAATCGACTCGCCGCAAACAATCGCAAATCGGCTGCCGATCGCCATCACCACATTAGTGTGGTACACCGGCTCCCCGTTCCGGTCGCAGGCTTCGAAGGTCACGAGTTCGTAGTCCAGCAGCTGCGCGAACTCGCCAAGCACATCCAGGTCCGTGCGCGCGGACAGACTGGCATAGGCCACCCGATGGGGCCGGTCCAGCACCAGGCTGCCCGTGCCTTCCAGAAACTTCCCCTCAGCCTCGCGGTGGGTGAGATCGATGGTGCGCACGATGCGAAAACCACCCTCGCGAACCACCTGGTCGAGAATGTCATCGCGCCGCTCCCAACGCCGATTGACGGCAAGCATGGGATAAAGCGCCACGGTGCCGTCAAAATGAAAGCTTACCCAGTTGTTGGGGAAAATGGCGTCCGGCTTCGCCGGCCGCGGCGTATCCGGGGCAACCAACACTTCCACGCCGGCACGCTGCAGGGCCTTCGCCAGGCCGTCGAACTCGGCCAGGACGAGGCCTTGCACCTCGGCGGCCTCCGGCGATCCAGGCGGCCGCTGGAAGGCATTGCTCGGGGCGGTCTGCTGGTTGAACCCAAAGCTCGCCGGCCGCACCATGAGCACGGACCGGGCACTTTGGGGCTCTGGGCCAGATTGGGAGGGGGGAGGCATGGCAAGGCACTATAATCAGGCGGCCGCAGACTGCAATGGCCGTTGACAGGCTGGGACGGTTTCATCAAGGTTAGACGGCCGGATCCGTTGCCTACGGCATGGCCTCCTTGGGGCCGAGCCGGCTCATCTGTGCTGTTTCTTTGGGCCGTTTCTTCGGGCTGTTTCTTCGGGCCGATCATGGGGGAGCCTTGCCGTTTTCAATTGCCAAATCATTCCTGGTACTCGGGCTCGTCTGCATGGCGGTGCAGGCGCATGCGGCCCAGACACCCCCCACCGACAAGCCTCCGGCCGCATATTCCTTCACCTTCGATACCTTGCTGGCGGAGGCCAAGCGACGGGCCGCCACGGCGTACTCACCGCAACGCAGCAGCCTGCCCGCCGCCCTGGACAAGCTGAGCCCGGAGCAATACCGCAGCATCCAGTTCAATCCGGACGCCGGCATCTGGCGAGCGGAGGATCTGCCCTTTCGCCTCGAGCTGCTGCGGGCCCAGCACAATCTGCAATCGACCATCACCGTATCGACCGTGGAAGAGGGCACGGTCACCGACGTGGCACCGACACCGGCGATGTTCGAAATGGCGCCGGCGCTCCCGGCGCAGTTGGGCAAGGTGTCGATTCCCCTGTCGGGGTTTCGGCTTCGCAGCCACATCAACTCCAAGAAGATCTGGGACGAGTTTCTGGTGTTCCAAGGGGCGAGCTACTTTCGAGCCGTCGCCAAGAACCTCCTTTACGGCCTTTCGGGGCGCGGCCTGGCCATCAACACGGCCGAGCCGTCCGGCGAGGAGTTCCCGGTATTCACGCATTTCTGGATCGAGCAGCCGGGCGCGCATGCGAACGCCATCGTGATTTACGCCCTGCTCGAAAGCGAGTCGACCACGGGCGCTTACCGGTTCACCGTACAACCGGGCGTCGAAACATTGATGGATGTCGATATGACCCTGTTCCCCCGCACCGAAATGCGGGTCGTCGGCATTGCGCCGCTCACCTCGATGTTTCTTTTCGATGAGACGAACCGCGGCCGCCTCGATGACTATCGCCCGGAAGTGCACGACTCGGACGGATTGATGATCGAGTCGAAGAGCGGCGAGCGCATATTTCGGCAACTCGCGAATCCGACCAAGCTGCAGGTATCCTCGTTCACGACCGAGGCGCCGAAGGGCTTCGGGCTGGTTCAGCGATCCCGGCAGCAGAGCGATTTTCAGGACTTCGATGCACAGTACGAGCTGCGGCCGAGCGCCTGGATCGAGCCCGAGGGTGAGTGGGGCGCGGGAGGGGTCGAGTTGGTCGAGATTCCCTCCGGCCGCGAGAGCAACGACAATATCGTGGCGTTTTGGCGTCCCACGTCATCCTTGACGCCGGGCCACCCGGCGCACTTTGCCTACCGCATCGTCTGGTGCGCGGAGCCCGCGCTGCCCAAGTCCCTGGGGAAGACCGTCGCCACCCGGTCCGGCGCCAGTCTCGACGGCAAGCGGCGCGTCTTCTTGTTGGATTTCGTAGGCGCCGGCGACAAAGTCGACGGCCTGCACCTCGACCTGGCCGCTTCGGCCGGCCGGATCTCGAACGCCACGCTGATGTCGAATGGCGCGCTGCATGGGCTGCGCGCGAGCTTCGAGATCGATCCGCGCGACGCCGACTTGATCGAATTGCGCTTGCGCATCATGCGCGGCGATCGTCCCGTTACCGAAACATGGCTGTATCGATGGACCTCCAGCTGAACGCCGCGGCGCTCGAACCGCAGATGGCCTCCGGCGGCATGCCGCCGGAGAATCCCGTGTACATGCCGGCGCAGGATTTGGACTACAAGCCGAGGCGGCGCGCGCGCCATGTGCCGGGGGCGGCGGTGCTGTATGCCCGCTTCATTCTGGCGGTCATCACCTGCGGCGTGACCATCTATGGCGTGTATCAAATGCTGCAGGTCGTGCGCTTCGCAAGCATGACCCTGCTGCAAGGCCTGATGATTTTCTTCTTTGCGGTGTCCCTGGGGTGGATTGCATTCGCGGCCGGCTCGGTATTGGCCGGCGCCTCGAAGCGCCGAGACCCGTACCCGGATTCCGAGCCGCATGCCTCGCTGACCGCACTCGTCATGCCCATTTACAACGAAGACCCGCTGCGCACCACGGCGGCCCTGCAGGCCATGGCGGAAGCGCTGGCCAGGATCGATGCACATCGCAACTTCGAGATCGTGATTCTCTCGGACTCGACCAACGCCGATGCATGGATTCGAGAGACTCTCAGCGTGGACCGGTTGCGCAAATCGCTGCTGTCGGTGCTGCCCGTTTGGTACCGCCGCCGTTGGGAAAATACCGCGCGCAAATCCGGCAACCTCGAAGACTTCGTGACGCGCTGGGGCGGCCGCTACGATCACATGATCGTGCTCGACGCCGACAGCTTGATCGATGCGCGCACCTTGCAGCAGCTGGCGCAGACCATGCAGGCCGATCCTGACCTGGGGATTCTGCAAACCGCTCCCCAGCTGATCGGCGCGGCAACGCTGTTCGGCCGGCTGCAGCAATTCGCGGCCTGCGTCTACGGACCGGTCATCACGCGCGGCTTGAGCGCCTGGTCGGGCGACAGCGGCAATTATTGGGGGCACAACGCCATCATTCGCATCGCCGCGTTCGCGCAGAATTGCGGCCTGCCGACGCTCGCGGGGCGCAAGCCCTTCGGCGGTTTCGTGCTGTCGCACGACTTCGTCGAAGCCGCCCTGATGCGGCGGGGCGGCTGGAAGGTGCGCATGGCCACCGACTGCGGGGGCTCCTGGGAAGAATCCCCGCCCTCGCTCATCGATGTCGCCATCCGCGACCGCCGCTGGGCCCAGGGCAATCTGCAGCACATGAAAATCATCGGCGCCGCGGGCCTGAGCTTCACCAGCCGGCTGCACCTCGGCGTCGGCATCATGAGCTACCTGTCCTCGCCGCTGTGGCTGGTGATGCTCGGCATCGGTTTTGCGCTCGCGGTGCAGTCGCACTTGATCCGCCCCGAGTATTTCAACCACGACTTTCAGCTTTTTCCCTCCTGGCCGCGATTCGACGTCGAGCTGATGATGGCATTGTTCTGGTTCAGCATGATCGTGCTGCTGATCCCCAAGATGCTGGGGCTGATCCGCGCGCTCGTCTCGAGCCGCATCCGGCGCGGCGGCGGCGGCGTCATCGGGGTCGCGGCGAGCTTCCTGCTGGAAGTCGTCCTCTCGGCCCTGTACGCGCCCGTGCTCATGCTCATCCAGAGCCGGCATGTTTTCGAGGTGTTCATGGGGCGCGACTCCGGTTGGAGGCCGCAGCGCCGCGACAGCGGCGGCACCTCCTGGTCCGACGCATGGCATTACCACAAGCGGCACATGCTGTTGAGCTGCGTGACCGCGGTGATCGTCTGGTTTCTCTCGCCGCCGCTGCTCGCGTGGCTTTCGCCGGCGCTGCTGGGGCTGTTCCTCGCGGTGCCTCTGTCGCGCGCCAGCGGCAGCCAAAGCCTCGGCAGAATCCTCTCGCGGCTCGCCTTGCTGCGCACGCCCGAGGAGGTCGAGATACCGCCGTTGGTGGCGCGCCGCCAGGAGCTGGTGCGGCAAGCCGCCGCACCGCCGGAGGATGGGCTGCGCCACCTGGCGCGCGACCGCGAGTCGCGCCTGACGCACATCAATGGAAATTTGGCGCGGCCGGCGGACCCTCGCGGCCATCCCGATCCTTATGCCTTCACCGCGGAACAAAAGCTGAAGGACGCGCGTTCGCTCGAGGAGGCTCTGGCGTGGTTGTCGGCCGTCGAGCGGGTCGAAGTCGCCGGCGATGCGCGGCTGCTCAACCAGCTCGCGCTGCTGCCCGATGCCGACCATCCCCTGTTCTTGATCTGAGAGGAATGAGCATGAAGGTTCGACGACGCGCAATACTCAAGTCAGCCGTGGCACTCGCGGCCGCAAGGTGGCCTTATCCTGCGTTCGCGGCCGGCGCCCCCGCCGTCGCGGCGCCGCAGAGCCAGCCCTTCGACTATGCCTGGCTCAAGGGTCAGGCGCACAAGCTCGCGAGCAACGCCTATCAGCCCTCGCAGGACACTTTGCCGCCGGCGATGACGCGGCTCAGCTACGACCAATATCAGTCTCTGCGCTTTCGTTCCGATCACGCCCTGTGGGGAAACTCCGGGCTGGCCTTCCGCGTGCAGTTCTTTCACGCGGGCCGCAGCTTCACCGAGCCGGTGCGGCTGTACGAGATCGTCGACGGCCAAGCGCGCGAAATCGTCTACGACACCGCGATGTTCGAGTTCGACAAGGCCGGCATCGATCCGAAGCTGATGCAAGGACGTGCCGGCTTTGCGGGCTTTCGCGTGCAATTCGTGACGGATTGGAAGGACGATGTGGCCGCATTTCTCGGCGCCAGCTATTTTCGAGCCGTGGGCGGCGACACGCGCCAGTATGGATTGTCGGCGCGGGCCCTGGCCGTGGATACGGCGTTTCCGCGTCCGGAAGAGTTTCCGAGGTTCACCGCGTTCTGGTTCGAGCGGCCCGTCAAGGACTCGGGCACGTTGACCCTGTACGCACTCATGGATTCGCCGAGCATTGCCGGCGCATTGCGCTTTCAGATCTCCCCCGGCGCCACCCAGATCATGGACATCGACAGCGCTCTGTATCCGCGCAAGCCCATCGAGAGGCTGGGCGTAGCGCCGCTCACCAGCATGTTCTTCTACGGCGAGAACGATCGGCGGGCGGCCAACGATTGGCGGCCCGAGATCCACGACTCGGACGGCTTGTCGATGTGGACCGGCGCCGGAGAGTGGATATGGCGGCCGTTGACGAACCCGGCGCAGCTGCATTTCAGCTCCTATCTGGATGACAATCCACGGGGCTTCGGGCTGCTGCAAAGGGACCGCGATTTCGATCACTATCAAGACGACGGGGTGTACTACGACCGCCGGCCGAGCTTGTGGGTGGAGCCGAGATCCGGACCGAGCGGCGGCTGGGGCAAGGGCTCGGTGCAGTTGGTGGAGATCCCGACGGTGGATGAAACCTTCGACAACATCGTTGCGTTTTGGAATCCGGCCGAGAAGCCCAAGCCCGGGCAGGAATTGCTGTTCGGCTACCGCCTCTATTGGGGCACGCGCATGCCGTACTCATCGCCTCTCGGGCAAACCATAGCAACGCGCACCGGCATCGGCGGGATCGTTGGAGTCAAGCGCCAATATTACTCCTGGCATTTCGCGGTCGACTTCGCCGGCGGCGAACTCGGCGCTCTCCCCAGGGACTCCGCTGTCGAGGCCGTGATCAGCGTCTCGCACGGTCAGGTCGAGCACATCACCGCACACTATGTGCAGGAATTTCACGGCTACCGCGCGCTGTTCGACGTAAGGCCGCCGGAGGCCGACATCGATCCCATCGACATGCGCCTGTACCTGCGCATCGAGGGCCGGCCGCTGACGGAAACGTGGATTTATCTGTGGACACCGCCGTCCCTGAAGGAACGCAAGGCGGCGCTCGGCTGAGACGACGAGCTCAGCTCGCCGCTCCGAGCACGATCACGTGCTCGCGCGCGGAGACCACGACTCCTCCCGGCTTCTCGACGGTGACGGCGAAGGCCGCGGGCTTTCGCACCATGAGCGCCGCGCGAATCGGGATGACCACATCGGCGGCATTCGCCGGAATGTCGAACACACCGCCATCCACCGGGTACTTCTTGTCGCGCGAACCATCGAATATCCAGAGTTGATATTGCTGCTTTGCGGGGTCATTCGGCGCGAGGCCGGCGAAGTGCACATAGCCGCGCTGAGCCACCTGATCCCACACCACATCGCCGGTGACTCCGGCCGCCGCGGGATCCTTGGTGGCGCCCAAGGCGATCTTGAGCGATTCGGGCTTGCGCATGAGCGCCGCCCGCTCCTCAGCCGGTGTCGGCAGGACCGCCGGCGCGGCAACCGGCGGCGTCACGGCGGCGGGCGGAGCAGGCACCGCGGCGACGCGGACCCCCTGCGGCGGCGGGCGATTCCAAGCGAAGATCGCGATCACCAAGCAGGCGGCGGCGGCCAGCCAGCCATAGGCGCCGGTGCCGGCTGCTGGACGCTGCGGTGCGGGCGGCGCGGCGGCGATGCGCGCGGCGGCAAGGTCGGCGACCTTGGTACCCGCCACGGCCGCGAAGTGTTCATCCGCCTGGCGTGCCAGGCGCTGCGCCAGGAGCGCCGGCAAAGGCGCCGCATCGGACCTGCCGGCGAGTGTGATGGCGGCGGCCGCACGCTCGAACTCCCGTAGTTCATCGCTGGCGGCGGCGCTGTCCAAGGCATCGAGCGTGCGCTGCTCGGCGGGCGACAGCCCCTCGGTGACTTGCTTGATCAGCAAGTCCGCCAGCGCTTCATCGAGCTTATTTTGTGAACCTGGTTCGGACATCAGACTCTCGCACTCGCTGAAACACCCTCGGCGTCCACATTCATATACTCGCGCACCGTGATCAGGCCGCGGCGCATGAACGACTTTACCGTGCCCAAGGGCAGCTGTAAGCGCAGGGCGATCTCCGATTGACTCAATCCGTGGAGCAGTCCCAGTTCGAGCACCTGCCGCTGCTCGGGCCGCAGCTGCGCCAATGCCCGCCCGGCTTGTTCGGCCTCGATCGAGGTCTCCGATGCGGTGCCGGGATCCGCCCAAGCCTCCTCCTCCAATGCCTCCACGGGAACCATCGGGGGCTCGGCGGTGGCTTTGCGCAGCCGATCGATCAATCGGCGCCGGGCGATGGTTGCAATGAACACTTTGTCGGAGCCTCGAGACGCATCGAACCGGCCGGCGCTGCGCCAGATATCCAGAAAAATTTCTTGCGTCGCATCTTCGGCATCCGACGGCGAGCGTGACAGGCGCCGCGCCAAACTCCAAACGAGCGCGCCGTATTGCTCTATGCACTCGCGCACCGCGGCAGGATCGCCGCCGGCAATGCGTTGCAGCACGGAGGGACTCATTGATGGCCTTGAGAGATTATTCGGACCGACCGCACGGGTGGATGCAACCGTATTGCATTATTGTTCGGTAAACGATAGCAAGAAATGCTCCCCGCGGGCAGTCAACCGCCTCAGCCGCCATCCCTCGGACGTCCCTTCAACTGCGGCAGGCGCTGGGTGTCGCCGGTCGCTCGGCGCAGGTCGCGTTCGCGCTTGACTCGGGGCAGGCTGCGCTGCGGATTGAGGATGATCCAACGCCATTCGTTTAGCTGGTGTTTGAGAAGCGGCAGCAGCGATCGTTCGGACGCCGACTCGACTCCATCCTGCGGAAACAGCGTGCTGCAATACAGATCGAAGTACTCCGCGTACAGGCTCTCGTAGTGTTGCATCGGATCGAGAAAAGCGGGATCGTGCACCAGCCCGGTGCCGACATGATTGGTGCACAAGAAGCTGCAGGCCTTGCGCACGTAGCCGCCGTGCTCGCTGATGACGGCGTACTGATAGCCGCGCGTCGGATAGAAGTGGCCCAGCATCCGGGCGCGCTCGGCGCCGCGTACTTCGTTGCGCCGCAGGTATTCGAACAACGCCTTGCCGTGAATCAGCCGCAGCGCCGTGTGCCTGAGCGCCGCCGCCTGGGTTGGCAATGCTCCGTAGTCGGCCACGTGGCGCATGAGGCTCGAATGCTCGCTCTCCCAGAGCTGCCAAGTCCTCGCATTCTCCGATATGCGGCGTGCAACCAGGTGCTCCTTGTCATCGCTGCTATGCAGCGCGCTCTCGATCCGATCGGTGGACTCGCGCATGAGCCTTGAATGACTGATGGCACTGCGGTGCACGGGAGGCGTCCTCCTGCGTATGGAGATATCCGTGGCCGCATCCATGGCTTGATCGGGGCCGCGCTCGACTTGAGTCGGCCAGCTTATGGCAAGAAGGCGTTGTACATAAACGCGTCGCCATTCTGCGACTAAGGGGCGGGGTCTGGCAACCTACGCAGCCACTTGCACCTGATTTCGGCCCAATCGCTTGGCCGCATACACGGCTGCGTCCGCGCGCGCGATGAGATGCTCGCCCCACACCCCGAGCGTGTCGCTTGCAGCAATGCCGATGCTGCAAGTCAGGCGGATGGGCTTGCCGAAGCCTTCGACGCTCACGGCGGCTACTCTTTCCAAGATGCGGTGCGCAATGGGATTGGCGGCAGCCGCATCGGCGCTGCTGAGGACCACCACGAATTCTTCACCGCCATAGCGGCCGATAACATCCGACTGCCGCAGTTCCGCATGTATGGGGTCGATGATGGCTCGCAGACAGGCGTCTCCCGCCTGGTGGCCGAATGAATCGTTGATCTCCTTGAAATGATCGAGATCGATGAACAGCAGTGAAATAGGCAGGCCGCGCGCACGCGCACGCAGGCAGGCGGCGTCCAGCCGCTCGATGAGCGAGCGGCGGTTCAAAACCCCGGTCAAAGGATCGGTCTGCGCCCGCCGCTCGGCCTCGGTCAAGGCAAGGCGTTGCGCCCGCAGACGGTCCGCCACGCCGAGGGCGATGAGCACCGCCGATGCCACCATCGACAGGGGCAGGCCGTAGTAATAGAGCAAGGGGCTGGAATCAACCGACGCCGTGAACAGGAATCGCACCGCAGCGGTGATGGTGAAGCCCTCGAGCAGAGCCCAAGCGATCAGAAACCAGCCGGCAGCACGATTTCCGCGCCGCCAAGCCAGGAATGCCACGACCAGGGTGAACAGCGCCAATGTGACGAACATGAGATTGCCGAGTGCGTTCACCCAGGTGCCCAACCCCAGCAGCTTGGCCAGGTTGGCGACGGTGATGAGCACGAACGCCGCGGCGAACCAACCGAACATCGCATAGATTCGGGGCGAAAAGTGCCTCAGGTCGGCGATCTCGCGCGTGAACAGACACGCGACCGCCCCGCTCAATCCGACCGGCACGTTCCACGCGAAGGAGGTCAGCGGCCGGGCATAGGCGAGCCATGGCCAGTCGAAACCTTGTCCGGACAGATAGGTCACATATAGCGCCTGCAGGAAAAACAGCGTCGCGTACAAAATGAACAGCCGATCCGCCAGCACGAACCAAATCAGCAGCGCGGCGAGCGACACCGCCATCAACGCGCCGAATGTCAGGGCGATCATGCGTGCGTGTTCGGCGCCTCGCGCCAGAGTGCGATCGAGCGTCGAACTGGAAAAGCTGACCGGTTCTGAGTCGCCGCTCGCGATGCTGAGGCGTACGTACAATCTCTGCCCGGCCGTCAGGCCCTCGACCAACGAATACACTGTGTCTTGCGTACCGCGAAACCCCGGCAGCTGCGCGGCTCGCGGCAGTGCGACGGCTGCGCCGCCCCGCGCCGCGAACAAGTCGGCCTGGGTCTGCCGGCCCGCGTGCATGACCACCACCGGGATGCCGGCCGGCATGAAGTTATCCGCGGATTTGATCCTCAGCCAAAACGAGCCGGCGCGGCTGCGCAGTCTGGATTGCGCCAGCGGCTCGAATCTATCGTCCAGCGAACCGTCGGTCACGGCGTTCACCGTCGGATTCGCCGCGGCGTCGAGCGTCTCGATGGTGTAGGTCGATTCGGCGGCAATCGCCGGTGCCGCAATGCAAGTCCCGGCGCAGCCGGCGGCCCAGGCCGCAAACAGGCCGCGCACGGCGTGCTTTCGAATCAGTACTGCCGCGACAGCAGCCAATGGGCGAGACAGCGCAGCGAGTCGGCACGCTCGCCGAAGGGGGCCAGCGCATTGATCGCCTGGCTGTGGAGGAGATGGACCCGCTGCTGAGATGCCGTGATGCCGATGATGGCCGGATGCGTCGGTTTTGCGCGTTCGCTGTCTGCGCCGGTCGCCTTGCCCAGGGTCGAGACATCGCCCATCACGTCGAGCAAGTCGTCTTGAATCTGAAAAGCCAAGCCCACGGCGGTGGCGAAGCGAGTCAGCGCCCCATAAAGATTGGCGTCCAATGGCGGCGCGCACTCGGCCGCCATCAACACGCTGGCCCGAATTACCGCTCCGGTCTTGCGGGCGTGCATGTCTTCCACCTGACCGATGTCGAGCCGCGTGCCTTGCACGGCCAGATCGATGGCTTGCCCTCCCGCCATGCCGAAGGTACCGCTGGCCTGTGCCAGCAAGTCGATCAAGCGCAGGCGAATCGCCGGCGAGGCGGGCAGCGCCGGATCGGTGGCGAGCAATTGAAACGCGAGCGGCTGCAGAGCGTCGCCCACCAGCAGTGCCGTGGCTTCATCGTAGGCCTTGTGGCAGGTCGGCCGGCCGCGGCGCAGGTCGTCATTGTCCATCGCCGGCAAATCGTCGTGAACCAGTGAATACACGTGCACGAGCTCGATGGCGCAAGCCGCGGCCTCGACCTCGTCCTCCGACAGGCCGACGGCGCGCGCCGCGGCGAACAGCAACGCCGGCCGGATGCGCTTGCCGCCGCCCAGAACGCTGTAGCGCATGGCCTCGTGCAGTCGAGCGGGCACCACGCTGGATTCCGGCAGCCGCGCGGCCAGCGCTCGCTCCATGCGCAGACGCCAGGTCTCGAGTTGCGCCCCGAATGTCTCGGTGCTCGCAGAGTCGTCCTGCACCCGGGTGCGCAGATCGGCTGCCTCGTTCACTCGCGCGGGCCGCCGCCGGGCTCCCGCCTCATGTGCCCTCCCTGCTCACGCGCTTGATCTCGCTGAGCGGGATTTCGGCGATGGTGCCGTGCCGTGCATCCTTGGCATACTTGATGGGCAGGTCCGGCGCCATGGCGCCGGAGACTCGCGGTCCGCGCATCCACACCGTGAGCGCCTTGAGCGGATGGCTGAATGCGTCGTTGACCGCCGTGCCCTCGAAGCCGCAGTGCGCCATGCAGTTGTCGCAGCGCGGGTTCTTGCCGACGCCGTAGTTGTCCCACTCGGTGTCCTCGATCAGCGATCGGTAGCTCGGCGCATACCCTTCGTCCGAGAGCAGGTAGCACGGCCGCTGCCAGCCGAACAAGTTGTACGTCGGGTTGCTCCAGGGCGTGCACTGGTAGGTTTGGTTGCCGGCGAGAAAATCCAGGAATAGCGCGGAGTGATTGAACGACCACGAGATGCCGGAGGGCCGGCGACGCAGCTTGAAAATATTCCGGAACAGCAGCTTGCTGGCATTGCGCCCCAGGAACACATCCTGTTTCGGCGCATGGTGATAGCTGTACCCGGGCGATACGGTAATCCCCTCGACACCGAGTTGAGTCGCGGTGTCGAAGAATTCGGCCACGTCCTGCGGATCCTCGCCGTTGAACAAGGTGCAATTGATGGTCACGCGAAAGCCCTTGGCCTTGGCCAATTGGATCGCCGCCACCGCCTTGTCGAACACCCCCTCCTGGCACACCGACTCGTCGTGACGCTGCCGATTGCCGTCCAGGTGGATCGAGAAGGTGAGGTACGGCGAGGGTTGATACTCATCGATGTGCTTGGAAAGCAGAATCGCGTTGGTGCACAGGTAGACGAATTTCTGGCGCGCCACGATGCCCGCGACTATCTGCGGCATTTCCTTGTGGATGAGCGGTTCGCCGCCCGGAATGGACACGATGGGTGCGCCGCATTCGTCGACCGCGCGCATCGCGTCTTCGACGCTCACCCTCTTTTGCAGGATTTCCTTCGGGTAATCGATCTTGCCGCAGCCCGAGCAGGCGAGGTTGCACTGGAACAGGGGTTCCAGCATGAGCACCAGTGGATAGCGCTTGTCGCCGCGCAGCTTGCGTCCCGCTATATAGCGGGCAACCTTGTACATCTGAAGGAGTGGAATTGCCATGCGCTATCTTACCGCGAGCCGGCCTCTTCGCCCAATTCTGATTGCAATCCGAGCACTTGGGCGCGGTGGTCCCGCCAGACCCGATGCCATTCGATCCTGAACCACGGGGTAAAGTTCCCAAAGCCCACCGCCGCCATTTCCACCTGCAGCGCTTCGGGACCGGCCCAGCGCCAGGCGAGAATCTCTTCCGCGTCGATTTTGACAGAATCGCCGCTGCGCCCGATGAATACCGAGCATAGCTCGTTCTCGGCGCCCGTCTTGTCGAATTGCGCCTGATACTGAAATTTGTACAAAAAATGCAGCGGGCAGCGCAAGCCGAGCTCCTCGTAGAGCCGGCGATGGATGGCCGCCTCCATGCTCTCGGCGGCGCGCGGATGGCTGCAGCAGCTGTTCGACCAATACAAGGGCCATAGCCGCTTGGACGCCGACCTTTGCTGGATCAGGAGCTCGCCGGCGGCATTAAATATCAGCAATGAAAACGCCCGGTGCAGGACGCCTCGGCCCTCGTGGCACTGCGCCTTGCCCATGCGCCCGATGTCACGGTCGGCCGCGTCCACCAAAATCAGGGAATCCCCGTCCGCGCCGATGCTTGCGCCCGCGGCGCGACTGTCATGAAATTCATCCATGGCAGGATGATAGCCGCATGCGAAAGTCGGGCGCCAGCGCCGCCGTCCGCCGCGAACCTCGCACCATGCGCGCTGTCGAATGCCTCTCCCGCAATGCATACGGAGTTTGCGTATGAGTTCTCCGACGACCATGCCAGAACCCGCGGGCGCGCGGCAGTCCATTGCCGAGGGGCCCATTCGATTCGGCAGCGATGAGCACAAGACCCTGTTCTGCCGTACGCTGCTGGACACCTTCAATCCCTACAAGCCGGCGGTGATCGATTGGCCCGAGCTCGATGCACCGACGCGCGAGCGGCTGGTCAAGCTGCCGATCTGGGACATTGCAGTCCAGACCGAAGGCAAGGCCCGGCTCAATGTCGCGTCCTATGCCGCGGTGACGCCCGACCCGCTGCTGCGCAAGGCGATCGAGCTCAATGCATTCGAG
This sequence comes from uncultured Gammaproteobacteria bacterium, assembly GCA_963837435.1. Classification (GTDB taxonomy): domain Bacteria; phylum Pseudomonadota; class Gammaproteobacteria; order Steroidobacterales; family Steroidobacteraceae; genus Bog-1198. Next base: position 161,660 of record CAWINJ010000001.1, read on the forward strand.
GAAGGCCGCCACAAGCACGTGCTCTCGAATCTCGTTGCCGCCTATGGAATCGAGCTGGCGCCCGAGCCGCCATATGCCGTGCAGGGCCATCCGGAATGGGCCTTCATGGTGACGGGCTACAGCGAGTGCATCGACAGCTTCTTCGCCTTCGGCCTGTTCGAGACGGCCAAGCGTTCGGGATTTTTTCCCGAAGCGCTGGTCGATACATTCGAACCGGTGATCCAAGAAGAAGCACGCCACATTCTATTCTTCGTCAACTGGGCCGCGTGGCATCGCCGCACCATGCCCCTGTGGCGGCGGCCTTTCTTCGAGCTGAAAGTGCTGGCCGTCTGGGCGTTTCTCATCTGGGAACGCATCGGCATCGCGCGCAGAGTGGAGAGCGGCGCGCAGGACAACAATTTCACCGTGACCGGAGCGAAATCCGTGGGCGACGATATCGATGTCGCCGAGCTGATCGACATCTGCCTGGCGGAAAACGAGCGGCGTATGCGCCTCTACGATCGGCGCTTGCTGCGGCCCTTCGCGGTGCCGGCCCTGGCGCGATTGGCCCGCAGTTTCATGCGGCCGGCGCGCGCAGGCGGCACACAGCCGCGGTGACCGGCCGCGGCGATCGGCGGCCCGATCAGCTCAGCAGGCCGCGCTCGCGAAACCAGCGCAGCGCATCCACGAAGGCCTCGAGCGGCGGCCGCCAGCGATATCCCAATTCTTCGGCCGCCTTGGCGCTCGAGAAGAACATGCGCTTGCGCGACATGCGCACGCCTTCGAGCGTCACTCGGCCGCTGCGGCCGGAAACCATGGCGAGGGCCTCCGCCGCGTAAGCGACGGGCAGGACCGCGGCATACGGCAGGCGGATGCGCGGCGGCCTTCGCCCGACGAGCTGGGCAATCTGCGCGAGAATCGTCCGCAAGGTCATGTCCTCGCCGCCCAGTATGTAGCGCTCGCCGGCCCTGCCGCGTTCGTACGCCATTAGGTGCCCGGCGGCGACGTCATCGACGTGCACGATATTGAGCCCCGTATCCACGTACGCGGGCATGCGCCCGCAGGCTGCGTCCAGAACGAGTTGCCCGGTCGGCGTGGGCTTGATGTCGCCAGGACCCACCGGCGTCGATGGATTGACGATGACCACCGACATGCCAAGCCGCGCCGCATCGCGCGCCACTTCTTCGGCCAGGTACTTCGAACGCTTGTAGTGGCCGATCATGTCGATCAAGCCCACGGGAGTGCGCTCATCGCCCGGCGCGCCGCCCGCGGGAATGCCGACGGTCGCGACGCTGCTCGTGTAGACGGTGCGCTCCACGCCGGCCCTGCGGGCGGCGCTCAGGATATTGCGCGTGCCTTCGACATTGGTGAGATACAGCGGCCGGGGATCGCGTGCGCCCAATCGATAGTCGGCCGCGGCATGGAACAAAGCCGTGCAACCCTCGAGCGCCCGCTCGAGCGAGCCTGGGTCATTGAGATCCCCTTCTGCGACGTCCGCGGCCAGTTGCTGCAGATTGCCGCGGTCCGAGCCGGCGCGCGCCAGTACCCGGATGTCCCATCCCGCGGCAATCAGCGCCTTTGCAATGGCTGCGCCCACGAACCCGGTCGCACCCGTGACCAGCGCCTTCATGCAACGCGTGCCCCGGCTCCGAGCGGCGCCAGCAGATCGGCGCGCGCGACAGCCGCGAGTGAGCGGGTCGCGGCTCGATAGCGCCGCACCAGACGGATCAAGGCAAGCACATCCCAAGGCGAGACGGCCAGTCCGCCGATGAGGCGCCCCATCCGCAAGCGACCCCCTCCGCTCGCCGCGATGATCGCGGGCGGCAGCACGTCCGCGGCGGCGTCCACGATCACTCGCACGGCCGCGAACGGCAGAGCGCGATCCGCAGCCACTTGCGCAATCCCGAAGCTCTCCATATCCACCGCCGCGGCGCCGGTCTCGCGGAATGCCTTGGCTTTCTCCTCGATCCGGCCCATGGGCTGCGAAACCGTCAGAAGCTTGCCGGCGGCAACCGGCCGCTGTCCGGCGATGGCCAGGCGCAGCTGCCCGCACCATCCCGCCGAGGTCAGGAATCGCGCGCCATCGCCGGAAATGATCTCGGTCGGCAGGACGACGCTGCCGGCACCCAAGCGGGGATCGAGGCCGCCGGCCAGCCCGAAGCTCATGAGCGCCGTGGCTCCGGCATCGACGAGCCTGCGCGCCGCCGCCGCCGCGGCCGCGGCACCCATGCCGCCGACGGCCAGCAGGGCTCCGTCGCGCAGCGAGGACAAGCCATCATGACGCCGCTGCGCCGACCCCAGGGTTCGCGCCTCCGCCTCGAGCGCCGCTACGACGCCCACCCCATTCAATGAGCGGTTCCGCGGTGCGTGAGCGTGCGGTAAGCCGCCAGCGCCCACAGCGGAAAATAGGCGGAATAGCCGTGATATCTCAAATAGAAGACCCGCGGGAACCCCGGCGCCGTGAAACTCGAGTCGCTCCACAATCCGTTCGCCTGCTGCGTGTGGATCAGGAACTCGGCGCCGCGCCGCGCGGCATCGGACCGTGCCTCGCCCGCGGCGAGCAATCCCAGCAGCGCCCAGGCAGTCTGGTACGGTGTACTCGGAAATCTGCCCGGTTCGCCGGGAGCCTGTGCATAGGTATCGTTGCTCTCGCCCCAGCCGCCGTCCGCATTCTGCTTGAGCTTCAGCCAGTCCACTGCACGCCGCACGGCGGGATCCTCGGCACCGATGTGCGCCTGCGCAAGCGCCGTCAATACCGACCAGGTGCCGTAGATGTAGTTGGTGCCCCAGCGACCGAACCAAGATCCGTCGGCCTCTTGCTCTTCGCGCAGATAGGCGAGCGCACGTTCCAGGGCCGGCTTGTCCTGCGGTCGCCCGACGCGCGCCAGCACGGTCACTACGCGGGCAGTCACGTCGCTGGTGGGTGGGTCGAGGAGCGCACCATGATCCGCGAAGGGAATCATGTTGAGGTAGTAGCTGGTGTTGTCGGCATCGAAGGCGGCGAAACCCCCGTTCCTGCTCTGCATTCCGACCAGCCAATCCAGCGCGCGGTGCATGCTGTGTGTGTAACGCGCCGAATCGCGGGCCTGATGCATGCCCCATACGACCACGGCCGTATCATCGAGATCCGGGTAGTAGCCATTGGCGAACTGAAATGCCCAGCCGCCGCCGGCCAACCCCGGGCGATTCACCTGCCAATCCGCAGGTTCGTCGAGCAACTGCCGCTCCCGGAGCCAGTCGAGCGCTCGAATCGAGGCGTCGGATGCGGCGGCATCGCCGGCCTCTTGCATGGCCAAAACCGCGAGGGCCGTATCCCAGATGGGCGAGACGCAGGGCTGGCAGTAAGCGCTCGAGGGACCGACGACCAAGAGCTTCTGCAAGGCGCGCTTCGCGGTGAGGCGGCGCGGATCGTCCGCGGCGTACCCGAGAATCACCATGGCCTCCAGGGCATTGACCATGGCGGGAAAGATGGCGCCGAGCCCGTCCTCGCCGTTGAGCCGCTCGAGCATCCAGGCTTCTGCCAGGCGGGTCGCCTTCTCGCGCATGCGGGCCGGAATCAAAGGATCGATCATGCGGCCAAGCCGGTCGGCCAGCAGAAACGCCTTGGCAACCAGTCCCGGACGCCGGAAATAGTCGCGCTCCTTCTCCGGCGGAGTCGTGAACAGCTCGCGAATGTGCACCTTGCGGGGATTCTTGGCGACCGGCTTGCGCGTGCACAGGATGAACAGAGGCACCATGACGGTACGCGACCAGTAGGCCACCTTGTCCAGGTGGAAGGGGAACCAGCGCGGCAGCAGCATGATTTCCACGGGAATGTAGGGCACGCCACGCCACGGCAGCTGCGCGAACAGCGCCAGGGCAATCCGAGTGAAGACATTGACCCGGGCGGCTCCGCCATGCTGCAGAATCGCGGCCCGCGCGCGCGCCATGTGCGCCGCCTCCGGGCTGTCGCCGGCGAGCTTCAGCGCGTAGTAGGCCTTGACCGAGCAACTGATGTTGAAGTCACCGCCCTGATAGAGCGGCCAGCCGCCGTGCTCGGCCTGCGCGGCGCGCAGGTGGCGGCAGAGCTTGACCTCCAGCGCCGCATCGATCTCGTCGAGGAAGTGCATCATCATGATGTACTCGGCCGGGATGGTGCAGTCCGCCTCGAGCTCGAACAACCAGTGGCCTTGCGCGTCCTGGGCCGCCAGCAGCGCGTCGCGGGCATCCGCGACCGCGCGATCCAAAGGCGAATCGGTCACCCGCCTGAGGGTGTGGGATACGATGTCGCCGCGCGCATCGTTTTGCGGCGCCGGGTGCGGGACCGGCTTGGGCGCGATGCGGCTCACGATCCCGAATTCCCATAGGAGCGGCGCAGCTGGCGCTCCGGTTCACCGTCCGCCGCCTCCTGAAGACCCGCCGGTCTCGGGCGCGGCCGCTGCAGATCCGAGAGGCGCGCGAGGGGCAGGCCGCGCGCGGCTTGCGCGAACAGGCGCCGCAGCACCCAATCGCTGCGTCCCCCGACGTTGGTCAGCACGCGGGTCATGGCAACCGCGGAGCGGCTCACCTTGACTTGCGCGCCGGCGGTAAAGCTCGGATTGCGCTCGATCTTGCGCAGCGTGAGCACGGCAAGGCCGATGGCCCACAAACAGAAGCGGCGTATCCCCATCTCCTTGCCGGGAATCAGCAAGGTGTAGTCCAGCGCATTGCGCAGATGCGCATGAGCCACGCCGACCAGCTCGAGATAGCCCGCCGCGAAGCGCGGATCATGAGGCTCGCTCGACACCTCCGCCAGCTCGACCCCATGGCGCGTGAACACGTCCTGCGGCAACCAGCAGGCGCCGCGGCTGCGATCTTCCCACACGTCCTTGAGGATATTCGTCATTTGCAGCCCTTGCGCAAAGGATGCGGCGATGGCGGACAGCGCGGGACGGTGTCGGGCGATTTGCGGCGAATAATCGCAAAACAGCTCGGTCAGCATTTCGCCGACGACTCCTGCAACGTAGTAGCAATAATCGTCCAAGTCCGTTGAATGGGCGAGACCCTTGAGGCTCGCGCTGAACTGGAAGCGGGGCATCCCAAAGCACATGAGCTCCACGCAACGCTGAATCGCCGCCCGCTGTGTCGGGTTGAGACGCGCCAAGACTCTGAGCACGCGCTCCATGTTGCTGACCAACTCGCGCTCCGTCGCCAGGGTCCGGTCCGACAACCGCTGTTCGATCTCCCGGGCCAGGACCTGAGCATCCCCGTGCCCCCCCAGGACCGCGCTGAATCGTTGCAAAAAAGCCAAGGTCTCCGGCGGCGAGAGCGCCGGCTCGTCCTCGATGGTATCCGCGATGCGGCACAGCAGGTAGGCGCTGGTCACCGCGGTGCGCAGCCCCATGGGCAGCTGCGGGATGGTCAGCGCGAAAGTGCGCGAAACATGGGGGAGAATCTGGTCTTGATAGACTTCATCTGAACTGACGGAATCCATGCGGACACATCTCGGAAACCCGCGATAATAGCAGCATCTTACCAGGTTAGCCCTGCTGCAAAACTGCAACATTAGTCTATGGTCGTTGCCACTCGGGCAGCGCCACAGTATAAACTGCCCCAAATGACCGCACCGACTGAACAATATGCCTTGCTGGATACCATCCACTCCCCGGCGGATCTGCGCCGTCTGCCCGCCGCCAAGCTGGGGGAGCTGGCCCAGGAGCTGCGGCGCTTCCTGATCCACAGTGTCAGCACTCGCGGAGGTCATTTTGCCGCCGGTTTGGGCACGGTCGAGCTCACCATCGCTTTGCATTATGTCTTCAATACCCCCCATGACCGGCTGGTTTGGGACGTAGGCCACCAAGCCTATCCGCACAAGGTGCTCACGGGCCGGCGCGATCGGCTGCATACCATCAAACAGGACCAGGGCCTGGCCCCCTTCCCGACTCGCTCCGAAAGCGAATACGACACGTTTGGGGTCGGCCACTCCAGTACTTCGATCAGCGCCGCCTTGGGCATGGCTGTTGCGGCGGCGCAACAGGGAGAGAATCGACGTGCCGTGGCCATCATCGGCGACGGCGCGCTCACGGCGGGTATGGCCTTTGAGGCGCTCAATCATGCAGGTTCGCTGCCGACGGATCTATTGATCGTCCTCAACGACAATGATATGTCGATTTCAGAGAACGTAGGCGCGCTCTCCAACTATCTGGCCCGCGCCTTGTCGGGACGTATGTACTCGCATTTGCGCGAGAGCGGCAAGAAGGTCTTGAGCCAGATGCCCACGGTGTGGGAACTTGCGCGGCGCTCCGAAGAACACCTCAAGGGAATGGTGCTCCCGGGCACCCTGTTCGAGGAGATGGGCTTCAATTATATCGGGCCCATCGACGGGCACGACGTGAAGGCCCTGGTCAGCACCCTGGGCAACTTGCAGAAGCTGCGCGGGCCGCAGTTCCTGCACGTCGTGACCCGCAAGGGCAAGGGCTATGCGCCCGCCGAAGCGGACCCGATCAAGTGGCACGGACCGGGCCCCTTCGATCCGGCCAGCGGCATGATATTCAAGGAGGCGAGCACCGGGCCGACCTACTCGCAGATCTTCGGCAAGTGGCTGTGCGACATGGCGGAACGCGACCCCAGTATCGTCGGTATCACGCCGGCGATGCGCGAAGGCTCGGGGCTGGTCGAGTACTCGAAACGATTCCCCGCTCGCTACTTCGACGTCGCGATCGCCGAACAGCACGCGGTTACTTTCGCCGCGGGCCTTGCGGCTGAAGGGCTCAAACCCGTGGTCGCGATCTATTCTACTTTTCTGCAGCGCGCCTACGATCAGCTCATTCATGACGTCGCCCTGCAAAATTTGCCGGTGGTATTCGCGATCGACCGGGCCGGGCTCGTCGGCAGCGATGGCGCCACGCATCAGGGCAGCTACGACCTGACCTTTCTGCGCTGCATTCCCAATATGGTGGTCATGGCGCCGGCGGACGAGAACGAGTGCCGCCAAATGCTGTACACCGCGACCACTCTGTCGGCCCCTTCGGCGGTCCGTTACCCCCGAGGGACGGGATGCGGCGCGGCCGTGGCGGCGGAGATGACCGCACTCCCCGTGGGCCGCGCTCAGACCAGGCGCGAAGGCCGCAGCGGCCTGGCGATTCTGGTGTTCGGCACGCTGCTCGAATCGGCGCGCAAGATTGCCGAACGCCTGGATGCAACCTTGGTGAATATGCGCTTCGTCAAGCCGCTGGATGGAAACCTCATCCTGTCGATTGCGGGGCGCCACCGCGCCATCGTCACCATCGAAGAGAATGCCGTCATGGGCGGTGCGGGCGCCGCAGTCGGTGAACTGCTCGCAGCAGAGGGAGTGCAGTTGCCGCTGCATCATATCGGCATACCTGACCGCTTCATCGAGCACGGTTCGCGCGAAACCTGCCTGGCGGCGGCGGGTCTGGATCTGGCCGGCCTTACCGCAAACGTGGAGGCTTGGTGGACGGAGCAGACTCAGGGAAGGGTCCGTTCGATTCGCGGCGTGTGATCGGCGAAACGCGGCGGCGACCGGCCCGCTCCCCTGACTGATCCGTTCGAACATGACTGAATTGAAATCCGAATTCCTGCGCACTCTCACCGAGCGCGGATACATTCATCAGCAAACCGATGCCGCGGGGCTCGATCAGCGGGCGCTCCTCGGCCCGGTCACGGCATACATCGGCTTCGATGCCACGGCCGACAGCCTGCACGTCGGCAGCCTGGTGCAGATCATGCTGCTGCGCCGCCTGCAGCAGACGGGCCACCGCCCCATCGTATTGATGGGCGGCGGCACGACCAAGGTCGGGGACCCATCGGGTCGCGACGAGACCCGGCAGCTGCTCACCGACCGGCAGATCGATGCCAACATTGCCGGGATTCGCGAGATTTTCGGCCATTTTCTGCGCTTCGATGACTCTCCGACGGGCGCCGTGATGGCCAACAACGATGAGTGGCTGTCGGGGCTGCAATACATACCCTTCCTGCGCGACATCGGGCGGCATTTCTCGATCAATCGAATGCTCACCATGGACAGCGTGAAGCTGCGGCTCGAGCGCGAGCAGCCGCTCACCTTCCTCGAATTCAATTACATGATCCTGCAGGGCTACGACTTCGTCGAGCTGAACAAGCGCTACGGCTGCACGCTGCAGATGGGCGGATCGGATCAGTGGGGCAATATCCTGCAGGGGGTCGAGCTCGGACGGCGCGTCCGCGAGACGGAATTATTCGGCCTCACCTCGCCGCTCATCACCACCTCGTCGGGCGCCAAGATGGGCAAGACGGCGAGCGGCGCCGTGTGGCTGAGCGACAAGCGGCTGTCGGCCTACGATTACTGGCAACATTGGCGCAATACCGAGGACGGCGACGTCGGGCGCTTCCTGCGCATGTTCACCGATCTGCCGCTGACGGAGATCGGCCGGCTCGAGAAACTGCAGGGCGCAGAGATCAACGAGGCGAAGAAAATCCTGGCCACCGAAACCACGCGCCTATGCCACGGCGATGCCGCCGCCCGCGAAGCGGCCGACACGGCTGCCGGAGCCTTTTCCGGCGCCGCGGCCGAGGGCCTGCCCACCGTGACTCTCCACTCCGGCGCGCCCATGCCGGTGCTCGAAGTGGTCCTGGCCCTCGGCATGGCAAGCTCGAAAAGCGACGCGCGGCGGTTGATCGAGCAGGGCGGGGTGAAGCTGAACGACCGGCCGGTTCAGTCGGTCACCGCCACCGTGACCGGCGCCGATCTCGGCGAGCAGGGCACCGCCCGCCTGTCGGTCGGCAAAAAACGCCACGGGCTGATCAAACGCGGCTAAGCCGCGCCGCAACGTGCGTCCACACTCGCCGCGCGGCCGCCGCGCATCCAGCGCCGGCCGCACCACCGCAGGCACATCACCGCAGGCGCATCACTAATCGCTTGCGGGCCAAATCATCTTGTCATACTTTCGCTTCAGTATCGGCTGATTGCATCGATAACGAACCGGCGATGCCGGTTCACAAGCGTGAACGAAGGGAGACGAGCGTGCTTGGAAAAGAAATGCGGCTGACCGTCGGCCTGCTGGCCGTTATTTGTCCTCCACTGTGCTTCGGGCAGGCAAAGCCTCCCCCGCAAATATTCGGCGTATGCGGCTCCCCGGGAAACTTGCCGACCGTGTATTTCAGCGGCGTATTGCAGGGGCCGGCAGCCTCCTTCCAAGGCTTTCGCAGCGGATTCCTCGCCTTCTTGGAGCAGCGATATGCCTACAAAGGCATCGTCGGCTGCCTGCCGGCCAAGGATGCGGCGGCTGCTCATAATTTCATCAATGTCATGGCTACCAAAATCCGCAACGGCAAACGGACTGCCGTGGAGACCGGCTGGTCGGAATCGGCGGCCGTTGCCGCCATGCCCGCGCTGGGCGCCGCGACCGCCAAGGCGCAGGCGTTGGCGCCGGCAGCAACCGCCGCTCCCTCCCCCACTCAAGCTGCGAGCGGCGCCGGCGGAACGGGGAGTGCCGCCGGCGGCAGCAGTGCGGGCGGCTCCAATCAATTGGCCAGTATTCTCGGCGCCATATTCGGCACCGGCACGGGGGGTTCCGCCGGCGCCGGGACCGCCGGCGGCCAATCAGGCGGATCCAAATCCTCCGCCGGTGGCGGCGGGGCGGCAGCCGGAGCGAGCGGCGCGGGACCGGGCGCCTCGACCGCCGGCCAAAGTTCTATGAATCAGGTGTCGAGCGCCCTGTCGAATGTCTTCAGCGGCAAATCGAGCGGCGCCGGTGCAAGCAGTGCGCCGAAGCAGGGGCTTCCGGATGGCGCGCTGGGGTCCGCGAAATCGCAGACCACGCAATTGATCGTATTCGGCTGCGGGCGCCAGGACGCACAAGTGGCCTGCGTCAACCAGGTGATCAATCAAAATCAGAAAGATACTCTGGTTCTGGCCTCCGATGTCTGGAAGGACACATTCATCGTGGATGACCGGGGCGATCGGCATCAGCGCAGCAAGGGATTTTTCCTGAATATCGACGGAGACCAGCGCGACCAGCTGGACGTCGGCTACGGTAAGAGCGCGCGATTCATCCTGATGTTCGACAATGTGCCCGCCAAGGTGCAAAAGGTGACGCTGCGCTCCGCCGCCGGAGAACTCGATGTCGAGGACATCGCGCTAGTCGCGCCGGACGGCGGT
>CAWINJ010000002.1:0-479823 GCA_963837435.1 uncultured Gammaproteobacteria bacterium
CGGCGTCAGGCTCGAATATCTTGATTGGGGCGGCACGGGACAGGTACTGATACTGCTCCACGGCAGCGGCGACAATCCGCACGTGTTCGACGATTTGGCCCCGGCCTTTACCGATCGTTTCCATGTGATTGCCTATGCACGTCGCGGTCATGGGCGATCGGAAGCCCGGCCTCCCTACGATACCGCGACCTTGACCGAAGACCTGCGCGGCCTGATGGACGCGCTCAAGATCCCGGAAGGCGAATCTGGTTGGCTGGTCGCTGGGCGGCAACGAGATCACCGCGATGGCCGCCTTGCATCCCGATCGCGTCGCCAAACTCGTCTATCTGGATGGCGGGTACGATTGGGGGGATCCCGACTACAAGGCGGCATTCCAAGCACTGCCGCAAATCTTGCTCGATACTCCCGCTGCCGCGATAAGTTATTCGATGCCTATGTGGCCTACGAACAGGCGATCGACTACCCGCAGCTCGATGATATGCGGCGCATCGAAGCCTATCTGCGAGAATCGGTGCTCATCCGCGCGGATGGCAGCGTGCAACCGAGGATCCCGCAAGCAGTGATGAGTGCACTTTTTGCTGCTTTGTGGACCAACCCGCCACGCGACTACCGGCGGGTGCGGGCACCGGCGCTGGCCATCTTCGCGGCATCCATGCTGGACTTGCACATCGCGGACGGTGAGCGGCGCCAACAGGCGTCCGCCTGGGAGCAGCGGTACATGGCGCCATTTCGGGTCAAGTCGATTGCGCGCGTACGGCGGGAACTGGCCGGCGTGCAAGTCCTCTTGGTCCCGGGCGCGCACGATAGCTTCTTTCTCACCTCCCGCGCGCGAGTGGTGAAGGCGATGCGGCAATTCCTGCTCTCGCCGCGCGGCCCCGCATGAGCGAGCACCCTCATCGGAGCGGCGACCTGCTGCCCGCCGCTCTGCAGAGTTCGCTCGCGCGCAGAACCCCCCTCCTGTGGATCAACGAGCACTGGCGCCCCTTCGATGCCGGCGCGATCGCGGCGGCGCTCGATCCTCGAGGAATGTACGACGCCGAGGTTCGGCTGTCCCAGTATGCAGTGGTTCTGAAAAGGCTCTTTCCGGAGCTACCCACAGTCAGGGCATCATTGAATCCCCGCTGCTGCCGGCCGACCGGTTGCAGCGGGGAATGATGCCGGCGCGAGGCGGCCTGGGTCGCTGGATCATCAAGGCGGATCACACGCTGCCCATTGCGGGCTCGATCAAGGCGCGCGGCGGCCTCTACGAAGTGTTGGTGCACGCCGAGACCTTGGCCTTGCATCATGGTCTGATGCATGCCGCCGATAGCGACTGATGCTGGCGCTGCCTGCCGCGCGCGAACTGTTCGCACGCCATCACGTGGCAGTGGGATCGACCGGGAATCTGGGATTGAGTATCGGTGTGATGTCGGCTGCCCTGGGTTTTCAGACGACGGTGCACATGTCCGCGGATGCCAAGCCTGGAAAAAGGCGCGTCTGCGCGACCGAGGCGTGCAGGTGGTCGAACACGCGGGTGACCCGGCCGCCGTCGCCGCGGGCCGGGAGCAATCCGCACAGTTGCCCAATGCCTACTTCGTGGACGATGAGAACTCGGCGCAGCTGTTTTGGGGATACAGCGTCGCGGCGCTGCGGCTGCAGAAGCAGCTGCAAGCGCAGGGAATCCAGGTCGACGCGCAACATCCGCTCTGTGTCTATCTGCCCTGTGGGGTGGGCGGCGCACCCGGCGGGGTCACTTATGGACTGCGATGCCTGTACGGGGATCACGTGCACTGCTTCTTTGCCGAGCCGGTCGCTGCGCCCTGCATGCTGGTCCGCCTGGCCGCCACGCACGATCGGCCCCTGTCCGTCCGAGAGCTGGGCCTCGACGGACGCACGGAAGCCGATGGACTGGCGGTCGCACGCGCATCCGAGTTCGTGGCACCGCTGATGCGGCCCTTGGTGTCCGGCGTCTACACGGTGCCCGATGAGCAGCTTTTCGAGGACCTGTACGAGTTGGAGCAGTGCGAAGGTTTGAGAATCGAGCCCTCGGCCGCCGCCGGCTTGCGAGGTCCCGGTTGGTTGCTTGAATCGGCGGCGGGCCGGCAGTACTTGTCGGATCATCATATGGAGAAGCACATGAACGCCGCCACGCATATTCTTTGGACCACCGGCGGCGCCCTGGTACCCGACGAGGAGTATCGGAGATTTCATGAGCGCGGCCGCGGCATTCGCGCGGCCCGATGAGGCCGGCGGCGACGATCTCGCTTTCCTGGCATCCTTTCCAGCGCACCGAGAGCCTCAGGCGTTTGCCATCAGCGCCGCTATTGGCGCCACCATCGGCGCTGTCATCAGCGCGCGGCGACGCGGTCCCGGATCAGCCTGCCCAGCGTTTTGATGGCGGCGTCAACCTTGGGTGTCCAGGGGTGTCCGTAGTTGAGGCGGATGGCATTGCGATACTGCCGACGCGCGGAGAACATCGGGCCCGGCGCGATGCTGATTCCATGCTCGAGCGCCGCGCGATGCAGCTCTATGGCATCCACCGCGGCAGGCAGCTCGATCCACAGCAGATAGCCGCCGGCGGGCCGCGTCCATTTCGTGCCGCTCGGCAGGCATTTCGCCAGCGCCGCGAGGTAGGCTGCCTGCTGGGATTCGAGGGTATGACGCAGCTTGCGCAGGTGGCGCTCGTACACCCCCCTGCCGAGATAATCCGCAATGGCGGCCTGGATCGGAACGCTGGTGGCGAGCGAGGTCATGACCTTGCGCTTGAGCACTTCCGGCGCGAACCGGCCCGCGGCCACCCAGCCGAGGCGGTAGCCGGGCGCCAGGCTCTTGGAGAACGAGCCACAGTCGAGCACCAGTCCCTTGCGGTCGAAGGATTTCGCCGGTGCGAGGCGCTCTTCGCCGAAGTAAAGATCGGCGTAGACATTGTCCTCGATGAGAGGAATGTCGCGCGCGGCCAGCAGCCGGACCAGCCGGCTCTTGGCGGCGGTCGGCATGGCGGCGCCCAAGGGGTTCTGAAACGTGGTCATGAACCAGCAGGCGCGAACCTGCTCGCGATCGAGGACCCGTTCGAGCTCGTCCACATCGACACCTTCGCGCGGATGCGTCGGAATCTCGACCGCACGGCGCCCGGAATTCTCGACGGCCTGCAGACAGCCGTAGAAGCAAGGCGATTCCACCGCGACCACGTCGCGCGGCTTGGTCACGGCTTGCAGAGCGAGGTTGAGCGCCTCGAGCCCACCTGAGGTGACGACGATCTCCTCCGGCAGAACGCGCGCGCCTGCCAGCAGATAGCGCTGCGCGATCTGCCGGCGCAGCTTCATGTTGCCGGGCGGTAGATCCTCTACGGTGCTCCAGGGGTCGAGGCGCTGCGCGCTCACGCCGAGATGACGGGCGAGCTGCTTCAGAGGGAAGAGGGCGGGGCTGGGAAAGGCCGAGCCGAGCGGCACCACGTCGCGGGCGCGCATGGCCTCGAGAACCTCGAATACCAGGTTGCTCACATCGGGTTGGGCGGGCTTGCGCGCCGGCTGAGCGAGGCGCGGCTCGGTTTGAGAATTGCGCCAGGCGTTGCTGATGAAGAAGCCCGAGCGTGGGCGCGCTTCGAGGTAGCCGTCCGCCTGCAACAATTCGTAGGCGTGCACCACGGTCGCCGGGCTGGCGCCGCGATTGCGGCACAACTCCCGCACGGAGGGCGCGCGGTCGCCGGTGCGCAGCGTGCCCTCGCGGATGAGCATCGCGATGTGCTGGGTGAGCTCTTGGTACAACTTCATGGGCGTTGGCCTGTGCCGAACGCCCATGATAGGTCAGCGCACGACGCCGTGCGGCGCGATCAGTCCGAAATACCAGGAGCCCAGGAGCAGGACGAACATGGCCACCGACAGGCCGATCCGCATGGTCAGTGCGCGCAGGGTCTGCTCCGACTGTTCAGGGCTGGTGCTCATGTGGAACAGCGCCTTGCCGAGACTCGCGACGATGGCCAGCAGGGCGGCCGCGATCAGCACTTTGAATTCGCTTGGCATGATTCAGGTTCTCCTCGTGAGGCTCGCCATGGTGTTGGCCGCAGCGCTCGGCGAACCTGCCCGCGCCGCGCGCGCCGCGGCCTCCTCGCGGCGAATGGTCATGACGACCATGCCGATGCCGGCGCCGACCACCCCCATCATGGCCGCCATCAACAGCACCAGGCCGCCGGTCTGGCGGTAGGCGTCGACGAGTCCCCAGACGATGCCGAGAGGGGTGGAGACCAGCAGCATGGGTTTAGCGATCTTCATGGGTAGGAAGATTACGCTCGCCGGCGCTATAGGTACAGATGCAGATTGTTCGATTTAATTGCAGTACAGATGGGGCGTTACGGTACCCGCAATCTCAAGGATGTTCAGCACCGACGCCGTCGACCACCGCCTCGAGCGCGGGGCCGTCCAGAATCATGATCCTGCCGCGTCCCAGGTCGACCCAGCGCTGCGCCTTCCAGGTCTGCAGGTATTGATTGACGATCTGGCGCGAGAGGCCGAGGAAGCGGGCCATCTCATCCTGCGAGACCTTGAGCTCGATTCCGGCTCGAGTCTCGTGCCCGTGCAGCTTGCCGAGCGACAGCAGGCGCCGCGCGAGCCGTGCGGGCACGGACAGCAATGCGGACTCCTCGGCGAAGCCGCTCACCCAGCGCAGGCGCGTGCACAAAAGCCGCAGCAGATGCTCGGCGAGCCGGGGCTCGCGCGCCAACAAGCCGAGAAATTGCTCGCGCGTGACGATGAGTAGGTCGGACGGGGCCGTCGCACTCGCGCTGGCGGTGCGCGGATGGCCGTCGAGCAGGGCGATCTCTCCAAAGGTGTCGCCGGGCTCCATGATGTTCAGGAACACCTCCCGGCCGCTCGCCGAGCTGGCGCTGATCCGCACTCTGCCGGTGACCACCCCGTAAAGAGCATCGCCCGGATCGGACTGCGAAAAGATGACCGCGTTGCGCTCGTAAGTGCGGCGCACGCACAGGCGGGCGATCTGCTCGAGGGTTGCAGGCGGAAGGCCGCGAAACAGCAGATTTCGCTCGAGAACGGTGCGTACGCTAAGGGCCATTCATCGCTCCGGGGGGGGCTGGGCGGTGATTGTAAGGCTTGTGTCAAGGCGTTGACAGAAGAGCGGCGCCGATGCGTTCAACATGACTTCCGACGATAGAACATTCATTGAAACCCAGGAGAAAGTCATGAACGCCATCACACGAAACATCTGGAACGTCACCATGGCCGCCACCGTGGCGGTCTGCCTTGCCTCCGTCACGATCGTAGCCCATGCGGACGAGGCGGCTCGTACGGTTCGCTACGCGGACCTCAACCTCAACACCCAGGCGGGCGCTGCCGTGCTCTACAAGCGCATCCGCAATGCGGCCGAACAGGTCTGCGGCGATGTGGATTCTCGGCAGCTCGCGCAGGCCGCGGCGGCAAAGGCATGCGTCGACAAGGCGATATTCACGGGCGTGCACTCGGTGAATAGCCCGAAGCTGACCAACGAGTACAACGCGCACGCGGGCATCGCGCAGCTCATCAACGTGGCCTCTGTGCGCTGATGTTCCGGGACAGGCGTCGCATTGACCACGGGGCCAATGCGACGCATCTTTGTCGATACGGCAAACACTGATTTCTAGTTTCTGGCGGGAATGAGTGCGGCATTGTACGCTGCCACTCCCGAGAGGAGCCGTTCAGTGTTCGTCGATTCAGTTGAAGATGAAGAGGCCGCACTGGCCTCGGCGTGGCGCTTGCAGCGAAGGGGAAACTTCGTTGCCGCCTTCGATCTCGCGCAAGATGCGCTGCACCGCTGGCCGGATTCCCAGGCGCTCGAGCACCTCTCGATCCTGGCATTGGCGTCCTGCGGCTCGACGGAGGCCGCTCTCGATGCCTTTCGTGCCACCTCGCTGAGCGCGGCCTCATCGTGTGCGACCGCCAACGAGGACTTCCTGGCGCTCGAGGCGCGCCTGCTCAAGGACCTGGCGTTCAGCGGCCGTGCCAATACCGAGGCGATGCTGGCTCAGGCGGCGGAAGCCTATGAACTCGTCGCCGAGCGCACCGATGGGAACTACAGCCGCCAGAACGCGGCGCTGCTGTGGCTGTTGGCGGGCGATAAGGAGCGCGCCGTTCACCTGGCCGGCTCGGTGGCCGAGCGGGTGACCGAGCTCAATGTGCCGAGCGAGGAGCAGGCGGCCTATTTTCATTGGGCGACGCTCGCGGAGGCGGCGCTGGTGCGCGGCGATCAAGCCCTGCTCGCGCGTGCGGTCGCCGGCGCGAATCCCTTGTGCCGCCAGAACTCCTGGGCCCGCTCGCGCACCCTGCTGCAAATGCGGCGTTTGAGCGCGGTTCGCCCGGAATGCGCCGCCCTCATCGAGAGTTGGTATCGGCCTCCGGTGGGGTTGGTGCTCGCTGCCGAGTACTTGCCGGCTGCCCCGCCGAGCGGTGCGAGCATGGCGGATGCGGATATGCCGGCTCTCGCCTATTGCATGGGCAGCGATCCGCAGAGCGGCTGGCGGGAGCTGGCCGCGCGGGGGATCCAGCTGCATGTCATCTATCCGGATGCACCGGCTGAGGGACCGCAGTCCCTCGCCGCCGCGCCTCGATCCCGGCGCGATGCGTCCGGTCATAGCGAATCGCACACCTGGTCGAGCCTGCTGCTCGATGAGAGCGATGACCATGATCGCGTGTGCGCAGAGGCGGCTCTCGGGCTATCGCTCGGCCACGCGGATGCGCTGCGTGCGCCGTGGGTGGTGCTCGCGAGATCCCATGGCCGGTGGTATGCCTATCGCGATGCCGATCGTGATTCGATCCGCGCCGCCATCGCCTCCCCGGCGGACGGAGCGGAGGATCGCTCGCGGTATGGGTTCTTGTTTGCGGACGCCGTCAGCTATTCATCGTTGAATGCCGCCGATACCCAGCGATATTGGACCGACCTGCTGCCGAAGACGGCGGCTGCCGTGCTACGGCGGCATGCGCAGAGCATCGTATTGCGCAAGACTTGGGGGGATGCCGTGCATGCGGTATTCAGCACCGCGACCGCCGCCGCCTCCGCGGCGCTCGAAATGCAGGCGGCGACGGCGCAGCTGGCCGAAGAGCTCGAGCCCGGCCGCCGCCTGACCTTCCGAATTGCCGTTCACTATGGCCGCGCCGATCAGGGATTCGATCCCGTCGAGGAAACCCCTTCTATTTTCGGCCCACAGCTGTCCTTTGCCGCCCGCATCGTGCCCGTCGCGCCGCCGGGAGGGGTGTTCGTGACCGAACCCTTCGCGGCACAGCTCAGTCTCGAAGGCGCCGGAGCCATGCACTGCTCCTATGTGGGGACCACCAGTCTTGCCAAAAGCTACGGGCGAGTGCGCTTGCTGACGCTGGTGGGAGGAGTTTCATGATGGGAGGAATTTCATGAGGCTTGGGCGGCTGATCCTGCTCGCTCTGGCGGCGTGCCCGATGCTCTGTTGCGCGCTGCGCGCAGAGGCGCTGACATCGGAGCAGGACACTCACGAACCAATTTACGCCGGCGTGAGCGGCGTCACCGTGCTCGAGAACCCGCGGGTTCTGGTCCAACGCTTCATCATTCAACCGGGTCAGTCGACCGGAGTTCATTTTCACGCCGGCCATCGGCTGATGATTGTCGTGAAGGGCGGCGTACTGAGGTCCGTGGACACGAGACGATCGACGCTGTGGCCGGATGCGCGAGTCGTCTGGCAGGACGATCATGCGCGTCGCGATGCGGGCAGCACCAACACCGGCGCCGCTCCCATAGAGCTTCTGTGGGCGACGATCAAGCCGGCATCGGCGGCGGCCGCGGTTGCACCGGCACAGTTCGGGTATCTGAACTATCCCAATGTCCCCGGGGAGGACCTCCTGGAGAACGAGTGGGTGATCGTGCAGCGCTTTCAATTGAAGCCGGGGCAATGGGAGGGCGTTCACGCTCACAATCCCAATACCTTTTACATTTTCATCAAAGGTGCCCACTGGCTGACCAAGTCCAAGGAAAATCCGCGGGGAATGCCGGGGTCGGCCGCGGACGGCCTGGTTGCCTGGATGGATCCGATCGATATCGGCGATGAGCACCAGTCGGGCAATATCGGCACCACCACGGGCGATGTGGTTTGGGTGGCGCTGAAGCAGTGAATTCGACGCCGCCGGCGCCTCTCAGGGCGTGGCCGCACGGCAGGCGAGCTTGCGCGCCGTGAGCGAGCAATGGCGCAGCACGCCGCCATCGGCCGCATGCACGGTGATTTTCCAATCCTGACCCTGGCCGACGCGATCCATCACCACGTAGCCGAATCCCGGCAGCGACATGCCCTGCGTCACGGTCTTGCCGCCGGTGATCAGGCCGGTCAGCCGCGGCGGCACGACGGTGTCGAGATCATCGCCGCCTTCGCCGATCACCAGCTGTGGCGCGGTCGTGCCGGCAAAGTCTTCGATTTGGAAATTATGAATATGACCCGCCAGCATCAGGGTCAGCGGTGCCTCGTCGGTACCGGCCAGGGCTGCGAGCAGGGTGGCGTTGGCGCCTTCCATGTGCTTGGCGCCGCCGCCGCGATCGGCTTTGGAAATGCCGCGGAAGGGATGATGGGTCACGAGCCAGTCGGCCTGGGCGGCCATGGCTGCGGCGATGTCGCGCTTGAGCGCTTCGGCTGCCGTGGAATTCACTTCCTTGTCGGCGGCGTCGTTGTCATCCAGCACGGCTAGTTTCACGCCGCCCAGCTCGACGAGCAGCGGGCCTTCATGGGGATCGCAGTCCGGCTTCATGGGATCGTGCCCGAGCAGCGTGGTCCAGCCGGTGCCGGCGCGATCGCAGTCTTCGTGATTGCCGCGCGCCATCAGCCACACGGTGCGGCTCAACAGCGGGGCGCCCGGGGTGAAGAAATCCGCGTTCCAGGTCGGCCAGTTGTCGCCCCACGGCGTACCGGAGCAGCGCCGGTCGGCGGGCGGACAGGGCGACTCTCGATACAGGTAGTCGCCCACATGGATCATGAGGTCCGGATGTTCATTGGCGGCGTGCTCGGCCACCTTGTGGAAGGGCCAGAAAGTCTCGTCATTGCAATCCTGGACCACCGGACCCTTCAGCCGGCAGCCGGTATCTCCGAACACCACGATATGGCGTGGCCGGCGGACCGGCACCGGCAAGTCCCGGCCGCCGGCGCGGAGCTGTTTGGCGCCCGCCGGGATGGCCGCGACGCAGACGCGGATGGGAAATGCGCGGCTGGGCGCTGCCCGCTCGGTCATCGGCAGCGATTGGCCGTCGGCGATCAGGGGCGGGCACGCCGGCTCATCCGTGACCAGTCGCGCCTCGACCCTGCCCTGCTCGCCGTACTGACTCCAAGCGGCGAGGGTCGCCGCTCCTGCCAGGGGCGACAGGAAGAAAGAAATGGGCGAGAGGAAGAAGACAAGGGGCCACAGCAAAAAAGGCAGGGGGCTGGGAGATCTCGGCTCGAGGGCGGCACGGGGCATTCGTCATCCTTTCGGTTCGGCGGAGCAGAACATTGAGCCATCCATTCAAGTCAGTCCCCATGACGTCCGTATGACATGGGCTGCGGCGGCTGGAATCCATCAGCCCGCAGGCCGCGCAACCCGCGGCCATTAGCTGCTAGGATGACCGCCATTCGACCCTGCGAACAGGGCTTGCAAGCGCCGGCGTGTCGAGGAGCAACGTCTTGCTGAGTGCTCGGATCCTTCTCTATGCGGCGCTGATCATAGTCAATGTCAGCAGCATCGTGGTCTGGGTGGTGACGACGAGACGTCGTCGGCTGGCCGGGCGTCCCGCCGCCGGAGACATCGCCATCGGGGTGGGAACCAACTTTCTCGATACGCTGGGTATCGGCAACTACGCCCAGATTACCGCGCTCTTCAAGCTGCGCGGCCACCCGGCGGATGAACTGATCCCGGGCACGCTGAACGTGGGCAACGCGGTGCCGTCCTTTGTCGGTTCCTTTCTCTTTGTCACCTCGACCGGGGTCGAACCGGTGCTGCTAGCCTGCATGATCGGCAGCGCCGCCTTGGGCGCGTGGCTGGGTGCGGGGATCGTCAGCCGCATGCGGCGCCGGGCCATTCAACAGTTCATGGGCGTGGCCTTGCTCATCGCGGCGGTCTTTTTCGCGATGACCAACTTGGGCGTGCTGCCGCCGGCGGGCGCCATGATGGGGCTGACGGGCTGGCGATTCGTGGTCGCGGTCGCCGCCAACTTCGTGCTCGGCGCGCTCATGTGCGTCGGCATCGGCAATTACGCGCCGAGCATGGTCCTATTGGGATTTCTGGGGATGCACCCCATCGCCGCATACCCGATCATGATCGGCAGCGACGGCCTGTTGATCCCCGTCGCCAGCATGGGGTTTGTAAAATCTGGCCGATTCTCGCAAGGCAGCGCGCTCGGCCTGTCGATCGGCGGCGTGGTCGGGACCCTGTGCGCCTTTCCGTTGGTGACAGCCGTGGCGTCGCATCTGGCGCTGATGCGCTGGTTGGTGGTCGTGGTGGTCATTTATGCCGCGGTCTCCATGCTCCGGTCGGCTCGAGTGGAAGCGAGGCTTGCCGCCGCCGCGAAATGACGCACGAATGTTGTCACCTCGAAGCGCGCGTTGCGTATCATCGCCGCAGTATCGATAGGGAGCCCCATGTGAAGATCCTTGCCGCAAGAATGCCGGTTCGCACGCTGCTGTGGTTGTCCTTGGGAGCGTTGATCTCGGCCCGAGCCCAGGCCGATCAGACCCCCGCGTTTCCGACCAACGAGCAGATGCGACACCTTGGCGCGATCTCGGATCCGCAGCTGTCCCCGAGCGGCGCCAGTGCGCTGGTGCAGATCACCGAGTCGCCGGCCGACGGCGGTAAGAGCCATTTGTGGCTGATCGATGTGAATGGCGCCGCGCCTCGGCAATTGACGTTCTCGCCCGAAGCTGACAAGCATGGTGAGCATTCCGGCCAATGGATGGCGGATGGGCGCAGCATTTTGTTCCTGGCCCATCGCGGGGAACACAGCAGTTTGTTCTCCCTGCCCATGGACGGGGGCGAGGCCAAGCTCTTCGATATCAAGGTGCCGGCGATTGTCGACGCATCGAAGGCCGCCGATGCTCTGCCCCCGGCAAAGGCCGACGAAGCGCCGCCCCCGGCAAAGGCCGACGAAGCGCCGCCCCCGGCAAAGGCCGCGACGGGCAGTCACGAGGAGGCGCTCGAGGTCGACATTGAAAGCTTTTCCGCGTCGCCTGACGGCAAGTGGATTGCCTTCAGCGCGCACGATCCGGAAACGCCCGGCGAGAAGAAGCAAAAGGAAGCCCATGCCGACGCCAATTGGGTGGACCACGATCCGCACGGGGTGCGCCTGTATCTGCTCGAGGTGGCGACCGGCAAGGTCACGCCGACGGAGGTACCGATCGACGTCAAAGCGCTGGCCTGGCGTGAACAGGGTGACCGGCTGCTGGCACTGACGGAGGCTCCCGGCAATGTCAGTGAACTCGGGCCGGCCATGGCTGCCTGGACGGTCTCGATGACAGACTTGCCGCATGCCGCGCGGCTGACGGAGATTCCGGCAACGGTGGACCAGGCGGTCTGGTCCGTGGATGGTCAGGGCATCGTTTTCCTGGCGCAGGCCAAGCGCGATGCTCCACCGAGCTACGATGATCTGTATCTGGATGACCTGGCTTCCAAGACGGTGCGCAATCTCAGCGATGGATTCGCTGGGTCGATCGTTGGCAATGCGCCGCTGCAGCCGCTGGCCGATGGCAGCATCCTGCAACCGGTGGAACAGGGCGAGGATCTCAAAATCGGCCGCTTCCCACCGCAGGCCAAGGCAGGTGGTTTGCCCTCCTTGCCGGTGAACGCAGTTTCACGGGTCGGCACCAATTTGCAGCGCAACGGCTGGCTATTTCTCGGCAGCGGCGGGGGCCATCCCACGGCGTTGTACTTCGCTCGCGAACTCTCTGGACCGGTCCGGCAGCTCAACACCCCAGCACTCAGCCCTGCGCCGCTCAAGAGCGTGGTCCCCCGGCGCATTCAGTGGAAGAACCAAGGTCTGGCGATCGAGGGGCTGTTGTATTTGCCGCCGCAGGCCGCGGCGGCCAAGGTACCTCTCATCGTGGAAGTGCATGGTGGCCCGCTGGGGGACTACATCGATAACTACAGCCCGTTCGCCGACTTTCTGGTGGGACATGGCTGGGCTGTATTGCGCACCAATCCTCGCGGCAGCACCGGGCGCGGCGCCGCCTTTGCGGCGGCGAATAAGAATGATCTGGGCGGCGCGGATTATCGCGACATCATGGCCGGGGTGGACTACCTGGTGAAAAGCGCGCCCATCGACGCCAGCCGCATGGCCTTGATGGGCTATAGCTATGGCGGGGAGATGGCGGGCTTCGTCGAAGGCAAGACGAATCGCTTCAAGGCCATCATCAGCGGCGCGCCGGTCATCGACCAATACAGTGAATATGGGACGGAAGAGGATTCTTGGTACGACCGCTGGTATTTCGGCAAGCCTTGGGAACACGCCTCCGATGCCTGGCGCCAGAGCCCCTTGTCCGGCGCCGGCACGGCGCGCACCCCCTTCCTGCTGTTGCAAGGCGAGGCGGATACCACCGATCCGCTCGGTCAGGCTGAGGAGATGTACCACGCCTTGCGCCAGATGGGAGTACGGGTGGATCTAGTGACCTACCCGAGAGACGATCACGGGCCGCTGGGCAGAGCCATCTATGGCATCCCAACGACCGAGGCCTGGCACGGTTTCGATGCCCGTCGCCGCGTGGAGATGTTCCTCGAGCGCTCCTTCGGCAAGGCGAATTAGCGCAGGACAGGCGCGTATCCGTCCAGCCGGCCGCAACGCAGCGGGCTAGCGATTTCGGATGAGGATGATGTCCTGGCCTCGCAGGCTTTTTTCCGGCGCATCTTTGAGGCCGTGGTCGGTGTAGCTGGCGATGAGGGCGATGATGCCCTTGCCCTTTCCGGGAGAGTCGGCAGCGTCCTTGATTCGGAACGTGCCTTCCGTGCCCGCCATATAGCTCGTATCGGGATCGGCCGCATGTTGGAGAATCCAGCTCACCATGTCCTCGGTCTGCGTCTGAGTCAGTTCGGGGTGGCTGGGCATCTTGACGTTGCCCCAGACGCCGGATGCGCCGTCGTGGATGTGCTGGGAGAGGATGCCCACGTTGGATGCGGAGTACGGATAGCGTTTGCCGATATCGACAAACGAGGGTCCGATCAATTTGGCATTGAAGGCGTGGCAATTCAGGCAATTGGAATGCTTGATCCCTTCCAGACCGCGCGGATCGCTGTTGGGCGCTTGATTCAATAGGGCTATGGCCTGCGAAGCCTGCGGCAAATACCTGACTTCGAGAAATACCTCGTTGGCGGGGATTTCCTGAAATTTGGAATCTCCATCTTCTTCGTCCGAGACGCTGATCTCGTAACGCACCAGCGAATTGCCTTCGAAAACACTGTCGGCCTTGGGCAAGAGGATCTTCACCACGGGTGGATGATTGGTTGGCGCCGCCTCGCCGGCCCGGGCGGGGCCGCCCATGAAGGCCGTGCCCAGCGCGACGCAAAGCCCGGCGACGAGGAGGCAGCGAGATGCTGCGCGGCAGGTCGTGCCCTGAGCCCTGCCGCTGACGAGAGCCCAGTTGCGCACGAGAGCTCTGCTGCGCGGACCCCTGGCGCTGACGAGAGTCATGCCGCCGACGAGGCGAGGCGATCGATCTCGACGGCGACTCGTTGCGCCGAGCGGATGCAGGATTCCATGCCGCGGCTCAAGGGATCGGCGTACGTGCCTGCGAAATAAATTCTGCCGTCGGGTTCGAGGATCTGGGGCCAGAACCTGTGCATTTCGCCCAAGGGGAAGGGCAGCATTTCGCAGGTGGGACAGTACTTGTCCCGGGTCCAATCGACGCTGAGCGCCTGGACGATGG
The DNA here is from genome assembly GCA_963837435.1 of uncultured Gammaproteobacteria bacterium. Classification (GTDB taxonomy): domain Bacteria; phylum Pseudomonadota; class Gammaproteobacteria; order Steroidobacterales; family Steroidobacteraceae; genus Bog-1198. Next base: position 13,853 of record CAWINJ010000002.1, read on the forward strand.
TGTCGTGCTTGCCAGGATAGACCTCCCTGAAAGCCGCCAGCCCTCGTTGCGCGGAGACACCGCCGGGTGCATAGGCCTTCAAAATAATGCGCTTCGTGTCCACCTCGTTGGTCTCCTGCCAGATGGAGGAGATGTCGGGATGCTCGAACTCCATGTTGATGCTCTTGAAGCCATCGTCCAGCCAAAATTTGGAGCTGGCCTCGAACACAAAAAAGGGATGGGAGGAATAGGTCATATTGTCGACGACGTACTGCTTCTCCGGCGAGAGAGCGGGAGTTACCGGAATATTCCGGAACAGGGTGAGCGGGATGCAATTGACCAGCAGGTCGGCGCTCATTTGCCTCTCCTCCGCATGATCGTAGGCTTTGTAGGTCACGGTCACGCCGGATTCGTTGCGCATAATGGCAAGGATGGGGTGTTTGAGTTTCACGCGGTCGCCTAAGCGCCGGGCAAAAGCCGTCGGCAATTCCTGGTTGCCGCCCTTCAGGTGATAGGTATCTCCCTCGGACAGCGGAATACCCCGCATGCCCATCACCGCGTATCCCCACAATCCAAACAGGGCGGATTGATCCTCGCCGCCGAGGTAGCCGAGCGCGGCTTTGGAGGCGCCTCGTTGCCGGTAGAAATCGGCCATGGAAATCTTGTCCAGCTCGTCGTACCCGACCCCGAAAGGCTGGAACTCGTCGGTGAATTTGCCGAGGAGGGGTTTCAGGAACATGCCGCTCAACTCATGCCACGGGTGGGCCGAGAGGAAGGCGGCCTCTCGAGCGCTGAAGCCGAGGGATTTGAGAACGGCGGGATCGGCCAGCATTTCCTCGGTATAGAATTTTCCCGAGATCATTTTCAGGCGATGTGCGTCTGGCGCCGCGGCCGAGCCTTCCGCATTCGGATAAGGAATCGCGCTCAGGCCAAATTCTCTGACATAGGCGAAGAGGCGTTCGTAGCCGGGCTGGGTGATATGGTCCGCGCCGAAATCGGCATACAGACCGTCGGAGAGCCCGTCGCGGCCCGTGAACACATGGCCTCCGTGCCTGCCGCTGGCCTCGAGGACCACGACCTCGTGTCCCTTTTTCATCAATTCGTAGGCGCAGCACAGGCCGGAAATGCCGGCTCCCGCGACGATGACCTTGCGTTTGGGCGAAATCCGCGACCGCGTCGCCAACGAAGTGCCGGCGAGTGTGGTCGCCAACCCGGCCACCACCGTGTTCTTGATGAAATCCCTTCTTCCGAGGCTCACGCCAATCGAACCTCGACCCCTCGCCGCCGTAATTCCTCGACCACGGCCGGATCCGCGCCGCTGTCCGTGATCAGCATGTGCAGTTGTTCCACCCGCGCGATGAGGGAGATGTTTCTGCGCATCAATTTGGAGGAATCGGCGACCGCGATGACCTGTCGCGAGATCGCGATCATCCTGGCGTTGAGCTGAGCCTCCGGCAAATGAGGCGTCATGATCCCGCGGCTGGGGTCCAAGGCGTCGGCTCCGAGGAACAGCCGATCCGCCTGCAGGTTCGCCAGGGCGGCTTCGGCCATGTGGCCGGAGAGGGAGCTCGACTCCGGCCGCAGAATGCCTCCCGGCATGATGAGCCGTACTGCCGGCACGTCGGTGAGCAGGGTGGCGACATTCAAGGCGTTGGTGATGACGTTGATGGATCTGACGTCGAGCTTGCGAATCTGCTTCGCGATCTCGGCGGTGGTGGTACCGGAGTCGAGAACGATGGTTTCGCCGTCCTGGATGAGTCCCGCCGCCACTTGGGCAATTCGCACCTTCTCGGCGTGATGCAGCGTTCGCTTGACCGCGAGGGGCTGATCGTCGTTGTCACGCCGCAAGAGGGCGCCGCCATGAGTGCGTTCCAAGGCGCCGGATTTCTCGAGCGCCGTCAGATCGCTGCGAATCGTCACCGGAGAAGTGGCGAAGCGCAGGGCCAGCGTGTCCACCGTGACACGGCCATGCTCGCGCAGCAGATCGACGATCCGATGGCGGCGTTCCGCGACCAGCAGCCCAGGCTCGGTGTCCTCGGGCGCCCCCTCCCGCGCACGCGCGGGGGTGCCTTCGAGATTAATGTCCTGCATCGGGACAGCGTGTCATGCCGGAATGGCCTCGAGCAACAGAAAGCGCTCGAATGTCACCGGCAGCCGATGATTCACGCCGGACGCCTGCCCGAGGTCGCGATCGTTGAAATAATCGCGTACCCGATAGGATCCGGGCGCCAAGCCGCGCAGTGCCACCTCGCCGCTCCAGTGAGGGGCGTAGAAGGCATAGTACATGCGGCCGGACTTCTCGACCGCATGAGCCTCGGGCTTGTCGAAACCGATATCGTAGAGCTCGCCGCGATAGATTCCGAGGGGCAGCATCTTGGCCTTGTAGAGCGCGATCCAGCGCCGCCATTCGACTTCCTTCTGCGGCGTGAGCAGAAACGAATCCTTGGGCTTGGGATCCATGGGCCAGGTGAATTTGGTCGACACGATGCCGCCGACGCCCACCGTGGATGCGAAATCATCGTGGTTGTCGCTGAGCTCGACATGGTCCCCCGCGAACGGAGCGCTCGGACCCATCAGTCCCTTGAGCGTCTTGCCCTTGAGACGCACCTGCCAGGACGACTCGGGGTCGGAGGCGGGCGCCTGATTCATGTAGGGAAAATTGAACGCCGAATACGCGGTGCCGCACGGGCACAATTCGATGACGGCATCGGGGTTGATCTGTATCGCGGTTTGATAGATCGCACTGAAGAAATTCTGCAACCCTTCCACGGATTCTTCGGGACGGGCATGGTGATGCGCGGGGTTGTAGCAGGGAGCCACGCCATTCAAATGTTGGCCGTCGATCTTGAGCCCCGCAAAACCCCAGTCGCCGATGAATTTTTTGACCAGCCCCTGAGTGTACTGCACGGTTTTATCGTAGGCCGGGCAGAGGTAGAAGCTATTCCACCAGGAGATGTTCTGCACAGCCCCTTCCTTGTCGCGCAACAACATGTCGGAGTGATCGTGCAGCAGATCCGACCCGGGTGCCACCGACAGGGGCGAGTACCAGAGCCGGGGCTTTAATCCGGCGGATTTGATCTTCGCCACCAAGTCGGTCATATCCCGCACGCTGCCGGGGTATTTCTCTGGATCGAGATTCCAGTCGCCGATATTCGACTGCCAGCCATCGTCGATGACGGCCCATTCCAGGCCCAGCTCCTGCACCTTGGGCAGCGTGCCCTCGATCAGCGCCCGCGTGCAGCTGCGCTCGTAGCCCCACGCGCACCAGATGGGCTCGTAGGAAGCCGCTCGCGGCTGCGCGGGCGTCAAACCGCGCTCCGACATGAGTTGCCGATAGCGGCTCAAGGTGGAGAAATGGTCGCCTTCGTGCACCGCGACGAAGGTCTCGTGCGTCTGGAAGCGAGCGCCGGGCTGCAGCGTACTCTTCGCGCGCGAGCACACGGCCACCCGCACTGGGCCATGCTGTTCCTGGACGGGCAGCGAGAGCAGCTTCGGCGTGGTCTCGACATGGCCCACCGCAAGTCCGCCGTCGCGGCGCCACACATCGACGATGGGAGTGCCGCCGCCATAATCGGCGGCCTCCATGCCGAGGAAGTTGTCCTGTGTGAATCCGTGCTTGACCGGCCGCACCCAGTCGCGGCGATCCTCGTACGACGCGCCGGAATAGCACCAGAATCCGGGCGCGGCGCCGCCGGATTCGCGCACCAGAAAGTCGCCATTGGTCCATCCGCGAATCGCGATCGCCGCGGCGGAGGCGTTGCGGTACGACACGCGATACAAGGCAAATCCGGGAAAGCGCTGGTACAGCGACACCGTGATGGTCTTTTCGATCCCCTCGGGTGAGACGCCGGACAGGGTGAGCCGCGTGCCCGGGCCGTTGACATCGTTGATGCCCGCGCGCGCCTGGTGTTGAAACGCGAAGCTCGCGAGATGCCGGCCATCCGCCCCGAGCAAGTAGTCGCTCGGTCCCCAGGCGGTCATCGCAGTCGCTTGCTGCCCCGCCAGGCGCGACACTCGCGCCTGCAGGTTCGTATCCCATTCGATGCGCATGGAGGCGTCATCGAGAGTGGCGACGGCGCTGCGGCTGCTTTCAGCCTCGGCGGTTTGGGCCGGCAGCAGCCCATGACGCAGCGCGAGGGCCAAGCCGCCGGTGAGTTGCACGAATTGGCGTCGCGAGGTCTTTGTGACTGTCATGGCCTTTCTTTCGCTGGCAATTTATCGAAGGTGCTTGACAACTTCGAAAATAACAATAACATCAAAAGCAAGAATACGAAAGTGAATTAGCCAACTATTATTTCGTTTACTTTCGATTCGCGATTCCCGGGCGCGTTTGCCCATGCAATTTGCAGCTCTTGCGACTCATTCAATAAGCCATTCTAAATGGTGTAGGGAGAGGATACGTGCCGAACATAAAGTCCGCGTTGATTGCGATCGGGTTGCCCTTGGCGTTGGCGATCGGTGCGACGGCCCTTGCCGCTACGGCGACCAGCGCCGGCGCTGCCTCAGACGAGGCGGCAGCAGCGGCGGCGACTACCGGTGGCAAGGCGGACGACTCGGCGGAACTGCAGGAGATCGTGGTCACCGGACTTCGCGCCAGTCTCGAGAAATCGCTGGACGTCAAACGCAATGCCACCGTGATTCTCGATTCCATCAATGCCGAGGAACTCGGCCGATTCCCGGACGCCGACGTCGCCGATTCGCTCGAGCATCTGCCGGGCATCACCATTGACCGCACCACGGGCGGCGAGGGGCAGAAAGTCAGCGTGCGCGGCTTCGGCCCGCAATACAATATCGTGACGCTGAATAACCGCATTCTCGCCACCGATGACGACGGCCGCGATCTGGCCTTCGACGTGCTGCCTTCCGAGGTGATCTCGGGCGCCGATGTGCTCAAGTCCTCGGAGGCTTCCGCGCTCGAGGGCAGTATCGGCGGCACGGTGAACCTGCGCACGGCGAGCCCTTTCGACAACCCCGGCTTTCACGGCGGCGCTGCATGCCGAGGGCAACTACAACGAGATGTCGACTTTACACGGCAGCAAGGTCTCGGCGTTCATCTCGGACACGTTCGATGACAGCCAGCTCGGATTCCTGCTCGGGTGCCGTGCATTCGGACACGCATAACCGCACCGATTCGCTCAACGCCTACAACCAGAACATCTACGGGCCGACCACGTATCCTTTTACCGGCGGAGCGAATGCGGTGCCGCTCGCGGCGACGCCTTGCTGCATCACCTTCGGGTCGATCTTCGACGACAAGAAGCGCGAGGCACTCTCAGGAAGTCTGGAATGGCGTCCGAGCGACACCTTTCAGCTTGGTGGCCGACGGGCTCTGGACGCATCTGGAGGATCCGCAGATCGGTTACAACCAGTCCTATTACTTCGCCGACGTACGGATGCGGCACGGCGACGGCGTGGTACAATCCGGTGGTCAAAAACGGGGTGGTCACCTCGGTGACGTCGGCCAATTTCACGCCGGAGATCGTCAACAACACCATCAACCGCAATGTCGTCACGACGCTGTATCGGATTGAAGGGCATCTGGGAGCCGACATCGAAGGTTATCCTTGACCCTCGACGGCTATCGTTCGGCGGCCAATCGGCCCGAAGGCGGCGAGGACACCTTCGTGACGGCGGGCCTGGTGTCGGCGACTGCCCTATCGCCCGGACATCCTCACGATCACGGACATTCCGCACAGCCTGCCCAGCCTCAATGTCATGATTCCGCCCAGCCAGCTCGGCCTGACCGCCTGCCCGAAAGGCACGCGCCAGCGCGACGCAGGCGGGCTACTGCTCCTACACCGCCCTGATGAACTCGGGCTTTCTCAACAACAACAACTACTGGTCCACACACTACGACGGTCTGAACGGCTATTCAGTGCACGATCAGATCACGGCCTTCACCCTGGACGGCAAGTACGATGTGGGGCTCGGGTTCTTCGATAAGCTGCAGTTCGGCGCCGGTGACAAGCCATCGCGAGAAAATGCGCACCGACATCAGCAACGACTGGACCAACGGCTCCGGCCAATATGGCTCGCTGTACACCACCGAGGGCTGCCCGGTGCAATGCTCGCCGTATACCTTCGGCTCGCAGGGTTTCAATGTCATTTCCTTCACCAGTCCGCCCAATTTCCTGCAGGGCGCCGGCGGCTCGTATCCGTCGGTCCTGCCGCAATTGAACGCGGCCCAGCTGCTGGCGATTCCTGAAGAGCCTGAACGGCAAGCCGAACCCGTACTTTTGCAGCACCGCTGCCATGCGCGTCGCCGTTCAACTTCTGGCGACCACGCTGCCCGTGGCCAATCCGTTCAACTCCTACGATGTGACCGAGAAGACCACCTCCTTCTACGTCGAGGCGACGTTCAACGGGGATGAACTGGTCGGGCAATCTGGGCGTGCGGGTGCGTGCGCACCGCCACCACCGCCAACACGGCGGTGTCGACGCCCATTGTCGCTGTGGACTCCGAGCACCGTCAACTCGACGCAGACCTGCAACGTGCAGTACAGCTCCTCGCAGGCAGTTCGCACAGAAGGCGCAGTACACATTGGCGCTGCCTTCGCTGAACTTGAGTTACTGGCTCATGCCCGACAAGCTGCAGTTCGCGCGGCGCGCTGGCCGAGACCATGTCGCGTCCGGACCTCAATCAACTGGCGCCGAACTAGACCAACAATGCGGAAAACGGCACAGCCGCAGATCGACTACACCGGCACCGCCGGACTCAAGCCCATCAAGGCCTGATCGGCGGATCTGTCCCTCGAGTGGTATTACCAGCCGCACTCGGCGCTGAACGGCGCATTGTTCGGCAAGAAAGTGATCGACGACATCTACACGGGGACCACGGCCAACGTCAATCTGGGCACCACGCAATACGTCGGCGGGCCGCCGGGCACGGTGCCGGGCACGCCCTTCCTCTGGACCATCACCGCGCCGGCCAACGGCGCCAAGGAGACCTACACCGGTTTCGAGCTCACCTGGCAGCATTTCCTGGAGAATGGGCTTCGGCACCCACGTGCAGGTTCACGCACACGTGGAGCAAGGGCTATGACCAGTTCGGCAATCGCACGGGCCCGGTCAACCAGGCGCCGCCGACGACCTTTTCGGTCAGCCTGATCTACGACAAGGGGCCGTTCAACGCCGACGTCAACTGGGACTACACCTCCCGCTACATCTACGTACTGCTCGCAGTGCACGGAAGTTCCGGGCTGGCCGGCCATCTCCGATCCGTTCTCCTGGGTGACGGCGAGCGCGCACTACCGGATCTGCAAGGGCTTCGAGGTGTATGTCGAAGGCAAGAACCTCACCAATGCCATTGCGCGCACTTATCTCAACGGCAATCCCCTGTTGCCGTGGGCGCCGGGCCAGCTCGTCGGCCAGGACGCCAGCGGCGTGGGCACGGCTACAGCGCCTACGGCCGCAGCTTCGTGCGTGGGCGCCTCGTACCGGTTCTGAGCGCGTGACCACGAAACCCTGGCTGATGTACGCGCTGATCACGACCGGGTTCTGGGGCGTTTGGGGGGCGTTCGCCGAATTTCCGACGCGGCATGGATTTCCCGAGACCCTGGTGTACGTGGTGTGGGCGCTGACCATGATCCCGCCGGCGCTGTATGCGATGCGGCGCGTGGGCTGGAGGGTATCGAGCGGATGCGCGGTCGGTATTGCTGGGATCGCTGATCGGGTTGACGGGCGCCGGCGGCCAGATGCTGTTGTTCCATGCCGTGCACACCGGACCGACCTATTTGATCTTTCCCATCATCGCGCTGTCGCCGGTCATCACCATCGCGCTGTCGATGATGTTTCTGAAGGAACGGGTGAGCAAGGTCGGGGCGCGTTCGGCGTGGTGCTGGCGCTGATCGCCTGCCGCTCTTCAATTACACCCCCGGCGGGGAGTCGGCCGCGCCCGGCATGGCGGGGCGTGGCCTGGTTCTTCTATGCGCTGATCATTCTCCTGGCCTGGGGTGTGCAGGCGTATTTCATGAAGCTCGCCAATCGACACCATGGATGCCGAGAACATCTTTCTGTACATGACGCTCACGGGACTTTTGCTGATTCCGGTCGCGCTGTGGATGACCGACTTCTCGGTCCCCATCGAGTATGGCTGGGACGGCCCCGGGCTCGCGGCGATTACGCAAATTCTCAATGCCGTCGGCGCGCTTGACGCTGGTCTACGCATTTCGCTATGGCAGGGCCCTGGTGGTGGCGCCGCTCGCCAATGCGGGGGCGCCGTTGATCACGGCGGTCGTGTCCATGCTGGTGCTGGGCGCCGTGCCCAACTCGATCACCCTGGCCGGCATCGCGCTTGGCCGTGATTGCCGCAACGCTGCTCGCCATCGAGCCCGAAGAGAAGGCCGCGAGCGAACGCCGCATGAAAGCGCTATCGGATCTCGTCCATCGTCACAAGTCCGGCGCCGCCTGCGGGATTTATTCGGTGTGCTCGGCGCATCCGCTGGTATTGGAGGCGACGCTGCGCCTGGCCGCGGACACACAGGGAGTGGCGCTGATCGAGGCCACCTCGAATCAGGTGAATCAAGAGGGCGGCTACACGGGCATGCGGCCGGCCGCGTTTCGCGATCTCGTGCACGCCAAGGCGGATGCCATCGGGCTGCCGCGCGAGCGCATCGTGCTCGGCGGCGATCATTTGGGCCCGAATGCCTGGCAGGCCATGGACGCGGCGGCGGCCTTGGCCAAGGCGTCGGTGATGGTGGCCGAATACGTGGGCGCGGGTTTTCGCAAGATTCACTTGGACTGCTCCATGGCCTGCGCCGGCGACCCGCGCGCGCTCGGGGATGAGCTGATCGCCGAACGCACGGCGACCTTGTGCTCCATCACCGAGGCCGCCTGGCGCAGCTCGGGCGGCGAGCCGCCGCTGTACATCATCGGTTCCGAAGTGCCGGTGCCCGGCGGCGCGCACGAGACCTTGAGCGAGCTCGCCGTCACCACGCCCGAGGCGGTCCGGGCTACCATCGAAGCGCATCGCGCGGCCTTCGTGCGCCACGGGCTCGAGCCGGCGTGGCAGCGCGTGATCGGCCTGGTGGTGCAGCCCGGCGTCGAGTTCGATCATGATCAGGTCATCGACTATCAGCGGGCGAAGGCGGCGGCGCTGAGCCGCAGCATCGTGCCGGTCCCCGGAATGGTGTTCGAAGCCCACTCCACCGACTACCAGACACCCGCGGCGCTCAAGGCGCTGGTCGAAGATCACTTCGCCATTCTCAAGGTCGGCCCGGGCGCAACTTTCGCGCTGCGCGAGACACTGTGGGCGCTGTCGGACATCGCTTCGGAATTGGGTATGATGCCCGAGGATTCGCTCAAGGACGTGATGCTCGAGGCCATGCGGCGCGACCCGAAGTACTGGAAGTCGTACTACCTCGACGCCGAGCGCCGCCAATTCGATTTGCAATTCAGCTTGAGCGACCGGATCCGCTACTACTGGACCACGCCGGAAGCCGTGCGGGCTTGCACTCAGCTGCTCGAGAGGCTGGCGGCCGTAAACGTGCCCCTGAGCTTGGTGAGCCAGTATCTGCCCCTGCAATATGCCGCGATCCGCGCCGGCCGATTGAGAAACGAGCCGCGCGAGCTGGCGATCGAGGGCGTCGCGCAGGTGTTGCGCCACTATGCGGACGCGTGCAATCCGGCTCTGCCGGGGAATCGCGCCGTGAGTACTTAAGGAACCGCATGGACAATCTTGGAATGACGCAGGCCGAGCTCGAGGCAGGCGGGCGGATACTGGACGGCGCGGGAGATCGCGCAGCAGCCCTCGGTCTGGGTGGAGATCGAACAGCTCATGGCGCAGGGCGCCGGTGCGTTGCGCGCCTTTCTCGATCCGCTGCTGCGCCGGCCCGAGTTGCGCATCGTATTGACCGGCGCCGGCACCTCCTCGTTTGTCGGCGAATGCCTGGCGCCCGCCCTGAGGCGCGGCGGGTCTCGATGCGCAGGCGATCGCGACCACGGACCTGGTCGGCTCCCCCGACCGCTGGCTCACGGCGGCCGCTCCCATTCTCTTGGTCTCCTTCGCGCGATCGGGCAATAGTCCGGAGAGTGTCGCCGCACTCACCCTGGCGGAACGCGCGGCGCGCGAGTGCCACCACCTCATCGTGACCTGCAATCAGGAAGGCGAGCTCTACCGGTACGCGCGCAGCGCGCGCAACGCCCACGCCGTGCTGCTGCCGGAGCACACCAATGATCGCGGCTTTGCGATGACGTCGAGCTTTACCGGCATGCTGCTCGCGGCCGCGCAGGCGTTCGGCCTGTTGCCCGAGCTGAAGGCGGCGGCGCTGGCCCGAGGCGCGGCGCAGGTGCTTCAGGCCGCGATTCCGGTGGCGGGGAGCCTGGCACGCTCGGGCTTCGAGCGGGTGGTCTACCTCGGCAGCAACGAGTGCAAGGGTTTGGCGCGCGAGGCGGCATTGAAGATGCTCGAGCTCAGCGATGGGCGGGTGGTCGCCCTCCCCGAAACGCCGCTGGGTTTTCGTCACGGGCCGAAGACCATCGTCAACGGCAAAACGCTGGTGGTCCTATTCCTCAGCAACGATCCCTACTCGCGCCGCTACGAGCTGGACGTGCTCAATGAGTTGCGTGCCGATGGCATCGCCGCTCGCGTTCTGGCATTGAGCGCCGTCGGCGTCGGGCATGCTCAGCACCCCGATACCATCGTGGTTCCCGATACGGCGTCGGCGAGCAATCTTGGCCTGTGCTTTCCCTATGCGGTATTCGCTCAAGTCATGGCTTTTCAGCAATCGCGGGCGCTGGGCTTGAGGCCCGACGTGCCCAATGCCAGGGGCGTCGTCAATCGCGTCGTCCAGGGCGTCAGCATTTATCCCTGGAATCCGCCCGGGTGAGGCTCTTTCTGGGCGTCGATGGCGGAGGCACCAAGACCGATTTCTTGTTGATCGATGAGTCGGGCCGCGTGCTTGCGACGCGACGCGCGGGCTCGGCCTACTATCTCGAGGTGGGGATCGACGCGTTGCGCGCCATGCTCGAGGAGGGCATTCGCGCCACGCTGCAGCAGGCCTCGGTGCAGCCGGCCGATGTCACCCACGCCTGCATCGGGCTGCCGGCGCATGGCGAGGACAGTGCCTTGCTGCCGCGCCTGGATGCGATCGCGGCGGGCGTTCTGCCGCTCGAGCGCTATCGCTGCGTCAACGACATGGTGTGCGGTTGGGCGGCGGCCCTGGCCGGCCGCGACGGCATCAACATCGTGGCCGGCACGGGCTCCATCGCCTATGGAGAATTCGCCGGCCGCAGCGCGCGCGCCGGCGGCTGGGGCGAGCTGTTCAGCGACGAGGGCTCGGCCTATTGGATCGCGCGCGAGGGTTTGACACTGTTTTCGCAGATGAGCGATGGCCGGGCGGCCCAGGGTCCCCTGGCCGATCTCATGCGCGAGCGCTTTGCACTGCGCGCCGACCTTGATGTGTGCGCCGCCGTCTATGGGCCGCCGGCCATGACTCGAAGCGAAATCGCCGCCTTGGCGCCGCTCGTGGCGCAGGCCGTTCAGGCCGGCGACATCCAGGCGCGGCACCTGTACGAGAGGGCGGCCGAGGAACTCGCGGCCATCGTGCACGCGGTGCGCGATCAACTCGCCGTTTCCGCGCAGGTGCCCCTGCCCGTGTCCTACTCGGGCGGCATGTTTGGACCGGACAGCGTGCTCACGCCGCTGCTCGAGGCCGCCCTGCGCAGGAGCGCCCGGTGTTACGAATTTGCCGCCCCCCAATTGTCTCCCCGTGCCGGAGCCGCGCTGTATGCCGCCAAGCTCGCCGGGACGCCGTTGAGCGATCAGGCTCTCGCCCAATTGATGCGCACGCATGGAGCCGTTCACAGCGAGGATATGCACTCATGATTCACCCGATCCGGGCCGCGATGCTGCGCGCTACATTGGGCGCCGTCGCTGCCGCCGCCGTTGCGGTGGTCGGCGTCGCGGCCGCCGGCCTTGCGCGCGCCGAAACGCCGTACAGCACCGCCGACTTCAGGCGCATTCACAAGTTCGATGCGCACACGCACGTGAATACCGCCGACGGCCAGTTCTTGAAGATTGCGGCCAAGGACGGATTCGAGATTCTGTCGATCAATGTCGACTATCCGGATTTTCCGACCTTGGCGCTGCAGGCGGAGGTCGCCCACAAGCTGCTCGCCCAGGATCCGCAGCATTTTCATTTTGCCACTACGTTTTCCATGAAGGGCTTCGGCAGCCCGAACTGGACGGCGGACACCATCCGGCACATCGATTCGGAGGTGCAGCGCGGCGCGCTCGCGGTGAAGGTGTGGAAGAACATCGGCATGGTCGAGAAGGATGCGCACGGCCATTACATCATGCTGGACGATCCGGGCTTCGATGGCGTGATGCAGCACCTCGAGCAGCGCGGGATCCCGTTGATCGCGCACCAGGCGGAGCCCAAGAATTGCTGGCTGCCGCTCGATGCCATGACCACTGACAACGACCGAAGTTATTTTCGTGAGCACCCTGAATACTACATGTACCTGCATCCGGAGATGCCGCGCTACGAAGATCTGATGGCGGCGCGCGATCGGTTCGTGGCGAAGCATCCGAAGCTCAATTTCATCGGTGCGCACCTGGCGAGCCTTGAATGGAGCGTCGATAGGATCGCGAAATTCCTGGATGCCTATCCCAATGCGAGCGTGGATATGGCGGCGCGCATGACCCAGGTTCAATACCAATCGAAGTCGGATTATGCGAAGGTGCGGAACTTCTTGATCAAGTACCAGGATCGCATCCTCTACGGCACCGATCTGACCGAAGATGCGCCGAACCCCAACGAGCGCGCGCAGAATCCGCCGGAGAATTCGGCGCAATTCTCCCAGGAGGCCGATGGATTCTGGCGTTCGGACTGGATGTATCTCGCCACGGCGCAACGCCAGCACATCGATGCCATCAAAGCCGACGTGAAGGGGCTGGCTCTGCCCAGAGCGGTCATCGACAAGATCTACTATTCCAACGCCCGACGGGTGTTCGGGCTTGACGCGGGCGGGGCCGCCCGCCGCCCCTAGGCCGCGGGCCGCTGCCGCGATTGCGTCGATCTCGCGAACTCGCGCCCATGGCACGGGCGCGCCGGCATTCAATCCAAGAAATGTCGTGATTTCGCCGCCGTTTCCGATAGTCCGTATAGCAGTGCTCTGCAATTCGGCTCAATCACACGGTTACGGAAGGCACAGACATGAACATACTGTCCAAATTGGCGGTGCCCATTATAGTCACGGTGGCGACGATGGCCGTCTGCTTCGTCGGCATCAGTGGGGAGTTGACCTACGCGAGGCAATCGATACGCGCTCAAGCGGCGGCAGGCCCGCTGCCGTCGCAGGGCGCTTCGATGCCGACTGAAACAGAATCCAGGCCCGGCGCCTGGCTTCGTCGATCCACACATGAATGAGGCTTGCCAAGACGATGTCGTGGCGGCAAAGCGCCTCCGCCGTGCGCAAGGTACCGGTGAGAATTTGATTCTCGATTCGCAGTTGGTCGAGACCGAATTCGGAGTGGACGACGCCCACAATCTCCTCATTCGATGGGCTCGAAAAAATGCCGTCGTAGAGCGGGCCGGCATCGCTTGCGCAAAATTTGCGCTGGCATTCGGCGATGGCACCGGTTAACGCGAACAGCTGCTCCGCCTGCGTCTCGAGCAAGGCGCGGAACTGAGCGCCTGGCATCTTCTCCCGCAGACCGAAGAATGCAACGCGAGCCTCACACTATTCCGGTGTGTTCCAGCCGCTTCGCTGATCGATGTGAATCCTGCGGCAGCGGAGCCGGGGGGTCTTGTCTCGGACACTCTTTTTTTGGACATCGCCGCCCTGTCGACGCGTTGACTTGACAGCTTCGGTTCCCTTCCCTATATTAACCCATATGGGTGAATATAAATCGGCCGAGCTCGATGGAGTGTTCAACGCGCTGCGTGATCCCACGCGACGCGCCATCCTCGCGCGGCTCAGCGGCGCGGACGCGCGCGTCACGGATGTCGCGAGCGGGTTTCCCATCTCGCTGAACTCGATTTCCAAGCACATCCGCATGCTCGAGCGGGCGGGTCTGCTGCGCCGTTCCATCGTGGGGCGCGACCATCTGTTGTCGCTGAATGCGGCGCCGCTGGCGCAAGCACAGGCATGGATAGAGAAGTACCGCCTCTTCTGGGAGGGCCGCCTCGCCGCCCTCGAGCACTACGTCATCAGCAAAAAGGAGAAATCCGAATGAGCGCCGCTCTCGCCTCGGCTGCCGTCGTCGTCCGTCGCATCATTGCCGCGTCCGCCGAGGAGCTGTTCGATGCCTGGCTCGATCCCGAGGCACTGGCCGTATGGATGCGGGCCGGTCCGACCGGCGGCACGGTCGCGAAGGTCGAGCCGTACGAGGGCGGCTCCTACGAGGTCACGATGTCGGGCCAGTCCGGTCCCATCGTGCACAAGGGCGTTTATCGGCGGATAGACCGGCCGACGCGTCTGATCTTCACCTGGGCTTCGCCGGGCACGGAGCTGCGCGACACGCTGGTCACCGTCGATTTCGTCGCCGTCGATCAAGGCACCGAGATCGTCGTCACTCACGAACAGCTGCCCGACAGCGCGAAGCCCTCGCACGGCATCGGCTGGACCCGCGCTCTCGAACATCTCGAACAGGCTCGCGCGCAGGGGCTTCTCAAACGCAATTGATGGACACACCATGAGCAATATCCGCCGCCTCACCGCCTACAAATGGGTTCCTCCCTTCGCCCAGGGCCTGGTCCGCGATATTCGCGTGCGCTGGGCGCTCGAGGAAGCCGGGCTGTCCTATGACGAGAAGCTGCTCGACTTCGGCGCTCAGAACACGCCGGAACATCGCGCCGTGCAGCCCTTCGGCCAGGTGCCCGTGTACCAGGAAGACAATCTCACGCTATTCGAGTCCGGCTCCATCGTCATGCACATTGGCGAGAGCGCACCGATACTTCTTCCGGTCGAACCAGGCGCCCGTGCGCGAGTGCGTACCTGGATCATTGCGGCGCTGAACTCGGTGGAGCCGCACGTGCAGGCGCTGGTGATCATCGATCTGTTCCACGCGCAAGAAGAATGGGCGATTTTGCGAAGACCCGGCGCCCTGGCCATGGCGCAGGCACGCCTGGGCGCCGTCGCCGCGACGCTGGCCGACCGGGAGTACCTCGAAAATCAGTTCTCGGGCGCGGATGTGCTCATGACGACGGTGCTGCGCCTGTTACGGCATACCACGGTGGTATCCGACATTCCGGCACTGGCCGCCTACCAGGCGCGTTGCGAAGCGCGTCCCGCGTTCAAGCGCGCGCTAGCCGCGCAGCTCGCGGCCTTCGAGCGCTACGCACCGGCGGCCGCACCAGCCGCCGCGTGATGGCTATCGGCTCCGAGATCAAGCGTCTGCTATTCGGAATCGGATCCATTCGACCGCAGCAGCGGGCGATCAAGTAGCGTCTCTTCTTCATGCAGGTCGCGAGCCGGCTTGAGCAGGTCGCTGCGGCTGACGAGGCCGATGAGGTGCCGCGACGTGGAGTCGCCGACCACGGGCAAGCGTTCGAGATCGCTGGCCGCCAACCGCAATGCCACCGCTCGGCAGGTCTCGGTGGAGAGTGCGAATTGCAAAGTGGTTTCGGCAGGCAGGAACTGCGCCACCGGGCGCTGCAGCGCCTCGGGTGAGAGATTCTCGAAGGTGGCGCGGTCCACCATGCCGACGACGCGCTGCTCGGCGACCACCGGGTAGGCTCGATGGCGTTGTTCGGTGTTGAAGTAGGTCTGCAGTGCCGCCTGCGCACTCAGCGAGCTTGGAATCGAGATCACCTGGCGAGTCATGACGTCCTCGACGAAAGTCCGCTCGAGCGGATCGACACCGTACTCACGATAGACGTGCCGGCCGCGGCGCGCGATCTTTTCCGTCAAGATCGAACGCGGCATGACCCGGACGGTAAAGCCGTAGGCGATGGCGGAGCTCAGCAGAGTCGGCAAAAAGGCATTCGCATCGTGCGTCAACTCGAAGGCGAACACCACGGCGGTCAAGGGCGCCCGCATGGTCCCCGACAGGATGGCCGCCATGCACACCAGCGCCCAGAGTTCGGGACTTCCCCCCGGAAGCCACAGTCCCATGACGGAGCCCAATCCGGCGCCGATCATGAGCAGCGGGGCGAGCACGCCGCCCGAGGTCCCGGAACCCAGGGCGATCGCCCAGATCAAGAGCTTCACACACAACAAGGACAGCGCCGCCGACCACAGCAGATGGTGGGCGAGCAAATCGCCGATGACATCGTAGCCCACCCCGAGGGCGCGGGGCTGGATGAGGCCCCCGATCCCGACGGCCAGCCCGCCCAGTGCCGGCCACCACATCCAATGGATGGGCAGGCGCCCGAAAAAATCCTCGATCCGATACAGCAGAGTCGTCATGAGCGCCGACACGACGCCGCTCGCCAGTCCCGCCACGCAGCACGAGAACATGGCGATATACCCGGGGGCCTCGGTCGTCAGCGGGAATAGAGGTCCGGAACTTGTCCACAAGGGCCGCAGGAAGGCCGCCACGGCGCAGCTCAGCGCCACCGGCAGCAAGCTCCTCGGGCGAAGCTCGAAGAGCAGCAGTTCGACCGCCAGCAGCACCGCGGCCAAGGGCGTGCCGAACACCGCCGTCATGCCCGCGCTCGCGCCGGCGACCAGCAGGGCCTTGCGTTCCACCGCAGTGAGATGAAAGGCCTGCGCCAGCAGGGAAGCGGCCGCGCCGCCGGTCATGATGATCGGACCCTCGGCGCCGAACGGGCCGCCCGAGCCAATGGCGATCCCGGAGGAGAGCGGCTTGAGAATCGCCACCTTGACCGACATCTGACTCTTGCCGAACAAGATCGCTTCGAGCGCCTCTGGGATCCCGTGGCCGCGGATCATCTCGCTGCCATAACGGGCCATGAGCCCCACGATCAGCCCGCCGATCGCGGGGATGGCGATGACGATGACCCCGAGGTGATTGTCGGCCGGGGAGTGCAGCGTCAACGAGAGCTTCTGAAAGAAGAACAGATTGGTGAACAGCCGGATGAGATTGAGCAGCAGAATGGCCCCAAGGGTACTCACCGCACCAATGACCACGGCGAACAGCGACAGACGGACCAAGCGCGTGTCGCGTGCGAAATCCCCGCTCTGGGCGCTCGCGCCCAGCGGTTCCTCACTCGACATGGGCGACTCGAATTACCTTACGGGGCAGCGGGAGGCGGGAATCGGAAAGTGCAACGTAAACTTGTTTCGACAGCATCCACCTTCGCCCTGGGCCATGACTCAAGGCGAATATATCACGCGGTGACATAGCTGCACCGCGGGAAGCGCTGCGGTATGGCCGACCAGGACCTCCCGGGCCAGCGATCCGGCTCGGTAGAACAAGGGTTTCGACGGGTGCAAAATCAACTTGGCAGTGCAAAGTAATCGCCCGAGAGGTAGTATTCGAAAACATGATATATCTTAAAGTGATATATCACCGAGCATAACACTTCTAAAGTAGGTGATTCGAGCCGTTAAGAACAGCACCGCAATGTCGACGAGCTTCAGGTGGAATTTCCAATCAATGGCTATGGGAGGGAAATCAACGTGAATACAAGCGTGACGCACGACCCGATGAAAAATACCGGGCTCAAGAATCGATGGGCACAGCTCGTGATGGGCATCGTCTGCATGGCGATGGTCGCCAACCTGCAATATGGATGGACGCTATTCGTCGATCCGATGTCGGATAAATTTGGCTGGTCGAAGGCCGCGATCCAAGTCGCTTTTTCGGTCTTCGTGCTCTGCGAGACGTGGCTGGTCCCGGTCGAAGGGTGGTTGATGGACAAGTTCGGACCCCGTCCCGTGGTGCTGGTGGGCGGCGTTCTGGCGGGGATTTCGTGGATCATCAATTCCTACGCGACCTCTCTTGGCATGCTGTATTTCTCCGCGGTGATCGGCGGCATCGGTGCGGGCAGTGTGTATGGCACCTGCGTCGGTAACGCGCTCAAATGGTTTCCGGACAAGCGAGGATTGGCCGCAGGGCTGACGGCCGCGGGGTTCGGGGCCGGCGCTGCGCTCACGGTCATTCCGATCGCGAACATGGTGAAGTCGGGAGGCTACGACAAGGCCTTCTTCAACTTCGGACTGATCCAGGGTGTCGTGGTGGTGGTGATGGCCTTGTTCCTGATCCGTCCGCCCACGACGGCGATTGTCGCGGCCTTGAAGGGAGCGATAAATCCGCTGACCCGGCGCAACTTCGGACCGGGCGAAATGCTCAAGACGCCGGTGTTCTGGCTTCTCTATGTCTGCATGGTGCTGGTGGCGTCGGGCGGCCTGATGGCTGCCGCGGAGGTTGGCCCGATCGCCAAGGATTATGGCGTTGCGGCGATTCCGACCACCTACTTCTGGGCCACCTTGCCGCTGCTCACCGTGGCACTGTCGATCGACAGCCTGGTCAACGGCTTCACCCGCCCCCTGACCGGCTGGATTTCCGACTTCCTGGGCCGCGAGAACACCATGGTGCTGGTATTCACCATCGAGGGGCTCGCCATCTGGGGCCTGATGCAATTCGGCCATTCTGCCCTGGGCTTCCTGATCTTCGCGCCGCTGATCTTCCTCGGCTATGGCGAGATTTTCTCGCTATTCCCGGCGGTGAGCGGCGACACGTTCGGTCCGAAGTACGCCGCGACCAACAACGGACTTCTGTACACGGCCAAGGGCACCTCATCGCTGCTCATTCCGCTGGCCAACGTGCTCAAGCATTCGGCCGGCAGCTGGGTGCCGGTCCTGTGGATTGCGGGCGCCCTGCCGATTCTAGCCGCCGTGCTGGCGATCGTGGTGCTATCGCCGATGCGCCGTCGAATGCTCGACCGGGTGACTGCCGAGGAGCCGAATCGGAATATGGAGCAGCCCGCCTAGGCACCGAGAATCCGGCGTATCGAGAGTGGGGCGGTGCCGGCCGCCCCATTTTTTTACACTTCACATATTCTATTTTTGCGGTCCGATTGAGCGGAGAATGGCGAGCCGGGCTTTAAGAATCGTAAATCCTTTGTTTAGATTCGCATGACGACGCAAAATGTCCACCCACTGGCGCGACCGCGGCGGTCGCTGGCGAAGCTATAGATGAACGACACCGGTAAGCGCCCTGATCGGATGGGTCCCAGAACCCCGTCGCCGGCTGTCATGTTCGAGAAGGTGCTGCGCGCCTACACGGAGGGCGACCTCCATTATGCCGACGTTCAGCTCGACCTGAAGCGGCTGCTGGCGGGTGGTGCATCGCCGGAAGACCTGGTCGACGTCCTGCAGCGCTGGGAACTGATCGAACCCCTGCCCGATGATGCCCACGACGGGATTTTGCGCCATCTCAATGAGGCGATAGAACTGGCCGCGGCGCAGAGTCCGGACCCGGATGGGGCGACCGATGAGGAGCTGGAATCAGAGTCGGCGGCCGCCGCCCGAGCCGCGCTGGAACTCGAGCAGAGTCAGAGCCGCGAATTCCATAGGGCATTGGCCGAGCGGATGGCCTCGGACGAGGAGATTCGATCGCGCAGCGAGGAATTGGAGCGTGCGGCCGAGCGGCATCAAGCCGAATTGCGCGGCTTGCGCGATACGCTCGCCGCCCGCGACAAAGCCCTCGCTCAGGCGCGCCAATCGCTGGTCGAGCGCGTGACCGATCTTACCGTGCAACTCGAGGCGGCCCGCACGGCCCTAGAATCGGAGCAGGGCAAGACCCAGGAAATTCAGCGCGCCTTGGAGGAGAAAATAGCGTTCAACGAGGCGTCGCTGTCGCAGCGCGAAGATGCGCAGCGCGAGTCGGAGCGATACCGGACTGAGTTGCGCATGGTGCGCGATTCGCTGGCGGCGCGCGACAAGACCATCGCCCAAGTGCGTCACTCGCTCGCCGAGCGCGATGCACAGCTCGCGGCGCTGCAGCAGGAGCACGCGAAAATTGTGCCCACGCTGGAAGCGCGCACCAAGAGCATGGACGCCGAGCTGCAGACGACCCATGGGCAAGTGGAAGCGCTCGCTGCGCAATTAAAGGCAAGCCAGATTGCCGAGGCCGAGCTCGAAGCGCAGCACGAGCGCAGCAACTCCCATCTGGTGGCGGCCCGCAACAAACTCGACACCGTACAGGCCCAATCGAGTTCGTATTTCGAACTGCTACGGACCCGCGAGTGGCGCATGGGTTTCGATCAGAACCGGTTTCGCGAACTGGACGCTGCCACTCCGGCCCCCGACGCGCGAAGTGGCGAGCGGCACCCGGCAGAGTCGCCGCCTGCGGCGGCAGCGCGGGAGCCCGCGCCAGCGCGAGAACCCCCGCCAGTGCGAGAGCCTGCGGCGGCGATGCCGGAGCCCGTGGCGGCCGTGCCAGGGGCAGCGGCGCGAGAGCCTGCGAAATCCGAATCCCTGCCTGCCTCTCGAGCGGTACCCAAGGCGGCATCGCAAGCGCAGCGTGCCGCACGACCGAAGAAGCCCGCGCAGGCGGCGCGCGGCGGCCCCCGCAAACCCGGCACCGTTGCGCGAGCGATCGGGGGGGCGCGGCCATCGTGGTGCTCGGGCTGGTCGCCTGGTTCTTCACGCACCGCGCGGCGGTTCCTGCGAAGGCGCCCGCGATCTCCGCTGCACCCGGCCCACAGCCAGGCACGGTCATCAACGACTGCTCGACCTGTCCGGCGATGACGGTACTGCCCGCGGGCCGATTCAAACAGGGGTCGGCCGATGCGGCGAGCAATGCCGCGGCATATGCAAAGCCGCTGCATTGGGTGATGATCGGCCGTCCCTTCGCCTTCTCGACCAATGCCGTGACCCTGGATGAATTCCGGGCCTTCATCACGGCGACCGGGCGGGATATGCGGGGCTGCGATACTTACGATGGCGAATGGAAGCATCGGCCCGAGAGCAGTTGGGAGACGCCGGGCTTCGTGCAATCCGGGACACATCCGGTCACTTGTGTCTCTTGGGACGACGCCAATGCCTACGCGGCGTGGCTGACGGCCGCGAGCGGGCATCACTATCGGCTGCCCAGCTCCTCGGAATGGGAATATGCCGCACGCGCCGGCAGCGAGGCCGTTCAGCCTTGGCGACCGGATGGATCGGATGCCTGCGCCAGCGCGAACGTGGCCGACGAAAGCGCCGAGCACCGCTACCCGGGATGGGCCGTATTCGCTTGCAACGATGGCTACATCTATACCTCGCCCGTTGGATCCTTCAAGGCCAATGCCTTCGGGCTCAACGACACGCTCGGCAATGTCTTGCAATGGACCGAGGATTGCTGGAACGCGGATTACAAGGGTGCGCCCATCGACGGCAGCGCCCGCAAAGATGGGGATTGTTCCGAGCACGAGCTGCGCGGTGGCTCCTGGTTCAGCACGCCGGCCTACGTCAGGGCCGACTACCGCAACCACTTCGCCGCGAACTTCCGGGCCAGCAGCGTGGGTATTCGACTCGTCAGAGACCTCACGCCATGAGGCCGCGTAATAGCCGGCCACGGATGTTTGCGGCCGCAGTGCCGGCGCTCCTGCTCCTGGGCGTGGCGGCGTGGTGGGGGACGGCGTCGGCCGCCGGGGAAGCTCCGGCAACGCTGAAGCGCGATTTCGACTCCTGCCGTGTGCACGGGAATATAGATGCTTGCTACGACGCGCTACGCTGGAAGCCCAGCGATCCGCAGCTTCTCGTCGCGCTCGGCGATGCGCAGGAGCGTGCGCAGCGCCCGGCGGACGCCATTCGCGCCTATCGGCGCGCCGCGGCGATCGCTCCGAATCTGCCCGGCATCGGCGTCAAGATCAGTGCAGCCGAGAAAAGAGCGTCCGCCAAGCCGGTGCGGCCCAATCCCGTGCACACCGAGGCAGTCAAGAGCTACTCGAATGCGGACACGGAGACGCAATCGCACTGAGCGCCGCACTGAGCTACATCAAATCGCGAGCAATCGTCTCCTGCCATTGCCGCTCGGCCACGACATCGCCGTTCAAATGCGCGGTCAGGGTGCCCGACAAATAAAAATAATCTCTGTCGCTGTGCATCTGCGCGCGGGTATCTACCCGGGTGCGCCAGCCCTCGCGGCCCATCTCGAAGGTCTGAGTCAGGATGTAGCGCGCCGACAGGGGATCCTCGTCGCGGATCTTCAGTTCGCGCTTGAGGCTATGAGCGACCTGAATATCGACCTCGTCGTAGTGCAGTATGCCCTCGCCGAAGACGCCGCCGATTCCTTCAGTGACATAGGTGGTCTCGCCGCTGACGTGATCCTGCACGGTATAGCGGCGAACGAGTCCTGGGTCGACCCGGGTCACCGGCGCCAAGGGACCATGGGCCGGCGGCTCGAATTCAACCCGTGAGCCGCCCTCGCTTCGGCGCACCGGAAGCTCGAGCACGCTCTCGCCCGTGCGCACCGTGAGCGTCGCCGGATACGGGGCCGGCCAGATGATGGGCCAGTAGGCTGTGGCGATGGCGAGTCGGATGCGATGGCCGGGCAGGAAGCGGTGGCCGCAGGCATTGAGGGTCACCGCCACCGGGTAGTGGCGGCCGGGTTCGAGGGACACCGGATGCTCATGGCTGTCCCGATGCGTGAGATTGAGGACCTGGTAACTGACGCGAAGCACGCGGCCGTCGGGCGCCACATCGCAGAGCCGCACCGCGAGCTGTGCGACGGGCGCGTCGGCCGACACCTGCAGGTGCAGCTGCGGGGCGCCGAGTAGGCAGACTTCATGGTCCAGCACCGGTGTGTCGAACAGCAGGGCGCCGCCGTCGTCAAGACGCTGATCCGTGGGATTCTCGCCGCGGCAGCCGGCACCCATCCATTCACCTGCTGCCTTGCCGTGGCTTTGCGGCGAGCGGATCGACAGCTCTTGCGGCGCATCGGGCCGCTGCGCCAGGCTGCGGTCGGCGCGCAGATAGAGCCGCTGTGGTTGGATATTGGGAGAAGGGTACTGCGCCTCGCCCACCCAACGACCCGGCATGAAGCTGCGCGTGCCATCGGGGGCCACGGGGTCTTGCACGTAGGCGCGCAACATCGGTTCCTGCATGATTCCGCTGTCGCGGTCCTTGAGCCAGTGGTCCCACCAGCGTACGGCTTCCTGCAGAAAGCCGATGGCGGGTCCCGGCACGCCGTCGTGCGGATAGAGGTGCCCCCAGGGGCCGATGATGCCGAGCCTCGGGACTGTGAGGCCTTCGAGAAGCCGCGGCACGGCATTGGTATAGCTGTCCGACCAGCCGCCCACCGCCAGCACCGGACACCGGATGGCCGCAAAATCCTCACACACCGATCCATGCTTCCAATACTCGTCATAGCGCTGGTGCGAGAGCCACAGAGCGGGAAAGAAGGGCAGTGTGTCGATCCGCTCGAGCCAGCGTTCGCGCCAGCCAGAGCCCACGATTTGCGGGTCGAGCGGGCGGCTCTGGAACGCTAGCATGATGCTGCCCCACCACAGATTGTCGTTGAGCAAGCAGCCGCCCATGTAATGAATGTCGTCGGTATAGCGGTGGTCGGTGGAGAAGGTGGTGATGATGGCCTTGAGCGCCGGGGGGCGGCGCGCGGCCACCTGCAGCGCATTGAAACCGCCCCAGGATTTACCCTGCATGCCGACAGCGCCGTTGCACCAGGGCTGGGCCGCAATCCACGCGATGACCTCGAGGGCATCGTCCTGTTCCTGCCGCAGATACTCGTCGGCCATATGACCGTCGGACTCTCCCGAGCCGCGCATGTCCACGCGGATGGCGGCATAGCCGCTCTGGGCATAGTAGCCGTGCATGGGTTCATCGCGCGCGCGTGTGCCGTCGCGCTTGCGGTAGGGAATGTACTCGAGGATGGCGGGAAGGGCGCCGGCCGCCTGCGGCAGCCACAGGCGCGCGCCGAGCCGGCAGCCATCGCTCAGCGTGATCCAAATGTGCTCTTGGACGGTTATGGTCATGCATCACCCTGCTGTTGTGCGCATCCGCTAGCGGTTGGGGCGGTAGATGAGGTCGCCGTACTTCACCCACTTGCCGCTGCCGGCGGGGGCCACGTATTGCAGATTGCGCACCGTCCCGTCGGCCCGCTTTTCATACACGAGCTTGACGTCGCGATTTCGCGAAGGGATCACCGAGACGAGAACCATGGCGCCGCGGGCGTCGAGCGAGCCGCGCAGAAAAATGGCGCCCCATTGATTGTCCGCCCACATCTGCAACCAGGCTTCGCCATCGAAACGATTGACGCTGATCCCCGCAAGCCGGTACTTGACGCCCGGCCGCCGGTACAGATCGGTGAGAAAGGTGAGATTCTGCTGGATGATGCACCCTTGGGAGTGTTTCTCCACCCGATCCAAGGCCACCAGTTGATGAGAGTCGGCGTCGAACACCTGCCAGTCTCCCACCCAGAAATCGAATTGATGGTGTTCCGGGGTGTCGCAGCTCGCCGGCGCCGTCGTCTGCTCGAGCGGTGCGCGATCCGCCGCCGCGCACGAGCTGGCCGAGAACAAGCTCAATGCGAGCGCCGCCGATGCGCCGAGAATGGCGGCGGCAGCGCCGCGACACAGCCGCTGTGGGGCGTCGCGAAACATAGGCTGTGGGGCGCCGCGAAGCATGCGGTGCGGGGCGCCGCGAGACACCCGGCGCGGGCCGCGCGAGCGGTGTGAATTGCTCATCATCGTCGACTCCTTCAGTGCCGCGGCGCCGGGACCATAGCAGCGAGGCGCATCGAAAGCCTTTGCACGCGCGGCTAAAAGTCTAGGAATTCCGCTATTTCAGGGGCTGTGGGCAGTTGATCGGCCCGCCATCGAGCCTGATACTACCGGCGTGGTGTGGGTCTCTCCATTGCCGAAGGTGCAGGTCATTATGCCCGATCCCCAGTTGTCGTTAGAGGCGGTGCTTACCTCGGTGAATCGGGCCAAGGGCCTGCCGAACCCATTGTACGTCGATGCGCGCACGGCCGACCAGGAGCGCCAGCGCGTATTCTTCGACCATTGGGCCGCGATCGGACACGGCAAGGATATTCCGGAGGCGGGCGATGCCATGCCCATCGACTTCCTGGGCGAGCCGCTGCTGGCGCTGCGCACTCGCGACGGCATCGAGGTGTTCGAAAATGTCTGCCGCCATCGCGGCATGATGCTGGTGCAGACCAAGACCAAGCTGCGCGGCGCCATCCGCTGCCCCTATCACTCGTGGTGCTATGACTTGAGCGGCAAGCTGCTGAGCACGCCGCAGGTCGGGGGCGTGGGAACCCATTCGCACCCCGACATCGACCGCGGCGCACTTGGCCTGACGCGCGTCCGCTCGTTTCTCTGGCGCGACATCCTGTTCGTGAACGTCTCGGGAACCGCCCCGGCCTTCGAGGAGGTGCATCGCGATCTGATGGCGCGATGGCGCGAGTTCGAAGGGCCGCTGTATCCGGGCTCCGCAGAATCGTCCTTCTCGCTGTCGGTGCGCTGCAATTGGAAGCTGGCGGTGGAGAACTACCTCGAGAGCTATCATCTGCCGACGGTGCATGCGCGGCTCAATAGCTATTCGCCGCTGAGCGAGCACTACAACATCGCCGAGTACGGAAAATTCGCGGGGCAGGGCACGCGAACCTACCGGCCGACTCTCGACGATGCCGGGCGCCGCTTCGCCGATGTCCCCGGCCTGTCGGCGCAGTGGGACACGGGCGCCGAGTACCTCGGGCTGTTTCCGAACGTGCTGCTCGGGGTTCACCGAGATCATGCATTTTCCATCGTGCTCGAACCGCACGGGATGGAATCGACCACGGAGCGCGTCGAGATCTACTATGCCTCGCCGGACATGCAGGGGGCCGAGTACGCCGGCCTGCGCGCCAAGAACGCGGGTCTCTGGAGAGCGGTATTCGAGGAGGACGTCGGCGTCGTCGAGGGCATGCAGCGCGGGCGCCACGCACTGCACTTCGACGGCGGCAAGCTCTCTCCGGTGATGGATGAGCCGACGCATGTGTTTCACCACTGGGTCGCAAGCCAGCTGCAGGCAGGAAGCCGGCCCCAGGCAGCAAGCCAGGCGCAAGCCACAAGCCAGCCGACGCCCCCCTCTTGAGCTCGGTGGCCGCTCCACCGCCTCGAGACAGGACGCTGTTCGGCCAGCCGGCCGGGCTGGCAACACTGTTCTTCACCGAGATGTGGGAGCGCTTCACCTACTATGGCATGCGCGCCATTCTCATTCTGTTCCTGGTGGGCTCGATCGGCGAGGGCGGCCTGGGAATCGACGACCGCACCGCGAGCTGCATCTACGGGCTGTACATCGCCGCCACCTATGTATTCTCTTTGTTCGGCGGCTGGATCGCGGATCGACTCATCGGCGCCCAGCGCGCCGTGATCGGCGGCGGCGTTCTCATCCTGTGCGGGAATGCCCTGCTGGCCGTGGGCAGTGTGCGCGTTTTCTTTGTCGGGCTGCTGGTCATCGTGCTGGGAGTGGGACTGTTGAAGCCCAACATCAGCGCGCTGGTCGCGAATCTGTATCCGGAAGGCGGCTCGCGCCGGGATGCGGGATTTACCGTGTTCTACATGGGCATCAGCGTGGGGGCGCTGCTGGGCTCCTTGCTGATCCCCGTCTGCGCCGCGCGTTTCGGCTGGCGCTGGGGTTTCGCGCTGCCGGTGGTCGGCATGCTATTCGGCCTGGTGCAGTTCATGTTCACCCGTCGTTGGCTAGGGAACTCGGGCCGCACCCCCGCGGGCCGCCAGGGCCCTCGGGCCTGGCTGCCGGTGATCCTGTTCGTCTTGGCGGCCGCCATCCTCGTCGGCGTCGTATGGGCCGGCCGGCTGGTCATCGATCCCATCGCCTTCTCGGCCGCGGCAACCTGGGTCATGGCGGTGTTCGCGGCGGCTTACTTCATCTACCTGCTGGCGTTTGCGGGACTGAACGGCGATGAGCGCAAGCGCGTGTGTGTGATGATTGCGCTGTTCGCCGGCTACGCGATCTTTTATGCGGGCTTCGAGCAGGGCGGGGCGTCGATGAATCTCTTCGCCGAGCGCTACACCGACCGCCACGTCTTCGGTTGGGACATGCCCGCCGGGGTGCTGCAAGGAACCACGGCTCTGGTCACCATCCTGTTCGCACCGGTATTCGCGGCGCTGTGGATCTATCTCGGCCGGCGCGGCCGGGATTTATCGCCGGCTGCGAAGTTCTCCGCGGGCCTCGCGCTGCTCGGCGCCGGCTTCCTCGTGATGTTCGTCGCCTCTCAGTACGTCGTCGCGGGCCACAAAGTGCTGCCGACGTGGCTCATTGCCACCTACTTCCTGCAGGAGTTTGGCGATCTATGTCTCTCGCCCGTGGGATTGTCCTCCATGACCAAGCTCGCGCCGCCGCGCTTCGTCGGGCAGGTGATGGGCGTGTGGTTTCTGTCGTTGGCGCTCGGCAACAATCTGGCCGGCCAGCTGTCGCGCGAGTATGACGCCGGCAACCTCGCCTCGCTTCCGGGGCTGTTCATGCAGATATTTTGGTGGAGCCTGGTCGGCTCGGCGGCCATGCTGCTGCTGGTCCCCATTCTCAAGAGAATGATGGCGGGAGTGAAGTGACCGGCACTTCCTCCCGCCATCCACGGGCGATCAGAACGTATAGGCTACTCGCACCCCGACTTCGCGCGGCGGATTGACGACATAGTCGTCGGCCAGCTTGTCGAAGTTGTTTCCCGGGCTGATTTGCGAGGGCGGCACCAAGACTTCCTGCTTGTCGAGCAGATTGGTGACATAGCCCGTGAAGCGCCAGGGCTTGTGATTCACCGCCGCCGAGAAATTCAAGATTCCGTACGAGGAGGATTGCTGCACAGTGGAAGCGCCCAGGGTGGGTGCGAGCTGCATCTTGACCGCGGTCCGATACACGCCGTTCAGCGACAGAGTCAAATCGTAGCCCTGCGTGATATTGGTGTCGTACAGGAGCGCCGCGGTGACGCTGGTCTTGGGACTTCCCGGCATCTGCTCGCCGGATTTCCCGGACAGCAGCCCGGGAACGATGGTGCCCGTGCCATTGTCCGCGGGCAGTGAGAAATCGCTGGTGAGCTTGGCATCGGCATAGGCAAAGCCGACGGAGTAGCCCAGGCCCTGCAGAACCAGCGGCCCGCTGCTCTCGAACTCGAATCCCTTCGATGCGGCGGTGTTGGCGTTGTACACGGCGAGGTTGCCGGACGGCAGGCTCGAGGAGATCTGCGGCTTGTCCCAGTCGATGTAGAACACATCGATCGTGTAGCTCAGGCCGTTGGAGAACCGACCCTTCAGACCGGTCTCGTAGTTGTTGGTCTTGTCGGGCTGATACGTGGACAGCAGCGGGCTTTCCTGGAAGGGCCCCGTCAGCGGCACGGAATTGGCGCCGCCGCGGCGGAAGCCCTGCGACCAGAGCGCATAGACGAATTGATCCTTGGCGTATTCATAGGAAGGGTCGACCTTGCCGACGGTTTTGGAGGCCGGTGCGCTGTGCGGGCTGGCCGGAATGAAGGTCGGGAAGGTGAAATCCTGGTACGACTGGGCGTCGGTGAAATCCTGCGAGAAATGCCGCACGCCAAAGGTGATCTGCCCGTGGGTCAGGAAGTGATACGTCAGCTCGCCGAATACCGACTTGTCCTGGAAATTCTGCGTGTCGATCTGCTGGAAATTCTCGTCGTTGGGGCCGACGAGAATGGGCACGCCGAGCAGCGCGGAGCGCTCGGGCGAGCCTGGGATCGCGATGGTCCACGCGCCGGTGCGCGACTGGTCCTCGTAGAACGCGCCGAGCACATAGTCGAACACATTGTCAGGCTTGGTATTCGACACCAGCCGCACTTCCTGGGTGAAGGTGTGCGCATGGTCGGTGAACAGCTGGGCATAGACGAAGCGCGGATTGGTGGGAGATCCCGCGTAGTAGGGCAGATACGCGCCGCCGTCGATGCCGGCGAGGTCGTAGGTGTTGTCCTGCAGCGTCGATCCCGAGGTGGTGTAGTAGGAGCTGGTCGAGGACAGGGTGGCAAAGCCCGCGTCGTAGCTCAGGTCCAGGCTCAGCAGGTTCGTGTTGCGCGAGAACGGCTGATCGATCTGCGAGAATTCCTGATAGTGCCCGCCCGGGGGGAGGGTGGTCAGCGGATCGAGCGGCGACACGCCGCCCGCGAAATCCGGATTCACCACCGGACCGCCGTCGCCGTTCACGTTCGAATGCAGAATCGCCAGATCGGCGCTGAAGACATCGTTCGGCTTCCACAGAGCGCTCGCGCGCCCGGTGAAGGTTTTCTGGAAATTCCAGTCATCTCGGCTCGAGTAGATCCCGGGACTGCCGATCGGATCGGCGGGGTCGGCCAGCTCCGGAATGCCGGACACGCTGTTATTGGTGCGCTTGAGCAGCCCGTACACATTGATGAATCCAGGCTCGTAGCCGTACTTCGCCGATACTCGAAACGCCAGGGTGTCGGCCAGGGGGATATTGACCATGCCCTTCACCGAGTAGCTCGTGCCGTCGGAATGATCGAGGCGCCCGCCGCCCGCTTCGAACGAGCCGGCGAAGGCACTGGGATCCGGAGCGTTCGGAATCAGCCGCAAGGCGCCGCCGAGAGCGCCGGCGCCATACAGGGTGCCCTGGGGTCCGCGCAGCACTTCGACCTGCTTGAGGTCGTCCAGTTGGAAATAGCCGTCGATCGGCGAGTTGCCGATGTAGGTGCCGACCGGGGCTTGCTCGAAGGTGCGAAAGCCGCGGGTCGGTTCGGCCGTGGCATTGATGCCGCGGATGATGGGCGAGGTGGCTTCGGACATTCTCGCGCCGAAGTCGTACATGCTCAGCCCGGGAACAGTTGTGGCCAGGGAGGCCAGATCGGTGACTCCGGCCTGCGTGAGCTGGTCGGCGCTGATCACCGAGAGGCTGTAAGGGACGGCCTCGAGGGTCTGCACTCGGCGGGTCGCCGTGACGGTGATTTCCTGCAGCGAGTCGGTGGAGGCATCGGCCGTGTCCGCGGCCGCCGGGTGCGGCAGCCCGTACAGGGCAAAGAATACCGCCGCGCCCACCGTGGTCTTGCCCGGCAGCAGGCGGCGCCTCTTCTCGGCCGTTGAGGGCTTGGTACGTGTAATCCCCATAGAATCTCTCCCCTACTTGGTTGATCTCATCGCTCCCCCGATCTGGCGAGCCAACCTCCTTGTGACGATAGCTAGGGCTCCGGCCTAATTCCTTCGCTCGCCCATCGAATTGCTAGGAGTTCCAATATTTTTCGCATCGCCGCAGGCGCCCGCGAGCCCGAGGATTCATCGAGTTTTCATGCGCCGCACGTCCATGGGCCGCATGCCGAAATGACGCCGGAAGGCCGTGGTGAAGGAAGTCGGGTGGGCGTAGCCGACCGCCTCGCTGGCCTTGGCGACGGACCAGCGCTGCTCGCAGATCATGGCCATCGCATGCTGCATCCGGCAGCGCAGGCCGAAGTCGAAAATGGTCTCGCCGAAGATGCACTTGAAACCCTTGGTGAGGGTCGACTCGGCCATGCCGATGGAGCGCGCCAATTTGCCGATGGTGGGCGCGGGCGCGAACTGCCGCATCAAGATGCCGCGCGCGGCATGCAGACAGCGCAGTTCGCGTTCGGAGTACTGTTCCTTGGGCGCATCCGAACGGGCACAGAAGCTTTGCACTGCGCTGCACAGCAGCTCGAGCGTCAGCGCTTCGGTGAACACCAGGCCAAGCGCGTCCGCAAAAGGATTGTCGATGAGCCGGGTGGCGGCCTCGAACATCATGGGGTTCAAGGGCAGCTGGCAATAGTCGACCCTCTGGCGATCGGCGCTCAAGAAGGCCTGCAGGCGCTGCGGCAGCTCGGTATCGCAGGCCGACAGGTGATCGGTCAGAAACTCCGGCCGCACGCTGATGGTGATGTAGCGCTCGTGCGCGCTCGCGGCGGTCCATTCATTGATATCCACACCCTTGGGCTGGGCCCAGACGAGCAGGGAGGGCCGATTCCACCGCAACGGCTCGGCGCGGCTGACGATGAGCGTCATGTCGCCGGAGATCTTGAAATTGAACTGGATGAGCCCATCGCCGGGCACGAATTCGAAGCGTGGGTCCTTGTAGGCGAAATTGGCGACGACCACATAGATCTCGTCGCGGATGCGGGTGAATTCCCAATATCCCTCGCCTTCTTCGCGAGGCAGCGAGACGCGCGCGCTCAACAAGTCGCGCTTCGGGTGGCGCAACACCCGCTCCACGTGCGGCACGCGCTCCAAATGGTCGAACACATCGGCCAGGCTGTGGCCGGATCCGGCGAGAACGGTTCGGAACAGGCCCTCGTTGCGCGGCCGCGCTTCGCGCTTGGCCTCCGCCTTGCGGCCGATGAGGCTGGGGCTGGCCAGCGCACTTTTCATGTTTTCGACACTGAGGGCCATGGATCAGAGGTCCTTGACCAGCCGCAGGGCATCGTAGATGGCGGCGTGGGTGTTGCGCGCGGCGACCGCGTCGCCCACCCGAAACAGTTGAAAGCGGCCTTGGGCGTTCGGTGCCGCGGTTTGGGGCTCGCCGGCCAGCAGCCGGGCATGGTCGACCGCGCCTAAATTGCGCGACAGCGGGCGCAACGCCCAGTACAGCTCGTCCAGCGGCAGAGTGCCGTGATTGACCACCACTTGATCCACGCGGCGCGTCTTGCGCACCTGGCCGTAGTCGCTGCCCACCGTCGCCGCCAGTTTGTCTCCCTCGCGGCTCAGTGCCTCCAAGCGGAAGGTGACGGTGAAGGTCACGTCCCATTTCTGCAGGCTGCGCATGTAGGGAACCAGGTTCATGGCCATGACCTCCGGCGCGAAGGTGCGGTCGGGGGTCATGATTTCCAGGGTGGCGCCGGCGGCGGCAATGAATTCCGCGGCCTGCAGCGCCGCGTGGTCGCCGGCGTCATCGAACAACAGCACCTGGGCGGCGGGCTTGACGTGTCCTGAGATGATGTCCCAGGTCGAGGCGGCGAGCTCGTTGCCCGATTTCAATATGTCGGTGTTGGGGTAGCCGCCGGTGGCCACGATCACCACATCGGGCGTCTCCGCCAGCACCTCCTCGAGTCCGGCCAAGACATCGAAGCGAAACTGCACGCCGCGCTCGATGCACTGCGACATCCGCCAGTCGATGATGCTCAGCATGTCGCGGCGGCGCTGGCTTTGCGCCGTCAGGCGAACTTGACCGCCGGGCTTGCCGGCGGCCTCGAACACGATGACCTCGTGCCCGCGCTCGGCGGCCACGCGCGCGGCTTCCAACCCGGCGGGGCCCGCGCCCACGATCACGACTTTGCGCCGCGCAGGGGCCCGCGGTACTTCATGCGGCATGAACAATTCGCGCCCCGTCGCGGCGTTGTGGATGCACAGGGCCTCGCCGCCCTGGTAGATCCGGTCCAGGCAGTAGTTCGCTCCCACGCAGGGACGAATCTGATCCTCGCGTCGCGCCATGATCTTGCGCACGATGTAGGGATCGGTCATGTGGGCGCGGGTCATGCCCACCATGTCGACCTTGCCGGCCGCGATGGCGTGGCGGGCGGTTGCCACATCGGGAATTTTCGCGGCATGGAAGGTCGGGAATTGGGTGGCGGCGCGGATTTCGCCGGCAAAATCCAGATGCGGGGAGCTGGCCATGCCTTGGATGGGGATGAGGTCCGTCAGGCCAGGATCGGTGTCGATGTGGCCGCGCACGATGTTGAGGAAATCCACCAGGCCGCTGTCCTTGAGGCGGCGGGAGATGCCGATGCCGTCTTCCTTGGTCAAGCCGCCCTCCAGCACTTCATCGCCGGTATAGCGGATGCCCAGAATGAACTGCGGGCCGATGCGCCGGCGGATGGCGGTGAGCACCTCGAAGGTGAAGCGCAGCCGATTGTCGAGCGAGCCGCCGTAGGGGCCGTCGAGAGTGTTGGTGAGCGGCGACCAGAACTGCTCGAGCAGGTGCCCGTAGGCTTCCAGCTCGATGCCGTCCAAGCCCGCCGCCTGCATGCGTTCCGCCGCATCGGCGTAGTCCTTGACGATGCGCTCGATGTCCCAATCCTCCATCTTCTTGGGAAACGCGCGGTGCGAAGCCTCTCTGCTATGCGATGCCGAGACCACCGGCAGCCAGTCGGCCTTGTCCCAGCGGGTGCGCCGGCCCAGATGGGTCAGCTGAATCATGACGGCGGCACCATGCTCGTGGCAGGCGTCGGTCAGCTCCTTCAGCCAGGCCACCACTTCGTCCTTGTAGGCCAGAAGATTGTTGAACACCGGCGGGCTGTCGCGCGACACCGAGGCGGAGCCCGCGGTCATGGTCAGCGCCACGCCGCCCTTGGCCCGCTCCACGTGATACGCCCGGTAGCGCTGTTTCGGCATGCCGTCTTCCGGGTACGCGGGCTCGTGCGCGGTCGTCAGGATCCGGTTGCGCAGCGTCAAGTGCTTGAGCACGAAGGGCTGAAGGAGCGGGTCGCTCGACAAGCTGTCTCCCGATGAGTGGACTTGCGTTCGAAGCTAATACCTCATGTACAGTACTGTCAAGTTTCTCGACTCTGTAGTACATTTTCGACTTAGGTTTCCGCCGGGGGCGCAGCATGGCGCGGTTGAAAGAGAACGAAGGACGCGATCGAGGGTCGGCGCAAGGCTGGCTCGAGGCCGCCTACCAGAGCCTGGTCGACGGCGGAGTCGATGCGGTGCGAGTCATGCCGCTCGCCAAGAAACTGCGGCTGTCGCGCACCAGCTTCTACTGGTTCTACGAGGACCGAGAGGCGCTGCTCGCGGGGCTGATCGAGGGCTGGCGAACCAAGAATACCGGCAACCTGATCGCGCAGTCCGAGCGCTACGCGGACAGCATCACCGAAGCCATTCTCAATGTGTTCGATTGCTGGCTGGATTCGGATCTGTTCGATTCGCGCCTGGAATTCGCGGTGCGCAGCTGGGCTCAGCAATCCGCCGCGGTGGCCCGCGAGATCAAGTCGGCGGACACCGCCCGCCTCGGCGCGCTGCAGCGCATGTTCATTCGTTTCGGCTACCAGGCCGAACCCGCCGATGTGAGGTCGCGGACGATTTACCTCACCCAGATCGGCTACATCTCCATGAAGACCAAGGAGGACTTGGCCACGCGCATGCGCCGGATCGGCGACTATGTGGAGATATTCACCGGCAGGCCGCCGCAGAGCCGCGAGCTGAATCGATTCTTCTCCCGCAATCACTTCCGTGGCGAATAGGTGCCGCAATTTCAATTGCGGAATCCTGTGCGAGAACGCTATATTTCAGTGACGGTTGAGGCGACATCCCAGCTTGACTCCCCTGGTGCAAACACGGAGGCAGAGTGATGGCGAAACGCGAATCCCAGAGTAAGAAAACGACGACACGCAAGGCCGCGGCGGCGGCATCCGAGTTGACAGACGGCGCGGTGATGGCGGTGCTCGAGACGGCGCAGCCGGCAACGGCGGCCACGAACATCGATGCGGAAACCCGGCGCCGGCTCGTGGCGGCGGAGGCGTATTACCTCGCTGAACGCCGTGGCTTTGCCGCGGGCGGTGAATTGTCAGATTGGGTGGCCGCCGAAAGGGCGGTGGACTCACGCCTGGGGCACATGCAGGTCGCCTGACGCCGCAGACTTGTCAGCTGGGCCGGCAGCGAAGAAACCGGGCGAGCAAGGAGGCGCGCGTCGCCGGGGCGACGGGCCCGACCCTGACCCATTCGAACGCCAAGGCATCCCAATCGGCGGCGTCCGCCGCGTCGCGCTGCTCCATGCGCTGCACCAGGCGCTGGACCTGGTACTCGCGGCGCAGCGCCTGATCCTCCGGCGGCGTAGGTAAGTCGGTCAGGATTTCGCCGCGGATGCACAGCATCCTGAGCGCGGTTTCGTGCCCCGCCAACGCGGTCTCCCGGGCCGCGGCATCGGCGCCGGACGCGGCGTCGAGACGGGCGGCGGCGTCGGGGCCGGCTGCGGCATGGGCTTTCGCCCAGGCCTCGTTCAGCGCCTGGGCACCGCCCTTGGGCCAGTGTGCGACGCCGGCGATGAATGTCTCCGCCGCTTGTTTGAGTGATTCACGCTCAGGGGAGGCGGCGTCCCTGGCGACCGACCATCCGTAGGCGTGGATGAGCCCGGCGGCCTCGAGCAGGCTCACGAACGACTGTTGTTTGTCGCGGGTTCTCTGCTGCGAGAGATTTTTCTGGCACAGCTGCAGCGCGCGCTCGAAGCGCTCGTGCAGAGCGCGCTGCTCCGCCCGCGGCAGTTCGCCCAGCGCCTCGAAGGCCGCGCGCCATTGCGGGATCCTGCCCACGCCCTCGAGCAGTGCCGGGCCCGCGAGGCCTGCGGCCTTCTCGGCCTCCTCGCACAGCGCCACGGCCTGTACCTTGCTGGCTTCCAGTGCGGCGGCATGCTCCGCATGGGCCCGCTGGCGCTTTTGATGGACCGCATCGCAGTGTTCGCGGAACTCATTCCACAATGCCTGCTCCTGATCGCGCGGAGCCGCACCCACGTCCTTCCACGATTGCTGCAGACGCTTCATCGCGTCCGTGGTCTCTCGAGAGTCCTCCTTGGAGAGCAGATGCTGTGCACGCTGGATGAGCGCGCGCTTCTGCGCCACATTCTCTGCGTGCCAGGCATCGAGCCGTTCCTGCAGCCGGGCGAGCGCGGCGTCGAAGGGCTCTTGAACGGCGAGCCCGGCCGCCCGATCCACCGGAAAATGCTGACGCCATTCCTGCCGAGCCTCGCGCAATACCGCCGCCACCGCGCGCCAGTCCGGTTGCTCGCCGCTCTGGGCGGCCTCGAAGGCGAGCAGCCGCTCGAGCACGCCTCTGCGCTTCTCCAGATTCGCCTGCCGCAGCTTCGCCTGCGCCTCGAAATAGTCGCGGCAAGGCTGGTAGGCGGCCACTGAGGCCTCGTGGAAGCGCTGCCAATCCGCTTCTGAGTCCCCGACGATGCCCTTGCTGATGGTCTTCCAATCCTCCTGCAATTGCTTGATCCGATCGGCGAGCGCCTTCGGTTCCTCGGAGCAGCCGATGAGCGCCTGCATTTCTGCGATCAGCTCGGCGCGTTTGGGCGCCACGGCATGTTCCTTCCATTCCTTGAGCTCGTTGAGCCGCTCATCGAGATGCTGCAGCTGGGCCGCCAGATACGCGGGCGCGGCGGGCAGCGTGTGCAGCTTCTCCTCGATGGCGCGGCGCAGTCCGGCGGCCTGCGCCGTATGACCGTCGCGCAGGGCGCCGCCGGCCCTTCCGATCAGAGCGCCCGTCTGACGCAGCGCGAGTGCCTCGGCCGCCGCTTTCTCGGCGCGAGCCTTCTCTTCGGCTTCGCGAACGGCCGCTGCCTCGGCAGCCGCGAGGGCAGCTGCTTCGCCTTCGCGGCGGGCTTGCTCCGTCGCATGGGCGCGAGCCTCCTCCCGAGCCGCGAGCAGCGCCGCTCGATGCGCTGCCTCCTCGGCCTGCTCCGCCAGCTGCCGCTCATGCGCGCCGATGACTTCCCGGCAGGCGTCCATGCCCCGCTGCACCCGCTTCCGGGCCTCGGGCTTCGCCTGCGACTCGAGAGTCTTCCACTGTGCCTCGAATTGCCGCAGGGACGGTGCGTACAGCACGTCGTAAATGCGACGGCTGTGCCGCTCCAAGGACTCGCACAGTGTCGCGATCTCCGCTTCGATTCGTGCGACCTGCTGTTCCGCAGCGCGCAGCACATCGCATTTCTGCTTGATGATCTTGTAGACGCTCTTATCCTTGCCGCGCAATTGTCGCAGGAGCTGCTTGAGCTCGGCGGGATCTTCGATGGTCTGCGCGGCGAGCTGGCGTATACGGCTCGAGGAGCCCTCCGTGACCAGAGCTGCGACCTTACGCGGATCGCCGATCGAGGCGAGCGCCTGCGGCAGATGGGATGGATTGCCGCTCAGCGCGGCGACGGTGAGCAGCGTGGAGGGATTCTCGGCGGTGGCGCACAGGCTGCCGAACTCGATCGCTCCCGCATCGAGCAGCTGCGCCATGCGCTGCTGCGCGGTGCGTTCGAGGCCTGCATCAGGGGGCGGTGACGCCTCGCCGCTCAGGCCTGCGAGTCTGCGCAGAACTTCTCCGTCCTGCAGCTCGAGCATGGCGGCCGGCGATGGGGTGTCGAGCGCCGCGGCCCCATCCTGCGCGGCGGGCTGGGCGGGGGGCGCCGAGCGAAACAGACGCGACAACGGCGCCACCAAGTGCAACAAGCCCATAGTAAAGAATGCCTTTGCTCAGCGAGTGAGTAGTGAAATTATATCGACGTAGTGCCCGCAGGTGCAGGCCAATTGCACCCCAGTCGACAAAGGACACGGCCTTGAGGGCGAAACACGGTCGCGAGACGGCGGCCACGCGGTGTTGACACGGCGGCTCACATCGTCAAACTATCCCGCCTTACCGTGAAACGCATCGCCACAGCCCCGAAAGTAGTGCCGCACCCGGTCCAATCCCAGGCGCAGACCGTCGATTTTGGCTAAGTCCCGCGCGGCACGTTCCAAGTTCCTTCGCTGGGGCATGGTGCTGCTCCTGGTATGCGCCGTGCTTGCCATCGCCTGCGGGATCTGGGTGGCGCATCTGGACGGCATCGTCACCCGGGAATTCCAGGGTCGGCACTGGTCGGTGCCGGCGCGCGTCTACGCGGCACCGCTGGAACTTTACGCCGGCGCGCAGGTCTCGGCGAACGATCTCGAAGAGGAATTGCGCCGCTTGCACTACCGCCCGGGAGATCCCGCGTCGGGCCCCGGCCTGTATCGGCGGCATGGAAACTCCTTCGACCTGCATGCCCGCCGGGCGCGATTCATCGACGAGCAGCGCGATGCCGCCGTGGTGTCGATCAGCGCGGATGCGAGCTCGATCACGGGTCTGAAGCAGGCGGGCGGCGCGGATCTGCCCGTGTTCCGCCTCGACCCGCCGGTGATCGGCAGCGTATTTCCGATCCATGGCGAGGACCGGCTGGTGTTATCGCCCGCCGACGTGCCGCCGCTCTTGAAGGCGGGGATCAAACTGATCGAGGACCGGCGTTTCGATGAGCATCACGGTGTCGATCCGATGGGCATCGTGCGCGCCGTGTGGGCGGACTTGCGGGCGGGCCGCGTCGTGCAGGGCGGCAGTACGCTCACGCAGCAGCTGGTCAAAAATTATTTTCTGTCGGATGAGCAGAGCTTCAGCCGCAAGGTGACCGAGGCATTCATGGCCCTGCGGCTCGAGGCGCATTTCTCCAAGGAGGAAATCCTCGTCGCCTACCTCAACGAGGTGTATCTCGGCCAGGACGGTTCGCGCGCCATCCATGGCTTCGGTCTGGGCAGCGAGTATTTCTTCGACCAGCCTCTCGATGAGCTGGATGTGGGCAAGCTTGCGATGCTCATCGGCCTGGTCAAGGGCCCCTCCTACTACGATCCTCGCAAACATCCCGACCGCGCCCGCACGCGCCGCAATCTCGTGCTGCAGGAATTCGCCGCGGCGCACCTGATCGATGCCGGCGCCGCGAAACTCGCGGCCGCGGCGCCGCTCGGCCTGACGCCGCCCGGCGGCAGCTATGTACCCGCTTATCTGGATCTGGTGAGGCGCCATTTGAAGCGCGACTACGCCGACGCGGATCTGGCTGCCGCCGGACTCTCCGTCTACACCAGCCTCGACCTGCGCGCCCAGGCGGCGGCGGAGCACGCGCTGGCTCAGGACTTGAAGCGCTTGGACGCTGCAAGCCGCCAGCATGGCGATCCCATCGAAGGCGCGGTGGTCATCGCCGAGCCGAACA
Source organism: uncultured Gammaproteobacteria bacterium (assembly GCA_963837435.1). GTDB lineage: Bacteria > Pseudomonadota > Gammaproteobacteria > Steroidobacterales > Steroidobacteraceae > Bog-1198. The sequence goes on from CAWINJ010000002.1 coordinate 52,337, forward strand.
GCGGCGATGTGGTGGCGGTGGTCGGCGGGCGCGACGTGGGGAGCGATGGCTTCAATCGCGCGCTCGATGCGCGCCGGCCGATCGGCTCGCTGGTGAAGCCCGCGGTGTACCTGACCGCACTCGAGACCGGCCGCTACACCGCGGCCACGCTGATCGAGGATGCGCCCATCGAGCTCAAGCTCGGCGACGGCAGCGTGTGGGCGCCGCAGAATTTCGAGCATGACGTCAACGGCTGGGTGCCGGCGGCGCGCGCGCTGGCCGAGTCGTTGAATCTTGCGACGGTGCGGCTCGGGCTCGAGCTCGGCCTGCCCAAGGTGGCCGATACTCTGCAGAGGCTGGGGCTCGCGACCCCGCCCACCCTGAATCCCTCGATGTTGCTCGGAACGGTGGAAATGACGCCGCTCGAGGTGCTGGAGGTCTACACCTCGCTGGCGAACGGCGGCTTTCGAGCGCGCTTGCGCGCGGTGCGCGCGGTGCTCGATGAGCAGGGCCGGCCGCTCAAGTCCTTCAAGGTGCAGGTCGAGCAAGCGGCGCCGCCGGCCGCCGTCTACCAGCTCGACCGGATGCTGACGCTGGTCACCACGCGAGGTACCGGACGCGGTGCCGCCGCCCGCCTGCCGCAGGGCATCGTCGTGGCCGGCAAAACCGGCACCTCTTCAGATACTCGCGACAGCTGGTTCGCGGGATTCACGGGCAGCTACGTGGCGGTCGCCTGGGTGGGTTACGACGACAACCGGGTGACCGGGCTGACGGGCGCCGCCGGCGCGCTGCCCGTCTGGGCCGACACGATGGCGAGGCTGAAGTCCGCTTCCTTTCAGCCCGTGCCGCCGGAATCGGTCGAGGACCGCTGGATTGGATTCATGGATGGTCTCGAAACCACGCCGGCCTGCAGCGCCGATGCCGTCCTGGTCTCGGTCCCGAGGGGCACGGTGTTGTCGCCCAAGCCCGGCTGCGGCTCTCTGGGCGCGGGAACCTCGCCAACTTCGACGGTGGGTGAGAAAATCAAGACATGGATCAAGAACATCGTTCACTGAGCGCGCTGGCCGGCGCGCTGGTCGGCGCGATGGCCGCCATCGCGCTGCTCGGCGGCTGCTCGCTGCTGTCGCCGCGTTCGGGGCCGCCGAGCGCTCCGCCGGCGGAGCCGCGCTCCTCGGCACCGCAGCCGCCGGGTCCGGCGCCCGGCCCCGAGTCCTCGCCGCCGCCGGCCCCGCCACCCGCGGTTCCCGCGCCGCCGCCGCGCGAGAATCACCTCTCGCCCGCCACTCACTCGCTGGTGACGCAGGCGCGCGCGCAGATGGCTCGGGGCGATCTTGACGGGGCCTCGGCGACGCTCGACCGTGCGCTGCGCATCGAGCCGAACAACCCCCTGTTGTGGGTAGAGCGGGGGCGGCTCAGGCTGGCGGAGAACGATGCCCACCAGGCCGAAGGCTGCGGGCGCAAGGCCCTGGCCTTGGCGAGCGGCGATCGCAATGCGCAAGCTCAGGCCGGCCGGCTGCTGGCCGATGCGCTGCGTGCCCAGGGGCGTAATCCAGAGGCGCTCGAGGTCGAGCGCCAGCCCTTCATGCGCTAGATACCAGGCTGGCGAGCAGGGACTGTGAGGGTCCAGTTATAGATTTTCCCAAGTTATCAATGTATACCGGGCTTATCCAGTTAAGCGGTAAACTCGCTTCATGGAGGCCCAGGCACTCTCTTAGAGGTCTTCGGGAAACCTCAGAGTCTTGAAGCGCGCCGCTTCGGCTTCGCCGAGCTTTTTCTGCGCGCGGATGTCGTTCACGATCTCGAGCGCGGTCTTGGGACTGGGCGGCAAATCCGCATCGCAGGGCTCGAGCGGCGTCATGCGTTCACCCCAGCGAATCAAGTGCGCGGATAGGGTCAGGCCGCCGCCGAAGGCCGGCATCAGCACCAGGCCGCCCGGCGGCACGCGGCCCTCCTCCACGGCTTCCACCAGTGCGACCGGCGCGGTGGCCGAGCTCATGTTGGCGTACTTTTGCACCGTCAAGTACACCTTGTCCGGGCCCGCGCCGGCGCGTTTCGCGACGGCATCGATGATGCGCAGGTTTGCCTGATGAGGCACGACCAATGCGATGTCCTGCATGGTGACGCCGGCACGGCGCATGACATCGAGACTCGCCTCGCTCATGCCCTGCACGGCCTTGCGGAATATTTCCTGGCCGTCGAAGTCCCAGTGGGTCTGGCCGAATTGCACACCGAGATTGGCGTACATGGTGCCCATGCCGCGCACCCGCAGGATTTGCCGCGAGTCCGCATAACATTGCAGCTTCTCGGCGATCACGCCCGTCTCGTGCTGCGACGTCTGCAGCACCACGGCCGCCGCGCCGTCTCCGAACAGCACCGCCACGTTGCGATTGTCCCAGTCCATGTACTGGGAAATCAGTTCGACGCCGATCACCAGCGCGTTTCTGACGATGCCCGTCTTGATCATCGATGAGCCGATCGACAGTCCATACATGAAGCTGGTGCAGGCCGTGTTGACGTCGAATGCCGCGGCCCGGGCCGCGCCAATGCGCTGTTGCACGCCGGAGGCGCTATTAGGCACGGTCTCATCGTTGCTGCAGCTGCCGTAAATGACCAGATCGATGTCCTTGCCGGACATGCCGGCGCAGGCGATGGCGCGGCGTGAGGCGGTGATGGCGAGTTCGATGCCGGGTACGTGGGAGATGCGCCTCTCCTTCATGCCAGTCCGCGACGTGATCCACTCATCGTCCGTGGGCAGGAAGGTGGCAAGGTCGCGATTCGTCAGGATGGACGGCGGCAGGCACTTGCCCCAGCCGACGATGGCTGCGTGAGTCACTGGAACCTCCCCCCAAGACCTCTTCTGTGTCGCCTATTGTCGCTCAAGACGGTACAACTGAACATGCTTTCACGATTGCCATGCAAAACCCTGAGGCCGCGCCCCCACCCGAGAGTTGCCGCCGTTGGCGAGCGCCGCCCCTATAATCGGAGCCCAGGGACAACGACAGGAGCACAGTGCAATGGCCGATGCTGCGAACACACCGACGAAATATTCGCGAACCGACTTGAGCGGGCAGGACAATCCGAAATGTCGGGTCATCATGCCGCCGATGCGGGGCGGTTGGTCAGAACCGGCGCTGTTTGAGTGGGAATTGACTGCCGAGTCGTGGACCGATGAGCATCCGCACAGCGAGTACAACTTCGTGATAGAAGGCCAGCTGTTCGTGGAGTGCGGCGGCGTGACCGTCGAGGCACAGGCAGGCGACGTCGTGAAAGTTCCCGCCGGGGCCGTCGGGAGGTATTCGGCGCCAAAGTATGCCCGTCTGCTTGCCATATACGGACCGAGCGCAGGTGGCCCCAGCAGAAAACTGGGTTACGAAAAGTTGAGCCGCGAGTAGGCGTTGGCGTCTTTTCAGGCTATTTTTAAAGGGCGCAAACGGCCACTTGCGGTCAATTGGCACCCTCAGATTCAATCTACAAAGCGGCCATCCGTGCCGCTCATTCAAAAAATGTCACCAGTTATGCATCATACTTAATGCATGGAATCCATGGAGACCAGCCGCCTGAAACTTCGCCAATGGAGTGAAGGCGATTCCTCAAACTTCGCGCGGTATTACGCCGATGAAGACAGCGCCAGGTATGTCGGCGGACAAAAAGATACTGACCAAGCATGGCGCCATATGGCCCTACAAATCGGCCACTGGAAGCTTAGGGGCTTTGGATACTGGGCCATAGATGAGAAGGTCACCAACGAATTCGTTGGCTGCGCCGGTCTATGGAAGTCCCCCGGCTGGCCGGAGCTAGAACTGGGTTATTGGCTCGTCAAAGAGCATCAAGGAAAAGGCTACGCGCTTGAAGCATGTCTGCAGTGCATAGACTATGCACGCAAGGTTCTTAACGCCAGTTCATTGGTGAGCTATATAGACCCCAATAATGTGCCATCGATACGATTGGCGAAGCGATTGGGTGCTACATACGAGGACACAATCGAATTGGCAACCTATGGGTCTCACTGCGTGTTTCGGCACTTCTAGGTCCTTGGCCTTCAGTTGGAGATCCGCTAACCAGACCCTCGCCAACGTCGCGTTCGGGTCAGTACTCATTCGTGAAACCTTCACGAACCTCGGCGGTTTCCGGCCGCAATCGGCTGCCCTAGCCTTTCAGCGAGCCATAGCTTGATCAAAGACTGCCGCGTGACGCCCATCCGGCGTGCCTCCCGGTCCAGGGAGTCCACCATCCAACCTGGGAAGTCGACATTCACCCGTTTTGGGTCCGTGCCAATACGTCGGGCCTTGCTTAGGTCCAGTTGATCGATGATCTTCTCTGCTGCATCAAATTTGCGATCAAAGGTCTTGGCTTTCATAAATCGTCACTTCCTCGTCCCGCGAACGTCTTACTGAAATGATTCGCACATTGTCGCCGCGCCGCGTGATCACCGCTGACCAATGCTTCGCATTCATCTTTCCGATCACCACCCAGCGCGGCTCATCGGTGACGCGAGCCGGGATTTCTAGCAGCGCAGAGTCCGACCACAGGGCCTGAGCCTCCTCAAAATCGACGCCGTGCTTGCGCTTGTTCTCGGCGCTCTTTTCCGAATCGTACTCAAAGCCCATGCAATTCTCTTTACCACAACGGGACGGTATAATAAAGGTATAGTTAATATACCTATACCTGAGCCACTCAGAGGGAATGACTGCCCGGGTACTACCATCCACAGAGGGCCGGTTTGGGTCGTTAAGCGCCCAATAGTCTGCGGGCGAGCAACGATTCCATGTCCCGGCGACCATCGGCTACAACGTAGACGATAACTTGGTTCGCATGCACCCTGTAGATCAGCCGGTAAGGTTTAAAGAAGATTTGTCGATATTCCGAAATGCCCAGAGAGCGCAACTCGTTCACGTGGGAACCGCGGTCAGGGGACGTTCTGAGCGCGTCAGTCGCCTGGACGAGCCGGTTGAGGACGTGGTCAGCGCTACGTCGGGAATCGTGTTCAGCGATGTAGAGATAGATCTCTTCGAGGTCGCGTTCTGCGTCCTTCGTCAGCGAGACCTCGCAGAGCATCAGGGGTTGGTAGCCTGGGAGCGCAAGCGATTTGCCACTTCCCCTATCGGCGTGACCTCCCCGCGTTCTACCTGTTGGCTGCCGAGCGCGAGAATCTTAAGCAGCGCCAACGTCTCCTGGATTTCCTCGTATGAAGCAACGTCCTGAATTACGGCCTTAGCTTCGCCGTTTTGCGTGATGATCATGGGCTTACGGTGTTCCTCCAGCACCTGTAGGACTTCAGCGGCATTCGCTTTCAGGTAGCTGATTGGCCTGATTTGGGTCGAGTAGCGCACGGTAGCTCCGAATAATGGCAGGACTTAATATAGTCCTTTAATGGTCCTGCTGCAAATCCGCATTCGGCTGCGGCTCGCGGAACGAACGCGTGAACTCGCTCTGTTTATTCTTGCCGTCGACAGTGAACTCCCGTCTGTTGGCAGGCGGGACTAATTGCGCTGATTGGCTGAACAGTCCGATGGACTGGCGCGAGACTTTTGCTTACAATATTACCAATCGTAAGAATAGGTGCAGACCGAAATGGCATTTGCGACAGTGACCAGTAAGGGTCAGACGACGATACCGAAAGACGTGCGGGCGGCTGCGAACCTGAAGCCGGGCGATCGGATTCATTTCACCGTTCTCGGGGACGGCACTATCATCGTGCGTGTGAAGAACAGAAGCATTAGAGATATTTCGTTCAGGCCTCCAGGTGCCAAGCGCGTGTCGATCGCACAGATGAATCGATAGCCGTAAACCGATGCTCGGCATCGACACGAATGTTGTAGTGCGACTCGTGGTCGCAGACGATGCGGACCAAACGGGTCGGGCGCGCAAGCTTATCGAGCAAGCGCTCAGCCGCGAGGAACCGGTGCTGGTATCGCTCCTAGTGCTACTCGAGTGCGAATGGGTGCTGCGCAGTCGCTACAAGTTTAGTCGGGTGGCGCTTCTGAGCATCTTCCGCGCACTTCTCGAGGCACGTGAACTATCGTTCGAGGACGAGCCAGCACTAGAAGAGGCGCTATTTCACTGGAAGGATAGCGCGTGCGGGTTTTCGGATTGCCTCATTGCCGCGCATAATCGCCAGATGGGATGTCGTGCGACGGCGACCTTCGACGGGAAAGCAGCTCGGCTCCCCGGTACTGTTCCGGTCTAACCGGCACGGCGCTGCGCATTCCTCAGGCTGGATTGTCGCTGATCGGCCACTTTGAGACTCGCGAGCGGACGAAATCCGAGCAATAAAGCGGTTACGCGTCTAATAGCGTACGCTAACGGTTTCAAACCGATAATTTCTGCTGAAATGTCTTTCACACCCATTACTCTCTAAGTAAAGGCTTTGCATGCCCAAAGTTACTTTTAATGGTTTCGGCGGGGGAACGCACACGGTCGAAGTGTCCTCGGGCACGACGCTGATGCGCGCAGCCACCGATAACCGTGTGCCGGGCATCGATGGAGATTGTGGAGGCAATTGCGCCTGCGCGACTTGCCATATCTATGTTGATCCGGATTGGTGCGCCCGGGTAGGAGCGCGCACGGCGACCGAGGAGGAAATGCTCAACTGCGTGACGGAGCGCGCGGACAATTCGCGACTCGCCTGCCAGATCACGTTGACCGAAGCCCTGGACGGTCTCATGGTCAAGTTGCCGGAAGCGCAGCATTGAACCCACCGCACTGCGAAGGAGTGGACGTGAATGCCATTGAACCCATCGAGCCGGCCGACAGGCACGCCGCCGTGCGCGCTCGCATAGCCTCTCTGCCGATTGCGGAATTCAATCCGGCCGATCCGCAGTGGTTCGTCGACGATACCGCGGGGTATGTCTTCGAGCGCCTTCGTCGCGAGGATCCCGTGCACCGCTCGCGCAGCCCCGTACCGGGCATCGACACGTACTGGTCGGTCACCCGGTACAAGGACATCATGCAGGTCGATACCAGCCACGGCGTTTTTTCTTCCGAAGACGGAATCACGCTCATGGACTTCCCGCCGGGCGATGAACAGAAGCTGCCCATGTTCATCGCGATGGACCCGCCCAAGCATGACGCGCAACGCTTGGCGGTGAGTCCGATCGTTGCGCCGGCGAACCTTAACAACTGGCAGGGCCTGATTCGCGAGCGCACTGTCAAGGTCCTCGACGGCCTGCCCCGCAATGAGACGTTCAACTGGGTTGACCTAGTCTCGATTGAGCTCACCACGTACATGCTGGCAACCCTTTTTGATTTTCCGTTGGAGGACCGCCGCCTGCTCCCGCATTGGTCCGACATGGTCACTGCCAATAAGCTGACCAATCCCGACGCGCCCGAGCCCGAGGTGCGCATGGCCGAATTGCGCAAAATGCTGCAGTACTTCAGCCGGCTCTGGAACGAGCGCATCAATTCGCCGCCCCGCACCGACCTGATTTCCATGCTGGCCCACGGACCGGCGACGAGTAACATGGGACCCGCCGAGTTTATGGGCAATCTCGCCTTGCTGATCGTGGGCGGCAACGACACCACGCGCAATTCGATGACCGGCGGGCTGCTGGCGTTGCACCATCATCCGCAGGAGATGGCGAAGCTGCGCGCAAATCCCGCACTCATCGACAGCCTGGTGCCCGAAATCATTCGTTGGCAGACACCCTTGGCGTACATGCGGCGCACTGCGCTATCAGATGCGGTATTGGGCGGCAAGCAAATCAAGAAGGGGGACAAACTGGCGATGTGGTACCTGTCGGGCAACCGCGATGAATCGGCGATTCCAGACCCAAACCAATTCATCGTCGATCGTGAGCGGCCGCGGCAGCATCTGTCCTTTGGCTTTGGCATCCACCGATGCGTCGGAAACCGCCTTGCCGAACTGCAGTTGAAGATCCTCTGGGAGGAATTGCTGCGGCGATTTGAAACGATTGAGGTCGTGGGCGAGCCGACGCGCGTTCGGTCCTCGTTCGTACGTGGCTTCAGTCATCTTCCAGTGCGGATTCCAGCGTGACTCTGTTGGGCTGTAACCCGAGTCCCCCGAGAGCTGCCCCTGGTGACCGACCGGATAGTGTCGGCTAGGGCCTCTTTAGGGAATTACAAAATGCCGGTTCCCCAACAAAAGGAGCCAACGATGGAAACGATTGCTTTGACAGCCACTACTCGCGAACCTTGGAATAAGGGCAAGCTGGTAGGCCAGAAAACCCCATTTAAGCTTAAGGAGATCTGGGCGATCCGTGTGCGCTTGGATTGGATACCACTAATTACGGCACTCACACACTTAGACGGACAAAGGCGACGCTGATTTATCGGCGAACGAAGAACCTGCGGGCGGTACAGCAGTTGCTCGGCCACACGAAACTTGAAAGCACTGTGCGCTATGTCGGCATTGAGGTTGACGATGCCCTTGAAATTCCCAAGTACCCTGCCTGAATTCGAGATCATTGCGCGCTCACCGATATCACGGGGCATATGCGACGCTGGAATTTCCTCTTTTGCACAGCTTACGCAACGAGTGGCTGCAATCCCTTACGGAAGGACAAGCTCCGAATCACCACTGGCCGTATTGATCCAGAATCGCGGAACATGCAGCTCGAAGCACCGACTACTGGCGGAAGCGGCGCAGGAGTTTCAACAGTTCGCGATTACACTGACGGTCGGCATTTACGACATGCATGAGGGCAATACCCCGGGCGTTGGCATTATTCTTGATGCGGCTGGCGTTGCTTCAATACCGGAAGCTCATTGCTACCTGAAGGTGGACGACTCACGATTCGACTTCACGGGATTGCGGCGAGGTGCTACCTCGCCATTTCAGTCACTGGTATCTGAAACGGCTGTTTCACCCAAGGATCTTGTCCAACACAAGAAGCGCATGCACGCGAATAGCCTGTTGAATTGGGCTGGCCAACATGGCCTTTCGCTTGACGATGCGTGGACTATTCGCGAAGCATGTATTTCCGCATTAGTAGAGTTGTAGCGCCGTGACCTGCCGTTCGCGAGGGGCGGTTAAGCGTCCGATAGGCGAAACGGTCCCATAGCGGGCGGTCTTCTAACGGCATGTGCCGCGCGGAAAGTTTACACTGCCGATCCGAAAGTACGTATCAGTGGGGCTTAGGGTGGCCACCGATGCTGATCCCAGTAAATTCGGGCCAATGCTGCCAGCGCCATCGGTGGAGGATCGGCGCCGGCTGCGCGCGCCTCTAGCGCGAGCTCGTTGAACAGCTCGATCCGCCGCTCGGCACTCGCGTTCCGCGCCATGGCGTAGATTTCCTCCTGGGCGACGTTCCATTTCAGCCGGGCCAAGGTCTGGGGCGCGACGTCCTCGCGCTCGCATTCGGCTACGTAGGCGTGCATTTCCTCAGCTAAGAGCCAATCTCACATTCGATTTCGCAAGGCGCCGTCACCAAATTGTGTTGGTTCCCGTAATGCTGGCGTTGCCGATCTAAGAGGCTTGCCTGCGTGCTCGACCGAGACCCACCCAGAATGCAACCTCAAGGATGCCGCCGGCGGCGAACAGAGCACCCACGCCGGTTTGAAAGCTCAACGGCGCCGCCTGGAGTTGTTCGATTGGGCGGCCGCGCCCGGGGAAACTGAGCATCCGGCGCAGCGCGCCGAGCCGGAGGGGCGCTTGGCCGCAGTCATTCGGGTGGTCCTGCCGCAACATTCGGTCAGCGGCCGCGCAGCCACGCGGCCAAGCGCTTGCGGATGTACTGGCGGTAGTCCTTGTTCGTGTGCAATCGGGGCAGTTCTGCATGAGTGCGTCCCGTTCGATCCACGACCGGCAGCTGCGATGCCAATTGGGCGTGGACTTCCTGCAAGTGCGAGGGCCGGCTGGCGATGGAGGCGGGCAGTTTCGCGGTCGGCACCACCACCCCTTGCAAGGGGTCGTCGGTCCGCGGTGTCGCGAGTGTCAGTGCGGCGCCGATGTCCTGAGCCGCGGCATCACGCGCCGTCAGCGACGCGAGTCGCCAGCGGCGCTCGATGGTTTTGAGGATGGAGGTGTGATCGAGGGGCATGGTGCCCGGAGCCACACGGAACACCGAGCCGGCGGCAATCAGCGGCGATACCAGCACCGTGGGCACACGCAGGCCGAAGCGCTTGAAGTCGAATCCGTATTCGCCCGCGGAGTTGTCGGGAGGCACTGCGCCCAGGGGCGGGGGCACGTGGTCGTAGCAGCCGCCGTGCTCATCGTAGGTGACGATGAGCAGGGTTTGATTCCACGCCGCGCCATTGCGCAGGGCGTAGTACACATCGTGAATCAATTGTTCGCCCAGGGCTACGTTGTAGTTGGGGTGCTGGCTGTTGCCCGTGCTTTCCCACGAAGGTTCCAAGAAAGTATAGGCACCCAGGGTTCCCGCGGCAGCGGCCTGCTCGAAATCCGTGAACAGGCCGAAATGTTCCTCCGATGCATTGGTCACATCAGGGAAGTCGAGCCGCGTCAGCGGCTGCGCGTCGTAGCCATAGATGGCCCAGCCTAGATTCTGTGCCGACAGCAGTCCGAAGATGGTCGGGCTGGTGAAGGTCTTGGTGTTGTCGTCCATGTGTCCCTGCGAAGTCGCGGCGCACACGAACGCGCGATTGGGCAGGGTTTCGGTCGGCACGGAAGAGAACCACTGATCGCACACGGCGAAGCCGCGCGCCAGACCCGACAGCACGGGCAGCATCTGCGGGGTGAACATGCCCATGATGTTGGATGCAACCGTCCCCGGCAGAATGGACCAGGACGGGTCCTTGGATTCCCAGCCGAGGGTGTAGGCGAAATCGGTGACGAAGCCCTGATTGGACGCCACCGCCGGGGTGGGCGCGGTGGCCGTGCCAAACAGCTGGCTGTTGGTGGCGCTATAGCCTTCGCCGGGATTCGCGCCCGGCATGAAATAGGCATTCTTGCCCGACGCGGCGATCTTGAACACCGGCACCGCGACGCCCTGGGCCGTGGGATTGGATTCGGATCCCGTCAGTCCATCGAAAGCCTGTCCCGCCGCGGACACATTGCCGCTGTCCGCGTACAGATATCCCAGCATGTGGTCGAAGGATCGATTCTCGAGCATGAGCACGACGATGTGCTCGATGGACGAGAGTTGATCGGCGGGCGTGCCGGTCGATCGGGTGGTCATGTGTCGGCGTCCTCCTGTTGGCTCGGCGCGCGGCGCTTGCGCGGCGGATACTCCTTATATAGTGTCTTTGCTACATCGGGATGTCTGTCGGACGACTCAACTTGCTCACCATCTCTCATCTGCAGAAGCGTTTCGGCGATCGGACGGCCGTCGACGATGTGTCGTTCGAGGTCCGCGCCGGTGAAACCGTGGGCCTGCTCGGCCCGAATGGCGCCGGCAAGACCACGACGCTGTCCATCATGAGCGGGCTTGCGAGGCCGGACCAAGGGTCCGTGTCGTTCCAGGGCGAGGCCCTGCACCAGGACGCGAATGCGCTGAAGCGGCGCGTGGGGCTGGTGCCCCAGGACTTGGCGCTGTACGAGGAGCTATCGGCCTGGGCCAATCTCGAGCTGTTCGGCGGCCTGTACGGCTTGGCGGGCAAGCAGCTGGCCGGGCGGGCCGAGGATGCGCTCACCTTGGTGGGATTGGAGAACCGGCGCCGCGATCGGGTCAAGGAGTTCAGCGGCGGCATGAAGCGCCGGCTGAACATTGCCGGGGCGCTGCTGCACGATCCGGAGCTGATATTGCTCGACGAGCCCACCGTCGGCGTCGATCCGCAGTCGCGCAATGCCATCTTCGAGAATCTCGAGGAACTGAAGCGCCGCGGCAAGACACTGGTCTATACCACGCATTACATGGAGGAAGCGGAACGCCTGTGCGATCGGGTCGTCATCATCGATCACGGCAAGGTGATCGCCAACGACACGGTGCGCGGCCTGTACCGGCGCCTGCCCCGCCCGCGGACGGTCATCCTGGAACTCGAGCCGGCGGCGGAGCCAAGCCTGCTCGCGGCGCTGGCGCTGCTGCCGGGAATGTCCAATGTTCGGGGCATCGCCGGCGCGGTGCACATGGAGACGGATGATTTCGATGCACACCTCGCCGCGGCCCTGCAATGCATCGCCGACCGGGGCCTGCGCGTGGCGTCGCTGCAGACGGGGCAAATGAATCTGGAAGACGTCTTCATCGCCCTAACCGGGCACGCCCTGCGCGACGGGCCCGCGGCGGTGGAGACATGAGCTACCTGGCGATTCGAGCGTTGGTGAGGAACGACCTGCGCATTTATCTGACCGATCGGCGTGCCATGATCATCGGCGTGCTGGTGCCGATTCTTATCGCCGCCTTCTTCGGCTATATATTCGGCGGCAACGGCGACGCGGAGCCGGGAAAGATCCCCGTGGCCATCGTCGACGAGGATGCGAGCGTGGTGTCGCGCGCAATCGTCGCGGATTTCGAGGCAGAATCTTTGGTCGCCGTCCGTATGCTCGACCGGGCCCAGGCCGAGGCGGGGGTGCGCGCCGGAAAAATCCAGGTTGCCGCCATCATCCCGAAAGATTTCGCTGCCGCTGCCACGCGCGCTCTGTTCACCGGCCAGAGGCGCCCGCAGGTCGACTTGTGGGTCGATCCCTCTCAGGCGATGAGCGGCCGCGTGGTGCAGGGGTTGTTTGCCGAGCACGGAATGCAGGAGATCACCAAGGAAGCGTTCGGCGGCGCCTCGGGCCAAGCCGCTCTGCAGGACTTCATCAGCCAGCTCGAGAGCACATCGGCGGCGCGGGTTCCGGAGCGCGCCGAGCTCAAATCGCTGCTGGAAGCTCTGCGCAACCTGCAATCGCGAGTGGCGTCCGAGGGCGGAGGCGCAACGCCGGGTCTACAGCGCGGGCTGAGCATTCCGTACCAGGTCGCCGTCACCAAGATCACCTCGGCGCAGAACGTGCCCTACAACGGCTACGCGCATTCGTTTGCGGGCATGACGACTCAGTTCATCCTGCTGGCCGGCATCGACGCCGGGATCGTGCTGCTGCTGGCCCGAGAGCGCGGCATCTGGCAGCGCCTGCGCTCGGCGCCGCTCGGCAAGGCGCAATTCCTGCTCGCCAGAATCATCGCCACGGCGCTGATCAGCCTGTTTCAGTTCGTGCTGGTCTATGCGGCCGCGGTGGCGATTTTCAGAGTGCGCATCGGCGGCAGCTTCATCGGCTTTGCGGCGCTCGGCGTGGCGCTGTGCGTGTTGAATGCCTCGTTCGGCCTGATGCTGGCCGCCATCGGGCGCAGCGCCGCCGCGACTCGCGGCATCGCCGTCCTGGCCACGCTGCTGTTGGTGATGCTGGGGGGCGCCTGGGTGCCCTCGTTCGTGTTTCCGAAGTGGCTGCAGCAGGTATCCCTGGCGCTGCCCACGCGCTGGGCGGTGGATGGGTTGGATGCGATGACCTGGCGCGGCCTGGGGCTGGCCGCGGCGATTCCTCCGCTGCTCGTGCTCGGCGCGACGTCGGCGCTTTGCATCGCGGTCGCCATCTGGCGGTTTCGCTGGGAGGAATGAGGTCGCCGCGCGCTCCTCTCCGGCAGCTCACAGCAAGGCGTCGACCGTGGCGCGCTCCGCATCCGTGAGCTCGAACTCGAATAGGGCCAGGTCCTCGCGCATGTGCACCTCGGAGCGGGTGCCGGTCAAGGGCACAACCTGGTCCTGAGTCAGATAGCGGAAGAATATCTGCGCCGGGGTGCGCCGGTATTTCTTGCCCAAGCCCGCAATCGTGGCGTGGGCGAGAACATGAGGGTTGGCGCTGAGTGTCCAGAAGCTTTGGTAGCTGATCTGCCGCACCTTGCAGAACGCGCGAATCGCACGGTCATAGCCGGTGTCGGCGTAGAAGCGGTTCTGCACGACGGCGGGCTTGATATGCGCCGAATCGAACAGCGCCGTCAGGTGATCGAGGCTGTAGCAATTGCTGATTCCAAGCTGCCGCACCTGACCGCCGGCTACCAGCGATTCCATGGCGCGCCATGCCTCCTGAGTCTGCCTCACGGTGGCGAGCGGGGAATGCAGCAGCAGGCAGTCGAGGTAGTCCGTCTGCAAGTTGCGCAGCGAGGTGCCGAAGGACTGCTGCACCTGCAGCGGGAGCGGCGCGCCCGGGTCGTAGGGAATGCTCGCCGGGTCCTGCCCGGAGACGGGCGTAAACTTGGTTTGCAGGTACAGGTCGGTGCGTGGCAGCCCGTCTGTCAAACACGATGCCACACCGGCGCCAACCCCGCCCTCGTCGTAGTGTTTGGGCTGGCAGGCCGTGTCGATGCCGCGAAACCCCTGACGGATGGCGGTGCGGACCAGGCGCGCGGTTTGCGCCTTCTTCCAGGCGGTGCCGTAAACGATTGCGGGGCCGCGCGCCTCAGAATTTGTATTGGACATCGACTCCGACGGTCCTCGGCTGATTCGTCACCACCCGCTCGAGCGAGGGAATCGTCCAAGAGAAGCCCGTGGTGTTGATGCCGAGTTCCGCGTGCTTGTTGCCCACGTTGTCGGAGAACAGGTACCCGGACAACTTGTCGCCGACCAGGCCGAAGCGCAGCCCGACCAGATCGTAGGCGGGGAGAGTGGCGTAGGTGTACTCGATGTCCGTCGATTCGCCCACGTAGGAATTGTTGACCCGCGCCATGAATTTGTAGCTGTCGGAAACCGGCGTCAGGTAGGTCAACGAGGTGGTTTCGGTGTATTTCGGAACATTGAGGATGGGCAAGCCGCTGGCCAGGGACGGGTCGACCGCCGTCACCGCCGAGTTCACCGAGGTCAGGGTCGAATGGGTGTAGGTGCCGCTGAAGGTCATGGTCAACTGCGGCGTCAACAGCGCCGTCAGCTCGATTTCAGGCCCATAGGAGGCCGCGTCGCCGGCATTCACGGTCAGCGGATAGCCGCAGGTCTGATTCACGATCTGCTGCACCTGATTCCATTTGATGTAGTAGACATCGGCATTGAGGACCAGGCGGCTGTCGAGCATCCTGGCCTTCTCGCCCACCTCGTAGTTCCAGGTGGTGTCCGGACCGTAGGTCTCCGGGCTGATAGTGCAAATGCTGCTCGGGATCTGCTGATTGATGCCGCCGGGCCGGAAACCACGCGCGATGGTTCCATAGACGGTCAGGTCGTGATCCGGTTCATAGGACAGGGTGAGCTTGGGGTTCGCGCCGCTGTTCGATTGGGTGAATGAATTGAGCGTGGTCCCGGCGTTGCCGGAGTCGGTGGCAAAGCCCGATGTTTCCTCATCTGCGCGGCTGTCGAACTTGTAATAGCGAACGCCGGCCGTCAATTTGAGGGTGTCGGTGAACGCGTAGGTGCCCTCGCCGAAGACGGCATATTGCTTCAGGTGGTAGGGATTGTGCGCCTGGTAGATGATGCCGTCCGGATTCGCTGCGGCCCCGCCCGCCGATATGAACGCCAGCGGCGCCGAGGCGTTGTACTCCGAGAAAATCGATTCGAAGTTGCTGAAGAACAGGCCGCCGATCCATTGGAAGGGACCTTTGGCCGTCGAGGCCAGGCGGATCTCCTCGCTGAATTGCCGGGTCGAATCGGTTTCGTTGAATGGAATCTGATAGAACTGCGGGATGCTCACGCCGAACAGGCCGACGACGCTGTACAGCGCCTCGGATACGTCCGAGGTCTGGCTCTCCTCGCGCGAATAGTAAGCGGTCGCGGAGGTCAGCTGCGCGAAGCTCATGTCGTAGGTGATGGTCAACCCATAGAGCTTGAATTCATCGAATATGGGCTCGTCGTTATTGAACGGCTGGTAATGCGCGGTGGGATCGCCCGGCGGCAAGTCGTACTCGTTGTAGCCGCCCGCGGTGATTTTCTGGTACATGGCCGTGAAGTCGAATTTCAAATCATCCGAGGGCTGTGCCAGCAACCCGACCCGACCGCCCTGCAGCCGCTCCCAGTTGATCCGCGGCACGACTTCCTCCGGCGTCACCGCCGCCACATTGCCGCGGGTGCAGCCGGCCCAACCCGGACAAGGATTGGTCGGAACGGGAAAATTCTCGCCGAGGACATAGCGGCTGATCCACCCATCGGTGAACTTGTCGGTGAGCACCACGCGCATGGCGAGGCGGTTGTCGATCAGCGGAACGTTCAGCATGAGGCTGCCGCCGCGATTGAAGCCGCCGCCGCTCTGGCTCGCGCCTGTCGCATCGACCGCTCCCTCGAAATCATTCAACTTCGGCGCATTGGTCACCAGCTTGACGGTGCCTCCCATGGAGCCGGAGCCGTATAAAGTGCCTTGCGGCCCGCGCAACACCTCAACCCGGCTCAAATCGAACAGGTCCGGATCGATGACCACTTTGCCGTTCAAGGCCGCGGCGGGCGGGGTGAGGGGATAGTCGTCCAGGTAGAACCCCACCGTCGGCGAGGAGCCGCCGGAGGAGGACAGGCCGCGCATTTCCAGCTCGGTCTGGCCAGGTCCCGCGGTGCGCACCGAGATGCCGGGAACCGCCTGAATGACGCCATTCATATTGGAGATGCCCAGCTGCTGCATCTGGTCCCCTGACATCGCCGTCATGCTGATGGGCGTGTCCTGGACCGTCGATGCGCGCTTCTCGGCCGTGACCACGATTTCCTCGAGGACATCGTTTCGATTCGAGGCCCGTTCGGTCGCCGCGTTGTCGGCGGGGTCCGCAAAGGCGGCACCCGCGGCGGTCAAGGTCATGAATAGCAGGATCGGCGAGATTCGCTGTGTGTTGTTCAATTTCTTATCCCCGCGACTTTGTAATTGATCTGCGCGCGCTTGTTTTAGCAGCTACCGCATCACGCTGCAAACACCATTCGCGGCGAGCGCCGGCGCGGTGCACCGGGCGCCTGCTGCCGCGCACTTTTGATGCAATTAGGGGGCCAGGTGGCCTGAACGCTCGTTCAGCGCGCGGCCGAACAAGGCGAAAAGACGCTCCCAATGGCGCTCCGCCGCGGGCTTGTCGTACACCGGCCGCTGCGGAAAGGCGAAGCCATGGTGAGTGCCGGGGTAGATTTCCACTTCGGCGTTGCCGCCCTTCTCGTCGAGTTCCGCGCGCAGCTTGGCGATCATCTCCGGCGGCGCGTACTGATCGGTTTCGGCGCAGCCGAAATACAATCGTGCGCCGGTGCGTTGCATGGCGAGGTGCGGACTGTCGGGCTGATCGGTCACCAGCGCGACCCCGTAAATCGACGCGGCCGCGCGCACCCTGTCCGGCCATCGCACCGCCGCGTTGACGGCATAGCGGCCGCTCATGCAATACCCGACGCATCCCATGGCACCCTTCGAGGCCGCGGGGTCCTGGGCGGCGAACGCGATCAGTGCCGCGGTGTCCTCCATGACCATGGGGATGTTGATGGTGGCCATGAGCTGCAGCGCTCTCTGGCGGGTGGCTGCAAGCGCTTCGCCCGTGTAGGGGCCCAGCTCTTCGACGCCGGAGCGGTAGTAGAGATTCGGCAGCATGACGTAGTAGCCCACCGTCCCCAGCCGGCGAGCCATGTCGCGAAGCTCCTCGCGGATACCGGGCGCATCCATGAACAAGATGACCACGGGATGCGGCCCGGAGCGCTCGGGATGGCAGATGAAGGTATTCATGCGGCCGTCTTGGGTGGCGATTGCCGTTGCCGTTCAATCATGGGTTCACTCCGCGGCGCCTGCGCCGACGGCGACCCAGGCGAGGTCGGCGTTGGACACCGAATCGACTTTGAATTTCTTGGCAGCGGCCGCCATGCGGGTGAGCGCCTGGGCGAGGGGCATGGGCGGTTGGGTATCGCCTTTCTTCGCCTTGTGAAAGCGCACGGGATTGATGCGCGCCACCACGTAGTTGCGCAAGTAGGGCGACTTGAAGCCGCGCGTCTGCAGCGCTTCGATGATGCGCTTGGTCTGCGCATCGATGTCGAGCAGCCGCGAGGCGAAGCCTTCCCGTTCGCGCAGGCTCGCGGCAAGCGTACGTTCGCTGAACCGGTCGACCTTCTTCAGGAAGGAACTGTAGGCTCCGCCGGCGAAGCGCGAGGATTTCTCGTACACGATGCCCAAGGTCAGCAGTTCGGCGGACTCGAACTCCGCCGAGTACTGTGCCTCCTTGGCCACAGGGTGGCGTTTGGCCAGGCTGCGTGCCATGCGAATGACCTCGAGGCTGCGATCGCGCAGGTTGTGCGCCTTCTCGGTATTCAGGGCGAGGATGCGGTACGCCAGGCTCTCATCCGGCGAGATCAGCGCCGTGATCTGTTTCAATCCCAACACCTTGCCAGCGGCCAATCGATGCCGTCCGTTCGGCGTCCAGAATCGGCCGTCCTCGCCGCGCACGACGATCAAAGGATCCAAGAATGCCGCCGTCTCGTCGATCTTCTGCGCCAGGCGCTTGGCATGCGTGGGCGACAGATCGCGCTGGAAGGGGGTGGGCTGGATGGCCCCCAGAGGCAATGAGGCCAGCACCAGCGGCCGTCCCCCCAAGGGTTCGCGATAGGCTCCGATCAGTGCGCCGCCCGCGTCTCGCACCAGCGCGGCAACCGCTGCGATCTCGGCACTGTCCATGGCGATGGCCACCTCGGCGGCATCCAGTCCACGGGCCTGCCCGCGCGGCGCGAGTTTTCCGCGGGCACGCTTCGCGGCAGCCGGTTTGCCGGCGCGCGTGGATTTTGCTTTGGCCTTAGCCTTAGGTTTTGCGGTTGCCATGGGCGCCTAAGATGCCAGTCAACTCGATGTCGCGCCAGGCTGGTGACAGGCGGTACAGCCGGAGACCGGGCCATGGCCGTGCAGAGCCGGATCGGGATTGCGGTGGCAGCTGAGACAGAAGCTATGGAACCTTGCCTCGATGCCCACCTTCAGATCGGCCCGCTCGCTTCGATGGCAGTGGATGCAGCCATCGAATCCGCGGCCATCGGCGTAGTTGTGATGGCAGGTCAGGCAGTTGATGGCGGTGTGCTTGCCGTGATCGAAGTCCAGAGGCAGCATCTGGGTCCGCGACAGCACCGGTTCGCGCAGCGCCACGTCGGCGCGGCCGGCGATGAGCGTGCTGAGGGTGAGGGCGGTGGTCGCGATGGCACCGACAATCAGGGTCGAATGACGGCCGAACACGAATCGGCGCACCAGGCTCTCGTGGGACGCGGTTCCCGGGCTGCGCCGTCGTCGCAGCAGCATGATCACGCCGCCGGCCGCCACGGCGATGAATAGGATGCGGCGCCCAAGGCCTCCGACATATCGGCCGGTGGTGACCACATGGATCGCGACCAGCAGCAAAAGCAGGCAGCCGAACGCGATGTGGGTGGCCTGAAAGTTGCGGTGGCTGCGCCACAGACGCCGCCGCAGGCCGGCCACAGACGTCACGACTAGTCCCAGAAGAACAGCGAACCCCAGGATTCCCGCCAACTGGTACAGGGGCGCGGTGAGTTTCAGATACTCGAGCACGGCATGGTCGGTGGCGAGCGCCAGCAGGATGTGCAGCACCGCGGCGCCCAGGGCGAGCCAGCCCAGCTTCTCGTGGCGGCTGAGGGTGAGCAAGGCCGGCGGCGTGGATTCGCGCGGCCTCACCGGGCTGCCGCACAAGGCCAGGCAGGCCAGAGCGGCGGCAAAGCCGAGGATTTCCGAAATCTCCCAGACGGGCTTGGTGAAGCCGGCGACAATGGGCAAAGCCGCGGTGAGTGCCAGTCCCGCGGCCCAGGCCAGATAACGCCGATCTGGTAATTTCATTCAGTTCCCGCGGATTGCGATAGGCTCATCTTAGTTGCTGTGCTGCGGCATGGCCACTCGAACCTAGAAGTGAGGTTTCCTATGCGGTGGAATCCAAGGCGATGGCTGCGGCGGTACGCGACGGCGCTGTGCGCGGCGGCGCTGTGCGGGACGGGGTCGGCAGCACAGCCAACCGGTTGGACGAGCAGCTATCTCACGCGTGTCGAAGCGCTGGCGGCGCTGCAGACGCTGAACGCGGATTTGCTGAGCCATGACAGCGCGACTCTGACCTTGGAGCGCTGGTGCGGGGCGCATCATTTGGCGACGCCGCCGCGGATCATTGCCGCGCGAGTGACGGGCGCCGACAAAGCGGCCACCGAGGAGCTGCGGCGGGAATTGGGCGTCATGCCGGGCGATGTGATTCGCTACCGAAGGGTGAGGCTGATGTGCGGCACGCGGGTGCTGTCCGAGGCCGACAATTGGTACGTGCCCGGCCGCCTGACCGCCGAGATGAACAAGCTGCTCGACGCCACGGATACGCCCTTCGGCGTGGCTGTGCGGGCGCTGCATTTCCAGCGCCACACCCTGTCCGCGACGCTGCTGTGGTCGCCGCTGCCGCCGGGTTGGGACATGAACGCGGCCGGCGGAAGCGGCGTCGATGGCGACCCGATGCCTTCCCGGCTGTTGGAGCATCGGGCGGTGCTCAGCTTGCCGGACGGCACGCCGTTCAGCGAGGTGGTGGAAACTTATACGGATCAAATTCTGGACTTTCCGGTCCCGCAACCCTAGCTGACCGAAGTCTCGGGGACGAAGCCGTCGTCCGCGGGGACGAATTCGATGCCCGGCCGCAGACGCAGACCCCGCCTGGCGAGTCTATGGGCAGGTCAGTTACGAGGTCCTGCACGTCCATGCGCCTACTCGATCGGGTTGCCCGCTGTCGCGCGCCATTCGCGCTGGCGCTCTCACATCATCCGTCGACGCGGTACGAGGTGACCGGGGCCGGCCGCTATGCGGCGCGCGTCGCGGACTGTCCGCTGCGTTACGTGCTCGGCGACGATTTGACGCGCGCTTGCGCGGAGCTCGCATTCGCGGACGGTGCGCGCCTGGCGGGGTGTCTGGATTTATTGCGGGTGCCCGCCCGGCAGATGTGGATCGAGTGGAACGACGAAGTGCATCAGCGGGTCATCTATGAAACCCGGTCGGCCGCCGATTACGACCCGGGTGCTGCGGGCCGTCGAGTGGGCGTGCTGCTGGAGGGCTCGGCGGACGGCCGGCGCGCCGTGATGAGGACGTTTTGGGCCGATTCCGCGGATGACCAGGGAGAGGTCACCTTGTCGCCGCTGGAAACCCACATCGACTTGCGCGGGGAGTTCGTCGGGGCAGCGGATGTCTCGGAAGCCTTGGCAGGCGGCTTCGTCCGGGTCGATCAGCCGGACGATGCGGGCATGGATTGTCTGCTCGAGCACCTGCGTTTTCGATTCGACGACGCCTGGGCCGCCTACTATCGAGCCGCGGCAATCCACGCCGGCGCGCAGCGCGAGGTGCTGCACGCCTCGTTGGCGGCGATCGCCCGCGATGCGCCTCTGGTGCTCGCGTTTCTTCTGCTGCTCAGCGCCAAGGACGCCACGCGCTCCCTTCCCGTGTCGCGCGCCGTCATCAATCGCAAGCGCGAGCTGCAGGGACGCGCGGCGCTGCTGGATCATATCGAAGTGCGCGCCTCGCTCAACGCGGTTCAGGAAGCGGACGCGAATGGATTCGAAGCCGCCGGCCGCCAGTCGCCGCGGCTGCATCATGTCCGAGGCCATCTGGTCCGGCGCGACGACCGGATTTTCTGGCGGGTGCCGCACCTGCGCGGCAGCGGCGTGCGCGGCATGGTCCGATCGCGAACGGTGTGCCTGTCGTTTGCCCGGCCGCACGCCTTCGAGCGCGGCGCGGAACGGATGTGAATCAGGCGCCGTGCGCGTGGCGTTCGAACAAATGGGCGGCGACGGCAAGATCGGCGAGCGCCACGCCCACCGACTTGAAGACGGTTTTGAGCTGCCGCGGTCCGGACGCCCTCGAGGCGATCAACTCGCCGAGCAGGGCAATGTCGCCTTGAGCCACGACACCCCGTTCGAGAGGGCCGATCAAATCTCCGCTTTCCTCGAGTGCGGCGCGGGTGTCGACGGCAATGACGGCGCCGCGCAGGCAGTCATCGTCGACCTCCCGCATGGAGGGTCTGAAGCTGCCGACCAAATCCAAGTGGCAGGCGGCTTTGAGCCAGGCGCCCTGAATGAGGGGCTGCTCTGCTAGGGTGACGCAGCTGATGACGTCGGCCGCACGTGCCGCTGTTTCCAAGTCGGCCGCGACGCCGACCGGCCATCCTCTCGCATCGAGGTCGCGCACCACGGCCGCGGCCTTCGATGGATCTCTTCCCCAGATGAGCACGGATCGATACTTGCGCACGGCCAGATGACCTTCGACGAAGTATCGCGACAGCGCTCCGGTGCCCACGACCAGCAAGACCTCGGGGGCGGCGGGCGCCAGCAGGTCGGCGGCAAGCGCCGACACGGCCGCGGTTCGCAGCAGGGTCAGCGCTCGCCCGTCTATCCATGCGCGCGATTCCCCGGTTTGTCCCGAGAGCAGCAGGTAGGCGGCGTTGACCGAGGGGAGGCCCCGAGTGGCATTGTCCGGAAACACGGTCACGATCTTGATGCCCAAGTCGCTCTCCCGCCAGGCGGGCATGAGCAGCAGGGTGCCCGGCTTGCCGGGAGTGGCGAGATCGTAGTGAGCGCGCTGCGGACTCGCGGCCGAGGAGCCGAAAGCGCAGCGCAGGGGTTCCACGAGGCTGGCCACCCCGGCGAGTCGATGCACGGTGTCGAAGTCGATATGCTGCATCAGCCGATCACATTCTGTTCGCGAAGCGGGCGGTTCTCGAGGATTCTCGCGAACAGCAGTTCCGATAGGTCCAGGGTATCGAAGCGGCCGTGGAGAATCAGCTCCGCGATGGCCCGGCCGACGATGGGCGACTGCTGCATGCCATGCCCCGAGAATCCATTCATGAACAGAAAATTGTCGATCTCCGGGTGGGGACCCAGAATGGCGTTGTGGTCGAAGGTGTTCATCTCGAAGTAACCGGCCCAGGCACGCTCGAGCTTGGCCTCCTCGAGCGCAGGAATGCGATGCGCGAGCGCCGGCCATAGCTCAGCCTCGAATGCCGCATAATCGGGCTCAGGGGCTGATCGTCGCGATCGTCCGGCGGTGAAAATCCTGCGATGAATCGAGTGCCCTCCGGGCGGATCCAGAATCCCGTCGGGTCGATCAGCAGCGGGAAGGGTCGCAGCGTCCTCGGGCAGGAAATGACATAGACCGTGCGCCGCCGCGCAAATACCGGGAGCTCGACTCCCGCCAGCGCGGCGATGCGCCGCGCCCATGCGCCGGCCGCGTTGACCACATGAGTGCAGTCGAGGTGCGAGCCGTCGGCGAGGTTCACGCGGGTGATGCGCCGGCCCTCGCGGGTGAATTCGCGAGCCTCGCCGTTCAAGTAGCGCGCGCCCTGCTCACGCGCCTTGCGCATGAAGGACATGAGCAGGCTGTAGCCGTCGAACCAGCCTTCGCCGCTCAAACCCAGCGACCCCAGCGACAGATCGGAGGTGTTCAGCCAGCCGAATCGTTCTCTCAGAGCGGCCGGGTCGAGAAGCGCGATATCGGCGCCGCATGAGCTTTGCACTGCGTGTGCGCGGCGCAGCTGCGCGTCGTCCGCCGCCCCGGCGAGGTAGAGATAGCCGGCTTCGCGCAGGGCAATGTCGGGCCTCTGGTCGCCCACCGCCAGTTCCTCGGCGGCGCGGCGCAGAAAGGCGATGCTGGCTTGCGAGATGCGCACGTTCACGGAGGTCGAGAACTGCTGGCGGATGGAGGCGGCCGAGAGGGCCGATGAGGCGAATTCGTAGGACGGGTCGCGTTCGACCACGGTGACATTCTGCGCGCTGTCCAGGCGCGTCAACCAATAGGCGAGTGCGGAGCCCATGACACCGCCGCCGATCACGACCACTTGATTATTCATACACTCTTATCGCGCCGCGGCGGACCTCGCGATCATATAGTGTGCCGCCGCCCAGGCGAAACCGGCCCTCGGGCCAAGATCCACGGGCCGGACCGGCAAGCGACGCAGATCCGGAAGTTTCGGCGGCATATGCGAAGCAGTTCTCACCTTGGCGACATCCCAGGCGGCACGGGTCGGTACCCAGGTATTGACCGACTCCAAAATGTGATCCAAGCGGTCTCGCCCAATCCTTATTTACCTGAGGATCCTGCATGCGCGGCCGCGCAATCGTCCGCCGCCGCGAGCGCTGCGGAATTGCATTGCAGCAAAATTGACTTGACGACTGATATGGAGGCCATCGGTGCAGAGCGCTTCAAGGAAAAATGAGACTACGGGGTCGGAACAGGCAGCGCCCAAGTCTTCCTCCGTCTCGGGAAAAAAGGCCAAGCTCTCGGTGCTGCTCGTGACCCGCGACGACATGCTATGGCCGCAGGTTGGCGGGCACCTGAGCAAGGAATTGATCCTCAAGCAGGTGGACTCCGTCGATGAGCTGCTCACGGCGACGACGGCCGGACAGGCTGCCATCGTCTTGTGGGATGCGCGAAAGCAAACCGACTCCGCCGCCGTGCTGTCGCGGCTGCAATTGCATTCCCCTCGATTTGCGGTGGTGGTCCTGGATGAGGCCGGCGCCGGGGATACCTGGACCAACCCCATTGCCCTGCGGCAGGTGGTCGCGCACGTGCCCGTGCCGGTGCCGCAGGCCAAACTGAACATTGCTCTGGACAGCGCACAGGAAGAAGTCAATGCCCGCGTGGCGCTGCTCGGTGAAAACGGCCCCGTCACAGCGCCCGGTGCCGTCGCACCGTCCAGCCCGCGAAGAATTCCGTGGATCCAGGGCGCCATCATCGCGGTGGTACTGATCGCCGGCGTCGTGGGCTATGAGCTGCTGACGCACCGCGATGCTACGGCCACACACAGCGTAGCGCCGGCCGCGAACCCGGCCATCGACGTGCGCGCGCCGCAGCAGGCCGCCAAGACGGCCGCGGCAGCCGACGAGAAGGTCGATGCACTGATCGAAAAAGCGCAGCAGGCCATGCTCGAACGGCACTACATCGATCCGGCCGAGGGCAGCGCGCTGAGCCTGTATCGGGGCGCCCTGCTGCTCGATCCGACCAACGGCGAGGCGCGCCAGGGCCTGCAGCGACTCGCGGAGGTTCTGTTCGCGCGAGTGCAGTCGGCCCTCGATGAGCGCAAATTCGACGTGGCGTTGCAGTCCCTGGAGACCGCGCGCAGCATCAGTCCCGGGCGACAGCCGCTTGTCGGCGCTCGATGCGCGCATCGCGAGCACTGCGGGCCGAGTTCGGTCCGGCGCAGATTCTGGCGGCCATCGCCGCGCAGAACTTCGATCGCGCGGCGCAGCTGATCGACGAGGCGACCCGCTCCAAATCGCTGAATCCCGCGAAGCTGGCGCAGCTGCGCGAGGAACTGCGCCGGCGGCACGAAGAGGCCGACATCGGGAACCTCGTGAAGCTGATCGATGCGCGCCTGCAGCAGGACAAATTGATCGAGCCGCGCAATGACAGCGCCGCTTACTATCTCAATCAGGCTCGTGCCGCGGGCGCAAGCGCCGCCGCGCTGCAGCCCCAGACCCAGGAGCTCGACAGGCGCCTGGCGCAGACGGTGCGCAGCGACATCGAGCAGCGGCGCTTCGCCGATGCGGATCGATTCCTCGGCGACCTGCATGGCTACGGCGTGCCCTCCGCCACGGTGGCGGCCCTGCAGCACGAGCTCGACGCGGCGCGCGCGCGCAGGCCGCGGCGGCGCCTCAACAGCCGCAGTATCTGGATCTTGCGCAGTCGCGGCTCGCGCAGGGAAAGGTCACCGAGCCCGACAACGACAGTGCGCTGTACTATGTCAATCAGCTGCGCGCCGCGGATCCCAAGAACGCCGCCCTGCCGCGGATATCCAGCGCGGTTCAGGCGCAAATTCTCGATCAGGCCCGCGCGGCGCTCGATGCCGCCCAGCCCGGCGAAGGCCGAAGCCCTGCTGCAGATGGCCGCGAGTCTCGGCGCCTCTCCGGATTTGGCCTGCGCTCAATCAGCGGCTGGCACAGCTGAAACAGGCCGCCGCCGGCCCGCCGGAAGTCTCGGAGGCTACCTTGACCAAGTTCAAGGCGATTGAACTCGACTATCCCGACCGGGGCGCTGCGCAAGGGCACCGAAGGCTGGGTCAATCTCTCCTACGTGGTCACCGCGGATGGCAAGGTCACCGCGTGTGAAGGTGCTGGATTCGAGCCCCGCGGGCGTGTTCGACGCCGCCGCGACGCGAGCGCATGGCGCGCGTGCGCTACAAGCCGCTGATGCAGGGCGGCAAGCCCATCGCGGTCGCCACGAAATTGCGAATCGCGTTTCGCATGGCGAAATAGATATCGGCCACCGATGAACAATCCCTCCCCCAATCACCGATGGACGCGAGCCGGCTCCGGCCGCAGGCAGGCGCAGCGCTGCGCGCTGCCTGGTCGTGCACGACGATCTCGAGCTGCGCTTGAGATTGGCGTCGCTGGCGCGCCGGGCGATCCCGAAGCTGGATGCGGATTGCATCAGCGGTGCCGGCTTCGATGCGCTGCCGCCCGAGCGCCTCGCCGGCTACGTCGCCTGCTGCTCATCGTCGAGTTCAATCTGCGCGACAGCGCCGTGGATCCCCTGGCGCGGCTGGTGCGGGCTCGCGGGACTGGCGCCGCACCTGCCGATATTCGTCTTTGCGCGCGGCGGCGATGAGCGCAATGCCGCGCGCACGATGAAGCTCGGGGCCAACGACTACTGGCCGGTTCACTCGGTGAAAATCGGCGAGCTGGGCGCGGTGCTGCAGCCGCTGGTGGAGCCGGCGAGCGGAACCGCGGAGCCCTCGAGCGGATCCGCCACGACGGTGGCCGCAATGGTCGATCCGCGGCGCCAGCCGCAAATCGCCGGCTACCGCGTGGTGAAGACCATCGCCGAATCCGCGACGGCGGCCGTGTATCTGGCCCGCAACGACGATTGGCGCAGCCCGTGGCGCTCAAGGTGCAGGCGCTCAAGGGACGCTATGAGGTGACCGAGGCCGATCGGCAGCGCTTCATCCGCGAATGCCAGATCTTGTCATCGCTGAATCATCGCTCGATCGCCGACGTGCTGGACTACGGCATCACCGACGACTATCTGTATCTCGCCCTGGAATATTTTCCCTGCGGCAGCCTGCGCGACCGATTGAAGAATCCGGTGAGCGAGGCCGATGCGGTGAACTACGCGCGGCAGATCGGCGAGGCGCTGCAGGTGCTGCACGCGCGCGCATGATCGTGCACCGCGACCTCAAGCCCTCGAATCTGATGTTGACCGACGACAATCGTGTGATCCTGATCGATTTCGGTTCGGCCTCCATGCGCCTTGCCGCCAGCGACCTGTCGCGGTCCGATCTGTGCACCGGGACTCCTTACTATGTGTGCCCCGAGCAAATCGACAACCGCGATCCGGACGGCCGCGGCGATCTGTACAGCCTCGGCATCGTGCTGTACGAAATGCTGGTGGGCGCGTTGCCCTATTCGGGCAGCAATCTGGGCGAGATTTTCGCGGCGCATCGATCGGCCCCGGTGCCGCGCCTGCCGCAGCGCGTGCTGCGCTACCAGCCCATCATCGATCGCCTGCTGGCCAAGGAGCCCGCCGATCGCTATCCCTCGGCAGCCTTGTTTCTGGAGGACTTGAGCGCGGTGAGCGCGCCAATTCGAACGTCGGTGGACGGAGCCGGTCATATGGGAGTGACTAATCAATGAATTCTCGCTTGCTCAGGGTCATTGAGCCCGCTCGCGACGCCGGCCGCGCCTGCTCGTGCTGGTGGTCGTCCTCGGTTTCGAGCTTCCTCGCCATCGTGCTGGTGCCGGGACTGGAACTCGCCAGCGAGGTCGCCGAGAGTTCCACCGCGCTCAAGCTGCTGGGCGAACAGCAGCGTCATCCCACCCTCATCCGCGCCGCTCTGGAATCCGTGCACGAACGCCTGGGCGACCGCGGCTACATGCAGGAGTCCCTGGACCAGCTGCGTGCCTCGAGCACCAAGCTCGACGCGGCGTTGCACGAGATGACCGTGCCGCGGCCCGTCAGCTGGTTCGCGCTCACGGCCGACACCGGCGCGACCGGCGCGCCCATGGCCGGCAAGCACTGCCGCGGCACTGCTCGACAGCCTGGGCGCGAGAGCTGGTGGTGCTGAAGCCGGTGCTCGACTTCCAGGGCGTGCCCTATCAGGACAATGAGTCCACCGGCACCGATCTCAACGAGAGCGGCCGCGATTTGGAGCGCAACGTCAATGCGGCGCTGCGCACCAGCCATCACGTCCTGCCGCTGCTCGACGGCGAATTCACGGCCATCGCGGCCGAGTTGCAGGCGACCAACTTGCGGTCGGCAACCGAGCTCAGACTGGTGATGATATCGGGCCTGGTCATCGCGCTCGCCCTGGTGGTGCTGGTGACCGTGCTGCTGAGCGCGAGGCAGCGGCAGGAAAGCAGCCTGCGCCAGGCGCGCCAGCAGACCGCCGACATTCTGCGCACCGTCAAGGACGGCCTGTTCCTGCTCGACCAGAATCTGATCATCGGCGCCGCCTATTCCGGCGCATTGGAGACCCTGTTCCAGCGCAAGGATTTTGCCGGCCTGCCGTTCGAGAGTCTGCTCAAGAGCATCGTGTCGGAGAAGACCCTGGCGACGGCGCTGAAGTTCGTCAAGATTCTCTGGGCCGAGCGCACCAACGAGAAGCTGGTCAAGACCATCAATCCCTTGGGCGAAGTGGAGGTGCATCTCGACGGCGGCAACGGCAAATTCGACACGCGCTATCCTGCAGTTCGATTTCCACCGAGTGCGCGTCGACGGGGAGATGACCCACGTGCTGGTGTCGGTGTCGGATGTGACTGCCCGGGTGGATCTGGCGCAACGAACTGCAGGCCTCGCAAAGCCAGGCGCAAGGACAGGTCGATACCCTGCTGGGCATTCTGCACATCGATCCGGCGCAGCTGACCTCATTCCTGAACGACTCCAATGCGGCCATGAAGATGATCAACGCGGTGCTGCGCGAGCCGACCCGCGAGGAGGGCGTGTTCCGCAAGAAGCTCGATACCCTGTTCCGGCAGGTGCACTCGGTCAAGGGTGAGGCGGCCGCCTTGGGCCTGTCCTCCATCGAAACCCGCGCGCATGCATTCGAAGACGATTTGAAGTCGCTGCGGGACAAGCCGACGCCTGTCGGGCAACGACTTCCTGCCGCTGGTCATCAAGCTCGATGACCTGCTGACGCATCTGCAATCGGTCAGCGAGCTGGTGTCGCGCCTGTCGCGCCTGCACGTCGCGCAGCACGACGCCGTGCACACGACCACCGCCGTCATCGAGGAGGGGAGGCAGAAGCCGCAGGGCGCCAAGACCGATTCCGGGGTCGTGGCGACGCTGCAGCAGCTGGCCGCGCGGGTCGCACTGGAAAACGGCAAGGAAGCGGCTCTGCAGTGCACGGGATTCGACAGCGGTGCCCGAGGACTATCGGCGCGCGGTCAAGGACATCGGAATTCAGGCCGTGCGCAATGCCATCGTGCATGGCATCGAGCCGCCGGCCGCCCGCCTGGGCGCGGGGAAGTCCCAGCAGGGCACGGTGCGCCTGACGTTCCAGGAGTCTGGGCGAGGCGGGCTACAAGCTCATCGTCGAGGACGACGGCCAGGGCTTGTCCACCGAGCGCATCAAGGAGGCGGCGCTGAAGAAGGGCTTCATCACCCCGGAGAAGGCGCAGACCTTGGACACCAAGCAGATCTTCTCGCTGCTGTTTCAACCGGGATTCTCCACCCTTGAAACCGCGACCAAGGACGCCGGGCGGGGCGTCGGCATGAATGTCATCGCCGATCTGACCAATCAACTGGGCGGGCGGGTCTCGGTCGCGACGAGCGCCGGGAAATTCACCCGGCTGACGATGACGCTGCCGCGCGCCGCCAAGCGGGCCGACGACACGGAGGCCGCGTAACGGATATGGATGGAGATTCCCAAGTCTACGCTGAAGCTCATGATCGTCGATGATTCGAACATCATTCGGCGCCGCATCGAGCGTTCGCAGCAGATCGCCCGCCTCGAGGTGGTCGGCGCCGCGAGCAACGGGCGCGAGGCGGTGGACCTGTTCCGCCGCACCCAGCCCGACGTCGTGACCATGGATCTGACCATGCCGGAGATGGATGGTGTCGAATGCGTGCAGGAGCTGGTGGCGATCAATTCCAAGGTGCTGATCCTGGTGGTCTCGGCGCTCGCGGACAAGGCAACCGCGGTGGACGCCATCGAGAAGGGCGCAAATGGCTTTCTGTGCAAGCCGTTCACCGATCGTCAGCTCAATGACGCGTTGGAAGAGCTGTTGTCGGAGGCATGATGCTCAAAGAAGCAGAAGATCCGCACGTTCATCGAGGGCACGACGAATTACTTCGAGACGACTGCGCAGCAGCCGGCCACCGTGGGATCGCCCTATCTGGTGACGGACGGCAATCCGGGAGCCTACGAGTACACGGGGGTCATCGGAATTTCCGGCTCCCGCAAGGGCATCGTCTACTTCACCGCGCCGCGCGGCATGCTGACGGTGCTGCTGATGCGCATGCAGGAGACCGACACCAGCGATGAAAACATCAAGGATCTGGTCGGCGAGGTGGCGAACACCATTTCCGGCAATGCGCGCCGCGACTTCGGCAAGAATTTCGTCATTTCGGTGCCGGTCGTCATTGCGCACGATCTCGACAAAGTCACGGCGCCGCACAGCCGCTCCTACGTGATTCCCATCAATTGGCGCACCCACTCGGCGAAGCTGGTCGTCTGCCTGGAATAGCGCGCTCCTCCCAGTGAAACAGCGCGCTTGCAGGGCGCGCCGGGGAAAGATCGCGGCTACAGTGACCTTAGGAAATTCAGTACATCCTGCTGCTGTCCGACGCTCAGGGCATTGAATCGCTGAATCACCCCATTGGCTTCGCTGCCCTGGCTGTCATGCGCCTGGATGGCCGCCAGCAAATCGTTGGTTCTGCCGTCGTGCAGGAAGAAGACCCGTTGGCCGAGTCCCCACAGCGGCGCGGTGCGGAACTCGTCCGGTCCCGCGGCGCCCTGGGTGATGCCGTCGGCGAGATTCTGGCCCATGTGGTGCACCAGCAAATCGGAGAACAGATTGACCGGTTGATTCGACAGGGCAGGGCTCGGGCTGTTCGAGGAACCGGTGGCCATGGCGCCGCCCGGTGGTGAAGGAGGGCGTGTGGCAGAGTGCACAGCCCACGGCGGCGAACTGAGCGCGGCCGTTCAGCGTCGAGGCCGTGGCGGGCGCGGGCGCCGGCGGCGCCAGCATGCGCATGAAGTTCGCGAAGGCTTCGATGTCGGAGAGCACGCCCACGGCGTTGGCGGTGACCGTCGTCGGCATATTGTCGGTATCCTCCGGCGTCGCGTCGCCGGCATGGCAGCCCGGCGTTTCGTCGCGCTCCTGGGGAAATAACTGATTCGAAATGCCCATTTCGACGTTGTAGGCCTCCCCGGCAAACATGAGCAGGGACTTGTTCTGCGCCTTCCAGCCGAAGCGGGTGATGGTGCCGTCGTTGGCGCTCAAATTCGTATTGCCGCCGAGGATGGCATTGGCGTGTCCCCGCACGCCGGATTGATTCTTGGCCGCCGCATTCGCCGCCGCGTTCGCGAGAATGGCGGAGTCGGGAATGGCCTCGATGAGGCCGGCGCCGAAGATCGGCGTCGGGATTCGAAACACGATGTTCTTATTGCCGCCTTGGCCCGTCTGCGGATTGCCGGCCGGCAGGAAGCTCGGTTGCGCGATATTGCAGGCGGCGCTGGCATCGGTGCGCCCCGTGATGACGAACAAATCGTGCACGCCGCCGTCCGTCACGCCGTTCGATTGCACGAAGCGCGCCTCGCGGATCGGGCCGTTCGGCGCAATGAACCAGGGCAGGGTGTTGAGGGCGCCGTCGGCGCTCGCGACTTCGCCCAAGGGATTTTGCGCCGGGCTGCTGCCGCCGACAGTCGGCTGCAGATGGCAGGAGGCGCATTGATTCGAATTGAAGCGCGGACCGAGCCCGTTACCCGTGCCCTGCTGGGCGCTGCCGCCGCTCACGACTTCGATGGAGCTGAACCGCGCCATGCCGTCTTGAAAGAAACTCAGTTCATCCTGCCCGAGCCCCGCCAGAGGCCGAGGCGGTCCATTGTCGGTTGCGGCGCGGCGCACGCCAGGGTCGGTCGGCTGGGCCAGGAGTGCGGGACGTTTGAACGATGCCTGCAATGAGCAATCCCAAGCAGGCGGCGGTTCGACAAATGAGATGATGTCGCATGTGTTCTCCCTGTTGAAGCCATGTCGAGTCGGCTCGAACTCTTCAGGGGGACCGATATACTCGCGACTTTTTTTTCTGTCGACGTGATGCACTTCGGAGACGTCGCGATGCGCGACAATCCGGCAGCCGAGCACCCGGCTGCGCCGCAAGGGTCCGCGGCGCTAGGAATCAGCGGCGTGCGTATCGAGCCACGCCGCGATGTTGGCGACGGTGTCGCGATAGAATCGCCTGTATAAATTTCGCGACACATAGCCAATGTGCGGCGTCGCGAGTAGCGCGTCGATGCGCCGATAGGGGTGCTGCGCGGGCAGCGGTTCGATGTCGAACACATCGATGGCGGCGCCGGCGATTTTTCTCTGCTCGAGGGCTTGGATCAAAGCCGATTCCACGACGATCGGGCCTCTCGAGGTGTTGACGAGGCGCGCGGATGGCTTCATCAGCTCGAACTCCGGTGCGCCAATGAGGCCGGTGGTGCGGGCGCTCAACACCAGGTGAATGGAAACCACATCGGCTTCCCGCAGCAATTGTTCCTTGGAAACCAGGCGCGCGCCGGCGGCGGCCGCTCTGTCCTGCGTGAGGTTCTGGCTCCATGCGATCACGTTCATGCCGAATGCGAGGCCGATCTTGGCGACCTCCGATCCAATGCTGCCCAAGCCGATGATGCCGAGGGTACTCTGCGCCAAATCGTCGCCGATGCAGCGCTGCCAGCCGCCGGCGCGCAGCGATGCGTTTTCAGCCATGAGGTGCCGGGCGCCGGCCAGGATCAGCGCCCAGGTCAGTTCGACCGTCGGTGTCGACGTGTAGGAGGTGTGAACCACACCGATGCCGCGCTCCGCGGCGGCCTCGGTGTCGATTGAGGCGTTGCGCTTCGCGGTGGACGCAATCAGCTTCAGTTTCGGCAGCCGTTCGATGACATCGCGCCGCAGCGGCGTGCGTTCCCGCATGACGCACACGATGTCGAAGGGCAGCAGTCGCCGCACCACGGCGTCGGCCTCGGTGAGATGATCGTTGAACACCGTCACCTCGGCTCGCGCCGTGACCGCCGACCAATCGGCGAGCGTCAACGCGGCGCCCTGATAGTCGTCGAGCACGGCAATTTTCACGGCATGTGCATCGGAGCTCATACCCTTACGTTAACACGGTCGCGCCCGCGTTAGATTGCTCCCAGCGATTTCGACAGCCCGAAGAAAACGCCGCGCCGCGGTCCGAATTGCGGTGCGCCCACGCCGACGCCGGTGCCGTTGCGGATTTCGTAGACCTTGTCGAAGATATTGACGACATCGAAGCGCGCCGTGAGCGTGCCCGCGCCGGGGATGGTCGAATACATGGGTCAGACCGGTGTTGACCTGGGTGTAGTAGGGCAGATGTTCGCCATTGGGAATGTCGGTGCCGCCGTAGCCATTGGTCTCGCCGGGCGGCAAATCGAGATCCGCGCGCAAGCCCGGAGCCGAGCAGGAAATCCGCGCTGAAGCGGGTGTCCGTGCCACAGATAGGACACGCCGCCGGAGGCGGTCTTCTGCTGCTCATGGTCCAGGTGGATGTAGTTCTGCGCGATGTAGGCCAGATCCGTGGGCGAGAAATTGAACTGCGCCGAATCGATCTGCTTGCCCTTGGCGCTTTGCGCGGCGAGGTTGAGATACGCGGAGAGAGTGCGCGTCGTGTAGTTGATCGGAAGCTCGACGCCGTATTGCTTGCCGTAGCGGTAGTTGAAGGGCGTCAGGATGATGGGAGCGCCGAACTGCCCCTCGTCGATCAGGTTCACCGATTGCTTGTAGTAGGTATCGATTCCCACCGTGAGTGCGCCCGGGTGATCCTCTGCTGCACGCCCACATCGTAGTAATTCGCATGCTCGGCCAGCGGCGAGGTGGCTTCCGCAGTCAACGGCGGGTTGGTCGTATTCGCGAACAGTCCGATGTCCTTGCCGCCCACCAGTTCGAAGGGCGGCGGGGACATGTAGCGGGAATAGCCCGCATGGACGGTGGTATCGTCAAGCGCCTGCCATACCATGTTCAACCGCGGGCTCAACTGCTTGTCGCTGGTGTAGGCCGTGAATTTGTCGAACCTCAGCCCGTAATTGACGGTGAAGTTGGGCAGCGCCTTCCATTCATCCTGCAGATAGCCGCTGTAGATCCATTCCGTCTTGCCGCCGTTGTCGATGATGGTCGTCGGAACGTCGCTCGAGAGGGACCCCGGTATTGTCGGTGACGAGCACCTGCGAGGAGGTGTCGCTGATGGAATGGTCGCTTTGCAGGAACAGGCCCGCTCTGACGGTATTGGAGTCGTTGAGCTTGTAAGCGCCGTCGGACTGCGCCCCGTAGGCCATGTTCTGCTTGTAGGCGTCCTGAGCAATGCCCGTGTACAGCAGATCGCCGGGAAAGTCCGGCACGAAGGTGAGGCTGGAATAACGCGCAATGACGGAACTTTGAATGTCGAGCGCACCCTGCGAATGCTGCCAGCTCAGCGCGCCGAACTGAGTTACTTCGCGCTGGTTCTCATCGAGCGCCTGGCTCGGATAGTTGGATACCCCATTCGACCGTGTAGCCCAGCGAGGGCTGCTCGCCGTACAAGTCCGGAATTTGAAATTTGCCGACCGAACTGCCCAGCATGAGCGCGACGCGGTTGTTCGTCGTCGAGGATGTCTTCGAAGTAGCCGAACCCGTGATACTGGGTGGTATGGTCGTGAATGGGGTTCGAGCTGCCATCGGGCGACTCGATGCCGAGATCGCTGCGCAGGAAGTCGCCGGTCACGAGGTAGCTGAAGGTTCCGGCGCCGCCGCCGTAGGCGAAGCTCGGCTCGATCTCGCCATGGCTTCCGCCATAAAGCGACACGCTGCCGCCGGGCGCCTGGACTCCGCTCTTCGTCGTGATGTCGATGATGCCGGCGGTTCGAAGCCCATACTCCGCCGGCAATGCCCCCGTGAGCAGACTCAAGGAGGAGACGAAGCGAGGGTCGAGCGATTGCCCGAAGACGCTGATGCCCTCCGGCAGGATGATGCCGTTCAGCCGGTACTGCAGGCCATTGTGCTCGCCGCGGATGTGGAATTGGCCGAAGGAATCCTGCGCGACGTCGGGCGCCTGCAGAATGACCTGATTGAGAAGCGTGTTGTCGCCGCCGGGCAGCGCGGCTATGGCTGTCGAGTCGAAGGTATAGGTCGAGGCGCCGGTCTCGGTCTGGATATTGGCGCGCCCCTGGTCCAGATGCTGAGCCGAGACGACGATCTCCGGCAAAGCGGACGAATCGGTGGCGTCGGCGTTGGCCGTCGACGCGATCGCCAGCAGGGTCAAGGGGGCGGCGACGCTGCACGCGGCGCCCGGGAATGAAAATCTAAACATCGGAAATACTCCGCAATAGCTGAATGAATGCAACCGACGCCGATCGCTCGGGCGGTTCTAGGCAAGGCCGGGATTTCAGCTAAGGGAGGGAGGACCGCGGCTTCGGGCCGGGGAACGGAGGCATCGACGACAATGAATTGCGGCTCGGCAACGAGCTGCGATTCGGCGGCGCACCAGCAGGGGAATCTGCAGCGAATGGCTGAATGCCGGGGTAACGACTTGGGCAAATGCCGGGCAGAGCGCGCAGGGGGTTTCCGCGGCAGCGCCGGCGTCACCGCACCTGCACGCGATCCGTGCCCGAGAGGTGGCTGAGCTCGTGCACGACGGCGCCCTGCTGTGCCGTCAGCAGCAGCAGGAATAGGCCGAGCGCTTTGTACACGTTTCTCATTGGGTGCATTATGACGTGACGATCAGGGTACGCGGAAACGTACAAAGCTGACAGCAAATTGCGGCGTTGGTTCCGGACGGACTGCACAAAATGACAATAAGGAGACCTGGATGCTCAATCGGCGAGAAGTAATTGGCTGCGCGGGCGCGGCCGTCCTGGGACCTTGGGCACGCGCATGGGCCGCCGTGGGGGCAAGCGGCGAATTCGGCAAGCCGCAATACGAGCGCGCCGTGGTAATCGATGCCCTGGGCGGCGTCGGCGAGATCGATCCGTCCCAGCCGGATGACGCGCCCTTGACCCCGCGAGGGCTGGCGGATGCCCGCGAATCGGGCGTGACCGCCATCAATCTGACCATCAACGAGGTGGGCAACGGGCCGGACAGGTTCATGAAGACGGTGTCCAATATTGCCCAGGTCGAGCACGAATTGACGGCGCACCCGGATTATCTGACCAAGATCTTGCGCGGCGCCGACATCAAAGCGGCCAAGGCAACGAAGCGCCTGGGGATCATTTATGGTTGCCAGGACACCAGCATGCTCGAGGGGGATTTGACGAAATTGGCGGTGTTCGCCGACCTCGGCGTGCGCATCGTGCAGCCCACCTACAACACGCGCAATCTGATCGGCGACGGATGCATGGAAAAGGCCAATGGCGGCCTGAGCAAGATGGGCTATGACTTCATCGCCCAGATGAATAAGTTGAATTTATTGGTGGATCTGAGCCACGCCGGCGTGCGCACCATATCCGACGGGATCGCCGCCTCCAAGGCACCAGTGGCCATCAGCCACACGGGTTGCCGGGCGCTGGTGGACCTGCCGCGCAATACCGGCGATTCGGAGCTCAAGGCATTGGCCGATCGAGGCGGAGTCGCCGGGATTTACTTCATGCCCTTCCTGCGCGAATCGGGGCAGCCGCATGCGGAGGATTTGATCCGCCACATCGAGCACGCCCTCGACGTCTGCGGCGAGGATCATGTCGGGCTCGGCACCGATGGTTCGATTTCCGGGGTGGCGCTCACCGACGCCTACCGGGCGTGGTTTCGCAAGAGCGTGGAGGCGCGGCAAAAGGCCGGCGTATCCGCTCCGGGTGAATCCGCGGAGGTCTTCACCCTGGTGCCCGAATACAACGACCCGCTGCGCTTCGAGCATCTGGCCGGCGATCTGGCGCGCCGCGGCTGGCCGAGCAGCCGCATCGAGAAGCTGCTGGGCGCGAACTTCGCGCGGCTGTTTGCCGAGGTGTGGGACGGCAAGAGCGCTTGATGGCGGCCGCACAGCGCCGCGATATGCACAGCGCGCGGCGCGATAGGCGGCCAGCGCGGCGCCTACCTATTTTGCATGGCATTAGATCAATTCATTATTAGCGGGCGGTGAATCGCCTCGTCGATGATGACTGGCCATGGCGGCAGCCTTGCCTCGCTCGACTTGCGCCGCCACCTCCGTTGCTGCCGGCGACTTGACCTGGACGCGGCCCTCTAAGCGGGATGTGAATGTCGGATCGAGAACCTCGAATCATCGCGATCGTGGGCGCTGGGTTTTCCGGGACGGTCACGGCCATACAGCTGCTGCGGCAGGGGGGCGGCCGGGCGAGGCGGATCGTGCTCATCGAGCGCGGCCCGGAATTCGGCCGCGGGCTGGCGTATGCGAGAACCGCCCGCTCCTATCTGCTCAATGTCCCCGCCTCGCGGATGTCCGCGACGCTGTCCGACCCGGATGAGTTCACGCGCTTCGCGCAGCGGCGCCAGCCATCGACTACGGGCGAGGAGTTCCTGCCTCGGGCTCTGTACGGAGACTACTTGCAGGAACTGCTCAAGACCGCGGCGCTCGAGGCGTCCGGCGGCACGCAACTCGATTCCCTTCGAGGCGAAGTGGTCGATATCGCCGTCACCGAGAACGATGAGCTGATCCTGCTCACGTTGGCGGACGGCCGGCGCATGAGGGCGCACGATGTGGTGCTTGCGCTGGGCGCGCCCTTGCCGCGGCTTCCCGCAGGGATCCATTGCACGGCGGCGTGGCCGCAGCTTCGCAAGAACCCGTGGTCTCCCGGCAGGGCGCTGGACGGCCAGGGTCCGCTGCTCGTCGTCGGCATCGGTCTGACCATGGTGGACGTCGTGTGCGAGGCGGTAGCGCGCTATCCGCGGGCGGTGATTCATGCCCTGTCGCGCCACGGCCTGGTGCCGCCCAGTCAAACCACGTTTCGGCCGGACGCACTGCGCGATGACGGGGGTGTTCTCGCGCAGTCGGCGGGCTCGGCGCGTCGCCTGGTCGCGGCGGCGCGGCAACTGGCCCGCGACGCCGAAGGCCGCGGCGGCGACTGGCGCGAAGCGGTCACTCTGGTGCGCCGTCAGGCCCCAGGCCTGTGGCGCAGCCTTTCCACTTGGGAGCGCGCCCGTTTTCTGCGGCATGCGCGCGCTCAATGGGATGTTCACCGCCACCGGGCGCCGGACGAAGTGCTGTCGCGCTTGAATGCCTTGCGCTCCTCCGGCCAGCTCTTCGTGCATGCCGGGAGGCTGGCCTCCCTCGAGGCGCTGGGTGAGGGCGTTCGAGCGACGTGGCTACCGCGCGGCTCGAATCAACTGCGGGTCCTCGACACCGCCGAGGTCGTCGATTGCACCGGCCCGGACTACGACGTGACGCGCTCGCCCGATCGACTCTGGAAGGCATTGCTCGCGCGCGGGCTGGCGGCTCCCGACGCACTCAGGCTGGGAATCCAAACGGGTCCTTGGGGAGCGCTGGTCGGCGCCGATGGCTCGAGGTTGCGATGCCTGTTCTACGTCGGGCCGCTGTTACGCGCCGATCACTGGGAAGCCACCGCGGTCGGTGAACTGCGGGTCCATGCCGAGCATCTGGCGCGACACCTGATTGAACGCAGCTGGGATTGAGGGCGCCTGGGATTGAGCGCGCCAGGGACTAATGTGCACTCGGGATCGGGCGCCAAGGATTTGAGCGGCGAGGTTAAGCATCGCTTAATCTTGAGATCAATATTATTGACTGTACCTGACTGATTACTACCCCCTACAGTTGATCGAGCCAGTGACACACGGGGGATAAGCGCGATGCGAAGCCGCATACCAGGTCGTAATTTTCTATTCGTTCCCGGGCCGACGAACGTTCCGGACCGGGTGCAGCGAGCGATGGTGGTCGCCATGGAGGACCATCGCTCCTCGAAGTTTCCGGAGCTCTCAGCAGGCCTGTTGCGCGACTTGAAGAAGGTGTTCAAGACGGACACCGGCCAGATATTCATTTTCCCCTCATCGGGCACGGGAGCTTGGGAGGCTGCGCTCACCAACACCCTGTCGCCCGGCGATGTGGTTCTGGCCTCCCGATTCGGTCAGTTCAGTCATCTGTGGATCGACATGGCGCAGCGCCTGGGATACGAGGTCAAGATTCTGGACGTCGAGTGGGGCACGGGCGTTCCGGTGGAGTTGTACGAGCAGGAATTGCGCGCCGACAAGCAGCACCGGATCAAGGGCGTGCTCGCCTGCCACAATGAAACCGCCACCGGAGTCACCAGCGATATCGCGGGGGTGCGCCGCGCGCTCGACGCGGCCAATCATCCGGCGCTGCTGTACGTGGATACCGTGAGCTCGCTCGTCAGCATCGATTTTCGCATGGACGAATGGGGCGTGGATCTGACGGTGAGCGGATCGCAGAAGGGCTTCATGCTGCCGGCGGGCCTGGCCTTCCTCGGCGTCAGCCGCAAGGCGCTGGCCGCTATGGCGAGTGCCAAGTCCAAGCGTTGCTACTTCGATCTCGCCGACATGATCAAGGCCAATGCGACAGGTTATTTTCCCTACACCCCCGCACTGTCCTTGCTCTATGGCCTGCGCGAATCCTTGAACATCATCGAGGAAGAGGGCTTGGAGAATATATTCTTCCGCCATCACTACCTGGCGCAAGGCGTGCGTGCCGCCGTCACTCAGGGCTGGAAGCTGTCGCTGTGCGCCAAGGCCCCGCAATGGCACTCGGACACCGTGAGCGCCATCGTGGTGCCCGAGGACATCGATGCGGCGAAGGTGATCGACGTGGCGTTTCGCCGCTACAACCTGGCGCTCGGCGCCGGACTCTCCAAAGTGGCAGGCAAGGTATTTCGCATCGGCCACCTGGGCGATCTCAATGAGCTGATGCTGATGGGCGCCATCGCCGGGGCGGAGATGGCCATGCTGGATGTCGGCATCAAAGTCGAACCCGGCAGCGGAGTCGGTGCCGCATCGACCTATTGGCGCACTCACGCTTCGACTCTGGGCTGAGGGGTCGGGTGCACGCAGCCGGTGGCTGCGCAAACGGTGGGGGCATCGCATGGACATTCATGAATATCACGCGAAGGAATTGCTGGCCGGCTATGGCGTGCCGATCCAGCGCGGAGCAGTGGCCTACAGTGCCGATCAGGCCTCGTTCGTGGCTTCGGAGCTCGGCGGCTGGCATTGGGCGGTCAAGGCGCAGATTCATTCCGGCGCCCGCGGCAAAGCCGGCGGCATCAAGCTATGCCGGACTTATCACGAGGTCCATGACGCGGCCAAGGGCATGCTCGGCAAGAAGCTGGTGACGCAGCAGACGGGCCCCGAGGGCAAGATCGTGCAGCGGGTGTACGTCGAGGTGGCGGAGAAATTCGATCGAGAGCTGTACCTCGGCATCGTGCTCGACCGCAAGGCGGAGCGGGTGCGCATCATTGCGTCCAGCCAGGGCGGCATGGAGATCGAGGATATCGCCAAGACCTCGCCGCAGGCCATTCTGCAAGTCATCGTCGAACCGGCCGTGGGCCTGCAAGCCTTTCAAGCGCGCGAGATCGCCTTCGGTCTCGGGCTCAACATCAAGCAAGTCAGCCGTGCAGTGACGGCTATTGTGGGCGCCTACCGTGCGTTTCGCGATCTGGATGCCAGCATGGTGGAGATCAATCCCCTGGTGGTGACCGCGGACGACCGCGTGATCGCGCTCGATGCCAAGATGTCCTTCGACGAGAACGCGCTGTTCCGGCACCCCAACGTGTCGGAGATGCGCGATCTGTCCCAGGAGGACCCGCGCGAAGCGGAAGCCTCCCAGGACAACTTGAGCTACGTGGGCTTGGACGGCGATATTGGCTGCATCATCAATGGCGCCGGGCTTGCCATGGCCACCATGGATACCATCAAGTACGCCGGCGGGGAACCGGCCAACTTTCTCGATGTGGGCGGCGGCGCATCCCCCGAGCGAGTGGCGAAGGCCTTCAAGCTGGTGCTGTCCGACGGCAACGTCAAAGCCATTCTGGTGAACATCTTTGCCGGGATCAATCGTTGCGATTGGGTGGCGCAGGGCGTGATCAAGGCCGTACGCGACATCGGGATCAAGGTGCCGCTGGTGGTACGCCTGGCGGGAACCAACGAGGCGGAGGGCCGCAAAATCATCGCGGACAGCGGGCTGCCCATCATCGGCGCGCACACGCTGGCCGAGGCCGCACAGAAATCCGTCGCCGCCGCCCGCGGCGCTCGCGGGGACACCGAGGCGCGCGGGGGCACCGAAGTTCGCGCCGGACTCGCCCGCGCCTCAACCGCCATGACGCGCGGGGTCATGCCATGAGCATTCTGATCGACGAGAAGACGCCGGTGATCCTGCAGGGCTTCACGGGAGACAAGGCGACCTTTCATGCCACCGAAATGATGGCCTACGGCACCCATGTCGTGGGCGGCGTGACGCCCGGCAAGGGCGGGCGCACGCACCTGGACAGGCCGGTATTCAACACAGTCAAAGAGGCGGTCGGCGCCACGGGTGCCACGGCCAGTCTGGCGTTCGTGCCGCCCGCATTCGCCGCCGACTCGCTCATGGAGGCGGCGGATGCCGGCTTGCGGCTGGTGTGCATCATCACCGACGGCATTCCCGCGCAGGACATGATGCGCGTGAAGCGCTATCTCATGCGCTACCCCAAGGACAGACGCACCATGGTGGTTGGCCCGAACTGCGCCGGCATCATCAGCGCCGGCAAGGCCATGCTGGGCATCATGCCGGGGCATATCTATCGGCGCGGCAATGTGGGGATCGTGTCGCGTTCGGGCACGCTGGGCTATGAAGCCGCGGCGCAGATGAATGCCCTGGGGATAGGCCAGACGACCAGCGTCGGCATCGGCGGCGACCCGATCAACGGCAGTTCATTCCTGGATCACCTGATGCTGTTCGAACAGGACCCAGAAACCGAAGCCGTGGTGATGATCGGAGAGATCGGCGGCCCGCAGGAGGCGGAGGCCTCGCGATGGGTGAGCGAGAACATGAGCAAGCCCGTCGTCGGCTATGTGGCGGGACTCACCGCACCGAAGGGCAGGCGCATGGGGCACGCGGGAGCCATCATCTCCACCACCGGCGACAGCGCCGCGGAGAAGGCCGAAATCATGAAGTCATTCGGCCTGCAGGTTGCGCCGAGCGCCTCCGAGCTCGGATCGACAGTGGCCGAGGTGCTGCGGCGACAGCCCGCGCGCCGCCTGGCCTAGCGGGCGGGCCATGACTGCAAGCCGCAGCTCCATCGTTGCCGACGGCGCCGTGCTGCTGTGTTCGCCGGCGCTGCCGGCCGATGCCTATGAGTCCGCGTTGACGGGGTTTCTATTCGAACTGCTCACGGAAGTGGCGCAGCGGCATCAGCCGGATGTGATGCCGATGCTGCGCAATGAAGTCACGGACCTGGGCCTGGCTCCCGATTTGCTCGGCCGCGCCTTGCAGGCTCAAGGCATCTGGTTTCAGCTGCTCGGCATCGCAGAACAGAACGCCGCGATGCGCCGGCGCCGCGAGACCGAAGGCGCGCGCGGCTACCACCATGTGCGGGGAACTTTCGCGCAGCTTCTGTCGGACGCAGCCGGCGCGGGAGTGCAGGCGGATCAGCTGCGCTCGATCCTGGGGAGCTTGAAGATCAGACCCGTGATCACGGCGCATCCCACGGAGGCGAAACGGGTGACGGTGCTCGAGCGGCATCGCTCCATCTACCGCCGCCTGATGGAACTCGAGTCGCCGCGCTGGACGGCACGCGAACGCGCGGAGCTGATCCAAAAACTCAAGTGCGAGATAGAAATCCTCTGGCTGACCGGCGAGCTACGCCTGGAGAAGCCGACGGTGGCGCAGGAGGTGGCATGGGGACTGCATTTCTTCAATGAAACTCTGTTCGACTGTGTTCCGGCGCTGCTGGAAAGATTGGACGATGCCTTGCAGCAGCACTATCCCGGCGAGCGCTTCGAGATCAAGCCGTTCCTGCAATTCGGCGCCTGGATCGGGGGCGACCGCGACGGCAATCCATTCGTCACCAACGAGGTGACGCGCCGCACGCTGCAACAGAATCGCGCCGCCAGCCTCAATCACTACCACGCGCGTTTGTCGGCCCTGATGCGCGATATTTCCGTTGCGCAGCGCTCGGTGAGTCTGCCGGGGGACTTCCGTGAAGAACTGCACCTTGCTCTCAGCCGCTCGGGTGACGCCGAGAGCATAGCGACTCGCAACCCCGGGGAGCCTTTTCGGCAGTATCTGACCTGCCTGGTGCGCAAGCTCGATGCGACCTTGCTGGGCACGCCGGCGGATGCCGACGCTGCCGCTGTACCTGACACCTACGCCGGCTCGCCGCACTCTCACAGTTTTCGCGATGCCGACGAACTGGCCGCGGCGCTCTCGATCATGGAACGCGCGTTGGAAGCGTGCCGGGCGCCGGAACTCGCGCGGCTGCTGGTGCGGCCGCTGCGCCGCGAAGTCGAAACCTTTCGTTTCAGCACGGTACGGCTCGATGTGCGGGAAAACACCACGGGCACCACGCGCACCCTCGAGGCCCTATGGCGATCCTCGGGAGGCGGCGAACCGCCGCCCGCGGACTCCGCGCCCTGGAAAGAATGGCTGCTCGCGGGTCTGTCGCGTCCGCGGGGCGCGGCGGGCGAAGCGCCGGCTTTGCCCGCCGAGGCTGTCGAGACCTTGGAGCTTTTCAAACTGATCAAGGACATGCGCGACCGGGTGGATCGCGAGGCCTTCGGGGCCTTCGTCCTCAGCATGACGCGCAGCGCCGCCGATGTGCTGGGCGTGTATCTGTTGGCCAAGCAAGCCGGACTGTATGCGGATGCGGCCGGCGTGGAGATTTGCACCCTGCCCATCGTGCCGCTGTTCGAGACCATCAAGGATTTGCGCGCGGCGCCCGGCATCATGCGCGAGCTGTTGGGCGTGCCCATGGTGAGGCGCAGCGTGCGCGCCCAGGGCGGCGTGCAGGAGGTGATGATCGGCTACTCCGACTCGAACAAGGACGGCGGCTTTCTCGCCTCCAATTGGGAACTCTACAAGGCCCAGCTGAAGCTCACCCGGCTGGGAAAGGAACTGGGCGCCGCCATCTCGTTCTTCCATGGCCGAGGCGGATCCGTCAGCCGCGGCGGCATCCCGACGGGGCGGGCCATCGCGGCGCAGCCGGCGGGCTCGATCAACGGCCGGTTTCGGGTCACCGAACAGGGCGAGGTGGTGTCCTTCAAGTATGCCAATCGCGGCACGGCGGGTTACCAGCTCGAGCTCCTGGCGACCAGCATCGTCGAACACACCTTGAAGTCGGAGCGCGAGCGGTCGCTGGTGCCGGTGCCCGAGTTCGATGACGCCATGGAGGCGCTCGCCGGCACCTCCAACGCCGCCTACAACCTGCTGGTCCAGCATCCCGATCTCATTGCCTATCTGCAGGCGGCGAGCCCGCTGGAAGAGTTAGCCCTGCTCAACATCGGCTCGCGGCCCGCGAGGCGCTTCGGCGCCAAGTCGCTGGCCGACTTGCGCGCCATCCCGTGGGTATTCGCGTGGTCGCAGAATCGCCACGTCATGCCGGGTTGGTATGGCGTCGGCAGCGGGATCGCAGCCTTCTTGGAGGTGCGCGGGGAGGCGGGACTCACGCTGCTGCGGCGCATGTTCGAAGATTTCCGGCTGTTCCGTTTGATCGTCGATGAGGCGGAAAAGACTTTGCTTCAGGTCGATCTGGCGGTGGCTCGCGACTATGCGCAGCTGGTCGCCGATGCGCGAGTGCGCGAGTCCGTATTCGGCATGATCGAGCGCGAATATCGTTTGACCGCGGACATGCTGCTCAAGGTGAGCGGCGGGCGGACAATCGCCGAACGCTTCCCGCAATTGCGCAGCCGGTTGGCCCGCAAGCTCCCCACCATCGCCACCGCCAACCGGCAGCAAGTGGAGCTGCTGCACCGCTACCGCACGGCTGCAGACGCGGCCGACAAGGAGGTGTACAAGGCCTCACTGCTGCTCTCGATCAACTGCATCGCCGCCGGATTCGGGGCGACCGGGTAATCGCAGAACAGCGATCCACCGAGCCTGAGGCAACACCGGGACCGCTCATGGCCCGTTCATCCGTCGAGAAGGAATCAAAATGAGTTTCACCACCATCGAGCCCTCCACGCCGCGGCTGCATCGCTCCG
Organism: uncultured Gammaproteobacteria bacterium; assembly: GCA_963837435.1. Classification (GTDB taxonomy): domain Bacteria; phylum Pseudomonadota; class Gammaproteobacteria; order Steroidobacterales; family Steroidobacteraceae; genus Bog-1198. The sequence continues at coordinate 97,331 of CAWINJ010000002.1, forward strand.
AGCTCGCGGTGCCGGGAACCAATCCGGCCTTGTTCAAGAAGGCCGCGCAATCAGCCGCGGACATCATCTTTCTGGATTGCGAGGATGCCGTGGCCCCCGACGACAAGGAGCAGGCGCGCAAGAACATCATCCAAGGTCTCAACGAGCTGGATTGGGGCGACAAGACGCTGATGGTGCGGATCAACGGTCTCGACACCCACTACATGTACCGGGATGTCGTCGACATCGTGGAAGCCTGTCCGCGCCTCGACATGATACTCATCCCCAAGGTGGGCGTAGCGCAGGATGTGTACGCCGTGGACATGCTGGTGACGCAGATCGAGTCGGCCAAGAAGCGCGACAAGCGTATCGGCTTCGAGGTGCTGATCGAGACCGCGCTCGGCATGGCCAATGTCGAGAGCATCGCCCAGTCGTCGAGACGCCTGGAAGCCATGAGCTTCGGCGTGGCGGATTACGCGGCCTCCACCCGCGCGCGTACCACGGTGATTGGCGGTGTGAACCGGGATTCCGGAGTGCTCACCGACAAGGACGCCGAAGGCAAGCGCCAGTACTTCTGGACCGATCCCTGGCATGCGGCACAGACGCGCATGCTGGTGGCGTGCCGGGCGTACGGATTGAGGCCGATCGATGGACCCTTCGGCGACTTCGGCGACCCGGACGGCTACCTGTGCGCGGCCCAGCGCGCGGCCGTGCTGGGGTACGAGGGCAAGTGGGCGATCCATCCCTCGCAGATCGAACTGGCCAATCAGGTATTCACGCCGTCGCCGGCCGAGGTCACCAAGGCGCAACGCATCATCGAGGCCATGGCGCGGGCGGCACAGGAAGGGCGCGGCGCCGTGTCTCTGGATGGCAGACTCATCGATATCGCCAGCATCCGCATGGCCCAGGCACTCATCGCCAAGAGCGAGGCCATCACGGCGGGGAAGCGGGACTAGGGTCGGGCCGTCGACGACGCCTATCTGGAATATCTAGCCCGGATCGAGCGCGCTGACCGTCACGTAGTATCCGTCAGGATCACGCAGCGAGAATTCGCCGGTGCCTGTGTTGGGATTCAGATGGGGTTCCTCTTCCAGCGCTGTGACAATGCCCCGCGCCCGAAGCAGCGTCTCATCGAAGTCATCCACACGAAAGAACAAGAGTAGCCCGTTGCCAGGCTGGGCGCGCTCCGGAGAGCTCAGCGGCGGATGCTCGTGGGCTCCCCACCGATGGAGGCAAAGCAATACCGTTCCATCGGTGTCGAGTATTTGCCCGAAATCATCATGAGCGGGAGACGCTTCCGGCTGGCCAAAGAGCGACCCATACCACCTGAAGCTGCGAGCAACATCGGCAACCCCGATGATGGTCCACGTACGTTTCATCGCGTCCTCCCGCGCACCGCAGGCTAGTCAGATGTGCCGTTGTCTCCCAACGGCCGCCGCTCAATTCAGACTGATTCCAGTACCTCGTAGTGTCGGACCGTTTGGTCGTAGTCGGTCAAAGCGGCAATTGCCGCCGGCTCGACCACGGCTTTTTCCGGATCGGATCCCGCGAACGCATGAATTGCCTCCATGGACGCCCAGCGGGTCAGCACGAGGAACTCGACTTGATCGCCTTGCAGTCGTTCATTCAAGAATGCCCCCAGGAATCCGTGCAGCTTGCGCAGATCCGGAACGACGGAACCCTGGAAGTGCTTCGGGTACTCTGCCGATCTCGCGCGACTCGTGCGGCCGCGCCACTCGCGTATGACCATGACATTCCTCCTCTGTGCGCGGCTTGGGGGAGCCGAACTAGGACACACTTTCCGCACTATAACGCGCCAGGAGTCCGGTGCGCACCGCATGCCGGTACACACGGCCGTAGAAAAATCCCGCCAGCAGCAATTCTGCCGCTGCGACACTCGATCCCTGAAGCAGTTCGATCGCGGGAAAGGGCCGATCGGCCAGCAGCGCACGCATGCCTTCGAACACATACGAGGGCGGCAGCGTGTACGACACCCATTGCATCCAGTGCGGCAGTACGGCGAGCGGGTAGAACACCGCGGCAAAGGGCGACAGCAGCGCCGGGATCGGCCATAGCAGCCATTCGGAAGCCGGACCGAGCCGCAGCACGATGGCACTCGCGAATATGCCGAGAGTGATGCCGAACACGAACAGCACCATCAGGAAGGCGATCAGCGGCAATCCCATGGAAAAGAATTGCAGGTGAAACACGCCGGTGGCGAGCAGCACCATCACCACCACGCCGATGCTGCTGGTGATCACGCTCGTGATCACCAGGCCCGAGATGTATTCGGAGATCGATAGCGGCGAGGCGAACAGATTCAGGAAATTGCGCGACCAGACATCCTCCAAAAAAGCCGTCGAGACTCCTTGCATGATTCGGGTGCAGAAATCCCACAGCAGTACGCCGCCCAGCAGGGTGGGCACGAAGTTCATGCCGCTGCCGCTGACTGAATTCAGATATCGAGTGATGAACCCCCACAGCACGATGTCGATGGCCACCCAGCTCACCATGGGAAGCAGGCGCACCGGGCTGCCGCGCAGCAGGTAGATTTGCCGTAAGACAATTGCGGCGATGGGGCGCAGCTTCACGTGGCAACCCCGGTACCGGCCGCCAGCGGTTCGCGCGCCACGCGAATGAAGAGATCCTCCAAAGTGGCCGAGCCGTGCTCGAGCGGCAGGGTTCGCGGATTCCCCTCGAGCAGCACCCGGCCGCGGGACAGGAACAGCACTCGATCGCAGACCTCCTCCACTTCGTACATATTGTGCGAGGTCCAAAGGATTCCACAGCGATCCACGCTGGCAAGGCTCTTGATCTTGGCGCGGATCAATTGCGCCGCGGACGGGTCCAGCGATGCAGTGGGCTCGTCGAGTAGCAGCAACTGCGGCCGATTGAGCAGCGCTTTGGCAAGAGCCGCTCGAGTCTGCTCGCCCGAGGACAGCAGCCCGCACTTGGTATGGCGCAAATGCGTGAGATCGAACTCACGCAACAGTTCCTCGACGCGGTTCCGCAACGATGCGACGCCGTACAGCAGCCCGAAGAAGCGCAGATTCTGGATGACCGTCAAATTGCCCGGCAGCGCCGCATACACGGCAGCAAAATTGGTGCGCGCCAGTGCTCGTGCGCGGTATTGGGAGAGGTTTATCCCGTCGATCTCGATCTTGCCGGCGCTCGGCGCCAGTACGCCCAAGACCATGTTGATGGTGGTCGTCTTACCGGCGCCGTTCGGTCCCAGGAGCCCGACGATTTCGCCGGGATTGACGGTGAAAGACACGTCTTCGACGGCGGTCACGCTGCCGTACGACTTGTGGAGATGGGCGGCGCGGACCGCGGCGCGACCCGGCTGAGCATGCGCGGTGGGAGTCTGCATTCCCAGGATTATGCAGGGCGGCGAGAAAATAAGCGCGGGCGACGGAATGAGCCCAGTCACCGGCCGCTGATCCGTTCATTGCCGGCTCCTGCCTACGACTTCTCCTCCAGGTTGGCGGTGAATCCGATGCCGCGACCCTTGGCCGCCGGCGGGTTGGTGAGCTTGCGGATCGCGGAGAGGATGGCGGTAATGGCCTCGTCGTGGTGCTGGTACTTGCGTTCAAGTTCATCGAGTTTGCGAGCAAGCGCGGTGTCGGACGCAAGGAGTTCGCGCAGCCGTACGAAAGCGCGCACCACGTAGAGGCTCATCTTGACGGCTCTGGGGCTGTTCAAGATGGCGGCGACCATGATGGCGCCGTGTTCGGTGAAGCCGTACGGCGGGAATCGTGGGTCGCGGTGCTGCTGGGAACCGGTCACAGTCTGTGACCGGTTCAGCGCCTCGACCTCGGCGTGGGTGAGGCGAAACATAAAGTCCTCCGGGAAGCGATCGGCGTTACGCTTAACGGCTTGGTTGAGCGCCTTGGTGAGCACTCCGTAGAGCGCGGCGAGATCGGCATCGAGGATGATGCGCTCGCGACGCAGGACGAGGATGACCTGGGCGATTTCTTCGGCAGGGGCAGTGGTCTTGGAGAGCGGCATGCGGACCTCGGCTCGGCGTCGTCTTGTCAAAACCGGATGCTAAATTGGGCCCTCGTCCATAGTTGGGGCGCCCAGCCTTTCATCGAATCCGCTTCAATATCACCATCCTCCATTGGAACAGCGCAGGTATTTCCCATGCGTTAGTGGAAATAGAGAGACGCGCCGCGCGCCGGTCCTTTCTCTGCAATCCGGGCACTTAATTCGATTCACGTTTTCCTGCAATCCTCCCACACTGCCTGCCACGCGACGAACGGGATCACCTCGAGTCGCCCAACAATCCAGTCAAGGAGTCGACATGAATAGTTTTACAGTCACCGCCATCGGCAATCTCGCGAAGGACCCGGAACTGGCCGTCAAAGGAGACACGACCTACACACGGATTTGCCTGGTCGGCAACGACTATGCGGGCAAGGATGAGCACGGCAATGCCCGCGAGGCGGTTACCAGTCTCTGGTTCGTGGCGTTCGAAAGCCTCGGAGAGGCGATTGCCAAAAACACGCGCAAGGGCGACCAGCTCATTCTGCAGGCGAAAATTCGCGCAGACAACTGGACAGACAAGGAGGGGGAAAAGCAGTACGACTATTCATTCGTCGTCCAGACCTTCCGGTTTGGCGCCCCCGGCAAAATCAAGCGCGAAGAACTGGCTGCGCGACGGGATGAGCGAGAGGGCGCTCTCGAGACCGAAATCTAACGAGGGGTGGGTCCCGGGGAACGTAGCTCCGCACCCCCGATAATTACCACGGTCGCAACCACTCGGAAAAAGGAATTTCCGCCATGCATCACTCCCGTCGGCATCGTTTCGGTCCACAGCAGATTATGCTGTCGCTGCCGCTCATCATGTTGGTGATAGGCGCACCCGATTTGGCGGTGGCTCAGGCCTCGCCCTTTATGACGGGAGCGACCGCGCTGCAGACCAATCTGTTGGCGTGGCTGACGCCGGTTGCCATCATTCTCGTGATGGTCCTCGGAGGCATGGCTATGGCAAATCGAATGTCGTGGGGGTGGTGCATCGGCGCAATTTTGGGCATAGCGATCGGCTTTGGAGCGCCGCAAATTGTCACGTGGGTCCGCGGGATGTTCGGCGTCTAGGAGGCATGCGTGAGCGAGCGCAACCCCGGGCTGATCGCCGACCCTCTTTTTGTCGGCGCGACACGGCCCCCCATGCGGTGGGGTGTGACCTATTCGGCGCTGCTGTTCAACATGGTTTCTACGATGGAGATTTTCCTCTTGACGAAGAACCTGCTGACACTGCTGCTCGCCGCACCTATTCACGGGATCTGCATGTTGCTGTGCGCGCGCGACGCCCGCTTCTTCGATCTCGTGCTGCTCTGGGCGCGGACCCGGCTGCCTGCGCTGTTCGCGAACTTGCGGGTGTGGAAGGCCAGCAGCTACTGCCCGCTCGTTCTGGATTTGCCGAGCCGACGCGGCTCTCGGCGACGGGGGCCTTCCGATGTGCAGATCACGACTTTCCGGGCAGGTGGTTGATCGTGCTCGCACGTAAGCGGACGGTGGTAATGAGTCCAGAACTCCTCGGTACTGCGGATAGCACGCCCACAGCTCGTTACGCCGCCGGCCCCCGGCCCCCTGTTGGGGATATCAGCAAGTCCGCCGAGATGTGAAAACGCTCGCGGAGCTTGCGCACCATCGACATGCTCAACTCCCGCTTTCCTGTCATGACCTCGCTCACCCGACTGAGAGTGCCCAGGAGCGGCACGAGATCAGCGCGCGAAAGCCCGTGCTGCTCCATCAGGTAAGTCAGTAAATCCGGCAGTGAGGGTGCACGGCGCGGCCACCGGACACGCTCGTACGCTTCGATCAATCGCGCCTGCGCGGTCATCCGCGCTTGATCCGCCGGATCGCGCGATCCCACCAGCTTCTCAACCAGTTCCTTGGCCTGCGCGTGGTCTGCATCGTTTTCAATGACGAACAATGTGGCTTTCATTACACCGTCTCCGCGTCAATCTTGTCGTACTCCTCATGGGAGCCGAAAAAGCGAATCATCATGGCGCCGTTCACATACTGCACCACGGCAATCAGGCGATAGTCATTCGCCTTGATGTTAAAGACCACCCGACCGCTCTTGAGGAAGCTCGCCTTCGGATGAGCTTTTTTCACGTCCTGAGGCGTCTTCCATTGCGCACTCTCAGCAATAGCCCTCCAGGCATCGTACTGTGCACGAGCCGCCTTGACTCCTCGATGTCCGCTGCGCGCCGCGAAATAGCGTTCGACCACATCGGTACCGATCACGATCATTGCCCGTATCCTATATCGGAATTCCAGAAAATGGAACTGGATATTCCATATTCTGGAATTGCAGATCCCAAGTTGCCAACAGCACCCCGGCAAGCCACCGAACATTCCGATCGCGCCAACCGAGGGGCGCGGAGCCGGACCGACTTGCCTTTTTTGCGTGAACTCGGCAGTTAATTAGATTCAATTTCTGCGGAGCTTCTCCCAGACTTCCTGCCACGCGGCGGACGAAATTTCTCACGCCGCGCAGCACCGCAGACAAGGAGTCGTCATGAAGAACTGCACTCCGCGCAAGCAGGCCGGATCATGCGAACGCTGAAGCGCACAGCGGCCATACGCCGCGAGTTCACGGCATCCGAGCGCATCCCCTATACCGCACAGGTGGCACCGACGGTGGTCAGGACGGTCTTCGGCGACTACCTGCAGGTGTTCAGGCTGGGGGGCGCGAGCTTCGAAAGCAATGATGACGAGGAGCTCAATAATTGGCATGAAAGGCTCAACGTCTTGTGGCGCAACATCGGGAGTTCCAACGTGGCGCTTTGGAGTCAGGTGATTAGGCGCCGTTTGGGGATTTCCCGGCGTCCGGATGAAACCGCCGAGCAGTCGGATTCGACCGCCTCGTTTGCCGCTGCTCTGTACTCGAAGTATCGAAACCGTATCGCGAACGAGACCGTGATGGTCAATGAGATGTATCTCGCCGTCGTCTACCGCCCCACTTCGAGCGCCGTCACCGGGTTGGCATCGAGGGTGCTCGCGAGGACGCGGCGCGACGCATCGCTGCTGGCCTTCGCGGACGCACTGGATGCCTGCGAGAAATTGGCGCAAACGCTCAACGCCTCTCTGGCGCGGTACGAGCCCGAACTCCTCGGCACCTACAAATCGGCCAATACCTGGTGCTCGTCGCTGCAGGAATACCTGGGACTACTGATCAACGGCGAGTGGCAGCGCTGTGCGTTGCGGGCCGGTCCGCTCAATCAAGCGCTTGCCACTACGCGCCTATTCTTCGGTACCGAAGCCATCGAATACCGCGCGCCCACGGCAACGCGGGTGGGCGCGATGCTCGGCATCAAGGAGTATCCGACACCCAGTGTGGTCGGAATGTACAACCGGCTGTTGTCCGTGCCGTTCGCCTTCGTCTTGACGCAGTCTTTTGCATTTTTAACGAAGGCGTCGGGCCAGTCGCTGCTGCAACGGCAATTCAACCGCATGACCAATGCCGGTGATTTCGCCCTTTCCCAGGCCTCTGAACTCAAGGACGCGCTGGACGCGCTCACCAGCAACGAGTTTGTCATGGGCGATCATCACTTTTCGCTTCAAGTGCTCGCCGACGTGCCGGACCGCGGCGTCGATCCGGCCGGCAGCAGCCGCCTGAAGGCACTCAACGATCACGTGGCCCTTGCCCGCAGCCTTCTTGCAGATACCGGCATGTTGGTCGCGCGCGAGGATTTGGCCCTAGAGGCGGCATTCTGGGCGCAGCTTCCGGGCAACTTTGCCGTACGGCCGCGCAAGGCGCCGATCACATCGCGAAACTTCGCCGCAATGGCGCCGTTTCACAACTATCCCATCGGGCGCGCGAGCGGGAATCATTGGGGCGACGCACTGAGCGTGTTCGTCAGCAGCGCGCGCTCCCCCTATCATTTCTCGCTGCATGCCAGCGATCCCAACGATCCGGACGGCGGAAGCAGAAAAGATACGGGTCACACGCTGATTTGCGGTCCCACAGGCTCGGGCAAGACGGTATTCATCGGCTTTTTGATCGCGATGCTGGTGCGCCAGGGCGCGACTCAAGTTATTTTCGACAAGGATCGCGGACTAGAAATCCTGGTTCGGGCGTTGGGAGGCGAATATCTGCCCTTGAGGAACGGTGTTGCCACCGGCTTCAACCCCTTGCAGTTGCCGGTTACACCAGCCAATGTGGAGTTTCTCAAAGCGTGGCTCTGCGAACTCAGTGCCGGACCGCGCCAGGCGCGGCGTGCCGTCCCGGTGCGCGAAGCGGCCGATCTGGATCAGGCGCTGCGCGGCACTCTGGCTTTAGAGCCTGGGGCGCGTCGCTTGTCGCGCCTGGTGGAATTCCTCGACCCGACGGATCCGGAGGGGCTGCACGCGCGCCTCGCACGCTGGTGCGACGTGTGCGGCGGGGACTACGCCGCAGTCTTCGATAACGCTCTAGACACCGTGGTATCGCGATTGGCCGGCCGTTCGATCATCGGATTCGACGTGACGGAGTTTCTCGACCATTCGTTGACCCGGTCGCCCATCATCCTCTATCTGTTTCACCTGGTGCGTCAGCTCCTCGATGGCCGCCGGTTCGTCTGCTGGATGGACGAGTTTTGGCGCCTGGTCGCCGATCCGGCCTTCGAGAATTTCGCGAAAGACGGGCCGAAGACTTGGCGAAAGCTCAATGGGGTGATGTGTCTTGCAACGCAAAGCCCCAGCGACGTGCTCGACAGTCCCATCAGCCGGACTCTTGTGGAGCAGACACCGACCAAGATTTTCTTTCCGAACGCCGACGCCGATTGTCGGGAGTACACGCACGGGTTCGGATTGACCGAACGCGAATTCAAGCTCATCAAAGTGGAGCTCGAACCCGGCTCGCGAATGTTCTTGATCAAGCAGGCACATCACAGTGTGGTATGCGAACTCGATCTGAAGGGGTTTGACGCCGAGCTGGCGGTGATTTCGGGCCGTGCGAGCGAGGTGCAACGCATGCACCGGATCATGTCGGCGAGGGGTTCCGAGCCGGCGGCATGGCTGCCCGAATTCATGGCTGCGACCGGCCGCTGACGGCCACTCATCCACTCATCCACTCATCGACAGGAGACACTTATGCCCAATCTGAAAGCACTCGCGACTCTAACCTGCCTGACTGCTTCGATCGCAATCGCTCCCGCAGCCCGCGCGCAATGGGCGGTCATCGATGTGGGTGCCATTGCGCAGCTGATCCAGGAGGTACAGACCATGGCGCAGCAATTGGCGACCGCCCGTGCCCAGCTGCAATCGGCCCAGCAGACGCTGCAGGCCATGAGCGGCGACCGCGGTATGGAGAAATTACTCGCCGGCACCCAGCGCAATTACCTGCCGACCAATTGGACGCAGATCACGAGCGTTTCTCAGGGGCAGGCAACGTCGGGCTACACCGGACTCACCGCCGACGTGCAGAGCGCCATCAGCGCCAATGCCGTGCTGTCGCCGCAGCAGTTGTCCACGCTGTCGCCGGGCGATCAGCGGCAAATTCAGGCGGCTCGTCAGTGGAGTGCCGTCCAACAGGCTGTCGCTCACGAGGCTCTGGCGAACGCGAGCGGCCGGTTTACCGCGATTCAGAGCTTGATTGCCGCCATTCCGACGGCCGTGGATCAGAAGGCAAGCCTCGATTTGCAGACGAGGATCAGCGCCGAGCTGGGCATGCTGCAAAACGAGCAGACCAAGCTTCAGGCTCTGTTTCAGGCGACGCAGGCCCAGGAATCGGCTCTTCGGCAACAGGCGCGCGAGCTGGCGATCGCCGGGCAGGGAAGTTTTGCAACTCGCTTCCAACCGGTTCCCTAAAACCGTCCATCTCCGGAAAACGACATGGGATTCTTTGCAACATTTTGGAGCTGGCTCAATGGCCAGCTGGCGACCTACATCGGCGACAACACCGCGCGCCTGGCGTCCGTCCTTGAGCCCGCGGTGGTCACGCTGGCAACCATCTATGTCATGGCGTGGGGCTATTTGCACCTCATGGGCAAGATCGAGGAACCCGTCATCATGGGTCTGAAGCGCATCGGCATGGTGGCCCTGATCCTGGGAGTGGGTCTGCAGCTCTGGCTGTACAACACGGTGATCGTCGACACCTTTTACAATGCGCCGGCACAGCTCGCTGCCGCCATGGTGGGCAGCTCGGATCCCGTGAGCACGATCGACACCATTTGGGAGAGCGGCGGCGCCGTTGGCGCTGCCTTGTGGAATAAGACTGCCTCACCATTGAGTGGCTTCGGCTTCTACATCGCGGGCGCCATAGTCTACTGTTTGATGGCCGTGCTGTGTGTGTACGCCATGTTCCTGATTGCTCTGTCGAGCATTGCTTTGGCAGTGTTGTTGGCGCTCGGTCCCCTGTTCGTGGCGCTACTGTTCTTCGATGCCACGCGGCGAATATTCGTCGCGTGGATCGCTCAGCTGGCCAACTACGCCCTGATCACCGTGCTGACCGTCATGGTGGGGGCCCTACTACTGCGAATCGTGCAGTCGTATGCCGCCCAAACCGCGGCGCGCGGCCCGGACATCGTGGTCGTCGACGCGCTGCACATGCTGCTGGTAGCCGTGCTGGTGCTGCTCATCTTGCGCCAAGTCATGCCGATTGCATCGGGGCTGGCCGGCGGCGTGTCCCTCAATTCTTTCGGACTCGCGAGCCGAAGTATTGGCATGGGATTGGGCGGCACGAGCAAGGTTTCGGGGGCGGCGGCGCTCTTTCTGGCCGGCCGGGCGGTGCGCTGGGTGCGTGGGAGGCGGAGTGCCGCGGCTTCCCAACCGAGGCTCGCTGTTGACGGCAATGCTAATAACGGCGCCGATGCCGATGCCGACGATGCGGGGCTGGGCGCGGACTGGCGAAACTCGCGCCGCTGATCCGGGATGCACCAAGGAGGGTGAAATGATGCGTTCGATCCTTTGTTTGATACCGCTGCTGTGCGCCTGCTCCGCGCCGACCGTGCGCTGCGATGCGCACCTGCAGCCGATCAATCCCCCCGCTGCGAGGGGTACTCCGAGAACGGCCGTTCAGGCCTCGCCGGCGCGGAGAGCGCCTTGATTGCGGCATCGACCGATCAAGAGTATTTCCGCGAGGCCCAGTCTTGGGACGCCGATCGCGCGGCGCAGTTTCGCCGTAGCGCATCCCGCGCCTGGTGGGTCGCCGGGGCCGGATGGCTGTGTGCGGTGGCAACGGCACTGGCGCTCGCCATGCTCATGCCCTTGAAGCGCGTCGATCCCTTCGTGATCAGGGTCGACAACAGCACGGGCATCGTCGATGTAGTGCCCGTGTACGTCGGTCACGCCACCGCGGAGGAAGCCGTGACGCGGTATTTTCTGACGCACTACCTGACCGTATGCGAGCGCTTCAACTTCGCCACCGCGGAAAGCGACTATGAGGAATGCGGCGCCTTCCACTCGGCGCAGCGCAATCAGGCCTGGTATGCGCTGTGGACGGCGACTAATCCCGCCTCTCCACTCAATGTCCACAAGGACGGCAGCACGGTGCGCGTGCAAGTCAATTCGGTGAGTTTCTTCACTCGCGCCAGCGGCCTGTCCGACCTTGCCCAGGTGCGGTACCTAAAAGCGTCACGCCAAGGCACCGGGGCCGAAGAGACATTCACTCACTGGGTGGCGACCATTCAGTACGCCTACGCCGATCCGGCGACGGATCCCAAGACCCGCCGATGGAATCCGCTGGGTTTCAAGATCGTCGATTTTCGAACCGAGCCTGAAGTCCTGGTTGAACAACCGGCTGCGAAGGAAAAGCGATGACCACGAAAATTCGAATCCGCCGCCCTGCGCGGCGATTGGCGGCGTCGGCACTGGGGCTATGGACCTTGCTGTGCTTCTCCTCGTCCTTCGCGGAAACGGTGCCTGCCAGAGGCATCGTCGATAGCCGCATGCGGACGGCTGTCTACAACGGCGACGAGGTTTATCGGCTGCGCGGGTATGTCGGATATCAGATCGATGTCGAGTTCGAGTCCGGAGAGATTTTCACCGGCCTCGGTGCGGGCGATCTGGAGGGATTGTCTTTCGTCGGCCAGGACAATCATTTGTTCTTGAAGCCGAAAGCCGCCCGGGTTGCGACGAATTTGACCGTGCTCACCAGCCGGCGTCACTACCAATTCGACTATACCGTGCTGGCGCAGCGCCCCGCGGCCGACGATCCGGGGGTCATATACTCGCTGCGATTTACGTACCCACCGCTGCCCTCGCAATCCGCCGCCGACGCGGCCGCGAAGCGACTCGATTCGCAATTGGAGAGCGCAGGCACCCAGCGCCCGCGTAACGAAGACTATTGGTACTGCGGCCGGGCCGCCTTGAAGCCCGTCGCCGCCTCGGACGACGGTGTCCACACGAGGCTTCGTTTCGCCGCGAATTCCGACTTGCCGGCAATCTTTGTGCGCAATGAAGACGGCAGCGAGTCGCTGCTGAACTTCAACATGGACGCGGGCGACGTCATCGTGCACCGCGTCGCCCAGCAGTTCGTTCTGCGCCGCGGCAAGCTCACGGGCTGCATCGTGAATCGGGGATACACCGGCGGCGGCACGCGTCTGGATTCCGGAACCGTGGCTCCGAACGTCGAGCGCCGGGTTCAAGGGGGAGTGCCATGAGTGACGTCGGCTCTTCGGCAGACACGGTACGCGGCGAGCGTGACGCCACAGCCGTCAAGGGTGCACCTTCGATTCAGTCCCGCATCAGCAACATCCTCGCGATAGGCCTCATGAGCGTGCTCGGCTTGGGGATGCTCACCTGGTATTACGCCAACGCAATCACCCGCCAAAGTCGGGTGCGTCAGAGCGCGCAGGCCTCGTCCACCCAGCGTGCGCAAGGTGAGATGCCTTTGCCCAGTCTGGGCCGCATCGATCCACCGGCGCCCCCGCCGCCGCCGGTCTTCGACTCAGCGCCCTTGGCGTCGCCTGATTTGACGTCCTCGCAGGTTCTGGGGGTGACGAGTTTGCGCGAAATCCCGCTGCAGCCGGCTCCAACCACGGGCCCTGAAGCCGCGCCTGCGCCCAAGACGGCCGAGCAATTGGCGCTGGAGCGTCAGCTGTCGGGGGTCGTGTACTCGCAGCAGAACGTGCAGCCGGTGGGGTCGACGGGCGAGACTGCCCGGCCGTCTGCAGCCTCGCCTGCCGGCCCGCAGGAACCCGGCGAGCTGGCCTCATTACTGCGGCCCGGCCTCAGCGCGACGGTTCGCGCGCGAGTGTTGCCAACGCAGCGCTTGTTGTTGCCCAGGGGCGCGTTCATCGATTGCACCCTGGAAACGGCCATCGATTCGACGCTGCCGGGCATGACCACCTGCGTCATGGCGACGGATACATTCGGCGTCGACGGCCAAGTCGTGCTGCTGGAGCGCGGCACCAAGCTGATCGGCGAAACCCGGGGGCAGGTGCAGCTGGGATCGGCGCGAGTATTCGTCTTGTGGACGGAGGCCAGAACGCCGGCCGGGGTGATCGTGCCGCTGGCCTCGCCGGGCGCGGATGAACTGGGACGATCGGGTCTGCCCGGCACGGTCGACAATCATTTTTGGCAGCGATTCGGGGCGGCCATGTTGGTGTCGGTCATCGACGGCGTCGTGCAGGGTGCGGTGCAGTCCTCCCGCGGCGGCAACGGCACGGTGGTCGTCGATCCATCGGCTACGCAGGGGGTGTTGACCGAGGTGCTCAAGGGAACCATCGGCATCCCGCCCACGGTGTTGAAGCAGCAGGGCGATCGCATTCAGGTCTTGGTGGCGCGCGACTTGGACTTCAGGTCGGTTTATGAACTCCGATCCGTTGCCGCCGATCGCTAGCGCGGGCGCGGAGGCGTCCGCGCTGGGCCTCACGCTGCGTGCGCTGCGGCCGCTGCTCGCGAATACCGATGTGACGGAACTGTGCATCAATCGACCCAAAGAAGCTTTCGTCGAAACACGCGCCGGCTGGCATCGCGAGCCCTTGCCGTTCGCGGATTTCGAATGGTGCTGCCGGCTGGCGAAGCTGGTCGCCAATTCGACTCAACAGCGGATAGACGCCACGGCTCCCCTGCTGTCGGCATCCCTGCCCGGCGGCGAGCGGGTGCAAATCGTCATGCCTCCGGCCACCACGGCCGGCTGCGTGGCCATCACCATTCGCCGTCCGGCGGATCAGGTGTGGAGTATCGAGGAGTTGAGCCGGCGCGGTATCTTTCGAGGCACTCGTCAGGCCGGCGCCAGCTTGGACAGCACCGAAGAGGAACTGCGGCGCCTGCTGGCGTCGTCGGACTACGAGGCGTTCATGCGCCTCGCAGTGGTCGGCCGCAAGAACATTCTGGTGTCGGGACCGACGGGATCGGGCAAGACGACCTGGACCAAAGCGCTGATTCGCGAGATTCCCAGCGACGAACGGCTGGTGACCATCGAGGACGCGAAGGAACTGGTGCTCGACCGGCACCCGAATCACGTGCGGCTGTACTATTCCAAGGACGATCAAGGCGTCGCCCGTGTGACGCCCAAGCAATTGCTGGAATCCTGCCTGCGAATGAAGCCGGACCGGATTCTGTTGGCGGAACTGCGCGCAGAAGAAGCCTTCGACTATCTGCGCAACGTCAATTCGGGCCACCCCGGATCCATCACCAGTATTCATGCTACCAGCGCCGAACTTGCGTTCGAGCAACTCGTGCTGCTGATCAAGCAGCATCCGGGCGGTCGCGAACTGGCGCGCCTCGACATCAAGAGCCTTCTGTACCTTCTCATCGACGTGGTCATTCAATTCGGTGTGGAGCGGCATGAGCGCTTCATCAAGGAAATCTGGTTCGATCCGGAGCGCAAGCGGCGATGATTGATACCGCGATAACGCATGGATGGGCCGGAATCGCCTTGGCCTACGGGGCGGTGTACGGGCCCATGGTGGCGGGTTTGATTCGTACAGGCGCTCATTGGCGGCATTACCTGCTGTCTCCGTTCATCGCGGTGCCGCTGACCGTGGCGGCGGCAGCCGGAATGGCGGTGGCCACTCCCTTGCTCGCGCATTTGGGCGTCGCCGCTCACGGTATGCTGCACCTGGCAGTCGGCATCGGACTGAGCGGCGCGCTCGGCTATGCGGGCGGTGCGGGCGCCAAATACAGCGAGGAGGGAGGCCCAACTCAGCGCAGGGGCTCACGGATTGCCGATCTACCGCGGACCCTGGCTTCGAGGGCGCGCCAAAAGGAGAACTATGCCGGAATCACACTGGCCGGAACGCCGGTGCCGGCGCAGGACGAAACCAAGCACTTCAAATTGATCGGCACCACCGGCACCGGCAAGAGTACTGCAATCCAGGAGATCCTGACCCGTGCCTTGGCGCGCGGCGACCGCGCGGTGATCGCCGATCCGGATGGCGGATATCTGCAGCGCTTCTATCGGCCGGAGCGCGGCGACGTGATCCTCAATCCCTTCGACCGCCGCTCGGTGAGGTGGGACCTGTTCTCGGAGATCAGGAACACCCATGACGTCGAGCAACTGGCTCGATCGCTCATTCCCGATCACGACGGACAGGACCGCAGCTGGCGAGGTTATGCACGCACCTTCTTCACCGCAGTCGTTCGACAGGCACACAGCGCCCGAGTCGGGGACATGGCGGAACTATTCCGGCTGCTCGTGGTGGCCGACAACGATGAATTGCGCGGGCTTCTGCGGGGCACCCCGGCGCAGCCCTTCTTGGAAGAGCATAACAACCGCATGTTCGATTCGATCCGATCCGTGACCACTTCGGCGGTCGGCGCGCTGGAACATGTGGGACAGCAGAAGTGTCCGGGATTTTCCGTCCGGGGATGGGTGAAGGACAGGAGTCCGGGCGTGCTCTTCATCCCGTACAAGGCCGGCCAGATCGCGGCCCTTCGCTCGACCATTTCGGCATGGATGCGTCTGGGGATTTTCGAAACCATGGATCAGGAGGAGCTGCCCTATGCCGAATTTGGCAGCGCCGATTTCAGTAACGCCAATTTGAGCAGGGGTGACCCGAGCAGGGGTGGCTCGACAAGACTCGACTCGAGGCAGGGTCAATTCGCGCGGCGCCGATCCGCGCGCGGCCGACGCAGATGGCTCGAATGGCCGTCTGTGGTTCGTCGTCGACGAATTGGATGCCTTGGGGCAAATCGACGGGCTCAAGGATGCGCTGGCGCGCCTGCGAAAATTCGGCGGACGCTGCGTGCTGGGTTTTCAGTCGATTGCACAGGTGTCCAGTACCTATGGCCAAGGTGAGGCGCATACCATCGTCGAAAACTGCGGGAATACCTTGATCTTGCGCTGCTCCGCCAGCGAAGGCGGCGGCACCGCCCGATTCGCCTCGCAGCTCATCGGCGAGCGGGAGGCGATGCACACCACGATATCCAAGAGCCGCCGTGCCACGGAGTTCGTGGGGTCGGTCACCCACAGCGAACATCGCAGCCTCGAACCGGCCGTCCTTCCCTCGGAAATCGAACAGCTCCCCGACCTGGCGGGCTACCTGAAATACGCGTCGGATCCGCAATGGCAACGTGTGCGGCTCGATGCCACGCGGGCATGGCAGCAGCGGCGGGCGGAGGCCGCCGCAGCCGGCGACTTGCGTGGAACTCAGAGGAGCGATGCTGTGAATTCTACGGCGCGCTCGAGCACAGATCGTGATTTCTCGGCATGAGTGATCACGCCCCCAGCGCGGACGATTCGACCATGAAATTCGGTCTGCTCATGGAGAGCGCGCAAGCTCATCAGAAGCTCGCGGAAACTCACCTCGAAGAGCTGCGCGCACATACGCGCGAGCTCGACGGCGTGGTGCGCAATGAGATAAAGCGCACGCTGATCGAGGAGCTGCAGATGTTGTCCGCGGAAAGCAAGCGGGCGACGGAGGCCTTAGGGAGGATCAGGCACAGCGCCACGGTGCGCGTCGGGCTCTGGAGCGTCGCAACCGCCGTGCTCTGCGCCGGCGTTCCTGCGGCGATCGCGCGTTGGACGCTGCCGTCGAAATCGGAGATCTCCGCATTGCAAGCCCGCCGCGACGAGCTCGCGGCCAGCATCGCCGCACTGGAGCGGCGCGGCGGACGCATCGAATGGCGGCGCTGCGGCGAGACAACTCGGCTCTGTGTCCGCGTGGACCGCAAGGCACCGGCATATGGCGAGAAAGCGGATTTCTATGTGGTGGCGGGTTACTAAGCCGATGAACTGGCCGGTTACTCTCGAATGGGCACGAAGCCTTGAATGGGCGCGAGGCGGCAATGGGCTCTTGGCGGCCGCCGCCTGCATGCTCGGACTGCTCGCATGCTCGAGGCTGGCACGGCGCAAGCCTCAGGATACGTATAAAAGAGGCGTCGTGCTGGCGGAGGGGCGCAGCGCACAGCGCCGCACCGCTCGCCGGCGCAAAGCGGGGGAGGAGCTGTTGACTCTGGCGGGGGTTGCACTCGCTGCCGCGGATGAAACCAAGCACTTTAAGCTGCTCGGGACGACGGGAACGGGCAAATCGACGGCGATTCGCGAACTGCTCGGCGCGGCCATCGCACGCGGCGATCGGGCCGTATTCGCCGATCCGGACGGCGGCTACCTCGCCCGTTTCCATGACCGGTATCGGGGAGACATCGTGCTGAATCCCTTCGAAGAGGATTCGGTGAAATGGGACTTGTTCGCCGAGATCCAAAATAGCTACGACGTCGAGCAGCTGGCCAGCGGCCTGATCCCCACCAGCGATGACCCCTCGGCGAGCGAATGGCGCGGCTACGCGCGCACATTCCTGAGCGCGGTGGTGCGGCGCTGCCATGTTTGCGGCCGGCGAGACCTGTCGAATCTGTGGAGGCTGCTGGCCATGGCATCGACGGATGAGCTGCGGCCGATTCTCGCGGGGTCGCCCGCGCAACCCTTTCTCGACCCGGACAACGCCCGCATGTTCGGCTCGATTCGATCGGTGACCATGTCGGCCATCGCGGCCTTCGAGTACATCCAGGCCCAACGCGCTGCTCCGTTCTCGGTGCGCGAGTGGACCCGCTCGCAGGGGTCCCCAGGGGTCCTGTTCATTCCCTACAAGGCTGGGCAAATCGCCGCATTGCGCTCGATGATTGCGACCTGGATGCGTCTCGCCATATTCGAGGCCATGAGTCAGCCGGAGGGCCGCGATCAGCGCCTGTGGTTCGTCGTGGACGAACTCGACGCGCTGGGGGCCATCGACGGGCTGAAGGATGCGCTGGCGCGCCTGCGAAAGTTTGGCGGCCGGTGCGTCTTGGGTTTCCAGTCGATCGCCCAAGTCTCCAGCACCTATGGACAAAGTCACGCACAGACCCTGGTCGAGAACTGCGGAAATACGCTCATTCTGCGCTGCTCGGGCAGCGAGAACGGCGGCACGTCTCAGTTCGCATCCCGGCTGATCGGCGATCGAGAGGTCCTCAGGCGCCAGGTATCCCGCGGCAGCGACCGTGAGAGTGGGCTTTCGGCGCGCGGGGCGCGCCGCTCACGCAACATTACTGAACAGCACGCCACGGAACCGGCCGTCATGCCTTCCGAGCTCGAGCAATTACCGGATCTTTGCGGCTACCTCAAGACGGCGTCGTCAGCCGGCTGGTTGAAGGTCGCGTTCCGCGAACATCCTACGGAGTTCTGACATGTCCCAGATTCGACCTCTGCCAGGTGCCAATGTGCGTTCGCCATGCTACTTCGTGGCCCGCATGAGCGTGAGCTGCCCGCACTGCGGCTTGCCGACCCGCTTGCTGGCGCTGGCGTTGCCGCACGACCACGAGACCCTGAACGAAGACGCTCAGGACGATGACGAGGGCTCTGCGGAACGCCCGCCGGAAGCGTGGCAGCGGGCGGGCGTCAATGCCTTTCTGTTCTGTGTGGAGCGCCTGCCCAAGGGAGTCCGGGACCGATTGAATGAGCTGTCCCGGCTCTTTCGCCCGGCACACAGTGCGGCCACGCTGAATACCTATTGGACGAACCATTGCGAGCATTGCGGCAGAGTGCTCGACGACCATGAATTGCATTGCGAGCCCGGCGCGTTCATGGCGTCGAGCGAAGCGGCGGCGGCGAACATCGAGCTCGTACGAGTACCAGAGCCCTTCGCGGCGGTAGCGGCGGGCTATGCGATGGAACCCGAGTTCTTCGCCTGCATGCGCAAGAGCTGAACTCCATGGCGGTTTATTTCCTGAACATGAAGACCTTCGGCCGCTCCGGCGGCAGCAGCGCCGCCAGTGCCGCCGCCTACCGGGCCGGCGAACGCATTCGCGATGAGCGCACGGGCAAGACCTACGATCACTCCGAGCGCCGGGACGTCATGCACAAGGAGATCGTGCTCCCCAGCCGATTCGCCGACGAGGAGATGACATGGGCGCGGGATCGAGCCAATCTATGGAATACGGCGGAGAGCGCCGAGACTCGCAAGAACGCGCGGGTCGCCCGTGAATACCTCGTCGCGCTGCCGGTCGAGCTCTCGCCGGACCAGCGGCTCGGCCTGGTGAGGGGATTCTCCCAGGAGCTGTCCGATCGTTACGGCTTTGCCGTGGACGTTGCCATCCATGCCCCTCGCGACTTTCCGGGTAGCGACCCGCGGAACTTTCACGCGCACCTGCTCACCACGACCCGCGAAGTCAACGCCGAGGGCCTGGGTGCCAAGACGACGCTCGACTTGAACGACGCCAACCGCCGCAAGCTCGGTATGCAACCGGCGGTTCACGAACTACTCCATGTCAGAGCACGTTGGGCGCAGGTGACCAACGAGGCACTGCAGGAGGCGCAGGTAGCGGCGCGCATCGATCATCGCACCCTGGAAGCACAGGGAATCGACCGCGAACCCAGGCCGCAGATTCCGCGGGCCGCATTCGAAATGGAGAGGCAGGGATACCGCAGTGTCGTCGCCGAACGCCTGCGCGAGAATTATCAGGCCCGGGTGCAGGCGCGAGAGCTGGCACAGCAGGAGAAAGGAGCCGGCCGAGACGCGGCCGGCCCGGAACCCGGGATCGTGGAGCCGACTATCGAGGGCGCCGGTAGCAAATCGCAAAGTCTCGAGGATATCCGGAAGGAATCGGTCGAGAACTGGGTGCGCCTTCGCCGCAGCCAGGGCTACAACCCAGGCCAAAGCGATGGTCAACGGCAAAATACCAGGGACATTCAGCGCGAATCGGCGCAGAACTGGCTGCGCCACCGGGACAGCCAAGGTGAAGAGCAAGATCATGCGGAGCCTGCGCCCTCCGTCAAGACAGGCCGCGCTCGCGATGACGACCTCTCGCTTTGAACCGTCCGTGATCCGGGCGATCACGTTCGCCTCATGCTACGTATACTGGGGGACATACGGTGGAGGGCGGGTGATGCGCACCGCAGCCCGTAAGACGCCGGGCTAATACGGGCGAAGTATCGCGTCGTTCAACGCTTGGAGGATATTACTGACGGCTCACCGCTGCTATCTTTCCGCAAGATGACTCTCATGGACGCCAAATCTCCACCTGGCAGTCGCCCGCTGCAAGGGCTGACTCATGTAGAAGTTACAAGCGGCTTCGAGCGCGCGTTGGCGGCTGCCGACGGAGTGATGGGCGCGCATTGCGTGCATGAACTGTGGATGCGCGGCGAAATGTCCATTAACATCGAACGTGCGTTGCAGAGACTGTGGGCGAGGGCCGCGCCGTCGGTCCCGGAATGGCTGCCGATGCGCTACATCGAGTGGCTGCCCACCGCGTATGACATTGCGCTGAAGTTCCGCTCCATCGATAAGGGACGATCGAACATTTACTGCGTGCTTCTCGACTATCAGGACCGTGATGGGGTGTATGGCGTGTATGTGGGTATGAGCAAGTACAGTCCGGCGCAGCGTTTCGATCAGCACAAGGCGGGCATCCGCGCCGCGGGCAGCGTCTTGAAGCGGGGCCTCGAAGTGCTGACCGGTCCGACTCTGCATCTGCAGTACATCAGCCGCCCGGAGGCTGCTCGTATCGAGGAAGAACTGGCGCAGGCCCTGTTTGCAGCGGGACTGCGGGTCAAGGGTGGCCATTAATCGATTCTAGGGAGGCATTGTCGCTTGATTCTCATCGGAATGTTTGATTCACCCTTTGTGCGGCGGGTGGCCGTCAGCATGAATCTGCTCGGGATGGAGTTCGAGCACCGCAATTGGTCCGTGGGCAAGGATTTCGAATTGATTCGGCAATTCAATCCCTTGGGCCGGGTGCCGACTCTGGTGCAACCGGATGGGGAGTCGCTGATCGAGTCGAGCGCCATTCTGGATTTGCTGGATGAGTCCGCGGGACCGGAGCGCGCGCTCATGCCGCGCTCGGGCCATGAGAGGCGCCAGGCCCTGCAGATCCTGGCCATTGCCACCGGAGCCGCCGACAAGGGCGTGACTCAGATCTATGAATCCGTGTTCCGCCCGCCGGAGAAACGCTATCGCCCCTGGGTGGAGCGTTGCCACACGCAAATGCACGCGGCACTCGCCGAGCTCAACCGCTTATCCCAGGTGCGCGCCGGGGAATGGCTGGTCGGCGACCGTCTGACTCAGGCGGACGTCACCGCGACCTGTGTGTACACCTTCTTGGTCGACGCCCTGGCCATCAATCGCGCCGCGGTGGCGTATCCCAGTCTGGCGGCCATCGCGGAGCGCTGCGAGGCGTTGCCGGAATTTCGCTCGGTCCGCGCCGAGTGGTTTCCGCCGGGCGAGCACGGCTGAGTGGGCCCGGCTGTGAGCGAGCACGGCTGAGTGGGCACGGCTGAGTGGGCACGGCTGAGCGAGCATGGCTAAGTGGGCACAACGGCTGATCTGGGCCGCCGCCCGAGCCGCTGCACGTGCTCAGCCGCCCGAGAGGTGGGCGAGCACTGCGTCCACTTGATCCGATGCCCCTAAAATCACGGGCGTGCGCTGGTGAATGGCGCTCGGTTGGATGTCCAGGGTTCGAAGTCCGGGTCCGGCCACGCTTTTGCCGCCGGCCTGCTCGATCAGCATGGCCATGGGGTTGGCTTCGTACATCAGCCGCAGTTTGCCCTCCGGCGATTCGAGGTGGGCGGGTAGAGGAACACTCCGCCCTTGAGCAGGATGCGGTGCACGTCGGCGACCATCGCACCGGCATAGCGGCTCGAATAGCCGTTGCTCTGCGCCCAATCCAGATAGCGGCGGTAGCCCTCGGGAAATGACCTGCGGTTGCCCTCGTTGACCGAATACGTCTTGTTTCCCGCGGGAATCCGTAGATTCTGCTCGACCCGCATGAAAGCGCCGATGCCCGGATCGAGCACGAACATGTCCACGCCCCTGCCGATGGTGAGCACGAACACCGTGGAGGAGCCGTATAGAACATAGCCGGCGGCGACTTGCCGAGCCCCGGCCTGCAGCAGCGAGTCCTCGGCCCGCTGCGCGCGCCCATCATGCGCCAGGATGCTGAAAATCGTGCCCACGCCGCCGCAGATGTCGAGGTTCGACGAGCCATCGAGGGGATCGAATAGAACGCAGTAGCGCGGGATGCCTTGGCGGTCATCGCGCAGGATCACCGGTTCCTCGTTCTCCTCCGAGGCGACGATGGCCACGCCCTCGCGGCCTCCGAGCGTGCGCAGCAGGACCTCGTTGGCGATCACGTCGAGCTTCTGCTGGGCCTCACCCTGAACATTTTCGATGCCGACGCTGCCGAGCACATTTTCCAGCCGCGCGCGGCGCACCTGGTCGGCGATGATTTTCGCGGAGATCGACAGCGCGGAAAGGATCCAGGAGAAGGTCCCGGCGGTTTGCGGGTGCTGGGACTGCTGCTCGAGAATATGCGCCTGCAGAGTCATGATGCGGAGCTCGTCGCGCCCGGATTTGCTTAGGGGTTCGCCTGCGGTGTTCATGTCCCAAGAATGCCATACAATATGCGGATGATCACGGTGCACCACCTCAACAACTCGCGGTCGCAGCGGGTCCTGTGGTTGCTCGAGGAATTGGGCGTCGACTACGAGGTGAAGCGCTACGAGCGTGATCCGAAGACCATGCTGGCGCCGCCGGAGCTGCTGGCGGTGCACCCGCTGGGCAAATCTCCGGTCATCGTCGACGGCGCGGTGACGGTGGCCGAATCCGGGGCCATGATCGAGTATCTGGTGGATCGGTATGGCGGCAGGGCGGCTGATACCGCCGGCGGGCACCCCGGAGCGGCTGCGATACACCTACTGGCTGCACTATGCGGAAGGATCGGCCATGCCGCCGCTGCTGCTCAAGTTGGTATTCGATCGCGTCGCGAACGCCCCCATGCCCTGGCCCATCAGCGCCGTGGCGCGGCGCATCGCCGGCACGGTGAAAGATTCCTTCATCGGTCCGCAGCTGAAGCGCCATCTGGACTACATGGAGGCGCAGCTCGCCGCCCATGACTGGTTCGCCGGCGATGAGTTCACCGCGGCGGACATACAGATGAGTTTTCCCTTGGAAGCCGCGGCGGCACGCGCCGGCTTGAACGCCAGCCGGCCCCGGCTGATGGCCTTTCTCGACCGCATCCACGCGCGCGGCGCCTACCGGCGCGCGCTGGAACGCGGCGGCCCCTATGCTTATTAGATGTTTGTGTGAGGTACCAAGCCTGTTCATTCGATATCGAGTCTTAATACTTATAAAGGGGGAGTTACTATGTGGAAGTCGCTGAAGATTGGCGCGGCGTTGTCGGGAGTTCTGCTTCTGGGTCTGGCGAGTTGCGGTCAGCAGCCGCCGCCGCCCGGCACGCCCAAGGGACCTTCTCTTGCCAGCCAGCAGTGGGACAAGCTCACCGCGGGCTTCATCCAGAGTTATCTCGACGCTCAGCCTTTCTTTGCGGCGCAATCCGGCCGCCACGAATTCGACGGTCAATTGCCGGATGTCAGCAATCACGGCATCAGGCGCGAAATCGCCCGCCTGCACGATGAGCGCGACCAGGTGTCCGCCGTCGATCCGAAGACCTTGGAGCCGCGCGAGCGCTTCGATCGCGAATATCTGCTCGCCGTCGTCGACCGGGACCTGTTCTGGATGGAGAAGGCGAAGTTCCCGTTCAGCAATCCGGCCTGGTACATCGACAAGCTCGATCCGGACATGTACCTGAACCGCAATTATGCGCCGCTCGATGTGCGCATGAAGGCCTACATCAAGTACGCGCGCGGCATCCCCAAGATGGTCAACGACATCAAGGCGAACCTGCAGCCGCCGCTGCCGAAGACGTACGTGGAATTGGGCATCGCGCAGTTCGGCGGCCTGGCCGATTTCTATGCCAAGGACGTGGCGCCGGTGTTCGCCTCGGTGAGCGATCCCGATCTTCAGAAGCAGCTGAGCGATGCGGATGCCGCGGCCGCCCAGGCCATGGATGCGCTCAAGCAGACCCTCGAGGCGGACCTGCAAGACCGCGAACGATAAATTTGCGCTGGGTCCGGACCTGTATGCGCAGATGGTCGCGCAGACCGAACGCGTGGACCTGCCGGTGGATCAGATCGAAGCGGCGGGCCGCGCCGACCTGGACCGCAATACCGCCGCGCTCAAGGCCGAGTGCGCGACGTATGCGCCGAAGGAAAGCGTGCAGCAATGTGTCGCGAAGATGTCCGCGCAACAAGCCCAAGGACGGCCGTGGCGGAGGCGCGCGAGCAGCTGGTGATGCTCAAGGACTTCATCGTCAAGAACAATGTGGTGTCCATCCCGAGTGACCGAGGAAGCCCTGGTCGCCGAAGCGCCGCCCTACAATCGATCCAATGCGGCGTTCATCCAGGTGCCCGGCCCCTACGATCACGGCGTCGCGTCCGTCTACAACATCGCGCCGCCGGATCCGAAGTGGAGCAAGGCCGAGCAGGCGGCCTATATTCCGAGCGAGGCGACGCTGCTGTCCACCTCCGTGCACGAGGTGTGGCCGGGGCATTTCCTGCAGTTCCTGCATTCGAACGCCAATCCCTCGAAGCTCGAGGCGCTATGGGTGGGGTATGCGTACGCGGAAGGCTGGGCGCATTACTGCGAAGAGATGATGATCGAGAAGGGTCTGGCGCAAGGGCGATCCGGAAAAGCACATCGGTCAGCTCATCGACGCCCTGCTGCGCGATGTGCGGCTGCTGTCGTCCATCGGGCTTCACACCCATGGCATGACGGTGGCGCAATCCGAGAAGATGTTCAGGGAGCAGGCCTTTCAAGATCCGGGCAATGCGCGCCAGCAGGCGGCGCGCGGCACCTACGATCCGGCGTACCTGAATTACACGCTGGGCAAACTCATGATCCGGAAGCTGCGCACCGATTGGGTCGCCAAGCACGCGGGCGCGGTCGCGGCGCAGCCCGGCGATCAGGCGCTGTGGCATGACTTCCACGACCAGTTCCTATCCTACGGCGGTCCGCCGATTCCCCTGCTGCGCAAGGAAATGCTGGGCGAGCGAGCGGGCAGCCTGCTCTGAAGGCAGGCCCCTGGGCTAGTCGACGTTGACGATGATCCCGCTGTCCGCCCAGAGCCCCAAGCAGGCTCGCGGCGCGCAGCGGGATCTGCTCCTCGGGCAGCCACTCGCCGAGCGCCTCGCAGATCTCGCCGAAGCTCGCGCCGCGCAGCGCGGCGTCGAGCGCCGCGGCCTCATCCGCGGCCATGCGAGCGAAAGTAATTCTGCAGATTCTGCCGCCAAAGAGCCAGGGCACGGGCTGTTCCGCGCACGCTGGGTCGGGCGGCGCTTCCCCGCGGCTCATGGCCTGCCACACCGCGGCGGTGTTCCAGTAAAGTGCGCAGCCGCCGCAGCGAGGGGTGGAACTCGAATCGCAGATCGCTCCACGCCGAGGCGTCGATGGCGGAGAGAGCGCTGCGCGGGAGGGATTCGGCGTCCGCCGCGTCGAACACCTCCGCCAGAGTCCATTCGAGCAGCGCGAGTTCCGCCAAAATGGGCTGCTCCGCATAGGGTGCGCACTGCCCCAGAAATTCGGCGAGTTCGCGCCCGTACCAGCGAATCGAGCGATGCACGGAAGGGTGCGCGGCCACGAATTCCTCGCCGAGCGCACAGAAAACCTCATCGCCGAGCACGGCATGCAGAATCGGATAGGTGTCATCGAGCGCCTCGATCAGCCGCACTCGATAGGCGTTGCGATAAATGCCCAGCCGCTCCGCGACGGGCAGCGGCGGCGCATCGACGATCGCCGCCTCGATCTGGCTGGGCTCGCCGAGCAAGTGCCTTTGGAAGTCCTGCTGCAGGTTGCGCAGGGAGCTGGCTCGGCTTGCCACGGCGTCGGGGGGCGGCGCCATCACGCCGCCTGCCGCGCATGGCGGCGGCCGATGTCGCGGGCTATCTGCAGTTCCGCCACCAGTTCGCCCAGGGCGGGAATGTTGTCGTCGCGCTCGATCATGGTGGGCACGGCGCCGAATTGCGCCACCGCGGCCCCATACAATTCCCATACCGGCTCGACGATGGGGTGATCGTGAGTGTCGATCAAGTGTCCGCCGAGATCGCTGTGGCCGGCGAGATGAAATTGCCGCACCCTCTCCTGCGGCATTGCCCGCAGGTAGGTGAGCGGATCGAAGCCATGATTGACGCTGCTGACGTAGATGTTGTTGATGTCGAGCAGGATGGCGCAGTCGGCGCGCTCGCGCGACCTCGCGCAGGAACTCCCACTCGCTCATGTCGGATGCGCGATAGGTCAGGTAGCTCGAGACGTTCTCGAGCAAAATCTGCCGGCCTAGGGCGTCTTGCACCTGGCCGACCCGCTCGACCACCGTCGCCAGCGCCTCCTCGGTGTAGGGCAGAGGCAGCAGATCGTGCAGGTTGCGCCCTTCGATTCCGGTCCAGCACAGATGATCGGAGATCCAATGCGGCTCGATGCGCGCCGCCAGGGATCGAACCTGTGCGAGATACTCGAAGTCGATGGGATCGGTGCTGCCGATGGAGAGCGACACTCCGTGCATGACCAGCGGGAAGCGCTCGCGGATGCGCTCCAAGTAATGCAGCGGCTTGCCGCCGGGCACCAGGTAGTTCTCGGTAATGACCTCGAGCCAATCGATGGCGTGAGGCTCGTTGAGCATGGCCTCGTAGTGCGGGGTCCGCAGGCCGAGACCGAAGCCGGCGAGTTTCATCATGGGCTGCTCGAGGGACAGGGCCGTCGTGGCCGGGGCAGGGCGCCGCAGGAACGCCCGGCCCCGGCATCTGCCCTGGACGGATTACTTGGCGGCGTCAGCCTTGGCTTTGGCTTTCGCAGCCGTGCAATCGGACTTCGACATGGACACCCAGCCCTGACCCTTGCAGCTGTTCATGCCCTTGCAGCTGTTCTTCGCCGACTTGCACTCGGATGTTCCCTTGCAGGAATTCACGCCCGAACAGTGCATGGTGGCGGCGTCCGCCGCGAACGATGCCGTGGGCACAGCGACGGTGAACAACATCGCGGCCGCAGCAGCCATCGCCGCGCTCGATACTTTATTGATCTGCATGATTGATTCCTCAATTGTTATTAACGCAGCGATATTGCTGCTCCCCTACAGAGACCCGGCCAACCTGCAGATTATTACCTAATTGTCTGAGCTTATGCCGTATTAGTCATGGGCTGGACCACGACCACGCTGAGGATGCCGACCGAGGCACCCCGCCCAGGCCTGAAATACTGTATTTTTTTCCAAAGCTGCATCCGGCGCGGCATTTCGAACGAATACGTTCGTAGGACGCCGTGGCTGCAGGGGTGTCAGCGAACCGCCCTCGGGCGGCCGGGGTCACTTATTGCCGCTGCCCGTCATAACGCGGCGCATGTTGTCTTTGTCCGCCTCCCGCTGCGCGATCACCTCGTCGAGCTGGCTGGCGTCCACGCACTTCTTGGTGGGGAAGCGTGAGCCGATGCTGGCGTCCTCCCAACAATAATTGGTGACGCCCTTCCTGACCTCCGGGTGCATTCCCAGGCTTTTGGCCTTCTTCAATGTTTCATCCGAGGGCGGGGCCGGCGTGGAGTCGGACGATGCCGTCTGCGCCGCCGGGGCCGACGCCGCGTGGGCGGGCTCGGCCGCGGTGGTTGCCGCCGATGAAGCCGCGGGCGCCGTCGATGATGTCGCGGCGGCAGTCGATGAATTTGCGGCCGGCGGGGCGCTCGAGGCCGGTTGCTGCGCGAAGGCTGGCAATGCGGCGACCATGATCGCGCCCATAAGAAGCGGAATTCGAAGGATTGGATTGCTCATGGTGCCCCCCTGCGATCGCGGGACTACCCCGCCCTCTGGATCATAATGAGGATCATAGTGAAATTGCACCTCCAACCCAACCGGCTTCAGCGGCTGCTAAGCTCGGCCCCATGGCGGCCACCCCCATCAATTTGCAGTCGATCACGGCGGCAGGATTTGCTGCGATGCAGCGTGGCGACCCCGGTGCCGCCCGAGGCTGGTTCGACCAGGCGGTTGCGGCGGGCATTGCGGATGCCGCCGTGTGGTTCGGGCTGTCCGTGGTGCATCGCTCCTTGGGCGAGTCGGCACGGGAACAGGCGGCGCTCGACCGGGCCTTGCAATTGGACACCTACTATCTGCCGGCGTTGGTCGCCAAGGGAGATGGCTTCGCCAAGAGCGGCGATCGGCGCGCGGCCAATGCTTACTATGCCGCCGCGCTGAAGATCGCGGCCAAGCTTCCGTCCCTCTCGCCCGAGTGGCGCGAGGAACTGCGCCGTGTGGAGGCCGCCTCGAAGGGATTTGCGAGCGAGTACGAGGCGCATCTGCTCGGGGCCATTTCCGCCTCGGGACTGGATGGATCGGGGAATCGGCGATTCGCGCACGCCATCGACCTGCTGCTGGGCAAGCGCCAGATCTATCCGCAACAGCCGAAATTCTTCTACTACCCCGAGCTGCCCCAAATCCAGTTCTTCGACCGCGGCGCATTCCCCTGGGTCGGCGCTCTCGAAGCGCAAACCAGTGCGATCCGCGCCGAAGCCCGCGCCATGCTCGACGCGAATGCGCGCTTCGTGCCCTACATCCAGCGCGAGGCGAACCGCCCGGCATTCAATGAGCGCGGATTGCTCGACAACCCGGACTGGGGCGCGTTCTTTCTGATCAAGGATGGAGTCACGGTCGAGGAGAACGCCGCACTCTGTCCGCGCACCTACGCCGCCATCCGCGAACTACCGCTGTGCCGGATCGACCATCGCACGCCGTCGGTACTGTTCTCGCTGCTGCGGCCGGGCGCGCGGATTCCGCCACACCACGGCTTCATGAATGCCAGGATCATCGCGCATCTGCCGCTGATCGTGCCGCCCGATTGCGGGCTGAGGGTCGGCAACGAAACCCGCAGCTGGAGCGAAGGGCAGGTCGTGCTGTTCGACGACAGTATCGAGCACGAGGCATGGAACTTGAGCGGCGAGCCGCGAATCGTGATGATCTTCGATGTCTGGCGGCCGGAACTGTGCGCCGAGGAGCGGGATCTGGTGGCCACGACCCTGGCGGCGGTCGACTCCTTCGGGGGATCGCGGCGCCAGTGGACCGAGTAGCGGCGTGCGCGCATCGTCACTGCGCCCCGGCCAGGCGCACAGCCTCTGCCACGGGGACGAATTCCATGGCGGCGCGCTCGAGCCAGGCCAGGCCGCGTGAGATCTCCGCGCCATGCACGGCGCGCGCTTCGTTCAGCACTTCACGGCGAAGCGCGGCATCGTAGGCATGCTCGGGCGCCTTGGAGTAACGCTGCATGTGCGGTCCGTTCAGAATGGCGGCGACCTCCGCCGGGGTGGCGTCGATGCCCAGATGATGCAAGGCGGCCAGCAGCAGCGCCGGCGGTCGAGCCAGAAATCGATCGAAGTCCATGAGGAGCATTCTTTCGCCGGCGGTGCGCTTCGCCTGCGCGAGGGCTGAGGCCTCGCAGGCCCAACCGAGCGCGAGGGTTTCGCCCTCGCTCAGCGCCTCGGGCCGCCAGACCTGCCGGCCGATGCGCCGGTGCAGGCGCTGCAGGCGGCTCGCCAGCAGCATCTTCGCCTCCTGCCGCGAATTCGGGCCGCCGAGAATCGTGGCGAGATAACTCTCGGGAGACACGCACATTGCCAGGGCTCGGGGCGCCGAGCCGCGCGACAGCAGCTCGGCCGCGAGTTCGGACACGAAGCTCGTGGCCTTGATGACCGCGCGCTGCCGCGGCTCGAAGGTCCGCGACAGCAGCTTGAGGCAGGCGCCCAGGCGGACATCGTAGCCGGCGCCCGTCCACGCCGGCGGCCGCGGTCCGCTCTCGCTCTGCAGCTGAGCGAGGACGCGCAGCACCATGGGCTCGCGCAGGCTCATCGCGTCGGGCCGGGTGCCGATCAGGCGCGAGAGCAGGGTCGATCCGACGTGACCGATATGAAAAATGAAGGCGCAGCGCTCCGCGAGCTTCGCGGCGTCGACGGCGGCGGCAACCTCTGCCCAGGGCAGCGTCCGCACGCTCGTGTGCGGGGTCAGGATGCGTGCGTCGAGAAAGCTCGCTCGTTCGTAGTCTGCCCGCTCGAGGCGGATGAAGTGGACGCTGTCGGTCCGCACATCGAGGCCGTGCGGGAAGAGCACGGGAGAGTCCGCCAGTGATTGCGTCAACGCATCCATCGAGTGTCAGTCCCGTTCCGGGCGCCCCGCGCCGCCGTGCGCACGATGCCCACGTTCCGCGAAGAGTGTAGCCCAAATAAGGCGCTATAATCCGCCGGGCAAGCAGCGTCACTCATCGCCAGAACCGACCGGAAATCCGATGTTCCTGCAGATCGAAAACTTCCTCACGGCCGCCGAAGTGCAGTCGATCGCCGAGATCGCGAAGCAGGCAAAATTTCTCGACGGCAAGCGCTCCAATCCGCATAACCCCACCAAGGACAGCGCCATTGCGGATCCGAGCGATGCGATGGCGCAGAAGGCCTCGCAAATCGCCCTTGCCGCGTTTCAGCGCAACGAGCAGGCGAGAAGCTTCGTGGTGCCGCAGCGGCTCGCCGCGCCATCCTTGTGCCGCTACGATGCCGGGATGAAGTACGGTCCGCACATCGACGCGGCGTATCTGCCGATCGGCCCGCAACCGCTGCGCTCCGATGTCTCCTGCACCATTTTCATCAGCGGCCCCGAGGATTATCAGGGGGGCGAACTCGTCGCCCATCTCGGATCGGAGATCGTGCGCGTCAAGGGCAATGCCGGTTCGGCCGTGTTCTACCCGTCCACCACCGTGCACCAGGTGGTGCCGGTGAGCTCGGGCGAGCGCCTGGTGCTCATCACCTTCATCGAAAGCCAGATCCCCGATCAGCTGCAGCGCGACATGCTGTATGCGCTCGGTGAGATCCGGGCGCTCGAAGCGCTCAAAATGGACTGGCACAATCGGGTGCAGCTCGACTATGTGATCCAGAACCTGCATCGCATGTGGTCGGCATAGCCGGCGGTCTTCGGCTCCGAAGTCAATATGGCACGCGATCTGAAAGCCGATCATGCGACCCTGCGCGCCGTCTACGAGGCGGCGCAGGCGGGCAACCATGCCGAGGCAGGCTCGCTGGCGGAGGCGGCGCTGGCGCAGGGTCTCGAGCATCCATTGCTGTTGAATGTGGCTGCACTGGATCTCGAGCGCCGGGGACTCGCGGACGAGGCGCTGCCGCTGCTCGAGCGGGCGGTGAAGATCGCGCCCGAGGATCTGGGATCGCGCAATGCGCTCGGGCTATGCCTGCTGCAGCTCGAACGGCCCGCCGAGGCGCTTGCGCAGTTCGACGCCCTTCTCGCATTGAATCCCTCGCTGCCGTACGCGCACACCAGCCGCGGCAATGCATTGCTGGCTCTCGGGGGCATCGCGGACGCCGAGAGCAGCTACCGGCGCGCGCTGGACATCGACGGCAATCAATGCGTGGCCCTGGCGGGGCTGGCTCACATCGAGAGCAGCCGGGGATCGTATCCCGAGGCGCGCCAATGGGCCAAGCGGGCGCTCGCCATCGTGCCGGGTTATCCGAATGCCGTCATGAGCCTCGCCGCGGCTGAATTGGGCGAGCGGCGCGCCGCCGCGGCCGAGACGCGGATCCGGGCTCTGCTGGCCGACGAGCGACTCACCGGCGCCGAGCACGCGCATGCGAGCGGGCTGCTCGGCGACATTCTCGATGCCCAGAACCGCACCGCGGAAGCCTTCGACGCCTACACGGCCTGCAACGAGGAATTGCAGCGCCGCCATACGGAACGCTTCGCCGGAGGGGACAATGCGCTCAACTACGCGCAGTCGATGCTGCGCTATTTCGAGCGCCAGGGCGCCGAGGGCTGGAAGTCGCGGCCCGCCATCGGCCCGGATTTTTCCGGCGTGCGCGGCCATGTATTTCTGCTGGGCTTTCCGCGCTCGGGAACCACGCTGCTCGAGGTGATTCTGGAAGGGCATCCGGACGTCGTCAGCCTCGAGGAGCATGAGCTGTTCGCCGATTCCGTGCACGAGTTCATGCGCCGGCCCGAGGATCTCGAGGGCCTGCGCCGCGCCGCGCCGGCCGCGCTCGCGGCGGCGCGCGCCGCCTATTGGCGCCGCGTCGCGGAGCAAGGAGCCGAGGTGGCGGGCAAGGTGTTCGTGGACAAGTATCCGCTCAATACGCTCAAGCTGCCGCTGATCGCGCGGTTGTTTCCGGATGCCAAGATCTTGTTGGCCGGCCGCGATCCGCGCGACATCGTCCTGTCCTGTTTTCGGCATCGATTTCGCATGAGCGCGCCGATCTTCGAGCTGTTGTCGATCGAAGGTGCCGCGCGCTACTACGATGCCGTCATGCAGCTGCTCATCCGCTTGATGAGTGTATTGACGGTCGACACCTGCCTCGTCCGCCACGAAGACCTGGTGACCGAGTTCGAGCGCGAGATGAAGCGCATCTGCAAGTTCCTGGAGATCGAGTGGTCTCCCGCGATGGGCGACTTCGCTCTGCGCACCAAGAATCGCGGCGTGCTCACCCCGAGCACGGCACAGCTGGTGCGCGGCCTCAATACGGAGGGGCTGGGCCAGTGGCGCCGCTATCGAGAGCGGCTGGCTCCGCTTCGGGCCTTGCTCGAGCCCTGGGTGAAGCGCTTCTACTACGATCCGGATTGAGCCGGCGATCCGGATTGACCCGGCGCATCGGGCAGCGTGAACCAGCAGTTGAACGCGATGGTGATGCGTTCGCCCTCGCCCTCGAAGGGCTTGACGTCGTGCAGCACCCAGGACGGAAAGATGACCAGCTGTCCGGCCTCGAGCAAGACGCTGGCGACCTGATAGCTGTGCGGCAATTGCATGCGGGCGATGCCGGCGTCCACGTGCATGGCGCTGGTGATCATCGGATTGACGAAGCTCAGGCGGCCGCTGTCCTTGGCGCCTGGGTCGCTGCGTCCGGGATCGACGCAGTACACGCCGCTCCACGAGGCATTGGGATGATTGTGAACGCCAAAGAATCCGCCGCGGCGAGTGACGTGGTACCAGCAATCGTTGTAGATCTGCAGGCGATGGAGCGTCGGCACATCGTAGCGATTGAGCATGCCGATCACCGCGAGCAGCTGATCCCAGCAGAAGGCCTTCAGCTCCTGGATCGAGGCGTCCGCTTCGCGAAACAAATTGAAGTGGCTTTCGAACACGGCGGCGTTCCGTTGCGTGAGCGGCCGGGGATTCGCCGACGCCGCATCCTTCTCGGACGCCAGGATGTAGCGCTTGAGAGCGGGGTTCAGCCGCTCCTGCTGTGCGTAGCGGCTGAAGGAGAACGGCACCGCAAACATGTTGATGATTTCCGGCGTCGGCATGCTCGCTCCACGGGATCTTGAGGCGGTATACTTTACACATGAATGTGCGGATAGCGGGAGCGGCAGCCGACGAACACAAGGTGGCGGCGCTCATGGCCAACGTGGAGCGCCTGCTGGCAGAACGCCGCGATGCAGACGCGCAGCGCCAGTTTCGCGAGGCCGAGGCCATTCTTCCCGACCATCCGCTGGTCGTGCATGAGCGCGCGCGGCGCCTCGCGGTGGGCGGCGACGCGGCGGGCGCTCGGGCCGCCCTCGAGCGGCTGGTGGCGCAAGTGCCGAACCACCTGCCGTTCTGGCTGAGTCTCGCGGCGGCGCTGCGGGCGCTGGCGCTGCGCGAGGAGGAGCTGCAGACACTCGAGCGGGCGCTGGCACTGGATCCCACCCACTTGGTCGTACTGCTGCAGAAGGCGGCACTCCTCGATTTGATGCACAAGCCCCGTTCGGCGGCGGCGGTCTACAACCACGCCCTGCAGACCCTGGCCAAGGGCACCGCGCTGCCGGCGGCGGTCGAAGCGCATGTCAGGCATGCGGAGAAGCGGGTCCGCGAGAATGCGGCCGTTCTGGCCGAGGTCATCGACAGCCGGCTGGGCCGGCTGGCACGAGCCGAACCGGGCGACGGCTCGCGTCTGCGCTTCGATCGCTACCTGGATGGGACTCTGGGACGACGGCGCATTTACACCCCGGAGCCTACCTCGACACTGTTTCCGTACCTGCGAAACTACGAGTACTTCGGCCGCGACGCCTTTCCCTGGCTGCCCGCCGTGGAAGCGGCCTCGGAGTCGATACGCGAAGAGCTGTTGAGTGTGCTCGGCGCCGACCAGCAGGGGATCGAGCCCTACATTGCTTTCAGCGACGCATTGCCCCTGAGGCAGTGGCGGGAGCTCAACCACTCGCGGCGTTGGAGCGCGTATTTTTTGTGGAATCAGGGCCGGCGCGAGCCGCAGCACCTAGCCCGCTGCCCGCAAACCGCCGCGGCGCTCACCGCCGCCCCGCAGGTCGATGTCCCGGGCCGCGGGCCGACGGCCTTCTTCTCGATTTTGGATGCGCACACACATATCCCTGCGCACAGCGGCGTGACGAATACGCGCCTGACCGTACACCTGCCCTTGATCGTGCCGCCGAACTGCCGATTTCGAGTGGGTGGGGAAACCCGCGAGTGGCGGATGGGAACGGCTTGGGTATTCGATGACACGATCGAGCACGAGGCATGGAACGACTCGGATGCGGCCCGTGCCATACTGATATTCGACGTGTGGAACCCCGAACTCACGCCGCTCGAGCGGGATCTATTGCGCGAGACGATTACCGTTCTCGCCGAGTATTACCTGCCCGAGGGAGAGGTGCCGGGAGTGGTCATTTGATGAACCGGGGTGATTTCATGAAGATTCTGAATCGGCTGTGGCCCGCGGCGCTCGCGGCATTGCTTTTTGCGGGCGCCTGCCCGGCATCCGAACCCTTGGCGCCCATCCTGGCTTGCCGCACCCTGGCCGATCCGGCCGCGCGGCTCGCCTGCTTCGACCGGGAGTCGGCCCGTCTCGCGCCGGCCCCTGCGGCCACGGCGAGCTCCGTGCCAGCGCCGGGACCGACGCCGCCCGCCTCTGCTCCTGCCGCGCCGCCCGCTGCCGCTTCGCCCGCCGTCGTTGCCCCGGCCGCGGTTGCCGCCGCACCCGTTGCGGTAGCTCCACCGGCTGCCGCCCCCAGCACCTCACCCGCCGTCGTAGCCCCACCTGCTACCGCCGCTGCGGCGCCCGCGGCGGACTTGAAACAGAACTTCGGCCTGTCCGAGGCGGCGGTGGCCCAGAAGGAAGTGGCTGCGGGTGCGCGTCCCAAGGAGATTACCCGCATCGAGGCGCACATCACGGCCATTTCCCTGAGCGGCGCCGGGCTGACCACGTTCACCCTCGACAACGGGCAGGTGTGGCGACAGCTGTCGGCCGAGGGGGATCTTCTCACCAAGCCCGGCGATCTGGTCACCGTCTCGCGCGGAATGCTGCGTTCTTATTGGCTGCAGGCCAAGAACGGGCGTGGCTGCAAGGTGACGCGCATCGCCTGATCGGCTCAGTCGACGTCGATGCCGGCCGCTGTGAGCCGGGCGCGCAGCGGCGCCAGGCCCGCTGAGTAATGCAGCCATTGCTGCAACGAGGACTGGTACAGCGGCTGACGCACCTGCACCGCGTTGGCGGTGTTGGTCAACGGCGCTGGGTTCAGGTGAAAGTCGAGGCAGGTTTGCTCGAAGGGCAGGTCCAGATACTCGAGCAGGCGCCGCGTCGTCGCTTCCTGGGAGGTGACGATGTCCTCGTAGGCGATGTCCAGGATTCGGCCGGGCAGCACCCGGTGCCAGTGCTGCATGAGCCGGTGGTAGCCGGCGTAGAAGTCACCAAGCTCATCCAGGTCATAGGCGAAGGGGAAGCCCTCGTCGAAGCGAGTCTTGTAGATCGCATAGCAGGCCGCCAGCGGGTGGCGCCGGAGGTGCACGATGCGCGCCTGCGGGAAGGCCCGCAGGATGAGCGCGCAATAGAAAAAATTGGTGGGCTGCTTGTCCGAAAAGCGCGCTCGCTCGCCCCGCTGCGGTTGCGACAACGCCAAGTACTCGCGGGCGATCGATTCCCCGTCAACCTGACCGAGGCGCGCGGCAAATTCTTGCCAATTGCGGGATTGACCCTGGGCCTGGCTGTTGACCGCGGCGCCGATGGCCTGGGATAGGGCCGGCAGCTCGCCCGCGGAATGGACCTGGGAGTGGCTGCCGACGATCCGCTCCACCAAGGTGGTGCCCGTCCGCGGCAGACCGACGATGAAGATGGGGCGCTCGCCGGTGGTGTCGTGGCGCTTGGGCTCCACCTGGGCGAATGCCGAGATGATCTCCTCGATCACTTTGCGGTCATTCTCGCGGTTATAGTGGCTGCGAGCACGCTCCAAGCGGTTGGCGAGGGTGAGATGCCGCCAGCTCGAGGCGAAGTCACCCATGTCCTCCTGGGATTTCGCCAGCGCAAAGTGCAGAACGCAGGCCTCGATCGACTCCGGCCCTGCCTGGGCGAGGGCGGCCTGCAGCGGAACGATGTAATTGTGCTCCGGCGACTGCGGCGCAAGATCGACCAAGCCTTTGAGGGCGTCCGGATGCAGGGGCGAGACGGCCAGCACCGTTTCATAGTCACGGGCGGCCAGCTCGAAATTGCCGAGAAGTCGATGCACGGCCGAGCGTTGGGCGAGCAGCGGCAGGCTGTGAGGGGCCGCGGCCAGGGCCTTGTCATAGTTCTCCAGCGCCCGGGGGTAGTTCCGGGCGTTGGCGAAGAACTGCCCAATGGTCTGGAACGCGGCTACATCGGCACGGGCACTGGCACCGGCCTTAGCGGCGGCGGCCAGGGCATCGCTGCGGCGTCCCAGAGCCATCAGACATTCCGCGTGCTGCAGCAGGTACTGCACATCGTCGGGATCGGTGGCAAGGCATTGTTCGATCAGCGTGAGCGCCGTTTCCTTCTTGCCGGCACCCAGCGCCGCAAAGCTGCCGAGAAGCCAAACCGCCCGGTTGGAAGGGAACGTCGCTCGGCAGGCCGCCGCCGCGGCATCCGCGCCCAAAAAGTCGCCGCGGCCTATGCGCGAGCCGATCTCGAACTCGAATTCCGCCAAAGTGGGGGTGGGCATACGGGCTGCCATGGACAAGATCCGGCCATGATACGTGATTGACGGAGAGCGTCGCCCAGGTTAGGGGCTTTTCGCAATCGTTGCGTGCATGCAACGACTGTTTTGAGGCGTGCGGGCTGACGCGTAGCCGCCACGCGGAGGGATTTGCGGGTCCCGGTAGGCCTGGCACGCTGGTTGTGTCGCTCGGCGAGTGTGTTATATTTCGGCCATCGGTGAACGTACGCAGCGACGACAATCCGATGGGGATGTCAGTGTAGCGATTACGCGACGAGAGCGGAATCTGAAAAGGTCCGCGAGCTTCGTGGGCGTTTTGGCTTCCCCAGGGATTTTCTTTTTGTCTCCGAAGAGCGCCATTCACCTTGTGTCTGCCAACTCGTATCTGATACAGGGAGCCATACATGCTTGAGAAAGAGTCCACAAATCCTGCGCTGCGGTTGGCAATCCGCGCTGCGCTCACAGGTAGTTCGCTAGTTGCATCATTGGGTGTCGCCAACGCACAGCAGGTGGCCGCCACCACGGCAGCGCCAGCTTCCGACACCTCGCTCGCGGAGGTCGTCGTCACCGGATCGCGTATCGCGGTGCCGAACCAAGTATCCATCAGCCCCGTCACCTTCGTGACCGCGGTTGACATTCAACGCACGGGCGTGACCCGCGTCGAGGACTTGCTGAATCAGCTGCCGCAAGTGTTCGCCGATCAGAACTCCAATGTGTCGAACGCCTCGGACGGCACGGCCTCGGTGAATCTGCGCGGCTTGAACGCCAAGCGCACCCTGGTGCTGGTGAACGGCCAGCGCTTAGGCCCCGGCGATCCGATCAGCGGCGGGCAGTCGGACATCAACATGGTCCCGGTGGAGATGATCGACAGCATCGAAGTGCTGACCGGCGGCGCCTCCTCGACCTACGGCGCGGACGCCGTGGCCGGCGTCGTGAACTTCAAATTGAACGATCACTTCGAGGGCGTGAAGGTGGTTGCCGATGCGGGCATCTACCAGCACAGCAATACCGATGTGGAAGGCGTGGAGGAGGCGATCACCGCCCAGGGCTTCAATCAGGCACCGAGCAGCGTGTGGACCGGCGCGCAGAGATCGCTGGCCGTGATCGCGGGCTTGAATTCGGCCGACAACAACGGCAATGCGACTTTCTACGCCACTTATCGCAATGTGCTGCCCGTCCTCGAATCCAAGTATTCCTATAGCGCCTGCACTTTGGGGTCTGGGTATGAGGCGGGACCGAGCGCGTCGGGCGGCAAGTTCGTTTGCGGCGGCTCCGCGACGGCGAATCCGACCAACTTCTTGAATGGTGCGACGGGTGCCTTTTCCACGGTGGGTCCGGGCGGCAGTCTGGTTGCGGGTCCCTCGCTCTTCAACTACGGCGCACTCAATTACTTCCAGCGTCCGGACGAGCGCTACACGGCGGGCGCCTTCCTGCACTATGAGTTCAACGAGCATGCGACGGTGTATGCGAACACCATGTTCATGGACGATCAAACGGTGGCGCAGATTGCGCCTTCGGGCGACTTCGCGACCAACGGGGTGTTCAACTGCTCGAATCCCTTCCTGAGCACCGCCGAGCTGGGGCTGTTTTGCAACGGCAGCACCGCCGGGACCTCGAATCCGAACATCTTGATTCTGCGCCGCGACGTCGAAGGCGGCGATCGCCAGCAATCGATCGAGCACATGGATTTTCGGCAGATCCTCGGCATCAAGGGCAAGATCAACGATGTATGGAGCTATGACGCGACCTACAACTTCAGCCTGGTCAACTTGAATTCGGACGCGCTGAACTACTTCTCGTCCACCAAGCTCACCAATGCCCTGAACGTCACGGGCACGGCGGCAAATCCGTCCTGTATCAGCGGTCCGCCTTGCGTACCCTACAATCTGTTCGCCCCCAACTCGGTGACGCCGGCGTCGCTCGCCTATCTGTACGCGCCCGGCATCGAAGTGGGCCGCATTACGCAGACCGACGTGCAGTTCAACCTCACGGGAGACCTGGGCAAGTATGGCATTCAGATGCCGACGGCCAACTCCGGATTGCAAATGAACATCGGCGCGGAATATCGGGACGCCCGCGGCTCGACGCTGCCGGATGAAGAGACGCAAACCGGCGATCTGTCGGGAAGCGGTGGTCCGACTCCGCCCGTCAGCGGCGCCCTGATCGCTCGCGAAGGCTACTTCGAAGCGCGCATGCCCATCATGGAAGACAAGCCGGGCGCTCAATTGCTCGACGTCGAGACCGGCTATCGCTACTCCGATTACAGCCTGGGGTTCAAGACCAATACCTACAAGTTCGGTGTGGATTGGTCGCCCGTGTCGGATGTGCGCTTCCGCGGCAGCTTTGCCCGCGCGGTACGTGCTCCCAACATCGTGGAACTGTTCGCGCCCGCCGCGGTGGGCCTGGACGGTACGTATTCGGCCGACCCGTGCTCGGGATCAACTCCCGCTTACTCGCGAGCGCAGTGCTACAAGACCGGGGTCACCCCGGGCGAGTACGGGAACATCGCCGCCAACCCCGCGGGCCAGTACAACGGCCTGTTGGGCGGCAACACGGACCTGCGGCCGGAAACGGCCATCACCAAGTCCTTCGGCGTCGGTTGGACCCCGTCCTTCCTGCCGAACTTCCGGGCGCAGCTCGACTACTACGACATCAACATCGAGAACGTGATCCAGTCGATCGGCGGCGGCGTCATTCTCGAGCAGTGCGCCAATCAGGGCCTGCTCTGCAACCTGATCGACCGCGGCCCCAACGGCACTCTGTGGGCGCAGAACACCGGGTTCATCACCGACACGCTGCTGAATGTCGGCAACCTCGAAGAAGAGGGCGTCGACCTTGACATGGCCTACAGCTTCGACATGGGGAGCATGGGTAAGCTGCACGCGAACATCGTGGGCACGTACATCGACAAGTACGAAGTCACGCCGGTCGCGCTCAGCCCGCAGACGTCCTACAACTGCTCGGGCCTGATGGGTCCGATCTGCAGCAGCCCGACCAGCGGTGCCGGTACGCCTATCTTCAAGTGGCGCCATCGGTTCACCACGACCTGGGAAACGCCGTGGAGCGGCATCGATCTGACGCTCGCGTGGCGCTACTACTCCTCGGTGACCTTGGAGTCCTTGAACGGCAACCCGAACCTGACGGCACCCGGCGGCGGTACGATTGCCAACGGCGGTGTCTCCAACACCGATGCGCACTTCCCGACCTACAGCTACTTCGACCTGACCGCCTCGGTCAAGCTGGCGGACAAGCTGTCGCTGCGCTTGGGTGTCAACAACATCCTCGACAAGTCCCCGCCGCTGGTGGGTGCGACCAACATCGCCGCCCCGCCGACCGGCAACGGCAATACGTATCCCGGCGTGTATGACTCGCTGGGCCGCTACTTGTTCGCGGAGGTCACTGCCCAGTTCTAACGCGACCTTGGGAAGATCAAGGCGGCAGGCCGAAAGGCTTGCCGCCTTTTTTTATGGCCGCGTTTCCTCTAGCGGCAGATCCCAGCGATTGGTGGCGCCAACATCCTTGCCTCCGATGGGCGGCAGCGGCAGCCGGGTCGAGTTCGGCTTCGGCCTGAATTCTCGGTGCAAGAACAGAGACGTGGTGCAGCGAAAATGATGCCCGGGACGGAAATCGTGAAAATCGACCTGGATGAGGTCGGCCTGGCGCAGTAGCTGCGCGGCGTTGGGATACCAGTCCGAATTGTCCAGGATGATGAAACCGCCGGGACGCAGCATACGGATCGCGCCCCGGGCCAGTTGATAGCGGTTGGCGGCTGCATCGATGACGATGGCGTCGAAACTGCGCGCCAGAGCGGCCATGTCGTTCGCCAGTGTTTCCGGGGTCGAGAGCCTGGCCTCGAGGTTGGGAAGGGGATGAGATTGCAGCAGCTTCATCCATTCGGGGCTGGTCTCGAGCGTCACGACCGAGCGGGCCCGGCCGGCCCAGAATTCCGTCGAGCTGCCGCCTCCGAGCTCGAGCAAGTCCAAGGAGGACAGATCGAGCCCGAGAAGATATTCGACCAAGCTATAGGACATCATCGGGATGGGCCGCCCGTCGCCGAGCACGCAAGCGCGCTGCTCGAGCGAGGCCTTGTATCCCAGGCCGCCCGATAGAATGTGCATGGCGGAGGCGAGAAATATGGCGCTGTCCGGCGCTTCGACGACCTCGAAGCTGCGCCTGACTTGCTCGACATTCATTTGCGCCGTGGGAAGGGCTTTCGTCCAGAACATCGGCTCTCCTTGCTTGCGGGAAGTCGTTGCAGCCGTCGAAGTCTACCGAAAGAGCGCCGCATGCAGCGCAACCGCGCGCCATAAAAAAGCCCCCGGGTGCCGAAACACCCGGGGGCTGCCCCGCCGATTCTGGAGCGGCGCGGCGCTAATGCTGCTCCTTCTTGTTCTTCGGCGGCTGAGGTTGCTGCGCAGCCTCGGTCGACGCGGCGCTTGCATCCTCGGTGACCACCTTGAGATGGGCCGGCGCATTGGTGACCACGAAAGCGACGCGGCGGTTCTGCGCCCGGCCTTCCGCAGTGGCATTGCTGGCAATCGGATCGGCCTTGCCATAGCCCTTGGCGGTCAGAACCGAGTCATTCACACCCTTGCTGACGAGATAGGCCTTCACGGCCTCGGCGCGCTTACGCGACAGATTGAGGTTG
Source organism: uncultured Gammaproteobacteria bacterium (assembly GCA_963837435.1). Classification (GTDB taxonomy): domain Bacteria; phylum Pseudomonadota; class Gammaproteobacteria; order Steroidobacterales; family Steroidobacteraceae; genus Bog-1198. The sequence continues at coordinate 139,083 of CAWINJ010000002.1, forward strand.
TACGCATCGCCACCCACCGAGTCGGTGTAGCCCTGGATCTCGATCTGCAGCTCAGGCTGATTGAGCAGCGCATGGTCGATGTCGTCGAGCGTCTCTTGCGCCGGGACCGTCAAGCGCGTCGAGTTGAACTCGAAGTCCACCGCCCTGACGATCACCTTCTGCTCGATGATGTGGCAGTTCGCATCGACCTGGAAGCCGGCGGGCGCGTGGCAGGGCTCCGGTGCCGGCGGTGGCGGCGGAGGAGGCGGCGGCGCGGCAGCTTCCGGCGGCGGGGGTGGGGGCGGCGGCGGGGGCGGCGGAGGTACCGGTGCACCGAACATGAAACTCAGGCCCACGCCAAAGACGATGTCGTTGGGGTTGTTGGGGACGTAGGCGGTATCTTGAATGAAGCTGCGCCGATACTTCACTTCCGTGCGAAGTTGCCAGCGCGTGGACCCGGTCTGATCACCGAGAGCCGTCAGTGCGCCGACTCCGGCTTCAGCCAGCCAGCCCTGGTTCGTAGCGGCGTGGCCGCCGATGGTGTCTTGCATCAAGCCGCTGCCCGCGAGCAGATAGGGACGAAACACGGCCGTCGGCGCCAGAAATTTATACATGAAGTCCAAGGAGAGGGGATTGAGCTTTTCGCTGGCGCCCGAGCCCTTGATGGAGAAGCTGCCGGTGCTCAAGGCGATTTCCGCGGCGAAATGCGGTGCGAAATCATTCCCCAGGGCGACCTGGTATCCCATGCCGTCCTTCGAGATGCGATCCTTGTCCAGCAAGGTGTATTGCGCCATCGGGCTGAGATACCAGGCGCCGGTGTCGTCGCCGAGGGCATCCGCAGCATGGACACTGCCGCTCGCCGCGGCGGCCATCAATCCATATAGAACCACTCGTTTCATTACACTTCTCTCCATTCATTTGCGCAATACCAACAGGCCATGGGCGTTGGTCGCGTGAGGGGACTACTTGGAATTCAGCGAAAGCGCTTGATGCCGGGGCTTTGCCGAAATCCTGTTGTAGTTTTACGACAGGCGCGGCGATTGTCTGTAGGCACAGACCGGCGTGTCTTGTAGGAGTTAACTTAAGGCTTTCAGGTTGACTTTAGGGGGTGAACTGCGCGCCGCTGCTAGGGATTGGTCGTGCGCCAGCTCGCCGGCTTTGCGCAGCCGAATCTCGAATAATTTCGGCCAGTTCTTCCCGGTGACGAACAGGCGGTCGTCCTTGGCATCATAGGCGATGCCGTTCAGCACGTCGGTCTGTCCCTCGACGATGTCGGAGGGTTTGCAGCAGTCCGGAGAGATTGATCAGGCCGACCACTCGGCCGCTGCTGGGGTCGATGCGCACGATCCAGTTGGTCTGCCACACATTGGCGTAAGATCTCCCCTTGACCCATTCCAATTCGTTCACATTGCGCAGCGGCTTGCCCTCGAGGGTCACTTGGACTGGGCCGGTTTCGGCCAGGGTCTTGGGGTTCAGAAAGCGCAGTTCCGGCGTGCCGTCGCTCATGATGATCTGCTTGTCGTTGCGCGTGAGCGCCCAGCCCTCGCCGGGATAGGTGAACTGCCTTTGCAGCTTGAAGGTGTTGAGGTCGAAGACAAAGCCCGACCTGCGATTTCCAGGTCAGGCTGATCAGATGCCCCTGCCAATTGACGATGCCTTCGCCGAAATATTGCGCCGGGATGTCGATTTTCTGCAGCACCTCTCCGGTCTTGATCCGCACCTTGCGAATGGAGGAGTGCTCCTCCGAGACCGGTGCTCTCGTACAAGAATCCGTTCAAGTAAAACAGCCCCTCGGTGAAGGCCGAGGTGTCGTGCGGATAGATGTGCGTCACTTCGTAGTCGTAGGTCGGGACGGCGGCGTCGGGCAGGCCAGCGCGCCGCATCGAGCGCCCAGAGAGCCGAGAAGCAGCGTAGTCGCTCGATTCGTCTTCATAGGTCACAGGCCCGGCGAATTCGAAAGTGCTCACCAGGACCGCGCCCTCGCCGCGCACCGCGTGCGCGGGCTGAGTGCAGAAGCCCCGCGCCTCGACGCGGTAGGCGCCGCTCTTGTCGAGCCGGCGCTGGGTCAACGAGTCCACGGTGCAGCGCGAGTCGCCGAGGGTTCCGTAGATGCGGCTCGTCCCTTGCACGATGACGGTGAGATTGACTCCGGCCTCGCGGGCCGGCTGGCCTTCGCGAACCCCGGTGATGCCGAAGACGAACAACAGATCGGTCTTGCCGCCGTGTGCGCGCCGGAAACTGAGCCGCACTCCGGGTGGCTTGTCGCGGGACTCGCCCTCGCACCGCGTGCCGCTGTTCGGCCAATCGACGGTCGCCTCGATGGCGCCCGCCAGATGGGCGCGCAGATAGCCGTCGCCGGAGGCGAGGCAGCGCCGCCGAATGCGGCCGCGCGGCGCCTGATCTGCCGCGGCTGCGGCCGGCGTTCGACTCGGGCGAGACCAGCCGACGGTGCCGGCCAGCGACCCACAGGCATAGTGCAGCCCAGCGGGGGCGTGGCCTCCGGTCGACGTGGATAATCGGTATCATTTCCCTCATGTTGCCACGGAGAAGCAGAGAATGTTGACGCCGAAGCGATGGTCGGCCGCCGCGATGGCCAGTGGCGATGGCCAGGGCGATGGCCAGGGCGATGGCCAGGGCGATGGCTCAGGGCGATGGCCAGGGCGATGGCAATGGCGATGGTAACGGTGCTGGCCGCCTGTTCGGCCTTGGCGCCCAAATTCAATCGGCCGAATATCTCCGTGATCGGCATCGAACTGCGCGGCGGAAACCTGCTGCAGCAGAATTTCGCAGTCAAGCTCAACATCCAGAATCCCAATGACCGGGCATTGCCGGTCACCGGCGCTGCACGTGGAACTGAACGTGGGCGGCGAGCAGATCGCGAGCGGCGTCAGCGATCGATGCCGTTCGTCGTTCCCGCGCATGGGCGAATCCGATTTCGACATGACCATCAAGGCCAATATGGCGTTGGCGCTGCTCAAGCTGGCCAATAAGATGGATCAGCACGCGGATTCCATCGACTACGACCTCACCGGGGCGGCCAGCATCGATTTGCCCTTCTTGCGCGATCTGCCGTTTCATCAGACGGGCTCCTTCTCGCTGCAAGGGCTTGCAATAACTCATTGAAATATTGATTTTTTTAAAAACCGGCGCCCGATTGGGAGCCGCCGTCTGGTAAACTTTGCGGCCAAACGATAGCGTCGCAGTCCTCGGCGCCGCCCACAAGGTAATCATGGCCGCCTCGCCCTACGAGCAATTGGAACAAGAGTTTCGCCGTCTGCACGCATTTCGCGGCGCGCTATCGCTGCTGCGCTGGGATGCGGCGGTGATGATGCCGCGCGGCAGCGCCGATGTGCGCGGCGAGCAGCTGGCGGCGCTCGAGACCGAGCATCACGCCTTGCTCACCACGCCGAAAGTGGCGCGCCTGCTCGAGCGCGCCGAGGCGGGCGCCTCGCAGCTGGAGGATTGGCCGCTCGCCAACTTGCGCGAGATGCGCCGGCAGCGCGACCACGCCATCGCGACCCCGCCGTCGCTCATCGCGCGCCTCGCCAAGGCCACCGCGCGCGCCGAGGTGTTTTGGGTCGAGGCCAAGAAGGCCAACGACTTCAAATTGCTGGCGCCGCATTTGGAAGAGGTGGTGCATCTGGTGCGCGACAAGGCGGCGCTGCTCGGGCAGGCGCGCGGGCTTGGCGCCCTACGATGCGCTGGTGGACGGATTCACGCCGGGCATTTCGACGGCGGATATCGACACCATATTCAAGGCGCTGTCGCGCAAGCTCCCGGGCCTCATCAACCAGGCCATCGAAGTCCAGGCCGCGCATGCGCCCATACCCGCTGACGGGCAAATTCACGGTGGCGCGCCAGCGCTCCTTGTCCGTGGATGTGCTCAAGGCCCTGGGCTTTCCCTTCGATCGCGGCCGGCTCGACGAAAGCGAGCATCCCTTCACCGAGGGGGTGCCCGGCGACATTCGAGTGACCACGCGATTCGATTTGAACGATCCGTTCTCGGGCCTGCTGGGCGCGGTGCACGAGACCGGCCATGCCATGTACGACCTGGGACTGCCGCTGAAGTGGCGCGATCAGCCGGTGGGGCGCGATCGCGGCCTCGCGCTCGAGGAGAGCCAGTCGCTGTTGTTCGAAATGAATCTGTGCCGCAGCCGCTCCTTCGTGAAGTACCTGCGGCCGCTTGCTGGAGAAGTATTTGCAGGTGAGCGGCCCGGAGTGGGAAGAGGCCAATCTGTACCGCCACTTGATCCGCGTGCGGCGCAGCACGATCCGCATGGATGCCGATGAGCTGACCTATCCCGTGCACATCATGCTGCGCTACGAGCTCGAGAAAAAGATCCTCGAGGGCTCGCTGCCGGTGGCCGATCTGCCGGAGGCCTGGAATGCCAATCTGGAACAGCGCCTGAACATTCGTCCGACCAACGACGTCGACGGCTGTCTGCAGGACATTCATTGGGCCGTCGGTCATTTCGGCTACTTTCCCTCCTACGTCCTGGGCGCCGTCATCGCCGGCCAACTCAACGAGGCCATGCGCGCCGCGCGTCCCTCGCTCGATGAGGAAATCGCCGCCGGCCAATTCGGCGGCGTGATGGATTGGCTGCGCGACAATGTGCACGGCGTCGGCGCGCGGCTGCCGGTGCAAGAACTCATCAAGCAGGCCACGGGCAAGCCGCTGACCGCGGCCGCGTACCTGCGCTACTTGGAAGCGAAATACCTCGAGATCCCGTGAGGGCATGTCGATGGCCCTCGCGGCACCACGCACGTCGAATAACTTCAAGAAGCTGCAGGCGCAGCTGCGCGGCTCGGTGGGCAAGGCCATCGCCGACTTTCGGCATGATCGCCGAGGGCGATCACGTCATGGTGTGCCTGTCGGGCGGCAAGGACTCCTACACGCTGCTCGACATTCTGTTGAGCCTGCAGCGCAGCGCGCCGGTGAGCTTCGAGATCACGGCGGTCAATCTCGATCAGAAGCAGCCGGGCTTCCCCGCCGAGGTGCTGCCGCGATATCTCGAGGATCTGGGGGTCCGCTTCCGCATCATCGAGCAGAACACCTATGCCGTGGTCAAGCGGGTCATTCCCGAGGGCAAGACGATGTGCGGCCTGTGCTCGCGTCTGCGGCGCGGCGCCTTGTATCGTTTCGCGGCCGAGAACGGCATCACCAAGATCGCGCTCGGCCATCATCGCGACGACATCGTCGAGACGCTGTTCTTGAACATGTTCTTCGGCGGCCGGCTGAAGGCGATGCCGCCGAAGCTGCTCAGCGAAAATCGGCGCCACATCGTGATTCGGCCGCTGGCCTACGTGACCGGAGGCCTCGATCGCCCGCTATGCCGCGGCGCGCGAGTTTCCCATCATTCCCTGCACCCTATGCGGCTCGCAGACCAACATGCAGCGGCTGGTGGTGAAGAACATGCTGCGCGACTGGGAGCAGAAATTTCCCGGCCGCATCGAATCGATATTCTCCAGCATCTGCAATGTCGCCGGTTCCCAGCTGGCGGACCCGGCGCTGTTCGATTTCGCGGGCCTCGATGGCCGGCGGGTGGTGCAGGCGACGGCCGAAGGCGGGGATGCCGGCCTCGAGGAACTCGACCTGCTCGGCTAAACAGGATTTGCGACGTGACCGTAGCGACTTCGAAGCATCAGCTTGAGTCCCGTCCGAAGGCGGCGGGAGGGCGTCGTCCCCGCAAGCCGCGTCACGCCTGGGAGACGCTGTCCGACGAGCAGCTGCTCAGCCTGCGCTTTTGCGACTTGAAGCTGTCGATCCAGGGCACGGAATTGGAAGAGGCGATCGAGCGCCTGTACCGCGAACTGGCGATGCGCGGCATCCGCTTTCGGCCGCATTGCTGGCTCGCGCAGGAATGGTTCTCGCCCGATGGAATACCCGGCATCGCCATTCCATTCTATTTGGCGCACCGGCGGCTGATGGGCATCGAACGGCGCTTCATGCGTGAAGTGGAGGGCGGCAACCGCAATTGGCTGATGCGCATCCTGCGCCACGAGGCCGGGCACGCCTTCGATTCGGCCTACCGCCTGAGGCGGCTCGCGCCGCTGGCGCGCCGTGTTCGGGCCGGCCTCGCTGCCGTACCCCGAGACCTACCGGCCGCGGCCGGGAAGCCGGCGCTTCGTGCAGCACTTGGGTGCTTGGTACGCCCAGGCGCATCCAACCGAGGATTTCGCGGAGACCTTCGCGGTGTGGCTCAAGCCGAAATCTCCCTGGCGCCGCGACTACCTGGGCTGGCCGGCCTACGCCAAGCTGGAATTCATCGACTCGCTGGCGGGCGACATCGGCGGCAGCAAACCGCTGGTCACGGACCGCGGCACCATCGAGGACGTGAGGCACGAGAAGTGTACCTTGCGCGAGCACTACGAGCGGAAATTGGCGAATGCGCCGCTGCGCCGCCGTTCCGGTGCCGACGAGTTGCTGCTCAAGGTGTTCACCGCCGCGCCGCGCCGCCGTGAGCAGCCCCGGGCGGCCAGCTTGCTGCGCGAGTGGCGCAATCCCCTGCGCCAGCAGATCTTGCGCTCCGGGGCGTTCAGCGAATACCTGGTGCACCAGGTGCTGCGGCTCATGATCGAACGTTGCGAAAACCTGAACTTATACGTTCGCGGATCGCGGCGCGCGCTCAAGCCGCAATTGCAATGGGTCATCGCCAGGCTCGCCGAGTCCTATGAGGAGAGGCAGCTGCCCAGGGTGTCGCTGTGAGAGAGGGCTCGCGATGAGAAAGGTGCGTGCCCTGGTTCTGGTGCATTCGACGCTGGTGCCTCCGGATTCCCTGAAGGGCTCCACCGAGAAAGAGATCGACGAATGGCGCACCGAATACGACGTCATTTCGCACCTGAAAGCCGAGGGCCATGAGGTACGGCCCTTGGGCCTGAGCGACAGCCTGTCCGAATTGCGCCGCGCCATCATCGACTGGAAGCCGCACATCGTGTTCAATCTTCTCGAGGAATTCGACGGCATCGTCACGTACGACCAGCACGTCGTGGCCTTTCTCGAGCTGATGCACCAGCCTTACACGGGCTGCAATCCACGCGGCATGCTGCTGTCGCGCGACAAGGTGCTGTCGAAGCAATTGCTGTCCTACCATCGCGTGCCCACGCCGCAATTCATGGTGTTCCCCCGCGGCAAGAAGCCGCGCATCCCGAAGAAACTGCGTTTTCCGCTGTTCGTGAAGTCCTCGACCGAAGATGCATCCCTGGGGATCGCACATGCCTCGGTGGTGGCCGACCAGAAGCAATTGACGGAGCGGATCGCCTTCATTCACGAGCAGACACACTCCGACGCCCTGGTCGAGGAGTACATCGAAGGGCGTGAGCTGTACGTGGGCGTGCTCGGCAACGACCGGCTCAAGGTGCTGCCCGTGTGGGAGATGACCTTCGGTTCGCTGCCGGAGAACCTGCCGGCGATCGCGACCCGCAAAGTCAAATGGGATCGCGGCTATCAGCAGCGCTACGGCATCACCACGGCGGCCGCGGAGTCCCTGCCCGACGGTACCATGGCCCGGCTCGAGCAGCTGTCGAAGCGCATTTTCCGCGCCTTGCACCTGACGGGCTATGCGCGCATGGACTTTCGCCTACGGGCCGACGGCGAGCTGTTCGTGCTCGAGGCGAACGCCAATCCCAATATTTCCGCCGCCGAGGACTTCGCGCAGTCGGCACTCACGGCCGGCATGAGCTACGACGATCTGCTGCAGCGGATCATGCAACTCGGCGAGAACTATCCTGCCGCCTGGCGCGCGGTCGAGCCCTGACGCGGCCGCTGAGGCGCCCTGATGTCCCTACTAACGCGCCCAGCGATTCATCCAGGCGAGCACGGTGTCGTACCACTGGATGCTGTCGGCGGGCTTCAGCACCCAGTGGTTCTCGTTCGGGAAGTACAGGAACTCGCTCGGCACTCCGCGGCGCTGTAATGCCGTGAATACCGACAAGCCCTGGGCGAGGGGCACGCGATAGTCCTCCTGGCCGTGGATCACCAAGGTCGGCGATTTCCACTTGGCCACGTAGTCGACGGGATTGAACTTGGCGTAGCTGGCGGGACTGGTGTATTCCGGTCCGCCGAACTCCCACTCGGGGAACCACAGCTCCTCGGTGGAGTAGTACATGCTGCGATTGTCGAAAATACCGTCGTGGCTCACGATGCACTTGAAGCGGTCCGGCCATTGACCGGCGATCCAATTCATCATGAAGCCGCCGTACGAGCCGCCGAGGGCACAGGCGTGATCGCCATCGAGCCACGGATACTGCTTGAGCGCAGCGGCGAGGCCCAGCTTCAGGTCCTCGAAGGGCTTCCCGCCCCAGTCGCCGCTGATCGAATCCGTGAATGCCTGACCGTAACCGGTGGAGCCGTGGAAATCGATCATCACCACGCCGTAGCCGGCGCCGGCGAATGCCTGAGCGTTCCAGCGCCAGTTCCAGGAGTTCGCGAAGCTGCCCTGTGGGCCGCCGTGCACCAGGAATGCCACCGGATATTTCTGATCGCGCTTGAAGTCCGGCGGCTTGACGACGTAGCCGAAGACATTGTCACCGTGCCAGCCAGCGAAGCTGAATTGCTCGTACTCGCCCAGCTTTCGCTGGCCGAGCAGCGCTTCGTTCAATCGGGTGAGCGGCTTGGGTTCGCCGCCGGAGAATCCCACCGCATACAGATCGGCGGGGCTGCCCAGATTGCTGAAGGCCAGGAACAACTTGCGCGGGCCGACGCTGAAGCCTTCCACTTCGCCGGCTCCGGTGATGGCGGAGGTTCTGCCGGTGGCCGCATCGACGGACCACAGCGGGCGCTGGCCCAGATGATCGGTGGTGGCGAACAGGCTCTTGCCGTCGCGCGACCAGGCGAAGCTCGCGATCGATCGATCCCAATTCTGAGTGAGAGGGCGCTTCACCCCGGACTTGAGATTCAGCAGCACCAGGTGGAAGCGATCGGATTCGAAGCCCGGCCGATCCGTTGCCACATAGGCGAGTTGCGTGCCGTCCGGAGAATAGGCCGGCTGCCCGTCCCAGGCGGGATTGTCCGCAGTCAGGTCCTGCGGAGTACCGCCTGCGGCGGGGACCTCATAGATGTCGAAATTCGTCGACCAAGGTTCTCCGGCCATGGCGCGCACGGAAAACGCCACCCGCGTGCCGTCCGGGCTGAACACATAATCTTCCCTGCCGCCGAAGGGCTTCCCGGGCACATCGCCAATGCCGCCCGACAAGTTCACGGGGGTCCCGCCCGCCACATCGCCGAGCGTCATCGCAAACAGCTGCGAGCGGCGCCCGTCGCTCCAGGTATCCCAGTGCCGCACGAACAGCTGGTTGTACAGGACGCCGGTGGCGGTGGAATGCGCCGCCGCGTCCAGACGCTGCTTGGTGCAGGCGAGATCCGCGCAATCCAAGTAAACATCCAGGCTCACCACGATGCGATCTCCCTTGGGGGAGACCCGAAAGCTGCCGACATCGAGCGGCAGATTGGTGACCTGCAGCGCATCGGACCCCGGCGCGTCGGCCAGGGCCGAATCGGACCTGGCCGATGCGCCGCGCGCACCGCTGTCGCCGGCCGCGACCCTCCATACCTGACTGGTGCCGCTTCGATTCGACAGGTAATAGATGTAGCGCCCGTCCGCGCTCCATTCGGCGGAGTTGGAGTTGGCGGCAATGTCGGTGAGCCGTTGTGCCGGGGCACCGTGCTTGGCGGTTTCTACCAGCCAAATGACGGTGCGTCCCTTATTGGCTTCCATGTCGGTGCTGCGCAGTGTGTACGCCACGCGCTTGCCGTCCGGCGAAGCGGCAATTTCCGATATACGCTCGAGGCGCACCAAGTCCTGTACGGTGAAAGCTTGCCTATGGTCCGCGGCGCCATCGGCGGCCGTTGCCGCGCCGCCGCCGGAGGCGGCAATAGTCGAGGCAAGGAGTGCGAAAACGACCGAAACGCGGTTGGCTGTCACTAATTATTCTCCCTTGAAGGCGCTCGAGAGCGCGGCGCAATCTCGGCGCCCCGAATTCTATGCAATGTCCTCGCGTAATCATCGAGTGTAAACCACGGCCCGCACCAGGACTAGAATAGATCGATGATCGATCCGCTGGTCTTGAGTTTCGATTTGGACGATACCCTGTGGCCGGTGGCTCCGGTCATCGAGGCCGCCGAGAAATCGTTGTTGGCGTGGCTGCGCGCCCGGCATCCCGCGGCCGTCAGCGGCCACAGCATCGAATCCTTGCGCGCGCTGCGTGCCGCGGTGGCCGAACGCTTCCCCGAGCACAGCCACGATTTGACATTCCTGCGCCATCGCGCGCTCAAGGAGATGTTCGGCGGGTCGGGCCATTCCGAAGACCTCGCCGACGAGGCGCTCGAAGTGTTCCTGATGGAGCGCAATCGCGTGAGTTTCTACGACGATGTCAAACCCTCCCTGATTCGCCTGAGCTCTCGCTATCGGCTGTTCGCTCTCAGCAACGGCAATGCGGACCTGTCCCGCTGCGGTATCGCCGATTTGTTCGCCGGGCACGTCACTGCGCGCGCCGCCGGCGCGGCCAAGCCCGATGCGCGCATATTCGCGCACCTCGCCGCCATGGCCGGAGTCGAGCCGCTGCGGGTGCTGCACATCGGCGACGATCCGCTGGCGGACATCGTCGGCGCCACCCGCGCGGGCATGCAGGCGGCGTGGCTCAACCGCGAAGCGCGCGACTGGCCGAAGGCATTCGCCGCGCCTGCGCGCACCATTTCGACGCTCGCCGAAATCATCTGACGCCGACGCCGGCACCAATGAGATGCACGGCACATTTGGCAGCCGACAACCCCGACTGCTGATTGATACAAACCTATAAATATAGGCATTTTCTGACACCAGTTCGCGCTTTTGTCGTTCACTTGCGCGTAGCGTGGTCGATAGGATGGTGTCAGCGAGAAAAGGAGGCCAGGCATGCAAGCAGCGTCTGCGGGTTCCCTTGTAGCGGTCAGCTCATTGCGCGAATTCTTTCGTGACGCGTTTCACGCCGCGAGCGAGCACCAGCATCTCGACATCGACGAGCAGGCCGAGCAATACGTGGTCAACCTGCTCACCATGTTCTCGCGAGCCGACGCCCTGTACGAGCGCACGCCAGATGGTCTGCGGATACGGCCTCTGGCGCGCATGTTGGCCGACGCGCTGGAAGCGCCCACGGCCGCCGCGCGGCAGCGGGGCCTGCAGCGCCTCGGCGATGTCTCCTTGTTCATCGCCGGATTCTTCGCGCGCAGCTTCGCGCGCAAATTGATCGACATCGACTACCACATCGCGATGGGCGGCAACGCGTACAGCTCGCTGGCGGATACTCTGCAACGCTCCATGTCGGGCCGCTGCATCGCCTCGATCTATGCGCAGCTGGCACGAAAATTTCAGCCGTTGGTGGATGCTCTGAACGAAGTCAGCGAGATGTCCTATCAGCACAGCGACGCGGACATCCTGCGCCTGTATGAAATTTGGATGAAAACCGGCAGCCCGCGGGCGCATGGGCTGCTCAGGAAGCTGGGGGTGCAGCCGGTTCCGGCGGGCGGCGCGCGCCACGAGCATTGATCCGTGGTCTTGCACGGCCTGCAGTCGCTTCTCGGTCGCCTCTACGACGTCGATCTGCACTACGATGTCTACGATTTTCTGGTCACGGACCGGCGCGCTCTGCGCGGCATCGAACCTGGCAACGATGCGCGCGCCTCGGAGGAGGAGTTGCTGCTGGCGGAGACGGCGGACGGCGCCGGTGTCGCCTTGTACTTGGACCCGGAATTATTGCGGCGGCTCGAGGCGGCGGACCCGGTCGGGGCCTTGACCGAGAGCAACTTGGCCGACTACTGCACGGCGCTCGAGGGCGTCAGCCACTTCGTGTACTCGACCTGGCGGTTGCGACCGCGACTTGCCGGTGTCGCTGCTCGAGCTCGAAACTCAGGCGGAAGTCGACAAGTATGCGGTCACCGTGTTTTTGCTGGGCGACCAGCAACGCGGGGGCTACCCCGCGCAGGTTCATGCGCGGCTCTTCGATCGCGTGAGCTTCGATGCGCGCTTGCAGCCGGACCAGTACCATCGCTACCGCACGGCGCACCGCTGCGCCGCGCACTATTGCCGCAGACTGGAACATCGTTTCGTGCGGCGGGGCGAGGCGCGAATCGAGGCGTTGGTGCGCGAGCTGCGAAGGTTCTATCGCCTGGGGAGCACGGCGAAATTGCGTCACGCCTTGGCGTGAGTCACGCTGCCGCGCGACCCTATCAGTCCTTGTCGTCCTTGTTGCCGGCGGCCTGTTTCTTCAGCCTCAAGAACTCGCTCAAGCGGCGCAGATCTTTCTTGCGAGGCGCTTCCGGCGGCTTGCCCAGCTTGCCGCTGTCATAGGGGTCGTAGCCCTTCTTGGTGCCGAGCGGGTTAGCGCGGACGGTCTCTAAGGGCGTCGGAGCGTCGTCGGCGATCGACAGGGCGGGGTGCTCCAGCTTCTGCAGCCGTTCGGTGGAGACCTCGCGGCCGAAGGCGCCGGTGGCAATGGACCACTCCCATATCGCGTTGCCGCGATCATCGAATTTGACCCGCCCGGTGCCCTTGTCCTTGGTTGGGGCATCGGCTTTGGCGTCCGGTGCGGAAGCCTTCCCCGCGCCATCGGCGCCGGGTTTGGGGGCAGGTTTTGAGTTATCTCCGTTCACACTACCTTTTTAGTCGAGCGCCGGGTTAAGTCAACACATACACGCAGAAAGCTGGCGAACCGTCACAATTGAAGTTGATGGCGGGCCCGCCACAGGCCCAGCGCCGTCTTGCCGTCATTCCATTCGCCGCGTAGCACCATTCCGGCGGCCTCCTCGATCGGCATCCATTGGATCTCGAGTTCCTCGTCGGCATCGGGCGCCGCCGTCCCGACGGCTAGATCGCGCGCCAGGTAGAGGTGAATGACTTCGGTGAATATCCCCGGCGCCGGCAGGTACTGTCCGAGGGCAGTCCAGCGCTTGGCCTGCACCCCGGTTTCTTCGGCCAATTCCCGCACGGCGCAGGCCTCTGGGGCCTCCCCCGGGTCGAGCTTGCCGGCAGGGATTTCCCATAGAAAGTCCGCGATGCCGTGCCGATACTGGCGCACCAGACAGACCCGATCGGCGCCGTCCACCGCGACCACCGCTGCGGCGCCGGGGTGGCGAACGAAGTCCAGGTCGTATTCTCGGCCGTTTCCGTAGCGCAGGCGCTCGGTCGACACGTCGATGATGCGGGCGCGGTGAATGTGATGGCTGGCGATGGGCGTGGGTTTGTGCATCCAGCCAGTATATCCAGCGCCTGTGATCTGTCTCCTCGCCGGCAGCCACCGAAATGCGCCATCCTGCTGGCTGTTTCTAGCACATTGCATCGCAGTCTGGATATACGTACAGTACGCGGCATCGTTTCATATGATGAAAGCCAAGACCACCGCATTCGATTCGCTCAACGCGCCGCAGCGGCGCGCGGCGACGTTCGGTGTGCCCGTGGAAGGCAAGGGGGTGGATGCGGGACCGCTCCTCATATTGGCCGGCGCCGGCACGGGTAAGACCAACACCCTGGCGCACCGCACGGCCCACCTGGTGCTGAACGGCGTCGATCCAGCCCGCATTCTGATGCTGACCTTCACCCGCCGCGCCGCTCAGGAAATGATCCGGCGTACCCAGACCATCGTCGCGCAAGTTTTGGCGGACCGCGGCAAAGCGGGCGATCGCAGCGTGCAGTCGCGGATGCTCTGGTCGGGGACCTTCCATTCGGTGGGCAACCGGATCCTGCGCCTGTATGCCAAGCATCTGGGATTGGATCCTAGTTTCACCGTGCTGGATCGCGCGGATGCGGCCGACTTGATGGACGTGGTGCGCCACGAACTGGGGTTCTCGGCCAAGGACAAGCGTTTTCCGCGCAAGGACGCCTGCCTGGCGATTTATTCCTACCGGGTGAACACCCGGCTCAGCCTCAAGCAAACCCTGGAAGAGCAGTTTCCCTGGGTGCGCGAGTGGGAGGCGGATCTGACGCGCCTGTACCGCGAATATGTCAGCCGCAAGCAGAAGAATCGGGTGCTGGATTTCGACGATTTGCTGCTGTACTGGCATGTGATGATGCAAACCCCGGCGTTGGCACAGAGCTTGTCGAAGAATTTCGATCATTTGCTCGTCGACGAGTACCAAGACACGAGCAGCCTGCAGGGCGAGATCATTCAAGCGCTGAAACCCGACGGCAAGGGAGTCACGGTGGTGGGCGACGATGCCCAGGCCATCTACTCGTTTCGTGCCGCGGCGGTCGAGAACATCCTCGGATTTGCGGACCGCTACAAGCCCAAGGCCGACGTCGTGGTCCTGGCACAAAACTATCGATCGACGCAGCAGATTCTCGATTCGGCCAATGCGCTCATGGCCGACGGCGCGCGCCAGCACCGCAAGACCCTGCTCGGGACCCGCCAGGCCACTCAGAAGACCTTGTACGTCTCACTGGACGATGCCGTCGGACAGGCGGAGTACATCACGGGCAAGATATTGGCGACCCGAGAAATCGGCGGCTCGCTGCGACGCCATGCGATCCTGTTTCGCAGCTCCCATCACAGTGACGTTCTCGAGGTCGAACTGACCAAGCGCAACATTCCCTTCGTCAAGTACGGCGGCCTGAAGTTCTTGGAGGCCGCACACGTCAAGGACATGATGTCGGTGCTGCGCTGGGCCGACAATCCACGCAATTCGGTGGCGGGCTTCCGAGTATTGAAGCTGCTGCCCGGCATCGGTCCGGGGCATGCGAAGCAGGCGCTGGATTATTTCGAGGCACAGAGCTTCAACGTCAAGAGTCTGGCGGGCTTCGATGCGCCCCAGCCGGTAAAAATGGACTGGAAGAGGTTCTGTGCGCTGTTCGAGAAGCTCGCCGACCCGGCCACTCTCTGGCCCGGCCAGGTGGGTCTGGTGCGCGAGTGGTACAAGCCGCACCTCGAGCGCATTCACGATGCGGCCTGGACGCGCCTCGGCGATTTGGAGCAGCTCGAGCAGCTCTCGACGCAGCACGCCAGCCGCGAGCGCTTCTTGACCGAGCTGACCCTGGATCCGCCCACGGTGACCAGCGACCAATCCGGCAACGCCTCGAAGGACGAGGATTACGTCATTCTCTCCACGATCCACTCGGCCAAGGGACAGGAGTGGGACTTCGTGTATGTCCTGAACGTCTCCGACGGCAATTTTCCATCGGAATTCTCCACCGGCAAGCCGGAACTGATCGAGGAGGAGCGCCGGCTGCTGTACGTGGCGATGACGCGGGCGCGCAACGAGCTGCATTTGTGCGCCCCGCTCAAGTACGCAGTCACGCAGCAGCCGAAGGACGGCGATGCGCATGTGTACGGCGCCAAGAGCCGCTTCATGACCGAGAAGCTGCTCGATTCCTGCGAAAAAATATCGCTACGCAATATGCGCGGTGTGGAAAGTCTGCGCGAGGGCGAGGCGGCAACCGTCGACGTTGTCGCGCAGCTCAAAGAAATGTGGTGAGCGCGGCCGATCACCCCGATCGGGGCCTGCCTTCAGACCGATCCCAGCGCAATCCCTGTATGCCGGCTACCAGCGACGCGGGCCACCGCCGCCGCCGCCGCCACCACCGCTTGCAGGCTTGGACCGAGGCGCCCGTTCCTGGGCCTCGTTGACGCGCAGCGGGCGTCCACCCATTTGGAAGCCGTTCGTCTGTTGAATCGCGTTCTGTGCTTCACCGGCGCCCATGTCGACGAAGGCAAATCCGCGGGGACGCCCCGTTTCGCGATCGTTGATGAGCTTGACCGATTCGACTTTGCCGTGGCGCTCGAATAGAGCCCGTACTTCGTCTTCTGTAGCAGTGAATGGCAGGTTGCCAACGTAGATCGTCGTCATTCAACTAATCTCACTAACAGTGTTTCAACCCTCAGACACCGCCGCGCATCTCCGCGCCGGGGCCTGCACCCTAAGGCCCGTGTAGGGAACGAACCTACGAGTCGATGCTACGCCAGGGGATTATTGTTGGCAAACAGGGGTATTTCTCGGGCGGGAGCGCGTTATTCGATATCGAGAGTCATTCGACTTCGAGATAGGCATAGCCGTTGAGCTCGTTCTCGTAGAAGCGCTTCACGGCCTGCGCTTCGCCGAGCGACATCCGGCCTTCCTGGATCGCCCGCTCGCAGTCCCGGGCGATCCCCGGATACAGCTCGTCGGTGTCATATTCCATATACTCGAGCACCTTGTTGGCCGTATCGCCCTTGACGATCTCCTCGATCCACCAGCCGCCGCCCTCCTGCAGCCGGATGTGCACCACGTGGGTGTCGCCGAACAGGTTGTGCAGATCGCCCAGGGTCTCCTGGTAGGCGCCCACCAAGAAGGCCGCCAGGTAGTAGGGCTCCCCGGGCGTCAGCTCGTGCACCTCAAGAGTGCGTTTGGTGGCCCGGGGATGCACGAAGCGATCGATTTTGCCGTCCGAATCGCAGGTGATGTCGGCCAGCACGGCGTTTCGGGAGGGGCGCTCCCCCAGCCGCTGAATGGGCATGATGGGGAACAATTGGCCGATCGCCCAGCTGTCCGGCAGCGACTGAAACACCGAGAAATTGCAGAAATAGATGTCGCTCAGCATCTCCTCGAGGTTTTCCAGCTCTTCGGGAATCCGGTCGAGCTTGCGGCAATAGTCGCGAATCTTGGTGCAGGTCGCCCAGTAGAGCTTTTCCGCCAGGGCACGAAATTCGAGGCTCAGGTATCCCAGATTGAACATCTGCAGCGCCTGCTCGCGGGCTTGCAGCCCGTCGTGATAGCACTCCACCAGCCGGCGCTCGTTGACCGACCGATAGCTGTCGAACAGATCGCGCACCGGCTGCGGCAGCTCTTCCTTGCCGTGATAGTCCTCCTCGACACGCCCGCTGACCTTGAATTGGTCCAGCTTGGAGGAACCGAGGGTGTCGAACACCAGCAAGCTGTGATGCGCGGCGATGGCGCGCCCGGACTCGCTCACGATCATGGGGTGCGGCACGTCGCGGGCATCGCACACGCTCTTGATCCGATACACGACATCGCTCGCATATTCATTGAGCGTGTAGTTCATCGAGGATTCAAAATTGGTGCCGCTGCCATCGTAATCGACGCCCAAGCCGCCGCCGATGTCGATGTATTGCAGCCCGGCTCCCATGATTTTGAGCTCGGCATACACATGCGCCAGCTCGTTGATCGCATCCTTCACGCGGCGGATGTCCTGCAGCTGGCTGCCCGGGTGACAGTGCACGAGCTGCAGGCAGTCGAGCATGTTGCGTTCTTTCAGCAGCGCGTACAGATCGAGGATCTCGCTGATGAACAGCCCGAACTTGGATTTCTCGCCGGCGGATTCGCGCCAGCGGCCGGCGCCCTCGCTCGCCAGCTTCACGCGCACGCCGATCTTCGGCCGCACGCCGTAGTGCTCGGCGTGCTTGAGGATGAGGTGGATTTCCTCGTAATTCTCCACGACCGGAATGATGGTGCGGCCGAGTTTGGTGGCCAGAATGACGGCTTCGATGTAGCTGTCGTCCTTGAAGCCGTTGCAGACCACGATGCGGTCGGGCGCATCCTCGGTGATGGACATGACCGCGAGCAGTTCGGGCTTCGAGCCCACTTCCAGCCCGAAGCCGAACTCCTTGCCGTAGCGGTAGACCTCTTCGACGACGAGGCGCTGCTGATTGACCTTGATCGGAAACACCGCGGCGTAGCGGTTCTTGTAGCCGTTCTCGGCGATGGCCGTGCCGAAGGCCTCGGCTATGTGGCGCAGGCGGTGCGCGAGAATGTCGGAGAATCGGATGACCACCGGCGTGTGCAGGTCGCGGGCCTTGAGGCCCTGAACCACCTCGACCAGGTCGATTTCGCGCGCTGCGTCCATGCCGGGCCTGATCACCACATGCCCCGCTTCGTTGATCGAGAAGTAACCCTTGCCCCAAGCCTCCACCTGGTACAGATCCAGCGACTCCTCGATTTTCCATGCGAGGTTCGCGGGCAAAGCTTTGGCAGGCGTGTTCATGACGCGCGCACGATAACAAATTGGGGCTGCAAGTAAATGAATGCTTGCGCCCGCCGGTCGCACGACGGTCTAACTGCGGGCGACGGGCCGCTCGGGATCGCGGATCCACTCGCTCCAGGAGCCGGCATACAGCTTGGCGCCGCTCATGCCCGCCACTTCGAGGCTCAGCAGATTGTGGCAGGCGGTGACGCCCGAGCCGCACATGGCGATCAGATTCTTCGGCTGCTTGCCCCCGAGGCGCCGGTGCCAGCGGCGCCTGATCTCGCCGGCGGGCAGAAAACGACCCTCTGCATCGAGATTGGCGGTGAAGGGATGATTCACCGCGCCGGGTACGTGCCCGGCCACCGAGTCGATGGGTTCGATCGTCCCGGCGTAGCGTTCTTGGGCCCGGGCATCCACCAGCAGGGCCGCGGGGTCCTCCAAGGTGCGCTCGACTTCCGAGGTGCTCACCGCGGCCCGGGGGTCGGTCCGCGGGGTAAAGGCCCGGCCCTGGAATTCAAGACCGCCGGGTTGCAGAGCCCCGCCGCGGGCGATCCACGCCTTGAGGCCGCCGTCGAGAACCGCGATTGCGTCATGACCCACCCAGCGCAGCATCCACCAAAGCCGCGCCGCAATCGAGCCGTTGGCATCGTCGTAGGCAACGATCTGGGCGTCGTTGCCTATCCCCGCCGCACCCAGCCAGGCGGCGAAGGCTTCGGGAGTGGGCAGCGGATGGCGGCCGGTGCCGGAACCCACCGGTGCGGATAGGTCCCGATTGAGGTCGGCGTACCGTGCTCCGGGTATATGCCCCCGCAGATAGGCCTGTCGTCCCGCATCGGGGTTCATGAGATCGAAACGGCAGTCGACCACGGCCAGCCGCGGCTCGCCGAGCAAGCCCTGCAGCAACTCGGCGGCGATCAAGGTGTGAAATTCCATGAAACCCAGCTTAACGCGATGCTCCATGAAGTTCATCCGCTACAATCGCACCCATGGCACTCACTCTGTATTGGGGCAGCGGCAGTCCGTTCTCGTGGCGCGTACTCTTGGCTCTGGAGCACAAGGGGCTGCCCTACGAGTCGCAGCTGCTGCACTTCGACAAGCAGGAGCAGCAGTCGCCGCAGATGCTCAAGATCAATCCGCGCGGCCGCGTGCCCATCCTCAAGGACGGCGAGTACGTGGTGTTCGAGTCGGTTGCGGTGCTGTACTACCTCGACGTCAAGTACCCGCAGGCGCCGATATTCGGCGCCAATCCCGAGGAAGCCGGGGTCATCATGCGCGTCATTTGCGAATTCATGGCCTACGCCGAGCCGTCCTTGCTGAAGATCACCGGCGCGATTTTCGCCGGCGAGGTGGCCGAGAACATCGATGAGCTCACCGACGCCATGCACGTGGTGGCGCGCGAGGCGCGCACCATCGAAGGACGCCTGAGCAAGGAGCAATGGATCGTCGGCGCCAATTATTCCGCCACGGACATGGTGATTTTCCCGTGGATTCAAGTGCTGCGCCGCGCCCTGGACCGAAGCGCCGCCGCCGAGCTCGGAGCGCGCTTTCTGCCCATGGAGCGCAACTACCCGGCGCTCGCGCGCTGGATTCATCGCATCGAGTCTCTGCCCGGCTACGAGCGCACCTATCCGCCGCACTGGCGCGAGAGTAGTACCGCGTCCCAGCGATAACGGGTTTTGTCCGCGCGGCGCGGATCCGCGCCAACTTGCTGGATTTTCAGAAACTTGAGCATTTCCTGGGCGGCCAGGTAGGCTGGCGTCGTGCGCCCCCCGGGCGTCACCATTAAAAAGTTGAATAACCAGAGGGCAAACCAAAATGGGAAGAGAATTATGAGCAAACACGAAGTGCATGTGAATTTTGCGGGCAAGATCGTATTCGTGGGTTTCGGCAGCATCGGACAAGGTGTCTTGCCTTTGATCTTGCGTCACATTGGCACTTCGTCCGATCGCATCACCATCGTCACCGCGGAAAACAGCGGACGGACCGAAGCCGAGCAATTCGGAGTGAAATTCGTCAAGACGGCGCTGACACGGGAAAACTACCGGCAGGTGCTCGAACCGCTGCTCGACGCAGGGGATTTTCTGCTGAATCTGTCCGTCGACGTGTCGAGCGTCGCTCTGATTCAATTGGCACGCGAACGCGGCGCCCTGTATCTCGATACCTGCATCGAGCCCTGGGCCGGAGGGTATACGGACCCGAAGGCGACCGTGGATACGCGCAGCAATTACACCATGCGCCTGGAGGCGCTGGCCCTGCGCAGCGGGGCAAAGAAGACTCCCACGGCGGTGCTCACGCACGGCGCCAATCCCGGGTTGGTGTCGCACCTGGTCAAGCAGGCCCTGCTCAACATCGCCAAGGATACCGGGCGTGGATGCGGGAGACGCCGCAGCAGCCGCGAGTCCTGGGCGAAGCTCGCGCAGACCCTCGGCATCAAGGTCATTCACATCGCCGAGCGCGACACGCAGGTCACGAATGTGCCGAAGGTGGCGAACGAATTCGTCAATACCTGGTCGGTGGACGGCTTCGTCAGCGAAGGGGCCCAGCCGGCCGAACTCGGCTGGGGTACGCACGAGAAGCATTTTCCCGCCGGATGGCGGCCGGCACAAGGCCGGATCGGGCTGCGCGATCTATTTGAACCGCCCCGGCGCGAGCACTCGAGTGCGCACCTGGACCCCGCAAGGCGGGCCATTTTCACGGCTTCCTGATCACGCATTCCGAAGCGATCTCGTTGGCGGATTACTACACGGTCATGGACGGCGAGCGCGTGGCCTACCGGCCGACCAGCCACTACGCCTATCACCCGAGCGACAACGCGGTGTTGTCCGTGCATGAGTTCGCCGGCAACAACTGGCATCTGCAGGATCACAAACGCATCATGCTGAACGAGATCACCGCGGGCATCGACGAGCTCGGGGTGCTGCTCGCCGGCCACAAGAAGAACGCCTATTGGTACGGCTCGCAGCTGTCCATCGAGGAAGCGCGCAAATTGGCGCCCTACAACAGCGCCACCAGCCTGCAGGTCACCGTCGGCCGCCTTGTCGGGGATGATTTGGGCGATGGAGAACCCGAACCGCGGCATCGTCGAACCCGACGACATGGAATTCAAGCGGCCGCTCGAGATCTGCATGCCGTACCTGGGGACCGTCGTCGGCAAGTACACGGATTGGACGCCGCTGCATCAGCGCGGCGAGTTGTTCGCCGAGGATCTGGACACGGCGGATCCGTGGCAGTTCAAGAACATCCGGGTGGTTTGAGCCTTTTCGATCCGGCTACCGACCTCAGGGACGAGGTCCGTAGCTGACGGCGACCACCGTGAACACCGTGCTCCCGCCGGGCAGAGCGACGCTCACATCGTCATCGAGTCTCTTGCCGAGCAGGCTTCTGCCCAGCGGCGAGTCCATGCTGACGTAGTCCTCCGCCATGTCGAACTCGTCCGGTCCGACCAGGCGATACCAACGCAGGGCACCCTCGCTCTCGAGCTGCACCCAGGCCCCGAAGTACACCCGCTTCGGATCGCGCCGGCCGGAATCGGCCGACGGATCGACGATGGTCATGCCTTCGAGCCGCTTGCGCAAGAAGCGCACGCGCCGGTCGATTTCGTGCAGGCGCTTCTTGCCGTAGGTGTATTCGGCGTTCTCGGAGCGATCGCCCTGCGCAGCGGCTTCGGCCACCGCCTGGGTGACTCGCGGGCGCTCGTCGTGCCATAGCTGATCGAGCTCATCCCGCAGCCGCTTGGCTCCTTCGGGAGTGATGTACTTCGAGCCGGGCGTGGCTGGGTGGGCGATATCTTGACACGCTGCAATATAGTGTAGCGACATTCGAGGACGTGAACTAAGTTGCGCAGGGACTGCAATCGACTGAGCGGTCGCTCACAGATTGCTCGGGCCGCGAATCTTAAGCTCCACTACCCATGAGCGTTAAATATTACACCCACTTTATCGCGCAATCGGACGGAGCCGTCGAATACAACGAATATCGGGGCGTCGTGGAGCTCCTGGACCGATCGAGCAGGATCGAGGGTGACCGCGACATCGCGCGCATGCTGGCGCGCAGCTTCGATCTCGAGGAAACCGATATTCAAGTTTTGCAATGGGACCATCTGCACTGAGTCTCGTCACCTATCCCCTAGCGGGCTTTACTTCCCTTCATTGAAGTCCGCCTCTCCGCCCCGAGCTCATCACTCGGGGCTTTTTTTGCCACGGTGTTAAACTCGCTCCGACACCCCCACATCAGAGGGGCAGGAGGGGATTCATGCGTAAATTGGTTTTGGGCTGGCCGCGGTCGCCGGCTTGCTGCTTTCGGGTTGCGGCTACAACACCATGCAGACTCAGGATGAACAGATCAAGTCCGCTTGGTCGGAGGTCCTGAATCAATATCAGCGCCGAGCCGAACTGATCCCCAATTTGGTGAATACCGTCAAGGGTTACGCGGCCCAGGAAAGCTCGGTGCTGCTGGGCGTGACCGAGGCGCGCGCCAAAGTCGGCTCCATCCAGGCAACGCCCGAGCTGGTCAACGATCCGGCCGCCTTCGCCAAATTCCAAGCCGCTCAAGGGGAATTGACCAGCGCCTTGTCGCGCCTGTTGGTGGTCACCGAGAACTACCCGCAATTGAAATCGGATCAGAATTTCCGCGACCTGCAGGCGCAGCTCGAAGGCACGGAGAACCGCATCACGGTGGCGCGCAACCGCTACATCCAGGCGGTGCAGGACTACAACGTCACGGTGCGTTCCTTCCCGGGCAACCTGACCGCCATGATGTTCGGCTACAAGCCCAAGCCGAATTTCACGGTCGAGAACGAGGCAGCGATTTCCAAGCCGCCGAGCGGTGGATTTCGCGGCTCCCGCGCCGAGCCCGACGACCGCACCGGCCCCGGCACCCGCGCCGGCACCCGACCCCGCGGCAGCTGCGGCCTCGGCGCCCGCGCACTAGACTCCGTGGAGCGCTCACCGGGAACTTCGTGACTTCTCTTTGCCGCATCGGTCGATGGGGCGCAGGGCTCATCCTGCTCCTCGCCGCGCTGCTGGTTCACGCGCAGGTTGCCGTGCCGGCTCTGACGGCGCGGGTCACCGATCTTACGGGCACCCTGTCCGGCGAGGCCGTCGCGCGGATCGAGGCCAAGCTCGCGGACGTGCGAGGCCAAGAAGGGCAGCCAGATCGCGGTGTTGATCGTGCCCACGACCGCAACCCGAGGACATCGAGCAATTCGGCATTCGGGTCGAGGATGCATGGAAGCTGGGCCGCAAGGGCGTGGACGATGGCGCCTACCTCGATCGTGGCCAAGAACGACCGGCGCGTGCGCATCGAGGTGGGTTACGGCTTGGAGGGAGCACTGCCGGATGCCATCGCGAACCGCATCGTCACCGAGACCATCACCCCGCATTTCAAATTGGGGGACTATGACGGCGGCGTCGAGGCCGGCGTCGATCAAATGATTTCGGTCGTCAATGGCGAACCGTTGCCGGCACCCGACAAAAAGATGGGAGCACCACAGCAGCCTGGGCAATCTGCTGCCGCTGCTGCTGGTGGTGGTGTTCGTCGCGAGCGGGCGTGCTGCGCGCGCTTTTCGGCAGGTTGCTCGGGCTCGGTCGCCACGGGCGGCCTGACCGGGGGCATCGCCTGGCTGTTGAGCCACTTTCTGCCCATCGGCTTGGGCGCCGGCATCGTCGCATTTCTGTTCGCCATGCTGGCGGGGTCCAACACCCGCGGGTGGTCGGCCGGCAGCGGCTGGGGCGGCTTCGGCGGCGGCCTGGGGGGCGGTTTTCGCGGCGGCGGCGGATTTGGGGGCGGATTCGGCGGTGGTGGCGGCGGTTTCAGCGGCGGCGGCGGCGGCGGCGGTGGCGGCGGCGCCTCGGGGGGCTGGTGATGCGAATCGGGCGCCTGATTCGGCACGCGGCGGCGACCCATTGGCGCACCCGCATGCTGTTCCCGAAGCGCAACGCTCGATGCGATCGAGCAGGCCATCGCCCGGGCCGAGCGGACGCATGCCGGCGAAATTCGCTTCGCCATCGAAACGGCGCTGACGCCGCTGCACCTCATCGGCGGCATGTCGCCCCGCGCCCGCGCGCTCGAGGTGTTCGCGCATCTGCGCGTCTGGGATACCGAGCACAACAACGGGGTGTTGATTTACGTGCAGCTGGCGGATCGGGACGTGGAAATCGTCGCGGACCGGGGCTTCGACGGCCGCGTCAGCCAGGCCGAGTGGGAGGCCGTGTGCCGTCTCATGGAGGAGCATTTCCGCGCCGGGCGATTTGAAGCGGGCTCGATCGCCGGGGTCGACGCCATAGGCAATTTGCTGACCCGCCACTTTCCGCCAAACCTCAAAGCAGCGCCGCAATCGCAGAACCAATTGCCTGATCGGCCGACTTTGCTGTAGATAGAGCGGATGAAGATCCTAAGATTAGCCGTTTGCATGGGCGGGTTGGCTTTGGGCGCCTGCACCTTGTTCAGGCACCCGCCTGCTGCACCGCCACCTGTGGCCGCGGTGCCGCCGCCCCCGGTGCCTCAATTGCCCAAGCCCAATGCGACCGACAAGTTCGAGGTCGATGCCGGCAGCGACATCGTGGGCTACGTGCAGAAGACCACCATCGGCAAGGAAGATACGATGCCCGACATCGCCCGGCGCTTCGACGTGGGCTACGAGGAGATACTGACCGCCAATCCGGGAGTCGATCCCTGGCTGCCCGGCGTCGGGCGCGAGGTGGTCGTGCCCACGCAGTTCATCTTGCCGGCCGCTCCCCATGAGGGCGTGGTAGTGAACGTGGCCGCCATGCGAATTTTTTACTACCCGCCTCATAAGAAGGGCGAGCCGCAGATCGTTTACACCCACCCCATCGGCATCGGCAAGGTGGGCTGGAAGACGCCCGAGGGCACGACCAAAATCATCAGCCGCCAGAAGGATCCGGTCTGGGTGGTTCCCAAGTCGGTCCGCGACGAGCATGCCGAGGACGGCGAAAAGCTGCCCGCGCAGGTGCCTGCGGGACCGGACAATCCGCTCGGCCAGTATGAGTTTCGCCTGGGGTGGCCGAGCTATTTGATCCATGGCACCAACAAGCCCTACGGCGTCGGCATGCGCTCGAGTCACGGCTGCATCCGCCTGTATCCCGAGGACATTGCCGTCGTTCTTCGACATGATTCCCATCGGCACCAAGGTGACGGTGGTCAACCAGCCGTACTTGTTCGGCTGGCGCGACGGGACGCTGTACCTGCAGGCCTACACGGTGATGGAGGACGATTCGCGCGACTGGAGCAAGAACCGCAAGCGCCTGCTGGGCAAGCTGCTGAACCCGAAATTGCAAAAGAAGATCACGGATCACGATAGTGAGATCGACTGGCAGAGAGTCGGCGATCTGGCGCACACGCCGCGCGCCGTGCCGGTGCCCGTCACGGGCGAGCTCGGCGGAATCGACGAGGTGATCGGCAAGTCGCTGCTGGTGGAGAACACCTTGCCGACGGGTTCCAATTGGGACGGCAAGACGGGGCTGCTGGTGGACGAAAAGACGTTCAAGGAATTGGTCGGCGGGCGCGCCGAAGCACCGCCGCCCCAGCCTCCCTCGGCGCAGACGCAAGATTCCGTCAAGTAATGCGCGCATTCCGATTGCGCACATTTGTTGCGGGACTGGCTCTTGCCTGCGCAGGATGGCCGGCAATCGGCGCCGATTTGGAGCCGATCGAGCCGGGCCTGGACTATCATTCCTACGCCAACGTCGATCAGTTTCGGGTCACGCACATCGACTTGGATTTGCGCGTCGAATTCGAGGCCAAAAGGATCAGCGGCACCGTCGAACTCGAGATCAAGCGGCTCGATCCGCGCGCGACGCAGCTGGTGCTCGACACCAAGGACCTGATGATCACGGACGTGACCCAGAAAGCCATCGACGTGCTCGGTGCGACCGCCAAGAATCAGACCATCTGGGTCAGCCGGCCGTTTCACCTGGAAAAGCCGGACCCGATTCTCGGCAGCGCCCTGGTCATCGAGCTTCCGCCGAGCCGCAAGCCCACCGAATACATCCGCATCGATTACGAGACTCAGCCCACCGCGACGGCATTGCAGTGGCTCGATCCGAAACAGACCGCCGGCCATCACAAGCCGTTTCTGTACACCGTGTCCGAGCCCATCGGCACACGTACCTGGATTCCGCTGCAGGACACGCCGCAGGTGCGCGTCACTTACAAGGCCAAAATTCATACCGACTCCGGCGTGCTGGCGGTGATGAGCGCCGAGAACGATCCGAATGTGAAGCGCAAGGGCGAATATTCCTTCGTCATGCCGCAGGCGATTCCTTCGTATTTGATCGCCTTGGCGGTGGGCGACCTGGAATTCAAGGCGACCGGCCCGCGCACCGGGGTGTACGCCGAGAAGCCCATGGTCAATGCGGCCGCCAAGGAATTCGCCGACACCGAGTCCATGCTGGCCGCCAGCGAGAAATTATTCGGGCCCTATCGCTGGTCGCGGTACGACATCCTGGTGATGCCGCCGAGCTTCCCGATCGGCGGCATGGAGAATCCGCGGTTGTCGTTCATCACGCCTACGGTGATCGCGGGAGACAAGAGCCTGGTATCGGTGATCGCGCACGAAATGGCGCATTCCTGGTCGGGAAATCTGGTCACCAATGCGACCTGGCGCGACCTGTGGCTGAACGAGGGATTCACCGACTACCTGCAGAGCCGCATCGTGACCGCGGTGTACGGCGAGCAGCGCGCCTCCATGGAAGAGGTGCTGGGCCTGCAGTCCTTGCGCGCCAATCTGGCGACACTCAAGCCGCAGGATCAGGTGCTGGCGATCGACCTGCGGGACCGCGATCCGGGCCTGGTGTTCAGCGACGTGCCCTACGAGAAGGGCCGGCTGTTCCTGAATTATCTCGCGGCGAAGTTCGGCCGCGAACGATTCGATGCCTTCTTGCACGACTATTTCGATCACTTCGCCTTCAAGAGCATCACCACCGAACAGTTCAACGGCTATCTCGAGGCGAATCTTCTCGCCCGCTCTCCGGGCATCGTATCCCGCGAACAGGTGCAGGCCTGGGAGAACGCCCCGGGTATTCCAGCCGATGCCGTGCTGCCGGTCTCCGCCATCATGTTGCAGGTGGATGAGGCGAGGAGCGCCTGGCTTGCGGGCACGCTCGAGCCCAAGAAATTCGGGCTCGACTGGTCGACGCAGCAGTGGCTGTACTTCCTGGACAAAATGCCCGGCCCCTTGAGCGTGAAACAGCTCGAGAGCCTGGACAAGGCATACGACTTCACGCGCAGCCGGAACGATGAGATCGAGCATAGCTGGCTGAAGCTGGCGATCGCCGCCAATTATCAGCCCAGCTATGCGCGGCTCGAGGACTACTTGAAGAGCATCGGCCGCGTCAAGTTGATCGCGCCCCTGTACGCCGAACTGATGAAAACGCCCTCAGGCACCGAATTCGCCAAGCGCGTGTACGCCAAGGCGCTGCCCGGCTATCACCCGGATACGGTCGCGGCGATCGGCGCCATCGTCACTCCCGCGGCGGAAGAATCGGAATGAGCAGCGAATGGATGAAGGTGATGCTCGAGGAAATCGCCCGCAAGAAAGCCGAGGCGGAACAAGCTCGCGCCGAGGAGCGGCAGCGCGCCGAGGAGGGGCGTAGTGCCGAGGACCAGCGTCGCGCCAGGGCGCAGCCTCGGGCCGAGGAGCAGCGCCGTGCCGAGGAGCGCCAGCGCGGCGGCGGGCAGGGCTCACTGCCGCGATCCGGTGCCGACCGCCTCCACGGATGATTCCGCTCAAGGATGATTCGCCCTCGGCCTTGAAACCGTTCGTCACGATCTCCCTGATCGTGGTATGCACCTGCGTATTTCTGTGGCAGCGCTCGCTGGATGCGGTGTCCGGCCGGCAGGCGGTGGCCGCGCTCGGTGCGGTTCCGGCCGTGTTGCTGACCGACGCGCGCTTGCCGCCCGATTTGCAGTGGATACCCCGCTTCGCATCACCGCTCACCTCCCTGTTCCTGCACGGCAGTTGGATGCATCTGCTCGGCAACATGCTGTTCCTATGGATCTACGGGCACAAGGTCGAAGACGCCATGGGGCACGCGCGCTATCTGGCGTTCTACCTGCTGTGCGGAGTCGTCGCGATTCTTGCGCAGGCCCAGGCCAATCCCGGCTCGCCGTATCCCATCATCGGCGCGAGCGGCGCGATCTCCGGAGTGCTCGGCGCATACCTGCTGCTGTTCCCCAGAGCGCGCATATTGACGCTGGTGCTGCTGCCGTTTTTCTTCACAACGCTGCGCATGCCCGCCATGCTGCTGCTGCTGCTGTGGTTGGCCGTGCAGCTGCTCAGCGATCTCGCGCTGCCGGACGGCGGTGCGAGTGTGGCGTTCCGCGCGCACATCGGCGGCTTCCTGGCAGGCATGCTGCTCGTGCCCCTTCTCAAGAGGCGCGGCATCGCGCTGTTCGCGCGCTGAGGGCCGCGCGCGAAATACCGCGGTTGTGATAGAGTCCGGCAGGTGCGCGGCGGGGCAGTAAATTCGAGAACAAAACCAGAGATTGTACGAAAAAAGCCAGAGAAGAAACGAGAGCAAGACAAGAGCAAGACAAGAGCAAGAAACGAGCAAGCAATTAGTGACGCCGGATAATCTAAGCGTACAGGCCGAGAATGAGCGCGGCCCCAATCAAACGATTGCGCGCCTCGGCACCGCGCGCACGGCATTCGTCGGCCGCACTCTGCGCGGGCCGGTCAACCGCCCGGTATTCCTCGCGAGCTTCACGGAATTCCAGCATGTGTTCGGCGGTCTGTGGCAGCCGAGTCCCTTGGGCTACGCGGTGGAGCAGTTCTTCGATCATGGCGGGCGCGAGGCGCTCATGGTGCGCGTGGTCAATGGCGCGCGCTGCGCAACCCTCACCTTGAAGGCGGGCGATGGAGCGCTGCACTTGCGGGCGGTGCGTCCCGGGACGCGGGAATTCCTCCGTGCCAGCGTCGACTACGACAATATCGCAGCCGACAATACCGCGGAATTCAACCTCACCGTGCAGCGGGTGCGGGCCGTGGGCACGGCGCAGGTGGAGGATCAGGAGATATTTCACCGGCTGTCGCTGCTGTCGGCGGCCGAAGGCTACCTGCCGCGGGCAATCCTCGATTCAGAGCTGATTCAGCTGGCCGGGGAAGTTCCGGCGCAGCGTCCCGAGCGCACTTTGGATGCGCTCAGCGGCTTGGCCAGCGGCTACGTCCACTCGAATTCCGACGGCGACGACGGCGCACCGCTCACGGATTACGATTTGATCGGATCGGAGGCCAGGCGCACGGGAATCTTCGCCCTGTCCAACGCCGCCTACTTCAATTTCCTGTGCCTGCCTCCGTTGTCGCGCGAGCAGGACGTGGGGCCGAGCGCGCTGTTCGTCGGCGCTCGCTACTGCAAGGAGCGGCGCGCGCTGATGATCGTCGATCCGCCGGCGCACTGGCATACGGCGGACGATGCCCTGCGCGGCATGCGCGATTGGAATTTCTGCAATGAGAATGCGGTGATGTACTTTCCGCGAGTGCTGGCGCACGACAAGCTGCGGGGCCACTTCGAATCCTTTGCGCCCGGCGGCGCGGTTGCCGGCATGTTGGCGCGTTGCGATGAGGCATCTGCGGTATGGATGCCTGCGAAGAACGAGGAGGCCATCCTGCGCCCTGGGTACCGGCCGACCTGCCTGGTCGCCGAGGATCGGCGCATGCGGCTCGCGAGCCTGGGAGTCAACACCATCCAGGCGGTGCGCTCGGCCGCGCGAATCGGCGTCGCGGCGCGTACGCTCGCCGCGGGCACCGCCGGCAGCGCAGACTGGCAGTATTTGGGAGCGCGCCGCATCGCGCTGTTCATCGTCAACAGCATCGAACACGGCACGCGCTGGTTGGCCACGGCAGCGCCCGATGTGGAGATCGCCGAAGCCGCGGTGTCTCAGGTACGCTGCTTCTTCGAGGGGCTGTACGAGGGCGAGGCCTTCGGCACGCGGCCCATGCAGGAGGCTTTCTTCGCCGCATGCGACCACCGCGCCAGCACCGCCAATCCGGGCGGCGAGTATCACCTGCTGGTGGGTTTTGCGGCCAGGAGCAAGCCCGGGTTTCACAGCTTTCGCATCGTGCATTCTGCCTCGGGCAGCAAGGTGCTGCCCGTCACCCGCAGCCGCCTGAACGCCGCGCACTACAGCCCGGCGGAACTCGAATGGGTCGAAAGCCTGGCCCAAAGCCTGTCTAGCTGACGGATCCTGTGGCTGCCAGGCGCCGCTGCATTTCCGCGACCAGGGAACTGCGCGCCCGTCCTCCGGCCGCCGGCAGGCACGGCATGGACGGCAGCGCCTCGATCGCCGCGCGGGCATAGTCGTAGCCGGCCTGAATGGCGCGATCGAAGGCGCGCCAATTGAGCAGATCCACGTTCTCGAGCGGCGGCTTCAGCAGCACATGAGCCACCTGGCGCTGCGCCTCGGCGCAGGATGCATTGTTGATCATGCCGGCGCGCATCAGAATCTGAAAAATATTAATGCCGCGCCTGCCGCGGCCGAATGCAAAACGGTCCGCGCCGACATCGCTGCCGATGACCAAGCCCGGCGCATGGGCCTGCATGAGGTCGACCGGCAGGTTGTTGATGGCGGCCCCGTCGACCAGCACATCCTCGCCGCGATAGACCGGCGGCATGACCCCGGGAATCGCCACCGAGGCGCGCAGCGCCTCGGTGAGACGGCCGTGGCGATGCTCCAGAGCCCGGCCGGTGGTCAGATTGGCGCTCACGCAAAAGAAGGGCTGGCGCAGATCCTCGATCGATACGTCCCCGTATTCCCGCAGCAGCAGGCGAGAAACCTTGCGGCCCCGCGTGAGTGCGACGAACGGCAGGGCATAGTCGTTCACCGGGTTGGTGTCGACGAAGCATCGGCGGTAGCGCATGCGCATTTCCTCGTCGCTCCATCCGACCGCGACGCCGGCTGCGATGATCGAGCCGATGCTCGAGCCGCCGACGAAATCGATGGGGACACGCGCCTCGCGCAGTGCGCGAATGACGCCCAGGTGAGCGAAGCCGCGCGCGCCTCCGCCGGAGAGCACAAGACCCACGCCGCGCTGAGTCAGCAGGCGGGCGAGGCGGCCCATGTCGGCCGCGTCGACGATCTGGTGATGCAAGGCCACGGGCGAGATCTGCAGCCATCGGGCGGCGGCGCCGGCTTCGATGCGCCCGTCGTGCAGCAGCGCGAGCTCGACCCGCGCGCCGCGGGCCGCCGCCCCGGCGATCTCGCTCGGCCAGGGGTTCGCCGCCCCCCCGGCCGGCGCGGCCAGCAGAATCACATCCGCCTGCCGGCAGCATTGGCGCGTCCAGCCCGAGCTGCTCGGATCCGCGACGTATACCACGTAGTCGTTGCGCTCTTCCACGGCGTTGAACCATGCGGCGGTGTGCGTACTCGCCCGCGCATCCCACACCAGTTCCGTGCGGCCGGCCCGGGCAAATTCTGCGACCAGGCGGGTGGCCAGATTGGCGAAGTCGATTTCGACGCTATGGGGAACGATGGCGAACACGCGGGCGCGCTTTTGCGCGGCCTCCTGACGATTGCTGCGGCGCAGCCTCCGGGCGCACAGCTGCGCCAGCGCCAATGCAAAATGTGTCGACTGCGCCGCCACCGCATCCATGACGGCATTGGGCAGCAGCAATATCTCGCTATCGCGCAGGGCGAACACCGTGGCGCTGCGTTCCTCCTTCAGCAGCCACCCGGCTTCCCCGACCAGCTCGCTGCGCTGGATTTCGGCGGTCAGCCGCGCCATTCCGCGGGTCTTGACGCCCAACCGGCCGCTGGCGACCAGATATACTCCGTCCGGGGTGGATCCCGACTCGAACAGCAGGCTGCCGGCCGGCAGCGAAAAATGCACCGCACCGGCCGCCAGCGCCTCGAGCGTCGCGGCATCCACTTCGGCGAGGTCGGCACAGTCGCGTAGGCAGTCGATGGCGCGACGCATCTCGTGCGCGGCGCTCGATTGCTCTTCATCCAGTGCCATCCGTCAGTTAACGGCTGCAAACCTGCATTTCTTTAACCTCGAGGCCCTATGAGCAGATCCTTCGATACGGTGGTGTTCTCGCATGGCAAGGAGAGCGGCCCGTGGGGCTCGAAGATCACGGCCATGGCGGCGGTGGTCCGCGACCTGGGGGTGGCCGTCGAGTCGGTGGACTATCGCGGCCTGGATGACCCTGCCGATCGGGTGCGCAAGCTGATCGGGTGCGTCCGGGAAATGCCAGGAACCGCGGTGCTGGTAGGATCCAGCATGGGCGGGCACGTCTCTGCCGCCGCGGCGGGCGCTCTGCGGCCGCGAGGCCTGTTTCTGCTGGCCCCCGCGTTTTACATGGCGGGCTACGAACCATACACGCCGCAGGACGTGCCCTGTCCGGTCGCCATCGTGCATGGCTGGCACGACGCCATCGTTCCGGTGGAGAACGGCATCCGCTGGGCGCGCGAACACCAGGCCGCGCTGCATCTGCTCAACTCCGACCATCGCCTCGAGGATCAGATCGAGGCGATTTGCGGGTTGCTGCGGGCGTTCCTGGCCGCTCTGGGTTGAATAGAATCGCTCAGGGGGTTCGCACCGGCGCCGGCGCGGCGATGGCGGGCGGCGCGCTCATGGTGGGCACGTCCAGCTGCGCCTGCGCCAGCTCGCGCAGGCTCTCGCCCAGCTGCTCTCCGCAGCGCCTGCCCATGGCGTCGAATCCCGCGCCCAGGGAGGCGATGTAGGCGGACACATAGCGCGCACCCGTCGGCGATTCGAGAAACTTCAGCAGGTGTTTGAGGTCGGCATCGCTCATGTCGCGATAGCTGTAGGCCAGGTAGCGGCGCAGCGGCTGCCGCATGCTCGCCTCCATGTCGGTGCGGCTGGCTTCGCCGGATCTTGCGCGCCTTTTCGGTGACGCTCGCCAGTATCCGCGCCGGCTCCGACGGCGGTGCCGACGCCACCGCCTGCCCCATGCTGAGGAAAATCTGCACCGTGGATTCGGTGGATCGCGAGGCGTGTTCCAGTTTGTCGAGCAGGGCGTCGCGCTGCGGCGTCGAGGGCACGGTCTGCTCGCCGTTCATGATCTTGTTGATTTGATCTTCCGGCAGCGTGGCCGTGGCGACATCCGCGGCCACCATGCGCCGGCCGAGGTCGCTGGAGAGGAACTCCTCGGACTTCTTGACGGTGTCGGCGTCGAGATTGGCGGCAAGCGCGCTCAAGGCCGGCACTTCGAACACGTCGATGCGAAATCCGCGCTTGGCCGCCGCGGTGACGGCATTGAGCTGTTGGTCGGAGAGGTGCGCCGCGGCGTCGGCCGAGAACAGCTGCCGTATATGCGCCGGCATGGAGCCCAGCGAGGCGCGCACCTGTTCGCGAATGGCCGCTTCCTGATAGACCGTCGCCGCCGTCTCGATGTCGACGGGCTGCAAGGCATAGGCGCTGGTGGACAGAAGCATCAGCAAAGCGAATCGAAACATGCGCGAACTCCGAGTGACTGCAAGTCCGGAACGATTGTACACTCGACGCCTCACGGGGCCGGCAGTTCCGAGGTGCACATGGGCTTGCTCAAGGTTTCGACAATGTCACTGTCGGTTTTGTTCATCGTGAGTTGCGCCTCTCCCGATCCCCCGCCCAAGCAGACGGTATTCGATCCCATGCTGCAAGCCGAACAGCGGGCGCGCGATGTGCAGAAAACTGTGAACGCGCAAGCAGAAGCCACGCGCAAAGCGGTGGATACTCAAGAGCGCGGCGATACGACTCCCTAGATCCGGCCGACCATGAATCCCATTGGTGGCTTGAGTCCGGGCCTGGCATTGGAGTGTCCGCAAGATCTTGGGCCTGTGGGTGCGGGCGACCATCAAGCCCGATGATGCCGCCGCCGCGATCGCGGCGCGGCCGCGGCCGGTCTGCTATGTCCTCGAGCGCGAGAGCCAGACGGATCTCGCGGTCTTGAGCATGGTGTGCACCCGGCTCGGCCTGCCGCGCCCCGAGAGGCGGCTGTTGATCGGCGAGCGGCGCGCCGACCGGGCCTACTTCGAGCTGATACGGCCCGCCGGATTGTTCACCACCCGGCATGCGTCGCGCGCCCCGCGCTACCTGCTACAGCTGGTCGCCGCCGCGGCCGCTCATCCGCAGTTCGATGTGGATCTGGTGCCGGTCGCCATTTTTTGGGGCCGTGCGCCGCACAAGGAGGCGAGCCTCTGGCGCCTGCTGTTCGCCGAGGATTGGGTGCTGGTCGGGCGGTTCCGCAAGGTGTTGAGCGTGCTGGTCAACGGCCGCAATACCCTGGTGCACTTCGGCGAGCCGGTGCGGCTGCGCGATGCCCTGCAGGAGGGCATGAGCGAGCAGCGCAGCGTGCGCTGGGTATTGCGAACCCTGCGCGCCAGCCTGCGGGCGCAGCGCGCCTCGACCATCGGGCCCGATCTGTCGCATCGCCGCACCTTGGTGGCGCAATTGTTGAAGACCGCGGACGTGCGCAGCGTCGTGCGCCGCGAAATGCAGCGCGCGCGGGCTGCCGCGCCGCGCCG
Source organism: uncultured Gammaproteobacteria bacterium (assembly GCA_963837435.1). GTDB lineage: Bacteria > Pseudomonadota > Gammaproteobacteria > Steroidobacterales > Steroidobacteraceae > Bog-1198. Next base: position 173,465 of record CAWINJ010000002.1, read on the forward strand.
CGCTGCTGGCGGCGCGCAAAGATGCGGTCGAAATCGCCGCCAATTATTCCCAGTCCTTCGTGCGCTTCATGTCGGTCGTGCTCGGCTGGCTGTGGAACCGGCTGTACGACGGCGTGGATTTCGAGCATGTGGAGAAAATGAGCGAGATCGGCGACGGCGCGGAAATCATCTACGTGCCCTGTCACCGCAGCCACATGGACTATCTGCTGCTGTCCTACGTGATCTACCGCAAGGGCTTCGCGGTTCCGCACGTGGCGGCGGGCATCAATCTCAATCTGCCGGTGATCGGGCGGTTTCTGCGCAAGGGCGGCGCATTCTTCCTGCGCCGCACCTTCAAGGGCGACGCCGTGTACGCGGCGGTGTTCGCCAAGTATCTGGGCTTCATGATGGCGCGCGGCCATCCGCTGGAATACTTCATCGAGGGAGGCCGCAGCCGCACCGGGCGGCTGCTCTCGCCGCGCACCGGCATGCTGTCGATGACCGTGCGCGCCTATCTGCGCGACCCGAAGCGGCCGGTGGTGTTCATGCCGGTGTATTTCGGCTACGAGCGCATCGTCGAAGGGCGCACCTACATCGGCGAGCTGTCGGGCCGGCCGAAGGAAAAGGAGAGCGTCTTCGGCCTGCTCAAGGCCACCGTGTCGGTGCTGCGCAGCAAGCTCGGCAAGGTGCACGTCAATTTGGGCCAGCCCATTTCGCTGGATGAATTGCTGGACCGGCACAATCCCGGACTGGCGCGAGGCGCCGCCGAGGCGTCCGAATCGCGGCCGGGCTGGATCAACGATGCCATCGGCGATCTCGCCGTGCGGATCAATATCGAGATCAATGCGGCGGCCGCCGTGACGCCGATCAATCTGGTGGCCATGGCCATTCTGGCGACTCCGCGCCAGGCGCTGGCGGAAGTCGATCTGGTGCGCCAGGTCGAGCTGTATCAGCAGCTGCTGCGCGATGCGCCCGTATGGACCCTTGGTGACGGTCACGGCGGACAGCGGCGCGCAAATGATCCGCTACGCTGGAAGCCATGGGGCTGCTGGAGACGGCAGGCGCATCCGCTCGGCGACATCATGCGCATGAATGCCGAGAACGCGGTGCTGGCCACCTACTACCGCAACAACATCCTGCATTTGTTCGCCATGCCCTCGCTGCTGGCCTGCTGCTTCGTGAGCAACGCCGCCATGCGCACCGCGGACATCCATCGCCTGGTGTGGCGCGTCTATCCGTATATTGCAGCCGAGCTGTTCCTGCGCTGGGACGAGGCGTCGGTGAGCGCGGTCGGTGGACGCGTTGCTCGAGACCTTCGCGCGGCTGAATCTGCTGCAGGCCAATGAGGATCGGCAGCGAGTGGCGGCGCCCGCCCTCGACCTCGCTCGAGGCCATCCGGCTGTCGGTGCTGGCGCAGGCGACCATCCAAACCGTGGAGCGATACTATCTGGCGATCGCGCTGCTGCTGCAGGCGGGCAGCGGCAGCATCACCCAGGAGGCGCTCGAACAGCGCTGCCATTTGATGGCGCAGCGCATGTCGGTGCTGTACGGGTTGAATTCGCCCGAGTTCTTCGACAAGAGCCTGTTCCGCAATTTCATCGATTTGCTGCGCCGCCGGAACGTGATTCAAGCGTCGGAGGACGGCAGGCTCCTGTTCGGCGAGCCGCTGCTCGCGGTGGCCGCGGATGCGCAGTTGGTGCTGTCGGAGCAGATCCGGCACAGCATTCTGCAGGTGACCCTGGGTTGAGGCGGGGGTTGCCCCGGCCGGCGGGTTGCCCGCCTGAATGCTAATCCCAGCCTTGTCCGCGCCGCGATTGTTTGGTCGCGCCGCGGCGCTTCTTCGACTCGATGCGGCGCTCCTTGGATGCCTTGGTGGGGCGGGTCTTCTTGCGGATCTTCGGCTCGACCAGCGCCGCGCGAATCAGTGCTTCCAGGCGTTCGAGCGCCGCGCGCCGATTCTGTTCCTGGCTGCGCTCGCTCATGGACTTGAACAGGATGCTGCCGTCGTCGATGAGCTTCTGGCCGGCGAGCCGGCGCAGGCGATTTCTCGCCGCGACCGGCAGGCTGGCGTTCTGCGGCAGCAGGAAGCGCAGCTGCGCGGCGCTCGCCACCTTGTTGACGTTCTGGCCGCCGGGGCCCGAGGAGCGGATGAATTTCCATTCCAATTCCTCGTCGGGAATGACGATGTCCGGCGTGATGATCAGGGGCAAGGGCGGCTCAGTCGAGGTCCGAGGGGGCGGCGTGCATGATGATTTCGCGCTGCGCCACCGGGATGGTGATGTGGTGCTGCTTGAACAGCCGCCATATGGCGCGGTTCACTTCCGAGCGCACGTTGTTCACGCCTTCCTGGGGATCGGAAATCCAGAAGCGCAGCTCGAGCTCGATGCCGCTGTCGCCGAATTGCATCAGACGCGACACGGGCGCGGGTTCGCGCAGCACGCGGGATTGGCCTTCGCAGGCGGCTGAGCAGCAGGTTCAGGGCCGGTTCCGGGTCGTCGCGGTAGCTCACGCGGATGGGCAATTTGAGGCGGATGCGCGGATCCGTGTAGCTCCAATTGATCACGGCATTGGAGATGAGCTGCTGATTGGGCACCAGCATTTCGACGCCGTCGCGGTCGCGCACCACCACGTAGCGGCCGCGCAATTCCTGCACCCAGCCGAAGTTCTCCGTGCTGGTGCCGCTTTGTCCGGAGAGGCTGATGACATCGCCCGGCTTGATGGAGCGGTCCATGAGCAGCACGAAGCCGCTGACGAAATTGGCGGCGATGGACTGCAGGCCGAAGCCCAGCCCCAAGCCGATGGCGCCGGTGAGCACGGTGAGCGCGGTCAGGTCGACGCCGGCGGCATTCAGGCCCATGAGAATGCTCATGGCGATCAAGAACGCATTGGCGAATTTCGCGATGCCGATGCGGGTCGAGGGGGCGAGATTGCTGAGCTTCTTCAGACGCCGCTCGACCCAGCGGCTGATCCAGGCCGCGACCAGCACGAACAGGGTCAGAGTGAACAGCAGCTTCAGCACCGACCACAGCGTGATGCGGCTCCTGCCCGCCGCCACGCCGATGCTGTCCAGGGTGCTGATGATGGGATCGAGCCAGCCCAGGTACTCGGCGGCGATGATGAGCCAGATGAACAGGGTGACCCGGCTCTCCCAATTCTGCATCCACGACTTGTTGCCGAGGCTGGCGGTGAACAGCAGCACGACGACGCGCACGATGACATAGGCGCCGATCAGGCGTGCGGCGGCGTCCAGCACGGTGACGTCGAAGTGCGCGCGCCAGCATCAGGCTGCGGGCCACGACCACCAGGCCCAGCGCCACGATGGCCGGCGTGGCGACGACGCTGCCCTGCGAGGCGAAATAGGACCAGGTCAGTGCCGTCGGCGTCCTTGATTCGGCGCCGCCGATAGCGCTCGCGCAGCGCGCCGCCGACGAACCAGCCGGCCAGCAGGCACAGCGCCGACGGCGCCGATCTCGATGAGCACATTGCGCGTCGACAAGATGTCGAAGAATGCCGCGATACGCTGCAGGAGTCCTCGATCATGCGTTCAGATCCGGAATGAGCTGGCTTTCCAGTCGCGCGATTTGATCCTTGAGCATGAGCTTGCGCCGCTTGAGTCGTTTCATCTGCAGCTCGTCGACTTTGAAATCCATGGTCAGGCGCGAAATGATGTCGTCGAGATCCCGGTGCTCGATGCGCAGCTGCCGCAGGCGCTCGATGTTCTTGAACAAGTCGGTGTTGACGTTGCTTTCTTCGTCGCTCACGGCGTCGCTGCTTTTGTTATGTAGCTGCGCCACACCGGGGTGACGCAATCCGGTAGCTTAAGGGAGCGGCCCAGGGGATTCCAAGTAAGTTCCGGATCGTGAAAGTCCGAGCCCACCGACCCCATGAGGCCATGCTTCACCGCGAGCGCCGCGACGGCCTCCGCGTGCTGCGCACCATTGGCGCCGGTCACCACTTCGAGCGCGGCGCCGCCCGCGGCGGCGAAATCGGCGAGCAACTGCCGCCGGGCGCCGGCCGACAGGGAGTAGCGCACCGGATGGGCGAGCGAGGCCACGCCGCCGGCGGCGCGGATCCAGCCCACCACGATCTCGAGCGCGGGCCATTCGGCGCTGCAGATAGGCGCTCTTGCCGGCGCCCAAATACTTGCGAAAAGCCTCGTCGGCGCGCTTGACGTGGCCGCCGGCCACCAGTGGCCTTCGCCAGATGCGCGCGCGTCGGCAAGCCGGGATGCGCCTGCACCGCGGCGAGAAGTTCTGCGCCCGGCAGACCGTGCTTGCCCAGGCGCGCGCATATCTTGCGCATGCGCTCCCGGCGGCGCTCGGCCTGTGCTCTCGAGCTCGCTGCGAAGTGCGGCGGAGGCGGGGTCTATCCACAGCCCCAGCACGTGAATGGACTGGGCGCGCCAGGAGGCGGAAATTTCAACGCCGGGGACCAGGCGCAGGCCATGCACGGCCTGCGCTTTGTTGCGCCTCTTCGAGGCCCGCCACCGTATCGTGATCGGTGAGCGCCAGGACTTCGACGCCGGCGGCCGCGGCGCGCGCCACCAATTCGGCGGGGGTCAACGCGCCGTCGGAGCGGTTCGAATGGGTATGCAGGTCGATATTGAGTCCGCCATCGCCGGGCTCGCCGCCGCTCACGAGGGGATGCCCGCCAGCCCCACGGCTTCGAGCCGCAGCCCGGCGAGCACGATGAAGCCCTGCGCGCGTTCGAAGCCGTCGCTGGTGTAATCGAAGGTGTAGGTGCGCAGCAGCCGCCGCTTGCCGTTCGATGTCGCGGGCCAGCCGAAAGCCGGCAAAGGCGACGGTGCCGTCCAGGAACTGCACCACGGCGCGCGAGCAGGTGTCCTTGGCGATGCGGTTCGCCGCTTCGCGCGCATCCAGCGAGATCTGCCAGATTTTATAGCCTCCCGCCAGCGCCGCCGCGGCCAAAACCAGCAGCAAAAGATCATCCGTCATGCCGCCAAGCTTAACCGCAATCCGTGGCCGCGTGGCCCGCCCCTGGAATTCCGCTGCGGGACCCACCCCATAGTAGGAACGTGTCCATGATTCCAAGGCAAGGCAACATGAGCAACGACCTGCAACCGAACCTGGCCGTGCGTGTCGACCCCAATGAAATGGTGCGGTACGTGCAAGAGCTGATGACCACCCCGCACAGCGCCACCGTCCCGGAAACCACGATGGCGCTGGCTCACCGCCAATGGGGCGGCGATACGCCGCTGGCGCGCGCCGCGCAGCTGCGCTGGAGCGCGCTCAATCGCGCCTTCGGCGACGCGCGGGTCAGCACCTGGACCACGCACCCGAAGCGCGACCAGATTCACGTGCCGGCGGCGCTGATCGCCGCGGCCGGCGTGGCGCGGTTGACCATGGCGGAGCACGAGGTGGTGTTCGACATTCCCACGCTGCTGGACGCCACCTTGGAGCTGTGCGAGCCCGTCGGGCACGCTTGAGCGAGGCGGCCGCTGAGGGCCGCAGCGCCGAGGGCCGCGGCGCCGAGAGCCGCAGCGCTATGCCGCGCCGGGAAGCACGCTCGGGTGGCTGAATGCCAGGAAATCGCCGTTGATCACGCTTTCGCGGCAGTTATAGCGCAGGCGATGGCCGTCCAGCCGGGTCACATGGCCGCCGGCGGCTTCCAATAGCGCCTGTCCCGCGGCGGTGTCCCACTCCGAGGTGGGGCCGAAGCGCGGATATAGGTCGGCTTGCCTTCGGCGACCAGGCAGAATTTCAGCGAACTGCCGATGCCGGTCATGACATGCGGCCTCACAGCGCGCGAGATAGGCGGCTGTCGCCGGACGCTGGCGTGCGAGCGGCTGCCGACAACGCGCAAAGGGTTCTGCGGTGCGGACACGTGGATGGGCATCTGCGGCGGCGCCGCGGTGATGGCTGAAGGCGCCGAGCCCCCGCCGCACCCCAATACAGCAGCCCTTGCGCGGGCGCCGCGACCACGCCGAGTACGGGCTCGTGCTCGCACGACCAGGGCGATATTGACCGTGAACTCGCCATTGCGCTTGACGAACTCGCGGGTGCCGTCGAGCGGATCGACCACCCAGAGTTCGCGCCAGGTTTGACGCTCGGCCCAGGGAGCTTGGGCCGACTCCTCGGACAGAATCGGTATGTCGGGGGTAATTTGCCGTCAGTCCTTCGAGGATGACGCGTTGCGAATCCAGGTCCGCCAGGGTCAGCGGCGAGTTGTCTTCCTTGTGCTGCACGGTAAAACCGGCGTCGTACACCCGCATGATGGCGGCGCCGGCGCGCTCGACGATGGGCATCAGGGCTTGCGCCAAGGCGTGAAGATCTCTCATCGGTTGGTATCATACGCAAATGCACGCCTCAGCCGCAGTCGACTGGTCCGCCATCGATACGGTGCTGCTCGACATGGACGGCACCCTGCTCGACCTGCGCTTCGACAATTGGTTCTGGCTGGAGCTGATTCCGAGCCGCTACGCGGCCGCGCATGGGCTGAGCGAAGCGCAGACGCGGGCGCTGCTGGCTCCCAAGTTCACCGAGGTCAAAGGGACTCTGCAGTGGTATTGCATCGAGTATTGGAGCCGGGAGTTGAGCTGGACATCGGCGGCATCAAGCGCGAGGCGCAGGGCGAGGTTAGATTTCTGCCGGGAGCGGAGGAGTTTTTGTCGAAGCTCAAGGACAGCGGCAAGCGGCGGGTGCTGGTGACCAATGCGCACCCCGGCGCATTGGCCATCAAGAACGAGCGCGTGGGGCTGAGCCGGCACTTCGATGCCTGCTATTCCACGCACCGCTTCGAGCGCCCCAAGGAGGACGCGGAGTTCTGGCCGCGGCTTGCCGCCGAGGAGGCCTTCGAGCCGGAGCGCACCTTGTTCGTCGACGACAGCTTGCCGGTGCTCAATGCGGCCCGCGATTTCGGTATCGGCTGGTTGCGCGCGGTCCGCCGTCCCGATTCCGGGCGGCCGCCGCAGGGTACCGGCGAGTACGCCGCGGTCGACCGGGTGGCGGACCTGCTGCCCTAAGCGCGCCGCTAGGTGGCGGCCGGGCCCGCCGTGCCTGGGTTCGGTGCGCCGCCCGAGGGGCCGCCGCCCCCGCGGCCGCGCCGCCGTCTGCGCCTTGCGGGGCCCCCCTGGCCGGATTGTGCGGCTGCATCCCCTGCACCGCCAGATTCCGCCGCTCCCCGAGGGCCCTGGGGCGTCGTGGGCCGCGGGGCATGCTGCTGCGGCGGGTGCGCGGACTGATGCGAGGACTGCGAAGCCTGATGCGGGTGCGACGCTGGCGCGTGCGGTGGCCGGGAATTCGAAGGGCCGCGTCGTGGGCCGCCGCTCCTGCTGCCACCGCCGGAACGCCCGCTGGGGCCTCCGGGCCGGCCCCCGCCGGAACGGCCGCCGCGCGATTGACCCGGCCGGGGCGCGCGCTCGCGCCACTCGGCGGGCGGCGGTGCGATCACCTTGGCCAAATCGGTGGGTTCGATGGCGGCGCGCGGAATCTGGTGCCCGATGTAGCGCTCGATATCCGGAAGCGCGATGGCGTATTCCTCGCAGCCGAAGCTGATGGCATCGCCTTCGGCGCCGGCGCGCGCGGTGCGGCCGATGCGATGCACGTAGTCCTCCGCATCGTTCGGCAGGTCGAAATTGAACACATGGCTGACATCGGGAATATGCAGGCCGCGCGACGCCACGTCGGTGGCGATGAGCACGGCGACATCGCCGTTGTGAAAATCGCGCATCATCTTCAGGCGCTTGGTCTGCGGGACATCGCCGGAGATGGCTTGCGCCACGAAGCCGTTCGCGGTCAGGGTTCTCTCGAGCACCTCGGCAATGCGCCGGGTATTCACGAACACCATGGTTCGGCGCGCATCGATTCGCCGCAACAGCCCCATCAGCAGCGGGATCTTCTCTTCGGTGGAAGGGAAGTACAGGACCTGGCGCACCCGGTCGACGGTCATCTTGTCCGGCTCGATGCGGATGAGCTCGGGATTGTTCATGTGCTCGTACGCGAGCTCGAGCACGCGATGCGACAGGGTTGCGGAGAACATCATATTCAAGCGCAATGTCGGGTGGGGCAATCGCCGTAAAATGAAGCGTATATCCTTGATGAATCCGAGATCGAACATGCGGTCGGCTTCATCCATGACTGCCACTTGAATGTGCCGCAGGTCGAACACATGTTGCTTGAAGTAGTCGATGACGCGGCCGGGTGTGCCGATCAACACATCGACGCCCTCTTCGAGAATGCGGCGCTGCTTTTCGTAGTCAACGCCGCCGAATACGATAGCGAGCTTCAGGCCGGCATACTTGCCGATTCCCAATGCGTCGGAATGAATTTGCACCGCGAGCTCGCGCGTCGGCGCGATGACGATGGCGCGCGGCGCATTCTGCGGCCGGTTGGGCGCGCCCGGATCGGTCAACAGGCGGTTGAACAGGGCGATGAGAAAGGCGGCCGTCTTGCCCGTGCCGGTCTGGGCTTGACCCGCCACGTCGCGTCCCTCGAGGGCCACGGGCAGAGTTTGCGCCTGAATGGGGGTGCAACGGGTATAGCCCAGTTCGGCAATGCCCCGCTTCAAGGATTCGGCGATGTTGAGGGATTCGAACGTGAGCTGACTGAGATGGGCGTCTGACATTTTCTCTTTGTGAATTGCAGAAACTTGCAAAATGATGGGGACCGGATAACAATACAGCCAATCCGGAGCCGGTCTATCCGCTCCCATCAACCGTATCATCGGTACCCTTTTAAGGTAATCAAGACCGCTAAAGCCGCTGTATTGTGCCCGAACGGCCGCGCATCGTCACTTCGCGCGAGTTCAGGCTGCAATTTCCCACAAATAACCCGCCACAAACAATGAATCTCCAAAAGGAGGTAACCCTTCAGTGAGTAACCCTAGTATCGTTCATACCAGCGACGCCACGTTCGACAAGGACGTACTGAAGTCCGACAAACCCGTATTGCTCGATTTCTGGGCGGAATGGTGCGGACCTTGCAAGATGATCGCTCCCATCCTCGATGAGATCGCCGATCAGTACAAAGACAAGATCCGGATCGCCAAGCTGAACATCGACGACAATCCGGCAACCCCGCCCAAGTTCAACATTCGCGGTATCCCGACGCTGATACTGTTCAAGAACGGCACCGTGGAGGCCCAGAAAGTGGGAGCAGTCACCAAATCTCAGCTCGCCGCCTTTCTGGACAGCAACCTGTGAGGGGCTATTTAGGAAATCAGTCGCGCGGCGGCCAGGGCGGCGGGCAACAGGGCGGCGGTCAGGGCGGCGGGCGATCGAATCGCTCCAATCGCGGACCCCGCAACGACAACCGCAACGGCAACACCAATGGGGGCCGGCCCCCGCAAGAAGACTATGGCGACCTGCCGGAAGGCGGTGATGATCTAGAGATCATTGCGGCAAGCGATCTTGCACGCAGCCGCAGCTCGATGAATCTGACCGAGCTGAAGAAGCGCCCGATCAGCGACCTGGTCAAGCTGGCCGAGACCATGGGCCTCGAGAACATGGGCCGCTCGCGCAAGCAGGACATCATTTTCGGAGTCTTGAAGGCACATGCCCGCAAGGGCGAGGATATCTACGGCGACGGCGTTCTGGAAATCCTGCAGGACGGCTTCGGTTTCCTGCGCTCTTCCGATTCGAGCTATCTGGCCGGTCCCGACGACATCTACGTGTCGCCCAGCCAAATTCGCCGCTTCAACTTGCGCACCGGCGATTCCATCTCCGGATTGATCCGTCCGCCGAAGGATGGCGAACGTTACTTCGCGCTGCTGAAAGTCGGCGAAATCAACTACGACTCGCCCGAGAGTTCGCGCGGCAAAGTGCTGTTCGAGAACTTGACGCCGCTGCATCCCACCGAGCGCCTGAAGCTCGAGCGCGGCAACGGATCGACCGAGGATCTGACCGCCCGCGCCATCGATCTGGTGGCGCCCATCGGCAAGGGCCAGCGCGGCCTGATCGTCTCGCCGCCCAAGGCCGGCAAGACCATGTTGCTGCAGAACATCGCCACGGCGATTACGGCCAATCATCCCGAGGTCTATCTCATCGTCCTGCTGATCGACGAGCGGCCCGAGGAAGTGACCGAAATGGCGCGCACGGTGAAGGGCGAGGTCGTATCCTCCACCTTCGACGAACCGGCCAGCCGCCACGTGCAAGTGGCCGAGATGGTCATCGAAAAGGCCAAGCGCCTGGTCGAGCACAAGAAGGACGTGGTGATTCTGCTCGATTCCATCACCCGCCTGGCGCGCGCCTACAACACCGTTGTGCCGAGCTCCGGCAAGGTGCTGACCGGCGGCGTCGACGCCAATGCGCTGCAGCGCCCGAAGCGATTCTTCGGCGCGGCGCGCAACATCGAAGAGGGCGGTAGCCTGACCATTCTGGCCACCGCGCTGGTCGATACGGGCTCGAAGATGGACGACGTCATATTCGAAGAGTTCAAGGGCACCGGCAATTCGGAAATCCACTTGGATCGCCGCATCGCCGAGAAGCGTACCTTCCCTTCGATCAACATCAACCGTTCGGGTACCCGCAAGGAAGAACTCATCACCGATCCGGCGGAGCTGTCCAAGATGTGGATTCTGCGCAAGCTGCTGCATCCCATGGACGAATTGGCCGCGATCGAGTTCTTGCTGGACAAGATGAAAGATACCAAGACCAATGCGGATTTCTTCGACGCGATGAAACGCTAGGCGGTGCCGGGCGCGCCTCGAGGCGCGCTGGCCCCAAGAGGAGCTTGTCATGGAATGGTGGGCGTGGATTGCGGTCGGAGCCATACTCTTGGGCTCTGAGCTGGCCTTCGTCGATGCCCAGTTCTATCTGGTGTTCGTCGGCGCCAGCGCCTTCGTCGTGGGGATGCTGCAGCTGACCGGATTGGGCATGCCGGTGTGGCTGCAATGGCTGATATTCGCGGCGCTGGCCGCGGCCTCATTGATCACGTTTCGGCGGCGGATTTACGATCGCATGCGGCGCAAGCTGCCGCCTTTGAAAGGCGGGCCGGCGGGCGAAATCGTGACATTGCCGGCTGATCTGCCTCCCGGAGAAAGCTGCCGCCTCGAATACCGCGGCTGTTCATGGAGCGCGGTCAACGGCGGCAAGGCGCCGATCGCCGCCGGCGCCAAAGCGCGCATCGAACGGGTCGATGGATTGACGCTGGTCGTGCACGGGCAATAACAGGAGAATTTCTTGGGCATTTCCATCAGCTACGCATTCATCGTGATAGCCGTGATCGTGGTGATCGTGATCGCGAAAACCGCCGTGGTAGTGCCGCAACAGAGCGCCTACGTCATCGAGCACCTGGGCAAGTACAGCCGGACATTGCAGGCCGGCTTTCACATCCTCACGCCTTTCTTCGAGAAAGTGGCCTATAGACACAGCCTCAAGGAAATAGCGATCGACATCGCCGAGCAGATTTGCATCACTCGCGACAACGTCCAAGTGGGGGTCGATGCAGTGCTCTACATGCAGGTCATGGATCCGCATCTCGCATCGTACGGCATCACCAATTTCGGCTTTGCCATTTCGCAGCTGGCGCAGACCACGCTGCGCAGCGAAATCGGCAAGATCGAACTCGATCGCACCTTCGAGGCTCGCGGCACGATCAATACCAATGTAGTCAGTGAATTGGACAAGGCATCGGCACCCTGGGGCGTCAAGGTGTTGCGCTACGAAATCAAGAACATCACGCCGCCGAAGGACGTGCTGCAGGCGATGGAGAAGCAGATGCGCGCCGAGCGCGAGAAGCGCGCCGTCGTGCTGACTTCCGAGGGCGAGCGCGATGCCAAGATCAATGCCGCCGAGGGCGACAAGCAGCGGGTGATCAAGCAGTCCGAAGCCAACAAGCAGCAACAAATCAACGAAGCGCAAGGTCAGGCGGAGGCAATTCTCGCGGTCGCGACGGCAACGGCGGAGGGGCTGCGCCAGGTCGGCATCGCGCTGTCCGACCGCGGCGGCATCGAGGCCATGCAGCTGCGCATCGGCGAGGAATACGTGAAGCAATTCGGCAAGCTGGCGCAGGCCGGGACGACCTTGGTGGTGCCGGCCAATCTGACCGACCTGGCATCCATCGTGACCATGGCCACCAGCATCGCAAGGAAGGTGCCCGCGAACCCGGCCGCTTAGCGCATGCCGGGGCAGCGCGAAGCCGCGAATATCGGCTTCCTGGAATTCGTGGTGCTGGCGGCCGCGATGATGTCGACCCAGGCTATCGCCATCGATGCCATGCTGCCGGCATTTCCGGTCATCGTGCGCACGCTGCACGTCGCCAACGAGAATCACGTTCAATGGATAGTCACCGCCTACATGGCGGGACTGGGCTGCGGCCAGTTGTTTTGGGGCCTGATATCGGACCGCTTCGGGCGGCGGCCGATATTGGTGGGCGGCCTGGGACTGTACGTGCTGGCGGCACTGCTCGGCCGGGCTCGCCGGCAGCTTCCACGCCCTGCTTGCCTGGCGCTTCGTCCATGGACTGGCGGCGGCGAGCGCCGTCGTGACACGCTCGGTGATTCGCGATCTGTACTCGGGGCGGCAGATGGCCCGGGTGATGTCCCTGACCTTCATGGTGTTCCTGACGGTGCCCATCATTGCGCCGAGCATCGGGCAGCTGATGCTGCTGGCGGCCGGTTGGCGCTCCATATTCATCCTGTGCGGCGTCTTCGCCATCGTGGTGTGCGCCTGGGCGGCCATTCGGCTGCCCGAGACACTGCATGCGGAATACCGTCTGACACTGAACCGCTCGCATATCGCCGGCGCGATTCGCCTGGTGGTCTTCAACCGCTCATCGTTGTGCTACACCCTGGCGATGTCGGTCATGTTCGGCGGCATCATGGCCTATGTGGGCATGGTGCAGCAGATATTCGGCGAGGTGTTTCATCGCGCGAGCCTGATGCCCACGATGTTCGCGCTGTGCGCGGCGACCATGGGCATCGCCGCCTTCCTGAACTCGAGAATCGTCGAGCGTCTGGGGATGCGGCGAATATCGCACACCGCCTTGCTGACCTATCTGGCCATCACGGGCCTGCATTCGCTGGTCGCGCTGCTCGGGCTCGAGCAGCTATGGATGTTCGTCGCCTTCCAGTCCGCGACCATGGCCTGCTTTGCCTTGACCACCTCGAACTTCGGCGCCATGGCCATGGAGCCGGTTGCCTCGGTCGCGGGCATCGGCGCCTCGCTGCAGGGCTTCACCTCGACCCTCGGCGGCGCGCTGGTCGGGGGCGGCATCGGCTGGTGGTTCAACGGTTCGACGGTGCCGCTGGCGGCCGGGTCGCTGTGGTGCGGGCTGGCGAGCCTGGCATTCGTGCTGCTGGCGGAGAAGGGCAGGCTGTTCAGAGGCCATCACACGGCCGGCGAGGCGACGGCGCCCGCACGGATCGAGGCGCCGTCGCACTGAGCGCGGCTGCCGCTAGCGAAAGTAAGTATCCAAATCCTTGCCGGACGCGGCGCTCGCGAAGCCGTCGAACTTGCCTTCTTCGACGATCAGCTTGGCGGCGCGCATGAAGCCGCCCCAAGCGGAGCGGGCGAGCGCGCCTCCGACACTCACGCGACGCACGCCGAGCGCGGCTATTTGCTGCAAAGTGAGATCTCCGGCCCAGCCCATGAGCAGATTGACGGGCTTGGGCGCGACGCCGGCAACCACGGCGCCGATGTGCTCGGGAGTGCGGATGCCCGGCGCATAGAGACAGTCGGCGCCCGCGTTCGCGTAGGCCTTGAGCCGCTGGATGGTGTGCTCGATATCGGGCTTCCCGACGAGAAAGCATTCGGCGCGGCCGACCAGCAGCGTGTCGCCGCCCGCCTTGTCGATGGCTTTGCGGGCGGCACGCATGCGCTCGATGGCAATGTCCAGTTCATACAGCGGCTGCGAGGCATTGCCGGTGGAATCTTCGATGGACAGTCCTGCGACGCCGCTTTCGACGGCCAGCCGGACGCTGTCTGCGACACCGGCGGCGTCCGGCGCGAATCCGCTCTCGAAGTCGGCGTTGATGGGTAGATCCGTGGCCTCGACCATCTCGGTGAGATGATCGAGTACCCGGTCGCGCGACATGCCGCCGTCCCGATGGCCATGCGACCAGGCGAATCCGGAACTGGTGGTGGCCAGCGCCTTGAAGCCCAGACCCTGCAGGAAGCGCGCACTGCCTACGTCCCACGGATTGGGAATGACGAAGCATCCGGACTCGTGCAGACGGTGAAAAGTGCGCCGCTTGTCGGCGATGCTGGGGCGAACGTGGGTCATGCACTACTCCTCGAGCAAAGTCTATTCGAGCAATGAACGCTATTGTGCACGCGGCGCAGTGCTCGCGCATCCGGCGCATTCCCTGTACCGTATCGGGATGAGAAAACTCACGCGCATGGGCTAGTTTCTCTGCCTGCTCCTTGCCATTGCTCTGCCGCAGAAGTGAATCGAGCAAGCGCCGGCTTATCGCTCGAGCAAATCGTCGAGGGCGGACTCTGCATCGGCTGTGGCCTGTGCCAGGCAATCGCCGGAGCCGATAAGATTCGAATCGTGCTGACTCCCGAGGGCCGCGAGCGGCCGATCGCGCGCGAGGGCTTGGATCCGGCAACGCTGAATCGCATCAACGCCATCTGTCCGGGCACACGCGTCGAGGGCGCTCGGCCCGAGAGCGCAGCGGCGCAGAGCATGCCGGCGACGCGCGCTGCTCAGGACGTTATTTGGGGACGTGCCGAGCATCTGGCCATCGGCTATGCGGCCGACCCCGAGGTTCGTTTCCGGGGCTCGACCGGCGGCGTGCTGACTGCGCTGGGCCAGTTCTTACTCGGCAGCGGCCGGGTAAAATTCATTCTGCACGTCGCCGCGTCCGCCGGCGCGCCGCTGCGCACTGAAAGGCGCCTGAGCTTCGATGCCGCCGCGGTGCTCGACGCGGCAGGTTCGCGCTATGGTCCGGCGGCGCCGCTGATTGATTTTACCGAGATCCTGGATCGAGCCGAGCCGTTCGCGCTGATCGCGAAGCCCTGCGACATCGGGGCCGTGCGCAACCTGGCGCGGATCGACCCGCGGGTGGACACGTATTTGCGCTATGCCCTGACCTTCGTCTGCGGCGGGGCGTCGGATCTGACCAAGTCGGCAGAGGTCGTGCGCGATCTGGGGATTCGCCCTGAAGAGCTGTCCCTGTTTCGATACCGCGGCAACGGCTGCCCGGGCCCGACGCGAGTGGAGACTCAGGATGGGCGAGCGTTCGAATTGAGCTACCAGGACATGTGGGAGGACGAAGCCACCTGGCGAATCCAGCCACGCTGCAAAATCTGTCCCGATGCCATCGGCGAAAGCGCCGACCTGGCTGCTTCCGATGTGTGGCCGGGCGGCGGACCCAGCGGTGAGGACGAGGGGTTCAACGGCATCATCGTGAGGACGCAGCGCGGTTTGGAACTGTATCGCGCGGCGCTCGAGGCCGGCGCCATCGCCGTTGAACCGCGGTCTGTCGGCTTTCGCGATCTCGATGCCTTCCAGCCGCACCAGGTGCGCAAGAAGCGCGCCGTGTGGGCTCGATTGGCGGGGATGAGAGCCGCGGGCCAAGCGATTCCGGAAACCTACAACCTGCGTCTCGAGGAGTGCGCGCTGCTCAATACGGTGGCGCAGAACTTGGAGGAGGCGCGCGGCGCGCGGCGCCGTTCGCGGCAGGGGAGACTGGGCGAACCTCCGGCCACTGAGCGCTGAGACCGCAGCGGCGCCACCCGCGCTCACGGATTGCCCAATGGCGACCCTCGACCAGGGCGTCAGCGCGGGTCCCGGCCGGCCCCCCGCGCTTCGCGCTCGATGGCGCGATAGCCGATGTCGCGGCGGTACTGCACCAGGTTCCAGTGGATGGCATGCACCAACGCGTAGGCTTGCGCTTGCGCGGCGGCGACGCTGTCGCCCAGGCCCACGGCGCAGAGCACGCGCCCGCCGGTGGTGACGATTTGCGCCCCGCGAGTGGTCACGGTGGGCGCCCCAGCGGCGGCGGCGACGGCGTGCGTGTCTGTGCCGGCGCGCACGTCCGTGCCGGTGCCGGCATGAAACACTTTTCCCGGCAGCCGTGCGGCGGCATCGAGGCCGCTGATGGGGTCGCCCTTGCGGTAGGCATCGGGATAGCCGCCGGCCGCCATGACGACGCCGAGCGCCGCGCGCGGGTCCCAGCGGGCGTCGACTCGGGCGAGCGCACTGGGGCCGGCGAGAGCCGCCTCGCATAGATCGACCAGGTCGCTTTGCAGCCGCATCAGGATCGGCTGGGTCTCAGGATCGCCGAAGCGGCAATTGAACTCGAGCACATTGGGCGTGCCGTCCGCGGCGATCATCAATCCCGCGTACAGAAATCCCAGATAGGGGTTGCCGTCGGCGCGCAGTCCGCGCAAGGTCGGCTCGATGACTTCGCGCATGATGCGCGCATGCAAATGCGGGGGTGACGATGGGCGCAGGCGAGTAGGCGCCCATGCCGCCGGTATTGGGTCCCAGATCGCCGTCGTCGCGGCGCTTGTGGTCCTGGGAGGTGGCGAGCGGCAGCACGGTTTGATCGCTCGCGATCACGATGAAGCTGACTTCTTCGCCGCGCAGGAATTCCTCGATCACGATGGTGTGGCCGGCGCTGCCGAAACTGCCGCCGAGCATGCCGCGCGGCCGCTTCGATGGCGGCCTCGTGGGTTTCGCAGATGATGACGCCCTTGCCGGCGGCCAACCCGTCCGCTTTGACGACCAACGGCAGGCGTTGCGCGCGGATATAGGCCAGGATCGAAGCTGTGCTTGTCGAAGGTCGCGTAGCTCGCCGTCGGTATGCGGTGGCGCTGGAGGAATTCCTTGGTGAAGGCCTTCGATCCTTCCAGGCGCGCCGCCGCGCGCGACGGGCCGAAGCAGGCGCGGCCCGCGGCGGCTGAACCGATCGACGATGCCGGCGACCAGCGGGCCCTCGGGCCCGACGATGGTGAGCCCGATATCCTCGCGAATCGCGAATTGCAGCAGGGCGTCGATGTCGTCGGCCGCAATGTCGACATTGCGCACCTTGGGCTCGAGTGCCGTGCCCGCGTTCCCCGGAGCGACGAATACTTGCTCGACCCGCGGCGACTGCGCGCACTTCCACGCCAGTGCGTGTTCGCGGCCGCCGCCGCCGATGATCAGAACCTTCATGAAACCATGGACGCTGCGTCGCCGGGGCGCGAGCGCGTTTGCGCGGTGACGATGGGACGTTCGGTGTTCAAATCAGCCTTGCTCAATGACGAAAGTGGCGCATTCCGGTGAACACCATCGCGATGCCGTGCTCGTCGGCCGCGGCGATGACTTCCGCGTCGCGCTTCGAGCCGCCGGGCTGGATCACCGATTTGACGCCGAGTTCGGCCACGCGCGTCGAGACCGTCGCGAAACGGAAAGTAGGCATCGGAGGCGATGCTCGCGGATTGCATGTCGAGGCCCGCATCCTGGGCCTTCAGGGCGGCGATTTTGCTGCTGACCACACGGCTCATCTGCCCGGCGCCGATGCCCACCGTCGCCTTGTCCTTGACGCAAACGATGGCATTGGATTTGACATATTTCGCGATCCGCCAGGCGAAAATCAGGTCATCGAGCTCGGCCAGGGTCGGAACGCGCCGCGTCACGGCGCGCAGTTCCTGCGCCCGCACCACGCCGGTGTCGCGCGTTTGCACCAGCAGGCCGCCGGCCACGCTCTTGTACTCGAGCAATTGAGTGACCGGGAAGGTCAAATCGCCCACCTGCAGCACCCGCACATTGTCCTTCTGCGCCAGTAGCGCCTGGGCAGCCTCCGATACGCCGGGGGCAAGGATCACTTCGACGAATTGCTGGTCGAGGATGGCCCGCGCCGTCGCCGCATCCAGCTCGCGATTGAAGGCGATGACGCCGCCGAAGGCGGAAGTGGGGTCGGTGCGATAGGCGCGCGCATAGGCTTCGGCGATGCTGGCGGCCCTGGCCGCGCCGCAGGGATTGGCGTGCTTGACGATGACGCAGCCCGGCATATCGAATTGGCGCACGCACTCGAGAGCCGAGTCGGCGTCGGCAATATTGTTGTACGAGAGTTCCTTGCCCTGAATCTGCCTGGCCTGAGTCACGGAGGTGCCGATGGCGCGCGGATCCGTGTAGAAGGCGGCCTGCTGATGCGGATTCTCTCCGTAGCGCAGATTCAGCTGCTTGCGGAAGGAAAGATTCAGATCGTCCGGGAAACGTCGGCGCTCCGCCGCCGATGGCGCCGGTGAAATAGGCGGACACCATGGCGTCGTATTGCGCCGTGTGCGCGAAGGCCTTGGCGGCCAGCTTCTGGCGCATGGCAACATTGGTGGCGCCTTGATTGGCGGCCAGCTCATCGAGCAGCGCGCGGTAATCGCCCGGATCGACGATCACGGTGACCGAGGCGTGATTCTTGGCGGCGGCGCGCACCATGGCCGGGCCGCCGATGTCGATATTGTCCACGGCATCGTCGTAGCTGCAGTCGGCCCGCGCCACCGTGGCGGCGAACGGATAGAGATTGACCGCCAGCAAATCGATGGGCTCGATGTCGTGCGCGCGCATCACCGCTTCGTCGATGCCGCGCCGTCCCAGCAGGCCGCCGTGGATCTTCGGGTGCAGGGTCTTGACGCGGCCGCCCATGATCTCCGGAAAGCCGGTGTGTTCGGCCACTTCCTTGACCGTAATGCCGTGACTGATCAGCAGCTTGGCGGTGCCGCCGGTGGACAGCAGCTCGATGCCCCGTTCGCGCAGCTCGCGCGCGAACTCGACGATGCCGGTTTTGTCGGAGACGCTGAGTAACGCGCGGCGGACGGGCGTGAGCAATGGCGGTCCTATTCGTTGATGCCGAACTCTTTGAGTTTCTTGCGCAATGTGCCGCGATTGATGCCGAGAATGGTCGCCGCGCGGCTCTGATTGCCCTGCACGTGGCCCATGACCACCTTGAACAGCGGCTCTTCCACTTCCCGCATCACGAGGTCGTACAGATGCGCGGGCTTGTGGCCATTCAGCGTTTCAAAATAGCACTGCAACGCTTCCTCGGCCTGCGAACGCAGGGGCACGCCCTTGCCGTTCACCTTCAAATCGCGGCCATTGAAGGCCGGCGACGGGTCTCTGCGTGATTTCGATTTCTTTTTAGCGACCATGGCCCATCCGAATCCCTGTCGATCGTTTTGTTATCCGACGACGCGCCAATGCGGCACGCCATTCAACTGCGCGCCTATGCGGCGCGACAAACACCTGTGTCGTAGTGTTCCAGCAGCGTGGACAGTTGCTCCTGCGGCGTCTCGATTTGCACGAGACGATTCCTCAACGCGTCTTGTCCGGGATGCTGCCGAAAATACCAACTCAAGTGCTTACGTGCCACTCGAACCCCCGTTTCATCGCCGTAGAATGTGTACAGGTCTTCGAGGTGGGCGCGCATAATATCACGGACTTTTTCCAGCGCCAGAGCGGGGCGCGATTCACCCTCGGTGAGAAAAAAATTGACTTCGTCGAAGATCCATGGCCGGCCTTGCGCCGCTCTGCCGATCATGATGCCGTCGCATCCGGTTGCCGCGAGAACCTGCCGCGCGCGTTGCGGCGAATCGACATCGCCGTTTGCGAATACTGGAATCTTGATCGCGGCCTTGATGGCGGCCACGGTTTCGTGCTCGGCAATTCCCTGATACAAATCGGCGCGCGTCCGTCCGTGAATTGCAAGTGCTTGAATCCCGTTGTCTTCCGCCATGCGCGCGATGCGCAGGCCGTTCTTGTGACCGCGGTCCCAGCCGGTGCGCGTCTTCAGCGTGACGGGCACGTCGACCGCCCGCACCACGCTGTGCAAAATTCGTGCTACCAGCTCCTCATCCTGCAGCAGCGCCGACCCGGCCAGGCGATTGCAGACTTTCTTGGCCGGACAACCCATGTTGATATCGATGATTTGCGCACCGGCGTCGACGTTGCGGCGCGCCGCCTCGGCCATCATCGCCGGATCGTATCCCGCGATTTGCACGACGCGCGGGCTCGGCTCGCCGGTATGGTCCATGCGCCGGCGCGATTTCGGCGTGTCCCACAGGCGCACGTCGGCGCTGAGCATCTCGGATGCAGCAAGTCCCGCGCCAAACCGCCGGCAGAGAATGCGAAAGGGGCGATCGGTGACGCCCGCCATGGGCGCGAGCAATACGATGGAGGGCAGCTGGTAGGGTCCGATCTTCAGGGATGGCGGCATGGCGGCGCTCACCGTTTGGCCTGCGGCGCAACATCGTCGGCGCACGCGATTCTTTGATCGGCGCCGCGCAGGCAGACGTCGATTTCGAACCCTTCGGCGTTCTTGCCGGGATCCAGAATCGCCAGAGTCGCATCGATGCGTTCGCCGGGCGCCAGCAGCTTGGCAGTCGGCTTGCCCACGTATTCGCTCGGCTCGAAGTCGCGCCTGCCGATTTCCTTGCCGAAGCGGTCGGCGAGCGTCACGCGCAGCAGCGGGTAGGGCTGCAGCTGCGCCGCCGTGTTGAGGATGCTGGCACGGACCCGCAAAGTGCCGTTCGCATTCGGGTCGCCCGTAACACCCCACTGCCGCAGCTGGTAGGCCGCAAGGTTCGCGGGCGCCGGCAGCGGCGCACCGATGGCTCCATACAGAGTCCGCACGACGGCGCCCAAGGGTCCGTGCGCATGAGCGGCAAACCACTCTCGATTCTGATGCATGATCTGGGCCGCCAGCAGCAGCGTCGAGACGATGGCCGCGCCCAGCCATAGAACCAGCGGCCCGCGCCGCGCCTTGCGGCGCCCGGAGTTGCGCAGCAATTGCGCCGGGGCGATGTGTTGCTCGAACTCCGCCAGCATGTCGCGACGCACGTCCTCCGGCACCTCGAAGCCGCTGACGCGATTGCGCGGCAGCAGGTCGGGGGCCACGCTTTCCGGATGCGGCGGCAACTGCTCCTCAGATGACGTCTCCGACGGCGGCGCGGATACTTGTTGCGGCACTGGCATTTGCGTTGGCGCCGCCTTGCGCGGGGGCACCGGCTCTCGTGATGTCGCCCGCTCTCGCGAGGTCGCTGCATCCCGCGAGGTCGCCGCATCCCGCGAAGGCACCGATTTGTGCGCCGGCGACGCCGCCCGGGCGGGTGCTGCCGCTTGCGTTGGCGTCGATACGTGTGCAGGGATCGATTCCGGGGCGGCCGCTGGGTCCTGCGTGGGCGCCGTCGTCGGCACCGGCTCCGCCACCGACGGGAAAATCGGCGCGCGCTTCTTGGATTCGACAAAGATCCGATCGAGCTCGCCCGGGGGCAGAGTGAACTCCATCGCGCGGTCAGCCTCCAGGGCGTCGGTCTCCGGCGCATCGACATCGAGGATTTCGAGCCGCGCGATCTCGGTACCCGGGGGGGCAAATCCCTCGAATTCCCTGGCTACGTCCTGGGCGACCTGCGGCGCGACCACGGTCTCGAGGATGCTGTAGGCGCGCGCCTCCAAGTCGAGCGAGGACTCTCCGGCCGAGAAGGTGCTGGGGTCTTCGGCGAGGCGTGCCAATGCGTTGAATACCTCGCCGCACTTTCCGCAGCGTACCTGGCCGCTGGCGGCGCGCAGCACTTCGGCCGACAGTTTGAAGACCGTCTCGCATTTGGAGCATTGCGTGAACAACTTAAGCGCCTCTTCGAGCGTAGATGCAGCACCAGTCATCACGCTCCACGACCTGCACGATATCAAAAGCGCAGGCGTAAGCGGCCTTTACTGCGTACGCCTGGGTCTTCAAGAGCCCCGACAGCAGCAAATAGCCTCCCGGCTCGCAGGCGGCCGTCAGCCGGGGCGCCAATTCGATCAAGGGGCCCGCGAGAATGTTCGCCAGGACACAGTAGGCCGGCTGGATCAGCCCATCGATGCCGCGGACCTCCATGCTCGTGGAGACGCCGTTGCGGGCCGCGTTGTCGCGCGTCGCGAGCAGTGCTTGGGGATCCAGGTCCACCGCCGTCACGTGGGCAGCTCCCAGCTTCAGCGCGGCGATTCCCAGGATGCCGGAGCCGCACCCGTAGTCGATGAGCGTGCGCCCGGCAATGGGCAGCGAGTCCAATATCTGCAGGCACAGGGCGGTGGTCGGATGGGTGCCGGTGCCGAAGGCGAGACCCGGATCGAGCCGCACCACGACGGCATTCGGGTCATCCGGCGGCGCGGCGGTGCTCGGGCACACCCAGAGACGCCGGCCGAAACGCATCGATTTCCAGTCGGCGAGCCACACGCGCTCCCAGTCCTGGTTCTTGACCGCGGTCACGCGCGCGCTGCGAGTGATGTGCGGCCCCAACGCTCCGGCCAGCCGCTCGAGATTACGCACTGCATCCGAGGTGTGGGGCTGCGAGGCATCGGCACATTCTTGGAACAGCGCGCGCACCAGCGTATCGCTCCACAGCCGCACCTCGCCGGGCTTCGGTTCGAGCACCGGCTCGTCGCCGCGATCGACGAAGGTGATGGAACTCGCGCCTATCTCGCCAAGGGCGGCCTCGACCTGTTCCACGCTCAAGTCGGCGAGCGGGAATTCGATTTCATAGAACGTCATCGATGCAACACCCTTTGGATGTCACTTCAATCCCAAGCGTCGCTCTAGGTAATGAATATCCGTACCGCCCTGGCGAAAGGCGGAATGATTGCAGATCTCTTGATGCAGAGGAATATTGGTCTTGATGCCCTCGACCACCATCTCCGCGAGGGCATTGCGCATGCGTGCGATGGCGGTCTCGCGCGTGTCGCCGTAGGCGATGACCTTGCCAATCATGGAGTCATAGAAGGGCGGCACGTTGTATCCGGTATAGACATGGCTGTCGACGCGGATCCCAGGTCCGCCGGGGGCGTGCCACAGGCGCACCGGCCCCGGCGACGGTGCGAACGTCTTCGGGTCCTCGGCGTTGATGCGGCATTCCACCGCATGGCCGCGAATCTGGATGTCGTTCTGCCCGTAAGGCAGCGGTTCTCCCGCGGCGATGAGCAGCTGTGCCTTGACGATGTCGATGCCGGTCACGAGCTCGGTCACCGGGTGTTCGACCTGCACGCGGGTGTTCATCTCGATGAAATAGAATTCGTTATCCTGGTACAGGAACTCGAGCGTGCCGGCGTTGCGGTAACCTACTTCGCGGCAGGCCTTGACGCAGCGCTCGCCCATGGTCTTGCGCTGCTTGGCGGTCAGGCCGGGCGCGGGCGCCTCCTCGATGACCTTCTGGTGGCGGCGCTGCATGGAGCAATCGCGCTCGCCGAGGTGCACCACATTGCCGTAATTGTCGGCGAGCACCTGGAATTCGATGTGACGCGGCTTCTCGAGGAATTTCTCCATGTAGACCTGGGGATTGCCGAAGGCGGCGAGCGCCTCGCTCTGGGTGACGCTGATGGCGTTGAGGAGCGACGCGTCCGTGTGCACCACACGCATGCCGCGCCCGCCGCCGCCGCCCGAGGCCTTGATGATCACCGGATAGCCGATGTCCTTGGCGATGCGGAAATTCTCGTCCACGTCGCTGCCGAGGGGGCCATCCGAACCGGGTACGCAGGGTACGCCGTAGGACTTCATGACCTTGATGGCGGACACCTTGTCGCCCATCATGCGGATGGTTTCGGCGCGCGGACCCACGAAGATGAAGCCGCTCTTTTCGACGCGTTCGGCGAAGTCCGCATTCTCGGACAGGAAACCGTAACCCGGATGAATGGCGACCGCGTCGGTTACCTCGGCGGCGCTGATGATGGCGGGCATGTTCAGATACGAGAGCGCCGATTGCGGCGGTCCGATGCAGACCGTCTCGTCCGCGAGCAGCACATGCTTGGTATTGAAGTCGGCGGTCGAGTGCACCGCGACGGTCTTGATGCCGAGCTCACGGCAGGCACGCAGGATGCGAAGGGCGATCTCGCCGCGGTTAGCGATGACGACTTTTTCGATCATCTCGGTTATTCGATGATGAACAGCGGCTGGCCGAACTCGACCGGCTCGCCGTTCTTGGCGAGGATCGCGCTGACCTTGCCCGCCTTGTCGGACTCGATTTGATTCATCATCTTCATGGCTTCGATGATGCACAGGATCTGGCCGACCTTGATCTCCGTGCCGATTTCGACGAATGACTTGGCGCCGGGGGAGGCGGCGGAGTAGTACGTGCCCACCATGGGCGAGGTGACCGTGTAATCGTCGTTGCGCGGCTTGTGCTCGCCGGCGGAGGTGGCCGGGGTAGCGGCGGGGGGCGGCAGCGCCGTCTGCGCCATCGGGCCTGCCATCGCCATCGGGGCCTGCATGGCCATGCGCGGATGGCGGCTGATGCGCACCGACTCCTCGCCCTCGGAAATCTCGAGCTCCGAGATGCCGGATTCCTCGAGCAGTTCGATCAATTTCTTTACCTTGCGAATGTCCATCCGCGATCCCCTTGAAGAATCTTGGTGTTAGGTGGTGATCAGGCGGGCGCATGCGGCTTCGAGCGCCAGCTCGTAGCCGATGGGGCCCAGTCCGACGATGCAGCCGAGGGCGACGTCGGACAAATACGAATGCTGCCGAAAACTCTCGCGCGCGAACACGTTGCTCAGGTGAACTTCGATGAACGGCAGGGCTACCGCGAGAAAGGCATCGCGCAGGGCGATGCTGGTGTGCGAATAGGCCGCCGGGTTGATGATGGCGATGGCAATGCCGTCGTGTTTCGCGGCGTGAATCTTGGCGATCAGCTCGTGCTCGGCATTGCTTTGGAACGCGGTCAAGGCATGACCGCGGGCGCGGGCCAGCCCCTCGAGCTTGGCCTCGATGTCGTGCAGACTGGCAGAACCGTAAATCTCCGGCTCGCGGGTGCCCAGAAGATTCAAGTTCGGACCATTTAGCAGCAGAATTCGAGCCATCTAGCGATAAGTCCGGCGCCGTCGCGTTGCAAAGGTCCGCGATAATAACCAGATATTGAGGTGAAATGGCAAGCTTCGGCGCCGAACGTCGCCGGATGGGGGATGGGGACGGCCATTCGACCGATTATCCCGGGGTCTTGGCCTGCAGGGCGCTCAGGCCCTCCGCGATGGCATGCCGGGCGGCCGGGAGCTGCTCCAAGCCCTGGTTCAGATTTTGCACTTCCGCCAGGATGAGTTCGGCCTGCGGGCGATGCAATTGGCCGACGAACAGGGCGACTACCTCGCCGCGGCGATCCGTGAACACGGTGAAGGGGAATACGGGCGTTTCCACGCCCAGGGCGGCCGCCGCGTCCAGGGCATCCTGCTCGCCGATGAGCAGCGGATAGCCGATTTTGAAGCGATCGGCGAATTCCAGCACCTTGTCGCGGTGGTCGACGGCGATGCCGACCACGCTCACGCCGCGCCCGGCCCATTCGGCGTGCAGGCTTTCGAGCAGGGGTATTTCGCTGCGGCAAGGGGCGCACCAGGTGGCCCAGAAGTTGATGACCAGGGATTTGCCGGCGAAGGCTGAGATGGGGGTGGGCTTGCCCGTCGCGGTCCTCGAGCGAGAATTGCGGCAGCCGATCGGGAATCTTGGGCGGCGGCAGTATGCCCTCGGGCCGGCTCCGGAAGCTTGCGCGAGGTCAGTGGGGCTGGGGGCGCTGGCCTCGCCGGCCGGCACTGCGATCCCGGACGATGGCTTTGCGCGGCGACCCGGGTCGAATGGACCCATGCTCCCGCCCAAATTCCCAATACCAGCAGCAGGGCGGCGCCGGCGATGCGCAGCGGCTGGCTGTTCATGCCGCCGGAAGGTCGAGTTTACGACCCTTGCGAAGTAAGCGATCCCGCCAAAAGAAAGGCGAGGGCGCCGCCGAGGATGGCGACCCCTTCCCAGGGGTGTGCAGCCGGGGGAGCGGGGACGGCGTGCGACGTGCGGGGAAAAGTACCTTGGTGATGGGCGGGTAGCACAAGCCGGCCTCGGCGCAGCCTTGATAGGTCACTTTGACCTGCAGGGGTGGGCGCCGCCGTCGTAGCGGGTGTAGGCCACGGTGGCTTCTACCTGTTGATGGTAGATTTCCTGGGTGCCCAGAAAGGGATCGGTTTTGATCGTGCCCTTGGGAAGGACCGGCGCGGCGAGCACGAGATCGGGGCTTTCCGCCTTGATCTCGATTCTCTGGCGGTACAAATAGTAGCCATCGGCGATGACCCAGCGGACCCGCACCAGGCGGTCCTCGGTGCGGGCGCTGACCTGAAACGCCACATCCGGCGGCAGGAAGTCCGATTCCTTGGATTCCGTCCCGCGCATCCACCAGGGCTTGGCGCTCGCGACACCGGCGAGGCCGCCGAGGAGCGCAAGACAGCTCAGTGCAGCGGCGAAGGTCGGCACAGAGGCGAAGGTCGGCGTTCTCATGTGCGCACTGTAGCGTATCGTCGCAAATCCGGCGCGATGGGCCAGATTGATGCGATACGGCAAAAAATTAGCTCCCCAGGGCTTGAATCAGGCGAATTCGCCGCTATCATTAGCAGCCACAGGGGGAGAGTGCTAATAACCCTCCGCCCTTCAACAAACCCCGAATTTCAAGCATTAGGAGTCTTGTCTTATGAAGATTCGTCCCCTTCATGACCGCGTGATCGTGAAACGAGAAGAGGAAGAGCGAAAGTCCCCGGCGGCATCGTGATTCCCGATACGGCGACTGAGAAGCCGATCTTCGGAAAAGTGGTCGCCGTCGGCAAGGGCAAGATTTTGGAGAGCGGCGAAATTCGCCCGCTGGACGTCAAGGTCGGCGACAAGATCCTCTTCGGCAAGTACAGCGGCACCGAAGTGAAAATGGATGGCGATGAGCTGGTTGTCATGCGCGAAGAAGACATCATGGCCGTGGTCGAAGGCAAGTAAGTCGCCACGCTCCACTTACAACTTCCCGCTCAATAAATTCAATTAGAGGTATCAGCAAATGGCAGCTAAAGACGTACGCTTCAGCGACGACGCTCGGCAACGCATGTTCAAGGGCGTGAATATTCTGGCGAATGCCGTGAAGGTCACGCTGGGTCCCAAGGGCCGCAACGCGGTGCTCGACAAGAGCTTCGGCGCCCCCACCGTCACCAAGGACGGCGTCTCGGTCGCGAAGGAAATCGAGCTCAAGGACAAGTTCGAGAACATGGGCGCGCAGATGGTGAAGGAAGTCGCTTCCAACACCTCCGACGAAGCCGGCGACGGCACCACCACCGCCACCGTGCTCGCGCAAGCCATCATCCGCGAAGGCCTGAAGGCCGTTGCCGCGGGCATGAACCCGATGGATCTGAAGCGCGGCATCGACAAGGCGGTCGCGGCGGCCACCGAGGAGCTGAAGAAGCTCTCCAAGCCCTGCAAGGACCCGAAGGCGATTGCGCAGGTCGGCACGATCTCCGCGAACTCCGATGAGAGCATCGGCAAGACGATTGCGGATGCGATGGCGAAGGTCGGCAAGGAAGGCGTGATCACGGTCGAAGAAGGCTCGGGCCTCGAGAACGAGCTCGAAGTGGTCGAAGGCATGCAGTTCGACCGCGGCTACCTGTCGCCGTACTTCATCAACAATCAGCAGAGCCAGAGTGCGGAGCTCGACAAGCCGCTGATCCTGCTGGTCGACAAGAAGATCTCCAACATTCGCGAGCTGCTCCCGCTGCTCGAGGCAATTGCGAAGGGCGGCCGTCAGCTGCTGATCGTCGCCGAAGATGTGGAAGGCGAAGCGCTGGCGACGTTGGTCGTCAACACCATCCGCGGCATCGTCAAAGTCGCCGCCGTCAAGGCGCCGGGCTTCGGCGACCGCCGCAAGGCCATGCTGCAGGACATCGCGATCCTCACGGGCGGCACGGTCATCTCCGATGAAGTCGGCCTGTCGCTCGAGAAGGCGACGCTGAACGACCTGGGCGAAGCGAAGAAGATCCTGGTGGAGAAAGAGAACACCACCATCATCGACGGCGCTGGCAAGGCTGCGGACATCAAGGGCCGCGTCGAGAGCATCCGTCAGCAGATCGAGGAAGCGACTTCCGACTATGACAAGGAAAAGCTGCAGGAGCGCGTTGCCAAGCTCTCCGGCGGCGTTGCCGTGATCAAGGTCGGTGCCGCGACCGAAATCGAAATGAAGGAAAAGAAGGCCCGCGTCGAAGACGCACTGCACGCAACCCGTGCGGCCGTCGAAGAAGGCGTGGTCCCGGGCGGCGGTGTCGCGCTGGTCCGTGCATTGAAGGCCATCGAGAAGCTGGTCGGCAAGAACGAAGATCAGACCACGGGCATCAAGATCCTGGCCCGCTCGATCGAAGAGCCGCTGCGGCAGATCGTGAGCAACGCCGGCGAAGACGCCGCGGTCGTTCTGAACCGAGTCCGCGAGGGCAAGGGCACGTTCGGCTACAACGCGGCCACCGGCGAGTACGGCGACATGATCGAAATGGGCATCCTGGATCCGACCAAGGTGACGCGTCTGGCTCTGCAGAACGCCGCTTCGGTTGCGGGCCTGCTGCTCACGACGGAAGTCATGATCGCTGAGTCGCCGAAGGAAGATGAGCATGCGCACGGCGCCCCGGGCGGCGGCATGGGCGGCATGGGCGGCATGGACATGTAATTCCAATCGCCGCGGCCGCGGGGCTGTGGTGGCTGGGTTCAGTCAAGAGAGAGCGGGCTTCGGCCCGCTCTTTTTTGTGCGCCCGGCAGGGCGCATGTTGAGAGGTTGCCTCCAAGGTTCGGGGGTTGCTTCCGGGGCAGTCCAATGCCGACGCTTCTCGAGTGCGGCTCAGGCTGACTCGGTTGCGCACCCCAGATGTGCGAAGGTATGCGGCGTTTCCGCGGAAACGTGGGAGTCGTGGGAATCGTGGGAATTGTGGGAATCGCGGGAATCGTGGGAAACGTTGGCATCAGCGCCGTCGTGAGTAGCCCGCGCCTGCGCGGCCTGCTGGCACAGCACCCAGACCCCCAGATCGTAGTCCATGCGCTCGCCCCGCCAACGGGTGGCGGCAGTGTCGCTGTCGATGTGAATGCCAAGCTCCGCGTGCGTCTGCGCGAGCTCATCTCCGGTGTACTCGGGCGCCGTGCAGCGGATCACCTCGTAGTGCCGGCCGTCCGGATGCAGGAAGCGCCAGCCGCCCTCGGACTGAGTCTCGATCCGGATCTGCCCCTCATGCACCAGGCGATGGTGTAAGCGGCACAGGGTCACGAGGTTCGAGAGTTTGGTCTCCCCGCCGTCGGCCCAGTGCTCGATGTGGTGCGCGTCGACATAGCGCTGATGAGTGCAGCCGGGGAAGCGGCAGCCGGCGTCGCGGGACCGCAGCGCGCGGCGGATGGCGGGCGGGATGCTGCGCGTTTTGCGCCCCACATCGAGCGGTTCCCCGTGTTCGTTCTCGAGTACGCTGAGCAGGCTGGCATCGCAGGCCAGCCGGCGTGCCGTCTCGACGGCGATTGCAGGAGGGCAGTTTGCCGTCCGCCCAACCTTCCCGGCGATCAAACTCGGCGATGAGCATGAGCCAGCGATACTGGGCGGCATTGAGCTGTCCGGCGAGGGCAGTGATTTGCGCTTCGAGGTCGGCCAGAGACACGGGACTGCCGAAGGCGCTCGGTGCGGATGATCCGTCCATGGGAGGCTCCTTGAGTACTGGATGGATATCCATATTCTAGGCCAATCAGACGCGAGAAGCACCTTTATGCTGTGATTTTACTCGTTCAGTATCAATTAGTTACGATCGGTTCTGCGGCGTCCGAATATCTGCATAATTACGTGCACTAGTTCGGATTCGATGTGGCATTGGGGGTCCGAATTGTGCCCGTTGTTGACGGTTACGACCGGCTGATTGAGTGTGGCTGAATTAACGTGGAAATGCGGGTGTCGCCTCGCGTGTTTCCTTGTTCGGCATGACCATGATAGCCACATTCCATTTAGGATTCGCGCTGTCACTGCTCATCAAAAAGGACAAAACTGTGTCCATGCGTGCCCAAGCCACGCAATCTAGTACTTAGATTGATCAGACGGAATGGGCAGGTGATTCTTCTCGGTTTCCTTCCGCCGCGGTGAATTGTCTAGAGCTGGCGCGCCCAATTTAGAGCTGAGCTTTGCATACACCTCTCGGTAGCTTCGTACAGCATCATCCAAGTTCCGCGCTGGAATAAAATAATTTCCAGTAACAAGTGTTCCATATGGGCAGAAATACGATATTTCTACCTCGCGTCCAAACTCCTGTCCTGTGAATGTGTAGACGTGAGGAGATTTTACGCTCCATGTTATTGGTGTGGACCCCATGGCCAGCTCACTATCTGGAACAGAGCTGCAGAGATCGCCAACGTCTAAATTGCGAAAATCGGCTGCACTTGCGGATCCCGCAAGAAAAAACACAGCAACGAACCTTCGCATTTTTTGAACCTCCGTTCACTGTGAACATCTGCCGCTGCTCACAGTCAATCACGATTCGAGCGAATATTACCGCACGCTGCCAGGGTCCGCGATTTTCGAGCCATCACTGCCGGCTATTAGCCCGATCGCGATCGCTCAGCGACTGATCGCGTGCTGTGCTATGCGGATGTTCCGGGTTGAACCCGAAGCCGCCGGATAGGGCTTCCGAGAGCTACCGGCAGAATCGGCTAAGCCAGCCGGGGCCGGCAATGCCCGGTCCGATGACTGATACCATTACCCCTGAGGGCGGATTCGCCCTACGAGCGTTGGGGTACGCACGATGAGTTGGTCCGCCAAGCAATACGTGGCCTTCGAGGACGAGCGCACCCGCCCGGTGCGGGACTTGCTGTCGGCGTTGCCCGATATCGAGGCGCGGTCGGCCGTGGATCTTGGATGCGGGCCGGGCAATTCGACCGAGGTCTTGGCGGCGCGCTTTCCCCGTGCGGTGGTTCGAGGCATCGACAGTTCGCCCGATATGATCGAGGCGGCGCGCCGTCGGCTGCCGGGGATGCAATTTGCGATCGGCGGTATCGAAGACTGGAGCGATCCCGGTCCCTTCGATGTAATTCTGGCGAACGCCGTTTTGCAATGGGTTCCGGATCACGCCGCGTTGCTGCCCAAGCTGATTGCCAAGCTTTCTCCCGGCGGCGGGTTGGCCATTCAAATGCCGGACAATCTCGAGAGTCCGGCGCACCGCCTGATGCGCGAGATCGCGGCCGACGGACCTTGGTCGGGCACGCTGGCGTCGGCGGCGGCGGTGCGCACGTCGATCGCGGATGCGGGCTGGTACTACGAGTTATTGCGCCCCCTCTGCGGCAAGGTGGACGTGTGGCGGACGACCTATCATCACGCTCTGCGGGACGGGGCGGCCGGGATCGTGGAATGGTTCAAGGGCAGCGGCCTGCGGCCCTTCCTCGAGCCGCTCGACCCGCCTTCGCGCGCGGCCTATCTCGAGCGGTACACGGGCGCGGTGGCGCTGGCCTACCCGGCACTGGCGGATGGGTCGGTGCTGCTGCCCTTCCCCCGCTTGTTCATGACGGCGCTTCGCTAGGGGGCCCTTGCAGCGGTCCCTGGGGTGGGTGTGTGCGGGCGCGGGGGCGTTGGCGGGACGGACATGCGGGGGGCGACTCGCGGACATCAAGTGGAAATATTTTCAATATATTTTCGCTTTTTCTGTCGCTCCGCCCTGTCTCCACTCGTCTAAGCGGTATCCGTCCAAGGAGCACACCCATGCAACTACTGCCTTACCTGTATTTCGATGGCGACTGCGAGTCGGCGTTCCAGTTCTACGAGAAGTGCCTCGGCGGCAGGATCGAGGCGATGGTGCCGCACGCGGGAACCCCCGCCGAGCAGCACGTGCCGGCCGAGTGGCGCAGCAAGATTCTGCATGCCCGCTTGACCGTGGGAGAGATGGTGCTGATGGCATCCGATGCGCTGCCCGGGCGCTATCACAAGCCGCAGGGATTCTCGGTATCGATTCGGATCGACGATCTGGCGCGGGCGGTAAGTACGTTTGAATCGTTGGCCGAGAGCGGCACGGTGATCATGCCGTTCCAGCAAACCTTCTTTGCCGCGCGTTTCGGCATGCTCATCGACAAGTTCGGTACGCCTTGGATGGTGAATTGCGATTGGGCGCCTTGAGGCGGCGTCCGCGCCTTGAGGCGGCGTCGCTGCCGTGGGGCGCGGTAAGATGAGGGATGGAATTCACGTCCGTCCCGGAAGAATTGCGCGCGCCGCTCGGCCTATGGTGGGAGCGCGCCGGCGCGCAGCAGGAATTTCTCGGCGCCTACGCCGCGCTGGCCGAAGGCTTGCGCGCGGAGTTTGCGCGCGTCGCCGCCGGGAGCGAGTTCATCGCCTCGGCCTTGATCCAGGATCCTCAGGCTCTCGAATGGTTCGCTAGGCACGAAGAGTCGGGCGCGGCGCGGCGCGCCGGCGCCGATTATGAAGCCCGTGCGGCGTCTGCCGCCACGGTGGCCGAGGCGCAACGCATCCTGCGCGAGTGGCGGCGCCGCGAGATGCTGCGCATCGGATGGCGCGAGATCGCCGGACGCGCGGCCGTGAGAGAGACCTTGCATGCCCTGTCGGACCTGGCGGACGGCTGCATCCGCGCGGCGGCCGCCGCCGCGCAGCGGCACCTGGACGCGGTTTTCGGCAGGCCGCGCGGCCCCGGGGGCGAGGAGGCGGCGCTGATCGTGCTCGGCATGGGCAAGCTCGGCGGCCGGGAGCTGAACTTCTCCTCGGACATCGATTTGGTGTTCCTGTTCTCGGGTGCAGGCCAGACCGACGGTGCGCGGCAGATCGAGAACGAGGAGTACTTCAACCGACTCGGCCGCGAGCTCATTCGACTGCTGGACGTGAGAAACGAGGACGGCTTCGTATTCCGGGTGGACATGCGCTTGCGGCCCTTCGGCGACAGCGGCCCGCTGGTGGTGAGCCTCGCCGCCCTGGAGGATTACCTGCAGCAGCATGGCCGGGATTGGGAGCGCTATGCCTGGATCAAGGCGCGGCCCATTCTCGGCGCCGACGCCTTCGCGGCGGGCGCTCAAGACTTCGTGCGGCCGTTCGTCTATCGCCGCTATCTGGACTTCGGCGTGATCGAGTCCTTGCGCGACATGAAGGCGCTGATCGCACGCGAAGTGTCGCGGCACGAGCGCGATCAGCACTTGAAGCTCGGCCGCGGCGGAATTCGCGAGATCGAATTCATCGTGCAGTCCATGCAATTGATACGCGGCGGCAGCGACCGGCGGCTGCAGAACGCCTCTCTGCTCGATGTGATGCCGTTGCTGGCAGGCTCGAAGCTCATGGCAGCAGGCGACGTCGCGGAGCTGACCGACGCCTATCTGCTGCTGCGCCAGGCGGAGAACGCCGTGCAGCTGATCCGGGACGAACAGACTCACTCGCTGCCCGATGCGCCCATCGATCGCGCGCGCCTGAGCCTGATCATGGGCGTGCCGGATTGGCCGGCCGCCGCCGCCCGGATCGGCGCTGCGCGCGACCAGGTGGCACGGCAATTCGAGGCGCTGCTCGCCGGTGCGCCGGAAGGACAACGCGGCACGGACCCGCAGCGTCGCGGCGACGATAGGGGTGCAAGCTGGCTGGCCTCCGAGGAGGCGAGTATCGGGGAGGAACTCGAGCGCGGCGCTTTTCCCCGCGACGAGATACCGGCTGTCGCCGCGACCTTGGAGACCTATCGGCGCGGGGCGTCCTATCGGCGGCTGGATGAGGCCGGACAGCGGCGGCTGCACGTGATTCTCGGCCGCGTGCTCAAGGCGGCCGCGCTGCGGCCCTCGTCGGCTGAAGTGGTGCAGCGGGTGCTGCGCGTGCTCGAGGCCATCGGCACACGCTCATCGTACTTCGCGCTGCTCAAGGAGCAGTCATCGGCGCTCGACCGCTTGATCGATGTGTGTGCGATCAGCGGCTTCCTGTCGAGGCAAATCGCCGACTTTCCTCTGTTGCTGGATGAGTTGATCGATGCCAAGGCGTTCGACGAGCTGCCCTCGCGCAGCAGCTTCGTGCTCGAGCTGGCCGCGCGCACCGAACGCCTGCCCGCCGACGATCCGGAGCGGCAGGTGGAGGGGCTGCGGCAATTCCAAAAAGTGGCGGTGTTCACGGTCGCGCTTGCCGACCTGACCGGGCGGCTGCCCCTGATGAAGGTGAGCGACCGGCTGACCGACATCGCCGAGCTCATCGTGCAGCGCTGCATGGACCTCGCATGGCAGCAGATGACTGAAACCTACGGGGTTCCCTACTGTGGCGAGCAAGAGGCGGCGCTGCGCGAAGTGCGGGTCGCCGTCGCCGCCTACGGCAAGCTGGGCGGTCTCGAGCTGGGCTACGGTTCGGACCTGGACCTGGTTTTCCTGCACGATTCGCGCGGGGAAGTTCAACACACCCGGGGCGAACGCCCGCTCGACAACGGCATCTTCTTCCTGCGGTTGGGGCAACGCATCGTGCATCTGCTGACCATGCATTCGGCGGCCGGCCGCCTCTATGAGGTGGACATGCGGCTGCGCCCGAACGGCAAGGGCGGATTCCTCATGACGGGAATCGATGCATTCGAGCGCTACCAGCGCCAGGACGCGTGGACCTGGGAGCACCAGGCGCTGCTGCGCGCGCGGCCGGTGGCCGGGGATGGCAATCTGCGCGCCGAATTCGAGGCCGTTCGGCGCCGGGTGCTGACGGCCGCGGTGCATCGCGGCACGCTGCGTACCGACGTCGCGGAAATGCGCCTGCGCATGCGGCGCGAGCTGTCCAAGGCCGGGCCGGGACAGTTCGACATCAAGCAGGACGCGGGCGGCATCGCCGACATCGAGTTTCTCGTACAATACTGGGTACTGGCCGCGGCGGCCGAGCGGGCGGAACTGTTGACCTATACCGACAATATCCGACAGCTCGAGGGATTGGCGGCGGCGGGTGTGCTCGACGCGGCGACGGCGCAATGGCTGACGAATGCCTACATCGGCTATCGCACGGTTCTGCATCATATTTCGCTCGAAGGGCAGGGGGAACGCGTGGTGGAGGCGGCTCCTTACGCCGAGACGCGGGCCCGGGTGAGGCAGATTTGGCGCGACGCCTTCGAGTAAGAGATGATGGCGATCGAAGCGAGGACGAGTGGGGCGAGGAGAAGCGGAGCAATGAGCATGCCGGCGATGGTACAAGACGATTCGAAGCATCAATTGATTCAGCCGAATGCGCTGCATCGCTACACCGTGACCGAGGCCGATCTGCCCCTGTCGTGCCCCATGCCGGGCATGTTCCTGTGGAATTCGCATCCCAAGGTGTATTTGGCGATCGAAGGCAGCGGCTGGGCGAAGTGCGCCTACTGCGGAGCGGAGTACTCGCTCAATGGAAGCGCCGGCGGCGAAGGTTGAGCGCCGCCAGCTGAGACCAGGCGCCGCCAGCTAGACCAGGCGCCGCGCGAGAGCCCGCTCCCGCCGGTCAGCGCCGGTAATCCGTATAGGATTTTTCCTCGACGATGCTCGAGCCGAGGGTGCTGTTGATGCGCCGCTTGATGGCCGCGCGCTCGTCGTTCTCGTAATACACGGCTCGCGCCAGGCGGATGAATTCCGCATCGAAGGCTTGTGCGCGTTCCTTATCGCGGATGTCGTCCTCGATCACCCACAAACGCTCGTTGACGCGCAGCAGGGCGCTCACGTCGGCCTCGATGTCGATGCCGGCATAGGCCGACGCGCCCCAGGTTTTCTCGAGCGCAACCAGCTCGACACGCACGTTGGCCAGCTTGGCGGGGTCGCTCATGCGCTGCGACTTGATGCGCAGGATGGTGATCTTGTCGAGCAGCTCGCCGGGGGAGATGGGCACTTTGATTTCGTTCATCGCTGCATCTTAGCCAAGAACCGTCTCGGTTAGCGAGAAGCGCGGGCCGCCATCAGCGCATCGAGCTTGGCGGTCACCTCGCCGACGCCGATCAGGTCCATGACGCCGCTCGGCTCGATCTTGGTGGTCCAAGGAATTTGCGCGGCCGGCTTGCCAAAGTAGCGTTGCGCGGCGTCGTCGTACTTGTCGATGCACCATTGCCGGCTGTAGTAGGGCCCGGCGCGCGCCGGATTGGTGGCGGCGTACAGGCCGATCACCGGCAGCGAGACCATGGTCGCCATGTGCGCGGGGCCCGAGTCTGGCGACAGCAGCGCGGTACTCCTCGACAGCAGCCCCAGCAGCTGCGGCAGAGTGTCCTTGCCGATTTGATTGAGGAGCGGGGTGCGTGCGGCGGCGGCGATGGCCGCGCCCATCTCGGCTTCGACGGCACTGCGGCCGCCGACCAACACCACTCGCATGGCGTGGGTGCCCGCGGCATGATCGGCGACGGCGGCATAGCGCTCAGCCAGCCAGTTGCGGGCGGTATGGCTCGAGCAGGGGCTGATCAGCAGCGTGGGCCGCGCATCGGTGACTATGCCGCGGGCGTACTCGAGCGCCTGCGGGGGCAGCGCCAGGTTCCAGAAGGGTTTCGCGGGCTCGATGCCGCAGGCGCGCACGAATCCCATGAACGAGTCGAGCACATGTTCGTGGACCGCGGGCTCGATGCGCGCATTGGTGAACCACCACTGCAGCTCGCGGGCGCGCGCGCGATCGAAGCCGAGTTTGATCGGAGAGTCGATCAAGGTGCTGACCAGGCTGGCGCGAAACGATAATTGTAGGTCGAGCAGCAGGTCGAATCGCCGGTCGCGCAAGAGTGTGCGCAGCCGCCGCAGCTCCCCGAGCATTGCCCCTTTATCGAAGGTGATAAACTCGATATCAGGGAGGACGGCCGCCATCAGCTTGGCTTCTAGTTTGCCGATGACCCAGGTGAACCGGGTCTGCGGCCACGCCGCTTGCAAGGCTCGAAGGGCCGCCACCGCATGGCAGGTATCGCCGATGGCCGACAGGCGCAGCAGGCAGACGTGCTGCGGCGGTGGATTGAAATTGAGGGTCATCGTAAATTCGTGAAACCGGAAAAACGGGCCGACGCACGGCCACCGCAACAGGCGCCATGCTGTCTGATCCGGCCTGCCTTGGCAATCTGCCGTCGGCCGCCGCCGATTCGATCTTCGATCCGGAATACTGGCGCGCGCGCGGCGAGCTGGTCGACGCGACCGCAGGGCGCGGGTCCGCCTGGTTCATCGCACCGGCCGGGCTGCAGGAGTCGAGCGGGCCGCAGCAGGCGACCGGGCTGCAGCAATCGGGCGTGCAGCACGCCTGCCCGCAACCCTGGGTGCTGCGGCATTACCGGCGGGGCGGCTTCATTGCGCGGCTCTCGCAGGACCGCTATCTGTGGGCGGGTGAGGACCGAGTGCGGGCTTTTTCGGAGTGGCGGCTGCTCGAGTTCATGCGGCAGCGTGGCCTGCCCGTGCCGAAGCCCGTTGCCGCGCGCTACGAGCGGGCCGGACCGTGGTACCGCTGCGATCTGATCATGGAACGGATCGTCGAGGCGCAACCCTTGAGTGCCGCGCTCGCCTTGGATGCGATTCCAGAATCGGCGTGGCGCGCCGCGGGCGATGCGGTCGCGCGGCTGCACGGCGCGGGCGTCGATCATGCGGATTTGAATGCGCACAATCTATTGCTCGGCCCCGCGGGCGCCAGTGTGATCGACTTCGATCGCGGCCGCGTACGGGCGCCGGGCGGATGGCCGTTGCGCAATTTGCGACGCCTGCAGCGCTCGCTCGTGAAAATATCGCGGGGACTGCCGCCCGGCCGGTATACCGCGCAGTGCTGGGAATGGTTCATGGCGGGCTACGGTGCGACGGCGCGTGCGACGGCGGGTGCGACTGGCGGGCGCGGTGCCGCTTGATGCGCCGGCTTTATACCGCCCTGATTTACTGCGTCGCGCCCCTGGCGTTCTGCGTGGTCCTGTGGCGCGGTCTGCGGGATCGCGGCTATTGGCAGGGGTTGGGGGAGCGTTTCGGTTGGGGACCCCGTCTGAACTTGGCGCCGGCCATTTGGCTGCATGCGGTGAGCTTGGGAGAAATGTCGGCGGCCGCACCGTTGGTGCGCGCTCTGCGCCTGCGGTATCCGCACCATCCTCTGGTGTTGACCACGGCCACTCCCACGGGGCGGGCGCGGGCCAGCGGCTTGTTGGACGGCGCCGTGCAGGTGCGCTTCCTGCCCTATGACACGCCGGGTGCGGTGGGGCGATTCTTGGACCGAGTGCGGCCGCAGCTCGCCGTCATCATCGAGACCGAGCTGTGGCCGAATTTATTCGCCGAGTGCGAACGCCGGGGCGTGCCGCTGGTGCTCGCGAGCGCGCGGCTGTCGGCCAAGTCGGTGTCGCGTTACCGCCGCTTCGGCAATCTCTTTCGCGGGATTTTTTCCGCCAGCTCGCTCATCGCGGCGCAGAGCGCCGAGGACGCGCAGCGCTTCGTCGGGATCGGCGCACAAAGCGCCAGAACCCGCGTGGTCGGCAATATCAAGTTCGACCTGAATCTCGGGGAGCAGGCGCTGCAGCAGGGTCGCGCCCTGCGCCTGGCATTCGGCAGCGCGCGACCGATCTGGATTGCCGGCAGCACGCACGCGGGCGAGGAGGAGCAGGTGCTGGCGGCGCACTCGCGATTGCTCGCCAGCCAGCCCGACGCCTTGCTGCTGCTGGTGCCGCGGCATCCGGACCGCTTCGAGGCGGTGGCGCAACTGCTGATGCGCCGGCAGATGCGCTTCACCAGGCGCAGCGGCGGTGGCGGCAGCGAGCCTGGTGGGATGGAGCCTGGGGCCGCCGCTCAGGTCATGCTGGTGGACACGGTGGGGGAGCTCGGGTCGCTGTACGCCTCGGCCGACGCAGCCTTCGTCGGCGGCAGCCTGGTGCCGATCGGCGGCCACAATCTGCTCGAGCCCGCGTCGCTCGGATTGCCGGTGCTGACGGGGCCGTATTACTTCAATGGGAAGGACATCGCGCGGCTCCTGCTGAACCAGGGGGCCGCTCAGCAGGTGCGGGACGCCCAGGAACTGGCGGCCGCCCTGGCGCGGCTGCTGGGCGATCCGCAGGAGCGCCGGCGCATCGGCGCCATCGGGCGGCACATCGTCGAGACGAATCGCGGCAGCGTGGCGCGCCTGGTCGAACTCATTGAACCGTTGATGCCGGGTTCTGCGCCGCAGGGTCCGGCGGCGGCGAATCCCGAAGCAGGGCGTTGATCTTCTCGAGGCTCTGCACGGACAGAGTGCCTGCGGCCTGCTGCAGCTTGATCACATTCATCATGTAGTCGTAGCGGCTTCGGGAATAGTCGGTCTGCGCCTGAACCCAGAGCTGCCGAGATTGCAGAACGTCCACGGCAGTGCGTGTGCCGGCTTCATAGCCGGACTCGGTGGCGCGCAGCGAGATCGCGTTCGACTCGACCGCGCGCCGCAGCGCCTTCACCCGCGATATCTCGGACAGTACTCCCAGGTAGGAATCGCGCGCATCGTGTTCGGTCTGGCGGGCCACCCGCTCCACTCTCTCCTTGGCCGCACGATGCTGGTACACGGCCTGGCGGACTTGCGAGGACACCATTCCCCCGGAATACAAGGGAAAGGTCAGCTGCAGGCCGATGGTTCGCTGGGCTTGATCCAGCGTGGTACCGCCCGCGGAGGTGCCGTCGGTGAAGGTGTCCGTGCCGTTGGTGATGTCCTTGTAGCGGCTTCCCACAAGGTCGAGAGAGGGGAAATGGCCGCCGCGCGCGTTGCTGACGTTTTCGCGCGCGATGTCGGCTGCCAGGCGGCTGGAAACCAGCGCTAGATTCTGCTGCAGGGCCATTTCGACCCATCGGTCCTCGTTTATGGGATCGGGGTTTGCGAGTTCGAATGGCTCGATGGGGCGCGCCAGGAAGTCGAAGCCTTCGCCGGTGATCTCTCGCAATAGCTCCTGAGTGGAGGCCAGGGTGCGCTTCGCCGCGATGACCGCCGCCGCGCCGCTGTCGTGGGCGGCGCGCGCCTCTTCCACGTCGGTTACGGCGATCAGGCCGATCTTGTAGCGCGACTCAGCCTGATCGAGCTGGCGCTGGATCGACGTCAACGCGACCTGCTGCGCCTCGAGATCGTCCTGGGCGGCGAGCACGTCGAAGTAGCGCTGCGACACGCGCTCCATCAAATCTTGCTGGGCGGCTTGATAGTCCGCCTCGGCCTGCGCCACCTGGGCATCGGCGCTCTTCAGCGCTACCCAATTCTGCCAGCGAAAGATGTTCTGCCGGAGGTCGATGCCGTAGCGGTGCGTCGTGGTGTCCACCCGGCCGTCGAAGGGAAAGCTTTCGAGTACCGTCGGGGCCCCGGGGGCGCTGACGGGTTCGGTGGTATTGGTCGGGCCGAGGTCTTTCTCGCGGGTCACGACGCCGCTGCCGGAGAGTTGCGGCAGCAGCGCCGACAGCGCCTGGGGCTTGGCTTCCAGGGCTGCCAGGCGAGTCGCCTCCGCCTCGCGCAGCTGGGGATCGTTCTGCAGCGCGCGCTGGTACACCGCAAGCAGATCGGCCGCGGGAGCCGGACTCACACAGACAAACAGGGCAACGAGGGTCAGCAATCGCTTCATGGTCATCCATTCGCCAGCCTGGCATGGGTTATATAGTGTTATATATAACCATATCACCTACGAGTCAAGGGCCCTGCTTGGGGGCGGTCAATATTGCGGTATCCGCGGGTCCAAGTCTCGCGACCAGGCAAGAATGCCGCCCGCCAGGTTCGATACCGACGCAAAGCCGCGGGCGGACAGGAATCCGGCCACTTGCTGGCTGCGGCCTCCGGATTTGCAGATCACGACGGTTTCCCGCTGCGGGTCGAGCTCGGCGAGACGGTCCGGGATCTGCCCCATGGGGATGTGCACAACGTCCACCGGCACCCGCGCCAAGGCTGTTTCCCAGTCCTCGCGTACGTCCAGAAGCGTCATTTCGGCGCCCCCGGCGCGCCGTTCCACGAACTCCTGCGGGGTGATTTGCTTGATCATCAGAACACGAACTTCTGTGCCGCGGCGGCGTTGATCAGCGGTTCGATGACAGTCTCGAACAGGCTTTCGCGGATCCACTCGTTCTCATCGACGCGCCGTACCAGGGTGGCGTCCATCACCGGCGGCGCGCCCACGATGGCGAACAAGCGGCCGCCGATGCGCAGCGCGCGCTCGAAGCGCTTGTCATATACCGGCAGTGAGCCGGTCACGGCGACGACGTCGTACTCGCCCAAGGGCGCCGTGTCGAAGGCATCGCGCAGCTCGAATTGCACACGGGCCTGCGGCACCGCGCGCAGGTTCTGCGCGCTTGCGGCAACGAGCCCGGCATGGATGTCGATCGAGCGCGTCGATGCGCCGAGCAAGCTCAAACAGGCCGACAGATAGCCGGTGCCGCTGCCGACTTCCAGGACGCTGTCCGCGGCGCCGACTCCGAGCGCCTGCAGTATGCGCCCCTGCAGCTTCGGCGCCAGCATGGTCTGGCCGAATCCGATGGGAATCGGCGCATCGGCAAACGCGAGCTCGCGGTACGGCGCGGGCACGAAGGCTTCGCGCGGCACCGCCGCCAGCACATCGAGCACACGCGGGTCGAGCACCTCCCAAGTGCGTATCTGTTGATCCACCATTTGTCGACGAGCGGCCAACGTATCCATGATGTCTCGCGGCTTATTTAAGGCCGCTGATTATGGTCAATTTCCACAGGCTATGCCATGCCTGTGCGCTATTCTTGGGGTCACGATGTTTCGCGACGTATACGCCCCGAGCTGGGTTCTAAGAGCAAGCGTCGTTTTGACTCATCGGCATCGAGGTCCGCGTTGATCTTGCCTTCCGTCGTCATGTGGTTCTTGGCCCCCGCCGTTTTGGCGGTCGGCGTAGCCTTGCTCATCGCCTGGAAGCGGCGGCAGGAACGCGTCGTCAGTGATTTCGCGCAGCAGGTGTGGCAGCTCACTCGCGAGGCCGGCGCGGCCGGACGCATCGGGCTCGGGGGCAAAACCGACGGGTTGAGCCGGCTGGGATCCGCCGTCAACGAGCTGCTGGACAGCCTGGAGCAGCGGGGCGCGCGGCTGCTCGATCGAGAACAACTGTTCCAGCGGCTGGTGGAGACGGTGCACGACGCCGTGCTGGTGCACCGCGACCGGATTCTGTTCGCCAACTCGCGCTTCCTGGCGCTGCTCAACATGAGCGCACCGGAAGTCGTCGGCCGGCATTTGACCGAGTTCGTCGCGCCGGAATATGTCGAGCTGGTGCAGGCCAATCTACAGCGGCGCCTGCAGGGCGAACCGGCGGCCGCGCGCTACGAAGTCGAGCTGATCGGCGCGCAGGCGCAGGTGACGCGCGTGGAGCTCTCGAGCACCGTGATCGACAGCGCCGGCGAGGCGGCACTGCTGCTCACCGCCCTCGAGATGCTGCCGGAGACCGGGCCGGTGGCGGTGTCCTCGAGGCCGCGCGCCATGGTGACGCTCGATGCCATGGGCGAGAGCGTGATCACGGTCGATGCCGAAGGACGCATCGACTACATCAATCACGCCGCGGAGAGCTTGCTCAGCCAGCGCTTCGATCAAGTGATGGGCAGATCCTTCTCGGAGGTCGCCTCGCTGGTCGATGAGACGGATCGGCACTCCTTGGGCGATCCGGTGCGCAAGGCATTGGCCACCGGCGGCCGGGTGACCATGGGACGGCGCGCCGTGCTGGTGCCGGGCAATGCGGGCCCCGAGCGCTCGGTGGAAATCAG
The DNA here is from genome assembly GCA_963837435.1 of uncultured Gammaproteobacteria bacterium. Lineage (GTDB taxonomy): Bacteria > Pseudomonadota > Gammaproteobacteria > Steroidobacterales > Steroidobacteraceae > Bog-1198. Next base: position 215,711 of record CAWINJ010000002.1, read on the forward strand.
CGTCACGCCGCTGCGCTTCGACGGCAAGGAGATCCTGGGCTTGGTGATCGTGCTGCACGACACCAGCGAATTGCGCGGCCTCACCCGCCAAATGACCTATCAAGCCAGCCACGATGCGCTGACCGGCCTGGTGAACCGGCGCGAATTCGAGCGCCGGCTGCAGGAGGCGATGGACTCGGCGCAGACCGGCAATGTCGGGCATGCGCTGTGCTATCTGGACCTCGACCGCTTCAAGGTGGTGAACGACACCTGCGGCCATACGGCGGGCGACAATATGCTGCGCGAGGTCGCCTCGCTCATCAAGGAAGCGGTGCGCGACTCGGACACCGTCGGGCGCATCGGCGGCGACGAGTTCGCGCTGCTGCTGGTCGGCTGCCCGCTGGAGAAGGCGCGTCAAATCGCCGACGACGTGGTGCGTTCCGTCAATGACTATCGCTTCGTGTGGAAGGACAAGATCTTCAACATCGGCGTGAGCATCGGCCTGGTGGAGATCGGCCGCGGCGGCGGCGCCATCGAAGACATCATGAATTCGGCGGACTCCGCCTGCTACGTCGCGAAAAAGCAGGGCGGCTTGCACGTGCACGTGTACTCGGCGCGCGAGGAGGCGAGCGCGCGCCACAGCGGCGAGATCCATTGGCTGCAGAAGCTGCAGGGAGCGCTGCGCGACAACAAGTTCGAACTGTACTACCAGCCCATCGTGCATGCCCGCGGCAACGGCTTGCGCGGTCCGGCGCTCGAGGTGTTCGTGAGGCTGCAGTCCGAGAACGGCCAGCCGGGCGCGCCGCCCGCGGAGTTCATTCGGGCCGCCGAGCGCTATCGGCTGATGCCGCACATCGACCGCTGGGTCGTGCAGGCCGTGCTGTCCGCACTCGGGCGCGGCGGCATGAAACTGCCGCCGGGCCGCAGCGTGGCGATCAACGTCGCCGGGCAAACCCTGGGCGATTCGGATTTTCTGGAATTCGTCGTCGACTGCTTCGATCACACGGGGGCGAATCCGGGCGACATTTGCTTCGAGGTCACCGAGAGCTCGGTGGTGGCGAACCTGGATCATGCGCAGCGCTTCATCGCGGTGCTGCACGGCATGGGATGCGAGTTCGCCGTGGACAATTTCGGCAGCGGCCTGAGCTCGTTCTCGACGCTGCGCACCCTGCCCATGGATTACTTGAAGATCGACGGCACCTTCATCCACAACCTCGCCGGGGACAGCGTGAACCAGGCCATGGTGGCGGCCATGATCGAATTGTCGCGCAGCCTGAATTTCCGCGTCGTCGCGGAGCACGTCGAGGACCAGCTGTCGCTCGATACCGTGACCGACATGGGCATCGACTTCGTGCAGGGGTTCGTGGTCGGCCGCCCGCAGCCCCTCTCGATGGTGCCGATCCCCGCCTGAGCCGGGGGGCGGGGCCTTATAACCGCAGATCAGGGCCTCATAACAAACTTCTATGGCGTTCCCGCCGCGCTTAGGAGGAAAATCGGGCACTAGCCAATGAGGTGCCCTATGCCTGTTTATGAGGACAACACCAAGTCCATCGGCCGCACGCCGCTGGTCCGCATCAACCGCCTCGACGCCAGCAGCGGCGCGACGGTGCTCGCCAAGATCGAAGGCCGCAATCCCGCCTATTCGGTGAAGTGCCGAATCGGCGCCGCCATGGTATGGGACGCGGAGGAGCGCGGCGCATTGCGGCCCGGCATGTCGGTGGTCGAGGCGACCAGCGGCAATACGGGCATCGCGCTCGCCTACGCCGCCTCCGCGCGCGGTTATGGCTGCGTGCTGACCATGCCGGAGACCATGAGCATGGAACGGCGCAAGGTGTTGATCGCCTTTGGCGCCAAGCTCATTCTCACCCCCGGCGCCAAGGGCATGAAGGGTGCGATCGCCAAAGCCGAGGAATTGGCGGCGGCGGATCCGGGCAAGTACCTGCTGATGAAGCAGTTCGAGAATCCCGCCAATCCGGCCATCCACGAGAAGACCACGGGACCGGAGATCTGGGAGGACACCGAGGGCAAGATCGACATCTTCGTCAGCGGAGTCGGCACGGGCGGCACGCTCACCGGCGTCTCGCGCTACATCAAGGGCACGCGCGGCAAGAAGATACTCACGGTTGCGGTGGAGCCGGTGAATTCGCCGGTGATTGCCCAGACATTGGCGGGCCAGCCGCTGACCCCCTCGCCGCACAAGATCCAGGGCCTGGGCGCGGGATTCATTCCAAAGAATCTGGATCTGTCGCAGATCGACCGCGTCGAGCAAGTGACCAACGAAGAGTCCATCGAGATGGCGCGGCGCCTGGCGCGCGAGGAAGGGCTGCTGAGCGGAATTTCCTGCGGCGCCGCCATGGTGGCGGCGCTGCGCCTGGCGCGCGACCCCGCACACCGGGGCAAGAGCATCGTCGTGGTGCTACCGGATGCGGGCGAACGCTACCTGTCGGGCGCGCTATTCGAAGGATTGTTCGAAGAGGTGGAGAAGATGCAGGCGGTTGCCTGAGAAGGGCCGCATGAAAGCCGTCGCTCACCCGCCGTCCAGCACCCCCATGCTCGAGCAACTCACCGGCGAGTTTCTCGACAGCTACCGGAGCGATGCGCGTGCGCGCCGGATTTCGCAGCGCTACCTGCCCTCGCGAGAGGCCATCGTCGAGATCCTGGAGGCCGTGCTCGATCTGATGTACCCGGGCTATTTCGGGCGCCGCGATTTGAGCAACGAGAATCTCGGGGCGCATGTGGGGCAATCCGTGGCGGCGCTCGCCCCCAAGCTCGAGCGCGAGATGGAACACTGCCTGTGCTACGGGCGCGAGCGCGAGGCGCAGCAGCGCGAACGAGACTTGGGAAAGCCTGAATTCGGCGAGTGCGCCCCGCGCGCGCACGAATTGGCGGAAATATTTCTCGGCCGGCTGCCCCAGATCCGCGGCATGCTGATACGCGACGTGCAGGCCGCATTCGACGGGGATCCCGCCGCGACGAACCTGGACGAGGTCATCCTGGCCTACCCGGGGGTGCTGGCCGTCAGCGTGTATCGCATCGCCCACGCCATCTATGACCTGGGCGTGCCGATGATGGCGCGCATCATGACCGAGTGGGCGCATTCCAAGACCGGCGCCGACATTCATCCGGGAGCGAACATCGGGGACGCCTTCTTCATCGATCATGCCACGGGCGTGGTGATCGGGGAGACGACCGATATCGGCGATGGGGTGAAGTTGTACCAAGGCGTGACCCTGGGCGCGCTGTCATTTCCACGCGATGCCAGCGGCCAGATCATCCGCGGCAAGAAGCGCCATCCCACCGTGGAGAGCGGCTCCACGCTCTATGCGAATGCGACGGTGCTCGGCGGGCAGACCGTCGTCGGCGCCAACAGCGTCATCGGCGGCTCGGTGTTCCTGACCCGAAGTGTGCCGCCGCGCTCGCGCGTATCGCTCAAAGAGCCTGAGCTCCGCGTGGCTTCGCGCGACGGCGCGGCCGAGCCTGACGCCATCTACTTCGACATCTGAGCTACTGCGCCAACGACGTACTACATCATCCGGCCGAGAAGAGGCACGAGCAGCAGCGCGACGATGTTGATGATCTTGATGAGCGGGTTGATGGCCGGGCCGGCGGTGTCCTTGTAGGGATCGCCGACGGTGTCGCCGGTCACCGCGGCCTTGTGGGCATCGGAGCCCTTGCCGCCGAAATGACCTTCCTCGATGTACTTCTTGGCGTTATCCCAGGCGCCGCCGCCCGTGGTCATGGAGATGGCGACGAACAGGCCGGTGACGATGGTGCCGATCAGCAGGCCGCCGAGCGCCTGGATGCCGGTGCCGGGGCCCATGAGGAAATTCACCACGAACACCAGCACGATGGGCACGAGAATGGGCAGCAGCGAAGGCACGATCATTTCCTTGATCGCGGCCTTGGTGAGCATGTCGACGGCGCGCGAGTAGTCGGGCTTGGCGGTGCCTTCCATGATGCCCTTGATCTCGCGGAATTGACGCCGCACTTCGTTGACCACCGCACCCGCTGCGCGGCCCACGGCTTCCATGGCCATGGCGGCGAACAGGTAGGGCACCAGGCCACCGATGAACAAGCCGATGATCACGGCGGGATTCGATAAGTCGAAGGTCGTGGGGTGACCCAGGACTTCGCCCAGTTTGTGGGTGTAGTCGGCAAACAACACCAGCGCGGCGAGACCGGCGGAGCCGATGGCATAGCCCTTGGTCACGGCCTTGGTGGTGTTGCCCACCGCATCCAGGGGGTCGGTAACGTCGCGCACCTTTTTGTCCAGCCCCGCCATTTCGGCGATGCCGCCGGCGTTGTCGGTGATGGGACCGTAGGCGTCCAGCGCCACGATCATGCCGGTCATGGACAGCATGGCGGTGGCGGCGATAGCGATGCCGTAAAGGCCTTCCAGCTGAAAGGAGGCCCAAATGCTCAGAGCGACCGCGAGCACGGGCAGTGCGCAGGCCTTCATCGACACGCCCAGGCCGGCGATGATGTTGGTGGCATGGCCGGTTTGCGAGGCCGCGGCCACGTGCTGCACGGGCTTGTACTCTGTGGCGGTGTAGTACTCGGTGATCACGATCATGGCGGCGGTGAGCGCGAGGCCGACCAGGGTGCACAGCCAGATGGAGATGGCTTGATCGCCCATGAGGGCCTTGGAGACGAAATAAAACGCAATTGCCGATATGACGGCGGAGACGACGACGCCCTTGTACAGCGCATTCATGATCTTGCCGCCTTCGCGGGTCGAGACGAAGAAGGTGCCGAAGATGGAGGAGATGATGGAAATCGCGCCGAGCACCAGCGGAAACAGCACCGCGCGCTGGCCCATGTTCACCATGACCAGGCCGCCCAACAGCATGGTTGCGACCAGGGTGACGGCATAGGTCTCGAACAAATCGGCCGCCATGCCGGCGCAGTCGCCCACATTGTCGCCGACGTTATCGGCGATCACCGCCGGATTGCGCGGATCGTCCTCGGGGATGCCGGCTTCGACCTTGCCGACCAGGTCCGCGCCGACGTCGGCGCCCTTGGTGAATATGCCGCCGCCCAAGCGCGCGAATATGGAGATCAGCGAGCCGCCGAAGGCGAGGCCGACCAGGGAGCGCAGCGCGGCTTCCGAATCGCCGAGCACCCGCTGCATGACCAGGAAGTAGCCGGCGACGCCGAGCAGCCCCAGGCCGACCACCAGCATGCCGGTGATGGCGCCGCCGCGGAAAGCCACTTTGAGCGCGGCGTTGATGCCCGAATGCGCGGCCTGCGCGGTGCGCACATTGGCCCGCACGGAGATGAACATGCCGATATAGCCGGCAAGCCCGGAGAGAATCGCGCCCACCGCGAAGCCGCCGGCCGTGGCCCAACCCAGGGCAAACCCCAGCGCGACGAAGAGGATGACCCCGACCACGGCGATGGTCGAATACTGCCGGTTGAGATAGGCCTTGGCGCCCGCCTGAATCGCCGCGGCGATCTCCTGCATGCGCGCATTGCCCGCGGGCTGCGCCAGAATCCAGCGCACCGAAATGACGCCGTAGAGGATGGCAACGACACCTGCGGCAATGGCCAGCCAAAGGGCACAGTCAAGAGTCATGAGGTCAGTCTCCGGTGGGATCTTATGTTATTGAAAAATCTAATTATATGGTCAAAAAAGCGAGCAGGACTATACCACAAACGGCGTGGCCAGGCGCTTGCGCACGGCGGCGCCCTTGAGCGCAACGTAGGTGGGTAGGCCGTGGCGGTAGGGCGGATAGTCCTCGCCGCCGATGAGCGGCGCCAAATAGGCGCGCGCGGCGGCGGTGATGCCGAAGCCGTCCGCCGTGATGAAATGGCGCGGCACTTTTTTTTCCCGGTTGGCGATTTCGCTCAAGGGCGCCTCGCCGATGCCCCAGCGGTAGGGCTTGGATGATTTGCGAACGATGACGGGCATCACCGCGTTCCTGCCCTTGAGCGCCAGCTCGACCGCGGCTTTGCCGACAGCGTACGCCTGGTCGACGTCCACCTTGGATGCAATGTGCCTGGCCGAGCGCTGCAGATAGTCGGCCACCGCCCAATGGAACTTGTAGCCCAAGGCTTGCTGGGTCATTTGCGCGACCACCGGTCCCACTCCGCCCAGCTGCGAGTGGCCGAACGCGTCCTTGGTGCCCGCCTCGGCGAGAAACTTGCCGTCGGGTCCGCGCACGCCTTCGGAGACGACGACGACGCAGTAGCCGTGCTTGTCCACGCTGAGCTTGACCTTGGCCAGGAAACGCTCGCGGTCGAATTCGATCTCGGGAAACAAGATGATGTGCGGGGCATCGCCGGCTTTTTCGCCGGCCAGACCGCCGGCGGCGGCCATCCACCCGGCATGGCGGCCCATGACCTCGAGCACGAACACCTTGGTGGAGGTGCGCGCCATGGAGGCCACATCGAGCGCAGCTTCGCGCGTGGACACGGCGATGTACTTGGCCGCGGAGCCGAACCCAGGACAGCAATCGGTGACGGGCAAATCGTTGTCGACGGTCTTGGGGATCCCGATGCAGGTGATGGGGTATGCCATCTGCACGGCGATTTCGGACACCTTTTGCGCCGTATCCATGGAGTCGTTGCCGCCGTTGTAGAAGAAATAGCCGATGCCGTGTGCACGGAATATGTCAATCAAGCGCTCGTACTGCGCGCGATTCTTGTCGATTCCGGCCAGCTTGTAGCGTGCCGATCCGAAGGCGCCGCCCGGCGTGTGGCGCAACGCGGCGATCGCGGCCCGGCTCTCCTTGCTGGTGTCGATCATGTCCTCGGTCAGGGCGCCGATGATACCGTGCCGGCCGGCATACACCTTGGCGATCTTGTCGCGGTGCCGGCGCGCCGTTTCGATCACGCCGCAGGCCGAGGCATTGATGACGGCGGTCACTCCGCCCGATTGTGCATAGAACGCGTTCTTCATGGGGCCCCCGCGATGCAAGGCGCGCAGAATAGCCGATCGGCCTGGGTTTGACGACCGCGCCGGCCAAAGGTACGGTAGCGCGGTTTCAACACACTGAGAATCATGCGCATAGTTCTATTGGGAGCGCCCGGGTCGGGAAAGGGCACACAGTCGCAGCTGTTGGTCAAGGCCTTCGGGATACCGCAAATATCGACCGGCGACCTATTGCGCGAGGCAGTCGCCAAGGGGACCGAACTCGGCCTGCGCGCCAAGGCCGCCATGGACTCGGGGAAGCTGGTCGACGATGCCACCGTGCTCGGCATGATCCGCGAGCGCATCGGCCGGCCGGACGCCGCCCGAGGCTTCATCTTGGATGGCTTTCCCCGCAACATCGCTCAGGCCGAAGCATTGAAGCAGATGCTCGCAGCTCTCGGCACCCCGCTCGAGTCGGTGGTGCTCATGAGCCTGGATTTGGGCATTTTGTTCAAGCGCTTGACCGGCCGCAGAGTCTGTCAGGACTGCGGCCAGGTGTTCAACGTGCATACCTCGCCGCCCGGCGCGGCCGCGCATTCCGCGCAGTGCGGCGACACGCACCGCCTCATCCAGCGGCCGGACGACAAGGAAGAGGTCATCGGCAAACGCCTCGAGGTGTACGAGGCGCAGACCAAGCCCTTGATCAAGTACTACGAAGCCGCCGGATTGCTGCGCATCGTGGACGCGGATGCTGACGTGGACAGCGTGTTCAAGAGCATCGAACGAGCGGTGCGCGCCAGCCCCTGAAGGGTGCGGCGCGGATCGGCCCAGGCCCGCCACAGGCGGGCTCAACTCATGGCGTCGAGCAGCCGGCTGCCGATTTCATCCCTGCGCCAGCCCGTCAGCGCGTGCGTATCCGGCGGCGTGCCGGTGCCGGCGCGCAGGGCAAGGGCCTTGAGCTCGCCGCGCGGCGCGAGGACTTCGGCACTGACCTCGAGTTCGAGGGCGCGCGCATCGACGATCTTGCCCAGCCGCTCGATCAGGGTCTTCTGCTCGGGAGTCGGGCGCGCATCCTGCATGGGTTCCTCACCCTGGCCATCGAGCGGCGCGTGCCGCAGCGCCTCCTCGAGACTCGCCGCGAGGCTGTCGTTGAGCGGCGGCGCCGCGCCTTCGGCGACGGAGAAAATCGCTGCGTCGGCCAGTATCCAGGCGCGCGGCAGATCCCGCGAGCGCGCCACTTTCTCGCGCCACACGGCAATGGCTTTGGCGCGGGCGCGCACTGCCGGAGCAAGCTGCGCGAGGCCGCGCAGCCTCGCCCAGGCCTGCGCGGGATCGGGCTCGTAGAGATGCCTGTCCTCGAGCGCCAGACAGTCCTGCAAGACCCAGTGCCGGCGCCCGAGCTCGCGCAGCCGCAGCTCGAGGCGGTCGGCGACCTCGCCGAGGTATAACACATCGTCCGCCGCGTACTCGAGCTGGGCCGGCGTGAGCGGCCGCTTGGACCAATCGGTGCGCGTCTGGCCCTTCGGCACGGTGACGTCCAGCAGCGTCTTGACGAGTTCCGCATAGCCGATTTGCGGCTTGAGGCCGATGCAGCCGGCGGCGATCTGAGTGTCGAATACCGGGCTGACGATGTGCTTGGTCGACAGGTACACCGCCTCGAGGTCCTGGCGCGCGGCGTGAATCACTTTGCGCGCCGCCGCCCGGGTCAGAGCGGCGATCAAAGGCTCGAGGCTGCCGATCCGCAGCGTGTCGATGCACCAGATCGTGCCGCCGGCGGCCAGTTGCAGCAGGCACAGCTTGGGAAAGAAGGTGCGTTCGCGCAGGAATTCAGTATCGACCCCGATCGACGCCTGCGCCTCGAGGCTGCGCGCCAGGGCCGCCAGCTGGTCGTCCTTATCGATCCAAATCGCGTCGGGCATATCACTGATCCGCGTGTACAATTTGGAATCGATTATGACTGAATTGGACGATGCTGAGACTCGCGAAGGCATTTTGGGACATTGCTCTGTGGAGGCGTTCTCCGGCGCAGTTGCCGGCGTCGCTGTTTCTGTTGGGCTTGGTGGCGGGCGCGGCGGCGCTGCTCGAGGTGCTGAGCGCCTTCCTGCCGCCGGTCTCGAATGATCGAATGACGGCCCGCATCGTGCTGAGCGTGCTGCTGCCGCTGGGCTTTGCCTGGGCGGTGCTGGCTCTGGGTCGCCGCCGTCACCGCTTTCTGCAGACCGGCATCGCGTTGCTGGGCGTGGAGGTGATTGTGGAACTCGTCCTGTACCCGTTGGGCTCATTGGTCCAGGTCGTCGGAGAGGGTCTGGCCTCGGAGCCGCTTCGAGTGCTGATGTTGGCCGGATTGATCTGGTACTTGCTTGCCTGCGCCAACATTTGGCGCGTCGCTCTGGACTCGGGCTTGAGCCTCGGGATCGCGGTCAGCGTGGGGTATCTGCTGCTGTCGATCGCGGTGGAGCAGGGCCTGCGGCCGGCCGCATGAGCATGCACATGCACATCCATATCCTGGGCATCGGCGGCACCTTCATGGGGGGCGTGGCGGCGATCGCCAAAGCCGCCGGGTTTCGGGTGACCGGCTCGGATCTGAATGTGTACCCGCCCATGAGCACTCAGCTCGAGGCTCTCGGCATCGATTTCGTTCAAGGCTACGGCGCCGATCAGCTGGATTTAGCGCCCGATATCGTGGTGGTCGGCAATGCCCTGAGCCGCGGCAGCCCGGTGGTCGAGGCCATGCTGGATCGCGGCATGGCGTATGTGTCGGGGCCACAGTGGCTGGCCGAGCAGGTGCTGCGCCATCAACACGTGATCGCGGTGGCCGGCACCCACGGCAAGACCACGACCACGTCCATGCTCACGTGGATACTCGAGGACGCGGGTCTCGAGCCCGGCTTCCTGGTCGGCGGAGTGCCGAGCAATTTCGATTGCAGCGCCCGCCTGGGTGCGGGAAAGTTCTTCGTCATCGAAGCCGATGAGTACGACACCGCGTTTTTCGACAAGCGGGCCAAATTCGTCCACTACCGTCCCCGTACCGCCATTCTCAATAATCTGGAATACGACCACGCCGATATCTATCCCGATGTCGCCTCGATCCGCCGCCAGTTCAATCAGCTGCTGCGCACGGTGCCGGCTGCCGGGCGGGTGATCGTCAATGGGGAGGATGCCGAACTTGCGGCCACTTTGAGCATGGGCTGCTGGACACCCCGCGAAACCTTCGGATTGGTGAGGGCGCAGGGCGCCGGCGGCGCCGACATGGCGGGCGCCGACATGGCGGGCGCCGATTGGAGTGCGCTGATTGCGCCGGGATCGGCCGCGAGCCGCTTCGCGGTGCAACGGCGCGCAGAGACGGTGGCCGAGGTGAACTGGACGCTGCTCGGCGAGCACAATGTCATGAATGCATTGGCGGCGATTGCAGCGGCACACCACGCCGGCGTGCCGCCGCAGCGCGCGGCACAGGCGCTCAATACCTTCCGCGGGGTCAAGCGGCGCATGGAAATTCGCGGCGTCGTCGGCCAGGTCACGGTGTACGACGATTTCGCGCATCATCCCACGGCCATCGACACGACCCTGCGCGGATTGCGGGAGCGGGTGGGCGGCGCGCGCATCGTCGCCGTGCTCGAGCCCCGCTCGAACACGATGAAGCTCGGCGTGCATCGCGACCAATTGGCACTGTCCCTGGCGGCGGCGGATCGCACCTGGTTTTTGAACTCGCCGGATCTGGGCTGGGATCTGCCCGGCGCCGTGGCGGGACTGGGCGAGCGCGCGCGCCTCGCCGCGGATGTGGACTCCCTGGTCAGGGGGCTGGTCGAGGACAGCCGCCCGGGCGATCACGTCCTGGTCATGAGCAACGGCGGATTTGGCGGGCTGCACGACAAGCTGCTCGCCGCACTGCGGGCGCGGAAGTGAACTCGGCGGAAGAGAATTCGATTGCCTTGTTCCCCCTCAATATCGTGCTGTTTCCCGGCGGCGCACTGCCGCTGCGGATATTCGAAACCCGCTATGTCGACATGGTGCGGCGCTGCATGCGCGGCAGCCAATCCTTCGGAGTGGCATTGATTCGCGAGGGCCAGGAGGTGGGTCCTGCGGAGACCTTCGATGTGGGTACTCTCGCGAAGATCGTCGATTTTCACCAGCTGTCGGACGGTCTGCTGGGGCTGTCCTGTGTCGGTGAGCGGCGGTTTCGAATTCTCAGCCGCGGCCGTCAGGCGGATGGACTGAATCTGGCCGAAGTCGGCTGGCTGGCGCCCGAGCCTGCGGTGGCGGTGCCTTCGAGGCATGCGCGCTTATCGGAATTGTTGAAGGACGTCTTGCCGCAGCTGGGAGAGGTGTATACCGGCATCGAGCTGCGCCTGGACGATGCGGCATGGGTGGGGCACCGCCTGGCCGAGATCCTGCCGATTCCCCCGACCGACAAGCAAAAATGCTTGGAGCTCGACGATCCGATCGAGAGGCTGGACATGCTCGGTCCTCTCGTGAAAGAGGCCCAGTCGTGAAAGAGGCCTAGTCGCGAAAGAGGCCTAGTCGCGAAAGAGGTCGTGAGTGGCGCGTTGCCGATTCCGCCGCGCCGTTACGGCGTCCAACTTGACCAGCTATTGAATTGAGACCACGAGGAGCAGCGGTAGCAGCGATCTTGAATTGAGGGCGACGCATAGATCCCATTCGACAAGGCCATGGGATCCGGATCGACCGATGCGTCGAAGTGCGGGAATACCTGCCTACCGAAATTGGGTTGAGCGAGATCCGCATCGGAGACGGTGGCGCAGGCACTCAACAGCGAGACTGCGGCGAGGAGAGCGCCTTTCGCGCAAGTGGGAAACGAAGGCATGATGTCCTCCTGAATATTGCTCGAAACGGTGCGAACCCGTCGCTAAGATGCGCTCAACACTAGCACCGCGCATCCCTGGGGACAAGGAACGGCGCTAGGGACCGGGAAGGGCGCGGGCGGACCCTCGGGCATACGGAACCCAGGACGCGCGCGTGAGCCAAAGCGCCGCGGCGATGGCCGCGCCCCAGGGCAGCAGCCAGTATCCCAGCAAGCCGTCGAAGCGGCCCACCCAGGCGGAGTAAGCGGATGAGGAGCCGCTCGTCGTGGCCTGCTGCAGCATACGCAGCACTATCACCCAGCCGGCGTGCAGGCCGATGGCCACGGCGATATTGCCGCTCAGCGCGCGCGTCAAGCTCAGGATCAATCCCACGGTCAGCCATGACAGGAAGGAATCGAACACCAGTGAGGGATGGCCCAGGGGTGCGAAGGAGAGCCTCAGTAAATCGAAGCCGCTGCCCCAACCCAGGTCGGCGTCAGGGATTCTGACCTTGGCGAAGAAATGCAGAACGGCAAACAGCGGTGCCGTCAGCAGGGCGGCTGTCCACGCGCCCGATTCGCGTTCGATGGCCGTGTACATGAGGCCGCGAAACACGGTGTCCTCGAGCAGAGCGACGCTGATGCCCGATCCCACGCCGACGAGAAAGATGTGCAGGAAGCTCGCCGCCGACGCCGTGAATTGCGCGTCCCGGATGCGAAGACCGGTGGTGAGCAGGAAGGCGGCGCCGACACCTGCCGTCGCCATGCCGACCGCTCCCCAGAGCAGCGATACTCGGATGAATCGGCGCCACGGCAGGCCGTAGCCGAAGTCGGGTATGTGCCGCAGATTCAAATGTCGGCACAGCCAAACCAGCCCGGCGAGAAGCACCAGCATGGCGATGCGGCTGGCGACCCGGTGAAACGCCCAATTGGCAAAGGTGGAGGTCAGCTCGTAGGCGGGGTAGGCGATGCACGCGCCGATCAACCCGGCGAGCAGTATCACCACCAAAAACCAGGCGAACGCGCGCATGGCTAGGCGAAACCGCTGGCGGCGCGCGTTTCCGCGGAAACGTCGTTCGATGAGTTTATGCGGTGTCGCGCCATGTCCGCAGGCTCATCCCTTCAAACTCGCGAACACGCGGGTTGCCGCGGCGATGGTGGCGTCGATGTCGGCCGAGGTATGCGCGGCGGACAGGAAGCCGGCCTCGAAGGCGCTGGGCGCGAGATAGACGCCCTCGGCCAGCATGCCGTGGAAAAAGCGCTTGAAGCGCTCGACGTCGCAGGCCATGACCTGGCTGTAACGGTCGACGCCGGGCTGGTCGGTGAAGAAAATTCCGAACATTCCGCAGACATGATTGGTCGCGAGCGGGATGCCGGCGCCGTGCGCCGACTCGCGCAGCCGGCGGATCAGTTCGTCGGTCGCGGCTTGGAGCCTCGAGTGGAAACCGGGTGCGGACACGAGCTCGAGCGTGGTGATGCCGGCGATCATGGCCACGGGGTTGCCGGACAGAGTGCCTGCCTGATAGACCGGACCCAGGGGCGCCAGGTGCTGCATGATGTCGCGCCGGCCGCCGAAGGCGCCGACCGGCATGCCGCCGCCGATGATCTTGCCGAGCGTGGTGAGGTCGGGGCGCACGCCGTAGAGCGCCTGTGCGCCGCCCAAGGCGACCCGAAATCCGGTCATCACTTCATCGAATACCAGCAATGCGCCGGCACGGTCGCACTCGCTGCGCAGGGTCTCGAGAAATCCCGGCGCCGGGGGCACGCAGTTCATGTTGCCGGCGACCGGCTCGACGATGACGCAGGCGATTTGGCCGCCGATCTGCCGGAATGCCTCCCGCACCTGATCCGCGTCGTTGAAGCTCAAGGTGACGGTGTGATGCGCCAGCGCCTTGGGCACACCGGGCGAGGTGGGGACACCGAGCGTCAGGGCCCCGGAGCCAGCCTTGATGAGCAGTGAATCGGAATGGCCGTGATAGCAGCCTTCGAACTTCACGATGGTGTCGCGACCGGTGAAGCCGCGCGCCAGACGGATCGCGCTCATGGTCGCCTCGGTTCCCGAGCTGACGAAGCGCACCAACTCCATGGACGGCACCAATTCGACGACGCGGCGGGCGAGCCGTGTTTCCAGCTCGGTGGGCGCGCCGAAGGACAGGCCGTCGGCGGCCACGTCTTGAACGGCTTTGATCACCTGCGGATGGGCATGGCCCAGAATCATCGGGCCCCAGGATCCGACGTAATCGATGAAGCGGCGCCCATCGGCGGCGGTTGCGTAGGCGCCCGCCGCTTTTTTGAAAAAAATCGGTTCGCCGCCGACACCGCGGAAGGCGCGCACGGGCGAATTCACGCCGCCCGGTATGTACTTGCAGGCTTCCTGATACAAACTCAATGGCTTCTCCCGTGCAGTGGCGGGCACTCTAAACAGCGAGGGCCTCCGCGGGCAAGCTCAACCGCACTTCGAGGCCGCCGCCCTGGCGATTGGCCGCTTTGGCCGACCCTCCGTGCGCCTTCATGACTTGCGCGGTGATGGCGAGCCCGATGCCTTCGCCGCCGGTATCGCGGTCGCGGGATTCAGCCACCCGATAGAAAGGCTCGAATATGCGCTCCAAGTCCCGCTCCGGAACTCCCGGGCCGCCGTCGCGAATCAGGATGGTGACGCCCGAGTCGGAGCGCGCGACGGATACGTCCACGGGAGAATCCTGCGGACTGTAGCGCACGGCATTGCGCAGCACGTTCTCGATGGCGCTTCGCACCAGGTCGCGGTTGCCCTGGACGGCAGTGCTTGCCGCGCCCCCGAGCCGCACTCTGCAGTTCTTGACGGCGCCTTCGAAGTTCGCGTCGCGCACCACTTCCTCGATCACTTCGTCGAGATCGAACGCCTCGCGCGCAAACGGCGCATCGGTCCCGTGCAGGCGCGCGAGCTTGAGAACCTGGCTGATCAGCGAATCGAGACGCTCGATCTCCCGCTCCAGGCGGTCCAGCTGGCGCGACAGATCGGCGGGCGGCTGGCGGGCCAGCCCCAAGGCGACGCGCATTCTCGCCAGGGGCGAGCGCAGCTCGTGCGAGATGTCGCGCAGCAGCTGCGTGATGGCACCGCGATTGGCGCGCAGCTGGTCCGCCATGGCGTCGAAATCCCGCGCAAGCACGGCGAGCTCGTCCTTGCGTCCTTCGAGTCCGGCGCTGACCCGAAGTCCCGCGCCGCCGCGCACGTCGAGACTCTCGGTGCTGAGCGCACGCGCGCCTTCCTGGATGCGCCGAATGGGCGCGCTCAGGTGCCGCGCCAGCCACCAGCTGGTCAGGGCGCTCACCGCGAGCGCGATGCACAGAATGGCCAGCGATATGCCCGGCAGGCTCAGCGCGCCGAAGATGCTGGGGCGCCGCGGCACCAGCAGCACGGTATAGGCCGTGCCGTCGGCGGAGACTATTTGCGGCGCGGCCCGGCTGGGGCGGAAATTTCCGGGGGGCGGCCTGAACGGCCGGGATCCAAAAATGCCGGCGTCGCGGTTGCCGGAGGAATCGCGAATGGCGGGCGCCTCGCGATTGGCGGGCGCCTCGCGATTGCCGAGATCGTCGCGGTTGGCTGATTCGTCCCGATTGAAGTACTCCAGGCGCCGCGCCGCGGCTTCGGTCAGGCGCCGGCCCAGGATGTCTGCACCATCCGGGCCGATGATGTAGAGATCGCGATCCTTGATGGCATTCTTGTTGGCGCTCAGCCAATTCTTCAATGCGCCGATACCGCCGTGCGCCAGAACTTCGGACGCCTGGATGGCGACGGACGGCCGGCGCTGCAGCTCGGGGGCCTCGTACTCGCGCGCGGTGATGGTGAATATGACGGCGATGCTGCCGCCGACGATGAGCGCCATCGCGACCCAGAACAGCATGAAGATCCGCAGGAACAGGCTATGCATGGGCCCAGGTGAGCGTGTAGCCCGAACCGCGGACGTTCTTGATCTCGGGATTCTTGCCCGCCTCGAGATCGAGCTTGCGGCGCAGATTGCTGATGTGGGTGTCGATGCTGCGGTCGTAGGCCACGAGCTTGCGGCCGAGCGCCTGCTCGGTCATCGCTTCGCGCGAGATCACCTGCCCCGCGGAGCGCATCAGCAATTCGAGCACGCGAAATTCGGCGCCGGTGAGCGGCACGGGCTTGCCCGCGACGTGCACCAGGTGAGTGCCGGTATTCAGGGTGATGGGGCCGACGATGAGCTCGTCGGGCGCGCTGCCGCGCGAAGCCCGGCTGCTGGCGCGGCGCAGGATGGCGCGAATGCGCGCCACCAGTTCGCGCGGATTGAAGGGCTTGCTCAAGTAGTCGTCGGCGCCGAGCTCGAGGCCGACGATGCGGTCGACATCGTCGCCGCGCGCCGTGAGCATCAAGATCGGCGTCTGGTAGGATGCCCCCAGTTTGCGCAGCACGTCGAAGCCGCCGACGCTGGGCAACATCACATCGAGAATCAGAATTTCATAATTGCCGGCTTGCAGCTCTTCCAGCGCGTCGCCGCCGTCGTGCACGCTCTTCACCTCGAAGTGCTCGGCGTTCAGGTATTCGGTGAGCATTTGACAAAGTTCGCGGTCATCGTCGACCAGCAGAACGCGCGCATCGCGCGCCTGGTTATTGTCCGCGGCCGGTGGGTTGGAGAGCGTCATACGTACCCCTACTTTGGCACACCCGGAGGCCACCTTAGGCGCCGGTGCGGGAATTCACAATTCTTAACAGAACGTTGCCTTCTCTGTGACACTTGTTTGCAGTGGCTGGGCTTAGGATATCGGCGTCTATCCCCAACCGATCGGAGCAAGGAACATGAAATCGATTCGCAATTTGCTGACGGCAACGCTGCTGACGGCCGGAGCGGTGCTGACAGCCGCCGCCGGCATGTCCATTGCGAGTGCCCAGACAACCACCACCGCCACCGAACCCACGGCGCCTGCCGGACACCATGGGTGGCATCATCACCGAGGGCCGTGGCACCTGCTGAGCAAGCTGGGATTGAGCGACGCGCAAAAGGCGCAGGTCAAGGCCATCATGACGGCAGCGCGTCCGGAGATGCAGAGCCTGCATCAGCAGATGCATGCCAACATGCAGAAGCTGCAGCAGACCCAGCCCACCGATGCGAACTACTCGAGCATCGCCGCGCAGGTGAGCGAGACTCACGGCTCGCTGTCGGCGCAGATGATGACTCAGCAGGCCAATATCCGCGCCCAGATATACAAGATCCTGACGCCGGCGCAGCAAACCCAGCTCGCCACGCTGCAGGCTCAGATGGCGGCTCGCATGCAGAGTCGGAAAGCGGGCGGCCCGGCGCCCGACGAGCAGTAGTCCTCGAGTCGAGAACGACGTTTACTCAACCTGCCGAACTGGCCACCGGTTCGGCAGGTTGCTGTAGAAGGCCGAGCCAATACCGCGGCGCAATGCTTGCCGGCCAAAGTCTTTGCGCCGAGGTACCAGCAGCTACCGCTGAGTGACGACGATCCCGTCCTTCTTGAGCAATTCGACCACGCTGCCCTGCCCGGACAGGTGGCCGGTGCCGACGATCACCAGATAGTTCTTGTCCTCGTTGAGCAGGGCTTCGATTTTGGGCACCCATTTGCGGTTGCGCGCCCCTAGAACCGATTGATAGAGCGTGGAATCGCGGCCGAGGTCGGACTGCAGCTCGCTCTCGAACCACTTCGTGTCGCCGCGCTGCCAGGCGCGCACCATGGAATCCACCTGCTGGGGCAGGTCGTGCGCCTGTTCGAGGCTCGATACCAAGTAGTCGGCCTGGGCGTCCCAGGACATGTTCTGGAACACCGAGATCTGATCGTGGACGGTTTCGAGTCCCGCGACGCTCTTGCCGTCGGTGCGCGCCCGCTCCATGAAGTACATTTCGACGCCGTTCTCCGGTTGAAACCCAAGCTGCGTCAATTGCAGCTCGGAAATGGCCTCGGCGGCGAACCAGGGTGCAAATGGGTCGAAGGTGGCGAGGTCCACGCCGATCTCGTGGGCCAGCGCGAGGGCCCGTTCATAGCGCTGCCTGCCCAGGACGTCGGGCAGAGTCTTACCCTCGGGCAGCAGCGCGCTCGCGAGCATTTCCGACTGCACTTCTTCCGAATTGATCTCCTCGAGATTCACTTCCATGAACAGCGAGCCGGCATGGGCGTAGGCCTCGAGCACCGCCGGAGCCAGCGGATAGTCGCCCGGGCGCAGCACGTGAATGGAACCGAGCAGATACACCGTGTTGTGCTTGCCGTGGATCTCCCACAGTGAATGCAGGGCGCCGTCGGCGCGTACGGTGACGCAGAGCAACAGGCCGCATAACAGCAGGCCGAGCCGGGAGGAACGCAGCTGCGAGCGGGGGGCGAGGCTAGCGGGCAAGCGACTGGCGCATCGGCAGCGACTCGACCCAGTGCACCGCGGTGTCGATGCCGCCGTCGGGGTGCAAGTCGAATTGCCGGTACGCCGGCGGCCGAGAGTCGACCGCATAGCGATCGCTCTTGGGCAGGAACTGCGCGCCGGTGGATGGAGTTGCGAACAGGCGAACGTCGCCGCGCCGGCCGTCGTAGACCTGGTGCACATGTCCCCACACCACGGCACGGACGTGGGCGTGGGAGTCGATGACCCGCCAGAACGCTTCCGGCTCGGCGAGGCCCACCGTATCCAACCAACGGCTGCCCATGGCAATGGGATGGTGGTGCAGGCACACCATGGCATGCTGGGGCGATTCGGCGAGCGCCGCATCGAGCCGCGCGAGCTCGTTCGGCGTCAGGCGCCCACCGACGTGTCCAGGGTCGTAGCTGTCGAGCATGACGAATTGCCAGCCGCCGGCCTGGTACGTTCCGCCAATCTGAAACGGCGCGCCGTTCAGTTCCCGGCGCATGGCCTCGGGTTCGTCGTGATTGCCGGGAATGCACAGCACGGGCTTATCGAGGCTGCCGAAGATGCTGCGAAAACGCAGATAGCCGGAGCTGTCGTCCTGTACCAAATCACCGGTGACCAACACCGCCGCATAATCCGGAACGCGCGCGAACGCATCGTCGAGCGCCACGCGCAAGCTCGAATCGGTCTCTACTCCGCGCAGCCGGCCGGAGGCGCTGCCGTAGAGATGGGGGTCGGTGATTTGTAGAATTTGCATGCTTAAAATGGTAACAAAGCGCCTTTGCGGCGACGGTGAACTGGGTCATGACGGCGGTTGATTGCGTTATACATAAAGAGACTACATTTGTGTGAACGCGTTCCGTCGTCAATTCGCGACCCGCATCACGGCCGCGCGCCGTCCTACACGAAATACCGCACAAATAGCGTGGCATTGCTGGCGAAGGGCGCATCGGGGACAATAGCCCGTTTCTCCCTCCCCCCACACTTGTTAAATGAGTGCGCTCATGACCACCCGACGCGACCTTGCCAACGCTATTCGAGCCCTGTCGATGGATGCCGTCCAAAAGGCCAATTCGGGCCATCCAGGCGCGCCCATGGGGATGGCGGACATTGCCGAGGTGCTGTGGCGGGACGTACTGAAATTCAACCCCGGCAATCCTGGCTGGTGGGACCGCGACCGGTTCGTGCTGTCGAACGGCCATGCCTCGATGCTGCTGTACTCGGTGCTGCACCTGACGGGGTATCCGCTGTCGATCGAGGAGATCAAGAATTTCCGCCAGTTCGGCTCCAAGACCGCGGGTCACCCGGAGCGCGAGCTGCATCTGGGGATCGAGACCACCACCGGGCCGCTGGGCCAGGGCTTTGCCAATGGCGTGGGAATGGCCTTGGCCGAGAGGTCTCTGGCCGCCGCCTTCAACCGCCCCGGCCACAGCATCATCGATCATCACACCTATGTCTTCCTCGGCGACGGCTGCATGATGGAAGGGATCTCGCATGAGGCGGCTTCGTTCGCCGGCGTGCAGAAGCTCGGCAAGCTCATCATGGTCTACGACGACAACGGCATCTCCATCGATGGCAAAGTGAAGGGCTGGTTCGGCGACGACACGGCCGAGCGCTTCGAGGCCTATGGCTGGCACGTGCTGCGCCATGTCGACGGCCAGGACAGCGCCGCCATCGCGGCCGCGCTGGCCGCGGCGCGCGCCGAAACCGGCCGGCCCTCGCTGATCTGCGCCAAGACGGTCATCGGCTGGGGCGCTCCCAACAAGCAGGGGACGGCATCCATGCATGGCGAAGCCATGGGCAATGAGGAGATTGCCGCGACGCGCCTGAATCTGGGGTGGACATCGCCGCCGTTCGAGATTCCCGCCGACATTCGCGCCGCCTGGGACAGGCGCGAGAAGGGCGCGCGCGCGGAGCAGGAGTGGCGCAGCCGTTATGACGCTTACAAGCTCGAGTTTCCCGCGCTGGCGGCCGAATTGGAACGCCGCATGGAGGGCGTTTTGCCGGGCGGCTTTGCCGATCTCGCCGACGCCTACATCGGGCGCACCCAGGCCGAAGGCAAGGCGCTCGCGACGCGTCAATCCTCGCAGGCCTGGTTGAATGCGCTCGGACCTTCCCTGCCGGAGCTGTTGGGTGGTTCAGCGGACCTCACACCCTCGAACGGCACCTTGCGCAAGGACTCGACCGCGCTGACGGCGGATTCGCCGGGGGGCAATTATCTGCACTTCGGCGTGCGCGAATTCGGCATGTCGGCCATGCTGAACGGCGTGGTCTGCCACGGCGGGTTCATTCCTTATGCCGGCACCTTCCTGACTTTTTCCGACTACGCACGCAATGCGGTGCGCATGGCCGCATTGATGCGCTTGCGCGTGATCTTCGTATACACCCACGATTCGATCGGACTCGGCGAGGACGGCCCGACCCACCAGCCGATCGAGCACCTGGCGAGCCTGCGGCTCATCCCGCACATGGACCTGTGGCGCCCCTGCGACGCGGTCGAGACCGCGGCGGCATGGGGCGCGGCGATCGAGCGCAGCGACGGACCCACCTGCCTGATATTCACGCGTCAATCGGTGGTCCATGAGGCGCGCGATGCGGCGCAAGTGGCGGCCATCCGGCGCGGCGGCTACGTGCTGATCGATTGCGCGGGCACTCCCGATGCCATCGTGATCGCGACGGGCTCCGAGGTGGGGATCGCCGCCGAAGCGGTCCGGACCGCGGCCGCCGCAGGCAAGAAGGTGCGCCTGGTGTCCATGCCGAGCACCAACACATTCGATGCCCAGGACGATGCCTACAAGCAGAGCGTGCTGCCTCGATCGGTGACCCGGCGGGTGGCGGTCGAAGCCGGCGTGACGGCGCAATGGTGGCGCTACGTGGGCCTGCAAGGTCAAATCGTCGGCATCGATCATTTCGGCGCCTCGGCGCCGGCCAAGGACCTGTTCAAGGCCTACGGCTTCACCGCGCAGCACGTCGTCGAAGCGATCGACAAGGTTTTGTCTTAACATTGACGGTCGGGGTGGTTTCGACCCAGGTGAAGGCTGGCGCGAAGCGCCTAATTTAAGGGCGCGAAGCGCCTAGGAGACGCGATGGCGATCAAGGTGGCAATCAATGGCTACGGCCGCATCGGACGCAACATTCTGCGTGCGCTGTACGAGGGGAAACATGGGGGCGAGATCAAGATCGTTGCAATCAACGATCTGGGCGACGCCAATACCAATGTGCACCTCACCCGCTTCGATACGGCGCACGGCCGCTTCCACGGCGACGTGCATGTGGACGGGGACTCGATGGTGGTGAACGGCGACCGCATCCGCGTGGTTGCGCAGCGCGATCCGACCAAGCTGCCCTGGGGCGAGCTCGGCGTGGACGTCGTGCTGGAATGCACCGGCCTGTTCACGAGCAAGGCCAAGGCCTCGGCGCACCTCACGGCGGGCGCGAAGAAGGTGGTGATTTCCGCGCCGGGCGGCGAAGACGTCGATGCGACCATCGTGTACGGCGTCAATCATGGAGTGCTCAAGGCAGCCCACACGGTGATCTCGAACGCATCCTGCACCACCAACTGCCTCGCGCCGCTGGTGAAGGTGCTGCACGAGAAGGTGGGGATAGTGGCGGGGGTGATGAATACCATTCACTCGTACACCAACGATCAGGTGCTGACCGACGTCTATCACTCGGACCTGCGCCGGGCGCGCTCGGCGACCATGTCGATGATTCCGACCAAGACGGGCGCCGCCGCCGCCGTCGGCCTGGTGCTGCCCGAGCTCAAGGGCAAGATCGACGGGTTCGCGATTCGCGTGCCGACCATCAATGTTTCGCTGGTCGATTTGAGCTTCACGGCGGCCCGCAAGACCTCGGTGGAGGAGATTCACGGCGCCGTCAAGGCGGCCGCGGGCGGCGCGTTCAAGGGCATCATCGCCTACAACGACGCGCCGCTGGTGTCGGTGGATTTCAATCACGACCCGGCGTCCTCGACCTACGATGCCACGCTCACCAAGGTGATCGAGGGGAACCTCGTGAAGGTGTGCGCGTGGTACGACAATGAGTGGGGCTTCTCGAACCGCATGCTCGACACCACCATCGCCTGGTCGAAGGCCACCTGACGAGTGTTGGCCGAAGCCGCATGGAGGGCAAATGATCGTCAAAAGAATGTCGAGCCTGGATCTCAGCGGCAAGCGGGTGCTGATCCGCGAGGATTTGAACGTGCCCATCCAGGATGGAGTGGTGAGCAGCGATGCGCGGATTCGCGCGGCGCTGCCGACCATCCAAGCGGCGCTGGCGGCGCGTGCCCGCGTGCTGGTGATGTCGCATCTGGGCCGGCCCGAGGAGGGTAAATTCGCCGAGGAATTCTCGCTCGCTCCCGTGGCCAAGCGTCTCGCGCAGCTGCTGGGAGTTCCGGTGGCCTTGAAGAAGGATTGGCTGGGCGGGGTGGATGTGCATCCGGGCGAGGTCGTGCTGCTCGAGAACGTGCGGTTCAACAAGGGCGAGAAGAAGGACGCGGACGACCTGGCGCGGCAAATGGCCGCGCTCTGCGACGTCTATGTCATGGATGCATTCGGCACGGCGCACCGCGCCGAAGCGAGCACTCACGGAGTCGCCAAGTACGCGCCGGTGGCCTGCGCCGGCCCGCTCCTGGTCAGTGAATTGTCGGCGCTCGAGACGGCGCTCGAGAATCCCGCGCGGCCGCTGCTCGCCATCGTGGCGGGCTCGAAGGTGTCCACCAAGCTGACGGTGCTCGAATCCTTGCTGGGCAAGGTCGATCAGATGATCGTCGGCGGCGGCATCACCAATACCTTTCTCGCGGCGCTGGGCTTCAATGTCGGCAAGTCGCTGTACGAGCCGGCCATGCTGGACATCTGCAAGCGCTTGCTCGAGCAGTCGCAGAGCCGCGGCATCGTCATTCCCATGCCCACCGACGTGGTGGTCGCCACGCAGTTTTCGGCGAAGGCGGAGGCGGACGTGAAGCTGGTCGGGGCGGTGTCGGATGACGAGATGATCCTCGACATCGGGCCGGATTCGGCCGAAGCCATGAGCGAGTTGATCGCGTCGGCCGGCACGATTCTCTGGAACGGTCCGGTCGGGGTGTTCGAGTTCGAGCAATTCGGCGAGGGGACCCGCACCCTGGCCAAAGCCATTGCCCGCAGCAAGGCGTTCTCGCTGGCCGGCGGCGGCGACACGCTCGCGGCCATCGAGAAATACGGCATCGAGGACAGCATCTCCTACATATCGACCGGCGGCGGCGCCTTCCTCGAATTCGTCGAGGGCAAGAAGCTCCCCGCGGTGGAGATCCTGGAGAAGCGCGCGGCATGAATGCTCTGCTCCGCCGCACCAAGATCGTTGCGACATTGGGCCCCGCCACCGACGATCCGGCGGTGCTCGCCGACATAGTGCGCGCCGGCGTGGACGTGGTGCGCCTGAACTTCTCGCACGGCGCGGTCGCCGATCATGCGCGCCGGGTGGATCTGGTGCGCGAGGCGGCGCGGCGGGCCGGCCGCTACGTGGGGGTGCTCGGCGATCTGCAGGGGCCGAAAATCCGCATCGACCGCTTCGCCGCCGGCAAGGTGCAGCTGGCCGACGGCGCCCAGTTCACGCTGGATGCCGAGCTCGCGGTCGACGCGGGCAGCGAATCGAGCGTGGGCATCGCCTACAAGAAGCTGCCGACGGATGTCTTCACCGGCGATGTGCTGCTGCTCAACGACGGGCAGATCAGCTTGCAGGTTCTCGGCATCGACGGCCCGCGCATTCGCACGCAAGTCCTGGTCGGCGGCGAGCTCGGCAACAACAAGGGCATCAACCGCCAGGGCGGCGGCCTGTCCGCGGGCGCGCTCACCGACAAGGATCGGGAGGATATCCGCACCGCCGCCAAGCTCAAGGTGGACTATCTGGGCGTGTCCTTCCCGCGCGACGCCGCCGACATGGACGAGGCGCGCCAGCTGCTGCGCGATGCGGGCGGCCACGGGCTGTTGATCGCTAAAATCGAGCGTGCCGAGGCCATCAAGAATCTGGCCGAGGTGGTGCGGGCCAGCGACGGGGTGATGGTCGCCCGCGGCGACCTCGGCGTCGAAATGGGCTATGCGGAGCTGGCGGGGCTGCAGAAGCAAATCATCCAGGAAGCGCGCCATCAAAATCGCGTCGTCATCATGGCGACGCAGATGATGGAGTCGATGATCACCAATACGATTCCGACGCGCGCCGAAGTGTCGGATGTG
This sequence comes from uncultured Gammaproteobacteria bacterium, assembly GCA_963837435.1. GTDB lineage: Bacteria > Pseudomonadota > Gammaproteobacteria > Steroidobacterales > Steroidobacteraceae > Bog-1198. The sequence goes on from CAWINJ010000002.1 coordinate 239,893, forward strand.
GCGAACGCCGTCATGGACGGCACCGACGCCGTGATGCTGTCGGCCGAAACCGCGTCCGGCAAGCATCCGGTCAAGGTGGTGGAGGCGATGTCGCAGATCATCGTCGGCGCCGAAAAGTATCAGGTCGCGCACGTGCGGATCAGGCAGCGCAAGAGCGGCTACTACGAGCACACCGATGAGGCGATCGCCTCGGCGGTCATGTACACGGCGAACCACCTGCACGTGAAAGCCATCGTCGCGCTCACCGAGTCGGGATCGACGTCGCTGTGGATGTCCCGGGTGCGCTCCGACATTCCGATCTATGCATTCACCCGGCACGAATCGACACGCTGCCGGGTGACGCTGTACCGCGGAGTCTATCCGGTCGCGTACGACGTCACCGACAAGGGCGAGGCGTTCTACTTCTCGATATTCCGCCTGCTGCTCGACCTCAAGCTGGTGGAAGAGGGCGATTCCATCATTCTGACCAAGGGCGAATTGAGCGGCGTGTCGGGCGGCACGAACTCCATGCAGATCCTGCAAGTCACGCGTAAATGACCGGCGAGTTTCGCGGCACCGATCGCTACATCGCCACCGAGGAGCTGATGGCCGCGGTGAACGCCGCCATGGTGCTGTCGCGCCCGCTGCTGATCAAGGGCGAGCCCGGCACGGGCAAGACGCTGCTGGCGAACGAAATCGCCCGATCCTTGAACAAGCCCTTCTATGAGTGGCACATCAAGTCCACCACCAAGGCGCAGCAGGGCTTGTACGAATACGATGCCGTCTCGCGCCTGCGCGATTCGCAGCTCGGCGACCCGCGGGTCAAGGACATCCACAATTACATCGTGAAGGGCGACCTGTGGGAGGCCTTCGATTCCGAGGTGCAGCCAGTGCTGCTGATCGACGAGATCGACAAGGCGGACATCGAGTTTCCCAATGATTTGCTGCGCGAGCTCGACCGCATGGAATTCTACGTGTACGAGACCCGCGAAACCGTGCGCGCCAGGCACCGGCCGGTGATGGTGATCACCAGCAACAACGAGAAGGAACTGCCGGACGCCTTCCTGCGGCGCTGCTTTTTCCACTATATCCGCTTTCCGGACACCGCCACGATGACGCAGATCGTCGACGTGCACTTTCCGGGATTGAAGCGCGAGCTGCTGCACGAAGCCCTGACGACTTTCTTCAAGATTCGCGACACCCCGGGATTGAAGAAGAAGCCGACCACCTCCGAGCTGCTGGATTGGATCAAGCTGCTGGTGACCGAGGACATCCCGCCCGAGGCGCTGCGCAGCGACGATGCGAAGAAGCTCATTCCGCCCCTGTACGGCGCCCTGCTCAAGAACGAGCAGGACGTGCATCTATTCGAGCAGCTGTTGTTCCTTCACCGCCGGAATGCTCGTTAGATTTTTCTTCCTGCTGCGCAGCGCCGGGGTGCCGGTCTCCCTGACCGAATTGTTGACCCTGCTCGAAGCCCTGAAGGCGGGTCTGGGCAACCTCTCCGCCGAGCGCTTCTACTACCTGGCGCGCACCTGCCTAGTGAAGGATGAGCGCTACTACGACCGCTACGACAAGGCATTCGCCGCGCACTTCAAGGGCGCCGAGGACTTGTTCTCACTGCTGCAGAGGGAGCTGCCGGAGGATTGGCTCGCCAAATTGGCGGAACGGCAGTTCACGGAGGCCGAGAAAGCCGAAATCGAAGCGCTGGGCGGCTGGGAAAAACTGATGCAGACGCTGCAGAAGCGGCTCGAGGAACAGAAGGAGAGGCACCAGGGCGGCAACAAGTGGATAGGCACGGCGGGAACCTCGCCCTTCGGCGCCTACGGCTTCAATCCGGAAGGGGTGCGCGTCGGGCAGGCCGCGGGCCGGAACCGCAGCGCCGTGAAAGTCTGGGACAGGCGCGAATTCGCCAATCTGGACGACAAGGTCGAGCTCGGCACCCGCAATATCAAGATGGCGCTGCGCCGGCTGCGGCGCTTCGCGCGGCGCGGCGCACCCGATGAGCTGGCGCTGGCGGATACCATCGACGCCACCGCGCGCTCGGGCGGGTGGCTGGACATCAAGATGCAGGCCGAGAGGCATAATGTGGTGAAGGTGCTGCTATTGCTGGACATCGGCGGGTCCATGGACGACCACGTGAAGACCTGCGAGGAGCTGTTCTCGGCCGCGCGCAGCGAATTCAAGCATCTCGAGCACTATTATTTCCACAATTTCACTTATGAGGCGCTGTGGCGCGACAATAGGCGGCGTTTCAACGAGCACGTGGGCACGGTGGAGGTCATGCGCACCTACGGCACCGATTACAAGCTGATTCTCGTGGGAGACGCCACCATGAGCCCCTACGAGATCACTCAGGCCGGCGGCAGCGTCGAGCATTGGAATGCCGAGGCGGGCAGCGTGTGGCTGCAGCGGCTGATCGCGCACTATCCGAAGTTTGCCTGGATCAACCCTCAGCCCGAGCCGCGCTGGCGGCACACCTCCTCGATCGAGATGACGCGTGAGATCCTGGAGGGGAGAATGTATCCGCTGACCTTGGCCGGCCTGGACGACGCCATCGACGCGCTGACCTAGCCGCCATGCCCCTTCGCTCGACCGCGATTCTGCTTTCGGCGCTGGTGCTGGCGCTTTCGTCAGGGTGCAGCCACTCCACCATGGATGACGCTGCCTCGGCGCGGGATGCCAGGAATGGCGCTGTGCCGGCGCGAGCCAACCGGGATGGCGCCATGCCGGCACGATTCGCCGCCAAAGTGCCCGTGCCGCGAGGCCTGAAGCCGTGCACGGCGGACGGGCTGTCCGCATCCGGCATGGAGCGCATGGCGGCGGCGCTCGGCGGCGAACCGCTGGGTTGCTTCCAATCGAGTGCAACGACCGAACTGCACGGCGCCGGGAAGAACCTGACGAGGCCGGCCGAATTTGCGTTTGCCGTCGGGACGAAGGGTGGGCCGTACACGGCGACGGACGTGGCCAAATTGATGTCCGACGTGAGCGAAGGTTGGAAGAGCGCCAAGCCTCTCAGTCAGGAGACCCGTGCGGAGTACGAGCGGCGGCTCGACGAGTTGATCGAGAAAAATGCGCCGACGGGTTCGCCCAAGCCTGCCGATTCGACCCACCCTGCCGTGCTGGTATCCATCGAGCAGCTGGGGCCGGAGGCCTTCTCCGTCGTGGCCATCCGCCAGAGTCCGCTGTCCTTGAACGGCGAGTACTTCAACATCACCAAGGTCGATGCGGCCGCGGTAGTGCTCAGGGCCGCCGCATTGATGCGTCTGTCAATTGCGCGCGAATTGCGCTCCAAGCAGGACGTCGAGGCGACCCGGGAGGAGATCGCGGATTGGGCCTACGCCGTCGCGTCGGGGCCCTGAACGATCACGACAGCGTCGCCGTCCGCGCCGAGCGCCATATCGCAGGGAGGCAGGCCCGCCAGATGGCGCTCGTGAGCGGCCAGGAAGGCGCGCTGCAAATTCCTCGTGAACCGGGGGGTGTCGAACAGGGGCTGTGTCGATCGGTTCGCGCTCAACTTGTGCTTGATTGCCGCCAGCCGCTCCCGATCGGCCCCCATCTCCACCGCAAGCGCTTCATAGCCCACGGCGCCGGTGGTCACCAGCTCCGGCATGCCGATGGCCTCGAGCAGGCTCGCCGCCACTCTCGAGGCGAACGATTCGCCCGCCCGGGTGATGACCGGCAGTCCGGCCCACAGGGCATCGCTCGCCGTCGTATGCGCACCGCAGGGGAAGGTGTCGAGAAACAAATCCGCGACTCGATAGCGCGCCAGGTGCAGCGCGGGGGGCAAGCGTTCCGCGAACACCAGCCGCGCCGCGCTGACCCCGCGCCGTTCGGCCTCGCGGTGCAGATTCGCGGCGGCGGCGCTCGCCCCGGCGAGCAGCCACAGGACGCTGCCGTCGACCCGCTTCAATATCCGCATCCAGCTGTCGAACAGCTCCGGCGTGATCTTGTAGGGGCTGTTGAAGCAGCAAAATACGCAGCCTGCCGCCGGCAGACCGAGCTCGGCGCGCGAGAAGGAGTGTTCCGCAATGGTCCGCCGGCGATCGTTGACTTGGTAGCTGTGCGGAAGATAGAGCACGCTCTCGCTGTAGTGGCGGCGGCCTGCCGCCGGAATGACGGTCGAGTCGGCGACGATGTAGTGCATGTATTCGCGGCCCATCGTGCCGGGATAGCCGAGGTAGGCGATCTGCACCGGTGCGGCGCCGTGCGCGAAAATGCCCGGGCGCGAGCCCTGCGTGAATCCCTTGAGGTCCACCGCGATATCGACCTCGAGGTCGCGCGCGAGTTGCGCGGCCTCGCGGTCCGATTTTTCGCGGATGTCCACGAACCGGTCGAACGCCTCGAGCAACCGCCGCCGCATGGGATCGAGAGTGCTCGGTCCGAATGAGAACGCAACGATCTCGAATAGTTTCCGGTCATGCAGCTCGAACAACTCCGCCGCCAGCTGGGCCGTGGCATGGTTGTGGTAGTCGGCCGAGAAGTAGCCGATGCGAACGCGCGCGGGACGCGGCCGTTTCAACAGCGGCGGCAGCGGGCGGATGGCCAGGTCGGCCGGGTCGCCGGCAATCTGCGCCGCACATCGCAGCAGGGATGGATCGTCGCTCACCGCCAGCATCACGAATGGGGGCGTGGCCCGCTCGCGCCGCAGAATTCGGCCCGCAAGATCGTCGACGGCGGATTTCAAGCCGTTCCAATCGCAGAGCAGCAACTTGGCATGCAGCCTCGAGCCACGCGTCCATGGAAGCGCCGGGTTGGACTGCAGAGCAAGTTCGTAGCTCGCCAGGGCCTCCTGCGGCCGGTTCAGCATGCTGAGGGCATTGCCGAGATTGTCGTGCGCATCGGCAAGATCCGGTTCAATCTGCAGCGCCCGTCGATAGGCGAGTATTGCCTCCTCGAGACGTCCAAGGTCCGCGAGCGCATTGCCGCGATTGTTGTGTGCGGCCGCGAAATCCTCCCTGATTCGCACCGCCTGATCGTAGCTGTGCAAGGCTTCCTCGAAGCGATTGAGCGCCTTGAACAGATTGCCCGAGTTGTAATGGGCCGCCGCCAACATGGGCTGGATCCGCAGCGCCTTCTGGTAACTATCCAGCGCCTGGTCCACCCGGCCGAGATCCTGCAGCACCACGCCGCGGTTGTATTGCGCATCGGCATAGTCGGGACGCAATGCCAGTGCGCGCTCGTAGCTGTGCAGCGCCGCCTCGGCGCGCCCGAGCGCCAGCAGCGCGCCGCCGCGATTGCAATAGGCTTCCGGGTAGTTGGGCTCGATCTGCAATGAGCGCTCGTAGCTGTCGAGGGCTTCTTGATGCCGTCCCAGCTCGCGCAGCACGTTCCCGTAACTGTTGTGCGCCATCGCGCTGTGCGGTGCCGCGGCGGCGGCTCGTCCCAGCAAGTCGGCTGCTTCGGGCAGATGCTGCGCCCGTGCCTCGATGATCCCGAGCAGATGCAGCGCTTCGAAGTGATTCGCGTGCGCGGCGAGAATTCGCGAGCACAGCCGGGATGCCGCGCTCCAATCGCCGGCGTTATAGGCGATTACGGCGGCCTGAAGCGCATCGGACGCAGACCGAGCAGATTGAATTTCGTCGCTCAATCCGACCTCTGCCGGCGGTTCGCGCTCCGCTTGAAGATCCAAAAGATAGCACGGAAACTTATCCGGCCATGGCAAAATGCATGGCCGGACCGAATCGGGAGACCCTGATGGCAAGTATCGTCAAGGAAATGCGCATAAAGGCTTCGCCCGAGCGGGTGTGGGACGCATTGCGCGACGTTGGCGCGCTGCATACGCGCCTGGCGCCGGGTTTCGTCGTCGATGTGCGCATGGACGGCGAGGCGCGCATTGTCACCTTCGGCAATGGCGCGATCGCGCGCGAGGAAATCGTCGATGTGAACGATGCGATCCGCCGGGTGGCGTGGGCCATCGTCGGCGGAAAGTTTCTGCACTACAACGCCACGGCGCAGGTCTTTGCCGATGGCCATGGCGCAACCCGCTTCGTCTGGAGCGCCGATGTGTTGCCCAACGATCTGGGCGCCGGCGTCGCCGCGATGATCGAGGCCGGGCTGTCGGTCATCAAGAAAACCATGGAATCGAGCGCCGCGCCGCTTCCCAACTGATTCCGCCCATTGCGCCGGCCGCGTGCATGCCCGATATTCGTGCGCGGAGAACCTTCAGGAGCACCCATGTTCAATTTCATCTGTCTTGGCACGGGGGACCTCGAGCGCGCGTCGCGCTTCTACGATGCGGCCATGGCCGCTCTGGGGCTGTCGCGCTGCGACGTATCGGGCGAGCCTGGCTGGGAAGGGTGGGCCGGCTGGGGAACCTACCAGGATCACGGAGCGAAGGAATTGGCGCTCTGGGTCTGCACGCCCTTCAACGAGCAGGCCGCCACCGCCGGCAACGGCACCATGGTGGGCCTGGCGGCCAAGTCGTGGGAGCAGGTCGATGCGTTTCACGCGGCCGCGCTGGCAAACGGCGGCACCTCGGAGGGGGAGCCGGGACCGAGGCTTCACTACCAGCCGGATTTCTACGCGGCCTACGTGCGGGATCCGGACGGAAACAAGCTGGCCGTGGTTTGCCGCGGGTTCACCAAGCGGCAAACGCGGTAACCGGCGCCCCTCACCATCCGGCTATTCAGTGATGGATGGTGACCGAAGGGTCCATGAGCCGCAGCGCATCGGCCGTCGTCGTCGCTCCGGTGCGATCGATGTCCTCGCTGGAATAGGCACGGCCGATCGCCGAGCAATCGCTCCCCGCCACCTGCACCCGGGTTCCGGTCGATGTGAGGCAACTCGAGTTTCTCGCAGTCGCCGCAGAGGTCCTGGCGGACGGCGTCGCACAGCCGGTGAGGACAAATGCGGCTGAAATCACACCCATCAAGAGTAACTTTGTGTGCATTCGACACCTCCTCGATGGCACCACTATAATCCCTTCGCCGGCGCCGGTCATCCTTCGGCACAGTCGCTGCCTTCCAATGCCAAGGTGCTTAGCTGTTGAACACTCCGAGTAATGCAGGACCGGAAAGCCCGACCGGGCAATGGCATATGCATACCAGCATCGTGCCGGTCGAGACACCGCACCTGGGCTTGGTGCTGACAGGGGGCGGTGCGCGCTCCGCCTACCAGGTGGGCGTGCTCAAGGGGGTGGCGGAGTTGTTGCGGCGCGGTTCCGCCTGTCCGTTTCCCATCATCACCGGTACCTCCGCCGGCGCCGTCAGCGCTGTCGCCCTCGCCTCGGACGCGGCACACTTCAGGCGCGCGGTGTATGCCATCGAGCGGGTGTGGCGCGATTTTCGGGTGCACCATGTATTCAAGGCGGACGCGGTCAGCATGCTGAGGTCCGGGCTGCACTGGATGCTGGCCTTCGTCACCGGCGGCTGGCTGGTCCACCCTCCGCACTCGCTGTTCGACAACACGCCGTTGTGGAACCTGCTGCGCGAGCAACTGGACTTCGACGGCATCCCGCGCAGCCTCTACAAGAAGCACCTGCAGGGGCTCGGCATTTGCGCCACGTGCTATGCCGATGCGGATTCGGTGACTTTTTATGCTTCGGGGTCGCCGGTGGAGCCCTGGTCGCGGGTGTTTCGCAAGGGCGCGCGGGTGCAGCTGACCTTGGACCATTTGATGGCAAGCCTCTCCATCCCGTTCCTGTTTCGCCCCGTGCTGCTGCACGACCAATACTTCGGCGACGGCGCCATGCGCCAAACCTCGCCCTTGAGTCCGGCGATCCATCTCGGCGCCAATCGGCTGTTCATCATCGGGGTGAACGATCCCGCCGTGGCGAGCGAGAGCGCGAGCCGGCGCGCGGTCGAGCCCAGTTTCGGCCAGATGTTCGGCTTCATGCTGGACTCGCTGTTCATGGACACGCTGAACGCCGATCTCGAGCGCATCAGCCGCTACAACGAGATCAACGACAGGCGCCGGGTCGAGTATCTGGTCATGACCCCGTCGCAGGACGTCAACAAGATCGCACGCCGGCACGCGCGGGAACTGCCGCGGAGCCTGCGAACCTTGATGCGCACCATGGGCGCCAATACGGCGGCGAGCACCCTGCTGCTGAGCTACCTGCTGTTCGAGCGCGGCTTTACCCGCGAACTGATCGCCCTGGGGGTTGCGGATGCGCGGGCGCGCGCCGAGGAGATACGCGCCTTCCTGGCGCTCGAGAACGCGCGCCGATATCGCGCGACGCCGGGCTGAGGGCGCGGCCTTTAGTTCTTTTGCAGTGAGTCGTGCCGGGTCAGGACTTGGGGGTACACGTTTCGAAAGTGAGCCGCCAGTTGTTCGGCGATGTACACCGATCGATGCTGGCCGCCAGTGCAGCCGAGCGCAATGGTGAGATAGCTTCGATTCGCCTGCGCGAACTCGATGACCCGCCGGTCCAGGAACTCGATCAAGTCCGCGAGCATGGCGCGCACGCTGGCATATCCCGCCAGATACTCGATCACCGGCGCATCCCGGCCGTTCAAATGGCGCAGCGCGTGCTCCCAATAGGGGTTCGGCAGGCTGCGCACGTCGAAGACGAAATCCGCATCGCCCGGAATGCCGTGCTTGTAGCCGAACGACTCGAACATGAGGGATAGCCGGCCCTCGCGCCGGCGATCGACGCGCTCGCGCACCAGTTCGCGCAGAGCGTGAACTCCCATGTGAGAGGTGTCGATCACCAGGTCGGCCGCGGTGGTGATCGGTTCGAGCAGCCTGCGCTCCGAGGCGATCGCTTCGCGCAAACTGACCTCGCCGGTGACCAAGGGGTGCTTGCGGCGCGTCTCCGCGTAGCGCTTGAGCAGCACCTCATCGCTTGCGTGAAGATAGAGAACCTCGCAGCTGATGCCGCTGCGGCGCAGTTCGCCGACGAGGGCGGGTATGGTCTCGATCTCGTTCGGCCGGTTGCGCGCGTCCAGACCGACCGCGGTCCTGGGGTAGGTATCCCCCATGGCGCGGACGGTGTGCGAGATGAACGGCTTGAGCAGCGCCGCTGGAATGTTGTCGACGCAATAAAAGTCGATGTCCTCGAGCATGTGCAGCGCGACGCTCTTGCCCGAGCCCGACAGCCCGCTCACTATGATGAGTCGCATCGACACACGGGCGCCCTCGAGTTTCAGCCGGACAGGCGGGACTTGATCACGTCCTCCGCGTGATGGTCGGCGGCCTTTTCCTTGTGCTTCTTGACGCATCGGTCGAGCTTGTCGGCCAGGGCGTCGATGGACGCATACATGTTGTTTTCAGTCGCATCGCAGTAGATCTTGTTGCCTCTCAGCATGAGGGTGGCTTCGGCCTTGTGGCCGAATTTTTCGACAGTGAGCACGCAGTGAACGTCGATGAGCTGCTCGAAGTGTCTTGATATGCGCTCGAATTTCTTGATGACGTATGCGCGCAGGGAGTCGGTAACTTCCACATGATGACCGCTGAGATCGAGCTGCATAAGTTTCCTCCTAGGGTTGACTACGATGCGCGGGCTGCCGCTCGCTTCCGTTCGTTGGACGGTGCGATCTGCATGCCTTCGCGATACTTGGCAACGGTGCGCCGGGCCACCGGTATGCCCTCCTGCGAGAGAATTTCCGCCAGCTTGCTGTCGCTCCACGGATTTTCCGGGTTCTCCTGCGAAATCAACTTCTTGATCTTGGCGCGAATCGCGGTGGAGGACATCTCCGTGCCATCGGCGGCTTCCACATGACTCGAGAAGAAATACCGGAACTCGAACACCCCCCGCGGCGTGTGCATGTATTTCGCGGTGGTGACGCGGGAAATGGTGGATTCATGCATTTCGACGGTTTCGGCGACGTCCTTGAGGATGAGCGGTTCCATCGCTTCCTCTCCCTGCTCGAAGAAGCTGGTTTGCCGCTGCACGATGCATCGCGCCACCTTGATCAGAGTCTCGTTGCGAATCTCGAGGCTGCGCATCAGCCAGCGCGCCTCCTGCAATTGGGTCCTGAGCATGGCGTGGTCGGGGGAGCGGGAAATCAGGTTGGCATAGCTCTGATTGACGCGCACCCGCGGCACCGTCGCTTGATTGATCTCGACGGTCCAGCCGTGCTCGGTGCGGCGCACGAACACATCGGGAATCACGTATTCCGCCTGCGCCGGATTGACCGCCGCCCCGGGCCGCGGATGGCAGGACCGCACCAGCGCCAGCGCCATTTCCAAGTCGCCTTCGCTGCAGCGCAACTGACGACGCAGCAGCACCCATTGCTGGCCCGCGACCAGGTCCAGATGCTCGAGCGCCACCCGAATCGCGATGTCCCGCGCCGCAGTGTCCGCGTGCAGCTGGCGCAGCTGCAATGCAATGCACTCGCCCAGATTGCGGGCGCCCACCCCGGCCGGTTCCAGGGATTGGACGGCACTCAGCACCCGCTCCACATCCGCCGGCGTGGCTTCGATCTCCGGCAACAGGCTCGCGCGGATATCCTCGAGCTCGTCCTTGAGATAGCCGTCATCGGTGATGGCGTCGGTGATGACGCGCGCAATGGCCAGGTCGATGGCGGACAACTTGGCGAGCTCGAGCTGCTCGATGAGCTGCTCTTGCAGGGTCTGCCCGTGCTGGTCGCTGAAATCGCTGCTGCGGTCGTCGTCCCCCGACCAGGGAGTGTCGGACGGTCCGCTGGCCTGCTCCCCCCACGCCTCGTCCGCGATTTCCACCTCGGGCTCTTCGCGCTGATCGGCGGGGGTGGTGTTGCCGTCGAGCTCGGCGTACTTCTCTTCCGGAGCCGGCTCTTCGCGTTCGCGTACGGCCTCCGGCGCGGCGTCCAGCGCCTCCTCTTCCGCCTCGAGCATCACATTAGTTTCGAGGGTCTCGCGGACATGAGCCTGCAGATCGAGGGAGGGTAGCTGCAGCAATCTGATGGCTTGCTGCAGCTGCGGCGTCATGGTGAGCTGCTGCCCGATGCGAAGCTGCAGACTTGGCTTCAACATAGTTCTTTCAGATCCAAGCCTACAGTTTGAAATCCTGGCCCAAGTACACCTCACGAACCTGTGGGTTGGCAAGAATCTGATCCGCAGATCCCGAAGCGAGCACCGTTCCTTGGCTGACAATATAGGCGCGCCCGCAGATGCCCAAGGTCTCCCGGACATTATGATCGGTAATCAGCACGCCGATACCCTTGCCTGACAAGTGCTTGATTATTCGTTGGATATCGGCGACCGACAGGGGGTCCACCCCGGCGAATGGTTCATCCAGCAAGATGAACCTCGGGTCCGCCGCCAGGGCGCGGGCGATCTCCACCCGCCGGCGCTCGCCCCCGGACAGGCTCATTCCTAAGCTGTCGCGCACATGACCGATGTGCAGCTCCCCCAGCAGCTCCTTGAGGCGGGCGGTACGCCCCCCATCGTCCAGTCCGGGCCGCGTTTCGAGAATCGCCATGATGTTGTCCGCCACCGACAGCCGGCGGAAGACCGAGGGTTCCTGGGGGAGGTAGCCCAGCCCCAGCTGCGCCCGGCGATGCATGGGCAGGCGGCTGATGTCGCGGTTGTCCAGGTAGATTTCGCCCTGCTCGCAGCGGGTCAGGCCGACCACCATGTAGAACGCCGTGGTCTTGCCGGCGCCGTTCGGCCCGAGCAGGCCCACCACCTCGCCGCTCTCGACTTCCAGCGATAAATCCCGCAGTACCTGCCGTGATTTGTAACTCTTGGCGAGGTTCAGAGCCCGCAATACGCTCATGGTTTGGGCGGCGGGGACTTGGGAGGGGGCGGCGTGATGATGATGTGCACCCTCTGCGAGCCTTGTTCGGCCTCCTCGGCCACCACGGTCTGGGCGAGAATGTTGTACTTCAGCGATTCTCCGCTGATTTCGTGGTCGCCGTTGCTCAAGTAAGCGTCCTTGGAAAAGTGGACCTGGCTCTTCGCCACGTCGTAATCGATGGTGTTGGCATGTCCATGGGCGGTCTTGCCGGTCTTGGCGACAGGCTCCTCGAACTCCGCCGGCCTGCCGTCCGCGACCGCCTTGGTGATTTCCTTGTCGGCGAAGGTGATTTGCGCGTCGTCCGAGGTCAGCTGACCCTGATTCATGGTGATTTTTACATTGCCGCGAAACACCCAGACACTGTTGTCGAAGTCCAGTCCCGTGGTGTGCTTGGTGGCCTGACCCTGGTCGGCAGTCACCGACATACTACCTTGCGATATTCTTACCTTGTGAAATATCGCGCTGTTGGTGCGCAGGTCGACCTCGGTCGATTGCGCGTCCAACAGGATGGGCTGCTGGGTCTCGCGGGCGGCGGCTGCGCTCGCCGGCACGGCCGGCGCCAGCAGCACACAGACGGCAAGAGCCTTAAGGATGGAATCGGCCATTGACCTTGGATTCTAAGCGCATCGTGCGTTCTTTTAAATTTGCCGTGAGGCCGCGCGCGGTCAGGGTGTGTCCGCCAAAATCGATCCGCACGTCGCTCTTGGTGGTCGCGACGGAATTCGGGACGTCATACCTCAGGGTGTCGGTGCGTACGATGGCCGGGCTGTCGCTCGCGGAACTCTCGCCCTGCAGGCGCACGTTGCCGCTCACATCGATGATCTTGCCGCCGGGTTCCACATGCGCGGTGTCGCCGACCATCACCCAGGCCTGACCGCCGGGAGTCTGGTAGTTCACCTGCACGTTGTACAGGGCCACCTCGTTGCCATGGTCGATTTGATCGATGCGTTCGGCCTCGATGCGAATGCCGGGGTTGCCTGCCAGATCGTAATCCGTGAGCACGGCGTTTTTTAAATAGTAGCCTGGCAATTCCGCTTGCTTGGCATCGATGGTCGCATGCAGCCGGCGCGCCGGCGAAGTCAGGATCCAGGTGCTCACGATCAGGGCGATGACCGCGAATACCGTAAATACCCGAAACAGCATCAGCGCCGCCCTGCGCGCGCGCGCAGCATGGCGTCGCACAATTCGCGTACCGCGCCCCGGCCGCCCTTCGCCTTGGCGATCCAGTGAGCGGCCGAGCGCACCAGCGGATGTGCGTCGGCCACGGCGCCCGCCATGCCCACCGCCGTCATGAGCGGCAGATCCGGGGTGTCGTCGCACAGGCAGGCGCAATTCACGGGATCTACATCCAGCTGTTCCGTCAGTCGATGCAATGCGGCCACCTTGTCCCCGCAGGCCTGGACCACATGAGCCACGCCCAGCTCGCGCATGCGAGCCGCAACGGCGCCCGAACGACGGCCGCTGAACGCCGCCACTTGGACACCGACGGACATGAGAAGTTTTATTCCATGGCCGTCGCGCACGTGGAAGACCTTGAGACTCTCGCCGCGCGCGGCGAAATACAGCCGCCCGTCGGTGAGCACGCCGTCGACGTCCAATACCAGCAGCTGGATGCGCGCCAGGGGCGTCGCTTTGCGCGCCTTCAAACCACACCCGCGCGCAGCAGATCGTGCACGTTGAGCGCTCCGACGATTCTCTGGTCCGCATCGACCACGACCAGCGAGGTGATGCGATGCGTTTCCATCAAATGCACCGCTTCCGCCGCGAGCGTGGTGGGGCGCACGGTCTTGGCGTTGCGGCTCATGACCTGGTCCATGCGGGTGGCGTGCAGGTCCGCGGCGGCGTCGAGCGCACGGCGCAAGTCGCCGTCCGTGAAGACGCCGAGCACGCGCCGGCCGTCATCCACGATGGCGGTCATGCCGAGACCCTTGCGGGTCACTTCCATCAGGCCCTCCGCCAGCGGCGTGTCGGCGCGCACAGTCGGAATGTCGGTCCCCGTGCGCATCACGTCCTTGACGTGCAAGAGCAGGCGCCGGCCCAGGCTTCCGGCCGGATGCGAGCGGGCAAAGTCCTCTTCGGTGAAGCCGCGCGCTTTCAACAGCGCCACGGCCAGGGCATCGCCCACAGCCAGGGCTGCGGTGGTGCTGGCGGTGGGGGCCAAATTGAGCGGGCAGGCCTCGGCGGGCACTCCGATGTCCAGGTGCACGGTCGCGATGCGTGCCAGCGCGGAACTCGAATTGCCCGTAAAGGCGATCAAGGGAACCCCCAGGCGCGCGATCACGGGCACGATGGTCAGGATCTCGTCGGTTTCGCCGGAATTGGACAGCGCCAGCACCGCATCGTCGCGCGTGATCATGCCCACATCGCCGTGGCTCGCCTCCCCGGGGTGCATGAAGAACGCCGGGGTGCCGGTGCTGGCCAACGTGGCGGCAATCTTGCCGCCTATGTGGCCGGACTTGCCCATGCCGGTGACCACGACGCGCCCGCGGCAATCCAGGCAGATGCGGCAGGCCTGGGCAAACTGCGGCCCCAGGCGCGGCACTTGAGCACGCAAGCCGTCGATCTCGACGGCGAGCGCCTGGCGGCCGAGATCGACGAGGCCTTCGTCCGAGAACTCGAGAGTCATGGGCGAATGATAGCGCGGTTGCAGGCATCCCAACGGCCGTTAGCGTAAGCTTTGCGGCTTGCCGCTGGCCCACCGCGGCGCATGAGGAAACTATGAATCCGGAGCAGGTAACGCGCATCATCGAAGCCGGCCTGGCCGGCGCCAAGGCGCTGGTCAAGAGCGAGGATGACGTGCATTTTGAGGCCGTGGTGATCGCCGCCGCCTTCGCCGGCAAGCGCGCCGTGCAGCGCCATCAGATGGTTTACGGCACCTTGGGCAAGGCGGTGGGGAACGAGATCCATGCGCTGGCACTCGAGGTGTTCACGCCCGAGGAATTCGCGGAACGTGGATAAATTACAGATCCAGGGCGGCATACCGCTCGAGGGCGAGATCCGCATCTCGGGGGCGAAGAACGCCACTCTACCCATCCTGGCCGGATGCTTGCTGGCGGATGGTCCGGTGACGGTATCCAACGTGCCGCACTTGCAGGACGTCACCACCATGATCGAGCTGCTGGGGCGCATGGGCGTCTCGGTGACCATCGATGAAAAAATGCGCATCGAGGTCGATGCATCGACCATCAAGGAGTATTTCGCGCCCTATCAATTGGTGAAGACCATGCGAGCCTCGATTCTCGTACTGGGTCCGCTGCTGGCGCGCTTCGGCCATGCCGATGTATCGCTTCCCGGCGGCTGTGCGATCGGCGCGCGCCCGGTCAATATCCACGTCGCGGGCCTGCAGGCGATGGGCGCCGACATCCATATCGAGAACGGCTACATCAAGGCGCGCGCGCAGCGCCTCAAGGGCGCGCGCCTGGTGCTCGAAACGGTCACGGTCACCGGCACCGAGAATCTCATGATGGCGGCCGCATTGGCGCAAGGCGAGACCGTGCTGGAAAACGCCGCACGCGAGCCGGAAGTGGTCGATTTGGCCAATTTTCTCATTGCCATGGGCGCCAAGATCCGGGGTGCGGGAACCGACCGGATAGTCATCGACGGAGTCGAGCGCCTCGACGGCACGGCCTACGAGGTGCTGCCCGATCGAATCGAGACCGGCACCTACCTGGTCGCGGGCGCCATCACCGGCGGGCATATCCGGGTGAAGAATACCCGCCCGGAGCACTTGGATGCGGTCATCGGCAAACTGCAGGAGGCGGGCGCCAAGGTCGGCGTCGGCGATAGTTGGATCGAAGTCGACATGCGCCGGCAGCGGCCCAAGGCAGTGGATATTCGCACCGCTCCGTACCCCGCTTTTCCGACGGACATGCAGGCGCAGTTTGCCGCGCTCAACACCGTTGCCAGCGGGGTCGGCACCATCATTGAAACGATCTTCGAAAACCGCTTCATGCACATGCTGGAAATGCGCCGTATGGGCGCGGAAATCCGGCTCGAGGGCAATACGGCCATCATCAAGGGGGTCGAGCGATTGACCGCGGCGCCCGTGATGGCCACCGATTTGCGCGCCTCGGCGAGCCTGGTGCTCGCGGCCCTGGTGGCCGATGGGCGCACCGAGATCGAGCGCATCTATCACATCGACCGCGGCTACGAGGCGATCGAGGAGAAGCTGCAGCAGCTGGGAGCGAAAATCCGCCGCTCGCCGGTCTGAAGTGTTCTGAATCTTGGCCGCGCTATCGGACGGGGTCGCCCCGTCTGCACTTGGCGGGTCGGTCGCTCCAAGACTTTCAGGCTGACCTTGTAGGCCTCGCGCCCGTGCCGCCCGTCGAGTTCCACCACGGCGCCCGGCGGCAGCGCCGCCACGCGGCTGACGAGGTCCTGCGCGCTGCGCACCGGCTCGTTGCGGACACCCGTGATCAAGTCGCCGGGCCGCACTCCGGACTCGTAGGCCTGGCTCCTCACCAGGATATTCATCACGGTCACGCCGCCGCCCGCTATCCCGAGCTGAGCCGCCTGCTCGTCGGTCAAGTCTTGCGGCACGAAACCCAGCCAGCCGCGCACCACGTGGCCGCGCTTCAGGATTTGCTCCATCACGCCGCGCACGAGATTGACGGGAATCGCGAATCCGATCCCTTCGGGTCCTCCATAGGAGCGATTCAGCACGGCGGTGTTGATGCCGACCAGATCGCCGTGCGCATCGATGAGGGCGCCGCCGGAATTGCCGAGATTGATGGCGGCATCGGTCTGGATGAAATTCTCGAAAGTCGCCAGCCCGAGCTGGCCGCGGCCGGTGGCGCTGACGATGCCCTGGGTGACCGTCTGGCTCAAGCCGTAGGGATTGCCGATCGCGAGCACGATATCCCCCACCCGCAGGGTGTCGGAGCGGCCCAAGGGCATGACGGGGAGCTTGCCGATGCCCAGATGCAAAATGGCGATGTCCGTGTCGGGATCCTGCCCGACGACGGTTGCGTCGGCGATGCGTCCGTCGGCCAGCTGCACTCGGATGGAATCCGCGCCCGCGATCACGTGCTGATTCGTCACGATGGTGCCCGCATCATTGACGATCACGCCGGACCCGAGGCTGCGTTCCACGCGCTGGCGGTAGCTCGGCCAGAAATCGCCGAACAGCTGATTGAGTGCCGGCGGCTGAGCGCGCTCGGTGACCACGCGCGCGGTATAGATGTTCACGACCGCGGGGGCGGCCCGTGCGACGGCATCGGCAAAGCTCTGCATGACCACGGGCGGGCGGGAGTACACGGTGGGCGCGGCCTGGACCGGCATGCTGGGCTTTCCCAGCAGCGCCGGCTTCCACCAAACCATGAGAAATGCCGCCGCCAGACCGACCACGGCGGCTCTGATCAAGAAACCCACGAGGACGCGAGCCTTTTGCAATTAATATCGCTCCTCGGGCCTTAAGGGATATTCGCCGATCTGTGTATAATGCGCTCCCAATATTCTATGGGAAACACTACCGCCAGAGGGGTTTGCGTGAAGATTTGTCAACATTGCCCAAGGGCAATCGAACCAGCGGCAATCGAACTAGGGGCGATCGAATGAATGATGACGTAGACCACAGCAGGCGCCGCTTGTTGACGGCGGCTACGGTAGGCACCGGAGCGATCGGCGTTGCGTTTGCCGCGGTACCTTTCCTGGCATCGTGGCAGCCCAGTGCGCGGGCCAAGGCGCTGGGAGCTCCGGTCGCGGTCGATGCCTCCAAGCTCGAGGCGGGCCAGATGCTGAAAGTGGTATGGCGCGGACAGCCCGTGTTCGTGGTGCGCCGGGCCAAGAGCATCGTCGATCAATTGGGCGACCACGATGCGATGCTGGCGGACCCGAAGTCCGACGATTCCATGCAGCCGGACTACATCAAGGCGAGCGGCGCCGCGCGCGCGCGCAATCCCGAATACTGGGTGGGCTTGGCGGTCTGTACGCATCTCGGCTGCTCGCCCCTGGGCGCCTTCGAGGCGAACAATTCGTTTCAAGTGGCCGGCACCGACCTCGGCGCCAATTGGCCCGGCGGATTCTATTGCCCGTGCCACGGCTCGAAGTACGACATTTCGGGACGCGTCTTCAAGAGCATGCCGGCACCGAAGAACTTGACCGTGCCGCCGTACGCATTCAGCGACGCCGCGCGAATCACGATCGGCGTCGACGACGCCCCCAAAGTTTAGCAACGAGAGGTTGAGCGATGCCCGCAGCACCTGAGTCCGCCGACAGCAGCAAAGGCGGAGGTTTGATTGGCTGGATCGATCAGCGATTTCCGCTGACCAGCCTGTGGAAAGAGCACGTCGCCGAGTATTACGCGCCGAAGAACTTCAACTTTTGGTACTACTTCGGCTCTCTCGCGCTGCTGATTCTCGTGAACCAGGTGGTGACGGGAATCTTCCTGACGATGAACTACAAGCCCTCCTCCGCGGAGGCCTTCTCGTCCATCGAATACATCATGCGGGACGTCGATTGGGGCTGGCTGATCCGCTACCTGCACTCGACCGGCGCGTCGGCGTTCTTCATCGTGATCTATCTGCACATGTTCCGCGCCTTGCTGTACGGCTCGCACCGCAGGCCGCGCGAGCTGGTCTGGATCTTCGGCTGCCTGATCTTCCTGCTGCTGATGGCGGAAGGCTTCATGGGCTACGTGCTGCCCTGGGGCAACATGAGCTACTGGGGAGCGCAGGTCATCGTCTCGCTGTTCGGCAGCCTGCCGTACGTGGGCGGCTTCCTGGTCGAATGGATCCGGGGCGATTACTACATCGCGGATGCCACCTTGAATCGATTCTTCGCGCTGCACGTGGCCGCGCTGCCGCTGGCGCTGATTTTCCTGGTCATCGCGCACATCATGGCGCTGCATGAAGTCGGCTCCAACAATCCCGACGGCGTCGACATCAAGAAGCGCAAGGATGCCCAGGGGCACCCGCTCGACGGCATCCCCTTTCACCCCTATTACACGGTGAAGGATTTGATGGGGGTGGCCGGATTCTTGCTGCTGTTTTGCGCCGTGATTTTCTTTGCGCCCACCTTCGGCGGCTTGTTCCTGGAATCGCCGAATTTCGGGCCCGCCAATCCGCTGCAGACGCCGCCGCACATTGCCCCGGTATGGTATTTCACGCCTTTCTACGCCATGTTGCGCGCCGTGCCGTCGTTCGCGGGCACGCAGGTCTGGGGCGTGATGGTGATGGGCGCCTCCATCCTGGTGCTGTTCTTCGTGCCGTGGCTGGACCGCTCGCCGGTGCTGTCGATACGCTATCGCGGGCCCATCTACAAGATTATGTTGACCATCTTCGTCGTATCGTTCATCTCCTTAGGCATCTGCGGCCTGAAGCCGCCCTCGGGCATCTACCCGACGGTGGCCAAAGTCTGCACGGTTTTGTATTTTGCTTTCTTTTTGCTCATGCCCTGGTACACGAAACTCGACAGCGTGAAGCCGGTGCCGGACAGGGTCACAGGACATGCTTAAAAACTGGGTATTCATCGCGATAGCGCTCTTCTCCGCCGGTGCGGCCATGGCCCAGGAGGGGGGCATCGAGCTGCTCAAGTCCGGCACGGACATCGGCAACACCGAGTCCCTGCAGCGCGGGGCGCGTAATTTCATGAATTACTGCTCCGGCTGCCACTCGCTCAAGTATGTGCGGTATAACCGCCTGGCGGCAGACCTGAAGATCCCCGAGTCGGAGCTCGCGGGCAATTTGATGTTCACGTCGGACAAGGCGTTCGATACCATCAATTCGGCGATGCCGAAGGATTCCGAAGCCTGGTTCGGCAAGGCGCCGCCCGATCTGTCGTTGATGGCCCGGGAGCGCGGGGTGGACTACCTCTACTCCTATCTCAAGGGCTTCTACGTCGACAAGACCCGCCCCTGGGGCGTCAACAATCTGTATTTGCCCAGTGCTGCAATGCCAGATGTCCTGGCCGACCTGCACGGTTTGCAGAAGCCGGTGTTCAAGAACGAGAAGGACGAGCGCGGCAACGCCCGGATGGTGCTGGTGGGGGTCGATGCAATGAGCCCGGGCACGATGAAGCCGGAGGAGTATGATCAGTTCGTTCGAGACACCGTGAATTTTCTCGACTATGCCGGTGAGCCCGTCAAGGAGAAGCGCCAATCCATGGGCGTGTTCGTGACGCTATTCTTGCTGGTGTTCTTTGTATTCGCCTACTTACTGAAGAAAGAGTATTGGAAGGACGTCCACTGAAGCAGCAGCGGGGACTCCCCACTGCTCATGCTGCTAGGAGATCGCGTTAGTGGCACGTCGCTCGGTGATGACATTGTTTTCGGCGCCGACTGACCCGTGGAGTCACCGCACGCGCTTGGTGCTCGCCGAGAAGGGAATCTCGATCGAATTGGTGAACGTCGATCTGAACGATTTGCCCGAGGACCTGCTCGATTTGAATCCCTATCACAGCGTTCCGACCTTGGTGGATCGGGATCTGGTGCTGTACGACTCGCGCGTCATCATCGAGTACTTGGACGAGCGCTTCCCCCATCCGCCGCTCATGCCCATCGATCCGGTGACCCGGGCGCAATTTCGGGTGGCGCTGTATCGCGTCGAGCGCGACTGGTACGCCCTGGCGCGCGACATCGAGCTGGATCCGCAGAGCAAGACGGCGGCCCACAGCCGCAAAGTGCTGGGTGAGGCGATTTGCGCAAGCGCCGAAGTCTTCAAGGCGAAGCCGTTCTTTCTCAGCGACGAATTCTCCCTGGTCGACGCCAGCATCGCGCCCATCCTGTGGCGCTTGCCGAGCTACGGCATCGAGCTTCCCGCTCAGGCGCTGCCGATCACGAAATATATGAATTCGATCTTCGCGCGTTCCACGTTTCGCTCCTGCCTCACCGAGGCAGAACGGGACATGCGACATTGATCGCGGCGAGCCGCCTCATGCCGTCCTCATCGGACCGGCGCCCGTGAAGCCACGACGTCCTTATCTCCTTCGTGCCCTGCACGAGTGGATCTCCGACAGCGGTGAGACCCCGCACATCGTGGTGGACGCGGCCGCCGAGGGCGTGACCGTGCCTCGCCAATACGTCAAGGATGGCAAGATCGTCCTCAACGTGAGTTTCACGGCCACCCAAATGCTCAAGTTGGGCAATGACTTCGTGACCTTCGAAGCTCGCTTCGCCGGCGTGGGCTTCGCGGTCCAGGTGCCGGTACGGGCGATTCTGGGCATCTATGCGCGTGAGACCGGCCAGGGCATGATATTTCCCGAGGGCGATGCGGATCCCGATCCCACCGATGGACCGCCCGCCAGCCCGCCCTCCGGCAAGGATGCCGCGGCGAAGCCCAAGCGACCGAAGCTGCAGGTGGTCAAGTAGCGCGAAACGCGTCCACGATCCAGACGATGCGATGCGCTCCGTCCGGCAATCCCTCGACGCCGACCACATCGAAGCGAATCGCATGGCGGCGCCACTGCGGCTGGCGCCGCACCAGGTATTGGGTGGCGCGGATGATCTTGCGCTGCTTGCTCCGGTCCACCGAGGCCAGCGCGCCGCCGAAGTCGACGCGGCCCCTCTGGCGCACCTCGACGACGGCAAGTACCTCACGGTCGAGGCACACCAAATCCAGCTCACCGGCCGCGCAGCGAAAGTTGCGCGCGACCACCACGAGACCTTGCGTTTCCAGATACGCAGCCGCGAGCTGCTCTGAGGCAACACCACGCTGCCGGCGGGGATCGGTGCACACCCACGCGAGAATGCGGGGACGCAGCGGCGGCCGTCTGCAGCGATATCTGCCGGATTCGTGTCAAAATGCCCTGATGCCGACGAAATCCCATCACACGGCCACGGAGGTGCAAAAATGACGGCATCGCTTCTGGCGGAATGGGACAATTTCTACGTGATCGTCGGCTCATCCGCGGGAGGGCTGACGGGGCTGACCTTCGTCGTCATTGCGCTCGCCTCCGATGCCAAGCGCGTCAATTTGCGGGGCCTGCGCGTGTACGTCACGCCGACCATCGCGCACTTCGGCGCGGTGCTGCTGCTCTCCGCCTACCTCAGCATGCCGCATCGGGGGATTCTGAGTCTCAGCGTGGGATTCGGCGCGGCCGGCGCCGCGGGAGTGGCCTACATGGTCTTCATCGGCGCGAACATCGGCCGCATTTCGGCCGCCTACATTCCGGTCGCCGAGGATTGGATCTGGAATGTGATCGTGCCGGCCATCGCCTACGGCTCGCTTCTGGCGATCGCGTTCCTCATCTGGCGACGACCCGATCCCTGCTTGTACGCGGCCGCTACCGCCTCGCTGCTGCTCCTGATCATCGGCATTCATAACGCCTGGGACATCGCGGTGTACAACACCGTGTCCAAGCCGGGCGAACCGTCGTGAGGCTGTAAACGCCTGGGCGGCCCTTCACTTGGGTGCGGCGGCGCCGTCCGCACCCGCATCGTATATCTGCTCGCCGCCCAGCCAGGTCTTCAGCACGTGCACGCCGCGCAGTTGCGTCGCCGGTATCGATAGCACGTCCGCATCGAGCAGCACCATGTCGGCAAGCTTGCCTGGTTCGATCGAGCCCTTGTCGCGGTCCTGGAACTCCGCGTACGCCGAGCCCATGGTATAGAAATAAATGGCCTGCTCGATGCTGAGCTTCTGCTCCGGAAACCAGCCGTCCGGATGCTTGCCGTCGAGAGTGGCGCGGGTCACCGCCGCGTACAGCGTCTTCATCGGGTTCAAGGGCGCGACCGGCCAGTCGGTGCCGAAGGCGAGGCGTACGCCGTGCTCGATGAAAGTCTTGAATGCATAGGTTCGGCTCGCGCGGTCATGGCCGATGCGGGCCTCGGCCCAACGGCCGTCGTCAATGGCGTGGTAGGGCTGCACCGAGGCGATGACGTGCAGCTGTGCGAAGCGCTCGAAATCGCGCGCCGCCATGTGCTGGGCGTGCTCGATGCGCCAGCGCCGGTCGCGGGGCCCGCCCGCGTCTTCCACGTCCTGATACAGATCCAGCACGGTTGAAATCCCGGCATCGCCGATGGCGTGCGTGCACACCTGCACGCCGGCGGCGTCGGCACGCAGCAGGCGGGTGCGCGTGCGTGAGAGCGGCAGCATGTCCTTGCCGAGCAGGCCGCGGTTTCCCGGCTCATCGAGGAATGGGTCGAAGAAATGCGCGGTGCGCGAACCGAGTGAGCCGTCGGCGAACATCTTGAGCGCCCCGATCCGCAGCGAAGGGCCGCCGAAGGCGCGGCCGAGGCCGAGCCGCGCCTGATCCTCCACCGTCGCCACCGGCGGCGCGCCGTACAGCCGGACGCTGAGCTTGCCTTCCCGCAGCAGCTGCGCATACACGGCCAGGTCGCCGTAGTCCTCGTTCATGTCCTGCACGCTGGTGACCCCGTGCGAGGCCGCTTCGTGCAGCGCGTCCATGATGAAGCGGCGCCGCTGCGCCGAGGTGAGCGCCGGAATCGCCCGCTCCATCAGTTCGGTGGCCGCGTCCTTGAGCGCACCGGTGGGCTGTCCCGCCGCATCGCGCACGATCACCCCGCCCGGGGGATCCGCTGTCTGAGCCGTGATGCCGGCCAGCGACAGAGCGCGGGAATTGACCAGGATCATGTGGCCGTCGTAGCGGTCGAGCGCCACGGGGTTGTCGGGCGTAACCGCGTCGATGTCCTGGCGCGTCGGCAGGACGGCCGGGTTCCACTTGGTTTCGTCCCAGTCGCCGGCGCGAATCCATTCGCCCTTCGGGGCATGCGAGGCGTAGTCGCCGACGCGTTTGACGAACTCGGCCAGACTGCTGGCGCTGTTGAGCTGTACGGCAGACAGCGATGCGCCGCCGTCCGAGAAGTGCACATGCGCGTCGTCGAAACCCGGCAGCAGCCTCTTGCCGGCCGCATCGACCACGCGCGTGCCCGGACCGCGCCACGCCATCACCGCGGCGTCGGAGCCGACGGCGACGATGCGGGCGTTGAGCACGGCCACGGCTTCGGCCTGCGGCTGCAGCGGATTGACGGTCCATATGCGGGCGTGGCGGACGATCAGATCCGCGGCGGGACGTGAGGACACCGCGGCGGGATGTGCGGAACTAGTGGCGGCGGGAGGGGCATTCGCGGTGTCCGAGTCGGCGCGCAGCGCGAGGCTGCTCGGAGAGGCCGCCAGGGAAATCGCACCCAGGAAAATCGTCGCCAGCGAGCACAGCATATTGAAAGAGCGAGCCATGTCATTCCTCATTGTGTTTTTTCTAAAGAACCGTGGGCCGCGGATGGCGCCGGCTACAGGCCGCTGGGCACGCCGTCCTTGATCTGCGCCCAGTCCAGGTCGCGGTGGATTCGGTTGTGCTCATCCAGATGTAGCTTGCCCGTCACTCCCGCGAACTCGCTCGCCCCGGCCAGGGTGCGCGAGCGCAGCGCCGGCACCAGGCGATAGGCGTCGAAACCGAAGGCATACAGCCGATCGCGCCGCGTGGTGCGGGCCGGCCACGCCGCGCGCACCCCATCGCGAATCTGCGCCGTCACGGGGTCGTCCGCTACCATCCAGGGCATGTCGGGAAAAATCATGCCGTCAAGATCGCTGTTGGCGGCCGGGTCGGGCTCGAAGCTGTCGGAGGTGGAATACACCGGCACATCCCCGACGTAGTGGAATTTGAGTTGCGGCAGGATTTGGCGCGCCAGCCCCGCACTGCCGGCGGCCACGAACACGAACGCGGCGTCGGTGCGGTGTGTGGCGGGCTCGCCCTTGACGACGTGCACTTGAAAAGCCTGCTTGATGGCATCGGAGAAGTCGACTTGCGCGGTCTCGAAGCGCTCGGTGTCGAGAACGCTTCCGCCCAGGTGCACCAGCTCGTCGGCAAATGCGGCCGCGACGCGATTGCCCCATTCGCTGTTGGGCACCATGACCACGCCGTTCAGGCGGCCATCCGCGACGGCGCGGCGCGCGACGGCGCGCGCCTCGTCCTCGGGCGAGAGAGAGAACTGGTAGAAATTGCCCGGCGTGACGCTCGAATCGCCCAAAAAATTCAAGGCCAGTAGCGGCGCGCGCCCGCCGCTCAAGGGAACCACGGCGGCGACGTCCTCCTTGGTGAGGGGACCGACCACGAAACCGGCGCCGTCGGCGATGGCCTGCCTGAAGGCACCCGCCACCGAATCGGCGGCCACGTCGTAAATTCTCAAGCGCGGCCGGGCCGCCGGATCTTGTTCGAGGTACGCGGCAATGAAGCCGTCGCGCACCGCGACCCCGATGGGCTCGGTGCGCCCGGAGAGAGGCAGCAGCAGCGCGATCTGGTCGGGAAATTCAGTTGCCGCGGCGATCTGCGTCGATGCCACGGTCAGCACGCTGTCGTTCGCCGGATGCTGCGGATAGAGCCGCTTCCAATTCGCCACGGCCGCGGATGCGCGCACGGGGTCGCGGGCGAGGGCAACCGCCACCGGCCCCAGGTCCAGCCAGCCGGCGACGATGGGGTCGGTCTTGGGCGGGACCTTCAGCGACTGGCCGCGCTCGGCGGCGGCACGAATCCTCGCAAACAGCTCCGCGCGATTCGCGTGCAGGCTGATAGGATCGCTGAGCCAGCGCTCGCGCTCCACCAGGGCACGTGTGCCTTCGATCGGGTGTCCCGTGATGAAGGCGCTGCGGCCTCGGATCCACCAATAGTTCTGCGCCTGGTTGGCCGCGGTGGGCACCGGAATTTGATCCAATTCGCGGATGGCGCGGGCGCCGTCGTTCTCCGCATACGCAAGTTCCGCTGCGACCAGGGCGCGGGCGGTCGGCAGGCGGGTGCGCGCATCCGCTGACACGGCGGCGAAGGCTTGCTTTGCGGCGGCGATGTTGCCGGCAGCCAGCCATTGTTCGACGCTCAGCAATCGGTAGTTGTCGGCGTCGGCCGGCTGCTGTTCCGCGAGCTCCGCGTAGGCCTGCGCCGCGTCCGTATGCCTGCCCTCCTGGCCCAGGCGCTGCGCGCGCGATGGCTGATCCTCGGGGGCCTGCGGCGGCTTGACCAGGCTGCACGCGGCCAATATCAGCGATGCGGTGAGCGCCGCGTATAGCAGCAGCCGTGGACGTCGAGAGATCGCTGCCATACCCTTCAGCTCCTGGTCACTTATGGGCGTAGATTATAGTGAATGAGGCTACCGGTGGTTAGTGAGTCGGCGGGGCGGCTGTACGTGGTGGCGACGCCGATCGGCAATCTGGGCGATCTGTCCGTGCGCGCCCGCGAGATATTGCAGAGCGTCTCGTTGATAGCAGCCGAGGATACGCGCCATACGGGCGTGCTGCTGAAGCATTTCGGAATCCAGACGCCGCAGTTGTCGCTGCACGACCACAATGAACAGCGCCGCAGCGGCGGCATCATCGAGCGTCTGCGGCAGGGCGACTCGGTCGCGCTGGTCAGCGACGCCGGCACGCCGGCCATCAACGACCCCGGCTTCGAACTGGTGCGCGCCGCCGCCGCGGCCGGCTGCGAGATCATCGCCATACCGGGCCCTTGCGCGGCGATCGCCGCGCTGTCCATCGGCGCTCTGCCGACGGATCGGTTTTGCTTCGAGGGATTTCTTCCGGCACGCGGCGCCGCGCGCCGCAAGCGCCTGCAGTCGCTCGCGTCCGAGCCGCGCACCTTGGTGTTGTACGAAGCGCCGCACCGCGTGCGCGAAACATTGGAGGAATGCGCCGCGGTTTTCGGCGCGGAGCGCAATGCCACCGTGGCCCGTGAAATAACCAAGCTGCATGAGACCACCTACCGCGGCCCGCTGCGCGATCTGCTCGAGCGCGCCGGCGCCGATGCCGATTTCGGACGCGGCGAGATCGTGTTGTTGATCGCCGGCGCGCCGGAAACATCCACCGCCTCCGACGGGGCGCCCGACGGTCATGGCGGGGCGCTCGATCGGGTGCTCAACATATTGCTGGCCGAACTGCCTCTCAAGCAGGCGGCGCAGCTGGCCGCGCAAATCACGGATGCGCGCGGCAACGAAGCCTACAAGCGGGCGCTGCAACTCAAGGGCGCCGGGTCTTAAAACGGCATCCGCCTCGCATTTGGCGCCGTAGTTGCGTATGGTGCGCCCCAAGAGTCGGCCAGACAGTCGCTGTGTGCGCAAGCGCATGGAGGAAAGTCCGGGCTCCATAGGGCACGGTGCCAGGTAACGCCTGGGGGGCGCGAGCCCACGGAAAGTGCAACAGAAAGATACCGCCTAAGCGCCGCGCAAGCGGCGACGGTAAGGGTGAAATGGTGCGGTAAGAGCGCACCGCGCGGATGGCAACATCGGCGGCACGGCAAACCCCACCGGGAGCAAGGCCAAATAGGGAAGCACGCGGTGCCTTTGACCGCACCATGTGGCCCACATGAGGCTTCCGGGTAGGTCGCTAGAGCTGCGCGGCGACGCGCATCCCAGAGGAATGACTGTCCAAGACAGAACCCGGCTTAACGGCCGACTCTTTTCTACCGCTGGCGCGGCCGTTCAACGGGGTCGAGGCGACCCCGTCCGAGAAAATTGTGGGGCGCTGCGCGCCGGAGTCGGAGCGCGGAGGCGGAAGTCGGGGCAAGGTCGGCGCTTGCGCGGCGTTATCTCTTGTGGAACTGCAGCATCATGGCGTTTTCGATATTGCTTTGTTCGAGCTCGATCGGCGTTTCCAGATTGGCGCCATAGAGGGCGTGCAGGAATGCGAGATCGCCGGCGGTGATCTGATCCGGTTTCTCGCCCGCTTCGCATGCGGCGGCCATCAAATCCATGATGGTCGGCAATTGGCTGCAGGTTTCGGAGGGTTTGGCTTGCGACAAGGCCAGCATGGCGAGATAGTCGGACAGGGCTCCGATGCTCATGCCCGTGATCTTGTTGGCGTCGACCACGATGAGCGCGAGGACCACTTGACTGCTCCTCAAATTGGTCAGGCGGCTGCCTGGCTCACCGGGCGGTACCCTCGAGCTTGGAAGATTTCCGGTCGGCGTACCGATGTCGCTTTGTGACGCACCCAAGGGTGAAGCCTCGTCGATCGCCTCTTGACCCTTGAAATTCCGGGTCGAGGTGACATACCAACCTTGGATGGGATGAGTGAAGGTCGCCAGCTTCTTCTGTTGCTGCGAATAGTGAAACCCCAGTAATCGGCTATCGTGCTTCGCCACTTCGTCGAGCACTTGCTGCGGCTCGAGCGTGAACAGAATCTCCACATTGGGTTTGCACTCGGGCGCGTCTTGATGGGGAGCACCCACCGCTGCCGCCACCGCGCGGATGCGCGCCGAGACGAAGGCATTCATCCCGGGATCGAGTCCCCGGGTCGAGGGACACACTCCTGTGCGCCAACGCGTCAACTGATGCAGGACGGTGCTGGCTGTGGCGTGCGACTCGACGAAATGAGGGACGGCCTCTCCGGCCAGCTCTTGAGGGGTGGGTGGCCTCGGAGCGATCACCGTGACATCGGGCAAGGATGCCGCAGCAGGGTCGGCTGCGCTGGCTGCCGGTGCGTGGCTGAGCGTCATGGCGCAGCACAGGAGCAGAGCCATTCGAAGGGCGCGGGGAGTCCTCGACATGATTTGGCCTTTGGTCCGTTGGTTGGCGGGGCTTCGCAGGTCCGTTAGTTAGCGGGCTTCTTGCCCGATGGCATTCCCGGCGGGCAATTTTAATGGAAATACGGCTCGGCCCAGCACCGCGCGAACCAAAATCCGCCACGAGTCAAATGGCCAAGGGGCATTCGCCCTTGGATATTCGCCAGATCGACGCATGATTGAGTCAATTCGACGAAGTTCGCGACTTTTCTCTCTTGTGTCCTGTTTCAAGAAGATCTTCTAACAGATTGATTCAAAACAACCCCGAGGCCGCTGCGCTGCGGCACCCGTCGAAATGTGACCTAAGTCACTGTCGGGTCGGGTTTTTTTTAACTTAAGGCGTTGACAGTGCGTCACGCCGCTCCCTATAGTGGCGACCGGTGGGAAATTGTGGGAGAGAATGGGTCGTGAGGCCCTTCCAACGATGTTTCGGGGTGCCAACAAACTAACTCTCGATGTCAAAGGCCGGATGGTCATGCCCACCCGCTATCGAGAGCGGCTGCAGGAGCTCTGCGGCGGCAAATTGGTGGTTACGGTCGACAAGGACCAGTGCCTGCTGATCTACCCCCTGCCGGATTGGGAAGAAATAGAACGGAAATTGATGCGTTTGCCGACCTTGAACCCTCAGGCGCGGCGCCTGCAGCGGCTGATGGTCGGTCACGCGACGGATCTCGAGCTCGACGGGCACGGGCGTGTGCTGCTGCCGCCGAAGTTGCGGGAATTCGGCTTGCTGACGCGCGACGCCGTGCTGATCGGGCAGGGGTCGCGATTCGAATTGTGGGATGAGGCGCGGTGGAACGAACGGCGCGACGAGTGGCTGGCGAGCGAGGACACGGCCACCGATTTGCCAGCCGAACTTGAAACGCTGTCGCTGTAGCCGGTCGGCGCAGTGAGCGATTCGGCACAGGGGCACACGCCGGTACTGCTTCCTCAGGTACTGGCGGCGCTGAACATACGGGGGAGTGGCGCCTACTTGGACGCCACTTTTGGTCGAGGCGGACATGCAGGGGCGATTTTGCAGAACCTCATCGCGAACGGTCGTTTGCTGTGCCTCGACCGCGATTCCGCGGCTGTCGCACAGGCCCGCGCGCGCTTCGCATCCGATCCTCGCGTGGCGATTTTTCTGGCTCCGTTCTCTTCCCTGGTCGAGTGCGCCGATCGGGTCCAGGCCGGCCTCGAGTTCGACGGCATCCTGTTCGATCTGGGTGTGTCCTCGCCGCAGCTCGACGACGCGGCGCGCGGTTTCAGTTTCATGCAGGACGGACCGCTCGACATGCGCATGACGCCGGGTGTCGGCCTGAGCGCCGCCGATGTGGTGAACGGCGCGCCATTGAACGAGCTGATTCGGATCTTCCGCGACTACGGTGAGGAGCGCCTGGCGCCGCGCATCGCCCGCGCCATCGTCAAGGACCGGGAATCGCGGCCCTTCGAAACCACGCTGCAGCTCGCCGAGATGATCGCCCGCGTGGCCCGCAGCAAGGAGCGCCACAAGCATCCGGCCACCCGCGTGTTCCAGGCCCTGCGCATTCACGTGAACCGCGAACTGGCCGAGCTGGAAGCCGGGCTCGATGCCGCGCTCGCGCGCCTGGCGCCCCGCGGCCGCCTGGTCGTGATCAGCTTTCACTCGCTCGAGGATCGCATGGTCAAGCAATTCATGCGCCGCCACGCCTCGGCGGACCCGATGTATGCCGGCCTGCCGGACATGCCGGCGCACGCGCGCCCGAAACTGAAGCTGGTGGGCAAGTCCGTTCAGCCGGATGCGAATGAATCCTCCCTAAACGCCCGCGTGCGCAGCGCGCGCCTGCGGGTCGCCGAACGCCTCGAAGGAGTTGTCGCATGAAACACCGCCGTTGGCTGCCACTGGCCATGCCTCTGCTGTGGCTCGCCGTGCTCGGCTCCGCCGTGCAGGTGATTTACGCGCGGCACAAGGCCCGCGATATGTTCGTGCACCTCGAGAAGCTCAATGCGGAGCGCGATTCGCTCGACATGGAATGGGGGCGACTGCAGCTCGAGCAGAGCTACTGGTCCTCGAACGCCTTCGTCGAGAGGGTGGCCAACGCCAAGCTGAAGATGAGCCTGCCGCAGCCCCGCGATGTAAGGATCGTTCGGCAGTGAAGCTACGGTCCGGCGACAATGACGCTCAGGCGAAGAGCTATCGTTGGCGCTCGACCCTGGTGTTGGGCTTGGTGCTGCTGGGGGCGGTCGGACTGGTGGCGCGCGCGGTCGAATTGCAGCTGCTGGATCACGGTTTTCTCGCCAAGCAGGGCGACGACCGCTCGATGCGGGTGGTGAAGATCGCCGCGCACCGCGGGGCCATCACCGATCGCAACGGCGAGCCGCTCGCGGTCAGCACGCCGGTGGACAGCGTGTGGGTCAATCCGCAGGAGCTTAACGACAACATCGATCAGCTGCCGCGCCTGGCCAAGGCCCTGAAGGAGGACCAGCAGTGGCTGGCGCGGCGCATCACCAGCAATCTGGACCGCGAGTTCCTGTATCTGGTCCGGCACATGCCGCCCGAGCAGGCGGCGCACGTCAAGGCCCTGGGAATCCCGGGCGTGTACTTGATGCGCGAGTACCGGCGCTACTATCCCGCCGGCGAGGTCGCCGGGCATGTAGTCGGATTCACCACCGTCGATGACAAGGGGCAGGAGGGCTTGGAGCTCGGCTTCGATCAATTGCTGAATGGCGAGGACGGCGCGAAGCGCGTCATCCAGGACATGTACGGGCACTACGTCGAGAACGTGGAAAGCATCAGCGCGCCCAGGCCCGGCCGAGATCTGGTCACGAGCATCGATCTGCGCATCCAGTACCTGGCCTACCGCGAATTGAAAGCGGCGATGCAGGAGTATCAGGCGCGGGCGGGCTCCGTCATCGTCGTCGACGTCGACACCGGCGAAGTGCTGGCCATGGTGAACCAGCCCTCCTTCAATCCCAACGATCGCGACCAGCTCAAGCCGGACCTGTACCGCAATCGCGCGGCCACCGACATCTTCGAGCCGGGGTCGAGCGTCAAGCCCTTCATCATCGCCGCGGCGCTCGCCTCCGGGCAGTATCGTCCCGACAGCGTGGTGGATACCTCGCCCGGGTTCTTCAAAGTCGGCAACACGGTGGAAGAGGACGAGCACAACCTCGGCGTCATCGACCTGGCGACGATTCTGGCGAAGTCCAGCAATGTCGGCGCCGCGAAAGTGGCGCTGTCGCTCAAGCCCGAGGAGATCTGGAGCACCATGACGGCCCTGGGCCTGGGCCAGGTCACGGGCGGCGGCTATCCCGGCGAGTCGGCTGGCATGCTGAGCAACTATTCCCACTGGCGCCCGGTCGGCATCGCGACCCTGTCCCACGGCTACGGACTCTCGGTCACGCCTCTGCAGCTGGCGCATGCCTACGCAACCATCGGCGCCGGCGGAGTGAAGCGCCCCATCTCCTTCGAGCGCATCTCGGGCCCCGTGCCCGGCGAGCAGGTGATCGATCCCAAGGTGGCGCATTCGCTGATACAGCTGATGGAGCAGGTGGCGGAGAAGGGCGGGACCGCGCCGCGCGCCGCTCTGATCGGCTACCGAGTGTCCGGCAAGACGGGCACGGCCTGGAAGTCCATCGCCGGGGGCTATTCCACCGACCGTTACATGGCGGTGTTCGCGGGTCTGGTGCCGGCATCGCATCCGAAGCTCGCCACGGTGGTGGTGATCGACGAGCCCGGCGGCGATTTGCATCGCGGCGGCGATGTGGCCGCGCCGGTATTCGCCAGCGTGATGTCGGGGGCGCTGCGCCTCATGGACGTGCCGCCCGATGACTTGCAGAACGTGCCGGCCGCCACGCTGGTGCAGGCGAGCGATTCGCCATGAGCATCTCGCTCATGTGGCTGCTCGATGGCATCGCGGCGGTTCCCGCCAACGAGGTGCGCGACATTCGAGATCTCACGCTCGACAGCCGCGAGGTGCGCTCCGGCAGCCTGTTCTTCGCCTTGCACGGCCGCACCGTCCATGGATTGAAATTTGCCGCGGAGGCCGCGGCCCGCGGCGCCGCCGCGGTGCTGTGGGAGCCGGGCCCCGATGCGCAGCTGCCGCAGCTGCCGGACCATGTGTTCACGGCGGCCATACCCGGATTGAAGAATCTGGTGGGCCGCATCGCCGACCGTTTCTTCAATTGGCCATCCTCGCAGCTGCGCATCACGGGCATCACGGGGACGAACGGCAAGACGACCTGCGCCTATCTATTGGCACAATGTCTCGAACGTCTGGGATCCCAAGCGGCCTACATGGGCACCATCGGCTGGGGCAGGGTCGGGTCGCTGGCGGCGCCCACTCTCACCACCCCCGATGCCGTCACCCTGCATCGCGAGCTGGCGCAGCTGCGCGCCGCCGGCGTCCGCGAGGTGGCGATGGAAGTGTCCTCGCAGGCTCTCGATCAGGATCGGGTGGCCGGCGTGCGCTTTCATTGCGCGGCGTTCACCAATTTGAGCCGCGATCACTTGGATTATCACCAGACCATGGCCGCCTACGGGGCCGCCAAGGCGCGCCTGCTGAATGCGCCGGACCTGCAGCACATCGTGCTCAACGTGGGCGATGCCTTCGGCCGTGAGTTTGCCCAGAGCTACGCCGGGCGCGCGCCGCTCACCGCTGTTTGGATCGGCGCCGGCGATTCGGGGTGGCTCGCGGAGCGCGCGCTGCGTGCCGCGGCAGTGGCCCTGGATGCGCGCGGCGTCTCCCTGCGGGTCGATGGCAGCTTCGGCGAGGCCGACGTCGCCACGCGGCTGCTGGGTCGATTCAACGCCGAAAATGCGCTGGTGGTCCTCGCCTGCTTGGTGTCGCTCGGGGCTTCGCTCATCGAGGCGGCCCGCGTGCTGGCCGAGTGCGACCCACCGCCCGGGCGCATGGAGGTGGTGGAATCGGCCGCCGGCGGCAAGCCCATGGCCGTCGTCGACTATGCGCACACGCCCGACGCGCTCGCCAAGGCCTTGAGCGCACTGCGCGAGCATTGCCGAGGGGCGCTGTGGTGCGTATTCGGCTGCGGCGGCGATCGTGACCCCGGCAAGCGCGTTCTCATGGGAGCCATCGCCGACGATCTGGCCGATCAGATCATCGTCACCGACGACAATCCGCGCTCGGAGGATCCGCGGGCCATCACCGGCGCCATTGTCGGCGGCATCAAAGCGCACGGCGTGCGCGTCATTCACGACCGCGGCGAGGCCATCGGCGCGGCGCTCGAGCAGGCCCGGGCGGAGGACATCGTGCTCATCGCGGGCAAGGGCCACGAGGACTACCAGATCTACGGCGCCACCCGCCGCAGCTTCAGCGATCGTCGCGAGGCGCAGCGCCATCTCGGGGTGGCGGCATGAACCGGGAGGCGGGCGCATGAAGCGGACCTTGCGCGATGCGGCCTCGGCCGTCGGCGGCCAACTGGTGGGCGAGGATCGCCCCTACGGCGCGGTGGCGACGGACAGCCGCACGCTTGCCCCGGGATCGCTGTTCGTTGCGCTGCGCGGGCCGAACTTCGACGGCCGCGAGTTCGTGGCGGCGGCGGCGGCGCGCGGCGCCATCGGCGCCATCGTCGATCGGCCGGTGCCGCATGCGCTGCCGCAGGTGGTGGTCGCGGATGCGCTGCGCGCGCTGCAGCAGCTCGGTCAGGCATGGCGCGCCGAATTCACCATGCCCATCGTGGCGGTGGGCGGCAGCAACGGCAAGACCACCGTCAAGGAAATGACCGCCGCCATCCTCTCGCGCATGGGCTTGGTGATGGCGACTCACGGCAACCTGAACAATCACATCGGCGTGCCCGTCACGTTGATGCGCCTGGAAGCCTCGCATCGCAGCGCCGTGATCGAAATGGGCGCGAACCGCATCGGCGACGTCGCGGAGCTCGTGGTACTGGCGCGCCCGACCGTGGGCCTCATCACCAACGCCGGCGCCGAGCATCTCGAAGGTTTCGGCAACCTGGACGGGGTCGCGCAGGGCGAGGGTGAGATGGTGTCCTGCCTGGACGGCGCCGCGACGGCCGTCATCAACGCCGACGATGCCTACGCCGGCTACTGGCGCGGCATTGCCGCGGCGCGGCGCCTGACCACTTTCGGCGTGCATGCGGATGCGGATTTCACCACCAAGGATTCCGCCCAGGGCATCGAGCGCGGCGAGTTCGTCACGCGCTTCACGCTCGAGTGCCCGCTCGGGCGGCGTCCGATCACGCTCAAGGCAGGCGGTGCCCACAACATCGGCAACGCGCTGGCCGCGGCGGCCGCGGCCAGCGCCGCCGGCGCGTCCCTCGAGGAAATCGCGCTCGGCCTCGCGGACTTTCGCGCGGTCGCGGGGCGCCTGCAGCTCAAACCCGGAGCGCGCGACAGCTGGATCATCGACGATTCCTACAACGCCAATCCCAGCTCGGTGCGCGCCGGACTCGAGGTGCTGCGCTCGCTGCCCGGCACGACCTGGCTGGTGCTCGGCGACATGGCGGAACTCGGCGAGTTTGCCGAAGACAGCCATGCCCACATGGGTGCGTATGCCCGCGACTGCGGCATCAAGCGCTTGTTCGCCGTGGGGCCGCAGAGCTCGCGGGCCGTCGAGACCTTCGGTTCAGGCGCCGAGTGGTTCTCCGACGTCGACTCCCTGACCCGCCGATTGCAGGCCGAGCTGGGCCCGGGCGTGACGGTGCTGATCAAGGGTTCGCGCATCAACCGCCTGGAGCGGGTGGTGCAGGCGCTCACCGGCGGCGGCGCCGGGGCGGGTCCGATGATGAGGGCGGGCTGATGCTGTTATCGCTCACCGAATATCTCGCGCGGTTCTACTCCGGCTTTCACGTGTTTCAGTACCTCACGCTGCGCGGCATCCTGGCGGCCGTCACCGCGCTGGGGCTGGCGCTGTTCATCGGGCCTACCATGATTTCGCTGCTGGGCCGCTACCAGATCGGGCAGCGCGTGCGCTCCGACGGACCGCAATCGCATCTGCAGAAATCCGGCACCCCCACCATGGGCGGCGGCCTGGTGTTGGTGGCCATGGGCCTCGGCACCGTGCTGTGGGCCGACTTGTCGAACCGCTTCGTGTGGATATTGCTGGGCACCACGCTCGGCTTCGGCTTGATCGGCTTCTACGACGACTATTTGAAATTGGTCGTGGGCAATTCGAAGGGCCTGGCGGCGCGCTACAAGTACCTGGCGCAGTCCGTGGTCGGCATAGCGACCATCATGACGCTGCATCATCTGCGTCAATCCCCGGCCGAGACTTCGCTGTACGTACCGTTCTTCAAGACGGTGGCCGTGCCCATGTCCACCGCCGGGTTCGTCGCACTCTGCTACTTCGTCATCGTCGGCACCAGCAATGCCGTGAATCTGACCGACGGCCTGGACGGCCTGGCCATCATGCCGGCGGTGATGGTGGCGGCGGCCTTGGGCGTCTTTGCCTATGTCACCGGGAATTTCAAGTTCGCCATGTACCTGCAGATTCCCTACATTCCGGGCGTCGGCGAGGCGCTGATATTCAGCGCCACCCTGGTGGGTGCGGGATTGGGATTTCTGTGGTTCAACTCCTATCCCGCCCAAGTGTTCATGGGCGACGTGGGCGCCCTGGCGATCGGCGCGGCACTCGGCACCCTCGCAGTCATCGTGCGGCAGGAGATCGTGCTGTTCGTCATGGGCGGCGTGTTCGTGCTCGAGACCGTCTCGGTGATGCTGCAGGTGGGCTCGTTCAAGCTCACCGGCAAGCGGATATTCCGCATGGCGCCGATTCATCATCATTTTGAGCTCAAAGGGTGGCCCGAACCTAAAGTGATCGTGCGTTTCTGGATCATCAGTTTCGTGCTGGTGTTGGCGGGGCTTGCAACCTTGAAGATCCGCTGATGCATAGCGTCGTCGTCGGTCTGGGCAAGACGGGCGCCTCGTGCCTGCGCTATCTGTCGAAGCGCGGCGTGCGCGTGAGCGCCACCGATACGCGCCGCGCGCCGCCGGGGCTGGCCGAGCTGGGCGCGCTCGCCGCGTCGGTGGACTTGAGGCTCGGAGGCTTCGATGTATCGCTGCTCGATGGGGCGTCGCAGGTGCTGATGTCGCCCGGCGTGTCGCTCGAGGAGCCCATCGCGCGCGCGGCGCGCGAACGCGGCATCGAGGTGCTGGGGGATGTGGAGCTGTTCGCGCGCAACGTGCATGCCCCGGTCATCGGCATCACCGGGACGAACGGCAAGAGCACGGTCACGAGCCTGGTGGCGCACATGGCCGCCGCTGCGGGACGCCGCGTGCTGGCCGGCGGCAATTTGGGGGTGCCGGCCCTGGACTTGCTCGAGCACCCCGCCCCCGATCTGTACGTCCTCGAGCTGTCGAGCTACCAGCTCGAGACCACCTCCTCGTTGCGGCTGCAAGCAGCGGTGGTTCTCAACGTGACGGCCGACCACATGGATCGTTACCCCTCGATGGCGGCGTACGCGCGCGCCAAGTCGCGGATTTTCGCCAAGGCGGCGACCGTGGTGCTGAACGCCGACGATCCTCTGGTGTCGGCGATGCCGCACGGCGAGGCGGTGCGCACGGTGACATTCTCCATCGAGCGGCCGGAGGCCGATTTCTCGCTGCTGCGCGAGCGCGGCGGCACGCAGCTTGCGCATCGCGGCGCGGCGCTGATGGACACGGCGCGAATGAAGATCTCCGGCCTGCACAATGCGGCCAACGCGCTCGCCGCATTGGCCTTGGGCGACGCCGTGGGGTTGCCCATGGCGCGCATGCTCGAGGCACTCGAGTCCTTCCCGGGACTGCCGCACCGCTCGGAGTGGGTGGCCGACGTGGCCGGTGTGCGCTACATCGACGATTCGAAGGGAACGAATGTGGGCGCGACCATTGCCGCGGTCGCCGGCCTGCGAGGTCCGCTGGTGATGATCGCGGGGGGCGAGGGCAAGGGCCAGGACTTCTCGCCGCTCGCCCCGGCGTTTCGCGGCAAGGTACGGCACGCGGTGCTCATCGGCAAGGATGCGCCCGCCGTGGCGGCGGCTCTGCAAGGCGTATGCAGTCTGCAAACCGTTGCACCGATGCAGGACGCCGCCGCAGCGATGCGGGAGGCCGTGGCAGCCGCCGCGCACGCCGCGCGGGCGGGCGACACGGTGCTGCTGTCCCCGGCCTGCGCCAGCCTCGATATGTTCCGCGACTACGGCCATCGCGGCGATGTGTTCGCCGCCGCGGTGCGCACCTTGGCCGGGGGGGCCGCATGACCACCGCGACCATGTCCTACGGCATGCGGGCGCGCGAGCGCATGCCCTTCGCCTGGGATTACATCACCCTGGGGCTGGTGGCCACGCTGCTGCTGATCGGCCTGATCATGGTCACGTCCGCCTCGATGTCGATCGCCGCGCGGGACCTGGGCAATCCGTTCTACTTTCTCGAGCGGCAGTTCATATTCGGGCTTGCCGGGGTGATGTTCGCCTGGGTGCTGACCCGGGTGCCTGCCGAACTGTGGGACAGGTACAGTCTGGCGCTGCTGTGCCTGGCGCTGCTGCTATTGCTGCTGGTGCTCATTCCCGGCATCGGCGCGATGGTGAACGGCGCGCGGCGCTGGCTGCGCGTCGGGCCGGTCAATTTTCAGGTATCCGAGCTGGCCAAGGTGCTGGTGCTGACCTGGGTTTGCAGCTACTGCGTGCGCAAACGCGGCGAGCTCGAACAGACCCTGCCGGGGCTCGCCAAGCCGGTGGGGCTGCTCACCGTCGCCGCGCTGCTGCTGCTGCTCGAGCCAGACTTCGGCGCCGCCACGGTGCTGTTCGCCACGGGTTTCGCGGTGCTGTTCGTCGCCGGTGCGCGGCTGCGCTTCGTGATCCTGCTGGTGTCCGCCGCGGCTCTGTCGTTTGCGGTGCTGGCGCTCACCTCCGCCTACCGCCTGAAGCGCCTCACGGGTTTCTTGCATCCCTGGGACGATCCCTTCAACGGCGGCTTTCAATTGACCCAGTCGTTGATCGCCATCGGGCGCGGCGCCTGGTTCGGCGTCGGTCTCGGCAGCAGCGTGCAGAAACTGTTCTATCTGCCGGAAGCGCACACGGATTTTGTGTTTGCCGTGCTCGCCGAGGAACTCGGCCTGGTCGGGGTGTTGGGAGTGATCGCGCTGTTCATGGCGCTGGTGTGGCGCGCATTTCAGATTTCGCGCATGGCCGCCCAGGCCGGCCTGCGATTCCAATCCTATGTGGCGCTGGCCTTCGGCGTGTGGCTGGGATTGCAGGCCACGGTCAACATCGGCGTCAACATGGGCGTGCTGCCGACCAAGGGCCTGACCCTGCCGCTGCTGAGCTACGGACGCAGCAGCCTGCTGGTGAGCCTGGCGTGGCTCGGCGTGGTGCTGCGGATCTATCACGAGGTCAAGTGCAGCTCGCGCTCCGCGGTGATGCGCATGCCCGGGGGCACACGATGAGCGGCGGCTCGGCGCATCGCGGCCCGGCCGGCGGCGCTCCCGTCCTCATCATGGCGGGAGGCACCGGCGGCCATGTATTTCCCGCGCTGGCGGTGGCCAAGGTATTGCGCGATCGAGGGGTCGCCGTGGTCTGGCTCGGGGTGCCCGGCAGCATGGAGTCGCGTCTGGTGCCGGCGAATGGGTTTCCGATCGAGTGGGTGAGGGTCGCGGGCATTCGCGGCAAGGGACTGACAGCCTGGCTGCGTGCACCCTGGGCGCTGCTCAAGGCCGTGGCCCAGGCCATGGGCGTGCTGCGGCGGGTGCGGCCGCGATCCGTGCTGGGCGCGGGCGGCTATGTCAGCGGCCCGGGCGGGATTGCCGCGTGGCTGCTGCGGGTGCCCCTGCTGATTCACGAACAAAACGCCATTGCCGGCCTGACCAACCGCTGGCTGGCGCGGATCGCCGCACAGGTGCTCGAGGCCTTCCCCGGCAGCTTCGGGAGCCGGGTGCAGGCCCGCGCCATCGGCAACCCGGTGCGCGCCGACATCGCGGCGGTGGCGGAGCCGCGAGCTCGGTTCGCAGGCCGCGAAGGCCGCTCGCGCCTGCTGGTGTTCGGCGGCAGCCAGGGTGCGCTGCGCTTGAACAACGTGGTTCCGCAAGCGCTGGCGCAGGTCGCTCCCGAGATCCGGCCCTACGTCCGCCATCAAACCGGCGAGCGCGGACTCGAATCGGCGCGCGCCGCCTATGCTCAGGCGCGGGTGGAAGCCGAAGTGCTGCCCTTCATCGACGACATGGCGGCCGCCTATGGATGGGCGGACCTGGCCGTGTGCCGTGCCGGTGCCATGACGGTCGCCGAGCTGCAGGCGGCGGGTCTGGGCGCCGTCTTCGTGCCCCTGCCGTCGGCCACCGACGACCATCAGACCAAGAACGCCGAAGTCATGGTGAAGTCGGGCGCTGCGCGGCTCATTCAGGAACGCGATCTCAGCCCCGAACGCCTGGCCGATACTCTGCGCGAACTCGCCGCCGACCGCTCGCGCCTGCTCGCCATGGCGGAGGCGGCGCGCGCTTCGCGAGTCATCGACGCGGCGGCCCAACTGGCCGATCTGTGCATCGCCGCCGGAGCGCAGGCATGAGCGAGCGCACCCGCACCGGCGAGGGCACCCGCACCGGCGAGCGCACGCGCAAGAGCGACCGCACCCGCATGGAAGATCGCATGCGGCGCATCCATCGCATCCACCTGGTCGGCATCGGCGGCAGCGGCATGGGAGGCATTGCCGAAGTGCTGATCAACCTGGGCTACCAAGTGCAGGGCTCGGATCTGAAGGTCAACGCCGTCACGCAGCGGCTCGAGCGCCTGGGCGCGGCGATTTTCATCGGCCATTCCGCGGCGCACCTCGGCGAGGCCGATGTCGTCGTGGTGTCGAGCGCCGTGAACCGCTCGAATCCCGAAGTCGCCGCGGCTCTCGCCAAGCGCATACCGGTGGTGCCGCGTGCGGAGATGCTCGGCGAGCTCATGCGCTTCCGTTATTCGATCGCGGTCGCCGGAACGCACGGCAAGACCACGACCACGAGCCTGGTGGCCAGCGTGCTCGCCGAAGGCGGCTTGGACCCCACCTTCGTGATCGGCGGTCGGCTGAAGAGCGCCGACAGCAACGCCAAGCTGGGGGCCGGCCGCTACCTGGTGGCCGAGGCCGACGAGAGCGATGCCTCGTTCATGCACCTGCAGCCGATGATCGCCATCGTCACGAATATCGACAACGATCATCTGGCGACCCACGAGGGCGATTTCTCGCGCCTCAAGCAGAGCTTCGTCGATTTCCTGCACAACCTGCCGTTCTACGGATTGGCCGTGCTTTGCGGCGACGATGAACAGGTCCGCGGCATTCAGGACGCCGTGGCGCGGCCCTTCGTGAGCTACGGTTTCGCGCCCGAGGCGGATGTGCGCGCCGTCAACGTGGTGCGCGACGGCTTGCAGTCCCGCTATGAGGCGCTGCGCCCGGGCCGCGAGCCTCTGGCAATCACCATCAATCTGCCGGGCCGCCACAATGTGCTCAATTCGCTGGCGGCGGTGGCGGTGGCGACCGAGCTGGATATTTCCGATGCCGCGATTCAGCGCGCCCTGGCCCATTTCCAGGGCATCGACCGCCGTCTGCAGCAGTTGGGTGAAATCGAATGGACCGGCGGCCGGGCTCTGCTCGTCGACGACTACGGCCATCATCCGACCGAAGTCGCAGCCACCCTCGAGGCGGTGCGCCAAGGTTGGCCGGCGCGGCGGCTGGTGCTGGCGTTCCAGCCGCATCGCTATTCGCGTACCCGCGATTTGCTGGACGACTTCGGGCGCGCCTTGAGCGAATGCGATGTGCTGCTGGTCACTGAGGTGTACGCGGCGGGCGAGGCCCCGATCGCCGGTGCCGACGGCCGCGCCATTTGCCGCGCGGTGCGCACGCGCGGCCACGTCGAGCCGGTGTTCGTCGAGCATGTCGACGATCTAGCCGACAGCTTGCGCGGCGTCCTGCATGACGGCGATGTGGTGTTGACCATGGGCGCCGGCAATATCGGTGCCGTTGCCCAGGACCTCAGGAGCCGCTTTGCGGCGGGAGCCGCGGCATGAGCGCGCAGCGGCTGGTGGAACTGGCTCCTGAATACGGTACGCGAGTCCTGCACGACGTGCCCATGGCCAAGCACACCTCGTGGCATGTCGGCGGTCCGGCCGACCTCTTCTTCACGCCCCGCGACGCCATGGACTTGGCCGCCTTCGTGCGTCACCTCCCGCCGGACCTGCCGCTGCTGTGGATCGGGCTCGGCAGCAATTTGTTGGTGCGCGACGGCGGGATCCGCGGCGCCGTCATTTCCACGCACGGCGCGCTGGGCGCGCTCGAGCGCCTGAGCGCCAGCCGCATCCAGGTCGAGGCCGGCGTGCCCTGCGCGCGCATCGCGCGGCAATGCGTGAAATGGGGATTGGGGCCCGCGGAATTCTTTGCCGGCATTCCCGGCACCTTGGGCGGCGCGCTGGCGATGAACGCCGGCGCCTGGGGCGGAGAGACCTGGCGCCATGTGATCGGTGTCGAGGTGCTGGATCGCCGCGGCATGCGGCACGCGCGCACGGCCGCCGAGTACGACATCGGCTATCGGTCGGTGAAAGGGCCCGCCGATGAGTGGTTCATCGGCGCCACTCTCGAATTCGAACGCAAGCCGGGCGTCAATGCGGACGCGATCCGCGAATTGCTCGACAAGCGCAAGCAGACCCAGCCCATCGGCGAGTGGAGCTGCGGATCGGTGTTCACCAATCCGCCGGGCGACCATGCGGCTCGCCTGATCGAGAGCGCCGGGCTCAAGGGGTATCGGATCGGCGACGCCTCGGTGTCCGAGAAGCATGCGAATTTCATCATCAACCACGGCGCCGCGCGCGCCGCCGACGTCGAGGCCTTGATCGTTCACGTGCAGCGCACGGTCGCGGCCGTTCATGGAATCGCGCTAGTCACGGAAGTGCGCATCGTGGGGGCGCCGGCATGAGCCTGCTGACCTTGAAAACCGCCGTGCGGCGCGCCCGGTCGGCAGCGGAATTCGGCAAAGTGGCGGTGCTGCTCGGCGGCGATTCCACGGAGCGGGAGATTTCGCTGTTGAGCGGCAATGCCGTGCTGGCGGCGCTCCTGCGCCGCGGCGTGAATGCGCACGCCTTCGATCCGAAGGATCGCCCCGTCCAGAGCCTGGCGAGCGAGGGCTTCGATCGGGTGTGGATCGCCCTGCATGGACCGGGGGGCGAGGATGGCACCATGCAGGGCGCGCTCGAGTGGCTCGGCATTCCCTACACGGGCAGCGGTGTGCTCGCCTCGGCGCTCACCATGGACAAGCTCAAGACCAAGCGGGTCGTGGTCGGCGCGGGGTATGCGGCGCCCGAATACGCCGTGCTTGCGCAGCAGGCCGACCTCGCTCCGGCGCTCGCGCGCATCGGCCTGCCGCTGATGGTGAAACCCGCCTCGCAGGGATCGAGCGTGGGGATCACCAAGGTCAAGACAGCCGCGGAATTGCCCCAGGCGTACGCCGAGGCGCACGCCATCGATCCCATCGTATTCGCCGAAGCCTTCGTCACCGGCGACGAGTTCACCGTGGGCGTGCTGCAGGATGCCGGCCTGCCGTCCATCCGCATCGAACCGGCGACCGAGTTCTACGATTATCAGGCGAAGTACTTCCGCAACGATACGCAGTACCACTGCCCGAGCGGCCTTTCGGCCACGGCCGAAGCCGAATTGCAGGCGGCGGCGCTCGCCGCGTTCCGGGTGACCGACTGTCTGGGCTGGGGCCGCGTCGACTTCATGCGCGACCGCGCCACCGGCAAATTCTTTTTCATCGAGATCAATACGACTCCGGGCATGACGGATCACAGCTTGGTCCCCATGGCGGCGCGCCAAATGGGCATCGACTTCGAGGAACTGGTGTGGCGGGTGCTTGAAACCAGCTTCATGCGGGTGCGTAAACCATGAGGCCCGCGCAAATGGTTCTGCAACGCAAAATCTCGAGTGCCCGCAAATGAGCCTGACTTTCGTCCTGCGCCGCAATCGATTCAAGAACAAGCCCAAGGCGGAGAAGGCGTCGTGGAAGTGGCCCCAATTCGCGATCGACTGGCGCCGCCAGGCGCGCCGCGCCGCGCTGCTGGTCGTCGTGGCCGGAGCGCTGGCCGCGCTCAGCTGGGCGCTCGATCGCCCAGTGCACGTCATTTCCATGGACGGCAGCTTCCAGCGCGTATCCCCCGGGCAGATCGAAAAGGCCGTCGCGCCCTTCACCCAATCGGGCTTCATGTCGGCGGACCTCGATGCCATCCAGCGCGCGGTCGAGGCGCTGCCCTGGGTGGATCACGCCCGCATCCAGCGGCGCTGGCCGAACGGCCTGCATGTCACCGTGGTCGAGCAGACGGCGGCGGCGCGCTGGGGCGATTCGGGGCTGCTGAACACGCGCGGCGAGCTGTTCGTTCGCTCGGCGACGCACGTGCCCACCGAATTGCCGCGCTTGAGCGGTCCCGAGGGCACCGAATCGCAGGTGGCGCAGCGCTATCTGTCCATCCAGGGGCGGATGCTCGAAGCCGGCATGCGCATCGCGGCGCTGCGTCTCGACGAGCGCGGTGCCTGGGAGATGGACCTCGACAATGGAGTGACCGTGCGCCTGGGGAGGCGCGATGTGGATGAACGCATCGACCGCTTCATTCACACCGCATCGCAGGTCATTTCGCATCGCCTGAATGAAATCACCTACGTCGACATGCGCTATTCGAATGGCTTTGCCATCGGCTGGCGCAACTCCGCGGTGCCCGCAACGGTGCCGTCCAAGCATGCCGACACCGACGCCTGAAGGAACTGCTGCAACACATGGCTAAGCGCTCTGATCGAAATCTCTTGGTGGGCCTGGACATCGGCACCAGCAAGGTCGTCGCCATCGTCGGCGAAATCAAGGCGGACGGTGCCCTGGAGATCATCGGCATCGGCAGCCATCCCTCGCGCGGCCTGAAGAAGGGCGTCGTCGTCAACATCGAGTCCACCGTGCAATCCATCCAGCGCGCAGTCGAGGAAGCGGAGTTGATGGCGGGCTGCGAGATCCACTCGGTGTATGCCGGCATCGCCGGCAGCCACGTGCGCAGCCTCAATTCGCACGGCATCGTGGCCATCAAGGACAAAGAGGTGGTGCAGGGCGATGTCGAGCGCGTCATCGATGCGGCCAAGGCGGTCGCCATTCCGGCCGACCAGAAGATCCTGCACGTGCTGCCGCAGGAATACATCATCGACAGCCAGGAGGGCATCCGCGATCCCATCGGCATGTCGGGCGTGCGCCTCGAGGCCAAAGTGCACATCGTCACCGGCGCCGACAGTGCGGCGCAGAACATCGTCAAGTGCGTGCAGCGCTGCGGGCTCGCCGTGGACGACATCGTGCTCGAACAGCTCGCCTCGAGCTACGCCGTGCTCACCGAGGATGAGAAGGATCTCGGGGTGTGCGTCGTGGACATC
Source organism: uncultured Gammaproteobacteria bacterium (assembly GCA_963837435.1). Taxonomy (GTDB): domain Bacteria; phylum Pseudomonadota; class Gammaproteobacteria; order Steroidobacterales; family Steroidobacteraceae; genus Bog-1198. Next base: position 284,298 of record CAWINJ010000002.1, read on the forward strand.
GGCGGCGGCACCACCGACATCGCGGTGTTCGGCGGCGGCGCCATCCGCCACACGGCGGTGATTCCCATCGCCGGCGACCAGGTGACCAACGACATCGCCGTGTCCATGCGCACCCCCACGCAGTACGCCGAGGACATCAAGATCAAGTACGCCTGCGCGCTGTCGCAGCTGGCGAATCCCGACGAGACCATCGAGGTGCCGAGCGTCGGCGACCGGCCGCCGCGGCGCCTGGCACGGCAGACGCTCGCCGAGATCGTCGAGCCGCGCTACGAGGAATTGTTCGGTTTGATCCGCGATGAGCTGCGCCGCGCCGGGTTGGAGGAGCAGGTGGCCACCGGCATCGTGCTCACCGGCGGCAGCTCGAAGATGGAAGGCGCCATCGAGCTCGCCGAAGAAGTGTTCCACATGCCCGTGCGCCTGGGCGTGCCGCAGTACGTCAGCGGTCTGGTGGACGTGGTCAGCAATCCGATTCATGCGACCGGCGTGGGGCTGCTGCTCTACGCCAAGGGGAATCTCGAGGCGCCTCTGGCGCGCGACGCGCCGCTGCTCGCGGGCGGCATGAAGAATATTTTCGAGCGAATGAAGGCTTGGTTTCAGGGCAATTTTTGAGGGCGGCTCGGCCGCTGTTATTACAAAACTGAGGAGTACTGGAATGTTCGAACTGATGGATTCTTACAGTCAAAGCGCCGTCATCAAGGTGCTGGGCGTGGGCGGCGGCGGCGGTAATGCCGTCTCGCACATGGTCCAAGCCGGCCTCGAAGGCGTGGATTTCATTTGCATCAACACCGACGCGCAGGCGCTGAAGCACTCCAAGGTGCGCACCGCGCTGCAGATCGGCTGCAACATCACCAAGGGCCTGGGCGCCGGCGCCGATCCCGAGGTGGGGCGTCAGGCCGCGATGGAGGATCGCGACCGCATCATCGAGCTCATCGAGGGCTGCGACATGCTGTTCATCACCGCCGGCATGGGCGGCGGCACGGGCACGGGCGCGGCTCCCGTGGTGGCGCAGGTCGCCAAGGAGCTCGGCATCCTGACGGTGGCCGTGGTCACCAGGCCCTTCGAGATGGAAGGCAACAAGCGCTCGCGCGTGGCGGACAACGGCATGCTGGAGCTGTCGAAGTACGTGGACTCGTTGATCACCATTCCGAACCAGAAGCTGCTGTCGGTGCTGGGCAGCACCACGACGCTGCTCGACGCCTTCAAGGCGGCGAACACCGTGCTGCAAGGTGCGGTGCAGGGAATCGCGGAGCTGATCACGCGTCCGGGCCTGATCAACGTCGATTTTGCCGACGTGCGCACCGTGATGTCCGAGACCGGCATGGCCATGATGGGCTCGGGCAGTGCGGCGGGCGACGATCGGGCGCGCGAAGCGGCCGAGGCGGCGATTTCCAGCCCGCTGCTCGAGGACATCAATCTGTCCGGCGCTCAAGGGCATCCTGGTCAATGTCACCGCCGGCATGGATTTGTCCATCGGCGAGTTCCAGGAAGTGGGCAATGTCATCAAGCAATTCGCTTCCGACGATGCCACGGTGGTGGTGGGAACGGTGATCGATCCGGACATGGCCAATCAGATCCGGGTCACGGTCGTGGCCACCGGTCTGGGCAAGCCCGTCGCGGCCGCACGGCCTGCTCCGATGCAACCGGCAGCGGCTGCGGCGATCGCACCGCCGCTCACCATGCGGGTGGTGCGCCCCAAATCGCCGATGGCGCCGACCGACTACGCCATGCTGGACAAGCCGACGGTACAGACGGCAGCGCGCCGTGGGCGATGGTCTGCGCGCGGAAGTCGAATCGGAGGATTTGCTGGATATTCCGGCGTTTTTGCGCCGACAGGCGGATTAATTAGCCGGTAGCTTCACAGTTCTAGACATTCCAGGCTTTGGCGCCCGCGGGAAAGGCGATTCTGCGGGCGCCCGTTTGGGACGAGGACTGTCACGGCTATTGGGATGATGATCTTTAGGCCGGGGTATGCGGTATGGTACCTTTGCAGCCTTAACATAGTCCGGCTTCAATTCAATGTTGAATCAGAGAACTCTCAAGAATTCGATTCGTGCCACGGGAGTGGGGCTGCATACCGGCAAGAAGGTCCTGATGACCTTGCGGCCCGCGCTGCCGGACACCGGCATCGTCTTCCGTCGGACGGATTTGGATCAGCCGGTCGACATCAAAGCCCACGCCGAAAATGTCGGCGACACGACCATGGGCACCACCTTGCACAAGGGCGAGGTCAAAGTTTCCACCGTCGAGCATCTGCTGTCCGCCCTGGCGGGACTCGGCATCGACAATGCCCTGGTCGAAGTGAGCTCCGGTGAAGTTCCCATCATGGATGGCAGCGCCGGGCCCTTCGTATTTCTGCTGCAGTCGGCGGGCATCGAGGAGCAAAAGGCGCCCAAGCGCTTCACCCGCATTCTCGAGAGCCTGCAGGTCGAGGACGGCGACAAGTGGGCGCGCTTCGATCCCTACGACGGCTTCAAGGTCAATTTCGAAATCGAATTCAATCACCCGACTTTCAAGAAGCATTCGCAAGTGGCGTCGATGGATTTCTCGACGACCTCGTTTCTGCGCGAGGTGAGCCGAGCGCGCACCTTCGGCTTCATGCGCGATTTGGAGAGCCTGCGCGCGCGCAATCTGGCGCTCGGCGGCAACATGGACAATGCCATCGTGCTCGACGATTACCGGGTGCTGAACGAGGACGGCTTGCGCTACGAAGACGAATTCGTGAAGCACAAGATACTCGACGCCATCGGCGATCTGTATCTGCTGGGGCACAGCCTGATCGGCGAATTCAGCGGCTACAAGTCGGGGCATGCGCTGAACAACAAGTTGCTGCGGGCCCTCATCGGCAAGCAGAGCGCCTGGCAGGAAGTGACCTTCGAGAGCCTGGCGGATGCGCCGATTTCCTACGTGGCTGCCGCGGCGGCGCGGGCTTGAACTAGCAGTATATATTCACATATCGGGCTAGATGCCGGGTCCCGGGGGCACTACCCGAACTCGTACGCCGAGAATGGCGGTTCCTGTCGACGTGCTGACCTGCTTGCGGACGGATTCTGTCAAATACCGGAGCCGGGATGCCCAGTGCGGCGCCCACCACGCCGATGGTCAACCGCCCTTGGTCGATGCCGGCGCTGGCGACCGCCAGGGCCAGGCGCGGCGGGCAGGGCGGCGCGAACCTGCTCGACGACCAATGACCGCTCCTGCGACCGCTTTTTGAGGGCCGTGAGTTTGTTTCCAGTTCGTGACAATAAGTCACTGAGACTTCTAGGATTTTGCATTGCAACACGACAGTAGAGCATTGAACTAATTGGGAAAACTGTGCGGAAATCCTTGTTTTGCGTCAGTTTTCTGCATAGTCTACAGCTACCGCACGGCGCATAGTCTTCATCTTCCGTAGGACATAATGCACCGATTTGAAGCACGATGACGGCGTTGGAAGCATAATCCGCATGAATGTCATTTTTGTCGGCCGCAAGTCGGGCCGGGTGAAAGCAATTTGACCTGCGCCATCCGGCCGTCGTGGCCGCGGCGCGTGCTGATCGTGCTTGGCATCGTGGGCGGCGCGTTTTCCATCGGGGTCGGCTTGGGGGCGCGCCATGGCACCGTCAATCCCATCAATCAGTTAGGCAATTGGTCGGCGGACCTGCTGCGCCAGCAGGCGCAGATCGAGGACGTCAAGCGAGTGCTGCAGGAAAAGGTCAATGCCCTGGCCATGCGCGTCGGCCAGATGAACGCCAATGTCATCCGGGTCAATGCGTTGGGCAAACGCCTGACCCGCATGGCCAATATCAATGATGGCGAATTCGACTTCGGCAATCCCCCGGCCATGGGCGGCTCCGAGAGCGGTGCGGACGGCCAGCCGGCGCAAATCCCGAATCTCACGGCCATGGTCGATGACCTGCAGACCCAATTATCCAGCCGCGAGCAGCAATTGGGCGTGCTCGAGAACCTGATCCTGACCCGCGAGCTCAACAAGCAGGTGTATCCCGAGGGCCGGCCGGTCGCAGGACGGGTGGATTTCCTCGTATTTCGGGCGCCGCGCGGACCCCTTCACCGGCTATTCCGCGGTGCAAAGGGCCTGGATTTTGCCGGCCCCGAAGGCACCAAGGTGAGTGTCGGTGGCGGCGGGTCTGGTGACTTTCGCGGGCGAACGCTCCGGATTCGGCGAGATGGTCGAGATCAATCACGGCAATGGATTGGCCACGCGCTACTGCCACAACGAGAAAGTCCTGGTCAAGCAGGGCGATATGGTGCGAAAGGGCCAGGAAGTGGCGTTGATGGGCTCCACCGGCCGCTCCACCGGACCCCACCTGCACTTCGAAGTGCTGAAAAACGGCACCCAAGTCGATCCGCTGCGCTTTATCGGAGAGGATCGTTAGGCCGTAGGGCTTGCAGCGGGGCCGCCGCGCCCGCAACCTGGGCCGGGGCGCCGGATCGAAACGATTTCCCGCTCCTCCGGTCTATCCGTACAATACCCAGTTTTCTCAAGGACTCCCCCGCGTGTGGAAGCTTCTGACGCAAGTATTTGGCAGCCGTAATCAGCGCCTGGTGAAGGAGCTGAGCCGTACCGTCGCGGCCGTCAACGGCCTCGAGGCGGGCATCAGCGCTCTGCCCGATGAGCAATTCCCCGCAAAGACCCGGGAGCTCAAGGCGCGTTTCGCGGCCGGCACGCCGCTGGACGATCTGGTCCCCGAGGCGTTTGCCCTGGTGCGCGAGGCGTCGCGCCGCAAGCTTGGCCTGCGCCACTTCGATGTGCAGTTGATCGGCGGCCTCGCGCTGCACTCCGGCAAGATCGCGGAAATGCGCACCGGCGAGGGCAAGACGCTGATGTCCACCCTGCCGGCGTACCTGAATGCGCTCACCGGCGAGGGCGTGCACGTCGTCACGGTCAACGAATACCTGGCGCAGCGCGACTCGGAGTGGATGGGTCCGGTATTCCGCTTCCTGGGTCTCGAGGTGGGGGTCATCAAGAACGCCCAGTCGCCCGATGAGAAGCGCGCGGCCTATGCCTGCGACATCACCTACGGCACGAACAATGAGTTCGGCTTCGATTATCTGCGCGACAATCTGGCGTTTCGCCTGGAAGACCGCGTGCAGCGCAAGCTGTCCTTCGCCATCATCGACGAAGTCGATTCGATCCTGATCGACGAGGCGCGCACGCCGCTGATCATTTCAGGTCCCGCCGAGGAAAGCACCGAGCTGTACCTCAAGATCAACGCGCTGATCCCGCGCCTGACCCGGCAGAAGACAGAGGACGGCCCCGGCGATTACGCCGTCGATGAGAAGACCAAGCAGGCGACGCTGACCGAGGACGGCCATCAGAAGGTCGAGGAATTGATGGCGGAGATCGGCTTGCTGCGCGAAGGCGAGAGCCTGTACGACGCCACCAATATCCGCCTGATGCATCACTTGAACGCGGCGTTGCGCGCGCATTCCTTGTACAAGCGCGATGTCGAGTACATCGTGCGCCAGGGCGAGGTGATCATCGTCGATGAATTCACCGGCCGCACCATGCAGGGCCGGCGCTGGTCCGACGGCCTGCATCAGGCGGTCGAGGCCAAGGAAGGCGTCAAGGTTCGCGAGGAAAACCAGACCGTCGCGTCCATCACCTTCCAGAATTATTTCCGCCTGTACGCGAAGTTGTCCGGCATGACCGGCACCGCGGATACCGAGGCCTTCGAGTTCCAGCAGATCTACGGCCTGGAAGTGGTGGTGATCCCGACCCACAAGCCGATGATCCGCAAGGATAAGTCGGATCTGGTATTCCTCTCCGAGCACGACAAGTTCCAGGCCATTCTCGAGGACATCCAGGACTGCGTGAAGCGCGGCCAGCCGGTGCTGGTGGGTACCACCTCGATCGAAACGTCGGAACGACTGGCGCAAGCTGCTGCAGGGCGCGAAGATCCCGCACGAAGTGCTGAACGCCAAGCAGCACGAGCGCGAAGCGCACATCGTCGCCGAGGCCGGCCGGCCGGGCGCCATCACCATCGCCACCAACATGGCGGGCCGCGGCACGGACATCGTGCTCGGCGGCAGCCCGCAGACGCAGATCGACGCCATCGAGAACCCCAACGAGGCCGAGCTGAAGCAGATTCAGGACGACTGGCGCCAGCGCCACGAGCAGGTGCTGGCGGCCGGCGGTCTGCACATCGTCGGCACCGAGCGTCATGAATCGCGGCGCATCGACAACCAATTGCGCGGCCGTTCCGGCCGGCAGGGCGATCCGGGCTCGAGCCGCTTCTATCTGTCGCTCGAAGACAATTTGATGCGCATTTTCGGCGATCCGACGCGCATGAAGGCGCTCATGACGCGCGTGGGGATGAAGGCGGGAGAGGCCATCGAGAGCGGCATGCTGACGCGCCAGATCGAACGGGCGCAGCGGCGGGTCGAGCAGCACAACTTCGATGCCCGCAAGCAATTGCTGGAATACGACGACGTCGCGAATCGATCAGCGGCGCGTGATTTACCAGCAGCGCACCGACCTCATGAGCGCGGAAGATGTGGCCGAGGCCATCAAGGGCATCCGCGAGGACGTGGTCGCGCAGCTGGTGGACCAATACGTGCCGGGCGGCGCGCCCGAAGAGCAGTGGGATGTGGCCGGCCTGGCTCAGGCCATCGAGCGGGATTTCGGTCCCGTGCTGCCCATCGATGTCTTGGTGTCAAGGCCGAGGAAGCCGGCGACGGCTCGGGCTTGCGCCAGAAGATTCTTAACGCGCTCGAAGCGGCCTACGACCAGAAGCAGGCCAACGTCGGCGCGCAGGTCATGCGCTACATCGAAAAAGAGGTGATGCTGCGCACCCTCGACCAGCACTGGCGCGAACATCTGGCCGCGATGGATTACATGCGGCAGGGCATTTTCCTGCGCAGCTACGCGCAGAAGAACCCGAAGCAGGAGTACAAGCGCGAGGCCTTCGAGCTGTTCTCCGCCATGCTGGATCGCATCAAGTTCGACACGGTGACCACGGTGTCGAAGATCCAAGTGCGCAGCCAGGCAGAGATCGAGCGCGAGGAGCTCGAGCGGCAGCAGCGGCTGGCGCGCGCGCTGCAGGCGCAGCACGCCGAGGCGATTTCGCCGATCCAGGCCATGCCGGCGGGCTTGCCCGCGTTGGGTGGCCCCGGCGCGGGCGATGCGGGGATCTCCGGCGGCAATGTCATGGAAATGGACCCGCGATCGAGCGCGCCGCCTGCCGCGCCGTTCGTGCGTCCCATGCCCAAGGTCGGACGCAATGAGCCCTGTCCCTGCGGGTCGGGGCGCAAGTACAAGCATTGTCACGGCGCTTTGCAGCAAGCGAGCGGTTGAGTCCGGAGGATCGCCGAAACGGGCTGGGCGGCGGCTCCGGCTCCGTGATTCACGTCGTCGCCGCCGCGGTGATCGACGCCGGCGGGCCGCGTGCTGATCGCGCAGCGGCCCGCAGGCAAGCACCTGGCGGGCGGCTGGGAATTTCCCGGCGGAAAGCTCGAGCCGGGCGAGGAGCGACAGGCAGGGCTTGCGCGCGAGCTGCGCGAAGAGCTCGGCATATCCCTCCTCGGCACTCCCCGGCCCCTGATTCCGCGTGCGCCACGCCTATCCGGCGCGCGAAGGTGCTGCTCGATATGTGGGTGGTGAGGCGTTACGGCGGCGAGCCGCGGGGACTCGACGGTCAGGCATTGCGCTGGTGCGCGCAGGAGGAGCTGGCCAGCGTCGAACTGCTGCCGGCCGATGGGCCCATCGTGCGGGCGTTGCGGTTGCCGGAGAGGCTGGCGCAGATGGCCTCGCGGTACTACTGTGTGGGTGATTTGAGTTGGTTCGAGAGTTCGGCCGTTGTTGCGGATGCCGATGATGCACCCCGGCTTCGGGGCGTGTTTTGCGCGAGCGCCGAAGAAGGATCCGCGGCGGCGAGCGCCGGGGCGGATTTCCTGGTGATCCGCAATGTGCTTGCGGATGAGGAGCTCAAGGCGCTGTGCCGAATCGTTTCCGTGCCGGTGTATGCACGGGGAGTCGCGCTCGAGAGGGCGTGGGAGCTGGGGGCGAGCGGCGTGAGCGAGATTTGTGCCTAGCCGCCGCTGGGGGGGGCGCGGCAGCCCCGCGAACAAGACCCTGGTGGCTGCGGACGTCGCAAGTGAAAAGTCGCAACGTGCGACACAATACTAAGACAACAGATGAGAGACTTCGAGAGGACTCACATGAACCAAACGGCGTCGTCGATTGACGGCAGCCCGTCCTTGGAGTTGACGCACCCCGCAGTCGCGATGATCGACGAAGGAAATGCGCTCGAGGAGCAGGGGCGGATGGCCGAGGCAATGGCGCGTTACGATGCTGCTGTCCAGGCCGACCCGCAATGCGCGAGAGCGCATTTGAACCGCGGCAACATTCTGCTCGCGCGCGCCGAGGTCGATGCGGCGCGCAGCGCGTACCTACTCGCCATAGCCTGCGACCCGCACTATGCGGCAGCCCACTTCAATTTGGGCAACCTCAATTATCGCGTGCGCGAATTCGAGCATGCATTGCGCAACTACCAAGCAGCCATCGACATCAAGCCAGAGTTTGCAGATGCGTTCGTGGCGATGGCAAATGCACTCGACAGTCTAGGCCGCACTGCCGAAGCGGTGCAGAGCTATGAGCGCGCGTTAGCCTTCAATCCAGGCTATGCCGAAGTCCATTGCAATCTGGGTATCATTGCAATGGGACAGGCGCGGCATGACGACGCTGAAAATGCCCTGCGCAGGGCCATCGAGATTCAGCCCGACAATGCCTCAGCGCACTATTACCTCGGCCATGTGTTGCACGCTCTTGGTCGGAGCGACGAGGCGCTCGAGTCGCTGCGACAGTGCGTCCGCATAGAGCCGGCAATGCATGATGCTCATTACGGCATCGGCTTCATATTGCAGAGCCTGCGTCCGAATCCGCGTCCCGAAGAGGCCGTTTCCAGTCTGCGTCGCGCCGCGGACATCAAGCCTCACTTTGCTCAAGCCCACCGCGTTCTGGGCATCGTGTTGAGCAGCCTAGGGCAGCTCGATGCGGCGGAGGCAAGCCTTCGCCGCGCACTGTCTATCGAGCCGGAATCCGCCGACATTCTCTACGACCTGGCGATGATTCTTTTGTCACTCGGCAAGTCCGCGGAAGCATTGCCGCTGATAGTGCACACGCTCGAGCGTGCGCCGACGTGGACGACCAAAGTGGCTTTTTTCACCTGCGTAGCGCGCACAACATTTACGATCAACGACTCACAGATCCGCGCCGCACTCACTAGCGCCATCACCGAACCATGGGGAGCGCCGTACGAGCTTTGCGGGCCAGCGCTCAGTCTGATCATGCTCAACCACGGGATCGCCCGTTGTGTGCGCCTCGCCAACGAATCCTGGCCCGCACGATTGCCAAAGGCGCTGCTATTCGGTGAAGATGACCTCGCCACCCTTGCAGCTGACCCCTTGCTGCTTGCATTGCTCAGAGCAGCGCCGGTGGCCTCGATGGAATTCGAGCGCTTTTTAACTTGCGCTCGCCATGCTTTGCTCGAGAGGGCGTCAAGCAAGCAAGCACCAGACCCTTCGGACGGCGCTGCGCTGCAATTTTACGCCGCACTCTCTCGGCAATGCTTCCTCAACGAATACGTATTTGATTGCGACGACAAAGAGCGCCGCGCCGCAGACACCTGCCGCACGACACTACTAACCCTCCTCGACGCAAACGCTGCGGTACCGCCGTTTCTGCTGCTCGCGGTAGCCGCATATTTCCCGCTTTACGCCCTGCACGAACCGAGCCGGCTTCTCGGCGCAAGTGCACCTGGCGCGGTTGATGAGGTTCTGCGCCAGCAAATTCGAGAACCGCTCGAGGAGCAGGCGCTGCGCGTCGGCATCAATCGTTGGACCCCGATCACCAGCGGCATCTCGGAAGTCGTGCGCGAGCAGTATGAACAAAACCCCTACCCCCGGTGGGTGAATCTGCCTATTTGCGACCAGTCACTACGCTTCAACGAGCAATTGAAACGCATGCTGCCGTTCGGGTCGTTTATGCCAATGCCTGATGACAGCGCGCCGCAGGTGCTTATCGCCGGGTGCGGCACGGGCAGTCATTCGATCTTTGTTGCACGTCAATATGCCGGGGCTCAGGTGCTGGCGATAGACCTGAGCCTGAGCAGCATCAGCTACGCGAAACGAAAGACGCGGGAACTCGGGATAACGAATATCGAGTATGCGCAAGCCGATATTCTCAAGCTCGGTGACATGGCGCGCACGTTCGACATCATTGAGTCAGTCGGAGTGCTGCATCATCTCGCCGACCCCTTCATCGGATGGCGAATTCTGCTGTCTCGGTTGCGGCCCGGAGGATTCATGCGTCTGGGCTTCTACAGCGAAATTGCCCGTAGGCGCGTGGTCAAGGCGCGTGAAATCATTGCCGCTCACGGTTATGCGAGCACACCCGACGACATTCGTCGATTTCGCCAGGACGCGAGCGTTGAGCTGCAGTGGCTGGGGGATAGCGGGGATTTCTATTCGACCAGTGAATGTCGTGACCTGCTTTTCCATGTGCAAGAGCATCGCTTAACACTCGGCCAGATCGAGTCCTTACTTGGCGAGTCCGGGCTGCACTTTATCGGTTTCCATTTGGATGCCCACGTACTGCATCAGTACCGCTCACGCTTTGCCGATGACCCAACCAGGACCAATTTGCGCAACTGGGCACGATTTGAGGCCGACAATCCGGATACGTTTGCCAGCATGTACCAATTCTGGATTCAAAAGCCGATTCGTCACTGAAGACCAGGGGCCCAGCGTCACAGTAATTCGCAGGGGTCTAGCGGTCCTGCGCGAGGTTAAGAGTACTTGACCCGTATCTGCGCGCGGAGCATCGTCGCCCTTCGCGTCACGAGGCCAAATGCGACACTCCTCCCGTGCCTGCAGCCGGAGTGATGGGCCGCGCGACCGATTCGAGGAAGTCCTGGAATGGCCCCATGGCGGACTGATCGTCGAACAATACAGAACGGCGCTGCTGAATCTCGTGCCGGATGTGCGCTTGGTAGTGGCGATCGGCTACTAACCGGACGACCAGATTCACATAGTCAGCCTTGGTCTGGACGATCAACTCTGTCAAATCCATGCGCCGCAAGACTCCGCTGGCCAGGCGCCCGCGCAAGAACCGCCCCTCCCGCGTAACCAGTGGCAGCCCACATTCGATCGCTTGCATCGCCGTGTTGTATCCGGAAAAGCCAATGGTATCGAGCATTACATCTGCGCGCCTTAGCAGGCAGTGGAACTCGTTGAGATTCAGCCACCGAATAAACCGCACGTGGTCCATCACGTCAAGGCCGGCCGCCTCAAATTCCTTGGTGATCCTGACCTGTAGAACGTTCGCGAGGGCCGCCTCTGAGGGGCGGAAGAATATCAGCTGCGCGTCCGGGGCCTTTCGCGCGATCTCGGCAAATATATGGTCGTTTGCGGGTTGGTACTTGAACGGAGTACCCGGACAGACCAGGATCGGCCTTTCCAGGTCAATATTCATTGCGGCAAAGCCAGGATCGGTACTTGTGAGCGCCAACGGCTGTAGGCGGTTACCAAGATGGGGCAGCAATACGAGCTGCTCGGAATAGTGATCCTGCGCATGCACGGGTTCGAAGCAATCTGCGGACACATAGTAGTCGAGTGTCGGCAAGCCGGAAGTATCGGGATGACCCCACGTATTGACCTGGACCGGCGCCAAACGCAGGCTGGCTAACTTGAGGGCCATCGGATGGAGTCCGACTGCCGGATAGAGCAGGATTTCGCAATTCTGTTCGCGCATCGCGATGACCCACTGTGAGAGGGTCTTCGGGCCGCCGACAAAGACATCCGATTTCGCGCGCGCCCAAGAAGTCTCGGGATCGGGCCGATCTGACAACGAGAAGACGATGAGTTCAAACCGTTCGGGATCGAACGACTGGAGCCAGCCCTTGATCAGAGCCACCCAAACCGAGTGCACCAGAATATTGGCGGAGACGATGCCCAGCCGGATCCGCTTTTCAGTCGGTCTCTTGAAGGCGACCGATTGCTGGCGGTCGAGCCAGCGCTGCATCGCCATTGCACACACCTGGCCATACTGCTTCAGGAGTGCCAGGTTGCTTTCCTCCTGATAAGCCAGGAAGGAAGGCTGCAGCTCACCGACGAAGAGCTCGCCGTCGGTTTCGCTCTTGACCCACCAGTCTTCGAACCCGGCAAGCTCATCCGCGAATCCGGAGCGGTCCGGAGAATCGTCGGCATCCTTCGAGGAAAAGGCGGGCGCCCACAGCATTACGCGCGCCCAGCGCGCCTTTACATTGCCGGGATTGAGCTCGATAGCCCTGTCAAAGCTCGCCATGGCGCGATCGAGCTGAGCCCCGCGCCAATAACCGAACCCTAGGCTGCAATGTAACTCAGAGCTTTGCGGCTCCAGTGCAACTGCCTTTTCGAGATTCGCCTGGCTGAGCGCAAGGCATTCTTCTGAGGTGTCGTCGAAATCGATATAGGCAGCGCTAAGACTGATGTACGACGCGCTCGAGTTGGGATTCAGAGATATCGCGCGCTTGAACGCCTCGATCGCCTCGGTATGCCTCGCCATCAGACTGAGCACCACACCCAGCTGATGGTAGGGACCAAAATGCTCCGGGGTAAGTTCGATCTCCCGGCGGTACGAAACCTCAGCCTGGTCCAATTGCTCAGTGTCGAACAAGAGCCGTGACAAGCTCTGCTGAGCTGTGATCAATGCCGGGTTTAGAGATAACGCCCGCTTGCAGCTGGCGATCGCCGAAGCTTTCTCGCCCGCCTTGAGATGCAGGTTGCTCCGATAAAAGTGCAGCTCGCCCGAATCGGGTAGGATTGCTATGCTTTCTTCGCAGAGCTCGGTGGCCTCAGCACACCGGTCCGATTTGAATAACGCGATGATCAACTGGCGGCGCGCGATCTCAAAGTCGGGGCGCAAGTCGATAGCCTTTTGCAGCTGCAAAATCTCCACTTCTCGCGGCCCGCTAGCCTCGAGGACGCTGGCTAGTAGGTAGTGACTGTCGGCGTCCTCGGCCGCAATGCGTACGGCACGCTCGAGAACTTCGCGCGCTTCATCGGTACGACCTTGCTCCCTGAGCACAAAACCCAGCATGACGAGGGCCCCGGGATAGTGGGCGTCGGATTCCATCACTTGGCGATAGCAGCGCTCGGCATCGGCGTAGCGGCCTGCCTTTACATGTTCATCACCCTGTCCCTTGACCGTCTGCGGGTGTCGCATTTGCCGTGAAGCCAGGTCCGCATCAGGGGTCTCCGCATCAGGTGCCTTCGCGGCGATTTTCCTTTTAATCCACTTCAACATTTTGATCGAGTGACCTCCCGCTCCGAGCGCAATGTATTAACCATGTGCCAATAACTCACGATTGGTGCTTAACTCACAACCGTTAAGCCTTCAATAGCACAATTCAGAATCTATATGCATTGATATGTTTAAGATTATTGCACTCTGAGCACCTGGCTGCGAACCAGGAGCCAAGGAGTTCGAATCTCTCCGGGCGCAGCGCCACGGAGATCATGGCCGCAGATTCTCGTCAAAGAATCGTTTGATCGTAGCGTAGGCATGCCTCCCGTCATGTTGGCGTAAGAGTCCGTGCTTCGCCCCCGGGTAAACCATCACATCGAAGGGTTTGCCCAGGTCCTGCAGTTGGCGGAATAGCTTCGTGCTGTGAAGGAACAGTACGTTGTCGTCGGCCATTCCGTGCATGACCAACAGTTTACCCTTGAGATCTTTGGCATAGGACAGCACGGAGCTGGCGGCGTAGCCGGCGGCATTATTCTGCGGGCGATCCAGGTAGCGCTCGGTGTAATGCGTATCGTAAAGGCTCCAATCGGTCACGGGCGCGCCGGAGACCCCGGCGCGAAACACCTCCGGGGCTTTGAACATCAGCATGAGCGTCATGTAGCCGCCGTAGCTCCAGCCCCAGACGCCGATGCGCGCGGGGTCGACATAGCCCTGTGCGGCAAGCCAGCGCGCGCCCTGCACTTGATCCGCCACCTCGATGTCGCCCAGCTTGTCGTGAATGGGTGCCTGGAATGCCGTGCCGCGGAAGGCGGTGCCGCGATTGTCGAGCTGGAAAACGACGTAGCCGGCGCGAGTCAGGATTTGAGTGAATGAACTGCCAGTCCAATTGTCGAGCACCCGCTGCACCCCGGGGCCGCCGTAGACGTCGACGATGGCGGGATAACGCTTGCTCGGATCGAAGTGCGCGTGGCTTGAATACTCGGTAATACAGAGTCTGGCCATCGGCGGCGGCGAGAGTGCCAAATTCGGGGAGGGAATTGTCGGCGAGATAGGGCGCGTCAGGATGCTTCGAGTCCAAACGATTCTCGAGCAATTGCGCGAGAAGCTTGCCGTCCGCCGCGTGCAAGTTCACCTGTGGCGGCTGAGCCGCACTGGTAAAGGTGTCCACGTAAAAGCGGGTGTCCGGCGACATGACGATGCCATGCAGGCCGTCTTCCTGGGAAACTTTCTCGATCTGATGCGGATCCTCGGTGTCCAGGGAGGCTGCGATAGAGCTGCCGCTCCATAGGGCTCTTCTCGGTGGCCGTGAAGTAGACCAAGCGATTTTTCTCGTCGACTCCCTTGATGGCTCGCGTCCTGAAATCATCGACGCTCCAGGCGCCCGCCGTGAGTTGCCGCAGCAAATGGCCCTCGTAGTCATACAGGTACAGATGCTGGTAGCCGTCGCGGGCCGATGCCCAGATGAAATCGCGCGAATGGCCCAGGAATGACAGCTCGTTGTTGAGCTCGATCCAACTGTCGCTGGTCTCGGTCAGTACGACGCGGCTGCGGCCGGTTTCGATGTCTGCGAACACAAGGTCCAGCTTGCGCTGATCCCGGCTTTCTCGCTGGATCGCCAGGGTCTTGCCGTCGGGCAGCCAATTGACGCGTGCCAGGTAGATATTGGTGTCGGCGCCCAAGTCGATCCAGGTCACGGCTCCAGTTTGCACGTCCGTCACGCCGAGGCGAACCAGGACATTCGGGCCGCCGGCGCTCGGATAGCGCTGCGCAAAGGTCGCGACATTGTCCGCCGCGATCTCGAAGCGCTCGGTGACTTTGATCGGAGTCTCATCGACGCGAGAGAAGGCGATATGCCGGTCATCCGGAGCCCACCAATAGCCGGTGGTACGGTCCATTTCCTCCTGAGCGACGAACTCGGCCATGCCGTTCTTGATGGGGCCGCCGCCGTCGCGGGTCAGCGCCCTCTCCTGGCTTGTGGCGATGTCGTATACATGAAGATTCTGATCGCGAACGAAGGCGACATAGCTGCCCGCCGGTGAAATGCTGGCATCCGAGGCAGAACTGTTCGAGTGGTTGATTTGCACCACCGAGTCTTTGGCGTGTTTGGCGAGATCGCAGTAGTAGAGGTTGCCGCCGAGCGGAAATAGCAGTGCCCGGCCCGACGGTGCAAAGGAGTACTCGAGGATGCCGGACAGCGCCGCCGTTCTTTGCCTCTCGCGACGGTTCGCCTCCTCATCCGAGAGTTTCTCAGTATCCGGCGCGATGGCCTTGGAGTCGACGAGCATTCGCGCGCGGCCCTGACGAATGTCGTACTCCCACAGATCCAGGCGATCTTTGTCCTCCGGCTTGCCCTGCAAATAGGTCACCCGGGAGCCGTCGGGCGAGAACTTGATTCCGACGATGGTGGGGCCCGCCAATGCGGGCGCATCGAACAGCCGGTCGATGGTCAGTTCCGCCGCCGGAGATGCCGACGCCACGGCGCATGCAACCAGGGCTGGCGCCAAGTAGCGACCGGAATTGCGGGAGTCGGTCATGAAGCTTGAACCTCGCGTGCCGAGTAGGGGCTTGAAAGAAGTCTATTACAGCCGGGTCAGGCGGTAGCAAACCTCGTGCAATTGGGTAAGGCCGCGTGAGCGCAGTCTGAGTTCGTTCGCCAGGATGTCCTCCCTGGAAAGCTGCTGAATGGCATGGCTTCCCGAGTACAGCACATCGATATCCTCTGCGCTGATGGAGAAGGGGGGCCCCGGCATTTGCGCTTGCGGGTATTCCATGACGACCAGCAAGGTGATCGTACCCGGCTTGGACAGCGCCGCCATCTGCGCCACGTAGGCCGAGCGCCGGTCCGGCGTCCATGAGATCAGCGACGCGCGGTCGTAGTTGGCCGAGAAGGTGCCGAGCAGCGCGGGCGTGAGCGTGAAGAAATCGCCGCGGTATAATTGGATCTGCGGCGCCTCATAGACGTCGAAATGATCGAGGATGAGGCGCCTGGCGGGCACTCCTTGTTCCATGCAGAAGGATTCCAGCGCCACGGCGGAGAGTTCCACGCCCGCCACGGAATGACCGCGCTCCCGCAGCCACACTAGATCCAGGCTCTTACCGCACAATGGCGCGAACACGCGGCTGCCCTTTGCGAGCCCAAGATCCGGCCAGTGGCGCCCCAGATGCCGATCCACCGTGGACTGATGAAAGCCGATTTGACCGGTCTGCCAGCGCGCGTGCCAAAAATCGGGCTGCAAGGGTCAGGATTCCTCGGAGGAGCCCGGAACCGGGTGCTCCGACGCCGCCGGCGAGTCATCGGGGATTCCGCGTTCCTCGCTGAACCAGGCGCCGAGATCAATGAGCCGGCAGCGCTCGCTGCAGAATGGCCGGTACGGGGATTCAGTTGTCCATTCCACCGGCCGCCGGCAAGTGGGGCATTTAACCGTGGTTGGCATCGCTCTGCGCGTCCAGGTTCAAGCGCAGCAGGTCAGACGAAAGGGCACATCCGTTTCCACGTGCACGGGGCGGCTCGTGGCATCAAGCCAATTCAAGAAGCGGATGGTGCAGCGATGCTGGCTCCCGCTGATCTCCGGGAAAAGATCGGTCTCTGGCGGAAGGGTGACGCGCACCAACTGGCAGGGATTCTCGCGATCGAACTGCAGCTGGAATATCCCGCCGGCGGCGACTTCCGCCTTGCACTTCGCATTCTGCCGAGTGAGCCAGAGAAGTTCGGCGATGCTGTCGCACAGGGGCCGGATCAGAGCCAGCCAGCCGTCGAACTCGGCGGCGCGCACTTCGGCCGGGCGATTGAGCCAGTATGAGTAGTCGGGCAGGTCGAAATCGCAGGTGCCGCCGGGGATGGCGCTGCGGTGCTTGATGGCGCTCAGGAATTCGGAATCGCGCAACGGCCCCATGTAGTTGGCCCCGACGGTCGACAGATCGCTGCGCAGCTTGATGAGGTTCGACATCAGGGACTTGAGGCGTGCAGGGTCGACGCCGGTCTTGGTCTGATACTCCTTGAGCACGTTCACATGCCGTTCGAGCTCCTTCAGGACTTCGCTGCGCGAGTCGCCGCGCGCCGTAATCGCCAAAATCTCGAGCAGACTCGCGACCGCGGCGCGCGAACTCCACGGGCTGGGCGATTCGCTGTGATAGGAAGCTTGGGTATAGAGAAATTCCAGGCGTAGGAAAGTCCGCATGCGCTCGTTGAGAGGCTGCTCATAGACGATCGGAGCCGCCTCGGGGTCCGCGTGGACCTGGGGATCGGGGTGAGAGTTCATCCGCCTATTCTGAGCCAACCCGAGGCTCAGGGTAAACCTCGGATTGAGCCCAATTCAGGCCTTGGGGCTCTGAGCATCGGCCAGCCGCAGATACCGCTCGTGCAAGCGGTCGACGGCCTGTCGCAAATCCGTGACGGTACCAGCGTTCATTAGGACATCGTCCGCCGCGGCCAGCCGGGCGGAACGGGCGGCCTGAGAGGCGAGGATGGCGCGGGCTTGTTCGGTTGTGCAGCCGTCGCGTTCCATCAGGCGCCGTAGCTGCAGCGCTTCGTCCACATCGACGACCAGAATGCGGTCCACGCGCTCGCTCGGACCGGTTTCGATCAGCAGCGGAATAGCCATGACGACATAGGGCCCGACAGCCCGGTCCACGCTCCCTTCCATGTCGGCGCGAATGAGCGGATGCAGAATGCCCTCCAAATCGCGCCGCGAGCCGGGATCGCTGAAAATCAAGTCTCGCAGAGCGCGCCGGTCCAGTTCGCCGTTCGCGGCAAGGACGTCGGGGCCAAACCGCTTGATCACCCGTGCAAGCCCGGGTGTGTTCGGCGCGACGACCGCACGAGCCGCCGCATCGGCGTCGATGACGGGAACCCCGAGGTCGGTGAATCGTTGGGCAACCGTACTCTTGCCGCTGGCGATGCCTCCGGTGAGGCCGATGCGCAGGCGGCGCCCCATAATCCTAGTGCCTGAGACCGGACGCGCGCAAATAGCCATCGACCAGCGAATCGCCGTACATCATGGCGATCCAGCCCGCGGCTGCCAGGTAGGGCCCGAATGGGATCGGGGCCGCGCGGTCACGGCCACGCAGTACAATCATGGATGCGCCAAGAACGGCGCCGGTTGCGGCCGACAGCAAGATCACCAGCGGCAGCAGCTTCCAGCCCAGCCAGGCGCCCAGAGCGGCGAAGAGCTTGAAATCTCCGTAACCCATTCCTTCCTTGCCGGTAATCAGGCGAAACGCTTGGAATACCAGCCAAAGGCTGACATAGCCCGACATCGCGCCGATGAGGGCGTCGCGCGCCGATACGGGGATCGGACTACCAGAAATAGGGCCGACGATCAACGCGGCCAGCAGGCCGGCCCACATCAACGGCAGGGTAATGCCGTCGGGCAGCAGTTGATGGTCGATGTCGATGCCCGTGAGCGCGATCAGGGCCCAGGTGAGCAGCAGCCCGCAGGCGGCCGGGGCGCCGAATCCGAAGTGCCAGGCGACCCCGGCGGAAAGCAGACCAGTTCCCAGTTCCACCAGGGGATAGCGCGCGGAAATTCGGGCCTTGCAGGAGGCGCAGCGCCCGCGCAGCACGAGCCAGCTCACCACCGGAATGTTTTGCCAGGCCTTGATGGGCGCTCTACAGGCGGGACACGCAGAGCGGGGCGTGCTCAGGCTATATCGTTCGGGGACCGCCTGATTGATCGAACGGAGAGTCGCGACGCTGCTATCTGACGTCAATAACTCCGCCGCCTGGGCGCGCCAGTCACGCTCCAGCATGAAGGGCAGACGGTAAATGACGACGTTGAGAAAGCTGCCGACTACCAGGCCCAGCACGAACACCGACCCCACGAACAACGCGACGTCGCCGGCGTAGAGCGAAGCGAGGTCGCTCAGCATGGGCTAACGACGGCGGGTCTCGCCCACGGGCGCCTCAGACCACGGAGCCGAGCTTGAATATGGGCAAGTACATGGCGATGACCATGCCGCCGACGAGTACGCCGAGAACGGCCATGATGACGGGCTCCATCAGGCTTGACATGCCGTCCACCGCGTTGTCGACCTCTGTCTCATAGAATTCCGCGACCTTGCCCGACATGGTGTCGAGCGAGCCGGATTCTTCGCCTACAGCGATCATTTGCACGACCATGTTCGGAAACAGCCCGCTATTTTCCATGGCGCGCTGCAGACGTTGGCCGGTGGCCACCTCGTCTTTCATGCGCAGCGTGCCTTCCTCGTACACGATATTGCCGGTTGCGCCGGCCACCGACTGCATGGCTTCGACCAGCGGCACGCCGGCGGCGAACATGGTCGACAAGGTGCGTGCGAAGCGGGCAATGGCGGACTTGACCAGAATGGGACCGATAATAGGGGCCTTGAGCATCATGCGATCGAGGGCGCGGCGCATGTTTCTCGAGCGTTTGTAGAAGTACATGAACCCAAAAACGGCACCGCCGACCGCGATCAGTACCATCCAGCCCTTGTGCTGCATGAAACGGGACAGATTGACGACCATTTGCGTGAATGCCGGCAAGTCAGCGCCAAAACCCTTGAACAGGGACTCGAACTGCGGAATGACGAAAATCAGAAGGATGGTGCTGACTATGAGGGCGACGGCCAGCACGGCGATGGGGTAAAACAGCGCTTTCTTGATCTTTTTCTTCAGCGCTTCGGTTTTCTCCTTATAGCCGGCGATCTTATCAAGCAGCGTCTCGAGCGCACCGGCATGTTCGCCGGCCTCGACCAGATTCACGAAAAGATCGTCGAAGTACAGAGGATGCTTGGCCAGCGATTCATGCAGGGTGCTGCCGCCCTCGATGTTCGCCTTGATGTCGAGTATCAGCTTTTGCATCGCCGGCTTTTCGTGCCCATTGCCCACGATCTCGAAGGACTGCACCATGGGAATGCCGGCCGCCAGCATGGTCGCGAGCTGGCGGCTGAACACGGCGATGTCCATGGAGTTGACCTTGCCGCCGCCGGAGCCGAACAACGCCTTGCCCTGGGTCTTGACGCGCGTGGCGGCAACGCCTTGGCGCCGCAAGTCGGCCCGCAGCGCCGCCTCGTTCGCAGCGAGCGCCTTGCCGCGCACTTTGTTGCCGCGCTTGTCCTTGCCTTCCCAAGTGAACTGGGTTTCTTTTTTGACTGCGGTTGCCGATGTCGCCATAAATCCCATCCTTACGATTGAACTAATCGATGGTGACGCTGTTGACTTCTTCCAAACTGGTCACGCCATCTCTTACTTTTTGCAAACCCGAGCGCCGCAGGTTCCAAATGCCGTCTTTGGTCGCCTGGTCATTGATGTCCATGGCGCCGCCACCTTGCATGATGATGCGGCCGATCTGTTCCGTGACCGGCATCACCTGATAAAGGCCCATGCGGCCCTTGTAGCCGTCCGTGCACTGGCCGCAGCCGACGGCCTTGTATACTCTGAATCCACTCTCGATGTCGGCGGCTTCGAAGCCCTCCTTCTTGAGAGCTTCGGCCGGAATGTCGATGGGCTGCTTGCAGTTATTGCACAGCTTGCGGGCCAATCGCTGCGCGATGATGAGGCTCACCGAGGTCGCAATGGCGTAGGGCTTGACGCCCATGTCCACCAATCGAGTCAAGGTTTGCGGCGCATCATTGGTGTGCAAGGTCGAAAGAACCAAGTGCCCGGTCTGGGCGGCCTTGATGGCAATCTCAGCGGTTTCCAAGTCGCGAATTTCGCCGACCATGATGACGTCGGGGTCTTGGCGCAAGAAGGCGCGCAGGGCCGATGCGAACGTGAGTCCCACCTTGTTGTTCACATTCACCTGGTTGATGCCGGGCAGATTGATTTCAGCCGGGTCCTCGGCGGTCGAGATATTGCAATCTTCGGTGTTGAGGATGTTGAGCCCGGTATACAGCGACACGGTCTTGCCGCTGCCCGTGGGTCCGGTCACCAAAATCATTCCCTGCGGCTTGGCAAGATACTTGAGATACATCTCCCGTTGCAGGGGTTCATATCCCAAGGCATCGATGCCCAGCATGGCGCTGGAAGGGTCGAGAATACGGGTGACCACCTTCTCGCCGAACAGCGTCGGACAGGTGCTGACACGGAAATCGATGGCCCGGTTCTTCGAGAGGCGCATTTTGATGCGGCCGTCCTGCGGCACGCGCCGTTCGGCGATGTCGAGGCGGGCCATGACTTTGAGACGCGCGACGATCTTGATGGCCAGCTGCACCGGGGGTAGAGCGACTTCCTTGAGAACGCCATCCAAACGGGTGCGGATGCGAAAGGACTTTTCGTAGGGTTCGAAATGGATATCCGAGGCGCCCTTCTTGATGGCGTCCAGCAGGATCTTGTTGACGAAGCGCACGATGGGGGCGTCTTCGACGTCGTCGCGGCCGAGCGCCTCGGCATTGGGGTCCTCGTCGCCGCCGGTGACTTCGAGGTTCTCCAGATCGAAGTCATCATCGGCCAGGTTCGGCATGACCGCTTCGGCCTGATCCATGGCCTTGCCCACCGCCATCTGCAGCTTGTCGTCCTCGACCACGACGAACTCGATGCTCATGGACGTCTGGAAGCGGATTTCATCCAGGGCGTGCAGATTGGTGGGATCCGCGACTGCCAGGAACAGCCGCTTACCCCGCTTCATCAGCGGCAATACACGGTGCTTCGCCAAAAGCTTGTCGCTCACCGCACGAACCGCATCCAAATCCGGCGCGACCGCGTCCAAATCCAACAGGGGCACGCCGAACTCATTCGAGGCGGAAATGGCTATGTCCCGGGCCGTGGCCAGGTTGGCCGCGACCAGATGGGTGACCAGGCTGACGCGCTTTTCCTTGGCCTTGGCAATAGCATCCTGCATGGCCTGCTCGTCCAGCAGGCCGTCTTGGACCAGGCGTTGCGCCAGGCCGCCCAGGGCCGCTCGGCTGGCGCCCCCAACCGCCGCTATTGCGTTATCATTCATGGACTTAACGTAAACCCCATGCCGCTGCCAACGGCTTACTATCGGTAGCTAGCCGAGCAATTGTCAAATCATCCGCGGATACTCGCACATTGGCGCTGCGCCGCTCGTGACTTCGATCGCAAATTGAGTGTCGCCGGCGGCCGCGCGCCGCATGCTGAACCTCAATCGCCGGGCAAATGGGGC
The DNA here is from genome assembly GCA_963837435.1 of uncultured Gammaproteobacteria bacterium. Classification (GTDB taxonomy): domain Bacteria; phylum Pseudomonadota; class Gammaproteobacteria; order Steroidobacterales; family Steroidobacteraceae; genus Bog-1198. The sequence continues at coordinate 306,603 of CAWINJ010000002.1, forward strand.
CCAAAAAAGGAAGCCCCTCGAATGAGGGGCTTCCTGGCTCAATTCAGAAAAACCAGCTCTTTACTTGCACTGCGTCGGAACGTATTTCGTCTGGACCGTGCCTGCGGCCGGCGCAGCGCCGACATCAGCCAATGCCGTCGTATTGCCGATCGACGTACAAACCCAATCGATATTGCCCGACAGGCCTGATGCGAGCACGCCCTTATTGATGTAGGGGCTTAGCACGATCTTATTCCCGCCCGCGAGCTGCGGTATGCCACCCGTTGCGGCGGTCGTGTTGTACGTTATCGTGATGACGCCAGGGGCGGCGGCGGTGCCAGTGGCAATCGAGATTCCGGCCACGTACTTCGTGGGTGCAAAACCGCCCGCGGCAGGCGCCAGGGCATACTGAGTCGAGACCGAAGTGATTCCCACGATATCGTTGGAATTGTATGCCTCCGCTACCGCTGTCTCCGCCGCCGAACCCAGATTCAAACCTTCCGTAATTTTGGAGCGGACGGTGTAGTCCTGATAGGCCGGGATGGCGATGGCCGCCAAGATGCCGATGATGGCCACCACAATCATCAATTCGATGAGGGTGAAGCCCTTTTGTACAAGTTTGAACATCGACTGGCTCCTGCTGATAAACCCGCAAAAATCACTTTAGGCACAATGGCCGTCGCTGATTACATGAACAGAAGATAAGCAAGCGTTGTGCCAAACGTTGTGATTTCCGCTCAACTCTATGAATCATAAGAATAATTTTTGTCGTGTCGGCGAGATACTTGACATAGATTCGTCGCCTTGCGGCGTCAGCGGGGATGCGCTGCGTCGCTCTGTGACAAGATTTGTCAGAGTGCGACCTCGTTCAGGCTAGTCTCTCGGGGCGATAACACCAAGTGAGGAGTTCGAACGGTCGCAATACTGTCGCCACAAAAAAAGAAGCCCCTCAAATGAGGGGCTTCCTAGAGCTCAATCCAGAAATACCGGCTCTTTACTTACACTGCGTCGGAACGTATTTCGTCTGGACCGTTCCTGCGGCCGCCGCTCCGGCACCATCAGACGTTGCCGTCGTAACGCCGATCGACGTACAAACCCAATCGATATTGCCCGACAGGCCTGTCACGAGCACAGCCTTATTGATGAAGGGGCTTAGCACGATCTTGTTCCCGCCCGCGAGCTGCGGTATGCCACCCGTTGCAGCGGTCGTGTTGAACGCTACCGTGATGACGCCAGGCGCGGCAGCCGTGCCAGTGGCAATCGAGATGCCGGCCACGTACTTCGTGGGGGCAAAACCACCCGCGGCAGGCGCCAGGGCATACTGAGTCGAGACCGAAGTGATTCCCGCGATATCGTTTGACTGGAACGCCTCAGATACCGCTGTCTCCGCCGCCGAGCCCAGATTCAAACCTTCCGTAACTTTGGAGCGGACGGTGTAGTCCTGATAGGCCGGGATGGCGATGGCCGCCAAGATGCCGATGATGGCAACCACAATCATCAATTCGATGAGGGTGAAGCCCTTTTGCATTTTATTGAACATTAGACTGACTCCTGATGATGGATAAGCAAGAAATCGCATTTCGAACAACGGCATGCGCCGGTGACAGTGAATCAGCAAGCGCTGTGCCAAATATCGCGAGTCAAATTTAAGTATATGAATTCAATGAGTAATTGGACCCGGAGCGACGAGATATTTGACATAGATTCGTCGTCTCGCGGCGTCAGATGAGACGCGATGCGTCGTTCAGCGACAAAAATTGTCACCCGAGAATTCGTCGCCCTATCAGGCTAGGTCCTTCAATTCGAGCAACGGACCAATAAACTTCTCGTAGTTGCGCCACCGGGCCACGGACCGCTTATAAATCTTCTGCCGCACCTGCCATGCGCTGGCGGTCACTATGGGACGTTCGGTCTTATGAAATTCCAAACACCGCGGGTCCCACGCTAGGCCGAGGAAAGCCAGAACTTTACGCGTCCATCCCTCTTGATCGGCGACCAACTCGGCATACGGCACGTCAAGAATGGATCCAGGCGGGAGCACCGCACGCCAATGCGCCATCAAGCGCTGGTGCTGCCGAAAGTAGTGCGCCAAGTCCGACAAATCCATGGTGAAGTTCAGATCTACATCGAACTTCTGAAAATAACATGACAAGCACGAATCAATTGGGTCACGTTGCATGTAGATGATGCGAGCATTCGGAAAAACCGAGTGAATCACTCCCAGGTAGTCGGAGTTGAGGGGAGTCTTGTCGACTATGCGCAAAGCGTCGCCGGACCGGGCTTGCAGATCGCGTAGACAATTCTCAGCCAGTCTCTTCCTCGTCGATTCGTCGAGCAGAGTTTGCCGTAAGACAGCTTCGTGGTCATGTGCCGCACGGCTCCAAAATGCCAGTTCACCGGCTCCCTTTGCGTCGGGATGCGAAGCGATGATTTGCTCCATGAGCGAGGTTCCGGAACGCGGTATGCCGACCACGAAGATGGGTTTCAGAGAATCAGAGCCAGGCGGTCCCATATGAGAGATGGCCTCGCGCGTGTAGACACGCATCAAGTCATCCACCAAATGCGCTCGAGCGCCCCTGTCATAGCTCGTGGCAGCCATCTTGTGCAGCTCGTTGGCGCGCTTGTAACTCTGAAAGGCCTCCTTGAAGTCCCCGACATCGTCGCAATACTTCGCAATCGCGAAGCGCATGTCGGCCTCCTCCAAGACGCTGATCCCGCTCGCGGCAATCTTCTCCGCACTCTGCAGCCACGCCGCATCGGAGGACGTCATCCTGCGTAAGCCGGCCATGGCCGCCCAGGCACTCGGTATTTTGGGATCAGCTTCGAGCGCGCGTTTGAACATCGCCTCGGCCTCGTCGAAGCGGCCTTCTATCGTAGCCAAAAATCCCATTCCATACAGCCCATGTGCATCCCGGGGTGCGAATTTTAGGGCTTTTCTAAATTGGGCCTTGGCGTCGCTCAAACGGCCGAAGTAAGCCAAGGCTAACCCCAGATTGGTTCGGGCATCTACCTGCTTCGGGTTCATCTTGATCGCGTGTCGAAGCCAAGTCTCGGCTTCGGCAGCCCGGCCGCTACATCGCAGGAGGATCCCCAGACCGCTGTTGGCGTCGGCAAAATCCGGGTAAATACGGAGAGTTCGGCGAAAAACTTCCTCCGCTTCGCTGTAACGACCCAGCCGGAAAAGTATCGCCCCAAGATTGTTGAGCGCCTCTGGATGTCGCGGATTGACCGCGAGAAGCTCTCGGTAAAAAGCAAGGGCCTCCGAATATTCGCCCTGAGCGGCGCACTTATTCCCTCGGCTTAGAAGAGAACGTACATTTCTTGATTGTGGCTGATCGGCCGGTGCGGCAGTCTCGCTCTGTCTAAGCGTCCAACCGGCTTGATTCAGGGAGACGTGCAATACTAATTTTTCCGTTACCTTGTCGGCTATGTCTCTCCCGACACCTTTTTCGAGCAATCTCCACTTGAACGAGTTTGCGAACTTCGCTCTCTTGTAGAAATTCAATCGTAGAGTACTTAGTTCGTGCACGGCGCTATCGAGAATACCCTGCATGGGATCAGGCGGCTCCCCTTTAGCGGTTTTCCCACTCTGCGGGGCCGCAACCGAACTCTGCTGTTGCGCGTATTGATCCGCCAATGCAATTCCGATTTCCGCGGCTTCGCGCGAGTCGAACCAGTCCCGAATCATCGTATTGTTTCCATGCTCGAACTTGCCTCGTGCGCACCCGCTCTGCGGCGTGGGTCAGATCTTGCATCATCGCGAAATTTAGCGATGGCGATATATCCAAAATTAGCGAGAGTGATCACACTATTTTCTGCAGCGCCTGTCAAAAGCGGGGCTATGCAGCAAGGCGCTCTGGTCGGCAAAACTGTCATTCGATTCCCAGCTTCTTGATTCGGTATCTCAAGGCGCGAAACGACATCCCCAACACTTTGGCGGCTGCCGTCTTGTTATACCGGGTCTGTTCCAGGGCCTTGACGATGGCGTCGCGTTCAATGACTTCTAGATGATCGCCGAGTGCCTCGCCTGAAGCCTTGGCCAACACGGGCGAGCCGCCAGGAGTCGCCCGTAGCTGAATATCGCCCACTCGTATTTCGCCGCCGGTGCTCAAGGTGATGGCCCGCTCCAGGATATTCTCGAGTTCCCGAACGTTGCCGGGAAACGCATAGCCCTCGAGGGCGATGAGTGCGTCCTTGCCGAGGGCCGGCGGTGCGATTTTCATGCGCCTTCCGAGGCGTCGCAACACCGCTTCCGCAAGTTCCGCTATGTCCTCCGGACGTTCACGCAGCGAAGGCACCCGCAGTTCGATTACGTTGACGCGGTAAAATAGATCCTCGCGGAAGCGACCTTCGGCGACGAGTTGCGACAGAATTTTGTGCGTCGCAGAAAGTACGCGCACATCGATGCCAACCTCGAGTTGTTCGCCCACGGGACGCACTGCCTTCTCTTGTATGACGCGCAGCAACTTGACCTGCATATGCAGGGGTAAGTCGGCGATTTCATCCAGAAACAGAGTGCCGCCTTCCGCCGATTGAATGAGACCTTTCTTGTCGCTGACCGCGCCGGTGAAGCTTCCGCGCTTATGGCCGAAGAGCTCGCTTTCCATGAGCTCAGTGGGGATCGCGCCGCAGTTGACGGGCACGAACGGGCCGTCGCGGCGGGGTCCGGATTCGTGAATGAGTTTCGCGACCAATTCCTTTCCGGTACCGGACTCGCCAAAAATATGGACGGGTGCTTGGCTGCGAGCTACGCGCGCGATCATGTCCCGCAGGTTCTGCATGGCGGCAGATGTGCCGAGTAAGCGCGGGCCGAACACGCTGGTGTCGCCGTCGCCGGTACCCGACAACTTGATGGCGCTGGCCACCAATTTTCGCAGGCCCGTGAGATCAAGCGGCTTGGAGACAAAATCGAAGGCCCCAAGTTTGAGCGCACGTACCGCCGTCTCCATATTGCCATGTGCGGTGATCACCGCGACCGGTACGCTCGGCGTGAATTGCTGCATCCACTCGACAAGTTCCAAGCCATCGCCATCGGGCAGCTGCATGTCGGTCAAACACAAGTCGAACGGGTCGGTCTTGAGCAAACGCTGTGCGGCGCCCACCGTATCGGCTATGCGAGGACTCAGATCCATGCGCTGCAAAGTAATTGACAGCAACTCGCACAGATCCGGCTCATCGTCGACAATTAAAACGGTGGGTTTGGGCATATCGCTCATTGTAGCGTCTGCAGCCGAGGCCGGGCGTTTCTTGATGGTAGGGCCAGCAGGTATCTCACTCAGCCGGATGCCGTGCGCGCTATGCTAGCCCCATGGAGCATACCTTTGCCATCCCGGTGTATCGGGCGGCGCCAAAATTGGCCGCGCTGATCGAATCACTGCGAGCGCAGACCGGGGTGCGCAGCGAAATCCTGCTCGCCAGTTCGACGCCTTCCGCGGAGCTCGAGGCGGTTGCGAAACACTACGCGCTGGCGCTGCACATCAATCCGCAACGCGTCGACATTGCGGCGGACTGGAACTTCGCTCTGGGGGCGGCCCGGACCACCTTCGTCACCCTGGCTCATCAGGACGATCTTTTCGCTCCGACCTACGTTCATCGCTTGGATACTGCACTTCGCCGCCATCCGGGGGCACTCTTTGCCTTTTGCGACTACTCGGAACATACGCCGTCGGGTGCGCGCCCAACCAACATCAATCTGCGCATCAAGCGCGGCCTGCGCCGGCGCGCTTTTGGCGTGCGCGAGTGTATTACCGAGCCCCGCGACAAGGTGCGCCTGCTGTCCTTCGGCAACCCGGTCTGCTGTCCGAGTGTCATGCTCAACCGCTCGGTATTGGGCGATTTCCGGTTTCCAGGCGGATTTCAGACCAATCTCGACTGGATGGCCTGGCTCGAGTTGGCGCGCCGACCCGGCGGCTTCGTCTATGTGAGCGAGCGTCTTGTCTCGAAGGGCGTCCATGCGGGGAGCGAGACCACGGCGACCATAGCCAATCGAGTGCGCGAACGCGAAGACCGCGCTCTATTCGATACCCTCTGGCCGCGGCCGGTCGCAGCTTTGCTCGCTTCCCTCTACAAGTTCGGCTATCGCGCCAACCGTTCCCAGCTTAGGGCGTGATGCCCCCCACACTGATGCAGACTACCCCCAGCGTGACGAGGACGATGCCCGCCCACTGCAGCGGCGTGAGCGTTTCGCCATAAATCAGCCAGGCAGACAGCGCCATTAGGACGTAGAAACCGGCACCGACGCTCGCCGTCGCGACGCCCAGCTTTTCGCGCGACACAATCAGCATCCACAGCACATAACTCAAAATCTGCAGGGTGATCGAGGTGTAAATCCATGGCGAGAGCGCGGCACTGCCGATGAAACGGGGCAGTCCGGAGAGATTCGCCGGACTGCCGAGCGTATTCAAGGCGCGCCGCAGGATCAACTGGCTGATGACCGTATTGACCGTGAACGCGACGAGCAGAAATCTTAGGGGCATGTTGTCATCGGGAAAAAATGATGGCGTAGTTCGGTCTGTCCGTTTCGAACAGGCTGGTGTCGCTGCGGCGAATGGGCCCGAGCTTGTCTTGGAAGAGCCGCGCGAGAGTATCACGCGAGATCGGGGTGACGTCCTTGTCGCCGGTGACATACCGGTCCGACCAGTAGCCAAGTGACGCGCGCCAGTGACCGGGCTCCACATCCTTGACGATGATGCGCAGCTGCGGCACCCGCGCGAGGAGCATCCTGACCGAGTCGAGGAAGGCGGCGCGCGCGGACTCGGGGATGTGGTGCATGACATCGGCAATCAGAATTGCATCGGGATCGGCACGGCCGGTCTGCAGATAATTGGCGAGGCTGGTGCGCGGCAGCCGAGTCACCCGATCGTCGAAGCGCGTTTCGATCCATTGACCGACCACCGGCCCTGGGTCAAGCGTGGAAACGCGTAGGTCTGGACGCAGGGCCAATAGTTGATTGAGCGGCTCGCCGTCGCCGCCGCCGACATCGAGCAGGTGAGCGTTGCGCGGTATTGCCGCAGCAACCACGGCCGCCTCCTTGGCGAGGTCCACAAAAATGGCCCGATACCGTCGGCCCACGCGGCGCGCCACTCGCGCGCCGAGGAGAGCGCGAATTGTCGGTCCTAGTGCCACGAGATCTTCCGCCGGGCGGCGGCCCGGGAGTTCACAGGCGGATCCGCACAACGTAGCCAAAACTCAGCAGCGGGAACAACCACTCGAATCCGTTGACGACGCGCTGCGCTGCGCGGATCGCAAGCCTCATGAGTCCAGAATGGCGTTCCAGCATCTCGGTGAAGCGCGAGTAGTAAGGAATGATCTCCCATTCGGAAACGCCCGCGCGCATGCACAAGGTCGTCAGTGTCTTGTACGACAGGATGCTCAGATGATCGCGGTGCGTGGATTCACGGTTCGCCAGGCCGATCAGGACGTTGTGCAGTGCCGTGGCGTTCGGTGTGGTGAGAATGAGCGTCTTGCCGGACAGGCGCTCAATCGTGGTGAATCGCCTGATAAATTGCAGGGGATTCTCGAGATGCTCGATCAGTTCGCCGGCCACCACCACATCCGGGCGGTCCTCGAGCGCCGCGACGATGCGCTGCGGATCGCAAATGTCGCCGCGCCGGATCCTCGAGTTCGATCCCGTGCAAAGTCCCCCGGCGGGGATCAGATCAGAGCTATCGATGCCATCGACACGGAGGGCGCTACGACCGATTTCCTCATGCAACCAGGTGCCGCGACCACGCTTGGCTGCCCAGGCAGTTTCATCCATCGCACCCAGATCGAGTACACGGCGCCCGGAGCAAGCACGTGCAATAAATGATATCCGGTCGACCGGGCGGCCGACGGCGAGACGCTCGAGCGGGGTGTAATCGAGGGGAATCATGCATCGTCCGCGCCAGTCACGCGGACATCGATGAATCCCAGCAAGAATGACGCAAAGACGATCTCGGCGCCCGCCAACATCAGCGTCACCGAGGGGATGGCGATGCGCATCATGGTCGCGGGGTCAAGAGCGGCGAGCCGAGCGTGTGCCCAGTTCACAACCGAATAGACCGCCAGTCCGAAACCGACCAGACCGAGCGATAGACCCGTCAGGATGCCGCGCTCGAGAGTGAATATGCGTAGAAAACGTGCGAGCGACCGGGTCATCGGCAAATCGTTCTTCAGCACCCCCACCGTGCGCGCCAGAAGCGCGAACAGTATGAGCTGTATTCCAAGAACGATTGCTCCGGCGGCATATAGCATGGTGTGGATGTCGAAGCCGACACCGGCAATGACGACCGGCCCGCGCAGGATCGCGACCTCGGCCGCGACGCCGGCCACGATCAGGCCGGCGCCCGGATACAGCATCAGCCAGCGCGGGCTCATCATCAGCAAAAAGCGCAGGTGGCGCCAGCCATCGCGCCAGCTGCGCAAATGCGGCGCCCGCGTTCGTCCGTCCGGCGAAAGCACGGTGGGCACTTCGGCAATGCGCCAACCGGCCAGCGTGGCCTTGACGACCATCTCACTTGCGAACTCCATGCCCGGGGCACGCAGGCCCAATTTGAGCGCTTCAGCCCGGTTGACGCCGCGCAGGCCGCAATGGAAGTCACCGATTCCCGAGGAGAAGAACAGGCGTCCGGCAAAACTCAACACCGGATTGCCAAGATAGCGATGCAGCGGCGGCATGGCGCCCGGCCGAATACCGCCACGAAAGCGATGACCGATGACCATCGTGTTGCCCGCCCGCAATCCTTCGACGAAGGCGTCGAGCTGCGAGAAATCGTAGCTCGCGTCTGCATCGCCCATGATCACGAATCGGCCGCGAGCGGCATTGATTCCGCCAATCAGAGCGCTCCCATAGCCCTTGTCTGCGATACGCACGACTCGTGCGCCCGCCTCTCGGGCAAGATCCGCGGACCCATCCGACGATCCATTGTCGGCGACCAGCACCTCTCCGTCGATGCCGGTTCGCCGGAGAAATCCGCGCGCCTTGCTTACGCAAGTCGCAACCGTCTCTGCCTCGTCGAGGCAGGGCATGAGAATAGTCAGTTCCACGGAGCGTGACTCGCTGGTTCGGGCATCATCAAGCCGCAGTGACCTGACCATGATGGCGACCGATTCTAAACCAGAGCGTACAAAGCACAACCTTCCACGGCTTGCTCGAGCTGGGATTTTCAGGATTCGGCAATTTCCTCATGGTAGCCCCCGTCGGCATTGATGCGCCAAATGTTCGATTTGCCGCCGCCATCGATGATGGAGCTGACGGCGCTGTTGGCTGCCAGCATCGAGTGATCTTGGTTGTTGTAGCGATGCATGCCGTTTCGGCCGACGGGATAGAGATTCGCGAACTGGTCCAGATAGGCACGTACGCGGTCGAATTCACCATAGGAGCCGAAATAAGCGGGGTATGCCTTGGGAACGCGAACCAAGGTGCCGTCGATCACATCCCTGCGGTCGATGAGCCCGATCTTTTCGAGTTCTCCGGCTGCAAAATCGATGAACCGGCCGTTGTCCATCGCCCATAACTCATCGCCCTCCCGGCAGAAGTATTCCAGCCCCAGCCAGATCGTGGCGGGATCGGCGACCAGTGCCGGGCTCCAATTGTTGAAGATCTGAAGCCGCCCGATTCTGACGTCCGGCTCCTGGATGTAGATCCAATTGTCCGGCGGCATGCCATTGGGCTGTCTCCTGTCGCGCCGATCGCGTGTCGAGTTCATCCGGCGAAGAAGAAGGCCGGCAGTCATGAAGTCGCGATAGGGAAGGTCAGCGGCTATTCGCAGGATTTTCGAATCGTCGGGTTTCAAATATGCGATGAGATCGCGGACCGGCATCGTCGAGACGAAATAGTCGCAGGGCACGCGCCGAGCGGAATTCGTGGCGGCGTCGAGCACGCTGACGGCGGTGATTCTCAGGCCGTCGCGCTCCGCTCCGATCACTCGATGACCTAGATGGATGTCTCCGCCCCGGGCCGTGACCTGACGGGCGACCTCCTCCCACATTTGACCGGGGCCATATTGGGGGTAGAGGAATCGCTCGATCAGGCTGGTTTCGGTTCCCTTCTGGGAGGCGTCCGCCGAGGCGCGAAAGGGTTTAGCCAGCGCGTGTCCGACCGCCTTCGCCACCGACAGGCCCTTAATGCGCTGAGCGCCCCATTCCGCGGAAATCTCTTCGCAGGGAACGCCCCACACCTTCTCTGTGTAGTCCTTGAAGAAGGTGCGATACAGCCGGGATCCGAAGCGGTTGATCAAAAAATCTTCCAAGGTGATTTCGGGAGCTCTGGAGAGGAGCTGCGCTTTGCCGTAGCTCAAGCCAATTTGAAGCGCCTCGATGAGCCCCAAATTCTTGATCGTCTCGGCATTCAGAGTCAGCGGATAGTCGAAGAACCGGCGCCGATAGAAGATTCTGGATAGGCGTTGGCGAACCAGCATGACCGCCTCGGCAGAGGCGGGCGCAAGCTGTTCCGGTCTGAGATCTCGCGCCTGGCCTTGGTAGTGGATGCGCGTTGGGCCCGACTGCGCCGATTGCCCCTCGGCCACCGGCAAGATCTCTTGCCACCAGCGCATTACCCAATCTGACTTTGAAAAGAATCGATGGCCGCCCAGATCCATGCGATTGCCGCGGTAGTCGATCGTCTTGGAGATCCCGCCGACCTGAGCGTCGGCCTCGAACACCATCGGCGTGACATCCGAACGCCGCAGAAGCTCGAGGGCGGCCGTCAGTCCGGCAGGCCCAGCGCCGGCTATGACGGCAATCTTCCTTTGCTTATCCGGCGCGGTCATGCCGATCTGTCTTCAAGCGCGCGGCGCTGCACGAATAGAAATTGGCGGCGCGCCACAAAATTCCATGCAAAGGTGAAGCCGGCGGCAGCGCATTTTGCGATGAGAAAGTGCAGCCCCAGGCATTTGATGCCGAAAGAAATCACAGCGGCGTTGATCACCACGCCGACCCCTCCGATGCTCGCGAAGCTGGCAAATTCCAAGCGCCGGTCCCTGAGGCGCCGATACTGGAAGACTAATTTCACGGAAAAGGCGTAGGCGACCAATAGTCCTGCCGAGAAGGAGGTTGTCGCAGCCAGGAGATACCACCATGAAAAATAGTGGACGAGAACCCATAAGATCGTCATGTCGACGAGCAGCGCGCACCCGGACACGACGGTATACCCGATGGCTTCTTGAACGACGGTTCTCATATCGCCGATGCTTTCGTGCGGACTTGCCGGCAGTCATAGAGGTTCCAGTCCTTGAATTGTCCGCCCTGTCGGTGGCGCAGAGGCGCAAACCCCACGTCCTGCGGCGCGGCAACAAAGCCCAACTTCGGATCCGTGCAAATCTCCACCAGCGTCTTTGCGGTAAGCGGCCGAGGCGGCGAGGGGTTCTTGCGCTTATCGCTCGGACTCCTGCTCAGGCTCGTCAGTATCTTCCAATCTGGATCCATGAGAGGGAGCAGAACCTGCGAGCGGCGCTGGACTTCGAGAGCGGTCGTGCGCGAGAAGACCACACCGGCGGATTGATCCGACGCCAAGTAGTTCGGCCGCTGCAGCGTGAACCAAACGAAGGCGCCCACGTCATACGCAGGTGCGACGAGTACGGTGCTGGTTGGAGGAATCGCGTTGGACCAATCCGCAAAATCCCTGATATCCGAGTCGGAGGCGAGCGTGCGGGGCTGGCTGAACGCCGTCGGCAAAACGACTATCGCCAGTGCGGCGAGCAGCACGGAGAGGGACGCGGGCACCCATGGTGTCCGGCTGGCTCGAGTGCACCACCATGCAAACGCCGCAATCATCACCGCCGGGATTTTCAATCCAAAGATCTCGAGTAGTTGCGTCACGGCCGATGGTGCACGTCCCGACGGATGAGCGGGAGGCGACACGATCGACCAGGACCTGATCAAAATCCACACCAGGACGGCAATGCCGAGCGCGGCGGACAGCCATCGAAGGTACTGAGCTGCGCGAGCGCTGATACGGGTGCGCGCGAACCAGAGGATCAGCGCCAGCGATACACAGGCTGTGCCGTCGACTGCAGTCAAAGTCCAGCCCGATACCAGCAATAGCGCGCAAAGCGGGCCGCACCTTTCATCCCGCCAGACATTCACGATCGTGACGGGAAGCAGCAGCGCGCTCATGAATACGGTGACCCACACCCATCGCCAAGCTTGGCCTTGCACCAGTATCGCAACCGGGCCAACCGCGCCGGCGATGAACGCGACCGCCAATCCACTGGCTCCTACCAGCGCGGCGGCCATGCAAAGCTTTCGAATGCTTTGACTCGGAACGGCCATCGCGGTGAACGCCAAATAGAGAAATGGCCGCGCATTCAGATCCCAATCGCGAGCCGACCAGAGTTGCAAGAACAAGAATTGCGAACGCTCCCGCACGATCCCGAGCCACGCCGCATCCATGAGGGTGAGCAGATGGGAAGCTGCCGGCAGGTTGGACGCGGCGGAAGGAACGTTCGCCCCGACAATCGCGAGTGCGAAAGCGATCACGAGTGCGCCGATGGCGCCCGCGATGGTCACGCGGGCCGGCTGCCGTAGGCAAAGCAATAGGAGCAATCCAGGCAGGGCTATCAGCGGGTGCACGAACAGCGCTCCGACAGCCAGCAATAGCCCGAGTCGCTCCCTGCCTCGAACCTGACAGGCAAGGGCGGTAACCACCAATGCCTCGGCGGGTAAGCGGGCCGTCAAAAACTGCTCGGTCAAACGGAACACGCCGGACCCGCCGTAGCCTCCGGCGACGATCAGTAAGAAAGCGACCGCCAACCACGCGGTGTCGCGGCCGGTAACGGTACGCGCAAAACTCCATGCGGCGGCCAAAAGCCAGGCGGTAAAGATCAAGGTGAGCAGTCGGGCCGCCGTCTCCAGGCCCAACAGACGAATAAACCACGCATACACCGGCGAAAAAATCGTGAATTGATCCTGCGAGGTGTTCTGCAGATAGAGATCTGTCGTCAGCTGCGGATGGATTCTGGCAAACGCCTGGAACGCGTAGATCTGGCCGTCGCCCGTGAGACCGTGGTAGCCGTGCATGAGCAGCCATAGTGCTACCAGCATCAGGGTCAGGGATACGGTGGCGATCTTCGATTCGAACCCAGGGACAGACGAGTGCATTGCAGGAGGTCTTGTGTAAACATCGCATTATGCACGAGGCGGCAATCGCAGAAGTGCTTCACTTGCAGCACATTGGGAGACCCCAGCTGCATTGGCCGCGGGAACTATGAGCCGGAATTGCCGTTGACCATCCTGAGCGACCGCCGCATCGTCTGGACATGCCTGCTGGCCAGTGCAGCATGCCTTGCCTATTTCCATGCGCTTGACCGTATGCTTTTTTCCAGTGCGCACTTCTCGCTCATTTTCAAGCGGCTGCTGATCGTTTACGACGCTCAGGCCGCGTGGCTGGCGTTGGGGATTTGTCTTGTCGCGGCTCTATGGAATCGACCGGGACCTATATTGAGGGTGGCGGAGTTCCTCGGCGAGCACCCCTATTCCGTCGCAGCAGCAAGCACGGCCATGATGGCGCTGGGGGCCGTTGTCGTGTATCACGACTATCCGTTCTCGATGGACGAATACGCCGCGGTCTTTCAATCGAAGATCTTTGCCTCGGGACACCTCTTTGCGCAACTGCCGCAAGACTTGATCGACTGGCTGGTGGTCCGCGGCTTCAATGGCTTTTTTCTGGTGGCGTCGCCGGAAACCGGTAGAGCCATCGAACAGTACTGGCCGGGTTTTGCGCTCTTGCTGGCGCCGTTCGAATTTCTCAAGGTGCCCTGGCTTTGCAACGCCTCGCTCGCCGGCCTTGCCATCCTTCTCGTCCACCGGATTACCCGGGAGATCTCGGGCGATCAGCGCGCCGCCGGCTGGGCGGTGCTGTTCACCGTGGCTTCGGGTGCTTTCGTGGCCGATGCGCTTTCCTACTATTCGATGCAGGCCCACCTGACCGCGAACTTGGCTGTGGTCGCGTTGTTGCTGAAACCGAGCTCATCCCGGGCTTTGGGCGCCGGACTCGTCGGGTCGCTGGCGTTGATTCTGCACAACCCGTTTCCGCATGCACTATTCGCGGCTCCGTGGATAGGTTCGATGGCGCTGAATCGGGATCAGCGCTCATTCCTCTCGCCGCTGATACTTGGCTACCTGCCCGGTCTGGGTGTGGGTCTGGGTTGGCTGGTGTTTCGCTCGGATATCGCTTCGGCACAGGGTATGTCGGCGATGAGCGAGGTTGCCCATGGTATTTTTGCGTGGCCCGACGCGGCGATGGTGAATATGCGCGCCGCTGCGGTGGCCAAAATGTGGGTGTGGGCAGTGCCGGGCTTGTTTATCGTGACCGTCTTGGGTGCTCTTCGTCACCGGCACAATCGCCACGTGCGTCTATTGGCGCAATCCGCTGTACTGACATTTGCCGCCTATCTGTTCGTGCGGTTTGATCAGGGCCACGGATGGGGGTATCGCTATTTTCACTCCGCGTGGGGCGCTGTCCCCATCTTGGCGGGCTGTGCCATGAAGAGTGAGGCGGGAGACCGGTTTGGGGCGAATATGCGGTTGGCGTCATTCGCGGGCGCCGCGGCGATCTTGAATCTGCTGATCGTGCTGCCGTTTCAAATGCGTCAAATTGACGAGATCATTGCGCAGCACCTGGCGCAGCTCCCGGCGCCTAGGAGGCCTGGTAACAATGTGTATTTCATTCACCCGCGGGGCGGATTCTACGTGGCGGACATGGTTCAAATCGACCCTCTGTTCAGAGAGCCCGATTTGTTATTGGTGAGCCGCGGAGCGGACTTGGATGCGCGACTGATTCGGCGGAACTGGCCGGGTGCGGTCAGGATCGCCAGCGACCGGGCCGCGGATCAATGGTATTTAGGTCCGCAAGACCGGCGCGTACCGGGCAGGAACGGCCAACCGCATTTCGAGTTTCTGCCCGGCCCTATTCCTCCCAGCGCTGCGGATCGCTGAACACGACCCTGAACAGGCTGCCGTCGCCGCCGCGCGGCTCGTAGAGCAGGATGGCGCGGTTCAGCTGGCACATTTCGCGGGCGATGAACAGCCCGAGTCCGGTACCGCCCTTTCGTCCAGTGAAAAAAGGCTCGAAGATACGATCAACCGCGTGTGGTTCTATTCCTGGGCCACGGTCGGCGACCTCCAGGAAGGGCCGGTTGCTCGGGTTCAAGCGGCCGAGCCTGATTTCGACGCTGATCCCGCCGCGTGCCTCGCCGTACTTGATGGCGTTGTCGCATAGATTCCATACCACTTGGTGCAAGTGGCTGGGATCGAAGCGCACTTCCAGATCGTCGGCCGCTTCCTGGAAACCGATCCGGCTTCTGGGTACTTGCATGGTCTCGCAGAATTCACCCAAGAACTCATCGGCCCAGTCACCGAGCGAGAGACGTGTCGGGTTCGTGGCCTCGCGGCGCGATAGCTGCAATACATTGTTGATGATGGTGCTGACGCGCTCGGAGTTGCTGTGAATGATGTCCGTCAGCCGGCGTTCGTCGGGACCGATATTGGGGCTTTCGGCGAGCAGCTGGCCCGCGTGGCTCATGGCGCCGACGGGGTTTCGGATTTCATGCGCGATGCTGGCGGACAGCCGGCCAAGCGCCGCGAGCTTGCCCTGCTGGACGCGCTCGGCCATAAGAGAGGTGTCTTCGAGAAAGATCAGGGTGGGGCCGGGTGCGATGCCCCCCAGGGGCGCGAAGTGCGGCTGAATCACGCGGGCGCCGTCGGCCGCGACGAAGCTCGAGGGGGAATTCTCGTCCTGTTCGCTCTGGCGCCAGGTTGCCAGGGAGTACAGCAGGCGCGGCGACACCTCACCCACCAACGCGCCGGGCACGGCGTGGTTGTCGCCGAGAATTTCCGCGGCCGATTCGTTGATGAGGCGGATTTTATCGCCCGCGTCGACCACCAACAGGCTCTCGCGCAGGTGCTGCACGATGTACTGGGAGAGCTCGGCAAGATTCGCCAGATCGATGTCCTTCTGCCGGACCAAATCCTCGCTTTCGCGCATCCGGCTGGCAACGAAGCTTGCGGCACTGGCGAAGACGAACAGCACGATGCCGAGCAGACCCGCCGTTGCATACGAGATGATGTCGGCATGCCCGTTCAACTGCTGCCAAATGGTGTCGGTCAATAGCGCAATGACCGCGATTGCCGCCAGGAACAGGGCGCTGCGCGGCGGCAGCAGGAACGCCAGGCCGCCGACGGGAAGCAATAGCAACAGGCCGAGGCCGCTGGTAATCCCGCCGCAGGCGTGCACCAGCAGGATCAGCAGCGTTAGATCCACCGTAGCTTGCAGGACGGTTTGAACGTAGGCGCTCGCCAGACGCCGGCGCACCAAGATGATGCTGCCCAGCCCGAAGCACAGGTACGACAGGGTGGCACCGAAGAACAGCGGCCGCGAGTCGACCGCAAAGCCGCGCGCGCTGCCCAAGGGGTACAGGGCGAGGACGACCATGGGCGCCAGGACCCGGTACAAGTTGAGCAGCCCGAGCACGCGCCAGTTCAAGGCGGGGTTCAGGTCGGTGCTGCGGTCGAAGGGAGGGTTCAATGTTGTTGTCCTCAGGGCGGCTTTGCGCTGCCCTCGAGCTTAATTCAGAATAGCGCGCCTTACGCGACCGGTTCAGCCCGGAAGGATATTTTGATGAGTTTGACCCAGTGGGGCAACTTGGCTCATTCGCAGCGCTTGCGCTGTGTCATGGCGCAGCTCAATCTGGTCGTCGGCGATGTGGACGGCAACACTTCGCGCATCGTGGCAGCGGCGGTCGCCGCCCGCGATCGACACCGGGCGGACGTGGTCATGGTGCCCGAGCTCGCGGTGTCGGGCTACCCGCCGGAAGACCTGTTGTTTCACTCCGGCATGCGCTTGCAGGTGGGGCGCTCGCTCGAGCGCTTGAAGCAGGAGGTGCGCGGTATCACGTTGATCGCCGGCTACCCGGAGTACGTGGGCACGACGATCTTCAATTCGGCGGTGGTGATCCGCGACGGTGCCGTGCTCGCCAACCATCGCAAGGCCTGCCTGCCCAACTACCGGGTGTTCGACGAGAAGCGCTACTTCACCCCGGGCACGGAACCCACCATCGTGGAGTTCAACGGCGTGAAGGCCGGCGTGCTGGTGTGCGAGGACGTTTGGGAAGCGGAGCCGGCGCGCCGGGCCCGCCAGGCCGGGGCGCAGGTACTGCTGGTCATCAACGCCTCGCCCTACGAGGTCGACAAGCAAACCCAGCGCGAGCAGGACATCGGCCGGGCGCGCGTCGGCGAAACGGGGATACCGCTGGTATTCGTGAATCTGATCGGCGGTCAGGATGAGCTGGTATTCGACGGCAACTCCTTCGTGATGAGTGCGCAGGGGGAGGTCACGCTGCGGGCGCCGGCATTCACCGAGGGCTTGTACGCCGTGGATCTCGAGGCGGATGCGTCGGGGGTGGTCAGACCGCGGCCCGGCGTCATCGTGCCGCTGCAATGCCAGGAAGAGAGTGTGTACGGAGCGCTGGTACAGGGCACGCGCGACTATGTGGACAAGCATCGCTTTCCCGGCGCCGTATTGGGCCTGTCGGGGGGCGTGGATTCCGCATTGACCTTGGTGCTCGCGGTCGATGCCCTCGGCGCGGATCGTGTGCACTCGGTGTCGATGCCTTCGCGCTATACCTCGCAGATGAGCAAGGACGACGCCGCGCTGCAGGCGAAGTGGCTCGGGGTGGAACACAGCGAGATTTCCATCGAGGGCATGTTCGAGGCCACCCTGGCCGCGCTCAAGGACGAGTTCGTCGGCCGCGCACCGGATACCACGGAGGAGAACATCCAGGCACGCTGCCGCGGCGTGCTGCTGATGGGCATCTCCAACAAGACCGGCAAGATGCTGCTCACCACGGGCAACAAGAGCGAAATGTCGGTGGGCTATGCTACGCTGTACGGCGACATGGCCGGCGGCTTCGCGCCCATCAAGGATTGCAGCAAATTGCTGGTGTACCGGCTTTGCGCCTGGCGCAACTCGCGATCGCAGGCCATTCCCAGCCGTGTGATCGAGCGCCCGCCGTCGGCGGAGCTGCGCTTCGAGCAGAAGGATACGGACAGCTTGCCGCCCTACGAGGTTCTCGATCCCATCCTCGAGGCCTTCATCGAGGAGGATCTGTCGGTGGACCAGATCGCGGCGCGCGGCTTCGATCGGGCCACCGTGGGACGCATACTGGATCTGGTGAAGCGCAACGAATACAAGCGGCGCCAGGCTCCTCCCGGCGTGCGCGTCAGCGGCCGGGCGTTCGGCCGCGATTGGCGCTATCCGATCACGAGCGGATACAAATCGCGCTAGGCGACTTCGCTAGTTGCGCCAGGCGACTTCGCTAGTTGCGCCAGGCGACTTCGCTGGTTGCGCCAGGCGACTTCGCTGGTCGCGCTGGGCGAATTCTCTAGAATATGGCCCACCAGTGCTTCTTGGGCGCGACGTCCTTGGCGCTGGCCGGATAATTGTCGGCATACACGCGTTCGGCGTTGGCGGCCAGATCCACCATCTTCAGATCGCGGTAGGCGTCGACCAGCACCTTCATGGAGCCTTTCACGGCGGGCGCGCCGTCGTAGTTTTCCACGCAGTACTTGGCGCGATTGATCGCCCCCACATAGGCGCCGCGCCGCATGTAGTACAGGGCCACGTGCAGCTCGAAATCCGCCAAACGGTTGCGCAGGAAGACCATGCGCTGGCGCGAGTCGCTGACGTAGATGCTGTGCGGGTATTTATCGATCAGCTGCTGGAAGGCCTCGAAAGACTTGGTCGCGTTGATGGGCGGGCGCTGCGACAAATCGACGTTGAACCTGCGCTCGAGCCAGTTGGCCTGGCGCTCGAAATACACCAGACCCTTCATGTAGTAGGCGTAGTCGACCCGCGGATTGGTGGGGTTTTCGCGGATGAAGGTGTCGGCGGCGTCGATCGCCGGGTCGGTCTGGTGGGCCTTGTAGTAGGCGAAGATCAAATCCAGCTGCGACTGGCGCGCCGGCTCGCTGAAGGGAAAGCGCGACTGCAGGGCTTCGAGCTGCTTGATCGCCTCGCCGTAGCTCGAGTTTTTCATGGCCTTCTGGGCCCGGGCATAGATCACTTCGGGGCCCGATTTGGCGTCGTCGCCGCGGTGGCTGCGGCAGCCGGCGGCCAGCATCGCTACACTCAAGGCGACGAGCAGCACACGGCTCGGATGGACAAGATCACGCAGTCTCACAAGCGATTCCTTACAATGGGTGGGTCCTTCAAAGCGCGGCAGTATACCCGATGCCCCGCCGCTAGCTTCGAGTAGCCTATGACCGCAGAGTTCCAAACCATCGATTTGCAGATTCCGGAGGAAATGGCCGGCCAGCGCCTGGACAGCGTGCTGGCGCGCTTGATGCCCGAGCATTCGCGCACCCGAATCAAGGGCTGGATCGAGGCGGGCGCCGTGAAGGTGAATCGGGCGGCGTGCAAGCCGCGCGATATCGTGGAGGCGGGATCCCGGGTCCGAGTGCAGACCACCCCGGAGGAGGCGGCGCAGCCTCAGGTATTGCCGGAGGCCATGGTGCTTCGCCGGGTGCATGAAGATGCGGACGTGCTGGTCATCGACAAACCGGCCGGCCTGGTGGTGCATCCGGGCGCCGGGAATCCACGGCACACCTTGCAAAACGGCTTGCTGGGGCTGGACCCGAAGCTCGCGGCGCTGCCGCGAGCCGGGTTGATTCACCGGCTCGACAAGGACACCAGCGGCTTGTTGGTGGTGGCCCGCACGCCGGAGGCGCAAACCTCGCTGAGCCGTCAGCTCGAGGCGCGCACCATGGCGCGTGAATATGTGGCGGCCTGCGTGGGGGTCATGACCGGAGGCGGGACCGTCGACGAGCCCATCGGGCGTCATCGCGGCGATCGGCTGCGGATGGCCATCCGCGTATCCGGGCGGCCGGCGGTCACGCACTATCGGGTGCTCGAACGCTTCCGGGCGCACACTTACTTGAGTGTGAAATTGGAGACCGGGCGCACGCATCAAATCCGCCTGCACCTGTCCCATGTCAAGTATCCCATCGTCGGCGACCCGGTCTATGGCGGGCGCTTCGCCCTGCCTCGCGGTGCGACGCAGGGCCTCATCGACACGCTGCGCGGCTTCAGACGCCAGGCCCTGCATGCCGCCACGTTGGGATTCGATCATCCGCGCACGGGCCGGCGTTTGGTCTTGCACAGCCCAGTGCCGGAGGACTTCGAGCAATTGCTCCACGCATTGCGTGAGGACGCGCAGGAAGCGGCCAGGGAGGCTGCGCGGGCGGTTGCCCGCAAGCCCGCGCGCCTGCGATGAACCCCGCTTGGATCGAGCCGGACTGGCCGGCCCCCGCGGGGGTCCGGGCGCTGTCGACCTGGCGCGGCGGCGGGGCGAGCGCGGCGCCCTATGCGTCGCTCAATTTGGGTGGCCACGTGGGTGATGCACCCCCGGCCGTCGCCGAGAACCGGCGGCGCCTGGCGGTGGCGGTCGGGTTGCCGGCGCAGCCCCTGTGGCTCGAGCAGGTGCATGGCGCGAACGTTGCCAATCTCGATCTGCTCGAGCAGAGGGAAGCGGGGTCTGTCGGGACCGCGGGGGCAATGGGCCCGGCGGATGCGGCCTATACGCGGCGCAGGGGGCGGGTGTGTGCCATCCTCACGGCCGACTGCCTGCCCATCCTGCTGGCGGCGGACTCGGGAGATTTGGTCGCGGCGGCACATGCGGGCTGGCGTGGGCTGGCGGGCGGCGTGATCGAGGCCGCGGTGGGCGCGCTGGCGGTGCCGCCTGCGAGACTCCTGGCGTGGCTGGGCCCCGCCATTGGACCCGGCCATTTCGAGGTGGGCGCGGAGGTGCGTGCGGCACTGCTGCAGGGGGACCTGGGAGCCGAAGCTGCCTTCCTGCCGAATGCGCGCGGCAGATTCATGGCGCATTTGGCGCTGCTGGCCCGGCGCCGGCTTGCTTCCCTGGGAGTGGAGCGCATCTACGGCGGGGAGCATTGCACCTATGCGGACGCCGAGCGCTACTTCTCGCATCGCCGTGACGGGACCACCGGGCGGCAGGCGACGCTCATCTGGCTGCAGCCGAGCGGCTGAATCGGGCTGGGTAAGTGGCGGCAAGACCGTTGAATTGGCGCCTCTACATCCCCAGATCCTAGTCCATCGGAGAGCTATCTCAGGGCTATTTGTATGCGTACGGACAAGCTGACGACCAAATTCCAAGCGGCATTGGCGGATGCCCAGTCGTTGGCCGTGGGCCGCGACAATCAATACATCGAGCCGGTGCATCTCATGGCGGCCCTGCTCGACCAACAGGGCGGCACTGCGCGGCCGCTGCTCGAGAAAGCAGGCGCTCAAGTGGCGAAGCTGCGCTCGGATCTGGCGGGCGCGCTGGAGCGGGTGGCGAAGGTCGAGGGGTCGGGCGGCGAGGTGCTGCTCGGCAACGAGCTGAACAAACTCTTGAACGTCACCGACAAGCTCGCTCAGCAGCGCGGCGATCAATTCATTTCGAGCGAGCTGTTCGTGCTGGCGGCCTGCGACGATCGCGGCGAGCTCGGGCGGCTGCTGAAGGCGGACGGCGCCACGCGTGCGGCCATCGAAAAGGCCATCGAGGAGGTCCGCGGCGGCGCCAAGGTGGAAGATGCCGGCGCCGAGGAAAATCGCCAGGCGCTCGAGAAATACAGCATCGACCTGACCGAGCGCGCGACCTCGGGCAAGCTCGATCCGGTGATCGGACGCGACGATGAGATTCGCCGCACCATCCAGGTGCTGCAGCGGCGCACGAAGAACAATCCCGTGCTCATCGGCGAGCCCGGCGTGGGCAAGACCGCCATCGTCGAGGGCTTGGCGCAGCGCATCGTCAACGGCGAAGTGCCCGAGGGCTTGCGCAACAAGCGCATTCTCTCGCTCGATCTGGGCGCGCTCATCGCCGGCGCGAAATTTCGCGGCGAGTTCGAGGAGCGGCTCAAGGCCGTGCTCAACGATTTGGCCAAGCAGGAAGGCCAGGTCATCCTGTTCATCGACGAACTGCACACCATGGTGGGCGCCGGCAAGGCCGAGGGCGCCATGGACGCGGGCAATATGTTGAAGCCGGCCCTGGCTCGGGGCGAGCTGCACTGCGTCGGCGCCACCACCCTGGACGAGTACCGCAAGTACATCGAAAAGGACGCGGCGCTCGAGCGTCGATTCCAGAAAGTGATGGTCGATGAGCCGTCGGTGGAGGACACCATTGCGATTCTGCGCGGCCTGAAGGAGCGCTACGAAGTGCATCATGGGGTGGAGATCACGGACCCGGCCATCGTGGCGGCGGCGACGCTGTCGCATCGCTATATTTCCGATCGGCAGCTGCCTGACAAGGCCATCGACTTGATCGATGAGGCCGGATCGCTGATCCGCATGGAGATCGATTCGAAGCCCGAGGCGCTCGACAAGCTGGACCGGCGCATCATTCAGCTGAAGATCGAGCGCGAGGCGCTGAAGAAGGAGGCCGACGAGGCATCGCGCAAACGCTTATCCACCCTGGAAGACGCGCTGAAGGCGCTCGAGAAGGAATACTCGGATCTCGAGGAAGTGTGGAAGGCCGAGAAGGCCACCGTGCAGGGCGCCGCGCATATCAAGGAAGAGCTCGAGCGGGCGCGGCAGGATATGGATACCGCGCGGCGCGCGCAGGATTTGGGGCGCATGTCGGAGCTGCAGTACGGGCGCATTCCGGCGCTCGAGCAGAAGTTGGCCAAGGCGCTGGAGGTGGAGCAGAAGCCCAATCAGCTGCTGCGCAACTCGGTGACCGAAGTGGAAATCGCCGAGATCGTATCGAAGTGGACCGGCATCCCGGTGTCGCGCATGCTCGAGGGCGAGCGCGACAAGCTGCTGCGCATGGAGGAGGTCCTCGGCAAACGAGTGGTGGGCCAGCAGGAGGCCGTCAAGGCGGTGGCGGACGCCATCCGCCGCACGCGCGCCGGACTGTCCGATCCGCACCGGCCGAGCGGCTCGTTCATGTTCCTGGGTCCCACCGGAGTTGGGAAAACCGAGCTCTGCAAGGCCCTGGCCGAGTTCATGTTCGACACCGAGGATGCGCTGGTGCGCATCGACATGTCGGAATTCATGGAGAAGCACTCCGTGGCGCGCCTGATCGGCGCGCCGCCCGGCTACGTCGGCTATGAAGAGGGCGGCTACCTGACCGAGGCGGTACGGCGGCGCCCCTACTGCGTCATCCTGCTGGACGAAATCGAGAAGGCGCATCCCGATGTGTTCAATGTGCTGCTGCAGGTCTTGGACGATGGGCGTCTCACCGATGGCCAGGGGCGCACCGTGGATTTTCGCAACAGCGTGGTGATCATGACCTCGAACCTGGGCAGCCAGGTGATCCAGGAGCTGTCGGGCGAGGCCAACTACGAGAAGATGAAGGCGGCGGTCATGCAGGTGGTGAGCCAGCATTTCCGGCCGGAGTTCATCAATCGGGTGGATGAAATCGTGGTGTTTCATTCCCTCGGGCGGGAGCAGATCCGAGCCATCGTCGACATTCAGCTGGGACGCTTGCGGCAAAGGTTGGCGGAGCGCGACATCACGCTGCGCCTGGACGATGACGCACGCGACAAAATCGGCGAGGCGGGCTTCGATACGGTGTATGGCGCGCGGCCTTTGAAGCGCGCCATCCAGGCGCAGATCGAGAATCCGCTGGCGCAGAAGATACTGCGCGGGGACTTCATCGCCGGCGACCGCGTGATCGCCAGGCTCAAAAAGGATGCGCTGGTATTCGAGAAGGAGCGGCTGCATTGAAGCCGGGCGGGCCGCCGTTCGCTATACTCGACCGGATTCGATCGAGCAGGGACGGAGAATAGGAAAAACATGCCTTTTTACGAATATCAGTGCAAGAGCTGCGGCCACGATCTCGAGGCCATGCAGAAGATCAGCGACCCACCGCTGAAGAAATGCCCGCAGTGCGGCAAGTCGCAGCTGCAACGGCTGATGTCCGCGCCCGTGTTTCGCCTCAAGGGCGGCGGCTGGTACGAGACCGACTTCAAGGGCGATCAGGACAACAAGCGCAATCTGGCCGATCGGCCGGAGGCGGATGCACCCAAGGAGGGAGCGAAGGAGGCCGGCGGCGCGAAGGATGGAGCTGCCGCGGCCGGCGACGCCAAGGAAGCCAAGGGGTCGGATGCGGCCGCGGCCAAGGACGCAGCGCCCAAGGACAAGCCTGCCGAGAAGGCGGATAAAGCGGATAAAGCGGCGTCGAAGGAATCGGCGAAGAAGGCCGGCGCCGGCAAGCGCCAGGTGCGGGTGCATACGGCCGGACGCGGCAAATCCGCGGCGAAAAGGCCGATCAAGCGACCGGTACACAAGGCGACACGCCGCGGCTAGCCGGTTCGGACTTGCCCGCGCCGTGCCCAGGCCGTAGCATCGCGCGCTTTCCTCCTGTGGATTCTTTTCGCGTATGCGCACTCATTATTGCGGTCAAGTCAACGAGTCGCTGACCGGGCAGGTCGTCACCGTAGCCGGCTGGGCGCATCGCCGTCGCGACCATGGCGGCGTGATCTTCGTCGACCTGCGCGACGCCCGGGGCCTGCTGCAGATCGTATTCGATCCCGACAAGGCGGCCGTGTTCGCGATGGCCGAGCGCGTGCGCAATGAGTTCGTGCTCAAGGTCACGGGGCTGGTGCGGGCGCGCCCGCCCGGCACCGCCAATGCCAACTTGAAGTCGGGCCAGGTCGAACTGCTCTGCCAGGAGCTCGAGATTCTCAATCGCTCCGAGCCGCTGCCGTTTCAGCTCGATGAGCATGTGAGCGAGGAGGTGCGGCTGCGCTATCGCTACATCGATCTGCGCCGCGAGGAGATGCGCGAGCGGCTGGTGCTGCGGCACCGGATCACGCGCGCGATGCGCCACTACCTTGACGAGGCGGGCTTCATCGACATCGAGACACCCATGCTCTCCAAGGCGACGCCGGAGGGGGCGCGGGACTACCTGGTGCCGAGCCGCACGCATGCCGGCAAGTTCTTCGCCTTGCCGCAGTCGCCGCAGATCTACAAGCAGCTGCTGATGATCGCCGGGCTCGACCGCTACTATCAGATCGTGCGCTGCTTTCGCGACGAGGATTTGCGCGCCGACCGGCAACCGGAATTCACGCAGCTCGACATCGAGACCTCGTTCCTCGACCAAGCGCAGATCCAGGAACTGATGGAGGGCTTGGTGCGGCATCTGTTCAAGCAGGTGCTCAACGTCGAATTGCCGAACCCGCTGCCGCGCATGAGCTATGCGGAGGCCATGCGCCGCTACGGATCCGACAAGCCCGACTTGCGCGTCCCTCTCGAACTGGTCGACGTGGCGGATCTGGTCAGGGGCTGCGACTTCAAAGTGTTCGCGGGCCCGGCGGCCGATCCGCGCGGCCGGGTGACGGCCCTGTGCGTGCCGCAGGGCGGCAAGCTGTCGCGCAAGGAGATCGACGACTATACCGCATTCGTGGCGCGCTACGGCGCGAAGGGACTGGCCTATGTGAAGGTCAATGAGGCGGCGAAGGGGCGCGAGGGCCTGCAGTCGCCGATTCTAAAATTCCTGAGCGATGCCGCGGTGAGCGGAATTCTCGAGCGCACCGGCGCCGCCGACGGCGATTTGATTTTCTTCGGCGCCGACAGCGGCAAAGTGGTGAGCGATGCCTTGGGGGCGCTGCGCCTGAAGGTCGGCCAGGATCTGAAGCTCGCGGCGCCGGGGTGGCGGCCGCTCTGGGTGGTGGATTTCCCGATGTTCGAGTGGGACGCGGACGCCAAGCGCTGGCAGGCCATGCATCACCCGTTCACCAGCCCGGCGAACCTGGACTATGCGGCGCTCGCCGCGAGCCCGGGCGAAGCTACGGCAAAAGCCTACGACATGGTGCTCAACGGCTCCGAGATCGGCGGCGGGTCGGTGCGTATTCATTCGCAGGAACTGCAGTCCGTGGTATTCGACTTGCTGGGTATATCGCCGGAAGAGGCTCGCACCAAGTTCGGCTTCCTGCTCGATGCGCTCAAGTTCGGCGCGCCGCCGCACGGCGGCATCGCCTTTGGGCTCGATCGGCTGGCCATGTTGATGGCCGGAGCGGACAGCATTCGCGACGTCATCGCCTTCCCGAAGACGCAGACGGCGGCCGACCCGCTGATGGACGCGCCGACGGAAGTCAGCGAGGCGCAGCTTCGGGAGCTGCACATCCGGGTGCGCATCCCGCCCAAGATCGATGGGCCAACCAGGGCCGATTGACCCCGCGTCAAAGTTCCAGTGAACCGCCCAGCCTTTCGGCGACCTGAATCGGTGTTGATCGTGATCCACACCGACGGCGGCGAATTCCTGCTGCTCGAGCGCCGGCGCCCGCCGGGATTTTGGCAGTCGGTGACGGGCAGCCTGGAATGGGGGGAATTGGCGGACGACGCCGCGCGCCGCGAGGTCATCGAGGAAACCGGCATCACTCAGGGCGTGCTCATCAATCTGCAGTGGACCCAGGTGTACGAAATTCTGCCGGCTTTCGGCAAGGTGTACGCGCCCGGCATCACGCGCAACCTCGAACACGCGTTCTCTCTCAGGCTGGCGCAGCGCGTGCCCGTGATCTTGAGCGATTCGGAGCATGTGCAGTATCGCTGGGCGTCGGCCGCCGAGGCCGTCAATACGGTCTCCTCGAGCACGAACCGCACCATCATCCAAGATCTGCGGGCTTAGCCTCGATGAGCACCGTGATTGTCTATGTGCACGGACTGTGGCAGAGAGGCGGCGAGGCTCTGTGGCTGCGGCGCCGGTTGGCGCGGACCCTGGCGGCGGATGTACGGGCGTTCTCCTATCCGTCGGTTGCCGCCACTGCCGCGGCCAGCGCTCAGGCCTTGGCCGAGTACCTGGCCACACTAGCTGCCGATACCGTGCACCTGGTGGGCCACAGCCTGGGCGGTGTGCTGATCGTGAAAGCATTCGCGGAACACGCCGAGGCGCTGGCGCGAATGCCGCCCGGGCGCGTCGTGCTGCTGGGCTCGCCCCTGGGCGGCAGCCGCAGCGCCCGCAACTTGGCGCGGCTGCCTTTCGGCAAGAAAATCATGGGGCCGGCCGTCGCCGAGGAATTGCTGGTGCCGCACGCGCGCTGCTGGCGCCAGAGCCGCGATTTGGGGGTCATCGCGGGCGATTTGGGCGTGGGTTTGGGACGACTGGTGGGCGTCCTGGGAGGGGCGAGCGATGGGACCATCAAAGTCGAGGAAACCGAACTCGACGGCGCCGCGGACCGGGTGGTGCTGCGGGTGAGTCACACCGGGATGCTGTTCTCCGCGGCCGTCGCGCGGGCGGCGAGCACCTTCTTGAGCACAGGGCGGTTCAAGGCCTAGGCCCCGCGGTCCAGCTGCTGCAGCCGGAACAGCAGATCCAAGGCCTCGCGCGGGCTGAGGGAGTTGGGGTCGAGCGCGCGCAAGGCTTCGAGCGCGGCGGATTCCACGGGGGCTGGACCGGGCGCGGGCGGGAACAGGGCAAGCTCGCCCTGCGGGGAGGTGGAGCTGCGCAGCGCGTCGCGCTCGCGCTCGAGTTCGGTCAAGTAGCGGCGTGCCTGCGTCGTCACGGATTTTGGAATGCCGGCGAGGGCCGCCACCTGCAGGCCATAGCTTTGGTTGGCCGGCCCCTCCTTGACGCTGTGCAGGAACACCAGGGTCTCGCCGTGTTCCACCGCTTCGACATGCACGTTGGCCACTCCCGGGGCCTCGCCGGCGAGACTGGTGAGCTCGAAATAATGCGTGGCGAACAGCGTGAAGGCGCGGATCTTGTTCGCGATGAACGCGGCGCAGGCCCAGGCGAGCGACAGGCCGTCGAAGGTGCTGGTGCCGCGTCCCACCTCATCCATGAGCACCAGGCTCTTGGCCGTGGCATTGTTGAGAATGTTGGCGGTCTCGGTCATCTCGAGCATGAAGGTCGAGCGGCCGCCGGCGAGATCGTCCGAGGCGCCGATGCGCGTGAAGATGCGGTCCATGGGCCCCAGCACGGCGCGGCGCGCCGGCACGTAGCAGCCGATGTGCGCCAGGATGACGATGAGCGCCGTCTGGCGCATGTAGGTGCTCTTGCCGCCCATATTCGGGCCGGTGATGATGAGCATGCGGCGCGAGTCGTCGAAGCGCAGGTCGTTGGGGACGAAGGGCTCGCGGCCGGCGCGCTCGACCACCGGATGGCGCCCGCCGTCGATCGAAAGCAGGGGTTCATCGGTCAATTCGGGCTGGGCACAGTCCAGCGCCAGGGCGCGCTCTGCGAAGCAAGCCAGCACGTCGATTTGCGCGATGGCGGCCGTCGTCGCCTGCAACGCGGGCAGCCGCGAGGTCAGGTGGTCCAGCAAACCCTCGTACAGCGCCTTCTCGCGAGCCAGGGCGCGGTCGCGCGCACCCAGCACCTTGTCCTCGAAGGATTTCAATTCGGGGGTGATGAAACGCTCGGCGGATTTCACGGTTTGGCGGCGCAGGTAATCGGGCGGAACCCGCTCGGCCTGACTGCGGCTCACCTCGATATAGAAGCCCTGCACCCGATTGAAGCCGAGTTTCAGGCTGGACAGGCCGCTGCGCTCGCGCTCGCGGCGTTCCAGATCGAGCAGGAACTGCTCGGTATTGCTGCCGAGCAGGCGCAGCTCGTCGAGTTCCGCATCGAAACCCGCGCCGATCACGCCGCCGTCGCGCAGGTAGTGCGGCGGGGTATCGACCAGGGCTTTGCTCAGCAGGGCGTGGTCGGCTCGATGACTGTCCTGTTGTTGGGCAATCTGCCCGATGAGCTGCGCCAGCAGGGGGGAGGTGACGGCGCCGAGGCTCTGTTGAAGCTCGGGCAGAACGCCCAAGGAGGCGCGCAGCTGCGTGAGGTCGCGCGGGCGCGCCGAGCGCAGGGCGATTCTGGCGACGATTCTTTCCAGATCGCCGATGGCTCTCAAGGGTTGCGCGACGGCCGCGTGTCGAGCCGATTCCATCAGTGCCGCGACCGCCTGGTAGCGCTCGCGCAGGGTGTCGCGGTCGCGCAGCGGGCGGTGCAGCCAGCGGCGCAGCATGCGGCCTCCCATGGCGGTTGCAGTACGGTCGAATACGCCGGCCAAGGTCAGCTCGGGTTTTCCCGCCAGGCTGTCGTCGAGCTCGAGATTGCGCCGGGTCGCGGGGTCCATGATCAGGGCCGCGTCGCGCTCCTCGGTGGCGATGGACAAAAGATGGGGCAGCGCGGATTTTTGCGTTTCGCGGACATAGGCGAGCAGGGCGCCCGCGGCGGCGATGGCCAAGGGTTTGTCGGCGCAGCCGAAACCGGCCAGGTCGCGCGTGCGGAATTGTTCGGTCAGGGCGCGGGTGGCGGATTCCGTGTCGAAATGCCAGGGGGCCCGCAGCCGCCACGGCCTGTCCTTCAGTCCCGAGGACGGCGCGAGAGCGGGTTGTGCGCCGTCGGGCGCCAGCAGCTCCGCGGGCCGCAGCCGTTCGATCTCTGCCTCGAGCGCCGCGGTGCCGGCGAGTTCCATGACGCTGAAGCGGCCGGCCGAGAGGTCGAGCCAGGCGAGCCCATAGCGGCCGCCGGCGCCGAAGACACTGGCCAGCAGGTTGTCGCGACGTTCCTCGAGTAGCGCCTCGTCAGTCAGGGTGCCGGGCGTGACGATGCGCACCACTTCGCGTTCCATGGGCCCCTTGGTCTTGCCCGGCTCGCCGCGCTGCTCGCAGATGGCAACCGACTCGCCCTTGCGCACCAGCTTGGCCAGGTAGGAATCCAGGGTGACCACCGGCACGCCGGCCATGGGAATCGGCGCGCCGGCGGAGGCGCCGCGCTGAGTGAGCGCAATATCCAATAGCCCGGCGGCGCGGCGCGCGTCCTCGTAGAACATTTCGTAGAAATCGCCCATGCGGTAGAACAGCAGCACGTCGGGGTGCTGCGCTTTGATGCGCAGGTACTGCTGCATCATGGGAGTGTGCGTTTCGATGTCCACTTGGATAGGTGTTGCCTTGGCGAGGGCGGCAACCATCATATCGAGAGCGCTGCTAACATACACGCCAAAGCGCCGGCCATTCATCCGGTGAGCGCCGAGCACCATCCCGCATGCCGAATTCAGATCATGATCTTGCGCGCTTGGCCGCCCATGTGGGGCGCCACTTATTGGATGGCCGACGCAGCGTGGCGACGGCGGAATCCTGCACCGGCGGGTGGATTGCCAAAGCGCTCACCGATATCGCGGGAAGCTCGCAATGGTTCATCGAAGGCTGGGTGACCTACAGCGATCGATCCAAGGTCTCCCGTCTGGCGGTATCGCCCGCCGTGCTGAAGCGGCGGGGTGCGGTGAGCCAAGCCACGGCGCGGCAAATGGCGGCCGGGGCACTCAGGAGTTCGGGCGCACAGCTGGCGGTGGCGGTCACCGGCATTGCCGGCCCGGGCGGTGCGGTGCCCGGCAAGCCCGTTGGAACTGTGTGGCTGGCCTGGGCACAGCGGCGCGGGCGCGCGATACGTGTTGCCGTGCAACTGAAGCATTTTCGCGGCGACCGCGACGCCGTGCGCCGCAAGACCGTGCGTGCCGCGCTTCAAGGGCTGCTGAAGCGGTAGGCGCCGTGGCCGGCGCCTCGCGGAGATCTTGTCATCGTGCGATTGTTCTTTGCACTGTGGCCCGATACCGACACGCGCGCCCGTATCGCCGCGACGGCCGCGGCGCTGTGCCTGGACGGCCACGCGAAACCCGTGCCGCGGGAGAACTATCACCTCACCCTGGCCTTCATCGGCGAGGTCGCGCCGATCGAAGTCGCCGTGCTGCGGCAGATCGGCGCCGCGCAACGGGCGACCCGCTGCAGAATTAGAATCGATGCATGCGAATACTGGCCGCAATCGCAAGTGCTGGTCGCCGCCGCGCAAGCGCCGCCCCTGCAGTTGAGTGAGCTGCAGGAGCGGCTGCGCGACGATCTTGCGCTGCGCCCGACGGCTGCGGCGCCCGATCGCCCGCATCCGGTCTGGCGCGCGCATGTCACGCTGGCGAGAAAGGTGGCGCAAGCCCCTGTGCTGCAAGCAATGTCGCATTTCTATTGGAACGCAGAATCATTCAGCCTGGTGCGCTCCGATTCGGCCGGCGCACACTCGATCTATACAGTAGTCGATACCTGGCCACTACTGTATGGGACGCCAAATAAATCGAAATCTCTTTAATTTCGGTGCATATGGGCTGAGCGTTCGGCGCCGAATATGAAATAATAGCGACACACTTCGTCGAGGACTCCCCATGGAAGAGAATCGTAAGAAAGCTCTCGCGGCTGCGTTGAGCCAGATCGAAAAACAATTCGGTAAAGGCTCGGTGATGCGCTTGGGCGATGCCGGCGCCACTTACGAGGTGGACTCCATACCCACCGGCTCGCTGGGGCTGGATATTGCGCTCGGGGTGGGCGGCATTCCGCGCGGCCGCGTCATCGAGATCTTCGGGCCGGAGTCCTCGGGCAAGACCACGCTCACGCTGGCGATCATCGCTTCGGCGCAGAGTTTCGGCGGCACGGCCGCATTCGTCGACGCCGAGCATGCGCTCGATCCGGTCTACGCGGAAAAGCTCGGGGTCAAGGTCAACGACTTGCTGGTGTCCCAGCCCGACACGGGCGAGCAGGCCTTGGAAATCACCGACATGCTGGTGCGCTCCGGAGCGGTGGATGTGGTGGTGGTGGACTCGGTCGCCGCACTGACTCCGAAGGCGGAAATCGAAGGGGAGATGGGCGATCAGCACATGGGCTTGCAGGCGCGTCTCATGTCCCAGGCTCTGCGCAAGCTGACGGGCAACATCAAGCGCTCGAATACCATCGTCATTTTCATCAACCAGATCCGCATGAAGATCGGCGTCATGTTCGGCAACCCGGAGACCACCACCGGAGGCAACGCGCTGAAGTTCTATTCGTCGGTCCGCATGGATATTCGGCGCATCGGCGCGATCAAGAACGGCGAGGAAGTGGTCGGTTCCATGACCCGGGTCAAGGTGGTCAAGAACAAGGTGGCGCCGCCGTTCCGCGAGACCGAATTTGAAATCATGTACGGCACGGGAATTTCCAAGGAAGGCGAGCTCATCGAACTCGGTGTGCTGCACAACCTCATCGAAAAATCCGGGTCCTGGTACAGCTACAAGGGCGAGAGGATCGGGCAGGGCAAGGATAACGCGCGCACTTTCCTGCAGCAGCATCCGGAGATCGCCAAGGACATCGAAGGGCAGATTCGCGCCAAATTGATCCCGGAAAAGGCGACCATGAATCGGGGCGGCGAGGTCAAAGAGGCGTAACGCCCTGGGCCGCGCAGAGCTCGACCCTCTGGATGCACGAGCGGCCCGCGCAACGGCGCTGGATGCACTCGCCCGCCGCGACCACCCCGGCGAGGAATTGCGCCGTAAGCTGCTCGAGAAGGGGTACGATGCGGCCATCGTCGCGCCGCTGCTCGATGCGTTGCGCGCCGAAAAACTGCTCGATGACAGGCGCTACACGGAGAATTTCGTGGCTTATCATGCCGCGCGCGGCCAGGGGCCGCTGCGGGTGCGCGCCGAGCTACGCCGGCATGGATTGGAGGGGGATCTGGTCGAGGAGTGCGTGAGCGCTTTCCCCGGCTGGATTGTGCAACTGCGAAGGGCGCGCGAAAAGAAATTCGGCGCCAAGTCGCCGGGCAACTACGCCGACAAGCAGCGCCAGGTGCGATTTCTGGGTTACCGAGGATTCACGAGCGCCCAGATACGAACGGCCTTAGGATTCGATATTGACCTCGATGCCGCAGACACTGAATGAACATGAAACGCGACGCCAGATTGAAATCGATGACGAGCACGGAAATCCGGGGAAGCTTCCTGGAATTCTTCCGCAAGAACGGGCATGCAGTATTGCCTTCGAGCTCGCTCGTTCCGGGGAACGATCCCACGCTGCTGTTCACCAACGCCGGCATGGTCCAGTTCAAGGATTTGTTTCTCGGCAAGGAAGTGCGCGACTACTCGCGCGCCGCCACGGCGCAGCGCTGCGTGCGC
The DNA here is from genome assembly GCA_963837435.1 of uncultured Gammaproteobacteria bacterium. Lineage (GTDB taxonomy): Bacteria > Pseudomonadota > Gammaproteobacteria > Steroidobacterales > Steroidobacteraceae > Bog-1198. Next base: position 339,456 of record CAWINJ010000002.1, read on the forward strand.
GCCGGCGGCAAGCACAACGACTTGGAGAACGTGGGCTACACCGCGAGGCACCATACATTCTTCGAGATGCTGGGTAATTTCAGCTTCGGCGACTACTTCAAGCGCGAGGCCATTCATTTCGCGTGGAACTTCGTCACCGGGACACTGGGCATTCCGAAGGACCGGTTGTGGGTGACGGTGTACCAGGAGGACGATGAAGCGCAGCGCATCTGGACCGAGGAAATCGGCATCGATCCGACGCGATGCACGCGCATGGGCGAGAAGTCCAATTTCTGGTCCATGGGCGAAACCGGTCCCTGCGGACCGTGCTCGGAGATTTTCTACGATCACGGCGCGGACATCGCCGGAGGGCCGCCGGGCACGCCCGACGAGGACGGCGATCGCTATGTGGAGATCTGGAACCTCGTATTCATGCAGTACGACCGCTCGACGGACGGCGTGTTGGTGCCGCTGCCCAAACCCTCGGTGGATACCGGCATGGGATTGGAGCGCGTCGCGGCCGTGATGCAGGGAGTCCACAGCAACTACGACATCGACTTGTTCAGAGCGCTGATCCGCTCGGCGGCGCAGGTCACGGGCACCGAGGATCTCGAGTCGTCGAGCCTGCGGGTGATCGCCGATCACATCCGCGCCTGTACCTTCTTGATCATCGACGGCGTCGTGCCCTCCAATGAGGGCCGCGGCTATGTATTGCGGCGCATCATCCGGCGGGCGATTCGCCATGGCTACAAGCTGGGTCAAATCCAACCTTTTTTCCATAAGCTGGTGGCGAGCCTGGTTCGGGAAATGGGCGCCTACTACGCCGAATTGGTGAGCGGCGAAGCGCGCGCAACGCAAATCCTCGCGCAAGAAGAAGTCCGCTTTGCCGAGACTTTGTCCACCGGGATGGCGCTGCTCGATGCGGAGGCGGCTAAGCTCACCTCCACGGTCATTCCCGGCGAAACCGTGTTTCGTCTATACGACACCTATGGCTTCCCCTTGGATTTGACGGCCGATGTGGCGCGCGAACGCGGGCTCAGCATCGATCAGGCGGGTTTCGATGCCGCCATGGAGGCGCAGCGCGGGCGGGCGCGCGCCGCGAGTAAATTCGGCGCGGATCTGCGCGGCTCGATCAAGCTGCCGGGCAAGACGGACTTCCTGGGCTACGATCGGCTGGCCGACCGGGGCGTGGTGACCTCCTTGATTTTCGACGGCGCGGTGGTCGATGCCTTGCGGCCCGGCCAAGAAGGCCAGGTGGTGCTGGACCATACGCCGTTCTACGCGGAGAGCGGCGGCCAGATCGGCGATGCCGGCGAACTCGGCGGCGATGCGGCCCGCTTCATCGTGCGGGACACGCAGAAAATCGGTGCCTCATTTGCGCATGAGGGAGTGCTCGAATCCGGCGAGCTGCGAGTGGGCGATGTGGTGGAAGCGAAAGTCAACGCGGAGCGCCGCACGGCCATCGCGCTCAATCATTCCGCGACGCACCTGCTGCATGCGGCCTTGAGAAAGGTGCTGGGCCTGCACGTCGAGCAGAAGGGTTCGCTGGTCGCTGCGGACCGGCTGCGTTTCGATTTTTCCCACACGCAAGCCGTCTCGCCCGAGGAATTGCACCGCATCGAGGAACTCGTGAATTCCGCCATTCGCCGCAATGCGCCGGTGGAGACACGGGTCATGGCGCTCGATGAGGCGGTCGCCGCAGGCGCGATGTCCTTGTTCGGCGAAAAGTACGAGAGCGACGTTCGGGTGTTGTCGATCGGGGATTTTTCGATGGAACTCTGCGGCGGCACCCACGTCGAACGTGCTGGCGATATTGGATTGTTCAAGATCCTGAGCGAATCGGGCGTCGCGGCCGGAGTGCGCCGCATCGAAGCGGTCACCGGCAGGACGGCGTACGAGTGGGTGGTGCATACCGATCAGGTACTTCGAGACATTGCTGCGCTGCTTCGGGGCAGCCGCGAGGACGTGGACGAGAAGGTGCGAGAGCTCGTCGAGCGCTCGCGCAAGCTGGAAAAAGAGGTGCAGCAGCTCAAATCCAAACTCGCCAGCGGCCAGGGCGGGGATTTGACCTCTCAGGCAAAGGATGTGGAGGGAATTAAGGTTTTAGCTGCACGAATCGACGACGCAGATGCCAAGTCCCTGCGCGACGCCGTGGATCAGCTGAAGGGAAAATTGGGCTCTTGCGTCATCGTGCTGGCGACGGTGCAAGAGGGCAAAGTGGTGCTGGTGGCCGGTGTTTCAGCGGATTTGCTGGCCCGTATGAAGGCCGGAGAGATCGCCGGCGCCGTGGCCGCACAGGTCGGCGGGAAGGGCGGGGGCCGCGCCGACTTCGCCCAGGCAGGCGGTACTCAGCCTGAAAACCTGGGCAAGGCGCTGGCGGGGGTCGAGTCCCTGATACGGAGCCGCCTGGCTAATTGAACGGTTTGTTTTTTATGACAAGTAGATGCAACAATTGAGTCGAGTTCTTGTATTCTTGAGGCGACTGGATTGCGAACGAATGGTTGATGGCGAAGCGGTATAGAGCGGTCATTGTTGTCGCCGCGGTGCCAAGGAAGTTAGGAGTTCCATTATGTTGATATTGACCAGGCGTGTCGGCGAGACCGTGATGATCGGCAACGAAGTCACGGTGACGGTATTGGGCGTCAAAGGCAACCAAGTCCGGATTGGAGTCAACGCGCCAAAGGATGTGGCCGTCCACCGCGAAGAGATCTATGAGCGCATCAAGCGCGAGGAAGACCAGCACGACTCCCGATCCGGCGCTCCGGTCGCCAAGATCGTCGATGACGCCTGAACGCGCCTGACCCAGCCGAATAAGCCCCTTTGGCTTTACCTGGACTGCTCCGGACGGGTATGATCCCGCGCTCCGCGATTGGGCCAATTGCCCTAACCGGAGAGGTGGCCGAGTGGTCGAAGGCGCGCCCCTGCTAAGGGCGTATGGGTCAAAAGCCCATCGAGGGTTCGAATCCCTCCCTCTCCGCCATAGGGCACATCAATTCCCGACGTTTGCGATCACTCGGTCGTGGCAGCCACGAAGCCGGGATTCGAACCCGAGATATAAACAAGGGGGTTCGACAAAATCGCCGCAGGCGATTTTGGACGACGCAGCGCAGCTGCGGCGGTCCGGAGCGAAGCGGCGCAGCCCACCTATCGCCCTCGCAACTATGTTAGGTTTCAACGCTGGACAAACGCATTACTCGTTATAGCAGTCACGCAGCGATGAAGGCGGATCAATATCGGGCCTGGCTACGCCTGCCCGCAAGCGAGCGAATTCGCGCCGTGATGGACCTTAATCTGGAACTCTACGCTTTGAAGGGAGGGGTATCGGATGCACCGAGACTTCAAAGAACTCTTGTCCGCATTCAACGAAGGCCACGTTAAATATTTGGTGGTTGGAGCGTACGCGGAATGAGTTCGCACTCCTCACCACCACCCCGGCTGGCGGATGCGCCATTTCGTAAAGCATAGTCCTATGGGGCCTCCAACAGACGGTCGGATCGGCATTTGGATGACCAGCGCACTGGTCGTCGGCACGATGATCGGGGCTGGCATTTTCATGCTGCCGGTATCGCTCGCGCCGCTGGGCGGCAACGCCTTGGTCGGGTGGATTCTCAGCACCGTCGGCGCGCTCACCATCGCCTTCGCGCTCGCGCGCGTCTCGCAACTCGGCGGCGATGGGATTCAAGCCAACATCGAGCGGCAATTGGGTCGAACCGTCGCCTTCCTGGTGGCGTGGTCCTTCTGGGTCTCGAACTGGGCAGCGCAGGCGGGGGTTGCAATCGCAGGCGCTTCGGCGCTGTCGTGGATAAGCCCGGCCTTCGCGGGGCCGGGCTTCGTGATCCCGACCGCGATCGGTAGCGTCGTCTTCTTCACCGCCATCAACGCCTTCGGCGTGCGCGCGTCGGGTGTGGCGACGATCGTGACCGTCGCGATAAGGCTGCTGCCGCTCGCCGGCGTGATCCTCATCTTCGCGCTACGCGGTATCGGATCGGCCCCTTACGAGCCACTGGCCCCAACGGCGTTGACGCCCGGCAATATCGCTACCGCCACCGCTCTCGCTTTCTTCGCGCTGACCGGCTTCGAAAACGCGACGACGCCGGTCGACAAGGTGCACGATCCGGCTCGTACGGTTCCCCGCGCCATCATTGGCGGCACGCTCTTCGTCGCCATCGTCTACTTTCTGGCCAGCACCGGCGTGCAGATGCTACTTCCGGCGGCCAAAGTGGCCGGTTCACCGGCACCGTTCGCCGAAGCGATTGCCGCGCAATGGGGAGAAGGCAGCGCGTCGCTTGCCGCGCTCGCCATCGCGATCGCCGCGTTCGGCTGCCTCAACGCCCTTATCCTTGGAAGTGGCGAGCTTGCCTACGCACTGGGCCTGAGACGCGACTTGCCGGCCGTATTGGCGTGGACCTGGAGGGGCAACACGCCCGTTGCAGGGCAGATCGTCGGTTCGGCACTGTCGGTCTTGCTGATCCTGGCCAATAGCAGCCGGGCAACCGCCAGCCTGTTCACATTCACGATCCTGCTGTCGACCGCATCCGTACTGTTTGTCTACCTCGCGGGCGCGTTTTCAGCCTGGCGCATGAGTCCGTTACCCTTGGCGCGGGCAGCCATCATTGGCGCGCTGCTGTTCATCGTGTTCGCATTTTACGGGACGGGCACCAAGGCTGGCCTGTGGAGTCTCGTCCTCCTTGCAATTGGCCTGGCCGCCCGGGTGATCACGCACCGGCTTGGCTCTCCAGGCCCAATCGCGGCGTCGGAAAGCTTCGCCGGGCCGCTGGAATAAACGAAGGCACTACTTAACGTCGCTTGGATCGGAGCACCGTCACTTCGAGGACGCCATGCGACTGCACACTCAAAGAGCGCGTCGATGCGCAACCCCGTCGGGTGTGACCGTCCCTTCCTTCCCACCGAATTGCGCGATCACGTAGTTGGCAAGAGCGGCAACTTCGGTGTCCGAATACCCCTGCGCAAACCCCGGCATGAAGACCTGATGGTCGCCGACGGTATAGTGAACACCCTGCAGTATTGCCTGAACCGCGTTCGTGCCTCTGGCATCATTCACGCCGCGCGTGCCGAGCAAGGCCGCGTAAGAGCTCTGTCGGCCTGCGCCGTTCCACTGGTGGCAGCTCGCGCAGGCACCCGCGAACAGCTCACCCCCTGGCGAGGTGGCAAGGGGCCCCGCACCGCCTGATTCATTTTGATCAGCCGCCAACGCGGCCGGGGGTTTCGGATCGATGTCGATGGGATGCTTGCCGGAGCGCGCCGGCACTTCACGGAGGTAGGTGACGAGCGCATCGATGTCTTCTGTCTTTAAGTACTGAAGGCTGTGGTACACCGCCTCCCCCATGGGGCCGGATGCGGAGGCGTGGCCCGGTGCGTGCCCGGTACTTAAGTACGCGTGCAAATCTGCATCGCTCCACGCGCCGATGCCGTGTTTGAGGTCCGAGGTGATGTTATAGGCCCGCCAACCCTGAAGCTCCTCGCCCGCGAGCGCATTGTCGTTTGAGAGTCCAAAACCCACATTGCGAGGCGTATGGCATTCCCCGCAGTGGCCAAGTGCAGTGGCGAGATACGCACCGCTGTTCCACTGCGGGGATTTTGAGGGATCCGCTTCAAAGCGTCCGTTCTTGAAAAAGGCGGCGTTCCAGAACCCCATCGCCCAACGCTGATTGAAAGGAAATCCCAAATCGTTCGCCCGGGCAGGCGTTTTGACGGGCGCTAGACTAAAAAGATACGCCTTGATGGCCAGGACATCCGCGCGGCTCAGCTGGGTATAGGCGGTGTAAGGGAAAGCCGGGTACAGATGCGCTCCATCCCGACGGATGCCGTCGCGCACGGCATGAAGGAAATCCTCATCGCTATACTTGCCGATCCCGGTCTGCGGATCGGGGGTGATGTTACTCGAGTAAATCGTGCCAAACGGCAATCGGAAGGCGAGCCCGCCTGCGTATTCCTTGCCTACACCGGGATCGGTGTGGCATGCCACACAATCGGCCGCCTTCGCGAGGTATTCGCCGCGCGCCAGCTGATCAGCCTGAGCGGGTGCCCCGGATATGGCCGGCGCTTCCCCTGCCGCGCTGTCGTTGCGATTGCCGATCACGTAGAAGAGCGCTATCCCGAGCAATAGAACCAGAGCGGCGACGGCGAGTCTATTTTTCATGCATGTTCCCCTTGGACTCTGACTGCGTCCGCCTTCTGCTCGAGAGCCTTCTTGTCCCGCACGAGCAGGCTGCGATCGATGGGCAAGCTGCGCAGTCGCACTCCGGTTGCTGCGAACACCGCATTGTTCAGAGCCGGCGCGGCGATCGCCGTGCCCACCTCGCCCAGTCCCCCGGGCGTTTCGGTGTTCTGGACGCAGTGCACCTCGACGTGGGGGGCCTCGTTGATGCGCAGGTTGCGGTAATCATGGAAGTTGCTTTGCTCGATTGCGCCCTCTTTGAGCGTGATGCCGCTGTAGAGTGCCGCGCTCAAGCCAAAGAGAACACCGCCCTGCATTTGTGCTTCCACCGAACTCGGGTTGATCATGATGCCGCAGTCAAGCGCGGCGACTGCACGCCGCAAGCGGATCTCGCCCTGATCAGACACTTCGATCTCAACGATCAGACACACGCGGCTCCCGAATGGTTCTCCAAGCGCAATACCGCGACCCACCCGCCCCGTGCCTTTCGGCATTTCCGTCCAGCCAATCTTCTCTGCCGCAAGATTCAGGAGCTTCAAGCTCCGTGGGTTGTCGGCCAGCAGCGCCCTGCGGTAGTCGAGCGGATCCTTGCCTGCAGCATGGGCGAGTTCGTCGATGAAGCTCTCAACCACGTATAGATTGTGGGTGGGTCCGACGCCCCGCCACCAGCCGACGAGCAGGCCCTGGGGCATGTCCTGTCGAACCCATTCCACTTTGAGATTGGGAATCTTGTAAGGCGTCTGCGCCGAGCATTCGACCAAGTCATCATCGAGCCCGTTCTTGTCCATGTCTTCCGGAGCCCAGCGACCGAGCACCGTGCCTCCGGTGGTGATGTCGCCAAACCAGACAGGAAGACCATCGGCGCCCAAAATCGCCGAAATGCGATCGTGATACATGGGCCTGACGACGTCATGCCGGATGTCCTCCTCGCGAGTCCAGATGATCTTCACCGGATACTTCACGAGCTTGGCAAATTGCACGGCCTGTTCGACTGAATCAGTCTCAAGACGCCGACCGAAGCCGCCTCCGAGATACTGGTTGTGAAGTATGACCTTCGACTCGGGGAGCCCCGTGATCTTCGCCGCCTCGGTCACGCAGCGGGTGGGTACCTGAGTCCCCACCCAGATCTCGCACTTCTCCGCGGTGACCCAGACCGTCGTATTGAGCGGTTCCATCGTGGCATGGGCGAGCATGGGAAGGTCGTAGATCGCTTCCACGGACTTTCCCTCCGCAGGTCGCCTACCGACTTCGCGTGCGACGATGGAGGGGCCGGCCTTGGATTTCTGCTGCAGAGTTTCGCGAAGATTCGCCGCGGTAAGATTTGCATTGGGCCCTCGATCCCACTCTACCTCGAGTAGCTCAAGTCCGCGTTTCGCGGCCCAGAAATCCTCGCCCACCACCGCAACTGCGTTGTCGATCTTGATCACTTCGACAAACCCCGGCACTGCACGCGCTTTGCGATCATCGACCGATTTGAGGCGTCCGCCAAAAGTCGGGCAGGCCATGACGGTGGCGATCTTCATGCCCGGAATCCTTACATCGATTCCGAACTGCGCGGCCCCATTGACCTTGTAGGGTGAGTCGACCCTCTGCACAGGCTTTCCAATGAGGGCGAAGTCCTTCGGGTCCTTGAGCGCGACTTTCTCTGGTTGCGGGAGCGCGGCGGCAGCCTTGGCCAATGACCCGAAGGTGGCGTGACGACCGGTTGCGGTGTGAGTCACCACCCCCCGTCGCACGGCGCAGGCGGCCGGATCGACATGCCAGCGCTGCGCAGCCGCACTCAGTAGCTGTGTACGGGCGAGGGCGCCGGCCTCGCGCAGCACCCCCCAGTGCCCGCGGGTGCTGGTCGAGCCGCCCGTAATCTGACCGCCGAGCAAGGGCATCGAGTAGAGCTCCTCGTTCGGGGGTGCGTGCTCGACGCGAATCTGATCCATACCCACATCCAGCTCTTCGGCCAGCATCATGCAGGCACCGGTATAGATGCCCTGACCCATTTCAACGTTGGGCATGACCAAGCGAATCGGACCCTCGGCATCGATTCGGATGAAGGCATTGGGCGCAAAAGACGGGTTGCCGTCCGCCGCGGCCGCCGCCGCGTCGCCCGGCTGACGCCGGGCGCTGATGGCTGCACGAGCGGATCCTGTCCCGCCCATCCAAACAAAGGCGATTGAAAGCGCCCCTTTGAGCGCGTCACGACGATTGACGAGAACGTTCACGTCGCACTCCCATTGGGCGCGACAACCTGCAGGGACTCCGCATGGCCAGTGGCCGCCTGCTTGATCGCCGCCCGGATTCTCACGTAGGTCCCACAGCGGCAAATATTGCCCGCCATCGCGGCGTCGATATCGGCGTCAGAAGGGTTGGGTTTTTGCGCAAGCAAGGCGCTCGCAGACATGATCTGACCAGACTGGCAATACCCGCACTGGACCACATCGATATCAAGCCACGCCTTCTGGATCTTCTGGCCCGACGGCGTTTGGCCTACGGCCTCGATCGTGGTAATCGCCTTGTTTGCGACGGAGCCGACCGGAAGGACGCAGGAGCGCACCGCCATCCCTTCGAGGTGCACCGTGCAAGCGCCGCACTGCGCAATGCCACAGCCGAATTTCGTTCCCGTCAACCCCAGAACGTCCCGCAAAACCCACAGCAAGGGCATATCGGGCGGAACGTCGGCCTGGTGATCCGTGCCATTGATTCTTAAGGCGATCATATTTAGCCCCCTCCGCGAACGCGGCTGCCAGAATGATAATGTGTTTGAATAGCGTTTTACCAATTTGGTAAACCGGCATGGCACGTGTTGCATTGCGATTTAGAGTCGACTTCGCCAACGGCTTCTCCGTGGGGCCGGGCAAGATCGAGTTGCTGCGTGCGATCGAGAAGCACGGATCATTGTCCGAAGCGGCCAGGTCGATCGGATTGAGCTATCGACGTGCGTGGCTGCTCGTCAAAGACCTCAATAACACCTTTGCGAAGCCCATCACGATCTCCATGGTCGGAGGACGCTCCGGCGGCGGCGCATACGTCACTCCACTCGGCAAGATGCTCATCAGCGCTTATGAGCAGGTGGACCGGTACTATCGGGAGCACGCCAGCGCGCACCTCGCGGAACTGGTGAGCATGCTCTCCGCTGTGAAGCGACCAGCCACGAGCAAGCCGCGTCTCCGACCCGTCAACCGCGTGCGCCGCGCTCGCTCGCAACCGAAGGCCGTATGAGCATCGCGCGATTGACCGGCACTCCTGTGGGGAAGACCAAACTCTCCAGACTGCGCATTGTGGTGTTGGCGGCGGGCTTCTCCACGCGAATGGGGCGATCGAAGGCCTTCGCGACAATCCGTGGCGTGAGCTTGATCCGCAGGACGATCGCGGTGCTCGCACCATTTGCCGTGCAAAAAATTGTCGTGGTGACAGTACCGCGAGCGCGGCGCATGCGGGTCGAATTGCGTGGACAACCGGTCTGCTTCGTCAACAATTCGAAGCGCTCATTTGGATTGTCCACATCGATCGGCCGCGGCCTGTGGACGGCGCGCTTCAGCGGCGCAACCTTGTTGCTGCCCATGGACCTTCCAGAACTCGACCCGCGAGATATCGTTCGGCTGACCACGCGCTGGTGTACGGCGAAGCGCCGCGTAACGGCGCGGCGGCTCGGCGACCGATCATCCACACCACTCATTCTGCCGCGATGGCTCTATCCGCGAGCTCGCGCCATTACCGGCGATACCGGACTGCGCGCACTTCTCTCAGAATTGCCGACGGAGCATCGTACATTGCTGCAACTTCCCTCGGCCGCCCGCGATGTCGACACGCCCGCGGAGCTTGACGCCGCGCGACGTCGCGCAGCACGCAATTCCGTCCGCTGCGCATGAATTTCCCATCTCGTTATGTCCATCGAGATACTACGAAATAAGCACTTTTCCTAAATTCCATCAGGTGCAAATTTTATCCCAAATTTGGCTGCGCCGTTTGTAGAATTCGAGGAGCACCACGGAGGCTTCTATGGCAACCTCGTTCAAACTCAACGGCCAGCCCACCAATCTGGATGCCGATCCCACGATGCCTCTGCTCTGGGCGATCCGTGAATTCGCAGGCCTGCCGGGAACCAAATTCGGATGCGGTATGGCGCTCTGCGGAGCCTGCACGGTGCATGTGGATGGCCGCGCAACGCGGTCATGCGTATTGCCGGTGTCGGCGGTTGCCGGACGCGAGGTCATCACCATCGAAGGCCTGCGGAGCGCGCCGGCCAAGGCGGTGCAGGCCGCGTGGATCAAGCTGCAAGTGCCGCAGTGCGGCTATTGCCAATCCGGCCAGGTAATGTCCGCGACCGCCCTGTTAGAACAGAACGTCGCTCCGACGGACAGCGACATCGACGCGGCCATGAGCGGCAATATTTGCCGGTGCGCGACGTATTCGCGCATTCGCGCGGCGATTCACGCGGCCGCCGAATCGATGAAGGCGTCGGCATGAGCGCCCCTGACAGTCAAGTAACCGCCCATGCGTCGCGGCGCGCGTTTTTGAAAAGCGCCGGCAGTGCCACCGTGGCGGCCCTTACCATCGGCTTCGAATGGGCTGGGACTACGCGGCGCGCCGCCGCTCTGGCTGCGCCGGCCGTGGGCGCGCCTTTTGTGCCAAACGCCTTCTTGCGTATCGGCGACGACAACAGCGTGACGGTGATCGCCAAGCATGTCGAAATGGGTCAAGGCGCCTACACCGGCATTGCAACGATCGTTGCCGAAGAACTGGACGCCGACTGGACGCTGGTGCGCGTCGAAAGCGCGCCCGCCGATGCAAAACGATACGCCAACCTGGCTTTCGGCACCGTGCAGGGCACCGGCGGCAGCTCGGCGATGGCAAATTCCTGGAATCAACTTCGTGATGCCGGTGCCAAGGCCCGCGCCATGCTGATGACGGCCGCGGCCGGAGAATGGAAAGTGCCCGTGGCGGAACTGACGGCCGATAAGGGAATCGTGTATCACGCCGGCAGCAAACGCCAGGCCGCCTTCGGTTCGCTGGTCCGCAGAGCGGCGGCGCTACCCGTGCCGGACAAAGTCGCCCTGAAGTCCCCGGACAACTTCAAGTTGATCGGTCGGCAGGTGCCGCGAGTCGATGTCCCGCCGAAGGTTAACGGTACCGCGCAATTCACGCTGGACGTCGTGCAGCCCGGATTGCTGGTGGCCTTGCTCAAGCGGCCGCCTCTCTTCGGCGGCTCGGTTCAGTCTTTCGATGCGACCGCGGCGCTCGCGATCCCCGGGGTCGTCAAGGTGGTCCAGGTTCCGCGCGGCGTCGCGGTGATCGCCAAAAATTTCTGGGCCGCGAAACTCGGACGCGACGCGCTTCAGGTCCACTGGGACGACTCCCATGCCGAGAAGCGCAGCTCCAGCGCCCTCATGGAGGAATATCGGCGGCTCGCCGATCAACCCGCCCAATCCGCCCGCCGGGAAGGCGACCCCGTTGCGGCGATCCGCGAGGCAGCTCATAAGGTATCGGCGAGCTACGAGTTTCCGTATCTGGCGCATGCGCCGATGGAGCCCCTCGATGCCGTCGTCAAGCTCACCACAACGAGCTGCGAGATCTGGGCGGGAGATCAGTTTCAAACCATTGATCAAGCGAATGCGGCGAAGGCTGCCGGACTCGATCCGCAGCAGGTGAGTATTCACACCCTGTACGCCGGAGGAAGCTTCGGGCGACGCGCCAATTCAGGCTCAGATTACATCGTCGAAGCAGTATCCATCGCCAGAGCATTCGGTGCCGACGGCACACCGATCAAATTGCAATGGACCCGCGAGGATGACATTCACGGTGGGCTCTATCGGCCCATGTATTTTCACAAGCTTGCAGCCGGACTGAACGCGAATAGGGAGCTCATCGGTTGGCGGCATGTGATCGTCGGGCAATCGATCATGGCTGATACGTCGTTTGCCGCCATGATAAAGGACGGTGTCGATCCAACTTCCGTCGAAGGCGCGGCCAACATCGCTTACGCGATACCGAATATTTCGGTCGAACTCTGCACCACGAAAACCGGTGTACCGGTCCTGTGGTGGCGTGTGGTTGGCAGCTCGCATACGGCGTTTGCGGTCGAGGCATTCATCGACGAAGTGGCGCATGTGGCCGGAGAGGACGGGTTCACATTTAGACGTAAGCTTCTAAATCATGAACCGCGCATGAAGGCCGTGCTCGAGTTGGCGGCAGAGAAGGGTGGCTGGGGCACTCCGCTACCGAAAGGCAAAGGGCGCGGCATCGCGGTGGCAGAGGCATTCAAGACCTTCGTCGCGCAAGTCGCCGAGGTCAGCGTCGACGAGCGCGGCCGTGTCACCGTCGATCGTGTCGTGTGTGCGGTCGACTGCGGTACGCCAATCAATCCCGATATCATCGCCGCGCAAATGGAGGGGGGAATCGGTTTCGGATTGGGGGCAGTCCTGTTTGGGGCCATCACGCTCAAGGACGGCCGCGTAGAGCAGGACAACTTCAATGGCTACCGTGTGCTGCGGATGAACGAGATGCCCAAGGTCGAAGTGCATATCGTGTCCTCTACGGAGGCTCCGACTGGCGTCGGCGAGCCGGGCGTCGCCCCATTGGGGCCGGCAGTGGCGAACGCCATTTTTGCAGCGAGTGGTCGGCGCATTCATCATTTGCCCTTCCCGACCCCGGACACTGCTTGAATGGACGCCCGAAGGAGCAGTAAGACACTGATTCCTAAGGGCCTTCGGGCGGATCAAAAGCCGTTCCAGCTGCCGGGAGCCCAGGTTAAGATTGAGATATACTCAATGCAACATCGATTTTTTGATGGAATAGGTGAAGGTCATTAAACAATGAACCTGAAGACGCTCGACCTCACCACGCTTCGCACCCTCGTGACCGCAAGTGATCTGGGCGGTTACGGGCAGGCGGCTGCCTCTCTTGGCCGCACGCCATCGGCAATCAGCCTGCAGATGAAGCGCCTGCAGCAGACGGTCGGGGCGGCGCTGTTCCAGCGCAACGGCAGGGAACTGTTGCTGACTGACGCCGGAGAGATCGCGCTTGGGTATGCCCGTCAGATGCTCAGGCTCAACGATGAGCTGCTTCATACCATTCGTGGCGCATCGCAGGCAGGTACCGTGCGACTGGGCTTTTCGCAGGAATTTGCCGAGACCGTGTTGCCGGCCGTGCTCGCTCAGTTTGCCAAGCTATACCCGCTGGTGCTGGTCGAAGTTCGGATCGAGGGCAAAGCGGCTCTGGTGGAGGCCGTGGAGAAGAAACAGTTGGATCTCGCGCTCACCATCGGTTACGCCGACCATACGCCCGGAGAGCTGTTGGGGGAACTGGAGTTGGTTTGGATCGCCGGGCGCGAGCTCAACGTTCGCAAGGACCAGCCACTGCCGCTCGTGCTATTTGGCCCACAATGTGCCGTTCGCAAGGAGATGATCCGCAAGCTGGATCAAGCAGGGATTTCATGGCGGATCGCAGCGGTCAGTCCCAGCCTCGCAGGCCTGTGGGCCTCTGCCGCCGGTGGCCTCGGTATTACGGCGCGCAGTCGGTTCGGCGTTCCGGCGCATCTGACTTGCGACGCACGCCTGTTCGACCTGCCTCGACTGAACAATCTCGCCCTGACTCTGCACGGTCCAGCGGGAGTGTCGAACCCATGGTTGCAACACCTGCGTGCGATGATCTGCCAGGCTGTCGTCGATGTGATGCCCAAGAGGAAGAGCGGCATGCGTGGCGCGCAGCTCGCGCGGAAGCACCCCATCGCGGAATTGGGCGTCAGCGGCTGACCGCTCGCCGTATCTCTACCGCGCGTCGCAAGATTGTAATCGGCACGGAGCCATCTGGGCGGGGAGCGACCTTCCAGGAAAGCTCATTACCCTTCATTTCATAGGGACGCACTTGAGTGGTGTCATCCTGATTCGGGAAGGAGGCCCGGTCAATCTGAAAGGTAATCGTGTGTTTGACGGAGTCGACGCTGTAGTGGCCGAAGTGAACGCTCGTACTCACCGATGCCGCCTTGTACTCTTCAGGGGTCCCCTTGCTCTTGTCGCCCGAGGAAAACTTCAAGCGCTCCGCACGATAGATCTGCACCGAGTAGTAGCCATCAGCAGTAAAGATGACAAGCCCGTGTGGGTTGGGGCCGTAATCCGACAGGCGTGTACCGTCTGGGAGCAACTTCTCTGCTCCCGCGAGCACCCAAGTGCCGACAATAGATCCGGATTGTGCCATGGCGGAAAGAGGCAGGCCCAAGAGGATCGCGGCAAGCGCAAAGTGCTTTTTCAACATGGAGTCACTGTAGCGACGCACGACGACACGCACAATTTAATTGTTTTAAAGATATTGGTTAACCCGCCTCACGCTTCCGGGCCCGGAGTTGCCGTGAGGGGTCGAGCTGTAATCGCGCCATCAATGCCGCGTCGGCGACAACTTCCCGCGTTTGCACGCCGCTTCCGACAATGACCGCATCGGCTTCAGCGACTTCGGAAAGGGATGCCTGCGCTTCGAGTACCACGCCGTTCATCGAACGGACTCGCGCAGTGGGACTGGCAATCGAGACGCGCCAGTTGGGCTTCCTCACTCGGTTGAGGATACCGAGTGCGATGAGTGAGTCGAGCTCGTTGAAGCCCTCGAAGGTGAGTATGGCGATGTGCATGGTGTCGACCCCACGTCCAGCTAGCTGGATTTCGGTTCTAGTGTGACCCGGAAGAACTGCAGCGCCCTCCGTATCGTGTCGGCGTGAACTGTATCGCGGTCCACACCCTGCGCGTCGATGCACAGCATCGGCAGGGTCTTGCGGCCGATTTCGCTGCAGGAATCGAGAAAGACGTAGTGCGCCACGTTGCCGGGAAAAATGTGCAGCTTCGCTCCGGGAATCTTCGCCGCAAAGTATTTTGCGTTCAGTTCAATCGGAACGTTTTGATCGGATTCTCCCGCGACGATCTGCACGGGGATGGAAATCGTCTCAAGGCTGGAGGCCGTAAAGGCCGGACCGAGGCCGGGCGCCATCGCGAAGACGGCCCTAACGCGGGCGTCGCGAAAGGAGTCCCCCGAGTGCCCGAGTGTCTCCGGATGCTCCCGGATCATTTTGCGGAAGTCTTCAACCAGGGAGGGAAACTCCGGCGGACTGGTGCAGTTTCTTCCGGCATTCGGTGAGTCGCAGAATCGTATGAATCCCGGCACGTCCGTGATCCCGCCCGCGATCGCGATCATGGTGTAGCCCCCCAGAGAGAAACCGGCCGAGCCGATGCGCTCCGGATCGATGCGATTACCGAACTTGGCGTCGGCCAACATTCCACTGATCGTCTCGCTAAGATCGCGTGCGCGCTCCCACCAGATCGAGAAGCCCCTCGCGGTGTAGGGCTCCGCGGCGTTGTTGCCGGGATGGTTCACCGCGGCAGCGATGTAGCCATGCGCGGCAAGGGCCTCACCCAGCCACGCCATGCTCAAGGCGCTGCCGCCCGTACCATGCGAGATCACGACGAGAGGAAATCTCGCCGCCTTTGCGGCGAGCGTTGCCTCCCGCGCCACTCTTCCAAGGTCGAAGATATCCAACCCAGGGATTACCAACGGTTTCTCGCGCGCAGTCGCCTCGGCGGGATACCACACCACGACATCCAGGGTGTGCGCCTGCGCGCCTCGCCAGTCGTAGGGCTCCTGCGGTGAAAAGCTACGAGAGGCCATGCCGACTTTGTATGAATGGCCGCCCGCGCTGTCCTTGGGCGCGGACCCTGAGAGCACCGACGAGGTCAGCAGCACCGCAAGTACGACCGCCACGCCCAGCACGCGCACGGATCTCATCACCTTTGAGTTGTTCATTTCTTGAACTCCGTCACTTACCCCGTGAAGGCATCGGAGCTGGACCACGGCAAGGCATTCCAACTCGACGGTTGCGCTTCATCCTTGTGGATGAAGCGGGGCGAAAAATGGCTGAATGTATTTTACCAGGCAATCCCTGCGTCCCGGTGAGTGATGCGCAGCATGCGCACTCAGGGCTTCCGCGCGATCACCTCCATGCATACTCGATATCGCTCGCTAACGCCATATTCGATGGGGTCGAAGCCGAACTCTCGCAGAAGATCGTATAGACGGCTTCGGCCGAAATTGTGGTAATGCTCGATTTCGCCCCAGTAGGGATTGGCCTTCGCCGCGTCCAGCATCCGCCAGATCATGCAATCCATGTTCGGCATCGATAGAAACACCACTCCGCCTGGTCGAAGGAGCCGCCACGCAGCCTCCAATCCAAGTCTTGGTTGTGGCATGTGCTCCAGCACATCAGCCATGCTGATCACGCTGAATCGCCCGGAATCCTGCAGCCGCTCAATGGGGTCGGCGTGTGCCTCGAAACCAAGCTTGCGCAGCGTAGCGACGTTATCCTGACGCAGGTCAGTGCCAACCGGTCGAAAACCCCACTCGGCGGCGGTGAACAGCAGGGAGCCATTGCCGAAACCGATATCGAGCCAATCGCCGTTCATTACGTGCCGTGCAACGCGTTCGACCATGCGCGCGGAAACCGCGCGCGCCTGTTCGGCATCATGGCCCACAGTCTGATGCGGAAGGCTCTTGGAAAATACAATCGCTGCGGCTTCGTCCGTGAAATATCCTTCCGTGAAGACATGAGCGCAACGTTGGCAACGCCGCCACACGATAGTGCGCGGCAGCGAGGGATGGTATAGGGGGTGCGCAGAGCAATCGGCGGTCAGAATCGACGGCATATCCGATGCTGCGCATAAGGGGCAGGCCGTGTACAGAATGCGGATGGCGGGTGCTTGAGCGGTATCCACGCCTTGTGAAGTCATCTCGGCACTATTTTTTGATATGTCAAGGCCGGGACAGTCTACGCCGGGCAGCAGTCTTTGCGTAGGCGTCATTGCGGTGGCGGGGATCTCGCACCCATGGTAAATCGGGCTAGGCTCCCCCGATCGGCAGGTTTCCCAATGTCAGAGCGAACAAATGGACGGTGCATCGATGCGTTCCTTTATGGCTTATTCATGGACGTCTCGGTTCTTTCGCAAAAATGGTGTAGAACCGGTTTATCTGCGTCCGGCACACGTGGCTAACTTCGTTTTGCGAATCGGCCAACGCGCAACGTTGGTGCCGTCCAGCGGTGCGCGAGCGTACGGGATGCTCGCGGGACTTTCCCTCGCCAATCTCGAGAAGCTATATGCCGCTCCCGGCCTTGAACAATATCGACCCGAAGCCGTCTTGGTTCATACGCTCGACGGCTCTAGGGTGCCTGCCCTTTGCTACAACCTGTGCGAAGAACCTCAGCCGGAGGAACGAAACCCGGACTACGCGACGCGCCTGCAGAACGTGCTAAGGAAACTGGGGTTTCCGCACGATTACATCGAGTCAGTCTCCTGACTGAACTACTTGACGCGAGGGATCCTTGTGTTCCAGGGTAGGAGGGCTGATGTCGAGCCCCGCGGGTACCGGGGCGTCAGCGCTGCGCCAAGTTCTCCGCGGCGAAATTCCAGTTGAGGAGTCGGTCGAGCAGTGCATTCAAATGATCCGCACGGCGGTTCTGGTAGTCGAGATAGTAGGCGTGCTCCCAAACATCGATGGTCAGCAGCGGCTTCATTCCCCGGGTGAGAGGGTTTTCCGCGTTGCCGGTCTTTACCACCTTGAGCGCATCGGCTTCGACAGCCAGCCAGACCCAGCCCGAGCCGAATTGGCCCAAGGCGGCGGCAGCCAGCTCTTTTTTGAGCGCCGCGATGTCCGTGAAAGAGGAATTTATCTTGGCGGACAGACCGGTTGGCACTGCACGATCGCTCTGCGGCCGTAGGCTGTGCCAGTAGAAGGTGTGGTTCCAGATCTGTGCCGCATTGTTGAAGATGGCGGTGTGCTGGCTCTGGCCGGCGGTAGCCTTCATGATCTGTTCGAGCGTCATCTCGGCGAAGGGCGTGCCGGCGATGAGCTTATTCAAGGTCTCGACATAGCCCTTGTGATGCTGGCCGTAATGGAAGCTCAATGTGGCGGCTGAAATGACCGGCTCGAGGGCATTTTCCGCATAGGGAAGCGCCGGCAGTGAGTGCGGCGCGGAACTGTTGAAAGCATCGTATATAGACCTCGAACTCATTGCTACCTCGTGCATGGAGCAGGCGGGCGAACTGTATTCCCGCGGCTCTGGCGTGCTTGTCATCGGTTAAGATTCCTTCCCGCAACGATCTCTGAGTAGGTCCGAAGATTGAATGATCATTACTATACGGATATGTCACGGGATGATACAAATGCCGATACACTGTATCCATATGCGATTTTGTCATGTCCGGGACACCGCCCAGCCCGCGTACAACAGCGCCAATCCTTCGAGCGTCGCGCTATGAACTCCGAAAACAAGCCGATGACCCTGCAGCAGTACCAAGCCCTCGCGGATTTCCGCTACGAGCTGCGCCGCTTCTTGCGCTACAGCGAACAGGTTACGCGGCGCCACGGATTGACGCCGCTGCAGTATCAGCTGCTGCTGCAGATCAAGAGCTATCCCGAGAGGAACCGCGCCACCATCGGCGCTCTCGCCGAACGATTGCAGGCCAAACATCACGGCGTCGTGGCGCTTGCGACGCGTTGCGAGAAGCTCGGGCTGATCGCGCGCCAGACGAGCAAGGACGATCGGCGCGTGGTTTACCTCATCTTGAGCGCAAAGGGCGATCGTGCCTTGGAGCACCTCGCCCGTTGGCACAGGGACGAACACCGCGCCCTGCGGGGCCGGTTGGTCGTGGAGCTGGACGAGGCGGCATCTAAATCGCCCGTTGAATTCACCGAATAAATAATTAATATTCAATAAGTTACATGTCGGGTGAGGGCGGACGACCGCGGCGCACCAACATGCCGCAGAACTCGCCGAGACAGCCGCAATCGATATGGTAATATTCGCGCCCCTGACGGGCACCGCCGGAGATTTGCGGCGCCGCCCGAAGCAATCCGCGAGAAGCGTTGCCGTCAGTTTGTCCTTTGCGCCCGTAGCTCAGTTGGATAGAGCGCCTGGCTACGAACCAGGAGGCCGGGAGTTCGAATCTCTCCGGGCGCACCAATTCATCAAGAACTGCCCAGCATCAGTGCAGGACGCGAACGTCGGCTTGCCGGCATGTATTGAAATGTGCGCTGGCTAACGGGCTTGTTTTGACCGGTCTCATGGACGTCCCTGCTGCCGGATGCCTTATTTGAGCAATTTGCGGGGCAAAGTAAGCTTTTGGCCCGATCGGCGACCCTCGCCGAAGGTCGAGTAAGTCGATGTTTCAGCCTCTCATGAACCCTGCAGCTTCTCTTGCAACCACACCTTGATCAGCGATTGATATGGTACATCTCGAGCGTTGGCAGCGGTCTTGATCGAATCAAGTAGATGCTGCGGAAGCCGTAGAGAGATCGTCTGGGTAGACGGCTTCAAGTTTGGAAGTACAGTGAGCTGAGCTTTCTTCCAATCCAAATACCCTGTCGAATCGTTCTTTTCCCAAAACGCGCGTTCCGCGGCCTCACTAGCAAACCTCGGTATGGTCTTAAGTCGCTTGCTCATAAATCACGCGCTCCTTCCGATGCATGTCTCTAGCCGAAATCACCCGAATGAGCTGGTCGGCATCTCTCAAGGTAAAGGTAATGTGCAACCGCCGCCCTTCAATGGTTTTGCCGAGAGCATGAAAGCGCGGCTCGGTCTCGCTGTGCGTTGCGTCGGGCAGCACCAGCAACAGGGCATTGAAGAAAACCTGTTCGGCCTCAGCCATAGAAACGCCATGATGCTCATTCTTCCTGGCGTTGCCTTCATCCCATTCGAAGCCAATGATCTTCGAGAGATCGACCATCAGTGTATATTACAGTAATATACACAAAATCGCAAATCTCGCCAATCAAACCGCTTTCCGAACGCTCAGCTTGACGTGCAGACCGGCCGTCGCCGCCATGTTTACAAGCGCATTCAAATCAAATACGTCGATCTTCCCGCCCATAAGATCTGAGACGCGAGGCTGGGTAAGGCAGAAAAGCGCAGCGAAGGACGAGCGGCGCACCCGCGAGCAATCTCTTTCCAAAAGGGTTAGCTGCAATGGGCAATTTGCTCCGATCCTTTACAATCCTACCATGAAGATATCTCCTGTGAATTCAGCAATGGCCCCCCAAGCTGCCGGCGGCTATTCCCAAGCCATCGAAGTGATCGGCGCCCGGCGGATCCTGTACGTCAGTGGCCAAGTTCCGGAGACGGTCCATGGCGAGGTGCCGAAGGACTTCGCCGAACAGGCGCAAGTGGCCTGGAGCAATGTCGTCGCGCAACTCGCGGCCGCCGACATGACCGTGGAAAACCTGATCAAGGTCACGATATTCCTGTCATCCAGAGCGTTCGCCGTGCCCAACAGGGAAGTTCGGCAAGAATTTCTGGGCAGTCATCGTCCCGCGTTAACGGTAATTATTACCGGGATATTCGACGAGCAATGGTTGCTGGAGATTGAGGCTATCGCGGCTGCTTAGGTTGACGCCCGAAGCCGCGGGCCGCGGCGAGAGAGGGTGCGGTAGAATTTACGGAAACCAGTCTTGCCCGCTTGCAAAGCAGAGGGTCAGCAGCACAGCTGCCGCATAGAAATCCGAGGTCATCGCTGCGTTCTGAATCTTGCTTCGCTTCTGGTGCGCCACATGGTTTATTCCGGCGAGACCGTAAAAGATCGCCCCGACCACCGCGAGCGGTGCGGTCCAGCCAACAAGGAATAGGCTAATCACGCCGGCGCTGCCGATCGCGGTGTTTGCAAACCCCAACTCCCTGACGATCAACCTGGCATCGGGATCCTTTACGCCAAGGATTGTCTCGGCGGTATAGCGTGGCTGAGCGATCTGACGTAGACCGGCAATGAGCAATCTCACGCCGACCACCCAGAACACGAACCACTTGCCTACCATGGCAATACTGAGCGCGCCGTGAGCGTGCGTGAAGGCTTCGACGGCGATCGAGGTCAGAGGGAAAACCAGCATCAAGCCGACCAGCATTGCGACATACATCGGGCTCTTGTAGCAGGTGACGGATGACTTCGCCACTCGATGGCAGCCGGGTTCCTGTAATCGGGTATGCTCCCGATTCAGCGCCGCGATATGACGAGAACGCCGGGGGTCCGCGCGCCTAAGGGGAGCAATTGATAATGATAAAAACCGAGCCGCAACTTGCCCGAACTCTCAGCGGGATTCACCTCTGGGGCATCGCCGTGGGCCTCGTCATCTCCGGCGAGTACTTCGGCTGGAGCTACGGTTGGGCGCAGGCGGGCACTCTCGGCTTCCTGATCTCCACCGTGTTCATTGCCTTGATGTATACGACCTTCATCTTCAGCTACACCGAGCTGACCACGGCCATTCCCCACGCGGGGGGGCCATTCGCCTATAGTTATCGGGCGTTCGGGCCGGTGGGAGGCTACATCGCAGGTTTCTCGACGCTGGTCGAATTCGTATTCGCGCCTCCGGCCATCGCGCTCGCCATCGGGGCGTACCTGAATGTGCAGTTCCCGGCCTTGGATGCCCGGGTGGCCGCTGTCGGTGCCTACATCGTGTTCATGGCCCTCAATATCGTCGGTGTCATGATTGCCGCGACCTTCGAGCTTCTGGTCACCGTCCTGGCCATCGGTGAGCTGCTGGTCTTCATGGCGGTGGTCTCGCGGGGCTTTCAGTGGTCGCACTTCACGGCCGCCGGCTGGGCGGGCCACGAGCAGCCATCGATGGCGACGCTCGGAGGCATCTTCGCCGCGATCCCCTTCGCGATCTGGTTCTTTCTCGCCATCGAAGGGGCGGCTATGGCGGCCGAGGAGGCCAAGGATCCGCGGCGTACCATTCCTCGGGCTTACATTGGCGGCATCCTCACCCTGGTGGTGCTTGCCTTCGGCACCATGATATTCGCCGGCGCGGCGGGCGACTGGCGCACGCTCGCCAATATCAACGATCCTCTCCCGCAGGCAATGAAGATCGTCGTCGGCGCGCGCAGCGGCTGGTTGCATCTGCTCGTGTGGATTGGCTTGCTCGGGCTGATCGCCTCCTTTCACGGCATCATCATGGGCTATTCGCGGCAGATTTTCGCGTTGGCTCGCGCCGGGTTCCTGCCGGGATTTCTCGCCAGGATTCATCCGCGATGGAAGACGCCGCACCTGGCCATACTCGCCGGTGGTGCAGTAGGCATCGCAGCAATCTATTCGGACAAGGTTGTGACCATCGCCGGTCAGCCGCTCACCGCCAGCATCGTCGCCATGTCCGCGCTCGGTGCCATCGTCATGTACATCATGAGTCTGCTCAGTCTCTTTCGGTTGCGGCGCCGCGAGCCGCAGCTGCCGCGCCCCTATCGCACCCCCCTGTTTCCGATCTTTCCCTGGACGGCGCTCATCATCGCCTGCGTCTCCCTGGTGGCCATCGTCTACTTCAATCCGGAGGTCTCGGGTTTGTTCGCGTTCCTGGGGCTGCTCGGCGGCGCGATTGCCAGCCGCCGGTCCGGGCATCGTGCCCTGGCTGCGAGCGACCCCATGCTGTGCCCCACCAAAGAGCCATGACCTACCTTCGCATCTGCTCGTGGTTCCTATGCCTATGCGCCGCGGCGCACACCGGCATGGCGCACGCCGCGGCCTCCGACGTCGATGGCGCCGAGGCGCGACGCCTGGCGGCGCAGGTAAAACAGGAATTCCTGCATGCCTACCGGAACTACGAACGCTATGCCTGGGGCCATGACGAGCTTGAACCGCTGAGCAGAAGCCCGCGAGACTGGTACGGGCAGTCCCTGCTCATGACTCCCGTCGATGCGCTCGACACGCTCATTCTCATGAATTTGAAGGACGAGGCGGACAAGACCCGGGCGCTGATCGATACGCAGCTGTCTTTCGATCGGGATGTCTACGTCAAGAATTTCGAGATCACCATTCGCATGCTGGGCGGGCTGTTGTCGGCCTATCAATTGAGCGGCGATGAGCGCCTGTTGGCGTTGGCCCATGACCTGGGCAATCGACTGCTGCCGGCCTTCCACTCGCCGACGGGCCTGCCCTACCTATATGTCAATCTTCGCACCGGCAAGGTGCGGGGTGCGCAGACCAATCCGGCGGAGACCGGCAGCCTCATCCTCGAATTCGGCACCTTGAGCAGGCTTACGGGCGAGCCTGTGTTTTTTGACGCCGCCAAGCGCGCGCTCGTTGCAACCTACCGGCGCCGCTCCGCCATTGGCCTGGTCGGCGACGGGATCGACGTCGAGACCGGCCGATGGACCGGCACCGATTCCCATATCAGCGGGGGTATCGACTCTTATTACGAATACCTATGGAAGTGCTGGAAGGTGTTCGGCGATCACGACTGCCTCGACATGTGGAACCACAGCATCGCCGCGGTCAACCAATACCTGGCGGACGATACCGGGGGCGAACTGTGGTACGGACACGCGGACATGAACAGCGGCAAGCGCGGCCGCACGGAGTATGGCGCACTGGACGCTTTCTTCCCCGGCCTTCTGGCTTTCGCCGGTCAAGTGGAGCGCGCCCGGCGCCTTCAAGACTCATCGTTCAAGATGTGGAACCAGTACGGCATCGAACCGGAAACGCTCGATTATCGCAGCATGAAAGTTGAGGACGCCGGCTATGCTCTGCGCCCGGAGATCGTCGAGTCCACCTTTTACTTGTATCGGCTCACCGGCGAGCAGCGCTATCGCTCGATGGGCCGAAGCCTATTCTTGGATTTCGTGAAGTATTGCCGCGCCCCCAATGGCTATGCGGCGCTCGAGAGCGTCATCACGAAGCAGCAAAGGAATGCGATGCAGAGCTTCGTGTTCGCCGAAACCTTCAAGTATTTCTACCTGCTGTTCTCGCCGCCGGCGACGATTGATTTCGAGCACATCGTGTTCAATACCGAGGCGCACCCGTTGGCCAGATTTTCAACGCCCCGGGCCGACTGACCGCGCTCCGGGCCCACTGAACCGGGCCCCGGCCCACTGAACTGCGCGCGTGGCCGATTGACCTGCAGGGCCGTCGCCCCGCGCGCCTACCCGGCTTTCGACTGAAGATACGCGGTCATCTTCCGGATCTCGGCCGCGAGGTTCTCGGCGAGGGCCGCGGTCTCGGTGCTCTCGGTCGAGCCCGCGGCGGACTCGAGCTGCGCTGCTGCGGCGGTCGCCGCCGGCGCGCGCAAGTTGGCGCTCGCGCCTTTGAGCGTGTGTGCGGAGATGCGCAGCGCCGCCGCGTCGCCCGTGTCCAGCGCTGCCGAGATGGCCGCGAGCTCCCGAGTTCCGGTCGCCATGAACGCGTCAGCCAGATCGCGGGCAAATCCTTCATCGCCGTCGATGGATGCGAGCAATGCCTCCCAGTCGATCGGCTGGTGCGCCGGCGCCGCAGCGGCAGAGTGCGCGGCGATGGATGTCAGCGCAGCAGGGTGGGCGCCGATCGGTGTCCGCACCGCGGGGTGCGCCACAATCTCCGCCGCGCCCGCGCCGATGAGGAGGCGTTCCAGGCAGGCCTCGAGCTTCAACCGGTCGATCGGTTTGGACAGGTAGTCGTCCATGCCGGCGGCGCGGCATTTGGCTTCGTCGCCCGTCATGGCATGGGCCGTGAGCGCGACGATGGGGATGTGGCGCTTTCCCTCTTCGAGCCTGCGGATCTCGCGGGCGGCCTCGTAGCCGTCCATCTGTGGCATCTGACAGTCCATGATGATGAGGTCGTATTTTCCAGTCTGCCATGCAGCGACGGCAGCCAGCCCATCCGCGACGACGTCGACGCGGTACTGCATTTTTTCCAACAGCCGAGAGGCCACCTTCTGATTGACGGGATTGTCCTCGGCCAGCAGGATTCGATTGCGGGTTTGCGTGCGCTGCGCACGCAGTGCATGCCGCGTGATCATAGGTTGGCTTTGCAGGTGCCAGGAGTGCGCCGAGTTGGCCAAAACCAGGATCAGGCACTCGGTCAAGTCGCGCTGCGTAACCGGCTTCAGCAGATACGCTGCAAAGCCGATGTCCGCGAACACCTGGCCGTCGCCGCGCTGGCCCGAGGAGGTCAACAGGATCAAGCGGGTGGATTTCAGGGTCTCATCGTGGACGATGCTGCTGCCCAGCTCGGCGCCGTCGCAATCAGGCATCAGGTGATCGAGCAGCGCCGCGTCGAAGGGGCGGCCCGCGGCGGCCGCCTGGCGCATGAGTGCCAGCGCCTCGTCCGCGGAGCTGGCCGATATGGGCTCCACTCCGCATAGAAGCAGTTGTCCCATCAGGACCTTGCGATTGGTGGCGTTGTCATCCACCACCAGCACTCGCTGGCCCTTGATCGAGGTGGGGGCCGGATGCCGAAGCTGTGAGCTGCTTACCACCGGCGCGAAGTGCGCCGTGAACCAGAAAAGCGAGCCCACGCCTTCGACGCTTTCAACGCCGGTCTCACCGCCCATCAGCTCGACCAATCGGCGCACGATGGACAATCCGAGGCCCGTGCCGCCGAATCGGCGGGTCGTCGAGGTGTCCACTTGCATGAAGGGCGCAAACAGGGACTCCAACCGATCGGCAGGTATGCCGATGCCGGTGTCGCGTACCTCGCAGCGTACCGTGGTGCCGCTCTCGCCGGTAGCGAGCACCTTGATCTCGAGCGAGACCTCCCCCTTGGTGGTGAACTTGACGGCATTGCCGGCGAGATTCAAGAGGATCTGGCGGATACGGCCCGCATCGCCCTTTACCAGGTCAGGGAGCCTCGCATCGATCTGGGCGGTGAGCTCGAGCCCCTTGGCATGGGCTTGAATCGACAGGAGCCGCGCGACATCTTCGAAAGTATCGCGCAAGTCCACGTCCACCTGCTCGAGCTCGAGCTTGCCGGCCTCGACCTTGGAGAAATCCAGAATATCGTTGATGACCGTCAGCAGTGAGGTGCCGCTGTCGCGGATGGTTTCGGCATAGTCGCGTTGCAGGGCATCGAGCTTGGTGTCGAGCAAGAGCTCCGTCATGCCGAGCACGCCGTTCATCGGTGTGCGGATTTCGTGGCTCATGTTGGCGAGAAAATCGCTCTTTGCGCGATTGGCGGACTCCGCTACCTCCTTGGCTCGCAGCGTTTCGATGGCGGCCGCCTTCAGATCGGTGACGTCGAGCACGATCCCCTGCATTTCCAGCGGCTGGCCGCGGGCATCGCAGCGTGCGGCCACCGCCGCGCGTACGTGTTTGACCACGCCGTCGACGACGAAACGGTGATCGAGCGCACGCGAACCGCCGGCGGTCGCGAGATCGGCCAGCATGTTCTCGACCAATGCGTGGTCTTCCGGATGAGTGCCCGAGAGATAGGCCGTGACCGGCCGGCCGCTCTCCGCGGGAGCGCCCAGAAGATGCCGAAGCTCACTGGACATCGATCCTTCATGGGTTCGGAGGTTTGTATACCAAGTCCCGAGGTTGGCGAATTGCTGGGCGCGCTTCAGCTCATCCTCGGTGTGTGCCTGGGCGGCCATGGCGCGCCGCCGGGCGATCTGCGCCCGCCAGATGGCAACGCCGTTGAGGAAGGCGAGGGCGCCGGCGATCAAGACACCGAGCACGGCCGACACGTCGACCCGCCGGACCAGCTCGCGGTACCGGTCGGCGCGAACCGTGATGCCCACGTAGCCCGTCATCTCTCCATCGCGCGCGAATACCGGAGCATGGGCGCGGATTCCCATTCCCCATGCCGTGGCGGTGGGTTCCTTTTCCACGGTCAGGCGATGCGTTCTGGATACCTCTCGCTCTCCCGGGCTCGGCGCGTCCACCTCCATGGGCGGCGAATGGTTCGGCCGGCCCGCCTCATCGAAGGTGCCTTGCCGTGTCCCATCGAGTATGAAATGCATGACATCGCCCTGCATGGCACCGACGTAGGCGAAGCGGATGTCGGGATTCGTATCGAGCAGCACGCGAAGCGGCCGGGCAGCGCGGTTATAGTCGGGCGTACCGTCCTGATTGGCGTTGTTGATGGTCCGCAGCTGGTCGCCGTCGATGAGCGCGGCCGTGCCGGCCGCGGTGCGCGCGAGGTAGGTCCTGACGTCCTCCAAGAGAATCTGCCGCACGATGACGTCCACCACGGCGATACCCGCAATGGCGGTTCCCCAGGCGATGAGACCGCCGGCGACCGCGGACAACAGGGGCCGTGCCTCGTAGTTTCGGCGGCGCGCCAGCCCAGGCAGGTGCGAGACTAGCCGTTTCCACAGGGGCGTCGGGTTTGTCATAGTGATTTATCGGTCCACGGCGCTAAGTCTTGAGGCGGTGAGAGCCGGCTCGGCCGGCTGCTCTTTCCGTCAAGGAACCCCGAGAATAGTCCGTTAGAGTGTCCCCTGGCCACGGCCAGGCGCGTGAACCGAGAAGCGCATCTCGAAGCTGCGGCCTTGCGGCTCCCCTTCCGCCAAATTAAGGGCGGCCGCCCCGGCCCCGGGGCTTGACCAATCGAGGCCGTTCGGTCAGGTTTCGCGACTGGGACGCCACCCGAAAGGAACAACAATGAATGACTTGGGGATGCGGGCGCTGCTGGCGCTGGCCGCCACGTGCCTGATGGCAGCGCCTTGGGCTAGAATTTCCGCCCACTCCGCCGTCGAGGGCACCTCCTTCTCGATTGCCCTGTCGCCGGCGGGCGGCGGGCCGCCGCTCGACGGCCGCGTGATCCTGATGGTGAGCGCTGACTTGACCCGCGAGCCACGCACTCATGTGGAGCCCGATGAGCCGCTCGCCAGCCCGTATCTGTTTGGATTGAACGTCGATGGCCTGGCCCCGGGGCGGGCCGTGGTGCTCGATGACAATGCCTTCGGCTGGCCCGCCCGGCGCCTCTCCGCCGTGCCCGCGGGCGACTACCTGGTCCAGGCCGTGCTGAATCGCTACGACACCTATCGCATGCCCGACGGCCGCGTTCTGAAGCTGCCGCCCGATCACGGCGAGGGTCAGCAATGGGCGCGCAAGCCCGGAAACCTCTACTCCACGCCCATCCGCGTGCATATCGACCCATCGCATCCGCTCAGAACCGCACTGGTTCTCGATCAGCAAATCGCGGCGATTCCCGACAAGGCGGACACGGAGTTCGTCCGCCATGTGCGCATCCGCAGTGAGCTGCTGTCGCGTTTCTGGGGGCGGGATGTATTCATCGGTGCGCATGTCCTGGTGCCCCAAGGCTTCGATTCACACCCGCAGGCACGCTATCCGCTCATGGTCTTTCACGGGCATTTTCCCGACGACATTTCGGAGTTCCGCACCACGCCGCCCGATCCGGATCTGAAGCCGGATTTCTCGCAGCGCTTCCATCTGGCGGGATACAACCGGATTCAGCAGCAGGAAGCGTATGCCTTCTATCAGAAGTGGATTTCCAAGGATTTTCCGCGATTTCTGGTCATCGAAATCGAACATGCGAATCCGTACTTCGACGATAGCTACGCCGTGAACTCGGCGAATCTCGGCCCCTACGGCGATGCCATCAACCGGGAGCTGATCCCTGAAATCGAGCGCCGCTTCCGCGGCATCGGGGCCGGCTGGGCCCGCTTCACCTACGGCGGTTCGACCGGCGGTTGGGAGGCGCTCGCGACCCAGGTCTTCTATCCGGACATGTACAACGGAGCGTTCGCGGCCTGCCCGGACCCGATCGATTTTCGCGCCTATACCGTCATCAATCTCTACCAGGATGCCAACGCCTATGTGCTGAAGGGCGAGGCCAGTTCGGTGGAGCGCCCGGCGTTCCGCAACTATCTGGGCGAGGTGTTCGCGACGCAGCGCGACGCCAACTACATGGAATTGGCGCAGGGCGACCGCAGCCGCTCCGGCGGCCAGTACGACATCTGGCAGGCGGTGTTCGGGCCGGTCGGAGAGGATGGTTATCCCAAGCCCATATTCGACAAGGTTACGGGCAATATCGACAAGAGCGTGGCGGCCTATTGGCGCGAGCACTACGACCTGTCCTACATCATTGCACGCGACTGGGGGACGCTTGCGCCCAAGCTGCAGGGAAAAATTCACATCTACGTGGGCAACGGCGACAACTACTACCTGACCGACTCAGTGTATTTCGCGCAGGAGCGCCTCGAGGCATTGCAGCCCAAATACCAGGGCACGGTGGCCTATGGCGATCGTGCCGAGCACTGCTGGAACGGCGATCCGAAGCTCTCCAATGCCTACTCGCGCCTGCATTACGATTTTCAGTATCTGCCCGTCATTCTCGAGCGCATCGCCGCCTCCGCGCCGACGGGCGCGGATCTGACGAGCTGGCGCTACTGAACTTCGCTCACGGCACGCTGAGGATGGCCTTGATAGTCACGCTCGCCGGATCGAATACCGCGAGCAGGGGGAAGCCGCGCCCGATCAGCGGCATGGCATTGGGCTGATCCGTCGCCAATCCGGCCGCCCGCATGCGCTCTTTGAGCTGCTTTTTTTGATGGCCGATGAAGTAAGCGACATCATCCACTTTCTTGAGACGGAGCCGAAGAGTCGGCAGGCCTTGATTCCAAGGCTTGAAATACCGCGGCATCGAGATCACATCGTCGCCCCCTTTGATCGCCGAGAGGACGATGTGCTGGCTCACCGAGTTGTCCGCAGGCAGCGGCGCCCAGACCCATCGCGGCCGGCTGTACCAGTGGGCGGCAAATTCCGGATTCAGCCGGCGCCCGTCAGCGGCTTCCTGGGCATCGATATCGTAGGCCTGGACGAGCTGCAGCACGGTCTCGGAATAGGCGTAATACAGCGGCCTGCCGTCCCAGAGCGACACCGAGCCGTAAGTGAGTGCGCACAGCTGGACGAAGACAATCATCGAAATGTCGCGCGCCAGTTCACGCCGCGGCTTGCTCGCACGCGCGACGATGAAGGTCAGCAGGGGTCCTACGACGACGTCAACTCCCACCATCACGATGACCACGTGAGCGACATCGGTCAGACGCCAGCCCGGCGAGTAGTACCATCCAAAATAAAGCGCGCCGAGTATCAGCGACAGTACGCAGGCGCTCGCACTGAGGTGCAATCCCAATGCCTTGAGTCTGAATCTCATAGGCCTATTTTCCATAAATCAGCGGGCATTTGAAGCGAAATGCTCGGGCGCCTGAAGATTCTGCAGAATCGGTCACACAGCCGCGTCCCTCCCGGCGGCGATGAGCGGGCCAGCCGGCGCGGGGTCAAACCAGAAGGAGCTGAGGTGAAGGCAGAAGGAGTTGGGGTCAAGGCAGAACGATGCCGCGCCGCCGGCCCTTGGCGGTGGTCGAGGGGGAGGCCGCGTGATGCCACACGCGAAAGCCACCGAGAAAGGCGAAGTTATTGTCGCCGAAGCGCGCGTTTTTCGGCAGGCGCTTGAGCTTGCGGGCATTGCCGCCGCCGATGACCACATAGTCGGCTTCGAGCAAGGTGCTCAGCTGCGCCACGACTTCTCTGACGGTGCGGCGCCATTTCTTGCCGCCCAAGCGCTTCAGGCCGTCCGCGCCGACGTACTCCTCGTAGGTTCGCCCTTTCTTGTACGGTAGATGCGCCAGTTCCATGGGGGCGACGACGCCGTCGACGATCATGGCGGAGCCAAGGCCCGTGCCAAGGCCGAGGAACAGCATCCGGCCGCCCTCATAGCTGCCGACCGCTTGCATCGCGGCGTCGTTCATCACATGAGT
The DNA here is from genome assembly GCA_963837435.1 of uncultured Gammaproteobacteria bacterium. GTDB lineage: Bacteria > Pseudomonadota > Gammaproteobacteria > Steroidobacterales > Steroidobacteraceae > Bog-1198. Next base: position 370,090 of record CAWINJ010000002.1, read on the forward strand.
GGGCCGGCCGAAGGCCTTGCGAAAATTGAATCCGACCCAGCCGCGCCCGAGATTGTGCGGCTCGGCGATCACCTTGCCGTGCAGGACGACTCCGGGGTATCCGATGGAGACGGCATCGTAATTCCAGTCCCCGACGAGTTCATGAACGCGCGCCACCATTCGGCGCGGCGTCAGCTGCGGCCCCGACTCGAATTGCCGCAATTCGCGCCGGCCGAATACGCGCATCTTCACATGGCTGCCGCCGACATCGATGGCGAGTATCCGCCGGTATTGTTTTGGCTCCATACCCGCGACAATACCTCAATCCGGCCTGCAACGTGTCCACCGGGATCGATATCCATTAGGCTAGGTGCATGCCGAAGCCTGGTTGCCGCAGAAACTCGACATGCACGACCCATTGACCGACCTGACCCGCGCGATCGGCGCGCACCTGGCGCATTCCAATGCATCGCCGCAGGCGGCGCACGCGGAAATAGATCATCTGCAGCGCGCGGTTCGAGCGGCGGAGGTAAGGCCTCAATACGCCGCCGTGCCCGCGCGGGACTATGGGGCGATTCTGGGCTCGGCGATCGACGTCGGCATCGAGACGGGGATTGCCGCCATTGCGACCGCCTTGGGCGCGCTGCCCCGTGCGCTGCCGTGGGACTATCAGTATTCGCCTCGCCCGGGCGCCGGCGATCTCGCGCGGAAGATCGGATTCGCCGAGTTGATAGGGCCGGATGGCCCGATGGATGCGCCGCATTGCCGGGTCGGATTCACGCTCATTGCGCCCAATACCTTGTATCCCGCGCATGCGCATCCGGCGACCGAATTGTACTTGGTCATTTCCGGCCATGCCGAGTGGTCGGCATCGGGTGTGCGGCGAATCGTGCCGCCCGGCGGGTTCGTGCTGCATCAGTCCAACGAGCCGCACGCAATGCGCACCTTTGCCGAACCTCTGCTGGCCCTGTATAGCTGGAGCGGCGATCTCGACACAGCAGCTTTTTATCTCTAGTGCCCGCCGTGGCAGGGTGATGCATGTTCCAAGCAATTCTCATCGAGCGCGACGAACGCCCTTATCGGGCCGGATTCACCACCCTCGATGAAGCGCAGTTGCCTGCGGGGGATGTGACGGTGCGCGTCGAGTATTCGACGCTCAACTATAAAGATGCGCTCGCCATCACCGGCAGGGCGCCGGTGGTGCGGCAATTTCCAATGGTGCCGGGAATCGATTTCGCCGGTACGGTGCACGAGTCCGGCAATACCTCCCACCGAGTGGGAGACCGGGTCTTGCTCAATGGTTGGGGTGTGGGCGAGCAGCATTGGGGTGGGCTCGCGCAGATGGCCCGGGTGAAATCGGAGTGGCTGATTCCGCTGCCGGCCCAATTCACGGCCAGGCAATCCATGGCCATCGGCACCGCGGGGTATACGGCGATGCTGTGCGTCATCGCTCTGGAACGGCATGGAATCAGCCCGCAGAGCGGCGAAATTCTGGTGACGGGAGCCGCGGGCGGAGTAGGCAGCGTCGCGGTGGCCGTGCTCGCCAAACTTGGTTTTCAGGTGGTCGCGGTGACCGGCCGGGCGGCGGAGGCGGAGTTTCTGAAGCACCTCGGCGCTCAGGAAGTCCTGGACAGAGCCCTGTTCGCAAGCCCGGGCAAGCCCCTGGCAAAGGAGCGTTGGGCCGGTGCAATCGATGTGGCCGGCAGCCACACCTTGGCCAATGTGTGTGCCTCCATGCGTTATCGGGGCGTCGTCGCGGCCTGCGGCCTGGCGGCGGGGCTCGACTTTCCGGCGACCGTGGCTCCCTTCATCCTGCGCGGCGTCACGCTGGCCGGCGTAGATAGCGTGATGTGCCCCAGACCGGATCGCCTGGAGGCCTGGCGCCGGCTGGGGGTGGACCTCGATCCCGCCAAACTCGAGCTGATCACCGAGGAAATCGGGCTCTCACAAGTGCTCGACCGCGCGGCTGGGCTGCTCGAGGGCCGAATTCGCGGCCGCGTCGTCGTGGATACGGCGCGCTGACAGTGTCCGGCGCCGTCCGCGGACACTGTCCGCGGACACCCGGCGCGCAACCCGCGGAAATAATGCTAGTTTAAACAAAGGCTTACAAACACACAAAACTGGCACGCCGCTTGCTCTGCTCTACAGAGGAAACAATGGCGGACGTGTCGAAGATGCTGCGTTACTCACTGGCGTTGATCGCGATGATCTTGGCGGCGCAGGCTGCCGAGGCCAACGATCTGAAGGATCTGTACGAGCTCGCGCTGACGCGCGATGCCACGCTGCAGGCCGCCGGTTTCCAGCGCGATGCGGCGATCGAGGCTCGGCCCCAGGCACTCGCCCAATGGTTGCCGCAGGTGTCGGCCTCGGCCTCCGCCACGCGCGAGCGGGTGGGCTATGAAAACGGTCCCTCCACGGGCAGCGAGGCCGCCGACTGCGCGCTCGCCGCCGCCTCAGGGATGCAGCATTGCTACGGCACCGTGCACAGCCTGGGTCTGAACATGTCGCAGACCCTGTGGAGCTTCCAGGCCTTCAGCCAGCTCAAGGAAGCGAATTTTCAGGCGGCCGCCGCCGAGGCGAGTTTCCGCAGCGCGCAGCAGAATCTACTGCTGCGTGTTGCCCAGGCCTATTTCGGCATCCTGTCGGCGTCCGATCAGCTCGCTGCCAATCGTGCCGAGCGCGATGCCTTCGGCACGCTGCTCAACCAGGCACGAATCCGCGAGCACACCGGCGTCGGCCCGCGCAGCGATGTCGAGCAGGCGCAGGCGTTCTACGATGCAACCGAGCAAAGTGTCATCGATGCGCAGAATGCCTTCGACGACGCCAATCTCGCGCTCACTGAAATCGTCGGCCCACATGCCGCAAGCATTGCGCCGCTGCGCCAGGACATCCCTCTGGTGTCTCCCGATCCCGCGTCGGCCGATGACTGGGTGAGCGCCGCGCGCCAGGACAATTTCGATGTGAGAACGGCCGAGCTGAAGATGGAGGCGGCGGAACGCGATGTGTCGGCGCAACGCGGCCGCGCCTTGCCCACCTTCTCGCTGACCGGCGCCGGAATGAAGCTGGCGCAGGATGAAGTGCTCGGCGGCAATCAAACGCTGGACACGGTCGGGATCTCCTTTACCTGGCCTCTGTTTCAGGGCGGCGCGGTCGCCTCGGCCGTGCGCCAGTCGCGGGCGCTCTATCGGCAGGCCCGGGCGACCTACGATTCGACTCAACGGGACACCGAGCGGCAAACGCGCGCGGCGTACCGCAGCATCGTCACCGGCATTCAGCGCATCGGCGCCGCGCACCGCGCAGTGGATTCGGGGAAGGATGCGGTGGAGGCGAGCCGGCGAAACGTGGAGTTCGGCACCGGCACCGAGTTCGATTTGTTGAACGCGCAGAACAACTACTACGCCGCGGTGCGCGCCTACAGCCAGACGCGCTACGACTATTTGACGAATGTGCTCACCCTCAAGCAGCAGGCCGGCCGCTTGAGCGAGCGGGATCTCATCGCGGTCGATGAGTTGCTCATCGAGAGCGGATCATGAGCATGCGCTTACTACCCAAGGAACCTGTCATGCTGCGCGACACCACCGCCCAGGACCGCGCGATCGAGCGCACCAACCCCTGGGTGCGTCACCGAACTCTGCTGATCGTCATTCTGGCCGTGGCCATCGGGCTCGGAGTGCTGCTCACCTTCCTGCTGCGCTATTCCGGCGCCGGGGTCTCGGTGGATCGCTCGCGGCTGTCGATCGCCACCGTGGAGCGCGGCAGCTTCGTGCGCGACATCGCCGCCGACGGACAGGTCGTGGCGGCCGTCAGCCCGACCCTGTATGCCGACTCTCTCGGGACGGTCACGCTCAAAGTGCATGCCGGCGACACCGTATCCAAGGGACAGGTGCTGGCCGTCATCGACAGTCCCGATCTGACCGCCAAGCTGTCGCAGGAGCAGGCGACCTCGGAGAGCCTGCGCATCGACTGGCAACGGGCGGCCCTGGACGCCGAACAGAAGCTGCTGCAGCTGCGCGATGCGTTCAATCAGGCGCAAGTCGACCTGAAGACGGCGCAGCGCGAGCTCGATCGCAGCCGCAAGGCCTACGAGCTGGGGGCCTACACGGAACTGCAGGCGCTCAAGGCCCAGGATTCGCTGGAGAAGGCGCAGTTCGCCTTCCAGCAGGCAAAGATGAACTACGAGTCGCAGCCGAAGCAGAATCAGTTCGATATCGACAGCAAGAAGGCATTGTTCGATCGGCAGCAGTACTTGGTCGCCGATCTGAAGCGCCAGGTCGACGGCTTGAGCGTGCGCTCGCCCGTGGACGGCCAGGTCGGGCAGGTCCAAGTGGCCGATCGCGCCAGCGTCGCCAAGGACGCCCCGCTGCTCACCGTGGTCGATCTGTCGGCACTCGAAGTGGAGATCAAGGTCACCGAGAGCCTGGCGCGCGATCTGCGCCCGGGCATGAGCGCGGACCTCGAGGGCGGCGGCCGTCACTGGCAGGGCATCGTGAGCGGCGTGTCCCCCGAAGTGGTCGCCGGCGAGGTCACGGCCCGGCTGCGTTTCGGCAATGAAAAGCCCGCGGGTCTGCGCCAGAGCCAGCGGCTGTCGGTGCGCATTCTCATCGACAAGCGCGAGAATGTATTGATGGTCGATCGCGGCGCGTTCGTGGACCAGGAAGGCGGCGGATTCGCCTACCTGGTGCGCGGCAACGTGGCCGAGCGCCGTCCGGTGCGGCTCGGCGCCTCGAGCATCTCCAAGGTCGAAATTCTCGATGGCTTGGCGGTCGGCGACCAAATCGTGGTATCCGGCACCGATGCATTCAACGGCGCCGAGCGCGTGATATTGAGTCACTAGGCTGAGATACGGCCGCCGCCTTAACACACGAAATGAAAATCCACCCGCCCCGCGAGGCCACACCATGTTGAAGATGACTCATCTGTCCAAGGCCTATCGAACCGAAGTCGTGGAGACCTATGCGCTGCGGGATTTCTCGATCCACGTGAAGGAAGGCGAATTCGTGGCGGTGACCGGACCCTCGGGTTCGGGCAAGACCACCTTCCTGACCATCGCCGGGCTGCTCGAGGAGTTCAGCGGCGGGGAGTATCAGCTGGACGGCGCCAATGTGCGCGGCCTGAACGACAACCAGCGCTCGCGGCTGCGCAACGAGAAGATCGGCTTCATCTTTCAGGCCTTCAACCTGATCTCCGATCTGAACGTGCAGGACAATATCGATGTGCCGCTGCGCTATCGCGGATTCAATGCGGCGGAACGGCGCCGCCGCATACAGCAATCCTTGGAGCGGGTGGGGCTGTCGGCCCGGTCGCGGCACTATCCGGCGGAACTGTCCGGCGGACAGCAGCAGCGGGTTGCCATCGCCCGGGCGCTCGCCGGCTCTCCGCGGCTGCTGCTGGCGGACGAGCCCACCGGCAATCTCGACACGCAGATGGCGCGCGGAGTCATGGACCTGCTCGAGGAACTGCATCGCGACGGCGCGACCATCGTCATGGTGACCCATGATCCGGAGCTCGCGGTTCGCGCCCAGCGCGAGGTGCACATCGTGGATGGCCAGGTCGTCGACCTGGCCGCGCAGCCGCGCCTGGTGGCCGGCGCCGCAGCCCAGCTGTAGGAGCAAGCATGTTCGGCTACTACTTCCGTCTGGCGCTGCGCAGCCTGAGGCGCAATGTGGTGCTCACGCTGCTCATGATCGCCGCCATCGGGGTCGGCATCGGCGCCTCCATGACCATGCTGACCGTGTTCCGCGCGATGGCGCAGGACCCGATCCCGGAGAAATCCACGCACTTGTTCACCGCGCAGATCGACAACTGGGATCCGCACAAGAGTACGGTGGTCATCGGCGATGAGGATCGCCTGCAGGAGCAGCTTACCTACCAGGACGCCGTCGGCCTGGTCGATGCGCATGCCGGGCGCCGCCAAACGCTGATGTACTCGACGGGCTTCGCGCTGACGCCGTCCAACCCGCAGCTGCTGCCCTTTCAGGTGCACGCCCGCGCGGCCAATGCGGATTTCTTCCCGATGTTCGACGTGCCGTTCCGCTTCGGCGGCCCGTGGAGTGCGGCGGATGACGAAAATCGCGCCAACGTCGTGGTCATCACCCGCGAGCTCAACGACAAGGTATTCGCGGGGGCCGATAGCGTCGGCAAAACGCTCAATCTCGACGGCCATGACTATCGCGTCGTCGGCGTGTTGCAGCGATGGCAGCCGGTGCCGAAGTTCTACGACCTCAACAACGACAAGTACGGCAAGAGCGAGGATGTGTATCTGCCGTTCACGCGCGCCATCGAGGGGCAAATGGATTCCTGGGGAAACTACAACTGTGCGGGCGACGTAGGCGCTCCCGGATGGGAGGGGCGCCTGCATTCCGAATGCATCTGGATTCAGTTCTGGGTGGAGCTGCCGACTGCCGCGGAGGCGGCGCACTACCGCGCCTTCTTGATGAATTACGCCTCCGACCAGCGCAGATCGGGGCGGTTCAGCTGGCCGGCCCGCACGCGGATTTGCAACGTGCGGCAATGGCTGGTGCATGGGCATGCGGTCTCGAATGAGGTGAGAATTCTGGTGCTGGTGTCCTTCAGCTTCCTGGTGGTCTGTGTGCTGAACGCCATGGGGCTGATGCTCGCGAAAATCATGGGTCGTGCCGGCGACATCGGCGTGCGCCGCGCGCTCGGCGCCAATCGCCGCGCAATCTTCGGTCAATGCCTGATCGAGGCGGGCGTGATCGGCCTTGCGGGCGGCGTGCTGGGACTTGCGCTGACCTTCCTGGGCCTGGTTGGCCTGCGCTCGCTGCTGTCCGAGGAAGTGAGCCGGCTGACTCATTTCGGGCTGTCGGACATCGGTATCGCGGCGCTCTTGTCGGTGTTGGCGACCATGCTGGCCGGGCTCTATCCCACGTGGCGCGCCGCTCATGTCCAGCCTGCCTGGCAACTCAAAGCACAGTAAGGGGACCACCATGGAACTGCGACCGATTCTGTCAGCCATGCGCCGCAACAAGGTCGGCGCCATTCTGATCGCCGTGCAAATGGCCATTACCCTGGGCGTGCTGTGCAACGGGCTGTTCATCATCGAGCAGCGCGTTGCCTCGAGCCGGCGCCCGACGGGGACGGACGAGGCCAATATCTTCGTGATCCGCAATCTGTGGGTGGGCAATCCCGCCGACATCAAGGGGCGTTTGAGCGCGGACTTGGACGCGCTGCGCTCGGTCCCAGGGGTGGTCGATGCCTTCGTCACCAATTCCTATCCGCTGAGCAACGGGGGTTCGACGGACAGCGTCAGGCGCAATCCGGATCAGAAGGATGCGATTACGCTCACCGCACTGTATTTCGCCGACGAGCATGCCTTGCAGGCCCTGGGCGTCAAGCTGATCGCCGGCCGCAACTTCACTGCGAACGAAATCGTCGACAAGATGGGCTTCGGCGATTGGAAGCAGCCGTCGGCCGTGATCATCACGCGGGCGCTGGCGGAGAAACTCTTCCCGGGCGGTGACGCCTTGGGGCAGACCGTGTACCTCGAGGCGCAGAAGCATCAAACGACCATCATCGGCATCGTCGATACGCTGCAGGTGCCGTGGGTCGAGGCGGGCGGCTGGGGCAGCAAATTCAACAACAACTCCATGCTCGAGCCCTTCAGATATGTCGATCCCTATTCCGACTACGTGGTGCGCACCCGGCCGGGTCAGCTGGCGTCGGCCATGCAGGCGGCGCAAAGGAAACTCATCGAGATCGACCGGGCGCGGGTCATCGAGAAAGTGCAGCCGCTGACGGCGGCGCGCGAGGAAGCCTATCGGAACGATCGCGGGCTGGTGGTCATCCTCGGGGTGGTGTGCGCCGCGTTGCTGTTGGTCACGGCCTTCGGCATCGTCGGCCTGACGAGCTACTGGGTGGCGCAGCGCCGGCGCCAGATCGGCATTCGCCGGGCGCTGGGTGCGACCCGGCAGGCCATCGTTCGGTATTTTCAGACCGAGAATTTCTTGATTGCGGCAGCGGGGGTGGTGCTCGGCGTCGCCCTGGCGATTTCCGCGAATCTGTGGATGGTGAGCAGCTTCGAGATGGAGCGCCTGCACGTCAGCTACGCATTCATCGGCGCCGCTGCCGTGCTGTTGCTCGGGCAAGCCGCGGCCCTCTGGCCGGCGCTGCGCGCCGCGTCGGTGCCTCCGGCCTTGGCGACTCGCGGGGTGTAATCCAACGATGTTCAACTACTACTTAGGTCTCGCGCTGCGCAGCCTCAGGCGCAACATCGTGCTGACGGTATTGATGATCGCCGCCATCGGCGTCGGCATCGGCGCCTCGATGACCACATTGACGATATTCCGCGCGATGTCGGGCAATCCCATTCCGCGAAAATCGGATCAGCTGTACGTGCCGCAAATCGACAGCTGGGGACCCGACAATCCGAGCCAGCAAACCAGCGATCGATTGCAGACCCAGGTCAGCTATATCGATGCGATGGCGTGGATGAAGGCGGGAGATGCCAAGCGGCGAACCGCTCTGTACGCCGCGGCGCTGCCGCTGCGTCCAGCCAATCCCCAAATGAAGCCGTTCAAGGTGCTGGCACGGGCCGCCTATGCGGATTTCTTCCCGATGTTCGAGGTGCCCTTCGAATACGGCGGCCCCTGGAGCGCGTCGGATGACGAGAATCGCGCCGCGGTGGTGGTCATCACGCGGGAATTGAACGCGCGGCTGTTCGGCGGCGGCAACAGTGTCGGCAAGTATGTGGTACTGGAAAACGAGAGCTACCGGGTGGTCGGCGTACTCGACGCCTGGCGGCCCGTTCCCCGCTACTACGACTTGAGCCTCACCCGCTTCGGCGCCAGCGACGATGTGTTCCTGCCCTTCACCCGCGCCATCGACAAGCACATGCAGCAGACCGGATCGTTCGGCTGTGCCACCGATGCGCCGCTGGGCTGGGAAGAAAGCCTGCGATCCGAGTGCGTATGGATCGGGTTCTGGGTGGAGCTGCCGACCTCGGCCGACGTCGGCAAATACCGCCAATTCCTGCGCAACTACGCAGCCGAGCAGGGCCGCATGGGGCGTTTTCACTGGCCGGCAGCCACGCAGCTGCGCGACGTGAGCGAATGGCTGACCTACCGGCACGTGGTGCCGGGCGAGGTGCGGATTCTGGTGCTGGTGTCCTTCGGATTCCTGTTCGTGTGCCTGATGAATGCCATGGGATTGATGCTGGCCAAGATCGCCGGCCGCTCCGGCGACTTCAGCGTGCGCCGCGCGCTCGGCGCCAGCCGCGGCGCCATCTTTGCGCAATGCCTGGTCGAAACGGCGGTGATCGGGCTCGGCGGCGCGGGACTGGGCCTACTGCTCACTCTCTTGGGCCTCGGCGCCACCCGGGCGCTCCTGTCCAAGAGCATGACGACGCTGACCTACATCGATTGGACCGATACCGGCGTGGCCGTGCTGCTCGCCGTCGCGGCGACGGTGATGGCCGGCTTGTATCCGACCTGGCGCGCCGCGCACATAGAGCCGGCTTGGCAACTCAAGGAACAGTGAGGCACCATGGAACTTCGTCCCATTCTCTCCGCCATGCGCCGCAATAAGCTGGGCGCGGCACTCATCGGCATGCAAATGGCGCTCACCTTGGCCATTCTCGCCAACGGCCTGACTCTCATCGAGCAGCGGATGAAGTGGAGCGACCGGCCGACCGGCATCGATGAGCAGGACATCTTCGTCATGACGAGCGAAAGCCTGGATCATGTGCAGGATCCGGCGGCGCGCCAGGGCGCCGATGTGGCGGCCCTGCGATCCCTGAGCGGGGTGGTGGATGCCTATGCCACGAACGATTACCCGCTGAAGAAGGGCGGCTGGTCGCTCAGCGTCAACTTGACGCGCGACCAGAAGATCCCGACCGCCGACACCGCCTACTATTTTGTCGACGAGCACGCCCTGCATACGCTCGGCTTGAAACTCATCGCGGGACGCAATTTCACCGCCGAGGAGATCGCCGATAGAAGCGCGACGTCGGTGCCCCCGGCCAGCGGGTTGATCGTGACGCAGGCCCTGGCCAAGAAGCTGTTCCCCGCCGGCAACGCGCTCGGACAGCCGATCTACGCCGAGAGCGATACGGTGTCTACCCCCATCATCGGCATCGTCGCACAGCTGCAAACGCCCTTCGCACCCGCGGCGGGATACTACGAAACCTTTGCGGAGAACTCCGTGCTGGCGCCGTACCGCCTGCTGGGGGACGCCAATGTGTACATCGTCCGGGCCAGGCCGGCACAGATCGATGCGGTGATGCGGGCGGCGGAGCGCAGGCTGTTCGAGATCGACGGCGACCGGATGCTGCACAGTCTGTCCATGGCGCAGGCGCGTGCGGACGCGTACCGCGACGCGCATGGCTTCGCCGTGCTGCTCGGCACGGTCTGCAGCGCCCTGCTGGCCGTCACGGCCTTCGGCATCGTGGGACTGACCAGCTACTGGGTCACGCGGCGGCGGCGCCAGATCGGCATCCGCCGCGCCCTGGGCGCCACACGCAGCGCCATCTTCGGCTATTTTCAAACGGAGAATTTCCTGATCGCGGGAGCCGCGGCCCTGGTCGGCGTCGCCTGCGCGGTGGGCCTGAATCTTTGGATGGTCAGCAGCTTCGAAATGGTGCGCCTGCAGCTTGGATTCGCCATCGTGGGCGCCGCTCTCATGCTGCTGCTCGGGCAGGCGGCGGCGTTCTGGCCGGCGCTGCGCGCCGCCGTCCATTTCACCGGCGCTGGCGACGCGCGGCGGCTGAGCAGCAAATCAGACCCTGCGCATCAGACCGTGTGAATCCGCGCGACACCCGCTAACATCGCCGCATGCGCACCATACTCATCATCGATGACAACCCGGCGGTGGCGCAGGCGCTGCAAGCTGCTGTTCGGTCTGCACGATATTCGGACGCTCGCGGCCTTGACGCCGGAAAAGGGGCTGGCGCTGCTGGCTCAGGAGCGCGTCGATCTGGTCATCGCCGACATGAATTTCAGCGCCGACACGACTTCGGGCGAGGAGGGCACGGCGCTGTTCCGGGCCCTGCGGGCCCATCAGCCCGATTTGCCGGTCATCCTGCTCACCGCCTGGACTCATTTGGAGTCCGCCGTGCAGCTGGTCAAGGCCGGCGCCGCCGACTACATCGGCAAGCCCTGGGACAATGACAAGCTGCTGGCGACGGTGGAGAACCTGCTGGAGCTGGCCGAAGCGACGCGCGAGCGGCGGCTGCTGCAGGAAGAGCAGCGCCGCCGCCGCGAGCGCCTGGCGGAGCAGTACGACTTGTGCGGCATCGTGTTCGCCTCCGACGCCATGGAGCGAGTCGTGGAGCTGGCCTGCCGGGTGGCCGCGGGCCGACGTGCGCGTGCTCATCACCGGACCGAACGGTGCCGGCAAGGAGCGCATCGCGCAGATCGTGCATGCCAATTCCTCGGTACGCAGCGGACCGTTCGTCGCGATCAACTGCGGCGCCATTCCCTCCGAGCTGATCGAGGCGGAGCTGTTCGGCGCCGAGGCCGGCGCCTACACGGGAGCGAACCGCGCGCGCACCGGCCGCTTCGAGCTGGCGGATGGCGGCACTCTGTTCCTGGACGAAATCGGCGATCTGCCGCTCGCCGGCCAGGTCAAGCTGCTGCGCGTGCTGGAAACCGGCCAGTTCGAGATGCTGGGTTCCAGCCGCACTCACACCGCCCGAGTGCGGGTGGTGAGCGCCACCAATGCGGATCTGCCCGCGCTGATTCGCGAGGGCCGCTTCCGCGAGGACCTGTACTATCGGCTCAACGTCATCGAGGTCACGGTCCCGGCGCTGGCGGAGCGCCCCGCGGACATCCTGCCGCTGGCCCGGCATTTTCTGGAGGATTCCTTGCACCTGAGCGACGATGCCGTCGCGGCGCTGCTGGCGCACGATTGGCCGGGCAATGTGCGCGAGCTGCGCAATTCGATCGAACGCGCGAGGCTCCTGGTGCGCGAGCATACCGTCACCGCGGCGGATCTGAATCTGCCGGCGCCGCACCGCTCGGCGGATGGCGAGGCGGCGCGGCGCGGCGGCGCGGCATCCTCGAATCGCGGGATGGACGTGCCGGCGGCGCGCGGCGAACGTGACGCCGAACAACCCAGCCGCGAGGTCATCGAGGCCAGCCTGCGCGAGGCCGGCGGCAACATCAGCCGGGCGGCGCAAAGCCTGGGCTTGTCGCGCCAGGCACTGTACCGGCGCATGGAGAGATTCAATCTGCGGGACAGTCGATGAGCTTGCGGATCAAATTGACGCTGCTGCTGTTCGCGCTGGTCGTCATCGTGGCCGGGCTGAGCGCAGGGGCCACACACCTGCTGGACAACATGTACCTGGCGTGGCTGGGCGTCGCGGGCGCAGCGCTGCTGCCGGTGATTTGGCTGGCCGGGCGTGTGATGCGGCCCGTGGCGCAGATGCTGCGCGCGCTGGCCGGCACCGTGGCCAGCTATCGGGAGGGCGATTTTAGCTTGTCGCTGGTCGCGGACCGCAGCGATGAGCTCGGCGAGTTGATGACGGCTCACAACGAACTGTCCGCGGCGCTTCGCGAGCAGCGCGCGCATCTGGTGCAGCGTGAGTTATTGCTGGACACGGTCATGCAGAACTCGCCCGTGGCGCTGGTGCTGGTCGACGCTCACGAGCGCATCGCCTATGCCAACATCGCGGCGCGACACTTGCTGAGCGAGGGGCGCAGCCTCAACGGGCTGCGATTCGGCGAAGCGCTGACGCGCGCGCCGCCGGCCTTGCGCGGCGCCGCGGCGGCGCAGGGCGACAGCCTGTTCTCCACCGACATCGACGGGGCTGATGAGACCTTTCACTTGTCGCAGCGCGCCTTCATGCTGAAGGGGCAAACCTTCCGGCTATACCTGCTGAAGCGCCTGACCCGCGAGCTGTCCCGCCAGGAAGTCTCGACCTGGAAGAAGCTGATTCGCGTGCTGAGCCACGAGCTCAATAACTCCTTGGGTCCGCTGTCCTCGCTGGCGCATTCCGGCGCCGAGATTGCGCGGCGCGGCGACCTGTCGACCCTGCCCACCGTGTTTGCGGCCATCGCCGAGCGAGCCGAGCACCTGCATCAGTTCGTCAGCGGCTATGCGGCCTTCGCCAAATTACCCGCGCCTCGCCCGGAGCGCATCGAGTGGCAGGGATTCGTGGCCGATCTGGCGCGCCAGCAGCGCTTCACCGCGCCCGCGCGGCTGCCGGACACCGCCGGTTGGTTCGACCGGGCCCAGGTCGAGCAGGCGCTGATCAATCTGCTCAAGAACGCGCACGAGGCGGGCGGCGAGGAAGGCCAGGTGGAACTGCTCATCGCCTGCGTGGGCGCGGATCAACGCATCGAGGTGCGCGATCGAGGCGCCGGCATGAGTCAAACCGTGCTGGCGCAGGCGCTTCTGCCCTTCTATTCGACCAAGCGCAGCGGCACCGGACTCGGCCTGGCGCTGGCCCGTGAAATCGCCGAAGCCCACGGCGGCCGCATTCATCTCGCCAACCGCGAAGGCGGGGGCTTGAGCGTCTTGTTGGAGTTGCCCTTCTCGGCGCAGTGACGCTAGGCCGGGGGCCGCTTGCCGATGGCCGGATCGCTCATGCTGTCCTTGCCCGTTTCGAGATGACCGGCGAATTGTTGCCGAAAGCCGGAGTCCGACTGGACGGTCACCGCAAGGTCATACCAGCCGAAGGAATCATCCAATGCCCAGAATTCCTGGTAGCGCCGGCCTGACCTGAGAGTGCGGCTGTGGACTTTCCCCGTATAGGCGTCCGAGATGTCGATTCTGGCGCTGTCCCGGCCTTCATTGTCCAATTGCAAGACAATGCCGTAGCGGTCGATGACGTAGTCGATCCTGCCGCGAAGATTCGCCTTGCCCGCTCCGGCGAGGCTTGCGCGGAATGCGCGAAAGAAGCCATTCGGCCCATACACCGACAAATCGTACTCAGGCCGCCCCGCGGGGCAGACCCAGGTATTCGAGAGTTGCGCGCGCGGGCCCACGGTGTAGCTCCACGGTCCGTGCTCAGGATCGGCGCAGCGTACATGGAACACCGCGGCGGCTCGGCCGGTATTGTGCAATTGGATGGTCACGGCGCGCGCGCCGCCATCGGCCTGCGCATGGGCATGCAGTTCGTAGGGCACGGCGCGCGCGGGCCGCATCCCCGGCTCCTGCTGCGGCAGGGATTGTTGTGCCGGAGGAATCGGAACATAACTGGATTGCCGTCCCACGGCGGGCGGGAGGTAGGCGACGGTGCTCGGCAGGGACAGGCCGGCGCCATTGGGGTCGGCGAAATCGAAAGCGGACGTCAAGTCTCCGGTGACGGCCCGACGCCACGCGGTGATGTTGTTCGAGGTCAAGCCAGGATGCTGCGCGGCAAATCGCCGCTCGATGAAGCGGATGAGCGAGGTGTGGTCGAACACCTCCGAACTGACCCAGCCCCCCTTGCTCCAAGGCGAGATGACCAGCATCGGCACCCGCACGCCCAGGCCGTACGGGCCGCCGGGATGGCCAGAGTCTCCTCGGTATAGCTCATCGGCCGTTTCGATCGTCGACAGGCCCAGGGTGCTCGATTGCGGCGGCGCCGGCGGAATCATGTGATCGAAGAAGCCGTCGTTTTCGTCGTACATCAGGAAGAAGGCCGTGCGGCTCCACACCTCGGGATTGGACGTCAGCAGGTCGAGTATTTTCGAGACATACCATGCGCCGTAGTTGGGAGGCCAGTTGGGGTGCTCCGTATACGCCTCGGGCGCGACGATCCACGAAACCTGGGGCAGGGCGTTGGCTCGGATGTCCCTCTGAAAAACATCGAACAGCGAATCGCCGGCCGAGACGTTGGTTCCCGTCCTCGCCTTCTCGTAGAGAGGATCGCCGGGTTGCGCATTCCGGTATCGATTGAAATAAAGCAGCGAATTGTCGCCGTAGTTGCCGATGTGGGGATCCTCGGTCTCACCCCACTTGCCGCGAGCGTCCAATCCCTCGCCAATGTCCTGGTAGATCTTCCAAGACACCCCGGAATTCTGCAGAACTTCCGGATAAGTCAGCCAATCATAGCCGGCCTCCAGATTCTCGATGACCGGTCCGCCGCCACGGCCGTCATTGCCGACCCAGCCGGTCCACAGGTGGTGCCGATTGGGCTCGGTGCCGCCCAGCAAGGAACAATGATAGGCATCGCAGACGGTGAATGCATCGGCGAGCGCATGGTGGAATGGAATATCCCTCCTCGCCAGATGCACCATGGTCGAGGTGCCTTTTTGCTCCACCCATCGATCGTGCCTGCCGCCATTCCACGCCGCATGCGTGGTGGTCCAGTCATGCGGGAGATCTTCGAGAAATCTCAGCCCGAGATTCTCCTCGCCCGGACGGAACGGCAGCACGTGGCCCTTGCCGTATGGCTGGTACCAGGCTGGCTTACCCGAGGGGAGTGCCACGGTGCGCGGATCGCCGAATCCGCGCACGCCCCGCAGCGTGCCGAAATAGTGATCGAAGGATCGATTCTCCTGCATGAGGATGACGATGTGGCCGACATCCTCGATGCTGCCGGTGCGGCTATGAGCCGGAATGTCGAGCGTGCGCGCGATGCTTGCGGGAAGGGCGGCGGCGGCCGCTGCGCTGCACAGCGTGCGCAGAAAAGTTCGGCGGTCGGCGGTCATGGAAGACTGTGCGCCTCGCGGCGGCGGCTAGTCGAATTCGGCTGCAAGTTCAGGGTGCTCCGCATGATGAAACATTCTCTCTATCTGAGCCGCGGTGGTCCGTCCGAGAGACAAGGGCGGCAGGGCATCGCGCGCAAAAAACGCCACTTCGCTGGTCTCGTCGCTGGGGCGGGCCGCGCCTCCGACGATCTCGCAGATGAAAAACATCTTGTAGATCGAGTCGATGTGCCGGCCCTGGTTGCTTCTCTGGTAATCGTGGACGGCCGCCAGTTTGAGCGCCCTGGCCGCGAATCCCGACTCTTCGGCGATTTCCCGGACCACGCACTCCGCCGCGGTTTGATTCACGTCCGCCCAGCCGCCGGGCAGAGTCCACTTTCCGTCGCTGATTTCGCGCACCAGCAGCACACGGCCGTCGACGAAGGCCGCGCCGCGCACGTCGACCTTGGGAGTGGCGTAGCCCTTGTCCTCGCGCAGTATTCCGAGGATGGCCCCATAGTCGCCTCCCGAACCCAGCGCCAGCAGGGACGCCGTCAATTCGCGCACGCGCTCATAGCGTTGCCGGTCGAAGCGGTCCGCCGTGAAGGTCAGGCCGGTCTGCGCGATGGCGCGCAATTCGCGCGCGATGCTCAACCAGGGCGGGTCGTTCGCCGGCATCGTAGGTAACCGCGACGGGATCCGGGCCTCTCAGCGCGGCGCGAAGAACTCGGTGTAGCTCAGGATACGATCCTCGCTGAGCTCCACCAGATCGACCAGTTCGGTCGGAATGGTGACGCCGGTCACCTTGGAGTAGATGTCGGTGCGCCAGTGCGCCGTGGCCTTGGGCCATTCGACAACCAGCGACAGCAAGGTGTAGTCGCTCAGCCGGAATACCTTGACCATCATGGCCAGCCAGGGGCGAAATTCCGCGATACTGGAGGCCCGGATGGCGATGGGCTTGTCGGCGCTGGCGCCCACGATTTCAAATCGACCCTGATCCGCGAACAGCCGGCACAGGCCGGCGAGATCGCCGCCGACACGCGCCGCATGCAGCTGTTGAATCATGCGTTCCGCAATGACGCGCTCCGCCACTCTGCTCTCCTTCGGTCAGGCCAACGCAGCCCGAATCTCACCGCCGATCTGCTGGAACGCGGTTCGGGCGTAGGGAATCACGGCCCCCAGGCCGTAAAAAAGATGAATCATACCTGGGTGGCAAGTGTAGGACACTTCGGCGTCCGCGCGGGCGAGGCGCTCGAAATAATCCCGCCCCTCGTCCCGCAGCGGATCGTATTCCGCCGTGTGAATCAGGGTGCGCGGCAGCCCATCGACGCCCGCGGCTCGCAGCGGCGAGATCCGGGGGTCGGCCGGATCGGTTCCCGGCGGCGCATAGTGCAATAGGTCGTGATCGAGCGTGGCCTGATCGACCAGATAACCGCTGCGCAGGTCGCGCCGGGAGCCGGTGGTCCGGCTGTAGTCGAGAATCGGGCAAATCAGCACCTGCAGCGCCAGGCGCGGGCTGCCGATTCGAGCGATCGCCTGGGCGGTGGCCGCCGCCAGCGTGCCGCCCGCCGAGTCTCCGCAAATACCCAGGCGCGCGCCGTCGATGCCGAAGCGCTCGGGGTGAGCGCCGATGTAGGTGACGGCCGCCAAGGCATCGTCGAGCGCGGCGGGGAAGGGGTGCTCGGGAGCCAGGCGGTAATCGACCGACACCACGCGGCAAGCGCCGCAATTGGCCAGTGCCCGCGCGATGCGGTCGTGCGTGGCCACGGTGCCCGCCACCAGCCCGCCGCCGTGAAAATAGACCAGGCCGGGCAACAGGCCGGCCGCGGCGTCGAGGGGGGTGTAGATGCGAACGGCGAGATCCCCAGCGGGTCCGGGCAAGGTTTGCTCCTCGACCCGACTCACCGGCGCCTCGGGGCCTCCGAGCTTCATGAGCTCCGTCAGTCCGAGGCGGCGCTGCTCGACCGAGGTCTCGAGGGCGCCGGGAGGCTTGCCGGCCGCCAGAACATCCAAGAACCGTTTAACGCGCAGATCGAGCGGCACGGTCGGTCGTCCGGCGGGGCTAGAGAGCCAATGCGGCCCGGGTGGCCGCGGGCCACCTCAGCAGGTCCAAGCCGTGAACGGCAAAAAGCGCAACCGTCAGCCGGTCGATGCCGAAGGCGACGCAGCTGGTGTGCGCCAGTTCGCCCTTGTCATCGTGGATGCCCCACACCTGACCGAAATGTTCGCGGTGGTAGTTGAAGCTCATGCAGGCGGTGGGCGATGCCGAGGGGTAGTAGGGAATCAGCAACTCGAATTTCAGGGCTTGCTGGCGCTGGCTCACCGCCATGATTTGGCCGACGCGCCCGAAAAACGGATCGTTGGCCACGTCGATGGTGAAGGGCAGGCCGAGATCGCCCGCCAGCTGCGGGGCCTTGGCCATCCAGCTTTCGCGGAATTCCAGGATCTCTTGCGGCGAGCCGATTCTCACGAATTCGCGCATGCGAAAGGACTGCAGGCGGTCCAAGCTGCGCGACGGCTCGTGCCTGAACACATCGGCTTCGATGTCGAATTGCAAGCCGCCCGCGGGCAGCTGGCCGCGGGCGGCCGCGATGGGATACACCGGATAGCAGGCCGCGGGAGACAGCACCAGGTCCGAGGAAGTCACGGAGGTGGTCCAGTCCCCGCCGTTGTCGAAGCGATCGACCGCCGAGCGGATCGAGGCTTCGGAGCCGTGCAGGGCGCAGACGCAGCCCAGCAAATTCGGGAAGCTCTTGAGGTAGCCGGACTTCTCGAGCTGCTTGCGGCTCATGACCGGCGGGAAGCGCATGATTTCCGCTTTCGGATCCCGCTGCCGCGTGATGTAGGCTTCGAGGCGCTCGACGATGTGCGTGTACAGTTCCGTGCGCGCATACACGCCGTCCACTCCCATGGAGCGGAACAATCCCGCTGCAATGGAGCTGAGCGGATCGGCTTGAGAGCTGGCGACGGAACCTGGGCTGCTGACGGTAGACATGGAGGGTTCAACCACTGATGGAGGTGGGCAAGGGCGTCATCAACGACGTCGTAGCCAGATTGGTGAGGATGCGGTCGTTGTTGATCATGAGCGGCGCGGACAGCACATCGCGCAGCAATCGGCCGATCGTGAATTCAGTATCGTTGCGATAGCCGGACAGGCCGCAGGCGCGCAGCGAACTGAGCACGGTGGTCACCGCGAGCTCCGATGCCTGCACCTTGGTCAAGGTGATCATGGCCTGGAATTCCAGGGACGAGATCGCCTTCTCGTCCGACATGATGGCTTCGTAGCTGCGCAGGTTCGCAGCCAGCACGCCGCGCAGAGTTCGAAGTGTCGACACCGCCTGGGTGAAGTGTGCGGCGCCCGGCGGCATTTGACCGTTCGAGCCGCGCACGGCATGGCGAATGAATGCCTGGGCCTTGCCGGCCGCGGCGGCGGCAATGCCGGCCCACACCGAACCCCACAGCAGATGAGCGAAAGGCACCATGGTCTGGGCGTGAATTCTCTCGTAAGGCTCGGGCATGATCTGCTCGGCCGCCGCGCGCGCGCGCAGGGTGAAGCCCTCGCTATGCGTGCCGCGCATGCCGAGTGTGTCCCAAACCTGCAGCCGCTCGAGGGTGTAATCCGCCTTCAACAGCACCAACAGCACCTGGTCTGAACCCGCGGCATCGGCTGCGCGGCGCGCCGTGGTGACGACGCCGTCCGCCTCCACCGCGTAAGAAATGACTGTGGCCTTGCGCTCGAGGGTCACCTGCGCGCCATCGTGCTCCACAGCGGCTTCGCTGGATCTGACATTGCCGCCCGCCTGACCTTCGGTGGTCGAGGATGCCATGAGCAGCTGGTCGGAGGCGATACGGCTCAGGATCCGCTCGAGCGCGGCATTGCCTTTGCAGTGCCGTACCACGCAGGCCATCTTGATCTGGTGCATGGCGTAGATCAGGGCCGTGGACGAGCAGGCCTGCCCGAGGATGTAGCACACATCGGCAATTTCGGCGATGCTCGCGCCTTCGCCGCCCAGGCTCTGGGGCACCTGGATGCCGAGAAGCCGCTGCTTGCGGATCTCGGCGAAGGACTCGCTGGGAAAGCGGGCTTCCGCGTCGACTGCCGGGGCGTTGATTCTCGCCACATCGGCCGCGGCCCTGGCGCGCGCCGTCAAATCGCTCTGACGAACACTGACTACCCGGGCTGCACCCGGCATTCGATGAGGTTCCATTGACTATCCCTCAATCACTCTTGGGGTTTTGGCTATCTAAAAGGCATTATGCGGAGAGTTGCCCGGCCGGACAACCGTTGGTCGGGAGCCTCTCTTGGCTTAGTGACGCCCGGCTCAGTTGCATAAGCATATGTAAAACCTCGTATATATTGTGTGACAAACTCGGCAAAGTGCCGTTTCGACTCGATCGCAGCGCCGCAGCGCGTCACACGGTATGATCGAGCGGCTTTTTCAGGGAGATTGTGAGTGGACGCGAAATCGATCGAGGGGGTGGGGAAACAGCTCGTCGAGCTCGTGAAACAGACGCTTGGGACTCATGCGGCCCTCCCTGATCCGTTTCCGGCCGAGACCCAGCTGAGCGACCTCGGGATCAGTTCCCTGAAAATGGTGAACCTGATGCTGGCGGTCGAGCTCGAGTTCGATATCGCCATCCCGCAGTCGGACATCACCCCCGAGAATTTCCACTCCGTGGCCGCGATCCAGGCGTTGGTGGTCCGCACCCTCTCGCTGCGCAAGTCGGGCTAGGCCCGCTCGTTGAGCACGGCGATCAGGGCGTTCACGTCCTCGAGGCTGGTTTCGCCGTTGGTCGCGCAGATCCGCACCACGTCGCCTCCCTCGAAAGTGGTAGGCGCGACCCAGGCGCGGCCGGAGGCCACGACCCGGCGCACGAGATCTCGCACCGGACCCAGCTCGGCCGGAGGCACGACATCGAGCACGGCCAGTGCGGAATCGTTGACGACGGTCCAGCCTCGCTGCAGCAAGGCTTGCTTGATGCGATCCACCACCTCGACGCTGCGCTCCACGTGCGCGCCCAGGCCCTCCCAGCCGGCCGTGGCCAGGGCGAGAAACAAGCGCAATCCCAAGAAACGGCGCGACCATTGCACGCTGTTCAGATAGGGATCGACGCCTGAAACACTCGATGGCATGAAGCTCGTCGAGGCGTGAAATGCCTCGGACAGCAGATGCGCGTGGCGGGAGATGAACACCGCGCAGCCCATGGTCGTCGCAAACCATTTGTGGGCATCGATGGTGATCGAGTCGGCGCGCTCCATGCCGGACAGCACCTGGCGCAGCCGATTCGACGCCAGAGCGGCGCCGCCCCAGGCAGCATCGATGTGGTACCAAAGACCTTCCTGGCGCGCGATGTCGGCGCAGGCATGCAGCGGATCGATCATGCCGGCGCCGGTGGTGCCGGCGGTGGCCACCACCATCACGGGCACCGCGCCGGCGGCGCGGTCCGCGGCGATGAGCCGCATCAATGCCTGAGGGTCCATGCGGCCGCGGCCGTCGGTATCGACCAGGCGCAGGGCCGTGCGACCGACGCCGGCCTGGTGGGCGATTTTCAGCCAGGCAATGTGGCAATCGCGCGAGGTATAGAACTTCACCGGGCCCGCGAAGGCTCGCACCCCGTCGGCGGCGAAGCCCGGATGCGCGCCGGTCAGGGCGCAGAGCAGCGCCGTGTAATTCGATTCGGAGCCGCCGGTTGCAAAATGTCCGGTCGCTTCCTCCCCCAAGCCGGCACGCCGGGCGATGGCCCGTATCACATGCTTTTCCAGCGCCACCGGCACCGGCGAGGAACCCGAGCTCGCCAGTTGCGGATTGAACAGGCCCGAAATGCGATCGGCGCACTGCGCCGGAAAATTCGGTCCAGGATTGAACAGGCCGAAATAGCGCGGGTTCGACATTTGCACGATGCCCTGCTGCATGCAGTCCAGGGTCCAGCGCAGCAGGTCCGCGAGCGGCCGCGGCGCGTCGAAATCGAAAGCCTGCAGCTGCGCTCGAAAGGCATCCATATCGATGGTCGGGGTGACCGGCCCGGCTTGGATGCGGGGCAGCGCCCGCTGCAGCTCGATGCTCAGCCATTCCTCGATGCGCGTGCGCTCCGCTTGCGGGGGGAACAGCGCCGCGATGGCGCCCGGCAATGGATTCTGGTTCAAGGTCGCCTCGGGCACCGGCGCCTGCGCTCAGCCCACGGCCACTTTGAGCGCCTGATCCAGGTCGGCGAGGATGTCGTCGATGTGCTCGATTCCCACGCTCAGGCGAATGCCGCCGGGAGCCACTCCCGCGGCCGCCTGCTCCTCGGGCGACATTTGCCGGTGCGTCGTCGAGGCCGGATGGCAGGCGAGCGATTTCGCGTCGCCGAGGTTCACCAGGCGCTTGAACAGCTTCAGCGCATTGTAGAAGCGCATGCCGGCCTTGAGGCCGCCGCGGATCTCGAAGGTCATGAGCGAGCAGGCCTTGCCGCCCAGGTACTTCTGCACCAGCGGATGATAGGGATTGTCCTCGAAGCCGGCATAGTTGACCGACTCGACGCGGGAATTTCCGCGCAGGAATTCCGCGACTTTGCGCGCGTTCTCCACATGCCGCTCGAGGCGCAGCGCCAGGGTTTCGATGCCTTGCAGAATCAGAAACGCATTCATCGGTGCCAACACCGCGCCCATGGTGCGCTGGTACACGCTGCGGCAGCGGCCGATGAAGGCCGCGGCGCCGTAATGCTCGGTGTACACCAGGCCGTGGTAGGACTCGTCGGGCTGGGTGAACATGGGGTAGCGGGCGGCATTGTCGGTCCAGGAGAAGGTGCCGCAGTCCACGACGATGCCGCCGAGCGTGGTGCCATGGCCGCCCATGAATTTCGTCAAGGAATGAATCACGACATCCGCGCCGTAATCGACCGGGCGCACCAACATCGGCGTCGCCACCGTGTTGTCGACGATCAGCGGCATGCGATGGCGGTGGGCCACTTGGGCGAGCGCCTCGAGATCGCATACATTGCCGGCGGGGTTGCCGACGGTCTCGCAAAACATCGCGCGAGTGTTCTCGTCGATCAATGCCTCGAGATCGGCGGCGCGGTCGGACTTGGCGAAGCGCACTTGCACCCCCATCCTCGGCAGGATGTGCCCGAACAGAGTGTAGGTCGTGCCGTACAGCTGCGGCACCGAGACGATGTTGCGGCCCATCTCGGTGGCATTGAGCGCCGCGTAGTAGAGCGCGGTCTGGCCCGAGCTCACGCTGATGCTGCCGACTCCGCCTTCGAGCTCGGTGACGCGCTGCTCGAGCACATCGGTGGTCGGGTTGCTGATACGGCTGTAGCGGTACCCCGGCACCTCGAGATTGAACAGCGCGGCACCGTGCTCCGCGCTGTCGAAGGAGTACGCGGCCGTCTGGTAGATCGGCACGGCCACGGCCTTGGTGGTCGGGTCCGAGTCGAAACCGCCGTGAATTGCGATCGTTTCTCGCTTCATGTTTGCGAATTTTCGTGGTGGAAGTGTCGACAGTGTAACTCGAACGGCGCGGACAGTCGTGGTACGGTTCGCAATTCCCGAGACAACGGACCGTAGCATTCCTGTGACAGAATCCTCGGAAGCCAATTCGAAGTTCGCCAGGGACGCGTGGATACGCGCCCTGGAACGAACGGCATCCATCGGCCAGGACGGGGTCACGCTGCCCGCGCTGATCGACCGCCTGGCGAGCCAATTCGAATCGGCGCCCGCGCTCGTGGCGGCGGAGGCCACCTTGAGCTACCGTGGCCTCGCGATCCGCTGCAATCAATATGCGCGCTGGGGGCTTGCCCAGGGACTGCGGAGCGGAGACAGCGTCGCTTTGATGATGGGCAATTGCGCGGAATATATGGCGATTTGGCTGGGCCTGTCGCGCATCGGCGCCGTCGCGGCGCTCATCAACAACAACCTCTCGGGCGAGGCGCTGGTGCATTCGATCGGCATCGCCGTGCCGCGCGCCGTCATCGTCGGCGGCGACCTGGCGCCGCGGCTCGCCGCGGTGCGTGCGCGCCTCGGCGGCGGCCTGGCTTGCCGCGTGTTCGGGCGGAGCAGCGCGGACTTCGTGCCGCTCGAGCCCGAATTGGCGCGCTTCTCCGGCGAGCCATTGCGCGATTCGGAATGTGCGCCGCCGCCCATCGATGCCACGGCGCTCTACATCTACACCTCGGGCACCACGGGACTGCCCAAGGCAGCCAAGGTCAGCCACTATCGAATCATGCAATGGAGCCATTGGTTTGCCGGCTTGATGAACACTCAGCCGACCGATCGGATGTTCAATTGCCTGCCGCTCTACCACAGCGTCGGCGGCGTGGTCGCGACCGGCGCCACTCTGGCCGCCGGAGGAGCGGTGGTGATCCGCCCGCGGTTCTCGGCATCGGATTTCTGGCGCGACGTGCGCGATGAGCGCTGCACCTTGTTCCAGTACATCGGCGAGCTATGCCGCTATCTCAACAATGCGCCGCATCAGGACATCGAGACCCAGCATTCGCTGCGCATCGCCTGCGGCAACGGCCTGCGCCCGGAGGTCTGGGAAGCGTTTCAGAGCCGCTTCAAGATCCCGAGAATTCTCGAGTACTACGCGTCGACCGAGGGCAATTTCTCGCTCTACAATTGCGAGGGACGCCCGGGCGCGATCGGCAAGATCCCCTCCTTCCTGGCGCATCGCCTGCCGGTCGCCCTGCTGCGATTCGATGTGGAGAAAGGCGAACCGCGGCGCAACGCCGAGGGCTTCTGCGAGCGTTGCGGGCCTAACGAGGTCGGCGAAGCGGCGGGGCTGATTCCCGACGCGGGCAAGGAGCTGGCCGGCCGATTCGAAGGCTATGCGGACGCGCAGGCATCGGCCCGCAAGGTGCTGCGCAATGTCTTCAAGGAGGGCGACTCCTGGTACCGCACGGGCGACCTGATGCGGCGCGACGAGCGCGGCTTTTACTACTTCGTGGACCGCGTCGGCGAAACCTACCGCTGGAAGGGCGAGAATGTGTCGACGGCCGAAGTGCTGAGCGCGCTTACCGCGGCGCGCGGCGTTCTCGACGGCGTCGTTTACGGCGCGGCGGTGCCGCGCACGGACGGCCGCGCCGGCATGGCCGCGCTGATCGTCGACGCGGCCTTCGATCTGGCGGCTTTTCGCGCCGACGTCGCGCAGCGCCTGCCGGCGTATGCGCGGCCGGTGTTCCTGCGGCTGCTGCGCACCCTCGAGGCGACCGGCACCTTCAAGCCGCGCAAGCAAGAGCTGGCCGACGCCGGATTCGATCCCGCCCGCATCGAGGATCCGCTGTATTTCGACGATCCGCGATCGCAGGCCTATGTGCCGCTCGACGCCGCGTTGTTCGCGGCTATCTCGCAGGGCGCGGTTCGAGTCTGACTAGGTGCTCGGGCGCACCAGCTTGCCAGCCGCCGTGACTTCCAGGGCCGGCACGAAGCGCAGCATGGCCGGCACCTTGTGGGCCGCGAGCGTGCGCCGGCAGGCTTCGAGCAGCGCGCTCTTGACGGCATCGGGGGTGTCCGCCGCTGCGGGACTCGCGGGGTCTGCAAGCACCACATCGGCGACGACCACCGCGCCCATGATGGGGTTGCGCCGCGCTCTGACCAGGGACATGCGCACCCGCGGATCGGCATTCAATACCGATTCGACTTCTTCCGGATATACCTTCAGGCCGCCGACATTGATGACGCCGCCCATGCGGCCCCGAAAGTGATAGCGCCCCTCCACCAGCTCGACCCGGTCGCCGGTGTCCACATAGCCGTCATCGCCGACCAGATCCGCGGCTCCCGCGCCGAGATAGCGCACGGCGTTGCGGCCCGAGCGGATACGCAGAGTGTGATCCACGACCTTCAATTCGATTCCGCCGACGGGATTGCCGAGCAGTTCCTGCGGAAATCCGGCGCGGCCATCGTTCACGTCGAAGGCCACTCCCGCTTCGGTGGAGGCGAAGGCGTGTGCGACGCGGGCCTGCGGATAGGCGGCGCGCAGGTTGTCCAGCAACGCCTGGTCGGCGATTTCTCCGGAGGACCTGACGTAGCGCGGATCGATGATGCCGGCATCGCCGCTCATCAGCACGCGCCGCCAGTGGGACGGCGTGCCTGAGATGTGCGTGACTCCGGTGGCCGCGGCGCGCGCCAGGAAGTCCTGCGTCGGCTCACCGGAGCTCGAGAGCACCAGGGGCGAGCGCGACAGCACCGCGCGCAGGTAGATTTGCAAGCCTCCGTAGCGGCGGATGTCGTAGAAGGTGCTCCATGTCAGCTGCGCGCCGGCGGCGTTTTGCGTCGTCAGTGCGCCGCCCAAGCTCTCCAAGGTGTGCTGGACGAGTTTCGGCGCTCCGGTGGTGCCGGAGGTCAGCAAAATCCATTCCGTGCGGGCGCCGCCTCCGCGCTTGATGCCTGCCGCCGCCAAGGGCCGCGGCGCCGCCGCGTAGGGCGCGATGGGCGGCGGGATGGCCGTCACCGCGTCCGGCGGGGCGTCCAAGACGATGGCGTCCGCTTGGGCCGTCGCCGCGACGCCGGCGAGCTGCTCCGGGGTGAGGTCGGGCGTGCATAGAACCATGCGCCGCGCGAGCCCGTCGAGTTCGATCAGGGCAAGCGCCGAGGGCAGCTGCTCGCGGGTGGCAATGAGCACGGAGCGGCCGCGCAGCGATTCGAGGGCATTGCCGAAGATCGATCCGCCCGCCAGTTCCGACAGCCTCACCGAGGCGCCGCGGCCGTGAAATTCAGCGCTGATCGCCGCGCCCGACGGTGCTATGAAATCCCAAAGACAGCTCACTGCGTGCCACTCCGATCTTCGATGGGCGCGGATTCCGCCGGCCTCTGCAGCGCGTTCGCGGCGGGGATTCGAACCAGAAGGGTCGTGCCGCCGGAGGCCGGGCTTCTGACGTCGAGCCGGCCGCCGAGCGCGCGTACCCGATGGCGCATGGACGCCAATCCATGCGAGCCGATGGCATTGAGCCGGCCCGCGGGGATACCCCTGCCGTCGTCCGAAATCTGCATCACGATCGCATCCTCATCCAGGTCGAGCGCGATGTCCATGGATTCGGCGCCCGAGTGCTTCAGTATATTGGTGAAGGCTTCTTGAGCGATGCGGAACAATGCGATGGCGGCCTCGGAGCGTGAATTTCGGCTCTTCATCCGGAATAGGATTCGATGCATTTGAGGCCGGCGCCGCCGCAGGTCTCCTTCAATTGCCAACGCAGCGCCGCGAACAAGCCCACATTGTCCAGCAGAGTGGGCCGCAGCTCCTCGATGATCCGCCGTTTCAGATCCACGCCGGCGGAGAGGTTTTGCTGCACGCGGCGCAGCCGCTCCTCACGCCGGGATCGGCGGCGCCGAGATGCTGTTCCGCCCACGAGATGTCCATGCGCGCGCCGACCAACAGGCCGCCGAGCTCATCGTGCAGTTCGCGCGCAAGCACGGCTTTCTCGCGTTCCGCCAGGCTCTGCAGATGGGTGGAGAGCTCGACCAGTTCATGATTGCGATCCTCGGCTTCGCGCTCGAGCTGCAGCTTCTGATCGCGCAATTCCGCCGTCTGCAGAGTGCGACGGCGCAAATCCATGTACACCAGACGCGCGGCCACGCCCACCAACAGCATGTTGAAAATGGTGCCTGCGACGGTGATCCAGCGGCTCAAGATCAAGGAGCGGGACCAATCGTAGTCCGCCGCGTCGTGCTCCACGCGATTCACGGTCGCGCAGTTGTTCGAGCAGATCGTTGACCGCCTCGCCGGTGTCCGAGCCGACGCTGGTCTTGATGAGCGCGATCGCCGCCGAGGTCCCCTGGGTCTTCTGGATGGCGATGATCATCGACAGGTCCGCGAGCCGCTTGCCGATCAATACGTGCAGCGTGCGCACGTCGGCAAGCGCGGCATCCGTGCCCGTGTATGCCGCCTGCAGGCGCTCCAAGCGCGGTTCCACATCGGCGGTATTGCGCTGGTAGCCCTGCATGAATACATCCGATCGCCGGTGAGCAGGAAGCTGCGCTGCGCGGACACCGACCGCGAGATGCCGATCTGCAGGTCATCGATGGCATGTTCGCGCAGCGCGGATTTCTGCAATCGCTCGCTGGCTTCCTGCAGCCGCTCCTGGCCGGCTCCGGTCAAAAAGAACAGCGCGGCCAGAAACCCGATGATGAGGAACGGGGGTACCGCGACGTACCAACGGCCCAGTCCGTCGAGCGCTTCACCGAGGATATTGACCCGACTCGCGATGCTCATGTGAAAATACTGTACGCGAATTTGCCGGAAACGCGAATGCGGCGGCGGGACGCACGCCAGGATACGGGTCAGTAGATCGCCAGAGTTCACCGTGTCGGTCCAGTCTTCGATCTTGAAATCGACGGGTATCGCCACCACCGGTACGCGCTCCTTGCCCTCGAGCCAGGTTTCGAGCGCGGCGAGAGGCATGGGTTTGGCGTACAGGTAGCCTTGCGCGATATCGCAGCCGAAATCGCGCAAGCGCGCCGCCGCCGCTTCGGTCTCGATGCCTTCGGCGACCACCTTGAGGCCGAGGCCGTGGCCCATGTCGATGGCCGATCTGCACCACCGGAGCGAATTCGGGGTCCGACTCCAGGCCGTGCACGAAGCTGCGATCGATCTTCACCTCGTGAACCGGCATGCGGGCGAGATGGCTGAGCGAGGAATAGCCGGTGCCGAAGTCGTCGATGGAAAGGTTGACGCCCAGGGCCGCAATGGCATCGAGCATGCGCAGCGCCCGCGTGGGATCTTCGATGAATCCGGTCTCGGTGACTTCCAGGGTCAGCAGCGAGGGCGGCAGCTGATGGCGGGTCAGCAGGCCGGCGACGCGAGAATCGAGCCGCACGTCGCCGATGTCGTCGGCACTGATGTTCACGGCCAGCGCCAGCGGCTTGCCTGCCGCTGCCACAGGGCGCCCTGCGCGATGGCGCGATCCAGCGTCCAGCGCGTCAGCCGGCGAATGAAGCCGGTTTGCTCGGCGAAGGGGATGAATTCGCGCCGGACCCAGCAGGCCCGCGCGTCGGGTGCTGCCAGCGCAGCAGAACCTCGGCGCCGGTCACGCGGCCGGTCTTCAGATCGATCTTCGGCTGGAAGAACAGGCGCAGCTCATCGTGCTCGACGGCATGGCGCAACTCGCCCAGCAGCGACAGCTGGTCGCGCGCCGCGGGCTTGAGCGCCTCTTCGTACACCGCGAGCGCGCGCTTCTCGCGGCGCGCGCGTTCCAGCGCCAGATCGGCGCAGCGCATCAATTCGTCGGCCGAAGCGCCGCCCGGCAGCGGCGCAGGCCAACCCCAGGGTGGCGGTGATGTCGATGGGCTGTGCTTCGACGAATACCGGGTCGGCGAGCGCCATCACCAGCGATGTGCCCCAGGCCTGCAGATCTCGGGGCTCCTGCAATCGCGTAAAGGCCGCGAATTGGTCGGCCGCAAAGCGCGCCACCGCCGAATTCACGGAGGGCACCGCCGCCAGGCGCTCCGCCATTTTGGTGAGCACGGCGTCGCCCACCGAGTAGCCGAGGTGTTCGTTGATGCGGCGAAAGCGGCTCAGGTTGATGACGGCGACGGCGATCGGCTCCGCCGGCATCGCGCCAGCGCTTGGCCAGAGCCGCGCCGAAGGCGGTGCGGTTCATCAGACCGGTGAGCGAATCCTCGTACGCCAGGCGCCGGATGGATTGATCGCGCGATTGCACCGCCGTCTGCATGAGCTGCAGCCCTTCGGCCAGCACGCCCAATTCGTCGCGCCGCTGCACGCTCAAGCGCCACATCGTAGGTGCCGGCGCGCATCTGATCGACGGCTTGGGTCAGGTCTTGCAGCGGCCGGGTGATATTGCGCGCCAGCCAGAATGCGGCCGCGGCGGACGCGAGCAAGCTGACCGCCGGCGATCAAGAACAGCACCCGGGTCAGGCGTTCGAACGGCGCGCGCGCGTCGGCCAGCGATCGCGACAGGATGGCCACCACCTCCGCGTTGCCCCATTTGGACATCTCGATGCGGCGGGTGACGACGTCGCGACGGACGCGCGGCGCCGGGCGGTACCGTGCTCACCATGTCCGTCCAACGACCGCCGGAATTCACCGACAGAGTCACCGCGAGGCCCGTGATGTCGGCCAATTCGCGCGCCGCTTTGGCGTCGAGTTCGAAGCCCATGGCGATCCACGCCACCGGCAGGGGGCTGCGCACCGAGACGGTCACCAGCTGGTAGATGCGGCCGTTGTCGACCATGAGGCCGGTGGCGTTGTCGCCGGCCATGCTGCGCTTCTGCGCAGGCGACAGGGGAAACGGCGTGCCCGCCTTGACGTGCAGGCCGGAGGCGGCAATGACGTCGCCGTTGAGCGAGGTGAGTACGACCATGGCGGCGCCGATGCGCTGCCCGCTGTTCTCCAGAACGGAGACGAGAGTATCCGTGTCGCGCGTCGCGACGGCCTCGCGGAATCCGTAGTCGGCGGCGACCGCCTGCGCCGCCTGGGTCAGCTGGCGGCGATTGCTTTCCAGCAGGCGCGAGAACACGGAGGCGCCGACGTCCAGCTGCCGCTGCACTTCGCGCTCGGCATTGCCGCGATTGGTCGCCGACACGGCGCCCAACGCCGCCGCCAGCACCGCGGCAAGCAGCAGGATGAAAGGTCACCGCAATTCGGGTACGCAGCGCCACGGCCGGTCACTCAGGCCAGGCCGCGACCGTCGCGGGGCCGCCGTCGAGGTCGATGCTCAAGGGAATGCTCATCGGCCCCGCCGCAACCACGATCTCCCGGGGCGCAACGGCGGCAACGACATTCGGATGCCAGGCACGCAGCCGATAGCGGCCGGCGGGCAGGTTGAACGACGGCGCTGCCCGAACTCGAAGCCTTGGCGAAATAGGGCGAGTCGACCACGCCGACGAAGGCCACCATATTGTCGTGAATGTTGCAGCCCAGGACGACCAGCCCCGGCTTGATCGAAGATCACCGCGGTCTTCGGCGAGCCCGCATACAGCTTGAGCGTGAATGTCTTCGCGGGCGAGAACGAATATACCTGATGCCGAATGCGGTCGCTGTTGGGAAAGGTGATGGACGTGCCGGTGCGCACCACGCTGACGCGCGGCACGAAGCGTCTTGTTGATCTGATCGATGCTGGCTTCATCGTGGCTCGCCGGCGGCGCCGCATCGAGCGGATCGAACACGATCACCGTGTCTTCCGCGGACGCTCCCGAAACGGCTGTGACATTGACCGTGACCGTGCCGGCGAGTGCCGCCTGAGTGCAGAGCACTCCGAGCAAGGCCGCCAGAGGGCGCCGGCAGCGATGCGAACGAATCATCGGGCGGCCGCCTGCGCGGGCTCGACCACGTCGCGCTTCATGGGCGCGAGCAGACGCAGCAGCTCGTTCGTGGCTCCCTGGCTCACATGCCGCTCTTTCAGCACTGCGCGCAAGTCCGCGACCATGCCGTAGAATTCCGCCTCCGAGATGTGGTGGCCGGCGTGCACTTCCTTCATGGAATCGCCCGAGTAGCGGCAGGGACCGCCGGACAGCTCGCAGATCTGCTCGGCCAGCAGCCGCTTGATGCGATTCAAGTTCGAGTCGTGGAAGCTCCTGCCGAGCTTCGGATCCGCCGCTACGCGGTCGATGAGGGTGTCGGCGATCGCGGCCACGCCCCCCGCGCCCCCCAGCCGATCGTACAGGCGCGCACCGGAGGTTGCCGCAGTGGTCATCGCCGCCGCGCCGATCCCCAGGATCAGCAGCAGAGAAGCGGGCAGCCGATATGCGACAGCGGTCATGAGTAAAGCCGATGAAGGCCGATGAAGACTTAGGTTAAACGGAGCCAAGCGGCGGGGCTGTGCGCTTGGACACAATATTTCGCTGCGGGTCCCCCTAGTCTGGCCCGCTGTGAAACACAGCACTGCATTTGGCGCGCGATTGACCATGGCCGCGGCGTGGTCGGCCGTCGCATTGAGCCTGTCGGCGGCGGCAGCCGCCGGGGATCGGCTGGAGTGGACGGGAGCCGTCAGCCAGATCGAGGGGGCCGGCGGCGGCGGCCTCGTTCCCTGGGCGCTCATCGGCGGCCTGGGGACCGACGTTGAAATCGGCGCCTCCGCATTTGCGACCTATGTCTCCACCGAGGATTTCGCGCTGCGCACGCAGGGGGCGAGCCTGGGAGTCGACAACCGGGTGGAGATCTCGGCGGCGCGCCAGCGATTCGATGCGGGTTCGGTCATTCCCGGGCTGACCCTCGGACAGGACATCGTCGGATTGAAGGTTCGATTGGCGGGCGATGCCGTATTCGAGCCCGACGAGTGGCTGCCGCAGATCTCGGCGGGCGCGCAGTGGAAGCAGACTCTGGACTTCGATCAGATCCCGCGCGCCGTCGGCGCAGCGCGCGGCGAGGATGTGGACTGGTACATTTGCGCCACGAAGTTGTATTTCGCGGCCCTCGACGGCCACAACGTCATCCTGGATGCGACGCTGCGGCGGACCCGCGCCAATCAGTTCGGCCTGCTCGGATTCGGCGGCGACGGCCGCGGCTACTCTCTCAACCCGGAAGTGTCGGGCGCCGTGTGGTTGAACGACGATGTGCTGCTGGGAGCCGAATATCGCGACAAGCCGAACGATTTGAGCGCGTTCCGTGAAACCGGCGCCGAGGATGTGTTTCTTGCCTGGGCGCCGGTGAAGAACTTCACGGTGACCACGGCCTGGGCCGACCTGGGTCCCATCGCCGGCAAGGCCGCGCAGCGCGGCTTCTACATTTCGGTGTGGCTGGGTTATTGATCCGAAGCCGCTTACTATACGCGGCCTCATGCCCACCGCCCGCCTCGACAAAGTTTCCCTGAGCTTCGGCCTCAAACCCCTGCTGGACCGTGTGGACCTGCAGATCCGCAAGGGCGAACGGGTCTGCCTGCTCGGGCGCAACGGCGAGGGCAAGTCCTCCCTGCTGCAGCTGATCATGCGGCAGATCGTTCCCGATGCCGGCGAGGTGTGGGTGCGCCCCGGCGCGCGGGTGGCCAGCCTGGCACAAGAGGTGTCGCCGGCGAGCGAGGCTTCGGTGCGCGAGGTGATCATGGGCGGCTTCGGCAACGATGCGGGAGCGCGCGGCGGTGCGGGCGTGCACGACGCTGCGCGGGCGCGCGGCGATGACGGCGTGCATGGCGATTGGCAGGCCGAAGTGCAGGCGGATCAAGTGATTTCACGTTTGCAGCTCGAGCCGGACGCGGCCATGTCCGAACTGTCGGGTGGGTGGCGTCGGCGGGTCATGCTCGGGCGCGCATTGGTCACGGCGCCGGACTTGCTGCTGTTGGACGAGCCCACCAATCACCTGGACATCGAGGCCATCACCTGGCTCGAGGAGATGATGCTGGAGTTCGCGGGTGCGCTGCTGTTCATCAGCCATGACCGCGCTTTCGTGCGCCGCCTGGCGACGCGCATCGTGGAACTCGATCGGGGGCAGCTGCGCGTGTGGCCCGGCAACTACGATGAGTATGTCGTGCAAAAGCGCGCGGCGCTCGAAGTCGAAGCAAAGCATGCTGCGCTGTTCGACAAGAAGCTCGCCGAGGAGGAGGTCTGGATACGCAAGGGTGTGGAGGCGCGGCGCACCCGCAACGAGGGCCGGGTGCGCGCACTCGAGCAGCTGCGCATCCAGCGTCGCGAGCGGCGCGAGCGCATCGGGCAGGTGGAGATCCGTGCGCAGGATGCGGCGCAGTCCGGCAAGCTGGTGTTCGAGGCGGTGCACCTCACCCGGACTTTCGGCGCAGCGCCGGTCATCGCGGATTTCTCCGCGCGCATCATGCGCGGCGACCGGATCGGCATCGTCGGCCCGAACGGCTGCGGCAAGACGACTCTGATCAAACTGCTGGTGGGCGATCTCGAGCCGACTTCGGGGACGGTGCGCCGCGGCACCGGCCTGCTGCCCGCGTACTTCGATCAGCAGCGCGAGCAGCTGAATCCGGCGGCCTCCATCATGGACAATGTCACCGGCGGCAGCGGCGATACGGTGACCATCGACGGCCGTCCGCGGCACGTCTCGGGCTACTTGCGGGACTTCTTGTTTCCGCCGGAACGACTGCACGCGCCGGTGAGCATGCTGTCGGGCGGAGAGCGCAATCGCTTGCTGCTGGCGCGCCTGTTCGCCCGGCCGAGCAATCTGCTGGTGATGGACGAGCCGACCAACGATCTGGACGCGGATACCTTGGAGCTGTTGGAGGAGATGGTGGCGAACTATGCGGGGACCTTGCTCCTCGTCAGCCACGATAGAGCGTTTCTCGACAACGTGGTCACGAGCACTCTGGTATTCGAAGGCGGCGGACAGGTCAATGAATATGTGGGCGGCTACAGCGACTGGCTGCGTCAGCGCAGGACCGCCGCTGCGCCCAAGACGCGCCCGCCGCAGGCCGCAGCTGCGGCCGCGCCTGCGGCTGCCGCGCCCAATTCCAAGGCGCGCCGGCTGTCCTACAATGAGCAGCGCGAACTCGCGGCCCTGCCGGAGCAAATCCAGCGCCTCGAGGCCGAGCAGCTCGAGCTGCAGGCGGCGATTGCCGACCCCGCATTATTCCAGGGAAACGACCCGAAGGGCGCGGCCGCCTTGCAGCGCTTGCAGTCGTTGGCTGCAGACCTCGAGCGCGCCTACTCGCGCTGGGACGAATTGGAAAGCCAGGGCGGCGGCACCGTGCCGAGCTAGCGGCGCGGCCGGCCGCGGCCGAGCAGGTCGCCCGGATTCGGCAGCGACCCGCCGGCGGCATCGGGAATGACCAGCGACGATGCCTGCTCACGGCGCATTTCCTGCAGTTCGCGCATGGTTTGATGCACGGCCTGTTCCGCGGCCGCGCCGAACTTCTCGATCGCCACGTCCAACGATACGGCCTCGAGTTCAAAACTGATGGGGAGGGCGCCCATCGGCGTCATGACCTGTGCCTGTCCGACGAATATCACCGGCCGCGCGGCATCCGTCGAGCCGTCCGCGGCCACCGGCGTCAGGCGCCGGATGGTGCCGACCTTGCGGTCGGTGAAGGTCTCCTCGCGATAAATCTGTGTCGAGTCCATGGAAGACTCTCGGCCATCGGTGGTGGAACTCATGCGTGGGCTACCCCTTGTGATCGGTCCGGAAAGACAAAGGCCAACCCTAGCAGTTTGCAGCGTTGCCTGGGAGGCCCTGTTACGATACCTCTCTTGGCACACTCGGTCACAGCTCACAAGGTCCCCGCGTGGACCACCATCCTGGGCATTGCCCTGTTCGGGCTGGCGTTGTTCTGGCTGCATCATTTGCTCGGCCAGTACCGCTGGCAGGACGTCCTCGAGCGTGTTCAGGCCATTCCCCCGGTGAAAGTCCTGCGGGCCGGCCTGTTCACGCTGGCGGGATACGGCAGCTTGACGCTGTACGATGCGCTGGCCGTACGCTTCGCGGGCGCGCGCGTGCCCTATCCGCGCATCGCGCTGATATCGTTCATGGGATACGCCATCGGCCACAACGTGGGCATGAACACGCTGAGCGGCGGGGCAGTGCGCTATCGAGCCTATTCCGCTCTCGGGCTGGGCGCAAAGCAGATCACCACCATCATCGCGTTCGGCTCGGTCACATTTCTGCTCGGGGCCGGATTTCTGCTGGGTCTGTCGCTGCTGACAGAGGCCGGCATGTCGAGTTCGGTGCTGCACGTGCACGCCTGGATCGCCATGTTCGCCGGCGGCCTGTTGCTTGCGGCCGTCGCGGCCTATCTGTGGCTGGTGTGCACGCGGCATGAGCCGCTGCGGTTTCGCAACTTCGAGATTCCGGTGCCCAAGCCGAGCATCGCCTTTGCGCAGGTCGCGGTGGCCTGCGCGGACCTGCTGTGCGCGGCCAGCGTGCTGTTCGTGCTGTTGCCGCACCATGCGGGGATCAGCTTCGCCGCGTTTGCCGGCGTCTTTTTGATCGCCATCGCCGCCGGCATCATCAGCAATGTGCCCGGCGGCATCGGCGTGTTCGAAGCGGTCTTGCTGCTGCTGCTGGGCTCGGTGCCGGAGGTCAAGCTGCTGGGGGCCCTGGTCGCCTATCGCGCCATTTATTACTTCGCGCCTTTCATCGTGGCTCTCGCGCTGCTGGGCGCGCACGAGATATGGGTGCACCGCGGACCGGCGGTGCGGCTGGTGCGGCTCGGGCGCACTTTTCTGACCGCGGTCACTCCGCAGGCCATTTCGATCGCGACTTTTTTGGCCGGTGCCGTGCTGCTGTTCTCGGGCGCGACGCCCGGCCTCGGCAACCGCCTGGACATGCTGCGGGGCTTCGTGCCGCTGCCCATCCTGGAGCTCTCGCACTTGCTCGGCAGCGCCGTGGGGGTGGGGCTGCTGATCATCGCCCATGGCCTGTACCGCCGCCTCGATGCGGCCTGGTGGCTGACCATCTGGCTGCTGTGCGCCGGAATATTGCTGTCCCTGCTCAAGGGCTTCGATTACGAGGAAGCCACCATCCTCGCCATCGTCGTCGCCATGTTGATATCGGCTCGGGGCCGCTTTCAGCGGCGCGCATCGCTGATCGAGCAGCACTATTCGGGCCCCTGGATCGTCGCGCTCTGTTTGGTGCTCATCACCGTCGCGTGGCTGGTGATATTCGCCTATCGGCACGTGCCCTACGACAACCAGCTTTGGTGGGAGTTCGCCTTCGGCGCTTCGGCGCCGCGCAGCCTGCGTGCCTCGCTGCTGGCGGCCATGATCGCCGCGGCCTATGGATTGTGGCGCCTGCTGCGGCCGGCAGCACCGCCCAGGTCGGCTCCGCACGAGGCCGACATGGAACGCGCCGCTGCGCTGATCGCGCAGGGCGACGACACCATCGCCAATCTGGCCTTGCTCGGCGACAAGAGCCTGATGTTCAACGCCGATCGCACGGCATTCATCATGTACCAAGTCTCGGGCAACAGCTGGGTGGCCATGGGCGATCCGGTCGGGCCGCCCGAGGCCTGCGAAGCCCTGGCTTGGGAATTTCTCGAGAACTGCGACGTGATGGCGGTCTCGCCGGTGTTCTATCAGGTGAAGCCGCAGAACCTGCCCTTGTACATCGATCTGGGGCTGACCTTGAGCAAGCTCGGCGAAGAGGCACGCGTACCCCTGGACACGCTGACCCTCGACGGCGCCCAGCGCGCCGATCTGCGCCAGGCGTGCCGGCGCGCGAACCGCGACGGCGCGTCCTTCGAAGTGATTCCTCGCACCAATGTGGCTGCCAGCCTGGGGGAGCTGCGAACCGTGTCCGATGCCTGGCTGGCGGAGAAAAATACGGCCGAGAAGCGCTTTTCTCTGGGGTTCTTCGATGAGCGATACCTGGCGAACTTCGACTGCGGCGTGGTGCGCCGCGGCGGCGCCATCGTCGCCTTCGCCAATTTGTGGCGCGGCGGCGCGAACGAATTATCGGTGGATCTCATGCGCTATGGCAGCGATGCACCGAAGGGAGTCATCGATTATCTGTTGACCGAGTGCATGCTGTGGGGCAAGGCGAACGGCTTTCACTGGTTCAATCTGGGCATGGCTCCGCTCTCGGGCCTGGAGGAGCATGCCCTTGCGCCGACCTGGCATAAGCTGGGCCGCGTCGTGCAGCGCTACGGCGAGATGTTCTATCCCTTCGAGGGTCTGCGAAAATACAAAGAAAAATTCCTGCCGAGCTGGCGGCCCCGCTATCTCGCGGCGCCGGACGGACTGGCCATGGCGGGCGCACTGCTCGACGTCACCTCGCTCATCTCGGGCGGCGTTGGCAGGGTCCTGAGAAAGTAGCGGCGCGAGGCTAGACGAATTCAGACTCGATCCGGTGCGCGACTTCCCGCATCTTCGGCAGGAATTGCTCGACCGCGGTGCGCAGCGGCACCGCCGTGGCGGCATACCGCACGGTCACGGTGGCGAGCACTCTATCCTTGGCGCGCACCGGTATGGCAAGACTGGTCTCCTCCGACACGCGCCGCGCGCGGTGCGCCATGCCATAACCTTGGCTGCGAGTTTCGTTGAGCAGCCGCTCCACTTCCGTGCGGCTGCGCGCCATGCGATCCTCGGGCAGCGATGAATGAGACAGCAACTCGAGCAGCGCGTCGCGCTCCTCGCCCGAGCAGAAAGCCAGGTAGGCGCGCCCCGCCGCGGAACCGAGCATGGGCACGCGGACGCCGGCCCGGTACTGCTCGAGCGCGAGCGGGCTGTGGCGGTCGGTGGCCTCGCGAATCATCATGGTGGCACCGGACGGGGTGGCGACGGCCACCGGCCAGACGATTTGCGCGCCGAGAGCGGCGAGATGCGGTTTGGCGAGGTGCGCAACCATGGCTTCGTCGTCGAAACCTTCCGATAGGGCGCGCACCATGATGGTCGGCCGGTAGCAGTCGTCCTGCTCGTCGCGCTCGACATATCCGGCCAGGCGCAGCGTTTCCAGGATCCGGTAGGTGGTGGTGCGCGGCAAGCGCACGGCGGCTGCCAGGGTGTTGATGGCGCCCCGTTCCAGGCGATTGAGCTCGATCAGCACGTCGAGGCCGCGGGTCAGGGCGCGAATCGGGCGGGTCGACTCGCGTCCGCCGTCCAGCGCTGGGGGGGGTGAACTGACTTTCGCGTGCATCGTCGCCTTCCTGTCGGATGTGGGATTCACTCTCGTACATAAGTACCCTGCGGACCGAATCTGGTTGCCTGAGCCGTCCAAACCAAAACAGGTGCCGGAATGGGCATTCAGCTACAATTTGCCGCCGCTTTGGGCGGAAAACTTAAGGAATCAGGCGACATGTCGGAAAACCCCAGTGCGGCACAGGCCGCCCCCACACAGGTCGAAACGGTCATAATCGGCGCAGGTCCCGTCGGACTATTTCAGATCTTCGAACTGGGCCTTCTCGGCATCAGCACGCATATCATCGATTCCCTGGCGCAGCCGGGCGGCCAATGCACCGAGCTGTATCCGGACAAGCCGATCTACGACATCCCTGCGCTGCCCATTTGCGGAGCCCAGGAATTGATCGACCGGCTCCTGGCGCAGGCCAAGCCGTTTCACGCCACCTTCCATTTGGGACAGGAAGTGACCGAGGTGAGGGTTCTCGAGGGCGGCAAGTTCCATGTGGCCACCTCCGGCGGTACCCGTCTCATTGCCGGCGCCGTGGTGATTGCCGGGGGAGTCGGTTCCTTCCAGCCGCGGCGCTTAGGATTGCCCGGGGTCGAAGCATTCGAGGGCAGCAGCGTTCACTATCGGGTGAAGTCGGCCGCCGATTTTCATGGGCGCGACCTGCTGATCTGCGGCGGCGGAGATTCGGCCCTGGATTGGACGGTGGCGCTGTGCGGCCAGGCCCGCTCCCTGACGCTGCTGCATCGTCGCGCGGAATTTCGCGCGGCTCCCGCCACGGTTGCGCGCATGCGCGAGCTGGTCGGCGCCGGCAAGATGCAGGTGTTGGAGGGCCAGGCGGCGGGCTTGCGCACGGATGATGGCAAGCTGGTGGGGTTGGACGTGCACACGGCTGACGGCCGGGATCTGCAGATCGGCGCCGATCGAATCCTCGCATTCTACGGGCTGCATCCGAAGCTCGGCCCCATTGCCGAATGGGGCCTGGAATTGGAAAAGCGGGCGCTCAAGGTCGACACCGAGAAGTTCCAAACCAGCGTCCCGGGGATCTTCGCCATCGGCGACATCAATACCTATCCGGGCAAGAAGAAGCTCATATTGAGCGGCTTCCACGAGGCCGCGCTGACGGCGTTCGCGATTCAGCATCACCTGTTTCCCGAGAAGCGGCAGTTCCTGCAATACACCACCACGAGCCCCATCATGCAGAAACGGCTGGGCGTTGCGGGGGCCGAACCCGATTCCCAGTCGGGCGGGATCTGATGAATCAGCTGCTCGATGACTTGATCAAGGTGATGACGCTCGAGCGGCTCGAATTGGATCTGTTTCGAGGCGAAAGTCGGGACATCGGCAGCCCGCAGGTTTTCGGCGGGCAGGTGCTGGGCCAGGCGCTGGTAGCCGCCACGGCAACGGTGGAAGGCCGCTCGGTGCACTCCTTGCACGCCTATTTTTTGCGCCGCGGCGATTTCGATTCGCCCATCGTCTACGAGGTCGACCGGGCGCTGGACGGCAAGCATTTCTCCTCGAGGCGGGTCATCGCCATTCAGCACGGCCGGCAGATCTTCAACATGTCGGCCTCATTCCAGCTGGCCGAGAGCGGCCTCGATCACCAGAGTCCGATGCCGGATGTGCCGCTCCCGGAATCCCTGCCCGATGTGGAATCCTATTATCGCCGCGTGGCCGATCGGTTGCCGCCGGCCGCACGCAGGATGCTCGAGCAAAAACGCCCCTTCGAGTTTCGCCCGGTGCAGCCGCCTGACCCGCTGCGGCAGGATAAATCCGAGCCTCTGAAGTACATTTGGTTCCGTGCCGTGGACCGCTTGGAGGACGATGAGGCCTTGCACCGCTGCCTGCTGGCCTACGTCTCGGATTTTCACCTGCTCGACACCGCGCTCAAGCCCCATGGCATATCCATGATTTCTCCCAAGCTCATCATTGCCAGCATCGATCATGCGATGTGGTTTCATCGCAGCGTGCGCGTGGACGATTGGCTGTTGTATGCGATCGACAGCCCCAGTGCGTCAGGTGCGCGCGGGTTCACGCGCGGCAGCGTGTTCTCCCGCGACGGGCGGCTGGTGGCAAGCGCAGCGCAAGAAGGCTTGATCCGGGTGCGCGAGGATGATCGCGCCGCCGGGGATGCGGGCGGTGGCGGGGGCAAGGCAGGGGCAGGGTCGCGCTGACGGCGACCATGGTCGAGTTGCACGGAAGGTCGAGGTGTTCAAGGCAATCATCATCATCGTTCTGGTGACGGGTGCGCTGCTCGGCGGCCTGCTGGCGCTGCGCCGCAGCGGCCGCACCGGCATGCCGGACGACGCGGTGCTACAGAGGGCCGCGAAACGTGCCCGCGAGCAAGCGGCCGCGGACGAGAAAGACAGTCGATCGTCGAAATAGTGCGCGATCGATGCAATAGTGCGCGATCGACGCGAACGGCTACTGACGCCCGCCGGTCAACGCATTGCCTCAGCTGCGATGGGCGCGATCTAGATCCACCGCATCGGCCGGCCGCGACGCCTCCCATACTTCGCGCGGCAACACGAACAGGTGACAGTCCCACCAGCGGTTCTTGGCGCGGCGGTGCTTGCGAAATACGGCTTCCCAGCGCATGCCGATTTTCTCGAGAACTCGGATGGAGGCGCTGTTGTTGACGTCCACCGTTGAAATGACGCGCTCGGCGCGCAAATCGAAAAATGCCGCATCGATGAGGGCGAGCGAGATCTCGGTGGCAAGACCCTTGCCCCAATTCTCGTAGCCCAGCATGTATCCCAGGTCGACGACATTGCGCTCGATGAAGGACAGGTCGCAGGCGCCGATCACGCGCCCCGACTCCATTTCCTCGACTGCCAACTCGAATCGGGTGCGCGGCCGCTCGCGCTGCGAGGCCAGCAGGCCGTCGAGATACTCGGCGGTGCTATCCTCGTCGCGGGGTCCGAAAAAGAGATAACGGGTGACGCGCGAATCCGAGGAATAGGCATACACGGCGCGAAAGTCGGATTGAACGAATTCTCGCAGCAGGAGGCGGGCGGTGCGGATCGGCAGAATCAGGTTGCGCACAGCACCTTGCCCGGATTCATGATGCCCCTCGGATCCAGCGCCTGCTTCAGTTGACGCATGACCGCGAGTTCCACGGGGTCCGCCCGGCGGGCGAACTCGGCGGCCTTGAGGCGTCCGATGCCGTGCTCGGCGCTGATGCTGCCGCCGAGGCTCTCGACCAGATCGAACATCGCCAGCTCGAGCACCGGCCCACGGGCGACGAAGCTCTTGATGTCGGCGTCCGGCTTTTGACTCACATTGAAGTGCAGATTGCCGTCGCCGGCATGGCCGTAGGACACCACGTCCCCTTCGGGAGCGAGGCGCCGCACCAGCGCGGCCCCCTCCTCGATGAGCTTGGGAATGGCCGAGACCGGCACGGAGACATCGTGCTTGAGGCTGGCGCCATGGCGGCGCTGGGCCTCGGGCACCGATTCACGCAATTTCCACATGGCTTGGGCCTGCGACAGGGAGGAGGCCAGCATGGCATCCCGGACGGTGCCCGCGGCGACCGCTTCCTCGAGAGTGGCGGTCAACAGAGTCGGCAGTTCCTGCCGCGGATTCGGCGAGCTGAGCTCGATGAGCAGGTACCAGGGCGTACCCTGCTCGAGGGGATCGGCGACTCCCGGCACATGCTTCACCGTCAGTTCCACGGCCAGGCGGGGCATCAATTCGAACGAGGTCACTTGATCGCCCGCTGCCGTGCGCAGGCGCG
Organism: uncultured Gammaproteobacteria bacterium; assembly: GCA_963837435.1. Classification (GTDB taxonomy): domain Bacteria; phylum Pseudomonadota; class Gammaproteobacteria; order Steroidobacterales; family Steroidobacteraceae; genus Bog-1198. The sequence continues at coordinate 411,813 of CAWINJ010000002.1, forward strand.
CCAGCAGATCCAAGGCATGCTGCGGGGAGTCGATGCCGGCCAGGGCCGTGGCCGTGTCGGCGGGCTGCGGGAAGAGCTTCAGGCACGCGGCGGTGATGACGCCGAGCGTGCCTTCGGCGCCCACGAACAAGGATTTCACGTCGTAGCCGGTGTTGTCCTTGCGCAGGCTCTTCAGTCCCCTGAGAACCCGGCCGTCCGCGAGAACCACTTCCAGGCCCAGCACCAGGTCGCGCATCATCCCGTAGCGCAGTACCGCCGTGCCCCCGGCGTTGGTCGAGAGATTGCCGCCGATCTGCGCCGTGCCCTCCGAACCCAGACTCAAAGGGAAGAGCCGGTCCGCGTCGCGCGCGGCCGTCTGCGCCTCGGCCAGCGTGCAGCCGGCCTCGACGATCATTGAATAGTCGGCGGCGTCGACCTGCCGCACCCGATTCAAGCGGCGCAGGCAGAGCACGATCTGCGCGCCCGTTTCATCGGGAGTGGCGCCTCCGCAGTAGCTGGTATTGCCGCCGTGGGGCACCACGGCCACTTCCTCGCGATTGCAAATGCGCAGGATCTGCGCCACTTCATCGACGCTACGCGGCAGCAGCACCAGCGCGGCGGCGCCGTGGTAGAGGCGCCGAAAGTCGCTGAGGTAGGGCTCCACGGCCTCCGGGGAGGCGAGCCAGGATCCCTCGCCGACGGCGGCCTTGAGCTCGTCTACGGTTTTTGCATCGGGCCTGCGCAGCATGAACGGTGCGAGAGCGCGGGTGCGCGTTTAGAAACGCTTGCCGTTGCCTTCGCGGATGGCGGCCGGGACGGGCTTGAGGTCCCAGATCACCCCGAGGAAGGACATCAGCTTCAGCATGTAGAAGGTGATGTCGAATTCCCACCAGTAAAAGCCCTGGCGCACGGAGGCGGGGTAGTGATGGTGATTGTTGTGCCATCCCTCGCCCAGGGTGATGATGGCCAGCCACACGTTATTGCGGCTGGCGTCGCCGGTTTTGTAGCGCTGGCGGCCGAATACATGGGACAGGGAATTGATGGTGTAAGTCCCGTGGTAGACGGCCACGGTGGACACGAAGAAGCCCCACACCAGCATTTGCCAGCCATTGGTGCCCAGGCCCGGCGCGAGGTGTTTGAGCAGCACTCCCAGCAGGAAGACGCCGACTCCCAGAACGGTGGGAACGACGATGTCGAAGCGATCCAGGAAGCGCAGCTCCGGGTACTTGAGCAAATCCTTCACCCGCGACAGATCCGCCGCGAAATGCTTGTGCGACATGAACCAGCCCATGTGGCTCCAGAAAAAACCGTGCTGCACGGGAGAGTGCACATCGTCCGGTTTGTCGGAGTGAACATGGTGGTGGCGATGATGCGCCGCCCACCAGATCGGACCGCGCTGTACCGCCGAGGCGCCCAGCAGTCCGAATATGAATTGCCCCACGCGCGAAGTCTTGAAGGTGCGGTGGGAAAAATAGCGATGATAGAAGCCCGTGATGGCGAACATGCGCACCACGTAAAGCAGCAGAGTGACCGACAGCGCCACCCAGCTGAAGCCCACCCAGATCACCGCCAGGCAGACAGCATGCATGGCCAAAAAAGGCAGTACCCGCGCCCAATCGATGTGCTTGCCCGACTCGCCCAGCGTGACCGGATCGCGGGGCCGCGTCGCGAAGTCGCTGTTGCCGAACCAGCGCGACAGCTCGCGACCCATACGCTCGGCCGTGGGCGCCTCGACGGCGATTTCGTTTTCTGGGGTCATCTTAAGTTCCTAAGATTGTAGGGCCGCGATGCGTTCATCGAGCGGCGGATGGCTCATGAACAGCCGCATGAAGCCGCGGCCCCCGCCGGTATTGATTCCAAAGGCCTGCATTTGCGGCGGCATCGGCTCCCCTTGGCTGCGCTTCAATACCTCGAGCGCCGCGATCATGCTGCCGGTACCGGCAAGATTGGCGCCGCCTCGATCCGCGCGGAACTCCCGGCGCCGCGAATACCAGCTGACGATCATGCTCGCGAATATTCCGAGTACGATCTGTGCCACCATCGTGGTGAGGAAGAACCCGATGCCGGACTGCCCCCGGTCATTCTTGAACAACGCTCGATCGACGAAGCTACCGATGATGCGCGCCAGAAATATCACGAATGTGTTTAACACACCTTGCAGCAGGGCGAGGGTAACCATATCACCGTTCGCGACATGCGTGATTTCGTGACCCAGGACCGCTTCGACCTGGGAACGCGACATGCTGCGCAGCAGGCCGCTGCTCACGGCCACCAAGGCGGAGTTGCGCCGCGCGCCGGTGGCGAAAGCATTCATCTCCGCGGCGTCGAAAATGCCGACCTCCGGCATGCCAACCCGGGCCTGATCAGCCAGGCGCTTGACGCTGGCCAGAAGCCAGCTCTCCAGGTCCGACTGCGGCGCCTCGATCACGCGCACGCCCATCATGCGCTTGGCCGTCCACTTGGACAGCGCGAGGGAGATCAGCGCGCCGCCAAAGCCGAAAACCGCCGCAAAAACCAGCAGTCCGCCCAGTCCCCCGCCTCCCAGGCGCACGCCGAAAAGCGACTCGATGATGAAGAGCACCACGGAGAGCAGGGCCAGCACGGCCAAGTTGGTCACGAGAAATAGGAAAATGCGCTTCATGAGGCTTTTGTTTGGGGAAACTAACCGCAATATGGTAACGCCGCTCTACCATGGTCGGGACGTTTGGGATCATTTTCAAGAAGCTCCGCTCAATGAGGGCCCAGGCCCCCGAGGCCAGAATGACCGCACAGCGGTCACTAGCGGCTATCTGTTTGTAATTTAAAGATTTATTATTGCGAAGGTTGGGCATGCAATATAAGGATTATTACGAGGTTCTGGGCGTGGCCCGCGGCGCCGACGCGGAGGCGGTGAAGCGCGCCTATCGCAAGCTGGCGCGCAAATATCACCCCGACGTCAGCAAGGAAAAGAACGCCGAGAGCAAATTCAAGGAGGTTCAAGAGGCCTACGAGGTGCTGCGCGACGCGGACAAGCGCGCCGCCTACGATCAACTGGGGCGCGACTATCGGCCCGGCCAGCAATTTCGGCCCCCGCCGGACTGGTCGCAGCGTTTCGGGCACTCCGGCAGCCAGCGCTTTTCGGATCTGAACGGCTTCAGCGACTTTTTTTCCAGCCTTTTCGGCGGTGCGGCAGGGGCCCCTGCCCCGGACGCGGATGCGGGCTATCTGGATGTGACCGTGGAGGAGGCTTTTGCCGGCACGAAACGGCGGGTCATGCTCAACGAGGCAGGCCGTTCGCGTTCCGTCGATGTGCAAATCCCGCCGGGAGTGGGCGAGGGGCAGTCGCTGCGCATTGCGGGGACGAGCGGCAACGCCTCGCTGATATTCCGCATCAGGCTGCGCCCGCATTCTCTCTACACCCTGCAGGGCAAGGACGTGTACATCGAATTGCCCCTGGCACCCTGGGAGGCGGCTTTGGGGGCCAAGGTGGCGGTGCCCACCCTGGGCGGCACCGTCGAGTTGACCATCCCCGCGGGGGCGCAATCCGGGCAAAAGCTGCGCCTGCGCGGGCGCGGTCTACCCGGCAACCCCGGGGGCGACCAATTCGTCATCGTCAAGCTGGTGACTCCGGCGGCGCAATCCGCGCAGGCCAAAGAGGCCTACGAGCGCATGAAGCGGGAATTCAACTTCGATGCGCGCGCCGGCTGGCCCCAAGGACGCGACTAAGGACGCGACCAGGGACGCGACGTGCGCAACGCCGAGGGCGGCAGCGGCCGTGATATCTTGAAGAAATCGGCGGCGGCCCCACTTCACTCGGGCGCCCGGCGCCCACATCCAACGAACAGATCCCAAGGCCATGACGAGCACAACACAGCCGCAGACAAAAGAATTCCAAGCCGAAACCAAGCAGGTATTGCGCTTGGTGATCCATTCACTGTACTCGCACAAGGAGATCTTCCTGCGCGAGCTCATTTCCAATGCCTCGGATGCCTGCGAGAAGCTGCGCTTCGAGGCGCTGGCCAAGCCCGATCTGCTGGGCTCGGACGCGCTCACCATCACGCTGGCTCCGGACGCCGCGGCCGGCACCCTGTCCATCAAGGACAACGGCATCGGCATGAGTGAAGCCGAAGTGATCGACAATCTCGGCACCATTGCGCGTTCCGGCACCAAGAAGTTCTTGGAGACCCTGAGCGGAGATTCCGCCAAGGACGCCCAGTTGATCGGACAATTCGGGGTGGGTTTCTATTCGGCGTTCATCGTCGCCGACAAGGTGACGGTGCTCACGAAGCGCGCCGATGCGCCCGCCGTGCGCTGGGAATCGGATGGCGAAGGCCAGTACCAGATTCAAGAGGACGACAAGGCTGACCGCGGCACCGAGGTGGTGCTGCACCTGCGCGAGGAGGACAAGGAATTCCTGGAACCGGCGCGGCTGCGCCAATTGGTGCGCAAGTATTCGGACCACCTGAGCCTGCCCATCGTCCTGAAGGCGGGCGAGACCGATGAGACGGTCAACCAGGCCAAGGCTTTCTGGACCCGGCCCAAGGCCGAACTCGGCGACGAGGACTATCAGGCATTCTACAAGCACATCACGCACGACTCCGAGGCTGCGCGAGTCTGGGCGCACAACAAGGTCGAAGGCAACATCGAATACACCTCGCTCCTGTACCTGCCCAAGCGCGCGCCTTTCGATCTGTTCGAGCGCGAGCAGAAGGGCGGCATTCAGCTGTACGTCAAGCGCGTGTTCATCATGGACAAGGCGGCGGAATTGCTGCCGCCGTACCTGCGCTTCATGCGCGGGCTGGTCGACAGCGCCGACCTGCCCCTGAATGTGTCGCGCGAGCTGCTGCAGAACAACCGCACCGTCGAGAAGATCAAGTCCGCACTGGTGAAGCGCTCGCTGGATCTGCTCGAGGATTTGGCGGCGAACAAACCCGAGGAATACGCCGAGTTCTGGAAGAGTTTCGGCGTGGTGCTGAAGGAAGGCATCATCGAGGACCCGGGCCAGAAAGAGCGGATCGCGAAGCTGCTGCGGTTTCATTCGACCGCGGTGCCGGGCGATGTCCCCGAGGTCGCTCTCGAGAAGTATGTGTCGCGCATGAAGGCGGAGCAGAAGAGCATCTACTATCTGACCGCCGACACCCTGGCCGCCGCGCGCAATAGTCCGCATCTGGAGGGCTTTCGCGCCAAGGACATGGAAGTGCTGCTGCTGACGGACCGCATCGACGAATGGGTCGCGGGGCATCTGCACGAGTTCGACGGCAAGCCGCTGGCAAACGCCGCGAGCAGCGCCGCCGACGTGGCGTCGGCCATTGAAACTCCGGAGAAGGCAGCCGCCGAATCTGCCTTCAAAGAGACCACGGAGCGGCTCGCCAAGATCCTGTCGGGCAAGATCGCCGGCGCGCAGGTATCTGCGCGCCTGACCGACTCGCCGGCGGTGCTGGTGGCGGGAGAGTTCGGCATGAGCCTGCGCATGGGCCGCATTCTCAAGCAGGCCGGCCAGAACAATCCCTTCGCCACCCTGCCGACCCTGGAACTGAACCCCAAGCATCCCTTGGTGCTGCGGCTCAAGGATGCCGCCGACGAGGCCGCATTCGCGGATCTGGCGCATGTGCTGTACGACCAGGCCATGCTGGCGGAGGGCGGTGAGCTCGACGATCCGGCGATATTCGTCCGCCGCGTCAACCGGCTCATCGTGGAAGGGCTGGCCGAGAAACCGAAAATCATCTTGAGCTGAACATGCTGACGGCGCAGCTGGACAATGCAGGCCCGGAGCCCTCGAGCGACGACGATGCGGTGGCATGGGCCAGCCGCGAAGTCGACGGCGACGCCGCGCTGCTCGATGCCTACTCGGGCGCGGTGATCGGTGCCCTCGAGCGCGTGGCCCCGGCAGTGACCTTCATCGAGGTGGTACACCGCGCGCGGCGCACGGCGGGCGGCGGCGCACCCAAGGGCGGGGGCGCGCCGGGTTCGAGCCGTCCCGCGCATGGCAGCGGTTCGGGATTTCTGTTCACCCCCGACGGCTATCTGCTGACCAACAGCCATGTGGTGGACGGCTCCGATGAAATCACGGTGCGCCTGAATGACGATACCCGTTTCAGCGCCGACTTGGTCGGTAACGATCCGGACTCGGACTTGGCGGTGCTGCGAATCGGTTCGCCCGCGGCGCTGCCCTATGCGGAGTTCGGCGATTCGGCGGCCCTGCGGGTGGGACAGGTGGCGATCGCCATCGGCAATCCGCTCGGCTATTCCAAGACCGTGACCACGGGTGTGGTCTCGGCGCTCGGGCGCACCCTGCGCGCCACCTCGGGCAGACTCATGCACGATGTCATTCAAACCGACGCCGCGCTCAATCCGGGGAATTCCGGCGGCCCGCTGGTGGATTCGAAGGGGCGGGTGATCGGCGTCAACACGGCGATGATTCCGCAAGCCCAGGCCATATGCTTCGCCACCGGCATCAACACCGCGAAATGGGTCATCGCGCAGCTGTTCGCGCACGGCCGGGTGCGCCGCGCCTATATCGGCGTCTCCGGCGCGACGGTGCCCATCGCGACGCGGGTGGTGCGCCACTTCGGCTTGACGCGCAACCGGGCGGTGCACGTCCTGGAATTGGTGGCCGGCAGTCCCGCGGCGCGGGCGGGGGTGGAGGTCGGAGATCGCATGCTGTCGCTCGACGGGACCGCCGTGGATGGCATCGACAGTCTGCAGCGCCTGCTCGATGCCGACTGGATAGGACGAGAAGGCGAGCTGCAATTGCTGCGCCGATCGTCCTTGATTCGTGTGAAAATCCGCCCGATCGAATTGCCCGCGCATCGCGGCTGAATTTGGCAGCCGCAGGAGTCGATTCATGAGCCCGAACGCAGCTTCGCATACGTTGGCCATTCCGGTGGAGCCCATGGATCACATGCAGGGTTCGGAGCATGCCCGCGTGACCGTGGTGGAGTACGGCGACTTCGAGTGCCCGAGCTGCAAGCTGGCGGCGGCGACGCCGACGCTGCTGCTCGAGCGCTTTCCGAACCGGATCCGTTTCGTGTTCCGGCACTTTCCGCTGCAGGAAGCCCATCCGCACGCACTGATGGCCGCGGAAGCCTCGGAGGCCGCGGCGGCGCAGGGGAAATTCTGGGCCATGTACTCTGCGCTATTTCAGAATCAGGCGCATCTCAAGGACAAGGAACTGCACCGGTATGCGGCGGATCTGGGTCTCGACATGGCGCGCTATGCCGCGGAAATGGACGATCACATTTACCTGCAGAAAGTGCGCGAGCACGTCGAAGGAGGGCGGCGCAGCCACATTCGCGCCACGCCCACTTTCTTCGTCGACGGGATCGTGCAGGACATTTCCTTCGGCATGAAGGCGCTGCACGATTCGGTGGCGGGCGCCGTCGCGCGCCACGGATAGAAGCGCGCCGCGGATAGAAGCGCGCCGCGGATAGAAGCGCGCCGCGGATAGAAGCGCGCCACGGATGGGAGCCGCGAAGAGAGCGCGCGCCGCGAGCTACGGAGTCTGCGAAAAACCGGGTAATTGCCAGCCCAGAGCGATTGCCAGCAAGCGTACCGCGACCACCGAGACGATGCCGATGAGGAAGGGCCATGGGCGCTTCAGGCCCGCCGCCCGCAGCAGCAGATAGCAGCAAATGCCGGCGATGGCGGCAGTGGCATAGATGTCGCGCCGCAGGAGCAGCGGCACCACGCCGCTCAACACATCGCGAATCACTCCGCCCGCCACTCCGGACAGGGTGCCCAGCAGCACGACCACGATCCATGGATAGCCGCCGTCTTCGGCAATCCGTGCGCCCGACAAGGCGCACAGGCCGAGGCCGAATGCGTCCGCGACGAGCAGGGCGGTTTGCAGGCTGGGCAGGAAGCGCTGGCCCAGAATGGAAATCGCCGCCGCGGCGAGAATCGTATAGAGGTATCTGGCGTCTTTGATCCAGAAGACCGGATGACGGCCCAGCAGCACGTCGCGCACAGTGCCACCGCCGATGCCCGTCACCGCCGCGAGGACCGCCACGCCGAACAGATCGAGCGCTCGATGAATACCGGCGAGCGCGCCGCTGATCGCAAATACCGCGACCCCCAGTAAATCCAGAACGTACCCCAGCGTGGGAATGAATCTCGATCCGGCGGGCGGGGGCGTAGTCATGGGTCGATGCGGATGTTTCTGTCAGCTGCGTTTACGGCATACTTACTCTAGGCCCGGCACAGGAGTTTACGGCAGGTCCGCTCGAGCATCATGTATATTGCTGTTTTACCTAGTGTTAAATGACGCAAGCGGGGGGGAATGATGCCCGGCTCTAACTCCCGCACCCTGGTTCTGTGCTTTCTCGCCGCACTGTGCGAGGGCATCGATCTGCAGGCGGCGGGAGTCGCCGCCAACGGCATCATTCAGGACTTTCATCCCGGCAGCGGGCCGTTGACTTACTTTTTCAGCGCCAGCACGCTGGGATTGATCTTTGGCGCGGCCTTCGGCGGCCGCTTGGCCGACCGTATCGGCCGCAAGCGCGTATTGGTCGTATCGACAGCCGTGTTCGGGCTGTTCTCGCTGTTCACGGCGTGGGCGTGGAGCATCGACTCGCTCATCTGGTCTCGCCTGCTCGCCGGACTCGGCTTGGGCGGATCGCTGCCCAACTTGATCTCCCTCGGTTCCGAGAGCGCCGCGGAGCATAGGCGCAGCGCCACTGTCACCATCATCTACTCCGCCATGCCCTTGGGCGGTGCCTTGGCCAGCCTGCTCGCCAGCTTGATTGCCGCCGCACAGTGGCGCTGGATCTTCGTGCTGGGCGGTGTCACGCCGCTGATCGTCGCGCCCCTCATGGCGGCCTTGCTGCCGGAGTCTCAGGCATTTCAAGCGCTGCGGGCCGGCGTCTCGCCGGTGCGTAGGGACGGCTCCGTGCTGGAAGTTCTCGGCGACGGGCGTGCCCGGCGCACGCTGTTGTTGTGGGCGAGCTTTTTCTTTGCGCTCATGACGCTTTACTTGCTGCTCAATTGGCTGCCCACTCTGCTGGTGAGCAGCGGCCTCAGCAAACCACAGTCGGCCGCCGTCATGATTGCCTTCAATATCGGCGGATGCCTCGGGGCCCTGCTCATGGGAGCCCATCTCGAGACGCGCTGGCGCCACTGGGGAATGTCGATCACCTTCGTCGGACTGCCCTTGCTCATGCTGCTGCTGGCCGTGGGGCCGGCACAGGCGGCAGTCGTGTCGATGGTGGTGTTCGTGCTCGGCGCCGCGGTGCTGGCCGCGCAGTCCACTCTCTATGCCTATGCGCCGCAGTGCTATCCCACGCGGATCCGCGGCGCCGGCGTCGGCTTTGCAGTGGCGGCGGGACGCATGGGCTCGGTGGCTGGACCGCTGCTGGGCGGCCTGCTGGTGCTCGGCGGCAGGTCGACCTCCCATGTGCTCACCGGTATGCTGCCGGTGGTCGTGGTCGGCAGCCTGTGTGCCATGCTGCTCGCTTGGCGGCCGCCGCCCGCGCTGCGCGATTGAGCCCGAGAGGATCCAATGTTACGTCCATTCGCCGACTGGATGGCGAGCACGCCGCTCAGCCAGCAATTCCAGAATCATCTGTGGATCGTGCCCACCTCGCAGGCCATTCACATCGTGTGCATCTGTGTGGTGTTCACCTCAGCGCTCATGATCAACCTGCGTTTGCTGGGGGTCGGCGCCTCGGGCCGCAGCATCTCGCAGCTCACCGACAGTCTCGTGCCCTGGATGTGGCGCGGGCTGGCGGTGCTGCTGTTCACGGGAACGGTGCAGACCATTGCCGAGCCGGTGCGCCAGTTCGTCACCCCGGTATTTTGGGCCAAGATGGGCATGATCATCATCGCCGCGGCCATGACGGCCGTGTTTGCACGCAAGGTTCGCGCCAACGCCGCACGCTGGGATGCGGCGGCCGCCCGCCCGGCCGGCGCCCGGGCGTTTGCGATCGGTTCATCGATTCTCTGGATTGCGATCATCGTGTGCGGCCGATTCATCGCCTACACCTCGCCGTTCTACACGTGATGGGCGCGCCATGAGCCTGCAGGGCGTGCTCAATTTTTTGCAGGCCCTGCCGCTCGCCGCCGCGGTGCGCGGCGATAACCCGGGCACCGAATGGGTGTTTCCCATCGTTGAGACCTGCCACGTGCTGGCATTGACCCTGGTGTTCGGGTCCATCGTGATGGTGGATCTGCGGCTGCTCGGCTGGACCTCGCGCGATGCCTCGATCGCCCGGCTGACGCGCGAGACGCTGCCCTGGACTTGGACAGCCTGGGGGTTCGCGGCGCTCAGCGGATCGATGATGTTCATATCCAAGGCGGTGACCTATGCGGGCAACTTCGACTTCCGTATGAAATTCCTCTGCATGGCGCTCGCCGCCGTCAACATGCTGGTGTTTCATTTCGGCGCCTACCGCCGCGTCGCCGCTTGGGACCTGGGCAGGCCTCCGCGAGCGGCACGCCTCGCGGGCGGCGTATCGCTGGCCTCCTGGCTGGCAGTCATATTCTTCGGCCGCTGGATTGGATTTACCACTTGATGCACACGACATGGAATAGCGCGCAAGCCATCGTGGCTTCGCTGATAGATCACGGCATCGATTGCGTCTTCGGCATTCCGGGCGCGCACACCTACAAGCTCATCGATGCCCTGCATGAGCGGCGCGACCGCATCCGCTTCATGGTGACCCGGCATGAACAGGGTGCGGCTTACATGGCGTATGGCTATGCGAAGTCCACCGGCGGGATCGGCGTTTACACCTGCGTGCCGGGTCCGGGGGTGCTCAATACCACGGCGGCGCTGTGCACCGCCTTGGCGGGCGGCGCCCGGGTGCTGTGCCTGACCAGCGAGATTCCCTCGTCCGAGATCGGCCGCGGTCACGGCATTCTGCACGAGCTGCCCGATCAGCTGAACACTCTGCGACTGCTGACCAAGGCGGCGCTGCGCATCAATCATCCGGCCGAAGCGTCGAGCACCATGGCCGATGCCTTCCATCGCCTGCGCAGCGGGCGGCCCGGCCCGGTGGTGGTCGAGTGCCCATGGGACACTCTCGGCGAATCCGCGCCGGTGAATGCCGCGGCGGTGCGCGATCCGGCGCCCGCGCCCACCGCGGACCCCGACGCCGTGCGGCGCGCGGCCGAGCTCATTGCCCGGGCCGAACGGCCGATGATCATGGTCGGGGGCGGCGCCTTCGGCGCGCAGCAGGAAATTCAGGAGCTGTCGCAACTGCTGCAGTCGCCCGTCGTGGCGCACCGAAGCGGCCGCGGCATCCTCGCCGACGATGCGCCGCTGGCGTTGACCTGCGGCAGCGGTTTTCGACCATGGCTCGAGACCGATATGCTGGTGGCCATCGGTACCCGCATGGAGCTGCAGTACCTGCGCTGGCGAAAAATTCCGGATGGGCTGCGCATCGTGCGCATCGACATCGATCCGCTGGAAATGTCGCGCCGCTCGGCGACCGTGGGGCTGGTGGCCGATGCCGCCATGGGCACGCGTGCGCTGATCGATGCCCTGCGGCCGCTCGCCGGCCGGCGAGCGTCGCGCGCGGATGAGTTCAGCGCCATCAAGGCGCTCGCCCGCCAGGAATTCGAAACGGTGCGCCCGCAGGTGGGTTATCTGGATGCGATCCGGGACGCCCTGCCACGGGCCGGCTTCCTGGTCGAGGAAATAAGCCAGATGGGGTTCACGGCGCGATTTGCCTTTCCGGTATTCACGCCTCGAACCTATGTCTCGAGCGGCTACCAGGACAATCTGGGTTTCGGGTTCATGACCGCTCTCGGAGTCAAGGTGGCGAATCCGGACAAGACAGTGATATCCATCAACGGGGACGGCGGCTTTCTATTCGGCGTGCAAGAGCTGGCGACGGCAGTCCAACACCAGATTGGCCTGATCGTTCTGGTGTTCAACAATCGCAGCTTCGGCAATGTGCTGCGCGATCAGAAGACCGCCTTCGCCGGCCACATCCTGGGCGCGGAGTTGCAAAATCCCGACTTCGTCAAACTCGCCGAGAGCTTCGGAGTTGCCGCCGCGCGCGCCCGGAACGCGACCGAACTCGGCGCGGCGTTGCGCGGTGCCATGGCCGCGGGCGGCCCGGCGTTGATCGAGATACCGGGCGAACCGGGCGGAGAAACGTCGCCGTGGACTTTTCTCCACCCCGCGCCGCCGGTCTGAGGCCGATTCGCTGAGCGCGCGCAAACTGATTCGCTAAACGCGCGGACTCGCTGAACGCGCGGCCGTACTAGCTCCGGCTAGCTCCAGTCGCCGCCGCCGCCTCCCATGTCGCCGCCGCCCCCGCCGCTGTCGTCCCAGCCCGAGCCTGGGTCATTCAAGCCGAAGTCGGAGCCGCCCATGTCGCTATTGCTGAAGCTCGAGTCGCCTGCCTCGGCCGGAGGGATGACACTGCCACTATGGCCGCCGTCCAGGAAATGATGCGCGAGCTCTTCGCCGGCTACGACGCCGGCGCCCACCGCCAACCCGGAGGCGAGCCCGCCCGCAATCCCGGAGCCGATGCCGCCGCCCATGGGAGCGGGGCCATAGCCGCCCGGTCCGTAGCTGCCGGGCGCGCCGCCCATGCCAGGGCCGGCGCCGGGGTACTGCACATAAGTATTGCGCCGGCGAAACACCATCAGCAAGAGGGCGACCACGCCGGCCAGAATGAGAACCGTGCCCCAGGGGAATGGCCGCGCCGCGGGAACGGACCTGATCATGGTCGGGCCCATCGTGCCGGAGGTCAGTCCGAGCTGCGCCTTGAGTCCTTGAACTGCTCGAGGATTGGCGAAGGGCAATCCGGGCTTCAATTGCTCGGCGGCGCTCAATTCCGAGCGCGCGAGGGCGGTTTTGCCTTCCCGCGCATACAGTTCCGCTTGCACGTAATGCGCCTGGCCGCTGGTCGGATGATCGGCCAGCACCTGGCTGATCATCTGCTGGGCTTGGTCGAGGTGACCGCTCTGCGCGGCCGCATAAATCTGTTGGGAGGTGGGATCGGCATCGGCAAACGCCGGCAGCGCGGCGCAAGTCACGGCCGCGGCAAGGGTTGCAGCAACTAGGAGTCTTCGCATAACAGGCCCTCGGCAGGTCAAATCGACCCTTGCCACTTTAGATATGGGCGCCTGGGCGAAGTTCAACGGCCACGATCGACGACCCGGATCGACGGCCAGAATCGACGAGCAGGATCAACGACTAGGGAAGCGCCGCCGTTGCCTTGCGGTGGATCCGAATGGCGGTGCCGAACACATGGTCCCAAAACGAGGTGGTGACGCCGAAGTTTCCGCTTTTCGGCGAGTAATGGTGACGCATGTGCCAGGCGCGCAGGTTGTTGAAATAAGAGGGCGATGCTGTGTTCGCGCGGTGATGGACCACGTGATGCACCACTCCGTACCACCAGTAGCCCAGCATCACGCCCACCGTGAGTCCGTCGGCGACGCTGAACCCCAGCCAAAACCAGCCGGGAACCAAAAAGGCAATGCCGAGCACCGACACGCTAATCCAGGCCGGAGTCCCGATGAATGCCAGCGGCGCCGCGTGGTGCTCCCCGTGCAAGGGTGCGAAGTAGGTTTTTTTGTGCAGTACCGAGCGGTGCAGGACATACTCGAGCAGCGTCCAGATCACGAAGCCCGTCATCGCGGCACACAGCCATTCGGCGCCGCTCTGCCAGCTCAAGTGCCTCAGTCCGCCCACCGCCAGTCCTGTGATCACCACGGGATAGACTACGAAGTCCGCGTAATACGTCAATTTGCTGGGTCGCATAGGCCTGCCCCCTTCGCTGGAATTCGATGCGCCATTTGACCACGAACCGTAGGGAATGGTACAGCTTGCCGAACATCCGGCCGGTTGCGCCGCGCCGCGGCCCGCGCGCCCTCCAGGGCGATCAGGCCAGCCGTTCGATTCCCGACAGCAGACGGTTCAATTCGTCGCGGGTGTTGTACATGGAGACTCCCGTGCGCAGCAGCCCGCCACGCTCGACCAGTCCGAGCACTTGCACCGGACGTGCCGCGTAGAAATCTCCGTCCCAGACGCAGATGCCTTGGTCGCCGAGCGACTTGGCGGCTGCGCCGGCGGTGGTCTTGTCCAGAGTGATCGAGACGGTCGGCGCGCGCGCGCGGCCATGGGCGAAGTCCGGTCCCCAGACTCGAACGCCGGGAATGCGGCCCAAGGCGTCGTGGTAGCTCTTCGCCAGCTCATGCTCGTACGCACCGATCTGCATCATGGCGTCGACGATGCGCTCGCGCAGGCTGGTGCCTTGTCCCCAGCTCGCGATGTATTCCACCGCCGCGCGTACGCCATCGATGGCCGCGGAATTTAGCGTGCCGGTTTCTATGCGGTAGGGCGCCGCGGGATCCTGCACGCTCAAGCGATCGGTGGCCAATCGATCGAGCGCACCGGGGCGCGAATACAGCACGCCCACGTGGGGGCCATAGAATTTATAGGCCGAGCACAGCAGGAAATCCGCACCGAGCGCCTGGACGTCGACGGGAAAATGCGCGGCGTAGTGCACGGCGTCGATCAAGAGCAGGGCGTCCACCTGCCGCGTCAGGCGCCGCGCGAGAGCCAGATCGTTGACCGTTCCCAGCGAATTCGCCGATGCGCCGATGGCGAAGAGCTTGGTGCGCGGCGTGATCTTTGCGGCCATGTCCTCGGCATCCAATTCACCGGATTCGCGCAGCCGTACTTCGCGCACCACCACGCCGCGTTCTTCCAGCTTGAGCCACGGCCCGCGGTTGGCCTCATGATCGAGCTGGGTGATCAGCACCTCATCGTCCTTCTGCAGTGAGCGGCCGATGGCGGTGCTCAGGCTGAAGTTGAGCGTGGTCATGTTCTGACCGAAGGAGATGCAGGCGCCGCTTTCGGCGCCGAGGAACGTCGCGACCACACTGCGTGCCGTCTCCAAGCGTCGATCCAGCTCCCGGGAGGGCTCGAAGTTGCCGTGAGTGTTGACGTTGCACGTGGCGTAGATGTCCGCCATGGCGTCGATCACGGCGTGCGGAACTTGCACGCCTCCCGGTCCATCGAGGTAGGCCAGGTCGGGGCGCTTCGTCAGCGCGGGAAAGTCCTGGCGGCTGCGCAGGCAATCGTCGAGTGTATAGGCCATTTAGAGTAGATCGTAGGTGAAGTCGTAGCTCGAGGATTTGGCGTCGCGGGGATGCAATTTCATGCTGCCCTTGGCGCCCGCATACTTGCCGGTGCCCCCGGTGACCGTGAAGAGCGAATCGCCCTCGTCCATGAACGGCCCTTCGACGGTGATCTGGCCGGCCTTCAAGATGAGCGTCCAAAAGCACTCCCAGCTCTTGCCTACGATGGTGCGCACACAGTAGCCCTGATCGCTGCCGAGCTGGGTCTTGTTGGCCGCATCGAATACGCCGTTGGCGAATACCAGCATGTCGCCGATGGAATCGCCCTTGGGTCCGAGATCGACAGTGGTTTCGCCCACCGGCCGCTCGACCACTTTGATTTGTTCGGCCGCGATGGCCGACGCCGCAGGCAATGCCAGCAGCGCGGCGCCGAGCGCCGCGCTGCCGCCCGTTGTGATTTTCATGTTATCCCCTGGTGACGAATTGCATTTACGCTCGCAATCTTTGTAATACTACCAACTTAAACCAGGTTTGACTCGGGAGGAAAGCCCAAGGTGCCGCCATGTTGACCAGCGAAGTGCTGCCTTTGATCGATGAAGCCGCGCAGCGCGTGTATTCAGTGGTGCGCGAGACGCCCGTGGTGCCGCTGCCTCTCGGCGGGCGGCCGCCATCTTCCCCCGCCGCGTTCGCCAAGCTCGAGCAGCTGCAGACCACCGGTTCCTTCAAGCTGCGCGGCGCCGCCAACAAGCTCATGAGCTTGAGCCGGCAGGCCGCGGCTGCGGGAGTGATCACATCGTCCACCGGCAATCATGGATTGGGGGTGGCGGCGGCGGCAAAAATTCTTGGTATCGATGCCGAAGTTTTCTTGAGCTCGCAGGTTTCGCAGGGAAAGCAAGAGAAAATCCTCAAGCAGGGCGCGAGGATCCGGCTCATCGGAGACGATCCGCTGGCTGCCGAAATCGCCGCCAGAGAGGCGGCCGTCAAGACCGGGCGCAGCTACGTGTCGCCCTACAACGACCCGTACGTGGTGGCCGGACAGGGCACCGTCGCCGTGGAGCTCATGAAGCAGCTTCCCGACCTCGATGCCATCTTCATCGCTACCGGAGGCGGCGGGCTGATCAGCGGCATCGGCACTCTGCTGCACCACCGCTCGCCGCGGACCGAGGTGATCGGCTGCTGGCCGAAAAATTCCGCCGTGCTGTACGAATGCATCAAGGCGGGACGCATTTTCGAGGCGCCCGAGCTGCCCACCCTGAGCGAGAGCACGGCCGGCGGCGTCGAGGAGGGCTCCATTACCTTCGATCTATGCCGCGAGGTCATGCATCACGGTGTGCTGGTCACGGAGGAGGCGATCCTGAGCGCCATGCGCTGGGGCCATGCGCAGGGCTGGGCCATGGAAGGCTCGAGCGGCGTTGCACTGGCCGCCTATTTCAAGGAGGCCGAGCGCTACGCGGGCCGCAAGGCCCTGGTGCTGATTTGCGGCGGTAATCCCTCGCCCGCGATTCGCGACTTGCTGGACTGAGCGCCGCCAACCTGGCTCATCTTTCGAAGCTCGAGGCGACGGCTTCGATGAGCGTGGGCCCGGGATGCTCGAGCGCGCTCCTCAATGCCTCGCCGAGCGCGGCGGGGTCGTGCACGCGGCAGCTTTGCGCGCCGCAGGCATGCGCGAGGCCGACGAAATCGGGGTTGCGCCCGATGACCCCGAGCTGCGGAATCCCCGCGGCAAGCATGTCGTCGCGGATCTGCCCGAGCGCGGAATTGTTCCACACGACGATGGGCAGACTCAGGCCGGCTTCGACCGCGGTCATGAGCTCGCCCAAGGTGAATTGCAGTCCGAAATCGCCTGCGAGCGCAATGACCGCGCGTGCCGGGCTCGAGATCTTGGCGCCGAGAGCCGCGGGCAGCGCGAATCCCAAGGTGCCGTAGCCGGAGGGGTGGAACCACTGTCCCGGGTTCTCGACCGGATAGGCGTAATTGCCGAAATAGGCGATTTGCGTCATGTCGCTGAACACGACGCCGTCCCAGGGCAGGGCGCTCTTGATGGCGCGCAGCGCGCTCCCCTGCGCGCGCGCCTTGGCGTCCAAGCCGGCGTCGATGTCGGCGCGAAATTTGTCAGCTCCGCCGATCGCCGTACACCAACCGGTGCGCGCCTGAGCATCCTGCGCACGGCTCGCGAGGCCCTGATTGATGGAGCGCAAGGCGCTCGCCGCGTCGGACCAGAGGCGGACATCGGCGCCGTACTGATCTGAAAGCTTCACCGGGTCGACATCGATGCGGATGAGCAGGCCGCCGAGCGGCAGTCGGGTGCTGAAATAAATGTCGGTCTCTCCCAGCTCCGTGCCCACCGCGAGCACCACGTCGGCATCGGCGATCAGCTTCTGGACGGGCGGGTACGGGAGCGAGGTGCCGAAGTTTGCCGGATGGCTTTCGGCGAGCACGCCCTTCCCGGCCGCCGTGGTCACCAGCGGGCAATCCAGAGTTTCCACCAGGCGCCGCAGTTCGGCGCCCGCATGGCGCGCGCCGCCGCCCGCGACGATGAGCGGACGCGAACTCTGCGCGAGCAGACGCACCGCCGCGGCGAGCTGCTCGGGGTTCGCCTCCGGCATGAGCGGAACGGCGTCGAATCGGGTCGCCTCGAGAGCCGTGGTTTGCGCGAGCACATCGAGCGGGATTTCCAGGTACGCCGGCCGCGCGCGCCCGGTGCGCAACGACGCCAGGCACAGCCGCAAGTGATCGCGCACGTCTTCGGCGCTGTGCGCCGAACGCGCAATACCGAATACGCCGGTCGCGAGCGCGGCCTGGTCGCACAGCTCGTGCAGCACCCCCCACTGCTTGCCGAAGGAGGCGCGCACCGGAGCGCTCGCGACCACCAGCAGCGGGATGGAGTCCGAATAGGCTTGGGCCGCCGCGGTCATGATGTTGGTGAGTCCCGGACCCGAGATCACGAAGGCGGCCGCCGGCCGGCCGCTCAAACGAGCGAAGCCATCCGCAGCGAATCCCGCACCCTGCTCGTGCCGCACCAGCACGTGGCGCAGGCCCGATCCGGCCAGGCCGCGGTACAGCTCCAAGTTGTGCACGCCGGGAATGCCGAACACGGTGTCGATGTCGTTCTTCGCCAAGAGCTCGACCAGATAACCGCCGATGGTGCGCGACATGGGACCTCTTCGTAGTTGAACACTAGTTCATAAAGAGAGTTAGGATTGCTCACTGCCATCAGGTAGGCAAGAGAAAAGATGCAATATTCACCTCTGGTCAAACGAATCGCGGGCGAGGGCGCCGATGCGTGGGTCATTCACTACGCGGCGCGGAGCGCCCAGGAGCGCGGCGAAGACGTCATCCTATTGAGCGTCGGGGATCCCGATCTCGAGACGCCGGCGCCCGTGCTGGAACGCGCCATCGAACGATTGCGCGGCGGCGACACGCATTACACGCCGGCGACGGGACGGCAGCATCTGCGCGAGGCCATCGCGGCCCTGCACCGCGCTCGCACCGGCCAGCCGGTCGATGCCGCCAATGTGATATTCCTCGCCGGAGCGCAGAACGCCCTGTTCGTGACATCGCTGTGCATTGCCGCGCCTGGCGATGAGGTGATCGCGCTCGAGCCCCTGTATCCGAGCTATCCCGCCACGCTCGAGATATCGGGAGCGCGGATGGTGCGGGTGGCGGCGCCGGCGGCGCGGGGATTTCGCATCGATCTGCCGAAGCTCGAGGCGGCGATCACGCCGCGCACACGCGCGCTGTTTTTCGCCACGCCGAACAATCCGAGCGGCGTGATCTTGAGCGAGGCGGATCTGGCTGCGATCGGCGATCTTGCGCGGCGTCACTCCTTGTGGGTGGTGGCGGACGAGGTGTACGCAGGGCTCGCACCTGGCGGCCGGGTGCCCGGCCTGGCCGCCGCATTGCCGGAACAGGTGGTGACCATCAGCAGTCTGTCCAAGACGCACGCCATGCCCGGCTGGCGCGCCGGCTGGCTGGTGGGACCGCCGCAACTGGTGATTCACGCGGAAGCCATGGCGCAATGCATGCTGTTTGGATTACCGGGCTTCGTCCAGGAAGCGGCGGCCACGGCTTTGGGCGTGTCGGCTGCGGCCGAGGCTCGGGTTCGCGAGTACTGCGCGGCGCGGCGCGATTTTCTGCTCGCCGGCCTGAGCGGCATCGGCGGGCTCGAGTGCTTCGTCCCGGATGCGGGGATGTTTTTGTTGGTCGACGTGCGCGGCACGGGTCTCTCGGGCTACGATTTCATGTGCGAGCTGTATCGCCTCGAGCGGGTGTCGGTGCTCGACGGCGGGGCGTTCGGCAAGGAGACGAGCGGTTTCGTGCGGGTGTGCTTCGCCACCGACGAGGCGCAATTGCGGGAAGCCACGGTGCGCATCCGCCGCTTCGTTGAAACCCGTGGAGCGGCGAAGAAACTCGCGAAGTAGCGAAAATTCGGCGTTGAACCAAATCCAGGCGTTGAACCAAATCTAGGCGAGGCAGTGTATGACGGACAGCGGCAGGGACATGGGGGTGGTGGTGCGCACCGCGGGCGGGCCCGAGGCGCTGGAATGGACGGCGCTCGATATCGCGGCTCCCGGAAGCGGCGAGGTGCGCATCGTGCAGCGCGCCGTCGGCGTGAATTTCCTCGATACCTACTTCCGCAGCGGCCTGTATCCCTGGCCGTCGACGCCGCTGATTCCCGGTGCCGAAGCCGCGGGGGAGGTCGTGGAGATCGGTGCGGAAGTCGCCAATCTGAAGGTCGGTGATCGGGTCGCCTACACCATGCCTCTGGGCGCGTACCGCACTCAGCGGGTCGTGCCCGCCGAGCGCCTGGTCAAGCTGCCCGACGCCATCGCCTACGATGTGGCCGCCTCGGTCATGCTCAAGGGATTGACGGCGCAGTTTCTGCTGAGCTCCTGCTACCCGGTCAAGGCAGGCGACACCGTGCTGGTGCACGCCGCCGCGGGCGGCGTCGGGCTGCTGCTGGGGCAGTGGCTGAAGGCACTCGGGGCCACCGCCATCGGCACCGCGGGCTCGCCGGAAAAAGCCGCCCTCGCCAAGGCCAACGGCTATGCCCATGTGATCGACTATCGCACCGAGGACTTCGTGGCTCGGGTCAAGGACATCACCGGCGCCAAGGGCTGCGATGCGGTGTACGACTCGGTGGGCAAGGACACCTGGCGCGGGTCGCTCAAGTGCCTGAGGATGCGCGGCATGTTCGTGCATTTCGGCCAGTCCTCAGGAATGATCGCGGACTTCAAGTTCTCCGATCTAGCCTCCGCCGGTTCGCTCTACGCGACCCGGCCCACGCTGTTCGACTACATCAAGAGCCGCGAGGAGCTGGCGTCGCGCGCCGCGGATTTGTTCGGCAGGCTCGCCTCGGGTCAAATCAAGGCGCATATCGGCCAGCGGCTGCCGCTGAGCGATGTCGCCTCCGCCCATCGCGATTTGGAGGCGAGGCGCACCCAGGGCGCGACGGTGCTGCTGCCGTAGCGACATCGAGGGCCGCCTCGCTGCTCACAAACGCGAACTGACTCTCGGCTCACAAATTGGCGTCGATGAACGCCGACAGCTGCGATTTGGACACCGCACCAACCTTGGTGGCCACGACCTCTCCATTCTTGAACAGCATCAGAGTCGGGATTCCGCGCACGTGGTAACGCGAGGGCACGGACTGATTTTCGTCGACGTTGATCTTGGCCACCTGCAATCGACCGGCGTAGCTGTCGGCCGACTCATCCAGCGACGGCGCGATCATCTTGCAGGGCGCGCACCACTCGGCCCAGTAATCGAGCAGAACGGGGAGGGAGGACTCGAGGACCTCGCTGTTGAAGGTGGTATCGGTGACGTGTTTGATCTTGTCGCTCATGGGGGTCCTGGGGTTGATGGATGACTGCCCAAGAGAATATTGTTCGCAATTCAATAGTTAAAGTGTATAAATTGGAAGAGTCTATTCGGTAATGTGAACAATGCATGAACAAGCTCCAGGCGATGCAGGTTTTCGCGCGGGTGGTCGAGACCGGCGGCATGACGCGCGCCGCCGGGAGCCTGCGAATGCCGAAGGCTACCGCGACCACCCTGATTCAGCAGCTGGAAGCCGATCTGGGCGTGAAGCTGCTCAACCGCACCACCCGCAGCGTCAGCGTCACGACCGACGGCGCGGCCTACTATCCGCGCTGCGTGGCCATCCTGGCCGAGATTCGCGACACCGAGGAGTCGCTGTCGCAGCGCCACGCCAGTCCCCGAGGCCGGCTGCGCGTGGAGGTGCCCACCTTGATGGCGCGGCTGGTTATCGTCCCGGCGCTACCGGCTTTTTTTGCGCGCTACCCGGACATCGAGCTCGAGCTCGGCTGCAGCGAGCGGCGCATGGATCTGATCGAGGAGGGTATCGACTGCGCGGTATGGAGCGGTGAGCTCGAGGATTCCTCGCTGATCGCGCGCCGCGTGGGCCTGCTGTATTTCGGTACCTGTGCCGCGCCGTCCTACATCGCGGCGCACGGGGCGCCGCATCACCCCGACGAGCTGGGCACGCACCGCTGCATCAATCATTTCTCGCCGCGCACCGGCAGAATCTTCGACTGGGTGTTCGCGAAGAACGGCGCGCGCATCCAGAAGTCGCTGCGCGGTCATATCGCCCTCGACGATGAGAATAGCTACCTGGCCGCCGCCGAGGCGGGTTTGGGTGTCGCGCAAATTCCAGCCTTCGTGCTCAAGGAGGCGATGGAGCGCGCCAGTCTGGAACTGCTGCTCGGCGACTGGTTTCCCGAGCCCGCGCCGCTGAACGTGGTGTATCCGGAGAACCGGCACCTGTCGAGCAAGATTCGCGTATTCGTCGACTGGGTGGCGGAGCTGTTCGGTGAGCACGACGGCATTCAGCTGCGTTCCACTCTGCGCCCACATTGAAGCTGGCAGGATCGGGCGCAGAAATCACCGCCAGCCGCCAGCCGTTGGCGCGCTCAAATGCCCAGAGGCAGCGCGGTCGACTCCTTGATGACGGTGACGGCCACCGAAGAGTTCACCGAGCGCACGCAGGGAATGCGCGATAGATAGTCAAGATAGAAGGCCTCGAACGCCTTGATGTTGTGGGTGACGATCTTCAACAGGAAATCCCATTCGCCGGTGAGGGTGTAGCACTCGAGCACCTCGGCGCGATCGCGAATCGCCGCTTCGAACTCCGCGAGCGCGGCGCGGCCGGTCGTGGCCAGCTTGACCTGGGCGAAAATGGTCACGTCGAGACCCAGCGCATTGCGATCCAACAGCGCCACCCGCGACTTGATGACGCCGCTCTGCTCGAGCTGCTGAATGCGCCTCCAGCAGGTGGTGGTGGAGAGCCGGGCCTGTGCCGCGACCTCGGCAACCGACAGCGCTCCCTGCCGCTGTAGAATGTCGAGCAAGCGCAGATCGAGGCGATCGATGGCGGGACGAGATGTATTTTCCATTTAATAGGATAATTCGGAATGAATATACCGGATTATCTCGTGCCCCCCGAATGAATGCAACGTTTCCCCACCGAGGGTCGTAAATTATGTGGATGAACAAGCGCTCCCGCCTGCATCTGCCCAGCCCGCCCGCTCGGCCCGGCCAAGCTCCCGATTTCAGCTATGTGCAACTCTCGCCCGCCGGCGCCGTGCCGCGGCCCGATGTCAATGCGCGCGCGCGCGACATCGAGTCTTTGTCCGTCGATCTGGTCCGGGTTCTCGACGATGCCGGCAACGCGGTAGGGCCCTGGCATCCGCATCTCGATCCGGCGGAATTGCAAATCGGGCTGCGCCACATGCTGCTGACGCGCTTGTTCGACGATCGCATGCAGCGCAATCAGCGCGCCGGCAAGATCTCCTTCTACATCCGCTCGCTGGGAGAGGAAGCCGTATCGGTGGCGCAATGCCTGGCGCTGCGTCCCGGGGACATGTTGTTCCCCTCGTACCGCAACCAGGGCCTGCAGATCGCACGCGGCATCCCGCTCATCGATCTGATGTGCCAGCTGCTCTCCAACACCCGGGACATGTGCAAGGGACGCCAGCTGCCGGTGATGTACCACTCCAAGCCCGGAAATATCTTCTCCATCTCCGGAAATCTGGCCACCCAGTTTCCGCAGGCGGTGGGCTGGGCCATGGCCGCGGCGATCAAGGGCGAGGATCATCTGGCGGCGAGTTGGATCGGGGAGGGCAGCAGCGCCGAGGCCGATTTTCACCACGCACTGCTGTTCGCCTCGGTGTATCAAGCGCCCGTCATCCTGAACGTCGTGAACAATCAATGGGCGATCTCCACCTTCCAGGGATATGCGGGCGGCGAGCAACGCTCGTTCGCGGCGCGCGGCCCGGGCTATGGCATGGCGGGCATCCGGGTCGACGGCAATGACTTTCTGGCGGTCTACGCGGTGACTCAGTGGGCGGCCGAGAGGGCGCGCACCGGCGCGGGGCCCACCTTGATTGAGTTGGTCACTTATCGCGGCGCCGCGCATTCCACCAGCGACGACCCGGCACGCTATCGGGCCAAGAACGATCACGAACACTGGCCGTTGGGCGATCCCATCCTGCGGCTCGAGCAGCACCTGATCCGGCTCGGGGAGTGGTCCGAGGCGCGCCACCAGGAGCTGACGGCCGAGCTCGAAGCGCTGGTGGCATCGAGCTGGAAGGAGGCAACCGCCTTCGGCACCATGAGCGAGGGCCCGAGGCTCGACTCGGACCTGATGTTCGAGGACGTGTTCAAGGAGATGCCCGAGCATCTGCAGAAGCAGCGAGCCTTGATGCGCGCGGAGAGCCGTATGCGCACGCCCAGCAAGGAGAGCTGACCATGGCCAACATGAACATGATTCAGGCCTTGAATTCCGCCATGGACATCATGCTTAAGCGGGACCCCTCCGTGGTGCTCATGGGCGAGGACATTGGCTACTTCGGCGGTGTGTTTCGCGCCACCGAGGGTCTGCAGCGCAAGTACGGCGAGCAGCGGGTGATCGACACGCCCATCGCGGAGGGCGGCATCATTGCCACGGCCATCGGCATGAGCGTCAACGGCCTGCGCCCGGTCGCCGAAATTCAATTTGCGGACTATATCTATCCGGGCTTCGATCAAATCTGCAGCGAGCTCGCGCGCATCCGTTATCGCAGCGCCGGGGAATTCTTCGCGCCGGTGACCATTCGCACGCCCTGCGGCGGCGGCATCCGCGGCGGCCAGACGCATTCGCAGAGCCCTGAAGGAATTTTCACCCACGTCAGCGGCATCAAGGTGGTGATGCCTTCCAATCCCTACGATGCCAAGGGTTTGCTGATCACCTCCATCGAGGACGATGATCCGGTGATTTTTTTCGAGCCCAAGCGCTTGTACAACGGCCCCTTCGACGGCGACCCGGGCCGGCCGGCCGTGCCCTGGAGCGCGCACCCGAAGGGCGAGGTCGACGAGGGTTATTACAAGGTGCCCTTGGGCAAGGCCGATATCGTGCGGCCGGGCGCGGACATCACCGTCATCACCTACGGCACCATGGTGTTCGTCGCGGCAGCGGCGGCGGCGGCGCTCGACTTGGACGCGGAGATCATCGACCTGCGCTCGCTGGTGCCGCTGGATGTCGATACCATCTGTAGCTCGGTGCGCAAGACGGGCCGCTGTGTCGTGGCTCACGAGGCCACGCGCTTCTCGGGATTCGGCGCTGAAATACTGTCCATCGTCCAAGAGGAATGCTTCTGGGACTTGGAGGCGCCGATTCAGCGAGTCACCGGCTGGGACACGCCCTATCCGCACGCCTTCGAATGGGAGTATTTTCCGGGCCAGGCGCGAGTCGCGATGGCGCTCAAGACCGCCATGGAGTCCTCATGAGCCAGTACGTATTCAAGATGCCGGACCTGGGCGAGGGCACGGTGGATGCGGAAATCGTGGCCTGGCATGCCAAGCCGGGCGATGCCGTGACCGAAGATCAGCTCATCGTCGAGGTCATGACCGACAAGGCCGCCGTGGAAGTGCCTGCGCCGGTGAGCGGGCGCGTGGTATCCATCACCGGCGCCCCGGGCGACAAGGTGGCGGTGGGTTCGCCGCTGATCGTCTTCGACGTCGGCGAAGGCGCCGTGGCGAACGGCGAGGCCGGGGTGCAAGCGGTGGCGGCAGCGGTGCCGACGGCTAAGGCGGCGCCAGCGTCTGCCGCATCCGCGCCATCCGCGACAGTTGCGCAACCGGCGACACCCGCGCGTCAGGGCCGAATCATGGTGTCGCCGGCGAATCGCCGCCGCGCCCGCGAGGCCGGCATCGACCTGTCCACCGTGGTCGGCACGGGTCCCGGCGGGCGCATTTTGCGCGACGATGTGGCCGCGGCGGTTCCGCAATCCGCGCTGAACCGCGCGGACGTTGCCGCGGAAACGACGGAAATCAAAGTCATCGGCGTGCGGCGGCTGATTGCCGAGCGCATGAGCGAGGCCAAGCGCAGCATTCCGCACTTCGCCTACGTCGAGGAAGTGGATGTCACGGAACTTGAATCGCTGCGCCAGCACTTGAATGGGTCGCGGCCGGCGGATGCCGGGAGCTTGAGCTACTTACCCCTGGTGGTGATGGCGCTCACGCGGGTGCTGGAATCGTTTCCGCAATGCAATGTGCTGTATGACGCGGCACGGGGAGTGCTGGTGCGCCACCGGGCGGTGCACGTGGGCATTGCGACTCAGACTCCGGACGGCCTGAAGGTTCCCGTGGTGCGCAACGCCGACTCCCTCGGGCTGTGGGAAGTCGCCGCTGCCATTCGGCGGCTCGCGGATCGGGCGCGCAGCAACAAGGCGACTCGCGAGGAGCTGACCGGCTCGACCATCACCGTGACCAGCCTCGGCAAGCTGGGCGGGATCGCATCGACGCCCATCATCAATGCGCCGGAAGTGGCCATCATCGGGCTGAACAAAGCGGTCGAGCGCCCCGTCGTGCACCAGGGCGCGATCGCGGTGCGCCGAATCATGAACTTATCGTCCTCATTCGATCATCGCTTCGTGGACGGCTATGATGCAGCGGCCATGATTCAGGCGCTCAAAGAGCTGCTCGAGCATCCGGCGACGATCTTCATACCCAAGGTGAAATCCCCATGACTTCGCAACCCCAACGACCCGCGTTCGGCACATTGCTGGCCTCTCACATGGCCGTGGCCACATATCAAGGCGGCCGCTGGGGGGCGAGCGAGATCAAGCCGGTCGCACCGATCGAACTGAGCCCGGCCGCGCATGTGCTGCACTACGCGAGCACCTGCTTCGAGGGATTCAAGGCGTACCGGCGTGCGGACGGGTCCGTGCACGTGTTTCGCATGGATCAGCATATTCAACGGATGCGCCAGAGCGCCCGGCAGTTGGTGCTGCCCGAACCGGATGCGGCGCAGTTGGCCGAGATGGTGCGGGCGGTGATCAACCGCTGCCGCGACGCGGTGCCGGAAGCTCCGGGTGCCCTGTACCTGCGGCCCATGCTGTTCGGGACCACGGCGAACATCGGTGCGGCCGCGACCCCTACCGCGGAAGCCTCGTTGATCGTGCTCGCAAGTCCGGTGTGGGATTATTTCTCCGGCGGCGTGAAGCCGCTGCGCATTCTGGTGGATGACGAAAATACGCGTTCGGCCGCCCAGATGGGCATGGTCAAGACCGGCGGAAACTACGCCGCGGCCCTCGGTCCGACCTTGAGCGCGCGGGCTAAATATCAGGTGGATCAGGTGCTGTTCTGTCCCGGCGGGCAGGTGCAGGAGACGGGCGCCGCGAATTTCATCTTGATCCGCGAGGGCGAACTGCTGACGCGCAGCCTCGACACCACGTTCTTACATGGAGTCACGCGCGATTCCCTGCTCACGCTGGCGCGCGACCTGGGCTACCGGGTCTCGGAGCGAGCCTTCGACGTCACAGAAATGCTGGAGTGGGTGAAAACCGGTGAAGCCGCGCTATCCGGCACGGCGGCAGTGCTGGCCGGAGTGGGAACCCTGATCTATCGCGGCGCCGAGCACCGCGTGGGGGGGGGCGACGTCGGGCCGCTCACGCGGGCGCTGCGCGCGCAGTTGGTTGCGATTCAACAGGGCGAGGCAGCGGATCGGCACGGCTGGCGGGAAGTCGTCGTATAAGGGATGGCCTCAAGATTGAGACAGGCTCGGTGGGCACTCCTGCCGGTGCTGGCTAGATTCGCGTGCGGGCCGCCGGGTACTAGTACTCCTCGCGATCCTCTTCATCGTCATCGAGATCCTCGTCGTCGTCCTCGTCGTCTTCGTCATCATCCCAGTCTTCTTCGTCTTCTTCCTCGTCGTCCTCGTCTTTCTCGGCCTTGGATCCGGACCAGCCCTCGGGCTCTTCGGTCAGTTCCAGGTCCAGTTCCGCCCAGCCGTCGACGTCAAATTCCTCGATATCGCCGTCGAGATGCTGAATCTCGACGATCTCTCGATCCTCATCCACCTTGAGCACTTGGAAGGTTTCCTCGTTTTCCAAGTCCTCATACCACTGTCCGACGGTCGGTTCGTACTCTCTGCCCACGAGTCACCCTTCTTTGAATTGAGCTTCTGATTCGGCAGGCGAATATTAGGTGAGGCCGCTTGCTCAAGTAAATGGCAATATTGAGGTCTTATGACCGCCAACGACCGAAAGCTCACCGCTCGCCGCCTAACCGAGGCCAAGCGCGTGGTCGTGAAAGTCGGCTCCGCTTTGTTGGTGGACGCCGAAAAAGGCCGCCTGAATCGCAACTGGCTGGAAAGCTTCGCGGCGGACGTGGCGCGCCTGCGCAAACGCGGCCAGGAGGTCATCTTGGTGTCCTCGGGCGCCATCGCCCTGGGGAGACGGCACCTGGGATTGAACGCCGGCAAGCTCAAACTTGAGGAAAGCCAGGCGGCGGCGGCGGTGGGACAGATTCGCCTGGCGCACGCCTACAAGGAATTGCTCGAGGCGCACGACATCACCGTGGCGCAAATCCTGCTGACCCTGGGGGACACCGAGCAGCGCCGGCGGTACCTGAACGCCCGCGGCACCTTGAATACGCTCTTGTCGCTCGGTTCGGTGCCCGTGATCAACGAGAATGACACGGTCGCGACGGCAGAAATCCGCTACGGGGACAATGACCGTCTGGCGGCGCGCGTGGCGCAAATGACGGGCGCGGACTGCCTGGTGTTGTTGTCCGACATCGACGGTCTGTACACCGCCAATCCCGCCGAGGACCCCGACGCGGATTTCATCGCCCGCGTGCTCGAAATCACTCCCGCCATCGAAGCCATGGCGGGCGGGGCGGGGACCGACATGGGTTCCGGGGGCATGCAGACCAAGATCGCCGCGGCCAAGATTGCCGTGGCGGCAGGCTGCCATTTGTGCATCGCCAAAGGCGCCGTTCAGCACCCCTTGCAGCGCGTCGAGGAGGGTGCGCGCTGCACCTGGTTCGTCCCCACCTCGACGCCGCTCGCGACCCGCAAGCAGTGGATCGCCGGCACCCTGAAACCGGCCGGCGCCATCGTCGTGGACGACGGGGCCGTGCGCGCCCTGATGGGCGGCAAGAGCTTGTTGCCGGCGGGCGTGACCCGGGCGGTGGGGCGATTCGATCGGGGCGACACCGTCAGCATCATCGGGCCCGACGGCTCGGAAGTGGCGCGCGGCATTTGCGCCTATTCGGATGGCGATGCGGCGCGGATCATCGGCCGACAGTCGGCCGACATCGAAAGGGTGCTGGGGTTTCGGGGCCGCGATGAGATCGTGCACCGCGACGATCTGGTGCTGATCAGAGCTCACGTGACGGGCACGCTGTGACAGAGGGCGGTTTGCAGCACTCGTCGGCGGCCGCAGACTCCGTGGGCGAGCTCATGCAGGACATGGGCGCCGCGGCGCGGGCGGCGGCGCAGGTGCTGGCGCTGGCGCCGACCCGGCAAAAGAATCGGGCGCTGAAGGCCGGCGCGGCGGCGCTGCGCGCGCGCGCCGGCGCGATCCTGCAAGCAAATGCCGGCGACGTGCGCGACGCGGTGGCACAGGGTGTGTCGGGCGCGCTGCTCGATCGCCTGCGGCTGGATGAGAGCCGCGTCGAAGCCATGGCGCGCGGGCTGGAAGACATCGAGCGGCTTGCCGATCCCATCGGCAAGCGGCTGGCGCAATGGGTTCGGCCGAACGGAATGCAGATCCAGCGTGTGAGCGTGCCGCTCGGA
This sequence comes from uncultured Gammaproteobacteria bacterium, assembly GCA_963837435.1. GTDB lineage: Bacteria > Pseudomonadota > Gammaproteobacteria > Steroidobacterales > Steroidobacteraceae > Bog-1198. Next base: position 440,887 of record CAWINJ010000002.1, read on the forward strand.
GTCGTGGGCATCATTTACGAGAGCCGCCCCAATGTGACCGCCGACGCGGGCGCGCTCTGTTTGAAATCGAGCAATGCCGTCATCTTGCGGGGCGGTTCTGAGAGCGCCGGGTCCAGTGCCGCGATTCACGAGTGCCTGGGTGTGGGGCTGGAAGAGGCGGGGCTACCGAGAACCTGCATACAACTGGTGCCCACCACCGACCGGGCCGCGGTCGGTCATATGCTGGCCGACATGGCGGGCAGCATCGATGTGATCGTGCCGCGCGGCGGCAAGAGCTTGATTGCCCGCGTCCGCCGCGAGGCGCGCGTACCGGTCATCGGACACCTCGAGGGGGTCTGCCATGTATACGTCGATGGCGGCGCCAATCTCGAGATGGCGAAGCGCATCGTGCTGAACGCCAAGATGCGGCGCACCGGCATCTGCGGATCCGCGGAAACCTTGCTGGTGGACCTCGACTGCGCGGCCACTCACTTGGCGCCCTTGATCGAGAGCCTGCTCGAGGCGGGCTGCGAAGTGCGCGGCGACGAGTTCAGCGCCCGCGCCGATGCGCGGGTGAAGCCTGCGACCGAGCAGGACTGGCACGCGGAGTATCTCGACGCCATCATTGCCGTGCGCGTGGTCGAGGGCGTGGACGCGGCGATCGCGCACATCCGCCAATACGGCTCCCAGCACACCGATTGCATCGTCACGGACCGGGCCGCCGTCGCCGAGCGATTCCTGGCCCGGGTCGATAGCGCCATCGTGCTGCACAATGCCTCCACCCAATTTGCCGACGGCGGCGAATTCGGCATGGGCGCGGAAATCGGCATCAGCACGGACAAGTTTCACGCGCGCGGGCCCGTGGGCGTGGAACAGTTGACGAGCTACAAGTACCTCGTGCGGGGCAGCGGGCAAATTCGCGGCTGAGTGGGCCTGCCGGCCGACCGCAACGCGCGCGAGCGCGGCGGCCTCGCTCATTCGCGGTGCGAGTCCTGCAACGCCGCTATTGTCTGCAGCCAGCCCCTGACGGCCGCGGGGTTCTCGAGGCGAAAGCGCGCGCGCACCTGGTCGCCGACTGCAATGGCGATGCCGCCTCGATCCTCGATCATCCGCAAGCCCTCCTGATCGGTGAGGTCATCTCCGATGAACACCGGCTCTCTGCCCGAGAAGGGCGGTTCCGCCATGAAGGCCTTGATGGCGGCGGCCTTGCCGAATCCGCTCGGCTTGATTTCAAGCACCATGTTGCCTTCCTGAATGTGGTAGTTGCTGCCCAAGGGTTTGGCGATGGCGGCAAGCTCCCGGCGAAGGGCGGCCTCATGCTCGGGCGCCAGGCGAAAATGCACGGCGAGGGTGCGGCCCTTGTCTTCGACCGATGTCCCGGGGTGAGCCTGCACGAGCGCATTCAGCGCGGTTCGCGCCGGGGCGAGCTGAGAATCCACGAAGCTCGCGCCATGCATGACGCCGGAGGCCTTGCGCCGCTCGACGCCGTGCAGCCCCGCCGCCGGCAATAGCAAGGGAGCGAACAGCGCATCGAGAGTGGCGATGCTGCGCCCGCTCACGAGCGCCAGCGCTCCTCCCAGACGTTCGGCCGTGTGCTGCAGCAAGCTCTTGAGCTCGGGGCTGGCGACAGTGCCCGCAGGCGAGTCGGTGAATTCGATCAGCGTGCCGTCGACGTCCAGAAACAAACACCATTTGAGCGAAGGCGGCGGCGGTGTTTGCATGTGGGCAAGCCTACAGCATCAGTATTGCGTGCGGCGCGCGCGGCGGCGATTTCGGTGTAATTTTTACATGAAATTCGTCGTGTAAAGCTGTGACCGCGCCGCGGAAATTCTGTATTTTGGAGCGATGTTTCGCTCCATCATGCTGCGCTTCGTGCTACCCGTGGCATTCGCATCCTGCGTCGTGGCCTACTTCGGTCTGCCCTACATCGAACGGCTGCTCGCCGAGTGGTTTCGCTCGGACGTGGAGCTGCGCGCGCAGCTGGTGATGCATTCGATGGAAGAGCCGATCAAGGAATTGGTCGAGAAGGGCAATGAGGGGCGCCTGCGCGCCTATCTCGCGAAAATAACCGCCGACGAGCGCTTGCTCGCCGTTTTGGTGTGCCGGACCGACGGATCGACCCTATTCAAGACCGACCGCGCGCCCCCGGCCATTTCCTGCGACGCGGCCAGCTTGCCCAACTCCACTCCGTCGAGAATCGTGCAGCTACCGTCGGGGTCGGTGCAGATTTCGCGCTTCGACTTCGATGGCGCGCAACCGACGCCGTTTCGGGTGCTGATGCTGCACGATCTGAGCTTCGTCGATCGCCGGCAAAGAACCGCGCGGGATTTCATGCTGGTGTTCGTCGCCATTTCCGTCCTGCTCCTGGCGCTGCTGGTGGTGCTGGTGGCGTGGCTGCAATTGCGCCGCTGGGCCGAAGTGCTGATCGGCGATATCCGAGGCAAGCGATTCCGCGACGATGCCGAGTCGCCGCGCTCCTCCATGCCCATCCTCTCCCAGGTGCGCAAGGTCCTCGCCGAGGCGGAGGAACAGCAGCGCCTGGAAATCGATTTCCGCGAGAACTGGACCCCGCAGGCGCTGCGCCAGGTGGTGCGCGACCACCTGCGTTCCGCGCAGGTCATCATCGTCTCGAATCGTGAGCCCTACATCCATAATTTCGACGCCGATCATCGCCCCAGGATGCAGGTGCCCGCGAGCGGCATGGTGACGGCCCTCGAGCCGGTGATGCGCGCCTGTTCCGGAGTGTGGGTGGCGCATGGCGCCGGCACCGCGGATCGCGAGACCGTGGACCGATACGATCAGATTCGAGTCCCGCCCGACGATCCGGCCTACACCTTGCGCCGCGTCTGGCTCACCCAAGAGCAGGAGCAGGGCTACTACTACGGCTTCTCCAACGAAGGCATCTGGCCGCTCTGCCATTTGGCCTATGTGAGGCCGGCGTTTCGCGCCGCCGATTGGCGCGCCTACGAGGAGGTGAACGCCAAGTTTGCCGAGGTCGTGGCGGCGGAGTCCAACACCGACAGTCCCGTGCTGCTGATCCAGGATTTTCACTTCGCGCTGCTGCCGCAGCTCATTCGCAAGAAGATACCCAAGGCCACCATCGCGCTGTTCTGGCACATCCCCTGGCCCAACGCCGAGACCTTCGGCGTGTGCCCCTGGAAACGCGAGATGCTGCTGCACATGCTGTCGGCCGACATCCTCGGCTTTCACACCCGCTACCACTGCCAGAATTTCCTCGACACCGTGGATCGCTTCGTGGAGTGCCAGATCGACCACGAGCACTTCACGGTGACCTTGCAAGGGCATGTGTGCCGCGTCGCGCCCTATCCCATCTCCATCGAGTGGCCGCCGCGCTGGCTGCAGCAGCTGCCGGACATTGCCGCCTGCCGGGAGGCGATACGCCAGCGACACGGGATCGGCCCCGAGGTGTGCATCGGGCTGGGCGTGGAGCGCTGGGACTTCACCAAGGGCATCATCGAGCGCTTCCACGCGCTCGAGGCGCTGCTGGATAAGAATCCGCGGCACCGGGGGCGAATCTGTCTGCTGCAGGTGGCGGCGCCCTCCCGGGGCCAATTACCGGCCTACCAGGCGCTGCAGCAGCATACCTATGGAGAAGTGGAGCGCATCAACGCCAAATTCGCCGAAGGCGGTTGGCGCCCCATCCTGCTCGTCGATGAGCATCTAGAGCCCTTGCGTGTGTTCGAGCTGTACCGGGCCGCGGATTTCTGCCTGGTCAACAGCCTGCACGACGGCATGAATCTGGTGGCCAAGGAGTTCGTCGCCGCGCGCGACGACGAGGACGGCGTGCTGATCCTCAGCACCTTCGCCGGGGCATCGCGCGAACTGGCCGAGGCGGTGTTGATCAACCCCTTCGATGTCACTGAAACGGCCGAGGCCATGGAAAGCGCGATGCGGATGGGCCGGGATGAGCGGCGCAACCGCATGAGCCTGATGCGCCGCACCGTCAAAGAGAACAATGTCTATCGATGGGCCGGACGCATGCTGATGGACGCAGCCCGCATCCGCCAGCGGCAGAGCCTGCCGGCGGCGCCGCGCCGCCACGGTGCGGCGGGGGGCTAGCGCTCGCGGCGGCCCGCGATGCGCGGCGGCTAGCGTTACGCGAGTACGGCAGCTGAGAAGCTGCACAGCCGCTCGGCCGCTGCCTCGAGCGTGGCATCGCGCTTGGCGATGCACAGCCGCAGCAGAGTCATGGCGGGCGGTGCCGCGTAGAAGGGCGACAGCGGAATGGCGGCGATCTTCGCCTCGCGAATCAGGCGGTCGGCGAAACCCATGTCGGAGTCGGCGCTCAGTGCCCCGTAGTCGACCAGTTGAAAATAAGTGCCGGCGGCCGGAATGGGTTTGAAGCCCGAGCCGTGCAGTCGTGCCGCGAGCAGGTCGCGCTTGGCTTGAAAAAATCCCGACAGGCCCATCCAGGCGTCGGGGTAGGCCTTCAAATAGCGCGCGATGGCGAATTGCAGAGGCGCGACGATGCTGAAGGAGTTGAACTGATGCACCTTGCGCAGTTCCTGGGTCAGCCGCGGCGGCGCCACACAGTAGCCAACCCGCCACCCGGTCGCGTGCAGGGTCTTGCCGAAGGAAAATACCGCAAAGCTGCGCTCCCGCAATTCCGGGTGCGCCAGCACCGACTCATGGCGCCGGCCGTCGAAGAGCACGTGCTCGTAGACCTCATCGGCGAGCACGGTGATGGGACGATCGCGGATCAAGGCGGCGAGCGCATCCAAATCGCCACGCTGCGCCACGGTGCAGCTGGGGTTCTGCGGGCTGTTGATGATGATCAGGCGGGTGCGATCGCTCAGCGCGCGGCGCACCTCATCCCAATCGTAGCCGAAGGCGGGCGGGGCCAGGGCGATGCGCACGCAGCGTCCGCCCGCAAGCCGCACCGCGGGTTCGTAGGCATCGTAGGCGGGGTCGAAGAGGATGGCCTCATCGCCGGGCGCGACCGCCGCCTGGATGGCATCGAACAGGGCTTCCGTGCCGCCGCAGGTCACGGTGATTTCGGTGAGCGGGTCGACATGGCGTCCGTAGCTGGTGTGCAGCTTGGCGGAAATCTGCTCCCGCAGCTCGGCCACGCCTTCCATCGGCGCGTACTGATTGTGTCCCTCGCCGATCACCTCGACCAGGGATGCGGATAAGCGCGGATCGATGGGATAGTCCGGAAATCCCTGACCGATGTTCAGAGCGCCTTCTTCCACGGCGCGGCGCGACATGACCGTGAATATGGTGGTGCCGACGTCGGGCAATTTACTGCTGAAGAGCAAGAATCAGTCCTCCACGGATTGCAGGCCGCCGGCGAGCGAGCGCACCTTGAGCCCGCGTTTGCGCAGCTCGCGCGCCGCCGCCAGGCTGCGCTTGCCCGAGGCGCACACCAGCAGGAATTCCCGGGCCGGGGACAGCAGGCTGAGATCCGCCAGCAGAACGGGCATGGCGATATGCCGCGCCGCTGCCGGGCGTGCCGCGACCTCTTCGGTGGTGCGGATGTCGATCACTTCAAAACCGCGCCGCACCGCGTCGGCGAGCGAGCGCAGGGCAATCTCGATGTCGGTATCCTCGCGGGGGATTTCACGCACATGTGCGCAGTTCGGGGCATGGCATTCGGGGCGGCGCGGCGCCTTGAGCTTGAGGGAGGAGAAGTTGGTGAAATCCAGCAGCAGCAGCTCTTCCTCGAGCTGACCCTGCATCCCCAGGAGGATTTTCAGCGTCAACAGGGCCTGCAGGGTGCCGAAGGTCCCGGGTACCGGACCCAGCACGCCTGCCTCCGCACAGTTGCCCACCACACCGTCTGCGACGGCGTCCGGCCACAGGCAGCGCAGACAGGCATGGCGCGGCTCGGGCTTGTAGACCTGCAGCTGGCCCTCGTATTGATAGACGCTGGCAAAGACTGCGGGCCGGTGCGCGAGCACGGCGGCATCGTTGATCAGGTACTTGGTGCGAAAGTTGTCGCTGCAATCGACCACTACATCGTAGCCGCGGATGAGCGCCAGCGCGTTGTTCGCATCCAGCCGCACGGCGTGCACTTCGACCTGCACCGTCGGGTTGATCCGCTTGACTGCGGCCATGGCCAGCTCGGCTTTTGCCTGACCGACATCTCCCAGGGCAAAGAGAGGCTGACGATGCAGATTGCTCGGCTCTAAGGTGTCGGCGTCGACGATGCCGAGGTGTCTCACTCCGGCGCCCGCCAGGTATTGCAGCACCGGGCTGCCGAGGCCTCCGGCGCCCACGATGAGTACCCGGCCGCGCGCCAGCACGGCCTGGCCCTGTGGGCCGATTTCCTTGAGCAAAACCTGCCGTGAATAATCGGGCTGCATCTCGCCCTACTTGTGAACGGCTAGTGCGTCCGCCTCGTCCCGATGCTCGTGATCATGGTCATGGTGGGGCGCGGCCGCGCAGCGCTCGCAGTTCACCCACCCGGAATCGCCGTTGCGATAGTGCTCTTTCTTCCAAATCGGCACTCGATGCTTCACTTCGTCGATAATGAAGCGGCAGGCATCGAAGGCCTCGCCGCGATGGGCGGAGCTGACGCCAACCCACACGGCCATGTCGCTCAAGGTGAGGGCGCCGACGCGATGAATGCATAGCGCATGCTTCAGCGGAAAACGCCGCATGGCTTCGGCCACGATGCGCTCGCCTTCCTTCACCGCGAGTTCCTGGAAGGCCTCGTATTCCAAGGCCGTGACTTCTTGTCCTTCGTTGTGATTGCGGACCCAGCCTTCGAAGCTGGCATAGCCGCCCGCGCCCGGATCGAGCAGCTCGCGCCGCGCTTGGGCGGTATCGATGGCCGTTTGAGTGAAGCGGAAGCGCATCAGCCGCCCGCCACGGGAGGAATGAAGACCACGGCATCCCCGGGCGCGAGCCGGCGGGACCAGTCGCTGAACTCGCTGTTGACCGCCACCTTCAATTGTTCGCGCGCGAGCGTGAAGCCATATCGAGCGGCCAATTCGCCGTACAGGTCGCCCGGCGTGGCGGCGCCGGTCTCGAGGGTCTCCTCGGATCGGCCGGCCTGCTCACGCATCAAGGCGTAATATTGGATTTTCAATTGCATGCCATTCGCTCAGGAAGCGGTCTCGAGCGCCGCCAACGCCTGGGCATACTCCTCGGGCGTGTTGACATTGTCGAGTGCGCGCCGGTCCGAGGGCTCGAGCAGGCGCGCCGGGTGACGCAGGAGAAATTTTCGCGGGCAGTCCGCGCCGCGCGCCTGATAGGCCGCGAGCGGCGCCGCGGCCGCCGGTTCCCACACGGCGCACAAAGGTTCGGGCAGGCCGTCATGGGCGCTGCGATAGGCGGTGGCCAAGCTGGCCGGATCGCGCTCGCGCAGTAGTTGCGACAGGGCGGCATCGGACAGAAACGGCAAATCGCAGGCCAGCACCAGCCAGGCGGCCTGCGGGTGGGCCGCGAGCGCGGATCGGATGCCGACGATGGGTCCCTTGCCTTCGACGCTATCGACGATCAGGGGCCGCTGTGCGCGCGTCGGGTCCTGGGTCTGGTTGGCGCGTACCGACACGAACACCGTCGAGACATGCCGGCCGGCCAGATCGAAGGTTCGATCCAGTTGGCTCTTGCCCCGGTAGCGAAGCGCCGCCTTGTCTTGGTGCATGCGCGAGCTGGATCCGCCGGCGAGAATCAGGCCGTACACGGGCGCGACGGGCACGGCGGGCGTGGGGGCGATTTTTGCGCCGCCGCCGCTCATGGCGTCGACTTCAAGGCGTAGCTGCTGCGGCCGCCGTCCTTGGCGAGCAGCCGCACGCCGTCGATGACGATGTCGTGCGACAGCGCCTTGCACATGTCGTACACGGTGAGCGCGGCGATGCTGGCGCCGGTGAGCGCTTCCATCTCGACGCCCGTTTTGTGGTGCACGCTCACCGTGCAGCGAATCATCGCCGTGTCGCCCTCGAGTTCGATGCTGATGCGGCAGTTCTCGATACCGAGCGGGTGGCAGAAGGGGATCAGTTCATGGGTGCGTTTGGCTCCCATGACCCCGGCGACGATGGCCGTGTCGAACACCGGGCCCTTCGGCGAGCGCAGCCCGCTGTCGCGCAGCGCCGCCGCAACCGCCGGGGGGAATTTCACCTGCGCCTCCGCGGTGGCGGTGCGCTTGGTCGCGGTCTTGTCGCTGACATCGACCATGGTGGGGCGGCGGTCCGCATCCAGATGAGTGAAAGTCATGGGGCTCATCCGCCGATGTAGTTCATTTCGATCTTCTTGGCGTCGGACTGGGTGCGCCGCATCTGCTCGCGCAACTCGCTGTAGCGATCGGTGCGGCCGTTCCAGGCGCCGCGGATCAATTGCAGAAGGTCCGCATCGCCGGCTCCGGCCCGCAGCGGCGCGCGCAGGTCGAGGCCGTGGGTGGCGAACAGGCAAGTGTAGAACTTACCCTCCGAGGACAGGCGGGCGCGGCTGCAGGCGCCGCAAAAAGGCTGCGACACCGAAGAGATAAACCCCACTTCGCCGCCGCCGTCCTCGAAGCGCCAGCGCTTCGCCACCTCGCCGTGGTAGTTCTCCGCGATGGGGCGGATCGGCCAGCGCGCGTGGATGCGCGCCGCGAGCTCGCGCGACGGCACCACCAGCTCGGGCCGCCAATGGTTGCGATTGCCCACGTCCATGAACTCGATGAAACGCACGATGACAGGCGAGCCGCGGAAGCGCTCGAGCAGATCGAGCGCGGTGTGATCGTTCAAGCCTCTTTCGATGACGGCGTTGATCTTCACGGGCGTCAGGCCGGCCGCGATGGCGGCCTCGATGCCGCTCAGGACCTGATCGAGCGCGGCGAATCCGCCGCTCATGCGCGCGAACACCTCCCGGTCCAGGGTGTCTAGACTCACGGTCACGCGCCGCAGACCGTTGGCGTGCAGGTCGACGGCGTGCTGCCCGAGCAGCACGCCGTTGGTGGTGAGCGCGATGTCGTCGATGCCAGGCACATCGGTCAGATCGCCGATCAGGTCGGCGAGATTCGTGCGCAGCAGCGGCTCCCCGCCGGTGAGGCGCAGCTTGCGCACGCCCAAGCTCGCGAACAGGCGGGCGAGGCGCACGATCTCATCGAAAGACAGGCGTTCCTGCGACTTCAAGAATCGATAGTGCTCGTGAAACTGCTCCTTGGGCATGCAGTAGGGGCAACGAAAGTTGCAGCGATCCATGACGGAAATGCGCAGGTCGTGCAGCGGCCTGCCGAGCCGATCGAGCGGATTCTGCGGCCCACGAATGTGATGAACGGTGGAGCTCATGACGGCTACCAGCGGTAGACCGGACTGACGAAGCCCTTGGGGTAGGTGTTGGGGCCGGGCGGAAGTTCGACGAAGCCATCCGTGCCGGTGAGGCTCAGGAAATCGCCGGAGCCGTTGGGCCGCCGCGGATTGGCCCAGGGACGTCCCCACTCGTCGTGCTCGATGGCCACCGGCAGGAAATAGGTGAGCGGATGCTGGAAAGTGACCGGCGCCGCCAGGGCCAGCCGCTCATTCGGCACGCGCTTGGTGCCCATGGCCTCGGCGATGGCCGGGATGACATAACGGACCAGGCAGACCAGCGTGGAGACCGGATTGCCGGGCAATCCGAACACCGCCTGACCCTGGGGCCCGATGCCGAACCACATGGGGCGGCCGGGCCGCTGCGCTATCTTGTGAAATACCTCGTGCACGCCCAGCTGCTGCAGCACCTTGGGCACGAGGTCGAACTTGCCCATGGACACTCCACCGCTCAAGACCACGACCTCATGTGTGGTCAGATGTAGGGCCAATCGTTCGCGCATCAAGTGCTCGTCGTCGGGGACATGGTCGTCGCCCACCCTGCCGAAGCCGCGGGTGCGCAACGTGGCTGCCACGGCGTAGGCATTGGAGCGGCGCACCTGGTAATCCGCGATCGGATCTCCGGGTTCGATCAGCTCATCGCCCGTCGAGACGATCATGATGGCCGGTTGGCTGCTCACCCGCACCCGCGCCATGCCGGCGGAGGCGGCTACGGCGATTTCCGGGGCCCGCAGCAAGGTGCCCGCTTCCAGCAGCAGCGTCCCCTGGCGGCTGTCGTTGCCGCGCCGATCCACATTCTGGTACGAGGCGTTCACCACCGTGGTGTTGAGCGAGGCGTAACCGTCGGCAACCGCCAGCTGCTCGATGGGAATGACGCAATCGCAGCCCAGCGGCAGGATGGCGCCGGTCATCACTTCAATGGCGTCTTCGCCGCTGCCGAGCTTGAGCCGCGGCGCGCCGGCCGCCTGAATTCCCTGGATGCGGAAGCGCTTCACGCCGCGCCGCAACGCCTCGCTGTCCACGGCCATGCCGTCCATGGCAACGCGATCGAAGGGCGGTTGATCGCGCTCCGCATAGATGTTTTCCCGCAAAGTGCCGCCGACGCACTGCGTCAAGGGCAGTGATTCGATCGGCAGACACGTCAGCCGAGAGTAGATGGCCTCTTCGGCCAGACGCGGGGTGATGACCGTTCCAGCCTGCATATTCAATTGCGGCGGAGTGATGGCTCCGCCGCACTCAGTGTTACGACTTTGACGCCGCCGCCTTCGCCTTGAAAATCTTCAACTGTTCGTTGAAGTGTCCAACCACCGCCTGCAATTCATCCACGGCGGAGTTATTCTTCTGCACCAGAATCTTCTGCTGCGCATCCGCCTTCTTCTTCTCGTCCGGCGTCAGCTTCGAGGGATCCTTGGGCGCCGCGGCGTCCATCTCGAGCTTCAGGCAATCCAAATAGGAGTTCATCTCGCCGTTGTAGCGGTCGAAATCATGCTTTGCCGCAATCATTTGGTCCTTGGTTGCGGTGTTCCCGTCGGGGGGCGCATCCGGGGCGCGCGGATAAGTGCAATCCGCCTGTGCAGTCACGGCGGTACCAAGTGCAAACACCAGCGTCAGGGGTATCCAAGCCTTCATCGGGAATCCTCTTTATCGGTACGAATGAGTTATCAGAGCCAATGTGATCTTACGGCCAAGGGCGAAGAGCCGCCAGCGCTCCACGCTGTAGCTGTAAGCTCCTGATTTTATAACTATATTAGAATGGGTGATTGGGAATTGGTTCCCGGGACCGGCAGCCGCCGCCGCCGGGGTGTCGAAATGCCCCCGTGCCGTTCGACTGTCAAGCGGCGAATGACGCCGACAATGGAGCTTGCAATGCAGTACTTACTATTGATCTATGGCAATGAAGCGGAGATGGCAGCCAGGAGCCCTGAGAACCTGAAGGCCATGACTGCCGACTACACGGAATTTACCAAGGGCATCATTCAGGGCGGCCAATTCAAGGCCGGCGATCGGCTGAGACCGACCTCGATGGCCTCCACCGTTCGGGTGCGCAATGGGAAGGTAACGACCACCGACGGCCCCTTCGCCGAGACCCGCGAGCAATTGGGAGGCTACTACATGGTCGAGGCGAAGAATCTCGACGAAGCGATCGCGATCGCGGCTCGAATTCCCGGTGCCGCGGTGGGAAGCGTCGAAGTGCGGCCGGTGTGGCCGCTCGACGCCTAGATTGCGCAGGCAGGCGCGCATCGCTCGAGCATGGCCCGAGGCCTGCGGGCGAGCATGAGCGCAGGCGCGGCGGGTCAGGCGATTGACGAGATTTTCCGCCGGGAGGCGGGTCGTGTTCTGGCAACATTGATCCGCCTGCTCGGCGATTTCGATCTGGCCGAAGAGGCGCGCCAGGATGCCTTCGCCGCAGCCATCGAGCAATGGACCTCGGGGTTGCCCAGCAATCCGCGTGCTTGGCTGATCAACACCGGCCGCAACAAGGCCATAGATCGCATCCGCCGCGATACGGTATTTCGGACCAAGATTCTCGAGCGCGAGGCCGCGAGCGCCGAGGCGGACGCCGCCGCCGTGCCGGAGACGGAGGCTGACGATACGACCTTCGGCGATGACCGCTTGCGCCTCATCTTCACCTGCTGCCATCCCGCGCTCAGTTCCGAGGCGCAGGTGGCCTTGACCTTGCGCGAAGTGTGCGGACTGAGTACGCAAGCCGTGGCCCGCGCCTTCCTCGTCGCCGAAGAGACCATGGCTCAACGCCTGGTGCGCGCAAAGAGAAAAATCCGCGACGCCGGCATTCCCTATGAAACGCCCGAGCCGCCTCTGCTGCACCAGCGGCTTCAAGGAGTGCTCGCCGTGGTCTATGGGGTGTTCACCGAAGGGTATGCGGCCACGGCCGGAACCCGCCTGGTCGATGCCGAGCTGTGCGCGGAAGCCATTCGCCTGGGCCGTCTGCTCGACGAATTGCTGCCCATGAATCCCGGCGTTCTGGGCTTGCTCGCGTTGATGCTGCTGCACGATGCGCGGCGGCAATCGCGGGTCTCGAATGACGGCGAGGTGATTCTGCTCGAGGATCAGGACCGCTCCTTGTGGGATGGGGCGAGGATCGAGGAGGGGCTGGTGCTGGTGGAAAGGGCACTGAGCATCCGCGAACGAGTCAGCCCGTATGCCGTGCAAGCCGCCATTGCGGCCTTGCACGTGCAAGCAGGGAAGAAAGAGGAGACCGACTGGCCGCAGATAGTCGGGCTCTACGAGGTGCTGCTGCGCCTGCAGCCCACCCCGGTCATCGAACTGAATCATGCGGCGGCGGTTTCCATGGTCGACGGTGCGGCGCGCGCGCTCGATTTGATCGACTCGTTGGCGGCGCGCGGAGAGGTCGGACACTATCACTTGCTGCATGCGGCGCGAGGGCGGTTCCTGCAACAGCTAGGGCGCCTCGAGGAGGCGGCCGCGGCCTACCGCACGGCGCTCGACCTGGCCACGCTCGAGCCCGAACGGCGATTGCTCGCGGCGCGCCTCGCCGCCCTGCACGGAGCGGTGCCGGCCGAGAGGTGAACCCGGCCGTGAGGCGAGCCCAGCCGTGAGGCGAGCCCAGCCGTGAGGTGAGCCCAGCCGTGAGGTGAGCCCAGCCGTGAGGTGAGCCCAGCCGTGAGGTGAGCCCGGCCGTGAGGTGAGCCCGGCCGAGTTGAGTTAAGGAGCGCCCGCCGTTGCGCTATCGCGGGCCTGCAAAGCCATGGCGATGAGGGCGCACCCGCCGAACACCATATTGACGCCGATGAGCAGGCCGATGGCCCACGCCGCCGTGGCGGGAAGGCCCGCAAATATCATGCCCGCCAGGCACAGATCGACGATGCCGCTGAACAGCATCACTCCCCAACGGCCCGAGAGCTCGCGCTTGTGCTCGAGGGCGAACAGGATGGAAGCTACCCCTTCGATGGTCAAGAACGCGGTCAGTATCACGGTCAAGGACAGCGCCCCCGACACGGGCGATCGAAGCAGCAGGATGCCGGCCACGATGCCGAGAACCGCCGAGAGCAGGGACCAGAAAAATCCGGGCGCACTGCGCATCCGAACGGTCGCGATCAAGCCGACGATGCCGCTCACGAGCAAGAGCCAGCCAATGAACACCGCCAGCGCGATGGTGGCGATCTGCGGCACGACGATGGCCAGGAGGCCGAGTATGAGGAGCACGATGCCCTCGATCAGAAACATCTTCCAATGCGCGTGCAGGGCGTTGGTGACGGAAGTTCGAAGTTTATCGAGGTCAGCATTGTTCGTTGACATGGAGTGAACCCTCGAGTGGACGCCGAGGCGGTATCTTAGCGGTATTTGGCTGTCGGAACCGAATCCGGGGATCGGCGTTCACGCCGAGGTTCCCGAATGGCCGGGTGAAGGCTACACTGCACGCCCTGCGCCCGTAGCTCAGCTGGATAGAGCACCTGGCTTCGAACCAGGTGGTCGGCGGTTCGAATCCGTCCGGGCGCGCAATTTCTGTAATGTCCATACCGGGCACTTCGGTAACGTTTTATACCGGAGACATAGGTAACACTTTAGCGCCGAAGGGATTTTCGGCGCATTCGATGCGACCCGTCTCATGATCGAAGAAGCCTAAGTCGTACTGCATAAAGCTGACGAGCCAGATTTTCTCCTCGATTTCCTTGATGCCCACCTTCTGGCCGGCGAACACCTGGCTGAGGTTGATTTTGCGCCTTCCAAAGCAGATACGACCACACTCGGTGACTAGGATGGTGCGGTCGTGGAAGGGGTATTCGAGATCGCCCACGCCTTCGTAGGGCCGCGTCGAGGGCACGTACAGCTCATCCGGATATTTCATTGCCAGCGCCTCGTGGGGCCGCTCATGGTTAAAGATCTGGATGAAGCGATCGAACCGCGATTGCTGCTGCAGGAAGTTCTTGGCGGCCGGCTTGGTCGCCTCTTTCTTCAGGGTTAGATGCATGCGCTCATGCCGGCCGTTCTGGGTCGGATGACCGGGTTTGATGCGCTCGAGATTGATCCCGAGGCGCAGCCACCAGACCGAGAGCTTGGACAGACCGAAGAAAGCGGAGCGGCTGGCGAAGGGGGTGCCGTTGTCGGTGCGGATGCCGCCGGGCAGCCCAAAGTCCTTAAAAGCCCGCTCAAAAGCGGTAAATGCATAGGTCTGCTGGGTGCTCTCCAGAGCGTCGCAGCACAACAGATACCGGCTCGCAAAGTCGGTAATGGTCAGCGGATAGCAATATCGCTTATCCGCCAGCATGAACTCCCCCTTGTAGTCAGCGCACCAAAGCTCGTTCGGTCGATTGGCGGCGTGCAGAGGCGTTCCCTCGGACCTGTAGCGGACTCTGCGGCGCTTAGAGTCAACCAAGCCATTGCGCTCCAACACCGCGTGGACGGTGCTGATCGCGGGTAGTTGGATCTCATTGTGCAGGCGCCGCAACTTCTCGCGGATCTTCGGCGCTCCCCACGTCGGGTACTCTTTGCGCAGCCGCACGATCAGCGTCTCGATCTGAAACGGCAACTGGTTGGCGTGCCGATAGGGACGTCGCGACCGGTCGTCAAAACCTCTAGTTCCCGAGTCTTTGTAGCGCTGAAAGATCTTGTAACCGGTCTTGCGCGAGATATCGAACTCTCGGCACAGCACCGCCATCTTCTCTCCCTCCAGCAACCGGGCCACAAACCGCATGCGTTCTTCCACTTTGGAACACTCCTGCCACGGCATTTGCGTCTCCCGCAAATACCGGAAAGTGTTACCTATGTGCCCGGAATGATGTGTAACCTATGATCGGAATACACATAAAAAATTCAGCTGATGCTCGACGATTTCCATTGCTCTTCGGCAGCAATTCGAACCGTCGACAGACAACAAGCCGGGTTCGACAAATCGCCGCAGGCGATTTGGTCGCCCGCAGGGCGAGCCGAGCGTGAGCGAGGCCAAGGGGCCGTAGGCCCCGCAGCAATCTCTCCGGGCGCGCATCAAAAGCTTTTTTGGATCAGTCGGTTAGCGCCTCCGTCGCTAGTTTGTTTTGCGCCGAAGCCATGTCGTTGCGGGTGAATTCGCGCGATTGATTACGGCGTTGATATGCGCATATAATGCGCATATCGGAGGCGAGATATGAAAGCAAGTTTTAATGCCGCGGCCCGGAAGCGTCCGGTCAATTTGACTTTGAACACAGATCTAGTCAGCCACGCTAAATCAATGACCGACAACCTCTCTGCTGTCGTGGAATCGTTGCTATCGGAATTCGTCGAACGAGAAAGCCGGGAGCGATTGGTAAAAGCGAAGGTCGTCGAGGCGACAGTCGCTGCATGGAACAGATTCAACGATAAGTCAGGTTCGATTGCTGACGAGTACTCGTCGCTCTGATGGCGCAGTTTGATGTGCACCGGAACTCCGGAAAACATAAGGACACCATCCCGTTCGTCGTTGTGGTGCAATCCGCGCAATTCGACAGCTATCGCCGAAGGGTGGTGGTACCACTCGTCCGGGCCACGGCAATTGGCAAAGTCAACTACGCCGGCTTTAATCCAACCTTCAAAATCCGCGGTACCTCGGTCGTGCTGCATCCACTCGAAATTGTTTCCATACCTGTGGATCAACTCGGCGAGAGGGTTGGCTCTCTAAGCGATGACAGCCAATCCATCGTTGCAGCGTTGGATGAACTCCTGACGCGAGCTTGGAAGTAACTGGCGCCGCGGGAATTGACATGGCTGTGATCGTATCCGGCCCAGGTGCGGTCATTCGACCCGTTGAAGTACCCTCCGGCTAGCTGTCGTTCGCATTGTGATTGACGAGCCAACCGGCAAGTGATCTAGTTCACCCGAGCATATGCAAACAGCCGGCATTGACGCCATAGAGGCAGGTCACTGTGAGCGGGCGGAAAAATCAAAGGACGACAACTATTGTTGTGGCCGCAACTGCGATTGCTGCGGCAGCACTCGTGTTCGTATCCATTCCGGAAATCATTCTCACGTTGGCATCCGCCTTTGCAAATATCCGATATGCGAGATACCCAATCTCCGAAGATGCCTTTGGTTGGGGTGTGCTCATTTCCGCACCCCTCGAGTTAGCCCTGGATCTGGGAGTGAGCGTCGGAATTGGGGCGATTGTCTTCCATATTCTCAGAGAATGTCGGTGGCGCGATTGATGGCAAGGTCCTTAACTTTGCAGCGCGTCGCGGGCCTTGGCTTGAGTGGTCACCATGGGCCGTTGGTGGTCGGGGGACACCGAGCAGGTCTCGAGCCGCCACGGTCGCAGAACGGCCAAGAGCTGCCGATCACCGACGGCCCAGCGTTTTCCCCGAAGCGGCCACGCGACTGGCCTCCCCGAAGGTCGCGAATTTCTCAGCGCGCGTTAGCGTCTCACTCCGGCAGCTTCAGCTTGCGCAGCAGCGCCTTGCAGCGCGGATCACCGCGCAGTGAGTCCACCAGCGGGTCGAACTTGATTGTGGTCAGACCCCCTTCCTGCTGCGCGTAAGATCGCTCCAGCCACTCGAATGCCGGGGCCTTCTCGCCGCGCCATGCATAGACGTCAGCGACCTGATAGGCGGCCTCCGCCGCATGCTTGGCGATCAGCTCATCCAGAGCCTGCTGCGATGCCTCGGGCTCTTTCAGCGTGTACGCGGCCATCGCGATGCCGTAGAGGCGACCGATCTCCAGCCCGGTCCTGCGAAAGGTCGCGAGCGCATCCTGAGCATTGCCTTCGACCAGTTGCAGCACACCGAGGACGTTCAGCTCAAAGGGATCTTCCGGGCTGATTTCAAGCGCACGACGAATCGCTTCGTGAGCGGCGGGGAAGTCTCGGGTGAAGGTCAGGTAATGGGCAAGGTTCCCCCATGGACTAGACTTCAACGGGTGGAGGGTCGGCGGCAGACGGCCACTTTCGAACGGTCGGCGTGTGCGGCAGAATTGCCGGAAGCAGTCGTTAAGATGGTGGTTGGTTATCGGCGCGCCTTATTTCACAGACTAGCGTTAAAAACACTTGCGCAGGATCAAGTAGTTAGTCAGTCATCATGGCTCATTCGTAGCGCAAGGCATGAACCGGCTTGGCGCGCGCGACCGTCAGCGCGTGTCCGAGCACCGTCGCCAACGCGACGAGAAGTGCCGACGCTCCGGCAGCAAGAAACGTCAGGGGGCTAAGACTCACGTGATGCCCAAATCCGTCAAGCCAACGCCTCATGAGGAAGTACGCACATGGCCACGCAATAAGGTTTGCCCATAGAACGGGACGCGCGAACTGCCAGACAAAGAAGCGCAGGATATCGAGCCGACTTGCGCCCATCGCTTTTCGGATGCCGATCTCCTTGGTGCGTTGGGCGGCGGAATGTGCTGATAACCCTAGCAGCCCCAACATACCGATCACACCGGCAAGGGCAGTGCTGAGACTGATCGCCGTCCGTTGCAGTATCACGTCGGCGTACATATGCTGCAAATATTGGCTCAGAAAGCGCTGATGAATGGGCGTATGTTTTATCTCGGACCAGGCGGCATCGATTGCTGTGAGAGTCTCCGGGATTTGCGACCCCGTCAGCCGAACGCTCAGAACCGAAAAGGAGATCGGGTCTACGTAGAGTATCTGCGGGAGCACACCTCTACGGGTATCCAGGCCGAAATCCGGCGATACACCAATGATCTCGGACGGTCCGAGGGTGCCGGGGTTGGGATTTGCACTCCAGCGCCGGCGATTCCAGGTCACAATCTGGCCAACCGCCTGGGCGGGAGACGTAAACCCCAGCTTTCGCATTGCCGTTTCGTTGATGACGATGGACGGATTCCCCGTCGTATCTCCCTCGGAGAGGCGGCCATCATCACCGTGGTCACGATCGAAGAATCGCCCCGCCCGCGGCTGTAGGCCATAGAACTGGAGCGCGTTGTAGTCGACAGCGCCGCTCACCATGGGAACTTCAGCCCCGCCCTGAACCCGTGCAGAAACGATCATTCCGCCGTTGTAGAGTGCCGCGTAGTTGGCGCAAGCGGCCGCTGCGACCCCAGGCAGCGCGGCTACCCGGTCTTGAAAGGCTCGGCCGGAAGGGTCGCAAGCGTCGTCGATGAGAAGGATTCTGGAGCCATCGACTCGCAGTTGGTTGTCGAGAGAGAACAGCGTCTGGCGCCAAATCGTTACCGTGGTGATCCCTAGGCCAATCATGATGGCGAATTGGAGGGTGACCAGGGAACGACGGACCATTCCGCCGGATACTCCTTGGGCAAGCGTCCCTTTCAACACTGCGGCTGGACGATAGGCAGATAGAACGAGAGCCGGGTATGCACCGGCCAGCAAGCCCAGCAATACGGTAGTCAGCAACAGAGAGCACAACAGCACCGGATCGCCCAGGTAGTCGAAGGCGATTCTCTGCTTCAAGATAGAATTCACTCGAGGCAACAGCGCTTCGCTGAGCGCTACGGCTACTGCCATGGCCAAGGCGACATAGATGATGGCCTCTCCCAAAAACTGTGTGATCAATTGGCTGCGAAGCGCACCGGATGCCTTGCGAACGCCGGTCTCGATGGCACGTTGGGCCGCTCGAGCAGTCATCAGTGAGACGAAGTTGAACGATGCCGAGAGGATGATCGATAGGCCAATAGCGATGAGGGCGACGAGATGGCTCCTCTCCCCTCTCGGGGATATTGGTGATTCGCCCGCAGGTGACAGGTGTAAGTCACTAATGGGCGTCAGATGCATACCAACGGTAAACCCAGGTGGATAAAGTGGAGCATCGTGAGAGGCAAAGGCTGACAGCTCCTGTCGAAACTCCTGTACCGGTGCCCCCGGCCGCAAGCGGATGAAGGTATAAGCGTTCATCCGAAAAGGCCCCTGATCTTGGGTGAGATCATACAGTGCAAACTTGGAGTAGGCCGCGAGGCTCGAGCCGAACACTTCGCCCTGTACGTAGCTATTGGATGGCAAATCCTCGATAACCGCCGCCACTCGCATCGCATGAGGCGTGTTGAAGGCAGTCGATAGTTTGGCGGCGTCAATGCCCATGGCAGGATTGACTTCCAACAATTCGCCCAACGGTAAATCCTTACCGAAGTACTTTCGCGCGGCCGTTCGGGTCAGGACGACGCTGTCGGGCGTGGTCAGCGCCGATTGAAGATCTCCGGCCAATGATTTCAGCGGGATGACCCGAAAGAATGACGGGTCCACCCAGAGGAAGTCCGTCTCGTCCGCTTCTACTTGGTCGTGGCGAATGTGCGGCGGATCATCCGGAGTCATGACCCGAGCAATGGTCGCGATTTGCGGGAACTGGGTCCTCAACTTTGCTGCTAGGTCGGGAAACGAAAAGTCCCATTGCTCTACAGGCAAACTACGATTGGTGTAGTCCTTTGTCTCAGTCAGCAGATAGACGTCGTTATGGCCAGGGAAGAACCCGTCATAGCTCAACTCATAGCGCACGTATAGTCCGATCAGCAACGCCGCGGCGAATCCCAACGAAAGCCCGAAGAGATTGATTGCCGTGTAGACCCGATTGCGAAGCAGGTTACGGAGTGCGGCTGCGAGGTAATTCCCCATCACGGCTGACTCAAGCCTCCGTGGTGTCCACTAAGCGTCCGTCCAGCATGTGCACCACCCGATGGGCACGCTTGGCGTGTTCCTCCGAGTGGGTCACCATGACGATGGTCGTGCCGCCATTCATGATGCGGGTGAGCATCTCCATCACGGCCTCGCCATTCGCGGTATCAAGGTTTCCGGTAGGTTCGTCGGCAAGGATCAGCTTTGGATTGGCGACCAACGCGCGAGCGACGGCAACGCGTTGCTGCTGGCCGCCGGAGAGCTGCTTCGGCATGTGACGCGCGCGGTGGGAGAGATCGACGCGCTCGAGTGCGGCCGCAATGCGCTGGCGTCGTTCGGCGCGCGGCACCCCCACGTACAAAAGTGCCACCTCGACGTTCTCAGTGACACTCAGGTCGTCTATGAGATTGAAGCTTTGAAACACGAAGCCGACACCGGCGCGTCGGCGTAGGGTGAGCTCCTCCTCCGAGCAGCGAGCAATATCCTCGCCACGAAACCAATAAGACCCGGATGTCGGGCTGTCGATCAATCCGAGGATATTGAGGAGGGTTGATTTACCACAACCCGATGGACCCATGACTGCCAGGAATTCACCCGGGTTGACTTCCAGGGACACGTCGTCGAGCGCAGCCGTCTCCACATCGGTCGTGCGGTAGACCTTCGAGACGTGTTCGAGCTTTAGCATCCTTTATTCCTTCTTAGTGCGTCAGGACGACCCGGTCGACCTTTTCGAGGCCCGAATAATCGGAGGTGATCACTCGCTCACCAGGGCGGAGCCCCGACAGGATCTCTACTTGCTCACTCGTACGGCGCCCCACCTTGATGCGACGGCGCTCAGCAGTGTCGCTCCCGGGTCGAAGAACAAAGATCCAGTCCCCGCCGGTGCGTTCCAAGAAGGGCCCAACAGCGAGGTTGGTCCCTTGGGTATCGCCGCCGAGCTGCAAGCGGCCTTGGGCAGTCGCCCCCTCGACGAGGCTGGCAGGGCTTGCCCCCTGAAAATCGAGATCGACCCGGAACTGACCGTTCTGCACCTGGGGGTACACCCGTTTCATCGTGAGCGGTACGGGTTCACCGTTGACGGTAATCGTGGCGATTTGACCAACCCGTACACGCGTTAGATAGAACTCGTCGATATCAGCAATCAGCTTCATCCCTGTCTGCGGTGTAACCTCTGCAAGGCGCTGGCCAGCACTTCGGATTTCGCCGACTTTAAGATCGATCGCGGTCACCTTGCCGGCAATAGGCGCACGTATGACGAGACCATTGAGCTTGTCATGCACCACCGCCAGGTTCCCTCGAAGAATTTCGAGCTGCTCATGTATCGATGGGAGCAACCGCTCTCGAAGAGCGGACTGGCGCGCCCCGCTTTCCGCTTGTATGGGCCGCAATCGCTTGTAGTAGGCAAGCTCGTCCGAGGCCACGTCGCGCTGCTCGAGCGAAACGGCACCTTTCGCGGCGAGCTCCTCGCGCCGCCCCGCGGCACGCCCTAAGCGAACCAGGTTGTAATCGATCTCTGCCAGTGCACGATCGTTAGCCAGCTGGTTCTGTTCAAGCGCGATCTCATTTTGCTGAAGCTCTGAGATGGCTTGGTTAATTTGAGATTCCTGCTGGATGACCTGAAGAGCAAGATTTGTGTTGCTCAACTCAAGCATAGGCTGGCCAGCACGCACCATATCCCCTGGTTCCACAAGTACACGATCCACACGCCCCCCATCGATCGCATCGACGTAGACCGTCTCGCGGGGTACCACGCTCGCGCGTAATGGAATCAGATCGTGAAAAATTCCTTTCTCGACTGTGGCCACCGTGACTTGGGCAGCGGGCAGCCGCGCCGTTCGCTCTCCCGATCCACTAAGGAGCCTTGCGACCAACAGAATTAAGAGAACGGCGCCTGCTACTGCGATCACCACGCTAAGGGCAATCGGCCATCGCGTCGGTGACCACTGCCCGTGTGGAATCCTTCGATCCATGCCGCCTGTCGCAGCCGCTTCGAGCTTCAGCGCAGGGGCCGCCATGCGGGGCTGCTCCTGGTCTGCTTCAAGTGGAGGACTGCTTGCGTTTGATTTTGCCGATAAGAGCCTCGAGGCGAGTGGTGTCGACGAAGCCGGCATCTACCAGCCCGCGCAGCACGCGCTCGAGCGAGCCTCCGCAATAGCCTTCGACAATGCCCTGAACGGCACTTGCGGCGGCGGTTTCCGCTGAGTCGGTCGCTCGATAAATGAAGGTTCCACTCACTACCGAGTGAGTCACGTAGCCCTTATCTTCCAAACGACGCAATACCGTCCGAATGGTTGGATCTTTGAGTTTCCGGCTGACGTGCTTGCGGACTGCAAAGGCGGTCATTTCCCCGTGAGTCCACAGGATTGTGAGTAACTCGTGCTCGAGATCGCCGAGAGGGGGACGCTTGCGTTTCATATAGCTACCAACGGTAACATGTTACCACGTGTCACACGTGTAACGCCAGAGCACGACCGATTTCCATGGTAGGGGTTTCATTCTAGCGAGCAGTGATCCGAGCCAGTACCTGCAGCTGCATCCAGCCATAGGCTACCTCGGCAAGAACGGCGTCCTTCCGTACATCCTCCCTCTCGGCTACTACCTGAGCACAGTAGCGTTCGTAAAATCGACGCGCCGGAGCATTGTCTCGTAGGACCCACAAACTGGCTGCGCCAAAGCCCCGCCGTCGTAAGCTCGCCCCTTCAGCGACTCCGTTCGCTGTGCACCACATGAGCCAAAGCCAACAATCCGATTTTCAAGTTCCGCGACATAGACGACCGTGGAGCCCGATGTCGCCGGTTCGCCCATTATCTGAGCCCACATCGCGGCGCGCCCATCGACCGAAAGAGATGCCAGCATTTCGGCCGGCAAAATCCCTGCGTAGGCTTCATGCCACGACGCGACATGCATGCCGGCGAGATCTCGGGCGTCCGCCAGCGTAGCTACTCGGATTGTTACCTGGTCGACGGCTGTCATTGGGACCCATAGCGTAGGACGTACGGCCTTCGGCGCGCAAATTGGATGTGTCTGATGAGCGCGGCGGGTCCTGGGCCACGGCAGGAGTTCGGCATGCCGAACTATCTTCCAGATGCGTGCCTCACATCCTGATCGCGGCACTTCGGCCACGCTGCAGGAATCGCCGGCGAGTTCATGTTCGTCTGTCATGTCAACGAGAAATGCCCGCGTGTCCCGGGGCCCTTAATCCATTCGCGAGGGCGCTGCGGATAGCAATGCCACCAGCCTTCGTGGTACTCGGCAGCCGCGATCCACCATTCAATCAGCAAGACGTGTGCCGAAATCCGCTGCGCTTGCCCGTGGTCATACGCAGCACATGCGCTCACTGGGCCTCGATTCGTGTGCCAAGCAGCACAAACACGCGGTTTTCCGATCGGATTTGTGAGACAACGCCGATGACCCGTCGGTAGGCGGCTCGTGTCTTGAATCCGAGCTTCAAGAGTTAATCCAAGCGCCTCTGAAAGGAAGTATTCAAGGAGTTTTTCGACAGCAGTGTCCGACGCATCCTTCTCCACGTTTCCTCCCGAGGTTGAGTTTGCTGCTCCCATCAAAGTGTGTGGACTAGCCCGTAGCACCGCGTTACCCTCAATCCAGACGATGCCAGTACGCATTCACGATGCATGGCGCCTGGCGAATCTTTCCGGCGATCAGGGCCAGCTGCTCGTCCGAAATCCCGCACACGTCGACCGCAATTTGCAGCAGATCGTTGGACGAGAACTCCGCGGTCAGCTGCCGCGGAACGATATTGAGGTTCTGGAAACGTTCAACGACCCGCGCGATTGCGCCCGGGTCAGCGTCGGCGATGACTTGAAGTCGTCGCCTCGAGGTAGGTTTGCGGAGAATTCATGAAACAGCCGCCTCATACCGATAAATTGAAAAGCAAGCGCAGAAATGCCCCGGCCTTCGATGAAGGCCGGGCCGGTAATGCGGATGCTCGGTAGACGCTGATTCATGATCCGGTTTCAGTGTGCCTCAAGTGACGGCGGCTCAGCCGGCGCGCGCGCCGGAAATATCTGCTGCACTCGTCCGCACAATACGATATTATCGATAATAACATTCGGTATCCGCTTTCGCCAAGGATTGTTGCATGTTGGACGAAGCGGCCGAGATCGATGATGCTGATAGACTGCTGCACTTATTTGGCGGGGATGGCTGCGTTGAAAAAGACGAACAAGAGCGTTGAAAGTGTGCTCGTGGAAATCCGCACGGGGATTCAGCGCGGCCGCTACGCGCCCGGTCAGAGGCTGGTGACATCCGAACTCGCGGAGCATCTGGGTACGAGCCTCGCCCCGGTCCGCGAGGCGCTGCATATCCTCGTCGGCGAAGGTGTCGTGGACATCCGGCCCAACATAGGTGCGAGCGTCATGACGCTCAGTCCGCAAACCTTCATCGATGGTCTGGAGATCCTGGAAGTGACGGGGGCGCTGGCACTGCGTCTCATTGCTCCGAAGCTGAAGGATGCGAAAGTGGTCGCGGACATCGAGCGTGCGCTCAAGCCGGTGTTCGACGCGGGCAAACGCCGCAACCCGCATGATTTTTTCAGCGCCATCGCGGCTTCGCATCGGTTGGTGAACGATTACGCCGGCAATGCCTACTTGAATCCGATCCTGAATCGCCTACACCTCGAATATTTCTACAGGCAGATGGCCGACTGCCTGCCCGATGATTTTTGGGACGCGTATACCGATAATTATCGCATTACCGGCAAGCACTTGATCAATGGAGATGCACGGGCGGCCGAGCGCGCGTGGCGAAAACATGTCAAGTGGGTAATCGGCCTGATCCGCAAACGAAAGCTGTCGTGACGCGCGGATATGACGGGTGACGCCCGCTCGGAGACAGGGATGGCGGATGTCTCCGTGCATGAGCGAGTGATCGTCGACGGCGGCCGGGTGAGCGTCCTGGGTTACTGCGCGCCGGGCTATCAGAAGGTGCTGGATGCCGTCGTCGCGAACTTTCGGGAGCGAGGTGAGCTGGGTGCCTCCGTCTGTGTGTATCGCGACGGCAGCAAGGTGGTCGATCTCTGGGGTGGGCACCGGGACCCTGCCCGCGAGCAGGTCTGGGCATCCGATACGATCGTCAGCATGGCCTCGGTGGTCAAGGGCATGCTGGCCTTTGCGCTGCACATGCTGGCCGACCGGGGCAAACTGAACTACGACGCACCGGTCGCGCAGTACTGGCCGGAGTTCGCCGCTGCGGGGAAGGAGCGGATCAGGGTCCGACAGGCCATCAGCCACCATGCGGCAATCCACTTCATCGACGCCGCGCGACCTGGGGATTTCTACCGCTGGGATCGGATGGTTGCCGCCGTCGCCCGGCAGAAGCCGGAATGGCCGCCCGGCACGCGCGGGGTTTATCACACGGTGTCGATCGTATTCGTGCTCGGCAAGCTCATTCAGTGTGTGAGCGGTGAGTACCCATGGGATTTCTTCCGGCGCGAGGTGACCGAGCGCCTGGGGGTCGACTACCACCTTCGCTGCACCGAGGCGGAGCGTGTGCGCTACTGCCAAAACTACGATACGGAGTGGTTCGTCCAGGACGCTAAAATCCCGCCCGATGTGATGGCGCGTTTCTTCGCCGGCAAGGGGGATGTCAGCCAGGTGCTGACCCCCGAGGAGCAGTCGGCGGTGCCGTACCAACTCTCCGGCGGAAATGCGCGGGGCGCCGCGCGGCTCTTCGCCTGCGCGTCGATGGATGGAGAGTTGGATGGAATTCGGCTGCTCTCCGCCCGCACCATCGACCTGATGACCGAGGTGCAGTGGTACGAGAAGTGCGCCGTCTGGGGCACGCCGATGCGTACGGCGCTCGGCTTTTTGGTGAATGACCCGGCATTCTTCTACATCGGGCCCAATCCGAATGCGTTCGGCACCGCGGGGTCGGGGGGCAGCTTTGCGATGGCGGATCGCGACAATCGGATCGCGGTTGGCTATTCGATCAATCGCTACTGGCCGGCGCTCGCTCTAGGCGAACGCGCACGCGCCGTCATCGACGCCGTGTATCGTTCGCTGTAACGCTTCACGGCTCCGTGGGTGGCTCGAGCGCGCTCATGCGGCCGCCGCAACCCAGCGCGCGGCGCCCGCGAACGAGCCGAACTCGCCCACCGACCGGCAGGGAATGGAGGCGTGGCGGGAATGGAACAGGCGAGCCAATGCGTCGCCAGGTCCCAACTCGAGGAAAATGGTGCACCCGGCTTCGACCAGCGCATCCATGCAGCCGGCCCAGTTTATCGGTTCCGCCACCTGACGGGCGAGGGTGTCCATGGCGCGATCGCGCGTGAGCACCGAGGACGCATCGACACCCGCGAGGACGCGGACCGCAGGGTCGCGTAGTGGGCTTTCGGCAAGAGCGGCGCGGAAATCTCTCGCCGCGGGCTGCATGAGGCGGGTGTGCGCGGCGACGGCGACAGGAAGCCGCTGGATTCTCGCTCCGGCGCCGATCGCCGCCTCTTCGAAGTCGTCGAGAGCGGCGCACCGGCCGCCAGTCACGAACCGGTCCCCGCCGTTGACGATGGCGATTTCGACGCCGGTCTGCGCGCACAGCCGTTCGGTCAGCTGGAACCCGAGACCGCTGACAGCGATGAGACCACAATCGTCGAGGCAGGCTCCATCCATCAGCGATGCACGCAGCCGCGCAAGCTCCGCCAGTTCCGCGGCATGCAACGCGCCTGCGCATGCCTGTGCGGCCAGCTCGCCGACACTGTATCCGGCGAATACGCAGGGCTCCGGTAGATTCGTGCTGAGTGCCGTCCAGATCGCCAGTTCGGCGACGCAGATGAGCGGTTGCGCCACAGCGTTGGTGTACAGCGCCTCCTCGGAACCGAGAATCAGCTCCCGAGGGTCCCAGCGCAGCGCCTCCGTGGCTTCGTCGAGCACCCGTTGCGCGGCAGGCTCGCCTTGCAAGCCGTCGAGCATGGCGCGCGACTGGTGCCCTTGACCGGGGCACAGAATACCCAGCTTCAAGAAACGTGGCCCTGTAACGCAGCTGCAAACCACACGCCGGCCAGCAAGTCCGCGCTGCCGCCGGGCGAGAGCCTGCGCGCGATGAAATCATGATGAAGCGCAATCGCTCGAGCCCGCCATTCGGAGGCGAATACGCCGCCGACGGCCAGAAATCGCCGCGCCTCGGATTGAACGAAGGCCAGACCGATCTTGCCGCCTCGACGCAGCAGATTGGTGTCGTCCAAAGTCGCCATGAGCGTGAACAGCGTTTGGACGAGGGCGGCCTCTTCACTACCGCTGCGAGCGAGAGTTCCCGTGAGCACCGGCAACGCCAGCGAAAACACGCAGGGATAGCCGCCGACGGCCTGCCGGCGCGCGCCGATGATCGAGGGGCGATGCGCGGCTGGCGCCGCCTCACGCAGGCGGCTCAAGGGCGCGGTGCATGCAATGGCATCGCCCCAGCGGTGGGCAACGCATTGTCCCAGCGCCTGACCGGCGCAGGAGCGGCGCTCCTGGATCAGGGAGCCGGCGGCCGCGGCCAGCAAGCCCAGGCAGAAAATGGCCCCCCGATGGGTGTTGACCTCACCGGTTGCGCGCATCATGCGTCGCTCCGCGGCTAAGCCAATCCGCTGCAGCGCCGGAAATGCCGCGCCGGAGGCGCCTGCGGAGGCGCAGTCGCGAAAATAGTGGCGCAAGGTGAACAGGCTCCTCATGAGCGTCGCCGCGTTCATATCCGCATGGGCACCGCTGTCGACACGGCTGACGAGCCCGGGCTTGGGATAGAGAACGAGTTCCTTGAACAGCGCGCGCACCGCCGTGCGTGCGATGAATGCGCTCGGTGCCTGTGCGTCGGTGCTCGCCCGCAGAGCAATCATCGAGCCGACTCGAGGAGTCCTCGAATCTCTGCGCGGGTCATCAGCACGACGAAGGAGTCTCCTTTGACGAGCGCGCGTGCGGCGCCGGCGGGTATTTCACGCCACGCCACGCCGCTGCCGTCGGGTAGCCTCAGCTCGCCGTCGAGTCGCGGAATCCCATCCATGCGGTGCAGTTCGTCCGCCAAGCGGCGCGCGTTCTCCCATCGGTCCGCCGACAACAGCAGATCCACATCGGAGGCTGCGTGGACGTAGTCGAGCTGGGTCAGATGCTGCCACGCCAGCGACCCATAGGCACGCACCTCGGTATCGAATCGCCTAGCGGTCTCTACGATCTCTCGTAGCCGGGTGCGCCAGTGGGCCGGGGCTGAATCGATCGTGTCGACCAGGCGGGGCGGCGCAGACCGCTCGGCAACCGCGCCCTGGCCGACCTCGAATGCAATTCGGCGTTTGTCGGGAAGGGCCAGACCCAAGGTCAGGGTGTCGGCGCGCGAGCTGGCGCAGCGCCGGGTGACGACGAAGGGGTGAAGGCGATGCCAATGAATCACCTCGGGAGAAACGTTCGAGGCCAGCAGTGACTGCGTGCCGGGAATCAGGCGAACGAAGTCATGGCGTCGAGGTCGCGTCTCAGGGACCTTCATGGCGAACTCTCGCTGAGATAGGGTCCGCGTACAGCCGTCCACCGCGCGCCGCGCCGTCGCGGCGCCGTCGATCGTCCGCAGCGGGGACCTGCAGCGCTTCGACCAGGCGTTGCGCGATGGTGTCGGTCCAGATGGCCTGGATCGCGCCCATGCGGACGTAGTTCTCCGCCCCGGGAGCGAACACCGGAGAGGTGCGACTCAGGCTGCGCAGCCGATCCAGATCGATTTTCGTGATGCGCGCCATGGCGGGCAAGTTCATCACCTGTATCTGGGTGTCCGGGAGGGCGAAGCACGCATCGGCGAACATATTGGTCGCCAGAAACCCGCCGCTCACGGCCCTGCCGTAGACCAGGCTGACGATCGGGTGACCGCGCAACCGCGCGACATGCAGGCATTTGGCGATGAGCGCCAAGTAGCCATCGAGACCCAATAATTCGTCGCGGCGGCTGGGTCGCTGGCCGTTGGTATCGACCGTCAACACGATGGGGCGTCGGGGATGAGCCTGTACGACGGCCAGCGTCTCGGCGGCCAGCCGATGCGCGAGTTCCACCCCGATGAGGGCATCGTTGACCGTACCCATCACATGAACTGTACCGACCGTGGTACGGGCCGGACCGGCAAAGAACTCTGCCTCGAAGCCCACCTCGTGCCCAAGGGGGAATAGGTCGGTCAACAGAGCTCGCGGATTCACGAACGGCCTCGCGAACCGGCCAGCGAGAGAAACTCCGCGATCTCCATCAGCGGCAGCGACTCGGGAGCCTCGGCGCCCAGCAGACGCCAGATGTCGAGCGCGTCCGAGCAGCCGCCGAATCGCGCGAGCCGTTCACCGAGCCGTTGATGCTCGGCGACCAGCGCGTCGAGGCTCAAGTCGGGCTTTTTAATGGAAGCGATGAGCCGCAGAACCGCCGCCCGGAACGCGGCGATATCGTCCTCGACCAGCATCGCCGCATCGCCCGTGAGGTAGCGGTGTTTGCCTCCGACCGTGCGCCACACCAGGGCGCGGTCACGGGAGTCGAACTCTTCCACGCCGCACGTGCTTTCGATCACCTCGGGACCGGAGAGGCCCATGCGGCCTTCCTCGCTCATGATGATGGCGTCGCAAAGGCGCGAGACGATGCTCATGCCGCCGAAGCAGCCGTACTGCCCGCCGTTGAGAACCAGCACAGGAACGCCGGCCGTGCGCGTCGACAGCACGGCGCGCATGATCTCCGAGACGGCGATCAACCCAGCGTTCGCTTCGTGCAAGCGCACGCCGCCGGATTCCACCAGCAGCAGGACGGCGGCCGGCTTCTCGTGCTGCGCGCGCTCGAGGAGCCCCGTGATCTTCGCTCCATGAACCTCGCCGACCGATCCACCCATGAAGCCGCCTTCCTGTGCGGCGAGCAGCAGGCCCTGGCCGGCGATCCGGCCGCGCCCGACCATGACCCCGTCGTCGAAAGCGGCGGGCAGGTCCAAAGCTTGCAGATGCGGGCTGCAGGCGCGCTGCGCGGGTCCGAGGAACTCGACAAAGGAGCCTGCATCGAGCAGGCCTGCGATGCGCATCCGCGCGCTGGCCTCCCGAAAACTCGAACCTGGCATCGTCATACCCGCTCGTCGGGCTCGGCCGTGAACCCCTCCAATGCCTGGTCGATACGCAGTGCCACGACAGCCGGCGTCGCGCCGCAGTCGTTGATGCTGACGCGCACCTCGGCGAGCGGCCATCGGGCGAACACGTCGTCCAGCACTGCCTGCCAGATCCGACCGAAGCCGGCGGCGGCGGTGACGATGTCCACGACAAAGCGGCCGGCGAGGTCGGGCGCTCTCTCGACCAGTACTTCAAGATTGCCCGAGCCCAGGACGCCGACCAGCACGCAAGACATCGTCGGCCGGGGTGCGTTGCCGCCGCGATAGTCGTAGTGAAGCGTTTCCATGGGGCGGACTCACCAGCTGCGAAAGCGGGTGGGCGGCTCATACAGGCCGCCGGATGCGCGCACCAGGTCTTTCATCGACCGGGCCGCGAGCAGCGCGCGCGTCGCCTCGCGCTTGTCGATGCCAATATCCTCCGGACGGCGGATGATGCCCCGATCGCGGAGATTCTCGACGGCTCGCCGGTCACGGCCCAAACCGACGGGCGTATAGCCCGCAACACCGCGAATCGCCTGCTCCCGCTCTTCGCGACCGCGGCACAGCAGTAGATTGGCAATACCCTCCTCGCTCACGATGTGAGTCAGATCGTCGCCACGGATCATGACCGGCGGCAGCGCGAAGCCGGCGCGCTCGGCCAGCTCCCAAGCGTCCAGGCGCTCGACGAATGTGGGTGTCATATGCTCACGGAAGGTCTCGACCATCTGTACGACGAGCTTGCGGCCGCGCGGCATGCTGCCCGGCTCGCCGGCTTCCTGGCCGGCCTTCAGCCACGCATGGGTTGCGTGTCGTCGTCCGCGCGCGTCAGCGCCCATATTGGGCGCTCCGCCGAAGCCGGCGATGCGTCCGGAGGTTGCCGTGGAACTGTTTCCGTCAAGATCGATCTGCAGCGTCGATCCGATGAATAGGTCGCAAGCGTACTGTCCCGCCATTTGGCCGAAGGCCCTGTTGGAGCGCATGCTGCCGTCGTTGCCCGTGAAGAAGACGTCGGGGCGGGCCCGAATGTAGCGCTCCATGCCGAGCTCGGCACCGAAGGAGTGGACGCTCTCGACGAAACCCGCTTCGATCGCGGGAATGAGCGTGGGATGCGGATTGAGCGCCCAATGGCGGCAGATCTTGCCCTTCAAGCCCAGGGCCGCGGCATACGTGGGCAGCAGTAGCTCGACGGCGGCCGTGTTGAAGCCGATGCCATGATTCAGCCGCTCGATGCGATACGGCGCATAGATGCCCTTGATCGTCAACATGGCCATGAGAATGTCGATCTCGGAAATCTGCGCCGGATCGCGCGTGAACAGCGGCTCGATATAGTGGGGCTTGGGGCTCGCGATGACGAAGTCGACCCAATCGGCGGGAATATCGATGCGCGGCAGCCGCGGGAGGATCTCATTGACCTGGGCGATGACGATGCCGCGTCGGAAGGCGGTGGCCTCGACGATGACCGGCGTATCCTCGGTGTTCGCCCCGGTGTACAGATTCCCGTCCGCGTCGGCGGCCTGCGCGCAGACCAGGCATACCCGGGGCGTCAGGTCGACGAAATAGCGTGCATAGAGTTCCAGATAGGTATGGATTGCACCGATGCGAAGACGGCCCGCTCCGAGCAGCTGGGCAAGGCGCTGGGCCTGCGGACCGGAGAACGAGAAATCCAGGAGGGAGGCGATCCCGCGTTCGAATACATCCAGATGTTCGGGCAGGGCGAGCACGGACTGCACCATGTGCAGTCCGTGGATCAGGTCCGGGTCGAGCGAGGCCAGCGCTCGAGCGAGAAAGTCCGCCTGTTTCTGATTATTGCCTTCCAAACAGACCCGATCGCCGGATTCGAGTACACCGTGGAGCAGGTCGCGCACCTGGTGGTGGGCGACCTGCTTGCCCCGCCTCAGATGTGCGACCCGTGACAGGCGCGCCAATCTGTCGAGTGAAAGACGATGCCATTCGGACATGCCGCTCTTTCAGTCATCAAAACTTGGCGCGAAACGTGAGCGTGTAGGTGCGGGGGCGCCACATCTGCATGTCGTCGATGTTTGCACCGGGCGGTAGACGCAACCCGTAAGACGTAAACAATGCCTGGACCGGAGACAGCGAGACGATGGCCCGCCGATCGAAGGCGTTCGCGACGCCGAGATCCACGGTCCAGCGATCGTCGCGCAGTCCCACCCGGAAATTCGCGATTGCGTAGTCTCCCAACAGGGGGTTCTGGGGGCTGCCGGGCGGATTCTGGAAATAGGTCGTGTAATTTCCGGTGTAGCTCTCGGTCCCGTTCGCGAAGACATCCCAGCCGGACTTGCCTATCGTGTGCTCCCACTCGGCGCCGCCGGACAGAGTGTAGTTCGGAACGAACGGCAGCCGCTGTCCGGGCACGGTCGCGACCGGAGAGACGAGGTCCGGATAAATCGAGTCGATCACGGATTTGATCCGTGTCCCGCCCGCGAACAGCGTGAGTCCGGCCATTGGCCGCCCGCGAATTTCCGCCTCGATGCCGGCGCTGTGTCCGTCTCCGATGTTTTCGATGACACCGACCGTCTCACCCTCGAATTCCGCCGTGCCGTAGCCCTGTAGCGACTTGATCCAGTTGTAGTACGACGACACCGCCCACATCAGCCGGTTGCCGAGCGCCGATCCCTTCACCCCGACCTGGGCGGACTTTTCGAACTCCGGACCGAATGTTTCGATTTGATCGGCGCGCGCGGGGTTCTCCTTGGCGATGAGAGCGACCTTGCTCGCGGCGTTGAGGTTGCCGTCCCGGACGCCCTCGGTATAGGTCGCGTACAGAAGCAGGTTGTCGATCGGATTGAACTCGAGGGAGAATTTCGGCAGCCAGGCGTCGGCCGACGTCGAGGCCACGAACGTCATCGGCGGCGACAGCGTGGACAGGAAGTCCGCCCCGGCCCCCAACGACTTTGCGTCAACCACCTCGTGGTGCCGACGCACGCCGGCAATCAGGCGCAACCGCTCAGTGAAATGGATGGTTCCCTCCACGAACGCGGATAACTGCCGGCCATCGTTGTAAACGATGTCCGTCGGAGGCGCGTTATAAAGCGAGTTCAGTCCGAGCTGTCCTGCAAGGCCGCTGGCGAACTGTGACGGATTCGCCGGGGTGGGCACGCCCAGCAGGCCGGCGAAGATCGGCGCAAATTCGACGAAGTCCTCCGACTGGTAGTCGATGTCCTCCTTCAGATGGAAATTACGGAAAAAAGCGCCCGCAACGTAGCTGATGAACTGAGTCGGATCCGAGATGACGCGCAACTCCTGGGAAATCTGCTGGTAGCGCGTCTGATCGATGGTATTGACCTGGTTGTCGGTCGCCGCGCCGAGCGCGTTCCCTATGAGTCCGAACTCGCCGGTGTAGACGGGTTCGAATACGTCTCTATTTCGCTGGCGCTGGAAGTAGCTCGAGATCGACTCGACCGAGACCGGCCCGAAGTTGTAGCTCAGATGTTCACTCAACACGGTCGAGGTGTCGTCGACGTAATTGCCGGCGGTCGAGAAGGTCGAGAAGCTCGCCGTGTCCGCGTCGGATACATTGCCGAGGGCGTTCTGGTGCGCGTACTGGTAATTGACGAGGAATCGCGATTGCAGCGCCTCGCTGGGTTGCCAAAGTGCGACCAGGCGCGCGGTCGTGGCGCGATATCCGTTCGAGTGTTTGTCGTTGTCGGCGAGATTCGCTATATATCCTTGGTCGCCAGTTTGTGTCGCCACCAGCCTGACGGCCAGCTGATCCTGAATGATCGGAATCCCCGCCGCGACTCGTGTCGCGTATCCCAGGTCGCCCCCCGCGGTCGAGGTGAACGCGGCTTCGGCGGTGCCCTCGAAGCGGCTCAAATCCGGGTTCTGGGAGACGTAGCGCACGGCACCGGCTTCGGCGCCGGCACCGAAGAGAGTGCCCTGGGGCCCGCGCAGCACTTCGACCCGCTGAAGGTCGAAGGAGGGGATGTCGAGCTGGGCCCCGACCGGGATGTCGATCGGCACGTCATCGAGATATAGCCCGACGCTCGCCATCGAGAGCGTGCGGTCCTGTTGGAACACCGATCGCCCCACCCCTTCGATCGAAATCTCGTTGCGATTCGGGCCGCGATCTTGAATGGCAAGACCGGGCGTCAGGGCGGCCAGGGTCTCCACGGAATTGATCCCGAGATCCTGCAGTTCCTGCTTGTCGAACGCCCGGATGGATTCGCCGACGTTTTGCGCGGATTCCGGGCGAAACCTGGCGGTGACCACGATCGCATCCAGCTGGTCGGACGGGCCCGCGGTTTCCTGCGCATGCAACAGCGTCGGCAGGGACAGCATTGCCAGGATGAGAGCCGGGATTCCATGGATTCGGGCGACGGGGAGGGTGGGCATGCCGGGCAAAGCCGGCGGGACGGGCAGAGACGATTGCGATAATCCCGACATTTTGATCCCTCTTTTATTTGGTCGTGCGGGGTTTCGGCCATCCTGAAACCCAGAGATTCATCTGCGTTTTGGTACGGCGGCTGGTGCCGGCTGCGAGCAACCGTATAATAGATTATCGATAATATCAACTAGTAATATTATGTATTTAAGCCGTTCAATCGGCGCGATATGGGCGCACAGGCAGAAAAGCGTTGTATTACGGTGAAGATTATCGATAATATAAGAGGACGATATGAACTATAAAGACATTCAGGAGGCACGATGACCGAGGATGCTCTGACCGCAAGATTCGCACGCTACGCCGATCTGAGGCCCTTGCAGATCCAATGCGACGCCTCGATACCGCAGGACGCTTTGGACATCATCTACTCCCGCAAGCTGCTGCCCGTCGTAGGGCTGGAAGCGGGCGCGCAGACGGCGATGTCGTCCGCCGCTCCCATCATCGGAGCCGCGGGAATCACCATTACCCTGGCAGTGTGCCCTCCGGGGCAGGGCCCGCAGCTGCATGCGCACAAGGCCACTTACGAGACGTTTACCGTGCTGCAGGGCACGTTCGAGTTCCGCTGGGGCGAGTCGGGAGAGCACACGCAGCGGCTAGGACCGTTCGATACTTTTTCGGTGCCGCCGCTGGTGCATCGGGCATTCCGCAATGTCGGCGACGTTGAAGGCATTCTTCAGGTGGTGATATCCGGCGGCAAACACGACGCGCGGGACATCTATGTACCCTCGGCCGTGATGGACGATCTGAAGGCGAAGTCGGTCAAGTTGTATGAGCAGCTCACGGCTTCCGGCATCAGCTCCGAGGCGCCTTCCCACTCCCTCCGCGCATCGACGAGCAGGATATGATCAGCATTCGCTTCATCGACGCGACCGGCGAGGAGCGCGTCATCCAAGCATCGCCGGGCGACTCGCTCATGATTGCCGCCGTCAACCACCGCGTTCCGGGCATTCTCGCCGAATGCGGCGGCTTTTGTGCCTGCGCCACCTGCCATGTCTACGTGCCGCCCGAGTGGATGGCGAAGCTCCCGGCCGCCGATTCCAATGAGGCGGGCATGCTGACCGGCACGATCGAGCCCACCGACGAATCGC
Source organism: uncultured Gammaproteobacteria bacterium (assembly GCA_963837435.1). Classification (GTDB taxonomy): domain Bacteria; phylum Pseudomonadota; class Gammaproteobacteria; order Steroidobacterales; family Steroidobacteraceae; genus Bog-1198. The sequence goes on from CAWINJ010000002.1 coordinate 476,179, forward strand.
GCCTCGCCTGCCAGATCACATTGACCGAAGAGCTGGATGGGCTGACGGTCCGACTGCCGGTCCAGCAGATTTAAAGGAGATACCCCGTGAGCGAGCCCAGCATTCGACCCACGCTGCCGGACGGCGGCCCGGACTTCGATCCGTTGTCCGCCTATTTTGAGCGCAACCCCTATGTGGAACTCAAGCGCATGCGCGAGACGGGACGAGCGTGGCGTCACCATGGCACGTTGATGCCCGTCGTGTCCTTCTTTCGCGACGCCGACATCCGGCCCATGCTTCTGGACTGGAAGACATGGTCGAGCCAGCGAAGCCCCGAGTACAACGAGAAAGCGCTGGGAGATGCGGCGATTCTGATCGGCAACGATCCGCCCACCCACACCCAATACCGCAGCATCGCTGCGCCGCTGTTCATGCCCGGCGCCATGGCGCCCCTCATGCCGATGATCGAACGGGAGGTCAAAGCCACGCTCGATGAATGCGTCGGCAAAGACGAGATCAATTTCGTGGAGGATTTCGCCGGCACCGCCACCGTCCGTGTCGTCTGCAACATCGTCGGCATCCCCGCGGAGGATCGCGCGCGGATGCGGGCGATGACGATCGATATCGCCAGGGAAGACGGACGCCCGGTGTTCTGGAAGCAAAACAACGAAGCAGTCATCGCACGAGTCGGCCGGGTGATGGCGGAGATGACCGAATATCTGGACGAGCACATCAAGCGCGTCAAGAGACAGCCCCGAGAGGATATCTTGTCCAAGCTGACCCAGATGTTGGAAAACCCGCGGCATCTGGTCGGCATGTCGATCCTGATCCTGGCCGCAGGCAACGAAACGACCACGAATCTGCTCGCCCACGGTCTGCAGGAATTGCTGCGCCATCCGCAGCAATTGGCGCTGCTGCGCAAACGTCCGGAACTGATCGATTCGGCGGTGGAAGAAATGCTCCGCTACCGCGGCACCATCCGCAAGCAAGACCGCATTGCAACGGTCGATACCGAGATCGATGGCGTGCGGATCAACAAAGGCGACTCCATCGCTCTGTGGAACGCGTCGGCCAGCCGCGACCCGACGGCGATCGATCGACCCGAAGAGTTCGACATCACGCGCACCCCGAATCGGCATCTTGCGCTCGGGGCGGGTCCTCACATGTGCATCGGCAACGCGCTTGCCCGCGTGGAGATGCGCATTGCCTATCGCCAGCTCCTGGAGCGGACAAAACACATCGAGCTTACCCGCGGCGACGATTCCTACAAGAGCATGGGCAACGGCATTCTGGAAGGCGCGGAACGCTTGAGCGTGCGGCTGATTCCCCACTGACGGATCATCGACAAATATGCCAAAAGATTACCGTATCGTATTGTTCGATCGGATCGGCGGCCCGGAAGTGCTCCGGCTTGGCCACGCCCCGATGCGCGAACCCATGCGCGGCGAAGTTCGCATCAAGGTTCTTGCGATCGGCGTCACCCAGGGCGATGCCATGTTCCGCTCGGGAACCTATCTCGAACAGCCCACCTTTCCGTCAGGCTTGGGGACGGAGGCGTGCGGCGTGATCGAGTCGGTCGGCGAGGACCCGGGCGATTTCAAAGTGGGTGACCGGGTCAGTTCGATCTCGAGTTTCTCGATCCCACGCTACCCGCTATACGGCGAATATGCGGTGCTGCCGGTCACCGCGTTGTTTCACACGCCCGCGACATTCAGTCATGAAGAAGGTGCGGCGTGGACTCTGGCGTATGTACCCATGTACCTGGCGCTGTTCCGCGAATGCAATCTGAAAATGGGCGAGTGGGTATTCTTGAATGCCGCGGCCGCGACCACCTCCATTGCCGCGATGCAGATGGCCAAGCTCGCCGGCGCACGTGTCATCGGCGCGGTTCGCAGCCGTGAAAAGGCGCAACTGCTGCAAGGAGCCGGATACGACCATGTGCTCATCTGGTCGGAGAACATTGCCGCCGAAGTTAACGCGATCAGCGATGGGGGCGTTCATGTGGCGATGGACCCGGTCCTCGGGCCGGGGACAAAGCAGCTGCTTGCGATGATGCGTCACCGGGGCCGCGTTCTGTTCTACGGAGCGTTGAGCGGCCCGCAGATCGAAGCGTCGATCTATCCCATGGTGCTCGGCGCCCTGACGCTCGTCGGCTTTACGATATACAACTACACCGGAAGCGTGGTGAACGGATTGCCGCGTGACGCGGCGGCTCTCGAAGCGGCCGTCGATGCCATTACCTTTGGGACCGTTGCGGGCGCACTGAAACCGATCATCGCCCGGCGCTTTCCCCTGGATGAAGTGGTGAAGGCCCACCAAGCCTCTGCTGCGGGCAGGCACGTCGGCAAGATCGTCCTCGTGCCATGAGCCCTTTGGGCGATAGCCCCCTCGCTCTTCTCAATGCACGGGTCTTCGACGGTTACGCCGCCGAATTACATGAGGACTGGACCGTGCTCGTGGAGGGACGGCAAATCTCTGCGGCGGGAGCCGGTGTCATCGTCCCGGCGGACGCGCGCTCCCTCGATTGCGGCGGGCGCGTGTTGCTGCCGGGCCTGATCGACGCACACGTGCATGTATATGCCCACGACGTGAACCTCATCCGCAATGAAACTCGGCCTATCAGCTTCCTCGCACAGCGCGCAAACGTCATGCTCGAACGGACCTTGATGCGAGGCTTTACCAGTGTTCGCGACTGCGGCGGAGCCGATCATGGGCTGGCGCTCGCCATCGAACAGGGCTGGCTGCGCGCGCCGCGCCTGTTCTGGTGCGGTCCCATGCTGAGCCAGACGGGCGGCCATGGCGATCTACGCCATCCTCACGACAGAGAAAGCGGCGGCTGCGGTGCGGATTGGTCCTGCATGGGCGGATGCGGCGTGATTGCACAGGCGGTAGACGGGGAAGTGGCGATCACGAAGACGATTCGCGAGCAGTTGCGACGAGGCGCCTCATTCATCAAATTCGCGGCGTCTGGGGGCGTCACGAGCGTCGCCGGATCGGTCAACGCTCTGCAATTCAATGACCGCGAAGTGCGGACGATCGTCGAGGAAGTCGAGCGCCATGAACGATATTGCACCGCTCACTGCCATCCTGACGCCGGTATTCGCCGCGCCATCGAGCTTGGAGTGCATTGCATCGAACATGCCTCGATGATTTCCCCGCCAACCGCGAATCTTGCGGCCGAGCGGGGTACATTCATCGTGCCGACGATCGCCGTGGTCACGGTAATCGAACGCTTCGGCGCGGAACTGGGCTATCCGCCGGAGTCCTTGAAGAAGCTCGTGCCGGTAAAAGCGGCCATGCGCGAGGGCCTGCGTACCCTGCGCGATGCGGGCGTGAACGTCGGCTTCGGTACCGATTTGCTGGGCCCCCTGGAAACCCATCAGCGATTGGAATTTGCGGAGAGGGCAGCGGTTTTCAAGCCGGTTGAGATTTTGCGTCAAGCCACGAGCATCAATGCCCGCATCCTGTGCCAGGAGGGCCGATCGGGATGCGTGGCGCCCGGCGCCTTCGCCGACCTCGTGTTGGTGGACGGCAATCCGCTCGATGATATCGCCGTCCTTGCGGACGCGAAGACGCCGCCCCCGCTGATCGTGAAAGACGGCGCTATCGTTCATAGCGCATTGGATATCCAAATGCCTGTCGCACGGCAATGATCATCGTCGAGCC
>CAWINJ010000003.1:0-10978 GCA_963837435.1 uncultured Gammaproteobacteria bacterium
GGCCACCGAGCCGGCCAGGTGAACGGCGCGCTCCTTATCGCCCGCCAACAGCCACAGCAGCGCCGCGTTCTGGCGGCTGTAGTTCCCATCGGTGCGCTCGGCGACGAGTTCATAGGCTTCCGCCGCCTGAGCCAGCATCGCCTCGGTATTGGCACGGCCGCTGAACGCCAGGTCCTTGAGCAGGCGCGCCTCGAGCGCCAGGAAGTCCTCGTTGGCGGTCGCACACGATGAGGCCGCGCTCAGCGAGGTGGCACGAAAGGCATCGAGAGCGGCCTCCGTCGAGCCGCAGGACGCCAATGCCAGGATCGAGAGGTACTCGAGCGCCTGGGAATCCGGCCAGCGGTGCAGCGCATCTTGCGCGAGATCGAAGGCGGCAACGAAGTTTCCCCTTCGCTGCAAGCGCCACGCCGAGGCCAGTGCGGCCTCTTCATCTTCAACTGAATCGACGAACACTGAACGGCTCCTCTCGGGAGTGGCAGCGTACAATGCCGCACTCATTCCCGCCAGAAACTAGAAATCAGTGTTTGCCGTATCGACAAAGATGCGTCGCATTGGCCCCGTGGTCAATGCGACGCCTGTCCCGGAACATCAGCGCACAGAGGCCACGTTGATGAGCTGCGCGATGCCCGCGTGCGCGTTGTACTCGTTGGTCAGCTTCGGGCTATTCACCGAGTGCACGCCCGTGAATATCGCCTTGTCGACGCATGCCTTTGCCGCCGCGGCCTGCGCGAGCTGCCGAGAATCCACATCGCCGCAGACCTGTTCGGCCGCATTGCGGATGCGCTTGTCGAGCACGGCAGCGCCCGCCTGGGTGTTGAGGTTGAGGTCCGCGTAGCGGACCGTACGAGCCGCCTCGTCCGCATGGGCTACGATCGTGACGGAGGCAAGGCAGACCGCCACGGTGGCGGCCATGGTGACGTTCCAGATGTTTCGTGTGATGGCGTTCATGACTTTCTCCTGGGTTTCAATGAATGTTCTATCGTCGGAAGTCATGTTGAACGCATCGGCGCCGCTCTTCTGTCAACGCCTTGACACAAGCCTTACAATCACCGCCCAGCCCCCCCGGAGCGATGAATGGCCCTTAGCGTACGCACCGTTCTCGAGCGAAATCTGCTGTTTCGCGGCCTTCCGCCTGCAACCCTCGAGCAGATCGCCCGCCTGTGCGTGCGCCGCACTTACGAGCGCAACGCGGTCATCTTTTCGCAGTCCGATCCGGGCGATGCTTTTTACGGGGTGGTCACCGGCAGAGTGCGGATCAGCGCCAGCTCGGCGAGCGGCCGGGAGGTGTTCCTGAACATCATGGAGCCCGGCGACACCTTGGAGAGATCGCCCTGCTCGACGGCCATCCGCGCACCGCCAGCGCGAGTGCGACGGCCCCGTCCGACCTACTCATCGTCACGCGCGAGCAATTTCTCGGCTTGTTGGCGCGCGAGCCCCGGCTCGCCGAGCATCTGCTGCGGCTTTTGTGCACGCGCCTGCGCTGGGTGAGCGGCTTCGCCGAGGAGTCCGCATTGCTGTCCGTGCCCGCACGGCTCGCGCAGGGCCTGCTGTCGCTCGGCAAGCTGCACGGGCACGGGACTCGAGCCGGAATCGAGCTCAAGGTCTCGCAGGATGAGATGGCCCGCTTCCTCGGCCTCTCGCGCCAGATCGTCAATCAATACCTGCAGACCTGGAAGGCGCAGCGCTGGGTCGACCTGGGACGCGGCAGGATCATGATTCTGGACGGCCCCGCGCTCGAGGCGGTGGTCGACGGCGTCGGTGCTGAACATCCTTGAGATTGCGGGTACCGTAACGCCCCATCTGTACTGCAATTAAATCGAACAATCTGCATCTGTACCTATAGCGCCGGCGAGCGTAATCTTCCTACCCATGAAGATCGCTAAACCCATGCTGCTGGTCTCCACCCCTCTCGGCATCGTCTGGGGACTCGTCGACGCCTACCGCCAGACCGGCGGCCTGGTGCTGTTGATGGCGGCCATGATGGGGGTGGTCGGCGCCGGCATCGGCATGGTCGTCATGACCATTCGCCGCGAGGAGGCCGCGGCGCGCGCGGCGCGGGCAGGTTCGCCGAGCGCTGCGGCCAACACCATGGCGAGCCTCACGAGGAGAACCTGAATCATGCCAAGCGAATTCAAAGTGCTGATCGCGGCCGCCCTGCTGGCCATCGTCGCGAGTCTCGGCAAGGCGCTGTTCCACATGAGCACCAGCCCTGAACAGTCGGAGCAGACCCTGCGCGCACTGACCATGCGGATCGGCCTGTCGGTGGCCATGTTCGTCCTGCTCCTGGGCTCCTGGTATTTCGGACTGATCGCGCCGCACGGCGTCGTGCGCTGACCTATCATGGGCGTTCGGCACAGGCCAACGCCCATGAAGTTGTACCAAGAGCTCACCCAGCACATCGCGATGCTCATCCGCGAGGGCACGCTGCGCACCGGCGACCGCGCGCCCTCCGTGCGGGAGTTGTGCCGCAATCGCGGCGCCAGCCCGGCGACCGTGGTGCACGCCTACGAATTGTTGCAGGCGGACGGCTACCTCGAAGCGCGCCCACGCTCGGGCTTCTTCATCAGCAACGCCTGGCGCAATTCTCAAACCGAGCCGCGCCTCGCTCAGCCGGCCGAAGCCCGCCCAACCCGATGTGAGCAACCTGGTATTCGGGTCCTCGAGGCCATGCGCGCCCGCGACGTGGTGCCGCTCGGCTCGGCCTTTCCCAGCCCCGCCCTCTTCCCTCTGAAGCAGCTCGCCCGTCATCTCGGCGTGAGCGCGCAGCGCCTCGACCCTGGAGCACCGTAGAGGATCTACCGCCCGGCAACATGAAGCTGCGCCGGCAGATCGCGCAGCGCTATCTGCTGGCAGGCGCGCGCGTTCTGCCGGAGGAGATCGTCGTCACCTCAGGTGGGCTCGAGGCGCTCAACCTCGCTCTGCAAGCCGTGACCAAGCCGCGCGACGTGGTCGCGGTGGAATCGCCTTGCTTCTACGGCTGTCTGCAGGCCGTCGAGAATTCCGGGCGCCGTGCGGTCGAGATTCCGACGCATCCGCGCGAAGGTGTCGATGTGGACGAGCTCGAACGGGTCCTCGATCGCGAGCAGGTTCGCGCCTGCTGGTTCATGACCACGTTTCAGAACCCCTTGGGCGCCGCCATGCCGACCGCCGCCAAGAGCCGGCTGGTCCGGCTGCTGGCCGCGCGCGACATTCCTCTCATCGAGGACAATGTCTACGCCGATCTTTACTTCGGCGAAGAGCGCCTCGCACCGGCGAAATCCTTCGACCGCAAGGGACTGGTGCTCGACTGTGGCTCGTTCTCCAAGAGCCTGGCGCCCGGCTACCGCCTCGGCTGGGTGGCCGCGGGCCGGTTCGCGCCGGAAGTGCTCAAGCGCAAGGTCATGACCTCGCTCGCCACCAGCGTTCCGATCCAGGCCGCCATTGCGGATTATCTCGGCAGGGGGGTGTACGAGCGCCACCTGCGCAAGCTGCGTCATACCCTCGAATCCCAGCAGGCAGCCTACCTCGCGGCGCTGGCGAAATGCCTGCCGAGCGGCACGAAATGGACGCGGCCCGCCGGCGGCTATCTGCTGTGGATCGAGCTGCCTGCCGCGGTGGATGCCATAGAGCTGCATCGCGCGGCGCTCGAGCATGGAATCAGCATCGCGCCGGGCCCGATGTTCTCCGCGCGTCGGCAGTATCGCAATGCCATCCGCCTCAACTACGGACACCCCTGGACACCCAAGGTTGACGCCGCCATCAAAACGCTGGGCAGGCTGATCCGGGACCGCGTCGCCGCGCGCTGATGACAGCGCCGATGGTGGCGCCAATAGCGGCGCTGATGGCAAACGCCTGAGGCTCTCGGTGCGCTGGAAAGGATGCCAGGAAAGCGAGATCGTCGCCGCCGGCCTCATCGGGCCGCGCGAATGCCGCGGCCGCGCTCATGAAATCTCCGATACTCCTCGTCGGGTACCAGGGCGCCGCCGGTGGTCCAAAGAATATGCGTGGCGGCGTTCATGTGCTTCTCCATATGATGATCCGACAAGTACTGCCGGCCCGCCGCCGATTCAAGCAACCAACCGGGACCTCGCAAGCCGGCGGCGGCCGAGGGCTCGATTCTCAAACCTTCGCACTGCTCCAACTCGTACAGGTCCTCGAAAAGCTGCTCATCGGGCACCGTGTAGACGCCGGACACCAAGGGCCGCATCAGCGGTGCCACGAACTCGGATGCGCGTGCGACCGCCAGTCCATCGGCTTCCGTGCGTCCGTCGAGGCCCAGCTCTCGGACGGACAGGGGCCGATCGTGCGTGGCGGCCAGGCGGACCAGCATGCAGGGCGCAGCGACCGGCTCGGCAAAGAAGCAGTGCACGTGATCCCCGTACAGGCATCGCAGTCCATAAGTGACCCCGCCGGGTGCGCCGCCCACCCCACAGGGCAGATAGACACAGAGCGGATGTTGCGCGTCGACCTGGATTCCCTGCGCTTGCAGCTGCTTCTGCAGCCGCAGCGCCGCGACGCTGTATCCCCAAAACAGCTGCGCCGAGTTCTCATCGTCCACGAAGTAGGCATTGGGCAACTGTGCGGATTGCTCCCGGCCCGCGGCGACGGCGGCCGTGAAGTCACCCGCGTGTTCGACCACCTGCACGCCTCGGTCGCGCAGACGCGCCTTTTTCCAAGGCTTGGCATCCGCGGACATGTGCACCGTCGTCTGAAAACCCAGGGCAGCCGACATCACACCGATACTCAATCCCAGATTCCCGGTCGATCCCACTGCCACGTGATGGCGTGCGAACAGTTCGCGCGCGGCAGGCAGCGCCAGCATCAGCTTGCTATCGGCGGCATGCATCAGACCATGATGCAAGGCCAAGGTCTCGGCGTGCACCAACACTTCGTAGAGGCCGCCGCGCGCCTTGATCGAGCCCGCAATGGGCAGCGTGTGATCCGCCTTGATCATCCAGCGACCCAGGCCGCCTCGCGCCGGCATCATTCCCCGCTGCAACCGGTCGGCCGGCAGCAGCGGGGATTCAATGATGCCCTGACTGTGGGTGAGCTCCGGAAAGAGCCTTTTCAGAACCACTGCATACTGGGACAGCCGAACCTCGGCGTCGTACATTCCTCGAGGATCGAGCGCCGCCGCGATCGCGCCGGCATCGAAGGGGCGCCAGTGCTCGTTGATCCACAGGAGGGGGGTTCTGCGCGCGAGCGAACTCTGCAGAGCGGCGGGCAGCAGGTCGCCGCTCCGATGAGGGTGCTCGCTCATGCGGGGCCGCGCGGCGAGAGCAGGAATTGCCGCATCGCCTTCACCACTCGCGCGCGGGAGGTGAGAAAGAAGCTATCGTGCGCGCCCGGGACCAAGAGGACTTGCACGCCGGCCAGTTCCCGCCGTACGCGCGCAATCGACTTGACCCGAAATGGCGCCATGTACCGCTGCTCCCAGGCGGACGCCTGTTGGCGCCGCTCACCGTCCGCGATGTGCAAGTCCAGCATGGATGCCGCGAAGATGGCCAGCGCCGGTGCCCGCACCCGCCGGTAGTCGCGTGGCGGGTTGGTCCACAAAGCAGCAAAAAGTGCACTCATCACTGCTTGCGGGATCCTCGGTTGCACGCTGCCATCCGCGCGGATGAGCACCGATTCTCGCAGATAGGCTTCGATGCGCCGCATATCATCGAGCTGCGGGTAGTCGATCGCCTGTTCGTAGGCCACATAGGCATCGAAGGACCTCATCGCGGCAGCGGGAGTATCGAGCAAGATTTGCGGCAGTGCTTGGAATGCCGCCTTGTAGTCGGGATCCCCCCAATCGTACCCGCCATCCAGATAGACGAGTTTGGCGACGCGATCGGGATGCAAGGCGGCCATCGCGGTGATCTCGTTGCCGCCCAGCGACCAGCCAACCAGATTCGCCTTCCGGATCTTGAGCGCGTCCATCAGGCCGCGCAGGTCTTCGGTCAAGGTCGCGGTATCGTAGGGAGGCCGGGCTTCCGATCGCCCATGACCGCGACGTGCATAGGCAATCACATGGAAACGATCGGTAAAGGCCGGGGCCAAATCGTCGAACACGTGCGGATTGTCGCCGCTGCCGTGGAGCAGTATCAGTACCTGTCCCGTGCCGCCCCAATCAAGATATTCGAGCCTGACGCCGTTTGCCTGGACGAAGCCCTCGGCATGCGGCGATGGGTCGACCCACGGCGAAGCGCCCTTCACCGAAGCGTACGTCACCGAGGTGGCGTTCACCTCATCGGCCTTCACTGAAGCGCCCGTCACCGCAGCAGCGGACAGCCCTAGATTGATGGCGAGCGCTACGCCAATGATTCGCTTCATGCGGATGCGGTATCGGTCTTCATGCGAACCAAGACACGCCACCGGCAATAGCCGCTAAAAAGTTCTGACGACGGAAAATCCCGCGGTGCGCGGCTGAATGTACGAAAAGGCGAACGGCGGATAGCTGCCGAGACCCCCGGTGAGGATGCCGCGCTTGTCGGCGAGATTGTTGATGAAGAAGTTGAGCGTCCACGCGTCATACTTCGCGCCCGCCTGAAGATCCGTTCTCGCGAAAGCGGGCAGCTCTTGACGTGCGGCGCTCGAGGTAAACTCTCCCTCGCGGCTGCCCACGTAGCTGACCGAGCCCCCCACGAAGCCTTTCACGTGATCGGTCAGCGGAAATTCCTGGTGCAGGGCGAGGTTCCCGGAAAAGCGGCTGCTGTAGGGCAGGCTGTCCCCGGAGATGCCATAGGCACTGCTGGTGGTCGGGAAGGCTTGCGTGAGTTCGGCATCGCTCAAGGTCACCCATGCCGCGACGGTGAGGCCGGTCACGGGTTTAGATTCCACCGAAAGCTCAACGCCCTGGCTCTTGGCTTGGCTGCCATTGCCGTTGTAACCCAATCCGGTTTGAGGGTTGACCAAGTACAGCTGAATGTCCTTCCAATCGATGTAGTAGAGCGAGCTATCGATCGACAGCGTGCCGTCCAAGACGTCGGCCTTGAGCCCGATTTCATAGTTCTCGGTCTTGTCCGGACTGTATTCGGTCGGGGTGCCGGGCGACAGCGTCAAGTTGGGCCCGCCGGGCCGATAGCCCGAGGCGATTCGCGCATAGATCATCAGATCGGGCGACACCTTGAATCGAGGCGTCACCAGATAGGTCAAGGCGTTCGCGCCGGTATGGTCTTCGGGCACGATGTGCGGCGAGGCTTCATCGAGCACGGCGGTGAGAAAAGGCCCCGAATCCACCTCCGAGTAGGACTGCCTGATCTGGCTTTCGCGCGCGCCGAGCTCGATATCGAACTGCTCGGTGAAATGCACCGTGAGGTTGGTGAAACCCGCATATTCGGTGTAGCCCGGGAGGAAGGCGACATTGTAAAAGTCGCCGACCACCGCGCCGGTGGTGGAATTCTCAGCCAAGATGCCCTGAGAGTATTGAGAGCTTTCATGCGTGAAGAATGCCCCCAGCAGCCAATCCACATGCTCGCCGAGGGGAGTGGCCAGCCGAACTTCCTGGGTGAATTTATCGGTCTTGTTCTTCTCCGGGCTGGGCGTGCCGGTGACGCCGAACTGCCCTTGGGTCAGAGAACCGAAGTAATAGGTCAAGTCGTACGTATCGGAATATTGATTGATGTTGTAACCGCTGACGCTGGTCAATTCGGCGACCCCCAGGGTCGCCTTCACGGTCGCACTATAGGCCTGCACGGTTCGATCGAACTGACCCGTTCCTCGCAGGCTGCTCTCCTGCAAATCTCCCAAGGGCGCCCCCGGGTACCCATTGATGGGCAAGTCGACGTCGGAGAATCCATCGCCCTTCGCCTCCTGGTACAGCGCGCTCAGCTTCAGCGAAATCGTCGACGACGGCCGCCACAACGCCGCCACCCTGCCGCCGCTCACATGATCTTCATTGATGCCGGTCTGGCCCGTTTGCACATTATCGATGTAGCCGGGGTCTTCCCGCGTGAAGCCGCTGGCCCGAATCGCGAGGTCATCGCCCAGCGGGATATTGACCGACACCCGCGTGCCATAGCCAAGCTCCGCGCCGTTCACGACGCCATTCATGTTCGCTTCCACTCGGCCTGTCACGGCATCGGTCGAGGGATCGACCGTGACGTACTTGATCAGTCCGCCCATGCTGCTCGCGCCATAGAGCGTGCCTTGCGGCCCTCGTAACACCTCGATACGCGCCAGGTCGGCCGGATCGATGTCGGCCACCACCATGCCTCCCCCGGCACCGATCGCCGTCGATGACCCATAGGGCACATCGTCGACCTCGATGCCCACCGTCGGATTGGTATAGACCCCGGTGGTAATGCCGCGAATCGCCACACTCTGAAAGGAGCCTCCCGAGCCCGATGTCGACGGCATGACGCTCAAGCCAGGTACGTTCGTATAGAAGTCCTGGATCCGCAGCTGATTGTTCTCGATCAGCGACTCCGCTTTGACGACGGTGACGGGCACCGGCACGTCCTGCAGACGTTCCTCGCGCTTCTGCGCAGTGACGATCACCGTATCCAAGGAAGCCGGCTGCTGCGAGCTCTTGGGCGTGTCCGATCCGCGGTCCACGGCCACGGGCGTTGCGCGCGCATCGCTCTGTGCCGGCAGTTGCGCAAGACTGGTTCCCAGAGTCGGGCTGCTCGCCGGGTTATCTCCCGCGATCGGTTTGGCCGCGGAGGTGTCGATGCCGATGGTGTTCGGACCGAGTGCATGGAACTCGAGCGCGGTTCCCTCGAGCAGACGCCGCAGCGCCGAGGATGCCGTCATTTCCCCATGCACGCCATGCGTGGAGAGTCCCTTCACCGAGGAGCCCGGCGTGATCACCTGAATTCCGGTCTGCTTGGAGAAGTCGATGAGGGCTGCGGCCAGCGGCTCGCTCGAGATGTCCACCGTCACCGTTCTATCGAAGTTCGCGGTCTGCGCCCCTGCAGCGAACGCGAGGCTGCACAGGAGCACTGCCGCCCACGCCCGCCGATCGAATACTTTACTCACCATCGCGCCTCCGGTGCCTTCATGTTGGGCACGTGTATAGGAGCTAAGACGGTTGAGGATGGGCCAGCGGCACTGCGCGAGGCAGCGAATGTGGCCAAGCTTCGCGCGAGGCTGTGAATGATCTGTGGCTGAGGTTCGCGTGCGGCTGCGAATTATATGCTGCTTGGGTTCGCACGAGGCGGCGAATGATACTGCTAAGGTTCGCGCGCAGGCGCGGTCCCTTCGCGCGCGGCCGCGGTTCCGTTGATTTGCTCCGACGGAACGAGGGACACCGACGAATCCGTCGCAATCACTTTGATCGGGAACTCTCCCGGCATGGCGCGCAACCACTCATCGATGGAGCCGATCAACACCGTGCCCGTGTAGGTCATTCGCGCAATTGCGGGATCGCCGATGATCAACTTTCGGGAAGAATAACGATTGACGTCGGCAACCACCGCGGACAAGGGCTCATCGATGTATTCCAGTCGACCGTAGCGCCATGCCAGCGCCCGCTCCGGGTCGGTGGCGCGCACGACGCGCTTGTCGGTGCCGACGACCCAAGTAACCTCGTTGCCCGCGGTCAAGCGCAAGGACCCCGCGGCCGCGAGCACGGCAACCGCGGACCCATCGGAGCGCTGCCCATTGCCGTCGGCCGCGTAAACATCGACCGTGCCCTCGGCGACCGTGACGATGACTCGATCGTCTGCCTCGCGCACGTTGAATTTCGTGCCCACCGCGCGCACGCGCAGGCCGCTGGCCTTGACGATGAAGGGACGCTGATGGTTCGGCGCGACCGAAAAGAATGCCTCGCCTTTCTGCAGATCCAAGGTGCGCTGAGCAGGGGTGTATTCGACGGCCACCGAACTGTTGGCCCCCAGATCGACCGATGAGTTGTCCGGCAGCTGGGTATGGCGCACCTGTGCGACCTCGGCGCCCGGCGGCGAGACAGTGGGCACCCGCAGCCTTTGAACGGAGAAGAAGGCGCCACCCAACAGCAACAGCAGGCTGGCCGCAATACCGACCGCGCGCCAATGCCCCGGCCATTGCCGTCGTGCCTGGACAGGCCTCGGATCGATCGACCCTAACTTGTCGATCGACCCCAACCTGGCAATGCGCTCCGCGGCATCGGGGCCCGACGCCAATTGACCGGTCTGCCGCCAGAACTCCTGCATGGAATCGAAGGCCTGGGTGTTTCGCTCATCGCTCTCATACCAGCTGAGCCATTGGGCAACGTCCTTGTCCGTGGCGTTGTCGTCGCGCAGCCGCAGCAGCCACTGCATGGCGGCGTCCATCCGCTCGACATCGGCTTCACCAGGCGGCATGCGCGGAGTCATCACGGTATCACCCGATGTCTGGCGTCGGCGGCGCAAACGCCGTCAAGACGCAGCTTGCAATAGACGGTGGTCCGACAGATGTAGTTGCGCACCATCCGGGTTCCGATCCCGAGCTCGCCTGCAATCTCCTCGGGAGTCCATTCGTGATAGCGCCTCAATATGAATGCGCGGCGATACTTGGGCGGCAGTTCGTAGAGGGCCTGCTCCACCAGCGCGAGATCCTCGGAAGCCAGAAGATGTCGATCGGGAGTCGTCGAGTCGACCAACTGTTCCTCGCTGAACACCTGGTCCAGACGGTCGCGCGAACGGCGCTGCCGCGTACGATCCACCGCGATGTTCACGGCCGTCTTGAACAGGTAGGCGCGCGGAAAGCTGACCGTGCCCGGTTGATCCAGCTGCAGCAGCCGCGCGTAGGCCTCCTGAGTGACCTCCTGGACCTCCTGTTCATTACCCAGACGAGCCATCAAGAAGGAATGCAGGGCGCGACTGTGTTCCTCGAACAAACGCGCAAGCGTGGTCGCGTGCTGCATCGCAGCAGGCACTTCCGTGGCCTGTGCAGCGGCAGCCCGTGCAGTCGCGGTCTGCGCATCAGCGCTCTGCGCAATGGCTGGCGTTAAATCCTTGGCAAGGTCAGGCGGGGGCATGTCCCTTCAGTTGTCGATGAACGATCCACCATTAGCCTAGACGTATCAGACCGGGAGAGTGGCACTTTCCGCCGC
>CAWINJ010000004.1:2500-1108634 GCA_963837435.1 uncultured Gammaproteobacteria bacterium
GATCGGCGCGTTCCGCCGGCGCCAGCTGCACGCTGGAAACGGCGATCGGCGCCGCCAGCAGCCCTTGGTCGGATCCGATCTGATGAATCTCGACGGTCGGACTCAGGGACAATCGGTAGAAACGGCCGTTCGCGCCATTCAGAACACGGAATCGATACTTGCGCGGCTCCACGTCGAGGTAGGGAAATATTTTTCCATTGACCAGCTGCGCCTCGCCGAAGGCCTCCGGGACCCAGGGACGCTCGGGATCGGCGGATACCGGATAACTCAACTGGCCGTCGCGCTTCAGATCCCGATCGAAGAGCACCAATGGCACCTCGTACCGACCGGCGGGCAGGTTCAATGCCTCTTCCACCGGGTCCCGAATCACGTGCAAGCCCAGCAGTCCCGCGTACACATTGAGGCGGTTGATGCCCATGGAGTGATCGTGATACCAAAGCAGCGCCGCATCCTGGTCGTTGGGGTAGTAGGAGGTGCGCGACTTCCCCGGTGCATACCAGTCCTCGGGATATCCATCGCTATCGGCGGGGGTTTTGCCGCCGTGCACGTGCACCACCCCGCGGGACTCGGGGATGCCCTTCTCGGCGCCGTGCAAGGAATGGTCGATGGGAAGCATGTGCTTCGGCGGCAGCTCGTTGGCCCACTCGACGGACAGACCTTGACCGCTGCGGGTCTCGAACAAGACCCCCGGCACCGACCCACCATAGGACCATAGCCGCGTGGGCGGCAGGTCGCGATGCAGCTTGGCGGCAATGGCGCGCATGGCCACCCGGTAATGCGGCACGCGCTGGCCCGCCGCTGCAACGGCGCCCACGGGACGCGCAATCGTCGGCAGGGGCAGCGGATCGACGAAGCGAGCCAGGCTATTGGGATCGAGATTCGGGACGGCAGGCGGTGCGGCCTGCGGCATTGAGTGGGGAAACGCTCTGGGAGCAATGGCGCCCGCGGCGGCAAGCGCCGAGCTTTTGAGGAATCTACGTCGGGTGGTCAAGACGATAATCTACTTCCGAGCTCGCGCCAAAGAAACAGGGGCACGGGAAAAGTCTCCCCTGCCCCTGTTCCGAACATGACTGGATGTTCGCGGCGCCGCGCGCCGAAACTTGGCCGAAACTTGCGTATTACCAGCCAAAGCCGCCGAAGCCGCCCTCCACGATGCCGGTGCTGGGGTCGAGCGTGAAGCGCCCCGAATTTTCCGGCCGCTCGAAATTGAACATATTGTTGATCGGGTTCGCGATGGTGTCGAAGGATCCGGCGCCGAGCCGCTTCCCGCCCAGCCAATTGTCTTCGACGAACCGCAGAACCGAGGATTGATCGGTGAGCGTGTGGTCCACGAAGTTGTGGCGTGCCCATGGCGAGATGATGAGCAGGGGCAGGCGCGGACCGTAGCCGCAACGTCCCTGAGCGTGCTGGGTGGCCGGCTCGATTCCCGGCAGTGCGCCGACGCCGCTGCCGCACAATCCAGGACCGCTCAAGGCGTCCGCATCCGTCGCCGATTGATTCACGATCTGGCCGAGGGCGTGGTCGTACCAACCATCGGAGTCGTCATAGGAGATGACCACCGCGGTCGACTCCCAGTCGGTTTGCTTCTGCAGGAAATTGATGACCGTGACGATGAAGTTCTGCTCGTCGAGCGGATCGGAGTAGCCGGCATGGCCATCCTGGAAGCCTGGAGCCTTCAGATAGGACACCGCCGGGAAATTGCCGGCGCTGACGGCCGCGAAGAAATCCTGAATGTCGTACTGGTGATTCGCAGCGTCGCCGGCGTGGCCTATGGTCGCGACCGAGGTCGGCCGGGCATGGGTCGGGTTCGCGGTGGACACGTAGTACTGGAAGGGCTGGTGATGCGGTATGTAGTCCGCTTTCAGGGTGTTGGTCACGCTGGAGAGCGTGCTGCGCTTGCATCCCGTCGTGCCGTTGGCGTTGGTGAGGCCGAGGTTGAAGCCGCCCTCGAAGAATCCCCAGGTCACGCCCGCCGCGTTGAGCAGATCGCCGACGTTCTTGCCGCCGAACCGGACCAGCTCGCCGGTGGTCGTCGAGCACATATCGCCCACCGGATCGGCATCGCTGATCAGAGTCACCCCGCCGTTGCCGTCGCCGATGGTCGACCCGCCCGGATTCACATCCGTAGTCACGCCGTTGGTCTGGCCCGAGATCAGGTTGATGGCGCCGTCGGTTGAGGGCCCGAAGTTCGTGCCATAGGAATTGTCGCTCATCGCGTAGCGTTGAGCGTAGTTCCAATACGCGGTAACGGTGTTGCCATCGTAATAACCCATGGTCAGGCCGGTGGTGCCCACGATGGGCGTTCCTGTCGGCGGCGGCCCGGCGGTGCCGACGGAGGCCGGGAAGGCATCCATCAGGCCGTGATCGAAGGCCAATTGCTCGGGTGTGTAATCATGGTCCTGGTCGGCCGTGGCCGCTTCGCTGCGGTCGAGCCGGAACGGATTGGATTGCCCGACCCCGTTCACCGGGTTCGTGGCGTTGGGATTGTTGGTCAGCAGAGCGCCGGTCAGCCCGTTCACCGACGGCGTGCCGGGCGCCGCCGCAAACCGCGGTTCACCCGATGGATTGGCGGCGTCGGGATACGTGCCGAAGTAGTGATCGAAGGAGACGTTCTCCTGGAAGATCACTACGAGGTGCTTGATCGGTGTCGCGGTACCGCCGCTCGGCGCGCTTTCGCCCGCGAATGCGCTGCCAAGAACGGCGCCCGCTGCGAACAGCCCCGCCGCAAACGAGATGATCGACTTCTGCATGGAATCCCCCTTGAATCGTTGCCGGATCGGATGTGATGCGGCCTTTGTAGCGGGGCAAGATGAAGCTCAAGTTACAGAAACATGGAAACCGGCGGACAATCCGCCCAACGGCCATCCAGCGAACCGGAGCCTAGCGAACCGGAGCCTAGCGAACCGGAGTCTGGCGAACCGGGCGCGAAAGACGGGCGATCACGGACGGCACATCCGCGGCCGGCGTCGGCCGGCCGAACAGGAATCCCTGCGCCTGCTCGCACTGCATGGCGCGCAGCAGCCGCAGCTGCTCGTCGGTCTCCACGCCCTCCGCGACGGTGTGCATATCGAAGGCTCGTGCCAAGGAGACGATGGTCGATACCAATGTCATCACATTGGGGGTTTCCGCGATGCCCTGTATGAAGCTGCGATCGACCTTGAGCGTATCGACGGGGAGCCGGGCCAGCAGGCGCAGCGAGGAATAGCCGGTCCCGAAATCGTCGATGGCGATCCCGATGCCGGCCTCGCGGAGCTGCGCGAGCTTGCGGATGGATAACTCGAGGTCCTGCATCAGCATGCTCTCGGTAATCTCGAGATCCACGCCGCAGGACTGCTGGGAGGCAGGTTCTATGCCGGCCAGCACGCGCTCCACGAAGTCCCGGCGACGCAGTTGCAAGGGCGATACGTTGACGGCAACGCGCACGGCGGTGAGTCCGGCCGCCATCCATTTGCGCACATCGCGGGCCGCTTGCAGCAGCACCCATTCGCCGACGTCCACGATCGCGCCGGAGTGCTCGAGCAGGGGCACGAAAATCGATGGGGGCACCAATCCGTCCTGAGTGTCCTGCCAGCGCAACAGCGCCTCGAGGCCCTCGATGCGGCCGGTCGCGACATCGACCTTCGGTTGATAGTGGAGCAGGAATTCGTCGCGATCCAGGGCCCCGCTGAGCCGCGCCTCGAGCGCCAGACTGCGCGACGTCGGCCGCTCGGTGACCAGCCCGTACAGCATGTATTTCGCATTGTCTTCGCGGGCCGCCTTGAGCGCCGCCTCGGCGTTTTGCACCAGCGCATCCGCGCTATCCGCATCGTGCGGATAGAACGCCACTCCGGAGCGGATCGCGGGCCGCAATTCCTGGCCGTCTATGTCGAACGGCTCGGTGAACAGCTGCGCGGCGGCGCTCTGCAGCGTGCGGCCCGTATTCTCGGCGCTGCCGACGCTGGTGACCGCCAGAGCGAAGGTGCCCCCGCCGAAGTACGCGGCGCACTCCGAATCCTTGTAGGCTTCCTTGAGGCGAGCCGCTATTTTCTCGAGCAGCCGATCGCCGACGTAGCGGCCGAACGAATCGTTGATCGCTCCGAGTTTCTGCACGTCGAAAACCACGACGGAGAGGACTCCGCCGTCGGGTGAGTCGAAACTCATCAGCTGCGCGAGCCGCTGGCAGAACAGCGGCCGTTTCGCGAGTCCCGTCAAGCTGTCGAAGTAGGAGAGAAAGTGAACGGCCTCATCCCTCTCGAGGTACTGCAGCGCAAAGGCCAGGTTCGCGGTCAATTCCAGCAGCACATTCACTTCGGCCTCATCGAAAACATCGCGCTGCAGGCTGAAGAGCGAGATGATGCCGATGGCCGTGCCGTCGATGATCAGGGGAAGCACGGCGGCGGCGCGGTAGCCATGGGCGAGCGGAACCGCGTGCCGCGCCCTCGATTGCTCATCGGCTTCAAGATCATTGCACAGGGAAGGCGCCGCCGAGCGGATGGCATGCTCCGCCGTCCCGGCGGACTCCGCACCGAAATCGAGCACCACGCAATCGGCGGCCCGCAGCGGCGCGGATTCCATTCCCGCCGACGCGTGCGGCCGCAGCGTCCTCGCGTCCGCATCGATGAGACTGATCACCACCCGCTCGTAGCCGCCCTGTTCGACCGCGATCCGGCACACTTCTTCGAACAATTCCATCCGATTGCGCAGGCGCAGAATCGCCGAACTCGTGCTGCTGAGCATCCGGTAGGTTCGCGTCAGGCGTTGCAGCCGCACTTCCTGATCGCGCCGCTGCTGCTCGGACCTGGCTCTCTCCGCCCTGAGCGACACCTCGCGCAGCGCGCGCTCCACGGCGGCGGCAAGCCGCGATAAATTGGTCTTGAGGATGTAGTCGGTCGCACCGCGACGCAGCGCGTCGATGGCGCGCTCTTCGCCGATCGTCCCCGAGACGAAGATGAACGGCGTGTCGGGGGCGTGCGCCACCGCGACCTCGAGCGCGCGCAGCCCATCGAACTGCGGCAGCGAGAAATCCGACAAAATGAGGTCGGGCTCCAAGGTGCGCAGAGCCTGCACGAAGTCGCGTTCCGTCTCCACGCGATGCACGGCGACGTTCAATCCCGCCTTCGCCAGATTTCTCGCCACGAGTTCCGCATCGGTCTCGCTGTCTTCCACCACCACGAGCTGCAATTTGGCCTTCATGAGGGCTCCCGGCTGGCTGGCAATGGCAGTGCGAATTGAAAGCAGGCGCCGGCATCCGGCGCGCCCTCCGCCCAGATGCGTCCGCCGTGGCGCACGATGATGCGCTGCACGATCGCCAGTCCCACGCCCGTCCCGGAAAATTCATCCGCGCGGTGCAGCCGCTGGAACACGCCGAAGAGCTTTCCTGCATGGCGCATATCGAAGCCCGCTCCGTTGTCCTGCACCCGGTAAATCGCTTCACGCTGCCCGATTTGACCGCTGATGCCGATTCGCGGTTCCGGCCGCTTTGCGCTGTACTTCAGGGCGTTGCCGATGAGGTTGCTCCAGACCTGGCGCAGCACCGTCGGGTCGCCCGCGGCGATCGGCAGCTCCGCGATGTCGATGTGCGGCTCGGGGCGCGCGTACATGGCTCTGGCCTCGGCGGCGGCCGCGCGCGCCAGCGCCGTCATGTCGACGCGCCCGAATGCCAGCTGCCCGCTCCCGGCCCGCGAGAACTCGAGCAGCCCCACGATCAATTGATCCATGGTGCGGCTGCCGCTGCGAATGATGCCGATGATTCGCCGCGCTTCCTCACCGAGCTTCTCGGCGAAATCCTCCTCGAGGATCTTGGCGAAGCTGTCCATGGTCCGCAGCGGCGCCCGCAGATCGTGCGAGACCGAATACGCGAAGGACTCGAGGTTCTGATAGGCGGCCGCGAGTTCCTCGGAACGGCGCTGCTCGCGCTGCTGATACGCCGCGTTCTCGCGGCGCAATCGGCGGACGTCGAGCGCGCGCGCAATGACCGGCAATATGACCTTGAGCTTGAATGGCTTGAGAATGTAATCGAGCGCGCCGCCCTGCATGGCTTGCACCGCCGTATCGATGGTGCCGTGGCCGGTCATCACGATGGCGACGAGATCGGGATCGATGCGTCTCGCCGCGTCGATCAGCGCGATGCCGTCCATATCGGGCATCATCAAGTCGGTCAGCAGCAGCTCGTATTGGCCGGGCTGCAGCGCCTCCAAGGCGCTGCGCGCCGAGCCGAACCCCTGCGTCGCGTAGCCCTGCTCCGCCAGAACGTCGCACAGGGCCCGCAGCTGCGCCGATTCATCGTCCACGATCAGCAGCTGGGCCGCGGGGAGGTTCATGCGACCAGCTCCGATAGCGCGGCGCGCAATTCGTGCAGCCGCGGCGGCTTGCTGAGCAGCCTATCGACGTGCGGAGGAACGTCGTTGGCGGCGATGAGCCGCTGCCCCCAGCCCGTCAGCAGAACGACCGGAGTCGCGGGCGACAGCGCCTTGATCGAGGCGGCCACCTTGCGCCCGTCCACGTACGGCATGCCCAGATCCGTGACCACGATGTCGAAGACCTCGCCGCGCTTCTGGGCGGCGGCAAAGGCATCGATTCCGGCCTGGCCGCCGTGCGTTGCCGTGATCAGGTGCCCGTCTTCCTGCAGGGTATCCTGCAGCGATTTGATCAGCATGGGATCGTCGTCGACCAGCAGAATCCGCAGCCGCCGCGCCAACGCCGGAAGCTTGGGGAGCCGGGCCGTCGAGACCAGGGATGCGGTGTGGGCGGAAAAAGCCATGCGCACGGTGGTGCCCTTCCCTGCCGCGCTGTCGATCTCGATTCCGGCGCTGTGGCGCTGGATCATGCCGTAGACCATGGCCAGCCCGAGCCCCGTTCCACGCTCGCCCTTGGTCGTGAAGAAAGGCTCGAGGCAGCGGCGGCGCGTGTCTTCGTCCATGCCGACGCCCGTATCGCTCACCTCGATCAGGACGCGCTTCTCGCCGTCGCCGTCGTCGGACTCGCGGGTACGCACCGATAGCGCTCCGCCGCCCGGCATGGCGTCAACCGCGTTGAATATGAGGTTGGTGAGAGCATCGCGAATCTCGTGCTCCGCACCCATGATATCCGGCAGCGAATCAGCCAGCTCGGTCCGCAAATCCACCATCGCTCCGCGCTGCTGCGGCAGGTCGCTCCATCGCGGCCGGGTCAGTTCCACGACCTGGCGAATGGCGCGGTTGAGGTCAACGCGCTCGAGGGTGAGTTGCGCCTCGCGTTCCCGGTAGAACTCGCGCATTCGCGCAACCGTTCTGGCGACATCTTCTATGGCCCGCTGAATGGTGGTGAGATAGCCGCGGGCCCGCTCGCTCAGATTGGGTTCCCGCTCGAGCAGCGATTCGGTGTAAAGCGAAACCGGCGATATCGCGTTGTTGATGTCGTGGGCGATACCGCTCGCCATCTGCCCGAGCGCCCGCAGCCGCTCCTGCTGCATGACGGCGTGCTGGCTTTGCCGCAAGTCGTCGTATGCCTGCTGCAGGGCGCCGTAGAGGCGCGCCTGATGACTTGCCAGTGCGACATGCTCGCTGAGCTGCTTGAGGAACTCGCATTCCGGGCTGCTGAAGGCCTGTGCGTCGCGGCGCGCGCACACCAGCACGCCGAATACCTGATTCTCCACGATCAACGGCGCGATCACCATGGAGCGCAGGCCCGCAGCGGCCAGCCTTTGCGGAAACGGGAAGGGCACCTGCAGGACATCCGGCTCGTACACCAGTTCCCCGGCCACGCATCGGGACAATCCATTCGCGTCGATCGGGACATTCACCTGTTCGGCAAATCCGAGCTTGGCGGCAAATTCTCCGCTGGCGGAACCGAGAGCGCTCACCGTGAGGGACTGCGCGGCAGGGTCGTGCAGCAGAAAACAGCCGAAATCGATCGGTAGGTTCAGCTCCAAGGTGCCGAGCACGACCTGGAAGATGCTCGGCAAATCCTGGCGCTCGCCCGTTGCGCGCGTGATGTGCTGCAGCAGGCTGAGGCGGCCGAGCTGCGCGTGCAGCTTGCCTTCGGACTGCTGTATCTGAGTGAGCATTTGGTTGAAGGTATCGGTGAACAGGTCGAACTCGTACGCCCCGGTCCGCTGCGCGCGCACCGTGTAGTCGTGGCGCTCCGATACCGCCCGGGTCGTATCCGCAAGCGCGAGAATGGGGTCCAGCAGGCGCCGCTGCAGCCGCCGCGAGATCAGATAGGCCAGCGGCAACGAGAGGCCGATCACCAGGAGAACGATCAGCGCATAGAGTCTGGCGCGCGCGTACATGGCGCCGAGATCCGATTCGACGAACAGAGTGCCCAGGCGCTTCGAGTTCTCGGCCACCGGCTGAAAGCCGACCAGCGCGCCGTGCCCGAAGCTGTAGCCGACGGCGCCCGCTTCGGCCGGGAAGCGCGCCGTGCCCAGTCCGCGCGGATACTTCGCGAACAGCCTGCCCTGGGCATCGTAGAGTGCCGCCGCGACGATGTGCGGTTCCGCCTTGAATGCAGCCAGGACGGCCGCGCCATCGTCGGCGTTGTCGAAGGCCAGAGCCGCCGTACTGTTGCTGGCGATCGCCTGGCTCAAGGTCTGCAGCTGCTGGATGCTGTTTTGCCGGAAGGTCAGGAGCTCGTAGGCGCAAAATGCCGTGGTGGTCAGCGCGAGCACGGCGCCGCTCGAGAGAAATATCATCCGCATCAATGTGCGGCGGATCGGTGTGGATGAGGCAGCCATGCGTCAGTCTCTGCCGCCCGTGGCGACGATTTCGGCGGGCCGCAACAATTTCGAGCTTATCGTCAATCCGGCGGCGCGCGCCGAGTCGACATTGATGCGCAGCCGAATGCGATTGTTTTCGTTGGTGAACTGAATCATGACTCCACGCTGCGAGGAGCCGTCCACGTCGGAGACCGTGAGCGTGCTGCGATGATCCAGGGCAGCCAGAATCTGACCCAGGTCCGGGCCCGCGGAACGGTCGATGTACAGAATCTGGCAATCGTGGATCTCATCGACACTGCGGTAGCGGCGGATCAGCAAGGGATGCTGGTCTATCTGCTCGCCGCGCACAGCCTCATCCAGCCGCCCCCCGAACGGATCGGTTCCCAGGATGCCGATGACGAAGGGCACGTTGGGCGCCGTGAAGGTCTGAGGCGGCCATTCCACGAAGCGCGAAAAGTTATATACGAAGACGGCCTTGACCTGGTATTCGGTGGGCGCTTCCGCCGCGCACGCACGGCGCGGAAGCGCCGTCAGGCACAGCGCGGCGCAAGTCAGCGCCTGCAGCGTCCTACCTAGTAGCGCCACGCAAGCTTTCCATAGACGCTGCGCTGAATCTCCACGCGCGTCGGGTCGGGAAAACCATACTCGGGATGATGCGCGGCGCACAGCGCCGCGCGCACGCCTGCCTGCGGCCGCCGCATACGAGGTCTCGATCTAGCCGTCTCTCGACGGATGCTGGCTATTACCACGGGTTCCGTCCAGAGCGCGACGTCCTTTCGTCATCTATCTGCCACACATTGCGCTTCAAGAAACTCGGCTACAAGCAGGAAAAACCCGGAAAAATTCGGATTTGTGAGTACCGTCGCAGTAACTGTTGCGCGAGGACCGTACCTCGCTCAAGACTTCGCGCCGAGCGCCGATACCCGTAGAACCGTAAACCGCGCGCTCTCAAGGGGTGATTGGCCCAGCACAAAAGAAGGGTTTGCCCGCTCCTTGGCTGAGGGTATCTTCGCTAAGCAGAGGCTGGGAAGCTAGGCGCGATGGTGTACGGTATCGCAGTGCGGCACACGGATTCCGGAGATGAAGGGACGATCAATGCCACAGACAGGTTCGACGTCGGGCGATCGCGCCGAGCCTGCCCGAACGGCGGCCGCCCCCAATGCGGCGCCAACCTCCCTTGCGAACATGGAAATCAGGATCCTGTCGGGTTTCCTGTTGGCCATCTCGCTGCTGCTGTTCGGGGGCGCCTACACATACCGAACCAGCCTGCAGCTGGCGTCTTCCTTGGAGTGGGTTGCGCACTCCCAGGAAGTCCGCGCCAACCTGGCCGGTCTTTACGGATCGCTGGCCGGCGCCGAACTCGCTCAGCGCGACTATTTGCTGACGGCTCAACAGGAACGGCTGAGGGAATATCAACGTCTGGTCGAGGCCGCGCAGAAAGATCTCGCGCAGATCGCGCAGCTTACGCGCGACAACCCGGAACAGCAGCGGAATTGGACCGAGCTTCGCGCCGCCGTCGCCGGCCGCTTGGACTTCATGACCGACGGACTGGCCGCCTACCAACGCTATGGCCTGCCGGCCGCACGGGCCGTGCTCGGGGTGGGCCGCCCCAGCACGAGCATCGCCGAGGTTCGCGCGGCCATCGACAACATGGATGCCGTCGAAGTGCGCCTGCTCGCGCTACGGCGGGAGGCATCCTCGCGTGTGCAGCGCACGACGCTGATTTCTCTGCTGGTCACGCTTGCGCTCGCGTCAGCCATCTTCATTGCGCTGTTCGGCGGAGCGCATCGTGAAATGCAGGCGCGCCGAAGCGCCGAACGGGCGCTGCGCGCCAGCGATCAATACAACCGCAGCATCGTGGACAGTTCGCCGGACTGCCTGGCGACGATGACTGCGGATGCCCGTGTGACCCAAATGACGCCGCAAGGCATGCGGCTGATGGAAGTGAAGGATTTCTCAACCATCGCCAACACCGATTGGTTCGCGTTCTGGAGCGGCGAGGATCAGGCCGCGGCTCGCCGAGCCGTCGCCGCGGCGCTCGAGGGGGCCCCTGGGCGCTTCCAAGGCCATTGCCCGACGCAGGCGGGGACGCCAAAATGGTGGGACGTGATCGTGATGCCGATACGCAGCTCCGACGGCGCCGCCGCTCGGCTGCTGTCCGTGGCCCGCGATATCACCGAGGTCAAGCGCGCCGAAGCCGAGCTGCTGGAAGCCAACCGCTTTCTGGATTCTCTGATCGAGAATCTGCCCGTCATGGTATTCGTCAAGGATGCACAAACCCTGCGTTACGTGCGCCAGAACCGCGCCACCTTGGATCTGCTGGGACTCACCAAAGCCGACGTGATCGGCAAGCGCGACCGGGACTTCCTTGCGGCGGAGGAGGCGGATCTCATTCTGACCAAGGATCGGGAGGCCCTGGCCGCCGGGCGCATGATCGAAGTTCCGGAGCAGGCCATTCATGGGCGGTTGCTGGGCGTGCGGATTCTGCACACCATGAAAATGCCGATTCCGGACGAGCACGGCGCGCCGAAGTATCTTCTCGGAATATCCGTGGATATCACCGAGCGCAAGCTGGCGGAACAGGCGATCCGCGAATTGAATGCCGAGCTTCGGGAGAATGCGGCTCAGCTCGAGACCACCAACAAGGAGCTCGAGAGCTTCAGCTACTCGGTGTCCCACGATTTGCGCGCGCCGCTGCGCGCCATCGACGGCTTCGCCTTGATGATGGAGGAGGATTACAAGGAGCGCCTCGACGCCGAAGGAATGCGCTATCTCTCCGTGATACGCCAGAACAGCCGGCGGATGGGCGCGCTGATCGATGACTTGCTGGCATTCTCCCGCCTCGGTCGCCAGCCGGTGGCGCTTGGCGAGGTGAATGTCGATGCGCTGGTGCGCGAGGTCGTCGAGGAGGTCCTGAATTCGGAACTGCGCGGCGCGACGGCGCCAGCGCCGCAGGTTGAAGTGACGCCGCTGCCGCCGGTGCGCGGAGACCGGGGTTTGCTCCGCCAGGTTTGGGCCAATCTGATCGCCAATGCGGTCAAGTACAGCAGCAAGGTCGCGCAGCCATTCATCCAGGTCAGCGGCCGCCGAGTCGGCTCGGAAAACCACTACTCGGTCCGCGACAACGGGGTCGGCTTCAATATGAAATACGCCGAGCAGCTGTTTCGCGTATTTCAACGCTTGCATCGCGCGGACGAGTTCAGCGGCACCGGCGTCGGGCTCGCCATCGTCCACCGCGTCGTGACGCGGCACGGCGGACGAGTATGGGCGGAAGGCATGGAAAATCAGGGCGCGGTATTCTCATTTGCCCTGCCTACGGGAGAATCGGAGTGAACGATTATGAAGCGGTGGAGATCCTGCTGGTCGAGGACAGCGACGCCGACGCGGAATTGATCATTCGCGCGCTGCGCAAGAGCAATCTGGTCAACAACGTGGTGCGGCTGCGCGACGGAGTCGAGGCGCTCGAGTTCATATTCCGCGAGGGGACCTTCAGCGGGCGCCCCGGCGGCCAACCCCGGCTCATTCTGCTCGATCTGAAGATGCCGCGGCTGGGCGGCATCGAAGTGCTGCGCCGCCTGAAAGCCCACGAGCGGATGAGGATAATTCCGGTGGTCGTGCTCACCTCTTCGGCCGAAGAACAGGACGTCACGGACAGCTACAAGCTCGGGGTCAATAGTTACCTGGTCAAACCGGTTGAATTCGCGGCGTTCACCGCGGTCATCACCCAAACCGGACTCTACTGGGCGGTGATGAACCGCATACCCAACTGATGAGCATGCACCGACAAATCAAAGTGTTGCTGGTCGAAGACCGCGCGGAGGACGCGGAATTGCTGCTGCGCGAAATGCGCTCGCACGGTCTTGAAGTAGCCGGCCGCCGCGTCGATTCGCTGACGGAATACCGGAAGGGGCTCGCCGATTTTAGGCCCGATTTGATCCTGTCGGACTACACCTTGCCGGGTTTCGATGGCATGGACGCTCTGCAAATCGCCAGATCGCTGCGTCCCGACACCCCCTTCATCTTCGTCTCCGGCACCATCGGCGAGGAGCGGGCCATTCAAGCGCTGAAACAGGGCGCGGTCGACTACGTGCTCAAGGAGAGCCGGGCGCGGCTGGTGCCGGCCATCGAGCGCGCCCTGCGCGAAGCCGAAGACCGCGAGGCCGGGCGCTGGGCGCAGCGCAAACTCGAGGAAAGCGAAGAGCGGTTCCGCTTTGCCATGCATTTCTCGTCTGTCGGCATGGCATTGGTGGCGCCCGACGGCCGGTGGCTCGGAGTCAATCCTGCGCTGTGCGACATCGTCGGATACAACGAGAAGGAATTGCTGGCCACGGACGCGCAATCGATCACCTATCCTGAGGACAGGGAAGTCGACGCCGCGCAGCGCACAGACATGCTCGATAGAGCGATCGAGACCTACCAGGTCAACAAGCGCTATGTCCGCAAGGACGGCCGGGTCGTGTGGACGCAGGTCAGCGGCTCGCTGGTCTGGCTGCAGTCGGGCGAACCGCACTATTTCATTTACCAAATTCAAGACATCACGGACCGCGTCAACGCGGAGCGGGCGCTGCGCGCCAGCGAAGAGCGATTCCGCTCCATCGCCGAAGCCACCCAGGAATGGATCTGGGAAATCGACGCGGAGGGTCGCTACACGTTTTGCAGCCCGGCGGTGGAGGCAATCCTCGGCTATGCGCCGGAGCTGCTGATCGGGAAGAGCTGGCTCGACGTCGTATCGCCGAGCATCCGGCAGCCCCTGGCCGACCTGTTGCGGCGGGACATCGCGGGAAAGCGCGGCTGGCGCGACTTGGAATTGCATCTCAGGCACGCCGCCGGCGGCATTCGTTGGCTCGTGAGCAACGCCCTGCCGCTGCTCGATGCCTCCGGAAATCTGATCGGTTACCGGGGCGTCGCCCGCGATATCACCCACCATCGGTTGCAGCAGGAGCGGATTGCGCGCCTGAGCCGCATCCAGGCGGTGCTCAGCGGCATCAATTCGACCATCGTGCGCGTTCGCGATCGGCTCGAACTGCTGCGCGAGTCCTGCCGCATCGCAGTTCAACAGGGCGAGTTCCGAATGGCATGGGTCGGCCTGGCCGAACCGGGAGCGCTGAAGGCGGCTCCCCTCCTCTGGGAGGGCCATGAGCAAGGCTATTTGCAGGAAGTCGGCTCCGTTCTCGCGGACCGCGAGGACGACCCGGGTCCGGTAGGCGAGGCGCTGCGTCTGAAGAGAACGGTGGTCGTGAACGACATCGCAGCGGCGTCGCAGCCGCTGCTCAAGCGGGAGGCGCTGATTCGCGGATTTCGTTCGCAGGTGGCACTGCCGCTGATGGTCGAGGACCAGGCAGTGGGGGTGCTGGTGCTGTATGCGGCGGAAGCCGGATTCTTCGATTACGAGGAACTGAAGCTGCTGAAGGATCTCGCGGGCGATATCTCATTCGCTCTCGATTACATAGGCAAGCAGGAGAAGCTCACCTACGTTTCCTATTACGACACCGTGACGGGACTGGCCAACCGTCAGCTGTTCTTCGACCGCTTGGCGCAGGCACTACACTCGGCGCGGTCGGAACGGCGCCAGCTTGCCGTCATGATCATCGACCTGCAGCGGTTCAAGCGGATCAACGACACCCTGGGGCGTTATGCCGGCGACCAAGTACTCAAGGAACTCGCGAGCCGGCTGCAGCGGACGGTGGGCGAGTCCGCCGCTCCGGCCCGCATCGGCGGCGACCGGTTCGCCGTGGTGGTTCCCAATCTTCCCGGAACCTCCATGGCGCACTGGATAGACGACTGGATCGTCGACTCCTTCGCCGAGCCGCTCATCATCGACGACATTGAATTGCGCACCACCGTGAAGGTCGGGATTGCGGTGTATCCGGGCGACGCGGAGACCGCGGAAAGCTTGTTCGTGAACGCCGAAGCGGCGCTGAAGCGTGCCAAGGACGCGGCCGAGCCGTATCTGTTCTACTCGCCGGAGATGAACGCCCGGGTCGCCCAGCGCCTGCATTTGGAGAGCCGCCTGCGCCGGGCGGTGACTCAGAAAGAATTCGTGCTGCACTATCAGACGAAGGTCGATCTGGCGACCCGGCGTATCCGCGGACTCGAGGCGCTGATCCGCTGGAACGACCCCGAGTTCGGCCTGGTGTCGCCGCTGGACTTCGTGCCGCTGCTCGAGGAGTCTGGGCTCATCGTCGAGGTGGGGCGCTGGGTGTTCGAGCAGGCGGTCGCCGATGCGCAGAGATGGAAATCGCTCGGACTGGAAGTGCCGCGCGTGGCCGTCAACGTCTCGGAAGTGCAGCTGCGGCACCCTAATTTCGTCGCGACGGTGCTCGAAGCGCTGGGGCCCACCCTGAGCCATACGGGCATCGACGTCGAGATCACCGAAAGCATGATTGCCCAGAACACCGGGGCCAATGTGCAAAAGCTGCTGCGCTTGCGCGAGGCCGGGCTGCAGATCTTCATGGACGACTTCGGAACCGGATATTCGGGCCTGAGCCAGATTGCGCACCTGCCGTTGGATGCCCTCAAGATCGACCGTGCCTTCGTCGCAGGCATGACCATCAGCAGCGAGCACATGGCCATCGTCTCGGCCATCATCAATCTCGCCAGGGCGCTGCGCATTTATGTGGTGGCCGAAGGGGTTGAAACCGAAGAGCAGGCCGGCCGTCTGTACGCGCTCGGCTGTGACGAGGCTCAAGGTTTTCTGTTCAGCCGTCCGCTGCCGGCCGAGGACATCACCGAGCTCCTCGCATTGCTCCATTGACCGGGCGGAGGCTCGCAGCTAGCCTACATGGCCGTTTCGCTAGGATTCATCTGGTGCATCGCAACAACCTCGGAACCTCCAAAATATCCCGGCGATTCAAGGACCTGATGACTGGGCTGGCGCCCTATGCCGCTGCGGCGAGTGCCGCGCTCATCCTGTGGCACGCCGCACGGGACACCCCCACCTCGGTGGCCTTCGTCCCCGCACCTCTGGTCTACCCGCATGCACCGGTCTCCGGCGCCCCGCCCGTGACGCCGCGCGCCGTGGCGGCGGCCGCGAGCGGACAGCCGGCCATTGCACAGCAAGCCGCAGTCGCAGCCACCATCGAAGTGATCGTAGGTAGAAACGACACCTTGGACGGCATATTTCGCCGTATGGCGCTCGACACGTCCGATCTGGCGGCGATCCGTCAGCTGCCCGGCATACGTCAGAGTCTGGATTTCCTCAAGCCGGGCGACTCCATCAAGCTCACGCACACCGACGGAGCGATCAAGGAGCTGTCGCGCAAGGTAAGCGAAACCCAGATCCTCAAGGTCGTGCGGGAGGACAAGGGCTTTGCCGCCAAGATGATCGATAACCCGGTCCAGACGCAGATACGCACCGCCTCTGCCGTCATCGACTCCTCGCTGTTTCAAGCGGCTGAAGCGGCAAACATTTCCGATGTGGTGGCGCTGAAACTCGCCAAGGTATTTGCCTGGGACATCGATTTCGTGCTCGACATCCGCGAGGGCGACCGCTTCACCGCCGTCTACGAACAGATCTATCAAAATGGGAAATACCTGCGCGACGGCGAACTGCTGGCCGCTGAGTTCGTCAACGGCGGCAAGGTCTTCCGGGCCGTGCGCTACGTGACCGAGTCCGGCAATGTCAGCTACTACACTCCCGACGGCCTGCCGATGCGCAAGGCATTCTTGCGGGCCCCTGTCGAGTTCACGCGGGTCAGTTCGGTGTTCAATCCGCACCGCATGCACCCCATTTTGAACCTGATTCGCGGGCACATGGGAACCGACTATGCGGCCCCCATCGGCACGCCGGTGCACGCGGCCGGCGATGGGCGGGTCAGCTTCGTCGGGCGGCGAGGCGGCTACGGCAACGCGGTGGTGCTGGCGCATAGCAACAGCGTGTCGACCTTGTACGGCCACATGTCGCGGTTCGCCAAGGATATGCGCATCGGCACGCACGTGCAGCAAGGGCAGGTCATCGGCTACGTGGGAATGACCGGGCTCGCCACGGGTCCTCACCTGCACTACGAATACTTGGTCAACGGCGTGCACAAGAATCCCCAGACAGTGCCGCTGCCGGGCGCCGAGCCGCTGCGCGCGTGAGGAGATGCAAGAATTCCGCAGCGCGACCGCGTCGCTGCGCGCCGATCTGGCGCCGCGCGAGGCCGCTCCCGGGGCGGCCCTTGCGAGCCTCGCCGCCGACACCGCTGCGGACGGCGCAAGCGGTGTTGCTCCCGGTACGGCGTTTGGCCCGCTCGCCGCCGAACAGGCCGCAGGCGGCATGTTCAGCGTCTCCTCGGTCCTCGACGATTCGCGAACGCTGATCAACTGACCGCCATCCGGCCAAGCGCTGCAAATGGGCTTCTATCTCGGCCTGATCTCCGGAACCAGCATGGATGCCATCGATGCGGCGCTGGTCGATTTCGACGGCTCCCCTTTGCGCATCGTGGCCACGAGCGCCACGGCTTTCGATCCCGAGCTGAAGCGGCGAACCACCGCCATCCTCGATTCGCCCGGCAGCGCGCCGCTCGATGAACTCGGCCAACTCGATGTGGAACTGGCGCGGGCCTTCGCAGGCGCGGCTCTCGCCCTGCTGCGTGCCGAGGGGATCGGCGCCGGCCGCGTGACCGCGATCGGCAGCCACGGTCAAACCCTGCGCCATCGGCCGGATTTGCCCGCGCCCTTCACCTGGCAGATCGGCGACCCGAACGTCCTGACCGAATTGACCGGTATTACCGTGGTCGCCGATTTTCGCCGCCGCGACGTGGCCGCCGGCGGACAGGGCGCCCCGCTCTTGCCGGTGTTTCACGACCATGTGTTTCGCAGCGACGGGGAAGATCGGGTCATCGTCAATTTGGGCGGCATGGCGAACATCACCATTCTGCGGCGCGGCGCCACGGTCACGGGCTTCGACACCGGGCCGGCCAACCGCCTGCTCGATGCCTGGATGTCGCTGCATCGGAGCGAGGAATTCGATGCCGATGGCGCTTGGGCCGCAACCGGCAGGTGCGATGACACGCTGCTCGAGCTCCTCTTGGATGAGCCTTATTTCGCGCTGCCGCCCCCCAAGAGCACGGGCCGGGAGTTGTTCAACCTGCCGTGGCTCAAGAGTAAGCTGGGGCTGTTTTCCCGGCGGCCGCAGGACGTGCAAGCGACATTGCAGCAGTTCACGGCTGTTTCCATCGCGGCGGCGGTGCGCAAGCACGCCCCCGGCGCAGCGCTCTATGTCTGCGGCGGCGGCGCGCACAACGCCGGCCTGCTCGAGGCGCTGGCGCGCGAGGTCGCGCCGGAGCGAGTCGCCGCTACGACGGCGCTCGGTCTGGACCCGGACTACGTCGAAGCGGTCGCCGTCGCCTGGTTTGCAAGCCGTACTCTCGACGGTCTGACGTCGAGCTCGGGCAGCGTCACCGGGGCGGCGGGCGCGCGAATACTAGGCGGGGTGTATCGGTACGCATGAACGACAGCGATCTTCAAGCACCGCAGTTGTACATCAACCGCGAACTCTCGTTCCTCGAGTTCAATCAGCGGGTGTTGGATCAGGCCAAGGATGGCCGCGTCCCGCTGCTGGAGAGAGTCAAGTTCCTGTGCATCTCCTGCGCCAACCTCGATGAGTTCTTCGAGATCCGGGTCGCCAGCCTCAAGGAGTTGATGGAAGCCGGCGCCGTGCAGGGCGGCCCGGACGGATTGCCGGTGCCCGAGCAGCTCAAGGCGATTCGCTCCCGCGCCGTACGCCTGGTCGACGAGCAGTACCAGCTTCTGAACGATGTGCTCATGCCGGAACTCGCCCAGAACGGGGTGGTGTTCGTCTCGCCGGACATGTGGACCGAGGCCCAGGCCGCCTGGCTTGCCGACTACTTCGCCCGGGAGGTCGAACCGGTGCTCAGCCCTCTGGCCCTGGACCCGGCGCGGCCGTTTCCCAAGATTCTCAACAAGAGCTTGAACTTCGCGGTGGTGGTCGAGGGGGAAGATGGATTTGGCCGCAATAGCGGCCTCGCGGTCGTGCAGGCGCCGCGATCCCTGCCGCGCCTGATCAAATTGCCCGACGAGCTCGGCAGCCGCAACTTCGTGTTCTTGGGCACCATCGTCGAGGCCTTCGTCTCCAAGCTGTTCGCCGGCATGCACATGCGGGGGTGCTATCAATTTCGGGTCACCCGCAACAGCGATTTGTTCGTCGAGCAGGAGGAAGTCGACGACCTGCTGCGCGCCGTGGAGGGCGAGCTCGCCTCGCGCCGTTTTGGCGACGCCGTACGATTGGAAACCGCGCACGACTGTCCGGACGAGATACTCGCCTACCTCCTCGGTCAGTTCGGGCTCAGCGGCGATGATCTATACAAGGTGTCGGGTCAGGTGAACCTGAATCGCCTGATGGCCGTATACGATCT
This sequence comes from uncultured Gammaproteobacteria bacterium, assembly GCA_963837435.1. Classification (GTDB taxonomy): domain Bacteria; phylum Pseudomonadota; class Gammaproteobacteria; order Steroidobacterales; family Steroidobacteraceae; genus Bog-1198. The sequence goes on from CAWINJ010000004.1 coordinate 21,533, forward strand.
GGTGGACCGCACGGAACTGAAGTATGCGCCGTTCGCGCCGAGCATCCCCGAGCGGCTGCGCATAGGCAGCGATTTGTTCTCCACCCTGCGCGCCGGCGACGTGCTCTTGCACCACCCATTTCAAGGCTTCGGTCCGGTCACCGATTTCATCAAGCAGGCGGCGGCAGATCCGCAGGTACTTGCCATCAAACAGACCCTGTATCGCGCCGGCAGCGATTCGACCATCGTCGATGCGCTGGCAGAGGCTGCGCAGGCAGGCAAGGACGTCACCGTCATCATCGAGCTGCGGGCGCGCTTCGACGAGGAAGCGAACATCGACATCGCAACCAAGCTGCAGGAAGCCGGCGCGCACGTGATGTATGGCGTATTCGGCTACAAGACGCACGCCAAGCTCGTCATGGTGGTGCGGCGCGAGGAAAGAGGCCTGCGGCGCTACTGCCACCTAGGCACCGGCAACTACCACGCGAAGACCGCGCGCCTCTACACCGACTACGGCCTGATGACGGCCGATGAATCCGTCGGCGAGGACATTCACGAGATATTCCTGCAGCTGACCGGACTGACGCGGGTGCCTCGGCTGCGCAGCCTGTTGCATGCCCCGTTCAGCCTGCACCAGGCGCTGCTGGCCAAGATCGACCGGGAAAGCGCCCATGCGCGCGCCGGCAAGCCGGCCCGCATCATTGCGAAACTCAACGCGCTCACCGAGCCGACCGTCATCCAGGCGCTGTATCGCGCTTCTCGCACCGGCGTGGACGTCGACCTCATCGTGCGCGGCGTGTGCTGTCTGGTGCCCGGCGTGCGCGGAGTCTCCGATCGCATCCGGGTGCGCTCCATCGTCGGCCGCTTCCTCGAGCATTCCCGGGTCTACTATTTCGAGAATGCTGGCGAGCGCGAGATCTACTGCGGCAGCGCCGACTGGATGGACAGGAATTTATTTCGCCGCATCGAGGTCGCTTTCCCGGTCGAAGCCGCGGAGCTGCAAGCGCGGATCGCGGATGACTTGAAGCTGTACTTGGCGGACGACACGCAGGCTTGGGTGCTGGATTGCGAGGGCCGCTACGTGCGCACCGAGGGCGACAGCCATGTATGCGCGCAAATGCGCCTGTTGAGCCTGTACGACGAGCGGGTGCCGCTCACCGATGCCTGAGCCCGCCCCGGGCGGCGCCGCTCAAACGATGTTCAAGCGAAAGCCGGCATCCTTCAGATAGAACCGCTCCTGCTCGAGATCCTCGAGAGTGAGCGGATGCTCCTTCATCCACCCCTGCGGCAGCTTCATCGTCACGGTGCGGCTCTTGACGCTGAGCTGCACCTCCGGCAGAGGCTGAGGGCTTCGTCCTCGATGCAGCAGCACGGCGAGCCGCAGCAAGACGATCAGGAATTCCGCGAGACGGTCCCAGGGCGGCAGCAAGTCCTCCAAGGATTCGAAGGACAGCTGCTTGCGATGGCCGCCGACCAGGGCCGAGAGCAGCAATTGCTCCTCGCGCGGGAAACCCGGCATGTCGGCGTGCTGCAGCAGGTACGCTCCGTGTCTTTGATATTTGGAGTGCGCGATGTCCAAACCCGTTTCATGCAGCCGCGCCGCCCAGCGCAGCACGGACTCCGCCAGCGGATCTTCCAGACCCCATTCCGATTCGACTTGCTCGAGCAGCCCAACCGCCGTCGCCTCGACCCGTCCGGCCTGCACTTCATCGACGTGATAGCGCTTCTCCATCGCGCGCACGCTGCGCACGCGCGCGTCCTCGTCGGTGAAGCGGCCCATCAGATCGTACAGCAGTCCCTCGCGCATGGCGCCTTCCGCCTCGCGAACCCGGTCGATGCCGAAGTTCTCGACGATTTCCAGCAGAATCGCCAGCCCCGCGGGAAACACCGGCGCGCGCTCGGCATCGACGTCCTCGAGATCGAGTTCATCCACGTGCCCCGCGCCGATCACCCGTTCGGCGAGCGAGCGTAAATTATCGAGGGTAATGCGCGGCGATTCGGGGTTGAGCCGGCGCACCACGTCGCCGATGACGCGCACCGTCCCGGAGCTGCCGAATGCCTGCAGCCAGCCGAGCTTGCGATAGGCCTCCTGCATGGGCTCGAGTTCCAGCCTCACCGCCGTGCGCGCGCGCTCGAAGCGCTTCTCAGAGATTTTGCCGTCGTCGAAACAAATGGTGCTCAAGCCGACGCAGCCCACCGACAGGCTCTCGAGCAGCAGGGGATTGAATCCCTCGCCGATCACCACCTCGGTCGAACCGCCGCCGATATCGATCACCAGCCGCTTGTCCGGGCTCATCGGGCTGGTATGCACCACGCCTGAGTAGATCAGACGGGCCTCTTCGAGGCCGGAGATGATCTCGATGGGATGGCCGAGCGCGGCGCGGGCGCGCTCCAAGAACCAGCGCTTGCGCTTGGCGCAGCGCAAGGCATTGGTACCGACCACGCGCACACTGTCGGCGCGCATGGCGCGCAGACGCTGACCGAAGCGCTCGAGGCAGCGCAAGGCGCGCTCCGTCGCCGCATCGTCCAGCCGTCCGCTGTTGTCCAGGCCGGCAGCGAGCCGCACCATCTCGCGCAGCCGGTCGAGAATGACCAGCTGGCCGTGCGAGTGACGCGCCACGACCATGTGGAAGCTGTTGGAGCCTAAATCGACGGCGGCGAGGACGTCGGGAACGACACGACCGCCGCTCATCTACGCGGTCAACATTCTTAGGCTGAAAACGACGACCCGCAGCCGCAGGTTGTCTTCGCGTTCGGGTTGCGAATGACGAACTGGGCGCCCTGAAGATCCTCTTTGTAGTCGATTTCCGCGCCCATCAGGTATTGCGCGCTCATGGGATCGACCAGGAGCTGCACGCCGCGGTTTTCGACGCAGAAATCGCCGTCCTCGATCTTCTCATCGAAGGTGAAGCCGTATTGAAAGCCCGAGCATCCGCCGCCAGAGACGAAAACCCTCAATTTGAGGTTCGGGTTGGCCTCCTCGCGGATCAATTCGCCCACCTTGCCGGCCGCGGCGTCGGTGAACACCAGTACATCCGGCGGGGGAGGGGTCGCGTCCGCCGCGGGCATCGATTCGTGTGTTGCACTCATAGCTGCATTCTACCCCGCGGGCCCGTGGCCAATCAAAGTTCCGCACTCTCTTTGGGACCGGGTTCACCCCTGCCGGGCCCCGAATTCGCCCTATGGATCAACTTCCCATTGATTTGGGCGCCAACCGCCGTTTCAATGATGGTGTAGTGAACATTTCCCAAAACTCGCGCCTTGGCGCCGAGTTCGACCCGCTCGCTTGCGTCGATGTCGCCCTTGACGATGCCGTTCAGGATGACGTTGGGCGCGATGACCGATCCTTCTATGCTGCCTTGCTCGCTCACCGACAAAAAGGCGCCTGCCGCGGGTTCCCCCTTGACGTTGCCGTTGATGTTGCCATCGAGGTGCAGGCCCCCGACGAACTCGACGTCGCCATTGATGCGCGTTCCGGCGCCGATCAAAGTGTCGATCTTCGAGTTCTTACTCTGTTTCTGTTTGAACATCTACATCACCCTTGGCCGGAGCGGCGCCGCTTGCCTCGGTTTCCATCGACATTCCCTGGGCCTTCCAAACGAAGGCCTGCCGAAAACTGTGGCTGGCGTCGCGGTCTTTGCTGCTGTGAATCTCCACCCCGACGCGCGTCGGCTCGAATCCCTGCGGTAATTGTACGGGTTCGTCGTAGTCCTGAAAGTAACGGAAGGAGTATGCCAGGCTGTGGCGCCGGTTAGGAGTGACCTGCTCGAAGGTCAGGCTTGAAGGCTTGCCCCGCAGCAATCCATCGATGGTCATCGCGGCACTGCCCGCCACCGTGCTATCCGGCTTTCCCGTCTGCATCAGCACGAATTTCAGGCGATATTGGCCCGTGCCGGTCTCGGGCACGATTTGCATCTGCTGCACTTTTACGTGAATGACCGAGTCCGGCTGCACCAATCCGCGGTAAAACGACAGGTCCTGGTTCAGGCGCGCGATCTGGCTCTGCATATCGCCCAGGCTGCGCTCAACCTGCTTGTAGCCCTCACGGTCGACGCGGCGCGCCACTTCGGCTGCTTCCAGCTCGCCGCGCTGCTTTTCATTCTCTGTCTCGAGCTCGCGGATGCGCGCGCTTGCCGACAAGGCGCCGCGCACCGAGTCGATCACCCGAAAGCCCGCATCCATGCGGCCGAACTCGAAGGCTGCATACAGCGCAATCAAACCCGCCAGCACCGCGAGCCCCAGCAGAACCGCGCGGCGCTTCGGCGCATGCGGCCTCACGACCAATTTCTTGCCGAACAGATCGACCATATCGGGACATTACACGAAGCGGCGGCCCCTGAGGCAGGCCATTTGGACCATGGCGGCGCCGCACCGTTCCTGACGAAACCCACCCTCGGGGCGCCGCGGGGCGACAGGCGGCGAATCACGGTATACGATGCCGGGCACTCATGCTCTGGCTCAAAGCATTTCACGTCATTGCCGTGGTCACTTGGTTTGCCGGCCTGTTCTACCTGCCCCGCCTGTTCGTCTATCACGCAGATACCGCCGACGCGATCGGCATCGAGCGCTTTCGAATCATGGAGCGCCGCTTGTTTGCCATCATGACCATCGGCGCGGTGGCAAGCGTGGTGTTTGGCGCGGCGATGATCGCCGCAGAGCCTGCTTACCTCGCGATGCCGTGGTTGCGGTTCAAGCTGCTGCTGGTGCTGGGAGTGATCGCCTATCACCTGTTCTGCTGCAAGCTGATGCGGGAGTTTGCGGGCGGCCGCAACGCGCATAGCGCCCGTTGGTACCGCGCCTTCAACGAGGTCCCCTCGCTGCTGCTGGTCGCCATCGTGCTGCTGGCCGTGCTCAAGCCAGGTTAGGATTGGTAAGGCACTGGCGCCGACGCCCCGCCCGCCTGGCCGGGTTGCAGGCCGGGCATGCGGCGGACCCTGTCCGCTAGGGTTTGGTTGCGTCGATTTCGGGCCACCATTCGGGGTACGGCGGCAGCCCGTCGGGGAACATCACATTGCCCAAATCGTGCAGTGCCCGCACGTAGACGCGGCGCTTGAAATACACGACTTCACGCACCGGCGTCCAATAGTCGGTCCAGCGCCAGCGGTCGAACTCCGGGGTGGCGGTGGAATCGAACCGCAGCCTCGATTCATCGGTGAGGAGCTCGAGCAGGAACCAGCGCTGTTTCTGCCCGATGCAGCGGTCGCGCACATATTGCCGCGGCAGGCGGTAGCGCAGCCAGCCGCGCGTCGAGGCCAGCACCTTCACGTCGCTGCGCTCCAGGCCGATTTCCTCCTTTAGCTCGCGAAACAGAGCCTCCTCCACCCGTTCGCCCCGGTTAACGCCGCCCTGGGGAAACTGCCAGCCGCGCCCGCCGACGCGCCCGCCGAGGAATACCTCCCCGGACGCCCGCGTGAGCACGATCCCTACGTTAGCGCGAAAGCCGTCTTTATCGATGTAGTCGGAGGTCGATTGGATGGGCATTGGGACAATTGTTCCATATCACCGGCTGCTTGTGGTTGCGGCGCAAGCGCCCTAAGGTACCCGTCACATGAAATCCAGCAGATTGCTGCCATTATTGGCGCTGACCGCACTATTGAGCATGGGCCTTGCCATTTCGGTGGGCAGCACGACCCTGCGGTTGGGTGGCATTCTGGCCGCGTTGCTCGGCGGCCACGATTCGGTGGTGCGCGAGGTCATCGTGGATCTGCGCCTGCCTCGCGCCCTGAATGCCTTCAGCACCGGCGGCCTGCTGGCGTTGGCCGGCGTCCTCATGCAGGTATTGCTGCGCAACCCGCTGGCGGATCCCTATGTGCTCGGCATCTCCGGCGGCGCCGCCGTGGCGGCCCTGGGGGCCATGCTCTTGGGCTTTGGCGGCTTGATCGTCGACTGGGCGGCGGGAAGCGGCGCCTTGGCCGCCACCCTCCTGGTGTTCGCGCTCGCCCATGCCCGCGGAGGCTGGACTCCGCAACGGCTGTTGCTCAACGGCGTCGTCGTCGCCTCAGGCTGTACCGCCGTCGTCAGCCTGATGCTCGCCTTGGGCGATGAAACCCGATTGCGCGGCATGCTGTTCTGGGTGATGGGGGATTTGTCCTTCGCACCCTTCTCGCCGGTGGCGCTGTGCATGCTGCTCGCCATAGGCGGACTCGCTGTGGCGGGTGCGCGCAGCTTGAATGTGCTGGCGCGCGGCGAAATCGAATCCCAATCCCTGGGGGTGGCGCTGTCGCCTGCGCGCATTGCGTTGTTCTGCGCAAGCGCCGCCCTGACGGCCACGGCCGTCACCACCGCCGGCGGGATCGGTTTCATCGGGCTGGTGACACCGCACCTGGTGCGGCTGGTGGCGGGCAGCAATCACCGTATCGTGGTGCCGGCGTCCATACTGCTGGGGGGCACCCTGCTGACCTTGGCCGATACCCTGGCGCGCATCGCCGCGGCGCCCCGGCAACTGCCCGTCGGTGCATTGACCGCGCTGATCGGAGTGCCCTTGTTCTTGATCCTGATGCGGCGGCAGAGGCATATCACCGCCTAAACCGCACGGCCCGGCCAAGCACGCCGCCCGGCCAAGCACGCCGCCCGGCTAAGCGCGAGGCCCGGCGGCGCTCGGGGCGCGGCAGTGCGCGCCGCCAACAGGCTCATTGCCGCTTATCGGCACCTTGGAACAATTCGAGCAGCGTCGTGTTCAGCTTCACGGCGATCGCGAAGAGAATCAGCACGCTGGGATTATAGATGCCCCGCTCGATGCGCCCGACCACGTTCGGATGGATTCCCGCCTGCAGCGCCAGCGCCTCCTGGCTCAGGTTGCGCTGTTTTCGGCGTTCCCGAACTTCTTCTCCCAGGCTTCGAAGTATCGATCTTGTGCGCACGCACAAGGGTCGATCCGCCGGCGGGACGTCGTCTAGACATTATAATGTCTCTTCGACCGAGCCCGAGATGGCGGGCGACGCGTGAATTCCCGACGCCGGTTGCGCCAGATTTGCAAGGTCTGAATCGTGCGCGATCCGCGAGAATGGCGCCTTGAACACTATAATGTTGCAACACTATAATGTTCATCCTCGCGTAATGGATGCGGAACACGCCCGGGGGCAATGGAGCATGCTGATTCTCACTCGCCGGACGGCCGAGACCCTGGTGATCGGCGATGGCGTCACCGTGACGGTGCTCGATATCAGGGGCAACCGAGTCCGCATCGGCGTGAATGCGCCGCGCGACGTCATCGTCCATCGCGAAGAGAACTTCGCAAAAGCCAGGAGGGGACAACGGATGCCACACGTTCGCCCTTGACGAATTGCGCTCCCGCCGAGCCTTGGGGTACGAACTGATGGCATCGCGCCCCGCCTATTTCGATCGCCTGCTGAAGTTTCTGCGGCGCAAGGGCCGCTCGCAGGAAGATGCCGAGGATTTGATCCAGGAGGCCATGCTGCGCCTTCACGTGTACGGCCGAGAAGTTCCGGTCGTGAACGAGGAGGCCTTCCTGCGCCACGCCGTGCATAATTTGTCCATTGACCAGCATCGGCGCGACCGTCCGGACCTGCGCCGGGAAGTGCCCATCGAAGACATCGATGCCCAGAGCCTTCTGGTCGCACCGCAATCCACTCCCGAGGACACCATCGAGGCTCAGCAGCGCTTGAATCGCATCCGGGCGGTACTGGACGCCGTCAGTCTGCGGACACGCGAGATATACTTCGCGCACCGTGCCGGCTACAGCTATGCGGAAATCGCCGAGCAGATGGATATATCGAACATTACGATCAAACGGCACATTGCACGCGCCCTCCTGGCCATCATGGAGCACAGCGGGACGGATGAAGATGAAATCGCGAATCGCGCGGCCGAGTAAGGCGGCACTGCGGCGCATTCGCGCGGAGGCGGCCGTGTGGGTCATGGAACTGCACGGTCCGGATCGCGACAGGGATCTCGAATCAAGAGTGCGACGGTGGATCGCCGAAGACCCCCGGCACGCCGCGGCCTTCGAACGGGCCACCGACGCCTGGCAGCATAGCGGCGACCTCCCACGGCACGCAGAGCGCGCGCCTGATTCCGAGCGCGGCCGCAGGCGCGTACGGACCACCGGCGCCGCGCTCGCCGGCATGGCGGCGCTTTGCGCCGCGTTCGCCTGCGCGGTCTATTTCCTGCGCGACGACACCTTGACGACCGGACCCTCGGAACAGCGAACGGTCGATCTCAACGACGGCAGCCAAGTAACGCTCAATTCCAATAGCCGCGTCGTGATTCAATTCGACGATCACGCCCGCAAGGTCACTTTGAAGAGCGGCGAAGCCCTATTCGACGTGGCCAAGGATCGCTCGCGACCCTTCGTGGTCATCGCCGGCGAGCGCAAGGTCATCGCCGTCGGAACCTCGTTCGAAGTGCGTCGCGAGGAACCCGCCGGTTCGACGTTCTCGGTCACCCTCGTCGACGGGCACGTGGCCATCGAACCGATTTCCTGGCCCGATACACTGCCAAGCGTCGGCACAAACGGAGTGAAGCTGCTGAATCCGGGCGAGAGATTGCGATTTACCGGCGATACGAACGAGACTCTGGACTCGCCTTCGATCGAAAAAATCACGGCCTGGCGCCGAGGCGAGCTCATTTTCGACGACGCGTCGCTCGGCGAGGCGGCGGCGGAGTTCAATCGCTACGGGACCCGCAGGCTGTGGATCAAGGGCCCGGCCGCCCGAAACCTTCGCGTCGGAGGCGTATTCAGAATCAGCGACCCCTACAGCTTTGCGCAGTCCATGGCGGACACTTACCACCTGCGAATCGCCTCCCAGGACAAGACGATTATTCTCAGCGACCATCCGTCCGATTCCGAGTGAACAATTTTCTCGATCGATGATGACCCCCGACGTGCCGATTACGTCTTGAATATTCGGGAGACGCGAGCGCGTTCCCGAACAACTCAAATATTCATACCGACGTAAACGGGCAAGAGATTTGCCCGGGGGATTCATTCAATGTGTGTACGCGCAGGGATCATTTTGCCCGCGATTTGTGCGGCCCTACTTTTATTCACCCTTACACCTTCGCCGGCGGACGCGGCCTCGCGGCCCGATTCAACCGCTGAAACGGCTTCCGCCTCCGCTCTGGCCTCCAACGTCAAGCTGCACTTCGACATTGCCGCGGCGCCCCTGGACAAGGCGCTCCGAGAATTCGCGGTTCAGGCGAACCGCAATGTTTCCTACGAGCCCTCCATCGTCGCCGGCCTGCAAGGGCCGGCGATCAAAGGGGAATTCACGGTGGCGGACGCGCTGTCGCTATTGTTGAAGGGCACCAGGCTCCGCGCAGTCGATGTCGACGCACACACCATTCGAATTCTGGAAAAGGCGAGTTCCGCCGCGGCCGACACCGCCGAGAGTCACGACGAGAATGATCTCACGGAGATTATAGTGACCGGATCGCACATTCGCGGTGAGTCGGGCGCATCGCCGGTTTTGGAGATCGGGCGCGAGGAAATCGATCGATCCGGATATACCTCCGTTGCAGATCTGATGCTGAGCCTGCCGCAGAATTTTGGAGGCGGCTACAACGCCGGCGGCATCGTCAATAACTCAGATGTCAACTCTCGCTATGCCGACAATCCCACCGGAGCCTCGGTTCCCAATCTGCGCGGGCTGGGACCGGGCTCCACGCTCACTCTGATCGACGGTCACCGAATGGCCGCGGGCCTTCCCGGCGGCGGAGCGGATATTTCGTCCATCCCCATTGACGCGATCGAGCGCATCGAGGTGGTCACCGATAGCGCGTCGGCCATCTACGGTTCCGATGCCGTCGCCGGCGTCGTCAATATCATACTCAAGAAGGACTACGACGGCGCCAAAACCAGTCTTTCCTATGGCTTCGCTCCGGACGGCGGCGGCACGGAGAAGCGGGCGAGCCAGCTCTTCGGGACCCATTGGGACGGCGGCGATGTTCTGTTCGCGTTCGAGCACGGGCAGCAAGCCGCCGTCGATGCCCGAGACCGCGATTTCGCCTCATCGGCGCCGGACCCTGATTCATTGCTGCCGCAGACCAGGAATAACTCGGCGACTCTGTCGGTTACCCAGGCTCTATCAGGGGCGGTCTCCGTGTTCGCCGATGGCTTATACATAGACCGAGACTCGAATATTTTCTTATCCGGCCCCGGATTTCCCGCTCCGGCCGAATCGCCGGCTTCCCTGAGCAAGTACGCCGCGACGGGAGGTTTCAACTTCAATCTATGGCACGACTGGAAGGCCACTCTCTTCGTCAATTTGGCGCGGGACGTCACCAATTCGATGTCCAGCTTCTTGACCACGCCACTGGCGACTCCCAGATACGACGAGCGCTTCACGGGCAATATGCGCAACGTGGAGGCCAATGCCAATGGCGCAGTCGCGTCTCTCCCGACCGGCAAGGCCCTGCTCGCGGTCGGCGCTGGGTACCGAGAAGAGGCCTTTTCGGATGCCATTGGTGCCACCAGCACCTCGCTGGTCGATTCGGCCGACGGCAGTCGCAACATACGCTATGCCTTCGGCGAGCTGTCGATACCGCTGGTTCAGCGTTCTCAGCGCCCGGGGCTGAATGCCCTCGACTTGACCGTGAGCGCCCGAAGCGAACGATACTCCGACTTCGGCGAGAAAACCGTGCCCAAGATCGGACTCGTCTACATCCCAACGAGCTCACTCAAATTACGCTCCACTTGGGGAGAGGCATATCGAGCGCCGAATCTGTATGACATCGGCGGGGTGCAGCAGTTGGTCGTCATCGATCTGCCGAACCCTTCCTCCCCGTCCGGAACCTCGACCGTGCTGGCTCGCTCGGGGGGCAATCCAGGCCTCCAGCCGGAGACGGCAACTGAATGGAGCGTCGGCGCGGACTTTTCAGCCCCGGATATAACCGCCTTACATGTCTCCACGACTTTCTTCGATATCAGGTACACGAATCGGATTGCGTCGATCGCCGATTTCTATGCAGCTCTTTCTGATCCGCTCAATGCGTTCTTCGTCACACCCTCGCCCTCTGCAGCATCGGTGCAGTCCGTATACGACAGCTATCCCTCCAATCAGATTTTCAACGCAACAGGTTCTGCATTCGATCCCAGCAAGATCGCGGCAATCGTAGATATTCGCAACGTAAACGTTGCCAATGAAACTGCGCGTGGCGCCGATTTCAATGTCGGATACAACATCGGCACGGGCTCGAACAGCGGACTGCTGTTTCTGAACGGCACCTACCTTGATCTGGCTCAGCGAGATACGCCGCAGTCTCCTGAACAGACCCTGAGCGGGCTGGCATTCTTCCCGGCTAAATTTCGTCTTCGCGGCGGGGCCACCTGGAAATGGAGTAGCTGGGCTCTCACGACTACTCTGAACTACCTTCCAGGAGAGACCAACAACCAGGTGACTCCCTTCCAGAGTGTGGGCTCCTGGACCACGGTGGATGCCTCGTTGCAATTCGCTCCCGCCCTGCCTGGCCTTCTGTCGAGATTGCATTTCAGCTTATCCGTGCTGAACGCATTCGATCGGGATCCGCCGTACCTGGTCACATCGATTCCCGGGCTCAACTACGACGCTTCGAATACAAGTCCCCTGGGCCGGTTTGTCAGTCTGCAGATTTCGAAGGAGTGGTAATGCGCGCTATCTTCCTACTCGCCATGTCGGCACTCTTTGCCCAGAGCCCGGCAATGGCGTCGATTTCCTCGGCCATGATCGTGCAGATGCGCGACATAACGTCCGTTTCCGTGTCGCCCAACGGCGAGCTCGCAGTCGTCGGGATTTGCTATCCCAACCTGCGCACCAATAAACGCGAGCCCTCCTGGGTCATCGTGCCTCTTCATGGCGGCGGTGCTCCGAAAACCGTTTCGGGAGGGGAAGAGATCTATGACCCGAGCGCACCGGGTGCATTTCTGTCGAGGCAGGCGCTGTGGTCCCGCGATGGCAAGTGGTTCTTCTATCTTCGCAGAGACGGCGAGGAAGTGCAGCTCTGGGAAACCCGTTCGGATGGCTCCGAGAGCCGGCAAGTGACTCACTCGGCTTCCGACCTCATCGATCTCAAGAGATCGTCCGATCCGGATGTATTCATCGTGCAGCTCGCCCCCGCCCGGGCCGTGCTGCGAAAGGCGGAGGAAGACGAATACCGCGAGGGAATCCTCTACGACGATCACATTATTGGTGAGGGGCCGCTCACGAGGACAGAGCCGGTCATCGACCGCCTGCGTAGCCTGAGAATTCAAACTGACGAGGGCACGAAGAAGGGCGGGTGGACAGTTCCGGGCTGGACCGGAACGACCAGCGCCGCTTTTGACGTGCCCCGGCGAGAACTGAAAACATCGGTCGAAACCATTCCGAGCGCATACGACGCCTCGCTGAACGGCTCAAATCGAATCAAAGTGGTCCCCCTGGAACCCATGACCAAAGACCCCTACGACTACGGAGGTAAGTACACTCTGCAGCTGCAGCCTACGATTGAGGGCGGCCCCACCCGGAATTGCGAGATTGCGCAATGCATTGCCAACCGAATCACCCTCCTCGGTTGGTCGCAGGAAGGTGCCGAGATTTATTACTTGGCGGACTCCATCGGAGGGGCTCTCAGCACTGGCTCTCCGATGAGCGCCGGCATTTATGCTTGGAACCCCCGCAGCAACGTCGTTCGACTGATTCATGACACGGCCCGAGAGGGTACGTGGGGAAAGCTATATGATCTCCGCGGGTTCGGCGGGCTCACCTTCGAGCCGGGTCCCATTGCCGGGCGCGAAATCGTTGCCGCGTTTACCGCCGCGGATCAACCGCCTCGATTGGAGAGCATCGACCTCGACACGGGGGTTTCTCACATCCTCTTCGATCCCAATGCCGAATTGCGCTCGCTGACACGCGGACGGACGGCTTTTCACGCCTGGGATACCTCCATAGGATATTCGGGGCGCGGAATCATGGTCTTGCCGGACGATTATCGGCCCGGCGAGAGGTACCCCGCCGTGATTTCGAGCTACTCCTGCGGCGACGGTCTCCTGCATGGTGGTGGCGGCGACGGCGCTCCGGAGTTCGTGTTGGCACATCAAGGGTACGTCGCCGTCTGCGTCGACATTCGAGTCCGCGAGATCCTGGCGCGCGAAACCGACGTTGCCAGGATCTACCCCATTATCTGCGGCATCGTGTCCGGACTCATCGTCGATCTCACCCAGGAGGGCATGATCGATCCGGCACGGGTGGGTCTCACCGGTCAAAGCCTGGGCGCGAATGCCGGTGCCTACTGCATCAGTCATTCCGGCGACATTGCTGCCGCCGCATTTCGACACGGCAGTGCCATAGAGCGGGAACGATACGAGTTATTCGACACATCCGCCTGGTCTCGTGGTCCGACCGGCCCCTATGCGTGGATGCATCTGCCCGACCCTCGGAAGGGTCCCGGCGGGCGTTGGGACCAGTTATCGGTCGCCTCCAGGGCCCAGTACATCAACACACCTACTCTTATCCAGGAGGATAGCGGCGAATATCAGGGTGCTCTCCCGCTCTGGAGCGCCATGCGCGACGCAGGCAAGCCTATTGAAATGTACGTATTTCCGGACGAGGGACATTCCCTGATACAACCGATTCATAGGCTCGTGAATTATGAGCGACAGCTTGATTGGTTCAACTTTTGGTTGAAGCATGAGCAGAGCCCGATGGCGTCCAAAAGAGGCCAATATGCCCGATGGGATCGATTGCGCGAATTGACACGCCGGCCGACGCCTGAACCTTGATGCGTGGGGACATCGCTAAGCGACGGCGGCCGCCTCGGCGGCCGACCACGATCTGAGCCAAGCTTCGATATACAATTTCGCGAGAATGTCGCCGACAAGCACGGTGGACTTGACGATGCGGCATGACAATGCCGCCTCGAGTTTGGTTCTATCGACCAGCCCACGTCCCACCAAAATACCCTCGAGAAGGAATTCCCTCAGAAATCCCGAATTTCTTTCCACCACCTCCTTTGCCCACGAGCCGGGACCGCCCTTGCCCAGTCCTCGTTGCAGTATTTCCGGTGGCAATAGATCCGCAAATGCCGCTCGCGCCACGGCCCTATCCTGTGCGAACCGGAAGTGCAGGTATGCCGGCATTTGCAAGACACTTTCGAGAAGCGGCTGACTGACCAGTGGAGATATTCTCGGTGGATCGCTCAAGCTCGAAAAAGGCGAGTGGTATATGGCTGAGGTGACGGTAATGAGACCGAACAGCAATGCTTGCGACCCTGGCGCGATGCGCCGAGACTTCTTCAGCCAGGGATGAAGAAAACGATCTCCCATGCCGTAGTAATGCTCCTCCGCTGCCGGGGATGCGAGCGTCGCCGGTGCCGCGCCGGCGCCTCCCATCGCCCACCGCATGTCTGCGGCCGCGGAGAAATCGGGATTTTCCGCTGTGCTCCGAGCCTCGCGCCGTACCATTGCCAGCGTTCGCCACAAAGACTGCTTGCTCAACAGAGAGTAGTCCAAAGCCGTTCCCAGAAATTGGGCTCCCGATCCGCATTGCCGAAGACACTCCAGGAGCGCTCCGGGCCTTGGGTGACTGCCAAAGACATTATCTCCGCATTCCCCGTCGAAAATGGCGGTGGCGTTCAGCTCGCGGGCCAATGCGATGTTTCGCGCCTCCGTATCGGGCGCGGAGAAATTCAACACCGGCCGGACGGTGCGGTTGCAGTCGAGAAATCGATGGAGATCCAGGCCTTCATTTCTGGCACGCTCGATCAATGGAAAACCGACCGAACCGGCCATGGTTCGCGCGAAGAATCGCTCGTCCCCGGACCCCGTCGAGAAGTAATTCACGGCGGTGACCGAGGGATGATGCGGAGCCCTCCGCAGCGCGGAGAGGACGATGGACGAATCCAAGCCGCCGGATACCTTGACGAGAAGCCGGTCATGCCCCGAGGAAAGAGCTCCAATACAGAATTCCACCGCACGACGTATGTCTTGCGCCGCGGTCTCGAATCTCGCGGGAGCCCTTTGTTCGAGAAATGTACGCGGATCCCAATACGCGTGAATCGCGCAGCCGGCAGGACCGCAGTGCGCGCTCTCTCCACACTCGATGGCACGGATCCCATTGATGGCGGTCTCGTCGGACAGGAAATCGCCCCCGACCACTTGAGCGGCGATGCTATCCCAGTTGATCGAAAGCGGTGACAGATTGAGATCGACGCAATCCTCCACATTCGAAAAAAAAGCATTGACGGTACCTTGCCTCGCATACAAGCAGGCGAGAGGGCTGACGGGCGCCCGCAATACAATCCCGCCGGCGCCTCCCGGATCGCGAATCGCCGCCACATAGTAGCCCCAGAAATCCGAGATGAGCGCCCGCCCCTGCGACCGAAGGATGTCATTCGACTGGCTTCGCGATAGTGACTCAATCGGTCTCGGCTGACTCGACTGGCACAACTCGGGTGACGAGAAGAGTGTACCGATGATCACCCCTCGATCACCGTCGATCAAGGTGGCGGCACGCGCGTAGAAGCCTTGATCGACGCAGGCAGCGTACATGCCGGGGCGATCAAGCACCGCTCGCCACATCATCCCCGAGGATTGCATACGGCCGCGCACGGCCGCCGACGTATCGCGGTCGGAAGAGTTGTTGGCATTCCAGACCAGTATGATATATCGGAGCATACTGATCAGCCGCCGCCGATACTTAGAATGGGTTTGAACATGTAGGCATGCTCAGCCGTATCGTTGAGAACCGATTCCCCGATTTGCACCCATGCGTGAGCGAGAAAGGGCCTGGTGGCCACGCCGATCACGAGAGTGCACGGAATTGAGGCCTTGGTGAGATAAATGCTCAGGATCAGGGAGTCGAAAAGGCAGTGTCGGGACGCCGTGTAGCACCAAGTACGCAGCCAAAGAAAGGAATTCAATTCCCTGGTGACGGCTTCGCGATTGGACCGGGGCTGGACATGAAGGGACGATTGATGACGATGGAGCCAGCCGAGGAGGGATTGAAGCCTGCGCTTCCGAAACTTCAATACCACCATGAGAAGGGCCACGGCGAAACGTCGAGTATCCGCGAAGGAGACATCCCTCCATGACCGCGAGGAGGCCGTGAAGGCCGATGCCGCTCTAGGATTCGCGGCCGGCGATGGCCTATCGGATCCGGGTGACGTCGTCAAAATTCCGCGAGCGATCAGCTCGCTCACCAGTATTTTCAACGCCGGGATTTCTATGGCCGAACGATCGCCGTGACTCAATTCTCGGTCGCTCCGATCCGCATCAGGCCAATTCCCGACGCGCGCCCGAAGATGCGGGATATATCGCGCTTCGATACCCAGGTAGGCGTCGTCGCGTACGTCCAAGACGATGGCGCCGCCATCGAGTTCGCAACAGTAGGCGTGATCGGCAAGAAAGCAGCCGGGCTGCAGGGCGGGCTCGGCCAGTGGATTGGCGGCGCCTTCATTGGCTGGCCTCGAGGCTGAGTGTATCCGCATAGAACCCTTATGGGTGCCGGCTTGCAGCGTGGGCTGCAAACCGGCGGTTCAGAAGGCGAGCAATAATTCAGCCACCCAGATATTGATAGTGAAATTCGTCAGGGACGCCAGGGGGCTGAGTTATATCCTGCGTCTCTTCTGTCACTTTTCCCAGTTCGATAATCATGTTCATACTCCTTCTCGATGTGATCGACATACCTCTTGCGATTCGCCGCGAGCATCGACGCGTACGGAAGATGCAACGGAGCGAAAGCGCTTCCAAATCTATGCCTTCGCGCGGCTAACGCAATGACAGGTGAGCGAGTCTTTGTGCGCACAATGTTCGTACTATTGGTCACGCAAGAGGACTGGCGCCGTTTCAAGGGCTCGATTCGAGAGGTGCTGTGCCCAAGCGACCTATTTCCGGACGGCTTTCGAAACCGTCATATGTCGCCTCTCTGTCGCCGGATGGAACTTATCGCGTGGGGAATACGTCAGAGACCATGTATTGTCAGTGGTCGGCCAGATGGCGCGAGCGCTTCAACACTGCTTGTCGGGTTAGTGAACCCTTGTGTCAACCCTAAGGAATGGGGTGTTTATGTGGAAATTTCGCCTTCCCGTGCTCAGCTCGTTGAGAGCTTTCGAAGCGGCGGCACGGCACCAAAGCATCAAGAAGGCCTGCGAGGAGCTTCACGTCAACCACGCCGCAGTGAGCCGGCACATCCAGAATTTGGAGCAGCAGCTTGGGCGAGATCTTTTCGAGAGACATCCTCGGAAAATCGTTCTGACCGATGACGGCGAGAAGCTGCTGGGTGCGCTCACCACGGGATTTTCCATCATTCAGCGCGCGATTTCGCAGCTGAGCGGCGGGCAGAACCCGGAAAGGCTGGTTATTTCGGTGGATCCTGATTTTGCCGGTCTGTGGCTGGTCCCGAGACTCGCGGAATTCTACGCGATCGTGCCGAATACCCTGGTTGAAATTCTCGCCGAGAGAGGCGCCCCTTCCTCGCTCAATTCCCGAGCGGATTGTGGCATCCATTATGCCGACGCGGCGCTGCAGCTTGAAAATGGCGAGGTGCTGTTCAGATCCAATCTGTTTCCGGTCTATTCACCGGAACACATCCAGGGTCCGCCTCTGCGTACGCCAGAGGATCTCCGCGATCATGTGTTGTTGCATGATCGATCGCAGGTCGAATGGCAGGAATATTTTCAGAGCCGCGGCATTGCCGCGGAGGTCGATTCCAGGTCCGGCATTTTATTCAGCGAGACGGCGTACTGCTTGGAGGCCGCCGTCCGAGGTCAGGGCATCGCCATGGGCGACGATTTCCTGGCGGGACTCTATTTGTATGAAGGACGTCTGGTGAAACTCTTCGATTATTCCTTTCCATCGAAGAATGCCTACTATTTTGTCGCCCACCACGGAAGCCTGAAACACCCTGCTCTCGAGGCGTTTCGCAATTGGCTGTTCCAGAGCGTGGAGCGCCTGCGCAATCAGTCAAGCTTGGTTCGCGGCGGGAACACCTGAGCGCCGGAGGCCGGTGCGCGGTTGGGTGACCCCAAATCACCAGCAGCGCGACAAAACGTTGCTTGAGTCCGTCCCATTTATTTTGCATTCTCCCCACCATAGCCTACGCGCCGAGCGCCGACGATCGGCAGATCGCCGAAGGGCGCGTAGTTTCTGCAACGGAAGCGGAGGGCAGCCACATGGACACGGCGCGGACAATGACCGATATGATTACTCAGCACGATCATGGGCTCGGCGAGGCTGAGGAGATTTACAACGAATGCTTCGCTCACGCCGCCATCAGGGCCTTGCGTTCGTTCAACGGAAAGTTTTCGACCCGCCCGTTGACGCGTTGCGAACTCACGCTGTTTCTGGCCAGCATGACCGCCTTCAACCGGCATACGATTGGAGGAATTGCGATACTGGCCGGAAGACTGTCGGATCAGGTTCTCCCGCTGCTGCCAAAGAAGGGGCACGAAATCGGCGCATACGTACTGGATGCGGCGGTCGATGAATACGGTCTGCGGGAAACTGTGACGCATCTGGAATTGGCGCGGAATTTCGCCGCCTACCTGGGAATCTCGGCGGATGAGCTAGATGCGCGCGGCAATGCCTGTCCCGCGGCCGCGGAACTCGGCGATGCGCTATTTTCTTGGTATCGGGAGAGGCCGATCGCATTTGCCCTCGGCGTGCACGCCGCCTCCGAGGCGACCAGCGTCGAGGAATTCGTCCCCTGGCACGATGTCTTTCTTAAGTTTCCGCAATACCGCCTTTCGCGTGAGTTGCCGGAATTCGCCTATATGCGGGCGCACTTTGTTCACGAGCCGGACCATATCCACGCCGCCAAGCTGTGCATTGCGCGTTACCTGGATGTACTGCCGGAGCAGTCCGCGACCCTGAGGGCCGGCGTGCAGGCCTACCTCGCTCTCTACCAAAGAATGTTCGAGGAGTTGCATGACTCGATTTTCGGCATCCGAGGAAATGGCTGACCGCCCTGTGGAGCCATCGCGGCCCTTATTCATGCAGGCGCGCGCCTCGCCAACGACAGAAGGGCGAATACGTTACCTCGCGCTGTCCTGTTCGGATCCTCTGGCGGAGGACGGGCCGAATGTGGTGCGCAATCTCCTTCGGTCGCCAAAGAAGATAGCGTCGATCTACGTGTACGACAAAAAGGGGACGGAGCTCTTCGAACGCCAGTGCGGGACGCCCGAATATTACCTGAGGCGAGTGGAGTCCTGGCTGTTGAATCGTCATGCCGCCGACATCGCCACGCTGTGCGGGTTTCCTCCCATCGTCGAACTGGGGGCGGGCACCGCGGAGAAGACGCGGATGATGTTCGCGGAATATGCGAACCGCGCACTGCACTGCGAGTACTTTCCAATCGACGTGGATATGGAAACGCTGGCGGACTCCGCGCGCAAGCTGGCCGCGGCGTTTCCGCTTCTCTTCGTTCACTGCGTGGGCGCGACCTATGAGAGGGGGCTGAGTTCGCTGCCGCCCTGCCCGTGTCCCCGGATGTTCATGTTCCTGGGAAGTTCTCTCGGAAATATGGAGCGTCGAGAAATCGAGGCGCTGCTATCGCAGCTGTTCGAGCGCGGTGCGCCCGGGGACTATCTGTTGCTCGGTGCCGATTTGGACAAGGAGCCGGCCATCATCGATCGGGCATACAACGACTCAGCCGGCTTCGGCCCGCGCTCCACGCTCAACGTTCTCGAGCATCTCAATCGCCGCTACGGCGGCAATTTTGTCATGAGCAATTTCCGGTATCGCTCCAAGTATGATCCGCTTGCCAGGAGAAACGAGGTCCGCATCGAGAGCCACGTGGATCAAACCGTCACCCTCGCCTCGCTGAACTTCAGGGTGTCGTTCCGCGCGGAGGAGCTCATCGATGCGGAAGTCATGTGGAAATTCGATCCGGACGAGCTCGCCGAGCTGCTGGACGGCGCGGGCTTTTCATTGCTGCGCCGGTGGATCGAGCCGGTGTACCGCTATGGTCTGTTCTTGTTCGCGCACAAGTGATGCGTTGCTAGTGGCAGGCATAACCCCCTTCGGCAAACGCCAGGCCGGCGCTTTCCTTGATTTTGTTCCGCAATAGCCGCTGCTGCAGCACCAGGGAATCCAAGCCGTTGATCGACTGCCTCACCAGTTCGCGGGCAAGTTGCGCCACATCGGGGTAGTAAGGTTTGTCGGCTGAATCGGGCTCGTATTCCATCGATATCACCAGGCAGCCGAGCACCGATTCGGCCTTGGAGAGGTTGTCGCGTTCAGTTTCGATGGCCTCGTGCAGGCCCTCCGGTATGCGTACGCCGTAGGCGTGCTCAGCGGGTCGGGCCTTGGTTCCGCCCTGATGTCGCGCGGGTCGAGTTCTTGCCGATGATTGCGAAGACATAGCCATACCTCCGGGCGCCGTACCCAATGAAAGCTCCATTGCAGCGTCCGACAGTATACCTGTATATAAACACAGCTTCATCTTTTTTGAGCGCTAGCCCGTGCCCACCTGCACCCGGTTCCGCCCCAGCGCCTTGGCGCGATACAGCGCCGCATCGGCATCGGCCAGCAACCGGTCGGCAACGGCCTTCAGGTCCGTTTCGTGGCGCCCCGGCGTGATCGACGCCACGCCGACCGACACCGTCAAATTGCGTTCGATCTGCGCGGTGAGGACGAATGGCAGTGCCGCGACGGCTTCACGGATGCGTTCGCCCAAATGCGCCGCCTCGACCGCCGTGGCTTCCGGCAACAATATGGCCAATTCATCTCCGCCGAAGCGCGCCGCCGTGTCCATGCTGCGTATCTGCGCCTCGACTCGATGCGCGATCTCCTTGAGGGCATTGTCGCCCGCCAGATGCCCGTAGCCGTCGTTGATGCTCTTGAATCGGTCGATATCGATCATCAGGCAGGACATGGTCCCGGCGTGCCGTTGCGCGCGCGCCAGTTCCTCTTTCAGGCGTTGCTGCAAATAGCGCCGATTGTGCCAGCCCGTCAGGAAATCGGTGATGCCTGCGCGCAGCAAACGCGCCCGGTTGACGGCATTCTCGATGCACACGGCGGCCACTGCGCCCAGGTGCGCGAGAAAATCGGTTCCATGGTGACGAGTGAAGCGCGTCGGGTCGCGGCTGCCGAAACACAGCGCGCCGGTCGCGCGGTCCTTGCGCGGCAGGGGCACCAGGGCGGCGCTCTTGAGGTTCGTGGTGCCGGGAAACAGCAGATGGTGATCGGCTCCGATGAAAGGGCCGAGCCACGGCTTGTGCAAAGCGGCCAATTGCGGGGCAAGACCCACCAAGGAGTCGACGAAGAATATCTGCTTGAACTCCTCCGGCCGATCGCCCCCGGCCAGCAACAAGTGCCGCACCTCGTGCTGGGGATCCAGCAGTACGACGCTGACGGCGTCGAGCGAATAGGACTCGCGCAGACCGTCGACCATGGCACGCAGCAACTGTGCCAGGCTGTCTGCCCGCAACAACGTCAATTCGCGCGCCTGCGTGCGCTTCAAAATGGTCTCGTTATTGGCGGCCTCCGCGGTCATCTCCGTGAGGCGTTTCTTCAGTTCCTCGTTCTCACGAGCGAGCTCATCCATGTCCGATATCCCCAAGGTGACGATCAGCCTGCACGCGCGGCCGCCCGTACATCGAGATACGCCCGGCCGCGGTTCATGATGGCGCTGAACTCCGCCGCGTTGCCCGTCTTCACCGTTGCCACCAGGCGCTCGACCGCCAACTGCAGCGCGAGCAGCGACTCGCCGCCGTAGTCATTCAGGCTCTGAATCTCGAAATACAAGTCCGGACTTTCGGCGGCGACCCGGCTTGCCACCTCGAGCTGCGAATCGAAGGTGGTGCTCGAGAGTTTGGCCAATCTGGGGGCCGCTTCTCCGCTGTCGGCGAGCGCCGTAAAGAAAGCGATATTGAGCGCATGGGACAGCCCCAGCACGTAGGCGATCAAGCGATCGTGCTCGTCCAAACCCATGACGACGCGTTCGGCCATGGTGGGGGCAAACAATTGCTGGGCCTCCTGCAGCGCTTCGCGATTGCCCAGGTCGATGAAGATCACGTGACGGCCCGACAGCAATTCGGTATCCGGCCCGAACATGGGATGCAGGGACGTGACGCGACAGCCGGCTTTCACCAGCGCATCGAGACCGGCGCGCAGCGGCGTCTTGAGCGATCCCAGATCGAATATCAGGCCGCGCGGCGCACGCTGCGCCAATCGCTCGAGCAGGGCCGCCGTCGTGCTCAAGGGAGTCGCAAGCACGATCAAATCGAAATCCAGAGGATCGTTCTGCCACTCGCCGACGGTATCGAATCCGGGAAGACTGCCCTTGGGATCGGCGATGGCGACGCGGAAGCCTTGCGAGGCGAGAAAATCGGCGAACCAACCTCCCATCTTGCCGTGGCCGCCGATGACCAAGGCGCGCTTGCCGCTGCCGTGCGCCTGGGCGGCGACACGCGCGTGTTCCTGCGTCGCCAGAGACGACTGGATGAGCAGTCGCAGCATCGATTCGGCCAGGTCCGGCGGGACCCCCAGCCGCGAGGCGGTATTGCGGCCCCGCAGAATCACCTCGCGTTCGCGCCCGAAGTCGCGGGTGGCGCGCCCGGTGGCGCGCTTGACGGCGGCCACCTGTTCGCTCAGCGCCTGCCGGCGCGCAACCAACTCCACCAACTGTCCGTCGAGATCGGTCAGTGCGGTTCGCAATTCGTCGAGATTCATGTCGAAGAAGTCCCCTCTTGTGCCGTTCCCGTTTTACTGGCCCCTCATGGCTACCGCAAGCGCAACGGCACGGCTACCATATTGATATGAGCAGCGGCATAAAGACACATTGGACGGAAACCCTGCCTGATCCGCTGCCCGCGAACCCGCTCACGGTCGCGGCGCAATGGCTGGCGCAGGCGCGCCAGGACGCCGCCCAACCCAATCCCAATTCCATGGTCTTGGCGACCGTGGACCATCGCGGCCACCCATCGGCGCGGGTCGTGCTATGCAAGGATATTGACGCGAAACTCGGCCGCATCCTCTTCTACACCAACTATCGGTCGCGCAAGGGGCAGGAGCTCGAGGCGAATCGCAGGGCGGCCGTGGTGTTTCACTGGGATCATCGTCACCGCCAGGTACGCGCCGAGGGAGCGGTGGTGCCGCTTTCGGACGCGGAGAACGACGCGTATTTTTGCACCAGAGCCTGGCAGAGCCGCCTGGGTGCTTGGGCGAGCGAACAAAGTCAGCCGGTGGAGTCACGTGAGGCGCTGGCGCGCAATGTTGCGGCCGTGGCGCGCCGCTTCGGGATCCCCTACGACGGACCGGGCTGCCCAGAACCCGCCGATGTCACCGTGGATGTGCCCCGGCCGCCCAATTGGGGTGGCTTCCATTTGGACGCGGACGCCGTGGAGCTGTGGGTGGAGGGCGAGTTTCGCATTCACGATCGGGCCCGCTGGACACGATCCCTGCCTGATCGGCGTGCCGCCGGATCGGACGCCGCCTGGTCGGTCACACGCCTGCAGCCTTGAGTCTCTGGGTTGCCGAATCCAGGAAGGCGCGAACTTTCGGCGCCAGATGGCCGCGGCTCAAGGTGACGAGTTGCACCGGCAGCGGCTCGGGCTCGAAGTCCTGTAGTAACCGCACCAGAGTCCCGGCGGTCAATTCTTCGGTCACTTGATAGGATAGCGGCCGCGCAATGCCGCGGCCGGCCTGCGCGGCTTGAATCTGCGCCTCCACGTCATCGACGAGAAGCCGCGGCGAGAGCCTGACGACGGCCCCCCGCGGCGCCGGCCCGAAGCGCCACTCCCTCGCAGGCGAGCGCGCCATGCCGAATATCGTGTCGTGGGCCGCCAGATCGAGCGGCGTCAGGGGTACGCCTCGCCGTGCAAGATACTCGGGACTTGCCACGACGACCCGGCGCACGCTGCCGACCTGCCGTGCCACCAGGCTCGAGTCCTCGAGCGGGCCGATGCGCACGGCCAGATCGAGTCCTTCCTCGATGAGATCCAGGTTGCGGTCATTGAGCGACAGTTCGACGCGCAGCTCGGGGTACTCATTGAGGAAGTCCGACACGACGGGTGCCACGTGCCGACGCCCGAACTGCACCGGCGCGGTGATACGCAGGATGCCGCGAATCGGTGCCCGCGCGACGCCCAGCAAAGCCTCCTCGTAGCCTGCGATCAAGGCGCGCGCCTTCTCGGCAAGCTCATGGCCCGCTTCCGTCGGCGCCAGACGCCGCGTGGTCCGCTCGACCAGGCGCAGGCCGATGCGATCCTCCAAGGCGCCGAGAGCTCGGGTGACGACCGGCGGTGAGCGCCGCAGTCGCCGTGAGGCGCCCACCAAGCTGCCCGCCTCGACGATGGCGACAAAGATGGTCAATTCATCGAGCCTATCCATGGATTATTCCTATATATGGAATTGTGACTTTCTAAAATTGCATATTTAATATGAATTTGGCAATAGTAGAATTGCGGGTGGGACTCACCAGGCCACCCGGAGTAATCGTCATGCCCACCCCCGAAATCGTTCTTCATGGAACCGAGCTGTCGGGGCACTGCCACCGGGTCGAATTGCTGCTGCGGATGCTGGGCCTGCCTTACCGCTACGAAGCAGCTCCTGCTGCGGTCCGCGGCTCGCCGCAGTTCTTCGAGCTAAATCCACTGCGGCAGATTCCGGTATTGCAGGATGGCGATCTGACGCTCTCGGACAGCAACGCAATTCTGGTTTACCTGGCCAAGCGCTACGCTGCGGGCAGCCACTGGCTGCCGGAGGAACCAGCCGCGGCGGCGCAAGTACAGCGCTGGCTATCGATTGCGGCGGGCGAGGTCCGGTACGGCCCGGCGATGGCACGCATCGTGACCCTGTGGAATTTCCCGGGGGATCTGGCGCGATCCCAGCAAATCGCCCACACGCTGCTGCGCTTCATGAACGAGCATCTGAAGACGCGCCGCTTTCTGGCGACAGAACACGCCACCATCGCCGACCTGGCGTGTTATTCCTATGTCCGGCATGCGCCCGAAGGAGGCATTGCCCTCGGCGAGTACCCCTCGGTGCTCGCCTGGCTGAGCCGGATCGAGGCCTTGGCGCAGTTCAAGCCCATTCCCCCCTCGCCCATACCGCAGAGCAAGTAGCGCGCCGATGGGTGAATCGGCCTTCAACCCGGACGAGTTGGCCGTGCAGGCCTTGGCCGGCGGCGGACCGCGCGGCGGCGGGGCTATCCGCAGTTTCATGCCCGAACAGCATCGGCAGTTCTTTGCGCAGCTGCCCTATCTATTCATCGGCGCGATCGACCCGGGCGGCTGGCCCATCGCCACGCTGCTCACGGGCCCTCCGGGCTTCGTGCAGTCCCCGGATGCGGTGACTCTGCACATCGCGGCGCTGCCGGATGCGCGCGACCCTGCGGCCGAAGCGCTCGTGCCGAACGGTGAAATCGGCATTCTCGGCATCGATTTCTCGACGCGGCGGCGCAACCGCGTCAATGGACGCATTGCGGGCCGAGACACCGGCGGCATCGATGTCGCCGTCAGTCAGAGCTTTGGCAATTGTCCGCAATACATCCAGCGGCGCACCGTCGCCTCTGCTCAGCGCAAATCAGCCGAAGCCGAGTCGAATTCCGTGGAATCCTTCAGCCATCTGGATGAAGCTGCACAAACTGCCATCACGCGGGCCGACACCTTCTTGGTCGCTAGCCGCTCCCGCGCCGGCAGCGGCTCGGCATACGGGGCGGATATCTCGCATCGTGGCGGTCGCCCGGGGTTCGTTCTCGTTGACGGCAACTTGCTCACCATCCCCGATTTTCGCGGCAACCGCTATTTCAACACTCTCGGAAATTTCATGTCGGAACCGCGCGCTTCACTACTGTTCGTCGATTTCGAGGCCGGGGATGTTATGCAACTTCAGGGCATGGCCCAGGTAGACTGGGCAGGCACCAAGGCGGCACAGTTCGCCGGCGCAGAGCGACTATGGAATTTCCGCGTAACGCGCGGCTGGCGACGCAAATCCGCATCGCCGCTGCGATGGGTCTTTGTGGAATACTCCCGAACCACCATACAAACAGGGCAGTGGGAAGGCTTGCCGACACACAATCTGGGAATAAGCGCAGCGGCGGAGAGATGAAAACGCCAATCAAACCTTTACCTTAGGTAGAAGGAATGTCGACCTGAACATAGCTGCCATGCACGGCACTGTTGATAGCTTCGACAACGCGTTGGACGTGAGGGCGGAGGTGCGGCCATTGTTGACGTCCGAGAACCACGATGGAAATCTTGCGGTTTGCGAGATTCTGCTAGTAGCGCAAGTTTTTATCCGTAGTCAACAAAACATCGAACCCGGCCGCTTCGGCGGCCGTGAGTAAATCACCATTCGTCAGCGTGTCCCATCCCTGCTGAAAGCTGTACTGACAACATGTCGCTCAAGATAAGCGCGGATCGGAACCGGAGTTGCTTGATCGAACAGAATCCGCATCTAGGCGGCATATTCCGGCAGCCGATCGAGACTACGAACGGCAAATTCAATGACGCCCTTGATCTGTTCTCGGTCAAGTCCGTCATACCATTGCATGATGTCGTCGATGCTGGCCCCCGACTCGATATTTTCAAAGATGACCGACACCGGCATCCGTGTACCCTTTAGTACCCACGCGCCACTCACCTTGCCAGGGACGCTTTCCACCACTGGACACTGAGACCAATCGAGAGTTGCCATAGTTGTACCCTACCCGTAGCGACCTGCCTTAAGGACTGGGCAGGCACGCACTCAACCGCGGATCGCTTCTACAAGCCTCCATTATAAAGCTGGAGCGGCAAGTCGGGGTTACGGCGTTTTCTGCCCACAATGCCCAAAAGCAATGCGGGATCCTTTTCGGCTCTTTCCTAGGAAATACAGCTACTTGCTATTTAACGCAACCACGCAGTCCCACATAAATGCGCCAACGAATGGCTATTGAACAGCCTCCCTAGGATCAAACTTCGACATATCAAGTATCGCCCGACGTATCGCTCTATAGTCATCCGGCGGTACCTCCACGTACGTGATGGCAGTTTGTTCATCTGTGTCCACTGGCAGAAGGCCAAGCGGCTCCTTCGTAGTCGTTAACAAATCTACATGGCAGCCATAGTCGATCTTATAGACATCGTATCGGCGACCCGGCTCGTCCTGCGACGATATATTTCTTTTCAAAAGATGTAGGACCCGCGAATCAAACAATGAGTCAATAGTAGTGTTCCTGACTCCGCTTTTGAGGAGGAATGCCCTTGCCTTCCGATGCGCGATGACTTCATCCACGATCCAATGCAGTAAGGCCTACGCGGCTTGGTTGACCGAGACGCTCGTTTCCTTTGCGGCAATCTTCGCAGTCACCCTTTGCACGGGCAAAACACATCTTCGAATTAGATCGGCAACGTACGGCTGAATATCTAGCGGGATGGCGCTCCACTCGTCGAGCAAAATCCACAAGCGACGTGGTTTGACCGAGTCGACGATTTGGCCCAGCGTTTGGCCTATCGCGCCAAAATTTACTCTGTGCCGTCGCTGACCCGATACAGACTCCCGATTTTCGTGCGATTCCGATGCGCCGCGCTCGATTTCTAGTTTGGCTGACAGAGAAAGCCCCTGCAGACCAAGCTTTCCACCCATATCTGCTTTCAATGCCTCCGTTGCATCGTTGGCTAAGCGTCGCTCAGAGGTAACGTCACCGCCAACAATTTCTACGTGAGTGGCCGCATCTAGAAACGCATCAAGTTGATTGCCGACTACCGAAAGGTCGAGATCATCGTTGTCGACCGCGTATTGCAGTAACTGAGTATGGATGCTGGAAAGAATATCTCGGAGAAGGCGAGTACCTCGCTCCGGCAATGGAATTTTATCGTCCGCAAAAATCCCGGTAGATGATCCGACGATACGCAGGTCGATGTACACAGGCAAATCGCCTGCCGCGCGTCTAGTCTCAGCTAGATAATGTAGTGCATGGGTCTTGCCGGTTCCGCGACGACCGTAGATTATCTGATGATCTCGAGATGTAAGTAGGGTCTCTAACATTCCTGTGCCTACGAACGTCTTGAGCAAAACTTGTGGCTCGGACGCCTCCGCTCGTTTTACTAGCCGTAAAAGCCCCAAATTTATTGGAGTAGTCATCTACTTACCCCTGACCGTCTTGCTGTGGCGGATCGCTCTCGGATTTGGAAATGCTCTGGGACTCTAGGTTGTTGTGTAGTACCGCGGTTAATTCACTAGGCGCTCGATCGCGGTTGCGCTCATCTCGCGACGACACTAGCGATATCGGGTCATCAGCTTGTCCAGAGCGGCCCGCCCCGGTGAAAGTTTTTCGTAGGGAATGCTGTTCAGCGGCGCCTGCGCCGTGCGGTTGAGATTGTGGAACTCGGTCGAGTCGGTCTCGTTGATGTGGATCAGCCCCGTCACGTACTCATTGTGTTTGAGCTTGGTCTCGATGTAGTTGTAGGCGGCGGTCCGGTCGGTGGGATCGTAATTCGGGTCGAGCTTTCGCAAAATGACCCGGCTGCCGTCGTGCAGGCTCACCGGAATCGACTCCCCGGCCGCGTAATCGACCGAGATCTCCTGGGCTCTGGGTATGAAGTCGGCCTCGACCGCCGGATGATAGTGCTCGCGAGTGAAGGTGTAGCTCTTGGTCGAGCCCTCATGATCGTTGAAGGTCACGCAAGGCGACAGCACGTCGATCAGAGCAAATCCGTTGTGCTGCAATCCGGCCTGGATCAGCGGAACGAGCTGAGCCTTGTCTCCGGAGAAGCTGCGCGCCACGAAGGTCGCGCCCAGAGTCAGGGCCAGCAGGACCGGGTCGATGGGCGGCGTCGAATTGACGTCGCCGCGCTTCGCCTTGGTGCCGATATCGGCGGAGGCGGAGAACTGTCCCTTGGTCAAACCGTAGACGCCGTTGTTTTCGATCAAGTACAGCATGTTCACATTACGGCGGATCGCATGCACCAATTGGCCGATGCCGATGGACAGCGAATCCCCGTCGCCCGATATGCCGACGTAGGTGAGGCGCCGGTTGGCCGCGTTCGCCCCGCTGGCGATCGAGGGCATGCGGCCGTGCACCGAGTTGATCCCATGCGAGCCGCCCACGAAGTATGCCGTGGTCTTCGACGAGCATCCGATGCCGGACAACTTCACCAGCTGTTCCGGGCGCAACGAAATGCCCCAGCATGCCTCGATGATCGATGCCGTGACCGAATCATGGCCGCATCCGGCGCACAAGGTCGACATGCTGCCCTCGTATTGGCGGCGGGTCATGCCCAACGCATTGGTCGGCAGCGACGGATGGGCGACTTTGGGTTTATTGATGTATGACATGTAGTGCCCTTGGAGCTATCGCGGAACCGCAGTCAGGCGCGGCGCCTCGGCGAGCTTCGCCCGGATGCCGTTGACGATGGGCTCGGCCGACATCGGCAATCCGCTGTAGCTCAATATGGAATGGAGTTTCGATTTCTCCACCGCGGTCTCGAGCGTCAAGAGGGATCTGAGCTGCGCATCGCGATTTTGCTCGACCACGAAAATGGTCGAGTGGGATTTCAGGAACGCCTCGACGTCGCTATTGAATGGAAACGCCTTGACGCGCAGATAATCCACCTCGATTTTCTGCCGTCCGAGCACATCGAGCGCCTCGCGAATCGCACCGTCGCAGCTGCCGAGGCTCACGATGCCGACTTCGCTGCTGCCCTTGCCGATCATCGCCGGCTTGGGCAGGTAATTCGGCGCAGCCGCGAACTTGCGCTTCAGGCGGTCGAGCACGACCTGATATTCGACGGAATCCTCGGTATAGCCGCCGTACTGATTGTGGCCCGACCCACGGGTAAAGTAGGCGCCCTTGGGACTGGTTCCCGGCAAGGTGCGATAGGTGATCGCGTCGTCATCCCGATCGACGTAGCGATAGAATTTATCCAGGCTCGCGAGTTCCTCCGGCGAGAGCACTTTGCCTCGATCCGGCCGATAAGCGTCGTCCCATTGCAAGTCGGGGCACATCCAGTCGTTCATCCCGATGTCCAGGTCGGACAGGACGAACACCGGCGTTTGCAGGCGCTCGGCGGCATCGAAGGCCTGCGCGGCCATGTAGAAGCACTCTTCGGGATTCGCGGGAAAGAACAGCACGTGCCGCGTGTCGCCATGCGAGGCGTAGGCGCACAGCATGAGATCGGACTGCTGAGTCCGCGTCGGCATGCCCGTCGAGGGCCCGACTCTCTGCACATCGAAAATGACGCAGGGCACTTCGGCGTAATACGCCAAGCCGACGAATTCGTTCATCAGGGAAATGCCCGGCCCGCTGGTCGGCGTGAAGGCGCGCGCTCCATTCCAAGAGGCGCCGAGCACCATACCGACGGCCGCGAGCTCGTCCTCGGCCTGCAGCACCGCGAAATTGCGCTCGCCTGTCTGCGGATCGACCCGGTAGCGCTCGCAAAAGCCCTTGTACGCATCCATCAGCGAGGTCGAGGGGGTGATGGGGTACCACGCGCCTACGGTCGCGCCCGCGTACACGCAGCCCAGGCCGGCGGCCGTGTTGCCGTCGATCATGATGTGGCCGCGGGTCTTGTCCATGCGCTGGACGCGCAGCGGCAGCGGCGATGTCAGGTTGTTCTTGACGTAGTCATACCCCAAGCGCAGCGCCTTGGTGTTCGAATCGAGCAGCTTGGGTTTTTTGGCGTAGTTTTCGCCCAGCAGAGCGCTGATCACCTCGAGATCGATGTCGATCAGGGCGGCGAGCACGCCGGCGTAGGCGATATTCTTCAACAGGATGCGATTGCGCACGCCGTCGAAATTCTCGTTGACGAGCTTGGCAAGCGGTACTTCGATCACCGTGATGTCGCCGCGCTGCAGGAGCGAGCTGCGCGGCCAGGTGGAGTCGTAGAGCAGGTAACCGCCGGAACCGAGCTCGCGGACATCCCGCGAATAGGTTTCCGCGTTCATGGCCACCATGATGTCGACCTGCGCGGCGCGCGCCGCGTAGGCGTCGCGCGTCACGCGGATCTCGTACCAGGTCGGCAGGCCTTGGATGTTCGACGGGAAATAGTTCTTTCCGGTCACCGGCACGCCCATGCGAAAAATCGCCTTCATGACCAGGGAATTGGCGCTGGCCGATCCGGTGCCGTTGACGTTGGCGAACTTCACCACGAAATCGTTCACACGATTGGCATTGGCGCTCAGGCCGGGCATGCGGAGATCTCCTCATCGATTGCCTGCGGAATGCGAATCGTCGACTTCTGCATGTCCCAGGCCGCGGTCGGGCAGCGTTCAGCGCACAGGCCGCAATGCACGCAGACATCCTCATCCTTGACCATGACCCGCGCCGTTTGAGGCAGCGCCGCCGATACGTACAGAGCCTGCGTTCGATTGGCGGCCGGCGCCGTCAGCCGCGCCCGCAGCTCGGCTTCGGTGCCGTTTTGCGTGATGGTGAGGCAGTCGACCGGACAGATGTCGATGCATGCGTCGCACTCGATGCACAGCTTTGCCGAGAACACCGTCTGCATGTCGCAATTCAAGCAGCGCTGCACCTCGAGAGCCGCCTCTTCGGCCGTAAATCCCAGCTCCACTTCGATGTTGATCTTCTTGAAGCGCTCGAGCAGTCCCACGTGCGGCACGAGACGCCGCTCAACGCCGTTGTACTCGTTCTTGTACGCCCATTCGTGCATTCCCATCTTGCGGCTCGACAAGGTTACGCCGCGCGGCATGCGCTCCTCGACGGCCTCGTCGTGGCAGAACTTGTGGATCGAAATGGCGGCTTGGTGCCCGTGTTCGACGGACCAAATGATGTTCTTCGGCCCGAACGCAGCGTCGCCGCCGAAAAACACGCAGGGCAGCGTCGATTGAAGAGTGAGCTTGTCCACCTTGGGGACATTCCATTTGTCGAGTTCGATGCCGATCCCCGTTTCGATCCACGGAAAGGCATTTTCCTGGCCAATGGCCAGAATGACGTCGTCGCACGGGAAGAAGACTTCGCCGAGAGAGCGCGTCGTCTTGATGTCGCCGTCTTCGATGTCGTATTCAAGCTTCTCGAACATCATGCCCTTGAGCCGGCCGCCCTCGGCAACGAAGGATTTGGGCGCGTGATTGATGACGATCTCGACATTTTCGTGCTCGGCATCCTCGAGTTCCCAGTCCGATGCCTTGAAAAACCGGCGCGGCTTGCGCGCCATGACTTTCACGTCCTTCGCGCCCAGGCGCAGCGAGCTGCGGCAGCAGTCCATCGCCGTGTTGCCGACGCCGATAATCAGGACCCGCTCCCCTATGCTGTCGACATGACCGAAGGCGACCGACTCGAGCCACGTAATGCCGATATGAACGCGATCCGTGTCGTGGCGCCCCGGCAAGTCGAGTTCCTTGCCCTTGGGCGCACCCGACCCCACGAACACGGCGTCGTACTGCCCGGACTCGAGCAATTGGCGCATGCTCTTGACCGGGGAATTCAAGCGCAGGTCCGCGCCCATGTCCACGATGTAGCCTATTTCCTCGTCCAGGACGTGGGCGGGGAGCCGGAATGCGGGGATATTGGTGCGCATCAGGCCGCCGGGCACGGCGTACTGCTCGAACACGGTGACCTCGTAACCCAAGGGGAGCAGGTCGTTGGCGACCGTGAGCGACGCCGGGCCTGCGCCTATGCAGGCGATCCGCTTGCCGTTTTTCTCGCGCGGCGCTTTCGGCAGCAGCGCCGTGACGTCCTCCCGATGGTCCGCCGCCACGCGCTTCAGCCGGCAGATGGCCACCGGCTTCTCCTCGATTCGGCCGCGGCGGCAGGCGGGCTCGCAAGGCCGGTCGCACACCCGGCCGAGAATGCCCGGAAAGACATTCGACTCTCGATTCACCATGTAGGCGGCGGTGAATTCGCCCTGGGCGATCAGTCGGATATATTCGGGGTACGTCGGTGTGGGCCGGACAGGCCCACTGGCAATCGACCACCCGATGGAAATAGTCAGGTCTCGAAGTATCGGTCGGCTCCATGATTCCTCGTTGTCCCCACAGGCCAGCCTCGAAGTATAGCGGTCCCTGAGTGCTTTGGACGGTGCGACGCCGCATAGTCCACCCCGCCGAGGCCAGCCCCGGCGGCCCGCTGCGGGGACGCAGGGGCGAGGAATGCGCCTCTCCCGCCCGAAACGCCCGGCCCCAGGTACTATTGCGTTGCCTACCGTCATTATGTCGAGAGCGCATGAATCTTCTGCAGGGTCAAGACGCCACCTGTCCCCATTGCTGGGAACGCATCAGCCTCACCCTCGACCTCTCGGTACCCGAGCAGTCCTATGTGGAGGACTGCCCCGTGTGCTGCAAACCCATGCTGGTGTCCTACGCCGCCGTGGACGGTGAGGTGGCGGAGTTCAGCGTCGAGTCCGCCGAGTGACGGCATCTCGCGGCGCCGCCCCGCGGGGCGGCGGATTCAGGATGCTGCGGATATTGATTTTGCTGCTGGTGCTGCTGGCGGTGGCGCTGACGACCTGGCAGGAACGTTATCTCAGTACTCGCTGGCATGACCCTCTATACGTCGCCATCTACCCGATTGCGGCGGACGACAGCCCCGTGACCAAAGCCTATCTCGCGTCTCTCGACGCCGAGAGCTTCAAGCCCATCGATCGATTCTTCGCTCGCGAGGCGCAACGCTACCACCTGGACACGAGCGAACCGTTCCGAACCCGACTCAGACCCGAATTGCAAAGTCGCCCGCCGCAACGCGCCGCGGACGCCGGACTGTTGGCGACGGCCCTGTGGAGTCTGCGCCTGAGGTACTGGGCCTGGCGGGTCAGCGGTCAGGCACATGAACCCGAGGATATCCGCATGTTCGTCCTGTATCACGACCCTACGCTGACTCCCACCGTGCCGCATTCCTTGGGCCTCGAGAAGGGGCTGCTGGGCGTCGTGTATGCATTTGCGGCACCCGAGATGAGCGGCGCGAACAATGTGGTGATCGCCCACGAATTGCTGCACACGGTGGGTGCCAGCGACAAGTACGATTTCACGGACGACGCGCCGCGCTTTCCCGACGGCTACGGCGATCCGGTGCAGCGGCCCTTGTATCCGCAGCAAACGGCGGAATTGATGGCGGGGCGGCGCGTGCTGGCGCCAGGCAAGTGGGAACAGGCGATGAGTCTCGACGAGGTGGTCATCGGCCCGGCCACGGCCTTGGAAATACGCTGGCCGCAGCATGCTCGCTGAATCCCCACCCAGCCTGCGGCCGGCCGCCGCGCCCCTGCTCGAATGCCGGGGCATCGATGTCTGCGTCGAGTCGCGCGCCTTGGTGCGCGGACTCAACCTCAAGGTGGGCCGCGGATCGGTGCTCGCGGTGCTGGGACCGAACGGCTCCGGCAAGAGCCTCTCTTTGCATACCCTAGCCGGTCTGCGCGCGCCCAAGTCGGGAGTGTTGTTGATCTCGGACCGGCCCCTGGCAACCTGGTCACGCCGCGCGCTGGCCCGTGAACTGGCCCTCCTGCCGCAAAACGTCGAGGACCCGTTCCCGGCAACGGTCATGGAGACGGTTTTGCTCGGCCGTCATCCGCACATTCCCCGGTGGCAATGGGAATCGGCGCGGGATCTGGCCATCGCATTGGACGCGCTGGCGGCGGTGGGCCTCGCCGGCTACGAGGAGCGCGATGTGCTCACTCTGTCCGGCGGCGAGCGCCGCCGAGCCGCATTGGCGGCGGTGTTGGCGCAAACTCCGCGCATTTTCTTGCTGGATGAACCCACCAATCAGCTCGACCCCAACCATCAACTCGAAGCCCTGCAGCTATTGCGCGAGCGCGCCGATGCGGGAGCGGCCGTCATCGTCACCCTGCACGACCCGAATCTGGCCGAGCGATTTGCCGATGCAGTGCTGCTGATCGGCAGGGACGGCCATTGGCGTTGCGGTCCGGTCGCCGAGATTCTTACGGCCGAGCATTTGTCCACGCTGTACAACACCCGATTCGAGGCCACGGAAATCGGCGGACGGCGGCTGTTCTTCCAAGCGTGAGGCGACGCGGCCGGCCCGCGGACTAGCCCAGCGCCGACATGATCGAGTCGTGCAGGCGCCCGTTGGTCGCCAGCACGGAGGTGGACTGCAAGTTGATAGGGTCGCCGGCCAAGTCCGTGAAGCGCCCGCCCGCCTCCGTCACGATGGCCACGCAGGCTGCGATATCCAGAATATTCACATCGGTCTCGATCACGGCATCGATCTTGCCGGCAGCCAGCAAGTGATAGTGCAGAAAATCGCCGTAGCCGCGAATTCGATTGACCTGCGCCACGAGCGCGCCATATTTCGCCCAACGCCCGTCCGTGGCCAGAGTCTTCAGATTGCCGGAAGACAGCGCAGCCGACTGCAGCTCCGCGACCTGGCTCACGGCCATGGGCTTGCCGTTCAGGCACGCGCCGCGGCCGCGCTCGGCAAAGCTCAATTCCCCGTACACCGGCGCGCTCGACACGCCGAGCACTATTTCGCCGCGGCGCATCAAGGCGATTTGCGTGGAAAACATCGGGTATTCGCGCACGAATGCCTTGGTGCCGTCGATGGGGTCCACCAGCCAGAGGCTTTCGGCGTCCGTATCGCGCGATCCAGTTTCCTCGCCGTAGAATCCATAGGACGGGAACCGCGCCTCGAGAATTTCGCGGATCGCCATTTCACAGCGCACGTCGGCCTCGGTCACCGGCGACTTGTCCGCCTTGATGCGCACCTCGAGATTGTGCTGGAACATGGCGCGCGCGATGCCGGCGGCCTGTTCCGCCGCGTCAAGGGCCGCCTGCAGTTCGGGTGTATGTCTCATCGGCGGCACCTTAGCAAACCTTGTGCTACCGTCGCACCTCAGGCTTCGGAGTTTCGATCCCATGGGCAACCGGCTCAGCAAGATTTATACACGCACGGGCGATGATGGCACTACCGGCTTGGGGGACGGAACGCGCGTGCCGAAGGAGAGTCCCCGGGTCGAGGCCTACGGTACTGTCGATGAAGCCAATAGCGCGATCGGCCTGGTGCTCAGCGTGCCCAATCTGCCGCCGCCGATCGCGCGCTGCCTCACCGAGGTGCAGCACGACCTGTTCGATCTGGGTGGGGAGTTGTGCATTCCCGGGCATCGCATGATCGAGGCGGCACATGTCGACAGGCTCGAGCAGGAATTGGACGCATTCAACGAGGCCTTGCCGCCGTTGAAGGATTTCATTCTGCCGGGCGGCGGTCCGGCGGCGGCGGCCTGCCATGTCGCGCGCACGGTTTGCCGGCGGGCGGAGCGCCGTTGCTGGTTGCTGGCGCGCCTCGAGAACGTGTCGCCGGAGACTCTCAAATACCTGAACCGTCTATCCGATCTCTTGTTCGTGCTGGCCCGGGTTCTGGCCCGGCAGGAACAGGGCAGCGAAGTGATCTGGCGGCGGGCCAGGCAATAACGCAGATGTCATCGCATTCCACGCCGGTTGAACACGAAGAGCTCCGTCACAAGGATGGGCGCGAAGTGGAGTGGCAGCTGGCTTCCGCCGACCTGGGCTCCGTTCGCCGCTGGCTGCTCGACCATGGCACTGTGGAGGGACTGGTCCTCGAACCGCGCCCGGCGCTGCAGATCTTCGATACCTACCTGGACACGGATGACTGGCGAATCTATCGCGCCGGCTTCGCGCTGCGCGTCCGCTCGGAGTCGGGGAAATCGGAAGCGACCCTCAAGTCGCTCCATTCCGCGGGCGCCGGGGTCGCGGATCGCCGGGAGCTGACAGAAGATTTGGACAACTCCGAGAGCTCCGCCATTCGTCAGGCGATCGGGCCGGTCGGAACGCGCGTGCACGCCGTGAGCGGCGAGCACGCCTTGCTGCCCCTGTTCGAAGTTCGCACCTCGAGGCAGAGATTTGCCATCCGCAGAGAGGACGAGTCGCTGCAGCTCGGCGAGATCGCCCTGGACGATACCGTCATCTCGC
The DNA here is from genome assembly GCA_963837435.1 of uncultured Gammaproteobacteria bacterium. Lineage (GTDB taxonomy): Bacteria > Pseudomonadota > Gammaproteobacteria > Steroidobacterales > Steroidobacteraceae > Bog-1198. Next base: position 58,233 of record CAWINJ010000004.1, read on the forward strand.
GCCCGCAAGGCGAGCCGCAGAGCAGCACGCAGCGTGTCGAGGTGGAAGCCTTCACCGAGGCTCGCGAGCCGCTGCGGTCGCTGGTGAAGACTTTGCAAAACGACTGTGCGCTCGTGGTCGCGTCCGACACGAAGTACTCGCTGGGCCTCAGGTCGGTGGGCTTGGCGCCGGCGCCGGCACCGCAGTTCGCGCCGACCGCGGTAGAGGCGTCCATGCCCATTGCCGAAGTTGCTCTGGCGAACCTGCGCCGCCACTTGTCAGCCTGGTATCTGCATGAGCCGGGTGCCCGCTTGGGCGACGACCCGGAGGAACTGCATGCCTTGCGGGTCGCCGGCCGCCGCATGGATGCCATCCTGCGCCAGTTCGGATCGTCCCTGCCCGCGCCGTTCCTGCGGACTCGGCCGACCCTCAAGAAGGTACTGCGCGCTCTCGGCGACACGCGCGACGTGGACGTCGCTCTGAGGGAGTTGCAGAGGTTCGGCCGCAAGTTGCCCGATTTGGAACGCGAAGGCCTCGCACCCTTGCAGCGGCACCTAGTAGCGGAGCGCGGTCGGGCGCGCACCCGGATGCTGAGCGCGCTCGATTCGGTCTCGGTGCAGAAAGTCCTCAAGAGCTTGACGTCGCTGCTGGCCGCCCCCGCGGCGGCAGCGCAAACACCAACGGGCGAGCTTGCGCTCAACGTCGCGCCCGAATTGCTGCGGCGACGATACCGGAAAGTCCGCAGGGGCGCGGATCTGCTGAAGCCGGATTCCTCGGTGGAGGCGTATCATGAAGTCCGCGGCCGCGTGAAGAAGCTGCGCTATGCGCTGGAAGCGGTGGCGAATCTATACGGGAAACCTGCGGATGGGATGCTTCGTGCGTTGCATCGCTGGCAGGAAGAGCTCGGAGTGCAGCAGGATGCCTGCGTCGCGAGCCGCCGCCTGAAGGCTCTCGCCGCCGCGCCGCCGAAGGGTATTGCGCCCGAGACTTTGTTCTTGATGGGGCAGTTTGCGGGTTACTATGTCAATGCCTCGTCGCGGGCACGCAAGCTGCATGCGAAGGCTTATCGAAAAGTTCGAGGTAGATGGAAGAAATTTCGGCCGATATTCGCAGATCACGCCGTCAACGACGCACCTAAGCCCGCGGATTCCGATCCTTGATGCGATGTTTGCCGCGCGCGCCGCTACGCGACGCCCGCGGCATTGAGCTGGCGCGCATGCAGCCAATCGGCGTGCCAACGCTCCAAATCCGCGATCGCGAGCGGCCGGCAGAATAAGAAGCCCTGAACCTGGTGCGCGTCGCGCGTCTTGAGATATTGCCACTGCGCCTCGGTTTCCACGCCTTCCGCCACCGTCGCCAAACCCAGGCTCTTCGCCATGGCGATGATGGCGTCGACCAGCGGCGCATTGCCGCCGTTCTGCGAGGCGATGTCGCGCACGAAGGCCCGATCGATCTTCAGCGTGTCGATGGGAAAGTGCCTGAGGTAGGACAGAGAACTGTAGCCGGTGCCGAAATCGTCCAGCGCCGTGGCGACGCCCAGCTCCTTGAGGGACTTCACCGCCTTGCTCACCGCGGCCGAATATTCGATCAAGGCGCCCTCGGTGAATTCCAGCTCGATCATGCGAGATTCGATGGCCGCGGCCTGGATGGCGCGCGACACGCGCCCCACCAGCGTGCCGTCGCGAAACTGCACGCCCGACACGTTCACCGCCACCTGCCATCGCGGCGCTCCGGCGTCGCGCCAGCGGCGCACTTGCGCACACGCTTCCCGCAGCACCCAGTCGCCGATTTCGGTGATCATGCCGTTCTGTTCCGCCAGCGGAATGAACTCGTCCGGGGGCACGAACCCGCGCTGCGGGTGCTTCCATCGCAGCAGGGCTTCGACCGCCTCGACTCTCAAATCCTTGAGTGCGAGCCGGGGCTGATAGTTCAGGGTGAATTCGCCCCGGTCGAGCGCCTTGTTCAAATCGGCCTCCATGGACAGGTGCTTGGCGGCTCGCGTGCTGATCGATTTGTTGAAGAACTCGAGGCCTCCGTGCCCGCTCTTCTTGCCGTGATGCATGGCGGCGTCGGCGTTCTTGACGAGAGCTTCGGGAGTGGCCGCGTCGCCTGGGAACAGGCTGATTCCCATGGTGGCCGACAGCGGGATCTCCTGCTGCGCGAACACGAACGGCCGCGTCAGCGCCATCTGCACGCGCTGCACCACGACTTGCGCGGTCTCGGCGCTGGATATCCCCGGCAGCGCCAGCGCGAATTCATCGCCGCCGGTGCGCGCCACCCAGTCGTTGATGTCCTTCCTCTCGGCGCTATCGTCCCCTTGTGTGAACATACGCTGAGAATCGCGCAGGCAATTCTGCAAGCGATGCGCAACGTCCTTCAGCAGCATGTCGCCCACCGCCTGTCCCTGGGTATCGTTGATGCGCGAAAAATTGTCGATATCGAGCATCAATACGGCGAGCCCGCGCTGGCGCGGCACGGCCCACGCCACCTGTTGCCCCAGTATCTGCAGCAGGCGCTGGCGATTCGGCAAGGCGGTGAGAGGGTCGTAGTAGGCGAGATAGCGCACGCGGGCTTCGCTCTCGCGCAATTGATCCTGAGTCTGTTTGGATCTCACCAGGAATTTGACCCGTTGCGCGAGCAGCATCGGATTGATGCCCTTGGACGAGAAGTCGGTGGCCCCCGCGTTGTATGCGCGGTTGACCGAGTCCATGTCGTCGAGGCTGGTCTGCATCAATATCGGCACGTGGCGGCAGTCCGGCAGCGCCCGCAGCGCGCCGCAAACGTCGAAGCCGTTCATGCCCGGCATGACCACGTCGAGCACCACGCAGTCGGCGGGATGCTCGCGAAACTGCACGAGCGCGGCCTCGCCGTCGGCCGCCGCGAAAACGCGAAAGCCGGCCATTTCGAGTGCGGTTCCCACCAGCAGCCTTGCCCCCGGATCGTCGTCGACGACCAGCACGGTGGCGGGATTGGGCGATTCGTTTACAGGCATGTTCATCGTTCCTTCGGCGGATGCGCGGCGGCTACGCGGCACTGGGCGAGCGCTCGCGCGTCAAGGCGGCACAAAACTCCTGATATTCCCGGCGGATTCTCGGCACCATCGGCGCCGCTTGCGCAACCCCGCCTTCGCGCACCAGGGCTTCGCATTCCTTGGCGACCATCGCCAGGCGGGTACCCCCCAAATTCGAGGTGCTGGACTTGAGCGTGTGCACCGCCTGCGAGAGCGCCTCAGCCTGCATATTGGCCGCCGCGGTCTCGATCGCGTCCACGAGGCCGGGCGAATGACGCAAGTACAAATCGATCATCGAGTTCAGCAACGCCGGCTTGGCCAGCGCTGCGATATTGCGCAGCACCCCGGCATCGATCAACGGCACCCGCGACAGGTCGCGGCGTTCCGATTCGGGCAGCGCACGCAGCGCCAGCCAGCGCCTGAGCAGCGTCGCCAGCTGCTGCTGGGAAAACGGTTTACTGAGAAAATCATCCATGCCGGCGGCCAGGCAGCGCTCGCGTTCCCCTTCCATGGCGTTCGCGGTCAAGGCAATGATGGGCACTCGCGCGGAGCCGGAATGCTGTTCACGCCGCCGGATCTCGCCCGTGGCCGTCAGCCCATCCATGACCGGCATCTGGCAGTCCATGAGCACCGCGTCGTATGCCGCGGCGTTCATCGCCTCGATGGCCAGTCGGCCGTTCTCCGCGGAATGGGCCGAGCAGCCCAAGCTCTCGAGCATGCCGACCGCCACCTCTCGATTCACCGGATTGTCTTCGACCAGAAGGATCTTGGGGCCCACTGCGCGGCTGCCCGGCGCGGGCGGTGTCGGCGCGACCTGAGAGGCGGGCGCCGCTGCGGAGGGTGAATCCATCGCGGATGCCGGCTGCAGGGTCATGATGCGGCTGACGCAGCTGAACAGCTGTGCCCGGCGCAGCGGCTTGGTGAGCATGGCGGCAAACAATTGCGGGCTCTCGGAGCCCCCGTCGGACTCGTCCCGGGTGCTGAGCAAGATGAGCCGCAGCCGTGCCCAGCGCGGATCCTGGCGTATGAGTTTCGCCAGCTGAATACCGTCCATGCCGGGCATTTGATCGTCCACCAGCGCGAGATCGAAGCCCGCGCCGGCGCCGTTCAATGCGGCCAGTGCCGCCGCGCTGGTTTCCGCCGAGACCGCCTCGACTCCCCAGGATTGCAGGTGCTGCTGCAGGATCTCTCGATTGCTGGCGTTGTCGTCGACGATCAGTGCCCGCAGGCCCGCGAGGTTCATGCGCGGCAATCGCGTCAAGGTCGGCGACGATTCTGCGACAGGTTCCAGGCGCACTTCGAACCAAAATGTAGAGCCGCGGTTGAGCACGCTATGCACGCCGATTCGGCCGCCCATCAAGGCGGCCAGCTGCCGGCAAATGGCCAACCCCAAGCCGGTGCCGCCGTACTTGCGCGTCGTGAAGGAGTCGGCTTGGTTGAATGCATTGAATATCTGAGCCTGCGCTTCCTCGGAGATGCCGATGCCCGTATCGATCACCTCGAAGCGCAGCATTCCATCCTTGCCGACGGCGCGCACCCGCACGATCACTTCGCCCGAGTCGGTGAATTTGATGGCGTTTCCGACAAAATTGATCAGCACCTGCCTGAGGCGCATCGGATCGGCGCACACCTTGCCCGGCACATCGGCTTCGATGGCGCATGCCAATTCCAGCCCCTTCGCGTGGGCCCGCGCCGCGAAGATCTCGATGGTTTCCTCGACGGCCTCGCGCAGGCCGAATTCGACGCGTTCGAGCTCGAGCTTGCCCGCTTCGACCTTGGAGAAGTCCAGTATGTCGTTGATGATTTGCAGCAGCGCTTCGGCCGACCGGGAAATGGTTTCCGAAAGATGCCTCTGGCGCGGCGTGAGCTCGGTCGCCTGCAGGAGCTCGGACATGCCCATGACGCCGTTCATCGGCGTGCGGATCTCGTGGCTCATGCGGGCAAGAAACTCGCTCTTGGCGCTGCTGGCCCGCTCCGCCGCCTCCTTGGCGCGATTCGCTTCGGCGATCGCGAGCTTGAGCTCGAGGTTCGCGTTGCCCAAATTGATAGTGCGCTCCTCGACCTGCTGTTCGAGAAATTGACGGTATTTCTCCAGCCTCGAATCGCGATGCCGGATCTGCCCGAGCATTCGGTTGAAGCCGTCGATGAGCGAGCCCACCTCATCGTGAGAATGGCGCTCCACGCGCAAGCTATAGTCTTCCTCGGAAGACACGCGCTGCATGGTATGCGCCAGGTTGACGATGGGTCCCGAGATTTGCTGCTGCAGGCGGGCGGCCAGCCAATATGCGGTCAACACGGCGGCGAGGCTCGCAGCCAAGGTGATGAGCAGGTAGCCGGGCCAATCCGGATACATCACCGCCAACGGCACGATGATGTGGATGAATCCCAGTACCTGATTCTTGCGCGCAATGGCTGCAATGAGGTGGAATTGACCGTCATGCACATAGAGCCGCGGGTTCTCCGGGGCGGCCGGGAGCGGCAAGCGGACATTGGCGACGGAGTTTCGAGCGGCAGCCGCTTCCAGCCGCGCGGCGCCTTCGCTGCGCCGGTAGGTGGCGAGCGTCAGGCCGTTCGGCGCGATGACCTCCGCATCGGTGACCAACCATTCATCGCGCAGCCCATCCACGGCCTTGAGCGCCGCGGCTTCGTCGCCGGCGCGCAGCGCCTCGATGGCGGCGGTGCCCGTGACCCGCGCGACGCGCGCGGCGCTCCACAGCAAGTCGTCGCGCAAATGCAGCAGATTCATCGCGATGTGCGCAATCATTGCCACGGCGAAGACGGCGAAGGCGGGCACCAAGATGACCACGCGCAGCTTGCGCTCGATGGGAAGGTCCGCGAACCAACGAATCAATAGCCCTCCGGGTCAGGTAACGGTTTACTGCCCCCTTGTGAAGTGTCGGCGCCGTCAGGGATTTCTGCTGGAATTGGCGCGGATTATTCCGCCGCAAAACGTGACGCAGTTCACGTCTGCCCGAGCCTCGGGAAACGCGCCTTAGGGCGTTAGGGGTTTGCCGCACGCAGGCGCTGCGGATGTGGCGGCGCCAATAAGACGCCGGGCGCGCAGCCAATCGAATGCCGGCCCTGGATCGGTCTTGCGGCCGGGTGCGACATCGCTGTGGCCGACGATGCGAGCCGGAGACAATCCAGGAAGGGCCCTGCACAGGGCGGCGACCAGTTCGGCCAGGGTGCGGTACTGCGCGTCCTCGTACGGCTGCGTATCGGCCCCCTCGAGTTCCACGCCCACCGAGAAATCGTTGCAGGCTTCCCGGCCGCGATAAATGGACTTGCCTGCGTGCCAGGCGCGCTGCGTGAATGGCACGTACTGGGTGACTGCGCCGTCGCGCGTCACCACCACATGCGAGGAGACGCGCAGCGCGGCTATTTCGGCGAAATAGGGATGAACATCCGCGGGCAGGGTATTGGTGAACAGCCGGTCGATCCAGGGACCGCCGTATTCACCGGGCGGCAGACTGATGCCGTGCACGACGATCAGATCGGGCTGTACTCCCGCGGGCCGCGAGTCATAGTTGGGCGATACGATCTGCCTGGCGCCGCGTATCAGCCCGCTGTCGGGATCGACTTCCAAATCCGCTTCCTCAGGGTGCCGTCGATGGCGTTAGCATATGCGACAATTCCGGTCCCATGCACGCCACCTCTGAAAATCGGACCGATGCCGCCTCTCTCGCCGCGCGCGATCTGAGGGTCGTCTGGCATCCCTGCACTCAGATGAAGGATCATGAAACCCTGCCGATGATCGCGGTTCGGCGCGGCTCCGGGGCATGGCTCGAGGACCTCGATGGCAAGCGCTATCTCGATGCCGTGAGCTCCTGGTGGGTCAACATTTTTGGGCATGCCAATCCGCGTATCAATGCCGCCCTCGCGGCCCAGCTCGGCGAGCTCGAGCACGTCATATTCGCCGGATTCACCCACGAACCGGCGGTCCGCCTCGCGGAGCGGTTGACCGCGCTCGCGCCGCCGGGCTTGACCCGCTGCTTCCTGGCGGACAATGGCTCCGCGGCCGTGGAAGTGGCGCTCAAAATGAGCTTCCACTACTGGCGCAACCGCGGCCGGCCGCGCAAGACCCGCTTCATGACCCTGCAGAACAGCTATCACGGCGAGACGCTGGGTGCCCTGGCCGTCGGCAACGTCGAGCTGTACAAGACCCTGTACAAGCCGCTGCTGATGGACGTGCTGACGGCCCCGTCGCCCGATTGCTACAACCGCGGTTCCGGCGAGTCCTGGGAGGCTTACTCGCTGCGGCAGTATGCACACATGGAACGGCTGCTGTCCGAGCACGCAGAGGAGTTGGCAGCCGTCATCGTCGAGCCGCTGGTGCAATGCGCGGGCGGCATGCGCATGTACCATCCGGTGTATCTGACCCGGCTGCGCGAGGCTTGCACTCGATACGGCGTACACCTGATCGCCGATGAGATCGCCGTCGGTTTCGGGCGCACCGGAACGATGTTTGCCTGCGAACAAGCGGCCATATCGCCGGACTTTCTATGCTTGTCGAAGGGCCTGACGGGAGGGTACCTGCCGCTCTCCGCGGTATTGACGGGCGAGGACGTGTACGGCGCCTTCTACGACGAATATACGAACTTGACGGCCTTCCTGCATTCGCACAGCTACACCGGTAATCCGCTTGCCTGCGCGGCTGCCCTCGCGACGCTCGACATTTTTGCCTCGGACCGCACGATAGAGCGCAACCGGCCGAAGGCGGCCTATCTTCGGGAGCGCGCCCGGGAACTCGAGGATCACCCGCACGTGAGCGAGGTTCGGCAGTGCGGAATGATCCTTGCCGTGGAATTCGTCAAGGACAAGCGCAGCCGGGAGCCCTATCCCTGGACCGAGCGCCGCGGCTTGCGCATCTACAGGCACTCTCTGCAGAACGGGGTGCTGCTGCGGCCCATCGGGAATGTGGTGTACTTCATGCCACCCTACATCGTCGATGAAGCTGAAATGGACCTGATGGTCCGAACGGCGGCGGATGGCATTGAGCTCGCGACGTGCGACTGACCCGCGTCTACGTCGATGCGACGCTGACTTCGGGCGGCACGGTCGATCTGCCGCCCGACACCGCCTCGCATCTGGCGAAGGTATTGCGGGCACGCGCGGGCGATGAGCTGATTCTTTTCAACGGCGACGGCCGGGAATTCAACGGCACGATCGAAGCCGTGCGCGGCTCGCGCGTCGCCGCCTCCGTGGGCGACGGGCGGCAAGTGGACCGGGAATCGCCCCTGTGCATCACTCTGGTGCAGTGCGTGCCGCGCGGCGACCGCATGGACTTCATCGTTCAAAAGGCGACCGAGCTCGGGGTGGCGCGCATCGTGCCGGTATTGAGTCAGCGCAGCGTCGTGCGGCTGGACAAGGCCCACGCCGAATCGAAGGCGAATCATTGGCGCGCCGTCGCAACCAGCGCCTGCGAGCAATGCGGGCGCAATCGTTTGCCGGTCATCGAGGCCGCGCAGCCGCTGCTCAACTACCTCGGCGAATCGCCGCCGAGCACCGCGCTGCGGCTGGTGTTGGAGCCCGAGTCCGCGCCTCACACGCCCGCTGCGGCGCGCGGCACCGAAGCGCAAATAGCCATCGGACCCGAGGGCGGCTTCGCATCCGATGAGCTCGAGGCCTTTCGCGTGGCGGGATTCTCCCAGGTCGGCCTGGGGCCGCGCATACTGCGCGCCGAGACCGCCGCCATAGCGGCGCTGGTTTGGCTGCAGGCGCGCTTCGGCGATATGTAGGAAAATCCTAGGTGGGCATCACCGAGGTCTCCTCGGCGATCATTTGCTCGAGCCGCTCCAGATCCGGGATGAGCGGCGTCTCGTTGATCATCCGCACCTGGCAGATGACGGGTGCACGCTCCGCAAAGCTGCGGGAGGGATCCGGCCGCAGCACCTCCGCATTCACGCGCACCAGCTGCGGAAAGCCCTGGGTCAGCATGCCGAAGTATCCCGAATGCAGCGTGCCGCCGGGCGCGTGAAAAATGACGATTCGCGTGCGGCTGGACACGGTCGGCAGCGTCTGGCCGAATGCGCCTTCGAACGACACGACCGGCACGCTGCGCCCGCCCCAGCTCACCAGGCCCGCATACCACGGCGGCGCATTGGTCATTTCAGCCGGCGCCTGATAGCCGATGACCTCGGCGACGCAGGCACGGGGCACGATCAAACGCTCCCCGGCCAGTGGCACCAGCAAGCTGTACAGCTCGTCGCGCAAGTCGGACATGAGCTATCTCGCGAGGGCGGTGCGGCGGTTGACGAGCGGCTCGATGGCATCGAGCAGCTGGCTTTCTTGATACGGCTTGCCGAGATAGTCGTCGACCCCGAGCTCGATGGCCCGCGCCCGATGCTTCTCGCTGACCCGCGAGGTGATCATCACGATGGGAACATCCTTCAGGCGCGGGTCGTTGCGCACGTGGGCGGCGACTTCATAGCCGTCCATTCGCGGCATTTCGATATCGAGCAATATGATGTCCGGGAGATGCTCTTGCAGCAGCGACACGGCGTCGACGCCATCCTTTGCCGTCAACACCCGCATGCCGTTGCGCTCGAGCAGCCGCTGCGTCACGCGTCGCACCGTGATGGAGTCGTCCACCACCAGGGCGAAGGTGCGCCTGTCCCGCTGATCGAGAACCACCGTTTCGGTGGGGCGGGCACGCCATTCGGATCGCACCAGCGAACCCATGTCCAGAATGATGACGATGCGGCCGTCACCCAATATGGTGGCGCCGGCGATTCCGCGGATGCCCGAGATCTGCGGTCCCAATGACTTTACGACGATTTCGCGGCTGCCGACCAGCTCATCGGTGACCAAGGCGGTGGAATGCTCGCCCGCCCGAATCAGCACCACCGATATGGAGACTTCCGACTCCGGAAGACGAGTCGCGCCCAGCCCGACGAATGAGCCCAGCTGCTGGAAGCGATACTTCTGCCCACCGTATTCGAACAGCGGCGCGTCCTTGCCCAGATGCCGGACGACGATGTTTCTCGGCAGGCGAACCACGCCTTCCACCGTCGCCAGCGGCAGCGCGTAAGCCTCCTCGGCCACGCGCACGATCAGCGCCTGGCTGATCGCCAGAGTGAATGGCAGGCGAATCGTGAACCGCGATCCCTTGCCGGCCGTCGTATCGATGAACAGGCCGCCGCCGAGTTTCTTCACTTCGGTGGCAACGACGTCCATGCCCACCCCGCGACCGGCGGCCTGGGTGACATGGCCGGCCGTGCTGAAGCCGGGCTCCAGTATCAGCTGCACGGCCTCCTCGTCGGTCAGTTTTGCCTGAGGATCGGTGAGCCCAAGGGCGATCGCCTTCTCGCGGATCAGCTTCACGCCGATGCCTGCGCCGTCATCAGCGACCACGATCACGACCTCGGCGCCGTCGCGCTCCAAGCTGACCGAGATTCGTCCGACATCGGGCTTGCCGAGAGCGGTGCGGCGTTCCGGAGCTTCGATGCCGTGCACCACAGCGTTGCGCAGCATGTGCTCGAGCGGCGGCACCATGCGCTCGAGCATCTGGCGGTCGAGTTCGGCCGCAGCGCCCTGAACCACGAGTTCCGCCCGCTTGCCGGTGTCGTTCGCGGCCTGTCGCACCAGTCGGGTCAGGCGCTGCACATGGCGCTGGAAAGGCACCATTCGAGTCCGCATCAGGCTGTTCTGCAGCTCCGTGATGACGCGCGACTGCTGGGTGAGCAGGTTCTGCGCTTCGCGGGTCAAGGTCTCGAGCAGCCCCTGAATGCTGGCCACGTCGCCGGAGGTCTCGGCGAGGGCGCGTGAATACTGCTGCAGAGACGAATATCGATCCAGCTCGAGCGGATCGAAGTCGTGGCGCCGCGGCTCCGAGTCCTGATGGCGGTTGAGAACCTGCGCTTCGGTTTCGATCTCCAGGCCGCGCAGCTGTTCTTTGAGGCGGGTCACCGTGCGCGCCAGTTCCGCCAGATTGAAATCGATCGAATTGACCTGCTGATCGAGGCGGGCGCGGAAGATGCTCACCTCTCCGGCATTGTTGAGCATGGTGTCGAGCAGATCGGCATCGACGCGCGCCATTTCCACCCGCTCGGCCGGTGCACTCTCGCGGCCGGGCAACACGGGGGCGCTGCTCAGTTCGAGACTCGCGGATGAATCCTCGCTTACGGCGGCCGGCATGGATTCGCGCGGCGCGGTCGGCTGCACCGCCGTTGCGTGGACCGCCGTTGCCTGGGCTGCCGCTATGGACGGCGCGGCGGCGAATGCGGGGACGGCCGGCGCTTGCGGCACGGCCGCGGGCGGCGCGGCTGGTACCGGCGGCACCGCGGCAGCGGGAGCTCGGGATGGATTGGCCAAGTGGCGGATCTGCGAGATCAGCGCCGTAGCGCCGCCCGGCAGATTGCCGCTGCTGACCAAATCGCGCATTCGCGCCAGTTCATCGAGGCTGGCCTGCATGACGGCGTGGGCATGGTCATCGCCGGACACCGAACCACCGTCGATCTGCAGCACCAAGGTCTCGAGCTCATGGCTCAGATCGCCCATGGCGCTGATTCCCGCCATGCGGGCGCCGCCCTTCAATGTGTGCAATTGACGCTGCAATTCCGCAACACGATCCTTGTCCTTGCGATCCCTGTTCCAGGCGGTCAGCGACACCTCCGCCGCCTCGAGGAATTCGGTGGCCTCTTCGCTGTAGATGTTCGCGATCTCATGATCGAACTCTTCCCCGGACGGCGCGGCCGCCGTTTCCGCCGGCACTGCCGCAGCGGCGGGCGACGGCGCCGACGGTCCCGGCGCTGCGGCGGCGCTGTCGCGCGCCACCGTCTCGGGCGCCGATGTCTCGGGCACCGCCGCGAGCGCCGGCACCACCGCCGAGGCGCTGGTATCGATGGCCTCCCGCGCAATCGCTGCATCGAGCTCGGTCTCTATATCGCGCAGCCGCGCGAGCAGCGTCGGTTGCTCCGAGAAGAACGCCGTCGATTCGTTGATGTGCGATACCACATTGTCGATCGCGCCGACGGCGTCGCCGAGGGTTGCCAGCCCCTTGTCCGACAAGCCGTGGCCGCTGTCGAAGACCTTGCGCATCACCTGATTCAGCGGTTCGGTGATGCGGATGCCGTGGCGCGCTTCGGCCATCTTCGAGCTGCCGCTCAAAGTATGAATGGCGCGATACACGGGCTCCGGCAAATCGTGCGGCGCCGGCTGACCGGTGCGCTTGCGCAAGTACTCGCGAATCTCGGCCAGATGGCTCGAGGTCTCCTTGCTGTAAATGTCGTGCAGCACCGGATCCATCGCGGGCGGCTCGGGCGCCTTCGGTTTCGCGGCGGCGGCCGCGACGGCGGCGGCAGGAATCGCCAGCGAAGTCGTCGATCCTCGATCCTCCTGGGTGATGGTCACGGTGCCCTGATCCGGCTCGCGGCCGTCGGCATAGGCGAAGGCGCGGGCCATCAGCGATTCGATGGGCACGGGGTTGTGCCGCCCGCTCTCCAATTGCTCCACGAGCTGCGGCAGGGCCGCCACGGCGCTGCGCAGCAGCGCCATCATTCCAGGGGTGCGGGTCAGAGTCTTGTCGATGATTCGATTCAGTAGATTCTCGATCGACCAGCCGAACTCCGCTATGGCGCGGGCGCCGACCATGCGGCCGCTGCCCTTCAATGTGTGGAAGCTGCGGCGCATCAACGCCAGCGACTCCAAATCCATGGGATTTTGGTCCCACTGCGGGAAGCTGCTTTGAATCGAGGCGATCTCTTCCTTGGCTTCCTCGATGAACAGCTCGACGAATTGCGGGTCCACCGGTTCGGGCTCGGGGACGGCGATCAATGGATTCGTCGCCGCATGCGCCCGCTTGGTGCGCTCGAGAGCAATGGTCTCGACAGGGTCGAGCTTGATGGTATTCGCGGCTTCGCTCGCCGAGATGCTTATGTTCGGAACGCGCGACAGCGCTTCTTCCGCCAGGGTCTTGATGCACATCTCGGCGTTGTCGAGCATGTACCATGGATCGTTGCGCCCGCTTTGCAGCGTCTCCATGTAGTACTCGATGCTGACGATGGCATCGGCCACCCTCTCGAGACGCAGTGCGTCGGGGGTTGGCGCGCCCGGTTCGATCAGCTTGCGCACCTCGACGCCGATCGCGTCCATCAATTCCACCGCCCGGCCCTTGCCCAGCATCAAGAGGCCGGCCGTGATGCCTCGGAGCAGTTGCGGCACGTTGTCGAGGCCCTGCGGCGGAAAGTCCCCCGGCTTCTGCACCGCGATGGACACGGCTTCCTTGATGCGGGCCAAGTTGACGATGCACTCGCGCAACACCGCCTCGCTCACCAGTTTAAATTCAACATCCTGGTTGGCCGGCAATTCCGCGGCCGGCACGTCGGACGCCGCGGGCAAAATCAGGCGCACCAGCTGATCGTCGAGGCTGTCTTCAACCGAGAGCAGCACGCCCGCCACCTTGATCAGCGACTCCTCGGGAGGGGTTTTACCGTCGGTGACGATGTCGGACAGCTCGGAGATTTCCTCCTGAACCCGCTGCCGCAACTCGCCGAGCCCGAGCACTCCGAGCGTGTCGCTGATCTTCTTCAGCAATTCGAGCTGGGGCAGCAGCTCATCGCTGCGGCCGCCGCCGCGCCGCACGAATATGTCGAGAACATCCTTGACCTTGGACAGGTCCTCCTTGATCGCGGCAGCCACGGTGCGCATCAGCTTCACGCTGGGGGCCGACAGGCTCTCCCGCTCGTGCTCGATCGAGTCGTCGACCGGCAGCAGCTCGGAGAGCTTGAATGAGGCCCGCACCGCGGCGATGCGGCCGCCGGTGGTCGATGCCCTGGCGACGTAATACAACAGGTTGTTGAGCAAATCGACCGGCGGATCCTCGCAATAGCGCCCTTCGCCGAGCTCATACAGAGTCTTGATCTGCCGGTCGGCCTGTCCCAGCAAGCGCTTCAGCGTCGCGCTGCCCTCCAAACCGTTGGCGCGAACCGCCTCGAGGATGGCACCGACGACCCACCACAGTTGGAATACGGGCTGACTCTCGGCAACCTGCTCGAGCTTTTCGGCCACTTTCGCCAGAATCTCCAAATTCTGCACCGTGCGCTCGCCGCGAATGTAACCCAGCAGGCCGATTTGGAATCGCGGGCGCAGTCGCCTCGCCCATTGCGCCACCGAGATCGATTGCTCGCCCTGCCGCTGCGCTTGCGGCTGTGCCGGCTGATCCGATTTCAGATTGAGCAGCAGCAGCGTTCCTTCGGACAGCAGCGGGCTGCCTCGCACGGAGCGCAGATCGTTGAGCAGGGGCAGCAGCACCAGAGCCAGGTCGCGGCCGCCCGACAGCACCCGCTCGAGATAGGTCGGCAGCTGCACCATCGCGCGCATCAATGCGTCGAGGCCGTCGACCTGGCGCTTCTGGTCGTTGTCCGAACTCAGCAAGTAGCGAGTGACGTGCTCCATTTCCTCGGCGAGCAGCGCCGCGCCGTACACCTCGACCAAGCGCAGTACGCCGTGCGCCGAGTGCAGTTGATCGGCGCACTTCTCGAGCAGCGCCCGCTGGTCCGAGCGCTCGGCATAGGCCTCGAGCGAGGCGCGTGCGTCGTTCAAGGTCGTCGCCAATTCCTTGGAGACGATATGCAGGGTTTGGGAGCTGATGTCGGTCATGCCGGAATCGTCTCGGAGCGTCAGGCGCCGAAGCCGCTGGCCTTGCGCATTTTTCCGGTATTGCCGGTACTGTTGCTGGGGGTGGGAGCTGCGGCGCTGCCCGCAGGGTCATTCAAGGCGGGCAGGCGCGTCGATGAGGTGGCTCCGACCGTGGTCGTGCCGCCGCCGTAGTCCGGCAGGCGGAACCCGGCCACGGATTTGCGCAGCTGCGCCGACAAGGCCGCCAATTTGGCGATCGACGTGGACGTCGCGGTCGAGCCTTCGGCCGTCTGCGACGAGATCTCCCGAACCACTTGCATGTTCTTCGAGATGCTGCCGGAGGCGACGGCTTGCTGACGCGCGCTGGCCGATATGTTCTGCACCAGGCTCGCGATCTGATTCGATACCTGCTCGATCTCCTCGAGCGCGGCGCCGGCGTTCTCCGCGAGCAGCGCGCCGCCCACCACATCGGTGGTGCTGCGTTCCATGGACACGACCGCCTCATTGGTGTCGGTTTGAATGGTGCGCACCAGCACCTCGATCTGCTTGGTGGCGTTCGCCGCGCGTTCGGCCAGCCTTTGCACCTCATCCGCCACCACCGCGAAGCCGCGGCCCGCTTCGCCCGCCATGGAGGCCTGAATCGAGGCGTTGAGCGCGAGAATATTGGTCTGCTCGGCGATGTCGTTGATCAGCTCGACGATGTTGCCGATTTCCTGGGAACTCTCGCCCAAGCGCTTGATGCGCTTGCTGGTCTCCTGAATGGTCTCGCGAATTGCGTTCATTCCGTCGATGGTGCGCCGCACGGCATCGCCCCCCTTGTGGGCGATATCGACCGAGTGCCTGGCGACGTCCGAACAGCGTTCCGAATTTCCGGAGACCTCTTCGATGGAGGCCGCCATGTCGGCCATGGATTCGCTGGCCGAGGAGATTTGCCGAGACTGGGTGCTGCTGGCCTTCGCCATGTGCGCCGCGACGGCCTGGGTCTGCTTGGCGGCCCCATCGAGCTGAATCGCACTGTCGTTGATGGTCGTGACCAGTTCGCGCAGCGCCTCGATCGCATAGTTGATCGAATCGGCGATGGCGCCGGTAATGTCTTCGGTAACCGTCGCCTGAACCGTCAGGTCTCCGTCGGCGAGACTCGATAGTTCGTCGAGCAGGCGCATGATGGCTTCTTGATTGCGCTCATTCTCGCGCACCCGCAGCTCGCTGGTGCGCCGCACGTTGACCGATTTCAAATTCGTCCAAGTGAGGCCGGCCAGTAGCGCCAGCGCAAGTCCCAGCAGCGACACGATCCATGGTTTGTAGCTACCGCCTGCGGCGGGGCGCACCGCGGGCGCATCGCCCAATTGGGCCGCCAGGCTGCTGGCCACGGCCGGCAGGGTTCTTGCCGCCGTTTGCGCCTTGGAAAGCGCTTCGGCGGCGCCGATCGCTTTGCGCACGCTATTGCCGTATTGCTGATTGCGTGCAACCACGGCTTTGAGGCGCTGCTCGGCGTCCGCACCGCTGACGCGCGTCAGGGCAAGGCCGGATTCCTCGCCCGACAAGCCTCGTACGACTTGATTGAGGAACTCCAAACTATCGGCGAGGCGCTGCGCCGCGGGAGCGGCGTCGCTCACGCCGGAGGCCAGACCGTTCAAATCCTGCTGGATGCGCTGAACCATGAGCTCGAAACGGTCCACATACCGGCTCATTCCCTCGAGCTTCTGCACCCCCACCGCGCTGGCAAGATCCCCCAGCTCCGACAGCAGCTTGGGCGCCAATTCACGGGCCTCCTGGTTCGAGGTCTGGATGGTTTCCACGGCGGCGCGGGCCTCGCCGACCGTGCCCACGGCGGCGCTCAATTTGTTCCAGTTGTCATTGCTCGCCGTGGCGGACGCGCCCGAGTCGGGCGCCGTGCTGCGCAAGGTCTTCAGCCGCGCCGCACTCTTGGCGAGTGCGTCGAAAGCGCTCGGCTCGCCCCGCAGCGCGTTTTGCGCCTCGTAGGGCATGCGCTGCACCACCAGGGACAGCTCGCCGGGCGTCGCGCCGGGAGCGGCGTCGTGGGCGAGCAGTGTCAATGCTGCGGCGCCGGCCAGGCAAAGCACCATGAGCCCGGCCAGCACCGGCAATAAATTCACCCCAGAACCTGTCTCTTTTCGCGTCGTCATCTTGGTTCCATCGGGACTTAGCTAGCGGCCTGTAAAAAGCTCTGGCTCTCCACCAAACTCTTCAAACTCAAGACCGGCCAAACCTCGCCGCCGCGGCGAAAGGCACCCGCGAGGTAACTGTCGCATCGGATCACCGTCGGCGGCGCCTCGGCGTTGAATTCCGCTTCTGCAAAACGCCGAAATCCCAACACCTCGTCCACCATGAGTCCGGCCGGGATTTCCCGGTGATTGACCACGACCACGCGGGTGTTGCGGCCGGAAGCGGTCGCGCCGCTGCCCAGAAACTGCCGAAGGTCCAGCATCGGCAGCAACTGTCCGCGGACGTTGGCGAGCCCCCTGACCCAGCCCTTTGCGCCGGGAATCCGCGTGACCACGGCGGGATACCCCAGCACCTCGCGGGTCTCCTCGCGCGCCACCAGAAAGGTCTCGCCGCCCATGCGAAACGCCACCCCCACCCATTCTCGCCCCGGGGTAGCCTCCGGAACATTGCCGGCCGTCACAGCGCGGCTGCGTTTCTCGAGCTCCTTGAGCAATTCGAAGGGACGGTCGCGCAAGCTCCGCAAGCTCAATTCGGACCCGCCGCCGACGCTCGTCATACGGCCAGTGCAGCCTGAGCTTTCTCGACCAAAGCCTGCGCGGTCACGGGCTTGACCAGGTAATCCACCGCCCCTTGGCGCAGTCCCCAGACCCGGTCCGTTTCCTGGCCCTTGGTGGTCACCATGATGATGGGAATCAGACTGGTTTCGGGGTCGTTCACCAGCATTCGGGTAGCTTGATAGCCGTTCACCCCGGGCATGACGATGTCCATGAAGATGAGGTCCGGCTTCATGGCCTTTGCCTTGCGGACGCCCTCTTCGCCGTTCTCGGCGGCGGCAGTCTTGAAGCCGTGCTTCTCCAAGGCCTTCTGCATGACGAACACCTCGGTGGGTGAATCGTCGACGATGAGGATCAATGCCATTCTCGTATTCTCCGTCATTTTCCGACGTGAGCTTCGATCGCGCCCAGTAATTCATCTTTGGTGAACGGCTTCGTCAAATAGTGTTCCGAGCCGACGATGCGGCCGCGGGCCCGATCGAACAGTCCGTCCTTGCTCGAGAGCATGATGACCGGGATTTGCTTGAACACCTTGTTGTGCTTGATCAGCGAGCAAGTCTGGTAGCCGTCGAGGCGCGGCATCATGATGTCGACGAACACGATGTCGGGCTGGTGGTCCGCGATCTTCGACAGCGCGTCGAACCCATCGACCGCCGTGAACACCTCGCAGCCCTCCTTGGTCAGGAGGGTTTCGGCGGTCCGCCGGATGGTCTTGCTGTCGTCGATCACGAGGACTTTGAGTCCCGTGAGTTTCGGCTTACCGTTGCTGATCATGCTCTCCATGAATCTGACCTTGAATCTGCTCCCCGGCGGGAGCCAGCCTCGTGCGTAGGTGCTGGAATCTTGTGGCTTTTTAACATATCCAGGCCTTGCAAGCCACGGTATGGGGTCGACATTTCGGGGTAAGCTGGGCCAAACAACGGTGGCGTGGTTCACAGTTTTCTCAAGTGAGCCGGCGGCACCCGCGGATGCGCGTGCGCTAGACTGCGATGGCGCCGAAATCCGGCTTACTATTTTTTTGGGTCCCGAGTAGCAATGCACATGTCGTCCCGAGTCCGCCTCGTCGTGGTCATGGACCCCATTGAGGCGATAAAGCCCGCCAAGGACAGCACACTGGCCATGCTGCTGGCGGCGCAGGCGCGGGGTTGGGAGCTGTTTTACGCGGAACAGAAAGACCTTTGGCTGCGCGACGGTATCGCCTGGGGGCGCCTGGCGCCCCTGCAGGTGTTCGACGATCTTGGAACTTGGTTCGCGAGGGGCGCGGCGCACAACGCCAAGCTCGGTGAATTCGATGTGATCCTCATGCGCAAGGATCCGCCCTTCGATACCGAGTACATCTACACGACCTATATCCTGGACCGGGCCCAGGGCCAGGGCGCGCTGGTGTGCAACCGTCCGCAGGGCCTGCGGGACATGAACGAGAAGGTCTACACGGCCTGGTTTCCCGAATGCTGTGCGCCCACTCTCATCACCCGCGACATGCACGACATGAGCGATTTCCTGCGCGAGCACGGCAAGGCGGTGTGCAAACCTCTCGACGGCATGGGCGGCAAGTCGATCT
Organism: uncultured Gammaproteobacteria bacterium; assembly: GCA_963837435.1. Lineage (GTDB taxonomy): Bacteria > Pseudomonadota > Gammaproteobacteria > Steroidobacterales > Steroidobacteraceae > Bog-1198. The sequence continues at coordinate 77,101 of CAWINJ010000004.1, forward strand.
TCGTGCTGGAACAAGGCGACAAGAACCGCAATGTCGTATTCGAATCGCTGACTGCATACGGCACCCGCTACGCCATCGTGCAGCGCTACCTGCCGGAGATCGTGACCGCCGGCGATTGCCGGATCATTCTGGTGGACGGAGAACCGGTGCCCTTTGCCCTGAAACGGGTCCCCACGGCCGATGACAACCGCGGCAACCTGGCCGCCGGCGCACGCGCGGAGAGCCGGCCGCTCAACGAGCGCGACCGGTGGCTGTGCTCGCAAATCGGCCCCAAGCTCAAGGCCGCCGGAATGATATTCGTCGGGCTGGATGTCATCGGCGACTACGTTACCGAGATCAATGTCACCAGTCCCACCGGCATCCGCGAACTAAACAAGAAACACGGTGTCGACATTGGTGCGATGCTGGTGGAGGCGATCCAGAGGACCTTGGGCGCGGCATGACCTCCGATATGTATGAAGCCGGCGATACGCTGGGAGTCGGGCTCCCACCCGCCAACGACCGCATGCTGACGACGTGCTTTTTGGCGGCGTTGATCCATGGCATCGTGATCCTGGGCGTGACATTCAGCGCGCCGGGCGGCAAATCGCACGGCGATGAGGCGCCCGGATTGGAAGTCATTCTGGTCAACGAACAGGCGCCGAGCGTCGCGCAGAATCCCAACGCTCAGTACCTCTCGGAGCGCAGCCAGCAGGGATCGGGCAATACCCTGAAACACGAGCGCGCCTTGATTCCCAAGTCCTCGTTGATGCCGGTCGACCGACCGGGCATTCCCAGCGGTGAGGGGTTGGCGGCGCAGCAGGCCGGCACGGACGTGGGGGACGAGGAACTCATCGCAACGCATCAGCCGGCGCAAAAGATCCTGTATTTCGCATCGGCCACGGCCGCCAAGGAATCATCCGAACTGCCGCTGCTGCTCGAGAAACGGCCTGACCTGGCCATGACTCCCAACGATGACGGGGTGCAGCTGCGCATGCGCGGCGAGGCCCGGCAGCAGCTTTGGATCACCGCGGACACGCGCGAATCCGATGTCGCCGTGTACTTGGACAACTGGCGCCGCAAGATCGAGCGGGTCGGCACCATCAATTTCCCGGACGCGGCGCGCCGCGAGAAGCTGTCGGGGACCCCGGTGATCGAAGTAACCATCGGCTCCGACGGTAAATTGCTGCAAACCGTCGTCCGGCGCAGCAGCGGGCACGCGGAAATCGACGAGGCAGCCATGCGGATCCTGAAGCTCGCCTCGCCGTTCGACCCGTTTCCGGGCGAGCTTGGCGCCCAGCACGATGAAATCCGCATCGCCTACGAATGGGAATTCTTGGAGGGCGCCTCGCAAGGCACCGGAGTCCTTTATTCGGAGCCTAACCATTAACGATTCGGGTTATCTGACCAACCAACTGCTGATCGCCATGCCGGCGATGGGCGATCCGAATTTCGCGCAAACGGTGGCGCTGGTGTGCGATCACAGCTCGCGCGGTGCGCTCGGGCTGATCCTCAACAAGCCCCTGCCCATGCGGATGGGCGAGATATTCGAACAATTGGAAATCGAGCTTGCGACGGGCCCCTTGCGGGAGCGCCAAGTGTTGCGGGGCGGCCCCATGCAGACCGACCGGGGCTTCGTGGTACACCGGGCGGGCGGCGAATGGGACTCGACGCTCAAAGTCTCCGACGTCATCCATGTGACCACCTCGCGGGACATATTGGCCGCCATGGCCCGTGGCCAGGGTCCCGAAGAAGCCGTGGTCGCCCTGGGTTATGCCGGCTGGGACGGCGGCCAGCTCGAGGACGAAATCCGTGCCAATGCCTGGTTGAGTGCGCCCGTGGACCCCGGCTTGATATTCGAACTGCCCTTCGAGTCCCGCTGGCAGGCGGCGGGCCGACTCCTCGGCGTGGAGCTGTCGCGCATCAGCCCGATCAGCGGCAATGCCTGAACCGCCGCGGGTGGTGCTGGCCTTCGATTTCGGGCAACGGCGCATTGGCGTCGCCTGCGGCGACACCGTGAGCCGGACCGCCGCACCCCTCGCCGCCGTGGCGGTCGGCGCGGGCGGACCGCGCTGGGAGGCAATCGATGCGCTGCTGCGCGAGTGGCAACCGGCCCTGACCGTGGTCGGCCTACCGTATAATGTCGATGGATCCGACAGCCGCATGACGCAGGCGGCGCGCGAGTTCGCCGCGGAAGTCGCGAACCGCTACCGGCTGCAAGCCGTGCTGGTCGATGAGCGCTATTCCTCGCGGGAAGCCGAGGCGCGGCTCAAGTCGGCCCGCGCTTCGGGCCTGCGCAGGCGGCGCCTCGCCAAAGCCGATGTCGACGCGGCGGCGGCCTGCATCATCCTGGAACGTTGGTTCACCGAAGAAACATGAGGCGCAAATGCGATCACAACAAGACAGCGCGGGGGGCTTGCGCCACCTCATCACGCTCGAAGGCCTGACCCGCGACGCCTTGACGGCGATACTCGATCGGGCGGAGACCTACCGCCGGATTCCGGGGCAGCCGGCTTATGAGGGCCGCGAGCTCGCCGGCGTCACTCTCGCCAATCTGTTCTTCGAACCGAGCACCCGCACCCGCGCTTCGTTCGACCTCGCCAGCCGCCGCTTGGGCGCCCACGTGCTCAACCTGGATCTGCATTCGAGCTCGCGCGCCAAGGGCGAGAGCATGCTGGACACCATCTACACGCTCGAAGCCATGAATACCGATGTGTTCGTGATTCGCGATTCCGAACCGGGCATGCCCGAATTTCTGATCGATCACGTCGCCCCCCACGTGTCGGTCATCAGCGCCGGCGAGGCGCACGTCTCGCATCCCACGCAAGGGCTGCTGGACGCCCTGACCATTCGCACCCACAAGCGCCGCTTCGCCGGGCTCAAGGTCGCCATCGTCGGCGATATCAGGCACTCGCGAGTCGCGCGGTCCGCGCACCTGGCGCTGACGACACTGGGGACCACGGACCTGCGGCTGGTGGCGCCGCAGGCTCTGCTGCCGGCGGAAGACGAATTTCGCGGCGCGCAGCGCTTCACCCGCATCGAGGACGGCATCGCCGGCGCCGATGTGGTGATGATGCTGCGCATTCAGAAGGAACGCATGGCGCAGAGCGCCTCCCTCGATGATGCCGCCTATTACCGTGATTTCGGCTTGGATGCCAAGCGATTGAAATTGGCCGCGCCGAGCGTGCTCGTCATGCATCCGGGGCCGATGAATCGCGGCGTCGAAATCGCATCGGACGTCGCGGACGGCCCGCGTTCCGTCATCCGCGAGCAGGTGAACAACGGCGTCGCCGTGCGCATGGCCGTGCTGGCCTCGATTGCCGCCACCCTGACGAGGCATCGCAGGCCCCTCTGAACGCCGGCCCGCCGGCGCGTTGTCCATGCCGTGCCGGTGACCGGCGCCGTCAAGCACCAAGCTCCCATTGCCGTCTTCCCGTCTTCATATTATTATCAAAATAATAAAACAAATAACGACTGTTCGTCTTTCCGGGAGAACGCCTTGAACCATGGGGAATACGCGATGCTAGGACGAAACTCTTTGGCGCCCCTGCTCGGGCTGCTGGCGCTCTGTTGCATGGCAATGCCGGCCGGTGCCGCCCGCGCGGCCGATGCCGCAGATGCCACCGATACGGCGGCGGCCGGCGCGGAATCGCTGGATACCATCACGGTCACCGCACGCAAGCGCGATGAGTCGCTGGCAACCGTGCCGATCAGCGTCACTGTGTTCACGGGACAAGCCCTCGAGAACTACAACATCCAATCCTTCACCGACTACGCCACCAAGACCCCGAATGTGTCCTTCAGCTACGGCGGCGGCCCCACCGGCATCTCCGATGCGCGGACGGTGGCCATTCGAGGCATCACCGGCCAGAACCTGTACGGTACCTCCGGAGCGACCGGCTTCTACATAGACGACACGCCGGTCCCGGGCTCGGTCGATCCGCGGGTGCTGGACATCGACAATATCGAGGTGTTGAAGGGCCCGCAGGGCACCCTATTCGGCGAGAGTTCGCTCGGCGGCAACGTCCGCCTTATCACCAAGAAGCCCAATCTCGAGAAGGATGAATTCAGCTTCACCACCCAGGCCGGTATCACGTCCGGCGGCGGCAGCGCGGACGGCGGCGGCAGCATCATCGGCAATCTCGTGGCGGTGCCGGACAAGCTGGCATTTCGCACGGTGTTGTTCTTCAATCATGACGCAGGTTATCTCACCCGCACCTTTCCCGACCCCACGAGCCCGGCGGCCGGAGATCCCAATTTCGCGGCGCCCCGCACCAGCGTCGGAAATCAGGGGGCTCAGGGCACCTTCGGCGGATCCCTGGCGGCGCTCCTGCGGGTGACGGAAAATTTCGACGCCACGCTGCGCGTCATGTTTCAGAACACGGCCGACCATGGGTTTCCCGCGACCTTCGCGCCGCTGCCCGCCTTTACTCCGGACTACACGCTCAACCGCGCCTACGATGTTCAGCCGCACGCCTCGGATGTCTGGGCACTGCCCTCGCTCGACCTCAAGTACACCGGACAGGGCTGGTCTTTCGTCTCCTCGAGCAGCTTTTTCTATCGCCATACCCAGGACGTCGAGGACTCCACTTACGGCACCCAGCAGGTCTTGACGAACTACTATCTGGTCAACGGCCTGCCCAACCAGCCCTTTCTCTGGGACGGCGAGCACTTCCACGATCAGATCACCGAAGAAATGCGCGTCTCCTTCGATCCCTGGCACAACCTCAGCGGCACGATCGGCGCGTTCTACTCGCAGACCCATACCAAGTTCTACATTCCGCCGACTTACGCCAATGGTCTGACCTCGGCCACGGTACCGAGCCTGATAGGCACTCCACCGACCCCGACAGGCCCCCCCGTTCAGGCGTGGCCGAACGACGAGCTCTGGACTCAGAGCAACCCGGCCATTCAGAAAGACAAATCGGTGTTCGGCGAGCTGTATTACAAATTCCTCGATCAATACACGCTGACCGTCGGGGCCCGGCAGTACTGGCTCTCGCAGGAAGCCGACTACACGGCCGACGGCTTCATGAACGGCGGGCCCACGCCCAGCAATCCGCAGCACAACAGCCAAACCGGCACCGATCCGAAAGTGGGACTCTCCTACCAGGTGACCGCGGACACCATGGTCTATGCGTCCGCGTCCAAGGGATTCCGGGCCGGCGGCGCCCAGGCAGACGTGACCTTCTGCAGTACGCCGAATCTGCCCTCGTCGGACGTCAGCAACTTGAAATCGGATACGCTCTGGAGCTATGAGGTGGGCGCCAAAATGCAGCTGCCGCACCCGGGTCTGCTGCTGTCGGTGGCGGCGTTTCACATCGACTGGAAGAATCTGCAGCAGCAGATTGCACTCCCCTGCGGCTTTTATTTCGACGTCAACGGCGGAGAGGCCACCATCAACGGCGGAGAGATCGAGCTCGACGGCCATCTGACGCCGGCTCTGCAAGTTCGGTTCGGCGTGGGCTACGAACACACCGACATCACGGATCCGGGCGCCCTGGGCGATCTTGGCATCCAGGCGGGATCGCGCATTCTGGGAACTCCGGCCTTGAACGCCTCGGTCGGGGCCGTGTACACGCAGCCGCTCACCAGCAGCATCGATGGATTCGTGTCGGCCGACTATAGCTATACCGGCAACAGCGTGGCGCTGCTCAACGGCGGCTATGGCGTCGAGTCGACGCGGCCTTCCTACTCGCTGGCCAATCTGCGCTTCGGCATCGATCACGAGAAATCGGAGTTCTCGCTCAACATCCACAACCTCACCAATGCCAAACCCAATCTCGGCGACATCGGGTATGTGGGCTACGCGCAGTATCAAAATTACGCCGCAGGCACCATCATTCCCCAGGTGGCGACGCTGCAGCCGTTGACGGTGATATTACAGTACAAGCAGAGTTTTTAGGCCTGGCGCACTCGCGGCTGTGGCGCGGCGACGAGGAGCAGTTGCCGCGCCACAGGCTCTCCGGCCCGCGATGTACACCGGCCCACCTGAACCCCGCCGAGGGGCCGGAGTACATCCGCACGCGGTGAGTCAGGCCTCGATGCCATCGATCCGCATCAGGGGTCGCCCCATTTGAATGCGCCCGCCCTCGAACACTGTGTCGCTCAGGCAGGCGCCGCGCGGCGCAAACACGATGATCGTGGAGCCATGCTCGAACCATCCCATCTCCTCGCCCCGGCGCAAGCCGACGTCGCAGGGGATGACGTTGGGTCCGCGATAGCGCAGATGCAGCAGCACGTCGAGAAATTTCAGGCGCATGCTCGCGACCAGTACCGCCGCCACGGGAACGACCGTGATCAATGCGCCCGACTGCGGCAGCCGGCAGCGGATGACCGCCCGTTCGTTCTTGCAAAACAACTTCTCCACGCGCCTCAGCGCGATGGGATTCACGTTCCAGGTGTCGCCGGAGATGTAGTTGACCTGCTCCACGCGGCAGTCGGCGGGGGCATGGAAGCGGTGATACATGCTCGAGGTCAGGCGCAGCGTCGCGTACGGGCCTCCTCGGTAGTAGCGCACCAGTTCCGAGTCTCCCAGAAGGTCCAGAAGGGGATATGGATAGCCCTTCGCCTGCAGCACGGATCCATCGATCACCGTGCCGCAGGCGCCCACCAGCGCGTCGCAGGGGCTGATCAGGTGGCGCGGATCCGGATCGATGGGGCGGGCGCCGTCCTTCAACTCGCGGGTAAAGCAGTCGTGCACGCTCGCAAAGCGGGTCTGTTTGGCCTCGCTCAGGTCGAGCTCTGAAAATAGCTTCCACAGCGCGATACAGGCCCGGCAAACCCAGGGATTCTCGATCCGGCTCAGCCACCCCATGAAATGAGTCAGCAGCCTGCGCGGGATGCGGTTGGTGAGCAGAAAATTGAGGTCCTCCTGCTGAACGGCCCGGGCGATGAGGGATTTTGCGGTCATCTCAGTGTCATTCGCCTGCAATACAGTTCGCCGCGTGCCGGCAACCTGAGGAAATCGCGATTACACCGATCATTTGGTACGTGCTGGGCGGCCTCGCGCTCGCCCTTCTGCTGCGCAAATTGCATATTCGCCTGCAACTTTCCTTCGCCAAGCATCGCTCGCTGACGGGGCACTCGCGCATGGCGCGCCGCTTCGCCTCGCTGGTACCGTTTTACGAGTACGGCGAGTCGGATTTCTTCCACGCCGATGGCGCGCCGGAGGAAGTCGCCACGGCGAGGCGCGCCGGCTTCATGCGATTGGCGGCGACATTCGCCGACCGATTCAAGAAGAGCGCCGCAGCCACCGCCGAAATCTCCGAGCAGGTCTCCGACCTGCAGTTCACATCCCGCTACCGCGTGCCTTTTCAATTCAGCGGATACGTGCGGCGACACCTCAAGGCGGGTTCCTTCGTGGAGTCCTCTTCCGGCGTCACCATCACCGATCTCGACGGCAACCGGCTCTACGATTTGACCGGCTCTTATGGGGTCAACGTATTCGGCTATGACTTCTACAAGGAGTGCATCGAGCGGGGCAGCGAGCGCGTTCGCGGGTTGGGGCCGGTGCTGGGCGCATACCATCCGGTGGCCGCGTACAACGTGCGGCGCTTGCTCGAGATTTCGGGCCTGGACGAGGTGTCCTTTCACATGTCGGGCACCGAGGCCGTCATGCAGGCGGTGCGGCTGGCGCGCTATCACACCGGGCGCACGCACCTGGTGCGCTTTTGCGGCGCTTATCACGGCTGGTGGGGCGATGTGCAACCCGGAGTGGGCAACCCGCTGGCGGCGCGCGAGACCTACACCCTGAAGGACATGGACGAGGCGGCGTTGCGGGTGCTGCGCAGCCGGCGCGACATTGCCTGCGTGCTGGTCAATCCGCTGCAAGCCCTGCACCCCAACATCAGCGCGCCGGGCGACTCCACCCTCATCGACAGCGGCCGCAAGGCGCACTTCGATCGCGAGGCCTATGCCGCCTGGCTGCGCCAGCTGCGCGAGGTGTGCAGCGCCCGGGGCATCGTCCTGATCTTCGACGAGGTATTCGTCGGATTCCGGCTCGCCCCGGGGGGAGCCCAGGAATACTTCGGCGTGCGCGCCGACATGGTGACCTATGGCAAGACCGTGGCCGGCGGGCTGCCGGTCGGGGTGCTGTGCGGCCGGCGCGGGTTCATGCGGCGCTTTCGCGAGGATCGGCCTGCCGATATCTGCTTCGCGCGAGGCACGTTCAATGCGCACCCCTACGTCATGGGTGCGATGCACGAATTTCTGTTGCGTCTCGAGACCGACCCCGTGCGCGGGCTGTATCGCGATCTGGACGAGATCTGGAACGCCCGTGCGCGGCAGCTGAACGAGCGGCTGGCGGCGGCGCAACTGCCGGTGCGCGTGGCCAACCTGTCCACGATCTGGACTCTCTACTACATCGCGCCGTCGCGCTACAACTGGATGTTTCAATATTATTTGCGCGTCGCGGGGCTCGCTCTGAGCTGGGTGGGCACCGGGCGCCTCATCTTCAGCCTGAACTACACCGAGGCGGACTTCGCGCAGGCCGCCGACAGAATCCTGTCGGCGGCCCGGGACATGCAACTCGACGGCTGGTGGTGGGCCGCGCCGCGGCTCACCAACAAATCCATCCGCCGAAGCGTGTTCAAGGAAATGATTCAGGCGCGATGGGCTTCGACGTCGCCCATGGGATCGATCAGCTCGCCGCGCATCAAGTAAAACGGCGCCTTGTAATAGGTCTTCACGTCGTTGAACGGGTCGGTGACGATCTTGGTCAGCCACACCAGCCCGGTCTGCACGTCCTTCAAGAAAAACAGATGCACGGTGCGGAACAGCAGCGCGCCGATGCCGACGATGAGCCAGATCTCACCCACGTGGCGCACGAACTCCGCGCCGCCGGCCGCCGGCTGGAACAGTCCGAAGAAAGTCGGATCCAGCCACAATAGCGCGGGCGACAGCGCCCACACGGCATGCAGGATCACCTTGCGCTTGAGGTTGTAGCCCACCTTGATTTCTTCCTTGTGCTCGTGGCTCGCGCGGTTGACCGTGTCGTAGCCCTTGGGCTCGAAGAAAAAATGACCCGATTGCCGGCTGACCATGGACACCAGCCAGCCGATCAGCGCCGACTTCGCCGGGTCCGTGAACGCCGTTACGTAGGCGATGAGGAAGCTGATTGCGCTCAGCAGATGCAGAGACTGATTGATACGGCTGTGATGATAGTAACGATGATCGTCCCATCGTTGAGTCCGCAGTTCTGCCAAAAAGCTTCGCATGGTTGGTTCCTTGAGAATTGCTGCAAAAGTAGACAATGAAGCAAATATAGGATTTTCATTACAAGCCTATTACAAGGGCCGCTTTGCTGTTCAATCAGCGGCCTACGTCGCATTCTTTCGGTATTGATTCATCGAATCGTCATCCCGCGATGCGAACCTTCGCATATGAGAATCATGATCGTTACCGACGCGTGGTTTCCTCAGACCAACGGCGTGGTGAGCACCCTGGCGCAGACCGCCGCCTGGCTGGGACGCTTCGGCCATGAAGTCAGGATGATCACGCCCCGCGATTTTCGCAGCGTAGCCTGCCCGACCTATCCGGAGATCCGTCTTTCGATCCTGCCCTACAAGAAGGTCAAGAGCAGTGTTCTGGCATTCTCGCCGCAGGCTCTGCACATCGCGACCGAAGGGCCTCTCGGCTTGAGCGCCAGGCGATTTTGCCTGCGCCACGGCATGCGCTTCACCACCTCGTACCACACCCAGTTTCCCCAATACCTGAGGGCACGATTTCCGATGCCGCTGGCGCTTTCCTACCGCGCGCTGCGCTGGTTCCACGGCGCGGCCGCGCGCTGCATGGTGAGCACCGCGTCGGTACGCGACGACCTTCAGGCACGCGGCTTCGGCAATTTGGCGACCTGGCGTCGGGGCGTGGATACCGAGACCTTCAAACCTCATTCGAAGAGCTTTCTGGACCTGCCGCGGCCCATCGCGGCCTATGTCGGCCGGGTGGCCGTGGAAAAGAATGTCGAGGCGTTTTTGAACATGGAGTGGACGGGCAGCAAGATCATCATCGGCGACGGACCGGAGCGGGCGCGGCTCGAGAAGCAATATCCGGGCGCCACGTTCATGGGTTATCGCTTCGGCGAGGATCTCGCCATGCATTTGGCGGCGGCCGACGTCATGGTGTTTCCGAGCCGCACCGACACCTTCGGGCTGGTCAATCTCGAGGCCATGGCCTGCGGCGTACCGGTGGCCGCTTACCCCGTGACCGGACCCATCGACGTCATCGAGGATGGAGTCACCGGCTGTCTCGACACCGATCTCGCCGCGGCGGCGCGCCGCGCGCTCGACGTCGATCCCGCTGCCTGCCGGGCGCGCGCCCTGAAATCCGGATGGGACGTGTGCAGCCGCGAATTCGAGGGCAATCTCGAGCGCTGCGAGTCTCCCGCTCAGCCGAAATTGATCTTGGCTTCGAGGTTGGTGCGAGAATCGGCGCTCGACAGCGCTTCCTCGAGTTCGATCCGGCCCTCGCGCACCAGATTGTAGAGCGAGCTGTCGAAGCTCAGCATGCCGCGTTCCGTGCCGGTGCGGATCGCTTCTTTCACACCGATGACGTCGCCCTTCTTGATCAGCTCCGACATGTAGGGCGTATTGACCATCACTTCGGAGGCCGCCACCCGCGCGCCGGATTTCGTGGCGACCAGGCGCTGCGAGAGGATGGCGCGCAGGTACTGCGACAGATCGAGGAATATCTGGTTGTGCTGGTCGCGCGGAAACATGTTGATGATGCGGTCCAGGGTCTCGGCGCAGTTGTTCGCGTGCAAGGTGGCTATGCACAAATGTCCGGTGCCGGCCAGGGCGATGGCCGCCTCCATGGTTTCCCGATCGCGAATCTCACCGACCAGGATCACGTCCGGCGCCGAGCGCACGGCGCTGCGCAGCGCGCGCGCGAAGGACTTGGTGTCCAGGCCGACTTCGCGCTGGTTGACGATGGATTTCTTGTTGGTGTGCAGGAATTCGATCGGATCCTCGATGGTCAGGATGTGATCCGATGAGGTCTCGTTGCGGTAATTGATCATCGCGGCGAGGGTGGTGGACTTGCCGGCGCCTGCCGCACCCACCATGAGAATCATGCCGCGCTTCAGCATGACCAGCTCCTTCAATACGTCGGGCATGCCGAGATCTTCGAGCCTGGGCATTTCCGCCGTGATGTAGCGCAGCACCATCGCGGGATAGCCGCGCTGATAGAAGACGTTGACCCGGAATCGGCCGAGGCCGGACTCCGAGATCGCGAAATCGATCTCGAGCTCCTCGTTGAAGTGCTCGATTTGCTCCTGGGTCATCAGCCCAAGGGCCGCCTGGCGCACGGTTTCGGGACTCAAGACCTGCTTGTTGACGGGGAAAATCTTGCCTTCGATCTTGATCTTGACGGGCGCATTGCAGGTAAAGAACAGGTCGGACGCCTTGCGCTCGACCATCAGCTTGAACAAGGGCTTGGTGTTCATCACCTGAGCCGGAACATCGGGAGAGGCGGACATGGACTAGAACACCTGGCCTTCTTCTTCCTCGAGGATTTGCAGCGATTGGCCTTCCGCTTCCGGGTTTTTCATTTCCCGCTTGCTCTCGAGCTTCACGCGCAGGCGCAGCTCGTTCTTCGAATCCGCATTGCGCAACGCATCTTCGTAAGAGATCAGACCGGCTTCGTACAGCTCGAACAGCGCCTGGTCGAAAGTCTTCATGCCAAGCCGGTTGGAGCGGGACATCACATCCTTGATCTTGGTGACATCGCCCTTGAAGATCAAATCCGCTATCAGCGGCGAGTTCAGCATGATTTCCATGGCGGCGATGCGGCCGGATCCCGCTTCGCGCGGAATCAGGCGCTGCGAGATGAGCGCACGTATGTTCAAGCTCAAATCCATGAGCAGCTGCTCGCGCCGTTCCTCGGGAAAGAAATTGATGATCCGGTCGATCGCCTGGTTCGAACTGTTGGCGTGCAGGGTGGCAAGCACCAAGTGTCCGGTCTCGGCGAACTGGATGCCGTACTCCATGGTCTCGCGGTCGCGAATTTCGCCGATGAGAATCACATCGGGCGCCTGGCGCAGCGTGTTCTTGAGGGCCAGATGCCAGCTCTCGCAATCGACGCCGACTTCCCGGTGCGTGACCACGCAGCCCTTGTGAGCGTGCACGTACTCCACCGGGTCCTCGATGGTGACGATGTGGCCGCGGGTCTTCTCGTTCCGGTAACCGACCATGGCCGCAAGCGAGGTGGACTTGCCCGAGCCCGTGCCGCCCACCAGAATGACGAAGCCGCGCTTGGAGAGCACCACCTCTCTCAATATGGCGGGCAGTTCGAGCTCCTCGAAGGTCGGTATCTTGGCGTTGATAGTTCGCAGAACCGCGCCGGTAAAACCCTGCTGGACGAAGGCGCTGACGCGGAAGCGGCCTATGCCCGGCGGCGCGATCGCGAAGTTGCACTCCTTGGTAGAGTCGAATTCCTTGGTTTGCCGATCGTTCATGATGGCGCGGACCAGGCCGGCGCTTTGCTCCGGGCTCAAGGAACGATCGGATTGCGGCCGGATTTCTCCGTCCACCTTGATCGCAGGCGGAAAGCCGGCGGTGATGAACAGGTCCGAACCCTTCTTTTCCACCATGCGCCGGAGCAGATCCTGCATCAGGCGTATTGCTTGATCGCGATCCATTAGATGCTGTCCTTGTTCTGTGCCTTGTACTTGGCCTCTTCGCGGCTCACGACGCCCTTCTGCACCAATTCTTGCAGGCACTGGTCGAGGGTTTGCATGCCCTGACCCTGCCCCGTCTGAATCGCCGAGTACATTTGGGCGATTTTGCCTTCGCGAATCAAGTTTCGGATGGCGGGCGTGCCAATCATGATTTCGTGCGCCGCAATACGGCCGCCCCCCACCCGCTTCATCAGCGTTTGCGAAATCACGGCCCGCAGACTCTCGGACATCATGGCACGGACCATGTCTTTCTCGGCGGCCGGGAACACGTCCACGATGCGGTCTATGGTCTTCGCGGCGGAACTCGTATGCAAAGTGCCGAACACCAGGTGCCCGGTCTCCGCCGCGGTCAAAGCCAGACGGATGGTCTCGAGGTCGCGCATTTCGCCCACCAGAACGACGTCGGGGTCCTCGCGCAGCGCCGAGCGAAGTGCCTCACTGAACCCCAGGGTATCGCGATGCACTTCGCGCTGGTTGACCAGGCAGCGCTTGCTTTCATGCACGAACTCAATGGGGTCTTCGATCGTGATAATGTGGTCGGGACGGTTGTCATTGCAGTGATTGACCATGCCGGCGAGCGTGGTCGACTTGCCGGAGCCGGTCGGCCCGGTCACCAGCACGAGGCCGCGGGGAAGCATGCACAGATCTTTGAAAGTCTTGGGCGCGTTCAATTCGTCCAGCGACAGGATGGTGGACGGAATGTTGCGGAACACCGCGCCGGCGCCGCGATTTTGGTTGAAGGCGTTGACTCGGAAGCGAGCCAGCTTGGGGATTTCGAAGGAAAAGTCCGTCTCGAAGAACTCTTCGAAGGCCTTGCGCTGCTTGTCGTTCATGATGTCGTACACCATGCTGTGCACTTCCTTATGCACCAGCGCCGGCATATTGACGCGCTTCATGTCGCCGTCCACGCGAATCATCGGCGGGACCCCCGCCGACAGATGCAAGTCCGACGCGTTGTTCTTCACCGCAAAAGCGAGAAGCTGCGCGATATCAACCGCCATTCATGGCTCCTAGTTCGGCTGCAGTCCGACTGTGGTAATTAGCCGGTAGCAGTATATAAGAGGGTGTCGTCACCCAATATGTTAATTAGTCCGCAGAATTCGACGCTTCATGTGAACCACGTCCGGTCTCGGATGGATCAGGCGGCCAGGGCGGCCGGTCGAGACCCGGCCGCGGTCACCCTGGTTGCCGTCACCAAGACACAGACTGCCGAAACCATACGGCTGGCCGCCACGGCCGGCGTCACGGATTTCGGGGAAAACTATCTACAGGAGGCGGCGGCCAAAATGGACCGGTTGGCCGATCTCACGCTGCGATGGCACTTCATCGGCGGCATTCAATCCAATAAGACACGGGCGATCGCCGAGCGCTTCGATTGGGTGCACGGCATCGACCGCTTCAGCATCGCCCGACGCCTGTCGGAACAGCGACCCTTCCATGCGCCGCCCCTGAACCTTTGCATCCAGGTGGAGTTGGTGCCGGAACCGAACAAGGGCGGCGTGGCGCCGGATGAGGTCGGCCCGCTCGCCGCCGCGGCCGCTGAGCTGCCCAGGGTGCGCTTGCGCGGGCTCATGTGCGTGCCTCCCCCTCAAGCGGGCCCGGCCGCCGAGCGGGCCGTCTTTGCACGCCTTCGCACCCTGCTCGAAGAGCTGAACGCCGGCGGCCACAAGCTCGATACACTGTCGATGGGGATGAGCGGGGACTTCGAATCCGCCATCGCGGAGGGCGCGACCGTGGTCAGAATAGGAACCGCCCTGTTTGGGCCCCGTTAGGGGCGCGGCGAGGATCAAGAGGGGATGGGCATGAACAATATTCGTAGGCTGGCGTTCATCGGCGGCGGCAACATGGCGGCGGCGCTGATCGGCGGCTTGACCAAGCGCGGCTTGCCAAGCGAACGGGTGGTCGTGGCCGATCCGAGCCAGGAGCAGCTGCAAAAGCTGGTCAAGAACTACGGCGTCAAGACCGCAGCCGACAATGCAAGTGCGGTCAAAGGCGCCGAGGTGGTGGTGCTCGCCGTCAAGCCGCAGCAAATGCGCGCCGTGGCCCTGGGGCTTGCGCCGCACCTGGCCGAGACGCACCCGCTGCTGATTTCGGTCGCAGCCGGCATCCCGCATGCCGCGCTCGCGCGCTGGTTCGGACCGCGGGTCCCGGTGATCCGCACCATGCCGAATCGGCCTGCCTTGAACGGCTTCGGCGCCACCGGCCTGTTCGCGCCGGCCAGCGTGGGCGCCGCCAACCGGGCCTTGGCCGAGATGATCATGGCCGCCGTCAGCGCCACCGTCTGGGTGGAACACGAGTCGCAGATGGATACCGTCACCGCGCTCTCGGGCAGCGGCCCCGCATACTTTTTCCTGTTCATGGAAGCGCTCGAGGCGGCGGCTCACGAGCGGGGACTGCCCAATGAGGTCGCCCATCAACTGACCTTGGAAACAGCCTTTGGAGCGGCGCAAATGGCGCGCCAATCAGCCGAGTCGCTGGCCACGCTGCGCGAGCAGGTCACTTCGAAGGGGGGTACCACCGCCGCGGCTCTGGCGGTTCTCGATGCCGCCGGCCTTCGTGCTATCGTCGCTCATGCGGTGGCCGCAGCCGACCGCCGCTCAGCAGAACTCGCCGCCGAGTTCGGCGCCCCTTGAATAAAGGATACTCTCCGTCGGGGTCGCTTCGACCCCGTTGAATTGGCGCGAAGCGCCTAATAAACCGGCAAAGCGCCCGGAAATTGTGGAAGTCGATGGACGCGGTTAGATACGTAATAGACACACTGCTCTGGTTGCTGACGCTGGCCTTCCTGTTGTGCCTGCTGTTTCAGCTGGTGAGGGCCAATTTTCGCGACCCGATTGCCGACGCCATCGTACGCGTCACCAATTGGCTGATCCTGCCCCTGCGCCGGGTGCTGCCGCCTATCGGCAAAATCGACACGGCCACCGTCGTCGCCCTGCTCGCCGTGGCGTCGGTCCGCAGCTTCGCCTCCCTGGCCCTGGCCGGCGCAGGGGTTGGCGACGCAGGCCTGTTTTTACGTCTCACGGCGCTCGACCTGGCCGGCCTGGTGCTGCGGGTCTATCTATTCGCCCTGCTGCTCTATTGGCTGACGAGCTTCGTGTCGCCGGGCGGATACGCTCCCGGCGTCCGCCTGCTCGCGCAGCTCTGCGAGCCGATCCTGAAACCCGTGCGCCGGATCATTCCGCCGATCGGCCAGATAGATTTTTCGGTGCTCTGGGTTTCGATCGCCATCGGCGCCTTGCTGGTGCTGCTCCGTTGAACATCGCCTCCTACATGCCTGATATCACAGTGAACGAGGCGATAACGCACGGCGCCGATCGAGCCTGATCGGCGGGAAAGCCTGAAAAACCAGCACCTCGCCGCTGCCCGCGCGTAAATCTTTTTCGCAATTGCGCTAAACATCGGCTTTTTTCTATGTTATTTTCGGCGCCGAGTTGAATTAGAGGGCATTTTCAGTGCCCACGTTGGGCAGTTGATGCCCGCGCTCGCAAACCCAAGCAGGAGATTTAATATGGCGAAAAAGAATGCAGCACCGACCAAGTCTGAAATTCTCGCTAGCATTTCGAAGGAAACAGAGCTCTCTAAGAAGCAGGTCGGAGCCGTGTTTGACTCGCTTTCCGCCTCGATCAAGAAGAGTCTTCGCAGTCACGGCTTGTTTACGTTGCCTGGACTTCTGAAGATGAAAGTCGTGAAGAAACCGGCCACGAAGGCGCGTGAGGGGGTCAATCCTTTCAACGGCGAAAAAATGATGTTCAAGGCGAAACCGGCCAGCAAGAAGGTGCGCATTGCCGCACTGAAGACGCTCAAGGAATTCGTGAACTGATCTGTCTTTGCGTTCGGGGCGGCTGAGGGCTTCAGCCGCTCCGAATCGCATCGATGACGGCGTCGCGCAATTCGTGCAGGCGTCCGTGGAAGAAATGACTCGCTCCCGGCAGTACGACCAACCGCGGCTTCGGGTCAAGCGCATTCACCCAGTCGATGACGGCCGCCGGATCCACCACATCGTCTGCGTCCCCCTGAATCACGAGCCAGGGGCAGCGAGGCACCGTGAAGCCGGGCGCCTCGAAGCGTTGAACGGCGGGCGCTATGGTGATCAAGTGCCGCGGCACCCGCTGTTGTGACAAGCGCAACGCCACATAGCCGCCGAATGAAAATCCCGCGATGACCAATGATCGGCCGGGCCAGCGCTGCGCGCCCCACTCGGCAACCGCGTCGGCATCCGCGGTTTCTCCCATGCCACGGTCGAATTCGCCGGCGCTCGAGCCCACGCCGCGAAAATTGAAGCGCAGGGTCGGAATGCCGGTTTCCTGCAGCGCCCTCGCCACCGTCGTCACGACCTTGTTGTCCATGGTGCCGCCGTACAGCGGGTGCGGATGGCAGATTACCGCGTAGCTGGTGCTCCCCGTGCCGGGATCCTCGGCGATCGCTTCCAGTGCGCCTGCTTGGCCTTGCAGGGAGAGCCGTTCAGGCCGCGGGCTCATTCAATGGCGATGAGATCGATGTCGAAGACCAGGGTCGCGCCGGGCGGGATGACGCCGCCCGCGCCGGCATCGCCATAGGCGAGATCCGCGGGAATGACCAGCCGGCGGCTCTCGCCGACCTTCATACCGATCACTCCCTGATCCCAACCCTTGATGACCTGGCCCGTGCCCAGCGGAAATCGAAACGGCTGACCGCCGGTGCGTGAGCTGTCGAATTGCTTGCCCTTGTGGTCCTGGGCCGATGCCTCGTACAACCAGCCCGTGTATTGCACGACGGCAATCTTGCCGGCGGTGATTCCATCTCCTGCCCCGGCCTTCAGCTGCATCGACTGCATCGCCTCGACGCCGCTCGCGGGCGCCGCGCCGGGCTTGGCGCCGCAAGCCGCGATCAGGGCGGCGAGAACGGCGGCGCCAAACAGTCGCAGGGGTCTGTTGCTTTCCATGGGCGCCATCTTAAAGGATTTTACAGTGGCGGTGATTTTACAGTGGCGGCGGATCGGCGCGGCGGTTGTTTGCAGGCAGGTATCGGCCGGCGATTCCGAAGCCGAGGGCCAGGCTCAAGCCGAATTCGGCCGCCAGCCCCAGGGAGCACTGCCGCAGTGCGCCGACAGCGTCATCTATTTCGTCGGCCACTTGCAGCATCCACTCCATACGGCGACGAGTCTAGGCATGAGCCGGCGCTCCCGCCGTGAGTGGGATCACACCCTTGCTATGGTGCCTGGGGCTGCGTAGGCTTGAAGCTACATGCAGCGAATTCTCGTCCTGAATCCGAAGGGTGGTTCGGGTAAAACGACGATAGCCACGAATCTCGCCAGTTATTTTGCGAGCCAGGGTGATCGTCCGCTGTTGTCGGACAACGACCCGCAGGGATCGAGCACCCGCTGGCTGAAGAAGCGCAAGCCCGAGCAGGCATTCATCAACGGCGTCGCCGCATTCGAGCGCAACTCGCGCATGACGCGCGCCTGGCAGATGCGCGTTCCGGCGGACGCGGGGCACGTGGTGGTGGACACTCCGGCCGCGGTCATGGCGCAGGACATGCCCGACATGACCAAGAGCGCCGACGCCATCATCGTGCCCGTGCTGCCCTCCGACATCGATATTCATGCCTGCTCGAAGTGCATCGCCGATTTGCTGCTGATCGCCAAGGTGCGGCGCGACGAGAACCGCATCGGCGTGGTGGCCAACCGCGTCAGGCGCAATACCTTGATCTATCAGTCGCTGATGCGCTTTCTCGAGACCTTGCGGATTCCGGTGATCGCAACGCTGCGCGACTCGCAGAACTACGTTCGCGCGGCCGAACTGGGCCTCGGACTGTACGAAATGAAGCGCTACACGGTGGAACAGGACATTGCGGATTGGCAGCCCTTGCTCGCGTGGCTCAAGGCCAAGGAAGGTGCATGGCGGCCCGGCGCAGGCATCAATCCGCTTTCGGAGACGGCCTGAGCGGCGCGCTCCGAGAGCGCTATTTCTTCTCTTCCCAGGAACCGCGAACTTTTTCCGCCCAGTTCTTGTAGCTGTGCCAATTGTAGAGGTTGTTGGTGATCGCCCCGTGGCGGCCGCCGGTTTTGTACAGATCTCTTGGCGCGACGGCACCTGGCTTGAGAATGCCCGGCTCCGTGCGCGGGGCACGACGGTCCACGCCACTGTATCGAGTCGGATGTTTGAGTTCAGTCATCGGTTGTGCCTCTGTCCATGTGCACGACAGTAAGTGTCGCGCGCCGCCCATGGCAGTAACTGTGTCACAGCGGACCGGCCACTGTCGCCGTCTGGCGACGCGCATTGCGATGCGCATCTCAGAGCCCGTCGCGGTAAGTTAAATAGCATCGAACTCCCGTGGTTTCACCAGGCGTCGAACAGCGGCTTCAATTCCCCGAGCGAGGACTCGAGCGCCGCCGGCAACAAGGTCGTGTAGGCATCGAGCAGGGCCATTGCGTTCTGCGCGGGATCGGTCCGCGTGGCGGCGCCCAGGCGGCGAGACATGTCGCGGTTCACCACGTGCAGATTCTCGTAGAGCTGCTCGAGAGCGGCAAATCCCTGCGTGCGCACACCCGCCAGCTCGCGCGCCAGCAAGAACATGGAGACGCTGCGATAAACGGTCTCCACTTCGCTGGCGAACGGCAGATGGAAGCGCGCCATGGGGCGGAAGCGGTCAGTCCAGGGACAGCCCGCTGTCGCCATGATCAATCCAAGCACCGAACTCATCGCCTGGTGCGCCGTGGTTTCCGCATAGATGGTGCGTTCCGCCTGCGTAACGGTCACGCCGACGGTATCGAACGAGGCCAGCGCCTTGAGCGGCTCGATCGCGGCAGCCATCTGCAGCGCGGCCGGACAATGCGGATGCTCGTCGGCCTTGAGCGGGCAATTGGCGCATTGATTGAACTTCAAGTCCGCCCAGAACGGCGCCGCGGCCGGCGCCTTGTTGGCAAGGCGAA
The DNA here is from genome assembly GCA_963837435.1 of uncultured Gammaproteobacteria bacterium. Lineage (GTDB taxonomy): Bacteria > Pseudomonadota > Gammaproteobacteria > Steroidobacterales > Steroidobacteraceae > Bog-1198. Next base: position 96,666 of record CAWINJ010000004.1, read on the forward strand.
AATCCGCCGGGTCGAAGCTGAAATCCAGGAATTTCTGCGATCCGTCGGGCAAATCGAAGCGGTAGCGGATTCGCTGCTCTTCGATGTCTTTACCGAGGTTGACTTTACTGGGGCTCATGCCACGAGCCGGTAGCACGGGGTGTATTCGGTGCCGGTGAATTTCATCCGGCCCTGCGCGACGAACGAACGCAGCAATCGATCGAGGGGCTCCATGATCGACGCCTCGCCGGCGAGCTCGAAAGGACCGTGGCGCTCGATGGCGGTGATGCCGTACTCCTTGATGTTTCCCGCCACGATTCCGGAGAACGCGCGCCGCAGATTCGCGGCCCGTTCGTGCACGGGTTGATCGCGCGACAGCCGCAAGCCCCGCATCGCGGCATGCGTGACCTCGAACGGCAGTTGAAAATCCAACGGGATGCGCAATAGCCAATTGAAGCCGTAGGAATCGCTTGCTTGCCGCCTGAAATCGCGGACCTGGCTCAATCCCTGCACCATCGCGCGCGCAACCCCGGCCGGATCACCGATGATCATCTGGTAGCGGGACTGAGCCGCCGCTCCCAAGGTCGAGCCGATGAAGCGATGGATTTGCTCGAAGTATTCCGCGCTGTCGGCCGGGCCCGTGAAAACCACGGGAAAGGGCAGGTCGCGGTTCGCCGGATCGAGCAGAATCCCCAGCAAATACAAGATTTCCTCCGCCGTGCCCGCGCCGCCGGGGAAAATGACGATGCCATGCCCCAATCGGACGAAGGCTTCCAGGCGCTTTTCGATATCCGGCATGATCACCAGCTGGCTGACGATGGGATTCGGCGGCTCCGCCGCGATGATGCCCGGCTCGGTGATCCCCAAGTACCGCCCGTCGACGATGCGCTGCTTCGAGTGCCCGATGGTCGCGCCCTTCATGGGGCCTTTCATGGCGCCCGGGCCGCACCCGGTGCACACATCCAAGCCGCGCAGCCCCAGTTCGTAGCCGACTTTCTTGGTGTAGTCGTATTCGATGCGCCGAATGGAGTGACCGCCCCAGCACACCACCAGATTCGGCCGCATCTGCAGTTCCAGCACGCGTGCATTGCGCAAGATGTGGAATACCGCATTCGTGATGCTCGAGGAGGAAGTCAGATCGAAGCGGCCGCTCTCGATGATTTCATTCGAAATGAACACCACGTCGCGCAGCACCGCGAACAGGTGGTCCTTCAAGCCCCGGATCATCACGCCGTCGACGAAGGCCGCCGCCGGCGCGTTCTTGATTTCCAGCTTGATGCCCCAGGCCTGGCGTACGATCCGCAGGTCGAAGTCGCGGTACTTCTCGAAGATCATCCGCGTGTCGTCGATATCGCTGCCGGAATTGAGCACGGCGAGCGCGCACTTGCGAAACAGGGGGTACAAGCCGCCCTGCCCTGAATCGAGCAGCTTCGCGATCTCCTGCTGCGACAGGTGCTCGAGGCTGCCCTTGGGCGCGACCCGGGCATCGACCATGTCAGACGATACAATCGTGGTTTCCACGCCGCAGCCTTATGGGTAGATGTCGATCGGAATATTGTCTTGCGTGCGCATCCACACTTCGACCATGTCGGAGTTGGACAGCGCGATGCATCCATCGGTCCAATCGGTGGATTCATAATACGCCGCCGGATGCTTCGGCTGATTGGGAAATCCGTGAATCATGATCGAGCCCCCGGGCGCCCAGCGGTTCTTGCGGGCACGCAGCTCGTCCTGCTTGTTGGGGTAGGACACTTGGATGGCCAGGAAATATTCGCTGCGGGTGTTGCGCCGGGCCAGGTAGTACCGGCCTTCGGGGGTCCGAAAATCGTGTTCGCGCTCCTTCTGGCCGGCAGGATTCAAACCCAACTCGACTTTGTACTCGCCCAACAGCCGGCTGCCGCTGTACAGGTACAATCTATGCTCTGCCTTGCGCACGACGACCCGATCTGCCGCCGCGATGTCCTCGGCCAGGGCGCCCCGCAGGGGAGCTGCCGCGCAGATTGCCAAAGTCAGTAGTGCCCAGAGGGATTTCGCCCGAAAGCGACCGATTTGCGTGATCATTGACAAAATTATAGCGTGTAGTCGGTGCGACATAATCGGCTCTAGCTCACGTCTCGGTATAATTGCACCCATGCGTACCCCTCTGATTCCCCTCATTTTGGCCGCTGGCTCTCTCGCCGGATGCATGGGCCAGTCCACCGTCAAGCCGGTCCAGGCCTTGGACGAGCAAACCGGGGTGACCGTGAGCGCGCTGAAAAGCCCGCTCGAGCTGGTTACCAGCGCGCAAAGCGCCGCACTCAACTTCGGCAAGCGGCCTACCTTCGCCTACCTGGGTCCGGTCGAGTGGGACCGCAGCGGCTCCCTGAGCTATGGCCTGTGGATACATGTGTCCCCCGGAAATGAGCGCCAGCCCGGCGACATTCGCGCATCGGATGCCGTCGCCTTGACGCTCGACGATGGGCCGCTCGTCTTGACGCCCATCGAGGCGCCTCAACTCGGGCGCGATCCGTACCGTCCGGCCGTGTCCTGGGGCCAAACCGCGTATTTCGACCTGTCGGTGGCGACACTGAAGCGCATGGCGGCGAGCCGGAAGCTCGAGCTCGAGGTTCGTGCGGTGGACGGCTCGACCTTGAGCTTTACGCCCACGCTGGACGCTCATGCCGCGCTGACCCAGTACCTGCACGATCGCGGCCTCACTGGCGATTGATGAGCGCCACCCGCGGCAGGGTGATGACGGTACCAGGCTTCATGTCGTTGAAATCCACGTCGGGGTTGTATTGCGCCACCAGCCAAACCGGCAGATCGGCATGCTGTTCCGCGATCACCCACAGGGAGTCGCCGCGCTTGACCGAATAGTTCTCGGTGCCGGCGATGCGGTGGGCGGAAAAATATTCCTCTTGCAGGTTACGGTGATACTCGCGGCGTGCCGCGACGAATTGCTCGGCGCTCACCTTTGAGAAATCCAATCTCAGCTTGTGGCCGAGAGTCAACGTCGCCTTCTTATGCAGCTTGTTCAGGGCACGCAGCGCCTGCGAGCTGACGCCGGACCAATCGGCGAAGTGCCCCAGAGTCTCGGCCGCCTGCACGATCACCGTGTTGTCGGCGCGCACCCCATAGTCGGTGGTATCGGTATTCCCCGTCGGCGCAGCCACGGGCAACAGGGCGTCGCTGTCGGTCTGGCGCTGCGAAACGGGTTCCTTGGGCGGCGGCGCGACTCGAACCGCCGCGGGCGGCGGCAGCGATTCGGACAGGGGCGCCTGCACCGCAGGCGCCTGCGGTGCAGGTACGGACGGCCGTGACGGTTCCGACGCGGGAGCCGGCACCGCTGCGGGGCCCGGCAACGCCGCGGCGATCTGCGGGGGCGCGCCTCCGGCGGCCTCAGCCCGCGAGGCCGGCGGCGGAATATGGATGACTTCGCCCCGGGTCACCTCGTGGGCGCCGCTCCAACCGTTGGCAGCCAGCAATCGGTTCAAACTCACGCCGCTGACCGCGGCAATGCCCGCCAGGGTCTCGCCACGGCGGATCTTGTGCTTGCCATCGTTGCGTTGCGCCACATAGCGCTGTGCCGGCGGCAAGCGCTCCCAGGCGGCATCGATCTCAGAACGCGGCGGGGTACCGGGCAAGCGCAATGCATAGCCGCGGGGCACGAATCGGCTGCCGTTCCAAATCGGCGGCCGCAATGCCGGGTTCAGCACGCGCAGCGCCCCCATGTCGACTTTGAATGCCTTGGCGAGCGCTTCCACCGGGATGTAGTCCGGCAATTCCACCGTCGTGCTATCGGTCTCGGGCAGGCGCGGGATCGGTCCGAAATACTTGTCGGCATTGCGATCCACTTCCAGCGCCGCCAGGAAGGCCACGTAGAAGTTGCGCGACGCGAAGCCGAAAGTCTTGCCCTGGTAGTGCTTGACGATGACCGCGATGTCGCTGGTGCCCAATTCGTCCTGGGCGCGCCGCAGCCCGCCGGGACCGTGATTGTAGGCCGTAACGGCCAGCGGCCAGGTGCCGAGCAGCCGGTAGTTGTACAGCATCAAGTTCGCCGCGGCATCGGTGGCGCTATAGGGGTCCAGACGCTCATCGACCACCCCGTCCACGCGCATGAATCGTCTGGCGGTCGAGGGCATGAATTGCCAAAGCCCCGCGGCGCCATCCTTCGAATAGGCGGCGAGATTGAAGGAGGATTCGACATGCGGCAATGCCGCGATCTCGGCCGGGACGCCATGCTGGGTCAGGGTGCGCGCAATCGGCTTTTCCCAAACAGCCGCCCGAATCAACCCCTCTTGAAATCGATCCGCCTGCCCCAGTTGAAAGCGGATCCGGTCGATCGCGTCGCGATAGTCCTGCGCCGTAGCTTTGTCGCCGAAGGCATGCAGAATCCGCCGCTCATGGGCGGTGAGATCATCGGTCTGACCCGCCGCGAATCGCCTCAGCAGGCTCGCGTAGCGCGTCTTCGCCGCTTCGACCAATCGTTCCCTCTGCGCGGGCGAGGATGCGGGATCGAAGCGCAGCACCTGGTAAACCAGGGCGAGATTCCACTCATCGTGCAGCAGCCCCTGGTCGGTGGTGACCTCGGTGTAAACCCGGATCCAGAAGCGCACGTCCGGTTCGAGTTCCGGAGGATGCACGAACGGGTCGGGCGGCTCGGCGGCAGCCGCAAAACCGTGCAGCAGCGGCGTGAGTAGTAGAGCGAACGCGGCGATGATCAGCGTGCGGACTGGGAAGGGCTTTCTGGAACTCGGCATCAAATCTGGCAGCTCGAACCGTGCAGGCAACGAACTCAAGCATGCCCTAGCCGCCGATCGCAGTCGACCGGTTGTTCCCCGAATCGGCGGCGGCGAATCGGCGGCAGCGACCCGACGCTCCGCCACACCGCGCCACAATTGCCGCACGGCCCCGCCACAAAGGGCTGCAAGACTCTCCCCTGAACGATTCCATTTCGACGGGAGGGTTAAGAAAATGTCTGGTCGCTTGGATGCCTTGCTCGAGTTCGCGCGGCGTGCACTCATAGAACCTCTGGGGCGGCTGATGGCTGTCATCGGCGGGTCGGTCGGCGCGCTGCTGGCCGCCGCGCACCGCCGCCGCCGGCGCCTCGTGGCCGCCGCGTTGCTCGCCCTGCTCGCCTACGGTCTCTATGTCCATCCACCCTTCGCCACCGTGCATCGCGGCGAGGTGCTCGTGCGCACCGACATGGTCGACGGCTCGGCAAGCGTCTACACCGCGGGCACGGTGCTCGCCCTGCCGGCAATCCATCAGGTGCGCCGCTACCCGACCCGGGATCAGGTGTATCGGCCGATCGACAGCGCGAGCGCCACCGGTTCCGCGCCGTTTCAGTCGGTCGAGGGGCTGTCGATCGGCATCGACTTGGCGGTGCGCTGGACCATCGACCCGCGCCGCCTCGCGCAGATGTCGAAGGAGTACCCCGACGACCTCAACGCCGATCTGGTCAGCCCCGCCGTGCAGGGAGTGATATTTCCCCTGTTCGCCCGCTACTCCGTGCGCGAGATCTTCTCGAGCAGGCGCGCCGAGATCCAGCGGGAGTTGACCGCGCAGCTCGAGCCGAAGTTCGCGGCAATGGGACTGCGGCTGCGAGAGGTGGAGATGGGCAAGGTGGATCTGCCGCCGGACTATCGCGCGGGCATGGAAAGGCTTCTGGCCGAGGAGCTCGAGACTGAAAAAGTTGGCTACACGCTGCAGTTGAAGCAAGCGCAGGTGAGGCAGCAGCAGCTGGAGGCCGAGGCCGACAAGGTGCGGCGCCAGACGGCGGCCGAGGCCGCCGGCCAGGAGCAGGTCATCGCCGCCCGCGCGCAGGAGGAGACCATGAAGCACATCCTGCCCTTCAAGGAGAAGCAGATCGAGCAGCGCAAGTTGGAGGCGGAGGCCGACAAGGTGGCGCGCATTCGCATCGCGGAAGGCGCCGCGGAAGCGCGCCGCATCGAGGCCAAGGGCGAAGCCGATTCGCGGCAGAAGCTCGCCGATGCCGAGGCGTACCGGCTCGAGCTGGTCGGGAAAGCCAATGCAGGGCAGATGGAGCGCGAAGGCGCACTGATCGCACACTACCCGCTGCTCATCCAAAAGACGCTTGCCGACAAGCTCTCGGACAAGGTGCAGGTCATCATCGCCCCAGCGCCGGCGGCGGGCCGCTTCATCGGCGCGAATCTGGTCGGCGACGCCGGGGCGAATGCCATCGACGGCGCGGCGGCCGGGGCGAACTCGCGCGCGGAGGGCTCAAAGTGATCCTCGCCCTGACCGCAACGGTCGCCATTGTCGTCCTCGATCACGCGGCGTTGCGCGCCGCGCCGCGCTCGAACGCCGCCGAGCTGACTGAGCTCTGGCAGGGGGATGCCCTCGAAGTTCGCGGCGAGCACGCCGGCTACCTGAGGGTCTACGACTATCGCCGGGAGCGGGGCGGATATTTGAAGAGCGAGGCGCTACGGCCGGTGGAGCTCACCGAGGCCGGCGCCCCCGACTTGCTTGCCGTGCTGCGCTTCCTGCGGGATAGCCCCGGATCCGAGGCGCTGGGAATCAGTTACGGCGCCGCCTATCTGAAGGCTGTACCGGCGCGAGCGCTGACCGCCGAACCCTTCGATGCCATCGGCCGGATGTCCGAGCGGCTGGCCGATGACGCCTCGGGCGGCGGCAGCCGCCTCGCCGACGCGGCCGCGCATCTCGAGGTGGTGCAGCAATTCGGCATTCGCATGCGCACCTTCGAGCGCAATGGCCGCGTGCAGGTGTGCTACGACGGGGAACTGTTCCGCCGCGTGCTGGCAATGGCCGGCGCGACGGCCGAAGAGCGAGCTCACGCCATTCTCGGCCTGACCCGGCCCGATTGCATCGATCCGGACTTGGGTCCCGTGCAGCGCGCCTCTCTGGACGATGAGCGTCGCGAGTTGCTCAAGGGGGTCGCGGAGCAGCCGTTGAGTTCCATGGCGAGGAGCCGCGTGCACGCGCGCCGCGCCGGCGTTTGGGCATCCATTGCCTATACCCAGGCGCGGCGCGGCGAATCCCCCGGCGCGGCAGCGGGCCGGGCTCTCGCCGAGCTTCTCGCCGTCAATGCAGGCGATCTCGGCGAAGACCGTCGGGCCGAATACCAAGATGCGGTCCTGCGCGTCAGCGCGATCCGCTGGGCGGCGGCGCAGCCAGCCGCGGCTCAGGCGGGAACGCTGATTCTGAGCGCCGCCCCGGGCGATCCGGGACAAACCTGCCTATCACTGCAGGCGGCACCCGGGCGTGCAGCGCCGCTCGTGCGGCGCTGCACCTATGGCATCGTCTGGATGGCGTCGGCGCAGGCCATCTCCCAGGGCTCGGCGCTGGTGCTCGCGGTCCAGCCCCTGGAGAGCTGGCGCGAACTGTGGGTGTTTCATCGGAAGGCGGGAGCGTGGAGCGTCGATGTGCTCTCGCCCGGAACGGACGATCCCGAGGAAGGCTATGTGGAGTTCGCCGGCTTCGTGCCGGGTCCGAGACGCCTGCTCATCGCGCGGGAGGCGAAGGAACGCGGGCGGTTCCGGCTGCGCTTCGAGGAACTGCGGCTCGACGATCTCGCCCTGGTGCGGCAGGCCGGCAGCCCGGAGCTGCTGCGCGACTTCGGCCAGTGGCAGGACGTGGCGTGGCGGCGCGACACGCTCGCAGTGCGTTGATGGGAGAATCTCACCGCCGGGCGGTTCTCGCGAACCCGCCCCGCGCCGGGCGAGGCTAGCGGGCTACCCGCACTTCGAATCGCCGCAATTCAAGCAGGTGTTGCAGCCGTCCATCATCACGACGGCGGCGGTGCTGCACTTGGCGCACAGCTGCGCACCCTCGGGAAAGTGCGACTTGGAGAAGGCGTCGGTCTGCTTGCTGCGGGCTTCGAACTCCGCGCGCTTCTCCTGCACGAGCTTGCGCTGGTGAACGTCGAGCTCGGGCTTCTTGAGCAGCCCGATGGATTGCAGGTGGCGCTCGATCACGTAGCCCAGCTCGGCGATGGTCGAGGGCATGAACTTGCCGCCCGGCTGCCAGTAGCCGCCCTTGGGATCGAACACGGCCTTCAATTCATCCACCAGGAAGGTGGTGTCGCCGCCCTTGCGGAACACGGCGGAAATGACCCGGGTCAGCGCGACGATCCACTGGAAATGGTCGAGATTCTTCGAGTTGATGAACACCTCGAACGGCCGGCGCTGCTCGTGCGGCGTGCCCTCGTTGAGTACGATGTCATTGATGGTGACGTACATGGCGTGATCGGAAACCGGCGTCTTGATCTTGTACGTGGAGCCGATCAGCACCTCGGGCCGCTCGAGCTTCTCGTGCATCCAAATCACATTGTCCTGAGTCTTCGGCGCTTCCTTCAGCGCCGCCGCGGGCGCGTCCTTCGCTTCCGGCTTCTGGACGCGGTACTTGGCGATCTTCTTGTCGATTTTGATGTGAGCCATGATCAGAACTTCCCGTAGTAGCCTTCTTTCAGCGCATCGAAGAGATTGGCGGCGGTGTGCATTTCGCCGTCGTATTCGATCTCTTGATCGCCCTTCGCCTCGATTTCCGTGCCGTCCTCCAGGGTGAACACGTAAGTAGTGTTCTTGAGGTCGTCTTCTTTGACCAATACGCCCTGGAAGGCTTCCGGGTTGAAGCGAAACGTGGTGCAGCCCTTGAGACCCTGCTCGAAGGCGTACATGTAGATATCCTTGAAATCCTCGTACTTGTAGTCGGTGGGAACGTTCGCCGTCTTGGATATCGAGGAATCCACCCACATCTGCGCCGCCGCCTGGATGTCGACATGCTCCTTCGGACCGATGTCGTCCGCGGAAATGAAATAATCGGGCAGCTTTTCGGCGGGATTCTGCGACTGCGGCATGGCGCGCGAGTTCACCAGCTCGCGGTATGCCAGCAGTTCGAACGAGAACACGTCGATCTTCTCTTTCGACTTCTTGCCCTCGCGGATCACATTGCGGAAATAGTGATGTGCGAACGAGGGCTCGATGCCGTTCGATGCGTTGTTGGCGAGCGACAGCGAGATCGTGCCCGTCGGGGCGATCGAGGTGTGATGCGTAAAGCGCGCGCCGACTTCGGCGAGCTCATCCACCAATTCGGGCGACGCTTCGGCGATGCGCTGCATGTAGCGGCTGTAGCGCGCGTGCAGCACCCGGCCGGGTACGCGCGCGCCGACGCGCCAGCCGTCCTTGACCATCTCGGGCCGCTTGCGCAGCATCGCGCGCGTCACCGTGAATTCCTCGTTCATGATGGGCGCGGGACCCTTCTCGCGCGCCAGATCGAGGGCTGCTTCCCAGCCGGCAACCGCCATTTCGCGCGACACGTTCTGGGAAAACGCCACCGATTTCTTCGAGCCGTACTTCATGCACAGCATGGTGATGCTCGAGCCCAATCCCAGGAACCCCATGCCGTGGCGGCGCTTGCGGGTGATTTCGTCGCGTTGCGGCGCCAGCGGCAGGCCATTGATCTCGACCACGTTGTCGAGCATGCGGGTGAATACCTTCACCACCTTGCGATAGGTTTCCCAATCGAATCGCGCATTGTCCGTGAACGGATCGACCACGAATTTGGTGAGATTGACCGACCCCAAGAGGCAGGAGCCATAGGCCGGCAACGGCTGCTCGCCGCAGGGATTGGTGGCCCGGATGTTCTCGGTCCACCAATTGTTGTTCATCTCATTGACCCTGTCGATGAGGATGAAGCCCGGCTCGGCGAAGTCGTACGTCGAGGACATGATCACATCCCACACGCGGCGGGCCGGCAAGGTCTTGTAGATCTTGCAGGCCACCAAGCCCTCTTCGTTCGCCACATAGCCTTCGGTGTACGGCCATTCGCGCCACACGAACTTCGACGCGTCGCCAAGATCGGGCCGCTCCGCCTCGAATTCCTGCAGCCCCAGCGGAAACGCCAATTGCCAATCGCCGTTGCTCTTGACGGCCTTCATGAACTCGTCGGTGACGAGCAAGGACAGGTTGAATTGCCGCAGGCGGCCATTCTCGCGCTTGGCGCGGATGAACTCGAGCACGTCCGGGTGGCCGATGTCGAAGGTGCCCATCTGTGCGCCGCGGCGTCCGCCGGCCGAGGACACGGTAAAGCACATCTTGTCGTATATATCCATGAACGACAAAGGACCGGAGGTGTAGGCGCCGGCGCCGGACACGTAGGCGCCGCGCGGCCTCAAGGTCGAGAATTCATAGCCGATGCCGCAGCCGGCTTTCAGTGTGAGGCCAGCCTCATGCACCTTGTTCAAGATGTCGTCCATGGAATCGCGGATGGTGCCGGATACCGTGCAGTTGATGGTCGACGTGGCGGGTTTGTGCTCGAGCGCGCCTGCGTTCGAAGTGACGCGGCCGGCAGGAATCGCGCCGTGGCGCAGCGCCCACAGAAACGACTCGTACCACTGCTCGCGGCATTCTTCGTTCTCGACATCGGCGAGCGCGCGCGCGACGCGCTTATAGGTGTCGTCCATCGTGCCGTCGATGGGCGAACCATCCTTCGCGGTCAGACGATATTTCTTGTCCCAGATGTCGAATGACGCTTCTTGGAACGAAATATCGCCAACGTCTTTGGGCTGTATTTTGACCACCGTATTCATGGGTATTAAAGCCGCTCCCTTATAATTCTCAAGCTGAAGACAGAACACACAATGCGGGCGGTCCCGCGGATAAAAATAGCTTCTACTGGATCACGGACGATGGGGGACTTACTCGAACCGCCGACCACAACATGTTGTGTGCGGAGGAAGAGGGTACGGCGCCTCGGCAATCAGCGTCAAGACTTTTTTCACAGTTTTTTTCATATAAAAAAAGCATATATATCAATTACTTACAAATATGTCCCGAGAAATTGGCTGATTACACTTCCGGAACGCTTGGTCAAGGGGAAAAAACACCAATCGCAACATCTTGTGTTTGCACACCTTATCCACATTATGTCCCATTGACTTTGAACTGCGTCTCACTTTGCCGCCCCGCGCGCGCCTCGCGCCGGGCCGCCGACGCTCGCGGCCTCCGTTGAAATATGCGCTCACGGCCCAACGTCGGTGTCAAGCGCGCGATTTTGAAAACCGATTTGGCACGAACGCCATAGCAACACTTTATCGAGGAGTAACAGTAATGACCGTCGTACGTTATGAGCCATGGGCGCTTGTCAGCCGGCTCCAAAAAGACATCGATCGCTTGTTCGGTGCACCGTTGACCACGGCCACGGATTCCGGCGCCTGGCTGCCGCCCGTGGACATTCATGAGGAGGCGAATCAGTTCGCCTTGCACGTGGATCTGCCCGGAGTGGATCCCAAAGCGGTGGAAATCACCGCCGACCAAGGTGTGCTGACCATTCGCGGGCAGCGTGAGAACGCCCGGACCGAGTCGCGCGAAGGCTATCGCCGCATCGAGCGCATCGCGGGTGCATTCCAGCGCCGCTTCAGCTTGCCGGATTCGGCCGACGCCCAGAACATCAAGGCGAAATTCGTCAACGGTGTGCTGGAAGTCGCAATTCCGAAATTGGCGCAGGAGCAGCCGCGTCGGATTACGGTGGAAGCCGCCTAAGAGGGTCCGCCGGACGCATTCTTCCGTGTAATATCGGGGGCGATGCTGGCGGCACCGAGGCCGGACGGATTCGTCCGGCCTCGGCGCGCCGGCACAGAACGATCAACGGAAGGGACTGGGCATGAATCTGCGTCTGAATTTTGCCGTGGCGGCGCTCGCCGCGGCCGTCATGGCCGGACCGGCCGCCATCGTTGCCGGCCGCGCGTACGCCGCCGCGCCGGCGGCCGCCGCGGATGCCGCGCCGATGCCCTCGCTTGCACCGATGGTCAAGCGCATTTCGCCCACAGTGGTCAACATCGCGACCCGCGGCACCATCAAAGAAGAGCCAGGCCAGCGCAACCCGCTGCTCGACGATCCATTTTTCCGGCGCTTCTTCGATGTGCCTCCCGATTCGAGGCCGCGCGAGCGGCAGTTCCAAAGCGCGGGCTCGGGCGTCATCGTCGACGCCAAGAACGGCTACATCATCACCAATTATCACGTGGTGGAGAACGCCAGCGAGATCACCATCACCCTGCTCGACGACCGGACCTTTTCCGCCAAGGTCATCGGCAGCGATGAAGGTGCGGACATCGCCGTCTTGCAGGCCAAGCAGCCGAATCTGATCGCCATCACGCTCGGAGACTCGACCCGACTCGAGGTCGGAGACTATGTCGTCGCCATCGGCAACCCCTTCGGGCTGCAGCACACGGTGACCGCGGGCATCGTCAGCGCTCTCGGCCGCACCGGCATCAACCCCGACGGCTACGAGGACTTCATTCAGACGGACGCTTCCATCAATCCCGGCAATTCCGGCGGCGCCTTGGTGAATTTGCGCGGCGAGCTGGTCGGCATCAACTCGGCCATCCTGTCGCGCAGCGGCGGCAACATCGGCATCGGCTTCGCGATCCCGGTCAACATGGTCAAGGGCGTCATGGACCAGCTGATCAAGTATGGCCAGGTGAAGCGCGGCGTGCTCGGGGTCAACATCTACAACGTGACGCCGGACATCGCCAAGGAATTCGGGCTTACCGAATCGAGCGGCGCCCTGGTCGCGGGGGTCGTGCAAGGCTCCGCCGCCGAGCGCGCCGGGGTCAAGACCGGCGACATCATCACCTCGATCAATGGCGTCACCATGAAAGACGCAACCGAGCTGCGCAACACCATCGGCATGCTGCGCATCGGCGACAAGGTCGACATCGGGCTGCTGCGCGACGGCAAGCAGCGCAAGGTCACGGCGCTCATCGCCGAGCGCGGCGATCTCGAGATGGCCAACGCCGCCGAGATCAGCAAGGGGCTGGAAGGCGCGGAACTCGGCGATGCACCCGATGGCGGGGGCGTAGTGGTGAAAACCATTCAGGATGGCAGCCCGGCCGCGCAAAATGGGCTGCGCGCCAACGATTTGATCGTCGGCGTGGGCCGCACACCGGTCACCGACACCAAGACCTTCAAGGAAGCGGCGAAGAATGCCAATGTCCTGGTCCTGAACCTGCGGCGCGGCTCCGCCACGCAATTGATTCAAATTCGGTGATCCAATGCCTGCGCAATCCATCATCGTTCTCGGCGGCACGGGATTTCTCGGAACCCGGCTGGTCGCGCGCCTGATCAAGGACGGCCGCCAGGTCACGGTGCTATCGCGCGACCGGGAGCAGCACAAACACTTGCTGGTGCTGCCGGGACTGACCTTGACGAACAGCGATGTGTACGACGAAGCGCAGCTGAGCGAGCATTTCCGCGGCAAGGATGTCGTGATCAATCTCGTCGGGATACTCAATGAGCGCGGCTTCGGCGGCTCCGGCTTCCGGCACGCGCACACCGATCTGACCCGCAGTGTGTTGCTGGCGGCGCGTTCGGCGGGCGTGACCCGGCTGCTGCAGGTATCCGCCCTGAAGGCCGCCGCCGATGCCCCAAGCTACTATCTGCGCTCCAAAGGCGATTCGGAGCAGCTGATCCGCGAGGCGGCCTTTCCTCTGGACTGGACCATCTTCAAGCCCTCCGTGATGTTCGGGCCCGGCGATTCGTTCCTGACTCGCTTCGCGGGCCTGCTCGCGTCGGTCCCGCTGATCTTTCCCCTGGCAAAACCGCATGCTCGCTTTCAGCCGGTGCTGGTCGACGATGTGATCGAGGCGATGCTGCGCTGCCTGCACGGCGGCGCCGGGAACCGGCAAACCTACGAACTCGGCGGCCCGCAGGTCTACAGCCTGCGCGAGATCGTCGATCTGGTGGCCAAGCTCACGGGCCGGCGCCGATGGATCCTCGGTTTGCCGGATGCGGTGGCGCGAGTCCAGGCGCTGATGATGGACTTCGTCCCGGGGCGGCCGTTCTCGAGCGACAATTATCGCTCGCTGACGGTCGACAGCGTTTGCACCGAGGACGGCTTCGCCAAGCTGGGGTTCAAACCGCAGTCGATGCTGGCTTCGGCGCGCCAGTATCTGGGCGCTCTCGAAGACAACGCCCGCCTCAGCCACAACCGCGCGAGCGCGGGCCGCAACGCGGCGATCCGGCGGTAACCCATCGGACCAAGAACAATGCATCGATTGCGCAAGCCTTACCTGCTTTTTCTCGGCGATGTTCAGGACAGATTGACGGCCAAGACCGCGTTCGGCCTCAAGGACTGGTGCCCCGACGATGTCGTGGGCGAGTGGAGCTTGCCCGGCTGCGGCGTAACCCTGGGCCTCGCGCGCCTGTCCCCGCAACAGGCCGCCGCGAAGGGCGCCGGTTCCATCATCGTCGGCATTGCCCCGACCGGCGGCACACTTCCGCCGCATTGGGTCGCCGAATTGGCGGCCGCCGCCGAAGCCGGCCTCGATGTCGTCAGCGGCCTTCACACGCGATTGAACTCCTTCCCGGAGCTGGTGCAGGCCGCCGCGCGGCGCGCCGTTCGGCTGATCGACGTGCGGCATGGCGAAAGAACTTACGGCGCTGCGAGCGGCCGTAAGCGCAGCGGCAAGCGGGTCCTGACCGTGGGCACGGACTGCGCGCTCGGCAAGAAGTACACGGCGCTCGCCCTCGCGAGGAACCTCGAGGCGCGCGGCGTCGCGGCCTCCTTCAGAGCGACCGGTCAAACCGGCATCATGATTTCCGGAGAGGGGATCGCAATCGACGCGGTGGTGGCGGACTTCATCGCGGGCGCGGCCGAACACCTCTCGCCCGACAATGCACCCGGTCACTGGGACGTGATCGAGGGACAGGGTTCGCTCTACCACCCGGCATATGCCGGCGTCACTCTCGGCTTGCTGCATGGTTCGCAACCCGACGCCATCGTGCTATGCCACGACCCCTCGCGCCGGACCATCGACGAATACCCGGATTTCCCGATTCCCGACCTGCGGGTGGCGATCGACGACTATCTGCGTGCCGGCCGTCTGACCAACCCCGCCGTGCGTTGCGTGGGCTTGAGCATCAACACCTCGAGCCTGCCCGACGCCGATTGTGCCGAGTACTTCCGACGGCTGACGGGCGAGCTGGGCCTGCCGGTGTGCGATCCGGTGCGCACGGGGGTCGACGCTCTGGCAACCGCGCTGCTTGCACCCTAGCGGGCGGACCCTACATCGGATTTTGAAACGCCCGGGCAATTGCCAGGGCCGTTGGGTAGGGCTCCGGATCGTCACGGTTCGTCAGCACGATGACGCTGAGGCGTCGTTCGGGCTGGCGTACGATGACATTGCGAAACCCCGTCGTCTCGCCCGAATGCCAGCGAGTGCCGCCGGTGATGCGCCAGCCAAATCCGTATTGAACGGCGGGGTCGGCGCTCATGGCGGCCGGCTGGAATGCGAGGCGCAGCGACGCCGGCTGCAGCAGCCGGTCGTCGTCGAGCGCGGCATCCCATTTCATCAGGTCATCGATGCAAGAATAGATGCCGCCGTCGCCGAGGGTCGCGCTCGTCAAGCTCTGATCGGCGCGCCTCCATGAGTCCATGGCGGCGCTGTAGCCGAAGGCGCGGTGTGCGACGCTGGAAACGCCTGCTTCAAAAGCCACCGTATTGTGCATGCCGAGCGGCCGGAAAATTCGCTCGCGCAGGAACGAGGCAAAATCCAGCGCCGCCGCGCGGCCGACGATGAGCGCCAGCAACACGTAGCCGCTGTTGCTGTAGCGGTGAGCGGTTCCCGGCGGGAAATACAGCCGATCTTGCGCCTCGAGCAGCTCGAGCACATCGGCATCGCGCAGCTGCGCGGTCGTTCCGTCGGGAATCACATCCTCGAAATCGATGAGCCCGGATGTATGCGCGAGCAGATGGCGGACCGCGATTTCATCGGCGGCATGCGGCAAAGTGGGCAGCCAATGGCGTATCGGCTCGTCGATCGACAGCCGGCCGGCCTCGGCCAGCAGCAGTATGGCGGCCGCGGTGAACTGCTTGGTCATCGACGCCAGACGGTAGTTGGTGGCGGTGGTCGCGGCGACTCCCTGCTCGAGGTCCGCAAGGCCATATGCGCGGCGCACGATGGGTACCCCATCGAGCAACACGCCGACGCCGGCACCCGGCACGGCACCCCGATAACGGCGCATGAGAGCGTCGATTTGCGGTTCGATGGCGGGCTTCGAATGCGCGGCGCACATCATCCATGCCTAGCGCGCATCCGTTGCATCCGGTCTCGGGAAATCGCGCGCGGCGCCGATGAGCCATTCGCGAAATTGCGCCACTTTGGGCAGCGCCAGGAAATTCTTCGGGCACACGAAGTAGTATGCCGAGCCGTAAGAGAGCGCGCCATTTCCCGCGAGCCGCAGGGTGCCCTTGTGCAGCGCGCGGGTGACCAACGTCCATCGAGCCAGAGCGTATCCCAGGCCCTCTTCCGCCGCGGCCAGAAGCCCGGCCGAGTCCTCGATGCTCGGCGCCCGCGACAGCCAGGCCGCCTCCTCATCGCTCTGGCTCCAAACGCTCCACGGTTCATCGCCGCTTTCGAGCAGCGGAAATTTTGCCAGGTTCGATCCGCGCTCGATCATTCCATGTTGCTTGATGAGATCCGGGCTCGCGACCGGCACCAGCCAATCGTCGAGGATCTTCTCGCTGTGCACATTTTGATAGTTGCCGCGCCCGAAGCGGATGGCAACATGATTGGTGGTGCGCGAGAAATCCACCAGCTCCCGGGAAGTGTGAAAGCGCAGCTCGACGTTGGGGTATTTGCGCCGAAAGGAGCGGATGCGCGGCAGCAGCCAGATCTGTAGGAAGGAGGCCAGCGTGCTGATTTGAAGCGGCCCGGCACGGCGGTGATGCTTCATTTGTTGCAGGGCGGATTCGAGCTTCTCGAGGCCGGCTCTCACCGCGGGCAGCAATTCCATGCCCTCTTCCGTGATCTCCACACGCCGGCCGTTGCGCCGGAACAGGGGCACCTGGATATACCCCTCCAGGGCCTTGATCTGTTGGCTGACGGCGGCAGGCGTGACGTTGAGCGCTTCGGCTGCGGCGGAGAAGCTCAGTCGAGCCGCCACCGCCTCGAATACCCGCAAGGCGGCCAGCGGCAATCGATTGTAGGCGCTCGTCATTTTAAGTATTCCTTAACCCGCGATCAGCCATTGCGTTTGTTCGGAGTTGGCCCATGCAGCAATGTGTCGCTTGCCGGGATCAGCTCACCATTCGGAGTGCATCATGAACGAAATCAATCTCGCCGCAAGGGTCGCGCAGGGGTTTCTCGCGGTCAGCATAGTGTTCGGCCTGACGCTGCTGTTTCACCTGAGCCTCGTTTACTCGTGATCGCCGCACACGATGGCATCGCGTTTCTTTTGATCGAGTTTCGCAAGCGCGCGGACTCGGGTGTAGAAGGCGGCGAGGTCGCCGCCCGCGGCCTTCAGCTCGCGCTCGAAGCCGGGTACGCAGGTGTAGTACGTGGCGATCGACGCCAGGTTGGCATTATTGAGGTCCTCGTCGAACCACGATTCGAACGGGGCGTGCCCGCCCCATCCGGCTTTCATGCGCGCGAAAGACGCGCGCATGGAGTCGAACGCGGCGCGCTTCTTATCGCGCATCGGTCCGGGCGCCAGACCGGAAGCGTACACGGTGCGCAGCTCGGCGCGGGTCGCGCTCAATAGATCGATGACCTTGGCGTAATGCTCCTGCTGCACGAGATGCTCGGCCAAATCCGCCTCGCGGCCTTGCGCCTGCAGCCAACGCCGCACGCCCTCTTCCTCCACGGTGGTGGCGAGCGCCTCATTGAAAGATGAGTCGTTGCGCACGTACAGCAGCTGGTGGGTGAGCTCGTGGAATATGATCGACGCAAGTTCGACATCGCTCCAGCCCATCATGGTATTGAGCACGGGGTCGTCGAAATGGCCCAGCGTCGAATAGGCCGCGACGCCTCCGACCGTGACATCCAGACCCTGGCTGACCAGGCGGGCAGCGAAGCGGCGCGCCCTACTTTCGACGAAGTAGCCGCGATAGGCGACGCAGCCCACGATGGGGTAGCACCACTGCTTGGGCTCGACCGAGAACTCGGGCGCGGCCACCACGTTCCACACCACATAGCGGCGGCCCACGTCCGCATAGCTGCGATAGCTGCCATTGTCCGGGAGCCCCAGTTCGCGGCTGGCGAAATCGCGTATGGCGGCCACCGCCTCGAGCTGGGAGCGCAAGGCGGGGGGAGTCGACGGCTTGGCGATCACGCGAGCGATGGGTACGCGCTTGGACATCAGATCCAGCTGGCCCTGGGCGCTTTGCAGCAGGTAGCAGCCGCCGCTGCAGGCCGCGATCAGGGCAACCATCAAGGCCGCACGGATCGTGGCGGCTATGCTGCTACTATTCACGCATGCAAGTGTATCTGGTTGGCGGTGCCGTTCGGGACGCCTTGCTGGGGCTGACCGTCAAGGAGCGTGATTGGGTTGTCGTCGGCGGTACGCGCGAGGAACTGCTGCGCCTGAACTACCGTGAGGTGGGCCGCGATTTCCCGGTGTTCCTGCATCCCGACACCCAGGAGGAGCATGCCCTGGCGCGGCTCGAGCGCAAGGTGGCGCCCGGCTATCGCGGGTTTACCGTGGAGTTCGGGCCGCAGGTTACGCTCGAGGAGGATCTCGGGCGCCGCGACTTGACCATCAATGCCATCGCTCGAGCGGCCGACGGCACGCTGGTCGATCCGCATGGCGGCAAGCGCGATCTGGATGCGCGGCTGCTGCGCCACGTGTCCCCCGCCTTTGTGGAGGATCCCGTACGCATATTGCGCGTGGCACGCTTCGCGGCGCGCTTCCTGCCGTTGGGCTTTCGGGTCGCCCCGGAAACCCTGGAACTGATGCGCGCCATGGTGGAGCGGCGCGAAGTCGAGGCTCTGGTGCCGGAGCGGGTCTGGCAGGAAACCGAGAAGGCGCTACGCGAGCCCGGGGCCGGCGAATTCTTCCGAGTGCTGCGCGCGTGCGGCGCATTGCGGCCCATCTTTCCGGAAATCGACGCGCTTTTCGGCGTGCCGCAGCCGGCGCAGTGGCACCCGGAGATCGACACCGGACTGCATACGTTGATGGTGCTGGACCAGGCCGTCTTGCTGAGCCCCGACACCAAGGTTCGGTTCGCGGCGCTGGTGCACGACCTGGGCAAGGGCACGACGCCGCGGGAGGAATGGCCGGGCCATCGAGGGCACGAGGAGCGCAGTGTGTCCCTGATCGAAGCGCTGGCCGACCGCCTGCGGCTGCCCGGGGAATACCGCGACCTGAGCGTCATCGTGGCGCGCTACCACGGCATCGTCCACCGCGCCTTCGAGCTGCGGCCGAAAACCATCCTGGAATTCATGGAGCGCGCCGATGCGTTTCGCCGCCCGGAGCGATTTGCGCAGGCGTTGCTAGCCTGCGAGGCGGATTCGCGCGGCCGTGCCGGGCTGGAAAGCACCGCCTACCCTCAGCGCGGATACTTGCTCGCGGCACGCGACGCGGCGGCGGCGATCAAGCCCGCGCCCGAGGACATCGCCGCGCACGACGGTGCCAAAATCGCGGAGCGCTTGCATCAGAGGCGTGCCGCCGCGATAGCCGAGCTCAGAATTTGTACCCGAACGAGCCGCCGATGACGCGCGGACGAAGGGGAGTCTGCTCGACGATGAATTGATCGGTGCTGATGAAGGTGCTGGCATTGGAGTTGCCGAGGTTCTCGACATACACGTTCACCCACCAAGGATCCTTGGCGATACCGGCCGAGGCGTTGGCGGTCGAATAAGCGGGCATCTCAAACCGCCCCCTCGAGGTCGCAACGGTTCCGCCCGCCAAAATCGTGGGGTTCGATCCTGCCTGGGTGAACGAAATGCCTTGATGCGTGGCGCCAGCCTGAACGAACGCGGTGTAGTCCGACCCAATGCTCCACTCGTAGCGGGCGCGCAGGCTGAACTGAAGCGGCGGCGCGTCGGCGCTCGGGGCGCCGATCGGGCCGAACGGATTGGTGACCGGCGTGCAGCCGGTGCCGCCGGCGCCGCACACCTGCGTGATCGGCTTGCCGTAGTTCGCGCTCGCGGGGTTATTGTCGATCAGTGCGGGCGAGTTCTGCTGCCTGCTCTGATTCCAGGATCCCGCGGCTTGCAGCGTCAGACCGCTCACCACTCGGAACACCAGTGAGGTCTCGATACCTTTGATCAGGAAATTTTGGCCGTTGGTGTCGTAAAAGAGATTGCCGACCACCCCGGGGTTGAAGAACTCGATCTGCACGTTGTTCCAGTTCTCGCGGTACACGGCGCCGTTCCACTGCAGCCGATGGTCGAGAAATTCCGTCTTCCAGCCGATCTCGTTGTTGGTCAGATCATCGGAGGCGAACGAGCGGGGAATCAGGTACTGCGCCACGCCATCCGGCCCGATGGCGTGCTCGGCGCCGCCGTTTTGATTGAAGCCGCCCGGGCGAAAACCCTGCGAATACGTGTAGTACAGCATCATATCCGGCGTGATGTGCCAGGTGATGTTGCCGCGGCTCTTGAAGCCCGATTCGGTATCGCGCAGATTCTGGGCGTTGAGATTGTAGCTGGCGGCACCATAGCAACCGCCCGCGGGCGCGCCCCCCTCGAAGCAATCGAAGCTCGACAGGATGCTGCCTTGATTGTTGTTCTCGAACTGGAAATGGCGCGTGCCGGCCGTGATCGTCAAGACCTTCGGAATGATGTCGAAATCGGCGGAGGCGAAGAAAGCCGTCTGCTTGGTGTCGCGATACTGGTCCTGGTAGAAAGAGGTGCCATCCCCCTGGACCCCCGGATTCTGCACGTACGAACCGGGGAAGGTGCCGACGTTCGTGAGGCAGTCGGTATTGCCCGGCGTGCCGGGTGCGCCGTTCGAAGTGCACGCGGGTAGGTTCTTGTACATCCAGGTGGTCTGGTCGTAGAGCTTGTTGTCCTCGACAAAGACGCCGGCGATGCCGCGCAAACGCCAATCATCCGGCGTGCTGAAGCGCAGCTCGTTCTGGATGTGTTCGTTCTTTTCGACGGAGAGCCAGGATGAGCTCGGCGAGTAACAGGTGGTGGGAACGCACTGATAGTAATCGGCATACACGCCGCGGGCGTAATTGGTGTAGTCGCCGGCCTGGTGGACGTTGCGGTCGAGGTAGCCGCCGGTGTAGACGGCCGAGATCGGGCCGAACTTCCCGTTCAGGGTCCACGCAGTGCTCTCGAACTCATCCTTGTCGTAGGTTGGGTTGAAGAGCGTGACCTCGAGCGGCGCCAAGGCACCGCCATCCGAGGCATTGGGCTGCTGATAGAAGACGCCCTGCGAATTCATGTCCTGGTACGACTGGGTGATCAAGAGGTTCCAGTCCTCGTTGAACTTGTAGAGCAGTTCGGCCCGGATTCCCTGATAGTCGACGGGGTTGATGGCATTACCCACCAAGTTGTTGTTGTTGATCGAGGGGCTTCCCGGCGGCACGCAGTAGCCGTTGTTCGGCTGTCCGTCCGGACAAGCGCCGTTGACCGCCGGATAGCCGGCGTAGTGGATGCCGATATCGGTGTTCTTGCGCGTGAAGGTCGCCGGCACGTTGTCGATATAGCCGCCGCGATGGTCGTCGTAGATGACGGCGCGCACCGCCATCGTGCCCTCGATCAGCGGCAGGTTGATCACCGCCGTCGCGTCGGTATTCGGATCGCCATGCGCGGTGACTCCGTAGCCAGCCTTGACGCTGCCCTCGGTGACATCGAGCTTGGGTTCGTTGGTGATGTAGCGGATCACGCCCGCCTCGGCACCGGCGCCGAACAGCGTACCTTGGGGACCCTCCAGCACCTCGATGCGATTCAAGTCCGCCGCATAGATGTCGAGATTGCGATTCGGGACCTGAGCGGACTGATTGTCCAGATAGATGGCGACATTGGGCCACAATCCGGTTGCGGCGCTGCCCTGGCTGGCCTGCGAGCCGGCGCTCAGGCCGCGCATGAACACCTCGTTTTGGCCGGGTCCGTTGTTCGCGCTGGTCACGTTCGGCAGATACTTGATGTAGTCGTCGAACGTCTGGATGTTCAGCTGCTGCAAGGCCTGGCCGGTGAACGCCTGCATCGAGATCGGCACGTTCTGCATGCTCTCGTTGCGGTGCTGCGCGGTGACGGTGATCTCCTGCAGCGTGTCGGTGCCGGTATCTGCCGCGGCCGCCGGAGCCGGTGTCTGCGCCGGTGCCGGCGCGGGCACATCGGCGTACACGGCCCCGCTGGAAAGGCCGCCCAGAATCGCTGCAATTGCACACGATAGCTTTGGGTTCGAGTTCATGCTGTATCCCCAGATATATTGAATATTGTTCGACAGTGCGCGCCGCCGAATCGACGACCCGATCAACCTTCCGAGCCGGGGCTAGTCCCCCCTCGGGCCGATCCTACCTCGAAATCCGCCCGGCACCTGATCCGAACTCGCCATGATCCTGTCTAAATCCGGCATTGTCACCCGTCCGACGGCAGCCGCACCGTCACCCGGCAGCCCTCCCCGATGACGGTGTCCAGGGCGAGCGTGCCGCCCGCCGCACGCAGGCGCTCGCGCAATTGGAGGAGGCCGAAACGCTTCCCGGACTTGCCCTCGACCCGCCGCGGGTCGAACCCGACGCCTTCATCGACGACGGTAATCTCCACCATATCCGCCGAGACGTCGACTTCCACCTCGGCGCACTGCCGCTGCGAGTGCTTGCGGGCGTTCATCAGCAGCTCCCGGATACTGCGATAAATCAACCGGATCCGCTCGCGCGGCAGTTCCGCGGTGCCGGTCAGGCGCCAGGCCACTTCGAATCCGAAGCGTGAGCCGAAGAAATCGGCCAGCCAGCGCAGCGTCTCGGCGAGCGAGGCCTGATCCAGCCCCGGCGGGGTTAGGTCTTGAATCATCACCCGTAGGCCCTCCTGCGCCTCGCGAGAAGCCTTGGTCGCCTCCTCGAGCAGCACGCTGAGCGGCGGGTGGCCCGCATGCGCGCGCATGGCCGCCAATGTCATGCTCTGGCCGGCCAGCACCTGCCCGATGCCGTCGTGCAGGTCTGCCGCCGTCTTGCGGCGCGCCGTCTCCTCAGCCACCCCTACGGCACGCGCGTGGTCGCGCAGCGCCATGTGCTCCTGCGCGAGATCATCGAGCAGCGCGCGCTGCTTCAGCATCATCAAATTGACGAGCAGAGCCCCGCCGCAGCCGATGACCAGGAACACATCGATCGAGATGACGACGTCGCCCCAGCCGGCGATGTGGAGCAAGTCCCGATAGATGCCCATTCCGTAGTCCGCAAAGATCACGACGCCCGTGGCCACGATCACCACCCCGAGATTCGTCGCCCGGCGCGAGAACCGCAGGGCGAGCCACGCAAGCGGAGCCGCGAACAGCATCGGCTCCCCGAGCGGATCGGCCGCCGGCCACGGCAAGACGGCAAGACATGCGAACAGCGCGAGCACGACGGCCGACACGGCCCAGCCCTCCCAGGCTCGCGCCGGTATGGCGGTTGGCTCCTCAAATCCGAGCAGCAGCCCGAACATCATGGGTCCGAAAGTCACGATGGTGAGCACGGATGCCAGCATCCAAAGCCCCAGATCCGCCGGCGCCAGTGCGATTCCAACGACATGGGCCCGGGTCGCCGCACCGACCAGGGCGCCCGGCAGTCCGCCGACGAACAGCGCAATGATCCACAGCGGCGAGATCACCAGTGCAAAGCGATCTTCTCGGCGATAGAGGCGCATGATCCGCGCAAGATAGGCCGGAACCAGGGCAGTCAGGATGTTGGCCAGGGCAAGGCTGCAGGTGACGATGAGCCCGCTGTGGGAGCGGGTAGTCGCCCAATACAGAAACGGTCTCGACAGCAACTCCCAGGACACTGTGCCGAGAGATATGGCCAACCACAGGCGCACCGGCAGCAGCACATAGGCAGCGAAGGCCACCGCGTGCGCCGGCCAGATCGCCGCCGTTCCGGAACCGCTCTTGGACAGGAATCCCAGGGCGTAGAACAGTGGGTAGGTCACGACCAGCCATCCGACGACGTGGCCATCGAAACGCCGTCCGCGGTGGGCGGCGGCCAATTCAATCCCTGTCATTGCGGTCCTTTCACGGATGTCACAGCGTGTGGCGCAGATCCTGAAGTGCAAAGCCGGACATCGGCAACTCCAAGCCGCGCAGCCACGCCATGGCCTTGAAGCGCTCGCCCATTTCCCCCGGCAGCATCAACTGGCGCGCCTGATTTGCCAGGCGCGCAAATTCATGGGCATCGCCGCCAGCCAGGGTTTGCATTTCCTCGCCCACTCCCAGACCCGCCAAGAAATAGCTCTGGGTCGCGAAGCCTGAGAGGGAGAAGCCGGCCGCGCGGGAGGCCTCGGCGAGCAATGTAAAGTCCACCCAGGCCGTGATGTCCTGCAATCCGGGATGGCAAAGCAGATCGCCATGCGCGCGATGCTGGAAATGGCACAGCAAGGTGCCCTCATGCCGTTCCGGCAGGTAGTACTGCGATCGAGGCAGACCATAGTCGAACCACAGTACCGCTCCTGCCCGCAGGGATCGGGTGACATCGTGCGTCCACGCGCCGAGGCGCGGACAGAATTCCGACACATAGCCGTCCTCCCAGCCGCCGCCGGACTGCGACAGGCGCCGGCAGATCTGCGCCATCCCCGCATTCGCCGCCCGCGGCTCCCAAGCGAATTCCCCCTCCGCGATCGCGACTCCGATTTCCTCCACCCCGTCGCGACACCAGCGAAAGCGCGCCACGGGCAATGCGTCCAGCACTTCATTGGCGAGTATGAGGCCATCGAAGGGTTCTGTCGGCGGATGGTCGAGCCACTTGACCCGCCCCAGCAAGCGCGGCAGGCATTGCTCGAGGTAGCGGCGCTGGCGCTCGCGCAGGTCCGCGCTGATTTCGAGAATCCGATACTCGGCGGGCAACCTCCGGAGGGCCTCGAGTCGCAACAGAATATCCGCGGCGAGGCGTCCGCTGCCGGCGCCGATTTCCAGGATGGACCCTCCGCCGAGAGCACTCAGGATCTCACCGCACTGCCGCGCCACGCAGGCGCCGAACAGCCGCGAGATTTCCGGCGCGGTCGTGAAGTCGCCGCCGGCGCCCAATTTGTGGGCTCCCGCGCTGTAGTAGCCCAGGCCCGGCGCATACAGCGCCGCCTCCATGAATCGCTCGAAGCTCAGCCAGCCGCCGGCGGCACGGATCTGCTCCGAAAGGTACGCGCCCACGCGCGCGCAATGCTCTGCCTGCGCCTCGGTCAGAGCGAGTTCACGCTGCCAGGCCATTGGCGTATCGTTGCTGCGCATGAAACCTAGTATCGAGAATTCTTCGTTGCGGGACCAGGTGGTGCTGATCACCGGCGGGGCGCGCCGGGTCGGCGCCGAGATAGCGTGCACTCTGCACGCGGCGGGCGCCAATATATTGATTCATTATCGCTCGTCGGCCGCCGCCGCCATTGCTTTGGCGGACCAATTCAATCAAGCGCGGCCCCACTCCGCCGCGATTCATGCGGCGCATTTGTTGGCCCCGGAGGCGCCGGAACGATTGGTGGCCGCCGCCCTGCAGGAATTCGGGCGGCTGGATATTCTGATCAACAACGCATCGAGCTTCTATCCGACGCCGGTGGGCCATATCACGCTGCCGCAATGGGACGACCTCATGGGCAGCAACTTGAAGGCCCCCCTGTTTCTCTCCCAGGCGGCCGCGCCCAGCTTGTCCAAGCAGCGCGGGCTCATCATCAACATGATCGACATTCACGGCATGCGTCCGCTGAAGGCGCACCCGGTATACAGCACTGCCAAAGCGGGACTCGCCATGCTGACGCGTGCATTGGCGCGCGAGTTGGGACCCGAGATCCGGGTCAACGGCATTGCGCCGGGGCCGGTACTCTGGCCGGAAGGCGACATGGACGATGGACTGAAGCGCGAGATCATCGACAAGACCGCTCTGAAGCGCCATGGCACCCCCCAGGATATTGCACGTACCGCCCTGTTTCTGGCGAAGGACGCGCCGTACATCACGGGTCAGATCATCGCAGTCGACGGCGGTCGCGGCATCTAGCGCTGGGCCGGCAGGGGACCCTGCAGCAACTCACGGGCCTTCTGTATGTCGGCCCCCAGGGGCCGATCGTCATTGTATGAAGGGACGATGGCGCGAATCCTGCGATACAGAGCATCGGTCTGCGCCGCTCGGGCCAAGGAGGAGCGCTGCAGCTCATAGGCCTGCGCCGCAGCCAGCAATTCGATCGCCAGGATGATCTCCGCATTGTCGATGATCTTGAGCAGCTTCAGGACCCCCGGCGTCGCGTGGCTGAGATGATCCTCCTGCAAGCCCGAGGTGACGCCTGCGTCCAAGCTCGAAGGCGCCGCAAGGCGGCGATTCTCGGCCGCCAGCGAGACCGCCGTGTACTGGGCGATCATGAATCCCGACCCCGCGCCATCGTCGGCCGCGAGAAAGGCCGGCAAGTTGCTCACCAAGGGGTTTACGAGGCGGTCCACGCGCCGCTCCGACATGGCCGCCATTTGCGCCACCGCAATGCCGAGCGAATCGGCCATCAGGCCGAGCGCCGCACCCACGGCGTTCGCGCCGGACAGGGCGCGCGGCTCATCGGCCGTGCCGACCACGACGGGATTGTCGGTCACCGAGGACAATTCATCGTCTACCACCCGGACCGCTTGGGCGAACAGATCGCGGGTGGCGCCGTGCACCTGCGGGACGGCCCGCAGGCTCAAGGGGTCCTGGGTGCGCCGGCCGGCGCTGTGCCGAAGAATGGCGCTGCCGCCCAACAGTGTGCGCAACCTCTCGCCGACCTGGGCAACCCCTGCCGAAACGCGCAATCCCAAAGCATCGGCATCGAATGCCGCGGCCTGACCTTGCAGATTTTCGAATGTCATGGCCGCGGCGGCGTCCGCCCAGTCGAGCAAGCTTCCCACCCGTCCGAGGGCAAGCGCCGAGAGGCCGGTGGCGCAGGGAGTCCCGTTGACCAGACTCAGCCCCTCCTTGGCGCCCAGAACCAGCGGTGCCAGCTGCATCGACTGCAGCGCGTCCGCGCCGCTCAGGAATCGGCCTTGGAAGCGGGCCGACCCTGCGCCGATCAGCACCAGCGCGATATGCGCCATGTGAGTGAGGTATCCCACCGATCCGCCGGCCGGCACCTCAGGGACGCAGTCCTGGGCAAGCAAGGCGATGAGCCGTTCGACGACCACGGGGCGAACGCCGGAAAAGCCGTGTGCAAAATTGTTGATGGCGGCCGCCATGATGGCGCGTACCTCGATCGAGGCGAGTGCCGGTCCCACGCCCACGGCATGGCTCATCAATATATTGCGCGACAGCTGCTCCTGCTTGGATTGGCCCACTACCACCTCGCATAGCGCGCCCACCCCGGTGTTCACGCCATACGCACGCAGGCCCTTGAGAACGATCGAGTCGACCAGCGAGCGAGCCTTGAGGATACGGGCTTGCGCGCCCGCGGACAGAGCCAGCGGCGCGCCCTGCGCCACGTCGGCGACTTGACGCCAGGACAGCGGCGCGTCGAGAAGAATCCTTTGCGGCATGGGCGGCGGCGTCCGAGCAAGCCTAGGGCTTGACCGCCGCCCGTGCGCGCCAGTTCTCGAGGTCGCCGCGATCTCTCTCGAGCACCACGCCCACGTCGCGCGAGCTGCGGATGGCGCCCGGTTTGCTCAGCGAGATGCGCACCCAGGCAACGCTGAATTCCTCCAGCATCAGCATGGCGATGTGTTCGGCCAGAGTCTCGACCAGGTGAAATTTCGACTCCTCGACGAACGACAGCACGCGCTTCGCGACGCGCTTGTAGTTGAGCGTGTCCTCGATGGAATCGGACAAGGCGGCCTTGCGGATATCGGCGCTGATCTCGATGTCGACGATGACGGTCTGCTTGACCTGCCGCTCCCAGTCGAAGATGCCGATGATGGCCTCGGTCTTGAGAGCGTGTATGAAGATTTTGTCCATTGCCCCGTCTAAACCCCTGTTGCCCCGTCTAAACCCCTGTCGCTCCGCCTAAACCCCTGTCGCTCCGCCTAAACCCCTGTCGCTCCGCCGGCCCCTGTCCCTCCACCGTCGCCTGTTGCGCCGGCGTCCCCCAGCTCCCAATGTGCCCGCGCCTCGATGCCGCCGCCGCGGTACATGCCGGCCGCCAATCGCAGACACCCTGCCAGTGCAATCATTGCCCCGTTGTCCGTGCAGAACTCGGTGCGGGGAAAACGCAATTCCGCACCCAAGCCACGCGCCACCCCGGCCAGCCGCTCGCGCAAGGCGCGATTGGCGCCGACCCCGCCGGCGATGACCAGGCGACGGTGGCCAGTCGCCTCGAGCGCACGCCGGCATTTCTCAACCAGAGTCTCGACCACTGCTTCCTGGAAACCGCGCGCAAC
Source organism: uncultured Gammaproteobacteria bacterium (assembly GCA_963837435.1). Lineage (GTDB taxonomy): Bacteria > Pseudomonadota > Gammaproteobacteria > Steroidobacterales > Steroidobacteraceae > Bog-1198. The sequence goes on from CAWINJ010000004.1 coordinate 124,832, forward strand.
GTCTGCTCGGATCGCGTCGTCCAAAACGCGGCCCCGCAAGGCTACTAGGGCGGCGGTTTTCAAGCCACTGAAACTGAAATCGAGGCCGGGCCGGTCGAGCATGGGCCGCGGAAACACGAAGCCGTCGCCGTGCCCGGTCTCGGCCAGCCGAGCCAAAGCCGCGCCGCCCGGATACGGCAATCCCAAGAGCTTCGCGGTCTTGTCGAAGGCCTCGCCGGCGGCATCGTCCAAGGTCTCACCCAGAATCCGGTACTGACCAAGTCCCGCCACATCCACCAGCTGGGTATGTCCGCCTGACACGAGTAGTGCCAGAAAGGGAAACGCAGGCGGGTCCGGCTCCAACAGCGGCGCCAGCAGGTGGCCTTCCAAGTGATGTATGCCGATCGCCGGCTTGCCCCAGGCTCGCCCCAGGGCGGCGGCAAAGCTCGCCCCGACCAACAAGGCCCCGATCAGGCCCGGGCCTGCCGTGTAGGCCACCCCATCAATCGACTCCCGGTCGGACCGGGCCTCGGCCAGCGCCTCGCGGACCAGGGGCAGCAGCCGCCGAACATGGTCGCGCGAGGCCAGTTCAGGCACGACGCCGCCATAGGCTTGGTGCATTGCGATCTGGCTATGCAGGCGATGGGACAGCAGGCCCCCCTCGGCGTCATAGACGGCGACCGCCGTTTCGTCGCAGGAGCTCTCAATTCCTATAACACGCATAAACCCTGCAAGATCGCATTTCAACCGCCCCTTGACCCGAGCACCCGCGCCACCTTTGCCTTTTGCGGGGGCGCACCTTAGAATGCGCCCCCCTGTCGCCGAATGCCGGCGGCTGCGCCATACATTTTGAGGTTTGAATGCCCAGCGTTCGTGTTCGCGAGAATGAGTATTTTGACGCCGCCTTGCGCCGCTTCAAGCGTGCCTGTGAAAAAGCGGGCGTCCTCACCGAGCTTCGGCGACGTGAATTCTACGAGAAGCCCACCCAGGAACGTAAGCGAAAAAAGGCAGCGGCGGTAAAAAGGCATTTGAAGCGCCTGTCCCGGGAGAATATGCGCGGCACCGGCGCCCCTCCGCAGAGCGCCCCGGCGGCGGCCCCGGCTCGAACGCCCTACTGAGGGCGTGTCCGCGTCAGGATGTCTCTCAAAGAGCGCATTACGGATGACATGAAGGCGGCGATGCGCTCCGGCGAAAAGGAGCGGCTCGGCGTCATCCGCATGATCACATCGGCCATCAAACAGCGCGAAGTCGATGAGCGGATCGCCCTCGACGATGCTCAGGTGCTGAGCGTCCTCGATAAAATGATCAAGCAGCGCAAGGAGTCGCTGGTGCAGTTCCAGGCGGGCAACCGCCAGGACTTGGTGGAAAAGGAAGCGGCGGAAATTACGCTCCTGCAGGGCTACCTGCCGTCCCAATTGAGCGATACCGAAATCGACGCCCTGATCAAAGAGGCCATCGCCGCAATCGGCGCCGCCAGCATCAAGGACATGGGCAAGGTCATGGCCCTCATCAAGGGCAAGGCGCAGGGCAGGGCCGACATGGCCATGGTCGGGTCTAAAATCAAAGCCAAGCTCGGCGGTTGATCGCAGTCGGTCCATGGCCGGCCGCATTCCACAGGCCTTCATCGACGAAGTCGTCGCCCGCTCCGATATCGTCGAGATCATCGGCGCACGGGTTCCTTTAAAAAAGGCCGGGCGCGAATTCAAGGCCTGCTGCCCGTTCCACAACGAGAAATCGCCTTCTTTCTGGGTCAGCCCGGACAAGCAGTTCTACCATTGCTTCGGCTGCGGCGCGCATGGCACCGCGATCGGCTTTCTCATGCAGTACGAAAAGATGGAGTTCGTCGATGCCGTGGCGGACCTGGCGCAGCGCGCCGGCCTGGAAATTCCGCGCGAGGCGCTCGGGCCCCGCGACGCGGGCGGCGCCGATCTGCACGGAGTCATGACGCGAATCGCGCGTTTTTTCGAGCAGAACCTGGCGGACAATGCCCGCGCGCGAAAGTACGTGCAGTCGCGTGGAATCGACGCGAAAACCGCCGCCACATTTGCGCTGGGATACGCCCCGGACTCTTGGGACGCCCTGCTCAACCGCTTCGGATCGCAGGAAGAGGAAAGACGGGAAATCCTGCAGCTTGGCATGATCATCGAGCGTGACACGCGAGGCGGGGAGCGGGCGGCCGGCTTTTACGATCGCTTCCGTGACCGGTTGATGTTTCCCATTCGCGATTCTCGCGGCCGCGTCATCGGCTTCGGCGGGAGAATCATCGATCAAGGCGAGCCCAAGTACCTCAATTCCCCGGAAACCCCGCTGTTTCACAAGGGGCGCGAACTGTATGGCCTGTACGAGGCGCGGCAGGCGCGGGCGGATTTCCGGCGCTTGATGATAGTCGAGGGCTACATGGACGTGGTCCGCCTGCACCAGGCGGGGATCACGTACGCCGTGGCGACCTTGGGGACGGCGACCACCCAGGAACACCTCAACAAGATCTTCAGGCTGACCAGCGAGGTGATCTTCTGCTTCGACGGGGATCGTGCCGGTCGTCAGGCGGCCTGGCGGGCCTTGGAGAACTCCCTGCCGTTGGCGCGCGATGGCCGCGAGCTGAAGTTCATGTTTCTGCCCGAGGGGCATGACCCCGACACCCTGGTGGCCGAAGAGGGCTCCCAGGCGTTCGAGAGCCGGCTCAACACCGCCCTGCCGCTGTCCGAGTATCTGATCCAACAGCTCGAGGCCGAGGTGAACCTCGAGCACGTCGACGGACGCGCAAAGCTCAAGGCGCTGGCGGCGCCCCTGTTCTCGCGGATGCCCGAGGGGATTTACCGGGAAATGCTCGCCGACAGCCTGGCCGCGCGGGTCGGCATACCGGCCGCGGCGCTCAAGAAATCGTTCGTCACGGGCGATCCGCGACCCCTCGCCGGCAGACCGGAACTCGCCGTCCAGCGCCGCAGTCGAATGAGTGTCGGACGGGGCAATTTACTGACCCAGGCCATCACTTTGGTGCTGCATCACCCCGCCGCGGCGGCGGCGGTCAAGGACCCCGACGCACTCGGCCAGGTCGACAAACCGGGAGTTGCCGTGCTCAGGGAGCTGCTGCTGCAAGCGGCGGCGGCGGCCAGCCCCAGCACCGCGATGCTGCTCGAGCGCTGGCGGGACCGTCCCGAATACGGCCGCCTGGCCGAGCTTGCCATGGCAGACCCCCTGGTGGCGGAGGCCGACGCTGCCGCTAAGGAATTGCGCATGGCGGTCGAAAAGCTGCAGGAGGAATACGGTCCAGGCCGCCGGATGGACGATTTATTGCGAAAAGCGGAGGAATTGGGCTTGAATTATGACGAAAAGGCCGAATTAAGCTTGCTTCTCAAGTCCCGGGGCCGCTCCTGAGCCCCCCTCGAGCCCAAGCGTAGTGGCTACGGAATGCCCAGAATCGTATACTTGTCGGCTTGCATTTTAATATCCAGATCTCCAACGAGGCGTCCACCTTGATCAAAAAAGCGCCGGCAGGCACAGCGACTCAAATCGCGGACGAGCGTCAGTCGCAACTGAAGTTGTTGATTGCGCGCGGCAAGGAACAGGGCTACCTCACCTACGCTGAAGTCAACGATCATTTGCCGAGCGAAATCGTCGATCCCGAACAGATCGAAGATATCGTCAACATGATCAACGACATGGGTATTCCGGTGTATGAGAAGGCGCCGGACGCCGAGTCCTTGCTGCTGACCGACGCCACCGCGGCGCCCGACGAAGAGGCGGTGGAAGAGGCCACGGCGGCGCTCGCCAACCTGGACGCGGAATTCGGCCGCACCACCGATCCGGTGCGCATGTACATGCGCGAAATGGGCACCGTGGAATTGCTGACCCGCGAGGGCGAGATCCGCATCGCCAAGCGCATCGAAGAGGGCCTGGAAGCGGTCAAGATCGCGCTCGGCAGCTACCCCGGCACCTACGATCTGCTGTTGCGGCACTATGAAACCGTCAAGGCCGGCCAGATGCGCCTCGTCGACGTCATCGTCGGCTTCGTCGATCCGAATGCGCCGGATGAGATCGCCCAGCCGCAAAACCCGAAAATGATGGCGCTCGAGCGCGAAGAAGCCGCCAACGACGATGACGAGGCCGATGGCGATGAAGACGAAGAGGCCATCGACACCGGTCCGGATCCCGAGGAAGCCGCGAAGCGCTTCAGCTCGATCGCGAAGATCCACCACCAGTTCTTGAATGCGCTCGACAAGCTGGGATCGAAGGACCCGAAGACCCTGAAAATCCGCAAGAAGATCTGCGGCGAGCTGATGGAATTGAAGCTCAGCCCGAAGATGTTCGACCAATTGATCGACAATCTGCGCCAGCACGTGACCGAAGTGCGCCTGCTCGAGAAGGAAATCATGTTCCTTTGCATCAAGCAGGCGGGCATGCCGCGCAAGGACTTCATTTCGACCTTTCCGAAGAACGAAACCAGCACGCGCTGGCTCGACAAGCACATCAAGGCCAAGAAGCGCTATTCGGGGCCGCTCGCCAAGTTCAAGGATGAGGTGGAGCGCCGCCAGAACAAGCTGAAGGAACTGGAAGGCCTGTTCCACGTGCTGATCAGCGAGATCAAGGAAATCAACCGCGAGGTCTCCATCGGCGAGGCCAAGGCGCGCCGCGCCAAGAAGGAAATGGTCGAGGCCAATTTGCGCCTGGTTATTTCAATCGCCAAGAAATATACCAACCGCGGCCTGCAGTTCCTGGATTTGATCCAGGAAGGCAACATCGGCCTGATGAAGGCCGTCGACAAGTTCGAATATCGGCGCGGCTACAAATTCTCGACGTATGCAACCTGGTGGATACGCCAGGCCATCACACGATCGATCGCCGACCAGGCGCGCACCATACGCATACCCGTGCACATGATCGAAACGATCAACAAGCTGAACCGCATATCGCGGCAGATGCTGCAGGAGATGGGCCGCGAGCCCACTCCGGAAGAGCTGGCCGTGCGCATGGAAATGCCGGAGGACAAGGTGCGCAAGGTCCTCAAGATCGCCAAGGAGCCGATCTCCATGGAAACGCCCATCGGCGACGACGAGGATTCGCATTTGGGCGACTTCATCGAGGACACCTCGGTGTCCTCGCCGATCGATTCCGCGACCACCGAGTCCCTGCGCGAGACCACGCACTCGGTGCTGGCACAGCTGACGCCGCGCGAGGCCAAGGTGCTGCGCATGCGTTTCGGCATCGACATGAACACCGACCACACTCTCGAAGAGGTTGGCAAGCAGTTCGACGTGACGCGCGAACGGATACGCCAGATCGAAGCCAAGGCGTTGCGCAAGCTGCGCCACCCCAGCCGCAGCGAGCAGTTGCGCAGCTTCCTCATGGACGATTGAGCGAAGCACCCGGTACCTCGGCACGGTGATGTTGACCCGGTGAGGATATTCGCCCGGTAATGTACGTCGGCCCATCCCTCCGGACTCTGTGTCACTGAGTCGATGTAACTACGCCGTGGTGACTTCAACCGTCAGGTGGCGATCGCCGTTGAGGGAGTTGGCGATCAGGCAGGTCTGTTCGGCTTTTTCCAGAAGCTTCTTGGCGCGCTCGACATCGGCGCCGCCGGGTATCGTCAATTTGGCGTGGGTGTCGAAGCGGGTGAAGCGCATCTTGCCTTCGATGCGATCCAGAGTGCCCTCGGTGCGCGACTCGAGGCTGAGCCACGCGAATTTGGAGGCCGCCGCGATCGCGCGAAAGCCCAGAACGAAGCAATCCGCCACGGCCGCGGTCAGCAAGCCCTCGGGCGACCATTGATTGCCCGGACCGTCGAATTCCTTCGGTGGAGCGGATTCGATGATTCTGACGCCGTCCGCGGACAGCGGCACGTCTCCGGCCGGGTGCACGGCTGCATTGACGACGTAGCGATGGGGAAATGGGTGCATGGGCAACTCCGCGAGACGGCTCAATAGTGTACGTGGATCAGCCCGATTCGGGCGCGAATAGTTTGAGCTCGGGGCTGTGCTCCGCGAGACGGATCATGCGTTGGAACTTCAGGCCGATTTTCTCGAGCACGGCGATCGAGGCGAAGTTTTCGGGCGACGTGATGGCGACGATCCGCTGCAGTCGCAGCACGCGCCTGGCGTGGGCCAATACCGCCGACGCGGATTCAACGGCATATCCTTTCGCGCAGTGCCGCGAGAGAAATGCGAACCCCACGTCCGCGTCCTCGAGACCGTCGCGCCTCACCAGGCCGCAAATTCCGGCCGGCGTGCCATCAAGCAGGCAGGCGGCGTACAAACCATAGCCGTGCCTCTCGTAGCTGTCCCTGGGCCCTTTGGAAATATATGCGCGCGCATCGTCGAGGGTTCTGACTCCCTTGTCGCCGATGTATCGCAGGAACTGCGCCTCGTTGAGCAGTTCCAGAATGAATCCTGCGTCTTGCGGCTCGAGCTGGCGCAGCACCAAACGCTCTGTCTGGATGACGTTCATATGATCGGCGGCAAACCCCACCTTTGGCGGACATCCAGCCTAACAAAGACCTTGACGATGCGACACGTCATATCGTGTACTGCCGCGATCGCAAAGCAGCCGGCGGAGTCACTTGAATATCGTCCTGTCATGGATCAAGGCATCGGGGCCGGCAATCGCGATTGCCGGCGTTTTGGCTTCGCTGACGCAAACCGCCTCGGCGAGCGGACTGAGCGCCTACTTGCCGCTGAACCTCGAACCGGAAATGGAACGGCAGATCGAGCGGGTGCTCATCCTCGCGGACGAACCCATCCTCAAGCGGCCATTTGCCGTCCAGTTGGTGGAGGACGCGCTGCCTCAGGCATGCATGGTCGACAAGCCTTTGTGCACCAAGGTCAAGCGGTATTTGCAGCGCTACACGCGCGATTACGCGGTGACGCATGCAAGCGCGACCGGCTCCGTGAGCCACGATGCAACCGGAGTCATCGTACCCAACGAGCACGGCCTTCCGGCCAGCAGCCCCTGGGAGCTGTCGGCGCAGGGTTTCGTGCAGCCGAGCGATTATCTGCTCATCAGCGGCGGCGCGGTCGCCTATAAGGGCCGCACCGTACCCACCGGTTCGATGCTGAGCTTCGGCTTCAATTGGGCGCAAATCGACATCGGCTACCGCGACCACTGGCTCTCGCCGGCGACCGACAGCAGCATGCTCATCAGCACCGAAGCCCCGACCACCCCTTCGGTAACGCTGTCGAATTCCGAGCCCCTCACCCGGCTCGGGTTCCAGTACGAGTTCTTTTTGACGCGCCTGTCGCAGTCGGGCGATAACATCCTCTACAACGGCGACCTAAGCAGCGGTAGTCCGCGTCTGTTCGGCACGCAATTGTCGATAGAGCCGTTTTCCGGCTGGTCCCTCGGCCTCAATAGATTCCTGGAATACGGCGGCGGCAGCGACCTGCCGCAGTCCACGAGCTTCCTGCTGCGCGATTTCTTCAAGCCGAGCGGCCTGTCGCAGACGCAGGGGAATCAGCAGGCTTCTTATGTCAGCCGCTTTCTTTTTCCCGGCAAGACCCCCTTTGCGGTGTATTTTCAGTACGCCGGCGAAGACAACTCGGACGGCGGCAGCTACCTGCTCGGCAATGCGGCGCTCACCGCCGGAATCGACGTGCCGCGAGTTGCCCGCTACTTCGACGCAACGTTCGAATTCTCCGAGTGGCAGAATATTTGGTACGTGCACAATATCTTCCTGGACGGCATGACCAATGACGGCCTGGTGCTCGGCAACTGGGGAGCGGATCAGCGCAACTTCGGGGACGGCGTGGGCGCGCGCAGCTTCATGCTGCGTGTGGGCTGGGAACCGCCGTTCGGCGGCTACCTGGAAGAGCAGGTACGAACGCTCGCCAATCAAAGCTACTACGGCGGCGATACCCGGACCTACTCGGCGGCGAACACGCCTTTTCCGTACCACCGGTACTATGATTTTACCGTGCGGTATTCACGTCCTTGGAAGGATGTCACCGTGGGCGGCGAGTTGTTCGGAGGCCGCGATGTCTACGGCACGGCCTTCACCCGGCTCTCCGCCTTCGTTCGCTACGGCGGCGACGAACATACCCGCGACGACGGCACGCTCAACGAAGACTCCTACAGCGGCGCGCCCGAGCAGCACGGAGCGGAGCTATTCGTCGACGCCGGCATGAACGTCAATAGAGTGCGCACCGACTTGGAACCGGGCATCCCTATCACCACGAGCAGCTGGGCCCTCGATCCTCATTTTGGCCTGGGTGCCCGCCGCGCGGTCTCCGCGAACAATGATTTGGGTGTACGCCTGGAGGTGGATGAAGTCGACGGCCATTCGCTCGTCGGGGTGCGCGCCATTGACTACCGGTATCGAATAACGGACTCCTTCGCGGTAGGTTTGTTCGGAGGCGTTGCCCGCTACAATCTCGCGACACCGGCCTATTCGGTCTATTTCGGAACGGGTGCGATGTGGCGAAATGTCCTGCCGAAATGGGATTTGGGCGTTGATTTGCGCCTTGCACAGAATGTGGCGCGCGACCACGTGCTGGCAACCGATCCGCAAGGCCCCAGGCCAGACAGTTTCTACAAGATCTACACCGGGCTGCTGTACCTGTCTCGTCGATTCTAATCGAACGTCCCTTCACCCCGCGCGCGGCGCGCCTTGCCCCCGGCCGTGCGCTGTCGCGCATGGGCGACAGGCCTGTAAGAAATATCGCGGGGCGTTTCGGTGTTTGTCCGATGGGGAGGGCCGCGACCGGATGAAATCATGGCCTCATGGAACATCGATGGGGCGAACGAATACTGGTTGATTTTCCGGCCCGGGTGACAGCCCACCGGTACGCCGTGAGGACCGGGCGTCTGGCCGATCTGAGCGTCAGCGGCGCGCGCGTCGAAGTGGATTTCGAAGCGCGAGTGCTGACACGCATCCAGATTGCCATCGTGCTGCCCCTATGGCCGAAGCACCATTCCCCATTCATCGAAGCCTATGTGGCGCGCAAATACAAACGTGAATTCGGTATCGAGTGGTGTGAATTTGCACCTGCGGCGGTCGGCGAGCTTCTGCGCGCCATCGTCAGCCGGCCGTACTCGCACCTGCGGCGCCACGCAGCGTCCGCTTCGACGAACATGGCCCGACTGTCGCCGCCGCTGCTCAAGCACCGCGCCTGATTCAGGGATCTGGTTCGGAGGCGGGTTGCGGTTTGCCGGAGGGCGCCGCGCAAAGCGACGAGCGGATCAGGAATCGCATGTTCAACGGGGCCTCGAGAGAGAAGCTCGCGCCGCGTCCGGGCACGACGTCGACCGTCCAGCGGGTGTGCGCCCATCGCTTGAACTGCTCGCGGTCCATCCAAAATTCGCAGCCGGCGATTTCACCCACCTTTTCGTCGACGCCGCCCAATTTGAATTCTCCCACCTGAAAGCACATGGGCGCGCTGCCGTCGCAGCAGCCGCCCGATTGGTGAAACATGATCGGGCCGTAGGTTTTCTTCAACTGTTCGATGAGCTTGCGCGCGGCGTCGGTCACGCCGACTCGGCCGGGGTCCAGGGGGATGACGGTATTCAAGGGCTGCTCCGCGCGGGTTCGGGTTCAAATGGGCGGACGAGCCCGCGTCGCTCCGGGCCCGTCCACCTCCGCCAAGCTCAAGCCTACGCCGGCGAGAAACCTAGAAAAAGCCCAGCGCCTTGTCGCTGTAGCTCACGAGAACGTTCTTCGTCTGCTGATAGTGATCCAGCATCATCTTGTGCGTTTCCCTGCCGATGCCGGACTTCTTGTAGCCGCCGAAGGCCGCGTGGGCAGGGTACGCGTGATAGCAGTTGGTCCAGACGCGTCCGGCCTTGATGCCCCGGCCGAACCGATAAGCCATGTTCAAGTCGCGCGTCCAGACTCCGGAACCCAATCCGTATAAGGTGTCGTTCGCGATCTCGAGCGCCTGTTCCGGCGTGTCGAACACGGTAACCGACACCACCGGGCCGAAGATCTCTTCCTGGAACACCCGCATCTTGTTGTGCCCTTCGAAAACCGTGGGCTTGATGTAGTAGCCGCCGGTCAGATCCCCCGGCAGCTTGTTGGCCTCGCCGCCGGTGAGGACCTTGGCGCCCTCCTTCTTGCCGATATCGATGTAGGACAGTATTTTTTCGTACTGATCGTTGGAGGCCTGGGCACCGATCTGCGTGCTCATTTCATACGGATCGCCTTGGCGGATGGATTGCACCCTCTTCACGGCGCGTTCCATGAAGCGCTCATAAATCGACTTCTGTACCAGAGCCCGGGACGGGCAGGTGCACACCTCGCCCTGATTGAGCGCGAACATCGCGAACCCTTCCAGCGCCTTGTCGACGAAGGCATCGTCCTCGCGCATCACGTCCGCGAAGAATATGTTCGGCGACTTGCCGCCGAGCTCGAGGGTGACGGGAATTATGTTCTCGGAGGCGTACTGCATGATCAGCCGTCCGGTCGTCGTTTCGCCCGTGAAGGCGACCTTGCCGATGCGCGGATTCGAAGCCAGGGGCTTGCCCGCCTCGAGGCCGAACCCGTTGACGATGTTCAATATCCCGGGCGGCAGAATGTCTTGGACGAGCTCCGCCAACACCAGCAGAGACATCGGGGTCTGTTCGGCGGGCTTGATGACCACCGCGTTGCCGGCAGCGAGCGCCGGTGCAAGCTTCCATGCCGCCATGAGAATCGGGAAGTTCCAAGGAATGATCTGCCCGACGACGCCGAGCGGCTCGTGATAGTGATAAGCCACGGTGTCGTCATCGAGCTCGCCCAGCGATCCCTCCTGGGCGCGGATGCAGCTGGCGAAGTAGCGAAAGTGATCCACGGCCAGAGGCATGTCCGCGAGATTGGTTTCGCGGATGGGCTTGCCGTTGTCATAGGTCTCGACTGCCGCGAGGAACGGCAGGTACTCCTCCATCCGGTCTGCAACCTTGTTGAGGATGCGAGCCCTTTGCGCCACGGCGGTGCGGCCCCACCCATCGGCTGCCACGTGGGCGGCGTCGACGGCTCGCTCGACGTCCTCGGCCTGCGAGCGTGCAATGCGGCAGATGACCTGGCCCGTAGTCGGCGAAATATTGTCGAAATAGCCGCCCTTGACGGGGGCGACCCATTTCCCGCCGATGAAATTCTCATAGCGCGACCGCAGCGGTATTTTCTTTTCGATGGTCTTCAAGTGCGCCGCGAAGGCGCCGCTCTCATGAATGGAACCGTCGGCGGACACCGTGTCCGGCTGCCGAACTTGGGCGGAAGGGGTCATGGCCAATCTCCTTTGGGTACTTCAAGAAACCAGGAGCAAGCGGCGTGCCAGCGGATCTTGGCGTCCGAACGGCGGAATCGCCCGAAGGTCGGCGCCACTCCGTGTCATTATCGTGACAGTTGCAACTCGCTATTGACACTCTGACGTCAAGACGGTTTAAAGGTTCATGGGAAATCCTCTTGCTGCATTGCCCGCAGGTGCTCCGCTCACGCCGGCCATGGACGCCTCCGGGCGCCAGCCATCTCCTCAATCATCGGAGTGAACAGAGTGACTGAAATTGGAGCGATTCATACGGGCAGCTGCCTGTGCGGCGGAGTGCGCTATCGGGTGCGAGGGGGGCTGCGGGGCGTCATCGCCTGTCATTGCTCGCAGTGCCGGCGAACCAGCGGACACTTTGCCGCCATGACCAGCGCGCCCTCGGCCAACATCGAGCTGACGAATTCCGATCGTCTGGTCTGGTACAAATCCTCGGACACGGCCGAGCGCGGATTCTGCAGCGGCTGCGGTGGAAATCTCTTTTGGAAACTGGCCGGCCGCGATGACATCAGCATCACGGCCGGCACGCTCGATACCCCCACCGGGCTCGAGATCGAGGAGCACATATTCTTTGCCGACAAGTCGGACTACTACAACATAGACGACGATTTGCCGAAGAAGGCGCAATGGTAGCCAGGTTCGGAGAAGTCGCCGGACTAATCCGGACGCACATACCCGGTTCGCAGCGCACGCTCCCAATCCGCCCTACCCCGCTTCTGCGCGAGCCCCGCCGCCGCGTCCCAATCATAGGGTAGCGCGACAAACTCGACGAGCCAGCCCGCGGGCGACCGCTCGGCAATGGCATAGCGCGCATGCGGCGATCCGAGTTGCACCGTGTGCGGGCCCGGGTGATGCCCCTCATATGCCTGGATGCCCACGCTTCCGGGATTCACGATGACCTGGCCGCTGCCGAGACGCGACACGCCGGGGATATGCGAATGACCGCAAAAGATCAGTGAGGCGGCACACGTCCCCGTGCGTGCTTCGATACGGTCGCGGGCTGCCGGGCGAAGCTCGCCGCCGACGATGTCTTCGAGATAGCAGTCGACGTCATTTTGAGGCGTCGCATGGCACAGAAATACATCATCGGCCATGGGCAGCACCGGCGGCAGCGCGCCGATCCATTTCTTGTGCCGGTCGGTGAGCGTGTCGTAGGCATATCGATCGGAGGCGCCCATGTCTTCGGGTGCCATCGACAGGACCTGGCGTTCATGATTGCCGCGAACCGTCGGCAACTCGAGCTCCATCAATCGATCGGCGGTCTCGCACGGCAGCAGCGGGCCGGACAGAATGTCGCCCAAATTGACGATGAGATCGACGCCGCGCCGATCGATGTCCGCGAGCGCGGCATCGAGTGCGAACAGGTTGCCGTGGATGTCGGAAATGGCGGCGATTTTCATTTGACGTCGCAAATTATACGTCCCATCGTGCCGGCCGTCGCGGCGGCCGATGGATGCTATCCTGCGGCCCTGATATTCCGGAGCCCTGGCCGGCCAAGGACGATGCGTGAACCACCCTGTCAATGATGAGGCCTCCGAGCGTCCAACCGGGCGCGATGTCGCCCGCTGGCGCAAGGCCGAGCGCGAACGCCTCCTCGCCCTGAGGCTCGGTCTATCCGTCCAGCACCGCACGGAATTGGCCCAATCCATGGGCGAGAATCTGCAAGAGCTGATCGGCGGCGGGCCGGGAATCATCGTCAGCGTGTACTGGCCCATTCGCGCCGAGCCTGACCTGCGGCCCTGGATGCGCGCGGCGAGCGCCCGGGGAATTCGCATCGCGCTCCCGATTGCCTTGGCCGTGGGCCAGCCGCTGGTGTTTCGCGAGTGGCGGCCCGACGCCCCCATGACCCGCGGACTATGGAACATACCCTATCCCGCGGAAGGGCCGCACATCACACCGCAGGTGCTCGTCGCCCCGCTGGTGGGCTTCGATGCCGCCTGCTACCGTCTCGGCTACGGCGGCGGCTTCTTCGACCGGACGCTGGCGTCGATCGGTGGCAACCCCATGGTCATCGGCGTCGGATTTCCCGAGACATCGATTCCCACGATTTTTCCACAGGCCCACGACATTCCCATGAGCTGGATCGTCACCGGGGCGGAGGCGCCTCGGCGCCGTTGAGCTCGCCCGCGGCGCTCCCGAGTCGAGGCAGGGCGGCCAGCCACAGCCCTCGGATCATCAACGGGAAAAAGAAGATCACGAGAAAGAAATAAGAGCTATAGCGGTAGCCTTGGCCGATCAGGTTGATGATGCCGACGGCAGAGGCCACGAACACCGCGATGATCATGACGGCGAATGCCAACACCGGCCTCAGGTAGCTCGGCAGCGGCCGGCCGCGATCGGCCGCGCTCCGGGCAAAGCGCTCGTTCAGGCCGTGCAAGAGGCCCACCCCGGTCTTGACGAAGGCGCCGAGAATCACGATCTGCACGCACGCGGTGAGCGTGGGATTTGCGATGCGTTCGAGCACAATGGAAATGGGCAAGGGTGCGGTGAGAATCCCCGGGTAGAAGGCCGAGAGGGCGAGGAGCGAGGCAAAGCCAGGCAGCAGAATCAGGGGACCGGCCACGGCGCCCGCGATCAGCGCCTCGGACCGCGATTGAAAGTTGCGTGCGACGAAAATGAGTATGGGCAGGATGACGACGTTGTAGCCCGTGTAGCTGAAACTGTCCGCGGCCGCCTCCGGCCAGGCAAGCGGCACGGCGTCGAGCGCCGAGCGCAGCTGCGGCCCGAATTTCCACACCACCAGGGCAAATATGGATCCATAGGTCGCATAGAACACGATGGACCACACCGAGATGACTTTCTCGATGATGCTGTTGCCGAAAAATACGACCATCGCAACCGTCGACATGAACAATATCGAATTGATCAGCTCCGGCAGGCCGAACATCTGCGCCAGCAGTTTGGCGGCCGCCGCCGATAGCACCGAGAGCACCAGGAGAAGCAGCGCGTAGTAGCCGATCTCGAACAGAATCCAGAATCGGCCGAGAAAGATCCGGCAAAAGCTGTGGTAGTCGAAGGCGCGATATTGGCGGGCCAGCTCGAACGAGACCATGGAAGCCAGGCTAATCCACAGTGCCGTCAGCGCCAGGCCCGCCAGCCCGGTCAGCGGCCCCTTGGAGACGAAGAACTCGACGAGTTCGCGTCCCGTGGCGTAGCCCCCGCCGACCATCACGGCCTGTATGACCAGCCCCGGAACGATGTAGCGATAGAGACGTGCCGGGCGCATGGCCTGCATGCTCAGGGCTCCCGGCCGTACACGATCTTGCCGCCGAACATCGTAAAGACCACGGCGGCGTTCTTGAGCTCCTCCGCGGGTACGGTTAGTACGTCGCGATCGATGAGTGCGAGGTCGGCGCGCTTTCCCGGCGCGAGCGAGCCGATATCCCGCAGTTGATTCAATGCCTGCGCGGCATTGCGCGTGTACGCGTAGAGCATGGCTTCCCGGGGCATTCGCTGCGCGGCGTCGAGCACGCCCTGGGGTCCCGAGCGCGTCTCGGCCTGATAAGTCGCGGCGAAGGGGGCCGCGGAGCTGACCGGCCAGTCGCTGGCTCCGGCGATGACGGCTCCGGTGTCGAGCAGCGATCGGGCAGGATACATCCAGCGGTAGATCTGCGGATCGATGTAAGGCTTCACTTGTTCGTTGGTGCTCTGATCGGCGATCGCCCACAGCAGCTGCAGCGCCGCGATCACGTGCAATTGGGCGAATCTCGGAATGTCCTCCGGGTCGACGAATTGCGCATGAGTCAGCACGAACGGCAGGGTATTCGACGGGTTTGCCTTGCTGGCCGCCTCAAAGGCGTCGAGGCTCTCTTTGACCGCCAGATCGCCGATGGCATGAATGTGAACGGTGAGCCCGCGCCGGTACGCTTCGCTCACCAGGGCATTCATTTTCGCAGGGGTGAACATCGGGGTCGTGTAGTGGCCGCTGTTTACATAGGGCTTGGTCAGCGCGGCGGTTTGCGACGGAATCTCCACGACTCCGTCCGCGAATACCTTCAGACCCGGGATGGTCAAATTCGGGATGTTCTTGTAGCGGGCGCGCAAAGCCTCGACCACGTCGATCTGCGGGTTGCCGAGATCGGGCTGGACCACGGGGTAGGCGGCGACATGCGCCGTCAATTCGCCACGCCGCGCGAGTTCCTCATAGACCGGGAGATATCCGGGCTCATCGGCCTTCAAGGGAACGACGCCTCCGACGACGCCCGCCGCCGCAGCGTCGAGCCATCCGGTGATACCGAGCCCATTCATGTAGTGCACCGCCGCCCGGCCCGCCTCGAGCATCGATTCGGGCGACGGCGGCGGCAGGCTCTCATTGATCTTGTTTTCGCCGGCGTCGACCGCGAAGCCGTTTGGATTGAATGCAGCGTCGCAGCCGTACAGACGCCTCTCCTCCGGCTTCAAGCTGCGCAGATACTTCTGCGTGATGCCGGCGCGGGTGCGCGCCAACCGATTGGCCCAGGCGGTGTGCCCATCGGATCCGAACAGGACGATCGGCTGCTTGGCGAACGCTCCGTTGCTCAGCGCCGCGTCGATTTCGGCGGCATGCGCCCAATAGCCGATATCGAGCCCATTGATCACCAGCACGTCGCCGAGCCGGCTCTCCTTTTTCTGCATCTCGTCGGCGACGAATTGAACCAAGGCTGGAATCGAGTCGGCGGTGTCCGGGAAATTCGCCTGGATCAGCGTCACACCGCCCGCGATCGGATGCGCGTGGGCGTCGATCATCCCCGGCATCAGAAATTTGCCCTTGAGGTCGACTCTGCGCGCCTCGGGGCCGGCAATCTTCTGAACATCGTCGAGCGCACCCACCGCGAGGATGCGGTCGCCGCGAATCGCCACTGCTTCGGCGTACGGGTGCTCGTATTCAGCGGTGAATACCTGGGCATGATAGAAAATAGTGGTCATCGCCTCGTCGGCCGACGCCGGTCCCGCGGTGAGGAAGCAGCTTACGCATAGCAGCACCGGGCAGGCGCGCGAAATCCAACGCCGCAAGACGGCGAGTCGAGTCACATCCATCATTTCACCCCTTCAACGTTTGGTTATTCGTCCCCCGCTGGCTCAATTGTCACATAGGTGGGCCGGAACGAGGAAATCGCGCTCGGGTTGCGCGGCCGCCGCCGCCCATCCACAATCGCAGTGGCTGGCGCAGCGAGCCTGCATGGATGGGCGATCCTGGCCGCACGGCACTTCTTCAACGCGGGAGTTCAAATTCGATGACGATGACATTCAGGGCGTGCATTGCCTGCGCCGGCTTGGTGCTGGTGTCGAGCGGGGTTGCGAACGCCGCGGCCCACCGGGATGAGGCAGTATTCCGAGCCGCCGAGGCCAATCGCGACGGCGCTCTGGAACTGCTCAAGAGCATCGTCAATATCGACTCCGGATCCGGAGATGTGGCGGGCGGCAAGCGGGTGGAGGAAATCCTCGCGGCGCAGCTGCAATCGAGCGGCGCCGAAGTCCGCTACGAGCCGGCCGAGGCCGCCAATTTACCGCCGAATCTCGTGGCGGTGTTTCGCGGGACCGGCAAGGCGAAGATCCTCATCATCGCCCACATCGACACCGTCTTCGGTCCCGGCACCGTCGCGGCGCGTCCGTTCAGCATCGAAGGAAATCGCGCCCATGGCCCGGGGGTCGGCGACGAAAAGGCGGGCGTCGTCAACGCCGTGATCGCGCTCAAGATTCTGCACGACCTGGGCTTCAAGAACTACGCGACCATTACGCTGCTGCTCGATGACAGCGAAGAGCTCGGTTCCCCGGGCTCGACGCAGCTGATCAAGACGCTGGCCAAACAGAACGACGTCGAATTCAACATGGAGCCGGGCGATCCGCCCGATGCCATCACGGTGTGGCGAAAGGGTGGCGGCGATATTTCGATCCTGGTGAAGGGCCGCTCCGCTCATGCCGGCATGGTCCCGCAAAACGGCAGGAACGCCGCCGTCGAGCTGGTGCATCAGCTCGCGGCGCTGGAAGGCCGCTTTCCGCACAACGGCGACGGCGTTACGGTGAATCTGACCGTCATCAAGGCAGGCGATCGCAGCAACATCATCCCCGACTCTGCCGAAGCGACGCTCGACGTTCGCTTTCGCAAGCTCGAGGACTTCTACGCCGTGCTGGACAAGATCAAATCCGGGCTGGCGCCGGCCATCGTGCCGGACACCACCATCACGGTGTCGGAGGATGGCACCACGTATCCGCCGCTCACGGAAAATGCGCAAATCGCGGCGCTGGGCGCGCGCGCTCAGGCCATTTATGCCGAGCTGGGCATGACAGTGGCCTTGTCCGGAAACGGCGGCGCCTCGGAGTCCGCGGTCGTCTCATCGGTCGGAACTCCCGCATTGGATGGCCTTGGCTATGTCGGCGACGCCTTCCACACCGACCATGAGTGGATCGACCTGTCGAGTGTGACGCCCCGGCTCTATCTCTTCACCCGCCTCCTCGAGCAATCCGCCGGCTCAATGCCGCCACGGTGACATAGTGCCGCGATTCGGGAATCGGGCGCCCATCATCGCGTCCGTGATGGCATCGATGTGCATGGTGGCGGTCGAGGCGACCATCGTATCGACCGCCATGCCGCAAATCGTGTCGGAGCTGGGCGGACTGCGCCTGTATAGTTGGGTGTTCTCGGCGTTCCTGCTGGCCCAGACTACCCTCACCGTGGTGTTCGGCAATCTGGCCGATGTCTACGGCCGCAAGCCCATCATGCTGACGGGCATCGCAATCTTCAGCTTGGGCTCGGTGCTCGCCGGCTTCGCGTGGTCGATGCCGGTCATGATCCTATTCCGGCTCATCCAGGGAATCGGTGCCGGAGCGATGCAACCCGTCGCAATGATCATTGTCGCCGATCTGTATCCGGCGCGCGAACGAGGCAAGGTCCAGGGCTATCTGGCAAGCGTTTGGGCGATTTCCGCGGTGCTTGGGCCCGTCATCGGCGGCCTCATCATCCGCAACGTTTCCTGGGCCTGGATATTCTGGATCAACATCCCCATCGGCTTGATCGCGGCGGCCGGCTTCATCGCCTTCCTCCACGAGAACACCGAACACGAGCGCCGCCCGATCGATATCGCGGGGGCGACCACATTCACCATCGCGGTGGCTTCATTGTTGATGGGACTGACCAAGATCGGCACTTCGGACACCGGGGCGCTCGCGGCGGCCGCCGCCGTGTTTTGCGTGTCCACCCTGGCTTTCGTACTGCAAGAGCGGCGCACCGCCAATCCGATGGTTTCCTTCTCGTTGTGGAGCCACCGGCCGATCGCGGCCGCCAATGGCGTCGCTCTGCTCTCGGGCATGTCTCTCATGGGATTGACCACCTTCGTCCCCATCTACGTGCAAATTGTCCTGCATCGATCGCCGGTGATTGCGGGGCTCGCGTTGACGACCATGCTGGTTGGCTGGCCGGCCGGGGCCACGCTGTGCGCGCGCCTGTTCCACCGATTCGGGCTGAATCAGCTGTTGATTGCGGGAACCTTGCTCTTGCCCGCCGGTGCCGTGCTGTTCGTGCTCCTGACGCCGCGCAGTTCTCCCTTGATCGCCGGCCTCGGTTCTCTGATCATGGGCCTCGGCATGGGACTTCTCAGTGTCAGCTCAATGGTGCTGATTCAGGAAATCGTCGATTGGTCGCAGCGCGGCAGCGTGACGGCCTCAAATCTGTTTTCACGCAACCTGGGCAGCACGCTGGGAGCGACCGTGCTCGGGGCGGTGCTCAATCATGGGCTTGCCCGTACCACGGGCGGCAAGCCCGTGACCTCGGATCAGCTGCGGCAGCTCATCGATATGCCGCCGGGCTCGATGCCCGGCGACGCCGCACTGCGCCTGGCGCTGCAACACTCGCTGAACCTGACATTCTGGGCCATGCTGACCATGGCGGTGATCACCGTTGGGGTCGCGCTCATGGTGCCGGCCGTCGCACTCAAACCGGTGCGCCGGGTGGCGGTGGAAGACACGTCGCCGTAGGCTCGGCCAATGCCGGACATCGATGCGTGCCCCGCCAATCAAAGTCTGATGTGGTCCGGCGGCAATCCCGCCCCATATCGATCATGAATGGCCGTGTACGCGCTCTCTAGGTTGCGGGCGAATCGAGGAGTGTCGAACAACGAACTGGTGAGCCGATTGTCGCGGACTTTGGCCGCAATCTGGGCCAGCCGCTGCGGGCTCGAGCAGAGCTCGACGGCGAGTTGCTCATATTGCGCCTGCGTCGAGGTGACGAGCTCCGGTACTCCGAGGGCCGTGAGCAGGCTCGCGGCGATGCGGCTCGCAAACGACTCCCCTGTCAAGGTCAGGACGGGCGTACCGGCCCACAGCGCATCGCTCGCCGTCGTGCCCCCGTTATACGGCAGTGTGTCCAGAAATAGATCGGCTGCGCGATACCGCGCCAGATACTCCGCGGGCGGCAAGCGTCCGCAGAAAACCAGCCGCTGCGGATCGACTCCATGGCGCGCCGCGTGGGCGCGCAGGTTGGTCTCGGTCGTTTCGTTGCCGGCATGCAGAAGCAACACGCTGTGCGGGGCGGCCGTCAATATGCGCATCCAGCCGGCGAATGTTGCTGGGGAAATCTTGTAACTGGTGTTGAAGCAGCAGAAGACAAATCCCGTCGGGGGCAAGCCCAGCTCTTCCCGGGTGAACATCTTATCGGCCATCTGCCTCTGGCGGTCGTTCACCTGGTGACTATCCAGCAGATAGATGACTTTTTCGCTGAAATGATCCTCGGTGGCCGGCGTCACCACGATGCGGTCGGCGATGACATAGTCGATGTAGCTCGCGCCCATGGTTCCGAGATAACCGAGGTAGTTCACCTGCAGGGGCGCGGCGCGCAGGGCGAATACATCCGCATGATTGTTGAACGAGAAGCCATTGAGATCGACGGCGATATCGACGTTCAGATGCCGGGCAAGCGAGGCAATCTCGAGATTCGATCTGCCCTCCACCTCCAGGAATTTATCGAAGGCCCGAATGAGCCGCTGCTGCCAGGCATCGCGCGTCTTGGGGCCAAATGAAAAGGCGACTATCTCAAAGCGTGAGCGATCGTGGATCTCGATCAATTCAGGCAGCAATCGGCCAATGGGATGTTCATGAAAGTCGGCGGAAAAGTAGCCCACGATGAGCTTGCGAGGCCCCGCCCGGGGCGGGATCGGACCGAGCGCGGCATTGGCGGGGCAGGCGTGTTTCACCCAGGTGCGTGCCACTTTGTGCTGCAGGCGCGCAGAGTCCGTCAGTGCCATGAATATCAGCGGATGCGAGACTTGTGCGTCGTTTTCGGCGCCGGCGGCGATCTGCGCAAAGAGGGTGTGGTACTCCTCCCATTCGCAGACATGCACATTCGCCTCGAGACGGCTACCCGCCAGGAACGGGAAATCCGGCGCCAGTGTGGCAACCGTCCTGTAGTCGGCGGCGGCGGACTCGAAGCGATTGAGCAGGCGCGACGCATAGCCGCGGTGGAAGTAGGCCTCGGCATAGTCGGACCTGATCGCGATCGCCCGGTCGAGGCTGGACAATGCCTCCTCTATCCTATTGAGGATCAGCAGAGCGGCGCCGCGGTTGCAGTGTGCTTCCGCATTGCCCGGATCGACGAGAACGGCCTGATCGTAGCTGGCCAGCGAAGCGGCCCTCTGGTCGAGTGCACGCAGTAGGTTGCCGCGAAGCAGGTACAGGGGCCCGTGGTCGCGCTTCAGCGCGATCGCCTGATCACAGCTCTGCAGGGCCTCGACCAGCCTGCCGAGCGCCATCAGCGACAGCGCTTGGTTGACTCGGGCTTGAAAGTGATCGGGCTTGAGCCGGATGGCCTGCTCATAGCTGGCAATCGCCTCGTCCAGCCGTGTGGCTTGCTGCAACACCACTCCGCGACCGTAGAACGCCGGCCAAAAACCCGGGCTGGCCGCAATGGCCTCGTCGTAGCTCGCCAGTGCGTCGCCGCCGCGCCCAAGATCGCCGCAGGTTTCCGCCCGGCCCAGATGCGCGATTGCGTTTCGCGGATCGATCGCTATGGCTCGGTCGAAGCTCGCCAGGGCCGCCTCGTGTCGATTGAGCACTTTGAGCGTGAGTCCACGATTGCAATGAACGCCCGAGTTGCCGGGCTCCGCCTCGATTGCGCGCTCGAAATACTGAACGGCCTGCTGCAAATCATTAGACAATCCCGCGAGCACACCCAGCGCATTGAGCGCGCCAAAGTGATTGGGCTCGATGGTGAGAATTTCGCCGTACAGCCGGCGGGCGGCCGCAAATTGGCCCTGCTGCTGCTGCGCCTGGGCCCGGGCAAACTGCTCGGCAACTGCTGTCCCGGCGGTGCCGGTCATCTCGACACCGTCAGTTGCCGCCAAGCTGCTGCGAGACTTGCCCTGCCCCCATGAAGCATCACCAAGATCCCCTGCCCCCGGCAGCCGGGAGTTCCACGAAAGCGAGTAAAATGCATTCTCTGAGTTAACCGCCTGTAACCCGAGGCCGTCAACCCGCTACGCATCGCGGCGTTGTCCATGTAAGGCCGGCCACAACCTGGGCCGAGGGGCCCCCGGATGAATTTGTCTCGCCATTTTCATCGTCGCGCCGCGAATCTCGGCACAGGCGCCATGGCTGCTGCGCTGGTCGCTGCCGTTCTGGCCGCATGCGCGGGTTCGGGGACGCGCACCGACGGCGAGAAGAGCCTCGATGCGAAGCGCCAGGCCGCCGCGCAGGCATTGCCGGTGCTGCGCCGCGAGGACATCCTGTGGCTGGGGCGGGTGACCTTCGGTCTGGATAGCGCCGGCGTGGCGGAATACCGCAGGCTGGGCCGAGAGCGCTTCTTGGAGGATCAATTGCAGGCGCGCGATGAGGCATTGCCGGCGCCCATCGCCGCCCAGATCGGCGCGCTCGAGATCTCGCACACGGACCCGGAGAAGTGGCTGGCCGAGGTCAATGCGCAGTACAAGACCATCAACGCCATGCCCGATGGGTCCGATAAGCAACTAGCCCGCAAGACCCTGAATGACCATGGCAACGCACTGGCCTACGAGGCCATTCGGAGGGAATTGCTGCGCGCGGTGTATTCTCGAGCGCAGCTGCGGGAACAAATGCAGTGGTTCTGGCTGAATCATTTCAGCGTGCACCAGTACAAGGCCAATGTGCGCTGGCTGGTGGGCGACTACGCGGAGCGCGCCATTCGTCCGCATGCGCTCGGGCGCTTCAAGGATCTGGTGCTGGCGACCTTGGAGCATCCCGCCATGCTGCAGTATCTGGACAACAACCAAAACGCGGTCGGACACATCAACGAGAATTACGCGCGCGAGCTCATGGAGTTGCATACCTTGGGCGTCGGCGCGGGCTATACGCAGGTCGATGTGCAGCAGCTGGCGCGGGTGCTGACCGGGGTGGGCATCAACGTGGGTCCCCCGCCCAAATTGAAACCCCAGTGGCAGCATTTATATCGGCGCAGCGGCGCCTTCGAATTCAATCCCGCCCGGCACGACTTCGGCTCCAAAGTCCTGCTCGGCCATACCATCGAGCCGAGCGGTTTCGGCGAGGTCGAGGAGGCCGTGACACTGATCGTGCAAACCCCGGCTTGCGCCCGATTCATCTCGCGCGAATTGGCGACTTACTTCGTCGCCGACAATCCGCCGCCGGCGCTGGTCGAACGCATGGCACAGACCTTCATGCACGCCGACGGCGATATTGCCGCGGTATTGCGCACCCTGTTTCTGTCGCGCGAATTCAACGCCGCTCTCGGCGGAAAATTCAAGGATCCCATGCGATTCGTGGTCTCGGCGGTGCGTTTCGCCTACGACGGCCGGGCGATCAGCAATGCCCGCCCCATGCTCAATTGGCTGAATGGTCTCGGAGAAGCGCCCTTCGGCCGCCAGACTCCCGACGGCTATCCGATGACCGAATTGAGCTGGGCGAGCTCCGGTCAGATGAGCCGCCGCTTCGAGATTGCGCGGGCCATCGGCGCGGGCAACGCGGGCCTGTTCGATCCGGAATCGGGAACCGCCGCCGCGGCAAGCGGGTTTCCGCAATTGTCGAGCCGGTTGTATTACGAGGCGGTCGAGCCCTTCTTGTCGTCCCACACCCGTCAGGCGCTCAGTGCCGCCGCCTCTCAGCAGGAGTGGAACACCTTCCTGCTGTCATCGCCGGACTTCAACTATGAGTGAACTCGAGGAGGCACCATGAACCGTCGGCATCTGCTCCAATTCGGCGGCGCTGCGCTGCTGAGCGCGGGAGTTTCGGGCCGCTTGTTTGCGGCCCCGATCACAGGTCCGCGTTTTTTGATGGTCTTCTTGCGAGGCGGCTACGATTCGACCAATCTGCTGATTCCCTATTCCAGCGCCTATTACTACGAGGCCCGGCCGAATATTGCGATTCCGCGGCCGGACGCGGAGTCGAAGACCAGCGCACTGGCCTTGAACGCGGATTGGGCGCTTGCGCCGGCGGTGCGCGACACTCTGGGCGCCCTGTATTTACAGAAGCAGGCCGGATTCATTCCCTTTGCGGGCACGGACGACTTATCGCGCAGTCATTTTGAAACTCAGGACAGCATCGAGCTCGGACAGCCCTCGGGCGGCACTCGCAACTACCGATCGGGGTTTCTAGGGCGCTTGTCCGATACCTTGCTCGGCACGTCAAAGAGCGCGCCGCCCATCGCGTTTACCGATGCCCTGCCCTTGGCCTTCGAAGGCGCCGGCACGGTGCCCAACCTGTCGCTCAAGAGCGTGGGCAAGCCGACCTTCGATGAGCGCCAGGCCCGGATCTTGAGCGACATGTACGCCGGACATCACTTGCAAGGAGCCGTCAGCAATGGCCTGGAGATGCGGCAGGAGGTCGCCAAGGAAATGGCGGACGAGATGACCGCCGCCAATCGAGGCGCCATCAACACCAAGGGTTTCGAACTCGAAGCCGAACGCATGGGCAAGCTCATGCACGACAAGTATCGTCTGGGGTTCATCGACGTGGGAGGCTGGGACACACATGTCGGAGAGGGCGCCGCGCAGGGTGCCCTCGCCAACAATCTGGCGAGTCTGGGGCGCGGATTGCAAGTGTTCTCGCAATCGCTGGGCGGCGAATGGAACAACACCGTGGTGGTTGTGGTCTCGGAATTCGGCCGCACATTCCGCGAAAACGGCAATCGCGGCACCGATCATGGGCACGGCACGGTGTACTGGGTATTGGGAGGCGCCATCAACGGCGGGCGGATCGGAGGCGAGCAACAGCGGGTGGACCGAGGCACTTTGTTTCAAGACCGCGACTTCCCGGTGCTCAACGACTATCGCGCCGTGCTCGGCGGCCTGTTTCGCACGTTGTGGGGACTGTCCCCGGATCAAAGCGCACGGGTTTTTCAGCAGGTGGCGCCGGTGGATTTGCAGCTGGTGTGAAGGGACGCACTGCGGCTGCGCCTGAGTTCCCGGCTCTGCAGCAGCGCCGCGATGTGCAGCATGAGAAACAGCGGCACGAGGAATGCCGGGATCAGCAGCAGAGGCAGTGTCGCCATGGGAACGGTGCTGATTTCGCCGACGGCTCGCGTGGCGAATAGGGCATTCAAAGTTCCAATGCTGAGGGCCACGATGAGATCCAGTATGCCCAGCAGATTCCACCGGATGTAGGCGGTACTGGCGGCAAAGTCCGGTTGGCGCAGCAGGGCAAGGATCACCCACGGGGCCGTCCCACCGATGAGCATGTCGCCCAGACCCGCCGGCAGAGCGAACACGGCTGGAAGCACATTGTGCGCATACAGAGAGAGAAAACCCAATCCGGCCCACCGCCAAGCTTGAATTGCCGTAACGAGACGAAGATCGAGCGAGAGCACGAAGGCGCGGAACGATTGCGAGAGCCGCAGCGACGCCACGAACAGCAGCAGAGGCGCAGCGACTCCCACTGCCATGGCCACAGGAGGCGTCCTGGGAGGGCCCAGGAATGCTCCGGCGGCGCCGAGCGAGACGACGAGCAGGAACCAGGCGGTCAACGCGGCCGCGACGGCCCAGCGGGCATCGCGACTCCCGCTGGGCTGAGACTCGCCGGGCCGGGGAAGAACGATGGCTGTCATGAGGCGCTCCTTAGTAACTTGCATTTTGCAAGTGTATGAGGAAAGTAGCACAATGACTTGCACTCTGCAAGTAACTCGCCGCGAGGCGTGGAGAACCTGATAAATGCACACCGCGAAGCCCTTCTCCCGTTCCGCCTGCGCGGTCGCCAATTCGCTCGATGTCCTGGGTGATAAGTGGTCGCTCCTGGTGGTACGCGATCTGCTGCACGGCAAGCGCACCTATGGCGAACTCTCGCGCTCGCCGGAGCGCATACCGACCAACATTCTCGCGGACCGCCTCGAGCGTCTCGAAACTGCCGGCATCGTCGCCAGCAGCCCCTATCAGCAGCGTCCGGTGCGCTACGCCTACACCCTCACCCCGAAGGGCCGCGCCTTGGGCGATGTGTTGCTCGCCTTCGTGCGCTGGGGTAAGCAGCACATCCCGGGAACGGTCGCGCTGAACCAGGGGCCGGTGGGGAAGTGACCTCACACCCGGCGGCTAATTGGGAATCAATCGCCGGCTGATTGGGAATGCGAGGCCCGGGGTTGCGCTAAGACCTTACTGTTTGTGAGTCATTTCTCTGCTGAATGGCTCAAAGCAAATCAGCACGGCAATGTCCGGCGATCGTATGTCGCCCGACGTTGGCGGCGCTCATGGGATATGCTGCGGGAACGGCACAGGGTGGCGCACCAGGGAATTCAAATGGACCTTTCTCAGCCTCAAGTACTGTCGCGGCGCGCCGTACTTGGTGGGCTCGCGTTGCTTCCATTGGCCGGCACTCGTGCGCCGGCCCAGGCATTGCCCGCGTCGCAAGAGTTCCAGCGTGCGCCACCGCCGATCACAGCAGCCGATCAAGTCCTGAACGTCATGGAGTTCGAGGCTCTGGCGCGCAATGCGCTGCCCCCAGCGCACTTCGGCTATATCGCCACGGGAGCAGACGATGACCGCACCGTTGTACGAAATCACGATGCGTTCTCGCACTACGAGATCCGTGCCCATCGCTTCAGCGACTTGACTCATCTGACGACCGCAACTCGGGTATTCGGCGCGGCATGGTCCACTCCGGTCTATCTCTCTGCGGTGTCCGCGATGCGAGCCTTTCATCCCGACGGCGAAGTCGCGGCTGCGAGCGCAGCAGGCAGCCGGTCGGTGCAAATGATGCTCTCTACGGGAACTTCCTTGCCGATCGAGGCGGTGGTTGCCGCCCGTGGTGGGGCCGTCTGGCAGCAGCTCTACCCGACCGACGATTGGTCCGTAACGATCGGCATCATTCGGCGCGCTCGGGATGCGGGCTGTCCTGATATCGTTCTTACTGCGGACTCCCGCGGCGCGCGCAACAACGAGACTCTGAAGCGGGCAATGCTCGCCGATAACCGGCATTGCACGGATTGCCACGTGGGCGACTCCCACGACATGTGGCGCCGCGGCCCGATGTTCGCGGGCTTGGATGTCTCGCGAGTCACGACCCTCGTACCTGCCGATTTGAGCCAGGCGTTTCTCGACAGGCTTCGAGTCGAAGTGAAGGGTCGGTTGCTGATCAAAGGGGTGGTCACGGAGGAGGACGCCGTCCTTGCCGTGGAGCATGGAGCTGATGCGATCATCGTCTCAAACCATGGCGGCCGCAACGAAGATACCCTACGTGCAACGATCGATTGTCTTCCGGAAGTTGCAGCTGGCGCGCGCGGTCGCATCCCCGTATTTCTCGACGGCGGCGTCCGCAGGGGTACGGACGTATTTAAGGCACTGGCGCTCGGCGCAACGGCCGTCGGGCTGGGTCGCCCGCAGGCGTGGGGACTGGCTGCGTTCGGCCGCCCCGGCGTCGAAGCGGTGATCGACATCCTTAACCGTGAGCTGGCGGCCGTCATGCGTCAAGCTGGCACACCGACCATCGCGGATATCCGATCCGCGCTCGTGGTCCGGTCACCATACGGTTGATTGGATGCTCGACCCTCACAGCATGCCGGACGCGCACACATAAACACGCCAAGCCAAGGAGGCCAATCAGTGAAGACCACCGTACTGCTACCAACCGTATTCGCAATGCTCGCCGGATGCGCGGTGATGGTGCCCGGGCATCTTTATCCGGTGGAGGGTCCGCTGTCCAAACAGAGCACCCCACCTATCTATACCGCCACGCTGAATGGCGGCGTTCTGCCTTCAGGGTCGATCACGGTGCACATGGCAGGTGGGATCGCTTGTCCCGGGGACTGGAAGGCTGTCTCCCGAGACGACCCTACAGCAAGGCAGATGTCCGCCGAATGGGACGAGGTCTATGGTCGCGGATACTTTGTTGCGCATGTCCTTGGGCAACGAACATTTGCGCGCGCCATATTGGCGTGCACCAACGCCGAGAAGCTGAACCTCGAGTTTCTCGTGGTCAAGCCCGGGATTCCGTCGTCGATAGTCGGCGTGGTTAGCGACGGAGCGGGAAATATATTCAAACTCTCTTTTTGACGCGCCTCCGCGCGACGTCGCAAACGTCTCCGGAATACTGGGCCGGCTCACCATCGAATTAAAGCGTCTATGGCAGCTATGTATTAATTGCCTGTTCGAACTTGATTTGCTTTGGTCGCCGCCCCATCAGCCACGATGATAGGCTCGCCGAAGCCGCTCGACTACCTCAGCGAGTGGCAAATCGACGTCGACCTGCCTGGGATCGTAAGTCCCGTCGGCCACCAAGCGAGTCAGGAACGTCTCGACATCGTCCACGATTTTCGGAGCCGCGCGAAGTTGCGTGTCCGGCGCAAGCAGCTGCATCAGGCGAATTACGTCGTTTCCGTGCTTGCGAATATTTCTTGCATCTACCTCTTCACCGGCCGCCCTGCGTGCGGTGAGCTCGAGCCACGCGTGTCCTTTCAGGGGAATCAGTCGTTCGGCACCGATCCAAGGTAGGCCATCGACTTTCCTTCGGCCGTCCATGACAAACCTGTAGTACTCGTCATCTAGGAGAATGGCGGAGAGACTAGCGACCACCTCATCAAACGAGATCGGTGCCAGATGAGCGCCGGGGGCTATCTGGATCCCCTCCGGCGCGCGGCAGAACAGCTCGATCATCGCCGGAAACCCCGAGGAGGACGGCTTCTGGAACCGATACAGAACCGGCTTTCCCGTTTCACTAGCTTGACGGATCTCGTAAGCGCCCCGTTCCACGAATGTCCAGATGGCCGCGCCAAATGCGGGAATGAGAGCTTCTATGTGAAGCACGATGTCGAGGTCCTTTGTGGCCCGAAACTCGAGCCCAGCCTCTGCCATGGCAAGGGTCGCAGCGGTCCCACCAATCAACACATACTGATCTTGATACCCGGCGAAGTGCCCACGGAAGACATCAAGCCCCTTCACCATGGGAACTTGTCCCGGAGTTCATCGATAGCCTGCTGAACGCGCTCGTCCGGCTCGTCCTTCAAGCTCAGAGTCAGCGACAGGGGATCCACAACAGGGCTATCGCGCAAGAGGCTCGGCGGGTAGCTCCATATCTGCCACTGCACCGCGGTCAGAGCCGGCACCAGGTCGTGTCGGACCCCCACTTTCTGGGCACGCTTCCACTGTGTGGCGCTGGCGGCGTGGATGGGTTGCAGGGGTTCCGTCAACATTGAATAGAACGCCAGAGCACTCAGACCCGCCACAGGCGCGTGAAAATCCTTAACGAGTTGGCCGTCTATCCATTCAGTTCGCCTGACCGGGGTCCGCAAATATGGTGCCGCGTGCTCCCAAGCCTGGGCGGGCGGGTGATTCACCTGCAACCTGCGCGCCCCTCCTACCCGTTGAACGGTGATCAATCCCGCCCCACCGAGCTCGCGAATCGCGCGAGTCAAGGTCATTGTCGTATAGCCCAACGCCGTTATCAGCTCGGTAGGCTGCCATAGGCTTTGCCATTCCTTGCGGAGCAAGGCCGCGATGAATAGCGCCTGTGTCGCGGGAGTAAAGCCGTTCACCTCCTCCTGTGGCTGGCGAAAATACTCCCGAAAGTCGATGCCAAGATCGGGCAGATAGAGCTGATTGCCAGGGACGACGAACGGGATTTTTTGCTCTACCAACCGCTTCCGCTCATACGATGCCAGCGTGCTCGTGGCAAACACAACGGGCCGATCCGCGATCTGCGCGAGCTTGTCCATCTGAGTGCGCAGAGTAGGCAACGGAGGCAACCGTTGCCTACGCGCACTGGCCAGCAGAATGTTCCTGTTTCGCAACGGGAACTCGTAGACATCGAACGCATCCTGCAAAAAGTATGGGAGGCTTTGCATGCCGTTCCAGGGAAGGACGTGCGCGTCCGTGCCGAGTGTCTCGTGCAAATACGCTTGGACGGCGGCCGCCAGCGCCTGAGTTTCCAGAGGATGTTTGTGTAACATTATTTTAGCACGATAACATCGTGTACGTTATTGTGCAATATATGCGTTAATGCAATAAAAAATCTAGAAAAATCTAGCTAATTCAAAAGACAATATCAGCCAATCTCTCGGCAGGCTTACGTTTGTTGCGTCGCAACTCGTCATCCGCGGCTGGGACATGGCGCCGGGGGACGCGATCGCCTTCGACTTTCGCACCATTCACGGCGCGCCGGCCAATGCCTCGCCCGTCACTCGACGAGTGTTTTCCTCCCGGTGGGTCGGTTCCGATGCGCGCTTCGTGCGGCGTGGTGCGTCGGGATCGCCGCCGTTTCCGCATCTGACGCTCGAAGACGGCGCGCCGTTCGACGCTCCTGAGTTCCCGCTGGTCTACGGCGGCTCAAATGCACCGCTAACTCCAATTCCATAGCGAGGCGCGTCGACCCTGAGGGCAAATCCGGCCGCGCTACGTTCGCCGGCTGAACCGCCCCAACGTACGCTTTGCGATGGCCGCGCCTCCCATCATGATCTGCGGTAGATATTTGGCGAAGATGAACCCCGCAATTTTTCTGGGACTTTCGATCGGAACCAGGGGCGGTTCTTCGTTCGGATCGGCCATCCATCGGCCAAGTTCCCTGCCGATGATGGTGTTCAATCCGATCCCGCGTCCATTACATGCCTGCACGGCCATCAGGCCGTCTTCGACGTGCAGCACCCGCGGCAGCAGGCTGCTGTTGAGCCACGCGGTTCCCTGCCAGATATATTCGAGCGGCGTGCTGCGGTAATCAGGGATCATGGCCGCGAGGCGCGCATTGATGAGATGGTTGATCTGTGCATAATCGATTCTGTGCCGGCCCGGGCAGGCGGTGATCAGTCGGCCCGCCTGGTCGAAGCGAATCGAAAACACGTTGGCCGATGAATCCGTGAGCGCATGGCCATCCGGCAGAATTTTTGCGCGCAGGGAGGCAGGCAGCGGCTGCGTCGCCACTTCGCACACCGGCAAGGGCAATAGAGTCTGCGCAAGGGATGGATGCAGCGCGGCGTTGCCGCCATTGGCGCATAACACCACGCGCCGCGCGCTGACTTCACCGGATTGCGTCCTCGCCAACCAGCGATCCCCGGAGCGCGTAACCGACAACACGCGGCTGCCGTAGTGCAGCGGCACACCGCTGGCCCGTGCGGCCTGCGCCAATCCCCGGCTGTAGGCGAGCGGATCGAGGCACCCTCCCGTGGGATCGACGAGGGCTGCAGAGTAGCCGCGGCAGCCGGACAGTGCCTGCACCTCGGCGCCATCGACGCATCGCAGATCGTCGCGAAATGGCCGCCACTCCTCGATGAGCTGCGCGCGGCTCCTCGGGCCGTGTTGTCCGCTCACCGGGTTGAGGAAACCCGAGCGCCGGGCACCGCACTCGATGTTCAGCCGATCGATGAGTCCGAAGGTATAGCGGCCCGAGTCGGCAATCATGCGCAGCAGGCGCGCACCGGCATCGGGGCCCAGACGCGCGAGCACCGAGTTCGGCGTGCTGCGTACCAGTTGCGGGGCGACGATGCCCGCACTGGCGCCCGTCGCCGCAGTGGCGTCATTCTCGGACTCGAGAATCACGGTGTCTGTACGCCCGGCGCCCAGATGCACACCGAGCGAGAGACCCGCGATTCCCGCGCCGACGATCAAGACATCGGTCGAGAGGGACCCGGCAAGAGGCATCACCGGAGGTGGCGGTGGATTGACCGCCTTCCACAACGATACGCCGATGGCGCCGGCGCCATGGGTGATGCCGGAACTCATCGTTCAAGGGGCCTGCAGGAAACTTAAAGCGCAAGTTCCGCGGCGGCGGATCGATTGGCAGGCGGTGCGAACTGCCGCCATGTCGTCGCTGACGATGCGGCCGCAGATGGACGCTTGGATCCATCCCATGGGCATGAGCAGACGCGCGCCGCGCCCATAGAACACGCCCACGTCAAAAAAGCCGAAAGGAGGCTGACCTTTCCAGGTGTTTGCCGACGCATAAACCACGGCGATATCGCCTTCCTCGGGATAGCTCGTGGCGTTTTCGAGGGGCAGATGACCGAGGTCCAGCCTCGGCGGCAGGTTCGTCGCAGGAATGGGGCAAGAAATCTCCGGGCCGGTCCACATGGCGTGAATCGCCTCGTGCGCGCCGCCCGCGGCGGCAATCTGCCAGAGCGCATCGCTCGAGCGCGGCGCCAGATCGTCGAGGAGCAGTATTCGAGCATCCAACCCGGAATCCGATTCTCGGACACGAATATAACGGGTCATAATAAACCTTTGATTAACAAGCGTTTTTTAGTCTATCAGAAGAGCCCCTATGGGCTCTTACCTGCTTTTCGATTCATTTATAACCGTTTTCACATGAAAATGCCCGTATATTAATAGTCTGTTTCATGTGCTGGACAATCGTGCCAATCAAAAAATACGGACTTTTATGCGGGATTTATCTGCATATCCATGCGTTTACGAGCGGCTCTGCAATGCATGTGGCGAAAAAGTCTGTTGCAATCTGCGGATGAGTGGCGTAACTATTATATTCAAATTCACACGAAATTGCCCGTTTGCATTTTTAACGATCGAAATAGGGAGCTCAATGATGAATGCGGCACAAGCGCAGAGACGCTTCGATGATGTTGCCACCTCAAACACCGAATCGATCGGCACCCGCACGCGTGTGTTCGCCATGGCGATATTCGGAGTCCTGACGGCAAATCTCGCCGCCACCGTGGCGCGCGCAGACGATACGGCACTGGCCGAAGTCGTCGTGACCGCTCAACGGCGTTCGGAGAATGTGCAGGACGTGCCGGCGTCCATCACGGTATTCACACCGCAGCAGCTGGCGGATTTTCGCATCGAACAAACCGGCGACCTCGCGGCATACACACCGGGACTCTACGTGTCGACCAGTCAGTTCGGTGATCCGGTCTTTTCACTGCGAGGCGTCGGCATGAACAACGCCAATACCAACCAGAACCCGGCGGTCACCGAATACATCAATGAAGTCGCGCTGCCATCGGTCGCAATGCTCGGCTTCCAGTTGTTCGATTTGGAGCGGGTCGAGGTTCTAAAGGGGCCGCAAGGGGACCTGTATGGCCGTAACACCACGGGCGGCGCGATCAACTTCATCACCGCACGCCCGACCCAGGAGTTCAGCTCCTATGTCGACATCAATTATGGCAATTACAATCTGACGGAAATCGAGGCCGAAGTCGGCGGTGGGGTCAGCGACACACTCGCCATCCGCTTCGCCGGGCACGCCATCTCACGCGATGGCTGGCAGACGGATGTGGCCAGCAACAATCTCGGCGGCTACACCGCATCGAAGAATGCCGCTATCGAACGGCAGGCTGCACGATTTTCGGCCTTGTGGACACCGTCCGACAACTTCCAGGCGCTCTTCGTCGGTGACGCCAGCTTCGACAACTCGCAGGTCCCCTCTTATAAGAGCATGGGCTATACCAACAACGATGGCAGCTGTGCGGTGCCGCTCGCCGCCGGATTCAACGGCGGCAGGGGCTGCCCGGTGTATGCAGTGGCCACTCCGGCCGGCGCGCAGGTGGCCGTTGCGGACGGCAGCGGCGATCCGACGGTTGCCTTCGGCAATAACTCCTATGGAAATCGCAATAACGTCCACCTCTATGGCGCCAGCCTGAAAATGGACTGGACCCTCGAAGGCATGGCGCTGACCTCGGTGACCGGGGGCCGGCAGATGGATCGTTCGATGGGCAGCAGCAGCGGTTCGCCGTATATCGATCAGGACATGCTGCGGGTCGAGACGCTCAAGACCTTCTCGCAGGAGCTGCGTCTCGCCTCGAGCGGATCGGATCCGCTGCAGTGGCTGGTAGGCGCGTATTACAGCCATGACGATGACTCCGACCTCAGCCTTTACAACTATGCGCAGAACTATGAAGTGGCGCCGCTGAATCCGACTCCGGTCATTTTCACCGAAGACATTGCACAGACCACTGAAACCGAAGGCGTGTTTGCCCACACCGAGTACGCGTTCACCAACGAATGGAAGGTGGTCGCCGGTATTCGCGACACGCATGAGAGCCGCGATTACACCTACGCCAGCAATGTCAACGTGAATTTCCCTCCCCAGTACGAGCTCACACCCGTGCCCTACGACCACGCCACCCTCTCCTCGAACGGCGTCTCCGGAAAAATCGGCCTCAACTACCAACCCAGCAAGGACGTTCTCGTCTATCTGAATGTCAGCGAGGGATACAAGGGCGGCGGTTTCCCGGGAGACATCGCCTTTCTGCCCTACCCGGCCGGCCAACCGGCGAGTGCCTACTTGCCGTCCTATTCCTCGGAGACGCTGTACGCGTACGAACTCGGTTTCAAGTCGACGCTGGCGGACGGCGTGGTGATGCTCAACAGCTCGGTCTATTACTATGACTGGCGCAATATGCAGGCCTCGACCGAGATTCCCTACGGCACGCCGCCGAACGTGATCGAGGTATTCTCGCTCGGTAACGCCGGCAACGCGAAGATCTACGGTTTGGATTCCGATATGACCTGGCGGATGACGCAGGAATTGTCGCTGCGCGGCGGACTCAATCTGCTGGATTCGAAAATCGTCTCGGGGGCCTACGACGACGACACACCGGTGCAGTCGCCGAAGGTATCGGCCAACGTCGCGCTGCGGTATCAGTGGGCACAGCCGGTCGGAGGCGTCTTGCCCTTTGCACAGGCCGACTACAACTACCGCTCCTCGGTATACTTCACCTTGCCGAATGTCGCGGCAGACAGCCAGGGCGGCTATGGCCTGCTCGGGCTGCGAGCGGGCCTAAAGACGGCGGATTCGAAGTGGGAATGGTCAGGTTGGGCGCGCAACGTCACCAACCGTGCCTACCTCGTCGATGCCTTTGGCGCCGGTTCCACCTTCCTCGCGGATCGGCATCTGTATGCCGAACCCCGAACCTTCGGCATCAATGTGCGGTATCAATACTGAGGAGAAATGACCTGCGCCGTGGACTTGCGTAAATGAGGTCCGCGGCGCAGCATCGTAGGTGAATACATGCAGACCTTGATGCCGATCGCGGACAGTTATCTTCTGCCCTGGTCCCTATGGTTGGTCATGTTTACGATCGGGACCGGACTGAAGCTCCGCGATTTTGCATCCATACTGTCGGGCCGGCGCGCATTTTTCCTCGGCGTCTTCAGCATGCTCGTGCTGGTGCCGCTGTGCGGCACCTTGCTGGCCGTGCTGTTTGCACCCAGTCCCGAACTGCTGGTGGGCCTCATTTTGCTGGCCACCACGCCGGGCGGCATACTTTCCAATCTCATCACGGATATCGCCAAGGGCGATGTGGCCCTGTCGGTGTCATTGACCCTGGCGCTGAGCACGATTTATGTCTTCACGCTGCCGTTCATCGCGCATTTTGCGCTGTTGTTCGCGTTCCGCAAATCACTGCCCGTCAATATTCCATTCGGATCCTCGTTCGGTCACATCATGATGGTGACGCTGATTCCCATCAGCTGCGGCATGCTCGCCGCGCACCTGAGGCCCCGCTGGTGCGCCGTCCTCGGCCCGCGCATCAAAGCACCGGCCACCACGACGCTGGTGATCGTATTCGGAATGATCGTCGCGCAACAGTGGTCGGTGCTGCGTGCTTCATTCGGCACCCTGATGGCCATCGTGGTCGCGATGAACCTGGTGTCGATCACGGTGGGTTTGACCATCTGCAAGCTCGGCAGGGTCACGCGGGGTGAAACGATCGCCATTGCCGTGGAACACATGATTCGTCAGGAAGCCACGGCGATCTTCGTCGCGGTCACCTTGCTCCATCGTCACGACATGTCCTTGCCGATGATCATCAACACCTTTATCGGGATGGCGCTGTGCATGACGTTTTTCGCCGTCAGGCGCTGCCTATATCCTGCCAACGGCATCGTCACGGCCTGAGGTCCATCCATGCCCCGAATTGCCGACCGCATTGCTTCTTCCGCGCAAAAGAATTATGGCATGTATGCCAAGGCCGCTCGACTCGCAGATCAGCGCGGGCTGATTCATATGGAACTCGGTCAGCCCGCGCACGACACGCCCGAGCACATCAAGTCGGCGACGATTGCCGCAATCACGGCCGGGCACGTCCACTACAGCGATCTGCCGGGCATCGCGCCGCTGCGCGAAGCCCTGGCCCATAAATTACGCACCTTCAACGGCATTGCTGCAACGCCCGATGATGTCGTTGTGACCAACGGTCTCACTCACGCTTCATTCGCGGCCTTCTTTGCCATCGTAGATCCAGGCGATGAAGTGATTCTGCTCGACCCGGCCTACCCCCAGCACGCGGGCAAGATCGAGCTGGCCGGCGGGCGCGCAGTGGCCGCGCCGTTGGACGCCAAGGGCGGCTTTTCCATTCGGGCCGAATGGATCGAGGCCAAGGTCTCGGCGCGTACCAAGGCGATCGTGCTCGTCAATCCGTCGAACCCCACGGGACGGGTGTACCGACGAGAGGAGCTCGACGCGCTCGCCGGGATTGCCATCCGCCACGATCTGATCGTGATTGCAGACGAAGTCTATGAGTACAACGTCTATGAGGGCGAACACATCAGCATCGCCTCGCTCCCCGGGATGACGGAACGCACCATCTCCCTATACGCCTTTACCAAGAGCTATGCGATGGATGGATGGCGCATCGGTTATGCCTCGGCCGCACCGGACATCCTCGGCGCAATGCTCAAGGTTACGGCGAACGATGTGACTCACGTCAATACCTTTGTGCAGCATGGCGCGCTGGCGGCCATTACCGGCGACCCCGCAGTGCTGCGGCATATGGTCGATGATGAAAGGATCAAGCGGAACTTCCTGGTCGACGCGCTGAATCGGATGCCTGGCGTGGCGTGTCCGCTCTCCGAGGGATCGATCTACACCTTTCCCGACATCCGGGGTACGGGACTCGACTCACAGACTCTGGCAGACCGGCTGCTTTCCGAGGCTCGGGTGGTCGTCGAGTCCGGCGCCTTCTATGGCGCCGCGGGCGAAGGCTACCTGCGCATCTGCTTTGGGTCCCAATCGCTGCGAGTCATCGAGGAAGCCGTGGGTCGGCTCGACTATTTCTTTAGAAATCAGATCCATCGCAACTCATCCGATAAGACGGCCGCCCGTCTGTAAAATGACCGCACGGCGACATGAAGGGCGGCTGAACGATGAAGAAAATCGACTATCGCAAGCTGTGCCATCCGGCACATCCGGAGTTCCGCTTGGCGATATCGCCGTTTTATCTGATGGCGCATGCAGATTTCGATTATCACGAAGACATGAGCACCGTGCTCGAAAAGTACGGCGTCAACCGGTCGATGTACCGGATCATGACGGTGCTGCGCGAGCATGAATCCGCAAATATCGGGTTCCTGGCAGAGCGCTCGCTGACGAAGAGGAATACGGCGAGCCGCATCGTAGAGCGCATGGTCTCCAAGGGGCTGGCGAACGCCTTTCCCAATCCCAATGACAGCCGCGTCACCGAGGTGGTGCTGACTCAACGCGGCAAGGACATGCTCAATTCCCTTACCCCTATCGTCGGCAGGCAGTTCCAACGCGCCATCGACGGCATCGACAACGAGGAGCTTGAGCATCTCGTGCTCGTGCTGCAAAAAATCTCGGGCAATCTGAGCCGCCTGCCCATCGAAGCGCCCGCCGAGGCATCGACCGACCGACGAATCGGCGTCACAAGGCTGCCGGCCGGTCAGGCCTGGGCGGCCAGCGCAATCGGCGCCGCGGGGACGGCGACTTTGTCGCGGATAGAAGTCGCGGATTCCAAGGGTCACGGGATCCGGCTCGTCAATGAGCCGCCGCCGGCGGCGCTCCGTGCGGGGTTCAAGTCTGCGAAAGACTATCTGTATCTGCACGCTCAAGAGCTCGTGGGCTCCCGCAACCCCAAGAGTCATGAGTTGGCCGTCGAAGTCCATCCGCTCAACGGCAGCAAAGTCAGCGGCTCGTTCGCAGTGGGCTTGTTGCTTGCCTTCTGCTCCGCGTTGCTCAAAAAGCAGTTGCGCGGCGGCCTGGTCGTTGTCGGTGAATTGGACGGCGATGCCGTCAAACCGATACAAGAACCCGCCGAGTTCGTCGAAACCGCGGTTCGGGAGGGTGCGCGAGCGATTTTGATGCCTGTGTACTGCCGCCGTGCGTTAGCCGATCTGTCCGACGAAGTCGCCACCAAGATTGAGATCCTGTTCTACGCAAATGTAGCGGACGCACTCACGAAAGCGTTTCAGGAATAGCGCGACGCGAAGTAATTCGCGGGCTCACGGCCATCCAGCCGCGCCGCCGCCGCGTCGTCCGCTGCCGCAGCCACCCATTCAGCGCCGCTTCTTCAGCCGTGTCCGATGGGCGATCTGCTTCGCGCGATTGCCGCAGATCTGCATGCTGCACCACCGGCGCGAACGGGCGCGCGTGCGGTCGACGAACATCAGCGTGCAGTTCCTCCCTTCGCATTTTTTCACGTGGGAGAAGTCTTCCGCTGCGAGCAGCTTCGCCAACCCTTCGGCAATCGGGACCAGGAGCGAATCCGGCGATGGCCAGCGCCGTGCTCTCTGGAACTCGAGCGCCGTGGTCTTGCCGTGCCGTTGCGGCACCAACTGTCCGAACCCTTCATCGCGGGCCAGCAGCCGATTCAGAGGCTGAAGTTCGGCCAGATCCGCGGCCTTCAGCGGCTTGCCCCTGTGCTTGCGGACGAATGTCCTGAACCATTCGCGCAGATTTCGCGCCCGCGCCCCCACCCGGTCGATTTCGTCCGGCTTTGCGTGCTTGCGCATGGCCTCGAGTACGTCAGGCGGCACAAGATGCGCCTGTTCCAGCCAAGCCGCGGATAGGAAGCGGATAGGAATTTCAAACGCCCGTCCGGTCCAAGGCTGCCCACCACCAGCTTGCGCGTATCCAGCCGTATGTTGCCTCCAAGCTGAGGGGCCGCGCGGCTTGCTTGGGCTATTCGGGCCGCCAGTACGCCTCCGCACAGGACCCCCGGCCGTTGCCAGGCCGCCAGTTCAGCGTGCCGCGCCGCCCACATACCGCCCACGCTGCCACGCGCTCGATTCGGGACAAGCGGGCCCCTACCGGTTCGCTTACCCGGCAATGGAATCGCGACCCATCCTTAAGTGCACAGCAGGCTCGACTGCGCCGGCGGCCCCCGCGCCACCAGCGGCAGCTCGCTCTGCGAATGCTCCGCCGCTACGGACTCTAGGTGCGACAGGATCTTCGCAATGAGCTGCGGCTCCTCGATGCTGGCGATGATCCTTAGCTCCCCGCCGCAGCGCGTGCAGCTCTCGATCTCGACACCGAACACTCGCTTCAGCCGTCGCGCCCAGCTCATCGCCACATGCCGCGGCGTCGATGGCTGGGTCGGATCCGCGCCAGACACCGGCAACGTCGCTGCACCCCGGCCCCGATGCGCCGGCGTCACCGCCGCCCGGTACTGACTGTGCGGGGCAAACACGCCGTGATAGCGGGTCAAGTGCATCCGCGGCTTAGGCACCAGCGCCGCGAACTGTACACCTCAACGAGTTTGTGAACAGGCATGCCCGTGAGGTCTGCTCGCATTTGCAAGAACCGGTCGAACTGTAGGAACTCCTCCTCTTCGCTCTCGTAGCGATTACCCAATGCCCGTTTCATTGCGACATGCGCTTGCATCTGCGGCCCCAGGAAGCTTGCAAATGGCGGTGTAGGTCGCAGTTTCTCCAACGCACCTCGGTAGTCCGCCACGAGCAGTGCATCGACTATCGGTCCGACGGTACGCGGTTCATAACAACGACGAAGCTCAGAAAACGGATTGCATGGGATCTCTCCGCGGTCCTGTCTCCATTGTAGGAACCGATCAACGTGGCGCGCATACGTGTGAACCGTTTTCAGGGTCGTTTGACGTGCGGAACTTTTCGGCCAAAGCCGCAGGACGGGAGTACTAACGAGATCGTCATCGGCGTGAGCGCGCACAAACCGAAGAAAATCTCTCAAGGCCGCTTTGTAGGCGTTACGCGTGGCCGCACGGTCAGGCCGCGTCTGCACGAAACGGTCGATGGAGGCGAGGTCGGACACAGATAGGGGGTTCATGATACCGCTCCCACCGGCAGATCAAGTGCCACCTCTCGCAGTTCGCGCGTCGCCAATTTCAGGTAAACCATCGTCGACTCTGGCGAACGGTGTCCCAGTACATCACCGATGGTTTTTAGCGGCACGGCGCCGCGCAGAAGACTCGCCGCCCGCGCATGCCGCAGGGCGTGCGGACCCCGCTTACCCGGCGGGATAGAGTGAGCATCGACGAGGTTCCTTGCGATTATCTTATTCAGGGGCCCTGGTGTCAGCGGGTGGTATGGCGCCAAGGTTCGCAGGAAGACTTCTCGCCGCCGGGTTTGCGGGCGCGCATGACGCAAGTAGGCGAGGATCGCCTCGGCGGGTTTTCGCAGCAGGGGCAATTCGGAGTGAGTCTTCGTCTTGGTGTGCCGGACCCGGATAAGCTCGTTTCTCCAGTCGATATCCTCCAAACGCAGCGCCACTAACTCCCTAGCCCGCAACCCGTAGGTCGCTAACAGTGTCAGGATGGCGTAATCGCTCCTTCCAAGTGGCGATCGCTTCGCCCGCGCGGATTCCAGCAACTTCGTGACGTCTTCGGCGCGGAACGCCGAGGGAATGCTGTCAAGGGCGTAGACGCGCGGGCCATGGATTGCGGCACTCAAATCTACGGGTACCTGACCGCTCTCAAGCAGGTAACGCAGGAAACTGCGCAGCGACCCGACCACGACGCCGAGTGATCCACGGCTCCAGCGGGTACTGCGCCACTGCAGAAAAGCATCGAGATCGGACACCGACAGCCGCCAGAGCGGATTCCCTGAAGAACGGTCAGCCCACCAAGCGAGGAGTCGATGCGCCTCAGCACGACGGTTATAGCGTGTGTTATCCGCGATGCCGTGCACCTCGTTCAGCCACGCATCATACCCGGCCACGAGCTGCCGACGTAAGGACTCAGCCTCATTCACCGGTGCCAGGGAGATGGGACGAGTGCACCCGCTGCATTGCTGCGTCTGCGCCGATGGCTGCCACCGTGATGATGGGCGGCTTGTTGGAAACCCTATTGCTTGCACGTGTCAATCTCACAGCAAATAAAGCCCCCATATTTACGGCATCGAACTCGCCCAAGGATAAAGGCGGGAAAACACTGGGGTTGAGCGATTGGGGGCTCAAAGACTACATCGCTGTCGCGCACGAACTCAAATGGATCAGCGTTTCCGCTCGAGATGTGGCGGTCGTGCTACGCGATTTCCGAAACTATATTCACCCCAACAAACAGCTTTCTCACGGCGTCCATCTCACCGACGATGACGCAGTGCTATTTTGGGAAGTAAGTAAGACAATTACACGACAACTGCTGAAAAAACGCCAAGCCGTGATCTAGCGAATGTCATGTACATTCAGATCCTAGCTGGCAGCGGCGGCAGGACTTGAACCTGCAACCTCCCAGCCCATACCGCG
This sequence comes from uncultured Gammaproteobacteria bacterium, assembly GCA_963837435.1. Taxonomy (GTDB): domain Bacteria; phylum Pseudomonadota; class Gammaproteobacteria; order Steroidobacterales; family Steroidobacteraceae; genus Bog-1198. Next base: position 165,808 of record CAWINJ010000004.1, read on the forward strand.
AGCTCGCGAGGTTATGTGGCGTTTTGATGCATCGATAGTCCGTGTTCTTCAAACACGACTTGTTGGCGCTCGCTCATTTACACAGCCCGATTGCTCGTCACGCCGTCGCGAAAGCCTGCTAATTCGAGTTCGGCACACGAAATCGAATTAACATCCGGAAAACCAAATAAAAGAGAGATGAAATACGGCTTGCGCAGCGATTTTTTTGCGTCAAACGCATACATGGGGGTAACTCAAATTGGGCACCTAAAGTTACCCCGGAAGTTACCCCCAAAATGTCCGGCTGACCCCGATCCTCGGCGATCGTTAGCGACCATCGTTTGTAGGCCAATTCGAGTCCCATACACCTGTTTTTCCAGTGTTTTGACCCGAATGCCGTCCCTCTCCGATCGTTACCGATCGCCCGCGAACGTTGCGAATTAGTGGGCCCGCTCACCATCGAATTAGCGCCGAAAACGCCTATTTTTACAGATGTTTTGCTAATTCGAATATCCCAGTTACCCCTAAAGTTACCCCGCCGAATTGCGTATGGGTTTCAGGTTAAAGATGGCCATAACTCGCCATGTTTGGCCTACCCCACAAGACACTGCTGTCACTTGAAATCGAAATCCGGCTGATTGGGTTTCATCCGCTGTCATGTGCCGAAGCGATCAGTGAATCCGCTAGGAAAAAGCAACTTCCCCCTTTGACCCTGCCTGCTCGCAATACGTCCACTCCCACTCGGGGCAACGTCTTATAACTGGCAAGTCGCCCCCACATCACGGTAGGTTAGCACCGAATGGGAAACAAGCTGTGTGGTTAACCGTCCGGATCTTAGCGTAAGGGGTGGGTCTCTGAGATTCCTTATCTCAAGCGCGAGACACCCAGCGGCCTGGATGTGCTCCAAACCCTGTGGCCTCAGTCGGGCCAAAGCGAGCCTATGAGGACCTCCCGCTTTCCGGCCTCAGCACGCCGCCACGTAGAGGATTGTCAGCCACACTTTCTCGAGTCTTCGTCGGACGCGGCCTTCAGCACGCAAGCAGCAAACTTCTGATATCGCTCCGGTGAGGACCGCTTTAATTCCATCAGGCCCTCAGCGCACTGCTTTTGATGATCCCCGGCCACCGCATATTTATCGGTATGATTTGCTGCGTCAGTTTCGCCTCCAAGAATCCGCGCACATATCTGAGCCGCTTCGTTAGGCGACCCTCCACAACCAGCGAGGTAGACAAACGCCACTACCAACATTCTATATTTGATGCGTGGAAGCCATGTGATAAGGGAGCGCATGTTATGGTGCATCGTAGAAACGTCATCCATCAAGTTCAATGTTGCTGAGGAAGCACAATCGTGTAGGGGTATATCTTCTCGATCGAGGGCGGCCGAGGGGATATGGAATCGAAGACGCTCTCCTGTTGTCCGGGGCTGCCATGCAATCGTATTGAAAGCCCCCAAACCGTATCTCTCTCAAGAATAAGATTTGGGTTGGAAGCAAATTCAATGATATTGGGGACGTTTACTGAACTATTTGGATTCCACCGAGTTCGGCCAAGTGCAGTCATCAACCTACCGTCTCCCCACAATCTGGAGGCAACGCGCCATCGTGAATCTCCAGCCAACAATTGTATAGATTTAGTCGGGTTTGCCGATTCGGCTCGGAACATGAGGTCTCGCTTGTTCTTCTTAAATAACTTGCATGCCGTGGGCCCGGGCATCCGGTCAATGCCCTCAACTACGGAAACCTGCAATACAGTTCCCGAAACGTTGTCGGTCCTTATTCCTTTGGGGCACATGAAAAGCTTGTCGTTCTCAGGCCGGACGAAGGCTTGGTGTTGCAAAGCTATTTGCATTGACTTGGACGATGAATCAACGACGGGCCGGAATATTACAGCGGCTAGCGGAGGCAACCCCGCTATGACACCGGCCAGCGTTAGAACGTTGCAACTTCCCTCATCCCGGTTTTCACTGAACGACGCATTTCCAACTTGCTCCATGGAGAACATCTCAGGGGGTGTTCCGTAGTTCACGCAGTCCTCTTGACTGAGTTTTGGCTGTGTAAAGCTCAAAACAACTGAAGTGGTTAATTCGTCGGTAAAACCACAAATTGAGTGATCGTCGCCGGTAATTGGATTTCGGTAACACATTCGAGCTGCAAAGAACAATTTTGAGGCGAAAGTCGCCTTGCCATCGGGAGCTGCGGCAATACTCGAACCGGTGGGAAATGTCTCAGAAGAACAACCGTGACTATCCACACCGTGTGTGTAATACCGCTGCATCGCAGAGCTATTTATGGTGAAAACCATCGTCCTTGAGACATCGTAGCCTCCGTTTGGATTTGACGTCTGATGCAGCACCATTCGGCTTACGACCATTCCGAATTCAGCGCCAACATCTTTGAAATCTGGAAAGGGCCCTTCGACTGTCAGCGTGTCCGGCTCGGCCTGGTTATCCTCGCAAATGAGTTGCGCGCTCCGAGGCGCTTTTCGAAACTGCTTTGAGACCCGGCTGTTGTAGCTCACGGAGTCCATCGCTGCGGCCGCTGCCGTACCCTGCCATGTAAACGCGACAGAAACGACTAGACAGAGATTTGCGACTAACCTTGCTCTAGTGAGCGTAAACACGAATGCACATCGCTTCAGTGCGGACGTCAATAGCGCTTGTTTTAAGAGGGCTTGCCATGGTCATTACTGCGCCCCCATAGACGGATGCATCTCCATCAATTTTTAGTTGGGGCGCTTTCAGTGGATCTTTGAAGACAACTTTGTGCCCTTGTATGTCGTCGGCAACCTCTCCAAGAATGCTCGGTAGAATCTCTAATCGTGTCTTTTGGCCATCCGTGTCGAAATCCAAAGCGCAATACTTTCCTTTATTAGCTATTTTTCCATCCGCAGCGACGACACTTACGCCACGTGCACACTTGTCAGTAGGTATATCAGCTGCCGCCATTAATCTCTGCTTATCAACCGGTTGACCTGGCTTCCAAGCCTGGAGGGTGTTGAATAATTTGGCCTTCAGGTCTGTTGATCTAACCCTCAGACATTCCCCAGTTCCCGATGGAGCGCAGACTGACGAACAGTCCACCTTGTCGGCGGCCGAGAATGCTGTAGCGGCAAAAATTGTTTCGCCGTCACTCAGTTTGTTTGTTAGCGACGGTTGTCTGAGCGAAGTGTTGAAATCTACAACCTTCGTGGACAATTCGTCGCTGGCACAATTCGCAGAAGTTGCGCCGTTTGGCAGCGTTCGATTTGTCATACACGCGATGAAAAGTCGCTGAGTAACGATCACATCTGTATTGGGCGATGGATGGTAAATAGCCACCGTGCATATTGGTAACTGCCAGGGGCTGATGGTTCCAAGCTGATACGCTTGTTCGGGTGACGTGAAGACAACAGCTCCGGTCGGATCCTTTTGTTCTAGTTTAAGAAAAACCGTAATCGGCAAAGTAAATGACGATGACGAAGATCGCGCCGTATAAGCCAGATTTTTCTTGCCGGGATTATATTGGACGCAGGACGCGCCTGGCGTGGCGGTCCAATATACGCAAGCGTCACCACGACAATCCTTAGGTGGAGGCGGAATTGGGGTCGGCCCCGGCATGGTGCCCCCGCAACTCGCTAAAAGGAGACCAAGGAAAAGGGCTCCCAAAGAGGTGCAAGTCCGTTCGCGGTTACAGTCCATCGTAACTCCCCTATTGAAATCGTTCCGTTTTCTAGACGCACTTCCATGCAGCTCGTTCGGGGTGTATAGCGCATTATTGTAAACCTTTCAACATTTTTACTCTCAACGAAGCTCTTACATAGAGTCGTGGCCGTCGGGCCCTGATGGCCACCCGAGAATTGCAGAGGGACCAAATGCCCTCAATTCGTCCATACCGGCCGCGGCTTTTGGCAACGTTTGTTTCGCAGTTTTTTCATGGAAATTCGCCCTCGAATCCAGCCATTCACCCTCCATTCTTTTTTCTCGATCAATTTGGCTGAGCAATCGAGGACACGGAAATGGAACGACGCCGATACGTGAGGGATACGAAGGAATGGGAGTTGCCGGCTCGAAGAGTTCAAGATCGAGCTAATCGAAGAACTCCTCGTCAAGGCGCCCATTCGCTATTTTGATCGCCAGTGAGCTGCGCTGGCCGTCTCACGGGTATTGCCGATAGAGACCTTCAGCGGGCGTATGAACGGATTTGCGAAGCGCATCAGCCACCCGCGTACGATCGGATTGAGCTGGTGGCATGCTATCAGCGAACCGCAGGACCTCTTCCGCGAGATCAGGGCGACCCTCATGTCTCAGACGACTGCTAAGAAAGCGCCATCCTTGATCGATATCTCGTCGAGTCTTGGCCAAGGTAGCATCACCCGCTGTCGTCGGCAGTACACGATGTTGCAGTTCGCGGGCCACGGCTTCAGCTTGCGCTCTGATATGGGTCGAGTCGCCGCGCAGGCTCGCGCGGTAGATGCCATCCTTCTTGGCTTTACGACCTTCTCCACGAACGGCGCGCTCAGTGGCATTTGCTGCGACTCCAAGCTGCCGTAAATTCCGAGCGAACTCCGAGCGCCAGTGACGCAGCGTCGCTTTCCGAATATTCAAGCGGACACCCTGCTCGCTGACGGCTTTCAAAACTAGGTGCACGTGCGGGTGTGCTTCGTCGGTATGTAGCACGAATGCGTACCGATGTTGAAGGGCGAACTCCTCACGCGCAAAGTTGCGAACGGCCGCGACTACCTTCTCCGGCGGTGAACCTGGGGGCATCGAAAACATGAGCTTGTGGACGAGCTTAGGAGGCTCACGGCCTTTGGTCGCGAAAAGACTGGGCTGACGGCGTACCTCGTCAATATCCACGTCCCAATCCTCGAGCAAGGACTTGCCAATCTTCTTTCCTTGCGCGCGCTCGCCATCGTCCGTTTCGAGTTCGAGGTTCCCGTATCGACCAATGTAGTTAAGGTGCCGGGCGGCCGCGTTTAGGTCGTTGCTGTCTCGCGGAAGCACTTTGACCACCGCTTCAGGAACCCGCTGCACGGTCCTGCGTATATGGTCCGCCTGGGACGGCGTCAGCCGAACGCCGCTTGCCGGGGCAACGCCGCGGCCGTAGCTGACGATATCGAGCAACGGCTCACCTTCGCGTAGCCGGAACGACCGTTTAGCCATGGCCGCCCCGCCAGCTCTTCTCGTTAGCCTTGAGAAGGCCCTTAACACTCTCGCGCAGCGCCTCGCAGATTTTGAGTATTGCGCGAAACTCCTCGCGAACGGAACCCGGTGTCTTTCCCGTTTCGTTGACTACCCGGGCCATTTGATTGACGTTTCGACCGATTGCAGCTAGTTCGGCAACGCATCGCCTGAGCGCCAGGAACTCCTCTTTTGGCAGGGGAGCAAGGCTGCGTAGATTGGCGCGGGTCAAGACGGAAACATAGGTTGCAGGGCGCATTCCGCGAGCCGCCGAACGGGCCTCCAGCAGCAACCGGTCCTCGCTCCCAAACCGGACGTAAACCGTACGCGGGCCGATGGAGGAGTCGTTGGAAACCGGCGGTAGCTGTCCTAGGCGCGTCTCACTCTCACCTGATTCAACTCGCCGCAATATTGCAGCTGCCGTCGATCGAACTTCTTGCACCACGATACGTTTGAGCCAAGCCGCTTCTGTCAAAAGCTCGCGCTCTATAATTGACCTCACCTGAGATTTGAGCGCCGGAGAGACCCGCACTTTCAATATTTCCGTAGACTTCATGGGACACAATGTGACCCCAAACCCGCTGTGAAGCTATCCTGCCTATCGAGGAAAATAAGGCCAATACCCTCGAAATTCTCTACAACAACAAGCTTTTCGTCGTGGCTAACGTTTTTATTCTTCTGCCACAACGGCGCCGATATACTCCGCAGCACCGAAGCATGCCGGTCCAATTGGCACCTGCGGCTTTTCCCATCATCCCCCCAGGCCGCCTATACTTCAGCCCCCCTGGCTCGGGCTGGGGAATCAATGGAGCGATCGCTTGCTCGCCGTTGAACCATGGCGGCGCGCAACCTATGGAGTGGTCGCGCACCACCATGTTTTGGTTTACAAGGCCCCACGTTCCGCCAGCGATACGACCTCGCCAGCAGCAATGATTAGGTGGTCAAGCACCCTTATGTCCACTAGAGCCAACGCATCCTTTACACGTTGCGTTATGAGCTCGTCGGCGTGGCTGGGCTCCGCGACTCCCGAGGGGTGTGGATGCGCCAGCACGACAGCGGCCGCGTTCTTTGCGAGCGCCAGCTTGACGATCTCGCGAGGGTGAACGCTTGCCCCGTCGATCGTGCCCCGAAAGAGTTCCACGTACTCGATCAGGCGGTGTCTTTTATCGAGCAGCAGTACGCAAAAGATTTCATGTTCGAGCATACCTAGCTTGATCGACAAGAACTCCTTCACCAGACGCGGGGATGTCATGCACGTCCGGTGCCGCACTTTCGCAGACATCATCTCGCGCGCCGCTCCGATGACCTCCTCCCACGTTGCAACTCGCGTCTCACCACGATTGTTCTGGACTAACAATTCACTGGAATTCCGATGCGACATTGTCGCTCTCCTGGATCTTGGGCGGGATTGCCCGCGCGTTTACCATCACGGCGCGCGCAGCAGTCAAGTGAGAGGCAACGGAACCGTGGAATAAATGGAGGGGACCCGCTCCGCGGGGAGGTCGCCGTTTATGCCGCGAAAGCCCGTTGCCTCTCACTTGATTGTGAGCACGACGTGATACGCTGACCGCCTACAGAAATCCCGCCCATTCCTCGCCAGAACACCAAGAAAGGCCGACCCCTGCCTTCGGCAAAGATCGGCCGTATCGGATGTCAGTCAATCGCGGCCATGATCGAGCTCGATTCCGCGTGAGCTAGTGCGAATTCCCGCAACCGATGAAAGTGCAGGCTGAATGCTTCGTTGCGTGGAAACTGGAAAGACAAATGGCTGAAAGCGAATAAGCAGACCGTAATCCCGGCGACGTCCGCCGACATCTCGCCCGAGAAATCGTTGCTGTGCACCCTGAATTGGACCGACCCAATATCAGGAGCCATATAGAACCCGCCATTGGATAGCTCGTAGAAGTGCCACCACGCTCCATTGTAGCCAGTCGCGAACTGGCCCATGAATTGATAGATTCTGTGTTCGACAGTCATCATGCACGAGCCGAAATGGCGCGGCAGCGTTCCTATGCGTGCCTGTTCGGACACCCGATGGGCTTCGATCCGGTGAAACGCAAGCGGTACATGGTCGTGTGAAGTCATAACGGAATTTCCTGTGGTTCTTGGGCGGGATTGCCCGCGCGCTCACCATCACGGCGCGCGCAGCTGTCAAGTGAGCGGCAATGGGGCCGTGGAATAAATGGAGGGGACCCGCATTGCGGGGAGGCTGCCGTTTATGCCGCGAAAGCCCATTGGCGCTCACTTGACCGGGAGCACGGCGTGATACGCTGGCGCCCCAACAGAAATCCCGCCCTCTCGTTCCGCTCGTAAGACTTCTGTCAGAATGCGATCAGCGGTGAGAGCCCGCCAATCTTCAGCGAATGTCCGTTGCAGTCACACATCCATGAGGCGGGAATGTCGGTCAAGAGGTACCGAAGACGGCGCGGACCCCCACGAGTCCGCGCCTTCCATCGCAGCTAGCTCTCGGCAGTGCGCAGGATCGCGGGTAGCCACCCTGCTTTAGCGAGCTGCTGTTCTGCCGCCTTTGCCAGCGGTCCCTTCTTGAGCTTTGCGAGCAACGCGGCGGCCGGCGCGGAAACGGCCTCGGTGACCACGCTTAAGATGCGTGCCTTCGGTACGCTGTCGAGATAGTTGTCCGCGGTCGGCGTCCACCACGCACGCATGTCAAGCTCGACCGCATGCGCAAGAGGATCCAAGTCACTAGGACCCTCTTGCGATTGCACGCCATCGACCGTTACCGCCGTACAGTAAGCGAGTAGCGATAAGACATCCGAACCTGGTTGCTCCAATAGCCAAGGCAGCAACGCATCCGCATCGCTGGGCAGACGTTCATGTAGGGTCTTGCGGTACGCTTCAAGTGTCAGCTGAGCCGGACATCCCTCCAACTCTGACGCATGATTCTTGAGCGCCGTCGCTGGCAGATCGATCTGTACCGGGCTGCGTCGTGATTTGCCTCCGAAGTAAAAGGTATGGAGCACTAGTCGGTGGGCTAGCGCTACGGCTGCCTTCATTGGTTGCTGTGTGAGCGCCGCTTGCAAAGCCAGAGTTCGATGTGCTGTCAATCGGCGTACGAGCGCGGCTGAGTGAGTTTGCGTCGTCTTGTCGTCGGTAGTTTGCTTGCCTGCCATTTCCTTTTCCAGGCCCTCGGCGTCCTCCGGCCTCAGTAAATCGCGATCAATGCGGACCTTGCCGTCTTGCGCAATCGACACAATGGCACCGGCGAGCGCTCGTTGCTCGGGATGGACAATAGCCCGCTGATCTCGAAGAGCCTCGATTTCGGCGTCAATGGCGTCTGCCCGTTCAGCAAGCTCAGCGAATAGCTCGTCATCATCCTCGGCCGCCGCCATCTTTGCCTCGACCTCGGATTGACGGGCGGTCAGAGCTTCCTGCTTCTGCCTTTCCTGCTCGGTTGGATCACGTAGGATCGTGCGGACCCGTCCGTAAGCCGAGCGGCTCGCATAGTCCAAAGTGGTATAGACGTCCACCCACACCAGCCCCTCGGTCTTGAGTTGAGCTGCGTGTTTCTGGAGCTTATCGGCCGCTAGTTTACGCAGAAGATCGCCGTCTATCATTGCTCCGTTGTCCTCATCTGCGAATAGGTCGCGACGCGTCATACCGCCCGCTTTCTCGTATGCCTTGACTCCAACGAACCGCGCGAGGGGATCTCGAAAGGAAATCTCGTGTTCTGTGAGAATGCGACGCAGTGCGCTCGGGTGCCGCTCGTGCGGTTCAAGACCACTCCACGCTTGCTGTTGTTTTTCGTGGTCGTCAGTGATGGCAAGGGCCATCAGATGTTCGAGGGTGATCTTGGATTCCCGATATAGGGCAATGAAGGTGGGGCACACATTTGCGAGCCTTAGTCGTCGCTGAACGATGATAGGGGCTACGCCGAATCGCGCAGCAACATCTTCCACGGACTGGCCAGCGTCGATGAGGGTGCGGAACGCCTCGAATTGATCAGCCGGGTGCATCGCTTCACGCCCGGAGTTTTCGGCGAGGCTCACCTCTACCGCCCGCTCGTAGCTGGTGACCAAGCACGGCACTTCGTAGGCAGGCGTGATGTGCTTTTGCTTGAGGAGCAGTTGCAGCGCCCGCCAGCGCCGCCCGCCAGCGACCACGGCATAAGTGCATTTTCGTCCTTTGTGAGGTTCCTCGTAAACGGTGAGGTTTTGCACCACGCGTTGCGAGCGAATCAGCGCCGCAAGTTCTTCGATGCCTTTCTCGGCACCGGTCTTGCGCACGTTAAGTGGCGACAAGGAGAGGCGTCCGGCGGCAATGAATCGAAATTGACCTTGTTGATTTTGGGTATGAGTAGACATAAGGGTTCCTTCTGTTGATGAGCGAAGCGAAATTGCCTCCCTCACTCACCCTGAAGACCCTTCTCCACCCACCGCGCCGAAGTCGCCGCCCTTGGGCCCAGAAAAATCCGTGCCCCTATAGGGGCGTAGCAGCGCGGCTTTGCGCGCTGGCGCGGATTTTGAGACGGCGATATCGAACGAAGACGCGCGGCAGCGGTGACGTGCAAATCGCGTGACGCGGCTCGGCGTGGCGGGCGTTTTGCTCCGCTGGCGTTGTTCCCCGCCCTTTCCTACCACCCTTCGAAATTGCCGCGCGGGCCCGTGCTGACCGCAATCGGCGGTGAAGCGGTCAGACAGCTGGCAATACGAGCATTAGTGTTGTTCCACGTTGTTCCAATCTCTCTTGACAGCGAGGCTTGGGCCGATTTATTGTTCTCGACATCTTAGGAACAACACGGTACAACGTCATGGCACCTGAATCCTACACCGCCTCAAAGGCGAGGTCGAATCGTCCCGGTTGGTCGATCTCATTCCGGCACCCCCTACGAACTGACGCTCGTGGCCGCCCGGGCTTGAAAATCCGGCGCGGGCTCGGGACCGCGGAAGTTGATGTGGCAGACCGCATGATCGCGGAGATGAACCAGTTGTTGGGGGATCCAGCCTGGTGGAACTCGACGCGCCGCCCGGAGGCGGAACTCAAGTTTTCAAAAGTTATCGTGGAGGCTTTCTACGATGAGATTCAAGCCGGGCGGATCGAACCTGCAGCCCTGCGTGAGCAACAAATCCCGATGCCGAACGCCGGGCAGGACAAGTACACGCGCGTGCTCCTGGTGGGAACGACTGGTGCCGGCAAGACCACTCTCGTACGTCAGTTGATCGGATCGGACCCCGAGACAGACCGTTTTCCGTCGACCGCCCCTGCTAAAACGACCATTTCCGACATTGAGGTCATTTTGGCGGAGGGCGAATTTGAGGCGGCTGTTACGTTCTTTAGCGAGTTCCAGGTGCAAGCCAACATTGAGGAGTGCATCTCGGATGCATGCATGGCCGCCCTCGACGAGTCTGCGCCGGATGTGATCGCGGACCGTCTGCTCAATCATCGTGATCAACGATTTCGTCTCGGCTATGTACTCGGCTCTTGGCGCGACCGCGGTGCTCGGGAGGACACAGAGGATGAGCTTTCGTTCGACGAGTCAGCGCCGATCGAAGCACCTGACGAAGAGCCGTTGGCCGAGACGGAGCGGGCGGAAAACAAGCGGGTCCTCGAAGAGTATGTCGAGCGGATAACGGCGCTAACGGCCTCAGCGCAAAGAGCCATGCTCGAGGCGCTCGGCGTTGATCCAAAATCAGCCAGGCGTCAGGAGCTTGAAGCTGCGCGGCAGCTTGTTGAGGAGAACTTTGACCTCTACTTGCAGAAGGAAGAGGGGTTTCACGATCTCACCCAGGACATTCTCGATAACGTGCGCTCGCGATTTGATCGGGTAGAGCAGCTTGGCAAGCTGCAAAGGCGCCGTTCCGGCTGGCCTGAGCTGTGGACCCACAATTCCGCCGATCGAACCGAGTTCATCCGCCAAATCCGCTGGTTTTCCAGCAACTTTTGGCCCCAGTTTGGCCGGCTCCTGACACCTCTCGTCGATGGCATCCGCGTCAAGGGCCCACTGTTCCCGGCGTTCACAGAAGCACATCCGAAATTGGTCCTGATCGATGGCCAAGGACTCGGCCACACACCCGACTCCTCCGCGAGCGTCACGACCCATATCACGCGGCGGTTCGGATCAGTCGATGTGATCCTCTTGGTCGATAACGCAACGCAGCCGATGCAAGCGGCGTCTCTCGCGGTGCTCCGGGCTGTCGCCGCCAGCGGTCACCACGAAAAACTAGCGATCGCATTCACCCGCTTTGATCAGATCACAGGAAAGAGTCTACCGACGCTCGCGGACAAAAGTGCACATGTGATGGCCTCAGTACGCAGCGCTTTAGTCGGGATTCGCGATAGCTTGGGCGCGCCCGTAGTTCGAGCCATCGAGCATGGCATCGCCGCTCGCTGCTTCATGTTGGGCGGTGTGGATCGTCAACTCGGTCGCCTACCGGCGCGGGCGGGTGAGTACATGCGGCAGCAGCTGCGATTTCTAGTTGACTTCTTTGAGCAGGCGATCCTGCCGCCGCCTCCGCCGGAAGCCCGTCCGATCTATGATCCCACGGGGCTCGCGTTTGCCGTGCAGGAAGCCGTGAACCGCTTTCAAGGGCCTTGGCTTGCGCGACTTGGTCTGGCGGCCTATGAGGGCGTCGGCACGGCTCATTGGGCTACCGTGAAAGCCTTGAATCGGCGTATCGCCGGAGGACTCGACGTGGAGTACAGCAACCTGCAGCCGGTCGCGGATTTAGTGGGCCGCCTCAGCGAATCCATTTCGCGGTTCCTCGACAGGCCAATTGGCTGGAATCGTGCGCCCGCGGACGCGCAGGAGGAGCAATCAGCGATCGCAGAGGTGCGCCGAGCGGTTTCGACTGCCATCCATGACCTCGCGATGCGCCGGCTCATCGATGAGCACTTAGGCGACTGGCGTACAGCCTACGATGGCCCGGAGTTCAGCGGTAAGGGATCGACGTTCCGACGAGCGCGCAGCATTCAGGGCATTTACGACGCCGCAGCACCACTACCTGATGCGGTGATGACCAATGCCTCCATGGCGTTCTTGAGCGAGGTCCGTAGCATCGTCGCGCTGGCTGTCGAGTCCGCGGGCGGATCGCTTCGCCTCGGCGAAGCGGCGTAAGTCTCATTTTCTAAAAAGTCGCGGGAGCATCGTGGACAAAGTGCAGCAAAACGAGTTTGAGCGAGAGAAGGTCTGCTACGAGCAGAATTTCGAACAGGCCCGAAGCCTGAACGCGCAAATGAATCAGATTCCAACCCTCGCCATAACCTTAACAGGAGGCCTTTGGTTCGCCGCGGGCGTTACCGAAAAGATGCAGACTCCTATGCGCTTCGGACTGCTCATTTTTGCCGGCCTTTGCAACATCGGGCTGGTACTCGCTGTTCTGCGCGTGCGCGACGTCTTCCATAGCTATCTGGAGAAGCTGCGAGCCTTTCATCCCCCAAGCTATGTGGAAGGTCGCCCAGACGCGCCTAAAATCGGGCGACTGGGCGACTACAGCATGGTCACCGTTTACGCGCTACTGATGCTAGTCGCGAGCCTCTTGTCGCTTTTCGGCGCGTTCACGTTCTACTGGCCGTTCGATGCAAAAATGATCCCGTTTGGCATCGTGGTGGCCATTGGGAGCCTTGCGACTCTCTCTGCATTTCTCTACTCCAATTGGAAGCGCACCGTGTTGACCGCAATCATGTCAGTGTTGCTCCTTATCGTCATCGCTTGGTGGATTCGTGCGGCCGGAGGACTTAAGTGAGTTCGCTGCCATTCGCAAAGATCGGGATCTCCGATACGCGGTCCTTCTACGAATCGCACGCGAACAGTTACTTCGACAACACCGTCGGCATTGACGTCAGCGGGTTGCGGGAGCGGTTTCTCGTCTACGTCCGCGCGTCGGGTCGCATACTGGATGCGGGCAGCGGTTCTGGTCGGGATACACTCGCGTTCCTGAAACTCGGCTACGAGGTTGAAGCCTTCGATTCATCGCCTGCATTGGCAGAACTCAGCACGCGACTAACAGGAATTCGGACGCAGGTAAAAAAGCTCGAAGATTTCGACGAACCGGAGCGCTTTGACGGGATCTGGGCGTGCGCCTCACTCCTTCACGTTTCTGATACCGATCTCCCCGACGTGCTCGGAAGACTCAGTCGTGCATTGAAATCCCGCGGTGCCCTATATGTGTCCTTCAAAGAGGGGGCCGGAGAAGCCACAATGCCGGACGGTCGATGCTTCACCAATTTAACGCTTCAAACCCTTGAGGGACTATTGCGCCCGCTCACTGACGTCGTTATTCGGGATATCTGGACTTACAGCGCGCAGAACAGTTCTAAAGAAAGCGACGTATGGGTCAACGCGATCGCTACTAGGAACTAGCCGGACGTTGCGCGTCAGCACGAATTTTCAGGCTTCGAATGGCGCGAAGCTCCTCGAGGTTGTACGGCGGTGTTCGTTTATGCAGCATCGCATGACAATTGGGGCAGACAGGTCGTAAGTCTTCAACGGGGTCGACCACATATTCGTGGCCGATGCTCGAGAGCGGCACGACGTGGTGGACATGCACGAAGCCACGACCCACTTCACCGTACGCGTCTGCAAAGTCTAACGCACAAACCGAGCATTGCGGACCGTAATGTGCGATACATCTGCGTCGCGCCTCCCGATCACGTTCGAAGCGATTCACCTGAACGGAGACCACGGCGCCTTCCACATAATGGCCGCCGGGAGACACCTGGTCTGGAAATGGCTCTGTATCGGCCTTTGAAACAATCTCGAATCCATGGCTCTCGAGGATACGAAAGCAGCGGGTGCCGAGGCCGCCGCGGAAATCGCCCGGTTTAAGCGGGTGCGGTGCGATCTGGCGCGCAGCAATGCCGACCACGGCCTTTGGTGGATAGCGCCGGCCATTGTAGAGAACGTCATACTCGGTGGAGGGACCGAAGGGATGGGGTTCCTCGCCATCGAGGGCCTTGATTGCCCCAAGCAGATGCTCTCTCGTTATCCCCTCGGGAACGTGATCGGCCAAGAGGACCTCCTTGAACGACTGCAGTCGCACATTTCGCCGAGGGGCGTCATCGGCGGTTGAGCTCTTGACCCTTGACGAGTATTTCTTGCCCTATTTCTAACCGGTAGGAATTGGGAAAGAAATGCATCAGCCAGAGCTTGAGCACGCGCCACACTTGCAGATGAGTCATGTCCTGCGATGGGGGGAGCTTTTCCGTCAGAAACGCTAGCGCCTGAGCATCTGTGAGGCCGGATGCCGCAAGCTTGTCGATCTCAACCATGAGCGGCATCAACTTTAAAATCCCTGCAATATAGGCCTCGAAGAGTTGTTGCGTGAGACCCGATGGGGGGCGCAACGCGCCAAGATCCTTCTTGGCCGCTTCGTGGGCGCTACTGACCATTCGATCGGCGCCAGCGCCCTGGTAAACCAACCACAATCGATCCGGTGCCGGACATGAAGGGGTCCACAGCGGCGGTGCCTCTTCTTCGTCCGACCCTTCAACTTCTGGCATCAAGTGAAAGGTCGTCGATGCCCGTAGCCGGTCCGCTTCCTTGCGAAGCTGTTCGCGCAGCTCCAGTGTCGCAGGGACCGCGGACTCCAGAAGCGCGGCCTCCCATTCCTTCATGCCAAGGAAATCCGACGGGAGACTCACTAAGAGCTCGACATTCGGTGGCGTGTGCCAACCCAGGCCACGGCCCGTCAGGTTTGCCGATCCGACAAGACAGCGCGCACCGCCCGCATAGTACTTTGCGTGAAGTCGCGGGTGGACCAGCAGCGCACCGCCACGGACTGTCGCGACGTCGTCCAGAATCTCAAGGTCACAGACGCCGGAAGCAATATCCTCCGGAAGCCAGCGCGTCACGCAGATGAACTTGGTTACACTTTCGGGAAGTGCGCCGATCAATCGGCGAAGTGTGTGGGACTTGATGTAAGGCGCAACCACCACGCACCGCGTGGTCGTCCGCCGCACGAGCTCCAGCACACTGTCTCCAGGGTGAAGGACAGACATGTCATTGGTCTTCGTTTTCGGTCAGGAAAAAACGAGCCATCTTGCCCCATTCCTGCCGTGTCTCGAATAGGCGCGATTGTTGCCGAACCTCCTCCATCTCATAACGCGCCCACGCCGCAAATAGCAGCTCCAGTGTGTCGGCTGCCCGATGCACCCTACTCAAGAGCTCGGCGTCGGTTTCATCGCCGACTTCCGGCTGAAGAGACTCAATAAGCTGCTCATACAGCGGATGATTCGTGTTGAAAACAATGGCTGTAAGGCCGCCCTGCTTGTGTTCGACGTTAAAGAAGGCATAGCCTTCCATCGCTTTGGTAAGAAAGATGACTTTCCGTTTTCTTGTGAGCGTCGCATTCGCAATATCCTCCGCGACGTTCTCCGTGTACTGCTTATCGGTTTTCAGATCCTCTTCGAGCTTCTGACGATCATCGTCCGTAAACTCCGTGCGGTCAGCGTCTGTTTCGTGTCCGTGTTCGGCTCGCTCGCGAAACTTGGAGGTCGCCAGATCCTCGACTGTTGGTTTGTCGTGGCGATCATCTTTGGTTCTCCGGCCGGCCGTCTGCGTCTTCAGTCGCTTTCTCACTTCCTGGATTTGGTGGCGGATATGCTCGACGATGGGCAATAGGAGGGATCGCGGATCGCCATCTCTTTGAAGCCGTGTGCGAAACTCGGATAGTGATTCCCCCGGATTCGCTTCTGCAGTCCAGTCAAATTGAGCCATGTTAGAGAAGACCGTAGCACTCTGCTTGGTGTTCGTGACACCGAACACCTCGTCGAGTGTCGATGGGAACTCCACTTCGACCCCCCACCACCGCTCGGTGGGGTCATAGCTGTTGGTCCAGGCGGGATCAAGATCAAGCTCACGCTCCTCTCGAACGATCGAAAGACCGATATTCTTCGCGGCGTGCTTACCGTACGGCTTGGCTCCCCGCTCGCTGCGGTCGTTTGGAAGCGTTTCGTCACGAGCCCAGCTCATGCGAACGATAACGTTGTGCGTCGTACCGCCGTACTCAATGGGAAATACCTCATCGGCTTCGCCCCAGCGTTGAAACATGGGCTCGCGGTCAAATGGTGCGGGAGTCGATGAATTGACCATCAAATAGAGCGGGTCATTGACGCGAACAAGTTCGTCGTACATTGGCTCTTCGTCAACTAAGGCGAGAAGGCGTATGGAGATACGGCCGTCGTCTATGAATTTTCTGTACATCCGACCCACCAGCATTTCTGTGTGGCGAAGCGTGGCCGGTGCGCCCCGCCAAGTGAGTCGGTGATCGTCAAAGTTCGACCAAAGAACGAGGGTACCGGTCGTCCCGATGGATCGTGCACGCTTTCGCCATTCAGTGGGCAAAGGCGTCGCCACCGGCACAGGAACGGCGGAAAGTCGCCGAGCCTCGATGTCGTTCACGTCGAGATACGTATAGAGCGCATTGTCCGGACCATTCTGCCAAGTCCAGACCTCAACGCGGCGACACTGCGCAATGGACGAATTGGGAAGTCCCATGCCAAACCGACCGATGCCGTTGCGATCGGTCAAATGCGTTCCGTTTCCAAATTGAAGTGCCAGGCGAAGCGTTTGCGGCGTCATGCCGATGCCGTCGTCAAGGACTCCAATCGCCTGAATTCGTCGCCGTTCGCGTTCGCTAATCCGCTCAAACGCCTCAATGCACATCACTTCGACGTTCTTGGCTCTCGCCTGCACAGCGTTGTCGATAATCTCCGCAAGGGCATAAGCCGTGTTGCGGTATCCGCTATCACGCATCGCCCGGACGGCGAGTTCAGGTGGAATTATTTCCCCTTCTGGGCGTTTCACATCATCCATGTCGCTCCTGCTCATTCCACACATCCTCCCAGTTTTTGAATGCCTGCGCGATGCTACCGAATCCCGGCAGATGCGGATCGACGACCGTGATAATTTCGGCCTCCGCGTTGCCACCGGCGCGTGTCCCTCGGGTCGCTCTTCCGACCATCTGGCTGTATAACACGAGAGACATCGTCGGCCTTGCAATGACGGCCGCGCTGATCGCGGGGGCATCAAATCCCGTCGTCAAGACACCGTAGTTTACGATCACAATGGGCTGCCTCGTGCCACTCTTGAAGCGACGAATAATCCGTTCTCGCTCGACGCTGTTGGTCTGTCCCGTCACCAGATGAGCTTCCAGCCGGCGAAGCGTCAAGATCGCGACCAGCATCCTCGCATTTTCGACTGACGGGGCGAACACGAGGATGCGTTTGTGCCGTGTCGCGAGATCCTCGATCGCCGCAATAATTTTCAGATTGCGCTGCGTATCCGCGCCCAGCCGGCCGAGGATGTGTTCCGGCACATCGATCGCGCCAGCGAGTTCGACGACATCACTCTCGGAAAGCTTGAGGCCCGCCTCGGAGTTCAACGTATGGAATACAGGTCGAGCGAGATAGCCTTGCTCAATGAGGAAGCTCACCGGGTCCTCGTACCCTTCAACCTCTAGGGTCACCTTTGCCCCATCGAAGTATTCTGACAATCGCCGGTCCTCCGCGATGTCCGACCAGCTCCGCCCGGGTGTAGCAGTTAGGCCAAGCAGTGCATTGCGAGGCCGCTTCGTGTGCAAGGCCGTCAGGATTGCGGCGTAGGTCGGGGCGATTGCTTGGTGCGCCTCATCGATGACCGTCAGCGAGACTCGATCCGCAAACCGAAGCAGCATCGCTGGATCTCGGCTATCAAGCGCAGCCATTTTCCCGAGTCCGGCAACCACGATTCCATCCTGCGCCTCCAGGATGTTGGGATGCCGGTGGCCCCAATAGCGAATGACATTCACCGATCTATTGCCTAAGGCGCGCCACGCATGCTCGAATTCGTCGGCCGCCTGATCCAGCAATTCCGCGTTCTGCGCCAACCAACAGACGACGGTCGGCTCATTGTTAATGAGATGCGAAGCGACAATATGCATTGCCGTGCGCGTCTTGCCGGCGCCGGTGGGCATATGAAGCACGACTTTGCGTGGCGGCTCCGCGAGAACCTTGAGCACGCGCCGAGCCACGGCGCGCTGATGGTCAAATAGAGCATAAGCCGCCTGCGACTGCTGCGTGTCGGGCGCCGAGTCGGTTGGCGCGCGAACGTCCTCGACGACACCGAAGAAAGAGAATAGATCGGGCAGACGCTCACGAACGCCTGCCATTGAACAAAGACGGTCATAGATGTCGCGGGCCGGATCCTGCAGCCCGAGTTTGTTGGCGAGTTCACGCGCCTTGGGAAGCGGCAACATCCGAAGGATCGTGTTTCTCGTTCCTTCGTGGCGCAGCGCCTCGCTGGGCTCGATCAAAACCGCGGCCAGTTCCCCCAAGCGCCCCTCGGATACCAAGGTCGGGTCGAGACCTTCGAGCATCTCGACAATCGTTGAACCGACGAGTTGACGGAGTGAGGGCGCCTTCGCCGTTTTGAGGAGTGCGGAGAATGCCAGGCCCGGCGCTCTCGGTATGTCAGTCGGCGGACACACGTTGCCTCTACGCTATCCGTCGCGGAAGAGTGATCGCGTCATCGCCAGTGTCCTTGCGATATCGAGCCAGCAGTTTATCGGCCTTCCACCTCGCGTGATCTCCGAGCATATTTAAAAGCACTTCTCTTAAGGTGGCCTTATGTGCATTGGTAATGGTGTTCCTAGTCGCATCCCAAATGAGACCAACGAACGGAGGAGCGGTAAGGTCCCGCGGCAGGCGAGCGGCGAGCTTGACGGCCTGCTCAAGGTCCATTGAACTCGTAAGGCTTGCAACTACGCGTGTGATGACTTCGAGTCCGATAGGGCGAAAGAGCACCTTTCCGCCGTGGCTGCCTCGGTATCTCTTGACGACTCGAGCCACCGCCTCCTTATCCTTCGAAGAAAAGAATGCCTCAAGTTCGGCGAAGTTATCACGCAGCAGCAAGAGGTAGCGTTGAGCGTAGTCGAAGTATTCGCGCAGAGCGCTATCGCTCGGCCGCACTCGCGAAAGGTCCGCTTTGGGTTTTTTCAGCTCCCAGCGAGTTCCCGTGAAGAGTATGCCAAGGATGTCATAGAGATTGCCGATCGTGGTTAGACTGGTCGTATTCTTGACCGGTATATTGTTGCTTGCCACAAAGGCAATACGGTCCTCAGGGAAGAGCTTCGTTTCCTCGATAAGCCGCCGCACGCAGATCGCCATGACATCGTCTTCGTCCAACGCAATAATGTCGCCTTTTGACACTGGGCGCGCAGTCTTATTGAGAGTTGTGAATAGCCGACGAGTTCGTTCCAGACCCTTTTTCGTGGCCTCATGCGCAACAAAGATCACCGATACCTCATCAACGGGCTGGTGTTCGATCCCGGCTTTCACGGCCTTCTTGATACCTGCGAGCCTGTTCTGGCCATCGAGCGCGAACAGTGTCTCATCGCCATGCAGGGTTAAAAATCCCACAGACTCAATCGTCGCTTCGTCCAAGCCGTCGAGCTCACTGCGCTTGCCCTTCGGCTGGACCTTGGAGATGGCGTGCCAATTCGGCTGCCCACGGTACGTCGCAATCACCAGAGAGTTAAAGAAGCGCTCTTTCTGAGACCCGAGGTACTCAGCAATTTGCGAGCTTCGATCTCCGCTCTTTAACTGTCGCTGGATCATCTCCGACAGTCGTTCGCTCTTGTGGATCTCGTTCGCATAGTCTACTCGCTCGCTTAGATCGTTCAGACTCATAAGGCATGAGTAGTACACCCAGTCCCCCATGATGCCGCGAAGAGCCGGAAGGATCAGTGGCGCTTTCTTTGTTTTGGTAATCACTTGAAGGCCCTCCGCTTCATTTTAGTCTCAGCTTCCAGGTCGCCCTCGGAAAACGGCGGCATCAGCGCTGTGTTGAGCTGCATTTCCAGCTTCTCCAGGTCGGCAGACGTGAAATTATTATCAACGGGCACGAAGTAGAACCGCAGCACCTTGTGCCACGTTCCGATCATCCGTGCGATCCGAGCGCGCTTTCTGACCATCTTTTCGTTCAGATAGTCTTTGTAACGGGCCCTCAGGGACCGTTTGGATTTTCTACGGCCCGCGATACCGATATAAAGGATGTAGCCGTGCGGCGGGAGCACCGCGCTCTGTTCGCAGAGCGCGAACGCGTAGATGCCTCGCCGGTCATCCGGCACCTTCTTGATTTCTTGCTCGCCGTACTTAATCGACTGCCACGAGAGTGCCGGCACACAGAAGGAACTGAATTGCAGCTTCTCCGGCGAGATAATCATTCCGTCAATGCGATACCTTCCGACCTCGTCATCGGCTTCCTTGGCGAAGTCCACTAAATTTTGAAGCTTCATGGCGCGTCTCTTCCCTGGCGCATCGTGGACTTATGTCATTTGTGGCAGGCTAGGCATACCTTCGCCTTGCCATACAGATCATCGAGATCGAGTGGTTCGTTATCCGGCCTAAGCGGGTTGGGAAGTCCCTTTGCGCGTAGCCGGATAACCCTTTCTGCATGTTCCCGCTTGATCTGTTCAACGCGCTCCGGTCGCTCAAGCTCATGCAACGATTCGCTTTGGCTCCAAGTAAAGGGCGAGCCGTGATCGACCGCGTCTTTCTCATACTTTTTTGCGGCAGCAAATGCATCTGGATGCTCTTCCCGCAGGCGTACCCATTCTATCTTTTGCTGAAAGAAACAAAATGTGCAGCCGCTGCGCGTGCGCCACTTGTAGTACTTCGGTAGTCCCAGTCCGGCCGAGTCCAGCAGTTCAAGGACGCCTGCTTTATCGATACCCGCTTCCTTGAACGGAAGCTTTACCAGCAACCGATCATGCGTGGAGGCATAGCCCTCCCGGTAATCCTCATCGCTACGAATCGCCACGTAACTGAAGATCGTGGCGCCTTCCTCGAGCTGTGGACGCAGCCAGCGCTCGAAGGGGCGCAACTTCAGTTGACGCGTGCACCAGCGGGTCTGCGGCGAAGGAAGGAAGTTGTTGTACTGCTTGAGCCAAAAATCGAAATCTCGATCCGGGTTCAATCGCACTATTTCCCGTCCGAGGAAGCCTTCGAGGCGCCCCAAATACTCGTAAACCTCGGGAAGTTCCTTTCCGGTGTCGGTGAAGAAATACTGGATATCGAGCGCAGGGAAGTGCTGGCGCATGTACACCGCGAGCGCCGCGCTGTCACGGCCGCCCGAGAGGCCAAGGACGTGTTTCACCGCCCCTATCGTCAAGAGACTGCTCTGCGCTTCGGGGCTTTCGTGATCTGCTGTGGGGGTCTCATAAAGCGGACACTCAGTTCCGCGAGCGCCGCCAGGACTACATTGGAGCGGGTGGTATCGGACTGTTCGAGTACGTGGGTCAGGCGGGCAACGATGTCGTTGACCTCTGCCCGATCCGACTCGCCGACGGCAAACTCTTCCAACAACGGCGCCGGTCTGCCGTTCATGCCGATGACGATGGCCAATGCATCTCTGTTTGATGGACGGCCCTTCACTCGCGCGTAGGTTTCAGCACGCAGAAAGCGTTGTGCGAAATCAGCAATTTCGATGGCCGCCTGGTCGAGATCGGGATCAGCCCAATCACGGGGCGGCTTGTTGGCCGCCAAGCTCGCGATTCCTTCGAATGCCTCGTCCCGTCCGTCATAGTGCGACAGGCGACCGACAAACGCCTCTAGCCTCAAGTTCCCGGACAAATCCTTGATGTTCTCCGCTCGCGCGCGCAGCTCTCCCAGGGATTGGGGCGCGATGTTGGGAACTTGCAACTCAGACAGCATGATGTCGCGGAGTCGACCCAGCATCGAAGGGTAGGCGTTCGACAGCTCCTCGAGTCCCTCACGAACAGTCTTTACAACGCGCGCATGAGCTTGTTCTTCTGCGCTCCTCGCATCGTCCCCGAGGATTCCAGGAATATCATCGAACAGAAACTTATTCGGATCCTTGGCCCGCTTGAAAATGTCACGCACGCGAACCGCCGTTGCCGACAAGCGCATCGTTTTCTTGGTCCATTCCGGCATCTGGTCATAGATCGCTACCAGCCCACGCGCCACATCGATGGGCTCTAGGTGCACAAGATTATTGGCGCGGTCCAGATCCCGAACGATCTCCGCCATGCTCGACAGTAAGGCGCGAGAAACCTTACTCAGGTCCATCCAGCGCAACTGCAAAGATGCAGGATCTTTGGCGAGATAATCAACATCGACATCATCGAATCGCGCGCGAAAAATCCCTTCCCGGTAAACGGCTAACGTGTCTCGCTGAGAAAGAATGAAGGCAACGGCAAGTATCGGCATGAGCCCATCCTTGGCCCCATAAGGTGGTTGACGCCAAAGGTCAAAGAGCTCGGCAATTCCGATGGGTCGGTCGGCGTTGCGGCGCACGTAGGTCAGCGCCGCCTCCCAGAGCGGGTAGAGACGAGACGAATCGGTCTCTCCCGCAACCGGCGCGGTAAATCGCCAGCTTTCACCGGTTTGACGATAGAGGCCGGTGGACTCCAAGATCGATGCGAACAGGCCACCCTCCGCCGGAAATCCGACGATTCCCAGTCGCTCGCTCCCCTCGTTCAACACCATGTTCCGCAGCAAGTTGTTCTGAGCTGCTATGGCGTTGCTCGAGGGCTTCTGGCGATTCAGAAGTTCGTTGTGTAGAAGAGGAGATTGCGCAAAGCGATGTTCGGCGAGTTCTGAGGCGATGCCATTTAATTCCGCTTGGCGTAGTCTCTTCGGTTGGTGGTTCTTGCGAAACCAAGTGGCCGTATCAAAGGCTCTATGTAACTCAATTTCGACGAGAGACTGCAGAGCGGCGAGCCGCGCGTAGACCTCACGTCGGGCGACTGAATCCCCCGCAAGCTCGGGGTGGTTGCTGCTGACGCTCTCAAGCGCGAATAGCTCGCGCGCGAGCGGAACAATTCCCCAAGATCGCTTGGAAATGCCGACGACGATATCCCAGTTTTCGCTGTACCGTGCCGCCTTGCGGCAAATCTCTTGCGCGGACTCCTCACTCTCGCTGGCGGTCGGAATCGCGAGGAGGAATTGCCCAATAGCACCGTTTTCTGAGTTGAAACGTGAGGCGACCTCGATCACTTGATTGACTGGAACGACATTCACGTCAAACCAGCGCATGGCGCCCGTTGCGTGATAGTGGCGTTTCGCGAGGACCGGCTGCAGACCTGCCAATTCCTTCATGAGCTTGAAATCGACCGCCTCTGTTTCTTCCAATGCATCGCGCACCGCTTTCTCGATGTCGAAATCGCTGCCTGCGAAAATGGCGTGGGCATCGAGGAACTTCTTGAAAATGGTGAATGACCATTCATCGAGCTTCGCCAAAACAGCCTTCACTTCCTTTGTGGGTGTTTCCGGGAAGCATGAACACAGCAATTCGAAGTTGGCGACGATTCCGGAGCGTTCCTTGAACAGATCTATGACACCAATGACCTTGAGCAACCGGATGTGTAACGCGCCACCGCCAATGGCCTCGCAACGTTCAAGCGCCTCCGCGGCTAACGCCCATCGATGACCATCCGGGGAGGCTAGAATTGAGGGTTCGAGATTGGTCCGCAGATAGTCCCATAGACGATCAGGCCCATACATTTCGTCTTCGCGCGCATGATTCAGAAAGTCCTGAAAACCATTCGGTTCGGCAGAATTGAGAAAACCAAAAATGCTCCTTTGATTCTGCCCGAAGCGTCGGCGCGAGATCGGACCAAGCAGACAGGCCACTACAGGATGGAGGGGCCAGCAGTGTTCCAGTCTGGACGCTAACCGGGCAACGTCCGCGGGGCTTCGATCCCGGCGCGCATGCTTGGCGGTGAGCAACGCGAGCTTCTGCGGTTCGCGCGCGCGGTGATCGCTTTGAATCGCCCGCGAGATCAGGTCGATCTGCTCTTCGCCCGCCGTGTCGACGACTAGGTCGATGAATCGGCCTTGTATTTTGGCCCACTCATCCCGCATCTCGTGCGACAGGCGATGCGCGTATTCTTCAAATGCTTGGTGAAGGACTCCGACTATTAACAGTCGCTTGTCACTACGGGATGCAGCCTCGGCGAGTTCCTGCAAGATATAGATGTCAGAGCCATCCTGTGCCGCACCTTCAAGCAACTTTCCCATTTCGTCGATAAACAGGATGAGTCCGCCATGCGAGTTGGGTCGGTAGGCGGCAGCCTCAAGCAGCGTCGAGACGACATTGCGATCGTTCCATCCGCCACGGGGAGAGCGGGAAACGATCCCCGCGTCCTTAATCGCATCGCCGATGACACTCGCGAGCTCACCGCGCCGCCCCACCGCCGGAACAATTCGCCAGCCTTTGCTCCCCGTTGGCAACGCATCCCACATTGTTTTGGTGAGGGACTTGCCGAATATTCGAGCCGCCTCCTTTTGTAGCGCAGCGTTACCGTTCAACAGCGCACTTAAGGCCACGACGAGACTTGATTTTCCGCTACCGTAAGGCCCGGTCCATGTGAAGGCGCCCTGCCCGGTCTCGGAAACGTGCCGAACAAGTGTGCTCAATACGTCGGCGGATGATTGCGGGCAAACGAACCCCTCAAGCGCCGAAGCCTCGCCGAGATCAGAGTCGATCCGGATCGATCTTAGAAACCGCCGGCTGATACGGACGCGATCATGCATCGGCATTAGGCGGCCTCCTGCCCGGCCGGTGCATCGTAGTCGTGACTCACGTAAAGCAGCTTTGCATCCTCAAGGATGTCAGCGGTGCGGACCACTTGCTTTAGCCCTGCGGATTCGGACCACCGGAGTGTTCCGCCGGTGACCTCGTCAAGTTGCGCAAGACGTGCGGCGACATCATTTTCGTCGAAGGCAAAAACACGACCCGGTGAGCCCGGTGCGTGTGCAACGGCCTCAAATGAAAGCGTGGCCGAGCTTGAGTATCGGGACCAGAAATCTAGGAGCGCGAACACAAACACGCCGTTGCCCAACGTCGATTTCGGACCGCGTACAAAGCGAAATCCATCCTTCTTGCCAATGGATTTGATCAGTCCCAACTCAGTCAGAGGGGATTCGAGTGCGTCATCGTGTCCGATCTTTCCAGAAGGCTGACGCGCCACGTACGTGCGGATGAAACAAGCAACGTCGTTTCTGATCGTTGTGCTCGCCACACGTGACCACGCTCGATCGGTCGCGAGCCGCTCAAGCTTCCTAGCTAGTCCATCTCTCTCAAACGAAATCGCCGGGTAGTGACTGAATGCCCAAAACCAAGTCGTCTTCTCGGGACGGGCTGCGAGTTGCCAATGGACGAGCCACAGTGTCGCGGGATGCTCCATGTACCGATCGAGCCCCTCCTTTCCAAAGAGCAAATGTCCGAGGCGTGTCGTCCGAACGGTATTGAGCGCGGGCTCTTCGGTGATACCGGCGGCTTTTGACCAATGACGCATCGAACCGACCATGTTCTTGCCGACGCCAAAGCGCGCGATTGCATCATCGTCCCAACAGGCAGCACGGTTATTCGCTTCATGCTCAGTCTTCGCGACCCGCTCAAACACTTTTTTCAGCCACCCATAACGCAAGGGGAAGGTCTCATGGCCCGAAAACTGTGGGGTATACCCGTCCTGATAGAGCGGCCCGCGCGACATGATTCTCCCCCCGGCCACTGGATGCAGCCTCCAGTTCGACTCTAATGGACCGGCATGTTATGGTCAATTTAAGACTGGAGGCTCCCTCCAGGAGTCGAACCGTGGGACCGCCGATTCGGCGGGTATCGCTTAATTTTCGTATCCGCTTGATTTATAATGGAAAAGAATAGCTCCATCTATTTTGATCATCAATCTACCACGCCGGTCGCTGCCTCCGTTTTGCGCAAGATGATGCCTTATTTCAGCGAGCGGTTCGGAAATCCCCATTCCGTTGAACACTCTGTCGGTTGGCAGAGTTCGAAAGCAGTAGCAGCTGCGGCCGCTCAAATTGCGACGCTCATTGGCGCCGACGCGGACGAGATCATTTTCACCTCGGGCGCCACCGAGGCAAACAACCTGGCACTCCTAGGTCTCGCGGGGCACTCCCTCGGCAAACGCCGACGCGTATTGATGAGCGCCATCGAGCACAAGAGCGTGCTCGCAACCACAAGGATTCTGGCGAGTCGCTACCGCTGTCAGGTCGAGATGTTACCTGTGGACTGCGAAGGCCGTATTTCGGTCGACGCTCTCGAAGCCGCCCTGGATGAGACCGTGCTCGCCGTGTCCATCATGGCTGTCAACAATGAGATCGGGACCATTCAGGATATTCATGCTCTATCGATAGCCGCGCGAACGGCCGGGGCGATATTCCACTGCGATGCCGCGCAAATGCCGCTCGCGCAGTCTTGCGATAGGCTAGCCGGAGACGCTGACCTAGCGAGTCTGTCAGCGCATAAAATGTACGGTCCCGCGGGCATCGGCGTGTTATACGTTCGTCGCGACCTTCAGCAGCAGATCGAGCCCCTGATTCACGGGGGTGGACAGCAAAACGGTCTGCGCTCGGGAACAGTCCCATTACCTCTATGCGTCGGCATGGGCGCTGCGGCCGAACTGTTGCGAGGCGATGAGATTATGGAAGCCCGATCTACACTGCGAAGCTTAAGGGACAAATTCGTTGAAAGTCTCGGACGCTTACCATGGCGCGTCTCGCTGAATGGACCGTCGGTCGATATTCGACATCCTGGAAACGCCAACGTCTGCTTTCATGGCTTCTCCGGGCACGACATTCTCGCGGCGATGCAGCCAACCCTCGCTGCTTCGACCGGTTCTGCGTGTTCATCAGGCATGCCCGGTCCCTCCCACGTGCTTAAGGCGATCGGTCTCTCTGGCGATGATGTCGACGCCTCCGTACGGTTCAGCTTAGGACTCAAAACGAACGATGCGCAGATCGACGAAGCGATTGAGCTGATTGCAAGCGCCCTCGAACGGCTCTCGGAAAATACTGCGACGTCCTCAATCGGGTCACGCGTCGCTTCGTAGATTCCCTACGAGCTGCCGGGTGAGAAAGCCCAGAATGTCGTGCTGCAATTCACCCCGGAACCGGCGCAGACCATGTTGATTGCGTGTCGGTGGTCCCATTGGACGGACTCCAAGGAACCCGATTTGCGCGGCTTTGCGGCCATCACGGATGAGCCCCCTGCCGCGGTCGCCGCCGCCGGTCATGATCGCTGCATCATCAATCTGAAGCCCGAGCACGTCGAGGGGTGGTTGACACCGGAGGGCCGTTCGCCGGCGGAGATGCAAGAAACTCTGTCCGATAGGGCGGTCTCCGTGTACCAACACGAAGTATTGCAGGCCGCCTAAACTCTCTTATCCTCGGCACGCATCAGACCAGGGGTATCTGTCCCTTAAGGATTTCCGTCTCCACATTGAGGAGCGGCAGGCGCTGCGCGAGGCATTCGAAGATCCGCGCCCGTTCAGCCAACCGGGCAGCCGGCGTCGTTGTCGTCCAGGTGGACACCACCATCGTTGGCAAGCGAAGATCGTCGCGATATAGCTCACGAATCCACGTGTAAAGCGGCCTCAAAATGGGCGACTCGATCCACCAGGGCTGCTCGTCCGGGATCCACAACCGCGCCGAATTGAGGTGTTGCAAAAACCGACGACGCGGCAGCGCCATCTGCCCGATGTATCGAACGAGGCGAATATCTCGCGGATCCGACAGCGAGTAGATGGCAGTCCCCTGCGAGACTTGCCGGACTCATCGTAATGCTGAGATTGCACGTGGCGACGGACGTGACGGGCAAGCTGCGAGCGGGTAAGAACGAATGAACTCATGCGGATCAGATCACGATGCACATCAGTGAGCCGGCGGCTGGCCACGCGGCTTTTGCATGGGCACTGCTCGAATATGGCAGCTCTTTTGACCGCATTTCGAGCAGCGCAATCGCTTTTCAATTTGATTGAGTGTCGCATCCCAACCGCTGAAGTTGGCCAGCGTGTGCGGATAGCTTTGGCGTTCGTGTCCGCAGCTCGCGCACTTCAGATACAGCTGATATTGGCCAAATTCATCGGAGAGTCGAATCACCTTGAATTCGCGGGCCATGCGCGCTACTGTATATAATCCCAGGTACAGCATTCCAGCACTTTCACGGGGGAGGTTGGGGCGCTCATGCACGGGTTCGAGGTCGATTCGTTGTTTTGCAGCAATCCGGATTGCGAACTGCACGTGCGCGCGGGCATGCCAGAGGTCATTGGCCGGGGCAATTGGGCGCAGCTTCCCGATGGGCGCCTCGTCGGTCGCAGTACTTACTGCGGCGTATTCCTGTGCGATCACTGTTTGCGCAATTGGCAAGTGGCGTCCGCGTTCTTACCGGACGGCGCAACGATTGGTTGGACGTAAGCTGTCACCTACTGCTGCGCGTGGACCTAGTCTCGTTGACGGCGATTTGCCGCTCGACCATTGTGCAATATGCCTCGGCCAAAGACCCAAGCTGCTCGACGGTCGCCAACGCGCAAGGCGCCTGCCACTGCCATCACCTTTATCGAATCAATGGAATGCCTCGGGATCAAGCAGCTTCCCGAAGGAGGGGAGTGGAGTTACGAAATTAAGTTGGATGGCTATCGTTTAGAGGCCGTCAAGGCCAAAGACATCACGCTGTATTCGCGCCGCGGCAATGAACTCAATGAAAAGTTTCCTTATATCGCCGCGGCCTTAAAGAAGCTCCCCGTATCCACGATATTGGACGGCGAGGTGGTGGCCCTCGATGCTAAGCAGCGCTCGGATTTTAATCTGCTGCAAAACTTTCGCTCCGCAGAAGCGCAAATTCACTATTACGCGTTCGATATTCTCGTTTTGAAAGGCAAGTCCTTGCTCGCCCTACCGCTTGAGAAGCGGCGCGCACTGTTGGCGGAGGTGTTGCCCCGGAACGAGCATTTGACCTTGTCCGTGGTCGATCATGGCTCAGCCCAGCACATGCTCAAGTTCGTCAAGGCGCATGGGCTCGAAGGCGTGGTGGCGAAGCGGACGGACAGCTTGTATGAGCCGGATCAACGCAGCGGCTCGTGGGTAAAGCACCTCATCAACGAAGGCCAAGAATTTGTCGTGGGTGGCTACACGCCAGGAACGAACGGCTTCGATGCGCTGATCATCGGCTTCTATCGCGGCAAAGAACTGATGTTTGCGGCGCGCGTACGCGCAGGGTTCATTCCGGCCACTCGACGCGAAGTCTTCGCTCAGATCAAACACTTAAAGATTTCGAAATGTCCCTTCGCAAACCTACCGGAAAAAAGCGAAGGCCGATGGGGACAGGGCCTGACAGCGGAAAAAATGAAGGGCTGCGTGTGGCTCAAGCCCGAAGTGGTAGTACGGATCGTATTGCGGAATGGACGGGCGCGGATAAAATGCGCCATACTCAATTTGTCGCGATGCGCACCGACAAAGATCCGCGCAATGTGGTGCGGGAAGAGAAGTGACTCAAGGGATGGCTGGCAAAACCATCTGAATCTCATCAGGGACGATTTCTATGCTCATCCTCACGCGACGGATCGGTGAAACCCTCATGATTGGCGAGGCCGTGAGCTGTACCGTACTTGGCATCAATGGCAATCAGGTGCGACTCGGCATCAACGCACCCAGAGACGTCGCGGTGCATCGCGAAGAAGTCTACGAACGAATTCAAGAGTCGGCTCAAAGCGCCAAGCCCATGGAGTCAGGGTCGGCGGACCCTGTCCCGCCACGACCTTTGCACCGGAATCGCTGAGCCCGCTTTTATCGTTCTGAAGGACACCGCCAGGAATTTCCTACCGCGTCGGCGATTCGTCATCTCGCGTTCTGGAACCATCCTTTTGGGTTGCCAATCGATCCTCAACTCGCTTCAAGAATTCTTCGCGATCCAAAGGATGCTGGATATGTCGATGGGCAAATTGCGCAGCTAACCCTAACCCGGCGCCCCGCGCCGTTTGCAACCGTGCTTGAGGCCTTTCGTGATCCTTGAGGTGTGCTTCGCGTGCCTTGCGTGATTCTCGGATTTGGTCAGCGAAGAAGGTAACGCTTTCGATACGCCATCGGGCGCGTCGCACCTTCGTTTCGATCCATGCCGCGTCGCCCTGAGCGTGAGGGTCCTGAGGAACCTTGAGAACTTGATAGCCCACGCGCTGAGCGCCGATCATTGAATTGGGCTTCGGGCGCGTCTGCGACTCCTCGATTGCGCGCTTCAAGTCCGCGCCCCAGAGCGTCTCAGGCCCGTGGGTTGTGAGGATCTTGACGAAGTACGATGGCCGATTCCCCTCGGCCTTGGGATAGATAGCGGAACCGTGGCTTACCAGACGCCCCGTCATGACTTCTCCGTATTGCGGCAGCACCGGCGGGAATGTCTTTTGCGAACTCGCAGGGTGATCGCGGTTCAACTCCGGCTTGCGCTCGACCAGTCGCCGCACGAGCTCGCCCACCGGAATCGGCGCGCCAGTTTTGTCGGAATTCGGAAGACTCATGGGGTCGGATTGCCGGCGTACAACTAACGTGCGGGCAAGTGATCCTGATCGCGAACGATTTCAGGCTCCAGCGACTTGTCGGTTCGGGCCTTCAAGGGCACCGGCTCCAGCGGCAATCCGTATTCGATGTCCTTTGCAAGCACCACGCGTGTTCGGGCGACGAAGGCCTCTCTATTCCCGCCCGTATAATTTTGCTCAGCGAAGGCGCGTGCGAGTTGCAGTTTCAGATACGAGCCCTCCAGTTCCGGGTGCTCCTTGACCGCCTGCGCGGCGCTGACATCTGGGTTTCGAAATACCTCCGCCATTTGCTCGCGCTGATCGATGAAGTCCTTGCGCTCCAAACTCCATTGGTTGCGATGAACCTTAAGTTCCTCCCGGCCGATTTCACGCCCTTCTGCATCGCGCTTGATGCCTGGCACCGTGACTGCCTCGCGCCCGATAGCCCGTAAGGCCACCTCATCACCGATGCCAGGTGAACTTAAGGATTGACGGGTCGCCCGTTCCAGGTCAACGCCCCAGAATTCGGACTCACCTTCTTGGGTCGTCTCGATGCGCACGTAGTAGGACGGTTGTTGAGTCGGCTTATGCTGATAGCGAGCCGGCCCGTGATCCACCAGTCGCCCGACGATCAGATCACCGTCTTTTGAGGACTGATTGCGAGACGAGTCTGCCGATGCGCGTGAGCCCTGCGGTCCGCTATTGCCCGTCTGAGGCCGGCCGGCTCCACCGGGGTCTACCGGGGGTCCTTCCCCGCGTGCGCCGCTCGCGCGCCGTGCCAGCGCCCGCACGAGGCGCTCCTGTTCGAGCGGCGTGGGCTGGTATCCGCCTACCTCCAAGCCCGCGAGTTTTCCCGCGAACCACGCCTCTTTCTTAAAGAGATCGGTCCCGGTCACCGTCACCTCGCGCGCTTCCCGCGCCTGCGCGATCGCCACGACGCTTTGAATGACCACCGCATTTTCCGAGCGCGTCGTGATGCGATCACCGTGGTCGGTGAAGGCGGCGGCGCCGTCGGGAAAGAAGAAATCATTGCCGATGCGAACGAATCGATCGCGCACCGAATCCGGAATGGGGCGAGGCGAGGCACCTTCAGCGCCTGTCGCCCCACGTTCATAACCCCGCGGCTTGCCGTCGTTAGCGCCTCGAACCCCAAGCTCGCTCTTAGGCTTACGCTTCGATCCTGCTTCTTTGGGCCTGCCGCCACTGTCCGCTGGCCCTTGCGCAAATAAGAGGGTGTTGATCTCCTCGCGAGCGGCAGTCGCTCCGGGACTCACGAGTTTTTTTGACGCGTCCTCGGCCGTCAATGTCGAGACGGCATCCGTACCGGTCTTTGAATCTTCGGTTTTAGGCATGAAGGGCCTAGCGCTCCTTGAGTGCGTTAAGGAAGGTGTGTACGGCGGTGTCCAGCTCTGTTTCGGTGAATCGTTCACCGTCGGCCTTTTGCGGAATCACGATCTGGCTCGTGTCAATGGCGAAGTCGTCTAAGGTCAACTGATCGATATGTTCGATATCATCAGCCGTCGCCGCTCGAGTTTTCACGAAGGGTGATGCTGATACGCCCTCCGCGGTCGCACTCGGTACACCCGAGTCCATCGGGGTCATCACCCTGTCGGGTATTGCATCGGCGGCCCGATGCGTCGGCGTTGCCCGTTTTGGTGGCGACAATAATCGCTTTTTGAGGCGCGAGTCCTCGTAATAGCGATTCTTATGGGCGAGAACGGGGCGCAGGCCCTCGAACAGCAAAATCTCGCGGTCCCGCCCGAGCTCCTTCACTTCTTGTGGCAGCATGAGCGGGCGCTTCTGATCACTAAGTGAAACACTGCCCTGCCGTTGGCCTTTTCCCGAGGTGAATCCAAACCGCGGCTTCGAGTGGCTTTTCACCCGGACCGTCGTTGTTCCCAATTCCTGCGAGATCTCACTCGCCTCGACGTAGTCTTTCGGCGCATACAGCACCCGCGCGGCCAAACTCTTCATCATGGTATCGGCCGCATTGGCGCCATACACTTCGCGCAATTGCGAGAGCGCCTGGATCACCAGCAGCAGCCGTACGTTGTAGCCCGGTAAATAGGAAATCGCCTGGGCGAGAATTGGAATGCGGCCCGGTGCCGTCATTTCATCGAGCAGCATGAGCACTTGATGTTTAAGCGCCGGGTTGTGCTCAGGCAGCTGTTCGGTCTGCAGCGAGATGGCTTGCTCCAAGAAGAGATTCAAGAGGGGCCTAAGCAGATGCAGGTCGCCCGGCTGAATGCCGAGATAGATCGACATGGGTCGCTTGCGCAAGTCGCGCCAGTCGAAATCATTCGCCGCGGTCGCAGCGTCGATCAGGGGATTGGCAAAGAGATCTAAGCGACTGGTGAAGGTCTTGCGAATCGATGACGCCGTGACCGGCGCCAGATCGATGATGTCGGAGATGGCGCGCACGCACTGCGATGAGAGCGGAAACTTGCCCGCCTGACGGCCGGCAATGATGCGCTTCCAATGGGCACTGAACCCTTCCGCATCGCTCGCCATCCCCTGGCGCAGCGTTTCGCCCAGGGTCGGTGGCAGCGAGGGTGTTTCCAGCACGTAGAGCGACATGCCTAGGAACATGCCGCGACCGCCCGCGGTCCAAAAGGGGTCCGTTCCCGGTATCTCGGGAAACAGCGTCGCGCCGATGCGTTGGATGCCGCTGATGCGCAAGTTGGGGTCTTTGGGGACGTAACTTAAGGGATTGGTGCGCGCCGTGTTGCCGGTGGGGTCCAAGGGATTCACGAGGAAGCAGGGCTGCCCCATCCTCTTTCGAAAGCCCGCGGTCAAGTGCCAGTTCTCGAGCTTGATGTCCTGGCAGATGAGCGAGCCTTCCCACGAGAGGCAATTGGGAATGACGATGGCGGTGCCTTTATCCGCTCGCGGCGGCGCCGAGACAATCGCGCCCTGCTGCCCGCCTAAGATGAGATAGCGGCGGCCGAATCGGCCGAGGAAAATGCCGTGCTTGGCGAAGAGGCCGGCGCGCGCCACTTCGCGCGCCGTCGCGAAACGCGCGCTGCCGTGCAGGGCCCTGGGGCGGGGTAGCAATACGAGGATGGCGACGGCTCCGACCAGAAGCACTCCGAGGCCTTCGGCAAGAACCAACTTGCGGTACACATCGTTTCGAGACCCAAAGTAATGGAAGTACCGAGCGACGGTGAGCGGAGTTGCTTCCCGCGGGTTCGCATCGACCGACCACAGAAAGAAATATCCTGCGAGGTATTGCGCGACAGCGACCGCAGCAATGACAGCCAACCCTACCTTCGCCGCGGCGCCGAGCCGCGAGCGTTTAGAGGGTCTCTGCCAGGGAGCGGCGTTTGCGCGCAGGGTCATACCAAACCTCCCGGATGCAGCGTTCGCGATGTTCGACGCCGAACTGCACCACAACATCGATCAGTAGATACAGAAGCCGTTTGATCTCCTCCCGTGCAAGCTCCTGGCCCGCGCGGCTTTGTTTGACGAGCAGCACCAGTTGCTCAAACGCCAGTTCGGCGCTGGCCGCATGGATACTGGTAATGGACCCCGGATGACCCGAATTGACGTTGCGCAAGTAGTCGAACGCCTCCTCCCCCCGCAACTCGGCCAGGAGAATTCGATCGGGCTTCATGCGAAGACAGCTCTCAAGCAATTGCTTAGGAGTCACACGCGCCAAGCCCTTGATCATCCTTGGAGTAAAAGAGCCGCACATGATTCGGATGCCGATCGAGCACGAGTTCCTTCGCATCCTCGATGGTCACGAGCCGCTCATCGCCCGGGATCTCGCGAATCAGCGCCTTGGTGAAGGTGGTCTTGCCGGAGCCCGTGGGCCCGGACACTAAAATATTCTTGCGGCTCGTCACCGCGAGTCGCATGAACTGCCGATATTCTTGAGCCTCCAGATGACGCAAGAGCGCCACTTCCGCCTCATCGGGCGCATCGCCCGCGCGGCGGGTGGAGCGAAAAATACCGCGCTGTTCGAGCTCGGCGAGCGTCCAAATCTCATCCGCGGGCCGACGGATCGTGATGGCCACCGTGCCGGGCGTTGTCGCCGGCGGCAGCACGATTTGGATGCGCTCACCGCCGGGTAAGGCAGCCGACAGAAGGGGAGATTCGGGATCGATGCGCTGCTTCGTGGAGTTGGCGACGAGCTTCGCCAGACTCACGCACCACTCATACGTCGCGAACTCGAGCGGCACGTGGCGCCAACCGGCTTTGGATTCGACGTAGGCCTCGCGAGGTCGGTTGATGCAAATTTCCGTCACATCACCATCCCTCAAAAGGGGCCGAAGCGCTCGCAAGGTGAGATCGAGCGCCGAATGCTCCACCACCTGCGGCGGACGAATCGTTTTGCTGCGGATGCTTAAGTCGGCTTCGGCGAGCATGGGATCAGCGACCCGGGGCGATGGGGCGAAGCTCATAGACGGACCTGAAATCAAGATCCCGCGCCACCAACACTTGAATTCGATCGCCTTGAGGCTTCGTGACCGTCGGCGGAATATTAACGGTGTCCTTCAAGACCTCCGTGACCACTTCAGAGGAGTTCGTGGGACTTAAGACCACGGTGCTGCCGCCGCTGTTGCGATTCGCGGCGCCCTGCACGACGCCATCGATGACGCTGATTAAGATCGCGGCTCCGAAGCGCTCGAAGAAATGACGATTCACATCGCCTGGGAGCCCTGATCGCCCCAATTCATCGGTGCCTGGTGAGGCGAGGGGCACCACGACTCCCGTGGGCGTTCGCGCTTCGGTCCAGAGTACGAACACGCGGGCAGAGCCCGCGCGCACTTGTCCACGCGTTTCGCCGACGAGCTTCGTGCCGCGCTCCAGCAAGACGACCGAGCCATCGGCACTGAAGGAATCGGTCGCCATGATACAGGTCGTCATGCCGGGGAGGGTCGAGTCGATCGCCGTTTCGAGCGTACAGTCGATGAAAGCGCCCTTAGGGAGCAGCAGCCGCTGCGTCGGTAGAACTTGCGCCCGCACCGGAGTCGTGGTGCTGCCCTTCAACAGCGTGTCCAAGTCGCCGCCCCCGGCGGCGCGGCTCTCACCTGTACCTCCTTCGGGGGTCATCGCGACCTGGGCCTTGGCCAAGGTGGCAAACGCGGGCCCGGCGAGCTGCCGTTCAAGCAGCAGCTCGGCCGGCGTCTTCGGAGCCGGCGCCGTTGATGCACCGACCGCCGGTTGGCTCACGGGCTGCATCCAGGGTCTCGAATCCTTCGGCGAAGGCGGCTCCGGGGGTGCGTTCCCGAGGACGGATTCAATCGTGGGCCGCTCCTCTTGAAGTGTGATTACAGGCGGATCGACTCTCCCTAAGGGACGCAGCGCCACATCACCCTTGGCCTTATCCGACGTGGAATGCTGCGCGGCGTTTCTTGCCTGCGTGCGCCCGGCAAGGGAATGGACGTAGTACCAGCCCAAGAACCCAATACCTAAAGTCCCCATGAGTCCTGCTGCGAGCCAATTCGTCGCTCTGGACTGAAGCGAGGGCGGTCGCTGAACCGCGCATTCGCCTCGCTCGCCCTGGACGCCCTCCTGGTCGGGGCTCGGATGGCCACTCGACGAGTTGCCTGGAAGTTCATTGGGCCGCTGGCGGTTGAAGAGGCTCATGGCTTGAGCTCCTTGCGCTCCCGCTCAACATTCGGGGACACGGTGCCCGTCTGCAAGCGCGAGCCCGCGCCCAGGTAGCCCTTGTTGACGATGCAGGCGGTCAAATGGCCGCGGCGCAGAATGAATCGCGGGGCCACTCGGTGAATGACAACATCACCCTCCTCCATCGAGAAATTTAGCAGCGACTCGGTCCCATCTTCATTGCGCACAAAGATCGCGGGGATCTCGGCCCGGTCGGTGAAGGTGATTCGGGTATGGACGCCATCATCGGAGGTCGCCGCCGGCTTCAAGGCCTGGTTGCCACAGAACCAATAGTCGATGTTCCGGCCTGGGGTCGTTTTCATTCGCGCCAGTTCCGATGCAATCTGCGATTCAGCCGTCGGTTTGCTTACCGTCGGTGCATACAGAAAGCGCAAGGCGTAGATGACATCGTCCGATGAACGCGTGGCTCGCCGCTCCGCCACGGAATAATCGAACCTATACGCTCGCCGATCCGTATAGACCACAAGATTGGTCGACACGACCAAGGCTTTGGGTTTTAGGAGGACGGAATTGGCGTGCGCGTCGATCGTGACGCCCTCCAAGTCACCGCCTCCCTTGCCGACGAAGCTCTCCCCGTCTTCGAAAATCAGTTCGATGGCGTAACCCACGAACCCATACAGCTTGTACACCTCGTCCGCGTTATAGGCGGCCGTGCGAATCCGGCCATCGACCTTGCCCCGCGCCGGAATCGTTTCGGCGTAGGGCGCCCCCACCAGCCCCAAGAGGATGATCAGGAGGAGAACGTTCATCGACTTCTTAGGCCCAACCATTCTCATGGCATCGCCTCGGGAGCGGGAGCCGGTGCCTTTGCGGGTGGCGCAGGCGCCAGCTCGGAAGTGGTTTGCACTTCGGGCTCACTCTTGAAGTCGATGACCTTGAACCCTAAGGGGTTCCAGCGTCGGGCCCGCGCATCGTGTGCCGGATCTGAGTACGCGTATTGAATCGTCGCAATCCAGTGTGTGACTTGATCGGAGGAGTTGCCGGAGCGCCGCAGCGATTTCGTGTATCGCACTTGCGCGAGATCCTGAACGCCACTGCCCCTTTGGAAGAAGGTGACCGCGCCGACCTCGGCATGCACGGTGGAACCGTCCTTGTGGAGGGTTATGGGCGAGAGCGGATTGCCGCGATCCCAGAGCGTGTACCACATTTGGTTGCGGGCGGGTGCATTGAAGCTCGCGCACTCCTCGTAATCGCTCTCGGCGGTCGAGAAATTGAATCGCTCGCACACCGTGACGTAGTGACTTAAGAAATAGCGGGCCACGGTTTCCGGCATATCAATGCCGCCCGAAAATACCGGGACGACATCGACGATGCCGGTGCTGTTATCGACCCGAATCACGAAAGGTTCCACCCGCTTTAGTGGCATGAGGGCAAGAAGGGCCAGTGCCAGCACCAGGGTGAGCACACAGGCACCAATCGCAATCCGCCACGCCATCCGATTACTGCGGGCCGTCATCGCCGCCCGGTCCGCATCCCAAGAGGCGGCCTCGGTGAAATAGCGCTCGAGAGCCGGATCCCTACTCATGGGAATCATTCGACGGCGGGTCGGCCGGCTTGCGAGCGCTCGCGCCCGTCGCTTTCGGTGCGGGCGCATTGATGGGCTGCAGGTGCTTGTCGCAATCCACCTTAGGCGGGTGTGAACTGCAGCCCGCGACGAGCCCCATAGCGATCAAAGATCCCAACGTGAGGCCCACTTCTCCCCAACGCCTCATGAGCGTCCCTCAAATTTCAGGGTATTGACGCGCGCGCGTTTCTCGTGCGGCATGCGCATGCCGACGAGGTTCTGGCCCGCCTTGCGGCTTAAGGAATCCCAGCGGCTTTTGTCTTTGTCGAGGAAGGCGCCGCGAGAGAAATCATCCACCCGCTTTCGGACGCCGCGGGTTACGCCTAAGCCAGCTCTAACCGCGGAGCCAATCGCGCCTAGATGCGACAGTGCCACGCCGCTCGCCAACCCTTGAGCCATTGAGGGCACCTGAAGCATGATGAGAAAGGTGAGTACGGCGGCAGCGCAGACTCGAAGCGCATGGGCAATTTGTATGCCATCGCCTGCGGCGACCGCGGCTTGCGCGGCCGTGGAAACGACTTGCAACATGAGTGCTGCCACGATGACGGAGAGAATCGCGAGGAACGCATAGTTTGAGAGCTGGGCGATCCATGCCTCGAAGAAGCGTTTGGTCGATTCAAAGAAAAGCAACGCGATGAAGATAGGGCCCATCGCAATAAGGACGCATAAGGCGATCTTGCTCAACGCCAGCAGAAACATGGTGTACACCGCGGTCAAGCCGACGGTGATGTAGACGGCACCCGCCGCGAAGTAGAAGGCGATATTGCGATTGAACAACTCGCCCTTGGTCATCAAGAGCGCGGCGGCATCATCGCCGTCGAAGAAGATCTCATCGATGATCGCAACTGTTGCCGGCGCAACAGTATCCGGGTTCGCGGGAGGCGCAGGCCCGCCATGGGCGGCGAGCACACCGGCGGCGAGCGATGCCGGAGCGTTGAAAAACGTATCGACAATAACATCGTTGTAGAGCCACGCTTGCAGCGATACTCCGAGAATCAACGCCAAAGTCAGGAGGCGCCGGACACCTGCGATGAAGGGCTCCTCGACCTTGCCTACAAGCTGCAGGTAGCCCCAGATGATCACGTAAAAGGCGGCCGCCGTGATGATCGCGGGTTCTAAAATCTGCGCGATGATCGCCGTGTTACTCGCAATGAAGTTGGTTAGGATTCCCTCGAGCCAGGTGGCGAATTCGGCAAAGAAACCCATTGTCGCTTTCTCCTTTGGGCCTAAGGCTTTTGGGGTGTTTCCGGCCCGGACGGATCGCTCCGGGAGCCCAGCGGGTTCTTCGAAGAATCGAGGTTTAAGGGCGCGAGTTTGCGCAG
Organism: uncultured Gammaproteobacteria bacterium; assembly: GCA_963837435.1. Lineage (GTDB taxonomy): Bacteria > Pseudomonadota > Gammaproteobacteria > Steroidobacterales > Steroidobacteraceae > Bog-1198. The sequence goes on from CAWINJ010000004.1 coordinate 204,729, forward strand.
GCGCCCCACCTTTTCCAGGGCCGCGGCGGACTGGGCATTCACGCAATCGGGAGTCTTGCCCAAGGAGCCCGGGTCGTTCGCGCAAGCTTTCAGCGTTGTATCGCGCAGCGCACGATCAGCCCGATAGTCCTCCACCGTATGGCGAGCATGATCCGGTGCTGGCGAACAGGCCGATAAGGCCAAGGCCAGCGCCGCCAGATAGCGAAGATGTAAAGCCACAGCCCTCCCCCCCCAAAACTTCAAGGATTCAAACCAATGGGCGGGAGCGTGCGCAAAGAGCCGTGGTTGGCAATCGACAGCTCCCTCGCCTGTTGAGCCCGCGTCAGTTCCTGTGCTTGCGCCGCGTGATAGAGCACCATGAGTTTGGTATTTTCGTTCTGCAGCATGGCCTGCTCGGCGGCAATCCGAGCCTGAAGGTCCAATATGCTTTTTTGGTCCGTTGCGGTGGGAATCGCATTGATGAGCTGCTGGAGCGAGGCGAATCGTTGGCTACTCGCATCGAGCGCCTGCTGGCTACTCACTTGCAAAACGGCAGCGGAGTTGCGGGCCAATTGAAGTTGCGTGCGTTCCTGCGGTGAAAGCCGTGACAGTTGGGCGGATGTGAGTACCGAGTTCGTCTGCAATGCCGTTTGGATCTGCCCCGCGAGCGTCCCATACCCCGCGGCCGATCCCGAGACGAGGTTCTGCAGCGCCTGCCAATCCGAAGGCAGATAATTGCGGTTGGTGCCGCCCAGAAGATTTTGCATGCCGCGAGACCCGGTCATCGACTGATAGGCCTGTTGGGCCTGATTGAAGTCGTTCTCGGCCGTCTGCAGCTGCTTCTCCATGAGCTGCACTTGTTGCAATAGCTGCACGATCGCCCCGACATCGACGACCGCCCACTGCGCATGCGCCGCCGGCGCCATCGTGATGGCCGCCACTGCACCGATTAACCACGTGTGATATCCCTTAAATCGCATCTCTCGCTCCTTTAAACGACTAGGTCGTTTGAAACACAGGTAACCATTGAGCAGGGTCTGGACCTGTCTCACTCATGACACGATGGAGCTCCGCGACCGTACTGGCCCTTCCTGAAATCACCTTGAGCTCCGCGTCGAACCCTCGCAGATTGAGCTCGCACACAATCGAGTAGTGGCCTTGCTTGATGAGGAATTGTCGTGTGCCCGGCTCGAGCTGCTCCTTGATGAGTTTGAACTCACGCTCCGAGAGTCCGAACCCTTCGATGTATTCGGCCGCATTCGCGTCCGGATTGGGGAATAGGATCTTGGTGGGCGTCTGTTCGATGATGGTCCGGCTAATGGGACTGACGAGCACATCGCTCGCGCTCTGGGTCGCCAGGCACATCACGCCATTCAGTTTCCGCCACGTCTTCGGGCCGTCCTTGGCGAAATTCTCAAAGGCGGGGTCGGCCAGGAGCTTCCAGAATTCGTCCATCCAGCAGACAAACCGCCGACCGTCGAGCAACTGGCGAATGACATGGAACAAATACAAAGTGACCGGCGAACGTGTGAGCGGGTTGTCCAGAAAATCAGTCACATCCACGCCGCAGACGGTCGCTTGCGCCAGTTGGCCCGCCAGGGAATCCTCTGGATTATCGAATACCCAGCCATAGTCGCCGCGGGCACTCTCGCACCAGCGAGACAAACGCGCCTGGATGCCCTCCGAGCGGGTGGCATCCGTGAATTCGATCAAACGCGACAGGCGCCGCGCCGGCGCATCGAGGGCCAAGGTACCGACAAGCGCATGGTCGAGGTCTGCTTCCTCGCGAATGCTCAAGGGTGTCGTACCGCGAACGAGCGTTCGGAGCCAGGTTTTCAAGAATTCGATGTTGGTCGCGGTTGGCGGCAGCTGTAGGGGATTGATGCCGGTCGGCACGCCGTGCTTGAGTGGCAGATAGGTGCCGCCCAGGGCTCGTACCAAAATCTCCAATCCGCGGTCTTTATCAAAAATGACCTGGGTCGTGCCTTGACGACTCAACATTGCCACCAGAAATCCTATGAGCACCGATTTGCCTGATCCCGTTGGACCGCAGATGAAGGTGTGTCCCGTGTCCTTGCGGCTACCGCCGTCAGGATCGTGCGGATCACTCGCATGCAGCGAGAAGTAGTAAGGGGAGCGCGCACTGGTGATCAGCATTGCAAGGGCATCGCCCCAGTGATTGCCGGTGGCCCGGCCGCAGGGAAAATTGTGGAACGCAGACTTGGCGCAGAAGTTCCGCGAGGTAATCGGAGACTTCCGGGGGCGTAAGGAAAAGCATCCGGGCAATTGCGACCAATACGCCGCCTCCAGGGCTAAATCCTCGCGGGCGGTCGTGATCCCCGTATCGGCAAGCAGAGCGCGCGCTAGCGCGGTGTGATCGTTGAGCTCCTTCAACGGATCAGCAACGACACCACAATTTTTGGTAGCCGAACCGGTTAGAATTTGGAGCGTGAAATGATGGTCGCCCATCACGAACTCATTGGCGGTCAGCTCGTCCAGGGCGTCCTTTAGCTCCTCCGCTTGGCGCACCGCGAAGTCCCCGGCGTTCGACATCTGGTTGTATTGCCGCTGCAATAACCCCTGCCCCGCCGCCTTTGTGAGGAAGGAGAAGGATTGCGTCAGGACAAACTCGAACGGCGCGGACAGGAGGCCGTCCAACATGCCGACGGTCGTCGGCGTCGCGTACTCTTTGATGCCTAGAACGGCACCGAACCGCGTTTGCGTCGGCAACCGATATTCAATTGCTTCGCCACCGAAGATCACTCGCGTCAAGCTTAGGACTTCGTTTAAGGGAGCGCTCGGCAACGGGATCGGCCGCTGCTCCGCATTGATGAGTAACCCGAATAACTCCAAAACGCTCGAGTGCTGACGTCCGCCTCGCAAGTACACGCCAAGTTGTTCCGGATCGTAGCGACTCAATGATGAAACCACGATTTGAGCCAGCTTCTCACTGGCGTCGAGCGCGTCGGCCAGCTCCATCGCATGACTGTCGGGCGCGTGTTTGGAAACAATGCGTGACAGCAACCCTGGAGCTGCGCCAGCGACGGGTCGATAGACGACCGACAGATACAGCTCATTCACCATCAACGTCTCGGTGGCGAGTCGGCGGCGATACTTCGCTGCCAGCGCGGCGGCGAAGCCAATAGTCGCAGCTGGGTCGGTCGTAACTTGCTCTCGCCGGCGAATGACTTGAGCCCAGAGACTGGTGTTGGGACTCGCGATGTTGCGCCAGAGAACGTTCAGGCGCTCATGCCAATTATTGAGTACCTCATCATCCGCGCTCTCAAAACCGGCCCCACCAAGCTTGAACACCTGGATGTAGTCGCCGGCGTCGGTTCTCACCACATGCAAAGAGACGTGGGTCCGATAGGGGATGCGAAACGCCGCCGGCAACTCGCGCCTTAGCGCCGTCGCCCGTTTCATCGCACCCGCACCGTGACGGATGCCTTTCTAAATCCGGCTGAATTGGGCAATTCCAGCGCCAGCGGGCTGTAGCTCGCGCCCTTCCAGAATCGAATACTGCAGAAGTAGGCCAGTAGTCGCGTTTTGGTCCAAACGAGGAGAAGGTCGAAGTAGCGCGCGTCACGAGCGCAGAGCAGCATGCATACGCCGTGAACAGGAAGCATTAGGACCAGGACCAGCAGATTCTTAGTCAAAATAAATACTTCCATCGTGAAAGCGACGTTGACGAGGAGCGCTGCATACGTGACTCCAAAGCGCATCGGTGGCCGCGTCACACCGACGAACAAGGGGTCAGCCGTCACTCCCGAATTCCGTTCGCTCACGTCCGATGCCTACACGCCGAACATCGATCTGATCCAAGAGACGATGGAAGGTGCACCGAAGATCGCAGCGATACCGACGATGGCTCCGATGACCCAACCCCAGGAGATCTTGCCGACGGCCGCCACGATCGCGAGGCCTATGATCACCAGAACCGCGATTGGCGTTCCGATTGTCGTGGCGAAGGTGACAAGAGAGTTCGCGCCCGTCTCGAAAGGTGATGTCTGCGCGAGGACTAGGGACGGTATCGAAGCCGCTATTGCGCTGGTAGCGAGCCGGTGAAACACCTGCTTCTTTCTTGTGAATCTCACGTACCTTTCCTCGCGTTGTGACGAGGGAATCACAACATTGCTGCTGATTCGCGGGAAGAGTGGGTTCCAGGGGAATTTGGACCGATACCCTCATGAAGTGGTAAGAGCTGCCAGAGAGCACGAGGGGCGAGAGCGCCACGCACGTCTCGGACGCGGCGTTGTGAGTAAAAGAAATTTGTATGAATGAAGATCGCCTAGCACACTCACGACACACCAATCACGAAAGCTTTCGGCACTCGTCTCCCTGACTCGGTCAATACCCTAAGGCAAAGGTCTTGTGGTGCAAGACATATAACGAGTAGTAGAGGAGCGAGGCGAGCTGCCGCGGGAGTCCTGGACGGGCTGCGCATGGACGGCGGCTGCGATACGCTTGCTAGCAATGAGCGCTACTCACTTCAGGACTAGGCCCGGCGTTTTGTTATCCGCTCATCATCGGGTGTTTGTGCCTCAAATGTGCAGACTATCGATTAGCCCGCCGATTGCGCGCAGCGGATTTCTCCTAGGACCCGATCGATGCACAGTACTCGCTCCTATGCGCCCAGCACTCGCTAAACGCATGAAGCGATCCGCACCACCGGCTGGGGTGACTCCATCGTCCGAAGCACACCGTTTGGAGGACAAGTTGGCAACGCGGCTTACAGGAAGAAGAAGACGCAGAGCTCGTTGGTGCGCACAAGCGCGGCGCTGCTACCTTACTGAGGGCCGGACGGGCGCGCAGGGCCCGAAGTGATCATGCGCGTGATTCGGCAGATGAAGAGCAAATGAGCACGCGAAGAATCGATGGGGGAAATTTCGTCAAGGTCGGTCAGGTGCCGCCACCCAGGGCTTGGCAGAGCGCCGCATAGTTTAGCAGGCGGGCGAGGCGATTGGTGGAGAGTGCGAGTTCGCCCGATCGACGGGAGGCTTGAGCGTCGAGCCAAGACTGGAGCGACACGGCGCCTGCGCGGTAGCGGACGTGATTCAAATGCTCTGCGACTATTGCGGACTGCAGCGAGCGCTCGAACTGGTCGCCTTGTAACCTAAGCTGGGTACGCGCCGACAGCGCGTTGTCGACATCGGTGAGAGCTTGCAGCAGTGTCTTGCGAAATTGGAGCGCGGCTAATTCGTATTGGGTGCGGGCCAGCGCGGTCGCGAATTTGGCTTGGTTGAACTGGATGAACGGCGCGGTGAGGGCGACGGCTAGGCTACCGAGGGGGTTCGAGACCAGCTCGGAAAGGCCGGTGCTTGCAGTGCCTAAGGATCCGGTGAGGCCCAAGTTGGGATAAAAGCTCAAGCGTGTGGCGTCCGTTTGGGCCAGCGTTTCGCGCAGGCGCATCTCGGCGGCGCGCAGATCGGGGCGGCGATCTAGGAGCGATGCCGGAAGATCGGAGGCAACCGCCGGCGGCGGATTGTCGGGGATCGATGCCGGCTCTGCGCTGTCGGGCAAAGGCGTGCCATCTAGCAATACTGTCAGGGCGTTCCGAGCCTCGACGCGCAGCTCGATTAGCTGTATTTGCGCGGCTAACTGAGATTGCAGGTTTCGCTCGGAGACGGCGACGTCGAGATCGGAGCCGGAGCCGGCTGTTGCTTGAACTTTGACGAGATGCAGGGTTTGCTGCGCGTAGGCGATGCTTTCTTCGCCCCGGCCGATCTGATAATTCAGCTCGGCGAGCTGATAAAAGAGACTAACCGTCGTTGCGATGAGAACGACGGCGGCCATCTGCTGATCCTGCTCCGTGGCTCGCGCCTCCCAGCGGGCGACATCTTTGGTTGCCGCGAGCTGATCCCACAGGTCGATCTCGTAGCCGGCCGATGCCGTCACGCTGTGAAACTGGGTGGCCGGCGCGGCGCCGTTCAATTGCGTGGCGTAGTCGTATGTGTAACCCGCCGAGACGATAGGGTTGATCACCGCTAGATGCGTTTGAAGTCGAGCGGCGCGGACGTTGAGGGCGGCTAGCGCGAGGTCGTTGTTGTTGGCCATTGCGGCGTCGATGAGTGTGTCGAGGTGGGGGTCGCCGAAATTAAGCCACCAGCGATCGACGGAGACCTTCGCGTTGTTGTCGGCGTGGGCGTAGGCTGTAGGAATGGATTCTGCCGATCTTTGGTACTTGCTCCGGGTTAGCGAACAGCTGCTAAGTGAAAACAATATGGTTAGCGAAAGAACTGCTGGGAGGCAACGGAACTGACAATGATGGGTTCTGCGACTGAGCATCATTCTCTTGCCAAGGCGTCAACGGGATTTAGACGGGCGGCCCTGCGCGCCGGCCAGAAGCCAAAGACGATGCCGATCAGGGTCGAGCAAGCGAAGGCGATAGTCATCGACAGCGGCGAGAAGATCATGGGGAAATTGGTTGTGAAGTAAGAGAAGCTTAAGCCAATGCAGAGGGCCAGACCAATGCCGAGCGCGCCGCCGATGAGGCAGACCAGCAAGGCTTCGATCATGAATTGCTGCAGAATATCGCTCTGACGCGCGCCGACGGCCATGCGCACGCCGATCTCGCGCGTGCGCTCCGTCACGGACACCAACATGACGTTCATTACACCGATGCCGCCGACGATGAGGGAGATCAGCGCAATGGATGAAATCAGCAGCGTCAGAGTGCGGGTGCTCGACTGCACCGCCCGGCGGATAGTGTCGTTACTGTTGACGAAGATGTCTTGCGCGCCGTGTCGGGCTTTCAGCAAGCTCACAACCGCCTGTTGTGCCGCTTCGATCGACATGGTGTCGCTGACGCGTACAGTAATGGTGCGCAAGTAGTGCGTCCCCAAGATCCTAACCATAGCCGTCGTGTAAGGAACGAACACGTTGAGTGAGTCGGGACTCGTGAAAATAGAATTCACCTTGGCAGCCACGCCGATGACGCGGAAGGGTACATTGCCGATAAGGATTACTTGGCCGATCGGATCGGCGTCGGGAAATAGCTTATGGCGGGTATTATCGTCGATGACGACTTCTTGTGCGGCCGCTCGCACTCCGATTCGATCGAATGGGACACCGAGTGCCGTCGGTATGCCGTGTACGCGGAAGTATTGCTCTCCTACTCCGTTGAGCATGGCTGCTGCTGCAACGTTGCCGAATCTTAGGTTGGTCGAGGTCGAGACGGTCGGCGTGACGCTGTCGACGAAGGACTGCTGCGTCAGCGCGTCGGCGTCGGCGGGAATTAGAGTGTGGATCGATTGAGCACCGACATCGCCGAATCCCTTGCCGGGGTAGACTTCGATGGTGTTGGTGCCGATGGAGCTTATCTGATTCAGGATCTGACGCTGCGAGCCTTGACCTAAGGCCACCACGGAAACCACGGATGCTATGCCGATAATGATACCGAGCATAGTCAAGAATGTGCGTAGCTGGTGCGCGCGCATGGAGATGAGCGCCAAACCCAAGGCTTCGCGAAGGCGGTTCCATTCTGCGCGCCTGCTTGCGCCTTCCGATGGCCCGGTATCGACCCGTATAACCGTGCGCAGCGGCACGGAGCCACCCTTCGTCAGCGCCGTTAACCGCGGCCGGTCGGCGATGATTTCGCCGTCGCTCAACTCGATGATGCGCTCGGCGTGTTCGGCGATATGCAGATCATGCGTTACGATGACGACGGTGTGGCCGGCAGCGTGCAGTTCTTCAAGGGCCTTTAGCATCTCTTCGCCGGAATGCATGTCCAGTGCGCCAGTGGGCTCATCTGCCAAAATGACTTGCCCGCCGTTCATCAGGGCGCGAGCGATGCTGACCCGTTGTTGTTGACCTCCGGAAAGCTGGTTCGGCCTGTGCATCATGCGGTCAGCGAGCCCCAAACGGTCGAGCAACATCGACGCGCGCGATGCTCGTTCCACGCGGTCCAAGGATGCATAGACGGCCGGTGTTTCGACGTTAGCCAAGGCCGATAAGTGATCGAGTAGATGGTAGCGCTGAAACACGAAGCCGAATTGCCTGCGACGCAAGGCCGCCAAAGCATCCGGATCAAGCCTGGCGGTATCCACACCTCCAACGCGATAAGTACCGGACGTCTGCCGATCCAAGCAGCCCAAGATATTCATGAGAGTGGATTTGCCGGACCCCGAGGCGCCCACAATGGCGATCATCTCTCCAGCGTTGATACAGAGATCGATGTACTTCAGAACGCGAATCCTGCCGTCACCCGCCGGGAACTCGCGACAAACGCCTCGGAGCCGCAATAGCGGAACTTGCGTAGTCACTGTGAAGTGTCCCCGTTCGCTGCTTTCGGGTCGGAAGTGCCTATGACGACCCGCTCACCTACCTTGAGACCTGAGAGGATTTCGGCGTTGACGTTGTTGTTGATGCCGACGCTCACTTTCCGCGCGCTCGGGCGTCCCTTCGCATCAAGCACTTGGACGGTTGCGGTACTGATGCCAGATTGACTCAGCGCCGCGGCGGGCACTAGCAGCGCATGCTTTGCTGCTCCAAGTACAATGTTGACCTGCGCGGTCATGGCAATGCGCAGTTTTTTATCCTCGTTCGGGACATCGAACAGAGCGTTGTAGTAGATCGCGGCATTGGAACTGCCGGCGGCCGCCGCACTCGGGCCACCTCCGCCACCGGGGGAATCGGAGTTGTTCGAATCTGGCGCAGGCTCCACCGCACGCAGCTTCGCCGAGTAACGATGATCCGGTTCACCCAGGATCGTGAAATACACATCTTGGCCCGGGCGAACGCGGACTACGTCGGCCTCGGAGACCTGCGCTTTGACGGTGATGAGATCCAACCGGGCCAGCTTGATGATGATGGGCGCGATCTGGCTGGCGATGACGGTCTGACCCTGCTGTGTTATGACGGCGACCACGTCTCCGTCCATGGGGGCATTGATCTTGCAATACCCAAGATTGAGCTTGGCGGTATCGACCGCGCTTTGTGCCTGCGCGATTTGCGCGTCGAGAACAGCGAGGCTCGACCGATTTGCGTCGAGGGTGGCTTCCGCAGTGTCATACGCCGCCTGCGGCGTTGCATGTTCCGGTAGCATGGTCTGCTGGCGCGTAAATTCTAATTGCGCCTGCCTCAAAGTCGCCATCGCGGCGCGGCGCTGCGCTCGCACCGCATCCAACGCCGCCAAAGCATTCAGCAACGCACTTTGTTCTGAGAGCGGATCAATCTCAGCTATTAGGTCCCCACTTCTTACTGATTCGCCTAAAGTGACTTTAAGCGATTTTAATTGGCCCGACGTCTGCGCTCCGACGTTGACCTGCTTGTATGCCTGAACGGTGCCGGATGCAAGAACCACTTTTTCGATGTCCCCAAACGCAGAACGCACCGTCGTTACTTTGGTGGGGGGATCGTGTTTCAGGCAGTGTGCAATCATCAACCCTATGCCAGCCATCAGAATCAAGCCTAAAATGCGCCACCACCGTAAGGCTGGCATATCGAACTTCAATCCTTCTTTAACGACAGCGCGGTCGCTGGGCTACATTTCGACGCTGGTTCATGCGATGCAATCGGTCGGCCTTGATCACTGCGGAATATGAATCACTCGACGAGTTCGGTTGCTGCACGGGACCGGAAAATGCAAAGGGCAGCCTCAGGATGAAATCCCGCATCGCGACTCTGCTCTTTGCCCTTGTCTCAGCATGTCTATAGGCATAGATGCAATGGGTAAAATACCGGTGACTTCGGAACGTAAGCCCGTGCGGTCTTGCCGCGGCATAGGTACGTGGCATTTCATGACCTCGAGCCGCTTGCCGCTATCGGCGATCTGCCGGATAGGACCGCTTTTACCATCAAATCGAGTTCCTCCGCAGTCGGTGGGTGTCCCGTCATCCAACCATTCACAATCACTGTAGGGGTACCTTGTATTTCAAGCTCCGACCCAAGCCGCTTGCCCTCTTCGATTCTGGGAATCGAGCCGGTTTTGGCGGTACAAACGTCGAATTGTGCCATGTTGGGTATGGCCGCAGCTGCGCCGTAGTCGCTCCAGGGCTTCAACCCGAAGGATTCTTGGTTGTCGAAGAGTTCGTCGTACATTGCTTCGAAACGACCTTGCTCCCTTGCGCACTCCGCCACGCGGGCGGCAGGTATAGCAAACCGGTGTCCAGGAATGGGGAAATGGATGTAAGTGACGGACACCTCGTCGGGGTACCGCTTCCGTACGGCCTGAAGCGTTTTATGCAAGGTGCCGCAGAAAGGACACTCGAAGTCTGCGAATTCAATTAGCTGCACTTTCGCTTGTATTGGACCCATACGCTCGCCTGTCTCAAGGAACTTTTGCCAATGAGCAATTAATACTGGTTTCTGCTCTCCAGTAGCGCGCACCGTCGCCGGAGCGAAAAACTCGCGGCGTACCACTAATCCGGTCGTGGCTACCGCGCAGCAAACAAGCGTTACCGTTAGCGCGGTGTTCCAGTTCATCTTCATCTTCGCCTCGCATGGAAAACGTTACCGACAAACAATATGCGTACCGCGGCCAGACGCGACTCACTTATCGGAAGACGGCTGGCATCCAGTTCGGCGGCATGGACGCGATGCGCGACCGCGTCCATGCCGCCAGACAATCGCGGATTTCACAGAATCAGGAATAGGTGCAAAAATACATCAGAGCTACGCAAAGATTCGTGCGACACATTGCGCTCGTTACTGTGCAACCTGGTTGAAGGGACTGACACCAAGCAGTTGGGTTAGAAAGACACTGGCCAATGGCGGTACATCCGACCAGCCGCGGTGTACACGAATCTGCGGAGGCAGTGGCGGGATACAATCCAAGTAAAGCCGCAGTACCGTTGAGAATGACTGTTGCCGCGACCAATTGAAGTTTGCGTTTAATTTCCATGATCCTACTCCCAGTGATTTAGAAGCAATAGGCGACTCGGAGGGGGCTTTGAGGCCACCCTACACTTCGCAATGGAAACACCATAAATTGTTTTTAGAAATGCCGAGATCCAGGGGAAATCTGGCCAATACCCTCAGTCAATCTACACTGGGCCGGTAAACATAGGGTGAGCAACGCGTATAACTCAAAAATATTCCCGCATGCGCGCAACGAACTCTTGCCCAGCGCTGATCTCCCATTGAGTTCCTAACTACTTAGACTATCGCACGCAAGAGCTAAAGTTCGAACGATGTACTTTGCCGGGCCGTGCGGTGCTCGGGTCAATAGCATCGGAGCGTTTTGATATCCCTTTCGGGACAAAAAATGATGGTATGCCGCTTGATACGTCGCGCATGAGAATCGTCACATCGCGCTTCGCACACTCGAAAGCACTGGCATATTGACAATGGATGGCCTGATCAGTATTCTGATCATGTGTTCAATCGCCAATCCTCAACGAAGGCCTCGATCGACACAGCGCCCCAACCCGACGATGTTGGAGCTCGCATCCGCCTTTTGCGCAAGCGCTCTGGCCTCTCCGTGCGAAATCTGGCGGAGCTTGCCGATGTATCGCCCGCGATGATCTCCTATGCCGAGCGCGGCGTAAATTCGCTTGGGCTGGTGACGCTGCAGAAAGTGCTGACGGCCTTGGGGACGAGTATGGCGGAGTTCTTCACTGAGAAAGATTCGGCCGGTGTGGGTCCGGTCTTTGCGCGCGAGCAGATGCGCGTCGTTAGCGATCCCGCTCGCACCTACACCATGCTGCTGAGTAACCGACCCGGCGTGAAACTGGAGATGCTGGATGAGCATATCCGTTACTCTAAAAAGAAACCGGAGTACTCGAAGCTCAAAAGCGACGTGGCCGGATACATCTTGTCCGGAATCCTCGTGCTTGATGTAAAGACTGAGCCGAGCCGGCTGTTGCGAGCCGGGGACGCCTTTTATCTTATCCAGGGCGTCTCGCACCGTGGTTATGCGCCTGAGGGCCGCGAAGCCCACTTGATCACAGCCTTCTATCCGGCCTCCTATTGATCGACTCATGCGACAGCGCACCGCCGCGGCTCAAGCGCGTGCTGACGCTCCGTGATCTAGTGATCTACGGCATGATTATCATGCAAGTCGTGGCACCGATCCCGATCTTCGGCCTCCTAGAACAGCGCTCCGACGGCCACGCTGTCTTGACGGTGTTGGTGGCGATGCTTGCCATGATCATTACCGCGGTGAGCTATGGACGCATGGCCACCCTCTATCCATTCGCGGGGTCGGCCTACACCTATGTCGGCCATGCTTTGCATCCGCATCTTGGTTTCATCGCCGGATGGTGCATGGTACTCGATTATCTTGTGATCCCTCTGATAAGCGCCATCATTCCCGCGCTGGCGATTCAGCGCTTGTTTCCGGCAATCCCCTTCCCTGTTATGACATTCCTGATCGTGGCCACCATGACGGCCCTGAACTTGCGCGGCATTCGCGCCACGGTCCGCGCCAACTCACTTCTATTGATAGTCAGCAGCGTGGCCGTCACGGCGTTCATTGTTCTGGCCGTACGCTACGTGCTGCTTGAGCACGGGTTGAGTCATCTCGTATCGCTGTCGCCGCTTTACGATCCCTCGACCTTCAAGGCGAGTACCGTCCTCGGTGGTATCTCACTGGCGGCGTTGACCTACATCGGTTTCGACGGCTTGACCACCCTTGCCGAGGATGCCATCAATCCAAAGCGAGACTTGATCCTAGCAACTGTCCTCGTGGTAGTGATCACGGGAATCTTGAGCGCGATGGAGCTGTACTTCTTGCACCTCGTGCTGCCCGAGTGGCGCTCGGCCGATCCCAATACATCATATCTGGACGTCATGCGCACCGTGGGCGGCCCGGTCCTGTTCATAACGTTTCTCGCCGTGATGAGCGTCAGTCAGTTTGGCTCCGGACTGAGCGTACAAGTGAGCGCCGCGCGGCTGCTGTACGGCATGGGTCGCGACAAAGTGTTGCCGCATGCGCTCTTTGGCTACCTTAACCCGAAACACCAGAACCCTTCACGAAACATCATTTTGATCGGCGCACTAGCATTCGTAGGAACTCTGTTGATTTCCTTCGACCACGCATGCGATCTACTCAACTTCGGAGCCTTCTTAGGCTTCATGGGCGTTAACATCGCTACGCTGTGGAGCTACTACGTCCGCCCTCCCGCCGCTCATCACCGCAATCTGCTCTGGGACTTCATCCTTCCGTTAGGCGGATTCTTTTTGTGCCTGATCTTTTGGATTGGCTTGCCTACCCGCGCCAAGATCGTCGGCGGTTTGTGGCTACTCGCGGGTATTGCTTATCGCACCTACGGGGTTTTATCGCATGAAGATTAGAGATATCAATTGCTATGTGCTGCTGGCGCCCAACATGAGCATTGGCAGCACTTCCTCCGCTCAAGACAGCTTCCTCGTCATCGTGCATACCGACGAGGGCGTCTGCGGTATTGGAGAATCGGACGTCAACCCGTGGATAGCGAAGGCGTGCGTAGAGGCGCCCGGCACGCACACCATGGGCCTTGGCATCAAGGAAATGTTGATCGGCGCCGATCCCTTGCAAATCGAGGCCCTATGGCAGCAGATGTACGTTGGCACCGCCATGAACGGCCGCCGCGGCGCCGTCGTCCACGCCATGGGCGCCATCGATATGGCCCTATGGGACATCAAGGGCAAGGTAGCGGGCAAGCCCATCTTTGAGCTCCTCGGCGGCGCCAAACAACCTCACGTCGTGCCGTATGCGTCACTGCAGCCCGCCGGTAATCATTGGGAAGAATATCGCGACTCTCTCTGCGCCTGGGCTGAACGCGCCAAAGGCCTGGGCTTTAGGGCTGTCAAAGCCGAAGTGACCATGAACGGACCGTATGCCCACGATGGCATGCGAGAGCCTTATGAAGCACACACCCGCGTCGTCGAAGCCGTGCGCAAGACTTTAGGTCCCGACATCGCTCTCATGATCGACGTGCAATACATGTGGCCAGACGCGGCGACCGCGCTTCGCACCATCAAGGATTGGAAAGAGTTCGATATCTTTTTTCTGGAGACGCCGATTTGGATTGATCGGCTCGACGAGTACGCCAAATTGCGCGAGCGTGCCCCCATGCCTATCGCCGCCGGCGAATGGCAGGCCACTCGCTATGAATTCGAGGAACTGATGGACCGCGGCAAGGTTGACGTGGCCCAGCCGGATGTGGGCCGAGTCGGCGGCTTCGGCGAGGCTAAAGCCGTGTGCGACATGGCCGCCGAGCGTGGCCTCACGATCGTCCCGCATTGTTGGAAAACTGGCGTGTCGACTACAGCGACCGCTCACTTGGCGTTCAATACCCCGCACTGCCGTTTCATGGAATATCTGCCCCCCCAAATGTGCACTGAGACATTGCGTCGCGAATTGGCCATCGACGGCTTTGAATTCCGCAACGGCGTCATTGAAAAGCCCACTAAGCCCGGCCTTGGCGCGGAACTGAATATGGATGCATTGCGGAAGTATCGAGTCGCGTGAATGAGGGGACTTGCCCAGCCACCGATGTCGGACGTGTGCTGCGTCCAGCAAGCCAACGCCATCTTGGGCGAGAGCCCGTGTTGGGACGCCGCTCAAGGCGTCCTCTACTGGGTGGACGGTAAGCGACCCGCGGTTCTGCGTTGGGACCCGACGCGCGGACAAACCGGCCTTTGGCCTCTACAAAACACCGTTGGCTGTATTGCGACCACGGTCGCCGGCCGACTCATTATGGCCGATGCGGACGGCATCGCAATTCTGGACCCCACTTCTGGCGAACATGGCCGAATCGTCGGCCTCGATGGCGCCGCTCCTCGATGTCCCTTCAATGACGGCAAGGTGGATCGCATGGGGCGGTTTTGGGCGGGCACCATGGACAACGCCGGCATTCATCCCACGGGCAGTCTTTATCGGCTCGATCACGATCTATCCCTGCATCGCTTGGCCACCGGTTTCATCTGCTCCAACGGCTTGGGTTGGAGCCCAGACAACAAGACCATGTATTTCACCGACTCGATGGTTCGAACCATTTGGGCCTACGAATTCGACGTGAACACAGGTCAGTTGGGCGCGCGTCGAACCTTCGCTCAACTGGCGGAAATTGATGGCCTCCCCGACGGCCTGACCGTCGATAGCGAGGGATTTGTATGGTCCGCAGTCTGGGACGGCTGGCGAGTCATCCGCTTCGCACCTGACGGCTCTGTCGACCATGAGGTCCGCATGCCGGTTCAGCGCCCTACCAGTTGCGCGTTCGGTGGGCCAGATCATAAGACTCTCTATATCACTTCGGCCTGTGACGACCTCCCTTGGTCCGCCATCAAAGACGGGCCATTAGCCGGTGGACTGTTCACTATTCAGACCCACGTCGCCGGATTACCGGAGAGGAAATTCGGCGCATGAAAGAGCTCTTGACCGGCAAAATAGCCCTCATCACCGGCGGCGGCAGCGGTATTGGGCTCGCTACCGCACGATTATTGGCCCTCGAAGGTGCCACACCCCTGCTTTTTGGTCCCGACAGCGAGATGCTCCACGGCGCGCTCGACGGGCTTCATCGCGAGAAACTAGCGGCGCATTCGTTTATTGGTGATGTATCCGACGCGCAGTCCGTCCGCCAATTGATCGACGATGTTCGCGCCCGCTTTGGCCGCCTCGACATCATCGTTAATAACGCCGCGATCCAGCCCTACGGCACCGTCGAAACGACAACCGAAGCCGAATGGGATCGCGTCATGGCGGTTAACCTCAAAGGCATCTATCTCACGGCCCACTATGGCATCGCGCTTATGAAGGCCTCAGGCGACGGTGCCATCGTCAACATAGCCTCTGTCCAGGGAACCGCCTGCCAGAACAATGTCGCGGCGTATGTGGCGTCCAAGGGCGCGGTGCTCGCCCTGACTCGGGCCATGGCCCTCGATCACGCAAAAGATGGAATTCGTGTCAATGCGGTGTCTCCGGGTTCCATCGATACTCCTCACTTGCGTTTCGATGCCTTCGTCAACAAAGGCGCGGACTCTGAAGAAGAGGTCATTAGAAAATGGGGTCTCGCCCACCCGCTCGGGCGCGTCGGACGCTCAGAAGAGGTTGCGGCCATGATCACGTTTCTCTGCGGCCCCGATGCCAGTTTCTGTACCGGGGGAGACTTCAAAGTCGACGGTGGCATGCTCGCCAAGATCGCCGTGGAATTACCCCGATGATCCGCCTGCAAGACAAGGTCGCTCTGGTGACCGGTGCAGCCCAAGGCATCGGTCGAGCGATTGTCGAGGCCTTCCTTGCCGAAGGTGCGCGCGTCATCGCAACGGATATTAACGCAGCCACGCTGCAACGCCTGACGCCGCACCCCTCGCTGGAAACTACCGCTCTCGACGTCACAGATGACCCAGCCATCCGCTCCGTCGCACGCCATCATGACGATGTTGACGTACTAGTCAACTGCGCCGCGTACGTGGCGATAGGTTCGATTCTCAGCGCTTCGCGCGCTGATCTGGAGCGCAGTTTCATACTCAATGTCGCGTCTATCTTTTCGATGACACAAGCGTTCTTACCGGCCATGCTCGAACGCCAACGCGGCTCCATCATCAACATCGCCTCTGTTGTCTCGACCATCAAAGCCGCGCCCGACCGCTGTGCTTACGCCACCACTAAAGGCGCGGTGATCGCGCTGACGAAATCCGTCGCCATCGACGTGATCAAGAGTGGCGTGCGCTGCAACGCCATCAGCCCCGGAACCGTTCACACTCCTTCGCTCGATGATCGCATGGCCGCAATGCCTGACCGGGATGAAGCAATGCGCCAGTTCGTGAGTCGTCAGCCGATGGGACGACTCGGACAATCATCCGAGATCGCGGCCGCCGCACTGTTATTGGCGTCCGACGAGGCCGCCTTCATTACGGGAAGCAATATTGTCATTGATGGCGGTTTCAGCTTGTGAACGCTCGGGACGCAAAATGAAATTGCTGCGATACGGTCCGCCAGGTCAGGAAAAGCTCGGGTTACAGGACGGCAGCGGATCTGTACGCGATCTCTCCGCCCACACTCCTGATTTGGGGCCGAGCAACCTATCAACCGAATTGTTGCGCTCTCTCGCTTTCATCGAACCTAACTCCTTACCGCTTGTGCCCGGCACGCCGCGACTGGGCCCATACTCTCGAGCGTACGAAAATTCATCGCCATCGGCCTCAACTATCGAGATCACGCCGCAGAATCGAATCTGCCCATTCCGACAGAGCCGGTCGTGTTCATGAAGGCCAACAGCTGCTTGAGCGGACCCAATGACCCGCTCATGTTGCCCAAAGCGTCCGTCAAGACCGACTGGGAAGTGGAACTAGGCGTCGTCATCGGACGCACCGCCCGCTACGTCGAGGCAACTGACGCCCTCGACTATGTAGCCGGCTACACTGTCGTCCACGACGTCAGTGAGCGCGAATATCAACTTGAGCGCGGCGGAACCTGGGACAAGGGCAAAGGCTGCGACACCTTCGGCCCCGTCGGACCCTGGCTCGTCACCGCAGACGAAGTAGGAGATCCGCAAAAGCTCGACATGTGGCTCGATGTCAACGGTCGTCGGATGCAGACCGGCAATACACGCACGATGATTTTCAGCGTCGCTGAAATCGTCGCTTACCTCAGTCACTTTATGACGCTGCAAACCGGAGACCTCATTACGACGGGCACTCCGCCGGGAGTGGGTATGGGCCAAAAGCCCCAGCGCTTTTTGAGACCCGGTGACGAAGTGCGTCTCGGCATCGAGAGGCTGGGCCATCAGCAGCAGGTCGTGATCCCGTGGTGCCAAGAGCTCGAGTCGCGGCCGCCAGAGTGATCTATTCTTGGCGAAGGTGAATATCACTTCCCGCACCGGCCTAATATTCGACTGTGACGGGAGGTTGATCGACAGCGAGCCGATTCATGCGGGGGCGCTTGGCACGGTATTTGCGAAGCATGGCGCTGCCATTGCGGCACCGAAGATTTTGAACGAATTTCGAGGGATCGACAATCAATCCGTCTTCCACACTAAATGCGCTCCTCGGTGCGGCGGAACAATTCATCATTATCCCAGGTGAAGAGGTGACCCAGGCGATGAAATCCGAAAGCCATCACGGTGGTCTTTTGATAGCGCACGTTAACGGCACTGGAATGTCGCAATTCGTCCATGCGATTTGGCACACAATCAGGCGTGACCAGAATTACCGAATCGAGCGTCAGTGCCGCTGAGACCTTCGCCGTGAATATCCGGAATTTAAAATGCCAGGGGGCATCCCTCCAATTAACGACCCCAATGCAATTTGGTCGATTACCCCAGATGACTTCAAATCCGTACCCGACGAGACCCTCCTCGAAATAAGGAACTTCCCTTCCGACGATGAAGTCAACACCGACGATGCCGGCGTGCATCATTTGTCGACGGAAGAGATCTGGGATACCTGATCTGGGATACCTGATCTGGGATACCTTTGCTGAACTGAGGTTTGTGCATCTGGGGTGTTGCCAGCGACGACAGCCATCATTTTAGAACGCCCGAGTATACTGAAGAGGGAGGCAAGGGAGTCGGTTGGGTTGTCGTTAACGCCGACGAGCTAACCGAGAAGGGCATTTGCGACGCGCTGTCTCGCCGCGCGTTTTACGCGGCAACCGGATGTGTGACGTTGGAGAAGGTTGTCGTATCGTCGTATCGGACACGAATCTGACCATTGCGGTGCATGAAGCACCTAACGACACTGCCGCCTACACCACCGAATTCATAGGTCATCGCCGTCGAAGAACAAACCGCCGTTGCACCTGACGGCGCGACCGCCGGCGGTGATCCGTCTGGGGAACGGACAGGCGTTTCTCGATGCGGCGCGCGGCCAGCCCACCATCGGTGAAATACTGCCAATCCATCCCGCTGCGCTCGCCGCGGAAGGCAAAAACATGCAAGTGGGGTTAGTGGGCCGTGAGGACGAAACCGTCCTCGAACTGTTCAGCGCCTCGGCCCCGCACTCGATACCTTCATACCTTCAGTCAAGCCCGTATCGCCATCGATGAAGTCCTGCCCGAGATCCAGCGGCGCAAGAAGTAAGGACATCCGTGTCGCTGCGGAAATGGGTACTGACCACACGCGTTCAATCGACCCTCAATATCCGTGCTTCCGCTCGCCTATCGGGCGAACCACGCCTCCACAAGTTCTACCCACATTGACCCACCCACCGGGATAATCGCATCGTTGAAGTCGTAATTCGGATTATGCAGGATGCATGAGCTTTCGGAGTCGCCATTGCCGATCAGGAAATAGCATCCAGGCTTTTCTCGGAGAAAATAGCTGAAGTCCTCTGCGCCCATAGTCGGTTCGAACTCGATAACGTTTTCGGTGCCCACCAAGGCGGTAACGACCTGGCGCACGAACTCAGTTTCCTTCGGATGATTAATTGTCGGCGGGTAATTTCGATGAAATTCGAATTCGCAGCGGGCGTCGAAAGCTTGACACGTCGAATCGGCTAGTTTTCGCATGCGGTGCTCGATCAGGTCGAGCACTTCCAATGTAAAAGTTCGCACCGTCCCTTGAATCTCGCAGCAACCGGGCACCACGTTGGTCGCTTCGCCAGCGTGGATCATGGTCACGGAGATCACGGCGGCGTCAATCGGGCGCTTGTTGCGCGTGATGATGGTCTGAAGCCCCTGCACTATTTGGCACGCGATGGGCAACGGATCAATTCCACTATGTGGCATGGCCGCGTGCGACCCTTTTCCACGAATGGTAATCCTGAACTCGTTGCTCGAGGCAAAGACCGCGCCAGACTTTACCGCAAACTGTCCCGCTTTCATGCCCGGCCAATTGTGAATGCCGAAGATCGCGTCCATGGGAAAGCGCGCAAATAGGCCGTCCTTTATCATCTCGCGCGCACCGCCGCCGCCTTCCTCGGCGGGCTGAAAGATCAGGTATACCGTGCCGTCAAACTGGTGATGTCCCGACAGGTGCTGAGCCGCTGCCAATAGCATGGCGGTGTGGCCATCGTGACCGCATGCGTGCATCTTTCCGACGTACTGGCTGGCGTGTGCGAAGGTATTGTGCTCGGTCATGGGAAGCGCATCAATGTCCGCGCGCAAACCGATAGCGCGGTTGCTAATGCCTTTTTTTATGACGCCGACAACGCCTGTCTTCCCCATGCCGCGATGAATCGGGATGCCCCAGTCCGACAGCGTCTTGGCGATAAGATTGGCCGTACGTTGCTCTTGGAAACACAGCTCGGGGTTGGCGTGCATGTCCCGCCGCAGGGCTACGATCGCGGCGGTGTCCGCGGATCGCAGCACCGGACCCGTATCGGGGCCGCGCGGTGGATTGACATCTTTCATTTTAGAGACTCCTCGCATAGTAATTGCTGCGATTCCGGATGCCGCATTTTGCCGTCGGTTGTCTATGGTCGTTTATCGGTTTCTTGATTACAGCGAAGATCAATACAGTACTTGCTAGGACGCTTTCGTCATAGCGGACGAGTCTTGGCGGAAGATCACGGCCACCACCCGTCTTACCTCTTTTGCGAAAATGAACTATACGTTCGCGCCCGAGGCACCGACAGCAATGGCAAGCGTGCCTGGGTTCAGCCAGTCTTCGCGCGGAACTAACTGCACCTATCACCTGTTCTCCCATGCCACGTCTGCCCCCTTCGGAGCGTTCTTGGTCACATGATTGGCAATCGTCTTCACGAGCCTCGCCGTGGTCATAGGCGTCCAGCCGTGTCCTTTCATCGGTCTACCGTATTCAACAGATCCGTCGTAATGAGGATCCTTCGTGTTCTTCAGGAAATCCTCCATTTGATACACGCCCAGGTTCAAATAATAGTTATCCATATCGCCGACATAAAGGTGCAGCTTGCCGACAAGTTTCGGTCCGATCTTCGGCCAATTCTTTTCCGCAAAGTATCGCAAGTCGAATCCGTGGTCGCGCATGTAGTCGGCAACGTCATGGTTGATCTTTCCAGTTACCTTGTCCCAGATTGGCTCCGGGTAACCGTCAGCTCCTACGGGACCGTAAATGGCTTGCCAATTGTCGATCATTCCACCAGACCGGCCCTTACTTCCGAGCACCGCCTCGAGTTGGCTCGCTTGCCGCACGGTCGCGATGGGCTGGCCGTCATCGGCTCGCTCGATCGACCGTTCAAGGACCGACCACTCTGTACGAATCATTTCGGGACCGACTGGTTCCTCAACCGAAAAGGCATTCGCATCTTCATAAATGTTCACGAGACCCCAACGCCGAAAATCTACGGGGTCTGGATAAAACGCCCAACAGCCCCCGAAGACGTCCGGATGTTGCAATTGCAGCGCCAGAGACTCCCAACCACCTGTCGAGCCACCCGCAAGAGCGCGCGCATACGGTTCGCGAATTGTTCGAAAATGCTCTTCGATATAGGGGATAAGCTCCTTTGTGATCGCATCCCCATACGGTCCGTTATTGGCTGAGTTGACTGCATAGGAATCATCGTAGTATTGCGTAGGGTGCTGGAACGTCACTGCAATCATTTGCGGAAACCTTTTGGCGCTCCAAGCCTTATAGAACTCATAGCCGGTTTCAGTTCCGTATTTCTCCCGCAAGTGACGGATCCACTCCGCTTCAGCAAGATTCTCAGTCGTAAAACCGAAGGGTGCTTGGTTGCCAAAATGCCCCTGCACGTAGATCACAGGATACCGAGTGCCGACGGGCGATCCGTAGTCGCGCGGCAAAAGCAGCACGGCGCCGAGATAGACAGGATGACCCCAAAAGGCACTGAGTAGTTTGCTTTGAATTTTGATGTGTTTCACCCACTCGGTATCCACGGGCACTTGAACTGGGGGAATAACCTTGTCTAAGGTCAGCCTTATCGTGGCACTCCGCGCGCCGTCCACATGCAATTTCTGAACTTCGCTGTATAGGTTGCCCGGAGATAGGTTGAATTGCTGCCCCTCCCATTGATCCATGTGAGCCCAGATCACGTGACCGTCGGCGCGATGAAATTGCGTATATACATTAAGTAATGCCTGTACGTAATAATCTCCGGGCGGGATCTCGCTGAGGCTGCGCAAGGGAAAACCTAGAACGCTGGCGTCTATCGCCGCGCTCTGTCCCGGCTTGAGCTGATCGACGTCCAAGCCGAACACGGGCGGAGAATCGACCCACCCCACCTGAAGCCGCACGTCCGGCTCATTCTTGCGACTGAGCATCAGCAGCAAGCGACCCGTGACCGGTTGCTGATGTAGAGATCGTATAAAGGAGACCTCGAACTTGAGGTTATTCGCCGCCGTCTCCGCCCACACAGCGTTACTAGTCGCGATTACCACAGCCGCGAGCAACAATCCGCATGGGATTTTCACTGGCGCCTGCTGCGTTGGGTAAAGACATCTGCACCAAACGACCTGAGTCCAGGCCGAGCGGCGTAGCCTAGATGTTCGAGGTCGAACATATTCTCGATGGAACGCAAGAGCGCGTAGTGGTTGTAGTGCGCCCTCGACACCGTGCCCGGCTTGATCATTGGCGAGACGAGAACCGCCCCTATTCGCCCGCCACCGGGACCCGTGACACCCGCGCCCTTGTTTTTCATACCGAACACGAGCGAGTTTGGACCGAGATTAGGCCCAGGTAGTTCGTTGCAACAGGCCGATGCATCGCCTCCTTTCATTTCAGCCGTGTTCGTAGCACTGTCGAATTTCACGTCGATATCAGCCTCATCGAATGTTACGATCAATAGGCCATCTTTGTTGAACGCAGGCGAGGCAAGAATGGCAGGGACCATATTCGCGAGGAACTTGTCGGCGGAGACCAGCCCTCCGGGCTGCCCATCTATACAGATCCGGCCGTTTTCGCCTCCATCATGTCCGTCATGGCACAGATTCGGGGCAACAAAAACAAAGTTCGGTGTCGTCGATACTGACTGTAGATCGAGCAGCAAGTTTGGCAGCGGAACGACGTTCTTATCGCACGTGGGCCGGTCGATAATACTGTGAAAATAGACGAACGGATTGTGGCGGGTTGCGTATTGGTCGCCCAACACCGCTGCTTGCGTCCCGTCGCTGCTGCCAATTGTTGGATGACCGCACGTAGCAGCCTCGCGCGAGGGAATGTTGCCCATGTCCTCCATATAGGCGCGCCACGTTAGACCCTTCGCTTCTAGTTGGTCGGCGATTGTCTTGACATCATTAGGATAAACACACCCAGCCCCTACCGCGGCGCCCTCCGCCGTCATGCCGGATCTCTCGAAATCGATGAAACTTTGGCAGTCACTTTGCGTTACAGGATTAGGGGGCTGCCCACTCACCATCGCAATGTAGTTATCCAGACTAAAATGCCCGATGCCGTAATAGTTCTGCAGTAGCGCCCCCTGCTTGGCGAGGCCATTTAGGTATACGGCCGGCGATTTGCGGCCAAAAGTGAAGTGATATCCCTCGTTCTCCAATACGATGATGAACACGTGCTTGGGCTTCGCGGCTGCTGCAGCTCCCATTGAAGTGGCCAGCATAAAACCCGCGAGGAGAATGCTCACGCGACATGACATTGATACGCTCCTATTCAGTGTCTGCATATTGACCTCTGCTGCGATACTTCATCGGGTGGTCGCGCAGGCGGCACGACCTCGAGCGTGAAATTGCTGATATTCCTCGTCCGGCACGAATGCGCCGCCGGTAGTCCATAAAACATGAGTAGCCTCGTCTAGGGTGTCCGCTAGCCCCCTATCGTTTAAGTACTGCCGCCCACGCATCGATTCAATAATCCACCGCGGCCCGCGAAAACCCGCCGCCGCCGATGGCTCGATACGAAGGCCTTCGCTCCGCTCCAAGCAATATAGGTCCGCAAACAAATCGTCATCGGGTACAGTAAAGACACCCGAAATCAACGGCCGAACCAACCTTGCAGCCAATTCGGAGGCCTGCGCGACGGCAAGACCGTCCGCCGCGGTGCAATTATCCAGGCCGAAGGCACGAACAGAGATTGGTCGGTCGTCATTGGATGCCAATCGGACGAGCATAGAGGGCGATGAGAGCGGCTCGGCAAAGAAGCAATGCACTTGATCTCCCAACAGGTGACGCAATCCAAATGTGATTCCGCCGGGAGCGCCTCCGACACCGCACGGCAGATAGACGAACAGTGGGTGTTGCCTGTCGATCTTGATATCAAACGCCAAGAGTTGCCGCGACAAACGCAACGCTGCAACGGCATACCCGAGAAAGAGATGCATCGAGTTTTCGTCGTCTACAAAATAGGTGTTCGGTCTCGCGAGCGCCTCTTCCCGCCCAGCCGCTACAGCTGCACTGAAATCGCCATCATGATCGACGATCTGAACACCGCGCTCACGCAATCGCGCTTTTTTCCAGGTCTTCGCGTCCGAGGACATATGAACCGTCGTTTGAAACCCGAGCGCTGCCGCGACAATGCCGATGCTCAACCCCAAGTTTCCCGTGGAACCCACCGCCACTGCGTGCCGCGCGAAGAATTGCTGCGCCTTGGGGGATGCCAAAACCGTCGCATCGTCACCCGACTTAATTAAACCCGCAGACAGCAAGAGGTTTTCCGCGTGCAGCAGAACCTCGTAAATGCCTCCCCGCGCTTTGATGGATCCGGCAACGGGCAACGCATGATCACCCTTGATGAACCAACGCCCGGATCGAGACTCGTCCTTCATCAACGCACGCTGGAGCCGCGGTGCTGGATATAATTCAGACTCGATGATGCCGTTGCTCGCGTCTAGCTCCGGGAATAATCGGCTAAGCAGCACGGCAAAATGGGCGAGACGTCGCTCAGCTTCGTGAACATCGGTTAAGCCTAAACCTAAGTTCAGACCGCGCTTTTCCACTGATTGCCAATGTTCATTGATCCAGAGGAAGGGCTCACGCCGAGATATTGAGCGCTCCACCGATGCCGCCATTTTTATCACTTCGAGGCCACGAATCTGGCAATTGCGTCGAGCAATCCTGGAGTTTCGTCACCTAGAACGGAGTGACTGCTCTGCTCGAAAATACGTAGTTCCGACCCCGGTATATAGCTATGGATCTCCTCAGAGAATTCCGGAGCGCAGATCCAGTCGTGCCGTCCGGCTACGATCAGTGTGGGTGCTTTGATAGACTTCAACTCGGGTCGAAGGTCGAAATTGCGCAAAACTCCCCCGGGTGCGAAGGCCTGATTGAGGGGCTCTGGATTCAAGATGGTCCGATCCAGCCGGACTGCCGCCTGCGCCGGATCATGCTTGATCGAGTACAGGGGGCCCATCACCTCGTAGTAACGGCGAAAATCGCCGGGAGTTTCGATTCGCCCCGCCAATAAATGCTGATATTGAGCAATTTGCTCGGGCGTACCGCGCTCGGCCACAATCTCTCTCGCTCGGGCAATAAACCCCGCGTGCGCTGCCGTCACCACGAGAACGAGATGAGATACTAAATCGGGATACCGCGCGGCGTGCGCCATCGCGACCATGCCCCCATAGCTCGTCCCGATCGTCACAATGGGGTCGGCCCCGAGATATTCACGCAGCGCTTCCATGTCCTCGACATTTTCGTGCAACGTGTAGCGGCTCTTATCGTCCCGTGCCGAGCGCCCCTGCCCACGGTGGTCGAAGCAAACTAACTGAAACGTTTCGGCGAGCGGAGCAAGCCCCAGCTTCAATGCGACGTGGTCGCTCCCCGGGCCGCCGTGAATGACGAAGGCCTTTGGCTTTTCGTACATGCTCGGACCGTCCGGTACCAGGCCGGCGCCCTCTACGTCAAAATACAAATGCGTGTCGCGTATTTTCGCGTACACCTAACTCTCCTGAAGGGCAAACGGAACGTGTAGAACACTGGGATATCGTTCGCTGTGATAAAGTCTGACTACGACCGTGCGGGCGTCTTTCATAGACTCCTCGGAGACGACGCCACCGTTGTTGTAGTTTTTTTGGGCGTAAATCGAATGAACAGGTCCTATCACCAGCCGCAAGCGACTTCCAGTCGCTATCTGGCGTGAAACAAAAGTGAATCGTTCAAATCTATATTCAAGCGGGTCCTCGGTGTCGACCAGCTTTTCTGTCCGCAAACTTTCTCGATATCGGGCGCGCAGCGAATCCGCCGCGAGCAGCAAACTACTCCCATCGAGACTCACCTCATAAACGCAAACCTCAAAATCGGTGTCAGGTTGGTCGATCGACAACCACGCCGTCAGTCGAAAGAAGCCGCTTATTTCGACCGAACCAAAAGGTTCGCTATGGTAGACAATCTGTTTGCCTTCCTTGGCGTAGACCAGTATTTGATCGCGTAGATTGTCGAGGGGTAGCGTCGGTCGGCAAAGCACCGGATCGTCTAGCCCAAATTCGATCGCGGCAATGCCTATGTCCAACGGATCGTAAACATACCCGTCTACGCTTCCCTCGCCGATCGAATCCCGGAGCATCCCCGATGCGAATAGCCGTGAAGCGTCCCCCTTTGAATCAAGGTAAAAAGGCTCCGATTTCGCCGTGATTGATTCCAGACTGCCCGCGTGACGCCATTTCTCGGCACCCATGACGTAGTACGCGACATGCTTCTCCAGGATCGGGGGCTTCGGACCGCCTCGCATAGTCCATCCGTACCATTGCCGATGTAATAGACCCATATCCAGAAGTCCGGCATCCCCAATCTTGATACCGCCGAATTCCGCTCGGGGTGTTCTCGTGCCAGGATGATCCCAGGGCCCGATGATGAGGTAGTGCCGTTGGCGCGCTTCAGCCGACGCGTGCTTTAGGTGTTCGCGGTAGTGGGCCAACGCACCGGGCTGATCAGCATCGTAAATTCCTGTGATCGTAAGCGTCGGAAGGGTTATTTTCGCGTAATCGGCGGCAGTTGGATTGTAGCGATCCCAATAGTCCCCAGGACACGGTTGATCGACCCATTCTCGGAAGACAGTTGATGAATTGCCGATATGCGAGTCGAGGCTCGCGAAGGAGTGTCCTGATTCGAACCATTCGCGATACTTCGCGCGCCAAAATGGTTGATTCTCATAGAAAATCTTTTCCTGAGACGCCCTCCCCGACACGAGAGTTAGCCATTGCATGAGATACGGCGCAAAAATGTTGTTGCGCATCGGAACGTCTACACCCATGTAGGGCGCCGCCACGGGCACTATCGTCGCAAGGTGCGGCGGAAACTCCTTTGCCGTTGCCCACTGATCGTAACCGCCGTACGATCCGCCCCACATGGCTACTTTCCCGTCGCAATAGGATTGCTGCGCCAGCCACTCTACGACATCGTGGCCGTCTTGGGCCTCTTGAAGGAATGGCTTGAAAGTGCCTTCGGAGTTTCCGCGGCCTCTCGAGTCCACCGTCAGAAACGGGTAGCCGTGTGTTGCAAAATACATCCCGCGATCGTGGTACGTCTGACCAATATACGGAGTCAGTGTAAAAATCGCAGGCGAGACTTCGCGATAATTCACCGGCAAATAAAGGGTCGCACTCAACGTGACGCCATCGCGCATCGGAATGGTGACACCCCACTGCATGCGCACGCTCACGTCTTGCGCGCCTCGGCCGCCAAGTCGAGAGCAGCACGCCTTTGGTTTACAATTTGCGCTGCCGTCACATCACGGGTCACCGACTTGCTTGCTCGCCACGCGTGCCAACCTCCCCAGAGATAGCCCGGTGCCGAGACCAGCAGCGCGTATCGCAACGACTCCTCTCCCATCCACGGATGCAATATATCGCTCAAGGCACCCACCGCCAGAGGTCCCAAACCCATGCCGATTAAGTTTGCGAACAAATAAATAAGCGCGATTGACGTTGCCCGCATGTTCTCAGGCACGATCGTCTGGATGGTCGCCAACAATGGGCCGTTGGACATATTTAGCGCCATCGTGGCAAGGCCAATCAACGCGAAACCTACATATCGGTTCGGTGACAGATAGATGAATAGCGAGATAAATCCGAAACTGCCAATGGCGAGTGCAATTGACCTCAACTGCAGCCTCTCGTTGTTTGCGGCGTAGCGGGACGCTAATTCCCCTCCGATATACGAACCCGCCACGCCCCCTACTCCGTAGGTCACCGCAAACCACGTTCCAATCTCGCCGGTCTTCAGGCCGAAACTGCGAATGAAGAACGTGGGCTGCCACTGCAATATTCCGTAGCCAAAGAAGTAAATCACCGAGATGCAGAACAGCATGTTGCGAAAGGTCGCGCTCTTCCACAGCGTCGCACACACTTCCAGCATGGTCTGCTTCGTACTGCCTGCCATTCTGGCTGCTTCAAGCGGAAAATTGACTCCGGCCGCTGACTTTTCGCGCCTCGGCTCCCTCAGCGTAAACCAAGCGCAGGCGGCCAACACCAACCCAGGTGCCCCCAACACCATGAACGTCATCCGCCATCCGAAGAACTGATTCATCCACCCGGCGATGAAGAATCCCACGAGAAAACTCAAAGGCGGCCCTAACGTGTACAGAGCCACCGCGCGCGGGCGCTCCGTGCGGTTGAAATATTCTGCAATCAGGGACATCGCCGGTGGCACACAGCCTGCTTCCCCAACCCCTACTCCGATCCGAAGCAAAAGCAATTGCGCGAAGCTGCCGGCGGTACCGCACAATGCCACCATGATGCTCCAGACCGCCGCGGTCAGCGAGATGATGGCGATTCTGTTGCCGCGATCGGCCCAACGCGCGATGGGAAGACCCAGCACCGAATAAAACAGCGCAAAGGCAATGCCACCGAGAAAACCCAGCTGGGTGTCACTCAAGTGCAACTCGATTTTGATGTCCTGCAGAACCAATCCTAATGCGACGCGGTCAAGAAAATTACAGGTATAGACGCCCAACAGGATGGCGAGCAGATACTTCTTATAGGTCGCCTTTTGCATGAAAAGTAGAGTAATAGTTCTTCAGGCGTGATTGAACCAAACCATTTGCCGACGCAGGTAGCTCTCAATGCCTGCCATACCGCCTTCGGGACCGTTACCGGATTGGCGCGCCGGCTCCGATGACAGTGCGTGGCCGGGACCCTCTCCTGTAGGTGCGGCAGAGTTGATGAGCACAGAGGAGCGAATGCTCTTGGCCATTTTCAAGCCGGTGGATAGATTCGCAGTCCAGACGTAAGCCACCAGGCCATACGGAGTGCCGTTCGCAATCCGAATGGCTTCCGCTTCTTCCTCAAAAGGTATCACCGACAACACCGGTCCAAAAATCTCCTCCTGGGCGATCCGTGAATGCGGAGCGACACCTCGAAAGACGGTAGGCTCGACAAAGTACCCGCCGGTGTGCGCCATCACCCTCCGGCCCCCGGTCACCAACTCCGCGCCTTCAGCACCTGCGGTCTCGATATACTTCATGACGCGTGAGCACTGTTTGTCCGTAGCCAGGGGTCCGAAGGTGGTCTTCGGGTTTACCGCATCGCCCATCACGATCTGCTTCAGGTGAACGCGGATATTTTCTACCAAGAGAGGCTCGATCGATCGCTGCACGAGCAGCCGCGAACCCACGCTGCACAGTTGCCCCTGGTTGACCAAGAGCACCTGAGCGATTGACTTGGCTGCGGCGTCGAGATCGACGCCGTCCGCGAAAACGATTTGAGGCGATTTGCCGCCGCACTCCGCCATTACAACTTTCATATTCGATTGGCCGGAGTACTGGAGCATTAATTTGCCGACGGCGGTAGACCCGGTAAAGGTGACCATATCGATATCGCTGTGCAAACCAATCGCACGACCGACGATCTCACCGACACCGGGCACCACATTCAATGCTCCGGGCGGAACTCCTGCCTGCAATGCGAGTTGCGCAATCCGGATTGCTGAACGCGAAGATAACTCAGACGGCTTTAAGACGACGCAATTGCCGGCAGCAAGTGCCGGCGCGATTTTTAGGACCGCATTGAATGTCGGGAAATTCCACGGCACCACCGCGGCAACAACACCGCGCGGCACCCGGCGTAGCGCGAAAAAGCTATTTTTGTCGCTACTGTTGACGTCGCCCGTTACCTTATCCACCGCTTCGGCACAAAAGCGCATCAGACCCGCAGCCGCAGCCGCGTTACAGAATGGCTCACTGATCGGCTTACCCATCTCTTCCGCGTCCAATACGTCGAGCACCGCGGCCTCCACCGCAATGAGATCGGCCAATCGGTGGAGCGCCTTTTTCTTCAATGAGGGAGGTTCATCGCTCCAACGACCGTCTTCGAATGCGGCGCGATTCGACGCGACTGCGCGATTCACGTCGGCCTCACAGCCCGCTGGAATCGTTATGCATCGGCGACCGCTCGACGGATTCGTGACCTCAACTACCGTTTCGCAGGCCGAGTCCGACAATGTGCCGTCAATGAGCGGTGCAACTCCGCCTGCCATCCCCTGCTGGTCAGTCACTAACACGATACTCCACCATCGATGACTATTTCGGATCCCGTCATATAGCTGGCAGCCGAGGAGCAAAGAAATACAATGCCGCCCGCAACTTCTTCGGGTCGCGCTAAGCGTCCGAGCGGCGTCGATGCGTCGCTGGTGGCCCGGCCAGCCGATACCGAGTCCCATGCTCCGATTTCTACATAACGCTCGAAGATCGAATCGATCATGTGTGTCTCGACACCGGCCGGATGAATACTATTGACGCGCACGGGATACTTCAACGCGGCGAATTCCCTCGCCGCCGACTTAGTCAGAAGTGTCAGGGCTCCCTTGCTTGAGCAATAGGCTGCGTTAAATGCGCAGCCGCGCAGCCCGGCCACGGACGACACATTGACCACCGAAGAACCCCCGTGACGCGAGGCGCCGCTCTCTTTCAGCAACGGTAGGGTCGCCTGCAAACCCAACAGCACGCTCTCCACATTCACGCCCGACACCCGCCGCCACTGCTCAACTGACGTATCTTCAATTCGCTCGACAAGCGACATCCCGGCATTGTTGATCAAGCAATCCAAGCGCCCGAATTGGTTTCGTATCCGCTCGGTCACTCGCTGCCAATCTGCCGCCGACGTAACGTCGTGCTTGAACCCGATTTCCACGTCCACCTGGTCAATGTCCGTGGCGACGACGCGGCTACCGGCCTCTTCAAGGGCGGCGCAAATCGCGCTACCAATACCTCCCTTGGCGCCCGTGACCAACGCCACACAGCCGTCAAGCGAGCGACGCGCCGCGGTGCTCACGCATCCGTCTCAGGGTATGGGACACCCAAGGCACCAAGGTCCACCTTGAGGTGAGCGACCTCCTGCTGCGGACTAATGCGCGGCGAAGTTTTTCTTTCCATCGGCGAGTACCATGTGTTGAGCGTGTGCCCACCGTCGACAATCAAGTCCAGTCCCGTCACATAGTCAGATGCTGTAGAGGCTAAGAAGATTACCGCGCCGTAGAGGTCCTCGGGACGCTGCACGTGGCCTAAGGGCGTGATCTCACGCGCGCGCCGGCGGAATTCTTCAGGCGCTTGTACCGCCGTTAACATCAAGGGAGTCATCATCCAGCTAGGACTGATGCAATTAACGTTGATGTTGTACCCCCCCCATTGCACGGCGAGTGCCTTGCTTAAGTGAATCACGCCCGCTTTCGATGCGGAGTAGGCATCATCCGATCCCGCGACCGAGCCCCACATCGACGCGATATTGATAATCTTCCCACCCGGTGGCCCTTGCTTCGCCATCTGACGCGCCTGTGCCTGCGCACAGAGCCAGGTACCGGTCAGATTCACCGCCATCACTCGATGCCACTCGCCCCGAGATTCGGCGGACGGTGTTCCTGTGGTGGCCGTGCCAGCGTTGTTAACTGCGATATCCAAACGGCCAAACAACCTAACAACCGAATGAATGGATTCGCTGACCTGCTCCTCGTCGGTGATATCGCACCTCAAGAAAGTCACTTTGAAGCCAAGAGCCGCCAGGAAAGCGGAAGCTTTTGTCCCTACTTCCCGGTTTACATCCAGGATGGCGACATTGGCACCGGCTCTTGCCAAAGCCGTCGCGCACGCCCTACCCGCGCCGACAGCGCCGCCTGTGACCAGCGCAGACCTTCCGGTCAAATCGAACAGCGACAAGTCCGGCGCCTGAAGTGCCGTCGGCGTCGTCACGACACGCGCCCTATCACGTCCTCAATCACATGCGCCGTGGCCGCGCTCTGCTCCAGATGCGGCATATGGCCGGTGTCCTTCAGCAATACCAGTCGAACATCACGGGGCAATTCATCTGCCCTAACGGGCATAACTATTTTGTCGTCAGTTCCCCAGATGACGGTGGTGGGCCTGTTCAAGCGATTAAGCGTTTCACCGAGCGGCGGTCTCAGGTCGGCCAGCCAGCCCGCGTACTCAGCAAGCGCAGACTCAGCACCGTCGAGGCGCTTAAATTTGAGAAAATTCTCGGCCATATCGCGCGACACAAGCTCTTTATCCCAGAACAACATCTCTAGAGTGTCCGTGACTTGCCGGCGTGTCCTGGCTGCAACCAGAGCGGCAATAAACTCGGGGTTTACAGGCGCTCCAAAGCCTGCAGGGGCGAGGAGCGTCAATGACGCAATGCGGTTGCCCGCGCGGCCAACCATTTCGAGAGCGACAGTCGCCCCCATCGAGTGGGCAACCACGTGAGTGCGATCGATGCCGAGTTCGTCGAGATAGTCGAGTAGCAGATTTCCCACATTCGCGAGACCGCTGAATCCCCGCATGAACTTGCTCGAACCGCCGTGACCCGGCAGATCGACTGCGTAAGTGATCGCTCGCGCCGACAGCGCAGATTGCAGGAAAAGCCAGTTGTTAAGATCGCCACCATATCCGTGAATGAACAGTAGCGGCGCGCCTTTTGTGCCCCGACTCAAGTGGCGCAGGGTAAACTCTTTCACTTGGATCATCTGGGGAATGGCGGCAGAGTCTTCGTCACTGACCTGAGAGGATGCGCGAGCATTCGCTAAAATGAACGCTGCGATGTTCTCCTCTGGAACGCTGGCGTCCGCGATGACGCCGATCGTGGCACCGCAGGGATAGGTCTCCCCGGGATTCCCCAATTGCCGACGTAATATTCCTGCATGTGTGGCCTCTACCGCATTGGCAATTTTTTCTGTCTCAATATCGACCAGTTCATCACCGACGGCCACGGCGGCGCCCTCGTTCACTTTCCAGCCCGCGAGCCGGCCCTGTTCCATACTCATGCCCCACTTCGGGACCAAGATTGGATGGATTGCCATCGTGTCGGCCATGCCTCAAGCCCTGACCTTGGATTGACTGCGTCCGCCCAAATCCCGGGCGAGAAGGCGCACCACCTCTGCGACGACGTCTGCGTTAGGCAGGTAGGCCTTCTCCAACGTTGGAGAAAACGGCACGGGAGTGTGGGGCGCGGTGATAAGCGAGACCGGCGCCTTCAACGCATGAAACCCGCGGCTTGCAATCAGCGCGGCGATATCGGATGCGATGCCGCATCGCGGATTGCCCTCATCGACGATGACTACGCGCCCGGTTTTCTCGACGGACTCCAGGATGCTGTCCGTGTCCAGCGGGGACGTCGTGCGCGGATCGATCACCTCAATGCCGATGCCCTCGCGCGCAAGCACGTGCGCGGCTGCCACGGCGACACCTACCATCTTCGAGAACGCGACTACTGTCACGTCTTCACCATCCGTCACAAAATTAGCTTCCCCAAAGGGGATCGCATACGGTTCATCCGGAACCTCTTCCAGAATGTCGTAGAGCCCCTTATGTTCCAGGAAAATAACGGGGTCATCGTCCCGGATCGCCGAGATCAACAGCCCCTTAGCGTCATAAGGGCTGCTCGGCATTACCACTTTCAAACCTGGAATGTGAGTAAAGATTGAATGCAGCATTTGGGAGTGTTGAGCGGCTGCGTTGAGACCCGCGCCGACCATGGCCCTGATGACCAGCGGCACCTTCGCTTTTCCACCGAACATGTATCGAAGTTTCGCCGCTTGATTGAAGATCTGATCGAAGCAGACTCCCATGAAATCCACGAACATCAAGTCCGCGACTGGTCGCAATCCCGTACAAGCTGCGCCGACACACATGCCCACAATGGCGCTCTCGGATATCGGGGTTTCGACCACGCGCGCTGCGCCAAATTCCTGAATCAGTCCACCGGTCACTCCGAGCACGCCGCCCGCACCCTCATCTCCAGGAGCATCAACGGCCGCGCTGGTGTATCCGGCGCCAATGTCCACACCTGCGAGAATCACCGATGGATCGCGGCGCATTTCGTGCCGCAAGGCTTCATTTAAAGCTTGTCGATAGGACTTTCGGGACATATAGCTTCAGGTTAGGGGTAAGTTGAATAGACCTGCGTGAGCAGATCGGCTTCGGGCGGAAACGGCGCAGTTGCCGCATCGGCGATCGAGTCGGATATCAGCTCCGACGTCTCCAAGTCGATGCGATCCAGAGCCGCAAGTTCTAACAAACCGGTATCCAACACTTGGCTGCGAAATCTAGTCAAGGGGTCGTTGTGCTGAAGGCGCTTGCGCTCGGCCACCGAACGGTACGATTGAGGGTCGCCCATAAAGTGCCCATGCCAGCGGGTCGCTACGGTCTCAATCACACTGGGGCCCTCTCCTTGGCGGGCTCGCTCAACCATAGCGCGTGCTGCTCGATGTACTGCAAAAAAGTCCGTGCCATCCACCTTAAAGGCCGGCATGCCGAATGCAGCCGCCCGCGAAGTAATGTCCTTACTTCCAACGGCGTAGTCATGGGTCGTGTTCTCACCGTAGCCGTTGTTTTCGAACACGAATACCGCCGGTAGCTTGAGGACTACTGCCATGTTCATGGACTCGAACGTCGTGCCCTGATTGCTGCCTCCATCTCCCGTAAAGGAGACCGCCACACCCTTATTGCCCAACGTCTTCGCACTCAAGGCCGCTCCAATCACCAGCGGTGGATTGCCGCCGACGATTGCGTTTGCTCCCAGCATCCCGCGCTCAAAATCGGCGATATGCATGGAACCGCCTTTGCCGCCGCAAAGCCCAGTGCGACGTCCGTAGATTTCGCGCATCATCGCTTGGACGTCGCATCCTTTGGCGATGCAGTGACCGTGTCCACGGTGCGTCGATCCGATGTAGTCGCTGTTTGTCAGGTTCATGCATACGCCGACCGCAGAGGCCTCCTGCCCAACGTACAGATGGACGAAGCCGGGAATCCTGCCCTTCTCAAACTCACTTTTGATGTTTTCTTCGAATACCCGAATGATCCGCATTCGTCGATATGCCTCGAGTAGCTGCACGCTAGAAAGCAGCATGGGTTCTGTCATCGCGGCCCAGCCCCATTTAAGTATCTAACCAACCCGAAAGGATGATCGGTAAGAACTAAGTGCACATTCATTTCAAATAATTCACTCCAAGTCGGCTCAGGATCTCCCGCAAGGCCATTGTCACCGCCCAGGATCTCCCGACCATGCTCTCGAATGGCGGGTGCGCTTCCCTTGAAAAATCTCCTATCCCCTGATGCCGGCAGATATGCCACCGGATGAAGCGGCTTGTAGTCCGTAAACACTTGGGCAAGCGCATCACCTTCATAGCAATCCGTATTCCTCTTGACCACGCGGCACTCCCAGACCACGGGCACAAGCGCCACCTTGCCGACCAATCGGCTGAAGCTGGCTCTCAGATCACTCAAGGGGGCTTCGACCAGAAATGCCACGCGCGATTGCGCATGCTCTGCGGCTACGGCGCGATAAATTTGATCGTAGTTCGCCTCCTTCACGTGCAGTAGGAGAAGTACGTGGCCCTTCGCCGCCTTCAGGACATCGGAAAGACGCGGGATGGCTTCGTCTGTTAGAGCGGTGTCCGTGCTACCAGCGCCCTCGCGGAGCTTTACCGGCGCTAGCTCGGCGTAGCTGTAATCCTTCAATGCACCCGAGGTATTTGTTGTCCGATCCAGCGTCGCGTCATGCATCAACACAATCACGCCGTCTTTCGTCGATCGGACATCGCCCTCGACCATGTCGACACCGCTTCCGAAGCATGCTTTCAGGGCCCTCATCGAGTTTTCCGGTCCAAATTCCCAACAGCCCCGGTGCGCGATGACCACTGGAGCGGACTGCCTAAAGCGTTCCGTCACCGACAGTTGCGCAGCATGTTCGCGCGACCCTGCAGACACATCCTGAGCGAGGGCGAGGAACGCAAAGAGGAGCGAGATGCGCGCCCGCATCGTTTCTCGCACGAACGTTGCGCTCCGGGTCTTACCGCAGATGATAGTCAAACCGCACGCCGTATGTTCTCGGACGAATCCGAGTGTCCCATTGAGGAACCCCATCGACCGGTTCCTGCGTGCCATGGTAGTTGTTTGCATTGTCGACGAACAACGCAATAGTCCAGTGTTCTGGGAACTGCACGCCCGCTCTTGCCTGCGAGAGCACTAGTGAATTACCCCCGATAGCTCCGTCGCCGATTGTCGTTGTGTTCAGAGGCGAGATGTAGTTGCCGGACAGCGACACGATCCCCTTTGCGGCGCCTATACCGAGTGGAAAGACGTAGTCCGCCGAGAGACCAGCGGTGTACGCCGGAGAATCGTTCGGCCGTGCCCCTTCCGCGAAAAGCACGTCACCTCCCGAATACGTTGTGCTGTTAAAGTGGAGGTTATTCCAGCCGAAGTTGACACCGATGGATAACCCGTCAACAGGATGTGCGGCGACTGAGAATTCCGCACCCTCGCCGCTGGCCGATCCGCCGTTGACGATGACGTAGATGTTTTCGGTACTGGAAGCGGGAACTTGGAGTTGCTGCTGGATATTGCGCCACTTGATATAGTAGACCGCGACATCGTACGACAGCAAACGATCCCACAAAGTCCCTTTCATACCCGCTTCGTAGTTCGTCAATTTGTCGGGCTGGAGAGCCGGGAAGTTTTGTATTCTCGCTCCCACCAACTCGTCCTGCGGCATGCCGCTCCGAAATCCTTGGGAATAAGATGCATACATGGACATTTCTTTGCGGGGTTTCCACTGCAAAACCGCGCGTGGTGTCGTCGCCGACGACGTGGTGCTGATCCGGTTCAGGGGCACGTTGAGGTCAGGCACGGGACCATTCGCTTGCGTTCCTTCGTCGTCGTGGAAGTATCTTGCTCCTAGAGTCCATTCGAGCCGGTCGTCAAGAAAGCGTTGGCCGATTTCTCCGTATACCGCGGCAGATTTCGACGTATCGGTAAAATCGTCACTCAAAGTGCTTGTATAGGCAGGATATGTATCGTTGACCTGAAAGGTACGATCTTTGTCATCGCGATACATCGCCCCTGCAGACCACCGCCAAGAACCCTCCAGTTTCGACGTTAGATTGATTTCCTCAGAAGCGACACGGGACTTGAGATCTGTTCGGTTATCCAACCCCGGAGCCGGGATCGGCGCGTAGTCAAACGTGTTGCTGCTCGAGTAGGCAACGTAGCTTGTCATGCTTGACACCGAAACTAGCGGAAACTCGTAATCGACTTTGAACCCGTAGGCGTTGAATTGCGAGTAATTCGGTTGAGGAATTAGGGAGTCCTGTTCGCCGCTGCCATCTCCGAGCGATGGAGCTCCGAACGAGGACTGTGAGTGCCAAGTC
Organism: uncultured Gammaproteobacteria bacterium; assembly: GCA_963837435.1. Taxonomy (GTDB): domain Bacteria; phylum Pseudomonadota; class Gammaproteobacteria; order Steroidobacterales; family Steroidobacteraceae; genus Bog-1198. The sequence continues at coordinate 242,017 of CAWINJ010000004.1, forward strand.
GACAACTCGATGGATAATGCATCCGTTGGTTGCGCATTGATTTTTAACCTAACATTGCTCAGGTCGGCATTGTTGATGTTGCTACCCTGCGGGGCGAGCCCAATTGCGCCGACGCGCGAGTCTATCCAACCACTTTGGTGATCGTCCCCAACGGCCAGTCGAGCGGCGAGCACGCCATCCACAATGGGTATATTGACGGCCGCGTCCCCCCCATAGTTTGCACCGCCATTTTCGGTGCTGGATGTCGATCCGCGCGTTTTGAAATCAAAATTGTGCAAGTCTGGATTGTTGGTCAATACTCGTACCACGCCATTCAGGGCGTTTGCCCCGTAGAGTGTTCCTTGTGGACCGCGTAGCACTTCTATTTGTTGCAAGTCATACACGTTAGGGTTCGGGAGAAGCGCGGTTCGGATCATTCCAAATGGCACCGAATCAACATAATAGCCTACCGTGCTTGAGCCGCCCGCAAATGCCGCGCCAGCCGACACGCCTCTGATTGATATAAATGTACCGCCCGTCAGATATTGATCGGAAACAGCCGCAACCCCAGGTACGGTGTTCAATGCGTCTGTCACTCCATCAAATGTAGACTTATCTAAGTCGCTACCGCGCAAAACCGAAATTGAAATTGGTACATCCTGCAGGAGTTCAGCGCGCTTTTGGGCCGTAACAACAATTTCACTGATTCCGCCTGAATCTTGACGGGAATTCTCGTCAGGTTGAGTCCCCACTAGTGAAACATCTTTTGTATTTTTTCCTTGACCCACCTGAGCCAAGCGAAACTCGTCGGAAGAGTTCTTCTTCCCTCCTATCGATTTCTGCCCGTCGCTATCGGGCGCCAATGAGGGTCGATAATTGGATGAAGTATCCGCGGAACGTATCAAAACCAATGCGTCTGGGGTCACTTCAAATTTGAGTTTCGTTTGCGACAACAACGCCGATACTGCTTGTTCAGTCGTATATTGGCCTTTGAGCGCAGGGCTAACTTTGCCATCCACCAAATCTGAGGAATAGAGCAACTTGTGCTGGGACGCGAGTGCAAACGCCTGCAGCGCGTCATTCAGCCTTTGCGAAGGTATATCGAGGTCGTATATGACGCTGCGCGCCTCCGCTGGTTGTGCCGCGATCGTCGTGCCCAGGATTAAGCTCGAGCAAAACGCAGCCATCAAAGTCGCGCATATATTAAGTTTCACGTTTCGCCACCCCGTATCGCTTTTGGTGCGGATTTATTCCCGCATACCTATCAATACGCACGAGAGACAAAAGTCTGTACCTCGACACACCGAAATATTCTAAGTGCGGAAGTTTCACTTTCTGGCAGCCGCGCTTCTCCGGGCGCGAGATCGCTCGTAGCCCAAAGGCGAGAGTAACTGAGGCCCTAGCCGCCTGGGGGTTACCTAAATTTTATGCTTAGCTTGATCGTGTCCGGGTTAGATCGATCAACAGAGACGGGGAGATATCTCTCGACTGCATTGACAAATCCCTGGGTGTCCCCCGTCTCGAACACCCCGCTAATGCGACGGCTTGCGAGCGCTTCGTCATCAATTTCGATCTGAACTCGCGAGTACCGATTGACGCGGCGGACGGCATCAACTAATTGTTCGGTCCGGAAAATCAGCTTGCCTTCTCGCCAGGCGGTCGCGGCCTCCAGGTCGGCCCTCGGCGTGACGGTCGCCGGGCCGCCCTCGTTGGCTCTCAGTTCTTCTCCCGCAGACAATTCTATGGTAGATGCTCGCTCCGGTCCGCCGACCGCATGGGAGTCAGAATCTGAGAGATTGGCGGGCGAGCCGTTCGTATTTGGAACGGATAACTTTCCATGGGATTCCTCAACCATCGACTTCACAGCCAAATTCCCCGAAGGCTGAAGTGGACCTGCTGGCGAGGGAACATCTGATACGATCGCCACTTTGCCTTCCATCATGGCTACGTGGATCACCTGATTGGTGAATTCCACCGTGAAAACAGTTCCCACGGCGATAATTGTTCGATCCCCTGCGATGACCTTAAAAGGCCGGGCGGGATCGTGGGCGACTGAAAATTGTGCTTGCCCCCCCTTCAGCACCACGACTCGCGCGTCCTTTGAAAAGCGTACTTGAAGGCGTGTTGTCGCATCGAGCGCTATGCGAGAGTGATCGTCAAGCTCGACCATTCGCTGCTCGCCGATACCGGTGCGGTATTGGCCGGAGACATACGCGAAGGGGGATAATTGCCAGGCAATTCCTATTGATACTGCGATGCTGGCGGCTATCGCCCCTCCGCGCCAACGGCTTCGCATATTTGGACTAGGTTTTAGCCACCGGTGGGCGCTGGCTCGGCGCGCATAAGCCATTGCTTCTTCACGATAGCGCATGAATTCCGGTGTTTCGGCGTGCTTGTCAAGGCCTGCCCAGGACATCTCAACCCGAGAGTACGCATCAGCAAAAGTGCGATCACTCTCGAGTCGTGCTTCAAGCTGAGCTTGATCTGTCGGAGTCCATTCACCCTGCAATCTCTGAACGAACACCTCCGATGCTTCGACATCAACATCTGAGTGCAGAAGATCAATCGATTTCATGCTGAATCCAATCGCTTCCGCAGCGCGGCAAGATGCGCCACGGCGCTGGCGAGGTGCTTATTCACCGCGCTCACCGAAATGCCGAGCATCTCGGCAACCGTTGCCGCTTTCATCTGTTCCAGCTTGATTAACATGAGCACGGTTCTGCTGCGTACATTGAGTCCGTCCAGGACTTGGGCGATTTGACTCAGTTCCTCTCTAACTATTAATACGCACTCGGGTCCCTTTTCTACACCTAACTCCTTTTCGTAGCGTTCGTCCCAGCCGACGTTCGTACCATGAGTCTTCAGCCTGCGGTGTCGATCGCGCCATCGATTGACCGCTGCACGAAAAATGTAACCCTTTGCCTGCTCTGCGGATTTCCAATCAGCATGGGCTAGCGCGCGCACCAGAACGTCCTGCGCTAGATCTTCAGCCTCAACCGCATTACCGGTTTTTCGTTTGAAATATTTAACTAGCGACGGGCGCATCTGCGCCGCGAGGCTTGGGTTGTCGGGCAATATGTCCACTGGCGGTGTCATACACTCGTTATAGAGTGACCCGATCACCCGCCCAATTCAATAGACGTTGGCAGTTAGAAGTACATACTTTTGCGCGTGGTGCGTATTAGTTAAGTAATGGAATCGTTTTCGAGGGCGAAGGGGTTACATCGCCTTAAAAAAGTGCAGAAGATCGGAGCCCGGCGCTGCGAATGTCAGGAGGACGTTGGGGTCTTGGGTCGCGCGCCACGCCATTCCGACTAAGTTGGGGTAGTGAGCGCCCGGACACATTGCGGTCTCTGGATATCGCAGTTCGGACGATCATTTTGAGTAGACGGTCAAGGATATCTCGGCGTATCGATCGAGTGCGCCGATCGACGAGAAAGGAATCGGTGCGATCGTGAATAGCGGCGTTCATGAACTACCAATTTGCGGTAGATCACCACAAAGAAGTAGCTTGGCGTGCAAAAACAGTGCGGCGAGCTTATCGTCGTCACCTGCAGTCGCAGTGACGAGGAGCTCCCGCCACAATTGCGCGTCATTGGCCCATCGAATTGTTATCCCCGAGTACTCGCGAGTCGCGATTTGCCGGATATCTTTTGGCGTCAATTCCCCGATGATTTTGGCCACAGGGGCGATCATTCCAAAAGCCATGACAGCCGTCGTCCGATCCGAGCCGACGAGCTGCCACGCGAACATCATCGCTTCGTGCATGAGGGTCTTGCTAGCGACTGGCGGCAAGCCGTTCGCGTTGTTCGATTCAAGATTCTCTTGGGCTCTCTCATTTAGAGACAGGTCGACTGTAGACTCAGCATGTCGGCGCCACCGACCGGCGTTTTTGAAGTCCGCATCCACGATTACAAAGGGTATTTTCGCGAGCCGACGGCGTACTTCGATACTTAGACTGATCCAAAGCTCAAGGTTTTCCGCGATCACCGGAGCCGAGGCTTCGGGATCGTTTGAAGACGCGACTGCACAGAGAATTTCGATGCATCGCTCGTTGAACCGGTGCACCATGCCGATCGATTGGGCACCCTTCCATCGCGGCGGAGACGGCTGCGCTGATTCATCAATGATCTGTCCACTGTTCTCCTCCATGCGCTCCTCCACGATATTTGGAGAGCGGCATTCTCTGCGCGTAACTGAGCGATTGCTCTAGGGAGTTTCGGGGATTTTCTAACGCATACTTGGATTATCAATTTCATCGCGCTCGAACAAGCGCCGGGAGGTTGAATGGAAGTGCATGTCACGGATGATCAGATTGGTCGCTACTTTAGGCGTATTCAGCTGGGATTGCGATTTCTTGCGCACGGCGCGCGCGCGCAGACGACTAGCCAATGGAGCGGGTTGACGCCCGACCAGCTGGTCACACTACGGCGACGGTGGATGTTCAACGGGGCCGAGCGACTAAAAGGACCTTCGCCAAGTTCGTTCCACTATTTCTTCCGTTCAGCCAAGAGCCGAGAACAGGCATCGCTCTTTGTTTGCATTTTTCGAATTGTCTGGACCGCACCGAGAAAGCAGGGAGCAGGTGGTACACGGCTTATCGTGTCGCTGGAGAATGGCGAGCGGCTTTGCGAGGCGCTCGAAATTTATCGCGAATGGGAGCCAACCGCCGATCTCGAATTCGAGCAGGCTGTATTGCTCGCCACCGGCGCGGTTGAAGGCGAGAAGATCGAACTCACGCACTGCCTACGCTGTTCTAGCCCCATTCTTATGGACAAGCTCAGTACAGCAATCGCCTCCTGTCCCAGGTGCAAGAGGTTAGTGAGCAAGCTGGTTGACTGAAATCGTGAGTGACCAACTTTGCTGTGAGAAACGCATGATCGAGCGGTCTAGTTTCCCCCGACTTTGTGCGACGTGCCCGGCTTCATCTCGCGATCGCCGGAAGATTTCAACGTTTGCGCCTAGTAGACCATGACGGAGCGCCGACGCCTCGCTGCGCTTCTCTCTGACATCGGTGACCGGGAACGGGCCTGTCTGGGTGCAGACGTGCATGATGGAGTCGGCCAGGAACTCGCCGGCTTAGCGCTCCTGTTGCGCGGGCTCGCCAAGCGGGCGCAGAAGGAAGGCCCGAACCTTGTATCTGAAATATCCCACCTCTCGCGGTTGGCGAGCGCGTCTGTTGCATCAGTTCACGATGTGGCGCAAGGGATGTTGCCCCCAACTTCGTCACGGTGATTTCAAACCAGCCTTACAGGCACTAGCACGATCATCACGCCACGTTTTCGGCGTCCGCATCACGCTGCGCTTTCGCGGGGAGAGAGCGGGTTCCTTGAGGGGCAAGCTGGCAGAACAGTTCTACCGCATCGCCCAAGAAGCCGTCACGAACGCTGTCAGGCATGGCCGTGCCGAGCGAATTACCCTTAGCGTCTACTGTCGTAGGTCTCGGATCGCGTTAACGGTATCGGATAATGGTGTTGGTTTCGTGAGTGGGAACCACCATCGGGGGATGGGTTTGCACATCATGCGATATCGGGCGCGCATTCTAGGCGGCCTGTTGGAGGTAAAGACGACACGACTACATGGGACCCGGATTCATTGTGTCGTTCACCGAGAGGACAATCCTGACGGCACGCAGCCCAGCGTCTCTTCTGGATGCGGCTGATACTGCTCTCGCCTGAATCGATGCGTGCCGATCAATTCACATTCCACTTGGCTCAGATCTTAACTCTCAGAAGCGTTGCAGGTCTGAGGTGCCCTTGCGGCCACATATCAGTGCAAGTAGGCCTTGATAGACTATTGCGACAATCACAAAACTGCCGAAAACCAAGAGCATTTTAAGTAGCGGGAAGTGCGCGCCTGCCGGTGACGCCAGGAAGATTGGGCAGGCGACTACGCCTAAGACGAAAACCAAGCTACACAGAACCCCTACAAGGGGTTCCAGCAGCAGGAGTGCCCCGGCGACAGTGAAACGAATTACTTTCCAAAGTCGGCGCATTTAGAACTCTTCCGGTACAAATCTATCTGAACGCCTTCTTTCGCGTTTCCGATCGTAGATCTCTTCGCGGTCGACGACGACCGTCTTCGGCGCGGCAATCCCGACACGCACTTGCTGTCCGTCAATGCCCAGCACAGTGACTCTGATGTTTGGCCCGATCACCAGGGTCTCACCGATTCTGCGAGTAAGAACGAGCATCCTGCCTCCGAAGCCTTGCCTGAAGATGCGGATCCTATCCTTGATCTCATTATGAGAGCAAGCCAGGTGTTGCTTTATGTATGGCGCTTTCATTTTGAGAGCAAGGCGCCATGGCAACCAACACCCTCCGAAAAACGCTGCGAAGTCGGGGAAATAAGATCTTGATCGAACTTCTGGTGTCGGCAAGACAAAGCGCCGGACTTACGCAGCGAGATCTTGCACAAAAGCTTAAGCGACCTCATTCGTTTATCGGACGCATTGAGGCTGGTGAACGACGTGTCGATGTCATCGAATTTGTCGAAATTGCTCGTGTACTGGGCGCGGACCCGCACGCGATCCTTGATCGCCTCTCGAAGTAAGCCGTAATTTTCGCCGGAAACCCACTGGAGGTGTAGATCCGTATCGCGCCTGCGAGTGTTTCCTTCCGGCGTTCGCACGACTTAATCCCCGATTCTTCGGGCTGCTTTCCTCGCTGAATTAATTAGCCTTGTCATCGTTATCAACACGGTGGGGGTTTGGCACGTGAGCACAGATTTATCAACTAACGCGAACGTCTCAAGCGATCGACGCTCTGTCGTCAGCATCTCACCCTGGGTTAACGAGCCATGCCCGGATTTGCGGGGCATTTTGTGCTCGCGCGATGTGGCACGATTGACTCGGCGACCTCGATGGATGCTGTATGGGCTCGCGCTGATCGGGCGCTTTCCACGCAAGCAACGATTCCGCGGTCGGCTGATCGGGTGGCAGCGACTAGAGGTGCTGGATTGGCTGACCAAGGGATTAGACGCCGCGAACGACGAGAGCTTTAATCCGGCTTCGCAAACTTCGCAAACGCAAGGTGCGTTTAACGAGCGGCATCCGCACCAAATCAAATTGCCGCTCGAATGTAGCATGCGTTGTGCCTTGGTCACGCAATGCGCCGACCTTGCGAGAAGGCCAATGAGGCAATCTCATGTAGCTTCGAAGTATCGGCGCGGCGCCGCATCATACGGGAGCAATGACCATGAGTGACCCGTTGCCAAGCCGAGCGCCGGTTATCGAGATCATTCGGCTTCCCGTGGTATGCAAAATGACGGGATTGGGGAAGACAACGATTTACGAACTTGAGCTGAGTAACAGGTTTCCAAAGCGAATAAAGATCGGGATACGTGCGGTGGGGTGGCTCAACGCAGAGATAAAAGAGTGGCTGGCGAAACGGATTGAAAATCGGCCCGCACTCGATGAGCGATTAAGGGCCCCGCTCCGGAAAGCAGGCGGCCGTTAGGCCGCCTTGCCCATCGCCTCGATCTGATAGGGTTTATTATGCCGCACCGCATCCAAGTAATCGGCCCACGCCTGCATCATCAGCCGTCGAATGGGTAAATATTCAGCGTAGTTGTAGATGCCCCGGACAGTGTTCTTCTCCGCGTGAGAAAGTTGCCGTTCGATCGCGTCCGGGTGCCACCCCTGCTCATTCAAGATGGTCGAGGCCATCGAGCGAAAACCGTGGCCCGTCATCTGATCGCCTGAGTATCCCATCATACGAAGCGCAGCGTTGATGGTGCCATCACTGATGGGGCGAGAACCGCTGCGAATGCTGGGAAAGACCAATCCGATGGGCCCGGTGATGGGCATGAGATCGCGGAGAATCTTAACGGCTTGAGTCGATAATGGGACGATTTGCGGAAATCGCCGCTTCATCCGCTCGGGCGGCACTTTCCACTGTGCGTTTTCTAAATCAAATTCCGACCACTCCGCTTTTCGCATCTCGCAGGTACGGGTGAACACCAGCGGGATAAGCCGCACGGCGGCAGTCACGACCTCCGAACGACCGACGTAGCCGTCGATTGCGCGCATCAAATCACCGATACCCTTCGGGTCCTTGATCGAGGCCAAGTGTTTGCGTTTGGTGGGGGCAATCGCTCCTCTTAAGTCCACGGTGGGATCTCGCTCGGCTCGCCGCGTTGCGACCGCAAAGCGCATGACATCACTACAGGTTCCACGGGCGCGATGGGCCATCTCCACTGCGCCGCGCTTTTCGATCCGTTGAAGGCAGTCGAGAAAATCAGCCGCCGCTAACTTGGCAATCGGCTTTGATCCGAGCCAGGGAAACAGATTCTTGTCCATTCGCTGCATCAGCTGCTTGCCGTACCCCTTGGACCATGTTTCAAGTCGTTGCTGATGCCACTCAAGAGCGACCGCCCTAAAGGTATGTGCCCGTGCGCGCTTTTCTGCTTTGCGAACACTCCCCGGATCAATGCCATCGGCGATTTGTTGGCGCACCAACTCTCGTCGGTCACGCGCTTGCTTGAGCGACACCTTCGGGTAGACGCCGAGCGAGAGCGCCTTTTCGACACCGTCCACAAAGTATTTGATCCGCCACCATCGAGCCCCATTCGGCTGGACGAGCAAGAACAGTCCCTTACCGTCGAATAGCTTTATCGGCTTGTCGGTGGCTTTAGCGCTTCGAAGTAGCGAGTCGTTGAGTAGCATCTGATTTCCGGGGTAACTCGTTTTGGCTAAATCGAGTTACCCCGGAAGTTACCCCGGAAATGGTCGACCGCCTTCGATCCAAACCGTACCTCGGGTTGTAGGAAAATGCAATATTTCCCGGCGTTTTTGCTAGTTTCCGATCTTCTCCGATCGTTAGCGAACGATGAGTTGGTGGGCCCGCTCGGACTCGAACCGAGGACCAAGGGATTCACTTCTGCCCCGCCGTTTCCGGAGGGAGTGGACTATCTCTTCACCCCGGAGGGGTGCGGGACGCTCTAGCCTGTCATTAAGCGCACTCGAGCGCTCAGGTAGTCTCTGCACCTTCCGGCGGTGTACCGCCGGCTTGGCTCAGGGTTGCCATCAGCCTTGCTGTTAAGGTTTCCCTGAATTCATCCCGTCCACTTCGCACCTTGCGATGCGAAGGCACCATTCTTGATGAGTCCCCTGCTCTAACCAACTGAGCTACAGGCCCGACGCGGCGCATATTACCATGGCGGCGGCCACGTCACCCGCACCGCGGGTGCGCGCGCCTTGGGTTATCTTAGAGCGCTCGTGAGTCCGCCACCGTTACCTGATTTGCCGATCAATGAGGCCCTGCCGGCGCTGGCCGACGCGCTTCGCGCTTCCCGCAACGCGCTGCTGGAGGCCCCGCCAGGCGCCGGTAAGAGCACTATCGTGCCGCTCTTCTTGCGCGATAGCTCCTGGCTCGGCGGTCAAAAGATTTTGATGCTCGAGCCGAGGCGCATCGCGGCCCGGGCGGTCGCCGGCCGCATGGCCCATCTTCTGGGTGAAGCCGTCGGCCGCAGCGTGGGATTTCGCACCCGGCTCGAGACACGGGTGAGCCGTGAGACGCGCATCGAAGTCGTCACGGAGGGCATTCTCACGCGCATGCTGCAGGACGACTCCGGACTCGCGGGCATCGGCTGCGTCATATTCGACGAATTCCACGAGCGCAGCCTGAATGCGGATTTGGGCCTCGCGCTCGGCATCGAGTGCCAGCAGAACCTGCGCGAGGATTTGCGCCTGGTGGTGATGTCGGCGACCTTGGATGTGCAGCCCATCGCCCGGCTGCTCGGCGATGCGCCCATCGTCGCGGCCCGCGGCCGCAGCTTCGAGGTCGAGACGCGCTACGTGGCGCGCCGCCCGGAACTCTACCTCGAGCAGCAGACCGCGCAGGTGCTGCGCACGGCACTGCGCGAGCACGAAGGGGACATCCTGTGCTTTCTGCCGGGCGCCGCGGAAATTCGCCGCGTGCAGCGCGCGCTCGAGGACGGCGGTCTCGAACGCAGGGTGCGAGTGCTGCCTCTGTATGGCGAACTCGACGGTGCGGCGCAGGATGCGGCCCTGCTCCCGGCGCCCGCCGGGGAGCGTAAAATCGTGCTTGCCACCAGCATTGCCGAGACCAGCCTGACCATCGAAGGCGTTCGCGTCGTCGTGGATTCGGGATTGCGCCGCTTTGCGGAGTTCGATCCTTCGACCGGCATGAGCCACCTCGTCACCACCAAGGTCTCGCTGGCGGCCGCCGATCAGCGCCGCGGGCGCGCCGGCCGTTTGAGCGCGGGCCACTGCTACCGGCTCTGGTCGGAGGGCACGCAGGCATCGCTTGCTGCGCAAACGGCGCCGGAGATCCTGCACGCGGACCTCGCGCCGCTCGCCCTCGAGCTCAGCTGCTGGGGCGCCATGGATGCCGCCGATCTGGCGTGGCTGGATCCGCCGCCCGCCGCACCGCTGGCGCAGGCGCGCGATTTGCTGCGGCACCTGGACGCCATCGATGCGGACGGGCGCGTTACACCGCACGGGAGACTGCTGGCGAAGCTCGGGACGCATCCGCGGCTGGCCCACATGCTGGTCAGGGCGCGCGAGCACGGCGCGGCGCGCTTGGCCTGCGACCTCGCGGCCATTCTGAGCGAGCGCGACATCCTGCGCGCCGACGCCGGCGCACGCGACGTCGATTTGCGGCTGCGGGTCGCCGTACTGCGCGGCGATAGGCGGGACCTGCCGCCCGGCATCAGCGTGGATGCGCGCGCGATGAGCCAGGCGGCGCGCAGCTCTGCGCACTGGCAGCGCGACTTCACGCGCGGCGGCCCCGACTCGGCGGACCCGCATGACTGGACCGGAATTCTGCTGGCGTGGGCTTATCCGGATCGGATTGGCCGGTCGCGCGGCGATGCAGGCCGATACCTGCTGGCGAATGGCCGGGGCGCGCGGTTCGCAGAAGCGCAGGCGCTGTCCAAGTCCGAATTCATCGTCGCGGCGCAACTGGACGGTGCGGAACGCGAGGCGCGGATTTTTCTCGCCGCACCTTTGAGCATTTCGGAGCTGGAAGAGCATTTTGCCGCGCAAATTCTCGATCACGCCGAGATTGCCTGGGACGACCGCGAGCAGGCCATCCGTGCGCGGCGCGAGCGCCGCCTGGGGGCGCTGCTGTTGGACTCGGCCGAGATACGCCATCCAGACACCCAGGCCATGCAGGTTGCGGCTCTCGCGGGCCTGAGGCAGCTGGGCGTCGGCGCTCTGCCGTGGACCCCAGATTTGCGGCAATGGCAGGCGCGCGTCGGTCTGATGCGGCAATATGCCGTTCCCTCCGCCGAACCATGGCCGGACCTGAGCGATGGCGCGCTGGCGGCGACGCTCGAGGAGTGGGTTCCTCCCTGGATTAGCGGGTTTACACGCCGCGAACATTTTGCGCGCATGGACTTGAGCCATGCCCTGCGATCGCGCCTGAGCTATGCGCAGGGCGCCATCCTCGAGCGCGAGGCGCCGACGCATTTCACCGTACCCAGCGGCTCGCACATCCCCATAGACTATTTGGACGGGGAGATCCCGACTCTGTCGGTGCGGTTGCAGGAAATGTTCGGCTTGAGCCAGACGCCGAGCGTCGCCGTCGGGCGCTTGCCCCTGCTGCTGAAATTACTGTCGCCGGCACGGCGCCCCGTGCAAATCACCCGCGATCTGGTCAGCTTTTGGAATCGCGGATACCATGAAGTGAAGAAGGACTTGAAGGGCCGCTACCCGAAGCACTACTGGCCGGAGGACCCCTACGCTGCCGAACCCACCCGCCGCGCACGTCCGCGCCCATCGTCGCGCTAATGCCGCCCCCCGACTCATCCGCGTCCAGCGCTCTGACCCACCGCGCCATCTTGAGGCTGGCGGTGCCGGTCATGCTCTCGAACGTCTCCACGCCCTTGATCGGCGTGGTCGACACCGCGGTGGTGGGACAGATCCCCGATCCCGCCTACATAGGGGCGGCTGCCGTCGGAGGCCTGATCTTTTCCTTCGTTTTCTGGGGATTTGGCTTTCTGCGCATGGGCACCACCGGCCTCGCGGCACAGGCTTACGGACGCCGCGACCTGGCGGAAGTCGCCACGGTGCTCGGCCGCTCGCTGCTGATCGCGCTGGTCGCCGGGCTTGCGCTGATCCTGGTGCAGTGGCCGATTCGCGAAGCATCGTTCGCTGCCATTCATGCCAGCCCCCGAGTCGAGGGTCTGGCACGCGGCTATTTCGATGTGCGCATCTGGGCTGCGCCCGCCACCCTGGCCAACTACGCCCTGTTTGGCTGGTTCATTGGGCTCGGGCGCACCGACATTGGCTTGATACTGCAGCTGGTTCTAAACCTCACCAATATGGCGCTCGACATCGCGTTCGTGCTGGGCTTCGGCTGGGGCGTTCGCGGCGTGGCTTTGGGCACTTGCATGGCCGAAATCTGCGCCGCCGTCATCGGCACTGCCATGGCGGTGTACCACCTGCGAGGCATGGGCGGCCATTGGAACTTGCAACGAATTCTGATGCCGGACGGGCTGAAGCGCACCTTTGCGGTGAACGGCGACATCATGATCCGTACACTGGCGTTAATCGGCGCGTTCCTGTGGTTCGCCTCGCAGGGCGCCCGCCAGGGCGACGTGGTGCTCGCCGCCAACTCCATCCTGCTGCAGTTCATTTCCGTCGCCGCATTTTTTCTCGATGGATTCGCTTTCTCCACCGAGGCGCTGGTTGGGCGCGCCATCGGCGCGGCGCATCGCGCCGGACTGACGATCGCCGTCAAGATGACCACGGTCTGGGCGGCGGGAGTGGCCGTCATGGTCTCGGCGGCGCTTCTGCTCTGCGGTCCTTGGATCATCGACCTTCTCACCGTGGATTTGGCGGCGCGCGCCGCGGCGCATACCTATCTGCCATGGGCGGCTCTGGCGCCGGTGCTCGGAGTCTGGGCATTTCAGCTCGATGGCATCTTCATCGGCGCCACGCAAACGGCGGACATGCGCAATGCCATGCTCGTGTCGCTGGGGATTTTTCTCGCGGCCTGGTGGCTGCTGCGGCCCTTCGGCAATAACGGCCTCTGGGCCGCGTTCTACGTGCACTACCTGGCGCGCACGGCGACGCTGTTGCGCTACTACCCAGGCCTGGTGCGGGCGGTGCCGGCGCCGGTGGAGAGTTGACAACGGCGCGCGAGCGGTTAGGGTTAACCGCGACCCCGGGGTGCGCCATCTCGGAGGGACTGGCCGAGGACGCCGCATCGATGAACCAGATCAACGACCAAGGCCCCGTGGCGCCGAATGCCGCGGCCCCGGACTCGGCGCAGCTTGGCCGCCGGGCTTTGTTCGGATTCATCCTCACCTTCATCGCCGCGCGCACGGTGGTGCTCCTCATCATGTCGCACAGGATGCCGAATCTCTATTTCTTCCTGCACGGCACACATGTGCATCACCTCAATTACGGCATCTTTCTGCTGGCCGGCGTGGGCGCCTGTTTGCTCTTCGGGGTGCGTGGCGGGCGGGGCCTGCGGGCGGCCGCGCTGGCGTACGGCGTCGCCATGGCGCTGACCTTCGACGAATTCGGCATGTGGCTGCACTTGGGCGGCAGCTATTGGCAGCGGGCGAGCGTTGACGCAATCATCATCGTCGCCGCGTTGCTCGGGCTCATCGGCTTTGCGGCGGCCATACGCAGCTTCGAGTCACGTCATGTAAAATCCTTCATTGCGCTGGCCATCGCCTTGATCTGCTTCGGCGTAGTGTTGTACGACACGTCGATACACATCGGCAGATTGGAAGGTCCGCGGTTGGAGGCTCTTGAATTGTCCTCGTCACCCTGACGCCCCTCGATGAAGCACTACGGCAATCATTCGCGTGACCTCTTCGCCGACGCCATGCCCGACACCCGGCACGAGCGGCTCGCCCCCGGCGCTTGGCTGCTGCGGGGATTTGCTCTCGGGTTGGCGGCTGAGCTGGTGCAGGCCATCGAGGCCGTGGCCGCCGCCGCTCCCTTCCGGCACCTGGTGACCCCGGGCGGCTTTCGCATGTCGGTGGCCATGACCAACTGCGGCAGCCTGGGGTGGGTGAGCGACCGCCGCGGGTACCGCTACGCGGCATGCGACCCGCTGAGCGGCCTCGCTTGGCCGCCGATGCCGCCGGCCTTTTTCGAGCTGGCGCGAGCCGCCGCGCAGACCGGAGAATTCCCGGCTTTTGCGCCTGACGCCTGCCTGATCAACCGATACGATCCCGGCGCTCGCCTCACGCTGCATCAGGACAAGGACGAAAGCGATTTGAGCGCGCCCATCGTGTCCGTGTCGCTGGGATTGCCCGCCACTTTTTTGTTCGGCGGCAATGCGCGGGCGGACAAGCGGCGGCGAGTGCCGCTGCAGCATGGCGACGTCGTGGTCTGGGGCGGCCCTGCGCGCCTGTATCATCACGGCGTGCTCGCCCTGAAAGCCGGCGATCACGTGCTGTTGGGCTCGCAGCGGCTCAATCTGACCTTTCGCCGCGCCTCCTAGCGCCCGGCCGACCCGCCTTCCACCGACTCGACCGCCGGGGTGCGCCAGCCGCTGCGCAACCCCCAAAAATAGAACACCAGCGCGGCCACGGCGACGCACAGCTGATCCCACCCATAGCCGATGTAGTCGTGCCCCTCGAATTCCTTGCTGCCGGCCCAGGACAGCACGGTTATCGCCAACAAGTAGGCGAGCAGCCACCAGGAGGCGCGAAGATGCTGGCCGAAATTTTGCCAGCCGGACTTGCCTTGATAATAGAAGTACACCGGCAGCGGCAAAATCAGCAGCAGCATGATCTCTCCGGTGTGCGGCCAGCGCGCCCAGAACAGCATCAGTGTCGCGAGCACGAAGGCGATCGGGGCGAGCACGTGCAGACCGGGAACGCGCAAGGGGCGGTGCATATGAGGCGCAGTCCGCCGCAACACCATGACGCTGATGGGTACGACCAGGTAGGTGATGATGGTGGCCACCGAGATCACGGCCGCAAGCTTCCCCCAGCCGCGAAAGAAGAACAGGAAAATGAAGGAGACCAGCAAATTGAACCACATGGCGGGACGCGGAATCCCGAATCGCGGATGTACTCGGCCCAAGACTTCGGGCACGGTGCCGCTGCGTTCCATGGCGTAAATCATGCGGGCGGTGGTGGCCGTGTAGGTGGTGCCGGTGCCGCTGGGACTGACGAAGGCATCGGCGTACAGCAGCAGAGCCAGCCAGTTCAGATTCAGCGCCAGCGCCAGCTGCGCGAACGGCGAACTGTATTCCAGGCCCGCCCAACCCTCGTGCAAATGCTCGGGCGCCACCGTTCCGAGGAAGGCAACCTGCAGCATGAGGTACACCACGGTGCTCAGCGCGATCGAGCCGAAGATGGCAAAGGGCACGCTGCGTCCCGGATTTCGCGCCTCGCCGGCCAAGTTCACCGGACTTTGGAAACCGTTGTAGCTGAATACGATGCCGCTGGTGGCCACCGCGGTGAGGATGGCCGCGACATTGCCCACATGCTTCCCGCCATGGATGCCGATCTGGAAATTTTCCCAATGGAAACCCGTGCAGACCAGCGCGATAGCGGTGGCTGCGGGCACGATGAGCTTGAAGAAGGTGATGGCGCTGTTGGTGTTGGCAAACACCTTGACGCTCCAGAAATTGAGCAGGAAGTAGATCACCACCAGTACGGCCGATATCGACAGACCGGCCACCGTTAACTCTCCCTGACCGTTGGCGGCATGCACATACAGTTCGTGCGCCCAGGCCCACGGCCAGGAACTCATGTACTGCACCGATGCCTCCGCCTCCACCGGAATCACGGAGACGATGGCGATCCAGGCGGCCCAACCGGCGACGAATCCCACCAGGGAGCCATGCGAGTAGTGTCCGTAGCGCACCGCACCGCCGGACTCGGGGAACATGGCTCCCAGTTCGGCATAGGTAAATGCGACGAACATGATGACCACCGCACCGATGATCCAGGCGTAGACCGCGCCGGGGCCCGCCAGTTGAGCTGCGCGCCAGGCGCCGAACAACCAGCCCGACCCAATAATCGAACCCAGGCCCGTGAACATCAGAGCGATGGCTCCGACTTCGCGGCGAATCGCACTTTCATTGGACATGCATCACCTCCCTAGGGTCGACTGTAGCGGCTCGACCGGCCTTAAGCCATGCCGATATATTGGAAGCCGTGAATATGTCCGTGAAAAGCTGGCTGTACCGCAGAATCGTCGGGCCGCTCTTCGCCCTGCTGAAGCAGGGCATTTCGCCGGAACGGCTCGCGCTGTGCGTCGCCATCGGCGTGGTGGTAGGCAATATCCCCATTCTCGGCGTATCGACCATCCTGTGCGCCGCCATCGCCCTGGTATTCCGTTTGAATCTGCCGGCCATCCAGATCGTGCAAGCCGCCATGGCGCCCACTCAAATACTGCTCATCATCCCCTTCGTCCGTCTCGGCGAGTGGATCCTGCGGGCTCCTCCCGAGCGCGTGTCGATCGAGCAAGGGCTGGCACTGCTGGCGCAAGGGGCCGGGCATGCGGTCGCGGTTCTCTGGAATGCGATTCTGCACGCCGGGCTGGCTTGGATCTTGGTCGCTCCGTTTGCCGTCTATTCGATCTACCGGCTGCTGACGCCGGTGTTCGCGCGCGCCGCTGCGCAAATGAAATAGCGCTCTGCGCGAAACCGAAGCCAAGATGCCGCGGCTGGCCGCGGAGCGCTCCCGAACACCGAACGGCGCTCAGGCCTCCGCTTCACATCCGTGTTCGCAGCGGTCCCGCTCGATTTGCAGAGTGGCGTGATGAATCTGGAAGCGCTGCTTGAGATTGGGCGTGAGGGACTGCAGCAGCGCATCCTCCGCGCCGCGATCCGGCACGACCAGATGGGCGGTCAGGGCGACGCTGGTCGTGCTGAGCGCCCAGATGTGCAGGTCATGCACCTCAGTTACACCCCGCTGGCCGGCCAAGAAGGACATCACCGCCGAGGTATTGACGCTCGCCGGGACTCCGTCGAGCGACAGGTGCAGGGAATCGCGCAGCAGCCCCCAGGTGCTCACCAGGATCGCCGCAACGATCAACAGACTCACGATGGGGTCGAGCCGGCTCCAGCCGGTGTACATGATGATCGCGCCCGACAACAGCACGCCGACTGAGACGGCGGCATCACCCAGCATGTGAATGAAGGCGCTGCGCCTGTTCAAATCGCCGTGACTCCCGGCGTGCAGCATCCACGCGCTCAAGCCGTTGACCACAATCCCGCTGGCGGCGACGCCCATCACGATCGTTCCCGCCACCGCAGGGGGCGATGCAAGGCGGCCCACTGCCTCCCAGGCAATGGCACCGCAGGCCATCAGCAATAAAACCGCGTTGGTGAGCGCCGCCAACACCGAGGATCGCCCCAGACCGTAGGTGAACCTGTCCCCGGGGGGCCGACGCCCCAGGTACATGGCGGCCCAAGCGCACACCAACCCCAGCACGTCGCTCAAGTTATGACCGGCATCCGCAATCAGCGCCACCGAGTTGGAAACGAAGCCGAATCCGCCCTCGATGACCACGAAAAGCAAGTTCAACCCCACTGCAATGGCCATTCGGGTATTGATACCCTGGGTCGCTATTCCATGAGCATGTCCATGTCCATGTCCATGTCCATGTCCATGGTCGTGGTCGTGGTGATGGGCTTCGGCATGTCCATGTTCATCATCATGGCCATGATCGTGCCCACTGTGATCGTGTTGTTCCATCCGGACCATCTTACTTTAGTTGTGCCGGGGCCTACATACTCAAGGGCGATAGCCGGGGTCGTTGCGCTGCCGCACAATACCGTAAAATTCGCGTAGAACCGCCCCGAATGCCGCTTTCAGCGGCCGTCGGAGTGCATGAGGTCGCCTGGCCACGGCTCAAAGCCCCAGCTGGCTCAGCGACGGGTGGTCGTCCGGACGGCGCCCCAGGGGCCAGTGATACTTACGGTCGCCTTCCTCGATGGGCAAATCGTTGATGCTGGCGAAACGCAGCCTCATCAGGCCGTGCTCGTCGAACTCCCAGTTCTCATTGCCGTAGCTGCGGAACCAATGGTTGCTGTCGTCGTGCCACTCATAGGCGAAACGCACGGCGATTCGGTTCTCGCGAAATGCCCAGACTTCCTTGATGAGCCGATAGTCGAGTTCGCGCGCCCACTTGCGCACGAGAAATGCCTGAATCGCATCGCGCCCCTGCAAGAATTCGGCGCGATTGCGCCAACGGCTGTCCGTGGTGTAGGCAAGCGAAACGCGAACAGGGTCGCGAGTATTCCATGCATCCTCGGCCATGCGCGCCTTTTGGGCCGCGGTTTCCACGGTAAACGGGGGCAGGGGCGGCTTGTCCACGGCGAAATCCTCATTGACCAGGTGCCTCAGCCTAACTACGGTGGCTGCCACTAAGCAAGCAGGGGCGATGGACACGCGTGAGACTGACCGTATTCGGCATGTGACCGGCGTCGCGAGTTGCCAAGGCCGTCACCGGCGAGTCCCAGCGGATCAGCGAATCGGCGGGATGATCACTTGCGCGGCCCTGCAGGCACCGCGCAGCACATCTTCGGAACAAGCGCGCGACGTCAGATTGCGGTCGAGACAGAGGTGCACTTCGCGAAGCCGCGGTGCCCCCTGCCCGCTGCAAGTCACCACCAGCGACTGCGCGCCGAGACGCGGGTTGGCGCGCAGAAAGGCAGCCGCGACGGCAGCGGGCGATTGCTGCGTCGCCTGGGTCAGGTTCGAGAGCTCCGGCGCAATGACGATGCCGGCGTAGGCGCGGCGTATCAGCGCAAAGAATTCCGCCGGCTCCAAGCCGCTGCAAGTGCCGTGCGCCGCCCATTCGTGGTAGACCAGCGTGCGCGCCGGCATCAGGTCCGCAATGCTCTGCACCACCTCGTCGGGCACGGGTCGATGCACATCGCAATGCTCCGGCCAGCCCCGCTCGTATTGCGGCCACAGCCCGTGAACGATGAAGCCATAGCGGCGGGCGCCATTGCATTCCGCGGAACTCGGCGAAGACAGGCAAAATGCCGGCGACCACGATAGCGACAGTAGGTAGTAAGCAAAATCGCCGGGGGTGCCCTCGTTGCCGTAGCTGCGGTGACGTGCCGATGCACCGCCGGCCGCACACAGGCACAAGAATGCGGCCAGCACGGCGATGCAGCCGCTGAGCTTGCAACCCGCGGTCATGACTTCTGCCAAGCGGCGCGAATATTCTTCGACGTGAGTCCCCGGCCGTCTGCGCGCCACCCAGGAGGGCCGAATACCACTCCCGCCGCTTCGCGCAATGAGCGCGCGCCAAAGACTTCGCGCACGATCGCCGCCCATTCGTGGAAGGCGATTCGAACCGGATTGAATGTCGCGATATTCTTGACGATCCCGTAGCGCGGAGGCTCCTCGTCCCGTTCCGCGACGAAAGTCCCGAATAGGCGGTCCCACAGCATCAACACCCCCGCATAGTTGCGATCGAGGTAGCGAGGATTGGAGGCATGATGGACCCGGTGATGCGAGGGTGTGTTGAACAGGTACTCGAACCATGGCGGCATGCGGTGCACGGTCTCGGTGTGGATCCAAAACTGATAGAACAGGTTGAAGCCCTGCTGCGCCAGAATCATCGTCGGTGGAAAACCCAACAGCGCCAGCGGTATCCACGGCGTCCAAGTGCCCACGATCACGCTGGTCCATGATTGGCGCAGTGCGGTGGACAGATTGTATTGCTGAGAAGAGTGATGATTGACGTGTGCCGCCCACCAGAAGCGGCACTCGTGGCTGATGCGATGGAACCAGTAGTAGATGAAGTCGTCGAGAAAGAAAATCGCCACCCAGGCCCAGGGCGAGCTGGGCGAAACGGTGAACAGGCGCATTTTGTATGCCGCCGACAGCCCGGCGAATACCACGCCCGCCATCATGAGATTCATGGCGATATTGCCCACTTGCATGCCGAGCGAAGCGAAGGTGTCGCCCGCGGTGTAGCGGGCCTTCACCGCCGGAACGCGGCTCAGCGCCGCCTCGATCGCAATCATCCCGAGAGAGGCGCCGAGGAATATATCCGGCAGATGCGACTTCCAATTCATGCGCGGGATCGTAAGATATTGGGTAAGGACTGTCGATGCAGAAACCGACAGGCCGGCGCCGCGAAGCCCGAAGGTGCCATGCTTAAAAGAGATACCTCGCCATGGCCGTAAGCGACGATTACCTGCAATACGTGCTCGAGCAGCTCGCCGGTCTCGTGCCGCTAGCCACGCGGCGCATGTTCGGCGGGGTTGGCCTGTATTGCGAAGACAGGTTCTTCGGGTTCATTGCCGGCGACACCTTGTATTTCAAAGTGAACGACTCCAACCGCGGCGATTATGAGATGCGCCGCATGAGCCGATTCCGCCCCTTCGCCGACCGCCCCGAACTGAGCATGACTTACTACGAGGTGCCGGCCGACACTCTCGAAGACGCGGACGAGTGCCGACTGTGGGCTCGGAAATCGGTGGCGATCGCCGCAATCAAGGCCAAGCCACTCCCCCGCCGAACCAAGAAACGCGCAACGAAGGGACGATCGCGACGACCATCGACACAGCGCTAACGCAGCGCCGCCGTGGCCGCCGCAAAGAAATCTTCATCCGCGATGACGGCTCTGTCCGTCGGTTTGGACTGGGCGCTCCACACCACGATCACCACACGCTCTCTCGGATTCACGTAAATATGCTGACCGTAGATACCCAGCGCTTGAAAGGCGTCCTGATTGACGGCGCCGGGATCCGCGGCGAATGGCCAGATCATGTAACCGTAGTGCACGAATTTGCCGCCGATGATTTTGCCGCTGGCGGCTTCCTGAACCCAGCCTTGCGGCAGAATTCGCTCGCCGCCCGCAACCCCACCGTTCATCAGGAATAGCCCGAAACGCCCGTAGTCGCGCAAGGTTGCGCTCAGCCCGCTGCCGCCGATCTCCATTCCATCGGGCGATTCCAGCCACCAGGTGGCATCGGCTTCCATGCCAGCCTTGGTCCAAATTCGATCCGACAGATAGTCCGCCAGGGATCGGCCGACCGCCCCGCGCACGACGGCGCCGGCAACGAAGGTCTCCCCGGTGCTGTAGTTCCAGAGGGTGCCGGGTGCGCCGGCCCGAGGCAGCTTGGCCATCAAATCCAAGATGGCCCCCGGACGCTGCGCAATCTGCGCATCGAGCATGCGGCGCCGGTCCGACGCAGGATCGGTATAGGTTTCATCCCACTTCACGCCCGAGGCCATTTGCAGCAAATACCGAAGACTCACGCCGTCGTAGGCACTGCCCTTGAGTGCCGCAACGTACCGGGTGACCGGATCATCGATGCTCTTGATGTATCCATCCTGGATGGCGGCACCCAGGAGCGATGAGGTAATGGACTTGACCATGGACATGGACATCCAGCGCGTGCTGCGCGTATTGCCCATTTCATAGTCTTCATAGGCAACTTTGCCGTCCTTCAGCACCAGCAGCGCCGTCACACGATTCAGCGCCATGTAGTCGACCAGATCGTACTGCTTGCCGCCGGAGCTGAACCGCACCGTGCCCAGCGATTTTTGGGCTCGGGGAAGCGCGAGCACGTGGGCTCCATGCTTGACGATGCGCACCGGAAACAGCCGGTCGATGTTGCGGAACGTGCTGACCTGGATGTCGGAAGTCAGCGTCCCGTCATAGACCTCAGTGACGGTACCGATGGTCTCTGCGGTGCCGGCGGCGGCGGGTTGAATGAGCATGTAGGCGATCCACAGCGATATGACGAGCGATTTCAATGGCGGCTCAGCCCCTGCAATGCAAGTTCTGCGACGGCCATGTCCTGTACCGCAACGCCCGTCAGGTCGGCGATGGTGATGTCCCGCTCGCCCCGGCGCCGCAGCGAAGGGTCTTGAATCACTCGGCCCAGCTCCACCAGATCCTGTGGCTGGATCAGCCCCTGGCGCAGGGCGAAGGACGAATCGCCGTAGGCGGAGCACTGGCTCAGACTATCGACGGCGCGAACTTTGGCGAGCGTGAATAGCGCCGGATCGAGTTCCTGCTTACCCCCGCCATCCGCGCCCATGGCGGTGACGTGAGTTCCCGGTCCGACATGGCCGGCACCCAGCAACCAGTCCCGGGACGGGGTGGTGGTGACGATCAGCTGCGATTCTGCCGCCACTTCCGCGGGCGAGGCGACGACTTCGATGTCGAAACCCGCAACGGCGAGCGCGCGGGCACGCTCCGCCGCGCGCGACCACAGCTTCACCCTCCGGCAGGAAGTCACTTCGCGCAGGTACTCGAGCTGCAGCCTGGCTTGGATGCCTGCGCCGATGATGCCGATGCAGCCGATGTGCGGCGGCGCCAAGTACTTCGCCGCCACGGCGCCGGCCGCCGCCGTACGTACATCGGTGAGGTATCCCTCGTCCTGGAATATGGTGAGAAGCTCTCCGGTCTGGCTGCTGAACACCAGCATCACCCCATTGCTGGACGGCAGGCCGCGTTCGGGATTCTTCCAAAAACCGCTGGCGATCTTGATCGTGAACGTCGAGCCGTTCTTCAAATAGCCGTACTTGATGTGACAATCCCCGGGCGGATCTTCGAAATCCAGCTGCCCCACCGGAGGAATGACCGCCTCCCCGTTCGAGTAGGCTACGAAGGCACGTTCCATGGCCTCGATGACCTGCTTGGGTTGGATCACCTGCTCGATCTGTGGGCGCGTATACAAGGCGGTCATCAATGTCTCCTGATCGGGGTCGCTCAAATACCGCCTTCAGGGAGGCAGGTGGCGATTCACGAGCGCGACCATGCGGTCGAGGGCGACGTGGAATGGATCCTGGCTCAGCTCGGGCAGATCGACGTAGGTTGCGCCCGCTTTGAGCAGCGCCTTGACCCGCAGGGTCTGCTCGATGATGTCGTCGTGCGGAGCAAACACCGTCAACGGCGCCTTCAGGCTCTTGAGTTTCTTCTCGATGGGGTACCCGCAGGCGGCACGAAACGCCGCGCCGGGGTTGGCCGCGAGCACATGCTCCACGAAGCGGCGCTGCACATCCGCGAGATCGTAAGGCGGCTGGCGAAAGGCGAACCCGCCACGCCAGGCGCCCAGCACATGGCCGCCCTCGGCCGCGGGCCGCAGCGGCTGTTCGCTGTACTTTTCCATCTGGCGCTGCTGCTCTTCGGCCGAAAACAACGGCATGCCGACCGCGATGACTCGCCGCGCCTGGGAGCCCATCTGCTGGGCCACCTCGATGGCCTCGATCGAACCCGTGTGAATCCCCAATATGTCGACCTCTCCCTGCACTCCTGCCGCTTGCAAAGTGTCCACTGTGCCCTGGGCGTATTGCTCCAACGACAAGGCCCAGGGCGTCGCGTCGGAAAAGCCGTAGCCCAGCCGGTCGGGCGCGAAAGTCGGCCGCTCCAGGCGCTCTTGCAGCATTTCCCACATGGCGCCGGAGCGCGGCGACATGTGCAGGAGCACCAACGGCACACCCTTGCCCTTGCCTTCGTTACTGCGCAAGTGCATTTGTCCGAAGCGAGTCGGGTAGATGCGCCGTGTCATTTTCGGCAGCCCAACGTCAGGGGTGACTGCGCGAAAACGCCCTGTCATCCATTGAGAGGTCATGGCGAGGTTTCCGCGGAAACGTGCGCCATCGCCAGCCCCGATCGAGATCCGATGATGCTTGCCGCGTTCATGGCAGTGAGCCAGACCCCCCTAGTGAGCATCTAAAAAGGCTTCGACCAGCGGCGCCACCAAATCCGGCTTCTCGATATGCAGCATGTGTCCCGCGCCCGCCACGCGGGCCATTTCAATATGAGGAAATATCGCGCGAAATGCCGCGACCGTGCCGTCGGCACCCAGCTTCGCGAGGTGATCCGACCCCTCGCCCACCAGCATCAACAGCGGCGCGCGCAATTCGCGCCAGCACGCTTCGGTATCTTCGCGCTTGTACAGAATAGGATTCACCCAGTGATGGCGCGGGTCGCCCGCGAGCCGCACCCGACCGCCGGCATCGAGTTTACCCCAGGCCGCGGCCACAAACGCGGCTTGTGCAGCGGAGAATCGCGGGTAGCGGAATCGAATGATGCCGGCCAATTCCTCAAATGAGGCGTAGTCCCTACTCTTAGCTGGCGACTTCAATTGGTCCAGCCACTTGTGCATTCGCGCCGGCGCCTGTTCAGGAGACGTGCGCGGCAGCCCAAAGCCTTCGAGATTGACGACGCAGCGGACGCGGTCCGGACGAATGCCCGCGTAGGAGCAGGCGATATTGCCGCCCATGCTATGCCCTACCAATTGCGCAGGTACGCCGGGCGACAGCCGATCCAGCAGGGCGTCGAGGTCGCCGATGTAGTCGGGAAACCAGTACCCCTGCTGCGGCCACTCGCTGCGACCGAAGCCCCGCCAATCGAGCGCCACCAGGGGCCGCTCCCGCTGCAGCGCATCCACCAAGAACTGAAAGGTCTCGCCGCTGTCGAGCCAGCCGTGCAGCAGGAACACGGGCAGCACCGAGTCCGAAGGCTCCGGCCCCCAACGCGTCAGATGCATGTCGAGACCGCGTACACGCAGGGTCTCATGCCGCGGCGTGCGCAGCACCCGGTACGCGGTCAAGCTATCCAATCAGGGATGCATCCCGCTACCGATCAAGGCGCCGACGACACCGCCGACGGCGCCGCCCACCGCTGCGGCGACGGCCACCACCGCGACGCTCTGCGGCGGTCTGAGGCTGGTGTCCGGGTTGGCGCCGCCGCCGGATCCGGTACCGGTTCCCGTTCCCGTGCCCGTACCCGTACCCGTTCCGGTCTCTGTTCCCGTCCCAGTGCCCGTTCCCGGGTTAGGCGGCGGCTTGCTGGGGTCGTGTCCGTTTGCCATGTGTCCAACTCCTGGTTTTCGCGATTAGGCCCCGCTTTCTTACACGCAAGCAGCACCCTGCCGCAAGGGGCCACGGGTGTTTGCGGTTCACCCGCACCGCGGTGCATGCTCCCGAGCATGGAGGAGGGAGACCGCATCGGACCGTATCGCGTACTGCGCACCTTGGGTGTCGGCGGCATGGGGGAGGTGTTCCTGGCCGAGCGGGCGGACGCCGAGTTCGATCAACAGGTAGCCATCAAAGTGGTTTTCGGAGGGGCGGTGGCGCGAGCAGTCCAGTCGCGGCTCAAAATCGAGCGTCAAATCCTGGCTCAGCTCGATCACCCGAACATCGCGCATCTTTTGGACGGCGGCTCCCTGGCGGACGGAACGGCCTACATCGTCATGGAATACGTCGACGGCGTCGCGATCGACGCCTATTGCGACTCGAACCGTATGGATATCGCCGCACGGCTCAAGCTATTCCAGATCGTCTGTGCGGCGGTACATTATGCTCATCAGAACCTCATCGTTCACCGCGACCTCAAACCCTCGAATATCTTGGTGACAACGGCCGGCGTGCCCAAATTGCTCGATTTCGGCATCGCCAAATTATTGGACGAACGTCAAGCAGGGCATCACACGCTGGCGGTGACTCACGCCGACTTTCGCCTCATGACGCCCGATCATGCGAGCCCCGAGCAGGTCCGAGGGCAGGTGATCACGACCTCGAGTGATGTCTATGTCTTGGGCGTACTGCTGTATAAATTGTTGACCGGAAGAAGCCCCTTCGTAATTCCGACCATGCGCCTCACGGATATAGAGCGCGCCATATGCGAGAAAGATCCGCCGCTTCCCAGCCATGCGGTCGGTACTGACGATACGGCGGATACCCGCAACATCGTTGAGGTGCGCAGCACCACCGCCAAACGATTGCGGCGAACGCTCGGCGGCGACCTGGACAATATCGTGCTCATGGCGATGCGTAAGGAACCCGAGCGCCGCTATGGATCGTCGCAGCAATTGGCCGACGACATCCAGAGATATCTGGACGGTAAGCCGGTGATAGCACACCGCGACACCCTGTCGTATCGCGCACGAAAGTTCGTCCGGCGTCATTGGCTGCCGGTCGCGGCTGCCGCCGGCGTGGCTTTTTTGATCCTGGCATTCGCAATGACCGCGTATATGCAGTCGCTGCGAATCGCGGCGGAGCGCGACCGGGTTGCCGAGCAGCGCGCAACGGCCGAACGCGAGCGGGCTCGCGCCGAGGAAGTATCCGGCTTCCTGGTCAACCTGTTCAAGCTGTCGGATCCGCAGGAGAATCGCGGCAATCAGATCACCGCGCGGGAGCTGCTCGATTCGGGCGCAAAGCGTCTGCGGTCAGGACTGCAAAATCAACCCGCGACCAAGGCGGCGCTGCTGGGGACGGTTGGAGCGGTCTACAACAGCCTCGGGCAATACAAAGAAGCGCAACCGATACTCACCGAATCCCTGGCTCTACAGCCGCAGGCACGCGACAAATCATATATTGAAACGCTGCTGGAACTGGGCCGCGCGCGATTAGGCGCGGGCGATCTTGCGGGTGCGGAGGCGCCGTTGCAGAAAGCACTGCATCTGGCGCAAGCCAATTTCGGTGCCGCCAGCCAGGAATCCGGCCGCTCGCTTTGGGCGCTGGGCAAACTGAGATTCGAACAAGACAGCCTTCTTGATGCCAAGGAACTTTACAATCGCAGCCTGAACATCCTGGAAAATACCGCCGCCGCGCCCACCGATGTCTCGGCCCTGCTCGACGATCTCGCAAAAGTGTACGTACTCGAACAGCAGTGGAGTCTTGCCAAGCAAACCTACGAACGCGCATTGGAAATCGATCGCCGCGTTCTCGGCGACGATCATCCCCGAATTGCCATGCGCCTGAACGATCTGGCGCTTGTCGCGCAGGATAGTGGCGACTTGAAACTCGCTGAAACGCTGTTCCGCGACTCAATCCGCCGCAACGAATTGGCTTACGGCGATCAACATCCTGAAACCGTCGCAGCACGCGGCAATTACGGCTTGCTGCTGCAGCGTGAAGGACGATTGACCGAGGCGGAACCGCTCCTGCGCAGCGCCCTCGACATTGAACTCAAACTTTACGGCCCCGACAGCTACAGCGTCGCCTACGACCGCGTGAGTTTGGCGATGCTGTTGCACGACGAGGGAGACCTATCCGAAGCGGAATCGCAATTTCGCCAGGCGCTGGCCGTGTACGAAAAATCGCTGCCCGCGAATCACCAATATCGCGCTTCGGCGTTAATGCATTTCGCGCAACTCCTGGTGGATCGCGGCAAACCGGAAGAGGCCCTGTCCCTGAGCGCTCAATCCCTCGAAATTTGGAATGCGACATCCGAGGGCGCGAGCCCTTATGTAGCGCAGGCCCACGCCATTCACGCCTATGCGCTGGCGCATCTCGGCAAGCGGCGCGAAGCGGCCGAAGAGCTCGACGCTGCCATGCCGGTATTGGTAAAGGCGCGTGGCGCCGACGACGCCTTCGTGCGCCGCGCGCAGAACTGGCTCAAGGCCATGCGTCCCAAACCTCCGCAGACCGCGAGTACCGTTCAGCCGCCAAGAAAAGCCTTGTAAGCCGGATTATCCGTCTCTTCCGTATAGGCGTAGTGCAGTTCGTTCAGGTGCAATAGAAAATCCGTGCGAGTTTCCGCGGGCACTTGAATGCCGGCGAGCACCCGCCCGTAATCCGAACCGTGATTGCGGTAGTGAAACAGGCTGATGTTCCAGGCGGTGCCTATGGCCTGCAGGAACTTGAGCAGCGCGCCGGGACGCTCGGGAAACTCGAATCTATACAGGCGCTCGTTGGCGAGGCCGTGCGGCTGGCCGCCCACCATGTAGCGCACGTGCAGCTTGGCCATTTCATTGTCGGTCATGTCGCGGACCGCAAAGCCCGCCGCCGCAATGCTCTGCAGCAGTTGGTCGCGCTCGGTTCTGCCCTGGGTAAGCGCGACGCCGACGAATATGTGCGCCGCCTGCAGATCCCCGTACCGGTAGTTGAACTCGGTGACGCTGCGCCGTCCCAGCAATTCGCAGAATCGCAGGAACGAGCCCGGCGCCTCGGGAATCTCCACGGCGAACAGGGCTTCGCGCTGGGCGCCCAGGTCGGCTCGCTCGGCCACGTAGCGCAATCGGTCGAAGTTCATATTGGCGCCGCCGTTGATGGCGATGAAGGTGCGCCCGGTGCAATTTTCGCGCGCCACGTATTTCTTGATGCCGGCGACCGCCAGGGCGCCCGATGCCTCGGCAATGGAGCGCGTATCCTGGAAAATATCCTGGATGGCGGCGCAGATCTGGTCCGTGGTCACGAGGATGATTTCATCGACATACTGCTTGGCGAGGCGAAAGGTCTCCTCGCCCACGCGCCGCACCGCCACGCCGTCGGCGAACATGCCCACCCGATCGAGGGTCACGCGTTTCCCGGCGCGCAGCGATTCGTACATGCCTGCCGCGTCTTCCGGTTCCACGCCGATGATCTTGATGCGCGGGTACAGCGATTTCGCATAGGCGGCGATTCCGGCGATCAGTCCGCCGCCGCCCACCGGAACGAAAATGGCGTCGATGTCATCGCCGTGGTGCTGGCGCAGGATCTCCATCGCGATCGTGCCCTGCCCCGCGATCACATCGGGATCGTCGAAGGGGTGCACGAATACCAGCCCGCGCTGCCGGCCGAGCTCGAGGGCATGCTCGTAGGCTTGGTCGTAGTCGTCGCCGTGCAGCACGATTTCTCCGCCGAAGTCGGCCACCGCCTGCACTTTGATTTCCGGCGTGATCAAGGGCATGACGATGACGGCCGGAATGCCCCTGGTACGGGCGCCGAGCGCCACGCCCTGTGCATGGTTGCCCGCCGATGCGCAGATGACGCCGCGCTGGGCGCTGATCGGCGACAATTGTGCGATCTTGTTGTAGGCGCCGCGAATTTTGAACGAAAAGACCGGCTGTAGGTCTTCTCGTTTGAACCAGATCCGATTGTCGAGGCGGCGCGACAACCGCGGTGCGGCTTCCAGGGAGGTCTCGACGGCGACGTCGTACACCTTTGCCTTGAGGATGCGGTCTACGTAGTTTTCTTGCATGGGCGGTGTCGTTGGGGGGCGACTACATTAACTGAAGCGCCGGCGAAGCGGTATGGCCCGCCGATACTGTGAGATGGGCCACAGGCCGCCGCTCCCTTGAGGGTTTTGCCTGGCTATATTGGGTAACATACGGATATGCGCACCGTGAAATATTGGCTGTTGGGCCTGTTGCTCGCATCTCCCGCGGCCTTCGCGCTCTCCGGGAATGTCGTCGCCACCGACAATGTGAAGGCACGGCTGGTCAGCGAGCTAAGTTCGATCGCCCCCGGCCAGTCCTTCTGGATCGCGCTGGAACTCGACATTCGCGACGGCTGGCATACCTACTGGCGCAATCCGGGGGACTCCGGCGAGGCCACGAAGCTCGCCTGGAAGCTGCCTCCGGGTTTCACGGCGGGCGACATCGTCTGGACCACACCGCACCGTTTCGAAATTCCTCCCCTGGTGAATTACGGCTACGCCAAGCAGGCCGTGCACCTGGTGAAAATCACCGCCCCAAAGGACTTGCAGCCGGGTTCGCCGGCTTTGCTTTCAGCGAAGGCCAGCTGGCTGGTGTGTTCCGATGTATGCATTCCCGAAGACGCCGAGCTGCAGTTGAAAGTGCCGGTGAATGCCCAGCCGGGTGCGCCCGATGCGGCGGACGCGGCACTATTTACGGCCGCACGCAGCGAGCTGCCCAGTGCGCAGCTGGCCGTGACCGGCGCTCGAATCCACGACGGCCGGCTCGTGATCACGCTCGGCAAGGAATGGGGCGCCACTCTCGCGCAAATCAAATCGTTGGCGTTCTTTCCCTACGATGACGGCGGCATCGAATACGCTGCGCCGCAAATCCTGACGCGCAGTGCGAATGCCGTCGAACTCGACATGAAGTTGGGCTATCAGCCGCCCAAGTCGGGCCCCATCCGCGGTGTACTGCTGGCGACGGAGCAAGACGGCAACGACACGGTCACCGTGCCGATGGAGATTGCCGCGGGCTTCTCCGGCCCGCGGGGTGCTCAGGCTAAAGGCAATGCGGGGGCCGCCGAGAAGGACAGTGCGTCGATTCCCGTTCTGCTGCTGTTCGCAGTCCTCGGCGGTTTGATCCTCAACTTGATGCCCTGCGTGTTCCCGGTGCTGTCGATCAAAGCCATTGGCCTGGTCGAGCAGGCCAAGAAGCACCCGGCCGCAGTGCGCGCCAAGGGCATGGTGTTCGCGCTGGGGGTCATCAGCTCGATGCTATGCCTCGCTGCCGTGCTGCTGGCGCTTCGATCGGGCGGGGAGCAGATCGGCTGGGGCTTTCAGCTGCAGTCGCCCTTGTTCGTCACTCTGCTCGTGTACCTGCTGCTGGCGGTGGGACTGAACCTGTCCGGCGTGTTCGAGGTCGGCGGGGGATTGGCGGGTGTCGGCGACGGGCTCACCCAAGGAGATAGCTATCGAGCCTCGTTCTTCACGGGTGTGCTCACCACCCTGGTGGCAACCCCTTGTACGGCGCCGTACATGGCTTTCGCCGTCGGCGCGGCGCTCACGCAGCCGCCGATCGCCGCGCTCGGTATTTTCGCCGCCTTGGGGTTTGGGCTTGCGCTGCCCTACTTGCTGCTGTCCTTCGCACCCTGGATGCGCCGGGCGCTGCCGAAGCCGGGAGCGTGGATGGATACTCTCAAACAGGTTTTCGCCTTTCCGATTTATGCGTCGGCGGCGTGGTTGCTCTGGGTGCTTGCACAGCAAACATCCTCCTTCGGCTTGGGGGCTGCGCTGGCCGGCGCCATCCTGATCGCATTCGCCGCCTGGGCCTATCAGAAATCCAAGTCCAGCTCCACGGGCGGCCGCGTGACGGCCCTCGTTACGGCGACACTGGCCTTGCTGCTTGCCGTCGTTCTGCCGGTGCGTTTCGCGGATGTGGCCGCGGCCGCGCCGTCCGGCAGCGCGCGGGCCGCGGATGAATGGCGGCCCTACGATGCGGCCGAAGTGGCCAGACTCAGCGCGGCCGGCAAGCCGCTGCTGGTGAACTTCACCGCCAGCTGGTGCCTCACCTGCCTGGTCAACGAGCGCAACGCCTTCACCGACTCCGCCGTACAGCAGGTGTTCCATGACAAGGGCGTGACCCTGATGAAGGGGGATTGGACCAATCGAGATCCGGCGATCACTCGAGCGTTGGCCTCTTTCGGGCGAGCCGGAGTACCTCTTTATGTGGTTTACAACTCCAAGCCCGGCTCCTCCGAGCCGGTCGTCCTACCGCAGATCCTGACCGCGGGCGTGGTGCAAAAGGCGTTCGCGGACACGCCCAATCTTGCGCCGGCTCCCTGAGATTTCCTCTCCTAGATTCTCAATGAAGCGTGAATGGGGCATGCTGCGGCCATGACCTCTGACAGCGCCAACACGATTTCCGTAGTCGATTTCCGCCGCCAAAGCATGGTGCTGCAATGGCATGCACTGGGCGGAACGTGGACGGCGTACGACACTCCGCCGCCGCTGGTGCATGGAATCGCACTGATTCGCGTCTCGCAACCGAATATCTGCGTGTACGGCCGCGCGGGACGCCTGCGCCTGCAAGTCGGCGCGAATCAGTACGCACTGTCGGAGAACTCGCCTCGGATCCGCTGCACCCGCGGTTGGGCGAGTTTCGGGTTTCGCAGGCGTTTCAGCGTCGATTCGAGCACCGGCGGCCTGCTGTACAGCTATGCCTACTGGACCAATCAGCACCATGACTTCTTTCGTTGGCTGGCGTCGAAGGCCGAAGACCCCGACTGGCGGGTCGCGAGCGGGCGGCAATGGTCGGAAGGATTGGCCGCGACGGCGCTGCGATTGAGCTAAGGACGCTCCCTTCAGCGCGGCAGCAAGCCGGCAAGTTCGGGATCGGTCAAGTGGCGCCATTGCCCCGGTGCCAAGGTACCCAGGCGAATGTTCATGATGCGAACGCGCTGCAACCGCTCCGCCCGGTAGCCGAGCGCCGAGCACATGCGGCGAATCTGGCGATTCAATCCCTGGGTCAGAACCATGCGAAACGAATTCTCATCGATGCGGCTGACCTTGCAGGGTTTGGTCAGCTCGCCCATGATTTTCACGCCGCCCGCCATCATCTTGAGCGCAAGGTCGGTGATGGGGCGATTCACGGTGACGATATATTCCTTCTCATGATTGTTTTCGGAACGAAGAATCTCGTTGACGATGTCGCCGTCGTTCGTCAGCAGGATCAATCCCTCCGAATCCTTGTCCAATCGCCCTATTGGAAAGATTCGCTCGGGATGCCCGACCAGATCGATGATGTTGTCCCCGACGTGGGCTTCGGTGGTGCAAGTCACTCCCACCGGCTTGTTCAGCACGATGTAGATCTGCTTGTTCTTGGGGCCGATCGGCTCGCCGTCGATGCACACTTCATCGCCGTCGGCGACCCGGGTGCCCAGCACGGCGAGCCGACCATTGCAGGTCACGCGGCCAGCCTCGATCCACTGGTCCGCCTCGCGCCGCGAGCAGACGCCGGTTTCGCTGATGTACTTATTGAGTCTCAATGAGATGGGCTTAGGCGCGTCCGCCCAAGAACGCGTTGACTTGTTTCGCCAGTGTCGGCGAACCGGCGCCGAAGGGATCGTCCCCGTGAGCGGCCAAGTCGATCGCCAGGCGGGACTGCTTGAGCTGCCCCACGCGCTCGGCACCCGGCGCGCCGGCGAGTACCAGGCGTCTGACGAGTTCCGGCCGCGAGACGGCCAGTTCCAGAGCCACCTCGGCACCGTATTGGACTCCCAGCAGATCGATCTGGCGCAGCCGCAGCTCTTTGGTCAGGTCGAGAATCGCTGCCGCCGCATCGGCAATGCTGCGGGTGGGCGAGGAGTCCGATTCACCGTACCCTGGCAAATCAGGGGCATAGACCGATCGTACGTCGGCAAGGTCCGCCAATAACCGGCTGAAGGAACGGCTCGACTCATCCATGCGATGCAGACAGACCAGGGTCACTTGTTCATCGAACCCACCCGTCGTCGGAAAGGCGGTGCGCACATGCAATTGCCCGAATCTGCAATCGAAATAGGCCCGGCGGGTGCGGACGGTGACGGGCGGGACGGATGCCTTTGCGACCTTAGCCAACGGGATCTCCTAATCTACGGCCGACGTTACTTGTTGGTTTCATACCACATTTATTTTTGCACTTCTTTGCAATAGCGCTAGCTTCGGCAGCGGCTCGGAGCTAGAGTGTTGCTCGAACGCAATAGGACTCTAGGGAAGTAAAAAGACCAATCATCGCCAGAGCGCGAGAATAGCGCCGCAAAAAGGCATGGGGACCTAAAAGCCGGGCAATGCCCGGCTTTTTTATTTACTTGACCCGATCCCATACGCGCGACATCGTGAAGCCGCTGGAGCGGCCTCCCTTAAAGCTCACCTCCTCCACCAAACGCTGCTTGTCGTCGGAGAGGCTGTAGTGCTCTTCGAAGGGCGGATGATCGTCGTCGGGTTCGCCGCCCCGAACGATGAGAGTCTTTTCTTCCCAGCCACAGTGAGGCGGCGGCGCGTCACGTCGGCTGGGCGTATCGCGCCCCGATGCATCGCCGTCATCTCCGCTGTCGTGATGCCTGTGAGGCCTTCCGCCCGAAGGCTGACAAATGCGGTTCATGCCGCCGGAGGTAAAGGCCACGACTCCGGCGACTTGCTTGATTTCCAGTTGCTTCCCGGGCCAGCGCAGGCCCTCGTTCAAAGCACTCACCGATGGCATGAGAGGGCCCGTCGGGCCGCCGGGACCCGGCGCCCCGCCCCGCCCGCGTCCGCCCCGGCCACCGCCCGATCCGCCCTGCGAGCCTGTGCTTGGGTCGGTGGCGGGGGTGTTGAATTGAGCTGCGATCAGGCGCTGTGCGTCATCGCTGTCGGCCTCGTTCAGCTGCCAAGTCCCGCTGAAATCCACGCCGGGAGGCGGCGCCTGTGCGAGCTTTTCGCTCGCACAGGCTGCCAGGGAGATCAGTGCCACAACGAGGACCAGCCGCATGACCGAATATTACAATGAAGCCGGAGCCGACAGGTATAGCCGGGAAATCAACCTCGACGTGAATCAACCCGCCGAGCGGCGGGCGCGGGGCGCGGGACGCAGATCGTTTGGTCCGCAAATCCAAACCCGGCCTTCGAAGGGCTGAAAACACACGCGCAGCGCTTCGGTCCTGCGCGTCGTTTGAGTGCCGCAGGCGATCTTCCCATCGGCAAGGTCCGCTTTGATCAGATCGACCAGAGTGGCGCTCGGCTCTCCGGCGTCGGTCGGCGGCAAAGCGTGCGCGAGAATGCGCGCCTGCACCTCGTCGGCGCTCGCGGCATTGCCGAGCACCGCGCGCTTGAAGCGGTCGAGCACCACGAGTACCGAACTCAAGGTGTTATCGGTCACATCGCTGGGCCGGCCGGTGTCGCCCTTGAATCGCAAATGCAGCAGCCCGCCCACGCCCCGACCCTCGTCATGCAGGCACAGCGCGAGGGCACCGTGCAATTCGGCGATCAAAAGCATGGGTTCCGGCGAGACATGATAAGTGTCCGGCGCGACCATGACTTCCGTGAGATCAGTTGCCAATGCGGACCCCTAGATTGACTCCTGCGATGCTGCACGTAACCGTCGATTCCCTCTGCCAAGCCAATCACGGTTTTGCCAACCGGGCCCCGCTGGACGCCCCAGCTGCCCAAGACGCGGATTGAGCAGGCAATAGCACAGGATCTTCGGTCATAAGCTCATGCTTTCCGGTAATTGGCGGCCCATGCGGTAGGCGACGTATCGTGTGGACTATGTATCGCTATGACGCAGTCGACAAAACGCTGGTACGCGAACGCGTTGCACAATTTCGCGACCAGACGCGTCGCTTCCTGGCCGGGGGGCTAAGCGAGGACGAATTTCGTCACCTGCGCCTGCGCAATGGCCTGTACATCCAGCGTCATGCCCCGATGCTGCGCGTGGCCGTTCCTTACGGGCTGCTGTCGTCGACCCAGCTGAGAGCCCTTGGCAGCATTGCACGCCGCTACGATCGCGGTTATGGCCATTTCACGACCCGCCAGAACATACAATTCAACTGGCCGAAGCTCGAGCAAGTGCCGGATATACTCGCCGAGCTCGCCGAGGTCGAGATGCATTCGATCCAGACCAGCGGCAACTGCATCCGCAACACCACCTCCGACCATCTGGCCGGCGTCAGCCCCGATGAGCTGCAGGATCCCCGCCCGTGGTGCGAGCTGATTCGCCAATGGTCGACTTTCCACCCTGAATTCTCCTATCTTCCCCGCAAATTCAAGATCGCGGTCACCGGGGCTCCCCAGGATCGGGCTGCGTCGCTGGTGCACGATGTGGGAGTACACATCGTGCGAGGGCCGCAGGGTGAATTGGGCTTCGAGATTCTGGCCGGAGGCGGCCTGGGCCGCACCCCCATCATCGGCCAGGTGGTGCGGGAGTTCCTGCCGCGCCAGCAGTTATTGTCCTACCTGGAAGCCATCCTGCGCGTGTACAACCAGGAGGGCCGGCGCGACAACATTCACAAGGCGAGGATCAAAATTCTGGTGCGGTCCTTGGGAATCGAAGAGTTCCGCCGCCGCGTGGAGGCCGAATGGGAATCGACCCGCGCCAGCGGTCCGCGCGTCGATGACGCTGAAATCGCCCGCCTGAGCGGCTTCTTCGATCCGCCGGCTTATCGGAGGCTGGCGAACGGCGAACCGGCCGCCGGCAAGAGCACGGCATTCCGCGCTTGGTACCGCTACAACACGGTGGCGCATAAGGTGCCGGGCTACAGGGCCGTGTATGTGTCGCTGAAGAAACCTGACGTCGCTCCGGGAGACATCACGGACGCACAAATGGATCTGGTCGCCGACCTCGCCGACCGCTACAGCTTCGGGGAAGTGCGGGTCACCCACACTCAGAACCTGCTGCTCGCGGATGTCGAGCAGGAGCAGACCTTCGAACTTTGGCAGGCTCTGGAAAAAGCCGGGCTCGCCACCCCGAACATCGGCACCCTGACGGACATGATTTGTTGTCCTGGGCTGGATTTCTGCGGCCTGGCGAATGCCCGCTCCATCGACGTGGCCAAGCTCATCAACGATCGGTTCGACGATTACGATTACCTCTACGATTTGGGCGAGCTCGAGATCAAGATGTCGGGCTGCATGAATGCCTGCGGGCATCACCATGTCGGGCACATCGGCATACTCGGCGTGGATAAAAGCGGTCAAGAGTGGTACCAGATCACCATCGGCGGCGCGGCTGGCGCCGATGCGTCCCTGGGCGAGGTCATCGGCCCCTCCGTGGCCAAGACCGATGTGGCCGAGACCATCGCGCGCCTGCTCGAGGTGTATGTCGAGCGGCGCGAACCGGGCGAACGTTTCTTGGATTCCGTGCGCCGGCTCGGCGTGAAGCCCTTCAAGGAAAGAGTGTATGCCGCGCCGGCTGCTGCGTAACGGCCGAATCGTCGTCGACGACTGGTCCTATCTCGCGGAAGCCGAGGGAGAACCGGCTGCGGCGTTGATCCTGACTGTCGCCCAGTGGCTGAACGAACGAGAGACCTGGATCGAACGCGGCGGGCGGCTGGGCGTGGTGCTGCAGCCGGCTCACAAGGTGGAGTTGCTGGCACCCGACCTGGCGCGGTTCGATCTGATCGGGGCGGAGTTCCCCGGCCCCAGCGATGGCCGCGGCTACTCGCAGGCGCGCACTCTGCGCGAACACTGGAAGTTCGGCGGCGAACTGCGCGCCACGGGATACGTGCGCCGTGACCAGTTGTTCTTCATGGCGCGCTGCGGCTTCGACAGCTTCGAACTGCCGGATGCCGAGATCGAGGACGCGGCCGGCGCCTTGTCGACCTTTTCGACGGTCTACCAGCCATCCAACGACGCGGGGCTGCCGCTCCCGCTGCGGCGCCCTGAACGGGGCTCTCCTGTAAGCGCCTGACGCGTTTCCAGTATCAGCTCATGAGCACCACGAACTGCGCGCCCAGACCATGGGCGTAGCATACTCATCCCTGTGATCGACCCAACAGCCAGACTTTACCTCCCGCGCCACTCAGCAGTGGCTGCATGATCGACTGGGCGCAAGCTCTGTCCGGGTTCGTGGTCGGGGCCATCGTCGGCCTCACCGGCGTCGGCGGAGGTTCGCTCATGACGCCGCTCCTGGTGCTGTTGTTCGGCATTCATCCGGCGACCGCCGTGGGCACGGACCTTCTGCACGCGGCGATCACCAAGGCGGGCGGTACCTACGTGCATGCCAGGCAGGGGCGTGTCGAATGGCGCATCACCTACTTGCTGGCCGCGGGGAGCATTCCCGCAGCCGTGCTCACGATCTTCGGTCTGCAGCACTTCACGCATGGAATCGGCGGCTCCAAAATCATCACCACCACCCTCGGCGCGGCGCTGCTGCTCACGGCCGCGGCACTCGCGCTGCGCACGCACTTGCGCCGCCTGTCGAGGGCGCAAAGCCCGGAAGTCAGGCGTCATCCCGCCTACACCATCCTGACCGGCGCGGTGCTTGGCGTGCTGGTGTCGGTATCCTCGGTGGGCGCGGGCTCGCTCGGCATCACGGCTCTGTTCTTTCTGTATCCGCAGCTCAAGGCCTCGCGGATCGTCGCCGCGGATCTGGCGCATGCCGTGCCGCTCACCTTGGTGGCGGGCCTGGGTCACTGGCTGTTCGGCAGCGTCGATGCGAAATTGCTGCTGTCGCTGCTCGCGGGGTCCCTGCCCGGCATTTATCTCGGCAGCCACTTCGCCGGCCGCGTTCCCGAGACCATCCTGCGCTCTCTCTTGGCCGCGATATTGCTGCTGGTCGGCCTGCGGTTGATCGTCGTTTAGCGCTACGGAATGTCGCGAAGCGGGATGTGCAGATCGCCCAGTATGCGATCCACCTCTTCCTGGGTCTCGAGTTTTTCGGTCTCGCGCACCAGCTTCTTGGGCAGGTGGGGGGCCAGCAGCTCGATGAACTCGTACATGTAGGCGCGTAGCAGCGCGGCGCGGCGGAACCCGATCCAGGTCGTATGGCCCTCGAAGAGGTGCGCCGCATCGATGACCACCAGATCTGCATCCGTTGCGGGGTCGATGGCCAGCCGGGCCAGAATGCCGACCCCCAGGCCGATGCGCACATAGGTCTTGATCACGTCCGAGTCGCGCGCCGTCAATGCCACGTCGAGCGACAGGCCCGCGGTCTCGAACAGGGCGGGCAAGGAGGATCGGCCCGAAATGCTGAATACGTAGGTGACGATCGGGTACTCGGCGAGTTTCTTGAGCGTCAATTTGCCGGCCGACGCGAGCGGATGGCCGCGCGGCACCACCACCGCCCGATGCCAGCGATACACCGGCAGACGAACCAGATGCGGGAATTGCTCCTCCGAGCCGGTGGCGATGGCGAAGTCGACGCGGTCGCGCGCCACCATTTCGGCGATTTGCTCGGAGGTCCCCTGGTGCAGATGCAGGCGCACTTTCGGATATTTGAGCCGAAAGGCGCGAATCACCTGCGGCAGCACATAGCGCGCCTGGGTGTGGGTGGTGGCGATCGACAGAGTGCCGCCGTCGGCCTTGCGCAATTCCGCGGAGGTTCGCCGTATGTTTTGCATTTCGCGCAGAATGCTCGCCGCGCGCGAAATGATTTCCTCGCCCGCGTCGGTGGTCCGCGTCAACGCGCGGCCCTCGCGCTCGAACAGCTGGAAGCCGAGTTCCTCCTCGAGGAGCTTCAGCTGGCGGCTGACGCCCGGCTGCGAGGTGTGCAGCTGCCGGGCAGCCGCGGTGATGTTCAAGCCGTTTTCATGCACGGCAACCAAATAGCGCAATTGCTGGAACTTCATCGCCCGGCGGGCCTTTTCGTTGATTGAATGCTTCTCGCCATAGGATATAAGTTTAAGGCCGACCGCGCTGCGCTCGTGACGGCCGGCCGCCATCACTAAAACGCATGTCCTCATGCGCTCTAGTTCGTTTCGCCGGCACCCCCGCCGCCCTATAGTTTCCTCTCTGATCCTCCAGTAAAACCGCCGAGACTCACAGTGTCCGAGCTATCCAAGGCTCTGCGCGAGCGCGCAGAGGACAGCATTTCACAACTCCGGCACGCCGTCGCGGAGTTCAAAAACGTGTGTTATGCCAATAGCTTAGGCTCCGAATCCATGGTCCTCACGGACTTGATCTGGGAATCGGTCCCGCAGATCGACATTTTCAGCATCGACACCGGGCGGCTGTACCCCGAGACCTACGACCTCATCGAGCGAGTGCAGCGGCGCTATGGCCGGACTTTGACGCTCTACTATCCCAAGACCGCGGACTTGGAGGGCTGGGTGGGCGAGAACGGCATCAATGGGTTCCGTGACGGCCTGGAGCAGCGCCGCGGCTGTTGCGGCGTTCGCAAGGTGGACCCCTTCCGCCGCGCCATCGCCGGCCGCAGTGCCTGGGTCACCGGCATTCGGCGGGGACAATCGGCCAGCCGCGCCCTGGCCGCCCCCGTGGAATGGGATGGCACCTACGGCCTTCACAAGGTGAGTCCGCTGCTCGAGTGGTCGGAAAACGAGATATGGGAGTACATTCGCAGGAAGCGGCTGCCCTACAACGCCTTGCACGACGGCGGCTTTCCGAGCATCGGCTGCGCGCCGTGCACGCGCGCGGTACAGCCCGGCGACGATGAACGGTCGGGCCGCTGGTGGTGGGAACGCAGCGATTCGCGCGAGTGTGGACTGCATCCGCGCCGACAGATGGCGGCGTTGGCGGCGGTGCGCGCGCCGAAGTAGCGGCGGACCCGCGCCGAGGATCGACGTTGTGAAGTATTTTCCGGTCTTTTTCGATCTCAGCGCACAGAAGGTGCTCATCGTCGGCGGCGGCGAGGTGGCGCTGCGCAAAATCTCGCTGCTCGAGCGCACTGGCGCGTCGATCACCGTGGTGGCGCCAACGGTCGCGCCCGAGCTCATGGCGCGCGCCGCCGCGGGCAGCTTGAAAGTCGTCGTTCGAGAGTTCGTGCCCGAGGATTTGGACGGCGCACGCCTGGTCATCGTCGCAACCTCGCGGCGGGCCGTGAATCGCTGGATCGCCGCCTTGAGCGAGGCACGTCACATTCCGGTCAATGTGGTCGACGACCGCGAAGCCTCACGCTTCATCGTGCCCGCAATCATCGATCGGGATCCGGTACTCGTGGCGGTGTCGAGCGGAGGTACCTCGCCGGTATTGGCGCGCCGCTTGCGCGAACGGCTCGAGGCGCTGATTCCCAAACGAATCGGCGAACTGGCGGCGTGGCTGCGGGCACTGCGGGCCGGCACTCGCCGCAAGCTGCGGGATACCGGCGAGCGTCGGCGCTTCTTCGAGGCCATCGTGGACGGGCCGGCGGCGCGTCGTTTCATGGAGGGCGACGAGCAGGGAGCGCGGCGCATCGCGCAGCAGCTGCTGGCGACGACCTCGACGGCTCCCCGAGCCGCCGGCGAGGTGACCTTGGTGGGCGCGGGTCCCGGCGATCCGGAACTCTTGACGCTCAAGGCGCTGCGCGCGCTGCAGGACGCCGATGTGATTCTGCACGATCGCTTGGTATCGGCCGCGGTGCTGGATCTCGCCCGGCGCGATGCCGAGCGGATCTGCGTGGGCAAGAGCGCCGGTCATGCCGGCAGCACGCAGAAGGAAATCAACGCCCTGTTGATCGGGCAGGCGAAGCAAGGCAGGCGGGTCGTGCGGCTCAAGGGGGGCGATCCCTTCATCTTCGGGCGCGGCGGGGAGGAACTGCAGGCGCTGGCGGCGGCACAAATCAATTTCTCGGTGGTGCCCGGGATCACGGCCGCCACGGGCAGCGCCGCCTACGCGGGCATTCCGCTGACCCACCGTGAGCATGCGCACAGCGTGACCTTTGTCGCGGGTCATCTGCAGGACGATGACAAAGAGCCGGGGCGCGAGCCCGACTGGCGGGCCCTGGCGGGGCCGGCGACCACGGCGGTGTTCTACATGGGACTGGCGCGCCTGGACCACATCGTGGCCAAGCTGCTCGAGCACGGCGCGTCACCCAGCTGCCCGGCCGGCCTCATTGCGCAGGGGACCATGCCGGAGCAACGAGTCATTGCCGCCACACTGGCCACCCTGGGGGAAGTCTCCGCCGCCGCGAAATTGAAATCCCCGGCGTTGCTGGTCGTGGGAGAGGTCGTAGCCCTGCATTCCACGCTGGCGTGGTTCGGTGCCGCGGCCGGAATCGACCTGTCGCAAACGGCCTAGCCTGTCGCAGGCGGGTTAGGCGATCGCCTGCGTAAACCCCCGCTCGGCGATCCATGCGGGGTTGAACAGCCTGGATTGATACTTCGCCCCGCCGTCGCACAGGATGGTGACGATGGTGTGCCCGGGACCCATTTGCTTGGCCAGCGCAGCCGCCGCCGCCACGTTGATCCCCGCGGTACTTCCGAGCAGCAAGCCTTCCTCGCGCAGCAGCCGGTAGACGAAATGCAGGGTCTGCGCATCCGGGATGCGCAGCGCATCGTCGATTGGGCAGCCCTCGAGATTCGCAGTCACGCGGCCGGTGCCGATGCCCTCGGTAATCGAGGAGCCGCCGTCGGTTTTCAGTTCACCGTCCTTGACGTAGTGGTAGAGCGCGCTGCCGGGAGGGTCGACGAGAACGATTCGTACTGCGGCGGACTTGGACTTGAGATAGCGGGCGACGCCCGCCAGCGTGCCGCCGGTGCCCGTGGCCGCGCAGAACGCGTCGATTTTACCGTTGGTATCCCGCCAGAGCTCGGGGCCCGTGGACTCGAAATGAGCGTCGCGATTCGCGGTGTTGTCGAATTGATTCGCCCAGATGGCGTTGGGCAGCTCCTGCGCGAGGCGTCCCGCCACCTTTTGGTACTGATTCGGGTTGCTGTAAGGCACGGCCGGCACCTTGCGCAAATCGGCCCCCAAGGCCTCGATGACCTGGTATTTCTCCGCCGCCTGATTGTCGGGCATCACGATCACACATCGATAGCCGCGCGCATTGCATACATGCGCCAAGCCTATTCCGGTGTTGCCGGCGGTGCCCTCAACCACGGTACCCCCGGGTTTCAGCACTCCGCGCCGCTCGGCGTCCAGCACTATCCATTTTGCGGCGCGATCCTTGACCGAGCCGCCGGGGTTCATGAACTCCGCTTTTCCCAGGATTTCGCAGCCGGTTTCTTCGCTCAACCGGCGCAGCCGAATCAAGGGAGTATTGCCGACCGCGCCCGTAAATCCATCGCAAATGCTCATCGATAGTCCATCCGAATTGCCGCCGAGGGGATAGGCGAAGAGTACAGG
The DNA here is from genome assembly GCA_963837435.1 of uncultured Gammaproteobacteria bacterium. Classification (GTDB taxonomy): domain Bacteria; phylum Pseudomonadota; class Gammaproteobacteria; order Steroidobacterales; family Steroidobacteraceae; genus Bog-1198. Next base: position 283,994 of record CAWINJ010000004.1, read on the forward strand.
GCAATGAGAGGCTGTGGTAGCCGGCGGCGCCGGCAGCGATTCTTGGCCGGGCTGCGCCTCGTCGCGGATTCTGCGCATGATCCGGCCGTGTATCGCGTCCCGATCCGCTTGGGACAATTCGGCGGGCCGCACGGCGGCGGCCATCTGCTGCGCGATGGCAGGGTCCAGCGACGCGGCTGCCGACCGCGTTTTTTTGGAACGATTGCGCATCACCCTTCGATCGTCAGCTCACCCTGCAGTGCCGCGAGCGCGCGGCGCAGATGCGACTTTACGGTACCGAGAGGGATCCCGGTAGCATGGGCGATTTCCTGATGGCTCAGCCCTTGGAAAAAGGCCAGGCCCAGCAAGTGGCGGCGCTGGGTGTTGAGCGACTGCAAGGCGCGGTGCACGGCGGTTCCCGCTTGAAACTGCGCCAGCAATTGCTCGGGGCCCATGGCCTCGCCCGCCAGGGAGGCGGCGAAATCGCCGTGCCCATCGTCATCCAGCCATAGTGCATGGCGATGCTGCCGCAGGCGATCGACGGCGCGATTTCTTGCCATGACGGCAAGCCACGCCATCACGGAACCTCGGCCCGAGTCGTAACTGCTCGCGCGCTGCCAGGCACAGGAGTACACATCGCAGACGACTTCCTCCGCGTCTTCCTTGCTGCGCAGCACACCGCGGCAAATCGCAAATATTTGCGCCACCGTCTGTTCATAGATTTGCGACAGCGCGCCGGAGTCGCCGCGCGCCATGGCTCGCACCAGATCATCGAGAGGCGCCCGGGGCTCCGCTGTGCCCGCTCTCGATGAGTGCAGGGTACCCGCGCCGTTACTCGCATTGGTTGCCACCGGCTGCATTCGACCCTCGGCCTTGACTGGATACCAAAGCCATTCGCAGCGGTTCCTCATTCGGATTCATTCTGAACAAGGGCTTCAATACGGCGAAGTCCGCCAGTCGGATGCAGGAGGGGCCGATAAAAGAATCCCCGGACTTGCCGGGGAATTCGAGTGGAACAGGTGCTAGGTAAAAACCCGACACGTCCTTAATGGGAAGATACGTAGGCAATTGCCTGACGTTCCGCCTTGTTTGTCTCAATCCAGTGTTGCAACTAAGTAACGCTGGTCACAAATGCGCGCTGCGTCGACGACTGGATAATAACAGATAATATATATAAATCTAGTAGTTATGCAGCAATGTTTGGCAATGCCACACTATGTCAAGCGTGTAGCCAATTTGTGACAAACAAGTAATGTTCGAGCGGGAGAGGCGCCGGGCAGGTGGATGAAATACCGCGGGCGGTGCTGAGAATATCGTTGCTGCGGGAGCCACCGATGAATCCGCCCGTTTGATTTTGCGCATCGCTTCGTCCAAATTTGCTGCTCCCCACAGGACGAGCACCCATGAAATATTTACATACGATGGTACGCGTGACGGACATCGAGCAATCGCTGCGCTTTTACCGCGACGCGCTCGGCCTGCGCGAATTGTCGCGGCGAGACTATCCCCGCGGACGTTACACGCTGGTGTTTCTGGCCGCGCCGGGCGACGAGGCAGCGCAAGTCGAGCTTACGCACAACTGGGATCCCGAAGCCTATGCGGGCGGCCGAAATTTCGGGCACCTGGCTTACGCGGTCGACGATATCTACGCGGTCTGTGCACGCCTCATGGAACATGGAGTGACCATCAATCGGCCGCCGCGCGACGGGCACATGGCCTTCGTGCGCTCGCCCGATGACATCTCGATCGAATTGCTGCAGAAAGGCGCGGCGCTGCCGCCGGCCGAGCCTTGGAGCAGCATGGCCAATACCGGCGCCTGGTAGCCAAAGGCGCCTGGTAGCCAACGGTGCCTGGTAGCCAACGGTGCCTGGTAGCTAACTGTGCCTGGTAGCGGCAAAGCCGAAGGCCTGCCTCGGCCCTCCGGCCCGGTCAAAACATTTCCGATGCGTCCGGCGTTTTGATGTCCACTTTGGTGCGCGAGGGAATGTGCTCGCCGGTGATCATATCAGCGTACGCCTGCCCGGGACCGACCATGGGATAAACGCCGGCATCCGGATCGATCATGACCTCGAGAAAGGCGGCGCCCTTGAACCGGATGAACTCCTCGATGACGCGCGGCACATCGGCTTTCTTGTCGAGCCGAACCGCGTACTTGAAGCCGTCGGCCTGTGCGGCTTTGACGAAATCCTTGGTGTGCAGGCTCTTGTCGCTGGCGCTGAGGCGGCCGCTGTGGAACAGCTTCTGCCATTGCTTGACCATGCCGTCGCCGCAATTGTTGAGCACCACCACCTTGACCGGGAGATCATAGGTGGTCACGGTTTCCAGCTCGCCGATATTCATCCGGATGCTGGCATCGCCGTCGATGTCGATGACCAACCGGCTGCGTTGTGCATACTGGGCGCCAACCGCCGCCGGTAGACCGAAGCCCATGGTGCCCATGCTGCCCGAGGTCAGCCAGAGTCGCGGGCTGCGGAAATCGAAGTACTGCGCCGCCCACATCTGGTGTTGGCCCACCCCGGTAGTGATGATGGCCTCGCCGCGCGTCAGGCGATTGATTTCCTCGATCACATAGTAGGGTTGGATCAGCGGGCTGTTGCGATCGTAGTTCATGGCGTACTTCGTCCGCAGCTCGTCGCAATGCCGGCGCCACTCGGACCAGTCGCGTTTGAAGCCCTCGCGCCTGCCATAGTCGAGCAAGCTGAGCAGCGCGTCCGGCATCAACCCCACGTGACTCCAGTCGACCCGCTTGACCTTGTTGATCTCCGAGGCATCGATGTCGACATGGGCGATGAACTTGGCTCCGCCGGCAAATTTCGCCGGATTGCCGGCGACCCGATCGTCGAAGCGCGCGCCCAGCGAAAGCAGGTAGTCGCAGTCATCCACCGCGTAATTGGCGAACGCCGCGCCATGCATACCGAGCATGCGCATGGACAAGGGGTGAGTGGTGTCGAGGGCGCCGATTCCCATCAAGGTGGTGACGACCGGCAGCTGAAATTCCTTGCAAAATTCGCGCAGCGCGTGCGCCGCGCTGCCGTTGATCACGCCGCCGCCCGCATAGATCAGCGGGCGCCGCGCGGCGCCCAGGGCGGCAAAGAAATCGGCGCAGGCCGCTTCCGGCACTTTGCTCGCTTCCAGGCGATTCATCCGTTGCCGGTAGCCCGGCACGGGCAGGCGGCCCGAGCCGTGAAACACCCCTTTCCAGTTCTGCACGTCTTTCGGCACATCGAGGACCACGGGGCCCGGGCGCCCGGTGCGGGCGATCTCGAAGGCCGTGCGCACGGTCGCCTCCAATTTGGTCGGGTCCGTGACCAGAAAAACGTGCTTGGCCACGGCGCCCATGATGCTGGGCACCGGAGCCTCTTGGAATGCATCGGTGCCGATGGCGGTCGTGGGCACCTGGCCGCAGATCACTACGATGGGCACCGAATCGGCCATGGAATCGCGCACCGGAGTCACCATGTTGGTGGCGCCGGGACCCGAGGTGACCAAGGCCACGCCCACCCTGCCGCTGGCGCGCGCATAGCCGGCGGCCATGAACCCGGCGCCCTGCTCGTTGGCGGGCACGATCAGCGGCATCGAGGAATGATGCTCTTGGTTATAGCGGAATACGGCATCGTAAATCGGCAATATCGCGCCGCCGCTGTACCCGAAAATCGTGTCGACGCCCTCGTCGGCCAGCACCTGCACCAACATGTCGGCGCCCGTCATACTGGCGCCCGCGAGCGGGTGCGCGGCTTGATTTAACATGTCGTAACGGTCTTTCACGATCAAAGACTAGCAGTTCTCGCCCTGGCGCCCAAGTACCGCCCTCCCTTATGCTTGGCGGTTCATGCGCCACCTCATCGCCATACTGCTCCAAAACGAAGCGGGCGCGCTCACGCGCGTCACCGGTTTGATCTCGACTCGCGGCTACAACATCGAGTCTCTGTCGGTAGCCCCTACCAACGATGCCACCGTGTCGCGGGTGACCCTGGTGACGATCGGCTCCGATGCCGTCATCGCGCAGATTAACGCCCAGCTGTTGAAGCTCGTCGATGTCGTCGCGGTGGAGGACATGACCAGCGGCGATCACCTGGCCCGCGAATTGCTGCTGATCAAGCTGCAGATAGCGGCCGAACACGTCGATGCGGTCGGCACCTTGTTGCGCCGCGTCGGCGGCCGCGTGCTGTCCTCCAATCCATCGAGCTACATCGTGGAGCTCACCAGCACCGAAACCGAGATCGGCGAATTCATCGCCAATGTCGCAGCATTCGGCGAGATCGTCGAAGTCGTGCGCAGCGGGGTCCTCGGGATGGCCCGCGCGAATCCGCGCCTGCACGCCGTCAAATGAAGTCCATGGTTTTGCCTCATGCCTGAAATTGAAGTCAAACCCGAACATACCGTCGATCCGAACACCCGCCGCGTCGGAATCATGGTGGGCGTGGTGGGAATCTTTCTCTCGGTGGTCACCATCGCCTCGCATCGCGCGCATACCAACGCCGTCATTCACAGGACCGAGTCGAACGATGCGTGGGCTTACTACCAGGCGAAAAGGATTCGTGAATACAGCAGTGATGTCGCGGTCACTGTGCTGCAATCCCTGAGCACGGATCCCGCCAAGTCCGAGGCCGCCGTGAACAAGCTCGAGGCGGCCCGCGCCAAATATGCCGCGGACGCCGAGAAGATCCAGGAGGACGCAAAGTCGAAGGATGACCAAAGCGACGTCGAGGAAGTCCGGGCCCTCAGGTTCGACATCGGCGAGGGGTTGCTGGAACTGGGGCTGGTGCTCTGTTCTCTATACTTCCTGGCGCGAAAGGGCTTTTTTCCCCTTTTTGGCATACTCGCGGCGGCTGCCGGCACGGCGATCGGCGTTTGGGGTTTCCTGCTTTGAAGAAGGCGCTCGGATTCGTCTGGGCCTGCTTGTTCGCCGCCATGGCGGCGGCGGCATTCGCCGCGACACCGGGAGAATCGGCGGCGCCCGCCCGGATCGAGGCACGCTCCGCGGATTTACTCGCCGTCGGATTGGTGCGCGGCGATCGGATGACCATTCATCTCAGCCGCGTCATCGATAATGCGCCGGTGCGCGATGCCGCGGTGACGGTGCTGCTGCGCGGCGCCTCGCATCCGGCCACGGCGGAGACCGACGGGAGCTACACCCTGCAGAGCAAGGACCTCGCGCTCCCCGGTGCGGCGGCGGTGGAGATCGAGGTGGTGGACGCCACCGGCCGGGAGCGCCTCAAAGGGACATTGCAGGTTTCCGGCGCGGCCGGGCGGACGGAAGACGGGAACTCCGCCCGGCAACTGGGCTGGTGGGTACTGAATTTCGCCGTCTGCATCGGCTTCCTCTGGTTGTTTTCGCGGCGGCGTAAGTCCGCGCAGGACTGAGACCGGGGAGCCCGCTACCGGCGTTCAAAAGCTTTGCATGGTTTGCACCAGAAATTGGAATTTCTGGATGCCCGCGATATCGTTGAGCGGAAAGGCAAAATCGATGTGCAGCACATTGCCGAGGCCGGAGCGGGTATTGCCGAGGCGCAGACCGAATCCCACGTCGCGCAGCAGCCCCGGATCGCTGTTGCCGATGACCCCCGTGCCCCAGGTGCGGCCCACGTCCGCGAAAATGGCGCCGCCCACCCGCACCAGGCGGAACGGGAACCAGTCCGTATAGAACCGCTGCTCGACGGTGAACAACGCCCGAGAGGTGCCCGACTCGTAGCGCAGCGGATAGCCCCGCAGGCCGTTGTCCCCGCCCAGCAACAGCTGCATGTCGGGGTCCAACGAATCGGTGACCGTCCCCGACAAGCCCGCGTACAGCAGCCAGTCCGGGCGCCAACGCCAATAGTATTTGGCGCCTGCATCGGCGATCAGATTGCGGGCCCGGCCATCCTCCACTCGGGACGAGAAATCGCTGGTCAGGAACAGCTGCTGCAGCTCGGTCAATTCGATGCCGCGCAGAGCCTTGGCGGTCAGCATGATGGCATTGCGGTCGGCGCCGAACGCCGCATCCGAATAGCCTATTTCGCCGGAAATCTCGGTGCCGAAATACAAATCCTCGGTTCGCCCGATCTGATTCTCATCGCCGACCTTCTTGAACCTGTCCTGAAGGAAATCGAACCCGACGAAGGGATAGGACAGGATTCGATCCGGCGGCAGCTGCTGCGCCGGCGTGGCGGTTCCCGGCGTCGGCAGGAATAGGCTGCGGTCGAAGCGCATTCCGAAGGTAAAGCGCCTGGTCCAGCCGTCGATCAAGCCATTGGAGACTCCGCCGCTCAGCTCGTACGAGGATTCATTGTCGTTGAATTGATCGACGATGTTGCCCAAGTTGTAGCGGGAGACGGTGCGGTCGAAGCTCAGCGCCGTGATCTTCGTGCTCCAGGGCGCATCGAGCGAATAGAAGGGACGTATGACTTGCACCGAGCGCTCCGAGCCATCGCTCGAATCGACGTAGGTGAGCGCCGAGGTCCAGCGGGAGCCGAATACATTCGGATCGTTCCACGCCACGGTGTTGCTGGTGCGATCGACGGTGGTGCCGCGCGACACCTGCAGCTCCTTTCCCCAACCCAGAAAATTCGTGTCTTGAAGGTTGAAACTGGTGCTGTTGGTTCCGCCCGCCCGCCCAAAGGAGGCGCCCGGGCTCAAGGTCCAGACATCCTTGGTGATGACCTTTATGTCGACCTTGCCGTCGGCGTAGCGCACGGGCACCACGCGGGCATCGTAAACATAGAGCAGCATGCGCAACGCGCGCTCGGTCTCCGCGAGCTTGCGCGCCTGATACTTGTCTCCGCTTGCGAACAGCAGCTGCGCCCGGATGGCGGATGGTTTGGTGCGTATGTGCAGGCGGTCGGCGAGCCGAAACAGGCCGTTTCTTTCGCGCGGATCGCTTTCGTCGAATATATTGCGAGGATCGATCTCGATCTTGCCGATGACGGCTCCGGCGGCCTCCAGCTCGCTGTCGCTCGGCAGATTCGCCGGCCGCGGCTCCTCGATGTGCGTGTGTTCCTGATCGGTGAACTTCGCCGCAAGCGCGGGCTCCGTCAGCGACGCGGCGAGAACCGTGAATGCAACCAGCCGGCAACCGTCGGATAGGTTCATCCGACGAAGCCGCTACAACGCGGCGTTGTCGGTCTCGCCGGTGCGGATGCGCAGCACCCGCAATATGTCGGTAACGAAGATTTTGCCGTCGCCGACCTTGCCGGTTTTCGACGCGCCGACAATAGCCTCGATCACTTGATCGACGAGTTCATTCTTTACTGCGACCTCGATACGGGTCTTGGGGACGAAATCGACGACATATTCCGCGCCGCGATACAGCTCCGTGTGGCCGCGCTGGCGTCCGAAGCCTTTGACCTCGGTTACCGTCATGCCCGAGACCCCAATTTCGGAAAGCGCCGCACGCACGTCGTCGAGCTTGAAGGGCTTGATAATGGCAGTAATCAATTTCATCAGATTCTCCGGGGGAAACCCTGGCCTTCAAGGGCCGTCGCGACAATACTATTACGATTGTGCGCAACAGGCACGGCCATCGCGCTGCGAGCGCCCTTTCAAGGCAGTGCGCGACCCGCTATAAAGGCCACCTGATTGCAGGCAGGCTATTTGAAGGAATCCAATGATCTCCACCATCCTCATCATAGGCGCCGGCCAGGCCGGCGCTCAGGCCATCGATACCCTGCGCAAGGAGGGTTTTGACGGCCGGCTGGTGCTGATCGGCGACGAGCCGCAGCTGCCGTACCAGCGGCCCCCGCTCTCCAAGAAATACCTCTCGGGTGAAATGGCCGCCGATCGGCTGCCGTTCAGGCACCGCTCTTTCTACGACGAGCATCGAATCGAGCTCAAATTGGGCAGGCCCGCCGTACGGCTCGATGCCGCCGCTCGGCAAGTCGAGCTCGCCGGCGGCGAGAAATTGACCTACGACCGCCTCTTGCTATGTCTCGGCGCGGAATCGCGCCGCTTGACCTGCCCGGGAGCCACGTTGCCGGGCGTGCACTATCTGCGCGGCATCGCGGACGTGGCACCCATTCAAGCGGGCTTCAGGCCCCTGGCGCGCATCGTCATCATCGGCGGCGGCTACATCGGACTGGAAACGGCGGCCACCTGCCGCAAGATGGGCTGCGAGGTCACTGTGCTGGAAATGGCCGACCGGATCATGAATCGCGTGGCGGCGCCCAGCGTCTCGCGATATTTCGCCGCGGAACATCTCTCGCATGGCGTCGACATCGTCTGCGACACGCGGGTCACCTGCCTCGAAGGCCAGGAACGCGTGGAGCGGGTGGTTTGCGCAGACGGCAGCCGCCATGCGGCGGACCTCGTCATCGTCGGGGTCGGCGCCGTGGCGACGACGGAACTCGCGAGGGCGGCGGGACTGGCCTGCGACAACGGCATCGTGGTGGACGAATATTGCCGCACCAGCGATGCAGCGATCTACGCCGCGGGCGATTGCACCAATCACCCTTCGCCGCACTTCGGCCGGCGCGTGCGCTTGGAATCCGTCGATAATGCCTTTGAGCAGGCGAAAACTGCCGCGCTCAATCTGCTCGAGCGGCCGGTCGCGCATGATCGAGTCCCTTGGTTCTGGTCCGATCAATACGACAATAAGCTGCTCATCGTCGGGCTTTCGCAGGACTACGACCGGCAGGTGCTGCGGGGCGACCCGGCCTCGCGCAGCTTCAGCGTCTGCTATCTGAAAGGCCGGGAATTGCTGGCGGTGGAAGCGGTCAATCACTCTAAGGACTACATGGCGGCGCGCAAGCTCATTGCCGATCGCACGCCGTTGAACGCGGACAGATTGGCGGACGGCGCCATTGCGCTCAAAGAAGCAGTCTAGTGCCCAGGATCGTGTTCACCGAACCCGGCGGCGGCCGGCGTGAGATAGACGCGCCGCCGGGCATCACGTTGATGGAGGCGGCGCGCCAGCAAGGCGTGCGGGGCATCATTGCGCAATGCGGCGGCGCCTGCGCCTGTGCAAGCTGCCATGTGTACGTCGATGCGGCCTGGCTGCCGCGCCTCGAGCCGCGCGAGGACATGGAGGAAGGCATGCTGGAGAACGCCTGGGAGCCGCGCGGCAACAGCCGCCTCAGTTGCCAGATTCACCTCACGCGAGATCTCGACGGACTGGCGGTCACGGTGCCTGAACGCCAATGCGTGGAGCCCGACTGAGCCCGCTACTCGAATACCACCAGCAAATCCTTGGTATCGACTTGCGCGCCGGGCCGCGCCAGAACCTCTTTGACGGTCCCATCGCGCTCGGCGCGCACCGTGCTTTCCATTTTCATCGCTTCCAGCGTCAATAGCGCTTCACCCTTGCCGAGCTTCTGGCCGGCATGCACGGCGACGGTGGCTATGGTGCCGGGCATCGGGGCACCTACGTGGGCCGGGTTGCCCGGCTCCGCTTTGCGCCGCGGCGGCCGCTTCGCCACCTGGCTGCGATCCGCCACGCGAATCGGGCGCGGCTGGCCATTCAATTCGAAGAACACCGTGCGCGTTCCGTCCTCGTGCGGGTCGCTGGTGGTGACATAGCGCACGATCAGCGTTTTGCCCCGCTCGAGATCGATGTTGATCTCCTGTCCCGGATCCATTCCATAGAAGAACACGGCGGTGGGCAGCGCGCTGACGTCGCCATACGCGCTGCGATCAGCCGCATAGTCGGCGAATACCTTCGGATACATCAGATAGGAAGCCAGTTCATACTCGGTGATCGACCGGCCGACCTTCGCCTCCGCCGTCCGGCGTTGCGCCTCGAGGTCGGCCGGCGCCAGCAATTCGCCCGGGCGCACGCCGAGGGGAGCCTTGCCGCCCAGCACTTTCTTCTGCAGATCCGGCGGAAAGCCGCCGGCGGGTTGGCCGAGGTCGCCGTGGAACAAGTGCACCACCGACTCGGGAAACGCGATCTCGACCGCCGGATCGAGTACCGCCTCTCGCGTCAGCCCGCTCGTGACCATGGTGATGGCCATGTCCCCCACCACCTTGGAGGTGGGTGTGACCTTCACGATATCGCCGAACATCTCGTTGACCTCGGCGTAGGCCTGGGCGACGTCGGGCCAGCGGTAATCGTCGATGCCGAGCGATCGCGCCTGCTCGCGCAAATTCGTGTACTGCCCTCCCGGCATGCCATGGACATACACCTCCGAGGCGCCCGCTCGAATGTCGCTTTCGAAGGCCACGTAGCCGCGGCGCACCTGCTCCCAGTAAGCCGAGATCATGCGTATTTTGCCGGCATCGAGCCCCGCGTCGCGCGGACCGAAGCGCAACGCCTCGGCGATGGATCCCAGATTGGGTTGGGAGGTCAAGCCGGACATGGCGTCGATCGCGCCGTCCACTGCGTCGACGCCGGCCTCGATGGCGGCGAGCACGCTGGCGGCCGCGATCCCGCTGGTATCGTGCGTGTGAAAATGAATCGGCAGGCCCACTTCCTCCTTGAGGGCCTTGACCAGCGCTGCCGCCGCGCGCGGTTGACACAGGCCGCCCATATCCTTGATGGCGAGCACGTGCGCGCCCATCGCCCGCAATTCCTTGGCGAGGTCGACGTAGTACTTCAAGCCGTACTTGGTTTCCCGCGGATTCGTCAAATTGCCCGTGTAGCAAAGGCATGCCTCGCACAGCCGGCCCGTATCGCGGACCGCCTCGATGGCGACTCTCATGTTGGCGGCCCAATTCAGGCAATCGAACACTCTGAATACGTCGATTCCAGCCTGCGCGGCCTGCGCGACAAAATGCCTCACCACATTGTCCGGATAGTTGGCGTAGCCGACCGCGTTGGCCGAGCGGAACAACATTTGCAGCAGCAAATTGGGCATGGCCTCGCGAAACGCCGACAGGCGCGCCCAGGGATCCTCCCGGAGGAACCGCAAGGCGACGTCGAACGTCGCGCCGCCCCAGCACTCCACCGAAAACAGCTGCGGCAGCAGGGCGGCGTAGTACGGCGCAATCAATGCCATGTCGCGGGTGCGAAACCGCGTGGCCAGCAGCGACTGATGCGCGTCGCGCATGCTCGTGTCGGTCAGCAGGATGCGCGGCTCCCGCAGCATCCAGTCGGCAAACTTTTCCGGCCCCAGATCATCGAGCCTCTGCTTGGTACCGGCGGGCGGCGCCCCCAAGGCGGCCCGCGGCAGTCGCGGGAACACGGGCTGCTTGGGCCTCGCCCGCCCTTTGACCACGGGGTTGCCATTGATGATCATATCGCCGATGAAACCCAACAGGCGCGTCGCCCGGTCGCGCTTGCGCGGGCTGCGAAACAGCTCCGGGCTCTGATCGATGAACTTGGTGGTGTAGTCCGCGGAGGCGAAGCGCGGATGCATGATGAGCTGATCGAGGAAGCGCAGGTTGGTCACCACGCCGCGAATCCGAAACTCCCACAGCGCGCGGTGCATGCGCGCGATGGTCTCTTCGGGGGTCGGCGACCACGCCGTTACCTTGACCAGCAGGGAATCGTAGAAGCGGGTGATGATGGCGCCTGCGTAGGCGGTCCCGGCATCGAGCCGGATGCCGAAGCCCGCCGGGCTGCGGTAAGCCGTTACCGTGCCGTAGTCCGGCACGAAGTTGTTTTCGGGATCTTCGGTGGTGACGCGGCATTGCAAGGCGTGCGCATTGACGCGGATGTCCTCCTGCCGGGGCACGCCGCTCTCCGGACTGCCGATGCGCGCACCGGCGCAAATACGGATCTGCGCCTTGACCAGGTCGATCCCGGTCACGCATTCGGTCACCGTGTGTTCCACCTGGATGCGCGGATTGACTTCGATGAAGTAGAATTTGCCGGAGTCGGCGTCCTGCAGGAACTCGACGGTGCCGGCGGCGCAGTAGCCGACCGCACGGCCGATTTTGAGCGCCGCCTCGCACAGTTCGGAGCGCTGCTGCTCGGTCAGGAAAGCCGCCGGCGCGCGTTCCACGACCTTCTGATTGCGGCGCTGAACGGTGCAATCCCGCTCGAACAGATGCACCAAGTTGCCGTGCGAGTCGCCCAGAATCTGCACTTCCACGTGGCGCGCCCGGCGGATCAGCTTTTCGAGATAGACCTCGTCCTTGCCGAAAGCCGCCTTGGCTTCGCGCCTCGCGGCCGCCGCCGTCTCGATGAGCTCGCGGTCGTCCTCGACGATGCGCATGCCGCGGCCGCCTCCGCCCCAGCTCGCCTTGAGCATCACTGGAAAGCCCACCGCATGGGCCATCGCAAGGACTTGCGCATCGTCCGCGGGCAACGGCGGCGTGGCCGGCATCACGGGCACGCCCGCGCCGGCCGCCAGATTGCGGGCGGCGACTTTATTGCCGAGGCGGCGCATGGTATCGGGCAGCGGTCCCACGAATATGATGCCGGCCGCCGCGCAAGCTTCCGCGAACTCGGGACTCTCGGACAGGAAGCCGTAGCCGGGGTGGATGGCGTCGGCCCTGGCCTCGATCGCAACGCGGATGATGTCGTCGATGTCCAGGTAGGCGTCGATCGGGCCCTTGCCGGAGCCCACCAGGTAGCTCTCGTCGGATTTGGTCCGGTGCAGCGAGAAGCGGTCTTCCTGCGAATGAATGGCGATGGTGCGAATGCCGAGCTCGGTGGCGGCACGCATGACTCGAATGGCAATTTCACCGCGATTCGCGATGAGAAGGCTTTTGATGGCCCCCGTCTTGGAAAATGGATTCATCAGCAAATGATGATAGCCTTGCGGCGTCGGAGCGACCAGAGGAAATGGCCCCAAGATGTTCGGACTAGCGATTCACGGCGGAGCCGGCACTCTGCCGCGCGCTGAAATGGGCAGCGAGAGAGAGCTGGAATACCGCAGCGGCCTGGCGGCGGCGCTCGACGCCGGCTATGCAGTGCTGCAGGGTCGCGGGACCAGCCTGGATGCGGTGACCCGCGCCGTGATGGTGCTCGAGGACAATCCCTTGTTCAACGCCGGCCGAGGCGCGGTATTCACGCTCGACGGCGGCAACGAATTGGATGCCTCGATCATGGACGGCAGCACTCTGCTGGCGGGCGCGGTATGCGGCGTGACCCATATCAGGAATCCGATCGAATTGGCGCGCACCGTCATGGAGCATTCCGAATACGTCATGCTGAGCGGCGCCGGAGCGGAGGAATTCGCATTGAGCCGCGGCTTTACCCTGGTGCCGCGCAGCTATTTCCATACCCCGGAACGCTGGCGACAGCTCGAACGCATCCGCGGCGGCGACACCGATCTGTCGGCGCTCACCATATCGCATGTAGGAACCGTGGGCGCGGTGGCGCTGGACGGCGAGGGCCGCCTCGCCGCGGCCACCTCGACGGGCGGCATGACCGGGAAGCGCTACAGCCGCATCGGCGATTCGCCCATCATCGGCGCTGGTACTTACGCGGATGACCGCTCCTGCGCGGTGTCGGCCACGGGCCACGGGGAAGTGTTCATCCGCGCCGCGGTGGCGCACGATATTTGTGCGCGCATGCGCTTCGGCGGCCGCGCTTTGCAGGCCGCCGTGCGCGAGGTCGTGCTCGATGAACTGCCGGCGCTGCAGGGCGAGGGAGGAGTCGTGGCAATCGACCGGCACGGCGAGATCGTGATGGAATTCAATTCAGAGGGGATGTTTCGCGCCAGCAGGAAAGCCGGCGAGGACCCGCAAATCGCGATCTACCGGCCCTGAGTGCTACAGGGGCGGCTGCCCGCGGCGTTTTTCGAAACGCCCGGTTCTCAAGGTGTGGTATTCGGCCTCCATCACCACGACGCGGTTCCTGCCTTCTTCCTTGGCGCTATACAGGGCCTCGTCGGCCAGCTGAATCAAGCCGTCGGGAGTGCGGTTGCTGGTGGGCAGAATGAAGGCCGCGCCGATGCTCACCGTCAGCCGGCTGGCCACGCGGGACGCGTCGTGGGGGATATTGAGTTCGGCGATGGAACGCTGAATTCGGGTCAGCACCTCGGCCACGTATTCCCGGCTGGCTTCATACAGCACCACCGCGAACTCCTCGCCGCCATAGCGCGCGACGAAATCCAGGGGCCGACGCGCGCACTGGCTCAGGGAAACGGCGACGGCCCGCAGACACTCGTCGCCCGCCTGATGTCCATAGCGGTCGTTGTAGTCCTTGAAGCAGTCGATATCGGCGAGCAGCACCGCGACGCGTTTCTGTTCGCGCACCGCCTGCTGCCAGACCCGCTGTATGTGCTGGTCGAACATGCGGCGATTCTGGATGCCGGTCAGACCGTCGCGCGCCACCATCTCCTGCAGCAGGCAGGCTTCGAGATAGCGCATGCGGCTGGTTTTTTCGTGCATGTAGACGACGGACGCACCGAACAAATTGGCGGCAACCATGGCCAGCGCGTCGTAGGCGAATTCGTGGTCCGGCAGCTGCAGCGCGATGCCGGCGGCAATATAGGCGAGCAGGACGATCAGGTTCGCCGCAAGCGCATGATAAAAGATGAGTCCGCCCATGAAGTACACGAAAATGATGGTCAGCATCAGGCACGGAAACAGCATGGACACGCCGGCCCGAGTGGCGATGATCTGAATGGCGGCGACGCCCACACCGAGGATGGTGGAGGCGATCATCGCCAGCGGCGGGTAGATCCGATGCCGCTTGGGTGAAAAGCTCGAGGCCAGCCCGATCAGCAGCGTCGGTAGGATCACCAGCACGTGGATCATGTTGGGAACGCGATTGAGCACCGGGCCCAGAGCCACGGCGTCCATGGCGGTAAAGGCCATGGTGATGACCACGGCCAGGCACAGATTCACGCGCGTATGCAGCAGATTTTCATCGAAATGCGTGCGCCGAAATTCGCTCTCGAGATCCGGATCGAACGTCAGCCAGGGAAAACCCGCCCGCAATTGGCGAGCCTGCGGTGAATCCGGCAGGTCTGCGGTGGAAATTCGATCAGAGCTGCTCATTTGCTTCACCGTACTCAACCCGGTGCGCTCCCTCAATGACCTGCGCCGCTTTTGCAGCAAATAAGCCCATCCCGAACTGATGATTATGTCAAATTATCACGAGCAACACACCGGACGCCCAAGCCGATTTCCTTGCCCCGCCAAGGGGATGGGTCTATATTTCGCATTTATGCGAAATAGCGAAACCCAACGTCAGTCCAGCGCGCCGATCCGAGAGATCAAGGCGGTCGCCAGCCCCGTACGCCTGTCCATACTGCAGTGGTTGAAGGATCCTTCGGGCAATTTTCCACCCCAGGTGGACGGCGATTTCGAGCAGGATGGCGTGTGCGCGGACTTCATCCGCGACAAACTGGGAATTGCCGCGGCAACCGCATCGCGACACCTCACGCTGCTGACGGACGCGGGCCTGCTGGTCGCGACTCGCAAGAAGGGATGGACGTTCTACCGGCGCGACGACAAGGTCATTCAGCGCTTCCTCAAGGCACTGCAAGCCGAGCTCTAAGAGATCTATGGAGCTGCAGTTCAGCCACGTCGATGTGTTTACTCGCCGGCCCTACAGCGGCAATAGTCTGGCGGTATTCACCGACGCCGGCGGCTTGTCGGAGCGGCAAATGCTGCTCATTACGCAAGAACTGCGCCACTTCGAGACGATATTCTTGCAGCCCACCGCTCGCGCCGGGACGGTCCGGGCACGCGTCTTCGATCTGTTCGAGGAGCTGCCATTTGCGGGTCATCCGCTCATCGGCGCCGCCGCGGTCTTGCATCATGAGTCCCGGGAGCCGGGTGCCCGACACTGGCGATTCGAACTCGCGCAAAGGACGGTCGACCTCAGAACCGAGCCCACGCCCGACGGCTATTTCGCCTTGCTCGATCAAGGGCAACCCGAATTCGCGGGAGTCGTTCACGATTCGGGCTGGGTTGCGGCGGCCTTCGGCCTCGATGCCGATGACCTACGCGCCGATCTGCCGGTGGAGGTCGTGAGCACAGGGCTCAAATATCTGATTGTTCCCGTGGCGGCAGGCGGCGCGCTGGCGCGCGCCCGTATCAGGCGCGACATCACCGCTGCGCTGCATTCGGTGGGGGCGCAATTCGCGGTCCTGCTGGATGAGTCCCAATTGGAGATTCGCCATTGGAACAATGATGGGGTCATCGAGGACGCGGCCACCGGGAGCGCCGCGGGTGCCATCGGCGCTTATCGGCTGCGCCACGGCCTGGCCTGCGCCGACCAGACCTTCCTGCTCAGTCAGGGGCGATTTGCGGGCCGCCCGAGTACTTTGCGGGTGCAGCCAGAGGGCTCGGCGGAGCGGATTCACAATGTAAAAGTCGGTGGCGACGTCGCCATGGTGGGACGCGGCACGTTGGTGGCGCGGCCGTGAGCGCGCTCGCGATCCGGGCGCGCTTCAAGCCGGCCGACGCGATAACGACAGCCATAGCCCTCCGCCGATCAGCGTGAGGCCCGACGCGCGCCCGAGCAATTTGGCGCGTGCGGGCTTGATGAACCAGGCTCGGCCCAATCCCGAGGCGATCGCCCAACAAGAATCGGTGATTGCGGCAAGCAAGGCGGAAACCACGCACATCACCGCCAGTTGATGCGCGGCCGGCCGCGCCGGGTCCACGAACTGCGGCAGGAAAGCCGTGAAAAATGCCAGCGTCTTCGGATTCGACAGCGCCACCAGGAAGCCGCGCCAGTACTGGACGTAGCTGCCCGTCAGCGTGGATGCCGACCGACCGGCGTTGCGCCATGCCTGGACACCCAGCCAGATCAGATAGGCGGCGCCCGCCCAGCGCAGCAATTCGAACAGGTATACGGCATGGCTCAACACCCAATTCAGCCCCAGAGCGATCGCCGTCAGCAGCACGGCGTTGCCGGTCGAGGTGCCCGCCACGGTAACGAGCGCCGCGCGCACACCCTTGGTGGCGCCCGTCGAAACGACCAGCGTGACGATGGGACCCGGGATCAGCACCAGGATCAGCGTGATGACGAAGAACCCTGAGAATAATTGCCAGTTCACGTGCTTGTCTCCCGTCTGTTCCTCAGGCCCGAACGCAGTCAATCCGCCAGGTAGTGAGCGAGATAGGTATCGAAATCGACCTTGTCGGCCGCCTCGATGCGCGCCTGCGCCTCGTGCGACTCGCGTGCCGCCGCGGCGAATTCCGCGAGCCGGCGTTCGTTCGGCGGATACAAGCCGAGGAAGTAATCCTTGTGCAATTTCGACATTCGCTGGGCGAGCTGAAAGAAGGATTCGCCGCTCTGCCTCATGTCCGCGAGCAGCCGCGCCGAGGGCGTGCGCTCCACGTCGTCGATTTTTGCCCGCTGCTGCTCGAGAGCGGTGGTGTAGGGGCGCGCGGGCTCGCCATGATCGAGCAGTTCGCACAGGCCCTGCATGGCATCGAGCAGTTCGCGCGCCCAATCGAGCATGGGAAAATCGCGCCCTTCGCGTTTCAGAACGAGCCCCGGCTCGCGGCCCCGACGGGCCACCAACAAGTGATTGGCGTCGAGGCCGGCCTGTTCGCCCTGCCCTATGGGGGCGCTCTCCCGCAGCAGGCACAGCGCCAGAAAGGCTTCCAGGAAGCGCAGCTTGTTCTGGTTGACTCCGACCGGATCGAAGGCGCTCACGTCGAGCGCGCGCACTTCGACGTATTCCACCCCGGCGCGCTGCAGTGCCTTGGTCGGCCGCTCGCCGGAGCGTGCAACGCGTTTCGGCCGGATGAAGCTGTAGTATTCATTTTCGATCTGCAGGATGTTCGTGTTGAGCTGCTGATATTCACCGCCCACCTTGACGCCGATCTTTTCGTAGGGCGGATAGGGCGTGCCTATGGCCCGCGAAAGATCCCGCACGTACTCATCCAGGCTGTTCACCGACACGCTGACCGTCGCTTGATTCTTGTTGCGGTAGCCGATGTCGCTCATGCGCAGAGACGTGCCGTATGGCTCGTAGAATGTGTCCGCGTCGAGTTCGGCCATGGCGGTTTCGCGCCCCGCGAAAAAGCTCTTCGACACCGCCGGCGAAGTGCCGAACAGGTACAGCACCAGCCAGCCGAAACGGCGGTAGTTGCGCAGCACCCCGAAGTACTGCTCGGAAGCGAAAGTCTGCGGCGGCTGCTTGGACCGGTTGATGTCGGCGAGTACGCCCCACAAGCGCGGCGAAAAGGAATAGTTGAAATGCACGCCGGATATCGCCTGCATGATGCGGCCGTAGCGCGCGCCCAGGCCATGCCGGTAAATGGTCTTCATGCGTCCGACGTTCGACGTACCGAACTGCGCAAGAGGAATGCTCGCATCGCCGTCGAGGGCGCAGGGCATGCTGGTCGCCCACAGCAGCTCATCGCCCAGGTGGCGGTATACGAACTGGTGGATGTCGCACAGATATTGCAGCAACTCCCATGTCTCGCCGAACGGCGGCGTGACCAGCTCGATGAGCGACTCTGAGAAATCCGTGGTGATGTTCTCGTTGGTCAGGGGCGCGCCGAGAGCGGCGGGATGGCGCGTCTGCACGATGTCGCCGCCGGGCGAGACGCGCAGCGACTCCTTCTCCACACCCTTGCGGCCGCCGCGCAGCACGCCTCGTTCGCCGGAGTTGATGAGCCCCGCCAGGCGGCGCTCGAATGTCTTGTCGACCACGTTACGCAATTCCTCGATCCTCGATCGCCGACCCGGGACTTAGGGTCGATCTAGGGCAGCTCGGCGACTACCTCGATTTCAACCATGAATCCCGGATCCACCAAGCGCTGCACCTGTACCCATGAAGTCGTCGGCAGGCGCTCCTTGTCGTAATACTCGAACCGCAAGTCGGAGGCCTTCAGCAAGGCGTCCATGTTGGTCGTATAGATCGTCTCTTTGACGACCTCATTGAAGCCGGCCCCGTGAGCGGCAAGTGTGCGGCGAATATTGGTGTACGCGGCACGCATTTGCCCGGCCATGTCGCCCGGCGCCACCAAGCGCCCGTTCTGATCCACGGCGACCGTGCCGGAAATATACAGGGTTTTGTCGATCAACACTGCCTGGGAATAGCCGAAATCCTTTTCGTAGGGATTCAAATGGAACACTTGCTGGACCCGCGGCGGCGGCGCTTCCGGCTGGCGCTCGCAGGCGGCCAGACCCAGCGCCGACGCCATCCAGGCAGCCAATAGGGCTCGGTTCAGCAGGCTGCCGTCAGCCCGGCGACTGAGCCTCGAGGGCTTCGGCCCGGGTGCGCAGCGCCCGCAACATCTTCGGCAAGTCGCGCCGCAGGGCCGCCCGCACCATCCAGTGCGGAACCCAAAAGCCCGGCGCCAGAACGACGCTGTAGTGCGCGACCGTGTAATCCCCGTCGCTGCGCAGTACCCAGGAGCAGCGGAGGGTGCGCATATCTCCCGAAATCCGCTCAATCGACACACGCGACGGTTGTTCATAGGAGGCACGAAATTCATAGGTGAGTTTGGGTATGTACCAGGAATAGTCGATCACATGCCGGATCCGTTGCCACGAGCGGTCAGGCGCCGTTTCGAGGACGTCGCAGGCGACGAGGCCCGGAACCAAGTGCAGGGCCTCCGCGCAACTCGTGATCAACTGCCAGATCACCTCGCGGCGCGCATGAATTCTGACCGACGCACTGGCACTGCCGCTTTGCTCGCCGGGATCGAGCGACACCGCGACTTCCAGGTCCCCTTGCTGCGCGGATTCTTGTGCCAAGTCCGCAGCGGGCACCGCATGAGCGGCGAACAGGAGGAAGCCGATGAGTAATGTTGAGCGCACTAGATAGTCTGACCCCGATCGACCCATACTGTTCGACATATATCGCCGCCTGGCGGTTATCTCGAGCAGCCTGCATCAGCGCTGCGCGTCCAGCCAGAGCTTCATTTTCGCCTCCAGAATGTCGAGAGGCATGGCGCCGTCCTTGAGAATTTCGGAATGAAATCCTCGGATATCGAAGCGCGCGCCGAGGACCTGTTGCGCACGGGTGCGCAGCGCCTGAATCTTCAGCTCTCCCATCGTGCAGGCCAGTGCGTCTCCCGGCTGGGCCACGTAGCGGTCCGCCATGGCTTCGGCGGCGGCGGCATCGATGGTCAGCTGTTGACGCAGATACTCCACCGCCCGTGCGCGAGTCCAGTCCTTCGCCTGCAAGCCCGTATCGACCACCAGGGCGACGGCGCATTTCATTTCGCCCCACAGTTCACCCCGTTTTGCCTCATCGTCATGGTACAGGCTCAGCTCCTCGCCGAGGGATGCCGCATACAGGGCCCAGCCGTCGACGAAGGCGGGATCGGTGCCGTAACGCCGGAACTTCGGTAAGTCGGCCCGCTCCTGCTGCAAGGCGGTCTGAAAGTGGCGCCCCGGCATCGCCTCCCGCAGGAAGCCTTCGGTATCCAAATTCGCCGAGCCTGACGCGCCCGATGCAGTATTCACATACAAGATGGCGGCAGTCCGGCCATCCGGTGCGGCGGATTGATAGAACGGCATCGGCAGCGCCGCACCGTCGGCGCCAACGGCGCGAATGTCGAAATCCGACTGCGGAATGGCGGAGAACAGCATGGGAATCGCCGCCGCAACCTGCGCCTTGAGCTCCTGATAAGCGTTCAACAGCGCGACCGATCCCACCGCAGCGCCGGTGGCCCCGCCGGTAGTGCCACCGGCATTCGCCGCCACACCGGCGCCGGCATTCGCCGACGCACCGGGGGGAGGAGTGCCGGCTGGCAGCAGTAGCAGGCGCGCCCGGATGCGTTCGACCTCCGCCGTGCCGATACCGTAGATCTCGCCCGGGGTCAGCGCCGAGTCGGTGGCGCGCCTGACCCGGTAGGCGTACCAGGACTGCCCGAGCGGCAGGGCCGATAGCGCGATGCTGGTCCGCGCCCGGGGCAAATAGTCGTTCTGGATGAAATCGTGCAATTCACGATAGGCTGGCAGCAGCTTCTCTCTGATCTCGGCGTTGAGTTTCGAAGCCAACTGCGTTCGCTCGGGCTCCTTGATGGCCGGCGGCATGTTCCTCAGGGCTTTGTAGAACACATTGGACGAAGAATCCGACCCCAGATCCTGCAGCTCGGGCAACATTCGCTCCACCAGCACTCTTGAGAACGTGTATCCACGCCGCATTCCATCGCGCATATTGGCGATCGCCTGCCGCGTCCAGGCTGGGAAAGCGTCCATTTCCGCCCCCCAATACTCATAGTCCGCGGCGTTGCCGAGAGGGTGCTCCCCGAAACCTGCGGCTTCGAGGGGCAATTGCACCGGCATTCCGGCGAAGGGATTCACCGGCATCAGTTCGCTCGGATAGGTGAAGCCTTCGATGTCCAGTTCGCGCTGCCGCTTGAAAATGTCGTAGGTCAATCCCGCCTCCGCATTCAGGCCGGAGCGAGGCACCGCGAGAACCTCGGCGAGAAAACGACGTTGCACCGCCAGTGAGTCTGCCAGGTACTGCGGTGACAACGGCTTGCCCGAGGGCGGGCGCTCGTCCCAATAGCGCTCGACGATTCGGGCCAGATTCTCATGGGGCGCGGTCGGTGCCTGCGGGGGGGCCGGCGCCGGCGCCGCGCCGCAGGCAGCGAGGCCCAGAAGGGCGAGTCCGAGCGAAGTAGCATTGCAAAATCGGGTCATGAACCGATTATATGCTGGCAGGTAGGTTCATAATTCCACGCTTGGCCATTCGGGAGTCAGCCTATGTTGGTCGGAACGAATCCACGGCGCGTCGCGATCGTCGGCGGCGTACGCATTCCGTTTGTACGCGGTAACGGCGCCTACGCTCAAGTGGGCAATCAAGAAATGCTGACCGCCGCCCTGCGCGGCGTGGTCCAGCGCTACGGGCTGCAGGGGCAGCGCCTGGACGACGTCGCTGCGGGCGCCGTCATGAAACACTCCAGCCAGTGGAACTTGGTGCGCGAATCGGTGCTCGGGTCGGGACTTGCCGCCGAGACGCCGGGGCTCGATTTGCAACGCGCCTGCGGCACCAGTCTGGAAGCGGCGATTTTACTGGGCAATAAAATCGCGCTCGGCCAGATCGATTGCGCGATTGCGGGCGGAGTGGACACCGTGAGCGACCCGCCCGTGGTCTACCCCAGGAGCTTTCAGCAGCTGCTGCTGCGAAGTTATCGCGGCAAGACCTTGGGCGAGCGGGTCGGCCCCTGGCTGCGCCTGCGGCCGCGCAATTTGCGGCCGGTCCTGCCGGGCATCGCGGAACCGCGCACCGGCTTGTCGATGGGCGAAAGTACCGAACTGATGGTGAAGACCTGGGGGATCACCCGCGCGGAGCAGGACCAGCTGGCGCTGGAAAGTCATCAGAAGGCAACGGCTGCGTACACCTCGGGATTTTACCAGGATCTGGTGTGCGGCTACCTCGGAGTGACTCAAGACAATAATATTCGCGGCGATACGAGCTTGGAGAAGTTGTCCAAGCTCAAACCGGTCTTCGACACGTCGGGTTCGGGCACCTTGACGGCCGGGAATTCGACGCCGATGACGGATGGCGCCTCGGCGCTGCTGCTTGCGTCCGAGACCTGGGCACGCGAGCGTAACTTGCCCGTGCTCGCGTACTTGAGTTACGGCAAAGTGGCCGCGGTCGACTACATAGACAAGAAGGAAGGCTTGCTGATGGCGCCCGCGTACGCGGTGCCGCGAATGCTGAACGACGCGCAGCTCGGCCTCGAGGACTTCGACTTCTACGAAATCCACGAGGCTTTCGCCGGGCAGGTCCTGTGCACGCTCAAGGCCTGGGCCGATCCGGTATTCTGCCGCGACAAGCTGAGATTGCCCGGCCCGCTCGGCGCCATCGATCGATCCAAGCTCAATGTGAAGGGCGGCAGTCTCGCGATCGGCCATCCTTTCGCCGCCACCGGAACCCGCATCGTCGCCACGCTGGCGAAAATTCTCGATGAAAATCAGGCCAAACGCGGCTTGATATCGATCTGCACCGCGGGCGGCATGGGGGTCACGGCCATCCTCGAGCGTTGACGATATCGACGAACGCGCTATCCTTTGCGCCCACGCTTCAACAGAAGATGCGAATGAAACTCAAAGATCCCCTGCTACTGCGCCAGACCTGCTTCATCGACGGCAGCTGGGCGGCCGCGGACAGCGGCGGCACCCTGCCTGTGCACAACCCCGCCACGGGCGATGAGCTTGGCGTCGTACCGAACATGGGCGCGGCCGAAACCCGGCGCGCGATTGCCGCGGCGTCCGCGGCTCTGCCGGCATGGGCCGCGCGAACCGCCAAGGACCGAGCCGTGGTGCTGCGGCGCTGGTTCAACCTGATGCTCGAGCATCAGGACGATCTCGCCGTACTCATGACCGCGGAACAGGGCAAGCCGCTGGCGGAATCCAAGGGCGAAATCGCCTATGCCGCATCCTTCATCGAATGGTTTGCGGAAGAAGCCAAGCGATTGTATGGCGACGTCATTCCGGGCCATCAGGCCGATAAGAGAATTCTCGTGCTGCGTCAACCCGTGGGCGTGGTGGCGGCAATCACGCCATGGAACTTTCCTGCGGCGATGATCACGCGAAAGGCGGGGCCTGCGCTCGCCGCCGGATGCACCATGGTCTGCAAGCCGGCCACCCAGACCCCGTATTCCGCGTTGGCGCTGGCGGAGCTCGGCCACAGAGCGGGCATCCCCCAGGGCGTGTTCAACGTCATCACGGGATCCGCGGCTGCAATCGGCGGCGAGATGACCTCCAACCCCATCGTGCGCAAGCTGACGTTCACCGGCTCCACCGAAATCGGCAAGAAATTGATGGCGCAATGTGCAGGCACGGTAAAGAAGATATCGCTCGAGCTCGGCGGCAATGCGCCCTTCATTGTGTTCGACGATGCCGATTTGGATGCGGCGGTTCAAGGAGCCATCGCCAGCAAATATAGAAACACGGGCCAGACTTGTGTTTGCGCCAACCGTCTGTTGGTGCAGGCCGGCGTGTACGATGAGTTCGCCCGGAAACTCACCGAAGCGGTGGGAAAATTGCGGGTGGGCGATGGGCTCGCCGGAGTGACCGACCAAGGACCTTTGATCGATGCCAAAGCGGTGGCCAAAATCGAGGAGCACATCGCGGATGCCGTGGCCAAGGGCGCCGCGATCAAGCTGGGCGGCAAGCGGCACGCCTTGGGGGGCACATTCTTCGAGCCCACCATTCTGACCCAAGTGACACCCAAAATGCTGGTGGCCCGCGAAGAGACCTTTGGTCCCGTGGCGCCCTTGTTCAAGTTCCAGACCGAGGCCGAAGCGATCGCCATGGCGAACGACACGGAGTTCGGCTTGGCGGCGTATTTGTACACGCGCGACCTGGCGCGCAGTTGGCGCGTCTCCGAGGCCATCGAGTACGGCATCGTCGGATTGAATACCGGCATCATTTCCACGGAAGTGGCGCCCTTCGGCGGCGTCAAGGAATCCGGGGTCGGACGCGAAGGCTCGAAGTACGGAATCCTCGATTACACGGAGATGAAGTACGTGTGTATCGGCGGGGTGAGTTAGAGACTTGCTCGGGCGGTTCTTGGAGGTCTCGCTGGCGACGCCGGAAATTCGGGCTTCCTTGGATTTTTACAACAAGCTCGGTTTCACCCAGGCGGAGGTCGGCGATGCCTGGCCGCACCCCTACGCCGTAGTGACGGACGGTCGAATTTGCCTCGGACTGCATCAGGAGGCGATTCCGGCACCCTCGATGACCTTCGTCAAGCCCGGCTTGCTCAGGCATCTGGATGCTCTCGAGCAGCTGGGGGTGGAATTCGAGTTCCGCCATCTCGGCAATGACGTGTTCAATGAAGTCGGCTGGCTCGACCCTTCGGGCCATCTCGTCAGGCTCGTCGAGGCGCGCACCTTCTCGCCCAGCAAGCGGCTGCCGCTGGATTCATCGCAATGCGGCTACTTTCTGGAGATCGCGCTGCCGGTGTCCGACGCCGCGGCCGCAAAGAACTATTGGGAGCGTTTCGGCTTTGTGGGAATCGACGAGACCGATGACCGGCTGCCTCACGTATCCTGTACCAGCGACACCATCGACCTCGGTCTTTACGACCTCTCTCACCTGCGGCGCGCCGCCCTGCGGTTCGAGGTCGACGACCTAACGGAGGCCGCGGCGAGGCTTGCCGACATCGGCATTGCGCCGTCCGATCCGATGCCGCCGACGCCGCGGCAGATGCCGGCCATGGTATTCAATGCACCCGAGGGGACGCCGCTGCTGCTGACCGAGGCTGCCCAGGCCTGAAGTGCGGCCCCGCCAACGCCTGAAGTTCGGCCCGCCGGCGGCCTGAAGTCTGGCCCGCTAGTCCGGCTTGGCAACGATGTCGAACTTGATCTTCATCGCATCCTGAACTTGCAGCGCGCCCAGCATCAGGCTGTACGGCGTGAGCCCCAGCGCCGTCTGGCGCAATTCCAGAGATCCGGTGGCGGACAAGCGTTCCGAATCGCTCCGCAGGGTGATCGGTACGTCGATTCTCGACTCATGGCCGGCAACGCTGACCGCGATGGTCAGGAGCAAATCGCCGGAGAAGGGCGCGCCCTGCCGTGCGCCGGACGGCGTGTCCGCTCCGGCCGCCACGCGGGCGCTCTTGATGGTAATCAGCGGAAACTCGGCGGCGGCGAGCACCGCCGTGCTCAGCATATTGTGCAGAGTTGCGGATTTCGCGTCGTCCGCAACCTCGGCGGCGAAATCCGGGCCCTCCTCGAGGCGCGCTCGCGCATCGTCGACCACGAAACCGGCGACCGGCACTTCCAGCGAGAACGCCGACTCACCGGCGGTTTGGGCGAGGTTGATCACGCCACGGATCGAGCGGTTGACCATGACGTGGTTGTGGCCCAGATGCGCGAGCGGACCGGCGCGGTATACGAGAATTCGCAGCTCGGAACGGCTCTCGTCAATGCGATAGACCCTGCCGGCCGCCGGCACGTTCGTGGCCGGGGGCGGACCCGGGATTTGCGGCGTGACTTGGCGCGGCCCGGGCGCAGTGCATGCGGCCACCAGCAGCGTCAGAAGGCCAAGCCTCGATCTTTTGAACACCAGCAGGGTCCCGCGGTCTTGATAAACTACATCGAGTGCAGTCTGCACGCGGAGCCTGAAGTATGCCAAGCCGGATTTCGCCGACCCGCTACGGGGCGGTCGCGCAAGCTTTTCACTGGCTCATCGCCGCGCTGATCGTGACTCAATTCACGCTGGCCTATCTCGCCGACGATCTGCCCCTCGGGGTTCACAAGCTGGCCTTGCTGGCGCGGCACAAGAGCTTCGGCATGACGGTGCTGATGCTGGCGGTACTGCGCTTGTCGTGGCGGCTGAGGAACCCGCCTCCCGAGCTGCCTTCGGGCATGTCGCCCCTGGAACGGGGGCTCGCGCGCACAACTCATATTGCGTTCTACGTGCTGCTTTTTGCCATGCCTTTGACCGGGTGGCTGATGTCATCCGCCAAGAACTATTCGGTCAGCTGGTTCGGAGTGTTCACCTGGCCGAATCTCATCGCCAAGAACGAGACTGCTTTCGACCTGCTGCGCTCGACGCATCACATCCTGAGCTATATTCTCTTTGCCATCGCGGTGCTGCACATCCTGGCGGCCCTCAAGCACCACTTCTGGGACAAGGACAATGTGCTGCTGCGCATGCTGCCCTTCGCTAAATTGGACGCGGCGAAATCGGAGAAACGCTAGTGACGAGACGAATCCTGTCATCCATGGCCCTGTTCGCATCCCTGGCCTCGGCCGGTGCGGCCGGTGCCGGCGGCGGCGCGACGAGCTACGTCGCCGACCCGCAGCAAAGCCGGCTCGACTTCGTCGGCGTGCAGGCCGGCGCCGAGTTCAAGGGCACTTTCCACAAGTTCGCGGCGGCCGTGGAGTTCGCCCCTGACGCTCTGGCAAGCTCGCGCATCGACGTGCAGATCGATTTGAATTCGGTCGATTCGCAGGACAAGGACCGCGACACCACCATCCGCGGGGCCGACATCTTCGACGTCGCGCATTGGCCCGCGGCGCATTACGTGACCCGCAGCTTCACCAAGACCGCCGCCGGTTTTGCGGCCGTCGGCGCGCTCACCCTGCGCGGGGTGACGAAGGACGTGCCGATCAATTTTCAGTTCACGCCGTCCGCCTCGGGCGCGAAGCTCGAGGGAAGCGCCAAGCTCAATCGCCTGGATTTCGGCGCCGGACAGGGCGACTGGAAAAGCACCGAATGGGTGGCCGATGCCGTGAAGATCAGCTTTTCGCTGGTGCTGAAGCCCAAGCCCTAGACATGCCGCGCACATTCGACGATGTCGCCGAGTGCGTGGAGAGCACGTTGGCCCGCGTCGGGTCGCGCATCGTTCTCGCGCTGCCGCTCGGCATCGGCAAACCCAACCCGCTGGTCAACGAGTTCTACCGCCGTGCGCGGCGCGACCCGTCCATCACCCTGAAGATATTCAGCGCGCTGAGCCTGCAGGCTCCGCAATGGCAGGGAGAGCTCGAACGGCGGTTTCTGCAGCCCTTGGTGCAGCGGCTGTTCGGCGACGACGTGCCGCTGGACTATGTGCGGGATCTGCATGAGAACGCCGTACCGAACAACGTGGAGATCGTCGAGTTCTTTCTCTCGCCGGGCGCGCTGCTGCACGTTTCCCATTCGCAGCGTCACTATGTCAGCACCAACTACACGCAGGTGGCGCGCGATGTCGCCGCGCAGGGTGTCAACGTCATCGCACAGCTGGTGGCAAAACGCAGCGTCGAAGGGCGCGCCGAGTTCAGCCTGGGCTCGAATCCGGACGTCACCGTGGACTTGCTCGAGCTGCTGGCGCCGCAGCGCAGCCGCGGGCGGGAGGTCGTGGTCATCGGCGAAGTCAACCGGCACATGCCGTTCATGTTCGGCCCGGCGGCGGTCGCCGCCGAGACCTTCGACTTCTTGATCGAGCACCCTCGCTACGACTACGGGCTGTTTGCACCGCCCAACCAGGGTCTGCGCGCCGCCGACCACGCCATCGGTTTGTACGGCGCGCGGCTGGTGCGCGACGGAGGCACGCTGCAGCTGGGTATCGGCGAGCTGGGCGACGCGGTGGTATACGGGCTGCAGCTGCGTCACCAGCAGAGCGCCGAGTTTCGCGACATCCTGCGCACGCTCTGCGCCGGCGAACGTTTCGGCGATTCCCTGGACCAGATCGGCGGCGACGCGCCGTTCGAGGCCGGCTTGTACGCCTGCACCGAGATGTTTGTCGATGGGTTCCTGGACTTATATCGCTCCGGCATCCTCAGGCGCCGCGTCTACGACGATGTACGGATCCAACGGCTGTTGAACGAAGCAGCGATAGGCGAGCGCATCGATGACCCGTTTCTGGCGGCGCTCGCGGCGGCGGGATTCGCCGGGACGCTCGATGCCGATGAGTTCGTGCGGCTGCAGGGATTCGGTGTATTCAAGCGCGACTGCCGTTACGTGAACGGGCGGATCGAGAATTCCGAAGGCGCGAGCGCCGCGGCGCGCCTGGATTCGCAGGCGGCCCGCCAGCAGGTGTTGTCGCTGTGCGCCGGACGCCGTTTGACCGGCGGTGTCCTGCTGCACGGCGGCTTCTTCCTAGGCCCGCGCGGCTTCTACGCGGCCCTGCGGGATATGCCGGAATCGGAACGGCGGCAGTTCTCCATGGGCGGCGTCGGCTTCGTCAACCAGCTCGACGGGCCGGCCCAGGAGTTGAAGATCGCGCAACGGCGTCACGCGCGCTTCGTCAATTCCACCATGATGGTGACTCTGCTGGGCGCCGCCGTCTCCGACGGCCTGGCGGACGGCCAGGTGGTCAGCGGCGTGGGCGGCCAATACAATTTCGTGGCGATGGCGCATGCGCTGCCCGAGGCGCGTTCCATCCTGGCACTGCGCAGCACTCTGGAAAGGAACGGCAAGATTACTTCGAACATCCTGTGGAACTACGGGAACACCACCATTCCGCGGCACCTGCGCGACATCGTGGTGACCGAGTACGGGATCGCGGATTTGCGGAGACGATCGGACCAGGACGTCATCGCAGCGCTGCTGAATATCGCGGACTCGCGGTTTCAGGATGCGCTGAAGCGCGCAGCTCAGGCCGCGGGAAAACTCTCGGCCGCTTATGAAATACCGGACATGCACCGCAACAATACGCCGCGGGCGCTGCAGGAGAAATTCGTGCTGGCGCGTGCCCGAGGGCTGTTCTCCGAGTTCCCCTTCGGCACCGATCTGACCGGAGAGGAAATCGTCCTGGCGAAGGCGCTGTCTCGCCTCAGGGATGCGACCGCGCGCCCCTGGCCGCGCCTGAAAGCCGTGGCCTGGGCTGCTCTGCCGCGAACCACACCCGCCGTCTTGATGCCCTACCTCGAGAGAATGTCCCTGGCGAAGCCGCGTACCCGACGGGAATGGCTGTGGCGGCGCCTGCTCGTGCGGGAACTGTGCATTCAATCGGCGAACCGGTAGCTCGCGCGACTAGCGTACCGGCAGCTCGCGCGACTTTTGCACGGTGCGCAGCGCGAAACTGGAATGTACACGCGCGACATTCGGCAATCGCGTGAGATGCTGGCTGTGCAACCGCTCGAAGTCGGCTGTGTCGGCCAACACCACGCGCAACAGAAAATCATATTCGCCCGACATGAGATAACACTCCATGACCTCGGGGACCTTGCGCGCGGCTTCCTCGAACGCGTGCAGATGCGCCTGCTCCTGCCGATCCAAGGTAATGTTGACGAAGACGTTGACGGGACAGCCCGCCTTCTGCTGATTGATCAGGGCGGTGTACCCCTCGATGAAGCCCGATTCTTCCAGGGCTCGGACCCGCCTCAGGCAGGCGGACTCGGACAGGCTGACGCTTTCGGCCAATTGGCTGTTGGTGATTCGGCCGTCGAGCTGCAGCACATGCACGATGGCGCGATCGTAGCGATCCAATTTCATTTCCCAGTCCTCCGGCCGGATTCGGCAGTTTCTTGCGTCAAATCCGGATTTATAGCTGTATTCTGCCATGTGCGCGCGGAGTTGGATCAGTTTTTGCAATTTTCCGATGGCGCGCTTCCGTAACCTAGCCGCAACCAAATCCAGCGGAGCGACCATAAAATGAAAATCGGCGTCCCCAAAGAGATCAAGATCCACGAATATCGGGTTGGCTTGGTGCCGGCGGGCGTACGCGAGCTCGTCGATGCCGGGCATCAGGTGCTGGTGCAGAGCGGCGCCGGGGCCGGGATAGGCTTCGAAGACTCGCACTACCAGTCGGCGGGCGCCGTTATCGCGCAACGTGCCCAGGATATCTTTGCGACCGCCGACCTCGTGGTGAAGGTCAAGGAACCGCAGCTCGCCGAATGCAAGCAGCTGCGCAGCGGGCAAACCCTGTTCACCTACCTGCACCTGGCTGCCGATCCTGAACAGGCGCACGCGCTGCTGGCCTCGGGAGCAACGGCGATCGCGTACGAGACGGTCACGGCGCCCGATGGCTCATTGCCTCTGCTGACGCCGATGAGCGAAGTCGCGGGACGCATGTCGGTACAAGTGGGCGCCAACAGCCTGCAGAAGGCCAACGGCGGCTTCGGCGTACTGCTCGGCGGCGTGCCCGGCGTGGCTCCCGCCAAAGTCGTGGTACTCGGCGGCGGCGTTTCCGGCACTCACGCCGCGGAGATGGCGGTCGGGCTGCGCGCCGACGTGACCGTGGTCGACCGCTCGGTCAAGAGATTGCGGGAGCTGTCGTCCCTGTTCGGCAGCCAGCTGAAGACCGTCTACTCCACCGCTCACGCCATCGAAGAACTGGTGCGCGACGCCGACCTCGTCATCGGCGCCGTGCTCATCGCCGGCGCCGCGGCGCCCAAGCTCGTGACTCGTGCCATGGTAAAGACCATGAAGCAGGGCGCCGTATTGGTCGACATCGCCATCGATCAAGGCGGCTGCTTCGAGACCAGCCGTCCCACCACTCATGCCGAGCCCACCTATGTGCTCGACGGTGTGATCCACTATTGCGTCACCAACATGCCCGGCGCGGTGCCGCGCACTTCCACCTTCGCGCTGACCAACGCCACGCTCCCCTACGTGAGAGCGCTGGCCGATCACGGCTGGCAAAAAGCCATCGCCAACGATTCCGGCCTCGCGCGCGGTCTCAACGTCCACGCCGGCCAGCTGACTCATGAGGCGGTCGCCGCCGCTCTCGGGCTGAACTACAGGGCGTTCCGCGCTGCTTGAGTACCTCGGACCACTGATTCACACGGTCAGGGGGATGTTGCTACTATACGATCGATCAATTAGGATCCGCAGCGTCAGCCGCAATCAAGGGGCCCGCCATGGCGCGCAATCCGCGCTTCGATGTTCTGTTCGAACCGGTGCGCATCGGGCCTGTCACCGCGCCGAACCGTTTCTATCAAGTACCGCACGCGAGCGGCATGACCAATTCGCTCCCGCAGGTGCGCGCGAGCTTCCGCGAGACCAAGGCCGAGGGCGGCTGGGGCGTGGTATGCACCGGCGCGGTATCCATCCACCCGAGCTCCGACGACTCGCCGCTGCCGTTTGCCATTCTGTGGGATGACAAGGACATTCGCGCCCATGCCCTGATGACCGATGCGGTCCACCGGCACGGGGCGTTGGCCGGCGTGGAGTTATGGCATGGCGGCGCCTGCACCCTGAACCGCACCAGCCGGCTAGCGCCGCTGTCGCCCTCGGGTATGCCGTGGCTGTCCACGCATTTGGGATTCATGGGCAACCTGCGGCCGCGCGCCATGGACAACGCCGACATCCAGGATCTGCTGCGCTGGCAGGCGGCCGGCGCGCGCCGCGCCATGCAGGCGGGCTTCGACATCGTCTACGTCTACGCCGGAATGGGCTACCTCCCCTATGAGTTCTTGCTGCCCGAGTACAACCACCGCACCGATGCCTACGGCGGCTCGATCGAGAATCGGGTGCGTCTGGTGCGCGAACTGCTGGAAGTCACGCGCGATGCCGTGGGCGACAGGTGCGCCGTCGCCCTGCGAATCAGCATGGAGGAGTTGCGCGGCCGGCCGGGCAAGAATGCCCCCTCAGAAGCCCACGAGGCGGTGACCCTGCTCGCCGACATCCCCGATCTGTGGGACGTCAAAATGGACTCGAGCCCCACCGACTGCGCACCGTCGCGATTCTCCCCCGAGGGCAGCCATGAGCCCATCGTCAATTTCGTCAAGCAATTGACCCGGCGGCCGGTGGTGGGCGTCGGCCGCTTTACCTCTCCGGATGTGATGGTCTCGCAGGTTCGGCGCGGCATCCTCGATTTGATCGGCGGCGCGCGGCCGTCCATCGCGGACCCGTTTCTGCCGAACAAGATCAACGAGGGCCGAGAGCACGAAATCCGCGAATGCATAGGCTGCAATATCTGCATCTCAAGCTGGCACGATGGCGTGCCGGTGCGCTGCACCCAGAACCCGACCGCGGGCGAGGAGTGGCGCCGCGGGTGGCACCCGGAGAGATTCGAGCCGCCGGGAAGCGAATCGTCGGTGTTGATCGTCGGCGGCGGACCCGCGGGGCTCGAGTGCGCCACCACGCTCGCGCGGCGCGGCTATTCGGTAACGATTGCGGACTCCGCCAAGGAGTTCGGCGGCCGCCTGCGCTTCGAGACCGCGCTGCCGGGACTGAAGACCTGGGGCCGGGTCGCCGATTGGCGCCTGGGGCAGCTGCGCGGCCGCCCGAACGTCAACCTCTATCCCGGCAGCGAGCTGAGCGTGGACGACATCTTGGGGCTGGAGCACCGTCATGTCGTCATCGCAACGGGCGCTCGCTGGACCAAGATGCTGTTCTCGACCCTGGAGTTTGCGGTGGGCGAGCTCGATGGTCCGGCGGTTTACACGCCCGATGACCTGGCCGCCGGAGTGGTGCCGGCGGGTCCCGTGGTCGTATTCGATTTCGACAATTACTATCTGGCGGGCGCCATCGCCGAGCAGCTGGCGAAGACCGTCGGCAATGTCACCTACGTGACCACCGCGGGCAACGCCTCCGCTTGGACTTTCATGACCAATGAGCTGCCCCTGGTGCATCGGGCTCTGTGCGCGGCGCAGGTGCCGATTCACACGCTGCAGCGGGTTACGGCCTTCGATGGTGAGTCCGTGACCATCGCCGATGTGTACAGCGGCAGTGAGACGCGCCTGGCCTGCCGCTCGCTGGTCATGGTAGGAGTTCGGGCGCCGCGAGACGAGCTGTATCGGGCGCTGACCGCCGATGGTCCGGGTCTCGAGAAGGCCGGTATCGCGGCAGTCACGCGCATCGGCGATGCACTGGCGCCGGGAGCCATCGTGCATGCAGTGCACAGTGGGCACCGCTATGCGCGCGAGCTCGACAACACCCCTGGTGCCGTGCCCTACAAGAGGGATTTTCCACTATGAGCGCCTCGACATTGGAGCGCGCCCTGCCCTCGAGCTGGTACCGCAGCGCCGAGATATTTCGGGTGGAAAAGGAGCGCATCTTCTGCCGCGAGTGGATTGCGGTTTGCCGCGAGGAAGAGCTGCCCCATCCGGGCGACTACAAGGTGCTGGACGTGTTGGGCGAGAGCGTCTTGCTGGTGCGCAATCGCGAAGCTCAACTACGAGCTTTCTACAATGTTTGCCGGCATCGCGGCTCGCGCCTGTGCCGCACGCCGCAAGAGACCCGGGCCTTGCAGGTTGCCCTCCCCGGAGGAGTCACCGCCGGTCGTTTGATCGTGTGCCCGTACCACCAATGGTCTTACGACTTCAACGGCGCGCTGGTTGCTGCCCCGCACTTGAGCGCCGCCGACGGCTTCAACAAGCAGGAATACCATCTCTATCCGATCGGGGCCGACTCCTGGGGTGGGTTCGTTTTCTTGAACCTCACCCCGGCGGAGGCAAAGCCTCTGGCTGCTCAGCTGGATGGCATACCGGACCGGCTGCGGCGCTACCCTCTCAGCGATCTGCGCATCGGCGCCACCATTCGCTACGAGGTTGCGGCGAATTGGAAGGTCCTTTGCGAGAACTACAACGAGTGCTACCACTGCGCCGGCGTGCACCCGGAACTGTGCGCAGTCGTGCCCTCGTTTCGCGAGGCGGGCGGCGCCAATTTGGATTGGCACCGGGGCATTCCGCACCGGGACGGCGCCTACACGTTCACACACAGCGGCACCACCGCGCGGCGCGCCTTCCCCGGACTCGATGCGGACGAGCAGGTGCGGCACAAGGGCGAACTGGTCTATCCCAATCTATTCTTGAGCGTGGCCTGCGATCACGTGGCGGCCTTCATCCTGCAGCCTCGCGGCGCTGAACGCAGCGATATCACCTGCCATTTTCTCTTCGAGGCCGAAGAAATCGCAAAGCCGGGCTTCGACCCGTCGGATGCGGTCGACTTCTGGGATTTGGTCAATCGCCAGGACTGGGCGGTATGCGCGGGCGTGCAGAATGGGATTCGCTCGCGCGTCCATACCCAGGGGTTCTACGCGCCCATGGAGGACTGGAACCTCGACATCAGGCGCTACGTGACCGATCGAATCGGGGCCTTCGTCACCGACCCGCTGGAATAAACGCGGCGGGCCAAGCCGGCGCCCCATTCCGGGGCGGTTCGGCCGGGGCATTCCGGCCCGGTAATACTCCGGCCGGCATACTCCGACGGGCCATTCGGCCGCGCTCCGGTATAATCCCGAAAAAAGGCCAAAACAAGGAAATAAATGGCAACCAAGCGGCATGTTCCCAAATTTCACCGCGCAACCCCCGCGGTGCGCCGCGAAGCATTGGTGGACGCCACCCTGCGCTGCCTCAAGCAGTTCGGCCACGAGGGCGTATCGGTACGCCGCATCAGCGCCGCCGCCGGTGTGTCCATCGGCTTGATCAACCATCACTTCCCGAGCAAGTCGGGCCTGATAGCGGAGACCTACGAAACCATCGCTCTGTCCTTGCTGGAATCGATCCGCCGTCAGGCGGAAAACAAGGCCGTTTCGCCGCGCGAGCGGCTGAGCAACTTTTTCCGGGCGTCGTTCGCTCCTGAAATCCTCGATCCGCAGTTGTTCAATGTGTGGCTGGTGTTCTGGAGCATGGTGGCGCACTCGGCCGAAATACGCGCCGTGCACTTCAGCACCTACGGCAAATATCGCTCCGTCCTCGAGTCCTTGCTGGGCCAGCTCGTGGATTCCGGCGCGGCGCCGCCATTCAGGCTGCGCCCGGCCGCGATCGCGCTATCCGCGCTGCTGGACGGCTTCTGGGTCGAGCTGAGCCTCAGCCCGACGATTTTCAAGCCCCGCGAGGCGATTGCGCTGTGCGAGGATTGGGTCAATGCCCTGTGCCAGGGAGGTTTCCCGCGGCTTCTGACGGCGCCCCGGGCTGGCAAGCCCGAGGCGGCGCCGAAACGCCGCAAGCCGTAGGGCAGCGCCGGCAGGCCGCCCGCGGCAGGTCCAAACGCCGCGTGCCGCGCATCGCTAGTGATGCATGCGCGCTCTTGTTATACTACCGTTCAACAAGGCTTGAGAAGGTTCCCGGTCATGGAAGCGAAGCGCTCTCTGCACAACGACTTTTCGGCACAGGTTCCCGCCGGCCTGGAGGGATTCAGCCTGCCGGGGTGGATATACCGGGACGCGGATTTTCTCGAAGCGGAGAAGGAGCGCGTATTCGCCACCTCGTGGCAGGTGATATGCCACCTCAGCAACATACCCAATTCCGGCGACTACCACACCCTGGATTTCTTGGGCGAACCCCTGGTTGCGATCCGCGGCCAGGACGGCGGCGTGAAGGCGTTTTTCAACGTTTGCCGGCATCGGGCCGCGCGGCTGGTCGACGGCGGCTCCGGTCATTGCCAGGGAAGAATCGTATGTCCCTATCACGCCTGGACCTACGATCTCGGCGGCCGCCTCACCGCCGTGCCGCACCGCAAGGAATTTTCCGACTTCGCCCTGGATCAGTATGGGCTCAAGCCGGTGGAGACGGAGATCTACAAGGGATTCGTGTTCGTTCGCCTGAAGCCCGGCTTGCCGAGCGTTGCGGAAATGCTCGCGCCCTACGAGGCCGAACTGGCGGCGTACCGCCTCGAAGATCTGCAGCCAATGGGCAGGGTCACTTTGCGCACGCGCCACGTGAACTGGAAGAACGTGACCGACAATTATTCCGATGCCATGCATATCACGGTGGCGCACCCGGGCCTCACGCGCCTGTTCGGCCAGAGCTATGGCGTGGAGGCGAAGCCCTGGGTGGACAAGATGTGGGGTTACCTGCGCGATGTGCCCTCCTCGCAGCTCTCGGAGCGCTTGTACCAGAACGTGCTGCCGAATTCCCCGCACTTGCCCGATGATCGGCAGCGGCTGTGGACCTACTTCAAGCTGTGGCCCAATGTGGCGTTCGACATCTATCCCGATCAGATCGACTTCATGCAAATGATCCCGATCTCGCCCACCGAAACGCTGATCCGCGAAATTGCCTACGCGCATCCCGACAGCCGGCGCGAGATGCGCGCTGCACGCTATTTGAATTGGCGCATCAACCGGCGCGTGAGCCTCGAGGACAAGGCGCTCATCGAACGCGTGCAAACCGGCATGGGATCGCGCAGCTACACCCCCGGCCCCCTGGGGCGCACCGAGGTCAGCTTGCGCAGTTTTGCGCACCGCATGCGCGATCTCATTCCCGAGAGCCGCCTGGATCGCGCCCCGAGTCCTGGCTGGCATGCCCGCAACGATATGAGAAAGAACCATGGTTGATTCGAAACCGCGTGACGTAGTGATAGTCGGCGGGGGCCACAACGGCCTGGTGTGCGCTGCTTACCTGGCGGCCGCCGGCCTCAAGGTGACCGTGCTCGAAAGGCGCGGGGTGGTGGGCGGCGCGGCCGTGACCGAGGAATTTCATCCCGGGTTCCGCAATTCCGTCGCAGCCTATACCGTCTCGCTGCTCAATCCCAAAGTGATCCGGGACCTGGATCTGCCGCGCCACGGGCTGCGGGTGGTGGAGCGTAAACTCTCCAATTTCCTGCCCCTGAACGATACCCAGTATCTGAAGATCGGCGCCGGCAAGACCGAGCAGGAGGTGGCGAAATTCTCCGTGCGCGATGCCGCGCGGCTGGCCGCCTACGGCGAGCGCCTCGATGTGATAGCCGACGTGCTGCGCGACTTGGTGCTCGAGACTCCACCCAATGTCACCGCCGGCAGCTGGCTCGAGGCCCTGCCCGAACTGCTGCGCAGTGCGCGGCTGGGCAAGCGCATCGCCAAGCTCGACATGACCATGCGCCGCGAGCTGCTGGATTTGTTCGTCAAATCCGCGGGCGATTACTTGGACGCCTGGTTCGAGAGCGCGCCCATCAAGGCAGCCTATGGATTCGACGGCATCGTCGGCAATTACGCCAGCCCGTACGCGGCCGGCTCCGGCTATGTGCTGCTGCACCATGTGTTCGGCGAGGTCAATGGCAAGAAGGGTGCCTGGGGACATGCCATCGGCGGCATGGGCGCCATCAGCCAGGCCATGGCCAAGGCCGCTGCCGAGCGCGGCGTGGAGATTCGAACCGCCAGCCCGGTGCGCGAAGTACTGGTAGAAGCCGGCCGCGCCGTGGGCGTGGTCACCGAAAAGGGCGAGACGATTCGCGCCCGCAGCGTCGTATCGAATTTGAATCCGAAGCTACTGTATGGCTCGCTCATCGATCCGGCGGCCCTGCCGCAGGATTTTCGCGAGCGCATCAGCCACTGGCGCTGCGGATCGGGCACCTTCCGCATGAATGTTGCGCTGTCGGAGCTGCCTGACTTCACGGCGCTGCCCGGCCGCGCGCTCGCCGAACACCACACCTCCGGCATCATCATGGCCCCCAGCCTTGCCTATATGGATCAAGCCTATCTCGACGCCAAGGCCGGCGGCTGGTCGAAACGGCCCATCGTCGAGGTCCTGATCCCTTCGACGCTGGATGACAGTTTGGCCCCTCCGGGACAGCACGTGGCCAGCCTGTTCTGCCAGCACGTCGCGCCGGTGCTGCCCAATGGCGCGTCCTGGGACGATCATCGGGAGCAGGTGGCCGACGTGATGATCGATCTGGTCAACAGCCATGCGCCGAATTTCAAGGCCTCGGTGCTCGGCCGGCAGATCATGAGTCCGCTCGATCTCGAGCGGACTTTCGGACTGATCGGCGGGGACATCTTTCACGGCGCCCTGAGCCTGGATCAGATGTTCTCGGCGCGGCCCATGCTGGGGCACGGCGATTATCGCGGTCCTTTGAAAGGACTGTACATGTGCGGATCGGGTACGCACCCGGGCGGCGGCGTGACCGGCGCACCGGGCCACAATGCCGCGCGCGAAATCATCGCCGACTTCAGGCGTGGGCGCGTGAAGCAGGCTTGACGCGGTCCGCGCATCGGCTCGGATTCGCGCCGGTCACCGCTGCGCCGCTCGCCGCCCCGCGCCACCGGTCTGAAGGCTATTGCTTCGCCGGTTCCGGGTAGTGGAACGGATCGGTGACCTTGGGCTGACTGGGCAGGACCTTTGATCAAGACAATCTTTCCCGATAGCTTTCCCTTCCACTCCGCAAAGTCCTTCTCGCTGCTCATGGGGGCGACGATCACCGCGGCGTCGACCGGCCCGCCGCTGCCCGGTGTCCAGGCAATGGGGATGCCTCGCAGCTCGAGGGGGCGCGGAGCGGTCATTCGCACATGCGCCGATTCGATCCACCAGCCGCGGCCAAAATCGAAACCCTCGGCTCTGACGTCCTTCAGGCCCCAGCGCTTGAATTCATCCTGGGTCCAACGCTCGGCCTTGCGCATGGCGGGAGAATTGGTCATGCGGCCGCCGATTCGATCGGCCAGGTAGGCGGCTATATCCACCACTTCGCCATGATTGAAGGCCGCATCCGCGATGCGATTGATGGTCACGGTGTCCGCGGGCGGCGGCGCCGCAAAAGAGGCGGTGAGCAGGACGCAGAAGCACGAAGCAGCGACGAGGCTGGCTGAGAGCTTTCGCAAGGAGATCCCCCGAAATTTGTTATCGCCGGATCGTAACAAGCCGTACCGGCGGCTGCTATCGGGTACAACCGCAGGCCGGCCGGGGCGGTTGCCGCCGTCGAGAGGCTATGCCTCGATTCCCTGACCCTTCAGGTACTCGTCGTAGGTGCCGCGGAAATCGCTGATTCGGCCCCCGGCACGCAGTTCGATGATGCGGGTGGCGAGGCCGCCGACGAACTCCCGGTCATGCGAAACGAAAATAAGCGTGCCCGGATAATGTTCGAGGCCGATCTGCAGCGACTCGATGGTCTCCATGTCCATGTGATTGGTGGGTTCGTCCATCAGCAGCACATTGGGCTTGGTCAGCATGAGCTTGCCGTAAATCATGCGGCCCTTCTCGCCGCCGGACAAAACCTTCACCGACTTCTTGGTTTCCTCGCCCGAAAAGAGCAGCCGGCCGAGGGTCGCGCGAACTATCTGGTCGTCGTCGGCCTTGCCCGTGTACTGCGACATCCAGGAGAACAAATCCGCCTTGTCGTCGAATTCGGCCTGGGGATCCTGCGGCATGTAGCCCGGCTGGGCATTCTCGACCCACACCATGCGTCCCTCGGTGGGCCGCAATTCGCCCGCGAGGCAGCGCATCAGCGTGGTCTTGCCGGCGCCGTTGGGACCGATGACGGCGATGCGTTCGCCGCCCTCGACATTGAACGTGACGGCGTCGAGCACTTTGTCGTCCGAGCCCGGATAGCTGAAGGACAGTTTCTCCACCGATACCGCCGAGCGATACAGCTTCTTGCCCTGCTCGAAGCGGATGTAGGGGTTCTGCCGCGATGAGGGCCTGATCTCCTCGATCTTGATCTTTTCGAGCTGCTTCTTGCGCGAGGTCGCCTGCCGCGCCTTGGACGCGTTTGCGGAAAAGCGCCGCACGAATTCCTGCAAGTCGGAAATCCGGTCCTTGGCCTTGGCGTTCGCGGCCTCGACGCGCGCCCGCGCCTGCACCGACGCCAGCATGAAGTCATCGTAGTTGCCGGGATAGATCTTCAGCTGCTGGAAGTCCAGGTCCGCCACGTGGGTGCACACCTGATTCAGGAAATGCCGATCGTGGCTGATGATCACCATGGTAGCGTCATAGTTGTTGAGCGCGCTTTCGAGCCAGCGGATCGAATTGATGTCGAGGTTGTTGGTCGGTTCGTCCAGCAGCAGGACGTCGGGTCTCGAGAACAGCGCCTGCGCCAGCAGCACGCGCAGCTTCAGGCCGGGCGGCACTTCGCGCATCGGTCCGTTGTGCCGCGATTCATGGATGCCGGCATCGGTGAGGATGCTGCCCGCCCGCGCCTCGGCATCGTAGCCGCCGTACTCGGCGAACACGCCCTCGAGCTCGGCCGCCTTCATGTAGTCGGCGTCGGTGGAATTCGGATCGGCATAGATGCGGTCGCGTTCCTGCATCGCATTCCACAATTCGATGTGGCCGCGCATGACCACATCGAGCACGCGCTCATCCTCATAGCCGAATTGGTTCTGGTTCAGCTTGCCGAGGCGCAGGCCGGTCTGCAGCATGACATCGCCGGCGCTCGGCTCGAGATCGCCGCCCAGCACCTTCATGAGCGTCGACTTGCCCGAACCGTTGGCTCCGATGAGCCCATAGCGATTGCCGTCGGAGAACTTGACCGTGACCTGTTCGAACAGCGGCTTGGCGCCGAACTGCACGGCGACATTGGAGGTGGAAAGCATGTTTATCCAATCAACTGAAGTACGGCCGGTTGGGCCGCGGTTGCACTACATGGGGGTACTGGGATGGGGACGCGTCCGCATGCGGACAGCCCCCCGATCCGGCGGCCGCATTCTAGCACAAGGGCCGCGTTTCCGCGGAAACGCGGCCTTTTTGGCCTCAGACCGAGCCCAGGAAATCGAGCAAATGCTTGAAGTAGACCGCCTGGTCATCCCACATCCATCGCCCGGCGTGAGCTATCATCGCGGCCTCCCATCAGGATCGGTCCAGCGCCATGAACCACCGTTTCGCATCCTCGATCGCCGTCGCCACGACACTCCTCATCTCACTCTGCGCACGTGCAGACGCGCCGGCACCGAGCGTCGACCCGGCGACGCTCGCGGCTTTGGCGCAGTTCCGCGCCGGCGCCATGGACAGCGACTGGGCATGGCAGCGGCTGGAGGACCTCACGGACAAGATCGGGCCTCGCCTCTCGGGCTCGACGCAGCAAGCCGCCGCCATCACGCAGGTCGCCGACGCCATGCGCGCGCTGGGAGCGCAGGTCACCCTGCAGCCGGCCAAAGTGCCGCATTGGGTGCGAGGCGAGGAAAAAGCGGAACTCACCAACTATCCCGGACGCCCCGACGGCGTCACGCAGCCTCTGCACCTGACCGCGCTGGGCGGCTCCTCGGCCACCGCGGCTTCCGGCCTCGAGACCCAGGTGATCGTGGTGCGCGATTTCGACGAGCTGCACGCGAAGGCCGGCGAGATTCGCGGCAACATCGTGCTGTTCGAATCGCGCTTCGATCAGCGGCTCGCGGACAATGGCAATGCCGGAACCGCGTACGAACAGGCAGGCGAATATCGCTTCAACGGGCCCGCGGAAGCCGCCTCCCTGGGAGCCGCCGCCGCGCTGGTACGCTCCATCGGCGGCGCGGACTACCGGCTGCCGCACACCGGGACTACGATCTGGAAGAAGGGCCAGTCGCCCATACCCGCCGCCGCGCTCGCGGCCGAAGATGCCGACTTGATCGTGCGTCTCGCCGCTCGCGGAC
This sequence comes from uncultured Gammaproteobacteria bacterium, assembly GCA_963837435.1. Taxonomy (GTDB): domain Bacteria; phylum Pseudomonadota; class Gammaproteobacteria; order Steroidobacterales; family Steroidobacteraceae; genus Bog-1198. The sequence goes on from CAWINJ010000004.1 coordinate 325,288, forward strand.
CCGTGGCGATGAAGCTGCTGCTGACGCCGCAGACTTTGCCGGACGTCGATAGCTTCAACGTCATCGCCGACTGGCCCGGTAGGGAATTGCCGAAGGAATACGTGGTCGTCTCCGGCCACCTCGACTCATGGGACTTGGGCACGGGTGCGACGGATGACGGCGTCGGCGTCATGGCCGCGGCGGGAGTCATCCAGGTGCTGCAGCAATTGAACCTGCATTCGCGCCGTACCATCCGCTTCATCGGCTGGACCAATGAGGAGAACGGCAGCCGCGGCTCGGAGGCTTATTTCAACTCGGTGGGCAAGGCGCTGGGTACACAGTGCGCTGCGATTGAGAGCGACGATGGCGCGGGACGCGCGCTCGGCATCAGCGCCGCGGTGACCCAGGACTCGATTGCCAAGCTGCAACCCGTCATCGATGCCCTGAAACCCATCGGCGCCACGGTCCTGCAGGCGCAGGAAGGCGAGAAGGGAGCGGACATTGCGCCGTTGCAGGCCGCGGGAGTCCCAGGATTCGCGCCCTTGGTCGATTCCCGGCATTATTTCGACTACCACCATACCGCCGCCGATACTCTCGACAAAGTCGATCCGGTGAACCTCAAGAGCCAGATTGCAACCATGGGCGTGCTGGCCTACTACCTCGCGGACCTGCCGACCTGCCTGCCGCGGATTGCGGTCCCGGCGCGGCGCCGCTGAGGCTCAAGGACCGAGCGGCGACACCCCGAACAGGCGCGCGTGCGCCCAGCCGATGAGCAGCCCGTAGATAGCCAGCCCCAGCACGACGGCGATGGCATCGTTCCAGGGTCCCGGCGGCGCGGTGCGCAGTACCTGGGGAACCGAACGGCGCTTCATGGAAATCCGGTCCGCCACCGCCCAGGCGAGAAATCCGCCGAACAGCAGCACATCGGCCAGTGAGCCGTTGGCCAGCAGGTGCGCGAAAGCCCACAGCTTGATGGCCGCCAGCATCGGATGCTTGGCCCCGGTTTTGATGCGTCCCGGCAGGTAGGCCGCCAGAACCAAGGGGAAGACGGGCAGCATGATGAGCAAGGCCAGGTGACGAAGCCAGGCCGGCGGCGAGTAGAGAATCACCGGCGCCTGACGCGCCAGACCGAATCCGTAGCAGATCAGCACGAAGCCCACCAGCGAGATCAACGCGTACGGCCCCTTCCAAGCGCCCTCGCCGAGACGCTGGATGGTTCGAGCGCGAAACGACGGCGCCACCATGGCGACCGAATGCACGCCGAGAAACAACACCAATCCTGCAATCAAGAGCAGCATGACCGCGCCCTCACTTCTTGCCGCGTGGATTGCGGCGTGCCGGCCTGACCGGCCGGGCCCGCTTCGCAGTCAGCTTCGGCTTGACGCGCGCCGCGGCTTTCTTCCGGCCCGTCGCGCGCTTAGGCCTAACGGCCGCCTTGGCCGCCACTCCGCGCTTCGCCACGGCGGCACGTTTGGCCGGAAGCTTGCGATTGACCGAAGCGGGGCTCTTGGCCGAAGACTTGCGCTTCGATCGAGCGGCCGCCGGCGCCGCGCCTGCGCCGCGCAGCTGCTCCAATATTCCCGGATTCTCCAGGGTCGACATGTCCTGGGTGATCTCTTCGCCCCGCGCGATGGCGCGCAGCAAGCGGCGCATGATTTTACCCGAGCGGGTCTTCGGCAGATTATCGGTCAGGCGTATTTCGTCCGGCTTGGCGATGGGGCTGAGCTGCTCGCCGACCCAGGCGCGCAGCTCTTCGGTCAGTGACCTCGCTGCCGCTCCTTCCGGGCGCGGCACATTCAGCACCACGTACGCGAAGACGGACTCGCCCTTGATTTCGTGGTGCTTGCTGACCACTGCGGCTTCCGCGACGCGCGGATGCGCCACCAGCGCGGATTCTATCTCCATGGTCCCGAGCCGGTGGCCGGCAACGTTCAGCACATCGTCGATGCGGCCCATGATCCAGTAGTAGCCGTCCTTGTCGCGGCGCGCCGAATCGCCCGCCACGTAGTACCGGTTCTGGAATTTCTCCCAGTAGGTCCGCAGATACCGCTCGTTGTCGCCCCAAATCGTGCGCAGCATCGAGGGCCAAGGCCGCGTGATCACGAGGTAGCCGCCGCCGTCGGGTGCCGTGACGGGCCGCCCTTCGTCGTCGACGATGTCGGCGAAAATTCCCGGCAGCGGCTTGGCGCAGGACCCGGGCTTGGCCGGTGTATCGCCGGGGATGGGCGTCATCATGGTCGCGCCAGTCTCCGTCTGCCACCAAGTGTCCACGATGGGGCAGCGTCCCGCGCCGATGACCTTGTGATACCACATCCAGGCTTCGGGGTTGATGGGCTCGCCGACGCTGCCCAGCAGCCGCAGCTTGCGCAAGTCGTACTTGGCCGGAACGGCATCGCCCAGCTTCATCAGCGCCCTGATCGCCGTCGGCGCCGTGTAGAGAATAGTGACTCCATGCGCTTCGCAAATCTTCCAGAAGCGGCCCCCGTCGGGAAAGGTCGGCGCACCCTCGTACATCAGAATCGTGGCGCCGGCCGCCATCGGCCCATACGCAACATAGGTGTGTCCCGTCACCCAGCCGACATCGGCCGTGCACCAGAACACATCGGCATCCTTCAGATCGAATACCCAGCGCGTCGTCATCTTGGCGTTGAGCAGATATCCGGCGCTGGAATGCTGAATGCCCTTGGGCTTGCCGGTCGATCCGGAAGTGTAGAGCAGATACAAAGGGTGCTCGGCATCCACCCACTCGGGCTCGCAGGCGGCGCTCTGGCCGGCCACCACGTCGTGCCACCAATGGTCGCGGCCCGCGCGCATGGGGCAGTCTCCGCCGGTGCGCCGGTAGACGATGACTTTTTCAACACTGGGGCAGCCGTCGGCAAGCGCCTTGTCGACCGCGCGCTTCAGTTCGAGGGCGTGGCCGCCGCGCCAGCCGCCGTCGGCAGTGATCACGAGCTTGGCGCCCGCATCTTCGATGCGGTCCTTGACAGCGTTCGAGGAGAAGCCGCCGAACACCACCGAGTGCACGGCGCCGATCCGGGCGCAGGCCTGCATGGCAATCACGGCCTCGGGAATCAAGGGCATGTAGATGATGACGCGGTCGCTGCGGCCGATGCCGGCCGCCTTCAATGCGTTGGCGAAGCGGCATACCTCGGCATGCAGCTCGGCGTAGGTCAGCTTGCGCACATCTCCCGGCTCGCCCTCGAACAGGATGGCGACTTTGCCGCCGCGCTCGTGCAGATTCACATCCAGGCAGTTGTACGACACATTCAGCTGCCCGTCGGTGAACCAGCGGTAGTTGGGCGCACGGTCCGAGTCCAGGGCTACCGAAAACGGCTTATGCCAATCTATTTCAGCCCGCGCCAGATCGGCCCAGAAGCCGACCGGATCGCGGTCGGCCTTGGCGTACATCGCCCGCAGTTCTCCTGCCTTGAGCGTCGCGGCTTTGCGAAATTGCGCAGAAGGCGGAAATACGCGTTCCTCCTGCAGCACGGACTGAATGTCTTTGTTCTCGGCCATGGCCCTGTCCCCCGGCTTAGGTTAGCGATTCGTTCACGCGGCGGCGGCGATACGGCGCGCCTGTTGTCTTAGAATATTGCCGAATCCATGCGTGTCAAAAAAGCGGTCGAGCCCGGCGCCATCCGGCCGCCGCCGCTTCAGATCGTCGAGCGTCGCCTCGAGCGGCATGTCGCAGACGATGCTGGTCAAGCGCCTCGCCAGGTAGGCCGCCTCCTTGTGGGCGAGCAGCCGGGCGGCGATGGCGGCCGCGCCCCGCAGCTTCAGCGACGGGATGCGGTGCAAATTCGCATACAGTTCATCGAGCGACCCGAATGCAGCAAACAGCAAGGCGGCGGTCTTTTTGCCGACACCGGGCACCCCCGGAATGTTGTCCACGCTATCGCCGGTCAGGGCCAAGAAATCCGCGATGAGCTCGGGCGGTGCGCCGAAGCGCGCTCCGATTTCGTGATAGTGATACCGGGCATTGCCGCTGTAGTCCCAGAACACATCGCCGTCGCGGATGAGCTGCGATAGATCCTTGTCCCGGGTCACCAGCACATTGCGCAGGCCCGCGGCGCGCGAACGCGCGGCCAATGTACCGATGATGTCGTCCGCTTCGTACTCCGCGCTGGCGAATTCGGCGAGGCCCATGTGCCGGCAAAACTCGCGGCAGAGCGCGAATTGCCGCTCCAGGTCGGCGGGCGGCGCGTCGCGATTGGCCTTGTATGCAGGATAGATGCCGTTGCGGAACGAGGTCACGCTGCGCAGGCTCAGATCGAATGCCACGCCGATGCGCTCCGGCCGCACCTGCTCGAGAAGATCCGACAGAAAGCGCGCGAATCCGTACAGGGCATGGGTGGCGTTGCCGTCGCCATCCATCATGTCGGGCGGCATCGAATGATAAGCCCTGAATATGAAGTAGCTGGCGTCGATGTGGTACACGACGCCGGAGTGCGCTTGCAGCGGGAACGCTCCGCCGCTCACATCGGCCAGCGTTGCATGCGCTCGTGCAGCGGGCTCGAGCGCGGGAAGTGCGCGATCAGGTATTCCATCTGATCGGCCAGCACACGGCGGCCCTTCAAGAATATGTACTCGGCGTAGGTCGGCGTGAACGGCACGGCCAGCAGCTGCATGCCCGCCTGCTCCGGGGTGCGCGATGCCTTGGCGTTGTTGCATCGGCGGCAGGCGGACACCACGTTGCTCCAGGTATCGTGTCCGCCGCGGCTGAACGGCGTCACGTGATCCCGCGACAGCAAGCTGTAGGGGAAGCGCGCGCCGCAGTACAGGCACAGATAGGCATCGCGCCGGAACAATGTCTGATTGTTGAGCGGCGGCGTATAGGAAGCGCCGCGCAGATTGCCCGGATTGCCGGAAGTGCCCAGCGTGGCGATGATGGAATTCACATCGACAATGGTCCGCAAGCCCGTCCTCGCGCAAGTGCCGCCATAGAGCCGGTACAGCAGCGTTCCGCAGGTGTAGGCCACCTGCTCGGTATGATACAGGCGCGCCGCTTCCCGATAGTCCACCCACTCGAGGGGCATGCCGGAAACATCCGTGCGCAGAATTTGCTGGGACAAGGGATAGCCGTGCGTCACGACGGCCAGGTCATCCCGCCAATCCAATAAATGCTGCTTCTCGGGGAGAATGGGCTTCATAACAGTACTAAAGATAGTCGAGTCCTATGCCATAATTCAACGTTTGCCAAAATTCTCGGGTTTTGGGAGAAATCTGCATGGCTGTCGTCGTCGGTGTCCTCACGGAGACCGCTGCCAAGGAAACTCGTGTCGCCGTGGTCCCGGAAATCGCCGCGAAGCTCAAGGCTGCAGGCGCCCGAGTTCTGATCGAACGCGGCGCGGGCACGGCGGCTCACTTTCCGGATCCCCTGTATACGGACGCTGAATTCGGCGACCCGGCCGCCATTCTCGCGTCCGCGGACGTCCTGTTGAAGGTGCAGCCGCCCAGTCTCGCCGAGGTCGGCGCACTCAAGAAAGGCGCGCTGGTCATCGGTTACATGCAAGCGTATGCGCGCCCCGACCTAGTCCGTGGGCTCAAAGATCGCGGCTTGACCAGCTTTGCGATGGAACTGGTGCCGCGCATTTCCCGTGCCCAGTCGATGGACGCCCTGTCCTCGCAGGCGTCCGTGGCGGGCTACAAGGCCGTGCTGATCGCCGCCAACACTCTGGAGAGATTTCTGCCCATGCTGACCACCGCCGCGGGCACGATCCGCCCAGCCTCGGTCCTGGTCATCGGCGCGGGCGTTGCCGGACTGCAGGCCATCGCCACCGCGAAGCGCCTGGGAGCGGTGGTGGAAGCGTACGACGTACGTAGTGCCACCAAGGATCAAGTGAAATCGCTGGGCGCGAAGTTCATCGAAACCGGCGTTTCCGCGGAGGGAGTCGGTGGGTATGCCCGCGAGCTGACCGCCGAGGAAAAGGCCAAGCAGCAGGAGATTCTGGACGCACGCATCGCCATCAGCGATGCGGTGATCAGCACCGCTTCGGTGCCCGGACGGGCGGCGCCGCGGATCATCACCCAGGCGGCGGTCGAGCGCATGAAAGCCGGCTCGGTGATCGTCGACATCGCGGCCGAGCAGGGCGGGAATTGCGAGCTCACGCGTCCGGGCGAGACTGTGCTGCACGGGGGCGTCAAGATCGTCGGCCCATTGAACCTGCCCGCCTCGCTGCCCTACCACGCCAGCGAAATGTACTCGCGCAATCTCTTCAATCTACTGAAGCCGGCGCTAGCGAAAGGCGAACTCGCCATCGACTGGAAGGATGAAGTATTCGCGGGCTGCGTGCTCACTCACGACGGCCAAATCAAGCACGAAGCGACGCGCAAAGCGGTGGAGGGATAAATGATAGACGGCGTCATAGCGCTTTATATATTCATGCTGGCGGCCTTCACGGGCTACGAAGTCATCTCCCGCGTGCCGGTGATCCTGCACACCCCCTTGATGTCGGGATCGAACTTCGTGCACGGCATCGTGCTGGTCGGCGCCATGGTCGCCTTGGCGGCTGCGGACTCGACGGTATTGCGCGTCATCGGCGTCATTGGCGTGTTCCTTGCCGCGGGCAATGCCGTCGGCGGCTATGTGGTGACCGAACGGATGCTAAAGATGTTCGTCGCCGCCGGCAGAAAGAGGGGAGCATAGGCGATGCTGTCCGCTTCGACCCTGCAAACCGCGACCCAGCTGTCCTATCTGGTGGCGGCGGCGCTCTTCATTCTCGGCTTGAAGCGCATGAGTTCGCCGGTCACGGCCGTCAGCGGCGTGCGCTGGGCCGGCGCGGGCATGCTGCTTGCGACGGCTGTGACGTTCGCATTCGTGTCGGGCGCTGCTTCCGTCAATTTGGCGCTCATGATCGGCGCCATCGCGGCCGGCGGCATTCTGGCCTGGGTCAGCGGCAAGCGCGTCGCCATGACCAACATGCCGCAGATGATTGCGCTGTACAACGGCATGGGCGGCGGCGCGGCGGCCGCCATCGCGGCGGTGGAATTGTATCGCGGCACCGAGCACAGCATCACGCACCTGACCATCGCCACCATCGGCGGCTTCATCGGCTCGGTGTCCTTCAGCGGCAGCCTGATCGCCTTCGCGAAATTGCAAGGCTTGATCACCAAGTCGGTGCGCTTCGGCGGCCAGAAGTTCCTGAATCTGGCCATATTGCTGGTGACCGTGGCACTGGGAATCATGGTGGTCACCGGCATGGACTGGGGGCTGCCGGCGGTGTCCTTGTTCTTCGCGGCGGCCCTGCTGCTGGGTATCGCGATGACCTTGCCCATCGGCGGCGCGGACATGCCGGTGGTGATTTCGCTGTACAACGCCCTGACGGGCCTTGCGGTGGGGTTCGAAGGCTTCGTGCTCGACAACGCCGCCATGATCATCGCCGGCACGGTGGTGGGCGCGGCCGGCACCCTGCTCACGCAGCTCATGGCCAAGGCCATGAACCGTTCGCTCGGCAATGTGCTGTTCTCGAACTTCGGCGAGAGTTCGGCTGCGGGCGGCGGCGGCGTTACCGGCACTCAAAAGGCCATCGAAGCCTCGGATGCCGGAGTGATGATGGCGTACTCGCAAAAAATCATCGTCGTGCCGGGATATGGGCTTGCCGTCGCGCAGGCTCAGCACAAGGTGTGGGAGCTCACGCAGCTGCTGCTCGATCACGGCGTGAAGGTCCGTTTCGCCATTCACCCGGTGGCAGGCCGCATGCCGGGTCACATGAACGTGCTGCTTGCTGAAGCGGGCGTGCCTTACGACCTGATCTCCGACTTGGACGAAATCAACGCCGAATTCGAAACCGCCGATGTGGCGCTGATCATCGGCGCCAACGATGTGGTGAATCCGGACGCGCGCGCCAATAAGGCGAGTCCCATATACGGCATGCCGATCTTGAATGCCGACAAGGCCAAGAACGTCATCGTCATCAAACGCGGGCAGGGTCAGGGATTTTCAGGCATCGACAATGCGCTGTTCGTGCTCGACCAGACCCGCATGCTGTACGGCGACGCGCAGGCTGCGGTGAGCCAGTTGATTCAGGCAGTCAAGGCCGCGGGCTGATCTCGTTGTTTCGCGCTCGGGCCGCGGGGCACGCACAGGAGGCATTCTGACATGAGGCTCCTGCTCCTTGCGATTCTATGCGTCTCGAGTGCTAGCGGCGCCGCCGCGGCGCAGGGTGCCGGCACCGCGCCCCCGCCCGCGCTCGCGCCCGCCGGCGAGCATGCGCGCTGGCAGCAGCATGCCCTGCATGTGCGCATCGTGCGGGACAATTGGGGCATCGCGCATGTCTACGGCAATTCCGATGCCGATGCGGTGTTCGGAATGATCTATGCCCAGGCGGAGGATGACTTCAGCCGCATCGAGCGCAACTACCTCGTGAGCCTCGGGATGCTGGCTCGGGCGGAGGGCGAGACGGCAGTTTACAGCGATTTGCGGCAGCGATTGTTCATCGATCCCCGCGGCTTGCAGCAAAGCTATCGCGTCAGCCCGGCCTGGCTCAAGGCGCTCATGGTGGCCTGGTCCGATGGACTGAATTACTTCCTGTCGAAGCATCCCGAGGTCAAGCCCAAGGTGCTCCACCACTTCGAGCCGTGGATGGCACTGTCCTTCACCGAAGGCAGCATAGGCGGCGACATCGGAACCATCGACCTGGGCAAGCTGCGGGAGTTCTACGCAACGGCGCCCAAGCCGACGGCGCCGCCGATGAGTTCACTGGTCGGCGCGCCGGCAGTCTTCGCGGAGCCGGTGCCCGGCGGGTCCAACGGCTTCGCCATTGCGCCGAACCGCAGCGCTTCCGGCCATGCCCTGCTATGGATCAATCCGCATACCTCGTACTACTTTCGCTGTGAATTGCAGATGGTCAGCGAGCAGGGATTGAACGTCTATGGCGCGGTGACCTGGGGACAGATCTTCGTCTATCAGGGCTTCAATGCGCACAACGGCTGGATGCATACCTCGTATGGCGGAGACGCCATCGACGAGTATGCCGAGACCATCGTTACGAGGCCAGATGGCCTGTATTACCGCTACGACGGTGCCTTGAGGAAATTGCAGGTGAGCAGGATCAGCATTGCATTCAAGCAGGCTGCCGGGCTCGGACATCGGGAATTCACGGTATATCGCAGCCATCACGGCCCCATCATCCGGGCCGAGAACGGCCGGTGGATCGCGGTGAAGTTGCTGCAGGATCCGGTGCCGGCGCTCGAGCAATCGTATTTGCGCACCAAGACCACCGACTATGCATCCTTCCGCAAGACTCAGGAGATGCGAACCGACACCTCCAACAATACGGTGTATGCCGACGCCGACGGGACGATTGCTTATTTCCATGGGAATTTCATTCCCAAGCGCAACCCGAAGTTCGATTTTAGACATCCGGTGGACGGGAGCGATCCCGCCACGGAATGGCAGGGGCCTCATGCTCTGAAGGACACCATCACCCTGTTGAATCCGAGCACGGGCTGGATCCAGAACACCAACAATTGGCCCTTCTCGGCGGCGGGTGCGGCCAGCCCGAAACGTGAGAACTATCCGGCGTATATGTGGACCGCGGGCGAAAATCCCCGCGGCATACACGCCGTCGAAATTTTGAAGGACATTCACGGCGTGACCTTGGATAGCTTGATCGCCGCGGGCTACGACAGCCATCTCACAGCCTTCGACGTGCTGCTGCCGCCCTTATTCGAGGATTTCAATCGACTGGCGGCGGACGATCCGCGCCGCGCAAGCCTCGATGGCCCCATTAAAAGCCTGCGGGCCTGGAACCGGCGCAGTTCGGCGGACTCGGTGCCGACCGCTCTCGCCATTTTCTGGGGACAGGAACTGCGCAATCGCAAGGGCCCCGAGGCCCGAAGCGCCGACGAACCGGTCTATGACTACCTGGTTGGCCATTTGGCGCCATCCGAGCGCCTAGAGGCCCTATCCGCCGCCGTTGCGAAATTGCAGACCGACTTCGGCCGGTGGCAGACGCCCTGGGGAGACATCAATCGCTACCAACGCCTGACCGACGATATCGTCCAGCCGTTCGACGATGCCAAACCCAGCCTGCCGGTGGGCTTCGCAGCCTCCATCTGGGGCTCCCTGGCATCGATCGACTCCCCCTATCCGCGCCGGACCAAGAAGATCTATGGATCGGACGGCAACAGCTTCGTTGCGGCGGTGGAATTCGGACCCACGATTCACGCCAAGGCCATCATGAGCGGCGGCGAAAGCGGCGATCCCGCCTCGCCCCATTTCACGGATCAGGCGCTGATGTTTACTCAGGGTCGCTTCCGAGATGTGCTTTTCACCCCGGCGGATGTCTCGGCGCATGCCGAACGCAGCTACCACCCGTAGACGCGCGCCATTGCGGCGGGCCAATTGCGGCGGGCCAATTGCGGCGGGCCAATTGCGGCGGGCCAATTCGAGAGGGTAATTAGCGCGGATTGCGCCGCGGCGGCGGGGCTGCCCGCTGCAAGCCTCGGCGCCGCTGTTCCGGGGTCATCTGGCGCCACTGCCTGCGCAATTCCATGCGCCTTTCGGGCGGCATCTGCCGGAAGCGGTTGAAGGATTCGCGTACGCGCTGCTGTTCCTGGGGCGGCATGGCCTTGAATTGCTGCCAGCGCTGGCGCAGTTGCTGGCGCTGCTCGGGAGGCATGGCCCGCCATTGGGCAAAGCGTTGCTGCGCGCTCGAGCGCTGCGCCGGCGTCATGTTGAGCCATCGCTGGCTGCCCCTGGCGAGCGCCTGCTGGCGCTCCGGCGGCAAACTGTCCCATTTATCCTGATAGCCATGCAGCAATTGCTGCTGTTGGGGCGACATCGAAGACCATGCCCGGGGCGCGGCCGGCGCGGGGGCGGGTGCCGCGGCGGGCTCGGACGCAACAGGAACCTGCGCGACACTGCTCGCCGCCGCGAGAAACAGACCTGCACAGACCCACAACGCCCTGATCATTGCTTTGCATCCTGCGGCGGCGTTGCGGGAGGCGGATTGACCCCTCGCGGCGGCGCCTTCTTCAAGAATTCCCACCAAGCTGCATCACCCACATCATCCGCGCCCAAGAACTCGATGAAATCCTCATCGGACTCACCCTGCGGGGACTGCGTCGCCCCGGGCGACTGCGCTCCCGACGCGGGCGCTTGCTGCGTCCCCGGTGTCGTAGGCGGCGGCCCGGCCATGGCGGCTGCGCAAACCGCGATACCCGCCAACAGCCAACTCCGGCCCCACATTGATTGAGGTTCAACTCGAAGTTGCCGATCCCGAGCTCGCGACCTTGTCCGCCCAATCATAAAATTCGACATCGTCCTGCAGCATGTCCATGGCGTCGCCCGAGCCCTCGGAGGACGCGACGATATCCAAATCTTCGAGATTCGGCTGGCCATCCGCTACTGTAGCGGCGTGCTGACCCAATGGCGACCCCAGCCACAGAAACGCGCCCAGAACCGCCGCGGCGGTCACGCCGGCCGCCGGCGTCCACACTCCGAGCCGCAACAGCCAGGGCCGGCGGCCGGCCGACGTGGCCTCGAGCGCGGCGTTGCGTGCCTGAGTCAGGCGCGAGCGCAGGGCGAAGTCCAAGCCGTCGACACTGTCCTGAAACAGCGCGCGGCTGCGCTCCTCGAAAGACTGCTGTGATTCTTCGTTCATCACCAAACCTCGCCCAGTTGTTCGCGCAGGGTATGCACCGCACGCGAGTAATGCGTCTTGACGCTGCCTTCCGAGCATCCCATGGCGGTCGCCGTTCCGGCGACGTCCAAACCTTCGAAATTTCGCAACATGAACGCCTGGCGTTGCCGCGCCGGCAACGCCTGCAGCGAGGCTTCGAGCTTGAGCATCGCCTGGTCCCTCATCAGTACCTCGGGAACCGCAGGCGAGGCATCGGCAACGTTCTCCAAGGGATCCTGCGCCTCGTTGTCAGGATCCTGCTTCGCACTCGGCAGCCACGTCATGAAGCGCTTGCGCACGGATCGGCGCCGTTGCAGGTCGCGTATGCCGTTTTCCAATATTCGATAAAACAAAGGCCGCCATTCGGTGCTGGGGCGCGACGCGTAGTTGCGCGCCAGCTTGAACATCGCATCTTGCACCGCGTCCATCGCATCGTCGGGATCGCGAAGAGCGACCTGCGCCATGCGAAACGCGCGGCGCTCGATTTCGGCCAAGAATTTTTCGAGTTCTCGCGTGTACTCCAGGACCGCTTCCTCCGGTGCTGGAGCGGGACCATCCCAGACCATCCAAGCAGAGTTCAGCGTATCAAAGGGTGGCATGCCTCGTCCTCTTGGCGTCGACGGACCGGCGCCGTTCCAGGTATAAACGCCTGTCCGGCGCGGCGGTTGACGGCCGGCGGCCGCACCGTTGGCGGCGGGGGCTGGCGCAAGATCAGCGACTTACGCACATCGCTTGTGACATCCATTGCAATATTTTGGGTCAACACCTCGGTGCGGAATCTAGAGGGTGTCGTAACCCATTGAATTTAAAAGAGTCAATGCGATTTCGGACACTTTTTCACCAATTTGAAAGGGACTCGAAACGGAACGGGCACTTAAGGTAGATGATCCCGGCTTCTCAACAGACTTATCCACAAGTTTTGTGGACAAAGGACCCATGATTCTGCAGATCGCGCTGGATACTCCGCTGCGCCGCGTCTTCGACTATCGACCGCCCGCGGAGCTGGCGGCCTTGGGGCAGGATGTGGCTCCCCGCCCCGGCGTTCGCGTGCGAGTACCCTTTGGCCGTCGGCAGATGATCGGCATTTTGGTTGGCGTCGCATCCGATTCCAGCATCGCTGCCCCGAAACTCAAGTCCGCGCTCGGCATTTTGGATCAGCTCCCCATCGTGGACCCGGTCACTTTCGATTTACTGTGCTGGGCCGCCGACTACTACCACCATCCCCTGGGCGAGGTGTTCGCCGCGGCACTGCCCGCCGGGCTGCGCGCGGGCCAGGCTGCGCTCGAGCAGACCCAATGGTGGGCCCTGAGCGAGTCGGGACGGCGGGAAATCTCGAACCCCGGCAACCAGCGCGCCCCGCAGCAGCGAGCGATGCTCGCCTGGATCGAGAGTCGAGGGCGCATCACTGCGGATGAACTAGGTGAGTTCAAAGCCGCGCATTTACGCTCGCTGGCGGCCCGCGGCTGGGTCATGGCGCAGCAGGCCGCGCCGGACATCGCGGCGATGGAATTGCGTCCCAGCGATGTGGCTCTCACGGACGCGCAGGAGCGCAGCGTGGCCGCCATACTCGGGTCCTTGTCGGGCTTTGCCGCGCATCTGATCCACGGCGTCACGGGCAGCGGCAAGACCGAGGTGTATTTGCGCGTCATTGCGGCCGCGATCGCGCGGGGCGGCCAGGCCTTGGTGCTGGTGCCGGAGATCGCCTTGACTCCGCAGCTGGTCGAGCGTTTCCGCCGCCGCTTCAGCTCCGGGGTGGTCGCCGTGCATTCAGGCCTCGCCGGCAGCGAACGCCGCGACGCCTGGCGAGCTGCGCACTGCGGCCAGGCGCGAATCATCATAGGAACGCGCTCCGCCGTATTCACCTCTCTGCCGAAGCTCGCGCTCATCGTCGTCGACGAGGAGCACGATGCCTCGTACAAGCAGCAGGAGGGTTTCCGCTATTCCGCACGTGATCTCGCCGTGGTGAGAGCGCAACGCGCCGGCGTCCCCATCATTCTCGGCTCGGCGACGCCCTCCTTGGAAACCCTCGAGAACGCGGCGAGCGGGCGCTATGCCAAGCATGTGCTGCCGCAGCGCCCGGGCGCAGCGCAGGCGCCGAGCCTATCGCTGGTGGACCTGCGCCGGCACGCCGCCGATCAGGGAGTGTCGACGCCGGCCATGCAGGCGATCCGGCGCCACCTGCAAGCGGGCGGCCAGATCATCGTGTTCTTGAATCGCCGCGGCTATGCACCGAGCTTGTTCTGCAATGCCTGCGGCTGGGTCGCACCCTGCGCGCATTGCGACGCGCGCATGACCCTGCACCGCCGCGCAAGCAAGCTGCGCTGTCATCACTGCGGCGCACAGAGCAGCGTGCCCGCGACTTGCGGAAGCTGCAATCAGCCATTGAATCCCGTAGGTCAGGGCACCGAGCGGGTCGAGGAGACCTTGGCGCGCTTGTTCCCCGAGGCGCCGCTGGCTAGGCTCGACAGGGACACCGCATCCGCGCGCGGCGCGGTGCAGAGCGTTCTCGATCGCGTGCAGAGCGGCGAGGCGCGAATACTCATCGGCACTCAAATGCTCACCAAGGGTCATCACTTCCCGGAAGTCAGCTTGGTGGTGATCCTGGATGCGGATCAGGGGCTGTTCGCCAGCGATTTTCGCGCCACCGAGCGCCTGGCCCAAACCATCACGCAAGTCGCCGGCCGGGCGGGGCGTGAAGCGCGAGCGGGGGAAGTCTTGATTCAAACCCAGTTTCCGGAGCATCCGCTGCTCAATCGGCTGCTGAGGGAGGGCTACGAGGGGTTTGCGGCCAGCGCCCTGGAAGAGCGCCGGCAGGCGGTTTGGCCGCCTTACTCCCGGCTCGCCATGCTGCGGGCGGAGGCCAAGGAGGGCGCCGTACTGGAGGCGTTTCTAAGAGCGGCGGCGGATTCGAGCCGCTTGCTCAAGGGACGGGCCGTCGATGTGCTGGGTCCCGCCAGCGCCTTGGTTGCCCGGCGGGCCGACCACTATCGAGCACATTTGTTGATTCAGACGGCCTCACGGTCCGCGCTGCAGCGCTTTCTGAAGGATTGGCTGCCGCTGGTGGAGAGGCTGCCGAAGTCACCCGGCCTGCGCTGGTCGATCGACGTGGATCCGCTGGAAGTAGATTGAGAGGATTGCGGTAAACTGCGGACCCTTTGTACCCCTGACCCCCGGGATTCGCCTTGAAGACTTTGATCGAAGAATTGCTGGCGCAGGCGCTTGCGGCGCTGCCCGAAGAACTGGTGCCGGCAGCCGCGCGCGGCGTCGGCATCGAGGTGGAGAACACGCGCGACGCGCAGCACGGCGATTTCGCGAGCAATCTTGCCATGCGGCTCGCCAAGGCGACCCGCCAGAATCCGCGCAAGCTGGCGCAGGCGCTGGTGGACCTGCTGCCCTCCAGCGCGGCGGTAGCCAAGGTCGACATAGCGGGAGCGGGCTTCATCAATTTCTTCCTCTCCAAGGATGCCTATCACGCGGAGATCGGCAAAGTACTGCAGGAAGGGCGGCAATATGGCCGATCGCTGATGGGAGCCGGCAAATCGGTGCAAGTGGAATTCGTGTCGGCCAATCCGACCGGACCCCTGCACGTCGGGCACGGCCGGCATGCGGCCTTCGGCGCCTGCGTCGCCAATCTGCTCGAGGCGGTGGGCTATCGGGTGGAGCGCGAGTACTACATCAACGATGCAGGCCGCCAAATGGAGATTCTGGCGGTCAGCACCTGGCTGCGGTATCTCGAGCGCTGCGGCGAGCGCTTCACGTTCCCCGCGAACGGCTATCGAGGCGACTACATCTCGGCGATAGGCGATCAGCTGTTCGCCGCCCAGGGCGAGAGCTGGCGACATGGGGCCGCGGAAGTCTTCGCGGGTTTGCCGCCGGATGAGCCGCAGGGGGGCGACAAGGATGTCTACATCGATGCGCTGATCGCCCGATCGCGGCACCTGATCGGGGATGCCGCCTTCCGCGCGGTGCTCGATACGGCGCTGTCGGGCATCTTGGGCGACATTCGCGAGGACCTGCGCGAGTTCGGCATCACTTTCGATTGCTGGTTCTCCGAGCGATCCTTGAGCGACAACGGCTCGGTCGATCGCGCCATCGATGCGCTGAAGCAAGCGGGCCACGCCTACGTGAAGGACGGCGCGCTGTGGTTCAGGAGCACGGACTATGGCGATGAGAAGGATCGCGTGATGGTGCGCGAGAACGGCGTAAAGACGTATTTTGCGTCGGACATCGCCTATGTCTTCAACAAGCTCGAGCGCGGCTTCGATCACCTGGTCTACATCTGGGGCGCCGATCATCACGGCTACATCACGCGGCTGCGCGCGGGTTTGGTGGCGCTCGGAGGGCCCGCCGAGTCCTTCGAGGTGCGCCTGGTACAATTCGTGTCGCTGTTCCGCGGCGGCGAGAAGGCGCAGATGTCGACCCGCTCTGGCGAATTCGTCACCTTGCGCGACCTGCGCAGGGAGGTCGGCAACGATGCGGCCAGACTGTTCTATGTCATGCGCAGCAACGATCAGCATCTGGATTTCGACATGGAGCTCGCCACCGAGCGTTCGAACGACAACCCGGTCTACTACGTGCAGTATGCCCACGCGCGCGTCGCGAGCGTGATGCGGCAGCTGCAGGAGCGCGGGCTCGCCCACGACCCGGCCCATGGCCTGCGATGCTTGGGCAAGCTGGTCGAGCCGCAGGAGCTGCAGTTGATCAAGCGCGTGAGCGCATTTCCGGAAGTGGTGCGCCAGTGCGCGGTGCAACGCGCGCCCCATGCCTTGGTCCACTATTTGCGGGACCTGGCCAATGACTTTCACACCAACTACAGCGCGCATCAATTCATCGTGGAAGATGCCGCATTGCGCGATGCGCGGCTCGATCTGGCGCTGGCGGCGCAGACCGTGATTCGTAACGGCCTCGATCTCTTGGGCGTGTCCGCGCCCGAGACCATGTAGGCGCGAAGCATGGCCAAAGCGGCGGCACGCGATTATAGGACCCGGCGCGGAAAGGCCCAGGGTTTCTCCGGCTGGATGGGCGTGCTGTGCGGATTGGCGCTCGGACTCGCCGTGGCCGGCATCGTCTACATCAAGGACCATCGGCCCGACGCGCAGGTCCTGAAGGCGGCCAAGGCCGAGAAGAAAAAGCCTCACGGCGGCGAACCTGCCGATGCCGACGCCGCGGACTCGGCCGCCGAGAGTCCGGCCAAGTCCTTCGCCTTCTATGACCAGCTGCCGAAATTCGAAGTGGTGGTCCCGGAGAAGGAAAAGGACGTTCGACCCGATATCAAATCCGTCCCCGAGACGCGCCGCGGAACCTATGTACTGCAAGCCGGCTCGTACAAAAGCTTCGCCGACGCCGACCGAGTACGCGCGCAGCTGGCGCTGCAAGGCGTCGAATCCAAGGTGCAAAAGGTATCCGTCGACAACGACACCTGGCACCGGATCCGCATCGGCCCGATTTCCAAGCTGGACGAGCTCAATCGACTACGCCAGATCCTCCGCAAAGCCGACGTCGACGTTCTCGTGATCCGCGTCGGCGACTAGATTTTCACTGTATCGAGCTAGTCTTCGCCTAATTGCCGAAAATCGACTCCTAATGCCCGCAACTTACGGTATAGATGCGTTCGTTCCATACCCACCCGCTTGGCCAGCTGGCCGACTTTGCCATTGCACAGCAGCAGCTGCTGCTGCAGGTAGGCCCGCTCGAATTGCTCGCGCGCCTCGCGCAGGGGCAGCGCGAGCAAGTCCTGCTTCACCAGGGGCTCGTCCACCGCCAGCTTAACTGCCAGTTCGCGCTCGATCTCTTCGAGCCGTATCTCCTCCCCCACCCCCAGAATCAGCACGCGCTGCACCAGGTTCTTCAATTCGCCGACATTGCCGGGCCAGGGATAATTTCGCAGCCGATTCTGCGCGGCCACGCTGAAGCGGCGCAGCGGCAGATGTTGATCGTCGACCAGCCGATCGACGTAGTAGCGCAGCAGGTCCGGCACGTCCTCGGCATAATCGCGCAGCGGGGGCACCCGCAAAGTGATCACGTTCAGGTGCGCCACCAGATCGCGGCGGAAGGGTTCCGGAGCGGCGCGCGATTCGAAGGAGTCCTGGGCGGAGCTGATCCAACGCACATTCAGCGGCAGTCTCTGGCGCCCGCCGACGCGCGTGTAGCCCCGCTGTTCGATGGCGCCCGTCAGGGCGCGCTGCGCTTCGCTATTCAAATCCTCGAGCCCATTGAGGTACAACGATCCGCCGGCCGCTTGATCGAGCGCGCCCAACTCGACGCGGCCGTCCCGTTCGCTGCCGAACAGGGCCGCGCTCGGATCCGCACCCAGGCTCGCGGCGACAACGGTGAAAAACGGCTTCGATGCGCGCGCGGAGAGCGAGTGCAGGTAGCGCGCGTAGGCTTCCCGCCCGGATCCCAATTCACCGAGCAGCAGCACCGGGGATGAGCTGGATGCGGCGTGCTGGATCTGCTCGCGCAGCGCCTGGGTGACCTTGCTCTTGCCGATGGGCACGGCGAGCGCCGACCCCTGGGCGCGCGCGGACAGCCGCTTGCGGCGCCCGGCGTCGAGCGCCCGCTCCACCGTGCGCAGCAGCTTGGTCAGCGACAGCGGCTTCTCGACGAAATCGAATGCGCCGAGGCGCGTGGCCTCGACGGCGGTCTCGACCGTGCCGTGGCCGGACATCATGACCACCGGGCAGTCGTAGCCGTCGGTCACGGACCATTCACGCAGCAGGGTGATGCCGTCGGTGTCCGGCATCCAGATATCCAGCAATACGAGGTCGGGGACCTGGGCCACGCGCGAGGAGCGCGCCTGGGTCGCGTCCGCGGCAACGTCCACCTCGTAGCCCTCCTCGGAAAGAATCTCCTTGAGCAGTCCGCGGATATCCGCCTCGTCGTCCACCACCAGTATTCTCGAAGCGGTCATACCCGTTCTCTCCTATGTTCGCCCTTACGCGGTTCACGCGCGCCCACGGAGCGCGCGCTGTCGCCCAACGGCAGTAGAATTCGCACGCGGGCGCCGCCGCTGCGTTGATTATCCGCCTCTATGCGCCCGCCGTGTTCTTCGACGATTTTCTTCACGATGGCGAGCCCGAGGCCGGTGCCCTTGGGCTTGCTCGTGACATAAGGGTCGAACACGGTACCGATCAAGTCCCGCTGGAACCCCGGTCCATTGTCGGTGACCACGATCGCCGCCGACGCTACTTGCCTGAGACCTTCTTCGGCCACATGAGTTTCGACCTCGATACAGGCGCCCGGCCGGCCCTCGAGGGCCTCGAGGGAGTTGGTCACCAGATTGTTGAGAATCTGCCGGATCCGCATCCGGTCTGCGGAGATGGCCGGCAGATGCGGATCGAGCAGCAGCTTGAGGTCGGCGCTCGAGTCCTGGACTCGATACAGATCCACGACCTCCGTGATCAACTGGTTCAGATCGAATCTCGAGAAATGCATGTCCGGGGCGCGCGCATATTCACTGAAGGCGTTGACCATCTGTTTCATGGCGTCGACCTGCGCCACGATGGTGTGTGTCGCCCGCTCGAGGATCTGAGCGTCCTGCGCGTTCATTTGCCCCAGGAACTTGCGGCGCATGCGCTCGGCCGACAATTGAATCGGCGTGAGCGGATTCTTGATCTCGTGCGCCAGCCGGCGCGCCACCTCACCCCATGCCGCATCGCGCTGCGCCTGCAGCAGAGTGGTAATGTCGTCGAACACCAGCACCACCCCCGGGGCTCCCCCCATGTCGTTGGGCAACGCAGTGCAGGCGCACATGAGCACACGCTTGCCGGAATCCGACAGCAACTCAACCTGTTCGCGCCAATCCAGGTCCTCGGCACCGAGATGCGATTTGAGCGCCGCCAGAAACTGCGTAAACAGCGTCGTGTCGCTGATGGACTCGTCGAAGCGCTTGCCGACGGCGGCCTCCAGATCGACGCCCAGGATGGCGCTTGCCGCCTGGTTCGCGGTGCGCACGGTCAGATCCGCCTCGAGCGACACCACCCCGGTGGACAGGCGCGCAAGAATCACGGCCAGCCCGGCGCGCTCCGCTTCGACCGCCTGTTGACTGCGGCGCGTTTCCTCGCGGGCTCTGCCCAAACGCTTCGTCATGTCGTTGAAGGAGGTCACCAGAAATCCCAGCTCATCGCGCGAGGGCAGCGGCAGCTTGGTGTCGTAATTGCCCTTGGCCACGGCGCGGGTTCCGGCGATGAGGTCCTGCACGGGCTGCACCAGGCGCTGGGCGGCGAAGAATGCTCCGTAAACCGCGGCGATCAGCGACATGAGCACGACGAAGGTCAGGATCAAGACGAAGGTCGATTTGAGCGGCCGGCGCAGCTGCACGAGATTCGCGTACTGCGTGTACGAGCGCTGCACCGTGTCCGCGAGCTGGCTCAGTTGCTGCGGCACCGGATACAAGGCGATCAATATCCGCCCGCTGCCGCTGCCGTTGACGTTGGCATCGAGCGGCGCGGCCGCACGAATCACGTAGCCGCCCACCGAGTCCGTGTCCAAGCTCACATAGGGTGTGCCGCGCCGCAATTGCAGCATCATTTCGTCGGTCGCGGGCACGGGCAGTGAATCCATCGGCCGATCGGTGCTGGTGGCGAGAATCTGCGCCTGCGCACCCACGATGGTGAATTCCAGCGCCGTGCTTTCGCGCCGCTCTCGATCGAGCGCGCCGACCAGCTCGAGATCCGAGCTGGCGGACAAGGTATGGGCCACCACCTGGGTGTGCTGCAGGAATTCGCGCACCCGCACCTCGAGCGCGGCGTGCGAGAGTTCGCGCGTGTCCTTCAGTCCCTGGCTCACTTCCAGCTCGAACCAGCTATCGATGCCGCGATTGATGAACTGCAGCGAAAAGTAATAGACCACCAGGATGGGCGCGACGGCCAGGGCGCTGAATATCGCCACCGTGCGTCCCTTCAAGCGCGATCCCGGCGCATGCCTGCGGTAGTCGCGCACCAGGTGGGTGACTTTGCCGGCGAGCAGCACGAACAGCGTGACCAATCCCAGGATGTTGATCAGCAGGATCCACGGCAGCCAGCGGTCGAACTCGGCGGAATTCTGCGCAGCCGACGCCAGCAGATACAGAGCGGCCAACCACAGTGCCACCCCGATGGAGCCGAGCACGGTGGCGCCGTACTTGCGAATCACTGCTGCAGTGTCCATGTGTACCAGTCGCTCTCGCGATGCCAGTCGTTGACCCAAAACATCAGCAGCCGCAAGCTGAACGGCACGGTGCTGTAATCGAGTTTGGCGCGAACGCTCGCCTCGTAGCGACGGTCGGGGGCGATCAAGGCCTTGTCCAGCACCGGCAAGCCGCGCACTTCGGAGAGCTGCTCGACCGCGGCGTCGATGGTGCTCAATGACTCTTGCTGGCCGCTGTTTTCATTGCGCAATATGTACCGTGCGCTCACCGCGTTGTACTGCAAGTGGTAGCGCTGAGTCAGCTCGGCGATCTTCGAATTCGGCAACAGCTGACGCACCCGCTCGATGATCAGGTCGAGCTCGATGGTCAGCGGCACGCCTTCGGCGAGACCGCGCCGCACGGCGTCGCTCACGGGCAGGTCCATGTGCGCGTTCAGGTGGTAAACACCATCCCTGAGCTGCAAATCGGCGGAGCGGACTTCGAAGCGCCCCTCCAGTCCGTCGGCTTGCAGCGGCCGCACCCAGAGCACTGCCGCCATTGCCGCCGACGCCAGGTACAGCAGGTTCGCGAACAGCCGGGGCCGGCGGCGGGCGCTCTGAATGGGGTTTGATCGCGCGGCGTTCATCTTTTGGTCAGGGCAGCATAATAGAAGCCGTCGGCACCCGCCTCTCCCGGAAGAATTTGCCTGCCGAACTCATCGGCATCGCCCAAGTTCGGCCAGCCTTCCCAATGCTCCGCCGGGAGACTGACCGCGTCGGCAGTGGCACGCAGAAAGCCGGCGATCAGATCGCGATTTTCGCTTCGGGTGAGAGTGCAGGTGGCGTAGACCAGGCGGCCGCCGCGCGCCAGCAGGCGCCACGCGGAGGCCAGCAGGCGCGCCTGCAGCTGCGGCAATTTGTCGATATCCGACGGGGACTTACGCAGGCGAATATCGGGGTGCCGGCGGATCACCCCAAGCGCCGAACACGGCGCATCGAGCAAGATGCGATCGAAGGGGACGCCGTCCCACCAGGTCTCGGGCGAGCCGGCATCGCCAGCCACGAGCTCGGCGGCCAGTCTGCCTCTGTCCAAATTTTCGCGAGCCCGGGCGAGTCGCTGTGGGTCCAGGTCCACGGCCAGCAATTTTGCCAGCGCCGGTTCGCGCTCCGCGATGAGGGCGGTTTTTCCGCCCGGCGCCGCGCAGGCATCGAGCACTCGCTGTCCCGCCGCCAGCCCCAGCGGGAACGCGACACATTGAGCTCCCAAGTCTTGAACGGAGACCAAGCCTTCGGCGAACCCGGGGAGCTGGTGCACGTCGCAAGGCGCATCCAGGAGTACCGCCTGGGGCACCCGCGCTTCGGCGCGCGCACCCATGCCGGCCCGCTGCAACTTCTCGAGATATTCGTCAGTGGTGCCGAGCCGGCCATTGACGCGCAACCACATCGGCGCTTGAGCGTCGCCGGCGGCCAGCAACTGAGTCCAGCGCACTGGCCAATCGGCGCGCAGGCGATCCGCGAGCCACACCGGAGAGGCATGGCGCGTGGCGGGGTTGCGCGCGATCTCAGCATCCAGGCTCTTGCGCTCGCGCAAATAGCGGCGCAGCACCGCGTTGATCAGGCCTCCGGCGCGCGCCGCGTCGGTGGCCTTGGCGGTCTGCACGGCGGCATCGACCACGGCATATTCAGGCGTTCTTTCGTCCTCGAGTTCGTAGAACGCCACGGATAATAGCGCGCGCACCAGAAAATCCAGCGATCTGACGGGGGTCGACAAAAGGCGGCCGAGGATGGCTTCGTGACGATAATATCCGCGCACGGCCCCGTAGCTCAGCGAACGCACCGACGGGGCGAGCTGGGGATCGGCCGTGGTCAGGGCGCCCTTCAGTGCGGCGTCCAAAGTCACGCCCTCGCGCAAAATTCGCGCCACTGCATGCGCGGCCAGAGAGCGAGCACTGCCCGCAGCCGCCTTCATGGCGCGAAGCGTGCGCCGTCGAGCCGCTGTCCCCGGATGAAATCCCCGGCGAGAAGCGGCTTTCGGCCGGACATTTGCAGGCGGAGAATTCGCAAGACGCCTCGGCCACAGGCCACGTCGATGCCATCCGGCGTTGCGGCGAGCACCGTTCCCGGAGCGCCGGGCGTCGGCGCGGCGCCCAGCTTGGCCTCCCAGATGCGCAGCTGCGCCCCATTGAGCCGCGTCTCGGCAACCGGCCAGGGATTGAATGCCCGCACCTGCCGCCAAATCTGCGGCGCATCTTGGCGCCAATCGATCAGCGCTTCGGACTTGCGGATTTTCTCCGCATAGGTGACCCCGGCGGAGGGCTGCGGCACCTCGCGGACTCGACCCAAGGCGAGGCCGCTCAATGCGTCGCCGATGAGTTCCGCACCGAGGCGCGCGAGCTTGTCGCGCAGGGTCTTGGCGGTATCGTCGGCACCGATATCCGTTTCGCGGACCGCCAACGTGGGGCCGGTGTCGAGGGCCGCTTCCATGCGCATGATGGTGACACCGGTTTTCGCGTCGCCCGCGAGCACCGCCCGCTCGATCGGCGCCGCCCCTCGCCAGCGTGGCAGCAGCGAGGCATGGATGTTGATGCAGCCCAGCCTCGGGCAGCGCAGAGCCTCCGCCGGCAAAATCAGACCGTAGGCGACCACCACCAGGGCATCGAGCCGCAAGGCGCGCAAAGTCTCGATGGCCTCGGCCGACTTGAAATTGGCCGGCTGATGCACGCTGAGACCCCACTCGGTGGCGCGCGCCTTGACGGGACTCTCGTGCAAGGACTGCCCCCGGCCCGCGGGGCGATCGGGCTGCGTGAACACAGCACGCAGTTCATGCACCTTTCGCAGCGCCTCGAGCGCCGGCACCGCGAACTCCGGCGTGCCGGCAAAACCCAGCCTGAGGGCGGGAAGATCCGTGCTCAAGGATCAAAGAGCCGGCGCGGAAGCGCTCAGACTTGGCTCCCTGTATCGTTGCTTGCGCTCCTTTTCCAGCCGTCGGCGAATGAGCTGGCGTTTCAGCTCGGAGAGATAGTCGACGAATAGCTTGCCCTCGAGATGATCCATCTCGTGCTGGATGCACACGGCCAGCAGCCCCTCGGCATCCATTTCAAAGGGCACGCCGTCGCGGCCGAGGGCACGCACCCGAATGCGTGTCGCGCGGGTCAGCTTGTCGTAAATGCCGGGCAGGGACAGGCAGCCCTCTTCGCCGGGGCCTGAACCCTCCGCTTGCAGCAGCTCGGGATTGATCAACACCAGCGGCTGATCGCGCGTTTCGCTCACGTCGAGCACGATCAAGCGCTTGTGTACGTCGACCTGGGTGGCAGCCAGACCGACTCCCTTGGCCGAGTACATGGTCTCGAGCAAATCGTCGATAAATTTCCGCACCGCGTCATCGACCTCCGCCACTGGCGCAGCCTTCTTCCGCAGCCTGGGATCGGGGTACTCCAGAATTACGAGCTTTGTCATGGGAGTTATGAGAGCAATATCGTGTTTTTGGCTGAAGAATGTTGCTAAAGTTCCGGCGCTGCTTAACTTAATGCCGGTATTGGCAGCCCACAGCGGGCCGCCAAACGGTAAAAACGGGCGATACGTCCCAGTCTTTGGCGGCAGGTCGGCAGTATACCAGTCGGTCAGCGACCATAAGCTGTGGCAAGGGAGCGAAACGAATGCAAGGTCATCAAATTATTGCCCTCACCCTGTCGGTGGCGGTGCTTGCCGGGTGCCAGACGCCGCGCCAGGAAACGACGCCGGTACCGGTAGCAGCCGCGCCGGAGACTGCCGTGCAAGGGACGCCGGTCGGCGACGATCGAACGGCGATGGAAGCGGCGATCGATGCGGGTCCGACCGCCGCTCCCGCGTCCGAGGCACCGCCAGGTGGGCTGGCCATGAACCCCAACGCGCCGGACAACTATGTCGTGAAACGCGGCGATACCCTGTGGGGAATCGCCAAGGTGTTCCTGCGGGATCCGTGGTATTGGCCCGAGATCTGGCAGGTCAACCCCAAGATCCAGAATCCGCACCTGATCTACCCGGGCGACACTCTGCGACTGGTGTATATCGAAGGTCGGCCGACCATCATGCTGCAGCGCGGAGACGCCGCTCGGGTGGTGCCGCGGGTGCGTAGCGAACCGCTCGAGGGGGCGGTCACTGCCATCCCCTACGAAACCGTGGCCGCTTTCATGTCCAAGCCGTCGGTGCTCACCAAGGAACAAATCAAAACGGCGCCTTATGTGCTGGCCACGCGCGACCTGCATGTGGCCATGTCCGACGGCGATACCGTTTATGCGCGCGGATTTTCCGGTCCGGTGACTCTGGGCACTCACTACAACGTGGTGCACGTGGGCGACGCCTTGGTCGACCCCGATGACCACCGGGTCGTGGGTTATGACGGGGTGTTCACCGGAGCGGGACATATCACCCGCGACGGCGATCCGGCCACCCTCATCATGACCGAATCGGCGCGCGAAACCGAACCCGGGGACAAATTGTTCGCCGGCGGCGTCGACGTGCCGCTCGATTTCATCCCCAGCGCCCCGAAGACCAAGACCAGCGGCCGCATCATGGCCGTTTCCAATGGCGTGACCATCATCGGTCAGTACGAAGTGGTGGTCATCAATCGCGGCGCAATCGACGGGCTTGCTCCGGGCAATGTACTGGCCGTGTATGAAAGCGGCCAGATGATTACCGATAATGCGAACAAGGGCTTTCTGTCGGTGGCGCACCTGGGCAGCAAGAAGGTACGGCTCCCGGACGAGCGGACCGGCACCTTCATGGTGTTCAAGACCTTCGATCACCTCAGCTACGGCCTGATCATGGAGGCCACGAACGTCATTCGCGTAGCCGATCGGGTCGAAAACCCGTAAGGAAGCGTATCTGCCCATTGCCGCCACAATGGCGAGCGGCGCCGGGACAGTGTCTGCCTGACAATTCGGCATGCCACTCAGCGAGGAATCCTGCGCTTGGGTGACGCTGACGCGCGCGCCCGCGCTCGACATCGGCGGCCTCGGTAGAGCGCTCGAAAGGTTCGGGACGGCCCAAGATTTCGTGCGGGCGTCCAATGCCTCCCGCGAACGCTGCGGCGTGGCGGCGACGGCGCGGGAATTCTTGTCGAGTGCGAAGGCGGCGGCCAGTCCTGCGGAGCGGGCCTGGCTGCGGAACCCGCGCCATCACATCGTGCCCTATACGGATCCGCGCTACCCGGCCTTGCTGCGCGAAGCGCAGCGATATCCGATCGCACTGTACGTGGCCGGCAATGCACAGGTCTTGAACGACCCGCAACTCGCCGTTGTCGGCAGCCGCAATCCCACCCCTCAAGGCCGGGAGACCGCCCAGGACTTCGCCGAATATCTGGCGGCGCGGGGCCTCGCGATCACCAGCGGCCTCGCCGCGGGGATCGACAGCGCGGCACATCGAGGAGCGCTCAGGATGCAGGGGATCACACTGGCCGTCTTGGGGTCGGGGGTCGACGTCATCTACCCGCAGTGCAACCGCGGCGTGGGCCTGGAAATCCAGCATCGGGGCGCCTTGGTCAGCGGGTTCCCGCTGGGCACTGCTCCTCGAGCGGAGAATTTCCCGCAGCGAAACGGCATCATTGCCGGCTTGAGCCTGGGGACTTTGGTGGTCGAGGCCGCACGCAGAAGCGGTTCCCTGATCACCGCCCGGCTGGCGGCCGACCTCGGGCGCGGGCTGTTCGCGGTGCCCGGCTCGATCCATAGTCCCTTGAGCCGCGGCTGCCACGAATTGATCCGGCAAGGCGCAAAACTCACCGAAACGGCGCATGACATATTGAGCGAGTTGGATTTTTCGGCGTTCCCTGCCGCCGGCGCGAAGGACCCGGCAGGGCCTTGCGCGGCACCGATTCCCGAATCGGGCATGGACAAGGAACACAAAATCTTGTTAGATGCGCTCGGCTTTGTTCCCGCGGACCTCGATATATTGGTTGTTCGTACCGGATTCAAACCAGAAGCCGTGTCCTCGATGATGCTGATCCTCGAGCTCGAAGGCCACGTTCAGGCCGCCCCCGGGGGCCGCTACTCCCGAGTCGTTAGGAGCCGGAGGTGAAAGATAACGTTCTCGATCTACTCATCTATCTGTTCGAGAATTACATGAGCGCCGACGACGAGCCGCGTCCGGATCGCGGTGTCTTGAAGCTTGAATTGGAGAAGGCGGGATTCGCCGAAGCGGACGTCGGGCGGGCCTTGGAATGGCTGGATGGACTCTCTGGCGAACAGCTCGGCAAAGTGGCCGAAGCCACCGCACGCGCCGTAAGAGTCTTCAACGGACAGGAATTGCTGCGCCTCGACACCGATGTGCGCGGTTATCTCATGTATTTGGAGAACATAAGAATCCTCTCCGGCACTCAGCGAGAACTCGTCATCGACCGCCTCATGGCGCTCGAGGCGGACGAAATCGATATCGAACAAGTGAAATGGGTCGTCTTGATGGTGCTATTCAGCCAACCTGGACAAGAATCCGCCTATGCGCAGATGGAAGACTTGGTCTTCGAAGAGCGCTCTGACGCACTGCATTAGACGACTTTGAGCAGCAACCTCGTTATCGTGGAATCGCCGGCCAAGGCGAAGACCATCAAGAAATACCTCGGCAAAGACTTCGAAGTCCTTGCCTCCTACGGCCACGTCCGCGACTTGGTGCCGAAGGAAGGAGCCGTCGACCCGACGCACCGATTCGCGATGAAATATCAGGTGGTCGAACGCAATCAGAAGCATGTCGACGCCATCTCGCGCGCGCTCAAGAAAGCCAAGTCGCTGTTTCTGGCGACCGACCCCGACCGTGAAGGGGAAGCCATCTCCTGGCATCTGCATGAGCTGCTGAAAGCGCAGGGCGAACTCGAGGGCAAGGAAGTTCGCCGCGTCGTGTTCTACGAAATCACCAAAACTTCGGTGCGCGAGGCGATGGCGAGCCCGCGGGAGCTGTCGGTCGACCTGGTGAACGCGCAGCAGGCGCGGCGCGCCTTGGATTTCTTGGTGGGATTCAACCTCTCGCCGTTGCTGTGGAAAAAAGTGCGCCCGGGTCTGTCGGCTGGCCGTGTGCAGAGTCCGGCATTGCGCATGATCTGCGAGCGGGAGGACGAAATCGACGCCTTCGTCGCCCGGGAATACTGGTCGATCGACGCCGAGCTCGAGCATGCGGAGCAGAAGTTTCCGGGCAAGCTGGTCGAATACCAGGGCGTCAAGGTCGAGCAGTTCAGCTTCACCACCGAACAGCAGGCCCGCGAAGTCGAAAGCAGCCTGCAAGCCGCCGCCAAGGGCACGCTCACGGTGCAGGCGGTGGACCGCAAGCAGCGCAAGCGCAATCCCGCGGCGCCGTTCACGACCTCGACCTTGCAGCAGGAAGCCGCGCGCAAATTGAGCTTCAGCGCGCAGAAGACCATGCGCGTGGCGCAACAGCTGTACGAGGGCGTGGACATCGGCGAGGGCCAGGTTGGTCTCATCACCTACATGCGCACCGACTCGCTCAATCTCGCGCAAGAGGCGGTGGGCCAGATCCGAGACGTCATCGTGCAGCTGTACGGGCAGGCGGGCCTGGCCGAGGAGCCGCGGGTTTACAAGACCAAATCGAAGAACGCGCAGGAAGCCCATGAGGCGATACGCCCCACGGCCGTGAGCGTCTTACCGGCCGACATCGAGAAGAAAGTGGAGAGCGATCAGTTCCGCCTATATTCGCTGATCTGGAAGCGCACCGTGGCCTGCCAAATGGCCCCCGCGATCTTCGACACGGTCGCCGTGGAAATGCTCGCCGGCGAGGACGGCCCGAAGCGCATCGTGCTGCGCGCGAATGGGTCCACCCTGGTGAAGCCCGGCTATATTTCAGTCTACCAAGAAGGCATGGACGATGTCGTTCAGGACGATTCGGACCATGTCTTGCCGCCGATGCAGCCAGGCGACCGGGTCAAATTGACGGGCGTGGTGCCCACGCAGCATTTCACCGAGCCGCCGCCGCGCTTCTCCGAGGCGTCGCTGGTGAAGGCGCTGGAGGAATACGGCATCGGCCGGCCGTCGACCTACGCCTCCATCATTTCAACCCTGCGCGACCGGCAGTATGTCGACATCGAAAGCAGGCGCTTCACCGCGACCGACATCGGCAAGATCGTCAGCCGCTTCCTCACCCAGTATTTCACGACGTACGTGGACTACGATTTCACTGCAAAGATGGAGGATTCCCTCGATGCGGTCGCGGACGGCCAGCAAGAATGGGTGCCGCTGCTCGAGAAATTCTGGAGGCCGTTCATCGAACTGGTGAACCATACCGAAACTTCGGTCAGCCGCGAAGAGGTCGCACAGGCCCGCGACCTCGGCTTGGACCCGGTGAGCGGCAAGCCGATGAGCGTGCGCATGGGGCGATTCGGCCCCTTCGTGCAAATCGGCACCAAGGACGATGCGGACAAGCCGCGCTTTGCGGGCCTGAGGCCCGGTCAGAAGATGGACGCGATCACGCATGCGCAGGCGATCGAGCTCTTCAAATTGCCGCGCAAACTCGGAACCACCGCGGCGGGGGAGGAGATCATCACCAATGTCGGCCGATTTGGTCCCTATGTGAAGTACGGAGCCAAGTACGTTTCGCTCAAAATCGACGATCCGTATGAGATCACGCCGGAGCGTGCACTGGAAGTCATCCGCGAAAAGGAAATCGCGGACGCGAATCGCTTGATCCTGGATTTTCCGGATGCCGGCATCCAAGTGCTGAACGGCCGCTATGGCCCTTACATCACCGACAAGTCGCGCAATGCGAAAATCCCCAAGGGCAAGGAACCGAAGAGTCTGACCTTGGAGGAGTGCCAAGCTCTCTTGGCGGCGGCGCCGGCACGTACTTTCGGCAGGTGGGGCCGTAAAAACGGCAAAGGCGCCAACGGGAAGTCCAAGGAAACGGCCGGGAAAGCCGCAACCAATGGACTGGCGGCCGCCGGCGCGCCCAAGAAGCGCGCTGCCGGGACAGCCAAGGGCGCGGCGGCGGCAACTTCCGCAGCTTCGGCAACGGGGGCGCGATCCGCGGCGGCGGCTCACGCGGCGCCGGCCCGGCTGGCAGCCAAGGGCGCGAAAGCGTCGAGCGACAAGAAGGCGCCTGCTAAGGCCGCGCCGGCTGCGAAATCCAAACCCAAGGCCAAAAAGAGTTCGGCAAAGAAGAAGCCGTAGTCCTCAATGGATGCATCAGCGGTCAAGCGCTACTTGAACGACCTGCACGACCGGATCACCGCGGCCGTGGAGGCGGTCGACGTCGTAAAATTCCGGCGCGATCCCTGGGCCAGACCGGAAGGCGGAGGCGGCGAGAGCCGTATCCTGAGCGAGGGCGCGATCTTCGAACGTGCGGGCGTGTCGTTCTCGCATGTATTCGGCGACACGCTGCCCTCTTCCGCATCCGCGCTGCGTCCGGAGATTGCCGGAGCGCCCTTCGAGGCCTTGGGCTTGTCGCTGGTGTTTCATCCGAGAAACCCACATGTCCCGACGACCCATTGCAATGTGCGCTTCCTGGCGGTCTCCCCGAGTGCCGGGCCCGCGGTTTGGTGGTTCGGGGGAGGATTCGATCTCACGCCGTACTATCCCTATGACGAGGACGTATTGCACTGGCACCGCACGGCGCGCGACGCCTGCCGGCCGTTCGGCGCCGGCGCTTACGAGAAGTACAAGGCGTGGTGCGACCGCTATTTCTTTCTGCCGCACCGAAACGAAACACGCGGCGTCGGCGGCCTGTTCTTCGACGACTTGAATCAGGGAGGCTTCGAGCAATCATTCGTCTTCCTGCGCAGCGTCGGCGATCATTTTCTGCCCGGCTACATGCCCATCGTGGAGCGCCGCAGGGATCAAGCCTTCGGCGAGCGGGAGCGCCGCTTTCAGCTGTACCGGCGCGGCCGCTACGCCGAATTCAATTTGGTCTACGATCGCGGCACGTTGTTCGGGCTGCAATCCCGCGGACGGACCGAGTCGATTCTCATGTCGATGCCGCCGCTGGTGCGCTGGGATTACGATTGGCATCCCGAACCCGGATCACCCGAAGAACGGCTCTACCGGGAATTTTTGCGGCCGCGCGACTATCTTGCGGAACTGGATCGAGGTTGAGCCCAGCGGCCGCTGCGGCGGCGCTTGGACGCGTTGGCATTTCTTTGCGCGGGCTTGACTCAAGATTGCCTCGAAGCTCGCGTCCGCGCCCGGCATTGCACCGTACACTTCAAGCAATGACGCACCGATGTCGGGCCCGCAAGTAAAAAGCCGTTGTCTCGCCGCCGCTCTCGGCTTGCTTGCTCTGCCGTGCGCGTGCTTGCGGCCGGGAGGCCCCGCCTGCGCCGCGGAACTTGACGGCTTCGACGGCAGGCTCGAATCCAATAATACGGACAGCAAGACCTATACCTGGGGTCTCGAGTACCGCGAACCCCTGTTCGAGCACTTTGCCGCCAGCTTCGTCTGGCTCAACGAGGGGCACTTGCCGAATAATCACCGCGACGGACAGGCGGTGCAGCTGTGGTGGCACAGCAAGGCGGATCCGCTGGGTCTGGTGTTCGAAGCAGGTCTCGGGCCATACCGCTACTACGACACCCATGCGTTGAACCCCGATCCGGAATTTCACGACGCGCACGGTTGGGGCGCGATCGCCAGCGCAGCGGCGGACTGGTATTTCCCAAACCACTGGTTTACCTACCTGCGCGCCAATGAAGTGTCGGCCTCCGACAAGTACTCCTCAACCGCGCTGGCGGTGGGCGTGGGTTATCGCTTCTCATCCAAGTTCGACTTGTCTCCGGCCGCAAGCAGTTCCGACACCGCGCCGCAGGCAGCGCCCGCTTGGGAAGTCGACGGCCTGCTGGGGGAGCGGGTCGGCAACACCACGCACTCCGAAACCGGACTGTCGGAAGGCCTCGGCGCCCGCAGGTCGCTCAGCGATCATTTTACCGCGTCGGTGACCTTCATCGCGGGCCAAGGGACGCTTCTCAATTGGCGCGATGGATTTGCCGCCCAGCTCTGGTTGGAGCAGCACCTCACCTCGCAGCTCAGCGTGGGCGTCGGCGCGGGCGGCTTCATCGTGAGCGAAGACGACAGTCTGCAGGACGCGGACAGGCCGTCCAATCTGTCGGTCATCGTCTCCGTGACCGTCGCCTACTCATTGACGCCGCATTGGCTGGCGCGGGTGGTGTGGGACAGAATCGGCACGGGCGACGATCACGACTGCGATATCCTGCAATTCGGCGTCGGATATACGTTCTGAGTCAGTGCCCGAGTGCGAATACGTAGTACTTGCGCAAGTTCTCGTGCACCGTCCATGTGCCTTTCGCGCCGGTCTCGACGATGAACACATCGCCGCTCTTGAGCGTCACCGGCGGTTTGCCCTCGATCTCGACGGTGCAGCGTCCGGCGAGCAAATGGCAGTATTCCCAGGCGTCGTAGTCGATTTTCCAGACTCCGGGGCTCGATTCCCAAATGCCCGCGAGAATTTTTCCGTCATCCGAGGTGTGCAGATTCCAGGTCTTGGTATGCGGATCGCCGCTCACCGCGGTCCCCGGCCAGGGTGCGTCCTTCTCCATGGGTGCAGTCAGGTCGCGCAACGGCAAGAGTCGATTGGCCATGATTCTACCTTGGTGAGTTGTCAGGAGCTGGGCACGGTACCGCCTCGGCCCGCGCGCGGCAACCCTCGCGCCGCACGGCGCGGCGCGGGGCGCCCCTCTGCGCCCGCGATGGGGCACACATCGCCCAGGGCTGTCGTTGTGATGGATTGCCCGGTTTCCCCTGGGCCGCTGTGATCCAATCCGAAGCTACCCAATTGCGCTCGACCCACTGATCTCAGCCTATATGAGTGATATCGACGGCTCCGCACAATCCCCGTGTGTTCGAAATTGCTGCCTGGACGATGACCTTACCTGTCTCGGCTGCTTTCGATCCTTGGAGGAAATCAAAGAATGGGGGATTGTCGACGATCATCGGCGCCGTATCATTTTGCAGAACGCCGTGCAGCGGCGCGAGGCGCGTCGGATGCCTGGCGAGGTCCGGGCGCCCGCAGGTTGAGATTTGCGCCCTCGGGCACGGTACGCTATGCACACGGGAACGATGGTCGGGATCGGGAGAAGGGTATGAAACTGGACGGCGGTTGCTATTGCGGTGAGGTGCGCTACGTAGCCGAAGGGGAGCCGATGTTGAAGGCTCAATGCCATTGCCGCGAATGCCAGTACATCAGCGGCGGCGCTCCGAATATGTTTCTCCTCATGCCGCCCGCCGGCTTCACGTACATCAAGGGGACGCCCAAGCGATTCGCGCGCCGCGACCTCGAGGGCGCCGTCACGCGGGAGTTCTGCGCGGAGTGCGGGACGCATCTGACCACGCGACGACCGGGTCTACACGCCGTGATTCTGAAAGTCGGCACGCTCGACCAGCCAGGCCTGTTCGGCAGGCCTCAGATGGCGATCTATACCGTCGACAAGCAGGCTTTCCATCAAATCCCCGATGGCTTACCGAGCTTCGAGCGATTGCCGCCGCGATGATGCGCGCGGGAAACCGGCAGAGCTCCGGTCGGCGCAGCTACTGTATGATCCGGCGGATGCGCATGCGAGCACCGCGATCCAGGCACAATGAAGCGCGATGAACTACAAGCACATTTATCACGCCGGAAACTTCGCGGACGTGGCCAAACACGTCGCCCTGGTGTATTGCCTCGGCGCATTGCAGCGCAAGGACGCGCCATTCTTCGCGCTCGACAGCCACGCGGGCCGCGGATACTACGACTTGCAGGCGCCGGAAGCACAAAAATCCGGCGAGGCCGGACGCGGGATACAGCGCTTGATCGAAACCAGCATGGACGCTGCGCCGCTGGCCGACTACCTCGCAAGTATCCGTGCGCGCCGCGGTAAGCGCCTGGCGCGCTATCCCGGCTCGCCGGCCTTGATTGCGGGCGGCTTGCGCCCGCAGGATCGCGCGCTATTCGTGGAAGTGATGCCGGCGGAGGCGCGCGCCGCGGAGCGCGAGATCGAGTCGCTGGGCCGGCTCCGCACGGAAATCGGCGATGGCTACGCCGCTCTCAAGGCCTTCCTGCCGCCGGAAGAGCGCCGCGGCCTGGTATTGATCGATCCGCCTTACGAAAGCCTCGATGAGCTGAAGCAAATGCTGAAGGCGTTCGAAGAGGCCTATCGCCGCTGGCCGAACGGCATCTATCTGATGTGGTACCCCATCCGCAGCGCGTCACAGCGCAGCATGGTGCATGGGCGCTTCGAGGCGCTCGGAATTCCGAAAATGCTGCTCGCCGACCTCGCGGTTCACCCGGACGACGCCGGGGTCGGGTTGGCCGGCAGCGGTTTGCTGATGGTCAATCCGCCCTATGGGGCCGATGAGTACTTGGCGGAGGCCTATGCGGCCATTCATCGTGGGATCGCCGCGCCCGGAGCCGGCTATGTGGAAGTACTCCGACTGACACCCGAGCGAGTGGCACAATAGGCCGGGTTTACGCTTCGCAATGTGATTCTTCAGGACTCTCTATGGACAATAGTGCCTTACGCGATCTGGTTGCCAAGCTGCATGCGGAACTGACTGCGGCGCTGCGAGAGGATCCCAAGTCGAGGGAATCGCTGAGCGAGATGATGCGCGACATCAATCGCTTGATCGACAAGCCCGCCGATTCGCCGCCTTCGAAGCATGGATCGCTCCCCGACCGCCTGGAGAGAATCGCGGTCCAATTCGAGGCTGCTCATCCCACCCTGGCCGCCAGCGCGCGGCGGCTGGTCGACTTGCTCGGCGAAGTGGGGATTTGAGTCTGCGCGGTCAGCCCGTCCACACGATGGAATCGAGTACTCGCGTGGCGATGTGTTGGACGGTATTCATATCCGTGGCCGCACCCTGCGTGAGGACGGCGAGACTGCCGTGGCCGGCCACGGGGACGATGACTCCGCGATAACCCTGTTCGTCGAATTTCACGGGTTTGGACACGGCTTCGTGCACCAGCACCATCACGGTGACCGGCCCTGATTCGGTTTGTACGACCAGATGGGGAACTCGGTGCCCGCGAAACTCGCAGCTGGCCGCATAGCTGACGATGCCGGCGCCGGCGCCCAAGCGCAGCCGCGAGTCATGCAGCACCTGCATCAGCGCCGGCATGGGCACGGGCACATCGGTGCGCCGCCACGCGTCGGGCTCTCCGGCCATATGGGTCACCACGTCGGCCGCGAGGCTGGAACCCGGGGCGCTCAGCCAAAGCCCTCCCGCCACGACCAGGGCCAACAGGAAGCTGGCCGCCATGGTCAGCCAGCCCTTGCGATACGGCAGCGCAGGGGCCGCTGTCGGCGATTTGCGGCGCAGCGGCACCACTCGATTCGGGGGCGCATCGGCTTCCGATGGCGGCGCAGCCTTCGGGCCTGCGACCGGAACTCCCAGGGCGCGCTCGAGGCGCGACTCGAATTGCAGCAGCCGCTGCGTAAAGAGATTGCAGTCGTGGCAGGCGGCGCGGTGCTCGCTCAATGCCGGGTCGGGGTCGTGAGGGTCGACCATCAGCGTCCGTCGATAGTGGGCGCAGTCCATCATTCTTGCGGATCCAAGCTCGTATCCTCGCCGCACAGCGTCCGCAGCTGCTTGCGCGCCCGAAACAGCCGAGTCAGCACGGCGGCCGCCGAGAGATCGAGTTCGCGGGCGATTTCCGCGGTAGACAAGCCCATGAGCACCTGCAGCACCAGCGGCTCGCGGTATTCGTCCGGCAGCTTGAACATCGCAGCGCGCAGTTCTGCGATATCTTGTTCCTCGGCGGCGGCCAGCATGGGCTCCTCTCGAGCGACCAATTCGTCCACATCGACCGTCACGAAGCGCTTGCGTTCGAAGCTGCGGGCGTATTCCCGGCGGATGATGGTCAAAAACCAAGGCTTGGCGGCAGCCTCGTCCAGAAGCGAATCCTGCGCCTTCCAGGCCCGCAACATGGTTTCCTGGACCACATCTTCGGCCAAAGCACGGTCGCGAGCCAACCAGAAGGCGAAGCGCAGCAGATCCGGGCGCAGCGACTGGCATAACGCCTGGAAGCGGGCGCGCTTCTGATTTCCGCCAACCTGATCCTTCATGGTTAAATCGGCACCCAGCTTAAGATGTCTTCCGCGCGATATTACCGCGTTACGCCGATGCCGCCGACGCCTTAGGGCCGGGACCGGGGCCGAGGATGGGTAATTCGCCGCGCTGAGGGTATTGCCAGGAGTCACAATCCAGATGACCGGAACCACGGTGAATTCATTTCCGAATACCCGCATGCGGCGCATGCGCCGCGATGAGTTTTCCCGCCGATTGATGCGCGAAACCCATTTGAGCGTGGATGCTTTGATCTACCCGATTTTCGTGGTCGAGGGCCGCGGCGAGCGGCAACCCGTGGCATCCATGCCGGGGGTCGAACGCCTCTCCATCGATCAATTGCTGCGCGAATGCGAAATCCTGGTGCGCCTGAAGATTCCCGCCATTGCCCTGTTCCCGGTCACCCCCAAGGAGAAAAAGACGCTGGATGCGCGCGAATCCTGGAACCCGGACGGCATTGCGCAGACGGCGGTGAGGGCGGTAAAGAAGGAGTTTCCCGGCCTCGGCGTCATCACCGACGTGGCGCTCGATCCGTTTACCACCCATGGCCAGGACGGTCTCATCGATGGGGCGGGCTATGTATTGAACGATTTGACGGTCGAAACCCTGGTGCGCCAGGCGCGCTCGCATGCGGATGCCGGCGCCGATGTGGTGGCGCCGTCGGACATGATGGACGGACGCATCGCCGCCATCCGTACGGCCTTCGAGACGGCCGGTTTGGTCAATACGCGGATTCTGGCGTATGCGGCAAAGTATGCGTCGAGCTTTTACGGACCCTTCCGCGAAGCCGTAGGGTCGGCGGCGCAGCTCGGAGGCGGCAACAAGCACACCTATCAAATGGACCCCGGCAACTCCGATGAGGCGCTTCGGGAAGTCGCTCTCGATATCAGCGAGGGGGCGGATATGGTCATGGTCAAGCCGGGGCTGCCGTACCTCGACATTGTGCGGCGCGTCAAGGAGCGCTTCGGCATGCCCACGTTTGTCTACCAGGTCAGCGGCGAATACTCGATGATCATGGCCGCGGCCGGCCACGGATGGGTGGACGAACGCGCCGTGGCGCTGGAAACTTTGGTTTCTATGAAGCGCGCCGGAGCGGATGGCATTTTGACATATTTCGCCAAGCGCGCAGCAGGGTGGCTGGCAGAGTGAATCCAAGCCTGGTTCCAGACACGCCGGATCAATACGGGGTCGTGGGGCACCCCATCGCCCATAGTTGGTCGCCCTTCATCCACGGGATGTTTGCCAAGGCGACCGCCCAGAACCTGGTGTACCGGCTGTTCGACATCGCCCCGAACAACTTCAGGCGTGAGGCCTTGCACCTGTTCGCAGCGGGAGTGCGCGGCTTGAACGTTACGCTGCCTCACAAGCAGGCGGCGGCGGAACTCGTCAACGAGCTCACTCCGCGCGCCGAACGCGCCCAGGCGGTCAACACCATCGCCTTTTTCGACAACACCTCCCTGCTCGGCGACAACACCGACGGGCTCGGATTGACCGCCGATCTCGAGCGCAATCTAGTCATCGCTCTTCCCGGCAAGCGAATCTTGATCCTGGGGGCAGGAGGCGCGGTGCGCGGGGTGCTGGGACCCTTGATGGAACGCGACTTGGGCGAGGTGGTCATTGCCAACCGTACGCCCGAACGCGCCCGCAAGCTGGCGTCCGAGTTCGCCGACATGGGTCAAATCTCAGGCTGCGGGTTCGCCGACATCCAGGGGCCGCCCTACGACCTCATCATCAACGCCACCTCGGCAAGCCTGCAAGGCGAGATGCCTGAGATGCCGGTCGGTCTGGTCGGCGAAGAGACGATTTGCTACGACATGGCGTACGGCCGCGGCCATACACCTTTCACTTTGTGGGCCAAATCGCTGCACGCGGCGCGCACCACCAAGGGCTGGGGCATGCTGGTCGAGCAGGCGGCCGAATCATTCTTGCTCTGGCGGGGCGTGCGGCCGGACACCAAGCCTGTGTTGCAGGCGCTCGCGCAACACGCGTAGAGGCACAGAAGCCTTTGGCGCCGTAGTGCCGATCGGTAGGAGACTTCGTCCGGGAGGCTGTGTCAGCGCATCGTCACCAGCTCTTCTGCGCTCGTCGGGTGAATCGCTACGGTATCGTCGAAATCCCGCTTCGTCGCCCCCATGCGAATCGCCACCGCAAACCCCTGCAGCATCTCATCGGCGCCGGTACCGATGATGTGGCAGCCGATGATGCGCTGTTCCGGGCCCACGCAAACCAGCTTCATATCGGTCTGCGTCTTGCGCGCCGTCAGCGCGTGGTACATCGGCGTGAAGTCGGCCACGTAAACCCTCACGGCGTCCCCATGCTGAGCGCGCGCTTCGGCCTCGCTCGCCCCCACGGTTCCGATGGGCGGATGGGTGAACACCACGGTGGGAATCATGCTGTATTCCAGGCGGCGATCGGCTTTGCCGCCGAACAGACGGTCGCTCAGGCGCCGGCCGGCGGCGATGGCCACGGGAGTCAGCGCGGCGCGGCCGGTGACGTCCCCGATGGCGTAGACGCCCGGAACGTTGGTGTTCTGGAACGCGTCCGTCACCACATAGTCGCCGTCATCCACGTCGACGCCCGCCTTGCTCAAATCCAGCGCCGCCACATTGGCGGCCCGCCCGATTCCCCAAAGCAGGCAATCGAATCCGGAAAACTCCCTGCCATCCTCCGCGACCAGGGACTTCAGGCCCGATTCCTCGCGAATCCGCGCCGGAATCACGTGAGAATGAATGGCGATGCCCTGCTCAGTCATTTCGCGCATCAGGGACTTCCCGAGCATCACATCGAAGCTGGTCAGCAAATGATCTTTGCGAATGAACAATTGCACCTCGCTGCCTAGCTCGTGGAAGGCTCCTGCCAGCTCGCACGCAACATAGCCGCTGCCGACGATGGCCACGCGGCGCGGGCGCTGTTCGAGCGCAAAAAAGCCATCCGACGTGATGCCCAGATCCGCTCCCGGCAACGCCGGCACCGTGGGCCTGCCTCCGGTCGCGATCACGATGTGCCGCGCCGTCATGCGTCCGCCATTGACCTCGATGGTGCCCTTGTCGATGAAGCGGGCCGCGCCGCGCACGTAGGCCACCCCCTTGGCCGCCAGGTTGCGCTCATAGATGCCGTTCAGCCGCAGCACGTAGGCATCGCGCTTGCGCTTCAGGACCTGCCAGTCGTTTCCGCCCACAACGACGTTGAACCCGTAGTCGGCCGCGTCCGCAAGTCCGAGGGCCACGCTCGCCGCGTTCCACATGACTTTCTTCGGGACGCAGCCGACATTCACGCAGGTTCCTCCCAGGCGCTGCGATTCGATCACCGCGACCTTGGCGCCGTATTCCGCGGCGCGCTGCGCGCAGGCCAGGCCGCCGCTGCCGCCGCCGATGCTGATGAGATCGAAGGCTTGCTCAGACACTGTGAACTCCATGCCGAAAGACGCGTAAAACGCAATGATATACTGCGCGGGCTCATAACTCGCGGGATGAGGTGCTGCGATGATAGGTGTAGTCGTGATCCTGGCCCTAAGCCTGGTGTTGGCCGTTTATCTGGTCGGCATTTACAACGGGCTGGTGAGCCTGCGCGAGAACGTCAAGGTGGCGTGGGCGAACATCGATGTGCTGCTGAAACAGCGGCACGACGAGCTGCCGAAGCTGGTCGAAACCTGCAAGCGCTACATGCAATTCGAGCAAGAGACTCTCGAGAAAGTGATGCGGGCCCGGGCATCGGTCAATCAAGCGAGCACCTCGGGAAACATCGCCGCGGTCGGCGCGGCCGAGCAGCAGCTGCGCGCCGGAGTCGGCCGGCTGTTCGCGGTGGCCGAAAGCTATCCGCAGCTGAAGAGCGACGAAACCTTCAAGCAATTGCAGGGCAGGATCACCGCCCTGGAAGAGTCCATCGCCGACCGGCGCGAGCTCTACAACGATCAGGTCAATTTGAACAACATTCGGGTCAAGGTGTTTCCGGACGTGCTGATCGCACAGAGATTCGGGTTCCTGCCGGCTCAGCTGCTGGAATTCACGAACGAGGAAAAGCGCGACGTGGAGGTCGGCGCCCTCTTCGGCACTTAACGACACGACACGCAAAGATTCCATCCGGACATGTCCGGCAATCGATTCAAATTTTGGCTGATCGTCGCCGGGCTGGCCGCGGCCGCCGCCTATTCGTTTTGGTATGCCTTCAAGGCGTGGGCCAAGAACCGCATCATCGAGGACACGCCGACCTCGCGCGTGCGCTCCGCGGCGCAGGGGTATGTCGAAATCAGCGGACTCGGCATTCCCGCGCCCGATTCCCACAACAAGGCGCCCCTGACGGGTAAACCCTGCGCTTGGTGGCGCTACAAGATCGAGGAGCGGCGCTCCTCGGGCCGATCGCGTGCCTGGTCCACGATTCAGAGCGATACCAGCACCGAACCCTTCGTTCTGGACGACGGCACCGGTCAATGCCTGATCGACCCGCGCGGCGCCGAGGTTTTTCCCGGGGCGAGCGACGTCTGGTACGGACCGAGCGAATGGCCGGACGTGCACATACCCGACGGCACCGGAATTTTCGGCCGGCTGGTCGACAGCGTCCTAACCGACAAATATCGCTACACGGAGCATCGCCTGCAGGCTCGCGAACATGTCTACGCCATCGGCGCTTTCCGCAGCCTCGGGGGCGCAAGCGTAGAGGACCCCGACTCGGCTGCGGCCGATCTGCTGCACGAATGGAAGAAGGACCAGGCGGCCCTGCTCGCGCGCTTCGACACCAACCACGACGGCACATTGAACGCCGGCGAATGGGAGCAGGCGCGCGCGGCCGCACGCCGGCAGGTACTCGACGGGCGCGCCGCCGAAGCGAGGCCGCCGTCGGTCAACGTCCTCGGCGATCCGATGGATGGCCGCGCGTTTCTGCTGGCCGCGTCGGACGCCGAGACTCTGGCCCGCAGATTCCGGCGCCGTGCGCTGACCGGCATCTGCGGCTTCCTCGGCAGCAGCGCCGCTCTCACCTGGATGTTGACTCACGTCTGATAGAATCCTCGCGGTGAACAACCCACTCCTGGAACTAGAATCGCTACCGGCCTTCGGGCGCATCGAGGCGCAGCACGCCCGTCCGGCGCTGGAAAAAGTACTGGCGGAGAATCGGCAACGCATCGCGGACCTGATCGGGCAGCCCAACCCGACCTTTGCCTCCCTGGTCATACCCGTCGAGGAATTGAGCTACCGGCTGAGCCGCGTATGGAGCCCGATAGGCCATTTGAATGCCGTCGCGAATTCCGCGCAGATGCGCGAGGCGTACAACGAATGCGTGCCGCTGCTGACCGCTTATTCCACGGAGTTGGGCCAGAACGCCGGATTGCAGGCGGGATATGCCCACGTGCTGCAGCACGAAGGCGCCAGGCTCGATCCCTCGCAACGCAAGGTGGTGCAG
This sequence comes from uncultured Gammaproteobacteria bacterium, assembly GCA_963837435.1. Classification (GTDB taxonomy): domain Bacteria; phylum Pseudomonadota; class Gammaproteobacteria; order Steroidobacterales; family Steroidobacteraceae; genus Bog-1198. Next base: position 366,407 of record CAWINJ010000004.1, read on the forward strand.
AACGCGCTGCGAGATTTTCGGCTGGCCGGCGTGAATCTGGGCTCCGAAGAGAAGACTCGCTACCGCGAAGTGGCGCAGCGGCTGGCGCAGCTGGCCACCAAGTTCACGGAGAACGTGCTCGATGCCGGGCGCGCCTATACGCGCAGCGTCACCGACGGCTCGGAACTGGCCGGCTTGGCTGCCAACGCCGTTGACCGCGCCGCCGCAGATGCGCGCGAGGCGAATCAGCCGGGCTGGCTGTTCAAGCTGGACCAGCCCACTTACATGACCATCATGGCGAGCGCCGAAAGCGAGAAACTGCGGCGCGACATCTACGAGGCGTGGATCACGAGGGCCTCCGAGTTGGGCCCGAGCGCGGGCAGATTCGACAACAACCCCCTCATTGCCGAGATCCTGCCGCTGCGCCATGAGCTGGCCCGCCTGGTCGGCTTCGAGAACTTCGCCGACTATGCCCTGGCGACGCGGATGGCGAAGAGCAGCAAGCAAGTGCTGGCCTTCCTGGAGGATTTGGCGCGCCGCTGTCTGCCGGCGGCGCGCCAGGAATTTTCCGACCTCGAGGAATTTGCGGGCCGCAAACTCAATGCCTGGGACATGGCGTTCTACAGCGAGCGCCTGCAGGAGAGCCGCTTCAAGGTGTCGCAGGAAGCGCTGCGGCCGTATTTTCCGCTGCCCAAGGTATTGAGCGGCCTATTCGCACTGATTCAGCGTCTCTACGGGATCGCGGTCCAGGAACGGCCCGGGGTCGGCGTGTGGCATCCCAGCGTGCGCTACTACGATCTGGTCGATCAAAACGGCCGCGGCGTCGCCGGATTCTTCCTCGATCCGTATTCGCGGGTCGAGAAGCGCAGCGGCGCGTGGATGGACGAATGCGTCATAGCCAAGTCGCTGCCCGCGGGAACCACCCTCCCGGTAGCGCAGCTGGTGTGCAATTTCACCGCGCCGGTGGGCGGCGCCCCGTCGCTGCTGACCCATGACGAGGTGACCACGCTGTTCCATGAGTTCGGTCACGGTCTGCACCACATGCTGACGCGCGTGGCCTACCCCAGCATTGCCGGAATCAACGGCGTGGCCTGGGACGCGGTGGAGCTTCCCAGCCAATTCATGGAGAACTTCGTGTGGCGTCCCGAGGTTCTGCCGCTGATTTCCGCGCACGTGGAAAGCGGCGAGCCCTTGCCCGTCGACATGCTGAAGCGGCTGCTCGGCACGCGTACCTTCAACGCCGCGCTGGACACGCTGCGGCAAATCGAGCTTGCCAGCTTCGATTTTGAGCTGCACGCGAACTTCGATCCTCGCGCAGGCGCGCAGGTCGCCGAGACGCTCGCCGGCGTGCGGCGGCGGGTGGCGGTGGTGCCTGCGGCGGCTTTCAATCGAATGCCGGCGAGCTTTGCCCATATATTCGCCGGCGGTTACGCCGCGGGCTACTACAGCTACAAATGGGCGGAAGTGCTCGCGGCCGACGCGTTCGAGGCGTTCGAAGAGGCAGGCGTGTTCGATGGTGCCACCGCGGAGCGGTTTCGCGATTCGATTCTGGCGCGCGGCGGCAGCCTCGACGCCATGGACGCCTTCGTTCGGTTTCGCGGACGCGAGCCCGACGTGCGGCCGCTGCTCAAGCAAACGGGAATCGCCGCATGAAATGGCTGCTCGCCCTGACGTTGGCAGTGCTGGCGGCGCGGGCCACGGCCGCGACGGCATACGTCAGCGACGAACTCGTGCTCGGGGTCTATTCCGAGCAGAACAACCAGGGCCAGCGGCTCACCACCCTGCATTCCGGAGCCAGCGTGGAAACGCTGCAGGTCAACGGGGACTTCACCCAGGTTCGCTTGAGCGACGGCAGCGTCGGGTGGGTCAAATCCGCCTACCTCACCACCCAAGAACCCGCGGTGGTGCGTATCAAGCAGCTGCAGGATGAACTGGATCGCAGCCGCGCGACGACGCCGGCGTTGGCCGAAGCGGCGGCGCGCAGCGAGGTCGAGCAGCTCAAGCGTGAGCTTGCGGCCAAGCAATCCGAGCTAGTGGCCGCCAATGCGGCGCTGGCGCCGTCGGCGGGCTCAGCCGCGGCGCTGGCGGGTGGTCCTGGTGCGCAGCCGCCCAGCGCCGCTGCGGGGCCATCGACGCAACTCTCGATGCCCGCGTGGATAGATGCCGGTGTAGTGCTGCTCACCCTGATCGTCGGCTTCTGGTTGGGCTATGCCACCTTGGCGCGTCGCATCAAACATAAGTATGGCGGCTTGAAAGTCTATTGACTTAACGCTCGCAGGACTTTGACATATCCGCTGCGGCGCAAAAGAGTTTTGGCAAAGGAGAACCAGGCACATGGCGCCCGCGGGGCTAAGCGCCTAAACTCTGTCGGATGCATGACCTACGCCGAAACGACTACGACGTCACCAATTCGGTACAAGTCAGTTCCACGGCGGCGGTGACCGCTGCGGTGCGTGAATTGTTTACGGCCGCCTTTCCCGGCGAGTCCTTCGATCGAGTGGCCGTTGCGTTCGACGAGTTCGACAAGCTCTTCACCGGCCGCATGCCGGGTTACCACGGCGTCGACACGGTCTACCACGACCGCCAGCATTCTCTGGATATGACCTTGGCCATGACGCGCCTGGTGGTCGGCTACGAGCGCAGCGTCGAGCCTCGCATGCGTTTCGGCGCCGAGCGGGTGGTCATGGGACTGGTCACCTCCCTGTTTCACGATGCCGGATACATACGCGAGTACGGCGATCGGCAGCATCGCAACGGCGCCGAGTTCACCCTCTACCACGTGACGCGCAGCGCGCGCTTCTTGGCTCGATTCCTCCCGACCATCGGCATGGAGAGCTGGGTCCCGGTCTCGACCCGAATCGTTCACTTCACGGGTTATGAGATCAAGCTCGACCAGATTCAACTGGCTGACGCGCGCGATCGCAAGCTGGGACATCTGCTCGGCACCGCGGATTTGATCGCGCAGATGGCCGATCGATGCTATCTCGAGAAGTGCCGTGACCGGCTGTATCCGGAGTTCGTGCTCGGCGGAGTGGCGGCCGCGACCGGCACCGATGGCGCTTTGCTGGTGAAGTACAGCTCGGGCCTGGATTTGCTGCGGCAGACTCCGGAATTCGTGCGCGAGACCCGCGTACAGCGCCTCGAAGGGGAGTTCGAGCATGCCTACCACTATGTCGAACCCCTGTTCGGCGGCAAGAATCCCTATCTAGAGGCGATAGATCGCAACCTGGTTTTCTTGAACCGGGTGCTGCGCACCGAACGGTGGGTTTTGCTGCGGCGAAATCCGCCGCTGTTCACCTCGGGCGACAATCAAATAGGCCAGGTACGCGGCCTCATGCTGACCCACCTGAAAGCCCTCTGGGCTTAACGGCGCGGCTCACCAACCATGGCGTGTCTCGCGCGGCACGCTCGCTAAGGCCAATCGATGCTGCCGACGTAGCGCTCGTGCAACGCGTCGAGTTGCGCGAGTATCTCTTCTTTGCCGAGTATCGGGGACGCTGCGAGGGCTTTATGCAACACCCCGGGGGTCAGCGCGCGGCGCGCATTTTCGGCCACGGGTGCGAAGCTGTGATGCCAGGGTTCGGCCTGCACGCCCGAGAGCACGCCGCGATAGGGGCGGAAAAATCCGAACCGGGCCGCGTTGGCTTCCAGCCACGCGGCCAGCGCGGCATACGGCCCGCCGGGCGCGAACTCCTCCGGCGTCAGCTGGGGCCGATAGTCCGGCGGCGTGGCTCGAGCATCGATGAGGTCGACATCCGTGCCCCAGTGATGCCGGCTCGCTCCGGGAAGCGCGGACCACAATAGAATCGCCTGGATGCGCTCGCGGGAGCCGAGCCCGCTTGCGTCGATGGGCCGGCCGGATGCGTCGAGCATGGGTTTCTCGCCGCTGTATTTTCCGTTCCATATGGCCAGCTGGCGCGAAAACCCGCGAAAACTGCTCAGCGGCACCGGATCGAAGCCGTCGGCCAAGGCCGCACGGCGCAAATTCAAAAAGGCCGCAACCGCGTGCAGGTGCAGCGTGCATGGCGGGTCGGCCACGTCGGCGACGTGACTGCGAAGCTGCCCCGTCAGTTCGCCGTCGTTCACGACGCCACGTCGCGTGCGGCGGCGAACTCGGCTACCTGATCGAACACACGGGCCAGGGTTCCGACCTCCTGCGCACCCGACACGGTGTAGAGACCGTCGAATATGAAGGTCGGCACGCCGGTTATTCCGAGCACCGCGGCGTGGCGCTCGGCGGCGATCACGCCGTCCTGACCGGCGCGCATTACCAGCGCGGCGCGGCACTCTCGCTCCGCGAGGCCGGCTTCGACACCCAGCCTGACCAAGACTTCGATATCCCCGATATCGCAGCCTTCCTCGAAATAGGCGCGCATGACCCTATCCTTGACCGCAGCCGCCAGGCTGTCGCCGGGAACGGCCCCCTGGCGGCCGGAACGCGCCGCGTGGGCTATGAGCAGATGCGAGCGGCGGGTATTGGGCATGCGCTCGATCAAATCGAAGCGGAATTCGATGCCGCTCGCCTGCCCCTGGCGCGTCAATTCGGCATGCGCCGCGGCGATGCGCTCCTCGTTGCCGAATTTCGCGGCCAGATAGCCGGCGCGGTCGGCCCCTTCGATGGGCATGTCGGGATTGAGCTCGAAGGGACGCCATGTCACGCGCGGCTCGTATTGCGGGCGCGCGGCCACCGCCAGCTCGAAACGCCGCTTCCCCAGATAGCACCAGGGGCAAACCGTGTCGGAATAGATATCAATACGCATATTTCGCACCCATCTTGGGCGGATTGTACCTGGCCCCTTATAGGGCATGGCGTGAACAGGTATCATGCCCAGTCAAATGGCGCGAAGTCTGAAAACCAAGTACTTGCTGCTGGCACTCGTGGTGGGTGCCGTGCTGTCGCTGCTATTGGGAAGCCTCTCGTACTACGACCACCGGATCGATGCCGCGAACGTCAACCAGCTGACCTATGCCACTGTCGCGCAGAGGCTGGAAGCGGACCTGGAAACGCGCGCGAGCAGCCTGAGCGAGATCACGGGCAGCTCTCTCGGTCCCGCGCTAAGCTCGGGCAACAAGGCGGCGGTCACCTCGATTGCGGAGCGCCTGCTCGACGAGCGCGACATCGAGCGGGTCGAGGTCTTGGATGCGCAAGGCGCGGTGCTGTTCCGCGGCGGCGACCCCGCCGCACGGCAGTCGGACGACTGGTTCGCCTTCCAAAGCACCATTCACTCGAATCTGGTATCGGCGCCCGTGCAGCGCGTCGGCACCTTGCGGATATGGATGAGCCGCGGCGAGATGCGCGAAACCCTTGCCAGCATACGCAAGGAGCTCGAGAGCCGGCAGGGCATGCAGATCAAGCGCATGCGCGGCTTGCTTGCCGGCATCACCTTGCCGCTCGTGCTCTTGGGGCTGGCCGGCGCCTGGTTCGTCGCCAAGCAGCTCGAGGGACCGATCACCGCGCTGGTCAAGAGCGCCGATCAAATCGGCCAAGGCGACTACACCCGGCCCCTCGCCGTGGTGCGGCATGACGAGCTCGGCGACCTACAATTCGCGCTCGAGCGCATGCGGCAGAAGCTCAACGAAACCACCATCACCAAGAACTATCTGAACACCGTGCTCAACAGCTTGAGCGATGCCGTCTTCGTGACTTCGCCCGACGGCATCGTCAAGAGCTGCAACGAGGCGACGCAGCGATTGCTCGGCTATCAGGAAGCCGATCTGCTCGGCAAGCCCCTGGTCAGCTTCATCGACGAAGCGCATCGCGGGGCGCTCGACCTGAGCAACTCGGCGTCCGAAGCGCGCGAGACCGTGCTGCGCACGGCCAGCGGGCAGACCATTCCGGTCTCCATGGCCGGCTCGTCGATCAGCACGCAGGATCCGCAGTTCCAGGGCAACATTTACGTCGCCCGCAACATCACCGAGCGCAAGCGCGCCGAGCGCCGCATCCGCTATCTGGCCCGCTACGACACGCTGACCAAAATGCCGAATCGCATGCAGTTTCAGCATTTGCTGCAGCAGGCCATTGCACGCGCGCGCCGCGGCCAGCGCTCGCTCGCGCTGCTGTACCTGGATTTGGACCGGTTCAAGGAGGTCAACGACACCTTCGGCCATGCCGCGGGCGACCGGACCCTGGAAATCTTGAGCGAGCGCCTCACCAGAAACTTGAGCAAGGACACGGTCATCGGCCGGCTGGCGGGCGATGAGTTCGCCATGTTCGTCGACGACCTGCCGATGGACGCCGACAACCGCTCGGCGATAGGCGCACTCGCCCGCACCTTGCTGGACGAAATAAGCCGCACCTTCTATGTGAATCAACAAGAGGTGTATCTGACCGCGAGCGTGGGCGTGGCCATCTGCCCCTACGACGCCGAGAACGTGATCGATTTGATCCGCAACGCCGATGCGGCCATGTATCACTCCAAGCAGAACGGCGGCAATACCTGCGCGTTCTATGTGCCGGAAATGAATGCCGCGGCCGTCGAAAGGCTGATGCTGAAGAGCAAGCTGCGCCGCGCACTGGAGCGGGACGAGCTGGTGATCCTGTATCAGTCCAAGGTCGATTTGCGCACCGGCCGGGTGGTCGGCGCCGAGGCGCTGCTGCGCTGGCGCCTGCCGGGGCATGGCGATATTTCTCCGTCGCATTTCATCCCCCTGGCCGAAGAGACCAGCCTGATTTTGGACATAGGCGAGTGGGTGTTGAACCGCGTGTGCTCGGACTACCGCGAGTGGCAGAAGACCGTGCCGGAGCCGGGGCGCATCGCCATCAATCTGTCGCTGCGTCAACTCAAACAGGCGAGCTTCATCGCCCGCTGCCGCGGCATGTTCCGCAAGCACCAGGTCTCGCCGACCTGCTTCGAGCTGGAAGTCACGGAAACCACGTTGATGACCGATCCGAAGCGCACCATCGGGCTGTTGAACGAGCTCTACGCCATGGGCCTGAACCTGGCCATCGACGACTTCGGCACCGGATATTCTTCGCTGTCGGCGCTGCAGCAGTTTCCGATCGGCACTCTGAAAATCGATCAATCGTTCGTCCGCGATGTCGCCGTGGACTCGGACGACGCCGCCATCGTGCGCACCATCATCGACATGGGCAGGAGCCTCGATCTCGAGGTGATTGCGGAGGGCGTCGAGGCGGGCGAGCAGCTCGAATTCCTGCGCAAGCATGGCTGCTACTACGCCCAGGGACGCCTGTTCGGCGACGCCATGGAGGCCGGCAAATTGCTCGAGATTCTCGCCGGCCAGGCCGGAGGCACGGCACACCACGCGGCATTGTGCGTGCCCGCGGTGCTGCGGCCGATTCGACTGTCTTCGTAGCACCCCACCGTGCTGTCCGCTCGGGACCTGACCCTGCGGCGCGGTCCGCAGCCGCTGATTGAGCGGGCGAATTTCACCGTGTTCCGCGGCAACAAGGTGGGGATCACCGGCGCGAACGGCGCCGGCAAATCCAGCCTGTTTGCCTCGATTCGCGGTGAGCTGGCCGCCGACGGCGGCGACATCGATCTGCCGGCCAACCTGAAGATTGCCCACGTCGAGCAAGAGGTTGCCGCGAGCGAGCGAGCGGCGATCGAATTCGTATTGGACGGCGACACCGAGCTGCGCGGCGTGCTCGCCGTCATCGAGGAGGCCGAGCGGCGCGACGCGGCCATGGCGCTCGCCGAGGGCTATGCGTCGCTGCAGGCGATCGACGGTTATCGGGCGCGGGCGCGGGCTGCCGCCATCATGCACGGCCTGGGCTTCGCAACGGCGGATCATGAGCGCAAAGTCATCGAGTTCTCGGGCGGCTGGCGCGTGCGGCTGGCGATGGCGCGCGCGCTGTGCTCGCGCGCCGATCTGTTGCTGCTGGATGAGCCCACCAACCATCTGGATCTGGACGCCATCGTCTGGCTGGAGGATTGGCTGACCGCCTACCAAGGGACATTGCTGATGATCTCTCACGACCGGGAGTTTCTCGATGCCGTCATCGACCGGGTGCTGCACATCGAGAATCGCGCCGTGCACGCCTACTCCGGCAACTACTCGCAATTCGAGCAGAAGCGCGCCGAGGAGCTGGCGCTGCAGCAAACGCTGCTAGCCCGGCAAATCCGGCGCATCGCACAGATCACCGGCTTCGTGAACCGGTTTCGCGCCAGCGCCACCAAGTCGCGCCAGGCACAAAGCCGCATCAAGATGCTGGAACGCATGGAGCGCATCGTGCCGGCGCACGTCGACAGCCCGTTCGAGTTCGAGTTCGCGGCCCCGCTCAAGACCCCGCGGCCTTTATTGACCATCGAGGACGCCGCCTGCGGTTATGCGGGCACCCCCATCGTCGGCGGGATCGACCTGTCGATCGCACCCCAGGACCGCATTGCCCTGCTGGGGCCGAATGGCGCCGGCAAGTCCACCTTGACCAAGATGCTGGCCGGCGAGACGCCGCCGCTGGCGGGCAGGCGCATTCCCGCCGCGGATTTGAGCATAGGCTACTTCGCGCAGCAGCAGCTCGAGCAGTTGCGGCCGGATTGCGACGCCTTCTGGCATGTGCGCAACCTGGGCGGCGAGGACTTTGCGAAGGGCGACGAACAGCGCGTGCGCGATCACCTGGGTCGTTTCGGCTTCGAGGGCGATCGCGCATTCGAGACGGCGGGAAGATTTTCCGGCGGCGAGAAGGCCCGTCTCACGCTGGCTCTATTGGTCGCCCGCCGGCCCAATCTGCTCCTGTTGGACGAGCCGACCAACCATCTGGACATCGACATGCGCCACGCTCTCACGGTCGCGCTGCAAAGCTTCGAGGGCGGAATGCTGATCGTGTCTCATGACCGTCACTTGATCAAGACGGTCGCCGACTCGCTGTGGCTGGTCGCCGACGGCAAGCTCAAGGCCTTCGACGGCGACCTGGACGACTATCAGCAATGGCTCCGGTCGCGCGGCAAGACAGCCTCCGACGCGGCCAAACAAGAGGTGCCGAAGCGCGCCGCGCCGGTCGCCGCCGCCGCACGGCAATCCTCCCAGGGCGCATCCCGAGCGCGCAAACGATTGAGTGCGCTGCGCCGGGAAATCGAGCAGGTCGAACAGCGCCTCGCAGACATTGCGCGGGAGAAAGCTCTGATCGAAGCGGATCTCTGCAACGATCCCATGCACGGCGGTCTGCAGGCTCGGTACGCCGACTTGACCCGCGATGCGGCCGCCGTGGAAAGTCGATGGCTGGAAGTGGGAACCGCGATCGAGGCCGCCGAGGCCGAGATCGCCGTGCCCGACTGAACGCACGATGCCGGACGCCGATTTGCCGCCCGACTCGCCGGCACGGCTGGAACAACCGCCGGCGCCGCCGGGCGCCGTGAGGCGCTTCGTGCGCGCCGCCAAGCTGCTGTTGTTCGCGCTGCTGCTGGCGTGGCTGTGGCTGATCTTCTGGAATTCGGCGAAGCCGCTGCCGCCGGGAATTCATGTCGTCTCTGAGACCGCCCGCCTGTCGGAGGCCGACGTCGATTTTCTGTACCCAGCGCAGAGCCGCCCGGCATCCGGCGGGCAGGACCTCGCGGCCATCGATCGGGCCGAGCAATTGATCGTACTCGACCGTTCTCCGGTGACTCCCGATCTCGCGCAGCACCTGCTGGCGAGAAAGCGCCAGCGTCCGAACCTGAAAGTCGTGGTGGTGACCGACCCCGCCGCTGAGGCTTTCGGCGGCACGCCCCTGCACACTCTCGCCGCCCTGGAAGAATCCGGCATCATCGTGGCGCGCGTGCGCCTGGATCGGCTGCGCGATTCGAACCCGCTGTACTCGGGCCTGTGGCGCCTGGCACTGGACTGGTGGAGCGACCCGTTCGACGAGGCTCCGGGCGGGCTGCCGGCACTATTGCGCAGGCTGAATTTCAAAGCGGACCAGCGGCAACTGATGGTGGCGGACGACGGTGCCGGCGGCTGGATTGCGAGCGTGGGCACCGGTGGCGGAGTCGCTGCCGGCAGTGGGGCTGTTGCCGGCGGCAAACCAGGCGCTTCGGCAGCCCTGATGCTGCGGGGTTCGCTGGCTCGAGCGATCACCGGCAGCGAATTGCAAATTGCAGCTTGGTCGACGGGCGACGATCGGCTGCCGCCAAGCCCGCAGTCCGACGGCCGCGGAGTGGGTTCGATCGACGCGCGATTCCTCACCGAGGGGGCCATCGAAGGCGCGCTGTTCGATGCGATCTCCGCGGCAGAGACCGGCGATCAAATCTGCATCGCCGTGGACAACTTGAGCGATCGCCGGCTCATCGGGGCGATGCTGCGCGCCGCCGCGCGCGGCGCGCGGCTGCAAGTGCTGCTGGCCCTGAACGGCATGCCGAATCAGCCGGTGGCCGCGGAGCTGATGGACAACGGCGCCGGGCGCATCGAAGTACGCTGGTATCCCGCCGCAAGCGCCGCGCCGCGTGCGCGGCTGTTGCTGGTTCGGCATCGCGCCGACCTTTGGCTGAACCTCGGCTCGGCGGATTTCACCCGCCGCAATCTTGGCGACCTGAACCTCGAGGCGGCCGTGGAGCTGCGCATGCCGGCGCGGGCCGTACCCGCCCGCGCAGCCGCGGAGCATTTCGCGCAGATTTGGTCGAGTGCCTCTACGGAGCCTTCGCCCGGGTCTCTCGAGCAAGGGGCGCTTCTCGCCTATTGGCGCTACCGGCTTGCCGAGGCAGTCGGGCTATCGGACTTCTGAAGTCTTGGCGAGCGCGTCATCGGTATGCGCGACGATCTGCGCCAGCGCCGCGTCGGCTGCGCGTGCATAGGCGTCGACTATGGCGGTCAGTCGGTTGTCCGCGGCCGGCTGCTGCACGGTCGCCTTGAATTGACCGAGTATGTGCCGGTCGGCGGAATCGCCGAGGCGGGCCAGGATCTGCACGCGTACCGTGGGTGCCGCCGCGGCGCCGGTGTATTCGGCCTGAAAATCCGTGACCTCCACTTCCAGCCAGTAGTCGGTCGCGAATAACGACGCCTCGGCGCCGACACTGCGCAGATTGGCGCGCGCGCGAAACTCCTGCACCGTGAGATCCTGCAGCACCTCATTGAGCGGACCGGTCCAACGCGCGTCGGCAAAGTAATCCAGGCGCCTATCCGGATACAACACCGCGATGCGGTCCGTTTCCAGGCCGGTACGCATCCTTGGCCTGAGAATCGCCAGATCGGCGGGTATTGCGGCGGGCGCGGCGGCGGGATCCGGCAAGGCGGCGCTGGCCGAGAGCAAGTACAAGGTGGGCGGCGGGATCTTGCTCTGAAACAGCGAGCCCGTGCAGGCCGCGAGGCCGATGAGCGGCAAAACCCCGATCCACGCAATCGATCGATTCACTTCGCCACCTCGACGCCGCGGTAATTCGGTTCATAGATGAGCTGCGATGGGTTCTGCTTGAGGCTGCGCGACAGGTCGCGAAAATCGCGCGCCGCCTCGCGGCTTTCGCGCAGCAGTTTCTCGAACTCGGGCAGGCTCTGCCGGGTGAAGCGCGACATGCCGGGCTCGTTGTCCGCGACGAAATGCTCGAGACGATCCGAGGTCTTGGCGAGGTTGTCGGAAATATGCTGTATGTTCGCAACGGCCAATTCGATGCCCGGCGCGGAATGCTCCTCGATGCCGCGCAAGTCGGCTGCGGCCACCTGCACCTCCTGGGTGGTGTGCCGAACGTCGGCCACCAATGCCTGCACCTCGCTCAGGGTCGCGGGCAGCCGCTCGCTGGCGAGCCGCGCATTGTCGAGGGTCGCGTTGAAGGCACGCACGTTCTGGTCGCTGAACACTTGATTGAAGCGTTCCACGAGATCCACGAGGTGCGTGGTCAAGGCAGGCAGGTTGCTCAGCAGCACGTCGAAATCCGACGGCGCGGAGCGGATGACGGGATAGTGCAAGCCGTCGGCGAGCGCGCCGGGCGCCGCACCCGCGCTGCCGTCCTGCTTCAAATCGATGAACAGCAGGCCGGTGATGCCTTGCAGGCTCAGCGAGGCCCGGGTGCGCCCGTCGATCGGCGCACTGGCCTCGATATCCGCGATGACGAGCACGCGGTTGCGCTGCTGCGGGTCGATGAGGATGCGGGCCACCTTGCCGACATCGACGCCCAGGTAGCGCACCGGGCTGCCCGGGGTGAGGCCGCTGACGGTGCCTGGAAAATAGATCTCATAACGCAGGTAGACGTGCTTGTCCTTCTGGTTCGTGTACCAGAGCACGAACGACAGGGCCATGGCGATGACCAGGATCACGAAGGCTCCGACCGCGACGTAATTCGCGTCCCTATCCATGAGCGTCTCTCTCGGCGGCGCGCGCCCGCGGTCCGTGAAAATATTCGCGAATCCAAGGATTCTGATTCTGCAGCAGGCCGTCCAAGGTATCGGTGATCATGCGTCCATCGACGATCACCCCGACCCGGCTGCAGGTTCGAAACAGCGTATCCAGATCGTGGGTGATCATGACGACGGTGAGCTGCAGTTGCGAATGAAGGTACAACAGTAGCTCATCGAAGGCCGCGGCGGAAATCGGATCCAAGCCGGCCGTAGGCTCGTCCAGCAACAGCAGCTTGGGCTCGAGGCTGAGCGCCCGTGCGAGCGCCGCCCGCTTGACCATGCCGCCCGACAATTGCGAGGGATACTTCGATCCGGCCTCCGGCGGCAGCCCGACCAGGGCCAGGTTCAATTCCGCCAGCTCATCGAGGGTGTGCTGCGACGCCGGGTAATATTCGCGCAGCGGCAATTGAATGTTCTGAGCCACGGTCAATGAGGAGATCAACGCGCCGTTCTGGAAGGTCACCCCGTAGCTTCGCACCAGGGAGCTGCGGTCGGCGGCCGCCAGTTGCTGCACGTCCTTGCCGTACAGCTCGACGCTGCCGCCGTCGGGCGCACGCAAGCCCAGGATTGCCCGCAGCAGCACGGACTTTCCGGTGCCCGAACCACCGACGATGCCGAAAATCTCATGCGGCTGCACCTGCATGTCGAGGCCGTCGTGAACCACCTGCGCGCCGAAGCGGCTGACGAGGCCGCGCACGCGAATGACCGGAGTGGCGGCGGGTTGCGGCATCAGAAGCCGACCTGCACGAATAGAATGGCGAACAGGGCGTCCGCCAGGATCACGAAGAAAATGGACTGCACGACGGCAACGGTGGTCAGACGCCCCAGCTCGCGGGCGGAGTCGCGCACCTGCATGCCGCGATAGGTGCCGACCATGGCGATCAGAATCGCGAATATCGGCGCCTTGATCAGGCCCGACCAAAAGGTGGTCGGCGACAGCGATTCGCGCAATCGGTTGAGGAATTGCGGCAGCGGGATGTGCAAGTTGACCAGCGACAGCAGGGCTCCGCCGGCCAGACCCATGGCATCCGCAATCACCGTCAGCAGCGGCAGAGCGATGATGAGGGCGAGCACGCGGGGAACCACCAGCAGCTCGATGGGGTTCATTCCCATGGCGCGCAGCGCGTCGGTCTCTTCGTTGAGCTGCATCACGCCGATCTCCGCTGCAAATGCGCTGCCGGAACGGCCGGCCACGATGATGGCGGTGAGCAGCACCCCCATTTCCCGCAACACCGAGATGGTCACCAGATCCACCACGAAAATGTCGGCGCCGAACCTGTTCAGTTGCTGCGCGCCCAGGTAGGCCACGATCACGCTGATCAGAAAGGCGATGAGCGACACGATGGGGATGGCCGTGATGCCGGTCTCGTAGATATGGCGCGCCAGCGAGGAGGGGCGCAGCGCCTTCGGCCTTGCAAACACCTGTCCGAGAACCCTGACGATGCGGCCGAAGAAGCCGATCACCGCCCCCGCCTCGGCGCTCTGCAGCACGGCCCAGCGCCCCAGATTGCCGACGGATCTTTCCAAGCTCGGCTCAGGCTGAAGTGCCGTCCGAGCGGCATGCCGCTCGGCCCGGAGCTTCTCCAGCAATTGCAAATAGTGCGGCGGATCGCCGACGTGGCGAATGTCCAAGTGCTCGGCGCCGAAACCGGACAAGCGCAACAGCAGCGCCCAGGTGGGGCCGATTCCCGGTGTTTCGGCTCTCGACCAATCGCAGACCAGAGTGCCTTGCAAGCTGCCGGGCAGCGTCTCGAACTGCGCCTCGATTTGCGCCATGGCCGCCAATGACCAATCGCCGTTCAGCCGCAGATGCCAGTCCCCGCCCGCCCCTTCCAGCGCCAGAACGCCCATGCTTCAGGCGGGGTGGCGGCGGCACCATCCATTCGCGCGGTGCTCGCCCTCATTGATTGGTGTCTGATTCACCGCTATATGCTAGCAGGCCATGAGTCTGCACAACGATCCGCTGTTACAGATCCTGATCCTTCTCACCGCCTCGGTGTGGGTGGTGGCCGGCGTGCGCAAGCTGAGGCTGCCGGCGATTTTGGGATATCTAGCGGTCGGGATGCTGCTCGGCCCGCACGCCTTCGCGCTGGCGCTCGACAACGAGACGACGCAGCTGCTGGCGGACTTCGGCGTGGTGTTCCTGGTATTCACCCTGGGGCTGGAATTCTCTCTGCCGCGCCTGGTGGCGATGCGCTGGGAAGTCCTGGGCGTAGGCGGCGCGCAGGTGCTGATCACCACCGCCATCGTCGGAACGGGCGCCGTCATGGCCTTCCACATCGTCCCGGCCGTGGCCGTGGTGATCGGCGGGGCCGTGGCCATGTCCTCGACGGCCATCATCATCGCGCAGCTCACCGAACAATCGGAGAATAACCGGACCCATGGGCGCCTCGCGGTGGCGATTTGCCTGTTTCAGGATCTGAGCTTTCCTCTGTTTCTCGCGCTGGTATCCGTGCTCGGCGGAGGCGGGCAGCCCGCGGACGCAAAGCACATCGGCGGCGCCATCGCCATTGCCGTGGTCGCTCTGCTGGTGGTGCTGGCCGCAGGGCGATGGTTATTGCGCCCGCTGTTCCTCATCATCGCTTCGGTGCGTTCGGCGGAGTTGTTCTCGCTGGCCGTGCTGCTCGCGGTGCTGGCGTCGGCCTGGGCCACTCATGCCGTGGGGCTATCGCTGGCGCTCGGCGCCTTTCTCGCCGGCATGATGCTGGCGGAGACCGAGTTCCGCCATCAAATCGAGGCGACGATACGTTCCTACCGCGAAATCCTGCTCGGCCTGTTCTTCATCACCGTCGGCATGCTGCTCGATGTGGGGCTGCTGCTGCGGCATTTGCCGCTGGTGACGCTGATTCTCGTCGGCATGCTGCTGCTCAAGGCGGCGGTGGTGACCTTTGCCGCGAAGCCTGCCACCGGGAGTTGGTTCAAATCCTTGCGTACCGGGGTGGTGGTCGGACAGGGAGGGGAATTCGGCTTCGCGCTGCTGACGCTGCTGCTGCGGCGCGAATTGCTGGATCCGGCCGTGGTGCAGCCGCTGCTGGCCGCCACCGTTCTGAGCATGGTGCTATCGCCCATTCTCATTCGTCACAATAGGCGCATCACCCGGGCCCTGCTGGGCGAATCCGGCCCGCCGATCAGCGCCGCCATGCGGGAGACTCAGGCCACGCTGGCCGTGGCCGAGCGCGACCACGTCGTCATCTGTGGGTTTGGACGGGTCGGGCAAAATATTGCCCGCGTGCTCGAACAAACCGGATTCGAGTACATCGCCCTCGAGCTGGACGCCTACCGGATCCGGGCCGGCAGGCAGGCGGGGGATCCGGTCATTTACGGCGACGCCGGCCAGGTCAAGGTGCTGGAGAACGTCGGGGTTGCACGTGCGAGCTGTGTGGTGATTACCTTCGCCAACCCCGAGGTGGCGCTGCGCATTCTGCGTGCGGTCCGCGAGCTGCGGCAGGACGTGCCCATACTCGTGCGCACCCAGGACGACACCAAGCTCGAGCAGCTGCAGTCGGCCGGCGCCACGGAGGTGGTGCCGGAAACCTTCGAGGCCAGCCTTATGCTGCTGTCCCACTTGCTGCTGCTGTTGAAGCTGCCGGTGCCGCGCGTGATTCGCACGGTCAACGACATCCGCAGCCATCGCTACGGCATGCTGCGCCAGTATTTTCGTGCCGCGGACGCCGAACATCTGGATGACAGCCACGCCTTCCGCGAAGAATTGCACAGCGTCATTCTGCCCCCCCATGCCTGGGCCGTAGGCCGCAGTATCGAGGAGCTGGCCGCCCGTGGGTCCAGGGCGGCCGTTAGTGCGGTGCGTCGCGACGGCATCGTCGGACGCGAACCCAGCCTGGATACCTTGTTCAAGGAGGGAGACGTCGTGGTGGTCTGCGGCACCCCGGAGGCGGTGGAACATGCCGAAACGTTGCTGCTGATGGGCTGACCTCTGGACCCGACCCCGAAAACCCGCCCGGGAGACGAAGAAACCCCTTTACAGAGACGGCGCATCCATCGCATAGTAGCTGGGCTGTTCAAGGGCAAACCCGCCGAAAGGTGGGGACGCAAAACCACCGGTCTAAGGGGCTTCCGCGAGGAGGCCTGACGATAGCGGGGTCGCCAGTATCAACGCGCAGTCCACATTGCGCAGCGAAACCTTCCGGTTTTGCGACCCCCGACAGCAGGATTGTTCTCTGGATCTTCCGGGGGGAAGCATATGGTAAGTAAAGTCACTCGTTCGCCGGGCGCGGACTCATCGGGCATTTATCGCCGGCCACGGCTGGTCCTCAAGCTGAAGCGCTTCGAAGATTTACCGTCGGTCCTGAGCAAAACCAAGAGCTATCCCACCCCCATTCGGATGGTAGGGGCGGACTATTCGCAGACCCGCTGCGTCGGCGGCGACGGCGGCACCACGGTCGACACGGGAGCTCTCGACAAGATTCTGGAGTTCGGCGAGACCACCGTGCGGGCACAGGCCGGGGTACGCCTGGGCACTTTGGTGCAGGCGCTTGCCGAGCGCGGTTTGGAATTGCCGCTGACCCCTGAAATGGGACGAATTTCCCTGGGTGCGGTGGCCGTGACCACCCTGCCGCAGGCATCCTACGGAGTAGGGGTCGCGCAGCTGTCCTCCTGCATTACGGAACTGAAGCTGATCACGCCGCAGGGCAAGCAAATGATCGTGACCGAGCGAGAGCGCGACCTGATGCGCGTGCTGCGGTCGAGCTTCGGATTATTGGGCGTGGTCCACGAGGTGGTGCTGCGCGTACGGCCGCTGACCCCGGTCAAGATCGACTATCAGGTGCTGCCGCTCAAGGAATTTAGCGCCCGATTCGCCTCCATCGTCAATGCAACGGGTGCACTGCGTCTGCATATTTCGCCCTTCAGCGACAAGATCACCGTCGAACGGCGCACTCTCGACGAGTCTGCTTCCCTGAGCCGCTCGGGAATCTGGCAGATTCGCAACTCCGTGATGCGCAATGTGCTGCCGGCCTTCGGATCGACCGTCGGCAGCGTACTGTCGGCGCCCGGCCTGCGCGCCGTGATGCTCTCCGGCATGCAGAAAGCCCTGCGTGTGACGCTCGACCGCAATACGCGAGGCGTGGTCATGTATGCGCACGAGTGGATGCGCGACATGCCGGTCGAGGCGTGGAAGGCCCGCCACACCTACAGCCTGTGGGCGTTTCCTCAGGCCGACTTCCCCAAGGTGCTGGGCGAATACTTCGCGCTCTGCAAGTCCTACTACAAGGAGAACCACTATCGCTGCAATGTGGTCACGGGCGCCAGCCGGCTGCATCAGGACCGCGGTTCCCTGTTCAGCGCCAGTTACTCGGGCCCCTCGTTCACTCTCGAGCCCTCCTCCACGGGCGAGAAGGGTTGGGACGAGTTTCTCATCGATTTCAATGACTTCGCATCCGGCCTGGGCGGCACGCCCACTTTCAATCAGACTCGCGCCCTGCAGCCCGAACATGTGGCGAAGTCCTTCGGCGAACGCATCAAGCTGTTTCGCGCCCTGCGCCAGCGGACCGATCCGCTCAACCGGCTGCGCAACAGCTACTTCGCCTACCTCCTGGGCTAGGCGTCGGCTATAGGCCGGAGACGATTTTGGCCTTGATGGACTCGAATTCGGCGTCGCTGATGAGCTTGGCGTCGAGCATTTCGCGCGCCTGACGCAGGCGCCGCGTCGGTTCCGATTCGGCGGCCGCAGCCTCCGCGCCGGGAGCGCTTTGGCCGGCGCCTATCTGAGCGCCGCCGATTTGCACGCCGCCGGATCGGGCGCGCAATTCCTCGAGCTCGCGGATGCGGCGCTTTTCGCGCCAGATCTGGTCGTGTTGCTGGCAGATTCGGTACATGGCCTGCGCCTGATCCTTGCGCAATCCCTGGAAGGTCCAAATGCGATTCACTTCGGCGCCGATGTTGAGGTCGGAGTTGCTCTGGGCGATCAGGGTGAGATCCGCGGAAAGTATTCCCGCGCTGATGCGGGTCTCCTTGAGGTCCTGCCAGCGAATGTCGGCGGATTCATAGCCGCCGAGCAGGCGGCGATTGAGCGAAATGAAGCGCCCGCTGGTGGCGGCGATGCAATCGCGGCGGTGCGTCAGCGCAAACAGACGCTGCTGCACCGCCCAGGCCTCCAAGGTTTCCCCCGATGTGAGCAAATTCCGCAATGTGGCCAGGAGCGGCTCGAGACTGGGCTCCGGCGGGCCGTCCATCGCGGGGTCGGCAGTCATCAGGCCTTCTCTTGCAGGTGCGCTTCGATGAACCAGAGATACTTGTCGATCTCGCGGGAAATGCCGGTGAACAGATCCGCCGTATCCGCGTCGCCCAATTTGTCCGTGTCGTCGATGGCCGCACGCACCGCCTTGCCGAACACGGACAGCTGAGTCGACAAATAGAATAGATGATCCTTGCCCGCGGTAATGCTCAGCGGGTAGTTCTTCAATTTACTGCGCTTGGCGGCCACGGCCACCGTGCCCTCGGCGGTGCCGCCCAGGCTGGTGACCCGCTCGGCGATTTCGTCGATTTGCTCCAACACCAGATCGGAAATCTTGTCGAATAGCTCGTGCAGGGCGATGAAATGCGGGCCCTTCACGTTCCAATGCGCCTGCTTGACCTGGCTTTGCAGATCGATCGCGTCGGCCAGCCGATCGTTGAGTATGAGGATGACGTTGCGGCGGGTCTTTTCCGACAGGTCTATCTTGGTCTTGTACATCGGCGCTCCTTCGAGTAGCGAGTTCGAAACTGAAGCGCTATTTTGCACTGCTTGGCGGTGAATCCCAAGAACGAAGGCGAGGCCGGGACGTCAGACCTCGGTGCGCCGCATGCGCAACTGAATGGCGCCGGCGATCAAAGCGGCGCCGGCCGCCACCCCCACCCAGGTATCCACGCTCGAGAGGAATCCTCCGAGGTTGAGGAAACTCCAAATATCCGCCGGCGTGCGAATGGCCTCATGGTTGACGGAGGTGGAGTGCACCCAGGATTCGAGGTTGGAGTTGAATGCCAGCTCCGGGTAGGCAAACAAACGTACGCCGAGCTGGTGCGCGATCACGTGGGTGCCGAAGAACCAGCGCTCCCCGAGAATCAACGCCAGCGGAGGCAGAATGGACCAGAGCATTACGGCACGCCTGGCCCAGGCAGAGATGAGCAAACAATACCCGGCGATGGGCAGGTACCAGATGGCCGTGGTCACGATCATGTACACCCACAAGACCTGGATCTGCATCCACAGGTCGGCCTGCCACAAGGCGGCTCCGAGCAGCGAACTCGCGCGCACCGAGATGATGAAGGCCATGAGGAGGGTGGTCAGGTCGGCGGCCACAAAATACACCACGGGGATGACGATCGCGGCGGTTGCCAGCTTGGACAGGACGGTGGTGGCGTCGGAGATGGGCATGGACTTCCAGAACAGCACGCTGCGGTCCCGGCGATCGGCGTACAGGCAATCCAGCAGGTACCAGGTGGCATAGATGGACATGATCACGAAGAACGTCGCCCCGACGCCGAGCAGGAACGCCTGGCCGACCGTGCGGCCCAGCATGGAAACCGACATCAAGTCCACCCTGCCGAACAGGGCGCAGAGCAGCATGAATGCGCCGATCGCGAGCGGAATCACCCAGATCGCGCGGTTCTCCCAAAATTCCCGGCGCACCAGCCAGATATAGGTGTTCATGCGGCACCTCCCGAGAGCTTGGCGACGAACAAGTCAGAGACGCTCGGGGTGTGGACTTCGCCCAGCAGCGCCAGCTTCTCCATGGGCGGCTGCTCGTAGTACAGCACCGTTTTTCCCAGCATGCGGCGCTCATGGAAGGGCTTTTCGGCGCGCGCTGCGTCGATGTGGTCGGCGTCCACCGCGATGGCGGCATAGCGGGTCGCGATGTCGTCGAGCGATGAATCCAGGACGATGTGGCCCTTGTCGATGAACAGCACATCGGTCAGCAGGTTCTCGATTTCCTCCACCTGATGCGTGGTGATCAATATGGTCCGCGTCTCATCCATGTAGTCATTGACCAGCGCGTCGTAAAAGGCGCGCCGCGCAAGAATATCCAGACCCAGGGTGGGCTCGTCGAGCACCAATAGCTTGGCGTCGATGGCCATGGTCAGCGCCAAGTGCACCTGAGTCTTCATGCCCTTGGATAATTCGCGCATGCGGCGCTTGCCGGCGATCTGAGTCTTGGCGAGCAGCGCCGTGGCCCGATCGCGGCGAAATCGCGGATGCACGCCCGCGACGAAGTCGACCGCGTTGTCGACCCGCAGCCATGCCGGGAGCACGGCAACGTCGGCGATGAAGCAGGCCTCATGCATGAGCGCGGTACGGTCGCGATACGGTTCCCGGCCAAGCACCCGCAATTGTCCCTCGTAGGAGGTCAATCCCAGGATGGCGCGCAGTGCGCTGGTCTTGCCGGCACCGTTCGGCCCGATGAGTCCGACGATGCGGCCGGCCTCGACGGTAAAATTCACGCGGTCGAGCGCCAGCTGCGCTCCGTATTTTTTCGTCAAATCACGAGCTTCGATGAGCGCAGACATGATGAGTCTCATTCTTCCTTGGCGTCGCCGCCGCGGGGCGGCGGGGCCGGGTGGGTGAGCGCGGGCGTTTGCGCGAACAGTTCCTGTGCGGAGAACCCGAGCCTGTGGATGACCGCCAGAATCTGCGGCCACTCCTCGTGCAGGAAGCGTTCCCTCTCCCCGGCCAGCAACAGGCGCCGCGCACCTTCGCTCACGTACATCCCCCGGCCGCGGCGTTTCTCGACCAGGTGTTCGTCGACCAGCTGCTGATAGCCCTTCAGCACCGTCAGAGGATTGAGCCGGTAGTCGGCAGCAACCGCCCGCACGGAGGGCAGTGGATCGCCCTCCTTCAGCGCGCCCTCTAGGATGAGGGCGACCATCCGGTCGCGCAGCTGGCGATAGATGGGTTGGTTGTCATTCCAATTCGGGTCCATTCCTCACTCGATATGCTGTTATGGCTAGTTAGCACACTACTGTAAGGCATCTCATCCATTCACATCGTCAAACCGTGCCGTTCAGCGTCCCGGCAGCGGCGTGAGCGACGTTCACGATGACGGTAGGCTGGTGCAGCGGGCCATTGAACAAGTAGGCGACTCCGCCGATGATCAGGCCATTCATCATGAGGGCGACGGCGAGGGCAGCGAATTTTGTGGAAATTTGAGTGCTCATGGTTCTCTCCTGGTTGTAGCCATCGAGGTGTTTCGGTGACTTGGTGATATAGTCACATATAACACTGGTACATGCAAGCACTATTTTGAAAATCCTTTATCGGGGATACGTGTTGCAACGCATGTTGCGACGCAGCATGCATCTCGGAGTGGATCGGATATGGACGGCGCGTATGCTGGGTCCATGGAGTCGCTCGACGAGGACGCAAAGCTGATGATGCGGTACCGAGACGGTGACGCGGATGCGTTCTCGGCGCTGTATGCGCATCACAAGGGTCCTCTGTATCGATATCTGTTGCGCCAGGTGCGCAATGCCGGCGCCGCCGCGGATTTATTTCAAGAAGTCTGGTCGCGATTGATCGCGACCCGCGCCCGCTATGAAGCGCGCGCAAAGTTCGCGACCTTCCTGTTTCACATCGCGCACAACTGCACCGTCGATTTCTTCCGCCGCGATCTGTCGATGCGTCATGCGGCGCGGCCGGATGACGCGGATGGGCAGTCGATGGAGCCCGAAGTGCCCGAGCATCAGCGTCCCGACGGTCTCGCGGAATTCGCCGAGCAGCAATCCGCGCTGCTGGCGGCGCTGGGCTCCCTGCCGCAGGAACAGCGAGAAACTTTTCTGCTGCACGAAGAGACTGGTTTGACCATCGAGGAGATCGCTCGAGTGACCGATGTCGGGCTCGAAACCGTCAAGAGCCGGCTGCGCTATGCGATCCGCAAACTGAAGAAATCTCTGCTGTCCGCGCAAATCCATGGCACGCAGCCGCAACGCGCGCGCAGAGACTTGAAGGGCAACCTGGCCAATGGATCAGCCTGACGACTTGGACGAGTATTTGCGCGGCGATGGCGCGCTGTCGCACCGCTACGGGAGAGAATCGAGACCGATGCCGCCGCATCTGCTCGACCGCCGCGTGCTGCGCATGTCCCGGGAGGCGCAGGGCGCGGCGCGGCGCCCGACGCGGCGTCTGGAGCCGCTGGCATTCGCAGCCTGTATCCCGTTGTCGGTGGCGCTGGTGCTCGCCATGGTGTTCGGGCCGCGCGCCGCGAAGCGCGTGGATGATACGCCGCACGTCGTGCGCGTCGCTGCGCGCGCGGTCATGCCGCCGAATGCCTCTCTCGATCGCGGGGCACCGCTCTACGCCGGCGATCTGCCGCGCCTTCGGTCCCCGTCGGTGTGGCTCACTGACATCGCGGCGCTGCGCCGCGCGGGCCGCAACGACGAGGCCGACGCGGAATACCGCCGGTTTCGCAAGGCCTACCCCGCCTATGCCGGCGACACCGATCGATCGGGCGGTCTTGCGATTCGGCCATGAGGCCACCCCGGCGCGGCGATTTCGGCTAACATTCCTCGTTTTTGCGCCGGGAGCTAGTCATGAAGAAGCCAGTCACTGTCACCATCACGGGCGCGGCCGGGAATATCGGTTATGCGCTTGCGTTTCGGGTCGCATCGGGCCAAATGCTGGGCGCCGACCAACCGATCGATCTGAACCTGCTTGAAATTCCGGCGGCAAGCGCGGCGGTGCAGGGCGTGGTGATGGAGTTGAACGACTGCGCTTTTTCCACCCTGAATAGAGTGACGGCCACGAGTGACGCCGGGGTCGCCTTCAAGGACTGCAATTTCGCGATGCTGGTCGGCGCGCGGCCGCGCGGTCCGGGCATGGAGCGCAAGGACCTGCTGGTGGAAAACGCCAAGATATTCTCGGCGCAGGGCAAGGCGCTGGACACGGTGGCCGCGCGCGACGTGCGCGTGCTGGTAGTGGGGAATCCGGCCAACACCAACTCGCTGATCGCGCAGCGCAACGCGCCTTCGTTGCCGCCGCATCGATTCACCGCGATGACCCGATTGGATCACAACCGCGGATTGGCTCAGCTCAGCGAGAAGAGCGGAGCACCCCTGGCCCAGGTCAAGAAGGTCATTATTTGGGGGAACCACTCGGCGACCCAGTATCCGGACTTGCATCATGCGACTGTCGCCGGCAAGCCGGCGCTCTCGGCGGTCGAGGCAACCTGGTTCAAGGACACCTTCATACCGACGGTGCAGCAGCGCGGCGCAGCCGTCATCAAGGCGCGCGGCACCTCCTCCGCCGCCTCCGCGGCCGCGGCGGCGCTCGACCATGTTCACGATTGGATGCTCGGCACGCCGGCCGGCGATTGGGTGAGCATGGCCGTTGCCTCCGACGGCAGCTACGGAATACCGGAGGGAGTGATCTATTCCTACCCCGTGACCTGCAAGAACGGCGAATTCAGCATCGTCCAGGGCTTGAGCATCAGCGATTTCAGCCGCGAGAAGATGCAGGCGACGCACCGCGAATTGCTCGAAGAGCGCGACGGCGTCAAAGACCTGCTATAGCTCGAACGTAACCATTGCTCCGTGGACAGACAAATCGACAATGGGGACTGACTAGGATTCAATCGATCTAACGCGGGCACCTTATGGATGACATGGTCGTTGGCGCGGGTTTGTTCGTGGGATGGGCGGTGTTGTTCCTGGCGGTGCTGCTGGTGCTGGCCTATCGCCGGGCCGGTCTGGCGGCAAGTTCCTGCGTGCTGGGCATGCTGCTGATCGCGTACTGGGTGTTCGGGTCGGGGGCGCAGTGGTGGAAGATAGCGCTTTCCGTGCCGTATGCGCTGCTGCTGCTGTTGAATGTGCGGGGGCTGCGGGTACGGGTGGTGACGCGGCCGTTTCTGCGCAGCTACCGCCGATTGCTGCCGTCGATGTCGTCCACCGAGCGTGAGGCCCTCGACGCAGGAACAGTGTGGTGGGACGGGGAGCTGTTCAGCGGCGGGCCGGATTGGCAGAAGCTCATGTCGGCCAAGGTGCCGGTGCTCACGGATGCCGAACAGGCGTTTCTCGACGGGCCCTGCGAAGATTTGTGCGCCATGCTCGACGATTGGGACATCACGCATATCCGGGCCGACCTTTCGCCGGAAGTGTGGGCATTCATCAAGTCGCAGGGCTTTTTCGCCATGATCATTCCGCGCCGCTACGGCGGACTGGAATTCTCGGCCTATGCTCATTCCTGCGTGCTCATCAAAGTTGCCTCGCGCTCGGCCACCGCCGCTTCGACGATCGCCGTGCCCAATTCCTTGGGGCCCGCCGAGTTGCTGCTGCACTACGGGACCGAAGCGCAGAAGAATCACTTCCTGCCGCGCCTCGCCCGAGGCGAGGAGGTGCCCTGCTTCGCTTTGACCGGCCCGCGCGCCGGCTCCGACGCTGCTTCCATTCCCGACACCGGCATCATCTGCAAGGGCCTGTGGCAGGGCTCGGAGATCGTCGGCATCAAGCTCAATTTCTCGAAGCGCTACATCACGCTGGCGCCCGTTGCCACGGTGGTGGGACTGGCCTTTCGCCTGTTCGATCCCGAATCGCTCATGGGCGAGCGCGCCGACATCGGCATCACCTGCGCATTGATCCCTCGGGATACCCCGGGCGTCACCATCGGCCGGCGCCATTTTCCGCTGAACGTACCTTTCCAGAACGGGCCCATTCAGGGACACGATGTGTTCGTGCCCATCGACGCCATCATCGGCGGCTTCAGCATGGCCGGCCAGGGATGGCGCATGCTGGTCGAGCAACTCTCGGTGGGCCGGTGCATCTCGCTGCCGTCGAACGCCACCGGCGGCGCGCAGGCCGCGGTATACGCATCCGCGGCATACGCGCGCATCCGCCGCCAGTTCAACATGCCCATCGGCCGCTTCGAAGGGGTGGAACAGGTGCTGGCACGCATGGCGGCGCGCACCTATATCATCGACGCCGCTCGCTCGGTCACCGCGGGCGCGATCGACGGCGGCGAGAAGCCCTCGGTGCCGTCGGCCATGTTGAAATATCATGCCACCGAATTCGGACGCATGATCGCGAACGATGCCATGGACGTCCACGGCGGCAAGGGCATCTGCCTCGGCCCGAAGAATTACTTGGGACGCGGCTACCAGGTCGTGCCGGTCGCCATTACGGTCGAAGGCGCCAATATCCTGACCCGCAGCCTGATCATCTTCGGCCAGGGGGCGGTGCGCTGCCACCCGTTCGTGTTGCGCGAGATGAATGCCGCACGCAATCCGGATCGCGAAGCGGGCGTCGCCGAGTTCGACCGCGCGCTCATGGGCCACATCGGGTTTGCGATTTCCAATGCGGCCCGCTCGCTGGTCATGGCATTCACCCTGGCGCGCTTCACCCGGGTTCCACGAGTGGGCCCCACCGCCCGCTACTTCCAGCATGTGAACCGCTACAGCGCATCGTTCGCGCTGGCCACCGACGTTGCGATGCTGGCGCTCGGCGGCTACTTGAAGAAAAAGGAAACCTTGTCGGCGCGCCTGGGCGATGTGTTGTCGGCCATGTACCTGGCCTCGATGGTGCTGAAGCATCACGAGAACCAGGGCCGCGAGGCCGCCGATCTGCCATTGGTCGAATGGGCCTGCCGCAGCTTGCTGTACCAGGCGCAGGAGCAGCTGCACTTGTTCCTGCGCAATTTTCCCAATCGGCCGCTGGCCGCGTTCATGCGGCTGCTCATCTTCCCGCGCGGGCTCACGTATTTTCCGCCGAGCGACCGCTTGGGACGCAGCATTGTCGATCTGATCATGAATCCAACCGCCGCGCGGGAGCGCCTCACCCGGCACATCTACAAGACGCAGCAGGCGCACAACCCTCTGGGCCTGCTGCAAGAGGCCTTGGTCTTGTCGACCATGGCGGAGTCGCTGGAAAAGCGCATCCGCGTCGAGGGGGTCAAGACCGGCCGCGTGACCGCTTTGGACCTGGCGGGGCAGATCGCCCAGGCGCTGCATCTCGGCTTGTTGAGCGAGTCCGAAGCGGCCGTATTGCGCGATTACGACGCCAAGGTGTCGAATCTCATCGATGTCGACGATTTCGCGCCGCATGAATTGGCCGCCGGCACCGGTCCGGCTTCATGACGGCACGGCAGCCCCCGGATCAAACCGCTCCACCTGCTGCCGCGCCGCCCGCCGCGGTACCGGCCGCCGCCGCGCGCTGCCTGAACTGCGGTGCCGTGTTGTCCGGCCGGTACTGCGCCAATTGCGGCCAGGTCGCGGGCGTCCATGTGCCGAGTACCTCGGAACTCCTCCATGAGGCGATCGAGGGCATCACTCACTCCGATTCCAGGCTGTGGCAATCGCTGAGACTGTTGTGGTTCAACCCCGGAAAACTCACCCTGGAGTTCGTGGCGGGACGGCGCGCCGCTTACCTGCCGCCGTTTCGCCTGTACCTGGTGGTGAGCGTCATTTTTTTTCTGGTCGCCTCCGTCTCTCATAGCAACACCAACCTCGCCGTATTGAAGGACGGTAAGGTTCAGGTTATCACCAACTCGTCGGCGCCCGACTGCGCAGCCATTCAATTCGACTGGTTAGACGGCCATACCTGGGAGCAGCGCTTGAGGCATGGGTGCGAGGCGGTGGTGCGCGACCATGGAGCCAGCATGACGCACGTCGCCGTGGGCACCATGCCGAAGGCCATGTTCATATTCTTGCCGCTGATCGCCTTGCTGCACATGTTGATGTATTGGCGCCCGCGGTATCGCTACGCGGAACACCTGCTTTTCTTCCTGCATGTGCACGCGTTCTTCTTCTCCGTGATGACTCTGGTCGTATTGTTGGACAACGCCGGCTACGCGTGGCCGCGGGCCGAAGGAACGGCGCAGGTCCTGCGGACGGCGCTGATCTGGTCCCTGTCGCTGTACACGCTCATCGCCATGAAGCGTGTATTCAAGGGCGGTTGGCTCAAGACCCTGTTGAAGGGTTTTGCACTTTTCATCGTATACACGGTCGTACTGGGCCTTACGGTGGCGGCCGTGTTCACCTATGCCGTGCTGCAGCTGTAAGATCATCGTTGCGACCGCACGGGGTCATCGGCGGCGGGGCGGATCTCATCCAATCGCCCGCATTTGACGCCTGTCGGCAACAGCATCGGGACACGTGCGCGGTACGCTCCGTACTCCACTGTGTGGTACTTCATGAGGTCGCGTTCCTCGAAGAATATCCCGACAAAAATATACCCGGTGGTCGCGATCGAGAACAAAAGATGCCCAAGCGACATGTGGGGGGTCGCCCAGAAGGCGATTACAAATCCCAGATAGATGGGGTGGCGCACAAACTTGTAGAGCGCCCTTTCCGAGAAGCGCAGCGGCGTGTACTCGAGCCCGCGCAGACGCAGATACACCTGGCGCAGCCCGAACAAATCGAAATGGTTGATCATGAACGTCGAGAACAACAGAATGAACCAACCAAGCGCGAATAGCGTCAGCAGAAGCGTTTTGAGCACCGGTGAAGGGACGTCCCAGACAACCGTAGGGATGGCCTGCCATTTCCAGCAGATTAGACCGAGCAATAGGCTGGCGATCAGCACGTACGTACTCCGCTCCACCGCGGGCGGAACGACTCGGGTCCAGGCGGCCTTGAACCCTTGCCGAGCCATGACGCTGTGCTGCACGGCGAAAAGGCCAAGCAGAATGAGATTGATGGCGAGCGCCTCGGGCCAGTCAACACCGGGAGGCGAATCGATCGTCTTGGGTACGATGACATCTCCAATGAACCCTATCGCGTAGAGAAACGAGCCTAAGAACACGGCGTAGCAAATTAGGCCATAAACTGCTGCTGCTAGTCCCATGATGGTTCCCCCTGAAGTGGATTAATTGGCTGCCGGTGCGTTTGAATTACGAGACGCTACTGGCCTGCGGTCTGACGCATTGGCGCGACCGCGGCTGCGACGACAAATTCCCCCGGGATTCTGTAGCCGGTACCGTCGCGCCACGATTCAATCGCGTCCAGATAGCGGCCGCGAACCCGCGCCCGAACTTCATCGTTGAAGCGCGACCACGCGAGTGCGACCGGACCGCCGACGAAGGCGGCATCACAAGCCTCGTTGGCGCCTGCGAAGGCGAGCGTGGTTGCGATACGGCGGTATCTGACAGCCTCGAACTTCGCATCGGCGCACAGTCGTGCGAGGGTTTCTTGCTGTCCGAGGCCGAAGAACAGCGGGCACACCTCGCTGGCCACCTCGGCATCGACAATCGGAAACAACGCCGACCAACCACACTTGGATCGATCGCCCCATACGGCGAGAGATAGGCGACCGCCGGGACGCAATACCCGGCGCATCTCGCGCAGGGCCTGTTTCGGATCGGGCATGTACATCAGCCCGAGGGCGCACAACACGACGTCGAAGCAGGCGTCCGAAAATGCCAGTGTCTCGGCATCCATGCGTGAAAAGCCGCAGTTCGACAACTTCCTATCGCTCGCTCGCCGTTCGGCGGCATCGACCATCCGCTCGGACAAATCGATGCCGACCACCTGCCCTCTCGTGACCGACCGCGCGGGCCGCGGCAAATGAGACGAGTCCGGTGCCACAAGCGATGTCGAGCACCTGTTCGCCCGGTGCAGGCGACGCCATCTCGAGGAGCGCGGCTTGCGCCTCGGCTAGCGGTGCATGCCATAGGGTCTCGTAGTCGGCTGCCGCCAAGTCCCACCCATAGCGCTGAACGCGGCGCTGCAGTCTTGCATTCATCATTTGAGCGGAACTGTGGCGGTTCAGCGCCCTCGATGTCCTATCTGCACGTCGGCCGTCTTTGACCGATCGTCCACGCCAGGCCGCCGGCGTGGGTTGCGGTTGACTGGCCGTCCGAGATTCCTGCTCGTCCGTCCCGCCGCGCGGCGTCATCCCTGCGCACCACTGGCAAATGCGCGCCGATCCAACCACAATTGGAGGGGTCAAGGTCATCCCAGAGGCAACCATGGCGGCAAAAGACATCGCAGCGGCGATGCAGCGTGTGGAATCGGTTCTGAAGCGCCGTCCCGCCGCCGGTATTCACGATGACGCGCCGGCTACTGCGCGTTGGCAGACTGGCATGCGGATTGTGGCGAGCCATGCAAATGGCACGCAGATGTCGACTGACATGCCCACTGAACTCGGTGGCAGCGGCGAGCAAGTCACGCCGGGCTGGCTGTTCCGCGCGGGGCTCGCATCTTGTTGCGCCACGCGCATCGCGATGGGTGCGGCTGCCGAAGGGATCGAGCTGGCGAAGTTGGAAGTCTTGGCCAGCAGCCGTTCGGATACTCGCGGCCTGTTCGGCATGGCGGACGTCTCGGGCGAACCCGTGGGTGCCGGGCCGCGCGACGTGCAATTGGTGGTTAGAATCTCGGCACTCGGAGTCTCGGCGCAGCGATTGCGAACCTTGGTTGAAGATTGCAATCGCTGTTCACCCATATCTGCAGCCCTGCGGGACGCCGTGCCCCTGGCCTTGCAGATCGACGTGGGCAGCGTGTAGTGGACGCGCTGTCCGAGACCCTTCGTGTCGTTCGATTGGTCGGCGCCATATTCATCAACGCCCGGTTCACGGCTCCTTGGTGCTACCAGTCCCCAAGGGCAGATGCGGCCGCGCCGCTGCTTGAGCCCCATGCCGAGCGAGTGGTGATCTTTCATCTGATTACGGAAGGCGAGTGTTACGTCGAGCTGGGCGATGAGCCGCCGGTGCGGCTGACCGCCGGTGACGCCGTCATCTTTCCGGAAGGTCACGCGCATCGCATGACTTCTCAACCGGGAATTCCGCCCGCGAGCGGTGCCCGCCTGGATCAAGTATTGTCACGTCGGCCGCGTCAATTGGTCTACGGCGGAGGGGGGCCAACAACACGGCTGGTTTGCGGTTACCTGGCCTGCGATGCTCGGCTGGCCGGGATGCTGCTGGCCGGGCTACCGGCACTGTTGCGAGTCAATGTACGCGGATCCAATGCCGGCATTTGGCTCGAAGCCTCTGTTCGGTATGCTTTGGCCGAAGCCCGTTCACCCCGGCCCGGCGGTGCCGGCGTCTTGGCCAAGCTGGCCGAGGTGCTGTTCATCGAGGTATTGCGCCTATACATGAACGAACAAGGAGAAGGCCGGATCGGGTGGCTGGCGGGGGTGGGCGATCGGATAGTCGGTCCCGCATTGAACGCGCTGCATGCGCGCCCAGCTCATGCCTGGACTTTGGAGGAGTTGGCCCACGACGCCGGCACGTCGAGGTCGGTGCTCGCGGAACGTTTCCAGCACTTGGTCGGTAGTTCACCGATGCAGTACTTGACGCAGTGGCGCATGCTGCTCGCCGCCAATCTGCTGTGCCGAAGCAATGCGCCGCTGGCGCGCATCGCCGAGGATGTGGGCTACCAGACCGATACGGCTTTCAGCCGCGCCTTTCGGCGCGAATACGGTTCCCCGCCGGCAACCTGGCGCCGCAGTCAAAGGACGCGCGATCACGCCGGTTGAGGCCGCTCGCTCGTCTTAGACGTGTTTCAGTGCTTGTTCAACATCCGCGCGCAAGTCGTCAAAATTCTCGATGCCGCAGGAGTAACGTACGAGGGACTCCGGAATCCCCAGTTTGGCGCGCTCCTCCGCCGAGCATTCGACGTGACTGGTGGTGCGAGGCGGTCCCGCCAAGGTGTTGACCGAGCCTAAGCTTGCGGCGCGTTGGGCCAACCGCAAAGCATTGAGGAAGCGTGTGGAGGCGTCGTAGCTGCCCTTCACCGCAAAGCTCAGAACCCCTCCAAATCCAGTCATCTGCATTGCCGCCACGGAGTGGTCGCGATGCGTCTCGAGGCCGGGGTAGAACACGGATTCGACGGCGGGATGCGCACTCAAGAACCTTGCCATCGACAGTGCCGTGACGTTCTGACGCGCGACTCTTAATTCGATCGTCTTAAGACCCCGCAGCAGCAGATACGCCGACATCGCGCTCAGGCAGGCTCCGTTGATTTCGCGGTAGTGATGCACTCGAGACACGAGGTCCGAGCGGCCGGCCACAATGCCACCCATGGCATCGTCGTGCCCGCCTAGGAATTTTGTCGCGCTGTGCACGACCAGGTCGGCACCGAGGCTGATCGGTAGTTGGTTGATCGGCGTCGCAAAAGTATTGTCGACGATGGTCGTTGCACCGACGCGCTTCGCTGCCGCGCTCGCCCGACGCAGATCGATGATCTTGAGAGTCGGATTGGTAGGCGTCTCTAGATACACCACCTCACAGCCCTGTGCGATCGCGGCATCCAGGCCCGCATGGTCTCCGGTATCGACGAGGTCGACTTTGATGCCCATTTCCGGCAGGAACTTGAGAAAGAGTTTCGACGTGCCACCATACGTATCGGTCACGGACACCAGCCGATTACCGGGCCGCAGCAGACTGAATAAGGCATTCGATATTGCGGCCATGCCGCTGGCGAAAGAGGTCGCCGCCGCCGCTCGCTCGAGTAGCCTGACTTTCTCCTCGAAAACCGCAACGGTTGGATTGCTGTTGCGACTGTAGATATCGCCGGTGGCCATCCCGAGGGCGACTGCCTGCCACGTTTCGATATCAGGATAGGCGAACGCGGCGCTTTGAAAGATGGGCACCTGGGCAGATCCCAGTGCCAATGGATGTTCTTCACCCCCGCGCACCGCGAGGGTACCGTTCGAAAAATTGGGCGGACTCATCATCTTCTCCTGACGCTGTTCATCGGACAGGGAGGCACTTTATCCGGGTACGGTGTCTCAGGGAGTCGAAATTCGCCATCAGGTGATGTTTTCCGCCATAATTGACCCACCATTTGCGCAATTCCGCCACGGACTTCCTCCGCCTGACCCAGGCACAGAAGGTGAGTATTGAAGCAACTCGACCGGATAGACGAAAAAATTCTCGCGATAATGCAGTCGAACAATCAACTGACGTGCGACGAAATGGCCGAGCGCATCTCGATCTCGCCGTCTTCCTGCCGCCGGCGCATCAATGCGCTCCGGCGTAACGGGACCATCGTCGCCGATGTATCCATCGTCAATCCGGGCGTTCTGGGTGAGCGGTTGATCGTCATCGCCTTGGTGACCCTTGAGCGGGATACGCCGGATGGACATGCAGCTTTCCGGCGAGCGATGCAGGATTTGCCCCAGGTATTCGATTGCGAATATGTCGCGGGGCACTGTGACTACGTCGTGCGCCTCAAGCTCGCTTCGATGGCGCAGTACGACTCGTTGGCTGACCGGTATTTCACAGCCGATCCGGCCGTTAAGCGAGTCGATTCTTTGGTCGTCATGAAGGCCGTTAAAGGCCGTCACGAGCCATTTATTCCGCCCTCAGACCATCCCTAGGTCGAGGGAAGCAAGTCGGGCGGGATGGCCCACCTAGGGACCATCGCGGAGCGCGCATCGATTGTGCCGCTCGCCCCGAGGGGCGCTAAGATGGACCGCCCGCCAATCAGGAGATCTTCATGAGCCGTCTACTTCTTGCCTTGAGCCTCGCATTCTTTGCCTCTCTGGCTGTGGCCCAGGATCGCAGCGCCCCCGCCCCGAATGCCGAGGTGTACATCATCTCCCCGAGCGACGGCGCCACCGTGCACGGACCGGTTACCGTGCGTTTTGGATTGAAGGGAATGGGAATAGCCCCGGCGGGAATCAAGTTCGACAACACTGGGCACCATCATCTCTTGATCGACACCGACTTGAGCGATGTGAAGCTCGATGCGCCGCTGCCGGCCACGGACAAG
Organism: uncultured Gammaproteobacteria bacterium; assembly: GCA_963837435.1. Taxonomy (GTDB): domain Bacteria; phylum Pseudomonadota; class Gammaproteobacteria; order Steroidobacterales; family Steroidobacteraceae; genus Bog-1198. The sequence goes on from CAWINJ010000004.1 coordinate 399,274, forward strand.
ATCGTGCACTTCGGCAAGGGTCAAACCGAGACGACGCTGACGCTCGCGCCCGGGAAGCACACTCTCGAGCTGTTGTTTGCGGACTATTTGCACAATTCCTTCGATCCGCCGTTGCACTCGAAGAAAATCACCATCACCGTGAAATGAGATGCGGGCGATACTGCATATCGACATGGACGCCTTCTACGCGTCCGTCGAGGAACAGGATCGCCCGGAACTGAAGGGCCGGCCGCTGATCGTCGGCGGCATCGACGGCCGCGGCGTGGTCGCCGCAGCCAATTACGTGGTGCGCCGCTACGGGGTGCGCTCGGCCATGCCCATGCGCGAGGCGCTGCGCCTCTGCCCCGGGGCGGTTTGCGTGCGCCCGCGCATGTCGCGTTACAAAGAGGTTTCGGCGCGCGTATTCGCAATCTTTCACGAATTCACACCGGTCGTGGAGGGCCTCTCCTTGGATGAGGCATTTCTCGATGTCACGGCCAGCCGCCAACTTCTGGGAACCCCGGAGTGGATCGGCGGCGAGATCCGGCGCCGCATTCTCGAGCGCACCGGCCTCACGGCCTCGGTGGGGATCGCGCCGAACAAGCTGCTGGCCAAGATCGCCTCCGACTTGAACAAGCCCGACGGCATGTGCCGCATCGACGCGGACAATATGCGCGAAATCCTCGATCCCTTGCCCATCGACAAATTGTTCGGCGTGGGGCCGAAGAGCCTGCCCGCGGTGCATGCGGCGGGAATTCGCAGTTTCAGCGACTTGCGCCTGGCGGGGGATGAAGCCTTATGGCGTGCCTTCGGCAAGCATGGCAAATCCATGCGCGATCGGGCCTCCGGCTTGGACGACCGGCCCGTCGAACCGAACCGCGAGGAGAAGTCGATCAGCGCCGAAGAGACCTACGCCACCGACCTGCGCGGAGCCGCCGTCCTCCACACGCAGTTGCTGCGGCTGGCCGACCGGGCGGCGTCGCGGCTGCGGGCGCATCAGCTCTGTGCCGGCACCGTGAACCTCAAGGTCCGCCGCGCCGATTTCAAGACCTATACCCGCCAATGCGCCTTGGAGCCGCCCACCCAGGACACGGCCGCCATATCGGCCGCCGCGAAGGCTCTCCTCGAAGGATGGCTGAACAACCAGCCCAACGCCGCGGTGCGGCTATTGGGAGTCGGCGTGAGCGGCCTGCAGGCTATACAGCAGAGGGACCTGTTCGCCGGTCCCACCGCTCAGGCGACCCGCCTGGACTCTGCGATCGACGGCATTCGCGGGCGTTTTGGGTCCTCAATGCTGACTCGCGCCAGCCTGCTGTCGTCCACGCGCAGCGGCTCCGGATCGGGCGGCTGAATTGGTATGCTAGGGCGGTCATGTACCTACGTTTCTTCGGGCTTAACGAAAAGCCCTTCGCCATCACGCCGGACCCGCGCTATCTCTACCTGAGCGAGCGCCACGCCGAAGCGCTGGCGCATTTGTTGTACGGCATCAATGAAGCCGGCGGGTTCATCCAGCTGACGGGAGAAGTGGGCACGGGGAAAACCACCGTGGTGCGGACCCTGCTGTCCCGCGTTCCGCATCATGCGGACGTGGCGGTCATCTTGAATCCGCGGGTCACGCCGGTCGAGTTTCTGCTGACCATCTGTGAAGAGCTGGGCGTCGGTATTGCCGACGCCGATCGCGAGAGCGTCAAGGAAATGGTCGATGCGCTGAATCGGCGCCTGCTATCGGCCCACGCCGATGGGCGGCGCATCATCGTGATCGTGGACGAGGCGCAGAACCTGTCCGCCGAGGTGCTCGAGCAGGTACGCCTGCTGACCAATCTCGAAACTCCCACGCAGAAACTGCTGCAGATCATTCTCATCGGGCAGCCGGAACTTCGCGAATTGCTCGACCGTACGGAGCTGCGCCAGCTGGCCCAGCGCATCACCGGTCGATACCATTTGGAACCCCTGTCGCAGGAGGAGACCCGGGGCTACGTTCGGCATCGGTTGCGGGTGGCCGGCGCCGCCGAGGACATATTCACCCCGTCGGCCCTCACCGAAGTGCACCGCCTGGCGGCAGGCATCCCGCGGGTGATCAACGTGACTTGCGATCGCGCGCTGCTGGGCGCCTATACCCAGGAAACGCGAAGAGTGACTTCCGCGCTGGTGCGACAGGCGGCTGGCGAAGTCTATGGGCGGCGGTATCTACCCCCGTGGCTGAGTTGGCTTGCCGGGGCTTTGGGGATTCTCGGAATCGCGCTGGCCGCCTTCGTCGGTTGGCAACTGTGGCAGCGGCAAATCTCCCCCCTGCATGCCTCCCGCGACAGGGCGGCGCACCTGACCGTGCCCGCCGGTTCGGGGGCGGCTGTGTCGATGACCGCCCAAATCACTAACCCCAAGCCTCTGCCTTTGCCGGCGGCCCCCCCGTCGGCGGGAGCCGGGCCGGTGCCGGTGGCGACATCCATCAATGCCCTGCTCACCGCCAACAGCGCCAAGACCACCGACGCGGCAGCCTTCCGCAATCTACTGTCGCTGTGGGGAACGGCCATGGCGGATGACAAGGATCCCTGCGGGCAGGCAGCCAAGGCGGGACTATCCTGCTTGGAGCAGCGCGGCTCCTGGGCGCAGGTGAAGGCCTTGAACCGGCCCGCCATTCTGACCCTGACGGACGATCACGGTCAGAGGCACCGCGTCGTTCTCTCCGCGTTGGACGACAAGTTCGCCACGTTGAATTTGGGCGAGCACGACGAACGAGTGCCGCTCGATGAGCTGTCGCGCGATTGGTTCGGAGAATTCACCGTCGTATGGAAGCCCAAGACGGCCCGCACCCGGCCCTTGTCGCTCGGCATGAAGGGGGACGAGGTACGCTGGCTGCGGCGCAGCCTGAACGCCCTGCAAGGGGCCGCGTCGGATCCGGAAACCGGCGATGTCTATGATCAGGACCTGGCCATCGCCGTGCAGAATTTCCAGCGCGAGCATCGCCTCAATGTCGATGGCATTGCCGGTTTACAAACTCAAGTCGTGCTCGACACGGCGTTGGCCGAGCCCGGTTCGCCTTTGTTGCTGCCCAACGCTTCGCGCGGCAGTTGAGGTTCTCATGTCCTTCATTCTCGACGCACTGAAGAAATCGGAAATCGAGCGGCAGCGGCAATCGGTCCCCGGGCTTATCGACACGCGCCTCAGCCCGAAGCGCAGCCGGTTGCCTGTGTGGGCCGCGGCACTGGGCATTTTGCTCGGCGTCAACCTATTGGTGCTGACCTATGTGCTGTGGCGAAAGAGCGCTCCCGCCGCGCAAGTCTCTCGGCTGGCGCAACCGGCGAGCACAACCGGCACCGCCACAGGGACCGGCGCCAACCCCGGCGTCAGCGCGGTCCCCGGCGCAGGCGCGGATTCGGGCGCTGGCGCTGGCGCTGGCGCGGAGACTGCCGCCGGCGCGGCGCCGCCGACTACCCAGCACTTCAGTCCCCTGGATGGCACGGCGGAATACGCGCCGGAAATTCCGGTGGCGCCGCCGGCCCGCAGCGAGCCTCGCGTATCGGCGCCGGTGCGCCGAGCCGACGCCGTACCTCACGCGGACGCGCCGGCGGCCGTTGCAGACACCGACGCCGAAGAGGCGTTGCCGACGGTCAGTGAAATCAACCTGAGCGGCTCCCAGGCGCTGCCCGATCTGCACCTCGACGTGCATGTCTATGCGACCAAGCCGGCAGAACGTTTCGTGTACATCAACATGCGCAAGTACCACGAAGGCGCCCGAATGCAGGAAGGCCCCACCGTCGAGCGCATCCGGCGCGACGGAGTGGTGCTGAGCTACCAGGGACTGAGGTTCCTCCTGCCGCGGCAGCCCTGATCGGCCACGGCCGCTATTCGGCCAGGATGAAGGTCACCTTCAAGCGCACGCGGTATTCGATGATCTTGCCCTTGGCGACCACCACGTCCTGGCTCGCCACCCACGCGCCGGCGACATTCTTCAAGGTCTTGGTGGCGCGCTTCACGCCGTTCTCGAGCGCATCCTCGAAGCTCTTCTTGGACGAAGAGATGATTTCCGTGACCCGTGCGACTGATGACATGTGCGACTCCCCCTGTCCTTGAACCCTCTATCTGCGGCATCCTGACAGAGACGTGCTCGGCCGCGCAATGCTGAAGCACTAGCTTGCGCCGCCCCGCGTCGTTACCATGTGATGGAAACGATTCAATCACTCGCGGAGAGTCGCCGCCTTGGGGTATCAGTTTCTCGTGCGCTTGTCGCTGGCGGCCGTGGCGTCGCTTGGGCAGTGCGCCGGCGTGCTCGCGGGCACTATCGCGGGTACCGTCACCTTTCCGACCCAGTCCGTGCCTTCGATGACCGTGTATGTCTCGGGCCTCGATCACTTGCGGCTGCGGTCGGTTCGGCTGGCACGCGGCCAGACGAATTTTACGGTGGACGTGCCTCCCGGCCGCTATCTAGTGTTCTTGACGCCGAATGAGCCCGGCGCGCCCGCCATCTACGGGGCGTACACGCAGTACAGCCTGTGCTCATCGCACGAAACCGGCCAATGCGAGGACCATGCCCTGGTGCCCGTTGCCATTACCGCCAGAGCTCCCCGCGTCGCAGTGCTCATCGATGACTGGTACTTGACGGATGAGGTCGCCCGGCAGATAGACGGCATCCGCGGCGCCGAGGCCTTCGGCAGCTTCGATTCCGAGCGCTTGGGCGCTCCGCGCTTCTCCGAATACCCGAGCGAGCCCTTCGAAGCCTCGGGCATGCCCAAAGTCGATTTCGGCGGCGCCGATCTGTCGGAGGAGAATCGCGGGATCGTCGAGCGCGCGCTGGCGAGCGGCCCGAACTTCGCCGGCCATGTCACGGCAGCGCTGACACATTGCGGCCCGGAGTGCAGCCGGCTGGTCCTGGTCGATTGGATGACAGGGGCGATCGAGGGCCTGCCGCCAAGGCTGCAGCATGCCGAGATCGAGGGAACGCTGCCCTGCCGGCCGGACGAGGCGCTGCTGTTCCGGCGCGACAGCCGGCTGCTGAGCGTTTCCCGCGTGCAGGGCTCGGTCGTGGTCACTCAGTACTACGTATGGAATCAAACGAATGCGGCGCTGACGCAGAGCGGCGAATATCAGCGTAGCGCGCAGACCTTCTGCGCCGTTGCGGCGCGATAAGCCCGATCATGCGATGATTCCCCCATGCGCAAGATCCTGACGCTGACCATGAGCGGCTTGGTGACCGTACTGCCCCTGGCATTGACGGTGTACGTGATTTGGTGGCTGGTGCATACCGTCGAAGGGTGGCTGCGCCGCGCTCTGATCGCCCTTCGCATCGTCGGCCCCGAGCACTATTGGCCTGGATTGGGCTTGATCGCCGGGTTCGTATTGCTGCTTCTGGTGGGCAGTCTGGTCAATGCCTACGCCGGCAAGATCCTGCTCAAGTATTGGAACGACTTTCTGGGTCGGATTCCCTTCGTCAAGACCCTGTACGGCGGATTTCGCGACGTCCTCAGCTTGCTGCCGTCCGGCAGCGGCGAAAAACGCGACCTGCAGCGCGTGGTGTTGGCGCGGTTTGCGGACGTGCATGCCATCGGCTTCGTCACCCGGGAGGACGTGCCCGAGGTATTGAATGCGCATGGCGGCCGGGACTGGGTGACCGTTTATTTTCCGATGAGCTATGCCTTCGGCGGCTACACCATCTATCTGCCGCGCGACCGCATCGAGCCCCTCGACATCTCAGTCGAGGATGCCATGCGATTGGCGATCACCGCCGGCCTGACTGCTGCCGGTGGCCGCGCCAGCTAAGGCCTCGCAACATGGTCAAGCACTGCCTGCTGGTCCTTGCACTCGCGGCGACACACGCGGCGGCGGCGCCCCGGGCAATTCCCCACGCCGCGGCCGATAAATTTCAGACCTGGCGAACGGCCGCCGCGGCGGCCCTGAGCGCCCACACGGATGCGAATTCGCTGGCGACGGCCGCAGCGCTGCGTTATGTGGGCTCGGCCAACCCCAAGAGCGGCTCGTCGTCCAAAACCGACGTGCCCTCTAAGTCTGACTCTTCCGCCAAACTCGACCCATCCGCCAAACCTGATCCATCCAACAAGCCCGACCCATCGGGCTTGGACCTGGCGGCTCGCGCCAGCGAACTGGATCCGCAAAGCGCGAGCATCAGCTGGCTGCACCTGCAATTGTGCGCAAAGTGGCCGGCCTGCGACATTCGCGACGTGGCGACCGTGATGCGATGGGTGGATGCGGACAATGGGGCGGCTTGGTTGCAAACGCTGGCTGCGGCACAGAGGGACCGGGATACGACGGAAGTGGACCGGATACTGGCGGACATGGCGCACGGGGCGCGCTTCGACTTTTATTGGAACCGCATCGTGGTCATGATGGTCGATGTACTCGATGCCGCGCATGACGAACTGCCGGGCGGCTATGCGGCATCGGACTCGGCGCGGCTCAGCATCGCGAGCGGCATTGCCAGCGGAGAGATCATTCCGCCCTTCACGGCATTGATGGAGGCCTGCCGTGAATCGAACGCCGCCGCCGACCGGCGCGATCTATGTCTGAAGTTATCCAAGACCATGCAGCGCGGCGATACCGTGATCGCGCAGATGGCGGGTTTCAGCATTGAAAAGCATCTGCTCGCGCCCGACAGCAAGGAGGCGCGGGCAATCGCCGAGCGCAGGCACATTTTGGAGTGGCGCGTGGCCGCGGCGGCCAAATTCGACAATCCACTCCTGCCCTGGACCAAGAACGCGAGGGCGAGGGCGCGGCTCATGCACATGCGCGCCATGGCGCGCGAAGAAGATGTCTGCATTGCAATTCTGCGGCAACACAATATGGCGCTCGAACCGCCGGAGGCACACCCGTGATCGATCTGTACTACTGGCCCACTCCGAATGGCCACAAAATCACGCTTTTTCTCGAAGAGACCGGCATGCCATACACCCTCATTGCGGTGAACATCGGCACGGGCGAGCAATTCCGCCCGGAATTCCTGGCCATTTCGCCCAACAACCGCATGCCCGCCATCGTCGACCGTGCGCCGGCGGAGCCCGGCGCGCCCGTCGCCGTGTTCGAGTCCGGCGCGATCCTGCTGTATCTGGCGGAGAAATCGCGGCGATTCATTGCGCCGGATTTGCGCGGCCGGGTGGAGACGACACAGTGGCTGTTCTGGCAAGTGGGGGGACTCGGGCCCATGGCGGGCCAGAATCATCATTTCGCCAGGTACGCTCCCGAAAAGATCCCTTACGCCATCGAGCGCTACGTCAACGAGACCAATCGCTTGTACGGGGTGCTGAACAAGCGTCTTGCCGACCGCGAATTCCTGGCCGGCGCCTACTCCATCGCCGACATGGCCGCCTATCCGTGGATCGTACCGCATGAGGCGCAGGGTCAAAACCTCGATGATTTTCCGCACTTGAGGCGCTGGTTCGACGCGATCAAGGGCCGGCCGGCCACGCAGCGCGCCTACGAGCGCGGCTCGGCGATCAATTCCAACCCCACCGTCAATGAGGAGTCGCGGAAGATTCTCTTCGGCCAGACGGCACGGACCTTCGATAAAAAATGAGTCAGGTTGAATTGATGTCGTGCGACTTGAACCAGGCCAGCACGTAGGCCACCTTGTCGACCATTAGGCTGGGGCGCGCCGAAATATCATGCGAGGCGTTCGGCACGCGCACCAGGGCGGTGTCGATCTTGCGCAATTTCAGCGCCTCATAGAATTGTTCGGCCTCGGTCGACGGGGTGCGATAGTCCACTTCGCCGGTCATCAGCATGGTCGGCGTGCGAACGTTGCCCACGTAGGCGAGGGGCGAGCGCTTCCAGTAGGACTGCACGTCGTCCCATGGGAAGCCGCTGAACCAATAGCGGTAGAAGTAGTTGGTCATGTCGGCCGTGAGCACGAAGCTGGTCCAATTGATCACGGGCTTGACGACGACGGCGGCGCGGAAGCGGTCGGTGTGACCGACGATCCATGCGGTGAGTACGCCCCCGCCGCTGCCCCCCGTGACGAAAAGCCGCGCGGGATCCACGTAGCCGCGGCCGAGGACGGCGTCCACACCCGACATGAGATCCCCGAAGTCGTTGTCCGGGTAATCGTGGTGGATCAAGTCGGCGAACTGCTCGCCATACCCCGTGCTGCCGCGAGGGTTCAAGTACAGCACCACGTAGCCGGCCGCGGCGTAGAGCTGAATTTCCGCGGCGAAGCTCGGTCCATAGCTCGCGAAGGGGCCGCCGTGTATCTCGAGCAGGAGGGGGTATTTCTTGGCCGAATCGAAGCCCGGCGGCTTGACGATCCAACCCTGGATTTTGCGCTGGTCCACCGAGGAATCGAAAGACAGCTCTTCGACCGCGCCGAGAGTTCTTTCATCCGGCAGCGTGCCGCCGGGCGGACTCAGGATCGCGATGTCGCGCTGCGAGGTGCCGGTGGCCAGTGCAGGGGGCATCAGCGGCGCGGCTTTGGTGTAGGCGAAGCGGACATTGGCGCCGCTGCCGTTTGCGGCACTCGAGAACGACCCTCCGGAGTACGGCCGGGTTACATCGCTGCCGCCCACATCGTCGGCCAGGATGCGTATTTTCCCGGCCAGGTCGATGGCCGCAATCTTGATGGATCCGCGGTCCTCGTACTGAAAGAGCAACTGCCGGCTATCGCCCGTCCAATGCGGCGATGCCGCGTCCCGGTCGAGATTGGGAGTGAGCGCATGCGAATGGCTGCCATCGACATCCATGACATACAGCTGCGTCGGTTGGTAGCCCAGATGCTTGTCGTCGAATCCCAGGTAGGCGATGTGCTTGCCGTCGGGAGAGACCACGGGATTTCGGTCCGGGCCGCGGCGGTCGGTGAGCGCGTGAATGGAATCATCCGCCAGGTCCACCCGGTAGATTTCACTGTCGAGCGGCTCGTAATCCGCATCGGCACGCCGATTGGCCGTGATCAGCACGCTCTTGCCGTCGGCCGTGAAGGCCGGCGTGCCGTCGTGATCGAAATCGCCGTGCGTGAGCTGGCGCGCCGCGCCGCCGTCGGCGGCGATGATGAAGAGCTGGCTGAACACATTGGGCAAATAGCCTTCGCCGTCGACGCGGAACACCATCCGATCGATGAGCTTGGGCGGATCCGCCCACTTGGTGTTCTTGGGCGCTTCCGGCAATTCCACCTTCAATGGCTTTCGTTCCGCGGGCACCGGCATGGTGAAGGCGAGCCAGCGGCTGTCGGGAGACCAGGCGAGGCTGCTCGGGGATTCGGTGAAATTGCTAATGGCGGCGGTGACTCCGCTCTCGCTCCAATAGACGAACAGCTGCGTCGAGCCGTCCGCGCCCGCCCCGAGGTACGCCAGCCGGGTGCCGTCCGGCGACCAGCGCGGCGAACCGCTGGTCACGGCCGCCGACAGCGGGCGCGCGTGCCTGCCGTCGGCCCCCACCAACCAAATGACGCCGCGCGGTCGATCCGTCTTGATGTCGTAACTCATCCGCACATAGGCGATGCTGCGGCCATCCGGCGAGACTTGCGGATCGCTCACCCACTGTAAGTCGAAGACATCGAGCGCCTTGAAAACCGGCTTGGCGGCCTGTGCCAATCCCGTCGTCGGCAGGGCCAGCAGCCACAGTACCACCGCTCCCGATGCCGCCAGGGCCCATCCCGCCGCGCCGCGCCGCCGCCTCATCCCGCCTTGCAGGCGTCCTCGATCGCTCATGCCCGTTTCCTTTTGGTTGTCCAACAATGACGTTGATGCTCGTCGACGATCCCCACCGCCTGCATGAAGGCGTAGCAAATGGTGGATCCGACGAAGCTAAAGCCGCGGCGCTTGAGGTCCTTGCTCATGGCGTCGCTGTGCTCAGTCGAGACGGCGACGTCCCCCAAGTACAGCGGCCGGCGGCGCAGCACCTTGCCGTTCGTAAACTGCCATAGGTAGTCGTCGAAGGACTGCCCGGACGCACGAATCTCGAGATAGGCCTTGGCATTGGAGATGAAGGCATCCACCTTGAGCCGGTTTCTGACGATGCCGGGGTCCATCAACAGGCGCCCGCGCTTGGGGCCACCGTAGCGGGCCATTTTCTCGGCGTCGAAACCATCGAAGGCCAGACGGTAACTCTCGCGCTTGCGCAGGATGGTGATCCAGCTCAAGCCGGCCTGTGCACCTTCCAGGCACAGCATCTCGAAGAGCCGGCGGTCATCGTGCAGAGGCACTCCCCACTCGGTATCGTGATAGGCAAGATACAGGGGGTCTGACCCGCACCATGCGCAGCGCAGCTTGCCGTCGGCATGACGCTGGGCTCGGGTTCGCCGAAGGGTGGGTGCACTCGCCATCAGGGCGGATGAGTCAGCCGTGCAGGCGCACGGCGTGGCAGTCCTTGTACACCAACTCGATGCGGTCGACCCCGCGGGTGCGCCGCGCGGCGCTGCGAATCTCGTGCATCAATTTGAGCAATACCCGCGTGTTCACCTCGGGGGTGAAGCTCAATCGAGGCTCTACTCCAAGATGCAGCACCGCAAATCGTTCATGCGCCGAGCGGACGAACACGGCGACACCCAGCGGTCTGCCCACCTCGGAGATCGCGAACAGGGTTTGCACCCCGGCGATGTCGCCCACCCGAACTCGCAAGCCGCCTTCGTGCTCGTAGATCTCCGGCACTCCATAGGTTTCTATGGATTGCTGAATCCCGACTCGCACGCGATGCTGATTGACGTTGAAGAACAGCAATTGCTCCAGCGCAGTGCGCTGGTCTGCCGCCAGTTTCGAAGTAATCCCGATTGAGCCGCTCAATGCTCTCCCCGCCATGAGTGCTTGCGCCCCTCAAGTGAGTGTCCAGTCACAGAATTTACTTGACGCAGTGCAGCAGACATTGTCTGCTGCCTGAGACTACGTATCGTATAGCGTCGCCCGTGGAATGACACTAGCCTAAGGGCAGGTGCACCTAGCCGTACTGCTGCAGTGCGGAATCACGCGATGGGACGCAGCCTCAAGGGCCTCAATGAAAGGAAACAACCGGTGCTAGCTTCCGACGAAGAAAGCGGCGCGCTGGAATCACTGCGATTCAGCCTCGCCACCGACATCGTCGAACTCGTCGTGCTGACCACCGACGAAGCATTCTTGCAGACGCTGCGCGAGGCGGTGGGCGGGGCGCGCAGATTGTGGCACGTGCCCTCCGCCGACAAGGTCAGCGATTTGTTGGTGGCGGGAGAAGTGGGCATTCTGGTGCTCGATGTGCTGTCTCTGAACGAGGCCGCCGCTGTATTCGTCGGGCAGATCAAACGGCAGTTTCCCGATCTCGTGGTGGTGGTTGCCGGTACCCGGGACGCAGAAATCTCCTTGGCCGGCCTGATCAGCGCCGGCATCGTCTATCGCTTCATTCACAAGCCCATGTCGCCGGGCAGGGCAAAGCTATTCGCGGATGCGGCCGTCAAGAAGTATGACGAGCAGCGCAGGCGCGCTGCGACTCCGCCGCCGAAGCGCAGCGCGCGTTTTCCTCGAGGCCTACTGATCGGGGGCGCCATCGGCGCCTTGGGCGTGATCGTGGTCGCCGCGTGGGCCATGCACAGGGCTTCACAAAGCGAGACCGGTCCACCGCCGGCCGCCGCGATCACCGGCGTCTCCGGGGCCGGCAAAGTCTCCGGAACCGCCGGCGCGACCGCGGCCGCCGCCGATACGCAAGTTCTCGGCCGTGCAGCAGCCGCGCTGGCCGCCAATCGGCTCACCGAACCGGCGGGCGACAATGCTCTGGAACTGTACTCACAAGCGCAGAGGCAGAATCCCGCCGATGAAACGGCCCGCGCGGGTCTTGCGGAAGTCCACGAACGCTTGTTGGCCAAAGCGGAAAACGCCCTGCTCGAAGAACGCCTCGATGAGGCGGCGGCCGCGATCGAGACGGCGCGCAAGTCCGGAGTGGAGCACGGCCGCATTGCATTCCTGACGGCGCAGCTCGCCAAATCGCGGGAGCAGGTCAAAGCGGCGCAGGCGGCGGCGCGCAACAGCGCCGAGCCGAAGTCCGGGAATGACCAGGTGACGCCCTTGCTCGAGCTCGCCGCACAACGCCTCGGCGACGCCCATCTCATCGATCCGGAGGGCGACAACGCACTTTATTACATCAGGCAGGCATTGCGGCTCGATCCGAACAACGACGCGGCGCAAGAAGCCGAAAAATCCCTGGCGATGCGCTTACTGACCGAAGCTCACGACGCCATCGATGCCCGAGATTTTGCGCATGCATCCGCCTGGCTCGATGCAGCCGAGGGGGTCGCCGCCCCGGCCAACATCGACGCGGCGCGGGGCTTGCTGGCGGCCGCGCGCCGGCAGGCGGACACCGACGCCCGCGCCCAGCTGCTGAAGAATGCCGTGGAACGGCTGCAGCAAGACCGGCTCATCGAGCCCGCCGACGACAGCGCGAAGTACTATCTACTCACCCTGCGGCGCCTCGATCCGGGCAACGCGGGCCTGGCCTCCGCGATGCAGGACCTCGGCGCTCGATTGGTGGTCAAAGCGCAGCGCGCCATGAGTCTCGGGCAATACGATGCGGCGCGAAGCTGGCTGGGTGAAGCGGCCGCAATCGGCTTTGCTTCGCCCGACTTGAATTCGGCACAGCATGATTTGGATGCCGCCGTTGCCGGACAGCAGTTCCTGGCAAACGTCGTCTCGGCGAGCGATCTGACGCTGCTCAAGTCGGTCAATCCGGTGTATCCCAAGAAGGCCGAACTGAGCAAGACCGAGGGCTGGGTCGAAATGGATTTCACCGTCGCCGAGAACGGCGCCGTGAAGGATGTGGCCGTTCACTCCGCCAGCACTGCCGGCGTCTTCGAGGACGCGGCGATCGGCGCTTTATTGCAGTGGCGTTACAAGCCGCCGCTGCGCGACGGCAAGCCCGCGGCGCAACGCGCCCGAATTAGAATCCGATTCGCGCTGGCCAAATGATCGCGGGCCGTGATCGCGGACCATACTCGCAGGCGCCGCCGCTAGGCAGCGGAGCTGCGGGTCAGCACCGCCGCTTCCGGCTCCTGCGTAAGCGCGCCGATCTCGGCGCCAATGCGCAAATCGTCCACGGCGCCAAATGCGTGCTTGCGCACCTGGCCCTGCTTGTCGATCAGGACCAGGCTGGGCGTGCCACGCATCTTGTATCGTTCCATGGTGTGCGGGATGGGGCTGGCGGGATTCGGCTGATCGAGCGCGATCGGAAACTTCAGCCGATATTCATGGATGAAGGCTTTGAGCACGGCCGCATTGAACGCGTCATGATGCTCGAAGGTCGCGTGCAAGCCGATGACCGCCACATCCTGCGGCTCGAAGGTCTCGTAGATTCTGCGCGCCTGGGGCACTGCGCCGCCGACGGAGTTCGGGCACAGCACTTGAAACGCAGCAAGCACGACCACCCGCCCCCGCAGCCCGGAAAGCAGCAGCGGTCGATCCGTGTTGAACCAGGTCTGCACGAGTAGCTCGGGCGCATGCGTTGAACTTGTCATGAATGGCGCGCGCCTCCGGCAGCGCCGGGACGCAATGGTCCTTCGTTGGTTTTTTTGATCGACCGCCTATTGTGTGCCGGAAGCAGGCGTGAAATACAAGAGGCAGAATCATCGGCGGCAAGTTTACGCTGAGTCCCTTGCGAATTCCGCGGCGATGAGTTAGGAGGTGAGCTTAAGGCTTCGGCTCGCGTTCCCGCTGCTTGCGTTCCGCGATCTCCTCGCGATCGACGGCCACGTTGCGCGGCGCCTTGATGCCGATCCGAACCTGAGAGCCGTTCACCGCCATCACGGTGACTTCGACGTCCTCGCCGATGCGCAATGTCTCACCGGTACGGCGAGTGAGTATCAGCATAAAAGAGCTCCGGATGAACGCACAGCGCATTAGCGCATCGTCCGGCGGGGACCGCTGTGGGCGTTTTTCTGCGAATTGCTGTAGGACTGCGCTGACCTACTGCCCGACCAGGACCCCGTTCAGCGCGCCTTCCGGCGCGGCGGCCCAGTCGCTGACGGTCGCTTCGTAGATGGCCAATTCGCGCAGCAGCTCCTCGAGCGGCTGCGCCTTGCCCATCGCGAATCCCTGGCCATAGTCCACGCCCAGGTCGGCCATCCTCGCGCGCAGCAGGTCGGTCTCGACGTACTCGGCGATGGTTTCCATGCACATGACCTTCGCGAGCTGCGCGATGGCCTTGATCATCGACTCGGAGCGTGAATTAGTGATCGCGTCGCGCACGAAACTGCCATCGATCTTGAGATAGTCGACCGACAGGTCCTTCAGGTACGCGAGTGAACTGACGCCCGTGCCGAAATCGTCGAGTGCAAACTGGCAACCCAGGCTCTGCAGGCTGCGCATGAAGTCCTGCGCCTTGGCCAGGTTGCCGATGGTCGCGGTTTCGGTCAATTCGAAGCACAAGACTCCGGGCGGCAGGCTGCTCGCCTTGATCTGGCCGATCACGTATTCGAGAAAGGACTCGTCCTGCAGGGATTGGCCCGAAAGATTGATGGCGAAGCGCGCGCTGTCCTCGCCCACCGATACGCTGTGCTCTCCGAGCAGTTCGCAGGCCCTGCGCACCACCCAGCGGTCGATGGTGGGCATGAGCTGGTAGCGCTCCGCCGCGGAGAGAAACTTGCCGGGCGGAATGATCTCGCCTCGATCGCCCAGCATTCGAATGAGCAGCTCGAAGCGCGGCCGCCCATAGTTGCCCCGCAGCGGCAGAATGGGCTGCGCATCCAGGCGGAAACTGTCGTTGCCCAAGGCATCGCGCAATTTGCCCACGACCAGGATGTCGGTGTGCCGCCGAATGATGCTCTGGTCGGAGTCCTGGAACATCTCGACCCGATTGCGCCCCCGGTCCTTCGCTGCTTTGCAGGCGATCTCCGCCGTGGCCAACGCATGTGCGAGGGGGTTATCGGAGCGCAGTATCGGCGCCACGCCCAGACAGACCGAGACTTCGAACGAGCCCTGCCCGGCCCGCGGCGCGATCGCGCAGGCCGCTGCGCGGATCTTCTCGGCTACCACGGCGGCCGCGTCCATGCTGGAACTGGGAATGAGCCCCGCCAGCCTGTCTCCGGAAATGCGCGCCGACAGGGCCCCCGGGGGCAGCGCCTTGGCCATGCATTCGGCGACATTGACGATCACGTCGTCGCCCACGTGCATGCCGAAGGTTTCATTGATGACGTGCAGACGGTCGATGTCCAGATAGAGAATGATGTGGGTGTCGGTCGACCCGGCCGACGCGAGCAGAGCGCCCGCCTGGCGTTCGAAGGCTTGGCGGGTCATCAAGCCCGTGCTCGAATCGTATTGCGCCTGAATGATGCTGGTCGCGCGCTTCGCCAGCACCTCGGCGATGCGCGTCTGGTGCAGGTCGAAGTCCTGCGCGCTTGGCGGATTGAATAGAGCGAGCACGCCCATCACGCGTTCGGAAGGATGGCGTACCGGACAGGCCAGGATCTTGTACGGAGCGGCGACGTCGGAGGCGACCTTGGAAATATGATTGACGACGATGGTGCGCTGCTGCAGCTGCATCCAGGCCATCAAGTGATGCTGGGCCCGCTGCAGCGACTCGGCCGACATCGGCTGGCCGCTGCGGGTCAGGGACAGGGCGATGTTCTTGTCGGGCACCCACAGGGCCGCGAGGGCGCAGCCCATCCGCTCCAGCCCGGTCTTCATGATGAGGCCGAACTCGTCGGTGTCGCTGGACGCCGCCGATTGGTGCGAGGAGATTTCGAGCATCAAATCCAAGTCGCGCTCGCGCACGTCGAGATCGCGTTCGCGCGAACCCAATTTCGAGCGCAGAGTGAGTTCTCGGCGCAGGCACTCGAGCGCGGGCTGCACCAGCTGGCGCACCGTCTGCAGCGGGCGCGGCTCGGTCTGCGTGGCCGACAGGCGGCCGATCAGGGTGACGACTCCGAGCAATTCGATGTGCTCGCCGCGGATGGCGAATGAATAGGCGGCGCGGTCGGCATCCAGAGCGCGCGCGACGCCGGAGAATTCGGCGGCATCGGTCAATGCGTTGGCGATGGCATCCCTGACGAGTTCCGGATCCTCGGACAGGTCCCACTCATCGGAGGCCCATACCAGGTTGGAGAAGCCGTCGTGCACGACGACGCCGCGCAGACTCGGCATGAGCATGCGCAGCAAGCGGCCATAGGGATCGAACGAGGCATCCGCTGACGGACTCTCGATGGCGTTCGACTTCACATCCAGCACGGCGGCCGTCCTAGCAGTTCGGGGTTTGGAGCTCACGAATCAATGTGCGGCAAACGAGGCGGCGCAGCTTTGACGAGAGTCGCAATTCAACGTAACGCTTTCAGGGTTTTCCTGAAACGCTTGACAATATCCGCCGATTGCTGTGATGCAGATCGCGTATTCAGCGCCGGGCACGGCTACGAGGCGCAAGAAGGCCCAGTAAATGGCGCCCGCCGGGAATCCGCACCAGGCGAAACACTCTGCGCCAAAAGCGCCTCGCTTTCTCGTCGAGGTTCGCCAAGGGCAGCGCCTCATACAGGCGCCCCAGCGGCTCGTGCACCAGGGCGCTTTGCGCTCTGACGGACGCGCGCCGTCCGTCCGACGTCACAGTCAGTACCACGCCCTCGACGCACCACTCGACGTCGACATCGCGGACGCCGGAGCGCCGCAGAGTATCCGCCGCGGTGGAATCCGCTCCTCGTATGAACACATCGATGGGCGTGGGTTCGACGCACGAAAGCCGCCACGCACCTTCCTTCAGATCCCGAGTCGCGAATGTTCCCGGAAAATTGCGTCGCATGTTCGGTTTCATTGCGTCATCCTACCGGGGATGGACGCGTCAATGAAACTTCTTCCGGGCCAGGCGCTGAACTCTGGCGGGCAGCCGCGGCTCGATTACCGCGCAGTGGCGTCGCTGGCCTTTCCATTCATGTTGAACAGCGCGGTGCAGGCCGTGCTCAACGCGACGGATACATGGTTCATCGGGCGGCTGTCTCCCGCCGCCACATCGGCCATCGGCGCGGTGTACTGGCCCATTCTGGTATGCATGCTGCTGTTCGGCGGCGTCGGGCTTTCGGTGCAGACGTCGGTCGCCCAGGCGTTCGGCGGGCGCCGCTACGCTCGCGCATCCCGTGCGACATGGACCGCCCTGTGGGCGTCGCTGTTCACCATTCCGGTGTTTGTCTTGCTCAGCCTGACGGGAGGGTGGATTTTCGCGCCGTTTCACATACCCGAAGACACGCTGCGGCTGGCCCTCGAGTATTGGTATCCGCGCATGCTCGGCGGATCGCTCGGAATCGCGCTCTGGTCGCTGCTCGGCTTCTTCAACGGCGTCGGGCGCCCGACCATCACGCTCTGGGTGACGGTGAGCGTGGCCGCGGCGAACGCATGCTTGAACCAGCTGTTCATGTTCAACTTCGGGATGGGCATCGCGGGATCCGGCTGGGCGACCGACGTCGCACAGCTGCTGGGCGTCGGCGCCACGCTCGCTTTGTTCCTGGGAAAGGCGACTCGGCAGCGTTACCGATCGCATCTGACCACGCGGCTGCATGCGCGGGCGCTCCTGAACCAGCTGAAGCTTGGATTTCCCATGGGGCTGCTGATTGCCGCGGACATTCTCGGCTTTGCGCTGTTCCAGTTGATGCAAGTCCGGCTCGGCATCGTCGACGGGGCGTCCACGCAGATCGTCATGATGCTCACATCCTTCTGCTACATGCCCGCGGTGGGCATCGCCATGGCGGGGACCACCCTGGTCGGGCAGGCCATCGGCTCGCACCACCGCGACTGGGCCTTCAAGGTCGGCAACGGCATCATCCTGTTGGCGGTGATCTACATGGCAGCGATCGGTGTGCTGCTCGCGGCGGCGGGCCCCTGGGTGCTGCCGTTGTTCACCAACCGCGCAGATCCGGATGCGGCGGGCGTGGTCGCACGGGGATGTGTGCTCCTGTGGATTGCGGCCGGGTATCAGTTGTTCGATGGCTTCAATATCAGCAGCAGTGCCTGCCTGCGCGGCGCGGGCGACGTGCGCCTTCCGGCAATCATGGTAATTGCGCTATCCTGGCTGGTGTTCGTACCGCTTGCGCACAGCCTGTCGTTTGCGCCGGGCTCGGGCTGGGTGCACTGGCTGCCGCAATTCGGCATGGGTGCGATCGGCGGATGGTTGGCCGCGCTGATCTACGTTTGTTGCCTGGGATCGATGCTTTTTCTTCGCTGGCGGTCCGGCGCCTGGCAGCGCATCGTGTTGCCGTCCACATGAGAAATGCCGAGATTGAGAGCGTGTAAGTTGAATTCACTGGCGCGGGCCGCGCTCGCCGCGACGTGGTGCATACCTGCCTTTGCGTGCGCCGCCGAGGGGGTTGCGGCCCCGGCCTCCGTGGCACACCTCATCGCCGCGGAACGCCTGCCGCCCAGCACGGTGAGTTTCGTCATCGTGGATCCGGAGTCCGGTCGCGTCCTGCGCAGCCAGAATCCAGACACGCCGCGCAGTCCGGCCTCCACCATCAAAGTGGTCACCACCATCGCCGCGCTGGAGTTGCTGGGGCCGGCGTACACCTGGCATACCCGCGCCTCGATTCACGGCGCGCTCGAGGACGGCATGCTCGAGGGAGATCTGATACTGCAAGGCGGCGGCGACCCCTACATGACTCTGGATCGGTGGTGGAGCTTCGCCCGCGCCTTGCGCGCCAAGGGCCTGAAAAGCATCCACGGCAACATCGTCATCGACGACAGCGCCTTTTCGCTGCCGCCCGAAGATCCCGGGGAATTCGACGGGCGGCCGAATCGGCCCTACAACCTGGTGCCGGATGCGCTGATGGTCAATTTCCAATCGGTCGAATTCCGGGTCGTTGCGGATGCGAGTGCGCGGCGGGTCGATGTGATCGCAGACCCGGCGCCCGTGAACCTGGCGATCGAAAACCATGTGCGCTTTGCCGCCGGCCGTTGCGTCGGTGCAGCGGCCCGAGTCGATTTCAAAGTGGCGTCGGCGAGTTGGGACCAGGTAGTGTTCAGCGGCGCATTGTCGCCGCACTGCACGGAACGCAGCTTTACCCGGGTGCTGCTGCGACCCGCCACCTATGCCTTCGGCACCTTTGTCGAGCTGTGGCGGGAGTTGGGAGGCGAATTCTCCGGGTCGCTGCGAGTCGAGGCGGCGCCCACGGACGCCGAGCCCTTTCTCAGCTTCGATTCGTTGAGCCTCGCGGAAATCGTGCGCCTGACCAACAAATACAGCAACAATCTGATGGCGCGCCATCTGCTGCTGACCATCGGTGAGGAGCGCCTGGGCGCGCCGGCAACTCTGGAGAAGGGCGCCGACGCGATCGCCGAGTGGGGCCGCGATCACGGTGTCGATCTGCACGGCATGGACATCGACAACGGCTCGGGACTGTCGCGCAGCACGCGCATATCGGCCGCGCAGATGGCACAGATCCTGAGGGCGGCCTACCGCAGCCCCTACGCGCCCGAGTTTCTCGCGTCGCTGCCGCTTGCCGGGGTCGACGGCACCTTGCGCTCCCGCATGAAGACCAGCCCGGCCGGCGCCGTGCGCTTGAAGACGGGGCACCTCGACGGCGTCACCGGGGTGGCGGGCTTCGTCACGACGAACACGGGGAAGACCTACATTCTCGTCTCGTTGGTCAACGACAACCGCGCCGACTACGGCGCCGGGGATCCGGTCCATGCCGCCCTGGTGGCTTGGATGCTCGAGAATTTGTGAACTCGCCGCCGCGCGCGGGCCCATGCCCGCCGCGTCCCGCGCCGGGCGCGGCCGCTCAGCGAGGCCGCTCCAGGTCCCACAGTATCGCGGTCACGTCCTTGCGCAACCAGACGCCGAAACCCAAATAGTTGAAGCGCCGGCGCAGACGTCGGCGATACCAGTCTCCGGGGCGCAGATGGACGGATCTGTCGGTGCGACTGCGATCGCAGTTCTCGCGCCAGTCCTCCCGCGTCAGGGCGGATATATAGATGGCGGCGCGGGTCAATTGCGCGAGATTGGCGATGGCACGGGCCGCGTCGGCGTCGTCGAGGTATTGCAGAACGTCGTAGCACACCACCAGATCGCTGGCGAAACGCGGCGCGAAATCCACCACCGAGCCTTCGAGCCACCCGTACCGAGCGCATAGAAAGCCGCTCGACTCCAAGCCTTGGTAGCGCGCGCGGGGGATTGCGGCGGCGAAAGGCTTGCGCAACAGCCCGATGCCGCAGCCCGCATCCAGGATTCTGCGCACCGGGATGCCGGCGTGATGCAGCACGGCGGCGATGAGCCGCGCGCGGCCGCGCATTTCCGCCGCCGTGGTCACGCGGGTGGCGGCATTGAAGTAGTACTTGCGAAAGTAGGCAGAGTCAAAGGCCGTTCCCGCGCGCGGTGATTTTTTTCGTTGCTTGCTCATACGTGCACAGCCGGTTGAATTTGCCTCAGTCAATGCATCTTGGAGTGGAAATTGTCTTGGAATGGCCGCGCATGCAGCATACAGTCGGGAGGGCGACTGGTGGAAAAAATGACCGTTCACCGCTTTGTACAACCCGGAGATTCACATGCCGCGCCTCTCAGCCGTGCCGTGCACGGCGCTCACTCTCGCTCTGACCTTGTCGGCTTCGATCCCACTGCGGGCGGCAGACGCCGAGTTCAGGAGCCTGAACCCGAAGGCTATTTCGATCCGCCTGCCCGACGAGATCGACTGGAAAAGCAGCCCGGGGGGATCGGAATCCGCGACGCTCGCCGGCGACGAATCGAAGCCCGGGCTGTATGTCATGCTGGTCAAGTGGAAGGCGCATCACAACAGCCGGCCGCACTTTCATCCCAATGACCGATTCATCACCGTGCTGTCGGGTACATGGTGGGTAAACACCGGCCGCAGGTACGACCCGGAGGGCATGAAGCCCGTGCCTGCCGGAAGCTTCGTCACGCATTACAAGAACGAAGTTCACTACGACGGCGCAAGAGACGGCGACGTCATTCTGGAAATCGTCGGCATGGGTCCGGCAACGGCGGTTGCCGCGGAAACCGGCTAAGGCCGGGCATGCCAAACCCCCTCTACGGGCTCGCCGAGGGCGCGGCTTGCCGCTTCTGGAAATGACGCGGCACCCCATTCATTCGATTCTTCACAGGCAATCGTGATCAACTCCGCTTGATCTATCGTAATCCCGGCGACAGCGAAGCATATTGCGATCTTTCCGTCGCTGACGACAAAGCGCGCTGTTTGAGTCTCGTCGTCGTACGCCCGGGTATTCAGCGGCTCTTTCTTGGCGAGAAGTGCGGCAAGTTCTCCGTTGTTGGGGATGGGCGCCAAAAAGTACGCCATCGCACTGGGATCATCAATGCGCGCCTCGGCTGCGGCGATTTTGATTGCGCCCGTCATGCCCACGCAGCTTGCGCTGTGCCGCGCCTGTGCAGCAGCGACAAATTAAATGGTTTCTGCATTCACTTGCCTTCCGGGCGGCAGTTTCCCATGCTTCCAATATAAGTTAGGGCCGCACAAGTCGGCGCGCTATTAGAAATGAAACCGCTGCTACAAGTGACATGAATGCATTCGGCCAGAGGCTGTAGAGGTATCCATCCCACGCCTCAATAGGGAGACCCAGAATGTATCCGGAAGGTATTGGCATTCGCCCCACAATGATAGTGGGCCACCATTGAGTCGGCGGCCAGTGTGTGAAGCCCCCAATGGAAAAATCGATAGCTACTGCCAAACTTGGGAGTACCCACAAAGGGTTCTGCGCGAAACGCTTGCTTGCCGCGACGCCGGGAAGCAGCCAGATTATGGAGAGCAGAAGCCATGCGGGATATCCGAAGACGAACCATCTAACCGCTGATTCGAGGTCTCTCGCAGGTCCAAACGGTGAAGCATAAATAAGCGAGAGAGCAAGAGCGGCTACCGCAATTAGCCATAGTGATGTGCTGCATCGGGTTCCAATCATTTGACGGGTGGTTCTGCGGTCAGCAATCGCCACGAGAATCCAGACGATCAGCACACCGGATAAATAGCTAATTGGCACAAAAAACATGCAACGCCTTGCGCTCTAACTTGGTCTATCCGCCCGTCTTATGACGGGTAACGTAGCAGGTGGCGGATAACCTGGCCACTTAACGGAATCCAATCTTGGGCGTCCGCTTACTGGCGGCGAATCACGGGCGGCGAGCGTCCGGAGTTGGCCGGCTAGAGCCGCTGGCGGACGCAACCGCTGTCCACCGACTCGTGACGAGCCAA
The DNA here is from genome assembly GCA_963837435.1 of uncultured Gammaproteobacteria bacterium. Taxonomy (GTDB): domain Bacteria; phylum Pseudomonadota; class Gammaproteobacteria; order Steroidobacterales; family Steroidobacteraceae; genus Bog-1198. The sequence goes on from CAWINJ010000004.1 coordinate 421,322, forward strand.
TCCAGGCATCTGTGGGCGCGCGCTTTCAGGTGCCGGTACGAAGTAGCCACAACATGGCCGAGATGCTACGGGTGCTCCGAGCCGCAGCAAAGCCGATGGTGGCTATCCCCAAGCTAGACGTTGTCGTCAATGATGTCGAGGTCGATCAACGCACGTTGCGCTTCATCGGCTCCTTGGACGCGGATTGCATGCATGCCGAAGTTTTGTGCTGCCAGGACGTTGAGTGAGTTGTCGTCAAGGAAGAGCACGTGGTGAGGCATACAACCGAGCGAATCCACCACGTGCTCAAAGGCATCCGGATCCGGTTTAATTCGTCCAGTCAAATGCGACACAAAATGGCTATCAAACGCCGAGCCAAGCTGCATATCACCCCACACACGCGGCCAGTGCAGAGCGTTGCTGTTGGAAAGCACTGCTCGTCGATAAGCACGCGGTATACGCGCGAGCATTTCCAAGGTGCCTGCATACAGGCCAGTTGGCCATGCGACGAACGATTCCAGGAATCGTTGCGGTTCAACAGGGATACAAAACTCTGCAATCACGCCGACTGCGAACTCGCTTGCATCGATTTGTCCCGTTTCAAATTGTCTTACCGACGTCGATCGTAGCCACCTAAGCCATAGGTCATCAGCAGTAATCGTCTTTCCAAGCCACTCGAGCATGGTCTCAACGCCACCAAGCTTTACGAGCACACCACCTGCATCGAAAAGCAAAACGCGGACATCTTTTACTGCGCTGCCAGTTTTCATCTCGGCTAACTCTCCTGTCCCGCCATTAAGTGTTCACGCGGCCATACACCTGGGCGATATTGGTTTGTGACTCCATGAAGAGAAATCGGCGATCAATTCCACTCATTCCGAACGGCCGCTTTCCGAACGGCATTCTAATCTCAGATAGGACAGGAGTTGGCCGACTCGCGCCGGTCCTCACCAATGAAGAGCTACCGCGGCGTCAATGCTGCCTCGTGGAGTTGAGTGCCTCTTCAGTCCCTGCGCATGGGCATTTTGTGCTTCGCCAGCCAGGTATCGAGGTGGCTGGCGAAGGCGTTGCGATTCGCTTGGGTAAGGGGCGGGGGACCGCCGCCGACGTTGCCGCTCGAGCGCATGGTGTCCATGAAGTCGCGCATGGCGAGCACCCCCCGAATGGTATCGGGGGAGTAGCGCTCGCCCCTTGGGTTGAGCGCCTCGCCTCCCTTGGCGATGACCTCGGCGGCGAGTGGAATATCGGCCGTGACGACCAGGTCTCCTGGCGCCACGCGCTTGACGATTTCCCCGTCGGCGACATCGAACCCTGCGGATACCTGAATCGCGCGCAAGCTGGGAATGCGCGGAATCTGCAGGGGTTGATTGGCGACCAGAGTCACCGCGACACCGGTGCGCTCGGCCGCGCGGAACAAAATGTCCTTGATGACCTTTGGGCAGGCATCAGCGTCGACCCAAATACCGGCAGCCATCCCGTCCGCCCCCGTGCCCGGCCCGATCAGTGTGCGAGAGTGCGTCGAATGAATTCCGCCACATTGTCATGCAGGGCCTTGAGCGACGGCTCGTGGGCGTAGACCATGTGTCCGGAATCGTAGAATCTAAATTCGATGTTCTTTTGCAAGGCCGCCGGTATCGCTAGATGCCGCATCTCGTAGATGCCCTCGTAGAAGGGCGTCGACAAATCGAAATATCCTCCGTTCACCAGGATTTTGAGATTCGGATTGTGCTTCATCGCGGACGCCAAGTCAGGCATGACATTGACCTGCTGTTTCAACGTCTCGCGTGCGCCCGGCGGCCGATGCGCGAAGTCCCAGTCTTGCTCGATATCGAGAGATTCCTTGTATATCTTGCCGTCGCCGAATTTCAGCTCCTTGCGGACATAGTCGTTGAAGACGCTGATATAGGCCGAGCCGATGGCCGCCGATTGGGGGTCGTACCCCGCTTCCTTGCTCATGGGATCCAGGGTCGGGCCGGAAAAGCGAGTGTCGAGTTCGCCCGTGGTCAGATCGGCGTCGTCCAACAGGGTCTTGCGAAACTCACCGGCGGAGATGCGCAGATTGGCCTTCTCGATGTAGGCGACGGGAAGTCCGGTATAGGTGTGGAGCTTTTCGGCCACAATCTTGCGCTCGGCCGGGTCCAGTGCGGCGCCCGCCTGCAGCGCCGAGGCATACTCGCCGGAAGCGAAATTTTCCACCTCTGCCACCAGTGAGGCCAGGTCCTTGGGCGCATCGGTCAGCCGGTGGTGATACCACGCGGTCGCCGCATAGGATGGAAGCCAGAGCTCGTAGGGCTGATCGACCCCAGGATTCAGTTCCGGATAATCCGGCAATACATCGTAGCTGAGGCACTGCGACAAGAGGATGACTCCATTCACATCGACACTGCTGTGGGTCGCCAGCAAATTGACGACATTCGCGGCACGTGTAGTGCCGTAGCTCTCGCCAAAGATGTACTTGGGTGAATTCCAGCGGCCCCACTTCGACAGGAACTCGGTGATGAACTCGGCAAAGGCATGGGCGTCGGGGTCGACCCCATAGAAGGCCTTGTCCTTGTCCTTGCCCGCGACGCGGCTGAACCCGGTCCCCGGTGCGTCGATGAAGACGAGATCGCTGGCATCGAGAAGGCTGTACTCGTTATTCACCAGATCATAGGGCGCCGCCGGTGTATGCGCATCGTCGGCCGTCACCACCCGGCGCGGACCGAAGGCGCCCATATGCAACCACACGGTGGGTGAGCCCGGTCCGCCATTGAATAGAAAAGTGATGGGCCGCTGCGGGCTCGGTGCGCCGCTCTTGAAATAGGCGACGTAGAACATGGAAGCTTCCGCAGGCCCGATTTTGTCTTCCTTGTTGATGTTCTGCGGCACATCGTCGTAGCCCTTGAGGTGAACCACCAGGGTGCCCGCGTAGGCATCGTAGTCCAGGCGTTTGCCGGCGAGGGTGACCGATCCCTTGCTCGCCTGCAGCTCCGGTTTGAAGGTAATTATCTTCGGCTCGTCGGTCTTGGTGGTGACGGCTACGCTCGTGTCCACCGGTTCGGCGGCCGCCAGCCGGCTGGACAGCAATATCGCCAAGGCAGCCGGAACCAGTAATTTTATATTCTGCAAATTCATTCTCCGGGACGGGAAGCGGTCAGACGCCGCACTACTCGACGGTGAGGCTCTTGGCCAGATTTCGCGGCTGATCGACGTCCGTACCCTTCAGTACCGCGACGTGATAGGCGAGAAGCTGCATGGGAATGGCGAAGGCGATGGGTGCCTGCAGCGCGGATGAGGACACTGGCATGTCGATGACGGTGACTCCCTCCTCGCTGCGCATGCGCGCCTGCGGATCGGCGAACACGAATAATTTGCCGCCGCGAGCGCGCACTTCCTGAAGATTGGATTTGAGCTTTTCCAGCAATTCATTGTTTGGCGCCACCGCCACCACCGGCATGTCCTCGTCGATCAGCGCCAAAGGACCATGCTTGAGTTCCGCGGCCGCGTAGGCTTCCGCGTGAATATAGGAGATTTCCTTGAGCTTCAGCGCGCCCTCCATGGCGATGGCATGCAGCGGTCCTCTGCCCAGGAATAGGGCGTGGTGCTTGTCGGCGAAGACTTCGGCGAGCGCCTGGATACCTGCGTCCAGCTTCAAGGTCTTCTCGATGAGCGCGGGGAGCTGCAGCAGCTGCGACACCAGTTCGTGCTCGAGCGCCGCGGCGGGGCCGTTCTTGGCGAGGGCGACGGTGAGCATGGCGAGCGCCGTCAATTGGGTGGTAAACGCCTTGGTCGACGCGACTCCGATCTCTGGGCCGGCGCGGGTTAGCAGCACCAAATCCGATTCCCGGACCATGGAGCTCTCGGCGACATTGCAAATGGTGAGCGTCCCCAAGTACTGCGCTCGCTTGGCATTGCGCAGGGCCGCCAGCGTATCGGCGGTTTCTCCTGACTGCGAGATGGTGACGAACAAGGTGTCGGGTGTGATCACCGGATCGCGGTAACGGTATTCGCTTGCGATCTCGATGCGTGCCGGAATGCGGCAGATTTGCTCGATGAAGTAGCTGGCCACCAAGCCTGCATGGAAGCTCGTGCCGCAGGCGGCGATGTGCACGGCTTTGACCTTCTTGAATACCTGCTGCGCCGTCGGCCCAAAGGCAGCATCCAGCAGCTTGCCGCCGGCAATGCGCTCTTCCAAAGTCTGGGCGATGGCCCGGGGCTGTTCGTGAATTTCCTTGAGCATGAAGTGACGATAGGGTCCGCGTTCCACGGCGTCGGCCGGCAGTTCGCTTTCGCGCATATCCCGCTGGACGCGCACCCCGGCCGTATCCACGATGTTGACCGACTTGCGGCGAATCTCGGCCACGTCGCCTTCTTCCAGGAACATGAAGCGGCGCGTCACTGGCAGCAGTGCGGCAACGTCCGAAGCCACGAAGTTCTCCTCGATCCCCAGGCCGATGACGACGGGGCAGCCCTGGCGGGCCACCACGATGCACTCGGGGTCGGCCTCGCAGACCACCGCCAATGCGTAGGCGCCTTCCAGTTCGGCGACGGTTTTGCGCACGGCCTCGAACAGGTGGGAGGAGGTGCCCAGATGGTGATGGATACGATGGGCAACCACTTCGGTGTCGGTCTCCGACGTGAAGTCGTAGCCCATGCCTCTCAGTTCGGCGCGCAGAGTCTCGTGATTCTCGATGATCCCGTTATGCACGATGGCAACGCCGTCCCGCGATAGGTGCGGGTGGGCATTGTGGGTGGTCGGGACGCCATGGGTGGCCCAGCGCGTGTGCGCGATGCCGACGTGGCCGCCGATCGGCGCCGCGTCCAGCGCTTCCTGCAGCACCCTCACCTTGCCGACGGTGCGCAGGCGGGCGAGTTGGCCGCTCTCGAGCACGGCAATGCCGGCCGAGTCGTAGCCACGATATTCCAGGCGACGCAGGCCTTCCATGAGGATGGGAACGGAGTTGCGCTCTGCAACAACACCCACGATTCCACACATATCGCTACTCGCTGGCCGAGAAAAAGGCTGCTTAGTGTGCCCGACCGGCACCGGAAGTCCAGTCTAGGCGAGACGGCTTCTAGTACAGACCTATCGATACTATTTGCTAACTACTATTGTATACTTTATAGTATTAGCCTATGGATGATAGCAACAGCAAGAAGTTCCAAAAGGACCTGAATGGGGGCCTGGTTGGGCTGGTGCTGTTGGCCGTCCTCGATCAATCCGCCGAAGACCTCTATGGATATGAAATCGCCAAGCGCCTGGCCAGCGCCAACGATGGCATGTCGATTTTCAAGGAAGGCACGATTTATCCGGTGCTGCGGGCTTTGTCGGCGGCGAATCTGCTGACCAGCCGCATCGTACCTTCGTATTCCGGGCCGCCCCGGCGCTACTACCGCATCACGGACCAAGGCCGCAGCGTGCTCGCGGAGTGGACGGCCATTTGGGCCGGCACCCGCAGCTTCGTCGATCGCTTCATAGAAAAAGGACACCTGCCATGAATCGCAGCGCACCCCGCTCCATCGATCAATACCTCCGGCAACTGCGCGAAGAGCTCGCGGGCGAAGATGCAGCGCTCATACAAGATGCGCTGTACGACGCCGAGGAGTACCTGCGCGCCGAGGTGGCGGCGCACCCCGAAAAATCCGAATCCGACGTGCTCGAACTCATTGCCTCGACTTACGGAGCCCCCGATGAGGTGGCGAGCGCCTACCGCGATACCGAGATCAAAGTGAAGGCCGCCATGGCCCCGCCGCGCAAAATTCCCAAGACCGGGGCAGGCGCTTTTTTCGGTGTGTTCCTGGATCCACGCGCTTATACGTCGCTGTTCTTCATGTTGCTGTCGCTGGCCACCGGCATCCTCTACTTCACCTTCACGGTGGTCGGCCTATCGCTGTCCGCAGGCCTCGCGGTGCTGGTCATCGGCGTCCCGTTCTTTCTGGTGTTCATGGCGCTGACCCGCGTGGTATCTCTGGCCGAGGGGCGCCTGATCGAAGCCATGACCGGCGAGCGCATGCCTCGGCGCCCCATCCATCCGAGCGGAAGCTTGCGATTTTGGTCGCGCGTCGGCCAAATGCTGAAGGATCGGCGCACCTGGACCACGGTGGCCTACCTGATTCTGATGCTGCCCTTGGGAATCGCGTACTTCGTTATCGCGGTCGTCGGTCTGTCCGTGAGCCTGGCCTTCACCTTCACCCCTCTGATCTACCTCTCCGATCACTTCGGCTGGTTCGACCAGCCCGGCACCATGCACATGAGTCCGGCCTGGCTGGAATCGCTGTGGGCACTGCCCTTCATGATGCTGGCGGGTCTTGTGCTGCTGACCTTGGTGATGCACGTGGCGCGGGGCGTCGGACGCCTGCATGCCATGTACGCCAAGGCCTTGCTGGTGTCGCCCGCGGCCAGCCCAGTCGCCGCCGGCAGCAGTCCGGGGCCTTCAGTGGGCTGAGGTCAGCGGGGCCAGAGATCCCCCGAGTGCCTGGAACAGGGCGGCGGTATCGGCATATCGATTGGTACGTGCCTGGGCCTGGGAGACGACGGCCTGCTGATAGGTCTGCTCTGCGTTGACCAAGGCCAGATAACTCACCGAGCCCAGGTCGAGCTGTCGGCGGGCGACTTCCAAACTCTTCTGCGACGCGCTCACCGAGCGGCCGGCCGCGTTCAGCGCCTCAGCGTCCGTATCGAGCGCGTGCAACGCGTCGGCGACATTCTGAAATGCAGTCAGCACGGCCGACTTGTACTGGGCGCCGGCTTGATCGAGCGCGGCATCGGCTGCGCGCTTGCGATGGAGCAGGGTGCCGCCGGCAAACAGGGTTTGGGTTGCGTTGGCGCCGATGCTCCAGAAGCCCGTGCCGCCTTTGAATAGATCGCTCATGAAGGTGGCCGCACTGCCGATGTTGCCGGTGATGGTCAGCTGCGGCAGCAGGTTGGCGATCGCCACTCCCACCTGCGCAGTCGCCGCATGCAGCTGCGCTTCCGCAGCACGGACATCCGGGCGCCGTTCCACCAATTGCGATGGGATTCCCAAGGGCAAATCGGCGGGAAGCGTCAGCTGCTCGAGCTCGAAATGCATGGGCTTGAATTCCGCCGGCAAATGACCCGTGAGCACCGCCAACGAGTCGCGGGTTTGCTGCAATTGACGATTCAGCGGCGGAAGAGCGCCCTCCAATTGGGCAAGAGCGGCATCCTGGGCAAACACGTCCCCCTCGGCAATGGCGCCGAGCTCGAGTTCGCGGCGCAGCACCGACAGTGCCTCGCGTTCCAACGCAATGACCTGCTCGGTGGCCGTGATCTGTGCCCGCAAGCCGGCTTCCTGGATGGCCGCCGTAACCACATTCGCCGTCAGTGTGAGATAGGTGGCGTCGAGCTGGTCGCGGCTGGCCTCGGCCAGCGCCGCCAGCGATTCCACTTGGCGCCGGTTGGCGCCGAATATGTCCGGGACATAGCTCACGGTGACCTGCGGAGTGTACAAATTGTAGAGCGCAGTACCGGAGGCGAGATTCGGCGCAAGCACGCCGACGGCATTGAGATTTCGGGTCGCGTCGAAACTGGCCTGCACGGCCGGAAAGTAGCTGCCGCGCTGTGCGGCGGTGTTCTCCATGGCTTGGCGCAGCGCCGCCTGCGCCGACAGCACATCGGGGTTGGCGCGCAGCGCCTCGCTGACCAGCGCGTCGATCTCCTCGGAACCGAACAGCTTCCACCAATCGCGCGGCACATCCTGATCGGCCAGGAAGCGCTGCGCCGCTCCTCCCGGACCCGCCGTGGATGCGGTCGTGGCCGGCAACGGTTCCGCGGTGTAGCGTTCGACGCTCGGCGGCGCCGGCCGATGATAATTCGGGCCCACGCAGGCGCTGAGCGCTGCGCAAACACCCAGGACGACGTTGCGCGGCGCGCGGCGTTGAGCTTTGCGATCCTCGACTTTCATTCCTCTGCCTGCCGTGGTTCTTCCATGGGAATTTCCCGGGCCTTGGAGAACTTCAATATGAGCACGGGCAGCACCAACAGTATCAGGACCGGCGCGAGCAGCATGCCGCCCACGACCACCAAGGCCAGCGGCCGCTGAACCTGCGAGCCGATACCCGTCGAGAGCGCCGCGGGAATCAGGCCTACGCAGGCGACGATGCAAGTCATCATCACCGGCCGCAGCTGGGTGCGGCAGGTCTGCAGCATCGCGGCGGCGCGATCGAGCCCCGAATCGAGGCTCAGGTGGTAGTAGGACAGAACGAGAATTCCGTCCATGGCGGCGATGCCAAACAGGGCGACGAAGCCGATGGCCGAGGAAACGCTGAAAGCGGTGCCGGTTACCCACAGGGCGAAGATGCCGCCGAGCAGCGCCATGGGGATGACGCTGGCCGCCAGCAAGGCATCGCGCAAGTTGCCGAAATTCAAATACAGCAGCAGCACGATGAGCGCGATCGAGAAAGGCACTGCGATGCTCAGGCGTGCGATGGCGTCCTGCAGGTTGCCGAACTCGCCCACCCATTCGAGGCGGTAGCCGCCCGGCAATTGAACCTTGGAGTCCACCGCGTGCTGCGCCTCGAGCACGGCGCCCCCGAGATCGCGGCCGCGCACGCTGAATTTGATGGGTACGTAGCGCTGCTGCTGCTCGCGATAGATGAAAGCCGCGCCGGACACCAACCGCACGTCCGCCACATCCTCGAGCGGCACTTGAATGAGCCCGTTGCCGTTGGCGGCCGGCGCCGCCACCGGTATATGCCGAATCGCGTCGAGATTTTGCCGGTAGGGAACGGCCAGCCGTACCATCATCGGAAAATGCCGATCGCTGGTTCCCTCGTACAAATCGCCCGCGCTCTGTCCGCCGATGGCCGTTTGGACCACCGCGTTGACGTCGCCGGGAGCCAGACCGTAGCGCGCGGCGCGCACGCGGTCCACGTCGATGCGAATCGTCGGCTGGCCCAGGGAGCGAAATACCGCAAGATCCGTGATGCCCGGCACCTTGGCGAGCTCGGCCGCGATCGCGTCGGCGGTTTTTTCCAGGGTCTCCAGATCATTGCCGTAAACCTTGACCGAGTTCTCGCCCTTGACGCCGGAGGCCGCTTCTTCCACGTTGTCCTGGATGTACTGTGAGAAGTTGAAGTCGACGCCGGGAAATTGCTGCTGCAGAGTGTCCGTCATTTCTTCAGTGAGCTTCTCCTTGGTCTCGCCGGCCGGCCAATCATCGAAGGGCTTCAGAGGCACGAAGAATTCGGCGTTGAAGAATCCCGTCGCATCGGTTCCATCGTCGGGCCGGCCGTGTTGCGAGACCACGTTTTGAACTTCGGGGTACTTGCTCATCAGCACGCGCATGCGATTGACGTACGAGTCGCTGTCCTCGAGCGATATCGACTGTGGGAAGGTGGCGCGCACCCACAGGTTGCCTTCTTCCAGCTTGGGCAGGAATTCCAGTCCCAGGGAGCGTACCGCGAATATCGCCAGCAGAACGATCAGGCCGAGGCCCGTGAAGGTGATAATGCGGTTGGCAAGCACGAATTCGAGCGCCGGTTGATAAACGCGGCGCAGGCCTCGCACGACGGGGGTCTCGCGCTCCTGAACCACCTGGGGAAACAACACCAGGCTCAAGGCTGGCGCGATCGTGAAGGTGGCGATCAATCCGCCGGCGATGGCATAGGCGTAGGTCTTGGCCATGGGGCCGAATATGTGTCCTTCGATGCCGGACAGAGTGAACAAGGGCACGAAGCCGGCGATGATGATGGCCGCGGCAAAGAATATGGACTGGCTGACCTCGGCCGCGCCGATTGAAATCGTACCCATCTTGCCGCGGAAGCCGCTGCGGACCCGCATGCGGTGCAGGGTGCTCGGCCCCGTGCCGAGATGCGCCGACGCCTCGGCCAGATGCCGGTAAATGTTCTCCACCATGATGACGGTGGCATCGACCACCAGGCCGAAGTCGATGGCGCCGACCGACAGCAGATTCGCCGATTCGCCGCGTAACACCATGAGGCCGATGGCGAAGGACAGCGCGAACGGTATGGTCAGCGCAACGATCACGGCGCTGCGCAGATTGCCGAGGAATGCCCATTGCAGGAGAAAAATGAGCAGCACGCCCGCCACCATGTTGTGCAGCACGGTGCGGGTCGTGATATGGATCAGATCGCTGCGGTCGTAGATGCGCTGAATGCTGACGCCCGGAGGCAGAATGCCGCTTTGATTGACCTTGTCCACTTCGGCTTCGACTCTTTTGATCGTCGGCACGCTTTCGGCGCCGCGGCGCATGAGCACGATGCCCTGCACGATGTCGTCCGAGTCGTTGTAGCCCGCGATGCCGAGGCGCGGCAGATTGCCTATGGTGACCGTAGCCACATCGCCGATGACCACCGGCGCCCCCTGGTTGTTGATGATCATGGTTTGACGGATCTCGTCGGCCGAGTGGATGAGGCCGACGCCGCGAACCACGGCCGATTGGGCTCCGAAATCGACCGTTTGGCCGCCGACGTTGATGTTTGCATTGCCGAGCGCCGTCAAAACCTGGGGCACGGACAAGCCGTAGCCCATCAGTTTTCTCTGGTCGATGGCAATGTCGTAGGTCTTGGTCTTGCCGCCCCAACCGGTCACGTCGATGACGCCCGGAATGGCCTTGAAACGCCTCTCGAGCACCCAATCCTCGAGAGTCTTCAGATCGGTGACCGAGTAATTGGGCGGCCCGACCACGCGGTAGCGGTAAATCTCGCCGATGGGGCTGGTGGGAGAAATCTGCGGCTGCGCGCCGTTCGGCAGCGCCGCGAGCTGGGACAGGCGGTTGGTCACCCATTGTTCAGCCTGTTGGTAGGTGAAGTCGTAGGTGAACTGCACCTTCACATCCGAGAGACCGAACAGAGAGATGGTGCGGATGGCCTGCACGTTGGGAATGCCCGCCATCTGAATTTCGAGCGGTATGGTGATGTATCGCTCGATCTCTTCGGCCGACTGCCCGGTGCTCTGAGTGACCACGTCGACCAGGGGGGGCACCGGATCGGGATAGGCCTCGATGTTGAGGTTGAGAAACCCGGCGATGCCGGCGCCCAGCATCGCCGCCAACATCACGACCATCAGCACGCGCTGACGGAGCGCGAAAGAGACGATGGCGTTCATGAGGACGCGGGCACTGCCACTTGGTCGATGAACAGACCACCCTTGCTGACGATGCGCTCACCCAGCTTCAATCCCTCGACCACTTCGACCAAGCCCGCGTCGTTGCGGCCGGTGCGGATGGCACGGTAGGCCAGCAGACCGTCGCCCGCTACCACCCACACGTGGGCCGCGCTCCCCTCGTAAACCACAGCCGCCTCCGGCACTGCGGGCGATTGCGCAATGTCGCCGGTCAGGATCCGGAAATTGGCGAACATCTCGGGTTTGAGGGCGCCGTCGCGATTGTCGATTTCGGCGCGCACCGGCAATCGATGCGTGACCGGGTCCAACAGGGCCGCGACATAGGTCACTCGCGCCTTGAACCAGCGCTTCGGATACGCGAGCACGCGGACTTCCACCGCCTGGCCCGGGTGCACGAGCGCGGAGTCCGCCTCGCGCACGTTCGCCAGCAACCAGACGTTCGAAGGGTCGGCGATGGTGAACACCGGCGTGCCCGCTCCGGCCTGCAAATACTGGCCTGGACCGACTTGGCGGTCCACCACCGCACCCGCGATGGGCGCGCTGATGGTGGCGGTCGGATCGATGCTCCCCGCCGCCTCGAGCCCGGCGATCTGCGCGTCCGTCAGGCCGAGAATCCTCAGGCGATTGCGCACGGCGCTCAAGGCGGTGGTCGCAGCGGTCAGGTCGGCCTGCGCCTGCTGCCAATCCTGCAGGCTGCCGCCCTTGGCGTCGTACAAGGCATGCTTGCGGGTCTCGTTGATGCGCGCGAGCTTCCCCTGCGCGGCCGCGGACTTCAGGTCGTTCTGCGCCTGGACGAATTCGGTGGCGTCGACCGTGGCGAGCGGCGCACCCTGCTTGACGGTATCGCCTAGCGCGGCAATGACACGTGTGACGCGGCCCGAATACGGCGAAAACACCGGCGTGGCGCGATCGCCGTTCACCGCGATCTTGCCTTCGGTCAATTCCTCGCTGACGAACCCATGCAGCTCGACGGATTCGATGGTCAGGGTCTTCAGCTGCTGCGGCGTGGCACGAAAGGTGCCGGGCGGCGAGGGCGCCTCGGCAGGCGGCGCTTCATGCCTGCCGAAAAGCGGCCCGCCGAGCCAAACCCCGAAGACGATTATCACGGCCGCGACTACCGCGATGCCGGCTGCGCGCAGCTGGCGTTCTCGAGACCATGCGCGCCGGTCGATCGATTCCTGCCCGCGGGGAGACTGCCCGGGGTCGCCTGCCGCATTGCTCATTCATGGACCCCGCTCGGCAAATTCAATGTCAAATCGATCGTAGTCATGTGGGTTGCAAGAATGCTGTAAAGAATGACTGCTCGACGGTAAACGCCGTCAATCGGCACCGAGCCCGCCGGACGGCTGGGCGGCGGTCGCGCCGGCCGGCAGATGCACGATGAAAGTCGAGCCCTCGCCCGGCCGGCTCTCGACCTCGATCGTGCCTGCATGCATCTCGAGCACCATGGCAACGAGGTGCAACCCGACGCCGCTGCCCGTCACGCCCACCGCGTTGCTGCCGCGATAGTAGCGCTCGAACAGATGGGCGCGATCTCGGTCGGGAATTCCTATGCCGTGGTCGCGCACTCCCACCAGCAATCCCCCGCCCGTCTCCATCCGGGCCGTGACTTCGACGGGGCTGCCCGCGGTGGAGTATTTGACGGCATTGGATAGCAGATTGCTGAACAGGGCGAACAGCAATTTCGCGTCGCCCTGCATGACGGGCGCAAGCTCGTCGAACTGCTCGCGAATATTCGCGCCGCGCGAGGTTTCACGATGCAGCTGACATGCCTCGTGCAGCAGCGTGGCGGGATGGAATTCGCCGGGATGATAGACCTCTTGTCCGTCGAGCAGGCGCGAGTCGCCGAGCAAGCTGTCCATGATGCCGGTCAGACGCGTCACGGCGCTGCGGATCCGCATGGCGCGTTCGAGCAAATCGTTCGGCGCCAGCCTGTCCTTCAGTTTGATCAGGCGCTGGGCCTGGGCGTCGATGACGGTCAGCGGCGTGCGGAATTCGTGCGAGGCCATGGTGACGAAGTTGCGCTGCTGCGCGGTCAAGCGCCGCTCCTTTTCCAAGGTGGCCTCGAGCACGGCGGTTTGTTCGATCAGCCGGCGCTGGCTCTGCACCAGGGCGATGGCATTGTCGCGAAACACGGCCACCGAGCGCGCCATCTCTCCGATCTCGTCATCGCGTTGCGTGCCATGAATATCGATATCCGCGCCATGAAGGGCCAGGTCGTGCATGTCGCGCGCCAGCCCGAGCAGCGGGCGAGACACCGATCGCGTGATGTAAACGATGGTCACCAGCACCAGGAGGGCCGCCACGACCATCGCGGCCACGATGAGGCGTCCGTCCTGCACGTAGGCGCCGGCGGCGCGCGCGCTGGCCTCGCCGGCTCGCGCCACGGTCTGGTCCGTCAAGCGGCCCAAAGTGTCGCTAGCCAGGTCAAATGCACGACGCGACGCAGTCATGTACATGGCGACGGCATCGGGTTTCTGGCCCGAATGCGACAGCGCCAGCACCCGCCCGGCGATGATTTTGTACGCGGCCCACTGGCGCGCAAATTCATCATAAAGCCTTTGTTCCGAGTCCTCATGGGGCCGGGCCGCATAGGAGCGTTGCGCCCGGGTGACCTGCTCATTCAGCTGCGCGATCTCTTTTTCGCTGGTGGTCAACTCCGCCGCGGTATTGGAGAGCAGGTGCGTGCCCTCGCCCGCGCGATAGTCGGACATGTAGTTGTTCAGATCGCCGATCAAGCGGATGTCTTGAAGCCATTGATTGCGAATCTCGTCGGATACTCGATTGACGTCGCTGAGGCGCTGCATGCTGAAGGCGCCTAGCCCGATCACCAGTAACAAAAAAAGCAGCGACGCCGCGGACAGCAGGATACGGATGGAGCGGGGTCCACCCGGGCGGATCGCGGGAGCGGCCGCGTTCTCGGCAGCGCCGCCGCTGCGATTCGCGCCTCGATCTGCCTGTCTTGGGGCGACGAACACTAAGGACTCTGCGATCACGGCTCGATTAACCGGCCCGTGACGGCCTTGACCGCGGCTTGGACGCGGGTGGCCACGTTGAGCTTGCGGCAGGCATTCTCGATGTGAAAGTCCACGTTTCGCTTGCTCGTGCCGATGATCTGTGCGATCTCCGTCGAGGTTTTGCCGCGGGCCGCCCAGGTCAGACACTCCGCTTCGCGATCTCCCAGGGCGATTTGCCGCGACCATAGTTCGGTGCGCGCGACCTTGGCGAGGCGTCCATGGATGATGGTATCGAGAATTTCGAAATCGATGGGCTTGACGACATAGTCGTCCGCGCCCAGCCGGCGGCCCTTGAGCTGGTCATCTCGATCGCCGAGCGCAGTCAGGAATATGAACGGCATGGAGGCAAAGCTCGGCGTCAACTGGGTGAGTCGATCCAGCACCTCGAAGCCGCTCATGATCGGCATGCTGACGTCGCAGAGTACCAAATCCGGCTGCAGCTTGAGCACGGCGGAGAATCCCGCCTGACCGTCATGAGCTAGGGCCATGTCATAGCCGCGCTCGGCGAATTCCTCGGCGATCAGCGTCGCAGTTTCGAGGTCGTCTTCGATGCACAGGATTTTCTTACGCATCGGTGGCCATGATCCTCATGCCCGCGGCCAACGTCTACTGTGATCCTTCACAGTACCCGCCGCGGCTCATTTCACCTGCCGTAGATGTGAAATATCGCAGAAGTCCTTGGATTGCAGTCAGTCGCCGCCTACTTCCAGGTCGAGCTGGTCGATCACCTTTTTCACGCCGGCCATTTTCCTGACGATGCGCTTGAGCGTAAACACATCCCACACATCCAGCACCATTCCCGACAAGGTCACGACTCCGTCCTTGGTGGTGATCCTTACATGCGAGTCGAAGACATAGGGATCCGCGCGCAAGGCCGCCTCCACTTGCCGCGTCACTTCCTCGTCGGTCTTGGGGACTGCCTCCTTCCTGGCGGTGACCGTGATGGGCTCGAGCAATTTACCCGATACAGCGGTGGGCTGCGCGCCGGTCTGCATTCCCCAAACGCAGCCCAACCCTGCGATGAGCGCGGCCAGCGACGGCGCAACCGGTGGAATCCGCTGCGCTTCGACGCCCGATGCGGCAGTCAACATCCCATTCGCGTCGCGTAAAGTCATGGATCCCGCCGGGGTGCATTCAGTGTCCCCTAGTTTACGCCACGCGCTTCAGAAGTGAAAAATCGCATCCATGGCCAGCATGGCCTGCGAGCGCTTGCCGCCGTTCTGCTCGAAACTTGCCGTCCGTCCGCCGCTGCTGAACGTGCAGGTCGGGCTCGACGTGTTGAACGGCGCATAGCACGGATTATCGTACGCGTACCCAGTGATCGACGCATTCGGCGCCGACACCTGCCGTTCGAAGCGCGCTTCGGGGCGCAGTTCGATGACGTCGCCAATCCAGTGAGTGTAGCTGAGGTCGAACTCCGCGAAGGCACCCTTGAATCCGGTGCGCTGGCCGGTGCTGTCGTTCATGTAGTCGCTGCGCCAGGTCCACATATTGTGCGGATCTTGCGTGTAGTTCAGATAGTTGACGATGGCCCATTCATGCGACGCGCAGTACACCAGAGCCGTGTTGTTGCACTGGGCCCCGGACGGCGCGCCGATGTTGTATTCCGGCGCCGGGAACATGGCGGCGAGCGCGGCGGCCCCTTGCGGATTGAGCACATCCGGCGTGTGATTTTGCCACATGTACCACGCCTCGGTATCCGTATGCCACTGTTCGTTGAACTTGTGGTACCAGGTGGTGACCGCGTGCTGAATATTGTTCCAGCCGAAATTCTGGTTGTTCAAACCGTTCATGCAAGGATAGATGGCATCGCGGCCCGAATCCGTCGTGTAGATCACGCAGGCCGCGGGAGTCAGCTGCCGGAAGTGCTTGTCCGTGGGGGAGATATCGTTGCCGCCGGAAACTTCCAGCTGCACCTTCCAGTTCCTGCTGAGCATGGTGGTCGAGACGATGCCGTTCTGAGTGTACGGGTCGTAGGTATACAGCAATGAGTGGCTGTAAGTGATGTTGTTCGGGGCAAGCTGCGCTTCGATATCCGGAATGGAGATGTATCGTCCCACGCGCACGTTCTCACCTTCGAAGAAGTGCGGAAAATAGAAGTCCAGATAGTACATCACCGGGTCGAAGCCATACAGCCTCTCCTGCTCGGTGTACTGATAGCTCAGAATGCCGTTGGAGAAGGTGTACTTGTAGTCGGTGCCGTAGAGCAGCGCGACCCGAAAGCCCCAATCGAAGTGATCGCGCTGAATCTCGTCCGGCGTGCGCTCGAAGTACAGCGCCGCCTGATCCAGCTGAATGGTGTCGGGCTCGTAGGAATAGGCGGCCGGATAGTTGCCCCCAGTTCCCGAGAGCTTGTTGAAGCCCAGGTTGGACGTGCTGACATTGCCGCCCGGCTCGATCCAGCCGTACATGGTGAAGCGGCTGTCCTTCCAGGCCTTGCCGTTCGAGCCGCAGTAGATCGCGTCCATCAGCGCGCTGCTGTACATGTTTTCATAGCCAATCAGGTTGGTCCCGCCTTCGTTCCAGACGGAGTAGGGCCAAGGCGGATTCGATACCGGAGGCGGCGCTAGGTCTTTCCGATAGCCGGCGGCTTGCTCGTCGAACGGCGCATTGGGGTCAGGTGCGGGCGCCGCCTGATCGCTCGGAAACAAGTGCTTCTGATAGCTGTCGCTGAGCCGCTTCCAAAAACTCGCATTTTCCGAATCCTTGGCGCAACCATCCACCGGACCGCTGTCGGCCCAGGCGACGGAGCTCGCGGACGCCAGCACGCCCAGGGTGAGCAAGAAACCAGCGGCTTTGCGCCTCGATCTGATAATCCCCCCATCCATGAATGCACTCCTATCCCGCAGCGTCGAATCCGCGGTGAGAATGCTACAGAGCCACCCTTCGGCGGGTCGGTCAAAGGTCGTTAAAACAAGCGCGAGACGTGTAAGAACGACGTAAAGAAACCGATTTCGCCGAGGATTTTTACAGCCATTTGCGCCCGGCCGGACCACACCTGACGGCTTTTTTACGGGCCGCCGCCTTAACGTGGCGGGCATGAAGATTTCACTCTATCGCGCTCGGCAGTTGAGCCTGGCCCTCCTGGTGGTCGCCGTCGTCGACCATGGACACCCGCAAGGGGACTACTCCGGTGCCTCTCCGCACACATCGGGGCTCTTGCGGCTCGGCCGCGACTTGCTGCGCAGAACGGCCGGCGGTGCAGGCGGCGCGGAAAGCGCGGCCGAATGGGTTGCTTCGGACAATCAGTCCCAGTTGCGGTAGCTCAGTCCTTCGGCGCTTGCAGCGCGGCGTCGATGGCGGCGGCTTTCTCTTCTTCGTCGAGCTTTCGCGGCCTGGCCCATCCGGCGATCGTGGTCTGCCTGGCGCGCGTCAGCGTGAGTTCCCCTTCCGGGGCATTCTGTGTGATGGTCGACCCGGCGCCGATGGTCGATCCGGCGCCGATGCGGACCGGAGCCACCATCATGGTGCCGGAGCCGATGAAGGCGCCGTCTTCGATGACCGTGGGCCATTTGTTCTCGCCGTCATAATTGCAGGTGATGCTGCCGGCGCCGATGTTCACGCCGCCGCCCACCCGGGAATCGCCCACGTAGCTCAAATGATTGGCCTTGCTGCCCTCGCCGATTTCACTGTTCTTGGTCTCGACGAAATTGCCGATGTGCACGTCGCGGTGCAGGATGGTATCGGGACGAACCCTCGCGAACGGCCCGATGCGGCAGTTCTCGGCGACCTGCGCATGGTCGACGATGCTGTTCGCGAAGATCTCCGTCCCGGCGCCGATCTCAGAATCGCCGATGACGCAGTTGGGGCCGATCTTCACGCCCGCGGCGAGCCGCACCGTGCCGATGAAAAGCGCATTGATGTCGATGAATACATCGTGTCCCACCTCGACCTCGCCGCGAATGTCGATGCGCGCCGGATCCGCCAGGGTGGCCCCGGCGAGCATCAATTCCTCCGCCCGCTCGCGCCTGTAGAGGGACTCCACTTGCGCAAGCTGGATCTTGTCGTTGACTCCGAGGACTTCGCTGGCGTGCGCAACGTGTACGGCGTCGACACGATCTCCCGCTTGCACCGCGCCGGCGACCACATCGGTCAAGTAGTACTCGCGCTGCGCGTTGTTCCTGCCGAGTCCCAGCAGCCATTCTCGAAGCCGCCGCGCGGGAGCCGCCATGAGCCCGGAATTCACTTCGCGGATTTGCAGCTGCTCGGGGCTGGCATCCTTCTGCTCGACGATGGCGGCGACATGCCCCGCGGCATCGCGGACGATGCGCCCGTAGCCTGTGGCGTTGTCGGGATACACCGATAGCACGGTCAGAGCGCCCTCATCGGCCGCCGCGATCAGCTTGGCCAGGGAGGGTGCGCGAATCAGGGGAACGTCGCCGTACAACACCAGGACGGTGTGATCGTCGGGGATGACGCACATGGCCTGCATGACGGCGTGGCCCGTGCCCAGCTGGTCCGCCTGCAGTATCCAGTCGATGTGCTCGTGAGCGAAAGCCGACTGCACCTGCGCGCCGCCGTGCCCGTACACCACGTAAATGTTGGTCGGGCGCAGCTCGCGTGCGGTGTCTATCACATGCTGCAGCAGGGGCTGCCCGGCGAGGGGCTGCAATACCTTCGGGAAGTCGGAGTTCATCCGCTTGCCCTGGCCCGCCGCGAGAATGACGACCGAAAGATGCATGCAGACTCCCTGTGGCGGAGGTCCCTAGCGTTTCTTACGCAGACGCTCGATAGCTCGCAATTGTGCCACGACGCGGGCCAACTCCGCCTGCGCTTCGGCGATATCGACCTTGTCGGTGCGCTGCCGTAGGGCGTCCTCGGCGCGCTGTTTTGCAGCCAGGGCAGCCGCCTCGTCCAAATCCTTGGCCCGCGCCGCTGTATCGGCGAGCACCGTCACCCGATTGGGCTGAACTTCGAGAGTGCCGCCGCCCACGTAGAATGACTGTTCCTCCGCGCCTTCGGACTGCACCCGGACTTCGCCGGCCTTCAGCATGGTGAGCAAGGGCGCGTGGCGCGGCGCGATGCCGAGATCGCCCAGCTTTCCCGGCACGAACACCATGCTCGCCTCGCCCGAGAAGATCTGCCCTTCGGCACTGACGATGTCCACGTGTATGGTGTTGGCCATGATGGGCGCTTAGGCCAGCGTCTTGGCTTTTTCGACGGCTTCTTCGATGGCGCCGATCATGTAGAACGCTTGCTCGGGGAGGTGGTCGTACTCGCCGGCGATGATGGCCTTGAAGCCGCGGATGGTGTCCTTCAGAGGCACGATCTTGCCGTCCTGTCCGGTGAACACCTTGGCCACGTTGAAGGGCTGCGACAGAAAGCGCTGAATCTTGCGCGCGCGGTACACGCTCAGCTTGTCCTCTTCGGACAGCTCGTCCATGCCAAGAATCGCGATGATGTCCTGCAATTCCTTGTATCGCTGCAGCACGGCCTGCACGCCGCGCGCCGTTTCATAGTGATCATCGCCCACCACCAGGGGATCGAGCTGGCGGCTGGTGGAGTCCAAGGGATCGACGGCCGGATAAATGCCCAGCGAGGCAATTTGTCGCGACAGCACCACGGTCGCGTCCAAGTGCGCGAAGGTGGTCGCCGGCGAGGGGTCGGTCAAGTCGTCCGCCGGAACGTACACGGCTTGAATGGAGGTGATCGAACCGGTCTTGGTGGAAGTGATGCGTTCCTGCAGCACACCCATTTCCTCCGCCAGCGTCGGCTGATAACCCACGGCGGACGGCATGCGGCCGAGGAGCGCGGACACTTCGGTGCCCGCCAGCGTGTAGCGGTAGATATTGTCGACGAAGAACAGCACGTCGCGGCCCTTGCCGGAAGCCTGCTTCTCGTCGCGGAAGTATTCGGCCATGGTCAGGCCGGTGAGTGCGACGCGCAGGCGGTTGCCCGGCGGCTCGTTCATCTGGCCATACACCATGGCCACCTTGGAATTGGACAGATTGTTCTTGTCGATGACGCCCGATTCGATCATCTCGTGGTAGAAGTCATTGCCCTCGCGGGTGCGCTCGCCGACGCCCGCGAACACGGACAGGCCGCTGTACTGCTTGGCGATGTTGTTGATGAGCTCGAGCATGTTCACGGTCTTGCCCACGCCGGCACCGCCGAACAGGCCCACCTTGCCACCCTTGGCGAAGGGCACCAGCAAGTCGATGACCTTGATGCCCGTGACCAGAAGGTCCTGGCCGCCGGCCTGTTCGTCGTAGGCCGGGGCGGGACGGTGGATGGGCAGGTATTCCTTGGTCTGCACCGGGCCTCTCTCGTCCTGAGGCTTGCCCAGCACGTCCATGATGCGGCCGAGAGTACCTGCGCCCACGGGCACTGAAATTCCCTTGCCGGTACCCGTGACCGCGAGTCCGCGGCGCAGCCCCTCGGACGGACCCATCGCGATGGTGCGTACGATGCCGTCGCCCAGCTGCTGCTGAACCTCGAGGGTCAGGTCCACATCATCGAGCTTGAGTGCGTCGTAGACCTTGGGGATCTGATCGCGTGGAAACTCCACATCGATGACCGCGCCGATGATTTGCACGATTTTACCGCTGCTGGACATAACTGATAACCCTCTTGCCTAAACCGCTGCCGCACCGCCGACGATTTCCGAAAGCTCTTTCGTGATCGCGGCCTGGCGGGCTTTGTTGTAAATGAGTTGCAACTCGTCGATGAGCTTGCCGGCGTTGTCAGACGCGCTCTTCATGGCCACCATGCGCGCCGCCATTTCACACGCCACATTTTCGACGGCTCCCTGAAAGATCTGGGATTCGATGTAGCGCATCAGCATGCCATCGAGAACTTCGACGGCGTCCGGCTCATAAATATAATCCCAGCGCTCCTGCAGCTCCTCCTTGTCGATGGTCTGAAGCGGCAGCAGCTGCGAGACGATGCCCTTCTGGGTCATGGTGTTGACGAAAACATTGTGCACCAGCAGCAATTGGTCGACCTTGGTGTCGCGATAGAAGTCCAGCATGACCTTGGTGGCGCCGATCAAATCCTTGACGTGCGGCTTGTCGCCCAGGTGCGTGGCCGAAGCGGCAATCTCGACGCCGGACAGTCGCCGGAAAAACTGCAGTCCCTTGGAGCCGATGAGGCACAGGCTGACCTTGGCATTTTTCGCCTGAGCCTCGCGGATGGCGCCGAGAGTGGCCTTGAAGAGATTCAGATTGAGCGAACCGCACAGGCCGCGATCCGTGCTGATCACCACGATGCCGACGGATTGGACCGGCCGCTCCAAGGTGAAGGGATGCTTGTAATCCAGATTCACCTGCCGCAGGTGGCCGATGATCTTGCGGATCTTCTCCGCATAGGGCCGCGCCGCCCGCATCCGGTCCTGCGCCTTGCGCATCTTGCTTGCCGCGACCATTTCCATGGCCTTGGTGATCTTCTGAGTATTCTTGATACTCGAGATCTTGCCGCGGATTTCTTTTGCGCCTGCCATGACCTTTTCCAGCTCCGCCTACAGCGTCGTGAAGAATTCGGTGCAGCACTTCTTGAGCGCCGCCTCAATGTCGCCCGACAGTTCCGGCTTCGCATTGATGCTCTTCAACAGGTCGGCATAGCTTGCGCGGGCGAAGGATTGCAGGGTGGCTTCCGTCTCCACGACCTTGCGCCGGTCGATCTTGTCGAAGAAGCCGTTGTTGGCGGCATACAGGGACAGAGCCATTTCCGCCACCGACATCGGCGCGTACTGCTTCTGCTTCATCAGCTCGGTGACGCGCTGGCCGCGCTCTAGCTGCCGGCGCGTCGCCTCGTCCAAGTCCGACGCGAACTGCGAAAAGGCGGCGAGCTCGCGGTACTGCGCCAGGGCCAGGCGCACGCCGCCGCCCAGCTTCTTGATGATGTTGGTCTGCGCCGCGCCGCCGACGCGCGACACGGAAATGCCGGCGTTGATGGCCGGACGCATGCCGGCGTTGAACAGGTCGGTTTCCAGGAAGATCTGGCCGTCGGTGATGGAAATGACGTTGGTGGGCACGAATGCCGTCACGTCTCCCGCCTGGGTTTCGATGATGGGGATTCCCGTCAGCGATCCGGTCTTGCCCTTGACCCGGCCCTGGGTGAATTTCTCGACGTACTCCTCGTTGACCCGCGCGGAACGTTCGAGAAGACGCGAGTGCAGATAGAACACATCGCCGGGATAGGCCTCGCGGCCCGGCGGGCGGCGCAGCAGCAGCGAGATCTGGCGATAGGCCACGGCCTGCTTGGACAGATCGTCATAGACGATGAGCGCGTCTTCGCCGTTGTCCATGAAGTACTCGCCCATGGCGCAGCCGCCGTAGGGCGCAAGGTACTGCATGGCCGCGGGGGTCGAGGCGGACGCCGCCACGATGATGGTATGGCCCATGGCGCCGTGCTCTTCGAGCTTGCGCACCACGTTGGCGATCGAGCTCTGCTTCTGTCCGATGGCCACATAGACGCACTTAACGCCCGTGCCCTTCTGATTGATGATGGTGTCGATGGCCACCGCCGTCTTGCCGGTCTGGCGGTCGCCGATGATGAGCTCGCGCTGGCCGCGGCCGATCGGCACCATGGCGTCGATGGCCTTGAGTCCCGTCTGCACCGGTTGCGACACGCTCTTGCGGAAAATCACGCCCGGCGCGACACGCTCGAGCGGCGACTTGAGCTTGGCATTCACGGGTCCCTTGCCGTCGATGGGATTGCCCAGCGCGTCGACCACGCGGCCGAGCAGTTCGGGGCCCACCGGCACTTCGAGGATGCGGCCCGTGGTTTTGACCGTGGAGCCTTCGGAAATGTGCTTGTAGTCGCCGAGCACGACCGATCCCACCGAGTCCTGCTCGAGGTTCAGCGCCAGCCCGAAGGTATTGCCGACGAACTCCAGCATTTCGCCGTAGCGCGCGTCGGCCAGACCGTGGATGCGGACGATGCCGTCGGTGACGCTCACCACGGTGCCCACATTGCGCGCCTCGGACGCGGATTGGAATTTGTCGATGCGCGCCTTGATCAGGTCGCTTATTTCCGATGCCTTGATGGACATATCAACCCTCTTGCTGCGGACCTTTCGAGCACCCGCGACTAAATCTGTTTAGCTTCCCAAATCTGTGGCGAGTCGCTGCAGACGGCCTTTCAAGGAGCCGTCGATCACCATGTCTCCGGCGCGCACCACCGCACCTCCCAAAAGCGTCGCATCCACCGAGTTGTGCATGCGAACCTGGCGCTTCAGCCGGGTGCTCAGCGCCGCCTTGAGCTTCTCGGCCTGAGCGTCGTTCAACGCCACCGCCGAAACCACTTCGACGTCCACGGTATTCTCCACCGAGGATCGCAGAACCTCGTAATGTGCCGCGATTTCGGGCAGCAGCAGCAGGCGATGATTCTCCGCCAGCACGCGCACGAAGTTCTGCATGCCGGCATCGAGCTTGGGCCCGGCGACATCGTTCACGAGGCCTGCCAGATCGGCGCCCGACCACTTCGGGCTCTTGGTTAGCGCCGCGACGCGCGCATCCGCCACGATTTCAGCCGCCGTCGCCAGCCCCTGCGACCAGGCGGCAAAGGCATTCGCGCCGCGCGCGTATTGGAACGCCGCTTTCGCATAGGGCCGGGCGATGGTGGCCCGCTCAGCCACGGGCGACCTCGGCCGCGAGCTTATCGAGCAGGTCGGCATGAGTCTTCGGATCGATCTCGCGCTCGAGCAGGCGCGAGGCTCCTTCCACGGCAAGCCTGCCGACCTCGCGAACCAGGCCTTCGCGCGCCCGCGAGCTTTCGCGCGCCACTTCATCGTGTGCGTGATTCACCAGGTACTGTGCCTCGCTCGAAGCGGTCAGCTTGGCTTCCTCGATGATTTCGCTCGAGCGCTTGCCCGCCAGATCGACGATGTGCGCCGCGCGATCCCGCGCTTCGCGGATAATGGCCTCCGCGCGCTCGTCCGCCTGCACCAGGTCCTGCTTGCCCTTCTCGGCGGCAGCCAGTCCCGCAGCGATCTTGCGCGAGCGCTCTTCCATCGGCCCCAGAATCATCGGCCACACGAACTTCATCGTGAACCAGATGAGGGCGATGAACACTAGCATCTGCACGATCAACGTGAGATTGATGTTCACAGTCGTCTCCTGACCGGCTTGAGTCGCCGGGCTTTCCTTAGTGCGTCAGCCCGGAGGTAAACGGGTTCGCGAACGTGAAGAACAGCGCGAAGCCGATGCCTATCATCGCGACCGCGTCGACCAGAGCCGCGACGATGAACATCTTCACCTGCAGCATCGGCGTGAGCTCCGGCTGCCGCGCGGCACCCTCGAGAAAGCGGCCGCCGAGAATGCCGAAGCCGATGGCGGTGCCGAGCGCGCCCATGCCGAAGATGATGCCGACGGCGAGCACGGTCATGGCCTGGACGTGTGCGAAATTTTCCATTCAATCCTCCTAAACGAAACAGACGCTTAAATTGGTGTTAATCGGACTCGGGGACATCAATGGTGCTCTTGCGCCATCGCCAAATAGACGATGGTCAGCACCATGAAAATGAAGGCTTGCAGCGTGATGATCAGCAGGTGGAACACCGCCCATATGAACGCCAGCAGGAATTGCGCCACGAGCAGGGCCCAGCCGCCGGCGCTCGACAGCTGCGAAATCCCGTGCAGCGTCAACGCCGCGAGCAGCATGAAAATCATTTCGCCGGCAAACAGGTTGCCGTACAAGCGCAGCGACAGCGAGATCGGCCGCGCCAGGAAGGGCACGATCTCCAATACCAGATTCGGCAGCACGAGCAGCGCCTTGACGAGCGGATTCTTCGCCGCGAAGGGCTGCAGGGTGAACTCGCCGATGAAGCCGCCGAGGCCCTTGACCTTGATGCTGTAGTAGATGATGAGGGCGAAGACAGTGAGCGACAGCGCAAAGGTAGTGTTCAGATCCGTGCTCGGGACCACCTTCAGATGCGGGATGCCCGCGCCGCGGGCCAGCCACGGCAGAAGGTCGACGGGGAGAATGTCCATGAAATTGAACAGGAACACCCAGCAGAAGATGGTCAGGGCGAGGGGGGCGAGCAACTTGTTCGTGCCCTGGAAGCTATCCTTGACCTGTTGGTCGATGAACTCGACCACCCATTCCACGAAGTTCTGAAACTTGCCCGGCACGCCGGAGGTGGCCGTGCGCGCCGCAAAGAAGAACGAGCCGCCGAACAGCACCGCCAGCAGCACGGAAAAGAACACGCTGTCCAAGTTGATGACGGAGAAATCCACCACCCCCGAGGGTTCCTTGTTGGACAGGAACGTCAGGTGGTGAAGGATGTATTCGTTCGCGGTTGGGGGCTGTTCTGCTGTCATTTAACGTCTTGTCTGCTCGCTCAATCGCATCCATTCAACTACTTGTCCGCATCCGCGCGCGGCACCGTCCCGCCCAGCGGCGGCAGGGCGTTTGCCAGCGCAACCCAGAATACGAAGAAGGTCGCGACGTATGTGCCGAGCATCGCCAGCGGAACCACCTTCATCGTCTTCAACACCGTAACGAACAGCACGATCACGACAACAATCTTGGCCGTCTCGCCAATGAAAAACGCCCGCATCGCCCGCTGTCCGCTCTCGGCGGATTTGCCGCCGAATCCGAGTATCGCCATTGCAAGACTGGCTGCGGTACTGATCCCGCCTCCCAGCGCCGCCGATGACGCCGCATGGGGACCCGCGATCAGCCAGCCCACCAGGACGCAAATTAAGGTCACGGCCCCCTGTCCCAGAACGACGCTGAGGGCCAGCCGCCGCGCCAGGGCTAAGTCGATCGCGATCACGTTATATCCCGCTCGTGGGGTCGCAAGCGAACTGTGTTCGCTCGTGTAGCTGGCCGCCGCGGCCAAAACAAGCCGCGCGCATTATAGAGACGCGGCCCCGCCGCATCAAGGCGCGCCCCGGGCTTTTTTTCGCTGTTATGTCACTGAATGTGGCCGAGTATGCCCTCGAGCTCGTCCAAGCTGTTGTAGCTCACGACGAGCTTTCCCTTGCCGGAAACCGTGTGCTGGAACGCGACTTTGGCGCCCAATTTGTCCGCCAGCTCGCGCTCCAGGCGCTGAATGTCCGGATCCGCGGGGGGAGATTCCTGCGCATTGTCGGGACGCGGGTTCATGATGCGGCGCACCAGAGCCTCGGTTTCCCGGACGGACAGTGACTTTTTGGCCACCAGGGTGGCCACTTCTATCTGCTGGCGGCGTGAAGTCAGGCCAAGCAGGGCGCGGGCATGGCCCATTTCGATGCGGCGCTGTTCCAGCAATTCTTTGACCTCATCCGCCAGCTCCATGAGCCGCAGCAGATTGCTCACCGCGGCGCGCGAGCGCCCGACGGCCTCCGCGGCCGCCTGATGCGTCAGCCCGAATTCCTCGATCAGGCGCAGCAGCGCTCCCGCCTCCTCGAGCGGATTGAGGTCTTCGCGTTGAATATTCTCGATGAGCGCCATGGACACGGCCGCCTCATCGGGCACGTCGCGGATGACCGCCGGGATCTCGGCGAGCCCCGCCATTTGTGCCGCCCGCCAGCGCCGCTCCCCGGCGATGATTTCATAGCGCTGCGATTCGCCGGGATTGCGGACCCCCAAGGGGCGCACCAGGATGGGCTGCACCAGGCCCTGCGATTTGATCGAGTCCGCCAGCTCGCTCAGGGTTTCGGTCCGCATATCGGCGCGCGGCTGGTACTTCCCCCGCTGCAGCAAATCAAGCGGCAAATTCGCCAGGCGGTCCCCCGCCAGCACCGGCGGATCGAAGGCGGGCGAACCCGCGCGCTTGGCGAGCAGCGGGGAGAGCTCGGCGAGGCCTCGGCCCAAGGACGGTTTTTTACCGGACATGCAAGCGATTATACGGGCGCGGAAGGCAGATCGTCGCGGCGAATCATCTCGCCGGCCAGCGCCAGATAGGCCAGTGCGCCGCGCGACTCCTTGTCGTGAAACAGCGCAGGCTTGCCGAAGCTCGGCGCCTCGGCCAGGCGCACATTGCGCGGGATCATGGTGCGGAACACCTTGTCGCCGAAGTGCTGGATCAGCTGCGCCGACACTTCGTTCGAGAGGTTATTGCGCGGGTCGAACATGGTGCGCAGCAGGCCCTCGATCTCGAGATCCGGATTGATGCTGCCCCGAATCTGTTCGATGGTGTGCACCAAGGCACTCAAGCCCTCGAGCGCGTAGTACTCGCATTGCATCGGGACCATGACCGAATCCGCCGCCACCAGCGCGTTCAGGGTGAGCATGTTCAGCGCCGGAGGGCAATCGATGAAAACCACATCGAAATCCTCGCGCACCGGCTTCAGCGCATTGCGCAATTTGAACTCCCGCCCGGTGATCATGCCGAGCAGGCGGACCTCCGCCGCGGTGAGATCCTGATTGGCGGGCATCAGCATGAAGCCGCCGTACTCCACCGGTACCAGCGCCTCCGCCGCAGCGCAATCGCCGAGCAGCACATCGCAGCTGGTGCGCGGCTGGGAGTGCTTGTCGATGCCGCATCCCATGGTGGCATTGCCCTGGGGATCCAGATCGATCAACAGCACGCGCCGCTTGGTGGCCGTCAGCGAAGCGGCGAGATTGACGGCTGTCGTGGTCTTGCCGACGCCGCCCTTCTGATTTGCTACTGCGATGACCCGCTTCATGTTCCTCTCGATCTAGGCGGGGCCACCCTGGGCCGGACCGGTGAGAGTTCCACAAGATGCCGCTCGTCGTCCAGCCCCGGCACTTTGAGCCTATGCACCGCCAGCACCCGGAACGATTTGGGCAGAGCCGAAATCTCCTCATCCGGCCGCTTCCCCTTCATGGCGAGCAGCCGCCCTTCCGGGGCGCACAGATGCCCGGCATAGGCCGCAAAATCCGCCAGCGACGACAGTGCCCGGGCCACCACGGTGTCGAAAAGCTCGAACGGCCTGTAGTTCTCGGCACGGACATGCTCGACCTGGACGTTGCCGCATTCCAGCCGCTCGGCGGTTTGCGTGACGAACCGCGCCTTCTTGCCGGTGGCCTCGATGAGCGCGAAGCGGCGCTGCGGATTGACGACGGCCAGGGGCAGCCCCGGAAATCCCGGCCCGGTACCGATATCGGCGACGCGATTGCCAAGCAGGTAGGGCTGCAGACTGAGACTGTCGAGCACATGCTTGCGCAGCATTCCCAAACGATCGCGGATCGCCGTGAGATTGAATTGCGCATTGCCGAGTTCGAGCTCATCCACGAGCCGCAGCAGCATCTCCATGCGAGGCGCCTCCAAAGCGATTCCAAGCTCGCGCACGCCCGCCGCGAGTACTTCAAGTTCAGACTCTCGAGTCACTGCGGGGCCGCTTCAGGATTCGCAACGTTGTCCAGGGTGATGGACAGCAGGGTTTCCGCCGGCGGCGCGGACGCGGGTTGGGCCTGCGCGGCGGGCGCATCCGCGGGACCCGCTTCGTCTCCGAGATGGGCACTGAAATGGATGGCGCCGTCGCGGCCTTCGCAGGAGGCTGCGTCTTTCCCGCCGGTGCTCTGCGCCCCTGCGTCCGTCGCAGCGCTCTTCTGCCAGCCGGCGCAAGCCGCCGCGAATACCTCCGGGGCATCCGCCCCCGTCAAGCGCACGGAGGCTTGGATCCGCGCCAAACGATCTTGCTTGAAGCACAGCAGATACTCATCCGGTACTCGCCCCACGAATCGAGGCGCGGGTGCATCGGAGGCGTAGCACTCGGCATCGTCGGGCGCGGCGCCGCCGGGCGCTTCGTCCCGAAACAGCAGCACCTCGTGAAGGGCCAGCGGAATTTCCTTCAGCACGCTGCCGAAGGGTGCGACCAGCAGGCCGTGCCAATCGAAGGAGCCATCGGCGGCCAGCTGCGCGGCCGGCGGCGGCGCATGCGGCGGCGGGGACGCCGCAGGCGCGGACGCGCGGCAGCCGGCCAGGGTCGCGAACATGGCCAGCGATACTGCCATCCGGCGCGGAGTGCGTTGATGGATGCCGCTCATTCAAGCCGCGGCCAAGCTGCTTGCGAGTTGTTCGAGCTCAGCGGCGGCGTCCGGATCTTGCGGCCGGTCCCGATCGAGGGCGCGCCGCAGGGCCTCGAGCGCCGTGCCCTTCAGCTTCGCGCAGGCGCCGGCATAGTGAATCCGCCAGTCGGATATCAACTCGTGCTCGAAAATCTCGTACTCGCGGCCGTTGATGATGGCGTCCAGAACCATGGCGCAGACCGCGAGCTGCTGCACCCGCGGCCAGGACAGCACGGCGGCGGAGCAGCCTTCGGCGAAGCAGCGGCGCAGGTAGGCGGGCGGATCCGCGCTCGCAATGTCGTCGAGCTGATCGCGCACGTCGTAGGATTTCACCAGATGCTCATAGGCCGCCATCGCTCGCATTATCCTCGTCGTGCGCTAACATAGTAAAATTATGACTCGAATCCCTCTGCTGCTGTTGCTGGCGGCGCCCTTCCTGCTGGACGCGTCGGCCGCGGCACCGCGGGTCGAGCGCGGCGATTTGATTTTTGACAATATTCCAGAACCCGCCGCGGGTTTGAGCGAGAAGCTCGATGCCTATCTGGGCGCACGCCAGGCGACTCCGCTCGGCTTCTCTCCCAAGGGGCAGCTGTTGATCGCCACTCGTTTCGGCGACGTCGATCAGCTGCATCTGGTGGAGCGGCCGGGCGGCGAGCGCCGTCAGCTCACCTTCCTGCGCGATCCGATCACGCAGGCCGCCTTCTCACCCGACCCCTTGCACAACGCCTACGTATACCTCAAGGACGAGGACGGCAATGAGAAGACCCAACTGTACTACCGGCGCCTGGGCGAGCCCGCCGCCAAGCTCCTGACGGACGGCAAGTCCCGCAACGGCGCGCCGGTGTGGTCGAACTCCGGACGCGAAGTCGCTTTCTTCAGCAATGCCCGCGATGGCGCGAGCTACGACATCGACATCGTCGAACCGGAAACCGGCTCGCTGCCGCGGCTGGCCGTCACCGGCGACGACGCGGCCTGGTACCCCCTCGATTGGTCGCCGGATGACCGCAAGCTGCTGGTACTGAAATCCGTTTCGATTTCCGAGGCCTCTCTGTACGTCGTGGATCTCGGCACCGGACAGAGGCGCGAGGTGGACCCGGCGCCGGGCAAGGTCGGAATCGCGGGCGCCAAATTCTCGCGCGACGGGCAGGGTGTGTACTTGATCTCGGACCGCGACAGCGAGTTCGCGCAGCTGCGATACGTCAATCTGTTCACCGGCGAGAAGACGGTCATCTCCGGCCGGCTGCCTTGGGACATCGAAGAGCTGGCGATATCCCGCGATGGCCACTACCTGGCCTATGTGAGCAACGAAGCCGGCATCGACAAGCTCAATGTGCTCGACTTGCGCGCCCACCAGGACCTGATTCCGCCCAAGCTGCCCGAGGCCGGCATCATCGGCTCCTTGAGCTTCGATGCCGAAGGCGGCCGCCTGGCCTTCGGCTTCGCGGCGGCCAATCGGCCGCGCGATGCCTATGTCTTCGACATCGCGGCGAATCGCTTGGAAGCCTGGACCGACAGCGAGCCGGGCGCGGTCGATCCCGCCAAGTTCGTCGTGCCCCGGCTGGCGCACTGTCCGACATTCGACCGCACGGACGGCAGCGAGCGCCAGATGCCGGTGTATATCTATGAGCCACGGACACCGGGACCGCACCCGGTGCTGATCGTATTGCACGGCGGCCCCGAATCGCAGTTCCGCCCCGGCTTCGATCCGTGGCTGCAATTCGTGATCAACGAGCTCGGATTCGCCGTCGTTGCTCCCAATGTGCGCGGCTCATCGGGCTACGGCAAGACTTACCTCGCGCTCGACAACGGCATGCTGCGCGAGGACGCGGTCAAGGACATCGGCGCGCTGCTGGTGTGGCTCAGCCTGCAAAGCGCGTTCGACTCGAAGCATGTGGTGGTATCGGGTGAATCCTACGGCGGCTATCTCGCGCTCGACACCTTGGTCAATTTCGGCGAGCGCCTGCGCGGCGGCGTCGACCTGGCCGGCATCGACGACCTCGTCAGCTATCTGTCCAACACCGCGCCCTACGCCCAGGATCAACGCCGCGCGGAATTCGGCGACGAACGCGATCCTGACATGCGGGCATTCCTGCGGCGAATTTCACCGTTGACGAATGCCGAGCGCATTACACGGCCGTTGTTCATCGCACACGGCAAGGGCGATCCTCGAGTGCCGCTGAACGAAGCGGAGCAGCTCGTGTATCGGCTGCGCAATAAGGGCGACGAGGTGTGGTATCTACAGGCGCTCGACGAAGGCCACAGCTTTCTGAAAAAAGCCGACCGCGACGCCTACTTCAGGACCTTTGCGCAATTCCTGACGGCCATGAGCAAGTAGGCGGCTACTTGCTGTCCGTCGTCGCCGTGGCCAGGGGAGAGGCCTGGGCGGCAAAATACTCCGCCGCAATCTTGACGTCTTCATCGCTGGTGAGCAGCTTCGCCATGCCGTCCATCACCACGTTCTTGCGGCGGCCGTTTCGATAAGCCGTCAACGCCTGCTCGAGGTAATCGACGTGCTGGCCCGCCAGCACGGCCGGCTTGGGGGTCAGCGGCGCCTCGACTCCAAGGCCCGTTTCACCATGACAGGCCACACAGGCGGTCACTTGCTTGGGCGGCTGCACGCTCGCCGGGGCGCTGGGCTTGACCGGTTCGGGCCCCTGCAGGTAGGCGGCGATGTCTTCTATGTCTTGATCGGACAGGGAAGCGGCCTGGGCGTGCATGGTGGCATGCGGCCGTTCGCCGCTCTGGTATTCGTGCAGCGCTGCGACGATATAGGAGGCGTGCTGGTGCCGGAGCTTCGGAACGCTGTAGTCGGGGTAGGCGTTGCGGTAGTTGTCGATGCCATGGCATCCATAGCAGGTGTAGAACTTCTTCTCGCCGTCCGCCGGATTGCCCGCTGCATGTGCGCCAAGCGACCAACTCAAACTCAACGCCGTGCTTGCAAGCCACGCCAGGCCATTCAATCGAGAAAGCATCTAGTTCTCCGAGCCGCGGGATTCAATTAGTGCGCTGATGTTAAAGAGTGGAGGGACAAAATGCCACTCGCTTGAGGCGGGCGGCGCCAAGGGCCGCGGCGCCGGATCTACAAAACGTCTGCCAAATCCTGCAGAAACGTGGCATCCGTCGGCTTCGTGCCCGAGGGATAGCGGCAAGCGACCCGCCCTTCTCGATCGATCAAAAATTTCTCGAAATTCCAGACGATATCGCCGGGAAAGCCGTTTTCCTTGGAAGTCAGCCAGGCGTACAAGGCATGCCGATGGGGGCCATTGACGTCGATTTTCGCCGCCATCGGGAAGGTCACCCCATAGGTCAGGGAGCAAAAGCTCTGAATCTGCGCCGCGCTGCCCGGCTCCTGCGCGCCGAATTGGTTGCAGGGGAATCCCACGACGCTGAAATTCTGGCTCTGCAGCTCACGGAAGAGTTCTTCCAAGCCCTGGTATTGCGGTGTGTAGCCGCACTTGCTCGCGACGTTCACCGCCAGCGTCACCTTGCCGCGCAATGGCGCCACGATGTCCGGGCTGCCATCCAAACCCTGCACCGCGAAGTCGTAAAAACCGCTCATAAGCCTCCAATCGCCCCCGCGTCCCGCGGCTTCAGGCCGCGCGGTCGCGCTTCTTCAGATGCACCAGCAGCAACGACACCGCGGCCGGCGTCAATCCCGGGATACGCGCGGCCTGGCCGAGGGTTTCGGGAC
Source organism: uncultured Gammaproteobacteria bacterium (assembly GCA_963837435.1). Taxonomy (GTDB): domain Bacteria; phylum Pseudomonadota; class Gammaproteobacteria; order Steroidobacterales; family Steroidobacteraceae; genus Bog-1198. Next base: position 453,993 of record CAWINJ010000004.1, read on the forward strand.
GCACTTCGCGCAGGCGTTGCCGAGCCTCGTTCGATAGCCCGCCGACCTCGCCATAATCGATGTTCTGCGGGAGGCGCAATTCGTCGTTGCGCCGCTGACGTTCGATCTCCTCATTCTGCCGCTGCAGATAGCCCGAGTATTTGGCCTGCACGTCGACCTGCAGCTTCACCTGTTCGGCCAGGCTTTCGTCGCTGCGCCAATCATCATCGATGCACGCCGCGCCGCCGGCCTCGGCGTCGACGCCAACGCCGGCCTCGGCGCCGCACTTCGACGCGGCCGCCTTGCACGGAGCCACCCGGCTCAGGTCGTCGAAAGCCAGCTCGGGGCGGCGCAGTAAATCCAAGGCATGCGCTTCGCGCAGCAGGGGCGCACCCAGCTTGGCAAGCAGCTCGGCATCGACATCGGCCGGGTGCACGACCGCCGCGGCCAGGCGCGATACTTCGCCCGCCACCGCGGCGCTCTTGCGCTGGAAGAATGCCCAGCGTGCGTCATCGACCAGCCCGAGTTCGCGCCCTTGCGCGGTGAGGCGCAAGTCCGCGTTGTCTTCGCGCAGGCTCAGGCGATATTCGGCGCGGCTGGTGAACATCCGGTACGGCTCCGGAGCGCCGCGCGTAATCAGATCGTCGACCAGCACGCCGAGATAGGCCTCGCTGCGTTTCGGGCACCACGGATCGCGCCCGTCGGCCAGCAGGGCGGCATTGGCGCCGGCGAGCAATCCCTGCGCCGCGGCTTCTTCGTAGCCGGTGGTGCCGTTGATCTGGCCGGCGAAGAACAGAGCGCCGATGTGCTTGCTTTCCAGGCTGAATTTCAGATCGCGCGGATCGAAGAAATCATATTCGATGGCATAGCCGGGGCGCGTGATGTGCGCCTGTTCGAATCCCGCGATGGTGCGTACGAACTCGCATTGCACGTCGAAGGGCAGGCTCGTGGAGATGCCGTTGGGGTAGACCTCGTGAGTATCCAGGCCCTCGGGCTCGATGAAGATCTGATGCGAAGCCTTGTCCGCGAATCGCACCACCTTGTCCTCCACCGACGGGCAGTAGCGCGGACCGGCGCCCTCGATCAGGCCCGTGAACAAGGGCGAGCGCGCGGTGGCTCCTCGGATGATGTCGTGGGTCCGCTCGTTGGTGGCCGTGATGTGGCAGGGCAGCTGCCGCGGGTGGGCGGCGCGAGTTCCCAGATAGGAGAACACCGGCCGCGGAGCATCGCTATGCTGCTCGCGCAGGCCCGAATAATCGATGCTGCGGCCGTCGACGCGCGGCGGCGTGCCGGTCTTCAAGCGGCCGACGCGCAGCTTCAATTCACGCAGGCGCGCCGCCAGCTTGAGCGAGGGCGGATCGCCGGCGCGGCCGCCGGGGTGACTGTCCAGGCCGACGTGAATCCTGCCGCCCAAGAAAGTCCCGACGGTCAATACGACCGCCCGCGCTCGAAATTCAATGCCGCCCTGCGTGACCACGCCCGCCACCCGGCCCGCGTCGATTTGCAGGTCGGCCGCTTCCTGTTGGAACAGGGTGAGATTCGGTTGGGTCTCGAGCATGCGGCGGATCGCTCGCTTGTAGAGTTGCCGGTCGGCTTGTGCTCGCGTCGCACGCACCGCAGGCCCCTTGCTCGAATTCAGGGTGCGAAACTGGATACCGGCTTGGTCGGCCGCCAGGGCCATCGCGCCGCCCAGGGCATCGATCTCCTTCACCAGGTGACCCTTGCCGATGCCGCCGATCGCCGGATTGCAGCTCATCTGCCCGAGTGTCTCGATGTTGTTCGTCAGCAGCAGGGTGCGCAGCCCCATGCGCGCGGCCGCGAGCGCGGCCTCGGTGCCGGCATGTCCGCCGCCGATCACGATCACCCCGTATTCCGTGCCGAAACGCAACGCTAAGTACCCGATTTTCCGCGAGGCGCGTACTGTAATCGCCTGGGGGGCAAACTGCCAGGGAACCCTGGGCGGTCTCGCGTTACTAAGCCTTCTGGACGTAACGGCGAGTACCGCGAGGAGCAATCGATGAGCACTGGCACGGCAGTCATGAGCAAGCGAGGTTCCTGCCTCATCGGGTCGGTCCTGGGCGCGGTGCTTTGGGTGGGAGCGGGCTTGGCGGTCCCTGCCTGGGGCGACACCCCTCAAATCGGCCAGCCGGCTCCCGCATTCACCGCCACCGACAGTAAGGGCGCTGCGGTGTCCTTGAGCCAGTATCGCGGCAAGACGGTGGTCCTGGAATGGACCAATGCCGACTGCCCGTACACGCGCAAGCACTACACCAGCGGCAACATGCAAGGCATTCAGGCGCTGGCGAAACAGGACGGCGTGATCTGGTTGAGCGTGATTTCCTCGGCGCCCGGCAAGCAGGGCTATGTCGACGGGCCCGGCGCGGACGCGCTGACTCAGTCGCGCGGGGCCGTGCCGACTGCGGTGCTGCTGGATCCGTCCGGGACGGTGGGCCGCTTGTACGATGCCAAGACCACCCCGCATATGTTCGTCATCGACAAGAATGGCGCGCTGCAATACATGGGGGGTATCGACAGCATCGCCACCACGGAGATCAGCGATATCGCCAAGGCCGAACCGTACTTGAAGGAAGCCATGCTGGCGGTGGTGCAGGGCAAACCCGTCGTGCACTCGGCGACCAGGCCCTATGGCTGCTCGATCAAGTACTGAGCCGACGCGCTGACGCGGCCGGGGGCGATCCTCGGCGGTGCTACTCGCGCGGCGCTATTCGACCGCCACCGGGATGCCGGCGAATTTACCCGCCCACGCCTTGGGCCCGGTGTCGTGCACGGACACTCCGTCCGAGCTCACCGCCACCGTGACCGGCATGTCGCGCACCTCGAACTCATAGACCGCCTCCATGCCGAGCTCGGGGAAGGCTACGATGCGGCTGCCGCGGATGGCGTTCGAGACCAGGAAGGCGGCGCCGCCGACGGCGATCAGGTAGGCCGAGCGGTACTTCGCAATGGACTCGACGGTTTCAGGTCCGCGCTCGGCCTTGCCGACCATGGCCAACAGGCCTGACTTGCCCAGCATGGTATCGGTAAATCGGTCCATGCGATTGGCCGTGGTGGGCCCTGCGGGACCCACGACTTCCGTGCCCACCGGATCCACCGGTCCGACGTAGTAAATGACCCGACCGTGAAAATCCAGCCCGTCGGGCAGGGGCTTGCCGGCGTCGAGCAGCGCGCAGATGCGCTTGTGGGCCGCATCGCGGCCTGTCAAGAGCTTCCCGGACAGCAGCAGGCGTTCGCCGGGTTTCCAGCTCGCGATCTCGGCACGGCTCAGCCCATCGAGCGATACGCGCCGCGCAGCGGCGTCCGCGGCCCATTGCACCTTGGGCCATAGATCCAAATTCGGCGGTTCGAGAACCGCGGGGCCCGAGCCATCGAGGGTGAAATGGATGTGGCGGGTGGCGGCGCAGTTGGGAATCACCGCGACGGGCAGAGAGGCGGCATGAGTCGGGTAGTCCAGTACTTTCACATCGAGGACCGTGGTCAGCCCGCCCAGCCCTTGCGCACCGATGCCCAGCGCGTTGACGCGTTGGAATATTTCCAGGCGCAGCTCCTCGAGCGGGGTCTTGGGCCCGCGCGCGATCAGATCGCCGATGTCGATGGGCTCCATCAGAGATTTCTTCGCCAGCAGCATCGCCTTCTCGGCGCTGCCTCCAATGCCCACCCCCAGCATTCCGGGAGGGCACCACCCGGCGCCCATTTCCGGCACCATCTCGAGCACCCAATCGGCCACCGAGTCCGACGGATTCAGCATGGCGAATAGGGATTTGTTTTCGGAACCGCCGCCTTTGGCCGCGACCGTGATCTCGACTTCCTCCCCCGCAACGAACTCGGTGTGAATCACGGCCGGCGTGTTGTCGCGGGTATTGGCGCGCTTGAACGCCGGGTCGGACACGATGGACGCACGCAGCTTGTTCTCGGGGTTCAGGTAGGCACGCCGTACGCCTTCGTTGATCATGGACTCAAGATCGAGCCTGGCATCCCAGCGCACGCCCATGCCCACCTTCACGAACACCACCACGATGCCGGTGTCCTGGCAGATGGGCCGGTGTCCTTCCGCGCACATGCGCGAGTTGGTGAGGATTTGCGCGATGGCGTCCCGGGCCGACGGGCTTTGCTCCATGTCGTAGGCACGCCCCATGGCGCGAATGAAATCGGGCGTGTGATAGTAGGAAATGTATTGCAGAGCATCGGCAACGCTGGCGATCACGTCGGCTTCGCGAATCACGCTCATGGCTTAACCTTCAATAAAGTCGAACTGGGGCGCAAATCTATCAACTCGCGGGCTTTGGAGGGTGGCGAATCCCCTACAATCGGCGGAAATCGGAGATTTACATGCGGCGTGTCGGGAGAGCTCGGGATTCGGGCGCCTTGAGGAAGGTCTTGCTCGGCGGCGGCGCCCTGCTCTGCGCCTGCCTGCCGTTCGCAGCGCTGCTGTCGAACTGCCTGTGGCCGCAGCCCGCGGCCGCGGCGGCCGTGGCCCGGTTGGCGCTGCGGGAGTGCCGTCTCGAGCATCCGCTGAGGTTGACTTCGCTGCCGGCGCGCTGCGGTGTACTCGACGTGCCGGAGGATAGAACGCGGCCGGACGGGGCAAGGGTCGGCCTGAGCGTGGCGGTGGTGCCCGCGCTCAATCGCAGTGCCGCGGCGGCGCCGCTATTTTTGCTGGCCGGCGGTCCGGGCCAAGGCGCCGCGGATTTGTATGCAAGCTTTGCGGCGGCGTTCGCCCGGGTGAACCGCGATCACGACCTCGTGCTGGTGGATCAACGCGGCACCGGAAACTCGGCGCCGCTGTCATGCCGCTATCCCGACGACTGGCAGGCACAAGGCGATCCGCTGCCGGCGCTGCGGCAGGCGACTCTGGATTGCCTGCGCAAGTATGGCGAGCGGGTGCGCTTCTACACCAGCAGCGCGGCGGTTGCCGATCTCGCGGCGGTGCGCGAGGCCCTCGGCTATCCGCTCATCGATCTCTATGGCGTGTCCTATGGCACGCGCGTGGCGGAGCTGTATATGCGGCGCTACCCGCGATCGGTGCACGCGGCGATCTTGGACGGAGTCACGTATCCCGAACAAGCCATCGGTCCGGATACTCCCTTGGACGGCCAGCGCGCCCTGGATCTCATCGTGGCGCGCTGTGGGGAATCGCGCGACTGCGCCTCGGCCTATCCGCAGCTGCGGCAGGACCTCGACGGCTTGCTGCGGCAATTCGGGGCGCAGAAATCGATGCTGACCCTGGATGATCCCAACGACGGCCTGCCGCTGAAGATCGAATTCAACCGCAGCATGCTGGATGCCAGCTTGAGATTTCTCTCCTATAACTCCACCCAGGCCTCTCTGTTGCCCACGCTGATTCATCGAGGCGCCCAGGGCGCTCTGGCCCCTCTCGCCGCCCAGACCGTCATGACCGCCCGGCAAGTCACCGATCAGCTCGCGAGCGGCATGCAGAACACCGTCATCTGCAGCGAGGATGTGCCGTTTTTCCCCGCCGACCTCGACCAGGCGGCTATTTCGCGCACCTATCAGGGCATGGATCAGCTGGACGCGTTGCGCGAGATTTGCAAGCTCTGGCCGCGAGGAGCGGTGGACGCCGATCTGCACCACCCTTTGAGAAGCGACATTCCGACGCTGCTGCTGTCCGGCGAGGCGGATCCGGTCACTCCGCCCGCGGACGCCGAGCGCCTGGCTCGGGGGCTGGCGCATCACCGGCACCTGATCCTGAGCGGTGAAGGACATGGCCAGGCCGCGACGGGCTGTGTACCGAAGCTGATGGCCGAATTTTTGGACACGGCGGCGCCGGAGAAGCTCGATGCGGCCTGCCTCGATGAGCACCGGCCGGCGCCCTTCTTCGTCAGCATGACAGGACCCGCGCCATGATCGAAGCGAAGCATTTGAGCAAGCGCTTCGGCACCATCCAGGCCGTGCGGGACGTCTCCTTCGTGGCGCGCGATGGACAGATCACCGGGATACTGGGCGCCAACGGCGCCGGCAAATCCACCACTTTGCGCATGCTGTACGGGGTCCTCACCCCGGACAGCGGCCAGGCGTGCATCGACGGCCTGGACATCGGCGGCGACACATCCAAAGCCCGCGCGCACCTGGGCGTGCTGCCGCACGCGGCGGGTCTGTACGGCAATCTGACCGCGCGCGAGAACATTCAGTATTTCGGTTCGCTGCAGGGAATGGGCAGCGCCCGCTTGGCCGCGCGCACCACCGAGCTCGCCGGCATCCTCGGCATGGAGAGCTTCCTCGAGCGCCGCGCCAAGGGCTTTTCGCAGGGACAGCGCATCAAGACGGCGCTGGCGCGCGCACTGGTTCACGATCCCGGCAATGTCGTGCTCGACGAGCCCACCAATGGGCTGGATGTGATGGCGATTCGCAATTTGCGTGAAATGCTGCTCTCGTTGAAGGCCCAGGGGCGTTGCGTCCTGTTCTCCTCCCATGTCATGCAGGAGGTGGCGGCGCTCTGCGATCGGGTCGTCATCATCGGCCAGGGCAGGGTCCTGGCGGATGAGACCCTGCAGTCGATCCGCGAGCGCAGCGGGATCGCAACCTTGGAGGAAGCCTTCCTGCAAGTGCTGGGCGATAGTGCGGGAGTCAGCTGAATGCGCGCCCTGTTCACGGTGTTCGGCAAGGAGTTTTTGGAGAATCTGCGCGATCGGCGCACCGTGGTGTCGGCGCTGCTGTTCGGACCCCTGTTCGGGCCGCTGCTGTTCGGACTCATGGTGTCGCGCATGCTCAATCAGAGCGTGGTCGAGTCGGATGAGCCGCTGCGGCTCACGATTTCGGGCGGCGAGCGCGCGCCGGGGCTCACCCACTATCTCGAGTCGCGGGGCGTGAAGCTCACGGTGGCGGACTGGTCGGAGGATGCGGCCCGAGCCGCCGTCCGCGGCGGCAGGGCGCAGGTGGTGCTGATCGTTCCGATGGAATTCGCCGCGCGGTTCAGCGCGGCCGAACCGGCGCCCGTACTGCTGGTCGCCGACAGCGCAGACTCGCAAACCCGCAAGATTGCGGATCGCGCCAGAGCCATTCTGGGCAGTTACATCAGCACCATTGCGCAGCTGCGCCTGCAGATTAGAGGCGTGAACCCCCTGCTCGCGGTACCGGTGGCGGTCAACGAGGTCGACGTGGCGACGCCGAGCGGCCGAGCCATCGTGGTGCTGGGCTTCATGACCTACTTCGTGCTGTTCGCGGTGCTGATGGGCGGACTGTATCTGGCCATCGATTGCACGGCGGGGGAGAGGGAGCGCGGTTCCCTGGAGGCGCTGCTCAGCCTGCCGGTGGCCCGTTCCAGCCTGGTGGGCGGTAAAATTCTCGCCACCTGCGCCTATATGTGCATCTCGCTGGCCTTGAGCCTGACGGCGTTCGTTTGCGTGTTTCGCTTCGTGCCGCTCGAAAGGCTGGGCATGAGCGCCAACCTGAATACAGGCACCGCGCTGATTTTCTTTGCGATATGCCTGCCCTTCGTGCCGCTGGGCGCCGCGCTCATGAGCTTCGTCGCCTCCTTCACCCGCAGCTATCGTGAAGCACAGACCTATCTCACCGCGGTGCTGCTGGTTCCGACCTTGCCGATCGCCTTCGCCAGCATCTACTCGCTGAAGACCCGCAGCAGCCTGATGTTCATCCCGTCCCTGAGCCAGCATTTGTTGATGACCAGCGTCCTGAAGGATGAGCCGATCGCGGCGCTCGACGTGTGGGTATCGGCCGGTGCATCGCTCGCCGCGGCGCTGCTGCTCATGGTGTTGACCGCCCGACATTGGCGGCGCGAGACCATGCTCGGCTAGGCGCCCGCGATCTTTGCGCTCGACGGACAGCCTGAATTGAAATTAGGGGTCCTTACTATATGGTCGTTTAGCAGCACAACCTGTATAAGGAACCTGGGAGTACTGGTTCGATTCGGGGGGAGAGGCATGACCGACTCGTCGCGCGCGCGCACGAATATCGCCGCGCTCTTGGCAATTCTGGCCCTGTCCGCGGTTACCATGGTGTGGCTGTTCTGGCATTTTCCGGTGATCACCACCATGGCGACCCTGGCCATACTGGTCGGGCTCGGCGTATGTGCGCGCCTGGCGCGTTTGACCGATTCCGACATGACGGACTTGAAGCGAACCGAACAGCACGTTTGAAGTTCGCTCTGGTGCCGGCGCGGCGATGTTCCGATCGCCACAGGCATCATTTCCCGATGCAGAAGCTGCCGAAGATTTCACCGAGCAAATCCTCGCTGGTGAATTCACCGGTAATTTCCCCCAAGGCGCGCTGAGCCAGCCGCAGATCCTCGGCGAATAACTCGAAGGCGCGCGCGCCGCGCAAGATGTCGGCGGCGCTTTGCACGTGCCGCCGCGCGCGGCTCAGGGCATCGAGGTGCCGGCGGCGCGCGGCCAGCGCACCGGATTCCGTCTCCCGGTATCCGGCCGAGGACTTCAGGTGACCGCGCAACAGCTCGAGGCCCGCGCCCGTGCGAGCGCTGAGGAAAATCCGGGGTGGAGTGGCGGTGTCGTCGAGCCGCGCCGCTGCGCCGGTCAAATCGATTTTGTTGAACACCAGGGTCACCGGAACTGCGGCGGGCAGCTGCTCGAGCTCGGCCGCCCAGGGGGCCGGGTCCGTTGCATCCACCACGTACAGCACGCGGTCGGCGCGGGCGATTTCGTCACGCGCGCGACGCACCCCTTCGGCCTCGATCACGTCGGCGGCGGCACGCAGGCCGGCAGTGTCGATGAGGTTCAACGGCAGGCCGTCGAGATGCACGGGCTGGCGCAGTACGTCGCGGGTGGTTCCAGGCACGTCGGTGACGATGGCGACTTCATCGCCGGCCAGCTTGTTCAACAAACTGGATTTTCCGGCATTGGGCTTGCCGGCGATGACGACATTCAGACCTTCGCGCAGCAAGGCACCTTGGCGTGCCGCCGCGGCGATGGAATCGAAGGCGGCAAAGACCGCGGCGAGCCGCTGCTGCAATGCCTGGTCCGACAGAAAGTCGATCTCCTCGTCGGGAAAATCGATGGCGGCCTCGACATAGGCGCGCAGCTCGGTGATGCGCTCCTTCAAGTCGCCGACGCGGGCGGAGAACTCGCCCTGCAGGGAGCGCAGCGCCGCCCGCGCGGCGGCGGCGGTGCCGGCGTCGATCAGGTCGGCGATGGCTTCGGCCTGCGCGATGTCGATTTTGCCGTTCAGGAAAGCGCGCTCGGTGAATTCGCCGGGACGCGCCGCGCGGCAGCCGAGCTCGAGCAGGCGCTTGACGGTCATGTCGAGGATGAGCGCACCGCCGTGGCCCTGCAGCTCCAAGACATGTTCGCCGGTGTAGGAAGCGGGGGCCGCAAAGTACAGCGCCAGGCCTTGGTCCAGGCAGCCGCCCTGGGCGTCGAGGAAACTGCAGAGCCGCGCCTGCCGCGGGGCGGGCAGAACGCCGAGAATGCCGGCTGCGATCTGCGGCACCTGCGGACCCGAGACGCGAATGACCCCTATCGCGCCCCGCCCGGCAGCGCTGGCGATGGCGACGATGGTGTCCGGCGGACTCACGGGCGCCTTACGACCGCGGCTTGGCCGCCTCGGCTTCCACCAACTGGTTGACCCGCCACTGCTGGGCGATGGTCAGCAGAGTGTTGGTTATCCAGTAGAGCACCAGGCCACAGGGGAACCAGGCCATCATGCCCGTCATGACCAGCGGCATGAATTGCATGATCTTGGCTTGGGTCGGATCGGGAGGCGCCGGATTCAACTTGAACTGTGCATACATGGCGGCGCCCATCAGCAGCGGCAGCACGAAGTACGGGTCGCGCGAAGACAGATCGTTCACCCACAGCAGGAAGGGCGCCTGGCGCATCTCCACGCTCTCGAGCAGTACCCGATAAAACGAAATGAAAAAGGGAATCTGCACCACCATGGGCAGGCAGCCGGCCAGAGGGTTGATCTTTTCCTTCTTGTACAGCTCCATCATGGCCCGGCCGAGCTTTTCCCGATCGTCCTTGAAGGTCTCCTGAATCTGCTTCATGCGCGGCGCGACGGTGCGCATTTTCGCCATCGAGCGGCCGCTGGCCTGGCTCAAGGGATAGAAGATCAATTTGATGAGCGCGGTCACGATGATGATGGACCAGCCCCAATTGCCCACGATCCCGTGCACCCAGTTGAGCGCCGCGAACAGGGGCTGCGCCAGCACCGTCAGGATGCCGAAGTCGACGGTGCGCTCGAGGTGCGGCGCGGTCGCTGAGAGCTGCGACTGCAGCTTGGGGCCGACGAATAGCTTCTCGCGGAACTGCGCTTTGGCGCCCGCCGCCACCTCGGTGGCCGGGCCCGTGGCGCTCAGCAGGTATTGCTTGTCGCGAACCTGCAGCTGGTACTTGAAGGGCTGATCCGGCGTGGGCACGATGGCCGACACGAATTGGTGCTGCAGGGACGCGAGCCAACCGTTGGTGATGGTTTCGGAGAATTTACTGTCGGTCTCGTTCTCCACGTTCAGGTCGTGGGATTTGGTGCCGTCCCAGATGGCCGGTCCCTTGAACGAATAAGTCTCCACATTGAAGTAGGAGCGCGATGGGTGCTCCCAATGGCGCAGGAATTGTGAATACTGAGCCAGCTTGCGCGGCGCTGCGCCGGCATTCTGCACATCGTAAATCAGCGCGATGGAATACTGGCCGCGCGTGAAGACGAAGGTCTTGGTCACGGTCAACCCGTGAGCGTCGGTCCAGGTCAGCGGCACGCGCAATTCATCGGCGCCCGCGGGAAGCGCAAAAGATTTTTCGGCGCTGGCCCAGGTTGCCAGGTGGGTCGGCGCATCCCCGCCGTCGGTGCCGATGAGACCGCTCTGCAAGAGATACAGAGAGTCGGGCGGCTCGCGGCTCATGAGCGTGACCGGAACGTTCGGCGTGTCCTTGCGCAGGGGATACTTCGGCAGGTCGGCTCGATCGAGCTCACCGCCCTTCAAATTGATCGTCAGATCGAGTACGTCGGTGACGACGTGCAGAGTCTGTCCGGTACCCGTGTCCTGCCCGGGCGCGCCGCCAGCCGGCGCTGCCGCGAAGGGCGCGGCGGCGGTTGGGGCCGCGGTGGCGGGCACCGGGGATTCGGGCGCGGAGGCGGCGGACGCGGCCGAGCTGGCGGCTTGCGGCACGGAGTCGCCCAGGGTGGCCGCGGCACCGGGCGCGCCGCCGGCGCTCTGGCTGAGAGTCTCGCGCACTCCGGAGGGCGGATAGTCGTGCATCCAGGCTTGGTAGCTGTAGAACAAGAGCGCCGCGAGCGCGAACCAAAGAAGAACGCGGGTATTAGGCATTGATCATTCTCTTGTCCGGCACCGGGTCGAAGCCGCCCTCATTGAATGGATGACAGCGCAGAAGGCGGCGCAGCGTGAGCCAGCTGCCTTGCAGGGCGCCGTGACGCTCGATGGCCGTGTGCGCATAGCAGGAGCAGCTGGGATAGAAGCGGCAACGCGGGCCCAGCCAGGGGCTCAGCAGCAGCTGGTAGCCGCGGATGATCCACAGCAGAATTTGGCTCAAGGTCGGCATCGTTGCGTGATCGACTTCCAGTGCTTGTCCAGACTCGCCCGCAAATCGCCAGGCCTGGCCTGACGCGCAGCATCTCGCGCGGAGACGGTGACATCGACCGGCGGCAGTGAGTGTTGGTTCAAACGAAAGGACTCTCGTGTAAGGCGTTTGATGCGGTTGCGTGCGACTGCGGTGCCGAAGGTGCGTGTCGCTATGCTCAGCCCCAAGCGAGGGTGGGTTTCATGATTGGCCAGAACCGATAAGCTAAAATAGGCATCGGCGAATTTTTTGCCCAGCCGCTTTACATCGCGAAATTCGGCAGGCTGGTGCAAACGCTTGCTCGGCTCGAACTTCAGCCTCTTGATTGACTGGGGGATCGTTAGTCAGTCCTGGAAATGATGTCAGGGGCAGAGGCGCTTGCGGCCCTTGGCGCGGCGGCGGGCGAGCAAACGACGGCCGCTCTTCGTGGCCATGCGCGCGCGAAAGCCGTGGGTACGGGCACGATGTAAATTACTGGGGTTGAAGGTACGTTTCATAGCGCAACTCGGGGAAAACCGCGGGCCAAATCAATGAATTGGGAGATTTACGAAAGGCGGCAAGGGTACTGACCGAGCATGGATGTGTCAATAGACGCCCCTTCAACTTGGAGCTAGACTCCCTGCCCTTTCGTTTATTCTGCCCCGACGCCCGAATCTTAGGAGAGCGCTCTTGCCGGAGTCGCTATGGAACCGCTGTCTGCGAGTGCTCGAGAGCGAACTCCCGGAGCAGCAGTTCAATACCTGGGTGCGACCCCTACAGGCAATCGAAAAGGACGGGGAGCTGAAGCTCCTGGCGCCCAATCGCTACGTCATCGAATGGTTGGGGCAGAACTCGCTGCCCCGGATCAAGGAACTCATTCGCGCCTTTGCCGAGGACCCGGCCCCCGAGGTGGTCCTCGATGTGGGAACCCGGAGCGGAGTCGGCCCGCCCCCGGTGGTCGCGGTCAATGGCGGCCATGCGCCGGCCAACGGCGCCTTGGCCAGATCTCGCCGGCTGGGACCTTCGGTGCTCGGCGGACCCATCAACTCCGGCTTTACATTTGATAGTTTCGTGGAGGGGAAGAGCAACCAGCTCGCCAAGGCCGCCGCAATTCAGGTCGCCGGAAATCCGGGGCGGGCTTATAACCCTCTGTTCATCTATGGCGGCGTAGGGCTCGGCAAAACGCACCTCATGCACGCGGTGGCCAACAAGATCAAGGAGCACAATTCCGAGGCTCGGCTGGCCTACGTGCACAGCGAGCGTTTCGTCGGCGACATGGTCAAGGCGCTGCAGCACAACACCATCAACGACTTCAAGACCGCCTATCGATCCTTGGATGCCTTGATGATCGACGATATTCAGTTCTTCGCGGGTAAGGAACGCTCGCAGGAAGAATTCTTCCATACCTTCAACGCGCTGCTGGAGAGCCAGCAGCAGGTGATCTTGACCTGCGACCGGTACCCGAAGGAAGTCGACGGGCTCGAGGAACGTTTGAAGTCGCGGTTCGGCTGGGGTTTGACAGTGGCGATCGAGCCGCCGGAACTCGAGACCTGCGTGGCCATTCTGATGAGCAAAGCCGCCGTGTCGCAGGTGGACTTGCCGGAAGAAGTTGCGTTTTTCATCGCCAAGCGCATTCGCTCGAATGTGCGTGAGCTCGAAGGCGCACTGCGCAGAGTGGTGGCCACCTCGAATTTCACTGGGCGACCGATTACCTTGGATTTGGTCAAGGAGGCCTTGCGCGATCTGCTGGCGCTGCAGGAGAAGCTGGTGACCGTCGAAAATATTCAAAAGACGGTCGCGGAATACTACAAAATTAGAATCGCCGATTTGTTGTCGAAGCGCCGCAGCCGTTCCATCGCCCGGCCGCGCCAGGTCGCGATGGCATTGGCGAAGGAATTGACCAATCACAGTCTGCCGGAGATCGGCGACGCGTTCGGCGGCCGGGATCATACAACGGTGCTGCACGCCTGCCGGCGGGTCAAGGAGTTACGCGAGACCGAGCGGCGAATCGGCGAGGATTATCTGAACCTGTTGAGAACCCTGGCTGGATAGGGTAGGAAAAGCTGTGGACGGTGCTGTGGATAAAGATATGCACAGGTCGGTGACAGCTTCCGGGCGCTCAGTGGACAGGTGCGAAGGTGGCTTTCAATGTATGCAGGATATTGATTATTAATACTTTTTTGGAGTTATACCGAATATCGGGCTGCTTCATAATCATAGTAATAATCTCTTTTTAAGAATCTAAATCTAAGATTGGTGAGACGGGTGTTCCCATGAAATTGACGGCAGAGCGTGAGAAATTGTTGGCCCCATTGCAGGCAGTGATCGGGGTCGTGGAGAGACGCCAAACCATGCCGGTATTGGCCAATGTGCTGCTGGCGGTTCGTCAAGGCCAGTTGTCGATTACCGCCACTGATCTTGAAGTGGAGCTGGTGGCTTCCACTGAAGTGGCGGTGCAAGCGGCAGGCGATATCACGGTTCCCGGCCGCAAGTTCTTGGACATACTGCGCGCCTTGCCGGAAAAGGTGTCGGTCTCCCTGACCGTGGAGGGCGAGAAAGTCGTCATCAAGGCGGGCCGCAGCCGTTTCAGTCTATCGACGCTGCCGGCGACGGAATTTCCGGTGATCGATGACATCAATTCTCAGCAAACCGTCCAGGTGCCGCGCAAGGAATTGCTGCGTTTGCTGGAGAAGACACATTTTTCCATGGCACAGCAGGATGTTCGCTACTACCTGAACGGCATGCTGTTGGAAATTGACGGGCTGGTTCTACGCGCCGTGGCCACCGACGGTCATCGGCTGGCGCTGTGCGAAACCTCGCTGGCCGCGAAGGCAAAGACCTCGCAGCAGGTGATCGTGCCGCGCAAGGGTGTGCTGGAGCTGCAGCGGATACTGACCGACGAGGGAGAGGCCGACCTGGCGATCGGTACGAATCACGTTCGTGCCCAGATTGGCGATGTTCGCTTCACTTCGAAGCTCATTGACGGACGCTTTCCGGAATATTCCCGGGTGATCCCGGCCGTGCCGGCGACCGCGATCCGAGCGGATCGAGACGTTCTGCGTCAGGCGCTACAGCGTACGGCGATTCTATCCAACGAAAAGTACCGGGGCATTCGCGTGACCGTGAAGAAGAACGTGGTGACGGTTCAAGCCCATAATCCCGAGCAAGAGGAAGCGGAGGAGGAAATCGAGGTTAGCTACGAGGGCAGCGATCTCGAGGTGGGGTTCAACGTCAACTACCTGCTGGATGCCCTGGCTGCCATCGACGGCCAAGAGGTGGAGCTGGGCCTGACGGACAGCAATAGCAGCTGCTTGATTCGCTCGCCGGGCAACGCCGCGGCGCGCTATGTCGTGATGCCGATGAGGCTTTGACCCGTGTCTCTTAGCCGACTGCAAGTAACGGATTTCCGCTGCTTGCAGTCGGCGGCCCTCGACCTACATCCCCGATTTACGCTGATCAGCGGTGCGAACGCCTCGGGCAAGACCAGCTTGCTCGAAGCCGTGTACATGCTGGGTCGTGGCCGGTCATTTCGAAGCCGACGTCTCGAGCATTTGATTCGGCGCGGGAGCGAGCGTTTCGTCGTGTTCGGCGAGGTCGAGGCACTGGGGCGCCAGATAGCGCTGGGAGTGGAGGGCTCGGCCGCCGGGGTTCGAGCGAGACTGGGCGGAGCAAAGGTCAGCTCCCTGGCCGAATTGGCGCCGCTGTTGCCCGTGCAAATCATAGATCCGGAAGTCCATCGCCTCATTGAGGAAGGTCCGAGCCGACGCCGTCGTTTTTTGGATTGGGGCGTGTTCCACGTGGAACCAAGATTCGTGGAAGACTGGCAGAGGTTCCAGCAGGCGCTCAAGCAGCGAAATGCGGCATTGAAATCCCGGCAGCCTCGCCAGGTAACAGCCGCGTGGGATGGCGACTTCGTGCGCTATGGCGAGTCGCTGTCTGCGGCGAGATCCCGGTATGTGGAGGCCCTGGCGGAGCATGCCGCGAGCATCACCCGCCAATTGCTGGGAATGGACCTCGGTTTAAGCTATCGACCTGGTTGGCCCCGCGATAGGGGCCTGGCGGAGGCCTTGCAGCAAAGCTGGATCCACGATCAAGAGCTGGGAGCCACGCAGGTGGGCCCACATCGGGCAGAGCTGAGCTTTCGACTGAATGAGGTGAGCGTCAAAGATCGAATTTCCCGCGGACAGCAAAAGCTGCTGGCCGGGGCGCTGCTGCTCGCGCAGGTGAGAATGTTCCCGACGGACTCCCCGGTGCGGCCCAGCCTACTGCTGGACGATCCGGCCGCGGAGTTGGACAACGAGAGATTGGCTGGGCTCATGGCGGAGGTTGCCTCGCAATCCGTGCAGCTCATTGTCACTGCCCTGCATCCCGAATTCTCGGCATTGGGCGAGCCCGGCATGCGGTATGTGGTAGTCGATGGGGCAGTGCAGGGCGCCTAAGGCATCTAGGCCGAATAGCGGCATTGGCGGGAGGCGAGGTTCCACGTGGAACGCTCGCTCGATGGGGCGCCCTCTTCCCCCGCAGTCGCGCGTAACCGATGGCAGGAGTTTGCCAAGCGGGCCCTCGGTGACCGTCGCTATGGTGCAGGAAGGGCGCGCAGCCCTCGGGTAAATGCCCGACCCGATCGAAGCGCCATTCAATCGGCGCAACCAGATGATTGCAAAGGGTTTTTTTGAGCAATTAGATTCGTTTTATGTGATGGAAAATGTTAAGCTAGGCGGTCTTCCAACGGGACTCAACATGGCCGATAGCGACGTCTACGATTCCAGTAAAATCAAAGTCTTAAAAGGACTCGATGCGGTTCGAAAGCGACCTGGGATGTACATCGGGGACACCGATGATGGCAGCGGCCTGCATCACATGGTTTTCGAGGCGGTGGACAACGCTATCGACGAGGCCTTGGCGGGTTATTGCGATCGGGTGGTGGTGACCATTCACGCCGATGAATCGGTGACGGTTTCCGACAATGGCCGCGGCATCCCTGTGGATATCCATGCCGAAGAGGGCCGTTCCGCGGCGGAAGTCATCATGACGGTGCTGCATTCGGGCGGTAAGTTCGATGACACCTCCTACAAGGTCTCCGGCGGCTTGCATGGGGTCGGCATCTCGGTCGTCAATGCGCTCTCGGATTATCTGGAATTGAATATCCGGCGCGACGGCAAATTGCATCGCCAGGAATATCGCCTGGGCGAGCCGCAGGCCCCCATGGCCGCCATCGGCGACACCGACGAGAAGGGCACGACGCTGCGCTTCAGGCCCAGCGCACAGATATTCACGCACATCTCCTTCAATTACGACACGCTCGCAAAGCGATTGCGCGAGCTGTCCTTCCTCAACTCGGGAGTGCGCATCGAGCTCATCGATGAGCGCGACGAGAAGTCCGAGGTGTTCCAGCACGAAGGCGGCCTGAAGGCATTCGTCACCCATTTGAATCGCAGCAAAACGGCGGTGCATCCCACGGTGCTGTGGTTTCAGACTCGCGACGGCAACACTCAAGTCGAAGTCGCGATGCAGTGGAATGATTCCTACCAGGAAAGCATGTACTGCTACACGAACAATATTCCGCAGAAGGACGGCGGCACGCATCTCGCCGGCTATCGTGCGGCGCTGACCCGCACGCTCAACAACTACATCGAGAAGGAGCTCGCGGCCAAGAAGGAAAAGGTGCAGACCACGGGCGACGACTCGCGCGAGGGGCTCACCGCGATCTTGTCGGTGAAGCTGCCGGATCCGAAGTTCTCGTCGCAGACCAAGGACAAATTGGTGTCCTCGGAAGTCAAGGGAGTGGTGGAGTCCGCGGTCGCGGCGCGCTTGGAGGAATTCCTGTTGGAGCATCCGCAGGAAGCGCGCGCCATCGTCAACAAGATTCTCGAGGCGGCCTACGCGCGCGAGGCCGCGCGCAAGGCACGCGAGATGACGCGCCGTAAGGGCGCGCTGGATATCGCGGGGCTGCCGGGCAAGCTGGCGGACTGCCAGGAAAAGGATCCCGCGCTCTCGGAAATGTTCCTGGTGGAAGGCGACTCCGCCGGCGGCTCCGCCAAGCAGGGCCGCGACCGGCGCACTCAGGCCATCCTGCCGCTGAAGGGAAAAATCCTCAACGTGGAGAAGGCGCGCTTCGACAAGATGCTCGCCTCCGCCGAGGTGGGTACGCTCATCACCGCCCTGGGCTGCGGCATCGGCCGCGACGATTTCAACGTCGACAAGTTGCGCTATCACCGCATCATCATCATGACGGATGCGGACGTCGACGGCTCGCACATACGCACGCTGTTGCTGACATTCTTCTACCGCCAAATGCCCGTCCTCATCGAGCGCGGGCACGTCTACATCGCGCAGCCGCCGTTGTACAAGGTAAAGAAGGGCAAGCAGGAAACCTACGTCAAGGACGATCTGGAGTTGAATGCCCTGTTGCTCAGCACGGCGGTCGACGGCGCGGCGCTGCACGTCAATGCCGGCGCTCCGCCCTTGTCGGGACTGGGTCTCGAGTCTCTGGCGAGAAAGTACGTCGAGGTCCAGGCCATCGTGCGGCGCTGGGCGCGCCGCTACGATGAGCGCTTCCTCGAGCAGTTGCTGTACGTTCCCGTGTTGGGCACGGAGCTGTTCGACCGCATCGATGCGCTGCGCGATTGGTGCAGGAATTTGGAGCAGCGCCTCAACAGTCTCGACGACGCGTCGCGGCGTTATCGCGTCACGGTGGAAGCCATGGCGGCCGCCGGCCACCGCGTCAATCTGCAACGCTTCGAGCACGGGCTGTCTTCGGTGAAGCACATCCCGCGGGAATTCTTCGAGTCGGCCGAATACGTGCGGATCGCGGAGCTTGCCAGAACCTTGAGCGATTTGATGGGGCCGGGCGCCTTCGTTCAACGCGGCGAGGACCGCCAGGAGGTGGCGAGCTTCAAGGTCGCGATGAATTGGTTGTTCGAGCAGGCCAAGAAGGGCCAGAGCATCCAGCGCTACAAGGGTTTGGGCGAGATGAACGCCAGCCAGTTGTGGGACACCACCATCAACCCGGATACGCGCCGGCTCATGCAGGTGCGCATCGAGGATGTGGTGGCCGCGGACGATATCTTCACGACGCTGATGGGCGATGCCGTGGAACCGCGACGCGAGTTCATCGAGAAGAATGCGCTGCAGGTGTCGAATCTGGACGTGTAGACCGGCGGCCGCGGTTACGGCCCGACGCCGGGATCGAACATCGGCCGCAGCTCCGACTCGCCCTCGAATCCAGGCCAGTACTTGCGGTGCAACTCCATAAACTCCGTTGCAATTCGGACGGCTTCCGCCTTCGAGTCCGTCTTCAAGATCGCCCAGCCACCGATAACTTCCTTGGTCTCGGCAAAGGGCCCGTCCGTCACTGTGATCTTGCCATTGGCGAGCCGCACGCGAACGCCATCCTTGCTCGGCAGCAGACCGCCGGTATCGACAAGTATCCCGTCCTTGAGGGACTTCTCGACGAAGTTACCCATTTCCTGCATGAGAGCAGCCGGCGGCCCGGACTCGCGATGGGACTCGGAATGGCGGATGAAAGTCAGGTATTTCATGGTTCCTCCTCGGGTTATTACTTATACAACGAACGAACCCACGCGAGATCGACATGCCAGCCATGTCTTCCCCCCGGGTCATCTCGGTACCTACCGTCGCAATGCCTTTGAACTACGGTAAATTACGCGGGATCGCGTAATTACCCACTCGGCAGGCACATGTGAAAACCGGAAGAAACGACCCATGCCCCTGCGGCAGCGGCAAAAAATACAAGAAGTGCTGCGGGCAGGAAAACGCAGGGCCGGAAACCGCCGCGTCCCTCGAGCCGGGCGATCTGGCCGAATTGATCGGTTCCGGCCGGTATGCGGAACTGGAAGCCAAAGCGCGTAAAGTCGTTCAACAGGATCCGAATGGCGGCCTTGTTTGGAAGGCACTGGGAGTGGCGCTGCGCATGCAGCGCAAGGATGCACTGGATGCCTTGCAGAAAGCCGCGCTGCTGTTGCCCGGTGATGCCGAGGCGCATAGCAACCTAGGGAACGCCCTGCTGGATTTGCGGCGGTTGAACGAAGCGGTGGCGAGCTATCGGCGGGCGCTCCAGATTGCGCCGCACTTTGCCGAGGCGCACAGCAACTTGGGAAACGCCTTGCAGGGACTGGGGCAGTTCCACGAGGCCGTGGCATGCTACCACCGCGCTCTGCAGATCAAGCCCCAATATCCTGAGGCGCACAACAACTTGGGTAATGCCCTGCGCGGCCTCGGCCGGCATGACGAGGCGGTGGCGCAATACCACCTGGCGCTGCAGATCAAACCGCAGTACGCCGAGGCGCACAGCAACCTGGGCAATGCCTTGCGCAGTCTGGGGCAGCTGGACGAGGCAGTCGCCGGCTACCGCCGCGCCATCGATATCACGCCTTTATATGCCGAGGCACACAACAATCTGGGCAACGCCTTGCTGGATCTCGGGCGGCTGCTCGATGCCGCGGAAAGTTACCGCTGCGCCATCGAAATCAATCCCTCCTTCGCGGGGGCGCATAGCAACCTCAGCATCGCGCTGCGGCGTCTGGGGCAGTTCGAACAGGCGGAGGCAAGTTGCCGGCGCGCCCTTGCCTTGAATCCCGATTTCGCCGGCGCGCACAGCAACTTGGGCGACGTATTGAGGGACCTCGGGAAGGCCGAGGAGGCGGCCGCTTGCTGCCGGCGGGCCGTGCAGATCGACGGCAATTTCGCCGGCGGCCACAACAGCCTGGGCAATGCTCTGTTGGATCTGGGGCGACACGAGGATGCCGCCGCAAGCTATCGGCAAGCACTGATGAGCGATCCGCATTTCGCGGCTTCGCACATCAACCTCGGCATGGTGCTGCGGCTCGGCGGGCGAACGGCCGAGGCTGAGGCCAGCTGCCGCAAAGCCCTTGACTTGAATGCGGGTGCGGCGGCCAGCGTGTTGATGGCCGAGCTGCACGCCGACAACGGCCGCTTCGCCGAGGCGCAAGAGTTGTTCCGCCACGCCGTTGCGCTCGATCCGGACAGCGCGGAGGGCTGGGCGGGCATGGCGCATCTGCGCAAAATGACGGCCGGTGACTCATCGTGGTTGGCCCAGGCGCAGCGCATCGCCGATCGGCGCCTGGCGCCGCGGCAGGAGGTTTATCTGCGCTACGCCATCGGGAAGTACTTCGATGATGTACGGGAGTTCGAGCAGGCGTTTCACAACTATCGGCGCGCGAACGAATTGACAAAACTGTACAGCGCTGGCTACGACCGCGAGGAAATGCCCTGCTCCGTGGATCTGCTGATTCGCTCCTACGATAAGGCATGGACGCTCCTGCCCCGGCCACATGCAATTTCATCCGCGCGTCCGGTATTCATCGCCGGGATGCCGCGTTCGGGCACCACACTGGCCGAACAAATTCTGGCTTCGCATCCAGCGGTATTCGGCGCGGGCGAACTGACATTTTGGAACAATGCATCGGCCACGTATCAATCTTCGGCGCGTAATCACGAAGACGGCGAAAGCTTGATCGGTAAACTGGCAGCCGATTATCAGCAGTTATTGGCGGGGCTGGCGCCCGACGCCCTGCGAGTCGTGGATAAAATGCCTGCCAACTTCCTGTCCTTGGGGCTGATTCATGCCGCGTTCCCCAACGCCCGAATCATTCATCTGCGGCGCAATCCGCTGGACACCTGCCTCTCCATTTACTTCCAGCACTTCAAAGCAAGCCATGCCTATGCCAACGATTTGGAAGATCTGTCGCTGTACTACCTTGAATATCTGCGGCTGATGCAACATTGGCGCGCGACCCTGCCGGAGGGGACGGTTTTGGACGTGCCCTATGAAGGACTGGTCGATGAGCAGGAACACTGGACCCGCAAGATGCTGGCGTTCGTCGATCTGCCCTGGGACGCGCGCTGCCTCGACTTCCATCGCACGAACCGCAGCGTCGTGACCGCCAGCAAGTGGCAGGTGCGGCAGAAAATCAGCACAACCTCCGTCGGCCGATGGCGCAACTACGAGGCATTCCTGGGGCCCCTGCACCGGCTCGCGCAGTCCTAGCGCCGCGCACTCTGCTCGCCGGGGAATTCCCGCATCAAATCCGCCGCGACGCGCGCCAACACGCCGCGCCAGTCGCCGATGCCCTCCTGCCGATACAACGTGACCGACGGGTACCAGGGACTGTCCTGTCTGTGCAGCAGCCAGCGGCAATCGGGACTGAATGACAACAATATCCAGGTTCTTCCGGCCAGGGCGGCGCTCAAATGCGCCACGCTGGTGTCGACGCTGATGACCAGATCCAGGCATTCGCACACGGCGGCGGTGTCCGCGAAGTCCAATGTCTCGGCGATGATCGATACGGCGGGGTTTGCCGCGATGGCCTGTCGTTCCGATTCCTGCACTTCTCTTTGCAGGCTGACGTATCGCGGTCCGGTCGGAAGCTGTTGGAGGAATTCGCGCAACGGAATGCTGCGGCTCCGATCCTCCCGGTTGTTCGGATCGCCCCGCCAGATCAGGCCGACGCAGGGCTTGGCGCTGTCTGCCAGCTTGGCGCGCCATTGCGCAACCCGAGCCGCCCCGACGGTCAGGTATTTCCCCGGGGCCGGAATGCTGCCGAGTCGGGTTTTGAATGCCAGGGGCAGGCTCAACAGGGGGCAGTGATAGTCGAAGTCCGGCGGTGCATCTCCTTCCGCGAGCAGCTGGGATACGCCGGCCAAACCGGCCAGCACGCCGATGAGAGGAGGTTGCACCTGCAAGATTACTCGGGCCCGCAGGTCGGATAGCAGCTTGGCGTAGCGGCAAAACTGCAGCGTGTCGCCCAGTCCCGTCTCACAGTGAACGAACAGCGTTTTTGCGGCGATGGATTCGGCGCCCAACCATAGCGGCTGCGGGAAGTCCCTCCATAACTTGCCGGCGGAGCCCTGCGGCTTGCGCCAGCGCCATTCGAAGTCGATCCAGCCCCTCTCGAAGTCCCCGTCCAACAGTCGGGCGATGGCTCTGTTGAAGTAGGCCTCGGCATAGTCCGCTCTGAGGGCAATGGCTCGGTCGTAGCAATCGAGAGCAGCTTGCAATTGGTTGAGCGCTTTGAATGCATTGCCGCGCCCGACATGGGCTTCGGCGTAGTCCGCACGACTGCGGATGGCTGCATCGAAACTCTGCAACGCTTCGCCCGGGCGGCCCAGGACCGCGAGCAGATAGCCGCGATTATTGTGCGCCAGAGCATAGTCGGCCTTGATCGATACGGCCTTCTCATAGCTGCCCAACGCCGCGTCCAATTGCCCGAGTGCTTGCTGCGCCGCGCCTCGATTGCAATACGCCGCGGCATGGCCGGGGTTGATGGCCAGGGCCTTGTCGATGAGAGTGACGGCAGCGCCGGGATTTCCCGTTTGAGCGGCCGTCACCCCCAGCAGATACAGCGCATCGAAACAGCGCGGCTCGGCCCGCAGGATCTCCTCGCCGAGGGCGCGCGCATCGTCGAACCGGCCTTGCACACGCAGCTCGTCGGCCTGCCGCAATTTCTCTCGCAGTGGCGGGGGCACCGGAGTCATGGCCGCGTCGTACCGCGATGGCGTGGCCGCCCCTGAGGGGCGGCGCGGCTCGAATTGCCGCAGAGCTTGGCGAATTCCGCCGGCGTCTTCCCGACCGCCGCGCGGAAATCCCGAATCAGATGGGCTTGATCGAAGTAGCCCAGCCTCAGCGCGAGATCGGGCATGTCGATCGGAGCGCCGCCGATCAGTCGCTGCGCCGCCTCGTGCAGCCGATAGCGCCGGATCACCCATTTGGGGCCGATCCCGACGTACTCGCTGAAGTTACGCTGCAGCCTCCTCAAGTTCGTGCCCGTGATCGACGCCAGCTGCTCGACTCGGACGATGCTCCGGTCCGTCGAAATTCGCTCCACCGCATCCCGCAGGGCCTCGAGCTCGCGATTCGGCGGAGGGAGGATGGAAGTCAGGAAATTCTCCACGAGCAGAACGGCGCCCGGCGTATCGGGTTCCGAGAGGACGCTTCTGACCAGCCGGCCGCCGCCGCGCCCAAACACCGATGGCAGGCTCACTACACGGCCGCGAAGCTCGGAGACGCGTCTGTTGAAAAATGGATGAAACATGGCCGGCCGGAACTTCGTCCCAATGACTCGGCCGCGCCCCTGTATCTCTCGAGTGAAGCGTCCGGGATTGATGCCCGCGAGGCCGGTGCGCTCGGGGTCTTCGTCTTCGATGATCAGATACACACAGGGGTGCGGCAGGGTCTCCACCACCACGGGCGGCTTATCCCGCAAATCCCATGCCACGGTCCAGAAATGCTCGACGAAGCGGCCCAGATCGCCTGAAGGCACTTTTCTGCCGTGTTGGAATGGACTGTCCATCCCGCCCGGCGTCAGCAGGCCCTTGAGTACTCCCAAAGCGGGCGAGAGTGTCGGCACGGAATGCTTGGGCGCCTGCATGGGGGTGTTTGTCGCGTTTGTACAATACCCCGGCGGCGCGCCCGCTCAAACTGAAATGATGGAACAAGGGAAGGAAACTGCCATGGCGATGCACGCGCGCGGAGCGTTCGAGGTGACCTTGGTCCCTCAAAAGACCGACAACCCGCCGGCCGAAAGTGCCGGAATCGGCCGAATGTCCCTGGACAAGTCGTTCACGGGCGACCTCGAGGCGGCCAGTGCGGGCGAAATGCTGAGCGCCATGAGCGCCGAGGACTCCGGCGTGTATGTCGCCATCGAGCGGGTCACCGGCCGACTAAGCGGCCGTAGTGGTGCATTCGTGCTTCAACATTGCGGGATCATGACGCGCGGCTCGCCGCAGCTCAGCGTGATGGTCGTGCCCGAGTCGGGAACAGACGGGCTGCAAGGCATCTCGGGAAGCATGGCCATCAAGATCGACGACGGCAAACACTACTACGATTTCGACTACACTCTCCCTGGCCTGCCGCCGTAATCGTCGTCTGCGAACTGTTCAGGTTCGGCCACCACGACAGTTTGCCACGCGCGCCCCCAGGTGCCCCGGTTCAGCGGCTGCCGCGCTCGGTACAGTGTGGTCTTTCACTGCACAGTGCTGCAATTTACCGCGAGGAAAGCGTGATCGACGTGCCTGCGCTGACGACGTATTTCGCCGTCATGTCCATTACACCCGGCCCGAACAATGTCCTGGTGACGGCCTCCGGGGCGGCATTCGGGTATCGCGCGACGCTGCCGCATGTGCTCGGAATTGGAATCGGGGCGGCGCTGCAGATGCTGCTCGTCGCCCTGGGGGCCGGCCTCGTATTTCAAAGGTATCCCCTGTTGCACACCGCGCTCGCCTGGGGCGGGGCCGCCTATCTGCTCTACCTTGCATGGCAGCTGCTCAACGCAGGCGCGGTCGCCGCGGCCGACGCCAGGCGGCCGTTCACCATAGGGCAGGCCATCCTGTTTCAGGCCATCAATCCCAAGGCCTGGGTCATGGCCATGACCACCGCCGCCGTGTTCATTCCCCGTGACACCCCTCTACCTCATCTGGTCGCGGCCGTCGGCGGAACTTTTCTAGCGGTCAACATGCCCTGCGTCAGTGTCTGGGCCCTGTTCGGCAGCGGCGTGAGGCATTTGCTGTTGCACCCGCCCTATAGAAGAGTATTCAATCTGACCATGAGCACTTTGCTGGTGATGACTGCCGTCCTGAGCCTGCGGGGCTGAAGTGTTCAGCGTCGTGCGCAAATCCCCGGTCCCGCTCGGCGACCAGCTCGTCGAGCGAGTGACCGAGCTCATCCTCTCCGGCCGGCTTCCGGAGGGTTCGCGACTGCCGTCGGTGCGCCAGCTCGCGCGCCGCGTCGGCGTCAGCGTTTACACGGTAACCTCGGCCTTCGAACGCCTCAGCTCCAAGGGATTGATCGACGCGAGGGCCGGCGCCGGGTACTTCGTGGCATCGAATCGTACCCGTACCCTGACCTCGCAGCTTGAAGTCGGGCTGACGATGAGCTCCGATCCCATCCTTGGCTTCACCCGCCAGGCGATCGAGCAAATCAATTTCTCGGTTCCCGCCGGATCAGGCTTTCTGCCCGGCGCGTGGCTGTCCGGAGCGGTACCGTCTTCCATTCTGTCGAGGGCCGCGAGAAACGGCGCGCTGCTGCAGTCCGCCGCCGTTCAGGGGGACCCTGGCCTGCGAGAGCTGCTGGCGGAGCGGATTCGGATGATGGGTCTCCCCGTCGCCGCGCGCAGCATCATCGTGACCTTCGGCGCCTCGCACGCCTTCGATCTGATCGCACGAACCTTGCTGAGAGCCAACGAGGGAGTCCTGGTCGACGATCCCGGCTATTTCGTTCTGCACGCGCAATTGCGAGCTCATGGCGCGCACCTGATTCCGGTCCCGCGAGTCGCCGACGGAGCCGATTTGGATGCCCTCGAAGCGGCCGCCCGCCTGCATCGGCCGCGCATGTTCGTCACCCAAACGGTGCTGCACAATCCGACCGGCACCAGCGCCACCGCCGCCAATTGCCATGGCATCCTGACGCTGGCCGAGAAGTACAACTTCGTCGTGGTCGAGGATCACGTGTACACCGACCTTGCGCCGCGGCGCGCGGTGTCCCTGGCGCAAATCGATGAGCTGAAGCGAGTGCTGTACGTCGGCAGCTTCACCAAGGTGCTGGGGCCCGGCATGCGCATCGGGTTCATTGCGGCGCCCGAGGCGCTGGTATCTCCGCTGGTCGACTCGAAGATTCTCGGTGTGCTCTCGGGATCGGCGCTGGACGAGTTCGTTCTGCGTGAAATGCTCGACAGCGGCAAATACCGCAAGCACACCGAACGGCTGCGCGATCGGCTGGGGACCGCGCGGGCAGTATCCACCACTGCGTTGCGACGCGCCGGCATGAGCATCGAACCGGCGGACGCCGATGGCATTTTCCTGTGGTGCCGCCTGCCTTCCGGCGTCGACACGGAACGCCTGTACGTCGATGCGCGGGCGGCGGGCATTCTACTGGCGCCGGGCAGCATGTTCTCCATCAGCGGACAGGGAGGAAGCCATCTGAGAATCAATGTGGCGTATGGGAACGAGCCCGCGCTCTGCCAATTCCTCGCATCGAACTGCGCAGCCGCGGCCTAGGCCGTCGGTATCATCGGGAGGCGTCGACTTGAATATGCAACCAGCCTTGTTTGAGATGAGCGAACTGCAGAGCGCCGCGGCGCTGATATACGGAGTCTTGCAACCGACGCCGCAGTACGCCTGGCCCAAACTCAAGACGCGCGCAGGCTGTACGGTATGGGTGAAACACGAGAATCACACGCCGACCGGTGCGTTCAAGGTGCGCGGCGGACTGGTGTATTTGGACCGGCTGCGCCGCGCTCATGCGAACCTTCCCGGAGTCATCTCGGCGACGCGCGGCAATCACGGACAATCCATCGCCTTTGCCGCCGCGCGTACCGGGGTTGCGGCGACCATCTATGTGCCGCACAACAATTCTCTCGATCAGAATTCCTCGATCGCCGGCTTCGGTGCGCGAGTCATCGAATTCGGCAATGATTTCGATGAAGCGAGGCACGAGGCGTTTCGGGTGGCCGCCGCCGAGGGCCTTCACTTCATTCCCTCCTTCCACCGGGACCTCGTCACCGGCGTCGCGACCTATGCACTCGAGCTGTTCCGTGCCGTCAGCAGCTTGGATGCCGTGTACGTGGGCGTGGGCATGGGATCGGGCATTTGCGGATTGATTACGGTGAGGGACTTATTGGGCTTGAAAACGCAAATCATCGGAGTGGTGGCAGCCAAGGCTCCGGCCACGGCGCTGTCCTTCGCCGCCGGACGTGCGGTCAAGGGCGCATCGGCGCAAACCTTCGCCGACGGCGTTGCAACCCGGGAGCCCAATGCGGAGGCGGTGGCGACGATCTGCCGCGGGGCGGCGCGCATCGTGGAGGTCCCCGAAGATGCCATCGCCGAGGCCATGAGAATCTACTTCGACGACACTCATCAGGTGGTGGAAGGCGCGGGCGCCGTTCCGCTCGCCGCGCTATTGCAGGAGCGCGGCAAGATGGCGGGCAAGAACGTCGCAGTGGTCGTCAGCGGCGGCAACATCGAGCGCCGGCGCTATCTGCAAGTGCTCAATGGGGACACACCGACGGCGTGATGCCCGCGACAGACGCTCAGCACCGTGCGGCTGCCGCTGCGCGCTCGATCGCCAATGTGCGCCGGGCGCGAACGGAATCGAGCCGCCTAGCGCCGCCGCGACGATTTCCGGCCGGGCCCGCTCGGGGCGGCCGCACTCGAATGGCGGCTCCGGTGCGTACTCCATGGCGAGTTGCACCGTCTGCGCGTGGTCCGCGCCTGCGATCTCCGCCATGACCGAAAGGGCCATGTCGATCCCCGCAGTGACGCCGCCGCCGGTGATGACATTACCGTCGCGTACGATGCGGGCGGGATCGGGCACCACGGCGAATTCGCTCAGCAGCTCGCGCCAGGCCCAATGGCAGGCCGCCCTTTTGCCGCGCAGCAGTCCCGCCGCCGCGAGCAGCAATGAACCCGTGCACACCGAAGTCACGAAACGGGACAGCGCCGCCAGACGCCGCAATTCCGACAAATAAGCCGAGTCCTCCATCGCCTCGATGGTTCCGAAGCCGCCCGGAACACAGAGCAACGCGCAAGCCTCGACGTCGGCCAAGCGCAAGACGCCCGAGAAAGTGATGCCGCCGTCGCCCTGAATGCTGCCGCCGTCGGCCGACGCCAATATGCAGCGCGCACCCGGCAAGCGCGCGAACACCTCGAACGGGCCTGTGAAGTCGAGCTGAGTGACGCGCGGATAGAGCGCAAATACGACGGGAAAATCGCCGGCCATGGTGTGCTCCCTCTTTGACGGAACCCATGCTATCCGGCTAAGCTCTGGCAGGAATGACGTTTTCCCCACCTTTCCGGCCATGACTCGCCACATAGCCTTCCTGATCTATCGGGACTTTCAGCTGCTGGACGCCGCCGGCCCGATCGCCGCGTTCGAAGTGGCGGCCCGTTACCGGCCGGGCGCCTACACACTGCGGGTGATCGCCGCCGAGCCCGGTACGGTTGCGAGCTCATCGGGCGCCTGCCTTCAAGCCGGTCCCTTAGGCCGAGCGCGAGGCATCGACACGCTGGTGGTCGCCGGCGGCGAGGGCTCACGATCCGCCATGGCCTGCTTGAAAACTCGCCGGTACATTCAGGCCTGCGCGCTCCGGGCGCGTCGCACCGCCAGCGTCTGTTCGGGTTCGTATCTTCTCGCGGCCGCCGGATTGCTCGATGGCAGGCGAGCGACCACGCACTGGAGCCGCGCCGCCGATTTCGCCCGCAAGTTCCCCTTGGTTCGCGTCGATCCCGACTGCATCTTCGTCAAGGACGGATCTGTCTGGACCTCCGCCGGCATTACGGCTGGAATCGATTTATCGCTGGCCCTGATCGAGGACGATCTCGGCGAGACCATCGCGCGGCGCGTGGCGCAGCAGCTGGTGGTCTATTACCGGCGTCCGGGCGGGCAGTCGCAGTTCTCGGCGCTCTTGGAGATGGAGCGTGCCAACGGACGGTTCGCGGCCTTGCTGGATCATGTGCGCAGCCACCTCGAGAAAAGACACAGTGTCGCGGACCTCGCCGAACAGGCCTGCATGAGTCCGCGGAATTTTTCGCGCGCCTTCTTCGCGGAAACCGGGATGACCCCCGCCAAGGCCATCGAGCAGCTGCGCGCCGAAACCGCGCGCGGCTCCCTGGCCGGCAACCACCGCTCCGTGCAGGATATCGCGCGCGCCTGCGGCTACGGCAATCCGGAGCGCATGCGGCGGAGTTTTCTGCGGCTGTTCGGCGCGCCGCCCTCGGCGATGAAATACCACGGCCGGCCGCGCTCACGGCGAGAATTCGAGGCTTCGTGCGCTACGACTGCAGCAACAGCCACGCCAGAAGCGCGGCATTTTTCTGATCCGCGCCCCACGGCGCGCCAACCTGGCGGCCGAGCTCGCCGACCGCGTCTCGCAATCGGCTCGTGGATCGATGAAGACGAGCCTCCGCCCGTGCGTCCAGTTCGCGCGCCGGCACCCGGCACACGATGAGCCCAATTCTTGCGGCTGCGGCCGCCACTGCATTTCGAAAATGATCGCCGTCGGCCGTGTGTATCAACGCGTGCGAGGCGAGAATCGAGTGCAGCGAGGCGCCTTTGCGACCCGACGATTCCAGAATGCCAATCGAGTGCAGCCGATATCCGTCGCCGGCAAGCTGATCCCGCACATCCGCCATGGCTGAGTCGGCCATGCCCTCAGCCTGACTTCTGTAGCGATCCAGACATTGCGCCGCTTCCTCGACGGCAAGCGACTCCACGGCGTGATAAGGCTGCTTTGATTCCGGAAAGCGCCCGTCGATCAAATCGATGCGCGACCGCGCGAGCACCCTCAGGTCCGCGGCCGGGCCGCCCAGCGCAACCGCCGCCGCCCAGCCGGAGTGGGCAGCGACTCCCATGCTGGCGAGTTGCAATGTCGCCATCTCGGCACCCCCGTCGCGATGACGCACATTCTACCGGTTTCTCAAATGACGATGAGGGCGGCAACATGCGCTAGGATTCGCTAACCTCTCCGGAGGGCGGCATCCGAGAAATCTCAAATGAATGACTCTCGACAAGGCGATGTGACCGCAAACGGCATTCGCGTGCATTTCGCCGAGCAGGGAGCCGGGCCCTTGGTACTGCTCTGCCACGGTTTCCCCGAAGGGTGGTATTCCTGGCGGGATCAATTGCCGGCGCTCGCGGCCGCCGGTTATCGCGCCGTCGCGCCCGACATGCGCGGCTATGGACGAACCGGCGCGCCGGCCGACGTCGCAGCCTACAGCGTCCTCGACATCGTCGGCGACATGGTCGCTCTGCTGGACGCGCTCGGCGAGAAACGGGCTGTCATCGTGGGCCACGATTGGGGAGCAAACATCGCCTGGCATGCGGCCCTGTTCCGTCCGGATCTATTTCCCGCCGTCGCCGCCCTCAGCGTGCCCTTTCGGCGGCGCGGCCCGGCGCCGCCCCTGCAAATGCTGCGCAAGGCCGGCCAGTTGACTCATTACTGGCTGCATTTTCAGGAGCCCGGCGTGGCAGAAGCCGAATTCGAGCGCGATCCGCGCGCAACGCTGCGGCGCATTCTGTATTCGATTTCCGGCGATGCGCCCCCGGGCACTCGGGCGTTGACTCTGCAGCCCGGCAAGGGCTGGCTTGCCAATTCGCTCGATCCCGAGCGGCTTCCGAACTGGCTCACGGAGGCGGATCTGGACCATATGGCGGCGGAATTTTCGCGCAGCGGATTTCGAGGCGGCCTGAACTGGTACCGCAATATCGACCGCAATTGGGAACTCACGGCGCCGTGGGCGGGCGCCAAGATCCGCCAACCGGCCCTGTTCATCGCCGGCCGCCTGGATCCCGTCATTTCCTTCGGTTCGGGCATCGCAGCCTTGGAGGCATTGCCCGCCGGGGTTCCCGGTCTGATTCGTACCCTGCTCATCGACGGCGCCGGACACTTCATCCAGCAGGAGCGCCCTGAAATCGTGAACGACGCTCTGATAGAGTTTCTGCACGCGCCGCCGACAAGACTGGCAATGCAGGCGGCCTTGGTCTGACCGGCATGAAAATCGCCGTGCTGTTCGGTGGGACCAGTGAAGAGCGCGATGTCTCCATCGCGAGCGCGGCGCAAATCATCCCCGTGCTGCGCGGACTCGGCCATGAAGTATTCGCGGTCGATACGGCCACCGGACGTCTGGGATTCGAACAAGAAAGGCGATTGCTGTCCGCCGCGGTCGCCGCGGCGCCGCCTTCGGCCACGGAGATCGCGCGGGTTCGCGGCGGGGCCATGGCTCTGTCGGCGGCCGCCGACTTCCGCGACGCGGACGTGGTGTTCCTGGCGCTGCATGGCGGTGCCGGCGAGGACGGCCGCATCCAGGCCCTGCTGGATCTGGCCGGCATGGCCTACACCGGCAGCAATCACATCGCCAGCGCCGCCGCCATGGACAAGGACTTGAGCAAGCGATTATTTCGCTCGGCCGGGGTTCCCACCGCCGATTGGCTGATGGCGCCGGCCACCGCCGCCGCCGTGGGCGCAGCCCTCGGTTGGCCCGTGGTCGTGAAACCCAATAAGCAGGGCTCCACCGTGGGCTTGAGCGTGGTTCGCGAACCGGCGCAATTGCAGGACGCCGTCGAGCGGGCGCTGGGCTTCGATGACGAAGTCATGGTGGAGAAGTTCATACCCGGCCGCGAGTTCACGGTGGGAGTGCTCGAGGGCGTCGCCCTGCCGGCGGGGGAAATCATCCCGCCGGGCGAAGTGTTCGACTATGAATCGAAGTATCAAGCGGGCGGCGCACGCGAAGTATTTCCCGCCGCCATCCCCGCGGCCGAAGCCGCGCTCATTCAAGACCATGCCTTGCGAGTCCATCGAGTGCTGAAGCTGGGCGCTTATAGCCGTACCGATTTCAGGCGCGACGGCACCGGTGGGTACTGGTGTCTGGAAGCCAACTCGCTGCCGGGCATGACCGCGACCAGTCTGCTGCCCCAAGCCGCCAGGGCGGCCGGCATCGATTTTCCCGAGCTTCTGGATCGCATATGCCGCGGCGCCCTCAAGGCCCGCTGATTCCCCGAGTGCTGCCCGATTCATTGCGGTATAGAATATTCCAGTGCCGCCGGAGCGCACCCATGAGATATGGGAGCACAGATGAACCAAGCTGATTCGAATACACCCCGCGCGCCGCTCAAGGGCGCCGCCGCGCTGGTGCGGTTGGCGCTGATCGGCGTGGTGTTGCTGATCGTCGCAGGCGCATTCGGCTACGTCGGCGGCTGGTTCTCGCCGAACCGGATGACTCAGGACCGCATGATCGATGCCTTCGAGTCGGCCGGCGGCGGCGACCACCCGGGTTTTCGGCACAATCATGCCAAGGGGGTTTGTGTAACCGGCTGGTTCGAGAGCAACGGCAACGCGGTTGCCGTGTCGAAAGCCGCGGTTTTCGCCGTGGGCCGCGTTCCCCTGGTCGGCCGCTTCGCCCTGGCCGGTGGCCTGCCCTCGCAGGCGGACAATCCCGGGGCGGTGCGCAGCATGGCGCTGCGGTTTCTTGCGCCCGGCGGTCAGGAATGGCGCACCGGCATGAACAATATCCCGGTGTTCATCGTCAATTCGGCACAGGGCTTCTATGAGCAGCTGCTCGCCTTCAAGCCCGACCCGGCCAGCGGCAAGCCCGACCCCGCGGCGGTGCAGGGGTTTCTGGCCCGCCATCCGGAGACCGTGCGCGCCTTGAATCTCCTCCGCGCGCGTCCCGTGTCCTCGAGCTTTGCCGATTCCACGTTCAACAGTCTGGATGCCTTTCGCATGGTCAACGCCTCGGGGGTGTCCGTTCCGGTGCGGTGGGCTGCAGTGCCGCTGCAAGAGTTCGTGGCCGCCGGCGATACCCCGCCCGCCGGCGCGGACGCGAATTATTTATTCGACGAGTTGATCGCACGGATCCACCGGCAGCCGCAGCAATGGCGCCTGGTGATCACCGTCGGTGAACCCGGCGATCGGACCGACGATGCCACGGTGGCTTGGCCCGAAGGCCGCCGCCAAGTCGACGCGGGGGTGGTGTCCATCGATCATGTCTCGAGCGAAGACTCCGCCTCCGTTTCCTGCACGGACATCAATTACGATCCCTTGGTGCTGCCTTCCGGCATCGAGCCTTCGGACGACCCACTGCTCAGCGCGCGTTCCGCCGTCTATGCCAGCTCATTCACCTTACGCGCGGGTGAGAAAGAGAAAAAGGTGCCGAGCGCGGTGACCCCTCGGGAAATACAGGGCGCCGGGGAAGTCCCGTCGGGAGCAACGCCATGAGCGCGCCTCCGCTTCGCTTCACGCCGGTTTCCCGCTTCCTGCATTGGCTGATGGCTCTCATGGTGTTGGCCCTGCTGTTCATCGGGACAGGCATGGCTGCTTCGGTCTCCGGGCGTTACCGGTTCCTGGTGGCGGTCCACCGGCCGTTGGGCCTTGCCGTCCTGATTCTCGTCGCCATCCGCTGGATCAACCGACTGATCAATCCGCCGCCCCCGCTTCCCGACAGCCTGCCGACCTGGCAGCGCATCGCCGCCAAGGCATCGCATGTGCTGCTGTACGCGCTGATGTTCATCATTCCCCTGCTGGGATGGGGAATGCTGTCGGCGGCACCCTATCCCATCGTCATCTATGGGTCGCTGCGGCTGCCGCCCATCCTGCCGCAGAATCCCGCGCTCTACGCCTGGCTGCGTGAATTGCACGGCGATTTGGCCTACCTGTTGTTCGCGGTATTCCTGGCCCATTTGGGCGCGGCACTGATGCACGCCCTGATCCGGCGCGATGGTGTGTTCGACAGTATGGCATCGTGGGGGCGCGGTAAACGGCCGTAGCTGAAATCACCGACGGCTGCCCTGTCACGGGCCCAGCCATCGCATGAAAGAGGCCGGCCTTCAGGGCGCTGTCGCAACCCCCGGACCATTGTCCGTGGCTTGGGTGGCTGCCGCATCGACCGCCGGCTCTTCCTTCACCAGGCCGGTGAGGCTTTCGCCGATTTTCTTGGCCTCCTCCCGCACCGCTGCGAACTTCCGCGTGAGCGTCACCACATCGAGGTAGACGATCTCCGAGTCGCCGAGCAGATCCGTGGTCAGATGGGTGAAGCTGGGCGCGAGAAAGGTCGGCCCCGGGATCTCGCTCTCCCAGCGCTGCGCCTTCGCACCATGGATCGTGAGCTTTTCCGTCTCCGTCTGCTTGCTCTTGAAGCCACGATTGGCCCAAGCGCGCTTGTCATTGTCGACGTACAAATTGAAGATCGGCTCCTGCTTGCGGCGGTCCCAAGACTGCACGTACACCGACACATCTTTGGCCTTGTTCACGGCGTGCAGGCGCGCGCCGTCGAAGCGCTCCTTTTCGGAGAGCTCCACCGCCGTGTAGCCTTCGGGCAGTTCGATCGAGAGACTCGACTGCCAGGTCGCCGAGGGAATGAATTCCACCTCCGCGAGTATGGGAGTGCGAGCGTTCCTGCACATCGGCGACTTGCCGGAGAGTTCTTTCACCGTCAGCAGATCGCCATTGGCATTTTTGAATCTCTGGCCCACAGTAAGGGTCTCGACGACGCAAATCTGATCCTTCCGTGGCTTGACGCTGTATCCCGGCATCACCATGACGTACCCGCCGCCGCCGCGGCCAGCCGATGCCGGCGCAGCCAAGATGCTCAGCGAGAACGCAGCCAACAGGGCGCCGAAGCCAGTGCTGCGTCGAGCACTCGACGACAATGCCTCGGGCCATGCGACTCGGATCCCACGATTATTCACGCTATGCACAGCGACTCCCTCTCCCTGGCAGACCGTGTCAAAGCGAGCGCAAATCAAACGGCCGCGCGATCAGTATAGGGGCGATGGAGATTCGCGCAAACGCGGGCTCAATAAATAAGACTTGCGTCATGTTGCGAGATTCATTGCACGTTGCCGCGTATCCTTGCCGTTGAAATCGTGGCGTCGAGGCGGCCATTCGTGGCATGCGGTAAGCTACCTGCGATCTTCGAGGTGACGCCGATATGCGAGGAGTGCACAAGATGTCATTGGATAGATGCGACCTGCTCATACGACAACTCTTGAGTGCCATTACCAGTTAGACCCATGGGCACAGCTTCTCACCGTGCGGTTGAACTCCTTGTCGGATTCGCCTTGCTTGGCTACGGTGCCTACGCCATATATACAGGTCGCGTGATGGGGAAGTTTCGCTCATACAGTCGTACCGAGAACCCAGGGTCATTCTGGACGACAATTCTAATAACACTTGGTATTGGCACAGCGTTCCTATTTGGCGCTGTTTCATGGCGCAATTGACTCGACCGTCTAACAATCGGTTCGAGCGATCGCCGGTCGCGTCTTCGTTCTCCCCGAGGTCGAATGCTCATCGACGGCAAGTGTCACTGCGGAAACATAGCCTTTGTGCTCGACTGGCCGGGGGTTCCGACCGAGGTAGTCGCGCGAGAGTGTAGTTGCTCATTTTGCATCAAGCATGGTGGAGTTTGGACTTCCAATCACAACGCAAAGCTTTCCGTCACCCTACACCGGGTCGGCGGCGTTTCAAGGTATTTGTTTGGAACTGAGACCGCCACGTTTTACGTTTGCACCCGCTGTAGCGCGGTTCCGATTGCCACGAGTGAAATTGCGAATCGCGTTTACGCCGTCGTCAATGTCAATGCATTTGAGCACCCAGACTCGTTGCATCTGCGCCGACAGCCCGCCAATTTTGATGGGGAGGAGCTGCCGTCTCGTCTCGCAGGACGGAGGTGCGCCGGTGCCCGTGGGTACCAAGGCGACGGGCAAGAACGTTGTCCTCAACCTGACCGGAAGCGACGTTACGACGTCCGCCAAAGACTGGACCGGCTTCAAGGCCCATTGGAGCTCGGGTCGCGTTCGGGATAATGACGGGAAACGCGTTCATCAACGCGCAAGCTGGATTTCGCGACCTGAAGACCGGAGAAACATGGGCCACACAGACCTATGACACCAAGTCTTCGGCCTGGAATGGCGTGTTCGCCGCCATGACGACGAAGCAGGTGCGCGCGATGTGTCACGAGATCCTGGGTGAGGTGAGCGCTCACTGACCGTCGCGTGCCGGCCGGCTCCGGCCTCTAGTCCGCGGCGGCCGCGATCCGCGCTAGCCCGGCTTCGATGGATCGTCTCACTTCCTCGTTGAGCTCGCGGGGATCCTTGCCGGACGCGATGGCGAGCAGTGCGCCGCTCACCCCGAACTTGCGCGTCTCGCCCGCGACCACCCGCGTGCCCTCCGGGAAGATGATGATCCAGAGCCCGTCGTTGAGCCGCGCCTGGCCCTGCTCGATCACTTGGTTGACTGCCCGATGCCCGTCGCCGCGATTGACGGCTGCACGCGATCGATTCAACCCGGCAGGCGCGACAGGTCGGCGACGCCGCCGAGCAGCAGCTGCACATCGCGCAGCAGGGCCAGGCGGTTATTGCGTCGCGCGAGATTCTCGTCCATCACCATGATGCGCTCGAAGAAATCATCCACCGGCGCGCGCAGGGCAACCAGGGCCTTGAGACTGTCCGCATAGCGGCGCTGTGCCGCCGCATCCCGCACCGGAATGCGCAAATCGCTCATGACCCGGTGCAATTGCCGTTCGGCGTCCTCGGCCAGCGCTGCGGCATCGACGGCCGCGTCGCCGGCCAGCGAGGCCTTCTTCAAAATGTTCGCGATGCGCTTGTTGATCCCCGCGAGAATGCCGGCCTCGGGCAGCAGCAGGAACTCCTTGAGCGCATTGAGCCGCGTGACCGCATCGAGCGGCGAGCGCGGTCGGTTGGCCAACACGGCATCGAGCATTTCGACCGTGGTGCCTGTCTCTTCGAGCAGCACGCCCCGCAGCCGCTCCGCTATGAAGTCGTACACTTCATCGACGACTCCGGTTCGCTGCACCGGTTGGGCGGCGGCGGCCGCCGTCAGCAATTCGAACAAGTCCAGATCCAGCCGGCCTTCGAGCAGGATGCGCAACAATCCCAGGGCGGCGCGCCTCAGGCCGAAGGGATCCTTGGCGCCCGTCGGCCGCTGCTCGATGGCGAAAATTCCCACCAGGGTATCGATCTTGTCGGCGAGGGCGACTGCCTGCCCTGTCTTGGTGGCCGGCAAGGAATCGCCGGCGAAGCGCGGGCGATAGTGTTCCTCCAAGGCCCGCGCCAATTCCTCCGGTTCACCTTGGGCTTCGGCGTAGTAACGGCCCATGGTGCCTTGGAGCTCCGGGAACTCACCCACCATGGCGGTCATCAAGTCGGCCTTGGCGAGCTCGGCGGCGCGCGCCACCCACGGTCCGGCGCCGATGCGGCCGCCGATCGATTGCGCCAGCGCCCGTACGCGCAGGGTCTTGTCGGCGTAGCTGCCCAATCGGGTCTGAAACGTCACGCCGCTCAATCGGGCCGCATGCTCGCTCAAGGAAATCTTGACGTCCTGATCCCAGAAAAACGCGGCGTCGCTCAGGCGGGGGCGGACCACGCGTTCGTTGCCCTCCCTGACCTTGGAGGGATCGCGGCTCTCGATATTGCTGACGGTGACGAACCCGCCCGATAGCCGGCCGTCCGCGCCCTGCACCGGGAAGTAGCGCTGATGATCCTGTACGGTGGCGATGACGACCTCGCGCGGCAGGCTCAAGAAGCGCTGCTCGAACCGTCCGGCGATGGGCACGGGCCACTCGACCAAGGCGGTGACTTCATCCAGCAAGGCCTCTTCGATCAATGGCGTGGCGCCCTCCCCGGTGGCCGCCGCCGCCACGGTCACTTGGGCGCGAATCAGCTCGCGGCGCTCGGCAAAATCCGCCACTACCTTGGCGCGGCGCAGCCGGCGCTCATATTCGGCCGCCGACTTGAGCGTCAGGGGTTTCGGCGCGTGAAAGCGATGCCCGAAGGTCACTCGACCGGTGTCGAGACCCAGCACTTCGGCCGGAACCACTGCATCGCCATGGAGAAGAACGACGCGGTGTACCGGCCTCACGAACTCCGCGGTGCGCGCACCCCATCGCATGCGCTTGGCGATGGGCAGAGAGGCCACGGCTTGATTGACGATGTCTCCCAGCAGCGCCGTGGTGGCCGAGCCTCGCTCCGTGCCGCGGAACATGAGCCAGGCACCCTTGTCCGTCTTGAGCTGCGCCAGGTCCGCCACCGTCACGCCGCAGCTGCGCGCAAAGGCGGCCGCGGCCTGAGTGGGCGCGCCCTGCGCGTCGAATGAATTCGCGAGCGGCGGTCCGCGCCGCTCCACCTGCTTGTCGGGCTGATGCTCGGCCAGCTTTTTTATGCGCACGGCGAGGCGCCGCGGCGTGGCAAAGCTCTGAATCTCGCCATGCGGAATGCCCGCCGTGTCGATGCCCTTGGCCACGGCGGCGGTGAGGGCGGTCGACAAGGCGGCCAGCGTGCGTGGCGGCAGCTCCTCCGTGAGCAGCTCGAACAGCAAATCGTGCGCGCTCATCAGGCAACCCGCTCCTCGGCAGTGCCCTTCAGCAGCGGGAAGCCCAGCGCTTCGCGGCTGGCGCGGTAGCCCTCGGCCACGGCGCGCGCCAAGGTGCGCACGCGAAGAATGAACCGCTGCCGTTCGGTGACGGAGACGGCGTGCCGTGCGTCGAGCAAATTGAAGGCGTGCGACGCCTTGACCATCTGTTCATAGGCGGGCAGCACCAACTTGTCCTCGAGCAGGCGCCGGCAGGCGATTTCATGCGCATCGAAGTGGGTCGACAGCACGGCGATGTCGGCCTTTTCAAAGTTATAGATCGACTGCTCCACTTCGTTCTGGTGAAAGACATCCCCATAGGTGACCGTACCGAGGGGGCCTTCGGTCCAGACGATGTCGTAAATGCTTTCCTTGCCTTGAATGTACATCCCCAGACGTTCGAGACCATAGGTGATCTCGCCCATGACGGGGCGGCAATCCAACCCCCCCACTTGCTGGAAGTAGGTGAATTGCGAAACCTCCATGCCGTTCAGCCACACCTCCCACCCCAATCCCCAGGCACCCAAGGTCGGGGACTCCCAGTTGTCCTCGACGAAGCGGATGTCGTGCGTCAGCGGGTCGAAGCCCAGCGACTTGAGCGAACCCAAGTAAAGCTCCTGAAAGTCGTCCGGCGAGGGCTTGATGCACACCTGAAACTGGTAATAGTGCTGCAGGCGAAACGGATTATTTCCATAACGTCCGTCGGTGGGCCGCCGTGATGGCTGAACATAGGCGGCGCTCCATGGCTCCGGCCCCACGGCGCGCAGAAAAGTCGCCGTGTGGAAGGTTCCGGCGCCCATCTCCATATCGTAGGGCTGCAGGATGATGCAGCCCTGCTCCGACCAATAGGTCTGCAGCGCAAAAATCAGATCCTGAAAGGTGCGGGGCGGTCGGGTGTGCGCGTGGGCCATCGGATGCTCGCGGCGAAGGCAAAGGCCGCGAGTATAGCGATGCCACCCTGATGTGTCTTAGCCATCACCGTGCACCTAAATCGCTCATCGGCCAGGTATTTTCAGCACGTGAGCACTCGGCAAGGCAAATAATCACCGCGATGCACCAAAAAGGAGCGCGGATTTTTGAATTTCGATCCATTATGATGCACGGGCGCCTGCTTACTGACCGCAAGTGCTTGATCCGCCGACGCATCGCCATGGCACATAAGGTGCATTGTCAGGGGACCCGGTCTGGCCCGGGCCAAACACTCAACCCCGCGAGGACGCACATGACTCCCGCCGATGTTCTGAAATTAATCAAAGAAAAAGACGCGAAATTCGCCGATCTCCGCTTTACCGACACGATTGGCAAGGAACACCACGTCACCATCCCGACGCGCCTGGTGGATGAGGGCTTTTTCAAGGACGGCAAGATGTTCGACGGCTCATCGATTGCCGGCTGGAAGGGCATCAATGAATCGGACATGATTTTGATGCCCGATCCGGCGACCGCCGTCATCGATCCTTTCTACGAAGAGACCACGGTCGACTTGCGCTGCGATGTCATCGAACCGATGACCATGCAAGGCTATGAGCGCGATCCGCGCTCCCTGGCGAAGCGCGCCGAGGCCTATCTGAAGTCCACCGGTGTGGCGGACTCGGCGCTGTTCGGCCCCGAAAACGAATTCTTCATTTTCGACAAGGTCACCGTCAGTTCCAGCATGAACGGCTGCGCCTATGAAGTGGATTCCTATGAAGGTGCCTGGAATTCCGGCAAGAACTACGAGGACGGCAACAAGGCGCATCGGCCGGCCGTCAAGGGCGGCTACTTCCCGGTGCCGCCGGTCGACTCGCAGCAGGACATCCGTACCGCCATGTCCATGGCCTGCGAAGAGATGGGCCTGAAGTTCGAAGTGCATCACCACGAAGTGGCGACAGCGGGACAGGGCGAAATCAACGTGGCGGCGAACACCCTGACCAAGAAAGCCGATGAAGTGCAGATACTCAAGTACGCCCTGCAGAACGTGGCGCACGGCTACGGAAAAACCCTGACTTTCATGCCCAAACCCATCGTCGGCGACAACGGCAGCGGCATGCACGTGCATCAATCCCTGCAAAAGGAAGGCAAGGCGCTATTTGCCGGCGACAAGTACGGCGGCTTGTCCGACATCGCTCTTTACTACATCGGCGGCATCATCAAGCACGCGCGCGCCATCAACGCATTCACCAATGCCAGCACCAACAGCTACAAACGCCTGGTGCCCGGATTCGAAGCGCCGGTGAAGCTCGCCTATTCCGCGCGCAACCGCTCTGCCTCGATCCGTATCCCCTGGATCTCCAATCCCAAGGGCCGCCGCATCGAGGTGCGCTTTCCGGATGCAACCGCCAATCCGTACTTCGCCTTCGCCGCCATGCTGCTGGCGGGAATCGACGGCATCCAGAACAAGATTCATCCCGGCGATCCGGGCGACAAGGATCTGTATGACCTCGAGCCCGAGGAGGACAAGAAGATCCCGACGGTTTGCCACTCTCTGGACATGGCGCTGGATTATTTGGACAAGGACCGCGGCTTCCTCAAGGCGGGGGGAGTCTTCACCGACGACCTGATCGACGCCTATATCGAATTGAAGATGAAGGAAGTGACCCGCGTACGCATGACGACGCACCCGATCGAAGTGGAGATGTACTACAGCCTGTGAAGTCATTGCTGGGTGCAAGCCTTAGAGTGACGGAGGTCACGCTGTCCACACCTGGTTTTGTGGCGGGGAGACGATAGGGCTATGCTTCGGAATCATGCGCCCCTGGACACCATGGATAGCGGCGGCCGCGCTCGCAGCCTTTGCGGCGCAGGCCGCCGTGATTTACAAGTGGACCGACTCCGATGGGGTGGTCCACTTTTCCGACCAGCCGGGGCCGGGAGCGGAGAAGATAACCACGGGCGCCACCAACCTGGCTACGTCGGGTTCGTCGGGTCACACCGCGGATGCGCCGGCGACGAACGCCGAGCAAAAGAAGGGGCCTCTCGATTACGGCGAATTCTCCATCACTACACCGACCCCCGAGCAGACTTTCTTCGGCGACGAGCCCGTCAACGCCAACCTGGCGCTGAATCCAAACCTGAAGCCGGGCCAGACCGTCACCTGGCATCTGAACGGCGCCGAGATCGAAGCTCAGGGACCGGCCGCAACGGCCATCACCCTGCCGCACTTGGATCGCGGCACCTACGTCATCGCCGCCACCGTCACCGATTCAACGACGGGCCAATCGCGAATCTCGGACAGCGTCACCTTCTACGTAAAGCAGCCGTCCGAGCTGTCGCCGCAGCACCAGAAGCCCTAGCGCCGGATTTCGGCCCACCGGACCATCCGCGTGGCCGCTGAATTCAAGCAAGACGCCATCCACATCCAGGGCACCGAGCTGCTCGACGGCCTGGTTACCAGTGTGTTTCTGCTCGATCAGGGCCTGCATGTCGGTTATTTGAATGCCGCCGCGCAGACCCTGCTGGGCCTCGGGCCCAACCAAGCCCTGGGCCGAAGCATCATGGAATTGACGCGCGGTGCCGAGACCTTGCTGCCGCTGTTCGATCGCGCCAGGCAGGGAAGCGAGGGAGTGGTGCAGCGGGAACTGGCATGGCCTGCGCCCGGCGGAATCGATCGCATCCTCGACTGCGCAGTGACTCAAATAACTCTCGGGCAGGACCAACTTCGGCTCCTGCTGGAAATCGAGGACATCACTCAGCATCGGCGCCTGACCCGCGAAAACGCGCTGCTCGCCCAATTGGGAGGGAGCCGTTTGATGGTCCGACAGCTTGCCCACGAAATCAAAAACCCTCTCGGCGGCTTGCGCGGCGCGGCGCAGCTGCTGGAACGGGAACTCCTCGATCCGGCCTTGCGCGAGTACACGCGGGTCATCATCAGCGAAGCGGATCGCCTGACCAATCTGCTCGACTCCATGCTCGGACCCGGCCGCCCGCCTGCGAAGCAGCTCATCAACGTTCACGAGCTTTTGGAACGGGTCTACCAC
This sequence comes from uncultured Gammaproteobacteria bacterium, assembly GCA_963837435.1. Taxonomy (GTDB): domain Bacteria; phylum Pseudomonadota; class Gammaproteobacteria; order Steroidobacterales; family Steroidobacteraceae; genus Bog-1198. Next base: position 496,323 of record CAWINJ010000004.1, read on the forward strand.
TTGCTGCGCAGCGAGGCGCCCGAGGGCGTCGTCGTCGATCGCGACTACGACCCCAGCCTGCCGCCGCTCACCGTGGATCCGAACCACATCATTCAGGCTATGCTGAATCTGGGCCGCAACGCCATCCAAGCCCTGTCGAGCGGCCAGGTGCACTCGCCGCGGCTCATCCTGCGGACCCGCGCGGCGAGCAATGTGAGCGTCGGCGCACAGCGCCATCGGCTGGTGGCGTCGATTCAATTCGAGGACAACGGCCCCGGAGTGCTCCCGGAGATCCGTGACACGATTTTCTATCCCTTGGTATCCGGGCGTGCCGACGGCACGGGCTTGGGGCTGGGGATCGCTCAGGATCTGGTCAGCCGCCACGGTGGCCTGATCGAGTTCGACAGCACGCCGGGTCGCACCATCTTCGTCATTTCTCTGCCCATGGACTCGGTATGAACTCGAAGCCGCTGCAAGTCTGGTTGGTCGACGACGACGCCTCCATCCGCTGGGTGTTGGAGAAAGCGCTGAAGGGCAGCGGCATGACCGCCAAGTGCTTCGAACAGGCCGACGATGTCCTGTCCGCCCTGCGTTCGGGAGCCCCCGACGTGCTGATGACCGACATCCGCATGCCGGGCCGCAGCGGGCTCGACCTGCTCAAGGAGATTCAGACATCGCGGCCCGGATTGCCGGTGATCGTCATGACCGCACACTCCGACCTGGATGCCGCCGTCGCCGCCTATCAGGGCGGCGCCTTCGAGTACCTTCCCAAACCCTTCGATATCGACAAGGCGGTGGACCTGGTGCGCCGCGCCGCACAGCAGGCGACCGTCTCCATCGATGTCGAGGCCGCAAGACGCAGCATCCCGGAATTGCTCGGGCAGGCGGCAGCCATGCAGCAGGTGTTTCGCGCCGTGGGTCGATTGTCCCGCTCGAGCATGACGGTGCTGATCACCGGCGAATCCGGCACGGGCAAGGAGCTGGTGGCGCGGGCTCTGCACCGCCACAGCCCGCGCTCGAGCAAGGCTTTCGTCGCCCTGAATACGGCGGCCTTCACCGCCGATCTGCTGGAATCGGAACTCTTCGGTCACGAGAAAGGCGCCTTCACCGGCGCGGACGCCCTGCGCCGCGGCCGGTTCGAGCAAGCTGACGGCGGCACTTTGTTCCTTGATGAGATCGGCGACATGTCTCCGGCGCTGCAGACGCGGCTGCTGCGCGTGCTGGCCGAGGGTGAATTCTACCGCGTCGGCGGGCAGACGCCGGTCAAGGTCGAGGTCCGCGTCATCGCCGCCACTCACCAAGATCTCGAGGCGCGCGTGAGTTCCGGCCACTTTCGCGAAGACCTGCTGCACCGGCTCAATGTGATACGCATCGAGATTCCACCCCTGCGCGAGCGGCGCGAGGATATCCCGGAATTGTTGCGCCACTATCTGTCGATTGCCGGACAGGAACTCGGAGTCGAGCCGAAGCTGCTGACCGCGCCGGCGGAGAGTGCGCTCGTGACTTTCGACTGGCCGGGAAATGTCCGCCAGCTCGTCAATGCGTGCCGGCGCCTGACCGTCACCGCGCCGGGACGCGAAATCCGCGCCGAGGACATTCCGCCCGATCTCGGCGGTGTGCCGGCCGGTCACTCCGCGAATCATGATTGGATGGCGAAGCTGTCCCATTGGGCCGAGCAGGAATTGGCCGCAGGCACGCAAAGGCTTCTGGACCAGGCCGTGCCCGAGGTCGAGCGCATCCTGATCCGAGTGGCGCTGCGCAAGGCCGACGGCTTGAAGCAGGACGCCGCCAAGCTCCTCGGCTGGGGGCGCAATACCCTCACTCGAAAGATGAAAGAGCTGGGCATGGAAGACGTGGTCTAAGCCGCCTCGGCGCGGGTCCCGCATCGGCGTGCGCCAGCTCTCGGCCGCCATTCGCACCCTCGGGCGACGATGCGGCTCCGAAGAGGGGCGGTTTATACTTGCACCATGATCAACGACTATCTTTTGCACAAAGTCGATGCGCTGCAGACGCTATTTCGCAGCAATTCACTCGCTGACTGGCTCATCGCCGGCATCGTCGCGGTGGGGGTGTGGGCGGCTCTGTGGATAGTGCGGCGCTTGGTGGCTTCGCGCTATAAGAAGTATTCGGCGGCGCAGAATCGGCTGCCTGTGCGGCTGCTGGCGTATCTCATCGGCAATACCCGGCAGTTCTTGTTCATCGCCATCGCTCTCGATGCGGCGCAGGCCAGCCTCACCTTGCCGGAGAGAGTTCAGCGCGCCGTCGCTATCATCGTATTGATCCTGATCCTGCTGCAGGTAGGACTGTGGGCCGGGAGCGCGGTACGCTTCTATTTGGAGACGAAGGAGTTGGAGCGGGGCGCCGATCGGGTGTTCGCGGGATCGCTGGACATCATCAATTTCGTCGCGCGCATGCTGATCTGGTCGCTGTTGGTGCTGGTGGCGCTCGACAATCTCGGGGTCAACATCACGGCCCTGCTCGCGGGCCTCGGGGTGGGCGGCGTGGCCGTGGCCCTGGCTCTGCAGAACGTGCTCGGCGATCTGTTCGCCTCGCTGTCGATCGCCTTGGACAAACCCTTCGTCGCCGGCGACCGTCTGGAAATCGATACCTATGCCGGCAAGGTGGAGCACATCGGCATCAAGACCACGCGATTGCGCAGCGACAGCGGCGAGCAAATCATTCTGTCGAACGCCGACATCCTGAAGAGCCGCGTGCGCAATTATGGCCGTTCCCAGGAACAGCGCGCCCTGGCGACGATCCGCGTGACCTATGACACGCCGAGCGACACCCTGCAACGAATACCCAAAGTGCTCGAGAACATCGTTCGCGGCCAGCCGAACGCTCGCTTCGACCGCTGTCATCTCAAAACGCTGGGCGATTCCGCTCTGCATTTCGAGCTCTCGTACTTCGTGCAGCAACCCAGCCTCAATCCCCTGCTCGATCTGCAGCAAACCGTCAATTTCCGCATCATCGAGGAGTTCCGCAGCTTGGGGGTGGAGTTCGATTATCCGACGCAGCGCGTGATCCTCGCGCAGCAGCGGCCGGCCGCCGGTCACTAGCCGCGCCGCGCGCCGGCGCGAACGCCGATACTCCGCCGCGAACTCCGACACCTCGCCGCATGTTTCATATCCTGCTGTTCGAGCCCGAGATTCCGCCGAATACCGGCAACGCAATCCGCTTGTGCGCGAACACCGGGGCCGTACTGCACTTGATCAAGCCTCTGGGCTTTCGCCTCGATGACAAGAGTCTGCAGCGATCGGGCCTCGACTATCACGATCTGGCGTCCGTCAAAGTACACGCCGGCTTCGACGCCTGCCTTCGGGAACTTGCCGGTGCCCGGCTCATCGCCGTGGAAACCACTGGCGCGCGCCGCTACAGCGATCTTCAATACCGTGACGGAGACGCCTTCTTGTTCGGCCCGGAGACACGCGGCCTGCCTGACGGAGTGCTCGACCGCGTCGGGCGTGAAAATTGCGTGTTCATTCCCATGCGTCCGCAAAGCCGCAGCATCAATCTGTCCAACGCGGTGGCGCTCGTGGCTTACGAAGCCTGGCGCCAGATCGGCTTCGCTGGCCTCGCAGCGCCTTGATTCGGTGCCGGGGGCCGAAGAACTTGCCGGGTCAAACAGCGAGCGTACCCTCGAACATCGGAACGCAGCGGCCGCCCACATGGGTTTCCGTCAGGGATGCGCCGTGCGCCATGGTACGGCCAAGAAGCAGGCTTGGCCGCCCCATGTCCTCGCCTTGATGAATGCGCCAGGCACGTTCGGCGCGGCCGTTCTCTTCGGAGGTGGCGGGTAGATCCAGGCTGGCCAACAGGGCGATGGCCGCGCCGCAGGCGCTGCCCGTGGCGGGGTCTTCGACTATGCCGTCCAGGGGCGAATACATGCGCGCGTGCAGTACCGTCTGACCGGATGAGGTCTCATCGCCCGCGCGCCAGTACGCGAAAATCGCATCCGCTCCGTCGAGCGGCAGAAGTTGCGAATGGACCGCGATATTCGGCTTGGAGCGCCGCAGCGCCTCGCGGCTGTGCAGCTCGGCGACGACGAACGGCAGGCCCACCGAAACGATCTGGGGTGGGTGCGCCTGCATGGCGATGTCCCGCTCATCCAGCGACAAGCAGGCCGCCGCGGCCTCCCGGGACAGAATGCTCCTGCGCGACAGCGGCTCCGGTGCGCGCAGTTCCGCGCCCACGGCGCAGCCGCGCTCGTGCAGCAGTTTCATGGGCACAAGACCCGCGGCCTCCTCGAAGACGAATGCTCCGGCGGCTGCGGCCGCCGCGAAGCGACTCTCCCGCGCCAGCACGAATGCCGTTCCCACATTCGGATGACCGGCGAAAGGCACCTCGGTGCGCGGGGTGAAAATTCGTATCCTGGCGGTGTGCGCGGGATCCTCCGGCGGCAGTACGAATGTGCTCTCGGAATAGTTGAACTCGAGGGCAATGGCTTGCATCTGCGCCGTCGACAGTCCGACTGCGTCCAACACCACCGCGAGCGGATTCCCGCCGAACATCCGGTCGGTGAACACATCGGCGGTCGCGTAGCGCCACCTCATGGCCGCGGAAGTCATTCCGTTTCCGAGCGCACTTCACGCCCCATCAGCGCCTGGACCGCGGCGCGAACCGGCTTGCCCTCGTGCATGATCCGGTAGATTTCGCGGCAAATGGGCATGTCCACCTGCAGACGCTGCGCCACCTCGTACACCGCGCGCGACGCGGGCAGTCCTTCGACGACCTGGCGAATGCCGCTCTGCGCCTCGCTCACGGACTGGCTGCGTCCCAATGCAATGCCGAAGCGGCGGTTGCGGGATTGATCGTCGGTGCAGGTGAGCACCAGATCGCCGAGGCCGGCGAGCCCCATGAAGGTCTCGCGCGAGGCGCCGAGCTTGACCCCCAGGCGCATCATTTCTGCGAGCCCGCGCGTGATCAGCGCCACCCGGGTGTTGGCGCCGAATCCCATGCCGTCGGCGATTCCGGACCCGATGGCAATGACGTTCTTCACCGCTCCCCCCACCTCGACGCCCATGATGTCGGATTGGGTGTAGGCGCGGAAACTGGGTCCCGACAGGCTCAGCGCCAGGTCCTTCGCGAAGCGCCCGTCCTCGGAAGCCACGGTCATGGCGGTGGGCAGGCCGACGCCGACTTCCTTGGCGAATGTGGGGCCGGACAACACCGCCCCGGGCCGGGCGCCCAGGATTTGCCGCGCCACCTGGTGCGGCAGCATTCCCGTCGCCGCTTCGAATCCCTTGGTCGCCCAGGCGATCCGCGTACGCCGGCCGAGGCGCGGCTCGAGGTCCTGCAGAGTCGCGCGAAATGCGTGCGAGGGGACGGCAATCAGCACGTCGCGCGCCTTCTCGAGCGCCACCGCGAGTTCGCCGGTCACCCGCAAGTTGTCGGGAAACGTCGCGTCGGGCAAATAGCGTTGATTGCAGCGCGCGAGCTGCATCTGTTCGAGCTGCGCGCCATCGCGGCCCCACAGCAGGGTGGGATGGCCCTCGCGCGCCAGTTGTATGGCGAGCGCCGTTCCCCAGGAACCGGCGCCGATGACCGTCATCGGTTCTGCGCGCCGGTTCTGCATTCTGGGCCTGCTTTCTTCGGCCCCGGCCTAGTTGACGAGGCCGGCTTGCGGGGATTCCGATGCCTGAGCAAACAAGGCATCGAAGTTGACCAGGGGCAGCAGGAAATTCGGGAAGCCGCCCTTGACGATCAAATCCGAAATGACTTCGCGCGCATAAGGAAACAGCACGCTCGGGCAGAAGCTGCCGATCAGGCGCTTCATGTCCTCCACCGACGCTCCGGCAATGGAGAACACCCCGGCCTGCTTCACCTCGACCAAGTACAGCGTCGCCTCGCCTTGCTTCGCCTCGAGCGTGATGGTCAGGAGAACCTCGCGCACATCCGCGGCGAGCTCCTCCGCCGAGGTGTTCATGTTGAGCTGGAACTTCGGCTCCCATGCCTGATTGTTCGGCAGCCGCGGCCCGTTCGGCGATTCATAGGAACAGTCCTTCAAGTAGACGCTTTGCAGGCTTACTTGGACGCCGCCGATGCTGGCTTCCGGACCCGGATTTCTGACCTCGTTCATCAAGCCCCCTGAATTAATCGATCCAGTTCACCACTGCGATCGAGTTCGAAAAGATCTTCGCAGCCGCCGACATGCCTGTCGCCGATGAAAATCTGCGGCACCGTGCGGCGATTGCTGCGAGCAATCATTTCCTCGCGAAACTTCGCTTCATCCTCGACATTGATTTCGCGGAACGCCACATTCTTTTCGGCCAGCAAACCCTTGGCCCGCTGGCAGTACGGACACCAGTCCGATACATACACGGTCACGGCGGGCTGAATCATTTCGAGCTTCCCTTGCCGCCCGCCCCGGATTTCACCGCCCCCGGCGCGGTTCGGACCAGGGGAAGGTTGTCCTTCACCCATGCGTTCACGCCCCCCTGCAGGCTGAAAACCTTGGTGAATCCAAGCTTGGTCAGCGCCCGCGCGCCGCTGGCGCCGCTCGTGCCGCTGTCGCAATAGGTAATCACGTTCTTGTCGCGCCATTTCTTCAGCGACTCGGCCTGCGCCTGAAGCTCAGCCGCGGGCACGTTGCGCGCGTCGCCGATGTGGCCGGCGTCGTAGGATTCCTTGCCGCGCAGGTCGATCACCAGAGCGCCTTGATTGATGAGCCGCACCGCCTGCATGACGCTCAACGCGGCAAATGCCTGGATGCGCTCGTGGATCTCATAGATAGCCACCGCCACGGCGGCCAGCGCCACGCCGGCAGCCAAGTAATAATGATGGCCAATGAACTCGAACAGTCGCTGCATGCGGCTCGTACAATAGGTTTTTCGGGCCGGTAAGTATAGCAGCGGGCTCAGGCCTTGTATGCTTGCCATCCACAAGATGAATCTCAGCAGTAACCGCCGTTTCACATACTTATGCGCGGCCGCCGCGGCGGCGGTGTTTTGCGCCGTCGCTGCGCCGGCCGCGATCAAATCCGTGGGCGCGGAGAAGGCTGACTCAACCGACTCCGCCGCGGCGAATCCCGCCGACTCGGCGCAGGCCAAGGCCAAGCTAGCGGCCGTGCGCGCGCGCATTGCGGCGCTCACGCACCGCCTCAGCGACGAACTCAAGGAACGCGACGTATTGAGCGCGCGGCTGCGCGAAGCGGAGCTCGACATCACCGCCAAGCGGCGGCGCCTGGACAGCTTGCGCCTGGCGCAGTTCGCCGCGGAGCGGCGCCGAACGGAGCTTCGCGGCGAGCAGCGTGCGGGAGAAAACGCGCTGCAGGCCGAACGCGCGGCTTTGGCGGCGCAGGTGCGGGCGGCCTACATGATCGGCAGGCAGGAACAACTCGAGCTGTTGTTGAACCAAAGCAGCCCCGCGGGTCTCGGCCGCACGCTCACCTACTATGGCTATTTCGCGGCGGAACGCAGCACCAAGATCGATGCCATCCAGGCACAGATGCTGCGGCTGCAGCAGCTGGTCGGGGAAATCGATGAGCAGAGCGCGCAGCTGAAGGCCCTGCAAGAGGACGCCAGCGCCGAAGTGGCAGCGGTGGAACGCGCGCGCGCCGAACGCGCCGCGGCGCTGGCCGCGCTCACCCAGCGGGTGGCGAACGGCAATCAGCAGCTCGCCGGCTTGAAGCGCGAGGAGCAGGCGGTGGAATCGCTGGTGGCGGACCTCGCGCGAGTGCTGCAGGACTTCCCCGTGGACTCGACGCAGAGCTTCGAGCAAATGCGCGGCAAGCTGCCTTGGCCCGTGCAAGGTCGAGTCACTGCGCACTATCAGGAACAGCACGGGTCCGGCGTGCGTTGGAACGGGGAAATGATAGAAGCGGCGCGCGGCGCCAAGGTGCGCGCCGCATTCTTCGGCCGTGTCGTGTATGCCGATTGGCTGCAGGGCCTCGGCCTTCTGCTCATCATCGGGCACAGCGGCGGCTACATGACCTTGTACGGCCATGCCGAGGTCCTCTATAAGTCGGTCGGCGACTGGGTCGCTCCCGGTGACGTGATCGCGGGCTTGAGCGACTCCAGCGGCAGCGAGCCGCAGCTGTATTTTGAAATCCGCGACGGGCGCAAAACCGTCGATCCGAAGGTCTGGTTGCGGCCGAATCCTTGAGCGGCTGCCGCGTTCGGGCGCTGTCGCGATGTTATGTCGCATGGCGTGGCGCGGCGTTGAAAATTCCGGGCGAAGTGCCGAGCGCGTCCTGGATTCACGGCCGCATTTGACGGACTCTTCGCAGCAATGACAGCGACGGCCGAAACCTGGAATTCGTATGCGCAGTTGCTGCTGCGCCTCAGTCCGAGAATCAGTCACATCTTGTTCGCCGGCGCCGACGGCACTTCGTGGTGGTCGAACGATGGGCCGAACGCTTCGCGCGTGCAGTACGCACTGTCGCTGCTCCTGAAAGCGCCCAACGCCCGCCATCGCGACATCGACGGCCTGGTGGAGACCGAAGACAGCGCCGAGTCGCGCTATGGTTTTCGAATTCGCGGAGCGCTCGGCGAAGTGCTGGGTCTCGTGGTCATCGCGCTGCCGCAACCCGAGGCGCGGCTCGATATCCGGGCGGTTCACGCTCTGGTGAAGCCCGCCCTCGATTGCCTGCAGAGCGAACTCGCGGCGCGCGCCGCGGCCCGCGTGGCCATCGGCGAGCTGCACGAAAATCTCGCCGACAATAATCGCGAACTCGATCTTTTTCAGCGGCTGTCAGAGACCGCGGCCGCTCACGGGCTGGAATCCCTGGGGCGCATCCCCACCCTCGCGAACGAGCATCTCGCGGGAACCGTCGCGGCAATTCTCCTGCCGGAGCGCAATTTGACGATTTGCCGGACGCGGCTGGGGCAACCCACCGGGGTGGAAAGCGAGGTCCTGGCGCAAATGCACCGCCACCTCATGACCCGGGCGCAGCTGCATGGCTGCACGTTGGTGGCCAATCACCTCGCCCTCGACGGCTCCCATGCTGCAATGCCGTACAAGGCCATATCTACGCCGATCCGGGACGAGGCGCGACGAGTCATCGGCGTGCTTGCGGTGTTCCGGTTGGACACGGACGGGGACTTTCAACTGCACGACGCCGAGGCCGTGGAATTGCTGGCGCGCAAAGCGGCGCAGATCATTCGCTCGAGTTTCGATCCGGCGACCGGGCTGTTGACGTCGGAGGCATTTCGGGCGCAGGCCGCCGCGCGGCTGGCCGCCCGGGACTTGAAGCAGGGCGCGCACGGATTGCTCTATGTCGACATCGATCAACTGAACGTGGTCAACGAGAATCACGGGATGCACGTCGGCGACGAGGTCATCCAGGACATCGCCAATCTGTTGTCCCGGCGGGTTCGCGAGGGCACTTTGGTCGCGCGATTGGGTGGGGACCGATTCGGTATGTTTCTGCCCGGCTTCGGCATCGAGCCGGCCGCGCGGATTGCCGAAGAACTGCGCGGCGCGGCCATCCGCCTGAGCAGCTCCCGCGGCGACAAGCCCTTGCTGGTTTCGCTGAGCATCGGTGTCTCGCGTCTTGGCGACCGCGAGCGGCGCCTGGATCACGCCATGGCTGCCGCCGAGTTCGCCTGCCGGACGGCCAAGGAGCGCGGCCGCAACCGGGTCGAAGTGTTTTATGGCGCCGGGCAAGACACCGACGGCGACCGCTCGGCATCGAGCTTCGCCGCGCAGGTCAGCACCGCGCTCGCCTCCGACTCCTTCGAGCTGCTGGCGCAGCCCATTTTGCCCTTGAGTTCGGCGCCGGCCGAACCGCGCTTCGAAATACTGCTGCGCATGCGCGCGGTGGACGGCACCCGGCTCGATCTCGACAAGCTAGTCGGTGGCGCGGCGTGCCAGGATATGGCTCGGGCCGTCGACCGCTGGGTGATCGAGCAGTCGATCGATCGCCTGGCTTCCTGCCGCCAATTGCTACGCGAGCATCCGGCGAAATTCTCGCTGAACGTATCGGCAGCCTCACTGGGGGATGGAGAATTCTGGCGGATGCTGGAAGACCTGGTGCGCAAGAGCCGCATCGAGCCCGGGACGCTGGGCTTCGAATTCCCGGAGGAGGCGGCAAGCGCGCACCTCGGCACCATTGCGCCCTTCATGTGCAGGCTGCGCGAGCAGGGGATCTCCTTTGCCCTCGACAATTTCGGCCGCGGCCCAGGGTCGCTGTCTCATTTGAATTCCCTGCCGGTGTCATGCATCAAGATCGACGGTGCTTTCAGCCGGGATCTGGTCGACAACCCCAAATCGCAATCCATGGTCCTGGCGATTGCAAAGCTCGCGAGCGCCTTTGGACTGGACACCGTGGCCGCGCACGTGGAAACGGACGCGATCCGCGAGCGCGCCGCACAATTGGGCGTCAACTACGGACAGGGATTTTTCATCGGCAAGCCGCTGGCGCTGGACGATGTCATACATGACTTGCCGCTGTACGGCTGCTTTGCCACATCCACCGGCCTGTTCGATCCCGCCGTCGGAAAAACGGCGGCGCTGGGCGGCTAGCGGCGAAGCGCCGCCGCACGTATGCTGCCGCCCGATGATCACGAAATCTCGCAACGTCCCGCTATGGGCCATCGGCATCGGCTTGGCGCTCGGGCTGGCAGGCGCCGTTCGCGCCGATAGTCCCGACAAGCCGGCGCTCACTCCCGACAAGCCGGCGCTCGGCGCCGACCTGCCATGGCAAGACGCCCGCACCCTGGCGGACGTGCTCGAGCGTGTGAAGCACGACTACGTGAATCCGGTGGATGACCACCAGCTGCTGCAGGCGGCGATTCGCGGCATGGTTTCCTCGCTCGATCCGTATTCCGCCTACCTGGACGGTGAGGACTATGACGAGGTCAAGATCCTCAGCACCGGCCAGTACTCGGGAGTCGGCATCGAAGTGTCGATGGAAGATGAGGAGGTCGTGGTGGTCTCGCCCTTCGAAGGCTCAGCCGCCGCCGCCGCGGGTATCCGCCCGGGCGACATCATCGCCACCATCGACGGCATCCCCGTGAATACCACCACCCTGGCGGATACCATAGGACGCATGCGTGGCAAGGAAGGCACCACGGTCAAAATAGGCATTTTGCGTGAAGGCAGCGCCGAGCCCCTGCAATTTACCCTGAAGCGCGCGCGCGTCGAATTGCACAGCGTGAGATCGGAATTGCTCGAGCCCGGCATGGGATACGTGCGGATTTCCCAGTTCAGCGAGACCACCGGGGACGATTTGGAGGCGGCGCTCAAGGACCTGCGCAAGCACAATGGCGCGCCGCTCAAGGGCCTGGTGCTCGACTTACGCAACAACCCGGGCGGCGTGCTCGAGGCGGCGGTGTCGGTGTCGGACGCTTTTCTCGATTCCGGCGTGATCGTGACCGCCAAGGGCCGCACGCCGGAATCCAAGTTCGAGATGGACGCCACACCGGGGGATGCGCTCAACGGCGCGCCCATCGTGGTATTGGTCAATGGCGGATCGGCGTCGGCGGCGGAGATCGTGGCCGGCGCGCTGAAGGACAACCATCGGGCCAAGCTCATGGGACGCACGACCTTCGGCAAGGGTTCGGTACAGACCGTCATTCCTTTATCCGGCGACCGCGCCATCAAGCTGACCACCTCGCTTTACTACACGCCATCGGGGATTTCCATCAATCACCGCGGCATTGCCCCCGATATAGAGCTCGAACGCGATCCGAAGCCGCCCAGCGTGCCCGTGCCTGCCGACGCGCCGTTGCTGCAGCGAGACCCCGAAGTCAAGCGCGCGGTCCAGGAGCTGAAGGTTCCGACCATCAGCGGCAGCGGTTCTGTCTCCGCATCGGTTCGTTTGCACTAGCGCGTGCGCAGCACCCGTTCCATAGAAATCCTCTGCCTGGCGCTGGCCGCCCTCGTGCTGGTCTGGTCCGGCGCACTGTTGAAGCAGCTGTGGCCGGTGCTCGGCCTGCTTGCTGCATTCGTCGCCGCCATCGTGGCATTCCGAGCCCGGCGGTTCTTCCCGCGGCGGACCCGCACGCGCCTGCTGATCGAGTCCTGGTCCATGGTCATGTTCATTACCGGGGCGTTGTGGTTCAGCGGCAAGAGCGAGAGCCCGCTGCTGAATCTGTACTTGCTGCCCATCATCCTGAGCGCGCTGACCCTGGGGCGGCTGGTGACTCTGCTGCAAGTGGCGGTGGTCGCGGTCTGCCATCTACTGCTCGCCGCCGCGACTCCGGGCGTGGAGGTGGTGTCGCTCTACTATGCCAGCCAGGCCGCGGGCCAATTGGCGCCCTTTTTATTGGTCGCCTATCTGACGACCACGCTGTCCGCCGACATCACCGAGGCGCGGGAGCGAATCGAGAATCTGGCGCAAACCGATACATTGACGGGCCTGTACAACCTGCGCATGTTCAACGAAGTGTGGCAGCGGGCACACGATGCGGCCGAGCGCGAACGCGGGGTGTACTCCTTGCTCATGATCGACATGGACAAGCTCAAGGACATCAACGATGCCTTCGGCCACGATGCCGGCAACAGCGCCATCACGCTGGTGGCGCAATGCCTGCAAAGGAGCATTCGCGGCACCGACGTCGCCGCCCGCTTCGGCGGCGATGAGTTTGCCGTGCTGCTGCCGGGCGCCTCGCCCGAAGTTGCCGAGGCCGTGGTCAAGCGCGTGAGGCACAATGTCTACAAGACCACCCTGGACCTGCGCTCGCGCATGATTCGCTGCAGTGTCAGCATCGGCGTGGTCAATTACCCGAAGGACTCGCGCGATACGCGCGAGCTGCTGAGCATCGCCGACCGCAAGATGTACCGGGACAAAGAGCTGCGGCGGGCTCCGGGCAGCGAGGCTAACGCCTGAAGTTATCTGAGCAAACACCTGAATGTGCTGGACTTTTCAAAAAATAATGGCAAAGTTAGCGCTGCATCACGTCGCGGCGTGAGCGACTTATGTCAGCTTGCCGCTTTTCGTCGGTACTCATAGAGACAGTCAATGGCAGTGAAATTTAAAGAGCCGTCCGTGCCGCTACGCACCTTCACCGGCCTGATCCTGGCCATGCTGGCATTCCAGGTTGCCGCGAAACCGATCCATGACCCCAAGGCCATCCGCGACCCCAAGCTGAAGTCCAGTTCGGTGCTCATCATCGATCAGAGCGATGCCACGGTGCTGTACTCACGCCATGCCGACGTGGCCATGCCCATTGCATCCATCACCAAGCTCATGACCGCCTTGGTGGTCCTCGATGCCAGGCAGCCTCTCGATGAGATGATTCAGATCACCGACGAGGACCGCAATCTCCCCAAGGGCGGTTTCTCGCGCCTCGTCGTCGGAACCACCCTGTCCCGCGGCGACCTGATGCACCTGGCGCTGATGTCGTCCGAGAACCGTGCCGCGCATGCCTTGGGCAGCAATTACCCCGGCGGTGTGCCGGCGCTGGTTGCCGCCATGAATGCCAAGGCCGCCGCGCTCGGGATGGCCAACGCCCACTTCGTCGACCCCACGGGCCTGTCGAGCCAGAATGTGGCGAGTCCCGAGGACCTGTCCAAGCTGGTGATCGCCGCTTCGCACAATCCCGCGATTCGCGAGTACTCGACCGACAGCCACTATTCCGTGAAGGTGCGCCGTCACATGGTCGAATTCCGCAACACCGACAACTTGGTGGCGAACCCGACCTGGAACATCGTCGTGCAGAAGACGGGCTACATCGCCGAGGCCGGCAAGTGTCTGGTGATGTCGGCCGTCATCGAAGGCCGCTCGGTGGTCATCGTGCTGCTGGATTCCTTGGGCAAGTACACGCGCGTCGCGGATGCCAAGCGCATCAAGACCTGGATGGAGGCGAGCGCCAACGAACGCGTTCAGGTGTCGATGCGCTGATCCCGCGCGTCCCCGCCCCGGCGAACGGAGCTGAGCTATGCGTATCCGCCTCCTCGCCGCCGGCTGGCTCCTGTGCCTGCCGCCGGCATTGCCGGCTTCGGCCGCCGACAGAGCTCTGTCCGTCACGATTTATTCGGATGACCTGGCCCTGGTGCAGGACCGGCGCGACATCGACATCAAGGGCGGCCGTCAGCGCATCGAATTCCAGGATGTTTCGGCGCAAATCCGGCCTGAAACCGCCTCGCTCACCGCAAGCGACATCGGCATCGTAGAACAGAACTTCGACTTCGATCTGCTGACCCCCGCCAAGCTGATGGAAAAGGCGGTGGGCCACGAGGTCACCATCGTCCGGGTCAATCCGGCCACCGGCGCGGAGACGCGCGAGCAAGCCCAAGTGCTCGCCACCAACGGCGGCGTAGTGCTGAAGATCGGGCAGAGCATCGAAGTGCTGCGCGATGACGGCTTGCCGGCGCGGGTCATATTCGACAAGGTGCCGGACACCTTGCGCGCGCACCCCACCCTGTCCGTCACCGTCATCGGTGGCCACGCCGGTACCCGGCCGGCCACCTTGAGCTACCTCACCCCGGGTCTGGGCTGGCGGGCGGATTATGTGGCGCTGTATGACGAACAGGGCGGCAAGATCGACGTGCAGGGATGGGTGACCCTGACCAACACCAGCGGCGTGACCTACGACGATGCGCGCACTCTGCTGGTGGCGGGCTCGCCTTCCCAAGTCGGGCAGCCGAACTACTATCGTGGTCCCCAGCCGCGCACCGGCTTGACCCAGGCAGGTACCGAGAGCGGCAGCCGCGAGCGCCTCGGCGACTACTATCTCTATCCGCTGGCGGAACGCACCACCATCGCCAACCAGCAAACCAAGCAGGTGAGTTTCCTGGATGTCCATGGGGTGCCGGCCGAGCATGGCTATGAATTTCATAACCGCTGGCTGGGAACGGCGGACACGCCGCTGAGCGCCAAGAGCATGTACCGATTTTCGACCAGCGCGCACGCCGGTTTGGGCGATCAGTTGCCGGCGGGCATTCTGCGTTTCTATCTGCGCGACAAGCGCGGCGATCCTCAGTTCATCGGCGAGAGCCGCATCGATCACACGCCGATGGGGTCGACCCTGTCGCTGGCCACCGGAGACGCCTTCGACGTGAAGGTGCGGGCCGAGGTCGAGAAGCGCACGCGCCTGAGCACATTCGACTGGCAGTCCGAGATGCGCTATGAGTTCAGCAATGCGCTGCCCCGGCCCGTCACGGTCAATCTGCTTCAAGAGGGCCTGTGGGGCGATTCACGCATCACCGCCGAGAGCCAGAAGAGCACGCGGCGCGACGCCGAGACGGCCGAATGGGCCGTGACGGTGCCTGCCAACGGCAAGGCCAGCCTCACCGCCACTTTCGAAACGCGATACTAGCGGCGCGAGATGCCCGAGGCGATCCGCATGCGAGGCATTCCAGCATCGGGGTTCGCCCTGGCTTGCTGCGGCTGCCTGACAGCCACACCGGCGGCGGCCGCCGATATCGCGGCGGAGGCGCCATCCGATCTATCGATCACCGTGTATCGCGCGCCGACGCGCGCCGTGGGGTCCATCGATCTCGATGAGCTGGAAGGGTTCGCCCTGGTCAGTGAAACCCGGACCGTGCACCTGCCCGCGGGCTTGAGCCGGCTTCGCTTCGAGGGCGTGGCCGACGGGATCGAACCGGCCAGTGCCATCCTCACCGGCCTCCCGGTCGGCGTTCTGGAGAAGAATCGCGAGGGCAAGCTGCTGAGCCCCTCCGCCTTGATGGCGGCTGCCGTGGGCAAACCCCTCACACTGCTGCGGACGGATAAGAAAACCGGCAAGCTTACCCGCGTGACGGGGACGATTCGGTCGGATGCGGGGGGCGGGGTGGTGTTCGAGACCGCAGAGGGGATCGAGGCACTGCGCTGCTCAGGACTGCTTGAAACCTTCAGCTTTGCAGGGATCTCGGATCTTGCGGCGACGCCCACCTTGTCGGTACAGGTCCGCAGCGAGCGGCCGTTAACCAGTACCGTGACCCTGTCGTATCTGTCCCGGGACTTCGATTGGGCGGCGGACTACACCGCGACCCTGTCCGCCGACGGCAAATCCATGGATCTCGGCGCCTGGGTGACTCTGGCCAATGGCAACGGGGTAGGATTTCCCGATGCCCGAACCCAGGTGGTCGCCGGTCGGGTCAACCGTGAGAGCGGCGAGGTGGAGCCGCTGGATGCGGGTGGACCGATTCTGGCGGGGTGCTGGCCCCGGGGTTCGACCAGCGATCCGCCTCAATATCTTCAGTTCGCGCGCAAATCGATGGCGGGGCGGGAGGGCCTGGCTCCCAGGGCGCAATTGGCGGCGCTGGCAACCGGCCTGCAAGAGGTAGTGGTGACGGGACCGAGAAACGTGGAGCAGGAACAGTTGGGCGACCTCAAGCTGTACCGCGTGCCCGACCGCACCACCGTGGCCAGCCGTCAATCCAAGCAGGTGCGGCTGCTGGACCGGCAGGCCATTCCGGTCAGCTTTGCGTATGAGGCCGATCTCGCGGCAAATCAGCCCACGGAGGCGCCGGCCGCTCTGCTGCTGCGGACCCGCAACACCGCCGCCGATCACCTCGGCCTGCCGCTGCCCTCGGGGCACATTGCGGTGTTTGCCTTGAGAAAGGGCGAGAGACTATTGCAGCACGAATCCGATATCCGCGACCTCGCCGTCGAGGAGGACGTGGAAATCAACCTGGGCGACAGTGCCGATGTCGAGGTCACGGCGCGGACGGAAAAGACCCCCGTCGATTCGGCGCGGGCGCGCCTGCTGCCTCTCGTGCCGGGACTGCCGCCGCTGCGCTCCGTGGAAGTCGACGAGGTCGATCGGGTCGATATCAGCAATGCGCGCGCCGCCGACATCCATTTCGAACTGCGCCTGCGGTTGCCGCCGAGCGGCCGGGTGGTGCGCGCCGATCACCCCCTGGGCACCAAGGATGGGCGGCCGATTTTCCGGCTGACCGTGCCGGCCAATGGGACCTTGACGCTGCGGTATCAGACGGAGCATGTTGCCGGATGAACGAACGATCGCCCGCCTGTGCAACGGATGACGTCTCCGCGGAAACGTTGCGGGGCGCCTCGCCATGGTGAGAAGCCGCCAGGCGCGCATCAAGAACTACTTTGCCGAGAATCGCCTGTTCGCGATTCGCAGCATCGTCGCCGGCGTCATTGCCGCAGTCATGCTGCTGGTGGTGGCCGGCCGGCTGTTCTACCTGCAGGTGCTCAAGCACGACTATTACTCGACCCTCTCGCAGGGCAATCGCATTCGCACCGAGCCCATACCGCCCAGCCGCGGCCTGATACTCGATCGGCATGGGGTGGTGCTTGCGGACAATCTGCCGGCCTATCAGCTCGAGCTGGTGCGCGAGCAAGTAGGAGACAACAAGGCGCTCGACGCGGCGCTGTCCTTGCTGGCCAAGATCGGGCTGCTGCGCAGCGAGGAAGTCGCCAACACCAGACGCAATATCCTGCTGCACAAGGTGTACGAGAGCGTGCCCATCAAGCTGCAATTGAACGAAGAGGAAATGGCGCTGTTCGCCGTGCACCGCTACCAGTTCTCGGGCGTCGATATCCGCACCCGGCTCTCCCGCCACTACCCGCTCGGTGAAACGGCGGTTCACGCCATCGGCTACGTGAGCGCCATCAACGAACAGGACATGAAGCAGATCGACACCGACGAGTATGCCGGCACCAGTCTCATCGGCAAGCTCGGCGTCGAGGCGGCATACGAGCGGCAGCTGCACGGCAAGCGCGGTTCCAGGGAGATCTTGGTGAACGCGGCGGGCAGGCCGGTCGAGAAGCAGGGAGAGTACACGCCGCTGCTGACCACCCATCCCCCGGTGGCCGGCGACGACCTGATACTGGGAATGGACGTGCGCGTGCAAAAAGTCGCGGAAGAGGCGTTGACCGGCAAGCGCGGATCGGTGGTTGCGCTCGATCCGAAGACCGGCGATGTCATCGCGCTGGCGAGCACTCCGGGATTCGACCCCAACAATTTCGTGCGGGGACTATCGGTCGCGGAGTACAGCGCGCTGCAAAACGACATCGACAAGCCGCTGCTCAATCGCGCCTTGCGAGGCGCTTACCCGCCGGGGTCCACCGTGAAGCCGCTGTATGCCCTGGCGGCGCAGAAATACAACATCATTTCGCCGCTGCAGACCCAGTATTGCCCCGGCTACTTCCAGCTGCCGGGCAGCAGCAACAAGTATCGCGACGATGAAAAGCACGGCGCCTTGGACATGCGCCAGGCGATCGCGAAATCCTGCGACGTGTATTTCTACAAGGTTGCGCAAAAACTCGGCATCGACCGCATGCACGAGTTCATGAGCGCCTTCGGCTATGGCGACCTGACCGGCATCGATATTCCGGGCGAGAAACCCGGGCTCTATGCCTCGCCTGAATGGAAGCGGCGTGTCTTCAAGCGCAAAGCCGATCAGGTGTGGTTTCCGGGCGAGACCATCAGCATGGGCATCGGCCAGGGACCGATTACGGTGACCCCGCTGCAGCAGGCGCATTTCGTGGCCGAAATCGCCGAACGAGGACAGATCGTTGCGGTGCCACGCATGGTGGCGGCGATCCGCGCGGCGGGCTCCAACGAGGTCAAGGCGCGCAACCCGCAATTCATGAAACCGATCGACATTGCGACGCCGGAGCAATGGGACGTGGTCTATGACGGCATGGTCGGGGCGGTCACCTATGGCACGGCGCACGCGGCGGGAGTCGGAGCCAAGTACAAATGGGCGGGCAAAACCGGTACCGCCCAAGTGTTCACCATCAAGCAAACCGAGAGCACCAAGAGCAAGATCACCGATGAGCGCAAGCGCGACCACGCCTGGTTCATTGCCTTCGCGCCCGCCGACGATCCCAAGATAGCCATCTCGGTCCTGGTGGAGAACGCGGGATTCGGAGCCTCGGCGGCAGCGCCCATTGCCCGCAAAGTACTCGACGCCTACTTGCTGGGGAACGAAGCGCCCGCGGATGCGCCGAAGTCCATCCCGCCGCGCGAGACGACCGCCGGCGGCCCGGCTACTTAGCGATTTGCCAGGGCGGCGGCGCCTGCGCTATTGATCGCTATGACCCAGGGCATAGCTCACGGTGACGCCCACCTGGCGCGGGTCGCCCAACTGCAGAAAGGATTGGTTGGGATAATTGGGCGGAACCAATCCGAAATAAAATCCCTGCTGGGCATAGCGTGCATTGAATAGATTGCGGATCCACAGGCTGGTGGTCCACGAGCCCTTTTTGTAGCCGGCACGCAGGTTCTCTAGATGGTAGGCGCTCGAGGCCTGGGCATCGCTGGTGTAGTAGTAGTAGCTGCCCAAGGCCGAGGCATCCAGGCGCGCGAACCAGCCGGCGGGGTGGTTGTATTCCACCGCCGCCGATGCTTTGTAGCCGGGAGCGAAGGGCTGCGCCCGTCCGTCGAGGTCGAGACTGGCGAACAGGCCGGACACGCCCAGATACCGCGTGCGCAGCAAGGACAGGCTGCCGGATATTTGCCAGCGGCTGCTCAGCCGGTAAGCGGCCTCCCCTTCCAGTCCGTAGTTCTCGCCGCCGCTGGCGTTCTGGGTGTAGAACACGTAGTTCAATGGATTGTTCTGCTGCAACTGCTCGGACAGATACACCTGCATGTTTTGGCGGCGCATGTAGAACACATCCGATTGCAGCTGCAGCGGGCTGTCGGCCTGAGCGTACTTGAGGCCCGTCTCGATGCTCCAGAGCGATTCGGGACCGAAGCTGCGCTGCTCGGAGAGTATTCCCGAGCCGATGTTGAAACCGCCGCCCTTGTAGCCGCGGGCTACGGTAACGTATAAGTGTTCCGCATCCGAGACGGCGTCTTCCCAGGAGAGATTGCCGCCCACCATGTGATTGGTCTGGGACGGGAACGGAGTCTGCACGTCGGCGCTGTCGCCGTAGCGTGCCTCGCGCTGCTCCAATCGCAGTCCGCCCGAGAGCACGCTGCGCGGACCGATATTCCCCTCGAGCGACCCGTACAGGGCCACATTGGTCGCGCTGTACTTGCTGTCCAGACCGCTGCTACCGGCGCCCGGACCGCCATCCGGAGCGGCGTCGTAGGCGTCCCAGGTGAACTCCTGGTGGTCCGATTCGGTCAGCCGCAGCGCATAGATTCCGGCCAGCCAGCGAACGCGATCGAACAGCGCATTCGACGGGTCGCCGATCAACCGCAGGTCTTCGGCCAGAGTGCGGCGACTGCGATCGTCGCTTTGAAAATAATCGTAGGGTGCATAGCCGGTGGTGGCGGCCCAGAACGCATCGTTGCCCCAATCGCCGTCGAAGGAGTACGTGATCTTGGAATTTGCCGCGCTGGTCACGCTGCGCAACTCACCCACCCCGGCAATCGTATCGCTCAGGCGCAGGGCGGCGCCATTGGAGAGCTGCGCATCGCGGCCGGGTTCGTTGGAGTAGGTCGTGTAGGTGTTGTAGACGGACCAGGCATCGTAGCCATTGTCGATATTCACGTGCATCAGCGTCAGGTCCGCCCGCAGTTCATCGGTGATCTGCCAGCGCAGCTTGCCGCGCAGCGTGCCCTCATCGTAGCCATTGGTGGAATTTTCATCCAAGTAGGCGTTATGGCGGAAACCGTCGCTGAGGTATTGTTGGGCGACCAGGCGCCAGCCCGCGCTGCCTCCGTCGAAGCCGTCGCCGACGGCGAGGCTGGCGGCACGCGTATCGTAATCGGCGCCGGTGATTTCGCTCTTCAGATCGAAGTCGTTGCCCGGATCGACGGTGCGCACGCTGATCAATCCCGCCAGCGCATTGGCCCCGTAGGTGGTCCCCTGAGGGCCGCGCAATACCTCGATCTGCTGGGTGTCGAACAGCGTCGCCGGCATGCCCACGCCGGAGAAATCGATGTCATCGATGAGAAAGCCCACCGACGGATTCGGCGCGCCTTGGTACTGCTCGACCTCGCCGATGCCGCGCAGCTGGAAAAAGCGCGGTCGCGAAGTGCCGGCGGCCCAATTCAGGTCGGGGATGAGACCCAGCACATCCTCGAAGTGCTGGACGCCGGCCTCCTGCAGAGTGTCCCGATCGAGCACGGTCACGCTTTGCGGCAGCTCCGCAACGCGCGTCGAGCGCAGCGTGGCCGTGACCACGATCTCGTCGAGTGTATCGTCGGCGGCAATCGCGGATTGCGCCATGAGAACGCAGGCCGCCAGGGGCCCATAGCATAGCCATCGAGATTTCATTCACCTGCTCCCTACGCCGGTACTAACCGGATCAGGTTCAACGGGTTCGCCGGTTCACCGGCATCTCAGGCCCACAGGGCCACCCCAAGGTTCGAGAATGCGATTATCGGCCAGGCGGCCGTGTTCTTCAATACCGGGTGCCCCGCGTGCGGGCGGTCAGTGTCCGACGAGCACCCTGATCGCGCCGATCAAGCCGCCTACGGTCAAGATGACCACGGGCAAGGCCGACAGCACGTAGCCGATCTCGCGCGTTTTCGGGTCTTTCACATAGGTGAACGCGTAGATTTCCCGGCCGATCAGGTAGACCGCACCCAGCGCGGCGGCGATGAGCGGCCGGCCGTAGTGGCTGAAGAGATACACCGCGGGCAAAAAGACAATCAACTGTTCCAAGGTATTTTGCTGGACCCGAAAGAATCGCTCGAAGACCTCGTTTCCCGAGACGGCCGGCGCCTTGACTCCGTAGCGGCCGCGCGCCCTGGCGACCCGGATCCCGAAGACCATGAATTGCAGAATTGCGAGCGCAGTCACAATGTCAACATAAGCCATGGATGTTCCTCCCGCGTTGAGGGATTCTAGCACTCCGGTTCCGGCGGCTTTCCGGCAAGCTATAGGCATATGAACTTACCCCGTAAATCCACCCGCAACGGTACCCGCGGCTATGCCCACCTGGTCGAGGTCGACGTGCCCGTGGCCCGCGTCTGGCGCGCGCTCACCGATCCCGGCCTGATTCGCATCTGGTCCGGCGAGGAAGCGGAGATCGATGCTCGCAAGGGTGGCGTCTACCGCTTGGGCCAGCGCAATGAGGGCCGCGAAGCGCACATCGATGTATTCGAGGTGAATCGGCGCCTGCGGCTGATTTACCTGAGCGGCGGCAATTGGCCCCCGGGAGACAGCGCAGTCGTCGACGACTTCATCCTGGATGTGCGCAAGGGTGAGGGTAAGACTACGCTGCGATTGCTGGGTTCGGGGGTTCCGGACTCCGCCTCGTGGGACAAGACCTACGTGCGCCTGCGCATGGGCTGGGAACGGCTCTTGGCGCGCATCAAAGTGACGCTCGAGAGTCCGCCGGTCCCGAAGAAGCCAAAGCCCGCGCCTCCCAAGGATCCGCCTCTGCCCGGCCTGGATTATTGACGGCGCGTTGGCACCGTCCCTCCCTTTTGATCTAATGCTCGCGCAGCGGGCAAATGAGACGGGCCGCATCGGCCCCGTTGAACGTTGCGCGGAGACAGGCATGCTGGGATTTCTCATACGAGCAAGCATCGTTGCGCTGGGTTTGTGGCTGGCGACGGTGTGGGTGAATGGCGTATCGATAGATACTCCGGCCACCTTGATTCTTGCCGGCGTGCTGCTGGGCATCGTCAATTCCATCATCCGGCCCATCGCCATCGTGCTGACGCTGCCGATGACCATCGTCACTCTCGGTCTGTTCCTGCTGGTGATCAATGCCGGCATGGTGGCTTTGGTGGCGTGGATGCTGCCCGGCATGCACGTGGCGGGTTTTTGGTCTGCATTCTGGACCGCGGTGCTGGTGAGCTTGGTCAGTTTCGTGGGCTCATGGTTCGTCGGAGGCAAGGGCAAGGTCGAAGTGATCCTGAAGCGCCGCTGAGGCCGCGCCCTAGGCGCCGGCCGGCTATTGAGTCTTCGGTTCGGCGAGAGTTTTCGGATCGGTGAGGCTGCCGCCGGGAAGGGTCAGCATGCTCACCCCCACGATGATGATGACCATGCCCGCGAGCTGCGGCCCGGATAAATGCTCGTGCAGAAATTGCCAGCCGAGGAAGGAGGCAATCGCGGGATTCACGTAGCCATAGGTGCCGATCAGCGCCGGAGCGGCATTGCGGCTCAGCCAGCCATAGGCGGTATAGGCCAGGCAGGAGCTGAAGAAGGTCAGATAGAAAAGAGCGATCAATCCCGAAGTGTCGGGCGCCCAGCGCGCCGCATCGCCATGGGCAATGCCGACGGCGAGCAGCATCAATCCGCCCATGAGCATTTGCAGCGCCATGAACATGAGCGAGCTCAACTCGGTGTCGATACTGCGGTAGTACAAGGTGCCCAGGGACCATGACAGGCATCCCGTCAATACGCCGGCCTGCGCCAGCAAACTCATGCTGCTCAAGGGACCCTTGGGAATCAGCATCAAGACCAGACCCAGAAATCCGATCGCCAAACCGAGGACGGCCCACCGAGTCAACGGGTGCCCGCGCTTGCCGAACACGCCAAGGCCCGCAATCCAGAACGCGGGAGTGCTGTTGAGCAGCGCCGATAGATTGGTGGGGATGAATTGAATCGCCCAGATATTCAGCCCGTTGCTCACCAGCACCATGAAAAACCCGGCAACGATGACGTGGCGCCACTCGATCCGGCGCGCGGGCCAAGCGCTGCCGCCCCAGATCCTTGCGATGATGGCGAGCAGGGTACCCGCCGTGACGAAGCGAATCCCCGAAAACAACGCTGGGGGCAGATTGGCGACCGCGATCTTGCTGAATAGGAAGCTTGAACCCCAGACCAAATAAATGGTAGTGAGACACAGCATGAGCTTTGCCGAATGACGCGGGCCGCTCATCTCGAGGTCTGTCTTGAGACCCCCATCATGGTGCGGCGATAGAGCAGACCGATGAGCGCAAAGAAAATAACCGACCCGCCGATCAGTGCGGCGGTGGCAAAGCTATCCCCTACCAGGGCAAAGGGCGCATTCTTGCCCGTTGCCACGACGATGCCGGCATACAGCACGCCGAAGAGGCTCTCGCCCACGATCATTCCGGTGGCCGTGAGCACACCCATGCGGCGGGCGAACGCCGGCTTCGCCGTACGATCGGCCCAGCGATCATAGTGGTACCCGGCCACCGCCCCGATCACCACGGGCAGCGTGGCCCCCATGGGCAAATAGATGCCCAGTCCGATTGCGAGCGGCGGCAGCCGCATTTTCCCGGCACGGCCCAGCATCGCATCGACGGCAATGAGGATGGCGCCCATCAGTGCGCCGTAGCCGAGCATGCGCAGATTCAAGTGGCCGCCCAGCGCTCCTTGCGCCAGGGCGGAAATCAATGCCGCCTGGGGAGCCGCCAGGGCCTTGGGCCCGGCACCGGCGGACCCCGCGAATCCATAGGCAGTGTTCAACAGGTCGAGGACGGGCGGGATGATCAGGGATCCGAATATGACGCCGAAGACCAGCGCCACTTGCTGCCGCCACGGAGTGGCGCCGACGAGCTGACCGGTTTTCAGGTCCTGCAAGTTGTCGTTCGCGATGGTGGCGATTCCGAACACGATGCCGGTGGCGAATAGCGCATACGCAATCATGGCGCTCGATTGACCGGGATCGGTGCTGCGGCCGAGGACCGCGATCAGCATGAAGGCGGCGGCGATGACTGCCAGAATGCCCACGCCCGACACCGGACTGTTCGATGCGCCGATCAGCCCGGCCATGTAGCCGGTGATCGAGGCGATCACCACGCCGGCCACCAGCACGAACACCAGGGTGACCGCAATGAGAACGGGCGCGTGCGCCGCCAATGGGCCGCCGGCGATGAATCGCCACAGCAGCAGCGCAATCAGTGCCAGCGTCGCCGCCGTGATCGCACCGACGATCTTGATGGGCAGATCGCGCTCCACCAGGGGCAACACGTGGCCGTGCACGGCCCGCGCGCTCGACGCAGCCATGGCCGAGCGCAGGCCGGCGACGATGGGTCCGAGAATCCTGGAAAAGGTCCAAATTGCCGCGATGCCGATGACGCCCGCACCGAAAAATCGCAGATCGGTGCGGAAGACCGCCAGAGCCGCGTGCTGCGCGGAATCCGCCGTCGGCGATAGGCCGGTGAGGATGGGCACCAAGAAGCCCCAGCCAATGATGATGCCCGCGAACATCGCCAATCCCACCGAGATCCCCACCAGATGTCCCACCCCGACCAGCGCCATCGAGAGGCTGGTCGATATGCCGGTGGCGCCGGCGCCCACGCGGAAGTAGACGGCCGCTTCGTCGAGCACCAGCCTGGTCTGACTCAGGGCAAAAAAGCAGGCCGACGCGATGGAGTTGATGATGATGGCCATCAGTCCCTGGCGGCTCTCTTCGTTGCCATCCCGCGACTGGTCTCCCACCAGAAGCACCTCGGCGGCGGCAACCCCTTCCGGATACGGCAGGTCGGTGTTGACGACGAGGGCGCGCCGCAACGGCACGGAGAACATGACTCCCAGGATTCCGCCCAGCCCCGTGGCTGCCATGGTTATCCAATACGGGAAACCATGCCACCAACCGATCATGACGAGGCCGGGCAGCACGAAGATGATGGCGGCCAACGTACCTGCGGCGCTCGCCACCGTCTGCACGATGTTGTTTTCGACGATGCTCGAGGATTTGAACATCCGCAACACCGCCATGGATATCACGGCGGCCGGAATCGACGTGGCGAAGGTGAGGCCGACCTTCAGTCCGAGGTAGACATTGGCAGCCGTGAACGCGAGGGTGATCAATCCGCCCAACAGGATGGCGCGGACGGTCAGTTCCGGCTTCATTGCACACCGCCCATGAGCTTTTTCACAGGATGGCTGAGGAGCAGGAGCGCTGCGCCCAAGCCCACCGCGAAGTAAACGATGTGCATGTACTGAGCCGGCATGGCGGCGACATTGTTGGCATCGAACTGCCCGGCGATCAATCCCGCCACCAGATTGCCCAGCGACAGCGACAGAAACCAGATTCCCATCATTTGTCCAACGAAGCGCTTCGGCGTCAATTTCGTGTAGAAACTCAGACCCACAGGGCTCAAGAAAAGCTCGCCGAAGGTATGCAGCATGTAGGTCACTATCAGCCAGTACGGTAGCACCTTCGAGCCGGAAGCGACTATGGCGGCCGCCGCCGCCATGACCAGAAATCCCGAGCCCATGAAGATCACGCCGAGAGCGAATTTCGCCGGTGCCGACGGATTGAGGTTGCGCTTGGCCAAGGCGATCCACAGCCATGCCAGGAACGGCGCGATGATGAAGATGAAGGCCGAATCCAACGATTGGAACCAACCCGTGGGTATCACGAAGTGCAGCCACCCGATCGCTCGATCCGTGTAGCGTTCCGCGAATAAATTCAAGCTGGAACCGGCCTGCTCGTAGCCCGACCAGAACAATGCGCTGCCGATGAACAACACCACCAGCACCACGCCGCGCCTGCGCTCTTCGGAGGTGAGGCCGGCCGCGACGAAGTAGTACAGAAAGTACAGTATCGCCATCGCGGCGATCGAGTAGGTCACGGCTTGGGCCAGGAAAACCGCATTCACAGGAATCCAGCCGCCGCCCACGGCAGCCAGAATCGCGGCGCCCACGGCGCTCGCGACCCAGAGATAGCGCCACTCTTTGCGGCGGCCCGGGGTGGACGGAGGGCAGACGCCGGAGCTGCCCAGGTGGCGCCGCGTCAGCACGAATTGCAGCACACCGCAGGCCATGAACAGCGCCGCCACGGCAAAGCCGGTGCGGGCGCCGTAGTGCACTTGAGCCCAGCCGACGACCAGGGGGCCGAGGAATCCGCCGACATTGATTCCGATGTAGAACACCGTGAATCCGGAGTCGAGCCTTGCGCCGCCCTCCGGATACAGATCCGCAACGATGGCGCTGACATTGGGCTTGAGCAATCCCACGCCGATCACGATCACGACCAAACCGATGTAAAACCCGCGCGGTGTCGTGGAAATGGCCAGCAGCGCATTGCCGAGGGAAATGGCCAGGCCGCCCGCGAGCACGGCGCGCTGCGCGCCGATGAGCCGATCCGCGACCCAGCCCCCGGGCAGCGATGCCAGATACACCCCCGCGGTATACAGCCCGTAAATGGCCGTCGCCGTCTTGTCGTCGATGCCCAAGCCGCCGTTCGATACCGCGGCGACCAGGAACAGCACCAGCACGGCGCGCATGCCGTAGTAGGTGAATCGTTCCCACATCTCCGTGAAGAACAGCGTGGCGAGGCCACGCGGATGTCCGAAAAACGTGGAGCTCAAATCAGGCTCCGGCTTTGCGCTCGGCTTGTTCCGCTTCTTCTTTGGCGCGTGCCGCTATCTTGTCCTTGAGCAATAGTCCCGCCATGATGATCCCTATTTCGTAGAGAAGGTACATCGGTACCGCCATTGCACTCTGCGACACCGCGTCCGGCGGCGTCACGAAGGCGGCAAAGATGAATATCCCAAGTAACACGAAACCGCGATTCTTCTTGAGTGTCGCGAGCTTTACGAACCCCGTCCAAACCAATAATACAGTAGCCACCGGCACTTCGAACGCCAATCCGAAGCACAGCAGCAGCACCATCACGAAATCCAGATAGGCGCCCATGTCCGTCATCATCTGCACGCCATGCGGAGTGGTCGCCACGAAGAAGCTCAGCATGACCGGGAACACCAGGTAATAGGCGAAGGCGGCGCCGAGATAGAACAGCACGATGCTGGATATCAGCAGCGGCACGGCCAGCTTCTTCTCGTGCTTGTACAGCCCAGGCGCGACGAATGCCCAGGCCTGATACAACACGTAGGGGATGGCGAGGCCGATGGCGAGCACCAACGCCAGCTTGAAGGGCACGGTGAAGGGGGCCACCACGCTGGTCGCGATCAGCGTCGCGCCCGGAGGAAGCTTGTGAATCAGAGGATCCGCCACGAAGGTGAACAGCTGGTTCATGTACATGGCGCAGGGAATGAAGCAAATGCCGACCGCCAGCATCGCCTTGAGCAGGCGATCGCGCAGCTCCAATAAATGCGAGATCAGCGTGCCTTCGGCGAGTTCGCCCGGTTCTCCGGCCTCACTCATGGGGCGGTTGGGAGCCGGCGGCGGGTGGATCGGACGCGTGCATGGCCGCCGGGGTGGTGGCGGAGGGAGGCAGTCCGCCGAACACGGGATCCGGCGGTCGAGGCACCGTCGCACGCGCCTCGGCGACCGGGGCGGCTGCGGTCACCGATGTGGCGGATGGTGTAGCGGCTGATGCTACGTCCGGTACGGCCATCGGGGCGGCGGGTGCGATCATCGGGGTGACCGGCGCGGTCACTGGCGAGGTCTCCGGCGCGGCAATGGTGGCCAGCGAGGGAGGGACGGAGGGTGTGAACGCAGAATCGACTGCAGCTCCGGGTTTGCTCTGAGTCTTGAGCAGCTCGTCCGCGTTGACTTCGCGTTCCAATTGCTCACTTAATTGGCGCGCCATGGCGCGAGCCCGCCCCATCCAGCTACCGACCTGGCGTGCAACCTTGGGCAGCCGTTCCGGCCCCAGCACGATCAGCGCGATGGCCGAAGTGAGCAATATCTCCGAGAACCCGACATCGAGCATGCGGGATCAGGCGTTGGATTTCGGGGGTGTCTTTACTTCGGCTTCGCGCGCTGCCGCGCCGGCGTCGAAGTCCGCGTCCTTTTCCTGCTTGAGCTGCTTCATCTTCTCTTCCGACTCACCGTCGTTCATGGCTTGCTTGAAGCCCTTGACCGCGGCGCCCAAATCCGACCCGATCGTGCGCAAGCGCTTGGTGCCGAAGATCACCAAGGCGATGGCCAGAATGACCAGTAGCATTTTTGAATCGAACATGTCGCTTCTCCGAAACCGGGGGTAAACGTGATGGCCCCCCATAATACGCCAATGGGATTATGACATTGGACCGCAGGGTCTCGATGCGTGTTCGGTCGCATTTGAGATTTTGGAGATTAACTTTCCAGCCAGAAAGTCACGGGGCCGTCGTTGACCAGCGACAGGCGCATATGAGCCCCGAACACGCCTGATTCGACGCGGCTGTGCCTGCCCCGCGCCGCCCGCAGCAGGACATCGAACAATTGCCGCCCTTGCTCAGGGGGAGCGGCCGTGGAGAATCCCGGCCTCAATCCCTTGTGCGTGTCGGCGGCCAACGTGAATTGCGGCACCAACAGCAAATCGCCCCGGGTTTGCTCGAGGCTCAAATTCATCTTGCCCGCCTCGTCGGCGAATACACGGTAATGGAGCAGGCGGTCGAGCAACCGCAGGGCGGAGGCTTCATTGTCGGCCGGGCGCACCCCCACCAGGACCAGAAGCCCGGGGCCAATGGAGGCGACTCTATCTGCCTCGATGTCGACGTGAGCTTCGGCAACGCGCTGCAGCAGTCCGATCACTATAATCCTATATTGTTCAATGAGTTATCTGTGCTTGGCCGAGCTTCTACGTGATGGCGGCAGCGCTGCTATTTTTCGCCGGCCGAAAACTGGCCAAGGATTCGGTTTGACCCGCCCGCTCCTGCACTCAGCCTTTGAGATGCTTCTTCAATGCCCTCAGCCAGGAGCGACTGCATGTCCTTGCGAGGCAATCCGGGCGGAATGGGCGGCAGTATCTCAACCGTGATGACTCCCGGCGGGCGGAGAAACCTATGCCGCGGCCAGAGAAGACCGGAGTTCAGTGCGACCGGCACGAAGGCGCCGCCGATGGCTTGGTACAAGTGGCTCACGCCCGTTTTATAGGCGGGAGCCTGGCCCACGACCCCTCGGGTGCCTTCCGGAAATATCACGACTTGCTTGCCGCGGGAGCAGGCCGCGACCGTGCCTTCAATCATGCTGTCGAGAGCCGCCTTGCCGGCGCCTCGCTTGATGGGAATGCAACCCATGCGCAGCAGCGTCCAGCCGAAGAAGGGAATGCGCGCCAGCTCTTGCTTGAAGACGAATACCGGTTCGCGAAATATGGCGAACATCGCAAAGGTGTCCCAGGTCGACTGATGCTTCATCGCGATGATGCAGCCGCCATCCGGCAAGTGCTCCCGGCCTTTCACCTGGTACGACACGCCGCAGACGATCTCGTAGACTTTGAGCCATGCATGCGACCAGCCTCTCGCAAAGGCGGCCGATCGCCGCGGCCAGAGCATTGCGATCAGCATCGCCACGATCGAGCACAGCGCCGTGAACACATACAAAAAGACATTAAAGATCAGAGACCGTAGGAAGAGCATAGGTGCTGCAAGGATATTCGGGCGTCCCCCGGAACGCGAGGTGAACTGAGTGGCGGGCGATCCATCGATTCTCGGAGCCTGGCAGCTGGCGCATCCGGCGCGATGCACGGATTGGTTTGCCACCGTGAGGGCGCCTTGGTGGGTCGCCGGCGGCTGGGCACTCGATCTGCATGCCGGCCGCCAGAGCCGCCCGCATGGCGACCTCGACGTGGGAGTACTGCGGCGCGACGTACGAGAGGCCCTTGCGGCCCTTTCCTGCTGGGAGGTCTTCGAAGTCACTGGCGGCGAGTGCACCCCGCTCCGCACCGGCGCAGCACCTCGTTCGGAGGTGAATTCCTTGTGGTGCCGCCCGAAGGGCGCATCGCTGTGGTCGATGGAGCTGATGCTCGATGAATCCGACCGGGACTTCTGGGTGTTTCGCCGCCAGCCGGACATTCGGCTACCGCTCAGCATGGCCATTCGACGCAACTCCGACGGACTTCCCTACCTCACGCCCGAGATTCAGCTGCTGTACAAAGCCAAGCAGCCACGCCCGCAGGATCAGATCGATTTCGACCACATCGCCCCGCGGCTGGACTCCGGCGCGCGCGCCTGGCTCAGGGATGCACTGGCGCGGACGGATCCCGGCCATGCGTGGATACGGCGGCTGCAGCTCCCTGCACAGGGCTCATGATCAAGGCCACTTTGGCATTTCTGGGTGAAGGGCGCTCATTTCACAATAGCCAGAGTAGCTGCATACCACTTCGGCTAATCGATTTCGCCGAATCGAACGTCAAAAATCCACTATTATAATATTTTATTGAAAGTGGCTGAAAGGTGCAGAGCCAAAGGGAAAATGACCCAAACTCGGACGGTAAAGCATCTGAACGCCCTTATTTCCGCCACAAAGTGGGAGTAAACAGCACCAAAATCGTGAAAACTTCCAGGCGGCCCAGCAGCATCGCGGCCGAACACACCCAGGTCTGGAAGTCGCTGAGCACGCCATAGTTGCTTCCCGGTCCCACCAGCCCCAGCCCGGGCCCCGCATTGTTGATGCAGGCAATGATGGAGGACAGGGAGGTCATGAAATCCAAGCCGCTGGCCAGCTGCACGAAAATGAGCGTGACGATGCTCATGAAGTAGAGGAACACGAAGGCCAGTACGGCGAACACCACCCGATTGGCAATCACGGTCCCGCCCACCTTGAGCGGGCGCACCATGTTCGGGTGCACCAGCTGATTGAGCTCGCGATGCGCCTGCTTGGCCAGTACCAGGGTGCGGATCATCTTGATGCCGCCGCCGGTGGATCCGGAGCTGGCGACGATGCAGCTTAAGAACATCATCCACATGGGCGCGAAAATAGGCCAGCGCGAGTAGTCCTGGGTATGCAGGCCGCTGTCGGTTGCAATGGACACTACATTGAACACGGCGTGGCGCAATGCGGTCGGATAGTCGGCGTAGCTTCCTTTGAAGAACAGGAACAGGGAGATGCCGATGCAGCTCGCGGCCAGCACGCCCAGGATGGCCTTGGCCTCGGCGTCCCGAAAATAGGCCCACACGCCGCGCTGGCTCCAGGCAAGAAAGTGGGTTGCGAAATTCAGCGCCGCCAGGATCTGGAATACGGTCAGCACCATTTCGATCGGCAGGGAATTGAAATGCCCGATGCTGGCGTCATAGGTGGAGAAGCCGCCCAGGGACAACGCCGAGAATCCATGGCAGACAGCGTCGAATGTATTCATGCCGGCGAGCTTCAGGCACACGATGCAGGCCACGGTCAGCCCGGCATATACCGCCCACAGCAGCTTGGCGGTCTGTCCGATGCGCGGCGTGAGCTTGCTGTCCTTCATCGGCCCCGGCATCTCCGCGCGGTAGATCTGCATGCCGCCGACCCCGAGCATGGGCAGGATGGCCACGGCCAACACGATGATGCCCATGCCTCCGAGCCAGCTCAGCAAGTGGCGCCACAGATTGATCGAGCGGGGCAGGTACTCGAGTCCCGACAGCACCGTGCCGCCGGTGGTCGTCAACCCCGAAGCCGCCTCGAAATAGGCATCGGTGAAATCGATAGGCAGGAAATGCCAGAGCGGAAATCCGGCCACCGCCGGCAGGGCCACCCAGGTCAGGGCCACCAGCATCAGGCCGTCGCGAGTTTTCAGCTCGCGCTTGAAGCGGCGGGTGGCGAGCCAGAGCAGCGCGCCGAGAATGAAGGTCGCCAGCGCCGAAATGACGAAGGACCACAGCGCCGGATCGAGACCCCACACCGCCATCACCAGCGGCGCGAGCATGGTGACGGCAAATACCATCATGACGAGGGCAAAGACGTGCGCGACCGGCAGTAAAATGTCTTTCACAAGAAAGAGGCGGAGCCTTGGAAGAGTTTTTCGACCGCTTCGATATGACGGCGATCCGTCAGGAACAGGATCAAGTGATCGTCGGGCTGCACGGTGGTGTCGTGATGCGCGATGATCACGTCCTCGCCGCGGACCACGGCGCCCAAGGTGGTGCCTTCCGGCAGGGAGATATCCTCGATGCGGCGCCCGATGACCTTGGAGCTGTCGGCATCGCCGTGCACCACCACTTCGAGCGCTTCGGCCGCACCGCGCCGCAATGAATGCACGCGCACCACGTCGCCGCGCCGCACATGCGCGAGCAGCGAGCCGATGGTGACGGTTTGCGGCGAGATGGCGACGTCGATCGAGCCGCTTTCGATCAATTCCGCATACGAGGGCTTATTGATCAGGGCCATGACCTTGTGGGCGCCCAGGCGCTTGGCGAGCATGGCCGAGAGAATATTCGCTTCTTCCGAGTTCGTCAGTGCCGCAAAGACATCGGCGCTGTCGATGTTCTCCTCGAGCAGCAATTCCTCATCGGCCGCATCGCCGTGCAGCACGGTGGTGCTCTTGAGCTGCTCCGACACCTTCCTCGCCCGCTTGCCGTCGCGCTCGATGAGCTTCACTTGGTTTCTATCCTCGAGCTCGCCCGCCAGACGTACGCCGATATTGCCGCCGCCGGCGATGACCACCCGGCGAGCGGGCGCTTCCTCGCGCCGCATCTCCTTCATGACGACCCGTATGTCCTTGCGCGCCGCCAGGAAGAACACCTCATCGCCGTCTTCGACGACGGTGTCGCCCTCGGGCTTGACGCTCTTGCCGGCTCGGTAGATGGCCGCGACGCGGGCGTCGGCCGTGGGAATGTGTTCGCGCAAGGTGCGCAGCGCCTGGCCCACCAACGGGCCGCCTTGCAGGGCGCGAATTCCCACCAGGCGCACCCGGCCGTCCGCGAAGTCCAACACCTGCAAGGCGCCGGGATAGCGGATCAAGCGCGCCACATACTCGGTGACCAGCTGTTCGGGGCTGATCCACACGTCCACGGCAATGGCGTTCTCGCCGAAGAGCTTGTCCCGTTCCGTAAAATCCGCGGAACGCACGCGCGCGATTTTCTTCGGCGTGCGGTACAGCGTCCATGCAATGTGGCAGGCCAGCATGTTGACCTCGTCGCTATTGGTCAGCGCCACCAGGATGTCGGTGGAGGCGATGCCCGCCGCCTCGAGAATGCGCGGGCTCGCCGCATTGCCGTTCACGGTACGAATGTCGAGCCGATCCTGCAGATCGCGCAAAATCTCCTCGTTCGTGTCGATGACGGTCACGTCATTCGCCTCCTCCCGAGAGAGGTGGTACGCCGCGGTGCGGCCGACTTGTCCTGCGCCCAAAATGATGATTTTCACGGCTTTAGCTACTCTACACGAACGAGATTGGCGTAAGACAGCATCAGCCACTTGGTGCCCTGGCTCTCGAAATTCACCTGGATGCGGGCGTGCGGTCCATTGCCCTCGAAATTCAGCACCACGCCGTCGCCGAACTTGGAATGGCGGACCCGGCTGCCCATGCGCATGTTCGGGGCGGGCGGCTCTTCGAGCGAGCTCGAATGCTTGACGAACACCGGCCTGGACACCTGCAGGCGCGGGCGGATTTCCTCGACCAGCTCGGCCGGCAACTCGTTGATGAAGCGTGAGGGCTGCCCGTAGGTATCCACCCCATAGAGACGGCGCTGTTCGGCATAGGTGATGTAGAGCTGGCGCATGGCGCGGGTCGCCCCGACATAGCAGAGGCGGCGTTCCTCCTCGAGGCCGGCCAAATCGGCGACCGAGCGTTGATGCGGAAACAGGCCGTCCTCCATGCCGGCGAGAAACACCACCGGGAATTCCAGGCCCTTGGCCGAATGCAATGTCATCATTTGCACGCAGTCGTCATAGGGGTCGGCTTGGCCCTCGCCGGACTCGAGTACCGCGTGGGCGAGAAAGGATTCGAGCGGCGAGAGTTCGGTTTCGGCCTCGGTCTCCGGCGAGAATCCGCGCGCGGCACTGACGAGCTCGAGCAGGTTTTCGACGCGTCCCTCGCCCCGCTCGCCCTTTTCCTTCTTGAAATGCTCGATGAGCCCGCTCATTTGAATGACATGATCGACCTGCTCGTGCAGCTCCAAGCCTTGAATTTCGCTCGCCAGCTTGTCGATCAGCGCCATGAACGCCTGCAAGGCCTGCGCCGCGCGTTGCGGAAGCGCGCCCTGCACGCAGCCCAACGCGCCGTTCCACAGCGAGGTGGCATGGCTCTTCGCATAATCACGCAGGGTGTCCATGGTCTTGGCGCCGATGCCGCGGACCGGCAAATTCACCACCCGTTCGAAGGAGGTGTCGTCCGCGCGGCTGGCGATGAGGCGCAGGTAAGCCAGGGTATCCTTGATTTCGGCGCGCTCGAAGAAGCGCAGGCCCCCGTACACGCGATAGGGCATGCGTGCGTTGAGGAAGGCCTCTTCGAAGACTCGCGACTGCGCATTCGAGCGGTACAGAACCGCCGTCTCGCGGCGTGCACCGCCGTGCGCGACCCATTCGCGGATCCGGTTCACCACGAAGTCGGCTTCGTCACGTTCATTGAAAGCCGCATAGAGCTTGACGCGCTCTCCGTCCGCACCGCTGGTCCACAAAGTCTTGCCGAGCCGGCCATTGTTGTTCGCAATCAGGGCGTTCGCCGCTTTGAGAATATTGCCGGTGGAGCGATAGTTCTGCTCGAGCTTGTACAGCACCGCCTTCGAGAAATCGCGGCGGAACTGCTGCAGGTTCTCCACCCGCGCGCCGCGCCAGCGATAGATGGACTGATCGTCGTCGCCCACGACGAAGGGCAGGCCATCCGGTGCCGTCAGCAGCATCAGCCACTGGTACTGGATGGCGTTGGTGTCCTGGAACTCGTCCACCAGCACGTGGCGAAAGCGCGTGCGGTAATGCTGCAACAGGGGTGGATTGTCGCGCCACAGCTCGAAGGCACGCAGCAGCAGCTCGGCGAAATCCACGACCCCGGCGCGCTGGCAGGCCTCCTCGTAGGCCTGGTAGATCTTGATCAGCTGACGGCGGGTCGGATCGCCGTCGTCCTTGATGTGCTTGGGCCGGTGGCCCTCGTCCTTCTGCGCATTGATGAACCAGAGGATTTCCCGCGGGATCCAGCGGGTCTCGTCCAAATCGAGCGCCTTCAAGACTTTGCGCAGCACCCGCGCCTGATCCTCCGAATCCAGGATCTGAAAGCTCTGCGGCAGGCCTGCTTCACGCCAATGGATGCGCAGCAGCCGATGGGCCAGTCCATGAAAAGTGCCCAGCCACATGGCGCCGCTCGGCAGGCCGAGCAGGGTCTCGATACGGCTGCGCATTTCGGCGGCCGCCTTGTTGGTGAACGTGACCGCGAGAATGCTGTTCGGCGATGCGCCCTCGACCTGGATCAGCCACGCGACCCGATGCACCAGCACCCGGGTCTTGCCGCTGCCGGCGCCGGCCAGGACCAGAGCGGCGCCCAGCGGCGAGGCCACCGCCTGCCGCTGGTCGTCGTTGAGGCCATCGAGAAGGTGCGATACGTCCATCAGGGCGCGGATTGTACTTTAGGTTTCGCTGCGCGCGGCCCCCGGCCGCCAAACAGCCGTTCAGGCCGTCGGGGTGCGGTTCTCTTCCGCAAATTCGATCAGTGCCAGCACCAGCGACAGCGCCACAGGCCCGGCGATGATGCCGATGGCGCCAAAGGCCGGGATTCCGCCCAGCACGCCGATGAACACCGCCAGCGCCGAGATTTTCGCCCGGCCAGAGATCATCATGGGCCGCAGCACATTGTCCAGGCCGCCCAGCATCAGCCCCCATGCCAGCATGAATATGCCGTAGCCCCAGCGGCCGTCGATGAACAGCCAGATCGCGGCCGGACCCCAGACAAAGGCCGCTCCGCCCACCGGCAGCATGGAGAACAAGGCGGCGAGCACGCCGAAGACCACGGGCGAGGCCAGGCCGGCGATGCTGAATCCGATGCCGATCAATATTCCCTGCAACAGGGCGGTGACGCTGGTGCCGACCACAATCGCCCGCGTGACGCCGCTCAACTGCCGGAACAGCCGCTCCTTGCGGTCCTCGGTCAAAGGCAGCAGCCGCCGTGCCCGGGCCAGCATGGCGTCGCCGTCGCGCAGGAAAAAGAACAATAAAAACAGCATGATCGCGAAGCCGAGCAAGGAACCCAGAGCGCCCAGGAAGACGCCGCCGCCCAGACTAGCGGCGCGTTTCAGCACTTCGCGGGTGCCCGCGACCAGCCAACCTTGGATCTGCTCCGCCGAGATTCCCGTGTGGGCTTCCAACCAGACGTTGACCCGGGCAATCAGCGGAAATTGCTGCAGGTCCGACAGCGATTTGATATCGAGGTCAGCGGCGGACTTCTGCAGCTTCTGTGTCAGCGCCGATATCTGCGACACGAAATCGATCGACAGGGCGCTCAAGGGCAGCAGGATGGTGATGGGGGTCAGAGCCGTCAATGTGCCCGCGGCGAGTTCCTTGCCCCTGAAACGGCGCCGCAGCCGCAGATTCAAGGGGTACAGCAGGAAGGCGAGAAAGGCCGCCCAGGTCATCGGCCGGATGAAGGGCACGAAAATCAACACCAAGGCATAACCCAGCACTGCCGCAACGATGAGCGCGAAAACGCGCGGATAAAAGCTTGATGGGGTTGGCATCGTGAGCGGGGCTACACCTTAAACAGAAAGTAGTGATCGAGAATCAGCGCCGCGAACAGCAGCATCAAATAGGTGATCGAGAACCTGAACGTGCGCATGGGCAGCTCGGGGCGCAGCCCGCGATTCAGCGCCAGCACGTAGTACAGGAAGCGGCCGTTGAGCGCGAGGGCGGCGGCCAGGTAGATGAATCCGCTCATGCCGGTCAGATACGGCAGCAGCGTCGTGAGCGCCAGCAGGATGGTGTACAGCACGATCTGCAGCCGGGTGTAGGGGATGCCATGAGTCACCGGCAGCATGGGAATCCCGACCTTGGCGTAGTCGTCGCGCCGCGCAATGGCGAGGGCCCAGAAGTGCGGCGGTGTCCAGGTGAAGATGATGAGGAACAGAAGCAGCGCCTGCGGATCGATGGAATTGGTGACGGCGGCCCAGCCGAGCACGGGAGGCGCGGCACCGGCGGCGCCGCCGATGACGATGTTTTGCGGGGTGGCGCGCTTCAGCCACATCGTATAAACCATGGCGTAGCCGATCAAGGAGCAGAAGGTCAGTGCGGCCGTGAGTGAGTTGACGAGCAGCGTCAGGATCAGCATGGATGCGAGTCCGAGCAGCGTGGCGAACACCACCGCGTGACGCTTCTGCAAATGCCCGGTGGGCAGCGGACGACGTCGGGTGCGCGCCATTTGCTCGTCGATGCGGCGGTCGAGCACGTGATTGAAGGCGGCCGCGGACCCGGATGCCAAGGCAATGCCGAGGGTGCCGAACAGCAGCGCGGGCAGCGGCACGAAACCGGGCGAGGCCAGCACCATGCCGACCACCGCCGTGAATACGATCAACAGGCTGACCCTGGGCTTGGTGAGCTCGAAAAAATCCCGCCATCGGTTCAAGCCGACGACGGCAATGGGCGGGTTATCGGGAAGGGTCGGCACGTTGCAAGGGTACCATGCCGATTGCCGGCGCCGGCCAGAGGGCGCGCAGCAGAGTCACCAGGCTGATGACCAGGATGGCGGCTCCTGCGTTGTGCAGGGTGGCCAGCGCCAGCGGCACGCCCCAATGCACCATGGCGACGCCGATGCCGATCTGCAGCGCGACGGCGCACACCAGCAGGCGCCCGGCGAGCGCCAGGCGCCGGCTCTTGGCGCGCCCCGCAACGAAGACTCCCAGGGTGAGCAGGATGGAGCCCGCCGCCACGGCGCCCAGGCGATGCGTGAAATGAATGGCGACGCGCGCAGGATTTGCCAACACACCGCCTTCATAATCGATATCGAGTCCGCGCCACAGAACGAAGGCATTGCGATAGTCCATCGGCGGCCACCAGGAGTGCTGGCAGGTGGGCAGGTCGGGGCAGGCCACCGCGGCGTAGTTAGTGCTGGTCCACCCGCCGAGGGCGATTTGCACGATCAATGCGGCGAGGCCGATCAGGGCGAATCCACGTAGCGCGGACTCTCTCTCGGTCAGCTGCCGGGTCGCCGGCGCCAGCGACAGCCACCACAGCAACCCCAGGGTGGTGAGGCCGCCGAGCAGGTGCGCGGTGACGATCAGCGGCTTGAGCAACAAGGTCACGGTCAATGCACCCAGCGCGCCTTGCAGGCAGACGACGATGAACAGCAGAGCCGCCGGCAGCAGCGGCTGGTCGCGGTCATTGCGAAATCGCACCGCCCAGACGAGCAGCACGGTGATGACCACTCCCAGGGTCGTCGCGAAATACCGGTGGATCATCTCGTGCAGGGCCTTCGCGAAATGCGAGCCGGTCTGCGCGGCGGCGTGACCGGCGTTCGGATAAATGTGGCCGTAGCAGCCTGGCCAGTCCGGGCAGCCCAGGCCGGCGTCGGTCAGGCGCACCCATGCTCCGAGCACGACAACGGTCGCGGCGAGCAGCGCGCCCGCCAATGCCAGCCGCCTGAACCAGAACAAACGTCGTTGAGGGTGCATGCGCTAGCCTATGGAAGAAAGTCGCAGCAGGCGCTTCATGTCCTCGAGAATGCCCCGGGCCTTGGTGTCGGCGGCATAGGACATCATGAGATTGCCCAGAGGGTCGATCAAGTAGAGGCGCGGTGCCTGCGTGCCGCTTGACTGAACGGTGCCCGAACCGGCTGCGGCAACCGGGTCCAGCTCCGGCAACAGCGCGAGCAGCGGAGCCGCGGCTGCGCCCGCGCGAATCGTGATCAAGTCCGGGTGCTGCTCGTGCATGAACCAGGCATCGCAGCAACCGGGGTCGGCGATGAATACGCGCTGCACGCGACCCATGTCGCGATCCAGTGCCAGCCTGACTTGCCGTGTGTCGTAGAGGCGGGATCGGCAGGCGTCGGTGCAGGGGCCGTCCAGTACGTATAGGAATGTCCATTTGCGCTGCAAGAAATTCGGCTGGGTGGTTCCCGAGCCCCACAGGGGCAGGGCCACCGAGGGCAGCGGCCGTGGCGGTTGGATCAGCTCGCCGGCGTTCACGTGACCGCCCGGGTGCCAGGTGCCGTGGCCGTAGTACAAGTAAAAAGCGAGGCCCAGGGGGGCGAAGAACATCAGCGCCAGGGCAATGAGCAGTCGCCGCTGGCGTCGATCGTGCGCGCCGCGATCGGCGGCATCTTGACTCATGGCCGCGACTCGGCGGCGCCGGGCCCGCGTGCCGCATCGCGCCGCAGGTTCGTGACCACCCAGATGACCAGCAAGGTCAGCGCCAGGGCAAACCACTGCACCGCGTAGCCGATGTGGCGCATGGGCGGAAATCCGGGCGGCGACCAATGGCGCACGTAGCCATCGGGCTCGCCGGGGTCGAGCAGCACCAAATCCGCCGCCCTGGTCCACGAGGATTCGTGCAAGAGGCGCGCAATCTCATCGCGGCTGGGGAAGGCGGCGACCACCGGATAGGGCGGCGCCAGCACCGCCTTGGTGCCCAGCTGAATGCCGGGACTGGGCATGTTGTCGGCCCGGCCACGCACCGTCCGAGCATCGCCGGGCACCGCAATGGCCGGCCGCTCGGCGCGGCTCGCTCCCAGGGGCACCCAGCCACGATTCACCAGCACCCAGCCCCCGCCCGCCATGGCGAAGGGCGTGATCACGAAGTAGCCGGCGCGCTCGCCATTCATCATGTTGTCGATCAGGATCTGCCGGCTCTGATCGTAGCGGCCGCTGGCTTCAATGTGCCGGTAGCGCCTCACGGGGGGTGTTCGAAGATCGATGGATTGAGTGGCATCCGTGCCCGCCGCGAACGAATCGAATAGCACGCGCTTCTCCTCGGCACGGCGCAGTTGCCAGCGGCCCAGCGATATCAGCAGCGCAATCAGCACGATGGTGAGCAGCGTCGTGAACAACCGCGGCGCGAAGATGCGGGAACCGATTCTGATCGACACGATATACTGAGCGTCCCCTGTTCAAGGTCAATGGGCGGCCGTGGAATTCAAATATCTCATCGTGGCGATGCTGGCGCTGATTCTGATCAGCCTCGGCAAGGCCCTGTACCTCTTGACGAGCCGCAAACCGGAAGACGGCGCCAAGATGGTCAAGGCATTGGCCTGGCGCATCGGCCTGTCAGTGGCGCTGTTCGCCCTGCTGATCGT
Organism: uncultured Gammaproteobacteria bacterium; assembly: GCA_963837435.1. Classification (GTDB taxonomy): domain Bacteria; phylum Pseudomonadota; class Gammaproteobacteria; order Steroidobacterales; family Steroidobacteraceae; genus Bog-1198. The sequence continues at coordinate 536,776 of CAWINJ010000004.1, forward strand.
CGCCTACTATTGCGGGTGGATATCCCCGCCGCACACGGCTCCGGGCTACAACCAGTAAACGAAAGTAAATAGTCCGAGCCAAACCACGTCGACGAAGTGCCAGTACCACGCGACGGCTTCGAAACCGAAATGCCGCTGCGGAGTGAAATGGCCGTTCATCACCCGGAACCAAATCACCGTGAGCATGATGGCTCCCACCGTGACGTGCAGTCCGTGAAATCCGGTGAGCATGAAGAATGTCGAGCCGTAGATGCCGGTGCCGAGCTGTAGACCGAGTTCGGTGTAGGCCTCGTGATACTCATGAGCCTGCAAGCCGACGAAAGTGAATCCCAGCAAGAAGGTCATGGCCAGGAAGATTTTGAGGCGGGTCCTATGTCCGGTGATCAAGGCATGGTGCGCGATCGTGACCGTAACGCTGCTGGTCAGCAGGATGGCGGTATTGATGGCGGGCAGGCCCAGGGCCGGAATGGTCTCGAAAGTCCCGTCGGCGCGCGGGCTCACGGCGGCCGGACCGTTGGTCGGCCAGATGCCGTCGTAGTGGTTCCAGAGCAGCAGCTTGGTGAACACCTTGACACCGTCGCCGGAGAGCCAGGGAACGGAGAAGTTGCGCGCATAGAACAGCGCACCGAAGAACGCGCCGAAGAACATCACCTCGGAGAAGATGAACCACATCATCCCAAGGCGGAACGAGCGGTCGACCGCCATGTTGTAGATGCCCTTCTGATTCTCGCCGATGACGGTGTGAAACCAGAAAATGAACAGCAGCGCGAGCATCACGAAGCCGGGAATCAAGGACCAGACCGGCAGCCAGTCGTCGAGCGTGGCGATGGCGCCCGACATGATGGTGAAGAGTGTTATGGAGCCATAGATGGGCCACGGGCTGCTGTGAGGGACATAGTACTTATCGGCATCCGCGTGCGCTTGCGACATGATTCCTATCTCTATGACTGGGATTTCTTAGGGGGTGAATGAAAACAGTAGTTTAAAACGTTTGCCCACTGCCGTGTCATCTATTGCCGTGTTGCCGATTGCGTCGTGTCGTAGATGGTGTAAGCCAGTGTGAGCTTGTCCACATCGGCGGGCAGTTGAGGATCCACGATGAACCGCACCGGCATCTCCCGTCCCTCCCCGGCGGCAAATTTCTGGGGGCTGAAGCAGAAGCATTCGGTCTTATGAAAATACCTCGCCGTACCGGTCGGGGAGATGCTGGGAACGGCCTGCGCCACGGCCGCGGCATTCGTCAGATTCTTGCCGAAGAAATCGGCTTCGTAGAGCTTTCCGGGATGAATGCGCATCGAGGCCACCTTGGGCCGGAAATCGAAGCTGCCTACCGAGGCGGGCTCGGCAATGAACTCGATGGTCACTTCCCGATTCGGATCCACCGCTTCCTGGACCACCGCTTTGCCGTCCTTGGCCTCTGCATTGCCGATGCCGGCGGCCCGGCACAAGACATCGTACAAGGGCACCAGCGCCCAGCCGAATGCGAAACTGCCGGCCGTCATGATCAGGAGTCCCCTGACCAGCTTGCGGTTGGCGCGTTTCTTCGGGTCGCTCGGGTCCATCAGTGATGACCGCGATACACCAGCAAGGCCATGAAGCCGAAATACAGCGCCACCGCCACGATCCCCAGCCCCAACGCCCCGTTGCGAATCCGGCGCTTCAGCGAGGCGTCCAAGGCCCGCGTCCCGCTCGTGCTCATTGAATCTCGGGCGCCGTGGTGAAGCTGTGGTATGGGGCGGGTGAGGGCAGTGTCCACTCGAGGCCCGTGGGATGCGTTCCCTCCCAGACCTGGGCAGTGGCCTTCTGGCCGCCGCGCACGCACTGGATGATCACGATGGCGAACAGGATCTGGGACAGACCGAAAGCGAACCCGCCGATGGACGACACCATGTTCCAATCGGTGAACTGCACGGCGTAGTCAGGTATGCGCCGCGGCATGCCTGCGAGCCCCAAGAAATGCTGTGGGAAGAACAAGACATTGACGAAAATCGCCGACAGCCAGAAATGCCACTTGGCCAGCGTCTGGTTGTACATGTGGCCGGTCCACTTCGGCAGCCAGTAGTACACCCCGGCCATGATCCCGAAGATGGCGCCCGGCACCAGCACATAGTGGAAGTGCGCGACGACGAAATAGGTCTGGTTGTATTGGAAGTCCGCCGGGACGATGGCGAGCATCAAGCCCGAGAAGCCGCCGATGGAGAACAGGAACAGAAAGGCGATCGCGAACAGCATCGGGGGTTCGAACGACAATGACCCGCGCCACATGGTCGCGGTCCAGTTGAACACCTTCACGCCGGTCGGAACCGCGATCAGCATGGTCGACATCATGTAGAACAATTGCGCGGCCACAGGCATCCCGTCCACGAACATGTGGTGGCCCCAGACGATGAAGGACAGGAATGCGATCGAGGCGATGGCGTAAATCATCGAGGTCGCGCCGAACAGAGGCTTGCGCGAGAAGGTCGGCAGGATCTCCGAGATGATGCCGAAGGCCGGCAGAATCATGATGTACACCTCGGGGTGTCCGAAGAACCAGAAGATGTGCTCGAACATCACCGGGTCGCCGCCGCCGCCGGCATTGAAGAAGCTGGTGCCGAAGAAATGATCGGTGAGCAGCATGGTCACGGCGCCGGCGAGCACCGGCATGACGGCGATCAGCAGGTAGGCCGTGATCAGCCAGGACCAGGCGAACAGCGGCATCTTCAGCAAGGTCATGCCGGGGGCGCGCAAGTTCATGATGGTCACGATGACATTGATCGCGCCCATGATCGAGGAGGCGCCCATCATGTGTATGGCGAAGATCAGCATGGGGAAGGCGTCGCCGGCCTGCAGGGACAGGGGCGGGTACAGGGTCCAACCGCCGGCGTTGGCTCCGCCCGGCACGAACAAGGTGGCCAGCAGCAGAGTGAAGGCGAACGGCAGAATCCAAAAACTGAAGTTGTTCATGCGCGGCAGCGCCATGTCGGGCGCGCCGATCTGCATCGGAATCATCCAATTGGCGAGACCGACGAATGCCGGCATGACGGCGCCGAAAATCATGATCAGCGCATGATTGGTCGTCATTTCATTGAAGAAAGCCGGATCGACCAGCTGCAGCCCGGGCTGAAACAGTTCCGCGCGAATCACCATCGCCATCGAGCCGCCGATGAAGAACATGATGAGACTGAATACCAGGTACATGGTGCCGATGTCTTTGTGATTGGTCGCGAACAGCCAGCGCTTGATGCCCGTCGCCGGCTGGTCGTGATGATCGTCGTGTTGAGCGGTGTCGCTTGCGTGGGCATTGGCCATGGTGCAATAGCTCTCTATATGTAAGGTGCGTTGAGATGCGTCGAGGTTAATTCGCCGCGGCCGGCAATACTTGCGCGGTATGCGGCGGGTCGGCCGCGGGCGCAGCCGCCTGCTTCAGGGCGGCCTTCTGCTCATCCACCCATTTCTTGAAGTCGTCGGGGGTGCGTACATCCACGACGATGGGCATGAAGCCATGGTCGCGGCCGCACAGCGAGGTGCACTGCCCGCGATAGATGCCCTCCTTGCCGGGGTCGACCCTGAACCACAGTTCATTGACGAAACCCGGAACGGCGGAGCGCTTGGCGCCGAAATCAGGGACCCACCAAGCGTGGATCACATCCTGAGACGTGAGGAGGAGCCGCACCTTGGTTCCGCTCGGGATGACCAGGGGGTGATCGACTTCCAGCAGATAGTTGGGCACCGTCCTGGGGTCGATGCCGGAATGCAGCTGTCGGGCAAAATTCGAGTCGCGCGCCAGGGTCGAGAAGAAGTTGATCCCGTCCGCCGCGTCCATGTATTGATACTGCCATTTCCACTGATACGCAGTGACGCGGATCGACAGTTCGGAATTGCGCGTGTCCTCCATCATGAGGATGACCTTGGCCGCAGGGATCGCCATCACCACCAGGATCACGACCGGAATGATGGTCCAGATGATCTCCACCTTGGTGCTGTGGATCATGTTGGTGTCGGCCACGGCGCCTTGAGAGTGCCGGAACTTCACCAGGGCATAAATCATCACGCCGAACACCACCACGGCGATGCCGACGCAGATCCAGAAGACCTCCATGTGCAAAGAGTAGATTTCGTGGCTCAGGCTGGTGACGCCGGGCGGCAGGTTGTAGCCGTTCGAGGTGTTGGCCTCGGCGGGGACCGCCAACCCGAGGGCGCCCAGGCACAGGGCCACGCAGAGGGCCGGGAAGAGGGCTAGAGCCCGGGCACCGCTTCCATAGCCGCGGGCCGAGTTGCTGTCGTCAGTATCGCCTCTGGTAACGCTCATCTAATTCCAATCCCCTCTGTTCGCAATTTCAAGCGGCGGCGACTCGTTCATGCCGCCCACCAAGTAACGCAATCGCTCCGCTAAACGGCAGCGCTCCTCCTCGGTGAGGAAACTGCCGATCTCATACGCCCGCCCGCGGCTTTCGATCGTCAACCGGCTCGTACCATGTCGCCGCGGCGGACTGCGAAGTCTAACCTTCGCCCAATGCCGAGCAAACTCTTGTTTTTGCGCGCCGTGCCGCGAGCGCGTCACCAGACTGACCTGCGAGTCCGTGATCAGCACCGTTTGCGTGTATTTCCCACGCCGCATGCTGGTCCGCAAGGCAACGCCGAGCGCCAGCATCTCGAGCGCCCAAAAAGGCAGTACGGGCCAGAAGCCGTGGAACACAAAAATCAACGCAAAACCCAAGGAAAACAGGCATGTAGATCCAAATAAAAGCCGCGCACCCGCGGGTTTGAGCGAACAATTCGGCACCAGTTCGATGCGCTGTTCCATGCCTTCTAGGATAACTCAGCTGTGGCAGCCAATGCATGGAGCGCAAGGCTGTTCGCCGAGGTTTGCGGGTCGGCCTGCGGCTCGTAGGGCAAAACACCAAGGCAGGGTGCCGATATCCGGTTCAACAGGGTCGCGCAGTTCTCCTGCAGGCGTTCGAACCCGGGATCGATGCTGTTGGCCACCCAGCCGCACAGACGCAGGCCGCGTCGCTCGATGGATTCAGCCGTCAGCAGCGCGTGGTTCAGGCAGCCAAGGCGCAGGCCGACGACCAACACCACGTCCATCTGCCAGCGCGCCGCTAGATCCGCAAAGCCGCGGGAGGCATCGAGCGGCGCCAACCAACCGCCCGCGCCTTCGACGATCAGCACCTCGCTCTGCATGCGCAAGCGTTCATAGGCGCGGTCCAGCACGTCGAAATCGATGGCGACACCGGCCTCCTCCGCCGCAATGTGGGGCGCGATGGCCGGCGCAAAGGCGTAGGGGTTTACCGTGCAATACTCGGCGCGCACGTTCATCGCGGCGAGCAGCGCCAGCGCATCGTCGTTGCGCAGACCGGCCGCAGTAGCCGTGCAGCCCGAGGCCACCGGCTTCATCGCCGCCACGCGCTTGCCGCGTGCCGCCCAGGCACGACACAGAGCGGTGGCCACGCGGGTCTTGCCGACCCCGGTATCGGTGCCGGTGACGAATAGGGCGTGCGGAGCGGTCGGGATCACGGGCGGCGCCGCGAGCGCAACTGCTGCTTGAAGTCGTCCAGCGACACCGCGGCCCCCCCAGGGGTGGGGCGCCGCGCGGCGCTGCCGGGGGACCATGCGTGGCCGAACACGACTTCGTAGGTTGCAGGCAAGCGGCCGTCCTGCCGAAAGGCCTCGTAGGCTGCCTCGAATGCCGCGAATCGTCGCCGCCCGGTGAGTCCCCTGGGCCGACCCAAGGTCGCGTTGTGGGCGCCGGTCTGCTTCAGGTCGGCCGCGATCCGCCGCACATCGGAGTAGGCGAGCGTGTGGCGCTCCACGTCCAGCACCGGTGAGGCGAAGCCGGCGCGCACCAGGGCGTCACCGATGTCATGCATATCGATGAATCGATTGACATGGGTGAGCGAGTCCACTGCGCCCCAGGCACTGCGCAACTCCCGCAGCGTGTCGGGACCCAGGGTGGTGAAACTCAGCAGGCCATGCGGCGCCAGCACGCGGCGAAATTCGGCGAACACGATGTCGGGTTGGCACCATTGCAGCATGAGATTGCTGAGGATCAGCTCGACGCTGCCATCGGCTAGCGGCAGGCGCGAGGCGTCGGCTCGCAGGCGGCTAAAGCGCCGCAGCCAGGATTGCCGGCGGCCGGCCGCTTGCAGCATGGAGTGCGAGGAGTCGCAGGCGATTACCAAGGCCTTTGGATATCGACGTATAAGTGCTTTTGAGGCATGGCCCGTGCCGGCACCGGCATCCACCACGATACGCGGGGCTAGCGCCGCCAAATCCAGCCGGGCGAGCAAACTCTCGCGAATCTGCGTCTGCAGGACGGCGGCGGCATCGTAGGTCGCCGCCGCGCGATCGAAGGAGCGCCGCACCCGCGGGGTGTCGAGTGCGAAGGCCGACCAGCGATCCGGCGCGGGTTCTTCCGGCACGTTCAGCCCGTTGCCGAGCGGCTCTCCGTGGGGGGCGCCGCGCTCGGAATGGAAGGCGCCGCGCTCGGCGTGGGAGGCGCCACACCTGGGCGAGATGCCGCGCCGGCCGCCGCGGCTTGAGCGCCCGGTTCGGCCACGATTTTCAGCCGTCGGAACAGGTTTTGATCGTGTGCCGTATCGGGATTGCCCGTGGTCAGGAGCTTCTCGCCGTAAAAGATGGAATTGGCGCCGGCCAGAAAGCACAGCGCCTGCAGCTCGTCGCTCATCTCGCTGCGGCCCGCCGACAGCCGCACGTGGCAGCGCGGCATGAGGATGCGCGCAACGGCAATGGTGCGTACGAAATCGAAGGGATCCAATGCCGCCGTCTCGGCCAGCGGCGTCCCGGCGACCCGCACTAGCTGATTGATGGGAACGCTTTGCGGGTGCACCGGCAGAGTCGCCAGAGTGTGCAGCAGCTGCGCGCGGTCCAGCGGCTGCTCGCCCATGCCCACAATCCCGCCGCAGCAGACATTCATCCCGGCATTGCGCACGGCGTCCAAGGTATCGAGCCGGTCCTGGTAGGTTCGGGTGCTGATGATTTTCTGATAGTACTGCGGCGAGGTGTCGAGATTGTGGTTGTAGTAGTCGAGGCCGGCGGCTTTCAGCTCCCGCGCCTGTTCCGCAGTCAGCATCCCTAAGGTGGCGCAGGTCTCCATTCCCAGAGCCTTCACCTCGCGGATCATGGCGAGCACTTTGCGCAGGTCTTTCGGCTTCGGGGATCGATAGGCCGCGCCCATGCAGAAACGCGTGGCGCCCGACTCCCTGGCGGCGCGCGCGCGGTCGGCGACTTCTTCCAGCTCGAGCAGCTCCTGGGGCTCGAGACCCGTATCGAAACGCACGCTTTGTGGGCAATAAGCACAATCCTCGGGGCAGGCCCCAGTCTTGATGCTCAGCAGAGTGCTGATTTGCACACTGTTCGGCACTTGATGGCGCCGGTGAACGCCCTGCGCCGCATAGATCAAGTCCATGAGCGGCAGCTCGAAAAGCGCCTGGACCTCGGCGAGCGTCCAATCATTGCGTACTGTCACAGGTACCTCACGAGTGTCGGGAGGCGAGTATTCGGTGCCCCGCCTCGCTAGTCAACCAAGAAGGTCTGAGATGGTTGACGAAGGATTCACTGAGCGGAGGGCGATGCCGGGCGGGCCGCCGGTATCGTGACCATTTGCAAGGGTGAATCGCCCCAGGCGGCGATGGCGTCCTCGCAATACTGGGCATCGTAGCGCCCCCGCATAGTGTCATTGCGCGCATATTTCTCGCAGTCGATCGACAGCGCTCTGAGTTGCTCGGCGGTCAATTGCGACACCGGGGGGTCGTGGCGCAGCCTCACCGGAGCGAGGCCGGCCGGATCGCCCCCGCAGCCGGCGGCAGTGGCGCCGCAGACGATGAGCAGAACGCCGCCGAACTTCACGGCGCCGCCTGCCGCAGTCCCGGGCCCTCAGCGCGCAAATTGATATTCCAATGCCATGCCGACGAATACGGCCATGCCGAAGTAATTGTTGTTGAGAAAGGCACGAAAGCAGGCCTCGCGATCGCGCCCGCGGATCAGCCACAACTGATAGGCGAAAAACGCCGCGCCCGTGCCCAGCCCCGCGTGGTACCAGTGGCCCATGTGGATGCTGTCCCCGAGCAGATACAGCGACAGCAGCGTCAATATCTGCAATACAGCGATGATGTGGCGATCCGAATCGCCGAACAGGATCGCGGTGGAGCGCACGCCGATCTTGAGGTCGTCGTCGCGATCCACCATGGCATAGATCGTGTCGTACACGGTCACCCACAGCACATTGGCGAGCAGCAACAGCCATGCCACCCGCGGTACCTGCCCGTACTGCGCCATGAAGGCCATGGGAATTCCCCAGCCGAAAGTCACGCCCAGGTACATCTGCGGCACCGGGAGAAAGCGCTTGACGAAGGGGTAAGTGATCGCGAGAAACCCGCCAATGACGGCGAGCAGCAGCGTCGACTTGTCCAACTGCAATGCCAGCATCAAAGCCGTCAGAGACAGTACCGCGAACAGCATCAGCGCCTCGAGAGTGGAGATGCGCCCTGCTGCGAGCGGCCTGTCCTTGGTGCGGGCCACCCGCGGGTCGAAGCTGCGATCGGCATAGTCATTGATGGCGCAGCCGGCGGAGCGCATGAGCACGGTGCCGGCCACGAAGATGATGAATACGTGGGGGTTCGGCTTGCCGCGGCTGCTGATCCACAGGGCCCACAAGGTCGGCCAGAGCAGCAGCCAGATGCCGATCGGGCGGTCCAGCCGCATGAGGCGCGCATAGTCGGCCAATGTATTGACGGTGCGCGGCAGCTCATGAATGGTCCATGGGTGGAATCGGATGCGGAACGCCATCCAGCGCCAGCGCTGGGCGATCTGCTCGATCAACTCGATTCCTGAGCGCGGCAATCGCACGCTGCGGCGGCCTAGGCGCGGCCCACGGCCGGCAGGATGAGCTCGTGCACCAGCAGCGGCGCGCCGCGCAACGACAGCCGAGTGCGGCGCGCCCATAGGCCGGCGGGCCTGACTTCGGCATCGCGCAGCGCCCGCGCCGTCACGGCGTCATCCGCGCACAGCCACGCGTACTCGTAGGAACTGCGCTCGACTCCCGACAAATCGCTCAGCGTCTCGCCCAACGCGCAATCGCCCAGCTCGGCGAGCCAGGGATGAGCGCACAGCGTGGAATCCGGCATCACCGTCTGCTCGAACACCCAAACATTCTCTCCGTGGAACAGCTCCACGTCGCGGAACAGGGCGGCGTTGTCCGGCGAACTCAGCGCCGATCGGAGCGAGCCGCTCAGCAGTCCGGTCCATTGATCCACCAGCCGCAGGGCAAAGTGCTCGCCGCATAGCGCCTTCATGCGCAGCGTGAGCAAGCCCTTGCCGATCAGCCACGGGCGCACGTGGGCGTCCACGGATAATTGTCCGAGGCGCTCGGCGGGGAGCCACTGGATGGAATCGGCGGGCGTTTTCGAGGGTCGTGTCGGGGCCATGCGGCATTCTAACCGACGCGGCCGTATTGCTCCGCATGTCCCACCCAGCGGCCGACGAGCGGCGCCACATGCAAGGGCCAATCGCGCAGCAGGGCCTCCGCGGCGATCTGCACTCGGGGCAGCAGGTCGGAATCGCGCAATAGATCGGCAACCCGCATCTGGGCGAGGCCGGTCTGGCGCGTTCCCAGCAATTCACCCGGACCGCGCAATTCCAGATCGCGCCGAGCGACCTCGAATCCGTCATTGGTGTTGCGCATCACGGCCAACCGCTCGCGCGCCAGCGGCGACAGCGGGGAGCGGTACAGCAGCAGGCATGAGCTGGCGTGCTCGCCGCGGCCGACGCGGCCGCGCAGCTGGTGCAGCTGCGCGAGACCCAGCCGTTCGGCATTCTCGATCACCATGAGCGTCGCATTCGGCACGTCGACGCCCACCTCGATGACCGTGGTGGCCACCAGCAACTGGATTTTCCCCTCCTTGAAACGCCGCATCGAGCCCTCCTTCGCCGCGGCCGGCATGCGTCCGTGGACCAGTCCGACGCACAGCTCGGGCAGGGCGGCGGCCAGCGCCGCGGCCGTTTCCTCCGCGGCCTGGTAAGGCATTTCTGCGGATTCGTCGATGAGCGGGCAGACCCAGTAACTTTGCCGCCCTTCGAGACAGGCGCTGCGAATCCTTTGCACTACTTCGTCGCGGCGCGCTTGCGCCAGCACCACGGTTTTTACGGGCGAGCGTCCGGGCGGAAGCTCATCGATTACGGAGACATCGAGGTCCGCGTAGGCGGTCATGGCCAGGGTGCGGGGAATGGGTGTCGCCGTCATGATCAATTGATGTGGCTGATGGCCGTCCGCCGCGCCTTTTTCGCGCAGGCTCAGGCGCTGGTGCACGCCGAAGCGATGCTGCTCGTCGACGATGACCAGGGCCAGCTCGCCGAATTCGACGCTCTCCTGAAACAAGGCATGCGTGCCGACGACGATGGGCGCGTGTCCGGCGCGGATTCCCTCGAGCACGGCGCTGCGCGCCTTGCCGGTCTGCCTGCCGGTGAGCAGCGCCACTGCCACCCCCAAGGGTTCGAACCAGCGCCGAAAATTCTGCGCGTGTTGATCGGCCAGCAGCTCGGTGGGCGCCATCAGCGCCACTTGCCGGCCGGTCTGCACGGCTTGAGTGGCGGCCAGCGCCGCCACCAGCGTCTTGCCGCAGCCCACATCCCCCTGCACCAGGCGCAGCATGGGCTTGCCCAGGCGAAGATCGCTCTCGATCTCGAGCAGCGCGCGCTGCTGCGCCTGCGTCAATCGAAACGGCAACGCGGCCAGCAGCTTCGCCTTGAGGGCGCCGTCCGATGCCAGCGGCCAGCCCGGATCGCTCTGGATGCGCTGGCGCAGCAGCTTCAGCGACAGCTGATGCGCGAGCAACTCCTCGAAGGCCAATCGGCGCTGCGCCGGGTGACGTCCGCTCAACAACAGCTCCACGGGAGCGTCGGTGGGCGGACGATGCACGAAGTGCAGCGCGTCGCGCAGCGAGGGCAGGCGAGAATCGGCCAAGAGGGATGCGGGCAGCCAATCCTCGACGTCCCCGGCGCCGGTCTGATCCAGCGCCATTCCGACCAGCATGCGCAAGCGTCCCTGCGTCACGCCCTCGGTCAATGGATATGTGGGCGTGAGATGTTCCTCGGGCGCCGCTGCGGCATTCGGGTCGACGCGCCGATACTCGGGGTGCACGATTTCAAGGCCCTGGGGACCACGGCGCGCTTCGCCGAAGCAGCGAATGCGCGCGCCGCGGGCCAGGCCGCTCTGCTGCTGCGCCGTAAAATGGAAGAAGCGCAGCATCAGGAAGCCGGTTCCGTCGCCGATTTTGCACAACATCTGCCGCCGACCGCGAAACACCACTTCGGTGAGCAGGACTTCGCCTTCCACCGCCGCGCGCTGCCCGGCGTACAGCTCTCCGAGGGGCACCACTCGGGTGCGGTCCTCGTAGCGCAGCGGCAATAGGAATAACAGATCCTGGACGGTTTGAACGCCCAGCGCGCTCAACCGCTGCGCAAGCGCAGCGCCGACGCCGCGCAACACCGTGACCGGCTTGGGCTCGGTCACAGCGCGACGATGCACTCCACTTCGACCTGGGCTCCGCGCGGTAGCGCGGCCACGCCGACGGTGGATCGGGCGGGATAGGGCTCGCGGAAGTATTCGGCCATGACCTTGTTGACCTGCGCGAAGTGCCCGAGATCGGTCAAGAAAATCGTCGTCTTGACCACGGCGTCGAAACTGCCGCCGGCGGCCGCGATGACCGCCTTGATGTTTTCAAAGACGCGGCGCGCCTGCACTTCGATGTCGCCGGTGACCAGTTCTTTGGTGGCCGGGTCCAAGGGGATCTGGCCCGAGAGCCACAGCGTATTGCCGGCTCGAACCGCTTGAGAATAAGGGCCGATGGCGGCGGGCGCCGCGGACGTAGAAACGATTTGTTTGCTCATGGCTTTGGCCTTGCTGATGGGTTGATGATACGGCCGGCCGCGGCGGCCGATGCGTCGATGCTCACGCCAACGTGCGAAACACCCGCTGCACATCCGGCATGCGCCGGATGGTCTTGATGACCTGCGCCAGGTGCCTGCGGTCGCGAACCTGCAGCTGAAATTTCAGAGAGGAGCTGCTCACATCGCGCTCTTCCAACGACACCTGATCGATATTGGTTTCGGTTCCCGCAATGCTGGAAGCCACGGCGGCCAGCACGCCCACCCGGTTGTTGATTTCCAATTGAATCTCGCAACTGAACGAGCGGCCTTGCGTCGCTTCCCAGGCAACCGACAGCCACTTCTCCGGTTGCTTGCGGTACTCCGCGAGATTACCGCAATTCTGCCGATGAATCATCACACCTCGGCCGGCGCTCAAGTACGCCATGATGGGATCGTTCGGGATGGGGAAGCAGCAGCGCGCGTAGGTGACCAGCAAGCCTTCGGTGCCGGCGATCATCAGCGGGCCGCCGTGCGTCCCCGCGTGCTCGCCGCCGTCGTGCGCCGGCTGCAGGCGCCGCGCCACCAGCGGGGCCAAGCGCTCTCCCAGGCCGATTTTCTCGTACAGCTCAGCGGCGTCCTTCAGGTTGAACTCCTTGACCACCGCGTCGATCTCCGCTGCCGGAATCTTCTTCAAGTTGAGCGAAAACTCTTCGAGCGCCAGCCCCAGCAGGCGCTTGCCCAATTCCAACGCCTCGCCGCGCTTGAGATTCTTCAGATAGGCACGGATCGCGGCGCGCGCCTTGGCCGTCACCAGGAAGCTCGACCAGGAGGGGTTCGGCGTGGCGCCCTTGGCCGTGATGATCTCCACCGTTTGCCCATTGCGCAGCGGCGTGCGCAGCGGAACCAGGCGCCGGTCGACCTTGGCCGCCACGCAGCGGTTGCCGACGTCGGTGTGGATGGCATAGGCGAAATCCACCGCCGTGGCGCCGCTCGGCAGCCTCAGGATCTTGCCCTTCGGAGTGAACACGTAGACCTTGTCCGGGAACAGGTCGACCTTGACGCTCTCGAGGAATTCCTCGGAACTGCCGCCTTCCTGGATTTGCACCAGGCTCGCCAGCCACTCGCGGGCGCGGTCGTGCTCGATGCCGCCGAAAGTATCTCCGCCGGATTTGTACTTCCAGTGCGCGGCGATGCCGGACTCCGCGACGCGATGCATCTGCTCGGAGCGGATCTGCACCTCGATGGGTATGCCATTGGGGCCGAACAGGGTCGTGTGCAGGGACTGATAACCATTGACGCGGGGGATGGCGATGTAGTCCTTGAATCGCCCCGGCATGGGTTTGTAGACGCTGTGCACCAGCCCCAAGGTGCGGTAGCAGGTGTCGGCGCTGTCGACGATGATGCGAAAACCGTACACGTCGACCATTTCATTCAGCGAGATTTTCTTGTTCTGCATCTTCTTGTAGATGCTGTAGAGATGCTTTTCCCGGCCTTCCACGCCGCCGGCGATCTCGGATTTCTTCAGTGCGCCCTTGAAGGTTTCGGCGATCTTGCCGATGAATTCCTTTTGGTTGCCGCGCGCGCGCTTCAGTTCCCGCTCGAGCACCTTGTAGCGGTAGGGATACAGGGCTCTGAAGCCCAGGTCCTCGAGCTCGAGCTTGACCGCGTACAGTCCGAGCCGCTCGGCGATGGGCGCGTAAATCTCCAAGGTCTCCCGGGCGCTGCGGCGGCGCTTGACGGGCGGCATCACCCCGAGGGTGCGCATGTTGTGCATGCGGTCCGCGAGCTTGACCATGATGACCCGGATGTCGCGCACCATGGCCAGCAGCATCTTGCGGAAGCTCTCGGCTTGAGCCTCCTGGCGATTCTTGAACTGAATCTGATCGAGCTTGCTGACGCCGTCGACCAGCTCCGCCACGACCTGCCCGAAAATGGAGGCAATCTCGGCCTTGGCCGTCGGCGTGTCCTCGATGACGTCGTGCAAGATCGCCGCCACCAAGGTGTCGGCGTCCAAACGCAGGTCCGCAAGAATGTCCGCCACCGCGACCGGGTGGGTGATGTAGGGCTCGCCGGAAACGCGCTTCTGGCCGCGATGCTTTTCGGCCCCGAATTCGTAGGCTTCGCGCACCCGCTCGACTTGCGCGGGCGAGAGGTAGGCTTCGAGCTTATCTAAGAGCTGACTGATCCCGGTGGAGCGTCTTCCACCGGGTAGGAAACCAAGTATGGAAGACGCATAGTCCATCGGCGCTCTTGGGTTGACCGGTCTTGGTTAGTCCCCAAGGCCGAGTTGCGGGGCGCGGAAATCCGACGGCATGTCCAGCTCGCTCACCGGCGGCTGCGCCGGCTCTTCGGGCTCTTCCAACATTTCGAGCGTGATATTTCCGGCGGCAATCTCGCGCAGCGCCACCACGGTCGGCTTGTCGTTCTCCCATTCCACCGTGGCTTCCGCCCCGTTGGCGAGGCGCCTGGCGCGTTTCGCCGCCAGCAACACCAGGTTGAATAGGTTGGGTTCGTTCTGCAGACAGTCTTCGACAGTGATGCGCGCCATACTCAAGGGTTCCGTTAGAGGGATTGTAAGAATAGCAGAAAACCCCGGGATCTGGCCAATTCAGGCCGCGGCTGCGCGTCTAGGGGATTTCTGCAATTCCTACTGGGGTTTCTGCAATTCCCCGGCCAGGCGCCTCACTTCGGATCGCTGCGCGACCAGAGGGGCGCCGCGGTCTTCGACGATGGCCTGCAAATCCGCGAGCGCGGCCTCGAAGCGATCGTTGATCACCACGTAGTCGAATTCGGCCCAGTGCGTGAGATCCTGCGCGGCGTCCCGCAGCCGCCGCTCGATCACCTGGTCCGAGTCGGTGCTGCGGGCCCTGAGCCGCTGCTCCAATGAGGCGCGCGAGGGCGGCAGGATGAAAATGCTGCGCGCCTCCGGCAGCCGGGCGCGCACCTGGGCCGCGCCCTGCCAGTCGATTTCCAGCAGGAGCTGCTCACCGTTGACAAGCGCCTCTTCGACGGTGTGAACACCGGTACCGTAGCAATTGTCGAAAACCTGCGCGTGCTCGAGGAACTCGCCTCGGGTCACCATCTCCGCAAAACGTTCCGCGGTCACGAAGTGATAATCCCGACCGGGAACCTCGTTGGGCCGCGGCTTGCGCGTGGTGTAGGACACGGAGAAGCGGATGCCCGGCTCGCGCTCCATCAGCGCCTTCACCAGGCTGGTCTTGCCGGCGCCGGAGGGCGCAGACACCACATATAGTCGGCCGCGTTGCATCGACCTTTACTCGATGTTCTGCACTTGCTCGCGCATTTGCTCGATCAGCACCTTCATGTCGACGGCCGCCCGGGTGGTTTCGATGTCCTGGGACTTCGATGACAGAGTGTTGGCCTCGCGGTTCAGTTCCTGCATCAGGAAATCCAGGCGCCGGCCGGCGGGTTCCTGGCCGCCGAAGGCTTTGCGCACTTCCGTGACATGGCCGCGCAGGCGCTCGATTTCCTCGTCCACGTCCAGGCGCTGCGCGAGGATCGCCAGTTCCTGTTCCAGCCGGTCCTGGTCGACATCGCTCACCAGCTGCGCGATTCGCTCGAGCAGTTTCGCGCGCATTCTTGCCCGCACCTCCGGCAACCGGTCGGCGACGCGCGCGGCGAACTCGATCAGGCCGGCACAGCGCTGCTCCAAGGCGTCGCGCAGGCGGCCTCCTTCGCTGTCGCGAAAGCGGGCGAGCTCCGCCAGCGCGTCGGCGAGCAATGCGTGCGCGGCGGCGATCATGGGTGCCTGGTCGCGGCTGCCGTCTCGAATCACGCCCGGCCAACGCAGTAAATCCAGGACGTCGATGCGCGCCGCGGCGCCCGCCTGGGCGGCGATCGCCTGCGCGCGCTGGGTGAGGCTCGACAGCAGATCGGCATCGACCTCGAGCGCGCCTGAAACGACCGCGGGGCGAAAATGCAGGGAACATTCCACTTTGCCGCGGCGCACGGCGGCGGCGATGCTCTGACGGAATTCCGCTTCGGCTGCCCGGAATTCCTCGGGCAACCGGCAGCCCATTTCCAGGAAACGATGATTGACCGTCTTCAATTCCCAGGCCAACAATCCCCAGGGGAACTGGCGCTCGCGCCGCGCAAAGCCGGTCATGCTACGAATCATAGGGGTCTGAAGCTAAAATCGGCCATAATCCTTCAGTTCAGTCTATCAGATGCCCGGGAGCTGTCATTGCAGATCGAGACCGCGGATGTCAGCCTCATCGGCCACCGCGAAGAAAATCAAGACCGAGTCGCGGTGGCAGCCGCCGATCATGCGGTGTTATTGGTCGTCATCGACGGCATGGGCGGCCACGCGGAAGGCGCGCGCGCCGCGGAAACCGCGCTCTCGACGCTGCTCGAAGCGTTCTGGCAAACTCCGCACCCAATTTTCGATCCGCTGGGTTTCATGCATCTGTCGCTCGGCCGCGCGCACGAGGAAGTCGTGAAGCTCGGAGTCGGGTTGAGCGTCGAAGCGCGCCCGCGCGCCACCTGTGCCCTGTGCCTGGTGCAGGACTCCGCGGCCTACTGGGCGCATGTGGGGGATAGCCGCATTTATCAGCTGCGGCAGGCCCAGGTGCTCGAGCGCACGCGCGATCACAGCCATGTGGAAGTGCTGCTGCGCGAAGGACTGATCACGGAGGCCGAAGTTCACGGCCATCCCATGCGCAACTATGTCGAGTGCTGCCTGGGCGGAGACGCCGCTTTGCCCGAGATGAGCATATCGACCCGGCGCAAGCTCAAATCCGGCGACGTACTGCTGCTGTGTACCGACGGCGTGTGGGCGAACCTGCGAGACCAGGATTTCGTGCGCTTCGCGCAGAGCGCAGGCAAGCCCCTGCGCGAAACTCTGACCGATCTTGGGACGCAGGCCGTGGAGGCCTCGGCACCCTATAGCGACAACGCCAGTGCGGCCGCGCTGCGCTGGCGGGCAGCGTGAGTATCCGCCCGAGCGGCCGGGCCGCCGATGAGCTGCGCGAACTGAGTTTCGAGCGCGGCTATACCCGGCACGCCGAAGGCTCGGTATTGGTGGCCTTCGGCGCGACGCGGGTCCTGTGCACGGCCAGCATCGAGGAGAGCGTGCCCTCGTTCCTGCGCGGCCAGGCGCAGGGCTGGGTGACCGCCGAATACGGAATGCTGCCGCGGGCGACTCACACTCGTTCGGCGCGCGAGGCGGCACGCGGCAAACAGACGGGCCGCACCCAGGAGATACAGCGCCTGATCGGGCGGGCGCTGCGGGCGGTGGTCGACCTCAAGGGCCTGGGCGAGCGCACCGTCACCATCGACTGCGATGTATTGCAGGCGGACGGCGGCACGCGAACCGCGGCGATCACGGGCGGATTCGTGGCCTTGGCCGATGCCGTGGACACCCTGCTCAAGCGGCGCGCCATCGGCGCGAACCCCTTGCACGGCCAGGTGGCCGCGGTGTCCGTGGGAATCTACCGCGGCACCCCGGTACTCGACTTGGACTATGCCGAGGACTCCAATGCCGAGACGGACATGAACGTCGTCATGAACAGCGGAGGCGCCTTCGTCGAAGTGCAGGGCACCGCCGAAGGCCACGCGTTTCGCCGCCATGAGCTTGACCAATTGCTGGACCTGGCGGCCTCGGGCATCGCTCGCCTGCATGCCGCCCAACTCAGCGCACGTGCCGCATAGGCCGCTCATCGTCGCCACCGGCAACCCGGGCAAGCTTCTAGAGTTCCGCGCGCTGCTGTCCGATCTGCCATTCGATTTGCGCAGCCTGGCAGATTTGGGCATCGCTTCGCCCGAGGAGACCGGCGCGAGCTTTCTCGAGAACGCCCTGCTCAAGGCAAGACACGCGGCGGCGGCGGCAGCCTCGACCGCGGCGGGCGTGCGGGGCGCCGTGGCGCCGCCTGTTGCAGCCATTGCGGACGACTCCGGCCTGGAAGTCGATGCGCTCGGCGGGGCACCGGGCATCTTCTCCGCGCGCTTTGCCGGGCCCGAAGCCGACGACGCCGCCAACAACGCCAAGCTGCTGAGCGCCCTTGCCGGAATTGCGGGCGGGCAGCGCCGCGCCCGCTATCGATGTGTCCTGGCCTTCGTGGCGGGCGCCGAGGACGCGGCGCCCGTGATCGCCGAAGGCGTGTGGGAGGGACTGATCATCGACGCCCCGCGCGGGACGGGAGGTTTCGGCTACGATCCGTATTTCTGGCTACCGGATCTCGGGGTCACCGCGGCGCAGCTGCAGGCCGGGCACAAGAATCGCCTCAGCCATCGCGGCATCGCGCTGCGCGCCCTGCGGGATCGATTGGCGGCGCGCGAGCAGGCCGGGCCGCGCACGTGACCTCGCTGGCCCTGTACGTTCACATGCCTTGGTGCGTGCGCAAGTGCCCGTACTGCGATTTCAATTCACATCAATTGAAGTCGGCTGCGCCCGACAGCGCGTACATCGACACTCTGATCCGGGATTTCGACGCGGAACTGCCGCGGCTGCGCGGCCGCAGGATAGACAGCGTTTTCTTCGGCGGCGGCACGCCCAGCCTGTTCCAGCCGGATGATTTCAGCGCACTGCTCGGCACACTGCGGCAGCGAATTGCATTCGCCTCCGATGCGGAGATCACCCTGGAAGCCAATCCGGGAACCATCGAGCGCGGCCGGTTCGCAGGATATCGGGATGCCGGCATCAATCGGGTGTCCTTGGGCGCGCAGAGCTTTACGCCGCGCGCGCTCGAGATCCTGGGCCGCATCCACTCGGCCGAGGACACGCATCGCGCGGTCGCGGAACTGCGCGCAGCCAAGCTCGATAATTTCAACCTCGATTTGATGTATGCGTTGCCGCAGCAGACGCTCGAGGAGGCGCTGCAGGATGTCCGCACCGCCTGCTCGCTCGGCCCCGCCCACATCTCCTACTATCAACTCACGCTCGAGCCGGGAACCGTGTTTCATGCCCGGCCGCCCCAAATGCCGGATGAGGATGTTGCGTGGCAGATGCAAACGGCAGGTCAGCAACTATTGGCCGATGCCGGCTATGCGCAGTACGAAGTCTCCGCCTATGCCCGTGCAGGCAGGCGTTGCCGCCACAATCTCAATTATTGGCTGTTCGGCGACTACGTCGGCATCGGCGCCGGAGCGCACGGTAAGTTGAGTCTCGCCCTGCCGGGACGCATTCTGCGCACTGTCAAACCCAAACAGCCGCGCGAATATCAGGAGCAGGTGCGGCGCGCGCCAGAGGCGGGTATCGGAGAAAGCTCCTTCATCCTGCCGAAGGATTTGCCCTTCGAATTCATGCTGAATGCCCTGCGGCTCAACGAGGGCTTCACGGTCAGCGACTACCGGCGCAAAACCGGTCTGGAAATCGAGTCGGTGCAGGCCAAATTGGCCGATGGGGAGACCCGCGGGCTGCTCCACGGTCACGCGGACGTCTGGCGCCCCACCGAGCTGGGCCGACGCTTCCTAAACGATCTGCAGGCGAGTTTTCTCGCCTAAGCTTATGCACACCGAGGCTTGGACCCCGCACAAAGGGGCACCTACAGCACATTGCACCAGCAGTAGGTCAGATGCATCTCCTAATCTATTGAAATATAACAACAAAGCGACTTGTCTATTTTTTGACCAAGTTAACAATTACTCGAATTTCTGCTGTATGAATCGAACGACTTGCTCGCCGTCCACAGACTTATCCACAGTTATTGTGGACAAACTTGCAAGAGATTGTCGCTGCAGGGCTTATGTCAAAGATATTGCAGTAACTAAGACCGACGGATAATATGATCGGCCCGGTTTATGGTACCGATCGTAAGGTCGTGCCAAAAAATCCAGAGGGGAATCAAGGCGTGGCGATGGGCACCTTCGCGGGCTCGTCGATTCTGCCGCTACTTGCACACGTGAGGTTCCTATGAAAGCCGGCATCCATCCAGAATATAAAGTCATCTCGGTCACTTGCACCTGCGGTAACCAGTTCGAGACCCGATCGACCATCGGGCAGGATCTGCAGGTCGAAGTTTGCTCCAATTGCCATCCGTTCTATACGGGCAAGCAGAAAATTGTGGATACCGGCGGCCGCGTCGATAAGTTCCGCAAGAAGTATGCGACGGCGGCGAAAGCCTAAGTTCGCGAGTTCGTTCTGCACGCGCGAGGGCGCGCGGACTTTCCGAGGTCCATGCGCCCTCGGCCCATGCGCCGCGTCCTCGTAGACGCGACTTCCCGAGTGCGAGTGCGCAGCCGCAAGGCGGTTTCGCGCCCGCGGACCGGCTCCCTTGATTCCGATGTACGGCCGTGCAAGGCTGCGGGGTCATAAACGAGCCCCCGAATCCCCCATACATCTCCGTCGGAACAGCGCATGAGCACGAAATACGAACTCAAGAATCTCGCGACCGGAAAGACCACCCCGCTGAATGCCATCTCGGGAACCATCGGACCCGAAGCGCTCGACATTTCGAATCTGACCAAGGAGCAGGGTGTATTCACCTTCGATCCGGGCTTCATGGCCACGGCGAGCACGGAAAGCAAGATCACCTACATTGACGGCGACGCCGGCATGCTGCTGTACCGGGGCTACCCGGTGGAGCAGCTCGCTGAGAAATCGAGCTTTCTCGAGGTGGCCAATCTGTTGATCAATGGCAGCCTGCCGACCAAGGCGGAGCTTTGCGCCTTCCAGAATTCCATCACCCGGCACACCATGGTCAACGAGCAATTGCTGCGCTTTTTCCAGGGTTTCCACCACGATGCGCATCCCATGGCCATGGTGTCCGCCGTGGTCGCCTCGATGGCCGCGTTCTATCAGGACTCGACCGACATCGCGGACCCGCGGCAGCGCGAGATTTTCGCGCATCGAATCATCGCGAAACTGCCGACCATCGCCGCCGCCGCCTACAAGCATACGCTCGGACAGCCTTTCATCTACCCGCGCAACGATCTGCGCTACTGCGCCAACATGCTGAACATGTTCTTCGCGGTCCCGTGCGAGCCGTATGCCATCGATCCGGTCGCGGCCGAGGCCCTGGACTTGCTATTCATCCTGCACGCGGATCACGAGCAGAACGCGAGCACCTCGACCGTGCGCCTGGCCGGCAGCACCGGCGCCAACCCTTACGCCGCGATCTCGGCGGGAGTCTCCGCTCTGTGGGGCCCGGCGCACGGCGGCGCCAATGAAGCCGTGCTCGACATGCTGGACGGCATCGGCTCGGTGGCCAACATCGATAAATTCCTCAACCGCGTCAAGGACAAGAGCGATCACGTGCGGCTGATGGGATTCGGGCACCGCGTCTACAAGAACTTCGATCCGCGCGCCAAGATCATTCGCGGCATGTGCTACCGCGTGCTCGAGAAGCTCGGCAAGACCAACAACCCGCTGTTCGAGCTGGCGCTCAAATTGGAGGAGATTGCGCTCAAGGACGAGTACTTCGTGGCGCGCAAGCTGTATCCGAACGTCGATTTCTACTCCGGCATCATCTACAGCGCGCTCGGCATTCCGCGCTCCATGTTCACCGTGATGTTCGCCATCGCGCGCACCGCCGGCTGGGTGGCGCAGTGGCAGGAAATGGTGTCCGATCCTCACATGAGAATTGGCCGCCCCCGGCAGCTCTATACCGGCCCCACGCTGCGAGACTACCAGCCGATAGACAAGCGCTGATCGATGGCGGCGCGAGCTCAGGCGATTTCCGGTGCATTCGTGGCGCTGCTGCTCGGCGGCGCCGCCAACGTCGCCCTGGGGGACAACGCCTGTCCAACCGGCGCCGGCGCCGTCGCCCTCGGCAGCGTCCAGTGGAATGGCTGGGGCCGCAGTCTCGACAATACTCGATACCAACCCGAGCCCGCGATTCGCGCCAGCGACGTGCCCAAGCTTGCCTTGAAGTGGGCGTTCGGCTACGCGAACGGCACGGAATTCGGCCAGCCTACCGTCGTCGATGATCGCGTGTTCGTCACCAGTTCCACGGGCCGCGTCTATTCGCTCGACGCCAAGACCGGCTGCACCTATTGGACCTATGATGCCGCGGCCGGCAGTCGCACGGCGGTGACCATCGGCGAGCTCGCGCGCGCCAAAGTCGCCGCCCTGCCTCGCCGCCTGAAGCGCACCCTGGCGCATCTGGACGTCATCAAGGCGCCGAGCGCCGCCTTCTTCGGCGACGATACCGGCGCGGTCTATGCACTGGATGCACAGAAGGGAACCCTACTGTGGAAAACCCAGGTGGACACCCATCCATCGGCGCGCATCCTCGGCGCGCCGGCGCTGTACAACGACCGCCTGTACGTGGCCGTATCCTCGACCGAGGACGCCGCGGCCGCCAACCCCGGCTATGGCTGCTGCACCTTTCGCGGCAGCGTCGCGTCGTTGGACATGGCAACGGGCAAGGTGGAGTGGAAGAGCTATACCGTTCTCGAAGAGCCGCAACCGACCCGCAAGAACGGCATGGGTATCCAGGAATTCGGCCCGTCGGGCGCGGCGGTCTCCTCCGCGCCGACCATCGACACCAAGCGCAATGTGCTGTACGTGGCCACCGGCAGCTCACCCACCGGCATGGAGCAGTCATTGACCGATGCCGTCGTGGCCTTCGATCTGGCGGACGGCAAACTGCGATGGGTCAAGCAACTGCCCCGGCCGGATGCGGTAATGGGCGCCGCCGGCTTTTTGAGCTCTCCTGTGTTGAGGACGCTGGCGACCGGCAATCAGCTGCTATTGGCAGGGCAGAAGTCAGGCGTGGTCTATGGTCTGGACCCCGATCACGGCGGCGAAATCCTCTGGCAGACGAAGATCGGCGCCCCTGCCGCCGGCCCGGCTACAACGGGTCCCGGCGCGCCGAGCGCGGGAACGGCCGCAGCGGGCGCGGCGAGTCCCGGCGTTGCCGGCACTGCCGGTGGCATTGCGTGGGGGCTGGCGGCGGATCACCGCAACCTGTATGTCGCCTTGTCCGGCGTACTGGCTCAGCCCGCCAATGCATCCGGGAGCTTGACGGCGCTCGACATCACGACCGGCGTCGCGCGTTGGCACACGCCGTCGCCTGAGCCCGCCTGCGCCTGGGGTCAACACGCCTGCTCGCATGCGCAGTCACAGGCCGTCACGGTCATGCCGGGCAGCGCCTTTTCCGGATCGTTGGACGGGCACCTGCGGTCCTACTCGACCATCGACGGCAAGATCTTGTGGGACTTCGACACGGCCAGGGACTTGCAAACCAAGAACGGCGTCAAGGCAAGCGGCGGACCGTTGGATCGTGGCGGAGCCACCATCGTGAACGGCACCGTGTACGTCAATTCCGGCAACACCCTGCTCGCCTTCTCCGTGGATGGAAAATAGGGACTCGACAGCACACATGACATCACCCAAGCGGCTTGCGTTGGTCGGCTTCTATCTGCTTTGCGGATTCAATGCGGTGGCGACGCTGGGATCGACTGCCCGTGCGGCCGCGGCAGACCAGACGCCATCCATCGAAAATTCGGTGGTGAAGATCTTTGCCACCATGCGCTACCCGGATCCCTTCAAGCCCTGGACCAAGCAGGCGCCAACTGAAATCTCGGCCTCCGGCGTCGTGATCGAAGGCAAGCGCATCCTGACCAATGCGCACGTGGCTCTGTACGCCAGCCAGATACAGATTCAGGCGAATGCGGCCGGAGACAAGCTGCCGGCGACGGTCGTGGCCGTGGCCCCCGGAATCGACCTAGCCGTATTGCAGCTCGACGACCCGACATTCTTCGATACCCATCCGCCGCTGGCGCGCGCCAGCAAGTTGCCGCACATCAAGGACGCGGTATTGGCCTATGGCTTCCCGACCGGCGGCAATTCATTGTCCATCACCAAGGGAATCGTGTCGCGCATCGAGTTCGTGGCTTACAACTATCCGGTGTCGGGCCTGCGCATCCAAGTCGACGCCGCCATCAACCCGGGCAACAGCGGCGGACCTGCGATCGCCGGCGACAAGATGATCGGCGTCGCTTTCAGCCACCTGGTGGGCGGCGGCACGGAAAATATCGGCTACATCATCCCGAACGAAGAAGTCGATTTGTTCTTGAAGGATATCGCCGACGGGCACTATGACGGCAAGCCCGCCATGTACGATGAATTGCAAACTCTCGAGAACCCGGCGTTACGGGAGTATCTCAAGCTGGACAAGACGATCGAAGGAATGGTCGTCCACCGTCCGTACAAGACCGATGCTTCCTATCCTCTCAAGGAGTGGGATGTCATCACCCGTATCGGCGACACCCCCATCGACAATCAGGGCATGGTCAAGCTGGACCAGGATCTGCGGGTCAGCTTCGCCTACATGATTCAGCGCGTGGCCGACCATGATCAGGTGCCGATGACCATCGTGCGGGCCGGCAAGACTCTAAAGATCGAATTGCCGGTGTCGGCTCAGCACCCCACCCTGGTCACCGACTTGCGCGGCGGGTATCCGCC
Source organism: uncultured Gammaproteobacteria bacterium (assembly GCA_963837435.1). Taxonomy (GTDB): domain Bacteria; phylum Pseudomonadota; class Gammaproteobacteria; order Steroidobacterales; family Steroidobacteraceae; genus Bog-1198. Next base: position 561,011 of record CAWINJ010000004.1, read on the forward strand.
CTACTTCATCTACGGTCCCCTGGTGTTTTCGACCGCCAGCTGGCAATTGGTTTCCAGCATCGAAAACAACGCCGGCCTGCTGCGGCTGCTGAGCGCCGTGAAGAGTCCGCTGGTGACCCGGGCGCTCGACCCGCCGGACGCCCAGACCGAGGAGCTGGTGGTGATTTCCTCGCCCTTCTTCCCGCACAAGCTCGCCAACGGCTATTCGAACCCCGCGGGCTCGGTGGTGTATTCGATCAATGGCATCCATGTGCGCAGCCTCAAGCACCTCGTGGCCCTGCTGCGCGACCTGAAGGATCCCTTCGTCACCATCGAATTCGATCAGAAGGGCAATGAGGCGCTGGTGTTCTCGCGCGCGGCGATGCTGGCGGCCACCGACGATATCCTGACCGACAACGGCGTTCGGGCGCAGGGGTCGCCGAACATGATGGAAGTCTGGCAGGCGAAGGGCGCCAACTGAGGCGCCCTTCGCCCACCAAACCAGTTCCCTCCGACTAGAACCGGTAGGTTCCCGTGATTCCCACCGTCTGCGGGGCGTAGCCGCGGCCGAAATAGTTGGTGTTCAGATTCGGCAAGGTTTGGCCGGGGTTGCCTCCAGGCAACGGGTAGTTGGTCGCATCGAAGTCGCGAGAGACAAAGATCGGCGTGTGATAGTTGAGCGCGTTGTTCGCGAACAACGAGACGTCCCAGCCGTTGAAGCGCAAGCCGGCGCGCAGGTTCAGGACCCGGATCTCAGGCAGCCCCGGCAGCGTCGCATCCGCATTGGGATTGTTCGCCGGGTCCGTGTAGGGAATGAGGCTTCTCTGCGGGGTCGCATACTGATAGTCGAGGCGCACATAGGGTTTGACCTCGGGTGCGGTCCAGACGTACTCCCCCGTCAGGTCGAGGTTCCAGGGAGAGGCCTGCAAGTGGTCTCCGGCCGTGACGATCCGGTCGCTGGTTCCGAGTACCACATTGTCGTCGAAGGAAGCGTCGGTATACGAGGCGGTGACACCGAGCGTGAGAGCATCGAGCGCCCGCCACTGGACCTCGAGGTCGCCGCCCTTGCCCGTGACTTCGCCCGTGTTGTAGTCGATGCCGAGACCGCACGCCAGGTAGACGAACTGTTGGATGTTCTTCCACTTGATGTAATAGATCGCCGCGCTGACGGTCATGCGACGGTCGAGCAGCGAATCCTTGGTGCCGATCTCGTATTGCCACAATGAATCCGAGGAAAATGGCGCTGCCGCTGCCTGCGGCGAAACGCCGGTGCCGGCAAAACAAGCATCCGGAAGCGTCGTGTTGATGCCGCCCGGACGGAAGCCCTTCGCCGCGCTGACGTAGTAGAGGCTGTCGGTGTCCGGCTGGTAGTTGAGCACGAAGCGCGGCGTCACCGGTCTCGAGTTGCCTGAGCTGGGCGTGTTCACGTTGAGGGTGCCGAACAACCCTTGCTCCTGTTCCTGTACCACGCCGTAGTATTGAAGATCCGAGTAGCGCAGCCCGGCGGTGAACTTCAAGACATCGGTGAACTTGTAGCTCGCTTCACCGAATATGGCGGCTTGCTTGTCGAGCATGGAAAAGCGCGGCTGCAAATAGGTCTCATCGCCCGCGGGTAATCCCGGTGCACTCACGGGACAGGTATTGCCGGCGCAGGCCGCATCGCTGACCACGTACTCCGTCGAGTCCTCGTTCGTGTGCGTATAGAACAGGCCCGCGGTCCACTGCAATCGCGCAGTCGAATCCACCGAGCTCAACCGGATTTCTTCGTTGAGGTTGTTCTGACGGTCGGTGAAGTAGGAGGTGTTGACCTGTCCGACCGGCGGGTACTGGTTATAGAAGAATACCGTGTCGAACCACTGCGAGTAGTCCGATACCGAATGCTGCTGACGGTCGAAGTACGAGGTATTGGAGACGATGGTGGCCCAGGGCAGGTTCCAGCTCACCTTCACCGCCCCCAAGTACCAGGGATCGGTGCTCGGATCGCGCTGGGCGTTGCCGTTGTTGTAGACGTTGTCCGACGGATTCGACATGTTGAGCCAGTACGCCGCGGTGTCGTTGATGTGCAGCGTTTGCATATAGATCGACGGTTCGACGGTGAGCCCATCGGCGGGTTGCCACTTCAGGGCTGCGCGAAAGGTCTGTGTATCGTGCCAGTTTGCATTCTTTTCTGTGGTGTCCGTAACCACCGGGTTGCCGCTGTAGAGCGTCGCGAAGCTCGCCGGATCGAGCGTGCTCGGCGGACGGGTGTAGTTCACGCGGTTCACCCAGCCGCCATCCTCGCGGAACGAGGCGCTGACGCGGAAGCCGAGCACGCCGTCGATGATCGGTCCGCCGAATGCGGCCCCCGCCTCGTAGTTGCTGCCGCCGCCGTCGATCTTGCCGTATTCCGCGCGGGCGTAGCCCGAGTACGTGGTCAGGCTCGGCTCCGGCGTGATGAAGCGGACGGTGCCGCCCTCCGAGCCCGCGCCGAACAGCGTGCCCTGCGGTCCCTTCAACACTTCGACGCGGTCGAGGTCGAACAGGGCCGGATACGGGTTGACGGTACCGAAGTTGAGGTGACGGGTCTGAATCGGCGTGTCATCGACGTAGATCCCGGTGGTCGCCGCGCCGGCGGCCGAGTCGATGCCGCGGATGGAGATATCGGAGTCCTCGTCGTTATAGTTGCCGCTCGAGCTCATGCCATTGCGCAGGAAGGTGACGCCGGGCGCCACTCGAGTAAGGTCATCGACGGAGCGTACGCCCTGTTGATCGAGAGTCTGCTGGCTGAAGGCCTGGACGCTCATGGGCACATCCATGAGCCTTTCGGAGCGCCGCTGGGCCGTGACCACGATCTCCTGGAGACCGCTATTGGCGGCCGTGTCGGCATCTCCCGTGGCCGCCACGGACATGGCCGGCCATGCCAGCTGCCCCGCCATCGCCATCGGCCATAGCAATCGTATGATAGATTCCGAACGCATCGCGCACCCCTTTTCTTTTGTTGCCTTTTCCCCCACACCGCGGACCGGGGACTATTTTTTTGCTGGCTATCCGTTGCGCAGAGAAGCCGGTCTCCTAGCCGGAGCTTAATACTTCCATTAACAGTCGTTCAAGAAATTTAACCGTCAATAAAGCGTCAGCCCTGTATCGCCAGGGAGGGGAGGGGCGCAAGGAGGGGTCGCCGGACCGGCTCGGTCCCCACCCGCCGGGTCAGCTCGGTCCCACCAGCTCGGACACTTCGCGGACATCCGCGCGCTTCATGGGGCGGCCGTCGACCGGAGAATACGGCGACTGGCGAATGCCATCGATGGGGAAGACGGTGGCATCGACGGTGCGGCCATTGGCTTCGAAACGCAGCGCCGGATAGTTGAGGCTGCGTTCCGCGTCCATTTTGACCCGGCGCTCATAGAATTCATGCGGCACGCCGATTTCCAGGAGCCGAAGCGCGACCGATTCCGGGCTGTCGGCGAACAGGTGCAGATTGATGTCGCTGTAGTTGGTGGCGGTGCCGGTCAGCACCGAACCCACCAGCCGCGGCTGGAATTCGCCGAGCATGCGCATGGTATCCAAAGCGATGCGGCGCTGCTCTTTGAGGGTATGGTCGTGCGAATCTCGACCGAATAGGCGCTGGTGCTCGCGCAGCGCGGCTTCGATTTCGATGTTTTTCGGCAACACCGCCACATCGTTGACGCCCAGCCGGTCCGCCGCCTTGCGCTTGGCCTGCAGGAAATCCTCGATGCCGTGTTCGGCCATGATGCGGGCCGCCTCTTGTGCGAGGGCGCGGCGCAAATCCTCGGCACGCTGGGAAAACTTCTTGGGCATGATACTTAGAATATCGGCTTATCGCCGTCGTTCAGGGGGTTCGTGTTATTCGGTCCTTCGTAGGCCTCCGACTTGGGGAGATTGCCCTCGATGAATTTCTCCATGATGCCATTCGGGTCATCGGAGCTGGCGAGCAAACCGGTCTCGGGCGAGATGCGCGCAGTGACGATGCCGTCGGGTACCGGCACACCATGGCGGGGGGCGCCCGCCAGGGCCTCGTGCATGAAATAGGTCCAGGCGGGGACCGCCGTTCGGCCGCCCTGTTCCCCCTCTCCCAGGGAGCGGTCTTGATCGAAGCCTATCCACACCGTCGTCTCGATATCCCCATTGAAGCCGTTGAACCAGGCGTCGTGGGCATCGTTGGTGGTTCCGGTCTTGGCGGCAATATCGTCGCGATTCAGGGTTCGGGCGCGAACGCCCGTGCCGCGCCGAATGACGTCCTTCATCATGTCGGCCAGCAGATAGGCCACCTGGGGCCGGATGATCTGAGGCGCCAGATCCTTGGCCGGAATCAGGGTTTTGCCGTCGTGAGCACCCTCGTCCAGCTGCGTCGAGCGGGCGGCCGCGGGTGCCGTGGCAGCCGCTGAGCCGATGGTCGAGGGGGTGGCTGAGGAGACAGCCGCGGCGGCGGGCGGATCGGCGGCGTGGCCACACTCGGGGCAAGCCAGGGCGGGAGAGGCTTCTTGCAGCACTTTCCCGCTCGCATCTTCCACCCGGTCGATGTAGTAGGAATTCACTTTGAATCCGCCGTTGGCAAAGGTGGAATAGCCGATGGCCACTTGCAGCGGACTCAATTCGGCGGTGCCCAGCGCCAGCGTCAGATCGTCCGGCAGTTGCGATTTATCGAAGCCGAAGCGGGTCACGTAGTCGCGAACGTACTCGCCGCCGATGGCGCGCATCAGGCGCACCGACACCAGATTTCGGGAGAAGGTCAACGCCTCCCGCAAGCGGATCGGCCCCGCGAAGCGATTTTCGTCCTCCTTGGGCCGCCAGGCCTGCTCCATGCCGGCTTCATCGACGACGATGGGCGCATCCGACACGACGCTGGCCGGGGTGTAGCCCTTATCGAATGCGGCGGCATAGACGAAGGGTTTGAAGCCCGACCCTGGCTGCCGCCGGGCCTGGGTCACGCGGTTGAATTTGCTTTGAAAGTAGTCGAAACCGCCGACCAGGGCGACTACCGCACCGTCCCTCGGATCCACGGACACCAGGGCGCTTTGTGCCTCGGGTATCTGCACGAACAGCAGGGAATCGGCGGTCCGGCCCACGGTGTAAATGACATCCCCCCGAGCCAAGATCTCCGAGGCCTGGGTCGGATACCGGTCCATTTTTTCATCGGGCAGTTCGCGCCTTGCCCAGGACAGCTTCTCCCAGGGCAGGGTGACTTCCCCAAGGTCCTTGACGTAGATCTGGGCGCTCTTTGCCTCGACCTTCTCCACGATGGCCGGCTTCAGGCCACCCACCACGGGAAATTCCTCGAGTTGGGCGTCAAGATCCTTCGGCGTAGCGAGCTTGGACAGATCCACCTTGGCGGTCGCGCCGCGATAGCCGTGGTGGCGATCGTATTCCAATAGCCCGGTCCTCAGCGCCACCGTGGCCGCCGCCTGCAGCCGCGAATCGATGGTGGTGTACACCTTGTAGCCGGCCGTATAAACGGCGTCGCCGTACTTGGCCTGCATGTCGTTGCGCACCATTTCGGCCACGTAGGGGGCATCCGCCTCAATCGATGAGCCGTGCAGCCGCGATTCCATGGGGCTATTTTTCGCCGCGTCGTATTCGGCCTGGGTGATGTAGCCGAGCTCGAGCATGCGGCCGAGCACATGCGCGCGGCGCACCGTGGCCGCCTCGGCGCTGGCCACCGGGTTGACCACGGAGGGGGCGGTGGGAATCCCCGCCAAGGTGGCCATTTCAGCCACGGTCAATTGGTCCAGGGTCTTGCCGAAGTACACCTCCGCCGCCGCACCAACCCCGTAGGCGCGCTGTCCGAGGAAGATCTTATTGACGTACAGGGAGAAGATCTCTTCCTTGGTAAATTCGGCCTCCATCAGGAGCGAGATGTAGATTTCGCTCATTTTGCGCTTCATGTCGCGCCGCGGCGTGAGGAACATGTCGCGGGCCACCTGCATGGTGATGGTGCTGGCCCCCTGGCGGATCCCGCCGGCCTTGAGATTGGCCACCGCAGCCCGCAAAATTCCTTGCCAATCAACACCATGGTGCCTGAAGAAGCGGTCGTCTTCGGTGGCCAAAAACGCCTGGATCAGCCTCTTGGGGAGTTGCTCGTAGCGCACAGGAATCCGCCGCTGCTCCCCGATGGCTGCCAGTAGCTTGCCGTCCCGGGTGTAGACCCGCAACGGAACCTGCAATTGCACGTCCCTCAGGCTGTCCACGTCCGGCAGGGAGGGCTTCAAGTAGACATAAGCGCAGACATTGGCGAACGCAATGAGCGCTATTGCGCCCACCAGGACCACAAGAATTCGCGAGATGAGAACTAGGTAACGTTTGGCCACAGAAAACCGTTCTAACTTATTGCACCGGCGATATAGCGCATGCATATTACCGCTGGATACATGGGCATACTCATCGAAAGATGAGGACGCAAAGCCACCGGTCCTAAGGGTTTAACCCAGGGACAGCGGGGTTGCCAGACCAAGCTTAACCAATCGCCTAGGGAGAACATAGGCGAAGAGGTCTGAACGGATGACTCGACGCCTTCCTCGATCGTACGGAATTGTCGCAGATCCCACTTTGCGCAGCCGCCGCTGCTCGACGGTCATTACCGTGAGTGGTTTCACGTTCTATTTAACAGTTTCTTGCTAAGTTTGCTCGGGCTAAGTTAACCTCATGCACCAGTTTCGACCTCCAAGATACTGAGCATAAAAGGAAAAAAGCTGTGTGGTCGTTCGGCAAAAGATATCGTCCGCTTTTGGGACTTGACATAACCACCTCGTCGGTGAAGCTCATCGAGCTCACCATGTCGGGCGGCCAGTATCGCGTTGAGTCCTACGCGGCCGAGCCGACGCCACACAACGCCATCAACGAGAAGGCCATCGTGGATGCAGAAGCGGTCGGCGAAGCCATTCGCCGCGCGGTGAAGCGCTCCGGCGCCAAGAGCAGGCTGGCCGCCATCGCCATCAGCGGCGATGCGGCGATCACGAAAGTAATTCAAATGCCGAAGAACCTCGGCGAGAACGAGCTCGAAGGTCAGGTCGAGATGCAGGCCGACCAATACATTCCGTTTCCGATGGAGGAAGTCAGCTACGACTACCAGGTCGTGGGACCGTCGGAGAAAGATCCGGATATGATGGACGTGCTGCTGGTGGCGACGCGCACCGAGAACGTCGAGCAGCGCCAAGCCGCCGTACAAGCCTCCGGCCTCACCGCGCACCTCGTCGACGTCGAGGCCTTCGCCCTCGAGAACGCCTGTGCGCTGATGCGTCATCAGATGCCGGACGGCGGCCTCGACCGAACCGTGGCCGTGGTGGACTTCGGCGCGAGCAGCACGACTTTCAGCGTGCTGCGCGACATGAGAGTCATCTATACCCGCGATTTCGCGTTCGGCGGGCAGCAGCTGACCGAAGAAATCATGCGCACCTATGGGCTGTCGATGGAAGAGGCGGGCCGCGCCAAGAAAGAAGGCGGCCTGCCCAGCAACTATCAACCGGAAGTGCTCGATCCTTTCATCGACGACATGACGCAGCAGGTCAGCCGTTCCCTGCAGTTCTACCTGGCGTCCGGCAGCGGGCGCTCGCAGCCCGATCAGATATTGATCTGCGGCGGCTGCGCCAACATCCCCGGCGTCGCCGAGGTCATCTCGAGCCGCGTCGGGGTTCCTGCGGACAAAGGTGATCCGCTCGGAAACATGAAAGTGTCATCCAAGGCCAAAGCACAAGCAGTGGGCCGCGATGCCACCGCGTTACTCACAGCCTGCGGCCTAGCGCTGCGAAGCTTCGACTAAAGAGCAGCCATGCCGCGTATCAACCTACTTCCCTGGCGCGAACAAGAACGCAAGATCCGACGCCGTGAATTCATGGTGGCCGCCTGCGGCGCGGTATTCGCCGCCGCGGTATTCGTTGGCGGAGGCAAGCTCCTGTACACGAGCTGGACCGATTCGCAGAACGAGAAAAACGCTCTCTTGAAGAAGGAAATCGTCAAGCTCGATGCGCAGATTGCCGACATCCAGGATCTCGAGAATCGCAAGCAGCGACTGGTCGCTCGAATGGAAATCATCGAGAAACTGCAGCGCAAGCGGCCCGAAATCGTGCACCTATTCGATGAGATCGTGAAAACGGTGCCGGATGGCATTTACTTGACGACACTCAAGCAGACCGGCAACAAGCTCGAGATTCACGGCATCGCGCAGTCGAGCACGCGCGTCTCCACCTTCATGCGCAATATCGATTCCTCGGTGTGGATGGATAACCCCGTGCTGCAGGTCGTCGAATCGGCGAAGGACTCCCCGACGGGCGGTTCGAATTTCACGCTCACCAGCGATGTGGTCGGCGTGGACCTCGAGAACGGCGGCGAAACAACGGTCAAGAGGGTCGCGGCGAAATGAACTTTGTCGATCAACTCCGTACTCTCGACCCGCGTGACATCGGCCGTTGGCCGCTGCCGGTACGCGGCTTCTTCATCGCGGTGATTTTCGCAGTCGTCGCGGCATTCGGCTGGTACCTGTTCGTGTGGAACGACGACCGCCCCGTACTGCAAAAGGCGCAGCAAGACGAGCAGGATTTGCGCACGCAGTTCGAGAGCAAGCAGCAGCGCGCCGCCAACCTCGACGCCTACCGCGCGCAGCTCGCAGAGATGGAGCGCAGTTTCGGCGCCATGCTGCGGCAATTGCCCGGTAAGACCGAGGTGCCGAATCTTCTGGTCGATATATCCCAGACGGGTCTGGCGGCCGGCCTGCAGGAAAAGCTGTTCCAGCCCGGCAGCGAGAAAAGCAACGGCTTCTATGCCGAATTGCCGATCAAGATCAAACTGGTGGGCTCGTATCACGACTTCGGTAATTTCGTCAGCGGCATCGCCGCTTTGCCGCGCATCGTCACGCTGCACGATATTCAGATCACGCCAGTGGACGCCAAGGGCGGCTACGACAATCTGACCATGGACGTCACCGCCAAGACTTACCGCTATATCGAGGATGAAGGCGGCGCGAAGCCGGCCAAGAAGAAGGCGGGAGGTGCGACGTGAACAACATACGCAAGGCGGGCATCATCGGCATCGCCCTCGCCGGCCTGGTCGCGGCCGGCTGCTCCGGCGGTCAATCGGATTTGCAGCAGTGGATTGCCGCCACCAAGAAGAAGCCGGGCGGACGAATCCAGGCGCTGCCGGAAGTGAAGCCCTACGAATCGTTCGCGTACAGCGCCGGCAATTTGCGCTCGCCTTTCCAGCCCCAGGGCGCGAACGGCGGCTTGGCCGGCCTGAGGCCCAGCTCGCGGCGCAATCGAGAGTTCCTCGAGAACTTCTCGCTGGACACACTGAAGATGGTCGGCACCTTCAAGGTGGGCAATAGCTTCTACGGGCTCGTCCAATCCAAGGACGGCCTCGTGCACAAGGTTCAGCCCGGCAATTACATCGGGCAAAACGACGGCAAAGTGACGGAAATTACGGGCGGAAAAATTAGTCTCGTCGAAATCGTACCGGATGGTCTCGGCGGCTATATCGAGCGACCGGCCTCGTTGGCGTTGACCGATTGAGGCCACAGGGAGAAGAAAGCATGTTTAGATTCAAGATACGAACGGCCACGATTCGAGCGACGCGGCTCGGCGCGATGGCGCTCCTCGCCTTGGGCGCGATCGGCATGACGGCACGGGCCGCGGATCCGCTCAAGCTCGAATCGATCGACGTTCAGACCTTGTCGGGCCAACAGGTGCAGCTGAAGCTGCACATGAGCGGCCCGGCTCCCGAGCCGCTGCCGTTCACCATCGACAAGCCGGCGCGCATCGCCTTCGACCTGCCGAACACGACGCTCGCCCTGGCGTCGCGGCGCATCGACGTGCGCTCCGGGGGCGTGGATACGGTGCTCGCCGCGGAAGCCAACGGCCGCACCCGGGTGGTCGTCAACGTCGACTCGCTGATGCCCTACACCACGAAAGTCGACGGCGACACCATCCTCGTCACCCTCGGCAGCGCGCCGGGCGACGCGGCCAAGCAGATGGCCCAGGCCGGCGCCGGACAAGGCGCGGGGGCAACCGAACGCGCCATCCGCACCATCGATTTCAGGCGCGGCACCGACGGCACGGGCCGGGTGATCGTGCAGCTCACGGATCCGCGCACCCCGGTCAATGTGCGTCAGGAAGGCAATCAAATCGTCGTCGATTTCGCCGGCACGCTGATGCCGAAAAATCTCATGCGCCGCTACGACGTTCTGGATTTCGCGACGCCGGTGCAGACCGTCGACGCGCTTCGGGTGGAAGGCAGCTCACGCCTGGTCATCACGGCACAGGGCGACTTCGAACAGCTGGCCTACCAGTCCGACAACCAGTACACGGTGGAGATCAAGCCCTCGCAGAAGCGAGCCAACGCCGAGGAGAAGAAGGAATATACCGGCGAGCGCCTGACGTTGAACTTCCAGGACATCGATGTGCGTTCGGTGCTGCAGCTGCTCGCCGATACCAGCGGCCAGAATATCGTGGTCAGCGATTCGGTCACCGGCAACCTGACGCTGCGGCTGCAGAATGTTCCCTGGGACCAGGCCCTCGACATCGTGCTGCGCACCAAGGGGCTGGATAAGCGCCGGCAGGACAACGTCATCATCATCGGTCCGACCGCGGAGCTCGCTGCACGCGAGAAGGCGGAACTTGCGGCGCACAAAGAAGTGGCTGAGCTGTCGCCGACGCACACGGAATTCCTGCAGGTCAACTACGCCAAGGTCACGGACCTCGCCAAGCTGATCAAGCCCACGGCCGGCGGCGGCGGTAGCGCAGGCAGCAACTCCATGCTGTCGCCCCGCGGCACGCTGTCCATCGACGAGCGCACCAATACCCTGCTTGTGCAGGACACCGCCGACAAACTGGCCGACATCCGCCGGCTGGTTCAGACCCTCGACGTACCGGTGAAGCAGGTGTTGATCGAGGCGCGCATCGTGGTGGTGAGCGATACCTTCGAGCGGGATCTAGGCGCCCAACTGGGCATCACCGGGTTCACCACGAGCGGCCCGGGCAGCTTGATTTCCGTGTCCGGCACCAATGTCGGCACCGACACCATGACCCAATCGGTGCTGCCGAGCGCGACAGGCACGGCGCCCACGGGTGTGGTCACTTTGCCTACGCTCGCCAATCGCTACAACGTGAATTTGCCCGCCGCGAACGTCAACGGCAGCATCGGCCTGTCGGTGCTATCGGGCAAGCACTTGCTGGACCTGGAATTGACGGCGGCGCAGAACGAAGGCAAGAGCGAAACCATTGCATCGCCGCGAGTCATCACGGCGAACCAGAAACAGGCCACCATCATGCAGGGTGTCGAAATTCCATACCAGGAATCGGCCTCGAGCGGCGCCACGACGACTCAGTTCAAGAATGCCGTGCTGTCTCTCAAGGTCACCCCGCTGATCACGCCGGATAATCGCGTGATTCTGGATCTCGACGTGTCCGACGACACGGTCGGCGCGCAGGTGACGAGCGCTACCGGAGGCTCCGTGCCCTCGATCGACACCCGGCAGATCATCACCCAAGTGCTGGTCAACGACGGCCAGACCGTGGTTCTCGGCGGCATCCTCAACACCACCGACTCCTATACGGCGAACAAGGTACCCTTCCTGGCCGATATCCCGGTGCTGGGCAATCTGTTCAAGAGCACCATCAAAATCAACGACAAGACCGAGTTGTTGATCTTCATTACGCCGAAAATCCTGCGCGAGGGATCGAACCTCTACTGATCGCGCGACCAGGCCGAGCAGGAGAAGAAACCGCCCTTGAGGCGGTTTTTTCTTTAGTATGCGGCGGACATGCTCGGCAAGGAAAACATCTATCTCATCGGCCCCATGGGTTCGGGCAAGACCGCCGTGGGGCGCCACCTCGCGCGCTTGCTGCGTTTCGCCTTTCATGACAGCGACGCGGACATCGAGGCCAGGACGGGCGTGGATATCGCGTTCATTTTCGAGAAAGAGGGCGAAGCGGGCTTCAGAATCCGTGAAAAGGAATCCATCGAACGCCTGACGCGCTTGCAGTCCATCGTTCTCGCGACCGGAGGCGGCGCCGTGATCGATGAGGAGAATCGGCGCGTGCTGGCGGAGCGCGGCGTCGTGGTGTACCTCGCGACCTCGATAGATCAGCAAATGGAACGGACCCGGCATGGGCGGCATCGGCCGCTGCTGAACGACACGGACCCCGAACAAAAGCTCCATGACCTGATGCGGCGCCGGGAAAAACTATATGCCGAAATAGCCGATTTGACAGTGTCGACGGATGGCCGGCGGGTGCAGCTGGTGGCGGATGAGATTCACCAAGCGCTTCGGCGGGCGCAGGCTCCCTAAGCTTCGTATAATCAACGCCGTGCAAACGCTTCACGTAGACATCGGGCATTCTCGCTATCCCATTTCGATAGGCGCGGGCTTGATCGTTAACCGCGAGCTGCTGGACGCCCTGATCCGGAGCCGCGACCTGCTGATAGTGACCAACGCGACTGTCGCGCGCCTCTACCTCGAGAAATTGATGGATGGCCTTGCCGGACGAAGAGTGGCCGAATGCATTTTGCCGGACGGCGAGCAGCACAAGACCCTGCAGACCGCCGGGTGGGTGTTCGACGCGCTGGTCGGCAAGAAAATGAACCGCGATGCGACGGTACTGGCCCTGGGAGGCGGGGTGGTGGGCGACATAGCGGGCTTCGCGGCGGCCTGCTACCAGCGTGGAGTGGGGTATGTGCAGATCCCGACCACCCTGCTCGCCCAGGTCGATTCTTCCGTCGGCGGCAAGACCGGGGTCAACCATTCCGGAGGCAAGAATTTGATCGGCGCGTTCCACCAGCCGCTTTGCGTCATCACGGACACCGACACTCTCGCTACGCTCCCGGACCGTGAGCTGCGTGCCGGCCTCGCCGAGGTAATCAAGTACGGCTGCGTGTGGGATCCATTGCTGTTCGACTGGCTGGACCACAATATGGAGAAACTGCTCGCCAGAGACGCCGATGCATTGAGCTACGCCATCGCAAGATCCTGCGAAATCAAGTCGACAGTGGTCGCCAAGGATGAACGGGAACACAACGTGCGGGCGATCCTGAACTTCGGCCATACCTTCGGTCACGCCGTCGAGGCAGCCACGGCCTACGAGACCTACTTGCACGGCGAAGCGGTGGGTCTGGGGATGCTGATTGCCGCCGATCTGTCGCAACGACTGGGGCTGATCGGCACCGCCGTCAAGGATCGCGTTCGCGATATCCTCGCCAGAGCGGGCCTGCCCATCGAGGCGCCGCACATCGGCGCCGCGAGGGCCTTGGAACTCATGCAAATGGACAAGAAAGTCCTTGCGGGCACGCTGCGCCTGGTGTTGCTCGAGAGATTAGGAAGGGCCATCGTGACCGGCGACTATTCGCAGGCGGCGCTCGAGGCCACCCTCGAGGAGCATTTCGGGTGAGCGTGCTCGCCGCATACGCCGCGCTCGATGAGCACTCTCGCGGCCGCCGCTACCCCGAGCCTCCGCCGGCGTATCGTTCGGAATATCAACGGGACCGGGATCGCATCGTCCATTCGACCGCCTTCCGCCGCCTGGTTTACAAGACTCAGGTCTTCGTCAATCACGAGGGCGATTTGTTCAGGACGCGGCTGACGCATTCCCTGGAGGTGGCGCAGATTGCGCGTACCATCGCCCGGGCGCTCAAGCTCAACGAGGTTCTGTCCGAGGCGATTTGCCTGGCGCACGACCTGGGGCACACTCCGTTCGGGCACGCCGGGCAGGATGCCTTGAACGAGTGCATGATGGATTTCGGCGGCTTCGAGCACAACCTGCAGTCGCTGCGGGTGGTGGACGAGCTCGAGGAGCATTACGCGGATTTCGACGGGCTGAACTTGAGCTTCGAATGCCGTGAGGGAATTCTCAAGCATTGCTCGTACAACAATGCGATTCATCTCGGCGAGCTGGGCGAGCGCTTCATCAACCGCCAGCAGCCCGGCTTGGAGGCGCAGCTGGCAAACTTCGCCGATGAAATCGCCTACAACAATCACGATGTGGAGGACGGCATCCGCGCCCGCCTCATCACCGTGGAGCAGCTGCTGGCGGTACCGCTGTTCCGCCAATACCACGCCGAAGTTCGCGAAAAATACCCGGCGCTCACGGATCGGCGGCAGGTGTACGAAATACTGCGGCGCATGATCAATCACCTGGTCACCGACCTGATCGATTCGTCCGCGGCTCGGCTCGGCGCCTCGGGGGTGCGGTCGATCGCCGAGGTCAGATCCTTCCCGAGGCCTCTGATTGGGTTCAGCGACGCCACCCGTGAGCTCAATCATTCTCTGAAGACATTCCTGCGCGAATACCTGTACAAGCACTACAAGGTGCGGCGCATGACGGCCAAGGCGCGCCGTGTCGTGCGCGAGCTGTTCGACACGTTTTTCAACGATCCCACGCTGATGCCGGACGAGCACAAGGCGACGGGCTCGCGCCTCGAGCTGGTGCAGGGGCCGGCGGGGCGCGCTCGCGCGGTGGCGGACTACATTGCCGGCATGACCGATCGCTACGCCATCCTCGAGCACCGCCGCTTGTTCGATCCGGGCGAGCGCACCTGAGCGTTTGATATGAGTGCAAACTTGAAAAACGACCTGTTGCTGCGCGCCTTGCTGCGGGAACCGACGCCGCGCCGGCCGATTTGGCTGATGCGGCAGGCGGGCCGTTATCTGCCGGAGTACCGCGCCACGCGCGCGCGCGCCGGCGGCTTCCTTGAGATGTGCACGAATCCCCAGATTGCCTGTGAAATCACTTTGCAGCCGGTCGACCGCTATCCCCTCGATGCCGCCATTCTGTTCTCGGACATCCTGACGATTCCGCATGCGATGAACTTGGGGCTAGAATTCGAAGCGGGTGAGGGCCCTCATTTCGAGCGGCCGGTGCGGACCGCGGGCGACATTGCCAAGCTTGGGGTGCCGGATCCGGGCCAGGACCTCAAGTACGTGATCGATGCGGTGGCGCTGGTGCGCCGCGAATTGAATGGCAGAGTGCCGCTCATCGGCTTCGCCGGCAGCCCGTGGACGGTGGCCACGTACATGGTGGAGGGAGGCGGCAGCAAGACCTTCGGCCAGATCAAGCGCATGATGTACGAGTCGCCGCGCGATCTACATCGATTGCTCGAAGTGCTGGCGAAGTCCACCATTCTGTATTTGAACGCGCAGATAGCCGCCGGGGCGCAAGCGGTCATGCTTTTCGACACCTGGGGGGGCGTGTTGACTCCCGCGCAATACGAAGAGTTTTCCCTGCGCTACATGGCCGAGGTGATCGACGCTCTGACCCGCAAGTCCGACGGGCGCCGGGTCCCCAACATCGTGTTCACCAAGGGCGGCGGCGCCTGGGCGAAGAAGATATCAGGCATAGGGTGCGATGCGCTCGGCATCGACTGGACCACGGATCTGGCCGCGGCGCGCCAAGCGGTCGAGGGCCGCGTGGCCCTGCAGGGCAACCTGGATCCGGCAGCGCTGTTCGCCCCGCCCGAGATCCTGCGTGCGGAGACCCTGCGGGTGCTCGGCAGCTACGGCGAAGGGCCGGGGCATGTCTTCAATTTGGGCCACGGGATCACTCCGGACGTTGACCCCGAGAGGGTGGCTCTGCTCGTCGACACCGTGCGGAATTACTCCGTCGGGTAGTGCTGGCCGAGTACCCCGACCCACCGCTCGACATCATCGCTCCCGACGCACTAGGCGCTCGCCGTTGCAACACCGCCAGTGGCGCGCAATTCGTCGCGCAACGCACGGCGCAGGATTTTGCCGACATTGGTCTTCGGCAGTTCCGTGCGGAAGTACACGTGCCTGGGCACCTTGTATCCCGTCAATTCGGTTCGGCAATAGGCGATCAAGGCTTCCGCGGTGAGCGCGGGATCCTTCTTCACCACGAACAGCGCGACCACCTCGCCCGAATGCTCATCCGGCTGCGCGACCGCGGCGACTTCCAGGACACCGGGGTGGGCGGCCGCGATGCTTTCGATTTCATTGGGGTACACATTGAAGCCGGACACCAGAATCATGTCCTTTTTGCGATCCTCGATGAACACGAAGCCCTCGGCGTTCATGCGGCCGATGTCGCCGGTGCGCAGCCAATCGCCGAACATCACTTGCTCGGTTTCATCCGGCCGATTCCAATAGCCGCGCATCACCTGAGGTCCGAACACGCAGATCTCTCCGACTGCATCCACGGGCAACTCCTTGCCGGCGTCGTCGCGGATCGAGATGTCGGTGGAGGGAATGGGCAGGCCGATGGACCCATTGAAGTCCAAGCCCGTTGGATTCGCCGTCGCGATCGGCGAGGTTTCCGTCAACCCCCAGCCCTGGGTGACTATGCAGCCCGTCACTTCCTTCCAACGGGCGGCCACCACGCCTTGCAGCGCCATGCCGCCCGCAAAGGTCACGCGCAAGGCGCTGAAATCCACGGTCTCGAAACCGGGGGTGTGCAGCAGCGCATTGAATAGCGTATTGACGCCGCTGATGAAGTTGAACTTGAATTTCTTCAATTCGGCGATGAAGGATTTGAAGTCGCGCGGGTTCGTGATCAGCACATTGCGGGCGCCCAGCGGCAGGAAGGCCAGGCAATTGGTCGTGAGAGCAAAGATGTGGTACAGCGGCAGCGCCGTGATGACGACGCGCGCCTCGTTGGTTCGCAGCGATGGGTTGATCCAAGCGGCCGCTTGCAGCACATTGGCCACCATATTGCGATGGGTCAGAATCGCCGCCTTTGCGACGCCGGTCGTGCCCCCGGTGTATTGCAGGAAGGCGATGTCCTCGGGACCGATCGGAACGGGATCGAGCTTGAGCCCGAGCCCACCCCCCAGGGCGCTCTTGAAGGTCGACGTACCCGGCATCTTCCAGTCGGGAATCTGTTTGCGCACGTACTTCAGCACGAAGTTCACGATGAAGCCGCGCGGAATTCCCAGCAGGTCGCCGATGCGCGTGACGAGCACTTTTTTCAAAGCCGTTCGCGGCAGCACCTGCTGCAGCACGTGCACGAAATTCTCGACGATGACGATGGCCTTGGCCCCGGAGTCGGCCAGCTGATGTTCGAGTTCGCGGGCCGTGTACAGCGGATTGGTGTTGACGACCACCATGCCGGCGCGCAGGACGCCGAACAGCGCGATCGGGTATTGCAGGATATTGGGCATCATGAGCGCCACACGATCGCCCGGCGCGAGGCCGGACTTCTTTTGCAGCCAGGCGGCAAACGCGCCGCTGAGGGCATCGAGCTGGGCGTAGCTCAGGGTGGCGCCCATGTTGGTGAAGGCGGGGGAGTGTCCGTGGGCGGCGCAGGCCTCCTCGAAAATCTCCCGCAGCGAGGCATACCGGTCCGGGTCGATATCCGCCGGTACGCCCGGAGGGTATTGATTCAGCCAATTTCGATCCACGCCCGTACTCCTGTTTTTTGTTCCGCGTGTATAGCATCCGCTTGCGATGCCAGCAATGATGCGGTTGCGCGGGAGTAAACTAGCGTCCATGACCGATTTCGTGAACCCACGGCACCGGGCCGGAATGCCCCGGCATCGATGATCTTCATATGCAGGAGCCCGCGTTGATGAGAATTTGGCGATTGAGCTTCATGGGGGCCTGCCTGAGCCTGTCCGGCTGCGTCGTGGGATACGGGCCCTGCCTGTTCCAGCGGCCCTTCAAGAACACGGTAACGGGACACGTACACTTTCGCGACTACCCGACCGCGGACGGCATCGACAATGTGCCGATCCTGACCCTGGACCGCACCGCCTATATCTACGCCCCGGCTCAGAGCATTCACTGCCTGCCGGCAAACGACATGCAATTGGTCGGAGTGGCCGAATTTCCGCAGAACGTGATCGAGAATTCACATGTCACGGTGGATGGCGTAGTGTTTCAAACGGCCTCCGGACGGCAGCACACGCCGTTCGTCATGAATGTGACCACGATATTGCCCATTCGCGGCTCGCAGTGAGGCGCGCAGGCGTCCGGGAATTGGCGCGGATCGATGCGATTCAATGCCGAGTTCGCAACAAACCAGGGAGTGAAACCATGAAAAACACAAATCTGATCGGGTTTTTAGCGCTGCCATTGATGGTGTGCACGCTGGCATTGCCCGCGCGCGCGGCCGATACCGGCGCGACCACCACCTGCACCGATGGCACGACCTCCACGGCCACCGGCCGGGGTGCATGCAGTGGACACGGCGGCGTGCAGAAGGCGGCCGCGCCAGCCGCGGCGCCAGCTGCCGCGCCTGCGGCCCCTGCCGCCGCTCCCGCTGCCCCTGCGGCGTCGGCTGCTCCGTCCACCTGCAAGGATGGCACCACCTCCACGGCCACCGGGCGCGGCGCTTGCAGCGGTCATGGCGGCGTGCAGAAGGCCTCGAAGAGCAAGCCCGCGGCGGGAGCGACGGCGCCCGCGGTGGCGGCGGCGCCCAAGCCCGCGGCAGCAGCGCCGGCATCCGCGCCAGCGCCGGCTCCCGCTCCCGCGATGGCGATGACCGCCGCCAAGACCTCGACGGCTTCGAAATCGGCGCCCACGACGACCGCCGGCAACACTGATCCGACCGGAGCGACCGCCAAGTGCAAGGACGGCACTTATTCCAAGTCGCAGCACCACTCCGGGACCTGCTCGAGTCACGGCGGCGTCGCGGAGTGGCTAACCGCTCAATGATGCGATCGCCCGGCGGCGCCGAGGCCCGGCGCAGGGTTTCGAGCCGTTGGGCGCGGTCCGATTAGCGGTGCAGGAGGGGCTGCAGATCCGGCCAAACGTTGGCCAATAACTTGGGCTGTCCGAGCTCGTTGGGATGGATGCCATCGGCCTGCATGAGTTCCGGGTGCAGGGCGATATCGTTCAGCAGGAAGGGCACCAGGGGCAATTTTTTGTCGCGGGCCAGCTCGCTGTAAGACAATCGAAATTGCTCCGTGTAGTCGGGGCCATAATTGGGCGGCATGCGCATCCCCAGCAGCAGCACTTTGGCGCGGGCCGCCATCGCCAGCTCGACCATGCGCGTCAAATTGGCGCGCATTTGCGCCATCGGCAGGGCGCGCAGGCCGTCATTGCCGCCCAACTCAAGAATGACTATCTTGGGCTGGTGCAGCATCAAGGCCCGCGGCAGGCGCGCGAGGCCGCCCGCGGTGGTCTCGCCGCTGACGCTGGCATTGACGACTTGGTAACCGTACTCTTGAGAGCGGAGCCTCGTCTGCAGCAGCGCAACCCAGCCCTGATCTACGTGCGTAAGGCCGTAGCCGGCACTGATGCTATCGCCGAATACGAGAATCACCGGTGTTTCGGCAGGCGCTGCGCCGTTGGCCGAGACGGATGCAGCAATCAACACGAACAGGACTAAAAGCCGTTTCACAGGCGCTCCTCAATGCAAGATCAAATCGTTCTCGAAGCGAAGAATGTCTCCAAAACCGTCGCGAGCCCGGAGGGCCGCCTGACCATTCTCGCCGATGTCAGCCTGTGCGTGCGAACCGGTGAAACCCTGGCCATTGTCGGCGCTTCCGGCGCGGGCAAGTCCACCTTGCTGGCATTGCTTGCGGGTCTGGATTCTCCGAGCACGGGCCGGGTGCTGATCGCCGGCGCCGACCTCGGCGAACTGGACGAGGACGGGCGCGCCGCCATTCGCGGCAAACATGTGGGCTTCGTGTTTCAGTCTTTTCATCTGATTCCCTCGCTCACCGCCGTCGAGAACGTCATGCTGCCGCTCGAGCTCGGCGGCCGGCGCGATGCACGCCAGGCGGCGCTCAGCGCACTCGCGCAGGTCGGCCTGACTCCGCGCCAGGCTCATTACCCGAAGCAACTGTCCGGCGGCGAGCAACAGCGGGTGGCGATCGCGCGCGCCTTCGTGACGCACCCGGCCGTCCTGTTCGCGGATGAACCCACCGGAAATCTGGATACGGCAACCGGGCAGCGCATCACCGACCTGCTGTTCGACCTGAATCGCAGCGCCGGCAGCACCTTGGTTTTGGTGACGCACGATCGCGCACTGGCGGGGCGCTGCAGCCGCGTCCTCGAGCTCGATGCCGGCCATGCGGTGAACTGATGCAAGTCGTGCGCTTCGCCCTGCGGAACCTATGGCGCGACCTCAAGTCCGGCGAGCTCTCGGTGTTGCTGCTGGCCCTGACGGTGGCGGTGCTGTCCCTGACGGCCGTCGGCTTCTTTACCGGCCGGATCTCGCAAGGCGTGCGCGCGCAGGCGGCTGAAGTGCTCGCCGCGGATCTGCGCCTGGAATCGCCGAATCCCATTGCGGAGCGCTATTTTTCCGAGGCCCGCGCCAGGGGCTTGCGCACGGCGCGCATCCTGACATTTCCGACCGCGATATTCAGCGGCGACGCCAGTCAATTGGCCGCGCTCAATGCGGTGACCGCGAATTATCCGCTGCGCGGGCGCGTGCGCATCGCCGATGTGCCCTTCGGCGCCGCCCGCGCCACCGATCGCATTCCAGGCCGGGGCGAAGTGTGGATCGACGCGCGCATCATCGCCCAATTGAAAATCCCGCTCGGCGCCGCACTGCGGATCGGAGCGGGGAGCTTTCGCGTCACCGAGGTGCTCGACTATCGGCCGGATCAGGGCACGGGCTTCGTGAATCTCGCGCCCGCCGCGCTCCTCAACTACGATGACGTGGCCTCGACGCAGTTGATTCAACCCGGCAGCCGTGTCACTTACGGTGCTCTGTTCGCGGGGATGCCCGGCGCCATAGCCGAGTTCCGCGAATACCTGATGTCGACCAAGGCACCGGGCGAGCGCTTGCGCCAGGTCGACGAATCGAGCCGCCAGCTGAATTCGGCCATCGATCGCGCCAGCCGCTTCCTCAACCTGGCGAGCCTCGCTTCCGTGTTGCTCGCGGCGGTTGCCGTGGCCATGGGCGCCCGGCGCTATTCCGCGCGGCACGTCGACACCGTGGCATTGATGAAGTGCATGGGCTCCTCGCAGGCCTTCGTCCTGGCAATATCCATCATAGAATTGACGCTGTTGGCGCTGTTCGCCGTGGCCGTCGGGGCGCTGCTCGGCTATCTCGCGCAGTCGGGTCTTGCATGGCTATTGCGCGATCTGATCCGCACCGAACTGCCCGGGGCCTCGCGGGCCCCGCTGCCCATCGCACTGGTGACGGTGCTGGCCATGCTCATCGGTTTCGCCCTGCCGCCGCTGCTGCAGCTGAGGAGCACTCCGCCGGCCCGGGTGCTGCGCAAGAGCGTGAGCGCCCCGCCGCTGCGTTATGGATTGAGCTACGTGCTGGCGCTTGCGGCGCTGTTCGCGATTCTATGGAGCCTGGTTCGCGATACGGAGCTGGTGCTCTCCGTCCTCGCCGGCGTGCTGGGGGTGGGCTTGGTTCTGACCCTGGCTGGGTACGGCCTGGTGCGGATCACGGGCCGATTGCGAGGCGGCGTGGGGATTGCATGGCGCTACGGTCTCGCCAATGTGTCGCGCCGCGGCGGCGGCAGCGTCGTGCAGATCGTCGCCTTTGGCTTGGGGTTGATGGTGCTGCTGCTGCTCGCCGTGGTACGCAGCGATCTGCTCGCCGATTGGCGGCGTAGCCTGCCCGCGGACGTGCCCAACAACTTCCTGATCAACATACGTCCGGAGGAACGCCAGTCCCTGCAGGAATTCTTCCATCTGCACGGGTTGGGGCACCCGGCCATGTTTCCCATGGTGAGGGCGCGCATCACGGAGATCGACTCGCGGCCCAGCGAGTCGCTCAAGCTGACCGGCGACTCGGGCCGCGGATTCTTGGAGCGGGAGCAGAACCTGACCTGGTCGGCCGACCTGATGGACGACAATCAGTTGGTCTCAGGGTCTTGGTGGACTGCAGCGGACACCGGCAAGCCCCTGGTGTCCATATCGACTGAATATCAAGAAGCATTGCATTTGAAGCTGGGCGACACGCTGAGCTTCGATGTGGCCGGCGAACCCTTGACCGTGACGGTGGCGAGCATCCGCAAGATTCGCTGGGACAGCTTTCGGCCGAACTTCTTTCTGGTATTCCCGCCCGGGCTGCTGGATGGCGCCGCCGGAACCTACATGACCAGCCTGTTCCTGACTCCGGCCCAGCGCCCCGCGCTGGCCGATCTGGTGCGCCAGTTTCCGACCATCTCGGTATTCGATGTCGACGCCATTCTCAGGCAGATCCGCGGCATCATGGACCGGGCGTCGTTGGCCGTTCAGTACGTATTTCTGTTCACTCTGGCGGCCGGAGTGGTGGTGCTGCTGGCGGCGGTGCAGTCGACACGGGACGAGCGCCGCTACGAGAGCGCCATGCTGCGTACCTTGGGAGCGAGCCGGCGCACCGTCCTGCAGGGCGTCGCCGCGGAGTTCTCCGCACTCGGTTTCCTCTCAGGCACGCTGGCGGCCTTCGGCGCCACGGCCGTCGGCTGGGTGCTGGCTCGCCGGCTGTTTTCCCTGCAGTACGCGCCCGACCCTTGGGTGTGGGCAGTCGGTCTGGTCTGCGGCACCGTGCTCGTCGGCGTCAGCGGCACGATGGCGACCCGCCGTGTGGTCAATACTCCGCCCATCGTCACGCTGCGGGACGACTGAGCAGCCTTCACTGCACTTCGAGAATCACCCAGCCCACCGGCATGGGGTTGCCAATGGTGCTGCCGCGATACGGCATGGCTTCGATCCGCGCATTGTAGATGCCGGCGGCCAGGCCGGTCGAATTGAGCGTCATGCGCAGCTCGCCGTTCGAGTCCTTGAGCAAGTCCTCCAATACCAGCGCGCGCCCTTGATCTTGCTTGTCGACGAACATGCGGAACTGCATCTGTTTGTTCGTATAGCCGAGGTCGATGTGCAGATCCATGAGCAGAGGCGAGCTGCGGCTCACGACGATGCGCGCTCTGTCGATGCCCGGAGCGCGATCGGGATTGATGTAGAACTCGCGCGACGAGGCCGGCTGCACCAACGAACCCTGATTGACCGAGGCCCGGGTGTCTTCGAGCTCGCCGCGCAATAGCATGTACTTGCCGAATAATGCCCAGAACGCGACCAGGCTGAGCAAGGCGACCACGCCCAGGCCGATCGAGACGTAGATGGTTTTCCACCAGGGCGGCGCCGGCTCCCGCAGATCCTGCGGCTGGCCGCTGGCCTCGAGGAGCTTGAGGCTGGCATGCGCGCGCTCGGCCATCTTGAGCTCATTCAGGTACTCGGGATGCTCGCGGCACCAGTGCTCGAGATCGCGAGCCCCTTTGAACGGCAGCTTGTTCTCGAGATAACGCTCGACGAGCTTGTGATCTTCGATGAACTTGCGATCGAAGCGCGGCGGCGCGGTCTGGGGATTTCCCTGGGAAATGGTGCGAGCGTTCATGCTGGGAGCGTTCCTATGCAGACATCATGACCGGTCTCGTGCGCGGAATATGTGAAATGATCGGCAAATGGTCAGCTTGAGGTCCCGCCTCTGAACCTGAGCCGAGACAGCCGTCACGATTTGCCGCTTTCGGTTGCGGCTACTCCCGGATGACCAGGCGTGCGCCGTCGATCTCGCCCAGTGCCGCTTCGCGCTGGGCGGACGTGAGCGTGCGCCAGTCGATTTTCTCCGCGGCCTCCATTCGCAGCTGCGCATCGTCGGTGTGCCGTGCCGGTGCGCGCTCTGCACGCCGGCGCTCGCTCAAGCGGCCGGTTCGCCCGCGGCGCACCAGATCGATCACGGCCCGGATGACCAGGGGGTTGGTGGGCAGATTGCCGTGCAGCTCGTCGACGAAGTAAGTCTTGAGCTTGGGCAGCCTCGCCAGGGCCAGCGGCACCGTTCCATCGCCCTCGCGCGTCATGTCGTACTCGAACCCCGCGGCGCCGCGGCGCATGCCTACCACCGTCTCTTGATTGACCCCGACGATGTGCACCATGCGCGAATCCGCCGGTGCGAGGGCCGCACGTACGGACTGCACCCGCGCCAGAATCTCCGAGTCGGGCACCGGACCGTCGGCCGGCCAGGCTCGCGGATCGAAGAGGTTGATTCCCTCGAGCCGCGGCGGCAGCGGCAGCATGTGATACAGCCCCGGAAAAGTGTTGAATACCTTCGCCGTGAGGTAATCGGCGGAATGCATGCCGTCCAGCCGCGACATCCTGCGCACGAACGGATAGGTCCCCCGCAGGGCCTGCACGGACGCGAACGATCCCTCATTGGGGGTCCCCAGCATGATGAGCCTGCGCAGCAGGCGCTTTGGCAGCATGCGGGCCGCCATGCGCGCGACCAAGCCGCCCATGCTGTGCGCGACCAGGACCACCGGCCGGCCGTCGGCCGCAATCCGCGCGGCGAGCTCGGCGCCCAGCTCATCGAGGCCGAGGCGCCAGTCGTAGGCATGAAAGCAAACGTCGCGGCCGCGCAGCGTGAGCTCGAGCTTGAGTCTCGCGTAGGTGAAGAGCAGCACGCCGACCGCGCGCAGAGCCTTGCCTTGCGGCAGCGCCAGGCCCGTCAAGCGCCCGGCGGCGATGCGCAGCGGATCGATCCATAGCACTTCGGATTTGCCGCCGCGCGCCGCGCCGCCGATCTTCGAGCCCATGATCCCGGGCAGGATCAACACCGGCGGCCCTCGCGGCTTCTTGGCACGCCTGGCGGCCGCGGCGAGCTGCGACAATCGGACATAGGCCGGCGCGCCGAAGTATTCGCGCAAGCTCTGCGCGTGGCGGCCGCTCACCAGCGCCTCGAGCACGGCGGCATCGTCGGCGTGAAACGCCCAATCCGCGCTTTCGGCGGAACGCGACCGCGATGTGTCGCCCGCGGGGGGACGGCGAGCGGCAGACGGGCGAGCGGCGGAGCGGCCTGCTGTGGGGCGTCGGGTGGCCATGAATTCCGAACCCTAGGGATTTCCCGCCATGACGCGGTCCACGACGTCGCACACCGCGTCGATGACCGGGGCGCGCGTGCTCGACTTGCGCCACACCGCTCCGACCGTGCGCGACGGCGCGGGCTTGGCGAACCGGCGCACCGCCAGGCCGCGCTGCGATCCGAACGGAGATTCCACCGCGAGTTCCGGCAGCAAAGTAATGCCGAGGCCGGCGACCACCATCTGGCGCAGCGTCTCGAGACTGGTGGCGCGGTAGTCCTCCGCTTCGCGCACGTCCACCCGGCTGCAGACTTCCAAGGCTTGATCGCGCAGGCAGTGGCCGTCCTCGAGCAGCAGCAAGGTATGGCCTTTCAAATCCTGGATCTTGATGGATGATTTGGCGCCGAGAGGATGGGCGTTCGGAAGGGCAACCGTGAAGTCCTCGCGGTAGAGTTCACGCGACTCGATGCCATCCTGCGCCGTGGGAAGCGCCAACACGCCGAGATCGATTTCGCCGTCGCGCAGCTTCTTGAGCAGCGGCTCCGTTTGATATTCATACAGCATGAGACTCAGATTCGGCAGCGCCTTGCGAAGTTTCGGCATCACGCGCGGCAGCAAGTAAGGCCCGATCGTGGGTATCAAGGCCAGCTTGAGCTTGCCGGCGAAAGGGTCGGTGTTGTTGCGGGCGAGCGCGATGATTTCGTCGCCCTCGTTCAGCATGCGGCGGGCCCGCACGACCACCTGCTTGCCGACCTCGGTGAGCTGCACGTTCTTCGGCTGGCGCTCCACCAGCTTCACGCCGAGGTAGTCCTCGAGCTTTTTGAGCTGAGCCGACAAGGTGGGCTGGCTGACGAAGGTGCGCTGCGCCGCCCTGCCGAAATGGCCCGTGTCGGCCAGCGCAACCAAGTATTTCAGGTCCTTGAGATTCATGCCTTTGTCCCAATCAAGCAAGAGTAGCAATAGACGTACTCTATCAAAACCATGGTTATTATCCAATTCTCTTATGGGCGCGCCGTTGCTAGGATTTGTCTGCTGTACCGATACGAGGAATATTCAATGTCTCTGATCAACACCGAAATCAAGCCTTTCAAGGCGACCGCCTACCACAACGGCAAGTTCGTGCCCGTGACGCAAGACACTCTCAAGGGCAAGTGGTCCGTCGTGGTGTTCTACCCCGCGGACTTCACTTTCGTCTGCCCGACCGAACTCGGCGATCTCGCCGACAACTACGCCGAATTCCACAAGCTGGGCGTGGAAGTCTACGGCGTATCCACCGATACGCACTTCGCCCACAAGGCCTGGCACGACACCTCCGACACCATCAAGAAGGTCCAATACCCTCTGGTCGGCGATCCGACCGCGGCTCTGGCGCGCAATTTCCAGGTGCTCATCGAGGATGAGGGCCTGGCCCTGCGGGGCACCTTCGTCATCGATCCCCAGGGCCTGATCAAGGTCATGGAAGTGCACGATAACGGAATCGGACGCGATGCGAAGGAACTGTTGCGCAAGGTCAAGGCCGCGCAGTATGTGGCGTCACATCCGGGCGAAGTGTGCCCGGCGAAATGGACTCCGGGAGCCGAGACTCTGGCGCCGTCCCTGGACCTGGTCGGCAAGATCTGACGGCGCGGGCCGCCCCTGAAGAGGACTCACCGGATGTCATCATGCTAGACAGCAATTTGAAGGCACAATTGAAGGGCTACATGCAGCGGATCTCGCGGCCCGTGGAAATCGTCGCATCGGTGGACGACAGCGACGCCTCGCGTGAAATGCTCGATCTGCTGACGGAGATCGAGACCGTCTCGGAGCTGATCCAGGTGGAGGTGCGCCGCGGCGATGCGGAGGTCAGACCATCGTTCGCGCTGCGCGGCCCCGGAGCCGGGCCGCGCGTGCGCTTCGCCGGGCTGCCCATGGGCCACGAGTTCACCTCCCTGGTGCTGGCGCTGTTGCAGACGGGCGGCTACCCGCCGAAAGTCGCTCCGGCGCTGGCCGAGACCATCCGCGGCCTGGATGTCGATTGCCATTTCGAAACCTTCGTTTCACTCAGCTGCCAGAGCTGCCCCGATGTAGTGCAGGCCTTGAATCTGATGGCGGTGCTCAATCCGAAGGTGCGGCACACCATGATCGATGGCGCGGTGTTTCAAGCGGAGGTGGAGCGGCGCCAAGTGATGGCGGTGCCGACGGTATTTCTGAACGGCCGGCCCTTTGCACAGGGGCGCATGGAGCTGGCGGAGATCCTCGCCAAGCTGGATGCAGGCTCGGCGGCGCGCGAGGGCTCCCGGCTGAGCGCCAAGGCGCCCTTCGATATCTTGGTGGTGGGCGGCGGCCCGGCCGGTGCGGCGGCAGCCATCTATGCGGCGCGCAAGGGCATCCGCACCGGCATCGCGACCGAACGTCTCGGCGGGCAATTGCTCGACACGGTCGGCATCGAGAATTTCATTTCCGTGAAAGAGACCGAAGGACACAAGCTGGCATCGGGACTCGAACAACACGTCACCACCTATGATGTCGACGTGATGAATCTACAGCGCGCCGAGACTCTGATCCCCGCTCCGCAGAGCGGCGATTTGATCGAAGTGAAGCTGGCCGGCGGCGGTTCGCTGAAGGCGCGGTCGGTGATCGTTGCGACGGGCGCACGCTGGCGCGAAATCAACGTTCCGGGGGAGCGTGAGTACCGCAACCGCGGAGTGGCCTACTGCCCGCACTGCGATGGTCCCCTGTTCAAGGGCAAGCGGGTCGCCGTGATAGGCGGCGGCAACTCCGGAGTCGAGGCCGCCATCGACCTGGCCGGGCTGGTGAGCCATGTATGGCTGATCGAGTACGACGCGCAATTGCGAGCGGACGCCGTTCTGGTGCGAAAATTAAAGAGCCTATCCAACGTGACCATCATCACGGGCGCGCAAACCACCGAAGTGACGGGCGATGGCGAGCGCGTCAACGGACTGGCTTATAAGGAGCGGCAAAGCGGCGAGCGGCGCAGTCTGGATCTCGCGGGCGTGTTCGTCCAGATCGGCCTCGTGCCGAATACCGACTGGCTGAAGGGCACGCTCAGCCTTTCGCAGCGCGGTGAGATAGAGGTGGATGCGCGCGGCCAGACCTCGCTGCCCGGTGTGTTCGCCGCGGGAGATTGTACCGTAGTACCCTATAAGCAAATTGTCATCGCCGTGGGGGAGGGCGCCAAGGCTTCGCTGAGCGCCTTCGACCACCTGATCCGCTCGCCGCTGTCCGTCGCCGCCTAGGGGGAATCCCTGAGGCCGCCCGGAGGGGCGGCGGGCTCGGAAGGGAGAGGATATGAATGTAGCGGCACCACCACCGCCCCATCGACTGTCGTCGGGAGTCGTGGTGGTCAGTCTGGCGCAGCGGAAACTGAAGTATCTGCTGCTGCGCGCCTATCGCAATTGGGATTTTCCCAAGGGCTTGGTCGAGGCGGGCGAGGAGCCCATCGACGCCGCCTTGCGCGAGGTCCGCGAGGAGACGACGCTGGATGATCTGTCTTTCGACTGGGGCCTGGAGTACATGGAAACCGGTCCGTACAACAAGGGCAAAATCTCCAGGTACTACATCGCGCGCAGCAAGGAGATGCAGGTGCGGCTGCCCATCAATCCCGATCTAGGCTTTCCCGAGCATCATGAAGCGTGCTGGGTAGAATTCGCCAAGGCGCTGTCCATCGTGTCGCCGCGGCTGCAGCCGGTGGTGCGCTGGGCGCATGCCGTCATCAATCACGAGGCCAACCCCTAGCCGAGCTTGATCGAGCCACGGCCGAGCTCGATCACATCGCCGCCCACGAAGATCTCGCGCGCGGCACTCACCCGCAGGTGCAGCGCCGAAGGTCGGCCGACGAATTCGCCCTGCGAAATCTGCAGCTCCACCGGAAGCTTGAGCTGCATGGCGAGGCACCAGCCGCCGAAGTTCGCGGTTGCCGAGCCGGTGGCGGGGTCCTCGAGAATGGCGGCGCCTTGCGGGAAGAAGAATCGGGCCAGGGCGGCGCGGGTGCCCTCCAAGCTGAAGACATAGGCCATGCTGATGCCGTCCTCGCTGCGAATCCTTCGCAGGGCCTCCGGCTGCGGCGCCGCGCGCCGGACGGCGTCGGCGGAGGCGAGCGGCACGATCAACTGCTCCTTGCCGGCCTTGATCCACAGGGGCCGCTCCGCAATGTCGCCCTCGTCCAGACCGAGTGCCTGCGCCAGCATGCCGCGCGGCTCCGCGACTTCACGCCAAGTCGGCATGGGCGCGGTCAAGGTCCAGCGGTCGCCTTGCGCGCTCACCGGAATGAGGCCGGCCTGCATTTCCAGGCGCAGTGTATCCCCTCCCAAGCCCAGGGCGCGGCAAACGTGCGCCGTGCCGAGAGTGGGGTGCCCCGCGAAGGGCATCTCATAGGTAGGCGTGAATATGCGCACGCGCGCGTCGCCGCTCGTGGAGGGCAGAATGAAAGTGGTCTCGGAAAGGTTGAATTGCCGCGCCAGGGCCTGCATGACCCGAGTGTCGAGACCGGCGGCGTTCTCTAACACGCAGAGCGGATTGCCGGTCAAGGCGCCGCGATTGTGGGTGAAGACATTGACGATGCGAAATGAATGGTCCGGCATGATGGCTAGATTTGCACCGCCGCCGGCTCGATGCAACGCAGACTTTTCCGTCCCGGCGGCCGCCCGGCTCAAAGCCCGGGTACCGTGCGGTACCCGGGCGGTAGCGAGGAATTACGGGTAGGCGTGCACCACCACGACAGGTGCCGGGGCGACCACCGCCACGCGAGGGCCGTAGTATCTGTGGTAGTAGCCCGCCGGGGCAACCACGCAACCGGTCATGGCCACCGCCATTAAACCCAACGGAATCAACATCTTAAATAGCTTGCTCATGGCCTTTGCTCCTAAAAATTGTGCGCCTCAGGAGGAACAACGCGACGGCCGGGCGCGGGATGACAGCATGAACAAGGCTTAAGGAGGCCGACGTTATGTCATCCGAGGCGGACCAGGCGAGTTACACCCGGAGGCGGGATCAGGCCAGGGAGTGAAAGACTTTTTGGACGTCGTCGTCCTGTTCGAGCTTGTCGATCAGCCCCAGGGCCTCGGCGGCTTGGTCTTCGGGGAGCTCGATGGGCACCGAACAAATGTACTCGTGCTCGGCGGAGAGCGGCGCAATGCCCCGCTTCTCGAGAGCTTCCTGCAGCTTGCCGAAGTCATTGAAGGCGCCGCGAATCACCAGCTGCGGCTCGCCCTTGTCCCCCGTGCTGTCGCCCATCTCTTCGAGACCGAAGTCGATCAAATCCAGTTCGAGCTCGTCCTGATCTTTGACCGCGCCGGGGTTCAAGCGGAACACGCCCATTTTCTTGAACAAGAAGGCGACGCTGCCGGTGCTGCCGAGATTGCCGGCGCCCTTGGCGAATATATTGCGTACGCTGGCCACGGTGCGGGTCGGGTTGTCCGTTGCGGTTTCGACCAGCAGGGCCACTCCATGCGGGGCGTAACCCTCGTAGATAATTTCCTGGTAATTGGCCGCTTCCTTGCCCGAGGCGCGGCGAATCGCCGCGTCCGTCTTGTCCTTGGGCATGTTGACGGCGCGTGCGTTTTGCAGGACACGGCGCAACGTCGAGTTCGAGGCGGGGTCGGGGCCGCCCGCGTGCACTGCAATAGCAATATCCTTGGCAATGCGCGTGAACTGCTTTGCCATGCGGTTCCAGCGCGCGAACATCGCGTGCTTTCTGACTTCGAATATGCGTCCCATGGTGCACATGGTAGCAATACCCCGGCAAACCGCTAGACTTGCTGCTCCTTTCCCACGGCGAATCCTTATGAGTGCAGTTCCAGCGGACGACAGTCCGAGCGCGATGAGTTTCCGCGAGCTTGCGCTCTCCGAGCCCGTACTTCGTGCCTTGACGGACGTCGGCTACGAATCTCCTTCGCCGATCCAGGCGGCGACCATTCCAGTGCTGCTGTCGGGGGCGGACATGCTGGGGCAGGCCCAGACGGGGACGGGCAAGACCGCCGCCTTCGCGCTGCCGGCCTTGACGCGCATCGACTTGTCCCAGCATGAACCGCAAGTCCTGGTGCTGGTGCCGACCCGTGAACTCGCCCTGCAAGTGGCCGAGGCATTTTTGAGGTACGCCGCGCATCTGCAGGGATTTCATGTGCTGCCGATCTACGGCGGCCAAAGCTACCAGCCGCAGCTCAATGCCTTGCGCCGTGGGGTGCATGTGGTGGTGGGTACGCCGGGCCGCGTCATCGACCACATGAATCGAGGCACCTTGAAGCTCACCGGGTTGACGCTGTTGGTTCTGGACGAGGCCGACGAAATGCTGCGCATGGGCTTCGTCGATGCCGTCGAAAGCATTCTCGAGCAGACGCCGCCGCAGAGGCAGGTGGCGCTGTTCTCTGCCACGCTGCCCGCGCCGATTCGCCGCATCGCCGCGAAGCATCTGCGTTCGCCGCGCGAAATCACCATCAAGAGCAAGACCACTACCGCGACTCATATCCGCCAGCGGTATTGGATGGTCAGCGGCATGCACAAGCTAGATGCGCTGACGCGCATACTCGAGGCCGAGACCTTCGACGGCATGTTGATATTCACCCGCACCAAGCAGGCGACGGTGGAGCTGGCGGAAAAGCTCGAAGCTCGAGGCTTCGCCGCCGCCCCGCTCAATGGCGATATTCCCCAGCCCCTGCGTGAGCGCACCGTGGCGCGCCTGAAGGCCGGCCAGATCGATATTGTGGTCGCCACCGATGTGGCCGCGCGCGGCCTCGACGTGGAGAGAATCGGCCACGTGGTGAACTACGATGTGCCCTACGACACCGAATCCTACGTGCACCGCATCGGCCGAACGGGCCGGGCGGGACGCAAAGGCGAGGCCATCCTGTTCATCGCCCCCCGCGAGCGCAATATGCTGCGCGCTATCGAGCGCGCCACGCGGCAGGCGATCGAACCGATGAACCTGCCCACGGTGGACGCGGTGAACGCGCTGCGAATCGCAAAATTCAAACAGCGGATCACCGAGACCATTGCCAAAGGCGAGGCAGCGGCCCTGCGCCCGGTGCTCGAGCAATTGGAGGCGGAATCCGGCCTGCCGCTCATCGACATCGCCGCCGCGCTGGCCAGCCTGTCCCAGGGCACGACCCCGCTGCTGCTGGCGAACAAGGCAGAACGGCCGGCCCAGGCCGCGGCATTCGACAAACCCGCTGCCTTCCGGCGACCTCCGGCCGTCGAGCGAACCCCGGCCGCCGAACGAGCTTCGGCTGTCGACCGGCCCGCTGCCATCGAGCGGCCCGCGGCTTTGGAGCGCTCCGCGCCAGCCGAGAAATCGTACGGCGGCGGGAGAGTCGCCGGCGCCGCAGCGGAGTCGCCGGCGCCGCGAAAGCCGCGCGCTCCATCCGCCGGCAGCCTGATGGAAACTTTTCGCATCGAAGTGGGGTCGGTACATGGAATCAAGCCCGGCAACATCGTGGGCGCCATTGCCAACGAGGCGGGAATCGAGGGTGTGCACATAGGCCGGGTGGACATTCGCGAGGACCATAGTTACGTCGACTTGCCGGAGGGCATGCCGAAGCAGATATTCAAGGATTTGCAGAAAGTGCGCGTGGTGGGGCGCGAGCTTCGAATCAGCCGGGTCGACGAGAAGCCGCCCAAACCGCCGCGTGATTCGGCCGGGCGGCATGCGCCGCGCAAAATGCTGAGTCGCCGCAATGCGAAGAATCGATAATCGATGGGCTAGCTAACAGAGGAGTGAATCATGGGCAAGGGTATGGAACGAAAGAAGGAAGAGAAGAAGAAGCCGGCCAAGACGCTGGAGGAGAAGCGCGCCGCCAAGCGAGAGAAAAAGGCAGCCCGGGGCTGAGCGCACCGTTCACCGCTGCTCCGGCCGGCGGCGGCCCAGGGAGCTCCGGGCCGCCGCTGGGGCCGAGAGCGCTCAGACGACCCGTGACCGCTGCCCGCCGGCCAAGAACTCCCAGATATTGGCGGCCATCTCGTCCAGGCAGCGCTGCCGTGCTTCCTAGGCCGCCCAGGCGATGTGCGGAGTCAGGATCCGTGCCGGCGACGGCGACCAGCTTGAGCTTGGCGGCACCGCGCAGCAGCTCGCGCGATAATTCGACTTTATTCAACAGCACGATGTCCGCATCGCGCATTCCTATGAGGCGAACCCACATGACCCAAGGGTTTCGCATCCGGTAGAATGCACCTGCATCCGTGAAAATCTCCGCCGTTAAATTACTGATCGCAGCGAACGCGCTGGTGTTCGTGCTGCAGAGCCTGTCGAAGGGCGCTCTCGAGATGCTGTTTGCGCTCTGGCCGCTGCAGCCCATCGACGGCGTTTTGTATTTTCATTGGTGGCAAATCGTCACCTATGCCTTCCTGCATGATACTGGGAACATCACTCACCTGTTGTTCAACATGCTGGCGTTGTGGATGTTCGGCGCTGAAATCGAGCGCTACGTCGGTCCGCGCCGGTTGCTCGCCTGCTACTTCGCATCGGTGGTCACCGCCGCGCTCAGCCAGCTCTTCGTCCCCATGCTCTTCGGCGCGCCGCCCGGTCCCACCCTCGGCGCCTCCGGCGGCGTCTTCGGGCTTCTGCTGGCCTACGCCTTTCTGTTTCCGACGCGCAAGGTCATTCCTCTGATTCCGCCCATCCCCATGCCGGCGTGGCTGTTCGCCACCCTGTATGCGGGCCTCGAACTGTTTCTAGGGGTCACGGGCACCCTCTCGGGAGTCGCGCATTTCGCCCACC
Organism: uncultured Gammaproteobacteria bacterium; assembly: GCA_963837435.1. Classification (GTDB taxonomy): domain Bacteria; phylum Pseudomonadota; class Gammaproteobacteria; order Steroidobacterales; family Steroidobacteraceae; genus Bog-1198. The sequence goes on from CAWINJ010000004.1 coordinate 594,366, forward strand.
TGGGCGGCATGGTGGGCAGCGCCTTGGTGATCGCTGAATGGCGGCGCACCCGTGGCCAACGCCGCGCATGAGCCCGAGGGTTTGATCCAGCCGCTGCCGTCCGAACCGGTTAACCTATGTCCAAGACACCGAAACCATGTCATGACGCCAACACTCTTCTCGTGAAGCCGCAACCATGCCCATGAAGCCGCAGCTGATGAAGGTCGCCGCTTGCCTGGCGGCGCTGCTGTGCCTCGCCGCACCGGCGCAGGCCGAGTGGGTCCGCCGGGTCACGGACGGCATCATGGGTACTCGGATCATCGTGGAGCTGTGGTCCGACGACGAGGCGAAGGCCAACGAGGCAATCGATGCTCTGCTGCAGGAGATGCGGCACATCGACGACACGATGAGCACCTACAAGCCCACCAGCGAAGTCTCGCAGGTCAACGCCAGGGCCGCAGACGGTCCGATGAAGATCAGCAAGGAGCTGTTCGATCTGCTGACCACGGCCAAGGAGTATTCGGTCATCACCGATGGAGCCTTCGACATCACCTACGCGAGCGTGGGCTACATGTACGATTTCCGCAAACACGTGCATCCCGACGAAGCGCAAATCGCGAAGGCATTGCCGGCGATCAATTATCGCCACGTGCTGCTCGACTCCAAGAACCAGACCGTGCAGTTCTCCCAAAAGGGCGTGCGCATCGATCTGGGCGGGATCGCCAAGGGTTACTCGGTGGACCGGGGCATCGATGTGTTGAAATCCTTCGGCATCACGAGGGCCTATGTCTCGGCCGGCGGCGATAGCCGCATCATCGGGGATCGATTCGGCAAACCCTGGATCGTCGGGATTCGGGATCCCAACAAGGGTGAGGGCGAGGTGATTGCCCGCATTCCCTTGGTGGACGCAGCCATTTCGACCTCCGGCGATTACGAGCGATTCTTCGAGGAGAACGGCGTACGCTATCATCACATCATCGATCCGCACACCGGGCATTCGGCCAGCAAGGTGCGCAGCGCCACGGTGATCGGGCCCTATGCCACGCGCACCGACGGCTTGTCCAAGACCGCGTTCGTGCTGGGCCCGGAGAAGGCGATGGAGATCTACAACCGCTTGGACGACATCGATGCCATCATCGTCAAGCTCGACGGCAAGGTGATTCACTCCAAGGGCATGGGCAAGGCACCGGCGCAGACGCCGCCGAAGTAGGCGGCCGAGAAGGACCTTACCGGGCCCGCCGCCTGGCGAGGCGCCTGCCCCGCATCTTGTTCCAGATGTCGCGCAGCATGAGGGTGTCGCCCTCGGACAGTCCCATGTGGCCGCGAAGTACGACCCGCGCGTTCTCTTCCAGCACCTCGTCGATGCGCCCCGCCCGGGTCAGTTTGTCGCATTCACCGAGGGGCATGGCGCCGTTCAGCGTCGACGGCATCAGCAGGCGTTCGGCCTCGGTGGGTTCGAGTTCCAAAACGCCGCCGCCGTAGCTGCGCCCTTCGATTTCCGCCGAAGCCGCCGTCAGCCAGGTGTAGGTATTGGCGATGACCCGCTCCGTGTCCTCGTGCCTGCAGGTGAGCCTGTGGATGGTATCCGTCGAGGTGGCCCCGGCGCTGTTCAGCACGGCCCGCGGAAAATCGTAGATTTGGCGGAAAAGGAAGCCGTCCGGCGCCCATACGGATGGCACGATGTACCAGGGTTCGCGGATGGAGCACTTGTAGCCCTTGTGGACATCGGTGTCCTCACCGGAGCGTAGGTATTTGGCCAGCCGCGCCGGCAGCTTCGATCCGCGTTCCGGCTGCAGGTTCAGCAGGTAAACGCGATCGCCGGCGGCAGCGAGAGCATTCCAGTCATGCCGGTCGATTTGCGCGCCCTTGAGATGGGCGGAACGCGACACCAGAGGCGTGGTGTGACCCGTCAAGCCGAGCTCGGCTACTTGTGCGCCATTCAGGACGAAAAATTCGTTCTTTCCCGTCACGACACCCACATCGATACCCGCATGCCGGGATAGGTCGGCGGTCGCCCCCGAGGTACGCAGTGCGCGCATGAAGGATATTTGCCGCGCCGTCAGAAAATACTTCAGCCACTTCTCGCGGTCGTGGCGGATGGATTTCGGTTCCGCATGCGCCAGTAAGGTGCGCGAAGGGCAGCCGGTGAGCTGCGCCGCGGAAGGAATTTCGCTGAGCGTCACGCGGCAGTCGTTCGTCTCGGAAGCCGCCCGCAGTGCGCCGTCCGCCAGCAACAGCACGACTTCCTGTTCCGCGTCATCGAAGAGCAGTTCGTTGCACGCGACGATGTCGATGCGTGCAAAGCGGTCCGTCAGAAACGAGCGCAGCTGCGCCGCATAGGTGACCTGCAGCAACTCCGCCGGCAGCACCAGCGCGAGCCGTCCGCCCGACCGCAGCCCGGCAGCCGCCGCAACCACGAAGGGTACCCAGATATTCGTGAGCCGATTGGGTGTAAGACCCGCCGCGCTCATGATGGCCATGGCGCGAGCGCGGTGCGGTTCGGGAAAATTCTGATAGCGGATGAATGGAGGATTGCCGGCCACGACGTCGACGGGCTTTCGCCCCGGCCGCTTCCACCACTCGAAGAAGTCGCCCGCGACGATGTTGTTTCCGGCCACGACGTTGCCGCGGGCCACGACTTTGTCGGCGGTCGCGACGTCGTTACCGGTCCCCTGTTGACGCAGCAGCAGCCGCAGGCGCTCTCTGCACTTTGCGGCCTCAGCGGCGACAATCTCCACGCCGGCGAGGCGCCCGGGAACTGAGGCGCGCCGCGCGCCGAGCTCGATCAAGCGCTTTGCCGCAGCTTCCAGGAACACACCGTCGCCGCAGCTCGGCTCGAGTATGCTGTCGGTCCGGGTCCGTATGGCCCATTCGCACAACCACGCCGCGACGCGCGCGGACGTGTAATAGCCGCCGCGCAACTTTTCCGGCTCAACGTCGCTAAACCGGCCGCGATAGTGCGCGTTCATCGGCGCTGTTGCATCATGTGGGTACCGTCATGGGGCAATGGTAGCGTGAAGAGGAGTGTCTGACATTCAAGCGTGGCTGCTATGGGGGCTGCTCTTCGGCTCGATCGGGCTGGGGTACTTCATTTATGGCAAGAAGCAAAGGGCGGTGGTGCCCTTGGTTTGCGGTCTGGCCCTGATGTTGTTTCCCTACTTCGTGTCCAATAATGTGCTGCTGGTGGCCATCGGGACGATACTTGCCGCGGCACCTTACTTCCTTCGCCGGTGAAGCGAGCCGGCCCCGGTCCCCGGGCCGAGCGCCGGGGCAGGGAAAAAAGTCGCGTCCAGGGAATAAAGTAGCTTCGTCATGAGTCTTAGCATCCATGGATGACAAACGCGCTCGCTTCGAGGCGCAGGTCTTGCCGCACTTGGACGCCGCGTACCGGTTCGCCCGATGGTTGTCGGGGGCGCCCGCCGACGCCGATGATGTCGTGCAGGAGGCCGTGCTGCGGGCGTTCCGCGGGTTCGACGCATTACGAGGCTCCGATGTGAAGGCGTGGCTGCTGGCAATCGTGAGAAATTGCCACTCCACGGCGCTCAAACAGCAGCAGCGGCGGGCTTTCGTGCCGTTGCCCGAAGAAAGTGATGCACGAGACGGCCACGCCATGACAGCCACGACCCCCGGTCCGGAAGTTGCCTCCATCCGGCGGGACGAGCAGCGCACTCTCGACCGGCTGATCGCGGCCTTGCCCGAGGAGCACCGCACCGTGCTGATGCTCAGGGAAATAGAGGAAATGGATTATCGCCAGATAGCGCTGGTGACCAACGTGCCCATCGGCACCGTGATGTCGCGGCTGGCACGCTCGCGTGCCGCGCTGAGGGCGCGATGGACGCAGGAAGTCGAGGGAGAGCCGCGTGCAGTGCCCTGAATCTTTGCGCGTTCAAGCCTATTTTGACGCCGAGGTCGACGCGGTATCCGCCGCCGACATCGAACGCCACTTGGAGCATTGCGCCGAGTGCCGCGCCCTGCTGAAGGACCTCGAACAGGTGCGCGCCGTGCTTCGCCGGGACTCCGAATACGCTCGCGCCACGCCGGCGCTGCGAGCCGGCATCATGCGGGCGCTGGATCGCGAATACACGTCGGAAGACTCGGCAGTGCAAATCCCACCGACAACGCAGGCCCCACCCTCGACGCGGGCCGCACCGGCAACAGAGGCCGCATCCGTGGGAGAGGTCGTTCGCCCCAGGGAGCGGTTATCGCGGCGGCAGCCGCGCTCGTTTTGGATGGGTGCCCTCGGCGGCGCGGGCGGCGCCGCCATCGCGGCGACCTTCGCATTCATGCTGCTCGTGCCGCGGTTCACCAATCCCTTGCTGGATGAGCTGGTGAGCGCGCATGTGCGTTCGCTGATGCCGCCTCATCTCATCGATGTGGTGTCGACCGACAAGCACACCGTGAAGCCCTGGTTTGCGGGTCACACCGATGTGTCGCCGGTGGTCGCCGATTTCGAGCCGCAGGGCTACAAGCTCATCGGCGGCCGCGCGGATTATCTGGATCATCAGCGCTCGGCCGTGGTGGTCTACCAGCATGGCGCGCACGTCATCAATGTCTTCAGTTGGGCCGGAAATCAACGGGCATTGCCGGATAATGCGACGCGCAGCGGCTATCACCTTGCGTTCTGGCGCGAGGGGGACTTGGATTACTGCGCCGTCTCGGACACCGGCTGGGATGAGTTGTTGGGGCTGGTGCGGTTGTTGCGCAGGGAATAAATCCACTCCGCCCGAAGTCTTCTGTTGCGAACCCCAGCAAGGAGACTGAAGTGACGGATGACAAATCACTGCAATCGCGCCGTAAGGCTTTGAAATGCATGGCCTATGGCGGGGCCGGCACTCTTTTCGCGCTCTCGGGCGGTGTCTTCACGCCCATCGATCTGGCGGTGGCGGCCACAGACCCTAAGCGGCTGGCCCGATCGGGCAAACCTCTGTTCGTGCAAATCAGCGACACTCATATCGGGTTCAACAAGGAGGCAAATCCCGACGTCAATGGCTCGCTCACAGAGGCCATCGATCTGGTCAACGGGATGGCGGAGCAGCCCGCGCTCATCATCCATACGGGCGACATCACGCATCTGTCCAAGCCGGCCGAGTTCGATCTCGCACAGCAGCTGCTCTCGCGCCTGCGCGCGACGGAAATTCACACGGTTCCAGGAGAGCACGACACCACTGATCCAACCGTGACCGAGTATTTCAACCGGTTCGGCAAGGCCTCCGGCAACAAGGGCTACTACAGTTTCGATCATGCCGGCGTGCACTTCATCGCGCTGGTCAATGTGCTGCAATTCAAGCCGGGCGGGCTCGGCACCTTGGGCGCCGATCAGCTCGCCTGGGTCGAAGCCGATTTGAAGGGACGCTCCGACAGCACGCCGCTGGTGATTTTTGCGCATATGCCGTTGTGGACCATTTACGAGCCCTGGGGTTGGGGAACCGGCGACGCCGAGCTGCTCTTGGACCGCGTGCGCCGCTTCGGCTCGGTCACCGTGCTGAACGGCCACATTCATCAAATCGTTCAGAGAGTCGAAGGCAATGTGACCTTCCATACGGCACGTTCCACCGCCTACCCGCAACCGGCGGCCGGTGTGGGCGCGGGCCCGGGCCCCTTGAAGGTTCCCGCGGATCAGCTGGCCGCGATGCTGGGCGTCACCAGCGTGTCGGTGTAAAGCATCCGCGCGCGCTGGTTCTGAACGACACGACGATTGCATGCTCATGAGCGCGCATAAATCCTCGTCGTCGTGCGATGAGGCGGCGACTCAGCGCTCAGTCCCGGAAATTATTGAATTGCAGCGGCACGCCGACCTCCGCCTTGCGCAGGAAGGCGATGGCCTCCTGCAGGTCGTCGCGCTTCTTGCCGGTGACCCGAACCTTGTCGCCTTGAATTTGCGCCTGTACTTTCAGCTTCGAGTCCTTCAACAGCCGCGACACTTTCCTGCCCGCCTCGGCATCGATTCCGTGCTTCAAAATGACCAGCTGCTTGGCTCTGGCCAAATTGACCTCGGGGTCCTTGACCTCGAGGCAGGTTACATCGATGCCGCGCTTGGCGATCCTGAGCTTGAGGATTTCCAGCATTTGCTTGAGCTGAAAGTCAGCCGGCGCCGTCATGGTCACCGTCGTCTCCTCGAGTTCGAACGCCGCGTCCGTGCCCTTGAAATCGAAGCGCTGTCCGAGCTCTCGGATCGCCTGATCGACGGCATTGGTCAATTCATGAGTGTCGATTTCGGACACGACGTCGAAAGAAGGCATGTCAAGTCTCCGCGAGCAGCTGATCCAAAGTGGCTGTTACTTCCCGAACCGGGTGTAGATAGTCGCTAACGATACCCGCGGGCCTGCAAAGTGAACAGCTTGGCGTAGCGTCCGTCGGCGGCCATTAGCGACTCGTGGCTGCCGCGCTCGACGATGCGACCTTCTTCGAGCACCAGGATCTGGTCCGTCATGCGCACCGTCGAGAATCGATGGGAGATGACGATGGCAATGCGGTTGCGCGTCAGCTCGCGGAAGTGCTCGAAGACCTCCGCCTCGGCCCCAGCGTCGATGGCGGCGGTGGGTTCATCGAGGACCAGGATGTCGGCCTCATTGCGCATGAAGGCGCGCGCCAAGGCGATTTTCTGCCACTGACCACCCGACAGCTCGCGGCCGTCCTTGAACCACTTGCCCAATTGTGTGTGATAGCCGGCCGGCAGAGTGTCGACGAAATCCGCTGCCAGCCCCTGCGCCGCGGCGCTGCGCCAGCGCGCCTCATCGTCGAAGGCGCGTACGTCGCCGGCACCGATGTTTTCGCCGACCATCATTTGGTACCGGGCAAAATCCTGAAAAATGACTCCGATCCGCTGGCGCAGCGTACTCTCGTCCCAGCCTCGAGATCCTGCCCGTCCAGGAGGATCCGCCCCCTCGTGGGCCGGTATAGCCGGGTGAGCAGCTTGATCAGGGTGGTTTTGCCGGAGCCGTTCTGGCCCACCAGGGCCAGACTTTCTCCGGGCCGAACGTGCAGATCGATGCCCGACAATGCGGGACTGCCGGCGCCCGGATAGACGAACTCGACCGCTTCGAAGCGGATGCCGTCGCCGGGGCTTGGCCCCTGCCGCGCATTTCCGCCGCGGCTGCCGATGGGCTGCTCCAAATACTCATAGAGATTCGACAGGTAGAGGTTGTCCTCGTACAGGCCGCTGACCGCCGACAGCGCGGCGCTCACCGCCGTCTGCCCCTGGCGAAACAACATCAGGTACATGGTCATCTGGCCCACGGTCATGGCGCCGAGCACGGTCTCCGCGGCAATCCAGGCATAGCCGCCGTAGAGCGTCGCCGTCCCCACCAACCCCAGGCCAAAACCCCAGGCATCGCGCCGTAAAGTCAGGTCGCGATCTTCACGGTACAGGCGCGTGAATATGTCGCGATAGCGCCCGAGCAGTCGCTCACCCAACTCGAAAAGCTTGACCTCCTTGGCGGTGTCCTCGCGCGCCAGAACCGATTCCAAGTAAATCTGCATGCGCGACTCGGGGGCTCGCCAGCGGAACAGGCGAAACGCCTCGCCGGAAAATTTCGCCTCCGCCAGAAAGGCAGGGAGGCCCGCCAGGATCAGCAGCACGACGGCCCATGGAGAGAAGCGGATGAGCAGCCCGCCGAAGGACACCAGGGAGACTGCATTTTGCAGCAGCCCGAAGGTTCGCATCACCAGGCTCAAGGGGCGGCTCGAGGCTTCGCGGCGCGCGCGGGTCAGCTTGTCGTAGAACTCGGAATCCTCGAATTGCGTCAACTCCAGCGTCAGCGCCTTCTCGAGGATCATCACGTTGACGCGCTGTCCCAGCTGTGCGCGCAGCAGCGATTGAGCCAGGGAGATGCCGCGTTGTGCCATGGAGGCGGCGGCCACGGCCAGGGCTTCGAGCCCGACGAACTTGAACACCGGGGCGAGCAGAGTTGCACCGCCGTGACGGTGCAATTCGGCGGCATGGATCACGGCGTCGACGATTTGCGCGCCCACATAGGCGATCGCCGCCGGCAGCACGCCGGCCACCAAGGTCAGCAGCGCGAGCGCGACGCTCAGGGACTTGTTGGTGGTCCAGACGAGCGACAGCGCGCGGCGGGTGTAGGCGAAGACACCGAACAAGCCGCGCTGCAGGCCGGCCGTGTCGGCCGCGGGCGCGGCCTGGCCCAAGAGCAGCGAGCCGTCGTTATGGGGTGAAGGGCGCGGCGCCAATTTCGCTTCCTTTGCTTCGAGGCAAGATGTCGGGCCTTCACGGGATGTCGGGCCTTCACGGAATGATATCCCGTGCCGGTGCGCGCCCGAACCCGCGGTCTATAATGCGCGCACCCTCATTGGCTGGTATGGCGGAGTAGTCGTGAAATTCAAGCCCTTACTGGATCGCTGGAAGAAAGATGCGGCGCCGGCGCGCACCGTCAAGGAGTACCCGATTCGCCTGGATTTGGACGATGCGGCCCGACTGCATGCCCTGGCCGAGTTGTTTCCCGGACAACCCATCGAAGTCATCATCACCGACCTATTGCGGGCCGGCCTCGATGAAATCGCCGCCGCCATGCCCTATGAGCGGGGTCCGAAGGTCATTTCGCGCGACGATCATGGCGATCCGCTGTACGAGGATATCGGCCTCACGCCGCGATTCGTCGAGCTGACCCGCAAGTTCAAGAAAAAGCTGCAGGTTTCCGGCTAGGCGCCGGCGGGCTTGACGCTGCTCGCTCGGGAGGGCGATACTCCGGACATGTCGGCCGCACACATCCTTCGCAACGCTTGGTGGTGGCGCACTCCCTAGGAGTGGGCACTGGCCGGACTTTTTCCGTTTAATTCGTCGATACCCAGAACCCATCTCCGCCTCAAAGCCGGTGGTGGGTTTTTTGTTGTCCGTATGATTCGCTTGGGTTCGCAGGAAAGCATGAAGCCACCGTTCGACATTGCAGCCGATCTCGATACGCCGGTGTCGGCCTATTTGAAGCTCAAACCCTTTCGGCCGAGATTCCTGCTGGAAAGCGTCGAGGGGGGAGAGCGGCTGGCGCGCTATTCCTTCATCGGCTTCGGGGACTGTCTCGAGGTGCGCCTGGACGCGGCGGGGCTGCACATCGGCGACGTGGTGTCCCCCAGGCCGCAGTCCAAACTCGAGTTCCTGAATGCGCTGCGCGGCGCGCTGGCCCAAGCACCGCAGCCGCGGCCCGAGGTGCCGGGGGTGCCCTTGCTCGGCGGCTTGGTCGGGTATACGGCCTACGATGCGGTGCGCTACTTCGAGCGCGTGCCGGGACGCAATCTGGATGCCACAAACACCCCGCACGCACATTATGTCGCGCCGCGCTCGCTGCTGGTGTTCGATCACCTGACCCGCACGGTGGCCCTGCTGCACGACGGCAGCGAGGCCGATCGGCAGAGTCTGCGCCGCGAAGTCGTGCGGGCATTGCGCGGCGCCGTTCCGGCACCGCTGGCAGCCGGACACTTTTCACTGGCGACGCCTTCCTTGACCGAGGAAGCGCATCGAGCGCGGGTGTTGCGCGCCCAGGAATACATTGCTTGCGGCGACGTTTATCAGCTGGTGCTGGCGTCGCGATTCGAAGGCCGCCATGCGCTGGCGCCATTCGAAGTTTATCGAGCGCTGCGCTTGCTCAATCCTTCGCCTTACATGTTCTATTGCGAGCTCGGCGACATCACTGTGGTGGGTTCCTCGCCCGAAGCCCTGGTGAAGTGCCACGCAGGATTCGCGCAATTGCGGCCGATCGCGGGCTCGCGGCCGCGCGGCGCCGATGCGGCGCGCGACGCCGCCTTGGAGGCGGAACTGCTGGCGGATCCCAAGGAAAACGCCGAACACGTGATGTTGGTGGACCTGGCGCGCAACGACCTGGGACGCGTCGCCGCCGCGGGCTCGGTGGTGGTGGAACCTTACCGCGTGATCGAACGCTACAGCCACATCATGCACATCGTGAGCGGCGTCAACGGCCGGCTCACGCCGGGACAGGATGCCTTCGATCTGTTTGCCGCCACCTTCCCCGCCGGTACCTTGGTGGGCGCGCCCAAGGTGCGCGCCATGGAGATCATCGACGAACTCGAGCCGGTGGGACGGCAGCTCTACGGCGGAACGGTCGGCTACTTCGGCCGGCACGGCGACATGGATCAGGCGATCACCATCCGCACCTTGGTCTTTCGCGGCGATACCTACAGCTACCAGGCGGGAGGCGGCATTGTCGCGGACAGTTCGCCGAAAGCCGAATACGATGAGCTGATGGCGAAGAGCGCCGTGCTGCGCCGTGCGCTCGAACTCGCCGCCGAGGGCCTCTAATATGCGGCCACATGCACCGGCGCAAATGGCGGCCCAAAAATCGGACCAAAAATCGGCCCAGAAGTCAGCTCAGAAATCGGCAAAGATATTGCTGATCGACAACTATGACTCGTTCACCTACAACCTGGTGCAGGCCTTCCTGGTCCTGGGTGCGGTGGTCGACGTACATCGCAACGACGCGATCGGCGTCGACGAGGCATTGGCGCTCGGGCCCTCGCACCTCGTCATATCGCCGGGGCCGGGCACCCCGCACGACGCGGGAGTGTCCATGCGAATGATCCAGGCCTTCGCGGGCCGCACGCCGATACTCGGCGTTTGCCTCGGCCATCAATCCTTGGTCGAGGCATTCGGCGGCAAGGTGGTGCGCGCGGCGCGGCTCATGCACGGCAAGGTGTCGCCCGTCATCCATGACGGCAAGGGGGTCTACGCCGGCATGCCACCCCAGTTCGATGCCGGCCGATATCACTCGCTGATAGCGGCGCCCGAGAGCATCCCGGCCATGCTCGAAGTCACGGCATGGACGGCCGAGGGCGAAATAATGGGGGTGCGGCATCGAACGCTGCCCATCGAAGGCGTGCAGTTTCACCCGGAAAGCGTACTCACGCCGGACGGCCCGATTCTCATGGACAATTTTCTCAAGACCTGAATCGTGAACAGCCCGCGCGACATACTGGATCGCCTGGTGCAGCGCCACGACCTCGGCGAAGCGGAGGCGGAGGCGCTGCTCAGGTCGCTGACGGCTCCCGAACTCGCTCCGGCGATGGCGGGCGCGCTCTTGGCGGCGCTGCGCGTGAAGGGAGTCACGGCCGCCGAGGTCCGTGGATTCGCCGCGGCCATGCGCTCGCTCGCCCGCAAGCCCGCGCTCCCGACGGGGCTCGACGCCATCGACATCGTCGGCACCGGCGGCGATGCCTCGGGCAGCCTCAATCTGTCGACCGGCGCGGCCTTGTTGGCAGCCGCTTGCGGACTGCCCGTCGTCAAGCACGGCAATCGATCCATCTCCAGCCGCAGCGGCAGCGCGGATGTGATCGAGCAGCTGGGGTTTGCCCTGCCACTGGATGAAACTCGCGCCGCGCAATGTTTTGCCGCCACCGGCTTCACCTTTCTATTCGCGCCGTATTTTCATCCGGCCATGAAGGCGCTCGCGCCCATCCGCGCCGCACTCGGCATTCGCACGGTGTTCAACTTGCTGGGACCGCTGACGAATCCCGCATCGCCTCGCTTCCGTTTGATCGGCGCCTACGATGCGGCAACCGCCGAGCTGATGGCGGGCACATTGGCGGGGACGGACATCGAGCGCGCCTGGGTGGTGCACGGCGCGGGCGGCTGGGATGAGGCCACACCCGTAGGCCCTTTCCTGGCCTTCGACGTTACGCGGGATGGGATTCGCCGCTATGAAATCGACCCGCGGGAATTCAAGTTGCCGACGTGTGAGCTGGGCGATCTGGCTGGGGGCGATGCCGCCGCAAATTTCGCGGCATTGCTGGCGGTATTCGACGGCCGCGATCGGGGGCCGCATTTTTCGGCACTGGCGCTGCAATGCGGTCTCGCCTTGTTCATCGCCGGCCGCGCGCAGTCCGTTCAGGCTGGGATAGATCGCGCGCGCGCCGTCGTGGAGAGCGGACAGGCGGCGCAGTGGCTGCGGCAATTGCGGGAATTTGCGGGGAAGAGCCCATGAGCGGCTTTCTGGACGACATGGCGCGCTCGAGCGCCGCGCGGGTGGCGAAGGCGATTCGGCATGAATCCGTCGAACAGCTCGAGCGGCGCGCGCGCGCGGCCGCGCCCGCCGCGCGGCTGCGCCTGTCGGGCAGCGGCTTCGATGTCATTGCGGAACTCAAGTTGCGCTCTCCGGCCGCCGGTCCCTTGGGCGATGCGAGCCACGATTGGCTGGGGCGCATCGCCGCCTACGCGCGAGGCGGCGCCGCCGCCGTGTCGGTGCTGACCGAGCCTTCGCGTTTCGACGGCACGCTCGATCATCTGCGGCAAGCCGCAGCGGCGTTGGCGCCCCTGGGCGTGCCCGCCATGCGCAAGGACTTTCTGGTCGATCCCTACCAGGTCTTGGAGGCGCGGGCCGCCGGGGCGGGCGGAGTCTTGGTGATCCTGCGCATGCTGTCGCGCCCGCAGATCGCGCAGCTGCTGGATGTCGCGGCCGAGCATGGCATGTTCGTGCTGCTGGAAGCGTTCGACGCAGCCGACCTGCAGATGGCGAGCGCCCTGCTCGCCGGGCGCTGCGCGCCGCGCGTCGGAGGTGGCGAGGCGCATGGAGGCGGCGCGGCGGAGGGTGAGCCGGGGATTTTGATCGGAATCAACAGCCGTGATTTACAAACGCTCAAAGTGGTGCCGGAACGGTTCGCGGCGCTGGCGCCGCTGCTGCCGGCCGGCTGGCCGGCGGTCGCGGAAAGCGGCGTCGCCACCGGTTCGGATGCGGGGCGCATGCAACAATTGGGCTACGGCCTGGCACTGATCGGCACCGCGCTGATGACGCAAGAGGACCCGTCGCGGCTGCTCGGCGAAATATTCCACGCGACGCGGACAGTGCAGGCTTAAATGGCTACACTCGGCGCCATGTGGATCAAGATCTGCGGCATCACCAGTGCGGACGCGGTGGCTGCGGCCGCCGAGGCCGAGGTCGACGCCATCGGCTTCGTATTCGCGCCCAGCCCACGGCAGGTGACGCCAGGCCAGGCGGCGCAGCTGGCGGTGCTGGCGCCGCCGGGTATCCTGCGCTTCGCCGTGGCACAGCACCCGCTGCAGATGAAGGTCGACGAGATCTGCCGAATACTCAAGCCGGATTATTTTCAAACCGACGTCGAGGATTTGCGCGAACTGAAGATTCCGGCGCACGTCAAAGTGCTTCCCGTCGTGCGGTTCGGCCGCAAGACGCCGAATCCCTTGCCGGGACGCATGCTGTTCGAGGGCCCCTCGAGCGGCATCGGCGAGCTGGCCGATTGGGGCAGGGCGGCTGAACTGGCCCGGCAAACCGAGGTCATTCTCGCCGGCGGCCTGTCGGCGCGAAACGTGGCCGAGGCAATCCAGGCGGTGCGCCCGTTCGGCGTGGACGTGAGCAGCGGAGTGGAAGAAGTACCCGGGGTGAAAGACCCGGCAAAAATTCTCGAGTTCGTCCGGGCGGCGCGCGCCGCGGCGGCGGCCCTGGAGGGAGAGAAATGAATTCGCTGCTTCGCACCCCGGCCCAGGCGGAAAATTATCCCGATGCCCACGGGCGCTTCGGTGCCTTCGGCGGGCGCTATGTTCCCGAGACCTTGGTGCCGGCGCTCGATCGGCTGCAAGCCGGGGTCGCGCGGTATTTGCACGACGCCGAATTCCAGGCCGAGTTCAATCTCGAGCTCAAGACCTGGGTGGGCCGTCCCACCGCTCTTTCCCATGCGCCGACCTTGAGCAAGCGGTGGGGAGCTCAGGTCTGGCTCAAGCGCGAGGATCTTGCGCACACGGGCGCGCACAAGATCAACAACGCCGTGGGTCAAACTCTGCTGGCGAAGCGGCTGGGTGCCAAGCGCATCATTGCCGAAACCGGCGCGGGTCAGCACGGGGTGGCGAGTGCCGCCGCGGCGGCTCACCTGGGCATGCCTTGTGTGGTCTACATGGGCGCCGTCGACGTGGAACGGCAGGCGCCCAACGTCGGGCGCATGAAACTCTTGGGCGCCACCGTGGTGCCGGTGACGGGCGGAGATGCAACCTTGCGAGCGGCCATCGACGAGGCCTTGCGCGACTGGGTATCCGATCCGGACGGCACGTATTACTGCCTGGGTTCGGCAGTCGGTCCCCACCCCTATCCCTACCTGGTACGCGAACTGCAGGCGGTCATCGGCCGCGAGGCGCGAGCGCAGATGCAGGAGTTGGCGGGCGGCCTGCCGGACGCGGCCGTGGCCTGCGTGGGGGGCGGCTCGAACGCCATCGGCCTGTTTCATCCCTTTCTGGGCGACGCGGCGGTGACCCTCATCGGCGTGGAGGCGGGTGGGCGCGGCGCCGGACTCGGAGATAATGCCGCCTCGCTGACTTTCGGGACGCCCGGGGTCTTGCAGGGCAGCTATACCCTGATTTTGCAGGACGCCTTTGGCCAGGTGCGAGAGACCCATTCGGTGTCCGCCGGCCTCGACTATTCGGGTGTCGGTCCCGAGCATGCCTACCTGATGCAAAGCGGCCGCGTGGTTTACGAGTCGGCCACCGACGACGAGGCCCTGGATGCGCTTGCCGAATGTGCCCGCTGCGAGGGCATTCTGCCCGCCATCGAAAGCGCGCACGCCTTCTTCGGCGCGCGGCGCTACGCACACGCACATCCCGGGGCGCGGATTCTCATCGGCTGCTCGGGCAGGGGCGACAAGGACATGCCCATCCTGCAGCGCACCTTGTTGAAGGATCTGGGCGCATGAAGGGATTTCGGCCGATGAGCAGGCCCCGATGACGGCACCGCGCGATGCGGTCTCGGCCGCCATTCACGCGGCGGCCCTGCGGGGCCGGCCCGCCTTGGTTGGATTTCTCACGGCCGGATTTCCGACTCGACGCGGGTTCAAGAACAACCTCGCCGCCGTCGCCGATGTTTGCGATGTGGTGGAGATCGGGGTGCCTTTCAGCGATCCGATGGCCGACGGAACCACGATCCAGCGGGCGAGCTTTGCCGCCCTGGCCGACGGGGTCACGCTGCCCTGGATACTCGAGGAACTACGCTCCTTGGAACCGCGCCCCACGGCCCCCATTCTGCTGATGAGCTATTTGAACCCGCTGCTCAGCATGGGGCTGGAAGCGCTGCCGGGAGCGGCGGCGGCGGCCGGGGTTGCCGGTTTCATCGTTCCCGACCTGCCCTTCGAGGAAAGCGGCGATCTGCGGCGGGCGCTCGAGCGCGAAGGCCTGGCCTTGGTGCAAATGGTGACGCCGGTGACGCCCCCCCAACGACTGGCCATGCTGTGCCGGGAAGCCAAGGGCTTCGTCTACGCGGTGACCATGACGGGCACCACCGGAAGCCCCAAGGGACGCTCGGTCGAGGTGCCTGACGAGGTGCTCGAGTACATGGATCGAGTCAAATCCTGCTCGAGCGTGCCGGTGTGCGCGGGCTTCGGTATCCGCTCCCGGGAACAGGTGGCGCGTTTCGCAGGCCATGTGGACGGCGTGGTGGTGGGTTCCGCCTTGGTGGAGGTGTTGGAGCGGGGCGAGGATGTCCGGGGTTTTATGCAGTCGCTGCGCTAGATGGCGGGAGGCGCAGCAGGAGGCGCGAGACCATGAAGCGAGTGTTCCGGGCGGCGTCGTTGATTCAGGTGGCGCATGCGCGCAATGTGCTGCTGACCGCCGGAATTCAAAGCGAGCTGCGCAATCAATATCTGGCGGGCGCGCTCGGCGATTTGCCGATGCTGGAAACCTGGCCGCAGCTCTTCGTCGAGGATGCGGACGAGCAAGTCGCCTTGCGCGCCTTGGCGCGCGCGGCAGCGGCGCCAGCCGGCGCGCCCTGGACCTGCGATCACTGCGGCGAAGTTCTCGAACCGCAATTCACCAGCTGCTGGCGCTGCGGATCGAGCGCCGTGTCCCCGGCCTGACCCCCTTCCCGGAGGCGTGTCGGACAAACACCGACACAAATTCACCTGAATTCTGAGCCGAGGTTCAGCGCCCGTCCCTGGCGAGCGCGGCCTGCGCAGGTTACAAATCAGCGGGTTCAGTGTAACGATTACACAAGCGCGACCGGGGAGGATAGTCAATGAGCAGCGTCAGCCACGATTTTGCCGAGCAGCCGGCGACCTTGAGTGCGGCCGGAGGTTTCACGGCAGGAGCCCTATTGGGCACATCGCCGGCCATGCAGGAGGTGCATCGCCTCATCGAACGGGTGGGGCGCACCGAAGCGAGCGTGCTGTTGACCGGTGAGAGCGGTTCCGGCAAGGAACTGGCGGCCCGGTGCATCCATGAAGGCGGTGCGCGCCGCGGCGCACCCTTCGTCGCGATCAATTGCGGTGCCATCCCCGCCGGCCTCATCGAGGCCGAGCTGTTCGGCTTCGAGAAGGGAAGCTTGAACGGGGCGGCGCGGGCGCACGCCGGGGCGTTCGAACGCGCCAGGGGCGGAACCCTGTTGCTCGACGAAGTGACGGAATTGCCGCCCGACATGCAGGCGCGGCTGCTGCGCGTTCTGCGAGACCCAGAAGTTCTATCGGGTCGGGGCGACCACCCCGTTCAGCTGTGACGTGCGGCTCATCGCGTCCACCAACCGCTGCCCATTGCAGGCGGTGCAGAGCGGCCGATTTCGCGAGGATCTGCTGTACCGCCTGGCGGTGTTTCCTATCGCCATGCCGCCGCTGCGCAGCCGGGGCGAGGATGTGGAATTGCTGGCGCGGCATTTCTTATCGGAGCTGAACGCGCAGGAGCGGACGCAGAAGAGGTTTTCGGCGCTTGCCCGAATGATGCTGAAACAGCATACCTGGCCCGGCAATGTGCGCGAACTGAAGAATTGCGTCGAGCGGGCATTCATCCTCGGCGACGCCGTCCTGGAAGTGACGCCCCTCATTCCGGGGGCCGCAGCGCGCGAGGGCGACGCCGCGAGCGACGGGGATCGGCTGAATATCCGCGTCGGTTCGCGCATTTACGACATGGAACGATCCCTGATCGAAGCGACCCTGGACTACTTTAAAGGCAACAAGCGGCGGGCGGCCGACGCGCTGGGATGCAGTCTCAAGACGCTGTATAACAAGCTCAACGGATATTCGCAGAGCCAGCAGTGCGCGAATACTTGAGCGCTTAGCCCAATGGAGAACGCAACGTGTCAAGAGTTCTGATCGCCGACGATCACGCGGTGGTCCGCGCCGGATTCAAGCAATTTCTCGAAGCCGACTCCACCATCAATGCCGTCGGCGAGGCCTGCAGCGGCAACGAGACCCTGGACTTGCTGCGCGAGCAGGAATGGGATTTCGTGCTGCTGGACATTCACATGCCGGACCGCAGCGGCCTGGATATCCTACGGCACATTCAGACCGGCCACCCCGGCGTGAGGGTGCTGGTGATGAGCGGGTTGCCGGAGCAGCAATACGCCGTCAACGTGCTGCGCGCCGGCGCGAGCGGCTATTTGTCGAAGGACAGCGCGCCCGAAGAGCTGATGAAGGCCGTGCGCACGGTGCTGGCCGGGCGGCGTTATGTCAGCGCGGCGTTGGCGGAGATATTGGTGGCCGACCTCGACGGCGATCCCGACAGGCCGCTGCATGCACGCCTGTCGACGCGCGAATTCCAAATATTCTGTAAGCTGGCGGCCGGACGGGGTGTTTCCGACATTGCCAATGAACTCAGTCTCAGCGTAAAAACGGTGAGTACGTATCGAAGCCGCATTCTCGAAAAAATGAGCTTTACGGCGAATGCCGATATAACCTCCTATGCCCTGCGCAATGGGCTCATACAATAAACTCCGCCCTGTGAGAATACTCCTACACCACAACCTGTGTACCCGCTCTGGCCGGTACGCGACTCGTGACGCTAAACTGCGACAGACATGTTCACCTTTACTATGGACGCAGTGTCAATGGCGCAGAACTTGAGAGTCTTGCTCGTCGAAGACTCCAAAGTTCTGACGGAGCGATTGACTGAAGCTATACGGCAAATTCCTCAAGTGGAGTTGATCGGTACGGCCGACACCGAAGCGATGGCGGTCGCGACCGCCAAGCGGGATTCCGTCGATGTAATCATTCTGGATTTGCACCTGAAGCAGGGCACCGGCTTCGGGGTGATGCGCGCGCTGGCGACGGCGCAGCTCAAGCCCCGCATCATCGTGTTGACGAACTACGATCTGCCCGAGTACAAGAATGCCGCGATCGCGCTCGGCGCAACGCACTTCCTCGACAAGGCGCGCGACTACGGCAGGCTGCCCGAAGTGCTGCACGAGATCTGCGAGACGCATCTGTCGAAGCACTGAAGGCCGATCACGCCGGTTCGCCCGCCAGCATTCTTGGCAGGGGGATCTGTGCGGTCACGATGGTGCCGCCGCTGCTCGGGCTCTTGACCTCCCAGCTGCCGCCGAGCGCGGTGATTCGATGGCGCATGGAGGCGAGCCCGTGCGATGAGATGGTCTGCAGCCGGTTCGGCGGGATGCCCTTGCCGTCATCGGCGACACGCAGCATGAACAGATCGCTCTCGATGGCGATGACCAATTCCGCGGATTTCGCCTCCGCGTGCTTGAGGATGTTGGTCAAGGCTTCCTGGGCGATGCGGAAGACCCCGATGGCGGCATCGGGATTGAATTTGGGCTCCGAGTCGGGGATCGATTCGCTGCACTTGAGTCCGGCGCGCCGGCAGGTCTCCTTGAATTGCCAGCGCAGCGCCGTGAACAAGCCCATATTGTCGAGCAGGGTGGGCCGCAGCTCCTCGACGACGCGGCGCTTCAAGTCGACTCCGGCGCTCAGGGATTCGTGGATGCGCTTGAAGCGCTGTTCGATGTTCGGATCGCTGGTCGGCAGCTTCTGCTGCAGCCAGGAGAGATCCATGCGCGCGGCCACCAGCAAGCCGCCGAGCTCATCGTGCAGCTCGCGCGACAGGGCGGATTTTTCCTCCTCCGACACTCCCTGCAAGTGAGTCGAGAGGGCGGTCAGTTCCCGGGTTCTCTCATCGACCTGCCGCTCGAGCTCCTGCTTCTGATCGCGCAGGTCGGTGGCCTGGCGGGCGCGCCGCCGCATGTCGCCGAACACCAGATGCGAAGCCAGCAGCACCAGGCCGATGTTCAGAACGACTCCCGCGGCCGACACCCAACGCGACATCTGGTAGTCCGCCTGCCACTGGGCGGTGGCCGCGGCCAGTTCGCGCGCCTCGGTGAGGCGTAAATCGGCGATGATCCTCGAGATGTCGTCCATGGTGCGTTTGCCCACGTCGGTGCGCACGATACTCACCGCCGGCGCACTGCCCCTTCTTTTGAAGAGCGCCAAGGTATCCTCGAGCTCGCCGAGCTTTTTCCCGGTCAGAATCCGCAATTCCTGGAACTCGCGGCTGTCGTCCTTGCCGCCGTACGCCTGGTGTACGCGGTCGAGCGCCGCCTCCACCTTGGTCACCGCCTCCGTGTAGGGTTGCAGGTAGGAACTCTCGCCCGTCAAGAGATAGCCGCGCTGGCCCGACTCGGCATCGCTGATGACCGCGATGAACTCGCTCAAGGCTTGTTGACGCAACTGCGAGTCGTGCACGCGCTCGTTGGCCGCGTTGAGGCGCGATTGACCGGCAGCGGCCAGGAAAAACAGGCCGATGAGAAAGCCGATCAACAGCAGCGGCGGCAAGGCGATGTACCACCGGCCGATGTCGCCCAATTCCTCGCCCAGGATTTTCATGTCAATGCGTCCGCGCCACAGCCGACGAAGTCTAACATGTGGGGCAATTCCTACAGGAAGGCTGGCATCGAACCGATGGTGCGTCTTGCCGGCCCACCCCAGGATAGCTGTGATACTGTTCTCTGTGTTCTTTAGGAGATAACAATGGAAAGCACATTCGACGGAACCACTGAGCAGGTGCGGGCGACCGGGCGGCGCGTCAAGAACGACCTGAGCGAGGGAGCGAGCGACATCAAGGCGGCCGCTTCGACCGAGATCAGGAACTTGATTGCGGACGTCGAGGATCTCATGGCGCGAATCGCGGACTTGAAGGATGCGGATGTGATGCGAGTGCGCGGCAAGGTTCAGCGCGCCGTTGATGCAACGAAGCAGAGCCTGGCGGATGGGGCCGAGGCAATACGAGAGCATGCGCAAGGCGTCGCGAATTCGGCTGACGACTTCGTGCGCGACAGCCCCTGGCAGGCGGTGGGCATCGCCGCTTTGGTGGGCGCCGTCGTGGGGATTCTAGCTACTCGCCGCTCTTAGGGCCGCCGACGTGCGGCTACTGTGGTTACTGCCGAAAGCGGCGCCCGCGCTGCTGCGCCATCTGGCGGCGTACGTAGACCTTGCGGGATTGGATCTGGCGAAGGCGCAACGGGAAATCGCGGCGCAGTTGCTGGCAAGCGCGATCGTGGCCGTTTGCGGTCTATTTACCGTGTTCATGGCTTGCCTGTTGGTGGTGGCCTATACCTGGAACACGCCGCATCGAATCAGCGCCATTGCCGCGATGGGGGGCGGGTTTCTGATCGCCGCCCTGGCGGCGGCGGCATACCGTTCCAATGCTGCCCGCAAGCGCTCGCCGCTGTTCGCTTCCCTGAGCCAAGAATGGCAGGAAGATCGGGTGCTGCTCGAGCGCATACTCGCGTCGTCGGATCAGGAGTGACCGCACCTATGGACCCGGAGGCCGCCGCTCGAGCCGAGATTCGCGCGAGACTCGCCGTGTCGCGCGAGGAATTGCGGCGGCTGCTCGATCCGCCGCGCCAGGAGGGGGATGCCGGCGGTTCCAATCCCAGCCCCGGCCCCGGAGGCTTTCCCCGCAGCCACCTCATGCAAATGCTCATGAGCCAACGTGGGCTGGGAATGGTGGGCGCCGCCGCCGCCGGCTTGCTGATGGCGCGCCCCGCGTTGGCGCTGCGCCTGATGCGGCTGCTGCCGGCCGGCGAATTCGCCCGGCTGCTGCTGTCGCGTGCGATTACCGCGCTGCGCACCAAGAAGGAATGAACCGCCCGCCCGCCAGATCAGCCCGCGGAGATCAACTCAGGGAGATCAGCCCAGCGAGATCAACCCAGGGTGACCAGCCCAGCGAGATCAACCCAGGGTGACCAGCCCAGCGAGATCAACCCAGGGTGACCAGCCCATAGTGATAGCTGCCATCATCCACCAGGGTGATGTCGCAGGCGCTGCGGGATATTTCCCGGCCGTCGAGCGCGGCGTGGATGACCCCCCGGCTGACACGATGCGGATTCTCGACCGCGATGCGGTAGCGTGACGATCCGTACTTGTAGGTAATCTCATATCCCGCCCAGGCGCGGGGAATGCACGGATCGATGGTTAGCACGCGGCCGCGCAAATGGAATCCCAGAATTCCCTCCACCCCGGTTCGGTACATCCAGCCGGCCGAGCCGGTGTACCAAGTCCACCCGCCCCGGCCGACGTGCTGAGGCGATGAGTACACGTCGGCGCAAACCACATAGGGCTCGACCTTGTAGCGATGAATGCCGGCTCGAGTGCTGGAGTGATTGATGGGGTTGAGAAGCGAGAACAGCTCGCCGGCCCGATCGCCGTCGCCGAGCAGTGCGAATGCCAGTATCGACCACATGGCGGCATGCGTGTACTGGCCGCCGTTTTCCCGCAAGCCTGGCGGATACGACTTGACGTAGCCCGGGTCGTGCTGAGTGCGATCGAAGGCCGGCGTGAACAATTGCAGCAAGCCGTCGCTGCGCCTGACCAGCTGTGAATTGACCGCCGCCATGGCCCGCTCCGCCCGCTCGCGCTCCGCGGCACCGGAGATCACGGCCCATGACTGGGCGATGGAATCGATTTTGCACTCGTCGCTGAGCACCGAGCCCAAGGGAGTGCCGTCATCGAAGTAGCCGCGACGATACCAGTCTCCGTCCCAGGCTTCGCGCTCGATGGCCTGCTGCAGGCCAAAGGCGTGCTTGCGCCAGGCCGAAGCCGCGTCGGCGGCGCCGCGCCGCGCGGCGATGGGCGCGAATTTATGCAGCGCGCTGTGCAGGAACCACCCGAGCCAGACGCTTTCGCCGCGTCCGGCCGCACCGACCCGATTCATGCCATCGTTCCAATCGCCGGTGCCGAACAAGGGCAGGCCGTGCGAGCCTATTGCAAGACTCGAATCGAGAGCACGGACGCAGTGTTCGAACAGGGTTCCCGTGCCGGCCGGCCCGGGAGCGGCAAAATTTTCCTGGCTGCCGGCCGGCAGCGGGCCGCCCGCCAGAAAGGGCACCTGTTCGTCGAGCACCGCGAAATCCTCCGTCACCTCGAGGTAGTGGGCGGTGACGAAGGCCAGCCAGATGCGGTCGTCCGAGACATGGGTCTGAACCCCCTGTCCGGAGGATGGCAGCCACCAGTGCTGAACGTCGCCCGCCTCGAACTGGCGCGCCGCGGCGCGCAGGATGTGCTCGCGCGCGATGTCCGGATTCGACACCACGAGCGCCATCACATCCTGCAATTGATCGCGAAAGCCGTAGGCACCGCTCGATTGATAGAACGCCGTGCGTGCCCAGACGCGGCAGGCCAGTGTCTGGTACAGCAGCCAGCCGTTGAGCAGGATGTCCATGGAGCGATCGGGCGTCTTCACTTGCACGGCGCCCAAGGTCTGCTCCCAAAAGTCCGTGACTTCCTTGAGCGCGGCGTCCAGGTCGATGGTTCGATAGCGTTCGATGAGCGTCACGGCGGCGGCGCTCGATGCCTCCTCTCCGAGCAGAAACTTGAGTTCGGCCGTTTCACCCGGCGCCAAGGTGATCCGGGCCTGCATCGCGCCGCAGGGATCCAAGCCGCCGCCGACGCGGTTCGACAGGGGGTTTGTGCCGAGCAGCGCCAGGGGCTCGGCGAGGGATCCGTGACGGCCGATGAATTCGGCGCGATCGGCCGTGCACGATTGTTGCCGGCCCGCCATGTCCAGGAAGGCGATTCGCGCTTGAAAGTCCTGGCCCCAGGGATTGCGCGCCAGCAGGGCGCCGGTCGCCGGCTCGATCTGCGTCACGATGAAGGCGGCCGTCTTGGCGCGCTGGTTGCCCAGCACCCAATCCACGTAGTGCGTGAGGCAGAGTTGCCGCGGCTGCGCGCCGCGATTGACCAACCTCAGCCGGGAAATCTTCAGCGAATCGGCCCGAGGCACGAATTGCAGCAGGTCCGAGGCGAGGCCATGAGAGGTATGCTCGTACCGGCTGTAGCCGAAGCCATGGCGCACCACGTACGCCGAGGCGGCCTCGCGGATGGGAAGCGGTGTCGCGCTCCAAAGATCGCCCGTCTCCTCGTCGCGAAGATAGATCGCTTCGGCCGGCGCATTGCCGATGGGATCGTTGCACCAGGGCGTCAGTTGGTTCTGCTGGGCGTTGAGCGACCAGGCGCTCCCGGAGCCATCGGCCGAAGCTAGAAAACCGAACTGCGCATTGGCGATGACATTGATCCACGGCGCAGGCGTCCATTGGCCCTTGGCGAGCATTACGACGTACTCGCGAGTCCCCTCGGCAAATCCGCCGAGTCCATTGAAGAACTCGAGCGGGAGCGCGGCCGGCGCGGATTCATCCTCGACGGGGCCGATGCCGCGCCGAACAGGCCGCGGCGCGGGTTGCGATTTATCCGGCGGCTCGATTTGTTCGCTCAAGGCACCGGCGCGCGCGCTGAGCACCACGCGCGCGGCCGTCTGCAGCAGATCTCGGCTCGATGCCGGTATCTGGCCGGTGCGCAGCAAGAACACCTGCCCGCGCCCGGCGCCTTCCGCCTGGCGGCGGGCCTGCCCCCCGGCGACGGCGGCATCCAACGCCTCCTGCAGGTCGGTTGCCGGGAGCGGCTGCTCATTCAGGATGACCAGGTCCACCGGCAGGCGCTTCAGCCGCCAGTAGTCGTGGGCCTTCAGCAGCTGAGCGACGAAGTCGAGGTGTTTCGAGTCGTCGATGGTGACCAGCACCAGGGGCAGATCGCCGGACACCCCGAGCGGCCAGAGAGCCGATTGACCCAGGCGATTGCTCTCGAGGACATTCCGGGCCGCGCGCAGCGAGGCCTCGGCATACAGCACACGATCGGCAATGCGCTGAAATTGTTCGGCTGCCTCGGCACCGATGTCCAGCTCGCGCAACTGCGTCTCCACCCGGGTGCGGGCCAGATCCTTGACTCGCTCGAATGCCCCCGCATCGCGGTGCTTGTCGAGGAGCGAGAGCGCCGCCGCGCGGCTAGCGGCGGCACCGAGCCAGAAGGCGACCCGGACGGTTGCGCCCGGCGCAATCCGCACGCGCCGTCGCAGCGCCAGCACGGGATCGAGCACCGTGCCCGTCGTGTTGGACAGGGGGCGCGCCTCGACGATGGAAATCGCGTTGCGCAGCTCGCGCCCGCGCCCGAGAAAGCGGGCGCGGTCGGTCTCGAACTGCAGGCCTCCGTTGGCCTCGCCCTCCGGAATGCTGGTCAGCGCCACCCAGGCTCGCGGCTCGGCGGGATCCCGGACTCTGCGCGTGGCGAGCAGAGTGCCGCTCTCGGCAATGAACTCGGTCTGTACGAACATCTTCGAGAAGGCGGGGTGAGCGGCATCCGCCGCGGGCGGCGACAGCACCACCTCCGCGTAAGTCGTCAATTCGATTTCCCGTGTCTGCCGGCCCTCGTTGGTCAGGGAGACCCGGCGCACCTCGGCATCGTCCTCGGGCGACACCAGGATTTCGGTCGAGGTGAGCAGGGTCCCGTCGCGGCGGGAGATCTCCACCCGATCCTCGAACAATGCCGCTTCATATCGGTCGGGTTCGCAACCCGCAGGCTGGTAGCCGGCCGACCATACCTGGCCGTCCGCCACGTCGCGCAGGAAGATGTAGTAGCCCCAGGGATCGCAGGTCGGATCTTCGCGCCAGCGGGTCACCGCCATATCGCCCCAGCGGCTGTAACCCGAGCCGGCCGCGGTCACCATGACGGAGTAATTCCCGTTGGACAGCAGCTGGGTGCGCGGCGCGGCGTGATGCGGGGTGGAGAAGCGGCGCGATGCTTTTTCTTGCAAGGTCATCTCAGCAGGTCGCTGCGATCGAGTACATCGGGCGTGATATCTCACGGGGTAGGGTGCGAATTCCCGTCCACGTATAATCAGCGCTGGGCGGGATTGGCAGAGTGTACTTTAGCCCCTGATTCTCGCGGTGATGTACTCGATGCAGCACCGCTAGACTGAGCGAAAGCGCTTGGCCGCGCGGTCGGAACCCTGCGCATGCGCGCGTAATCCTATGCCTACACGCCAGCCGACCTCCCATCACGGATTCAATTTCCATATCGCGAGATTGAGCGCGCAGGCGCAGCCGACCCAGATCAGGTACGGCGCCAACACCCAGGCCGCAGCCGCTCTGACCGCGGCAAACTCGCGAACCGTCCACGCAACCGCGAGGCACAGCGCCACGATGACGAACAAGCCGGCGCCGATGTTTCTTGCACCGAAGAACAGCGGAGCCCAGGCGGCATTGAGCAGGAGCTGGACCGCATAGGCCGCCAGCGCCGCATTGCGGCCGCGATGGTAGCGTTCGCGCCAGATGAGCCATGCCGCGGTGCCCATCAATACATATGACAGCATCCACGCCGGGCCGAACCAGCTCTGCGGCGGGGTCCACGGCGGTTTCGCAAGCAGGCCATACCAGCGCTCCGCCGCCGCCGATATGCGCGGAGAGAAGATCGCGCCGAGCGCTCCCGCGGCGAACGCCGTCGCGATCGAGGCAGCGAGGGCCAGCCAATTCGGACGCGAGTTGCGGCCTCGGTAGCTGGTCGAGCTGTCGATCGGGATCCTCATTCGCCGCGCCGCCCAGAGGATTGAGAACCCAGGAACAGTACGATGGCCGCGCTCATTTGCAACCAGCCCAGCCAAGGGATCTGAGTCGACCAAGCCAGCCAGGCCAATCCGGATACCCACAGCACGGCCGCCGCGAGAGTTGCATCGCGCCGCGAATTGCCACGGCGCAACTCGGCACGAAGCTCCGCCACTTGAGCATTGCGCACCTGCACCTGCAGCCGCCCCTCGGTCGCGTCACGCACGGCGGTCTGGAATATTTGAGGCACCTGCTGCAGCGCTACCAGCGCGTCGGGCAACTGGGCGCGCACCTGCCGCAGCACCGTCCTCGGGCTCATGCGCTCGCGCATCCACTTGCGCAGGTAGGGCTGCGCCGTTTTCCACAGGTCCAGCTCCGGATACAACTGCCGGCCCAAGCCTTCGATGTTGAACAGGGTCTTTTGCAGCAGGATGAGCTGGGGCTGCACCTGCATATCGAAGCGGCGCGCGGTTTCGAACAGGCGCAGCAGCACTTGGGCGAAGGAGATCTCTTTCAGGGGCTTGTTGAAAATCGGCTCGCAGACGGTGCGCACGGCGGACTCGAGCTCATCGACCCGGGTGCCCCGCGGCACCCAGCCCGATTCGACATGCAGGGCGGCGACCCGGGCATAGTCGCGGTCGAAAAAGGCCAGGAAATTCTCGGCCAAATAATGTTGATCGCGCGCCTGCAAGGTGCCGACGATGCCGAAATCCACGGCCGCGTAGCGCGGGTTCTGGGGATCGTCGATTTGCACGAAGATATTGCCCGGGTGCATGTCGGCGTGAAAGAAATTGTCGCGGAACACCTGCGTGAAAAAAATCTCCACGCCGTTTTCGGCCAGCCGGGCGATGTTCGTGCCCCGCGCCCGCAATTCTTCCAGATCATTGACGATGACGCCGTGAATTCTCTCCATGACCATGACGTCGACCCGGCAGTAATCCCAGTAGACCTCCGGCACGTACAGCAAGGGCGAGCCGGCAAAGTTGCGCTTCAGCTGCGCGGCGTTGCCGGCCTCGCGCAGCAGGTCTAGTTCATCCAGAATGGTCTTGCGGTACTCGCGCACCAGCTCGACGGGGCGCAGGCGGCGCGCCTCCGTCCAGTACTCGTCGGCCAGCTCGGCCAGGTAGTGCAGCACCTCGAGGTCGAGATCGATGATCTCGCGCATTCCGGGGCGCAAAATCTTGACCACGACCTCCTGGCCGCTCTTGAGCGCGGCCACGTGGACCTGTGCGATGGAGGCCGCCGCGAGCGGCGCCTGCTCGAAGCGGCCGAAGAGGGCGTCGAGCGGGAGCCCGAAGGCCTTTTCGATGGACGCGGTGGCGGTTGCGCTATCGAAAGGGGGGACGCGGTCCTGCAGCTTTGCCAGCTCGTCGGCGAGATCGGCCGGCAGCAGGTCCCGCCGCGTCGACAGCGCCTGGCCGAATTTGACGAAGATGGGCCCCAGCTCCTCGAGGGCGAGGCGCAGCCGCTCCCCGCGGGTCACACCGATGCTGCGTTGAAACCAGGTCCAAGGCGACAGATACACGAGAAAGCGGAATGGTCGATATAGATGCGTGGCGCGCACGAAATCATCGAGCCCGTGCCTGACCAAGGCGCGCTGAATCTGCAGCAGCCGAGCGAGCACGCGCAGACGCATCAGGCCGTCCCTTCGAGGCGGGCCTCGAGGCGGCCGAGCCGCGCTTCGATGCGGTCGGCGGTTTCCCGCAATTCATCGACGTCGTGCAGGAACTCCTCGAGCTCGGTCCGGTTCACCAGATCGCGGCTCTCTTCCTGCAGGTATTCGGCGATATTTTCACCGGCCGTGCGGCGCGCGCGGCGTGCGTAGGCGAGCGCGCGCTGCGCGAATTGGGAGACTCGACGCGCCGGAAAGTCGCCTATCCATCGGGACAGCTCCTCCTCAGGATCGGGCCGCGCCAGCATGAACAGCTCCCGGTACCGATTGGCGATCTCGGCATCGCCGCGAATCTGCGCCGCCGGCGTGCCGGGCCGCCGATTCGCACCGCCCCCGCTTGCTGCTGCGCGCAGCAATTGCAGAAGTGCCGGCACAGTTCCGGAAATATAGGCATCCGCCGGGGAATCGTCGCCACCACACAGCATCATCCGGCCGCAGGACGCGCAGGCGCGCACGCGGGTGATCCCGTCGATGTCGATCTGCAATGAAGAGCCTTGCAGGCGCCGCGCCAGCGCCGCGGCCTGCGCCGACGCTTCGATGCATCGATTGAGCAAGGCTTCGGCGGATGCAAGCCATGCGGGGGTCGCGGGCATGTCAGATCTTGTAGCCGCGATGCACGGCGACGATGCCGCCGGTCAAGTTATGGTAGCGCGCCTGGGCAAAACCGGCGGTGCGCAGCATTTCGAGCAGAGCTTCCTGACCCGGATGCATGCGGATGGACTCCGCCAGATACCGATAGCTGTCGGCGTCTTGTGCCACGAGCCTGCCGAGCAGCGGCAGCACCTGAAAGGAATACGCAGCGTAAATCGGCTTCAAACCGGGAGCCACCGGCGTGGAGAACTCCAGCACCAGCAATTGGCCGCCCGGTTTCAGCACGCGGTACATGGACTTAAGCGCCGCCGCCTTGTCGGTCACGTTGCGCAGCCCGAAACCGATGGTGACGCAATCGAAGGCGTCATCCGCGAAGGGCAGCCGCTCGGCGTCGGCCGCAATGCACTCCACATTCCCCACCCAGCCCTTGTCGAGCAGCCGGTCGCGGCCGATCTCGAGCATGCTGAAATTCACATCCGACAGCACCACCCGCCCGCTCTTTCCCACCTGGCGCAGCATGCCCGCGGCCAGATCGCCGGTGCCGCCCGCCACGTCGAGCGCGCGCTGGCCCGGCCGCAAACCGGTCAAGGACAGGGTGAAGTGCTTCCACAAACGATGCGCACCGAGGGACATCAGGTCATTCATCACATCGTACTTGCCGGCCACCGACGCAAATACCGAGCGGACGCGCGCCGCCTTGTCGCTGCGGGCAACCTTTTCAAATCCAAAATCGACCTTCTGCTCCGAATCGTCCATGGCGTCCCTCGAACTGCTGGCCGCATTGTAGCCGACAGCGAGGGTGTCCCCGGCACCCGATCTGACTCCGTCTTCGTGCCGCCGTACCCCTGACCGTGTGAACCGGCCGGGTACTGCTGCGCCAAGACGGTCAGGACTTCGCGGCCTCGGCGCAGCGCTGCAGGTAGCGTGCCCAGTTGCGGTCGCGCTCCCGCCCCAGTTCGTGCAGCAGCGTCCAGGTGTAGAGCCCGGTATTGTGCCCGTCGTCGAACAGCAGACGCAGGGCATAATTGCCCACCGGCTCGATGCCGGTGATGCCGATATTCTGTTTGCCCGTCTGCAGCACCCCCTCGCCTCCGCCGTGGCCCGTCACCTCGGCGGATGGGGAAAAAACCCGCAGGTACTCAAACGGCAGCTCGAAATGCGAGCCATCGTCGAAGCGCACTTCGAGCAGCCGCGACTGGGTGCGCAATTTGATGTCGGTGGGCTGAGGCATGAATAGGGTGCTGCGCTCGAGAGAGGCGCCGCCCGCCTAGAGAATGTACCGCGACAGGTCCTGATCCTTCACCAGTTCGCCGAGGTTGCCCTCGACATACTCGCGATTGACCAGTACATGGGTGCCGCTGCGGTCCGCGGCGTCGAAGGACACGGTTTCCAGCAGCCGTTCCATGACGGTGTGCAGGCGCCGCGCCCCGATATTTTCGGTGCGTTCATTGACTTCGAACGCCACTTCGGCGAGCCGCTGGACACCGGACGCGGCGAATTCCAGTTCCACCCCCTCGGTGGACAGCAGCGCCGTGTACTGGCGGCACAGCGAGGAGTCCGGTTCGGTCAATATCCGCACGAAATCCTCCACCACCAAGGGTTCGAGCTCGACCCGGATGGGCAGGCGGCCCTGCAGCTCCGGAATCAAGTCGGAGGGCTTGGACATGTGAAATGCACCGGATGCAATGAACAGCACGTGATCGGTCTTCACCGTCCCGTACTTGGTGTTCACCGTGCATCCCTCGACCAGCGGCAACAGATCGCGTTGCACGCCCTCGCGCGACACATCGGCGCCTGTGGTCTCTTGGCGGCGGGCGATCTTGTCGATTTCGTCGATGAACACGATGCCGTTCTGCTCGGCATTTTCCACGGCGCGAACCTTCAATTCCTCTTCGTTGATCATTTTCCCGGCTTCTTCGTCCACCAGCAGCTTCAATGCCTCCTTGATCTTGAGCTTGCGCTGGCGCGTTCGGCCATTGCCCAAATTTTGAAACATGCCCTGCAGCTGCTGGGTCATCTCCTCCATGCCGGGGGGCGCCATGATTTCCACCCCCATGGGCAGGGCGCGCACTTCGATTTCGATTTCCCGGTCGTCGAGCTGACCTTCCCGCAGCATTTTGCGAAATCGTTGCCGGGTGTCGTTGTCGCGCGGCGCCGAGTCGCCCGTGAAGCCGGCGGAGGCCCGCGGCAGCAGCACATCGAGCACCCGCTCTTCGGCGCTGTCGGCGGCCCGGTGGCGTACCTTGGCGAGCTCTTCCTCGCGAGTGATTTTGACGGAGATCTCCACCAGATCACGCACGATCGAATCCACTTCGCGTCCAACATAGCCCACTTCCGTGAACTTGGTCGCTTCGACCTTGATGAAGGGCGCCTTGGCGAGGCGAGCCAGTCGCCGCGCGATTTCGGTTTTGCCCACTCCGGTGGGGCCGATCATGAGAATGTTCTTCGGGGTGATTTCGGCGCGCAGCGACTCGGCCACCTGGCCTCTGCGCCAGCGGTTGCGCAGCGCGATGGCCACGGCGCGTTTGGCCGCTTTCTGGCCGACGATGTGCTTGTCGAGCTCTTCGACTATTTCACGCGGGGTCATCTGCGACATGGGGCGCTATAGCTCCTCTATCGTCAGATTGCGGTTTGTGTAAATGCAGATATCCGCGGCGATGTTCAGCGAGCGCTCGACGATGTCGCGTGCGGACATCTCCCCTTGCATGAAGGCCGTCGCCGCGGCCTGCGCGAAGCCCCCGCCCGAACCGATGGCGATCAGGTCGTGTTCGGGCTCGATGACATCGCCGTTGCCCGAAATGACGTAGGTGTTCTCGGCATCCGCGACACAGAGCAGGGCTTCCAGACGTCGCAAGCTGCGGTCGCTGCGCCAATCCTTGGCCAATTCGATGGCAGCGCGGGTGAGATTGCCGAATTTCTCCAATTTTCCCTCGAAGCGCTCGAACAGGGTGAAGGCATCGGCCGTGCCGCCGGCAAATCCGGCCAGTACTTTCCCGTTGTATAGGCGGCGCACTTTGCGGGCATTGGCCTTCATGACGCTTTGCCCCAGGGTGACCTGGCCATCGCCGCCGACCGCAACTTTCCCATGGCGCCGCACCGCGAGAATCGTCGTGCCGTAGATTCGCTCGGGATCGTGATTCATGAGGAGGAGGGTGGGGCCTTTTGCGGGCCCTTTCAAGCGCTGCGACGGCCGCGCCGCGCGCGCGGATGCGCGTTTTCATAAACCGTCGCCAGATGGTGGAAATCCAGGTGGGTATAGATCTGGGTCGTGCCGATATCGGCGTGGCCCAGCAATTCCTGTACTCCCCGCAAATTACCGCTGGACTCGAGCAGATGGGTGGCAAATGAGTGACGGAACATATGCGGATGGACATGCACGCCGATGCCTTGCCGGCGACCCCACGCGCCCACCCGCAATTGCACCGCCCGAACCGACAGGGGGCGGCCTCTCTGACCCACGAAGAGAGCGTCCACCGCGGGCTTGACCAGCCCCGCGCGCTCTTTCAGCCACTGCCTCAGAGCGTCGACCGCCTGTCGGCCGACGGGCACGATCCGAGTCTTATTGCCCTTACCGAGCACCCGCACGGTGCGGTCCGCCAAGTCAATGGCGCCCACGCTCAGCCCGACGAGCTCGCTCAGGCGCAGCCCGGACGAGTAGAACAGCTCCATGATGGCCTTGTCGCGCGCCGACAGGGAATCGTCGACCCGGAAGGCGAGTAGGCGGCCCATTTGATCGGCATCCAGGGTACTCGGCAGCCGCTTCTTGGCTTTCGGCGCGCGCACCTCGAGTGCCGGATTGCGCGCGCAATGCCCTTCCCGCATCAGGTAATCGTAAAAAGTCCGCGCCGCGGACAGGCGCCGCTGGATGCTGCGAGGGCTCAGCGACGCCCCGTGCTGGGCGGCGGCAAAGGCCCTCATGCGGGAATTATCCAAGTCCGACCACGCCAACCCGCGCCGGCCCGCGAACTCCGCCAGGGCGAGCAGATCGTGCCGGTACGCGACCACGGTGTGCCCGCTCATGCGCCGCTCGTGCGCGAGGTGCGATAAAAATCGATCGATCCAGCCGCGCTCCGCCGCTTCCATCGCCGCCCGCTAGCGCATCAACGCATAGGTCACGAGCTCGCCGATGCGGGAGAGGAATTCCGTGCTCATGGCCGGATGGAAGCGTTCCGCGTCGCTTGCGCCGATGGCCAAAATTCCCAACTCGCCCTTCGGGCCCAAGGGAGTGAGGGCCACGGAACCGATCTCCACCGAGTCCTTGCCGAAGAGATAGTCGCGCTGCGCATCGCGCACTTGTCCGCAGCGGGGCTTGCCGGATTGGAGCAGCGACTCGAAGGTCTTGATGTCGGCATCGGCCGGATCGCCGCAGCGCAGAAACCGGCCGGCCTCCGGCGCCACGGAGCGCGCCTGCTCGAGAAACAGGACCAGCACCGAATGCATGGCGTCGAAATCCTCGCGCAGCGAGGTCTCCACCGCATTGATGGTCTCGAGCAGGGTGTGCGCCCGAATCAGGCGCTGGCTCAGGCGGTGAATGCGATCGGCCAACGCGTCATTGGCGCGGGCCACATCCACGAGTTCCTTCAGCTTGCGCTCGAGCGATTGATTGCGCTCGCGCAGCACCTCCACCTGGCGTTCGACCAGACTCACCGTGGCCCCCATGTCGCGCAGATGCGGCAGGCGCAGTTTGGCGAGCAAGGCAGAATTGCGCTCGAAGAAATCCGGATAGGTCTGCAGATAGTCCGCGACGTTGCCGTCGTTGAGGTTCTCCTGCTTGATCCCTCGCGCCTGACTGGTTGTCATTGTTCAGCTCCCCTACTCGTTAAATATCGATCGATCCGGTGAACACCGTGGTGGCCGGCCCCGCGAGCCACAAGTGCTCGCCCGGCGCGGCCCAAGAAACCGTGGCGCTGCCGCCCGGCAGGTCCACGTTCACCTCCTCATCCAACAGGCCGTGCCGCCTGCCGACGGCGACGGCGGCACAGGCTCCCGTGCCGCAGGCCAAGGTCTCGCCCACCCCGCGCTCGTGCACCCGCAATCGAATGTGGCGGCGGCCGACGATTTGCATGAATCCCACGTTGGTGCGGTTCGGAAATTGCGGATGGCTCTCGATACTAGGCCCAAACCGGGCTATCGGCGCGGTTTTCACGTCGGATACCTGCAGCACCGCATGCGGGTTGCCCATGGACACGGCGCCTATCTCGATATCCGTTCCGTCGACATGCAGAGAATACAGGGGCGCCTCGGCTATCGCGCGCCCATCGGCGGCGACCATGGGCAGCGAGCGCGGATCGAAGTTGGGCACGCCCATGTCCACCGACACCCAGCCGTCGTCGCGAACATGCGCATGGACCGTTCCACCCATGCTGCCCATCACCAGATCGCGGCCCAATTGCGGCGCGCGCGAGTACAGCAGCGCCGCGATACAGCGCGCACCATTGCCGCATTGCTCGACCTCCGAGCCGTCGGAATTGAATATTCGATAGAACACGCGGCTGTGCGCGTCACGCGGCGATTCCAACATCAGCGCTTGATCGAAGCCCACGCCGGTATGCCGGTCGGCGAGGGCGCGCAGCTTGGTCGGGTCCAATGGGGTGCCGGCAGGGGCGTCGAATACCAAGAAATCGTTGCCCAGCCCCTGCATCTTCAAAAACTCGATGCGCATACCGCAAGAGCATAGCCCATGCGTCAATTTGTCGCGAGCAGGGGTTGCGCAATGTAGGCCTGGGTTTTACCTTACTGAAAACAACAAAGTCGGGGAACCATGCGCCACGTAATGATCTTGAATTCCAAGGGTGGATGCGGCAAGAGCACTCTCGCCACCAACATCGCCGTGTTTTTCGCCCGCGACGGCCACCACGTGTGCATCGCCGACTATGACCCGCAGCGCTCCAGTCTCGATTGGCTGGCGCAGCGCCCGGCCGATCTGCCCGCCATCAGCGGCGTCGCCGCGTACGAAGAGGGCCTGCGCAATGTGGCGCGTAATACCGAGATCCTGGTGATCGATGCGCCGGCCCGCGTGCATGGCACGGAGCTCAATGAGCTGGTGCGCCGTGCCGAAACCATCATCGTCCCGGTGCTGCCGTCGAGCATCGACATGAAGGCCTGCGGACATTTCATGGCGGAATTGCTGGAAATCGGCAAGGTGTCGCGCAAGCAGGCGCGCTTGGCCGTAATCGCCAATCGCGTGCGCGAATACACATTGATATACGAGGAATTGGATCAGTACCTGACCAAGCTCAAAGTGCCCTACCTCGGCTGTCTGCGCGAGGCGCAGAACTACGTGCGCGCCTATGCGCGCGGCATGGGCGTGCTGGAGCTGCCGGAATATCTCGCATGGCCGGACTGGAAGCAGTGGGAGCCGATCGGCGAATGGCTGGATAGCAAGCGCAGCCAGCCCGCCGCCTAGCCGGCCAGCCGCCTAGGCCTAGGCGGGCACTCGGGCCGCAGGTTTGACGATCCCCCAAAGCGATCCGCATACAGGGCTTCGCGCCGGGGCCAGTGCTGTTAGGGTGCTCGCTCAGGAATACCCGTGCGTATCAGTTTAGCCAACAGCAGCATCAGCTTCAGCGCCGCGCCGGATCAGTCGCTGCTCGACGCGGCGCTCGATGCCTCCTTGAATCTGCCGCATAGCTGCAAGGGCGGCAATTGCGGATCCTGCCGCGCCCGGCTGCTGCAAGGCGAGATCGACTACCCCAATGGGCCGCCGCTGGGATTGTCGGAGGCGGAGGCCGCCGAGGGCTTCGTGCTGATGTGCCAGGCGCGCGCGCGCAGCGATCTTTGCATCGAAACCTACCAGATCACGACCCCCGACCAAGCCCTCATCAAGCGGCTGCCGGCTCGCATCGAGCGTGCGCTGCCTCTGTCGCACGATGTGATGGGCCTGTACCTGCGGCTGCCGGCGGCGGAAGAGTTTCGCTTCGAGGCCGGCCAGTACATCGACATCATGCTGTCCGGCGGCCGGCGCCGCAGCTTTTCCATCGCCTCGCCGCCGCATGACTCGCGATTGCTGGAGCTGCATGTGCGGCGGGTCGCCGGCGGGGAATTCTCGGCGCCGCTGTTCGATGCAGACGCGCGAAGCGCGCTGCTCAACATCGAAGGGCCCCTGGGACAGTTCGCTTACCGGCCGGGCGCGGCGCCCATGCTGCTGGTCGGCGGCGGCACGGGACTTGCGCCGCTGCTCAGCATGCTCAGGCACGTGGTCGAGAACGGCATCGAGCGCGACATGACTCTGTACTGGGGCGTGCGCGGCGAGCGCGATTTATATGCGCAGGCGGTGCTCGAAGGGCTTGCGGCGCGCGCCCCACGGCTGCGCTACGTGCCGGTGCTGTCCGAGCCCTCGCCCGAATGGCAGGGGGCGCGCGGCTGGGTGCACGAGGCGGTGCTCGCGGATATCGCGCGATCTCGACAAATACGATGTGTATGCGGCGGGACCGCCGGCGATGATAGCGGCCGTACGCCGCGAATTCGGCCTGCGCGGGGTCGCGGCGAGCCGGCTGTTCTTCGATTCCTTCGATTACGCGCCCGATGCGCTCGACCGCCAACGGATCAGCGCCGCGACCAAATCCTGATCCTCGGCCGATGCGGCCTGCACCAGCGGCGCCGACAATCCGCGTTCGCGCACGCCCGCCGCGACGCGCTCGCCGGGCACCAGCCAGTGCGCGCGTTCGAATTCCCGGCGCAGCGCCGGGTCCGCCATGTCGAGCAGGCTGCCGGCGATCTCCACGCTGGTCGCGGTGATCACCTGCACCGCCCCTGCGGTGAAGCGCTCGAGCAGCGCCGCGAGCGCCGCGCGACTCGGAGCCGCCGGCACGCGCTCGATACACATCGGCCGTCATCACTTGCGCGCCGCGCTGCGCGAGTTCCTGCTCGAGGAAGGGCCGCCCGTCGCTGCCCTTGATGATCAGTATGCGGCGGCCCGCCGGACGTTCCAGCTCCGGGTGCAGGAGCAGGCTCTCGGAATCGAACGTTTGCGGCGGCTGCACGGCCACCCGATAGCCGGCTTGATTCAGCGCTCGAGCGGTCGCGGGTCCCATGGCGGCCAGGGTCAGATCGCGCTTCTGATCGAGCAGCGAGGCGCCGAACCGCACGGCGTTGGCGCTGGTGAAAATGATGACATCGAAATCCTCGAGAGCGCCCAGCCGCTGCCGCCATCTCGCGCCGATTGCCGAGGGCTTTGATTTCGATGGCCGGCAGGCGCAGCGTGCTCGCGCCTTGGATTTCCAACAGCCGGCACAGCGGCATCGCCTGTTGCTCGGGCCGAGTGACGAGGACGCCGATGCCGTGCAATGCGGGCATGGCGTCAGCCGGCGCGCAGGCGCTCGAGCAACGGGCCCGCGCCCGCGGCCAGGATTCGCTCCGCCAATCGGTGGCCGAGAGCGGCGGGATCCTCGCTGCTGCCGGATAGGCTGTCGCGCAGCAGCCGCGAGCCGTCGGGTTCCGCCACCAGGCCCTCGAGCGTCAAGCGTTCTCCCTCCAGGCGCGCATGCGCCGCGATGGGCGATTGGCAGCTGCCGCCGAGCCGGTGCGCGAATGCCCGCTCCGCGTCCATGGCGTGCCGCGTGGCCGGGTGATCGAGAACGGACACCAGCGCGCGCGTGCGCAGATCGGCGCCGCGGCACTCGATGCCGATCACGCCCTGGGCGACGGCCGGCAAGCACACGTCCGGATCGAGGCGGGCGGTGATGCGCGACTCCAAGCCCAGCCGGATCAA
Organism: uncultured Gammaproteobacteria bacterium; assembly: GCA_963837435.1. Taxonomy (GTDB): domain Bacteria; phylum Pseudomonadota; class Gammaproteobacteria; order Steroidobacterales; family Steroidobacteraceae; genus Bog-1198. The sequence continues at coordinate 630,913 of CAWINJ010000004.1, forward strand.
GCCCGCGCAGGCCAGCACGATGGCATCCAGCTCGCCGGCATCGAGGCGGCGCAGCCGCGTATCCACATTGCCGCGCAGGGTCTCTATGCGCAAATCCGGCCGCGCCGCCAGCAACTGCGCCTGCCGCCGCAGGCTCGAGGTGCCGACGCGGGCGCCGCGCGGCAAATCGCCGCATCCCGGCCGCCGCCGCCGTCAACAGCGCGTCCCGAGCATCCGCGCGCTCGAGCACCGCCGCGATGAGCAGCCCTGCGGGAAGGTCGCCCGGCAAATCCTTCATCGAATGCACGGCGATGTCGGCGCGGCCTTCCTCGAGAGCCACCTCGAGTTCCTTGATGAACAGGCCCTTGCCGCCGATGGCGGCCAGGCTACGATCCTGAATGCGGTCGCCCTGCGTCACCATGGGCACGAGCTCGACCTCGAGACCGCCATGCGCCCGGCGCAGCAGCGCCGCGACATGCTCGGCCTGCCAGAGCGCCAGCTGGCTCTTGCGCGTGGCGATGCGCAGCGGCGCGGCCGGCGGCCGCGCTCATGCGGGTTCGGACTTGGCGGGAAACAGCGCAGACTTCAGCCGATAAATGGACGATATGTCCTCATCGCCGAAGCCCTGGATGATCAGCTGCGCATATTGCGCCAGAGTGGACTCGACCACCGGCAGCTGCGCGCCGTGCTGCGCCGCCATCTCGCGGCAGATCCGCAAATCCTTGGCGTGCAGCCGCACGCGGAAACCCGCGGGAAAATTATTGTGCGCCATGAACGGCGCGCGATTGACGAAGTACCAGCTCGATCCCGCGCCCTTGCCCAGCAGCTCGATCAATCGATCGAGCGGCAGGCCTTCGGCATGCGCAAAGGCCATGGCTTCGCCGACGGCCTGGATGATGCCCGCGCACATGATTTGATTGGTGGCCTTGGCCGCCTGGCCGGCGCCGCTCGGGCCCAGATAGGCCACGTTCTTGCCCATGGCCTCCAAGATGGGCTGCGCGCGCGCATAGACGGGCTCGTCGCCGCCCACCATGATGGCGAGCGACGCGGTGCGCGCGCCTTCCACGCCGCCGCTCACCGGACAGTCGAGAAAGCCGACGCCGAGGGCATCGAGCGCCGCGTGCATGTCGCGCGCCGTCCCCGCGCCCACCGTGGAGCAATCCATCACGATCATATTGGGATTCAATCCCGGCTCGAGACCCGCGACCACGGCGCGCAAATCCTCGTCCGCGGACACGCAGATCACCACCGCCTCGCAGTTGCCGGCCAGCTCCGCCAAGCTGGTGAAGGCGAGGCAGTGCAGTTCCTTGGCGAGCGCCGCGGCCTTGTCGGCGGTTCGATTCCACACACCCGTCAGCAGCCCTGCACGGTGCAGACTGCGTGCCATGTGCGCGCCCATGGCACCCAATCCGACGAAACCTGTTTGCATACGCGTTCCCGCTTCGTTGCAGTGGAAGCGTAGCCTAAGGCTTTGCGCAGCGGGCGGCAAAGCGAGTCCCATCGGATGGCTCGAGGCCGGAGAGGGCGGCCGGCGCGGGCGGCCGCGAGGCAAGCCGTGGCGCCTAAGTGGCTGCGGCGCCTAAGTGGTGCTATTGCAGATGGCGTCGACGTCGTGCTTGGCATTCAGCCGTTGGGCATCGATTTCGTCGGAAGTCAGGTACTGACGCTCGCCGTCGGCGCCGGTCTTGTACAGATGCCGGCCCTCGATCAATTTCTTGTAGCGATCCTGCGCGTCGGCACATTGCTTGTCGCGAGCCTGCTCCACATCGCTGTCCACCGCCTTCTTGACGGCTACCTCGTCTTGTTGCGGCGGGCTGGCCGTCTTCGCGGGCGCAGATCTCGGACGCTGTGGAACGCGCCACGTGAGTGCCCAGCAATTCGACCACTTCCGCGTGCACGCCGTCCGGCGGCCGGTCGCCGTACTGCACCTTGCCCTGTGCGTCGACCCACTTATAGACTACCGCTCCGGCCATGCCGGACCAGGCGATCAGGGCCGCGAACAACAGAAGGCGTTTCATGGTCCGATCCTCGCTTGAAAGCTGCAATCCACACCGAATTCTACAACGCGCGCGAACCGGCTTCTCCGGTGCGAATTCGCACCGCCTGGCCCAGCTCCGCCACAAAGATCTTGCCGTCGCCGATCTTGCCCGTGCGCGCCGTTTCAATGATGGCTTCCACCACCCGATCTACTTGTTCGTCATCCACCGCCAGCTCAAGTTTCACCTTGGGCAGGAAATCGACGACATATTCCGCTCCTCGATACAGCTCAGTGTGGCCTTTTTGCCGCCCAAAGCCTTTGACCTCTGTCACGGTAATGCCTTGTATCCCCACATCGGCCAGGGCGGCGCGGACATCGTCAAGCTTGAAGGGTTTGATGATGGCGATGACCATTTTCATGCGGGCAAACTCCTCATTGCGAATAAGGCCCAGTCTAACAGCGGATATTTAAAGGATATTGCTGCGCCACAGCATGGAGTATTGCAATGTTATATTGTATAAAGCCGGCGTCTTGCGCCGGGCGCGCGAATATAAAAAACGGCACGAGTCCTTTGAGGGACCCGTGCCGCCGGGATATCGCACCGACGGGGGAGTTGGCTGGCTTGCCGGCGCGAGATGCTCCTAAATCGTCAGAATGTGGCCTCGCTCGATACCGGGCGAGGCCTCTGAAAACCCTCCTCAATTCATCCAAGACCTGCACGCTCATAGATCGGCTCAAATGGCGTCCGGGCCGGTTTCGCCCGTGCGCACGCGCAGCGCCTGTTCCAGCTCGAGTACCCACACCTTCCCGTCGCCCGTCTTCCCGGTCCTGGCCACGTTGCAAACCGCCTCCATCACCTGCTCCGCGATCGAATCATCCACCGCGAGCTCGATCTTGGCCTTGGGCAGAAAGTCGACCCGGTATTCCGCGCCGCGGTAGAACTCCGTATGCCCATGCTGCCGCCCGTAACCATGCACTTCGGTGACCGTGACCCCCTGGATGCCGATATCCGCCACCGCTTGCCGAACCTCGTCCAGCTTGAAAGGCTTGATGACGGCGGTGATCAGCTTCATGCATTTGTCCCCGCTTTCAACCGTTTATGACTCGAGCCTCCGACACCGCTCTGCGCGTACTATTGAACCTGATGAATGCAGCTTCCATGCCAGCACCGAGAGGCGCTGAATCAAGAGGTTGCGCTAGGGCCGCGCCCCGCAATGCACCGACATGGCGCGAGCCGTCCGCAGCCTGCGTTACGGGAGTGCGAACAGGCGCGGTTGATTGGAGAATTCGGAGATGAAAATGAGCTTTATCAATTCGAGCGGATTAGATGAGTTGGCGCGTCGCCTGGCGGATTCGGTACCCGAGTCCGTGCGCGCGTTCGGCCGCGATTTGGAGGGCAATTTCAAGGCGGTGCTGCAGGCCCAGCTCAGCAAACTCGATTTGGTCAGCCGGCAGGAATTCGACGTGCAGGCCGCCATTCTGGAGCGCACCCAGGCCAAGCTGGCCGCCATGGAGGCGCGCCTGAAGGAGATCGAAGCCAAGCTCTCGCCGCAGTAGCGCAAGGCCGTCAAGCAGGGGCGCCGGCATGCCTACCCAGGAGTACTTGAGCACGGTCTTGAGCAGGGCGCCTCTGGGGCTTGCGGCACCCCAGGTGCGGGTGGAAGTTCATCTGGGCAGCGGATTGCCGGCATTTGCCCTGGTCGGACTGCCCGAAGCGGTGGTTCGCGAAAGCAAGGAGCGAGTTCGCTCCGCCCTGCTGACCAGCGGATTTGGATTTCCCGCCGGACGCATCACCGTCAATCTGTCGCCCGCCGATTTGCCGAAGGAGGGCGGCCGCTTCGATTTACCCATCGCCGTCGGCATCTTGGCGGCCAGCGGGCGGATATCGGCGCAGGCACTCGACCAGCGCGAATTCTACGGCGAGCTCTCGCTGGGCGGCGAGCTGCGCCAGACCCCCAAGTTGCTGCCGGCGCTGCTCGAAGGCTCGCGCCTTGGACGAGAATTGATCTTACCCTCCGCCAATGCGCTCGAAGCGAGCCTGGTGCGCCACGCGAAGCTCAGACTCGTCAGCCGCTTACAGCAGGTGTGCGACGCGCTCCAAGGCAAAGCGGCATCCCCGGGCGGCGCAGGTCCCGCGGATCTCACGAGCATGGCTGAATCTTCAGGACTGCTGGGTTTTCCAGAGCCGGCACCCGATCTCGCCGAAGTTCGCGGCCAGTTTGCCGCCAAGCGCGCCTTGGAGATCGCGGCCGCCGGCGATCACGGTCTGCTTTTGATCGGTCCACCTGGCGCCGGCAAGACACTACTCGCACAGAGATTGCCGGGCCTGCTGCCGCCATTGACCCCCGCCGAGTCCCTGGAAGTCGCCTGCGTGGAATCTGCCGCCGGACACAGGCCCCGCCTCGGCGGCTGCCGGCCCTTCCGCTGTCCGCAGCACACCGCCTCGATCGCCGCATTGATCGGTGGCGGCGGCATGAAACCCGGCGAGCTCTCACTGGCACATCTGGGCGTTCTGTTTCTCGATGAGTTCCCCGAATTTCCGCGCAATGCCCTGGAGGCGCTGCGCGAGCCCCTCGAGAGCGGCGTGGTAAAGCTCACGCGGCTCAAGCGCACCTGCGAATTTCCCGCGCGATTTCAGCTGGTGGCGGCCATGAATCCCTGCCCCTGCGGCTATGCCGGCGACCCGCGCGGCCGATGCTGTTGCACGGCGGAACAGGTCCTGCGGTATCGACAGCGAATCTCCGGGCCGCTGATCGACCGGATCGATATCCACGTCGAATTGACGGCATTGCCGGTGCAACAGCTGCTCGACGACACCTGCGCCGAATCCGAGAATTCGGCCACGGTCGCGCTGCGGGTCGCCACCGCCCGGCAAGTGCAAATACAGCGTCAGGGAAAATTCAATTCGCGCCTGACTCAGTCCGAGATGAGTCGGTTCTGCGCCTTGGAGCGCCGCTCCAAAGTCCTGCTCGGCACGGCCATATCGCGATTGGGACTATCCGCCAGGGCTTGCAATCGAGTGCTGAAGCTGGCGCGAACCTGCGCGGATCTGGCGGCTGAACCCGAGATACGCAGCAGCGACATCGCCGAGGCGATACAGCTACGCGCGCTCGACAAATGTCCGCGGGATGACGCCGTTACTTGTTGAGAGACACCATGTAGTCGACGGTCATGCGAATGGTCGCATCCGGCCAGTTGGTCCCGCCCTTGGGCGGCATGTTGCCCAGGCCGCCAATCGCCGCCTTGTAGAGCACTTCCTTGCCCTGCGCAATGCGCGGACCCCACGCCGCATGATCCCCGATCTTCGGCGCGCCGTTGACGCCCGTGGAATGGCAGGCAGAACACACCTGCGTGAATGCCTGCTCACCCGTGGTAGGCACGTTTGCAGCGGGCCCCGCGCCCGCCGGCGCCGTCACCACGGCCAACGCCGAGTTGTCCTTGCCCGCGATGGCGACTTTTGCAAACGGGGCGATGTTCTGCTGGACCTGGGTCAGGTGCAGCGGATCCAGCAATACGTCCTTTGCCTGAGTATCCGCGCCGATCGAGCGCGCGACACCGAAGATGACGATCGCGAAAACTATGAGGATGCCAAGCACCACACTGAAGGAATTGAAGAAGTGGGTATCTGAGGATTCGGTGTTGGACACGGTAACTCGCTGAAATTCGATGAAAAAACATCCCGGGAGGCGGCGTAGTATAACGACAGCGGGCGAATCACGGAATAGCCGGCGACGGGAACGCGCATAACAGCCCCGCAATCGTTCCCCGCGGGCCCCGCAGACAGTCACGTCGGCCGGTGAAAAGGCAGAGCCCTACCGGTCCAACGGGCTTCTTACGCCCAGCGCTCCCTTTCCCATCACATGGGTGTAAATCATGGTGGTCCGCACATCGGCGTGGCCCAACAGCTCTTGCACCGTGCGAATGTCGGAGCCGGCCTCGAGCAAGTGCGTGGCAAAACAGTGGCGAAAGGTATGACAGCTTGCGGGCTGAAGTATTCCGGCCTTGCGAACCGCGACCTGTACCGCCCGCTGCAGGATCTTTTCATGCTGATGGTGACGAGTCGAACCTCCGGTGTAAGGATCCTGGCAAAGTGAATCCGCCGGAAACACCCATTGCCAGCCCCATTGAGTCGCGGCCCTAGGGTATTTGCGCGCCAGCGCAGTCGGCAACGAGACTCCCGGTTCAGCCAATTTGCGCTGCCGCTCAAAACGAGTATGGAGCTTGGCCAGGTGTTCGCGGAGCACAGCGACGACCGACGACGGGAGAACCGTCACACGATCCTTCCCTCCCTTGGCGTCGCGCACGATTACCTCGCCACGCTCGATCACGAGATCCTTGACCCGAAGCCGATGCGCCTCCATCAACCGCAGCCCGCTCCCATAGAGAAAGCTGGCGATCAACCAAGACGTACCCTCGAGATGCGCCAGCACCGAGCGCACCTCGGCGACGCTCAGCACCACGGGCAGCCGCCTCGGCCGAGACGCCCGAGTAACGTTCTCGAGCCAGGGCAACTCGACGCCAAGCACCTGCCGGTATAGAAACAGCAGAGCCTGCAGCGCCTGGTTCTGAGTGGACGCACTCACCCTCCCCTCGACCGCCAAATGCGTCAAGAAGGCTTCAACCTGCGCCGGCCCCATGTCGCGAGGATGCTTGCGGCCATGAAATTTGACATACCGTCGCATCCAATGCAGATAAGCCTGCTCCGTCCGCAACGCCAAGTGACGCGTGCGAATTCTTTCGCGCGCCACCTCGAACAAGCCACGCCCCTCCGGCATATAATCCCTCTAGGAGTGCTACGCGACACCACCGCAACCCGACCCCAAGGAAATCAGGAAGATGTCTAAAGGTCCATCACGATATATCCCGCCTTTAGGGCAATTTATTCGCCGCTTTCGGCTCCGAATTAAAAGTTATGTGCCAGATTGAGCGTTTGCTAGTGATCGAGGTCCTATGAGCCCGACTATTTTTCGCGATGGCAGCTTTCGATTTTACTTCTTCTCGCGCGAAGAGGCCCGAATGCATGTTCACGTCCAGTGTCCCGACGGCGAGGCGAAGTTCTGGCTTGAGCCAACGATTGCTCTGGCGCACAATCAGGGTCTGTCCGGCCAGCAGGTCCGGGCGGCGCAACAGCTAGTTGAGTCACATGCCGATGAAATCCGCAACGCTTGGCGAAAACACTTCGTCAGTTGAAGTGTCGAATATATCTCCGCACGGCTTTTGGCTGTTGCTGGGAGGCGAGGAACTGTTTGTTTCCTTCGCGGAGTTTCCGTGGTTTCGAGAAGCCACGGTTCGACAAATCAGCCACGTTGAGTTGCCGGCTGCGCATCACCTCTATTGGCCCGATCTCGATATAGACTTGGCCGTTGCGTCTATTCGAGACCCGAAGTCATTCCCCCTGGTGTCCAAGGCTGGCACCTAACAATCGGTTCGAGCGATCGCGGGTGTCGTCTTCGGTGAGCCAGGGAGGGGAGTCGATGATCGGGATAAATCAGCTTCGTTGGTCGTCGATGCGGCCCCGCGTCGCTCAACCTCATCGTTAGGCGTTACCTCTCATATGCGCGCAGCACGCTTGCTAGTGTTGGGATACGGCCTGGTGGTTCTGGTAGCTTCGATATGGGCATGGTGGGTCGATGTAACTATGCTCCATAGCGAGCAAGAGCACCTTTTGCCAGACTTCCTTTTATTTTTTGTAGGTGCTCCGTTATCGCTGCTTCTCAGCATAGTGATGCCTCTTGCTCTCCCGCTTGTCGGACTCGTTCTCCTCACGCTTTGTGGCGCGGCCCAGTTTGCATTCCTTTGGTGGCTGGTGCGAAAGAGGCGCACCGCCAATGGACACGCCTAACAATCGGTTCGAGCGATCGCGGGGCCGCGTCTTCGGTGGGCCAAGGAGGGGGTCGATGATAAAGTGCCTTCGTTTGACGCTGGCGAAGCCCCGCGTCGCTCAACCTCATCGTTAGACGACACCTGATGTATAAGCACTTCTACCAGAGCGAAGCGCGCCGGCACATCCGGCGTCGTTTCAGAGCCCAACTCCATGTGCGGTCATTGCGGTGCAGGTTCACGGTACTCTCGGGAGCCGCTTCGATTGAAGGTCCTCACGAATTCACTTCCGAGTGGACTCCGTTGGAGGTTGCGCAATGGCCACCGTCAGCGCTACCGTCTAACAATCGGTTCGAGCGGTCCGTGATGCCCAGAGTGCCATTCGCACGCTATCGAGCTGATCTACTACCGCTATGTCAGCCGCGCGCCATAGGTCATCGCGCGGCCGCTCAACCTCATCGTTAGATTACCTTGATCGAAAGAATCGAATGGCTCGCCGATTCGTCTGCCGCGCTCGAATCGAACGCTCCCTTCGATCCGCGGTCCTCAGCATCCCAGGCCAGCGCACGATCGAGCGAGGGTTGGCAGCACGGACGCACAGGAGTTCTGGTTGGGACCGCAGCCTCGGCGCACTGAGATGGGCGGCAGCGCAGTATTGAGCAGGCTGCGTTGGGCGTCGGTCGCACTTGCAAATGTCGGTCTTTGCGAGTCGTCGCGCTCGGGGGTAAGCTTATCAGCGTTGTTGAAAGGCAGCTTCGATGCGGGCATCGCGCGGCAATCTAACATGCGGTTCGAGCGATCACGCGGAAGTGGTAATGGGAACAGGGAGGATCGAATGCGCACAGTGAATCTTGACCTTGGAACTCTCTCGCGACCGCGCGTCGCTCAACCTCATCGTTAGACGACTTGAGTATCGGTCTGCGACTCGGTGAGGTCACACGAATGAACGGAATCTCTGGGTGATAAAAAATCGCTCTTGCATCGAAGATGCGCGACTTTGCTCAGGCGCGGCGCATCCCGCACGCGGTACACTCAACGCAAATGCGGGGCCTGAAACGCAGTTACTTTATGTGGCACCTGACCTAATGCCGGCTCTTTGCAAGGTGCCGGGTCGACGTATACGCTTTGAGCCAAGTTAGGGTCAGCGCTCGGAGAACCGTCAGCGTGTGCGGACGTCTAACAATCGGTTCGAGCGATCGCGGGTGTCGTCTTCGTTGGGCCAGGGAGGGAAGTCGATGATTGAGATAAAGTGTCTTCGTTTGACGTCGACGCAACCCCGCGTCGCTCAACCTCATCGTTAGCAGGCTCGGGGACGTCTGCGCATGGCTTCAACAACAAATCCGACCGTCCGTTGTAGTACCCACGGGGAGCAGCAGGAAACCTTTGTTTGTCGGCACATTGCCGAGGGCCTGGTTTCAAAAACGCGCGTGGGCTTTTTCTGGACGACGTTTGACCCAGAGAACGCACGCCCAGACGCGTGGTGCGCTGCCTGTGAAGCTCGTGTCAAGGAAACAGACGGTGAGTGGGTTGGTGAGGCCGAGGCTCATTTGCAGCCGAAGATTCTGTGTGGTGCTTGCTACGATCACGCTAAGCGGTTCCACATGGGTGAGGATACGTGGTCGTGACTGCCCGCGCACGCGGTCGCCTTCTAACAATCGGTTCGAGCGATCGCGGGGCCGCGTCTTCGTTGGGGTCAAGGAGGGGATCGATGATTGGGATAAATCAGCTTCGTTGGACGTCAGCGAAACCCCGCGTCGCTCAACCTCATCGTTAGACGCCATGATGGAACATCCACTTCAAGCTGACGAGGAGCGCGTGTTGACAGAGTCCCAGGTCACCAATCTTCTCAATGGTCTGTGTATCGATCTCGGCTTCTGCCTCCCCGCCAACGTTGCCGAAGAACTAGAATTCAACCCTCCGCGGACAATTGATGCGTTCACTCGCGCAGTGTTCAATGCGGAGGGGTTAGATCCAGCGCTTGCCGACCGAATCCTTTACGATCAGGTGCGGAGGGTTGTGGCCCTTACTTTTGACGGTGTCGCAAACGTCTAACAATCGGTTCGAGCGATCGCGGGCCGCGTCTTCGCTGGGCCAAGGAGGGAGTCGATGATTGGGATAAATCAGCTTCGTTCGTCGTCGGCGCAACCTCGCGTCGCTCAACCTTATCGTTAGCAGTCATGTTTAACCTTAACTTCCCACGCCACTTTGCCTATCTCTTCATAGCGGCGGTGTTTCTGGTCCTTACGCACGGTGCGCCATCGCCTCACTGGATTGATAGGGAAACGTTTCTGTTTGGAGTAGTTGGCCTGCTGCATGCCACAGCGCTCGCGTTGGCGCTCAGCGAGCCACTGGTTGTTGCCAGACGCATATTCTTCGTAGCAATCACAGCAGCCCTAAGTGCTGGCGTGCCCATGACGGGCGCCTATGTTGTGAGTCATCTGCATTTTTATGGAGGCCTGGGCTTTTTCGCATTGTATGCGGTTAGCTCGGCGCTTGGTGCCGCGGCGTATTGGGTGCTAATCCGACTATTCTGGTTTCGCGCGCTCCCTAGTCGCTCTCTATTTCAGACAGTTGGCATGTGCGTAGGCGCCACCTTTGCGTCCTTACTGATGTTCGGTCTAGTCACGCAGCAAGGCCGACACGAATTCGAAATCGCTTGGGACTTGCCGACGATATTCTGGTGGTTAGGATTCAGCCTATCTTTATGGATATTCGCACGCAACACGCTGACTGCTAACCATCGGTTCGAGCGATCGCGAGGGCCAGCGTCTTTGTTGGGCCATGGAGGGAAGGTCGATGATTAGGATAAATCAGCTTCGTTTTGGGTCGACGCAACCTCGCGTCGCTCAACCTTATCGTTAGATCCAGTGAATCGTGCGGTTCTAATCCTGCTCCTCGGCGTCACGCTCGCGAGTCCCGCCCCGGGCGCAGATACGGTCGCAATTGGTAAGGGTATAGGCAATTCGTTTGCCTCCGATCTTACTTGCAAGGGCGAAACGATTTGTCTGGATTCGCTGTACGTGTGGATCTTTGATGCAACGCGAACTGTCTCCGGACCGACCGTCAAAGGCCGTACCAAGGCGCTCATTGCGCAGCACGTGGATGCGACACCGCAATTTGTGAGATCAATCGAGCTCTTCGTACTGCGGCCCATTGAGGACGCGAAGCTTCGGCGATCTTCTGGTGCGAATTACTATCTTCTGTCCGTGTCACCGCGGTACGCTGACGATATGTATTGTGTGTCCGTCGATCCTAACGATTTGGGATTGAAACTCCCCAAATTGGAGGTGAAACGCGACGCCGAAGGCGGACGTTTTTGCTTTAAGGGCAATCTGTTGGGCTTGTAGCATGGATCTAACAATCGGTTCGAGCGATCGCGGGGCCGCGTCTTCGTTGGGGTCAAGGAGGGGATCGATGAGAGGTGGTTCCGGTTTTTCGGACAGGGGTGTAAGTGGATTGCTGTCCGGGCAATATAGCAACCGGAGGGCAGATATCCATGAGAAAGCCAAGACGTAATCACTCAGCGGCGTTCAAGGCGCGGGTGGCATTGGAAGCGATTCGAGGTGAGAAGACCGTGGCCGAGATCGCGGCACACCACGAAGTGCATGCGACCCAGGTGACGGCCTGGAAGACGGAACTGCTGCAGAACGCGGCGGCGATCTTCGGCGGGGATGTGGTGGCGGCGGACGGCAAGGAGCGCATCCGGGAGCTGCAGGCGAAGATCGGCGAGCTGACGATGGAGAACTCGTTTTTAGAGGGCGCGCTCGGGAAATTCCCCGGCCTGAGCGCAAAGCGATGATCGAGCGGGACGGTGAGGTATCGGTGAAACGCCAGGCGGAGATCCTGGATCTGAGTCGCTCGAGCGTTTACTACGTGGCGCGGGGCTTGCCGGAGCGGGATCTGAAGCTGATGCGGATTCTGGACGAGTTGCACCTGAAGTGGCCGTTCTACGGGGCTCGCAAGCTGACCCGGGAGCTGCAAAACCAGGGCCACGAGGTCGGCCGGCGGCATGTGAGGACGCTGATGCGGCGGATGGGCATGGAGACGATCTACCGTAAACCGCGCACGAGCATCCCCGCGCCCCTATCTGCGATCTACCCCTACCTGCTTAACGGCCTGAAGATCGAACGGCCCAATCACGTCTGGGCCGCCGATCTGACTTATATACCGATGGCCCATGGGTTTCAGTATCTGGTGGCCATCATCGATGTGGGCAGCCGCAAGACGCTCTCCTGGAGGGTGTCGAACACGATGACGCCGGACTTCTGCCTCGAGGCGCTACAGGAGGCGCTGGGAAAATACGGGAAGCCGGAGATTTTCAACACGGACCAGGGATCTCAGTTTACCAGCGGGGAGTGGATCGATACGCTGAAGGCGGCCGGAGTGCAGATCAGCATGGACGGCAAGGGACGATGGATCGACAACGTGTTTATCGAACGGCTGTGGCGCAGCGTCAAGTACGAGAACATTTACCTGCGCGCCTACGAGAACGGCACGCAGCTACGACGAGGACTGAGCGAGTACTTCGATTTTTATAACGGTCGGCGCATTCATGAGGCTCTCGGCTACGCCACGCCCGACGAGGTGTATTTTGCGGGGCTCGCGCCTCTCATGGCGGCCGCGGCATGATCGCAAAATCCGATGCGTCATCGATTTTTCGGGACACCCGAGGTAGCGGGTCGATCGAGATCTCGGTTCCTGGAGCGTTTACGGCGGTCGGATTTTTCAGGCCAAAGAAAAAAACCGGAGCTTCTGCCGCTAAACGCGGCAGACTCTCTCTGTTCAAGACCATTGACGAAGACCGCAGAGCAAGACACGATCACATCAACCGCTCAGGCAGATCCACTTATCCCGGAAGAATTTCTGTCCAAACAAGCGGAGCCACCCCTATGATTGGGATAAATCAGCTTCGTTGGACGTCAGCGAAACCCCGCGTCGCTCAACCTCATCGTTAGACGCCATGATGGAACATCCACTTCAAGCTGACGAGGAGCGCGTGTTGACAGAGTCCCAGGTCACCAATCTTCTCAATGGTCTGTGTATCGATCTCGGCTTCTGCCTCCCCGCCAACGTTGCCGAAGAACTAGAATTCAACCCTCCGCGGACAATTGATGCGTTCACTCGCGCAGTGTTCAATGCGGAGGGGTTAGATCCAGCGCTTGCCGACCGAATCCTTTACGATCAGGTGCGGAGGGTTGTGGCCCTTACTTTTGACGGTGTCGCAAACGTCTAACAATCGGTTCGAGCGATCGCGGGCCGCGTCTTCGCTGGGCCAAGGAGGGAGTCGATGATTGGGATAAATCAGCTTCGTTCGTCGTCGGCGCAACCTCGCGTCGCTCAACCTTATCGTTAGACGACTTGAGTATCGGTCTGCGACTCGGTGAGGTCACACGAATGAACGGAATCTCTGGGTGATAAAAAATCGCTCTTGCATCGAAGATGCGCGACTTTGCTCAGGCGCGGCGCATCCCGCGCGCGGTACACTCAACGCAAATGCGGGGCCTGAAACGCAGTTACTTTATGTGGCACCTGACCTAATGCCGGCTCTTTGCAAGGTGCCGGGTCGACGTATACGCTTTGAGCCAAGTTAGGGTCAGCGCTCGGAGAACCGTCAGCGTGTGCGGACGTCTAACAAACGGTTCGAGCGATCGCGGGTGTCGTCTTCGTTGGGCCAGGGAGGGAAGTCGATGATTGAGATAAAGTGTCTTCGTTTGACGTCGACGCAACCCCGCGTCGCTCAACCTCATCGTTAGACGGATATTGATGACACCTCACGAATTGGCTGAACGCGTTAAAGCCTTCAAGGGCTACTCGCTTCCGGCGACAGTGTGCATGCTGCTGGGTCCGCTTATCCTGTTCGCTTTTGTTGTTGCTTACGTGATGTCGCCAAAGTCCGGTGCCGCACTGCCATTCTGGCCGCTGGCAGTTGGTATTTTCGGAGGCGCAATCCTGATGTCACTCATTCTGACTAAGTTGGTAGCTCGTGCCAGCATTCGAGCCGGACTTGTGTGTCCACATTGCCACGCTCCACTCGGCGGGTATATAAAATATCTTGGACGAGACAGTACTTTATGCCCAAAGTGTGGCCAGCCAATTGTGGACTCCGACGATCGTCAGCGTCTCGTCTAACAATCGGTTCGAGCGATCGCGGGGCCGCGTCTTCGTTGAGCCAAGGAGGGAGTCGATGATTGAGATAAAGTGTCTTCGTTTGACGTCGACGCAACCCCGCGTCGCTCAACCTCATCGTTAGACGAAACCATGTCGTCCACCTCGAATTTGGCGTGGGATGTTGTGGTGACCTTCTCGGATGTCCTCTCGGCGCATGCGATGGCGGTCCTATTTCGAGCCGAGGGTGTGCCGGCCGAGGTCGTTAGCGACACGTCGTTGTTGGGTGAGGCACGCCTTTGTGAGATTCGCGTTCCGCCAGACTTGGCGCACCGAGCGCGCTGGCTAATGTCTCAGGCTCAGTTCACCGATGCCGAGTTAACATTCCTAGCAACTGGAGAGCTGGATGGCGCCGATAATGCCGATCAATAGCCTCGAACCAGGCGCAACGTCTAACAATCGGTTCGAGCGATCGCGGGGCCGCGTCTTCGTTGGGCCGTGGAGGGAATGGATGATCTGGATAAACTGCCTTCGATTGACGCTGGCGAAGCCCCGCGTCGCTCAACCTCATCGTTAGACGACACCTGATGTATCGGTTATCTGTCACGGCGAGGTGCCGCGATCCATCCGGCGATGTTTTAGACCCAAACTCCACTGTGGTCATTGCAATGCAGACCTACGGTCCTCTTGGGCGCCGCTTCGATGACGGGTCTGGGGAATATCTTCGGAGCGGGCTCCGCTGAGAGTTGCGCAATGACCACCGTCAGCGCTACCGTCTAACAATCGGTTCGAGCGATCGCGGGGCGCGTCTTCGATGAGCCAAGGAGGGGATCGATGATTGGGATAAAGTGCCTACGTTTGACGCCGGCGCAGCCCCGCGTCGCTCAACCTCATCGTTAGGCCCCTACCAGCGTGACGAAAAGCGATCCTTTTGACCAACTCTCCAAATGCATCAAGCGGGGCGACGTAATTGGCGTGCGCGCGCTCGTCACCTCTGGTGTTCCGGTAGATTCGCGCAATAGGTTTGGCTGGACTCCGCTAATGCTAGCGGCAGGGTCGGGGCACACCGCGATTGTGGATTATTTATTGTCCGCTGGCGCAAGCGTCGGCGCGGTTAACAACTTCGGAGCATCGCCACTCGCCTATGCGACTCTATCCGGCGAATGCAGTGTCATCCAGTCGCTGTTAAGTGCGGGCGCTCCGGTCGACGTGAAACCCCACGGCGTGACCCTGCTTGAATTCGCTGAACGGGGTGGCGGTCGTCACAAGACTCGGCGACACTTCGATTTGCTTCGCGACGCAGGCGCAAGTTGAAACGGCGGGGGCCTAACCATCGGTTCGAGCGATCGCGGGGCCGCGTCTTCGGTGGGCCAAGGAGTAGGTCGATGATCGAGATAAAGTGCCTTCGTTTGACGCTGGTGAAGCCCCGCGTCGCTCAACCTCATCGTTAGGTGCTCTCGATGGCTAAGCGTTCTTTCAAGGTAAACGAAGAGGACGCAATCGCCGCGCTTCCGTTGTCCGATCTCAATCACGAGATTCAACGTTGTATTCTCGGGTTCGAAACCGGTGGTACATCCCAAGGTCGCAAGGCCTTTTACGACCGCCTCGTTTGGCTTGAGAAAGTTCGCGCGAAGACGCACGATATTCCGGCGAAGCGGCGCCGTTTCGGTCGGAAGTGAGCGCTCGATTTGACCGGGGTTCTTCATGCGTCGGTGCCAGCCCCTAACAATCGGTTCGAGCGATCGCGGGGCCGCGTCTTCGGTGAGCCAAGGAGGGAGTCGATGATCTGGATAAACCAGTTTCGCTTTGGGTCCGCGAAGCCCCGCGTCGCTCAACCTCATCGTTAGACGAAAATTGATGCGTCGGCTCCCAGTCACAATGAGACGCAGCGAGAATTTCGATGGTGTTTCAGACCCAACCTCCACAGTGGTCATTGCGGTGCAAGTTCACGGTGCTTTCGACCACCGTTTCGATTGTTGGACCAGCGCAAGGTATCTTCGGAGTCGACTTCGTTTAAAATTGCCGCAACAATCACGGTCAGCGCAATCGTCTAACAATCGGTTCGAGCGATCGCGGGTGTCGTCTTCGTTGGGCCAGGGAGGGAAGTCGATGATTGAGATAAAGTGTCTTCGTTTGACGTCGACGCAACCCCGCGTCGCTCAACCTCATCGTTAGACGCCATGATGGAACATCCACTTCAAGCTGACGAGGAGCGCGTGTTGACAGAGTCCCAGGTCACCAATCTTCTCAATGGTCTGTGTATCGATCTCGGCTTCTGCCTCCCCGCCAACGTTGCCGAAGAACTAGAATTCAACCCTCCGCGGACAATTGATGCGTTCACTCGCGCAGTGTTCAATGCGGAGGGGTTAGATCCAGCGCTTGCCGACCGAATCCTTTACGATCAGGTGCGGAGGGTTGTGGCCCTTACTTTTGACGGTGTCGCAAACGTCTAACAATCGGTTCGAGCGATCGCGGGCCGCGTCTTCGCTGGGCCAAGGAGGGAGTCGATGATTGGGATAAATCAGCTTCGTTCGTCGTCGGCGCAACCTCGCGTCGCTCAACCTTATCGTTAGATCCTATGAATCGTCAGCTCAAGGACACTGCCGTACTTGTTGGCACATCGCCAGACGGGAAGTGTGTCTACAGCGCTTCGATCGACCTTGGGGATTATTGGGACGGTGAACATCCGTGGGACAGTGGCGTCCAAATCGTTGCCCTCCGCCTTGCGAGGCTTCAGGGCTTTCTTTTTGGCGGTGATGGCCAACTCCTTCAGCAGTTCGAAACCCACTTCAATGTTGCGAGCGGCTTGCTTGTCTCTTCGTGGGCGATCCACGAAGATGGCACCAGGACAACCGGTCCCCCCCGGGATCTAACAATCGGTTCGAGCGATCGCGGGGCCGTGTCTTCGATGAGCCAAGGAGGGGGTCGATGATTGAGATAAAGTGCGTTCGTTCGACGCCGGTGAAGCCCCGCGTCCCTCAACCTCATCGTTAGACTCCACCAATGCCGAACCATTCGAACCGCTTGCTGACGCGTTTGGATTCTCTCGAAACAGGCGACGGCCTCCGACGCGCGAAGGTGGTTAGTCAAGTCCTTTTTTTCGTCGGCCTGCTGCTGGCAATCTTTGTCGGAATCGCGATGGCACGTGGGCTTCACCCAGGATTTATCGCCGTGGCTGCCGTAGCTGTAGGCTGGATTGTTGCGGAACGGAACGCCCTTCGATTGCGAATATTAGAGTGGCAAATCATGAGGAACTATATTGATTGGCAGCACGTTCAGGCGGACCTCCACCGTGATGTCTAACAATCGGTTGGAGCGATCGCGGGTGTCGTCTTCGGTAGACCAAGGAGAGAGTCGATGATTGGGATAAAGTGCCTTCGTTTTGCGTCGATGCAACCCCGCGTCGCTCAACCTCATCGTTAGGCTCCAATGAAACGCACGTGGTCGTGGTGGGCGGGACTGGCGCTAGTGTTTTCCTTCGGTGCCTTGTTCATCGGTGTAGGCGTGTTTGAGCTCTGCGTGGGATACGCGTTCAGTAGGCACGGCACGGTTGCGCGTAGCGGCGCGCCCTTCTCGTATTGGCTTCTGACTGGTTGGTGGTTCGTATTTGGCCTTTTCTGTATCGTCAAAGGAATCAGGGGGTACCTTGAAGACGACGCTAAACTCGCGGTATCGGATGACGATCCGTCGAGTCCATAATTGACTTCGGAAATGACGGGGGGATGGCTCTGGTTTCGGGCTGCGGTCCCCGTGCCGCCTAACAATCGGTTCGAGCGATCGCGGGTCGCGTCTTCGGTGAGCCATGGAGGGAAGTCGATGATTGGGATAAATCAGCTTCGTTGGGCGCCGGCGCAACCTCGCGTCGCTCAACCTCATCGTTAGGTGCCGCCTTTAGCCTCTCGCGATGATTGCCGCCAGCTCTTTGTTTGACGCGCCGAGCGCTAGGATCGACTTAACGAGCAGATCGAGCGACACCGTGGGATCTCCAGCTTCCATTTTCGCGACACGCGACTGGCTCGACTTTAGCGTCTTTGCCAACTTCACTTGGGTGACGCCTGTTGCCCGACGGCGGGCTTTGAGTCCCTCTGCGAGCTTGAGACGTAGCTCGATATACATCTCCTCCTGGTCAGAGAGCCCAAGAAAATCCTTGGCGTCGCCGAGTTTCCACCCTTTGGATTCGAGTTTCCTCCGCTTACTTTCCCGCATCGTCATACTCCTTAAGGCGTTTCCGGCAAGTATCAATGACGGCTTTAGGTGTCTTACCGGTCTTCTTGGCAAAAACTTCGAGAATCACGATGGCATCGATGTCGATCCTATAGACGACTCTCCAAGTGACAGTCGCGTCGTTGATTCGCAGTTCGTGGCATCGCGGCCCGATACCGGGCATAGGCCGAGATTGTGGCATCGACAGCAAATCGCCGCGCTGGACTTGCCGCAACAAAAACCCAGCCTCGACTCTCGCACTTCTGGACATCGGCGGAGTCTTAATCTCGCCGTGAAGCCACGCCAGAGGCTTGTCTTTTGGGCTCACGCGCCGTAGTATATGTCAGGACTGACATATACGCAAGCTGCACCTAACAATCGGTTCGAGCGATCACGGGGCGCATCTCCGTTGGGCCAGGGGGGGAGTCGATGATCTGGATAAAGTGCCTTCGTTCGACGTCGGTGAAGCCCCGCGTCGCTCACAGTGGGCACGACTCTGCTTTGCTGTATATGTGTCCTTCCAGTTGCCAAAGGAATCTCATGGCACCGCTGGATGGCTTTGACTGGTTGGAAAGCTGCGACGGAGTTATCGAAGACTGATCGGATGCAGCGCCAAGGCAAATGTCGGAACTCTCCCAATAATGACCCTAATGGGGCTTGTCTACGGGCGAAAGTGTGAGGCCCCCCTTGGCGGCTTTCGTCCGCCGAGATCACTATCAGACATTCGGCCACCTACCCCCCGTCGGTGCTACTGAAGCGAGAAAGGAACTGGACATGGAATGGACTCTCCTCAGTGTCGTGAACGGGGTGCCGTAAACGAAAGGAATTTTACGTACCAAATTCTCAACGCCAACATGACCGGCCATGGATACCGGGCATGCTGCTTGTCAAAGGGTAATGTCTACAGAATGCTGTACTAGGTTTGGGACAGCTCAGCCTTCGGTATATGGACCACGAATTGGACTAGTCTATGAAAATCGCCGCCGTCTTGGCCTTGGCAGTAATCACTCCGCTGTTTCCCGTGGGCTTCGCGACAGCCCAGGAAGTCTTGACTATGCGGTCAATCCAGGAGATGTGTGGTCCGAAGTGGGGGATCCGCAACTTCATTGACCAAACAGAGTGCGTAATGAGAGTCCTGCCGCAATCAAACAACCCTGATCTGGTTCCGACCGATCCATATATTGGTTGGTACACGCAAATGGCTTGGAAGATGATTGATGACGTCCGGAACAAACGTATCTCTGAAGATGACGCTCGTGACAATGTCCAACAGGCTTATCACGAGGTGCTGATACGTCAGTCGCAGGCAGCTAGAGATCAAGATGACCAAAAAGCGATGGCACGCAAACAGGTCAGATTGATCCAAGACCAAGAACGCGCTGAAGCACAGTCCCGCGACGCCGCGGAGACGCAAGCAGCATCGGACGCGGAGCAAGACCGTGACCGCGAGAAGATCCGCCGCGCGTTGTCGAGTTTATCGGATAGCCTTAACAGCATTGCGGCTGCGAAGCAGCAACGCGCGGAAAGCGCGGGGCGCGCTGCCGATGAGATTGGCGGTACGTCATCTCAATATGAGGCGGAACGTGCCGCGCAGCGGGCGCAACAACAAATTGCAGACCAGCAGGCGCGGCAGATTGCACAGCAACCGGCGCGGCCTGTAGCAGCCAATGTGCCTGTGAGGTCAGATCCACTGGCGCCAGCGTCAGCACCAGCGCAAACGGCCGAATCGCGACGCGCGGCGGGCTTGCCCGATGATCCGAGTGCGGCTGCGTGCATTCAAGACGATGATTGCGCACGCGCGCTGCAGTCCAAACATTAAGTGACACTCCCAGCCAGAACTCAGGCCGTCAAAAATATGATGTCACGTCAGCCCCTCATTGCGCTTTTGTTCCTTTCTGCCTCCAGTTCCACACTGGCCGCCGAGGTGACGACTTGCAGCGTGCAACTCAAGCATGTGATATCGGCGCGCGTTTCGCTGTCTCACATATAATCACGCCGCCATGAAGCTCGCTTTGTACCTCATTGGCGGGTTTCTATTGTGGCTCGGCGGCTATTCGTATCTTAAGACCCGCCGCAGCGCGGGCATGCGCCCGACAGGCACGCTTGAGGCCGTCTATTCGTTCTTCGGTGTGTGCGCCGAACTCCTCGCGATTCCGTATTTCGTGATGATGGCGATCGTATTCGCATGGTGGATCCCAATTGTGTTTTTCGTGGGCGCCGGTTTGTTGGTCGGCATCGTCTACGAGCGACAGCAGCTCGTCCTGGTAGCGCCCGCACTCGTAGTTTTTGTCACCCCCATTGGTATCGCGCTCGCCGTCGTGGCGTTACTGCTGTAGGTCTGTCGTGCACATGACGGTCCTGGCGAACACGACGTTGTCACAGGTAAATCCTCAGGCGCACTGGCTGTATACCTCAACTCTGGAACGTGCCTTCCTTCACTCACTGGAGCGTAGATTGTACGGCGAGAACCTATGCAGACTACGGTGGCACGATCGCATACCAGAATGGTGGCAGGTGAGTTCCTGGTCCGTACGAAGGATCGCGGAAGCCAATCGCAGCCTCCTCGAACTCGCGTGCCGCGTAGCTCATCAATGGCGCGTGTGCGGTGTTGACGGGCCAGTAGCGGCGTCTCCAGGGCCAGGAAAACTCTCCGATGTGTTTACCGAAACGCTGACACCTGTTTAAATCTAAACATAGGAAAGTAAATGAAGTTGGCTGACTTTTGGGCCTCGCGCCAGCGGATATGCCTTAAATCCAAGCGTTCAGGGTGTTTCGTTTTCTAACAAGCCCTGTGATTTGTTTCGTTTTCTAAGTAATGACGGTTCGAGCGATCGCGGGGCCGCATCTTCGGTAGACCGAGGAGAAAGTCGATGATTGGGATAAAGTGCCTTCGTTTGACGCCGGCGAAGCCCCGCGTCGCTCAACCTCATTGTTAGAATCCGTTGATCATTTCGAGAGAAGAGCAGCGAGGATATTTCCGTAGCGATTCTGCCAGCGGTTCGGGGAATCACTTCGTTCCGCGGCGCGAACGCGTGACTCTAGATCAACCATCGCAATGATGGAGGTATTCCAGTCGCTGATGTCCCGCGCGGCGCCGCGAGTGCCGTGCCAGGGCGAAGCGCCGTCCCAATATTGAGCTCGCGGGACGCTTTGATCTGCGTTGATATCGGGTCTATCCTTGAGGCAAGGATAGACAGGGCACCTTCGATGAGGGCATCACGCCGAATTCCAACAACTGCTTGGAGCGATCACGGGGGTCGCGTCTTCGGTAGGCCAAGGAGGGGGTCGATGATTGAGATAAATCAGCTTCGTTGGGCGACACCGCATCCCCGCGTCGCTCAAGCGCGACGTTAGGTGCCGCCTTTAGCCTCTCGCGATGATTGCCGCCAGCTCTTTGTTTGACGCGCCGAGCGCTAGAATCGACTTCACGAGCAGATCAAGCGACACCGTGGGATCTCCGGCTTCCATTTTCGCGACGCGCGACTGGCTCGACCTTAGCGTCTTTGCCAGCTTCACTTGGGTGACGCCTGTTGCCCGCCGGCGAGCTTTGAGTCCCTCTGCGAGCTTGAGACGTAGCTCGATATACATCTCCTCCTGGTCAGAGAGGCCAAGAAAATCCTTGGCGTCGCCGAGCTTCCACCCCTTGGATTCGAGTTTCTTCCGCTTACTTTCCCGCATCGTCATACTCCTTAAGGCGCTTCCGGCAAGTATCAATGACGGCTTTAGGTGTCTTACCGGTCTTTTTGGCAAAGACTTCGAGAATCACGATGGCGTCAATGTCGATCCTATAGACGACTCGCCACGTGACAGTCGCGTCGTTGATTCGCAGCTCGTGGCATCGCGGCCCGATACTGGGCATAGGCCGAGATTGTGGCATCGACAGCAAATCGCCGCGCTGGAGTTGCCGCAACAAAAACCCAGCCTCGAGTCTCGCACTTCGGGACATCGGCGGAGTCTTAATCTCGCCGTGAAGCCACGCCAGAGGCTTGTCTTTTGGGCTCACGCGAAGTAGTATATGTCAGGTCTGACATATACACAAGCTGCACCTAACAATCGGTTCGAGCGATCGCGGGGCAGCAGCTTCGGTAGGCCAGGGAGGGGTCGATGATCTGGATAAATCAGCTTCGTTTGTCGCCGGTGAAGCCCCGCGTCGCTCAACCTCATCGTTAGATGACCGATCTGACATCATCGCGGCGCCTCGGTCGACGCGTGAATCACATTCTTGTGGATCGTAGCCTCTTTGCATGGCTACACCGAATAGTCGGTGCGTTGGCGGGTTGCGCTTGCGTCTTCTCAGCAATTGTCACTGGGTCTGTTGTCGCGCGCTATTGGCGCACAGGCACATGGCGTCGCGGATTCTCAGCGGAATGTGCCGTTCTATTCGCGATTGCAGCATTTCCATTCGTCGTGTCGTATCTATTCAATGTGGACAGGGTAAGTGCCTCTATTCGGCGCACTGCCTTGTTTGTATTGGTCCTAGCGTTAAGCTCAATTGCAGTAGACGCGTATACCTTGGTCATATTTCGAGACGGCGCCTCTCTGCCGCTGCTGGCGATCGTATATATTGGACAGAGCGTAGCGTACGTCTTGATTGGACGGCTGGTGCTTGGCGATGGGCTTCAGGAGTTTCGCACCAATGCGTGAATAGGCGGCTCATCTAACAATCGGTTCGAGCGATCGCGGGTGTCGTCTTCGGTGGGTCAAGGAGGGAATCGATGATCTGGATAAATCAGCTTCGTTTGTCGTCGGTGAAGCCCCGCGTCGCTAAACCTCATCGTTAGCTGACTTCTCCGGCGACAACGCGGGACTTGACGGCGGTGTACAAACGTACATACTAGCGTCGTAATGGAATACCAATGGGATCAAGCCAAGGCGGCCGCGAATCTCAAGAAGCACGGTGTCGCGTTCTCCGACGCGGCGCTTGCCCTTGAAGATCCGCAGGCCCTTACAATGGCGGATCCTGATGCAATCGACGAATCGAGGTTTATCTGCCTTGGCGCCGATCCCAGCGGACGAGTCCTAATCACGGTATTTGCGCCACGTGGCCTCGCAATACGCATAATTTCTTCGCGAAAGGCCAGCCGTTCTGAGCGCCGCCGATACGAGAAAGTACGATGAGAAAACACTACGATTTTTCGAAAGCTAAACGCGGGGCCGTCGTTGCGGCTCCGAAGGGCAAATCCCGCATAACAATCCGTCTTGACGACGCAATCATCGATTGGTTCAAGACGCAGGTTGAGGAAGCAGGTGGTGGGAACTATCAGTCTTTGATAAATGCGGCGTTACGTGAGCACATCGGGCGCTTGGACGAGCCACTTGAAAAAACTCTACGTCGCGTGCTTCGTGAGGAATTGCGCAAAGCCAGCTAACAGTCGGTTCGAGCGATCGCGGGTCGCGTCATCGGTGGGCCAAGGAGGGAAATCGATGATCGGGATAAAGTGCCTTCGTTTGACGCCGGCGAAGCCCCGCGTCGCTCAACCTCATCGTTAGACGCCGCCTCAACGCAATGTCGCTAAGCCATACTTATGTATGGCAAAATGCCCATACTTAACGTAGACTATGTCGATGTCGAAGGTCAGTTTCGAATGGGACCCAGCTAAGGACCTGACGAATCAGGCTAAGCACGGAATTAGCTTTTCTGAAGCGCAATATGCGTTTGATGATCCCCGACGCCTCATCGCCGTGGATCTCACTCATAGCACTGAACTTGAAAAGCGATATTTTTGTTTCGGCAAATGTGGCGGTGGAGTTTTGACGGTGCGTTTCACCTATCGCCAAGAGGTTATTCGCATTTTCGGTGCAGGGTATTGGACGCGAGGACTACGCTTATATGAAAAAGCCAATAAAGTACACAAATGAGCCTTTAGGGCGCGTGAACGTTGTCGAAGATTTTCTTCCTGCACCCGGTGAGTTGGTGTTTCGCGAAGATACGGAGAAGGTGACGATTGCACTTTCCAAGCGGAGCGTCGATTTCTTTAAAAGGGAGGCGCGGCTCCACGGCACCCAGTATCAGCGGATGATCCGGGCTCTTCTTGATCGTTACGCTGACGCGCATGCGACGTCTAACAAGCGGTTGGAGCGATCGCGCGGCGGGTAGCTTCGGTGAGGAAACAAGGAGGTCGAGGATGTTGAGTAAGGGTCTCCGTTTCGCGGCATCGCCGCCCCGCGTCGCTCAACCTCATCGTTAGATTTCTGTAGCAACGTCGCGGTCTGCGGATGTTGCGCCCCGTGGTTGTTGTAGATACAATAACTCTCATGCAAATCACCTTCGATCGGGCGAAGCGGGACAAGACGCTGGCCGATCGTGGGCTAAACTTCGAAGATGCCGCCAAGATTTTCGCCGGCGCGACTCTAGATATTGAGGATACTCGTAAGGACTATGGGGAAACTCGCATGATCTGCTTCGGGTATTTGGAAGGCCGAATGATAGTAGTCGGTTACACGTCGCGCGACGCAGGGCGGCATATTTTTAGCATGAGGAAAGCCAATGAACGCGAACAAAGGCGCATCGCGCCGCTCCTTGAAGTCTGATCTAGCGCGGGTTGACGCTCACGTAATTAAGGCGCGGGAATACAATGAATTGCCCGAATTGACAGAAGAGATGTTGAAGCGCGCCAAGATCAACAGGGGCGGCAGGCCGGTGTCGACGAATCCGCGTAAATTGATATCTCTGCGATTGCCGGCTGACGTGATCGCCCGGTGGAAGGCTACCGGGCCCGGGTGGCAAACGCGCATGGCAGAACGTTTGCAGAAGGTTCGCTAACGAAATCTAACAATCGGTTCGAGCGATCGCGGGGCACGTCTTCGGTGGGCCAAGGAGGGGAGTCGATGATTGAGATAAAGTGTCTTCGTTTGACGCCGGTGAAGCCCCGCGTCGCTCAACCTCATCGTTAGAGGACGTCAAAATGACGGTCACCGCGCGAATTCGTTTCGCTCTCACGGCAGCGGTCTTGGCCGCGGCGTACTTCTATTTGCTTGTCTACCTCGTTGGCTGGATGAGTGTGCACCAGCGGCCGGGTTGGTGGCTTGGAGCATTTCCCACCCGGTACGTAGCCGCGATCGCCTGGTTAGTCGTGCTTCATACTACTGCTGTATTGTGTGCAGCTCTTCCCGTCGCGGTCGCCACGGTGGTTCTGGCGCGGCGAAAGGCCGTCCAGTTGGGGCTGGTCGCAGCCGTATTAGCAACTGCAGCAGCGATAATTCCCTCGCTGAGTTCAACTATTTGGCCCATCATTTGGAACAGCCATCCCGTATTTTTCGTAACTGACCAGATCAAAATCGTTGTCGCCGTTCCTTTCATCGCTTGGGTTCTTCGCAGCGCATCCTCTAACAATCGGTTCGAGCGATCGCGGGTCGCGTCTTCGGTGAGCTGAGTATTCCATCGATCGTGGTCAGTGATTCCAGTCCATCGTGGACAGTGCCGCGAAGTCGGCGGCGACCGAAGCCGATTCTGTCCGGGTGTCCACGATGAGATGATGACACGATGAATTTGTGGTCATCAGGTTGACCAGCAACCCCCCTTTTTTTATGCCTCGCAAACGCCGATTGGCATATATGCGAACGTCTCTATCGCACGGCCACGAGCGGACGTTGCAATGGTCTATCTGCTTGCTTCAATGGTGCCGTTCACGGACTCAAATAATGCCCCTCGCATCGCAGTTTCGTAGGCCCGGAACGCTGTTCGGCCCTTCTTGGTGAGGCTGCAAACCGTCATCGGAATCTTGCCCCGATAGGTTTTCTCAATCGCGACGTAGCCGGCTTCTTCGAGCTTCGCCAGGTGGCTCGAGAGATTGCCCTTCGTTAGTTCCGTTTGATTTTGCAAGTACAGGAAGTCGGCCTCCTTCACCACGTACAATGTCGCCGCAATCATTAGACGCCCGGGTTCGTGAATTAGACGGTCAAGACCCGCAATCTGACGGACGCGGCTGGTCATGCCGCGTGCGCAGTGGGCGGCGTAGTCCGGAGGTAATGCCTGAGGGCGACTCCCCCGGCACACAGCCAGGCGCAGCCGACGCCACCGAACCATATTGCGGTCGCCAACTTCATCGGCAAACACTCGATAGACACCGCAACACCCAGGATGAAGGAGAACAAGCCCACCAGCAGATACCGCGGCAATTTATAGCGCACACTCACATACGCCGATACTGCGAAGGTCAGCAGGCCGACCACTACGGACGACCACTGTACCCAGCGATTCGGGTCCCAGCCAATTACGTCTCGGTAACGGAAGGCCAGCGCGAGGGCGATGATGGCCGGGATTGCCACGGCCACGAACCAGATGCGATATTTACGCACCGATTCCCCAGGCGCCATGTAGCCGCTGCGGCGGTATGTGATGCGCTCGCGAACCGTACGCATGATGCGTACGAACCCAGCAAGCACAACGAAATAGGCCAGGGTTCCAAACCAGGAGCCTTGAAAGGGAATACTGCTGGCCTCGATCAAGAAAAAGATACCGAGCCAAATTTCCACCAGGCCATCTCGATACCAGAAGCTCTGCGCTCGGATGCGGGCTTCTACTATTGGATCAGGCATATGATGATTCCGGTGGTAATCGGTTTGCCGCACAGACCGGTCTGCATGATGCTACCCGCGCCCACGTTCTGTCAAGGCGACTTGTTGGGGTGGCCCCCATCGTCACCGCTTGCGCGAACTCACCATTATCGACAGCGTCGCGTCTATCATCCCGGCACGGCATCGTGAACGCTATTCCGGCTCACTCCGCAGATTGTCCACGATCAGGCCATAGGCCTGTCCACGTCGCGCCGGAATGAGTGTCCACGATGCTCTGGAATCCCTGGATTCCATGAGCCGGAATAATCAGTGAGCCAAGGAGGGAGTCAATGATTGGGATCAAGGGCCTTCGTTCGACGCCGGTGAAGCCCCGCGTCGCTCAACCTCATCGTTAGGTCCGCATCGAGCGTCCGCCCCTCTTGCAATCTATCGCGAGTCTATGCATACTCAATGCATATGGATATTGAGTGGGACGCTGATAAGGCCGTCGCGAACTTCAGGAAGCACGGCGTTCGCTTCGAAGAAGCTGCTACGTCATTGCTCGACCCACAAGCGTTGGCGCAGGAAGACGTCGGTGCGCTAGGCGAAGCACGTTGGCTTCTTATCGGAATGAGTGCAAGTTCGCGTCTACTGACTGTTGTGTACACGTTGCGTGACGAAGATCGGGTCCGCATCATTTCCGCACGCAAAGCTACGCGTCAAGAGGCTGAATACTATGCGTAAACAATACGATTTCTCAAAGGCCAAACGCGCGAAAGACGTTCCGCATCTGGCGCGGCTGCAAGCGGAAGCCAAGGGCAAGACAAGAATCACGATCATGTTGGACAATGATCTATTGATGGGCTTTCGGGCAAAGGCGGAGTCGGAGGGTACCGGATATCAAACCCTAATCAATCAGGCCCTGCGTCAGGCTGCGGGTGCTGCGCCAGTGGACGAAGCCACGTTGCGCAGGGTACTAAGGGAAGAACTCAAGGCCGGGTAGTACGCGTAATCGTTCTTGCAGACCTAACAATCGGTTCGAGCGATCGCGGGTGGCGTCTTCGGTGGGCCAAGGAGGGGAGTCGATGATTGAGATAAAGTGTCTTCGTTTGACGCTGGCGAAGCCCCGCGTCGCTCAACCTCATCGTTAGACGGATCGTTCAGCGCCGCATACTTGTCGAGCTAGTAGGGAGTCGTTAAGTGAATCTAAATGTGTCTGGCTTACCCGCAATTATTATTCAGGTGGGATTCATCGTTGTATTTTCTGCCCCTGTATGGCTCGCCGCGAGAATGGTAGGCGCGGCTAATCCAACGTTGATTCGTTCCGCCTTGTCGCTGATCGTTGGGGTGATTGGCTCTATCGCCAGTATCGTAGTTGGCGGAGGCTTCGCCTTCCTCTTGGCGCCTTTGGCGTTTCTATTGGCGTTTAAGTATATCCTCGGGACGTCCTTGTTCGGCTCGTTAGGAATTGCCATCATCACTGTCGCTGGTTATGCGGCCATGGTGCATTTCATCGGTGCCGGGTTTACGGTTTCGGGCAACGGTACATCCGTCTAACCATTGGTTCGAGCGATCGCGGGGCCGCGTCTTCGGTGGGTCAAGGGGGGAGGTCGATGATTGGGACAAAGTGCCGCCGTTGGACGCCGGTGAAGCCTCGCGTCGCTCAACCTCATCGTTATGTGCCAGATTAAGCCGCCGCGAGTGATTGGCGTCCTATGAGTCCCACCATATTCCGCGATGGCAGCTTTCGATTTTACTTTTTCTCGCGCGAAGAGGCCCGAATGCACGTTCATGTGCAGTGCCCTGACGGCGAGGCAAAGTTCTGGCTTGAGCCCACGATTGCTCTGGCGCACAATTATGGCCTGTCCGGCCAACAGATCCGGGCGGCGCAACAGCTAGTCGAGGCACACGCCGATGAAATCCGCAGTGCTTGGCGAAAACACTTCGCCAGTTGAAGTATCAAATATATCGCCGCACGGCTTCTGGTTGTTGCTGGGTGGTGAGGAACTGTTTGTTCCTTTTGCGGAGTTTCCCTGGTTTCGAGAGGCCACGGTTCGACAGATTATCCACGTCGAGCTACCGACAGCGCAACATCTCTACTGGCCTGATCTCGACATCGACTTGGCCGTCGCGTCAATTCGAGACCCGAAGGCATTTCCGCTGGTGTCCAAGGCTGGCACCTAACAGTCGGTTCGAGCGATCGCGGGTCGTGTCTTCGGTGGGCCAAGGAGGGAGTCGATGATTGGGATAAAGTGCCTTCGGTTGACGCTGGTGAAGCCCCGCGTCGCTCAACCTCATCGTTAGAGTTCGTTCTGACTGCGTGCAATTCTGGGCGGTGCTAATGCGACTTAATCCATATGCATGGTTTGCTCTTGGCGCGGTCTGTTTTGCTCTCATCACGGAGCTTGGCACCCGGGATTTGGGGCACGAATTTACGTTTTTTCATACCTTGTCGCCGCAACAGAGCGCTTGGGTGCGATATGGTGTTTATACGGTTGCCGCTTTGCTTGTAGTTGCCGCAATTGTTTATCGTAAGCGCGGTCCACCTAAGTCGGACTAGTTCTGTTGCTTCGTTCTTCGGCAGAGTCAACTCTGACAATCGGTTCGAGCGATCGCGGGTCGCGTCTTCGATGGGCGAAGGAGCGAAGTCGATGATTCGGATAAATCAGCTTCGGTTTGGTTCGGCGTAACCTCGCGTCGCTCAACCTCATCGTTAGCGGTCATTCAGACGTCTGCGGTATACTCAACGTAACAGCCACGGGAGGCTAGTTATGGCCCGCGAAGTATCGGAAATTGAACGGGAAATTCGCACTCTCCCAGATCCGGAGAAGGAGCGCTTGCTTCGAGCGCTTTTGGAAGAATTGGAAGGGCCGCCCGATGCCGGCGTCGAAGAAGCTTGGCTCGACGAAATTCAGCGCCGCAGTCGTGAATTAGACGCTGGGCTTGTGGAGCCGATCCCGGCGGAGAAGGTTTTTGCTGACCTCCGGGCAAAACTCTCAGGACGATGAAGCTGCAGTTTCTTCCCGCGGCGCGGGAGGAGCTTGACGTAGCCGCATCCTATTTGGAAGATCGAGTCCCCGGGCTTGGGAAGGAGTTTTTGGACGACGTATAGCGGTCTGCGGCGCTTCTGAGTCAATTCTCCCAAATCGGCCGCCAGCTGGACTCACTGCATCGCGAGATTCCGCTTCAGCGCTTTTCCTACAATCTGGTATATCGAATTCGCGATGGTGAAGCGGTCGTCGTGGCAGTTGCGCACAAGCGCAGACGTCCTGGCTATTGGCGTTCGCGCAAATGACCACTAACAATCGGTTCGAGCGATCGCGGGGCGCATCTTCGTTGAGCCAGGGAGGGAGTCGATGATCGGGATAAATCAGCTTCAGTTGACGTTGGCGAAGCCCTGGGTCGCTCAACCTCATCGTTAGGTCCTATCGAACTCACCTCAAACTGATGCGTCGCGGAATGCCTTAAGCACCGCATTCATTCGTGTCTGCCATCGACTACCCTGCGCTCGGTACCAGGCCAAAACATCAGCATCCAACCGCAGCGCGATCTGCTCCTTTCGCTCACTGGGGCTCTTGGCTGGCCGTCCGCGCTTTGCGCGCAGCTCGGCGACGCCACGGTGCGCCGTCGCATCCTTCCAAAATGACAGCACCCCGGCGCGGTCATTCGGATCGTACGGCAACTCAGATTTTCGGATATTCGCGGAAGTACGCTTCTTGCTCATGTGGGTTTGCCTCTCTACACGAAATCAATCGGGGACCGTCCTCGCGATCCGTCCATACCAGCACAACGACCCGACCTTGTAGCCAGCCCAAGCTAATCAACCATTGCTCACCATAGTCCTGGCTGGCATCCTCACGGGTAAGCATCGGGGCGTCGAACGCCGTCTCACAATCGGCCAAATCAATCTTGTGCTTGCGCTTGTTTGACCGACGTTTTGCTGGGTCATAGGTTATAACGACATTTATTGTATATGCATTTAATGGCTGTGCCAAATCGGACCTAACAATCGGTTCGAGCGATCGCGGGTCCGCGTCTTCGTTGGGCCAAGGAGAGCGGTCGATGATTGGGATAAATCAGCTTCCTTTTGGGTCGGCGCAGCCCCGCGTCGCTCAAGCGCGACGTTAGGCCTCCGGAGGTACTCAGGACCATGCAGACATATTTGGATCCGACTCAGGAGCAAGGCCGTGCATTCTTCACTCGTAGCATTGAGGGGAGCGTCGTAATGTTGAACTTGCTTCGGTTCAGGCCGACTGCCGATTATTCCAAGGCGCCAGCGTTGATGCCAGGCGCACCCATTTCTGGTGAAGCGGCGTACCGTCTCTATATGGACCATACACTTCCATTCCTCAAGGCGTCGGGTGGAGAATTGTTATTTTACGGTTGCGGCGGAGAGTTTCTTATTGGCCCTGTCAATGAGCGTTGGGATGCAGCCATGCTCGTCCGTCAGTCCAGCGTTGGCTCGTTCTTAGCGTTCGCGTCCAATCGAGACTATCTGGCCGGAGTGGCGC
The DNA here is from genome assembly GCA_963837435.1 of uncultured Gammaproteobacteria bacterium. Taxonomy (GTDB): domain Bacteria; phylum Pseudomonadota; class Gammaproteobacteria; order Steroidobacterales; family Steroidobacteraceae; genus Bog-1198. Next base: position 662,005 of record CAWINJ010000004.1, read on the forward strand.
ATCGTACAGCCGCGCTGGAAGATTCACGTCTACTTCCGTTGATCGAGGCGCATGCCTAACAATCGGTTTGAGCGATCGCGGGGCGACGTCTTCGTTGGGCCAACGAGGGAGTCGATGATGTGGATAAATCAGCTTCGTTTTGGGTCAGCGAAGCCCCGCGTCGATCAACCCGGCATTACCAAGCAAATACACCTTACATAACCGCTGTTAAGGAGCTACTTTATGAGTCGGCGACAAAATGATCTGGCGGACTATCTTCATGTCCTCCCGAGGAGTGGACGAGGACGAGGTGCTCCAAAGGACAATAATACCGACCGATAGTGCCTTCGCGACTGTATGTTTCATAACGAGGAGGAGTCCTTTCCGCTGATGACTGCACAGAATATCGAATCCGCCAGCGTTTCGGAGTACACAGTAGACATTCCCGTGAAGGTGGGTCCGCCGACCTCCTTAATTGGGGCGATAATCCTTTTTTGGCTTCCCGAGAGCCGCCGGTCGTAGCCGACAACAATTGGTCCGAACCCGGACATCCTAGAGCCTCGAAGTCAAAGCGAGTTAGTGCTCGATAGCGTTCTCGGATACGCGGCCAGACCGATGACAAGACACGCCGTTGATTCGGTTACACTCGGCTTGCAATGAAGAGCCGTGAAATCAAAACCCGGATACCTAAAAAACACGGAGTCGAAGCCCCGGCAGGCAGCCGCGTTGCATCATCGAAAAAACTTCAAAAAATGAAGAGCACCGCACAAGCTAGAGATCGCAAGCTTGTAGCGAAGGGCGGAGCTGTCAATGAAATGGTTCTAATCCATCCCGATCTCGTTAAGACTGCGAAAGTGATCTGGCCTGCGGACGATTGATGAAGCCCATATCTCGATTAGTACAAATTGGTCGGGAGGTCCAAACAACATTGTTCTTGACCCAGGCGAGACTCTAGAAGGAGATGTTGCTCCCGCCGCCGGGCCGCTTGTTCCTATTGGCGAATTACCTAGGGATAAGGAGATGCTCTTGATGTGGTCATACTCGTTGGATATTCGTGCGCCCGGTGAGAATTCATTTTTTAGCGGCATCACATTTTTTGAGCGAAGATAGTCAGGCCGTCTGCGTGGGCTCATCGTACCGTTGTTTCCTGCTGACATATTTAATTTCGACTCTATGCGGCTGCGGTGTCGGATGCCTTTATCACGAACGAGGCAAGGTCGTGGTGCCCACTGGGCGCGCTGACATCTCCGGGGAACGGCTAGTGAAAGTAGTTGATGATGCGCTTCGACCGATGGAGTTTTCCGGGAGCGTCGCAAGGAGCATGACACCACGACCCGACTGGTATTGGGACTACGAATTCCGTAGTCCTTCGGTTGGTCCGTTCGCTCAACGCAATATGGTCGAGATTCTTATAAACTACGACGATCTATCATTAATCCTAACTGATTGGGATCAAGCGACTCGGGCTACGGAATTCGATAGGCGCGTCACGGAAGCGATCGAAGCCGCCGTCCGCTCAGAATTGGGTGCGGAAGTTGCATTCCAGCCAGTGAAGTCACCGGCCTTTTGTTTGGGCCCATAGTTCTGAGGCAACCGCAAATCGGAGGACCACATGAAGCGAGTCACTGGCATCGGCGGCATATTCTTCAAGGCAAAGGATGCACCTGCGTTGCGCGCTTGGTACAAGCGTCATCTTGGCATCGACGTCCAGGAGTGGGGCGGTACTGCATTCAGCTGGGCCGACTCGGACGGCAAGCCGACCGGCGGAACGACCGTGTGGTCCGTGGGTGCCGAGGAGGGCGACCACTTCGCTCCCAGCAAGGCCTCGTTCATGGTCAACTACCGGGTTGAAGACCTTCGCGCTCTGGTCACCGAGCTCAGAGCAGAAGGCTGCAACGTCCTTGATAGGATCGACGACTCTGAGTATGGTAAGTTCGCCTGGGTGATCGACCCGGAAGGAAACAAGGTCGAGTTGTGGCAACCACCTGCCGGCCAATGAAACTCGCGCGCCGTTCAACCTGATCGTTAGGAGGTTCAACATGGGGCAGCGTTCTCACTTCCTGACGGCTGGACTCTTCGGCATCGGCCTGGCGGTATTGGCGACGGTTGTAACGGGGTGGTTGGCTGCGCTCCCGTTTCCCGCAGCTCTCGTTCGTGACTTCAACCACCAATCGACTGTCATCTTCATCTTTTATTCGGTCGCATGTATCGGCATGCCAATCTTGGTTCTCTCCATCGCCGCTGGTCTAGTTCTGTTTCGTGTCCTGCGCCGGGCCACGGTAACACTCGCTTTAGTGTGTGCCGCCCCTTGGGCCCTGTATTGCGCTTATGACATGTCTTACGCGTTCATTTCGACCTCGACCAGGCCAGCGCTCTTGTTCTCCCTGCTCACTTGGTCCTCGCTCTTCATCGTTCCGGCCGGGCTAGTCATTGCTTCGCTGTTTCCCGTGGCGGGCTCTCCAGCCAGTGGTTCGAGCGATCAGCAGCGGCAGCTTCACAGCGGTCGCTGACGTGGAGAGGCAGGTAAGCTAGGTGACGTCATCGGCACGCTGGCGCGATTTCGTTACTCATCGTCATTTGCAAATGCCCAGGAGATGCCGATATGCACCATTCCCGCCTCTGCGCCGTGCTGATCGACTGCAATACATCCGACGTGGACGAGGCGGCCCATTTCTGGGGCGAGGCGTTGGGCCGCCCAATTGACCCCACGCATCCGGGCACCCGCGGCAACTACCGCATGCTTGAAACGCCGCCCGACGAACCCATCGTGCAGATCCAGCGCGTGGACCACGAGAGCCGCGTTCACATTGACATCGAGAGCGACGACATTGCTGCCGAGGTGCTGCGGCTGGAGAAGCTCGGCGCCAAAGTGGTGGATCGCCTGGAGCGTTGGGTCGTGATGCAGGCGCCCACCGGTCAGCGATTCTGCGTTGTACGGGTACAGCGCCCCGGATTTCCCAAGAACGCCAATACCTGGGGCTAAATCCGCGAGGCGCGGAGGTGCTCGCGATGGAGCGGCCCCCTGAGGCGGCGGTGCCGCGCTATACTGGCGTGCCGCTGCCGCAGCAAAGGGAGAAGTGATCATGAAGTTCACCGCTTTCGCCATGGTTGTCGCCGCCCTATTGGGTGTACCCGCCATGGGCCAGGATGCTCAGTCGATCTCGCAGGCGCAGGCCGCTGCTACTACCTGGCTTGCACTGGTTGACGCCGGAAAGTATTCGGCAAGCTGGGAGCAGGCCGCGGGCCCATTCAAGGCGGCAGTCCCCGAGCCGTCCTGGGAGGCGGCTGCGACGAGAGCTCGTGCTCCGCTGGGTGCTTTCAAGTCGCGCCAGATTCTATCCTCGACTTTCACCCACACGCTTCCCGGAGCCCCGGACGGCGATTACGTGGTGATCAAGTACTCCAGCCAGTTCGAGAACAAGGGCAGCGCCGTCGAGACCGTCACGCCATTGCGAGAAAAGGACGGCACATGGCGCGTGTCTGGCTACTACGTCAAGTAAATCAGGAGGTCGGCAGCCATGATGGCCCCTCGCGCACTGCTCGGCGCCGCGCTGGTTTCCTGGTTGCTGGGCGCTTGCGGGCCCTCCTCGACGGCACCGATTGCTGCGAAAGCGGACGTAATCATTACTGTCGACGGCCCGCGTCACAGCTGTGTCGTCGCGCTTTACAAGGAGGCACAGGGCAGCTTCGTGCCCTGCGCCGACGTCGTCCCATTTCTCAGAGACGAGCTGAGACTTCAAGGCGGATCCATCTATGATATTCGCACTGTCCCGCAGATCGACGCGACGGAGATGGCCAGGCTCGGAGCGAGTTTGAAGGGCGCGGGGTATCGGTTCATCGGGGGCCGGGCAGATCCCTTCTCATCCAAGCCACGCAAGGAGCCCTAAGTCATGGACGCATCGCATGTGCTCATCGCCGGCATCGTCTCCGGGATCCTTGCCAATGGCACCGGATACCTGATCACCGGGCGACTATTCCATCACTACCAGGCGCGCACACCGGCTACCTGGCGCCGCTCGGAATCATGGACGCAATATCTGTACTCGACATTGCTGCGGTTGCTGGTGTGCGTGGGTATCGCCGCACTCTACGCGGTCCTGGCGGCGAGCCCAGCCCATTCCTGGTTGCGGCCGGGCTCGGGGGGAATACTCCTGGGTCTGTGCGTCTGGGCCGTCGCCGTCGCGCCGGTGATCGCTGAGATATCACTGTTCGTGAATTGGCATGCCGGATTCATCCTCGGCCTTCTCCTTGACTGGCTCGTTGTCTGCGTCATGGCGTCCGTGGCGGCGGCGTTCTTCGCCGGATAGGGAAATGCTCAGGCTAATCGTCGCCGTCGTCGTGGTTTGGCTGGTGCTCATGCCGCCGTTCTTCACCCGCGGAGCCTGTACCGCGGAATTCGACAGCGTGGCCCGGCAGATCGAGGACCACAAGCCGGCGCTGGCGGAATCTGCGTCGGCGCAAGCGTATTGGACTTCGGTGCACGTTCCCGTCCAAGTCATCTCGGCGGCCGGATGTGCGGCCTCCAAGCCTCGCTTCATCGACCGCTGCGGGCCCGGAGATCTGTTGTACATTGCCGTCCCGATCCAAAACAAGGTCTGTAGCTTCTATCGGGATTCCGAGGTTCGAATCCAGCTTCAATACGACGACCGAGGGCGGCTCAGACAGCTGCAGGCCGACATGAAGCCCTACAAGTATTTTTCCCTCCCGTGGCTTGGGCTCAAGATGTATTGGGGCCGATAGAGAACCTCAATGAACGAACAGCGCCGCTTTCGCACATTCGGTGATTTCTACCTATTTTATCTGGGTGAGCACGCCAACAGAACGTGCCGTCGGCTGCATTTCGTGGGCACCAGCATTGCCGCCGTATTAATCTTTGCCGCGTTCATCACCCAACGCTGGTGGCTCATCGCGGCAGCGCTGATTCAAGGTTATGCATTCGCCTGGGTGGGCCACTTCTTCTTTGAACACAATCGGCCGGCCACGTTCAAATATCCCGGGTACAGCTTCATGGGCGATTGGCGGCTCTGGTGGGACATTCTGACCGGCAAGGTTCGCATCTGAGGTCGGCTGCGCGAGGGCATTTCCTCTACCCACGGCATTTCGCCTTGCTTGCCTGCTTCGGCCTGTCGTTGATCGCCCTGGCCCGGCTGCACCCCGCCGACGATCTGACCATGGATTTCGCGCTCTACGGTGCGCTGCATGCCTCGGCCCTGATCTTCGCCCTGCGCGCTCGCCTTCCCATGGGCCGAGCATGCGCATTCATCCTGATGGCCGCCGCGCTCAGCGCCATGACGCTTCGGGTGGGCCTATTCGTGGCGCAGTCGCTCGGAACCACCCGCCTGGACGCCGTGCTCTACACGGTGCTTGGGTTCTCGGCTGCGGCCGGCGCGGCGGCCTATGGGATCCTGATCCGTGTGTCCGGAATCTACACGCTGCTCAGCGCCCGGGCGCTCGCGATGGCCTCCATCGGCTGCTTGCTGGCCGCCCCCGCCGCTCTCTTCAGCATGACGCACCTTCCCGTGCTGGGCCGATGGTGGCTCGCCATGCTGTGGTGGTACGCATTTTCAGGCAGCCTGTGGTATGCCGACGATCGCCCTCGAAGCGCAGCGCCTGAGAGCGGAGCGGCGAGTCACTGACGAGGCGAGCGTACATGCTCGGGGCGCACACCCAGACCGAGGATCTGGGCCGGCCAGCGCCGCAGCCACGCGCTGCCGTTCAATAGCTTCAAGGGCCATGGCACCTTCAAGGTGCGTATCTGGCCGGAGACCGTGGGCTTCAACACGCGATTGTGGACGGCGACCTGCAGCCCTTGGATCACCTTCGCGGGGAACAGTCGGCGCCGCCTTACCTCATCCAGGTCGGCATCCTGGAGTTTCCCAACTTTGAGCTTTGCGGCAAGAAGATTCGCGGCCGCCACCGCGTCTTGGATCGCCAGATTGATGCCCACTCCTCCCACGGGGGACATGGCATGTGCCGCATCGCCGATGCAGAGCAAGCTCGGCTTGGACCACCTCGCCAATCGATCGACCGACACGCTCAATAGCTTGATGTCGTCGAAGGAACCCAACTCGTGCACCCGGTCCGACAGAAAAGGCGCGCCGTCGGCGATGGCGGCCTTGAATGCCTCGAGCCCGGCCGCATGGATGCGGCCGATACCCCCCTTGCCGATCACGAAAGCACACTGCCAGTAATCGTTGCGATCGATGGTCACGATCATCGTGTCCACCCGCAGACGCCCGAGAACCTGCTCCGGATCGCCGGCCTTTTTTGAGACTCGGAACCAGAGCACATCGATGGGCGAGCCCAGATCCTGCACCAGAAGCCCTGATGCCGCGCGCACCGTCGAGGAGCGCCCATCGCAGCCCACCACCAACTGCGCCCGAACCTCGAGCGCTCCGTCCGGTGTCGTCCCCGTGACGCCGACCACCCGATCGGCCTCATTGATCAGGCCGGTGACCGCGGCGGACATCTTGATCTTCAAGGCGGGAAATTGCCTGCCCTTATCGGCCAGGAAATTCAGGAAATCCCATTGCGGCATCAAGGCGACGAACGGGTAGGGCGCGGAAATCCGCGAGAAATCAGCGACCTTGACGCGGGTATCGCCGATTTCCGCGGACAGCGCCCGAATTTTGGAATGCGGCAATTTTAGAAAATCATCGATGAGCCCCAGCTCATGCATGATCATCAAAGTCGAGGGATGCACGGTATCGCCGCGGAAGTCGCGCAGAAAATCCGCATGCTTTTCCAAGACGACGGTGCTGACCCCCGCTCGTCCCAGCAAATAGCCCAGCATCATGCCGGCCGGCCCACCCCCGACGATGCAGCACTGAACTTGCAGCGATTCGGCCATACGCCTCCCAATATACGCGCCTGGCCCGGCCAGCTACAGGCCATCGCAGCGCTACCGGAGCGATCTTCGCCCGCACCCGGTGTTCGCAGCCGCGCCAATGATAAGATGCGACCTTGCATGGCGCCTGGATTCTGGCGCCCAAATTCGGGGCGGGAAATCATGCAAATCAATGAAGGCGGCTGCCTCTGTTCGTCGATTCGATTTCGTATTTCCGGAGAGCCGGTGTTCTCGAGCGTGTGTCATTGTGCCACCTGCCGCAGGGCGAATGCCGCGGCCGTGGTTGCCTGGCTGACCTTCGACCGCGGGCAAGTCGAGATACTCTGCGGTCATCCGCGCACGTATCGGTCTTCGCAGGGCGTGGTTCGCCAGTTTTGCGGCACCTGCGGCAGCCAGCTCTCCTACGAAAACGTGCAGAGACCGACGACCATCGACATCACCACCGCCTCCCTTGACAATCCAAACCTGTTTCCGCCGACCTTGGAGGTTTGGCTGGAACATCGGGTTTCATGGCAATCCGCCGATAGTTCTCGGGCCCAATACCCCAGGGGTGAGCTATGACCCGGCGATTGATCAGCTCAGGATCTGCCTTCGAACGCGACATCGGCTATTCGCGCGCGGTCGTGGACGACGAATGGGTGTTCGTCTCCGGAACGACAGGCTTCGATTACTCGACCATGACCATCTCCGACAATTTGCCGGATCAGACCGAGCAGTGCATGAAGAACATCCAGTCCGCCTTGCGGCAGGCGGGCGCCGACTTCGCGGATGTGGTGCGGGTAACCTATGTGTTGCCCAATGCCGCGCGCTTTCCGGATTGCTGGCCCATCCTGCGCAAGTATTTGGGCGAGGTTCGGCCGGCGGCCATGATGATTTCCGCCGGTCTGTCCGACCCGCGCATGCAGATCGAGATCGAGGTCACCGCACGCAAGCGCGTGCGATGAACCAGGAATCCGCGGACACCCTTTACGATGGCGGATGTACCTGCCGCCGAGTGCGCTATCGGCTGACGAGCAAGCCGCTGTTCGTGCACTGTTGCCACTGCCGGTGGTGCCAGCGCGAGAGCGGTTCCGCATTCGCCCTCAATGCCCTGATCGAGGCTGATCGGGTGCAGCTACTGCAAGGCGAGGTGTCGGTCTTCGACACGCCGACTCTCAGCGGCAAGGGCCAAAGAATCTCTCGATGCCCGGCCTGCGCAGTGGCCGTGTGGAGCAACTATGCCGGAGCCCGAGATGCCATTCGCTTCGTGCGCGTGGGATCTCTCGATGAGCCCTGGCGCCTTGCGCCCGACATTCACATCTATACCGCATCGAAGCAGCCCTGGCTCACGCTGCCGCCCGACACTCCGGCCGAAGCCGAATACTATCGCGCGTCGGAGCGCTGGCCCGCCGAGAGCCTGCAACGCCGTGCCGCGCTGCTGGCGAAATTTCCCCCGCGCTAACCCTGTACAGCGGAGACGACATGTTCGGCATTCATGATCTGTGGCTATTCGTGTTGTCGGGTCTACTGCTGAACATCACGCCCGGGCCGGACACGCTCTACATCGTCGGCCGCAGCTCCAGCCAAGGCTGGCGTGCGGGCGCCGTCGCAGCCCTCGGAATCGGCAGCGGCGCCCTGGTCCACATTTGTGCCGCGGCGCTCGGTTTGTCGGCGATCCTGGCCGCTTCCGCCGCGGCCTTCACCGCGGTGAAAATCGTCGGCGCCGCCTATCTGGTGTACGTCGGGGTGTCATTGATCCGTTCGAAGAGCGCGCCGCCGGCATCGCCGGCCGCCCCCGGCCGGCGAACGGCGCTCCAGCGCGGCATTTTTATTCAGGGCTTTCTCACCAATGTCCTGAATCCCAAGGTGGCGCTATTCTTTCTGGCCTTTCTGCCGCAATTCGTCCTGCCGGACGCGCCGTCGAAACCCGTGGCATTTCTGCTCCTCGGGGCGCTCTTCGATTTCAACGGCACGCTATGGAATTTGTTCGTTGCTTGGTCGACGGCGCGTCTCAGCAGTCGGCTGGCCGCCGGCGAACGATTGAAAAAGTGGTTCAACCGATGTGTCGGCGGCATCCTCGTGTTGGTCGGCATAAGGCTTGCGCTCTCTTACGATCGATAGCGGCCGATGGTGCGCTGCCACTCGTGCCTCGGGCGACTCGATGGGCGAGTCGCGACCTGAGGCCCCCGAGGGTATGCTAATGTTGCGCCTGGGAAACGCGGAGAGACTGCTGTGAAAGCCTTGCTCGTCATAATCGGCTGGTGCTTGCTGCTGGTGCTGTGCTGGCCCTTGGCCGTCCTGGCCATCGTTCTGTGGCCTTTACTGTGGCTCCTGTCGCTGCCCTTCCGCCTGGTCGGAATCACATTCGATGCTCTGTTCGCCCTGCTGCGGGCCATCCTGTTTCTCCCCGCGCGCCTATTCGGCTACCGCGATCATTCGGTAGGCCGCTCGTCTCAGTGAGTCGTTGATGATCTCGGCCCGGGAAGCGCTCGCCCTGCTGCAAGAGGGAAATCGCCGCTTCGCATCGAATGTCAGCCATCGCGACGCCATCGCGAGCAGGGCTCGTCGCCTGGAATTGGCTACCAGCCAGGAGCCGTTCGCGGTCATTCTCGGCTGCTCCGATTCGCGCGTGCCCGTCGAAATCGTCTTCGACCAAGGACTCGGCGACCTTTTCGTCATCCGCGTCGCCGGCAACATCGTGGCTCCCTCGTTGATCGGCAGCGTCGAGTTCGCCGCCGAGCAATTCGGGACGCGCCTGGTGGTGGTGCTGGGGCACACCAAGTGCGGCGCCATCGGAGCGACGCTGCAGCAATTGCAGCGGCCCATCGAAAATCAGTCGCGCAATCTGCGCTCGATCGTGGATCTGATCAGACCCTCCATCGAAGGCCTGTTGGCAAGCGAGCTCCACCACGATCCGGACGCTCTGAGCCAAGCGGCGGTCCGCGCCAATATCCATGCGTCCGTGAGGAATCTGCGCCACGGCTCAGACATCATCGAGCAGCTCATTCAAAAGGATGGACTCATGGTCGTGGGCGCCGAATATTCCCTGGAGACCGGCGTCGTGGACTTCTTTGGTGGGTTATCGGAGACCGACCCCTAGTAGCGCTGGATCGACACCCCCATCATGACATTGGCGAGAAAAGGAGTATTCGCAATTTCGCTGGCGATGATTGCCTGGGCCAGTGTTTGTCTGCAGTGCTTCCTCTCGCTGCAATTGGCGGCACAGAAGGGTTTGTCGGTGGGGAGCGGGCTCGAGATCTTTTTCAGCTACTTCACCGTGCTGACCAATGTGCTGATTTGCGTATCGCTGACTGTGTCTCTGATGCGCCCGCTATCGGCCCTCGGTCGATGGTTCTCGGGGCCGACCGTGGTCGCGGGAATCGCCACCAGCATTGCCTTCGTCGGTCTGAGCTATCACTTCCTATTGAGTAAGGCTTGGAATCCCCAGGGTGCGCAGAGGCTTGCCGATGTGCTGCTGCACTATGGCATCCCGATTCTCTACGTGCTTTATTGGTGGCTCGATCATTCCAAGATGACCTTACGCTGGGTTCATCCCTTATTCTGGAGCCTCTACCCCACCGTGTACTTGGTTTACACCTTGATTCGTGGAAGCATCCTGGGCAATTATCCGTATCCTTTCATCGATGCCGGCGACTTGGGCTACGGGCGCACGTTGCTGAATTCGTTCGGGCTGTTGATGGTATTCCTGGCCTTGGGATTTTCAATCGTCGCGCTCGGCCGTGCGCGTCTACGCATGGGCAACGCCACAGGACTGCAATGACCACTCTCGAGCATCTCAATCAAATCGGCGCGGGCAAATTGCCGGGACACCTCGGCATCGTCATCACGCATGCGGATGCAGCCGAGGTGAGAGGCGAACTCGCGTTTCATGAGACGCTCATGGCGCCGAATGGCTTCCTGCACGCGGGGAGCCTCGTCACCCTCGCGGATACCTGTGCCGGCTACGGATGCATGGCCAATCTACCGCCCGGCGCCACAGGCTTTACGACCATCGAACTCAAGTCCAATCACCTGGGCACCGCCCGCGAGGGGACCATCCGCGCCAGTGCCAAACCCGTGCACCTCGGCAAGTCAACGCAGGTCTGGGACGTCACCGTGACTCACGCGGGTTCGGGCAAGACCCTTGCGCTGTTTCGTTGCACGCAAATGCTTCTGTACGGCAAGGGATAGCCGCCCAAGGAATGCCCTCATGGCCGAATGCATAGCGCTGCTCCGTGGCATCAATGTTGGCCGGGCCAAGCGCATCGCGATGGCCGACTTGCGGAATTTGATCGAGGGGCTCGGCCACGAGAATGTGCGCACCCTGCTGAATAGCGGCAATGTGCTGTTTCGCTGCGCCCGCCCCAACACCGCCAGGCTTGCCTTGGCCATTCAGGCCGCAGTCTTGGATAAGTGCGGCCTTTCCGCGCCGGTCACCGTTCTCACCGCCGCGACCCTGGCAGCCGTCATTCGCGAGAATACGCTGCTGAAAATCGCCAAGGACCCGGCAAGACACCTGGTCGCCTTCGTCGCGCAGCCCAGCTCGCTCCTGCCCCTTGGCACGCTGCTGAAAGAGTCCTGGACGCCCGAGGCGCTCGCCATCGGCTCGAACGCAGCCTACCTGTGGTGTGCCGGCGGCGTGCTCGACAGCAAGCTCTTACAGATGTTTGCCCGCCGCGCCGGAGAGACCATCACCACCCGCAATTGGGCCACGGTGCTCAAATTGCAGCAGGCATCCGAGATGGACGCGTAGCGGGCGCCTGCCGGACCAGAGAACAGCCTCAAACGTTCGCGCTGGACTCCCCTTAGGCGCGGCGGGTAGTATCGCCACCCCGTAGTGCGCCCGTAGCTCAGCTGGATAGAGTACTGCCCTCCGAAGGCAGGGGTCACTGGTTCGAATCCAGTCGGGCGCGCCAATCTTTTTCTAATAAAAATCAAGACTTACGCGCTCTCCGCTCGGTCTATTGGACCCTAACGCGCCAAAAGGCTGGTCACTTCCTGGTCACTCCCGCGATGCCGGAAGCTCGCAACGAGCCTTCCTAATGTCTTCCATACGCTAGCCGCCCCCGACCTATGCCCCGGCCAAGCAATGGATCGCCTCGGTGCAAAGGTACGCTGCCAATAGCCCCGCCCCGGAATGGGCACCCCGGCGCGGCGACAGAGCTTCGCCAGCGCAACATCCGATACTCCGAGGCGAGCGGCGATCTCGCTGACAGGCGACGTCCACACCAGCCGATAGAGCTCTTCGCGCCTAAAATAATGTCGGTAGTGAACGACGCTGTTCTCTGTGGCCATGACCGGCGCACTTTCGGCGGCCGGCAACAGTGTATTGGCGGATATTCCGTTTGGCGCCGCCGGCTTGCGCAGATGAGCTGGCGTGAGCGCCAGCACGCGACTGCCGTGGCCTGTCAGTGCGTCGCGACGCTGTTTGGTTTGGAAGTAGGCATAATGGTAGGGAGGGCCGCGACTGTCGCGGCCGTTTTTCCCGCCGCTCCGCCAATGCTGGACCGTCTTTATGTGGCGCGCGCCGAGTTTTGCCATCGCTCCTTTCGACACTGTTCGACGCCTGCGGCCTTGGATCACGGTAAATTCTGGCGGAGGCACGGCTGCGCCTCGGCCTTTACGTCGCAACCGTCTGGCCCAAACAATTTCCCCGGTGTGCGCACCTTCCTCGCCGACAAATTCTTTGGGCCTCCCGGTCCTTCACGCTGTTTCGGCCGCGCTGCGGTGCGACCCGCCCGACCCCCGCCGATCGGATCACCGACAAGGCCGCGATAGGCTATCGCGTCATTTCAGTGACAGACCCCGCAAGATAAGGCTAACGAGTGCAGATTGGCGGTGCGTATCGGTTTTGTGGAAAATGCATTTAAGCTGATTGCGCACCGTTCCCAGACTCACCCTGAGGCGCTGCGCCACCGCCTTTAGCTCATGGCCCGCCAAAATCATTTCGGTCACACGGATTTCGGCCGCCGTTAAATGGTAGCGCTCCTGCAAGAACCGCGTGCAGCTCGGCGTTCGAATGTCCGGATCGGTCACCAACAGAGCAACGTGCGCGTGTGCCCCGTCGCGGTCCGGGCGCATAGCGGCGGCCGGAATGATTGTTACTGAGAGTGCGGGTTTGCCATTGGTCCGCTGCAATTCCAATGTGCACGAATGCCCGGTCCCTTGTCGTGGTGAGAAACCCAGAGCGATCAGGCGGCGCAATCTGCGTGTCTCGCTGTCCGTACTGGCATTGAGCCCGGTGAAATTCTCGGATAGGCCATCCGCGTTTCGCAGGCGATCCTCGGCAGAAGGAGAGGCGAACGCTATCCGACCCTGCACATCGACAGAGATAATCTCGGGCGCATTGAGCGATAACGCATGGCTCATGAGCTCGAACTGGCATGCCGCCTCGGCTAAGCGGAAATGAATTTCCGCGGCGCGGCCAAGATGCGGCAAGAGCCGTCTGGCGTGCGCCATCGCCGCGCGCGGAAACGGCTTCGCACCCCGTTCCCGTGTCAGGCATAGGTAAGCCGCGCAATCCTGGTGGCGAAACGCGTTGACATACAGGCATGTGTACATGCCTTGAGGCTTGACCCAATCTGTATAGAACTCACTGTTCAAAAATTTCCGCTTTGGGAGGGCATCTTCGTCAGTCACGAAATGCCCGGTGGGACATGACATGACAAATCCAGGCATGGGATCTACCTTCGAGTAGTGCCGTTCATAGCTTTCCGCGAAGGATCTGTCCGTATGGCTTGGCGCCGTTGCAAATACTTCCGCCCGCCCAGCGCGACACAATAAGATGTGGCTCGTGAAAGCTCCGATCAAGTGCTCCGACTGATCCATCGCCGTCGGCCATTTGACGGGGTCGATGCTCGCGTCGTAGATCGCGGCGACCAGTTCAGGAAAGGAGTCATTCATGATTAGACCGCCCTGTCGATGTACGTCGCACAATGTCCTATTCGGGACATGAAACGTGCTTCGTCTGATCGTATAGTTTGCGCTCAGCATGCGCTCAATTCACTAATTTATTTGAAGCTGGGTGCCTTCGAGAGAGAAGAACGCAAGGAGGAAAGGTAATGAAAGCAATCGTTCCGTTCGCGGCAGCCCTCGCGGCCTTTCTGTGTGTTGCTGCGTCGGCCGCAGCGAACTCGGCTGAGGCAAATGTCAAAGGCGCGAATCCGATTAGCGCCTGTGGCAGTCCGGAAAAGAATACGTGTCGTGGGAAATGTTACTACCAGTATGAACAATTCATTTGCGGAGACCCCAAACCCGGTCAAATCGGAAAGCATAAAAAGGAATTGAAGGAATGCTACCAAAGCTGCAAAGCCGCTAAGTGAGCTGCGAGCGATCGGATGAATTGTGGCGTAAATCTCGACCTGGAACCCCTACGCCGTGGTGGAGATGGACTCCGATTTTCAGATCGCTCCGCAGTGGCCATCGCCGAGGTGAAGCGGGCGAGCAGTCCTTATGTCGTAGGCGCAACAAGTCCCCCCCCCCCCCCCCCCCCGAATCGACCGAAAAAGAGGAGAAAGCTAATGAAACAGTACTTGTATCTTTCCACCGGTGTGATCGCGTACGGGGTTTTCTGCTGCTCGCAAAGTTTTGCCCAGGGATGGCCACTTCCCTCAGACCCGCAAGTGCAGTTAACGTACAACGCTGGAACGACGCATAAACTTTCGCAGATTAACGCGGATTGCGAATGGCCGGTGTGGGACGCCACGCTAACGACGGATGCGTCGAACAACATCATCAACCCGGATCCGGTCTGCGTGCCGACTCTCAGCCAGACAGTGACGCGCGCCGACGTTTTGGGCCAGGGGCTCGGCTATTCCTTCGAACACGATGGGCAGCTGATTTTTCTGTTCGGCGATACCATCGGCGCCACCACCGGCCACGGCGACGGCGTTGACTACTCACCGTGGACGACGGTGCAGAACCCGTTTCAATACCAGGCGGGAGACACCATGGCCTGGAGCACAACCCAGCGTTCCGAAGACGGGCTGCTATTGAACTACTTCCTGGCTGACGGAAGCAGTCCCAGCCATGCTCTGGTGGTGCAACCGGTGTACCCGACCTCGCAATGCTATCCCGATGGGACCTGCGGCACATCGCTGCCCATGGGCGCCGACGACATTCCCAACTCAGGCATCAGCCTCGATGGACAGATTTATATCGTGGCCAACAGCGGCTCCCTGGGGACCGGTTCGGGACATAGTCACGCAAACGACTACTCAGTGCTGACGAAGTTCGATCCCGTTGCTCAGACGTTTGCCGCCGGGCGAACCATTTCAAGTGTTCCGGCCGGCGGACACTTCGTCTACCTGGCAATGCGCGAGTTCCCTCTTCTGCCGGGACTGCCGCTTCCCGGACTCAACGGTGATCTGGTCGCCATATTTGGCGTCGGCTCCTACCGGCAAAGCAATATCTATCTCTCTATCGTTCCCAAGAGCGGATTCGAGAGCGGGAAAGGCACCGTGTATTACAAGGGCACCGATAAATTTGGCTTTCCCACGTGGGGCACCAGCGATGACGCAAGTACGGTACCTGTCGTCACGGATCTGGATCCGGCGATGCCGACCATCGGAAACCTGTCGGTGAACTACTCGCAGCAGTTGGGTCTGTGGCTGATGACGTTCGATGGCGGAAGTCAAGCGGATCCGGCGAGCTCGGACAGCCCGGGAACAGCCGGCGTTTACTTCACGTACGCGAGCCAGCCGTGGGGCCCGTGGGCAAAGCCACAGCAAATTTTCAGTAGCTGCCAGGACGGCGCCCTGGGAAATTACATGTTTTACTATGCCAAGGACAAAGCCTCGAATGGATGCCCCACCGCGTTGCCTTCCGGCACAACGACCTTTCCCGCATCGGCTGGCCCGGCGGGACCTACCATTGGTCCGCAGACGACGGGGAATCCGCCCCTCACGACCCGCGGCGGCGGCTTCGCTCCGCAAATGATCGGCCGCTTTACCGAGATCGAGGGCAGTACCCTCAAGATCTACTACACCCTATCTACCTGGAATCCGTACACCGTGGTGGAGATGGAATCCGATTTTCAGATCACCCAGTCCCGCCCAGGGTTCCCCTGGTGAGGCTGCGGTTAAATCGGGAGTCGGATAAAACGCAACTGTCGCTGTCTTGTTTGCGGACCCCGCAGCGTCAACGTTGGACCCCCATCCAGGAGGCCAGGTTTGCGTCACAATGCGGCGAGTTTGCTAATCAGCCATAATCACCCCAGCTTCGACTGCTTCAGCCAAGTTCAGATGTCCAGGTTGTGGCTAAATTGAAATGTCCGCCTGGATCCTGATCTGTTTCCGGGATTTGATCCCCTTCAAGTTCTTTACAGCAACGTAGTCTGACGCCCTCAGGGCGGCAGAGGGTCCGGGCACTGCGGTGTCCGGCATTGGCAGGCCCGCTTCCCGCATGCGCCTACGTGTCTGCGAACCCGTCCGCCAATCAGCGTCTTCCCTGACGGCTGATCCTACGGCAAATTATTAAAGAGCGCATCGGCCGCTTTGGGCGATGCTGAGAGCAGCAAACTCATTCGGCGTCGGCAGCGTGATCGACTTGTTGCGCGCGTGAGTCAGGATGTAGGTCAGGTACCTCAGCGGGTTGACCTTGTTGGCCTTGCATGACTCGACCAGCGAGTAAGACAGCGCGGTGGGGGCTGAGGGCTTGCGCAATCCGGGTGGTGCGAGTGCCAGCACACGCTGACCATGCCCAGACAGTGCATCTCGCCGCTGCTGCGTCTGGAAATAGGCGTATCCCGCCGTGGTCTTTGGATCGCGATGGTTTAGCACGTTGCCGATCAAGTGCAGCGATTGGCCGCTTTGTGCCAGCCACGATCCGACTGTCCGTCGCAGATCATGAATGCGCAGGTTAGCGATGCCAGCGCGTTTCAGCGTTCGCTGAAATGCATAGCCAAAGCATCCCAGATGTCGGTCGCGATTGCGGCCGCAAATTATGTAGGGGTTGTCGGCTGTTCGCGGGATGATCTTCAGACGGTCCATAGCCGCCTCGCTGATCGGTGCGAGTAGCGGCTCGCCATTCTTCGTCAACCCGATGAAGAGCGTGCCCATATCCCAGTCAACATCTTCCCATTTCGCTTTAAGCAGCTCGTTGCTGCGCAGTCCCATGAGGAGGAGCAGCCAGATACCGTGTCTCGCGTAATCGTTATCCTCCTGCTCCAATCCTTGGAGGAACCGAGGCATCTCCACGGTAGTAATGAACCGCTTACGCGTGCGCTCCGGAAATCGAACAATGCCCGCCGTGATATTCGGATGGTCTCTCGGGATAAGCCCGGCAACCTTGCCCCAATTAAACATCTTGCGCACGATGCTCAGGAGGTCGTTAGCCGCATAGGGATGCGCCGACCCAACTTCTGAATGAATGGCTTCCAGGTCTGCGGCGACCAGGCTCACGGCCAACCGGCCGGAAAGCTTCGGCAAGACAAAACGCTTAAGGATGGACTCATCGTTCTTCCACGTTATCTTTTTTTTCTTTGCGTGGCCTTCCACGTACGCCTCGCAGAGTTGGTCGATGCTCTTCAGGGCTCGATTGTTGTCGATGTGGCTTTGAGGGTCTTCGTAATTTGCGGCCTTCGCCAGATAGGTCATGGCCCTATTGCGGGCCTGATCGAGACTCAATGCGTCGGCACGTCCGAGCGTCGCCATGCGCTTTCTTTGATGTACCCGATACGTGCAAACGTAGACGCGCCGGCCGCTCGGATATACCCGGAGTCCGAAGGCTTCCAGAGATTCGTCCCAATAAATACACTGTTGCTTGCTCCCAGTGCCCCGGTACGCAATTGTGCGCACCGTGTCTTGGCGCAGTTTTAATGTTGGCATAGAGCGTTTGCGCCCCTCGGGAGTGACCAGGGAGTGCCCAACTGAAGTCGAAAGAAGGCGGGTTGTGGCCAGGACCGGAGTAGCTTACGATCTACTAAGTCCTTGAAATACCAAGCCCAGCGAAGTTGGTCGTACATGGGCGCAATCGTAAGGGGCAGCTCCGAAGGCAGGGGTCACTGGTTCGAATCCAGTCGGGCGCGCCAATCTCGTCCATAAAATCAATCAGTTGCAGACCAGCCGGTCGAGTTACTCCCTCGAGTCGTTCCTTTCCTGGCCACTCTCTGGTCACTCCCAGCACGCGCGGGCCGGGCCGCACCTCGCACGCGTGCGCATGCATTGCTGATTCGCTCCACAAAAAGGCTGGCAAGTTTCCTGGCTTTGACGCCTCCTTCTTAAAGCCTATTAGTGGAGGCCGTTGGAGGAGCGGCATGGCAAGTCGCTGACCGGCGTCAATTTCCGGAATATTGATGTTGGCGGGAAATCTAAATAACTCGTCGATGTATCGATAAGCTGCTTTTCGGACGGCGCCTTATCTTCATCTCTCCATTAGGAAAGAGAGACGAAAGATTTCATGACTGATCCTAGTACGACCGCGTCCACGGCCGACGCTCCATCTGTTCAACCATTTGTCCTGTTCACACTCGCCATGATCGCAGGTAGTGGTGCGGCCAACCTCTACTACAGCCAACCCCTGCTTGGGGTGCTTCGGGGATTTTTCGGCCCATTGGCGCCGACCTTCGTGGCAACCGCGACATTACTTGGCTATGGCCTCGGCATTTTACTGTTGGTACCGCTCGGGGATACTTGGCCCCGGCGGACGCTGATCGTCACTCAGCAGCTTGCGCTAGCAGCCGCACTTGGGGTTGTAGCGATTGCGCCAAACCTCACCATATTGACGCTGGCAAGCGTTGTTGTCGGCATATTCGCTACCACGGCCCAGCAGGCGATCCCCTTTGCAGCGGAACTTGCTTCTCCCAACACCCGCGGACGTATTGTCGGTAGAACCATGACTGGGCTGATGCTCGGCGTCCTCCTTGCACGCACGCTTAGCGGCGCTCTCGCGAATAGCTATGGCTGGCGGTTTGTCTTTGCGGCGGCGGCCGGGGTTGCTCTTGCGTTCTCGGCCCTAGCAGCAGCGCTTCTCCCACGCACACGTCCCACTTCGACACTGCGTTACCCCGAGCTTTTGGCATCGGTAATCACCCTCGTGCGCGAGGAGCCGGTTCTGCGCTGGGCGACGCTGACACAAGGCTGCAACTTCGCCGCCTTCAACGCCTTCTGGGCTACCCTTGCCTTACATCTCGCTGGCGCGCCCTTTCATCTTGGGCCTGCGATTGCGGGGCTCTTCGGTCTCGTGGGTGCAGTGGGCGCTATCGTTGCTCCGTTGTCTGGACGGCTTGCGGATCGCCATGGGCCGCGCAGAGTGGTGATCTGCGGCACTGCGACTGTGCTCGCGTCCTTCGCCTTGTTTGGAACGTTCGGCCGGATCTCACTGATCGGCATTACCATCGGCGTGCTCATCCTCGACATCGGAGTGAGCTTGGCGATGATTGCGAACCAAAGTCGCGTCTACGCATTGAGGCCGGAGGCGCGTAGTCGGCTCAATACCGTGTACATGACGGGCGCATTTGCCTCAGGCGGTCTCGGCGCATTTCTCGGCACACGAGGCTACGCGTTCGGTGGCTGGGGTACAGTCAGCGTTATCGGGGCGGTGTTTGCCGCGTGCGCGGTGGCGGCGGCGGTCGCCACACCGACGCGACGTGCCACCACTGAGATCGAGCATTGACCGCTGTCGTACATACGCGGGGATACCTGGCTCGTTGCGAGTGCAAAGTACTACGACCCGCATCGGCACGCGATCGAGCGGTTTTCCAGCCTACCCGTCCGTGCCGTTACTCTGTTTGGTGTCTTGAAAGTAAGCGCTTGGTGTCGTACCGAATGTCGCTCGGAACGACACTATGAAGCTTGACGGGTTTTCATACCCGACCGCGTGAGCTGCGTTGCTGACGCTCTCCCCATGCGCCAGTTGCTCAAGCGCGGCGAGCATCTTATATCTGACGCGCCATCTCCCGAACGACATACCCGTCTCGGTGGAAAAGAGCCTCTCGATTGTCCTGTGGCTGGCGCCCACCGCCGACGCCAGTTCAGCGAGTGGTCTTCGATCGGCGGGATCTGCTCTGAGTAGATTGGCAACTCGCGCGGCTCGGGGATCACTCGGCTCCGGTAACTCCAACGGCGCTTGTTCATGCGCCTCGAGCTGTTCGAGAAGGACCTGCGCGATGCGTGAGGAGCGCGACTTCGGCGAGTAGTCCCAAGGCTGAGAGGAACAAAGGCAGATCAGTTCCCGCACCAGAGGAGAGACATTGACGACATTGCAGCCCGTCCACTTCGGAGTACTTGGAGCATTTCGGTCCACCCACAAAACGACGAGATCGACCGCGCGTTTGACGAGGAGCGCATGAGGCGTCCCACTGCTGATCCAGATCGCCTTTGAAGGCGGGAGGATCCAGCGACCGCTATCGGTGGTGACGTGTATGACCCCTTTAGCGGAATACATAAGCTGGTGACGATTGTGCGAATGCCGCTTCTTCTCGCTGTTAGGCGGCCAGTGTGAACTGGCACCTACGACCCAAGCCTTGGCGCTATCAGGCACGGGAGTATTTTGGCGGGATGGCAACATATATTGACAATATATCGCCAATCCGCCGACAGCACAAGAACCCATATTCGCGGTACTAGCTGTGCCAAACACAGGCACACCCGCAGAAAGAACCGCCATCCGGCGGCATGTCGACGTCCTCGAAATAGGCTACCGACTCGGCAACTTCATGCCTTGCGTGGAAAGTGGCCGGCGTACTGCCTGGGCGAGACGCCGAACCTTCGCTCGAACGCGCGGCGAAACACATCGGCGCTTCCAAAGCCCACTGACAGGGCGATGCTTTCGAGCGTTTGATCCGGTGCGCCAAGACGTTCGCGAGCGGCATTCAGACGCAGCGTTTCCACATACTCGCCCACGTTGGTGCCAAAAGTGTCCTTGAATAGCCGGGCGAAATGGCGCGGGCTTGAATGCGTGCGCTTCGCCAGCGACTCAATAGTTAGGTTTTCAGCGAGGTGCCCCGGCAACCAAGCCGCAAGCTCCGCAAAGCGACTCGTCGCCCGCGTCTGGAATTGAAGCGATTCGGACAATTGCTCCTGCCCGCCTGGGCGCTTCAAATACACCACCAGTTCCCGAGCCACCGCCAAAGCGAGAGCCGATCCGTGGTCCTCTTCGACGAGCGCCAGAGCGAGATCGATTCCGGCAGTGATGCCGGCACTGGTGTAGAAGGGACGATCAACGTGATACAGCGACCGAGCATCGACCGTCACCTTTGGGAACCGCCGCGCGGCATCCTCGGCGTGGCGCCAGTGCGTCGCCGCGCGGCGCCCGTCGAGCAGCTCCGTCGCCGCGAGGCCATATAGTCCCGTACATACGGAGACCATCCGCCGTGTGTGCGGCGCGACTCGCTTGAGCCAAGCGGCCACCGCACTTTGAATCGCCTGCTCGCGCAGGCCCGGGCCACCCGGAGTAACCAATGTATCGAAGGGCGCAGCCGCCGCGAACCGTTCATGAGGTATAAAGGCGATGCCCGATTCGGACAGAACAGGCGCCAGCTCCTCAGCGACGATCACGGTTTCATAGAGAGTTTTCCCTGCGCTATTGAGCGCATTGGCGGTCGCAAAAACCTCGTGCGGTCCCATGAGATCCAGCGTCGCTAGCCCGGAAAATGCCACAAAGCCGATCCGCCGCGCGTCCGCCATAAGTTGGCCCCCTACTGCCGTGCCATATCTGGCCGCATTTTGGTCGCTTCGCGACGGGACGCAACCGGCGCTTTTGCCGGAGCCTCCAAATGGACCGCAACCTTGACGGCATCGTGGCGCAAAAACTGAGGCTCGTGAAGGCAAACCGAAACCCTTGGCGAGAATCGTCGGATTTTGGTCATTGCGTACAGGCCTGATGACTGCAATCTTTGCCACCGTGGCACGAGCGCCAACCGAAGCTTAAGGAATGAATATGAATCGACGAGACATGCTGCAGTTCACCGCAGCGCTTGGCCTCGCCGCCGCGGGCGCTCACGCCTCCGAATCGGCAGCGCCCAAAGGATCCGCCGCATCGCAGGAGTTCAGCCCGCTCACCCCACCTGCCGATGGGCGGATCCCAGTCGCCTTTGTGCTCTCGCAGGGCGCGGTCGTCATCGATTTCGCGGGTCCGTGGGAGGTATTCGACAACGTCGATGTGCCGGGCCCTCATCGCCACCCCTTCGAGATGTACACCGTCGCGGATACCGCAGCGCCGATCGAGGTGAGCGGCGGGATGAAAGTGGCGCCCAACTATACGATCGCGAACGCTCCACAGCCCAAGGTCATCGTAGTCCCCGCGCAGTCAGACCCGAGCGAAGCGCTGCTCGGCTGGATACGTGCCGCGTCCGCCACCACGGACCTTACGATGTCAGTATGCACCGGGGCCTTCGTACTCGCGAAGACCGGGCTCTTGGACGGCAAGGCGGCGACCACCCATCACAGTGCCTACGGAGAACTCGCGGCGGAGTATCCCGCCGTCAAAGTCAAGCGCGGGGCAAGGTTCGTTGATTTGGGGACCATCGCCAGCTCGGGCGGCCTCACCTCGGGCATGGATCTGGCGTTGCACGTAGTCGACCGCTACTTCGGAAGGGCAACGGCGTTGCGCACCGCGGATAATCTCGAGTACCAGGGGATAGGCTGGATGAATGCCGATTCGAACGTGGCCTATGCCCAGCGTCGCGTCTCGACCGACGCGCACCCGCTCTGCGCGGTTTGCGAGATGGATATTCTCGATAGAGCCACTGCGCCGAGCTCGGTCTATCATGGCAAGACTTACTACTTTTGCATGATGGACCATAAGAAGCTCTTCGACGCGTCGCCGGAACGAATCCTCGCGGGCAGGTCGACTATTTACAGCCATGCACTGGCGCCCGTCTTTCTGCAGGCCTAGCCGCCTCCTGCAAAGCGCCAGGATCGACCCGCGCGGGCGCCAGCGATTCCGCGGAAGGTCGCGCACCAGACCCGCGCGATAGGGGTCTGCAGCCGCGGCCGCCCCGCTGCAAATTTGAACCGGTAGCGTTCAGGTTTGTCCTTGAATGCAGTACCGCCAACTCAAGTAGCGCAGCAGGTGCCGGCCCATGACCGATTGGGATGATATTCGCTTTTTCCTGGCCGTCGCCCGCGAGGGCTCGGTTAGAGCGGCGGCCGAGCGGCTCGAAGTGAATCATTCCACCGTGCTGCGGCGCATCGGCCGGCTGGAAGAGCGTCTCGGCGCGCAAATGTTCGAGAAATTGCCCTCCGGTTACCGGCTCACCAGTGCCGGAGAAGAGGTGCTCGAGTACGCCGAGCGGATGGAGGCATCGTCGAATCAGCTTGCGACACTGGTACTGGGACGCGATCAGAGCCTGCGCGGACAGCTACGGGTGACCTTGGCCCCAACGTTGGCGACGCACCTGCTCATGCCGGACTTCGCCGAGTTCGCGACGCTTCATCCCGAGATCGAAATGGAGATTTTGTCGTCCAGCGAGCCGGTCAATCTCACCAATCGAGAGGCCGACGTCGCGATCCGCGTTGTTTACAATCGCGACACCTTGCCGCTCAATCTTCATGGGCTGAAAGGGCCAGACCTGTTTGGGGCCGTCTACATCTCGCGAGACCTTCTCGCCGCTTGGCAGGCCGGCACGCTCAAGCGCATCCGGTGGATAGTCAAGAAATTCGACGGTATCCCGGATTGGGGGCGCGAGGTCGAGATTCCGACCGGCGAGATTCCGTTCAGAACCGTCGACGCGGGCGCGCATCTAGCGGCGCTCCATCAGGGAATTGGGATGACTGCACTGCCATGCTTCGTCGGAGATCCCGACCCGATGCTGATCAGGGTTCCGGGCACTCCCCTGCACATGTACGGCACGGTCTGGCTTCTCACGCAGGGCGATACGCGCAAGACGAAGCGGGTGAGGCTGTTCACAGAGTTCATGTCCCGAAGGCTGTCGGCGTATGCACAACGTCTCACCGGCCTTTCGGTTTCGAGCGAGTAACAAACACCCGCTCGATCGCAAGCGCTGCGAGCCGCGACTCAGAGATCGCCGGACAGTCGCGCGGTTTCATCGGTCAAGGCCTGACGAGTGGTGCAGTTTTGCACAACCGATGTCGAGGATTCTGGGGTTCCCAGCCGGCTACCCCATCCCCAATATGGCATCGAGGACGCACGGCTGCACCAGCCTGGCAATCCAATCGACACACCGAGGTCACATGTACGAAGCAATCAAATGGCCGCCGCTCATGACTCCGAGCCGCTCCCCGATCCATTTCACCAATGAGTGGGTGGTGGCGGCTTCCGCTGAAGCAATCTGGTCGCTGCTCGTGGATACCGCCACCTGGCCCCGGTTCTACCCGGGTGTCGAACACGTCAATCTGCTGGACGGGCATGAAACGTTACGGCTTGGCACACGATTCGAGACCAACCTGGCCGGCCAGGATGTCCACGCCTCCGTGCAGGAATTCGAACCGATGAGCCGCATCGCTTGGGGCGGCGGCCCGAAGGCGTCCCCTGAATCGAAGGCGTACCACGCCTGGATAATCACACCCACAGCGGATGGAACCCACCTCTGGACCGAGGAAACGATGCAGGGGCCCCTGTGGATTGAGCTGGCCAAGAAAGCTCCCGACATCTTCTGGCGCACACATCAGAAGCTCCTGGAGGATCTTGCCAAGGTCGCCACGCAGCGAATCGCGGCGCTCAGGAGAGCGCCGGGCCGCTGAAGTCCGGGCATCAAACTATCAACACAAACGGAGCAGTACCATGAGCTACGCAATCATTGGTTTCGGCGCGGTAGGGCAGGCCCTCGCCCGCGCCTTCAGCCGAAAGAACATCGAAGTATCTGTCGCGAGCCGGCGGCCGCCCGAGGCGCTGGCGCCGCAGGCTCGAGCGATTGGGCCCCAAGTCGTTGCCAAACCGCTGCAGGAAGCGATCAAGGCCGACATCATCTTCCTGGCGGTGCCGTTCTGGGAACACCAGGCGGTTGCGAAGGCCCTGGGGAATTGGAAGGGCAAGACCATCGTCGATACGACGAACGCTTTCAGAGTCGCCGTTGCCGATCTGGACGGTCTGCCGTCCTCCGTCGTCGTCGCCAGGGCTTTCGCCGGCGCCAAGTTCGTGAAGGGCTTTAACCACCTGCCCGCGGCCATACTCGGCGCCGACCCGCAAGTCGAGGGCGGGCGTCGGGTCGTGTTTCTGTCGAGCGACAACGAGGGCGATGCGGCCCCCGTGACGGCCTTAGCCAAGCAACTCGGCTTCGCTCCCATCCAATTGGGAAAGCTCGATGAAGGCGGCAGGCTCGTGCAGGCGCGCGGCGACATCTGGACCCAACTCATCTTTCAGGATCTGTTCAAGAAGGAGGAATGACCGATGTACGACCATGTGATTTGGCCCGAGAAGTACCACCCTAAAATATCGGCTATCTACGCACTCAATGATATCGACGTGAAGGCGTCCCCCGAAGCGGTGTGGAATTTGCTCGTCGACGCCGAGAACTGGTCGACCTACTTTCCGCCGGAAGATCAGGTCAAGATCTTGGGCGGCGAGCAGAAACTGGCGCTCGGAACCAAGTACAGCCGGGTGACAGTTGGATTCCCCATGAGCCTGGTCGTCACGGAGTGCGAGCCCTTGCGCAGGCTCGCCTGGGCGACGACAGTCGATGCCGACGAGACCGGCTCCAGTGCATACCATGGCTGGGTCATCACCCCCACAAGGGAAGGCTGCCACGTGCTGACCGAAGAGACGCAGCAGGGGCCCTGGTTCCTCGAGGAGCTCGGACGCAAGCATCCCGGCGCGCTGTACCGCTATCACCAGGAGTGGGTTGAAAGGCTCGCCCGCGCAGCACAAGCAGGACAAGTGACATGAATATCGAACTCAAGGGAAAAAGGGCGGTGGTCAGTGGATCTACCGCTGGCATCGGTCGCGCCACCGCAGAGGGGTTGGCGCGCGCCGGCGCGTCGGTCGTCATCAACGGTCGCGGGAGTGCACGGGTCGATGAGGCGGTGCGACAAATGCGGCAGGCCTTTCCCGAAAGCGATATCTCCGGCATCGCCGCCGACCTCTCGACGGTGCAGGGTGCCGAGACCTTCTTCACGCAAGCGCCGGACGCCGACATTCTGGTGAACAATTTGGGGACGGCGGTGCTGAGGGAGTTCGCCGTCACGACCGATGAGGATTGGCTGAGCATCTTCCAAATCAACGTCATGAGCGGCGTGCGCATGACGCGCCACTATTTGCCGAGGATGGTCCGGCGAGGCTGGGGCCGGGTCGTTTTCGTGAGCAGCGAATCCGCCGTCAACATTCCCAAGGAGATGATCGACTACGGGATGACGAAGACGGCACAGCTCGCGATCTCGCGCGGTTTGGCTGAATCGGTCGCAGGCACGGGCGTCACTGTCAACGCGGTACTGCCGGGCCCGACCCGGTCCGAGATCTTGTCCAATTGGATGGCGGCGCAAGCCAAGGACCAAGGAATCACCCAGGAGGATGCCGAACAGGCCTTCTTGAAGGCGGCCCGCCCGACCAGCCTCATCAAGCGGTTTGCGACCACCGACGAGGTTGCGAACATGATCGTCTATGTCTGCTCGGAACAGGCATCGGCGACCACCGGCGCGGCCCTACGCGTCGACGGGGGAGTCGTCCGCTTCGTCGCCTAGCTTGCAGTTCACAAAGCCGTGGGCCATTTGCGGCGCACTCGCGCCCGGCTCACTTCAAGCCCGCAGCCTCCGGAACTCCGGGCGGCTTGAGGTCCGCCGGTACGCTGCTCGGTCGCGCGACATTGCGCAAACTCGATCCCGCTCGAGCAAGGGATGTCGAAAACAAGCGATCCAGCAGACCCTGAGTGGCCCCGCCACGATTCATCAGCCGGCTGGTCCATTGCAGCGATGGGTCACCCCGCCTGCCTGCCTGCAGAGAAATCGTGCTGGCTCTCGACTCCCACAGGGTCAGTACTTGCACCCGATCGTGCGATCGATATTCCGACAGCCGTTGCCAGACAGTGGTGTTGCGAAGCATGGAGGTTTCACCGAAGGAACTCGACGCCGGATCGCGATCGAAGACCGTCGGCTTGCGCGGGCGAAAATCGGTGGCCGAGAAGGTGGGGCGGTCGGCGCTGTTCGGCACGCCAAAGGATTGCAAGGACGCGGTCAGATCCGGAGCCCGCGGCACGGCCTGGCGGACGTTGTCCGACCGGTTATCCACCGCGGCATTGAGGAGCGATGCTTGATCTCCGGCCAGCGCCTCGCTGGCTCGAACCAGGCTGAGCAGCACCAAACCCACCAGCACCCCGTCGCGGAGGTTGTGGCAGCGTGCCTCGGCATCGCACTTCGGCACACCATTGGATGGACGAAATTCCGACATGGCGGTGGATACATCCTCTGCCTATGGGCTCGCATAGCATCCTCCAACCCGGCGAAGGCACCGCGAGACCTACATCACAGAATGGGCCGAAAGCAGCGAGGCGCACCGGCTCAATCGAACATAACCCAGGAAAGTCGCCTCATTAAGTTTCTAGTGCACCGCACTCAATCTTCGGGGTCGCGATACTCGGCCCGCCCCTTTTCCCAATCGCGGCCGTTGAAGGGCCTCACCGACATCGACTCGATGGTGCCGCTGTCGATGCAGCGCGCGTTGACGCTGACGCCGTCCGGGTGCGAGCGCGGAATGTAGAAGGACTTCACTCCGCAGGTGGAGCAGAAATAATGCTTGGCGGTGTGCGTGTTGAACGAATAGGTGGTGAGCGCCTCACGGCCGCTGATGAGTTTGAATCGATCGGCCGGCACGATCAAATGCAGATAGCCGAACTTGCGGCAAACGGAGCAGTCGCAGTCCGCCACCTCGAGCTTGGCCGGTGCGGTCACCTCGAAGCGCACGCGCCCGCAATGACAGCCGCCGGTGTGCGTGCGCATGGACGCTAGTGCTTGGCCTCTTGCGCCGCCAGATCCCCGACCAGCGCGATCAGGCGCTCGGGGCCGCCGGCACTGCGCACGTCGGCGATGTACTTGCCATTGATGACGAAGGTCGGAACTCCGTCGATTCGGTAGCGCTGCTCGAGCTCATCCGCTCTTTGCAGCGCGGTCTCCACGGCGAAGGAGTGATAGGCCTTCCTGAAGACATCCTCTGAAATCCCGAATTTCCTCGCGAACACCATTTGTATGCGCTCCGATTCCGCGACGTTGCTCGGATCGCTGGCCACGAGAGGATCGCCGTGGACGTGAATTTCCTTGAAGATTTCCGAGTGCAGCTGATCCAGCTTGCCCAGGGATTGTAGCGTGCAGTACAGCCGGGCCAGGGAGCGATCGGCTTCGTCCCACATGACGTGGACCCGCGAAAAGCTGATGTAAGCCGGCTTGGTCTTCAGCCAGGTTTCGACCATAGGATCGATTGCATAGCAGTGCGGGCATGCATACCAGAAGAACTCCAGCACCTCGACCTGCCCGGCGGGAACCTCGGTGGGCTGAGCCGGCACCAGGCGCGCGTAGTTCACGCCCTCCTGCCACGGGCTCGGGGCGGTGGTCGTCGCCGCGGCAGCCATCGATGTCGCCGCGGCCACCGTCGAGGCAACCGCCGCAAGCAGCGGATTGTGGGCGCCGCTGTCGCTCGGCACATCCTCGACTGTCTCGGAACCGTCTTCGTTGATGCGGGTGATCTTCGAGGGCAGGTCGGACGCCTGCTCAGGCGTCTTTGGCTTGACGGCGGCGCCGACCGGGGAGGCCGCGGGCGCCGAGGCGGCGCTGCGAGCCGCGGCGGGCGAGGACTGAAGCGCGGACTGTTGCTTGCCGCACGCGGCCAGCAGCAGCGCCAGCCCCAGGCACAGTGCCCAACGGGAGGCGCGCATCGTCAGCGGATGCCCTGCAGGTAGGAGGCCACATTGCGGATGTCCTCGGGCGACAGGCGTTTGGCGATGGTCTCCATGATGCCGTTCGGCCCCGTCGTGCGGGTGCCCGACGCATAATCATTGAGCTGCTTCATGAGGTACACGGATTGTTGGCCGCGCAGCGCCGGGAACTTGGCAGGTTCGTTGCCGCGAGCGGTCGGTCCATGGCAGGCCATGCAGGCCGGAATTCCCCGTGCGGCGTCGCCTCCCCGATACAGCTTCTCGCCCGCCTGCCAGTACGAGGGGTCGGCTTCCAGCCCCGTATTGCTCAGGCTATCGAAATAGGCGCCGATATCGGCCATGTCATCCGCGCTCAAGGACATCGCATTCGGCATCATCACCGGATTGTTGCGTTTGCCGTCCTTGAAGTTCTTCAACTGCTCGGCGATGTAATCCGCACCGACCCCCGCGAGGCTCGGCCATTCGGGGTTCGTGCTGTTGCCATTCGCGCCATGACAAGCCTTGCAAACCACTGCCTTGGTGGCGCCGGCCTCGACATTGCCTGCGGCAAGCGCCGAATAGCTGACGACCGCGCCGGTAATTGTTGCTGCGAGAATCCAAAGCCGCTTCATGATCGCCTGGTACCCCATGTAATGTGAACTGCCGTCAACCCTAAATTGTACACTAGAGTCAATAATTTGCGTCCAAGCGGCGGCCATGTCGATCTATCCCAATATCAGATTCCTCACCAGCGCGGCCGAGGCGCATCAGCTGGCCCCGGACCAAGGCAGAGAAATTGCCTTTGCGGGACGCTCAAATTCCGGCAAATCCACCGCAATCAACGCGGTGACCCAGCGGACGGGCCTGGCTCGTGTGAGCCGCACGCCCGGACGCACGCAATTGATCAATTTCTTCGAGCTGTCGCCTGAGCGGCGGCTGGTTGACCTGCCGGGATACGGGTTCGCGAAAGTCCCCGAGCGGGTCCGGGTTCATTGGCTGCAGCTGATGCAGCAGTATTTCAATGTGCGGGAGTCCTTGGTCGGACTGATTTTGATCGTCGACAGCCGGCGGGGCCTGGACACCCAGGATGCGGGAATGCTCGAATGGGTGCTGGCCAGAGACCGCCTCGCCCATATCCTGCTCACCAAGGCGGACAAGCTGAACCGGCGCGATTCGGAGCGGGTGCTGCGCGAGACACGGGCGGCCTGCTCCGATACGTCGGTCACGGTGCAATTGTTTTCAGCGCATGCCAAGCAAGGGATTGAAGAGGCGCGCGAGGTGTTGGAGCGCTGGATGGGCGGCACATAAAAAAAGGCCCCGGTGGTTACTTAGAGCAGCCACCGAGGCAGACCAACCCGGCATGGGGATGACAAACCGGGTCATTCCCGCTCAGGGAGAAGAGCGGGGAGCGTCTTACTCGCTCATTGGATTAGATGGGGATGCCCCTCGAAAGTTCCAGCCCCGGCAGCAGCATTTTTTTCAGATTTTTTCATGCACACTGGGCCTGCGACCGAAGATCCTAACCAACTGAATATCAGCCAGTTTTGCCCTAAATCGCGCCCTGGAGCATGGTTTCCCTGCTGCGGGTGGGTGCTTGTCCTACGGCGCTCTGCGAACTTGTCCTACAAGCGAGCCGGAGCCGGTTTCCTCAATGTGCCTGGTCCCAATTGCGGCCGACTCCTATATCGACCCTGAGCGGGACTTGAAGTTTCGCGGCTTGGGCCATGTGGTAGCGCAGTTGACCCACGAGGGACTCGACTGCCTCGTCGGCCACCTCGAGGATCAGTTCGTCGTGCACCTGCATGATGAGGCGCGCCCGGATCCGCGATTCCTGCAGCCAACCATCCACGGCGATCATGGCGCGCTTGATGATATCGGCGGCCGTACCCTGCATGGGCGCATTGATGGCGCTGCGTTCGGCATATTGGCGCAGCGCCTGGTTGCGCGATTGGATTTCCGGCAGATACAAACGCCGTCCAAACACCGTTTCCACGAAGCCGGTTTCGCGCGCCTGGCGCCGGGTCTCCTCCATGTAGCGCTTCACGCCCGGATAGCGCTCGAAGTACAGATCCATGTATTTCTGCGCTTCACCTCGGCCTATCGCCAGCTGGCGGGCGAGCCCGAAGGCCGACATTCCATACATCAGGCCAAAATTGATGGCCTTCGCGGAGCGGCGCTGATCGGCGCTGACGGCGCTCAAGGGCGTGGCGAACACTTCGGCCGCAGTCGCCTGGTGAATGTCGCGATCTTCGGCAAAGGCCTGCAGCAGGCTCGCGTCGCCGGATAGGTGCGCCATGATGCGCAACTCAATTTGGGAATAATCGGCGGCGACCAGCGAGTGGCCCGGCGGGGCAATGAATGCCTGCCGAATGCGCCGCCCTTCCTGGGTGCGGATCGGGATGTTCTGCAGATTCGGGTCCGTCGAGGACAGCCTGCCCGTGGCGGCGACCGCCTGATGATACGAGGTGTGAATGCGCCCCGTCGCCGCATCGATTTGCGCCGGGAGATTGTCGGTATAGGTCGATTTGAGCTTGGCGACGCCGCGATATTCCAATATCAGCTTGGGGAGCGGATACGTCGCCGCGAGTTCTTCGAGCACGTCCTCCGCGGTCGAGGGCTGGCCCGTCGGAGTCTTGCGCATCACCGGGATGCCGAGTTTGCCGAACAAGATCTCCTGCAATTGCTTCGGCGAATCCACATTGAATACACCGCCCGCTTCGGCGTGGGCCTGGGCCTGCAGCTCTTGCATCCGCGCCGCCAGCTCGGAACTTTGAATCTTGAGCAGCTCTCGGTCCACGAGGACGCCCGTGCGCTCCATACGGTACAGCACCGGCACCAGAGGCTGTTCGATGGTCTCGTAGACGCTCTTCAGGCTCGGCAGCGCTTCGATTTGCGGCCACAGATGCAGATGCAGCTGCAGCGTGACGTCCGCATCCTCGGCGGAGTACTCCGCGGCGCGGTCCACGTCCACTTGATTGAAGCTGATTTGCTTCGCGCCCTTGCCGGTCACATCCTCGTAGCGAATGGTCTTGATGCCGAGGTACTTCTCGGCGGCAGAGTCCATGTCATGGCGAGTCGCGACGCTATTGAGCACGTAGGATTCGAGCATGGAATCGAATCGCTGCCCGGCGAGCTCGATGCCGTAGTTCGCGAGCACGTGGGCGTCGTATTTCAGGTGATGTCCCAGCTTCGGGCGCGCGGGGTCTTCGAGCAGCGGCTTGAACGCTGCCAGCACTTTGGCCGCATCGAGCTGATGCGGAGCTCCCGCGTAATCATGGCCCAGGGGCAAGTATGCCGCTTCTCCCGGCGCCACCGCGAATGACAGGCCGACGATGCGCGCCTGCATGTAATCGAGGCTGTCCGTTTCCGTGTCGAAAGACATGAGCGGTGCCGCGGCCAGCTTTGCCAGCCAGGCGTCCAAGGCCTCTTGCGAAACGATCTTGTGATAGTCCCGCGCCGCGGCGGGAGGGGGTGCGGCGCCCGCCGCGCCTTGCATGCCTTGCGCCGCCGGCGCCGCCGCGGTGCGCGCTTCGCCGGCATCGCCCGTTGCCGCCTCCGGACCCAGCGATTTGAGCAGTGTGCGCAATTCCAGCCGGGTGTACAGCTCCCGCAGCCGCGGCAGATCGGGCGCGCCGCCGGCGAGCCCGTCGATCGAAACGTCCAATGTCAGCGCCGTGTCGATGGTGGCGAGCTTGCGCGACAATTCGAGCATGGCAAGCTCGCCGCGCAAATTCTCGCCCACCTTGCCGCCGATGTCCGCGGCATGAGCGACCAGTTCATCCAGCGTTCCATATTGATTGAGCCATTTGGCCGCGGTCTTGGGTCCAACGCCGGTGATGCCGGGAATGTTGTCCGAGCTGTCGCCCACCAGCGCCAGGTAGTCGACGATCTGCTCGGGAAACACATCGAACTTCGCCTTGACTCCGGCCCGATCGAGGCGCGTGTTGCTCATGGTGTTGATCAACCCGATATTCGGGCCCACGAGCTGAGCCATGTCCTTGTCGCCGGTCGAGATCAGCACCTCGAAGCCCGCCGCGGCTCCCTGCAAGGCCAGAGTGCCGATGACATCGTCCGCTTCGACACCGGGGACCCGCAGCAGCGCCAGCCCCATGGCCGACACCGTGTCGTACAGGGGTTGCACCTGCGAGCGCAGATCGTCGGGCATGGGCGGGCGATGCGCCTTGTACTGCTCGAACAAGTCGTCGCGGAAGGTGCGCCCGGGCGCATCGAACACCACGGCAATGCGGTCGGGCGATTCCTCCTTGATCATCTTGTTCAGCATGTTGAGCACGCCCAGCACGGCGCCCGTCGGTTCGCCCTTGGAATTGCTGAGCGGCGGCAGCGCGTGGAATGCCCGATACAAATAGCCCGAGCCATCGACCAGAATAAGTTTTCGTGCGCTCATGAAACTGGGCAATTTCCCCGATCAGGGCTTCGCGGGAGCGCTCGCCGGATTGCCCGCAGCCTGAGGCGGCACCGAGCCGGCCGGTACGGGCGCACCGGCGGGCGGCGACGGGGTGCTGGCCGGCGCGGGTGCGGGTGCGGGCGCGGGCGGGGACGTGCCGGCGGGCGTGGCCGTGCCCGTTCCCGCGGGAGCCGGGTTGGCGCTTGCAGGGGAAGAGGCGGGCGCGCGTGGGCTCGACAGCACTTTCTTGTGCTTCGGCGCGTCTGGGAGCACCAGAGGGCCTTTCTGGCCGCAGCTCACAGCCAATGCGGCCAGGCCGATGGCAACCCATAGGTGCGCAATTTTCATTCTTGGAGTATACCGCCTGGCGCGGTGCGGCAGTTTGCTCGGAACTTCTGACATCGCCCGTCGGTCCGAAAGTGCAGTACCTCAATTGGAGAAGTTGATGAAGCGGATTTCAGGAACCCTGCTGGCCATCGTCGCAGCGGGCGCGTGTGCGGCTTCGACGGCGGCACTGGCAGACGATCCTGCCGGATTCTATCTCGGCGCCGGAGTGGGGTATTCCACGGTCCGGAGCGACGATGCCGCATATGGGCTTCCCGGGTATTTCAACGATCATGAGACGGCCTGGAAGTTGATCGCCGGCGTGCGGCCCATTCCCTTTGCGGGCGCGGAGTTCGAATACATCGACTTCGGCCACCCGACTGACGATTTCGGCTTCAGCGGAATCAACAATTACGGACTCGATTCTCATCCGCGGGCGGCAGCGCTGTTCGGCGTGGGTTATTTGCCGCTGCCGATTCCGTTCTTCGATGTCTTCGGCAAGGCCGGGGTCGCCCGGCTGCAAACGGATGTCACTACCTTCACGGGTCCGGTGTGCGCTCAGAATGTATCCTGCCCGGCGGCGACTTTCTACCGTCAGGACCAAACCTACAACCGATTCGCCTATGGGGTGGGTGTGCAGTCCAAAGCCTGGGGGATTTCGTTCCGTGCCGAATACGAGCGCATCAGCTCGCAGTTCGGTGACCCGGACGCATTGACAGTCAGCGCCACTTGGACGTTCTAGCAATCAGACGCTTTCGAATCGAGCTGCGCTAGCACGGCCAGGCTTGCGATTCGGGGACGTGCTCCGGTCGCAAGACAGGGCGCGCGCCTCTATACTGCCGCGCATGAAAATTACCTTGCGCGCCGACCGCACCCTGTCGGCCGGCCGGGCCCTACTGCTCGCGTTCGGATTCTGCGCCGCCATGGCGGGGTGCGCCGACCGGGAGCCCGCGGCGGGCGCCGGCGGCGCCGACCCGGTCACTCGCGCATTGCGCTCGAAGATAGACACCATCGTGGTGATTTACGCCGAGAATCGAGCGTTCGATAATTTGTACGGAAATTTCCCGGGCGCGCACGGCCTGAGCGAAGTGGTCGATCGCGACGGCAGGCCGCTGCCGGCCTATGTCCCGCAGGTCGATCGCGATGGGTCGGTGCTGCCGGTGCTGCCGCCGACCTGGGGCGGCGTCACCGCGGCAGGGATCGAGCCGGTGGTGACCGAAGCCCAAAGCGCTGGATTGCCCAATGCGCCCTTCTCGATCGAGCATGCGTTTATGGCGCAATCCAATGTCACTTTGTCGACCTCCACCGTGACGCGCGATCTGGCACATCGCTTCTTCGAGCACCAGATGCAGATCGACGGTGGAAATAACGATGGCTATGCCGCCTGGTCCGACGCCGGGGGCCTGGCCATGGGGCACTATGACTACAGCGGATCGGCGCTGTATGCCTTGGCGAAAGAATTCGTGCTCGCGGACAATTTCTTCCAGGGCGCGTTCGGCGGTTCGTTCCTGAATCATCAGTACCTGATCTGTGCATGCGCGCCCCTGTATCCGAATGCGGATACGGCGCCGGCGAAACCGAGCATCGCGATTCTCGACCAGGATGCCGCCGGGCACTACCGGCCATGGCTGACACTCGCCAAGGGTGCAAAAGCCTCGGCCTTGGACGGGCCGCCTCGATTTGCGAAGAGCGGCAATATCACACCGGAGAATTATTTCGGCGACGGCCAGTTCTACGCCGTGAACACCATGCAGCCTCCCTATCAGCCGAGCGGCAACCCGCCGGCGGCGGGCGATGGCGACCTGCTGTACGCCGACCCGCTCAAGTCCACGACATTGCCGCCGCAGAACCAGTCGACCATCGGCGATGCTCTGGACGCGAAGCACGTCGGCTGGGCCTGGTATTCGGGGTCATGGAATGCCGCGGTTGCCGATGGCCGCCGCTCACCTCGGGAACCGCGCAACGTCATCTACGCACCCGAAACGCCGGGCGGCAACCCGGACTTTCAGCCGCATCACCAGCCCTTCAACTACTATGAGCGCTTCGATCCCGTCACCCACGCCGAGCAACGCGCCGCCCACTTGAAGGACTACGGGGCGCTGCTGGCCGATGCGGCGGCCGGCCGATTGCCGGCGGTCGCGTTCTACAAACCGCAGGGCAATGTGAATCAGCACGCGGGCTACGCATCGGTGGCCGAGGGCGATGGCCACATCGCCGATCTGGTCGTAAAGCTGCGCGCGAGCCCGCAGTGGCAGCACATGATTATCGTCATCACTTACGATGAATTCGGCGGTGCGTGGGACCACGTAGCGCCGCCGCAGGGAGATCTGCTGGGGCCCGGCGCGCGCATTCCCGCGCTCATCATCTCTCCCTACGCGAAGCGCGGCACCGTGGATCACACGCAGTACGACACCGAGTCGATTTTGCGATTGATTACGCGCCGCTTCGACCTGGCAGTATTGCCGGGCATCTCGATGCGCGATCGAGGGCTCGCCTCCCACGGCGCGCCGCCGATGGGAGATCTGACCGGCGCACTGGATTTGCGCCCCTAAGCAGACCGCCGCCGGTCAGCATCGCCTGTTCGGGAGCTTACTTCGACTTCGCAGGCGGCTGTGCGGGCGCCGGGGCCGGGCCGTTGGACTTGGCGCTCAGCAGCTCCACGTCGAATATCAGCAGCGAACCGCCCGGAATTCCCGGCCTCGGGCTCGCCCCATAGGCCAGTTCCGGCGGCACGAATAGCGTCCATTTCGCGCCCGGCTTCATCAGCACCAATGCCTCTTGCCAGCCTGGAATCACGCCGTTCACAGGGAAGGTTGCGGGTTGGCCGCGTGTGTACGAGCTGTCGAATTCCGAGCCGTCGAGCAGTTTGCCGCGATATTGCACCGTCACCGTATCGGTGGGCGCGATCGCGGGAGCCTTGCGGTCGCCCGCCGCTACGACTCGATATTCCAGGCCCGAGGCGGTGGTCACCACGCCTTTTTCATGTCCGTTGCGCGCCAGAAAATCCTTCGCCGCCGCCTGATTGCGCGTGATCGCGGTGGCCATCGTCATGCGCACGAATTCCTGCACTTGCTGCCGGTCGGCCGGCGTACTCTTTTTGCCCTGCAGGCCATCCTTCAAGCCCCGCTCGATGTCCTCGATGGCCACCTGGTCGCTGATGCCCACATTGTGCAGCTGCTCCCCGAAGGTCAGCCCGAACAAATAGCCTGCCTGGCCGGGCGGCGCGGCGGCCGAATCCGCGGGAGCGGGTGCGCCGGCCGAGGGGGTTTGGGCGCCGACGAGCGGCGCTGCCGCCATCATGAGCCACGCGCCGCAGCTGCGGCGCAGAATGTCAATACGGGTGTGGTGAGTGCGAGTGTGTTTCATGGCGCGCAAGATACCCCTCTACCGGTTGCAAATGCCAGCGCGGTTTTAGACGCCGACGGTACCGCGCCGAATGACCGCGACCGTCAAGCGCGAAGTACACACCAGTTTGCCGGCCTCGTTGACGATGTCGATGACCCACACCTGGGTGCGGCCGCCGACGTGCACGGCGCGCGCCGTGCCGGTGACGAGGCCCGCGCGCATCGCCCGCACGTGATTCGCGTTGATCTCCTGCCCCACGCACTGATATTCCTTCGAATCGACGCACATCGCCGCGCCCGTGCTTCCCAGGGTTTCCGCCAATGCCACCGAAGCCCCGCCGTGCAACAGCCCATAGGGCTGCCGGGTCCGGCCATCGACCGGCATGGTGCCGCGAAGGAAGTCCGCGCCGATTTCGGTGAATACGATGTCGAGGTGCTCGATCAGAGTTCCTGCGCGGCTGGAATTCAATTCCTCGAGCGAGAGCAAGCTGCGCCACAGGGTCATTTGGGATCCTCGAGCTTGCCGGCGACCCGGCGATACGCCTCTCGAAACGGAATTCCTTCCTGGGCCACCAAGGCGTTGGCCGCGGCCGCGGCGTGGATGCCGGGATCGAGCCGGATGTTCTCGGGCCGAAAGCTCACTCCGTCGAGCGCACTGGGCAGTATGTCGAGCGTCTGCCGGCAGGAATCGATGCCGCGGAACAAGGGAGGTTTGATCAGTTGCAAATCGCGGTGATAGCCGGAGGTCAGCTTTTGCGTGACACCGAGCACCTCGTTGAGCGCCGCTTGCGCGACCGAACTGCGGCCGCGCACCAGTTCGAAGACGTCGGGATTGCGTTTCTGCGGCATGATCGAGGAGCCGGTGGTAAAGCCTTGCGGAAGACTCACGAAAGCGAATTCCTGAGTGTAGAACAGCAGCAGGTCGGCCGCGAGACGCCCCGTGTCCTGCGCCAGCAAGGTGATCTCGAACAGCAGCTGCGCCTCGGCCTTGCCGCGCGAGAGCTGCACCGCGGTGACCGGCTCCTGGGTGACGGCAAATCCCAGGCGCCGCCGCGTTTCCTCGCGGCTGAGCTCGAGATTCGGCGTGCCGTAGCCGGCCGCGGATCCCAGCGGGTTCTTGCCGATGCGCCTCTGCGTCTGCGCAAGACCCTCGGCGTCGTCGCGTATTTCCGCGGCGAAGCCCTGTGCCCAGAGCGCGACGCTGCTCGGCATGGCCTGCTGCATATGGGTGTAGCCGGGCAGCACCATGGCGCCATGCCGCTCGGCCAGTGCGTCGAGCGCATCCGCCACGGCGGTCGCGCCCTGACACAGCTCTTCGGCGGCATCGCGCAGGTACAGGCGCAAGGCGGCGAGCACCTGATCGTTGCGCGAACGGCCCGCATGCAAGCGCCCGCCGGCGGCGCCGATGCGCGCGGTGAGCAGGTTCTCGATCGCGGTCTGGCAGTCTTCCTGTTCGAGCGTGATGCGCCAGTCGCCTCGCGCATGCTCCGCGCCGATGGCCGTCAGGGCCGCGCGGATCGACTCGAGATCCGTCGGCGAGAGCAGCCCCTGGACCGCCAGCATGTCCGCGTGCGCGAGCGAGGCTTGGATGTCGTAGCGCACCAGCCGATCGTCCAGAACGTGGTCGTCGCCCGCCGTATACGCGAGGACGCGCGCATCGAGGGGCGTGCCCTTGTCCCAGAGCCGCGTCATTGCAGCTGTTCCGCCGGGCTCAGTGCGGTGAGATCCGCGACCACGAGAGTCCCGGTGCCTTCGTTCGTAAAAATTTCCGCGAGCAAGCTATCCGCGGACCGGTAGCTGATGACGTGTACCCGGCGCACGCCGCCACGGATGGCGTTCTCGATCGCCGCCGCCTTGGGCAGCATGCCGTCCTTCAGCGCACCTTGGTCGCGCAATCGCTTCAGCCCCTTGATGTCGGTGTAGGAGACCACCGAGCTCGGGTCCTCGACACGTTCGAGTATCCCTTGCGCGCCGGTGCATAGCACCAATTTTTCCGCCGACAGCGCGCCGCCGATGGCCGCGGCCACGGTGTCGGCATTGATGTTGAGCAGCGTGCCGTTCGAATCCGCCGACAGCGGGCTGACGACCGGCATCAGGCCGTTCTCGAGCAGCTTCTCGATGACGCCCGCATTCACCGAGTCGATGTTGCCGACGAATCCGTAGTCCACGGTCTCGCTCGAGCCTTCGGCGATGCGCACCGGCGGACGCTTGTGCGCGCGGATCAGTCCCGCATCGACTCCGCTCAAACCGATGGCCTCGATGTCGAGCTCCCGGCAGATGGCGAGGATGCGCGTGTTGATCAGGCCGTTGAGCACCATGGCGGTGACGTCGATCGATTTCTGATCCGTGACCCGGCGGCCATTGACCATGCGCGTTTCCAGCCCCAGGGTCGCTTGCAGGTTATCGAGCTGCGGACCGCCGCCGTGAACCAGCACGGTCTTGATGCCCACCTGATGCAGGATGGCCACTTGCTCGATCAGGATCCGGGTCGAGACTTCATCGGTGAATACGGCGCCGCCCGCCTTGATGACGAATACCTTGTTCTTGTACATGCGGATATACGGCGCCGCGCTCTTCAGGGCGCGCACGGCGACGGAAGGATCAGGTCGGGTCATAATCATGGGCAGACTCTCCAATACGACGGTCATCAGGCCAGCATGCGGTGCAGAACGGCCATCTGCACCACCATGCGATTAAAGGCCTCGCGTTTGACCACCGCGCGCGGGCCATCGAGAACTTCATCGGCGACCGCGACATTGCGGCGCACCGGCAGGCAGTGCATGAGCTTGGCGTCGGGCAATGCGCCGGCGAACCAGCGCTCGCGCACGCACCAATCGGACAGATCGGCGCGCAGCCGCGAGTCCGCCTCGCTATCGCCGTAGTACGTGGTGGTGCCCCATTCCTTGGCGTACACCACGCTCGCACCGGCGAGCGCCGCCGCGCGGTCGGAAGTCTCGGTGAGCGAACCGCCGGCGGCGGCCGCGGCCCGGCGCGCGGCTTCCATGACTTGCGGCGGCAGTGCGAAGCCCTCCGGGCGCAGCACCACGACTTCCATGCCGCGCATCGCCGCCATGTGCACGGTGGCCGCGGGCACCGCCAGGGGCAGCGCCTTCGGATGATAGACCCAGCTCAGCACGAACTTGGCCCGCGTCGGCACCTCGAGCTCATCCAGGGTCCGCCAGTCCGCCAGCGCCTGGCAGGGGTGATTCGCGGCCGATTCCAGATTGATCAGCGGCTTGTCGCAGAGCGCATCGATCATGCCGAACACGGTCTCGCCCAGATCCTGCGCGAGATTCTTGCCTTCGGCGAAGGCGCGCACGCCCAGCGCATCGCAGTACGATGCCAGCACCGGGATGCCCTCGCGGATGTGTTCGGCGGCGGCGCCGTTCATGATGGCATTCGGCCGGGTCTCCAACTGCCAGGTTCCCTGGCCCGGGTTGATGACGAAGGATGAGCCGCCGAGCCGCGCCATGCCGGCCTGGAAGGACGCCAGAGTGCGCAAGCGAGGGATTGAAGAACACCAAGCCCAGGATCTTGCCTGCCAGCGCGCGCGGCTCCGGCTTGTCCTGCAGCGCCTGGGCGAGCGCGAGCAGATCGAGGATCTGCTCGCGGCTGAAATCGGCCAGGCTGAGGAAGCGCTTCATGCGGGGATTCTTGCGAGGGCGTCGCTCAGCTGATCCACGTGGCCCTCGTTCAAGATGTACGCCGGCAGCAGGCGCAGAATGTGCGGATCGGCGCTGGTGCCGGCGAGGATGTTCTTCGCGAGCAGCGCCGCCTGCACTTCCTTGGCCGGGCGCGAGGTCTTCAGGCCCAGCAGGAAGCCCGCGCCCTGCACGCCGATGACGGGGCCGATGATGCAGCTCGAGCGGATGTACGCCGAGACTTGCCGCACATTCGCGAGCAGCGATTCGGATTCAATGGTGTCGATCACGGCTTCGGCCACCGCGCAGGCCATCGGACCGCCGCCGAACGTCGTGCCCATGTCGTCGTACTTGATCTGGCCCGCGACGCGGCGCGACATCAGCAGCGCCGACACCGGAAAGCCGTTTCCCAGGGCCTTGGCGCAGGTGATCATGTCCGGGACGACGCCGTACGAATTCGCGGCGAAGGGCGCGCCGGTGCGGCCCATTCCGCATTGCACTTCGTCGAAGATCAGCAGCGCACCGCTGTCATCGCAGCGCTGCCGCAGCGCCCGCAGCATGGGCTTGCCCACTTCATAGGCTCCGCCGACCCCCTGCACCGGCTCGACGATCACCGCGGCGGTGTCGCGATCGACGCATCGCTCGACGGCGGCCGGATCGTCGCGCGGCGTGAAACTCACATCGAAGGGCGTGCGCGGAAAGCCGTACCATTTCTCGAGCGCGCCCCAGGTCACGGCGCCGGCGGCGGCGGTCCTGCCGTGAAAGCTCTGTTCCAGAGCCACGACCTTGGTGCGCCCGGTCAATTTGAATGCGAGCTTCAGCGCATTTTCATTGGCCTCGGCGCCGCTGTTGATCCAGAACACCGTATCGAGTCCGAGTCCGACGAATTTCGCCAGGCGCGCCGCGGCGCGCTCGCGGATGACCATGGGCAGTGCGTTGGTCTGAAACGCCATTTGCCGGGCCTGGCGTTCGAGCGCGGCCAGCCAGCGCGGATGGCCGTAGCCCA
This sequence comes from uncultured Gammaproteobacteria bacterium, assembly GCA_963837435.1. Taxonomy (GTDB): domain Bacteria; phylum Pseudomonadota; class Gammaproteobacteria; order Steroidobacterales; family Steroidobacteraceae; genus Bog-1198. The sequence continues at coordinate 703,263 of CAWINJ010000004.1, forward strand.
AGCCCGCGACCGCGTGCCCGCCGTAGAAATCCAGAATCTTGCGCCCGTCGCGCGCGTGCAGCCATACGCCGTCGCCGTGCGCGATTTCGACGGGATATTGCGCAAACACCTGCGCGAGGTGGCTGCCGAGAGCTTGGGTCGTCGCGGTTGTCAAAGATGTCGCCATGGGATTCAACTGCCGAGGGTGTCTGGTGTCCGTCGATCCGCCGCGTCAAGTCCAGCCCGGCGAGGCGGCGGTGAGGCCGGTCGTCTCGGCTAGACCCAGGAGGCGGTTCATCCATTGCAGGGCGCCGCCGGCGGCGCCCTTGTTGAGATTGTCGACCACCGACATGACGGCGATGGAATTGCCGTTGGTCACCGCACTCAAATTCGCGTAATTGCTGGCCGCCACGTCCTTGACGCGCGGCGCCGTGTCGCCGACCCGCACGAAGGGACAGTCCTTGTAGTAGGACTTCAGCGCCTCGAGCGCCTGCGCCGTGCCGATGGATTTCTTCAGACTGGCCTGCACGGTCACGTGAATGCCGCGCGCGAAGGGGCCCGAGTGCGGCACGAAATTCAGTTCCGCCTCGATGCCAGTGGCGAGCTTCGCGCAGGCGATGATCTCCGGCACATGGCGATGGCTCAAGGCGCCATAGCTGTACAGATCGCTGTGCCGATGCGGATGATGCGTGCCCTCGACGGGCTTGCGGCCGGATCCGGTGCTGCCGGTGATGCCGGTCACGAACAGCCGCGTCTCGGTGAGCCCCAGGGCCAGCAAGGGCACGGTGGCGAGCAGAGTGGCGGTGGCGAAGCACCCGGGATGCGCCACGTGCGGCGTCGGCGACTTTTGCAAATGCTCGGGCACCGCGCAGGTGAACTGGCGAATTCTCGCCGGCGCGCCATGCGCGTGCTTGTATACCGCCTCATAGGCGGCGGCGCTCGAATAGCGGAAGTCGGCCGAAATATCTACGCAGTGCACGCGTCCGCCCGCCGACTCCGCCGCCGTCAGCAGCCGATCGATGATGGCGGCGGCCACGCCGTGAGGCGCCGCGGAGAACAGGGCGCACTGCGGCGCGCCGCGCACCAAGGCCTCGATGTCCTCGAGAGCGGAAAATCTCAGGTCCGGATAGGCGCTGCGCAAATGTGCGAATGCGCCGGCGACCGGCGCGCCCGGCTGGCTGTCGGACAGAATGCCGGCCACCTCGAGCTGCGGATGCCCCGCGATCAGGCGCAGCAGCTCGCCGGCCACGTAGCCGGTGCCGCCGAGCACGATGGCGGGCGTGGCGGCGGTCATTCCGCCGCGACCTTGGATTCGCGCACGTGACCCAGGCCCAGCCGCCCGATGACGTGATCGCCCAGATCCGCCGGATTGCTGATGGCGTTGAAGGCCTCGACATTCATCTGCTCGCGGATGATCTCGACCCCCACTTGATTGTCCGTCGCCGGGCCGGTGACCACGGCCGGTTCGATGCCGAAGCGCTCGCGCAATAATTTGACGCCACCCCAGGCGGCGACCGGATCGTTGGCCGACAGCGCCACCGCGGTGAGCGCCGTCTTGATGTCCGGCTGACGCAGGATGGATTCCACGCCGTACGTCCCCAACAGCCCGTCTCCCAGTTCGAACACGATGACATCGGGCTGCCCCGCCGCCATTTCGTTCAGCATGGTGCGGGTCAGTGCCGGGCCGCATTTCGCGGTCGTGGTCACGATCCCTAAGTCGGTAAAAATCATGGTGCGCCGCGCGCCGGAGTCCTCGAAGGCCAGGATGTCACGGCGCAAAGACACGCCGGTCGCCTTGAATGCATCCACCACCAGTCCGCGGTGGCGCATGCGCGCAATGATGGCGGAGGCGGCGGCCGTCTTGCCCGCCTCCATGCAAGTGCCCGCCAGCGCCACCACCGGCACGCCGCGCACGTCGAGCGCGGCAGCGTAATCCAAGGGTTTGTAGCCCGCCTTGGCCGGCACGCCGATGCGCTCGCCCAGATAGGGGAAGGTCAGCACGGCGCCCAGGACCTTGCAGTCGAAGGGCTTGCCCTTGTCCTGGGTCGCGGAATCGCAGATGCCGAGCACGCCGCCGATATTCAGCATTTGAATCACGTCGCCCGGTTTGAGCGATGCGGGAATATGGCCCGAATAGCCGAACAAAGCCTTGCGATGACCGAGCGCACCAACCACCACGTCGCCGCGCGCCACTTTCGCCATGCGGCCGCTGGTCAGCTCCAAGGTGTTGTAGGTCGACTTGTTGTTGAGGATCTCGACCACCACCACCATCCCTTCCTCGCAGGGAATGTCCGTGGCGACGCGCAGCTCGTGCGACAGGCCGCAGGCCTGGGTCACCGAGGCGATTTTATCGACCACCACCGTGCGCATGCCGCTCATGGCGAATTCGCTCCCGCCCGTTTGTAGAATACGCCCGTCAACGCAAGCATTTTCGAATAACCCAGGGCATCGGTGGGCGTCCATTCGCCGGCGGATTCGCCGTACACGCCCTTGGATGCCGCCATCAACGAGTAGGGCGAGGTGACGCCTTCCACGAAGAGGGAGCCGGGCCGGAATAGCACTCGGACCTCACCGCTGACCCGAGTCTGCGAGGATAGGAGCAGCGCCTCGATGTCGCGGCACACGGGATCCAGATGCTGCCCCTCATGCACCAGGTCGCCATAGGGCTGCGCCACGGAATCCTTGATGCGTGCCTGCCTGCCCGTCAACACCAGCTTCTCCAATTCGCGATGCGCCGTCAGCAGAACCTCCGCGGCGGGCGCTTCGAAGGCCACTCGACCCTTGGTGCCGATCACGGTGTCGCCCAAGTGGATGCCGCGGCCGATGCCGAAGGGGCCGGCCAAGTCTTCGAGTTTCTCGATGATGGCGACGGCGGACAGTGCCGCGCCATCGAGGCTGTGGGGAACTCCCTGTCTGAAGCCGATGACATGGCGTTCGGCGGTGCGCGGGGCGGAGAAAGCGTCCCGCGAGAGAACCCACGCATCATCCGGAATGCTGCCCTCGGAGGTCAGCGTTTCCTTGCCGCCGATGGTGACTCCCCAAAGTCCGCGATTCACCGAGTAGGCCGCGCCGAAGGGCGGTATCGGCAGCCGATGATCTTCGAGATACTTCAATTGCTCCGGCCGCTTGAAGGCGCGGTCGCGCACCGGCGCGATGATCTCGAGCTCGGGCGCGAGCGTCCGCAATGCTACCTCGAAGCGCACTTGATCGTTGCCGGCCGCCGTGCAGCCGTGCGCGACCATCTGGGTGCGCAGCGACAGCGCCATCTGCGCAATGGTCTGCGCCTGCAATACCCGCTCCGCCCCCACGCACAGCGGGTAGACCCCGCCGCGGCGCACATTGCCCATCAGCAGGTATTTGAGCACCTGGTCGAAGTAGGCGCCGCGTGCATCGATCAGATGGTGCTCGATGGCGCCCAATCGCGCAGAACGCTCCGCCAAGGACCGCGCGGCGGCGGCATCGATGCCGCCGGTGTCGACGGTGACCGTGATCACCGGTCGAGCATAGGTGTCCTTGAGCCAGGGCACGCAGAACGAGGTGTCGAGGCCGCCGGAGAAAGCCAAAAGAATGGGCTCGGCGCCCTGCCTGGAAGTCGATGTCATAGGGATTAGCGTCCGAAAATCGCGAAAAGACGATCGGCGAGCTGTCGCTGCTCGCGTGCTCCGGCGGTGGCGATGAAAATGGTGTCATCGCCGGAGATGGTGCCGACGACCTCCGGCCAACGGGCGGTGTCGATGGCGACGGCCACGCTCTGTGCCGAGCCGATGGTGGTCCTCAGCACGGTCAGGTTCGTGCCGGCCGTCGAGCGGGCTCTGACAAATTGCTTGAGCGTGGAAAAATCGCTTTTCGGCGCTGCGGCGGCGTCGGGCAGCACATAGCGGTCGCCCACCTTGGCGACGCCGAGCTCGCGCAGGTCGCGGCTGACGCTCGACTGGGTGGCCACATGTCCGTGCCTGCGCAGCATCTCGACCAGCTCGGTTTGCCGCCCCACGGTCTGTTCGCGAATGATCTTCGCGAGCGCGTCGCGGCGCGCCGGCGCACTGCCGTTGTCGGTATCGGATCGAAGCATGTCAGGCTCTATGCATAAACTTGCGCGCATCCTGCATAAAAATGCACGCCCTGTCAATGCTCGCGCCGCTCGATCGTGGGCTGGCGCTCACCCAACGAGGCGCCGCTCAGCCGTCGCCCAACCATGAAGCAAACAAGGCACGATCGTCGGCGCGCGTCAGGGCGGCATCGAGCCAACTCCGAAACGCCTCGCCATCGATCTCGCCCTGCCGCACTTTGGCCAGTACGATTCCGCCGACCAGAATTTTCCGCCGGGTCTCGGCCTTGCGTTCCCGCTGGGCCTCGCCCGCCCGCCTGCGCGCCTCGAGCCGCTGCTGGCGTAGCTTCAGTTGGCTGAGTTTTTGCTGCAGCGTCGAAATCTGTTCATCAAGCTTGGGCATGGGCCATCCTCTGTCGCTCGGCTCGGATTGATTTTCGCATACTGCTGCGCGTAAAGTTCACAGAGACGCAGCATGCAAAACACTTATACATTCATGGCTCAATCGCGGTAGAAGGGAGATGCCTTGGCGATCTATCACTTGACGGCGAAAGTGATCTCGCGGGCGCGGGGCCAGAGCATGATCGCCGCAGCAGCCTACCGGTCCGGGTCCGCGCTGCGCGATGAGCGCTACGGCCTTACGCATAATTACACGCGCCGCCGCGCCGGCGCGCATTGCGAGATCATGTCGCCCGCCGGCGCTCCCGATTGGGTGCAGGACAGGGAGGCGCTGTGGAATCGCGTCGAGGCGGTCGAGCGCCGCAAGGACTCGCAACTCGCGCGCGCCATCGACATCAGCTTGCCCGCCGAGCTATCGGATGCGCAAAACGTGGCGCTATTGCGCGAATACATCGCCCAGGAGTTTGTCTGCAAGGGCATGATCGCGGATTTCTGCATTCGCCGGGACCCGGCGGGCAATCCGCATGCCCATGTCTTGCTGACGCTGCGGGAGGCGACGCCCGAGGGGTTTGGGCCCAAAGCACGCCACTGGAACAGAAAATCCAATCTGTTGGAGTGGCGTTCGGCCTGGGCCGAGCGCGCCAATCTGCACTTGGCCCGCGCGGGACACGCCGCGCGAATCGATCATCGAACACTCGAGGCGCAGCAGATCGAGCTGACCCCGGGCCGTCAAATCGGGGTCGGGCGCGGCCGGCACGAAGAGCAGGCCTTGCCGAGGCATGTCCAGGAGCGCCTCGCCGAGCAGCGCAGGATTGCGTTCGAGAATGGCGCGACCATCGTCGGCGACCCCAGTGTGGCGGTGCGCGCTCTGTGCCGGCAGCGGCCGACGTTCACACGCGAGGACCTGGTGCAGTTTCTCGCGTCGCGCACCGGCGATGCGGCGCAGCTGGACGCGGCGCTGGCCGCCGTGCTCACGTCGAGCGAATTGGTGGCGCTGGCTTCCGAGGGTGGGAAGCCTTCGCGTTACACGGGCCAGGACATGCTCGATGCGAAGATGTCGCTGATGAGGCGAGTGGCGGCCATGCGGACGCGGTGCGGCCATGGCCTTGAGCCCGAGCTGCTGAGACCTGTCGAGCTGCTGCGGCCCGCCGAGCAGCCGCTGCACCCGCCGTCGGCGCAGCCGCACGCGCTCGAATACCTGGTGGCCGAGGGCGACATCAAAGCCCTCGCCGCGGCGGTGGACGATGCCAAGGCGGCGCTGCTCGCGCAGGCGCGTGAGCTGTGGGAGCGGGGTGGATTGAGAGTGCTCGGCGTGGCGCTGTCGAGGGCCGCCGCGGAGCGATTGCAAGCGTCGTCCGGTATCCACTCGCTGACCCTGGCCGCGCAGGAAAGCGAGTGGCAGCAGGCAGAGGAGCCGTGGTCGGACCGCGATGTGGTCGTGGTTGACGAAGCGGAGATGATCGGCCTGAAGGATCTGGAGCGGTTACTCGCCGTCGCGGACAGGGCGCGTGCCAAGGTGGTGCTGGTGGGCGATTCCGGGCAGCTCGAGGCGATGGGCACGGTGTCGCCGCTGTGGAGCATCCTGGACGAGGTCGGTTTGTCTGCCGCCGCGACGTTGCCATGATTCCGTTTTCCGTTCTGGATTTGTCTCCGATCACGCAGGGCGGAAGCGCGGCGCAGTCGCTGCGCAACACCCTCGATCTTGCGCGTCACGCCGAGCGCTGGGGCTATCGGCGCTACTGGCTGGCCGAGCATCACAGCATGCCGGGCATCGCCAGCGCAGCCACCTCGGTGGTGATCGGTCATGTGGCCTCGGGGACGTCGAGCATCCGCGTCGGGGCCGGCGGCATCATGCTGCCGAATCATTCGCCGCTGGTGATCGCGGAGCAATTCGGCACGCTGGAAAGTCTATTCCCCGGGCGCATCGATCTGGGGTTGGGCCGGGCACCGGGCTCCGATCAGGCGACGGCGCGGGCCCTGCGGCGCAATCTGGCCTCGGACCCCGAGCAGTTCCCTCAGGACGTGCTGGAATTGATGGGATATTTCGCGCCCGCGGCGCCCGAACAGCGCGTCACGGCGGTGCCCGGCGTGGGGCTGAAGGTGCCTATCTGGATTCTCGGTTCGAGCCTGTTCGGTGCGCAGGTTGCGGCGGCGCTTGGCCTGCCCTTCGCCTTCGCTTCGCACTTCGCTCCCGCAATGATGATGCAGGCAATGGAGATCTATCGCGCGCGCTTCCAGCCCTCAGCGCAGCTCGATCGGCCCTACGTCATGCTGGGATTCAACGTCATTGCCGCCGACACGGACTCGCAAGCCCGCTTGCTGGCCACTTCGGTGCAGCAGGCCTTCGTGAACCTGCGCAGCGGCCGGCCGATGCCATTGCCCCCGCCGCTCGAAGATTATCCGAACCAGCTGCCGCCGCCCTTAAGGGCCCTGCTGGCCGACGTTCTCACCTGCTCCGCCATCGGTTCGCCCGCCACGGTCCGCGGCGCGCTCGCGGCATTCATCGAGCGAACTCACGCGGATGAATTGATGATCACGGCGCAGATATTCGATCACGGTGCGCGGCTGCGCTCCTATGAAATCACGGCGGAGATTCAAAAAACCGCGAAATAGCGGCACGCCGAGCGATCCTCCCTTCGGGTGAGAGAGCGGTCGTCAGGTCTCCATGCCGCTAGGCCTGCATGCCGAGGAAGGTGTGCAGACGTGCCAGCTCGGCGTCCAATCCGGCGCGAAATGCGCGATCGCGCGGCGGGCGACCGCCGCTGTAGCCGAAGGAGCAGCGCAGCCGGCCATCGGCCGCCGATGCATTGCCCCAGCCGATCACCCGCTCGTGCCACAGCAGGGGCAGAGCGTAGTAGCCGAGCTTGCGTTTCGCCGCCGGGGTGTAGGCCTCGAAGCGGTAGATCCACTCCCAGAAAATCTCGAACCGCCGACGGTCCCACACGATGGGGTCGAAGGGGGTCAGCAGCCGCACGCCCTCGTCGGGCTGCCAGCGGCGCGAATTCGGCCTTTCATCGGCAGGCCAGTACCAGTCAGTACCCGCCAGGCGAGCGTGGCCGAGGCGTTGCTTGGCACGCGCCAGCGCCGCTCCACGCTGCGCGGCCCACTGCGGCGCGCCGCCGCGTAAATGGCGGACTAGCTGGCCCAGGGTGGCGGCCGGCAGCGGCGCGTACTTGTTCACGGCCAAGTCCACGAGGGCATCCATGCGTGAACTGGCCGTGGTTGGGTCGATCGCGGCCTCGGCCGCCGCGGCCACGGGTTGGCGCAGCGCATAGATCCGGGTGCCTCCATCGCGCCGCGCCACCCGCAGCAGTCCGCGGTAATGCATGACGTCGAGCAATTGAGTGCTGGCATTCGAGGAACCACCGAACCAGTTGGTCACTTTGCCATGCGCAAAATGCGCGTCGACCTCGCGCGGGTGGACCGAGCCGCGCGCGCGAACGAACTCCAGCACCGCCGCGGCCTGAGCCGCGCGCGCCGCCGTCCACACGGTGCGCGGCGTACGCGGGTGCATGAGTTGGTGGTACGCCCGCGGCAGATAGCCGTAGTTGACGAAGAAATCCTCTTCCAGCGGCAGCTTCGGATAACGGAGTTCTAGATCGCCCGCTCGGTAGCCGGCGACCCGGTGGCGCAGCGTCAGGTCCTGGGCGCGCGCCGGCGCCCGGATCGGGTCTGCCTGCACGAATCCCAGCTTGCCGATGGCCCGTCCCAGGGTGGTGGGCTTGAACAGCGAACGCGCAACGGCATACCGGCGCAGATGATCCAAGGTGACCCGCATGCCACAATGATATGCCATTGAAGAAACCCCGCCCCCCCTGCTCGAGACAATCGCCAATGCTTGAAACGATAGAAGTAGAAACCGCCCCCAAGCCCAATGCCGCCGTGATCTGGCTGCATGGCCTGGGCGCCGATGGACATGATTTCGCGCCCATCGTGCCGGAGATCGTGCGCCGTGGTGAGCGGGCCTGGCGCTTCGTCTTTCCCAACGCCCCCATCCGTCCGGTGACCATCAACGGCGGCATGTCCATGCGCGCTTGGTACGATCTCAAGGGCTTGGATCGCAGGGCTGCGGAAGATGCGGCCGGCTTTCGCGACAGCGATATGAAGATCCGGCAGCTGATTGCCCGAGAGGGCGAGCGCGGCATCCCGGCAAATCGCATCGTGCTGGCTGGCTTCTCACAAGGGGGCGCGGTCTCCCTGTACACGCTGCCGCGCTTCGCGGAAAAGTTGGCAGGCGCCATGGCGCTGTCCTGCTACCTGCCCCTGGAAAGCAGCTTCGCCCAGGAGCGGGCGCAGGCCAACGAGGCGACGCCGATTTTCATGGCCCATGGGGAGTGTGACAATGTGCTGGCCATGAGTTTGGGAGTGCAGTCGCGAGATTTTTTGAAGGCCCAGGGCTATGCGGTCGAGTGGCACGACTACCCCATGGCCCATGCCGTCTGTCCCGCGGAAATTGCCGATATTCGCCAGTTCTTGCTGCGCGTTCTGCCTTGAGACGCCGCCCGGCGGGCGGGCGAATTGCTGCGATGCAGCAGAACCATGAGGGCGCTCATCTTTGCGGGGATCAACTCTGCGGGATGACATGGAGCAGCGCGCCGGGAAATAACGCGCCGACGACCATGGCAAGAAATAGGGACGCCAGAAATCCGATGATCTGCCCGAGCACCCACACTCCGAAAGCTTTGCGTGTCAGCAGTCCCATCATTTCGCTGAAACCCATGACCTGCAGCACGATGCTCCACAACAGCAGCAGCACGTGCGAGGCGAATTGCAGGTGCAGCAGCAGGACGAGGAAGCCCTCGAGATCCGCGCGCGGGGTCTCGACGAAGGTGGCCTCCCCGGCCAGCAGCGCGGTCAGCACCCAAATTGCCAGCGAAGCCGCCATGGGTACGCTGCCGTAGGCAAGAACATGAATCACCTGCGCGTTGGTCGATTTGCCGCCGGCGCGGTTGCCCAGGCGCCGGTAGATCAACGCCATCACGAACAGACTGGCCACCCCGGCGACGGCGCCGTAGACAAAGGAACCCAGGAGAATTTCCTCCACGCTGCCGTGGGCCCCGGCCCCCTCGGTACGGTACAGCGCGAGGAAGTTGCCCATGCCCTGAGCCGCGGCCAGCGCGTAGTCGGCGATCCCGACGGGCCGTGCGGCCAGTTCGCGAAACACTCGTCGGGGTCTCAACCAGACATCTTTCAGCGGGCGAATGGGTTCGGTCGGCAACACCGTGGCAGCCTACGCAATCCGTGTAGCTGACTCCAGCATCACGCACAGATGACAGCAGACTTTTTCGGGGCTACTCTCGCAACGAGTTCGTACGATCTCTAGGAGAAGAGTGATCATGGCAAAGAAGAGCAAGTCGAAGAAGCGTCCAGTGGCAAAGGCCAAGCGCCGCGCCGCCAAGAAGAGCGTCGCTAAAAAGAAAGCCCGGCCAGTAAAGACCAAGGCGAAGACCAAGGTAAAGGCCAAGGCGAAGAAGGCTGGCAGAGCAAAGGCCGCGAAAAAGGCCGTCAAGGCTGCGCCGAAGAAGGCCAAGGCCAAAGCCGTGGCCACCAAGGCTGCGCCCAAGCCGGCTGCCCCGCGAAGAGCCGCCGCGCCGCTGACCCCGGCGCCGATGCCGGCGCCGCCCGCGTTGCCGGTCGCGGAAGCGCCGGCGGCGCCGACGATTCCCAGTACGGAACCCTTGGCGTTTTAAATTCGCCGAAGGCCCATTAGGCGCGCATCAGCCCTTGCAGAGGGCGCGCGCCGCTACTGTCCGGGAATATTCGGGTGGCGAGAGTCCTTGCATCGACGTGCATGTGCTCGTCGAGCACGGCTTTGAATACGCTGCGCAGGTCGAGGGTCGGCCGCAGATCGCGGTTGTCGAGCAGCGCCGTGCGCGCGAGCCCCGGCCAGTCGGCTATCACGCGGCCGCCGCGCACGGCTCCTCCCGCCAGAAAGGCGCAGCCGCCCGTGCCATGATCGGTGCCGCGGGTGCCGTTCATGGCGGCGGTGCGGCCGAATTCGGTCACCACCAGCACGGCGGTTTGCGGCCAGAGGGGTCCGAGCTCATCCGCCAGCGCGCGCAGCGCCTTGTCGAGGCCCGCCAGCCGCTGCGCCAGGGCTCCTTTGGCGCCCCCTTGATTGGCGTGCGTATCCCAGCCGCTGGCTTCGATGACCGCCACGTCGGGCCCTCCCTCGCTGCGCATCAAGGTCGCCGCCATGCGGGCCACGCCGCTGACACGGTCCGCAGCCGGCGCGGCCATCGCCGCACTCGCCGGGTTGCCGCCCTCGTCCACCATTTTCTCGGTTTGCACCGCCTCGCTCAAACGCGCCGAAAACCAATCGTCCTTGGAGTAAAGATCGGCCAGGCGCGCCAGCAATTCTTCATCCACATCCGGCGTGGCCTGCGGCGATTTGGAAATCACCGGCGCTTCGCCGCGCAAAATCAGGGGGACGTTCTGGCTGATGGCCACCGCACGCTCGGCTGAGCGCCCCGCCGAGCGCGGCAGGGCCGCGAGCGCGCGATTGAGCCAGCCGTCGGCCGTGCCGATAGGCTTGGTCAGGCCGTTTTCGAGCACGTTCTGACCATCGAAATGTGAGCGGTCGCGGTATGGCGAGGCGACTGCGTTGAACACCACCAGCTCGCCGGCCAGGTAGCGCTCGTGCAGGAAGACCAAGGAGGGATGCAGGCCGAAGGTGTTATCGAGCGCCAGCGCACCATCGGCGGCACCCGGCGCCGCGATCGCCAGCTCACGATGCAGTCCCGCATAGTCCGGGTCGGCATAGGGGGGCACCGCGGCCAGCCCGTCCAGCGCGCCGCGCAGGATCACGACCACCAGGCGCGCCGAGCCGCCGGTTTGGGCGAACAGGACATTGGGCAGGGCGGCGCTCGCCGCCAGCGCGCCGGTGCTCAACAGAAAGCGGCGCCGGGCGACGTCGATGGGATACCGGTGCATGGCTATCTCCGTTGAAATTCGGGACTCATCAACAACAATGCCAGCGCCTGGGAGGCGGAGGAGGCGCGCCGCAGCGCCGTCACGGTTTCCGGGCGCGCATAGCCGCCCAGACTCGATGCCGCCAGGTCCACAGGGTCCATCCCTTGCTCATACCGGCCTGCGGCCCGCGATGCCCACAGCACCCGATGCATGAGGGCATCCGAGCCATCCCAGCTCTTCGAGGTGTCCGGCCATCCGGCCGGCGATCCCGGCGTGTACTGACGCTGCCCCAGCAGATCGAAACTGCGCACCACTTCTTCCGGCTGGCGCGGCGACACATTCAGAGCCCGCAAGGTCGAGAACACGAAATCTTCCGGAGTCTTGAACTTGCGCATCTCGGGCTCCCAGGCCTCGCGGCGCCTCGATCAAAGCCGCATACACCTGCGGCAGGTCGCCGCCGCTCTTGAGAAAGGCGCGCGCCACGCGTTCGACCGCGGCCGGCGGCGGATCGTCGGCGACGAAATGACGGACCAGCTTGGTGGCGATGAAGTGCGCGGTGGACGGATGGCGCGCAAGGTCGGCAAGCACCGCCTCGCCCTGCCGCTGGCCGTCTTCGGCGTAGGTTTTGCCGAGGAAGGTCTTGGCGCCCGGCTCATGCAGGTTGTCGCGAAAGTAGAAGCGGCCGGGAGTGCCACCGGCCAGCCGACCCTTGCCGCCGCCGATGGACCAGCCGGTGATGATTTGGGCAAAGCCGGTAACGTCGTTTTGCGTGTAGCCGCCGTTCACGCCCAGCGTGTGCAGCTCGAGAATTTCGCGTGCCAGATTCTCGTTGATGCCGAATTCGCGCTTGGGCTTGTCCGGCGCGTCCATCCGCCGCTTTGCCGCGCGCCGCGCCGCGAGCAGCGCCAGCTCGGAGTCCGCGCCGACCGAGTACTGATTGTCCAGAAAGGCGATCATCGCGGGGTGTTGCTCCACCGCGGTCAGCAAGTCGACGAATCGGCCGTTGACATGCGGCCGGATGGCCTCGTTCTCCAGCGTGCCGGCAATGCCGAAGACCGCGCCTTTGTCGGCCGACACCGCAAAGTGATTGGTCCAGAAGTGGACCAGGCGTTCCGCGAAGGGCCGCGCGGTGAGCGCGGCACTCTGGGCGCGAGCCAGCACTTGCGCGCGGTAATGGGGTAGATAGGCCTCGCGCACGGGGTTGAATGCGGCGGCTGCGGCGTCCGGCCGGGCCGCGGCCTCGCGCTTCATCTCCTGGCGTTCATCGCGGGCGGCCAGCACTTCGGTGAAGATCTGATCGGAGGGCGCCAGCGGCGTATTGCCGGCGAGCGGCAGCGCGCCCTTGAGCTGCGCCGCGAGCCAGCCGCGCGGATCGCCGGCCGCGGCGCCTAAATCGCCCGGCCGGGCGCCCAAACCAAACCGCAGGGCGGCTATTTCGGCTTGCATCATGCGACCTGTAACGGTACAGCACCGGCGGGGTTGACCCGGTGCATCGAAGGCGGCCGGTTCGGCCTGGCCAGCCTGCAAAACTGTCGATCAGTTCACGGGTGGCGGGATTCCCCTACTGACTTGGCCATGCAAAGCGTAGGGCGAGGACCAGGGCGACTCGCAGCTATCGCAGTGCGATGCCTCAGCGCTCGGCCGCGACAGCATCGGGGATCCGCCGTAGGACATGCGTTGGCTGGATAGTTTCGATTTTGCGAACCAATGTCAGTCAGCAAAATCTTACACATCAGTGAGCCCGCTGCTGATCGCAAGGGACCGGCGGATTGTTGAGAATCGGTTCCAATCCACTGAGACGCAACCATGACAGACGGTCGAGGCAAAATGCTCTTGAATGGCAAAGCGATGGCGGCCAGCCCCGTGGCGCTGCGCAGCGTGGTGCGGCAGGCCGACGATGCGCATCACGAGCTCGAATCGCTGCGTTCCACCAACGCGCGGCTGCTGCGCGAATTGGCGGCGCTCAAGGAGCGCGAGGCGCAAGCTCAGCGGCTCGCCGATCGAGATGGCCTGACGGGGCTGTACAACCGCCGCCGCATGCTCGAGCTATTGGATTCGGCCGTGACCGAGGCAGCGCAGCTCTGGCAATGCGTGGGCCTGCTGTTCATCGACCTGAACGGCTTCAAGGGGGTCAACGACGAATATGGTCACGCCGCGGGCGACAAGATTCTGATTGCCGCGGCCATGCGCATCGCCGCCAGAGTACGCACGGGGGATTTCGTTTGCCGGTATGGCGGCGATGAATTCGTCGTGATCCTGCCGAGCGTGCCGGACGCCGCCGCCGTGAGCCGGGTTGCGGACACCATCCGCGAGCGAGTGGCATTGCCGTACTGGATTCAAGGCCATGAGCAGCATCTGACCGCCGCAATCGGCGAATCGATGTATCCCCACGATGGATCGAACGCCGAGGAATTGCTGCAACGGGCGGACCAGGCCATGTACCGTTTGAAGGCTCGGCTGTCGCGCCCCATGCTCAGCCTCGGCAGCATGCCCCGCCCACGGCCTTCCAGACGCCGCAACGACTCCTCATCGGGCACCGGCAGCAACTCCGTGGGTGGTGATCTGTAAGCTGCGGCGCTATTCTTCGCTGTGCGCCTCCGTCAACGACGGCAGGCGAAAAACGTTAGGTTACCCAATCATTCTTACAAGAAGTGGTTACCGCGATGAATCAGCGACGGTGGTTGAGCGCAGGGTTGGCATGCGGCGTGGCGCTTTGCATGGCTCTGTCGGCGTGCGTGGTCGTTCCCGACCAGCGCCACTATGCCGATGGGGTGGTGATGGTGGCGCCACCGGCGCCTCGGGTGGAGGTCATTGGGGCCGCCCCATCGCCCGGCTTCATCTGGATGAGCGGATATTGGAATTGGGTCGACGGCCGGCACCAATGGGTCGAGGGCCACTGGGCGGCGCCCAAGCCCGGCTATCACTGGGTGGCTCATCAATGGGTGCGCCAGGGTGACGGTTGGCGCATGAAGCCCGGACACTGGGAACGGGGCTAGGCTTGCAACCCCCCCCCTAGTGGTGCAAGCCCGAGGCGTCGTAGGCGGTCTTGGCGATCAGCGCGACGACGATGACAATGAAAATGGCGCGGACGAATTTGCTGCCGTGCCTGACCGCCGTATGCGCGCCGAGCACGCTGCCCGAGGCGTTGCACGCTCCCAGAGCGACCCCCAACAGCCAATGAATCTCGCCGTGCAGGCCGAAGAACATCAGCGCGCCCGCGTTGGTCGCCGCATTGAGGGTGCGGGCGCTGGCGGAAGCATGCAAGAAGTCGAATCCGTAGACGCGGATCAACAGCAGCATGAAGAAACTGCCGGTGCCGGGGCCGAAGAAACCGTCATACAGGCCGATGCCGCCGACGGTCGCCCATGCAAGATAGCGGCGGCGGCGTGAGAAGGCGATGGGGGAGTGGCGCGCGCCAAGGTCTCTGTGCCGCAGCACGTAGAGCAGAACCAGTGTCAGCATGATGGGCACCAAGGGCCGAAACAGTGCCGGCGAGACCGTGCTCACCAGGCTCGCGCCGGCGAGCGCCGCGAGAAAAGCGATGGCGGCGGCGGGCCAGAGCGTGCGCCATGGAATGCGCACCACGCGCAGGTAGCGCAGTACCGCGCCCGTGGCGCCGCAGATGCTGCCGACCTTGTTCGTCCCGAGAAGCACCGGCGGAGCGGCCGCAGGATAACCCGCGAACAGAGCCGGCACCTGAATCAATCCGCCGCCGCCGACGATGGCATCGACGAAGCCGGCGGAGAATGCGGCGCACAGCACCAGCCCAAGGGCCGTCTCGCTTCCCCCTAGCGCGATCGCTGCCAGGGCGAGCCCCCTTGAATGTCGCGCAAAGGAGTGCCCCCGCCGGCATCGAACCAATGTTCGATCAAGCGGTAGGAAATGGACAGCCGCGGCGGCAGCAGGGTGCCGTCCGACCGCAGAGCGGCGCGCGTGAACCAGCGCGCGTCTTCGAGCTCCTCATCGCGCAGATGCACCTCCGTCGTCACTGCGTGCGCGGTGAAACCGAGCATCAGCGATGCCGGGAAGGGCCACGGCTGCGAGGAGTGGTATTCGACCCGATCCACCTCGATGCCGGTTTCTTCGAATACCTCGCGCGCCACCGCATCTTCGAGCGATTCGCCCGGTTCGACGAACCCGGCGATGGTGGAATATCGTCCGACCGGCCAGCTGGCCTGGCGGCCCAGGAGTGCACGCTCTCCGTCGCTCGACCAGCACGATGATGGCCGGATCGATCCTCGGGAACTGTTCATGGCGGCAGGCGGGGTTCGTGCACACGAGCACATGTCCGCTCTTGGCAGGCAGCGTCTGCGCTGCGCAGATGCCGCAGAACCGATGCCGCCGCCGCCAGGAGAGGATGGCGCGTGCATAGCCCAAGAGTCCTGCTTCGTCCTCCGGCAGCACCGCGGCCACGACGCGCAGATCCTCGAAGCGCGTGTCCGGCAGCAAGGCGGGCGGCTCGAGCGATTCGATCTCGTAGGCGAAATAGTGGATGCCGTCGAATCGGCCCAGCAGAATCATCTCCGTGCCATTGCGCTGCTCGGGCGGCACGCCGGTGAGCTCCAAGTAGGCCGCCCGCGGCGGCTCGCCCGCGGTGATGAGGCTGCGCGAATTCCACACCGGAATCGCGCGGCTGCGCGCATCGGCCAGCGCCGCGGCAACCCACGCCGGATCCTGCCGCAAATGGGCGGCCCGGTCCAAGTACGGACCGGCAAAGATATTCCTTGGCTGCATGCGCCGATTCTAGCAGGGCGCGGCGCAGCCAATGACGGGCGTGCATGCGGAAACAGGCGCGGAAGCGGAAACGGGCGCGGCCAATGCGGGCGCGGCCAATGCGGGCGCGGCCGATGCGGGCAGCGCGGGATCGCAAGTGCCGCAGCCCAGCTTGTGCTTGGCCAACAGGTCGCGCAGGCGCACTCCGCCGCACACCCCGCAACGAGAAATGGCGACTTCGTCGCGCCGCGCCAGGGCCATCAGCAGGAACCACGCATGCTCGAAGGAGATGCTCGCCGGCGCGTGCAGCTCGAGATAGGCCTCGTATGCCTGGCACAGCAGCGTGCCCGACTCGAGCGACCCGACGCGATAGCGCGGCTCGAGGCCGCCATCCGTGCCGCCGAGCAGCCCGTACATGACGTACAGGCTCGCCAATTGCGTCGACTGAAAATTGAGCTCCGCGCTCCTGAAGAAGAAGGCGGCCTGGCGCGGCGACTTGCCGCGATGCCTGGACACGCCGCGGGCGCCGAGATTCATGACGTAGCTGCGATACAGCTTGCGAATGCGATCGTCGCTCAAGCCCGTCCATTGGCGGATGGTGAACGTGCGGGCTTCGTGGCGAATCAGGCGCAGCGCAAGATCCAGGCGTTGACGGTCCCTCGTGTAGCGGTCATCGGACACTCTCATGGTCGGCTCCTTGGCAATTCGCCCGGTTTTGGGCGCAAAAACAATTTGACAGAAATTAATCACAAAGTTAGCGTGGTTGCCAAGGGGTTTCGGCGTGCGATTGCCGCTGTATTTGCGGTGAAATGCGCGGCTGCCCTCGAAGGACCCCGCTTAGGATCGGCCAAAGGACTGGGCCAAGGGAATAGGACAAGGGACGGGAGGCGGTCATGCAGGATGCATTCGTCGGCACTTGGGCGCGGGAATCGCACTTGTCGGCCGAAATACTCGATTCGCTGCGCGACTTGAACCATCGATTCTTGGATTTGGCCGCCGTCCGCACCGAATGGGTGGCCGGGCAGGTCGCGCCACTGTCCGCGGCGCAGCGCGCGGCGGCGGCCGGATGCCCCTATGCGCTGTTCGATCTGCGTTTTCAGGACGACGGATATTGGCGATCGCGCCTGCAGGAGCTGGGCTCCTGGTATGTCGCGGACGAGTCCGCGGTCGATGGCGCCACGGTCAGCTTCGTGCGCCTGGCGCTCTTCTATGCCTGGCACGTGGCCTCGAGCGAAGGCATCAAGGCCCAGCTGCTGCTGGGGATGAACGGCGGCACGGCCGCCGCCTTCCGCCGCATCACCGTCAATCAATTGCCCGCGCTGGTGGCGACCGAAGCCCAGCACTTGTCCGCGAGATGGAGCGGCTGCACCGCTTATTGGAGCGCTCTCACGGCGGCCGCGTCGCGCGCGGATCCGAAGAGGTTGCGCAGGGTCCAGCTCCAAGGGCTGCAGCTCGCCGCCGCGGCGCGGCTGCCGGGACCTTGAGCGCGGACCTCGCGAGGTTTAGGCTACGCCGTTCCTATGCAAGCCCTAGTCCTTCGCCAGCTGCTCAAGACCTACAAGAACGGCATCAAGGCGCTCAAAGCCATCGACCTCGAGGTCGCGGAGGGGGATTTCTTCGCCCTGCTCGGGCCGAACGGCGCCGGCAAGACCACGGCCATCGGCATCGTCACCTCGCTGGTCAACAAAACCAGCGGCGTGGTCCAGGTGTTCGGGCACGATATCGATCGAGAGCTCGAAGCCGCCAAGTCCTGCATCGGCCTGGTGCCGCAGGAAATCAATTTCAACATGTTCGAGACCTGCTTCACCATCGTGGTCAATCAGGCCGGTTTCTATGGGATACCGCGGCCGCTGGCGAAGCAGCGCGCGGAGAAATATCTCAAGCAATTGCAATTATGGGACCGGCGCAATTCCATTGCCCGCTCGCTCTCGGGAGGCATGAAGCGGCGCCTGATGATCGCGCGCGCCCTGATGCACGAGCCGAAATTGCTGATACTGGACGAGCCGACCGCGGGCGTGGACATCGAGATCCGCCGCTCCATGTGGGAATTCCTGCGCAACATCAACGAGGCGGGCACCACCATCATTCTGACCACGCACTACCTGGAAGAGGCGGAAAACCTGTGCCGCAATGTCGCGATCATCGAGGGCGGCACCATCATCGAACGCGACAGCATGGTCAATGTGTTGCGCAAGCTGCAGACCGAGGTGTTCGTGTTCAATTTGCTTGAATCGCGCCAGACGGCGCCGTCGTTGTCGGGGTTCGCCGCGACGCTGTCCGACCCCCATACGTTGGAAATCGAAATGTCCAAGACCCAGAGCCTGAACGACATCTTCGCACAGCTGTCGGCGCAGGGAATTGCGGTGAACAGCATGCGCAACAAGGTCAATCGCCTCGAAGAACTGTTCATCCGTCTGGTCGACGGCAGCGCTTCGGCCGGCCGTGCCGCGGCGGGCGCCGCCGCAAGCGCCGCCGTTTCGGTGCCCTGATCATGTCCGCGTCGCGTGCCGCAACCGAGTGGATCGGTTTCAAAACCATCATCATTCGAGAATTCAGCCGCATCGTGCGCATCTGGGGACAGACCATCGTGCCGCCGGCGGTGACGGCGACCTTGTACTTCATCATCTTCGGCAGCCTGATCGGCCGGCGGGTCGGCGAGGTGGGCGGCTACGACTACATGCAGTTCATCGCCCCGGGCCTCATCATGATGAGCGTGATCACGAATGCCTACGGCAATGTCGTGTCCTCGTTCTTCGGCGCCAAATTCGGCAAGCACCTCGAGGAATTGCTGGTCTCGCCCCTGCCCAATTGGCTGATCGTGGCCGGCTACATGGGCGGCGGCGTCCTGCGCGGCGTGCTGGTCGGCTCCGTGGTGACCATCGTGTCGCTGTTCTTCACGCGCCTGGCGGTCATGCATGTGTTCGCCGTCATTTCCGCGGTGCTGCTCACCAGCATGGCATTTTCGCTCGGCGGATTGATCAATGCGCTGTTCGCCAAGAACTTCGACCACATCTCGTGGTTTCCCACCTTCGTGCTCACGCCGCTCACCTACTTGGGGGGCGTGTTTTATTCCATCACGATGCTGCCGCATTGGGCGCTCATCGTGTCGCACGCCAATCCCATCCTCTACATGGTCAGCGCGTTCCGCTATGGGTTTCTCGGGACCACGGATGTCGATTTGCGGCTGGCGTATGGGATCATGGTGGGGGCGGCGGGGGGAATGTTCGCGCTGGCCGTCACGCTGTTGAACCGCGGCACGGGCATTCGCGATTGAATAACTAAGGAGACGAGCATGGCTGTCGAGATCGAACGAACGGGCGCGGCGCCGCGCCGCAGCGGCCTGCTGCTGGCGGCGGGGATCGCCGCATCGATGGCATGGGCGGCGGCGGGCACGGCCGCGCCGGCGCAAGCCGATGCAACCGCGGCCGCTCCCGAGATCGAAGGCTTCTCCGCGAGCGGCGCCGCCGCCGAGATGCAGCTCGAGCAGCGCTTCGATGCGGATTTGTCGGCAGCGGAGTTGCGCTCCTGGATGCAGCAGATGGCGTCCGAACCGAACCAGGTCGGATCGGCGCACGACAAGGCCAATGCGGAGTTCGAGCTCAAGAAATTCCGCGAATGGGGCTGGGACGCGTCCATCGAGACCTTCTCCGTGCTCTACCCCACGCCTCGGGAGGTATCGGTGGAACTCGTCGCTCCGACCCATTTCACCGCCCGACTGACCGAGCCGCCCATTGCGGGCGATGCCAGCTCGTCCAAGACCAAGGACGAGCTGCCGGCCTACAATGTGTACGGCGCCGACGGGGACGTGACCGCGGAATTGGTCTACGTCAACCATGGAATGCCGGACGACTACCTCGAGCTGGAACGGCAGGGCGTGAGCGTCAAGGGGCGCATCGTCCTGACTCGATACGGCGGCGGCTGGCGCGGCCTGAAGCCGAAGCTTGCCTACGAGCACGGCGCCGTTGGTTGCTTGATCTACTCCGATCCGCACGATGATGGCTACGGCGCGGGCGATACCTACCCGAAGGGCGGCTATCGGCCCCCGGACGCCGTGCAGCGCGGCTCGGTGCAGGATCTGGTGCTTTACAGCGGCGATCCGTTGACGCCGGGCGTGGGCGCAACGGCCGACGCCAAAAGACTCGCGATCAAAGATGCCAAAACCATATTGAAAATTCCGGTGCTGCCGATCTCCTACGCGGCGGCGCAGCCCTTGCTCGCGGCGCTCGGCGGCCGCGTGGCGCCGGCCGCCTGGCGCGGCGGATTGCCGCTGACCTACCATGTGGGCCCGGGGCCGGCGAAAGTGCATCTCAAGGTGCTGTCCGACTGGACTCAGAAGACGCTGTACGACGTCATTGCCACGATTCGCGGCGCCCAAGAGCCGGATCGATGGATCATTCGCGGCAATCATCATGACGGCTGGGTATTCGGCGCGACCGATCCGCTGGCCGGACAAGTCGCGTTGATGGCCGAAGCCAAATCCATCGGGAAAATGTACCGCGATGGATGGCGGCCGCGCCGCACGCTGGTGTACGCGAGCTGGGACGGCGAGGAGCCGGGCCTGTTGGGCTCGACCGAGTGGGCGGAAACGCATGCGGCCGAGCTCAAGGCAAAGGCGGCTCTGTACGTCAATTCGGACACGAATGCACGCGGCTACGTCGATGTGAGCGGCAGCCACGCCCTGCAGCGCTTCGCGAGCGAGGCCGCGCGCGATGTGAAGGATCCGGAGACCGGCGCCAGCGTGCTGGCGCGGGCGGTGGCGAGGCAGCACGTCGAGGACTATGAATCGGGAACTCACGGCAAGTCAGGCGATGATCTGCTGCTGGGTGCGCTCGGCTCGGGCTCCGACTTCACGCCCTTCCTGCAGCATTTGGGCGTGAGTTCCCTGAACCTCGGTTTCGAGGGCGAAGACGCAATACGGCGTTTATCATTCCGCCTACGATTCATTCGATCACTTTCGACGCTTCGTCGACCCGACTTTCGAGTATGGCGTGGCGCTCGCCAAGGTGGCGGGACGCATGATGCTGCGCGCGTCGCAGGGGCAATTGCTGCCGGCGAGAGAGAGCGATTTCGCGGCGTCGATCGCCGGATACGACGATGAGCTGCACAAGCTCGCCGACAGCATGCGGGCGAAGACCCTCGAATTGTCGAAGCTGTTGGACGGCGATGCCTTCAAGCTGGCGACCGATCCCACCGAGCCGCGCGCGCCGCCTGCGCGGACGGCGGAGGTTCCCTACTTGAATTTCGCGGACCTCGACAACACCAGTGCAAAACTTGACACAGAGTGCCAAGGCGTTCGACCAAGCCTATGCGCGCCTCGAGGCGCTCGATGGCGAAGGCGCGGCCGCGGCCCGGGAGCGGCTGAACGCGGCGCTGACGGACCTCGAGCAATCCCTGACCGACCCGAAGGGACTGCCGGGCCGCGAGTGGTATCAGCATATGATATATGCGCCGGGGCTCTATACCGGCTACGGCGTGAAAACACTGCCGGGCATTCGCGAGGCAATCGAAGAGCGGCACTGGGACGAAGCGAACCAATATATGGGGGTGGTCGCGCGCGCACTCGACGCCTACAGCGAACGGTTGGATGCCGCCTCGATCCCCTGACGGCCGCCGCCCCAGTCGTGTATCGTGGCCTACTTAAGTCGGGACATTTTTAAGGAGACGAGTATGACCGAAGAGAAGCAGCAAAAATTCACGGCCAAAGTTCGCCGCGGTCTGGTGTGGGTCCACGCGGTCGCCGGTGCCGAGCTTGCCAAGAAAAAGGCGGAGGCGACCGGCGTCAGGATCGAAGGGTTCACGGCCAGCGAGCTTGCCGACGTCGAGTCCGCGTTGACGTGGATCGGGCAGAACAAAGAGTCGCAGAGCACCGAACCCGCCGCTTAAGTACGGCCGCCCAACCCAGTGATTCCGCACAGCAAGCGACGTTTGGCCGAGGATTCGCGGCGGCGCGATAAACGCGCCGCCCTGTCCCCGATCGGCGACAGCGGCCGCGGCCGAATCAGGCATCGCGACGACTGCGATACACTATCTGCATGGCCCGCAAACGCGCACTAGTCGTCGACGACTCGAAGTCGGCCCGCGTCATCTTGAGCCGGATGCTCGAGAAGTACGACATTGAAGTCGACATGGCGGAGGCCGCCGAGCAAGCCATCGAATATCTGAAGCACAATCGCCCCGACGCGATTTTCATGGATCATCTCATGCCCGGCATGGATGGCCTGCAAGCGGTGCAGGCCATCAAGGGCAACCCGCAGACGGCCATGATCCCCATCATGATGTACACCTCGCAGGAAGGCGAATTGTACGTCGGACAGGCGCGCGCGCTCGGTGCGATGGGCGTGCTGCCGAAGCAAGTGCGCCCGGTGGATGTTTCAAAGGTTTTGTACGAATTACATTTGTTGCCGGATCGTCGCGACATGACCGAACCGGTTCTGGCGCCCGTTGAAATCGAAGGCGGCGCGCCGGTCGAAAGACCTCGCCCGGCGGCAATCGGCGCCGCCGCGGGCGCCGATTGGGGGCGCCGGGTCGAGTCCGCCGTGAAGGAACAGGCGGTCGACGTGCGCCGCTTCATCGTGGCAAGTCTCGACAGCTTTGCCACCCGCATCGTCAGCGATGTGCGCAACTCCATGCCGGCTCCCGCCGCGGAAGCGCCGCAGCCGCCGCCCGGCCGAAGCAAGAGCGCACACTGGCCTTGGGCCGTGGGACTCACGGCCGCCTGCCTTCTCGCTGCCGCGTTCGCGGCCAGCTGGATCGCGGCGCGCGATGAATTGGCGAAATCGCGGGCCGAAGTCGCCGCACTGACATCGGCCAACGCCGAGCTGCAGCGCGCGCGCCTGGATCTGTCTGCGGCGGTGAAGGACCTCACGGCCGCGTTGTCGGCGGCTTCCGCCGGCATGGGCACCGCGGCGGGCGGGCTCGGGGGCACATCCGCTGTTGCCGCGAGGTCGGAGCCGGTTCCCTACGGCGAGATTCCCTTCGATCGCGGCCGCCTCGATGTTCTGCGGGATCTGCTCGCGAAGCTCGAGTCGCAGGGATTCCATGGGGTCGTCAAGATCACCAGCCTGTCGGGCCTGTTCTGTCTGACCGGCAATGCGGCCGACGGATATTCGCCGGCCGGTGCAAGCGTGCCGGCGAGCAAATGCGATGTGGTCGGCAATCCCTTCGAGGAGTCTCTATCCGGCCAGCAGCGTCAATCGCTGGCATTCGCCAATTTGATCGCCGGCGTGCGCCAGCGCACCGGGGGTGCGATTACCGTGGACATTGAAAACGCCGGCAGCACGCGGCCGAGCATGCCTTATCCGGCGCGCATCGAGTCGCTCACGGCGGGAGAATGGAATCGCGCGGCCGCAGCCAACAATCGCGTCGAGTTCGCGGCGGAAGCCGGTTCCGGCCAATAAGGCGCGCCCCTCCGGGTCCGCGCGCGGTAGCTCATCGCCTAGAAGGCAACCCATCGCCTAGAAGCCAACCCTCACGAAGATTTCCGGGCCCTTGGTGTCGAAATCGAAGTACCCGGAATTCCCAGACTTACGGGAGTCGAGAATCGCCTTCACCGAGGTGTAGCCCAGCGCGAACGACACATTGGGACGCAGCCGGTACAGAGCGTCGAATTCGTACATGCCCAGCGAGCCGTCGAGGTGGTCGATGGCGACTTTGAAGTATTGCGCGCGGGCGTCGAGGTAGAACCGCTTGCTGATCACGTAAGTCGAGTCGAGGCCGAGCGTGGGGAATGGGCCCGCCTCATCCTCGGTCTGATTCACGTGCCGAAATTGCGTGGACACGCGCGCCTGAGCCGAGATATCCGTGTCGTTTAGGCTGGCGGTGGCGGCGAGCTCGAACTTCTCGCGATGGATGAACGAGTATTCGTAGGTGATGCCGAGCGTGCGCATGCTCAAGCTGGAATCCACGGGATCTCCGGTTTGCAGTACCACGTCTCGAAATATGACGGGCGAGGTGAGTGTGGCCTGACTGGTTCTATCCAAGGTGAAATAGTCGAAACGTAGCCGGTTGCGCTCGCTGACGCGCACCATGGCCTGAAATTTGACCTCGAAGTCCGAGCTGTCCAGACCCAGCACGTTCTCCGCGTTGATCGGCGTGCCCTGCACCCCGGCGCTGCTGTCCAGTCGAATGTCGGTCGTCGTGGACAGGTGTATGCCGCCGAGCGACAGGCGGAAGCGCTCGTCGGTGGGGCTCAGATAATCGTCAGCGTGGGCGAGCGTCGCGACCAGCATCAGGGCGAGCGCCGCCGTGCCGTTCTTGATCATATGGGTCTCCTCAAAATCAATTGATCCGTTGCGGCCAGTTTCGGCCGATCGGGCAGGGAAGTACGGATGCGCTCCAAGACGTGGGCGGCGGCCGCCCGCCACCCGGTCAGCTTGCCGCCGTAGATGCCGAGCACGCGCGGCTTCGGTTCCCTGTCGGCGGTGAAAATAGTTTCTCGGGATCGATCGAAGGCCGCCTGGGTCGCGGCGGGCAGGACGCGCAATCCCGCGAAGCGCTGCATGATGTGATCGCGGGTCAGGTGCCTGAAGGCCGGAAAGTAATGGTGCGCGACCGCGAGCAGGTATTGCTCCTCCGCGGGCAGGGGATGCACGTCACCTGGCTCGCCGCGGTAAGGAGTTTCCGTGGTGCCGATCAAGGTCGCGCCGTGCCAGGGCATGACGAACACGGCGCGTCCATCCGTCGGACTCTCGACATAGTAGATACCAGCGGTCACCGGGATGGGCAGGACGATGTGCGTGCCCTGCACCAGGTCCACGTCCGGCAGCGGGATGGCCGGGCGGATCATGCGGCCGACGCGCGGCGCCCAGGGACCCGCCGCATTGACCAGTACCCGCGCGGTGCATTGCACGCTGTGGCCGCCCTGGGCGTAGCTGACGGTGACACCGTCGTCGGTGAGGCTGGCGTCGTTGAAATCCGCCGGCATCGCCAGTTCCGCGCCCAAGGACAGCGCCGACTGCACCACGGCGCGGGTCAGCAGGGCATCGTCGGTTTGCGCATCCTGATAGCGGATGACGGCGTCGAGTCCGCGGGTATCGAGGCCGTCGAGAGCGGACCATTCGTGCTTGGGCACGGAGCCGAAGCGAGTGCTGGCATCGAATCCTCCGAGCAGCGCATACATCCATAACCCGAGTTTCAGCTGCCATGGCCGGCGCCGCGTATCGCGATAGACCGGAATGAAGAAGGCTTTGAGCTCCACGAGATCCGGAGCGATCCGCAAGTGAATGGCGCGTTCGCGCAGACTCTCGCGCACCAGCGCGAACTGGCCGGACTCGAGATAGCGCAAGCCGCCGTGAATCAATTTGCTCGAGCGGCTCGAGGTGCCGCTGGCCAATCCCAGCCTTTCGATCAGCAGGGCGCTGTGGCCGGCGGCCGCGGCGGCCTGCAATACTCCGGCGCCGTGAATCCCGCCGCCGACGATGATTACATCGTATCGTTTCATGGCCCTGAGGTTTGCGCGAAATGGGGCTAGGATGCGGGAATACGCCGGAACACTCCACTCCGGCGAGTTGTCGCCGTTTGCAAACAGCGCCGCAGCTAGGACTTGTCGCGCTTCTCCTCGAATTCCAGCACGGGCGCGCCCGAGGTCACTTCGATTTCCCCATCGACGATGGCGCCCTTGGCGATGGCGATGGTCCGGGCGCTGACCTTGCCGCGAATCACGGCGGTGTAGCCGATTTCCAGCTTGTCTCTGACGTTGAGGCCGCCCGTGATCTTGCCGGCCACTATGGCTTGTTGCGCCTGGATGTATCCGTGCCAGCTGCCCGTGGCGGAGAGATTGAGGCCGCCCTGCAAATCGCCGTCTCCATGCACCTCGCCGGACACCACGAAATGTCCGGCGCCGCGAATATTGCCGACGAACACGGATTCGGCGCCAATGAAAGTCGGAGTAGCCGAATTGCCTTCGAAAAACCGGCGTTTTTGTTCGCTCATGGGAGCTTATTACCCTATTTGGGAGCGGGCCGTGATGTGACGAGCTTGGCGTCGCCGCGACATCGCAAATCGAAGTAGAATGCCGATTCATCGAAAACCTCTCTCGAGTGCGAAAAATGGTCATGAACAAAGCGGTCATCGGTCTGTGTTTTGCGTTGCTGCTCGGCATCTCCGGCTGCAACCGCCAGCAAAGCGACTGGGAGAAGACCCGGGCGGCGAACACCACGGATTCCTACGAGCAATTCATCAAGAAATATCCGAGCGGCGAATTCACGGCGCAGGCTCAGGCCCGCGTCAAGGAACTCTACGAGGAGCGCGATTGGCAAAAGGCCCGCGACGCCGATACCCAGGAAGCCTACCAAGCCTTCTTGAAGCAATATCCGGAGGGCAAATGGACGGAAGAAGCGCGCATTCGGGTGGAGAATTTCAGCTTGGCCCAAGCCCCGGCGAATGGCACGCCTGCTGCAGCAGAGGCCGCATCCGCAGCGGGTAGCCCCGCCGCCGGCGCTGCTGCTGCCGGCGCTGCCGCCGCGGTGTCTGCGCCAAAGCCGCCCGCCGCTTCACCGGCGTCGGCGGCTTCACCAGGGCCGGCCATGACCGCAAAGGCCGGAGCCCATGGCGTGCAACTCGGGGCCTTCAAGTCTAGTGCCGAAGCCGCCAGGCGCCGTTGGGCGCACCTGAAGAAACAATATCCCAAGCTGCTCACCGGGCTCTCGCCGACGGTGGCGCCGAGAAAAACCTCCTCGGGGACTCTCTATCGCCTGCAAGTCGTGGGGCTCACCGAGACCCATGCGCGCGCGATTTGTAAATCCTTGAAGGCCAAATCGCAGGCCTGTGTCGTGATTCATTCCGCCCACCACTAGGCGGGATGGGCAGGCCGGCCGGCGGCAGGGGCAGAGTCTGGCAGCGCCTGTCACCTCTGACAATTCTTGTCAGGTCAAGGGTCGCGCCGAAGGCGTAACTGGCTGAATTCATTACATTCTCGGTCTGGCACGCGGCTTGCTTCACCTCTAGTGTGAGTTCTGTGCCACGGTAAGGATCGAGGATGCAATCGCAAATCATCGCATTGTTGGTCCCCCAGGGTAGCCGCAAGGCGACCTTGTTGGTTCGCCGTGGCGACGGTCAGTTTGCGCTCGAAGGAATCGACGCCCGCGTGGCTTCCGCCTCGCGGGTTGCCGCAAGCTGGTTTCGGCAAGGTCCTCCCATCGTGGACCCGACCACCTCGACGGTCGTCGGCTACGAAATGACGGAGGTGTCGGCGGCATAGAGCTCGATTCTTTCCCTCCCCTTGAGTCAATCTTGGCGCCGCGATTAGCTTCCCCCGCTCGCGGCGCTTTTTTTTGCCCGTACCCTTCAGGGCGCGAGGTCCAGGAATTCGCTGGCCTTCTTCACGAGCAAGTCCAGATCGGCATTGCCCGTCCGGTGGTTGAGTATGGCCACGCGGACGCACAGTCGATTCTCGATTCGGGCCGTCGAGGGTGCGGCGATCCCGGATAGCTGCAGCCGCTCGACCAGCCGCGTGATGCTGCCGTCGTCCACCTCGGGCGCTGCCGTTTTTTTCAGCCGGAAGCAGCAGATGTTCAGCGACACCGGCGCCGCTAGTTCGAACACATCGGATTTTTGGATCAGGCCGCCCAGGTAGCGCGCGGCCTCGCAGTTCTTGGTGATCATGCGGCCGAGTCGTTCGATCCCGTAATGCCGCAGAGTCATCCAGACCTTGAGCGCGCGAAATCCGCGAGAAAGATCGATCCCATAATCACAGGGCCAGCGATCGCCAGCCGCAAGCCCGCGCGCCCCCGCCAGATAGGCTGGCCGCTCGGCGAAGGCCTCCCGGTGAATGCGCTCATCGCGGATCAGCACGCAGCCGGCGTCATACGGCACTGAAATCCATTTGTGGAAGTCGAATGCCAGGGAATCGGCGCGCTCGATGCCGCGCACCAGGTCCCTCCATGGGCTGTCCGCGATCCTTGCCCATGCGCCGAAGGCACCGTCCACGTGAAACCATAGGCGCTCTTGAAGAGAGAGTTCCGCAATCTCGCTCAAGTTGTCGAAGGCGCCGGTATTGACCGTGCCCGCGGTCCCGACGACCAGGAAGGGCTCGAGCCCCGCCGCCCGATCGGCGCGGATCGCCGCCGCCAGCCGCTCCATCGACATGGAAAAGTCAGCGAGGGTTGGGATGGTGCGCAGCCGGGAGCTGCCGAGTCCGAGCAGTTCGAAAGCCTTTTTGAGAGCGATATGGATCTCGGAGGAGCAATACCCGACCAAGCGCTCGCCGCCGGCATTGCCATCGATGCGAACCCGCGGTCCCAACTTTTGGTGACGCGCGGCGGCGATTGCAAGGACGCTGGCCATCGATGTGCCGACCGTCAGAACCCCGCCGGCGCCCTCGGGCAGTCCGAAAATCTCCTGGGCCCACAGGATGACTTGACGCTCCACGTAAATGCCGGCGTGCTCGCGTCCGCCGCAATTCGAATTCATCGTCGCCGCCAGCATCTCGGCCAGAATCCCCACCGGCGTGCCCGCGCCATGAACCCAGCCGAAGAACCTCGGATGAGTATTGCCGGTGGCATACGGCAGGATGCGGTCGCGAAACTCCTCCAATAGCCGATCGAGAGAGGTGGGCTCGAGGGGGATGGGTTCACGCAATGTCGAGAGGACATGGTCCGGCACCGGCTGCCACACGGGCCGTTCGCGAACCGAAGCGATGTAGTCGATGCAGTCGTCAAGGGCCGCGTGAGCGAGCGCGCGGAACTGCGGCCAGTCGGCGGGATCCAGTGTTTCTTCGTCGGGTATCAACGCAATCTCCCCCCGGCGGGTGCCGACACCCGCTCCTCAGATTTCCGCCACCCCGGCCTGATTCAACAGGAAGGCGTATTCCATCGCAATCTCGCGATAACGCTGAAAGCGGCCGGCCTTGCCGCCGTGGCCGGCGTCCATGTCGACGTGCAGATACAGCGCGTGGCTGTCAGTCTTCAGCGCTCGCAGCTTGGCAATCCATTTGGCCGGTTCGTAGTACTGCACCTGGCTATCCCACAGGCCCGTCGTGATGAACATGGCCGGATAGTCCTGCGCCCGTACATTGTCGTAGGGCGAGTAGGACAGCATGTAGTCGTACTCCCGGCGCTCGCCGGGGTTGCCCCATTCGTCGTATTCGTTGGTGGTCAGCGGAATGCCGTCATCCAGCATGGTGGTGACCACGTCGACGAAAGGTACCTGCGCCACGATGCCGCGGTAGTCGGCCGGACTCAGGTTGGCGATCGCTCCCATGAGCAGGCCGCCGGCGCTGCCACCCATGGCGAATACTCTGTCCCTGGCTGCATAGCGCTCCCCGACCAGGTGGCGCGTGACGTCGATGAAGTCGGTGAACGAGTTCTTCTTGTGCAGCTTGCGGCCATCGTCGTACCACGCGCGGCCCATTTCCTGGCCGCCGCGCACATGGGCGATGGCATAGACGAATCCACGGTCGATCAGGCTCAGGCGCGCCGGCGAGAAAGCCGGGTCGGTGGACAGGCCGTAGGCTCCGTAGGCGTATTGCAGCAGCGGTGCCGTCCCGTCGCGCACGAAGCCCTTACGGTACAGCAGGGACACGGGCACGCGGGTGCCGTCGCGCGCCGCCGCGAACAGCAATTCGGTTGCATAATTCGCCGGGTCGAAGCTGCCCAGCACCGGATCGCGCTTGAGCAGGATCTTTTCGCCGGTGCGCACGTTGTAGTCGTACACGCTCGTCGGTGTAGTGAGCGAGGAGTACGCATAGCGCACGAGTTCGGTGTCGAGCTCCGGATTCGCCGAGAGGCTGGCCGCGTATGCCGCCTCGTCGCTGGCGATGAAGGTCTCCGCGGCTTCCTGCGGCGCCCCGCCATGCCCGGTCGCATCCCCCGTGAGCCGCGCGATGCGGATCTTCGCAAGGCCGCCGGTGCGGACCGAGAGGGCAAGAAATCCAGTGAACACGTCGAAATCTTCGATGAATGTGTCGTCGCGATGCGCAATCACATCCTGCCAGTCCGCGCGGCGGGCTTCCTGACCGATGGACACGCGCATCAAGCGAAAATTGCGGGCCTGCCAGTTGGTTCTGACGATGAAGTCGCCGCCGAGATGCTCCAATTGGTATTCGTGGTCGCGCTCGTGCGGTAGAAAAGTCTTGAATGCCAGCGCTGGATCGTCGGCTTCGGCGTACTGCCACTCCGAGGACACCGTGCTTTCCATGTGGATGAAAATGAATCGGTCGGATTTCGATTTGGACACGCCGGTGTAGAAGCTTCTGTCCGTTTGCTCGAATGCCAGGACATCCTGCCGTGGATCCGTCCCGAGCACATGCTTCTTGACGTATAGACCCAGCAATGTCTCGGGATCTTTCTCCACGTACAGCAGGGTGCGATTGTCGTTGGCCCAGGCGAGGTCGGACTCGACATCCGGAATCGCGGCCGCAAGAATCTCGCCGGTGCGCAAATTCTTGAAGCGCAAGGTGTATTGGCGCCTGCCGACCGTGTCCTCGCAAAATGCGAGCCAGGCGCAATCCGGCGAGACTTCCAGCGCGCCGATCCGGTAGTAATCATGCCCCGCCGCGAGTGCATTGGCGTCGAGGAGCACTTCTTCGGGCGCATCCGGCGAGCCGCGACGCCGCGCATAGATCGGGTGTTCCTTGCCTGGTTCGAAGCGCGAGTTGTACCAGTAGCCGTGCTTGCGGTAGGGCACGGTGGCATCGTCCTGCTTGAGGCGGGAGACGATTTCCCGATACAGCAACTCCTCGAAAGGCTTGGCCGCGGCCGTGCAGCGTTCTCGATAGGCGTTTTCCGCCTCGAGGTAGGCCAGCACTTGCGGGTCCGTGCGCTCATCGTCCCGCAACCAGTAGTAGGGGTCTGTTCTTGCGCCATGCGGCGAGGTGACGGGGTGCGGGCGCACTGCGGCGACGGGCGGGGTGAAATCCGGTTGGATCATGGGGATTTTTGCTACTTGTCCTCGGGTCGGGCGGGAGTATAGTCAGTTGGGCGGAGGCCGCAGAGCCTGATTGCGGTCCCAGGAGGAGCTATGCAAACCGTAGGCCAGTTGCTGAAGGTCAAGGGCACCGAAGTTTTCTCCGTCGCACCGCAGGATTCGGTACTGCATGCCATCGAGGTGATGGCGACCCGGCATGTCGGTGCGCTTCTGGTCATGAATCAGGGATCGCTGATCGGCATCATCTCCGAGCGCGATTACGCCCGGAAGGTGATCTTAAAGAACCGCTCATCCCACGACACCCCGGTGAACGACATCATGACCTCGCCCGCGGTGAGCGTGACGCCTGAGGACACCGTGCACCATTGCATGCAGATCATGACCGAGGGGCGATTTCGCCACCTGCCGGTGGTGAAGGGCGGCCGCGTGGTCGGGATGTTGTCCATCGGCGATCTGGTCAAGGCCGTCATCCAAGAGCAGACCGAGCACATCGAGCAGCTGGAGCGGTACATCGCGGGGTGAGAGTTTGAGGAGCGCCACGGAATGGTGTCTTCGGCCTTGCCATCGCCCGTTATAACAAGTTATAATAGCGGAATGAAGTTGACGATACGACGTGTGGGGAACTCCCTGGGCGTCATTCTCCCGAAAGCCGCTCTCGACGGATGGAGTGTAGGCGAGGGCGATCATTTGGAACTCACAGAACGCCACATCCGACCTCCGGCACGGGGTGGTCTGCCGCACTCCGCATTGGATGAGCTGAAACGATCCTTTGCGGTTGCCGTTGTAGGTGGCTTCTCGCCCCGGCAAATTAGAGCCCAGATGCTCGCGAATCTGCATCGATGGAGGAGCCAGGGCACGTGGGGTCCGGCCTACGATGAGTGGCTGGACATTGCGCAATCCGAGGATGATGGCGCGCTTTTCGCCGTCATGCTGGGACGCGACGACAATGCGGTGCGGCTGCGGCAATCGATGCCATTCGTAGGACTTTTGACCCGAGAGGAAGTCAGGAAGCTGAATGAAGAAGCGGGAGGTTGATCATGTGCTGCGAGCCGCCGGGCGCATAACCGGAGAGAAGCAGTTCATCATCATCGGCAGCCAGTCTTTACATGGAAAGTTTCCTGACCTTGCCGATGACTTGGTCAAGTCTTTCGAGGTCGATTTGATGGCCTTGAAAAACACCCATCGAACAGAATGGCTCGAGGTGATTGGCGCTTATTCACCATTTCATGAGAGCTTTGGTTATTACGCGGATCCGGTCGATCGTAGTACTGCGACCCTTCCCAAGGGTTGGCAAGGTCGCCTGGTTGATCTCCCTCCCGGGGACACGGAGGGCGTGCACGGACTCTGTCTGGACCCTCATGATCTGGCCATTGCCAAATACGTCGCTCGCAGGGAGAAGGACCTGATCTTCACTCGTGAGCTCGCTCGTCGAGGGCTCGTTTCTCAGGAACGCTTGCTCGCTTTGGTTGACCAGACTGCCGTTGTCGACGAGGTACGCGAGCGCCTTCGTACGTACATCACTAAGGATTTCAGCCCCGCAAAGTCGCCGGATGAAAGCCGGGGGCAAGAATCGGATCGAGGGAATCCTCGGTGATCGTGTTGATTGCCGCCGCCGGCCACGCGCCGATTGACGATGTTCGCGACCTAGGTATTATGAGTTGCATACACAGGCGCGCTTAGCGGCGTTTGCCCCAACCTGGCGCTCGACGATTCGAGTGTCTAGAACCGATTTAAGTTGTTGTTTTTAATGGGCTCTGCGGGGAACTGCAGGGCCGACTTAAGTACGGGCGCAAGATATGCAGACGCGGGACAGCACAGAGTTCACGACCAGCCTCGGCGGGACAGATCCGCGCATGGGGGACTGGGGTCTGTGCCGGAGGGCCTATGAAAAGGACTCCTGCGGATTCGGCTTGATCGCGAGTCTCGACGATGAGCCCAGCCACTGGGTGCTGCAGACGGCCATCAGCTCCCTGAATCGACTGACTCATCGCGGTGCGATTGCCGCGGACGGCAAGACCGGGGATGGCTGCGGCCTGTTGATCAAGCAGCCGACCGCGTTTCTGCGGGCCGTGGGTCAAGAATCCGGCTTCAGTTTGGCGCCGCTATTCGCCGCGGGCCTGGTGTTTCTCAACCCGGATGCGTCCAAGGCTGCGCACGCCCGCGCGGCGCTGACCGAGCAGCTGCAAATCGAGAAGCTGCAGGTGGCCGGTTTCCGTGCCTTGCCCCTCGACAGCCAGGCCTGCGGATCCGAGGCGCTCAAGACCTTGCCGATCATCGAGCAGATCTTCGTCAATGCCGGGGCAGATCTCGACGAGGCCACCTTCAACCGCAAACTATTCCTGGCGCGGCGGCGCACCGAAAAGAGGCTCGAGGCCGGCGACCCGATGTTCTACATCCCGTCGCTGTCGGCCAGCACCATCGTCTACAAGGGCATGGTGATGCCGCAGTTCCTGGCGCAGTTCTATCCCGATCTGAAGGATCCGCGGATGGAAGCGTCGGTGGTGGTGTTCCATCAGCGCTTTTCCACCAACACCATGCCGCAGTGGCGCCTGGCGCACCCCTACCGCTATCTGGCCCACAACGGCGAGATCAACACCGTGCAGGGCAATCGCAGTTGGGCGGTGGCGCGCGGCCCGCTGTTCCGCTCGCCGGTGCTGCCGGATCTGGCCGACATCCTGCCCGTCGTGTCCTTGACGGGTTCGGATTCGCAGTCGCTGGACAATATGCTCGAGCTGCTGCTCGTGGGCGGTCTCGATCCCATGCATGCCATGCGCATGCTGGTGCCCCCGGCATGGCAGTCGGTCGACATGATCGATCCCGACCTGAAGGCCTTCTACGAGTACTACGCCACGCACATGGAACCCTGGGACGGCCCCGCCGGCATCGTGCTCACCGACGGCCGCTACGCCTGCTGCACCTTGGATCGCAACGGGCTGCGTCCGGCGCGCTGGGTCATCACCAAGAATCGGCACATCACCATCGCCTCGGAAGCGGGGGTCTGGGACTACCAGCCCGAGGACGTGGTCAAGAAGGGCAAGCTCGGGCCGGGCGAGATGCTCGCGCTCGATTTGCAGACGGCCGAACTCATGGACACCAAGCGGGTGGACGATCTTCTGAAAAGCCGCCATCCCTACAAGGCATGGCTGAAGAAGGGCGTGCGCTACCTGCAGACCGATCTCATCGATCCGCGGCTTGCCGCGGAACCCTTCGATCGCGACACCCTTGCCGTATTTCAGAAGATGTACAACGTGTCGGCGGAGGAACGCGACGAGATCATCCGCGTGCTGGCGGAGGATGAGAGCGAGGCGGTCGGCTCCATGGGCGACGACACGCCCATGCCCGTGCTGTCGAAGAAAGTGCGCTCTCTGTACGACTATTTCAGGCAGCAGTTCGCGCAAGTCACGAACCCCCCGATCGACAGCCTGCGCGAAAGCATCGTGATGTCGCTGCAGACGCAGATCGGCCCCGAGTGCAATATTTTCGTCCCGGCGCAGCAGCATGCCGAGCAGATCGTGCTCTCATCGCCCGTGCTCTCGCAGCGCAAGCTGCGCCAGATCGTGGCGCTGGCGGACTCCGGCGTGCCGAACGAATTCATCGACCTGCAATACGACGAGCACGTGGACTTGAAGACGGCCTTGTCGAAGGTCTGCGATCAGGCGGAAGCCGCGGTACGCAACGGCAAGATCGTGCTGCTGCTGTCCGACCGCTATCTGGTCAAGGGCAAGGTGCCGGTCCACGCACTGCTGGCCACCGGCGCCGTGCATCATCGCTTGGTGAAGACCGGGCTGCGCTGCAAGTGCAACATTCTGGTGGAGACGGGCACGGCACGCGATGCGCATCATTTTGCCTGCCTGATCGGCTACGGCGCCACCGCCGTTTATCCCTATCTGGCCTATCAGACTCTGTTCGATCTGATGCGCAAGGGCGCGCTGAAAATGGAAGCGGCCATGCGCCAGGAACTGGGCCGCAGCTATCGGCGCGGCATCCGCAAAGGCCTGTTCAAGATCATGTCCAAGATGGGCATCTCCACGATCGCCAGCTACCGCAGCGCGCAGCTGTTCGAGATCGTCGGCTTGAGCGATGAAGTCGTCGGCATGTGCTTCGAGGGCTCCGACAGCCGCATTCAGGGCGCGGACTTCGAGGATCTGAAGGCGGACGCCGATTTCCTGGCGCGGCGCGCCTGGGATGCGTCCGAGAATGTCGAGCAGGGCGGCCTGCTCAAGTACATGCACAACGGCGAGTACCACATGTACAACCCGGACGTCATCGCGACGCTGCAGTCGGCGGTGATGAGCGGAGACTACGCGCAGTACCTGGAATTCGCCGCCCTGGTCAACGAGCGGCCGGTATCCTGCATCCGCGATCTGCTGAAGCTCAATTCTTCCGCCACCGCCCTGCCGATCGACGAGGTAGAGCCGATCTCGGCCATCATCGCGCGCTTCGACAGCGCGGGCATGTCGCTCGGGGCGCTGTCTCCGGAGGCGCACGAGGCGCTGGCGATCGCCATGAACCGCCTCGGCGCCCGCTCCAACTCGGGCGAGGGCGGCGAGGATCCGGCGCGCTACGGCACGGAGAAGAATTCCAAGAT
Organism: uncultured Gammaproteobacteria bacterium; assembly: GCA_963837435.1. GTDB lineage: Bacteria > Pseudomonadota > Gammaproteobacteria > Steroidobacterales > Steroidobacteraceae > Bog-1198. The sequence continues at coordinate 738,761 of CAWINJ010000004.1, forward strand.
CAAGCAGGTCGCCTCGGGCCGCTTCGGCGTCACGCCGGAATACCTGATCAATGCCGAAGTGCTGCAGATCAAGATCGCGCAGGGCGCGAAGCCGGGCGAAGGCGGTCAGCTGCCCGGGCACAAGGTGAACGACATGATCGCGCGCCTGCGATTCGCGCGCCCCGGCGTGGGCCTGATCTCTCCGCCCCCGCATCATGACATCTATTCCATCGAAGATCTCGCGCAGCTGATCTTCGATTTGAAGCAGGTCAATCCGCGCGCCCTGGTGTCGGTCAAATTGGTGGCCGAGCCCGGCGTGGGCACGGTGGCGGCGGGCGTCGCCAAGGCTTACGCGGATTTGATCACCATCAGCGGCTACGACGGCGGCACCGGCGCAAGCCCGCTGTCTTCGATCAAGTACGCGGGCACGCCCTGGGAATTGGGGCTGGCCGAGACGCACCAGACCCTGCGCGCCAATGAGCTGCGGCATCGAGTCCGCCTGCAGACCGACGGCGGGTTGAAGACCGGCCTCGATGTGATCAAGGCGGCCCTCATCGGTGCAGAGAGCTTCGGTTTCGGTACCGCGCCCATGGTGGCGCTGGGCTGCAAGTACCTGCGCATCTGCCATCTCAACAATTGCGCGACGGGCGTGGCCACTCAGCACAATGTGCTGCGCACCAAGTACTTCATCGGACTGCCCGACATGGTGATCAACTATTTCAAGTTCGTGGCGCAGGAATGCCGCGAGATCATGGCGTCTCTAGGGCGTGCGCAGCCTGGCCGAGCTGATCGGACACACGCAGCTGCTGGAGATTCTGCCGGGAGAGACATCGAAGCAGCGCAAGCTCGACCTGTCGCCCGTGCTGGCGAATTCGGCGCTGGTGTCGGCCAAGCCCCAATACTGCGTCGATCCGCGCAACGAGCCCTTCGACAAAGGCGTGCTCGGCGAGAAAATGCTCGGCGACATGCAGGCGGCGATCGCCGCCAAGTCCGGAGGAAGGTTCTCCTACGCCGTCAACAATTTCGACCGCTCCATCGGCGCCCGCATCTCCGGCGAGATCGCCAAGCGCTGGGGAAATGTCGGCATGAGCGCCGCGCCGCTCATCGTCGCGCTGAAGGGATCGGCGGGCCAGAGCTTCGGGGTCTGGAACGCCGGCGGACTGCATCTGCACCTCGAGGGCGAGGCCAATGACTACGTGGGCAAGGGCATGGCGGCGGGAAAAATCGTCCTCAAACCGCATGCAGGCTCGAGCTTCGCCGCGCGCGATACCATCATCATGGGCAACACCTGCCTGTACGGCGCGACGGGCGGCGAACTGTATGCCGCTGGAATCGCCGGAGAGCGGTTTGCGGTGCGCAATTCCGGCGCCCTGGCCGTGGTGGAAGGGGCGGGCGATCATTGCTGCGAGTACATGACGGGCGGCGTGGTCTGCGTGCTGGGGCGCACGGGTGTGAATTTCGGCGCCGGGTTCACCGGCGGCTTCGCCTACGTGCTCGACATGGAGCGGGACTTCGTCGACCGCTACAACCATGAGCTCATCGACATTCACCGTGTGTCGCCCGAAGGCATGGGGATCCATGTGCAGCATCTGCGCGGCCTGATCGAACAGCACGTCGATGCCACGGGCAGCGTGTGGGGCGAGCAATTGCTCAATGATTTCCGCAGCTACATCGGCAGATTCTGGGTGGTCAAGCCCAAGGCGGCGGAAATCAATTCTCTGCTGGAAAATCTGCGGCGCGCCGCCTAGGCGCCGCCGCGGTCAACGAATACACGCTCGAAGATAGGCATCAACGCGACTCATGGCCGACAAGCATCTGCAATTCCTGGATATTCCGCGCAAGGATCCCGACAAGCTCCCGGTGGAGGTGCGCACCAAGGGATTTCGTGAAATCTATGCCCAGTACGGCGCCGATCAGGCGGCCGATCAGGCGGGTCGCTGCATTTCCTGCGGCAATCCTTTCTGCGAGTGGAAGTGCCCGGTGCACAACTACATTCCCAACTGGCTGGCGCTCGTCAACGACGGCAAGCTGTTCGAGGCGGCAGAGCTGTCGCATCAAACCAATTCGCTGCCGGAAATGTGCGGCAGGATCTGCCCCCAGGACAGGTTGTGCGAGGGCGCGTGTACCCTGAATGACGGCATCGGCGCGGTGAGCATCGGGGCCATCGAGAAATACATCACGGACGAGGCATTCAAACAGGGCTGGAAGCCCGACATGTCCAAGGTGGTGCGCACCGGCAAACGCGTCGCCGTCGTCGGGGCCGGCCCCGCGGGTTTGGCCTGCGCCGACATCCTGGCGCGCAACGGCGTGACCCCGGTGGTATTCGACCGGTATTCGAAGATCGGCGGCCTGCTGACCTTCGGCATACCCCCTTTCAAGCTCGAAAAAGACGTGGTCGAGAAGCGCCGCGAGATCATGGAGTACATGGGCGTCGAATTCCGCCTGAACATCGATGTCGGGCGCGACATGTCCTTCGAAGGATTGGCCGAACAATTCGATGCAGTGTTTCTCGGCATGGGCACCTATACCTACGTGAAAGGGGGGTTCACCGGCGAGGATTTGCCGGGAGTGCACGAGGCGCTGCCGTATCTGGTTTCCAACATCAATCGGGAGCTGGGAATCGAGGATGCGTCCTCGGGCTTCATCGACATGCGGGACAAGCGGGTGGTGGTGCTCGGCGGCGGCGACACCGGCATGGATTGCAATAGAACCGCCATCCGTCAAGGCGCGAGCAGCGTCACCTGCACGTATCGCCGCGACGAAAACAACATGCCCGGCTCGCGGCGCGATTACAAGAACAGCAAGGAAGAGGGCGTGACTTTCTTGTTCAACAAGCAGCCCATCGAAATCGTCGGCACCGACCGCGTGCAGGGTGTGAAACTGGTGGAGACTCGGCTGGGACCTCCGGGGCCGAGGGGTCGGCGCGTGCCGGAAGTCGTACCCGAAACGGAAGAAACCATCGATGCCGACGCCGTGATCATTGCCTTCGGCTTCTTGCCCAGTCCTGCCGATTGGTTCGCCCGGCAGCAAATTGCATTGCACCCCAACGGGCGGGTGCGCGTGTCGGCGGCGCCGTCGTCGAAATTTCAAACGACCAACCCCAAGGTCTTCGCCGGCGGCGACATGGTGCGCGGCTCGGATCTGGTGGTGACGGCCGTGTTCGAGGGGCGCGAGGCGGCGCAAGGAATCCTGCGCTACCTGGGCCTGCGCGGGCGGGCGCAAAACTGACCTGCGAGCACGCGCAGCGCTTACCCGCGGCCGGCCTCGCTATTTCGCCAGCGGCAGAATCAGCCGGCTGGCCCGCGCCGCATCGTGGAATATCTTGATGTGCGCCACTCGGGCATCCTTCAATTCCTCGTATCCCACGCGCCCGCCGGTGTTGTAGTTCTTCTGATAGTTCGGCGAGTTCAAGGGGGCGATGGTGACCCGCAGGCGCGCGCCGGCCGGGATTCTACGCGCCATCCAATTGAACTCGAAGGGGATCTCCACCTTCTGTCCCGGCCGCAGCAGTTCGGACTTGAACTGGCTGTTGCGAAACCGCGCGCGGCGGATGTCCTCGCCCAGCCTCACGCTGCTGCCGTCGGCGCGCACCATCAGCACCTGGGCCCAAAGATCGAAGTCCGGCGTGTCTGCCTCGCACAGCACCTTCAGGTGCATGTGCCCGGCCACTTCGACATCCTTGGCAAAGGGCTCCGAATGAAAATTGATGGCGCGGCGCTCGAAGCCGCGAAATTGGCTGGTCAAGTCCTCATCGTCGGCCATGGCCGCGACCTCGAGTTCCGGCAGTTCGCGAGGATCGCTGACGATGACGGCCGGCGGTTCCTTGCCGGGAACCTGCGCCGCGAGCCGGCCGGAGTGAAACATGTCCTCGGGGGTTCCGGCCGAGTCGGCTAGGTACAGCGTCAAGTCTCCGCCGGAGGAAGCAGCCTCGAGCGTTGGGGCGCGGCGCCATTCGTCGGCGCCCAGCATGAAATAGTTGACCTTGTCGCGCAGCAGAGCGGGCTTGGGACCGCGGCCGAGCGCGTAGTCGTACCATTCCAGGTGCAGTTTTTCCATGTCGAGAACGGCCGAATCCGGGATGGATACGCCGTCGATCAGCTTCACCGGCGCCTGCGAACCCGAATGATCCCAGGGTCCGATCACCAGATAGTGCTGCGCGGCCGCGGGTGAATGCGCCATGTGCCCCCGGTAGTAGTGCAGCGCTCCGGGCTGATCGTCGTCGTAAAAGCCGGTCACCGTGAGCACCGGAAAGTTCATCGCGGCGTAGTCCTGAGGCTTGGGCTCGGCCGCGAGATTGAATGCCTCGTCGCCGACATGGTCCAGCCACATGTCCATGAAGGACATCTTCTGGCCGCGTTCATCGATCATCCACCAATCGTCCGTCGCGATGCCGATCGCGGCATCGAGATCCCTGAACGGCCGATAATTCGCGTAGTGCTCCAGCATTTTCCCGGACCAATAGCCATGGTTCGAGATGAAGCCGGTATTCAACGAACGCCCAGACACATAGCCCAAGATGACGGCGGACCATGCCTGGGGAATGCCATTGGTGTTGGGCACATCCCAGCCGGGATAAATCGGGACATAGGGGGCGATCGCCGCCAGATGCGGCGGATGCTGTGCGGCGGTATGCCACTGAGTCATCCCCACGAAGGAGCCGCCGAACATGACGACTCGGCCGTCGCTCCAGGGTTGCGCGGCAATCCATTCAACCAGATCGTAGCCGTCGCGCCCGACGGTCAGGCCGGTGTTGTCATTCTTGAAGCCTCCCGAGCGGCCGCGGCCGCGGACGTAGGCTTGTACGAAAGCATAACCATGCCGGGCATAGGCGCCCGGTGTGTCCTTGTGACGGCCGCCGTCGATGTCGTACTGTGTGAGGGTAAGTACCGCAGGCAGCTTTCCCCGGAAGTTCGATGGCTTCGTGATCCAGGCTTCCAGTTCGATGCCGTCGCGCATGCGAATCATGCGGCTCATCTCGATGTCGTAGCCCGGCCCGACCTGCGCGGGGGCGACTTCCGCGCCTGCGGCCGAGCGCATCGCGATCCAGGCCAGCGGCAGTGCCAGTGCAAGGGCCGCTGCGACGCGTGGGATTCTCCGCCACATCGATATTGAATGGTTCATTTCCATCAGCCAGCCACTAAAGCAGTGATCTTTGCTCGCACGTCTGCGAGCAGGGCAGGCGCTGCCCTGCTTTTATATTTCGCGTTGCGCACCACCCAATCAAGGCTCTTGACCTGGTCGGCGAGCACTGCGCTGGGGCGGTTGCCGGCGATGATGACCTCGAACGGATAGCCGTTAATTTGAGTCGTTATGGGGCAGCAGATCATGAGGCTGGTCTTGCCATTGTACGCCGCGGGACTAATGACCAGGGCCGGCCGGTGGCGCGCCTGCTCATGACCGGCCTGCGGGGTGAAGCGCAACCAGACGACGTCGCCGGCCTCAGGCACATAGCGACGTGCCACTAAAGCGATTCCTTCCCCACGGGACCACCGAAATCCACGCCGACATGCAAGTTCTGCGGAGTGATGCCCCGCAGAAGTTCGGCCAAGTCAGGTTTTCCGGTTCGAATCGGCTTCATCGTGATTTGACCGTCTTGCTCGCGCATCTCCACCGCTTCATTCAAATTGAGCTGAGCTGCCTCCATGATACCGCTGGGGATGCGAACGGCCGCGCTATTGCCCCATTTCTTCACAATCACACGCATAACGCTCGTCTCGGTTGCATCGATGGCGGTAGGTTAGAGAAAACAATCCTAGGTGTCTACAATGTAGATACATCGGTTGCGATTAGCCGGCAATATATTGAGGTCCGAAAACGGCGAGTATTCGCCGCGCGCTTTGGCTATTCTGCGGCCATGGAACTGAACTCAGACGCTTGCTTTCGTGCCGTGCGCGCCCGCGACCGTCGCTTCGACGGACGCTTCTTCGTGGCCATCACCTCCACGCGCATCTACTGCCGTCCCATTTGTCCGGCCCGCCCGGCGAAGCGGGCCAATATGCGCTTCTATACCAGCGCCGCGGCCGCGGAGGGCTCGGGATTTAGGCCCTGCCTGCGCTGCAGGCCCGAACGTGCGCCTGGGCTCGCGCCCGTCGATGCGGTGAGCCGGCTGGTGCGCGCCGCCGTCGACGGCATCGAAGAGCACGCGCTATCCAGCGCCGGAGTGGGTCAGCTGGCGGCCTCGCTGGGAGTGAGCGACCGCCATCTGCGCCGCGTCACCGAGGCCGAGCTCGGGGTATCGCCCATAGAACTCGCGCAAACCCAGCGGCTGCTGCTGGCGAAGCGCCTGCTTGGCGAGACGCGCCTCAGTCTGACCGAGATCGCCTTCGCCAGCGGGTTCGGCAGCGTGCGGCGTTTCAATGCGCTGTTCAAGGCGCGCTATGGCTTGAGCCCCCGTGCGCTGCGCGGCGCCCCGGCTCCCGCGGAAGGCGTGCACTGCCAATTGGAATTCCGTCCACCGTTTGCGTGGAGCCGCCTGCTGGACTACCTGGGCCGGCGCGCCATTCCGGGGGTCGAGATGGCGGACGCGACGCATTATCGGCGCACGGTGGCGATCGAGGATCATCGGGGTTGGATGGCGGTATCGCGGGGCAAGAAGGACAACGCGCTCGATGTGGAAATCTCGCCCTCGCTGACCCCGGTCATCGGGGCGGTCATCGCCCGCGTCAAGCGGCTGTTCGATCTGGGAGCGGTGCCGGACGCGGTCAGCGCCTTGCTGCTGCAGGATCCCTTGCTCGCCAAGGTGGTGCGAAAAATTCCCGGCCTGCGCGTGGCGGGGGCCTTTGACGGCTTTGAACTCGCCGTGCGCGCCATTCTTGGCCAGCAAGTCTCGGTGAAGGGCGCGACCACCTTGGCGGGCCGCTGGGCGCAGGCTTTCGGAGACCCGATCGCCACCCCCTTTCCTGAACTGAATCGTCTGACGCCGAGCGCGCAGCGCATGCTAGGCATCGGCGCCGATGAGATCGCGGCGCTTGGCATCGTGGGCGCCCGGGCGCGCTGCCTCTCCGGACTCGCCAGGGCCGTACTGGACAAACAAGTGGTGCTGAGCTTTGCGCCCAACGTCGAAGATCAGATCGAGGGTCTGATGAGGCTGCCGGGCATCGGGCCGTGGACGGCGCACTACATCGCCATGCGGGCTCTGCATTGGCCCGACGCATTTCCCAGCGGCGATTTGATGCTCATGCGAGCCGCGAATGCCAGCGAGCGGGAGCTGCAGCAACTCTCACAGGCCTGGCGGCCGTGGCGGGCGTACGCCACTCACTACCTTTGGCAGACTTTGGGGGTCAACCCATGAACACCGAGGCTCAATCGATGAACACTTTTTGCCGTGTCGACAGTCCGATCGGGCCCTTGCTGCTGACTTCCGATGGGAAGGCGCTGACTGGTCTGTACACCAACCCAAGCCGCAAGGCGCAATCCACCGACGGCTGGCAGGAAGATGCCGGGATCGAACCCCTGGCGGAGACGGCGCGGCAACTGAACGAATACTTCGCCGGCGCGCGGCGCGAATTCGATTTGCCGCTGCGTCTGCGGGGCACGGGGTTTCAAGAGCGCGTGTGGGGGGAGCTTCGGGCGATCCCCTATGGCACGACTTGGAGCTACGGACAGCTGGCGAAGCGCCTCGGCAATCCCAACGCTTCGCGCGCCGTGGGGCTGGCCAATGGGCAAAATCCCATTTCCATTCTGGTGCCCTGTCATCGGGTCATCGGCGCCGATGGATCTCTGACGGGCTACGGCGGGGGCCTCGAGCGCAAGCACTGGCTGCTGACGCACGAGGGCGCCATCAGTCGCGGCTTCGATTGGGATGAGCGCGGGAGCAAGGTCGGCGCGGCGTGACGGACGAGCACGGAGTGTCGCTGAATCGCGGCTAGATCAGGGGCAGAGTGACGGTGAAGATCGCGCCGCTCCCGTCGGATCGATTGTCGGCCACGGCCGAGCCGCCGTGAAATTCCGCCACCAGCCGCACTATATAAAGACCCAGGCCGAAGTGGGGCTTGTCGTCGTGGCCCTGGCGCTGCTCGAACAGCGACTCGAACAAGCGCCCGTGAAGCGCCGGGGGTATGGGCGGCCCGTCGTTCTGCACCTGCAGAACATAATTGCCGAGCGCACGTTCCAAACGCACGGTGATGAGGCCGGCGGGTGGGCAGAAATCGACGGCGTTTTCGATGAGCTTGTCGAGCAGCTGCACCAGCAAATCCGGCGCGCCGCGCAAGAAGCAGGGGTCGCCAGGCGTCTCGAGGGCGATCTGTGCCTGCGGGAAGCCGTCGCGGTACGCGGCCACCGCGGATGACAATAGCTCGCGCAAATCGAAATTCACGAATTCCGCCTGCTTGATGCTCTCCTCGACCCGCGCCGCCGCACCGAGCGCGCTCAAGATGGTCTGCAGACGCTGGGTACCCTCCCTCGCCCGGGTGACGTAGTGCCTCTGATCCTCGCGCAAACCCTCGGACTCGAGGTTGTCCAGAGACGAACGCACGATGGTCAGGGGCGTGCGCAGCTCATGAGACAGCTTGCCGCCCAGGGTGCGCAGGTACTGGGTGTGCTCGTTGAGCCGCGCCAGCAGGCGCTCGAAGCCGCGCGACAGGGCGCCGATTTCATCGGCTCCTGCAGACTCCGGCATGTCGAGGCGGATTTTTCCGTCGCTGCTCACCGCGGACTCGGCGGCGTCCCGCAAGCGCCCGATGCGCAAGCTGATCCAGCTCGCGAAGCCGAACATGACGATGACCGATGCGGCCGTGGCCAGCAGGGTAAGATTGAACAGGCGGCTCACTGCCCGGTCGCGCAAGGCCAGAAGCTGATCTCCGGCCTGCTCGAGATATACGGCGCCGCGGGTTTGGCCGTCGATGACCAGGGGCGCGACCGCGGTCAGCAGCAGCTCCTCGTTGTCGGCGCCGCGCACCCACTCCGCGTGCGGCCGGCCCGCCAGCGCGGCGTCGACGCTGTCGCCGCCGAGCCGGTCGGGGGCCGACGACTGCCGGGGCAGGCTCGAGGTGTCGACGGCCATGAAGTGGCGATACCAGGACTCATCGTTCTCGCCGCTCTCGCTCAGAGAACTCGTGCTCAAAGTGCCCGCCATCCCCAACTTCAATGCATTGGAGTCGATGACCGTGGCGCGGGTGCCGTCGCGGATGAAGGTGCCCAGTAGTTCGCCGAGGCCCTGCGTCATGAAGAACAGCCGCCCACCGTCCGGCGCTTCGATGGAGTCGACCCCGGCCTTGCCGCTGCCGCTGCCGTCCTGCGCCTCGATCCAGAGTCTCGAGCCGACGAAGCTCAGGGGAATGCGCGCCTCGAGGCGATAGCCAGCCGCCGTCTGCAGCCAATACCCCTGAATGCGCGGCTCTTCCGCCGCATCGTCCTGCCCGTCGCCGCCGTTGACGATGCTCTGGGCCGCGACCAGGCCGGGCGCATTGGTGCCGAAGAAATAGAATTGCCGCGTGCCGTCCGGCCCTTGCAGCGTCAAATCGATTCGATCGAAACGGTCATGCTCGGGATGTACATTGCCGGGCTCGGGGTCGAAGTGCTTGTCGTCGACCTCGACGTAGAGATACAGGTACCGATCGGTGGATCCGGCCTGCACGCGTGCGGCATAGCCTGTTGCGGTCGGCAGGGGCGTGGGATCCGCCGTCACTCCCCAATCCTCCCGATAGCCGTCCAGCAAGGGTTGGCTGTGCAGCGGGTAGACATAAAGGTCGCCCCCGCCGGCCGTGAACGTCGGCGTGTCGTCCGGATCGCGAAACACGCGCTGCGGTTGCGCCGACAGGGCATTGGCGATGGTGCCTGCGCTCGCCAGCAAGGAGCGCTCCTGCGAGTCGCGCAAGGCGGTCTCGAGCTCCCGCGCATATTGACAGCCGGCCCACGGCAGCACGAGCGTGCTGAGCGCGACCACCAGCAATTGCAGGCGAATGCTCACTCGACCCAGCGATAGCCCATTCCGTACACGGTCTGAATCGCATCGAATGCCGGATCGATCTGCTGGAATTTCCGGCGCATGCGCTTGACGTGAGAGGTGATGGTGTTGTCGTCCAATACCACGTTGGCGGCGTCCATCAGCTGCTGCCGGTTCTTCACATGCCCGGGATTGCGCGCCAGCGCATGCACCATCCAAAATTCCGTCAGAGACAGGGTGATCGGCGTGCCGTTCCAGGTTGTCTGCATCCTCTCCGCGTCGATGGACAGGGCGCCGCGGCGGATGATCTCGGCGGCATTGCCCGGCCGCCGCAGGGCATCGATGCGCCGAAACAGGGCGGCGACCCGGGCTGCCAGGTGCGGCAGGCTCACGTCCTTGGTCAGAAAGTCATCCGCACCCAGACGCAGCCCCGACACAGCATCCAGCTCGCTGTCCCGGGCGGTGAGAAAAATGATGGGCAGCTCGGCCGAGAGCGCCCGCAAGTCGCGGCACAGGTCGAATCCGCCCTCCGCCTCGTCCTCGAGCGAAATGTCGATGATGGCCAGGTCCGGCAGGTGCGTGCCGAAGGCCAGCATGGCGGTTTTGCGATTGGCGTAGGTCTTGATCGAGTAGCCGTGCCGCGCCAAAGCGGCCGCATAATTCTCGCGCAAAGCCGGCTCGTCCTCGACTATCGCGATATGCTTCTTCATCAGCGAATCATAGCCGATGCGGACCCTTTGGGCCGGCGCCGAATGCCAAATCCGTCGCAATCCATGCACGCCATCATTCGCCACAATTGGCCCCACGACCGCCCGATTTAAGCCTCAAGAAGCCGCGAATCAAGCCGGACACTGGCCTCGTCAAACAGCGAGGAGCCGGCCATGTCGACATCGATGCGAGAGATCAAGGGCGAGCGTGAGCGATCGGTCATCGGCGCCTGGCAGGCGGCCCGCAAGGACACCTGGTGGTCGCAGCGCCGCGAGGCGCGCTTGAACTGGCTGGCGCTCGGCGTGCTGCTGGCCGCATGGAATGCATCGGACAACGGCTCGTCGATCGCTGCGGTGCCGCGCCGGCCGCAGTCGCTGCGCGGCTATTCATCGGTGTCGGTGCGCGCGGCGACGCTTCACTCCGCCGGGCTGCGCAATTCCCCACGGATCTCATGAGCTCCTCGCGGATCTCATGAGCGGCGGCGCTTTTCACCGCAAGGGTCACAAAAGCGTAAACGTACTGTAAAGCTGCGTATCTCTAATGTGGCGGCGCATGCTTGCCACCGAAACCAATAAACAGATACTGATCGTCGATCGGGATGTTGCCGCAGTCGAACCGCTCCGCCAAAAGCTCGGCGAGGTCGGGTTCATCGTGCGCGCCATCGCCGACGGAACCGCGGCTATTTCCGCCGTGGCGGAGCGGCCGCCGCACCTGGTCATCATCGACTGGAACATGCCGGGTCTCGCGGCGCTCGAGGTGATTCAGGGGGTTCGCCGGGCGCGCGCGCCGCAGACCGTCAGACTGATCATCCTCTCGGCGTTGTCGGGCGAGCAGGATGTGGTGACGGGCTTGAACCTCGGCGCCGACGATTACATCGCGAAGCCGTTCTCCCTGCGGGAGGTCGTCGCCAGAGTCTCCGTTCTGCTGCGCGCTCACCCGCAGGACATGCATCACCCGGCCCTGAGCTGCGATGAGCTGGTGCTCGATGCGTCCACCAATCGGGTAACGGCGCACGGCAGGTTGCTGAACTTGCGCGGCGTCGAGTACCGATTGCTCGAGTTCTTGATGTCGCATCGAGGCAGAACGTTCAACAGGACGCAGCTGCTGGCGCAGGTGTGGGGGGACGACAGCGAGGTCGACGAGCGCACCGTCGACGTCAATGTGCAGCGCTTGCGCAAGATCCTCACGGAGCCCGGCTACGAGGCCTACATTCAGACGGTGCGCGGCTTCGGCTACCGCTTTGCGGCCCCAGGCGTCGCTCGGATGGAATGAGCACTAGATCTCATTTCTACTGTTCCACGCGATGTTCCACGCCTAAGCTCCTTGTTTGTAAACAAATCTTCTTTCCCGAGTAACGCCTCCGTAACAAGAAATCGCGATCTTGGCGCCAAGGCGAGGAACGGAGGAGGAGATATGCTCGAACGTAACCCCCCAACGCCGCTGCGCTTGCGGACGGTGTTCATCTCAGACATCCATCTGGGCTTCAAGGGCTGCAGCGCCGATTGGCTGCTCGATTTCTTGCACCACGTAGAGATGGATCACCTGTTCCTGGTCGGCGACATCATCGACGTGTGGAGCATGAAGAAGAGCATGTACTGGCCGCAATCGCACAACAATGTGCTGCGGACCATCCTGGGCAAGGCCAAGCGCGGCACCAAGGTGATCTTCGTCCCCGGCAATCATGACGAGGTGTTCCGAGAATTCGACGGCGCGGTGTTCGGCAACCTGGAAATTCATCGCGAATACGTGCATCAGGCCGCCGATGGCCGACGCATGCTGGTATTGCACGGCGACGAGTTCGACAGCGTGGTGAAGTGCAGCCCATGGCTCGCCAAGCTGGGCAGCGACATCTATGACGTGCTGTTGGCGGCGAACCCCTACATCAACTGGGTGCGGCGCAAGTTCGGCCTGCCGCACTGGTCCCTGTCTTCCTATCTCAAGAACAAGGCCAAGACCGCGGTTCAATACATAGGCAGCTTCGAGGAAGCCGTCGCCCAGGCCGCGCGCAAGCGCGGGGTGGACACGGTGGTCTGCGGTCACATCCATCGCGCCGAAATGCGCGACATCGACGGCATCCTCTACTGCAACGACGGCGACTGGGTGGAGAGCTGCACCTCGCTGGTGGAAGACATGAACGGCCACCTGAGGCTGATCGACTGGCCGAAATTGCGCGAGCAGCCGGTACCCGAGAAGGCCGCCGCGTTGCCCGTCGGCCAAGCCGCTTGAACCGAGTGAGAGACATGAACCCGAATGACGAAATGTGGAGCAAGCCCTGGCATGCACTGCAGAAGGACCTGGCCTTGGGGCTGAGCGGCGCAGTGCCCGGGTCCTTCAAGCCCGCGCTCAAGGCCGTCACGCTTCAGGACGTAGCGATTGCCGCGAGCTCCTGGATGAGCCGGGTGCAGCGCCCGCGGCAGCCGCCGGTTCCGACGCGCCAGTAGCGGCCGCCGGCGGCGCTGCCGAATCACGGCCCCGCCTGGACCGGCGCTGGTCGCCGAGGGCCTCCCCGTGGGGACTCTCTTTAAACGAATTGCCGCATTACTGTCTGCTAACCGTCATGTTGGCGAGGCAGCATCTGGACATAACCCTCGTCCAGGAGAAACCATGAGCAGTCTCGACTTCGATCTCGACAGCCGTATGAATAGTCTGGAACAGGAATGGCGCCAGGCATACGAATCCAGCATCGTGGCGCGCGCCGACTATCAGTCCTTGGCCACGGGATCCAAGACGGACTCCAAACTGCTCGATCTGGCGCGCGACCGTGTGGAGCGGACCGAGGCGCTGAAGGCCAGGATCATGGCGAAGATAGAGCGCCTCGAAGACAGCATGCTGGGTCGAGACTGAGAGCCTGAAGGAGCCGACAATGATCGACTGCTCTATGGATCGGGACGCCGCGGCCAATCTGCTTGAACGCCGCTGGTTTTGCTCGATTGCCGCGGCGCGGGCCATGCAGGCCGAATGCGAGGTGCTGCGCGAAGTGATGGAGACCGCCGAGACGGCTTGGCGGCGTGCCCGTTCGAAACTGATGGAACTCGAATGCCTGCGCGATGCCCTGGGGGATCAGTTGACGGAAATCGACGGTCAGTATGACAGCCCCCATCCACAGTCCGCGCCCAAGCCTCCCCATCGCGTAGTCATGTCGGCGGCGTAATTTCGCCGCGCGTCTCGCCCAATTGAACGTCATCGGTGCGCGATGCCGGCGAGAAACATCATTGGCCGTCACACAAATGACATTGTCGTCCGTGACCATTGCTGGCCTTAAATCCGCTGGGGGCCTGCAAGTCGCGGGCTGAAGCAATTTCCTCGGAGTCTGACGGGATGGTCGCTCGAGGCGGCGGAATCGTTGGTTGGCGAATCGGCCACAGGCGGTGCGGCCACGCACAGGTGACTGTTCACGTTCATTCAGCATGGATCCGGTGTGTCGACAGTGACGAGTACAGCGAGCCGATGATGGCGTCCAAGAGGTTTTTGGGAATCATGGCAATCTCGGTGCTGCATAGTCCGCTCGTGGCCGGATCCGCGGAGTCCGCCGCGCCGCCACCCAGCCGCGATGCGGCGGCGCCCACGGCTCAGCCCGCCGCGTCGGCCGCAGTGAAGAACTTTGCAGTCTTGGAGTACCAAGTCGAAGGCAATACCCTGATGCGCGCCATCGACATCGAACGCGCCGTGACGCCGTACTTGGGCGAAGGAAAGACCATCAAGGACATCGAGGCCGCCCGCCAGGCCCTCGAGAAGATCTACCACGATCATGGCTATCAGACGGTTCTGGTCAATATTCCCCAGCAGGAGATCAGCTCCGGAGTGGTCAGGCTGGCCGTGGTGGAGGCGCCTGTCGGCCAGGTGCAAATCAAGGGATCTCGATACCACTCCTTGGAGGTGATCAATGCGACCGTGCCGCAATTGCAGGGCGGCGTAGTCCCCAACTTCCAGGAAGTGCAAAAGGAACTGGCGCAGGTGAATCACACCGAGGATCTGCACGTCACCCCCGTGCTGCGAGCCTCGACCACGCCCGGGCAGGTGGACGTCGATCTCAATGTCCAGGATCAATTGCCCTTCCACGCCATGCTGGAAGCCGACAATCGCTACAGCGCGAATACCGCCGAGCTGCGCCTCATCGGCGAGGTGAGCTACGACAATCTGTTCCAGCGCAATCAAAGCGTGAGCGTGCAATATCAGACGGCCCCGGAACATCCGGACGAGGCCAAGATATGGTCGGTCTCCTACGTGATCCCCACGCAGAGCGGCCTGGTCTGGGCGATTTACGCCGTGCGCTCCGACAGCAATATTGCGGCGGTCGGCGACCTGGATGTGATCGGCAACGGCAATATTTACGGCATACGCCTGATCGAGCCGCTGCCCTCCACCAGTCCGACCTTCTATCACAATTTCACCGCGGGCCTCGACTACAAGGACTTCAAACAGGATGTGACCCTGCAAGGCTCCGATACTCTCGCCTCGCCCGCCAAATACCCGCCATTCTCGCTGCAGTACACGGCGACTTGGCTGGGGCCGCCGGGCACGGCGAAGCTGGCCGCCGCGACCACCGCCGGGCGCAGCAGCACCACTTTGGACCTGGGAATGAGCTTCCTCGTGCGGGGCCTGGGCACCGACGCGGAGCAATTCTCGGTCAAACGCGCGGGCGCCGGTCCTTCCTATTTCATATTCCACCCCAGCCTGCAGCGTCAGCAGCTTCTTCCGGGAAGCTTCAGTCTCGTGGCCAAGGTCGACGGGCAACTCGCGAGCGGACCTCTCATCAGCAACGAGCAGTACGGCGCGGGCGGCGTCGACAGCGTGCGCGGCTATACCGAATCCGAACGGCTGGGAGACAACGGCTTGAGAGGATCGGTGGAGTTGCGCACGCCGCAACTACTGTCCGGGCATCCGCGCATCACGCAATCCTATTGGTACTTGTTTGCCGACGGCGCGCGGGTGCGCATTCTCGATCCCTTGCCGGCGCAACGCACCGGGTATGACCTGGCCAGCGAGGGCATCGGCTTCCGATTCAAGGTCGGCGGTCTGTCCACCGATCTCGACGGTGCGCGCGCCGCCACCGCCGGGTACGTCACCCGAGAGGGCAGCTACAGCGCGCAGTTCCGAGTCAACTACACCTGGTAGCGCCGAAGTAAAGGGTTCGCGATTCCCATGATGAAAACAGTAAAAGTTCTGACGGTCGTATTGCTGCTTCTTCCCGCGCTGGCGCAAGCCTGGTGGAACGGCGACTGGAAGCAACGCACCGCCGTGACCCTGAATACCTCGGACGCCGGCGTGCCGGTGCAGGAGACGCTTACCGGCATCGTGCTGCCGGTGCGTCTGCACTCGGGCAACTTCGATTTCGTCGGCGCCAAGGCCGACGGATCCGATCTGCGGGTGGTGGCGGGCGATGACAAAACCCCGCTGAAGTTCTGGATCGAGCGTTTCGATAGCGTCAATGAACTGGCGGTGCTCTGGGTGCAAGTCCCCAGCGTCCTGCCGGGCACCGATAAGAACGTGATCTATGTCTATGCCGGCAACGACAAGGCGGCATCCGACACCGGCGGTGCCGGTACCGCCGCGGCGGTCGCCGACGCCGCGACCCTGGCCGCGTTTCATTTCTCGGAGAAGGACGGCCTTGCCGCCGACCAGACCGGCGCCATCAAGGCCACGGCCGCCACCGCCATCGAGGCCAATGGCCTCATCGGCCAGAGCGCGCGCCTCGCCGGCGCGCCCATCGTCTGGCCCGCGAACGATAAGCTGAAGCTCGCCTCCGGCGCCCCGTTCACGCTGTCCCTGTGGGTGAGACCCGATACCGCGGCAGGCACCCTGTATGCGCAAGGGCCGCTGGTGCTGGCCCTCGCCGCCGGCAAGCTCACCGCCAAGATCGGATCGCTTACCCTGGACGGCGGCGATATCGCAGCGGCCACCTGGTCGCAGATCGTGATGACCCTGGCCTCGGGCAAGCTCACTTTGTATGTCAACGGCGTGCAAGCAGGTCAAGGGGATGTGCCCAACCCAGGTCCCGCGATCGAGGGGGAGATTCGGGCCGGCGAGGGCTACCAGGGTCTCATCGACGAGCTCGACCTCGCCGGTACGGCGCGCAGCGCCGACTGGATCAAACTCGCCTACGCCGCGCAGAGCGCGGACGCCAAGCTCATCGCCAGCAAGACCGAGACCTCCGGCAGCGAAAGCAGCAGCGGCAGCAACAGCTATTTCGGGATCCTATTCAAGAGCCTGACACCGGATGCCTGGGCCATCATCGGCATCCTGGCCGTCATGTTCTTGATCGCCGTGGTCGTCATGGTGGGCAAGGCGCTGTATGTCACCCGCACCGACAAGGCGAACCAGTTTTTTCTCAAGCAATTTCGCGACAGTGAGGATGTGCTGGCTCTCGGGAGCGCAAAGTCATCCGAGCAATTCGCGGGTTCTTCGCTGTACCGCTTGTACGGCGCCGGCATGCGGGAGTTGATCAAACGCAAGGTGGGACAGAGCGAACGGCGTCTGTCCGGCCCGTCGCTCGACGCCGTCAAAGCCAGCATCGACGCCGACTCGGTGCGGGAAGGCTATGCGCTCAATTCCCAAATGGTGCTCCTGACCATCGCCATCGCGGGAGGGCCGTTCCTGGGGCTGCTGGGCACCGTCGTGGGTGTGATGATCACCTTCGCATCCATCGCCGCCGCGGGCGACGTCAATGTGAACGCCATTGCTCCGGGCATTGCTGCCGCGCTGCTGGCGACGGTGGCGGGGCTCAGCGTCGCCATCCCCTCGCTGTTCGGATACAACTATCTCGCTTCGCGCATCAAGACCATCTCCTCCGACATGCAGATCTTCATCGACGAATTCGTGACCCGCGTCGCCGAAGCGTACGGAGCGCAGTGATGTCCGCCGGTCCGCAGGAAACCAATCAGCTCTACGACGACATCAATGTCACGCCCATGCTGGATTTGGCCTACGTGCTGCTGGTGGTTTTCATCATCCTGACGACCGCCGCCGTGCAAGGGGTGCGGGTGCATTCTCCGCTCACCCAGGCCGCCAACAACCTCGGCAAGCCGCAGACCCGGGCGATTACCGTCACCGCGGACGGCGCCGTCTATCTGGACGCCTACCCCGTCACCATGGAGCAGCTGCGCGTGAGTTTGGCGCAGTACAAGGCGGCCAACCCCAACCTTCCGGTGGTGCTGAAGGGCGATGCGGCCGCGCAGTATCAGACCATCATGGACGTGTTGGAGGTGGCCAAGAGTCTGGACATCACGGAAATCGGCTTGGTGACGAAGCGGGCGACCTCGTAATGCAAGTCCACAACGACGCCAAGCCCTACGACACCATCAATGTCACGCCGATGTTGGATCTGGCCTATGTGCTGCTGGTGGTGTTCATCCTGATGACCACGGCGACGATTCAAGGGCTGACGATTTCCATGCCCAAGCCCTCCAACAAGCCGGTGACCGAACATCACGAGATGAAGGTGGTGCAGGTGACGGCGGCGGGCGCCGTGCTGATCAATGGCGTGGGGGTCAGCCTCGCGGAACTCGAAGCCCAGCTCAAGCTGGCGCAGTCGCGCGATCCGAAAATGTCCGTGGCGATCAAGGGCGACGCGCACAGTCAGTACGCCAAGGTCATCGCGGTGATCGACCTGTGCAATGGCCTCGGCGTGAACATGGGATTGGTCACCGCCCGGATCGGCACATAGGCCAGGACCTGAACTTAGGCGAGGATCTGAAGGTAAGGAAGGGCAACTCATGATGAGCGATTACGCGGATTACCGTCACAAGCCCCCGGCGGCGAAGCTCTGGCTGCGGCGTGCCGTCATCGGTGTCGGCATGCTGGGATTCGTCGGTGCCGTGGTCTGGGGCGGCATCAATCTGAGTCACGGACCGGCTGGGCCGAAGCGCCAGATGGCGCGCATCATGATATTGCCCGACATACCGCCGCCGCCTCCACCTCCGGAGATCAAGGTTCCACCCAAGGAAGAGCAACCCAAGCAGCAAATCGAAACGCCCAAGCAGGAAACTCCGCCCGAGCCCGAGCAGCTGAAAATGGAAGGTCAGGCCGGTGAGGGCCCCAGCGCCTTCGCCTCCGGAGAGGTCAAACAGGACTACATCGGCGGCGACATCGGCAACGGCTCGCGCTACGCCGCCTACGTGGGGCATCTCGAACAGCTCATCCAGGACGAACTGACCCGGCACAAGTTGCGGGTGACCAACGTCAAGCTCTTTGTGTGGCTGGCGCCGGATGGGACGGTGCAGCGACTGAGCGTGGCGGGCGGCGACGGCGAGGCCGAACGATCGGTGCGGGCGGCGCTCGCGGACCTGAATCGAGTCGACGAAGCGCCGCTCGCGGATATGCCCATGCCCGTTGGCTTGCAGATCAGCGTTCGCTAGATATTGAAACGAAGGGATCGATTCATCATGAAAAAAGGTTGGTGCTACGCACTCGTGTTGCTGCTCCTGTCGGCGACCCCGGGCCATGCCGACGAGGCCGACGAGTTGCGCAAGCTGCGCGACACCACGATCGCTCTGGTCAACGCGCTGGTGGAGCAGGGCGTGCTCACCCGCGCGAAGGCCGACGCGCTGATCGCGCAGGCGGAGCAGGCCGGCGAGAAAGGAGCGGCAGCCGCAAAGACGGGCGGCGCGCCGAGCACCCCCGCGGCGGCACCCGCCGCACCTGCCGTCGCCGGTGCGGCTGCGGCGCCCGTAGCACCCGGGGTGGTGCGGGTTCCGTACATCCCCGAGACGGTGAAGCAGGAGATCGGGGAGGAGGTCAAGCAGGACGTTCTGGCTCAAGCCAAGACCGAACGCTGGGGTGAGCCAGGGGCGTTTCCGGATTGGCTCAGGCACTTCACCTGGTATGGAGACATGCGCGTCCGCGCGGAAGCCGACCGGTTTCCGACCGACAATATGCCGAACGCTCCGGTGGCGGTGCTGCAGGCCTACGGTGTAAACATCGACAACAGCACCGAAGCCGACAATCGCCTGCGCATCCGCGCCCGATTCGGCTTCGATGCGACGGTGGGCGACACGGTGACCGTGGGCATGGGATTGGCCACCGGCGGCGTGGGTGCCGGCAGCAACCCGGGTTCGGAGAACCAAACTCTGGGGAATTACGAATCGCGCTCCACGGTAGGATTCGATCGGGCTTACATCGCCTATCGCCCCGAATCCTGGCTGACCTTCTCGGCCGGGCGGGTGGGCAATCCCTACTTCAGGCCCACCACCCTGGTGTGGGCCGACGATGTGAGCCTCGAGGGGGTGGTGATCGGCTTTCGTCCGCAGGTCACCTCCGATCTGATCCTCTTCACGACGGTCGGTGCCCTGCCCATGCTTCAGATCGACCCCACGCCCACCAACAGCGCGGACAGCAAGTGGCTGTACGCCTACCAGAGCGGGTTCGAATTGAAGTTCGACGAGGCCTCGGCCCTGAAGTTCGGCGCGGCGCTATACGACTACCGCCACATCGAGGGTACGCCCAATCCCACCATTTACTCCACGGCGTACAGCGACTCCGCAGCCCCGTACCGGCAGACGGGCAACACCGTATTCGACATCAACGGCCTGCTCAATGCCCAGGACGGCACGCAGAACTATCTCTGGGGCCTGGCTTCGAAATTTCATGTGGCCAATGTGTCGACTTCGCTGGATCTGGGCTTCGTCGGTGTCACGCATGTGATCATCGACGGCGACTGGGTCAAGAATCTCGGATTCAACGAGCGCGAAATCGAGGAGCGCACGGGATATAAAGTCGAACCGCAAATCAGGGGCTGGCAAACGCGCCTGACGATCGGCTATCCCGACATGCAGCAAAAGCATGCCTGGGCCGCCTATATAGGCTATCGATACGTGCAGCGCGATGCCACGCTGGATGCATTCACGGATCAGGACTTCCACTTGGGCGGCACGGACGCCCAGGGCTATTTCCTCGGCGCCAAGTACGCCTTCGAGAAGAACACCTATGTCAATCTGCGCTGGTTCAGCGCCAAGCAGATCGACGGCGTGGAGCTCGCCGGGGCGGACAGCTCGATCGGCGGTCTGCCGCTCTCGATCGACGTCCTGCAGCTCGATGTCAGATCGACATTCTGAGGAGCGACGATGCGCAGCATCTTCATTGGATTGGCCGCCGCCGCGACCCTGGCGTGCGCGGCGCCGGCGATCGTCCGTGCAGCCGAAGACGATGCCGTGGCGCGCGCGCGCGAGATGCTGCGTAGAACCCAGGAGGCTCTGCACCAAGCGCAGGCCGACAATGCGGAATTGACCCGCGCCAAGTCGGACGCGGAGCAAAAGCTGCAAGCGGCGACGGCGCAGCTCGCCACGACACAGAGCGGCTCCAAGGCGGCGCAGTCATCCCTGCGCACCCAATTGGCCTCGGTCCAGGGTACCCAGGCGCAGCTCCAGCAGCAGCTCAACGATGCGGCGGCGCGCCTCGCGGCAGCCAATGCCAAGCAAAGCGACACGGCCAAACAGTTGGCCGCGCGCGATTCCGAACTCGTTCAGGTCAAGCAGATCCTGGAGCAGAGCAGGACCGCCACCGCCAGCTGCGAGGACAAGAATCTGAAGCTCTACAGCTACGCCGAAGCGGTTCTCGACCGCTACAAGAAAAAGGGAGTCTGGGCCGCGCTGTCGCAAAAGGACCCGGTGTTCGGCTTCAAGGAAGTGGACATCGAGAACGTCGTGCAGGAATACCAGGCGAAATTCGCGAGTCAGAAGATCAAACAATAGATTCGCTCGAGTTCCGTTGTTCTCCATTCCCCTGTCGATGACGCCGCTCAATGTTGCGCGCCGTTGGACTTGCGCCGAATCACGCGTCATCTGCTCGAGATACGTTCGTCATACATCGCAAGGCGCCAGCACACTCGGCCTTTGAAAATCCAGTGCCGGCGTCGCGGCGCCATCGGCAAATGTTATGCCTTCGTCACAGAACCGACACTCTGTAGACGTCTTGCTCTGCGAGCATGCCTCTAGTCGAGAGCATGGGGCCTGAAAGCGCCGCGCGACCACCGAAGAGTCGCTCCGCTGCGGTAGGGATTACCACTGAGTCTCAAAAGTTTTCGTTTCAAACCTCATGGGAGTTTCTTTAATGCGTATCAAAACTGGCTTGACAGTTCTAGCGGGTGCCGTTGCACTCGCATGCTCGGGTGGCGCGTTCGCGCAGACGAACTCGGGCGCCAACGGCACGATTTTCGTGAACATCGTAGACACGACGAACGGCACGTCTTTCATGTTCGACACGGGGTTGACCGTTTCGTCCTTTACCGACCCAACCGCGTACTCGACGGACTTGGCGACAAACGCTCTTTCATCCGCTGCCTATGCGCAGTTCCTGGCGGGTGAGTCAGATACAGGCGGTGTTGCGGATACGCTCGACTATTCCGTCGTCGGCTCCTATACGCCCGCTTCCGGCACACCACAAGGCGTTACAGTGCTGACGGGGACCAGCACTCCGACGGTTACGACCGGCACAAAAGCCGCCCTCGCGCAGCAGCAAATCGGTTCGTTCGAGCTCACGATCCTGAATCCCGCCGGTGGCGCCACCTATAACGGAACCAGCGCTCCGGCCGCCAACACATGGGCTGGCGGTGGTTACGAGGGCAATTTGCAGAGCGCGGCGGGCGTACTCAGCGACAATGCCGCTCTCAACACGGCGTTGAATTTTTACACTGTAACGACGACGAATCAGGCCGGAACACGCAATGGCGCCTCGGTGTCCACCTTCACGGGCACCTGGGACCTGACTTCCGCCGGAGTATTGACTTACTCCGAGCCGGGTGGAACTTCTGTCCCGCTGCCGACCCCGCTGCTGCTGCTGCTGTCGGGCCTTGGTCTGATGGGTCTCGTCGCGCGTCGTGGCCAGTCCACCTCCGACCGGACGCCGCTGAACGGCGTTGCCGCGTAAGCAACCTGAATTAACACTCATACGAGGAATTTTTATGAAGTCTTCTTCCAAGCTTATTGCCGCGGCCGTTGCCACGGTATTGGGCACTAGCGCGCATGCCCTCGCTCCCACCGCAACTCTCACCTATTCGTTCTACGAAGCCGGCGGTTCCGCGCAAGAGAACTCGGTCTATTCGGCGCTGTACAATCTGCTCAACCCGAGTACGGTCGACGTATACACCGACACCGGCAAGGGTCTCAGCGGCAGCTACTTGATCGTCACCGGCACGACGAGCACAACCGTCGCCAATCCGGTATTCCCCACCGCCACGAACATCATGTTCATTTACAAGTTCAACCACGGCAGCTTCCCGAATGGCGCCTTCCCGTTGGCCTCTCCCTCGGGCTCGGCCAATTCTCTGCTGCCGTATCCGACGATCGCTTCGATTCTGAGCGCCACCGCGACGGGTAATTCTGGCACACCTACTCCTTCGAACCCGAGCTACACGTTCACGGCCGTCGATTCGAACAGCCAACCCACGGATTTCGGCGTGACCGATGTCGAAGTGCCCCTGTTCAATTATTTTGACAACCTGAACGGCACGACTGCACTCACGACGGCGCAACTCTCGGGCATTGCCCAAGAAGGCGTGTACGACGACGTATTCGGTATTGCCGTTCCCAACACCGTGTACAAAGGTACGACGGCGTTCCCGCATCCGAAGACTAGTTTCACCAAGGCTGAGATCGTCGGCATCCTCACGGGCACGACGCAAAATTGGAACCAGGTGTTCGCCGACGACGGCACGCAGTTCCCCTCCAAGCCCATGTGGTTCCTCGACCGCGGCTCGGGCTCGGGCACCAAGGCCGGTGAAAACCAGTACTTCTTAAGTTATCCGGGCAGCAATGGCTATGCCGGCGCCGCGTTGAAACCCAATAGCGTAACGGCGACCAACGTTAACGGTGGGTACACCGACACAATCCTGAACCTGTCGGGAACTTACCAGGACGTCGAGGAAGCCAGCACGGCTGCTTGCGTGACCGACCTCGAGAACGCCAATGCGGCCGGTGATTACGCAATCACGGTTCTCGCTGCCCAGGAGGCTCCGGGTCTGAACCTGGTGGGCGGGAACACCGCGTACTCGTTCGTCAAGATCGACGGTGTCGGCATCGATACCGGTGGGACGAACGACAACATCAACGGCACGACCTCTACGTCGTACACGAATGTGGTCACGGGTGCGTACGACTACTTCTTGCAGAACTCGTTCAATTACCGTTCCGGGCTGCTCGTGGCCTCTTCTCCGGGCGTCATTACGACGGCTCCGGCGGGCTCGGCGCCGAACGTCGCCATGGCCTATGGGATTCGCAACAATCTGCAGGCCGCATCGCTGGCCGGCGCCAATTCAGGGAAGGCCTTCCCGCTGGCGGTGACCGGCGTGTTGGTGGACCCCGTGTTGGCCCCCGCACAGGTGGCCGGTGTGGTGTTGGATACGCGTAACCGCGTGACGGCCGCTCCGCTGCAGCCGAGCTTCGATGCAACGGACAGCGGCGCCAGCGGTGCCGGTGGTACGATCACGTACGGCTCCGATCCGCTTAATTGATATTGCGATGAGGCATGAGCCTCCCAACCAACGGGTTGGGAGGCGCAGATCCAAAGGCCCCGTGGCAGCACGGGGCCTTCTTTGTTATTGAGCGTCGCCCGCGTCAGGCCAATCCTTGGATGCGACGACCAGGTTCAAGGCAGCGGCGGAATCTGGAAACTCTCGGGCGCGTCGCCCCGCTGCCATCGTTCCCACATGCCGGTGTAGGCGGCCTCGAGGTGTCGGCACAGTCGAAGTGTATCGAACAGCGGGCAGGCGAGACGATTGATGGCCAGGCGGGTGCGCAGCTGCATGAGTTGCGCCGGGGAGTTTGCGAGCCGCAGGGCGAGCGATTCGTATTCCTGCAGGTTGTGGGTGATCAGTTCCGGCAATCCAACGGTGTTCAGCAGACTGGCAGCGACGCGCGCGGCGAAAGAACCGCCGCGGCAGGTCAGCACGGGCAGTCCCGCCCAGAGTGCGTCGCTAGCCGTGGTGTGCGCATTGAACGGCAGCGTGTCCAGAAACAGGTCCGCCAGTGGATATCTTGCCAAATGATCCTGCAGGCTCGGCAGCCGCGGCGCAAACACCAATCGCTCAGGCGACACGCCTCGTGCCTGAGCCTCACGGCGCAAATTGCCCATCACCGCATCGCTCTTCTTCGCCAGCCACAGCACGCTGCCGTCGACGCCTCGCAAAAGGCGCATCCAGATGCCGAACATCGGCGGGAGAATCTTGTAGTGGTTATTGAAGCAGCAGAACACGAAGCCCGTGCCGGGTAGAGCGCATTGCAGCCGTGTGGGTCCGGGCTCCGCCATTGCCCGCCCGGCATCGTTCGGTTGGTAGCACTCAGGCAGGTACACGATTTGTTCCGTGTAAAAGGCCCGATCGGTCTCCGGGATGACCGTGCGGTCGGCAATCAAGTAATCCATGTAGTTCGCGGCCAGCGTGCCCGGGTACCCGAGATAGTTGACCTGGATGGGGGCCGCGCGGCGCGCGAATATTCCGGGCCGAAACCCGTCGGTATATCCCGTCAGATCCACCGCGATGTCGATTTCTCTCTCGCGCATGAAAGCCACGGCTTCAGCGTCCGTTTGCCCCGTCACCTCGGCGAATTGACCGAACGCTCCCCGAATGCGCCCGGCGACGGCGCTGCCATCCTGCGGCCGCAGCGAAATGGCGGTCGTTTCGAAGCGCTCGCGGTCGTGTGCTTCGAATATGCCCGCCATCAGCAGCGCCACGGGGTGTTCCCGAAAATCCGCAGAGACATAGGCGAGGCGAATCTTCTCATGGCGGTAGCGCCGGCCGCTCCATGGCGTCAACCCGTCCGCGGTCCAATTGTCGTCGACAAAAGTCCGCGCGCACTTCAATTGCGCCGCGGCCGAGTCGCTGGTCGCCACGAACAATGAGGGCAGCGTGACTCGCTGGCCGGCCTCAACGCCCGCAAAGATATCCCGGACCGCGGCCTCGAAATCCCGCCAATCACAGCACATCAGCCGGGCATGCAGTCGATTGCCCAGCGCAAAGTTGTAAGCCGGCGCGGCCACCGGGTCGATCTCAAACAGCCGCTCCAGAGATTCGGCAGCCTCGGCGGGTCGATTCAAGGACAGCAGAACCCGGCCACGGTTGCTCAGGGCCTCGAGACTGCGCGGGTCGAGTTCGAGCGTCCGATCATAGGCCGAGAGGGACTCGGTAAAACGGCCCAGATCGCGTAGCGCATTCGCGCAGCCGCACCAGCCGTCGCGATAATGGGGATTGATCGCGAGCGCCCGCTCGAAGCTCGCCAACGCCTCAGTGGGGCGTTGCAGCCGCCGCAGGGCGGTACCCCGATAATAATGCCCCTTGGCAAGCCCGGGCCGCCGCGCAACGACGGCGTCGTAGCTCGCCAGCGCCTCGGGCCAGCGACCCAGCTTGAGCAAGGCATTGCCCCGATTGAACGCCGCATCCGCGTCATTGGGGGCGAGCGCCAACGCCGCGTCGTAGCTCGTCAGAGCCTCCGGCAGCCGGCCCAGTCGAAACAGCGCGTTACCGCGGTTGACGTGAATGGCAGCCGAAGCGGCGCCCATTTGAATTGCGGCATCGAAATCCGCCAGCGCATCGTCGAGCCGATCCAATTCCATCAAGAGAGTGGCGCGCAGGTGCAGCGCCTCGAGGTGCCGAGGCTCGATCCTGAGTAGCTGAGCGTAGCCGCCGAGCGCTTCATCGCGGCGATTCAGGGCCCGCAGCGCGCTGCACCGCTTGATCCAGGCGTC
Organism: uncultured Gammaproteobacteria bacterium; assembly: GCA_963837435.1. Lineage (GTDB taxonomy): Bacteria > Pseudomonadota > Gammaproteobacteria > Steroidobacterales > Steroidobacteraceae > Bog-1198. The sequence goes on from CAWINJ010000004.1 coordinate 765,000, forward strand.
GGCATAATCGGGTTTGAGGGCGAGGGCGGCGTCGCAGCTCACGAGCGCGTCCAGGGGTTGCCGCAGCCGCAGCAAGGCATTACCGATGTTCACATGGACGTCCGGCTGGTGCGGATTGATGGCAATCGAATGCCGCATCAATTCGATGCCCCGCGCTGCGTTGCCGCCTTGCAAGGACGCCAAACCCAGCAGATGCAGCGCGGCGAAGTGCCGGTGATCGGTTTGCAGGATCTCGGCGCACAGACTCTGGACTTGATCGAGCCGGCCCTGCTGCAGGCACGCGAGGGCGCGCTGGTAACCTGTCATGGGAGTCGAATGGCGCTGCTCATTCGAGAAAGCTAAGCATTGCGCATGACCAAGGCGTGACAAGTGCCGGGTGTTTCATCAGCGTGCAATGTTCGATTCATATCCTTGGACACATAACATCCCGATCGCGGCGCCGCGCCCAAGGCCGGCCGCCGGCTCATTCAGGCGGAATCATGGCAGCAAATCGCAAAACCACCGGGCCTGGAGCCGGCGGCATGGAGTCCAGTCGGGAAACAGCCTCGCGTTTTGGTTCGCGGTCCTTGGCCGGGATAAGCCTTTCTATTGCCTGTCTCGCGGGTGCCGTGGACGCAAAGCCGCCCTCGGTGCTGCCCACGCCCTGTCTCGCGGGCAACTGCGGCAGCTCGGCCCAGACCTTCGTGAGCTACGGAGCCGCCGGGGCCTCGGTCAGCGGCACGACCATGACCGTCACTCAGGCCAGCGCCAACGCCATCCTCAATTGGGCCAACTTCAATATCGCGAGCGGGTACAAGGTCAATTTCGTGCAGCCTTCGGCCACCGCGGAGATCCTGAATAACATCTGGAGCGCAAACCCCAGCGTCATTGCCGGCGCAATGAACGCCAACGGGCAGGTGTATCTCTACAATCAGAACGGCATACTTTTCAACAAGGGCGCGCAGATCAACGTCGGCGGTCTCACGGCGTCGACTTTGAATTTTGCCGAGCCGGCGGGATCCACCGATCCGGACGCGCTGTTCAAAAACGGCATCTTGTCGAATAACGTCAACGCGGCGGTCACCGGGACGCTGCCCGCCGTGTTTCAGACCAGCGCCGCTGCCGCGGGATCGGGCGGATACTACACATGTACCCCCGCACCTTGCACCGTCACCGTGTCTCCCGGCGCGGTGCTCACGGCAGCCGACGGCGGCCGCATCATGCTGCTAGGTCAGGCGGTCACCAACCAGGGCACCATTTCGACGCCGGACGGACAGACCATTCTGGGAGCCGGTAACACCGTATACCTCGCCGCCAGCTCAGATCCGTCCCTGCGCGGGCTGCTCATCGAAGTGAATAGCGGCAATGTCGGCGGCACCGGCAGCGCCGGCAGTGCCGTCAGCAACCAGGGAGACATCTCGGCGGCTCGCGGCAATGTGACTCTGGCGGGAATGATCGTCAATCAAGCGGGCACGGTATCGGCGACGACCTCCGTCAGCGCCAACGGCTCGATCTACCTGGTCGCCGGTGACACTTCCGCGACCGCATCCGGCGGGCAGCCGGAATCCTACTACGACAATAATGCCCCCGGCTTCGGAACCCTGCTGCCGAATCAAGGCGGCCAACTGACGCTGGCCCCGGGCAGTGTGACCGAGGTGCTGCCCGACGCCACCAGTACGGCGACGGTCAGTGAGCAGAACCTGGTCAACTTCATTCCCTCGCAAGTGGCGCTGGTTGGGCAGTCGGTCACCCTGCAGGGCAGCGCTTCGGTGCGCGCGCCGGGCGCTACCGTTCTGGTCAATGCCGCGACCAATCCGTCCAATCAGTTTACGAACCCCGGCACGGCCTACAACGACGGCGGGCGCATTTACTTGGACAGCGGCAGTAGTATCGACGTGTCGGGCCTGACCAATGTGCCGGTTGCCGTCACCAATAACATCCTGCAAGTCACGCTGGAGGGCGACGATCTGCAGAACGACCCGCTGCTGCGCAACGGCTTCCTGCACGGCACCACCGTAACGGTCAACGCCAGCCAGGGCTCGACTCTGTTCAACGTGGCGCCGTACGCCGGCAATATCGAGGTAGGTATCGATCAGGTTCTGACCGCCGCGGGCAGCATTCAGTTGAACTCCGACGGCGATGTGATCGCGCGCGCCGGCTCGACGTTGAATGTTTCGGGCGGCAGCATCGCCTATCAGGGGGGGCTGGGCCCCAGCACCACGAAATTGCTGGGCTCCAACGGTCTGATCTACGGCATCAGCGACGCGCCCAATGATATTCAATACGTCAGCACCGCCAACAGCTATTCGTATACCGATCCCACCTGGGGCACGACCACCAGCGTGAACTCGCAGACCTATTATCCGGGCTACGTGCAGGGTGCGAACGCCGGGGAAATCGAGGTGTTGGGTCCGCAGGTTTACTTGCGCGGGAATATGCTGGCGGCCACCGTCGTCGGGCCCTACCAGAGAGCCGCCGGCACGCTGGCCCAAGGAGGTCTGTTCGAACTCGGCTGCGGCTGCAATAACGCCGCCGGCGATCCGGACTATCGCGCGCCCGCCGTGTTGCTGGCCAATGGTGCGACGGACGTTCTGGGGAATGATTTCGACTACGCCAACCTCGACGCCGCTCTGCCCGCCGATCTGCAAGCGGTCACCACGCTGTCGCCGGCCCAGCTCACCGGCAGCGGTTTCAATCGCATCGCGATCTACAGCAACGGCGTCGTCAATCCACCCGCGGGAGGCACGGCGAACCTGCCTGCCGGCACCGGGGTGTACCTGCCTGCCGGCACCAGCCTGAATCTCGCAGCGGGCGGATTCTTCGATGTCACCACCGACCAGTCGATCGCGATCAACGGCAATATCAATATCGCCGGCAGCCTCAATTCGGCCGCCAACGCCGGCGTCGGTGGCCCGGTCGTCGGCGAACTGTTCTCATTCCTTTCCATGGTGGATGTCACAGTCACACCGCCGGGCGCGACGGTCGGGGCGCCCAGTGCCGTCGACCTGGTGACGAAGCCGTTCTCCTCGGGCGGTACTTCCGATCCCGTCGCGCACAACATCAGTCTTGGCGCGGGCGCCGTCATCGATGTCGACGGCAGCTGGGTCAATGACTCACCGGCGTTGTTGAACAACGCTCCGGGAACGGCACCCATCGCGATCAACGGCGGCAATGTCATTCTCAACGCCGAGAACGGCAACGTCCTGCTCGGCGCCGGCAGCCGCATCGATGTCTCGGGCGGCGGCTGGGTCAACAGCGGCAATCAGCTCAGCGCGGGGTCGGCGGGAGCCATCGATCTCATCGCCTCCTACCTGCCAGTGAACAGCGCACCCTATCAAGGGTCGGTCTCGATTGGAGCAGGGGCCTCGCTGCTTGGGAACAGCCTGACCGCGGGCCAAGGCGGTTCCTTATCCATCACCTCCGGTTCTGTGACCGTCGGATGGTCCGCTTCGGGCACGCCGGGGGAGCTGTTGCTGAGCCCGGATTTCTTTCTCAACCAAGGCTTCGCGAGCTACAGCATCACGGGCCAAAACGACGTGATGATCGGCAGCACGGCGCAGAGCGGGGCGAAGCCGGTCACGATCGCGCCCATCCAGGAAAACCTGGTGTTCACCCAGGACATGCTGCTCGAGCCGACCGGCTCGAACATGGCGAGTTTCACGGCGTTGGAGCCATTGCTGCCCTCGCAGCGCTCGCCGGCCAGCATCAGTTTCACCGCCACGGGCTTTACGGCCACGGGAGCCGCCGCCGACTCGAGTAACTTGGACAATGGCAGCGTGCTGCTCGGCGAGAACGCTTCCATCATCACGGATCCGCTGGCCAGTGTGAGCTTATGGGCCGACAGCCAGACCGGGAGCGTCACAGTACTGGGCAGCATACTGGCACCGGCCGGCGACATTACGCTGCAAGTGGAAGGTTCCAAATTCGATACGAACCCGACCGGCGAGTACGTCGAGAATCAGCAGATCTTGCTGGGCCCGCACGCGCTGCTCGACGCCCCGGCTTACGCCCAAATCAACACGCTCGATCCCTTGGGGTACCGGCAGGGTTCGGTGCTGTCCGGCGGAACGATTTCGCTGCAGGCGAACAAGGGTTACGTGGTTACCGATCCGGGCTCCGTCATCAATGTCGGCGGGACGGCCGCAGTCATCGACGTGCAGAGCTCCAACGGCGTGACGCCGACCACGGTCGCGGGCAATGCCGGCAGCATCGACATCGATGCGCGTGAAGGCATCGTGCTGCAGGGCAGCCTGCAGGGGCAGGCGGCGACCTTCAATGGAGCGCCGGTAGCCCGTGCCGGCGGCGGCACGCTGAGCGTGGGACTCGATCTTTTCGATTACGCCGCCACGCTGGTCGCGGAAAACGGCAATAGTCTCTACTCCGTGAACGCGCGAACGCTGACGCTGGCCGGTCCGGCCGACTATGTGCCGTCCAACCAATTGCAGAGCGGTGTGGCGCAGATCGGCACCGCGTCCATCGAAACCGGCGGGTTCGACACTATTGTGCTCAAGAGCGCCGACATCATTGCCATCGAGGGTGCGGTCTCTCTGGCGAGCAAGACGAACCTGACCCTCGATGCGCCGGTGCTGCAAGGAGATCCCGGTGCGTCGCTGCATTTGAACTCGGCCTATGTCGCGCTCGGCAACTATTACAATGAAGCCGATTATTTCGACATTCCAACTTCCGGTGGCGGCACGCAAAACCCCAATGCCGCGACCGTGCTGGCGTCCACCTGCACGCTGCAGTGCACGGCCACCCTGTCCGTCAGCGCGCAGCTCATCGACATCCGCGGCATCACGGGTTGGAGCGGATTCAGCAGCGAAACCTTGACCAGCAGCGGGGATATTCGACTCACGTCGGCCGAGAACCCGGTCAATACACCGCCCGCTCTCGAAACCGTCCCGGGCGATGCCAGCCAGCCCAGCTTGCGCTCCGCGCTCAACACCGCCGGCAGTCTGACCTTGCAGGCGCAGCAGATTTATCCAACCACGAACACGGATTTTACGATCACATCGGGCTCTTCGGTGACCATCGCGGCTTCCCCTGGAACCGCCGCGACTCCGCTGTCCGCCGGCGGCATTCTGACGATCAACGCACCCACGATTACCCAGGGCGGCGTGCTGCGCGCTCCCTTGGGCGAGATCACTTTGAATGCGGTCAACGGCGTCGATCCCGCCACCGGACTCACCGTCCCGGGCTCGGTTACGCTCACCGCCGGAAGCCTGACCTCGGTGTCGGCGGACGGTCTGGTGATTCCCTACGGATCGACGGTGAACGGCCAGCAGTGGACGTATTCGCCCGACTCTCTGATTACGGAGGTGATCACTGCGCCGCCGGCGAAGGCGATCAACTTGAGCGGCGCCGATGTTTCCGTGAACAAGGGCGCCACGGTGGATCTGTCCGGCGGCGGCGATCTCTACGCCTATGAATTCATTGCGGGAGAGGGCGGTTCGCTCGATGTCCTGAGCCCCGCGAACGCGGCGATGGGCGCTTACACCTACGCGATTCTGCCCAGCCTGGGTTCTGCGTTTTCGCCCATCGATGCCCAGTACCAGCAGGGCTCGAAGGCTACGGGCAATCAGACCATCTACTTGTCGGGAGTCCCGGGTCTCGCCACGGGATCCTACGCGCTGCTGCCGGCGTACTACGCGCTGCTGCCGGGCGCTTACGCCGTGCAGATTGAAAAGCCGAACAGCGGCATCGTCTCGGGTCCCGCCGTGGAGCAGTCGGACGGTGCCTATGTGACGGCCGGCCGGCTCGGAGTGGCGGGCACCGAAGTCGCCGCCAGCCTGAATTCCACGGTGCTGATCGCTCCCGGCAGCGTGGTACGTACCCAATCCCAGTACACGGACACCTATGCGAGTAGCTACTTCAGTGCGGCTGCCGCCTCCAATCAAACCGCCGTCCCCAGTCTGCCGGCCGATGCCGGCGATCTGCAGATCTCGGCGACATCCGCCCTCGCGCTGAACGGCAGCATTAATTTCGCCACCGGCAGCTATCAGTCCGGCACGACCTCCAGTGGCGCCCCGATTACCGTGCAGGGCGCGGGCGGCGCCGTGTCGATCGAGGCGCCCAATATCCTGGTCGTCGATTCCGCCACCCCGGCGGGCGCCGGCAGTCTCAACGGGGCGCTGCAAGTCAACGCGCAGTCGCTCGACAATCTCGGCGCGCAAACCATCGTCCTGGGCGCCACCACTCAAAACACCGCCGCCGGCGAGCAAATCACCGCCGGCGCCACGCAGGCGATCGAGCTTGACAATGCCTCGGTGGCGCTGACTGCCCCTGAGATCATTCTCGCTGCGCAGAATGCCATCAGCGTCGACGCGGGAGCCCAGATCAATGCCAAAGGCACGCTCGATGCCGCGCCGACCGCGTTGGTGCTGCAAGGAGCCGGCGCACTGCTGCGCGCCTCGAGCGGAGCGGCGGCGCCGCTGACGGTCGAGACTACCAACTCCGCCGGCCAGGCCGTCCCGCAGAATCCGGCGGGCCAGCTGTCGATCGGCGCAGACGCCACCGTGAAAGCCGGCGGCAGCCTGTTGTTGTACAGCACCGGCAATACCACCGCGCAACCGGACGCAACCCTGTCGGCGCCCGCGCTGGGCCTTTACTCGAGCCGCGTCAGCCTCGGCGATGTGCCGACCGGCGCCGGTGCTCCCGGCGGCTTGAACCTCAGCACGCAATTGCTGGGCCAGCTGAGCGGCCTCACAGCGCTGACCATCGGCAGCACCTCGACTATCGATTTCTACGGTACCGTCAATCTCGGAGCACCGGGCTCGGCGACTCCCGGCTTGGCAAACATCACGCTGGATGCCTGGGCGGTGGACGGATACGGCAGCGGCAACAAGGTGCTGCAGGCCGGGGCGATCACCTTGCAGAATTCCAACGAAAATCCGAACGCCGATGCAACGACACCCGTCGGCGTGTATAGCTCGACTCCCAGCGGCACCGGCGCATTGACGCTGCGTGCCGTGGCGGCGAACTCGTCGGACAGCGGGCAAATTACCTTGGGCGCGGGCACGAAAACCCTCGCCGGGTTCAGCGCCGTCAATCTCGATGCGACGGGAGATATTCAGGGGCAGGGAACCGGCACACTCAATGTGGGCATCGGCGCCGCCGCCGTTCCCCTCACCCTGCAAGGCGCCGCTCTGACGGCCGCCAGTGCCTCCGGTCAGTCCATCATTACCGGCGGTGCCGTGACCCTGCTGCCTGCCGGAGCCGGCAAAACCGTGTTGCCGGCGCCCCCGATAGGTGGGGAGGTGTCGATCGAGGGCAGCTCGATTGCACAAAACGGCGTGATCGACTTGCCGGCGGGCATCATTGCGCTTGAGGCCACGAACGGCGATCTGGTGTTGGGCAAGGGTTCGATCACCAGCGCGGCCGGTTCCGCTCAGAGCTTTGTGGTCACCGATGCGGTGGCCGCCGGCGGCCGGATCTCCCTGGTCGCCGACCTGGGCAATGTCACCTTGGCCGGCGGTGCCACCGTCGATGTGGCCGGCACTTCGTCTCCGGATGGCAAGGTCAGCGGCGGAGCGGGCAGCCTCAGCGTATCGGCGCCGCAGGGTACGTTCCAGTTTGCGGGCGCCACGCTTGAGGGCAGTGCCCCGGCCGGCCAACTGCAGGGCAACTTCACCTTGGATGAGAGCAGCGGCCTCGCGGGCACGGGCTTCTCGGCGCTCAACAACACGATCGCCGGCAGCGGTTTCACGGGCGCATTGTCGCTGCAGACGGGCGCGGAGTCGGTCAATGTCACCGGCGACGTCAATGCCGGCAGCTTCGTGCTGTCGACCTCCAACGCGGGCTCCATCACCGTGTCCGGCATCATCAACACCAGCGGCGGCAACGCCCTCGACACCGGCGGCGGGACGATTCAGTTATGGGCCGGCACGGGCTTGACGCTGGAACCCGGAGCGCAGTTGCTCGCGAACGCGGGCGCGGCCGGTCCGGTGGGCGTCAACGGCAGTGCAGCGCCCGCCCAGGGGGGCAATATTACTCTGGGCACGGCCACGGGCTACCTCACCGTCAACGGCGGCACGCCGCAAGCGCCCACCGTCATCAGCATGCAGGGCGGCGGCGGCGCGGCCACCGACGGCACACTGACTCTGCGCGCCCCTCGCACCGCGGATGACAGCAATGTGCAGATCCAGGTGCAGAACCCCGGGTACGTCAATGTCAACACCCGGCAGGCCGTGGTGGTGGAGGGATTCAAAACCTATTCGGCCGCCGATTTGGGCAGCACCGACTCGAATTGCGGTTCCGGAGGATCCTGTGATATCGCCGATCTGAACGGAGTGCTCTTCACCGACGCCGCCTCATTCGAAGCGAATGCGCCCGCCATCACTGCCGCTCTGGGATTGACCAAAAACGGGGTGCAGGTGCGTCCGGGCATTGAGATCGACAGCACGGGAGACCTGGTGCTCGACAACAGCACCACCGCCTGGGATCTCGACGGCTGGAACGCGGCGTTCGGCGCACCGGTCAATCTCACTTTGCGAGCCGCCGGCAATCTGCTTTTCAATTCCTCCCTGAGCGACGGTTTCACCAACAATAGTCAGTCCGTCGCGAACTGGACATTTGGCGAGTCGGCGGCGGACCTCGACTCCGCCTCCTATCGGCTGACGGCGGGCGCCGATTTGACCGCGGCGAACCCGCTGGCGGTGATCACGCAGCCGATTTCGACCGCCAGCACCACCGGCACTCCGACGCCGAATGCCGGCAATCTCATCGTGACTCCCGGCAATCTCATTCGCACCGGCGATGGCAGCATCGACATCGCCGCCGGGGGTGATGTGCTGCTGGGGTACAACTACAGCTACGACATCAACAGCAATTTGCAGGTGACGGCCGCCAATCCCTTGAGTTCGGTCATTTACACCGCGGGTATCCCCTCGACATTGACCGCGGCGCAATCCGCGCTGTTCACTCCGCCCGCCGGGACGGGCAGGGTACAGTTCACCGCCTCGTATCCCACCGGCGGCGGCAACGTCACCGTCACCGCCGCGGACGACATCATGAGCGCGCCCAGCGAGCAGCTGGTCTCCGACTGGCTGTGGCGGGAAGGCTCGGTCAACGCGACCACCGGAGCCATCGCCAAGAACACCAGCTGGTGGATCGTGTTCGGCGATTTCGAGCAGGGCATCGGCGCCCTGGGCGGCGGCAATGTGTCGTTGACCGCGGGCCGCAATATCGTCAATGTCTCGGCCGTGGTTCCTTCCACGGGCGAGTTGCTCGGCCTCACGGGATCGCTGCCCTCGAGCTCGAATCTGCTGGTATACGGCGCCGGCAATCTTCTCGTCCAGGCGGGAGGAAACATCGAGAGCGGAGTTTTCGAGGACGATTGGGGCAACGCCTCCATCAGCGCGGGCGGCGCGCTGACGTCGGGTACGACTCTGGGTGCGGAAATCCCCACCGTCCAGCAACAGAATCTCTCCATACCCCTGACGACGCCGATCTTCCCCGTGCTGCTCGTCGGCACCGGCACCTTCGATGTGAGCGCACGCTCGGGAATCACCATCAACTCCGTCGCCAATGGCACGACGACGCCCCAGACCGTCGGCAATACCCAAGATACCCGTCCCGCCTCTTATTATTTCACTTACGGCGCCAATAGCACACTGAACATCGACAGCACCGGGGGCGACGTCGTCATGCAAAACGACGGCGCTCTTCTACCCGTCAGCTTCCTGAACAATGAAAACGGCGGGGTGCCCAATCTCTACTCTCTTGCCGGCGATTTCGGGTTCTACTACCCGCCGACCGTGAATATTGCGGCTCTGTCGGGCAATGTCATTTTGAACAGCGCGAACAGCGGCCTGAATCTGTTCCCCTCGGCGACGGGCAATTTGAGTTTGTTGGCGCAGGGTTCCATCACGGGCGTTTCCACACTGGATCCTACCGGTACTCTCGAGATAAACATGTACGAGACCTCGCCGGCCTCCTGGGCGAGTCCGCTGGCGCCGCAGGCCGGCCTCGGTGCCCCGCCCAACAACAATTTACCGCAGCAGCCGCTGTATCAGAACGAGACCCAGCCGGTTTACATCGTGGCCGACACGGGCAATATCTCCGCCGGGCAAATTGACTTGCCGAAGGCTGCCGATGTGATCGCCGGCGGCAATATCACCGACCTCGACTACACGGGCAAGAACCTCAATCCCTCCGATGTCACGCTGATCGAAGCCGGCGGGAACATCAGCTACACCACGCCGACTGCGGCGCTGACGAATCAGCTGCTGCAGAATTCGAACGGCATTCAGCTGGCGGGCACAGGGTACCTTGAAGTGTTGGCCGGCGGTTCGTTGAACTTGGGCGACTCCGACGGCATCGTCACCACCGGTAACTTGACCGATCCACGGCTGGCTTCGAGCGGCGCCTCGCTGGTCGCCGGCGCCGGCTTCGGCAGCAATAGCGGCGGCGGTCTGCGGCAACCGGCCTCCCAGTCCTTCATCAACAGCTACTTGGCGCCGAACGCTGCGGGCACTCCCGGCGCCTATGCGGGTGCGCTGACTGCGTACATGCAGCAGCTGTATCCCGCCGGTGGTGCGAATTCTAGCTATGGCGCGGCGTTGACGTCCTTCGAAGCGCTGACCCCGGCGCAACAATTGCCGCTGCTGGCCCAGGTGCTCAGCGATGTGCTGAGCGCCACGGGCTTGGCGCACACCACCCAGGGTGCGAGCTATGCACCGGGCTTTGCCGCCATCAATACCTTGTTCCCGGCCACCAACGCGCAGGGCAACACGCTGGCCTACCAGGGCGACATCGACATGTTCTACAGCCAGCTCAAGACGGAACAGGGCGGCGACATCAACCTGCTGGTGCCCGGCGGCTCGGTCATCGTCGGCGTCCCGAATCCCTCATCGGCGCTCAATTCGATCAAGGCAACGACCGACCCGACGGTGGCGGCGGCCGCCAATCTCGGCCTGCTGGTCCTGGGTCAGGGAGCCATCGAAGGCTTTGCCAATGAGAATTTCGAGGTGAATCAATCGCGCATTCTCACTCTCGAGGGCGGCGACATCATTCTGTGGGCCTCGAACGGCAGCATCGACGCCGGCAATGGCGCGAAGAGCGCCTCGGGCGCGCCGCCGCCCGTGATCGAGACCAGCGCCAGCGGTACGGTGTTCGTCAATCCGGTGAACGATGTGTCCGGCAGCGGCATCGGCCAGCTTCTGACGGGGCCCAACGAAACCGCCGGCCTGGTGAATCTCATTGCGCCGAACGGCGACGTCAATGCGGGCGACGCCGGCATCCGCGTCGCCGGCAATTTGAACATCGCGGCGGTTCAGGTCATCGGCGCCGGCAATATCTCCGTGGTCGGTACCTCGACGGGTGTGCCCGTATCCGAAGCGGGAGCTCTAGCCGGTGCGCTGTCGGGCGCCAACTCACTGGGCGATGCCAGCAAGAATGCCGTGGATCAGCTGAGCCAGGACCTGGGTTCCGCGGCCAACTATCAGCAGTTGACGGACAATTTGCAGCCGACCTTCATCTCCGTGAAGATGTTCTGTCTGGGCGTGCAATGTGAGACGCAGTAGCCCCATCGTTCGCAGCGTTCAGGAGCCGAGGTAGAGTTCTGGCAATAGGGGCCCGATATCGACCGCCTCCACCTGTCCCGGCCGCGCCGTCGACGGCTGCGACCGCAATAGCCGCTTGTTCTGAGTATCGATGAGGCAATCGCGCGGCAGTAGGCGGGCATCGGTGCGCATCTCCGCGAGCTGCAGATGGTATCGCGGACCTGCGGGCAGAGGTACGTGCGGCGCCGTCGGCTGGCGCTTGCCGGCGGGAATCTGCGGGTGATCGATCACCGGCCGCGCGTAAATCCAGAACAAATAACGGGCATAGGCCTTGTCCAGCCATAGAGCTTTGGGCTTTCGTTCACCGGCCAAACGAAAATTGAACGCTACGTCGAGGCATTGATCATCGGCGACGCAGGGATGCTCCGCGATGACCGCCGCCCAAGTGTCCAGCAGCGCACGCGAGGCGTCCGTGTTTGCGTAGAACTGAGTTGCGCCGCTGCACAGCAGCTGCGTCGGCGAGAACGCATCGATGCTGTACCAGAACCGGTAGAAGCGGTCGGCCGGCTTGACCACCTGGCCGTCGGCGCCGCGCAGCTCCACCGGCACGAAGGCGTCGGTGTATGCGTCCGCCAGCCAATTGTAGATGGCGAATTCGGTGCCTGCCTCGACCAGGCAGCGAATCAGCCGTGGCTCGCTGCGCAGTACGCAGTCGCAGTCCACATACAGCACCGGCACGCTGTAGGCGTCGAATAAAAAGCGCAGGAAATTGGCCTTGGTGTAGGCCGGATCGTCCGTACCCTGAGCGCTGATGGATCGATGCACCGTCGGCACTTCGAATAAGGCGAACGGCACACCCAGTCGATTCAGGGATGCTGCGAGCCGCTCCGCCAGGGAGCGATAACTCGGCGTATACAGGCTGGCGACCATGAATGCCGGCCTTTCCCCAAGATGCGCATTGCCCATGCCCACTTTGCCGGCAAATCGGTCCGCCAATGAGGACCCTTCGGCGCCCGTGGCGATGGCGGCGATGGTGGTGATGGTGGCGAGCGAGGCAGGAGCCGCCTCATCCATCAGCACAGGTGCCGCCCAGGGATTGAATTCCACCAGCGCGCGGCGCTCCGGATCGGGCCGCACGGCCGCCGACAAATGCGCGTTCAGCATCGCCGCCGTGAAAGAGAATGAGCTGTTCGAGATCGCCAGATGGTCGGCGCTCGACAGGATGAAGTGATCGAGGAGCAGCGGCATCGGCTCCAAACCGGCGTCGAGGTCGCGACTTACCAGCGGCGAGAACTCGGCGAACACGGCGGCGATACCCGGCTCGTCGCTTGCAATGTAGAGCACTGGCCGATCGAGGGTCGCCCAGATGCCGCGCAGCCAATCGAGGTACCACGGGGCGGGCGCAATCCAGAATCTCCCATAGCCGAAATCGCCGCGACGCAGGTGAATCGCGACCAGAGTACGGCCCCGTTCGCGCAAGCGAGACAGTGCCGCGTCGAGTTCGTGGCGAATCGCGGGCACCGGCTCATACAATCGTCGAAACTCGGCCGCCACCGGGCCCCAGCGGCGCGTGTCGCCGCAGAAATAGCCCTGCAAATCGCAATTGCGCGGCGGTGAGTCGAGATCGCCGCGCAGCGCCGCCGGCAGATCGACGGCGTTTTCGCCGACCACCGGCAGCGCCGCCGAAATGCCCGGGTCATTGCACCCGAAGACATACCTTCCGATCCAGTCCGGAGTCTCGGCGACGAGCCCGTGTTTCGCGGCATACAGGCGCAGAAAGCCATACTGCAGCAGTTGATTCCCGAAGCGCCCGTTCGCGCCAAGCGAGGTCATCTGTATCCGCGCGCTCGCCGCCGGTGCCGGCATGTGTGCGGGTGCCGGCCCCAACATTCGTGCCAGGCGCAGGCAAGACGCCCGCGAGAAGGGCACCGAGTGACCGGGAATGAGACCGCCCGCGCGCTCGTAAGCCGCAATGGCCTCCTCGGCGCAGCCCTGCCGGGCCAAGGCATCGCCGCGCGATATCTCGGACGAGAACTGCTGCGCCAGGGTCACGGCGGCCAATTCAGCCTGCTCGGGGCAGCGCTTGAACCGAAAAGCTTTGCGGAGGCTTGCCGGACTCGGACCTCTCCCACATTGCAAGGTAGGCCGATTCCAGATGGCGGCAGAAGCGCTCGCTGTCGAACAGGGGCGAGGTGAGCCGATTGCGTGCCAGGCGCGACCGAAGATCGGCCAGCATCGACGGCGTCGTCGCCAGCTCGAGAGCCAGCGCCTCGTAGGCCTCGAGGCTGCCCGTGATGAGTTCCGGTAATCCCACAGCGGTCAGCAAGCTTCCGGCCATGCGCGCGGCCGGCGCTTCACCGGCACAGGTCACGAGGGGCACGCCCGCCCACAAGGCATCGCTGGCCGTCGTTCCGGCGTTGAAGGGTAGCGTATCCAGGAATAAATCGGCGCAGCGCAGGCGCGCCAGATGATCGTCATAGGCAATACGGTCCGCGAAGATCAGGCGCTCCGGGTCCACCTCGTGATTGCGCGCTTCGCCTCGCAAATTGGCCTGCACCGAGGGCTCCTCGGCGACCAGCCACAGCACGCTGCCCGGCACCGAGCGCAGCAGCCGCATCCAGACGGCGAAACAGGCGGGATTGATCTTGTAGTGGTTGTTGAAGCAGCAGAACACCAGGCCGAAATCCGGCAAGCCGAACAGCCGCCGCGGCGGCGTGTCGGGAGCGAACGCTCTCCGGTCGTCGTTGGCTTGAAAGCATTCCGGCAGGCAGACGACCTTTTCCGTGCAATGCCCGCGGCGCGCCGCCGGGATGAGAAAATCGTCCGCGACGATGTAGTCCATGTACGCAGCGCCCATGGTCCCCGGAAAGCCCAGATAATTCACCTGCACCGGCGCCGGGCGATGGGCGAATATCGCCGTCCTCGACCCCTGCGTGAAGCCCATCAAATCGATGGCGATATCGATTTGCCGCTCATGCATCAGTACTGCCGCGGCGCGATCGCTCATCCGGCTCACGTCGACGAAGGAATCGAATGCGGCGCGGATCCGCAGCCCGAGGAGGCTTTGCTCGGCCGGCCGCAGCGAGATGGCGATGGTCTCGAATCGTCGACGATCGTGCTTTTCGAACACTCCTGCCAACAAGGCCGACACGGCATGCTGGCGCAAGTCTCCTGAGACATAGGCAATGCGAATTTTCTGGTGCCGATAGCGCTTGCCGCGCCAGAGGGGTGCGCGCGAAGGGGGGAATTTGTCCGCCGCGAAAGCCTGCGCGCAGCGCGCCTGCGCCGACAGGGAGTCCGTAACCGACAAGAAGGGGAACGGAAAATCCGCGCGCACGCCGGCGTTTGTCGCTGCGATGAGCTCGCGGACATTCTGCTCGTGGCCACGCCAATCGCAGGCCAACCCCTGCAGGTGCAGCCGCAGACCCCGTGCATAGCCGGTTTCCGGCGCGAGTTCGAGCAGCCGGTTCAGGCAGGCGATGGCCGCGGCGTAACGCCTCAGATCGATCAAAGTTTCCGCGCGATCGAGCAGGGTGGCCGGATCGGGTCGAATCTGTAATGCGGCATCGAGGCTGGCGAGCGCCGCCTCCGCAAGCCCCAGTTTGCGCAAAGCACCGCCCCGGTTGCGCAGCGCTTCGAAGAACTGCGGTTCCACGGCAATCGCGCGGTCGAAGCTCGCGACGGCCTCCTGCAGGCGATGCAGGCGCTGCAGCGCGTTGCCGCGGTTATTCAGGGCCTTGCTCAGATGCGGCGCGAGCTGCAATGCGCGGTCGAAGCTCGCCAGTGCCTCTTCCGGGCGCTCGAGTTCCAGCAGCAAGACGCCGCGATTGCTGAGTGACTCGACGTGAGTCGGGGAGGCCTTCAAGCAGCGGTCGTAGGCTGCCAGAGATTCCTCGGGGCGCTGCAAGGCACCAAGCAGCACCGCGCGGTTGTAGAGCGCAATCATGAAGTTTGGCTGCAATTTGAGCGTGCGCTCGTAACTGATCAGCGCGGCCTCCCAACGCTGCAACTCCTGCAATACGACGGCCTTGTTGAAGTGCGCCTCCACCAAGTCGCGCTTGAGCTCGATCGCCCGGTCGAAGCTTGCCAGGGCCGGTTCGGGCCGCCCGGCCAGTCGCAGCGCGTTGCCTAATTCCAAATGGGCGGCCGCGAACGTCGGATTCGCCTCGATGGACTTCTCGATGAGTTCGCAGGCCCGCGACGCCGCGCCCGCTCGCAAGGCCAGGGAGCCCAAAAGATGCCAAGAGGGCGCGTGTTGCGGGTGAGCGGCCAGAACCTGCAGGTACAGATCCTCGGCTTGCGCCAATTCGCCGCGGCGCTGGCAGGCAAGTGCTTGCTGGAACATGGCATGGACCGAATCCGGCGGACCGGCCGCCGCCGTCGCCTGTGCAGAAGATGAGTTCGCGGAAGACGAGTTAGACATTCACTGCGCCTTGACGACAACGTCGCGAAAGGGCGGGCTTTGAATCGTCACCTGATCCCCGGAGCCCAGTTCGAGGCCATCCGCGGCCAGATTCCTACGCTCGTGCGCACGCAGGGTCACGTCTACGGCCGAGCGCAGATGTGTCTTTGCGCTGACCGCCGTGACTGTCACTGCCAGTTCGTCGGTGGTCATGTTCACCAACGAGGCGGTAAGGCCGGATGCGTCGGGCCTCGCTCGAGCGACGAAACCGACCGGCACCTTGATGCGGCCAGTATCCTGATCGACCGTGTTCGTCGGCGCTGGTGCTGGGGCGGGGCGCACGGCCGGGATTTCCTGCGGCCTCGGATCCTCGGTGCGAAGCGAGGAGAGAGCGAGGGGTGCGCGCGGTGCCGCAGCGTGCTCAGGCTGGGCGACGGCCGGTGTCGGCTCGGCGCCGCGCTGCTGCCAACGCCAGACGGCGATGGTGAGCGCAAAGGCCGCGGCCGGCACGGCAATGGAAACCAGTAGGCGCGAGTTCATCATAGGCTCGCCACGCGCGATTCGAGGCGACTCCTTGAAGTGTTACGGCCAGGTAGGCTATGAGCGCGATAAGAAACTTTGATGACAGAGAGTCGAATCGCCGTCGGGTGTGCCGTGTAACGAAATTGTCAAAAACATCCGCTGCACGATCTCTGGACAAGCAAAACGAAATTGGGTTTTACTGCGCGCCGCGATCGGCGGTGCCCAGGGTGGTGCGGTGAATTCAATGATATCCGTTGACAGCAGAGGATTAGGGAACGAGAGCGGCGCGCGCGCGTACCCTTTACTACGCACGTACGCTTTACCAACCGCCTGTGCATTCGCAGCCTGCTTTTATAGCATTGCAGCCATCGGGTCAGGCGACGCCCCGCCGGCGGACGATACTTCCCAAGCGATTTCTTCGACCAATGACGCATCTCGTTCAGCGACGCCCGCTGCGCCGGCGGTGTACGTCGTCGATTCGTCGAATACGTTGCGTTCGTTCGACGTCAATGGCAATTCGCTGCAGCAAAGGCAGTTCAACAGCGCGTTGGGCTATTTGAACGGCGGCATGACCCTGGCGATGGGCCTGGTCTATGCCACCTGGGCCAAGCCCGATGGCGCGGGCGGCGGCGTCTTCGCCTTCGATGCGAGGACGCTCAGGCAGGTCCGGCTGCATCTCAGCGCCTTCACCGTGGACGCCGCCAGCGGTCCGGGAACATTGCAGGGGATTGCCTTCGACGCGCATCAAAATCGGTTCTACGTTGCGACCCAGCGATTGGGCCTGTTGGCCTTCAACAGTTTTGGGGTGTACATCCCGCGAGATCCCCAGTCGACGTCGTCCGTGGCGGCCGTGGCCTATGATTCCTCGCAGCATTCGCTGTGGGCGATCGTCGACCGTCATGCCGTCGCTCAATTCAGCGAGGAGAGCGGCACGTCGCTGCCGGGCATTCCCGCGAAGGGCGCACCTTACCGGCATGCCCGCGGGCCATTGGCGGTTGCGTACTGTGCCGCGAGTGATGGGGGATCTGCGCCGAATGCCATTGCGGTGGCCTTCGGCGGGACAGAAGCCGGCTCCGACGCGGCGGGCGCCGGACAGAGCTACGATGCGGCCGGGAAACCCCTGGGATCGCTCTATGGGGCGAAGATTATCAATCCGCACGGCATGTCCTGCTCTTCGCGCGGCGAGGTCTTCATCGCCGCCGACAACGGTCTGCTGGAATACACGCTTCAAGGAGCGGTACTGCGCCCGCCGGGCGATATGCAGGGGCTGAGCTCGCCCATTTACGGGGTGCTTGCCGTCTACTGAAGATCCCAGCGGTCGCCGTGATCGGCGCGGCCATTGGCGCCGCATTGGCGCGGCCATTGGCGCCGCATTGGCGCGGCCAGTAGCTCCATTATCCGCTGGGCCGATACGGCCTCTTCTCCTAAATATCTCAAGCGTATGACGCCGGCCGCGGATCGGCCCCTCGCAGCGATGCCCATGGAGCCGCTGATTTCTCGGTAGCTCGATCGCTCAACTTGCTGATATTGCCTTTCTTTTCGTGCGCGCTTTGCGCCACGCCCCGGCATTCACATCCACACGATATATGTGAAATTCGTCATAGAAGTGCCACTCTCACGACACACTCTTGCCCTACGATTGCTCGCGTCAAGTCCTACAAAACGATCTCTTAGGGAGGCACGGTGGTCGATCAACGAAAGCAGGCAGTGTCGATACGGCTGGGCGAGAGCGATATTCGAAACATCAAGCGCATTGCCCGGCGCCTGGGCGTGCGGGACTCGGACATCATCCGTTTTGCGATCAAATCGACCCTGAGCCGCATCGCTCCGCTCTGCGATGCCGCCATCCGCGGACGGAATCTGGTGCCGGTGCTGGTGGAGTCCGGTGACGAATTGATCCGCTACTTCGAGCTGGACGCCTTCCGTCTCGAGAGCATCATCAATGAAAACGTCGAAGAAGGGCGCCAAGTCGAACGCGACGACATCGCGTTGCTCGCCATGAGCGGCCTGCGCGAGCAGTACCTGGTGATGCGCATGAAGGACGGCAATGCAGCGGCGGGGGATCCCGAGCCGCAGAGGCACACTTTGCGCGGATATCTATACGACAAATACGTGTACCGCAACGGCGATAAGCCGATCGGGCTCGCTACGGGTACTAACGGTCACGAGGCCGAGCTCAACGAGGTCGTGTTCGCCGACGCGACGCTCCGGGCGCAGATACGCCAGACCGCCTCCTAGGCCGGCTGAACGGGCCGCATGAGCGGCATGGATCGGATACGGAAGAATCAGGTACGGAAATCGAGAGGTAAGATCATGAACGTCAAAAAGTCATTCGCCGTTTCGCTGTTGCTTTTGAGCGTTTGGGCGGTTCCGTTCACCGCAGCGCACGCCAGCTCCGTGCTGTACGACAGCGCCAGCTTCATTCAGGGGCAGCAGGCCGGCATGCAGTCCTTCGACATCACGACACCCGGCACGCTCACCGTGACCCTGTCGGATATTCCGTGGTTGGACGTCGTTTCCGATCTGACGTCGTTTCTCACGACCGCCAACGGGGTCGTGGGAACGAGCACGGGTAGCGGCAGCGAATCCTTCAGTGTCGGTCCCGGCGAGATATTCGCGCATTGGTTCGGCGAGGCGTCTGGTACCTACGACCTCGGCGTGATCGGCATCAAGATCGTATTCCAAGCGGCGGGCTCCGCCACGCCCGTGCCGCTCCCGGCTTCGTTGCTGCTGCTGCTGTCGGGTCTGGGGGTTTTGTTCGGCTGGCAGCATCGACAATCCCCGCCGGCCGCCGCCTAGTACATCGGCGTTTACAATTTGATGACAACGGTAGCCGAAATGTAGTCGGTTGCAATGAAACTCTCACATCCGGCCCATAAACTTCACGACCCTTATTCGTTGAGGAGTTCGAATAGTCGTGGTGCCGGCATACAAGAAAATCATATGGCTGCCGCTGATGCTCATGGCGTTCTGCGGACATGCCGGGGCGGAAGACCCCGCGGCGACCAGCGGGTACAAGCTGCAGCCCGGCGACGTGCTGACGGTGAACGTGTGGAAGGAAACCGAGCTGCAGGGTGAGGCGCTCATCCGTCCGGACGGGGCCATGTCGTTTCCCCTGGCCGGCGAGTTGCAGGCGGCCGGACACACCGTCGCGGAAGTCACGGCCATGCTCGATGAGCGCATTCGAAAATACGTGCCTGACGCCGTGGTCACCGTGTCCGTCAAAGTGACCTCCGGCGATCGCGTCTATGTCATCGGCAAGGTGAATCGTCCCGGCGATTTTCCGTTGATCCGTCCCATCGATGTCATGCAGGCATTGAGTCTCGCCGGCGGCGCGACGCCGTTCGCGGACACCAATGCCATCCGGATTCTGCGGCGCGACGGCGACCATTTGTCGTCCATCAGCTTTCGCTATGGCGACGTCGAGAAGGGCCGAAAACTCGCGCAAAACATCTTACTGCAGAGTGGTGACACGGTTGTCGTCCCATGATGTCAGGCCGTTGGGCCTGCACCTGCCTCGCGGCGGTTTCGATGTGCGCTGCTAGTTCCGTCAGGGCCGGAGTGTGGGGCATGGATCCGGTGCTGGGGATCATCGGCGACTATGCCACGAATCCGGCGCTATTGGAGAGGGCGGGTACGGCCGAAACTAACGGCGCCGTTCTCCTGGATGCGCCGACGACCTATAACGGCAATGGTTTCGAGTTTTTCGTCCTCCCCAGCTTTCGCCTCAGCAACAGCGAGGGCTACGCATCGATGGCCTCCGACTACGAACATCTGAATGTCAAAGGTGAGTTCGACACGGATCGCAGCACGTGGACCATGGCGGCCGGCGCGAACCGCGATTCCAGTCTATACGCCGATTATCTGGCCAATGGTTCCGTCGGCGTGAGGCGCGATTCCCTGACGGCGGATCTGAATTGGGACCGGCACCTGACAGAGCGCCTGGAGCTCGACACCGACGTCGATACCCTGCAGGTGCGGTTCGGCCAAGCGGCCGGCATATCGAACCTCACCGACTACAAGGACACCAGCATTTCGCCGACCCTTTCCTGGAATTCGAGCGAACGGGACAAGCTGACGCTGTCGGCCAGCGTCGGGAAGTATGACGCGCTGGATGTCTCCAGCGAAAGCCGAAGCGCCAACCTGCAAGTCGGGTTCGTGCGCCAATTGACGGAGATATGGTCTCTGACGGCCAATGCCGGCTACTCGAGGGCGCTGAATCGGCTGGCCTTCAACGAAGAATTTCTCGTCGAGACGCCCGAGGGGCTGGCGATTGAGATTGTTCCGATCAAGGAGGAGTCTTCGCAGAACGGCGCGGTGTATTCCGTCGACGTGGGCCGCAAAGGCGAGCGGCTGTCGTTCGATGCCATCGCATCGCGCACTCTGGCGCCCACCGGCTATGCCTTCTTATCCAAACAGAACTTAGTGCAGCTGACGGCCACTTACACCTGTTCCGCCCGTTGGTCTTTCACTGGCAGCGCCTATTATGCGCAGGCGCAAAATCCCCAGCTGCAGGGCGGCATCATCACGCAAACGCCCAAGAACATCAGCCTCAGTGCCAATTGGCGCTGGACGGAGTTCTGGACGGTCACTCTCAACGCGGCGCGCGTCGAAGACCGGTTTCAGCCCCCGGGCAACAGCATTGGATCGAGTGAAGTGTCAATCAAGATCTCCCGGCAATTCAATCACATCAAGTTTTGATGGCGACCGTTATGGACATCCGGGAACAGAGAAATCAGCCGAATACCCGTGAGCGGCTTCTGGCGTATTGGCGCAGGCGCTCGACCTTCTTCGTCGTGGCCACGATAGCCTCGATACTCGCAATACTGCTCGCCGTGCTGCTGCCGGCAACCTATCAATCCTCGGCGACCATTCTGATCGAACAGCAGGAAATTCCGCAGGATCTCGTCCGATCGGTGATCACGTCCTTTGCCGACCAACGGATACAAGTGATCACCCAGCGCGTGATGACCACGCAGAATCTACTGCAGCTGATCGATCGCTACAAACTCTATACGGACATTCGCGACAAGGAACCGCGCGAAGTGCTGCTGAAAAAAATGCGCGACGACATCGGCATGCACATGATCAGCGCCGACGTCATCGATCCGCGCAACGGCCGGCCGACGCAGGCGACGATCGCATTTGCGGTGTCATATCAAAGCCGCTCGCCGGATTTGGCGCTCAAGGTCGCGAACGAGCTCACCACCCTGTATTTGAACGAGAACCTGACGTCCAGAATACGCCTCGGCGATCAAACCGCGGAGTTCTTCGGCGAGGAGGTGACGCGGCAGGCGGCCGACATCGCCGAATTGGACAAGAATCTCGCCACGTTCAAGGAAAAGCATCACGATGAACTGCCCGATTTGCTGCAGCTCAATATTCAATCGGCCCAGCGAACCGATCTCGACTTGAGAGACGCGCAGAATCAAATCGCCGCCCTGGATTCGCAGAGCGTCATGCTGCAGGCGGAGCTGGCGCAAATCAGCCCGAATGCGCAAGTGTACAAGGACAGCGGCCAGCGGGTTTTCGGGGCGGAGGATCGGCTGAAGGACTTGAAATCGCAGCTGGCAAACGACAAGGCGCGCTACGGTCCCGACCACCCCGATGTCATTACCGAGGAACGTGAGGTGGCGGGTCTGGAAAAGGAGGTCAACTCCGAAGACGGTACGTCGGATCGGCTGCGGCAACTCACCGAAGCCAAGGCCAAACTGGCGGTCGACCTGCAGAAATACTCGCCCGAGTACCCCGATGTGGTGCATCTCCAGCACGAGGTGGACAGTCTGCAGAAGGCCGTCGACGCGGATGCGAAGGCCGGCATAAAAGACATTGAGCGCGCGCATGCGGACAATCCCGCGTACATCCAAGTCAAGGGCCAGCTGGATGCGTTGACGACCCAGCGCGACGCCGAGATCAAGCGGCGCGACGAATTGCAGGCCAAGTTGGACGAATACGACACCCGCGCGGCGAAATCGCCGGAAGTCGAGCGCCAATACCGGGAAATGGCGCGCCAGCTCGACAGCGCGCAGGTCCAATATGAAACCATTCTGGCGAAACAAACCGAAGCGCAGGTGTCGAGGAATCTCGAGGCGGATCGAAAGGGCGAGAAGTTCACGTTGATCGAGCCGCCATTGCCTCCCGAAAAGCCCATCAGTCCGAATCGTAAGCTGATCGTGGCGGTCGGTTTGCTGATGTCGCTGGCCTTGGGAGTCGCCGCCGTGATCGCACGCGAGTCGTTTGATGGGTCGGTGCGAGGTCCCGCGGATGTCCGGCAGATGTTCGACGTGCCTCCGCTCGCGTCGATTCCGGTCATTGTGACCGCCGACGACCGAAAGCGGCGCAGGCGCATGCTGCGCTTCTCGTGGGGAGGCGGAGTGGCCGCCGTTCTCTTATCCACGGCAATGGTTCACCTATTCGTCAAGCCGCTGGACGTGGTGTGGCAGGTCCTACTGCGACGGTTTGGGATATAGGCCATGGACAGAATTAGAAGAGCACTGGACCTTGCGCGCCTTCAACGGGACAACCCGCCGACCGAGGCGATCCGCCCCGACACGGGCGGACAACCCTTCGTGCCGGATTTGGCGGCCGCCGCACCAGGCCCGGCACGGACGCCACCGACATCGATCACCTATCACCGGACTCGGGTGTTCTCTCCGTCCCCCGCAGTGCTCGAGGCGAACCGCATCGTCAATCCTGCCTCTTCGGAACCCGCGGCGGCGGCCTTTCGCATGTTGCGCACGCAGGTTCTGCAAAGAATGGATGCGAACGGCTGGCGTTCTTTGGCGATCTTCAGTCCCGGTGCCGAGGACGGAAAGACCACTACCGCCGCCAATCTCGCCGTGAATCTTGCAAACGACAGGCGGCACACGGTGCTGCTCGTGGAATTCGATTTCAGGCGGCCCACCCTCGCCGCCCTCATGGACCTGTCGCCCGAGTTCGGTTCGGACGATACGCTCGCCGGCACGGCCCGGGTGGAGGATTGTCTTTACCACGCCGAGGGGTTCGATCGGCTGGTGATGATGCCGGCCCGGGGCAAGATCGCGAATTCATCCGAGGTCCTTGCAGGGCCCCGCAGCCGGGAGGTCGTGAGCGAACTGCGGGCACGGTACCCTGAGCGAATCCTGGTATTCGATCTGCCGCCGGTGCTCAACGCCGACGACGCGCTGGCCTTTGCGCCGCTGGTCGAATGCGGGCTGCTGGTTGCGTCCGAAGGGCACACGCGGCGCAACGACCTGGTACGCACGATGGAATTGCTCCATAAGACACCGCTGGTCGGCACCGTATTGAACAGGGCGAGCGACGCGCCTGGCGGCTATTGAGGAGCGGCGATGTACGAGCGTCACTTTGGCTTCACGGTAAAACCGTTTGCGCTGACGCCGGATCCGGCCTTTCTGTACGCATCGCGCCAGCATGCGATGGCCCTCACCCTGCTCGAATACGGCCTCGAGTCCCAGGCGGCGTTCTCCTTGCTCACCGGCGATATCGGATCAGGCAAAACAACCCTGGTGCGTAAGCTGTTGCGGCAGCTCGGAAGCCAAGTGGCCGTCGGTCTGATCAGCAATACCCATGGCCGTTTCCGGTCGGTTCATGGCTGGGCCCTGTCGGCGTTGGGTATCGCACCCAAGGACGATTCCGAGATTGCGATGTATGAGGCGTTGGTCGACTCTTTCGTGCACGAATATGCCAAAGGCCGGCGGACCCTGCTCATTTTCGATGAGGCGCAAAACCTGTCGATCGAGGCCCTGGAAGAGTTGCGCCTGCTGTCGAACGTCAACTCCGAAAAGGATTTGGTGCTGCAGATTCTGCTGGTGGGCCAGCCGGAGCTGCGGGCAAAGCTGTTGCGGCCGGAATTGGAGCAATTTGCGCAGCGCGTATCGGTGGACTTTCACTTGCGGCCGCTCGATCGCCATGAGACCCATGCCTACATCTGTCACCGGCTCGAAGTGGCCGGCGGCGATGCCGCGCTGTTCTTGCCGGAAGCCATCGAGTTCATGTACGCCCGAACCAATGGCGTGCCGCGGCTGCTGAACCAGCTCGGCGATTTTGCATTGGTGTACGCATTCGCCGACGGGCGAAGTACGATCGACGCCGATCTGATTGCCCAGGTGGTGCGCGACCGCAGTGCCGGCCAGGGCTCAGTGATGTTGTCGAGCGTCGATTCCGCTGCAGCCGGGATCACGAACGGCAGCGCCGCATAGACGGCGGCGGTGCTGCGCCATGTCCTGCTGGTGGGATTGGTGCTCATGGCCGGGTGGACGCACGCCGAGGTCTTGAGCCCCGACCGCCTGGGCGTCATATACAGTGCGAACGATCGTTCCAGCTCCGACGTCGCGCACTACTACGCGACGCAGCGACGGGTTCCGCCGGAGAATGTGATCGGGCTGGCGGTCCCGGACCGCGCGATAATCAGCCGAGAAGAACTGAGGCAGCTGCGGGCCGCGATGCTGCTCAAGCTGCCCTCCAATGTGCAGTCGCTGCTGCTGGTGTGGTCGCGGCCGTATGCGGTCGAATGCATGTCGGTGACCACCGCCTTCGCCGCCGGCTACCAGCCGGGGTTTTGCGAGCCGGGCTGCCGGAGTACGACGTTGAGTCCCTTGTTCGACACGGCCGGTTGGTTGCCGGCGGATACGACGGGCTGGCTGCCTGCGATGCTGCTGCCGAGCGCCGATGAGGCGCTGGCTCGGGCGGTCATCGATCGAGGAGTCAAGGCCGACGCGTCCGAGCCGCCTGGAACCGTATATCTGGTCAATACGCAGGATTCGCTGCGCAACGTGCGCGCCGAGGGCTATTCGAACGCCGAAGCATTGCTGTCGAAGCGGCTGCGGATCGCCGAAGTGAGCACTCCGGTGAGGACCCGTTTGACGGATATACTGGCGTACTTCACCGGGATTGCACGGGTCGAAGAGTTGCCGCTGCTCGCGTTTCGTCCGGGCGCCGCGGCCGATCACCTGACCTCCACGGGCGGCCAGTTGGAGGGATCGAACCAAATGTCCGCCCTGGAATGGCTGCGTCAGGGTGCCACCGGCTCCTATGGCTCGGTGTCCGAGCCCTGCAATTTGCGGGAGAAATTTCCCAGCCCGGCGGTGTTTCTCGATCACTATCGCCGCGGCGACACGCTGCTGGAGGCGTACTGGAAGAGCGTTGCCATGCCGGGGCAGGGGCTGTTCATCGGGGAGCCGCTGGCGCGCCCGTATGAGGCTCAACGATGATGGGGGCGACGGCAAATTCGACGAATTCCGGTGCGGCGTACCGGCGCTACGCGCGATGGACGATCGCAGCGGCGGGCGCAGTTCTTCTTTGGTCCGGAGCCCCTGAATCGACTCGCGCCGAAAATCTCTTGCGCAATTCCTCGTTCGAGTTGAGCACCAACCATACCACGCCGGACTATTGGGACCTGCATCATGTGGCGGCGCTGCGCTTTCGGGATCTTTATACGCAGTACAACTTGATCGATGACCCCGCCGCACCCGTCGCCGGGGTGCGGGTCTTGAGGATCACCAACAGCGAAAGCGGGTTCCCATTTCTATATCTGCTCTCGAAGCGGCTGGATTCCGCGCCCCCCGCAGGAACTTACACGTTTTCCGTCTATGTCAAAGCCGACCGCCCGAGAAGCCTGTTGGAGCTGGCGCCGGCGTGGGAACTGATGGATCAAAAGATCACTCAGACCGTGACGACGCTGTGGCAACGATACTCCGCCCAATTCAGGTATGACGGTTCCGACAAGGCGTGGCTCGGTCCGACGCTGGCTCTCCCTAGTCGGGGGACCTATTGGATCGCTGCGCCGCAGCTTGAGGCCGGTGGCGAACCAACGCCCTATGCTCCGGCTGCCGAGGACGCCCACCTCGGGGCGCAGACCGCGGTTCAACGCAGCGCCGCAGCGGCCGCCGTCGCGGCGCTCCCATCGGCAACGAGCTTTACGCCGGCGACGAGGCTCTCGGCAAGATTCGAATTCAGCATATATACCGGCGAGTCGGCGGCGCGGCTGCAAGTCAGCAACGCCTCGGGTTCCGCATTCGAAGGCATCATTGACTGCAGCGGCTCTTCTTCCACCGTTAAGGCCACCCTCTTTACCGCGTCGATTGCGCTCGAGCGCGGGCAAACCGCAGTTTTCGATATCCCTCTTGCCGCCTTTGCTCCGGGCGCCTATCCCTGTTCGGTGATCGGATCGGGCCGGTCCGCATCGGCGCGGCTGCTGGTATTGCCTCCCAGTCCGCTGATGGTCCGCATCAATCAATTCCGCAATACCTTGGAGCTGAATAACTCCGGATACTACATTCGGGGCATGATGGTCGGAGGATACGTTCCGCCCGACTGGTACGTTGCCGACGTCGCCGACCACGGGATCAATACCCTGCTCGTTTACCCGCGTTCAGAGGCGAATGGCGATCTGCATTTCGAGGAGCTGGACGCGGTGCTCGGAGTGGCCGCAAGGTACGGCCTCAAGGTCATCGTCGGACCGCCGGTCGCAGGGCCAAAGAACGCTTCCTGGACTTCTCGGCTGGATCGCTACTGCGAGCTCGTTCGCAGGTATCGCAACAGCCCGGTCATCATCGGATGGTTCATGGTCGACGAGCCGTATGCACCGACGTTGCATAAGAACGATCTGATCGACATCTACGCCAGGGTCAAGGCCATCGATCCCTATCGGCTGGCATTCATCAACTGGGTTTCCGACGATGTTTCCGACACCGTGGGCGTGGAACCCCATGGTTCGCTTGCAGCCTCGGATCTGTATTCGACCGATTATTACCCGTTCGGCTACAGCAAGAACACTCTCGAAGGCTACACGTTGGAGACGATTCGGGCGCTGAGAACCGGCGCGTTGGCAGGACGGCCGGGCCATTCCTGGCTGCAGCTGTACGGTACCCAGGACGCGTATCGCGAGCCCACCGGCGATGAGCTGAACTACATGGCCTATGTCAATCTCATATGCGGCGGGAACTACAGTTATTGGCAAACCAAATCCAACGCGAAACCGACCTGGGATCGGCTCGGCAAGATCAACGAGGAAGCCAGGATTCTTGCCAATCTACTGATGTTGAATCCGGGCGCATCGGAACTCAAGGCGCCGACGCTCACGGGGCACTATCTGTATTCGGCATGGAAAACCAAAACCGACTCCTACCTAATCGTCCTGCACGTCGGCAGTCAGAAGGAATCATTCTCCCTCGACCTCAACCCTATTTTCGGGTCAAAGGATTTCCAAGTTCGGACTTACTTCGACGATGTATCCGTCGACGTCCCGGGTTTCATGCTCAAAGACTCGTTCAATGCCTATGGGACGAGGGTATATAAAATCAACTGAATTTGCCGGGCGGGGCGCTGCCCCACCTGAAACTAGGATATTGCAATGCAATTTCACCAATGAGTCACATTCAGCCCGCATCATCGCGCTCCACGCGTCATTTGCCGTGCAAAGAACAACGATGAAAAATGATCCCACGATCAGCGTCATCACTCCCTCGTTCAATCAAGGGGCGTATATCGAGCAGACCATTCAGTCCGTGCTGCGGCAGAATTACGCACATGTCGAACATATCGTGGTGGATGGAGGGTCGACGGACGGCACGGTCGACATCTTGAAGCGCTACCCTCATCTCATCTGGATGTCCGAGAAGGATCGCGGCCAGGCGGATGCACTGAACAAAGGCCTTGCCCTGGCGACGGGCGACATCATCGGCTGGGTCAATTCCGACGACTATTATCAGCACAATATCTTTGCCTCCGTCGCGGCCTGCTTCCGGAAGACGAAGGCGCAGTGGGTGGTTGGAAATCTCGCCGACGTATTCGATGATGGCTCGCAAGTCGTCTTTCGACGCAGCCCGGCCGTCACTTTTGACGCGCTGGTGCGAGATCCTGATATCGTGAGGCAGCAATCCACCTTCTTCCGCCGAGAGGCATTGACTTCGGCAGGCGGCTGGAACGCGGACCGATACATGGCCATGGACTACGATTTATGGGTCAAGCTCGCCAAGATATCGCCGCCGGCCATGGTGGATGAGAGTTGGGCCTATTTTCGCAATCATGCGGCGCAAAAGAGCGGGCATGTCAATGTTCTGCGGCAATCCAGGGAGATCGCCGCCATTCTGCGCCGTGAAAAAGTCGCAGTCCGACTGATCGCATACCATCGAACCAAAAAAGCGTGGTACTGGGCGAAGGGTCTGGCGAAGGAGCGGCTGATCAATCTGGGGATCGTTCCTCAGCGCTATCGCGGCCGCCCGATTCGCCTGGGAAAATAGCCGCAGCCGTGAAAATAGTCCATCTGACCTGGGGGCTCGGCGTCGGCGGAGCGGAAACCATGCTGGGCGATATCGCCATTGAGCAGGCCGTCGCCCACGAAACCTGGATCATGGTCGTCAACCGGGATATCGATGCATCGATTGCTCTGGGCACTGCTCCGTCCCTGCGTTGGGTGACCCTGGGCCGGCCTCCGGGCAGCTCGAATCCGTGGTACGTCCTCAGGCTGATTCTGTGGCTCTGGTGGATCAATCCCGATGTAGTGCACGCGCATCAGGAGAGCTTTATCCGGCTCAGAAGGCTGATCAGGACGCCGATGGTGCTAACCATACACGGTACGCGCTCGGCCTTGAGCGAGCGGCTCGCCGACTATGACTCGGTGTGCTGCATCAGCGAGGCGGTCAAGGACGACGTGCTGTCCCGTTTCCCCGACTGCCGGCTGCAGGTCATTCCCAATGGAATCAATTTCAAGGCCGTGAAACCCAAGGCTGACTACGGGTCGAGTCCCTTGCGCATCGTTCAGGTCAGCCGGCTGGCCCATGAAATCAAGGGGCAGGACATCCTGATTCGCGCCTTGCGGCAGGTTCTCGATCGCGCAGGTGGGGGCAGCGTATCAGTGGACTTCATAGGGGGCGGCGAGTCCTTGAGCTATCTGCGGCAGCTATGCGTCGATTCTGGAGTCGATGAACGGTGCCGATTCTTGGGCGCGGCTCCGCGGCAATCCATATACGACACGCTCCGGCAGTACGATCTGCTCGTGCAGCCGTCGCGCTACGAGGGGTTCGGCCTGACCGTCGTCGAAGGCATCGCCGCCGGCTTGCCGGTACTGGTCTCCGACATCGAGGGGCCCATGGAAATCATCGCGGGCGGTCAGCTCGGCTGGTCTTTCAAGAGCGAGGATGCGGAGGATCTCGCATGCAAGCTCGTGGCATTGGTGGCGCTGTCGCGCGAGCCCGGCTTTGCGGAGCGGATGCGAACTCGGGTTGAACTCGCCCGCGGCCGCTTCGACATCAAGCTGACGGCACAGAGATATGTCGATGAGTACACGCGGCTTGCTCTGGCGGCGGGAACGGTACGGGCAAATGCTTAGCATCGACGCAATAGACAAGGGTCCGGGAGACTCGACAGAAACTGCGGCGACGATGGCGACTGCGATGGTGGTCGACGCTTGCGATTTCGTCGGGTATCCCATCGGCGGGCAACTCACCACCATCAAGCAGTTGATCTCGATCTT
Source organism: uncultured Gammaproteobacteria bacterium (assembly GCA_963837435.1). Classification (GTDB taxonomy): domain Bacteria; phylum Pseudomonadota; class Gammaproteobacteria; order Steroidobacterales; family Steroidobacteraceae; genus Bog-1198. The sequence goes on from CAWINJ010000004.1 coordinate 794,875, forward strand.
TGGTAACCGGTTCGCGTTGGTCGGCATTTCCACGGCCGATGAGCCCGTGGGGCGCTGGACGAAGAAGTTCATCGACGGAATTGAATTCGATTTCTTCAGTTTCGGCAGGGTCGACCCAACAATCAAGCGGCCGCGCATCCCGCGGCGTCTCTATACCTATTTTCGGCTCAAGCTCTACAAGAAGGCGATTCTGTCGTCAGGCTTGAACGCCGCCTTTATTATCTCGCCCGAGGTGATGCTGACCATCAAAGGGTGGGGTCTGCGCGTTGCCTACACCTTTCCGGGCGTGGAAAATCCGCTGGCCATGCCGAGATACCCCGTCGGTAAATGGCTGGCAGCGCCGTTTGAAAAAAGATTCTTTTCGGCGCTCGCCCAGGGCAGCGAATTGATCATGGCGGCGGCCGATCAAAAGGCCATTCAAGGCATGAAGGAGCGGAGCGCCGGCATATTGTCGCATCGGCCGGTTATATCGGCTCCCACCCTGGTCGACACCAGCATATTTTACGTCGACCGCGCCGAGGATGCGATGCCCGGGCCTGTGCTGGTAAGTTGTGGGCGCTTGAACTGGGTCAAAGGCTGGGACTTGGTACTCGATGCGTATTTGAAGGTCAGGGAAGAGATACCGGCCGCACGATTGTACTTCGTCGGCGATGGAGAGGATCGCAACAAACTCGAGATGCGGATCCGTGCGGCAGACGCCGGTCAATCAGTGTTCATCACCGGTTTTCTCAAGCCGGCCGAAGTTGCCCGGCTTCTGAATTCCGCACGGCTATTCCTACTGGGCTCGCACAAGGAAGGCTGGCCGACGGCGCTGGTGGAAGCGGAAGCCTGCGGATTGCCGGCGGTGGTGACGGATGTCAGCGGCGCCTCCAGCCTCATCGAGCAGGGGCGCAACGGCTTTATAGCTCCCAATAGGGACGCAGGGGAATTTGCACAGAAAATCATCGCCGCATTGAAGTTGGACTGCCCCAACCCGACTTCGCTGAAGATAGGAGCTCGCCACTCGCTCGACGGCTGGAAGGAGAGTCTCTCGGCGCTGTGGGAGCCCCTGCGATGAGCGCACCGGGCAATTGTCACATGAAGTTAACGCCGGTGTGGCACGCTCCATTCGAATCAAAAGCGCCGCTCGTCACGAGCCGTCGCAGGAGCGAGTCTTGAGTGCGGATATTTCACCCAGCGTGCACCTGTTGCTCCCTCGCGGAAAGTCGGCGGACGCCGATCACTATGCGCGCTACGGCTACGTCGTTGTCCGAGGCGTCGTGCCAAGGCCTCAAATCAAGGAACTCGCGGCACTCTATTCGCAGCAAATAGTGCCGTCCAAGTATCCTTTTTTTCGGCAAAGCTCCAATGCCTACGAGTCGAACAAAATGAACGGGCGCGGATATGTTCGGCAGTCGTTCCTCGATATTCATGATTACGCCCGCTTCCCGGAATTCAGCCGAACCGCTCGAAATATATTCTGCGCACCGGAGTTGCTCGCTGCTCTGCGGCGGGTTTCCGGATTCGAGGCTTTCGCCTTGATGCAGACCATGCTCTTCGATCTCAATACCGAAACCCCGGCACACCAGGACTGGTACTACCTCGACTCGGTGCCAGGCGGAAAGCTGATCGCGGCGTGGATTGCGCTCGAGGACATCGACGAGCGCGCGGGCCGGTTCTACGTCATGCCAGGTTCGCAGCTCAGAGATTTCGGTGCAAAGACGCCCGGCCGCACGCACTCGCAATGGCTGGAGATAATTCGAGCCTATGTGGCGGCCCGCCGCAGCGACATCTCGGCACCGGCGCTCAAGGCCGGCGATGTGCTCTTGTGGAACTCGCGGACCGTGCACGGATCACTGCCGACCCTGGACGAGGCCTTTTCACGCAAATCGCTCACCGCTCACTATCTGCCGGGCGGACTTACTTTCGGCAATCTCTTCTCCGAAAAGACCAACCTGCCTTACAAGATCCACGATGGCGTGCGCTTTTATCGGAACCAGCCCGATTTTTCCCATTGGAACCGCTTGAAGTTCGCCGTGAAGACACGTGCGTACGAATATCCGATACTTCGGGAGTCCTTGCGTAAGGCGCGCAATGTCATCCGGTCGCGAGCGTAGGTAAATCTCCGCCAGTAGAATCGTCATCGTTTGCTTTCGAGACTAGCGCGCAATGCGTTCGCGAAAGACCAACCAGAGAAACAGCGGCGCGGATACCAAGGTTCTGCGCCACAATCGCCTCGGCTCTCGAGGCAGCCGATAGAGCCACTCGAGACCGAGGCTGCAAATCCATTGCGGGGCACGCGGCGTCACCCCGGCGTAGTAGTCGAATACGGCGCCGATCGATCCAATGACCGGAACTTGTAGCCGGGCGGCGTTGACGGCTACCCACTTCTCTTGCTTAGGGGCCGTCATTCCCACCCAAAGCACGTCGGGCTTGAATTGAGATATTTGCCGCATCATCTCGTCATTTTCCTCCGCCGACCACTGTCGGAATGGAGGGGACAGGGTTGTCACGCTGACGCGGGGAAAGTTGTGCGCTACGCGCGCAACCAATTTCGTCAGCACTTCATCGCGAGAACCGAAGAAAAACGCCCTGCCGCCGGCTCGATTCAGCGCCGTCATGACCGACACAAAGAAATCCGAGCCCGTGATCCGTGGACCGACAGAAATGCCCGCCAGTGCAGCGGCCCACGTGCAACCGACGCCGTCGGCGACGACGGCGCTGGCTCTTTCGAGGGCGTCGCGAAATTCAGCGTCAGCGTGCGCGACGACCAGCGAATGAGGGTTCGCGCACGCAAATACAAAAGACTCCCGACGTTCCCGCATTGCCGATTCTGCCACCGAGACCAGCTCCGATAAGGTGCGAGTCCCAATGCGTACACCCAGCATTCGACCCTCCAACACGGCTTTCTCCCGTGGCGATGGCTCGATCGGCAACGTTTCCCACATGCTGGCTACTAAGACAAGACGGTTGACGGAAGCGAGCGTGATAGAAGTCGGGCACTCAATCGCCGTCCAATCTCGATTCCCGGTACTTCGATGAGGCGGCGCGTCCAGGCTGCAATGTAGAACGAAAATGCGGCTACTGGAATGTAGATCAAGAGTAACAAGAATATTCCAGAATGAGACGGATCAACGGCAAAGACCTTTAGCGCCAATCCAGCGACATGAATGAGTGCGAAGTGAATAAGATAGATGCTGTAGCTGCAGACACCGATCTCGGAGATCCAGCGGCTCGCGATCGAGCCCAACCGAACTGACGAGGCTAAAATTGCCAGACAGCAGAAGGCCAGTCCGAATATCGACGGTGACAGCCCAGGGGATAATTGGCCCCAAGTCCCTAGAGCCAACCCACAAGCCGATAGAGCGACAAAGGTCGCGGTCAACACCCAGACATTGATCCGTGAATTGAAGGAATTCTGATCGAAGACGCGGAAGTAGAACCAACAACCGATTAGGATCACGGGAATTTGAGTCGGCAGCCAAAAGTAGAAATAGGTGTTATTTACAATGGCGAAAGTACCGAATATCAGTCTATTGACGAGTTCCGACACTGAAAGGGAGAACACTGCGAGTGCGATGAATATCGTGCGGAAATACCAGTGCTTCTTGCCGATCATCAGTGTGGGGAAAATACAATAGAACATTACCTCGACACTGATCGACCAACCGCCTGGAACGACCGAGTTATTGGCGGACGGAATCCACGTATGGATGAAAATTAGATTTGCAAAGATATCAAACCAGTCGATATTTTGCGCGAAAGCGCCTCCATGATGGGCGTTCAATATGATGCCTTCAATCGAATAGACGAACGCAGCAATCGCATACAGAGGCCATATTCGGTAGATGCGTCGGATCAGCCACGCAAGCGCAGATACGAGTGAGGTACCGTGCTTCCTCGCATGCTGCTGGTAAGTCATCGAAATGGTGATCGCGCTGACGACGAAGAACAGTTGCACGCCATATTGGCCAGCTGCGGTCACGTTGCCGAGAAAACCGCTTGATTGGGCAAGTAGGCCGCAATGAACCAAGACAACGCCCAGTACCGCGATGCCCCGTAGCGAGTCGAGCCAAAGTAGTCTGTTTGAGGATTCAGCCACTCAAAATCGTTGCGCTCTAAGGCGAGTTGGGCACACCGCCCGACCCATACTTAAGGAACCCTCCCGCGTTCAATTCGGGTCACCGGCCACCACTGCCAACAACCGAATTCCAAGAGGGTATCTGCCGGAGATTTCAGTAATAAGTCCTGTCCATCCCTGCTCGTTTCCTGCCTCAACGGCACCCAAACGGCTAACGGGAGGCAATACTCGATCCTCTGGCACGTTCCAACTCTTTGCAATGATTCTGCAATGACAATCTTGTATAAAAACGCCAGCCGGTAAATAGGCGACGCCGCTTCCGCCGCATCATATCTATCGAACTCGAGACGCGCTGTTGCGCGCTGCGGCTGTCAGTTTATGAAAGTACTCATCGTACATAACAAATACCGTACCTCCGCCCCGAGCGGAGAAGATATCGCCGTGGAAAACGAGCGGCAGATGCTGGAAAACCGGGGAGTGGAAGTAATCTCCTTCCAGCGTTGCAACGATGATCTGGATGACTCTTCATTGATGGCGAAGACCGCCATGGCTGTCAATACAATTTGGTCGCAGCGCTCACGAACGGAGCTGCGGAAAGTTCTGCGCGACGTCCGCCCGGATGTCGTCCACGTCCACAACACGTTTTCGATGCTCTCGCCCAGCATATACGGTGCCTGCAAGGCAGAAGGTGTCCCTGTCGTGCAGACTTTGCACAATTTCCGGTTCTTCTGTCCCTCCGCACTGCTTCTGCGAGACGGCAAACCGTGCGAAGACTGCATAGATAGGAGCTTGCTGCAATCCGTTCGCCATCGATGCTATCGCGGATCTCTCGGCGCGACAGCAACCTTGGCGACGATGTTAGCTCTGCATCGGACCATAGGTACCTATTCTCGCGATATCGATCGCTACATTGCACTTACGCAGTTTGCGCGAGACAAGGTAGCGAAAAGTGGAATCGAGGCGCGCAAGATAGTGGTAAAACCCAATTTCGTGCCGAATCCGCCAGCTCCCGGATACGGCCGAGGCGGTTACGTGATATTTGTTGGCCGCTTGCTGGAGGGGAAAGGCGCAGAAACTCTGGTGGCCGCGTGGCGCCATCTGCCGTTTGTCAAGCTCAAGATCGTCGGTGACGGGGCCTTGCGCGCGCGTCTCGAGGCGGCTGCACGCTCCGAAAATCTAAATATCGAGTTCACGGGCATGCAGACCCGGCCGGTGGTGCTGGAAGCGATTTCGAGTGCCGACCTCCTCATCATTCCGTCAGAATGGTACGAAGGTTTTCCCATGGTTGTCGCCGAATCGTTTGCCTGCGGCACACCAGTACTAGCCTCGCGCATCGGGAGTTTGGAGGAGTTAGTCGAAGAGGGAGTTAACGGCAGAAAATTCGCCGCTGCGGATGCTGAGGAACTGGCCGGTGCGGTGCGCCTCATGCTGGATGACAAACCGACTCTGAACAGGATGCGTGCCAATACTCGCGCCTACTTCGATGCACATCTGACGGAGCAGGCAAACTATGCACAACTAATGGATATCTACTCCGCCGTTATCGCGGAGCCCCACCGCCGAAGCCGGCCGCACTCTATACTCTGAGGACGGTCATCCCGTGGATCATCACCGGCTCTTTTCCGTTATCACGACCATCCAGCCGCCGACGCCGTGCGTGCGTGAGTTGGCCATACTCCTCGGTGCCGTCCAGGCTCCATTGATCATAGTCGGAGATTCGGCGGGACCCTTTGCATATCCGTTGGCGGGAACGAATTTTTGGAGTCTGGAGCGGCAGAAGTCGGCGAGCTTTTCTCTGGCTTCACTGCTCCCTACGAAGCACTATAGCCGGAAAAATCTGGGCTACCTCGTAGCCATGTCGATGGGGGCGGAATGCATTTACGAAACCGACGACGACAACGCGCCGTTGCCGGAATGGACTGCCAGAACACTTGAGATCGACGCGGTCGGTTTGGTGCAATCCCGTTGGATCAATGTATATCGTTGGTTTTCGGAAAGTTTGATCTGGCCGAGAGGATTACCTCTCGAGTTCATCCGTGACGCATCCACCGTTCCCGTGCAAGCGGCCCCGAAGGGCCTGCACCGGGCACCGATTCAGCAAGGTCTCGCGAACATCTGCCCCGATGTCGATGCGGTGTGGCGCCTCGTGTTGGATGCCGAATTCAGCTTCAATCGCAGGGAGAGCGTCGTACTCCCGGCGGGCTCTTGGTGTCCGTTCAACAGCCAAACGACCTGGTGGTGGTACGACGCATTCCCACTGCTGTACCTTCCAAGTCATTGCTCCTTTCGCATGACCGACATCTGGCGCAGCTTCGTGGCACAGAGATGCCTATGGGAACTGAATTTGGGATTGGCATTCCATGCCCCGGAAGTTTATCAAGATCGCAATCCCCATTCGTTGTTGCGGGACTTTGATGCCGAGATACCCGGCTATCTGAGAAATGATGCCTTGATTTCGTCCTTGGAGAAATTGCAGATACAGCCTGGGCTCGAGTGCGTGACGGAAAATGTCATTCGCTGCTACGAACGACTCATTCAAGATGGCTTTATGCCGAAAGATGAAATGCCGCTTGTGCGCGGCTGGGTGCGCGACATCGAGCGTATCCGGACGGGCACCCCTGCGAACGTGCCGAGTTTTGCGTAAAGCGCCAGGGGGCATTTTGCAGGACATCGCGTTCGTGTCAATTGGGGACCCAAGAGATGCCAAGACTTGGTCCGGTACTCCTCGAAACCTAATCCTAGCCTTGGAGCAGGCGGGATGCTGCGTGACGGGGGTCGATCTGCGATTGCCGCGGGTAATCCGCAGGCTGCTCAAAGGTTTCACCATGGGTACGGGAATGGGAACCGACTATATGCGAACGAGGGCGACCCGGAGAATAGTGAGCGCACGACATCGCTCAAAGGCGGGTTCCCATTATCTTAGGCCCACGATACATATGGGCACACTGACCATACCCGTCGGATCGGCCCGAAGGATCGGCGGGCCGCACTACATATTCGTCGATTCGACCTTTCACCTGCTGTCCAATAACGAGTTCACGAGATACGATTTTCTGCAGAAAGCGCGATTCGACGATCTCGAGCGAAGGTCCTTCCATAGCGCCAGACACCTGTTCCCAATCTCGGAGTATGTTCGAGAGGACCTCATTGGGCATTACGGCATTCCTCCCGAGCGCATCACGGTGGTCGGCACAGGGCGAGGGAAAATAACACCCTACTTCGGGGCCAAAGAGTACAAGGATGGAACGGTATTATTCGTAGCGAAGGAGCGATTCGAGGAAAAAGGCGGCGGGTTGTTGCTGGACGCCTTCAGGAAGGTAACGACGGTATACCCTGAGATGAAATTGATCATGGTATGCGAGCGCAAGTACCAAGCTCTAGTAGAGTCGGTTCCGAACGCAATCTTCAAGACATCTCTGCCTTGGGACGAGCTCGAGTCGCTTTTCCACCAAGCGGCCATATTTGCCATGCCCGCGCTGCACGAGCCTTGGGGGCTGGTGTATTTGGAAGCACTGGCCTCCCGGTGCGCGATTCTCGGGCTCGACCGGAATGCACTAGGGGAAATAACCGGTGACGGCAAGTACGGCTTTCTCGTGCGGCAGGCGACTCCGACGGCGATCGCGGACGCCCTGATTCGCGCATTCTCGGACGCCGAGAAACTGCGAGGAATGGCCGAGGCAGGCCAGGAGCACTGCCTATCGACCTACACGTGGACCCGGACCGCGGCACTCATTCGGCGGCGGCTCGAAGAGGCCTCGTAGATGCACAGGCTCTTGCACCGATGAGTGAAGCGCCGCCGGCATTACGAGGCAGGACTCTGCGCAATGCGGGATCCTCCTTGCTGCAACTATTCGTATCGACGATCTCGCTGTTCGTGCTGTATCGGGTCGTGCTGGGGATATTCGGCGCGCGCGTATTCGGAGTGTGGTCGCTGGTAATGGCGGCAACCTCCGTGGTCGGCCTCTCCAATATGGGGCTTACCGGCGCCATCACCAAACACGTGGCGGACAGCAAGGCGGCGGGGGATCTGCAACGTCTGGCGGGCCTCATCGAGACCTCGGCAGTTTCGGTGGCCCTGCTTTCGACATTACTGGCCCTCGCGGGCGCCCCGCTCATGAAGCTGTACCTCGCCGCGACTCTGAGCGGCGATGCCTATCGAACGGCGATGGCGATTCTGCCGATTGCACTGGTGGCATTCTGCTTATCCATGACGACCTCGATCTATCAGTCCGCTCTATATGGTTGCCACCTGATCGTCCAGCGGAACGGAATATTGATCTTCGAGTCGCTTTCATTCCTCGCTCTTTCCATTGGGCTCGCCTCTCGCTACGGCTTGTTTGGGATGGTTTACGCACGAGCGGTGCAAAATCTCATCACTTTGGTGCTATCCGCCGCGATTCTCAAACGGCACGTGCCACTCCTGCCCTGGATCCCGTTTCGTTGGAAGAAAATATACTTCAAGGAATTGATCGGCTATGCGTTGAGCTTTCAATTCATCGCCTTGCTGGGCATGGTGATGGATCCTTTGACCAAGGGCATGCTCAGCCGATTCGGCTCCCTGGAGATGGTGACCTATTTCGAAATGGGCTCGCGCCTGGTCGGGCAGGTGCGCGGCCTGGTAGTGAATGCCAATCAAGTCCTCGTCCCGACTTTTGCCGAGATGAGCCGCGATGACACGCCGCAAGTCGAAACGCTGTTTCGAAAGTCCTACGCGGTCATCTTTTATGTGACCGTTTGCCTGTTCGGGCTGCTTGCCGCCGGGTTGCCGCTGTTAGGCCTCGTATGGCTCGGCGTCGATCAGCCGATTTTCGTCAAAATCACCTACATTCTATGCGCGGGATGGTTGGTCAATACATTGACGGTCCCCGCCTACTTCGCCTGCTTGGGGACGGGGGACATGCGCGCGGTGGTGCGGTCACACTTGACGATGTCCCTGCTTAACCTAGTGTTGGGATATAGTTTCGGTAAGTTGTGGGGCGGATTCGGGGTGGTTGCGGGTTGGGCGATCGCCCTCGGCGTGGGCGGACTGGTGATGCACATCGGGTATTGCTGGAGAAGCAATTTCGGTCTGAGGGGCTTGGTGCCGCCCCGGGGGATCAGTCTCATCCTGTTTTGCGGTCTCGGGCTCTTCCTCGGGCAGTTCACCACAGAGTGGGCGCGTACGCTCGATCCATCCAACCTGCTGGCGTATATCCCGACGGGAAAACTGCGAGTCGGCGATATCCTCGCGTCGGCCGCGGCACTCGTTAGTTTTGTGGCCATATTTCTGGTACCCGCCCTGTCGCATCCGACAAGGGGCGAGATACTCCGCTGGATCACGCGAAAACAGGGGGCATAGATGGCCCTCTATCTCAGCTTGGGCGCCGTGGGATTTTTGGTGTTCCTACTCCTGCAGCCGAAAGTCAAAGCACTCATATCCTTCTTTCTCATGATGAATTTTTTCAATATCGCGCCGAATAAGGTTCTCGATGTGTATGCATGGGACTACGGCGCGATTTTAATGTTGGTCACGGCGGCCGAGCTTTTCTTCCGGCAACCCGCCCTGGAACCGAGAGATCACACTTATCTCACCGTCTTGAAGGTATTTCTGGCGTGGCTGTTCATCTGTTTCTCATGGTCGTTGTTGGTCTATCGATATCCGATCATGCACACGATCAAGAGCGCGAGATACATGGTGGTCGGCTACTCCATGACCTTGATTTTCATACGCCTATTTTCCGTCCAGACCGACGCCTTCGAGTTTCTGATGAAATGGTTCTACCGGCTGACCTTCCTGCTGATGCCGGTGTTCGTGCTTCAATATCTAACGAAAACGCCCCTGCTGTTTACGCAGATCGGTGATTATGAAGGCGCGCTTCGCGCGATTCCCGGATTCTTGCCGCTTTGCCTGCTCAACTTTTGGATTATCCTTGCAAGGTTTCTGTCATCCGAGAGGCTCGCAGTCCATGAATGGATCTACGCAGCCCTGGTCTTGGTCACCGTCGCTTTGACTTACACGCGCGGCATTTACCTCGCGTTCATCTTCACCGGCGGCGTGCTCCTGTTCACCATGTCGAGAGACCGTACGCTGAAAGCCTCATCGGTGTTCGGAGCGGCACTGGCGGCGATCGTTGTAATCGCCGTGCTCGTGGCTTCGGGTGTCGCCGGAAAGGTCGTTGGGCGCGCCGCGAACGGACTGCAGATACTCGAATCCACTTCACCAACTTCCGGCCACAGAGAGGACGACACTTTCACCGGCCGGCTGGGCCTGGCCGCGGAGCGCTTCTCCCTCGTATGGGATCAAAATCCCATCGTCGGATACGGCTTTCTCCATGAGGAGGACGTGCCCGCCGATCTGCGAAACCACCTGAGATACGGAACGCCGCTGGGCGGCACGGCCGCAGATCCGACCGCCTTTTCGAGATACGATGCCGACGGGCACTATACTCTGGGTTTTTACACGGCCGACATCGCCTGGGCGAACATCGTGATCACGACCGGCTGTGTGGGCGTCGCCTTGCTCATCGCCCTCATGTTGACCTTCGTCTTCGAGCACTATGGCAATGTCGATGGAATGCACCCATTGGGATACGCCGTGCGGACTGGCCTTTTTCTTCAGGTGGTGGTGATATTTCTATTGATGTTCGACGGGGACTCGTTCTACGGCAACTTGCAGATACCGGCGTTTCTGCTGGCGGGCTATTCCTTGGCCCGCGAGCACCGAGTGCGCGCGAAATCGGCGCTAACGGTAATGCAGACGCGTCCACCCAATCTGATGACGTGAAACTGAATTTGCGCCTACGCTCGCCGGTGTGATGAACTCTTTGAGCTAAGAATATTCGAGCAGGGCGACCTGCTCGACTTCTCGGCCGGCAATCTTGCGGCTCTTCATGATCCACGTCAGCTGCGCGTAACCCAGTACTTCACGCCAACGCCGCGCCCAAACACGCAGGCTGCGCCACGATAGATTCCGCCGCAGCGGGATCAACTCATATTCCTCGAAATCCAACATCAACATGAAGAAGCCCAGCAATCCCGCGGACTGCCGCGTCATGACCCACTTGACGCGCTTACTGATGCCGGTCTGCCCGAACATGTTCATGCGTAACGCTTGTTTGAGCATGATGGCCGGCATCTCGATTCTCATGTCGGAGGCGAGGTACTCTTCCCTGGCCACGCGAGTCACGCGGTCGGCGTGAACATCGATCTTCCACAGGTCGGAGCGATCACCGCTGCGTGAGTTGAAATACACCGGTCGCCCGGCGAAGCGCCTGAGCCAAAACCAGGGCATATGCGAATGAAGGCGACTGAAATATTTGCCCAGATCCGCCTCGGACACCACCGCTTTGTCCTCGAGCGCATAATGCCCGGCCAGCGTTTGCGCATTGGCTTCGGCATAGGCCTCGATCTGCCGCTCCCGGTCCGAGAACCATTGCGCTTCGGACGCCAGCGCAAACCCGGTACGATCGTTCCACACCGAACCCGGAAGCATGGAGACGAGCTCAGTTGCAGTTCCCGTCTCGGCCTTGTAGCGGCGGAAGTAGTCTTGAACGTCCTTGGGCGTCTGCTGCCACCGATTGAATCGGCGTGCTTCCCTGTGCAGATGACAATGATTGCTCGCGAAGGGCACTGCATAACGGGGCTTGACCGCACTCATGAAATTGGCAAAGGAGCGAAGATAACCTTCCTTGTCGTCGACGCCGTCATAGTTGCTGTTGTCGCCGTCCAGGTACTCATGGCAGACGCGGGTATTGGCGCTACTGTGGCTGCGCAGCACGAAATCGATCGATGGAAATTGCCGCTTGACATGGCGCAGCGGCAAGCCGCAAATCTTGCAATCATTCGCGTCGAGCAAAACCGTGTTGCCTGCCCGAACGGCGAGCATGGAATCGGTCAATGGAAAGAAAAGAAAGGGCGTGATGGCGAAATCCGCAGACAGCTTGAATGACTTGCCGTGCGGAAGCTCGAGGACCCGCTTGAAGCCCATGGCGCGCAGATCGTCGCGCATGCGCGAGTAGCGATCCTCGGGGAGGAGCACTTGGACATCCTTGCCGAGCATGCGCAGGGACGGCCCATGAAAGTGGTCCCAATGGATGTGGCTCAGATAGATGAAGTCCGCTTTCAAGCTCTGCACCCGGGCGTGGTCGAGGGGCGGGTAATTCCACCACGATCGCCAGTAGGCGCTGCCGATCAGCCACGGGTCGACGATCAATGTCGAACCACCGTGCTCGATTCTCAGACCGGCGTGGGAAAGTATCTCAAATTCCATAGCGCAGCCGGTGGAGGACGAAATCGAGCTTGACCGCATGGAATAATCCTCCCTGATTGTTGCATCAATTTGACCGACGGAATGGCGACGGGGATGCCGATTGGCGCGCTGTTGTTTTAGAGGTGCAAGCCACCACCATGTCCAGCACGGGGAATTCCATCGGTGTCAGTGCTAACGCAGACGTATTGCAAAGACGTGACTCGACGCATTCGCCGTGACTTTGCTGATTGGCTCCATTGTTCCATGCTAGCTTTGCGGCGGCGAGGAGTGCAGGTGTGATCAAAGCAATTACCTATTATGACCGCAGCACGCTCCCCTATATGAGCGCGTTCGTCAGCGGCCTCAAGCAGTTGTCCAGAGAGAGCGGCTTCGAATTCCGCGTGAGCAAAGCCATGCCGGATTTCATGCGCGAGGCTCAATTCGAGGTCTCCAGAAGCTTCATCGCGAAGTCAGGATTCAAAGACGGTCGAGAGATCACGCTCAACTGTACGGGCCTGTTTCAGGCACATCTCGCCGACGGCGGCCACTTCTACTTCTGCATCGATGCAACTGATCACGCGGAATTCTTCAAGACGGCGGACGGTGTGTACTATGGGTACCACATACCCCTGCTGGAAAAAACCCGCCTTTATTTCAAAGTCAACTTCAACAAAAAGGCGTTGGCTAGGGTGCCGGCGCTGGGCACGTTGGCGGACAGGATACGCCCTCTGCCCGTGGTGTACCCGGCGCCTATTGCGGACTACTGGAACTACCTGCCGCCACGGCTGCCGATGAGCCTGCTGTCGAAACGCCGTTTTGCGGCTCAAAGGATGAAGGACCTGTTCAACCTGGTGTCGATGGGGAAGCTGCCCAGGTTTCGCTCCGCCCAGAAATCTCTCGACACGTTCTTTGTAGTCAACTACTACAACAATTCGCCAGATAACGAATTTCGCCTTGAATTGATTGCCAAGCTTCGGGAGTCACCCGGCCTCAACGTTCTGGCCGGATTCGCCAGCCATCATCCACTACCCGAGCCATATGAGCGCTATCGTGTCAGCCGATACCGAATATCCGACTATATGAACATGCTGGCCAAGTCGAGAGTGAGCATTTATTGCCGGGGCGTACAAGAGTGCCTGTCCTTCAAACTGGGTTCATATCTCGAGATGGGCCTGCCGATTGTCGGGCAGCGACTGAGCAATAACCAAGACTTTTATTCAGCTCACGGCACAATCTGGGGTCAATTTGCCTATGATGATCCACATGACATTGTGGCAACGGTAAGAGAGGCCGTACGCCAGCCAGCCATGCTGAACGGCCTCGCTTCGGCCAACGGCGAATTCTTCGATCGGCATTTGAGCCCCGCCAGTCTCGCCAGTCGCGTGGTCGAAGCCCTCACCGCTCAGGGATTGCAATAACTTGAAGGTACGCTTAGGCCGGCGCAACAAATCCTGCATGGCACGCCTCAGTGCAATGTCACCTCCCTGAAACACATTGGCGGTATGAAGACTGGCTGTGCTCGGTGGAACCTTGCGTCATCCATTTCAGGAAATCCGATGTCCAGCCAGTCGATCGATCCCGCAGCGACCGTGCCGCCCGTGTGGCGATTGTCCTGGGGTCTCGTGCTCGTTGCCGCCATCGTCGGGCTACTGAGCCTCTGGCCCTTTTGGGACGGATTGACGCGAATGTGGGGATGGTGGATCGACCAGCCGGAATACAGCCACGGCTTGCTGATACCGCCGGTTGCGATATTCCTGATGTGGCAGCAAAAGGACCGCTTGGAGCGTATTCCCTTCAAGGCCAACTGGTGGGGTGTGCTGCTCGTGTTGCTCGGCGGCGCTCTGCTGGTCATCGGCCAGCTTGGCACGGTCTACACGGCCGTTCAGTACGCATACGTCATCACTCTGTACGGATTGATCCTGTCGTTTCTGGGTTGGCCGGCATTCCGGCTCATCGCGGTTCCTTTGCTGATCCTGCTGTTCATGATCCCGCTGCCGGAATTCGTGATGAACAATCTGTCGACGAAGTTGCAGCTGCTTTCATCGCAGATCGGCGTGTCTTTCATGCGGCTGTTCGGCATCAGCGTGTTCCTCGAGGGCAATGTCATCGATCTGGGGGGTTACAAATTGCAGGTGGCGGAGGCCTGCAGCGGGCTGCGCTACTTATTTCCGTTGATGACCCTCGGATTCCTGATGGGGTATTTCTACAAGGGTGCCTTTTGGAAGAGAGCTGTGCTGTTTCTGTCGAGCATACCGATCACCATGCTGATGAACAGCATTCGCGTCGGCACCATCGGGGTGATGGTGGAACACTGGGGCATCGAGATGGCCGAAGGGTTCTTGCACGAGTTCCAAGGATGGATGATCTTCATGGTCAGCACATTGCTGATGCTGGGTGAAATCGCCGTACTCAATAGGATTGGCCGCGAGAACGGCACCTGGCGCCAGCTTTTCGGTGTGGAATTTCCGGTCCCGACGCCAAGCGGAGCCTTGGTCAAGCAGCGGCACCTGCCGCGGAGCTTCATCGCCGCCAGTGTGCTGCTGATCGGCTTTATCTTCGTCACCCTCGCAATTCCGCGGCCGGCCGAAGTATTTCCGGCCCGGGCATCGTTCGTGGAGTTTCCCATGGCCATCGGTGTGTGGCACGGGCATCGCGAGACGCTCGAGGCAGTGTTCACCGACCAACTGATGCTGGACGATTACCTGCTGGCCGACTATGCGAACGGCGATGGAGATGTGGTGAATTTCTACGTCGCCTACTACGACTCGCAGCGCAAGGGCGAAGCGGTGCATTCGCCGCGTTCCTGCCTGCCGGGCGGCGGCTGGCAGATGCGGGATTTTAGCCAGCGCGAGCTCGAGAACGTGGCGGTCAACGGCAAGCCCTTGCGGGTCAATCGGACCTTGATCGAACTCGGCAATCAGCGGCAACTCGTTTATTACTGGTTCCAACAACGCGGCCGGGTCATCGACAACGAGTTTGCCGTCAAATGGTATTTATTTTGGGATGCGCTGACCAAGCACCGCACCGACGGCGCGCTGGTGCGGCTCATCACGCCGCTGGCAGCGGCGAGCAGCGAGGAGGCGGCGGACCGCCGGCTCACTGATTTGGCGGCTCGCATCGTGCCCGATTTGACGCGCTTCGTTCCGAACTAGCCATGCGCTACGTCATGCCGTTCGTTCTGGCCATGGCGGTGACCATGGCTTGTCTCCCGGCGCTGGTCCGGCTGGCGACCCGCTGGCTCATCGTGGATCGGCCCGGCGAGCGCAAGGTCCATTCGGCTCCCGTGCCGAGGGTGGGCGGCATGGCCATGGCCGCGGGCGTACTCGTTGCGGCGCTGCTCACGATCGATTTGCAGATCCAGGATCGTTGGTTCCTGGCGGCCGCCGGCGTTTTGGTGCTTTTCGGCGCGCTGGACGATCGCTTCGACTTGGATTACCGCATCAAGTTGATCGGTCAATTGCTCGCCGTGGGCATTGCGATCACGGCGGGAGACGTGCAAGTGCGCAGCATTACCGTGGACGACGTCGTCGTCCTGCCGCAATGGATTTCGCTGCCATTGACCCTGGTGTTTCTGGTCGGGGTCACCAATGCGATCAACTTGGCGGACGGTCTCGATGGATTGGCGGGCGGCACCACCTTTCTCTGCCTGTGTGCGGTGGCGCTGCTGTCGAGCGTCGGCGATCAGGGCGCCGGCACCTCGTTGAGCCTGGCTTTCGCGGGCGCCGTCCTCGGTTTTCTGCGCTTCAACACCTACCCCGCCAGCGTTTTCATGGGGGATGCCGGCAGCCAGCTGCTGGGGTTTGCCATCGGCGTATTCAGCGTGCGCGCCACGCAGGGGGCGGCCAGTCAAGTGAGCGCCGCGATTCCGGTGCTGCTGCTGGCTCTGCCCATTCTCGACACCTTGAGTGTCATGGTGCAGCGCATAAGCGAAGGCCGCTCGCCCTTCAGTGCCGATAAAAATCACATTCATCACAAATTGCTGGCGCTGGGATTCGACCATCACGAGGCCGTGATGGTGATCTATGCCGTGCAGGCGGCGCTGTTCGTGCTGGCGTATTTCCTGCGCTACGAATCCGACCTTTTGATCATCGGTGTGGTCACGGCCTTTTTCGCCTTGTCCATCACCGTGCTGCAGATGTGCGCACGCTTGGGGTGGCGGCTGCGCACCGCCAAGGGCATGGGTGCCGATTCCGCTCTGTCGCGACTGATGATGGCAATGCAGCGTCCCGAGCTGCTGCCGCGCCTGTCTTACCGAGTGATTGCCTGGTCGCTGGCGATATACGCCAGTCTCATCGTGCTCAAGACCGCCCAGTTCGGCAGCGACCTGCGATTGCTGATCGGCGCGCTGCTCGCAGTCACCGTCGGATTTCTCGTGATTCTGCGCGGCAGGCCCGTCAGCCTCGCCGAAAAGGCCGTGGTGTACGTCACGGCCACCGTGCTGGTCTACCTCGATGCGGTGGTGGACTCCGCGGATCGTCTCATTTCGGTTCTGGGGTGGATCGCGGTGTCCGTCGCCGCGGTGGCGACGGCGGTGCGACTGCGGCTGCACAATGATCGGCGCTTTCAAGCGACGCCCCTCGACCTCATCGTCCTGTTCATGGCGCTGGTGGTCCCCAGCTTGCCGGGGACCTTGCACCTGCCGCAGGGCGGTGCGCTCGGCATCGCGAAACTGGTGGTGGTGCTTTATTCCATTGAAATGTTGGTCAGCCGGTCGGATGGGCGCGCCGCCTGGGTGCGGATCGCGGCGGCCGCCGTGCTGGCCGGTCTCGCAGTGCGGCCGCTGGTTCCCCTGTAGCCGTGTCACGCGAACGTCATTTGCGCTTCTTACACTCCACCTCCCCCGTGCCGATGGTGTTTGCTCATGGTCTCGCCCGTCTTAAAACGCCGACTGCTCCTCGCCGCGCTGTCGGTTGCCGTTCTCGTCATCGCCGGATGCGGCGGGGCTGAAACACGCAAGGCCCGGCACCTGGCCAAGGGCCAGGCATTCATGGTGGACGGCAATTTCGAGAAGGCGCGCGTCGAATTTCGCAACGCGCTGCAGATCGCCCCCAACGACAGCGTCGCGCGCTACGAGAACGGCGTCGTGGACGAGAAACTCGGCAACCCGCGCGAGGCCGTGCAGTTCTATCAGGGCGCCATCGACGTGGATGTCGACAATGTGCCCGCGCGCACGGCGCTGGGGCGCTTATTTTTGTTCGGTGGAGCACCCGACCGGGCGATGGCGACCATCAAGCCGTCCCTGGACAAGCATCCGACGGACGCCGGTCTGCTGACGGTACGTGCGGCGGCGCGCGTGCAGCTGAAGGATCCGGACGGCGCGCTGCAGGACGCGGAGCGTGCCGTTCAATTGGCGCCGAACGGCGAGGACGGTATCGCGGTCCTGGCCGGCATCTACAAGGACAGAAACGAATTCGAAAAGGCGCGTGTTCTGCTGGAGGGCGCAATCAAGGCCATTCCGGCCACCGTCGATCTGCGGCTGGCGCTGGCGCAGCTCTATGCGAGCCAGGGACAGGAACCGCAGGTCGAGGCGCTGCTGATCGAACTGACGCATCTGAAGCCGAACGAAAAATCGCATCGGCTGAGGCTGGCACAGTACTACGCACGATTGAACCACATCGACGAAGCGGAACGGGTTCTGCGCGAAGCCATCAAGGCAATGCCGAACGAGCGCGATCTGAAGATAGATCTGGTGCAGTTCCTGGCGGCGCGCCGCGGCCGCGAGGCCGCGGATAAGGAACTGTCCGCCATGATCACCGCGAATCCCAAGGACTACGATCTGCAGCTTGCGCAGGCCGAGTTCTTCATCCAAGGCAAGGAACCCGCGAAAGCCGAGAACATCTACCGGCAGGTCGTCACGTCGGCGGGTTGGAACGCGGCGGGCATCACGGCCCGCAATCGCCTCGCGGCATTGCTGGCCCAGGGCAACGACACGGCCGGCGCGGAGAAACTGCTCGCGGAGGTGCTGGCCAAAAGCCCCCGCGACAACGATGCGCTGATCTTGCGCGGCAACTTGTCGCTGGCCCAGAAGGATCCGAAAAGCGCAATCGCCGATTTGCGTTCGGTGCTGCGCGATCAGCCCAATTCCGTCGGCGTGATGCGCTCCTTGGCGCGTGCGCACCTTGCCAACGGCGAGCCGGAGCTGGCCGAGGAGACCATGCGCCGCGCGGTGGATGCGAATCCGAAGGATCCGAATGCACGGCTGGATCTGGCACAGTTGCTGATGCAGCTGGGCAAGCCCGAGCGGGCGAAACCCGTGGTCGACGAGTTGGTGAAGCAGGAACCGAACAGCGTCGCGGCGCTGGATGCGCAGTTCAAGATCGCCGCCGCGACCAAGGATATCGCAGGCGCCAAGGCGGCGGCGGATGCGATGGTGTCGCTGCAGCCGAAAGCGGCGATCGGCTACTTCTATCAGGGCGAAGTGGCGGAAACCGATAAGCAGCCTGACGAGGCGCTGCGGCTTTATTCGCAGGCACTCGGCTTGCAGCCCGAGGCGGAGGAGCCGCTGCAGGCCGTCACGCGAGTATTGGTCAGACAGAACCGCTTGCCGGAGGCGCTCAAGCGCTTGGACGAAGCTGCGGCGCGCGATCCGAAACTGCCGATCCCGTCGAACATCAAGGGCGAAGTCTTTCTCTCTTTGAATCGTCCATTGGACGCCAAGCTGGCTTTCAACACCGCGATCGAGCGCGAGCCGAAGTGGTGGACACCCTACCGGAATCTGGCGCAGGCACAGGTGATGGACAACGACCTTCCCGGTGCAGTCGCCACATTGAAAGCGGCACTCTCCAAAGTGGATCAGCCGGACGCCTTGCAGGCCGAGCTGGCCGGCGTCTACGAGCGCATGGGTAAGCCAGACGATGCCATTCAGATATACGAGGCGATGCTGCGCAAGAATGCCGCCTCCGACCTGGCCGCCAACAATCTGGTGATGCTCCTCGTCACTTACAAGAAAGATCAGGGGAGCTTGGATAGAGCGAAGCAATTGTCCGAGCGCTTCGCCAATGCCACGAATCCCTCCTACCTCGACACCTACGGCTGGGTGCTCTACAAGCGCGGCGAGGCCACCGCGGCGGTCGCGGCGCTGCAGACGGCGCTGACGAAGACCCCGGATTCTCCGGTGTCTCTGTATCACTTGGGGATGGCCCAAGCGTCGGCCGGCCTGACGGACGCGGCGCGCGACAGCCTGAGCCGCTCGCTCAAGGCGGGCAGAAATTTCTCGGGGATGGACGAAGCGAGGGCGGAGCTCGACAAGCTGGCCAAATTGGGTCCCGCCGACGCGACGCCACGATCTTAGCGGCGAGCATTGCGGCATGGGTACGCGACAAGGGAGATGACATGCGCGACGTGGGGATGATGCGCCGGCCACTGATCAAAATCCTGCTGGCGGCAGCCGCGCTGACGCAGCTGCTGCCGGCGGCTGCGCAGGCGGATGTGCTTCTGGATGAGGTGAATCTGGCGGGACTGCCCACCGTGGCCCAGCCATCGCAGTTCTCCTTCACCGCCGCCACCGCACAAGCACTCACCGTCACCTTGACCGACTTCCAATTGCCGGCGGCGTTTACTTCGTTGCAAGTAGCCGTGACGCTGGGCGATACCTTGGTGGGGTCGGTCAGTATCGATCCCAGCACCCATACGGCGACGCTGGCGGTGCCCGCCGCCGCCGGCAATTACACGCTGTACGTCATCGGCACCCCGCCGATCGTCGCGCCCAACACCCAGGGCTTCGGCAGCTTCGGGGTTTGCGTGGCTCCCGCCACCAGCGCCGCGAGCTGCATACCCGCGTATTCCTTTTCCGGCAATATTCAGACGCCGGCGACGGTGTCGACCGCCGGCACGTCGACGCTGAGCACGAACTTTACGTCCACCGTAGTCGGCAACTACAAGGTCACTCTGACGGACGATGCATTTCCGGTGATGCTGCAGACCGTACAAGGGGGAATTTCACAAGGCAGTACGCCGGTCAGCAGCCTCACCGCCGGCACTACGATTGTGCCCCTGGCTGCCGGTACCAGCTACCAATTGCTGTTGGGTGCCGTTGCCAATGCCACGGTGCCGGCCGGACTCTATGGAATTGAAATCACCGATCCCACCGGGGCTCCGGTCTTCAATCGCACCATACCCGTCGGGACCATGCCGGCCTCAACCATCGTCGACAACACCGCGGCGCAGGCCTTGACCTTGAACCTGACCGACTATGGATACCCGGCCGCTCTCGCCAGCGTGGGTGTCGCCGTGACTGAGGGATCGACCTCCCTCGCCAGCCTCACGGCGCCGGGCACCGTGGCCAATTTTTCGGCCCCTGCGGGCAGCGTCTCGATCTGGCAGTATTCGGCTGCGGGCGCGCAACCGGGAGTTTACGGTCTCAGTCTCTCGATGTACCAATCGAGCGGCGCAACGGGCCCCAGCCTGTTCTCGACCACTCAGGTGGTCAATCCCACGGGCGTCACCGCGACCAGCTACGCGTTCGTCGCCACCATACCGTCGGCCGGCACCTACAATCTGGTCGTCAACGATTTCCAGTTTCCGTCAGCGCTTCAGTCGATCAACGCGACCGTCGCACAGAACGGCGCCGTACTCACGCAGACCTCGGCCGGCAACTTCACGGCGGTGCAGGGTCCCGTGGTGGTGCTGGTCAACGCCGCGCCGCCGCAGAGCGGCAGCGGCATCTTTGGCGTCACGGTGCAGACCAGCGGCGCGTCACCGCAAATCCTGTTGGATCAGACTCAGGCCGTGGGTGCGGTGTTCAACACTCAGACCATCAATCTGGGTAACTCCGGCGGTTACACCGTGGCACTGACCGATCTGGGGTTTCCGCAAACATTCCAAAATTTGGCCGTCGTGGTCTCGCGCGGCAGCCAGGTGCAGGGCAAGATTTACGCCGGAGGAACATTTCAGTTCACCGGCATCCCGGACAGTCAATATGTCGTGAGTGTCGTCGCCACGCCGGGCTCCGATAACTATGGTATGTATTCGCTGAACATCGCCTCTTCCGTACCGACCGTGACGTTCTCGGCAATCCCCACATCGGTGGCGGCGGGGAGCACGACAACGCTCACCTGGAGCTCGCAAAACGCCACTTCTTGTGCCGCTGGCGGCAGCTCCGTCTGGGCGCAGAACCCCTCGACCAGCGGCACTCTGGCCGTGGCCGTCAGCGGGACGGAGACTTTGACGCTGACCTGCACCGGTCCCGGCGGTTCGGCGGCTCAGTCGGTCACTGTGACGGCAACCGCCGCGGCAACAAAATCCGGCGGTGGCGGGGCGGCCGATTGGTGGATGCTAGGCATGCTCGGTGTATGGGCCGGGCTGCGATGGCGCTCCATCCGCCAAGCGGATTATGTCGTCAAACTGTAAGCGCAGGCGGCGAGTGGCTGTTACATGCCTTGAATAGGATGCATCCCAATCGAAATCAATAATGCGGTCCAGCCGCACGGGAATGCATCCAATGACCAACGGCAAATTCTCGAGCTTGCTCGCCGGGGTTCCTCGGATCTCGGGTTGGGTGTTATCCGGCGCCGCGGCCCTGGCCGCGCTGTCGCCGTGCGGCGCAAGGGCCGATACGGTGGTCCTCGGCGGCAGCGGCGCGATGCCATCGTACTCCTACCAGTATGTGGCCCCCAATTCGACCACGCCGACGGTGGGCGACAACTATGACCTCGCCGTGCCCGGCCAATACACATTCACCGATACCTTCACCACGCAGCAGTCCCTCACTCAAAACCTCGGTACCTCGTCGGTGGGAGCCTACGACTTCCAGGACAGCTATGAGTTCACCGTGAGCACCAGCGCCAGCGGCGACACCTTGCTGGCATCGCTCGGACTCGGGACTCTGTTCGATATCTCGAATCTGCAGTTTCGCCTGTACCAGGTGTCCGGCCCCAACACCCAGCCCATCGTGGGCGGACTTCCTTCGGGCAGCACTTCGGTTACCGTATGGCAGGGTCTGGCTCCCGGTCAAAATTCGATGACCGCGTCCTTCAGCGGCATTCAGTCGGGCACCTACATTCTCGATGTGGCCGGCATTGCCAGCGGCACGGGTGGCGGCAGCTACGTCGGATCGGTGGATCTGGAGCCCGTCCCGCTGCCCGCCGCCCTCTGGCTGATGCTATCGGGCCTCGGCGGATTGGGTGCGCTCTCGCGCAAGCGAGCCGCGGCCTGAGGCTTCCCGCAATCCGATAGAGGCCGATAGGGGAGGCCGGTAGCCTGACATAAATAGTTCATGCAACCGACGCTCGTTTTCGGAGTCCATGCTCGTATGGTCGAGCGACTATGAACGCGCAAGAGGCGATGCGGCTCTGCGAGAGCCTGTCGGACACCGTGGATCTGGGACCCGGTGTTCAAAACGAAGTGTTCGCCTTGCCGGAAGCGCGCGCTTCGATCCAGCGTCTACGTGAGGCGATCGCCGCAAGCGATATCCGGCGCCGATTGCTCGACATCGAAAACTCGTTCGGCAAATGGTTCACCGAGCGCGACTGGCGGGGCCATGATCAGGGGCGGTCGTTCCAACGGGATCTTTTCGCCGAGCTCCATAAATTGAAGACCAGCATTCAGCTCTGGTATTCCGCGCAATCGGTGTTGCACTCCTGAGAGCCGCCGGTGAGAGCCCACCGCTGAGAGCCCCACCGCTGAGAGACCAGGGAATTCACGGCCCCTCTCGTCTCAGTATCGAATGCCCATCCGCCGATACACATCGGCCAGCAGCCACAGCGGGCCGATCATCAGGAACTGCACGTCCTTGAAGAAGGACGGGCGTTTGCCTTCGATGGCGTGGCCGATGAATTGGCCGATCCATGCGGCGACGAACAGCGCCACGCAGATGATCCACAGCGGCGCCGCGCTCGCATCGTTCGAGAAGATCGATCGACCAGAGCATGGCGAGCAGCAGCGGCAGTGCGCCGAGCGCCAGCCGGACTGAAAGCAGCGAGTAATAGAGCAAGCGCGGCGAGCACGGCGATGCCGGCCCAGTTCGCGGCCGGAAACGCAGTGCGGGCGCCGCCGGGAAACGGCAGCGACCACAGAAGGCCGAGCACGCACCAGACGATCACCGGCACGCAAATCCAATGCAGCGCCTTATTGGTCTGGTTGCGGTGGCTGTCGCCGTAGTCGTCGAGCCATTGAGCGGCCGTGCGCATGCGGCCAACGCTACGCCTGCATCGACCGCCAGCGCAACAGCGCTTTAAGCGGCCGCCATCAACCCCTTGAGCTTGCTGATGGCGTTCGACTCGACCTGGCGCACGCGCTCGGCGGAAATTCCATATTCATCCGCCAGTTCGTGCAGCGTGGCCTTGTCTTCGGTCATCCAGCGCCGCTTCAATATGCTGCGGCTGCGCTCATCGAGTTTCTCGAGAGCCATGCTCCAAGCGCTCGGTCGAATCCTCTTCCCATTCTTCGTTCTCGACCTCGATGGCAGGATCGGCATTGCTGGCCGGCAGGTACATGGCCGGAGAATAGGCTTCTTCCTCGTCGCTCTCCGGCGTCGGGTCGAAGGACATGTCGCGCGCCGACAGGCGCTGTTCCATTTCGCGCACATCGGCCACATCGACGCCCAGATCGCGAGCCACCGCCGCGGTCTCCGCTTCGGACAGCCACGCCAGATTCTTCTTCATCTTGCGCAGATTGAAGAACAGCTTGCGCTGCGACTTGGTGGTGGCAACCTTCACCAGGCGCCAGTTGCGCAGCACATACTCGTGAATCTCGGCGCGGATCCAATGCACCGCGAAGGACACCAGGCGCACGCCCACCGTGGGGTCGAAGCGCTTGACCGCCTTCATGAGTCCGACATTGCCTTCCTGCACCAGATCGCCCATGGGCAGGCCATAGCCCAGGTAGCCGCGGGCAATGTGCACGACGAATCGCAGGTGCGAGAGCACCAGTTGCCGGGCGGCATCCAAATCGGCCTCGGAGCGAAAGCGAACGGCGAGGGCGACTTCGTCTTCCTTCGACAGAACCGGAATCTGGGACACGCGGTCTATATAAGAGTCCAGGCTCCCGACGGGGCCCGCGAACACCAATCCGCTCGTTTGTTTAGCGACTAAAGCAGTAGACATTAGCTCAAACCTCCCAATCAGCGCGGGTGCAATAATAGCACTCCTAAGCTCTGAGTGCTAATGTTACCGATAGTTCACATCATCTTTAAGTCATTGAAAAACATACAATTTATGTCGGCTCGATGCCGCGGATATGCCGCGTCGCAGCAAGCCAGGAACCCAGCCAGGCCAGCCCCACGGCCAGCGGCCAGCACGCTCGATCGCGGTGGTGAACCCCAGGCCCTTGAGCTGAAACTGACTGCCGTACAGCTTGGCCAGTGTATCCACGGGCTTGCTCAAAATGCGCCACCGCAACGGCGACCAGGATCAGCGCCATCAGCCCGCCGCCCAGGCCGTACCAGATGCCGCTGTAGAGGAAGGGCCGGCGGGCAAATCCGTCGCTGGCGCCCACCAGTTTCATCACCTCGATTTCCGCGCGCCGATTCAAGATATCGAGGCGAATGGTGTTGCCCACGATGAGCACCACGCCCGCGCCCAGCAGCCCGGCCGTGAGCAGGACCACGCGCCGCAAAATATCCAGCATGGCGTGCAGCCGCTTCACCCATTCGGTGTCGAGCTGCACGGTCTGCACGTCCGCCATGGCGGCGATGGCCGCCTTCAGCGCGTCCGTGCCCTGGGGCGTGCTCGCGAGCAGCGTCGGCGTGACGATGAGGGTATCGGGCAGAGGATTGTCGCTCAGCGCATCGAGCGCCTTGCCGAATCCCGAATCCTCGCGAAACTCCGCCAGCGCCTGGTCCGCCGTGATCACGCGCACCGCGGCCACATCGCCGCGCTGGCGCAGCTGCTTCGCCACGGAGGCCGACGCGCGCGGCGCCCGCCTTCTTGTCCATATAGACCGACAAATCGAAGGCATCGTTCCAATTGCCGGTGGCGGCGCGCACGTTCGACAGCAACAGTTCAAGAGCAGCGGCAGCGCCAGCGCCACCGCGACCACGCCCATGGTCATCAGCGTCGCAAACGGCTGGTTGACGATGCGGCCCAGCGATCCCACCAGGGTTTGCGCATGCCGCGCGAAATAGGCTTGAGCGTTCACGCGCGCCGCCGCCGCGGCCGCATCGGTCACGCGGCCGTCGCCCAGGACGATGCGCCGCGCGCCGAATTGCTCGATGAGATGCACATCGTGGGTGGCGATCACCACCGTCACCCCGACCTCGTTGAAGCGCTTGAACAGCTTCATGATCTCGAGGGCGAGCTCGCGGATCGAGATTGCCGGTGGGTTCATCGGCAATGAGCAGCGTCGGCTTGGCCACCACCGCGCGCGCAATGCCCACGCGCTGCTGCTCGCCGGTGGAGAGCTCCAGGGGGCGGTTCCTCTCCTTGCCGAGCAGGCCGACTTGATCGAGCGCCGCGCGCACGCGCTTGTCGATCTCGCGCCTCGGCACGCCGGCGATGATCAGCGGCAGCGCCACATTGTCCGCCACCGGCCGGTCATGCAGCAGCTTGTGATCCTGAAATACCACGCCCAGATTTCTGCGAAATTGCGGGATGCCGCGCGGCTTGATGCCGGAGGTATTCTGGTTGTTGACGAACACCTGGCCGCGGGTGGGGCGTTCGATGAGCGCGATCAACTTCAGGATGCTGCTCTTGCCCGCGCCGGAGTGGCCGGTCAGGAACACCCATTCGCCGGCGTCGATGTGGAAGGACACACCGGCCAGAGCCTCGCGGCCGTTGGCATAGCGCTTGTGCACCTGGTCGAAGCGGATCATGCGGTCGGGGCCGGATTTCAATAGAGCGGAGACGAAGTCCGAGGCGTTGAATACGCCGAAATCCTCGGTTTGTTCGCCCACTCCGACGAAACGGATCGGAATTTTCAGCTTTTGGGCAATGGCGAGCACCACGCCGCCCTTGGCCGTGCCGTCGAGCTTGGTGACGACCAGCCCGGTCACCCCCAGACCCTTGTTGAATTCCTCGGCCTGCGCCACCGCGTTCTGGCCGATGGTGCCGTCGAGCACCAGCAGCACTTCATGCGGCGCCCCGGCATCCAGGCGGGCGAGCACGCGCTTGACCTTCTTGAGCTCGTCCATCAAATGAGTCTGGGTGTGCAGGCGTCCCGCGGTGTCGGCGATCAAGACATCGATATTGCGGGCGCGTGCGGCCTGCAGCCCGTCGAAGATGACGGCGGCGGGCTCTGCGCCGCCTTGCTGGGCGATGATGGGAACCTTATTGCGCTCGGCCCACACCTGCAATTGCTCGCGCGCCGCGGCGCGAAAAGTGTCGCCGGCGGCCAGCATGACGCTGCGCCCCTCGGCGAGCAGCCGGTGCGCCAATTTGCCGATGGTGGTGGTCTTGCCGGCGCCGTTGATTCCCACCACCAAAATGACATAGGGCTTGATGTTCGGGTCGATGGCGAGCGGCTTTTCCACGGGCTTCAAGATCTCGAGCATGGCATCGTGCAGGGCCTTGAGCAGCGCGTCCACGTCGTTCAGTTCCTTGCGCGCCACGCGCTTGCGCAGCTCCTCGAGAATTCTGCGCGTGGCCTCGGCGCCCACATCGGCGGTGATCAGGCGGGTCTCGAGTTCGTCGAGGATGTCCGCATCGATCTTGCGGCCGGGCAGCAGTTCGGTGAGGTCGGCGGTGAGCCAGGCGGGACCCACGTTCAACTTGGCGCGCAGGCGCTTGAAAAAACCGCGCACTTTCGGGATATCGGCTTCGTTCGTCATGGGAGGTATGATACCGGGAGTGACCAAGCACAAGACGGATTCGAACGCCTCGAGCGGCCGCAATTCGGTGCGCATCATCGGCGGCGGTTGGCGCGGCCGGCGCGTAAATTTCCCGGATGTTCCAGGGCTTAGACCGACGCCGGATCGGGTGCGCGAGACCTTGTTCAATTGGCTGCAGCATGCCGTCGCGGGCGCCCGCTGCCTCGATCTGTTCGCCGGATCCGGGGCCTTGGGCCTCGAGGCGCTATCCCGCGGCGCCAAGCAGCTGGTATTCGTCGAGCAGGCCGTCGTCGCCGCGCAGGCGCTGCGCGAGCAGTTGATCCGCTTCGGGGGCGAGGCAAGAGGCCAGGTGGTGGAAATGGGCGCCGCGCGGTTTCTGCGCTCGGCCCCCGAGCCCTTCGACATCGTGTTTCTGGACCCGCCCTTCGGCCGGGGGGGCCTGGCCGAATATATCCCCCTGCTGGACGCCGGCCAGTGGCTGCGGCCGGAGGCGCTGGTGTACCTGGAAAACGCCAAAGCGGAGGGCGCCCCGTCCCTGCCGGCCGACTGGGAACTTCTCAAATCGAAGTCGGCCGGCGAGGTGGGGTATCATCTGGCCCGCGTCAACGCGCGAGTTCGAGTGAATGCATAAAAGAACAGCCGTCTATCCGGGGACCTTCGATCCGATCACCAATGGCCACGCCGACCTGGTGCGGCGAGCGGCCAGCATTTTCGATCGTCTGGTGGTTGCGATAGCGGCCAACCCGAACAAGGCACCCATGTTCACCTTGGAACAGCGCGTCGACATGGCCCGCCGGGTGCTTGCCGACGTGCATAATTGCGAAGTGATGGGCTATGCGGGACTGACCGTGGATTTCGCGCGGCAGAACGGCCTGTCCGTGATCGTGCGCGGCCTGCGCGCCGTATCGGACTTCGAGTTCGAATTCCAATTGGCCAATATGAGCCGCCATCTGACGCCCGAAATAGAATCCGTATTCATGACCCCGCAGGAGCAATACACATTCATTTCCTCGACTCTGGTGAGAGAAATCGCGGTGTTGGGCGGCAACGTGTCCGAGTTCGTGCATCCCATCGTCGAGACCGAACTGAAACGACACCGCAAGCTTTGATCGAACCTGCATCCGCATCGCACGGCGCGCGGCCGTTTCTGGGCTTCCTATGGGCGATCACGGCGGCCATCGCGGCCATCGCGGCCGTCGCCATGCCGCCGGCCGCGTGCGCGAATTCCGCGCAACGCACGGCGGTTGCGCACAAGGCGGCCATCGCCAGCGCCTATCCGTTGGCGAGCCAGGCGGGGCAGGAAATTCTCGCGGCGGGCGGCAATGCCTTCGATGCGGCAGTGGCGGTATCCGCGGCACTCGCCGTGGTCGAACCCACCAGTTCCGGCCTGGGCGGCGGCGGCTTCTACCTGCTGCATCGGCAAACCGACGGCTACGAAACCATGCTCGATGCGCGGGAAAAGGCGCCGGGCGCCGCGTCGCGCGACATGTACTTGGATAAGGCCGGCAATGCGATCGAGAATGCGTCGATTTTCGGCGCGCTGGCCTCCGCGATTCCCGGAGAACCGGCCGCATTCGAGTATCTGGCGCGCAAGTACGGCAAGCTGCCCCTGAAGCAAAGCCTGGCCCCGGCCATTCGCCTGGCGCGCGAGGGCTTTCCGCTGTATGCCCGTCTGCAAGGAGCCATTCGCTACAAGCGGCAAATTCTGCTGCGCTCGCCGGATGCGGCCAGGGCCTTCCTGGCCCCGGACGGGGATGTACCCGAGGTCGGCGCCATCATCAAGCAGGCGGATTTGGCGAATACCCTCGAAGCCATTGCCGATCAGGGAGCCAAGGGCTTCTACCAGGGCCGGGTCGCGTCAGATCTGGTGGCCGGCGTGCGGGCGGACGGCGGCATCTGGACTCTCGAGGATCTGGCGGCCTATCGGGTCGTCGAGCGCAAGCCGCTGATCGGCGAATACCATGGCGCGCGCATCGTGTCGGCCTCGCCGCCCTCCTCGGGCGGAGTGGCGCTGCTCGATGAACTCAATATTTTATCCGGGTTCGATATGCGCCGCTACGACTCGGCCACCCGCAAGCATCTGGTGATCGAGGCCATGCGCCGCGCCTACCGCGACCGGGCCATCTACCTGGGCGATCCGGACTTCGTGAAAATGCCGCTGGCACAGCTGACGAGCTTGGACTACGCGGCGGGGCAGCGCAGCAGCATCCGCACCGACAAGGCCATGCCTTCCAATATGCTGCCCGGCATCGAATCGGAACCGGCCGGCCCGCATACCACGCATTTTTCCATTCTGGATGCCGCGGGCAATCGCGTCGCCGCCACGATCTCGATCAACTTGTTTTTCGGCGCGGGCTACATGCCGCCGAAGACCGGTGTGCTCCTCAACGACACCATGGACGATTTTTCCACCAAGCCCGGCAGACCCAATGAATTTGGTCTGGTGGGCGCGGCGGCCAATGCAATCGCGCCGAACAAGCGCAGCCTCTCGAGCATGACTCCGACCTTCGTCGAGACGCCCAAGGGGCTGATGATCGAGGGGTCGCCCGGCGGCAGCTACATCATCAACATGGTGCTGCTGGGCACACTGAATTACCTGGATGGGATGAACGCCACCGACATCGTGAAGTACCCGCGTTACCACCACCAATACCTGCCGGATGTGGTTGAGTACGAGCCGGGCGCGCTGACCGACGGCGAAATCAAGGAGCTGCAGGGCATGGGCCACCCGCTCGAGCTGTCCGGGCGCCGCTGGGGCAATATGCAGGTCATCACCTGGGATTTCGCCACCGGCAAGGTGGAGGCCGCATCCGATCCTCGCGGCGAGGGCGCGGGGCTGGTGTACTAGCTTGAGCGGCAAGCGCGACGCCGATGAGCGCGCCGGAGTTCAGCCGGTCTTGCCGGCTCGAAGATAGTGATCGAGGCAGGCTTGCAGCCGTTCCCGGTCCAGCGGCTTGGTCAGATGGCGATCCATGCCTGCCGCCTTACACTTGAGATCGTCGTCCTTCATGGCATGCGCCGTGAGCGCGACGATGGGGATGCGTCTCTCTCCCCGTTCGAGGCTGCGAATTTCTCGAGTGGCCTCATAGCCGTCGAGGACGGGCATTTGGCAATCCATCAGAATGAGATCGAAGCCGCCGCTTCGCCAGGCATCGACGGCTTCGCGTCCATTTCCCACCGCGTGAACCTCGTACCCCAACCTGCGCAGGGTGTGCGTGGCGACCTTTTCATTGACCGGATTATCCTCGGCAAGCAGGATGCGCGCCTTGTTCTCCTGGGGGAGGACCCTGTGGGTGACGATGGGCTGGGTGCGACTGTGCCAATCCTCCGCCCGGCTCGACAGCACCATCTGAAGGCAGGCGGCGAGTTCCCTGAGCGCGACCGGCTTGAGCAGAAATCCGGCAAATCCCAGCGACTCGAACAGCGCCACGTCGCTTCTTTGCCCGGAAGAAGTCAGCAGGATCAGGCGGGTGGAGTTCAACGCCGCATCGGCGTTGATGCGGCGGCCGAGCTCCGCGCCGTCACAGCCCGGCATCTGGTGATCGATCAATGCCGCTTCGAAGGGCTTGCCGGCGGAGTGTTCGCGTCGCATCAACACCAGCGCATCCGCCGCCGAGTTGACGCAAATGGCATTCATCGCCAGCCGTTGCAGCTGTCCCTCGAGCACCTTGCAATTGGTCTGATTGTCATCGACCACCAGCACCCGTTGTCCCCGCATGGGCCCGGTGATCGACAGCCGGGGTAACTCCGGCTCGGCCGCGGAGATGCCGAGGCGGACGGTGAACCAGAAAGTGGATCCCAGGCCTTCGCGGCTTTGCACGCCGACTTCGCCGCCCATCATCTCCGCCAGCCGCTTGACGATGGAGAGGCCCAGCCCGGTACCGCCAAAGCGCCGGGTCGTCGAGGTGTCCACTTGGGTAAAGGCCTGAAAGAGGGTATGCAGGCGATCCTCGGGGACGCCTATGCCGGTGTCGCGCAGATCGAACCGCAGGGTCGTCGCGTCGGCATGCTGGGCGAGCACCCGCACGCTCAGGGCGATTTCACCCTGCTGGGTGAATTTGACGGCGTTGCCAAACAAATTGAGCAGTATTTGGCGCAGCCGGCCGGCATCCACCTGCACGCAGTCCGGCACGGCCGCATCGATGAGCGCGGTCACTTCCAGATTCTTCGGATGCGCCTGGATGCCGATCAACCGCACCACATCCTCGATGAGCTCGCGCAGGTCGACGCGGGTCACGTCGAACTCGAGCTTGCCCGCCTCGATCTTCGAGAAATCCAGAATGTCATTGAGCACCGTCAACAGGGCCTTGGCGCTTTGACGGATGGTCTCCGCATAGTCGCGCTGCTGGTCGTTCAAGCTCCCATCCAGCAATAGATCGGTCATGCCGATGACCCCGTTCATGGGGGTGCGGATCTCATGGCTCATGTTGGCCAGAAATTCGCTCTTCGCCTGATTGGCGACCTGCGCCGACTGGGCCATTTCCGTGGCCTGGCGCGTGGCCTTCAGCAATTGTTCATTGGTCGCCGCCAGCTGCGAAATGCTGCTTTCCAATTCCCGCGTGCGCTCGCTCAACCGCTGCTCGGCGGCGATCAGGCGGTCGAACTCCTGCAAGGACAGGTTCTGGCGCAGCGCCGCCAGCACGATCACCACCGCGGCGCCCGTCACCGTGGTGACGCGCACCGAGACCAGCATGTCCGGCAATATCCAGACGAGAGCGACGCTGATGACGCCCAAGGTCACGACGAACAGCGGGATCAGCCGCAGTAAGGCCTCGCAGCGCCGCTGCCACGACAGGTCGGGGTCGGGCTCGGTGTGCCAGATGAACACGCCATAGCCCATGGCAATGACGATGACGGAGAACGCCAGGTTGAGCCATGAGCCGTTCTGCCAGGTGCCCACGGCGTAAGTGGCATTCCACATCATCCAGATCCCGGCATTCAGCGCTATGGCGACCAGCAGCAAGACCCAGCGATGATCCAATCGCAGGCGCAGGGTCGGCGCCATCACCGCTCCAACGCAGACCGGGGTGAGCATGCAGATGGGGTAGATGATCAATATGCCGAGGTCCAACGGATCCATGTCTCCGCGCCGCGGCAGATACAAGTCGAGAGTCAAGGTCAGGACGACGAGCGCCAATGAGGTGACGTCCAGGTCAAAGGGGCGCCGTTGCGCCGGTGGCCGAGGGCGGATCGGAGCAAGCATTCCCAGCATGAAACAGGGGCCGTAGCTCAGGAACAATGCGTCCGAGAGATTGGAGATGGGGGTGCGCTGGGTGATTTCCTGCATGTCGAACAGCAGCTGCGCCAGACAAGTGGCCGTCAGGCCCGCCGCAAACCAACGGCGCGCAGCACGGTCCTGCGGCTGCGCAGAACGCACGCCCATCCACCCCAGCCACACCGCCGCCAGGGAGGCGATGGTCCAGTGTATGTAGTCGAACAAATGACCGGTCCAAATATCGCGGCTCAAGCGGGCCGCCGCGAACAGCGCACTCACCACGACGAGCGCCGCGGCCGTGACCCTGATGGCCAGTCGATTTTGACCTGACATGAGCGGCTACGTGCCCTCAAGAAGGACGATGATCCCGAATTACCTTAGCATAAACAGGGGTCGGCACGATTTGCCCCGCCCGCCTGGGGCGGCGAGGCGTGGGGCCGGTGCACTAGCGCTGGCAGGTCGAGCACCAGTAGGTGGAACGCTGACCCTGGACGAATTGCTTGACCGGTGACTTGCAGATGCGGCAAGCCTGCCCCGCGCGTTCGTAGACGAACAATTTTTGGCGAAAATATCCCGGCGTGCCGTCGACGCTCACGTAGTCGCGCAGCGTCGTGCCGCCGATCTTGATGGCCTCGGCGAGCACGTCCTTGATGGCCTGCACCAATGCCTGAGCTTGCTTGCGGGTGAGACGGTGCGCGGCGCGGCGCGGGGCGATGCGGGCGCGAAACAAGGCTTCGCTGGCGTAAATATTGCCCACCCCCACGACCAGTTGCGAATTCATGATCAATTGCTTGATGGCGACGCTGCGCCTGCGGGTGGCGCGGTGCAGGTATTCACCGTCGAAGGCCTTGCTCAGCGGTTCGGGTGCCAGCTTGGCGAGCAAGGGATGCAGCGTGGGATCGGTGTCGGTCCAATGCAGGCTGCCGAAACGTCGCGGGTCGTGGAATCGCAATATCCAGCCGCCCTCCATGCGAATGTCCCAGTGATCATGAACCTTGGGCGCGGTGCCTGCCTTGACGAGGCGCAGGCTTCCCGACATGCCGAGGTGCAGGATCAAGGTGCCCGTGTCGAAGCGGATGAGAATGTATTTCGCGCGCCGGTCGATGCCGAGAACTGTGCTGCCGCGAATGGCGGCTTCGAAGTGGGCCGGGATGGGCCAGCGCAGACGGCGCTGGCGCACGACGGCCTCGAGCACGCGGCCGTGCAGCAACGCAGGCGCGATGCCGCGCTTCGTCGTCTCTACTTCAGGGAGCTCGGGCGTGTGAGGCTCGGGCGAGGCCGAACGGGCCTACTTGATCTTCGATTCTTTGTAGGCGACGTGCTTGCGCACGACCGGATCGAATTTCTTGGTTTCCAGCTTGTCCGGATGCAGCCGCTTGTTCTTCGTGGTCGTGTAGTAGTGCCCGGTGCCCGCCGAAGAGACCAATTTGATTTTGTCGCGCATTGCCGCCCCTTAAACCTTGACGCCCTTGGCGCGCAGATCCGCGACCACCACATCGACACCGCGCTTCTCGATGGTGCGCAGTCCGCGAGTGGACACGCGCAAGCTCAGAAAGCGCTGCTCCGTCTCCGACCAGAAGCGGTGAGTATGCAAATTCGGCAGAAAACGGCGACGCTTGCGATTGTTCGCATGGGAAACCGTATTACCCGTTTTTGGGGCTTTGCCCGTGACCTGGCAGACTCGCGACATGGGATGACCTTCGAACAGAAGAACCGTGGAACAGCCGCGCTTTATACCAGGGTCATGAAGGGGGAGCAATAAGACCGCATGTTGAAGGAATTATTTGTTTAATATTCAATGGGTTGTGGGGTTGCATCCGGCGGCCCGAGCGGGTGCCTAGCGTGCCTGGAGTAGGGTGCCCGTGGCGGTGGGCGTTGCCTTCATGTGCAGGCCCTGTTCGAGGGCATCGAGGAATGCCGTCTCGTCGCCGATGCGGAACACGCCATTGATGCGCCGCGTTCCGAGGCTGGCGTCCGCGAGGACGATGGGAGACTTGATGTAGCGGTTGTAGTCCGCCAGAGCCTCGGCCAACGTGAGATTGCTGAAGACGATGCGCTGCGCCAGCCAGCCGCGGACCTTGCCGGCATCGGCGCTGCGCAAGGCCGAAGTCGCCCCGTCCTTGTAGTCGACGGCCTGCCCGGCGGAAATCTGCGTGGAATTACCACCTTCGCGGCTGTCCGTAGGCCTCACCGTGACCGTGCCTTCGAGCACCGAGACCGCCGTCGTCATTCCGGAGATTTGCACGTCGAATTGCGTGCCGGTGGCCGTGGTGGTGCCGCGCAGGGCGTGCACCTCGAAGGGCCGGGTGCCGTCATGGGTCACGGAGAACATCGCTTCCCCGCTCAGGATCTCGATGCTGCGCACGGCGCGGGAATAACGCACTCGGATTTGTGTGGCGGTGTTGAGCGACAGCGTGGAGTTGTCCGCCAGAGTCACGGTGCGCTGTTCGCCGACGTCGGTGGCGTATTGCTCGACCCTCGGCCGACTCACCATGAAGAGCGCCGCCGCGATGCAGGCCAGAACAAGTACGGCGGCCGCTGCGCCGCCCCGCCAGGAGGACCTGAGGCCGAACACCCAGCGCCATGCCGGCGCCGCCGGCCGCTGCCGCGGGTTCATGTCGACCTCGCGCAGCATCCCCTGAATCAGCGGCCGGCCGCGCAGTTCCTCGGCGAGCTCCCACGCCAATTCCACATTCTCATAGGACCAAGCGTTTTCAGGGTTCGCGCTCATCCATTCGACCCAGGCCGCATCGTCCGGCCCATCCAGCTGGTCCGAACGCACGTGCGCGAACCATTCGGCGGCCGCCGCGGGTCGAGCGCCAAGACGTCGTGGCAGCGTCATACGGCCGCCTTCACGACCGCGCCCAGGCGTTCGAGGGCTTCGGCCATTTTTCGCGCCACGGTGCGCGTACTTAGATTCATCATTGCGGCGATCTGCGGATAGCTCAAGTCTCTGAAACGGTGCAGCAGGAACACGGTGCGGGTATCGGAGGGCAGATCCGCGATGGCGCTCTCGATCACCGACAGGGTCTGCTCGCCGGCGAGCTGTTCGTCGGGTCCCAGGTGATCCTGGCCGATTTCCTGCATGTCGAGCGGGGCATGCTGGTCCGCGCGATGTGTCAGTCGCCGCCGCCGATGATCACGCGCCAGGTTGGTGGCCGTATGGAATAGAAACGCGCGCGCCATGGCCTCCAATCTCACTGTGCCGCCGTGCCGCAGTAATCGGTAGTAGGTCTCTTGAACCAGCTCGGCCGCGTCCTCGAATCGCACCAGCCTCGCCAGGTATCGATGCAGGGACTCGCGATACTTGGTGAACAATTGAGCGACGTAATCTCTTTGCGATTGTGCCTGCGCACCGTCATCGTCGTGCCGGTCCGTGGGCGGTGCTCGAGGTGGTTGCGTGCTCGTCATGAATTCCGGGCGGTCGTTCGCGGCGGCAGCGGCATTGCACGCCGCGCCGCGATGCCGTGTGTCAAGCCATTGTACCTAACATGAGAATTCGAGCAGTGCGCGCAGCAAACCGTCCTGTTCGGCACGATCCAAGCGCGAACCCCAGGGCGCATCGTTCAACTGCCGCACTATGGATCTGGCAAATTCGGCGAAGCGGGGCCTGCGCAAATAGAGCTCCGAGTTCGCCGACCACTCCGCAATGGCCTCGAGCAAGGCTCGCGGCAGGCGCCCGCCGTGCCCGAAGCGCTCGATTCTTTCGTAGACCAGCATGCAAATCGCAGTGAAGCCGCGCAGTTCCTCTGCACGGGCGGCAATCGCCACGCCGAGAATCCCGGCGAGGATCTCCGTCGCCTCAGTACCCGCAGCCTCGTCCCCGGCGCCCGAGCGCAACCCCTCGTGCACGCGGGCGCGCACCGCCTGCAGCCGGATGACGATCTGAAACTGGCTCGGCGCAGCGCGCTCCATCCCGTTCACGAGAGCGTTCATCAGCGCGCCGCCGTAGCTGGCGCAGCGGACGTCGGCGGCGAGCCGCCGAACCGATAGCCGATGCCGATCCCAAACAGCAGCGGATCCATCCTCATGTGTCCGATGCCGGCGCCGTCGAATTGCACATCGGGCCGCGAGCGTGCCCATTTCAGGTCGGCATTCAAGGACCAGTGCTTGGACAGGCGAATGTCCAAGCCTGCCTGCGCCGCCGGGCCCACCGTCGTCTTGCTCAGGCCGAATGGAGCGGCGTGAACGGCATAGATGCTCGTCACATTGAGCCCCAGGCCCAAGTAAGGCCGTAGCGCGGACTCCGGCAGGAATCCATATTTCAACGTCAGAAAATCCGGCATCAGCCGGAAGGTACCTGCATGGCCCGAGCCGCCGATCGCCGGACTTTGCAGCGAGAGGTCGTGCACCTGCCCAAACGTGAGCGCGAGTTCGCTCGACCAATGCGGGCTGAAGTAATACTCCGCATCGATTTGCGGGGTCCAATCATCATTCGACCGCGCACCGTTTTGCGGTACGAGGCTGGGTGACGAGCCTGGAACCTCGAAGGCATCGGATCGATTGTACGGAGCCAGATAGAGCGCGCGCGCCCTCAGCATCCAGGGTCCCTCGCTCTCGAGCACGGACTGCGGGGGCGGCGGCGGCTCGGCGCCAGGGGGCGCCGCCGGCGTCGCGTTTGTGTCCGCCGCGGCATGGCTCGCGCGAAGCCGATGCCGCGACACCGTCTTGGGCCTGGGGCTGACCACCAGAGTGCCGTCGGAATTCTGAGTGAAAACCAGCGGTGTATCGGCGAGCAGAGTTTTCAGCGCCTGCTTGGGGGTCATGGTTCCGTTGACGGCGGGTGCCTGCAGTCCCGCGACCGGCTCCTGCTCGAAGAAGATTTGTAGATTGGCCTGCACGGCCAGGCTGGTAAGCGCCGTGCCCAGCGGCTGCGCCGGAATGTCGAAGGCCACGGCGGTGTCGGCGCCCTGCGCTCGCACCGCGCCGGGCAGCAGCAGCGTGCAATACGCCAGGCTCAAAAC
The DNA here is from genome assembly GCA_963837435.1 of uncultured Gammaproteobacteria bacterium. Lineage (GTDB taxonomy): Bacteria > Pseudomonadota > Gammaproteobacteria > Steroidobacterales > Steroidobacteraceae > Bog-1198. The sequence goes on from CAWINJ010000004.1 coordinate 832,042, forward strand.
GGCGAGCAAAGTCCATAGCGGGCTCGACTTGGCGAACCGGTCAAAAATCCCCCTCATCAAAACGCTCCCTGCCGGTATTGTTGTGTGGTCTCTCGTCCCCTAATACGCAGAGACGGGCCAACCATGACATTCCGCTATTGGAATATCGCTCTCTTGCGACGCAGCATGGGAGGAAAGGCGGCCGGATCAGCCGCGCCGATGCAATCGGGTCTCTAGACGCCGGCGCACATCGGGCCACTCGGCGCGCAGAACGGAGAAGTAGACCATGTCGCGCGGCCGGCCGCTGTCGGCGATCAGATGCCGCCTGAAAATGCCTTCCTCGATGGCGCCCATGGCGAGGATGGCAGTTCGAGATTGCGTGTTGAGCGCTTCGGTCTTGAGCACCACCTTCTCCATCCCGAGAACATCGAAGGCATGCGCCAGTAGAAGCAATTTCGCCTCGACATTCGCGCCGGTGCGCTGGCAGAGCGGAGTAATCCAGGTCGCGCCGATCTCGAGGCGGCGGTGCCGGAGCGCAATATCCATGAATCGAGTCGAGCCGATGATGGCCTGATCCGCAAGTCGATGGATGACGAACGGAAGGCTGAGGTCGAGAGCCTGATCTTCCAAAGCTTGATCGACGTAGGCCTGCATGTCCGCCACGGTCTCGATCGCTCTCGGCTGCAGCCGCCACAATTCGGGAAACAGACCGACCTGGGCCAGCGTATCCGCGTGCGAGTGCAACAGAGGCGCCAGGCGTACCAGTGAACCGATGAGAGTGACAGGAGCAAGAGACATCGGCCGGCAGGATATCCGAATCCAGGCCAGCCCGCCGGCGAAGCGGCGCCGGGCTTCGCGGATCGAAGCCGCCTTGGGTGTGAGGAAGCATCAGAAATGGGCGCGCACCTCCTTAAACTCGCAGACCGTGGTGAGCTTGCCACCGGGCTGCGGCTTCATCAGGACGGTGGTAGGGTCATTATCACTTCCGCGACTTGCGCCGTAGAGGAGATAGGTGGCGTTATTAATTCGAGCGAGTCGGCTGCCGATTTGCTCCTGTTCGTCGTAGGGTGTCCCTGCGGATGTGTAGACGCTCCAGCCCTTTGCCCTGGCGGCTTGCTGTAGGCCGTCCCAATCACCCGCCGATGTCGCCATCTGAAGGACCTCATCTTGTGTCGCGCCCGGGTCCGGCACCACCACAAACTCAGTATCAAAAGTATGACCGGAATTGAATAAGTAGACCGGAACCTTTTGCCCGCTACCCCAAAAATCGAATAACACCATGCTTACGTAGGTCGTCCCACCGGCGTACTGAGGGAGTAAATAAACAGGAGCACTCCACTCATCAGCAGCGACACTGCTACCCACCTTCTCGGGCACGTCGATATAAAACTTGAAATTGGCGTTAGGGGGCGCCGGCAAAATCAGTTCATGGCAAAAGCCTGCGTCGGCTTTCGCTACAACAATCGATCCGATCTGCGGTCTCTTTGAGTGAGGATCGGCAGGGTATTCAACCCGATCTACGCTTCCTGAAATCGGAGTTGACACCGGGTCGCAGTGTATTGGAGTGGGATGAGCCTTCCGGGCGGCGGAAGTAACATCGTAGATGTCTCCCGACAGCATTTGAAACGTACATCGCCGGAAGCCTTCGCGATCGATGATGAACTCGAATGGCAATTTATCGATGTCCAGGTGATCGTGAGCAATCCGTACCCGTCAACCCAAATGCTAAATTCATCTCCCTCGCTTCTCCGTATCTTTACTTCCCGTTTGCTGCTCAGCTTGCAGGTGGCTTGCTCTTTGCTCGCGTTGGTTACTGGAATGGCTGACATACCGCCATCAAATGACGGTTCTGCCTGAACAATGAACAGTGGCGGATCATCGGCATCCGCATAGCCAAATCGGACGATAGCCCGCCCGGTATGCGTGTCACACGTGGTTGCGACCCAGCTTGTAAAGTAATCCGCATGGGCCGGCGAAGTCCAAAATACGAGCGTGCCGCAGATCGCGACACTGGCGCAAACAATCCGAGTTGTCTTCACAGAGTAGCCCGCCGACGCTCATCCTTAAGACCCCTAGCATAGACCATCCGATCAACGCGCACGTGCCGACAGCAGCAATGTGTGAAATGAAGCCCACTACATCACCGGCCGGTCCGACCTCGAGATAGCCACGAGTCCACATATCAAAGAAGTCCACGTTCGGCCAGCGAAACGCTGGCACCGTCGCCGACGATGATGTGATCCAGCAGGCGAATGTCCACCAGGGCGAGCGCCTCCTTGACCCGCTGGGTGATCAATTCATCGGCCTGACTGGGCTCGGCGACGCCGGAGGGGTGGTTGTGAGCGATGATCACCGCGGCGGCATTTCGCTGCAGGGCGAGCTTGACGATTTCGCGAGGGTGCACGCTGGCACCGTCAATCGTGCCGCGAAACAATTCCTGGAATTCGATCAGGCGGTGCCGCTTGTCCAAGTACAGGCAGCAGAATAGTTCATGTTCGAGGTCGCGCAGCTTCGAGGATAGAAAGTCGCGCGTCACCCGCGGGCTCGCGAGCGAGGGACCGGTGCGCAAGGTCTCCGACAGTTGCCGGCGGGCGATCTCGACCGCCGCCTGCAATTCCGCGAACCTGGTCAATCCCAGCCCGCGCTGGGCGCAGAATCTGTGCCGGTCGGCGGCAATCAGCTTGCGCAGGGAATCGAAGCTCTTGAGCGCCTCGCGTGCCAGGTCGAGCGCCGAGCGCCCGCGGGTTCCGGTGCGGAGCAATATGGCCAGCAGCTCGGCGTCGGACAGCGCCCCGGCGCCCTTGTCGAGCAGCTTCTCGCGGGGTCGTTCATCGCTGGGCCAATCCCGAATTGCCATGAGGGCCAGCATGACGGGCGCCCCGGCAACTCTCTAGCCGCATTTCGCTGGCGAGCGGACAGTTACAGACGTCGCCCCTCAGCTGTGTCCCGAGCTGCCGAAGCCGCCGCTGCCGCGTGGAAGACCAAGTACTGACTGAAGGATGAAATTCGTAGCGCCCCATGAATTGCCGTCAGTTTTTCCCTCATCGCATATCAATTATTTGGCTACTCACGGCGATAGTCCGAATTTGGAGCGGATTGAGAAGATGTCACTGGACGCTATTTCAATCAGTGAATCCAAACTTTCGAGTCACGGCACTGGATGGTGTTTCTCGGTGTTCGCACCGGTTATGCGCATTGCGTCGGCTAGTTTGGCCGGCGATGCTCGCCGCATGGCTAAGAAGCGGGAACCGATTGACGACGCAGCGGTGTTGATGCGGCGCAAGGTCGGTAACCGCGCCGCTGGCGGCCATTCCGACCCCTCGCAAAAAAGGGGCTCAAGGATAGACCGAAGGGGTCGAAATCCCGATATTGGCCCACATGTTGGCTGGCATGAGGAGCTCAGTCGACCAAGCGGTCAGGCCACGATGCACCTCTCAAACTTGTCCTACACAAGGAGCGGATACCATGTGGGAGAAGGCTACCACCACGTTGTGCAAAGCGGTTAACATTGCAGGGTCACGGATAAGGTACTCTGAGCGCACACGGAGCGTAGAAATGGCCAAGACAAATACCGCTTTCGCATCTGCCGCAAAGACCGCAACCACTGCGCCGAAAGCCTCCAACACGACAACTGTAACGAGGTCCGGCTCCGTCTATCTCAGCGTGCGAGATGTTGTACTCGGTCCGAAGAGCTGTCCAACAAAGTCGGATAATGCCGGGTCTGCGGATAAGAAGTAACGTCATCTAGATCGCGTAGCTATTTCGGGAGACCGACATGGAAGAGTCGGTTGTGAAGGCCTCTTTCTCGCTCAGTCTGACACTGTTTGCTGGATATCTCTTTATTCGGCTGTCCACGTATCGGCGTTTTCGAGCCGAGAATCTCCGCCCGGACCGTTACGCTTACCATGTCTTGGGCTATTCGCTCGTGTTCTACCTAGTTGGCGTAGCTATTGCTATCGGGCTTGGATTCGACGCGACACAAGGCCCAATGTACGAAATGGCGACCGGCATGGCCCAACACGTACATATTCAACCTCCCAGCATAATCGCCATCGCTCTGGCGCTAATATTGGCTGTCGTGGATAGTCTTTGTATTGCATTTATTATGCGCGGCGATCCGGCGCTTCACTTGGTGGGTTGGAGACACCCATTCGCTCGCATGCGATTGGCGGCTCTTGCTCGAGCTATTCGGAAGTCCGATGATTCGGTTTTACGGCTGCTGTGGCGGGCGACTATTTACGGGGCACCATTGATGGTGACCTTGAAGAGCGGCAAGGTGTATGTTGGAAAATCGGCAGAAACCATAAGCGACCCATCAGTGCGGTCACAGTCCCTCAAGATTATTCCATTCTATAGCGGCTATCGCAACGAAACGCATAAGGTGGCATTACCGACGGATTATCAGCGCATCTATAAGATGATGCAGCGAAAGCCCGATGAAGGAGATGAGCAAGTGAATACATCCGACCCGTTGGCAGTCGAATCGGTGAACTTGAGGTGTAACGACGGGGCGCTCGTCGAGGTCGATATGCAGGATATGGGTGTTGTAATCCTATGGACCGAAATCCAGTCACTGATGCTCTATAACGAAAACATCTATCAGGCGTTCCAAGATGCTGGGCCGGCGAATAAAAAGGCGGCAACAACACTGTCCGGGCTCGTTGCCCAGTTCCTCGCCCGCTTTCTCGCCGACTAGTTGTGATGTCTCAGGACCGCTCGCGTGCGGCGGACAATCAGACCCTGATGGGCGGCGCCCTTGCGTTGCCGCAGCGAGTGGAACGGTCCACGGTACCGCCCATGGCAAGGAGACGGCGACGGGAACCAATCGACGTCGCCCCTCAGCTGTGTCCCGAGCTGCCGAAGCCGCCGCTGCCGCGAGCAGTCGTCGAAAAATCCTCGACCACCTCGAACCCCACCTGCACCACCGGCACGAACACCATCTGGGCGATGCGGTCGCCAGGGTTGATGGTGAAGGGAGTTGCGCCGCGGTTCCAGGCCGACACCATCAGCGGTCCTTGATAATCGGAGTCGATCAGGCCGACCAGATTGCCGAGCACGATGCCGCTCTTGTGGCCGAGCCCCGAACGCGGCAGCAGCACCGCGGCAAGGCCCGGATCCGCAATGTAGATCGACACGCCGGTGGGAATCAGTTCGGCCGCGCCGGGCGCGAGCGCCAGCGGGGCGTCGATGCAGGCACGCAAATCCATGCCCGCGGATCCGTCGGTGGCATGCCGCGGCAGGGGAAATTCCCGGCCGACGCGCGGATCCAAGATCCGAAGCTTGATGTTACGTTGCACGATTGCAGCCTGCGCAGGGTAATGGCTCCATCGGAGCCTAGCGGCGCGCGCGGCGCGCGCGCACCCGATCGCGCGGCAGCGTCGCGGGCCGGCGCTTGCGCGCACCGCGCCGCGGGCTGCCGTCGGGAGGAGGCAGGCGCTGGGCGATCAGCGCGATGAGCTGGCGCGCAACCTCGATCTTCGGCCCGCGCGCGACCTCGACCTTGCCGGCCGGCCAAATGACGGTGAGGGCGTTATCGTCGCAATCGAAGGCGATCCCTTCGCCGACCTGGTTGGCGGCAATCATGTCGAGCTTCTTGCGCTTGAGCTTGCTGCGCGCATTCTCTTCGACGTCGTTGGTTTCGGCCGCGAACCCCACCACGAAGGGGCGCTTCGCCATGTCGGCGACCGACTTGATGATGTCGGGCGCGGGCTCGAGATCGAGCTTGACCGCGACGCCCTGCTTCTTGATCTTCTGTTTGGCGATGGTCACGGGCTGAAAGTCGGCCACCGCCGCCGCCGCGATGAACACGTCGCAGTCCGCCACCTGGCGATGCACCGCGGCGTACATGTCGCGCGCACTCTCCACGTTGATGCGCGTGACGCCCGCGGGAGTCGGCAATTGCACGGGCCCCGTAATGATGGTGACGTGCGCTCCGGCCTCGCGGGCCGCCGCGGCGACGGCAAAGCCCATTTTCCCCGAGCTGCGGTTGGTCAGATAGCGCACCGGATCGATCCGCTCGCGAGTCGGGCCGGCAGTGATCAACACATTGAGGCCCGCCAGCAGGCCATCGTTGGCCGGGCGTTCCAGCAGGCTCTCCGCGAGTTTCACCGGCTCCCACATGCGTCCCACGCCCACCTCCCCACAGGCTTGATTGCCCGAATCGGGTCCCAAAATCCGGATGCCGCGGGAGATCAGGGTTTCCACATTGGCCTGCGTGGCCTTGTTGGCCCACATGACGCGATTCATCGCGGGAGCGAGAACCACCGGCGCTTCGGTGGCGAGGCACAGCGTAGAGAGCAGGTCATCGGCCCGTCCGCCGGCGAGGCGCGCCATGAAGTCCGCGCTTGCCGGTGCGATCAGCACGACCTGCGCCCAGCGCGCGAGTTCGATGTGTCCCATCGCGGCTTCCGCCGCGCCGTCCCACAGATCGCTGCGGGTAGGTCGGCCCGATACCGCCTGAAAGCTCATGGGCGACACGAATTTTTGCGCCGCGCCCGTCATGACGACTTGCACGTCGGCCCCGCGTTCCATCAGGCGGCGTACCAGATCCGGACTCTTGTAGGCGGCAATGCCGCCGGTGACGCCCAGTAAAACTCGGGTCTTCGGCGTCAATGGATGCTCTTCAGTTCTTTGAAGCGATCGATGTCGCTCTCGAATTGCTTGCTCATCGCCGTTTCCTCGCTTTGCTTCTCGTGCAGGTTCTGCTGCTGAGTGCGAATGTCGTTGCCCACGCGCACCAAGTCCTCCGCGTATTGGTCGGGCATGGCGGGCGCCTTGGGGTCGCTGCTATAGGGCTTGAAGTTCTGGCTGCCGTCGCGCAGCTTCTTCAGCTTGCCGTTCAGCACTTCGAGGAATTGCGAGGTGACCTTGATCTGATCGGACAGCAGCGTCACGCGCTGATCGCGCAGGCGTTCGATCTCCTGGACCGACGCATAGGTGCTCAGCAAGTTGCGGTCCCGGTTCCGGCTCTGCTCCGCCTCGAGCTTTTTTGGTCCTCGGCCGCCAGTTGCTCGGGGGTCTTCTGGGCATCGAGACGATCGATCTCCACGCCCTGGGCATTGATGACGTGCTGCTCCTGCGCGGCGTATTCCGGCGGGATGTGGTCGCCGTAGTGCGTGATGCCGTGCTCGTCCACCCACTTGTAGACCACCCGTCCGCTGGAGGACGAGGCTGCGAAGCACGCGGGGGCGATCGAAATCGCGGCGCACAGGATCCAAGCGGCGTTCTTCAAGCGCGTATCCTCGATTTCAAACGCATATCCTCGAAGAGAAACGGGCGTCATTGTGAGCGGAGCGCCGGGGGTTTTCTAGGGCCTGTGCCTCAATCTGCGAGCCCATAACGCTCCCGGTAGGCCTGCATACGGTGCAGGTCGCCCTCGTGACCCTGCTGTGAGACATGGTGCATCAGGTCGGCCAGGGTGACCACCGACACCACGGGGATCGCGTACCGATCGCGGACTTCCTGGACCGCCGACAGGCTGCCTTCCGGGGCGCGTTCCTGGCGATCCAGGGCGAGCAGCACCCCGGCCGGCCGCGCCCCCGCGGCGTGAATGATGTCGACCGACTCGCGGATCGCCGTGCCTGCGGTGATGACGTCATCGACGATTAGAACCCCGCCCTTTAAGGGGCCGCCGACGATGCTGCCCCCCTCGCCGTGGTCCTTGGCTTCCTTGCGGTTGAACGCAAATGGCAGGTTGCGGCCCGCGTCCGCCAGTGCCGCCGCGGTAGCGGTGACCAAGGGGATTCCCTTATAGGCGGGGCCAAACAGCATGTCGAACTCGAGATCGGAGGCCGAGAGCGCCGCCGCGTAGGCACGCCCCACCGCGCCGATGGCCGCGCCGGTGCTGAACAGGCCGGCATTGAAGAAATACGGGCTCTCGCGGCCGGATTTGAGCGTAAAGGTGCCGAATCGCAGAACTCCTAGCCGCACGCACAAATCGATGAAATCACTCTGATATGCCAAGGTCATGGGCCCTGATACTATCGCGCGCCATGCGCCTCGTCATGTTCAACCTGGATAGAGGGAACCGTCCGATACCGGCCGGCACTCGACGGCCATGTTGAGCTTTCGCCTTTGATGGCGGCACCGAAACCCACCGTTCTGCAGGCGCTCCGGGACAAGCGGATGGCCGCCGTGCTGCTGCTGAGCTTCGCCTCCGGGCTGCCGTTCAACCTGACCGGATTCACCCTGCAAGCCTGGTTGGCGGACTCCGGGTTGAACATCAAGACCATCGGCATATTCGGCCTGGTCGGTTTTCCCTACATCCTGAAATTCCTCTGGGCACCGCTGCTCGACCGCTACATGCCGCCCCTCCTGGGCCGGCGCCGCGGTTGGATCGTGGTCTATCAGGTGTGCCTGGCTATATGCATCGGCGTCATGGGTTTCTGTTCGCCGGTCAAGCAACCCTACGTGCTCGGCGGCGTCGCGCTCACGGTGGCCTTTCTGTCCGCTTCGCAGGACATCGTCTTCGATGCCTACCGCGTCGATGTGATTCCACCGAGCGAGCGTGCACTCGCCGCCGCGGCCACCACCTTCGGCTATCGTACCGCGGCCATGCTGGCGGGCGCAGTACTGGTCTTGATCGCAGCCTTTTTCGAGCGGCATATCGGCGCCGATTTGGCGTGGCGATTCGCCTTCTTGATCGTCGGCTGCATCATGGCAGCCACTCTGTTGGCGACATTCTGGGCGCCGGAGCCCGAGGTGCCCGGCCGGCCGCCGCCGACATTGGTCGACGCCGTCTGGTTGCCCTTGCGCGAGCTGCTCAATCAGCAAGGCGCCGCAGGATTCATCTTGCTGGTGCTGCTCTACAAAGTGGGCGACGCGTTTGCACTGAGCTTGTACAGCGCCTTCATGATCAAAGGCGTCGGATTCTCGCTGGCGCAATTGAGCCTGGCTGGCAAGGTCAACATGACCGTGTCGACCATGATCGGCGTCGGCCTTGGCGGCATCATCTATATCCGCTGGGGCATGTTTCGATCGCTGTTGATTTTTGGCATCGGCCAGGCGCTCACCAATCTACTGTATATGTGGCTGGCGCTCGCCGGAAAGAAGCTCTGGCTGTTGGTGCTCGCGACCAGTTTGGACACCGGAATCGGCGGCATGGGCCAGGCCGCGTTCGTCGCTTTCCTGGTATCCCAGTGCAGCCCCAATTACAGCGCAACCCAGTACGCGCTGCTGTCGGCGTTGGCCGCCGTTCCTCGGGTTTCCATGGGTGCAATTGCCGGGCAGGTCGTTACCGCCATCGGCTGGGCGAATTTCTTCGTGGTCACCTGCCTGACCGCCACCCCTGGCCTCATCCTGCTGGTGATTTTTCGTCGACGCATCAACGAGCTGGCGGCGCGAGAGGCGGCGAAGCGGTAGGCATGCCGGCGCGCCCTACCCGGTGGCCCGGGTGATCCCCATGACCCTTGGGAGGGGGAACCTCAGCGGCGCAGCGAGCGATCGTGCGGAGTGGACCACAGGCTGCGGGCGTTGTCCTCGAACTCGCGATCCAGGTCTTCGGCCTCCACATCCACAGCGCCCGACCAGTCCTCCGGCGCATCCGCCGAATCGATGAGCTCATCCAGCAGTTGCTCGTTCCAGGAGTCGAACTCCATTTCCGTGACGGTGCCGTCGAAATATTGGATTTCAATGGTTTGGTCTTGGTCGTCGATCGCGACCACTTCAAAGAGCTCGTTGGTGCCGCCCCGATACCATTGCCCAACGATCGGCCTGATTGCGTTCATCTTGCCGTTCCCCCAACTGCTATGCTCCACTGCATTCAACTCCCAATGGCTCATTCGCGCAATATGTAATTATTGCGCGCAGCAACATCGCCAGTGATCGAAACACTCGTCAAATTCTTCGTGGTCTTTTTCGTCGTGGTCGACCCCATTTCGCTGATCCCGCTGTTCGCGGGCCTGACGCAGGGCGCGAGTTCGCGTTACAAGAAAAAAATGGCCGGCAAGTCGAGCATGATCGCGCTCGTCATCTGCGTGCTGTTTGCGCTGGTGGGAGCGAAGTTCCTGGATATCATGGGCATATCCTTGAGTTCGTTCCGCATCGCCGGCGGAACGCTGCTGTTCCTCATTGCACTCGACATGGTGTTCGCGCGCACTTCAGGCACCCGGTCGACCAGCTCCGAACAGGAAGAGGCCAAGAAGCGCGAGGACATTTCGGTGTTCCCGCTGGCATTCCCGTTCATCGCGGGGCCGGGAGCGCTCGCCACCATTCTGCTGAGCGCCGGCGAGGTGGGTGCCAAGCCGCTGCTGTTCGCGGGTTTACTCGGCGTCGTCGCGCTGGTGCTGGTCGTCTGCTGGGTACTGATGCTCGCCACCCCGCGGTTGATGAAGGTGCTCGGAGTGACCGGCGCCAACGTGGTGAGCCGGCTATCGGGAGTGATCCTCGCCGCCCTCGCCGTGCAATTCATCGTCGATGGGGTTCGCGGCAGCTTCCTCTAGGGGCGCCGGCTCGGCCGCCTTGCGGTATGCCAGGTCCCACACACCGTGACCCAGCCGCTCGCCGCGCCTCTCGAAGCGCGTCGGCGGCCTGAACTGCGGCCGCGGCACATAGCTCCCATCCGGGCTCAGCGATACCAAGCGAGGGTCGGCATTGCACACCGCCAGCATCTGCTGCGCATAGGCCTCCCAGTCCGTGGCAAGGCGCAACACCCCGCCGCAGCACAGCTTGGCCGCCAGCAATGCGACGAACGGCGGATCTATCAAGCGCCGCTTATGATGACGTTTCTTGTGCCATGGGTCCGGAAAGAACACCAGGATTTCCTCGAAGGAGCCGTCGGCGACCTTGTCCCTCAGCACCTCGACCGCGTCGTGACAGATGACGCGCAAGTTGCGCGTGCCGGCCTGCGCGGCGCGCAGCAGCAGCCGTCCCACTCCCGGCCGATGCACCTCGATGCCGAGATAGTCGTTGTCCGGGTGATGCTCCGCCAAGCTACCGATCACTTCGCCGATGCCGAAGCCGATCTCGAGACAGCGGGGCGCGGCGCGGCCGAAAATAGCCTGCAAGTCCAATGGACCTTCGCTCGGATCCACGCCGTAGGTTGGCCACAGCTGCGTGAGCGCGCGCTCCTGCGCCGGTGTCATGCGGCCGGCGCGCAGGACGTAGCTGCGAATGTGGCGTTGGGTTTGCATGGGCCCGAAGTCTGCCTGATATCATGGCCCGATGCGTAATTCGACGTGCGGCATGCCTACACGGGCCATGAGCGGCGTATGGCCCGCGATGGCGCTGGTCGGGCTGCTGCTGTCGGGCTGTGTCGGTCTGCCGCGCCACGTGCAGAAATATCGCAGCGAGGCGCTGCCCAATCCCGAGACGACGTCGCTCGGGCGGCTGGTCGCAACCGAGGAGAGCAACAAGAACCTGTCGGGCATCCGCCTGCTGACATCGGGCGAGGAGGCGTTGGCGGATCTGATCGCGCTCGCCGACCACGCCGAGCGCACGCTCGACATTCAGTACTACATCATCGATCAGGACGAATCCGCCGCGCTGCTGCTGCGCCACGTGCGCCAGGCCGCGGATCGCGGCGTGCGGGTGCGAGTCCTGGTCGACGACCTGCATACCGTCGGGGAAGACCGCCGTTTCCTGCACTTGAGCGAACACTCCAATATCGAGGTCAGGGTGTTCAATCCCTTCCCCGGCGGGCGATTCGCGACCTGGACGCGCTTCGTCGCTTCGGCGAGCGACATCCGCCGCATCAATCACCGCATGCACAACAAGCTGTTCGTCGCCGACAATGCACTGGCCATCACCGGCGGCCGCAACATCGGAGATCAATACTTCACCCGCGATCAGCACAATAATTTCATCGACCTGGACGTGGTTGCCGCCGGCGCCATCGTGCCGCAATTGTCGGCCACCTTCGACGCCTTCTGGAACAGCAAGTACGCCTACCCGATATCCGCGGTGGCCTCGCCGGCCGGTGCCGAGGCGGGCGTGCCGCCCCCGGCCGCCGACGAGGCGACTCCAGCCAACGCGGACTGGCTGGAGCACGAACTCGATGCGGGGAAGGTGGATCTGACTTGGGTGCCCGCCACGGTGCTGGCGGATCGGCCCGCCAAGATCGCCAGCGAGAGCTCTCCCGACGAGGAGGTCACGATTGCCAACGACCTGGCCACGCTGATGCGCTCGGCCACGCAGGAACTCATCGTGATTTCTCCTTATTTCGTGCCCGGCGACGACGGCGTCGCCATGTTCGCCAAGCTGGTGAGCGAAGGCGTGCACATCCGCATACTCACCAACTCTCTGGCGTCGACCGATTCACCCCTGGTGCACAACGGTTATTCGCATTATCGCGTGGCGCTGCTGAAGCTCGGCGTCGAACTCTCCGAGGTGCGCCCCAAACTTGGACAAAAGCGCGCGCGCTTTCATCCGTTTCGCGGCTCCACGGCCAGTCTGCACGCCAAGGCGTTGGTGATCGATCAGAAGACCGTGTTCATCGGATCGATGAACATGGATGCGCGTTCGGCGCACATCAACAGCGAGCTCGGGCTGGTGATGCGCAGCGCGGATATCGCGCGCCAGGTCACCAGCCTGCTCGATGACATCAGCGCCGACGGAAGCTACAAGCTGCAGTTGATAGACCACAGCAATCAAATCGAGTGGACCAGCGGCGAGCCCGGCTCGGAGCAGACTTGGTTCACGGATCCGGAAACCACGCGCCTGCAGCGCTTCACTCTGAAGATCCTGGCGCCGTTTGCGCCGGAGGAATTGCTGTGAGCGGGCCGGGCCGTGCAGGCCGGCTCACGAGATTCGAAGCGTGCTCAAATATTCCTTGACCTTGGCGCGAAATCCTTCGCTGCTGGTCACGGTGACGCCGCCTGCCAATACCAGGATGAAATCGCCGCGCAGGGTGCGATTCACCTCCTTGATGTAGTTCATGTTGACCAGGCAGGAGCGGCTGATGCGCAGCATGGGTTGCGAGCGCAGCGCCAGTTCCGCCTGCTGCAGCGTGCTGCGGGCGTGGAAACTGTCCTTGCCCACCCGGATCACGACGTAATTTCGATCCGCCTCGATCATTTCCACCTGGGCGGCCTCGATGACGTGCAAATGCCCGCCGAACTCCGCCAGCAGCCTCGGCCGCTCTTCGCCGGCGGGGCGCGCGCCGCGTTCCAGTTGCGCCAGCAGGCCGGCGAGCAGCGCCTGGCGCTCGTCCGCGTCCGGCTTCGCGTGGCGCGGCCGCACGCGCTCCAAGGTCTTGCGAAAGCGTTCCTGGTCGAAGGGTTTGAGCAGGTAGTCAACGGCGCTGACCTCGAATGCCGCGACCGCATAGGTATCGTAGGCAGTGACGAACACCAGCGAAGGCAGCTGTGTGGGATCCAGGGCGCGCGCAAGATCGATGCCGTTGATGGGATCCATCTGAATGTCGAGGAACAGCAGTTGCGGCTGCTGCAGCCGAATCGCCGCCAGGGCGGCGGCGCCGTCGCCGTATTCGCCCACCACGCGCAGGTCGTGTTCGGCCTCGCAGAATTCGCGCAACGTGCGCCTGCCGGCTTGCTCGTCGTCGACGATGATGACGTCCATCATGCGTCGGCCAATGCCGGAACGCGCCTCGCTTCGCGCGCGGGCGATTGGCGGATCGCCGGCATGGAAATCTCGCTGCACCAGTCATCGTCCATCGCGCCGGCCGTCAGCTCGGCACGCCCCTCGAACTGCACCGCCAGGCGTTCGCGGACATTGTTCAAGCCGATGCCGCCTTCGCCGACCGGTTTGTTCGGCGCAATCGTGTTGAGCACGCACAGCGTCAGCACGTTCTGCGCCATGCGCGCGGTGACCTGCACGGTCACCCGTCCTTGGTGGCCCGCCAATCCATGGACCACGGCGTTCTCGACCAGCGGCTGCAGAATCAGGCTGGGTACCCACACGGACGGGACATCCCCGGCGCCCGGCAGAATCACCGTCAGCCGGTCCGCGAAGCGCCGCTGCTGCAATTCCAGATACAACCTGACGAATTGCAATTCATCGCTCAGCTTCGCGAAATCGCGCTCCCCGGCATTCAGCAGCCGGCGCAGCAGGTCCGCGAGCTGCACCACCATGGACTGCGCGCCCTTGGGGTCCCACTCTATATAGCCACGAATGGTGTGCAGCAGATTGAAAAGGGTGTGCGGCGACAACTGCATGCGCAGCGCCGCCAGACGGGCGGCGCTCCACTCGCGCTCCAGCGCCGCCAGGCGCAATTCGGAATTTCGAAACCGCGTATACAGCGCCAACCCCGTGATCAGCGCCAATCCGAATCCGTAACTCGGCAGAAAGGAAACGAAACTGGCGGTCCATAGCGAGAACAGCGGTTCCGCCCAGTTGCCCGAATTATGCATCGCCACGGCGTCGTGCCAGTCCTCGGTACCCAGGGTCATTTGGGACACGAGCATGGCCGGATAGGCGATGGCGGCAAACACCCCGCCGAGAATCAGCTGCAGCGGCACAGCGATCAGCAGCGGCCGCCACTGAATCCGCAGCGAGGCCCAAAAAGACACCAGCAAGATGGGCAGCAGCAGCACGTGCTGCAGCAGGCGGGCATCCCAGGCGGCAAAAAATGAGACATTGGTCACACGCGCCATGCCGGTGCGCATGCTGTAGGCGTACAGGATGTTCGACAGGGCGACGTACATCCAGAACAAGCAGCTGATGCCGAGGAACTGCCGCAGGCTCAGGCCTCCGGCAAAGCGACGGATGGGGGATTCCGCGGTACCGAGTCCGATCATGGTGGCAAGACTAGCGCAACTGGCGGGCAATTGCGGCGCCTATAACCCGGCCGGGGACGAAACCGTCATTGGGTGGGACGACCTCGACGCCCGGCCGCAGACGAAGGCGGCCCTCCTCGCGTCTTATATACGCATGATCCAACACCGTCACCCAAGGAGACATTCCATGAGCACGTTCATACCGGGCCGCACCACCGGCTCGCGCGCCAAAATCGCAATGTTGTTGCTGGGCGGTCTGGCCGGCGCGATGGCAGCCGGCGCAGCCGGCGCGGCCACCCCCGACAGCGTACCCACCGTCGTCGTCAAGTACAGCGACCTTACTCTGGCCACCGATGGCGGCGTGAACCAGCTGTATCGTCGAATCGTGTCGGCGGCCAAGCAGGTTTGCCCGGACTACCCTCTAAGAGATCTTGGTGCACAGCGGCTGGTCGAAGTATGCCGCAGCCAGGCGGTCGCCAGGGCGGTACAGCAGATCGACAATTCGCGATTGGCGGCGTTGTACGCCACCCACTCGAAGAACGGCTAAGTGGGGTCGAGAGCTGCGCGGCCGGCCGCGGGATCGAGCGAAACGATGCGGTGCACCACCGTGAGATCGCCATCCTTCGAGCTGGTCGCGCTCGAGGGCCGAGCACGCAGCAATGCTTGCCCGGCCGCGGGAAAGTCGTAGCTTTGATCGAACACTTGGACCGCCGCCGGCTGCTGTCCTGCCAGATCGACACTGAACTCCACGCCGGCGGCCGGCAAGGCCACTACCCGAAGAAGGGTTGCTCCGCTTCGTAGCGTGCCGAGCTTGAGCCTTTCCGGGCCTTGCGTTGTTGCGAACGTGACCTCCGTAACCTGTGCGCCGGCCGGGAACACCACGAGGGCCTCCGGTGCGCCGCGCGCGGAGCGCAGGCGAAGGTGAAAGCGAGTGGCGGCGTGCGCCGTCGGCGATCCCGTTGCCGAGGGCGACAGTGGCGAGAGGCGTGTCGGCGCTGCGCTCGATTCCAAATCCGGGGGGGGCAAATCCGGGTGGGCCAAGTCCGGGTAGGCCAAGTCCGGGTAGGCAAGGGTCCCCTGAAGCGGTGGCATGGGTGCCGGCGAGTAGAAGGCCAGGGATGCGCTTCCCGGGAAGCGCGGGTGTGGCACAGGGTCGAATTGCGCGGCGGCGGCGAGCGCGGCGGGCAGGCGTAACGAGTCGCATCGCGCCAGGAAGTGCGCCTGGCGCGTGTCCGAATCCAACCAGTACTCTAGATTGATCCGCTGCGGCCATTCGGCAGAATAGGTCGGCAGGCACAGAGTTGTCACAGCGCCGAGCAGCGCAATCAGGGCGGTGCCGGCGATTACTCGGCGCTGCGCCCGCAAGCTCGTTGCGCTCAGCAACGGCAACAGGCAGGCCGTTCCCAAGCCAAGTGCCAATGTCGACACAGGCCACGCCAAGCTGCCCAGCGCCATATACAGGAATCGCACCTCAGGCAGCAGCGCGGCAAAAATCACCAGCGCCGGCAGGAGGGCGGCCACACTGGCCGCCCACGGCGGCAAGGCACGGGATCTCGCCGCCTTCACCGCGGCGGGCACGGCGCCCACGCCGGCGGCGCCGGCCGTCAGCAGAAAGACGAAAGCGGCACCCGGCATGAGGAGGGCACTTGCCACGCACAACACTGCGATCAGCACGGCGGAGGCCACCCAAAATCCCCAGAAGCCGGCGCGCCGCGCCAGCCGGACGCTGACGCCAGCGCAGAGCAAGGCGATTGCCGCCGACGCGATGTGCATGGGCGCGGGATGGGCCACCCACGATGCCGCGCCTAGCCGAGGCACCTTGCCCAGCGCGATTTGCACCGCGAGCAGTCCGGCGCACAAGGCCACGCCCAATGCGAGCGTGCACAGGGTGCCCACCCCTCCCCAGATAATTTCGCGGCCGGTGACCGCTCCCCCGCGCAGCAACACGGCCGCTTCGATCAGCAACAGGGCCAGGGCCAGAAGGGCCGCGCACAAGGTGAACTCGGACGGCCAGACGACGAGCGTGCGCGCAAAGACGTCGAAGAACACTGATTCGGCGATGCGCGGCTGCAAGGTCGGGGAGTTCGCCAGCGCCCACAAGGCTGCCAGCGCATTGTCCCCCTGCTGTTGGATGCTGCTTGCGTCCGCATTCGCCACGGTGTCGAGCGGCGTGTGGTAGCGCCCCACATCGCCGATGAAGGCGAAATTGAATCCCTGATATGCGGCCGTCTTGAACACCGTGAAATCAGTGTCGTTCTCGAGCAGCTTGTATACGACGTAGTAGAGCGAGTTGGTGACCGGCCGCGCGATCGCAGAGCCATACAAATGCATGAGCCAGCTGTTCGCCGTGCCGGTTTCGAACATCAAGCTCGGACCCGAGGTGCCGCGAGCCTCGAGATTCACGGCGGCCTTCACCGCGGTCGACCAAGGGATGCCGCCGCACGAACAATTTCGCTCCGAGCAATCCCGCTTCTTCCCCGTCCGTGATCAACAGATACGATGGGATGCAGCGGCGGCGGCCGCGCCGCCAGGATGCGCGCTATCTCCAACACGCTCGCGACAGCGGCCCCGTCATCCGACGCACCGGGGCCTGCGGGCACCGAGTCGTAGTGGGCCGCCAGCAGAACCGCGTCCCGAATTGCGAAATCGCCGCCAAGTCTGGCGACGATGTTCACGGGACTGCCGCACGCACCTTCGTCCGCGCAGATGAATCCTGATTGCAATTGGGGCGCATAACCCAGGGCGGACAAGCGCTTGACGATGTCTTCGCGCACTCGCGAGTTCGCGGAGCTGCCGATGGGATGCGGGACGCCGTTTCCCGCCAAGTCCGTCAAGATCGTTTTGGCGCGATAGGCGGAGAATACGCCGGGCGGGGCCTCCGGCCCCCGCGCTGCGGGCGGGCGGTAGGCGATCCAAGTGATCGCCGCCAACAGCGCTATCGCCGTCAGCGCCAGAATCAGTGCACGATTGCCCGCCGCAGGCATGCGCTTACTGCGTGACGCTCATGAATGATTGCGCCGCTCGGCTGCGTGACGCTCGATCGCGTTCAGGATCTCGGCATGGGCCACGTCGACTCCGGCCCAGCCGATGACCTTGACCCATTTGCCTTCCTCGAGATCCTTGTAGTGTTCGAAGAAATGCTGAATCTGCCGCAGGCGGATTTCCGGCACGTCCGCAATGGATTTCCAATGCTCGAACAAGGGACAAATCTTATCCACCGGCACCGCCAACACCTTGGCGTCGCCGCCGGATTCATCATCCATGCGCAGCAATGCCCACCGCACGGCAGCGCACCACCACTCCCGGCAGCAGCGGAAATGGAGTATGCACCAGCACATCGACCGGATCGTCATCGTCGGCGACGGTTTGCGGGATGTAGCCGTAATTGGCGGGGTAGTGCATCGCGGTCATCATGAAGCGATCGACGAACAGCGCTCCGGATTCCTTGTCTACTTCGTATTTCACGGGATCCGCCGCATGGGGATTTCAATGATCACATTGAATTCTTCGGGGACATGCTTGCCCGGGGTCACGTCATTGATGCTCATCTGAGCTCGATCCTTGGGTTTGCGGCTCAGCTGCGCCGTCGCACATCATAACCTCAAGGACCGCGTGGCGATGCTCCATGGGATGCGTCACTGCAGGACCGCGCGTCAGTAACGGGGCGCGCGTCGTGAAGGAGCGGCTCTTCAGCGAAGGGCGCGCGTCAGTCGATGGCGATGGAGCGGGGCTGGCTACCGGCGGCGAACGGCGAACTGCCGGCCGAAGTCAACGCGCCGGTCGTGGTGTTGACGGCATAGACGGAGATGTCATCGGAATTTTCATTGGCGACATAGGCGAACAGGCCGGATGGATCGAGCACGATGTTGATCGGGAAAGTGCCGGCGCCGATCGGCTGAGCCGGACACGATCAATGCGCCGGTGCTCGGTGTAATGGAATACGCGGCCACGTCGTTCTTGGCCGTCACATTTGCCGCGTAGAGAAACTGGCCCGCCGGGTCGATGGCCAACGACTCCGGGCTGGTTCCGGTCGCCAACGGCGAGCCGGATACCGGGGTCAGGCCGCCGGTGGATGCATTGACGGAGTATTCGGAAATGCTGGCGGCCGTTTCATTGGCGACATAGGCGAAGGTTCCCGCTGGATCGAAGGTAATCGAGAGGGCGCCGGTGCCGGCGCCGAACGGCGAGCCGGCGACCGCGCTCAAGGAGCCGGTGGAAGAATCGATGGCCAGTACCGTGACATCGGCGTCGCCGTAATTCGTGACATAGAGAAAATTGCCGTTCGGGTCGATCTTCAACGAGGTCGGTTCCGAGCCGACGGCGAACGGCGAGTTGCTGAGTTCAGTCAGCATGCCGGTGGAGCTGTCGATCGTGTAGGCGGACACACTGTTCGCGCCGAAGTTGGCCACGTAGAGATAGGTGTCGGTGGGATCGACAGCGAGCGCGAAAGGGCCGCTGCCGGTGGTGACCGGAACGCCCGCGGGAGTCAGTGCACCGGTGGAACTGTCGATGGAATATACCGAGACATCGTTCGAGGCATTATCCGCGACATAGAGGAACTCACCGTTCGGATCCACGATCAGCGACACGGGAGTCGTTCCGGATGTTGCAAAGGGCGAGCCGGCGACGGGCGTCAGGAAGCCCGTGGAGGAGTTGATCACATAGGCCGACAGATCGCTCGAGCCCTGGTTGGCGACGTAGGCGAAGCGTCCGGCCTGGGTGCAGGAGACGATGACGTTGGTGACATTGGTCTTGTCGACGGTCCCGGAACCATTGTGGACGGTGCAGGTTTGCGCCGGGTTGGAAGGCTGAGTGGCGACCGTGACCGAGTAGGCGCCGCCATTGTCGATGCTGCCCGAGAAGACGAATGCGCCGTTCGAAGCCAGGCTCAGTGAGTTTCCGGAGTTGTCCTCGAGCACCAGGCCTTGGCCCATGAGGCCGGTGAGGGTGCCTCCGACCGTGTATTTATTGTCGATATTACAACCGAGGACCGCCAGTCCGGCTGCGGCGATGGACACCCATGCGAACGTTTTCACGCGAGATTCTCCCAAATTGGCCACGCTGGGGATTTGAGACCGCAGCGCCTCGAATTCATTCCTGGCCGCGGGGCAATTTTCGCGTTAAGAAATGTATAGCCGCGCTGCAATCCTGCCCATGGGTGCCAATCCTTGCCGAATCCAGGCAATTGGCCGAGCCGGGTCATGCAGCGCATCCCTGTCGTCGAAATCCGACACGCAACCTGTGATGCGCTCCGCCGGACGTGTGAACCAAATGGCGTAATCTCGCTCGAAGGATGGGGAAGGACAACATCATGCCTATTATGGGACCGATCGCCAACGTCAAGAAATGTGTGCTCACCGGCGCGGTACTCGCCGCGGCCTTGAGTCCCTGCATGGCGTACGCGGGTCTGGGTCAGCCCGAATCTTCGGTGCAAGCCGATGCGGTGCAGCTCAAGGGATCCGTCAAGGCGACCGAGCATGCCGGCTATCGAGTGCAGGAGATCGAACTGCCTTCCGGCACCCTGGTGCGCGAGTTCGTCGGATCGGACGGCAATGTGTTCGCGGTTGCATGGAACGGCCCGACCATGCCGAATTTGCGCCAAACTTTGGGACAGTATTTCGACAACTATGTTGCGGCGGCGAAAGCCAAGCACGCGGATCACCACCACTTGCAAATCCAGCAGAGCGGCCTGGTGGTGCAGGCCGGCGGCCACATGCGCGCCTTCTCGGGACGGGCGTACCTGCCGCAGGCCGTGCCCGCCGGAGTCAGTGTAGGAGATCTACGCTAATGGTCGGCATCATGCGAACGGCGGCGCCCCGCGCTTGGCGACTCGGTTTGTGTGCCGCCCTTTGTGCAGCGCTGCTCTCCTGCGGCGGCGGGGGCGGCGACGTGGCGTCGAGCGGTTCCGGCTCTTCGGGGAGCACAACTCCGTCGGGCTCCAACGTGGTCGACGTCGTGGTCGATACGGGTCCGACGACCTCCAACCCCGACACCAATACCCTTTTCACCACGGTCACGGTATGCGTCCCCGGCAGCACCACCGAATGCCAGACCATCGATCATATCCAAGTGGACACCGGATCATTCGGGCTGCGAATACTATCGTCGGTGCTGTCCGTGAGCTTGCCCTTGCAAACCACGGCGAGCAATACCACGCTGCTCGAGTGCACTGGATTCGTCGACGGCTACAGTTGGGGACCGGTGGCTTTGGCGGATGTGCAGATCTCGGGTGAATCCGCCAGCTCCGTGCCGGTTCAAGTCATCGGGGATGCCAACTTCACCGCACTGGTTCCCACGGCGTGTTCCAGCATCGGCCCTGCGGAAGACACGGTCGCTGCGTTCGGTGCTAACGGCATCATCGGCATCGGTCCTTTTGCCCAGGACTGCGGATCGGGCTGCGTATCCACCGTGGACAACGGGGATTACTATGCGTGTACGTCGACGCTATGCGAACCCACGGCGGTGGCGCTGGACAGTCAGGTACCGAACCTGATTACCATGTTCGCCGCCGACAACAATGGCGTGATCATTCAGATGCCCAGCGTTGCCTCGACGGGAGCCACGACCGTGTCGGGGTATATGATTTTTGGGATCGACACAGAGTCGAACAACAAATCCGGCAGCCAGACCGTCCTGACTTTGAATGAGTCGTTCGGCGAATTCACGACGGTCTTCAATGGTCAATCCCTGACCGCGAGTTTCTTGGACACTGGGTCGAACGGCCTGTATTTCAACGACAGTAGTCTTACGGCCTGTACCGCCAGCGGTCTGACCGACTTTTATTGCCCGACCAGCACACAAACCTTGACGGCGCAGCTGCAGGGGCAGACGGCGGACGGGCAGGCCGGCACGACGTCGGTGAACGAGAGCTTCAGCGTGAACAATCCTGAGAGCTACTCTGCCGATGATGCGGCCGTGCCCGGGCTGGCGGGAACGTATCCTGGCACCACGTCCACCTTCGATTGGGGCCTGCCGTTTTATTACGGGCGCACCGTGTATACGGCGATCGAGGGCGGAGTGACCAGCGTCGGCGCGGGACCCTACGTAGCCTTCTAATCCGGCGTTCTAATCTTCTATCCCGGGCTCGAGAGGCAGGATAAACTGCCCCTCAATGACTACCACGCGGATTACACCCAGGGCGACCGCGGAAACCGCGGCGGCTGCGTTGCGGCTCGACTATCTATCCTCCGATCATCTCGCATCGCAACCCGCCTCATGGTGGCAAACCGTTCTGGGGGTCGTGGGGTTCGAGAAGCCGCCGCTCCTCGATGCGGCGCAAGTTCCGGTCACCGCCAGCATGACGCCGCCCCTGCGCTCGAATGAGAATCTTTGCGAGGTCTGGCGGGTCGCCGGACAGCCGATTCGAGTGTCGAGCGAAGCGGCGAGGCAGAGCCGGGTGCAGTATCGATGCTGCGAGGATCTGCTGTTCGGCTCCATCACTCTCGATGAGCGGCTGTTCGAGCCGCAAGGCGCAGCGCAAGGCGGCGCGGACGCCGCCGCCGAAGACTCGAGGGCTCTGTTGCGGGCCACCGAGACCGCATACGAAGAGATTTTCGCAGTGCTCCGGCACACCGAGCACCGGCACTTGATTCGCATTTGGAATTATCTGCCGGAGATCAATCGCGAAGCCGGAGGCGACGAACGCTACCGCCTGTTCAATTCGGCGCGGCAACTCGCCTTCCGCAAATCCGGCCAGGCCACCGCCGGCACGGTGCCCGCGGCCTGCGCCTTGGGCTCGCCCGCCGGCAGTCCGCTGTCGATTTACTTCCTCGCCTCGCGGCAGCCGCCGAGGATGATCGAGAACCCGCGGCAGACCAGCGCCTATCACTATCCGCCGAAGTTTGGCCGGCATAGCCCCATATTTTCGCGCGCCTGCGTATTGAACACGCCCGCGGGGACCAACTTGTTCGTCTCCGGCACCGCCAGCATCGTCGGCTATGAAACCATTCACCAAGGCGACGTCGGCGCACAGACCCGAGAGACGATGGCCAACATCAATGCCTTGTTGGATGAGGCGAATCGAGTGGTGGGCATGACGCGCTACGTTCTCGATGGTCTCAAATTCAAAGTCTATGTGCGGCGGCCATCGGACCTCGACGCCATAGAAGGCGCGCTCTCCAGGTCGCTGCGGCCGTCGACCCCGATCGTATACTTGCAGGCGGATGTCTGCCGCGAGGACCTGCTGGTGGAGATCGAGGCTGCGGGCGAGTCGGGCGGAGCAGCCGGCAGCGTTATGTAATCTGCAATCTGTCGTCCGTGCTGGTGCATGTGCCGGCGAGCGTATTAAGCTAAACCCTTAAAAGGGTCCCGCCCCAAGGTGGGAGCAGAAATAACGTCTGACAAGGAAGGGGATTGCAATGCAAACGACTCGCATGTGGGTTGTTGCCGCCATCGCGGCGACAGCCATGGGTAGTGCGTCGGCAGCGCCGGCGCTCATCAATGCCAAACCTGAAGTCATCGATCTCGGCGCCGCCGAATACGTGGCCGGCCAGGCGCAGGTTTCAGTGACCGTTTCGCTGAAGTTGCGCAATACCGATCAAATCGAGTCGCTGCTGCAAGCGACCTATACGGCCGGCGGACCGGGCTACCGGAAGTTCATGAGCTCTGAAGAGTTCGCCGCCAAGTTCGGCCCCGCGCCGGACACCATCGCGCGGGTGACGCAGCATTTGCAGAAGGCTGGATTGCGCGTCGAGCAGATGACTGCCACGCATCTTTCCGTATCGGGGAGCGCGGCGGCGGTGCAAGCCGAATTCGGCGTGCAACTGCATGCCTTCGAGGTCGCCGCGACGGCCACGGCGGGCGGATATACCTTTCGGTCGCCGACCGGGACCCCGCAGATTGCCACCGCTATCGCGGACGCCGTGCAGAGCGTCGACGGGCTCGACACCCGCCCGCACTTCCGCCCGCATCTGATGCGTTCGGCGGCACTGCAGGGCAAGGGCAAACTGGTGCACGTGCCGGCCGCCGGGTCCGGTTCCGCCAATGCACCCGGCTCCCTGACGGTAGCCGACTTCGCCAATCACTACGACGTGAACCCGCTGTATCACAGCGGCGTGAGCGGCAAGGGAGTCACCATCGGCATCGTGACGTTGGCGTCGTTCACGCCGAGCGACGCGTATGCCTACTGGCAAGCGCTCGGGCTCAATGTCTCATCCAGCCGCATCCATGAAGTGCTGGTCGACGGCGGCTCGGGTCCGGTCAGCGACGTGGGCGGATCGCTCGAGACCACGCTCGATGTGGAGCAGTCGGGCGGCCTGTCGCCGGGTTCGAAGGTGATGGTCTACGAGGCTCCCAATACCGACCAGGGGTTCATCGACGGTTTCGCCAAGGCGATCGACAGCAATGCAGCGGACACCATTTCCTGCAGCTGGGGCGAGTGGGAGTTCTTCGATCTGGCTGCACAGGGCAACATCGTGACGGACCCCGTCACCGGACGCACGACCAGCACCTTGAAGGCGGTGAATGACCTGTTCGTGCAAGCGGCGCTGCAGGGGCAAAGCATGTACGTGGCCGCGGGCGATGCAGGGGCCTATGACGACACCGATTTCTTCACTCCGCCGTCCTGGCCGCTGCCCAAAGGCGCGGTGGTCCTGTCGGTGGACGATCCGGCCGCGCAGCAGTGGGTCACCGCGATGGGCGGCACCACCTTGCCGGGTCCCCAGACCTATGCGATCACCAGCACGCAAAATCTGACCATCAACATTCGCACGGAGCAGGGCTGGGGTTGGGACTATTTGACTCCGCTGTGCACTGCGTTGGGCTTGAACCCGCTGAGCTGCGGCACCTATCCGGGCGGCGGCGGAGGCGGCGTCAGCTCCTATGTGCCGCTGCCGTTCTATCAATTCGGCATACCGGGGATTCAGAGCACCGCGTTCGGCCAGACTCAGCTCGACTATTCGCAGACGCCTCCCGCCTTCGTCGTGACGCTGCCCGGCGGTTATCCGGGACGCAACGTGCCCGACCTGTCGTTGAACTCGGATCCGCAGACCGGCTACCAGGTCTACTACACCGACGACCAGGGCGTGTTCAGTGTTCAGACCGGCTGGGGCGGCACGAGCTTCGCCGCCCCCCAGTTCAACGGCGTGACTGCCTTGTACAATCAGGCCATGGGCCACCGCGTCGGGCTGCTGAATTTCGCGCTGTACGATTTGGCGCGTTTCGGGGATGCCTACCGGGGTCCTGAAGCGCCGTTACGCGACATCGTCAACGGCGATGACTGGCACTACAGTGCGCACGCGGGGTACGACCAGTCCACCGGGCTGGGTGTCCCCGATGTTGCCAACCTGTTGAGAGCATTGCGCTAACATAGCGCTTGGTAGCCGTGGACGACTTCCGCAAGCGGACGTCGTCCACGGCACCCGCCGCGCGAAACCCCCGCGGCGAATGAGCATCGTCAAAGGGTGAACCGGCCTTGAAGCGCGACATACTGCCACGCTCTTGGATCTATCCGGCGCTCGCGGCCTTCGCGACGCTGAGTCTGGCCGCGTGCGGCGGTGGGGGCGGCTCCCCCTTCATGCCGCCGTTGCAGTACACGATCCGGGGCACGGTCTCCGGTCTCGGGGTCGGATTGCAGGTGGTATTGACGGACAATGGAGCCGACGCGCTCACGCTGAGCGCCAACGGCGCGTTCACGTTCACCGCCGGCATCGCGTCGGGCGGCAGCTATTCGGTGAGCGTGATTACGCAGCCCACCGGCCAAACCTGCACGGTGGCGAACGCCACGGGGTCGAACGTTACCGCCAACGTGACGTCGGTCAACGTGGTCTGCGCCGCTTCTCCGCATTACGCCTATGTCGCGAACAGCGGCGACAACACGATCTCGCAGTATACGGTCGGTGCGGGTGGCGGCCTCGTCCCCATGAGCACGCCGACCGTGAGTACGGGAACGGCTCCGCAATCCGTGGTGGTGGATCCTTTCGGCCGCTACGCCTACGTACCGAATTTGAACGACAACACCGTCTCGCAGTACACCATCGGAACGGATGGCTCTCTTGTGCCCATGGTTCCCGCCACGGTCGCCACCGGAGTGGGGCCCTGGGCGGTCGCCGTCGATCCCTCCGGGTCCTATGCCTACGTGGTCAATAACTCCGATCGCACGATTTCACAGTTCACCATCGGCAGTGGCGGCGCCTTGACGCCCATGAATCCCGCCACCATTGCCACGGGTAGTGAGCCTTGGTGCATCACCATCGATCCGGCCGGCCAATACGTCTATGTAGCCAACCACTCCGGCAATACCGTGTCGCAGTATGCCATCGTTCTGGGCGGTGCCCTCGCGCAGCTCAGTCCGCCGACAGTGGCCACCGGAGCGCTGCCCAGCGGGACCGCCATCGATCCCAGCGGCCCGTACGCCTACGTGGCCGACCTGAACGACAACAGCGTGTCGCAGTACACCGTCGGCACGGGCGGGGTGCTGGCACCGCAAAGTCCCGCCACCGTCGCGGCCGGTACCGAGCCCGTATATATCGCCGTGAATCCCGGCGGCCAGAACGTCTATGTCGCGAACTATACGGGGGGCGGCGCCGGCACCATTTCACAGTACAGCCTGGGTGCGGCTGGTCTGCTTGCGCCCATGGCCACTCCGACCATTGCCGCCGGCCAAGGCCCGGCATGGATCGCCGTCGACCGCGCGGGGCAGTATGCTTATGCGACGAACATCAACGACAATACCGTTTCGCAATTTGCCATCGGCGCCGACGGATCATTGACGCCGCTGAGCACGCCGACCGTGTCGACGGGAGTCAAGCCCTTCGTCATAGCGCTCGTCAACTGATGCCCGGTGATTGCCGCTCGCGGCAATCACTGATCCACCCCTCTAGGGAGCACTCGTGCATACGACTCGACGCGATATGATCAAGAGCCTTGCGGCGCTGCCCCTGGTGCGCCTCAGCCGGGCCGACCCCGAGCTGATCCTTTTCAACGCGCGGGTCTATACCGTGTGGCCGGCGAATGCCGAGGCCACGGCGATCGCGATCCGCGATGGCCGGATTTTGGCGGTGGGCGCGGACCGGGAGGTGCTGGCGCTCGCGGGGAAGAACACGCGGCGCGTGGACGTCGAGCGCCGCCGGGTGTTGCCGGGCTTCAATGATGCGCATGCCCATCCATGGGATGGCGGCGTTGCACAGCTCAAGAACGTGGCCTGCGATAAGACCTCGATCGAAGAGATTCTCGGGGCGCTGCGCGCCCGCGCCGCCGAGACACCGCCCGGAGGCTGGGTACGGGGCTATCTCTACGATGATGGGAAGACGCCTCGCCCGCTCACGCGCGCCGATCTCGACGCCGCGGTCCCCGATCATCCCGTCATCGTTGCGCATCGCGGCGGCCACACGGCCTATGTGAATTCGCTAGCGCTGGCGCAGGCCGGCGCCACGGCGGCGACGCCCGACCCTCCCGGCGGGCGCTTCGAGCACGGCGCCGACGGACAATTGAACGGCCGCGTGGCCGACAAGGCGATGGATGCGGTTCGCGCCAAAATCCCGAACGAGCTCACGCGCGACGATCATAGACGCGGCATCGCGCTGATCTCCAAGCTCTACGCGAGCTACGGCGTAACCTCGGCGTGCGAGGCCGATGCGACACCCGAGGCTCTGCAGGGATATCAGGATGCGCGCGATGCGGGCGAACTCTCCTACCGCACCTACTGCCTGATGGACGTCGCTTACCTGGACCGCTACGTCGCCGCGGGATTGCACACGGGATTCGGCGATTCCATGGTCCGCTTGGGCGCCATCAAGCAGTTCGCCGATGGCTCGATCTCCGAGCGGACCGCGTGGCTGGCCGACCCTTATGTGGGAATACCAAACTACTACGGCGTCGAAAGCGGCACTCGGGAAAGCCTGTACGAGAACTCGCGCAAGGCCTGGCTGGCCGGATTTCAATTGGCCACTCACGCCAATGGCGAGCGGGCGATCGATCGCATGCTGGGCATCTATGAACAGCTGCAACGCGAGACGCCGCGGCGCGATCCGCGTTTCCGGCTCGAGCACTGCACCGTGGTGACGCCACAGCTCATTGCACGGATACGCGCCGTGGGCGCGATTCCGATTCCCTTTGCCGGCTACGTGAATTTTCACGGCGACGTCATGCATTTCTACGGGGATGAGCGGACGAATCGCATGTTCGCCTATCGCTCCTTCTTAGAGGCGGGCCTGCGGCCGCCCACCGCCTCGGACTACACCGCCAGCCCGCCCTCACCCATGCTCTGGCTGTACTCCATGACCACCCGCCGGGATCCCACCGGCCACGTATGGGGCGCTTCGCAACGCATCACGCTGCCCGAGGCGTTGCGTGCCGCGACTCTCGACGGGGCGTATGCCTCGTTCGAGGAGCACGACAAGGGCAGCATCGAACCCGGGAAATTCGCCGATCTTGCGGTGCTGAGCGGAGATCCGCTGAGCGAACCGCCCGAGCGCTGGATGGATATCAAGGTCGAGCGGACCATGCTGGGCGGCCGGTGGGTTTTCGAGTCCTGAGGCAGCCGCGTCGCGCCTCAGCCTCCCGATTTGCGCTGACATCGCCGAGGCGCATAGAATCCACCCCTGCGCGGGCGTCGTATAATGGTAATACCCAAGCTTCCCAAGCTTGAGCCGTGGGTTCGATTCCCATCGCCCGCTCCACTTCCCACTATCGCTGGCCAATGCCAGCGAACTAGACTTGACGACTTTAAGGATGCGCTTCAGTGCCGCAAAGTCAGAGGGATTGCGTGTGTAGAGTGGGAACCCATTGGCCGCAGCCGTTGAGGCGATGAGCAAATCGGCGAAGCGAGCTCTGCTGGATTGTCCCGCCGCTCTCGCGGCCGCAAAGACCCGACCGTACATCCGTGCCGAGTCAGCGTCGAAAGGTAGTGGATCCCAGGTGGCTGTCGCCCACTGCAAGCGATCCTGGCGCCGGGCGCACTCTTGTTCCCAGGGGCTGT
Organism: uncultured Gammaproteobacteria bacterium; assembly: GCA_963837435.1. GTDB lineage: Bacteria > Pseudomonadota > Gammaproteobacteria > Steroidobacterales > Steroidobacteraceae > Bog-1198. The sequence goes on from CAWINJ010000004.1 coordinate 860,608, forward strand.
CGTCGCGAGCGTGGGATTCTATTTTGATAACAAGGGGCCAGCTCGGCTGGATTCAGGACAAGCCGCTAGACTCCTGAGAATGCGCGATCCGGTGAAGGAGCGAAAATTCGCACGTCAATTGCACGCAGGCTTCTACGGTTCACGAAGCGCCTTATTTTATAGGTTTTGAAGGGCCGTCCGTTTGGGTTCGATTTCCATCGCACGCTCCAATCCATTTCCAGTGTCAGCGGACGAGACAGCCGCGCCATACCCTCGGCTGGCAAGTGCGGTGAAATCTGTCAAAATATCTCCTGCCCCAAGCCCAATACAAACGATTCATTGAGGATCTGCAGGCATGAGCCCGAAAGCAGCACGAGCATGGCCGCCAGACCGGTGGATCGTCGTCGTAGCTTCCTTGGCCGGGATTCTCATTGAAGCCTGGTTTCTGGCCCGTACTTGGAGCGGTGCAGGAATCTCATTCGGCGATCGCCTCGACGATACGATTTTAATTGCGACGGCCGTCACGGTCTTTGTCGTCTCATGCTTGATCGCGTGGCGGGCGGGCGATCAGGCTGCCAACACTGCTTTAGCGCTGTCGCTGACCGCGATCTACGGGTCCGGCCTGCCAGGCACAGTCCTCCGAATACTGTCGCCGACTTCCCATGTGGCCGCTCATGTCGCCATGGATGTGGGATTCCTGGCTGGCGCCTACCTGTTTGTTCGGGCGACGCAGCAGTTTCCTCGGGCAATCACGCCAGCGAGTCTCCTCGCGAGCCCAACCGTATGGGGAAGGCATTTGGTGCCAAGGGTTGTTCTGTCTGTCCTGTTGCGGCGGATTCCCCTTGGGATCCTGATTGCCTGCCTGACCGCAATTGCGACGCTGCAGCCCAACCGGTATCTCGGGGAGATGGCGCGGATACTCATCATGGTACTCGGTACAGTCTATTTCTACATCAGCTATCGCTCGGGCAATGCGGAATCCCGGCAAAAGGTTCTTTGGTTTCTGGCGAGCGTTATTGGCTCGGTGATGCTTGCGGTGGTGGGTATTGCGGTGAAAGCTACGATTGGGCAGTCGAATTCGCAGATGCTGCGAACGATAGAGTCGGTGACGATTGATTCATTGACTAGCGCGATCCAGATAACGTGCGTTGTGGCCGCAGTATTTTACGCGGGCGCGATCAGCCCGTCGCTCGTTATCCGAAAAGCCGTCGTCTACGGCGCCACCGTGCCACTGTTCCTCTTCGGGTTCGCCGCGGTTGAGGCCTTCTCTGCCGAGCACCTTGTCGCGGTACTGAGTATCACTGATCACTTTGCAAGCGCCTTCATCGGCGGTATGTTTGGTCTCGCGTTTCATCCCGTGAGACACCGCTTCGAAAAGTTGATCGACAGGTTCAACCCGAAACATCGCGCAGTGGGCGCGTGGTCTGATCCCGGACATTCACACGCAAATCACACGCAGGCCGATGTGGTCACTGTAGCTGATTGAAACTGCAATAAAATCACGGTGTGGTAGTTTGGGTTCGATTCCCATCGCCCGCTCCACTTTCCAACCATCGCTGGCCAATGCCAGCCAATGAGTTCCGCTTGCAGTGCCGTGCAATAAGTTGGCGGACGTTCGCTGGCATTGGCTGTGGTTTCACACGCAGCCTTGGTGCCCGATCAGAGCACCGGCAGCAGATCCAATGATTACGTTGAAGCTATTTCACGGCGAGAGCACAGTCATCCAAGCTCAGCGATCGGTCATCGCCAGCGCACTTTCGGGCAACCGATCTCCTATTACTCGAATCTTGCCGGTGGCGTCGCCAATCTCCGCAAGATCGGCGGCGTTGAGTTCGACCGCGGCCGCTCCGATATTTTCCTCGAGCCGCTGCGGCCGTATCGAAGAACGTGATGCCTCGGGCGAACGCCGCCCGGATGAGCGTGATCATCTCCCGTTTGTCAGCCGCAAATAGGCGACTATCCGATGGAACGGCTCGCTGGACGAGTGAATACGCTACGTGAATGGCTATTGGTAAGGCTGCCCTAGGTGAGGTAGAAGATTATGCGGGCGATCCTGGTGCTGCGCGGACGCCGGGTGCTTCTCGACGCCGCTCGATGGAGTCATGACCCGGCGGCTCAACGAGCAGGTACGCCGTAATCCCAAGCGCTTCCCGGACGACTTTCTATTCGAGCTCACAACTGAGGAGTTTGCGAACTTGACTTCGATTCGCCTGGGTAGTACTTTCTGACTACCCACGGTCTTAAGGGTGCAATCAATGGCCGCCACGAGTCTTAAACTTCCAGAAGCGCTGAAGCGGCGGATCGAGCGACTTGCCGGCGCGGCGAATAAGACTCCGCATGCTTTCATGGTTGACGTGTTGAGCCAGGAGGCCGACCGTGCCGAGCTTCGCGAGCGGTTTGCGGCAGATGCGGCGGTCTCAGAAAAGGAAACGATGGAGAGCGGCAAAGCCGTTCCGCTGGGGGCCGCTTTCGATTATCTCGAGGCTCGCGTGGGAGGGAAGTCTGCTCGACGCCCACGAGAGCGAGCATGGCGCGCGTCGAAGTAACGACTCGTGCGCTCGCCGATCTCGAACGGCTTTTCGATTTTCTCGCAGAACACAATCCCAAGCTCGCGCGCGAGCGGATCATCAGCGTTAGGCGAGCCTTCGAGTTGCTTGCCGACCATCCGTTACTGGGCCGCGAAGCCGAGGACGGGCGCCGGGAGTTGATCCTGTCTCGCGGCAAGTTCGGCTACTTGGCAAAATATCGCTGGCTCCCGGACGAAGATATCGTCCTGATTCTCGCCGTTCGACATCAGCTGGAAGCAGGTTACAAAGGCGATTAGGCGATTTGTCGATCGGCGGGGCAGCGTGGATTGAACGGCGGTTTCTTGCGAGAGCCCCATGGCCGCACTGGCTGGGGTTGGCTGGTATGGCGCCATTTTTCACACAATAATCGCACGCAGCGCCCGGAAGATCCGCTAACCTATTGATTTCATTTGATTAGTCACTCTAAAGCGGTATTTTCGATTCCCATCGCCCGCTCCACTCTCGTTGCCTGGCGTGTCCCTGCGTTGTCCTAGGACGCGCCTTGGGCTACCGTCTAGTTCCCACAGTTTCGATGCGGCTACGATCGTTTCTTGATCGAATGTGTCGCTCGGTCCCTCGGTCTAGTTCGTTCTCGAGGGTCTCCTCCGTCCGTCATTGTGCCCGAAGAGGTCCGTGGTCAATGCCGGCTTTACGGCAGACCGAACGACTGCGCCGTACAGTATCGCGTGACGCGGGCGCCCGCGCAGCAATCAATGGCATATTAGTAAATTGAGTGGCTGGTATAAATCGTAATACCGTTCCCATCGGGGTCCTTTGTGCAAAAAAGATGATGTCCAAAAAACATTTCATCAGGGATCTCTCCCGCCGCGATTCCCCGACTGATTAGCTCCAACCGATATTTTTTCAACTCATCCAAACCCTTGCCTTCAATCATGAAGTCCAATTGCTCGGAAAATCTCTTATGGAATTGTCCTGTCAAACTTTCCGCGACGCCTTCTCCAGCCATCGAATCAACTGATAGCAAGATAAGATGAGTGCCTCCACGTAGTTCAATAATTGCTGCCTCTTCGTCAGTAAAAAATGGAGGAATGCCGAGATGCGAGTAGAATTGGCAACTGCTCTTGAGATCAGCCACCTTAAAAACAAGGTGGCCTACCGCCAGTTTTAAGTCAGCGGCAGTCTTCATCTCGCTCAATGCTAAACCGGTCATGATTTCACCTCACAAGTTGTTCTTTAAAATTGCCCTACCGCTTCGGGAGCTTTAACGGTCTTTAAAAACGAGGATCTTGCCGGACTCTTGAGTGCCGGATGGAATGAAGGCAACCCTGATACAGCAGCGGCTCGGTTCGTCTTGAAGAGCTTTGTTGCGAAAGATACCACGCGGTATCTATTAATGCAATTAGTTTATTTGTGCCACTGGTCTCATCCAAAGGAATACAATTTTGAGACATTGAGGAGACTTTCGAAAATGAAGGCGCCTAAAGTAAAAAACGCGTACATGAAAAAGAAGGACCCTCTCTTCGTTAGAGAGTCCCTTTTATCTGCCGCCTTCGAACTCGCTGCGACCAAGGGTATAACTGATGTCACCGTCAACAAAGTGAGCGAATTGGCGGACGTTACCAAGGGGGCTTTCTTTCATCACTTCGATAGCAAAGAGACGTTGGTGACGGAGTTGATGCAGATGCTATTGACGCGATTGGACAAGCAGTTTGAACGACTGATGGCGGAGGAAGAGAATTCCGACGGATGCTTTACTCGAGCATACATTAGGGCCGCCTTCTCCGAAGGTGTAGCGGAACGTAAAGTGTGGGGCGCGCTCTTGAGTCTATTAGCCTCTAAAGATCAAGTCGGATGGGTGTGGGATACCTGGCTGAGCGAGCGCCTGAAGAGACATTCGAAAACCGATTCGAGAATCGAGCTTCGCGTCGTAAGACTTGCAGCGGATGGCGTATGGCTTGAGAGAATCATGCACGCAAAATCAAAAAACCTAAAGGGTGTCGAAGGATCTCTCATTGAGATGACGCGAATCCGTTAGAAAAACGGCCGAGAAGCGTCACGGCCATTTACTTCGAGCCTCTGTTACCTCCGGTTGCTAAATAACACATATTGGTGTTAAATTTAACATTGCTCTGTGTTGAATCCCACAGCGAGTTATGCCATGAGCACCGCCGCGGCGATCCCCAATCCCTTTGTGTATGGCCAGGTGCTGATCCCGGGTAAACCCTTCTGTTCGCGCCCCCAACTCGAGTCGAGCGTACTCGAGGCGGCCGCCAATCAGCGACGAATCGTGCTTCTGGGTGAGCGGCGCATGGGTAAGTCGAGCTTGGTCGAGCATACGCTGACCCGGCCGGATCGGGTCCTGGTGGCGGTTGATCTGCGAGGCCTCGACTCTGTTGAGGATTTCATCGACCGGCTACTACTGCGGCTCTCGACGACGCTCGAAGCGCATCGGGCGCTCACCAAGCACCTGCCGGAACCCCTGAAAGAGGCGCTTGCGTTCATCGGCGAAGTGAATTTGAGCCTGCATGGAATTTTGTCGGTGAGCGCTCGGACTAAGCCAAAGGCTTCTACCGTGATTCGCGCCATGGACGCAATCGAGCGGGCGAGTCGCTGGCGGCCGCTGGTGGTGTTCTTTGATGAATTCCAGGAGATCGTCGAGAATCTTGAGGAGCGCGAGGCGCGTCACTTGCTCGGCGTGCTGCGTGCCGAAATCCAGCGTCACACCCATGTAGCTTACCTCTTCGCAGGCAGTGCCCGGGGCTCGATGCTCGAACTCTTTACCGCAGAGCGCAGTCATTTTTACCAATCTGCGACGATTCTCGATGTAGGGCCGATCCCACAAGCCGACATGGCGAAATTCTTCAAGGAACAATTCGCGCGTGGTAAGCGCGAACTGTTCGCGGACACCCTGCAGGCGATTTTTGCTTTGGCCGGAGAGTCGCCGAATGACCAGCAACAGCTTGCCTATCACTTGTGGACACAATCGACGCCGGGACGCTTGGGGCAAGAAGAGCTCAAACGGGCGTTTTCGGCACTCCTTGCCGAGGTGAGCCGGCGGGGCGAATTGATCCTTGAATCGGCAACTCCCGCACAGCGGCGCGTGCTTTTTGCCACTGCCATCCGGGAAGACGAGGAGACCTCCACCAATTCTTTCATTCGCTTCGCGGGCTTCAAAAACAACAGCTCGGTGGGCGCGGCATTGCGTCCCTTTTTGAAAGGCAACAATGCGATTTTGGAAAAGCGCGGCAGTCGGGTGCGCTATCGTGAGCGTTTCATGCGACTATGGGTGCTATTGCAGGTGGTCAATATTCCAAGCTTGTTTCCCGCCGGCCGCCCCTTCATCGCCAGCAGCGAGCAGGGCTTGCTGCTGCCATATCTGTCAAATTCCCCGAAATAAGGCCTCCAGGTCAATCGGAATTTCGCCCACCGTACATCCCTACGCAGCCCTCGGAATCTCGCGCATCGATATATCCCTACGTAGCCTTACGTTCCCCCACATGCCGCGAAAATTCACACGCTAACCACGCTTGGCGTCAGCATTCGCACTAAACCGCTTGTTTTAAAGGCTCGGAAGCGCCTTCCCCGTGGGTTCCCATCGCCCGCTCCACTCTCAGACAACCTCAGGCCGCGCTTGGCGACAAAGATTGGGGTCAAAATTCGAACGTCCATCACACTTGGCATCCGCCATCGAGTGAGACCGGTCGTTTTAAGCGCTCGAGCATCTGCGCCACAGACGTTTTGATCTGAAATGTGCGCGATTCGCCAGTGCCTGCGTCACAGAGCCGTAACTCGTTGATTGCTGCTCAATCTTCGATTGGACAGACTCTGGCGGGTGAACATAACGACCCTAAAGCGTGATCTAGCCGCGTGTTTCATCAATCCGGCTATGTGCTTGCTGCTCGGGACCGGCTTCGCGGCACCGGCCAGTGCGCAATTCAAGCTGCAGCAGCCATTTGAGAACACGACTGCGCCGGGTTGGACCTTGAGCGACTCCGCTCTGCTGACCGCACCGTCGATCGACGCGGCGGGGTCCGGATGGCTGCGGCTAACGGCTGCCGTCAACAGCGAGAAGGGTTTGGCGCTCAACGACGCATTCAGTTTCACCAGCAATCAACCCGTGGTGGTCGAATTCGACTACGTCTCCTGGGGCGGAACGGGTGCCGACGGCATGACTCTGTTTCTCTACGATCCAACAGTTGCATCTCCCATGAGCGCGGCCGCCGTCGGTGGCGGCTTGGGATATTGCGGGGGCGCCGGGGGCTACCTGGCCATCGGGCTCGACGAATACGGAAATTTCTCGAACCCGGCTGACCGATGTGGGGCCGCGAGCCACGGCCCAGGTTTCAAACCCGAGTCGTTGGTGATCCGTGGGCCGGAAAGTGCCAACAACATGTGGGTCACGACGACTGCGGTGCCGGGCGGCATCGACAATCCGCTGGTGGCGACGCGGCCCTCTCCCAAGACGGTGCTGCTGACCCTCACGCCCGCTGTGTCGCCGGCGATTGGATACACGATCACCGCGCAATTTCAGAGTGCCAGCGGCCAGCCCTTCCAGACCCTGTTCTCGAACGTAGCTTTCCCTTACGCCCCGCCCGCGACCTTGGCCGTGGGATTCAGTGCGAGCACCGGCGGATCGACCAACAATCACGAGCTTCACGGACTGGTCACTGCGACGCCGGACGACCTGCAGGTAACCATGAATGGTCCGTCGTCGGCCCTGCAGGGTGCCTCCGTCACTTACAATGTGACCGTCACGAACAATGGCAACTATCCAATCGGCGCGGCGGACGCGCCCACCGTCGTGGACACCGTGCCCGCGGCGGTCATTGGTGCCACCTGGACCTGTGTGGGCTCCGGCGGAGCCACCTGTGACGCATCGGGAACCGGCAGCATCAACACGTCCAACGTGACACTGCCGGTGAATGCATCCGTCACGTATTCCATCACGGGCACGCTCGATCCGACCGCTACCTGCGGTTCTACTGTCGCCAACACGGCAAACGCGGATTTTGGCAGCGGTTCCACGTTTCTCGATCCGGACGAGACCAACAACTCGGCGACCGTTGATTCCACGGTTATCTGCAACGTGACCCTCGTCGCGAATCCCGCCTCCCTCAACTTCGCACCCCAAACGGTGAACGTCGCGAGCAATTCGCAGACTGTCACGCTGGCCGAAGGGATCAATGGCGCGAGCATCAGCAGCATTGCGGTGACCGGGGACTACGCGCAGACGAACAACTGCCCAGCGTCCCTGACCGCTTCCCAGACCTGTACGATCAACGTTGTTTTTACGCCCACCGCCGAAGGCAGTCGCAACGGCACCCTGACCATCCTTAGCAATGCGACTTCATCGCCGGTGATCTCCACGCAGGTGAGCCTATCCGGCACGGGCACCAATGCCGCACCCAGCCCCTTCGGCTTCACGCCGCTCAACAGCGTGGATCTGTCGAGCCGGCAGGTCTCCAATGCCATCATCGTCGCCAACACCAACGTGCCCTCACCGATCAGTGTGAGCAGCGGCGCCCAGTACAGCATCAACGGGGGTCCCTTCACCTCCGTCGCCGGCATGGTATCGCCGGGCGCGCAGGTCCAGGTGCAGGTGACAGCGGCTGCAAACTTCAGCACCGCCGTTTCCGCGGTGCTCACCATTGGCGGCGTCGATTCCGCGTTTGAGGTGACGACGGGCACGCAACCGCTGTTGCACGGCGGGTTCACGCCGCTCACCGGCGCCGCTCCGTCGAGCATCCAAGTCTCCAATCCCATCACCGTTACGGGAACGACAATCGCCGTCCCGATCACGATCAGCAGCGGCGCTGAGTACAGCATCAACGCGGGTCCGTTCACGTCCGCTCCCGGTGTCGTTGTGCCGGGTGATCAGATCAGAGTGCGACTGCCGGCGTCGTCCGCGTACAGCACCACCGCCTCGGCGCTGCTGACTATTGGCGGGATCGAAACCCAGTTTTCGGTCTCCACGGGTCCACAGCTGCAGAACGTTGTGGTCACGGCCGGAGGCGGTGCCATCGATACAGCAACGCTGCTAGTTCTGGCTCTTCTCACTCTCCTCAGGGTGGCGGGTCTGCGACGGTCATTGCTCGTCATGCCCATGACGGTCGTGGCCCTGGGCGCGCTCGCAGGCGCCCCTGCTCGCGCTGCCGATGACGGCGGCTGGCTGTCGAATGTTTATGGCGGAGTCCGCGTGGGCGGATCCTCGAGCTCGATGACAGCCCGCACGCTCACCGCCGATTTGCAGGCCGACGGCTATGACGTGAGCGCCGCCGATGCCGAGCGGTCCAGCGTCAGCGGCACGCTTTACGTCGGCTACGAACTCCCCAGGAACTTCAGCGTGGAGCTGGGATGGAGCTACCTGGGGCGCACGCGTGCCGTACTGGAAGGTCTTGTGCCCCCCGATCTGAACCAGTTGCTCGCGGATGCCGCGCACATTGTGCGCGGCAGCGGAGACATCGTGTCACTCGAGGCGCGCTACCGCTGGGATCTGGCGCCGCGGATTGCCGTGGACCTCCGTGCCGGCCCCTATGTCTGGATCACGAAAACAGAGGTCTCGGTCGATGGGGTCGATGCGCTCGGCCGCACGGATGACGGCTTAGGCTACACGCTGGGTCTCGGTCCCCGATATGCCCTGGGACAACACCTGGGATTCGGAATCAGCGCCGATTACTTCGCCTCCACCTCCGAGAATCACTTCGTGCGCGGGTCCGCCACGGTCGAGTACCACTTCTGACTACGTTCGACCCACTGAGCGCGTCTAGCGGCGCTTGGGATATAGGAAAAAATTCTCGAGACCCATTACCTTCACGGGTCCCGAGGGATCCTGAACCGGCACGAAACGCCACTTCTCAATGGTCTTGAGGCAAAGCGAGTTGTAACGGTGACTGGTTGTATCTAGTACCCGCGCGTCCTCCACCTTCCCGTCGAGGCCCACCACGTAAGACACCCTGATGAGATTCCGCTCGTCCACCCAGGAGCGAGACAGGTCGACGGCGGGCCCTGAGAGAACCCGCAGCCGGTGGGGGCGCATCGAGATCAGGTCCATGTAGTCAGGCTTGTCATGCCAAAGCGCCTTCAATTGCGACACCAGTTCGGTCCCGCTCGACACGTCGAAGCCGTAGACATTCTCGGCCTGCGCCTTATTGAACGACATAAGCGCCATAGCGGCCAGGACACTCGTAACTCGCCAAGTCACCAACGCCTTCCTATGGCCCATTTCTGCTCCCTAATGCACGTGCCCCAAACCACTCGATTCGCATTGACGGTGACCAAAAATTACCACAGATGGGCCGCTCATGTCTGGTAACGATTCGCCCGTAGTCTACGGCCGCTTAACCGGCCACATAGCCTCAAGCCGCACTAGTCCCAAGCTGGTCCGACCGAAACTTCGAGATCCGACCGTTACTGCATGCTGGCGAGAGGTGCTCCATTGGGCATCGGCAGTACGGCGGCGGACGACCCCATGCCTTCTCTTGGGATGTGTGTGAAAATTGCGTCTACAATCCGGTCTTCCAGCGTTCGCGGAAAATACTGCGTACGGCAACTCTAGGGGATGATATCAGTGGCAGTTGCTGCCAGGTTCCGATGTGCATCCACCGGAGTAGAGGAATGGCGAGAATCGCAGTCGTTGGTCTTGGGAACATGGGTCTGGGGATGGCTGCTCGGGTGCTTGCGAGCGGTCACCAGTTGAGCGTCTACAACCGAACGCCTGCGCGCGCGGATGGGCTCGTTCGCCAAGGCGCAAGGCAATCGAACACGCCGAAGGACGCATGCGAGGGAGTAGACGCCGTCATCTCCATGGTCGCGGACGATATCGCATCGCAAGCAGTTTGGCTCGGGCGCGACGGCATACTCGCGGCAAACCTGCCCAAGAATGCCTTCGCTATCGAATGTTCTACACTGTCCCACGACTGGGTCATGCAATTGGCGACACGGGCTACGGCACTTGGCCTGCGCTACATAGACGCCCCGGTGACGGGTCTTCCAGACTCTGCCGCGGCGGGCTCACTGACATTGCTTGTGGGCGCGGGCGTGGACGATTTAAGCGCCGCCCGGGTCCTTTTAGGCGTCCTGTCTGAGCGGATAATACGGTTTGGCCCGATCGGCGCGGGTACGGCTTACAAGCTGATAATCAATATGATCGGTGCCGTGCAGATTGCCTCGGCTGCGGAGGGTTTGGCGATCGCCGAGCGCGCCGGCCTTGATATCGCCGCCGTCGCCGATGCCATTGCAACCAGCCAAGCAGCCAGCCCGCAAGTTATCCGAAACACACGTCGCATGGCAGCTGACGATCACGAACAAAACATCGTGTTCACCTCCGCACTGCGCCTCAAGGACGTCGAGTATGGACTCCGATTCGCTCGTGCCACTGGCATTGGCAGCCCGTTCGGTGCGCTAGCCGGGCGCATCTACCGCCGGCTCTGCGAGCTTGGGCACGATAGGGTGAATGAAAGCAAGGTCATCGATGTCTGTCGTGCTCAACCCAGCATAGCCAATGGTTTCTCCAACGACGACATTTGGGGAAGATCAAGCGACCACGGACCGTAGAAAGGACCTGGCCACCGCCTCAAAACGCTCGGGTTGGTCATCGGGAATCGCGTGGCCGGCGTTCTGTATCTGCTCGACCCGAACACGCGGGTTAAGATTCTGCAGTTCTTGTGCCGTTTCACGAGAAACAACGCCCTTATCCGCGATGACTAGTAGGATTGGGACGCGAATGGCGCCTACCAATTGGCGATACTCGGGGTTGGGCGGCGTAAGCACATCAAAGCTGCATATTCGGGTTTTCAGCCTCGCTTCGGTTACGAGCTCGATGAATTCTGGACTTCGATGCGCGTGCCGGACCCGTGCCTGCGCCAATACGTCTGGCCTATCTAAACTGAGAAGTCGGCGGTGCTGCTCGACGACATCGCTCTCGTGCACCTCCCGTTGGCGCTGAAGACTCAAAAAGGTGGGGTCGGCCAAGATGACACCGCGAATGGCCGTAGCGAGCTGACTTGCGACCACGGCCGCAGTCATGCCTCCCATCGAGTGGCCCAGCAGAACCGGAGTGGCAAGTCCGAGGCCTTGGATTCCATGCAGCAGAACCAATGGAGGTTTGGACCCTCCAGTTCTCAGGTAGTGGATGCTGATGCCGTTTAATTCGCAGACTCCGGTCATCCAGCGCGTCGACTTGAACAATTCCGCCTCGTGCTTGGACTTCTTCGTATGCCACTCTCCAACGCTCATACGGCGATGAACGCAGTGTAACAACCATCGCGCGTGTGCAGGCCGACTTGGCGACGGGCCGTTGACAATCAATAACCATGCGGTTATGGTTTCGCCATGCGCACGGAACCGACAACCGCTTTCAAAGCCCTGGCCGATCCCACCCGCCGCGCAATATTCGAGCGCTTGAGCCGGAATGGCGAACAAACCGTGCATGCCCTGACCGCTCCGTCCGGCGTTTCGCAGCCGGCAATATCCAAGCACCTGGGCGCGCTCAAATCGGCCGGCCTGGTCCGGGACCGTCGCGATGGGCGGGAGACTTATTACCGCGCAGAGCCGAAGGGCTTGGTGCCCCTGCTTGACTGGATGAGTTTCTACGCGAATTTCTGGAGCGACCGCTTCGACCGTTTGGAAGATCTGCTGAAGAGGATGGACCAATGACCCAATCGAACGAGATGAAGACCTTGGTGATCGAGAAACAGATGCCGCATGCACCGGAGAAAATCTGGCGTGCGCTCACGCAACCGGTGCTCATGGCCGAATGGCTGATGAAAAATGACTTCCAACCGACGGTGGGACACAAGTTCCACTTTCGCGCCGATCCGGTGCCGAATTGGAACGGCGTCGTCGATTGCGAAGTCCTGGTCGTCGAACCCAACAAAAAGCTCTCCTATAGCTGGGGCTCGTTAGGCGTAAAGACCGTGGTCGTTTGGACGCTGGCCGCCACGGGCGGCGGAACCCTCGTGCGCATGGAGCAATCCGGCTTCCATCCCGATCAAAAAGCCAACTATCAGGGCGCGAGCTATGGCTGGCAGAAATTCATCGGTGGCCTCGAACGAGTTGTCGCTGGGCTACACTAGCGCCGTCCAACGTGGCGGAGGCCGCGTGCCACCCGGCGCTGCAAAACCGCATGACCGCGGCTTCGGTGGCGTCGCGCTGAGAGTTCGTGCAGAGTGCCCAGTCGACTCCCATGACGCTCCAATTCCTTACATTCGCCTACGCCGCGTCGTGCATCTTCGTCGCAGCCATCGTTCGCGGCTACAGCGGCTTTGGCTTCTCGATGCTGGCCATCACCTCGCTATCTCTGCTGCTGCCGCCGGTACAGATCGTCCCTTCGATATTTCTCATGGAGCTGATCGCAAGTCTGCACCTCCTGCCCGGTGTCTGGCGGGATATTCACTGGCGCGCGTTGTCATGGCTCGTAGTCGGCTGTTGCTTCGGCACGCCGCTCGGCGTCTATGCGCTGGCTCACGCGCCGGCTGCGCCGATGACGCTGGCGCTGGCCTTCTTCGTGCTGGTCTCGGCGATTTTGTTGGGCAAGGGGTATGAGATGAAGCGCATGCCGGGGCGAGGCTTCACTTTCGCCGCCGGGGCGGCATCGGGGCTTTGCAACGGTGGATTCGGCATGGGAGGGCCGCCAGTCATTCTGTTTTTCTTCAGTTCGCCGGCCGGCGTAGGGGCGGGCCGGGCGTCCCTCATTGCTTTCTTTTTGCTGACCGACATAGTGGCCCTTGGTTGGCAGGGTTGGAGCGGTCTGATCACTCCGGCGACGGCTTGGCGCGCCGCCCTGTTTTTGCCGCCGCTGGTCGCGGGAGTCTGGATCGGCAATCGCAGCTTCAAGCAGGCCGATCAGAGCGTCGTGCGCCGATGGATACTGCGCCTCTTGATGCTGCTGGCGCTGCTCTCCGGGGTGCGGGCTCTGTCGCAGCTGATCTAGCGCACGGCGGCGGACCGCCGCTGTCTATTCCCCGCGCCGCGCCCAGAACAGGCCCGTGGTCACCGCAAAAGAGCCGTCGGGCTCGATTGTCAGAGCCTCTTGGACTTCGCGCGGCGCATCGATCTGCAGCAGGCGGATCATCGACACTCGATCGGCAGGCGTGCGCATCCTTTCCGTCCACGGTGCAAATTCCAAGCGCAATGGCCACTGCGTAAGCTCGACGTCGACGAATCCGGCGGCCCCGAGCAATGCCCGCCATTCGCTCGCCGAACGGTTGCGCACATGCGAGGGATCTCGCAGCAGTTCCACGGACTGCAGGTGAGTGTCGATCAGCGCCTCTTCGTGCCCCAGAACGTCGATGATGAGCAAGCGGCCGCCCGGCTGTAGCACACGCCTCATTTCCAGCAGGGCAAATTCCAGGCGCGTCCAGTGATGAGCGCTATAGCGGGTACACGCCAGGGAAAAGCTGCGATCGGCGAAGGGCAAGCACTCCGCGCCGGCCTGTCGAGTTTCGATGTGGTTCAGCCCACGCGCTGCGGCTGCCTTTTCAACCGTGGCCAGCATGTTCGGCGATGGGTCGAGCGCGACCACGCGCGCCAGACCAGCGGCCAGCGCAAAGCTCAGGTGCCCGGCGCCGCAGCCGACGTCGAGGGCGTGACCGGTCTCCGGGACGAGCTGCCTGACGAGATCTTTCGCCCGCGCCAGATCGGGGCCCGCGGCATGTACGCCGCTGGTGAGGTAAGCCTGGGCCCGTGAATCGAACTGATCGTGAACGGATTGACTGTGGGTGCGCATTGCTCGGACTCGATGATTGGGTACGGCTACGTTAAATCGTCATCTATCCGGGTACAAGATAGCTACTTATCCTAGTATAAGAAACACTAGGTTCCCGAATGAGAGAAATCATGCCGTCACATACCGAGCCGCATTCCAGGGGCGATGCTCCTACGCCGCATTTGCTCGGCGATTTTCTGCGCGCGCGCCGCGATTCCTTGCGGCCCGAGGACTTCAATCTGCCCGGAGGCATCAGGCGCCGCGCGCCGGGTCTGAGGCGCGAGGAGGCAGCGCAGCTTTGCGGCATCAGCCCGACTTGGTATACCTGGATAGAGCAGGGCCGCACCACGGCCATTTCAGTCGAGGCGCTGAATTCGATCGCGAGCGGCTTGCGCCTGTCGCGCGCCGAGCGGGCCTATCTATTCGAGCTGGCTGCGCGTGCGGATCCCTCGCCGCCGCAGGCTGGGTCCGCCGACCCGCAGCAACTGTCGGCCCTGGTGGATGCCGTGAGTACCCCGGCCTATGTGCTCGATCGGCACTGGGATGCCGTCGCCTGGAACAGGCCGGCGGGAGAGTTGTTCGTCGATTGGCTGGGCGGTCGCGAGGGCCCGGCGCACAAGACGGCCCCTCGGCCCGACATGGACCGAAATCTGCTGAGATACGTTTTCTCGCATGCAGGCTCGCCAAAATTCATCGTGGACTGGGAGGAGCGCGCGCGCCGGCTGGTGGCTGAATATCGGGCCGACACCGCAGCTTGGCGGGATGACCCGGTACGGCAGGCCATGGTTCACGAGCTGTGCTCCGCCAGCAGGGTCTTCGAGGGCGCTTGGAACTCGCAGCAAGTTGTTTCGCGCGACGGCGGCCGCCGCAGTTTCCAGCATCCGCGGCGCGGCCGATGTCACTTCGAGCAGTACACCTTGCGAGTGGTGCAGCGTGCCGAATTGAAGCTGACGGTTCTGGTACCGCAGGGCGCCAGGCCGTGAATCGACGGGGTCGGCCCGCGAATCGATGGGATCACGCCTTCAAGACAGGCGCGCCGCAGCGGCCTCAGAGGCAACTCTTGCGCGGCACCGCGTCGATCACGGCATCGATCGAAGGAAACTGCTCCGGGTGCGTGAGCAACACGCGCGCCATGGCGAGCGCGCCGGCTTCGCATCGGGCGCGCAGGGCGGGATCTTGGATACTCTCGAAGTCGATCACGTGAGCGAAACCGAGGATCCGCCGAATCATCTTGCACGCGCCGAAGCCGAGCATGTCCGCGAACAGCGAATCCAGGAATGCGTTGCGCGCCGCCAAGAGCGAGGCCGCCTGCTCGGGGGCGGAAAACATCGCCGCAGGAAATGCGTCGCCCTGGGCATGCTCGGCCCACAAGGCCAGGAAGCGATTGCGGAAGGTGTGCCAGAAAATCTTGGCCTGTTCGAATATCCACTCTTGATAGTCGGCGCGGGCGCCCTCTACGGTCGCGTGCCCCGGCTGTGAGTACCAACTGAGCAAGAGATTGCCGAAGAACGCGCCCAGGTCGAATCCGATCGGTCCGTAGAAAGCGAACTCAGGGTCGATTACGCGGCTGTCGCTTTCCGTGACCATGACCGATCCGGAGTGCAGATCCCCATGAACCAGCGCCTGGTTTTGATCGAGGAATTTCTGTCCGAAGCGTGCGGCCGCCACTTTGAGCGGCCCATCGCGGCGCAGGTCCGAGGCCACCGCATCGAGTTGCGGGGAGGTGTGACGATTGCGCTCACTGACCTGATAGGGGTCCTGAAATATCAAGTCCACCGTGATGCGTACCAGCGCCTTGTTGCCGGCGAACAGAGCGGCCCCCTGCATTTTTCGCTCGAACGGCCAGGCGAAATCGGACGTGAAGAAGCAGGCGCGCGCCACATACTCGCCCATGTGCCGGCCAATGTTCTCGTAACGCCGTCCGGCGATCAGCCCCTGCCTGAGGATGATATGGGGCGACAGCCGCTCCATGACCGTGAAATAGAGGCCGGGATCGTAGTGATGGATCTTGGGAATCAGGCCGCCGACATAGGGCTCGACGGCACGATAGTAAGCATTCTCATAGTAAGCCCGGTCCAGCGACATGGGCCAGGAGGGACCGGCCGCGCGTACATAGGGCAGCGCCTGCTTGACGCAAACCGACCCGGCGACTCCCTCCACGGTGAACACGAGATTGAGATTGCCGTCGCCGACTTCCCGAACCCGCCAATCCTCCGGCCGCCCGCCGAGCAGCGCGCGAATATCGCTCAGTTCCCCGATCAAGGCCGGTAGGCTCTGGGCATCGAGGATGCGGTAGTCGGAGTCTTGCGGCGTGCCTGACATGATTACCCGCCTTTCGTTGGCGGTTCGCCCGCCGCCGGGCCGCCGAAAGTCAGGCCAGGGTCGGGCGCGTCCTGCTTGCCGTAGGTTCGGAATTTGTCGATTACGCGGCGCATCTCCGCATCGTCGAGCATACGGATCCCCCCGAGGGCCAACGCGGCCGCATATTGTGCGGCGAGATTCTCGACCTCGGCGGCGAGCACCAGGGCGGCAGACAGGGTTGCGCCGACCGCGATGACGCCATGATTGGCGAGCAGGCAGGCTGAGCGGCCATCCAAGGCGGCGATCGCGGCGTCGGACAGTTCCTGCGTGCCGAAGGTGAAGTAGGGCGCGCAGCGGATGTCGGCGCCGCCCGCGACCGCCACCATGTAGTGAAAAGCCGGGATCCCTCGCCCCGTGCAGGCCAGCGCTGTCGCATGCCGAGAATGGGTGTGAACGATGGCGCGGACTTCGCTTCGGCATCGGAAGATATCGCGATGAAACCGCCACTCGCTCGACGGCCGGCGCCGGCCGAACCAGCGACCCTGCATATCCATGAGCGGGATATCGTCGGGTTCGAGGACATCGTAGGCCATACCGGTGGGGCTGACGAAAAACCGCGTCTCATCGAGGCGCAGGCCGATATTGCCGGAGGTGCCATGGGTCAAGCCCAGCCGCGACAGATCGCGGCAGCCGGTAATCACGGCCTTGCGCAGGATTTCCTCCAGGCTCGCCTCGGGATCGGTCATGTCGCTTCTCGATCGGGATAAAGGCCTGCCAGACCAGCGCGGTTCGCGGCGCAGACGCCGCGCTCGGTAATCAAGGCGGTTACCAAGCGCGCCGGCGTCACATCGAACGCGAGGTTGAGCACCGGGCTGGCCTGCGGTACCACGCGCACGCTGGCAATGGCGCCGGAGGAGGTGAGACCCGCGACGTGTGTGAGTTCGGCCGCCGGCCGTTCCTCGATTGGAATCTCGCGGCCCTGATCGAGCGACCAGTCGATGGTGCTGAAGGGCAGCGCCGCATAGAAGGGCACGCCATTGTCGTGGGCCGCGAGCGCCTTCAGATAAGTGCCCACCTTGTTGCATACATCGCCCGCGGCGGTGGTGCGGTCGCTGCCGACGATGACCATGTCCACTTCTCCCCTCTGCATGAGATGACCGCCGAGATTGTCCGCAATCACGGTGTGCGGCACTTCATGCGCTCCCAGCTCGAAGGCCGTGAGCGCGGCACCTTGGTTGCGCGGCCGCGTTTCGTCCACCCACACGTGGACTTCGATTCCGGCGTCATGCGCCATGTAAATGGGAGAAAGCGCCGTGCCCCAATCCACACAGGCGAGCCAACCCGCGTTGCAGTGAGTGAGGATGTTGATCCTGCGTCCGTTGCGCTCGGCCAGCCCGCGGATGATCTCGAGGCCGTGAAGGCCGATGCGACGGCATTGCTCTACGTCGGCATCGCAGATCGCCGCTGCTTCCCGCCATGCCGCATCGAGGCGCTCGGGCGGCGCGACGGCGGCAAGCGCGCCGCGCATTCGCGTCAATGCCCAGGCGAGGTTGACCGCCGTGGGGCGGGTGGCTTGCAGTGTACGCGCAGCTTCATCGAGGCGGGTATCCGAGGGATCTTCCCGCAGCGCGAGCGCTATGCCGTAGGCAGCCGTCGCCCCGATCAGCGGCGCGCCGCGCACCACCATGGTTCGGATCGCCCGCGCCGCATCATCGAGAGTTTCCAGATCGACGGTCGCGAATTCGAACGGCAGGCGCGACTGGTCGATGACGCGGACGGTCCCGGATTGGGTGGGCCAGATGGTTCGATAGTGCCGGCCGGATATTCTCATGGGTCAAGCGCGAGATCCCAGGTCTGGCCCATCAGATCCTTGCCGAAGGAATGATGCGCCTCTTCCCGGGTGAGCTGGAAACCCGCCGCCTCATAGATGCGCCGTGCGGAGACCAGCACATCGTTGGTCCACAGGGTGAGCGTGCAGTAGCGCTTGGCCCGGGCGAACTCGATGCACTCGTTCACCAGGCGCCTGCCGATTCCCAGGCCGCGGGCGCTCGGCTCCACGTACAGCAAGCGCAGCTTCGCCACGCTCGCCGAGGCGCGAACCAGGAACACCGAGCCGACGATGGCGCCGCGCCGCTCGGCGATCCAGGCGGACTCCGCACTCGAATTGAAGTTCTTGACGAACCCGGCCAGTATTTCCGCCACCAGCGCCTCGTACGTCACATCCCACCCATATTCCTGCGTATACAAAATCGCCTGCCGATGGATGATCCAACCGATGTCGCCGATCTGCAGAGATCGAATGACATAGCGCGGATCTTCGGCCGGCGTCGGGTCGCGGGCCAGCAAGTGCTGCACGCTCATCAGGGCGCCGACCAATTCGCGCCTCTGATCCTGCGGCATGGGATCGATCATGACCGCGATCTGCTCCCGCGCCGCTCGATTGAGCTTATCGAAGGCGGAGTGCCCTTGCTTGGTGAGCTGCAAGCGGCTCTGGCGCGCATCGTCCGGCGAGCGCAAGCGCTTGATGAGGCGCCGGCGCTCGAAACTCTTGAGGAGGCGGCTCAGGTAGCCGAGATCAAGACCCAACTCACGAGCAATCTGCGTTGCCGTGGGGTCGTCGCGATGCGCAAGCTCATAGAGAACCCGGCTTTCAGTGAGCGTGAATTGGCTGCCGAGCAGTCCTTGGTCGAGCAAACCCAGCTGCCGCGTGTACAGGCGGTTGAAGCGGCGAACCGTGTCGATGGTCTCGGCGGCGCACTGCATGCCGGCCGGCGGGCTGCTGGCGTTCATGGATGGGATACTGCGATAGATACTTGCCTCAGTCAAGTATCTGCTGCGAGCGTGCGCCGGCGCGCGCGCCCGACGAGGTAGCCGGCGGCAAACGGCAAGGCGAGCACGGCGAGCAGCAGCACAATGATCAGCGTCAATGCCTCGCGGACCAGACGGCGCACCTGGTCTCCCGTCTCCTGCACCACTTGACTGGCAATTTGTGCGGCATTCACGGCCGCGGCCGCGCGCTCCGTGTCCAGCGCGTTGATGGCGGCTTCGCGCTCGGCGCTCAACTGGCCCGACAGCGTCGCCCCCTCGTCGCGCACATCGCGCATCACCTGCTCCCAGGAGGAATCGAAGCGCGTGCTCGCATCGCGTACCACGCCGCTCATCATTTTCGGCGTCGCGTCGGCCAGGGCATATAGGTGGGTGATGCGCTCGTCCAGTCTGCGCAGTGCGGCCTGCAAATCCGCGCCGCTGAGCCCGGACTGCTGCGTCGCCAGCTCGGCCTGCCAGAGCAGCTCCTCGGGGCCCGTGTCGCCGTACATACGCAGCCGATCGCCGGCATCCGCCAATGCTTCGGGGACGGTGCCGAGAGAGTCCACGAGCTTGGTGTTCGCGCCGGCCTCGCGGCTCCACAGTTCGACCACTGAGGCGCGGGTGAAATGCAGGTCTTCGATGGGATATGCGCGCGCGTAACCGTCGATGAATTGCTCATCCTTCTGGAATTCGTCGGGTTGGGTGAGACGCCGTGCCATGTCTTCGGCGCCGCCGGCTAGGTCGGCCGCCGCTTTCACGGCGAGGTTCTGCTGCGGCCCGAACAGGGTCCTTCCGGAGCCGCTGGCCAAATATTCGGACATTTGCACCGACAGCGCCCAGGTATCCAACAGCCCCATCATCGGGGCCATCTGGCCGGCCGCGCGCTGGCTCTTGGCCGCCGCGGCGATCTTCCAGCGCAGCGCATTGAGGCGCACCTCAGGGTCCTGGCTGGTTGCAGCGATCTGGTCGGCGGCCTGCTCGACGCTGCCGATGAAGTGGGCGGAGTATTCCCGGGTGAGGATGCGCGCTTCGAGATCGCGCGGCGACAGCGGCTTTTCCGGGCTCTTCAATGAAATCAGCGAGCAGCCCGCCGCGACCGCCGCCAACGCACCGAGGGCAGCCAAGCGTGCCACTGTGCGGATGATTCTGGCCTTGCTGACCAACGATGAGCCCTCGGCGGGAAGCTGCGCCGTGTCACGTTAGGCCATCCCACCAAGACCTGCAAGCGGTGCGCCGCCGGCGCGCACCCACCCCGGCCAGCTTACTTTTCGCGGGTCAAACTGGCGATGAAGGCCGGCACCCAGGTCTTGCCGCCGTCATCCGAGTACGATTCTTCGAAGCGGTGGGAATTCGGCTTGATGTCGGACCAGACTGCGCGAACCAGAACGGACCGGTCATCGACGGTGTCTTGGGCATAGAGCTCGCCGCGGCCATCCTTGAACTCTCCCGTGAGAGGTGGAGTGAGGATGCCGACCTTGCTAGCGACGAAGGTCTGGCTCCACTGATGCGCGGCGGGATTGTAAATGAACAGAGTCGACCCTTCCCAGTGACCATTCGGCCCATCGGCCTCGATTTCCTCGAGCTGCGCGCGGCCATCCCAGACCTTGCGCACCGCCACCGTGCCATTGAGCTCCATCGATCGAGAGCCGCCGGAGAATGGGTTCAGGATGCGCTTGATGTGAGTTCTCCACACCCCGAAGTTGAAGTCGAAATCATGCTGCCCGTCTCTCGGGGCGCTCGGCTGCGTCGTGCGATCCGCGGCGTCGGCCCGGCCCGCCGCACAGAGGCAGCCGACCGCGCCGGCCAGAAGCGATGCCGCGATCCACTGGGTGAACTTCAATGAGGTCTCCTGAATTTGAGTATGAACTGATCGGTCCGTCCTTGAATCGAGGGGTCGAATACCCCGGCCGTATGCGGATCCGCGGGATTGGCGAGGACACTGCTCTCGCCTTCGAACCGGAAGCCCGCCGCCTCGACTTCACGGCGGACGGTGGTGGGTTCGATGCGGTGCAAAGTGTCCGTCACGTCGGCGGGCGATCCCTTGGCGGCGACGTGGTCGAGCACGATGTAGACTCCGCCGGGCTTGAGCGCCGCGTAAACCGCGCGGTTGAACGCCGCCATGTCCACCGGACCCATGAAGCTGTCGTGCAGGTCGTGGTAGTTTTGGGAGATCCAGAACGCGTCGAGCTTTTCCGGATACTTCGCCGCGTCCAGCGCCGACGCGAAGCTGACGGTCACGGTCGGGTGCGCGACGGCATAGGCCTCGATCTCGCCGATCCCCTTCACGATGTTGGGATATTTGAACAAGGCGCTCGGCACACTGGCGTAGACGTGACCGCCGGGTCCGGCCAAATTCGCGAATAGCCGGGTGAAATAGCCCGCACCGGCCGCGTAGTCCGCCACCTTGTCGCCTGCCTTGACGCCGGCGAAGGCCAGGGTGAGCGCGGGCTTACGGTTGGCATCGCGCGCCGTGTCGGTTGCGGGGCGCGACGGATCGGCGATCGCCGCGGCGATGTCCGTCTCGGAGGCCTGGCTCTGCAACGCGTCCGGCCAGGCCGGGCTCGATGCAAGGCAGCCTGCGAGCGGTGCGAGCAAGGTGTAGGCGAGCAGAACCTTGCCGCCAGCGGCCGGCGCCCGGCCGGTTCGAGCCCGGCCGGCTTGCGGTCCCGGCCCCTGGGCCCCATTCCTGGTCGGTGTGATCGGCTCATGTAACATGCTCATTCTCCAACGAACGTCCGGGACGCAATGGCCTGGCAATTTATGCCGCGCGCAATCGGTCTCTGAAGAGCCACTTGGAGGAAAAGCAGCTGGGCCACTCCTCGAGCATCTACGCGGGCGCCATGGATCCATTGTTCGAATTCGATCTCGATCTTCCTCCCAAGGGTTCGCGCGGCTCCTCTCGGATCCTCTACGTTCAACTGAGAGCGGCGATTCTCGATGGCCGCTTGGGGGCGGGGGCGCGGCTGCCGGCCACGCGCCGATCGGGAGCCTTCTTCGGCGTCTCGCGCAACACCGTGGCCGAGGTGTATGAAAAACTCCTGAACGAAGGCTACGTCGTCACGCGACACGGTTCCGGCACCTTTGTCGCCGACAAGATTCCCGCTCCGGCGCCGTCAACGCGCAGCTCGCCGCGCAAATCATTGCGCGCCTCGGCCAGCGTGTCGTCGGGCGCGTCGTCGGGCGCGTCGTCGGGCCGATCGTTGGACCAATCGTCGGCAGGCTCGCCAGGGACCTCGTCAGGAGTGGCACCGCGCCTCGAGCGCACGGCTCAACACCGGCTGAACGATTTCTGGCTGCGCCCCGAGGTGGCCTCGGCGATGAGCTTTTGGCGCGACCGGCCGGACCACCCGTCCTCGCTGTCGAAGCTGGCGCCCGTGGATTTTCGCCCGGCGCTGGTTGATTCGCGGCTCTTTCCCTTCGATGTATTTCGCCGGGTGAGCGCCAAGCAATTGCGGGGCCTGGAGAGAAGGCCGGCACGCTTCAAGAGCCCGCAGGGAAACCAGGGCAATTACCAGCTTCGCGAAGCCATCGTCAAGCACATTACCTTGACCCGCGCGGTCGTATGCCGCTCGGATGAGGTGCTCGTGACCTCGGGTGCGCAGCAGGCATTCGATCTGCTTGCCCGGGCACTGGTCGTGCCCAATGACACCATCGTCGCGGTCGAGGATCCGGGCTATCCCCCGATGCGCGTGGCATTCGCGGCGGCGGGTGCACGTCTGGTGCCCGTGGGAGTCGACGGCGAGGGGTTGATGGTCGAGCGCATTCCGGCCGGCGCGCGCATCATCTGTGTCTGCCCCTCGCATCAATTCCCGCTCGGGGTGACCATGTCCATGCGCCGCCGCCGGGCGCTGGTGGAGTTCGCACGCAAGACCGGCGCCGTCATCGTCGAGGATGACTACGACGGCGAGTTTCGTTATGACGGCAGTCCCTTGGAGGCGCTGAGAACCGCCGGGTCAGCCGATGTGGTGTTCTATGTCGGCACCTTCTCCAAGTGCATGCTGTCGGCGCTGCGACTTGGATTCGTCGTCGCGCCCGAGTGGGCCATGCACACGCTGATCGCCGCGAAGAACTGCTTGGATTGGCATTGTTCCACGCCGGTGCAGATGGGAGTGGCGAGTTTCATCTCCGAGGGTCATCTGGCGCGCCACGTGCGCAAATTGCGCGAGATCTACAAGCGGCGCCGGCGGGTGCTGCTGAATTCTCTTCAGGAGGGACTCGCCGAATGGCTCGAGCCCATTCCCTCGTTTTACGGCATGCATATCGCGGCGGTCGGGCGAACTTCGGTGGATCTCGATCGGGTGGCGGAAGAATTACTGCACCACAACGTGAAGATACATACGCTCCGCAGATACTACCTCGGGCCGCCCACGAGGGCGGCGCTGATATTCGGCTATGGTGCGGTGGATGTGCCGGAGATGAATCGCGGGCTGTCCCTGCTACGCAAAGCGCTGAAGGGGTGATGCTGGATTGCCGCGGCGATCCTAGCGCTGCCGTGGACTATCCGTTCCGAGCCGCGCGCGGCTGAACTTGAGATTGCAGCCAGTTGCGGATTTCGGTGAGGCGCAGCGCTTCGGTGCGCACGGCGCCACCGAGGCCATATCTCCAGAGTAGCGGGGCGTCCAAAGGATTTGCCTGAAGCGCGCGAAGGTCGGCGGCGAAGGCGGCGAGCTCGGCGGCATCGCGGAACATGCCTTCGGTGACCAGGGTTTGGCCGTAGCGTTCGGCGACTGCGGCGATGTCCTTGAAGTCGTATTCCGGGTGGTATTGCACTCCCCAGAAGGTGCCGCGGCCGTAGGTGAAGGCGGCGGCTTGCAGGCCGAAGTCATTGGTCGCGAGGACAGCGGCGCCGGCCGGGAGAGTCGCGATCTCATCGCGATGAATGGTGGGCGCTTCGAAGGTGGCGGGCTTGCCGGCGAACAGCGGGTGCTCGCGGCCTGCTTCGCTGAGCAGGATGCGCCGGCCGAATCCGAATTCGCGGCCGCGCGGGTTGGCACGTACTTCGCCGCCCGCGGCGGTGACGGCCACCTGCAGGCCCCAGCAACTGCCGAAGTAGGGCAGGCCGGCGCCGAACACGGCCTTGGCGAGCTCGATCTGGCGCTCCACGGGAGGGCCGCCGTTGTAGATGTTGAGCGCCGAGCCGGTCATGGTCACGCCGTGGTAGCTGTCGAGCGCTACTCCGGGCGCGAGCGTCGCGCCATCGGCCGCGGTGAGGATGTCGATGTGCAGAGAGGCGTCGAGGCGCTGCAGCACGCGGGCGTAGCCGGTGCCGGTGTCATAGCCCAGCGCGGCGACTTGGCGTGCACGGATCTCGGCGACATTACCGTCGACGATCAAGATCCGCGCGCCGCTCATTTCGCGGGTTCCACGGCATCGAGACGACCGGCTACCGCGGCACGGAAGATATGCTCCAGATGAGCGGCGGTGACGGGAATGGGGTTGCCGCCGGCCGAGGGGTCGATGGCGGCCTCTCGTCCGATGATGGCGGCCTTGTCCGCGCTGACGCCGATGTCGGCGAGCGAATGCGGAATGCCGAGCTCGCGGCGCATCTCGAGCACCCAGGCGAGGAAGCCGTCGAAGCCGCGGGCGGGCAGGTCGAGCACGCGCGCGACGACATCGGCCTTGCCATCGATGGCGGCGCGGTTGAAGCGCATGACATAGGGAAGGATGACGGCGTTGGTGAGGCCGTGATGAGTGTTGAACCAGGAGCCCACGGGATGCGCGATGGCATGGACGCCGCCCAGGCCTTTCTGGAAGGCGGTGGCGCCCATGGAGGCGGCGGCGAGCATGTAGGCGCGCGCTTCGATGTCCTTGCCGTCGGCGCAGGCGCGCGGCAGATAGCGATGGATGAGGCGCATGCCTTCTAGCGCGACGCCGTCCGCGAGCGGATGGAAGCCGGGCGCGCAGAAGGCTTCGAAGCAGTGGACGAAGGCGTCGATGCCGGTGGCCGCGGTGACGGCGCGCGGCAGTCCGACGGTCAACTCCGGGTCGGAGATGACGATGCGCGGCATCATCAGCGGATGAAAGATGATCTTTTTCTGATGCGTCTCTTCATTCAGGATGACGCCGGCGCGGCCGACCTCGGAGCCGGTGCCGGCCGTGGTCGGGACCGCGACCACGGGTGCGATGCCGGCCGGATCGGCGCGGGTCCACCAATCGCCGATGTCTTCGAAGTCCCAGAGCGGTCGGGTCTGCCCGGACATAAATGCGACGACCTTGCCGGCGTCCAGAGCCGAACCGCCGCCGAAGGCGACGACGCCGTCGTGGCCGCCGGCGCGATAAGCGCGCAGTCCCGCCTCGACATGGCTGCTGGCGGGATTGCCCCGGACCGCGCCGAACAGCGCCGAGTCTTTGACGGCGGCGAGCGCGCTCTTGATCATCGGGGCGCCGACCAGACCTTCGTCCGTAACGATGAGCGGGCGCTTCATGCCGGTCGAGGCGCAGGCGGCCGCGAGCTCGCTGATGCGCCCGGGGCCGGCCCAGATGGTCGTGGGATAGTTCCAATTGCCGCGTAATACGGGGGTCATAGCTTTACCTTGAAGTGAAAGGATTTCGGCCGCGTGAGCTGCTCGAAGCCGATGCTCGAGAGCGTGCAGCCGCGGCCGGAGTTCTTAACGCCGGTCCAGGCGAGCGCGGGGTCGAGATAGTCGCAGCGGTTCAGGAACACCGTGCCGGTCTCGAGCGCATCGCCGAGCACCTCGGCGCGCGCCGTATCCGCCGAGAAGATCGCGGCCGTGAGGCCGAAGTCGCTGTCGTTCATGAGACGCAGCGCCTCTTCGTCGGAGGAAACCTTCATGATGCCGACGGCGGGGCCGAAGGTTTCGTCGCGCATGAAGGGCATGGAGTGATCGACATCCACCAGCACCTGCGGCGCGAGGTAGGGGGTGCCGCGGGCGGAGGCCGGGAAAAGGTCCTCATCGATGAGCTGGCGGGCGCCGCGGGCAACGGCGTCGTGCACCTGGGCGCGCACGGCGTCGGCGGCGGAGGTTCGCACCACGGGACCTAAGGTGGTTTCCGGATCGAGCGGCGATCCCAGCCGGTATTTTTTCGTGAGATCGACGACGCCGTCGACGAAGTCCTGGTAGCGCGCGGCGGCCACGTAGATGCGCTTGATGCCGCAGCAGGATTGGCCGGCATTGTAGAAAGCGCCGTCGGTCAGAGTGTCGATGGCATGGGCGAGGTCGGCATCGGCGCGCACATAGGCGGGGTCCTTGCCGCCGAGCTCGAGGCCGGAGCTGGCAAAGCCTGAGCCCGTGGCGGCGACGACGGCACGGCCGCCCGCGACCGAGCCCGTGAAGCAGACACCCGCTACTCGCCGGTCGGCCATGAGGCGCGAGGTGTCGGCATGCGAGAGGTGCAGATATTGGAACACGCCGTCGGGAACGCCGGCGGCGGCAAAGGCCTGGTGGAAGCGCTCGGCGCACAGCGGAGTCTGGTGCGAGTGCTTGAGCACCACTGCGTTGCCGGCGATGAGCGCGGGCAGGACGGCGTTGACAGCGGTGAGGTAGGGATAATTCCAGGGCGCGACGACGGCGACGATGCCGAGCGGGAC
The DNA here is from genome assembly GCA_963837435.1 of uncultured Gammaproteobacteria bacterium. Taxonomy (GTDB): domain Bacteria; phylum Pseudomonadota; class Gammaproteobacteria; order Steroidobacterales; family Steroidobacteraceae; genus Bog-1198. The sequence goes on from CAWINJ010000004.1 coordinate 887,477, forward strand.
GCGCTTGATGCGGCGGTCGAAGCCGGGCTTGTCTTGAGGCCTGATGGAGGCGAGCGCGTTCGGTGCGAGTTCCAGCATGTAGCGCGCGCGTTCCTCGAAGCCGCGAACTTCGCCCGGGGCATGGCGCAACGGGCGGCCCATCTGCCAGGTGATTTCGGCGGCGATGTCGCCGGCGTTGGCGACGAACGCGTCGACAGCCTTGCCGAGCAGGTCGCAGCGTGCCGCCAGCGGCAGCGCCACCCAGCCGCGTTGCGCGAAGTGGGCGGCATCGAGCGCGCGATCGATGGCGGCGGCCGTGTCGAGAGGCCGCTCGCACGTAGACGCGGCCGTCGACGGGGCTGATGGTTTGCAATGTGTCCGTGGAAGTATCTGTCATGGGGTCTTCAATGTGTGTGGCATGCCTGTGCTCAAATTGTTCCTGCTCAGATGATTTCGAAGTATCGGGCGAGTTCCCAGTCGGTGATGGCCTTGCGGAATTCGCGCTCTTCCCATTGCCGGGTGGCGGCGTAGTGCTCGACGAACTCGTCGCCGAACAGCTCGCGCGCGGCCTTGGAGTGCGGCCAGGCGCTCGGCGGCCTCGTACAGCGTGCGCGGGCAAGCGCCGGTGCGGCGGCATGCTCGCGGTCGTAGGCATTGCCCTCGATCGGCGGCATCGGGCTCGATGCGGTGCTCGATGCCCCACAGGCCCGAGCCGATCGCGGCGGCCAGTGCGATGTAGGGATTGATGTCGGCGGCGGCGATACGGTATTCGACGCGCTGGCTCGAGGGGCCGCCGCGGATCACGCGCAGCGCCGTGGTGCGGTTCTCGACTCCCCAGGTCGCGGAGGTGGGCGCCCAGTAGCCCGGCACCAGACGCGAGTAGCTGTTGACCGTGCAGGCGACCATGGCCAGCAGCTCGGGCATCAGGGCCTGCTGGCCGCCGACGAACCAGCGCATGGCATCGGACATATCGCTGCGGCTTCGAGGCATCGTGGAAGACGCTGTCGCCGTTGGCGGTGCGCAGCGAAATGTGCAGATGGCCGCTCTGGCCGGGCACGCTGTTGGACCATTTGGCCATGAAGGTGGCCATCAGGCCGTGCCGCTGCGCGAGCACCTTGGTGAAGGTCTTGAAGAGCGCCGCGCGGTCCGCGGCCTCGAGGGCGTCGCAGTAGGTGAGGGCGGCCTCGAGAACGCCCGGGCCGGTTTCGGTGTGCAGGCCTTCGATGGGGAAGCGCATGGTCTGGCCGAGGTCGAGCAGCTCCTGGTAGAGGTCCGCATGCACGGAGCTGCGCAGCACCGAGTAGCCGAAGTAGCCGGGAGTCATGGTCTTGAGCTGCCGGTAGCCCTTCTCGCGCACGGATTGCGGCGTTTCTTCGAACACGAAGAATTCGAATTCGGCCGCGGCGCTCACCGCGTAGCCCATCTTGGCGGCGCGCTCGAGCACGCGCCGCAGGGTGCCGCGCGGGCAGACCGATTCGGCGCGCCCGGCGAACTCGCCGAGAAAGAACACGGTCTTGGGTTCGAAGGGGATGTCGCGCTGGGTGTCGCGGCAGGACGCGCACGGTGGCATCGGGGTAGGCGGTGTGCCAGCCGGTGAACCTGGTGTTGTCGTAGAGCTGGTCGTTCGAGTCCCAGCCGAGGACCACGTCGCAGAAGCCGAGATCCTTGTCGAGCGCCGACAGGAACTTGTCGCGGCTCAGGTATTTGCCGCGCAGGATGCCGTCGGTGTCGAAGACGCCGATCTTGACGTGCTCGATGCCACGGTCGGTTAGGAGCTTTTTTATTTGGACATCCGGTTTCACCGTCGGCTACCTCGGGGGTTTATGCGGCTGGGACCGCGATTGTACGTTCAGTCGCGTGGCGAAAGGAATTTCCTCTTGCCGGCGGCAAGCGCTATATCATCGCGGCAGCCAAGGCCAGAAGTGCTTTGCGCGTCACCGGCCCCGGAGGGGCCTTTCGACGACGCCGTTCTTCATGACGAACGCGACTCGCTCGACGGCGGTGATGTCCTCGAGCGGGGAGCCGGGCACGGCGACGATGTCGGCGTAATAGCCGGGCTTCAGGCGGCCAATCTGGCCCTCCCATCCCAGCAGTTTTGCGCCGTTGAGCAGGTCGGCTTGGAGCACGGCGAGCGGCTTCATTCCATACTTGACCATCAATTCGAGCTCTCGAGCCTGGGTTCCATGGGCAAACGGACCGACGTCGGAGCCCACGGCAAAGGGAATGCCCGCGGCGATCTGCTTCTTGAATTCCTTCACCTTGTAATCGAACAGGCGGGCTTCGCGCTCCGCGCCGGGCCCCGGCTGGTGAGAAAAATACTCGAACACCGTGAAGGTCGGGACGGCGGGGATGTTCTTTTCCTTCATGATGCGCATGGTTTCATCGCTGAGCTGGGTGGCGTGATCGATGGAGGCGACGCCGGCCTGCGCCGCGTACAGGGTCCCCGGTTCGCCCATCGCGTGGACGGCGACGACGGTTCCCAGGCGGGCGGCTTCGTCGACCGCCGCCTTCAGCTGCGCGGCCGTGTATTGGAACGGGGTGGATAGCGCGCCGTCGCGCACGGTATCCGCCCCGGTCTGGTAGATTTTCGCGAAGTCCGAACCCTCTTTGTGTTGCTGCCGCATGACGGCAACGAGTTCATCCGCGTTGTTCGCGTAAGTCGCATTCGACAGCACGTGCTGTTCGGGATTGAAGCGATTGGCGTCCTCGTGTCCTCCCAGGACATCGATGGCATTGCCGCAGATCCGCAGCCGGGGACCGGGGAACAGGCCGGCATTGATGGCATCACGCACGGCGGTGTCGGCGGACCCTGCTCCTTCCGTGCCCATGTCGCGCTCTGCGGTAAACCCGCCCATGAGATCGTCCCTCGCCGCCAGCAAGGCGAGAATGGTCCGCCGCGGCACCGATTCCTCGACGGTTTGCAGGTCCTCGGCGCCGGGGTGCAGAAACAGATGCACGTGCGCGTCGATCAGGCCCGGCAGCAATGTAGTGTCGCCGAGATCGATGAGTGCGGCGCCGGCGGGATGCGCGACTGAGGAACCGACGGCGGCGATGCGCTCGCCGTCGACGAGGATTTCCCCGGGGGTCAGAATGCGGCCGGTATCGATCTCGAGCAGGCGCGCCGCGTGCAAGACGATGGGATGGCCGGCGGGCGGGTCGGCCATGACGCTCCTCGCCTGCGCGGCAGTCGCCACGATGAAGAGACAGCCGATCATGTGCTTGGGTTTCAGCATATCAATGCTCCTGGGACCTGGGCTCGAGAACTTCCGTCATGAACTCGGAAACCGGATCCGCCCAAACGGAGGGGTCCGCATAGCCCAAGGTCTTGTGTCCGTCGCCGTCGAAAGGCGGCAGCCCCACGAACCGAATCGCGGGCTTTGATCCTGCGTGATAGGCATCGAACAGCATGTGCGCCACCGAACTTGGGAAAAAATGATCATTGGCCGCATACAGCCATAGCTGCGGAATTTGGTTCGTGCGTCCGAACACGCCGGCTGCCTGCGCGAGACGCTCGGCACCGCCGCAAATGTGCTCATGATCGTCGCCGCCGCGGCCTCCCGCAAAACTGATGATTCCGAGCACCCCCGGGGGCGGTGCATCGCCCAGCGCTATGGCGCCGAAACCGCCCGCCGACTGGCCGACAACGATGATCTTCTGCGGATCGACGCCGGACAATGCGACCGCGGACCGTATGATCGCAGACTCGATGACGGCCGTGTCTCGACCTTCGCGCACGTAGTCGCGGTCGGGGCATCGCCCCGAGAACTCGAGGAACGGGCCATCCGATTCACCGAATCCCGGCCTCTGCGCGACGACGACCAGATACCCGCGTTGCGCAAACCAAGCCGATGCAATGCTGAATCCCAGTTTTTGCTTGCGCGCGTCCGCCGAGCTGACGGGGATGCCGTGATGGATGACGACCAGCGGAAAGGGTCCTGCGCCGGCAGGGCGAAAGATGTGCGCGGCCAGCCGGTAAGCGCGACCGTCGATGGCGACGTTGAGCCATCCCGTCTCGAGGGTGAATCGACCGTCGGCCGTGTTTTGGGCGCGGATGGCGGGCGAAAACGCCATGAGCGCCAGCATCGAAGCAACCACGAGACGCATATAGGGTGGACTCCTTCTCATGGCCGCCGTCAGGGCTTGAGATAGGCGGACGGGGATCGGCCGACGATTTTCTTGAAGTCGTTGATGAAGTGCGCCTGGTCGAAGTAGCCCAACTCCTGAGCGAGGTCCACCCATGCAGATCGATTTGCGCCGCTCAACCGATCGAGTGCTTCGTACAGGCGGTAGCGCTTGATGACCCAGCGTGCGCTTGCGCCGATGTATCGCCGGAACAATCGCTGCAGCGTTCGATCCTGCATACCGCAGCGCCCCATCAGATCCTCTACCCGCACGATACGACGATCCTCGGCGATCGCCGCCACCGCCCGGCGCGCGTTCTCCACGTTGGGATCGGGTGGCGGCAGCCGAGCCGAGAGAAATGCGGACGCCACTTCCACCATGCGGCGATCGTCGGTGCGGGAATGTAATTCTTCCTCCGCCGCAAGCGCGTCGCCGAACAGCTGCTGCGCCGGAAACGAGCAGTTCGCGATCGAGTAAACCGGTTTACGCAAGAATGGATAGAACGCGCCCGGAAGAAATTTCACGCCGAACACACAGTCCTGGCCCTTCAGCTCGCGGACGAAGCGGGTGAGCTGCACGCCATAGATCCGGGAACGGCCGCGCGCGAAGACCAAATGGACGCTGGGGTGGGGCAGCACCTCGCGCGTCTGCGGCGCTCGCCCGCGCAGGTCCCAGCTTTCTATCCAAAAGTGCTGCACCCAGTCGGCGAGAGCGTCGCACGGCGGGTATCGAGTGTGCCGATAAGTGCCGGGCGAAGGGGAATGCCTCAATACGCCGCATCCCTGCGTAAAAGATGCGGCCGACATCGGCTCGCCTCGGCCCATCGAGCGTTCATCCGCATGTCGGGTTTTTCCAATCATTGGGACGTGCCCCCGGCGCATTGTTCGCTCATGATGAAAACTGTCTGCATGATTGCTCTGATCTGTTCGGCTGGCTTCCTGGCGAGTGCCTGCGGACTTGCCGGCACCCGCGGCAATGCCGATATCGTCAGTACGGTCCGCCTGAAATTCGCAGCCTTCAACCGGCACGACGCCTCCGCCATCCAGGGTATCTACGCCGACGATGCCATCCTGCACAGTCCGGATTATCCCGAACTGACCGGCAATGCGCCGATTGCCGATACCTATCGCCGCTTGTTCGATGCCATCCCCGACGCCCAGGACACGATTCAAAGCCTGGGCAGTTCAGGGGACAAAGTGTACGTGGAATTCGCGCTGATAGGCCATTGGCAAGAGGCCGCGGACAAGGCCCTCAATGTCAGGATCATGTCCGTCTACACGGTCAAGGACGGCAAGATCAGTGTCGACTCGACCTATTACGACCGTAAGCGGCCGTAGGCGACAAGCGACACGCCGCGGCAAAAGCGGGACCGTGTCGGCTGCGGCTGCACGGCGGCTGCTCAGTCCGGGTCGAAATTGCAGTCTTTCAGGGGCACCAAGCGGGTCTTGTTGCGCAATTTGTGGCCGAAGTAAAGCAGCAGCACGACGGGGATCATGAGGTAGCCGGTGATGAAGTCGAACCAGGAGAATACCGGCGTCTGGAATACGCCGATGTTGGCGCCGAACAGCACGACGACGAACAGGATGAGCGCGAGCCAGGGGCCGTAGGGGTAGAACTTGGATTTGAATTTCAGGTCATCGACGCTGCGGCCTTGCGCGACCCAGGCCTTGCGGAAGCGCAGATGGCAGATGGCGATGCCGAGCCAGATGAGGAAGCCGCTCAAGCTCGAGGCGTTGTAGAAGAGTTGATAGATTTTCTTGTTCGCCCACCGTGGTGGAGAAGAAAGCCAGCGCGCTGATCAAGCCGGTGGCCAGCAGGGCGGGTACGGGCACGCCGCGGCCGTTCAGCTTGCCGAATATCTTGGGCGCTTTGTTGCTGTGGGCCATGGCGTAGCAGCATGCGCGAGGCCACGTACATGGAGGAGTTCCCGCAGGACAGCACCGAGGAGAGGATGACGGCGTTCATGAGGTTGGCGGCGTAGTAGCCGAACCTCGGCAGCTGCTGCGAACACCATGGTGAAGGGAGAGAAGGCGATGTGGCTTTCGTCGGCATTGAGCAAATTGGGGTCGGTGTAGCTGATCAGGGTGCCGACCACGAAGATGGCGCCGATGTAGAACAGCAGGATGCGCCAGAACACGGTGCGGATGGCCTTGGGGACATTCTTGCTCGGGTCGGCGGTTTCGGCCGCGGCCAGGCCCACGCCTTCGGTGCCTTGGAAGGAAAACCCGGCGACCAGGAACACCGCCAGCATCGCGGTGAAGCCGCCGACGAAGGGAGCCTGCGTGCCGGTCTTCGGATCGCTCAGGGTCCAGTTGTGAAAACCGCTGCTGTGATTGCCGATCATGCCGGCGATCATCAGGGCGCCGACCGCCAGAAAGATGATGACAGTGACGACTTTGATGCCGGCGAACCAGTATTCGGCCTCGGCATATGCCCGCACCGACAGCAGATTCAGCGCCAGCAGCACGGCGAAGAAGCCCATGGCCCAGAATGCCGAGTTCGAATGCGGGAACCAGAACTGTACGATGAGGGCGCCGGCGACCAGCTCGGCCGCCAGGGTAATGGCCCAGCTGAACCAGTAATTCCAGCCCACCGCGAAGGCCAGCGACGGGTCGACGAAGCGCTCGGCATAGGCTTCGAAGGAGCCGGCGATGGGCAGTTGGGTCGCCATTTCGCCCAGGGACTGCATCATGCAGTACACCGCCACCCCCATGGTGGCATAGGCCAGCAGCGCGCCGCCCGGGCCGGCTTGGGCGATGGCGCCGCCGCTGGCGAAGAACAGGCCGGTGCCGATCGCGCCGCCGATGGCGATCATGCTCAGTTGCCGAGTACCGATACCGCGCTCGAGATGGCGCGATTCCTTTGACGTCATGCAGATATTCCCCGGTTGGCGCGCGACGAATACGGTGCCCGCCGCGTGCAAAGATCTCGATTGTGCACCCAAAGGCCGTGATTTGTGACAGTAACTCGTGGAGTATGGATTACAATCGACTCCAAGCGACACCCAGACCTCACCGGCGGCTTTCGATGCCTGAAGAGAAGAGACCTGACCGGATTTATGTCACCCGGCCCGAGCTTCCCAGCTTGGCCGAGTTCATTCCCTACCTGCAGGAGATCTGGAACAGCAAGATCCTGACCAATAGCGGCCCATTTCACGCCAAATTCGAGGAAAGGCTCTGCGATTTTCTCGGGGTGAAGCACATTGCGCTGTTCGCCAATGCCACCATCGGCCTGGTGACGGCCCTGCAGGCGCTGCGCATCACGGGAGAAGTGATCACCACACCGTATTCCTTCGTGGCGACGGCGCATTCGCTGCTCTGGAATGGCATCAAGCCGGTGTTCGTCGACATCGATCCCGCGACTCTGAATCTGGACCCCGCCAAGATCGAGGCGGCCATCACGCCGCAGACCACCGCCATCATGCCGGTGCATTGCTACGGCCATCCCTGCGACGTGGACCGGATTCGGACCATTGCAGATACCTACGGTCTGAAGGTGATCTACGACGCCGCGCATGCCTTCGGCGTGAAATGTCATTGCGGCAGCGTGCTCAATCACGGCGATCTGTCGGTGTTGAGTTTTCACGCCACCAAGGTGTTCACCACCTTCGAAGGCGGCGCGATCGTTTGTCCGGACGAGAAGATCAAGCAGCGCATCAATTATCTGAAGAACTTCGGCTTTGCAGACGAGGTGACGGTGGTGGCGCCGGGCATCAACGGCAAGATGAGCGAATTCAATTCGGCGCTCGGACTCTTGCAGCTGCAGGGCATCGAACGGGCGCTGGAGAAACGCCGCGCCATCGACGCGCGCTATCGAGCCGCGCTCAAAGGGGTGGCGGGCATCCAGTGTTTGCAGCCGGGCGGCGAATTGCGCGGCAATTGCGCCTATTTTCCCATCTTGGTGCAGCCGGAATTCCCGATCAGCCGCGATGCCCTGTATACCCGTTACCGCGAGCACGAGATTTTCGCGCGGCGCTATTTTTATCCGCTGATCAGCGATTTCCCCATGTACCGGGGACTGCCGTCGGCGGCGCACGGCAATTTGCCGGTCTCCAGGAAATTGTCGCAGCAGATACTGTGTCTGCCGATTTATCCGGACCTGCCGCATGAGCAGGTGGACCGGGTGGTGGATGTGCTGCGCAGAAGCGTGAATTGAGCAGCGGCCGGGCGGTGCGGCTGGCCGTCATGCAGCCGTATTTCTTTCCCTATGTGGGATACTTCCAATTGATCGCGGCGGCGGATGTGTTCGTGGTCTACGACAATATCCAGTACACCAAGCGGGGCTGGATCAATCGCAATCGGATATTGCGCGATGGCGCGGCGGTCAAGCTGTCGTTGCCGCTGAAAGGCGCGTCGGATTATTTGGATGTGCGCGAACGCGAGCTGGCGGAGGACTTTCGACGCGGCAAAATGCTCAATCAGATCAAGGGCGCGTATCAGGGGGCGCCCTTCTTCGAGCAGACCTTTGCCGTGATCGAGGACATCGTGCAGAACGGCGAGAACAATCTGTTCGGGTACCTGCTCCACTCCATCGGCGTCTTGTGCGCGCTGCTGGGGCTCACCGCGACGATCAGGATTTCTTCGCAGGTCGAGATCGATCATGGACTGCAGGGCCAGGACAAGGTGCTGGCTCTGTGCCGCACACTGGGCGCGGCGACTTACGTGAATGCCATCGGCGGCACCGCGCTGTACTCGCACGACGCGTTCGCGGCGCAGGGCATCGATCTGCAATTCATCCGTTCGAAGCCCTTCGAGTATGCTCAGTTCGGGCGCCCTTTCGTGCCCTTCCTGTCCATCATCGATGTGCTGATGTTCAACCCCCTCGAGCTGGTGCGGGCGCGGGTGATGAACGATTACGAGCTGATCTGAATGGCATCTAGAGCGGGAGGGCGGAGCCGATGAGCGCACGTGACTATAACCGGGAGATGCGGGATTCGATCGAGCGGCGCTATGCCTATGGGTTCGACTTCGATGTGATGCATCCCTTCATGATCAGGACTTTCGCGCCTTTTTTCCGGCCCGGCTCGGCGCTGGAACTCGGCAGCTTCAAGGGGGATTTCACCCGCAGGTTGGTGCCCTATTTCACGGATATCACCTGCGTCGAGGGCTCGGATGAGGCTTTGGCCGCGGCGCGCGAGCGCCTGGGGAGCGCGGTGAAGTTCGTGCAGTCTTCGTTCGAGGCGGTGAATCTGCCGCAGCGCTACGACAATGTGCTGCTGACTCACGTGCTCGAGCATCTGGACGATCCGGTCGCGCTGCTGAGCCGCATCAATCGAGAGTGGCTGGCCGAGGGCGGCCGGCTGTTCCTGGCCTGCCCCAACGGCAATGCGCCGTCGCGGCAAATCGCCGTGAAAATGGGGTTGATCAGCCACAATACCGCCGTGACCGAGGCGGAGGCGGCGCATGGCCATCGGCGCACTTACACGCTCGACACTTTGGAGCGCGATGCCGTGTCCGCGGGGCTCGAGGTGGTGCAGCGATCGGGGATATTCTTCAAGGCGCTGGCGAACTTTCAATGGGATCGATTGCTGCAGACCGACATCATCTCGCCAGAGTATCTGGAAGGGTGCTACCAGCTGGGGCAGCAGTATCCGGATCTGTGCGCCAGCATCTACTTGCTATGCGAGCGGGGTTAGGCTTCCAGCTCGGCCAGGCCGAATCCCGCGCGCCCGAACTCGTTGCCGTTGTACAGCAGATATATCTTCCCTTGGTATTGGAATAGGTGCGGGTAGCACTGCATCTGGGAATCCCAACCGTCGCTGGAAACATCGATGCCTGTCTGGCTGTCGTCCCGGACCCAGTCGACGAGATCGTCGGAGTAGGCATAGCCGAGCCGGTAGCCGCTGTGAGGATCCGTCCTGAAACCGTGCGCCTGCCGGTAGCAGAAAATCATGTGGTAGCCATCACCGTGCTGAATGACCGTCGGCAGGGCCTGGCATTCGTCCGCATCGAGTTTGTCGCGGATCAGGGAGCGGCCTTCCTTGACCCAGGAAATCGCGTCGGACGATGTGGCATGGGCGATTTTGTAAACGCGATCGGCCGGCGCATCGGCGGAGAATCGAGTCCATCGCAGGCCGTGGATGTACCACATATGATAGGTGTCGCCGTATTTGCGCACGAAGGCATCGGCCACCAGGAACGGCTCATGCAGGGACGAGGTGAGAACGGGCCCGGCGCCGATTTTTTTGAAACTGCGGCCCTCGTCGTCGCTGATCGCAAGTCCGATCGATGCATCGGCCGACACCGATACTTTTCTGTTCCAGCCGGTGGTGTAGGCGAGGACGCGGTCGCCGTCTCTACAGACGTTGACGGGAAAGATGCCGTGTTCGTCGAAGGCGCCGAGGCCGCCCAATTCGATCACCGTCCGATCGCAGACCTGCAAAATGTCGCGCAGATTCGGGGCGAAGTCCGCATAGCAAACATGACTCAGATATTTGCCGGTGGCGTCCCTTTCCCGTGTCGAGAAATAAACTCGCACGAAGTCGTCGAACACCAGCGTTTGGGGCGACTGCGCGAATTGCTTGGCGTTGTGGGGCAGATCATGCTCGGTCGGATCGAATATCTTGCCTATTTTCCGCCACTTCATCGCGCCACCGTCTTGTCGCATGACGGTGGTCGATGTCCGTCCTCCTCTTCGTAGCGCTCCAGGCGCGCCAGCCCGAAACCGAATCTGCCGATTTCATTGCCCTGATACAGCGCATAGAGCTGACGATTCAATTCAAAGACGTGGGGGTAGCTGACCGACTCGGAGTCCCAGCCTGCCGGGGACGTGGTCAGTCCGGCCCGGTGATCGGCCCGGGTCCAGTGCAGCAAGTCCCCTGAAAACGCATAGCCGGTGCGATAGCCCCTGCCGGCATCCCTGAAATTCAGGTTGCATCGGTAGGAAAACAACATGTGGTATTTGCCGTCGAGGTGGAAAACGTCGGCGCCGGCCTGACACTCGTTCTCTTCCAGCACGTCATCGAGCAGGTTGCGGCCCACCTTCTCCCACTCGATGCCGTCGCGCGAATGCGCCATGCGGATTTTGTAGACCGGTTCCGGCCGTCCACCGCCCTTGATCCACTGTCTGCCTGACGAATACCAGAGATACCAGGTGTCGCCGAAGCGGCGGATTTTGGGGCTACCGAGGACGAAGGGTTCATCCGGCGTATAGGAGAGCACGGGGCCGCAGCCCTTTCTGGTAAAGGTGGCGCCGTCGTCCTGGCTCACCGCGAGGCCGATGGCGGCATTGAATGGAACCGACTCGCATCGGGTCCAGCCGGCGTAATAGGCTCTTATCTCAGTGCCGGAGCGGGCGGTCGAGACGGGATAGGTGCCGAATTCGTCGAATTCGCCGGTGGCACCCAGGGGCAGAATCGGCTCCGCGCAGATGGATTTGATCTTGAACAGATCGGCCTTGTCCAGGTCGATGTAGCCCAGCCGGCTGATGAATTGGCCGTTCGGGTCGGGGCGCGGCCGAGAGGAGAAGAACACCCGGAGGGCATGGTCCAGAACGAGCACGGACGGAGCCTGCGCATACTCATGCATCCAGCTGCGGCCCTGATACTCCACGGGGTTGAAGATCGGCCCGAGCTTTTTCCATTCAAACATGTCGGAACTCGACAGCCTTCCTCGGGGTGGGGCGGGCCTTCATGGTTTGCGCAGATTCTTCGACCCGGTTTTCAGACCGCCATAGTAATAAGAGTCGAATCCGGCGGCATCCATCAGGTCGAATACTTTTTGGAAATCGTACTCGACCCGGTGCAGAGACATGCGGCCATCTTCCCAAACGGCGAAGGCGGCCCTGGGATCGCCGTCGCGCGGCTGACCGACCGACCCCGGATTGCAATAGGTCTTCTCGCCGTATTGGTGCAGGACCTGGTAGTGCGTATGTCCGGAGACGAAGATGCTTCCCTCGATGCGGGCGAAGTATGCCGCGCTCGGCTTCAGATATTCATCGATGGGGTCGGCCCAGCCGCCGTGCACCATGTGCATGTTCTGTACCTTGCGCTGCACCGGCAGTGTCTGTAGCCATTGCATGTGCTCGGGACGAATGATGGTTCTTTGATAGGCGAGGCAATCGTTGACGCTTCGGGAGCGCGCGCAAAAGCCGCCCCCGGCCAGGTACCAGTCATGGTTGCCCATGAGGGAGGGAATATTGCGCCTCTGCAGTTCCGCACAACATTCGTTGATCTGAGTGTAATAGCCGACGACGTCGCCGAGGCAGTAAGTTTCGGACACGCCCATGCGATCCAGCGCGGCCAGCACCTGTGTCAGGGCTTCGAAGTTGCCATGGATGTCAGAGATCAGTCCGATCTTCATAGAATACCAAGTCCTCTGTGTATCTGACCGCTCTACCCCGCCTGATTGGGGGTTGTGTCGGTACAGTGTTTTCCAGGTAATACCCGACCGCCATTTGCGCTTCGTTGTAGCCGAAGGCGGTTCTGATGGAGGTGGCAGAGGATATTCTGGGATTGATCTCCAGTAGCTTCAGCGCGCCCGCCTGTTTCCTGAACTGAAAATTGGTCGGCCCGACCGGTTTGAAGATGCGGCACAACTCGGCGATCGCGGTGTCGATGTCCGCCATGTCCACGACTTCGGCCTTGTCCGTAAAACCCTCTGTCGACAATGTTCTCCTCAGAGTCATTCTTGCATAGAAACCGCCCGAGCCGTCGCAGAAAGCGGAGGTGGTGAATTCTTCATCGTCGCTTCCCACGATGGGTTGCACCATCAGGGTGGCGCCGATCCCGGCCCGGCAGACGGAGAAGGCCGCGGCATCGGCGATTCTCACAATGCCTCGGGACCCGAAACCGCGGCGCGGCTTGAGCAGGAAGGGCAGACCGAAGCGCTGCGCCAGCGCGTCAAAATCAGTGTGCAGCGTGGTTTCTATGGCGTAGGGGGAGGCATGATTTTTCAAGGCTTCGTAAAAATGCCATTTATCCCGGCAAAGGGCGGTGAGGGCGGGATTGTTGAGCACGATGCGGCAGCCGGTTCGTTCGATGTCGGCCGCATGCTCGTTCCATTGGTACACGTCGATTTCAATGCCGGGAATGAGCAGGTCGACGGAATGGCGGCGGATGACCGCCAGAAGCCATGCCATGTAACCCTCGTCGTCGGTGCGCGGGGCGAGTTCGAAGCGATCGCAGAATCCCTGCGCCGCGGAGTCCTCGTAGATGGTCGTGCCGATCGATGATACCGGTGCGGCACACAATTTGAGGCTTTTGAGTATGCCGTAGCCGACGATGCCGCTGGCCCCGGAGACCAGGATAGTTTTCATGGCCGCGACGCGCGGAACAGCGCGATTCTCTTCAATCCGGCCTCGATGGATATGCGGGGCGTGAACCCGATCAGCCGGTACAAGGCATCGTTCACGGGGTAGATGTGGTCGGGTATGTCCGCTTTGTCGGCAAGGAAGCGGATTCTCTTCTCGGTGGCGAAGGCCGCGAAGGCGGCCTCGGCGACTTGCGAGTAAGTGACATCATGCGGATGCCCGCAGGCGTACACGCCGGTGATCCTCTGTTGAATCGTCAACGAGATGATGTGGGCCAGATCTTCCGCATGCAGGTAGTTGCGGCGCGCATCGTGCGTGCCATACAGGGTGACTTCTCGGGCCGCTTGCGCTTGATCGGCCAGATGGTAGAAGAAGGGCTGGTGCCGCCTGAATTCGTCGCCGTCGCCATAGAGTTGGGTCGGCCGCAATATGCAGAGCGGCAAACCATGGGCGGCGCAGTAAAACTGGGCGAGCTCGTCCGCGTGCCGTTTGGACAAGGCGTAGATGTTGTCGTTGCCGGATGGGGCGGCATGGCCGGACGAAGCGCCGGCGTCGGCGTAGATACTGGAAATCAGCACCAGATGCCTGGCCCGGGCCCGCACCGCCGCCTGACATAGCTTGAGCGTTCCCAGGACGTTGACCGATTGCGCCTGCCGGATGTCTTCATCCGTCTTTCCGCCGAAATGCGCGGCGGCGTGGACGATAGCGTCGAGATCGGCGGGCAGGGCCATCTCTTCGGCGGAGGCATTCAGGTCGAGGGCTATATCGGCATGCCGACGACCCGCCAGCAGCACCTCGCCGAGTTGCATCAGCGCCGGCTTCAGCACTTTGGCCAATGACGATGTCGAGCCGACGATGAGCGCTCTCATGCGGCCACTTCGATCTGCGAGAGGATGCCGCAGCACAGCTCCGGGTACGCGATGCCGACCTCGCAGAGCGCATCGAGGATGCGTCGATCGAAATTCAGCGACTGGATCTGCTGACTGGTGAATGGCTTGAGATAGATGCCTTCCATGCTCTTGACGCGATAGCCGGCGGCGACGACGTCCGCCGTCAGGGACTCGACGGTGTAATAGCGCCGATGCCCGAGCAATTTGTCGTGATCCGACAGGCTTTTGATGTCGGCCAGCAGGCCGGCGATGTGGCCCAGTCTCCTGTTCAATACTTCGGCATTCGGCACGGCGATGAACATTTTGCCGCCGGGCGCCAGGAATCGTCTGAATCGCCTCAGGATGGCGAGCGGATCGTCGACATGCTCAAGAATGAAACCCATGACGATCACGTCGAATCGCTCGTCGCGGTCGAAATTCTCAAAATAGGTTTCGATCAGAGCGGCGCGGCAGGCGGGGTGATTTTTCTTGAAATTGGCGATGACTGCGGCAGAGCCTTCGAGCACGACGTGGCGCGCATACTGCGTCGAAAAGTAGCTGGTGCTGAAGCCATGCCCGAGGCCGAGCTCGAGCAGCGATGTCGCATTCAGAGTCAGCGCGCGGATGCGCTTGGGGTACCAGGTGAGCAGGATTTCATTGTCGAAATCGAATGGGCTCCGACCCTCGTAGGCCGCGACGTGTTCATCCAGGCGGTTATTCATGATTTTCCACCGATTTGGAACGATTCGGCCGGCAGGCCGGCGCACCAGCGTGCCCACATCTGCCGGATCGACCGCTCGACGCTGTCGGCGACCATGTCGGGTTGGCGCGCCGGCGAGTGCTGCCAACGGTCGCGCAGGCTCGCCCGTACCCGAGCCAGTTCGTCCAGGTGATTCGCCCAGTAGCTTCCCTTGGCGACGAAGTCGGCGGGGTCGGCGGCGACGAACTCGTGGAGGTTCAATTGGCTGAGAACGGCCGCTCCCTGCCGAGCCGCCGGTGTCGGGCCGGCGATGGTCAAGGTGGGAACGCCCATCCATAGGGCGTGCAGGGTGGTGGTACCGCCGCCGTAGGGGTAGGCATCCAGGCAGATGTCCACTCGATGATGAAGCGCGAGATAGGCGCTCATGGAGTCGCGGTGGTGCAAGCTCAGGCGCTCGCGCGCGATGCCTTCGCGGCCGAATCGGTCGACGAGCAGCTGTTCTCGCCCGTCGCGCGGCAGACCGCCCAAGATCAAGGTCGAGTCGGGCAGTGCGCGCAGCAGCTGCGACCACAATGCGACGGTGCCTGCGTTGATCTTGCCCAAGCGATTGAAGCTGGCGAAGGTGAGAGAGCCGGATTCGCGCGCCGGCAGGGGATTGACCGGCGGTGCGGAATCGTGCGGCTGAAACGGCACATTGGCGGGGATGTAGGCGAGCTTTTCCACGAACTGTGCGTCGAAACGGCCGGGAGGCAGGAAGTGGGGGTCCGCCAGGTAGTAGTCCATGGCGCGCAGCCCCGTGGTGCCGGGATAGCCCATCCAGCTCACCTGCACCGGCGCGGGCTTGCAGGCAAAGGTGCGCAGGCGATTGAGCGAGGTGTGGCCGGACAGGTCGATCAGGACGTCGATTTCATCGTCGCCGATCTGTTTTGCCAGCTCGACGTCGGAGAGCGGCGCGACCGCTCGCCAGTGCGCGAAGTAGCCTCGCAGCCGCCGCGTGACCGCATCTTCCAGCGGATTGTTGTAGTAGGCGTGCAATTGCAACGACGGATGCTGGCACAACTGCGCCAGCACCGGTTCGATGAAGTAGGCAATCGAGTGGTTGCACAGGTCGCCCGATACCCATCCGACTTTCAGGCGGCGGCCGGGCTCGCGGGAGTTGGCGTGGGACGGCCAGGATACGCGCAGGTCCGCTTCCAGGATCGCGCCGATGCGGCGGTGTTCCGAAAACAGCGCCTCGGCGTTCACGTCTTCACTGTGGCTCAACACGAATGCGAGAGAGGAATAGCGCAGGTCTCGATCGAGCTCGCCCAGCTTGGGGGGCGTGGCGGTGGCGTGGCGCAGACTGGCTTCCGCTTCCGAGTAACGCCCCTGGCTCAGGAACCAGATTCCCAGATGGACGTGGGCGGGGATGAAGCCGGGATCGATGTCGAGCGCCCGGCGCAAATAGAATTCGGCCTCGGGATAGCATTCCAATTTGCTCAAGGTCACGCCCAAGTTGGTGTGCGTCTCCGCATCCCGCGGCAGCAATCGCGCGGCGGTGCGCATGGCGGCCAGTGCGTCGGGGATTTTGTCCTGGGCCCAGAGCAAGGCGCCCAGCACCTTCCAGCCGGAGCCGCTCTCGGGGAATGCTTCGGTCATGCTGCGCGCGAGCGGCAGCGCTTCGGTGAGCCGCCCTTGACTCAACAGGGCGTGCATTTGGCTCTCCTGCTCGAGCAGGCGATCGTTGGGGCGGGGGGCGGCGGCGGGTGCGGGCGGCGGATCACCGGCTCTGTCCGCCAGGCGTTTCGCAAAATCGTCGGCGGCCGCGCCGCTCAGGCCGCGTTCGCGAGCCAGGGCGAGCGCGGTCTTGGCGCCGGCGATCTGGCCGGCGAGCAGCAAGGCCTCCAAGTATCCCAGCCAGTAGTCCGCGGTCTGTGGACTGGCTTCCAGTGCGGCAAACAGGAAGGCCAGCGCGTCGGCGGGTCGGCCGCGCTGCACGTGCAGCATGCCCAGACAGTGATTGGCGGCGGCGTGCCGCGGCTGCGCCGCGAGCAGGGCGCGATAGATGGGCTCGGCCCGATCCAGGTTTCCCGCGAGCTGAAATTCCATGGCCTGGGCGAGGGAGGGAGCTGGATCGATGGGGTCTGGGCCGGCTGGCATTCCTTTCGATAATACGGCATGGTTCGGGCGGTCTGAAGGGATTCAGGGAGCCATTGTGAGAATAACGATGATGAGTGCGCGTCTGATGATCGGAATGCTGGCGGCGGGCCTGTTGCTGTGCATGGCCGGGGCGGCCTTCGCCGACCAACCCATCGTGCGGGATCTGCCGCCGGGGCTGCAGATCCCCGAGGCGGCTCGTACCGGTCCGCAGTTCGATGTGGACAAGGCCACGCAGGCCTACCTGAACTTGCTCTCGCCGCGGCAGCGCGAGTTATCGGACCGGTACTTCGAGGGCGGCTACTGGCTGCAGCTGTGGCAGCTGCTGTGGGACGTGGGCGCCTGCGCGCTGCTGCTGGTGACCGGGATTTCGCGCTGCATGCGCGATGCGTCGCAGCGCGTCAGCGCAAACCGATGGATCAGCACGCCGATTTATATTGCGCAATTTCTGATCGCGCTGTTTCTGCTCGATCTGCCGCTGAGCATCTACAGCGACTTTCTGCGCGAACATCAGTACGGCCTGAGCGAGCAGCCTTTTGCGGGATGGATGCGCGACCAGATGGTCGTGCTCGGAGTGAATGTGGTCCTGGGCGTGGTGGCGCTCACCGCCATCTACGCGGCGGTGCGCCGCACCGGCGCCCGCTGGTGGGTTTGGGCGACGGGGCTGAGCTACATGTTCCTGATGATCGCGCAGCTGATTGCGCCGGTATTCATCCTCCCCTTGTTGAACGACTACAAGCCGCTGCCGGAGGGACCGGTGCGCGAGGCGGTGCTGTCATTGGCGCGGGCGAATCAAGTGCCCACCGATCACGTGGAATGGTTCGATGCATCCAAGCAGACCACCCGGCTGAGCGCGAATGTCGCCGGGCTGCTCAATACCACGCGCATCGCGCTCAATGACAATCTATTGAACAAATCCTCGCTGCCCGAGATCAAGGCCGTGCTGGGCCATGAGATCGGCCACTACGTGTTGAACCATGCGTGGAAGGGGCCGATCCTGCTGGCGCTGGTGGTTGGACTGGCGATGGCGGCCTTGAACGCTGCCATGGACTGGGCGCTGGCGCGCTGGGGGGCACGCCTCGGACTGGCCGACCGCGCCGACCCGGCGGCGCTGCCGCTGGCCTTCGCCTTGTTCTCGGTGATTTTCTTTCTGCTGACCCCGGTCCAGAATTTGGTCACGCGCAGCTACGAAGGCGAGGCGGACGCCTTCGGGCTGAATGCGTCGCGGGAACCCTATGGCTGGGCCATGGCGGCGATGCGGTTGTCGACCTACCGCAAATTGAATCCGGGGAAGTTCGAAGAATTTCTGTTCTACGACCACCCGAGCGGCTACGAGCGCGTGCGCGCCGGGATGATTTGGTTGAAGGAGAATCAGGCGCTCGTGGGGTCGAGCACCGCCTCGCCCGGGGCGGCGCCGCCGGGCCCCGGCGCGGCCTTGCAAGCTCCGATGGCCTCACAATAATCGATAGAAGACGGTGGTGTCGCACAGGCCGCCTTGCGGCCACAGCGCATAACCGGGGATGACGCCGACGCGCCGCCAGCCGCCGTTGGCGTACAGGCGCTCGGCATCGCCGCTCGCGGTGTCGAGCACCAGCAGGGACTTGCCGCAGTCACGGGCGAGGCTTTCGGCGGCGCGCAGCAAGGCCGCCCCGAGGCCTCGGCGCCGTGCGCGGCGGTGGACCAGCATCTTGGACAGATCGGCGCGGTGCGGCTGATTTTCGGGCTGATCGAGGATGAGCTGCACGGTGCCGACGGGGCCCTCGGCATCCTCGGCCAGCAGCAGCGCGCGCTCGCCGCGAGCTACCCCTGCGGCGACGCGGCGCCAGAAATCCTCGGCCTTGGCCGGCGACAGGGGATGCATGAAGCTCACCGACGCGCCGCCCTCCACGCAATCGATCAGAATCTCGGCAAGCCCCTGAATCTGTGTCTCTGTGACGGAGTGCAGGCGCCGAACGGTGTGTGCATCGATCGAGGACGTGGGTGACACTGCATTCTCCCGGCTGTAGGCTTCAATGACGATAGCCCGAGAATGCCTTGCGTGGATAGCTGGGCGGTCCGCGCGGATGGCTGGGCGGATACGCGCCGGCATGACGGGGATGACTGATCCGGGTAGCGGGGTGTTTCCGTGGACGGTGGCAATGCATTCATCGAATTGCGCGATCGCTTGCTGCGCGAGGGACTTTCCCACGAGCAGGCGCTGCGTCCTTTCATTGGCCGCCGGTCGCGCACTTCAATTGGGCGATGGAGTACTTCGACCGGATGGCGGCGGGCAATGATCGGCCGGCGCTGCGGGTGGTCGATGATGCCGGCGGCGATCGGGTCCTGAGCTTATGCCGCCCTGGCGCGCCGCTCGAATCAGGTGGCCAATTTCCTGGCCTCGCAGGGAGTGGGTCCGGGCGACCGGGTGCTCATCATGCTGGGCAATGTGGTGGCGCTGTGGGAAACCATGCTGGCCACCATCAAGCTGGGCGCGGTGATGATTCCGGCGACCACCTTGCTGCGGCGGGCGGATCTCGAGGATCGTCTGGCGCGCGGCCGAGTTCGGGCGGTGGTCGCGGAGCGCGCGCTGGCCGGGCACTTCGAGGGTTTGCCGGGCGCGCCGATCCGCATCTCGGTGGGCGGCGCGGCGCCGGGATGGATCGAGTTCGAGGGCAGCCGTGGCGCGGATCGCGCAATTCCGCGCCGTGGCGCCGACACCGGCCGATGCGCTGATGCTGCTCTACTTCACCTCGGGAACCACGGCCAAACCCAAGCTGGTGGCGCATTCCCAGACGTCCTACGCGGTGGGGCATCTGTCCACGGCTTATTGGATCGGACTGCGCCGCGGCGATGTGCACCTGAATCTGAGTTCTCCGGGTTGGGCCAAGCATGCCTGGTCGTGCTTCTTTGCGCCTTGGAATGCCGAGGCGACGGTGCTTGCCTATCAATTCGAGCGCTTCAGCGCCAAGGCGCTGCTCGATCAGCTGGTGCGCTGCCGGGTGACGACGTTCTGTGCGCCGCCGACGGTGTGGCGCATGCTGATTCAAGAGGACTTGCGTCGCTGGCCGGTGGTGTTGCGCGAGGTGGTGGGCGCGGGCGAGCCGTTGAATCCCGAGGTCATCGATCGGGTGAAGGCGGCGTGGGGCCTGACGCATCCGGGATGGCTTCGGGCAGACCGAGACCACGGCGCAGATCGGCAATCCGCCCGGCCAGCGATTGAAGCCGGGTTCCATGGGCCGGCCGCTGCCCGGCTACACGGTGGCCCTGGTCGCCGCCGACGGCAGCGTGGGCGATGAGGGGGAGATCTGTCTCGATCTGCGGCAGCGCCCGGTCGGGCCTCATGCAGGCGTACCTGGATGATCCGGAAAAGACCGCCGAGGTCGATGCGCGACGGCTACTACCACACGGGCGATGTGGCGAGCCGCGATGCCGAGGGCTACCTGACCTACGTCGGCCGCGCTCGACGATGTGTTCAAGTCGTCCGACTATCGGATCAGTCCCTTCGAGCTCGAGAGCGTGCTGATCGAGCATCCGGCGGTGGCGGAGGCGGCGGTGGTGCCCGAGCCCGGATCCGCTGCGGCTGGCGGTGCCCAAGGCCTTCGTCGTGCTCGTTGCCGGGGCGGCCGCCGATGCGGCGACGGCGCGCTCCATCCTGGAATACGTGCGCGGGCGGGTTTCGCCCTTCAAGCGCATCCGGCGCCTGGAGTTTGCGGACTTGCCGAAGACCATCTCCGGAAAGATCCGCCGCGTCGAGCTGCGCGCGGCTGGAGAGCGAGCGGCCGGCCGGCGGCGCGCGTCGGGCGCAGCGAGTTCTGGGAGGAGGATTTTCCCGAGCTGCGGCGCACGGGGGAGGAGAGGCCGAAGGATGAACCGCGTCGAGACCATGGCCGGCGAGTCGGCGCTGAGTTTCGTGTCGGGCACCAGCGGGCGGCCGCTGCTGTATCGCACCGTGGACGGCGTGCTGAAGGCCGCCGCCGGCGAGATTGCCGGATCATGCCGGCGCTCATCGTGCCGTTCCAATCGCTGCGCTACTCCTTCGCCGAATTCGACCGCGAGGTCGAGCGGGCCGCGCGTGGAATGCTCGCCTGCGGACTGACGCCGGGCGAGCGCATCGGCATCTGGGCGCCGAATTGCGCGGAGTGGATCGTCACGATGTTCGCGGCGGCGCGCGCCGGACTGGTGTTGGTGAACATCAATCCCGCGTACCGAAGCACCGAACTTCAAGTTCGCGCTGCGCTTGGTCGGCTGCCGCGCGCTGGTGTTTGCGCCGCGCTTCAAGGGCAGCGACTACGCGGCCATGCTGAATTCGCTGATCCCCGAACTGGCCTCGGCGGCACCCGGCCGCTTGAGGTGCGCGGCCTTACCGGAACTTCGCGTGTTGATCCAATTGGGTGAGGAACGCCTGGCAGGCGCGCTGCGCTTCAGCGATCTGCTGGCCGCGGGCGAGGCGGCTCGTGACGCGGCTGGCGAGGCGGCTCGTGACAGTGCCGGTGAGGTAGTCGGCGACATTGGAAGGGCGCCGCTCCTGCAACCGCAGGATGCGGATCAGGTCTTCAACATCCAGTTCACCAGCGGCACCACGGGCACACCCAAGGGCGCGGCGCTGACGCATTTCAATATAGTGAACAATGGTTTGTTCGTCGGCGAGGGCTTGGGGCTCACGGCGCAGGACCGGGTCTGCATCCCCGTGCCCTTGTATCACTGCTTCGGCATGGTGCTCGGCGTGCTGGCGGCCATGACGCATGGCGCGGCGAGCGTGCTGCCGAGCGAGGGATTCGAGCCGCTGGCCGTGCTCGAGACGGTGGCGCGCGAGCGCTGCACGGCCTTGCACGGCGTGCCCACCATGTTCATCGCGGCACTGGATCACCCCCGGTTCGCGGAGTTCGATCTGTCGTCGCTGCGCACCGGCATCATGGCTGGATCGCCTTGTCCCACCGCCGTGATGCGCCGGGTGGTCGCCGAGATGCATATGCCGCAAGTGACGATCTGCTACGGTATGACGGAGACCAGTCCGGTCAGTTTTCAAACCCTGCCGGACGATCCTCTCGAGCTGCGCGTCGGCACCGTCGGGCGGGTGCATCCTCACGTGCAGGTCAAGATCATCGACGCGCAGGGGTGCGTCACGCCGCGCGGCACCGCCGGCGAGCTCCTGACTCGCGGCTACAGCGTTATGCGCGGCTACTGGGACGATCCCGAGCGCACGCGCGAGGCCGTCGACGCCGGCGGCTGGATGCACACGGGGGATCTGGCGGTCATCGACGGGCAGGGCTACTGCAACATCGTCGGACGCGTGAAGGACATGATCATCCGCGGCGGCGAGAACGTCTATCCGCGGGAAATCGAAGAGTTTCTGTACGGGCATCCGGCCGTGCTGGATGTGGCGGTGGTCGGCGTGCCGGACGCGAAGTATGGCGAGGCAGTGTGCGCCTGTGTGCGGCTGCGCGGCGGCGTGGCCGCTACCGAACAGGACATCATCGAGTTCTGCCGCGGACGGATCGCGCATTATAAGGTGCCGCGCCATGTGCGCTTCGTGGACAGCTTCCCGCTCACCGTCAGCGGCAAGGTGCAGAAGTATTTGATCCGCGAACAGCTGCGCTCGGAACTGAACCTCGCGGAGGATGAGCACGCATGAGGGCGGTGCCTTAAGGCGTCGGTTTCACAACCTTGGTTTCAACCTTGCCGTTGCGGATGGCATCGAGCATTCGGGCGGCGTTTTCATCAGACGGGACGCGCTTGGTGTAGTGCTCGAGATTGTCCACGGCCTTGGCCTTGTCGCCCGCGACTTCGTAGCTCAGTCCCAACCAGTAGTCGGAATTGACGATCCCGAGGCTCTTCGCCTTCTCCAAGAATGGAATCCCCTCGCCGTTCTTGGTCGTCGTGGCCAGGAATACGCCATACCGATAGTTGGCAATCGGGTCATTGGGGACCAGATTCAGCAGCGCCGTGAACGCCGCGACGGCTTTTTTCGAAGACTCGGGGACATCGAGGTTGTGGCCGAAGGCGTGCAGCAGGGCCAGCCGCATGA
Source organism: uncultured Gammaproteobacteria bacterium (assembly GCA_963837435.1). Lineage (GTDB taxonomy): Bacteria > Pseudomonadota > Gammaproteobacteria > Steroidobacterales > Steroidobacteraceae > Bog-1198. The sequence continues at coordinate 910,536 of CAWINJ010000004.1, forward strand.
GCAGGTCGGGATTGTTCGAAAAGTGCTCGGCGAGTGGGTCGAGCATGCTCGAGAGTGTCGACACGTCGCTCTCGGCGCGCTTGCGGTCTTCGGCGGATTCGAAGTTTGGCGGGTAGTTCGAGGCGTGCCGCGCGAGGTCGTCGAGGATTTGGCTGAGATAGGCGATATTGACGTTTGCCGACGGCGCCCCTCCCGGCCCGGCCGGCGTGATGGTGATGACCTTCGCGATGTCGTAGCGGCCATACTGACGCGCGAGGGTGATCAGCGTCTTTGAGGCAGGCTCCGCCGGGTGGGCTTGGATGTAGTCACCCACCGCCTTGCGGACGAATTCGTGCTGCTGCGCGTTGGAATTGATGGCCCAAAGTGCCGTGGCCACGGTGCTCAGCTCGTGTGCCTTGTCGGCGCCGTGCTTGTCCACCACCCAGTGCAAATCAGCGCCGGTGCCGGCGGTCTTGGCAATGGCGAGAAGGTCATCGGCATTGCCGGGCACGTTGGCGACGGCGGCGAATCGCGCGAGGATTTTCAAACAGTAGCGCGGATCTCCGGTGGCGAAGCTCGCGCCCCAGAGCATGTCGAAGTCGGTGGGCCCGACCGCGTCCATGGCGTCCAGGCTCGAGGGGACTTGTGTGAAATCCGGGGCCGGTGCGCCTCGGGCCTTGAGCCGGTCGGCAATGGAGCGCGCCTTTGCGTCTTGGCCCGCGAGATGCAGCGAGTAGCCGACGATCTCGAGCATGGGCAGCGACAGATCGCCGGAGGTCAAGCTATCGATGTCGTTCGGGTATTTTTGAAATGCCGCGGCGAGAAAACCGATCATGGGCGGTTGGACGAAGCGCTTGCCCGATTGCGCGACCGAATTGAAATAGGCCATGAGCTGGGCGAGCTTGTCGCGGCTGGGGTTCTTGTAGAAATAGACGAAGTCGGCGTCGGAGACCGGCGTCGCTGCAGCTGCGCCTGGGGGCGGAGCCGCAGCAGTGGCCGTCGCTGGAGCCTGCTCCGCCCGCAGCGGCGAGGGGGTGGCGGAGAACAGCAGAATGCAGGCGGCTACCGCGATGGGACACGCGGTCAGCGAAGCTACATTGGCATGGTCGCGCAGGCGCATAGGGTGGATTTTCCTCATTACTATACCGTGAGCCGGAGCCGAACTACGTGATCGCCGGCGCAAAATCCAAGATCCGGCGCGATGGTCGGCGTTACGCGTCCCTGCGCCGAGACGATTTCGTGGCCATCTTGGCCTCGAATCTTTGCTTGTCGATGACGAAGCGCTCGTGCCGTCCCCGGGAGATCAGATCCAAACCGTCGTGTGCGCTGACCGTGAACGTGAGCTTCCGCCCTTCGACCTCGATGAATTCGACGGAGGCGGTGAGTTCGAGGCCGGGGGGCGTGGCGGCTTCGTGGCTGACATCGATGTGCGATGCCGAGGCATTGTTCGCGGGGCCAGTCGAGGTGGGGATTCACTGCCTTGATGCAGGCCCACTCGAGAAAGCCCACCAGGAAGCCGGTGGCGAGGACTTCGGGCATCGCGAGAAATTCGTCCGCCTCCGGATACAGCGCCGGAACCATTTTCGAGGGCGGCAGCGACGAATGTGTGTCGGTAGCGGATGCCGGGTTTCAGCGTGTCCTTCATGAATGCTCCTGCCGATAATCCGCGATGGGTCTCGGGGCGCACGTCGCAGTCGGCGCCGCGGGGACTAGTGAATCGAAATCGACTGCCGTGGTGTTGGCGCCGCAGATCAAGACGGCGACCCGCTCGTTCGCGCCGGGCACGTAGCGCTGGAGATGAGCGCCGCCAGCGCCGCCGCGCCGCCGGGCTCGGCGACGACGCGCAGCTGTCTCCACAGCCGCCGCTGCGCGTCCCGGATGGCGTCGTCGGTGACCAGCACCGTCGCGCGTGATGTGGCGCTGAATGATGGGGAAGACGAGCTCGCCCACGCGGCGCGGCGCGAGAGAGTCCGCGGCAATGCCGCCCGCCTCGGCATCCACGGGCCGGCCGGCGGCGAGGGCGCGGGTGAGGGTGGGCGCTTGCTCGGGTTCGACGCCCACCACTTTGATCCGGCCCTGGTACCAGGCGGCAATTCCGGCGATCAGGCCGCCGCCGCCGACGGCCACGAGAAAGGGTGGTGATGTCGCCGGCCTGTTCCTCGAGCTCGAGGCCCACGGTGCCTTGGCCGAGCAGGGTTTCTTCTTGATCGAAGGCGTGAATGGGCAGGGCGCCGGATTGCGCCACCCAGGCTTCGCTCGCCGCAAGCGCATCGGCGTAGCGCTCTCCGCCAATCACCAGATCCGCGCCGTAATCGGATATCTGCTGAATTTTCGCGGACGAGGCGATTTTGGGGACGAATATCTTCGCCGGCACTTGGCGCTTCATGGCGGCGTACGCCACCGCGGCGCCATGATTTCCGCCCGAGGCGGCGACCACGCCGGCCGCCGGCACTGTGCGCGTCAGCAGATGAGTGAACGCGCCGCGCGATTTGAACGAGCCGGCGTGCTGCAGGGACTCGAGCTTCAGCACCAGGCGCGCCGCCTTGACGCCGAAATCGCCGGCATCGACGTCGACGATGGGCGTGCGCCGAATATGCGGCTGGATGATTTGATACGTCGAGAGAATCTGATTCGTCGAGATCACTCTCATTCCTCCGCAACATGCTCCGATGGTCACAACATACCCCGACTGTCGCAAGATACTCCGGCCAAAGGCATTGGAACTGCTCTCTCTGCGCCGTGATGCACATTGGCCCAATGCGAACAGCCGCCGGGAGGGGCAGGGAGTTGAAGGCCGCTGTGCCTTAAGGGTCTTCAGCTCCCGCCTCCCGTTCGTTCCCGGTCAATCGGTGAAGATCACTGGGCCCAGGTATCAGGTGCCACCATCCTTCAGGTACTTGGCCAGCCAGCTGTGCACTTCTTCATAGAAGTGCCGGCTGTCTTCGGGCTTGGTGATCCAGTGCCAGGCGTCGGGCCAGACGAGCAGGCGGCTGGGAACGTGCATGCGCTGCAGGGTGCTCCAGTTCTCGAGCGTATTGCCGAGGGGCACGCGGTAGTCGCGTTCACCGATGCTGAGCAGCATGGGCGTCTTCCACTGGGCGGCGTAGGTGATGGGACTCTGGTCCCGCCAGATGGCATTGCCTTCCCAGGGCGGCCCGCCATTGGTCATTTCGCGTCCGTAGATGCTGTCGCTGATGCCCCATTGGGTGGTCAGGTCGACTTCGCCGGCGTGGCTGACGATGCATTTGTAGCGCGTGGTGGTGGCTTCGATCCAGTTGGCCAGATGGCCGCCATAACTGGCGCCCGCCGCGCACATTCTCGTGCCGTCGATGAAGGGGTAGCGCTTGAGGGCCTCGTCGACGGCCTGGTTGATTTCATCGCCGGGCGTCTTCAGGGGATCGAGCTTGATGGCTTGCGCGAATTTCTCGCCGAAGCCCGTCGAGCCGGTGTAGTCGGTCATCAGGATGACATAGCCGGGGGCGGCGAGCAGGTGATAGTTCCAGCGCAGGCCGATCTGGTCGGGGTTGCTGCTGGCGGGACCGCCGTGGATGAGCACCAGCAGGGGATATTTTTTGGCGGCATCGAAGGCCGGCGGCAGCACGATCATGTTGTGAATGTTGCGGCCCTTGGCGCTGGTGAAATAGAAATGCTGGGGCGGCTGCCAATCGATGGCCGCCGCGGCGGCGGTGTCGATCATGAGTGAGATTGACGTGCGAGCGGTGGCGCGGGATCGATGCGCACGATCTCTGCCGGACTGACGGAGCTGCCGTAGCCGGCGATCAGGATGGGCTTGGCGGCCTTTTGCGCAATCTCAGGGCGGTGTAGCCGCCGGTGGAGGGCGCGACCACGAGGGTGGGCTTGCCGCCTTCTGCGGGCACGCGGTAGAGATTATCGTTCGCGGCCTCGGGCACCAGCAGATAGGCGAATTTGCCGTCCGGAGGTCAGCGCGTAGTGTGCGATCTCGCGATCGAAATCGCGGGTCACGACGGTGGCTTCGCCGCCGGCGGGCCACGCCACTTTGTGCAGCGGGGCCAGATGATAGATCTCGGCGTCGTGCGGCGCGTATTTGAAGAACAGCGCCTTGCCGTCGCGGCTGAAGGTCGCGCCGCCTGATAGTCCCCGGCGGCGGGGGTGACGATGCTGGGTTCGGCGCCGCCGTCCGCGGGCATGCGATACAGGTGATAGCCGACGTGGGCGAAGGCGGCGTTCCAGCGCTCGGTGGTGGCGGTGAACACGACCTCATGGCCGTCCGGACTCCACAGGGGCGCGAGAGTGACGCTGGTGTCGGTTTCCGCGCCGGAGAAGCCCGACGTTCGGGCGAAGGCGGTGGAGGAGAGAATGTCCTTGGGAGCGGAACCCGGCTCGAGGGACTGGACCATGAGCGTGGGCTGGCGGTCATCCAGCCATTGATTCCAAAAGCGCACCGGGAAATGTTCGTAGATTCGGACGTTGTACTTGCGCGCCTTGCGCTCGGCGGCGATCTTTTTGTTGGCCTCATCGTTCGAGGCATTGGGGTAGACCAGGGACTCGAACAGGATGGCCTTGCCGTCGGGCCGCCATTGCGGGTTGCTGGCGCCGGTGGAAATGCTGGTCAGGCGGCGCGCCTCGCCGCCTTCGGCAAGATCGAGCACGTAGATCTGTTCGACCTCGTCCCCTTCGCGCTTGGTGGCGAAGGCGATGGCGGCGCTATCGGGAGACCATGCAACGCCGTTCTCCGGGGCCTTGGTGTTGGTAATGCGGCGCGGCGGCTTGAGGCCGTCGGTGGGCACGAGCCACAGATCGCTGACGGCCTTGTCGGTTTCGTAGGAGGGTTCCACCACGGAGAAGACCACCCATTTGCCGTCGGGGCTCACCATGGGGGCGCCGACCCGCTTCATCATCCACAGGCTTTCATGAGTGATCGGTTTGAGCGCGGATGTGGCCGGCGCGGCGGCCTGGGCCGGCGAGATGGCGGGTGCCAGAAGACAGGCGGCGATCAGTGCCGCACAAAGTTTGGAGTCGTGCATCGGGTGTTCCGCGGTGTTGAGATGGGGGGCAGTCTAGCGGGTAAAGTGCGCGTCGGTGAAGGGTGGCGGCGACGCGGCTATTCGGCCCGCCGGTTCGGCATCAACCACAGTGTCACGGCCGAGCGATGCGCGGGGTCGTGGTACACCGTGTTGTCGACGCTGATGTGGCGGCGATTCGCACCCAGCGGCTCGCCCGTGTTGGGGTTGACGTCGAAGCGCGGGAAATTGCTGCTGGAAATATCCAGCCGGATGCGGTGGCCCTTCTTGAAGACATTGGCCGTGTCGAAGGGTCGGATGAGCAGGGAGTAGATTTGCCCGGGCACCAGCAGCCGTCGGGTCGGGGACTTGTCGCGGTAGCTGGCGCGCAAGATGCCGTCGGTGAGGTTCATGTCGAAGCCCTGCGGAAAGTCCTCGCTGGGCGGATAGACATCGACGAGCTTGGCGGTGAAATCGGTGTCGGTGCCGGTGGATGCGGCGAAGAGGGTGACTTCGACAGGTCCGGCGATGGTCACATCCTGTGGCAGGGGCTCGGTCTCGAACACCAGGATATCGGCGCGCGAGCGCAACGGCAGGAAGGGCGGCCTCGAGCCGGGCATATCGGGCCGTTCGCGCTGATCGTAGGCGCCGTCCTGCAGGCGCTTCGAGACGCCGCCGCCGATGGTGGGCACGGGGTGCTCCGGATCGAAGGTGTAGGTGGTGGAGGCGGCTTCGCCGGCGGCCGGCGATTGGTCGGTGAGGGAACCGTCGGCGTGCAGATAGAACTCGGTGCGATGCGCCGCGGCGGGGGGCCATTGTCCCGCGTCGCGCCAAACCCCGCCGTGGTATAGGCGGCCGTGCTCATCCTTGTGGCCGTCGCCGGTGCCCATCAGGAAGTAACGCACGGCGGCCTGGGTGGCGGCGGGGGTGCGCAACCCTTTCAGGTAGTAGTCGAACCAGTTCAAGTGAAAGGTCGTGTCGAAGTCGGCGATCGCGGCGGAGGGACCGAAGGCGACATCGCCGGCGTGGTCGGCGGTGTTGCCGTGGTGCGTCCACGGGCCGATGAGCAGCCGCTCGGGCGATTTCTTGATGGCCCCGAGCGAGTGGAAGTTCTCGAGGGTGCCGCGCAGGTAGATGTCGTACCAGCCGCCAATGTGCAGCATGGGCACATCGGCGGTTTGCGCGTAGTACTTCTCCCATTGCATGCCGAGGGTTTGCCAGTGCGCGTCATAGTCGGACTGGGTCGCCTCGTCCAGGTAGTAGCCTTCGTAGGTGGGCGCGATGGCCAGCGGGCTCAGGCCCTTGCGCAGCGGCAATGCCGAATACCAGTCGAGCACCTTTTCCTTCGAGAGCATGGCCTTGGTGATGGGGTCGCGGGCATCGTCGAGCGCCTGCTGCCAGGCCCAGGTGAGTTGGCGGCCCATCTCGAAGGCGCCGTCGTAGCGCACCGAGTGGTCCCAGGCATTGGCCATGCCGCCCATGTTCAGCACCAGGGTGCTGAGGTGCGGCGGATGCAGCTTGGAGGCATCCGCCTGGGTGTGCGCCGCATACGAGGTGCCGTACATACCCACCTTGCCGTTGCTGTAGGGCAGACGTGCTGCCCACTCGATGGTGTCGTAGCCATCGTACGCGTCGTAGTCGTAGTACTTGACGAACACGCCGTGTGAGTGATGCCGACCGCGGGTGTCCTGCAGGATCACCACGTAGCCATGCCGGGCCAGGGTCTCGGCAATGGCGACGGCCGCCGGATCGGACTTGTCGTAGGGAGTCCGGTGCAGCAGCACGGGCAGCCGCTCGGACAGAGCGACGCCGGCCTTGGCGGGCCGGTAAATGTCGGTGGCCAGCAAGGTGCCGTCGCGGGCCGGAACCATGACGTCGATTTGCCGCACGACCATGGAATCGGCCGTCGCGCCGTGGGAACCGAGCGAAACGAGGAGCAATGCTGAGAGGCTGGCGGCCCATCCGACATTTCTTTTCAAGGACATTGATTTACCTATGGCGAGGGTCTCGATATGTGTTTCTGAAGCGGCGTTTGGTCGCCCGTTGCGCATGGTACGCCGCGATGCGACGAAACAAGATAGGGCCTGCGGCTTGACAGGTGACCAAATGGTCACGTATGGTTCCGACCATGGATGAGGTGTTCAAAGCGCTGGCCGATCCGTCTCGCCGCAAGCTGCTCGATGAGCTGTTCAAGACGGATGGCCAGACGCTGAGTGCTCTCGAAAGGCGGCTGCCCATGACGCGCTTCGGGGTCATGAAGCACTTGAAGCTGCTCGAGGAGGCAGGCTTGGTGGTGTCCCGGCGGCAGGGGCGCGAGAAGCTGCATTTCCTGAACGCCGTTCCTATCCGGCTCATCCACGATCGCTGGGTGAACAAATTCACGCTGCCCTGGGTGGCGGCATTGAGCGAGCTTAAACATGATTTGGAGGAGAGCGCCATGCAGAAGGTATTCGAGATCTATATCAAGACCACGCCGGCGCGGCTGTGGAAGGCCATCACCGACACCGAGATGCGGCGCAAGTACACGTTCGGGGCGGCGGTCACTTCGCAGTGGACCCCAGGGTCGCGCTACGAGGCGGTGGGCGGCAGTGCGCTGATTTTCGAGGGCGAGAACTTGGAGGTGGATCCGCCGCGCCGGCTGGTGCAGAGCTTCCGGGCGCTGTGGGGCGAGGATGTTAAGAGCGAAGGGACTTCGCGGGTGACGTGGGAAATCGAGCCGGTGGGCGATTCTTGCTTGCTCAAAGTTACTCACGATCAGTTGCGCGAGGATGCGAGCGCTCAGTTGTACGGCGGCTGGCCGATGATATTGTCCGGTATCAAGACGCTGCTCGAGACCGGCGAGATGCTCACCACGCCCGGCTCGCTGCGATGGATGCAGGGTGCGCAGGGGCAATTGTCCGAGGTGGCATTGAGGCGGGAGTGAAGCGATGTACGACTTATACATAGCGAACAAGAATTATTCGTCCTGGTCGCTGCGGTCCTGGGTGTTGATGCGCGAGCTCGGGATCGCGTTTCGCGAGCACTGGCTGCCGTTCGGGCAGGAATCGAAGTGGCGGGAGTACCGCAAGATCTCCCCGACCGGCAAGGTGCCCTGCCTGGTGGACGGCGACACCGTGGTTTGGGACTCGTTGGCCATCGCGGAATACCTGGCGGAGCAGCACCCCGCCGTTTGGCCGGTCGAGACCCGCGCCCGAGCGTGGGCCCGCAGCGCGGCCGCGGAGATGCACTCGGGTTTTGGTGAATTGCGCAACCGCTGTTCGATGAGTTGCGGGCAGCGGGTCCGGCTCAATGAGCATCCCGCGGCGCTCGAGGGCGATGTCGCCCGGCTCGGCGCGTTGTGGAACGAAGGCCTGCGCCGCTTCGGCGGACCGTTCCTCGCGGGCAAGGCATTCACGGCCGCCGATGCCTTCTATGCGCCGGTGGCTTTCAGAATTCAAACCTATGGCCTGACCTTGGATGCCGCGGCGGCGGCGTATGCGCAGCGCCTGCTGGACACACGCGCCATGCGCGAATGGTATGAGGACGGGCTGAAGGAAACAGTGCGGGATGAACCGCACGAAGAGGAGATATTGCGAATGGGGCGGGTATTGGAGGATTTGCGGGCGACGTGATTTGATGTGCTCCCACTAGCCAAAGGTTGCCCCATGGCGATACAAAACTTTGACACAGTGACGGAACTAGGCCTTGCCATGCCCGGTGTCGTCAAAGACACCGCGTACGGCGCTCCTGCGCTAAAGCTGGGCGGCAAGCTAGTGGCCTGCATCCCGACTAACAAGTCAGCCGAAGCAAACAGCCTCGTCGTGCATATCGATCTTGAACATCGTGCAGAGCTACTGCGACAGCAGCCCGATATCTACTACATCACTGATCATTACGCTCCCCACCCTGCTGTACTCGTCCGATTATCCAAGATCACTCGGGCCGATCTGAAAGAGCTCTTGCGCGATGCATGTCGCTTCGCGTGCTCCTCCGCTCCCAACGCCGCACGTGCGAAGAGGCACCCGAAGCGGGCCAGCCGCGGATCGGTCGCACACAAAAAGCCCTGAAGCGACCGGTTAGACGCCGAATGACCCTGTGTTCCCCAGCCCCTTATCAACATCGAACGCTGGTCGGTCAACTGGCGCGCGGGGCTAAGTCCTATTTTCCATGTGACACGAATATCGACAGCCCCAAGAGGAATGCGCCCACCACAATGATGAGCGCTCCGGCCTGAGTGGTCTTTTCACTCCCCTCGGCACGGGACCATGTGGAAACGCCCACAAGGGCGAGGCCGGCAACAATCAGAACTGTTCCCATAATCGCCGGTAAATCGTTGACGCTCATTGCTTTGCCTTTCAATACAGGGGGGATTGGATGGCGTGTGCCACCGCAACTCTATGTTGCAGGTATTTCTTATAGAGCACCGCTGAAGAACCCAACAGAATAGAAAGGCATGCAATGCCGATCCCGGCGCACTTCAATGCCTTTTTGATCACCTGTGGGCTCCAGCGGCGGTCTGTACTGAACAAAACACAGATGCAGGCTAAAAAGTTGCAGTTCCGCAGCCCTGGATTCGAGGCAATACCCGGGTATCGCCGCCGGGGCGATGATTTATTGGCGCCCGATCCCAGATGTTCGCGACCGGCAGATACGGGTCCGAGAGGAGTCATTCGCTGCCAGGCCACGCCCGACGGGCTCCGATCGCCAGTACCCGCCGCTCGGCGTGCAACAATTAAGCAGGCTAGCAGCGCGACACGTGCGCTCGGTAAGCCGGCGTCCGGTCTTCCGTCCATTCATAGATCAAATAGTGGCGGACTGTTCTGATACGTCAGAAGGCGCGGGTCCGTAGCCGCCATCGTGGCTTTGTCACTCATGGTGAGCCGATATGTCCCATTCTCCCCATCGGCGTACCACTTGACCGCGCGCAATTTGGATAATTTCAATGCCGGTCATCTCGGTTGCGCGGTGGGTCGGACCGATCTCGAGAAAGCGCTCGACATTCGTACCGCGGCTGGACCAGCGAACGGCAGCGGTTGAGTTCTGTTCATCGATCACCAGTGATTGCAGCATCGTCCGAAGGTCGGGAAACGCGCGGGTAAGCTGCGCGAGGCCCTGAGCGAAGCCCTGCTTGGTCGGTGGTCTCCCGGCCGAGGCACAATCCTCAAACGTTTCGCTGTGTATGCTGTCGAACAGCGCCCAATCCACTGGCGTGTTCCACAGCGACAACCATTTCGTAGCCGTCGCGATGAGCTCTTGGCGCGTGGACATTCTGCCGTCCTGCTCTGGGTTCAGAGTTCCAGCCATCGCAGGCCGATTAAATAACCTCGATCCATCAATTGCAACTGGGCGCCAAGAATGAGATCAAGATCCTGAGCCTATTCATCGACGTGGATCGCATGATGGGCAAGCACTTCGAAGACGGTCTTCGCGATCTCGGAACTGCCGGGGAGGCGGCGGCGATCAAAGGCGGCTGCCGACCTTTGTCACCCTGAGGGTGTACACGTCGACGCCGTCGACGCAAGACTGTTGCCTCCGTCTTTATCCGTAATATTATGTATATCTTGGGTTGGCGCGAGGCCGTCGACCACAGGACATGGGCCACTGCACCCGGGTAAGAGAGCGGGTATGAAAATATTACATAGGATTGCCGCGGCCCAATGGCTGGGCCTATTTCTAGCTCCGGCCTGCGCATTTGGGCAGGCGCCGTCGAACGTGGGCTCATGCGGGTCCACACCGTTGCCAGCCTTTTGCAGTGCCGTGCGTGGCGCTCGGGCGGAAGGCTGGCCGGCGCAGAGCCGCTCCGAGGTGATGGCGCAGCACGGCATGGTGGTCACCAGCCAGCCGCTGGCGGCGCAGGTGGGACTGCAGATACTCACGCGTGGCGGCAACGCGATCGATGCGGCCGTGGCCACCGCGGCCACGCTCAATGTGGTGGAACCCATGATGGTGGGGGTGGGCGGCGATGTATTCGCCGTCATCTACATCGCCAAGAACAAGAAGATCTATGTGTTGAACTCGAGCGGTACGGCGACTTCCGGCGCCACCCTCACGCGCTTCAATTCTCTGGGGTATCACTGGAATCCGCAGAATTGGGGTCCGTCGTCGGGAATGCCGCTGCATGGCATCTTGCCGGTGACGGTGCCGGGCGCCGTCTGGGGGTGGCAGTCGGCGCTCAAACGCTTCGGCACGATGAGCTTCAAAGAGGTTTTGGAACCGGCGGCGGAGTACGCGGAAAGAGGCTTTCCGGTCTCCGAACGCGTCGCGCACGACTGGCGGCTCCCGAACGCGCTGCCTCTGGAAAAATGTTGCACGGAACCCGATCCGGATTCGGTCAAGACCTGGTACTTCAATGGACAGCCGCCGCAGGCGGGGCAGATCTTCAAGAACCCCGATCTCGCGCACACCTTCCGAGTGCTGCAGGCGAAAGGCAGCGATGGGTTCTACAAGGGCGACATCGCCGCGGCCATTGTGGCGAAGTCCTGGGCGCTCGGAGGAACTATGACCCTCACCGACTTGGCGAAATACAAGGGTGAGTGGGTGGAGCCAGCTCATACCGAATACCATGGCTTCGACATTCTCGAACTGCCGCCGCCCTCGCAGGCCTGGGCGGCGAACGAGATGCTCAACATTCTTCAGGCCTGCGTGCCGCAGTGGGGGGCGGGCGCGACGCTGGCCTCGCTGGGACCCGCCAGTCCGCAGTACTGGCATTTCTTGGTGGAGGCGAAGAAGCTGGCGTATGCGGATCTGTATCGCTACAACGCGGACCCGAATTTCGCGGCGGTGCCGCTCACCCGGCTGCTGTCCAAATCCTACGCGGCATCGCTGTGCGACAAGGTGGATCCGAGGCACGCGTCGACCCCGGGTCCCGAGGCCGAATATACGCTGCCCGGCGACACCATCGTGCTCTCGACGGCGGACGCTGAGGGGAACATGGTGTCGTGGGTCAACAGCAATTTCACGGCCTTCGGTTCGGGGATCACAGTGCCGGGCTATGGCTTCGTGCTGCATAACCGCGGCGCGCTGTTCACCCTGAATCCGAAGAGCCCGAACCTCATCGAGCCGCACAAGCGGCCGTTCAACACCCTGTCGGCGGGGTTCGTGATGCGCGACGGCCAGCCGCTGATGACGGTCACTTTGATGGGCGGCGACATGCAGGCGCAAGGCCATGCGCAATGGCTGGTCGACGTGCTGGACCTCGGCGCCAATGTGCAGGCGGCGGCGGACATGGCGCGGTTCCGGCATTCGCAGGTCTCGAACGTGTTGAGCCTCGAGACTCCGCTCTATGATTTGGTCGGCGCACAGCTGGCGGCCATGGGGCACTCGGTAAAATCCGTGAACGGAGAGGATGTCGGGGGCGTGCAATCCATCATGTACGTCGCGCAGCCGCCCGCGATCAATGCCGATGCCGCGGGCGCACCGAAGCGCATTGCCGGCTATTACCGCGGGGGATCGGATTTTAGAAAGGACGGCGAGGCGGTGGGGTGGTGAAGGGCCGAAAACTCCTGGCGGCGGACGAGCCGCATCCCTGCATCGAGATCGGGCGGCAGGGGCAGGGAAATTTTGTCTTCACGGTCGATCACGCGGGCCGCCGCATTCCGCGTCAGCTGCAGGATCTCGGCCTCCCGGAGTCGCAATTGCAGCGGCATATTGCCTGGGACATCGGCGCCCTGGCGGTGGCGCGGCAGGCGGCCGCGGCGCTCGATGCGCCGCTGCTGGCGCAAAGCTATTCGCGGTTGGTGATCGACTGCAATCGCGACCCCAAGGTGGCAGCGTCGATCCCGCGATTGAGCGAATCCGTTGAGATCCCCGGCAACCTCGAGGTGAGCGAGACCGACGCGGCGGCGCGGCGCAAGGAGATCTTCGATCCCTACCACCAACGGGTGAAGGCGCTGCTCGATGAGCGGGCGGCGCAATCCCGGCCCACCATCTTGGTGGCTCAGCACACCATGACCGACGTGTACAAGGGCGTGCGCCGCGAGATGCACGCGGCGGTGCTGTACAACCGCGACCGTCGCTTCGCGGGGCTGGTGCTCGACGCGCTGCGCCGCGAAGCCGGCTGGGTGATCGCGGACAATGAACCTTATTTCGTGAGCGATGAAACCGACTACAGCATTCCGCAACATGGCGAGGCGCGCGGACTGCCGCATGTGGAGATCGAGATTCGCCAGGACCTGGTGAGCGATGAGGCCGGCCAGACCGAATGGGCGCAGCGCATCACGCGTGCGCTGCGGGAGGCGCAGAGCGCCTTTCTAGGCGCAGCGGCCTGAATTGCGCCGGGGCTCGAGGGGCGCCGCGGCTTGTAGGGCGCCGGGCGCGGGAGCGCAAGACCAAAAATCCGTCACAGTGTCGGGCCGTCGATGGCCGTATTCTCGGCCCCATGTGCGATCGCTATGCCCTGCCCGATCAGATGGCCGCGGAGCGCGAGTTCCTGCCGGCCAAGGCCTGGTGGAAATTTGCGACGAAATTCAACGTCGCGGTGCAGCAGTACGTGCCGGCGATCCGCGTGCACGACGGACAGAGCGAAGGAATGATGATGCGCTGGGGGCTGATCCCTTCGTGGGCCGAGGGTCAGCCGATCGCAGAAGCGACGGCGTGCGCGCAGATGGATCGCATCGAGCGCTCCGAGGTGTTTCGAATGCCCTGGCTGAGCGGCCAGCGCTGCATTCTGCCGGCGTCGGGATTTTATCTGTGGCAGCTCACTCGTGAGAATTACCGCCAACCTTACTTCGTGCAGCTGACGAATCGCTCGGTGTTCGGCCTGGCGGCGGTGTGGGATCGCTCCATCGGCGAAGATGATGATGTGATCGAGAGCTGCACGGTGATTCGCGTGCCGGCCAACGAGCTGGTCGCGAGCATAGGGAACTTGGATGCGTCGATGCCCGCCATCCTGCGGCGGCGTGACTATGCGACCTGGCTGCGCGGGACACCGGTCGAAGCGAAGGCGGCGTTGCGATCGTACAGCGCGGCGTGGATGCAGGCCCATGCGGTCAGTCCCAGGATCAATTCCATGGAGCAGGATGATGCGGGGCTGATACAGCCCGTCTCTCGTTTAGGATAGGATGGCGCATGATATCCATTCGCAAACTGCTCGCGTTGCTAGGGTGCGCGTTGCTGATCAATGCGGCGGCCGCGCAGGACGTTGCCCTCATCACGCGCGACGGAGTGAAGCAGATGCTGGCCAATCCGGGCACGACGCCCGTGGGTGCGCGCACGCCGGATGTCGTCATCGTCGAGTACTTCGACTACAACTGCCCCTATTGCAAGAAGCTGGTCCCGGTTCTGCGGGCCTTGCTGGCCCAGGATCCTCACCTGGGTCTGGTGTACAAGGACTGGCCGATTCTGGGGCCGGTCTCGGAGTACGCGGCCGCGTCCGCGCTGGCCGCTGGGTGGCAGGGCAAGTACTTGGTCGCCCACGAGGCCCTGATCGGCGGCCCGCGCCTCGCCGGGAATGATCAGGTGGATGACATTTTGCAGGGCGCGGGCGTGAACATGACGGCCTTGAAGAACGATCGCGTGAGCCACGCCAGTGAAATCGCCGCACTGTTGGCGCGCAACGATGAGGAGGCGGGGGCGCTCACCCTCAAGGGGACTCCGGGACTGGTGGTGGGGCGGCAGCTGGTGGCGGGCACCACCGATTTGAGCACTTTGAAGCAGCTGGTGGCCAATTCGCGGCGCGAGAAACCTTGAACGACGCGCGTGCTCAGGGCACGACGTGTGAATTGCCGACGTCCTTCCATTCGTAGCGCGGCACCTGGATCCACTGGCCGCCCTTGAGTTCGGGCACCTTGTGCACCTTGGTCTGGTCGACGGTCATCTTGCCGTCCTTGTCGCTCACCCAGAAATCGATGTCGTAGATTTGATCCTTGGTGCCGGCGACTCGAAAGTCGGTGCACGCGAAGTAGTGGCCGTCGTCGAGCTGGCGCACCGGCTGATGGGTGTCGACGAACTCGAGCTGTAGCTCCTGGCCGGTCTTATCGTCTTTGAGCTTGAACACCCCATTATTCTTCAAGCTCTCTTTCATCGCGTTTTGTTCGACGGCCGACATCACTTCCCAGCCGCGCTTCGTGGCCAGATGCCCGGGGTGTTCGGAGGCCGGTATCCACCACCACGGGATGGGCTGGCGTTCCATGGTGGTCCATTTGCCGTCCGCCATGAGGGGGGCCTTGTAGATGCGGATCTCCTGCACTTGCAGCGCACCGCCCTGAGGCATGACCCAGAAGTCGATCAGGTAGCGTTTCTGTGCATCCTGCGAGTCGTGAAATTTCACGTCCGGAAAGAAGCCGTAGCCGTCGATGGTGCGGGTGAAGTCGATATCGTCGTAGCTCAACTTCAGATGCTCGCCGTTGAGCGGGTCGTCGATGGGAAATAGGCCATTGTTCGCCTTGAGCTTGCCGGCGATCGATTCCTTGACCAGCGCTTCGGCATCGGAGCCTGTGAAATCCTCCATGGCTTTTTCCGTGGACTCGACGCTGCTGGCGGCGATGAATGCGCGCGCGCTCTGCAGATTCTCGGCCGGCTTCTCCAAGAAGGATTTCTTGGCGGCATCGTTGCTGAAGCAATAGGTCTTGCCGTCCTTGTCGGTCCAGGTGGTGCTGCAGTCGGTCATCACATGCCGGCCTTCGGCCAGCGCCTCGGTGCACTGGCCGCCGAACTCGGCCTGCGCGGGCGAGGCGGCGGCCTCGGCTGCGAATGCGGCACGAGGTATCGCCGGCGACAGCGCGGCCGCGGCGCAAAGGGCGGCCAGCCAGGCGCTTCGCCGAAGCAAGGTGCCGGGTCCACGTAGCGTGTGTTGCATCATGCGTCTCCCCTATTGGGCTTATGTATAAGCCGATTCCGGGCCGAAGTCGATGGCGCCCGCGGCCGCGGTTTTGCAATGCGGCGCCGTTCCTTTACGATGCGGGACCTGAATGGACCGTCAAAGGATGTTCGCATGCGCATAGCGGCCTACCTCGCAGGGGCTCTGGTATCAATGAGTTGTGCGGCGGCCTTGGCGGCGCCGGCCGGCCAGGGGCCGTCCATGGCGATGGATCCCGCTGCGGCGGCGCGCTTCGCGGGCCTCGCGCTCAAGTGCTTGCACGCGGAGTATCCCAATCACATCAGCCATACCATGGACAGCGACGCCGATGCGCTGCCTCCGCATGTGCTCACGCCGGCCTTCTATGGGTGCTTCGACTGGCACTCCGATGTGCACGGTCACTGGCTCCTGGTACGCCTGACTCGGCTCATGCCGGACGCGCCCTTTGCGCCCGAGGCGCGGCGCGAGCTTGCCCGCAGCCTGACCGCTCCGAACATCGCCGGCGAAGTGGCCTATATGAAGCGCGCGGATCGAGCCTCTTTCGAGCGGCCCTACGGGCTGGCCTGGCTGCTGCAATTGTCGGCGGAGCTGCGCAGCTGGGATGATCCGCAGGCGCGCGAATGGGCGGGCGTGCTGCGGCCGCTGGAAACCGAGGTGGCCTCGCGGCTGAAGAGTTGGATACCCAAACTGCACTACCCGATACGAATCGGCGAACACGATCAGACGGCATTCTCGTTCGGGCTGATCTGGGACTGGGCGGGAGTGGCGGGCGATGCGCAGATGCGCAGCGTGCTCGCCGACGCCGCGCATCGGTTCTATTTCAACGATCGCCGCTGCCCCATCGAGTACGAGCCATCCGGCGAGGATTTTCTGTCGCCCTGTCTGGCAGAGGCGGACTTCATGCGCAGGGTGCTGGAACCCGCGCAGTTCGGCAGCTGGCTGTCGCGCTTCCTGCCGGGGATTCCGCGCAAAGGGACCTCGCCGTGGCTGCAGCCCGCCGTGGTGACGGACCGCGCCGACCCCAAACTGGCGCATATCGACGGCCTGAATTTGAGCCGCGCTTGGATGCTCAGGGGCATTGCCAATGGCCTCGAATCGGGCGATGACCGCATCGCGGGGCTGCTGGCTCTCTCGGAACGCCACGCGCAGGCGGCGCTTCCCGCCGTGACGGGCGAGCATTACGAGGGCGGTCATTGGCTGGGAACGTATGCCGTATATTTGACGAGCGGGGCGGGAAGCCGGCGCTAGGGAAATGAGAGATGATTTCACCATGAGCGAGGTCGTTCGCCGAGGCGAGTACAGCATCACGACCAACCGCGATCAGCTGGACGCCGCGGCCATCCATGAATTTCTGACGGGCAGCTACTGGTCTCCCGGCGTGCCGCTCGCCGTCGTGAAACGGGCGATCGCGAACTCGCTGTGTTTCGGCGTGCTGCATGGGCGCGATCAGGTTGGATTTGCGCGCGTCATTACCGACAAGGCGACTTTCGCGTATCTAGCCGATGTGTACGTTCTCCAAGCTCATCGCGGGCAAGGTCTCTCGAAATGGCTGCTCGAGGTGATCCGCGGGCACGGGGACCTGCAAGGTCTGCGGCGCTTCATGCTGGCGACCCGCGACGCGCATGGGCTGTATGCGCAATTCGGATTTACGCCGCTGGCTAATCCGTCGCGGGTGATGGAGATATTGAATGCGGATGTGTATCGGGGGGTGGGGGCGTAATCGGCTGCGGGGTGGGGTTATGCCACAGATTTGTATTGTAAATAACGATTAGACACGCAATGCTGTCCCCGCGTGAACTCATGGACGTAGCCTTAAAGACCTCCGTGGTGCCAATGCTCCGCGAAAGTGGCTTCACGGGCTCGTATCCGCACCTTAGGCGGGTGCACGTCACGCACGTCGATTTACTGACGTTCCAATTCGACGTAAACGGTGGCGGCTTCCAAATTGAGATAGCTCGGTGCGGTATCGGAGGGACAACAACGCACTGGGGTAAGCACATTCCGGCGTCTAATGTCACCGCTTGGGACATTCACCCCAACGATCGGTATCGCATAAAGCCTGGCGAAGGATCCGGCACTGACAGTTGGTTTCGATACGAGAGTGGTAGATACGGTGATGTTGCGAATCAGGTTCTTGCGAAACTGCCGGTCGCGCATGAATATTGGTCCCAGCGTGTCTAAACCATGAATTGCCACTTCAAGGTGTTTTTGGTGTCGGTACTACTTGCTTTATCGCGATACGTGAATGCCGGAGATCTTTCGGACAACGCTCGTCGCGATGCACTGCAATTGGTTGCCTGCATGAAGGTATTTGACTCGGTCTGCGCCAATTCGCTGACCTATACAAAAGTGTTTGAGGATCACGGCATACCCCGCTCTCAGCTCGACCAGAGAGTCGGGGACTTGTATCAAAAACTAAAATCGATGCACGCGACTTACCTGCGCTTTGATTTGGACGCCCCGTGGTCACCGTTTATCGCAAGCGGGCGCAACTACATTTTCATTCCTTACAATATGATTTTGGAGACTGGTGAGCAGCGCGCGTCGTTAATGTCATTTTTCATCGGAGTATCCGAAGACTCTGGTGTCTCTTGGAAGTTTGTGGACGGCCAGAGTGCCACACAAGGCAACATCGACATGATTATCCCCGGATACGCCGGTGCTAAGCTACCGCCAACCTCATTTAGTCCGTCGGGTTCTCGCTAGGTGGTTTCTAACAATGGGTTCGAGCGATCGCGGATGAGGTCTTCGTCGGGTCAAGGAGGGGGTGGATGATTGGTATGAATCCGCTTCACTTAATGTCGGCGCAGCCCCGCGTGTCTCAGCCTCATTGTTAGGCGTCGGCAATGGCACCCCGCGCACAGATTGACGCCTTTATCGCTCAGTACACGCCGGAGATCGCGACCCAATTGCGAAGGGCGCGGGCGGACCTGCGTAAACTCTTTCCGAAGGGATATGAGCTGGTTTACGACAGCCACAACGCATTGGTCTTCGCCTTCGGTCCGACCGCGAGGGCATCCGAGCTTGTGGTTTCCATCGCGGGATACCCCAATTGGGTCACACTGTTCTTTGCCAGAGGGAAGGCGCTCGAAGATCCTCAAGGCCTACTTGAGGGCACCGGCGCCACAATTCGGAGTATTCGCCTGGTTCCCTTCAGCGTTCTGAGGTCGCGTCCGGTTCGCGCATTGATGAGGCAAGCGTTGGCGGCGCAGGCAGATTCGTTCAAGCAGGCGCCCGCGCTCACGACTGTGCTGAAGGCAATCTCGCCCAAACGGCGTCCTCGCACGCCGGGCCGCCAACGTCATCGTTAGTGCTCATCCTGTGTCTCCGCCAATAGGATATTCGGGCACTCCGCTGGCCAAGAAGCTTGGTATCAAGGAAGGTAGCTTGGTGCTTCTAATCGATGCGCCCAAAGAATACGCTCAGCTACTTGCCCCAATGCCAGCCGGCGTGCGATTCATATCCAAACGCAATCGAAGTGTTGATATCGCGCATCTGTTTGTTTTGCGGCGTAGCGACTTGGGTAGGCATTTGGGCCAATTGCGGAAAGCGCTCGATGTGCGGGCGTCAATTTGGGTGTCTTGGCCGAAGAAGGCCGCAAATGTGCCGACCGACGTTACGGAAGGAACAATACGCGAGGTGGCGCTGCCTCTTGGCTTCGTCGACATCAAGGTTTGCGCGGTCTCCGATGTTTGGTCGGGCCTCAAACTGGTGTTGCGAAAAGAGCTTAGGACGACCTGACAATCGATTCGAGCGATCGCGAGGAGGGATGATTCCATGAGCACTTGGCGCTTTTCTGTTTTGTTTGGCTTTGCGATTTGCCTCGGCGCTTGTGTAACGCCAGCTCCGGGGTCCGAGAAGGTGCGAATAACCAAGAACGCCGCGGACGTGTCTGGTTGCACTGCCGTCGGTAATGTCAACGTTGCAGGAATTCCGCAGGGACCGTCTCAAATAGCGGACTCATCGACCGAGCTACGTAACCAGGCAGTCGGTCTCGGCGGCAATGTGGTATTTGTAACATCGGCCACTCTGGGAGTGCCTGAGCAGGGCGTCGCTTATCGCTGTCCTACCTAAGCCGGCGAGTTGATGAACGTGCTGGTGCCGTTGAAATGATACCCGATAGAGACAAACCACGATTGGCCGCCCTCGCGATGCTTGTGCTTGCCTCGTGTGGCTATTGGGGATATCACGTCAGCGACGCACATCGCTTGTCGTTATTCCGAGCTCACAAATCTGAATACGAGACGTTGGTGAACATGCTTTGGCGTGACCGAGCTCTCGCATTTGTTAATGTCGGGCTCACAGATCCGCAAGATCCGGTTACGATAGGGATATCTCCGCAGAGAATCTCCGACTATAGGCGGCTAATGTCCAACGTTCGCTGCGGATCCATTTCTTGGTCGGGCGGCTCGGCACTGTTTGCCTCAGATACCGCGCAGGCAGCGGACATCCTCTATTTCCCAACTCGATCGGCGAAGGAAGCCGGGTGGCTGCCTGACAGGCCTCCACGTCAAGCTCGCCGCATCGAGGGAGATTGGTATCTGTCGTCGCCGAATTTCCTCTTATAGTGCAATGTTTGACTTAGAGCGGAGGGGCACGCGATGAACATCCTGTTGTGGGTCCTGCAGATCCTTGCCGCACTTCTGTACGGATCGTCGGGGGTCATGAAGGTCTTCATGTTCGACAAGATCAGCCAGGACGTGCGGTCCTTTGGTGCGTTGCCGCGGGAGGCCTGGATGATTTTGGGCATTGTGGAACTCGTGTGCACGGTCGGGCTCATTGTCCCGGCCGCGTTCCATTGGCAGCCGCGGCTGACGGTCCTGGCCGCCGCGGCATTGGCACTCGAGAGCCTCGTGTTCATCGGAGTGCATGTAAAGTACCGTGAGGTCACGCCCATGATCTTGAGTGGCGTGCTGGGGCTGCTCATGGTGTTCCTCGCGTATGGCCGGCTGGTTATGCAGCCGATCTTGTGAGCATCTGGCAACCGGACCGTTAGGCTAGGTATGAAAATAGAGCACGTTGCTTTCTGGACCGAGAATATCGAGCAACTCGCAGAGTTTTATGCGGCATATTTTGGCGCAACGGTCGGGCCTAAGTACGTCAATCCGGCCAAACGCTATGAGTCACGCTTTATATGCTTTGAAGGAGGGGCGCGGGTCGAACTGATGAGCAGCTTGGCGCTCGATCTGGTGAAATGCGAACGCGGCGCTCAGCGCATGGGTCTTGCGCACCTGGCGTTTGCGGTGGGTTCGGCGCAGCGAGTCGATGAGCTTACTGACCGCCTAAAACGAGACGGTTATGCGGTCGTGGACGGTCCTCGCCATACCGGAGACGGTTACTACGAGAGCGTCGTCCTGGACCCTGACGGTAACCGGCTCGAGGTCACGGTGTGATTGGCGGCCTAAGCGGCGGTTGCAGTCTCAATGCGAATTTGGACACTCCATCCGAAATATCTGGACCCTCAGGGCCTTGTGGCGCTGTGGCGGGAGGGTCTTCTCGCCAGGGCGGTGCTGCGCGGCGAAACAAAGGGTTACCGCCACCACCCGCAGCTTCATCGCTTCCTGCAACAGGCGGCGCCGCGCTCAGCCATCAACAGCTATCTGGCAGGAGTTCTTTCAGAAGCGGACGCGCGAGGTTACTCATTCGACGTGGGAAAAGTCGGCCCAATTCGCTCGTGCGTCAGCCTCGTCAGCACGGAGGGCCAGCTTCAATTCGAGTGGCAGCATTTGCTCCGCAAGCTAAGGGCGAGAAGCCCGAGCCACTACCGTCGTGTTCGTGGCGTAGCCAGTCCTCAACCTCATCCCTTGTTCAGCATCGTGCCTGGTCAGACCGAATCCTGGGAGCGTACTCACGGCGGCTAGGCGCCTGGTTCTTTGGGCTTTCGTGCCGTCACCGAGACATATTCTCTGCGCGATCTCAAGCACGACTCTAAAAGCCCGGTCGCGATGATTTCCGCCTTTAGCCAGGCCGGGACCGGCAAATTCGCATACGGATCCAGTCCGTGTTTCATACGCTGGCTCGACGCATAGATGAAAAAGCAGGGGTTGGGGCGCGAGACGTCCCGCACGCCCGTGAATCCCACTTGCTTTAGGGCAGTATGGAGCGACCGTCTATTGAAAATGACCAGATGACGCGGCGTCTCTAATCCGCGCCAGTTGTTCTGGAAACGCTCCCGACCGAGGCTCCTGATGTTCGGTGTTTCCAGACAGAGCATGCCGCCCGGCTTCAATAGGCGATGGCAAGCTTCCAAGACCGGAATCGGCTTATGGACATGCTCAATCACGTGACTCAGCGTGATGACATCGAAGGCGTTACTCTCGCCGGCCAAGACAGCTAGGTCACCTTGATAAACATTCAGGCCGCGCTTGAGCGCATTGCTCACGGACTGAGAATCGGGATCGACGCCGCTAACTTCCCAACCAATCGCACGTGCCGCATCCAGAAAGGCGCCGCTGCCGAAACCAATGTCCAGAAGGCGTCCATGCTGTGCGGTTCTTGGAAGATGGCGAAATGCGTGCTCTGTCGCGGTTCGTATGAAGGGCAGCAAGAAGACAAGAGGCACTCCCAGCGGGCTCGCCGGCTCGAGTTTCGCGCAGAACCGCCAATTCTTGTAGCCGTTGATCAGCAGTCGCCGGAGATATCTCAGTCCCCGCAGATTCGCGGCGGGACGGCTCTCCGGCTCATCGTGGGTGTAGTACCTGCGGTACGCTAGATGAAGTGTTGCAGCCGAGGGCCGCGGGTCCAGGTAGGCGCTGCCGCAATCCAGACAATCATGAAGAGCCCACTCACCGGGAGCGCAAAAAAATATATTGTCGCGCAATCCGACATACAGGGCGCGCCGTCGCGTGCTGCCACACACGGGACATTCGTCCACCGATTCCAATCCGCCTTCCGGCCAGTCCTGTCGTACTACAGCTTCGGCGGCGCCTCGACTTTCCGGGTCATGCATGATTTCACTCAACGTCGACGACAATCGACGATTTGGATAAAGTGGCGACGGATTTGTTCCTCCTTGTTTCACGGCAGGAGCCAAAGTGACGACAAAGTGCCATAAACCGCATCGTCGTGGGCGAGCATAAGCCTGGTCGGGTTCCGCTGGACTTGCGCGGATTGGGCGCTCCAGAGGATCTGTTTCGACTCTCCCGAGGGATGAGACGCGACCCGGCTGTCGACACCTGGTTCCTCAATGGCGCGATCGAGCTGCGCTCGATTGCCCAGAACTGGTTCACGCAGATGCGGCACTGCGGTCAGGATGTCCGAGAGCTGATGCACGATGGCTGCCCCGTAGCCTGTGTAGAAGATACGCCGTTCGGGTACGTCAACGCATTCAAGAGCCATGTCAACGTGGGATTCTTCCGCGGGGCAGTACTCGAGGATCCCGCAGGCTTGCTGGAGGGAAGCGGCAAACGCATGCGGCATGTGAAATTAATCCCTGGCCGCGAACCGAATGCCGCGGCTCTGTGCGGTCTCATCGAGCGGGCCTACGTGGATATCAAGCAGGCCCTCGGCGCAGAACGGTCCTCGAGAGATGGGTAAGGCGGTGCCGGCGAACTTGCGGGCGATAAAGGGTGATATTACGCTGCTGGACGTCGACGCCATCGTCAATGCCGCGAATTCAACCCTGTTGGGTGGGAGCGGGGTCGACGGCGCGATTCACGCGGCTGCCGGGCCCGGGCTGTTGGAGGAGTGCCGCCGCGTGGGTGGGTGCCCGACCGGCGAGGCACGCATGACGGAAGGGTATCGCCTGAAAGCACGCAAGGTCATTCACGCGGTGGGGCCGGTGTGGTACGGCGGCTCGCGCGCAGAGCGAGAGCTGCTCGCAGCCTGTTACCGACACTCATTGAGCCTTGCGGCCGAGCACGGGCTCGGTTCAATCGCATTTCCGTGCATCAGCACCGGCGCTTTCGGTTTCCCGTCGGAATTGGCGGCGCCGATTGCGCTTCGAGCCGTGCGGGATTTCACAAGCAGCAATGACATCGTCAAGGAAGTGGTATTTTGCTGCTTCTCCTCGCGCGACCTGGCATTCTATTCGCGCCTGCTTCAAGAGTAATGGGTGGTATGCCGCTGCTTTCGCACCAATCGCTCGCGCTCGTGGTCGTGCTGGCCACGCTGATCGGAGCGTGGCCGAATCATCACTTGATGTGGGGGGTCGCATTCATGGACGGCATGGCGCTCCTGCTGATCTATTTCCCGGACACGATCGATGACTTGACCTTCGGCCTGGTCACACGCGGCGGTCCCATCGATGCGCACACTCCGCCGTGGATGATATCGTTCGTCGGGTGGCTGCTGATATTGTTGTTGGCCGCCGTTCTCTACATGCAAAAGCACGCGTTATCGCACTCATGAGTGTCGCGCAACGGGCGGCGTCGATTGACCCGACGCAAGCGCCGCTGCCCAGGTTTCCCAGATGACTCCGAACACCCTGGCGGCACTTACCGAATTTCCGAGCCTGCCTCGAGGCCCAGTTTTCGGCGGTGCCCATCGAGCTGAGGCATTGGCGTCCTGGTTCGTGGGAAGGAATACCCAGCGAGCGTCTGACGGCCGTCGAACAAATCTGCCATGTCAGGGACATTGAGATCGAGGGATATCAGGTGCGCTTTCAGCGCACGCTCACCGAGGATTGCCCGGTTCTCCCAGATCTGGCCGGTGAAGCCCTGGCGGAGCAGCGTAACTACGCCCGCATGACGGCCGCCGATGTGCTTGCCAGCTTTACCGCAGCGCGCGCTGCGACGATTCGTACCCTACGTGGATTGACGAAGCGAGAGCTCGATCGGGCGGCCATCTTCGAAAACAGGCCGACAACGCTGCGCGGCCTCGTGTACTACCTGTGCAGTCACGACTACCAACATCTGGCAGGGCTGCAGTGGCTTCTCGGCAGGGCGCAGGAAGCGCGACGGGGGACTTAGCGTGCGCTTGGGGAGACCGCCGAGCGGTCTTAGATGGGCGGCGTGATTCCGGCGACGGTGCGGCCAAGGGCGGTGGGTGACGACCCGGAATGGTCGCGGCTGCGGCACGCTCTTTGGCCGGCGCTAACCCGTGAAAATCACCGCGTTGAAATGCAAGCTTGGGTGACTCGCGAGGATGCAATCGCCCTGGTCGCGCAGCGCGCCGACGGCGGTCTGTGCGGTTTCGCCGAGGTTGGCACCCGCTCCGTGGCCGATGGCTGCGACAGTAGTCCTGTCGCGTATCTCGAGGGCTGGTACGTGGACCCGGACTTGCGTGGGCGGGGCGTGGGAGCTGCCTTGGTGCAGGCGGCCGAGGACTGGGCACGGGCGCGCGGATATCTTGAGCTTGCCTCTGACGCTGAACTCGGCAATGTGGGCGGGCAGCGTGCACATACCGGGGTGGGATTCATCGAGGTCGGCCGAGCGGTGCTGTATCTGAAATCCCTGGCGCGCGCCAAACCGGGATGATGTCATCCGCCGGTGTGGCGGGGCGGCACGATGGGCGCCAGGCTGGTGCTCGGTACCCAGCCGGTGCGGCCGGCGTCGGTTCGAACCAGCACGAAGCCGTCGTGCTCGGCGCCGGTGCTGACGATGGCGGCTTCGGGCAGCACGAACAGCGTTTCCTCGATGAGCGCCGGAGAGACGCGGACCGGAGCAGTTTGCGTGACCACGACGGCCTGGTGCATCCGAGGCCATAAGCTGATCGCGTTGGCGACAGAGAGGCCGAGAAGGGAAATTCCAAGCAGGGTTGCCACGGCATATGTGCGCCGGTACCGTGGGTAGAATCGCAGTCGCAGCGTGCCCGTTCCGGCCAGCAGAAGCCCCAGGACGCCTAACCACGGTAAGATTTGCGGGCCGGCAATTCCGGCGATGCGTTCGAATCGATTGTGCGATTCCGGGGGGAGACCCGACGCTGCGCGCAGGTGATTCAGATTGGCCTCGATATCGGGGTCACTCGGGTCGAGCAGCCGCGCCCGCTCGTAGTTGAGAATCGCGAATCCGGGCTTGCCTGCCCGCGCGTAAGAGTTCGCCAAGTTATAGAGGGCTGCGGCGGAATAACCCACTGGCGGTTGCACCGGCGCTGCCGGCGCGCTAGCCGCTTGTGTCTGCGGTGCCGCGCCTGCTTGAATCGGCGCGGGCGCGGGCGCGGGCGCGGGCGCGGGCGCGGCTGTGGGTGCGGGAGCGCGAGCGGACTGCGGCTGCGCGGCGTGGCCCGAGGAAGCCCACAGACCGAGGGCGGTGATCAGTACTCCCCAGACTGCGCGGCGCGTCATGATGGCGTATCGCGTTTGATCTGGCGTTGAACGAGTTTGGTCCAGCGTTCGAAGTCGGCGGTCGTCAGGGCATGCCCGGAGTAATTGGCTTCATCGGCGAGGGTGAAGATCTCACGGATGTCCTGCTTGTCGTGGCCGTCGAGGCGGGCATCCAGATCGACCAAGGTGATGTGCTCGGGGGGGATGTCGGGCCAGCGTGCGTTCAAGGTGTGCTGTAAGTGCGGCGCGTGCGGCAGTGAAGAACGACGCGGCGTCGCGCTGGGCGGAGGCGGCGGCCATCTGCTCCGGTCAGGTCGCGGATCGCCTGCGATCTCAGGCGCTCGCGCTCTCCGCGCACATCCTGTGCGTTGCGTTCCCGGCGGCGCAGTGCCATCCACCCGCCGCCGAAGAGCAGCGCGATCAGGGACGGTACGGCGATGAAGCGCGGCTGAAAATATGCAGGCACCAAGGAGTCGACGTGCGCGTCGGTGGCGGCGTGGTCCGGGCGCAGCCCGGCGTGGGCTTGATCGGCAGGGGTTGCCGCTGGCTTCGCGAGGTGCCGGCGCGGCGGCGCGTCAGGGGCGGCGGCTCGTTGGCTGCGCTGTTCGCCGCGGGTGACACAGGACGGGAAGCGGCGCGCTGCGCGCAGTTTCGTAGCTGTGGGTGCCGGGGTCGAAATAGCTGAAGCTGAGCGGCGGAATGGTTTGAGCGCCGGGTTGCGAGGCGATGAGGGGCTGCTCGAAGGTCTTCTCGCCGCGGAATCCGGTGGGATCGGTTGAGCTGAAGGTGGCCTTGGGCTCGTAGGTTTTCCACTCGGGGCCGGCTTCGAGCATGTTGCTGTCGACCCGGTCGAAATTGCCGCTGCCGGTCACGTGCATGCGAAGCGTGAGCGGATCGCCCGCCGTGTTCTTGGCGGAGGATACGTCGGTGCTGATCTTGAAGGTGCCGACGGCGCCGCTGAAGTCGGGCGGCCTGCCCTGAGTGGGCAGGGGCAGCACTTTGATCGCGGCTCCGGGACTGGAGACGGTGATGTTCTTCGGCACGGTCGTGCCGAAGATATTCTGCAGGAAGGGATCGCCGAGCAGATCGTCCAATCATGGAGTCGCGCTGCGGGCGGGTGCGTACCCGCACCGTCATCGGCGTCTCGAAGCTGAGCGAATAGCTGCCCGGTTTGACCGCCGCGAGCAGGCTGTGCCAGGTGTACACGGTGAAGGGCTTGCCGTCGACGGTTTTTGCGCCGTGCTCGGGCTGGCGCGAGAGATTGTTCAGAGTGAAGTCGTCGCTGTTGAGCTTCGGCAGTCCATTGATGGAGGCGACGAAGCCGTCGCGCATGCCGACCTGGATTTCCACGGGAACGCTTTCGCCGACATAGAATTCGTGCTTGGGTATTTCCAAGCGCACGAAGGCCGAGCCGTCGGGGGTGAGATGCACATTGGAATTCGCTCCGCCCGGGAGTGAGGGGCGCGAGACCCGGCGAGGCACCGCCGTTGGGCGAGGACGAAGATCCGCTGCCATTGCTCGGAGTCACTCGCAGCACCATGGGCGGCGAATGGGGCGTCGGGCCGGGAATGGTGAATACGCCGGGTTCTTCCGGGGTGACCCGGACGATGGTCGAGGTCGATTCGAGGGTCGCGCCATTGATCATTTCAATCTGGCGCGATTGGCCGACGACACGGAATTCCAATCCGGAGACCACCGGCAGCGCTACCGACAAGGCTGCCGTTGCCGGAGGTCGTGATGGTGAGCTGGGCCGAATCGCCCAGCTCGATCTGCGAGGGCTCGATGGTGGCATCCACCGACGGCGCGGCGGCCTGGCCAACGCCCGACGTTGAAAGCACAGACGTGCGATTGCCGCGAGGCATCCTCTGCATCGAGCGAGCGTGCGATCTCATCACCAATCTCTGCGGTCTCATCACCAATCTTTGACGGGCTTGTCGGGAGGTGAGTCGGGCTCGCGTGCGGGCGAAGGGCACGGCCTGCGCGCGCCGTTCATCGCCCTTCTGCGAATCGAGCAATTGGCGCGCTTCCTCGGCGGTCATCTGGCCGGGAACGCGCTGGTGCATCGGCTTGATCGGCGCCTTCCTTGGGTTGCGGCTCGCCGGTGCCGGGCGCGGGTTTGGGCTGGCCGTTGCCGGGCTTGGATTGATCGTCGCTGGGCGGCGGCTGGTTGGCCTGTTGCTGGCCGGGCGGCGGTTGTCCCTGCAGGCTGACTGGCCCGGGGGCTGTTGGTTGGGGCGGTTGCTGGCCGCCGGATGGCGGTTGCTTGGGCGGTGGTTGTTGCCCCGGCGGCGGCTGATTGGGTGGTTGATTCAGGCGGCTGACCGGGTTGGTTGATTGCGGCGAGCTGTGCGGCGGTTGATTGCCCGATGGCGGCTGCTTGGATTTCGACGGCTGATTCTGCCTGGCCGTTCTGCGGCTGATTTCCCTGGTTCTTGCCTTCTGATTCCTTGGTTCTGATTCTGGCCTTGCGGCGGGTTCTGTTGCTGCTTCAGTTCCTCGATCTTGCGCTTGACGAAGTCGCGGTTGAATTTGCTGTCGGCGTCGTCGGCGCGCAGCTGCAGCGCGGTGTCGTAGGCCTTGACGGCTTGGGTCCAGGTTTGCATGGTCTGCTGCGGCGGAGCTTTTCTCGGTCTTCTGTCCGCGTGCGGTACAGGGTGTTGCCGAGGTTGTAGTAGGCGTCCTCTTGGTCGGCCAGGCGCTTGGCGTCACCCGAGGGTGCGCGGCTGATGGATTCCTGAAACGCCTGTGCGGCCTGCGGGAATTGTCCGGCTCGATAGGCGGCCGTGCCGGCGTTGTATTGCAGCACGGGTTTCTTCGGATCGCGCTTGGCGGCCGCGGCGTACTCGTTTTCGGCGGTGACGAAGTCGCCCTTCTTGTAGGCCTCCTCGGCGCTCGATGGGGAGGCGCGCAGCGCGCCTGCCGGCGGCGAGCGACAGCACGAGCAGGACGCAGGCCGCGACGATGCGGCGGCCGTTGCCGCAGGCTCAGGCGGCGCGGATGCGCGCGAGCGCCGTGGTGCGGGTGCGGCGTGCCGCTGGCGCGCGGCGACCGGCGGCGGGTGCCGATGAGCAGGCTCAAGAGCAGCAGGCCGAGCGAGGCGGCGAGCGGCCATTGGTAGCGCTGGGTGTAGATCTTCTGCCGGCGCGAGGCGAGATCATGCTTGAGCAGGGGCGCGAGGCCCGCTTGTAGATGGTCTCGAAGCCCTGCCCTTCGGTGCCGAGCGGGGCATACAGGCCGCCGGTGGCGGCGGCGATGGCCTTCAAGCGCCGGCTCGTCGAGCCGCGATTTGACGAAGGCGCCGGACTCGTCCTTGACGAATCCGCCGCTCGGGTTGCCCGTGAGCGGAATCAGATCGCCCTGCGGCGTGCCCACGCCGATGGTGTAGATTTTCAGGCCGTCCTGCCGGGCCGCGCTCTGCGCCGCCGCCAAGGCGTCGCCCTCGAGATCCTCGCCGTCGGTGACCAGGATCAGAATCTTGTCGCTGCCGGGGCGGCGGCGCAGCGCCTGCTGGGCTGCGCGAATGGCGCTGGTGATATTGGTGCCGCCGCGCGGGAATGGTGTTGGTGTCGATGGCGTTCAGCGACTCGTGAAACGCGCCATAGTCGAGGGTGATGGGGCAGACCAGGAAGGCGTCGCCGGCGAAGGCCACCAGCCCGACGGCATCGCCGTCGAGTTCAGTTGGTGAAGTCATCGATGGCGAGCTTGGCGCGCGTGAGGCGGTCGGGCTTCACGTCCGGCGTCAACATGCTGCGCGAGGTGTCCACCGCGAAGATGATGTCGTTGCCGCGGCGGTTGACCAGTTCCCAGCGAAATCCGACCAGCGGGCCCGCGAGCGCCACGAACAGCAGAGCCAGTGCCGCCAGCAGCAGGCCGCGCTGCGTGCGGCGCCGTCCGATGGACACCGACTGGGTGAGCTGCGCGCGCAGGTGCGCCGAGACGAAGCGCGCCAGCGCGGCGTGCTGGCGCGCATCGTAGCGGCGCCACAGCCAGAGCAGGCAGAGGCAGGCGAGGAATCCGCCCGCCAGCCATCCGGGATGGCTGAACGTCACGGCAATCTCCGGAAGCGCGTGTGCTGCAGCAGCACAGCCGAAGCCCAGAGGGCGGCCGCGGGATCAGCGCCCAGGAATAGAGCTCCTCCTGGTGCTCGAACTTCTGCACGGTCTGCGCGGTGGTCTCGAGGCGATTGATCTGCTCGTAGATCTTCTGCAGCGAGTCGGTGTCGGTGGCGCGGTAGAACGTGCCGCCGGTTTCCTGGGCGATGGTCTGCAGCGTCTTCTCGTCCACATCCACCTTGTCCATGATCAGGTGCGTGTTGCCGGCCTCGTCCTTGACCGGGATGGGCGCCATGCCGCGCACGCCGACGCCGATGGTGTAGATCTTCACGCCCAGCGCCTTGGCGGCTTCGGCCGCGGCGAGGGGCGAAATCTTGCCGGTGTTGTTCATGCCGTCGGTGAGCAGGATGACGACCTTGGATTTGGCGTTGGTGGTGCGCAGGCGGTTGACGCTGGCGGCGATGGCCGAACCGATGGCGGTGCCGTCGTCGCCGGCGAGGGCGGTGCTGACGCGCTCGAGATTCTGCTGCAGCCAGTCGTGATCGAGAGTGAGCGGGCTGACCAGGTAGGGCGCGGCGGCGAAGGCGATGAGGCCGATGCGGTCGTTGGGCCGCTCCTCGATGAACTTCGACACCACGGACTTGACCACCTCGATGCGGTTGACCCGCTGGTCGTCCACGAGAAAGTCGAGCGCCTGCATGGAGCCGGACACATCGAGCCCGAGCACGATGTCGATGCCGTTGGCGGTCACCGTCGGTGCTGCTGTGGCTGCGCTGCGGGCGCGCCAGTCCGACGATCATGAGCGCGCCCGCGAGCAGCGGCAACAGCCACAGCCAGCCGCCCGCGCGGGTGCGGCTGGTGCGCGCGACTTCGCGGGCGAGTCCGACGTCCGAGAATTCGACGGCGGCGACCGGGCCGCGCCGTCCGCGCAGCAGCATCACCACGGGCAGCAGCGCCAGCAGCCACAGCCACTCAGGTTGTAGGAAGCGAATCATGAGGCCTCCCTGGACGAGAGCCGGCGGGGCGCCGTGCGCGTGGCGACGCCGGCGGCGGTTTGGAGGATTCGGTCACGAAGCTGCGCGCGCTGCGCGTGCAGGGACTCCATGATCTGCCGGGACAGGGACACGCCGGCGAATTTGGCCAGATCGCATTGATTGAGGAACTCGGCCAGCAGGCCGCGATGCGCGGCGAGCGCCGCGTTCGAGGTTTCCAGCAGGTCGTGCAGAAACTCCTCCGTGGTGCGATGGGTGGCGGTGACGTGGAACGCGACTTCGATGTACTGGCGCACGATGTCCGATACGGCGATGGAGAATTCTCGTGCGCTCGCGGGGTCCATGAGCGGCGGATTTCCTCGAGACGCTGCAGCGCAGATCTCGAAGGGCAGCAGCGGCGCGAGGCCTGTTGCGGCGCCGACGCCAGCGCCAGACGGCGTAGGCGCCGAGGGCGAGCAGCAGCGCACCCGCCAGCAGAGCCGGAATCAGCCAGGGCGGCAGCATGCCCTTGGGTCCGCGGATGTCGCGGATATCCTCGCCGGGTGCGGGCGGCGTCGAGGGTGCGGAGTCGGCAGCCGGTGCGGACGCTGAGCCAGGTGCCGAGGCCGAACCGGTACCGGATGCAGGCGGGGTCGCGGTGACCCGTGCCGGGATGGATGACGGCGCGACGTCGGGGCCGTGTGCACGGGCAGGCGCACGTTGCGGCAGGGACAAGAGATCGGGCGTCGTCGAGGGGAGAGTGGGCGGGGGCGGGGGCGCACTCTGCCCGAAGGACGGCGTGCCCGCAGCGAGCGCTGCGAGGCCGACCGCCACGGCGGCGCACGCAGGCGAGGCGCGTTTGTTCGTGCAGGGGCTCATACGCGGCGGCGTTCACGGGTTTTGAAAAATCGCTGCAGGGCGGGCATGTAGGGGGCGTCGGTTTTGAGCTCCAGGGTGTCGACGCCTTCGGAGCGAAAGTCGTTCACCATGCGCCGCGCGCGCTCGATGGCCAGTTCGCTGAAGCGCTTGCGCACGGCGGCGTTGGCGGTGTCGAGTTCGATGACTTCGCCGGTCTCCGCGTCCTCGAGCGCGAGCACGCCGACATTGGGGAGTTCCTTCTCGCGCGGGTCTGCGACCTGGACGGCGATGAGATCGTGGCGCCGGTTGGTCTGGCGCATGGCGCGGCGCAGGTCGGTGCGGTTCGCCGGCGGATCGCCGGGCGATCTGGAAATCGGAAATCAGGAACACGATGGCGCGCCGGTGCAGGACGTGATTGGCGACATCGAGCGCCTTCACGCTGTCGGTGCCGCGGCCCTCGGGCGTGTGGTAGAGAATGTCGCGCACGACGCGCAGCACATGGCGGCGGCCTTTCTTCGGCGGCAGGTAGCGCTCGACGCGATCGGTGTAGAGCAGCAGTCCGACCTTGTCGCTGTTGCGGATGGCGGAGAAGGCGAGGACGCTGGCGAGTTCGGCGGCCAGATCGCGCTTGCTCTGGCGGCCGAGCCGAAATTGCCCGAGGCGCTGATGTCCACCAGCAGCAGAATGGTGAGCTCGCGCTCCTCGGTGAATTTCTTGACGAAGGGCCGGCCGGCGCGCGCCGTGACATTCCAGTCGATGGTGCGCACTTCATCGCCGGGGCTGTATTCGCGCACTTCGTCGAAGTCCATGCCGCGGCCCTTGAACACCGAATGGTATTCGCCGGCGAGGCTGTCGTTGACCATGCGGCGGGTGCGGATCTCCAATTGCCGCATGCCGCTCATGATGGTCTTGGTGGACTTGGTGCGTATCCGCCGGCATGGTGATCAGGGCACGGGCAGGGCGTCGAGAATCTTCTGGATCACGTCCTCGGAGCTGATGTTTTCGGCCTCGGCTTCGTAGGTGACGGTGACGCGGTGGCGCAGCACGTCCAGGGCGATGCTCTTGACGTCCTGCGGAGTCACGTAGTGGCGGCCGTTGAGGAAGGCGATGGCGCGCGCGGCCAGGGTCAGGTTGATGGTGGCGCGCGGCGAGGCGCCGGTTTGAATGTAGCCGTCGAGCTTCAAGGCGGCGGCAATGGGCGGCCGCGTCGCGAGCACGAGGTCGACGATGTAGTTCCGGATCTTGTCGTCCACGTAGAGGGTGTTCACGACATGGCGGGCGTTCAGGATTTGCTGGGCGGAGACGACGGGACGCGCGGTCGGCAAGGCTTCGGAGGTCGCCATGGCGTCCAGGATGGCGCGCTCTTCGGCGCGGTTGGGATAGCTGACCACCACCTTCATCATGAAGCGGTCGATCTGCGCTTCGGGCAGAGGATAGGTGCCTTCCTGTTCCAGCGGATTCTGCGTGGCCAAGACCAGAAAGGGATTGGGCAGCGGATAGGTCTCATCGCCGATGGTGACCTGGCGTTCCTGCATGGCTTCGAGCAGCGCGCTCTGCACCTTGGCCGGCGCGCGGTTGATTTCGTCCGCCAGAATGAGATTGCTGAAAATCGGTCCGTGCTTGGTGCGAAAGGCGCCGTCCTGGGGGTTGTAGATCATGGTGCCGACGATGTCGGCCGGCAGCATGTCGGGCGTGAACTGCAGGCGCTTGAAATTGCACGGCCACGCCGCTGGCCAGGGTTTTGAGCGCCAGGGTCTTGGCCAGGCCGGGCACGCCTTCCAGCAGCACGTGGCCGTTGGTGAGCAGGGCGACCAGCAGCCGGTCCAGCAGATGCTTCTGGCCGACGATGACGCGCGCCATTTCGGTCTGCAGGGGCGCAATCCAGCCCGAATTGTCCAGCACGGTTTCGCGCGCGGCGCGCAGTGCGGCGTCCGCTTCGGCGCGGGAGGGGCGCGCTTCAGGGATCGCCGCAAGTTTTTGATTCATCAGCCTTAAATCCTCTTTGACAGATTGCATCGACCCGCGTTGGGTCGGCGATTCCTTGGAGCTTTGGGCCGCCGGAGGTTCCCTTGGGGTGGCGGCTTCATGACCACATCAGAAGCCTGCTGAGGCTACCTCAGTCGGCGCCGCGATTCCCGACATCCTTGTTCGGGTTGATCAGGTATTTCTGGCCGGTTGCGGCTTTGCCATAAATGGCGATGGTGTCCAGGATCCAGCGCCTGCCAGAGCGATATCTCACCGGCGTAGCTGCTGGCGAAGGTGGTTTTCAGCTCCGCGGCGACGCGCTGCTTGAGCTTTTCGGTGGCGGCGGGCCCGATCTTTTGCAGGAAAGGGGTGACCAGCCAGCCGCTGACTCCCCAGGCCAGGCCGATATTGCGGCTGATCTCGATCGGGCCCGGTCCCAGGGCGCCGTAGACGTAGACCTGTTTATGAGTCGCCGAGCCGTAGCGGCTGTACTGGGTGGCCTTTCGATTGAGGGCCACCTCCATGCACGGTCAGAATTTGGCCGGCGAGCTTGCCGCCGCCGATGGCATCGAAGGCCAGCGTGGCGCCGGTGGCCGCCACCGCCTCGATGAGATCCTGCATGAAGCTGGGCGCAGCTGGAATTGCATACATGAGCGGCGCCCATGGCCGCGCAGCAACTCGACCTGCGCGTCGTTGCGCACGATGTTCACCAGGGCAATTCCGTCCTGGGCGCAGATGCGATTGAGCATCCGGCCCAAGTTGGAGGCGGCGGCGGTGTGCACCAGCGCCGTGTGCCCTTCGCGGCGCAGGGTCTCGATCATGCCGAGCGCGGTGAGCGGATTGACGAAGGCCGAGGCGCCGTCGGCCGGCGTTGCACCCGCCGGCAGCACCAGGCATTGCTCGAGCGGCACGCAGCGATATTGCGAGTACATGGCGCCGCCCAGCGCGGCGACGGTTCTTGCCGAGCAGGGCTTGCGCGGCCGGGGAGGAGCCGGCTTCGACGACGACGCCCGCGCCCTCGTTGCCCACCGGCATGGACTGGCCGAAGCGGGCGGCCATGCCTCTGCAATGCGCCGCCTCCGGAATGCGGGCGAGCGATCCGAGGGTCCTCCGGCGTGCCGCGCCGGCTCGGCCTTGCTCATGTCGGCACCGGCGAACAGCAGGCCGAGATCGGAGGGATTGATGGGCGCCGCCTCGATGCGGACCACCACTTCGTTGGCCGCCGGGACGGGGGTGGGCACGCGGGTCAGCGACAGTTCGAGGTCGCCGTTGCTGGTGACCAGCGAGCGAAGTTGCAGTCCGGTGCGTGAGTCGGCGGCTGTTCATGTCGTGGTTTGCCGAATAGTGGTGCGTTATCCTACGCATAATGCGCAAGCCGTACAAGCAGTGCGGTGACGTCAGATCAACGCGGCGCGGGTTTCAACGCGTGTTCTACGGCTGGTTCGTGGTCGCCGGCGCCTTTGCCATTACCTTCGTCGGTTTCGGCAGCGCTTACACCTTCAGCGCCTTCGTGCAGTCGCTGCAGACGGAGTTCGCGGCCTCGCGCGGTTCGGTGTCGCTGGTGTTCTCGCTGGCCGGATTTTTGTATTTCAGACTGGGAATCCTCAGCGGTCCGCTCGCCGACCGCTGGGGCGCGCGCCGTCTCAGCATCATCGGCATGCTGTGCGTGGGTGCCGGGCTGTGCGCCGCCAGCATGGCGCGCACGCTGACGGCGGTCTATCTGGCGTATGGACTGGGCATTGGGCTCGGGCGTGGGTTGTTCCTATGTGCCCGCGTTGGGCGCGGTGCAGCGCTGGTTCGTCAAGCGGCGCGGATTCGCTTCGGGACTGGCGGTGAGCGGCATCGGGGTGGGCACACTGGTCATGCCGCCGCTGGCGGCGTATTTGCATCGAGACGCTGGGGTGGCGCCATGCCTATCTGGCGCTGGGTGTGATTGCCGCCGTCGTGGGCGTCGGCATGGCGCTGCTGATCGAGAACGATCCGCGGGAGCTCGGGGTCTGGCGCCCGGACGGCGATGCGTGCGGTCCGGGCGGCCGGCGGCGGCGCCGCGGGCTTTTCCGTGCGCGAGGCGGTGCAGCTCGCGGCGGTTCATCGGCTTGTATGCGGCCTGTCTGATTTGCTCGTTCGGGATATTCGTCCCCTTCGTGCATTTGATTCCCTATGCGCTGGATCATGGCGTACCGCAATCCATCGGCGGTGCTGCTGCTCGGCGCGGTGGGCGTGGGCAGCACGGCCGGGCGTTTTTTCTCGGAGGTTTGGCCGATGGTCTGGGCCGCGAACGGGCATTGCTGCTCATGTTCGCGGGTATGGGCGTGACTTTGCTCATCTGGGTGTTCTCGACGGCCTTCTGGGGAATGAGCGCATTTGCCTTGGTGTATGGCGTGTTCTACGGCGGCTTCGTGGCCGTGCTGCCGGCGTTGGTGATGGATTATTTCGGCGGACGCAATGTCGGCGGCATCATCGGCGTGCTGTACACCAGCATTGCGGTCGGCACGCTGATCGGCCCGAGCGCCGCGGGCTTCGCCTTCGATGTGAGTCATAGCTACACGCTGCCGATTCTGGCCGGCGCCGCCGGAAACCTGATCGCGGCGCTCATCATGCTGGGCGTCATGGCCGGCACGGCCGGCACGGCCGGCGCGGCGGCGCCGAAACCGGCGGTGTGATCCGCCGGGCATCGACTTTTCGGCGAGCTGCATCCAATCGGCCCGCGAGATGCATCTTAGGCGTACCGTCATCACATTCGCGAGGAGTGGCTATGCAGAATATCGGACCTTATCTGGTGGGGGCCGCCTTTTGGCTGTTCATCGGCGCGGCGGCGGTGGCCGGCATCGTGACCGACTACAAGCGGCGGCGCGCCAACCTCGACGTGCTGCGCATGGCCATCGAAGAAGGAGTAGAGCTCGATCCGGCGCTGGTCGAGAAATTGACCTCGAGCGGTCATCACGAGAGCGAGGTGGAACCCGTGTACGTCAAGCTGGGTGGCATCATCACCCTGGCCTCCGGGGTGGGCATCTGCCTGCTGGCCTTTTTCGTGAGCCAGGTGCGTCCCGTCGCGCTCTATCCGATCTTGGGCGGCGGGGTGGTGGTGATCTGCGTCGGCATCGGCCTGCTCGTCGGCGCCAAGGCGCTGGCCGAGGCGCGCCAGCGCGAGCCGTCGCGCCATGCCGCGCCGTGACTCGGCCGCCGCCGAGCCGCAAGCTCGGCGAAGCCGCTGAAGGCGCCGTCGTGGCGTTGGCCATGAACGGCGATGACACAGCCTATGGCGAGTTGGTCAGGCGGCGGCAGAGTGCCATCAGACAACTGCTCCGCCGCCTGGCGCGCGACTCTGCGCTGGCGGATGACTTGGCGCAGCAAACCTTCGTGCAGGCGTGGAAGTCGATTCGCACCTTGAGATCCCCGGGGGCCTTCGGCGGGTGGCTGCGCAAGCTGGCGGTGAACTGCTGGCTGCAGCAGGCGCGGCTTCAGAAGCATGAAGTGCTGCTCGGCGATGAGGCACTGCCGGAGAGCTGGACTGCTTCGACGGCTGCGACGGTGGCGGAACGCATGGATCTGGATGCGGCGCTCGCACTGCTGCCGCCGGATGCGAGACTGTGCGTGGTGCTCGCGTATAGTGAGGGCATGAGCCACGCCGAGATCAGCGAGAGCACGGCGATGGCGCTGGGCACGGTGAAGTCGCACATCGCGCGCGGGGCGGCGCGCCTGCGCGAACTACTGCAGGGCTATGGTGAGCATCATGGTCGATGAACTGGATCCGCAGATCGCCCAGGCCTTCGCGCGGGCGCGCCAGCCGCTGGCCGACGATGACTTCATGGTGCAGGTGCTGCGCAGAATCGAGCGGGCGCGGCGGACCCGGCTGCGGCGCTGGCTCATCGTCGCGGCCGTCGTGGGGGTGATTGCGGCGCTGAACCTGCGGATGGCGCTCGAGGTGCTGGGCGCCGCGGTGCGTCTGGCCGGCGATTATTCGCCTGACTCCCTGCAACTGCTGACCAGCCCGGCAGGGTGGGCCGCGTCCATGCTGATCGGCGGCGGGGTGCTGTTCTTCCTGCGGCCGTCGCGGCGCTAAGAGTTCTTGCGCGGATGACGGGCAAGTCACGTCACGGCCTCGCCCGGGTGATCTCGAAACTCGGCATGGGTTCGCGCACCCAGGCCGCGTCATGGGCACGCGAGGGGCGGGTCCGCGTGAACGGGCGCGTGGTCCGTGACCCGGAGTTTCCGGTGCAGCAGGCGGTGGACCGCATCGACATCGATGGGCGGGAATCGGCGCCGGCGCTGCGAACAATGCTCATGCTGAACAAACCGCGCGGCTTGGTGACGACGACGCGGGATGAGCGGGGGCGCGCGACGGTGTACAGCTGCTTTGCGAATGCGGATCTGCCGTGGGTGGCGCCGGTGGGGCGGCTCGACAAGGCTAGCGAGGGGCTGCTGCTGTTCAGCAACGATCCTGAGTGGGCAGCGCGGATCACGGATCCGGACCGCGGGCCCGCCAAGACCTATCATGTGCAAATCGATCGGCTGCCCGAGGAGCAATTGTTGGCGCGCTTCGAGCGCGGCGTGGCGGTGGAGGGCGAACACCTTGCGGTTCGGTCGGCGCGCAGCCTGCGCAGCGGCGAGAAGCACGCATGGCTGGAAATCGTGCTCGAGGAGGGGCGCAACCGGCAAATCCGCCGATTGCTTGAAGCCTTCGAGGTGCGCGTGCTGCGGCTGGTGCGCGTGGCCATTGGGCCGCTGCTGCTGGGAGACCTGGCGAAGGGGCAGTGGCGCCGGCTCACTCAGCAGGAAATCGATTCGCTGCAGGAAATCGATTCGCCGTGAGCGACTCCAATAAGAAGCAGAACGCGAAGTCGCGTCCATCCAGCAGTCGGCGCCGCTTTCTGAAGAATACGGCGCTGGCGGGTGGGGGCGTGCTGCTCGGGTCGGTGGGACTGAATGAGATCTCGCCGAGGATCTGGCGCCAGCCGCTGCGGCCGGAGCCGAACTTGAGTTACTGGGCGCGAA
This sequence comes from uncultured Gammaproteobacteria bacterium, assembly GCA_963837435.1. Taxonomy (GTDB): domain Bacteria; phylum Pseudomonadota; class Gammaproteobacteria; order Steroidobacterales; family Steroidobacteraceae; genus Bog-1198. The sequence goes on from CAWINJ010000004.1 coordinate 949,313, forward strand.
GTCAGCCGCCGCAGAATCGGCCGCTCGGCGAGGATCTGAGCGTGGACGTCGCGGTGGTGGGCGGCGGCCTTACCGGATTGTCGACGGCGTACTTCATCCGCAGCGCGTCGCCGCGCAAAAGCGTGGTGGTGTTGGAGGCGAGGGGATGCGGCAATGGTGCGTCCGGCAGAAACGGCGCCATGTTGCTGACCATGACGGCGGACCGCTACATGAATTTCAGCGCGGTGCCCGCCGTGGACAAGCAGATTTACGAATTGACCGTCGAGAATATTCGCAGGCTGTCGGCGCTCAGCGCCGCGACGGGCATTGACTGCGAATTGGAGACCCCTGGGGCGCTGCAGGTTTTCACCGGTACGAGCGATGCGGCGGCGGCGCGGGACTATGTGCGGCGGGCGAGATCTGTGGGCATGCCGGTGGAATATTGGGATGCCGGTCAGGTAGCGGGGGCCATTGGCACGCAGGTGTACGAGGGCGGCTTCTTCGACCCCCATGGGGGACAGCTGCATCCCATGAAGCTCGTGCATGTGTTCAAGGCGGCGGCCGAGAATGCGGGCGCGCGAGTTTATGAGAATTCGCCGGTGGACAGAATCGAGGAGGGCCGGGAGATCCTCCTGCAGGTGGGCGCGCGCACGGTGCGGGCCCGGTCATTGGTGTTGGCGAGCAATGCCTTCACGCCCAATCTGGGGTTTCTGAGAAATTCGGTGGTGCCGCTGCGCGAGTATGTGGCGATGACGCGCCCACTGGACGCGCAGGAACTCGAAGACATCGGCTGGCGTGCGCGGGTGCCCTTCAACGACAGCCGTACCGAGGTCTTCTATCTGGGGTTGACGCGGGATGGGCGCATCCACATCGGCGGCGGCACGCCTCGCTACGATTTCAACAATGGGGCCGGACACGGCCGTGCGGCCGGCTCGCATGCGGCGCAATTGCACCGGGAGCTGGCGCGGATTTTTCCGCGCTTGGCCGGCGTTCCGTTCGAGGTGCAATGGGATGGGGTCGTGGACTGGTCGCTGGACGCCTCGCCCTCGGTGGGGACGACCGGCCGTCATGGCAATATTTTCTACGGCATCGGCTATAGCGGGCATGGCGTCAATTTGACGTCGGTGTTCGGCAGGATCATCGCGGATATCGAGGCGGGGCGGGGCGAGGCATGGAAGCAGTATCCGTTCGTCAATGCCGGCTTGAGCTATGTGCCGAATGAACCATTTCGCTGGCTGGCCGCGCAGGCGGGATTGGCGTGGTATGGGCTCAGCGAACCCGGCGCATGATGCGGGGCCTTACCCGGCGTGATGCGAGGCCTTACCCGGCCTTGGACCTGATAGTCGCCCGGTCGGCGCTGCCTCAAAAAGCGGCTGGGTAGGCTCCGCCGTCCAGCAGCAGGTTCTGGCCGGTGATGTAGGAGGCGTGGACGCTGCACAGGAAGGCGCACATCTGGCCGAATTCGGCGGGGGTGCCGAAGCGCTTGGCGGGAATCTCGGCGACGGCCTGGGCCACCAAATCCGATTCCGGCTTGCCGCTTTTCTTGGCGGCGGCGGCGAAGCCGTTGCGCAGGCGCTGGGTGTTGAAGCTTCCCGGCAGCAGATTGTTGATGGTGACGTTCTTGGCGGCGACGGTGCGGGCAACTCCGGCCACGAAGGCGGTGAGGCCGGCGCGCGCGCCGCTCGACAGGTCCAGTCCGGCCAGCGGCATCTTGACGCTGATGGAGGTGATGTTGACGATTCGGCCGAACTCGCGCGTCGGCCATGGCGTCGATGACTTTTTGAATGAGCTCGATGGGCGTCACCATGTTCATGGTGACGCCGGTGAGCAGGGCTTGCCGATCGAGTTCGCGAAAATCGCGGAAGGGCGGTCCGCCGTTGTTGTTGATCAGGATATCGGGCGCCGGGCAGGCGGCGAGCAGCGCGGCCTGGCCCTCGGCGGTGGAGACGTCGGCGACGACGGGCGTGACGCTCACGCCGGTGGCGCGGCGAATCTCCTCGGCCGTTTGATCGAGCAGGCGCGGAATTGCGCCCATTGATGACCAGTGAGACACCGGCTTCGGCGAGCGCCAGGGCGCAGGCTTTGCCCAGATCCCTGACTCGATGCGCAGACGATGGCGCGTGCGGCCGCGAATTCCCAAGTCCATGCGTTCTCCTCGGCGAGGCCATTGTCAGATTTACAATTTTCGCCTGTGTGATTGCAATGAACATGAATCTCGATCGTATAGCCGGTATACCCTAGCAGCACAACAGAACGCAGGGAGCGACCATGACGATCAAGAGAATTCAGACCGGCCCGCGCATGTCGCAGGCCGTGATCCACAATAAGACCGTATACTTGGCGGGACAGGTGGCCGCGGGCGCTACGGTCACCATTCAGACGCGGGAGATTCTCGCCACCATCGATGCGCTGCTGGCGGAGGCGAAGACCGACAAGAGCCGGCTGCTTGTCGGCGACCATCTGGCTCACGGACATGGCCACTTTCGCGGAAATGAACGCGCGTGTGGCAGTCGTGGGTGGTCCCGGGCGAGACACCGGCGCGCGCCACGGTCGTGAGTGCGCAGCTGGCTTCCAGCCGAATACCGGATCGAAATCGCCGTCATCGCCGCACAACCCTAGATCACGACCCTGCAATCGACACTATGGAACCCACGCTCACCGCGATTCTGTATCACCAGGGCACCCTGGTCGACTCGGCTCCGTAAGCAGCACACGTCATGCTCGAGCTGCAGAAATCTACAAGACCTTCGAGGATAGATCCGTCCTCGCCGATGTGAACCTGAGTGTTCCGAAGGGCGCGACGCATGCCTGATCGGCTCGAGCGGCTCGGGAAAGACCACGCTGCTGCGGATCACGCTCGGGCTGATTCCCTTCGACCAGGGCTACGTCAAGATCAACGATCAGGCGTTGCTGTCGTTCACGCAGGTCGAATGGGCCGACCGCATCGGCTACGTGCCGCAGGACGGCGGACTGTTTCCGCATATCTCGGCGCAAGCAACAACGTGGCGCTGATCGCGAAGGTGCGCGGATGGCCCAAAGCCAGAATCGACGCGCGCGTCGAGGAATTGCGCCGGGTGGTGGACTTGGATGCGGAGATTCTCGACGCATTTCCGCGCGAAATGAGCGGCGGCCAGAAAGCAGCGGGTGGCCATCATGCGCGCGGCGATGATGGACCCGGCGGTGATGCTGCTGGATGAGCCGATGGCGGCGCTTGGATCCGCTCATTCGGCGCACCTTGCAGCGGGAATTGAAGTCGATTTTCCAGAGGCTGGGGAAGACCGTGCTGCTGGTCACGCATGATCTCGGCGAAGCGGTCTATCTCGCCGAGCAGATCACCATGCTGCACGAGGGCAGGATAGTGCAGAGCGGGACCTATCGCGACCTGCTGCTGAATCCGGCCAACGCCTTCGTCAGCCAGTTCATCAATGCGCAGCGCACCGTGCCTGACGCGAGCGAGCTGCAATGAGGCGCGGATGCAAAATCGCGTTACGGGTCGCAGTGTCGATCGCAGCGCGGGTCGCGGTGGGGCCGGCGATGGCGCTCGCGATGCTGCTGCTCGTGGCGCTGCTGCCAGGCGTCTCCGCCGCGGCGGACGGCATCGTGATCGGGGGCAAGATCTTCACCGAGGGCTATGTACTGGGGGAGGTCGCGGCGCAGACCATCGAGGCCACATCGCCGGTGCCGGTTACCCGCAAGCTGGGGATGGGCAGCACCGGCATTTTGTTCGAGGCGTTGAAGAGCGGCGCGATCGATGTGTACGCGGATTACTCGGGAACCCTGGCGGAGGCCATTCTCAAGCGGCCGGAATTGAAGTCTCTCGATGAGATTCGCGAGGCGCTGTCGGGCATGGGATTGACCATTTCCGGCTCGCTCGGTTTCAACGACACCTACGCGCTGGCGGTGAAAGAGGAGTTCGCGGAACAGCACGGCCTGCACTCCATCGGCGATTTGATTCCCATCGAATCCACGCATCCGGGCGGCATTCAGCTACGAATTCATGGATAGGAAGGATGGATATCCCGGGCTTGGTCGAGAGCTACCATCTGAGCTTCAACCCGAAGAACGTCAACCGCATGGAGCACACCTTGAGCTTTCAGGCGATCGATAAGAACGCGGTCGATTTGATCGATGTGTATTCGACGGATGCGAAAATCAAGAAACTCAATTTGCGGGTGCTGCGGGACGATCATAATTATTTTCCGGTGTACCAGGCGGTCTGGGTGGCGAGAAAGTCCTTCGTGGAGCAGCACCCGCGCGAGTGGCAGGCGCTTGCTCGGGCTCGAGGGCAAGATCAGCGAGGAGGCCATGCGCGACATGAACGCGCAGGCCGACATTCAGAAGATCAGCTTCGAGAAGATCGCCGCGCGCTTCCTGGGGGCCGAGAAACCCGAGTCGAAGGGCTGGCTGCACGAGAGTCGCACGCCGCACGCGCGAGCATCTGTGGCTGGTGGGGGTGTCGCTGCTGTTCTCCGTGCTGGTGGGCATACCGCTGGGCGTGACGGCGGTGCGTTTCCACGCCGCCGGGCAGGCCATTCTGCTGTCGAGCGCCTTGATTCAGACGGTGCCCTCGCTGGCGCTGCTGTGCTTTCTCATTCCGGTGTTCGGCGTGGGCACCAAGCCCGCGCTGGCGGCGCTGTGCCTGTACAGCTTGCTGCCGGTGGTGCTCAACACCTTCACGGGAATTCGCGCGGTGAATCCCATCCATGTGGAGAATGCGCGCGCCTTCGGCTTGAACCGCCGGCAGGTGCTGTTCCGGGTGGTGCTGCCGCTGGCGAGTCCGACCCTGCTGGCCGGCATCAAGACGGCGACCATCGTCAGCATCGGCACGGCGACGCTCGCCGCCTTGGTGGGGGCGGGGGGCTACGGCGCTCCCATCGTATCCGGACTGGCATTGAACGATATGCCCACCATTCTGACGGGCGCCATTCCGGCCGCGCTGATGGCGCTGGTGGCGCACGGGCTGTTCGAGCTGCTGGGGATTGTGTTGATTCCCGCCGGCTTGCGCCGGCGACCCTAGCCCGCATCGGGCGCGAAATCCCGCTGAACTCGCTCCGCCCAGTGGACTATTGGGTGGCTTAGGAATCATAATAAGAATGATTCGTGTTAGCGTTACTACTGGCCGGGATGCGGCTGATCCGGATACGTCCTCATGCAAAAGAACCGTTCCCGAGTAATTCGCGCCTCCGGCGCCTCGACCGCCGCCGCGGCCAAGCGCTTCACGGCGGCCAATCGCTTCACGAAAGCCAATCGATTCACGAAAGCAAGCGTCGCGGTTACGGCGCTCGTATCCGGGCCGGCGCTGCCGTCGCCGCGCCCGCGGACGTGGCGGACACGATGGGCGGCGATCAGCCGGCGCTGCCCAGCGTGGAGGTCACCGGGACGGCCATCCAGTCGAGCCAGGACATTTCTCAGTCGGTCGATACCGTCGACAAGAAGGAACTGGCGGAGCAGAACCTGTCCCTGGTGCAGGACGCGCTGCGCAATGTTCCCGGAGTCACCTTGAATTCTGGCGAGGGCGGCGCGCACGGCGATTCGGTGAACTTGCGCGGCCTGTCGATCCCGGACAGCTTCTTTCTGGATGGCGTGCGCGACATCGGCCAGTATCAGCGCGACACCTTCAATTCGGAGGCGATTTCGGTGCTGCTGGGGCCGGCCTCGGCGGTGTTCGGCCGCGGCTCGACCTCCGGGTGTCATCAACAGCATCAGCAAGCAGCCGCTGCTGACGCCGCTCGCCGCAGTCAGCGTGTCGGCGGGCCAGGCGGATTACTGGCGCGGCACGGGCGATTTCAATCTGCCGTTGAGCGATACGGCGGCGGCGCGCCTCACGGTCATGGATCAGCGCAACGGCGTCGTGCAGCGCGATCAGGTGCTCTATCGCCGCTACGGCGTCGCACCGACTCTGGCCTTGGGCATCGGCACGCCGACCCGCCTGACGTTGAGTTATTTCAAGGAGGAAGAGAACAACCTCCCCGACTACGGCATTCCCTTCATCGACGGCGCGCCCGCGGACGTCGAATCGCAGCAACTACTACGGGCTGGTCAATTACGATCGCACGCGCACCAACACCAATATCGGCACCATCCGGTTCGAGCATGATTTCGGCGACGACGTCACCTTGAGCGACAGTGCGCGCTACGCCAACTACGGGTTCGAGTACCTGGTCAGCGGCTCCTTCCTCGGCAACGACTTCGTCGCGCCGCCGCCGCCGGGCACGCCCTATGCGGATATCTTGGTGTCGCGCGACCAGCCGAGCAGCGCCGGGACCACGAGCCTCGCCATCAACCGCACGCGATGTGACCAGCCGGTTCGATGTGGCGGGATTCAAGAACACGCTCACCGCGGGCCTGGAACTGAGCAAGGAGCAGTCCAATGTGAGCCGCTTCACCAATGGCCTGGATGACATCGCGCCCACGCCGTTGCTCGATCCGGATCCCTTCAACACGCCGCCGACGCCGCTGACGCCGTATTCGAATCCCAAGGGCCGCGGCAGCGATGTCAGCGTGTATGCGCTGGACAGCATCGCCCTCGGGCCGCACTGGGATGTGGACGCCGGGACTGCGCTGGGATCGGTTCGACTCGAGCTTCAGCGAGGCCTTTACGGGCACCGGGTTTTCGCGCACCGACACCTTCGTGAGTCCGCGCGCCGCGGTGATCTTCAAGCCCGATGACGCGCAGAGCTACTACCTGTCCTACGGCACCTCGTACAACCCGGTGATCGAGTACCTCATCGTCGCCCCGTCCGATCAGAGCCTGGCGCCGGAGAAGAACAGCACGCTGGAGCTCGGGCGCCAAGGTGAAGATCCTGGACGGCAAGGCGGAGCTGACCGGCGCCTTGTTCGACACGCGGGTGAACAATGCGCGCAACTCCGATCCGGATGATCCGACCGTGCAGCAGATGCCCTTCGATCAGCGGGTCAAGGGCGTTGAGCTCGGCATCAACGGCTACCTCACCACGATCTGGGAAGTCACCGCCAACTACACGCACTTGAACGACAAGATCACGGCGACCAGCGATCCTCTGGCGCTGGGCAAGTTGGCGCCGAACACGCCGCACGATGCATTCAATCTGTGGAACACGCTGGAGCCCACGCCCGGCCTGGGCCATCGGCGGCGGCTTCACCGGCGATGAGCCATCGCTTCGCGGACACCGAGAATACCGCCGGCGTGCCGGCCTACGTGGTGTTCAACGCCATGACCTCGTACGAGGTCAACGAGCATCTGCAAGCTGCAGCTGAATCTCAACAACGTCGCGGACAAGCTGTATTTCACCGGCATCTATTACACCGGAATCGCCGAGAATCACGCGCTGCCGAGCGCCGGCCGCACGCTCATCGGCACGGCGAGCTATCGCTTCTGAGCGAATCCGTGACCGGCGCCGCGCACTCGATCACTTCGTTGCTGGCGGGCCTGAGCCGCGCGCGGCTGCGGGCGCTGTTCTCCCAGGACGCCGGAACGCGCCGCGGACTGGGTGCAGCGTCGCCGCCATGGAGGGTCTGCCGCAGGCGCAGGTGTGCTACGGCCGCATGCTGCTGGAAGGCACTGGGAGGCCGAAGGATCTGCCGGCGGCGCTGGCCTGGTTTCGGCGCGCGGCGGCGCGCGGCGACCTGGATGCCATCAACATGGTCGGTCGATGCCTCGACAATGGCTGGGGCACGCAGGAGGACCCCGCGGCCGCGGCCGAGCAGTATCATCGCGCCGCGGACTCGGGGCATGCCTGGGCGCAGTACAACCTGGGTCATCTGTACTTGGACGGCCGAGGCGTGCCGCGCGATGCGGCTCGAGCCTATGCCTATTATTTGCGGGCCGCGGAGCAGCGGCACGAGCGCGCCATGAATCTCGCCGGCCGGTGCTGCGAGGAAGGCTGGGGAACGGCGCGCGATTCGCACGCCGCCGCCGCCTGGTATCGGCGCTCGGCGCAGGCCGGCTATTTCCGCGGGCAGTACAACTGGGCCAGCATGCTGCTCGGCCAGGGCCGCGCCGCCGAGGCGGCCGAGTGGTTCGAGCGCGCCGCCGCGGGGGGACCGGCGGCCATGCGGCAGGCGGTGATGGAGACGCTGGATCGCGTCACGCGCGCGTGGACGGGCAGCAGCGCCGGCACCGGCAGCGGCGCGCACGAGGCGCTGCTCGACCTGACGGCGCGGTTGCGCGCGCAACCGGCGGGCTGATCCCATGTTCGTGCGCATCCCACAACTGCTGAGCGCAGATCAACTCGCCGAGGTGCGCGGAGCTCTCGATGGCGATGGCGCACCCTGGGTCGATGGGCGCGTCACGGCGGGACACCAAGGTGCGCCGGTGAAGAACAATCAGCAGATCGAGGAGTCGAGCGCCATGGCGCGCGAGCTGGGCCAAGTCATCGTGGCGGAACTGGAACGCAATGCGCTGTTCATCAGCGCGGTGCTGCCGCACCGAGTGTATCCGCCGATGTTCAACCGCTACGGCGAGGGCATGCAATTCGGCACGCACGTGGACGGGGCGGTGCGCACCGTGCCGGGTTCCGGCCAAAAGCTGCGCACGGATTTGTCGGCGACGCTGTTCCTCGCAGCGCCGGAGTCCTACGACGGGGGCGAGCTCATCGTCGAGGGCGATTTCGGCCGCGAGAGCGCCAAGCTCGCGGCTGGCGATCTGATCGTCTACACCTCGACGGCGCGGCATCGCGTGACTGCCGTGACTCGCGGCGTGCGGATTGCCTGCGTGTTCTGGATTCAAAGCCTGATCCGCGACGATTTGCAGCGCGAGCAGCTATTCGAGCTCGATCGCACCATTCAGCGGTTGACGGAGCTGCAGTCGGATCCGCCATCCCTGGTGCGGCTTGCCGGGCACTACCACACGCTGCTGCGGCTGTGGACGGAGATTTGAGTTATTCTCACGCTCCTCTAATCCAAAACATTAATGCTAAGGGGGATGCGGTCCATGAGGCAGCGTACATTGGCTGGTTGCTGGGTGCTCGCAGTGGCGGCGGTGATTCTCTCCCAATCGAGCCTGGCCCAATCGAGCCTGGCGGGTGCGGCGGCGTCTGATTCGCGTCCCATTGTGCTGAAGGCGGCGCGGCTGTTCGATTCGGTGTCCGGCAAGCTGGTCGAGCACGGCGTGGTGGTGGTGTCCGGCAACAAGATCGAGGCGGTGGGGAGCGATGCCAAGATTCCCGCCAATGCGCAGATCATCGATCTCGGCGACGCCACCTTGCTGCCCGGATTCATCGATGCCCACGTGCATCTGTCGATGGAGTCGAGCCCGGATTGGTATCGCGACTGGTTCGACGAGCATCATGCGATTCCCCGCGGAGCAGGCACTGTACGGCGCGCACTACGCCAAGGCCACACTCGAGGCCGGCGTCACCACCGTGCGAGATTTGGGTTCCACCGACTATCTGGCGCTGGGCCTGCGCAATGCCATCAACGCGGGAATGATTCCCGGCCCGCGCATGCTGGTTTCCAACTACGCGATCGGATCCACCGGCGGTCATGCGGATCAGGATCCGGTGCCGCCGCAGCGCATCGCCGTGGCGGGGCCCATTCAGGGCGTGTGCAACGGTCCCGATGAGTGCCGGGCCGCCGTGCGCTATCAGATCAAGTACGGCGCCGACGTCATCAAGTTCATGCCCTCGGGCGGGGTGCTGTCGCTGTCCGATCCGGTGGACAATCCGCAACTGACCCAGGAAGAAATGAACGCCATCGTGTCCGAGGCGCACAATTGGGGGCGCAAAGTGGCCGCGCACTGCCATGGCGACCGTGCCGCGAAAATGGCCATCGCCGCCGGAGTGGATTCGATCGAGCACGGCAGCTTCCTGAAGGACGACACGCTTCAGGAGATGAAGAAGAAGCATGTCTTCCTGGTGGCAACGCTGTTCGCCGGCGCCTGGGTGGGCGCTCACCTGGACACCTTCCCGCCGGCCATCGCCGTCAAGGCGCGCGCTGCCGCCGCGCAATCGCAGCAGATGTTCCAGCACGCGGTGAAAATCGGCGTGCCGTTCGCCATGGGCACGGATGCCGGGGTCGAGCCGCATGGCTTGAACGCGCAGGAGTTCTCGCTGATGGTCAAGAACGGCTTGGACGCGGCGCAGGCACTGATGGCGGGAACCGCGAACGGCGCCGAACTGCTGGGGATAGCCGATAAGACGGGCACCCTGGCGGTGGGAAAAATGGCCGACATCGTCGCGGTGCCCGGCAATCCCCTCCTCGACATGCACGTCACCGAGCACCCGGTGTTCGTCATGAAGGAAGGCGCGATCTACGTGGGCGCCGGCGCGGCGCGGGCGGATCACTAGGCGCGGGCGCGGCGCGATCGGCGCCAGGGCTCGGTCGCGCTGCGCAAAAAAAATCGGTCGAGCGGTGCTAGCCGCGCAACCGCCACAGCAGGAACGCGTAGGTGTCGGCGGCCTCGTTGTCCTGCTGCGAGCGGGTCGATCCGATGCCGTGCCCGGCGTCGTAGTCGACGCGCAGCAGGATGGGTTTGCCCGAGCTCGTCGCAGCCTGCAGGCGTGCCGTCATCTTGGCGACGTGAAAGGGCGCGACCCGCGGGTCGGTGACGCCGGTGGTGAGAAGCACCGCGGGATAGGGGGTGCCGTCCTTGACGGCCTGATAGCTGTCGATGCTCTTCAGCGCGCGATAGCCTGCCGGATCATTGATGGCGCCCCATTCGGGTTCTTCTCCGTAGCCGTTCTGCTCGGCCACGTAGCGCAGGGGGTTCGACCAGCCGACTCCGTCGACGACGGCGGCGAACAGGTCGGGCCGTTCGGTCAGGGCGCGCCCGACCGTGATGCCTCCGGCGGAGCGGCCGCCGATCGCCAGATGCTGCGGGCGAGGTGTATTTCTTGGCGATCAGGTCCTCGCAAACGGCGATCAGATCGCGCCAGGTGTTGGGCTTGTTGGCGAGCTGTCCGGCCTTGTGCCATTCGCGGCCGTATTCGCCGCCGCCGCGCACATTCGCGTAGCCGACGATGGCGCCGGCATCGACCAGCGCCAGGGTGCGCCCGGCGAATGCCGGGGTGTAGGCGGCGAGGCCATAGGATCCGTAGGCGGAAATCCAGGTGGGCGCACCGCCGTCGAGCTTCAGGCCCTTGCGGTAAATCAGGGTGTAGGGGATTTTCGTGCCGTCCTTCGCGGCCGCGAAGAATCGCTTGGTCTCATAGGCGCTGACATCGATGGCGGGCTTGGGCGTGATTCCGGTGTCGAGCACGCGGCCGGCGGTGTCCACCGAGTAGATGCCGGCCGGGGTGAGCCATCCGGTGAGCGAAATCAAGGCGCCATCCTCGTCCGCCACCGTGTACACCGATGCCGATGGTGCCGTCGAAGGGCAGTGCGATCTCGGCGACCCGGCCATCGTGACCCAGACGCCGCAGGCGGCTGATGCCGCCGTCCATGATTCGCAGATACAGGCCATCGCGCGCGCGCGCGAGTGCCTTCGATGACGGTGGGCCCTTGCGGCACGATTAGGCTGGCGGTCGCGAGGTTGGGGGCGGCTGCGGAGGTCTTGACCAGGCGTCCGCGCGGCGTGCCCTTGTTGGCCAGCAAGTACAGGTCCTCGCCGCTGAGGTCGATGTCGGTCACCTCGTCCTCGAAGGTGGCGAAGGGCGTCCATTGGGCGCGGCCCGCGATGGCATCGGCGAGCGGCGCAATGAAGCCGCGCGTTTCCGGCCGCACATCCGCAAGCGCGAGGACGGCGTAGCGGGCGCCCGGGTAGGTCAAGATATAGGGCGCCTGGATCTTGTCGTAATCGATGCCGGCGACGAGTCCGCGCTTCATGAGCACGGGATCCGTGCTCGGATCGGTGCCCAGGCGATGAAAGCGCGCCTGGCTGTCGAGAAATCGCTCGGGCGTATCGACCGCGCCGGTGAGCTGGTTGTAGAAGAAGCCGCTGCCGTCATCCAGCCATTGGGGGTTGGCGTCCTGAGTGTTGGCAATGCGCTCGGCAAGGTCCTTGCCGTCGGCGACGGTGAGGATGTGCAGGGTCGAATCCTCGCTGCCGTTCTTGGACAGGCCGTATACCACGTAGCGCCCATCCGGCGAGGCTCGCCACCAGTCCAGCGATACATGGCCCTTCACGCCGCCCGCCTGCGTGGGATCGACGAGCACGCGGTCCGGGGTCCCCGCGGCGCCGCGCACGAACAGCTTGAAATTGTCGGCGCCGAGCGGCCGCTGCGTGAAGAACGTCAGGCCGCCGGCGCGCTGCACGCTGGCTGGTCGTCACCGTATCGCCGGACAATTGCTGGATGCGCTTGAGCAGGGATTCCCTTCCCGGCAGCGCATCGAGGATGGCGCGGGCATGTGCGTTCTGTCCCTTCAGGAAGGGCAGCCAGTCGGGGTCCTTGTCGTTCTCCATCCAGCGATAGGGATCGCTCAGAGTTTCACCGAAGTAGGTGTCGTGCACGACGTCGATGCGCGCCACCGGAGCCGGCGGAACGGCCGACTTAGAGGCGGCCCACAAGCATGTGGGCAGTAGAGTGGTCGAAAAAGCGCCGGCGCTGCCGGCGAGGAATTGCCGGCGGTCGAATCCCATGGCCATGTCGTCTCCAAGAAATGTTGTGCGTTGAACGCGCGTTAAGCGCGCACTGCTTTCGCACAGTGTAACCAAACTCGCGTCGAAGTGAAGGCGCGACTGTCGGCCGCTGCGGCAGACCGCGAGGCGGATGGTTACGGGATCGCGGGCTATGAGTCTATCGAGCGATCTTTCGTCTCGGGCAGGAAGAAGATGGCCACCAGCGCCGTGGCAAGAGAGATCGCGACCGGATACCAAAGGCCCGCGAAGATGTTGCCGAAATAGATCACCAACGCGGAGGCCACGAACGGCAGGAAGCCGCCGAGAATGCCGACGCCGACATGGTAGGGCAGCGAGAGCGAGGTCGCGCGAATCCTCGCCGGGAACATTTCCACCAAGAATGCGGCCATGGGTCCGTACACCATCCCTACCAAGGCCACCAGCCAAATCACCATGGCGACCGCACCGACCCAGTTGAGCTTTGCGGCGCTCGCTTTGAAGCCGGCATCCGCCAGCGCTTTCCGATAGCCGGCCTCGTCAAATCCAACCAGCCTCTCGCTTCCGATACGAATGACGATGGGGCTCCCGGCCGCTCCGGCAGTGGAGGTATACGAAAGCCCCAATCGGCTGAAGAACTTCTTCGCCTCATCGCAGGGTGAGACCGGCGCGGCGAACAGCGAGAAAGTGCAGTCGTTCGCGCTGATGGCAACCGGATTGCGCGCCGAGAACGCGGCCAGATCCGGATTGGCAAAATCCGCGAGCGCATGGAAGGTCGGGATCAGCGTCAGGCCACCCAGCAGCAGGCCGGCGACCATGACGGGCTTGCGCCCGATCCGATCGGACAACGCGCCGCATAGAACAATGAGGGGGGTGCCCAGGATCAAGCCGAGCGCAAAGATCGCATAGCTTGTTTTGTAGTCCACGTGGAGCGTGGATTGCATAAAGAACAGTGCATAGAATTGCGCCGTGTACCAAATCACGGTCATTCCGGTGGTGATGCCGAATAGGGCGATGAGAACGTTGCGTAAATTGCCCCATGAGCCGAAGCTCTCGGTAATCGGTGCCTTCGATGTGCGGCCGCCCAACTTCATGCGTTGAAATACGGGGGACTCTTCGAGCTTGAGTCGGATGTAAATCGATACCGCCAGCAAGATGATCGATGTCAAGAAGGGGATGCGCCAGCCCCATGACTTGAACTCAGCCTCGCTCAACGCAAGACGGCAGGCCAGGATTACCAGCAAGGACAGCAGCAATCCGAGCGTGCCCGAGGTCTGGATCCAGCTCGTGTCATAACCGCGGCGATGGGGCGGTGCATGCTCCGCAACGTAGGTGGCTGCGCCGCCATATTCGCCGCCCACAGAGAGGCCTTGTGTCATGCGCATGAACACCAACAGGACCGGCGCCCATACACCGACTTGAGCGTAAGTCGGCAGAGTTCCGACGCTGACGGTTGAAAGGCCCATCATCACCATGGTGACCATGAAGGTGCGCTTGCGCCCGATTCGGTCGCCCATCGCCCCAAAGACCAGCGCGCCAAAGGGCCGTACCGCGAACCCCACCCCGAAGGCGGCAAGGCTGGCAAGAAAAGCGGCGGTGTCATTGCCGGGCGGAAAAAACAAAGAACCGAAGAATACTGCGAGGCTGCCGTACAGGAAGAAGTCATACCACTCGAAGACCGTTCCAAGCGATGCCGCGACAACGACCAGCCTCGCCTTGCCAGGGTCCGCAGCGGCTGCGGGCACATCGATGCCAGCCATTGAACCCTCCTTCGGTAGGAGCATCTCGGCCCTGGAGCAGTGCAGTATAGGGTAGTTGGTCGCGCGGCAGTGATTGACGGGCCCAACCGCGGCAAACGCAAACGCAGCGTCATTGAAAGGGCGGCGGGTCTTGCGGCCCGCCGCCTGGCGCTCATCGAGTCCCGTTAGAACTGGGCAGTGACGTCTGGAACTGAGCAGTGAGCTCTAGAACTGAGCAGTGACCTCCGCGAACAAGTAGCGGCCGAGCGAGTCATACACGCCGGGATAGGTGTTGTTGTTGCCGGTGGGCGGCGCGGCGATGTTGGTCGTGCCGACCAGCGGCGGGGACTTGTCGAGGAGGTTGTTGACACCCAGGCGCAGCGACAGCTTATCCGCCAGCTTGACGGAGGCGGTCAGGTCGAAGTAGCTGTAGGTCGGGAAGTGCGCATCGGTGTTGGAGACGCCGCCGTTGGCAATCGTACCGCCGCCGGGCGCGGCGAGGTTGGGGTTGCCATTCAAGGACTCCAAAGTCACCGCGGAGTAGAAGCGCCACGCGAGCGTCAGATCGATGCCGCTCCACGGGGTCTCCCAGGTCGTGGTGAACCGATGGCGCCACTTGAAGATGGGCGTACCGGCACCGCTGGTCGGGCTGCTGCAGATCGGGCCCATCAGGCCCGCGCAGTTGTAGGCGGTCTCGGGGCTGAGCGCGACGGGCGTGACTTCGTACTTGTCGATGTACGTACCCACGATGTTCGCGTGCAGCTTGCCCATGCCGCCCATGTCGAAGCTGTAGGCCATGTCGAGGTCGACGCCTTCTTCTTCGAGGTTGCCGACATTCAGCAGCGTGTCGGTGATGAACCCGGTCCTCAAGGCCCACAGAGTGCCGTTGGGACCGCGGTTGATCAGGTTGCAGAGCAATCCCTGAGTGCCGCATTGCTCGAGAATGACACCGCCGCCGATCGACTGGATCACGTTCTCGATGTTGATGTCGTAGTAGTCGATCTGCGCCCGGAAGTTCGGCAGGAAGGACGGGGTCCAACCGATGCCGAAGGACTTGGTGATGGCCGTCTCCGGCCGCAGGTCGGTGTTGCCGCCCAACAGGCCGTTGTACTGGCCCGCGGGGCTTGACGCGATATTCCCGTACTCGCCCGGGGTGACCCCGGTCTTGTAGCACTGCGTGCGCGAGTACACAGGTGTGGAGCCCGAGCACGGGTCGGCCGAATACGTACCGTCCAGACCCACGGAAGCGGGCGCGAACAGTTCCACGATGTTGGGAGCCCGCACCGCGCGAGAGAAGCTGCCGCGGAAGCGCACATCCGACACGGGCGACCAATCGACACCGAACTTGTAGGTGTTGGTCTTGAACCCCAGGCTGTAATCGGAGTAGCGGTAGCCGGTCTCGACATCGAGCAATTGAACGCCGGGCTTGTCTTCCATGAGGGGCATGCGCGCTTCGAAGAAGCCTTCGCGAGCGATCAGGCCGCCGCTGACCGGGGGAAGGGGACCACCGCTTCCGGACAGGTCGCCGGTTTGCGTCTCCTCATCCGGCAGCGTCGAGCCGCGGGCGTCGCGATACTCCGCGCCGACGTTCATCTGCAGTCCGGAGTTGGCCGTCGGCATCTGCACGCCATACTTGCCGAGGTCTCCCGTGAGGTTGAACTGCACGTCGGTCTGCGATATTCGGCCTACTCTAATGCCCGGTGCGTAGAGGTAGGCGAGCGCCGCCGGCGTCACCGAGTTGGGGGCGAACAGATTGTAGGGTACGCAAGGCGGCCCGATGACGCAGGACGGATTTGCCGCCGTGCCCGTGACGTTCAGGGCATTGGTGAGCTTGGTGGACGAGAAGTAGTTCAGCGCGTCCGAATTCAAGTTGACCAGGCTGAAGTTGTAGGTCGCATCATAGCTCCATACATCGTCGATCTTGCCCTTGATGCCGAGAACCTGGCGAAAATCCATGTGCTCGATATCTTGCTGGCGATCGCCGCCTTCGACGTCGCGGCGCAGAATCAGGATGTTCGGATTCGAGGTTCCGGCCGTGCTGCCGTTGCAGAGCAGTCCGAGTTCCGCGGTGCTCAGGAAGGGGTTCGAACAGTTGAATACCCCGTTGGTCGCGAAGTCGCCCGAAGGCGCAATCTGCGCCACCGTGTGATCGTCCATGAACATGGTGTTCGCATACACCGTCGCATGCTCGTTGAACTCATAATGCAGGAAGGCGCCCGCCGTGTAGCGCTCATCCGGACGCTGGAAGTAATTGAGCGCGCCGTAGTTGAAGAGCGAGGGATTCGCGAGCAGAGTGCCGCCCGGACCCACATGGGAAAAGGCGCCCGTGGCACCATTCAAGAAGTTGGTCGGATCGGCCGTCGCAGAACCGCCACAGGTAAACTTGCCGCCGCTGTTACTGGCTCCGGCCACGAACCCGGAGGCCAGGGAGCACGCGCTGTAGGAATACTGCGAGCCGATCGCCGAAAGCACATTGCGATAGGTGGCGTAGAAGGTCGCATTGCCGTTGTTGTCGGCCGAATTCAAGCCCGCGATCACGGCCAGCGATTTCTGTGCGCCCGCCCACACGCTGCTCGGCGCCTGCTGGAAGCCTTGGGCGGCGATCGCCTCCTCCACGCCTTCCACATCGGTGTTGTTGTGCTGGTAGATGCCGGAATCGGCAACGACTTTCACGCCCTCGAAGTGATCGTTCAACTTGAAGTTCACGACGCCCGCCACCGCGTCTGCGCCGTACACTGAGGAGGCGCCGCCGGTCAGCACTTCGATGCTGTCGATCATCTCCACCGGAATCATGTTGATGTCCGACTGACCGCCGCTGATCGGGTCGCCGGGACCTAAGCGCTGGCCGTTCACCAGCACCAGGGTGCGCTTGGCGTTCAAGCCGCGCAGATTCACCGAGGCCGTGCCGTCCGAGGCGTTCGACACATTGGAGTTCTGATCGGCGAACACTTGCGGCAGCTGATTCAGCAAGTCCTCGACGCGGGTCACGCCCGTGCGTTGAATGTCAACCGCGGTCACGAAGGTGACGGGGCTGATGGATACTTGGTTCGGCACCGCGATACGCGATCCGGTGACGACGACTTCTGCGAGCGAGGTGTCGGCGGCAGGCGCCGCTGTGGTGGTTGTCGTGGTGGCGGCCACCTGCTGTGCGTTGGCGACGCCCAGCGACGCGAACACCGAGCCGCCGGCCAACGCCGCCCGGACGGCCAAGTGCAACAGCGTAGGTGTGACGGGATCGCTCGCCGCGGCGGTGGCGCCGATCGATGCAAAATTGAGTTGCTGCATGGACATTCCCCCTTTGAATACATCTGCTTTCGTCTGCTCTTGGGGGATGCGTGATGGTCATCCCTTGCGCTCATTCGCGGCGAGACTGCCACAACTGTTTGCCGGTCAATTCGAAGAGGATCGAAGTGTTGAATCATTGCGCTTGAATGACGCGACGCGCTTGGGTGAAGCGACACCGCCGCGCAGCTTCGCGGCGGTGCGGTGGGCCACGGCGTCGTGGCGAGATCGCGTTATGTACGCCCGCTACACATTCGCAATCGCCGCCGCGAGAGGCGAGCAGCGAAGCATGGTGACAAGCGTGCGCGCCGATTGACAGCAACGCTTCGCTCACGGTAAAAGCGTGGATGTGGATGCATCAGTTGAAACGAATCTCTCCACACTGGCAGCTGCCATCGGTGAGCCTGCGCGGGCGCGTATGCTGCTGTGCTTGATGGATGGACAGGCGCGCACCAGCACCGAACTTGCAACCGTCGCCGACGTGAGCCCTTCCACCGCGAGCATGCACCTCGCCAGGCTCAAGGATCAGAGTCTTGTCGCCGTGATGGCGCGCGGCAAGCATCGCTACTATCGATTGGAGGGTCCCTCCGTCGCAGCGGTGCTCGAGGCCTTGACGGTCTTCTCCGGGGAGCGTCAGGGCAAGTTGCCGACCACGGCGCCGAGCCGTCTTTGGGCGGCGCGTTCCTGCTACGATCACATGGCGGGCCAATTGGCGGTGGCGCTGCACGATCATCTCGTGAACCGCGCATGGCTGGTGCCGGACGATGCCAAGCAGGGCGGCTATGAGCTGACGGGCGGGGGTGAGCGGGCATTGATCGAGCTCGGCATCGATACCGGCTCGACTCGAGCGCTTCGCCGCCGCTTCGCCTGTAGTTGTCTCGATTGGAGTGAGCGCCGCCCTCATCTGGGCGGTGCGCTCGGCGCCGCGCTCCTGAATGTATTCCTGAACAAGAAATGGCTGCGGCCGGATCTGGACAGCCGGGCACTGAATTTCACGCCCGTGGGCAGGCGCGAAATCATGGTGCGCTTCGGCATCTGCATCGAACGCGCCACCTCGCCGGCGGGCGACGCTCCGCGATGGATGGTGCGTCCCCGCGAGACACCGAGCCGCTTCGCCTGAGTGCCGGCGCGGCGGCCGCGCGTTACATAGTTTCCTTCACGATTCGTCCATTCAAGGGTTGCACCGGGCGCACGTCGTTCGGATACAGTTCCGCGAATGCGCGGATTTGTTGCGGTGACACCGTGATCGGTGTCTTCAGCACGAACCAGGTGACTCCTTCCGTGCAGGGCGGAGCCGTCACCGAACCCATGTACATGTAATAGGCGGCGGTGTCGCCGGGCAGCATTCTCGCGGGGTTCAGATCCAGCGCACTGACCTGGTTCTGCCCCTCGGTGGCGGGCATGTGGTCCCAGATCTGCTGGACTGCGGGGTTCGCCGGACCGGCCTTCAAGAACACGGCGACTCCGGCGACCTTTCCCTCCCGCGTCTGGTGCATCAGGTGCAGCACCATGTCGTAGCGCTTGCCGTGCACAGATTCCTCGCTCGGGCGGTGAAAATGAAATTGCGTCAATTGGTAGCGCTCGTCGCCGACAGTAAGAAAATCACCGCTGCCTGGTGCGTAGTAATTCACTCGGATCGTGTGGCCGTTGTTGACGATGTATTGGAGCGGCCCGCTGTGGTACTCAAAGCGCAGCGCGGGCAGGGCGACCTTTTGCGTATGGCGAATGTCAACGGGCGACTGCTCCTTGCCCTTGCAGGCCGCATAGGCGGGATCGAGGTCTGCCCAGCGATCGTTGCCGCGCGCGCCTTGATAGTCCCAGGGCGTCTTCCACGGGGAGACATAGGGATGCAGTTGATCGGCGCTTTGAGCTTGCGGGGTCTGCGGGGCCAACAACAGTCCCGCCGCCAAGGCCAGAGCGGGAAGCGGAAATCCGTATCTGATCTTGCTTTGCATGCGTGGAGTGGCGGAGTGCACAAGTATCCCTCCTGGCGCGCATTCGGCGTGGCCGCCGAATGACGGTGAACGGTTGCTCGTCAGAAGAGCGGAGTATGCGTGGCCGTGGAAGGGCACAATTCGGCAACCGCCCAACTATTGAATGCCGCGGCTATGGAATATCGGAGGGGCGCTGCGCTCCGTGTTACGGCCGGCGCCGTTGCCGCTCAGCTGACGCCGGCGGTGCCGATGGGCAGGGTGCCCAGAAGTTCAGCCGCGCCGTTCCACAACACTTGGATGCCGATACAGAACAGCAGGAAGGCGGACAGCCGCACCACGATGGTGGTGCCGGTCGCACCCATCAAACCGGCGAGGCGTGCGGAGTATCGATAGAAGCCATAGACCAGCAGGGCGAGCAGGGCCACCGCCGCCAGGGTCTCGACGAAGAATTCCAGCGAGGAGGCATGGAAGCCGCGCGGTCGGTTGGCGCCCAGAGAGATCGCGACCGAAATCGTGCCGGGACCGGTGGTCAGAGGCATGGTGAGCGGATAGAACGCCAGCCTGCTCGGGCTCACGTCCATGGAACGCGGGCTCGGTGTCTCGCTGCGGCGCTGCTCGGTGGCGTCGGGCTGATTCAACATGCGCCAGCCGGAGGCGGCGACCACGATCCCGCCGGCGACCCGCAGTACCGGGATGGAGACGCCGAAGAAGCCGAGCACATAGGCGCCGACGTAGAGGGACGCGGACATGATGCAGAATGAATAAATGGACACCCAGCGCGACACCTGCGCGCGCACCCGCGCCTCGATCTCGCGGGTCGCGCCGAAAAAAATGAATGCGCCCGATAATGGGTTGACGATGGAGAACAGCGCTCCGAAGGCCAGCAGAAAGGTCGTCACAGGGGCTCCATGCAAAGGGCGAGGGCCTCAGCCGCCGCCGTCCTGCTCCCGCAGGCGATGGCTGTCCGCGGCCACCAGATCGAAACCGTAGACGCGGCGCAGCTGCGCGATTTTATCGAGCGTGGTGCGTTTGAAGGGCGGCTTGTTCTCCAAGGCGTGCAGGGCTATCCCTTCGAGCAGGTCGCCGAGCGACAGGTCCAGATACTCCGCCAGGCCCTTGAGCACCTTGAGCAAGCGCTTTTCCAAGCGCACGCCGGTTTGAATTCGTTCGACTTCACGCATCGCCGGCGGCGCGGCGGATTTCTTGGCGGTCATGGCGGGTTCCGGGTCGGTGCTCGGCAGCTATGATCGCAGGTTTGCGGCGGGGCTGCACTCATGGTACCTTGGTACCATTGTACCAACAGGGAGATGCCATGACCGCCATGCCCCGATCCCGGATCGGCCGATTTCACCTGGACGCGCCGCGCGCGCGAGTCTTCCCGCTGTTCACCGCCCGCGGCGAACGTGAATGGGCGCCTGGCTGGGATCCGGTGATGCTGAGCGGCGCGGAGGAGCGCGGCAGCGCCTTTCAAACCCGCCGCCACGACGGCCAGGCGACCACCTGGATCGTCGCCGACTACCGGCCGTCGCAGGGGCGCGCCAGTTATGCGCGCCTGGCGCACGACTCGAACATCGGCCTGGTGGACGTGATTTGTTCCGAATCGGCGGACGGCGGCACCGAGGTGAGCGTGGCCTATACGCTGACGCCGCTGCACCCGGGGGCGGAGGCCTTCGTCGAGGAATTCTTGAGCGCCGATGCCTACGCTCGCATGATCGAGGAGTGGCGGGCGGCCACCAGTGCCGCTCTGGCGCGCTGTCCCTGCGACGGCGCTTAGATTAGGGCGGTGCGGCCTGCATGCCGAGGGGTGACTCGCGGGTGAAAGTCCAGGCGCAGATCAGGGCGAGGGCGAGAACGGGAACGAAGGCGGCGAAAACCCAGAAGGCCGCGGCTTTGGTGGCGGTGAGCGAAATCCCGGCGGCGAGTCCTGAGAGATTGGCGGCAATGCCGGCGGCGGCCGTGCCCACCGCATAGCCGATGCGCTGCAGGGTGGCGGGGGATGCCACGGCCAGCGGCCGCTCGGCTTCCGCCGAGAGCCGTGCCATCCGCTGCACGATCAGGGGCCAGCACAGCCCGAAGCCGAGGCCCTGCAGCAGGGCGCAGAGCACCATCCCCGCCAGCGTGCCGGCCGGCACCGCGATGGCAAAGCCGGCGGCGCCGAGCGCTGTCAGCGTGGCGCCGACTCGAATCAGGCGCTGCTCTGCGGATGCCGGTACTTCGGACACGGCGAGCGTTGCGAGGCTCCAGGCGATGGCCTCGCCGGCCAGGATGTACCCGGAGATGAGCGGCCGGGTGCCGAACAAGACTTGCAGAATCAGAGGACCATAGGCCCAGAACCCGGTGGTGGCGGCTGACAGTGTAAATACCATGGCAAGGCCCGCTCCCACGGGATGCCGCACATCCAGCAGCTGAAGCGGAAACAAACGCTGCAGCGCTCGGCGATCCAGCCGCGCCGCTGCGTAGAGCAGGCCGGTGCCGAGCGTGCAGCCCAAGATAGACCAGCCGATGCCGTTCGTCACACTGCTCTCGGCGATGAGCAGCGTCGCCGCCGACAGGACCAGCAAGGGCAGCACCGGCCACGGCGCCGCCTCTTGCCGAGAGGGTGTCCGCGAGGGCAGCCATACCCAGGCCATGAGGCAAAGCACCACCGCTTGAGCCGCGAATAGGAAAAAGGCGATGCGCCACACATGCTGGCCGGCCAACGCGCCGCCGATCAAGGGCCCGAGCAGCGAACCCGCACCCCAGATCACGGCGACGATGCCAAATAGCCTGTTCCACCAGGATTGAGGGAACCACTCATGGACGGCCAGATAGCAGAGCGAGAGCAGCATGCCGCCGCCCATTCCCTGGGCGAGCCGGCCGGCCAGCAACACGCTCATGCGCGGCGCCAACCCGGCGAGGACGCAGCCGCCGCCGTAGAGAAGCGCGGCCCACGACAGCACGCGCTTGGCACCGAAGCGCGCGCAGACCATGGCCGCCGCGGCTCCGGCCAGGATGCCCCCCACTTCATAAAGAGTGATGGTCCAGTTGATGTAGGCCACCCCGCCGATGTCAGCGACGATGGCCGGTGCGATGGTGGCGGTGATCAGCGTATCGGCCGAGTGCAGCCAGACGCCCACACAGAGCACGATGAAACGGCCGAGCAGGCCCGATGTCCAGAGACCGCGCCAGGTGGCGTCGTCCTGTGCGACGATCACTGAATCCGCTCGAATGTTCATGCCTGTCGCTCCGCCGTTGCATGGGCTGAGCGGCACGGTACAACCTCAAGTCGACTTGAGGTCAAGGGGAGCGGAGAGACACCGAGACGCCGCCAACGGAGCGGTTCGGTGTCAGAAGGCGCTCAATGCGGAGCGCCTCCAGGTATTGGTGGCCACGCATACATAGATGAAATTCTGATCCGCGCCGATCTGCCCGGTCGCGCAGGGCGCCGAGGAACTGGCGGGTGTGGCGAGGTTGACATGGTAGCTGCCGGAGGTATGAACTCCACTCTCATCGACTTGGAGGGTTCCTCCGGTTGCGGTCGCAATGGTCAGCTGTCCGTTCGAATCGTTGATGAGCCGCACATTGGCGGCTTTGCCGAACCCGTTGAGGTCTATATAGGGAGTGGCTGCCCCATTGCTCAGATTGCCCACATCGATCGAGCCGTTATTGGGATCGCCGTTGAGTCCGACGCCGCCGAAATAGGCGCTGGACGCAGCGATATTGCCCGATCCGTCCACGGAGAATTTCACGCTGCCGTTCTTTTGGTACTGAATGGCATATTTCCAGGAGGCCTCGGGGGTGCTGTTTTGGATGAGAACCGCGGTCGACAGCGCCCCGTAATCCGCCGTGTAAACGGCGCCGAAGTAACCACCGGTCTGCCCGTTCAGAGCCCCTTCCTGCACATCGATGCCGTGTGTCAGGGTGTTGCTGACGGGATCGACGATGGTCGAGGAGAACTCGGTTGCCGATAGGAATCCATTTCCTTGGTTCTGCACATTGATCAGTATTCCACTGGCGTCGGAGCCGGGACCGTTCTGGCGCAGCAGGACATTCATGCCATCGATTTCGCCGACCTTTCCTCCCGTCCACCAATTGTCCTTGGATATGTTGACGGTCAATCCGGTCTGGGCGGTCTGGGGCCCATCGACCCCACTTCCCAAGGCGTTGGCGGTGATGGTTTCGGCGGACGCATAAGCGGTGCCGTTGAGAGCGACCGGTCCGACGTTGAAGGGATTCTTGCCGGAACTCGTGCATTCCGGCATCGCCGTTTCGCCGGCCATTCCGGGGGCGCTGGCGAGCACCAGAAAGCAAATGAGCGGATTCATTTTCACGTGTCTCTCCCGTTGCGCTGCACGTTGACGACTCATGGGGCAAACAACACTCGGCTGGCCTAGAAACGATCACGAAGCCTGCAGGTTGACCCGGGCGTCCGGCGATCGTCATCGGCATCTTGATTCACTGTAACGAGGCATCTCGCTTTAGAGCGGGCGTGTGAACGTTGAATGTCCAAATTCTCTCCTGTGTGGTGGCGAGTGTCTCTGCGCCAACGGCCTCTATTCACCTCGTCGGTGCTTGCGTCGAGGTCGTGCTTGCGGTCGAGGCGGCTCTCCCGCAAGCTGCAGACCGTGAAGTTTCCACCGGCGGCCGAATAATGGTTCAAACAGCGCGCCCGCTGACGCGAATTCTGGGGTTGGGGTTCGGCCTGGCGATGGTGTTCGGCGGCACGGTGGGCGTCGGCATCTTGAGGTTGCCGGGGACGCTGGCGGCGGCGCTGGGGGATTCACGCCTGATCGTGCTGTTTTGGATTCTCGGCGGGCTGTACTCGCTGCTCGGCGCGGTGGCGGTGGCCGAACTGGCCGCCATGCTGCCGGAGGCGGGTGGATTTTACATATATGCCCGGCGTGCTTTCGGCGATGGGCCGGGATTCGTGGTGGGATGGAGCGACTGGGTCAATCAAGTCGCCTCGCTGGCCTATGGTGCGCTCACCGCGGCGGTGTTTTTCGGCAAACTCTGGCCGGCTCTCGCTGTCAATCCTCGGTTGCTGGCCATTGCCGTCATCGGCGTCTTCACGGCGCTGCATTGGGCTGGGCTGCGCATGGGCAGTACGCTCACGCGCATCATCAGCTTGAGCGTCGGTCTCATGCTCATGGTGCTGGTGGTTGGCTGTTTTCTCTCGACGCCGGCGGGTGCATCCGGGCCGCCGCCGCCGACCTCGGCGGTTTCTCTGCCGCTCCTGTCCCTCGGCATGGTGGCCGCGGTGGTGTCGGCCTTGCGCGCGGTGTTCCTGACCTACGATGGCTGGTACTCACCCATTTACATGGCTGAGGAAAGCACTCAACCCGCACTGACCATGCCGCGCGCGCTCATCGGGGGCACGCTGCTGGTGGCCGCCATGTACCTCATCATCAACATCGCCATGCTGCGAGTACTGCCCTTGCCGGTGCTGGCCGCCTCGCAACTGCCGGCCGCGGAGGCGGCGCGAGTGGTGTTGCCGCGCGGCGGCGCCGAGCTCGTCACGGTGATCTCGCTGCTGACCGTGCTGAGTCTGGTCAATGCGGTCATGCTGCTGACCCCGCGCATCCTGCTGGCCATCGGCCGGGATGGCTTCTTCACGGCGAAGGCCGCGTTGGTCAGCGCCGGGGGCACGCCGCGGGTCGCGCTGGCGGTCTCGAGCATCGGCGCCGCGGCGCTCATCATGAGCGGCACTTTCGAGCAGATCGTCGCCGTCGCCGCCGTGCTGTTCTTGCTCAACTACGTGTCGGCCTACACGGCGCTGTTCGTGCTGCGGCGTAAGGAGCCGGCGATGCCTCGGCCGTATCGGGCCTATGGCTTTCCGTTCACGACGGGCATCGTGCTGCTCGGCTGCATCTTGATCTTGATCGCCGCCATCATGGAGGATCAGCGCTCCGGGATATTTGCCGCCTTGCTGCTGATCGGATGCGCTCCGGTGTATGCGTGGGTGGCTCACCGCCGCCGCCGCCGGCTCCACGGCACGACGCTCGTCAACTCCACACCCCCCAACGCTTCTTGAGAGGACTTGCGATGTTCCAGCTGCCGCGCCGGTGGATGCCGCGTCGTTCTTTACGAAAGACCCGCGGGACGGCTGCGGAGGTGGCGAGTTTCGCAGCCGTCATGACTGCGATGGCCGTGGTCGCGACGGCCGCCGCGACCGTCTCGTCGGCCGCTCCGGCGCAGACTGCTCCGACACCGGCGGCTGCGCGCCCCGACCAGCTGGCTTTCCGCGAGCTGTACCGCGAGCTCATCGAGACCAACACCAGTCATTCGGTCGGCAGCTGCACCCTGGCCGCCGAAAGGATGGCGGCGCATTTGCGGGCGGCCGGATATCCGGAATCCGATTTGCACCCCTTTGCCGTGGCTGAGCACCCCAAGGACGGCGGACTCATCGCGGTGCTGCCCGGGACCGATCGCGCCGCCAAGGCTATTTTGTTGCTGGCGCATCTGGATGTGGTCGAGGCGCGACGGGAGGACTGGACGCGCGATCCCTTCACGTTGGTCGAGGAGGGAGGTTATTTCTACGGCCGCGGAACCTTCGACGATAAGTCCATGGCGGCCGTGTGGGTGGATGCTCTGGTGAGGATGCGCAAGGAGGGATACAAGCCCAAGCGCACGCTGAAGATGGCGCTCACCTGCGGCGAGGAGGCGGGGTCCGCCTTCGAGGGGGCCGAGTACCTGGTGCAGCACGAACGGTCCCTGATCGATGCCGAGTTCGCGTTGAATGAATTCGCGTACGGAATCCTGGATGATCAGGGGCGTCGCGTCGTCATGGAAATCGAGGCGGGCGAGAAGACCGATCAGGACTATCGTCTCGAAGTGCTGAATCCCGGCGGCCACAGTTCCCGTCCGGTCAAGAACAACGCCATCTATCATCTGGCCGCGGGCTTGCTGCGGCTGAGCGCGTATGAGTTCCCGGTGCAATTGAACGACACGACTCGAACTTACTTCAGCCGCATGTCCGGCATCGTGGGCGGCGATGCGGGCGCCGCGATGAAGGCCCTGGTGAGCGATCCCGCCGACGCCAAGGCCGCGGCCCTCCTGTCGCAGGATCCGCGCTTGAATGCCATGCTGCGCACGACCTGCGTCGCCACGCTGATGGATGCCGGGCACGCCACCAATGCGCTGCCGCAGCGGGCCCGCGCCAATGTCAATTGCCGCATTTTCCCGGGCGTGGGCATCGAGGAGGCGCGCGCCACGCTGGTGCGGCTCATGGCGGATCCGCAGATCTCCGTCACCACGGTCGAACCCTCGGATCCCGTGGTCGTGCCGCCGCCGCTGACCCCGGCCATCATGAAACCCATCGAGCAGGTGACCCACCGCATGTATCCGGGTATCGAAGTGGTGCCGGTGCTGCAGGCCGCGGGCACGGATGCGATTTACTTCGCGCACGCGGGCATCCCCACCTACGGCATCAGCGGCATGTTCATCGATCCTGATCTGAGCAATGTGCATGGCCTGAACGAACGCATCCGAGTGCAGTCGCTGTACGATGGGCGGGATTTTCTCTATTCGCTGGTGAAGCTGTACGCGGAGCGGGCGCGCTAACTCATGGCGTGGAGCCAGCGTTACTCGCGGCGTCGAGAATTGCCTTCACCAGAGGCTGGGGCTGGTAGTGATCGCGAGCCGGGGTGAGCCCGAGGCGCACGACGACCACGCTGCGCGAGGGGATGATGGCGGTGCTTTGACCGTCGTGACCTTCCATCCAGAAGGTATCGGCGGGAATGCCGAAGGCGGCGTCGGGGTTCTTGCCGGGCGTCAGGGCGTCGGAGCCCCAGAGCCACACCAAGCCGTGCCCGTACTGACCGCCGGAGGCGGCGACGGGCGAGGCCATCATGGCGACATAGCCGCGGGGGAGCAGTTCTTGGCCCTGCCAGAGGCCATCTTGCAGCAGGAATTGCCCGTAACGGGCCCAGTCGCGCGCGGTGGCATACATGTAGGATGAGCCGACCAGCGTGCCGTCCTCGTCGGTCTCGACGATGGCGCTGCTCATGCCGAGCGGCTTGAAAATTCTCTCGGCAACGACTCGGGCGCCGAGACTGCCGCCGGCATCTTGAGCAATGCGAGACAGAATGTTGGCCGTGCCGCTCGAGTAGCTCCAGAACTCGCCCACGGGATGCACCAGCGGCTGCGCGCGGGCGAACTCCGGCATGTCGGCTTCCAAGTACAGCATGCGCGTGACGTCCGACACCGCGCCGTAGGCTTCGTTGAAGCGCAGGCCGCTCGACATGGAGAGCAGGTCGGCGATTCGAATGCGCTCGCGGCCGTCACCGCCGGGCGTCGCCCAGCCGGCGGATTGATCCAGGGTGAGCCGGCCTTCTTTGACGAGCGCGCCCACCAGTCCTGCGAGCACGCTTTTGGTCATGGACCAGCCGAGCAAGGGGGTCGCCGCTGAAAAGCTACTGCTGTAGCGTTCCGCGACGATGCGGCCGTGATCGACGACCACGACGGCACGCATGCCGGGGCCGGTGAGCGCATCGTCGGCGAGGATCCGATCGAACACGGCGCGCGTTGCCACCGCATTGCCCTCGGGCCATGGCGCCTCGGAGCCTGCGCCCGGAGCAGCCGTCGCAGCGGCGCCGCCAGCGGTGGTCGTGGCCGCGGCGGTGGAAGCGGCAGTGGAGGCGGCAGTGGTCGTGGCCGGGGCGGCGGGAACGGCGGCCGAGGCGCCGTCGGTTTGCGCGGCGAGTTTGTTCACGTGGATCGCGAAATCCAAGTTGCCGTCGGGGACCACGGCGCAGCCGGTGCCTGGCCGTGCCACGGCCAGCCCGTCGCCGATGAAGCCGAGCAACCCCGCGCGGACCACGCGCTGCTGCCGATCGACGGAGACTCGCATGAGTCGCAGCAGCGCGATCCCGGGCGCCTGGACGTCGGTATGCAGCACCTCCTCCGGGTCGCGCCCGGCGAGGAACACATTGGAACAGACGATCTTGGCGGAGTAGTTGGCGCCGACCCGCAGAATCTCGGGCGGCCTCATCCACAGTGCAAACAACAGCGCGGCCAGCAGTGCGACGAGGATCGTCACGATGCGCAAGATGACCTTGCCGAATGTCGAGGGGGCTGCCATGGCGAGGGGCATATTAACTCAGGGCTTGGGCCGGAGTGATGTGGCATCGGGCCGAGAATTGCCCGATGATAGGCCATGAAGAAAAATAAACGTCGTCACCTCGCTGGCATTCCCTGGGCTTACATTCTCTGGGGCGTTCTGTGCGGCTCGGGCGCCTGGGCCGCTTCGCCCGGCACCCCGGCGGCGTCGAAGGACGCTCAATTCGAGCAACTGGTCGATGACTTCGTCTTCGGCACCCTGGCGCTGTCGCCGACGACGGCGACCAGCTACGGCTATCATGTGCACAAGGGCACCTCGCTCGATGATTTGCTGGATGATTTCAGCCCATCGGGAATTGCGGCCTCCCAGTCCTTTCTGCATGAGATGGAAGCGCGGATCGCCAAGCTCGATACGGCATCGCTGGATGCGGAGCAGCGGGCCGACGTCGACATCATGCGGGATGCGCTGGGTGCGTCGCGGCTCGAGCTGGATGAGATTCAGGGCTATCGCCACAATCCCACGACCTATGTGGAATTGCTGGGCAACGGCCTGTACACGCACTACGTGCTGCAGTACGCGCCGGCACCGGAGCGTTACCGGCACATCATCAATCGGCTGAACAAGGTTCCGGAGCTGATCCAACAGGCGGAGGCGAATCTGCAGGACGCCCCCGAGGTGTGGAACCGGGTGGCGCGCGATGAGAACACCGGCAACATCGGGTTGATCGACACGGTGCTGCGCGACAACTGTCCGCCGGGCGAGCGCATGCGCTATGACCAGGCCGCCGCGACGGCGGATGCGGCCCTGGCCGGATTCAACCATTGGCTCGAGGACCATCTGGCCGAGAGAGTCGGCGACTGGCGGCTGGGCAAGGAGCGCTACGCCAAGAAGTTCCGCCTGGTGCTGGCGACGGGGAAGACGCCTGAACAACTCTTGGCGGAAGCGGAGGCGGATCTGGTCAAGACGCGCGCCGAGATCGCGCGGCTGGCGGCGCCCAAGACCGTCGAGCAGGCGCTGGCGGAGGTGGCGCGCCAGCATGCGACGGCGGCGGATTTCATTCCGTCGGCCAAGCAGGCGCTGGCCTCGGCGACGGCCTTCGTCAAAGCCAAGGACCTGCTGACGCTGCCGCCCAATGGCAATTTGGAGGTCATTGAGACGCCGGTGTTCATGCGGGGCTTGTACAGCGTGGGCGGCTTCAATCCGGCGCCGGCGCTCGAGCCGAAACTGGGCGCCTTTTTCTGGGTGACGCCGATTCCGAGCAACTGGCCGCAGTCGCGCATCGATTCGAAACTGCGCGAATACAACGATTCGGGCGTGCAGCACCTGACCGTGCATGAGGCGATGCCGGGCCACTATGTGCAGGGCGAGTATGCGAATGAAATACAGCCGAAATCGCGCCGCTTGCTGCGCAATATCTTCGGCAACGGCCCGTACGTGGAGGGGTGGGCGGTGTACTCGCAGCAACTCATGGCGGAACAAGGTTATCTGAGCGGCACGCCGGGCTATCGGCTCACTCTGCAAAAGCAATTGCTGCGAGTCCTGGCCAATACGATTTTGGATGTGCGCCTGCAGACCATGGGCATGACGGACCAACAGGCGCTCGATCTGATGACCAAGAGCACTTATCAGGAAATGGAGGAGGCGACGGCGAAGCTACAGCGCGCCAAGTTGTCGTCCTGCCAGTTGCCGACGTATTACGCGGGCTACAAGGGCTGGCTGGACGTGCGAGCGCACTACCAGGCCAAGCACGGCGCCTCGTTCAGCTTGAAGGAGTTTCACGAGAGCGCCTTGAAGCAGGGAGCGGTGCCGTTGCCGGTGCTGGATCGGTTGCTGCAATAGACGGGGCGGGCGTTTCCGCGGAAACGCCGCGTCGCGCGGAATGTGGCGGCGGAGAGCTTGAATCCCTGCGTTTACCTTATTTTGAAGGGCAGACAAGTCAGCCGACGGCGATGTAGGATTGGGTCGGGCTTATAATTGGGTCGGGCTTAAATTGGAGCAGGTGATGAACGTGATGTGGACCCCCGAGCGCACGCGAATCAGCGTGGAGCGCCTCGATAAGATGATCGCGGCCGGGGTGCTGACCAAGTACGACCGTGTGGAGTTGATCGAGGGGGATATGATCAACGAGCCGGGGATCAACCCACCGCACTCGGCCATCACGGCTCGGCTGAACGAACTCCTGGTGCTGGCGGTTGGCGGGTCGGTCACGGTTTCTCCCTGTGGGTCGGTGAAGCTGGGCGATTACTCGGTGCCGCAGCCGGATATCATGCTGCTGAAATGGCGCGAGGATTTTTACTATGGGCACAGGCCCACGGCGTCGGATGTGTTGCTGCTGATCGAGGTCTCCGACAGCAGCTTCGCCTACGATCAAAGCACCAAGCGCGCCTTGTACGCCCGGTACGGCATCGAGGAGTACTGGGTGGTGGATGTGCGGGGCGAACGCGTGTTTGTGTACGGCGAGCCGGCCGGCGAGGGCTACGCGCAGGTCGTGGAATACATGCCGGGTGAGATAATTTCGCCGCGGGCGGTGCCGGCGGTGCGGATCGCGGTGGGAACGCTGTTTGCGGGAGGCCATTGATATGAATGCGAGTCTCAAGCCCGTACAACCGTCGGCGGATGCGGAACGTGCCGCCCGAGTCGATCTCGCGGCGTGTTACCGGCTGGCGGAGCGCTTCGGCCTGAACGAGGGCATCGACAATCATCTGACGTTGCTGGTGCCGGGCTATACGGACCGATTCCTGCTGCCGCCCTTCGGCACGCATTGGTCCGAAGTGAAGGCGAGCGACTTGATGGTGGTGGATTTCAGCGGGCGGGTGCTGAGCGGGCAGGGGTCGGTGGAAGACACCGCGTTCTTCATCCATCAGCCGGTGCATCGTTTATCACCGCAGGGACGCTGTGTGCTGCATACCCACATGCCGTATGCGACGGCGCTGTGCATGCTGCAGAACCCACGCCTCGAGATGGCGGTTCAAAGTGCGCTGGGTTTCTACGAGGACGTGGCCTACGACTCGACTTACAGCGGTCTGGCCTTCGACACCTCGGAGGGCGAACGCATGGCGGGGGTGCTTGGGTCCAAGTCCGTGCTCATGCTCGCCAATCACGGCGTATTGGTGGTGGCGAACACGATTCCTCAGGCCTTTGAGCGGCTGTACTTTCTCGAGCGCGCCGCGCAGGCTCAGGTGCTGGCCTTGTCGACCGGCCGGCCTTTGCAGCTCATTCCCGACGCGGTCATCAAGAAGACCGTGGCACAGTTCAGCTCGGGGGGCGTGGTCGGGGGACGGGATCGCGCGGATCTGCACTTCGATGCCTTGAAGCGGGTACTCGATCGCGCCCACTCGGATTACGCCAGCTGAATTCCCGCGCTCTAGCCGCCCTCGATCCGGCGCGGGCCGCCCGCAGCCCCGTCGTCATCTTGATGGCGGTGCTGCTGTTCATCAATTACGTGGACCGCGGCAACATGGCTACGGCGGCGCACTTGATGCAGGGCGATCTGCATCTGGACTACGTGCAGATGGGCATGCTGCTGTCGGCCTTTTCCTGGACCTATGCCTGGACGCAGATTCCGGTGGGCTGGCTGGCCGAACGCTACGGCGCGCATCGGATGCTCGCGGCGGGCCTCACTATTTGGGCGTCGGCCACCATACTCATCGGATTTGCCCATACCTTCACGGCCCTGCTGGTGCTGCGGCTGCTGTTGGGCCTGGGCGAGAGCGCCGGCTTTCCGGGAGTCGCCAAGATACTGGCGGCGATCGTGCCGGCCGAAGGCTTGGGGATGGCCAACGGCATCGTCGCGCTCGGCTATCTGACCGGCCCGGTGGTGGGCACCATCGCGGGCGGTTTGATCATCGCGCAATTCGGCTGGCGCTCGGGGTTCTGGGTGTTCGGCACGCTGTCCTTGCTGTGGCTCTTTCCCTGGTCGCGGGTGGCGGGGCAGGTACGCACCGCCGTGCGCGCAGGCTCGGAGGATTTGCCGACGTGGTGGATGATTCTCAAGCAGCCGTCGCTGTGGGGTACCTCGCTCGGGCTGTTCTCGACCAACTACGTGTTCTACTTCATGCTGTCGTGGCTGCCCTCGTACCTGCAGACCGAGCGGGGATTTTCCGTGGTTGGCATGGCGTGGCTGGCGACGAGCGCCTACTTGGTCAATGCCTTGAGCGCCTTCGCGGCGGGGTGGGGCATCGACCGATACCTCGCGCGCGGCGGGTCCGCCAACGCAGGCTACAAGACGGTGATGGCGGTGGCTCATTTGGGGTCGGTGGTCTGCATGCTGGCCATGGCCATGGGCTCGCCCACCGTAGCACTGGCCAGCTTGTTCATTTATCAGGCCCTGTGCGGGGCTTCCTCACCGGGCGTGTATGCCATGTGCGAGATCCTAGCCGGCCCGCGGGCCTCAGGCCGCTGGGTGGGTATTCAGAACTCGCTCGGCAACCTGCCGGGGATCATCGCGCCGTGGCTCACCGGCTACATCATTCAGAGCACTGGGCATTACACCAATGCCTTCGTGGTGGCGGCGGCGGTGAGCGTGCTGGGATTGGTCGGCTGGCTGTGGATGGTGCCGAAGCTGCGGGAATTGCAGTGGAAGTTCCCGGTGCCCGCAGCGGTGCCCGCAGTGCGCGGTTAACTTATTGCTGAGGACTTCTCGTGTCGCCCGTCGCGTACGTCGGCGCGCGGCGACATGCCTTTGAACTCGTCGCGGACCTACCATGGCCTTTGATCGCAAGACCACAGGCGCCGCACGTGACCATCAAGCTAGGTGATACCGCAGAAGCTGCTTCGAGCCAAACCCTCGCCGCATTGGCGCAGGTGATTCGTGCGCTGGCACCGGAGGTTTGCAGTGTGTCGCTGCATGATTTTGCCGCGGACACGCTGTGGCTGAGCGAGGATTTCCTGCCCCCCGAGGGCCATCAGTTGGTGGAGGATTCTCTGACCGGCGCCGCGGCCGGCGGCTCCGACATGACCTATGGCGAGCACGACGGCGAGCGCTATGCGGTGGCGATTCCGGTGCGCGATGCGCGCGGCGAGGTCAATGGCGTGGTGCGGCTCAGCATCGATTCCGAGGTCATCGATCCGCGCACCGCCGAGCCGCTGGAACAACGCCTCGCGCCGGTCCTGGTGTGCCTGGCCGCGGAATTCGAACGGCGCTGCGCATTGCCGTCCCTGCCGCAGGGGGATGAGGCGCAGCTGGCGCTGATCGAGAATGCGCTGCATGCCGAGCGCTTCGAGCTGTTTCTGCAACCCATCTGCTCGCTGCGCGAACAGCAGGGAATGGGGCATTACGAGGTGCTGCTGCGGTTGCGCACGTCCGACGGCAGCCTGCTCGAGCCCGGCAGATTCCTGCGCGCGGCGGCGGACCGCCGCTTGATGCCGGCCATCGACCGCTGGGTGGTGCGCACGCTATTGGTGTGGCTGGTCAACAATCGCAAGCTGTGGGCGCGGGTGCCGGCGGTGTTTTCCATCAATCTGGCGTCGCAGTCGATGACGGACGTCAATTTCATCAGCTATGTGGAGTCCTGCGTGCTCAAGAGCGGCCTGCCGCCGCAGGCGCTGTGCTTCGAGATTACGGAACAGTTCGCTTCCTCGGGCAATATCAGCGTGGGCGAGTCCATGCGGCGTCTCGAGGCGCTGGGGTGCGAGGTGGCGCTGGATGACTTCGGCGGCCATGCACCGTCTTACGGGTACCTGCGAACGGTGCCGGCGCATTATTTCAAGATCGACAGCGCCTTGGTCGGGGCCGCACCGACGGATCGGGTGGCGCGGGCGATGATTTCCGCCATCGTGCGCATGGCGGGCGATCTGGGCGTTCAAACTGTGGCCGAGTCCGTGGAATCCGACACGGAGCTGCAGGCGGTGCGCTCGCTCGGCGTCGACTATGCGCAGGGCTTCTTGCTGGGCAAACCCCGCTCGCTCGCGGGGTATGATTTCAACGCGGGGTGCAGCCACTAGCGGGCCCGACCGGGGCCAGTGATAACGAGGCGTGCCGATGTCGCTCAGCGGCGCGAACGTTCTCGTCCTTCGCGCACCGCAGCCACCAGGTCTTCCGTGCTTACCTTGAGCTTCACGCCCGGCACGTCCAAGGGCGACGATTTGGACTTTGGAGCGGGCTGAATGCGAAAAACCGCGCCGTCGCGCCGTCGTATCTCGACCGCCCCGTAACGTTCGGCTTCTTCCAACACGGAGGCAAAATTCTCGCGTGCTTCGGAATACGTATAGGCTTTCATGCGGCTTTGACCTCCAAGATCGCCAGCTTGAGACTTCTTGCCCTCTCCTTCAAACCATTGTCCAGGCTTAGGATCGGTGCCCGCTGATTGATCGCACACGCTATGACGTAGGCGTCGTACGCGTAGATATTCAGCTGCTGGCACAGACGCGCTGCCTGCTGTAAAGACGGGTCGACCAGCCGAATCGGTATGGCGGCGCATGCATCCAGTACTTTCAACGCTTCGTCCAGTTCAATCGCTTTGCGCTTGAACATTGCAGACAGCGCATTGCCGATTTCCCAGTGAACCGAAGAAGGTGCTATCAGTGTCTTGCCTTGAGAGAGACGAATTAGTTCGGCTCTTTCTGGCTCCAAGGCGACGACCGCCAATAGCGCCGACGTGTCGATGACTATTTCCACGATGAATGATATTGTATATGTACAATTGTACAAGTCAAGACAAATCCGAACCCACGACACAGCGGCGTAGGGGCATGGGGTGACAGGATGGCCAGGAACCAAACCGGCTGCTCCGAGTCCATCATCAAGAGTCCGGCGGCCGTAACACGAGCGAAGTCAGTAATGAATCAGTCAAGGGGCTGGAGACTGTCGCGCTTGCTGGCACTTTGCGCGGTGCTCGCCCTGCATTTGGCGGTTCTGGCGGCGCTCATGCGCGGCTCTCGAACCGAGCTGATTGCCTTGACGGCCAACTATCCCCTGCAGCTGGTGTACGTGCCGGCGGCCAGTTTTCCCAAGATCCGCGCCGAGAACGCCCGCCCGCAGCGCATAAAAGGCGATACGGCCATCTCGGTGGAGCCCTTGTTGCTCGGCTCCATCGGGTCCTCGCAGGCGCCTTCTGCTTCCTCTTCGGTGGGTAATGGATCGGGCGTGGATTGGAAGGCGGAGGCACGCCGGGCGGTGCAGGCGTTCGAGATTCGCAGTCATGAGCCCGACGTCCCGATGTCCAGATCTCCGGCGGAGGACTGGTGGTGGCCGCGGACCCGCCACAACGCCGGCGACCACTACAAGACCGAGAGCGGCGATTGGATCGTGTGGATCAATTCGAGGTGCTACCAGATCGCCGTCGCCGGATCGAGCCCCTATGCGCCGGGCGCACTGCTGCCGCAGACCCTCTGTCCCGGCGCGGCGCACGGCGAAGTGGTGGACGAGCCGGGCGGCGCGCGCAAGGATCAGAGCCAGGATTAGCCGCGGCGTTCTCGTGCGTCCTCAAGAGGCGTATTGCGCGATGCCGTTGCCGAAGGACCAATTCTCCTTTTTGACTTCAACCAGACTGACGATGACATCCGCCGCGGCAACGGCCGTGCGTGCCGCGATGGAAGAAGCCAGTTGCGTGAACAGCGCCTTTTTCATCTCGAGCGTCCTTCCCTCGTTGCAGGTGATTTGAATGAGTACCAGGGGCCCGCTGTGCGTAATACCGAGGTACTCGGGTGCGCAGCTGATCTCGTTGGATGCGTGTCGAGTCAGGACTTGAAATCGATCTTTCTCCGGAACGTTGAATGTCGCCACCATCGATTCGTGGATGGCATCCGAAATGAGTTTCAAATCTTCATCGGAAGTCTCTCGGGCGACGGAAACTCGAACGAATGGCATGGTCTTCTCCTGTGTGTTGTCGGTTGGTTGAGTGTTCGGCGCGGCTGTGGGTCAGGCCTAGTGATTGAGCGCAGGGCCCACGGCTCTCAGCACCTCGAATCGTTCGGCATCGGGCCCGACGCCTGTTGCCTGCGCGCTGTCCTCATTGGCCCACAATTGGACGCGGGTGATGTTCCACCCCTGGGTGTCCAGCAGAGTGCAGGCCATCAGCAGGCCCGGCGTCTGCAAAATCTCGCGATGGCGCCGGGCTTCGAACTCCCACAGTTCCGCCGGTCGCGCGGCTGGGTCCGAGACCGCGGTCTCGAAGGTGGCCAGAGTGGGATGAACGCTGCGATCGGTCACGGCGAACACGAGAACCCGCCGATCGATCACGTTCGGGCGGCCAAAGGACTCGATGACCCCGCCAAACAGGGGCCCGATCAGAAATTCTGAGATCGCTCGATCGCTGTCCCATACATAGAGGGGCGCATAGCGATTGCGAGTCGCCCCTTTGGCCACGGACTGAACGAGAAACGCTTTCATGGCCAGGCCATCCAGGTGCTCGAACGCGTGTCCGCGCAGCCGAACGCGCTCCTCGATTTGCGCCATGTCGAAGGTGGCTGCGAGCTCGATCGGGTAATGGGTGGATCTCATATCGACGCTCCTGACGCGGATGACTGCATGGGTGACAGTCTATAAATGCGCTATACTTAAGTAAATCGAGTTATTATGGATATTTGCATTTGAATAGCTCATATATCTCATGAAGGCCCCACTCCTCGATTTGCTGCTGTTGCAAACCCTGGTGGCCGTCAGCCAGACCGGGTCATTGGCGCGGGCGGCCGCGCGCGTCGGGCGGACACAGTCGGCGGTGAGTCTGCAAATACAGAAACTCGAGGCTCTCATCGGCACCGCGCTGTTCGACCGTCGGGGTCGCGCCCTGGTGCTGAACGAGGCTGGCCGCGCGCTGGTGCGCTATGCAGAGCGCATGCTGGCGTTGAGCGGTGAGGCCATTGCCTACGTCCGCAGTCACGAGTACGTCGGCAGCATCAAATTCGGCATGTCCGTGGACTTCGAACACACGCTGCTGCCGCAGGCCATGGCGAGATTCGGCAAGACCCACCCGAAGATCGTCGTCGAGCTGCGCGTCGATCGAAACACCGCGCTCGATCGGGCGGTGGCGAATGGGGAGCTGGATATCGCCCTCATCTTCGGTGCCGACGAGCCAGCGCAACGCTCCCAGCTCGGCAGCACGTCCATGGCTTGGATCGCGGCCGCCAGTTTTCAATGGTCGCGCGAGGCGGCGCTGCCGCTGCTATTGCTCGAGCATCCTTGCATGTTTCGCACGGCGGCGATTCAGGCGCTCGATGCGGCGGGCATTGCATGGCGAATTGCGGCCAGCAGCCCGAGTCTGGGCGGTCTCTGGGCAACGGCCGCCGCCGGCATGGGGGTCACCCTGCGAACTGCCGCGGCCATACCTGCCGGACTGTTGGATGTGGGTACCCGCTTTGACCTGCCCACCGCGTTGCCGACGGTGGGCGTGAAAATTCTCGAGGCCGGCGGCGTGCCCAGCCTGCCGCGCCAGACCCTGCATGACGTGCTGCAAGAGATCGTTGAGGACCTGCTTCTCAACTTGCGAAGAGATTGAGCGGTCCTTATGCAGCGCTGCTACGCCCGCGCGGCGCCGGCGTCACCAGTTCGGATTCGGCAACTCGCTGAAGACTTCTTGCAGCGCCAGCCCCCAGCGCTTGCGGATCAGCGAGAAGTATTCATTGTCCATGTCGATGCTGATGTGGGTGGCGAGCTTGAATTCATCGCGGCGCATGATGGCCAGATCGAGCGGCGGTCCGACGGACAGGTTCGAGCGGATGGTCGAATCCATGGACACCAGGGCGCACTTCGCCGCTTGCGCCAAGCTGCTGCTGCGTGAAATGACCCGGTCGATGATGGGTTTGCCGTACTTCGATTCGCCGATTTGAAAATACGGCGTGTCGATCGATGTTTCGATGAAATTTCCGGCTGAATAAATGTGAAACAGCCGCGGCTCCTCGCCCTTGATCTGGCCGCCCAGGATGAAGGTGCCGTTGAACTCGTGCCCCAGCTCTTTCAGGGACTCGGCATCGCGTTCGTGGATTTCGCGCAGCGCATCGCCCACGACGCGCGCGGCATTGAACATGTTGGAGGCTTGGAAGATGCGCGCCGGCTCGCCGGACTCAGTCCCGTTCTCCTGAAGCAAGTTCACGACCGCCTGCGTGATGGCGAGATTTCCCGCCGCCAGCAGCACCAGCACGCGCTCGTTCGCCTGCTGAAACGTCGCCATTTTGCGGAAAGTATTCACCTGATCGACACCGGCATTGGTCCGTGAATCAGAGAGCATCACGAGACCGGTGTCGACCAGCAAGCCGACGCAGTAAGTCATGGCGTAAAAGTCTACATCAACTGGCGCGCTCGAGCCGACCCCGAAACGGCGCTACTGCTGCTGCGCGGACTCCGCGACCATCACATTGGCCTCCATTTTCTCGTCGCCGCCGCCATGGCGCACGCCGCGCACCGGCGCCGCGTCCAGGTAATCGCGTCCCACGGCCAGCCGGCAGTAGGTGCGTACCGCGGGGCGCTTGTGGGTCACGTCCATGCTCTGCCAGCCGATCTCCGCGCCCAGCCACACATCCACCCAGGCGTGGCTGGCCGCATCCTTGGTGTCGCCGGTGTACAGATAGCCGCTCACGTAACGCGCCGGCATTCCCACCGCGCGGGCCGAGGCGATGTACACATGCGCATGATCCTGACAGACACCCTCGCCGCTACGGAACGCCACCGCTGCGCTATCCTGCACGTCGCTGGTGCCGGATTTGTAGCGCACCGCGCCGAACACCGCTTCCGCCAATGCCTGGGCGCGGGCGCGCGGCTCGGTGACGGCCTGCAGGGCGCTGTGCGCGAATGCCCGCAGCTCATCATTGGGCGCCGTCAGCAGAGTCGGGGCGAGATAGGCGAGCGGCGAGAGCGGGCCGTCGTCCTGGCGCCCCTCGGTATCGACGGTCTCGACCACGCCGCGCACGACGATTTGAATCTCGCGGTGCGGCTCCTCGATAGTGAGCAGATGGGAAATATTGCCGTAGGCATCCACTTGCTCGAGCCGCCGTCCGGGGGCGGTGATGGTCCAGACCAGGGCGCGCTGGCTCTCGTCGCGGCGCGGCGTCAGGTGCAGGCTCTGCACGCTGTATTTGACGGGCCGTTCGTAGCGGTAACGAGTCTCGTGCCGGATGTGCATTTGCATGGGTTCACGCCTCCGCGGGGGGTAGCAGGAAATCCGAGGCGATACGATCGCCGAGGTCGCGCACGCGCGCGAGAAAATTCTCGAGGAAACGCGGCAGTCCGCCCGCGGTGATTTCCTCCATGCGCGTGAAGTGCAGCAGGGCGTGCATTTCGCCGGCGCGCCGCTCGGTCTCCGCCGATTGCTCGTTCGCCACCGACTTGAGGTTCTGATAGACCTCCTTGCAGCAGCGCAGCAGCGAGCGCGGCATGTCGTCGCGCAGAATCAGGAGCTGCGCCACCTTCAGCGGCGTGATCACATCGCGGAAGGCGCGCCGGTACACCTCGAAGGCGGACAGTGCGCGCAGCAGCACACTCCACTCATAGGGGTCGGGCACGGCGCTCGCGTCCGCGCCGGGCACAAGGTCACCCTGGTGCGCCGTGAGAATACGGGCGGTGCTGTCGGCGCGCTCGATGAAAGTGCCGATGCGCGTGAAGTGAAACGCCTCATCGCGCATCATGGTGCCGATGGTGACGCCGCGGGTCAGATGGGAGCGTTC
Organism: uncultured Gammaproteobacteria bacterium; assembly: GCA_963837435.1. Taxonomy (GTDB): domain Bacteria; phylum Pseudomonadota; class Gammaproteobacteria; order Steroidobacterales; family Steroidobacteraceae; genus Bog-1198. The sequence continues at coordinate 989,351 of CAWINJ010000004.1, forward strand.
CTTGACCCATTCGACGAAATGCCCGATGTCCGGGTGGGATGCGCGGCGCGCCACCAGCGAGCGCACCTCGAGCCAGGTGGAATTCAGGGTCTCCCAGAGCTCCGAGGTGAGCGAGCCGCGCACGGCGCGCGCATTCTCGCGGGCGGCGCGCAGGCAGCTGAAGATGCTGCCGCCGTAGTCGCGGTCCAGACTGACGAACTCGAACACGGCGCGCGGTTCGACCGTGCCGTGGTGCTTGCGGTAGGCCTCTTCCATGTGCAACGCCGTCATGGTCGCACCGAGGGACTGGGCCAGGGTGTCGGGGGAGTGCGGCAGCAGCGACATGCGGTGATGCGCATCGACCATGCGCGCCAGGCTTTCGGCGCGCTCGATGTAGCGCGACATCCAGTACAGATGATCGGCGGTGCGGCTGAGCATCAGTTCTCCAGCACCCAGGTGTCCTTGGTGCCGCCGCCCTGGGAGGAATTGACCACCAGTGACCCATCGCGCAGGGCCACGCGGGTGAGGCCGCCCGGCACCATGGTCACCTCCCTGCCCGACAGCACGAAGGGACGCAAATCAATGTGGCGGGGCGCGAGCACTTCGTCGGCAAAGGTGGGGCAGGTCGAGAGCGCCAGCGTCGGCTGCGCGATGTAGCGTTCGGGAGCGGCGAGGATGAGTTTACGAAACAGGTCGATTTCAGCTTTGGCGGCGGCCGGTCCAATCAGCATGCCATAGCCCCCGGCGCCGTGGACTTCCTTGACCACGAGCTCGGGCAGGTGCGCGAGCACGTAGTCCCTGTCCTCCGTGCGGCGCAACATCCAGGTGTGCACATTGGCGATGATGGGCGCCTGGCCGAGATAGAAGCGAATCATGTCGGGCACGAAGGGATAAATCGACTTGTCGTCGGCCACCCCGGTGCCAATGGCATTGGCAATGGTGACGCGGCCGGCGCGGTAGGCGGTCAGAAGTCCGGGCACCCCGAGCATGGAATCCGGGCGGAACACCAGAGGATCGAGGAAATCATCGTCGATGCGGCGATAAATCACATCGACGCGCTGCGGCCCCTGGGTGGTGCGCATGAACACCGCTTCGTCGCGGACGAACAGATCCTGGCCCTCCACCAGCTCGATGCCCATCTGCTGCGCCAAGAAGGCGTGCTCGAAGTAGGCGCTGTTGTGGGCGCCCGCAGTCAGCAACACCACCGTGGGGTCGGCCGCTCCGGTGGGAGCGACACTGCGCAAATTGTCGAGCAGCACATCCGGATAGTGGTCGACCGGTGCCACGCGATGCCCGGAGAATAGCTCCGGGAACAGGCGCATCATCATCTTGCGGTTCTCGAGCATGTAGGAGACGCCGGAGGGGACCCGCAGGTTGTCCTCGAGCACGCGGAATTCGCCGGCGTCGTCGCGCACGATGTCGATGCCGGCGATGTGGGCGTAGATGCCCCCGGGCACATCCACCCCTTGCATCTCGGGACGGTATTGGGAGTTGCAGAGGACCTGCTCGGCGGGTATCACGCCCGCCTTGAGAATCTGCTGCTCGTGGTAGATATCGTGGATGAAGGCATTGAGCGCGCGCACGCGCTGCTTCAGGCCGCCTTCGAGCCGGATCCATTCCTCCAGAGGCAGGACGCGGGGCACGATGTCGAAGGGGATCAGGCGCTCCGCACCCTCTTCCTGCCCGTACACGGCGAAGGTGATGCCGACGCGATGGAAAAGAGCGTCGGCCTCGGCACGCTTTTGCGCCAATCGTTCGGCGGGCTGATGGGTGAGCCACTGGGCATAGCGCAGGTAGTGGGCGCGGGCCGCGCCGTCGCCCAAGGACATCTCGTTGTAAGGTCTGCTGGCCAAAAATCCCCCTCCATTTGGATTTTGAGCGAATTCCATGCCAAGCCCGCGCGTTCCCACTCAATCATGTACTTGCGTCTACCGCGCCGCAATCATGCACCCAATCAAGGCGCGCGTTGCCCGGGGAGTGTGCGCCTTTGGTGCGTATGGGTTGAGCGGTGCTCGGCTTGCCGCTCTCAGGCGACGATGTGTTTCTGCATGAACACACTCAGCGGGTCATCGGTGTAGTCGCCAAACGGTCCGCGGCGCTCATAGCCGGCTGAGGCATACAGAGCCAGCGCTTCCGGTTGGTACGGTCCGGTTTCGAGCGTGAGCAACTGACAGCCAGAGCCGATTGCCCGGGACTCGAGCAGGGCCAGGAGTTTCTTGGCGATGCCTTGCCCTCGGCCGCGAGGACTGACATACATGCGTTTGATTTCGCCGAATTCAGGGCGGACGACTACCGCCCCACAGCCGATTACATGGCCCGTACCGTCCCTCGCGACGGCAAACAAGACGTTGGGTTGCTTCAACGAAGCCAGGTCCAGTAGGTGCCTACTCTCGGGCGGATACAGGGTGTCCTGGTAAGCGTCCAGCTCAGCAATGAGGGCGATCACTTCAGGCTGATCGGGCGATTCGAGGGCGATGGTCATGGCTGAGCAATTGTGCACATTTGATGCGTTACATCTGCAATTGGCGCGCGAGTGCCGCGGCGGCGGGGACGCAGGGGTCGCCGGCGAAGCGCGCCGGAAAATCCGCGAGCAGAGCTCGCGCAACCCGCGCCGTTCCGCCTCCGACCGCGGCGATCCGTGCAACCTGCAGCGTGGCGGCCGCGGACTTGGGGCGAAAGGCAGGATCGTCGCCCAAGCGTGCGGCCACGACGTCGAGTGCCTCGCCGCTGCGCTTCAGCGCCAGCAGGCGGTCGACGTAGTCCTCGGTGAGCCGAGTGACGTAGCGCGGATCGGTCCAGCTGGCGACCCGGCCGCACAACCAACGGTATTCCTCGGGCGCATGCCCGCGCGCGGCCAGCCAGGACTGCAGCCGCTGCCAGGCGTCGGCGTGCGAACCCGCGCGCACCAGTCCGTAGGCCTCCAGCACCTCCTGCTCGCTGCGGCGCAGCTCCTGCTGGTTCCGCAACTCCTCAGTACGTTCGGGCGAGGCCCAGGTTTCCAGCCCCAGCTCGTGCCGCCTCTCATACAGCGCTCCGCCTAGAACGCTGAATATGGACAGAATGCAAAACATATATATGGCGATTTGCACGGGTAACCACAGTTCCCACCGTTCCAGTACCGCTATAAGTAGTGCATAGCCACAGATAACCCCCAGAACGAGGGCGTACATTGGACCCAGCCCTAAGACCATGCGCACCCAGGCCACGGGATTTGCCGCCTTCAAGATATTTCCCTCCAGGCCGAGGACGGCAATCGAGGCGGGCAGGAGCAGGGCCGACGCGACCGCGATGACGGCGGCGGCGACGGAGCCCATGGTGTGCCCAGCGAATATCACCGCGGCGCAGATCAGAGCCGCGATCGCCACCTGAGCGAGCGGACGCTGCTCGTCGAGAGGGTTCAGCATGCCGATATCGAGGGCCGGCGGCTCGTCGAAGCCGCGCACGGTGTGGTCAAAGAGGATGTAGGCGTACTTGAAAAACCAGGACGTCAGTATCAACGCCAAGGGGATTCCCACCAGCCCACCCTTGGCGGCTACGCTGAGAAGGAGTGCGAATACGATCAAAACGCCTGCTGCGCCGCCGCGGGTCGGGCGGAGTAGGTGGGGGAGGAGGGTTGGGCGAGGGAAATCCACAGATAAGTCGAGCGACATAGGCGCCCAATCCCCCCTCCACGAATGTCTGTGTTCAGCCCATCAGCAATTTAATTTTAACGTATATTTGCTTGACGACCTATAGATCCATCTCGAGAATTCGTGCGCAATTAGTCCTATGAGCCGGTCCACGATTAAACCACCGCGAAAGCGTGTGGCACAGCTGGCCATCGCCGACATAGCAATTTCTGGATCATTGAAAAAGTGCCATCCGACGAATCCGAACTGAGTTCTAGGATAAATCACAACGATATATGCGTCGTTGCTAGAAAAGCCCTCGTGCAATTGTTGGAGCCTCTGGTCGGATTCGTTCTCGACGCTGGCTTGAACCCTCAAGATTTGCGCGCAATATTGCGCCAGGCGGCAGTTCGAAGCGTCGCCACCAGACAGCTGGAAGTCATGGGGAGAGTTAACATTTCCGGTATAGCCGCGTCTACTGGCATACCGCGCGCGGAGATATCCAAAATACTAAAATCAAGGTCTGGTTCCTCGCAACAATTGGATGATCGGCGGCAACAATCGACTAACAAAGTGCTCGCTATTTGGCATCAGGATCCGAAATATACGACAGCCAACGGTAAGCCAGCCGATCTAAAAATTTATGGTCGTGGCGCCACATTCGATGTGTTGGTTAGAAATCACGGTCGTGGCATTCCAACAAGAGCCATGCTTGATGAGTTAACGCAAACTGGCGCTGCGGAGGTGCTTTCGTCTCGACTAATCCGCGCAAAGACATCAGCCGCAGTTGAAAGAGGAATGACTCCGCAGGCCATTCGTTCCTTCGGTGACCGAGCGACGGAACTCTTGTCGACGATGTTGCAGAACATGAGAGACCCGGAGCAAGCCAAATTTATAGCCAGCGTTTCGGGAACCAACATTCCACTGGCCGCAATGCCTCTGTTTCGCAAGGAATTGGCGAGCAAGGGCTCCGATTTTTTGGCGGAATTACATGAATCCATGGTTGGAGAAGCACCGGGCCGGCTCTCCAAGAAGCGTCAATCTCGGGCGGGCCGAGTAAGTGTCACGATTTTCTACCATGAGTCGTTGGCAGAGCCCAAACTGAGAAAGGTCACACCCAGCAAGAGGCGGAATTTTCGGCGTGTTGGCTAGTCCGCCTGAGTTGTTCACTAAACACCATCTACTGCGAGATACACGCCTATAAATGCCTGTGCTCGCTTACTTCGCTTCTTGGATTTGCTCGTAGGGGGCTTGGCTTTGCGCGCCATCCAGTTATCGCAGGACTCCAAGAAGTTCTGTCCATGCCTCTTCACTCTTATCTTCAGTGCTGGGATCTCCAGTGCGTCAAGATCTCCATTCCATGCAACACGGTGAAACAGCTGATTGGAGTTGGACGGGGTGCTATTTAGGTTATGTCGTAGGGTTCGAACGAAGTTATCCAAAGATACAAGCGTGTGTTGAATAGCCAACTGCTTGTTCTCGTACACTGGAAGCGAGCGCATGTGAGCATGAATGTATTTCTTGGCGTCGACCGTTACTGCGCCAATTCGCTCAAGCTCTGAAAGTAGAGATCTAGGGTTCATCGTCGGCAAAGTTCTGTTGGCTAGGCAGCTAAAAGAGCGGCGGTCACCGCGCAGTCGAATTGGCGCAGGATTGCCAAGGTCATCCAAGTATTCTGGATCCTTATGCCAAGCGGTTAGGAGTTCTCCAATGACGGATGCGTAGGGATATAGCCTGCGAGACGGCTTCGCTGCTGGATTTAATCCCACAACACGCGCGGCTAGGCGACCGGCATCAAGGCCCAAGTGACCGAATAGGTCGAGTAAGTCCGTTATGACATCGTCTACTGAAATCTCGCGAAAATGAAGCCGAGGGCGAGATTTTTTCCGTGCAGCGGCGGAGTGCAATGCGCGCTTGCTTGCTAGGTTAGGGGTGGCTCCGCTTGTTTGGACAGAAATTCTTCCGGGATAAGTGGATCTGCCTGAGCGGTTGATGTGATCGTGTCTTGCTCTGCGGTCTTCGTCAATGGTCTTGAACAGAGAGAGTCTGCCGCGTTTAGCGGCAGAAGCTCCGGTTTTTTTCTTTGGCCTGAAAAATCCGACCGCCGTAAACGCTCCAGGAACCGAGATCTCGATCGACCCGCTACCTCGGGTGTCCCGAAAAATCGATGACGCATCGGATTTTGCGATCATGCCGCGGCCGCCATGAGAGGCGCGAGCCCCGCAAAATACACCTCGTCGGGCGTGGCGTAGCCGAGAGCCTCATGAATGCGCCGACCGTTATAAAAATCGAAGTACTCGCTCAGTCCTCGTCGTAGCTGCGTGCCGTTCTCGTAGGCGCGCAGGTAAATGTTCTCGTACTTGACGCTGCGCCACAGCCGTTCGATAAACACGTTGTCGATCCATCGTCCCTTGCCGTCCATGCTGATCTGCACTCCGGCCGCCTTCAGCGTATCGATCCACTCCCCGCTGGTAAACTGAGATCCCTGGTCCGTGTTGAAAATCTCCGGCTTCCCGTATTTTCCCAGCGCCTCCTGTAGCGCCTCGAGGCAGAAGTCCGGCGTCATCGTGTTCGACACCCTCCAGGAGAGCGTCTTGCGGCTGCCCACATCGATGATGGCCACCAGATACTGAAACCCATGGGCCATCGGTATATAAGTCAGATCGGCGGCCCAGACGTGATTGGGCCGTTCGATCTTCAGGCCGTTAAGCAGGTAGGGGTAGATCGCAGATAGGGGCGCGGGGATGCTCGTGCGCGGTTTACGGTAGATCGTCTCCATGCCCATCCGCCGCATCAGCGTCCTCACATGCCGCCGGCCGACCTCGTGGCCCTGGTTTTGCAGCTCCCGGGTCAGCTTGCGAGCCCCGTAGAACGGCCACTTCAGGTGCAACTCGTCCAGAATCCGCATCAGCTTCAGATCCCGCTCCGGCAAGCCCCGCGCCACGTAGTAAACGCTCGAGCGACTCAGATCCAGGATCTCCGCCTGGCGTTTCACCGATACCTCACCGTCCCGCTCGATCATCGCTTTGCGCTCAGGCCGGGGAATTTCCCGAGCGCGCCCTCTAAAAACGAGTTCTCCATCGTCAGCTCGCCGATCTTCGCCTGCAGCTCCCGGATGCGCTCCTTGCCGTCCGCCGCCACCACATCCCCGCCGAAGATCGCCGCCGCGTTCTGCAGCAGTTCCGTCTTCCAGGCCGTCACCTGGGTCGCATGCACTTCGTGGTGTGCCGCGATCTCGGCCACGGTCTTCTCACCTCGAATCGCTTCCAATGCCACCCGCGCCTTGAACGCCGCTGAGTGATTACGTCTTGGCTTTCTCATGGATATCTGCCCTCCGGTTGCTATATTGCCCGGACAGCAATCCACTTACACCCCTGTCCGAAAAACCGGAACCACCTCTGTTTGCCATTTCCTATCGTTCCTTGATTGAGGTCAGTGGTCCTCGATGACCAAATCCTTCGAGTACAGCCTATTTAAGGGGTTTATCTTTGCGCCCTTGACGTAAGGCTTAATAAGCCTTTTAGAGCTAAAGAAATAAATTGGCAATATTGGATAATCAGAAAGCATCATTTTTTCTGCGTCCTGAAGAAGATGACGGCGTTCGGATGGGTCGACTGTAGAAGCTGCTCGGTCAAGTGACTTGTCGAATTCCTGTCGCGCGTATCCCGCATCGTTGTTCGGCGACCCAATACGAAGCGTATCCAGAAAATCCCCAGCGTCGTTGTAGTCCGCGGTCCACCCAAGTCGGGCCACTTCCCATCGGGTAGGGTCTCTTCTCGTCTCCAAGAAGACACGGTACTCTTCGTCGACTAGTTCGGTATCGACACCCAAAATTACCTTCCACATTGAGGCGATTGCGATAGCAACTTGCTTAATCGAGTTGTTCGAATTAAATAGAACCCTAAGGTGCAGGGGTCTTTGAGCTGAGTATCCTGCGAGAGTGTACAGGCGACGTGCCTCATTTATTCTTTCGGCGTCAGGCAGGTCACTCCATTCCCAGGACTGAGGGTCATAGTTCCATGTCCCTGGCGGAACGAATCCATAGGCCGGCCGCTGTCCGAAGGGAAGAATTGTCTTTTCTAGGGCTTTTCGGTCGATTGACAATGCGAGTGATTTCCGCAAATTCACATTTGTAGCGAAGTACGGAGAGCGCAGATTTAGTGCGTAATATGCCGTCGCAAGAAAAGGACCGACGAACAATTCATTCGGGTGTTCCGACCGGACCATATCAAGCGCGCTAGTCGGCACGCTTTGCGTGAGGTCCAATTGCCCAGCCCGATATTGACGAAACTCGGCATTTTCATCTGGAATAGGGATGTACTCGACTTCGGGAATTCTCACATTGATTCGATTCCAATACGTCAAATTACGCCGCAATCTGATCGTTGATCCTGGCGTCCATTTTGAGAGTACGTATGGCCCATTCGAAACCCAATTACTCGGATTATGAGATTTTGCAGTTTCCTCGGAATACACCGGAAACGTGGCTGAGTGGGTGAGGAGTTGAAGAAAATAGAGAGCTGGCCGATCCAAAGTTACGACGAGTAAGTCATCACGTGCAGCGGTGACGCCTAGCGATGACGGTGGTGCTCGCCCCTGGATTATCGCGGCGGCGCCAGCGATCGGTCGAAGGATATCGGCCACTGGCGACGCCGATTTGGGGTCAACAACTCGTCTCCAGGCCTCGACAAAATCCTGCGCTCGGACGCGTTTTCCGTTCGACCACATTGCGTCGGAGCGCAAATGAAACGTGTATTGAGTTCCAGGCGCGTTGACCGTCCACGACGAAGCTACGCCAGGCACAACTTTGCCGTCAGGTGTCTCGGTGGCTAGGCCCTCATAAAGATCTCGGATTACCTCAAAAGAAAATGTGTCAACGGCCTCTCCCGGATCCAAGGAGGCAGGTTCTCCCCCAATGCCGCGCCTGAGAATATGGTCATGGGATACAGACGTCTTCTCGCCTGGCGGCCCTGTCTTGGAATTGCACCCCTGACCAGCAATCAAAGCGAGTAGGCAGATAACAAGTCCAAACAGGCGGACCCAACCGAGTTCTTTGATCCCGAGAATGAAACACCCGCTGAATGGTTGTGCGAACCCAGATGACCTTGCCCGACTGTGTCTCGTAAGCGGTGAAGGGTGCGCGAGCCAAGGGACGGTCCTCGATTTGGGTTCCACAGCAAGACTGCTTGGAATGCTTTGAGTTTTGTTCACGCTAATTGGTTGCCTAACGTTCCCACACGGAAACCTTAACTGGTTTCCAATTAATTCGACGAAACGCGCTGTCTTTGTAGCGATTTATGCTGCGTCGCAGCAATCAGGCAATTCCTGAATCTGTGAAGTTAATCACCAAATCAGTTGTATTATGTTGATACGTGGGGCAATCTGTTAAACACAACTTATTGGCGGCTTTCCGCTATTTACTGAGGCCGTTAGTTCGCATCGCGATCAGAAACGGTATTGCGTATCCGGACTTTGCTGGGATGGTCCAAGACGCGTTCGTAAACGTTGCCGCTGCACAACTAAAGTCAGCGGGACGAGAGCTTACTCCGGACGCGATTTCGATCATGACCGAGGTGAATTCGGATGACGTGCGTGAGTTATTGCAGTCGCCTGACGACGCAAGACTTAGTGAGGTTGAGCAGAAAATTAACGCCGCCGCCCGGGTTTTGGTCGGGTGGCATACGGACAGGGAGTACATAGGCCCTTATGGCCTAGTTAGAGATCTCCCTTTTGCTAGATCTGATGGTCCCGGAAAGAGGGACGTCAGGGGGTTTGTGGAACTCGCGCAGCGGTACTGCGAGGGCTATCCACCGAAGGTACTTTTGGATGAGCTGGTTCGTACCGCTTGCGTGCAAGATTTGGGGAACGGATTTTATAGAGCTCTGACTCGTTCGTATGTTCCTGAGCAACTAAGCGCCGAAAGCATCCGCAGATTTGCCCAGGTGGTGCACAACGTAACAGAGACTCTCGAGGTGAACCTCAGAAGAGCTGAAGTCGGTGTGAGACGAGTTGAGAGAACTGTATTTGCTGACTATGGATTGCCACGGGAAGCGCTTGGGGCGTTCGACAAATATATTCGCGACCGTGGCCAGATATTTGCTGACGATATAGATAACTGGTTATCCGCGCGATCGCACGAAGGTCAACCAGGTACGGTTCAGACAGGGGTTGGCTTCTATCACTACGTAGTGAACGAAGAAGATGAACGAGATTTCGGAAAGACATTAAGGGTTGAAGGGGTCAAGGATGAAAAATAGGGTATCAGCCACATCGCGCGCATGTGTGGCTATGACGGCTTCGGTGTTCGCGTTTATGTGGGCTTCAGCGAGCGCCGCGGGTATTGCGAGTACTTCCGCTGCTACGGCAGACTTTCAAGCGGTCGCCGACACAGATTTGTTGGTGCTTGGCCCAGTGGATCAAGTGGAGCCGTCGAAGGCTCAGGTCCAAATATTGGGTCAATGGATACCGGTCGCAAAGGGCCAGGTAACTCAAAGTGTTGAGGGGCTTGTCGGCCACGTACTTGCCGTTTACGGATCGGTGGCTGCGGACGGCTCGCTCGAGATTAATGCCGTTCGTGAGCAAGACTCCGCTAACTATGTGGCTGGGGCAACCCACCTTTACTTAAAAGGCTCAATCTCCTCAGTCGATAGCCTTCACGGCACGGCGCGAATCGGCTCACTGTTGGTGAGCTATACCAACGCGCTGCATACCTTGGTTGCCGACGACGTAGCAGTTGGAGCCGTTGTCTCTTTCAGCGGCCTGCGGTTCGATGGAAACAGTGAGCTGTATGCGGACAACGGTTTGGTACACCACTTATCAGCGGACGTACAAGCCCTCGGCCAGACTGGTAGTGGTGGCGTACAGGCGATGGGCCAAACCGGAAGCGGCGACATCAAGTCGATGGGCCAGACTGGCAGTGGCGGCGTCAAGGTGATGGGCCAGACCGGCAGTGGCGACATCAAGGTCATGGGTCAAACCGGCAGTGGCGACATCAAGGTGATGGGCCAGACCGGAAGCGGCGACATCAAGGTCATGGGTCAAACTGGCAGCGGCAGCGTCAAGTCGATGGGCCAAACTGGCAGCGGCGACATCAAGGTCATGGGTCAAACTGGCAGCGGCGACATCAAGGTCATGGGTCAAACTGGCAGCGGCAGCGTCAAGTCGATGGGCCAAACTGGCAGCGGCGACGTCAAGTCGATGGGCCAAACTGGCAGCGGTGACGTCAAGGTGATGGGTCAGACTGGCAGTGGCGGCGTCAAGTCGATGGGCCAGACCGGAAGCGGCAGCGTCAAGTCGATGGGCCAAACTGGCAGCGGCGACATCAAGGTGATGGGTCAGACTGGCAGCGGCGACGTCAAGGTGATGGGTCAAACCGGCAGTGGCGGCGTCAAGTCGATGGGCCAAACTGGCAGCGGCGACGTCAAGGTGATGGGCCAGACCGGCAGTGGCGGCGTCAAGTCGATGGGCCAAACTGGCAGCGGCGACGTCAAGGTGATGGGTCAGACTGGCAGCGGCGGCGTCAAGTCGATGGGCCAAACTGGCAGCGGCGACATCAAGGTGATGGGTCAAACTGGCAGCGGCGGCATCAAGTCGATGGGCCAGACTGGCAGCGGCGACGTCAAGGTGATGGGCCAGACCGGCAGTGGCGGCGTCAAGTCGATGGGCCAAACTGGCAGCGGCGACATCAAGGTGATGGGTCAAACTGGCAGCGGCGGCATCAAGTCGATGGGCCAGACTGGTAGCGGCGACGTCAAGGTGATGGGTCAAACCGGCAGCGGCGGCATCAAGTCGATGGGCCAGACTGGTAGCGGCGACGTCAAGGTGATGGGTCAAACCGGCAGTGGCGGCGTCAAGTCGATGGGCCAAACTGGCAGCGGCGACGTCAAGGTGATGGGCCAGACCGGAAGCGGCAGCGTCAAGTCGATGGGCCAAACTGGCAGCGGCGACATCAAGGTGATGGGTCAAACTGGCAGCGGCAGCATCAAGTCGATGGGCCAGACTGGTAGCGGCGACGTCAAGGTGATGGGTCAAACCGGCAGTGGCGGCGTCAAGTCGATGGGCCAGACCGGCAGTGGCGGCGTCAAGTCGATGGGCCAAACTGGCAGCGGCGACGTCAAGGTGATGGGCCAGACCGGCAGTGGCGGCGTCAAGGTGATGGGCCAGACCGGCAGTGGCGGCGTCAAGGCGTTCTGAAACGCTGCTAGCGGCCGCTGCGTGATCTCGATCTGTAGTCTGTTTTGATTTCCCTGCATAAATTTAAAATGCAGTTCTCATACATAGAAGAATTCGCTGCTACGCGGTACTCTTCCGCGAGCGCATCAAGAGAGAATTGGTCTATCTACGGCTCGCCGTAATGCCTGAATTGCGGTGGGCTCCGCAAATGCAAATCTAGGTTATCCATGCCCCACTCCCTAGTCTGCTGGCGCTGCGGCGCATCCCTGGCGGCGCTGAGTTTACCGTTGCGGCGGCTGGATGTTTGCAAGGCGTGCAATGCGGAGTTGCATGTATGCAAGATGTGCGTTGAGTACGACACATCGTATGCGAAGCATTGCAAGGAGCCGACGGCGGAGGAGGTACGCAAGAAGGATGAGGCGAATTTTTGCGATCACTTCAAGCCGAAGGCGGGGGCCTATGTGGCGAAGGATGGCGCGGAGTTGGCGCGGGCCAAGTCGGCGCTGGACGATCTGTTCAAGAAGTGAGGCGCGCGCTTGGCTGATCTGACCGGGCTAGGGGCTGGCGTTGCGAGCCAGGGCATGAAATCCCACCGGGGCGGCCTTGGGCTCGGCCTGATCGGCTCTCTGGGTCTATTTGCTTTGCCGGCGCTGGCGCAGGGGCCTTCGGCGGGCACCGCCCCCGCGGCCATGGCCCAATCCTATGCGATCGACCAGTCCCGCTACTTCGCTTCGCCTGAGGTTGAATCGGCGGAGCGCAAGCAGCGCTTGGCGGAGGCCGCGGCCTTCCCCGCCGTTGCGCCGGCCGGCCCGGCGGCGCTGGCGAAGTACTTGCATCGCGCGGAAGTCTTGCTGGCGCATCTGGAGCGCCATGAGGCGTATCTGCACTTGCGTGCGTCGCGGGACTTGGACGATAGGGCCGATGCGGATGCGGACGATCGAACCGGCGATGCACTCGACTTGCTCACGGTCACCGTCGAGGGGGCTTTGCGTGGGCTCGGGGGAGCGGCATTCGCCAAGGATGCGGCGACGAACCCGGCGCTGCGGCAATACAGCTATCTTCTGGACCGCGCGCAACGCAACCTTGCGCATGAGTTGCCCGCGGCACAAGAGGCCATCGTCCGTGAGATCGCGGACCCGGCGGCGGCGAATGCTTGGACTCTGTACCAGCAAACCGTGCGCAGCACGCCGTTCGAGAAGCTCTCGACCAGCGAGGGCCGGTTCGATGTGAGGAAAGATGCGGGGCTGCTGGCCGTGAATCCTGACCGCGCCATCCGCCAGGCGGCGTGGCAGGGGCGGTTGGAGGGCTATGCCTCGCGTGCGGATGTATATGCCGGCATTCTGTTCGGCATCGTGCGGCTGAACGATCGGGTGGCTCAGTTGCACCATTTCTCCGATGCGCCGAGCAAGGTGTACTTCTCGCGCAACCTCGATCGCGCGGAGGTCAGCGCGGCTCTGGCCGGAATCGAGAGTCACGCCGAACTGCTCAAGAGCTACCAGCGCCTGCGGGCGCAGCATGTGGCGAGCTTCAGCGGTATCGCAGAGGTGCATCCCTGGGATTGGTCGCTGCCGGTGCCGGGCTTCGTCATTCCACGCATGACGCTGGACCAGACGCGGGTCGAGTTGCTGGCGTCGCTGGCGCCGCTCGGCATGGACTACGTGGCGCAATTCCGGCAATTGCTCGATCCGGCCAACGGGCGGATGGATGTGGCCGCGGAGCAGGGCAAGCGCACCAACGGCGGATTCTCGATTGGCGCGCCGGGCGTGGCGTCGGGATTGTTCGTGGAGAACTATGGCCGGGGCCTGCTCAGCAATAGCCGAGTCATCATTCACGAGGGGGGCCACGCCATCCACAAGCAGCTGATGAGCGACAACGGTGTATCGCCCTTCTATACCCGGGGCCCGAACTGGATGTTCGAGGCATTCGCCATTCTCAACGAGTTCTTGTTCTACGACCATTTATACCAAACGAGCACGGACCCCAAGGCGCGGGCGTATTACTTGGAAGCACTGGTCGACGACATGTCGCTGCAACTGTTCACGTCCGCGGAGGAAGCGTCCCTCGAGCAATCGATCTACGACGGAGTCATCGCGGGCCGCATCAAGACGGCCGCCGACTTGGATGCTCTGAGCGCCTCCATCTGGGGCAAGTACGAAATCTGGCCGGCGGCCGAGCCGCAGTACGTGCACATCTGGGCCACCAAGAGTTTGATGTACGAGGATCCGCTCTACTTGGTGAACTATCTATACGCGGGCTTGCTGGCGACTCAGCTGCTAGATGTGGCCGAGCACGATCCGTCCGGCTTTCCGCAGCGCTATACGCAACTGCTGCGTAAGGGCTTCTACGCGCCGCCCGAGGAACTGCTGCGCAGCTTCTTCGGTCGCCGTCTGTCGCAGCAGGAGCAGGTGGAGGATTGCATGAAGGTCCTCGAGCAGCGCATCGATACGCTCGCAGAGACCTACAAAAAAGCCGACGCCGTGCACTAGCCGCCCGCGCTCGGACCGACAACGATCGAGTGTCAAGTTTTGTCAGCTACACCGCCGGCGGCTGGGCGCCTAGTAGTTATTACACACTCTTGATTTAGGGGAATCCCGCATATTGAGGCACGGGATACTCCGCGTCCGTGGGGAGCGTATATGCTACCAGCGACTTCTGCTTATGCCCGGAGTACGAAAGGATGGCGACATCTCCGGATTTTCTGAGGCTCGCGACCAGTTCGACGCGCGCCTTGGCGGACGCGGCTCTCGACAGCCTGCGTGAAGCCGTGGTGGTGGCCGATGCCCGCCACAAGCACCTTCCCGTGGTTCTCGCCAATGCCGCCGCTCGCCGCTGCTTGGTCTCGGCCAACCCTGCGGGCTTGATCGAAGTATCGCTGCATCGCTTGCTGACCGACGCCTCGGCGACGACGGTCGAGACCGCGCTGGCTTTGCTGCCGGATCCTCGCTCGCCGACCAGCCGGGTACTCGAGTGGCGCACCGCCGAGGGAGAGATTTCCGTCATGACGGAAATCAAGCCCCTGGCCATGGCGCCGGATCAGCGATTGGTGATGTTGACCTTCGCCGTCACCGCGCCCGAGCCGACCTTCAGGGTGGCGATGGACACTCTGCCCTTCGATCTGTTGATCTTGGATCGGGATCTGAGGGTGACTTATGCCAATGCGGGCGCGGTTCGCTCGAGCGCCTCGGATGCCGGGCGGGCTGCAGGGCGTGTCGGTATTGCGGCTGACTCCGACCTCGGCATTGCACCCGGATGTGTTTGCGCGCGCTCTTGAGGGCAGCCCGTTTCATGACGATGCGGTGGAGATCGCCTCGCTGACCCGCCCGACCCGTTGGTTCGAGATCGACGTGCAGCCGCTGAAGGGCCCATCGGGCATCGTCGGCTTGGTGGTGCTGTCGATGGAGGTCACCGAGCGGCGCCTGAACAAGCGCTCGCACACGGGACGGCGATCGCCGCTTGCTGGCGCTCACCGAGCATGCGCGGGACATCATCACGGTGGCGGCGGCGGACGGCCGGGTGCAGTACGTCAGCGGCGGCTTGAGGAACTTCTCTGGGCTATACCTCCGAGGAGAGGGAGTCGAACAATTTGTTCGAGCACGTGCACCCGGACGATCAGCGAGATGCTGCGCTCGAAGTATCAGCAATTGGTGGCCGGCGAGATCAAGGCCTATTCGCGCGAGTTTCGGGTCCGCCACAAGGACGGCTCTTACCGCTGGCTGGAATCGAGCTATACCTCGGCGCTCGATAATCCGCTGATCGCGGGCGTGGTGATCAATTCGCGCGACATCACCGAGCGCAAAGTGGCGGAGTGCCGGCTCGCCCAGCGCGAGGAGGTGTTCCGTCTGGCGGCGGATGCGGTCAACGGCGTGATCTCCGAATGGGACGTTGCCAGCGGCTTCGTGCACCGCTCGCGGGGCGTGCTCGAGGTGCTGGGGCTCGAGCCCGAGGACCTCGAGCCGACCGTCGCATGCCTGGTGCGAGCGCATTCATCCCCGCGACTTCGAGGCGGCCAAGAAGGTGGTCAACCTGGCGCTGCTCAACGGCCGCGGCTGGACTACGACCTATCGCATTCGGGACGTGCGCGGGCGCTATCGTTCCCTGCTCGAGCGCGGGCTGATCCAGCGCAATGCCAGCGGCGATCCGGTGCGCGCCATCGGCTGCTGCGTGGATGTGTCGGAGATCAACCGGGTCACGGATCTTCTGGCGGAAACCCAGCGCACCGCCAAAATGGGCGGCTGGGAATACAGCTACGTGACCCGCGAGCTGACGTGGACCGACGAGATGTATCGCATCTTCGAGGCCAACCCGAAGGAATTCGCGGTGTCCTGGCATTCCATGCTGGCGCAGTGCACGCCGGAATCGCGGCAGCGATTTCACGAGGCCTGCAAGCGATCCGAGGTGGCGGGCGGCCAGATCGACCTCGAGCTCGAGATCACGACCTTGAAGGAGCAGCGCATCTGGGTGCGGATGATCGGGCACCTCGAGCTGCTGGAAGGGCGTCCGTTCCGCGCCTTCGGTTCGGTGCAGAACGTGCAGGCGCAAAAGCGCGGCGCAAATCGCCCTGGAGAACAGCACCGGGTGGCTGAAGCTGTCGATGAACATGGCGAACATGCATGCCTGGCGCTGGGATCGTGCGACGGATGCCTTCGAGTTCGCCGTGGTCGACGGCCGGGAACGCGCATCTGCCCAGCGTGTTCCCGGCATGCAGAAGCTGATGTCGCGGGTGCATCCCGCGGACCGGCACGCGCTCAGCCGGCGCCATCGACGATGCCTTCGAGTGATCAGGCGGAAGTGCAGCGGGAGTTTCGGCTCAAATCGCGCAACGGCCGCTATCGATGGTATGCGGCCATCGCCCGTCCGTTGTTCGATGGGGGGCAGTCAGCCGCGCGGCTTGGTGGGCGTCATCCAGGACATCACCGAGCGGCGCGACTCCGAGGTGCGGCTGCGCCGCTCCGAGGAGCTGCTGCGCGCCACCACGGCCAATACCGCCGACACGCTGATGCTGGTGGACACGGCCTTGCGGGTGCGCTTCATCAACAAGAGCGTCGGCGGCATGGAGCATCGAGCAGATCATCGGCCGCGACATCGATGTGCTGCTGCCGCCGGAGGCGCGCGAGGGCGTCATCGAGAAGCTGCGGCACATCCTGGACACGGGCGAGACCGCGACCTACGAATTCGAGTCGCCCGACGGCGAGCAGGTGCGGTACTTCGAGAATCGCGCGGTGCTGGTGCGCGACGACGGCATCGGCACCGGCATTTCGATTTCGACCCGCGACATCACCGAGCGCAAGCGCTTGGAGCAGGAAATCCTCGATGTGTCGGGCCGCGAGCGGCAGCAGCATCGGCCGCGATCTGCACGATGGCCTGGGACAGGAACTGACCGGCGTGGCCTTGATGCTGCGGGGCCTGGCGGGCCGGGTCGCAGCAGAGTTGTCCCGAGGCCATGGACTCGGTGAACGAAATCGTCGGGCTGGTCAATCAATCGATCGAGAACGCCCGCTCGCTGGCGCGCGGACTCTTGCCGGTGCGCACCGAAACCGGCGGCCTGGTGTTCGCACTGCGCGAGCTGGCCTCGCGCAGCCGCGATTTGTATGGCCTGGAAGTGAACTTCCGCGCGGAGGTGTGGCCTGAGCTCACGTTGGACGAAACCGATGCCAGCCACCTGTATCGCATCGCACAAGAGGCGCTCACCAATTCGGCGCGCCACGGGCATGCCACGCGGGTGGAAATATTCCTGCTGGTGACCCGCAGCACTTTTTTGCTGTGCATCACCGACAACGGTGAGGGTTTTCGCCCGCCGACGTCGCCATATAGTGGTATGGGTTTGAAGATAATGAAGTATCGTGCCGGTATGATCGGTGCAAGATTTGAGATAGCTCCCAACGAGCCGCGCGGCACCGTGGTTCGGATCGCGGGAGAACAACCATTGGCGGCCTCCGGTACAGGAGGCGCGTCAATCTAGGAGCGAGAAATGATGGCTGCCAGCAACACATGGGTGCGTTCTATCGGTCTCTCATTCGGGGGCCAATGCCGGCAAGCGCCGGGTGCGGCGGGTATTGATCGTCGACGATCATCCCATCGTGCGCCAGGGTCTGCGCCGGGTGATGGAGAACGAGGAGGACCTGACCGTGTGCGGCGAGGCCGAAACGGCGCGCGACGCGCGCACCGCCATCAAGGAATTGAACTCCGGATGTGGTGATCGCCGACATCAGCTTGAAGCAGGGCGACGGCATCGAGCTGGTGCGCGACGTGCGCGCCCATCATCCGCAGCTGCCGATTCTGGTGCTGTCCATGCACGATGAGACCATTTATGCCGAGCGCATGCTGTCGGCCGGCGCCAACGGCTACATCATGAAGCAGGCCGCCAGCGAGCAGTTCCTGGTGTCGCTGCGGCGCGTGCTCGACGGCGGCATCTATGTCTCCGAGGCCGTCGGCAACAACATGATTCAGAAGTTCGCGGCCGGCGGGACCTACATCTCGGCCAATCCCGATCGACCGGCTGAGCAATCGCGAACTGCAGATCCTGCACATGATCGGCAAGGGCATGAGCACCCGCGAGACGGCGCATTCCCTGAATCTTGAGCATCAAGACGGTGGAGTCGCATCGGCAGCGGATCAAGCGCAAGCTGAATCTCACCACCGGGACGCAGCTGGTGCAGTACGCGGTGAATTGGTTCACGGGCCGGGAGGGCGCGGCCACCGGCGTATGGGGTCAGGGAATCGGCCGGGCCCGCCTCCGAGGCACCGGCGGCCCCGCTTAGACGCCGCGCCCACCTCGAGGGCGCCCGACCGGCCGCCTAGGGGCTCGCCGCCCTGGCGGCTGTTAGGGAAAGCCCTTACCGACCAGTGCACAATTCCCGCAACTGCCTATTCATGTGCACTAGCGCTGGGATTTACAATATGTCGCCCCGGCGACGGTCAAGTCGACGCGCATTGCGCCGATACGCCGATTACTGAACCGGGCGAGGGACGCTCAAGTGTCATGAACTGGAATCTGTGACCACGCTCACAGTCGAGCCTTCGCCGACGATTTTGTTGGCCGAGGACGATCCAGTCACGCGCATGCTCATGACCCGCTTTCTGAAGAAGGCCGGCTATGAAGTCGATGCCGTGGGCAACGGCTCGGATGCCTTGGACCGGATGACCAAGCGCTACTACCCCATGCTGGTCACCGACTGGGAAATGCCGGAGATGGACGGGGTGAGCCTGTGCAAGGCGGTGCGCAATCTGCAGCTGGACGGCTATGTGTATGCGCTGCTGCTCACGGCCCGCGACGCCAAGGAGCACATCATCGCGGGCTTGGAGGCGGGCGCGGACGATTACTTGATCAAGCCCGTGCACGAGCCGGAATTGATCGCGCGCTTGAACGCGGGACGGCGCATTCTGAACCTCGAGCATTCGCTGCGGGTGGCGAATCAGCGCAACCGCATTCTGTCCATCACCGATGCCCTGACGGGCACCTACAATCGCCGCTATCTGATGGAGCAGCTGCCGCGCGAGCTCGAGCGCTGCCGCCGCTATGCCTATCCCCTGTCGGTGCTCATGTGCGACATCGACTATTTCAAAGAAATCAACGATGCGCGCGGCCATGCGGCGGGCGATGAAGTCCTGCAGCAGTTTGCCGCCCGGGCGCAGAAGTCCATCCGCAGCAACAGCGATTGGGTGTCGCGCTATGGCGGCGAGGAGTTTCTCATCGTGCTGCCGGAGACCTCGCACGAGGGGGCGCTGGCGGTGGCGGAGAAGATCCGCACGCTGATCGCCGCAACGCCCTTCGCCACCCGCGCCGGGGACGTGCACGTCACGGCGAGTTTCGGGGTGGCCTCCACCGGGTCAGCGGCCCGGACATCGCGCTGAAAGTCGATGCGCTGATCAGGACCGCGGATGAATGCCTGTACCGCAGCAAGCAGGACGGCCGGGATCGAACCTGCGGGCTTGAACTGGCGGTGTCTCAGCCCCTCAAGGCGGCCCTGGGCTGAGCCGCTCGGGGATTGGGCGGCGCGGCGGACTCGACCGCGGCAGACTCGAGCGCGCAGATTCAACCGGCCTGGCGCAGTTGCGCGTTGACGGCGCGCAGCTTATCGCCCAGGTCCTGCACCAACCCCTCGATCTCGCCCACGGCCTTCTGGCGCGCCGCGTTCTCCAAGGTTGAGGCGGCCGCTGCCAGCACCGGGGCGTGAATATTGGCGCTGGCGCCCTTCAAGGCGTGGGCGCGCTTGCCGATGGTGTCGAAGTCCTTGACGCGCAGCGCCGCGAGAATCTCCGCCAGGCACTGATCGCCGCTGGTCACGAAGGTCTCCACCAACTCGCGCTCGAAGTCGGCATCGCCGCCGGTGATCTCGCGCAGGGCATTCATGTCGACCTGCGCGGTTTCGGCCTCGGCCTTCAAGTAGCGGCCCAGGCAATCGATCAATTGCGCCGGGCTCGATGGGCTTGCCTAAGTGCGCATCCATGCCGGCGGCGATGCAATTCTCGCGATCCTCGCTCATGACATTGGCGGTGAGCGCGATGATGGGCAGGCGTTTGCGCCCCTGCTGGCGCTCGAGCTCGCGAATGCGCCGGGTGGCGGTGAAGCCGTCCATGACGGGCATCTGGCAGTCCATGAGCACGGCGTCGTAGTTCGCCTCGGCGAGGCGCTGCAGGGCATCCGCGCCATTGTTGGCGAGGGTGACATCGGCCGCGAGTTTCTGCAGCAGGTGCTGGGCCACGCGCTGGTTCACGGGATTGTCTTCGACCAGCAGGATGCGAGGCCGTGCAAAGCGTGGGATTGATCTCGAGGGCGGGCAGCATCCGGGTCTTGCGCGTCAAGTTGCCGGTCAGCACCTGGTCCACGAGCGAAGTCAGGGCGAGGCGCGGATGGGCTTGAGCCCCACGGCGTCGGGCCGGTGCGCTCGTCCCATGGCATCCTGCTCAGCGCCGAACAGCGAGAGCAGGATGAAGGGCAGGCCGGCGAGGACCGGGTCGGCGCGCAGCGCCGTCAGCAGATCGAGGCCGCCCTTGACCGGCATGAGCTCATCGGCCGAGCACCACATCGAAGGCGGGATCCTCGGCTAGTTGCTCGAGCGCTTCATCCACCCCGAGACCGCCACCCACTCGAAGCGCGAGAGCTCGAGTTTCGCGGCCAGGCTCGCTCGGCTGGCGGCCAGGTCATCGACGATGAGCATGCGGCGGCCGAGGCCCACGGGGTCGAGAATCGGCTGACTCGGCAGGGCATCGACGGTGACGGTGACCCAGAAGCTCGAGCCGCGCCCCGGTTCGCTGCGCACTCCGACCTCGCCGCCCATGAGCTCGGCGAGGCGCTTGACGATGGACAGCCCGAGGCCGGTGCCGCCGTAGTGCCGGGTGGTGGAGGAATCGATTTGCGAGAATGACTTGAACAACCGGTCGAGCCGGTCGGCCGGGATCCCGATGCCGGTATCCGTGACCTCGATGCGCAGCGCGAAGCGGCCGTTGGCGTCGGTCTCGCCGGCCGCATCCAGGACCACGTAGCCTTCGTGCGTGAACTTAATGGCGTTGCCGAGCAGGTTCATGATGATCTGGCGCAGCCGCCCTGGATCGCCGCGCGCCAGCACCGGGATGCCGTTGCCGAAGTTGACGATCAGCTCGATGCCCTTCACCGCGGACTGCAGGGCCATGGCCGAGACCGTCTCGTAGATCACATCGCGCAGGTCGAAGTCCACCTGTTCCAATTCCACTCGGTCGGCCTCGATCTTGGACAGATCGAGCACATCGTTGATCAGGGAGAGCAGTGCCTTGGCGCTGCCGCGGATGATGTCGACGTATTCGCGCTGGGCGGTGTCCAAGGTGGTTTCCGCCAGGATCTGCGACATGCCGATGACGCCGTTCATGGGCGTGCGGATTTCGTGGCTGACATTGGCGAGGAAATTGCTCTTGGCGCGATTGGCGGCTTCGGCCGCGAGCTTCGCATCGAGGGTTGCCTGCTCGGCGAGCTTGCGGTCGGTGATGAGCTGCATGGAACCGGCCATGCGCACGGGCGTGCCGTCCGCGGTGCGCTCGGCCTGCGCGCGTGAGCGCACCCATTCGTAGTGCCCCGCCTTGTGCCGCAGGCGGTATTCCACGTCGTAGGGCGCGCGATCGTGCAGGTGATTCGTCCAGGGCCGCCATGGCGGTGGGGCGATCGTCGGGATGCACCATCTCCTGCAGCTGGGCGCGGGAGACATTCATCTCGCCCCCCGCAAAGCCCATCATCTCTTCCAGGCGCTCGCCGATCCAGGGCACGTCCTTGATCAGGTCGATTTCCCAGGGACCGTCCTGGGTGCCGCGGATGGCGCGCTGGTAGCGGCTTTCGATGGAGTCGAGCGCCGCCTCGGTGCGCTTCAGGTCGCTGATGTCGACGATGGCGCCGGTGATGCGCGCCACCTCGCCCGCGCTGTTGCGCGACACCGTGGCCTTCTCGCCTATCCAGCGTTCGCCGCCGCCGTCGAGCAGCACCCGGTATTCGCAGCGATAGGAGGGCTCCTCGGGAGTGGTGTCGATGGGCGCGCTGCGCATGTGGGCGACATCGTCAGGATGCACGCGCGAGATCAGCTGCTTCAGATCGTCGAGCCGGGTCGAGGGCGGAATGCCGAGCAGCGCATGAAAATTCTCGGAGCAGATCCGGGTGTTGCGGCCAAAATTAAAATCGAAGGTCGCCAGGCCGGCGGCGGCCTGCGCAATGTTGAGCGACTCGGTGGCGTAGCGCAGCCGCTCCTCGAGCTCCTTGCGCTCCGTGATATCGATGACCGTGCCGATGGCGCGGATGGGCCGGCCGTCGGCATCCTGCACCACCTGGGCGCGGCCGGCCAGCCAGCGCACCTCACCATTCAGGAGCAGGGTGCGGTATTCGGCCTGGTACTGGGTGCCCGTGTCGATGGCGGCGCCCAAGGCCAGCACCACGCCTTCCATGTCCTCGGGGTGAATGGTCGACACCCATTGCTCGCGGCTTAAGCTGAGATGGCGGCTGGGCAGCCCGATGAGCTCGAAGAACAGCGCCGTGCCGCTGATGTCGCCGGTGTCGAGGTTCAGGTCGAACACGCCAAAGCCGCCCGCGGCCTGGGCGAATTCCAGAAAATCGGTGGAGTGCGGCGGCAGGGCGCCGTGCGCGCCTGGCGCGAGCGGTTCGGCCGGAGCAGGGGGCGTTTTGCCGTGCGCGCCGGGCGGCTTTCTCGGGCGAGCGGGGGTTTTGTTGTGGTTAGGCCGACTGCTCATGCAACATCCAACACGAGGGCATCCAGGCCCTCAAGGCCAGGTTATCGGCAGCCTGCACACCCTCTTGAGCTATGATCGGGGCTCAAATTCACAGGGCGAGCGCATGCGGACGGTCAAGATTTTGTCGGGTCTGGTGGGCGGCATCATTGTCCTCATCGTGGCCGGATTGTTCGCGTTGTGGCTGTCGGTCAACCCGAATGATTACAAGGCTCAGATCGCCGCCGCCGTGAAGCAATCGACAGGCCGGGACTTAAGCTTGAAAGGAGATATCAAGCTCTCGGTGTTCCCCTGGGTGGCCCTGCAATTGGGCCCGGCCAGCCTGGGAAATCCCCCGGGATTCGGCCAGGAACCCTTCCTGGCTTTTCAGCATGCGGCGGTGCGGGTGAAGCTGTTCGCGCTGTTGGCGAAGCGGTTGGAGATGGACCGGGTGGAGGTGGATGGGCTGGACTTGCGCCTGCGCAGGAATGCGCAGGGGGAGGGGAATTGGCAGAGCTTTGGGCGCGAGCCGGGGGCGGCGAGGAAGGGGGATGAGGGCGCCCTTGCCAGCGCCAATGCGAGCGGCGCCGCGGCCGCCGGCCGCGCTGGGACGGCCTCGTTGCAGCTCGCCGGTCTGCGGGTGACCCATGGGCGGGTGAGCTACCCGGGCATGGCGATCGAGGGGGTGAATCTCGATACCGGCGCCTTCGGCGGCTCCGGGGTGACGCCCGTGAGCGTGGCCTTCGACGCCAGCCGCGGGGTGCCGGGCGAGAGCTTCAGCTTGAGCGCCAAATTCGATGTGAACGCCGATGCGCAGTACCGGCACCTGCGCCTCGAGGCCGTGAGCTTCAGCGGGCTTTATGGGAGGCCCGGCGATGCACCGCCGGTGCACTGGGAGTGGTCCGCGCCCATCGTCGAGGCGGACCTCTCGGGCCAGACCGTGGCGGTCCCGGCGTTCGCCATGAGTTATTCGAGCGCAAGGATCACGGGCAAGCTCGCGGCGACGAAAATATTGGATGACTTGAGCGCGACGGGCTCGCTGGCGCTCTCGCCGTTGGTGCTGCATGAGTTCGCGCCGCGAGTGGGCATGGTGCTGCCCGCGACCCGTGATCCCCGCGCGCTCGCGCAGCTGTCGGCGAGCGGCGAGTTCAGCTACGGCGCGGACGGATGGCGCTTGAACCCCCTGCACGTACAGCTCGACGACACCCAGTTGAGGGGCAGCGTCGCGCTGACCGGCGAGCCGCGGGCGGTGAAGTTCGATCTGACCGTGGATAAGATCGATTTGGATCGTTATTTGAGTGCCGACAATGGCGGCGCCGACCCTGGTACTCCCCCTGGCACTCCCGGCCAGGGATCGGCGCAGCCGACGCCGCCAGAGGCTGGCCAGGCGCCCACGGCCGCGCAGAGCCTGGACGCGGACGGAATACTGTCCGTGGGGTCCGCGCACCTGGGGGCGCTGGATTTCGCCAATGTGCGAGTGACGGTCACGGCCAAGGATCAGGTGCTGCACCTGTTCCCGTCACTGGCGCAAGTCGATGGGGGCAATTACTCGGGCAATGTCACGCTGGATGAGCGGGGCCCGACGCCGGCGCTCACCGTCGATGAGCACTTGAGCGGGGTCGATATGCAGCGCCTGCTGGCTGGGAGCTCGAATCGGGGACGAGTGTCGGGGCAGGGCACCGTGAACCTCAAGGCCACGGCCCGCGGCGCGAGCCTAGATGCGCTCATGCGAACCCTGGATGGGCACATCGATGCGGCGGTGGCGAACGGCGCGCTCGAGGGCATCGATGTGCAGTACCAACTCGGACGTGCCCAGGCGCTGCTCAAGCGCGAGGCTGAGCCCGTGCGCAGCAATCCGCCGCGCACGAAGTTCGATGCCTTGAAGTTCTCGGCGCAGATCGCCAATGGCATCGCCCGGAGCTCGGATCTGCTGATTTCCTCGGCGGGGCTGCAGGTGACGGGTGAGGGCAGCGCCAATCTCGTCAACCGCGGGCTCGACCTGCAGATGCGGGCCAGTGTCTTGAAATCACCGGGCGCGAACCTGGCCGACATTCCCTTCAAGGTCACCGGGACCTATGTCGATCCGACCATCCGGCCCGATATGCAGGCGCTGGCCAAGGGCCAGCTCAAGCAGAAGCTCGAGGATGTGCTCGAGAGAAACGGTTTGAAGGGATTGTTCAGCAAGTGAACTTGGAACCTCAGCAATTCACGGAGCGGCTGCTGGCCTGGTTTGCAGTGCACGGGCGGCATCACCTGCCGTGGCAGCAGAACCCCACGCCCTATCGGGTGTGGGTGTCGGAGGTGATGCTGCAGCAGACTCAAGTTGCCACGGTGATTCCCTACTACGAGCGCTTCATGGCGCGCTTTCCCGACGTGCAGTCGCTCGCGGCGGCGCCGCTCGATGAGGTGCTGCACCTGTGGACGGGCCTCGGGTATTACGCGCGGGCACGGAATTTGCGGGCCTGCGCGCAGACGCTCGTGGCCCAGCA
Source organism: uncultured Gammaproteobacteria bacterium (assembly GCA_963837435.1). GTDB lineage: Bacteria > Pseudomonadota > Gammaproteobacteria > Steroidobacterales > Steroidobacteraceae > Bog-1198. The sequence goes on from CAWINJ010000004.1 coordinate 1,014,777, forward strand.
TGGCGGTGAGTTTCCCCAAGGCATCGAGGCGGTGACGGCGCTGCCCGGCATCGGGCGCTCCACCGCCGGCGCGATCCTGGCCCTGTCGCGGGGGGAACGACATCCGATTCTCGACGGCAACGTCAAGCGGGTGCTGTCGCGGGTGTTCGGCCTGGCGGGGGATCCGGGGTCGGCGACGGTGCTCGCCCGGATGTGGGCGCAGGCCGATGCCTGCACGCCGACCGCGCAGGTGGGCGCCTATACCCAGGCCATCATGGATTTGGGGGCGACGGTGTGCAGCCGGACCGGGCCCGCCTGCACCGTCTGTCCGATGAGCAACGGCTGTGTCGCGGCGCTCGAAGGGCGGCAGGCGGAACTGCCCAACCGCAAGCAGAAGCGGCTGCGCGGCTCGCGCGAGGCTACCCTGTTGATTGCCGAGGCCGGCGAGGCGGGCTCGTTCGCGGTGCTGGTGGAGCGCCGCCCCGACATGGGCCTGTGGGGGGGGCTCTGGTCGCCGCCGCAGTTCGAGAGCGAGTTCGCCGCGCTCGATTGGTGCCGGCGCGAGCTCGGCGAACCTGAGTCGCAGGCGCATGGCCTAGCACCTATACATCACGCCTTTACGCACTTCGATCTGCGGCTCAATCCCCTGCGCGTGCGCTGCCGGCCGAACCCGGCGGTTCACGAGGGCGATGACCGTCTGTGGTATCGGCTGGGAGATCCGCCGCGGGTCGGATTGCCCCAGCCCATACGGCAACTGTTCGAGCGCCTGCGATCGGCCGAGGGCTTGGCGTAAGATTGGCGCTATGGCACGAAAAGTTCACTGCGCGCTCCTGAAGCGCGAGGCCGACGGCCTCGATTACCTGCCCTACCCCGGCGAGCTGGGCAAACGTATCTACGCCAACATTTCCAAGGAAGCCTGGGCGCAGTGGGTGGCGCATCAGACCATGTTGATCAATGAGAACCGCCTGACCCCCATCGAGCCCAAGGCCAGAGCCTTCCTGGTGGCGGAAATGGAGAAGTTCCTGTTCGGTTCGGGGTCGGAGAAACCCAAGGAATTCGTGCCCAAATAAAGGGCCGGCCGGCGGTTCAGGGCTAAGTGACTGATTTCGTGATTGTTCATTGACGAGGCGCGATCCCGCCTGTTTAATACGCGGCTCTTCGAGACGGCCAGGTAGCTCAGTTGGTAGAGCAGCGGACTGAAAATCCGCGTGTCGGGGGTTCAATTCCCTCCCTGGCCACCATTTGACCCCTGTCCATACCGGGCACTTCGGTAACGTTTTATACCGGAGACATAGGTAACACTTTAGCGCCGAAGGGATTTTCGGCGCATTCGATGCGACCCGTCTCATGATCGAAGAAGCCTAAGTCGTACTGCATAAAGCTGACGAGCCAGATTTTCTCCTCGATTTCCTTGATGCCCACCTTCTGGCCGGCGAACACCTGGCTGAGGTTGATTTTGCGCCTTCCAAAGCAGATACGACCACACTCGGTGACTAGGATGGTGCGGTCGTGGAAGGGGTATTCGAGATCGCCCACGCCTTCGTAGGGCCGCGTCGAGGGCACGTACAGCTCATCCGGATATTTCATTGCCAGCGCCTCGTGGGGCCGCTCATGGTTAAAGATCTGGATGAAGCGATCGAACCGCGATTGCTGCTGCAGGAAGTTCTTGGCGGCCGGCTTGGTCGCCTCTTTCTTCAGGGTTAGATGCATGCGCTCATGCCGGCCGTTCTGGGTCGGATGACCGGGTTTGATGCGCTCGAGATTGATCCCGAGGCGCAGCCACCAGACCGAGAGCTTGGACAGACCGAAGAAAGCGGAGCGGCTGGCGAAGGGGGTGCCGTTGTCGGTGCGGATGCCGCCGGGCAGCCCAAAGTCCTTAAAAGCCCGCTCAAAAGCGGTAAATGCATAGGTCTGCTGGGTGCTCTCCAGAGCGTCGCAGCACAACAGATACCGGCTCGCAAAGTCGGTAATGGTCAGCGGATAGCAATATCGCTTATCCGCCAGCATGAACTCCCCCTTGTAGTCAGCGCACCAAAGCTCGTTCGGTCGATTGGCGGCGTGCAGAGGCGTTCCCTCGGACCTGTAGCGGACTCTGCGGCGCTTAGAGTCAACCAAGCCATTGCGCTCCAACACCGCGTGGACGGTGCTGATCGCGGGTAGTTGGATCTCATTGTGCAGGCGCCGCAACTTCTCGCGGATCTTCGGCGCTCCCCACGTCGGGTACTCTTTGCGCAGCCGCACGATCAGCGTCTCGATCTGAAACGGCAACTGGTTGGCGTGCCGATAGGGACGTCGCGACCGGTCGTCAAAACCTCTAGTTCCCGAGTCTTTGTAGCGCTGAAAGATCTTGTAACCGGTCTTGCGCGAGATATCGAACTCTCGGCACAGCACCGCCATCTTCTCTCCCTCCAGCAACCGGGCCACAAACCGCATGCGTTCTTCCACTTTGGAACACTCCTGCCACGGCATTTGCGTCTCCCGCAAATACCGGAAAGTGTTACCTATGTGCCCGGAATGATGTGTAACCTATGATCGGAATACACACCCTTTTCCCCGCCTATACGGCCTGTCTGCCCGTGACCTGCGTCGCGGCAGCCAGCGATACCCATAGCCATAATTAAACCGCGTCATGTCAATGGGACTGTACTTGTGGCTGCTTTTCAGGGATTGATCGATGATTTACTAGAATTGGGCTTCGGATTGCGGCCTCGGGTCGGCATAGCTCTCGCCGGTTTGTCGTGGATGATTTTCCATGCCATCGCCGACCAGACCATACCCATCACGGGCAAAACTTCTGTGACGGGGATAGCGACCGCTACGGCGCAGATTCTCGTGCACTTTACCGCGTTTTTCCTTCAGTTCGTGATGCCATTTTGCCTGTTGGTCGGCGTGCTGGTGTCAGTCGTACTGCGGCGGCGTGCTAAACACATCATGGCGAGGAGTCGCCACGATCCGCGGTCCGCCATCTCTCGCATGACTTGGCAATACTTCGAGCAGCTTGTTAGCGAGTCCTTTCGCGAACAGGGCTTCTCGGTGCGACAGACAGGCGGTAGCCGACCGGATGGCGGAGTGGATTTGATACTGAATAAAGATGGCCGACGATACTTGGTTCAGTGCAAGCACTGGAAGACTTGGCGAGTGGGCGTCACAGTCGTGCGCGAATTAAACGGCGTCATTGCCCAGCAAAAAGCGGATGGCGGGTATGTCATCACAGGCGGCTATTTCACCCGGGAGGCAGAAGTTTTCGCCCGAAGTTGCGGCATTGCGCTCATTGATGGCATCACGTTGGAGCGGATGATTCAGCGCGTTGCCGATGCGCCCGCGGGTCCGGCCGCTAGTACTGTGAACGGGCGGACAGAGCCCCCGAGTTGTCCCCTATGCGGTGCACCGATGGAACGGAGGCTTGCTCAGCATGGATCGTTCAAGGGCCAGCCGTTTTGGGGTTGCACGGATTTTCCGACGTGTCGCGGAATCGTGAATATTGAGCGGGTGGCATAGAGATTGGAGATAGGGCAACGCTGTCTAGCCTTTCCTTTTCAGCGAAGACAGCTTCGCACGGGAAGATTTCGCCAGCCACGGCTTGCGCGCTACCACCTTACCGTCCTCCCAGTAGTAAAGTGGCGTGTTGTACATGCGCGCGATCTTTTGGGCCTCCTTCGCCGCGGCGCGTAAGGCCCGACCGACACCCGCGGCGAAATCGTCGGATTTACTCTTCTTGCGCTTGATCTTCATGAGTGTTCATCGTGCCTAGATTCCTTCGATCGCGGATGACGCGGCAACGAACCTATTCACCGCTTTTCCCTCACCTCGGAATTACGCAGATACGGGTTCGATTAAGAGAGTTTCATGCCCACGTACCCAGTGTACAAGCCCTCAGACCTAACATCCCGGTGAGCCCCCGGGATGTGGTCACGACCAGCAATATATGGGCGCTGGTAGGCAATTTTGCATTCTATTGATAGTCTTTTTTACTATAATATAATAGCCTTTTTTATTTACATATAATAGTCCTTTTTATAAGATGCGCACTATGGCCCTAATCCCCAGGCACTTGGCCGAAAAGCTCGCGAGCACTCTGCGGACAACACGAGTGATTAACCTCGTCGGCCCGCGCCAGACCGGCAAGACAACGCTGGTTCGGGACATGGTCGAAGCCGCCCGTTTCCTCGACTTAGACGATGAAAGTCTGCTCGCGTCGCTGGCCGTCGATCCGTATGGCCAGCTCAGCACGCTGGCAAGCGAGACAGCGCAGACCGGGCTGCCGATCATTATCGACGAGGTCCAGCGCCTGCCGCAGATCACACTGGCACTCAAGCGCATTGTGGATCGAGATCGACGTGCCGGCCAATTTGTCCTCACCGGGTCTTCCAACATCTTCACCCTGCCAAAGGCACTTGATTCCTTGGCAGGTCGAATTTCGTCATTGACCCTCCGTCCCTTGAGCGCCGCGGAGATCCAGCGCGCAGGACCCTGTCGTCTGCTCGACGTCGTCGCGGAAGAGTCAGCGCTCTCGGCTAAGCACCTCCCAACTCCTGCCCATTTCCGGCGATCGGATGCCATCGATTTGCTGGTGCGTGGCGGATTCCCCGAGATCCGACCGCTCGAAGACGGAGACCGGATGGCTCGCTACGATTCCTACGTCAACAGTATTGTGGAACGAGACATAGCACCGGTGGCTGAAATACGGCGACCAGATACTTTGCGGCGGATGATCAATCAGCTCGCACATCGCACGGCTGAGGAGCTCAATGTCGCCAGTCTTTGCAGCGTTCTGGGCGCCCGCAAGGAAACGGTCAACGCGTATCTCGACATTCTCTCGCGTCTTGGAATTATTCACCGTCTCGGGGCGTGGACGGCATCCGGGGCCCGCAAGGAGGTCAGATCTCCGAAACTTCACTTCATGGACACGGGCTGCGCCACGGCATTGCGCGGCGAAGACGTCGCGAGCTTCGGGCTCCGTGCCGATCCCGTCGCGCTCGGTCATATTCTCGAAAGCTTTGTGTTCTGTGAGCTGGAGAAATCCCTGCCGTTCCTGAAGCGACGTTGGCATTTGTACCACTGGCGTTACGCTCCCCGAGAGATCGACATAGTGGCGCAAGCGCCGGGGCGCATCCTCGCGCTTTTCGAGATGAAGGCATCCACGTCAGTAGATCAGGACGATTTTCGCCACCTCGACTGGTTCCTGAAAGAAGGGCCCGGTAAGACCCACCACGGAGCGGCCTTCGTTGTTTATTTGGGAGACCAGGTTCTTTCCTTTGGGCCCGGCAGGCTTGCCTTGCCGCTTTCTATCCTCTGGTCGTTTCCGAGGTCAGCGACGAAGTAGAACTGGCGTCGGACCGACGCTGCGGCTGTGTCAGGATTGTGACCAGCTCAGATTGACTTATTTTTCTTGTAGTTACGTGTCGAGCTGTGACTCGCAGCCGCGAGCGTCGGCCTATTTCCGCTCAAATACCATCACATCCGACTTGTCGCGGCCGGGAATCTGCACAGTCATTGTCAAAGTCTTCAGATCGGGTGACACCGCAATTGCTTCGGTAGCCACCACCTTCCCGTCAATCTTGTCGGTAAGCACGAGCGCGCGCTCGTCCACCCGCCGAATCGAAGCCGAAGCACCCGGCTGCGCGTTCGGTCCCTGGTTAGAGTAGTCCTTGCCATCAAATTTCACGTTTTTTGTCCGCGAGGGTGTGATCAAGGATAGACCGTCTCCCTGATATTCCTTCACCTGGATCAAATAGGGCGAGTTCATCGTCTCCTTGATGCTCTGCCAGTCCGCCGCGAAGCCGGATCCTCCACCGACGCGCTGGTAGACGTAATCCATACTGAGGGTCGATCCGTCGGATTCGAATCCGCGGAAATAGTCTGTGAGAGTCCTGCCGTCCTTGGAAAGCTTCCACGTCGCCTTGATGAGCAACCGCCCGTCTCGCTTGCGCTCTACGATCCACGTGTCGGAGGCTTCGGCGTTCACCGACAGGAGGGTGCCGCCGTTGCCGGGTTGGTCGGTTCCATCCACCACGATGCGCTCGGCGCCTGCGCCAAAATCGAATGCGTACTTGTTGCCGCCCTCGCTTTCAACCTTCATCTCATCGGGCAGTCTGCTCTTCGATGGGTCGAGCTGCCACTCGCCGACGAAGGGGCTTTCCGCCCGTGCCATGCCCGTCGCCAGGCAAACCGCCGGCAGAATTATTAAAATTCGCTTGAACATAGAGACCTCTATCGTTCTCAACGGAAGCGCACCGATGGCGCATCTCCGGATCATCGCTATTTTATCCGTTGGCGCGGCATTACATCGCCGGCAGCACTTCGAGTTCGTCCCTTCTAGATACGAGACTGTCCCGAGAAAACCAATCCACCGGCCTTTGCCGAGAAGTGCCTTCCCCGGAATGGTCTTTAAGATCACCCCTGGCGAACTCGCCGCCGCGGATCGATATGAGGTGGCGGAGTACATGCGTGTGCAGCAACCGGACACGGTCACTCACTTTGCTCAAATCCGCCAGTGTTTGTCGCCCTGGGTGAAGCACGAGTTCGACCGGCTCGCGGTGGACGTGAACTGAATCGCAGTACTTGAGCCAGTATCTCTGTCACGCTTCTGATCTCCCTTATTCAAGGATGGGACAATGGGGCGGCGTAAAGGCGGGTTGACGGACCTACTGGAATTGGCCTCCAAGCTGCCATGGAAGGTGTCCGTCGGTTTGGCGCCTGTCAGCTTCGTCATTCTACGTTTGATAGCGAAGGCCTTCGCTCACCCCGCACCAGTTGGCAATCTCAGCGACATGGGGTCGGTCGTGATCCGCGGGTACGCCTATGTTTTTGCGGCAATCTTTCAGTATGTCCTACCGATCGCCTTATTAGCCGGCTCGGCGGTAGCGTTTGCGAGGCGGCACCGAGCGAAGGCGTTGCTCAATGGCGTGCGCAGCAAAGGAACCACAAATATCGGGGGCTTGAGCTGGCGAGACTTCGAAAGAGTCGTCGGCGAGGGCTTTCGGCGGCGAGGTTTCCAGGTCGTGGAGCGTGGCGGTGCGGCGCCCGATGGTGGGATCGACTTGGTACTCACGCGCGGCAAAGAGCGATTTCTGGTGCAGTGCAAGCATTGGAGGGCGCAGCAGGTTGGGGTCTCGGTGGTGCGCGAGCTATACGGAGTCATGGCGGCCGAGGGAGCGGCCGGCGGATATGTGGTGACCTCCGGGACCTTCAGCAAGGATGCACGGCAATTCGCGGCGGGTAGAAATGTGGAGCTGATTGACGGTCAGGGGCTTGATGCGCTTTTGCGGGATGGTGGAGCTGCAGAATTCGACTTAAAGCTTGGCACGCCAGAGGCACACGCGAGCAAGATCGCGACGCCAATGTGCCCGAGATGCAAGAGTCCGATGGTAATGCGCACGGCGAAGAAAGGGCGCAATGTCGGCAGTTCGTTTTGGGGTTGCGCGCAGTATCCGAGGTGTCGGCATACGGTGGCGACCTGACGGACCGCATCGTCGGCACATTCCGTTTCACGTCCCGCACTAAGCACAACTGGGTAAGGATTACTCGGGAGTCTCCGAGGGATGGCAATCGGTGAGTGAGAGACACGCTTGAGCAGGTAACGATTTGATTGCACAAGCTGCCGCCGCCGGTCTCGAGTCCCGGGCGGTCATGCCGGCTCGGAAATTGGGTGCCGCGCGCTTCGAGGTCGTGCGGCGCGCCGTTCGCCGGTATCATCGGACTATGATGTCATTGCTACTGCCCGCTTCTACATGTCTGAGTTCCTCTGTGCGTGTCTCCCGCGGTGCCGCAACGGCACTGCCGCTCCTGGCTCTCCTGCTCTGCTCCGCGTGCGCCTCCTCGGGCGGCCGCACCGAGACAGCGGACGACCCAATACTGGTCGCGGAACCCGCCGCCGCGCCCGATGTGCGGGACCTCCCGGTGGCCGCGAGCGAACCCAAAGACGAGGGTGAGGCCGAGGTTCCGGCGGCCGTCGCCGAGTCGGAGCAGCGCGAGGCGCCACCCAAGACTCAAGGCTTGCCGGAGTTGGTCGTGGAGGGTCGCGAGCGCAACGTCGTCATCCGCGACCTGGTTGCCGAGGGCCAGGTGCAGCTGCGCGACGTGGAACTGCAGTACGTCTTCACCGGTAAGGGCGGGCGTGAGGTGCTGCGTGGCCGGCCGGTCGCCTTCGCGTTGTGGAGCGAGGCGCAGAAGAACTGGACCATTGCTCAAGTGGAGATCCCCCGCCCGCCGGTGAAATGGAAGCCCGGCCGCGGGCCATTGCCCTTCGCGGTGCTCACGCCCGGGATTGAGGCGCGGCACGTGAAGGGCACCGGGGCCGAGCGGCTGATGTTCGCATTCTCGCGCGGCGGCGAGGAGCTGAGGGTCTACGGCCGCAAGTTCCCGGTCTTCGACAACACGCTCATCAAGAAGAAACGCTGGCGCGAGGCGGTGGCGACGGCACGATCCATCGTCTACCTGCCCTATACCGAGGATACCTTTGACCCGCGCTTCGTCACGGGCGGCAGGGATTTCCTGCTCGCCACCGCGCGGCGCGCCATGGACGAACTTCGTGACGCGAACGTGCCGAGCGCGGCCTTTCCGGGCGAGCTGCTAGCCGACGTGATACCTGCTGAGGTGATCTCGACGCTGGCGGTCATAGAACAGACCGACGACGAGGACTTCCTCGACAAGGGCACAACTGCATTCGACGAGGTGCTCAGCCAGTACGGCCTGAAGCGCGAGGAAGCGTTTCGCTACAGCGTCTCGAGTGCGAAAGCGCTGGGCGCGATGCAATTCACCAACCGGCACGGCAATGGCACCTATTCGCTCGTTGTGCGCAGGTGCCGTGGCGCGGAGCTGGACTCAAACTTCGAGCGCGGCGCGACCCGCCTGCCGAACGCCATGAAGGCGGCCGCCTGCCTGCTGGACATCGAGCTATCACAGATGAACAGTGAAATCCGCTCCGCCTATCGCACGAATCCGGAAGTGCTCGGCATCTTCGCAGTCGCCGCCTACAATGGCGGCCCGCGCAACGTCGCAAAGCTTTATCGTGCGCTCGACCGCATGGGCGTTCAGCTCGGCGATCTGCGCCGCGCGGGCCAGCTCACCCCGGGCTCCACAGTCGCCTGCCCCTGTGTCTGGCGCGAGGAAGCCTCTGTGGTGCGAGCGGTCAGCATTCCGCGTTACAACCGCGAAAATACCGGCTACATCGAAAAGTATCAACGCATCCTCAGCCTGTTCGATTGAGTGCGTTCAAATTCTCAAATCGCGCCGCGCCACCAACGGCTCCGTGTCCCCCTTATAAGGACTCAGCTTCACCAGCTTCCTCTGCCGCGTCGGATGCCAAGGAAACCCCGGCGGCTCCCGCACCGGTGCACCCGCTTTCAAATAACAGATTTTGATCCCCACCGGATGAACCAAATTCATCCATACTGCGCTATATACCTGATCGCCATTGCGCAGCACACTGACATCCGACTCATAGGACAGCATTTGGCCCGCCGGCACGAGGCTGCTGGTCACGAGCAACGTCACTTCCGGATGCGCAGTCCCCGCCATCAATGCCTCGGAAAACGATCGCAAATCCACACGGATCCCATCCTCCAACAGCTTGCAACCGAATGCCTTGACAAAATAGAGCTGCACTCGAATTGCTTGCTTCGCCATCTCGGCGGCAAACACCTTCGACAGGTCAAAGCTACCGCGAGCCGTAATGTCACGCCAGTTGGCATGCAAGTAACTTGAAAGTCTTCGCCACGCCTCATCGTAAACTTGAGTCCCGGCATTATTGCAGTGGCTACATACCGAGCGGGCGAACTTGAGCGCGTCGGCGGTTGCCGAACCAATGCGCTGATTTGTCGCCTCGTGATTGATCTGCAAGAATGCCGGAGTACGCTGCGAGAGAGTCGGCGCCATCGAACGGATGTCGCTGGCTTTAACCTTATGTTCCGCGCCATCGGCAGGGCGCTCGCCACAGATCCAGCACAGCACATTGTTACTGCTCAAAGAGCATCCCGTAAATTACCGCCCCCGGCGATCATACGGCACCGAACATTCCGCCGCCGCGGCTCCATCTCCTTCACCTTGCCATTCCAATACTCCACATAGCACTCATACGCCCGCGCCGACGTCAGAAACGCAAGATGATCCGGGCATCGAATCCGACGCGCCGGAATGCTCAGAACTTCCTCGCGCCGCGCTCTCGTGATTCTGTGATGCCCATCGATCAAGTTGAACCGGTTCGGCGAGATCTCCGCCAACAAAACCGGCCGATTAAGATCCGCCGACCGCACAGTCGCCTCGTCGAGTCGTGCCCCACCCAAATCGGGAATGCTCGAAACTGAGATTGACTCCACCGGATGCCTGACGCTATCCGCATCGAGGAACTCCAGGATCCGAGTGATGTTGAACTCGAAAATGCCATTCGCAAAAAACTCGTGGTCGTTCTCGATCGTGCAAGGCGCAAACCGCTTGTCCCGTCGAAGACGAGGCGGGATACTCGATAGTATTGAGAGCGAATCTTGCAGCATTTGGACCCCCACTTTATCGCAACGGTGAGCGATTTGATTGATCGGTTGATAGTGGGAACCCGTTAGGGGACGTTCTGCGATATGTCCGAGATAACAGGGTCTACGTCACGATGATTTCGACAAAAGCTGATTTCGCGCGTGCCTTGCAGCGGCTTCGGGGACGTGATCCTGAGTCATTGGCGGCCTTCATCGTTTCGCTGGCGCAGGACAGCGGACCGATCGGCGAGCAAGTACGCACTTTCATCGTGGAGTCGATCGAGTCGTTGATGATGCCGGTGGACCCGAGGCGAGCGTTTGAGTTGTTGGTGCTGTTATTCGAGAGTGATGGTGTGGCGATGGAGAATTGTGGGGACCATGATTTTGAAGTTACTTGTGCATTCGAGCGGGCAGCTGAGCTGATCGGGAAGGCCGCGCGATCGCTGCCGGCGGTGGAGGTCACTGCGGCATTGGAGCCGCTTCTCGATGACGATGGGTATGGCGTACGGGGAGCTTTGGCGGAGGTAATTTCAGGCCAAGGGGCTGCCCGATGAACCGACTCCTCGTGGCACATTGGCCTCACGAGAGCGCGTCGCAGCAGGGGCGTCGAAGGTCGTAATGAGCCAAATGGGGCGCCGGCAGGCTTAACTGCGCTCCCGAGGAGATATTCACTGCGCAGTAAATATTTCTTTTGGGTAAGGTATCACTTATACTCTATATTTACCGTTCAGCAAATTTCATCAAATTATGCTCAATCCACCTCGTTCTGAGCGAATGCTGATCAATCAGTTCATCGAAGCCATGTGTGCCTTACCGAGCGTCACTGCGGACTCCCTTCGTTGGGAAATCCCGTTGCCGAACGGTTCGATCCGCGACGCCGAAGTCGACCTTCATATTGCGGGCAAGCGGGTGAAGCTGGAAATCGAAGCGAAGAAGACGTTGTACCCCAGAGACGTGCGCGAAATTCTCTGGCGGCTTCGGCCCTACAGTAAGCCCCTACGTCAGGAGATCGATGCCATCGTGTCGGTGCTCGCCGCCGATTCGATTTCCCCGGGCGCCAAGGAGTTGCTCAAGGGGGAAGGCATCGGTTACTTCGACAGCGGCGGCAGTGTGTATTTGCCGGCACCGGGTGCCTATATTCACATCGATAAGCCGTCGCCTAAAGGACAGTTGAAATCCATCGAATCCCTGTACTCCGGCGTGCGCGCGCAGGTGCTGCACGCGCTGTTACACGACCATCGAGCATGGATCGGTGGCCAAGCACTGGCACTCCAGGCCCGCGTGTCGCCGGCGACCGCTTCGCAAGTGCTATCGGAATTGGAACGGCTTGAGTTTGTGGAGTCGCGTGGACAAGGACCTCACAAACAACGACACGTTAGCCAGCCGGGGGCACTGCTGGACTCTTGGGTGAAGCAATTGGCGGTCAAGCGAGCTCCTGCGCTGCGTTGCTACTTTGTGCCCGCGCTGAAGACGAACAATCTGCTGCTCCTCGCGCACACGTTGGGGGCACATGGCATTGAGTACGCGATCAGCTACGAGGCCGCTGCGCAGCACTATGCGCCATTTACCACCCACGTCGCGCAGGTGCGCGCCAGGATTCTCATGAGCGCCGGCTGGGACGCGGCGATTGCCGGACTGAATGCACAGGCGGTCGAGCAAGGAGCGAATTTCACCGTGATGGACGCGAAGTCGTCGGGTGAACTGTTGTTTCGCGAACAGGCGGCCGGCGTGTCGTGGGCAAACCCCATCCAGGTCTATCTTGATCTGCAGCGAGGGGAGGGCCGCTCTCGCGAAATGGCTGAGCACCTGCGACGAGAACGGATCGGCTTCTGATGGCCAAGCCCGCAACCCTCGATGGCTATCAGGGTCGATCAACTCTCGATTTTGAGAGCGTCTTGGTCACGCTGCTGCGGGGCTTAGGACCGTGGAAGAATTCAGTCTATTTGGTAGGCGGTCTCACACCGCGATATCTGGTAAGAGCGCGACCGCCCGCGGTTCCGGTACACGCCGGCACCTTAGATGTGGACATTGTCGTCGATCTGCAGATTTTGGCGGATATCGACGCGTACCACACGCTGGAACAGAACCTGCGCAAGATGAGCTTCGAACGCGCGGAAAACGATCAGGGCCAGAAATTGTCCTGGCGCTGGAAGACTCGCATGGAAAGTGGCTCGGTCGTGATTCTGGAGTTGCTTGCCGACAATCCTGGTCTTATCGGTGGCCGGGTTCAGGTGTTACCGACCGAAAAGGCAATTTCAGCACTCAATATTCCACACTCCTCAATCGTTTTCGATATGTTTGACGAGATTGAAATAACGGCCGAACTCTTGGGCAACAATGGGATAGTCACCGAAAAGGTGCAGCACGCCAACTTGGTGAGCTTTACTTGCCTGAAAGCGTTTGCCTTCGAAGATCGCAGCGAACGCAAGGATGCTCACGATCTTATCTATTGCATGCAACACGCGCCGCAGGGCATGGACGGTGTGGCCGCAGCCTTTCGTCGGGAAAGCGCCGGCAGGCACGGGGGAGTTGTTCAAGCCGCGCTCGAGATACTGCGCAAGCGCTTTGCGCACGAAGTGCAAACGGCGGGCTATCTGAAGGACGGGCCCGTGGCGGTGGCGAAGTTCGAACTAGGCGAGAGTAAGGAGTTTGCAGAACGCGAAGCAAGGGCGCTACGACAACGTCAGGTGAGCGATTTGGTTGATCGGTTGATGGTGGGAACCCGCTAGGGATGTCGGACCAACTTGGAACTGGCGAGCAACGGCTGCCTTCAGCCATCTTTCTGGTCCTGAGCCTTACCCGGCGCGGCCGTGACGTGCGCGACATGGCTGCGTGGGAAAGGAACTCTAAGCGCGATGAGGTGCGCAACCATTGCCAGCATGGCGCAACCCGCTAAATCCTCAAATCACGCCGCGCCACCAACGGCTCCGTGTTCCCCTTATAAGGACTCAGCTTCACAAGCTTCCGATGTCTTGCAACTTTCCGGGTGCTGCCGTGTTGTTATGGTGCAGCGAAGGGGAATATCGCCATGAGGATCAACGCCGCTTACTATTATCGCGCTGCCTTGTATGGGTGGCGCCGTAACCGCGCGCTAAGAGCAATAATGCTGTACTCGGTTGTTGTTGGCGTCGCAGCCGTGATGGCGGCGTTCGCGGTGTGGCGAGCGAGATATCTGGCGCTCCCACTTTGATTTGCCGAAATATCATTCACAATCGAGGATTCCTGTGCCCAAACTCTGGTTAGGAATGGCACCGCTGAAACTCCACACGGTCGAATAGCCGCTCAAGGCCTTGGCGTTCAGGGTCCCCGACTGAAGGAAGAACGCCGTTGTCGAGTTGACCGCCGGCACCACGTCCGCCGCGAACGTGCCGAGCTGTGCACCGGTCGTTGCATTGACATAGATGCCGCCGCCCAGCGAATAGAACACATTGTTGGCGACCACTGCGGCGAAGCCGCCGCCGCCAGTGCATCCACCGATCTCCGCAAACAAGGCCGTGCCCGTCAGCGGCGCATACGCCTCGGTAGTGCAAACCGACGAGACGTAGACGCCGTGCGAGGTGACTGCCGGCGTACCGGTCGTCCCGTTCCCGTCGGATTGCTGCCAAACGATGGAGCCGCTGGCCTCATCAAGCGCGAACAGAATCGGCTCGCCGCTTCCGGAATGCAAATCAAGCGGGATTCTCGAGTTTCACCGACTTGGCATGTATTGTGTATGCTGTTGTGTATGTGTAGGCGTTCCGGTATGGTTACGCTGGGGTTTACGGGATTCAAGGCGGGGGAGTTTGGTATGTCTGCGAAAGCTGAAGATCTCATGCGCCAACAATACTTGGTGCCACGCAAGAGCGTGAAGAAGCTTCGCGAGATGAGCCGTCGCGAAGGCGTTTCCGCGGGTGAACTCGCGCGTCGGGCCATCGAAGCATACACTTCCGGCAAGGTTCTCACCGAGCCCGAAGAAGAGGTGGCTTCGCGTTCGGTACTCAAAGACATTCATATCCAAGTGCGCTCGGTCCTCACGCGGATAGACGCAAACCTATCCGAGACTCGCGCGCGCGAGCGAGCGCTTGCCGATGGCACTTTCCGCGCCCAGGTGGTTGCCGAGACGAGGGCGTGGTTCGATGCACGCCCCGAGGAGGCTGAAGGGATCGTCGAACTCTTCGCACCGCAGGCGACCGCATGAGCCTCATCACTGAAGTGATCAAGTATGGCAAGGACATCGTACTCTTGGGAGAGCGCGTGGACGCCCTCATGGCGGGAAGGAAGGAAACGACCGCCCGGCTCGAGGACCACGAGCGACGGCTGATCCGCATCGAGACCTTGATTGAGATCTCGCAGGCGCGCCGGCGCCAGTTGCCAAGGGCTTAGGCCCTGGCCATCCTCAGCCGGAATAATCACTCGACCAAATATGGGGGGTAGGCCAACCTCCCGCCAATCAAACTGGCCGCCGACCTGGGCCCTCATTACTGCCGAGGTCGACATCTCACGTTTAGTTGTCCGCTTTGGCTTAGAGAGCCGCGACGAATTCAGCAAGGATCTCTGCGACTTCGACCGGCGCTTCAATGGGCAGCAAGTGGCCTTTTTGCGCAAGTACATGCAGCGCCGCCGTCGAATCGGCTACATCGGCGAAGTCTCTACTCCCCCCTGGATGTTCGTCGACTCGAGCGGCCGCACCACGACTGTGCCAGACCCTTGTCGTTTCTCGGCCAACAGCACCTCGATGATGCTGGAGGTGGCGCTCGCCGGGTTCGGGATCGCCTATGGGCCAAGCTTCGTGTTCGCCAGACATTTGCAAACCGGCGAGCTGATTCACACGCTTCCCGATTTCAAGAGTCCGGAGTTGCCGTTGCACGCCATCACTCCGACCGCCAAACACGTGCCCCAGAAAGCGCGCCTATTCATCGAGCGTCTCACTCAGGCATTTGAGGACTCCCCACCATGGGAGCGGTGGCGCACGAACGCCATTCAGAAACCTGGGAGCCTCAAGCGCAGACGCCGCGGAAAGTGATTAGTTAAAGGTAACCGAGCCACCAGTCGCGTCCGGGCTAGCCAGGGCGGGGTGCCGAACTTCTTGAAGTAGTCGTAGGTGGCCCGGACGGCCGGTACCACATGGTGAGTCTGCGCACGCTGTGCAAAGAGCGGCCCGGCATCTACATGCAGAGTTATTCGGATCTGGCTCAGCTGCTGCGCAAGCATTCGGCCTCGCCCGCCGATGACCTGACAGCGCTGTACCGGCACATGGTCTTCAACGCGGCTATCGGCAATGTCGATGATCACCTCAAAAATTTCTGGATGCTGGCGGGTCCTGATGGGTTTCGTCTGGCGCCGGCGTTCGACTTAGTGCCGGACGTCAGCGGTCGAGGCGAGCACACCCTGTCCTTTCAGCAAGGCTTTGCCTGCTCGACTCGCACAGAATTGATCGCACTGGCGGATGAATGGGGCGTCGCACGCGCGGCTCGTCTCGTTGAGGACGTCGTCAAGGCCACCCGCGCATTCGCGACGGCGGCTGGAAGACTCAAGGTTCGCCATCCGGGCAGCTTGCAGAGAGCATGCGCCGATGTGCGCCGGCGCACTGGACTGCTCAGTCGCGCAAGCGGCCGCGCGTAATCGTCGCGGCGGAACGAACTCTTCAGGGGTAGCGCAAAAAAAAGCGGGGCGGCAAACGCCGCCCCGCAACACTCAAGGTTCGCTACATTGTCAGTAGATGTAGTACGACAGCGCCTGCAGCAGGTTCGAGACATCGGGCACACCCACGCCGGTGGCCTGGTCGTAGCCCGGACCCGCGTTCCAGTACCAGTTGTTGCCCTTCGTGATGTCACGGTACGCCGGGGCACGGCCGCGGTAGGCGTTCGGTGAGGTCTCGATCTGGTAAAGCGCCGGATTGAGGAGCCCGACACGCCCGTGCAGCGCCTGCACGAACAGCGACGCGATGCCATTCAGCTGCGGATCGACGAAGCTCGTGCCGCCGTACTGGTACTCGCCCAGCGTGCCGCTGACACTTGAGGTGTAGTACACGACGTAGCCGGTTTGGGGATCGGCATTGGTCGAGATGTCCGGAACGTTGCGTCCCGGGAAATTAGCCGGCTGGCCGAAGAGCGCCTGAAATGTCGGGGTCAGCTGGTCGAGCGTCTGGCCCGGCACCGTCTCGGCCATGCCGGGCACGAAGAACTGGTAGAAGGGCCGCGGCACCACGTAGCTGACGCCGCCGCCGGTCCCGATCGGGAAGTTACAGTTGCCAGGCGATCCGGCCGCGATGCACAGCGGCGCCAGGTACTCCCAGCTCCACGCCTGCTCCGTCGCGACATTGATGGAGATCGTTCCGCCGTCGCCGTTGGAGTAGGTCTGCGTTCCCGGGAGCGTCGTGCCGCCGGCCGCGGTGACATAGCGTTGCATCGCCGGATCGTCCACCGAGAGCACGCCGTTGTAGCTGTACGGCTGGCCTGTCGAGGGCGCGCTCGGCAACGAATTGAGCTCGTCGTAAGCGCCATAGTCGCCCGCCGACGCGAACATGCTCTGACCCTGGATCGCAGCCTGTGTGAACAAATCCGACAGCGCCTGGAAGATGGTGGACTGCTGGCCGTTCGCCGGGTTGGTCACCGGTCCGTTCTGGAAGTAGATCTCCCCGTCGGCGCCGTCGAAGCCTTCCCACTCACCCCAGCTGACCGAGACCGTGTCGGCGCGGTTGGCATCGAACGCCGCGGCGAACGCATCCACGAACCCCTGGTTGGTGTTGGGGGCTTGATAAATGAGGATCTTGGCACCGGGCGCGAGGCCGCCCGACTGCTGCACATCGATCGTGGTCTCGATCGAGCCGCAGGCATCGCAGATCGGGCCCGGTCCGCCGTCGACGTTCACCACGTTGATGCGGTTCGAGTTAACCTTGAGGCCGAGCAAGTCCCAGTAGTAGTAGGCATCGCTCTCGGTCATCGAGGCGAACGTGACGATCGCGAGCGTATGTCCCTGACCCGACAGTCCCTGCTTGTAGAGCGGGTTGACGTCGTAGTAATCGGCGTAGTCGATCACTGTCCACTGGCCGGGCGCGTCGGGCGTGTGGGTCTGATTGCTGACCTGGTGCGGAGCCGGCACCGATTGCTCGGGCTGCTGCGCGGCGGCATGCAGATGCGGCGTCAGGTGCGGCCGGGTATCGAGTCCGAGCACGGCCTTCACCGAGTCCGCGAGCGCGCCCGGCAGGCGCGGCGCGCTCATCGGCTTGCGGTACTGATAGGAGGGCGTCGCCTCGGTCGCGGCCGCGCGGAAGCTGTGCAGCTGCACGGCGAATTCTTTCTCGAGCTGTGCCGCGGTGCCGGTGACGTGAAGTTGTGCCGTCGCCGTTCGCGTGACCGCGAGCCCCGCGGCGGTGAATTCCCGGGTGGCCGCCGCAACGGTCGCCGGACTCGGTCCAAAGCGCGCCGCGAACTGCTCGGGTGTCAGGAACTGACGGTACTGCGGCGAGCTGGGTGTGTAGAGCGCCTCCACGAGCGGATCGAGCTGAGCCGCGTTGCTGAGTTTCAGCGACACGGTCACCGTGATGCGGGTGTTGGCCTCGACGGTCGCGGAGTCGCCGAGATCGACGGCCCCGGGAGCCGCGCCATGCGGATAAGGCGCTGCGCTCGCCATTCCCGCGAGCGAGGCGCCGAGCGCCACCGCCAGCAGGTATTTGCTGTGTGTCATATAGAATCCCCTTGGCCCTGTTGAGAGCCGTTGTTATCTGGTTGCGGACAACCGCAACGATGCGCCTGCGCGCGGGTTCAGCGCAAGAGAGTCATGCCATCCGGTGGCGCTGCCGGACGAGCACGCGCAGATTCGGGAGACGCGCGCCGGTCAGATACCTGTCACGCGTTTGACATATGCAGGCGTTCCGCGAGTCGGACGCGCATCGGGCATGCCGAAACAAGAAGTCGCGGCGCCCGTCGGCGTCCAATCAGCTCGCCCGTTCATAACCCGTGGCTGCCCCGACTCATTGCGCGGCCGCGGCGAGTCCGTTCCGCACGACTTGTCCGCCCTTCATGATGAAGGCGACTCGCTGCAGCACGGTGATGTCGTCGAGGGGGTCGCCTTGTACCGCGATCAGGTCGGCGTACCGGCCGACCTCCAAGATCCCGACCTCGTCGGTGCCGATCAGGTCGGCGGCGGAGATCGTGGCTGCGCGAATGGCCTGCAGCGGGGTGAAACCTCGTCGCACCATGCTTTCGAGCTCACGCGCATTGCTGCCATGTCCCCGGGCGCTCTCCGCATCTGAACCGTCGGCAATCTTCACCCCGAGCAGCTTCGCCAACTGCATCGACTGGCGTTTGGCCTCCAATTGCGCCTGAGCAGTCGGTGAGCTCCAGCGTTCGGGATGTGCGGCGACGCTCGCGTCCATGCCCGACATGGTAGGAACGAGGTAGACCCCCTTCGCCTTCATGAACTCGAGGTCCGCTCTGTCCGCGCCATGACCATGCTCGATTGAATCGACGCCCGCCAATAGTGCGTTATGGATGCCTTCTGCAGTCGTCGCGTGCGCGGCTACTTTGCGCTTGGCCTTGTGCGCCTCCTCGACGATGACCCTCAGCTCGTCGATGGTGAGCGTCGGGTAGTCCCAGTCTGCATACACCTTGATCAGATCGGCGCCATGGCCGATCTGTTCGCGAACTGCCCGCCGCGCCTCCTCGACGCCGCTCACCATCTGGGCGCCCGTCGGAAAGTTGCTCAGATCCGGCCGCACATCGAAGGGGTGGTACTGGCCAACGGCCGCGATGCCGCGGGTGGCCACGTGCATGCGCGGTCCGATGACCAGCCCATCGTTGATCGCATCACGGAGCGCCACATCCGCGTAGCCTGAACCCTCGCTCTCAACGTCACGCACGCTGGTAAAGCCGGCCTCTAGCGTCGCCCGCGCGTCTGCGGCGCCCTCGAGAGCCCGGTAGGCTTCGGACTTCGTGAGCAAATTGATGTCGTAGCCGTCGCGGCCCGGCGGAATCCGCGCCATGAGATGCGTATGGCAATCGATGAGACCCGGCAAGAGCGTGGCGGCACCGAGGTCCAGGACGCGAACCCCGGCGGGTGCTTGCTTGAGCACATCGTCGAGTGAGCCCACCCCCTTGATGCGTTCGCCTTCAACGTAGACGGCGGCCGGCGACACGTACTTTCCGGAGCGCACGTCCAGCAGCCTCGCGGCGCGCAGTACCATCGACTCTGCGCCGAGCGGCGCCGGCGCCGTTTGCCCCATCGCTGGGCTGACGGCGAGCAACAGCGAGCAGATCAGAGCGTGCTGCGGCAGATGCAGCAATCTCATCGCCGATGTACTAGCAGCAGGTGTTCTGTGATGGAGAAGATTCATGACTTCGTGGGCTTGAAACGCGCGGTTGCGGCGCCGCTTGCCTTGTGGCCGTAATATATCCCTTGTGAATTTCCGGTTGCCGAAAACCCACTATGACTGTATATTCATACAGTTAAGACAGACTTGAGCACGCAATGAACGACTTGATTGCACAAGCTGCCGCTGCTGATTTTGAGTCCCGGGCGGTCATGCCGGTTCGGGAGTTGGGAGCCTATGAGGCATTGTGGGCGCGGGAGGGTACCTCCTTCAAGACCTTGGCGGATGCGTTTCGGGCGCATCCGGGGTCAGTTCCCTCCGATTTCGTCTCCCAGCGCGAAGCCGAGCAGTATTCCCGACTAGCGCTCGGCACCATTCGCGAGGCGGGGATCGGGCACTTCGGCATTCGAGTTCACGGCGCCGGCGAATACCCGCCCAAACTGCGCGACGCGCAGCATCCGGTCGAACTACTGTACTTCCAGGGTAACTGGGATATCACGAGCTCGCGCTGCGTCGCAATCGTGGGCACTCGGCATCCCACCGAGGAGGGAATGCGCCGGGCTGCGAAACTTGCGCGAAATTTCGTCAAGGATGATTTCACGGTGGTCTCCGGACTCGCGCAGGGCATCGACACGGTTGCCCACACAGCGGCGATCGAGGCGAAGGGGCGCACGATAGCGGTGCTTGGTACCCCGATCACCTCCTGCTATCCCGCCGAGAACAAAGCTCTGCAGCGGCTGATTGCCGATGAATTTCTGGCGATTAGCCAAGTGCCGATCGTTCGATATTCGCGGCAGGGGCCGAAGGGTAATCGGCTTTTCTTCCCGGAGCGCAACGTCACCATGTGTGCACTCACGGAAGCCACCGTGATTGTGGAAGCGGGCAACACCTCCGGAACGCTCATCCAGGCGCGCCACGCCATTCAGCAGAACCGAAAACTCTTCATCCTCGACAGCTGCTTCCGTAACTCGGAGCTGACTTGGCCGGCGAAGTACCTCGAACGAGGTGCGATCCGAGTCAGTGAGTTTGACGAGATCCGTGCCCACCTTACTGCCTAACCGGCTGACCGGGATTGACGAGACCAACCGCGATCAGCATGTTTTTTTGCAGGACGGTGATCGATGCCTGTTCTTTGGCGAATATTTCGCGGGGAAGGGTTATCAGGGCGGTGGTACCAATCAGCTCATGTTCAATTTCAAGACCTTGCCCTCGATCGCGAAGGCGAACCCAGCGCGCCGTAACTACAAAGAGCGCGCGATCGCGACTGTCGCCACGGGTCTGCGCGAGGTACTAGGCCGCGCTCAAATCGAGCGCCGGACCTTTGTGCCGGTTCCGCCGTCGAAGGTCCCTGGCCACGCTGAATATGACGATCGACTGACTCGGGCACTCACTGTGGCCTGCACCGGGTTCAACTCCGACATTCGCCTGCTCCTACGCCGCTCGTCGAGTACCGAATCGGATCATAGGACGGGCGACAGACTCACGCCTGAAGCGCTGCATTCATTGCTTGAATTGGATTCCGCCGCGGTTGCCGCAAGGCCGCTGCGAGAAGCGATCGTGCTCTTCGATGACGTGATCACCACAGGCAAATCATTCAAATGTTGCGAGCGCCGGTTGCGCGAAGCGATTCCAGCAAGCGTGCCGATCATTGGACTGTTTGTGGCGCGACGCATCCTTCGATAGTACAGTCACCGCAATGATCCTCACGCACCCCGAAGCGACAAGGGCCCGCTGAAGATGGGGCCGAAGGACCCAGGAATGGAACAGCGCGCACCTGACGAGTTTTTGCGCCGCATGCTGGCCGCCATCGAAGCCGGCACGGTTGAGCTTCCCGCCTTTCCGCAAGTGGTCCTCCAGGTGCAGGAGATTCTGAAGAATCCGAACTATTCGATGCAGATGATTGTGCGACCGATTTCCGCGGATCCGACTCTCGCCAACCGACTGCTCAATATGGCGAACTCGACCGCATTCAACGCAACCGGCAGGGTGATCATCGACTTGGGTGTCGCACTGACGCGCCTCGGTGCCCAGAAGGTTTACAGCGTCGTCCTGGCGCATGCTATTCAGGATGTGCGACGACTGGAATCGCTGCGATCGATCGCGAGGCCGCTGGAGGAGCTATGGTCCGAGAGTGTGGCCGTTGCCCATTTCTGCGGCGCTCTGGTCAAGCGCTTGAAGCTAGCCATGCCCGATGCGTTCGCGGCGGGTCTGCTGCATCGCGTGGGCCATCTCTACATTCTCGTGCAATTGGCGAGGCAAGGGGCATCGGGACCGCGTGTCACTTTAGGTAGGGATCTTGTGGACGCATGGCATCCCGCGATTGCCAAAGCCGTGCTGAAGAATTGGCATGTCAACGAGGCGGTTTGCGAAGCGGTGGGTATGCAGGGCGATGTCCTTGCGGTGCGGTCGGGTCCCCCAACACTGATAGACGTTCTGCTCGCCGGCATGCGGCTGGCGAACAGAATGATGAACAGCAGCGACACCAGCAGTTTCAGCTCGGGCGGTGTCTTGGCGCGGCTCAACCTGTCGATTGAGGAATGTCGCGGCTTGATTGGCGAGGCGGAAGCGGAAGTAAGGGCGCTTGCGCGTGCCTTGCACTCATAGGGATTCGTTACCGGCGAATCTTGGCATGCGCGTTGCCAAGAGTAAGGGCGCAACGAGCGTTGGTAGTGCGTTAAGCTTTACTTAACAGACGATTACGTATCCCGTTTGTTGTGTGTTGGCGGGCGGTGCAATCTGAAGACCGCTCGGGCAATTCAATCAACGGAGTACGCACATGAAAAGCGATATGCTCGCCGTCCGGATCACGCAGGCGTTTCTTGCGGTAGGTGTCACGACGGCTTCGGTCCTTGTTTTCCAGTTTGCGATGCTGGTCGGGTAGCCGGCAATGCGCGGGCTATTAGCACAGCTCGGGCGCTTGGCACGGCGCATGCCAGCGCCACGGAGCCTCGATGGCCATGCGATGGCGGCCGTTGTGGGGAGGCTGAAGGATCTGGCGCCCTACGCGCTGATGGAGCTGATTCTGCCGGGAGGCTCCCTGATGGCGGTTCTGCTTTGGCTGTATCGCCGGCAAAAGAAGGCTCCGGAATTCGCGACTCAGGAAATTCTTTCGTACCTATAATTTTGCGGTAGCGGAAGCTGGGAAGGCTTTTTTGTTGCGCGCGTTCAATCCGCGAAGAAACGCCGCAGCACCTCGATTTCATCGCTTCCTGCCGGAAAGTCCGCGGCGAGATGTGAATACAGATGTTCAGCTCCCTGGTAGATTTCCCTGGCGGCGGAGTCGCCGCCGGCGAATTCTTGGATCTGCTGCATCTCGGCTACCCAGCGGTTGGCCTTGGGAAGCATGTCGGGCACGCCTCGAGACAGCGTCGCCAGTAGCGTCGGTGCGCTCCAGGCGAGCTCTTGTCTCAGCGCGCTGGCAACGCCCGCTCGGCCGGCGCCGAGAATCATCGCGGTTGCCGCCGCGATCAAGCCTTTGGTAATGCCCGCATAAGCCATCTTGAGCGCGGAAGCCGTTCCGATCGGCCCCTCCAACAGGCAGACATTCAGGCCGTACTGATTCAAGACATCCAACTTCCCTGCGCTCTCGCCGGCCGCATACAGGCGTGGCCCGGCGTAGTCCTCGCGCGGTGGCAGGCCGATGATGCCTACGTCGACAAAGGGCGCGGAGGTATCGCTCAGCGAGGCGGCAATCGATCGAAGAGTATCCGGGCTCACCGCGTTGCAGTCGACGAACACCGGCTTGTGCTGGGCTGCGCGCAGCACGGGCTCGAGGCTCATGGCCATCGGCAGGGCAGCCGCCGGCGGCACGATGGAGAGCAGGAATTGGGCCTCCATCAGCTCCTGAATCGCCACGGCTTTCATACCGGCCGCCGCGGCGCGCGCGCGGCTGTCGGCGCTTCGCCCGGAGAGGCTGGTCAGAACTTCCACGCCGTGCCCGGTCAGGCGCCGGGCGAGGCCCGCGCCCATGGTGCCCTGCGCGATGATTGCGACAATGGGTTTCACCAGTCATCCTAACGCACGCGAATCCGCGCTGGTTTATTCTACTCAATTTCGGATCAGGAAAATCCCGTTGAAAAAGCCGCCGAACGACAACAAGAAGACCACCGACAATGCCGTCGGAACACTCGAGCGGGGGCTTGCGATTCTGCAATATTTCAAGCGCGTTCCGGAGGCGAGTGTGGCTGAGGTCGCGGCGGCCCTCGAGCTCAGCCGCAGCACCACCTATCGCATCGCCGAACGGCTGCGCGAGCTGGGCTTCGTCGAGGTCAATGCGTCCACCGCGCGTTGGCGCCTGGGCCGCGAAACAGTGCAGCTGGGGGTCGCGGCGCTGCAGTCGACCGATATCATGCGGGTCGCGCCGCCGGTGCTTCTGGAACTGCTGGAGGGAACTCGCGAGGCGGTCAATCTGGCGGTATTCGATGTGGACAGCATGGTGCTCATTTACCGGGAGCAGGGGCCGCAATCGGTCACCATCAGTTCTCGGCTCGGATCGAGGCGCTCCATGCATGCCAGCGGATTGGGCAAGGCATTTCTCGCCGCGCTTCGCGAGAGCGAGCGGCACGCACTGATCGAGCGTTTGCAGTTGGAGAGATACACCCCGGAGACCATCGTCGACAAGGCCGCCTTGGAGCGTGCCTTGATCGGCATTCAAAAGCGCGGTTTCGCCGACGACTGCCGCGAATTCGAGCAAACCTTGGCCTGCTGCGCGGCGGCCGTGTTCGATCACCGCGCGGTGCCCGTGGCGGCCATCTCCGTATCGGGGCCGGCGGAGCGGATTCTCGCCAAGTTCGATCGAATCGGATCCGAAGTCGCACTCGCCGCCCGCTCCATTTCCGAGCGCCTGGGGTTCATCCAGCGACCCGCGGGTTCTTGACGGGAGGCGACCCGACCGATATAAACTCATCTGATGGGACTAGTATCCCATGCAATGAGACAAGATTCCATGTTGGCACCCGATGTGCTGAAGCAGTGTATTGCGGAAGGCATCATGGCCTTTCCCGCCACCCCATTCCACGGCGACGGATCGCTGGATCAGGCGCGCCTCGAGTCGCACGTGGCATTTCTGGCGCGCCACCGGCCGACGGCGTTGGCCGCGGCGGGGGGAGCCGGGGAGATTTTTTCCCTCACCTTGGCCGAACATGAACGAGTGGTGCGCACCACCGTCTCCGTGGCCGGCGGCGTACCGGTCATCGGCGGGGCTGCCTACGGAACTCTGATGGCCTGCGAAATGGCCCGCACCGTGGAGCGGGCGGGAGCCGACGCCGTGCTCCTGTTGCCGCCCTACCTGATTCGCAGCGAGCAGGAGGGCTTGTTCCAGCACATCCGCGCGGTGTGCGCGTCGGTGTCGATCGCCGTCATTCCCTACAGCCGCGACAATGCCGTGGTCGCCGCGGACACTCTGCTGCGCCTCGCCGATGCCTGCCCGAACATGGTCGCGCTCAAGGACGGAACCGGGGATCTGGCCAGCGTGGCAGCCCTCAAGGACCGGGTGGGCGATCGCGTGACCATCATCAACGGCGCGCCCACGGCGGAAGTATTCGCGCCCAGATTCCAGGACATCGGCATTAGCTCCTATAGTTCGGCGGTATTTACCTTCCTGCCGCTGCTGGCGCGCCGTTTCTTCGAGGCGCTGCGCGGCGGCGACCAAGCGCTGGTGGGCGCGATGCTGCAGGATTTCTACGCGCCCATCGTCGAGCTGCGCGATCGCAAGCGCGGCTATTCCGTGAGCATCGTGAAAGCCGGCCTGCGGGTTGCGGGCATGCCGGCGGGACCGGTCCGGGCACCGCTGGTCGACTTCAGTGTCGACGAGGAGTCGCAGCTGGCGCGCTTGGTTGCGCGGGCTTCCCAGTGGAATCGGTGAACTCACCCGCGGGTGCGGGGGAGTCCACGAGTAAGGCCCCCCTGCGCATCGCCATGCTCGACGTCGCGCGAAAGCATGCGCCACTGCTGTCGCGCTTGCTCGAATGTCCGCACGAGTTCATCGAGCCGTCCGCGCAGCCTCAGCCCGTCGACGCCGTGGTTGCCTTGCGCTATGGCCAGGCCGAAGCACGCCAATTCCTGCCGCGGCTGGTGCACTTGCCGGGCGCCGGCGCCGATGCATTGGAGGCGAGCGCGCTTTCGCCCCAGTGCACCGTGTGCAATGTGTTCGAGCACGAAGCACCCATCGCGGAATTCGTGCTGGCGGCCGTTCTCGACCATGCAATCGGCTACTGCGACATGGTGCGGGGCTTCGATTCAGAGCACTGGGGCGAGCTGTACTCGGGGCGGAGGCCGCACGCCGAGATCGGCGGCAAGATCCTGGGGTTGGTGGGTTATGGCCACATCGGCAAGGCGGTGACGCAGCGGGCGCACGCCTTCGGCATGCGGGTGCACGTCGTTTCCCAGAGCGGCAACGCCGCTGAGGCGGATTGGGCCGCCGGCACATCCCGGCTGCTCGACATGCTGCGCATCGCCGATTTTCTCGTCATCGCCTGTCCGCTGACCCCCGACACGCGCGGCCTCATCGGCACCCGGGAACTCGAGGCGATGAAACCCTCGGCGGTCATCATCAACATCGGGCGCGCGCACATCATCGAGGAAGAGCCGCTGTTCTACGCGCTGCAAAATGCCAGGCTGGCCGGAGCCACTCTGGATGTCTGGTATCAATACCCGGCGGCCGGCGATGCGCAAGCGAGACCTTCGAAATTTCCGTTCGATCGCCTGCCCAACGTGCATTGCACCCCGCATTCCTGCGCCTGGACCGAGGAGCTGTTCGAGCGGCGCTACGCCGTGATCGCGGACAACTTGATGCGGCTGAATCGCGGCCAGCCGCTGCGCCATGTAATTCACGGCCCCGCCATTCCCCTGGGGCGCCCCTAATCTCAGTTGACGGCGGCCGTGATGCGACGTAGTCTTATACAATGAACTAATGTCTCAATGAATGAGACTTGCGAGCGGGGAGATCGAGGCGATGAGCGCAGCGGCGGGGCGGGTCCGATGAGTCAAGCGGCGCGGCTGGCTGCGGAGAGCGCCCGCAACATGTCCTGGATCGGCCATTCCGATCTGGCCGGGCGCCCGGATGGCGTGCAGGTGATGGTCAACAAGGGCTTTGCCTATGTGGGGCATCCATTCAGCGGCGGCGGTGCGACGGTCATCGACGTGCGCGACCCCCGAGATCCGCGGCCGGTCAATTTCCTCAACGTTCATCCGCGCTCCTGGTCGCTGCACTTTCAAACCTTTGGCGATCTGATGCTGGTCGCCGAGGAATTCAACTTCATCGCTCACAGTCCCAAGGCCAAGTGGCGCGACCCCGATTGCGCGGCGGGCTTGCGCGTGTACGACATTGCCGATCCGGCCAATCCGCGGCCGATCGGCTTCATGCCGGTCGAGGGCCTGGGACTGCATCGGGTGTGGTGGGTGGGAGAGCGCTATGCCTATGCCTCCGCTCTCCTCGACGGCTTTACGGATCACATTTTCATCTGCGTCGACATGATCGAGCCCAGCCGCCCGCGCGAGGTGGGCCGCTGGTGGCTGCCCGGCATGTGGCAAGCGGGCGGCGAGACCAACGACTGGTCCGGACGAGTGGCCTTGCATCATCCCGTCGTGGCCAACGGCATCGCCTATTGTGCGTGGCGCGACGCAGGCGTCATCGTGCTCGATGTTCATGATCCGAGTTCGCCCAAATTCCTGGGGCAGCGCAACCTATGCCCGCCTTTCGGCGGCTCCACCCACACGGCGCTGCCGCTGCCGGCGCGCAATCTGCTCATGGTCGCGGACGAGGCCATGTCGGATATCTCGGCGGAGCCGCAGAAATATCTCTGGGTCTTCGACGTTCGCCAGCCCTCGAATCCCGTCAGCATCGCCACGTTTCCGCTGCCGGCCGATCAAGACTACATCGCCAAGGGCGGCACCTTCGGGCCGCACAATTTTTGGGAGAATCGGCCCGACGGCTTCGTCAGCGACCAAGTGGTGTTCGCCACCTTCCAGAGCGCCGGGGTGCGCGCCTACGACGTCACCGATCCTTTCAGGCCGGCCGAGCTTGCCCATTTCGTGCCGCCGCCGCCGAACAAGCTCCTGGACCCGCGGCCCGGCATCAAACAAATAACGCACTGTGCGGACGTTTACGTGGGAGGCAGCGGACTGCTCTACGTGACCGACTACAACGGCGGTTTCTATGTCTTGGAGTACGAGTAGACACGATCGAACGATCAAAAATGTTGGGGAGAAAATCGATGCATTCTAAACGTCTGGCTGGCGCGTGCATGTCGCTCATGTTGATGGCCCTGGCTGCGCGCTCGAACGCCGCGGCGGAAGCCACCTCGGCGGCGGACAGTTCGACCGAGCTGCAGGAAGTGGTCGTCACGGCTGAAAAGCGCTCCGAAAACCTGCAAAAGGCGCCGACCACGATTTCCGTTGCCACCGGCGATGAGTTGGTCACGCGCGGCGTGGACGACATCAGCGAAGCGACCGCGGTGTTCCCCTCGGTGAAATTCGGGCAGATCAGCGGCACCGTTCACCTGTACATCCGCGGCATCGGCGCGGAGCAGGACCGCGCCTCCATCGATCCTTTGTCCGCCATGACCGAAAACGGCATCGTGCTGCCGCGCGAGGTCACCGGCAACAATCTGTTCGACGTCAGCGCCATCGAAGTGCTGCCCGGTCCGCAGAGCACGCTCTACAGCACCAGTGCCGCCGGCGGCATCGTGACGGTGGTGGACAATCGCCCCACCAAGACCCAGGAAGGTTCGCTGATGTTCGAGACCGGCAATTACGACCTGAAGCACGTCACGGTGGTGGAGAACATGCCGCTCAGCGACACGCTGTCCGTGCGCGCGGCATTCGACTCGGCCAATCACGACGGTTATCAAACCAGCGGAGCCGATGCCGAGGACGAACTCGGTGCCCGCATCTCCGCCTTGTATCAGCCGAACAGCGATTTCACCGGTTACGCCTGGTACGCCTACAATCACACGGGCGGGCAGCCGGCCAACACCGTGACCCTGACGGGCAACCATCAATTCGCCGACCCCAAGAATCCGTGGAACGACTATTCCTGCGCACCCTCGGGCGCCGGCGCGCCGCTCGGCGCCAATCCCACCTGCGACCCGTTCTATATTGGTCAGCAATCGCAGGATTTCCGCACCAATATCTTCGGCGGCCAATTCGACTGGCACATCCAGGGCGCCACCCTGAGCATGATTCCCGGCGCCCTGGTCGATTCGGGCACCACCCTGCAATACTTCAGTCCCTTTCCCAACTATCAAGTCATCGCCAATCATCAATACAGCGATGAGTTCCGCATCACCAGCGATTCGGAAAAGCCTTTCAAGTGGGTGGGCGGCCTCTACTGGTACCAGTCGCGCGAGTACCAGTACTTCAGCGTCAACAACACCCTGGAGCAGAACCTGACGCAGACCGACGGTAATCCCCAGCTGTGGAACGAAGACAAGACCTACGCGGCCTTCGGGCAGGTCACCTATTCGATCACCGACACCTTCCGGGTCACCGGCGGCCTGCGCTATTCCTCGAATCAGAAAGACGCCAATGGCTGCAACTGCTCGGCGGGCGGCGGCGAGGGAGTGTACTTCACCTTCAATCACACCTGGCCGAGAGTGGATTGGAAGGCCGGCCTGGAAGCCGATATCGGCTCCAACGGCATGTGGTACGCCACGGTGCAGACCGGTTACAACAACGGCGCCTACCAGTACTACAACACCTCAGGCCTGCTCGGTAAGGAGAACAGCGGGCCGGCGCCCCTGGTCGAGCCGTCGACGCTGACTTCCTACTCGACGGGGACGAAATTCCGATTCTTCGACAATCGGCTCGAGGTCAACAACGAAATCTACTTCTACGACTACAAGAATTTGTTGATCGCCCCCTTCGACGATAACCCGGCGCACTACGGCAATACCTTCTACAACGCCGACAAGACCGAAATCTACGGCGATGAGCTGGACGTCAAGTATCTGCTCACGCCCAGCGACCAGCTGCAGATGAACTTCAACTACAATCACGCCCGCGCCATCGATTTCATCGTGGGCGAGCCGCCGGTGAACTACGGCGGCCTGCAGTTGATCGAGGCGCCGGATGTCGTCGCCGACTTAGGCTACCGGCATACCTGGGCGGTCCCGGGCGGCGCATCGGTGGAATTGAACGGAGACTCTCACTATGAGAACGGCTTCTGGGGCACCTTCAATCACGCCCCGACCACGCATCAACCCGCCTTCACCCGGACGGATGCGAACTTGACCTACAAATCCCAGGACGGCAAATGGGATGTGGGCCTGTGGGGCAAGAACCTCGAGAACAGCGCGGTGATCGGTCCGGGCGCCTACGTCGGAGCCGGCACCATCGGCGGAGTTTACTGGCTGTTGCCGCCCCGCACCTACGGGGTACGATTCGGGCTCAAATGGTGAGTTCAGACCGGCAGCACGATTGGCGGTTCTGGTGCGCGTATGCCGTCATGATTGCGCCCAATGCGGCGGTGGGGTTGACCCTGGCCGCCATGCCGCCGATCCTGCCGGAGCTGGCGCTGCATGTGGGCGGCGAGCGCAGCGCGCAATTGATCACCTCCGTGGCCGGCTTCGGCATGATCGTCGGCGGCACGTTCAGCGGCCGTCTGCTCGAGCGAGCCGGCCTTCGCGCATTCACTTTGGCATCGATCGTGATGTACGGTGTGTTTGGAACCTTGGGCTGGTTCCTCTCGACAGCCGTGGGCATGGGCTTGAGCCGTTTCGCGCTCGGCATGGGCGGTGTCTTCTTCAGCACCGCTGCCTTGGCGCTGACGGCCGCGACCTTCACGGGTGAAGCCCGTTCGCGCGTCATCGGCCTGCAGCAGGCGACCTCGCAAGTCGTCAACGTCTGCGCGGTCTTCATCGTCGGCGCCCTGGTGCAGATTACCGGCTGGCGCGGCGCCTTTCTCCTCTATGGGGCCTTCGCGCTGCTGTTGCTCGTCATGGCATTGCTCGGCATACGTACGGTTCCGGCGAGCGCGCAGGCCGCCGCGAACCCGGCGGCGTCCGGCGCGCCCGCGGGATTTTTGCGGACCATCGCCCCCGTGTGTGCACTGACCACCCTCATGGGAATACTCACCGTCATTCCCATGGCACAGCTGCCTTTCGCCCTGGCCGCCAACGGCCTGGGGTCGGCTCAGCTGGTGTCCGTGGTTCTCGGATGCAACTTTGTATTTGCCGCCGTCAGCGCCATGAGCTTCGCCAAGCTCAAGACGCGCTTCGGCAAGCGCGCGACCTTCATGGGCGGCCTGTGCTGCGGCATGATCGGCATCGCGCTCATGGGATTCGCGCACAGTCTGACGTCCTCATGCGCGGCGGCAGCCCTGGCCGGATTGGGCACGGGCATTTACAACACCTATGTGTTCGACCATGGCGTGGAGATCTCTCCTGCGGTCTATCACGGGCGCGCAGCCGGGTTGTTGTTTGCGTTCATGTTTTTCGGCGCCGCGATCAATCCACTGGTTGCCGGCGCGTTCGAACAGGTATTCGGACTCCATGGCGCCTTCCCCGCCATGGCCATCGCGGCGGTTCTCTGCGGCTTGCCTGTCATCCTGTTCCGCCCGGCGCCGGTGCAGCCCGCGGCCGATCCCCTCGGGCGTCGATGAGCGCCGACGCGGCGATCCGCACCGCGCCGAGCAGCGCGACGGCCGCCGGCGATTGCCGCGGCAGCGTGCTGGTGTCGGGATCCTATGGCGGAGAGTACAACGCCTATCATGCGGGCAAGCGGGGACTGCGCGGCGTCATATTGAACGATGCCGGTGTCGGCAGGAACGGCGCCGGCATTCGCGGCCTCGCCTATCTCGACTCTGTGGGTCTCGCTGCCGCCGCCGCGGATGCGAATAGCTGCCACATCGGCGATGGCGACCATATGCTCGAGCATGGCCGGATCAGCCATATGAACCGTACGGCGGCCGCTTGGGGGTGCCGAATCGGCGACCCGGTGCGCCACTGCGCCGAACTCATGTGCGCCGCGCCCATCGTCGATGCACCCATGCCGCCGATTGAGGGGGGCCGGCGATATACCATCAGCGATCGGCCCGGGGAACCCGCGGTCATTTGTCTGGATGCCGCACCCATGCTCTTGGACGAGGATGCGGGGCGCATCGTGATTACCGGCTCGCATGCGGCGCTGTTTCGCGGCAAGCCCGACGATGTGGTCCGGCCGGCGGTCCGGGCCATTTTCTTCAGCGATGCGGGCGTCGGCCTGGACGGCGCGGGGATAGCACGCCTGCCCGTGCTCGATGCGCGCGGCATCGTCGCCGCGACGGTGTCCGCCGCGAGCGCGGAAATCGGCAACTCTCGCTCGATCTATGCGGAAGGCGTAGTGTCGCATGCCAACGCGGCCGCGGTTGCGCTGGGGTGCCGAGTGGGATCGAGACTGCAAGATTTCGTGGCCGCGCTCATCGCCCGCCGGAGGGAGAACCCATGAAATTGCTGCGATTCGGTGTGGCCGGACGCGAGCATCCGGGGCTGTTGGATGCGAGCGGCGTCATTCGCGACCTGTCGGACCTGATCGAGGATTGGAATCCGGCGAATCTCGAGGCCGGCACGCTGGCACGTATCGCGGGGCTCGCGCACGACAAACTGCCCGCGGTGCAGGCCACCACTCGGCTGGGCATTCCCATCGCGGGAGTTCGCAAATTCATTGCCGTGGGAATGAATTACCGCGACCACGCCGCCGAGGCGAATCGGCCCATTCCGAAGGAACCCGCCGTGTTCACCAAGGCGATCAGTTGTCTTGCGGGTCCTTCGGATGATCTCATGCTGCCGCGAGACTCCACACACACGGATTGGGAAGTTGAACTCGGCGTCGTGATCGGCCGCACCGCACGGTATGTCGAATCGCATCACGCGCTCGGGCATGTCGCGGGGTACTGCCTGGTCAATGACATCAGCGAGCGCGAATATCAAAACGATCGCGGCGGCACCTGGGACAAGGGCAAGGGATGCGACGGGTTCGGTCCCGTCGGCCCCTGGTTGGTTACCGCGGATGAAATCGCAGACCCGCAGAGCGTCGATCTGTGGCTGGATGTCAATGGGATCCGGCATCAAACCGGCAATACACGCACGATGATCTTCGGCGTCGCCGAACTCATCGCCTATGTCAGCTGCTTCATCACCCTGGAACCCGGCGACGTTCTGGCGACTGGGACACCGGCGGGGGTCGGAGCAGGCATGAAGCCTCCGGTCTTTCTCAAAGCCGGCGATGTCATGCGGCTTGGAAGCCCGCAATTGGGCGTACAGGAGCAGAAGGTCAAGTCTTGGAGGCGCATGTGATACACCAGAATTTCATCGCCGGCGAATGGCGCGCGGGCGCGGATGTGTCGAGGAATATCAATCCATCGGACACCCGCGATGTGGTCGGTGAATACGCCCGCGGCTCGGCGTCGGATGCGAACGCGGCCGTCGCCGCGGCCGCCCAGGCCTTCCCGGCCTGGAGCACGATCTCGCCGCAGGAGCGTGCCGATGTTCTCGATCGGGTGGGAACGGAAATTTTGGCCCGGCGGGCGGAGTTGGGCAATTTGCTGGCGCGCGAGGAGGGTAAGACTCTGCCCGAGGCAACCGGAGAGGTCACGCGCGCGGGACAGATATTCAAGTACTTCGCCGGCGAAGCGCTGCGCCTCGCCGGCGATTCGTTGAGATCCATTCGCCCCTCGATCGATGTGGAAGTCACCCGCGAGCCTGTCGGGGTTGTCGGCATCGTGACGCCCTGGAATTTCCCCATCGCCATCCCTGCATGGAAGATTGCCCCGGCGCTGGCCTTCGGCAACTGCGTGGTGTTCAAACCGGCGGAATTGGTGCCTGGATCCGCATGGGCTCTCGCCGACATCATCGTGCGCGCGGGAACACCCCCGGGCGTGTTCAATCTGGTCATGGGCCGCGGCTCCATCGTCGGTGAGGCCATTGTTTCCGATCCGAACATCGATGCGCTGACTTTCACAGGCTCCGTCTCGACGGGCCGGGGAATCCTTGCGGCCGGAGCCTCCCGCGGGCTCAAGATTCAGCTGGAAATGGGCGGCAAGAATCCGCTCGTGATCCTCGACGATGCGAATCTGGAAACCGCGGTGCGCGCGGCGCTGGACGGCGCGTACTTCTCCACCGGCCAACGCTGCACGGCGTCCTCGCGACTGATCGTCGAGGCGGGCATTCACGATCGGTTCCTGGCGGCGCTGGTCGAGTCCATCGAACGGCAGGTGGTGGATGACGCGCGCAAATCCGGCACGACCATCGGTCCGGTGGTGGACGAGAAGCAGCTGAGGCAGGATCTGGACTATGTTCGAATCGGCGTCGAGGAGGGTGCCCGATTGGTCACCGGCGGAACCATACTCGACCGCGGCACTCCCGGGCATTACCTCGCACCCACCCTGTTCGCCGACACGCACTCTGCGCAACGGGTCAACCGGGAGGAGATATTCGGGCCGGTCGCCAGCGTCATTCGAGCCGCGAATTACGAGGAAGCTCTGGCCATGGCCAATGACACGGAGTTCGGGCTCTGCGCGGGGATCTGCACCTCGTCCCTGAAATACGCCCGGCATTTTCAGCGCAACGCCGATGCCGGCATGGTGATGGTGAATCTGCCGACGGCGGGAGTGGACTATCACGTGCCCTTCGGCGGCCGCAACGCATCCAGTTACGGGCCCCGTGAGCAGGGACAAAGCGCCGCCGATTTCTACACCGTGTCCAAGACGGCGTATATAAAGAGCTCGTAGGACAGCGCCGGCCGCGTCACATGGCGCGATGTGAGTAGGTAAACTCCCGACCATACCAAGCACAGCCACCGGAGAACTCGCAATGTGGACCAGGACGTCAATGATCGAATCAATGCTGTTCGGGATCGTGGCCGCGATTTCTGGCGGCGCCGCCTTGGCGCAAGCTCCGACGGTGTCGGATGCCTTGCGCTATTTTGACGGAACATGGCAATGCGACGGAGTGTTTCCATCCAACGGACGAAAGATTTCTTCTAAAGTTGCTTTCACGTGGCACTCGCGGACCGGATCCCTCACAAAGCAGCACGACGATGATCCGCCCAATGGATACCACGCCATCGAGTTATGGGCCGCGTCGAACAAGGGTGGATTTCAGAACATGATTGCCGACTCCTTCGGAGGCGTGAGGCATTTCTCATCAGCGGGCTGGGCCGGTAACTCCCTCGTTTGGGTTGACGACTCGGACGCGAACCGCAAAGAGCAGTTTGCCTACACCAAGCTCGACGCCGACAAAATGCGGGTCGACTGGTCCGTGTCCAAGGGCGGTGCAGCCTTTGCGGTCGGCGATACATTGACGTGTTCGCGAATCAAAGTTTGATTTCACCGTTCGGGGTCTCTATACACCGCGACGTTGGGAGATGCTCGGACAGGGATGATTGAGGTAGATCCGCCGATCTTGGTGCCAACGCCATCCCTGTTGCGCAGGGCGGCGCGGGGCGTGCCGCGTAAGTTCAGTTGACGCGGGTCTGGTCCGAGATCCAGTTGACTTCCCAGTTCTTGCCGCCGTCGTTCGAGTACGATTGCTCGAAGTGTGGCGATTTGGACATCAGCGCTGACCAGTCGAACTTCACCAGGACGCTTTTGTCATCGAGCACGTCCTGCGCGTAGAACTCGCCATGGCCGGCCTTGAATTGGCCGATTTGCGGCACCACGACGAGCCCATCCCTGCTGTTGGCCCAATACAGGCGCCACTCGTGCGTCTTGGGATTGAAGAGCCGCACCGTGAGACCCTCGATGTGCTTCGTGGGACCCTCTAAATTGATCGTGTCAAGCTGGGCGCGGCCGTGCCAGAGCGGCGTGCATTCGCCGGGTCCCGTGTAATCGATCCACTGAGTTGAGCCGGTGAGAGGCAATCGTGCCTTCAAGTGAAAGCTCCAGCGCCCCAACAGCGGCTCGAAGTCGCGTTGTCCGGGCTGCTCATCTACAGTTCCCGCGCCCGACGAGGTCGCGTCCTCGGCATCGCCGATGCGCATCATGTCCGAGA
The DNA here is from genome assembly GCA_963837435.1 of uncultured Gammaproteobacteria bacterium. GTDB lineage: Bacteria > Pseudomonadota > Gammaproteobacteria > Steroidobacterales > Steroidobacteraceae > Bog-1198. The sequence goes on from CAWINJ010000004.1 coordinate 1,050,476, forward strand.
TCCAGTTGACGTCCCAACTCCTGCCACCGTCGTCCGAAAACGCCTGCTCGAAGTGCGCCGAAGATGCTGTGATCTTGGACCAGACGTAGCGCACCAGGGTGCTCTTGCCGTCGGAGCTGTCCTGCGCATAGAACTCGCCCTGGCCGTGATCGAACTTGCCAACTTGCGCGCTCGACAGGATTCCGTCGCGACTGTTCGCCCAATACACACTCCATAAGTGTGTTGCCCCGTTGTAGGTACGCAGCGTCAGTCCTTCTACGTGATCGTTCGGACTGGCGCTGAAGAACTCGTTGAGATTGGCGCGACCGCCCCAGACTTTGCGATAGATTCCGTAGCCGTCAGACTCCGTCCAGCGGTCGGTTCCTGGCGCCTTGCGCTTCAAGTGCACCTTCCAGCGTCCGAAGAGAAAGTCGAAGTCGTGTTGCCCGTCCCGGGGCAAAGAGCTGCCCTGAGCATCAGGCTTGGTCATGGCCACGGCGTGGGCCCAACCCAGACCGGATTGCGAAGATAGGAGTGCCACAGCGGCGATCGCGCAAAGCTTAACGTGTCCGAATGTAGCCATCGTCCTTGTGCCCTTAATGTATCTGGATCGACATCCGCCGGAGGCGATGATGGAAACGAGCGTATGCGGCATTCAAAAAGGGCGGAAGAGCCATTTACGCTTGGCGCAGAAGGCCACTCACGGGCCTGCCCAGCAGACCCAACAACGTGCCGTATGAGTGCTGAACGCCGGTGTCTCCCGGGTTCAGCGCAACGGCGCCGGCTCAGCATCCTGCGAGGCATAGCTTAGAAATACGGCGCGGGATGGTTGCGTCACGCCTTAAGACTCCGTCTTAGCCTTAAGCTGGTCCAGCACCTCGTCCACGGCGTCAATGACCGCCTGCGGCGGCCGCCGCCAGGGTCAGAGTAGCGCACCGATTGACCATGTACATGATTTCCTAGGGTTGCGAGCCTTGTTCGTCTGGCAAGGCACGACTGAGACCGGTCAGCCAGCGTTCGCCCAGATAGCCCTCGCGTTCAGAAACAACCACGGCATCACCTTGCATCAACTCACCATAGGTCATCGCATCGACTCGCAATTCTTGGTGGTCGCGCTCGGAGTGCCAGTCAGTAAGCCAAAGATGATAGAAGGTGCTGTGCCTGCCATGCGTGACGTATCTGCTGAGTACCTGCGCGGGATAGCGCTGGGGAGTCGACTGGTCCCACTCCACGTTGACTTCTCGAACAAGCCCCGGCGCGACGATCAGCGAGCCCACCCCGCCGACCAGCAACAGAGGCGCCAGCACTGTGTGCAGTCGAGCGGAACCCCATAACACCGCGACGCCTACTGCCGCCAAGATGCCTATGACGGCTGCAATCGCGGCCAGGGTGTGTTTGTCCGTAAATGGATTCGCGGCCAATTCCACCTTTGGCGCGTGCAGCTGAAGTAGGACGAACAGCACAAAAGGCACCAGGAACAGTCCTATGGTCAACCAGCTGAGCGTGCGAACGCTCACGGCGTAGGGATCGCGAAAAGCGGTGGGATCGACCTCGCTGGCGGCGAAGGCCTGAAGTCGGCCAAGCAACGACTTCAGGTCGGGCGCGACGGCCGTCGCAACAAGGGTTCCCAAATCATCCGGTACACTGGCAGACATCGGCGGCTTCGCCAGGGCGGAAAGTATCAGTGCGCCTCGGCCCGCGGCAATGCTTGTTACTCGAGTGTACTCCTGCGGCTGCATGGCCAATAAGTCGAGTAACTTCCGCCGGGCCTCCGCATCGTGGTTCAGCCATTCGGCAATGCCGCGCTCGTCCGCACCGATGTACACCGCCTCGTCGAAGCGCTCGTCCTGGGTTTGGAACTCCCGTACGAGATGCAGCGCCTTGGCGATACGATCGGTGAATTGCTCGCGTCGCAAGGTGAATTCGTAGCGCTCATCACAGGCGATGGCAACCCTGACCGTGACCTGCTTGCTTCGCGAGGCACGCGCTTGCTTGATATCACAGGGGACGTCGTGAATGACTTGAGCGCCAGCTATCTCGCGCCTGCCCCGAATGTTGGGCCATACCGCGAAACCAGCGAGACCAGCAACAAGAAGCCCCATGTGATCTAGAAAGTTCATCGGTATTACCTATTGGTGCGGACGTTCTGTGGCTGTCTCTCGAAGCTCGGCCGGTATCATTCGGCGTCCCAACAGGTCGCGGTCCAATTCATCCATCATGTCGCCTATCATATTGCATAGTAGGCCAAGAGCTCCATGCAAGGCGCGTACTCCCATCACCGCCCGCGCGGCATTGGTTTCCTTCGTCTTCGCGCCCAGCCGCGAAGGAATCGCACGGTCGCGGTGGCGAAGTCGATGACTATTGCTGTGCCAGCCGCGATTAAATGATCACGTCGAACCACGTACGCAACGTACCTGCTCAGAGGTGTCTGCATGGATCTGCCATTTCCCTATGCGCTGTTTCTCGGCGACGCCGACCCGCTGTCGGCGAAAACTGCCACCGGTATCGCTCACTGGAGACCTGAGCGATGTATCGCGCAAGTGACATCGCCGAACTGCAGCGTAGACTTGAAGCTGCCGACGCTCTCGCCGGCCGAGGCCGTTGCCGCCGGCGCGCGTCTGCTGATCATCGGGGTCGCCGATTTCGGCGGCAGGATATCCGATCGCTGGGTGCCGACGCTCATCGAGGCCCTGGAAGCCGGACTCGACCTCGCGTCGGGGCTACATCACCGCCTCGCCGATAACCCGCAGCTGGCACAAACCGCAGTGCAATTCGGGCGACGACTATTCGACGTCCGTCAGCCGCGTCCCGAGCAGACGCCCATCGCCACCGGTGCAAAGCGGCCGGGCAAGCGCCTGCTCACGGTCGGCACCGACTGCGCGGTGGGCAAGATGTTTGCCAGTCTCGCCATCGAGCGGGAGTTGCGCCGTCGCGGTATTCCGGCCTGCTTCCGGGCGACGGGCCAGACCGGCATCTTCATCGCCGGCAGCGGCGTGAGTGTCGATGCGGTGGTGTCCGACTTCGTGGCCGGCGCCGCCGAGACACTATCCCCTCCCAACCAACCAGACCATTGGGACATCATCGAGGGTCAAGGATCCTTGCATCACCCCGCCTATGCTGGTGTGACTCTCGGGCTCATTCACGGATCCCAGCCCGATGCGCTGGTACTCTGCCATGCCATCGAGCGCGATCATGTGGATGGCTATCCTTCGTACCGGATCCCGACGCTGCAGCAGGCCATCGTAGACAATGAGCGGGCGGCGCGCCTGACAAACCCGCGGGCGCAGGTGATCGGTATCAGCGTCAACACCTCCAAAGTGTCGGAGCAGAGCGCACTCGACTACCTTGCGGCGGTTGGAGAAGCGCTGCAGCTACCCTGCTGCGACCCGGTACGCACCGGAGTAGGCGCCATTGTCGATCGACTGGCTCAGGAACACGCAGCCCATGCGGCCGCCTGACTCGGGACGGCGAACGCTTCAAGTGGAGGTGGAAAATTGGCCGCTGCGGATGCCCTTCCGAATCAGCGGCAGCACGGTGCAGAACCTCGATGTAGTCGTCGTTACGCTCCTGCAGCACGGACACAGTGGACGTGGGGAAGCGGCCGGCGTCGACTACCGCAAAGACGACGATGTCCCCACGATGATGCGTCAAATCGAGACGCTGCGCCCATCCATCGAGGCCGGAAGCGACCGCGGAACACTACAGCGCCTATTGCCCGCGGGTGGTGCACGCAATGCCCTCGATTGCGCGTTGTGGGATCTCCAGGCGAAGCAGTGCGGACGCGCGGCATGGCAGATCGCCGAACTATCCGAACCGCAACCACTGCTGACCACTTATTCGCTCGGCGCGAACGATCCTGCCGCGATGGCGGCGGGCGCCCGAGCATTCGCCAGTGCTCAGGCAATCAAAATCAAGTTGACCGGTGAGGCCGTGGATGCGGAACGCGTGCGCGCGGTCCGAGAAGCGCGCCCGGATGTTTGGCTCGGCATCGATGCCAACCAAGGCTTCACGTGCGCGCATTTCAAAGAGCTACTTCCTGTTCTCGCCGACGCCCGTGTCGAGTTGGTTGAGCAGCCCTTTCCGGTCGGGCACGAACCGATGCTCGATGAGCTCAAGTCGCCGATACCGATCGCCGCGGACGAGAGCGCTCAAGGTCTACTCGATCTACCGGGCCTGGTTGGCCGGTTTGACGTGATCAACATCAAACTCGACAAGTGCGGCGGTCTCACAGAGGCATTGCTGATGGCCCGGGAAGCCCGTCGACTCGGCTTCGGCGCCATGGTGGGAAACATGATCGGAACCTCGCTCGCGATGGCGCCAGCATTTCTCGTCGGTCAGCTGTGCGGCGTAGTCGATCTGGACGGACCGGTTCTGCTGCGCACCGACCGACTACCCGGCGCTGTCTACGCGCACGGCCGCATTTGGTGCGACGAGAAAATCTGGGGCGGCTGCGCCGGACGATGAGTCAGGCCCAGCGCCGGCCATTCTAAAATTTCTGACCGAACTGCAGCCACACCGTCCGCGGCTGCACCGGAATGACGTACGGCTGGTTACAGGTGACCGGAGTGCAAGCGGAGAAGCGCGTAAGCTCACCTAGGGTGTTGAATACATTCTCCACCCGGACTTGAACCTGCATGCCGTTGCGCTGGACGCCGCTTGCAAGGTTGACCAGAGTGTACGGCGGCAGCTCGCCAAGGTGCACCTGTCCCTCCGGCCCGTTCTGGTAGAACACTGGAAACAGCAATGGCACCGAGGAGTCTTGATACACGACCGCTGCCTGGCCGAATCCGTTCCAATCTCCCAGCGGGAAGCTGTAGCGCGAGATGAGGTTCGTCTTGAGCCGCGGGGTTCCTGGGAGCCGCGTGCCGGACGGTGCATACGGCCCTTGAACCGTTGTTCCATCGGCGAAGGAAATTGGCGTCCCCGGTCCGCCGCTGTTCTGATGCGGGCAGCTGGTCGGGAATACCAGCGTCAGCGTGCCGCAGAAATTCGACGTGAGCTTGGCATCGAGGTACGTCAGGCTCCCGGAGAGCAGCCACCCGGCGCCCACGGCCCACTCCACATTGGTTTCGAGGCCCGCGCTTTGCGCGGACGCGGCATTCTGCACCACGGTCACGCTGTTGGGGCCTAGATAGGAGAACTGGAAATTGTTCCACTCCTCGAGGAACACGGCTCCGTTCCAGCGCAGTTTCTCGTTGAACGATTGGGTCTTCCACCCGATCTCGTAGTTCTTGAGCTGGTCGGACTGGAAGGGCGGATAGATGGCGTGAATGGCCGCATCGTAAACGCGGTTGACGCCGCCCGGCCGGAATCCGGTCGAGAAGGTCGCGTACACCAGCTTGTCCGGATCGAATTTGTAACTCAAGGTGGCCCGCTCGGTATGCCCGGTATCGGACACGGCCGCATTCAAATTCGTGCAGGGAGCGTAATGGAACGGTGCGTACGCGGGGTTCGGCGTTCCTCCCGTCGGTCCGCAGGTGCCCATGCCCGAGACAAATCCGGTGACGGCTAGGTAGTTCGTGGAAAAGCCGTAATAACCTTGATTGGAATTGTCGTACTTGTAGAAGCGCATGCCGCCGGTCACCGACCAACCCGAGCCTATGTCCCAGGTGATCTGGCCGAAGGCGGCGGAGTCGCGGTCGACGCGTTCCTGGTCGGTGAGCCAGATGGTGTTGTTGTCGAGCGTGGGTATCGTGAGCGATTGAGCAAGTCCCTGGGTATTGTAGGTGTACGGATTGCCGCCCGCGCCGGGCATTACATAGTCCTCCCAGATCTCGTGTACCTGGCGCTGCGCGAAGATACCGAGGGTGCCCTTCACCGCATATTGCTGCGGCGTGCTCATGCGCAGCTCATTGCTCCACTTCGTATAGTGGTTCTTTTCGATCACGAACTCCTGAGGCTCGATGAAGGGACCCGCCGGCGAAGTGACGCCGCCCGTGGTCGTTGACCCCGGATTGCCGTGCCAGAAAGCTCCCGAGCCGTAGTATTTGTCGTAGAAAAAGGAGTAATCGGCGTAGTCGGCGATCGAATGCTGGTTGCGCACGAAGTAGGCGCCGGCGTAGACGATGTCAAAGTCGCTCACTTTGCCCTCGACGGTGAGCGCGCTCTGCGTGAAGGAGTCCTGATCGTTTTCCGGACCGAAATGCACCAGCTCGAGCGGGCCGACGGCCGGGTCGTATCCGAAAAAGCCGGTGGCGGCCGTCTGCTGACCCGTGAAGGTGGGTGTCACCGTCCAATCGTCCGTCACATCCAGCCTCAGGGCGGCGCGGCCCCCCTTGTATTCGGAGGTGTTGTAGTTCTTAGAGACCGAGCCGGCGTTGCTGAGCGTCTCGCAAGGAGGGGCACCCGATACACAGAACGTACGCACGCCGTTCACGATGCCGGCATTCGCATCGGTTCCGGCGACATTGCTGATGTAGCCAGGATCGTGTTCATCCCAGCCCACGAGGCGCACCGCCGCGATCGGCGTGAGCGGAATGTTGACGAAGCCTTCGGCCTTCCAACCGGTTCCGCCACCGTTGGTGATCTGATCGCCGCCAATGTCGTAACCCGCCGCAAATTTGCTCGGATCCGGCTTGTTGGAGATGATGCGGATGGTGCCCGCCTCCGAACTTGCCCCGTACAGGGTGCCCTGCGGACCCTCCAGCACCTCGATCCGGGCGATGTCGTACACGTGCATGTCCACGGTGCCGTCGATGGTGGTCACCGGCTGCTCGTCGAAGTAAGTGCCCACGGTCGGCTGTGAGCCGGAATGGTTGCCGTCCTGGCCGCTGTCGATGCCGCGCATGTACACATGCGTGGTGCCGATTCCGTTGCCGCCTTGACCAATGCTTTTGATGGTGGTGACGCCGGCAAGGTACGACACATAGTCGTCGAGGCTCGCAATGTTGAGTTGCTCGATCTTCTGCGTGCCGATCGCCTCGATGCTGATCGGCACGTTTTGCAGGTTCTCGGTTACCTTCTGGGCCGTAACGGTGACTTCTTCGAGGGTATCGGAAGCCTGTGCCGTCTGGGTCTGAGCCTGCGCCCAAGATGCGCCGCCCGCCAGGATCGCCGAAATGGCCGAGGCCAGCGGTAATTGGCGGAGCAGGCGGCGGCGATTTTGGCGCGCACTGGGTACGATGATTGGGCGGTTACGCCCCGAGGCGGATCGGCTACGAGGCATGATGTTCTCTAGCTCCCTTTTATTTCTCGCTTCAAGAATCGACTATACGAGCCTTGATGCGGACGAAAAGACACATCACCGCCCGGGCAGCATTGGTTTCCTTCGTTTTCGCGCCTCACCGCGGACGATTCGCAAGGCCGCATCGGGTGCGAAGAGGAAATTTGGGGAGGCTGCGCCGGACGATGATCGTCAGCTTCGCGTTGTCAGTTCTTTCTTGTCAGGACTGCTTGCATTGCGCCCGGCGTAGCAAAGAATGTCTTACGCCATAAGCCGCGTACACCACAAATCCCAGCGCCAGCCAGATCACCAGCCTGATCCAAGTGTCGCGCGGCAGACTGGCCATCAGCGCCAGACACACCGCGATGCCGGTCAGCGGTATCCACGGATACGCCGGTACTCGAAACGACCTCGGCAGGTCGGGCCGGCGGCGGCGCAGCACCATCACACCCATGCACACGATGGCAAAGGCCAGCAGTGTGCCGATCGAGATGAGTTCCCCGAGCAGGTTCAGCGGAAACACGCCGGCAATGATTGCCGCCGTCACCCCGGTCACCAGCGTGCCGATGTGCGGTGTACCCCACCGCGGATGCACCGCCACGAACATCCTGGGCAACAGGCCATCGCGCGCCATGGCATAGAAAATGCGCACCTGCCCGAGCAGCGTGACCAGTAGCGCGGAGATCAGACCCACTACCACCACCGCCCCCACCAGCGGCTTCGCCCAGGCCAGCGCCGGACCCGCCGCGGCCAGCGCCACATACACCGGGTCAGGTACGTTCAATACGCGATAGTCCGCCAGACCGGTGATCATCAAGGCGATCAACGCGTAGAGCGTCGTGCAAATCGTGAGCGATGCGATCAGCGCCAGCGGCACGGTGCGCCGGGGGTTGTGCGTCTCCTGCGACATTGTCGAGACCGCATCGAATCCCACATAGGCATAGAACACAATCGCCGCCCCGGTCACCACCCCGCTCACCCCGAATTTACCGGCGTGGCCCGCGTTCGGCGGAATGAAGGGCAGCCAATGGCCATGATGGGCAAACACAAATAGAAGTCCCGCGACACCCACGACCAGGATGACAATGACTTTCGCCACCACAATCAAATCGTTCACCCGCGCCGAGGCGCGCGTGCCGATCAGCAATAGGCCCGTACACACCGCCACCACGGCCACCGCTGGGGCATTAAAGGCCCCACCCGTGGCGACGAGCCCGCCAGGGCCCACATCGAGCGGCGCCTGCGTCAATGCCCGCGGCAGCACGAAACCGAAGTCCGCTGCCATCGCCACTGCGTAGCCGGCCCACCCGATGGCCACCATCGCGCTCGCGAACAGATACTCCAGAATCAGGCACCAGCCAATGGTCCAGGCCACCAGCTCGCCCAGCGTGGCATACGCATAGGTGTACGCACTCCCGGCCACCGGCACCGTCGCGGCGAACTCGCAGTAACACAACCCCGCCAGCGCGCAAGCCGCGCCCGCCAGCACAAACGCCAATACCACGGCCGGTCCGGCATGCACCGCGGCCACCGTCCCGGTGAGCACGAAAATCCCCGCACCGATGGTGCTGCCCACCCCGAAGCAGGTCAGGCTGAACAAGCCCAACGTGCGTGGCAGCGTCGTCTCCGATCCGGGCGCCTCGGCCTCGGCGGTCAGTGCCTCAACTGATTTGCAGGCAAATAATCCCGCCATCCCCACCTCCTCGAGAGCCAGCCCATCAATGCCGTAGCAACGCCGGTCTTGAATGAGGTCTCTCTCGCGCAAGCTCGTGCTGGGCTCGCGGCCGGCTTACGACTACGATACTCGGGTGGTGCGGACGAAATGGCTTGCCGGCGTCCCTACTGCGGCGGTTCCTTTCGATTTTGGAACCTGGCTCAAATGATTCGTGCGCCAGTCAAACAGGGGATTTCGATTCATGGCACAAAATCCGTCACGACTCAACGGCGTCGATCGAATCGGCCTGAATATTCTGGCGGCACTGTTCAGCCACGCACGCATCAGCAAGGTTGAGATGAGCGCGCAAGTCGGCGTGTCGGCCAGCCGCTGCTATGAGCGGATGCGGCAGCTCGAGCAGGGGAAAATCATCCGCGGGTATCATGCCGACATCGATATCGCACGTCTCGCAAGCTGCATGCAATTCCTCGTGCAGATAAAGCTCTTGAACTACAGCAGCGCCCTTTGCAAACGATTCGAGAAGACCGTGCTCAAGAGCCCCGAAATCGTCTCATGTCAGTCCGTCCTCGGACACATCGACTACGTTATCGTCGTGGTGGCGGCGAGCGTAGAGAAATATCAGGAGGTCATCGCCGAGTTGCGTGCTTCGAGCGACAATGAGTTTGATTTCGTCACCTTCCCCATCTCCAAAACGATCAAATCTCCGGGCCAGAGCGATCTGCGGCAAATTGTCGGCGCGCTGACGCGCGATGAAGCCAGTCCAGGTTAGCGAACCTACCCTCTTGCCCGGTCTAGGTCCGACGCGCTGCCTCCCGAATGAACCAGTCGTGGACTCGTCGAACTTGATCATCGTCGTAGGTTCGTAGGTCGCAATAGATGCGGTAAGGCGGTTGGGCAAAGGTGGGTCCGTCGAGCGGCACCAATGCACTACTGCTCAGATACGGGCTTGCGCAAACAACGCTCGCGAGCGCGGCTCCGTGGCCGGCGGCCGCCGCGTCGACCATCAGTGCGTGCACGGAAAAATTAAGTCCGCTGACGGTGTCGACATCGGGCCGACCGATTTGCGCGAACCAGTCGCGCCACGTAATCGCACTCTCATCGTGCAGCAGCGGCCAACCCGCAATCGTCGAGGCTCGCGCGGATATCGATCCCATTCTGCTCACCAGGCCCGGAGCCGCAACGGGTATGCGTTGATCGTCCAGGAGATGAGCCTCGGTCGCCCCGGGCGTGGCAACGCCTTCAGCTTGCGTGATCAGGATGTCCAATTCATCCGTTGCAAATTCGACTTTGCGTTCGCTGGCGTCCAGCCACAGGTCGACATCGGGAAGGTCAGCGCGAAATTTGGCCATCTGCCGCAGCACAAAACCGCGGGCAAACGACATCGTGGTGTAGAGGATGACACCGCTCGGTTTGTGGTAAGGAGCGAGCCGCGCCACCCCGTCTTCCAGTCGCGTCAGGGCCTCTCGAACCGTGCGCGCGAAGTCCTTACCGGCATCCGTGAGGACCACCGATCGACCGACGCGACGGAACAAGGGCTGACCTAATTCCTCTTCGAGCAGCTTGATTTGATGGCTCACCGCTGAATGCGACAAATGCAGCTCATTTGCCGCCAGCGCGAAGCTCGCGAGGCGCGCTGCCGCCTCAAATCCGCGCAAGGTACTCAGGCTGACAGAGGTCTTAGGCATTCACCATTGATGAATATTTCTAACCGGTTTGTCAAGAATTGGCCGTTTGTGTGTTCAATGGCGCCGTGTTTTGCTGTCGGGACACCTCGCTACCGACATCGGCAGCGAATGTCACAGGGGATTAGGGCGGCGAATGCCGTTGATTACATCGCCAATAATGCAGCAACAGGAATGGACATGAAGCCAGCCGACCTTGGATATACCATGCCCGCCGAATGGGCGCCCCACGCGGGTTGTTGGATGGCGTGGCCAACCAGGATCGAGCTGTGGAGAGAACACGTGGAAGGAGCGAGGGAGGATTTTGCCCGCGTCGCCCAAGCCATCGCCAGGTTCGAGCCTGTGACAATGATCGCGGATCCGGCGCAGGCCGGCGATGCAGCGAAGAGGTGCGGCCCTTCGGTGAAGATCGTCTCGATGCCCATCGACGACTCATGGCTCCGAGATTCCGCGCCGACCTTCCTCGTGGCTCCATCGGGCAAACGCGCGGCGGCCGCCTTTACGTTCAACGCCTGGGGCAACAAGTTTCAACCCCACGACAAGGATGCCGCATTGGGCGAGCGGATTGCCGACCTCGCGCGACTTCCCGCCTATCGCTCCAAGCTCGTCGTCGAAGGGGGTGGCTTTCTGTCTGACGGGGAGGGGACGCTGATCACGGCTGAGACCTGTGTGTTGAATGCCAACCGCAATCCCGGCGTAACCAAAGCGGATGCCGAAGCGGAGCTTCGCGCCATGCTAGGCATCCATAAAGTGATTTGGTTGCCGGGGGACGTCACGGACACCGGAACAGACGGGCATGTCGATGGCTACGTCGCCTATGTTAGGCCCGCGACCCTGTTGCTCGAGGTCGTCGCAGATCCCGCGGACCCACGCTATTCGATCATGGCGGAGAACCGGAAGGTTCTCGAGCGGGAGACGGACGCGCGCGGACGCCGATTCGATCTCTCGCCGATCGCCGAGGCCCCGCGCTCGGCGGTACCCCATGGGGAGACGGAATATTGCCGTTCATACGTCAACTTCTACATCGCCAACGGCGCCATCATTGCACCGGCCTACGGTATCGAAGAGGACACCGGAGTATTCGACACACTGCGCCGCGCGTATCCCGATCGAGAGGTGATACCCGTGGCGCTGAAAGACCTGTTTCGGGGTGGTGGTGGAATTCATTGCATTACACAGCAAGAGCCCGTGGGCAAGCTCTGAGTTGATGAGGAATACCTGATGCGTATGGTTTATCGGCCCCGGTATTGTGCGGCTACCGCAATGCTTGTGCTGTGCCTTGTCGCCATTGCACACGCCGGAAGTGGCCGGCAAAACACTCTCAATGTGTATGCCTGGGCGGAATACTTTCCACCTTCGGTCGTGAATAAATTCCAGACTGAGACGGGAATTCACGTCAACTACGCGGTCTTCGATTCACCCGATGCGGCAGAAACCGCGCTATCGGTGGGAAATTCAAATTATGACATCGTGACCATGAACGCTGTCCCCCACTTGGCTCGGGAGATTCCGCAGGGTTTTTGGAAGAAACTCGATGCCACACAGATCCCCAACGCGCGCAATGCGGATCCGCAGATCCTCAAGCTCTTGGAACAGGTGGATCCGGGAAATACCCACGCCGTTCCCTGGATGTGGGGCACGACGGGGGTTATTTACAACGCCGATAAAGTCAAAGCGCTGATGGGCGTAATCCCCGCTAACAGCCTCGATGTGGTCTTGAAGAAAGAGAATGCGGAGAAATTCGAGCGCTGCGGAATCAGTATCTTGGACTCATGGCAAGACATCCTGCCTCTGGTTGCCCACTACCTTGGACAACCCAAACTCTCCGCGGATCTAACCGAGTTGGGCGCTGTGACCAAGAAACTGCAGGAGATCCGTCCTTTCTTGAGGCGAATTGCGACGGCTGGCTACTATGAGCAGCTCGCGGATGGCGAATTGTGTATCGCCATTGGTTATTCGGGCGATGCGATGATTGCGCGCCGAATAGCCAAAGAGGGAAATACGCATGTCGCGGTTGATTTCGCTTTTCCGGGCGGGCCGGTGCCAGTCTACGTGGACAGCATGGTCATTCCGGCCGACTCGCCGAACTACGCGGGCGCGCTACGATTTATCAATTTTATGATGCGCCCGGAGATTTCGGCAGAAGTCACGCGATTCATCGGTTTTGCATCCGGCAACTCTGCCGCAGTCCCGTTGCTTGAGCCAGCGGTCCGCAACAACGTCATCATCTACCCACCGCCCGCCATTCGCGCGCGCTTTGAAGCAGGTCAAGTGTATTCAATGGACGAGATGCGCCTGTACACACGTGCCTGGCAGAGATTTTCAACCGGCCAGTGATCACAGAACCCTCAGCGTGATGCAGCTCCGCAGGCTTGCGGCATCAGGTCCGGGGTCACATACAGATGACCGCTTGGATCTTTGACGGGATCAAGGGCGAGTGCGGCGCCTTGGGATATCACATCCTGCGTTGCTTGCTGGATCGGCATGGGCTGTGCGCCGGAGCCGTGCTTCATGCGCTCAGCCATGCCGACGAAGGTGCCGACATAGACGTTGGAGAGCATGGCGATGTTGGAGGGGTCGGTGTAAGGCGGTGGAGATTGAAGTATTTTGATGACTGCGCCGGGGTCTTGAGCTTTACGCTCAGAGTCGCAGAGTATCGCGGCGATCGCCTTGAGTGCGCGAAGGCGCGCCAGGCGTCGACCCATCAGCTCCGCCAGCGTCTTGGGCTCGCCGACCGCGGTACCGTCCGCGAATACGCCGGCGGTGACGGCGCCGGTGGCGACCGGGAGTCCGTCGGGTAGGTATTGGGCGGCACCGCCATGAGGCTTCATCGGTTGTCCTCCATCGAGGCGCGCGTCGACGAAGCGGGTGGAGCTCTGGCCGCCCAACCCCGCGAGTTGGAAGGCGTAGGCCGTGACGGGCTGCGCGGTCTGATTCTGGATATGAATCTCATAGCGGTTGCCGATGCGGGCGGTCGAGACGGATATGGGCACGGCCTGTCCCGGCGGCAGCGGCGCGGGACCGCAGGTGTCGCGAAGCCAGTGGGCGGTGAAGGTGAGGTCGGCGTTCATCTTGAGGGCGTCGCTCGACTCGTGGGCACTGATCGTCCCCGTGAAATTCTCGGCATCGATGCGCTGGAAATGGCTGCTTTGCTCGACGAGTGCGCTAATCGGTGCGTTGTTCTGGGTTTTGGCGGGACAGACCACATGCATATCCGATCCGTGATCGGATGACGTGCCGGTCCGGGTGCAGTCATTGGCCGGGTAGACAATGAGCGTCATTATCGCCTGTTCTTGCTTCGGCAGGCAGAGGTTTCCTTTTTGCGTGTTGGGGTGGGGCTTGTTCTCTTGGGCGCGAATGTCGGCGATGATCTTGTCGCGCTGCGCTGGTGGGTACTGAGAGAACATCTGGTCGAGATTCTGGTGGTTGACCACCGTGGTCACTTTAACGACCTCCCACAACCCGGGCTTGATATCGAGCGGCTGTGGAACCGCGGGCGGCGCCGGCGGTTGATCGGCCATCGCAAGGCTGGCGAAACTGAAGGAGGCGATGGCGGCGAGGAATGCCGGTGGGCGGGGAATGCTCATGTCGAGATCACGTCCGTGTTGGCATTGTGTCGGTTAAGTTTGCGCTCGGCGACGGTAGGCGGTCAAAAAATATGACGCGGCGAGTCGCCGACAGTTCACAGTCCCGTGCGTATCAATACGACTTCACTCGCCGACTCATGCGCCTCGACGCCCAAGACTTCACGCAGAGAATACAAGTATCCATCGGCATCGCCAACGGCCGTAAAGGTGGGCGACCGCGAAAGATACCATTTGTCGCCAAAAGTCTCGTAAGCCGCAAAAGATCGATCAGCGCAACGGGAAAGAGGGCAACGGTGGCGGCTAAACATCATAAATCGCGAGTCCGGTAGCCCCCGCTAGCCCTTCCCCTTGCGCCCGGCGGCATTCCAGCGCGAGGACTTGGACAGCCAGGGTTTTCTCGCTACCACCGTGCCGTTTTCCCAGTACTAGAGCGGCACATTAAACATCTGTCCCAATCGCTCGGCGTCCTTGGCGGCGCGGAGCAAGGCGCGGCCGACGCCGGCCGCGAAATCTTCGGGCTTCCGTTTGCGTCGTTTCGCCACAGCTCAATACTGCATGATTCTTGCGTGACCCTTTCGCTCATGTGTGGCGACTTGGTTTGTCGCGTCATGCAAACGGCAATATCACCCGCCGAGGTGATACCCAGTACGCGCTCCATTCCGTCTTATCCGGCATTCATGTGCAGAATTTGTTTGATTGGGAGCAGGCATGCGCGAAGATATGTACAAGGTCATCGTCGAGCGGCCGCGGCGCACGAAGGAGGGAGACGCGGCCGCCGCCCGGCTGCGTCGGGATTTCGATGGGCCGATGCGGCTGGGCATGCGGGCCGGCTATGGCTATCGCAACCTCAATGAGAATCTGGCGCCGCTGCGGCGATATCTGCGCGCGCAGCTCGGGCGCCCGTGGAGCAAGGTGTTCAGCGAAATCTGCACCGTAATTGATCGGCGTAACACCGTGCAGCAGCACATTCACCGGCATATCCGAGATTTCATCGCGATCGATGTCGAAATTCGCGAGGGCGGGCTGGTCGATCCTGCAGATCGACGGAGATTTTTGCGCAATGACTTCAGAATATCTCAGGAGCTGTATGTCGACCCGCGTTCTGGGCTGATCCGCATAAACCGGGATTATCGCGCTTGGCGCCGGGACGCCGCCGCCTATCGCGAGCGGGAGGCGGCCGAAATCGCATCGCGCCGCCGCCCGGTCGATGACAGGACATTGCTGCTGCGGCTGGATGGTATTTGGTATCGCGTCGAAGTTGGAGTCCTGCCGACAGAACGAGTGGTTGAGAATTCAGTCGACGGCGAAACGCACCGGCACGTGCATGTGGAGCGGCGCTACGACGTCGTATTGCGTAGGCCCATCTCACGAGCAGCGCAGGCCGATTTACGGCAGTGCAAAGAGCTCTACGGATCGACGGATCTTTACGGTGTGAGCAAGCGGCAGATTTCGACACGGGAAATCAAGGTGCATCATCTGCGTTAGGCAAGGGAGGTATACCGTGCTCATCTGCGCGGCGGGCGATATCCATGGAGCGATTGACCGTCTGTATACGGACGTGGCTGCATTCGAGGCATCGCTCGGGCTGCAATTCGACCATGTGCTGCAGGTGGGCGACTTTGGAATCTGGCCCGACCCCAACCGAATCGACAGGGCGACGCGCAATCATGAGGGCGCGGGCGATTTTCCAATATGGCTCAGAGAGAATCGCAAGCCGCCACGGCCGACCGTTTTCATCAAGGGCAATCATGAGGATTTCACGTGGCTCGACGCACTTCAAGACGCGCAAGTGCTACCCGGTCTGACGTACCTACGGAATGGCAGCACTGTTGACATCCACGCTCAAGATACCGGCGCAATTCGCGTGGGCGGCGTCGGCGGCTGTTATGGTCCATCGGACTACCGCCGCCGTTCGGACCGCCTTCAAGGCTATGCTAAGCGACATTACACCTTGGACGAGATCGAAAGACTGTCGAAGGCCGGCGGCGTGGATATTGTATTGACGCACGACGCGCCCGCAGGCGTGCGCTTTGAACGGCATCATCGAGGTGCGGGGTATGTCAGCGAATCTGCGGGTATGGATTACCTACTCGATCGCCTTCAGCCTCGCGTCTGTTTCTTTGGCCACCATCACACGCGCATCGACGCGGTAGTCTCGGGGGTGCGTTGCATTGGACTTAACAAGGTCGCTATGCCGGGGAATCTGGTCGCCATCGATATGAAGCCCGGCAAGCGTGATATCTCGCTACTCGGTGAATATGCTGCGATGGGCCGCACCAGCCCAAAGGTACGACTATCCAAGGTTTCCGAGAGTATTCGGTCGACACCCCTTGCTTGAAATGGCGATGCCAATTTCGCGCTTGTCTCCAAATTATCCCAAGGCGTACGCCTTGGGCGTTGAGGCGGCGCGAGTGCAACATTCCAGTTTCCGGAAAATGCTTTCCACGAGCCTACGGACCGTTCATTGCGGCGCACCATGTTGAGCTGTGACCGTACGCATCAGTACCATGGCGACACCAAGGCTTGGTGGATCAGGAACACTCAGCTAGCGGAAAAAATAGTCCATGAGCGAGCGACGCAGCTATTGACGCAGGAAATTGTAAGGCGTTAACTTTCTCCGAATAAAAATATTTCAATGATCATTCAGGGATGAAATGACTAACAACAGAGCAGACAAATCAGCGACGCGATCCGACTCTGAGCGTTGCCGCCTCCGCGGGTATCTTAGCGGCGGGTAACTAGCTTCTCGACTTGGCGCTCGAAGGTCTTCAGCTTGGCAAGGACGGCAATGACTACCTCTGAATCGAACACCGGCGATCCGAAACCTGGCGAACACGAATGGCCGAAACTGGAGCGGCGCAGGGGACAGCCGGTTGGCGTCGCGGGCTATGCGCTTGGGGCGCAATCGCCGATCCGAACCGCCAAGGTTTCCGCGGTCTACCTGATTGAAAGGGAAGCGATTCGGCTGCGCCGCCGGCGTTGGCAGGAATTCTGGGTGGGCTCCCACGACGACAGTGCTTTGTCGGCTGACGCGGAGTTGGCTGAAAGACCCCATCCGGCCGGAGCGCAGCGCGGCGACGACCCCCTGCAGGACTACGCCCGTCCTCCCGAATCGAGACAGCGGCCGCCTCTCTCACGGAGGATAGGCATGAAAGTCCGCTCCCTCCTGGCGTACTTCAAGGGGAGGTCATGAAGAAACGATCGTCGGCCCCGCTTCATGACTGTCCGTTGCCGCCAAAAGAGATACCGGCAGTCTCGAATATAGTGGGTCTGGCTCTATCGGGCGGCGGGATACGTTCGGCAACCTTCAATTTGGGATTTCTGCAAGGACTCGCAGTCAGCGAGAAATTGGAAGAAATCGACTATTTGTCGACTGTCTCGGGCGGAGGCTTCATCGGCGCCTGGTGGAGCGCGTGGCTCTCTCGCAGGGGTCGCCGCAAGGGCGTTCTCTTTCCGAAGGAAGAGGCACTCGAGGCGGATCGTCGCTCGGCCACCGCGGTATTGATCGACGCGAAGGCTGCGCCGGCCGCCGCGACGGATACTCCCGACGAGTCGCACAACGACCCCATTCACTTTGTGCGCCTGTTTTCCAACTATCTAACACCCAAGACAGGCGTCATGAGCCCGGACACTTGGCGGCTCATCGCGTTTTTCGTGCGCAGCCTGCTTTGCACATGGCTGGCGCTGTTGCCGCTGCTATTCGCTGTCGTGCTTGCGGCTCAGTCGATCTTTCTTTTTCGGGATGACACTCAGAAGGCCTTTTTGGGCCACGAGCCGCCTGCTGCTACGATCCTCGCCAACGACGTTCAAACGCACTCGGCTCGGCCGGTATCGATAGCCGCGCATGCTGCTGGCGCGGGGACGCCGGAGCAGCAGGTCGACGCGCGGCTCCGGTTCCTCAAAATCCCGGCACTCATATTCCTGGCCGTTTACCTGACATTGGTGGTCATTTGGGTGATCGAAACCGCGGCCAGCCGGCCGATGGCGGGATTTGCCGTCGCCGTTTTGGTTGGAGCGCTGTTGCTGGTGCTGCACAAAGGCGGCGGTGCATCGACCATGTCTGGAAGTACATGGGCCGTCATTGGGTCGAGCGCGGCGACCATTTTGGTCTTTTGGGTTCGCTCGTTCGTCAAGGGCATATCGGACCTGGGCGCAAATTCGCTACTGGCTCCGGTGTACGCGACGCCGGCCGACCGTCGTACCTGGCTCACGCAGCAGCAGGAACGGATACTCAAATGGGGAACGTTTGTCGGCGTCGTGCTGTTGGCAGCCGGCTTCGGCCATGACATCGTGCAATGGATTTTCTTCAGCGTCGACTCCAATGTGACGGCAGCGGTAAAAAAGGCAGGAGGGTGGGGCGCGCTGCTACTAACGGTGGTCAGCGGGCTTTACACACTGATCAAAAAGGCACCCTCCACGAGCGGCCAAGTGAGCGCGACCCCGAGTGTGGTCGGCCGAGTGCTGATGATGGTGGCACCCACGCTGGTGGTGGTCGCCCTGATTCTGGGGATCGCGCTGCTCTCGCAACATCTCATGGTAGGCATGCGGCATCTGTCGCCGGAATCGCTGCGGAATCTGCAGCAGGCCGCTATCTGCCTGGCGATCGTGCAAGTCGTGCTCGCAATTTTCGAGAGTTTCGAAGATCCCGACAACGTGCAGAAGTCGGATAACTTTTCCGTACACCGTTTCGTACCGGACTCCATTCTCAAAATGATGGGGCAGCCCCCCTCGGATTCTCGTCCCCGACCCTGGTATCAAATATTCTCCCCGCGTGGCTGGGCCCGCGCGGCCGCCTTGAGCGGCCTTGCCACGGCGCTCGGAGTGGGTGGCTATCAGGAGCCAGCGGACTTCTGGAATGCGATGCGCGCGGTGAATGTGAATATGGCGTCGGTCGTGATACTCGGTATAGCCGGAGTGATGAGCTTCTCTCGCCTGACCTGGCGCATCTCCTTGAGGAGTGCACGTCCAGTGGTGCTGCTGAGCTTCGCGTCGGCGACTGCGACGCTGTGTCTGGTCACGAATGCAAGACTCGTGGACAGCATGGGCTGTACGGCACTGCTCTGGGTGACTGTGTTCATTGGGGGCGTCATTGCTTTTGGCTGGCTGGCAGATCCCAACCTCATTTCCTTGCACGGCTTCTACAAGGCACGCATTGCTCGAGCATATTTGGGTGCATCCAACAGACATCGAGGCAACACCCAAATCACGGATGCTGTGCCGGGAGACGACATTCCGCTGTCGGAGGTCTGGAACCACGATATTGGCGGCCCCTATCACCTGGTGAACACGGCGCTGAATCTGGTGGGCGGATCGGACCTCGCGACATCGCAGCGATTGGCAGAGAATTTCATCATGTCGCGCTATCACTGCGGCTCGGCGCGTGCGGGTTACCGATGCACCGCGGAGTACATGTCCGGAGAGCTGTCACTGGCTACGGCGGTCGCCATTTCGGGGGCCGCGGTGAGCCCCACCATGGGATCGAATACACCGAGCGCGGCGTTGACGCTGCTGCTGTCGCTATTCAATGTGCGTTTGGGCTTCTGGGCGCCGACACCATCGGGAAAGCGGTGGTATGAAGGTCACGCGCGCCTGTGGCCGTTTTATCTGCTCCGCGAGACATTCGCGAACACCGGGACACTGGGTACGTACTGCTATCTCACCGACGGCGGGCACTTCGATAACACCGCGCTGTATGCACTCATCGAACGGGGTTGCCGTCGAATCGTGGTGTGCGATTGCGGAGCGGATCCGACGCCGAACTTCGAAGACATCGGAATTGCGGTGCGTCGCTGCCGAATCGATTTCGGGGCGGAAATCAATCTGCAGGTGGACGACTTCGTGACCGTACCGAACCCTCAGGGCGTCGGGTCCGTGCATGTGGGTCATGGGTACATCACCTACCAGGACGAGCACCTGCGCCTCATTGGGCTTGACGAGGTCACGGAAAAGCACGGCGAGATTTGGTGGGTGAAGCCCACGGTTACCAAGGACAGCGCAGCGGACGTCCGTCAGTACCGTCGCGCGCACAACGACTTTCCGCAGCAGACGACGGCCGATCAGTGGTATGACGAGAGTCAATTCGAGAGCTATCGTCGGCTGGGATACGAGAGTGCACTGGCGTACGTGGCGCTGGCCCGTCCCGCTGCCGTCGCAGGCGCGGCGCCGCCACCGATCCCGGGCGCGACATCTGCGCTCGTGCTGTAGGTGTCGTAGGCAGCCTTACATGTCGCAACAGTTCACCTGCGCTGTAGCGTTACCCATTTCGCGATTGCTTTCTAAATAATTCCCAAGGTATACGCCTTGAGCGTCGCGGCGGCGCGAGTGGAACATTCCAGTTTTCGGAAAATGCTTTCCACATGCGTACGGACCGTACTGGGACTGACGCCCAAACTACGGGCCACCTCCTTGTTGCTCTCCCCTAGGCTGATCCTGGCCAATACCTCCGTCTCGCGATCAGTCAATACGGTCGCAGCCTTCGCGGGCGGCTTCAATCGTTGACCATTGGCCGCCGCCAAGACAGCATCAACGATGACAGGGTCGAAGCGCCCGTGCACAGCCTCATCCCGCAGGAGCGCACCGGCGTCATCCTTGTTGAAGGGCCCGCGCCATGGCCTGGACGAACACAGTGCAGTCCAAGCGACGGTTGTTGCCAGCGTACGTTGAGGAGCCGTGATTGCTTCGTCGGCAAGACTGCGAAAATAGCCTGTGCCATCTTGCCGCTCATAGACGTGCGAAGCTAGATTGATTTCCGGCGTCAAACTGCGGATGTGCTGTGCGGCGCGCCCAGTCCAATAGGGGGCAAGCCGAACCTGCTCCCAGGCGGCCGCATCCAGGCGGCCGGGCATGTTCCACACCCAATTGGGGATGGCGGCACGGCCGACACCGTGTATCAGACCCGCGCGGTACACCTGCTCCTTGACGATGGGCGCCAGCCCTTGCAACTCGGCTGCGGCGCGCGCCAGTTCGGCAACTCGGCGGGAGAATCCGGCCAGCCACGGTAATTTCAAATCGATGACATCGGCAACCAGGGTTAGCGGAATCTCCGCCGATGCGTTAGCGGCGGACAGCCGAAAATCGAACGGCTGCGACACGTCCGAATCGAGCCGCGCAAGCCAAATTCCTGCAAAACGGCTCAGCAACCCGACCAGTTCATCGGGATATTTGACGTTGCTTTTGCTGCTCACGAAGGTCAACGCGGCATCCACACCATGAACGCGGCTCAGGGCCTCAAGATCGCCGGCCAGCGCCACCCGATAGACCGACAACGGTACCTCCGGGTGTTTTAGCAACCCCGGCACGCCTTGCCCGTTGTAGGTTTCAAAAATATGACGCAACCCCGTCTCGACGGCGCGGGGCATGCCCAGCATCACGGCAATATCGCCCGAAACCTCACAATGAATTTGTGCAAGTGGATAAATGAGGTCTCGGGGAATGTTGAACCAGGGATAAATCCCTGTTGTCGTCAAGCCCCTGCGCCCGGCCACATCATCTCCCAACAGTTCTCCGAAGCCAGCCGCATTGGCGGTACACCCCGACCAACGCAACAGAGCGATGCAATAGGCGGCCTGACAATCCTCCTCGCTGGCCCCATCTTCCGCCGCCAACAGTGCGGCCAGTTTTGCGGTTCGAACAGAGTGGTTGGTCGGCTGGCCCTTGCTGAGATCCCCGACGAAGGCCAACGCCAGCATGGCATCGCTAAGCGGAATGGTGGAGAGGTTATCCATACTTGGAAAGGAGTCGATGGAGCTTGGACGTAATCATAGTGTATTGACTATTTTATTCGCGGATTCAAGTCGAGGTCGGTCAATTGACCGATGCACGGCTACCGACCCTATCAATACCCTTTCCGCGGCTCTGTGCCGCAATACCACGAATGGGGAGAATTCATATTAAACCGTTGCCGCGCCACGTGGTACTCACTGTTCCGTGAGCGCTCTTAGGTGTGAGTTCATCTTTCTAACCATTTTATTGTTCGATAACCAGTGTCGAGATATCTAATACAGGAGAGTCTGATGTCCAGGAAATTCATTGCCGCGGCGGCCGCAGCACTCGCGCTTCTGTCGACTGCCGCCCCGGCGCGGGCGGAGACCGTCAAGAACATCGTCATCGTCCACGGCGCCTTCGCCGACGGTTCCGGATGGCGGCGCGTAGCCGATATTCTTGGCAAGGACGGCTATGCGGTGAGTGTGGTTCAGGAGCCGCTGACATCGCTTGCCGACGACGTCGCGGCGGCCAAACGGGTGCTGGAGATGCAACAGGGCCCCACGCTGTTGGTCGCCCACAGCTATGGAGGGGTGGTCATTACCGAAGCGGGTAATGCGCCCAATGTCGTTGGCCTCGTGTATATCGCCGCCTTCATCCCGGATAAGGGCGAGAGCGCGGTGGATCTGCTCTCGCAGGCCCCGGCCGCCAACAATGACATGCGCGCCACCAAGGATGACTTCTTATACCTGGACCCGGCCGCTTATCCAGCGGATTTCGCTGCCGATCTCCCTCCCGCCCAAGCGAAATTCATGGCCTACTCTCAGCCGATGCTGGCCAAGGCCAGCGGCGGTGGACGTGTGACGGCGGCCGCCTGGCATCAAAAGAAGAGCTGGGCGCTCATCGCCACGCACGACCACAACATCAATCCGGATCTCGAGCGCAAGATGGCCAGGCGGGCCGGCAGCGAAACCATCGAAGTTCCCGGCAGCCACGCGGTTTACGCGTCCAAGCCGACTGAGGTGGCTCGCTTCATCGAACGGGCGGCGAAGGCTGCCCAGTAATCCGTGCATCCTCTACGATGGACGGTGCGTCCTCCGAAGCCTCCACGAGCAGTTCAAGCTGGCAACTCGTCGGATTGCTTGCCGAGGCGTGCAACGCCGGTGAAGCGGCGGTTCAAATAAATTACAACCGCCGCACTCGCCAGTACGGGGCCAAACCACCACAGGTACCTGAGCGTCTCGAACCAACCGGCGGGCATCAAGTGACGCATGCCCAGGTTCAGGAAGGCAATATGCGCAGCGGCGCCGCTTCCGATGATTCCCGTGTAGTGCCTCTTGAGCCACCAATTTCCATCGGCTCCGTCTTGTATATCGAGCGCAAGCATGCGGTAGCCCAGAAGTAGGCCGATCACCGACATCCCTACCAGCAGCAGCGCTCCTTGGGTGGCGCCCAGCATGAATACCACTGCACCGGCACCCATGTTCAGCCAGGCGAGGGGCCGGTAAGGCGTCGCCAGATACGAATCGATGGATCCGCGGCGGCGGATAGCTCGAAGGGCTAACCATGCGGCCGTTCCGGTCACTAGCACTAGGTAGGCCAGGAAGGTGCCAAAGACCGGCTTGCCGCGCACATATGCAACGGCCGCCATTGGAGTTGCCGTTAGCACGATACCCAGCATCGCCAGCAGATAGACATCGCCCAGTCGGCGATGCAGGCGCGTGCCCTTGCGCAGCACGGCGGCAACCCAAAACGAAGTGAGTGCCACGGTGCCGATACCGATGTGGATGTCGCGAAGCATGTCGTAGTTGGTCATTCAGTTCTCCGATCGGGATCCGACGCTTCATGCTGCCCATCGCTCCGCCGGCAACCCAGTGCCGAACGTCATACGGCAGGGTGCCGGAAGTCATATCGGCACCACCGATGCTTGAGATCGCCGTGCCGGTGCGGTAAAGCTATCGCGTGATGAGACGATCACCTTCCTCAGCGGTATTCCCGGTCCTCGGGCCAATGCGCTTGGCCGGCTTCATCGCCTGGCTCGCGGTGTCGATTGGCATTTGGCGGGAAAGCGTCAACTGGCATGCTCTTGGGGGACTTCCGGCCCGTGCCGTGGCACTCGTCCTCCTGGGGATATTTCTCGCTGGTTTCGCACTGCTCGGGCCGGGTGCCGGACTCAACCACCGTCGCCGAATCGGCGTCGTTGCGGCAGTGCTGACCGCGGCGACGTTCGGCCTGATGGCGCTCGGCGTCTCCAGCGTGACGGCCATCCTTCTGATCATCATTGCGGTCGTGCTGGCGTCCAACTACGGGGCGTGGCTGACCGCGGCGACGCTTCTGCTGGTGAATGTTGGATTCTATGGTGTTGCCCACTGGCTTTGGCATGTGACCGACGCGCTGTTCCTGGTGTTGATTTACGGTAGCTTCGAAGCATTCGCGGCGGTCTCCTCGAGTGCACGAGCCCGCTCGGAAGCGGCCGCGGTGGAGCTGCGCCGCGTCAATGCGGAGCTGCTGGCTACCCGCGCACTGCTCGCGGAAAGCGCCCGCGACAGCGAACGTCTGCGGGTTTCCCGTGAGCTGCACGACGTCGCCGGGCACAAATTGACGGCGTTGAACCTGAACCTGGAGCTACTGCGCCATGAGAGCGAACTCTCCGCCCGGCGCGAGCTCGCCGTCGCAAGCCAACTCGGCGAGGAATTGCTCTCGGACATCCGCGCCGTGGTCTCCCGACTGCGGCACGATGACGGCATCGACTTGCGTGAAGCGCTGCAGCGCCTTGCGGAGCCCTTCCCGCAGCCGTCCATTCTCATCGATGTCCATGGCGGGCTTCGGGTCCGCAGCACCGAGACCGCCGAGGTCTTGCTGCGCGCCGCACAGGAAGGGCTGACCAACAGCGTACGCCACGCGGCAGCACAGCACACTTGGGTGTCGCTCAGACCGGGCCCGGACCGAATCGAGCTCATCGTCGAAGACGATGGTCCGTATAGCGGCAGCCACACGGTCGGCAACGGACTGACCGGGCTGGGCGAGCGCGTGGAGGGGCTCGGCGGGACGGTCGGCATGGACCGGTCGAATCACGGTGGATTTCGGCTGACGGTCTTCGTACCCGCCGGGAGTCCCAGATGAGCTTGCGGATTGCGCTCGCGGACGACCAGGCGCTGGTGCGGGAAGGACTCAAGGCGCTGTTGCAACGACTCGGCGTCGATGTGCCGGTCGAAGCGGAGGACGGCGCCAGTCTGCTGGTGGGCCTGCAGAGCGCGACGGTCGACGTCATCGTATCCGACATTCGCATGCCGGGCATGGATGGGATCGAAATGCTGCGCGAACTGCGGCGTCGAGGAGCAGTCACGCCGGTGGTCATGCTCACGACCTTCGATGACGATGCGGCGATGTTGGCGGCCGTAGACGCGGGTGCGCAGGGATTCCTTATGAAAGGAGCTTCGGCAGCGGATCTGCGCGATGCGATCGAACGAGTCCACCGCGGCGAGCAATGGCTGTCGCCAGTGACCGTGGACCCCCTTCGCGTTCGCCTCTCGCCCCGCGACGCTGCCGCTCCGAGCGGTGATTTCACCGTCCGGGAGGTCGAGGTCTTAAGGCTGCTCGCGGGAGGCTACTCCAACAAAGAGATCGCGCGCAGCCTGAACCTCGCGGAGGGCACGGTGAAGAACTATGTGTCGGACATCCTCGCCAAGCTCGGGACCCGTGATCGAACGCGCGCGGTTCTCAAGGCCATCACGCTTCGAGTCGTGTAGAGGTTGAGGAGATATCTGTACAATACCTGGATGCGTTCTAATTCCTTCCATGGGCTGTTGCGCGCGGCGGCCGCGATCGTAGCGGTCACCGCGGCCTTGTCCCTGGGCATTGCCGCGGCCGCGAATTCGCAGGATGAGAACGCCCGGATCACCGACTGGCGCGTCAAGCGCCTGGCGTCCCTGACGAGCGAGACGGGCTGGTTGACGCCCATCGCGCTGTACTGGCTCAAGGACGGCGAGAACAGCTTCGGCCGCGCGTCGGACCGAGCCTTCTCAGTGGATGATGCCGCCCTGGCGGCCGACACGGGTGCCTTCGTTTTGACGCGTGGCCGCGTTCGATATGTGGCACATGCCTCGAAGGCGATGACTTATCTCGGCAAGCCGGTCACCAGCCTCGAATTGGTATCCGACAACGACGCGCATCCCACGGAACTCATCGCAGGCTCTCTGCATTTCATGCTGATCGAACGGGTCGGCCATCTGGGCATTCGCGTGCGCGATAGCGTCAGCGCGAATCGATTGCAATTCAAGGGGCTGCAGTATTTTCCGATTCGGGCCGACTGGCATATTCAGGCCCACTTCGAGCCCTATGTGCCCGAGCACCGCATTCCGATCATCAATATTCTGGGGATGACCGAGGAAATGACCTCACCGGGAGCCATCGTGTTCGAACGTGGAGGGCTTACCTGGCGCCTGGATGCGATTCAGGAGGCGCCGGGGGATCGGGAGTTGTTCGTGATGTTTTCGGACGCGACCAGCGGCAAGCAGACCTATGGCGCCGGCCGCTTTTTGTACGTCGGATTGCCCACTGCGGATCGCATCGACGTGGACTTCAATCAAGCCCTCAATCCGCCGTGCGCATTTACGGACTTTGCGACCTGCCCGCTGCCGCCGCAGCAGAATCGGCTTGCCCTGGCCATTGATTCGGGTGAGCTCAAATACGAGCGCGCGCACTAGACTGCACCTGGCGGCTGCAGCCCGATTCACAGGCATCGCTGTACTGCATCACACGCGGGGCGGAAGGGCGATTAGCGAAAAGTCTCAGCCGAGGCTTGCGGCCGGTACAACCTCGACGTACAGTCGAAACCACGAGTTGTCGGTAGCGCCGATTGTCTGTTCAAGCGCATGTTTGCCGCGGCAGGTGTCGATCAGGGAGGATCCATATTGAGATGTGGCGGCGAACCGGGACCGTGCCCTTTACGCGTGAGCGGATCCCCACACCGCCGGGGCTCTCATTCTTCTCAGCCCGCATTCCCCAAATTCGGAAAACCGGGGACATCTTGAAATTTGCTTGCTTGGCCGGCCGTCTCTTCGGTGGCTGCCGGAGCTGCCGAGGTCGACCGCAAATCCCGGAGGGATAGCTATGCACATCGTTCTATTGGTGCACGGAATCCGTGACTACGCGCTCTGGAGCAATGAGATCTCGGCAACGCTGCGCCGGCACGACCTGACGCCACAACCGGTGAACTACGGGCGGTTCGACTTGTTTCGATTCCTTCTGCCGCTACCATTCTTCAGAAAACGAGCGCTGAGCGAAGTACGTAGGCAATTGGACATAGTGAGAGAGGATCATCCCGGGGCGACGATTTCGATCATCGCTCACAGCTTCGGGACATGGCTCGTGGCGAACATGCTTGCAGATGGATTCGATCTGAAACTACACCGCATTATATTCTGCGGCAGCGTCGTCCCGTACAATTTCAGGTTCGAACTATGCTCCAAGAGCTTTACGGAAGATATCCTTAATGAGGTCGGCGATCGGGACGCCTGGCCGGCGCTGGCGCAGAGCATCACCTGGGGATATGGCGCCGGTGGAACCTACGGCTTCCGTCGACCCCGGGTACGGGATCGCTGGCATCGGGATGCAGGACACGGGTACTTCCTAAATTCATCCTTCTGTGAAAAGTACTGGGTCCCGTTTCTGACGGACGGGCTCGTCGTTGATCCCCCGGCCCCGCCGCGCCCGACGCGCATGTGGGTACGGCTCTTTTCTTTTGTGCGCATCAAGTATGTCGTTCTGGCTGTCGGTATCACGGCCGTCTATCTCTACAACGGCGGGTCCTTCAACCTGTTGCAACAGCTTCACAGGGACCAGCAGATACGGGTAGCGAAGTTGCACTCGCTGGAACAGCCCGCCAAGACATATAGTCTCCCCTACAATCTCTATCCTGCGCATACCGAGAGCGTCGACATCGAGATTTTTAACAATGCCGACATCCTCATGTATTTTCTCGGGCACGACGAATGGATTCAGTTCGACAAGGGTCGCTTCAACCCGACGCTGACATATCCCCATGCAGCTGCGACACTGCTGGACATGTTGATTCCCCGGGCTCTGGCGGAAGGTGTCAGGCCCGAACCGGAACCCTCTACACCCGACTACAAACGGATTGCCATAGTCAGCTCGTGCCGCTATTTTTGTGTGGACCAACGCTCATATACCTATCGACTGATGCCGGATTTGACCGCCGAAATCTCAGAACAATACGATGACCAAGTCACCAGGCGGACGGTTGCGCTCGAGACGCTCGGCGATGTCTTCTCCCCTCTCAATCTTCCCGACCTTGAAGTTGGGCTCGAGCAGCCCGGGGCGAAGTCGAGCAAGGCGCAGAACTTCAGAAAGGCGGCACACGTGCCCGAGCAGGACAGGCTGTTCGCTTTCATCGATGCGACGGTCCTCGGCTCCGGCGTGAACGGGGTTGGGTTTGGGCAATCAAGGCTGTACGTTAACAATGGAGCGTTCCAGGCCCCGTTTAGCATTGCGTATACCACGCTCGCGAGCGTCGAGATCAGAAAGGGGGGGGCCTCGTTACTCGGTATTCGTCGGCACCACGGAAATTACAATTGCAGGATCGAAATTCGACGGAGCGCAGCTCACTGCGCTTTTGCAGCTCATCAAGCTGATTGCAAGTGAGTGTTCGGATCCGGCGCGAGCGATCTGCAAGTCGCTCGCGCAATGAGTTGTCCGTTTGAAGTCGGGCGGGGCGCGACGATGGTAAATGCGTGCCGTTGTGGCGCGGTTCAGTTCCGGGCGCAACAGTTGAAACAGGGAGGTACAAAGACGTGATCTACGCAATTGCCGCGCAGAGCTTGTCCCGCATCATTGTCCAAGGTCCAAAAGTACCCGGCGCGATGCCTCCTCTCGGTAAGGACGGCGGCCTATGCGCGGCATAGTGTGGCTAGTTTTGCTGGGGATTCTCCTTGTCCTCGCCATCATTGGTGAGATTCGATCGCCACCGACCCGCAAGGCGACCACGGAGGACATCCCGCCCGATCCAAATACGGTTGCGCGATTGGAGCGAAGTGTCGGGCAGACGTCGCGTCTGTTCATTTTGGTGCATGGATTTACCCCCAGCGAGGACAGGGTCGCTGCGACCGCGGATCTATTGAAACAGTATGGGGACGTATTGCGAATCTATTATCCGGCGAGGGGTCCTTCCAATGTGTCGCCGGATGCCGTTTGCGCCGCGATTGCCGACGAAATCGCGGCGCTGCCCGGAATCGAAAAGTATACCGACGTGATCTTTGTGGCTCACAGTGTCGGGGCGCTCATCGCCAGACGCACGCTATTGTTGGGCCTCGGGCAAGGGAACGAGCGCCCGGCGGCGTGGACGACCCACATTAACCGAATGGTATTGCTCGCCGGGACGAATCGCGGTTGGAGTCTGGAAGGGCAGAAGCCGGTGGATCTGACGACGGGCAAACGGCTCCTGTGGCGCTTTTTTGAGTGGTTGGGCCGGATGACTGGAAGCGGCTCATTCATCTTGAGTTTTCGGGCGGGAGCGCCATTTGTGGCGAATCTGCGCATCGATTGGATGAATAAGATGCGCGAACTGGCAAAAAGCAAACCCATCGAAGTGGTGCAATTGCTCGGCGACATCGACGACATCGTAAGTCGAGAAGACAGCGAGGACCTTCGGGTGATGGCGTCGAAGAACTATGCTTTCTTGCTTGTGAGAGGAACCGGCCACGGGGATATGATCGAGTTCTACAAGAATGCTAAGAGTGAGGAGGAAAGAAAGCTCGGAGAGTATCGAGAAGCCAAGATAACGTTGGCGGCTACGGGCAAATTCGACGAAGTGCTCAAGGAAAACGAAGAGCAGGTGTTTACGACGCAGAGCGAAATTGCGTCGGTTGTTTTCGTGCTGCATGGCATTCGAGATCTGGGCCGATGGTCAAGCGGGTTCGAAACGGCCATCCGCGGCACGGTTGATCACGTGGCCATTGTATCGGCGCGATATGGATACCTCGGCATGGGACCGTTTCTTCTGCCGACCGTGCGCGATCACTATGTTCGCTGGTTCATGGACCAGTATACGGAGACGCTAGCGAAATATCCCAATGTGGATGCCGCCCATATCCAGTTCTTTGGGCATAGCAACGGAGCGTACCTTGTAACAAAGGCGCTTGAAGAGTACAGCTCAATGCATATCAATCGAGTGGTGTTGGCGGGGAGCGTCGTCCGCAAGAACTACGATTGGAAATCAATTATGGAGGGGGCGAATCCGCAAGTGCTCCAGGTGCGAAACTATGTGGGCACGGAGGATTGGGTTGTCGCGCTTTTCCCTCGATTATTTGAACTCCGGCCGTTCCTTTGGTTGAAGAATGAGTTGGGCAGTTCTGGGTTCAGCGGTTTCGATGCCGGCGGAGGGTGCGGGCCCAATAGAGTCCCTGCACTGCCGTCGGTGACGAATGTGTGTTATGTGAAGGGAGAGCACAGCGCCTTTGAAGGGCGCGTTACGGAAGTCGTCGATTTCTTGCTCTCAACAAAGCCGGCCGAAGCGGCACAGGTTGATCGTCCCAGCGTAGGGTGGCTCCTGGACCTGAGAATGACGGTTTGGCTGACCTGGCTTGTGATCGCGTCTCTCATCGTATGGATCGGATTCCGCGTAGTTTTGGCGGCGCCGTCGCCGAACTGGATCGTTCTGGTGTTATACGCGTTGCTCGTTCTTCGCATCCTTCAAACTATCTAAGCGCGCGAGCTTCTAAGCGGCTGTTGCAGTGCGTAAGGGAGTCATCAACCTCAATCCAGCCGATGCCAGTACGCATTCACGATGCAGGGCGCCTGGCGAATCTTGCCGGTGATCAGGGCCAGCTGCTCGTCCGAAATTCCGCACACATCTACCGCAATGTGCAGCAGATCATTGGATGAGAATTCGGCGGTGAGCCGGCGCGGAACGATGTTAAGGTTTTGAAGACGCTCGACTACGCGCGCGATGGCGCCGGGGTCGGCGTCAGCCGTGACTTGAAGTCGCCGACTCGAATAGGGTTGGGGAGAATTCATGAAACCACTGCCTCATACCGATTAATCGAACAGCAAGCGCAGACAGGCCCCGGCCTTCGATGAAGGCCGGGCCGGTAATGCGAATGCTCGGTAGACGCTGGTTCATGGTTCGGATTCAGTATGCCTCAAGCGGCGGCGGCAAGCGAGTTGCCCAGTGGCGAACGGCCCCGCGGCCGGTCAAAAGCCGAGCGAAGTGAAGTACTGCGGCAGGCTATTGGTGGCATAAGTCGCCGCCGGGATGATCAGGGCCTTGACCAACGGCTGCTGCGAATAAGGCGCAAACGCACCGTCATCGAGTGCGACAGCCCGTGCAATCAAGTGATCGAGCTGCTCACCCTCGGGCTCTCCCACCTCGGCTAGGTGTAAGACGCGGCTCCGATAATCCTCGAGCCAGGCGATTGAATGCTTTCTGAGAGATTCAGCCGCGCGTCGCAGCAGGGCCGCGGCCGCGACCACGAACCCTGTACCGACGATCAAAGAGATCGGATTGTCGGCAAAGCTGAAGGGACCGAATTCGACCGTGAATGCGGCGATGAACATGGCCGCGATGACCAGCGATGGGTACCAGACAAAGTCGACCACGCAGGAGGTCCGGTCGGCGACCAGTTGCAGGTTCAGCCACGTGGTGGCCGGTCCTTCGGATAGTGCGCACTCCTTCTGTGTCCGCTGAATCGATTGCTTGGGCCACGCTGGTCTCTTGGCCAACAGTTCCAGCGTAAAGACTCGCGAGAGCAGCATGGCGTCCGCCACCCAAATGACCAAGAACTCGATGAATAGCATGCTCAAGGGAGAGACGATGCGTGCGACCATCCTGAGGTCGTGGCCGCTCGGGGCCAAAATGCCCAGCTCGATGTAGCTCGTGCCGACTTCGAGATCGATGGCGTACAGGGCCATTGTCACCGCCAAGGTGGCAACGGACACTCGGGAGAATCGCCCGATCCACTGGCCGCGATACAGATATCGAGCCATCAAGTGTTCCACGGGAGAGAGCTCATCGTTGGTTGGCTCCGTCTCCACGGAAGACAGGGAGTGGATTGGGAGCCAGAGCAGCTCACAGAGAGTCGCCCGCCGCCCCAAACGGGTCAATTCAGCTGCTCGGTGCTCAACCAGGATCTCCGCGCAGCGCGGCAGTGAGTGTTGCCGGCAGATCTCGACTGAATTGCGATCCAGTTGACGCTGTCCTCGAACCGTCAGTGCCACGACGGCCACCATGGCGAGCAGCTCGACAATCAACGCGGCCCAGATGCTGGCTCCGCCGAACAGCGGCACCGGCGTTTCCTGGCGGGCTGCCCAGTCGGCTACGCCCGGCCACGCGAAGGAAATGACGGCGAGGAAAGTCGCGGTTGCGGCGACCACGATTCCAATGGATTTAGGGGTTCCCGGAAATTTGCACGCGTAGGCGGCGGTGCGCGGACCCCGACTGGGTCGACGCACATGGGATAACCAGATCCCGAGCAACACCGTGCCGATGGCGCAAAGGCCGACCTTCAATCCCGATAGGGGACTGCGGTTGCCCCAGAACGCGGCAACCGGCGGTGGATAGACCTCGCCGCATTCTAAGAGCGCCTTGCAGCCCGGTCGTGTCGGCTTGGGGCCGAGGTAAGTCAAATCGAAAGCCTCGCTGCGCCCCACCGCAAATATTCTCGGTAGTGAGGACCACTGGTCGACGAGCGGCGTGTGGCCCAGACCGTTCCCGCGAGGCGAGAACTCGTTGTGTCCGGCGAACATGGTCGCGAGGTAGATCGAGGTCTGATAGGTATCGCGAAACGGTGGGATGTCCGCTTGCAGCTCGGGTCGAAGGGCCAGGCCGTAGCTCGAGCCGATGATCAAGTGCCGCGTCCACTTCAATTGCCGGGGGTCGAGGAGGAGGGCGTCGAGATCCGTGGTAAAGAACACCGCTCGCGGAAACGACCCGCGCAACACCTGCAGGAGCAGAAGCTTGTCGTAAACGTCGGTACCCAATATGCCGATGGCCTGGGTGCAGTCGGCTTTCTTAGCGCGGACATCCGAGCAATGCTTGGTCTGCATTTGCTCGGCCACTTGGCCCGCCAGTCGACGGACGTAATCCAATTGCCGTGCGCCCGAGGCGGTATCGCTCGCGGCGGACGGTGAACTCGTTGTCGTGGTTGTCGTCGTATCGGTGGTATCGGGACTGGAAGTTTGCGTGGCCGCGGCAAAACGGGAGGCGGGCGAGGATAGTCCGTCGAGTCCGCGCAGATACGTAAAACAAGTGGGATGATTCTCGTAGGAAGTGGAGGACGAGAGGCTTCGGCCCACCGATGCGCCGCTGAAACAACCGCCGAAGTATTTACCCATCAGCCTCGCATACAATGAGTCTCGCTCGGCAATGAGCGTAATTTCACTTCTGGTGTCGACGCCTCGCTTCGTCAACTCTTTGAATAGATAGCTGCTCACCACGCAGTCGTTGGCTACCGTCCGATACACCTCGATCTTTTGATTGGACCATTGGTAGAAAGTCCGCGCGATGGCATCCGATGGATTCGATTCCGTGGGCGAAGATAGCTGGCATTGCGGGTCAGGGCTGTCGAGCACCCAATCCCCTTTTGCTGTCGCGCTCGAGGAGTAGACGGTTATCCGGCGCACCGAGTCAATTCCGGCCGGGCACTGGGGCTTGCCGGAGCACGCGCTGAGCTCGCGTGCCATCGCGCGCAAGCCGTCTGAATCCGAGGGCCCGATCATGGCGGCGAATACGTTCGAGGATTGGGGAGCGACCTGAACGACGAGTTTCGAGAAATGCGCCAGCGGGTCGCTTCTAAACGCATCTTGATCCAGCCACAGTAGAAGCACTGCGTCTGCGCCTTGCGATGCGGCAACCGAGTTATCGCCCGAAAGAGACTCATGAACCACGATCTCTGAACCGGCATCCGCCTGCGATTCGGCAAAGAAGCCAACGTGCTCAGGATTGTCCGGTACGAAACCGGCGCGGTGCAGGCCGGCGAGAACTGCATACCGAGCCCGCCGGCGAACCTCGATGTCCTCGGCGTAGGGTGCGCCGGTCACCAAGACCCCCAACACCAAAACCCTCGCGAAGGATCCTGCCGTCAATAGGACCGAGGGACCCTGATGCAGGGTGAGGGAATCGAGGATGGGGTTCGCCAGTCGGGCACGGGCCACGGCGTCAAAGGGGTCATCCCACAATCGTGCCTCGATGTCCTGAATGTCTTGCGCTCGGTGCAACGAGAGCGGCACCGGTTTGACGGCGGGCCGAGCGTCCTGCAAGGGAATTTTGTGCACGGCGAAGATGCCGACCGCTCCGAGCACCAGCGCGATCAGCGCTCCCGGTGCGAAAGCGGGAAATTGACTGTCGCGCGCCATGGGGGCCTCCTTGCCTGCGGGCGTACCCGGCCGTGGCGCCGAGCTAGCCATACCACGACCCTTGAACGCGCCGATCCTACTCCACGTCGAATGAGGGAACCAGTGCTTCCGCATGTCGCCCGCAGCCGTGACGCCGTCTCTCTCGCACGGCCGCCGCCCTGTCGCTCGCGCAGGTGACGCAAAAACGAGCTTCACAAAAAAAGGTGACTTTCGCCGCGCGCGACTTTGCCTCCCAATAGCACCCCTCGCACCATCATGCGTAAGGAGACCGCAAATGTCGGCTACAGCATCGACCTGGACAGGCGCTCAAGGGGAGCTCGAATCGGAATTCGAAGAGGAGTTTGAAACCGAATCTGAAGCCGAGGAGGAAGGAGAGGACTTCGACTTGGGGAGCATCGGCAATGTCCTCGGCGGGCTCCTCGGCGAAGGCGAGACAACCGCCGAATCCGAGCTCGAGGACGAGTACGAGAGCGAAGGAGAATGGGAGGGGGAGGATTTCTCCTTCGGCGGACTGTTCAAGAAGATCGCGCCGGTGCTGAAGAGTGTCGCGAAGATCGCGGCGCCCGTGGTGGGGTCGGCCATTCTGGGGCCGGCGGGCGGTGCGCTCGGCAAACTGGCCGCCTCCGCGCTCGGCGAAGGGGAATACGAGGGCGAGTGGGAGGAGGAAGGGGAGTACGAGGAAGAGGACGAATACGAGGGGGAGGCGGAAGCCGAACAGGAGATCGCCACTCATCCGCTCACCGAAAATGAAGCGATCGCCGAGATGATGGCGGAGGCCGCATCGAATGCGGCCAGCGAGGGCGAGGCCGAGGCCATGGCGGGCGCCGCCGCCATCACCGTGCTGTCGCCGCGAGACCGGCGGGCGCTGCGCAAGTTTCTTCCCAGCCTGGTCCGAGGGACCGCCGTCCTGACCCGCATCCTGCGCAAGCGCCGCTCCACCCGTCATGCGATTCGTGCCGTGCCGACCATCATGCGGCGCACGGCTCGTAAGGTGAAGCGGCAGGCGGCGGCCGGCAAGCCGGTGACCCGCCGCAGCGTCGCCCGTGCAACGGCGCGCGAAGTGCGTCGCGTGCTCAGCCGGCCGAAGCTCCACCGTGCATCGATTCTGCGCAACGTCAAATCGAGCCGGGCAGTGAAACGTTCCCGGCGGGGCGGCCGCTCACATAGAGCCGTCGCCGGCTGAGCGTCGCCGGCCGAGCGCGGCATGGACCGGGAAGGGCCACAGTCAAGGAGTCAGTGCCATGTTGGAGAGTGAACTGGAACTCGAGGGGCTTGGGGAGTTCGAGGACGAATTCGAGTCCGAGCTCGAGGATGAGTCCGAGGATGAGTACGAGTCCGAACTCGAAACGGAAGACGAGTATGAGGACGAGCTCGAGGACGAGTACGAAGGGGAGTATGAGGACGAGTCCGAGGATGAATGGGAGTCCGAGGGACCGAATCCAGTCATCAAGGTCTATCCCGAT
Source organism: uncultured Gammaproteobacteria bacterium (assembly GCA_963837435.1). Taxonomy (GTDB): domain Bacteria; phylum Pseudomonadota; class Gammaproteobacteria; order Steroidobacterales; family Steroidobacteraceae; genus Bog-1198. Next base: position 1,086,094 of record CAWINJ010000004.1, read on the forward strand.
GCCATGATGGAGCATCTCGGAGCGGCGGCGATGGAGGCGGAAACGGAGGACGAGGCGGCCGAGCACTTTCTGCCACTGGTTTCTCTGGCCGCCAGTAAACTGCTGCCGCTGGCCGCCAAAGCACTGCCGAAAGTTGCGGGCAAGGCATTGCCCAAGATCGCCCGAGTCGTCGCTCATGCGACGCCGCACATGACACGTGCCGTGGGCCATATCACGCGCCAGTTGCACCGCAATCCGAATACGCGGCACCTGCTGCGAGCGGTCCCGTCGGTGGCACGGCGTGCGGTCACGACGCTGGCGAGGCATGCGGCGGCCGGGCATCGCGTAACGCCCAAGCACGCCGTGCGGATCCTGGCGCGCGAGAACCGCCGCGTGATGCACAACCCCAAGATCCTGCGATCGGTCCTGAAGAAGTCGAAAAAAATGGACCACAAGCTCGGTGCTCTCGGCCATCGCCACCATCTTCATGGCGCAGGCATGCCGCGGGTCGGGCGCGCGGGATATCCCGTGGCGCGGGGTCGGGGTGTTCGCGCGGTCCGCTACGGCCGAGGCGGCCGTGGTTTCAGCGCAAGCTGTCCCACCTGTGGCGCTTCCAGGGTGCGGGGCGTGCGGCGCACGTGCTGCTGCTGCTAAGCCGCTCGTCGCCCGGGTACCTGCATGGATAGCGTTGCCGAGAGTTTGTCGCGACCCTCAGCCGCAGAGCCGCCGGAGGCCAAGCCACGCGCCCGGACCCGCAAGGTCCGGGCGCGGCCCACGAAGCCGGTGCTGGGGCCGTGGCTGCGCGCGCAATCCATCAATTTGACGCGCCACGCCGCGGCCTTGCGTCCGTTCCGGCGTGAGGAGTTCGGGCCGGGCGCCGCGTCCCCCTCGGAGGGGCACATCCAAGCGGTGAACGGGCTGCTCAAGTCATTGCGGCGCGGATTGCTCAAGATGAGCGGCCGCGTCACCGCGGCGTCGCGCCGGGCGCAGCGCGAACCCCGCACCGAGCTGTTGTCGGAAGTGGTGCGCCGCAAGGATCGCGCGCAGCACTGGGTGCAGGGCACCGAGCGCATCTGGGACTTCTATTTCGAGTTGTTCGGCCAGCGGCAGTCGCAGTATGCGGACTGGCTGCTGAGCTGCGATCGGATCGCGCTCGACTGCTACCAGGCGGCCTACACCGGCCTGGGCACGGCCCGCAGTGTTCCCGCACCGCCGCCCTTTTGCTACATGCGTACCGGCTTCGCGCCCGCGACCTTCCGCCGCGGCATTCCGCTGCGCCGCCTGGGCAAACAGATCAACCCGTTTCCGCTGGTGCAGCTGCCCTATCACCGCCTGGTCAATCCTTGGACTCTGGGGGCGATGCTGCACGAGACCAGTCACAACCTGCAAAGCGATCTGGGGCTGAGCCGCGATATCCCGCGCAACATCGCGCGCGCGCTGCTCGATGCGCAGGTGCCGAAGAGTGTTGCGAAGATCTGGACCCGCTGGAATCGAGAGATGTTTGCCGATATGTCGGCGCTGCTGCTCGGCGGGCCGGAGATTGTCGGCGCTCTGATGGACGTGCTCGGCCGTGCGCCCGCCGCCGTGTTTGCCTACCGTGAGCGCGGCCCGCATCCCACGCCCTATCTTCGGACGCTCATCAACGTCGAGCTATTGCGGCGGATGGGCTTTGCCGAGGACGCGGCGCGCTACCGCCGCGCCTGGATCAAGATCTATCCGCCGCCGCCCGCCGGCGCGATGCCGCCGGGGCTGCTCGAGACCTTCCCGAAGGCATGCAAAATCGCGGTCGATGTGATGTGCTACCGACCCTATCGCTCGCTCGGGAACAAACCCTTCGCCGAGGTGATCCACTTCGGCGACAAGGAGCAGCAGATGACGGAGGAGGCCGCCAGGCGTCTTGCCGCCGGTATCGATCCCGGCATCGTCCCGGCGCGCTTTCTGATCGGGGCCGCTCGCATCGCGATGGACCGCAAGCTCGCCCGGCCGGGCGTCATCGCGAAGAAGTTCTACCTCGAACTGGCGAGGAGATGAGCATGGCGATCGAAGCCGTATTTCGACACCTGACCTCGACCTACGCGGCGATGCGAGATGCTCTGCAAAGTCTCGGACTCACGGTGATCGAGGACCGCCCACCGCGGGACGAGGTGCTGCTGGTCGAGCGACTGGGCAATCTGGTCGAGGATTTGCGCGGGTGGACGGAGGAGGGGTGCCGTGCGGCGGCCGAAGCGCAGGAGGCCATTGCGCACCCGGCGGATTGGCACGCGGTGCGAGGCGCACTGGCGCAGGCCAACGAGCGTCTGATCGTGGTGGAGTACCGATTCTTCGGTGATGCCGTCGCCTACGAGACCACCGATGCGCTGCTGCGCTTCGGCCGCCAGCGCGGCCGGGAGTGGCTGGGCTGGTCGAAGAGTGTCGTGCAGGCGCTCGACGCCTGCCGCGCCGCCTTGCGCGCGCTCGACGAGGCGTGTCTGCAGGCCTGGCAGGAGCTGGGCGAGCGGCTCGGTGCCCGATCGGTGTCTCTACAGACGACGAATATCGGTCAGCAGATCTCGGCACCGCTGGGCCGGCGGCCCGGTGTGGAGGCGGCGAATGATCGTCGTCAGGATGAGTTCACGTGACTGGCTGCCGCAACGGCGGTAGACGCGGCGTCGCTGGGCTTGGAAAGCGCCGCCGGATGGGAATCGAACAGGACGGCCGACGCGGTCGAATTCTACATGCAGGAGAGTGAGATGGCAGCAGCAAAGAAAGGGCCAGAGACGGCGCTCCTTGAAGAGTCGGGTGAGCTGGTGCCACCGGGGATGGTGCCTCCGGGAAAGGGATATACCGTCCCACTCCCCACGGCACCCAGTGCCGGACCCACCCCTCCTTTCCCCATCTTGACGGAGGAGGTCGCCTATCCTCCATCGCCGCTCGCCAGCGGTGGCGGCACCAACGCGCGTTCGGGTGGAACGGATCGGAACGGATCATCGCTCGGGCCCGTGGTCAGCCGGGCGTTGCAGCAGGCCCTGGGCTGGAAAATAAAGTCCGGTGACGCGGCGGGGTTCACCGGAGCACTGGCCCAGTCCTTCTCACTCAAGGTGGTCGAAGGCGCCGTAGTCAGCAGCTGGACGCCGCGCAGCTACGTCGTGCAGAGCGACCTCTCCGGCGGCGTGAGCGGCGCCCAGGCATCGATCTTTACGATGGCCAAGACATTGGTCGATCAGATGCAGCCTCTGATCGATGGGCTCTATGCGTTGGATCCTGCCGCGGACACGGAGACCGTGGCCGCACTCAAAGACCTTGTGCGAAGCCAAATCAGCAACCTCGGAGACGAGTTTGGCTTCTTGAGCGGTCCGCGCGTCATGCGGGTGCATCAATATTTTCAGATGCTGTTCGGAATTCGCCTGAGTCTGAATCACTCGCCACCGGCTGGACAGCCATCGCCCGAGCTCAAGATCACCAAGCAGAATCCGCCTCCGAAGTCGCCATTGGCGAAATATTTTGACCAGCCGACTGGGGCGCGCCACTGGCCGCCGCTGAACTACTGGACGAACCCCGATACGGTGCTAGGTTCGCTCGGCGATCTTCGCGATGAGCTCGGTCTATTCGAGACCGTCGTTCCGTCCGGCGAGGCCTTCGTCAACACGGTATCCGACGAACAGAACGTCACGAATTTCCGGATCATCGTCGACTACGCGAACTCCTTGTTGAACGCCTGGCAGACCAGCATCCAGTACTTTGCGAATCCGACCTCACCCTTCCTCGGCACTCAGCTGGTCGTCATCTCGCGCCAGCTCGGCGTCATCAGCGAGACGGTGGACGAGGTGCGCTTCGTATTCGATTCGGTGTTCGTCGGCCCGGCGCAGCGCCAGACGGTACAACTGCTCTTCCACAACCTCGGGCCCGCGACACTGCCGGCCGCGGTACCGCTCGCGCCCCACGTGAAGAGCTTGCCGCCGATCTATCTCGAGGATCTGCTGCTGTGGATGCAGAACTTCGTCGGCGGGGAGGCACAGGACGCCATTCAGAATGGCGGCAAGCTCGGCGTGGGCGAGGATTTCGTCGTGATGACGGGGCAGATTTATACCCAGGCCGTGGGGCTCTACCTGTTGTCACTGTCCAGCATTGCGCCCATTGCGGCGATGGCTACCAACCGGGTGCAGCAGTCGCTCTACAAGCTGGCGACGCAGCTGGGTGACTTCTGCACCATGGCGGCGGCGATTGGCACGCCCTACATCCCGGCGCGGCAGTGATCTGACACGGAGAAGCATCGATGGCAACTCAAAAGGAATACCAGGCCCTGTTGGACCGCGTCGCGGCCTTACGCCAGCAGGTCACCAACAATCTGTCCGCCGATTTAGTCGGAAATCCGCAGCTCGCCGACGCGTTGACCAAGCAGATCGACGATCTGATGAGCTCGGTCGTCGTGTCGGATGCCGGACAGACGTTGCCGCCGGACAAGGGCCTGGCCTCTTTGGTTGGTGTAGGCCCGAGCGCGTCGACCGATCTCGGGGACACGCGTATTCCGCAGGGCGTCACGGCGTATGACGACACCATCACCTCGGAGCGCATCGTCGCGGTGGGCGACATGTACTACCTGTGGCAACACGAGAAGATAGGCGTGTTCCGCGTGGTGCAGAAGCTGCAGGAGCTGTTCCGCGCGGGCTCGGTGCGGTTGTCCGGCGGGCAGGGCGCCTTTGCGCTGTATCAATTCGATCGCCGGCAAGTGCTGCGCTATACGCAGCGCGACCGCCTCGCGGCCTATCGCCGCATCTTCGGCTATGGCGGGGGTGCGGCGCCCGAGGGTGCCCGGCCCAACACGGATTTCCACTCGCTGTTCACGCACTTCGTGCAGCAGGTCACGCTGTTCTGGCGCGACAAGCGAATCTCGGATGTGATCCGCGAGCGCGCCTACGACCCGAGCTTCGGCTCGATCGCCATCGTGCGCCGGGCGGGACTCGACTTGCGCAACAATCTCAAATGGCTGTCGTTTGGCGATGTCAACGTGCTGCGCGTCGAAGTCATGCAGCTGCTCGAGGAAGCCTTCAAGATTCTCGACGCGCCCGATGTGCGGCGTCTGTTTGGCGCAGAGAACGCCTGGGACGTGATCGAGGAGATCTTGATTCGCTACTACAAGGAACGATTGGTGACCTCGCCCCGGCAGCGGATGGGCGTGACGGGCCGTGAAGTGATGCGTTGGCTGGCGCAGCCCCACATTCTGACGACCACGCGCGCCAACTTCGAGGCTCTGTTGCTCGAGATCGCCGAGAACGCCGAGGAATGGCTGACCAGCGCGCAGGCGATGAAACTCGCCGATCGCGCGGCCGGGAACCGGGTCATGCCCTGGACGCGTTCCTCGCCGCCGGCGATGGCGCCTGGGCGGGCGCCGGCGCACAAAGCGGGGGATCGCGCTTTTGCCCGCCCGGGAGCGTGAACGAAGACCCTCGCGGGGCGCCGTGATCGAAGGCCGCACTCGGCTCATCGTACGAATTCTGCGGTGAGCGATGTCAGCGCTGCGCGCCCTGGACTACGCTCGCGCCCACCGTGATGAATTCCTGTCGCAGCTCAAGGAATTCATTCGCATCCCGACGGTCAGCACGCAGCCGCAGCACAATGAGGACCTGAAAAGATGCGCGCACTGGCTGGCACAGCACCTGCGGCGCGTCGGGCTCGATCGGGTGAGCATCGTCGCCACGGAGCGTCACCCTTTGGTCTATGCCGAATGGCTGCACGCCCCCGGGCAACCCACCTTGCTGATCTATGGACACTATGACGTACAGCCCGTAGACCCGGTCGCCGAATGGCGATCGCCGCCCTTTACGCCCACCGTCCGTGGGGACGATCTCTATGCCCGAGGCGCCTGCGACGACAAGGGGCAGCTGTTCACGCACGTCAAGGCGCTCGAGTCGTATCTCGCCACCGCGGGCCGATTGCCCATCAACGTCAAGTGTCTGTTCGAGGGCGAGGAGGAAATCGGCAGTACCCACCTCTTTTCCTTCGTGGCGCGATCGAAGCGCTTGCTCGCGGCGGATGCCGCCGTCTTGTCCGACACGCGCATGCTGGGGCCGGATCGCCCCGCCATCAGTTACGCCGAACGAGGCGCGGTGTACTTGGAACTCTGTGTGCGCGGCCCCCAGCATGACTTGCATTCGGGAAGTTTTGGAGGCGCCGTTCACAACCCGCTGCAAGTTCTATGCGAGATCATCGCGAAGCTGCATGATGCCAATCGCCACATCGCCATTCCCGGGTTCTACGATCGGGTCCGCCGATACGGCGAACGAGAGCGCGCCTCGATGGCGCGGGCGGGTCCGTCGGATGAGGAGATTCTCGCGGACGCCCGGACTGCATTGCCCTGGGGTGAGCGTTGCTACTCGCTCTACGAGCGAACCACCCTGCGGCCGGCCCTTACCATCAATGGCATGACGGGCGGCTACCAGGGGCCGGGCGGCAAGGGCATCATCCCGGCGCGTGCGACGGCGAAGCTCAGTTTCCGCCTGGTCCCGGATCAAGACCCGGGTGAAGTGGACCTGCTGTTTCGGCAACACATCGCACGGGTAACGCCCGCTACCGCACGAACCAGCATTCGAACCGTGTCGCGCGCCGCCCCCGCCGTGGTCGATCCGCGCCATCCCGCGATGCGCGCGGCCTCTCTCGCCTACCGCAAGGGCTTTGGGGCGAAACCGGTATTTTTGCGCTCGGGCGGCACCATACCCATCCTCGCCGCCTTCCAAAGGAGCCTCGCGGTCCCGACCGTGCTCATGGGATTCGCCCTACCGGACGACCGCATGCATGCACCGAATGAGAAATTTCATATTCCGAATTTCTACAAGGGCATCGACACGAGCATTTGGTTCATGGATGCCCTGGCGAAAGCTCGACCCGCCGAGGGATTTTCAACGCGCGATGCTGGCCTCTTTGCGGCTGATTCGGGCGGCGGAGGCATTCACTTTCGCGGCGCCTGACCCCGTCCTTCGATGTTCAGCACCCGGCGCGGCCTCCATGGATACCGATGCCGGATCACGCGAGACAGCCAGCCAGGCCGCATTGCCCTTGGCATCGATGACCCCGCTGTATTCGGCGACCTTCGCCACCATGGCGGCGCGCGAGCTGACACCGAGCTTGGCGAAGACTCGCCGCACATGGGTACAGACGGTCCAGGAACTGATGTTCAGAACGCCGGCGATCACCTTGTTCTGATGACCGAGCGCGACCATGCGCACGATCTCCCACTCCCGCGGACTCAGCGACAGAGCGCCGCGTTCCGCCGGCACGGTCTTGATCAGAATGTAACGGTCCCCATCCACATCCAGATCGAAAACCACATGTTCGGATATTTCATTGCTGGGAACCGCGGGGTCGATGCCCGAGCAGGCGATGGCGACAACGGAGCGCACCAGCTGGCACAAGCGCTCGACATCGTCGCTCGTTCTTCTCGTTATCTCGCTGCCGCCGTGGTGGGCGTTTGACATGTCGCCAGCTCCCAACTTCCTTGGAACGCAGAGCCGCGTGTTTCGATTCTGATTACAATTCGCCTTGCCGTCGGGCCAGTGTGTCGCTGCGCTCCGTCGCGAATAGCTCGGCAGGCGAACCGAGACCCTACCTTAACGCAGAACCACATTGCAATCCGAGTCGCTTGTTTGAGCTAACGCCGGCGCATGACGGTTCATACGTGCATGGCGCGACTCACTCGCGCACGGTCATGGTGCGTCGCATGAACTCGCATCCACACCGTGGGAGGAAGGAGCGTGATTTATTCCCGGCTAGAGGGCGCGCACCGCCGCATCGCTGCCGGCCGTACATTTGCGGGCGATCGGCGACCGGCGCGCAGCATCTCACGCGCCAGTGCGCCTTCTCGCCGAGGCCTCGGCCTTGTGCAGATAGGTCGTGAAACCATCGTTCGCGGGCGGGACGGAGTTGAGCAGCATGACCGCGCTCACCTGTCCCCGGTGACCGGCGCCGTGGGTGATCACATGCATGAGCATTTCCTCGCGCGACATGCGGCCCGGTGCGCCGTCCGTGAACGCGAAGTCGATTCGCTCCGCCAATGGGTCGCGCTCGAGCGCCGACACATAATCGACATACTCGCGGTCGCCCAGTCGAATGTCAGCGGACAGCTTTTCCAGTGTCGGCATCTGGGTCAAGTTGGGGGACGTATACCCGTGATCTCTTCGCCGCAGATGCGCGGCGAAGATCTGGTCGACCACATAGGTGTGGCTCAGGGCCCTGATGGCCAATGGGACTATGGGAGAATCGGCGCCCAGTCTCGCCAAGGCCGTCAATAGCTCGTCGTTCGCCCAAGCCTTGAATCGGAACAAGGATCGCAGGGTGTCGTTCATTGAGTTCCTCCGCATCTGGGTTTGGTGCGTTGCGCATTTGTGTGTAATTTCCATGAGGTCCAGAATACGAGCGATCCTTCGCTTTTGGTACTCGCATTCGAGCCGACATTCATGGCCACAAAGTTGCGCACAAATCCCAGGAAATCCGCTTCGCAGAAGCGTTCGCGCCTCACGGTCGGCGCGCTGTTGGACGCGACTGCTCGCATTCTGATCAGGGAAGGGTTCGGCAAGGCGAGCACCAACCGTATCGCTGAAGTCGCCGGCGTGAGCGTCGGCTCGCTCTACCAATACTTCCCCAGCAAAGAGGCGCTGGTCGCGGCCCTGGTCGAGCGCCACCAACAGGAACTCATGCAGGTTGTTCGTGGCGAATTGACGCAAGCCGTGAAACTACCGCTGCAGCACGCGGTGCGAACGCTCGTCGCGGTGGCGGTCAAGGCGCATCGCATGGATCCCAAGCTACATCGTGTGCTCGCAGAGCAGATTCCGCGTGTGGGAGGGCTCGAGAAGCTGGAAACATTCGATCGGGAGAACTATGCGCTCTTCAGGGCTTACCTCGAGAGTCGCCGCGATGAGATTCGTGCGGTCGATCTCGGGCTTGCGGCGTTCGTCTGCGTGACGTCCATCGAGGCACTGACGCACACGGCGGTATTGCACCAAAAGCTCGTGTCGGACGAGGCGACCCGGGCGCTCATCGACGAGGCCACGCGCCTCGTGGTCGGATATCTGACGGGCTGACAGGCTGACGGGCAGACGAGCTGGCGGGCGGGCCGTGGACGATTCGGCGCCGCTATTGGAGCGTTATCGACGCGGGCTCCTGTCGCCTCCGCCACCGTCCGTAGTGCAGCAATTCCAAGGTTGAAAGCGTTGGCAAACTAAATTAGAATCAAGGGCTTAGGCGCTCGTTAGAAGCGCCGCACGGACGAGGGATAAGACGAGGGACCACCGTCATGTGGGGCTCGCTGAGACTCTGGCTGAGATGGACATTGCTGGTGGGGTTGAGCGCCACGGCGAGCTTCGTTGCCGCGCTGTTGAGCGATCACAACCAGACGGTCGACATCATTGCGATGCTATGCGGCATCGCGACTTTTATCGTGATCAACGTCAGGCTCGAGACCTGGGCAGTCTCACGGCAGAAGACCGAATTCGTGAAGTCCTTGAGAGTCGCCGTCTGGATCAAGATCGGACTCGAGCTCCTGCCCGCCATCGAAGTACTAACCGGCGTGATGATCGTCGGATTGGTCGAGATGTTGGGCCTGAAGAGTCGATTCCTCGAGACCTACCTCAAGACCGTCGGCACGGGGACCCTGCTGGCGATGATCGTGTTTCTGATCGCGGCCATCTACCGTTACGTTCAGCACCGATGGCGGATGCGGCCGGCGGTTTGAACCTGTGGCGAGCGTGGATCCGGCCGTCGACAAGGTGTGGAATTGGGTTCGCTCGCACATCGAACTGGGCGCGGTCAGCTCGATTCTGGTGGGCGTGTCGACCTATGTCGGCAGTCTTTTCTATCAGAGCTATTTCGCCTTCTATCTTCTCGATGGCGCGCAGATCAAGATCCCTGTCGAGAACAGCATCCGCACCTTCGTCATCGTGCTGGTGGGTTCGGCGCTGATCGTCAGCCTCATCGCCACCGTCAATCTTCAGCGGACGGTGAGTCGGCGTACCGCTCTGCTCGACAATATTCCACTGCTCCTCGTGATCCTGCCGATCGGAGTGTGGGCGGTGGGTTTCTACTGGTCCAATGTGGTCGATCTGTCCTCTTGGCTCGCACGCTCGGTGACCAACCCCAAGCTGCAGCAGATCAACGCCGTTGAGACCGCGCGGGTGACAGGCTTTCTGCGCTGGGCCCTGCTCATCGCACCGCTCATGATCGGCGTGATTACGGTTGGCACCATCTCGATGCTCAGGATTTCATTTTCGGTGTATGTGATGCGGCAGGCGCTGCGCGCACGTCTGATCTTTCTGGCGTTGTTCGTGTTGATCGCATTGACCACGGCCAGCCTCTGCGGCAAGGCCTACGCGAATCTGGAATTCAGCGGCGTTTTTGCCCGACCGGAGGTGAAAATCCGTCTGGACGGGGACCAGGACTTCGAACCCGGCCGATCGTTGTACTTATTGTTCGATTCCGACGAGGTGTACTACCTGGCTTCGAGACCCGAGCCCAAGGACCTGGCCGTGCATGCCTGGCTGGTGCCGCGCGATGCGGTCAAATCGATGGAGTTCCGAGATTCTCCGACGAGTACGGTGCCCTTGCAGAATTTGATACTGGGACCCGGCACCTAGTAAATGCTGCCATCGTCTTCGTGGCTTTCGTGCCAGGACAGGCCACGCTACCTGGGGCGGCCCTTTGCAATCCATTGCTCGGTCTTGCCGATGGCGAGTCTAAAGCGGGCGCAGTTGTATGCTTCCAACTGTGCAAGCTCCGTCTCCAACAATATTTGAAAATAGTCTTGATCGGCCGGCGCAACTCCCGCCGCCGCTATGGCGTGAGCGAGCGCATGGCCGGCCCGGACCACCTCCTGCACGGCGCTGATGAGATGCTCGCGATATTTCGTCCGCAGGGGATCAGGCGTGCCCATCGAAGCGAGCACGGCCTGGTATTTCGGTATCGAGCGCCGATAGGTCCACGCGAATAGCTCGGTGGCGAGGCTGACATCGAGGCGTTCGTACGCCCCGAGCATCGACAGTGCATAGTCTGCGGGGTCGACATCCAGGAAGGAGAGGGGCGCGCAGTTGTAGAGGAGTAACGGCAGGTTCGCAGCCAGACGACTGGTGCGCTTGTTGCCGTCTTCGAAGGGCTGCAGATAGGCGAGGTTTAGCCACAGGAAGAATGCCCCTTCGATGGGATTTTTGATCAGCTGAGACTTCTCGACGATGAGCGCCAGCATTTCATCCAATATCGAAGGCACCTGAGTCGGGATGTAGACCGAGCCTTCAATATTGACGATTGTCGTGCGGATAGCCCCCAAAGCATGCGAATCCGCGAGCAGCCCCTGCATGAGGAGGCTGTGCAGATTGCGCACGACAGGCACGGTAATGCCGTCCCTCGGCACCGCATCGACGATGAACTCGATGGCATCCTTGTGGTTCAAGAGCATGGTCGAGTCTGCGTCCTTGGCAGCCGATCGCCCGGCGAGAAACAGATTGCGGGTGTCGAGCAGGGTCATGCGATTGCCCTCCAAATGCGAGGAGGACCACGATAGATCGATCAATAACTGCTCGAGCACCTTTCGAGCATAGGTACCCGCCGGCTGCTGTCCGGGCATCTTGCCTTCCGCGAACAACGAGGCAGCCAATCCTTCCGGCATGAGTGACGATTGATTCGGGCGGTAGTCATCGACAAATTGCCGTTGATAGGAAATTGGCTTGCGCATTCCCAAGGGCGCTGCGAGTTCGGCGCGCAGAGCTTGCGAATGGGAACTGCAGATACCCCACGGAGTGGGTTGCTCGGCGACGCTGCCCGCGGCGGGACACAGTTGCTGGTAGCGGTATACCGTCGCGGGGCCCGTGCCCTCACGCACGATTTGACCGGCGGCGATCAAGGCTCGCAGATGTCGATTGACCGTGGGTCGAGGTAACTGAACTTGCGCTGTGATCTGCGCGGGGCCCGCGGGCCCTAACGATTGGCGGGTGCGGCGTGCGAGATACTCAAGGATGGTGTCAGCGAGTTGTCGGTGAGCCATGGGCTATCGGATCAGAAATGATAAGATGCGTTTATATTATCATTATCATATCGTTTTATCAATTAAAATGATAAGATAATGATAAAGGTCACGTCTTGCGATCTCCAGCCGGCCTCGCCTCGATCAACGATCGGATGCGTTCCGCATCCGCCGGCGTCGCGGGGTTATAAACCACCATGCTCAGATCGGGGCGGGCATCCACGGCGAAAGCTGAATATTCGAAGGAGACCGGACCGAGAACGGGATGGCGCAACTGCTTCACGCCCTCGGCGTGGCTGCGCACATCGTTGTCGCGCCACATGGTCTCGAATTCTGGGCTGAGGCGGCACAGTTCATTGACCATCGGCTCCACGTCCGCGGCGGCACCGGCACGGGCGGCATCGGCCCTGAAAGCGCCCACGACGAAGCGTGCCACGCTGTCCCAGTCATACTGCGCGGCGCGCACGCGCGGATCGAGGAAGATGAAGCGCAGGATATTGCGTTGATCCGGCGGCAGGGACCCGTAGTCGGTCAGCATCACGGTGGCGGCGCGGTTCCAGGCGAGCACATCCCAGGTGGCATTCCGGATCAGAGCGGGGCTGGGCTCGAGCGCATCGAGCACGCGTTGCAGCCGCGGGGTCACGCCTTCGTCTCTGCGATAGCGAACCTCGGGCGGGCGCCCGAGTCCGAGCAGGAAGAGATGCTCTCGCTCGATATCGGTGAGCATCAGGGCGCGCGAGATCCTGTCGAGCACTTCGGCCGAGGGCGCGCCGCCGCGTCCTTGTTCCAGCCAGGTGTACCAGGTCGGGCTGATACTGGCTCGCAAGGCGACTTCCTCACGGCGCAGGCCCGGAGTGCGGCGGCGCTCGGCGGGAAAGCCCAAGGCCGCGGGGTCGAGTTTCCCGCGGCGGCCCTTCAGATAGGTGCCAAGCAGATTGGCAGCGGCGGCGCTCTCGTTCATACTATTAGCAATTATACCAGGATAATGTCACTACTTTACCAGGATAGTATGCGGCCACACACTGTGTCCAGGCAAATCTGGAGGGTATGACATGCGTGTATTTGTAACTGGCGCCACCGGCTGGGTCGGCTCGGCAGTTGTGAAAGAGTTGATCGGCGCGGGACATCGGGTGCTGGGTCTTACCCGGTCGGAAGCGGGCGCGGCGGCGCTGGCCGCGGCGGGTGCCGAGGCCCATCGGGGTACGCTCGATGATCTGGACAGCCTGAAGAGCGGCGCGGCCCAGTCCGAGGCCGTGATTCACACCGCCTTCAACCATGACTTCTCGAAGTTCGCGGAGAACTGCGCGCAAGACAAGCGCGCCATCGAGGCGATCGGCAGCGTGCTGCAAGGCTCGCAGCGCCCCCTCATCGTCACCTCGGGCGTGGCGCTCATCGCACGGGGCCGCGCCGCGACGGAGCAGGACCCGCCGGTTCCGGTCTCGGCTTCCTATCCGCGCGCATCGGAAGCGACCGCCGCTGCGTTGGCGGCCGGCGGAGTGCGCGCATCCGTCGTTCGGCTGGCGCCCTCGGTGCATGGCCACGGCGATCACGGCTTCGTGCCGCGTCTCATTGCCTACGCGCGCGAGAAGGGCGTGTCAGTGTATGTGGGTGAGGGGCAGAATCGTTGGGCCGCGGTGCATCGGCTCGACGCCGCCCGTGTCTACCGGCTCGCGCTCGAGCGCAGCGCCGACGCCCTACCCTCGCACGCCATTGCAGAAGAAGGCGTGCCGTTCAAAGAGATCGCCGCCGTCATCGGCCGTCGCTTGAACGTGCCGGTGCTGTCCAAGTCGCCTGAAGAGGCGGCCGAGCACTTTGGCTGGTTCGCCCATTTCGCGGGCATGGGCATGTCGGCCTCGAGCGAACAGACCCGGTCTCGCCTCGGCTGGCAGCCGCGAGAGCCCGGGCTGATCGCCGACTTCGATCATCCGGCGTATTTCGTTCAGTAGCGGGCGGGCGAAGCGTCGCGGGCGGCGGACCGAGTCGGGCGGCCGGACCGATATTCGGCGTCGCCTGAACCATCGATCGCTCGGGAGCGCTTAGTCGGCCGATACCGTCCGGCTGCCCGCCCAGGCGCGCAGGGCGGCGACCTTTTCGGCCATGACGACGGCGAGCGGCCGGGTCGATTGCATTTCCTTGGCTATGAGGGCGGCGGTGACGGGTTGGCCGGCAGCGTGTGCGCTGTAGAGCGCGGCGACGATGGACTGCTCGATCTCTGCGCCCGAGAAGCGCTCGCAATGACTGGCGAGGGCGGCCAGCTCCTGCGGATTCAGCACGATACCGCGCTTGTGCAGGTGGATGGCGAGTATGTCCGCGCGCGCCGCTTGGGCTGGCAGATCGACGAAGAATATCTCGTCGAACCGGCCCTTGCGGATCAACTCCGGGGGAAGGGCGCTAATGTCATTGGCCGTCGCGACCACGAAGATGCGGCAACGCTGCTCGGCGAGCCAGGTGAGAAAGGTGCCGAGCACCCGGCGCGAGGCGCCGCTGTCGCCCTCTCCCCCCGCGAGCGCCTTCTCGATTTCATCGACCCAGAGCACGCAGGGCGCGAGTCCCTCGGCCGCTTGCAGCGACTCGCGTAAGTTCTTCTCCGCCTCGCCCTGCCATTTGCTGTAGAGCGCCCCGAAATCCAAACGCACCAGCGGCACACCGAATATGCCGGCCGCGGCGCGCGCGGCCAGGCTCTTGCCGCAGCCCTGCACCCCGAGCAGCAGCACGCCTTTGGGCGGATCGAGTTCCGGGGCGGTGCCGTCGAAGGCAGGCTTGCGGCTGGTCAGCCAGTGCCGCAGATTCTGCATTCCCCCGACATCGGTGAACTTCGCGGTGGCCGGCTCGTAGCAGAGCGTGCCGCCGCGGTTGAGAAGCTCGTATTTCGCGTTCAGCACTTGCGGGATATCGGACATGGTGAGCGCGCCATGGTCGAAGATCGCGTGCCGCACCAGGCGCTCGGCGTCGGACGCCGTGAGTCCGTTGAGATTGTCGACCAGCCGCGTCAGCACGTCAGGCTCCATATGCACGGGCTTGGTCGGATTGGCCGCCGCCCACTCGCGCACCACGCGGGTGATGATCATCAGTCGCTCGTTGGTCGAGGGCAGCGCGAGATGCAGGCGGGCCGCGAACTGCTCGAGCTCCTCGGGGAGCGTCACTTCATAGCTCATCAATACGAGGGTGCGGGCGACACGCTCGTAGCCCTGGGCGATGTCCTTCAGTAGCCGCACATTCACCGGATCTTTGAGATAGGGATGAAAGTCGAGCAGCACGTAAATGCCTGGCATGGGCGTGGCCTTCAAGTGCTTCAAGAGCTGCTCGGGATCGGCCAGGGTGCGTTGCGGGCCGCCGAGGTCGACGTCGATGCGTTGCAGGCCCTCGGTAACCGTCCACTGAAACACCCCCCAGCCGCGGCCCTGCTGCACTTTGAGGCTGATTTCCCGCACCAGGGAAAGAACCCGCGATTCTTCGCGCGACTCGACCACGATGAGAGCCAGGCGTGAGGCCAGCAGAGTCTGCAGCTCGCGGCGTGGGTCGGTCGGCGTCGTGGGCGCGTTCATGAGGGTCAGAATGTAGCAAAAGCGCGTGCCGGCCTGGTTACGGCGTCACGCTTTTTCGACAAGACCATCCCTATGGCTTCGGCGCGAGCCACGGCAGCTTGTCCAGGTCGACATTGCCGCCGGAGAGAATGATGCCCACCGATTTGCCCGCCACCGGAAGCTTGCCCTCCAGGATGGCGGCCAGCGGCACGGCGCTGCTCGGCTCGATGATGATTTTCAGGATCTCCCACGCCTGCCGCATGGCGTTGACGATGCCCTCTTCGGTGACCGTGACGATGTCGTCCGTAAACCGCGCGATCAGCGGGAACGTCAGATCGCCGAGCGAGGTGCGCAGTCCGTCGGCAATGGTCTGGGGCTGCAATTGCGGGACGATGCGGCCTGAGCGAAACGACTGCTGTGCATCGTCCGCCATCTGCGGCTCGCAGCCGATGACGCGTATCGAGGGCTGCAGCTGCTTGGCAGCCATGGCTGTGCCTGACAGCAGTCCGCCGCCGCCCACCGGTGCGAGCAGCAGATCCAGAGCCGGCTGCTGCTCGAGAAATTCCACCGCGCAAGTGGCCTGACCTGCAATCGTTCGCACGTCGTTGTAAGGGTGCACGGGGCTCGCGCCGGTGCGGGCTTGGATGGCGGCGGCTGTCGCCTCGTATTCCTCGGAGGTGGGAAAGCTGCCGCGTGCTTCGACCCACACGATGTTGCCGCCATAGCGCTGCACCGCCGCCACTTTCCACCGCAGCGCCGCCTTCGGCATGGCGATGTAGGCCGGGATGCCGCGCTCGCTCGCCGCCAGCGACAGCGCCGCGGCCTGATTGCCGGAGGAACTGGTGACGACACCGCGCGAGGCTTGCTCATCGGTCAGCGAGAATACGGCGTTGAACGCACCGCGGGACTTGAATACTCCGGCCCGCTGAAAGTTCTCGCATTTGAAGAACAGCCGCGCGCCCGTCTGTGCATCGAGGGTCCTGCTCGTCAGCACAGTGGTGCGACGGATGAAGCGGGCAATTCGGGCATGCGCCTCGCGAACGGCGGTCAGGCTAACCGCGGGCGGCAGTTCAGCGGGCTCGGTACCTGTCACATCGCACCGTTAATGAGGAGGATCGGACTGTAGCACACGCACATCGCCGGCTTGCGGGGGGGGTGACTGCGTCGCCGCGCGGCGGAAAGTGCCACTCTCCCGGTCTGATACGTCTAGGCTAATGGTGGATCGTTCATCGACAACTGAAGCGACATGCCCCCGCCTGACCTTGCCAAGGATTTAACGCCAGCCATTGCGCAGAGCGCTGATGCGCAGACCGCGACTGCACGGGCTGCCGCTGCACAGGCCACGGAAGTGCCTGCTGCGATGCAGCACGCGACCACGCTTGCGCGTTTGTTCGAGGAACACAGTCGCGCCCTGCATTCCTTCTTGATGGCTCGTCTGGGTAATGAACAGGAGGTCCAGGAGGTCACTCAGGAGGCCTACGCGCGGCTGCTGCAGCTGGATCAACCGGGCACGGTCAGCTTTCCGCGCGCCTACCTGTTCAAGACGGCCGTGAACATCGCGGTGGATCGTACGCGGCAGCGCCGTTCGCGCGACCGTCTGGACCAGGTGTTCAGCGAGGAACAGTTGGTCGACTCGACGACTCCCGATCGACATCTTCTGGCTTCCGAGGATCTCGCGCTGGTGGAGCAGGCCCTCTACGAACTGCCGCCCAAGTATCGCCGCGCATTCATATTGAGGCGCTATCACGAATGGACTCCCGAGGAGATTGCAGGCGAGCTCGGGATCGGAACCCGGATGGTGCGCAACTACATCTGTCGGACCACCGTCTATTGCAAGCTGCGTCTTGACGGCGTTTGCGCCGCCGACGCCAGACATCGGGTGATACCGTGATGACTCCGCGCATGCCGCCTGGTGAAGCCGATGTCGAGCGGATGGACGCCGCCATGCAGTGGCTGCTGCGGCTGCGCGACGACAACGCCACGGACAAGGACGTTGCCCAATGGCTCAGCTGGTATGAGAGCGATGAGCGAAACACCCAGGCCTTCGATTCCATGCAGGAGTTCTGGCGGCAGACCGGTCAATTGGCGTCGGGCCCCGATGCCGCGGAGCGCATTGCCAGGTTGGGGTCGATCGACAAGTTAGGGTCGATCGATCCGAGGCCTGTCCAGGCACGACGGCAATGGCCGGGGCATTGGCGCGCGGTCGGTATTGCGGCCAGCCTGCTGTTGCTGTTGGGTGGCGCCTTCTTCTCCGTTCAAAGGCTGCGGGCGCCCACTGTCTCGCCGCCGGGCGCCGAGGTCGCACAGGTGCGCCATACCCAGCTGCCGGACAACTCATCGGTCGATCTGGGGGCCAACAGTTCGGTGGCCGTCGAATACACCCCTGCTCAGCGCACCTTGGATCTGCAGAAAGGCGAGGCATTCTTTTCGGTCGCGCCGAACCATCAGCGTCCCTTCATCGTCAAGGCCAGCGGCCTGCGCGTGCGCGCGGTGGGCACGAAATTCAACGTGCGCGAGGCAGACGATCGAGTCATCGTCACGGTCGCCGAGGGCACGGTCGATGTTTACGCGGCCGACGGCAATGGGCAGCGCTCCGATGGGTCCGCGGTTGCCGTGCCCGCGGCCGCGGGGTCCTTGCGCTTGACCGCGGGCAACGAGGTTACTTGGGTCGTCGGCACCGACAAGCGCGTCGTGCGCGCCACCGACCCGGAGCGGGCGCTGGCATGGCGCTACGGTCGACTGGAATACATCGATGAGCCCTTGTCCGCGGTGGTTGCCGACGTCAATCGTTATTCTTCCCGAAAGTTGATCATCGGCGATCCCGCAATTGCGCGAATGACCTACACGGGCACGGTGTTGATCGGCTCCATCGATGAGTGGTTGCGCGCCATGCCGGGAGAGTTCCCGATCAAAGTGATTGCGACGGATTCGTCGGTGTCCCTCGTTCCGTCGGAGCAAATCAACGGAACCGCGGCCGCGCGCGAAGGGACCGCGCCTGCGCGCGAACCTTAGCAGTATCATTCGCCGCCTCGTGCGAACCCAAGCAGCATATAATTCGCAGCCGCACGCGAACCTCAGCCACAGATCATTCACAGCCTCGCGCGAAGCTTGGCCACATTCGCTGCCTCGCGCAGTGCCGCTGGCCCATCCTCAACCGTCTTAGCTCCTATACACGTGCCCAACATGAAGGCACCGGAGGCGCGATGGTGAGTAAAGTATTCGATCGGCGGGCGTGGGCGGCAGTGCTCCTGTGCAGCCTCGCGTTCGCTGCAGGGGCGCAGACCGCGAACTTCGATAGAACGGTGACGGTGGACATCTCGAGCGAGCCGCTGGCCGCAGCCCTCATCGACTTCTCCAAGCAGACCGGAATTCAGGTGATCACGCCGGGCTCCTCGGTGAAGGGACTCTCCACGCATGGCGTGCATGGGGAAATGACGGCATCCTCGGCGCTGCGGCGTCTGCTCGAGGGAACCGCGCTCGATTTCCATGCACTCGGTCCGAACACCATCGGCATCGACACCTCCGCGGCCAAACCGATCGCGGGAGATAACCCGGCGAGCAGCCCGACTCTGGGAACCAGTCTTGCGCAACTGCCGGCACAGAGCGATGCGCGCGCAACGCCCGTGGCCGTGGACCGCGGATCGGACACGCCCAAGAGCTCGCAGCAGCCGGCTTCCTTGGATACGGTGATCGTCACTGCGCAGAAGCGCGAGGAACGTCTGCAGGACGTGCCGGTGCCCGTCACCGTCATAAAAGCGGAGTCGCTGATCGAGAACAATCAGGTGCGGCTCCAGGACTTCTACACGAACGTGCCTGGGTTGACCGTCATGCCGTCGACATCAGGGTCGGGAGGCTCCTTTCAGAGTGTCGCGATTCGTGGCATTACCACCGGTGTTTATACCAATCCGACGGTGGGCATCGAGGTCGACGACGTGCCCTACGGGTCATCGACCGCGATCGGTGCCGGGGGAGGCATGGTCGTGGCGGACATCGATCCGGCCGACCTCGCGCGTATCGAAGTGTTACGAGGGCCGCAAGGCACTCTCTATGGCGCGAGCAGCATGGGCGGGCTCATCAAGTACGTCACGGTCGACCCTTCGACGGACGCAGCGACGGGCCGAGTGGAAGCGAATATGAATGGCGTCGTCAACGGCGCAGAGCTTGGCTACGGCGCGCGGGGGTCCGTCAATCTCCCACTCAGCGACACCCTCGCGATTCGGGCGAGCGGTTTCACGCGGCAAGATCCCGGCTACATCGATAATGTCCAAACGGGTCAGACCGGCATCAACGAAGACCATGTGAGCGGCGGGAGGGTCGCGGCGTTGTGGCGGCCTTCGTCCACAATTTCGCTGAAATTCAGTGCGCTGTACCAGGAGGCCAAGAGCGATGGGTTCTCCGACGTCGACTTGCCTATCAACGGCTACGTGGGGGCCCGCTTGGGAGAGTTGCAGCAGAGCAGCCTGCGAGGAACGGGTCAGTCCGATCGAACCGTCCAGGCCTATAGCGCGACTTTGATAGCGAAACTCGGTGCCGCCGAGCTGACGAGTGTCACCGGTTACAACATCAACCAGTATTCCGACACGTACGACCTGACCTTTTATTTCGGTCCCACGACACAAGGGCTGTTCGGCGTCACCGGCACGCCCACCCCGGAGAGAAACAAGACCGATAAATTCACGCAGGAAGTGCGGCTGGCCACTCCCATCGGCGAGCATGTCGATTGGCTGCTGGGGGCCTTTTTTACGCACGAAAACTCTCAATACGCTCAAAGCATCCTGGCTGAGGATCCCTCGACCGGCGCCGTGGCCGGCGATCTTTATAACGCCTCGTTTCATCCGGGCTACACCGAATATGCGGGCTTCACCAACGTCACGTTTCGCTTCAGCCGAGCAGTTCGATATTGAGCTCGGCGCGCGCGATAGCATGATCAGGCAGTCTTACTCGGAGTTTGATTCCGGACCTTTCCTCACCGAGGTACTCGGGGAACCCTCGCCGCACATCGTGCCCGAAGACCACACCAGCGCAAACGCCTTTACGTACCTCGTGACACCGCGCTTCAAGGTTTCGCAGGATCTCATGGTGTATGCACGAATCGCTTCGGGCTATCGCGCCGGTGGGCCCAACTTGACGCTGTCCCCCGGCACCCCGGTTGAATACAATCCGGACAAAACGCAGAACTATGAGATCGGCGCCAAAGCCGACCTCCTGGACCACACGCTGTCGATCGATGGCTCGCTCTACTACATCAATTGGAAGGACATTCAACTCTCCCTGGTCAACGCGCAAACCGGTTTGGGTTACACCGGTAACGGGAGTGAGGCGAAGAGCCAGGGTTTCGAGCTCTCCGTAGAATCGAAGCCCGTGACCGGCCTGACGCTGGCGGCATGGGTCACCTTCAGCGACGCCGACCTCAAGGAGTCGTTCCCGACTACCAGTAGCGCGTATGGCGTTTCCGGGGACAACCTTCCCTACAGCAGTCGTTTCTCCGGGAACCTCTCGCTCCACCAGGAATTTCCGGTGACAGGCCTCCTCAAAGGCTTTTGGGGCGGCTCGGTGAGTTATATAGGTAGCCGCTTGGGAGAGTTTACCTCGAGCGCCGTACGCCAGGAGCTACCCGCTTTCGCAAGAACTGACCTTCAGGCAGGGGCTAAGTATGCTGCGTGGACCGTTAACTTATTTATCAACAATCTCGCCGACAAACGCGGCGTCCTCGCCGGCGGTCTCGGCAGCTATCCGCCGTTCGCCTACTCTTACATTCAGCCGCGCACCGTGGGACTTTCCGTCGTTAGAACCTTTTAGCGGCCGTTACCGGGCGCGTCCGCAACAGACGATACCGCATCCCATGAAGCGAGTCATTTACGTCGCGCTGGCGATCATCTGGGCTGCCGCTGCGGCCGTGACGGGCGCTCAGGAAGGCCGATGAGGTGGCTGCCCCGGTGACACCGGGAAGCGCCGACGAACTGGGTCGACACATCGCCTCATACGGAGGGTTTCGTCGCGGCAAACGGCATCAGGCTCGAATATCTCGACTGGGGCGGCACCGGAGAGGCGCTGATACTCCTCCATGGAAGTGGCGACAATCCGCATGTGTTTGATGATCTGGCCCCGGCATTTACCGATCGTTTCCATGTGATCGCCTATGCGCGGCGCGGTCATGGGCGCTCGGAAGCCAAGCCTCCCTACGATACCGCGACTTTGACCGAGGATCTGCGCGGCCTGATGGATGCGCTCGGAATTTCCAAGGCGAGCCTGGTTGGCTGGTCGTTGGGGGGTAACGAGATTACCGCTATGGCGGCTTTACATCCCGACCGCGTCGCCGGACTGGTTTACCTGGACGCGGCCTACGATTGGGCGGATCCCGACTACAAGGCCGCATTCCAAGCACTACCGCGTACCCTGTTCGATACCCCCGCTGCTGCAATGAAGTCCCTGACGCTTATATCGCCTACGAAAAGGCGATCGACTACTCGCAGCTCGATGACATCCGGCGCGTCGAAGCCTACCTGGACGAATCGGTGGTTGTGCGTCCTGATGGCAGCGTACAGCCCAGGATCCCAGCAGAGGTGATCACGGCCCTTACCGCATCGTTATGGACAAACCCACCCCGCGACTACCGGCGGGTACGGTCACCGGCACTCGCCATCTTCGCAACATCCATGGTCGACTTGCATGGCGCAGATACCCAGCGACGCGAACAAGGGCGCGCCTGGGAGCAGAAATACATGGCGCCATTTCGGGTCAAGTCCATCGCCCGCATCCAGCGGGAGCTCGCCAACGTGCAAATCCTCCAGGTTCCGGGCGCACACGACAGCTTCTTCCTGACGTCCCGCGCGCAGGTCGTGAAGGCGATGCGACAGTTCCTCCTCACGCCGCGCGGCCCCGCATGAGCGAGCACCCTCATCGGAGCGGCGACCTGCTGCCCGCCGCTCTGCAGAGTTCGCTCGCGCGCAGAACCCCCCTCCTGTGGATCAACGAGCACTGGCGCCCCTTCGATGCCGGCGCGATCGCGGCGGCGCTCGATCCTCGAGGAAATGTACGACGCCGAGGTTCGGCTGTCCCAG
>CAWINJ010000005.1:0-148859 GCA_963837435.1 uncultured Gammaproteobacteria bacterium
GCCAACACCGGCATCCGACGCAGCATCGTAGGCAAGAGGCGATTTTCCCCTGATGCCATCATCACTTAGCCGCGGATTTTCTCTGAGGCGGTTGTCACGGATCGCCACGAACCCCGATGTGCGTTTTTCGGCATGGGGACAGTGTCTCGGATGCCGACGACGCAGGCAAGTGCAGATCGGCGATTGCATGGAACCGGAGGGCAGAGGCAGCTAAGGGGTAAAACCGCTTACAGAGGCCGGGCGGGAGCCGCCGGCCTCATAGTTGATGGACTATCGCGGCGCGTAGCCTTGTTCTGCGAGAGCGCGGCGGATGTGCTCGCCGGCGTCGATCATGTGATACGCCTCGGCCTCGCTGGTGGCGCAACCGCGATAATCACTGAAGCACACTCGCTTTAAGAACTGGGCGAACTCCCAGGCTTGGGCGTCAGTCAAGATGACGTGGATCTCGATGGTTTGCATAGTCAGCTCTCCTGGTCAGAGCGAGAGAGGCAGCGCGAACCGCCTCTCTCGCGATCGGTTCAGCCGTCGTTCTCGATGTCGCGCCGCGTGGTATCGATGAGGGTTTCGATCCGCCGTGCCAGCTGCGCGGAGCCGAGCAGGCGAGCGAGTTCTAGAGCGCCGTAGAGCCGCTGCAGACGCTCCATCAAGCGCTGATACCGTTCTGCCCCTTCGGCGGTGTCAAAGACACGCTGGGTTCTCTGTGAGAGGGCATCGAGGATGTGATCGAAGGTATTCATGGGTGATCTCCTGGTGTGTCAGCGCCCCGAGGCGGTGCGCTGTTGGCCCGTCCTCCCAGCACCGAGCGCAGCCGTGTCAAGGTCTGTCCTTGACACGGCGAGCACGGTGCTACACTCAAAGGGCCAGCAGCGAACGCTTAACTTTCGACGGTATGAGCAGCAGGCATGGAGAGAGCCGAGCCGGTGGGATCGAGCTCATCGAACGGCATGGAACAGTCCGATGGACTGCGGTTCAAGTGACGGCGCGCGCTGGACGGACACACACCGAACGCCGATGCGACGCGATCAAAGAAGTCGCGCGAGCGACCACCGCGCGGGGCGCGAGCCCCGTGCGGCGGGCATTGAACATAGCGCCCATTATGCGGCCGCCGCAGGCGGCGGACAGTTGGCCGCCGGCGCCGAGCGGATGGACACTCGCTGAGCGGCATCGATGCGGCGGCCAACTGCGCATAATGTCGGGGCGTTATGTTCGATGCCCGCTCCGGCGTTCCATCGGCCCTGGGCGGCGGTGAGCATCGAGGCCGACTCATACCGCATCGTCACTTTCTTCGGCGGCTTCCGCGGCTAAGACGGTGAGGATGTCGTCGATAGTGGGTTTCGATGCCGCCGGCGCGGTGTCAGATTCATCGACGGCGATCGATTCCTTCACGCGGGCGTTGCGCACTTTCGCCGGGTGCGTGGCCGAGTGGATCTCTTTGAGCTTGCGGATCGACACCTGGGTGTAGATCTGCGTGGTGGAGAGCTCGGCGTGGCCGAGCATCGCCTGGATGTAGCGGATATCCGCGCCGTTCT
Organism: uncultured Gammaproteobacteria bacterium; assembly: GCA_963837435.1. Lineage (GTDB taxonomy): Bacteria > Pseudomonadota > Gammaproteobacteria > Steroidobacterales > Steroidobacteraceae > Bog-1198. The sequence goes on from CAWINJ010000005.1 coordinate 1,530, forward strand.
CCAGCATCAAGGTCGCCATCGTGTGGCGGAGCAAATGACAGGAACCACTCTTGCCGGTGTTCGCTGCCTCGACGTACCCACGCACGAGCTGCGTCAAGCGATCGGGCGTGAAGGCCTCGCCGGCTTGGGTGAGGAAGAGCGTCGCGTTGCCTCGGCCGATCACGAGTTCCGGCCGGACTTGAGTTTGATATCGATCGATCCATCGAAGCGCGCGCTCGCCGATCGGGATCATGCGATCCTTCTTGCCCTTGCCCTGGCGGATCATCACGGTGCCGCGCTCGCGATCGAGGTCGAACACGCTTAAGGACATCAGCTCCGAGCGGCGCATGCCGGTCGAGTAGAAGGTCTCCAGGATCGCCCGATCGCGCAGCCCCATCGCCTCGCTCGTGTCCGGTTGCCTAAGCACCTGCTCGACCTCCGTTATCGTCAGCACGTGTTTCGGTAGCCGATGCTCGAGGCGCGGCAACTCGATTTCACTCGCCGGGTTGTACAGCAGGTAATTCTGCCGCGCGAGCCACTTGAAGAACGCGCGCACCGGGACGAGCCGCGCGTGCTGGGCGCGGAACGTCAAGGGGTCCCCATTGCCCTTGCGGTGGATGTATAAACTCCGCTGATAACGCTCCAGGATCGGTTTGGTGATCTCTTTGGGGGTCACCAGGCCCCGCTCGGCGCACCAGGCGACGAACACCCCAAGATACGATTGTCGGTTCTGCACCGTGGGCGCCGCATAGTTGTGGACCTGCAACCATTCGAGATACCGCAGCACATACGCGGCGAGCCCTTGGGCATCGTGCGGCGCGCGCAGTGCCGCTTGACCGGCCGACGACGGGCGTGCCACGCCTTACCCCGCGCTCGCCGCGGTCACGGAGTCTCGATCAGCGGCTAAAAGGGAAGATAAAACAGGGGCGCGTGAGGGACTACGACTATGACCATTCATCGAGACCGGCCCGCGGCGTGCGGTTTCAGACTCGATACCATCCATCTCGCCGCCGGCAAGCATCTCCCCGAGGTTTGCGGCGGATTCCTCGCTCTGCGAGGTCCCCACAAGCTCGGTGCGAGCCCCCTGCAAGCCGGCTGCAAGGTGGGGCATCTGGCCCTGCGAGGTCGGCATCGTAGAGGGGGATCCCGGATGCGCGGCTCGTAGCGCCTCCACCTCGATCAGCCCCATCATTTGCGGCGCCGAGCGCTCCAACGCCCCGTCGAACAACAGCTCATACTCGAAGCGCTGGCCGTTCTTGCCGGCGACCAACCGCACGTACTCCATCGCCACCAGCCGCTCTAAGTGCACGCGGATCGCCGCATCGCTCATCCCGCAGCGGGATCGAAGCTCCCGGCGGGTAAAGCGCACGTCGCTGCGCAGCACCGAGCGTTGCTGCATGCATTCAGTGACGAACGTCTCGATCATCCCGAGCACTCGGCGTGTCTGCGGTGGCAGCTCATCGAGGCTTCGCCCCAAGACCTCGTGTGCGAGTCGGTTGGCGAGTGCGATATCCTCCAGCGTCACTTCGATGTACTCGATCACGGCTCCGCCCTGGCGCAGCGTTTTGATCTCGCGTTGGTGCTGGCGCAGCAACGTAATCGCCTCGATCAGCGTCAGGTATTTTGCGTGATCGCGCCGCATGCGGGTGCGATCATCCAGGAACGTCAAGTCCTCGGCGTAGGGGTTCACGACCGCGAGCGGCCGTAATAGGCGTTGCGCATTTTGGTGCAGCTTTCGGATCGATTCAGCGTCACTGCTTGCGACGAGCCCGGCGAGCGTGCGCCCGGAGCGCTGCCGCGCAAGGATTCTCCGAGTCTGCTCGCGACTCTCGTTGATCGTGAGCACCAGACACCGATTCACCAGTTCTTCGTCCACGTCGATCGCGGTGGTGGTCAGGAACAACATCACCGGGCCTTCGACACGGTACTGCTGCGTCACCAGCATGCCGGTGGCCGGGTCTTTCCCCGTACTCGCGATGGTCAGTTCCCCTTGCGATTGCAGCACTTTGAGCGCATACGCGGCTTGGCGCACGCCTTCTTCCTCGGCGATCGCGAGGATGCGATTCTTTAAGTCCGTCTCGCCGAGATAGAACAGAGATTGTCCGGTCATCGCCGAGTAGTGCACGCGGTCCTCTTGCGGCACCAGCGCGAGCACGGTGTCCATCAAGAGGGATTTTCCGGCCGCGCTGGTCGATTGGATCAACACCGCGAGCGGTGCGCTGAGCTTGCGGCTGATGCAGGCGAGATAGGCGACCAGCGCGTTATGGGGTTCGCCGACCAGGCCCACACGCTCGACATCGGCCATGATTCGCTCGGTAAGGCTCTGATCGCGCAGGAACGCAAGCGCCTCTTGGGTCTGCGCTGCCGTCATCGCCGCCGGCGCCACCACCGGCGATTCGGCCGCCTTCGCGCGTTCCTCGATCACCTGTTCAAGCTTCAGCAGCAGCCGGCCGAGATCGCGTTGGAGGATGTGTTCCTCCACCCACAGCTCGCCGGCCGCGCTCTTGGCGAACACCTGGCGCTGCTTCGCCTGATAGAGATCCAGCGTATCGACATGCAGCGCGGCACCGTCCGGCGCTGCGGACCCTGGATCCGCGGATGCAGCGACCAACGTCACCAGCACATTGACCTTGAGCGCTTCGGTCAACTGCGTCGGCAACCCCCGCACCCGATAGCGACGCTCGCCGAAGGTGAGCAATAACTGGCGTTCATCGACCTGCGCTGACGATTCGGCTTCCGGTGGTGCTGGCATCGCCGCGGCGGGCGGCTCCGGTAAGGCTGGCGGCGGTTCGATCTCGACGCCCACCTCCGGCGCTGCGCACGCAGAGGCGGCTAAGGGAAGAACGGGGTCAACGATGACTCCATGCTCGACGGTTTCGGCAACCGCGTCGTCGTGGGTGGCACTCATCGCCTGCGTGAGCGCCGGCTTCGCGCCCTGGCCCAACCACTGCGCACTGCGGATCACGACGCCCAACGACTTCTCGGCCGGTTTCACCGCACAGGCATAGGCATTCGCGTCCATGCCCTTCGGGAACAGGAGGCGGAAGCAGTCGAGGCCTTCGGTGGTAAGCCGCTTCGCCAACACCTCGGCGCCGCGATCACCGGCCTCGTCGCGATCGAAGGCGATCAAGATACGCCGAGCACCGCAGGATTTCAGCGCACCCAGCAACTCCTCCGTCATGCCGTTGACGCCGTAGCAACTCGTGACATTGCGATACCCTGCCGCCCAGAACGTCATCGCGTCGATCAGCGCCTCGCACACGATGATTTCGGGTTGACCGCCCAAGCCTTCGCGATTGAACACGCCCCGATGCGGACCCGGTAGATACAGATGCTTGGGCGTGCCGGCGCGCAGGTTGTCGAGTAATTTTCTCGCATAGGCACCGACCACAGGGCGAGCCGTTGGATCGTTGCTGTCGCCGCCAAAGAGCGGCACTACAATGGAGCCGTTAAAATGCTCGTGCCCCGAGTCGCGCAAGATGCCGATCCGCTGCAATGCCGCTCGCATCTCCGCGCCGGCTTTGTATTGCTTCGGTGCCAGCCGGTAGGCGAGCGTTCGATTGGCATAGCCCAGCCGGAAGCGCTCGATGAGCTCGGGATTCCCCAAGCCGCGCCGTTCCAGATACTCCAGCGCCTCGGGACTCCCCTTCAGCGTCGTGTGGTAAAACTCGATGACCTGGTCGAGCAGCACCTGGTCGCCGGCGCCGAGCGAGAAAGACTGTGCGGTCCGCAGCTTCCCTTGCGACAGTTTGGCGGCCGCCGGTGCTGCGCTCGCCGAAGCAGCGGCGGCTAAGGCAGGATGCTGCTTCGCCAAGAGCTCGCAGGCGTGCCGGAAGCTCACCCGGTGCAGCCGCATCACCCAGTCGATCACCGTGCCGCCGGCATCACAGCCAAAGCAGTGCCAGAGATTGGTTTTCGGGGAGATGATGCACGAGGGCGTATCGTCCCCTTCGTGCCACGGACAGCGGCAGGCCAAGTCCTTACCCTGCGAGATCAGCGCGATCCCTTGACCCTCGATCAACCGCACCAGACTCACTTCGCGCTTCAAGCGCTCCAGCTCGGCGTCCGCGATACGCGCCATGCAGCCCTCAACCTGTCTCGGATTGCGGATCGATCACTTCGACTACCAGCCGTCCGCGCTCAACCTGCACACGCACCTTCGCACCGACCGCAAAGCCGGCACCATCGAGCCAACGACCTTGTAGCCGCAAGAACGGCATTGGCCCACGCGGCGGCTCAGTTGACCAGGTGGCGCGACATTCGGGATACGAGCGGCTAATCGTCAAGCAGCGCGGTTTCATCATCGGTTCGCTCCCTCGGGGCTAAAAGCTGTCAAGTCCCCAACACACATTTTTTGTGCTTGAAGATCGTGACAGCATTTTGTACGATCTTCGGACATCATAAGCCATGTCCCAGATTCGTACAACCCCTATGCACGAGAACCGGGTATATATTCCTGAGCCGATATCACTCAAGAGTCGGCCCATGCCCAAGTACACAGTTCCCGCCGCGGACGGCTTCCCCGCGCGCCTGACCGCTCTGCGCAAGGCCGCAGGCTTCACCCAGGCGCAGCTCGCCGCCGAGCTCGGCATCTCCCGCCGTCGCATCGCCTACTACGAGGCCGAGAGCGAGCACCCACCGGCGAGCCTCTTGCGCGAGCTCGCGCGGGTCCTCAACACCACGATCGATGAGCTGCTGGGCAGCGAGCCGGCCAAGCGCAAGCCGCGCCCGGCCTCTTTGAGTCCGCGATTGGAGCGACGGCTCAAGCAGATCGAGGATTTGAGCCCCAAGCCCAAGCAGCAGCTTATCTCGATCATCGATACCTTCATCGCCGCCGAGCAGAACCGGCGCGGGTCCTCGACTTAACACCGACGCCGCAGGAGTCATCCCATGAACGCCCAGACCGAGGCCCTGATCGAGAAGGTGAAGTCGCTACCGCCCGAACAGCGCGCGGAGGTGGAGGATTTCGTGGATTTCCTCAAAGCTCGCAAGGAGCGGGCTCGTGATGCGGCTGCCCAGCGTTTGGGCGAGGCCTTCGCCAAGCTCGATGCGCTGAACCTGCCGCCCCTCACCCCGGAAGAAGTGCAGGCCGAGATCGACGCGGTGCGCGCCGAACGACGCAGCCGTCATGCGGATCGTCGCTGACACCAATACCGTCTTATCGGGCTTGCTTTGGCAGGGGCCGCCGCGACGCCTGCTCGACCTGGCCCGTCAGCGCACCGTCACGCTCTGCACCAGCCCGACCCTGCTCGCCGAACTTGCCGAGGTGATCGGACGGGATAAATTCGCGCAGCGCGTGCGCGCCGCCACTCTTTCCGCCGCCGAACTCGTGCAGGACTATGAACGCCTCGCTGAGGTTGTCGAACCTCAACCCTTGCCGGCGCCTACCAGCCGTGATTCCGACGATGACCACGTACTCGCCTGCGCGCTCGCCGCGCAAGCCGATCTCATCGTCTCCGGCGATCGCGATCTACTCACCCTGCGCGAGTATCAGAGGATACTAATTCTCTCCACCACGGATGCCCTCGCACGACTATGATCGCCAGCAGGTTCCATCACTCTTCGATAAGCGACAGGAGCCAACTGCCCAATACTCAACTTGATTAGGCTCAGATTCTACTCGTCCTTAAAAAACCCATGGCTCTTTGCCAGGTACTCCCCCAGCAGCGCCGCGAAACCGAACCCCACTGCGATGCTGATGGCCAACACTCCTAGTGCAAGCCCAACGGTCAGTTCGCCCGATTCCCAAAACATCATACAAACCGACAGACCGACGATGCTCCCGTAGCCGAGGCCCGCCAAACGCGTCCATTTCCGCCGACTCATGGAATGACGATTCGTATCACTCATTGTAATGCTCGGTCGACCATGATCCTCACTAATATGGAGAAATCACAACTGGAGTCCCATTTGGCCCGATCGGAGCTCCATACCCAGGGACTGAGGGAAGCTGGCTCATTTCATATAACAAGATCCCGGCGCCGCCAATGATTACCCCGCCAGCCATACCGAGTCCAGTTCCAACTACAAAACTTCCGGCGAGCTCATGTCCGGCAATCGCCGCTTCGAGAAAACCCCCTTCGGCGGCAAGCGATCCCGCTTGCTCCCCGAGAGCAATTGTTGTACTCACGCTGATCACGCCTCCTGCCGCCCCACCGGCCCCAACGGCGCCGAGAAAGATTTTTGCCCCGGAATTGCCGCTGCTGCTCCCGCACCCAGCACACCCTGTTCCACCCGGTACCGTAAAGAAATTCTGACTATATAGTGCCGGGTATGAGAGGTACGAGCTCTGATATGAGAGATTTGAGCTCTGATAGGCTTGGGAGGTAACCGTGATCGGGGCTAGGCAGCCAGAGCACCCACCTTGCGTTGGGTTCTGACTTTGCGCCGATCCAGATGATTGGGCCGTTGTATCGCTATCCGTTGGGTCAGTAGCTGTTGACCCGCTAGCCGCTGTGCTAGACGTTGCATTGCTTGATGTTGTGGCATCAGCGTTGCCCAAGGAGACTATGCTAAGAAGGCTAGCAATATTGTTAAGGTCATCGGTGGGAGTGTCAAGATTAGGATCGAAGCTCGATAAACCCCAAGCATTTGGCGACGAGCCTCCACCCCAGATCTCCGAGGGGCAAGTTGGGATGCAGAGAGCAGAAAATCCAGATGGATCGACCATCGTGAGCGGATTATTGTTGACATAGCTGTAACGATTAAAGCTCTGAGTGTTTCCCCGATCCGGAATGTGCGGATCGGCGGACAGGAACCGTCCCGTTATCGCGTCCTCGACTCGTCCGTTCATATGATTCAAGCCCATCGCACCCAAGACCGTTTGGAACGTGTAACCTTCGCGCGTCACTCCATTCATGGTGGTCAATTCCGCGCTCGTGGGCGCGCCAGTCCACGTGCTCGCTTCGCGTCGATTGCCGTACGCGGTGAAGCTCTCACCCACGAGTGACGCTCCCGTTGAGTCGGTCACCACAGACGAAATGCTGCCCTGGTGATCGACGAGAAGCGACTGAACGGTAATGACGCTGGCGGTGGTTCTAGTGATTAGAACCACAGGTCGATTGTTCGCGTAGAGGTAGTGCCTGTAGATCCCCAATACACCCGGGTAAACCTTTTCGAACATCGGTGTCGCGTAAAACGTGTTCTCAGTGCCGGCGGGGCCGGTGTAAATCATTTCCCATCGTTGGTGATTGGGACCGTAGTTAAAGACGGCCGATTCTGTCGACGTCGCTACACTGCTCGGGTAGTTGTAACTTGTCCAAGCGATGGTGGATCCATTACGCGAGGTGGCATTTCCGTTCGCATCATAGGTGTAGGTATACGCGCTGCTGCCGGCTTGCGTGACGGCATGCTTGCGGACCGGGTCGTAGGTCCAGGCTGCGCCAGCGGCTACATCGCTTCGGGATGTGATATCGCCCATGGGATCATAGGCCATTTGCAGATTGGTGGTTGCTCCTAAAATCGAATGGTCAAGCCGGTAGAGACTGTCGTAGTAAAAGTTCTCTGTCAGCCCCAAATTGTTGTTTTGGCGTTGTATGACGTTGCCCATCTCATCGTATGCGTAATCTTCATTCTGTAACGTGACGCCGCCGCCAACACCCGTCTGAGTCGACGTCAACCAGCCGGTGACCGAATCATAAACCCGGGTTGAGACTATTTGGGGGTCTCCGGCGAGAGCTTCTGTCGTCTCTTCGGTGACTTGACCTTGCGGATTCATGGTATTGGCTTGCCACCATATCGTCGTCGGGGTCGAGGAATCAACTATCTGTTGCAATATACCGTATTGATAGGTGTATCCGGCGGTGAGTCGATAAGTCGTGGGGAAACTGGGCGGGTACGTCAGCGTACTCAATAATCCCGTCGTCGCGTTATACACATAGGCAAAGGCCGGAGTCCCATCGGTCGGAAGCGTAATGGTCTCACCGGACAATCGACCGACGCTGTCGTACGTGTAGCTTTCAGAATAAGTACCTGCGGTGGCCGTCGATGTGACACTTGCCAATTTCCCAATGTTGAAGCTGGCCGCGGTATTGCCCCAGACCCAGGTCGACGTGAGGTCCGGTTCCGTGCGGCTTGTGGGACGGGACAGTGCGTCGTAGATGAACGAGAAGCTCTGGTTCTTGGCATCCGTGTATCCCGTCACCTCGCCCAGCGCATCGACGGTATAGGCCCGATTTCCAAGATCCATGTCGGTCGAACTCACGACAAATGGCTTGATGCCGTACTGATAGGCTTTGGTGGTCAACGTGTTCGAGAGACTGTCGCTCGTCGACAGGACCGATCCGAATGCATCGCGATTGAAATTGACGTAGTAGCCATTATTGTCCATCGTGCGCGCCAGCTTGCCGGTCACCAGGGCGATTTGCGTCGTCACCTTCGACTGTGGGTCGGTGATGGTCGTGGTGCGGCCTTGATAGCTATAGCTGGTCGTTTGCAGTGTCGAGTTGGTGGAACTGATCGGCCGCTGCGATTGCGTCAGTCGATTCAGCAGATCGTAGGTATTGGTAACCCAATACTGCACGCAGCTCACGAACGTACAGGGAATGCCTTGCAGATGAACTCGGCCCAAACTGTCGTATTGCACCTCTCGCCGGTCATACGCGCCGCTCAGCATTTGTCCGCTCGTCACCAATGTTCGATCGAGCGAGTCGAGATAGGTGTTGTCGACCCTGAGCGTCGTGCCATCCGTATTGACTCGGGTCTGTACAACCGTCATTTGATTGTTGGCGTTGACGCATCCCGCCGTGACGCAACTATTGTAAGCCCACGTGGTCGATGTTCCGTCCGGACGAATCTCCTTGTTCTTGCGCCCGAAGGGATCGTACTGCCACGAAGTCGTGATGCCATTGGGATCCGTTTGACTCGTTTGCCTGCCGGTGCTCGGATCGAATCCGAAGCTCGTGATTTGCGACAAGGGATTCGTCACAGTCGTCAAAAACTGGCCTGTCGTTCCCCAGTTCAAGCTGGTGGAGCGCGCCGCCATGCCGACGCCGGTCACGATCTGGCTGTTGAGATTGCCGAAGTCGTCGTACCCGTAAGCCGCGGTGACCTTGTAGGTGGAGCTCGAGGGTTCGATTACCTGCTGCGTCTCCCGGCAATTCGTGTAATCCGGCGTGTAGCTCACCGTACGGACAATTGCCGCACCACCCGGTGCGGTGCTCGAATTGGTGATGGTCGTTCCAGTCGGCAGGTTCAAGCACCACGTAGCGGTGTCGGGGGCAATAGTGTTCACCGTCGTCGAGGTCCACGTATCGCTCGCATAGGGAGACCCGGGGTCATTATCAGTGATGGTCGTGACTATGCTTGTCGCATTGCCGTAACTGTCGTAGGTGTAGTTCGTGGATTTTGTAGTGATGAGATCGCCGTTCTCTAGTCCTCCCAGTTCTTTTTGCGTGGTTGTGACCTTGGTGAAGTACGGAAAATAGCGTTCCTGATTGGTAGTGCTACTCAATGTCGCCGCGGCGAGCGTGTTAGGAGTTCCCACGGTTTCGGTGGGATAAAAGACCGGCGTCGTCAGTAAATCCGTATACTTCATCCACGTCCAAGGAAACTGCTGCTCAAAGTACTCATAACGAGATAATCCGGTTGTGCGGCTATCAGCGCTAGAGATGCTTTGGAATCCTTCGAACCCTCGGCCTTGAAGATTCGTCCATGCTGCATAGTAGTGAAAGGTTTGATTATAGGTAGCGCCGAACGAACTCGGGTCACTGAAGACCACTTCGCTCACAACATATAGAGGCCCGATGTATGAGGTATCTGGAAAAGTCGGAGCCAGCGATGAAGAGGGGAACTCGGTATAATTGCTCTGCGAGATGGACACATACGAGGGCTTCACCGAATTTCCATAGCCATCCGCAAATTCAGTCGCGAGGTCGGGAACGCCATTGTGCAGGTAATACGTGACAGGCGCCGCGCCCGTCTGACTCCAGCATCCGAGGTCATCCATACCATCCCCTGCCGCCTGCATGGTCACATATTGACACGTCGACGTGTACGGCACCGAGGTTGCGAGCAATGGATTCGGCGCCACGCCGGTAGAAACATATACACCGATCGTTGAGCCATTGGAGACGAGGAGATCAGTTCTGCCGTCCCCATCCCAGTCCATCGCACCCAAGACCGTACCGGTAATCGTGTAGTGCGTAGGGGCCGTGCCGCTGCACTTGGAGACGTAAATGACATCGAGTGAGACAAAGTCAGTACATGCATCATCATTCCAGTTAGTGAAAAAGACGGGTGCATAGCTGCTCGCGGAAATCGCGGATATTGGGATTGCTGTAAACGTTCCAGCGCCGGCTAACAGCTCGTTGGTGGTGTAAGTGTAATTACCCGGAGAGCCGGTAATTACAACCAGCACCAAATCGTCCAAGCGGTCGCCGTTGAAATCGAATCGACGCAACATGCCATATTGACTATCTGGGGTCACTAACTGAGCGGAAGCTATACCTGTCTGCGTATAGACCGTATTGAGCGTCGAGCTAAATCTAACCGCACCCGCGCTCGTTGTGTTCAGGCGCGTATCTAGGCTCAACGACGTAATATCAATCCCATCCACCTTAACAACGGTGAAATAGAGCGCCACGAGATCTGGCAGTCCGTCGCCATTCACGTCGGCGAGTTGAAATGAATAAGCGGTAGAATCGTAAGCGAGACCCGTTGAGACCGCTGTAAACTCCGTGCCGTTCCAACTGTAGTAGTACCAGGTACCGTTGTTATCTGCGAGCACGCCGTCTTCAGTGCTCGCTGCGATGTTCCCAATCAGCACATTTCCGTGCACGCTAGTGCTGATGCCGATGTTCACCGGGGCTCCATAGCCGCTCGGGGACCCGAACGCCACGTACCAACCGCCATTCGATGCCTGGTATACGAGATCCGGATACCCGTCGCCGTTGAGGTCATACCGTGCCGAAAGGTCCGCACCGGTGCTGCTCAAAGCGGTGTTCGAGGTCGTTAAAACGCCTTTCGTCGGGTTCCCATAGCTAACAGTCGTGGCCGCGAGACAGTTCGCCGCGGATTGAGTGGTGTTGGGGCATTCCTGAATCGATGTCAGCTGCTCGCGCCCCGTCGTGGTCGATGCGGTGTAGGTCAAAAAATAATCCTTGACCACCGTGCTGTCATACATGACGTCGATCGATGACAAGAGCTTCGGATTTGAGACGAGAGTGCCCCCGATGTATTTGGTAATGGAGCTCTGGGGGACGTTGTCGTCGTAGTTGAACTGCATGGTGTACGTGTAGCTTGAGGCGCCGGCACTGGTTGGCGTCCAGTAAATTGTGTTAGGTACAGCCGTTCCAATCAGTGTGCCGCTCAACGTCGTGTAATTGATGACGTAATTATTGCCCGCGCGATCCACCACCTTGCTCAGCAGCCAAGTGAGGGCCGTCGCAGGCGAACTACCGGCGGCGATTACTTGAGAATTTGCGCCATTGCCATTTGCGTCCGTAAAACCGTAGTAGTACGTGAGCCCATTGCGGCCCTGGACCGTGAAGGATGCGGGTCCGTTCCCCTCGGTCCCCACGGCGGTGATCAACGAGAAATCCGCGATCTCCGTCTGGTAGGTCGACCCCGCTTCTCCATAGGTGCCCGATGCCGATGTGAGGCGTAGGCGATTGCCATTGATGCAATAGCCATCGCTCGCCACGAGGGCCACCGGAGCGGCAGTCGTGTCCTGAGCAACCGTCTTGTTACATCGTGTGATTGCGCCGAGTCCGGCGATCGACCAGCCAATGCCGAGAGGGCCTATAAGGGAGCGGCTGTCGTAGGAAAGGGAGATTCTGGGTTGGATGCCCCGGGGACCCGGTGGCGCCCAGATGGGTATCGAGTATTGGGCACTGCCCGTGGTCGAGACGTCAAATTGCCCGGGGGTCCGCCCGACGGCGGCCATTGCATTCCCTGCGCACAGCAAAATGACCACGCTAATTAGCGACGGCGCGATACTTTTTTTCATGATTTCAACATCCCTATTTCAAAATTGCCCGTGTTATTGGTTGTTGGTCGCTTCGAGCCGGCCCAGCGGCGTCCAGCGTCTCGCCATTTTCGCTACTGCGCCCCTCAAAAGTCATCGTGAGCGCGCGCTTGAACACGCTCGGAATGGGCGGTGCCGGCAGCGGTGAAGATTGATTGATGGCAACGACCAGCGAGTGCCGCCAAGCCTCCGTGCCGTTGCAGTCGATCAGCAACACCTCTTGGACATTGCCCTTGTCGTCCTGGCGAATCTGGACCACGCACCTGAAGAGGTCGCCGGCGATCGCGCCGGATGGAGACTCTGTCCCCGATCCGGTGACCGGCGATTGCGGCCTAATCCAAACTCGCTCGATGCGTGCGCTGATCTGACCGGTGTAGCGCCCATACATGAGCGTGGCAATTGCTGGGTCTCCCGAGACCGCGGGCGTGAGCGCCGCGCTCTCGGCGTCCCCATCATCTATCTTCGGGATGTTCGGGGTTGGCAGTCGATCCAGACTCACAGGTAAGAGGTCCGCGGCAGGCAAGTGCATCGATAACGACACGAACGGATCGTCTTCTGCGCGAGGTTCATTGAGTGACTGGATGAGCACGAGCTCAGCGGCCGGCGGGGCTGAACCGCCACCTCCCTCCAGATCCGGCGGCTTGGTCTTATGAATAGTCGATCCGGGTAGCAATGCGTGCACCGCCATCCCATGCAGAATGACGGTGCCCGCCAAGCCTAGAAGGCCGCTCCAATTCTTGGTGGCGGTTGCCGCCCGCGGGCGGGTACGAGGCGCTGAGGTGAGTGACCCGTCGAACTCGGTGACTTCCACGACGCGAGCGCGCATCAAGAGTGGAAACTCTCGACAAGCCACCGCGCTGGCGTGCAAACGTCTGCGCCCGCCGTCTGGCTTATAGCGGCATCCCTCGTCCCAATCCTAATGCCAGCGGTCCCTCGCATCCCGGCTCCGCGTCATCGCACGAAAGCATTGGGCGAAGACGCTACTGCACCGAGCAGTCGGAGTCAACGAAACATTTGCTACACTTGCCTTTAAACTCGCAAGAGCTGTCCGCAGTTTTGCCGGGATTTATAAAGCGACAAACGGGGACGAATTCCCTCATCGCGTATGAGAATATTTTCTCGATTGCCTTGCATAGTGCTTCGAACCAAGGAACGCCATTTGATCCCCTCCCTTCCTGCGAGGCCGTGGCTTGCGCCGCTGGCCGCCGCAGTCCTTGCCACACCCGGCTTCGCCTCCCAATGGGTGGAAGTGGGCAGCAGCGGCGTGTCGACGGACAAGGTCATGGTCGACGCCGATTCGATCCAAAAGATCGACGAGTTCAAAGTGGCCGACATCATGACGGTGTACCCCGCACCGCGTACCAATGTGCACAACATCACGTTCGACCGACGAGTGCAGAAGACCGCATTCAATTGCGCCAAACGCAGCTTCATCGGAATTCAGACCACGGGTTATTTGGACGGCAAGCGAGTGGGATCCAGCCCGGAGACCGCGGATTGGCGCATCCTGCTGAAGCCCTTGAACAGCGATGCGATGTCGAATCGCATCTATGCACTGGTGTGCGCGGCGAACGCCGCCCCCGGGACGCCGGCCCAGTCCAAGCCCACGGGATCCACCGGGTCGGGAATCGTCGTCGATGACTTGGGCGATGTGCTCACCAACAATCACGTGGTCAAGAGCTGCAAGTCCATCACGGTGAAGGCCCTCGACGCGGAGGCGCTCCCCGCCACCTTGAGTGCCGTCGATCCGAAGAACGACCTGGCCATCCTCAGGACCGAGCATGGCCAGCCCCTCGGCACGCCGGCGCGCTTTCGCAGCCAGTCGAAACCCGCGCGGCTCGGCGAGGAAATCGGGGTCATCGGCTACCCATTGACGGGATTCCTGTCCGCCGAGCCCAAGGTGACCTTCGGCCAGATCAGCTCCATCGCGGGTTACAACAACGACTACACCCTGCTGCAGATCTCGGCGCCCGTGCAGCCCGGCAACAGCGGCGGCCCCGTTCTCGATGCATCCGGCCTGGTGATCGGCGTCGTGGTCTCGCAGGCCTCGCTGGCGTTGACGGCCATCGTCGGCAATGTGCCGCAGAATGTGAACTTTGCCATCCGCGGCGAGCTGGGTCAGATCTTCCTCGCGGCCCGCGGCATCAAGGTGGCGACCGGCGGCCGACAGCAAAAATTGTCCACCGAGGCCATCGCCGCGGCGGGCCAGAAATCCACGGTATTGGTCGTCTGCAAATTCGAGTAGCGTCGCGCCGTCGGTGGATCGCTAGCCGACCGAATCGCGGCTCGGGAAATGCTTCGCGAGGAATGCCTCGCCGCGCTCCAGCACGAAGTAGCGGAAGGCCTCCGCCGCGGGCGACAGCGTCTTGGCCATATTATTGACGACGTGCCAGCGGCGCATGATGGGCAGCCCTTCGGTCTCCGGGCAGGCGATCAAATGATGATCGAGCTCCAACCCCAGGGTGTGCAGCGACAGCAGCGATATGCCCATGCCGGCCATCACCGCTTGCTTGATGGCCTCGTTGCTGGACATCTGCATCACCACCCGCGGCACCAGATGGTGCGTGCGCATGTACTCATCGAAGGCGGCGCGCGTGCCCGAGCGGGGCTCGCGCACGATGAAGCCCTGCTCCGACAGCGCCCGGGCGGGCACGATTTCCAGTTTGGTGAAGGGATGATCGATGGAAGTGACCAGCACGTGAGGGTGCATGGCGAAGGGCTCGGCGCGCGTCGGCCAACCCTCGGGGGGCCGGCCCATGATGGCCAGCTCGATGTCGCCCTCCTGCATCAAGGAGACGATCTGCTCGCGGTTGTTGGTGACCTGCAACCGAATGTCGATGCCGGGGTGCTCTTCCCGAAATTGCGCGAGCAGCCGCGGCAAGAAATACTTGGCGGTGCTGACCATGCCCACATCCAGCGGCCCGGTCTGTAGTCCACGAAAGCGCGCCACCAAATCTTCGGCGTCGCGCATGGCCGACAGCACCCGCCGGGTATGCGCCAGCATGTATTCGCCCACCATGGTGAGCGACACCTGGCGGCTGGTTCGATCGAACAGCGGCAGCCCGACTTCGATCTCGAGCTCCTTGATCTGCATGGACACGGCGGGGGCGCTGAGCTTCAGTTCCTCGGCCGCACGAATGAAGCTCAAGTGCCGAGCCACCGAGGCGAACACCCGAAGTTGACGGAGGGTGGCGTTCTTCATTAAGCAATACTTAACATTGGGATAACAATATCTGACTGTACGCCAATGATCAACGCCGTCTACAGTCCCTCGCACCCCTAGCTTTTGCGAGGCCTCACGATGGCGACAACTCTGGAAAAGGCGGCCGGCGCCATCAAGGACGCCAAGCGGCGCTACAGCGCCGGGGTGCTCAAGTATCGGCAGATGGGCTACTGGGACGGCGACTACGACCCCAAGGACACGGACACCCTGTGCCTGTTTCGGATCACCCCGCAGGCGGGCGTCGACCCCATCGAGGCCGCCGCGGCCGTCGCCGGTGAATCGAGCACGGCCACCTGGACCGTGGTGTGGACCGACCGGCTGACGGCATGCGACAGCTACCGGGCCAAGGCCTACAAGGTCGAGCCCGTGCCCAATATCGAAGGTCAGTACTTCGCCTGGGTGGCCTACGACATCATCCTGTTCGAAGAAGGCTCGATCGCCAACATGACGGCGAGCCTCATCGGCAATGTGTTCAGCTTCAAGCCGCTCAAAGCCGTGCGGCTCGAGGACATTCGGATTCCCGTGGCCTACGTGAAGACCTTCAAGGGTCCGCCGACCGGACTCATCGTCGAGCGCGAGCGCCTGGACAAATTCGGCCGGCCGCTGCTCGGGGCCACCACCAAGCCCAAGCTTGGGCTGTCCGGCCGCAACTATGGCCGGGTGGTCTACGAGGGACTCAAGGGCGGACTGGATTTCATGAAGGATGACGAGAACATCAACTCGCAGCCCTTCATGCACTGGCGCGACCGTTTCCTCAATGTCATGGATGCCGTCAACAAGGCGAGCGCGGCCACCGGAGAGGTCAAGGGCTCCTACCTCAATGTCACCGCCGCCACGGTGGAGGACATGTACGAGCGCGCGGAATTCGCCAAGGAACTCGGTTCGGTCATCGTCATGGTGGATCTGGTGGTCGGCTGGTCGAGCATTCAGAGCATGTCCAACTGGGCGCGCAAGAACGACATGATCCTGCACATGCATCGCGCCGGTCATGGCACCTACACCCGCCAGAAAAACCACGGCATCAGCTTTCGGGTCATCGCCAAGTGGCTGCGGCTCGCGGGGGTCGATCATCTGCACGCCGGCACGGCCGTGGGCAAGCTCGAGGGCGATCCCATGACGGTGCAGGGCTACTACCATGTGTGCCGCGACTCTTTCACCAAGCAAGATCTGCCGCGCGGCCTGTTCTTCGATCAGGACTGGGCCGATCTGCGCAAGGTCATGCCGGTGGCCTCAGGCGGCATTCATGCCGGCCAGATGCACCAGCTACTGGATTTGTTCGGCGACGATGTGGTGCTGCAATTCGGCGGCGGCACCATCGGGCATCCGGCGGGCATCCAAGCCGGCGCGGTAGCCAACCGCGTCGCGCTCGAAACCATGGTCAAGGCGCGCAACGAGGGCCGGGACATCAAAAACGAGGGTCCCGACATCCTGCGCTGCGCCGCCAAGGGCTGCGGGCCGCTGCAGCAGGCGCTCGATACCTGGGGCGAGATCAGCTTCAACTACACACCCACCGACACCTCGGACTACGCGGTCACCGCCGCCGTGGCGAACTAAGTTCATGAGGAGTGCACGACCATGATGACCAATCCCGTAGGCCGCATCACCCAGGGCCAATTCAGCTACCTGCCCGATCTGACGGATGCGGAGATTTCGCTGCAGATCCAGTACGGCCTCGGCAAGGGCTACGCCTGGAGCGTTGAGTACACGGATGATCCGCATCCCCGAAATACCTACTGGGAAATGTTCGGTATTCCCATGTTCGATCTCAAGGATGCCGCCGGCGTCCTGATGGAAGTGCAGAACTGCCGCAAGACCTTTCCCGGGCATTACATCCGGCTCATGGCCTTCGATTCCACCCGGGGTGTGGAATCCATCGTGATGAGCTTCATCGTGAACCGTCCGGACAACGAACCCGGCTTCGGATTGCGGCGTCAGGAAGCGCAGGGCCGGACGATTCGCTATACCGTGCACGGCTACGCGACCGAGCGCCCCGAGGCCGAGCGCGGCACGCGATAAGCGCCCGGCCGCTTCCGCACACGCAACATGGCTGCGCCGCTCTACCAGATTCCAGGGCAAATTCCGGGACAACAAGCGCCCTCGCCCCCTGCACCGGCGCCCGCATCGGGCTCCGCAACCGGCGGCCCCGCGCATGGCGCGGCCAGTGCCCGCACGATCCAGGAAGTACTCGCCCAGAGCCGCGCGTACGCGGCCATCGAGGAGCTCGAAAGCGATCTCATCGGTTTGGCACCGGTCAAAGGCCGGATCCGCGACATCGCGGCGCTGCTGGTGATCGACAAGCTGCGCGCAAACGTCGGTCTGCAGGCACAGGCGCCGAGCCTGCACATGTCCTTCACCGGCAATCCCGGCACCGGCAAGACCACGGTGGCCTTGCGCATGGCCGAGATCCTGCATCGCCTGGGCTACGTGCGCACCGGGCACATGGTGGCGGTGACGCGCGACGATCTGGTCGGCCAATACATCGGGCACACGGCGCCCAAGACCAAGGAGGTGCTGAAGCGGGCGATGGGCGGAGTCCTGTTCATCGATGAGGCCTACTATCTGTACCGGCCCGACAACGAGCGCGACTACGGGCAGGAAGCCATCGAAATCCTGCTGCAGGTGATGGAGAACCAGCGCGACGATCTGGTGGTCATCCTGGCGGGATACAAGGACAGGATGGACGCATTCTTCCGCTCCAATCCCGGAATGAGCTCGCGCATCGCGCATCATCTGGACTTTCCGGACTACCTGCCGCAGGACCTCGAAGCGATCGCGCAGCGCATGCTGCAGACGATGCAGTACCGGCTGAGCGCCTCGGGGCTCGCGGCCCTGCACGATTACATTCCCTTGCGCATGCGCCAGCCGCACTTCGCGAACGCGCGCTCCATCCGCAACGCATTGGACCGGGCGCGCCTGCGCCAGGCCAATCGCCTGTTCGCGCACCAGGGCCGCGAGCTGACTCGCGATGAGCTCATGACCATCGAGGGCGAGGATCTGCGCGCAAGCCGGGTGTTCTCATGAGGCTCAAGGCACTGATATTCGACGTCGATGGCACGCTGGCGGACACCGAGGAGGCGCATCGCAGCGCCTTCAATGAGGCCTTCCATGAGCATGGCCTGGACTGGAATTGGAGCAAGCCGAAGTACGCGCACCTGCTGCAGACCGCCGGCGGCAAGGAGCGGCTGCTGGCCTACATCGACTCCCTGGGACTGCCCGCCGGCGAGCACCTCGAATTGAGCGGCCGCATCGCCGCCATCCACAAGACCAAGACCGAGATCTACTCCTCCCTGGTGGAGGCGGGGGCAGTGTCGCTGCGCGACGGTGTGGCGCGCCTGATCGATGAGGCCGCAGGCGCCAACGTGCAATTGGCCATTGCCTCCACCACGACCCTGGCCAATATCGAGACTCTGCTGCGAACTACGCTCGGCCGCTACTCCCTGCAGCGCTTTGCCGTCATTGGCGCGGGCGACCTGGTCCGGCACAAGAAGCCGGCGCCGGAGATTTACCGCTTCGTGCTGCGCGAACTGGCGCGCTCCGCCCGCGAGTGCGTGGCCATTGAGGATTCCGCGCATGGACTCACGGCGGCCAAGGCGGCCGGCCTGTTCACGGTGGTGACGCCAAGCTACTGGACCCGCGCCGAGGATTTTTCGGCGGCCGACTTGGTGCTGCCCTCGCTCGGCTCACCGGCGCGGCCGCTGCCGCCCCCGGCCGCCGCGCTGGTCGGCCACGGCATGCTCGGCATCCGCGAAATCGATCGACTATTGCAGGGCATTCGAGAATACCAATAACGCAGCAATCTTGCGGGGGACACGATGAGCACTCGAGAGAAGACCATCACCGAGTTCATGATCGAGGAGCAGCGGCGCTTCCCGGAGGCGACCGGCGATTTCACGGCCCTGCTCAACTACGTGCGCCTGGCCTGCAAGCGCATCAGCTTCATCATCGGGCGCGGTGCGCTCGCCGGGGCGCATGGCCCGGAGCAAACGACCCATGTGCAGGGCGAGGCGCAAATGACATTGGATGTCCTGTCGAACGACATCTTCCTGCGCACCAGCGAGTATGGCGGCCATCTCGCCGGCATGGTGTCCGAGGAGCTCGAAGAGCCCTACCAGATTCCGCCTGAATATCCGCTGGGCAAGTACCTGCTCGCCTTCGACCCCTTGGACGGATCCAGCAACATCGACATCAACGCGCCGGTGGGCAGCATTTTCTCGGTGCTGAAGGCGCCGCGGGGCATGCAGCGACCGACGGCCGAGGACTTCCTGCAGCAGGGATGTCGGCAGCTGTGCGCGGGGTATGCCATTTACGGAGCCACCACCATGCTGGTGCTCACCGTCGGGCGCGGCGTGCACGGCTTCACCCTGGACCGCGGCTTCGGCGAATTCGTCCTGACGCATCCGAACATGACCATCCCGCAGGAAGCGAGCGAGTTCGCCATCAATGCGTCCAACGAGCGGTTCTGGGAACCGCCGATCAAACGCTATGTGGCCGAATGCCTGGCCGGCCACACCGGCGTGCGCGGCAAGGATTTCAATATGCACTGGATCGCCTCCCTGGTCGCGGAAGTCCACCGCATACTGATTCGCGGGGGGCTGTTCATGTATCCGAAGGACACCAAGGATCCGGTCAAATCCGGCCCGTTGCGGCTGCTGTATGAAGCCAATCCCATGGCCATGCTGATCGAGCAGGCCGGCGGCGCAGCGTCCGCGGGCCGCACTCGGATACTCGATATCGCCCCCGGCCACCTGCACCAGCGCGTACCCTTGATCCTGGGGTGCAGGGCCGAGGTCGAACGCATCGAGCGCTATCACTGGGAGCACGAGCAGGGGCTGGATCGGATTTACAGCTCGCCGCTGTTCAAAGAACGTTCCCTGTTCCTTCAGACCTAAATCGGACCCTTCATGTCAGCCAAGCACCCCATCATCGCCGTCACCGGCTCCTCCGGAGCCGGCACCACTTCGGTCACGCGCACCTTCAATTGGATTTTCCGTCGTGAAGGCATCAAGGCGGCCTTGGTCGAAGGCGACTCCTTTCATCGCTTCGATCGCGAGACCATGAAGGTCAAGATGGCGGAAGCCGCCGCCCAAGGCGATCTGCACTACAGCCACTTCGGCCCGCAGAACAATTTGTTCGAAGAGCTCGAGGCGCTGTTTCGCGGCTACGGCGAGACCGGCCGCGGCAAGATCCGGCGCTACCTTCACAACGAAAAGGAGGCCGAACCGTTCAATCAGGAGCCGGGCACCTTCACCGACTGGAAGGAGATGCCGGCCGACACCGATCTGCTGTTCTACGAGGGCCTGCACGGCGCCGTCGTTACCCCGCACGTGAACGTGGCACAGCACGCCGACCTGACCATCGGCGTCGTCCCCATCATCAATTTGGAGTGGATCCAAAAGCTGCATCGTGACAAGGAAACCCGCGGCTATTCCACCGAGGCGGTGGTCGATACCATCCTGCGGCGCATGCCGGACTACGTGAATTACATTTGTCCACAATTCTCGCAGACAGATGTCAATTTTCAGCGCGTCCCCACGGTGGATACCTCCAATCCCTTTACCGCGCGCTACATACCGGCGGCCGACGAGAGCTTCGTCGTCATTCGCTTCTCCAATCCGAAGGGAATCGATTTCCCCTATCTGCTGTCCATGGTGCACGACTCCTTCATGTCCCGGCCGAATATCATCGTCGCGCCGGGCGGCAAGATGGAGCTGGCCATGCAGCTCATCCTGACCCCGATGATCCTGAAGCTGATGGACGGGCGCCGCCGCGCATTCGGGGCGCAGCCGCAAAGAGCGACTGTGTAGGGCAGCTCATGCGCTCTCGTCTACAATGACGGAGCAATGAGCAAACAGCCCCTCCCCATCGACGGCATCGCCGCCCACCAACCCTCGCAGGAACGCCTGCGCGGCATCGCCTCCATGGTGGCGGCAGTATTCGTGTTCTCCATCATGGACTCGCTGATGAAGCGCCTGTCCGCGCATTACGGGCCGCTGCAAATCTCCTGCCTGCGCTCCATTTCGTCCTGGCTGTTCCTGCTGCTGCCGATTTCCTGGAATCGCAGCTGGGCGGCGCTGCGCCCGAGCAATGCGCGGCTGCATTTATTTCGGGCCGTGCTCGGGGTCGGCATGCTCGCCAGCTTCGTATTCGCCGTGCATCGCTTGAGCCTGGCCCAGACCTATTCGCTGTTCCTCGCGGCGCCGCTGCTGATGACCGCCCTGTCGGTTCCGGTGCACGGCGAGAAAGTGGCCGGCAGGCGCTGGTTGGCGATCGTCATCGGTCTGAGCGGCGTGCTCATCATTCTGCACCCCTGGAAGAGCGGTGGCTTGTCGATGATGGCGGCATCGGCCGCCGCCTTCGCGACGGTTTGTTACTCGCTGAGCGCGTTGACCGTGCGCACCCTCGGCCGGAGTGATTCGAGCCTGTCCATGGTGTTCTGGTATTTGCTGCTGGTGAGCATTGGCGCCGGTCTGTTGGCCATCGGGGATTGGCGCCCGGTGCTCGGCGCCGACTGGATTTGGCTCATCGGAATCGGCCTCACCGGCGCACTGGGTCAAATGTGGCTTACCGATGCCTTTCGCCGGGCTCCGCCCTCGGTGGTCGGACCCTTCGAGTACACCTCCATCCTCTGGGCCTTCGCCATCGATTGGATTTTCTGGTCGGCCGCGCCGTCCTTGAGCTTGATTGCCGGGGCCTGCGTCGTGATCGCGTGCGGCATATTCATCATCGTCGATGAGCATCGGCTGGCGTCGCTGGCCCTGAATCCCGCAAGCCCGCCCCCTTGAGGGCCAGGTCAGTGCAGGGCCATGCGCTGCTCGCGCTCCTTCGCCACATCGTGCGCGTCGTCGATCTTCGGATTACAGGAGCCGCGGCCAACGAGCGATACCACCGCGGCGCAGGCATCCACGAGCGCACCCGCGCCGCCCGCGCCATCGGGGGCACTGGTGTCGCGCAGCAGCCGGTAGGCATCGGCAGCCGAGATGCCGGACGTCTTGGCGAGAATCAGCGCGAGCACGCCGCTGACCTGCGCGGTGGCGATGGAATCCCCGGAGGCGAAGTCGTAGCGACCGCCCGGCAACAGCGTGAGTATCTCGCGGCCGGGTGCATGCAATGCGTCACTCGACGCCGCGGGGTTGGACGCTGCGGAGCTGGACGTCGCGGGGCCGGACGCGACGGAGTTGGAGGCCGCCGCGGGGCTGGACGCCGCGGCGCCCGACGCGGGCGCGCCTCCGGCGCTGGCGACTTCGATGACGCCCGGCTCGCTCAGCAGGCCTTCCTTGCCCTCTCCTGAATCGGCGGGCGCGGCGCCCACGAATAGAACCCCGCGCCGCAATCCTTCGCGTATCAGATCGCGCAGCAAGGGATCCGCGGGACCGGCCAAACTTAGATTCACGATCTGCGCATGCGCGTCGAATGCCGCGACCAGCGCGCGCGCCAGCGTGAAGGTATTGCATCGCGCCGCGTCGGCATCCTGGCGCAACTGCCAGCAGGCCTTGAACAGCAGCAGATGCGCCGCGGGCGCGATGCCCACGATGCCCTGGCGGTTATTGGCCACGGCCGCGACCACGCCGGCCATTTCGGTGCCGTGGCGATCGCGTCGAAACTGCCCATCATCCGAATCCACGAAATTCACGGCGGCGGCGATGTTGGCCCGCAGGTCCGCGTGCTCCACGTCGGCGCCCGTGTCGATGATCGCGATTTTGACCCCCTCGCCGCGCGACCAGGCATGCGCTTCGGCAACATCCATTTGCTGAAAGCCGCGCTGCAATCCCACATAGGGGTCGTTGTACACCTCGGTGCGCGTCGCGAAGCTCTGCAGGGGTTGCGCCAGCCTGATGCGCCGGTCTTGGGCCATCGCCGTCAGCAAGGTCTTCCGATCCACGCCGTCTGGAATTTCGAGGACTGCGCAATGCATGTGCAGGGGTGCGATCGGCCAGGCGCTCACCTCGCGCAGCCGGTAGTCATTCTCCAAGGACCGCATGGTCTGGCGCGCATTCTGGCTTGGGCCGTAGCTTGCGATGCCGTCGTAGCCGCGCGGCGTGCTGCCCGCGTGCGCCACGAATAGGTTGGGATCGTTGTCCACCGCCGCAACGATGAAGCGATCGGGCGACTCGGGTAGTTGTCCGGCCAGTGCCCGCGATTCGATTCGAACCGGCGAGCTGCTGCAAGCGCCGGCCGCCAGCGCCAGAAGCAGCGCCAGCCAGCGCCTCATGGGCCCTCGCCCGGTCTCGGGCTGGGTTGAGTGCTTTCGGCGAAACGCACCTTGGCATGTGCGCGCAGCAACGCCAGCGAGGAACTCACGGGCCGTTTCGACTTTGCCGCCAGCGAGTACACGCCCGCCTCGGTCGGCCCGGACACGATCCGCAGCTGCGCCTCATCGAGTATGCTCTGCAGCTCGACCAAGGTGATGGCCGGGGAAAATACCGCGCGAATCACCTCGCCCGGCGGGTGCGGCGACTCCGTCGTGACGGTGTAGAAACTCGGCTGCGCCGCGCGTGCGCGGAACTGCAGCCATCGATCGGCGGCCAACAGACTGAGCGCGACCGCCATCACGGCCACCGAAGCGGCCATCACCGCCGGCCACGGCATGGAGCGGCGCCAGCCCGCCTTCGCCGCGGGCGAATCGCCGGCGGCGCTCTCGGGCGCCGCGGCGCCGGCGCCGTCGAGCCGGGCCTGCAGGCGCTTCAGCGAAGCCGCTGGCATGTATTCAACCGCGGTCTCCGCGGTCATGCGCCGGTAAATGCGCAGCTCCTGTGCCAGCTCATCGCGGCAACCCGCGCAGTCCTGTAGATGCTCATCCACCCGGCGACGATCGAGCTCGCCGATACTGCCGTTGACGTACCAGGGTAGAAGCGCCGAGACCCCCGGGTGGTCTCGGGCAATGTCTTTACCGCGCTCCTGAGTCATTCGATCGCCGCCGGCCATGCGCTCGCCCCGTCGCTCAATGCCGGCAGGTACTGGCGCAATTTTTCACGCGCATGAAACATCCGTGCCTTCACGGTTCCGACCGGACACTCGGTGATCGCGGCGATCTCTTCCAATGAATGACCCATGTGATAGGCGAGCTCGAGAGTCAGCCGCTGCTCGACGGGCAGTTGATTCAAGCCGCGGGTCAGCCATTCCTGAGTCTCGGTGTCGCCCGTGGGATCGATGGTTTGTTCCGGGCACTCATCCAAGGGTCGCGCGGCCGTATGGTTTTTCTGGCGGCGCAGCGATTTGAGCGCCGTGCGGTAAGCGATGCCGATGATCCAGGTGGACACTTGAGAGGCGTAGCGAAAATCCTTGGCGCTCTGCCAAACGACCATGAAGGTATCGTTGATGATTTCCTCGACGTTCTCGTAACGAGGCGTGAATCGCGACAAGAATCGGGCGAGCCGCCGGTGATAGCCCAGATACAGCTCTTCCAGTGCCCGACGATCTCCCGCCGCAACGGCGAGCAGGAGCGCATTGTCTTGCTCTCTGGCTGAATTTTTAACCGGCAGGGTCATCGGCGCCGGGCGCTCCTTGAGTCGAAGTCCATTCATTTCCCGTGAGTACCGGCAACGCCCCAAAGAGTTGCCCTGCGCTCCCGGCCGTCAGAAGCGCCAAATCACCGTTCCCAACCATAGGTGGTCGGCCGCAGCATTATAAAACAATGTCTTAGCCCCTGCCGTGGTGTCGACATAAGTCAGCACCAAAGTTACGGGGGCGAGATCCAGGGCTGCGCCAAAGCTCCAATAGGCGTATCCGGCGGGGTCCGGGCCCGAATAATGCGCGTAGCCCACCCCCGCGGTGGCGGATAGCTTGCCCACGACCGGTCTCTGCAGATTCACTTCGGCCGACTCGGATGTGACTCCCATGATTCCGTGGTATGGCACATAACGTGGCTCATCGGGGGAAAACGCCACACTCGCATCCAGCCAGTCTCGGAAAGCCAGGTCCAGGTCCACTTCGGCATAGTTATAGGTGGTGCCATAGGCGTTCCAGGGATAGGCATAGTAGCTGGCCAGGATTTTGCCGCGCCAATCGCCGCCCGTCGTCCAGGCAAATCCCAGAAAGGCATCTACTTCCACGTCGGTCGGCTGGTCAGGATCGATTCGTGTGTTGGACGCGAACATTCCCGCCAGGAAGCCCGATGCGTCCAAGTAATGCAGGTCGAGTTGCAGTGCGGCGCGATCGTCGCTGCGCGATATGCCGCGCACGACATAGTCGCTGGTGATGCCGAGGGAACCACCCCACTCATCGGCCGCGGCGCAAGGCGATGTTCCCACGACCAGACTCAGCGACAGCGCAATCCCGCCCGCGAACAGTCGCACTAATTCACATCCGTTAAATCTTCGCTCGAGCACTGCATTCGACGATCCTGTCCCCGCATCGGAGCACAGATTAACCTTTTCTTGGCCTCCTTTGGCACTCGGTTGCTCGCGCCTGACTAAACCCGCGGTCCCTTGCCGGGTACTTACTCCTCGTCCACCTCATTGCGAGTTCGTATGAAGATCGACCGATATGGCGCTTGGGCCGCCCTGTTTCTGGCCAGTTGCGCCGCGGGATGCGCCGGCAACGGCGAGGGCCTCGATCAAAACGGCCAGCCACTGTCCTCAGGCGGAGGCTCCGGCGGCCCGGTCACGGCCGACTTCGAATCGATCCAAGAGAATGTGTTCACGCCCATCTGCTCCAAGTGCCACATCGGGGCGAGCGCGCCGGAAGGTCTGCAGCTCGATGCCGGCCACAGCTACAACCTGCTGGTCGGCGTGCCGAGCGTCGAGCAGCCGAATCTGCTGCGGGTAAAGCCCGGCGATCCGGATGACAGCTACATGGTGCACAAGATAGAGGGCCTGCCGGGTATCGACGGCGGACAGATGCCTCTCGGGGAGACGCCTCTACCGCAAGCCACCATCGATGCGATCCGCCAATGGATCACCAACGGCGCTCCGAACGCCGCGGCTGCGCAGGCGCAAATCCTCGCGGTGCAAACCACCGCCCCCCTCGATCGCGCCGTGGTCGCGACGTCGCCTCTGCATATTCTGGTGACCTTTACGCGGGATGTCGACGGATCGCTGGTGAACGGCACCACGGTCATGCTGGAACGCCTCGGCGCTGCCGGCGGCGCCGGTGCCGCCGCTACGGGAGACGTCGGCGCGGGCTCGAGCCGCATATCGGCCGGCGCGGCGCTGGCATCGAGCAATGCGGCGGTACTGATGATCACGCCTGCCGCGCCGCTCGATCCCGGTGTCTATCGGGTGACCCTGCGCGGCACTGGACCTGCGGCATTGGCCGACATGAGCGCCGCGACCCTGGGTGCGGATGTCTCATTCCAATTTACCGTGGAGTCCGCCCCATGATCGCCCGACATCATCGATTCGGGTTGCGCTGCCTGGGCGTGCTGCTCTGCCTCGCTTCCTGTGCGGCACATGCCGAACCGTATCTCGCCGTTCAACTCGGCTTCAAGTGCGGGCAATGCCATGTCAATCCGACAGGCGGCGGCCTGCGCACCCCCTTCGGCGACATATTCGCCCAAACGGTGCTGCCGGCGCAGCACATCGACACGCAGCTCGACAATTGGACCGGCCAACTCGGTCCCTACCTGCGCGCGGGCGGCGACCTTCGCTTCGACGCCTCTCTGACGCAGGTGCCGGATACTCGCTCGGTGCAAGAATTTTCGCTCGAGCAAACCCGGGTTTACTTGGAAGCTGAGGTCATCCCCAATAGATTGCTCGCCTATGTGGATGAGCAGGTCGCTCCCGGCGGTGCGCTCAACCGCGAAGCCTATGTGTTGTTCTGGGCGCCCACGCACGACTGGTATGTGAAGGCTGGGCAGATGTACCTGCCCTTCGGCCTGCGGCTGCAGGACCAGACCGCGTTCATCCTCACGGCCACCGGCATCAATATGACGACGCCCGATCAAGGGGTGGAATTCGGCTGGGAGCGCGGTCGCTGGGATGCGCAGCTCGCCGTCACCAATGGCACCGCCGGCGGCCCCGTCACCGGCAACGGCAAGCAATACAGCACGCAACTGATGTTCGTGGAATCCCAATGGCGGGTGGGAATCGCCGCCAACAGCAACGATCAACCCGGCGGGGCCAAGTATGCCTATGGCGTGTTCGGCGGGCTGCGGACCGGACCCATCTCATGGCTGGCCCAGGCCGAGATTACCGACGATCAAAGCATTGCCAACGATCAGGGCAAGCAGCTCGCGACGCTGCTCGAGGCCAATTGGCTCATCGCACGCGGCAACAATTTGAAGATCACGGAAGAGTTTCTCAATCCCAACCGCGCCGTACCCAATGGCGAGGAGACGCGCTGGAGCCTGGTCTACGAGCTCACGCCGATCCAATTCGTGCAAATACGCTCGGGCTTTCGCTGGAACGACGGCATCCCGCAGGACAATTCCGAGCACCAGCGGCTGTACTTCGTCGAGCTGCACGGATTCTTCTGACGCTGCGCGGATTCCAAACGTCCGCACCGAGGTCTCGCCGATCGAGATATAGCCGCACACGGCGGCCTGGCACAACCATTCGCTCGCTTCTTCGCACCAATGTCAGATCACCCGACACGAGAGGTCCGACATCGCCATGCACATTTCAAACTGGGGAAGATTGACGTCCGGAATCCTGGCAGCGCTGTTGACCGGATGCGGCGGCGACGGAGGCGGCAGCAGCGGCAGCGGGTACGGCTCGAGCATGCCCGCACCGACGGTGAGCTTCTCGCAGCCGGGGGCGTCGACCACCATCAATCTCGGCCAGTCGGTGAACCTGGCATGGACTTCGGCCTACTCCACCTCCTGCACGGCCGCGACGTCGAGCTCATCCGGCGGGGCCTTCAGCGGCACGCAAATGACGAGCGGTGCGCAAATGGTCGTGCCCACGGCTGCCGGATCTTATACCTACACGCTCAGCTGCACCGGTACCGGCGGCAACATGTCGGCATCGGCAGCCGTGACAGTCATCCCCAACCTGCTCAGCGCCTTGACGCCGACGGGGGCCATACCCACGATCGGGTCGACCGTCGACCCGATCAACGGCGATCAGAATCCCTATGGTCTGACGATTGCTCCGGCCACCGCGGGCCTGATCGCCAAGGGCGATTTGGTGGTCTGCAATTTCAACAACGCCACCGACAACTCCACGACGCCGCCCTCGGGAAACGTTCAAGGCACGGGTACGACCATCATCGGACTGCATCCCACCGTCGGCTCGACGCCGTACCGGATTGCACAGTCGGCGGACCTGCAAGGCTGCAATGCTCTCGCGATGCTGCCGGATGACAGCATCGTGGCGGCCGCGTGGACCTCGAACTTCAATCCGCTCACCGGCGCCGACGGCACCGTCTCCGAGCCGTTCTCGAGCGATACCTTCGCTGGCCCCTGGGGAGCGGCCTACGTGCCCGCCACCGCCACTCAGCCCGCGGCCATCTATGTGTCGAACGCACCCGGGGGCACCATCGGTTCCGGCGGCACCGTCGACCGAATCAGCCTCGATCAAGATGCGCAGACCTCGCTGACCGAGATCGTCACGGGAATTTGCAGCGGCGGCACGCCGGGAAGCATCTTCGGACCTGCCGGGCTGACCTACGATGCGGCGAGCGACACCTTGTACGTCGTCGCCACGAGCTCGGCCAGTGTCATTGCCATCACGGGCGTGTCGAGCATCGCGAAGGATGGCGTGATCGTCAACGGCCAATGCACGGCTGCCACGATTCCCACCGCCGTTCCGACCTTCACGGGGACTTCCAGTGCATCGGCCAAAGTCATTGCGCACGGGGCCCCGCTCAGCACGCCGCTCAGCGCCGCCCTGCTGAAGAACGGCGATCTGCTGGTCGCCAACGCGGATATCGGAGTCAGCACGCCGAGCGCTTCGACGAACCTCCTCATAGAAGTATCGCCGGTGCTGCCCGGCGGGTTTGTCGGTCAACCGCTGCAGGTCGATAATGGCACCCCGGGCGCGCTGTTCGGACTGGCAGCCACCGTCGATGCCGCGGGCAATCAGATCGTCTATTTCAACGACGACAACAACAATGCCGTGATGCAGCTGGGGCCGGCGGCGGCGAATCCCTAGCTTAGCTAGGAACCCGGCGCGCCGTGTGGGGACGCCGGCCGATAGTTCACCATGGCCAGCCCCTGGGGCGAGTCGGCGATGCTGGCGAGCACCAAGTAATCGAAATTGGATGGCCCGGTCCCGTGACAGCCGCGCGGACCGGAGTCCACCGACGCCGTGGCCAGACAACTCGCCAAAATCGAGACGGGAAATGCGAAGAGAATTCGCGTCCACGAGCTGGTCCATGACAGCATTCTTGTCTCCCTTCCGATTGAACGCAGTGGGACCATAGCCGCAGGCGAGCGCCCGCGCAGTCGGGCCGGCACCGGACTCGGTGTAGGGCTTCTCCTACCTGTTTTGGGGAGACGACCCGGGGAATATATCCAATCAGTCGATGGATAACCCCGATATTATGGTCTTTTAAATCAGTTCATTCGACCCCATTCTAGGATCAAGGAGGATTCTCATGAACGACATCAGGCGCAGCAGCGAGCGTGGATTCGCCGACCATGGTTGGCTGAAGTCCTTTCACAGTTTCTCATTTGCCGACTACTTCGACCCGGAGCACGTCGAATTCGGGCCCCTGCGGGTCATCAACGAGGATCGGGTCCAGGCTGGCGCCGGCTTCGGCACGCATGCACATCGCGACATGGAAATCATCAGCTATGTGCTGGACGGTGCCCTGGCGCACAAGGATTCCATGGGCAACGGGTCCACGTTGAGGCCGGGCGACGTGCAGCGCATGAGCGCGGGCACAGGCGTGCGGCATAGCGAGTTCAACCCCAGCCCGAGCGAGGCGGTTCACTTCCTGCAGATTTGGATTCAGCCGCAGCGGCGCGGCATCGAACCCAGCTACGAGGAAAAGCGCTTCGCACCCGAGGAGAAGCGCGGGCGGCTGCGCCTCATCGCCTCGCCGGATCGCGAGGACGGCTCTGTGCTGATTCATCAGGATGCGCGAATTTACGCCGGGCTGTTCACCGGCGCCGAGCGCGCCGACCTCGAGGTGGCGCGCGGCCGGCGGATCTACCTGCACGTGGCGCGCGGCGCGCTCACGGCCAACGGCACAGGGCTCGAGGACGGGGATGCGCTGCGAATCAGCGACGGCGCACCGCTGCACCTGAGCGGCGCCCTAGACGCCGAGGTGCTGGTCTTCGATCTGCCGGGCGAGCAACGCTGAGTTATCGGCGCTGCTGCCTCGACCAATACCAGTAAAAGGGCAGTCCTGCCGCGAGCAGGACGACGGCCTTGCGCCGCCTGGCGCGGCGCGGCGATGAAGGTATTGATCAGCAGAGCCGCGGTGACCAGCAGAAAAATCATCGGGATCGCCGGATAGCCGAACGCGCGATAGGGCCGCGGCGCATCCGGCATCGACTTTCTGAAGACGAACAGCGAGGCGGTCACCAAGCCGTAGAACAGCCAGGAGGCAAAAATCACCGAGTCGGTCAGCGTGTCATAGGAACCGGATACAGCGAGTACGCTGGCCCACGCTGCCTGCGCCAGGATCGCTCGAGCGGGGACATTCGAGCGCGGCGACAGTCGGGCCAGGCTGCGGAAGAACAGCCCGTCCCGCGCCATGGCGAAGGGGATGCGCGAGTTGGCCAGCACGCTGGATTGCAGCGAGCCGAATGAGGAGACCATGAGCGCGACGGCGGTCATCGAGACGGCCATGGGCCCCAGGAAACGCTTCAGCACTTCCGTGGCCACCGATGAACTCGACGGCACGCTCGCGATCTGAAGCGGCGTCAGCGCGTAGAAATAAGCCACATTGACGAACAGGTACAGGGCCGTGACCACCAGCGTGCCGCCGACGAAGGCGCGCGGCAGGTTGCGCTGCGGATCTCGGATCTCGCCCGCGAGCGGCGCGACATTCTGCCAGCCGTCGTAGGCCCACAGCGCACCGAGCATCGCGGCGCCGAAGCCTGCGATGCCGCCGCGCGCGCTGCTCGCCACGCCTTCGCAGGTGCCAGCCAAGTCCGGACTGCGCGAAGTGGCCCCAGTCGCCGGATGCAAAGGCAAAGGCGCCGACGCCCGACGCTCGAGCACCAAGCCCACCTTGGCGATGGTGAGTGCCAGCGCCATGCGCCCGCCGGCTGTCACCGAGGCGCAATTGATCAGCGCCACCATCCAAATCGCTGCGAGCGCCACCAGGGTCAGGCCGCTCAGGGCGGCGGGCCCGCCGAGCGCGGCAGCCGAGATGCCAGTGTTCGAGAGCGCCGCCCAAAGCCACATTCATGAATATCGCGAGGCCCACCGCCAGCGCCGCCTGCGGATCCGGCCCGCGCCACCGTGAAGGCCATCCAGCCGATAGAGAAATCCGACCAGGCGTCCGTAGGCGCGCCGCAGATAGACGTAGTCGCCGCCCGCCTCCGGCATCATCGCCGCAATTTCCGAATAGGAGAAGGTGCCCGCGAGGGACAGCAGCCCCGCCGCCAGCCCAGACCAGCAGCACCATCTTGGCGCTGCCGACATTGCAGGTCATGACGCGGGTCTTCAGAAATACGCCCGGTGCCGATCATGTTGGCGACATTGACGGCCATCGCCGCCCACGGACCGACACCGCGCGTCAGTTCGCCCGGCGCGCGGCTCGATGCGGGTTGCGTGTTCAACCGTGTACGCCCATTGCTGGTGTAGTATCCGCGAAATGCAACCGGACTTTTCGCAAATCGGCCCCTTTCTGTTCGCCGCTCTGGTGGTGTTCGCCATCTACCGGCGGTTTCGGCGCAACTTCGGACGCCAGCCGCTGCGGCCTGCACGAATGACCTTGCGCATCGTGCTGCTGACGGTGGTGGTGTGCCTGCTGCTGCCGGCGGCGCTGCAGGTCTGCTCAATTCCTGAGCGCCGAACTCGCGGGTGCGGCGCTCGGAATCGCCCTAGGCGTGTGGGGAGCGCAGCGGACTCGCTTTCTCATGTTCGGCGGACGGTTGCACTACGTGCCGCATACCTATACCGGCATTGCGGTGTCGCTGCTGTTTCTTGGGGCGCCTGGCATTTCGGCTCATGCAGGTGTACGGCGGCGCACATGCGCGCGCACGCTCGCGAATGCGGCCACGGCCGCTGCTCCCGCGGCGGATCCCTCGCAAGCTTTCGCGCCGGCATCCATGGTCAGGAGCCCGCTCACCGTCGGGATATTTTTCGTGCTGGCCGGCTACTATCTGTGCTACTACGGCTGGGTGCTGTGGAAGTCCAAGCACCTCGAGGCGGCGGACATCGAAGCCGATTCCTCGGCACCGTCTCAATGAATCCCCTGCCGGGATCGAGGGCGCACGCGCTGCGCCGCGTGGCCTCTGCTCTTTATTTGAACAAACTGAAAAAAATCACGCAGGTCATCAGAGCCAATCCGATCAACAGCGTGTTATGGCCCCACCGGGCTACCATTCCAAGCATATTCCACTCCTAAATTTACACTTCGTCGACCGCCGGTCGTCCCTGGCGGCCCATGTCCTTTATGGGGGCGGAACTGTACATTTCCAGGGGCCGGGAAAGCATGCTTCAGGTCACAAAAACAGCCGATTTCGGGCCTTTTTTTGCCGAAATCACCCGTTTGGAGCCCCGTTCACCAAGGACATGACAACGCGATTACCGACGTGAAACAACTGCGTGAATATCCCAATATTCGGCGCCGCGGAGGTGCACGTTGCCTGGCGCGAGGGTCGGGCGTACCGCGCGTCGCCGTGGGCTACTGTCCGGTCTTGATGTGAGTCCACACCCGGGTGCGCTGCCGATAGTAGTCCGCGCCCAGTTCGGCGGGCAGGTAGAGCCGCGCCCGCACTTGCGGCGTCGGGTACACGGCCGGGTCTGCCAGAATGTCCGGATTGACGAAGGGGCGTGCCGCGAGGTTGTCGTTGCCGTAGTGGATGTCGTTGGTGATCTCGGCGATGACCTTCGGCTCCAATATGAAATTCAGAAATTTGTGCGCGGCCTCCGGGTGCGGCGCCGAGGCCGGAATCAGGAACGCGTTGTAAGTGATGTTCGAGCCTTCCTTGGGCAGCACGAAGGCCAGATGCGCGCCGGTTCCGTCCTCGCGCGCCCGGGCCTGGGAAACGTAGTAGTCGCTCGACCAGGCGATGGCCAAACAGATTTCCTGCGAGGCCAATTGATGGAAGTAATCGTTCGAATCGAAGGTTCGAATGTAGGGCCGTATGGCCATCACCAGGTTCTCGGCCGCATGCAGATCCTCGATCTTCTGCGAATTCGGATCCAGGTGCAGATAGGCGAGCGCCAGCTCGATCACATCCTCCGGCGAATCCAAGAATGTTACGCCGCAGTCGGCGAAGCGCGAGATCACCTTCGGATCGAACAGCATGGCCAGGCTGTCGGTGGGCGCATCGGGCATGCGCGCCTTGATCATGTCCACGTTGTAGACGAAGCCGTTCATGGCGTGCAGGTAGGGCACGGCGTATCGATTTCCGGGATCGGCCTGCGATTGCACCGCCAGCACCGCGGGATCGAGGTTCTTCCAATTGCTCAACTTCGAGCGGTCGAGCGGCATGTAGGCGCCCGCCTTGATCTGATGGCCATAGAAGCCGGTGGTGGTGCTGACGATGTCGTAGCCGGAGTGGCCCGTCAGCATGGTCGCTTCCAGGGTTTCATTCGAATCGTAGAATTGGCTCACCACCTTGATGTGGGTTCTGCGTTCGAACTCGGCGATGGTGTTGTAGCCGATGTAATCGGCCCAATTGTAAATGTTCAGCACCGGCGCTTCGGCGCCGGGCGCAGCCTGATGCCCGCCGCCGCAGGCCGTTGCACACAGCGCGGCCGTCAGTACCGCGGCCGGCGGACTAAACGCGCGCCAGCTCAGCGCCGATCCACTCATGAAATTGATGGATGACGTATTCCTCCGGCATCACCACCCCGCGCAGGTGGGGCGCCGCGCGCAGTCCCTGCTGATTGAGCTCGCAGACCTGCGCATCCTCGGTCATGACGCGGTTGGTGAAATCCACCACATTGCGCAGGTCGAAATCCGGCTTCGCGAGGGTCTGGGGCGAGAAAAGATACTCGATGCGCAATTCCGTGCGCTCGGGCCCCAAGGGCAGCAAGCGCACCACGCGCACATAATCCACGTGGCCGACCAGAAACACCGAGGGCAAAGCCGTCATATATACATAGCCGGCCTTGCGATCCTCTTCGGATAGGCCGGGAAATGGGATGCCGGTGGTCTTGCCGTCCAGAGACCAGGTCGCGGCGCCCTCTCGCATGCCGCCCTTGAACCTTGGATCGGCATCCCCCGCGTGCGCGCTCCACCGGGGGTCGTCCTTCTCCTCGAGCAGCCCGCGTCCATAGATGGGCACCAGCTGCGAGAGCTGCGGGTGCACACCGGGGCAATGCAGGCATTCGTTGTAGTTCTCCCAGAATATCTTCCAATTGCTCTCGATGGTCTTGAGCATCACGTGGCCGACGATGAGATCCTGCAGCGGCCAGGAGTCGAGCCGATTCAGCGGCACGTCGAATATTTTCTCGAAAGCCGGAGGATTCTCGGTCAATGCGACGAACACGAAGCCGCTCCATTCCCTGACCTTGATCGGATACAGCGGGAAATCGGCCACATCGAAGCCGCTGGCATGGCTCTTCGAGGAAGTGCGCAATAAATCGCCCTGCAGATTGTAAGTCCAGGCGTGGTAGGGGCAGATGATGCTCCCGGCGCGCAGCGTGCCTTCAGACTCGCGGCACAACGCCGCGCCGCGATGCCTGCAGGTGTTGTAGAAGCCTCGCAGCACCCCTGCATCGTCGCGCACCAGCAGTATCTTCTGGTCCCCGAGCGTGAAAGTCTGGAATGATCGCGCGCCCGCCAGGGTGCTGGAACGGCCGACATAGACCCAATTGCGGTACCAAATCCGCTGCAGTTCGCGTTCGTACTGGCGCGCATCGAAGTAGGCCTCCGCCGGCAGCCCCAGCGTGAGATCGGTAAGGCCGTTGTAGCCGACGTCATTGCCACCGGGTGTGCTCAGCATATCCCCTCCGCCTACTCAAGCCCGGCTCGACTCCCCGGGCTGCCACGCTCATTATAGCTTATTTGTTCAACCGTATAACTCGCTTCTCCAACCATATAACAAAATCATCTTGTCCTCATTCACCGTCAGGCCGATCGGGCTGGGTCGAGGTCGCTGCAATCGCCATGTCAATGGCTTCAAGCTCAAAAGGAGTACGCCACTCTCCCATAGTAATACCCGCCGTCGATGCCGAAAGGAGAGTACGGCAGCGGAAAGCCATAGACATAGTGGCCGTCCGCCGGCGTGACCTGACCGGGCGCATTCGGATTGGCCACGTTCGGCATGTCGGGCGGCATGTGGTTGAACAGATTGTTCGCTCCCACGGCAAACTTCAGTGCGTGCGTGACATTGTAGGCGATGTCGAGATCGGTAATGGCGGTGGTGCCGATTCGCGTATCGGTGGCGGGATTGCCGGGGTAACTGTTGCCCGTGCCGTCGAGGCTGACGATCTGCGAACTGGGTCCATAAACGGTTTCCCGCAGATTCACGTTCCACTTCGCATGGGTGACGTAGGCATTGAGGATGAGCTTCTCCTTCGGCGTCTCGCCAGTCAGGCCGGTCAGCGCGAAGGGCCCGAGAAGCACCGTCTGCTGTGCGGCGACATTGGTCACCGCCGCCGGCAGCGGATTCAACTGGGTGACGGTGGTCTCGTTGTAGTTCAGACCCGCGCTCCAATCCACATGCGTCATCTCGCCGAAATCCGAGGCGTAGTTGGCGGCGAATTCCGCGCCGCGCGTGCGGGTGTTGGCGCCGTTGCTGAAGATGCTGATGCCGGTGTAGCTCAGGCCCTGTTCATCGATGTCGTTGCCGTGCGCCTTGATGGCGCCGAGAACCCCGGGCGAGACGACGGTGCAGGCGCCGACACCCGCGCATTCCGATCCTAGGAGAAGATTGCTGTTGACGATGCGATTGCGGATGTCGATCTGGTAGGCATCGAGGGAGATTTGCATCCTGTCAAGGGGATGGGCCACCAAGCCGATGCTGTAGTTATCGGACTTCTCCGGCTTCAAGGCTGCAAAGCCCGCCTGCACGGCCGCCGGCGAGTTGGCCGGAAGCTGTACGTTCGCCAAGTTCGGCGTGACGCTGGTGGCCGAATAATATTCCTCCGCCAGCGTGGGCGCGCGAAAGCCGGTGCTGAGCGTGCCGCGCAGGGCGAAGGCCGGGCTGAAGTCATAGCGGGTGGTGAATTTTCCCACCGTCGCTTCGCCGAAGTCGCTGTAGTGCTCATAGCGGCCCGCGAGGTCCACCTTCCAGTCGGGGACCGGGTCGACCGCGAGGTCGATGTAGCCGGCGTAGTTGGTGCGCGTGTGCGTGCCCTGGTCGGTGGATTCAAATCCGGGAAAGGACGCGGCGCCGAAGCCGAAGGTCGATGCCGGCTCGCCTCGATCGATGGTGAATGTGTTCCTGCGCAGCTCGGCGCCGACGGCGAGGTTCAGGGGCGAAGCCAAGCCCACCGCTAAATCTCTGTTCATGTCGAGATTATTGGTCCATTCCGTGTTGATGAAGGCGCCGTCATAAAAATTGGTTTGAGGAGTGATCGGACTCTGCGATGTCGACTGCAGGTAGGAGAACAGATCCGCGTTGGCGGAATTGTCGGTGTAGATGTCGTCCCTGTCGCTGCCATAGGTAGTGGACACATCCCAATCCCAGGCGTTAACCGTGCCCTTGAGGCCGGCCGTGAACGAGAAATCGTTCTCGGCCAGTGCTTCCTCCGGGTTGAAACCCTTCGGGAACGGCACCACGGTGGCGCCGGCGGAGTCGACGCCGGTGACAATGCTCGGGTCGCGATAGTTCTCATAGGCCGCGGCGATGCGGTGACCGTAGCTGCCGAAGCTGTAGAGTTTCGCACCGTCGAAG
This sequence comes from uncultured Gammaproteobacteria bacterium, assembly GCA_963837435.1. GTDB lineage: Bacteria > Pseudomonadota > Gammaproteobacteria > Steroidobacterales > Steroidobacteraceae > Bog-1198. The sequence goes on from CAWINJ010000005.1 coordinate 38,550, forward strand.
TCGTAGCCTAAGTTGTAGAACAGCTTGTACAGATCGAAGCTCGCGTCTCCGAACTGGTGATTGACGTCGGGGGAATTCGGCGCGCCGGTCACGCCGGCCGCGACCACGGGACTCAAGCCCGGCAGCAGCGTGCCGTTTTGGGTGAAGAAGCGGGCGTCGGGGCCGCCCAATTGGCTGGCGTCGTGATAATCCTGCTCCGCGGTGACATTGATGAAACCCTTGGAGCCGATGGCGAAGCCGTTATTCAGCGTCCAGGAGCGCGTGTCGCCGTCGCCTGCATAGTACTGGCCGCCCGTGCCCGAGATGCTGCCGCCGTGGTCGGCATCTTTCAGAATAATGTTCACCACCCCGGCGATGGCATCGGAACCGTACTGCGCGGCGGCGCCGTCCTGCAGCACTTCGACGTGATCGATGGCGCCCACGGGGATGAAACTCAAGTCCGCGGCCGCGGAGCCCGAAAACGGGCTGCCATTGTCGACGCCGAGATTCGCGGTGGGGTGGCGCCGCTTGCCATCGACGAGCACCAGGGTGTCGTTGGGGTTGAGGCCGCGCAGCGCCGCCGACACCGTCAGCGCGGCAGTGTCGTAGCCGAACACCCGCGCGTTGAAGGAGGGCACGTTCTGCGCCAGGGCCTCGAACAGATCGGGGGGACCCACGCGTTGCAGCGCACCAGCGTCGATCACGGATATGGGCGCGGCGCTGTCGGCCGCCTTGACCCCGAGCTGGCGTGTGCCGGTAACGACGACCTCGTCGATTTGCGCGACCTTATTGCGAGTCGCAGCGTTTTGTAGGGAATGATCCGAGCCTTCCAATGACGGCTGCTCTTCGATTTGCGCTGTAGGAACGCCGGCGGCGGGATTCTTCTCTGCATCCGGCGCAGCCTCTGGCCCATTGCGCGGGGATTGAGAAGAACCGGTCGATGGGCGATCGTTCCGTACCAGTGCGACGGCACGGTCGCCGACGTAACGATGATCCAAGCCGGTTCCGGCCAAGAGATCGTCCAATGCCTGCTCGATGGAAATGTCTCCACTGACGGGATTGAACTGCTTACCCTTCAAATCGTCGGCCGAGGCCAGAATCTGAAATCCGGATTGAGCTCCAAAGGCACGGATGGCGCCCGCGGGATCCCGCACGTGTACATTGAACGTGCGCACCTGCTGCGCGGCCGCCGGTACCGGCGAGGCGAACGCGAGAACTGATGCGAGAATAAGTGCGCTCATCGTATCGGCTACGCGCCGGCCTTTAGAATCATCCCCTTACATATTGTACTTATTGCGCTCTAGCGCGCCTTTGATTCTGGCGCCGCAACAGGAATCGGCGGCGGCGGCTGGTAACGAGGGGTTTCCGGCAATCGACCGCTAATTCGGCGTTTGAGCGGTCGCCGGCCGAATCCGAATGATTTCAGCATCCGGAACAACAGTGGCCTTGAGCGCCAGCGCCGCAGCCACCGAAAAGCCGCTGGGATCGGTGGCCCGGAAGACGCCCACGATGGGCTTTGCCCCCAGTGCCGGATCATCGACGATGATCTGCCGGCGGTTATGACGATTGATCTCGGCCACCGCCATCTGCAGGGATTCACCGTCGAAGGACACCATGCCCTGTCGCCAGGCGAGGCGCCGATCCGCCTCGGCGGGTGTAATGGAATGAACTTGCGGCGCGCGCGCGTGGGTGATGATGGCTCTTTCGTTCGCCGCCACCCGCCGCGTCTCGGAGCGCGAGGCGGACGGTCCGGGCTCTGCAGACCCAGGCGCTGCCGCGGGTTCCGTCACTTCAACCACACCCTCGGTGACGGTGACGTCGACTTGGGCCGCTTCCAGGCGCACTGCAAACGCAGTCCCAACCGCACGCACGACGACATCGTTCACCTCCACGAAGAAGGGCCGCTCCCTGTCGTGCGCAACTTCGAACAGCGCTTCGCCCCGGATCAACTGAATATTGCGCCTGTGCTTGCTGAACCACACCGTCACTTCACTGTCCGTATTGAGCAGCAGGGTCGAGCCATCCTCGAGCGCAATCCGTCTGACCTCACCGATACCGCTGGCGTAGCGCTCCTTACTATCCCGCAGAGCCATCCATGACAAGCCGCCGACGGCGATCGCGGCAACGCCGGCGGCGAGTAGTACACGTCGGGAAATCCTGACGCCGCTTTCGCGCTTGGTCGCCTCCGAACTCGCAGGTCCATGCAACGCAGCGAGTCGATCGAGGTCCACCCACTGAGCGCGCGCGCGAATGTACGCGCCGCGATTCCGTGGATCGGCATTCAGCCAGACATCCAGCTCCCGCTGTTGTTCGGGATCTAATGTTCCGTCAGCCGCGCGCACCACCCAGCGCGCGGCCTGTTCGCTAATCGGTTCCACGATCTGTGCCGTCCGCATGCTTTGCCGCCGATTCCGAAATGGCTGACTCCCAGGCCGGCCTGCTGGCTGCCAGCACCTCGCCGATGCGCGCCAGTGCACGGGTCAGGTGGTTCTCAATCGTCTTTTCACTCAGGCCCATGCGCTGTGCGATGTCACGATGCGCCAGTCCCTCGAATTTGCACAACTCGAAGGCTCGCCTGCACTGGGCGGGAAGCGCCGCAACGATCACGCGCAACCGGTCGAGTTCCTGCCGTGCGCCCACCCGGCGATCGGGACCAGGCTCCTCACTGAGGATGCTCAGGGAGTCGATTTCCCCTAACAGCTCGATCTGCACGATGCGGCTGCGGCGCGCATATTCGGCCAATAGGTGCCTCACCGTCGCATACAGGTACGAGCGCCCGTTGCGAATGGTGGAGAAATCGGCGGCCCAGATGCGTGCGAACGCCTCCTGAACCAAGTCGTCCACATCATTGGTGTTGAGGGCACCGAGATGCCGCTTGAGCCAGCCTCGCAGCTCCGGCTCACACGGCAGAATGTGCGCGGCAATCCAGCGATAGCGGGCGGGCTCGTCCATCTAGCCACAGCATAGTGGAGATTTCGCCACACGCAACTCTCACGCCCCCACACCTAGATTTCCAATCCATAGGGGGCAATCGGCTCCTTGAGCATCATCAGTTACGAACCCAAGCCGAATCGGCTGGCGCGCACCGCCTAGCGCGCGGCCGGTGGTACGAGATTGAGGGGTGGTCAAATGAAGCGTCGCAGGCCCTTGAGCCATAGAGAAACAACAGTCCGGAACCACCCGTTCCAGGCGCTCGCGGGCATCGCCTGTCTCATGCTTGCACTGGGGACCGGAGCCGTCGAAGCCGACGCTGTCCAGACCCAGCCACCCACGGACCCGACGCTAGTCCTGGACGCCGGGGCGGTAGCCGCGCCCGACATCTACGGTGCGCAGGCGGCGAAAAACGTGCTGCGGGAAGGCGGAAACGCGGTCGACGCGGCGGTGGCGACCGGGTTTGCGCTGGCTGTGACGTATCCCGGGGCCGGCAACTTGGGCGGCGGCGGATTCCTCACTCTGTACGTCGGCGGCAAGCCGTACTTCCTGGACTACCGCGAGATTGCGCCCGCCGCTGCCACGGCCGGCATGTATCTGGGCAAAGACGGACAGCCGGTGCCCGATCTCAGCCTGGTGGGCACCCTCTCCACGGGGGTCCCAGGCACGGTGCGCGGGCTCGCCGAGGCGCATCGGCGCTTCGGCCGCCTGACTTGGAAACAGGATCTGGCGCCAGCGATTGCCCTTGCCCGCGACGGATTCATCGTCTCGCCCGGGCTCATCGCCGAGCGTACCTACGAACTGCCGCACCTGAGCACGGGCACCGATTTTGCGCGGTGGGCCATGCGCATGAAGGTGGGACAGCGTTTTCGCCAGCCGGAACTTGCGGACACTCTCCAAAGGATCGCCGACGACGGCGCGGCTGGGTTTTATTCGGGCAAAACCGCGGACCTGATCGTCGCGCAGATGTCGCGCGGTACGGTCAAAGGCCTGATCACGCACGCGGATCTGCAGAACTATAAAGCCGTTTGGCGCGAGCCCATCGAGGGTCAGTGGCAGGGCTTCACCGTCATTACCGCGCCACCGCCCAGTTCGGGTGGAATCGCTCTGCTGCAAATGCTGGACATGAAGGCCGATGACGCCAAGCTCTTTGCGGGCCAGCGCCTCAACAGCGCGCAATACCTGCATCTGCTCGCGGAAATTGAAAAGCGCGTGTTTGCCGATCGCGCTGCCTATCTGGGCGACCCCGACTTCGTCAAAGTGCCCATCGCTGCGCTGCTGGCTCCGGAGTACCTGGCGCGCCGCGCGCGGGAGGTCAACCCGGACAAACCCTCTCCCACCGCGTCAGTCGTTCCGGGCCTGGAAAAACCGCAGACCACTCATTTTTCCATCGTCGATCGCTGGGGCAACGCAGCCTCGAACACCTACACCCTGAACGGCACCTTCGGCTCCGGTGTCGTGATCGAGGGCGCCGGTTTCCTGCTGAATGACGAGATGGACGATTTCTCCGCCAAACCGGGCTCGCCCAATATGTTCGGCGTGGTGGGCGGCACGGCCAATGCCATCGCGCCCTTCAAGCGCCCGCTCTCCTCCATGACTCCCACGATTCTCGTCAAGGACGGTCGCGTCGCCATGGTCATCGGCACACCGGGCGGTTCGCGGATTTTCACCTCCGTATTTCAGGTGCTGGTCAACGTCTACGACTTCCATTTGCCGCTGAAGGCGGCGGTCGACGCCCCCCGCTACCATCATCAACTGCTGCCGTCGCAGACTATTTTCTACGAGCCCTACGGCCCGTTCCCTCCCGCCGTGAGCGCGGAGTTGAAGACGCGCGGTTATGTGTTGGAGAAGGGCTTCAACGGCGACATCGCGGCGATCGAGATACTCGGCCGCACGCCGCTCGTGGCTCCCGATCCGCGCGGACGCGGCGTCGGCTTGCTGGTGCGGCCATGACCGCCATTCAGGGCATTGCCATGGGAATCGCAGGCTTCACGGCTCGACACGAACGGCTGTGTTCACGGCGCGCGGATTCGGGACAGCTTGATTGGGATAGACACTACGTAAAGTAAAGGGGTAGACCGATGAAACATCTAGCTAGGTGCATCAGCAGCGTTCTGGCGATTGCTGCAGCAGGACGAGTGCATGCTGCCGACACGACGGCGGCAGGTGCCAACGCCGACAGCGAGACTTCGTTGCAGGAAGTGATCGTCACCGGTACCCGCCTCACGGGGGTAAGAGCGGCCGACAGCGCCGCGCCCATATCCGTGATCGACGCCGGTGCGCTGCAACGTGTCGGTCCCCCGGATCTGTTCTCGGCTTTGGCGCAGAACGTGCCCTCCTTCAACGCGCAGGTATTCGGCTACGACACCGCCGCGCTGACGGTATCGGCGGCGTTGCGCGGCCTCAACCCCAACGACACCCTGGTGCTCGTCGACGGCAAGCGGCGTCACCCCACCGCCAATCTGGCGGTCGATGGCGGCAGCCCCTATTCGGGCTCGGCCGCCGCCGACTTGAGTTTCATCCCCGTGGGCGCCATCGATCACATCGAAGTGCTGCAGGACGGCGCCGCCGCGCAGTACGGTTCCGATGCCATCGCCGGGGTGGTGAACATCATTCTGAAAGATGCCGACCACGGCGGCAGCATCTCGGGCACGGGCGGCCAGTACTATGCAGGCGACGGCGATACGCGCTCTTGGACGCTGAATAACGGCTTCGCCATCGGCTCCAAGGGCTTCATCAACGTCACCGCGGAGCAGGATTATCACGACGCCAGCCAATTGGGCGGCCCCGACGCCCGCTTCTTCACCCAAAACGGCACACTGCTGCCGGGCTTGAGCCCCGTGGTCGCAGCCGGTGTGACCGCTGCGCCGAACTCTCCCGACGTCAATCACCAGTTCGGAGACGCAAGCTTCGATCTGTACAAACTGTTCTACAATTCCGGCTACGACTTTGGCGGCGCGAAGCTCTACAGCTTCGGCAGCTACGGTCACCGCGTCTCCGCGGCCTACGAGAATTATCGCGACCCGAGCATCGTCACCGGCGTCACTTCCACCGGCGCCACCGTAGTTCCCTTCCCCGATGGCTTCAACCCTCAGGAAGCGCTGATCGAGGACGATTATTCGTTCACCGCGGGCCTCAAGGGCAGCGTCAGCGGCTGGGACTGGGATCTGTCGAGCACCTACGGCCGCGACAAGGACAATATCTACACGAACAATTCGGCCAACGCCGACCTCTACGCCACGCAGCAGGCGGACTCCACGACGCCCATCACGCCGCAAACCGACTTCTACGATGGTTCATTCATCAACTCGGAGTGGACCAACAATCTTGATTTCAACCGCGACTTCGCGGTGGGCTTGGCTTCGCCCCTGAACCTGGCCTTCGGCGGTGAGGAGCGCAAGGACACTTTCACCATCGATCAAGGCGAGCCGGCATCGACCTTCGGCTTCGGCGCGGCGTCCTTTCCCGGATTCACCTCCACCGACCAGGGCACTCACTCGCGCACCAACTACGCCGGCTACATCGACCTCGCGGTCGACCCGGTCCCCGACTGGAAGGTGGATCTCGCGGGCCGTCATGAGCACTACAGCGACTTCGGCGAAGCGACGGTGGGAAAATTCACCACCCGCTATGACTTCAGCCCGGCCTTCGCCCTGCGCGGCACGATCAGCACCGGCTTTCGCGCGCCCACGCTGGCGGAGGAATATTATTCCTCCACCAGCGTCACCCCGAATTCGGCGGACGTGCAGCTTCCGGCCAACTCGCCGGCGGCCCAGCGGGCGGGTTTCTCGCCCTTGAAGCCGGAGAAATCCACCAACTACAGCATCGGCTTCATGGCCCATCCCATGGATAGGATGCAAATCTCCCTCGATGCCTACCAGATCGACATCCGTAATCGCATCATCAACAGCAACTTTCTGCTGGGTTCCACCTGTGCGGGTCCCAACGACTGCACCGTCGTCTCGCAAGGCGTCCTCAACGCCATCAAGGCGCACGGCAACGACATCAATGAACAGGGCCTGAGCTATACCGGTATCAGCATCTTCAGCAACGGAGCGAACACCCGCACGCGCGGCGCGGAATTCACCGCCAACTACGCCTCGGATTTTGGCGAGATGACGCATGTGGATTGGAGCGCAGGTTTGAACTACAACGAGACGACCGTTACTCAGTTGAACCCGCTGCCGGCGGCGGTGACCAATGTCGCCGCACAGCAAACAGAGCTGCTCGGACCCGCCGCCCTCACCGGCCTGGTCGATGGGACACCCAAAGAGAAGCTCATCCTCAATGCCTACGTCACCTATGCGAAGTGGAACGTGAATCTGCGGGAGACTGTTTACGGCCCCAGCTCGGAAATCCTCAGCCTCGACGGCACGGGCAACAGTTACCCCGGCAATCCCGCCACCGATACGAGAATCGGCACCACCGCCATTACCGATCTCGACATCGCCTACAATGTCACGCACGCACTGAAGTTTGCCGTGGGAGCGAACAATCTGTTCAACCACATGCCGCCCGACATGCCGAACGTGGCCAATCCGAATGCGCCGGGTCAAGTCACGCCGGCCGACGGCCACCACGTGTTCAACTTTCCGCTGCCATACTCGGCCTTCGGCATCAACGGCGGCTATTACTATGGAAGAGTGTCCTACTCCTTCTGATACCGCTGAGCGCGGGCCGGGGACAACTCCCGGCCAGTCACTGTCGTATACCCCGACCATCGAGCAAGCCTCGGCGCTGCTCGCCAGGGATCCGAGTTCCGCGCTGCGCCTGGCGATGGCGGTGCTCGCACTCACCCCACAGGACCCGCGAGCCATCCTGATTTTGGGATCGGCGCAGCGACGCCTCGGCGATCCCAAAGCCGCACGCGCGTTGCTGGTGCCCTTGGCCATGGCTCATCCCGAGGCGGCGCACACCCACTATGAGCTTGGCCTCACGCTGGTTGCTCTGGGGGAGACGACTTCGGCCATCGCCGCCTTGCGGCATGCGGTTTCGCGCAAGCCGGACTTGGCCGAAGCGTGGCGGGCGTTGGGCGACCAGTTGTTTCTGACCGGCGATACGCAGGGAACAGAGGCCGCCTTTGCCGAACACGCGCGCGCCCTGGTCACCGATCCCGCACTCAAGGGTGCCGCCGACGCACTTTTTCACGGCCGCGCGGCCGAGGCCGAGCGGCAGCTGCGTGTGCGATTGAGGAGAGACGGCCGTAACGCGGCGGCTCTGCGCCTGCTGGCGGATGCCGTCGCCCGCCAGGGACGCGACAGCGAAGCGGAACCGCTTCTCGCCCGTTGTCTCGAGCTCGACCCGAGCCATGACGGCGCTCGATTCAGCTATGCCACCGTGCTCTTTCGTCTGCAGAAGGGCGTTGAGGCTCTGGCCCAGATCGAGCAGCTCTCGGCCCGAAACCCGAAGGATCCGGCCTATAGAAATCTCATGGCCGCCTGCCTCGCGCTGATCGGCGGCTATGAGCGGGCGATCAAGCTATATGAAGGGCTCCTGGCCGACTACGATCGGCAGCCGAAGCTCTGGCTGAATTACGGTCATGCGCTGCGGACGATCGGACGATACCAGGATACCGTTGCAGCCTTCAGACGCTGCATCGTCATGGCCCCCGGCCTGGGAGAAGCCTACTGGAGCCTGGCCAATCTGAAGACCGCGTCGTTCTCCCCCGAGGAGCAAGCCACCATGGCGGCGCAGCTGCAGCGCTCCGACCTGGCCGTCGAGGATCGCCTGCATCTGTATTATGCGCTGGGCAAGGCGCTGGAAGATCGCGGCGACCACACTGCGGCTTTCGATCACTATGCGCGGGGCGCCCAGTTGCGGCGTGCCGAACTCAAGTATGACGCCGACGAGATGACCGCCTCCGTGCGCCGTTCCAAGGCCTTGTTCACTCCGGCCTTCTTCGAGGCTCGGGCCGGCAGCGGATCGCCCTCGAACGAACCCATCTTCATCTTGGGCCTGCCGAGATCGGGCTCGACCCTCATTGAGCAAATCCTCGCCTGCCATTCCAGTGTCGAAGGAACCATGGAATTACCCGAGATCTCATTCATCGCGAATCGCATCGGCTGGCCCGGGAGTTCCAAAGCCCTGGCCGGCTGCGGACCTGCCGATCTTGCCGCTCTCGGCGACATCTTCCTCGAGCGAACCCGTATCCATCGCAAACTCGGGCGGCCGTTCTTCATCGACAAGATGCCCAACAATTTCCGCCACATCGGCCTGATCCGCCTCATCTTGCCGAACGCGCGGATCATCGACGCGCGCCGCCATCCCCTAGGATCGTGCTTTTCCGCGTTCAAACAACATTTCGCGCGGGGCCACTCGTTCTCCTACAGCCTCACCGATCTTGGCCTCTACTACCGCGACTATGTCGAGCTGATGGCGCACTTCGATGAAGTGCTGCCAGGATGGATCCACCGCGTCATTTACGAGGATCTGGTCGCAGACACCGAAGGCGAGATTCGGCGCCTGCTCGACCATTGCGGCTTACCGTTCGAAGAGGCCTGCCTCAGGTTCTACGAGAACAACCGTGCGATACGGACCGTGAGCTCCGAACAGGTGCGACGCCCCATCTTCCGCGACGGCCTGGACCAATGGCGCCATTACGAACCCTGGCTCGGGCCGCTGAAGCAGGCGCTGGGCCCTTCACTTGCGCAGTGGAGAGGAGCGTCGGTAGCGAGTATCCCTGCTCGAGCCCAGTCCCCAACCCAATAAAGCCGGGCTGGATCTGTCGCACGCCTCCATCGCACCGCCTCCTTGATATCTCAGCTGTAATATAGCATGATATATATCATGGTATCTAAGACCGTCGTGATACATGACGTTGTGAAAGAGCTGGGCTTTCTAGCTCTGGGTACGCGCTTCAAACGCATCGGCGAGTCCTTGCAGGCGCAGGCGCAGGCGCTGCTGGCGGCCAACGGCATCAATATGCCGGCCGCCCACTTTCCGCTGCTGGCGGCGCTGAACCGATTGGGGCCGTTGGGTGTGAGCGAACTGAGTCAGGCGGTGGGCGTGAGCCAGCCCGTCGTCAGCCGCTCCCTGCTTGGCCTGCAGGCCAACGGGCTGGTGGAGTCCGCCCCGGTTGCCGCGGACCGCCGAATACGCTGCATCCGGCTCAGCCGCAAGGGTCGCGAGCTGGTCCGACACGCCAAGCGTGCGGTGTGGCCTGTCATCGAGGCCGCCGTGGCGCAGGCCTGCAGGCCGCTGAAAGGATCATTGCTGGAGCAACTTTCGGCACTCGAAGCCGCCCTTGAACGGACCCCGTTGCTGCAACGCGCAGCCGCCGCGTCGTCGGTCCCGCCCACTTCATTGCGAAGAGGGTCCGCGCGATGAACGACCTCGACCGGCCTGTCTGGGCCTCGCTGAGGCATGCACCACAGCTCGCCGAAGGCGGCGATCTTGCCAAGCGCTTCCGTCGGGACGTCAACTTGTTTGCCTCTGCATGCGACGACAGCCCCGCCAGTCTCGCAGCGCTGCGCGAACTGGTGCTCGAAGGCGAGTCGATCTATGTGGCGCAGGTCCCGGCAATCCGCGTACCGACCGGTCTGGTGGCCGCCCGCACAGCCCAAGGCGTGCAAATGCTCGCCACGCGGCCCATTGCGTCACAAACTGGCGATCACTCGATTGTTGAACTCGGCGATGCCGATGCCCCGGAAATGCTCGCTTTGGCGCAGCTCACCGAACCGGGTCCCTTTCTGCCGCGCACTCACACCATGGGCCGCTTCATCGGCATTCGCATCGACGGGCGCCTGGCCGCGATGGCAGGAGAGCGCATGCGCTTCCCAGGCTTCACGGAAGTCAGCGGCGTGTGCACGCATCCCGACTTCCGCGGGCAGGGATTGGCCCGGAGGCTCTCAGCGGTCGTCGCGAACGCCATCCAGCAGCGCGGCGAGCAGCCGTTCCTGCACGCATGGGCGACCAACCATGCGGCAATCGCACTGTACGAGAGCCTGGGCTTTGATCTCAGGACCGCAATACAGATCGCCGTATTGACGCGGCAGGATTGAGAGACGGCGCCCAACTCGGCCGGCAGCGCCTGTGCCGACCTCTACGCGGCCAGCAGCGCCGACGCCCTCAGGTCCGCATCAATAGCCCGCTCGGGTCGAACGCGGCACCAGCCAGTCGATGCGCCTTGCGGCGCTCGCCGATGATTTCGATTTCGAAACCGGCATCGGCCTTGGCCAGCGCGGAGGGCACATAGCCCAGCGCCAGTGAGTGGCCGACGCGATGTCCGAAGGCGCCCGAGGTGACCCAGCCCACGGCCTTGCCGTCGTGCCAAATCGGCTCATCACCGATGGCGTCCGCATCGGCCGCGTCCACTTTGAAGGTGACCAGCCGCAAGGTGCCGCCGCGTTCCTTTTCCTCGGCGGCCGCCGCACGGCCGATGAACTCGCTCTTCTTGAAGTCGACGAAGCGATCCAGGCCCGCCTCGAACGGCCCGTAGATGGGACGGAACTCGCGCGCCCAGCTGCCGAAGCTCTTTTCGATTCGCATGGCGTTGAGAGCCCGGCCGCCGAATAACTTCAGTCCATGTTCGCGGCCGGCCTTGACGAGGGCGTCGTACAGCGCGCGTTGATAATCCGTGGTGACCCAGATCTCGAATCCCATGTCGCCGGTGAAGGACACCCGCCCCACGTAGCCCGGCACCATGCCGATTTCCATGCGCCGGAACGACATGAAGGGAAATGCCGCGGTGGACAAGTCATCGCGCACCAAGCTTTGCAGCAGCGCGCGGGAATTCGGTCCGGCCAGCGACAGCCCCACATATTCCATCGCGCAGGGCCGCACCGACACGCCCGATGCGGGCAGGTGCCGCTCGAACCATCGCATGTAGTAGGTCTCGGCCGCATAGGTGCCGATCAGGAATACGTGATCGGCGGATACCCGGCACATGGTGAAATCGCCGATCAGCTTGCCGCGCTCGTTCAGCATGGGCGTGAGCGCAATGCGCCCCACGGCGGGAACGCGGTTCGCCATCACATGCGACAGCCACTGTGCGGTGCCCGCCCCGCGTATGTCGAACTTGCCGTAGTTCGATATCTCGAGCAACCCCACCGAATTCTGCACCGCCTTGCACTCCGCCGCGACATGCGGGTGTGCGTTGGATCGGCGGAAACTCACGACGTCCTCGGCTTCGCGCGCCGTCGGCGCGTACCACAGGGGATGCTCCAGGCCGCAGTAGTCGCCGAACACCGCGTGCTCGGCCTGCAGCTTTTCGTAGATCGGCGTGGTGCGCAACGGGCGCGCCGCGGGCAGTTCCTCGTTCGGAAAGCGGATCCTGAAGCGGCGCGAATAATTCTCGCGCACCTTGGCATTGGTGTAGGCCAGCGTCGTCCAGTCGCCGTAGCGCGCCACATCCATGCCCCAGATGTCGGCGCCGGGATCGCCGTCCACCATCCATCGCGAGAGCGCCAGGCCGACGCCGCCGCCCTGGCTGAAGCCTGCCATCACGCCGCAGGCAACCCAGAAATTCCTCAGGCCGCGGATCGGCCCCACCAAGGGATTGCCGTCGGGCGCGAAAGTAAACGGCCCGTTGACCACCTTCTTGATGCCGGCGGCGCCGAGCGCCGGGAAGTGCTGGAATCCCACCTCGAGGCTGGGCGCGATGCGTTCCAAATCGTTGGGCAGCAAATCCTGGCCGAAATCCCAGGGCGTGGTCCTTTCCGACCAGGGCACGCCGGCGCGTTCGTAAGTGCCCATGAGCATGCCGCCGCGTTCCTGGCGGATGTAGATTTCGCCTTCGAAATCGATGGCGTGCAGCTGCTCCTTCTTGCCGACGAGCTCCGGCATGTCGCCGGTGATGAGGTATTGATGCTCCATCGCCAGGATGGGCAGCTCGATCCCCACCATGCGCCCCACCTCGCGCGCCCAAAGGCCGCCGGCGTTCACGACATGTTCGGCGTGCACGTTGCCGTGATCGGTGATCACATCCCAGGAGCCGTCGGCGCGCGGCTGCAAATCCGTGACGCGCGTGTGCCGGACAATCTCGGCGCCGCCGATTTGTGCCGACTTCGCATAGGCGTGGGTGACGCCGTAGGGATCGACATGTCCCTCGATGGGATCGTACATCGCCCCGGTGAAATGCTTCTTCTCCAGCAAGGGAAACAGCTTCGCCGCTTCATCGACGGAGATGATCTCCAAGTCCATCCCCAGATAGCGGCCGCGCGCCTTGGCCATCTTCAGCCAGTCGAGCCGCTCGCGGGTTCCGGCCAGCATGATGCCGCCGGTGATGTGCACACCGCAGGACTGTCCGGAAATCTTTTCGATTTCCTTGTACAGCTCGATGGTGTATTGCTGCAGCTTGGCGACATTCGGGTCGCCGTTGACGGTGTGCATGCCCCCGGCGGCGTGCCAGGTCGAGCCCGAGGTCAGCTCGGCGCGCTCGATCAGCAGCACATCCTTCCATCCGGCCTTGGTCAGGTGATACAGCACACTGGCGCCGACCACGCCGCCGCCGATGACCACAACTTTCGCGTGGCTCTTCATAAATTCTCCAAGTTCATCGTGTTGATTGTAGGTTCGGCGCAAAGGCCGGCGCGCCGCGGCGCGCGCAGCCGCGGCTACTCATTCGAAACGGCGAGGTGCAGGTTCGACTGCCCGGCGCCGCCGCCCGTGCCGAAACGCTCGATCAGCCAGGAGCGAAACAGCGCAATGGCCGTATCGCTCAGGGCTTCCGGGTGCGTGATCAAATAATAGCCAAAGCCATCGTCGAGGCTGATGTCGAAGGGCTTGACCAGGCGGCCGTCGCGGATGTAATCGCCGTACAGGTAGGTATCGACCAGCGCGACTCCCTCTCCGCTCAGCGCGTACTGCACCGCCAGCATCACATTGTCGAACACCAGGCCGCGTTCGACGTTCACCGCGCTCAAGCTCGCATGCCGTGCGAACTGCGTCCAAAGGTGATGCCGCGGCAGGTCGGATATCCTAACGTGCAGCAGCTCGTTCGATTCGACGAATTCGGCCAGGCTCTTCTGCGCATGGCGCGCGGCCAGATTCGGATGGCACAGCAGGCTCAGGTGAACCGGCCACAGCAAGTCGGTCACCAGATCGGTCACGGTGGGCTTCGAATACACCACGGCCACATCGACATCGCTCGGCGGCGGGCCCACGCCGTAATAACTCACGAGATCGATTTCCACGTCCGGCGCCGCGCGGCGGAAGTCGCGCAGGATGGGCACCGCCAGATGCACCGCGAAGCTCGGCGGCATTTGCACCCGCAGCGTGCGCAGCGCCGCGGAGCCGTCGTTGCGAATGTCATCGAGCGCATATTCCAGGCGGTCGAAGGACTTCATGACGGCCGGCAGCAAATGCTGTCCCGCCTTGGTCAGCACCAGGGCGTGCGGCTTGCGCTCGAACAGCTGCGTGCCGATCAATTTTTCGAGCGCGATCACATGCCGCGACAGCGCGCTCTGCGAAATCAGCAGCGCGTTGGCCGCGGCCGTGAAGCTCGAGTGCTTGGCGACGCCCTCAAAGGCGCGCAATGCGTTCAGCGGCAGCCAGCGTCGATCGATGGTGGTCTTGCCCATAAATCACGGAGCCCAGCTTTTCGTGTAGCCGATGGCGCGTTTCTGATCGGCAATGATGGTCTTGGACGCCAGATACAAATGATACGCCGCCCAGAACCCGGTGGGGGCCAGTACCAGCAGCGCCGCGCGGAGCGATGCCGCATCGGTCGCCTGGGGGCCGGCGAACCAGTCGCTCAGGGCGCCCACCACCCACGGCGCGACGATCAGGTTGAACACATTCGCCACCAGCAGCGATATCGCAATGAACATATTGCGCATATGACAGGGGGCGAGATTGTTCAGCAGGCCGAAACAGGGACCGATATAGAAATAGATCGCGGGAATGAAGATGCAAAACATCAGCTTGCAAAGCCACAGGGAGTGAGTCCAGTAGGCGATCATGGAGGGGACGGTGGCCAGGCCGATTCCCCCCGCCAGCAACCACACCACACGGCGCGGGTCGGCCATGGAGGGGCGCGACAGCAGCCATGCCGTGCCCACCGTCGCCAGGGAACCGCCGATGAGGTGGATGTTCCCCGTGACCGCTCCGGCTTGACCCACGTCGAGATTGTAGGCTCGCTGCAGGAAGGTCGGGGTCCAGTAGATCAGACCCCAGCCCCAGAGTGCGCACAGCCCGCCGCCCATGACCACGTGGAAGGCCGCCTTTTGACGCCACAGAAACCGCAGAGAGACCAGCAGCGACGGTTTGATCTCATCGACGGTGGCGTCCAATCGGCCGCGCTTCGGCTCGCGCACCGTCAAGTAAACGATGATGCCGACCACGAGACCCGGTACCCCGAGGGTGAGGAAGGCCGCACGCCACCCATGGGCATGAGCCACCGCCCCCGCCATGTTCGCGCCCAGCCAGGCGCCGATCGGTGCGCCCAACGCCAGTACCGTCATGGCCATGGGCCGACGGTCCGCCGGAAAGCAGTCCGAGACGATGGCGGTCGAGGGAGGTGTCCCACCGGCTTCGCCCGCCCCCACCCCGATGCGGCCCAGCAAAAACTCCCAGTAGGTTCGCGACAGCCCGCAGAGCGCCGTGAACGCGGACCACACGATCAGGGATGCCGCCAGGATATTGCGCCGGTTGGAGCGATCGGCGTACCAGGAAATCAGAATGCCGAACGACACATAGAATATGGCCAGCGGAGCGCCCGTGAGCCACGCCACGCCCTTGTCGCTCAAATGCAATTCCAGGCGTATGGGCTCGAGCACCGTGGACACAACGTAGCGGTCGGCGATGTTGATCGCGTATATCAAACACGTCAGTATCAAAACGTACCAGCGCTCGACCGACGATGGCGCCTCGGATCGCGGAAGGTCAATTGCGGCGGTGCTCAATGTTTGCAACCTTGGGTTTGGCTGGCCCTGCCGTACCATACAGGGTTCGGCACTTTTGCGCGACGTAGCCCTTCGATTCGAAAATGACATGGGTGAATCGCGAAATGGCATAGCGGGATGAGAGCGAAAGGCTAAGCTCCGCAAGGTGGAGAGCTTTGACTACATAATCGTCGGCGCGGGTTCGGCGGGCTGTGTGCTCGCCGACCGGCTGTCCCGCGGCGGCCATGACCGCGTGCTGATTCTCGAGGCCGGCGGCAGCGATCGGCGCTTTTGGATCAAGACGCCGATCGGCTACGGGCGCACGTTCGCCGATGCCTCGGTCAATTGGAAATACCAGACTCTGCCCAGCCCGGGCCTGAACGGTCGCAGCATGTACTGGCCGCGCGGGCGCGTGGTCGGCGGCTCGAGCTCCATCAATGCGCTGGTGTACTGCCGCGGCATGCCCGCCGATTTCGACGATTGGCGGCAGATGGGCAATGTCGGCTGGGGCTGGGACGATGTGCGGCCCTACTTCGAGCGCTCGGAACGGCGGGTCGATGCGGCGGGCCACGCCGCCGGCGATGAGCCCCTGGACGTCAAGGATGTAACGCCCTTCCTGCATCCCATGCGCCGCAACTGGCTGGACGCGGCGGCGGAATTGGGATTGCCCGTCAGCGATGATTTCAACGGAGAGCATCCGGAAGGATTCGGCTGCTATCAAGTGAATATTCGCAGTGGCATGCGCCGCTCCGCCGCCGATGCCTTCCTGCGTCCGGCGCTGCGCCGCCCCAATGTACGCCTCGAGACCGGCGCCTGGACGAGCAAGATTCGCTTCGATGGAAAGCGCGCGGTCGGAGTCGAATATGCGAGCGGGGCCGGACCGCAATTCGCCGCGGCCAACCGCGAAGTGATTCTCTGCGGCGGGGCGGTCAATTCGCCGCAACTGCTGCAGCTCTCAGGTGTAGGGCCGGCGGCGACGCTCACGGCGGCTGGAATCGCGCCGCTGCTGGACAACCCGGCGGTGGGCGGCAATCTTCAGGATCATCTCGCCGTGGTCTATTCTTTCAAGTGCACCCAGCCCACTCTCAACGATGAACTGCATTCGGTTTCGGGACAATTGATCGCCGGCCTGCGCTACCTGCTCTGCAGACGCGGGCCCTTGGCCTTGAGCGTGAACCAATTCGGAGGTTTCGCGCGCGCCGATCCGCAAGGATCTCGGCCCGACGTGCAGCTGTATTTCAACCCGGTGACCTATGGCGCGGGCGACGCCGCCCGCACCCGGATCGAGGTCGATGCCTTCTCCGGATTCTACCTGTGCTTCCAGCCGACGCGGCCGACCAGCGTCGGCCGCATCGACATTGCGAGCGCGGATTTTCGCCGTGCACCGCACATTGCGCCCAATTATCTGTCCACCGACAAGGATGCCGCGGACGTGAAGCATGGCGGCAGGCTGCTGCAAGCGATCGCGCGCACACGCGCCATCCGCTCCCTGATTCGCGAGCCCCTGGCGCCCGATCTGGATGTCCTGGGACCCGAGGAACTGCTTGCCGATTTTCGCGCCCGCGCGAGCACGGTGTACCACCCGGTCGGCACCTGCCGCATGGGCCGGGCTGCTGGCGAGTCCGTCGTCGATGCCTCGCTGCGCGTCCACGGCATCGAACGCCTGCGCGTGGTGGATGCCTCCGTGTTTCCGACGGTGACCTCGGCGAATACCCATGCGCCGACCATCATGGTGGCGCAACGCGCCGCTGATTTAATTCTCACTGGATGAATCCTAGGAAGGGGAAAATGAAGCTCGACAGCGTCAAAGTGTTTCTGGTGCGCAACCCGCCGCCCGGCTTGGGCGGGCGCTACTTCGTGTTCCTGAAACTGAAGACCGCCTGCGGCATCGAGGGGGTGGGCGAGGTCTACGCCGCGACCTTCGGCCCGAAGGTGATTGGGGCGATGATCGAGGACTTGTTCGCGCGGCGCTTCGTCGGGCGCGATCCGTTCCGCATCGAATCGCTGTGGCGCGAAAGCTATGGGTCCGGATATACCCTGCGCCCGGACCTGTCGCTCTCAGCGGTCCTCAGCGGCTTGGAAATGGCCTGCTGGGACATCGTCGGCAAGGCCGTCGAGCAGCCCATCTACAATCTGATGGGCGGCAAGGTTCACGAGCGCCTGCGCAGCTACACCTACCTGTATCCCGCCGCCGGCGAGGGCGATGACTTCTACCACGACGCCGACCGCTCGGCGCAGCGCGCCGCCGAGTACGTGGCGCAAGGGTTCACCGGGCTGAAGTTCGATCCCACGGGCGGCTACTCGGCCTACGATCCGCGCCAGCCCGCTCAGGAACAGCTGGAACGCACGGTGCGCCTGGTGCGCCGGGTGCGCGAGGCGGTGGGAATGCGCGCCGACCTGTTGGTGGGAACGCATGGCCAATTCACGACTTCCGGGGCGCTGCGCCTGGCCAGACAGCTCGAGCCCTACGATCCTCTGTGGTTCGAGGAGCCGGTGCCGCCCGAAATGCCCGAGCAGATGGCCATCGTGGCGCGCGGCACCCGCATTCCGATCGCGACCGGCGAGCGCCTGGTCACCAAGTACGAGTTCGCCCGGGTATTGTCGAGCGGCGCGGCCAATATCATTCAAATGAATCTCGGCCGCGTGGGGGGCCTGCTGGAAGCGAAAAAAGTGGCCACCCTTGCCGAGGTGCACTACGCGCAGATCGCGCCGCACCTGTACTGCGGTCCGGTGGTGGGCGCGGCCAACATTCAGATCGCCACCTGCTCGCCGAACTTTCTGATCCTCGAGAGCATCCAGCAGTGGGGCGGGATTCACGCACAATTGCTGAAGAATCCAATTCGCTGGGAAGAGGGTTACGTCATTCCACCCACTGCGCCCGGTCTGGGGGTGGAACTGAACGAGGCCGTGGCGCTGGCGCATGCGTACACCGGGGACAGCCCCTTGCATTTGGAAATGGCCGACCGGCCCCTGGGCTAGCGGGAGGATCTGGAATTGCGTTACGGCTTCGTCGGACTTGGAAATCTAGGCAGGCATCTGGCCGCCAATTTGGCACGCGGCGGTTTCGATGTGGGCGTTCACGACTTGCAGCGCGGCGCCGCCGATGCCGCGGTGGCCGCCGGTGCGCACTGGATGGGATCGATTCCCGAGCTCGCCCGGACCAGCGACTGCTTCATCACCTGCCTGCCCTCGCCCGCCGCGACCGCGAGCGTGTTGGACCAGGCCCTGCCCGCCCTGAAAAGCGGCAGTACCTGGATGGAAATGAGCACCAATGACTTCGCCGAAATCGACGCCCTCGCCGCCCGCGCTCGAGCACTGGGCATTGCCACCCTCGCCTGCCCGGTCACCGGCGGCGTGCATCGCGCGGCCGCGGGCGACATCACGGTACTCGTTGGCGGGGCGCAACAAGTGTACGCCGCGCACACGGCGGCGCTCGAGGCCATGGGCGGCCGGGTCATCTATCTGGGAGGCATCGAGCAGGCAGCGGTCACCAAGGTGGTGACCAATATGCTGGCCTTCATCCATCTCATCGCGGCCGGCGAAGCGCTCATGCTCTGCGCCAAGGCCGGCGTGGACTTGCGCGCCGCCTTCGAGGCGATTGCCGCCAGCTCGGGTAATAGCTTCGTCCACGAGACCGAGAGCCAGGTCATTCTAAATGGCAGCTATGACATTGGTTTCACTATGGATTTAGCCTGCAAGGATGCCGGATTCGCGGTCGAGTTCGGGCGCCGGTTCGGGGTGCCTTTGCGGCTGGCCGGCGTCATGGAGCAGATCTTCATCGAGGGGCGGGCCCGCTATGGCGGCGGCGCCTGGTCCTCGATGATCGTCAAGCTGCTCGAAGACGCGGTCGGAACGCCGCTGCGCGCGCCCGGATTCCCGGCGCGGCTGGAGCCCTGAGGAACGACATCGAATTTCAGCATGACTGAATCCAAAATCGGCATGCCGGCGATGCATGTCCACAACAAAATAGCGCTTTCGGTTTCGGCCGACGATGCTATTCTCTGAAGAAATTACAATCGACGGCGGTTTGCCAGCTCAGACATCACAGCTTAGACAATAAATAGGGAAAGGGATGGACGCATGAATTCAAATCAGAAGTTGTCCTATGCCATTGCCGCGATTCTGAGCGGATCGGCCGGAGGTTTCGCACACGCGGACACGGCCAGCAACGCCGACGCGGCGGATTCGATTCAGGAGATCACCGTGACGGCCCAGCGCCGCACGGAAAACATCCAAGATGTGCCCATCACCATTCAGGCGTTGACGGCCGAGACACTCACTCAGCTCAGTGTCACCACCTTCGACGATTACGTGCGCTACCTGCCCAATGTCACGGTGGCCTCCAACGGCCCGGGCCAGGGCGAAATCTACATGCGCGGCCTGAGCGTCGGTAACGCGGGCACCCAGTCGAGCGGCAGCATCGGCGGCTTCCCCAATGTCGCGATCTACCTGGACGAGCAGTCCGGTCAACTGCCTTCTCGTAACCTCGACGTCTATGCCGCCGACCTCGAGCGCATCGAAGTTCTGGAAGGACCCCAGGGCACTCTGTTCGGCGCCGGCGCGCAGGCAGGCGTGGTCCGCTACATCACCAACAAGCCCAAGCTCGATGTCACCGAGGGCAACGTCGATGCCGGCTACGGCGTCACCGCGCACGGAGATCCGAACACCGACATGACCGCGGTGCTAAATTTGCCGCTGATCGCCGACACCCTCGCCGTGCGCGCGGTGATCTACAACGACCGCCGCGGCGGCTACATCGACAATGTCCCCGGCACGTTCACCCGCAAGGACACCGACCTCGGCATTTACTATGCGCACAATCCCGGCGGCGGCGTTCCGGCGGGTTCGCCGGTCATCAACAATGCGTCCATCGTCGGCAACGCCATCAATCCGGTCACCTACACCGGGGGCCGCGCCGAGCTGCTGTGCAAGATCAACGAAGACTGGAACATCCTGCTCTCGCAGACCTACCAGAACATGGACTCCGAGGGGGTGTTCTACCAGATGCCCTACTCCTCCGACGGCGTGCCGCTGCAGCCTCTCGAGGTCACGCTGTTCAACAATTCCTATGACAAGGACGATTTCGAGAACACGGCGTGGACGGTCAACGGCAAGTTCGGGGACCTGAAAGCCGTGTACACCGGCGGTTATCTGGTGCGTCACGTCAACCAGGTGGCCGACTACACGAATTATGCGCGCGGCGTGTATGCCGACTACTACCAGTGCTACGGTCCCGGAACCGGTTACGCCGTCAACGGCGGCGCCGGCGACCCCAACCTGAAGTCGACCTGCTTCTCGCCGAGCTCGACCTGGCGCGAGACCGAGCGCAACGAGCACCTGAGCAACGAAATCCGCCTGAGCACCCCGGACGACTGGCGCATGCGCGGCATCGTCGGCGTGTTCTACGAAGCAGAACAAGCTGTTCGACCAGACCGACTGGCTGTACAAGACCGTGCCGACCTGTACGTCGAATACCGCCGTCGGGCACGGCCGGCAACACCGGCTGCTTCACGAATATCGGCACGGCTCCCGGGACCAGCACCGAGAATCCCGGCGTGCAGAGCGACAACGTGGCGTTCTTCGAGGACACCCAGCGCGAGGTCAAGCAGACGGCGGTATTCGGCTCCGTCGACTTCGACATTATCCCCAAGGTGCTGACGGTGACCGCCGGCACGCGCCATTACCAATTCGAGAACTCCTTCGAACGGCAGCGTCACCAGCAGTTTCTACTGCTTCGAGCAGGGCGCGCCGGCCGGCGGGCTGCGTCAACGATGCGCACCAACCTCAATCGGCAAGAACCTGCACTTCACGGAATCCGGCACCAAGAGCCGCGCCAATATCACCTGGCACGTCACGCCGGATATGATGACCTACGCGACCTGGTCGCAGGGTTTTCGTCCGGGCGGCTTCAATCGCAACGGCTCCGCCACCGCAACCAACATCGACGGACCGGACGGGATGCCGCAGTTCGCCATCCCGAGCGAATACCATTCGGACGACCTGACCAACAACGAGATCGGCTGGAAGACCGAGTGCCTCGATCACCGTCTGCAATGGAACGGCGCGCTCTACCAGGAGAACTGGGACAACGTGCAGATCGGCTTCTTCGATCCGGGCGAGACGGGCAATCTGGCCTTCGGCACCAACGGGCAGGATTTCCGCATTCGCGGCATCGAGACCTCGATCGTGGCCCGCGTCATGCCCGGGCTTGACCGTGCAGGGCGCTGCGGCCTGGAATACCAGCGACCAGACCAACTCGCCGGCACTTGATCGACACCAATCCGGACAGCGTCAACTACGGCAAGGCCATTACCGAGAAGCTGCAGCTCCGCGACGGACTGCACGGCGATCAACAACCTGTTCGGACCGTCGGGTGCTCCGAGCGCCAACTCGCCGCCCATGCAGTTCAACCTGCGCGCGCGTTATGACTGGACGATCAACAGCTACAACGCCTTCGTTCAGTTCGGCGGGCAGCACACGGGTCATTCGTACACCCAGTCGGGCAACGATCCGGCGCTCGCGGCCGGAGGTGACATCAACACGACGTTGTTGCGCTTCGAGAATCCGGCCTACTCGACCTTCGATGCGTCGCTCGGGGTCGCGAAGGACAACTGGAATGTGCACGTGTACTCGCAGAATCTGACCGACAAGCAGACCAGCCTGTTCACGAACACGGCGCAGTTCGTGCTGGCGGAGACAGCGCTTCGCCCGAGGGTCATCGGCGTGAAGTTCGGCTATAAATTCTGATAGGCACGGTGCGCCGATCGAGGCGCGGCTACCGCGCGCTGGTCTGAAGCGGTAGAATCAAAGGCGGGCATGGGCCCGCCTTTTTCTCTGGAAGCAATGCAAGCAGCCGCCACAACACCTGCCGCTATCCCCCGTCGAAGCGGAAGTGCTGCGCATCCGCGCGCTGCTCGAGCGCAATCAGTTCGCCGCCGCGCTGCGCGCCGCCGAAGCCCTCGCCGCCGACGGTTCCGGAAAACCGCGACGTGCTGTACATGATGGCGGTCAGCCAGCGCTACCTGAGCAGAATTCCCGAGGCACTCGCCACCCTGGAGCGGCTGAGAAGCATCACCCGGACTTCAGCCGCCTATTTCAGGAGCGCGGCCACTGCTATGTCGCGCTGCGCGATGCGCCTCGGGCCATCGAGGCATTCTTGAGCGGCGGTCAATATCAATCCGGCGCTGCCGGCCAGCTGGCGCACCTTGCAGACGTCTGTATCGAATGACCGGGCAGAGCGCGAACGCCGAGATGGCGGCCGCGCACGTGGCGACGCTCGCGAAACTGCCCGCCGGACGTGGTCACCGCCACTGCCTTGTTCTCCGATGGCGAACTCGCCGCGGCCGAGGCCATGGTCCGCGCGTACCTGTTGAAGCATGGCAATCACGTCGAAGCCATGCGCCTGCTCGCTCGAATCGGGCTGCAGCACGACGTGCTCGACGACGCGGAACTCCTGCTCGAGGCCGTGCTGACGCTGGCACCGGACTATCGCGCCGCCCGCTACGACTACGCCATCGCGCTTCTGCGCCGCCACAAGCACGTGCTGGCCCTCGCGGAACTCGACAAGCTGCTCGCAGCTCGATCCCGAGAATCGGGTCTATCGGACCACCTATGCCACGACGCTGGTCGGCCTCGGCGACCACGAACGTGCGCTCGGGCTGCTATCGCGACCTGGTCCCGACGCCCCGCAGGCGTTGCAGGCGAGCGAACTGCATTTGTCCATCGCACATTCGCTCAAGGCCCTGGGACGCCAGCCGGAAGGCGATCGAAGCGTACCGCGCCGCCGCGGCGGTCCGGCCGAGTTTCGGCGACGCCTACTGGAGCCTCGCCAATCTCAAGACCTACCGATTCGCGGAGGACGAGATTTCGCGCATGCGTGCCGAGGAGGCCGCGGCATCGATCAAGCTCGTCGATCGATACCATCTATGCTTCGCTCTCGGCAAGGCGCTCGAGGACCGAGGGGAGTATGCGGAGTCTTTCGCTACTACGAACGCGGCAACGCCCTGAAGCGCTCGGAGAGCCGCTACAGCCCCGAGCCCGTGGAGCGCAACACCCGGCTGCAGAAGGCGATATGCACGGCGGATTTCTTTGCGGCGCGGCGCGGAATGGGCTGCGACAGCCCCGACCCCATCTTCATCGTCGGGCTGCCGCGCTCCGGCTCCACTCTGCTCGAGCAAATCCTCGCCTCGCACTCCAAGGTCGATGGCACCATGGAACTGGCGGACATTCCGCGCATGGTGCTCGATCTTCAGGGGCGCGAGCCGGACAGCCAGAACCCGCGCTATCCGCGGGTGCTCGAGGAGCTGAAGGCCGAAGACGTTCAGAAGCTGGGCCGCAAATACCTCGAGGATACGCGCGCCTACCGCACGGACAGGCCTTACTTCATCGACAAGATGCCGAACAATTTCCGGCATCTGGGCCTGATCCACCTGATCCTGCCGAATGCCAAGATCATCGATGCGCGCCGCAACGCCATGGCCTGTTGCTTCAGCAATTTCAAGCAATTGTTCGCCTCAGGTCAGGAATTCACCTACGGCCTCGACGACATCGCCCGCTACTACCGAACCTATGTCGAGCTGATGGCGCACTGGGATGCGGTGCTGCCCGGCAAGGTGCTGCGGGTCGAGCACGAAGCGGTGGTCGACGATCTCGAAGCGAACGTGCGCAGGATCCTGGATTTCTGCGGCCTCGAGTTCGAGGTGCCCTGCGTGGAGTTCTACAGGACCGAGCGCAGCGTGCGGACCGCGAGTTCCGAACAGGTGCGCCAGCCGATATTCAAGGAAGGCCTCGAATCAATGGCGCCATTTCGAGCCCTGGCTGCAGCCTTTGCGCAGTTCCTTGGGCGATTTGAATCACGATACCTAAGCGCATTGCATTGGGAGATTAAGAGAATGTTGACTCTTCGAACCTGCGGCCGCACCGGGGTGAGCGCCTTCGCCGTGCTCTCGTTCTGCGTGCTGAGCGCTTCGGCATCGGCCGCGGCGGGTGCATCGGCCGCGGCGGGTGCGTCGGCCGCGCCATACTACCGTCCCATCACTCCGAGCATGGACGCGCAGACCGTCGTCTTGAACGGCCGGGATTTGACCCTCGATCAGGTCGTGCAGGTGGCGCGCTATGGCGCCAAGGTTGCCCTGACCCCGGAGGCGCGCCAGCGCTCCGCCGACGCACATGCGCTGCTATTGGAGGCCGCGGCCGAAGGAGTATCGGTGTATTGGTTCAACCGAGGCTCGGGCTCGGGCCGCGAACGATATATCTTTACCGGCGATCCGCTCTCGCCGGAGAACAAGAAGCTCTTGGAGGAGCGCCAGCTGGCCATCTTCCGCCGCGGTGCGCTCGCCGGATTGGGTCCGGAAGTCAGCCAGGAGGAAATCGTCCGCGCCATGATGGTGGTGCGCGCCAACACCATGAGCTTCGAAGCCGCAAGTCCGCAGCTCACTCAGCGGCTGTTGGATCTATTGAACGATAGAATCACCCCCGTGGTGCAATCGCGCGGTACGGTGGGTGAAGGCGATCTGGGCCCGTTCACCAATGTCGGCGCGACCATGGTGGGCGCCGGCAACGCTTACTACCGCGGCGTGCGTATGCCCGCGGCGCAGGCGCTGAAAGAAGCCGGCCTCGCTCCGCTCGCGCCCTTCGGTGCCGACGACAGCGAGCTCGAGAGCACCAATTCCTATACCACCGGCCAGGTGGCGTTGATGCTGTACGACGCGCGCGAAGCGCTGTCCTGGACGGATCTGATCTACGCCGTCGACCTGAACGGCATGAACAGCAGCATCTCGCCGCTGTCGCAACCCGTGCAAGCCAACCGTCCCTTCAAGTGGCTGAATTGGGACGCCGCGCGCGTGCTCGACATGCTCCGGGGCAGCTATTTATTCGAGTTGGACGATAAGCGCATCATTCAGGATCCGGAAAGCCTGCGCGCCTCGTCCATACGCCAAGGCTCGGCCTGGACGGCGTGGGCACAATTGCGCGATGTCGCGCTGATTCAAATGAACTCCTCGGACCACAATCCGGCCATCCGCGTCGGCGCCTCTCCCGGCGATTCCTGGGAACTGAGCACGCCGCAGCTGGCCCAGTTCTATGTCAAAGGCAGTGAGCGCAATCACGGTCAGCATGGCTTCATATTCTCCAACGCCAACTGGGATCCCTATCCCATGGCCAACGAAATCGAAGCCTTCACCATCGCACTGGCCAACATGGACACGGCGGTGGCGCAGCGGGTGATCCGCTTTACCAGCCCCTTCTTCACCGTCGCCGCCGCGTCGGACGAGTCGCCGGGAGAACCCGGGCGCTTCCACCTCACCCAGGGCAGCGAAATCGACGTGGTCGCGCTGATGCAGGAAATCCAAGGATTGATCAATCCCGTGCCGCCCGAGGGCAATGCCCTGATCCAGAACGTGGAGGACATGCAGAGCCAGACGCGCCTGAAAGTCACGCGGGCGCGCGCCGCGGTCGAGGACACGGTCGAGCTTCTGGCGGAGGACCTGCTGACGGGCACCTACTGGCTGGACCTGCGCAAGTCGCAGAACCCGGCGCGTACTTTCGGCGCCGTGCCCACGGCGATCTGGAAGGATTTTCGCGAGACCCTGCCCTTGAACGGAGTCGGGCCGAGCTCCGCCACGCGCCCCATCCACGAGATCGCAGCCACCTACATACGCACCCACGCCGCGGCCGGCTTCTACAAGGACAATGCGCGGGAGCCGGACGACGCGCACCCGCACCAGACCGAATGATTGCCAACGCCCGCATGTACTCGGTAAGCCCGGCAGCGGCCGGGCTGTGGCGCCGGCTGCTCGGCGCCGTGATCGAACGCGCGGGCCTCGATATCAGTTTGATCGAGCACGGTGAGCCCTCGCCCATCGATGAGCTATGGCAGCGCTCCGACAAGGCCGCGGTGTTCATGTGCGGGCTGCCCTTCTCCCGTTCGCATCCCCGCCCCGAGCTCATTGCGGCACCGGTGCCCTCGCCGCCCGATTATCGCGGGCTGCCGCAGTATTGGAGCGAGATGGTGGTGCGCAGCGACAGCGCCATGCAAACCATCGAGGATACTTTCGGCGGACGCATCGCCCTCACCGTACCCGATTCGCAGTCCGGATGCTTAGCCGCGCTCTACTACCTCATGGACAAACCGCGGACTTTTCCTCCCTACCGCGAAGTCATCACTCCGCGGGTCACCCCGCTCGGCGCCCTGTCGGCGGTCATCGAGGGCGCGGCGGAGGTGGCGCCGATCGACTCGTATGCTTACTGTCTGCTGCAGAAGTACCGCTCGGATCTGACGTCGCAGCTGCGGGTGGTGGGCAGGACGGCACCGACGCCCATCCCGCCCCTGGTCGCTTCAGGGCCGGGATTCGAAGCCCTGCAGAGCGCCTTCCTTGAAGCACACGAAATCAGCACCATTGAGCCTCTGATGGCCGAGTTGCTGCTGCAGCGCTTCGTGCGTCCGGACCCGAAGGACTATGACGCGTTGCGGTCGCGCTATGAGACGGCGACGCGGTATTGGCGGGAACGCCCGCTCGCGGCCCGCGTGCATCCGGCCTTCGTTTTTCGGTAGACTGAAACTTATCATGCAGTCGTTGATGCAGACATTTCGCCGCTACGACGGGCCCACCTGGATCGTCGCCCTGGTGCTGTACGGGGCATGGGTACTGCTGATTTGGTTCAACGCGCTGCTGCCCTGGTGGGTGATCATGCCCGTGGGCGCCTATCTGCTGGCCTGGCACTTCTCGCTACAGCACGAGGCCATTCATTCCTTTCGCGGCGTGCCGGCGTGGCTGCGATTCGCGGTGGTGTTCCCACCCATCGGTCTGTGGTTTCCCTACCCGCTCTACCGAAAGAGCCATACCACCCATCACCGCGACATCCATCTCACCATTCCCGGCGTGGACACCGAGTCCTACTACGTGCGGCAAGCGGACTGGGCAGGGATGGGGGCGCTTCAGCGCGGCATCCTGACGTTCAATCAGACCATGGCGGGGCGACTGCTGATCGGCCCGCTGCTGCGCCTGTGGACCTTGATGTTCAAGGAGACTCGCCGTGTGCGGCAGGGCGACTTCAGCCATGTGCCGCACTGGGCCGCGCACGTCGTTGCGGTGGCGGCGCTGTTCTGGTTCATCTCCGGCGTTTGCCGCTTTCCGTGGTGGCAGTACTGCTTGCTGGTCGCCTACCCCGGCCTGAGCTTGAGCCTGCTGCGTGCCTTCACCGAACACCGGGCGGCGGAGGACTCCCAGGAGCGCACCGCCTCGGTCGAGTCCAATGTGCTCTTCGGCATGCTGTATTTGTATAACAATTTGCACGTGGCGCATCATCTGAAGCCGGCCATGCCTTGGTACGACATCCCGCGCTTCTACCGTGAGAACAGGGCGGCGCTGCTCGCCAGCAACGGACAGTTCGTCTATAAGGGATATGCACAGCTGGCAAGGAGCTATTTTCTGGTCCCCGTCTTCAGCCCCGTTCACCCCACCCTCTAGGCCCGCGCGTTCCCGGTGACCATTCGCGACGACATCATGCCGGCTGCTGCGGCGGGGCTCGACCCGCGTGTGCCCGTCGCCGTGCCCCGCACCCCGGCGGTGAAAACCCGCGCCATCGTCGCCACCTCCATCGGCAATATGCTCGAGTGGTACGACTTCACCGTGTACGCCCTGTTCGCAGGCTACATCGCCGCGAACTTCTTTCCCGGCCGCGACCCGGGCATTCAGCTGGTGGAGACGTTTCTGTTCTTCGGCCTGGGCTTTGTCGCGCGGCCCTTGGGCGCGGTGCTCATCGGCAACTACGGCGATCGCGCCGGGCGCAAGGCGGCGCTTACCCTGACCATCCTGCTGATGGCGGCCGGCACCGGCATCATCGCCTTCTCACCGACGTATGCGACCATCGGCATGGGCGCGCCGCTGCTGCTGCTGATCGGCCGGGTGCTGCAGGGTTTTTCCGCCGGCGGAGAAGTCGGCGGCGCTACGGCCTACTTGCTCGAGACCGCAGATCCGCAGACGCGCGGCCGGGTGGCATCGTGGCTCGAGGCCAGCATGGGCATGTCCAATGTTCTGGGCGCGCTCACCGCGTTCAGCGTCACCGCCCTGCTGAGCAAGGCTGAAGTGCAGGCGTGGGGTTGGCGGATCCCCTTCCTCTTCGGTCTGCTCATCGCGCCGGTCGGGCTGTATCTGCGCCGTTCCCTGGATGAAACCGAGGCATTTCAGGCCGAGACCGAGCGGCGCAGCCGCGAACGGAGCCAGCCGAGAGCGCCGCTGCTGCAGATATTTCGCAATCATGGGCGCAGCCTGTTCGTCGGCTTCTGTGTGGCGGTTCTGTGGGCGGTCGCCGTCTATGTATTGATGATTTATCTGCCCACCTATGTGCAGCATCCGGATACCTTCAACTTCAGCGCCAGGCAGGCATTCGGCGCCTCGCTCATCGGCAACATCCCCTTCGTCATCGGCTGTGTCTGGTTCGGCAGCCTGTCGGACCGCCTGGGACGCAGGCGCAGCTTGTTCGCGAGCGCCGCCCTGCTGCTGCTGTGCGTGCTGCCCCTGTTCATGTGGCTGAAGGCCGATCCCACCTTCCCGACGCTGATCGTCGTCCAGTGCATCGTGTGCATCCTGGTGGCAAGCTTCGTGGGGGTCGCTCCCGCGGCGCTGTCGGAGATTTTTCCGACGGGCGTGCGCTCCACGGGAACCTCCCTGGTCTACAACGGAGCCTTTACCGTATTCGGCGGCTTCGCACCCATGCTGCTCACCTGGACCACCCAGCGCGCCGGTGGATCGCTGTACGCGCCGGCGTGGTACGTCATGCTGGCGGCGGTGGTGGCGTTGATCGCCATCCCGGCGCTGCGAGTCGCGCGCGATAGCTGAGCTGTCAACGCATGAACCACCCGAACTTCCTCATCTTGATGGCGGATCAGCTCACGGCGCGGGCGCTTCCGGCCTATGGGAACCGCGTGGCGAAGACGCCTCACATCGACGCTCTCGCCGCCGGCGGCGTGGTGTTCGACTCGTTCTACTGCAATAGCCCGCTGTGCGCGCCGTCGCGCTATTCGTTCTTGTCGGGACGTCAGGTGTCCGCCATCGGCGCGTACGACAATGCCGCTGAATTTCCCGCGCAGGTGCCGACATTCGCTCACTACCTGCGGCGCGCCGGATACCAAACGGTGCTCAGCGGCAAGATGCACTTCGGCGGCGCGGACCAGCTGCATGGCTTCGAGGAACGCCTGACCACCGATATCTACCCCGCCGATTTCGGCTGGACACCGGACTGGTCCCGCTTCGAGCATCGGCCGAGCTGGTATCACAGCATGGACTCGGTCACGCAGGCGGGTCCTTGCACGCGCACCAACCAAATCGACTTCGACGACGAAGTGGTGTTTCAGGCGCGGCAGAAACTCTTCGACATGGCCCGCGGCAAGGACAATCGTCCCTTTTGCCTGGTGGCCTCGATGACCCACCCACATGACCCCTATGCGATTCCGCAGGCCTACTGGGACCGGTACGCAGGGGTCGAGATCGATATGCCGCGCGTGTCGATACCGCCCGCTGATCTGGATCCGCATTCGAAGCGCCTGCGGCATGTCTGCGGCCTGGATTTGCAGCCCGTGAACGAGGCACAGGTGCGGGCCGCGCGGCGCGCCTACTACGGCGCGGTGTCCTATATCGACGATCAGATCGGCGTCCTGTTGACCGCCTTGGGTGACGCCGGTTTCGCGGATGACACCATCGTGCTGCTGCTCGCCGATCACGGCGATATGCTGGGAGAGCGCGGTCTCTGGTACAAGATGAGTTTTTTCGAGCCTGCCTGCCGGATTCCCCTGATCGTGCATGCGCCCGGCCGCTTCCCCGCGCGGCGCGTGCCGGGGTGCGCCTCGCTGGTCGATCTATTACCCACCTTGAGCGAGCTGGCCCGCGGCGAGACCGCGCCTTTCGTCACAGCCCTGGATGGCAACAGCCTGGTGCCGCAGCTCGAAGGACGGTCGGGCCGCGGCGAAGTCATCGGGGAGTATCTTGCCGAGGGTGCCATCGCTCCTCTGGTGATGATCAGGCGCGGGCGCTACAAATTCGTGCATTCGCCGGCCGATCCCGACCAGCTGTACGATTTGAGCGAGGATCCCGACGAGCTGAGAAATCTTGCGCAGGTCCCGCAGCACCGCTCCCGCCTCGACGAGTTTCGCGCCGAGACCGCACGCCGCTGGGATCTGCCCGCCGTGCATGCCGCGGTGCTCGCCAGCCAGCAGCGCCGTCACCTGGTCTACGACGCCTTGCGCCAGGGGCGGTATACGCCCTGGGATTTTCAGCCCATTCGCGATGCCAGCCGCCTGTACGTGCGCAATGACCAGGACCTCAGCGACTTGGAAGCCATGGCGAGATTTCCGCCGTTTGGTGCGTGAAATGCCCCTATTGCGCCTGGGAAACCGCTTGACCTTGCGGTCCGCCACGCACGGGGGCCGCTCGCGTTTGGCGGCGCATCGAGTTACCATCGCGCAAATATTATGCGTGGGGGTAAATACCCCAGGAACGTTCGTGAATCATGGGCCGAAGGCCCGAGGTGTGAATGAGATGTTGAATGCAGAGCGCAGCAGGCCCCAGGACTCGGGCGAAACCCCGCGGGCGAAGCTCATCGACGGCCGGCAGCATGCGCGGCATTTGCGCGAGGCGCTGCGGGTCACGGCCTCCGAGCTGGCCGCGAAACACGGCGCTCCGCCCAAGCTCACCGTGATCTTGGTGGGCGACGATGCGCCTTCGCGGCTCTATGTCTCGAACAAGTCCAAGGCCTGCCGCGATGTGGGCATCGAGTCGGTGGTCATCACCCTGCCCGCCTCGACCGACCTGCCAACGCTGCTCGGCGTGATTGAAAAGCAAAACAACGACAGCTCCGTGCACGGCATCCTGGTGCAGCTTCCCTTGCCCGCGCATCTGCCGGTTCACGCGGTGCTCGAGCGCATCGCGGTCGAGAAGGACGTCGACGGATTCCATCTCTACAATGTCGGCAGCCTGGCGGTCGGATCTGCGGTGTTTCCGCCCTGCACGCCCTACGGCGTGCAGAAGCTGCTCGAGGCCGAAGGCATTCCCATCGCCGGGCAGAATGTGGTGGTGGTGGGGGCGAGCAACATCGTGGGCAAACCCACCGCCATGATGCTGATGCAGCGGGACGCGACGGTGTGCATCTGTCACGCCAAGACACGCGATCTGGCGCAATTCACCATACTTGCGGACATCCTGGTGGTCGCGGCCGGCCGGCCCAATCTCATCGTGCCGCAAATGGTCAAGACCGGCGCCGTGGTCATCGATGTTGGGATCAATCGATTGCCCAACGGCAAAATCGTCGGCGACGTAGACTTCGAGGGGGTGTCGCAAAAGGCCTCTTACATCACGCCGGTGCCGGGCGGCGTCGGCCCCATGACGGTGACCATGCTGCTCGCCAATACCATCACGGCTGCGCAACGCATGTGGAGCGTGTAGGATTCCGTGCTCGATGCACTTCACCGCGCACAACGTTCGACTGGATGACGGCAGCTACACCAAGCCCGACGAAGGGTTGTCTCTCGATCTCCATCCCTGGTTCCTGGCGGCCAAGCGGGTGCTCGATGCGGTGTTTCCCGGCGACAAGTCCGGCCTGACGATCGCCGATCTGGGCTGCCTCGAGGGCGGCTACACGGTGGAATTCGCGCGCCTCGGATTCCAGGCCCTGGGCCTGGACGTGCGCGAGTCGAATATCGAGGCCTGCCGCTACGTGCAGTCGCGCGTCAATCTGCCGAGTCTGCGTTTCGTGCGCGACGATGTGTGGAATATCGCCGCGCACGGGGTTTTCGATGCCGCCTTTTGCTGCGGCCTGTTTTATCACCTGGACAAGCCGCGCAAATTCCTCGACGTGCTGTCCTCGGTCACCCGGCGGGTGCTGATCCTGCAGACGCATTTTGCACAGGCCGGCGACTCGCCGAGCTTCATCCAGCCACGGCGCCTGCGCCGCGCCTTGTCCCGAATGCTTCCCTTGAAGAACACCGGCACCACGACGCACAAGCTGTCCTTCCTCACGAAGAACGAGGGCCTCCCCGGCCGCTGGTTTCCGGAATTCCGCAGCGAGCGCGCGTTTCGCGACCGCGAAAACCGCCGCTGGGCTTCCTGGGACAATCGCAAATCCTTCTGGATTCAGCGCGAATACCTGCTTCAGGGCATCCGCGACGCCGGATTCGATCTGGTCTTCGAGCAGTTCGACAGCCTCGGGGCGGACATGGCCGAGGAGATGACCGAGGGAAGCTACCGAACCTCGAGCCGCAGCACCTTCATCGGCATCAAAACCGCGTACGTTTCGGATATCGCAAACCCGCCCCGGTCCACGGCGGCTCCGGGCTTGCGGCAGGAATAGACGTCAGGCCGCGCGAACTGCCGATGGGGCTCACGGCGTGTCATCCTTCAGCAACATTTTCTCGATGGCGGTGAAATGCAGCTGCTCGGTGCCATGCCTGCGCTCAGGTGCAGGTCGTAGGCGAACACCAGGCGCTCATTTTTCTCGATGACATGGAATCGGGCCTCGAAGAGCGTGGTCATTCCGCTCGATTTGAATTTCCCCTCGTGGACTTCCCGGCCGCCCGGCCGAAAATCGACTTCCCTGCGAATGACGGTCCAGTCGCCCGGCGGGCCGCTGAACCATTGGCACTTGATGTCGGGGTCGGACCAGGCGCTGAACACGCCGGCCGGCGCAGCCGCCCAGGAACGCGTCAACGTGAACATGCCGTGAAACAAAGGGGTGGTTTTCATCTTCGGGGACTCCTGCGGATCTTGGCGGCCTTACCCGCCGCGGGCTCGGAACTCTCGAGCAGAACGCCGAGCCGGTCGAAACGGCTCTCCCAGATGTGGCGGCGTTCGGTCAACCAGCCCTCGACCCGCGCGAGGGTCTCGCTCGACACCCGACAAGTCCGGGTTCGTCCAATCTTGGCGGTGACGATCAGGCCGCTGCTCTCGAGGATTTGAATGTGCTGTACGATTGCCGCCAGCGTGACATCGAAGGGCAGCGCCAGATCGCTCACTGTTGCCGGCCCGCGAGTCAAGCGATCGAGCATGGCCCGGCGCGTGGGATCCGACAGCGCCTGGAAGGCCCTGTCGAGGGCGGCGGATTGGTTAAGCATATCCTTAAGTAACATGCGCCGCAGATTCAGTCAAGCATTCGCTTGACTATTCAAGGCGACGGGATCGCGCTAAAGACTAGTAGTCCGTCGATCCGACTCGGGCGGGACACGCACGCACCCAATCAGCATAGAGGGAAAACCCTTAAAATAAGGCTTTCATATGATAGGCTACGGCAACGTGGCTTTCCGAACATTGTTTGACGTGTCGCGGGCCGTTTCGGCCAACGAATTCGTTGGGAGAAACGATGATCCGAGACGATGAGCACTGGCTATCCACAGTCGATGCACTTCAATCTGCCGCAGTCGGTGTGCAGAGCTGGGAGACGGCACTGCAAAGCTTTGCGGATGCCACGGGGTCGCGGTCCGCGCAATTAGCCGGCTTCGACTCGAACACGGCGTTGGCATTCAACATCATGACCAACGTCGACCCCGAACTTTCGAAAGCAGTAGCCGGGACCGTTGCCATCACTCCTCGGGTCAAACCCGTCAGCGAGGCACCCGTTCTCAAGGTTATCTCGGAATCGGATTTTATGGCTCCGGAGGAATGGCGCCGTAACCCTTTCTATCAAGAGATTGCGGTACCCTGGGACTGTCCCTTCATTGCCATGACGAATTTGGAGCGGCAGAAGAATACTTTTATCGTCTTGGCTGCGATTCGATCACAGCGCGAGGGCCACATCACGGCGCAGCAGCGTGAGCACTTCGCCGCGTTGGCGCCGCATGTCCGCACCGCCGTGCGTACGCACTTGGCATTGGAAGGCCGCGGCACGGCGGTGCTGGTGGGAGCGATGGAAGCGTTGGCGATCCCGGTGTTTGTGTGTGACCGCAGCGGTTGTGTCAGGTCGCTCACGCGGGCGGCCGAGGGTCTGGTCACGAGCGGTCGTGGTCTGCAGCTCAAGGCCGGGCAATTGCTGGCGAGCGAGCAGGCCGATGCAAGGGCTCTTGGCAATGCCATCGACGCGGCGGTGATCGGACACGTCGTAGCGGGTCCCCCCGTGATGCGCACGGTGGTCGTCCGTGGCCGAGACCACCATGCATCACCGCTGGTGCTCGATGTGTTCCCGATGTCGGTTCAGCCCTACCAGTTCAGCTTTGAGCCGCGTGTGCTGATCGTGGCCCGCGGAGCGCGAGGTTCCCATGCACGCAGGGCGGCGATTTTGCAAACCGCCTACGCCCTGACATCGGCCGAAACCGACATCGCTCGATACCTCGCCGAAGGACAGTCCGCGGAATTCATAGCAGCCAAGCGCGGCGTCTCCGTCGAGACCGTGCGCACACAGATCAAGTCGATCATGGCCAAGCTCGGTGTCGGCCGCCAGGCCGAGTTGATCGTACGGCTTGGCGAGCTATAGGCAGCGCTAAACCGTGAAACTGGAACTTTTTTCTTCGCTCGTCGAGGCTCTCTACGATGCCGCGCTCGACTCGACCGATTGGCCGCGGCTGGCGCCAATGTTTGCTCGGGCGTTTGGCGCCGAAAGCGCCGCGATCTTCCAGCTCGATCTTGCCCAAGGCTCCGCTGATCTATTGGGGATTACCGGGAATTTCGACGCAAAGGCCATCAGCGAATATGAGGCCTATTATCATCAGAAGGATCTATGGGCGATCGCAATGTCAAAATCGCCGACCGGTCGAGCGATGCTCGGCAACGAAATCGTTGGGGAAGCCGAATTTTTCAACAGCGAAGTTTACAATGGCTTTGCAAAGCGCATTGAAATGTTCTGGTCCGTGGCAAGTGTGATGGCGTTGGAAAAGCAATTCATGGGCGCCATCGGCATACACCGGCCCCACAGTGCCCGCCCTTTCGCGGCGAACGACAAACACCACCTCGACATGCTGTTACCCCACCTCTCCCGGGCCATGATGCTTCAACGCCGGCTCCAAGGTCTGACGCAGCACCACCGACTTGTTCTCGACGCATTGGAGAAACTCTCCGTTGGCATGATCGCTGTCGATGCTCAGGCGACTTTGCTGTTCGCCAATCCTATGGCTGAGCGGCTGCTGCGTGCCGGGCTGGGCCTCACCTGCCGCCAGGGCTGCCTCGGCGTCACCGATCCGGCCAAGGAGGGCGAGCTGCGGCGCCTGATCTGGCAGGCGGGTCTGGCCTCGCTCGGCAGGCCGAGCGAGGCGGGTGGCGTGCTCGCCTTGCCCCGGACCGCTGGACGACCGCTCTCCCTGCTGGTCTGCCCACTGCGTCCGCACGCGCTGACCCTCGGATCGTCGGTCCCCGCGGCACTGCTCATTTTCGGCGATCCCGACGCCAGCCCTGCCACGTCGATGCAGGCGCTGATCGAGTTCTATGGTCTCACCCCCGCCGAGGCCAGACTGATGGCCGCCTTGGTCGATGGCGAACGCCTGGAGGACTATGCCGACCGCCATCGGATCAGCATCAACACCGCCAGAACGCAGTCAAAGCAGATTTTTGCCAAGACCGGCCACGGTCGTCAGGCCGACCTCATCCGCGAGGTCCTGACCAACCCGGCGCTCAGGGCAGCAAAGCGGACCCCGGACGGTCGCTGACACCGAGGGATTGTGACGCCGCATACACCAAATGGGTGATGTCGCTATCGTTTGGCGTGTGTAGTGTCGCCTATCACCAGCTCAATGATGGGCAATTGCCGGCGTCGCGCCGGCGAAAAGCTCGCGCTGCTCAATAACGAATATTCCGCTGAACGTCCGCCATAAATAGGGAATGCGAGGATGACCGTGACAAAGATTGCGTTTGTGACTCGAGGTTCGATCATGCTGATCGCAGCGGCAGTCCTGGTCGCGTGCGGCGGCGATGGCTCGGGCGATTCGGCCAGCGTCCCCAATGTGGTGGGCGACACCCAGGCGGCCGCGACGACGGCGATCACCGGCGCAGGCCTTACCGTAGGCGCGGTGACCAAGCAGTCCAGCGGCACAGTCGCTTCCGGAGACGTCATCAGCGAGAATCCTGCCGCCAAGACGAGCGTGAATAAAGGCTCGTCGGTCGCTCTCGTCATTTCCACCGGCCCCGTGACCTACACGATTGGCGGAACACTGATTGGCCTTGCGCCGAGCGCGAGCGTACATGTCCTCAATGGTGCGGATGACCTGCCCGTCTCGGCGAACGGTTCCTTCACCCTGCCAACGGCCGTCGCCAGCGGCGGAACTTACAGCGTGACGGTCGGGACACCGTCCAGCGCCCAGACCTGCGGCGTGCAGAATGCCTCGGGGACCAACACCTCGGCCAATGTGACGAATGTCGTGGTCTATTGCACCTACAACGTGTCAGCTGCCACGTTGCACAGTACCTATACGACGGTTGCCGCTGGATTTGGAAGCACCAATAGCGGAACACCGGTGCCCATAGATGTGGACGCTGCGACGCTCTATGACGGCATCAGCACCGATAACGCCACAGCGACAGTGAACGCCGCCGGAACCATCGTGACCAACGTGGCGATACCGGGAACCTACACGGTGACCACGACCAACGCTATCCCCAGTCTCAACGAAAATGGCGGCATTGAAGGAGTCAACGGCGATGCCGCAGTGGGTGCCAGTATGATCAGCGGCACGCCGTCTACTGTCGGCATCGCTGTGCTGCCTAATGCGAATGCCACAACGGCCTCCATCAACGGCAATTACACGCTGGTTGATATCAGCGCCCAGCTGAGCACTGGCAACATGTATGGCTATCTGGCAACGATCGCGCTGAACAACGGGATAGTGACAGGTACCTACACCGAAAATATGGCCGGAACGATCACGACCGGCAATCCAGCCAGTGCGCAGTGGACGGTCACGAACGGCATGGTCACCTCGGTGGGCGCAGCCCAAGGTGCGGTCAGCGCCGACGGGGATCTGATCGTATTGGCCGACACCAATTCGGGTGACGATCCTTTCATCAATGTCGCGGTGCCTCGGGGAACCGGGGTCACCCAGGCGACCTTTGAAGGGGTCTATAGCTTGGCGGCATACGGTGGAGACACGATCGCCGGGACAACCGGCAAGGCCATCACGGCGTTTGCGTACGGGAATGGAACTTTTAGCGTCACCATAGTCCAAAACGCCAACGGAACCATTACGAACGACACGGGCGCCGGCACCTATACGGTGACGAGCGACGGAACACTGACGATCACTGATAGCTCGGGCGATGTATCGACTGGCGCGATCAGTGCAGATGGCAATGCCTTTGTGCTTGCTAACATTACGAGCGGCAAGCCGACGATCAATGTGGGGGTGCGCCAATAAGGCAGCTAGCGGGCAAAAGGCTCGCGCAGCGCTCGGAACAGCACCCCTTGCTCGTCCACGGAGAACGGCGAGGCCCATTCCGGGTGATTCAACTGCTCGATCAATTGTGTCGCATGCGAGGGGTCCCGCGGATGGCGCAGATACCGATCTGAATGATCGGCCCATCCCTTGAGCGCCCGGCGTACGGCGCCCGGCATGCCCCCCAAGCGGATCAGCGGCTCGATGAGTTCCGCCAGGTGCAGGCAAATGGCGGCATAGGCATCCACTCCGGTGGTGCGGGCGGTGGCCGCCAGGCCGCGCAAGGTCCAGAGTATTTCCTCGATATGCTTGTCCGTCAGCTCGGAACCCGTCCCCCACATCCAGCCGCAGATCTGCGACCGCAGATACTGCAGTCGGAACAGCACCTGGAACGGGATGAAGCTCCGTTCGGCGGGCAACTCGGCATCCGCGCCGCACTCGCTCATGCAACCTTCGCTCATAGGGCCCTCCGGAAAAGGTAATACGCATCCGCGCGTTGCTTCCCCCTTATACGCAGCAGGCGGCAAAACATGACACTCGCACCGGCAGCCGCCGCATATCCGGCGGGACGGCAAATCAAAGGTCCGCGGCAGTCTTGGAAATCCAGCCGAGCATGTGGGCGATATATACGCGCTCGACCAGCAGAATCAACGTGTCGTCGCGAACGCACAGTGCCACTACGGGAAGGTCCGCCAGGCGGCTGCTGCGCGCCTCGCCGGGGCCGGGAATCGATGCGCTTGGCCCCAGCCGACGCAGCAGCTGCGCCGATTTGCTGCCTCTCACTCGAACGGCGCACAAGCCGCCGCTTTGATCCACCATGCAGCCGTCCTTCGCGCTCGCCAGATGTTTCTCGAGATTCAGGAACGCGCTCCGATCGGTGCTCAGGAGCAGAGTTTCCGTGGGACTTCGCCAAGCCAGTATGAATTCTGATTCGCCTCCGTCGGTTGCCGTATCGGCGCGCAGCGGCTGCGGCAGCGGCTTGCCCAAGGCTTGCCTCACGGCGGCGGGAAATTCTCCCGACGCATCGAAATAGCGCAAGCAGGCAATCTGCATGCCGCGAATACCATCCACGGTCAATCCGTTGACTTCAATGGCGGCAAAGAGTTCCTGCGAGCTACCCACGGAGGCGCTGGCCCGCAGGATCGATGAAGGGCGCCTTGACGACTTCGGCATCGATGACCGAGCCCAAGTGGTGGACGCGTAGTTTCTCACCGAGACGCGCGGCGCCGCGCGCCAGCATGCCGAGCGCCACGGGAGCACCGAGCTCCGGGCTCCAATAGCTCGAGGTTACATGTCCTTCGGTCTGTGTGGGGGGCATGGCGGCAGCGATTTGCGCGCCCACCGGCAAGAGCGTTCGCCCGTCGGCGGGCGCCAGCGCCACCAGCTGGAATCGCCCGGGGTCCCGCGCCGCGGGCCGCAGCAGCGAGCGGCGGCCCACGAAATTGGCGGCCTTGCGCTCGATGGCGCGCGCGAAGCCGATGTCCTGAGGCAGAGTCGTGCCGTCGGTATCCGTACCGATGTGAATGTAGCCTTTCTCCGTGCGCATGATCTCGAGCGCCTCGATCCCATAGGGCACGGCCGCGAAATCAGCCGCACGCTGCCAGAACCGCTCGAGCAGGTCCTGGACATGATCGGCCGGCACATTGATTTCATAACCCAACTCGCCGCTGAAACTCGCCCGCAGCACGCGCAGCGGCAGGCCATCCAATGTTCCTTCGCGCAGGGTCATGTGCGGCATGGCGCTCGGCGCGAAGGATGGATCGAACCCCACCGAGGCGAGCCACTCCCAGGCGCGAGGACCCGCCACAGTCACATTGCCCCAGCGTGAAGTCACCGCAGTCACCAGCACCCTCAATTGCGTGTATTCGCACTGCAGCCACTCTTCGAAGGCGGCGGCGGTGCGTTCCACACCGGCGCTGGTGGTATTCACCCAGTAATGCTGCGGCCCCAGGCGCGCGACGATGCCGTCGTCCGCCACGATGCCGTTTTCATTCAGCAACAGCCCGTAGCGTGCCTGACCGAGGCTTAAGTTGGACATCGTCCCCACGTACATCAGATCGAGAAACTGCGCCGCATCCGGACCGTAGATCTCGATCTTGCCGAGCGGCGAGCCATCGAGCAGGCCGGCGCCGCGGCGTACCGCGGCGGCTTCGCGCTGCGCGGCGGATTCCAAGGACTCCTGCGCCAAAGGATAGGCGGCCGGCCGGACCCAGTTGCCGAATTGCTCGAACAAGGCGCCCCGCGCCTGGTGCCAGGCGTGCGCCGGAAGATACTTCAGCGGCCGGTACAAGGCGCCCACCCGCCGGCCGGCGAGCAGTCCGAGGGTGATGGGCGCGAACGGCGGCCGGAATTTCGTGGTGCCCACTTGCGCGGGCTCGCGGCCGGTGAATTCACCCATCAGCACCAGTGCATTGACATTGCTGGTCTTGCCCTGATCGGTGCCCATGCCGGTGGTGGTGTAGCGTTTCAAATGCTCGACCGATCGATAGTTTTCCTGCGCGGCGAGGCCCACATCGCCCGCCGTTACATCGTTCTGTAAGTCCACGAACTGCTTGCCCGCGACGCCCGACAACGCGGTGGCCGCCAGCGATCGACCGGCACCGCCGGCCACGGCCGCCGGCAGGGTGCTCCCGCGGGCGAGCGCCGCTCCCAAATCGGCCGCGTGATTCGCCGCCGCGTCCCGGGAGAAAATGCCTGCGCAGGCGCCCGCGCTCCACAGTCCGGGTGCCGCGCCATCGGGCACGAACATGGCGGAGTCTTCCAGCCAGCGCAATTTTCCGCCGGCCTGGGAATGCAAATGGACCGCGGGCGCCTGACCGCCCGCACTCAGGATCAGGTCGCAGTCCAGACGCTCGGGGCGGCTGCCATCCGCGTCCACGGAAATCACCGTGCAGCGTCGTACGGCCCGGGTGCCATCCACCTTGGCGATGCCGGCGTGCACGAAGCTGCGCAGGTGTGGATCTGAGGCGCCGATATCGGCCTGCGGGCGCCGGTCGACCAGGGCGATCACGTTCACTCCGGCGGCGCGCAAGGAAGCGGCCGTGCCATACGCATGGTCGCTGTTGGCGGCGATGACGACTTTCTGTCCGCAGGCGACCCCGTAGGCATGCGCGTACTTGTCCGCCGCACCGGCCAGCATCACCCCTGGGCGATCGTTATCCGGAAAGATCATCGGCCGCTCGATCGCGCCGGCGGCGGCAATGATGGAGCGCGCACGAATCTTCCACAGCCGTTCGCGCAGCACGCCGCCCGGCGCGCCCGCCATGGCCAGCGTTTCGCGCGCGCAGATCAGATTGTGATCGTAAACGCCGAAGGCCATGGTTCGAGTCATGCGGCGTACGCCCAACCGCACGGCGCGCGCGGCGAGCTCCGCCACCTGGGGATCATCGCGCCAGGCCAGCGCTCCGCCCAGTACCGGCCCGCTCGTCAGCAAGAGAGTGTCGGCGCCCGCCTCCGCGGCCGACGCGGCGGCGCTCAAGCCTGCGATGCCGCCGCCGATCACCAGCACTTCGGCCTCTGCCGCCGCCTCTTCATAGCGATCGGGATCGCCCTCGCGCGCCACTCTGCCCAGACCCGCCATGCGCCGGATGGAGGGCTCGTACAGATGCCAGTTGGGCCACTTGAAGGTCTTGTAATAGAAGCCGGCCGGCAGCAGCGCCGCCCACCGGCTGTTGATCGCACCCAGATCGAAACCCACGCTCGGCCAGCAATTCACGCTCGCCGCCACCAGGCCCTCGTAGAGTTCCACCACTGTGGCGCGCAGGTTGGGAATGCGCACGGCGCCCTCTCCCACATCGACCAGGCCCGTGGGTTCCTCGACACCACAGGAAAAAATGCCGCGCGGCCGATGCAGCTTGAAGCTGCGCCCGATGAGCTGCACGCCGTTCGCCAACAGCGCCGAAGCCAGGGTATCGCCGGCATAGCCGCTGAAGCGATGCCCGTTGAAGTCGAAGGACACGCCCTGCGAGCGATCGATGCGTCCGCCCCGGGGCGCCGGCAGCCGCGAGGCGGTCACGCCGGCGGCTCCGTGCGCGGGGGCCCCGCCGCGGCGGGCGGCGCTTCCGTCATGGCGTACACGCAGAGTATTTCGTGCGTGACCGTATGGCGCGCGAGATTGAACCACCGGCCGCAGCCGTAGCTGTGGCGCCAGCGTTCGAGGTGCACGCCCTTGGGATTGTCGCGAAAGAACAGGTATTCGCCCCAGGTCGCATCGCTTTGCTCCAGGCCCGGACGCGCCAGGTGCGAGGTGCCGCCGCAGGTGAATTCGCTTTCGTCGCGTGGGCCGCAGTGAATGCAGGGGATCTGCATCATCAGTGGGCGATCCCGGAGGCGGCGGCTTCGTCGATCAGGCGCCCGGTGAGGAAACGCTCGAGCCCGAAGGGCTCGGCGAGCGGGTGGCTGCGTCCCGTCGCCAGAACGTGGGCCAGGGTCCAGCCGCCCACCGGGATGGCTTTGAAGCCGCCCGTGCCCCAGCCGCAATTGATGTAGAGATTGGGAATGGGTGTCGGACCGATGATGGGGCTCGAGTCATGGACCACATCGACGATGCCGGCCCACTGGCGCATCAGCTGCAGGCGGCTGAAGCAGGGAAACAATTCCAGCGTCGCGGCGACGATGGCCTGCTTCACGGCAAAGCTGCCGCGCTGCGCATAGGAGGGGAATAAATCGAGCATGGCGCCCATGACGATTTCACCCTTGTCCGACTGGCTCACGTAGGCGCCGGTGCCCGGCGACAGGATCACGGTATCGAGCACCGGCTTGATGGGCTCGCTGACCATGGCCTGCAGGGCGTAGCTGGTCACCGGCAGGCGAAAGCCGGCGAGTTTTGCCAGCACCGAGCTATGTCCGGCCGCCGCAATGCCGACGCGCTCCGCGCGCATGCGCCCGTGCCGGGTATTGACTCCGACCACGCGGCCCTCCTCCTTGATGAAGTCGAGGACCTCGCAATTCTGAATGATGTCCACGCCGAGCGCCGAGGCGGCGCGCGCATAGCCCCAGGCCACTGCGTCGTGGCGCGCCGTGCCCGCGCGCCGCTGTGTGAAGCCGCCCAGCACGGGCAGCCGCGCCTGCGGCGACAGATCGAGCGCCGGGGCGAGCTCGGCGACCTGCGCTCGGGTCAGCAGCTCGGCTTCAATGCCGTTCATGCGCATGGCATTGGCCCAGCGCGACATGGCATCCAGATCGTGACGGCTGTGGGCCAGCAGCACCAGCCCGCGCTGGCTCAGCATGATGTTGAAATTCAGCGCCTGCGAAAGGCCTTCGTAGAGTTGCAGTGAAAAGTCGTACAGGCGCGCGCTTTCGGGGTAGAGATAATTCGAGCGCACGATGGTCGTGTTGCGGCCGGTGTTGCCGCCGCCGATCCAGCCCTTCTCGAGGACGGCCACCCTCGGAACACCATGGTTCTTGGCCAGATAATAGGCGGCGGCGAGCCCGTGGCCGCCGCCGCCGATGATGATGACATCGTAGCTCGATCGGGGGCTGGCATCGCGCCACGCCGCCGGCCACTGCCTCTGCCCGGACAAGGCGCCCCGCAGCAGCGACCAAGCAGAGTACTTCACGGCGGCACGCCCTTAGGCAACCCTCGTCCGCCGGTCAATTGGGCTTACTTCGCATCTCCCAGCAGTCTGCCCTCAAGATGGGTGCAATACCAGTGCACGAATTGAGTCACTCCGGCTTCATGGACGGGAGAATAGGGCGCCGGATCGTAGGCCGGAGAGTTCACGCCGATCTGATTCTCCTGGCAGTTGCGGGTATCTGCGGCGTTGGTCGCCAGCCAAACGCCGGTCAACTCGCGGATGTCATAATCCACCCCTTCGACGGCGTCGCGGTGGACCAGCCATTTGGTCGTCAGCTGAGTCTGAGTCGGGCTGATCGGCAGCAGCCGGAAGGAAATGGCATGATCGGCCAGCACGTGGTTCCACGTCGTGGGGAAGTGGAACATCAGCAATGTGCCGATATCCGGCTCGGTGACCGAATCGGCCAGCGGCCGGTGCACGGCGGCTTTCCCGGACATGGTAAAGCTCACGGCGCCTTCGAGCAGCGGCG
Source organism: uncultured Gammaproteobacteria bacterium (assembly GCA_963837435.1). Classification (GTDB taxonomy): domain Bacteria; phylum Pseudomonadota; class Gammaproteobacteria; order Steroidobacterales; family Steroidobacteraceae; genus Bog-1198. Next base: position 82,662 of record CAWINJ010000005.1, read on the forward strand.
TGCGCACGGTGCGGTACTGACTGCTGGGCGCGATATGAAACCTGCTCGGCAAGCCGATCGATTCCCAGTGAGCCCATTTAGCGGCGGTCTTCGGATTCGACGCGGCGTCCTCGCCGTCGGTGGCGGTCGGATCTTCCGGAAAGGTCCGGATGAGCTCCGGATGATTGGCCGCGCAGTGATAGCACTCGCGGTTATTTTCCCAAACCAGTTTCCAGTTGGCTTGCTCGACGACGGTCGACTGGAACGCCACCTTGGTCTGGTGCAGCTTGTGCGGCAGGAAGTACGGTTCGAGATGCCGTCGAATCGGCTCGAAATCCGGCGCCACCTCGCCCAAGCAAATCCAGATGTAGCCGCCCACGCTGGCGCAGTGCACCGGCTTCAGCCCATGCTGCGACTTGTCGAAATCGCTGCCCATGTCGCGCGCGGCGATCAAGCGGCCGTCGAGCGCATAGGTCCACTGGTGATAGGGGCATACCAAGCGCGGCGAGGTGCCGTGCTCGGCCGAGCAGATTCTCGAGCCGCGGTGGCGGCAGGTGTTGTGGAAGGCGCGCAAGCCGCCGTCGCGATCGCGCAGCACGATGACGGGGTAGTCGCCAACTTGCACGGTCAGATAGCTGCCGGGACTCTGCACTTCACAGTCGTGACCCACGAATAGCCAGTCGCGGTACCAAATCATGTCCAGATCGACTTGGTAGTCCTCCTGGCTGCAATAGAATTCTCTTTCCAGGGCCGTCTCGGGGTTGCGGCCCCGGAGCCTGCTCAGCATTGAATCGCGCGCGCTCATGGTCAATCCTACGGTGTTCGGGTTTCCATACCATAGCAATTATCCGCCGCCGGCCGGTGCCCCGAAGCGACGTTTTTTTTGATATATACGACAACGACTTGCGCTGGCGCGATTTGCGCCGCCCGGAGGATTGCGTACACTCTGTAAGCCATGGCGGGCCCGCAACTGAAGCACTTCCGCGCTGCCGGATCGCGCCGGTGATGCGCCCCATATTGGGCGCGGCCTTACTGCTCGGCTTGGCCGGCACGGCAGCGGCTCACGAGCCCGGTCCGGCGGGCACCCGCACCCTGCTGGTCGGATCGATGGAACTGCGCCCCTGCCCGGACCTGCCCGGCGCCTACTGCGGCAGCCTCGATCGACCGTTGGATCCCACCGGGAGCATTTCCGGGCGCATATCCATCTACTTCGAGTACTACCCGCACTCCGGCGCGGGCAAGCCGCTGGAAACCTTGGTGGCCACGGAGGGGGGGCCCGGCTATCCCGCCACCCTGTCCCGCGACAGCTATCTGGCGCTGTTCGAGCCGCTGCGGCGGCGGCACGATGTATTGCTCATGGACAATCGCGGCACCGGACTGTCCGGAGCCATCGATTGCCATGAGCTGCAGAACGCCGAGCGATGGACGGTGGAATTGACGGCGGCTTGCGGCAAATCGCTGGGCAACCGGGCATCGCTGTACAGCACGGCCTATGCGGCGGACGATTTGGCCGCGATTCTCGAGGCGCTCGGCATTCGCCGCATCGACCTGTACGGCGATTCGTATGGCACCTACTTCGAACAGGTGTTCGCCGTGCGCCATCCGAACACCCTGCGCTCCATCGTGCTCGACGGCGCCTATCCGCTCAACGGCCCCGACTATCCCTGGTATCCGAGCTATGCGCCGGCCATGCGCGACAAGTTCAACATCGCCTGCCGGCGCTTCGCGCCCTGCGCGCGGCTTCCCGGCACCTCCATCGATCGCATGCTGCCGGTGCTGCGCGAATTGCGCGCGCACCCCTTCCCCGCGCGGGCCGTCGACAGCGACGGCAAGGAAAGGGAATTCGCCGCCGATGCCTCGCAACTTGCCATCGTCATGTTCGGCAGCGCACCGGCCTTTACAAGCGTTCGAGACTTCGATGCGTCGGCCCGAGCGTTCCTCGCCGGCGATCGAGTGCCGTTGCTGCGTCTCATGGCGGAGACCGCGAGCGGCGTGGATTCCCGCGACCCTACCGCCGATGCGACGAAGTGGAGCGCCGGTCTCGCCGCGGCGGTCATGTGCCAGGACCCGCCGCAGATCTTCGACATGCGTCTCACACCCGCCCTGCGCGTCTCCGACCGCGACCGCGCCATCGCCCAACGCAAAGCAAAGCTGCCCGACACCTACGCGCCATTCACCATCGACGAATACCGCGGCATGCCCCTGGACTACAGCTTCATCGATCAGTGCGTCGAGTGGCCCGTGGCGCCGTCCACCCATCCGGCATCGCACGTGGTCGCCGCAGATCCGCAGTACCCGGATGTCCCGGCGCTCATCATTTCCGGCGAACTCGACAACATCACCACGCCCGCCGACGGCGCCGCCGTCGCGCGCGCGTTCAAGCACGGCCGGCAGATCCGTATCGCGAACAGCTTCCATGTCAATGCCCTGCCCCACGCACGCAGCGCCTGCGGCGCGCAGATCGCACGCCGCTTCATCGAGACCCTGACGGTGGATGATGCGAGCTGCGCGGCGCAGGTGCCGCCGCTGCGCCTCGTGCCGCAGTTTGCCCTACATGCCTCCGAACTCGAACCTGCCGCTGCCGCCGCCGGCAACACCGCCAGCGCCGCGCAGCTGCGCTGGGTGCAGGCCGCCGTGCAGACGGCCGGCGATGTGCTCGCCCGACTGAGCGGCAATTCCACCGGCGATGGATTGGGTCTGCGCGGCGGCACCTTCCGGGTGGTGAACGCTCCGGCGATCATTCACGTCACTCTCGATCAGGTGCGATGGACCGAGGATTTGGCCGTGAGCGGCAAGATCGACAAGCCCACGGCACGCACCGGCACCGTGCACGCCACGCTGCATCTGGCCTCGACCGAGGCGGGTAGCGGCGATCTCAACGTCGAATGGCCCGAAGGCGTCGTGGGCGCCGAGGCATCCGTGCACGGCCGGCTCGGCGGTGCCGCCGTGCAGGCGCGCACTCTCGCGCCCTAACGCGCGGGGTCGTACCGGTCCAGCCAGTCCGAGGTGCGTTCCGCCAGATCCTTGATGAAGCTCGGGCGCGTGAAGACATGGTGCTGGCCGGGATAGACCACGAGCTGCGCCGGGACTCCCAGCGCGCGCAGCGACTGATACATTTGTTCGCCGCCGTTGATGGGCACGTTGAAGTCCAGGCGTCCCCCGAGGAACAAGGTCGGCGTGCGGATGCGGTCGGCGTGAAAGAAGGGATACGACACCTTCAGCCATAGTGCCGTATCCTTCCACGGCGGCCCAAGCTCATTGTCGTACTGCAGATTGTATTCATCGCTGCCGTACATCGCGATTTGATCGGCGCTGCCCGCGCCGCTGATCGCGGCCTTGAAGCGCCGGTCGCTGGCGATGGTGTAATCGGTCAGGATGCCGCCGTAGCTCCAACCCCCGACGGCCAGCCGATCCGGATCCGCAATGCCCTTGGCAATCAGATAATCCACGCCGGCCAACAGGTCCTCGACCTCGTGATGACCCCAATCGGCGAATATGGCCTTGGCATAGTCGAAGCCCCGTCCGCTGCCCCCGCGATAGTTGATCCGCACGACCACGTAGCCCTTGGCCGCAAACATCTGCGGCTCGAACTGATACCCATCCAGTACCAGAGCGTGCTCATCCTGGCCATTGGGACCTCCATGAATCCACAGCACCGTCGGATACTTGCGGCCCGCGACGAAGCCGGGCGGCTTGACGATGTTGCCGTGAACCTCCACCCCGCCCTTGCTCTTGAAGCGGATGTCCTCGACGGCGCCCAGATCCAGGCCCGAGAGGAAGGCATCGTTGTGCGCCGTGAGCTGGCGCAGCCGCCCGGACTCGAGCGCAAACACCTCGGCAAGCGCGTTGTCGCTGGTTTCCAGAACCGCCGTATGGCCTGCCGCCGAGGAAAGCGCGGAGACCACCCAGGGTCCCGCGGGCGTCTCGCGCTTGACTTCGCCGCTCGCCACATCGATGCGCGCGGGGTAGACGGTGCCATCGTCCTCCACCGTGATCGCGATCGACGCCGAATTCGGCGCGAACGCGAACGAGGTCACGGCCCGATCGAGCTTCTCGGCGAGCGGCCGCGGCGCACCGCCCGCGAGCGGCACCAGCGCCAGATGGTCCTGCATGTAGGCGTTGTACTTCGGTTCCAGCCCTTGCAGGTACGCGATCGAGGCGCTATCGGGGCTCCACGCGAGTTTCTGCGCGTTCGGAGCAAACGGGCGCACCAGGGTACGCACGGCCGCGCCCGCCGCAGGCTCGATGACCGCGAGGTCCTCCCGCCCATCCGAGTCCACGCCTTGTTCATGGGTGCGGATGAAGGCGATATGCTTGCCGTCGGGAGACCAGGCCGGCAGATCCTCGTTGAACTGCGGATCCTGGGTCAGCGGCTCGCTGTGCTTGCTGTCCACATCGAGCAGGTACAAGTGCCGGCGGCGCCCTTGCGCCAGATACCCGTCCCCGTCCTGCTTGAAATGCAGCGCATCGATCACGATGGGCTTGGGCGAGGAGTCCGCATCTCCTTCGACCTGGGCGAACACCAGACGCTTGCCGTCCGGCGCCCACGCATACTCGCCGATGTCTCCCGTCACACTGGTGACCGGCCGGGCATCGCCGCCGCGGCGGTCCAGCAGCATGATCTGGCCCTTGTCGGCGCCCGTGGGCGTTGCGATGAACGCGAGATAGCGGCCGTCGGGGCTCCACTTCGGACTGCCCGTGCCGTCCGCCGCAGGGGTCAGCGCCAGCCGCTGACTGCCGTCCCAACTCACCATCCAGATGGCGCTGCGCGCCTCGTCGGCTTGCCGATCGTTGGTCGTCACCACGTAGGCGACCCAGAGGCCGTCGGGCGATACCTGCGGATCGCTCACATCCTGCACGCCGTAGAAGTCGTCCGGCGTCAGCGTTCTGCGCGCCGCGGGTGCGTCGGCGGCGATGGTCGACTGATAAACACAAAGCGACAGCAAGAAGCCCGCGGTGATCTTGATCAAGGGATTTACTCGACGCTGCGGGGTTACGCTTGTTCTGAAAATTGTTCTTGTTCCGAGGATTATTCCTCTCCCCCGCCTCCCGCCTTGGCCTTGCCGAATCGGTAGCTCATGCGCACACCGAAGACGCGTGGTTCGTTCACCGTCTGGCGAAGATCGAAGTTGCCCTCGTTGGTGTAGATCACCGCGTTCTTGTTGGTGAGGTTGGTGATGTACAGCTCCGCCGTCCAATGCTCGTCCACCTGGATCAGGCCAAACCGCAAGTTCATCAGCGTGTAGCCCGGCTGCAGGACGTACGGCAGCCCGTTGCTGCCGGTCTCTTGCAGGGAGTTGAACATATCGCCCTTGTGCGAGGCGTCGTATTGGACGTAGCCGTGCAGTGCATTCTCAAGCGGCCGTTCATAGCGGACGTTGCCGCTCCAGTTGAAGTACGGGACGTAGGGCAGGCGCTCCCCGGGCTTCACGACGAAGTACTGGTTGGCGAAATCGTCGCTGGTGATGCGCGAGTCGTTGTAGCTCGCCGACACTTCCATACTCAGGAAGGAGCTCGCCTGATATTTGACGTTCGATTCCATGCCGTAGACCCGGGCATCGCCGATATTGGCGTCGAAGCTGGCGGATGCGCACACGCCGGGATCGAAGAGCAGCGACTGATAATTCTTCCAGGGCATGTAGTACGCGGCACCGTTCCACACCAGGTGCTTGTCGAGCCAGGTGGATTTCCAGCCCAGTTCGTAATTGGTCAACGTATCCGGCTGGAATTGCACCGGCACTCCATTCTTGACGCACGGTGCGGGAAGTCCGCCGTTCACGCCGCCGTCGCGGAATCCCTGCGCCCAGTCCGCATACACCAGGAGATTGTCCGTGGCGTTGTAGCTCAGGCCGAGCTTGCTGTTCCACTTGTGAGAGCCGCCGCCGTATTCGGACGGTGTCTGCGGCGCGTACCAGAATCCACCGTAGGTTTGGTTGTTGAAGTTCGAATGAAAGTGCACCGTGCCGGCCTCGAGATGCAGCCGCGGCGTAAAATCGATGACGAAGTTCGCGAACTCGGTGGTTTGCAGGTAGTCGAAGCGATAGACGTAGCTATACCAATCGTCCGGCTTGGGCGGCAGCGCCCCCGAATTATAGTAATAGGCGGTCTCCGCCTGCCATGCCTGACCCGAGGTCTGCAACCCCGGCATGTGGTAGTAGTCGCTGGTCAGCTCGCGGGTCTTTTCCCAATAGGTACCGACCAGCCAGTGGAAGCGTCCGCCTTCCTTAGATTGCAGCCGCAGCTCGTTCGACCAACGATCCACGTTGTTGATGTAGTCGTAGTACTGGATGGGCGCTTTGCAGCCGCTGTAACCGCTGCCGTTGAACGGATCGGTGAGGCAGGTGTAAGACTGCTGGTAGGCCGCCGTCAAATCCTCCGGCGGGCCGGTGTTGACGTACTGCATGTACTCCGAGTACTCGTTCACCCATCGATCGTCCTGCGCCCAATATGTGCCGGCATACACCAAATCGCCGATGCCTACGTCCCCGTCCAAGTGGAAGTCCAGAGTCTTGGTGTAGTACTGCTTGAATTCCGGCCCGAAACGGTCGACGTTCTTCTGGCCTAGCGAGGTTACGGGCGTTAGCTGATTGCCGTTCGGACCGATGGCACCGCCGATGGTCTGGTTCTCGTCCCAGGCACCATGGGTGAGTTGACGCTGATAACTATAGGTCAGCGTCGCCTTCCAGCCGTCGGAGATCTTCTGGCTGATGGCTGCCCGGCCGCCCGTCACCTTCTCCACATTGTAGTTCTGGCCCGCCCAAGCCGAGTTGTTCGACACGACGCCGTTCACCCAGGTACGCGTGACGTTCAGGTTGTTGATGTAACCGCCGTGATAGTCGCTGTAGCCCGAAAGCCGTATCGCCGTCCAATCGTCGATGAGCGGAATGTTGACGAAACCTTCGATGGTGCCGTTGTGAGTGCCACCCTCGATCTTGCCGACGTCGGTGTCGATTCCAGCGCTGAATCCGCTGGCATCGGGCTTGTTGGTGATGAAGCGCAGCGCGCCGGCCATGGCGCCGGCGCCGAAGGTCGTGCCCTGCGGACCGTTCAGCACTTCGATGCGCTCGACATCATAGAGATGAAGGTCGGGCGTGACCCCGTAGAAATTCATGGACATGTCGTCGACCAGGAACGCGGTGGTTGCCTGGTTGGAGTAATTCGGGTTGCTGCCGTCGGACACGCCGCGCATCACCAGGGTCTGGGTGCCGGGGCCGGCGCTCACGAAGGAAATCGACGGCGTCTGAGCGGCGTAGTCTTCGAATTGTGAGATCGCGAGATTCTGCAGATCCTTGCTGGTGAAGACATCGATGCTGATGGGAACGTCCTGCAGATTTTCCACCCGCTTGCGGGCGGTAACGACGACCTCTTCCAGGGTGGTGTCCGAGGAGGCGTCCGCCGCTTGCACCGGAAGAGCCTGAAAGGCACCCGAGCCCGACAGCGCGGCGGCTATGGCGATGGCAAGGTTGGTGCGCGACAGGGGCGGCGGGACTTGCCGCCGCGACGATGGGGCCACAGGACGGGCCTTTGATTTGCGCATCGTATCATCCCCTTTGTAGTTCAATTACCACATGCGTCCGAGGCATGCGAACGGGTAGGATCATGTCTCGCGGGGCATTGGCTGTCAATCCAAAAACGCTGTCGCGTTAATCGGGTGTTCAACAACTTGACCGGATTCATCGAGCCCGGATCGGCGGGCGGCGCGCGGCAATCTCAAGGATCGGCGGGAAAACGCTCCAGGCAATCGCCGAGCGCGCGCCGCAAGGGTGCGAGCTCCCGCTCGAAATGCCGCCAGTGGCCGATTCCCGAGGTGTACATGGGCTGGCGCACCTGCTCGGCGCTGGCTGTTCGCACCGAGCGCTTGGTTTCGTGAAACGCCAGACAGGCGGGCTCGAAATCCAGCCCGCAGTGGCTCAGCAGGCGCCTGATCTGCGTTTCCGGGTCGCGCACCAGTTGCTCGTACCGCACCTGCAAAACTTTGCCTGGGAGCACCGTATCCCAGTGGTCCATGAGGCCAAGGTAGCACCGGTAGTAGCGCCCCAAATCCTCGAGGTCGTAGCTGAAGGATTGACCCTCCGCAAAGTGCTGCTTGAAGGTGCTGAAGCAGCAGTCCATCGGGTGGCGGCGCGCGTCGATGACGATGGCATTCGGCAGGATGGCGTGAATGAGGCCGACGTGACTGAAGTTGTTCGGCATTTTGTCGATGAAATGCCGCTTGCCGCTGCGCAGCGGGGCGGTCTCCTCGATGTAGCGGCGGCCGAGATTCGCGAATTGCGCCGGAGGCACGGCGCCAACATTTTCCGGATACCCATCGTGCTCGGAATTCGCGTGGTCGAACTCGCGCACGAAGGTCAGCACATTCGGCAGCTCGAAGGTTCCCTCCACGCCCGAGTGGCTCGCCAGAATCTGTTCAATCAACGTCGAGCCTGATCGGGGCAGCCCCACGACGAAGATCGGCGCCCCATCGGGGTGCCCCGCTTGGGGGCGCTGCGCGAAAAATGCGGCGTTGAAACACGCGGCTACGCGCCGCGTCTTATTCTCGAAGGTCCCGATGTCGAAGGGAACGGTCTTGCGCCGCCGCACGTTGCCCGCAGCATAATGCTGGAAAGCCGCTGCATACTCCCGCTTCTGCTCCAACGCCCGCCCCAGGGCGAAGTGCAAATGCGCCTGGTCCACGTCCTCGCCGTCGTCCTTCTGCAGAGCCCGCATCGCCGCAACCTCGGCATCGCTGAAGACATAGTTCTTCAGATCGGCAAGACTCCAATATGCCTCGCTGAAATTCGGGTTGAGCCGCAGACATGCCTTGTAGGCCTCTTCGGATTCACGGCGATTGCCCAGGGTCTTGTGCGCGTGTCCGATGGACAGGGGTAGTCGCACCTCGGCGGGGTTCAGCCGTGCCGCCTCCTCAAAGGCCGGCAGAGCGTCCGCCTGGCGCATGAGACGGGTATACACGGTTCCCAGCAACACCCAGTTCTTCGCATTTTCCGGCTCGACCTTTAAAAGATGGCGAATCGCGGCTTCGGCCTCGGGGAGCCGCCCGAGTTCGACCATGGCCTGGCACAGTCCGCGCCAGGTGAGAGGCAGGTGGGCCGATTGCTTGAGCGCATGATTCAACAGCCGCAAGGCATCTTTGCCGCGGCTGACGGTGAGCGACACCGCGGCCAATCCGCACAGGGCATACACGTGGCTGGCATCGATTTGCAGAATCTCGCGAAAAATGCTCTCCGCGGCCTTGCGGTCCTCGGCCACCAACGCCGCACTCGCCTCCTCGATGCGCCGATGATGCGGATCCGTGAGCCGCGCCCGCTCGTAGGCGAATCGCGCGTCCGTGTATTTCTCGAGGTCCACGAGCACGTCGCCATAGGCAAGCCATGCCGCTTCCAGGCCCGGCGCCGCCGCAACCACCCGCCGCAGTTCCTCGCGCGCCTGCTCCAATCGCCCGGCCGCGCGCAAGGCGCGCGCCCAATCGGTGCGCGCATGCCAGAATTGCGGTGCGGCGGCGACGGCGCGCTCGAGAACTTCCAGGGCGGAGGTCACATTGTCCTGACCCAGGAGGGCTGCGCCCAATAGCCGCAGACTGTTGACCTCGCCGGGTGCCGAAGCCTGGATGGTGCGCAGCGTGCGCTCCGCGCTCGCGAAGCGACCCGCCCGCAGCGCCGTGAGCGCCTGGCTGTAGGCCGCCCGAAGTTCTGCTTGTGCCCGCGGCTCCACAGACTTGAACGCGCCCTAGGTGGCGAGCGCTTCGGGCTCGCTCGCGCCGCGACTCGGCCCGTCGCCCGCATCGAGGCTCGGGTCGAGGCCCCGTGCGCGCTTCTCGCCGATCTTGCGTTCCGCGCTCGGCGGATGACCGAACTGCATGCGGTAGCACTTGGAGAAATGCGGCGGTGACTGAAATCCGCAGGCGGTGGTGATGTCCATGATGGGCATGGCGGTTTGCAGCAGCAGCTCGCGGGCGCGGCGCAGGCGCATCTCCAAGTAATAATGCTTGGGCACGCAGTTCAGATCGCGCTTGAACAGCCGCTCGATCTGCCGGCGCGACAGGCCCGTGGCCTTGGCGATTTTCTCGAGCGACAGCGGCTTCTCGATATTCTCCTCCATGAGCTGCGCCACGCGGATCAGGCCCCGATGCGATACGCCGACCTGCGCGCGCAGCGGAATATATTGCCGATCGGTGTCCTTGCGCACCCGGTCGACGATGAATTGCTCGGAAACCAGCTGGGAAATACGCGGTCCGAGCTTCGCCTGGATGAGATTCAGCATGAGGTCGAGCGGCGCCGTGCCGCCCGAGCAGGTAAAGCGATCGCGGTCGATGGTGAACAGCTGGTCGCTGATCCGCACCCGCGGAAATTCCTCGCGCAGGGCCGACAGATTCTCCCAATGGATGGTCGCGCTGAAATTGTCGAGCAAGCCCGCGCGCGCCAGCGCATAGCCGCCGGTGCACAGCGCGCCGAGCGGCACGCGCCGGTCAGCCAGCCGACGCAGCGCCGTCAGCAGCGCCGGCGAGACCGCCTCGCGAACGTTGACGCCGCCGCAGACGAACAGGACATCGACCGCTCCGAGCCTCTCCAGAGCGCCGCTCGGCGACAGGCTCAGCCCGCTGCTCGCCTCCGTGCTGCGCCCGTCCATGCTGATGATGGACCATTCGTAAACCTCCTTGCCGACCAGGCGGTTCGCCATGCGCAGCGGTTCGACCGCATTGGCGACCGCGATCAAGGAGTAGTTCGGCAAGGTCAGAAATGCGTACTTGCATTTGCGCAGCACGGCGGGCGATTCCAAGGTGCCTCCGAAGGACAAAAACGCCGGGATCGGGACGGCGCTAGTATGCCACCGGTAGCCGCCTCTTGCCTGTTTCCGACATATTGCTGTCGTTTTCCAGACGGATACTCCCCCCCGCCCCGCCCCTCGCACAGGCGCTTTTCCGACCGGCCTGGCGCATTTCCATCAGGGATTGTCGCAATTGGCGTCTTGTTTGGCGGCCCGCTGGTTACACTGCCACACGCATTTGCGTTGGGGGATACCGCGATGAAAACTCATGCCCGCGTCGTTGTTATTGGCGGCGGTGTGGTCGGCGTCAGCACGCTCTACCATTTGGCCGTCAAGGGCTGGACCGACGTGGTGCTGCTCGAACGCGCCGAGCTGACGGCGGGCTCGACCTGGCATGCGGCGGGCTTGCTGCCGCTGTTCAACATGAGCTACACCGTCGGGCAGCTGCACAAATACTCCGTGGATCTGTACAAGCGCCTGCCGGCCGAGACCGGTCAGGACGTGAGCTTTCACGTGACGGGAAACCTGCGCCTGGCGACCTGCCGCGAGCGCATGGACGAGTATCAGAAGTACTGCGGCACCGCCAACACCATCGGGGTGCCCTTCCAAGTGATCGGACCGCAACAGGTGCGCGAGCTGTGGCCGCTGATCGAGCTCGGCGACGGCAAGGGCACGCCCAAGTTGATCGGCGCGCTCTACCATCCCGATGACGGCCACATTGCACCGGCGGATTTGACCATGGCGCTGCGCAAGGGGGCCCGCAGCCGCGGCGCAGAGATCCACGAGCAGACCGAAGTGACCGCGGTGAAGCGCACGCCCTCGGGCGAGTGGCATCTGACCACCAACAAGGGCGACATCGTCGCCGAGCATGTGGTCTGTGCCACCGGCAACTACGCGCGGCAGACCGGACGGCTCTTCGGCATCAACGTGCCTTCCATTCCGGTCGAACACCAGTACATCGTGTACGACGAGTCGCCCGAGCTCAAAGCCTATCGCCAGGCCGGCGGCCGGGAACTCGCCGTGCTGCGCGAGTCCGACCAGTCCTACTATCTGCGCGAAGAACGCATGGGCTGGATACTGGGTCCCTACGAGGCGGGCGCCCCGGCGCGCTTCGCGGATGGCGTCCCCGATTGGTTCGGCAAGAGCCTGTTCGAGGGAGACCTGGAGCGATTGCTGCCGCATGTCGAGGCCGCCCAGCGGCGCGTGCCCTCGCTCGCCACCTGCGGCATCAAGGACATCGTGAACGGGCCCATTGCCTATACGCCGGACGGCAGCCCCCTGATCGGCCCCGCCTGGGGCGCGCGCAACCTCTGGCTCAACGAGGGCCACAGCTTCGGCATCACCGCGGCCGGCGGCTCGGGCTGGCAGTTGGCCGAATGGATCGTGGAAGGCGAACCCGGCATCGACATGATGGCGGTCGACCCGCGCCGCTACGGTCCCTACACCAGCAAGCGCTATGTGGTGAAGAAGAACGAGGAAACCTACCGCAATGTCTTCGTCATCCATTTCCCGGATGAGGAACGCCCCGATGCGCGACCCGCCAAGACCAGCCCGGTGTACGACAAGCTGGCGCGCATGGGCGCGGTCTTCGGCCAACGCTACGGCTGGGAGCGCGCCAACTGGTTCGCGCCGCCCGGAGTTCCGGCCAAGGACCAATGGAGTTTCCGCCGCTCCAATTACTTCGAGCACGTGGGCAATGAAGTGCGGCGTCTGCGGGAGCATGTGGGCGTCATCGATTTGACGCCCTTCACCAAGCACGAAGTCCGCGGCCCGGGCGCCGAAGCGTGGCTCGACGGGCTGGTGGCCAACAAGGTGCCGACCAAGATCGGCCGCATGGCGCTCAGTCATGCGCTCACCCGCCGCGGCGGCATCCGCTCCGAGTTCACTATCACCAAGATCGCCGAGCAGCATTTCTACGTGGTGAGCGCGGGCGCCGCCGAGCGCTACGACAGCGACTACCTGCAGCAGATGCTGCCGCAGGACGGCAGCGTGACCCTGACCAACATCACCATGAGCCGCGGCTGCTTCGTGGTCGCGGGGCCCCGCTCGCGCGACGTGCTGGCGAAGCTGGTCGACGCCCCCTTGGACAATGCGGCGTTTCCCTGGCTGACCGCGCAAGTGACCGAAGTGGGCCTGGCCACGGATGTGTATCTGTTGCGGGTGAACTTCGTCGGCGCCCTCGGCTGGGAACTGCACTTCCCCATCGAGTATGCGCACCACCTGTTCGATGCACTGTTCGCCGCGGGCGCGGAGTTCAACATCGGCATGGCCGGCATGCGCGCGATGGAATCGCTGCGGCTCGAGAAATCCTATCGCATGTGGGGCAGCGACCTGACCCCCGACTACTCGCCCCTCGAGGCAGGGCTGGACCGCTTCGTACGCATGAACAAGGGCGCTTTCGTCGGCAAGGAGGCGCTCGAGAAGCAGCTCAAAGCCGGCGTGCCGCATCGCTTCGTCACCTTCGAAGTTCACGGCGTCACCGATGCGGATCCCTTGGGCAATGAGCCGCTGTTCGACTCCAAGGGCAATATCGTCGGCCGGGCCACCGCCGGCTACTATGGGCACACCCTGAAGAAGAGCCTGGGGTTGGGCTACATCAAGCCCGAGTTCGCGGCGGTCGGCAGCGAGATTCAGATCGAGATCCTCGGCGAGCGCAAGCGGGCCACCGTGCTCGTCGACTCACCGTACGATCCGGAGAACAAGGACTTGAGAGCCTAATGCGATCCCTGCAGGGCCTGGGGCGATCCGCGCGATGAGCAGGCAATCATTCTCGGGACTGTCGCTGTTCTGGCGCGGCCTCTCGCAGCACCGCGGCTGGCAGAAGCAGTGGCGCAAGCCCGAGCCCAAGCCCCGCTACGATGCCATCATCGTCGGCGGCGGCGGGCATGGCCTCGGTGCCGCCTACTATCTGGCCAAGGAGCACGGCCTGACCAATATCGCCGTGCTGGAGAAGGGCTGGATCGGCGGCGGCAACACCGGGCGCAATACCACCATCATCCGCTCCAATTACCTGTTCAACGAGAGCGCGGCGCTCTACGATCATTCGGTGAAGCTCTGGGAAAACCTCTCCCAGGCGCTCAATTACAATGTGATGTTCTCGCCGCGCGGCGTGATGATGCTGGCGCACACGGTGCACGACATCCAGGTGTTCAAGCGCCATGTGCACGCGAACCGCTGCAATGGCGTCGACAATGAGTGGCTCGAGCCGGCCGAAGCCAAGGCATTCTGTCCGCCTCTCAACATAGAAGACAATATCCGTTATCCAGTGCTAGGCGCGGCCCTGCAGCGGCGCGGCGGCACGGCGCGGCACGATGCCGTGGCCTGGGGCTACGCCCGCGCGGCCGATGCACTCGGCGTCGATATCATCGAGAATTGCGAGGTGACCGGCATCCGGCGCGATGCGAGCGGTGCCGTCGAAGCCGTGGAAACCACGCGCGGCCTCATTCAATCGCGCAAGGTGGGCGTGTCCGCGGCCGGCCACACCAGCGTGATCATGGCCATGGCCGGGGTGCACGTGCCCTTGGAGAGCTACCCACTACAGGCTTTGGTGTCCGAGCCCATCAAGCCCATCTTCCCCTGCGTGGTCATGTCCAACACCATCCACGCCTACATCAGCCAATCGGACAAGGGCGAGCTGGTCATCGGCGCGGGAACCGACGCCTATACCTCGTATACCCAGCGCGGTGCCCTGCATGTCAATACTCATACGCTCGATGCCATCTGCGAGCTATTTCCGAACTTTCGACGCATGCGGATGCTGCGCAATTGGGGCGGCATCGTCGATGTCACGCCCGACCGCTCGCCCATCATCGCCAAGACCCCGGTGCCCGGCCTGTACGTCAATTGCGGCTGGGGCACGGGCGGCTTCAAGGCCACGCCGGGTTCCGCGCATGTGTTTGCCTGGACGATTGCACGGGATGAGCCGCATCCCATCAATGCGCCCTTCACCATCGAGCGCTTCCGCGACGGCTACCTGATCGACGAAGCCGCGGCCGCCGCCGTGGCTCACTGAGAATTTCCGATGCTGCTCATTGTCTGTCCCTACTGCGGCAAGCGCCCTGAAATCGAATTCAGCTACGGCGGTCAGGCTCATGTGGCGCGCCCCGTCCAGCCCTCGCAACTGGACGATCAGGCCTGGGCGGAATTTCTGTACATGCGCATCAACACCAAGGGGGTGTACGCCGAGCGCTGGCGCCACTCGCACGGCTGCGGCCGGTTCTTCAATGCGCTGCGCGATACGACCACGGATCATTTCTTGGCCTTCTACAAGACGGGCGAGCTCCAACCGAAGATCGCGCCGGCCGCTTCGCCCGTGGCAGCCGCATCGCCCGCGGCCGCCGCATTGTCGACATCCGCGCCCGCGGCATCGCCCGCGCCGGGCCACGGCGCCCGATGAGCACGGCGGCCGACAGCAATGGCCCGGCGAATGCCGCCCTGCGTACCGCGGAGGGCGGGCGCGTCGATCGCGCGCGGCGCATCGGATTCACATTCGACGGGCAATCCTATGTGGGCGCGGCGGGCGACACCCTGGCTTCCGCCCTGCTCGCCAATGGCGTGCACTTGACCGGCCGCTCCTTCAAGTATCACCGGCCGCGCGGCATCCTCGCCGCCGGGGCGGAGGAACCGAATGCGCTGGTGACCGTGAGCCGCGATGCGGCGCGCGTCACTCCGAATCTGCGGGCCACCCAGGTCGAATTGTACGAAGGGCTGATTGCCGAGAGCCAGAATCGCTGGCCGAGCTTGACGCGCGACTTCGGCCGCATCAACGACGCGCTGTCGGCGTTTTTCCCCGCCGGCTTCTACTACAAGACCTTCATGTGGCCGCGCAAGGCATGGAAGGCGCTGTACGAGCCCGTCATCCGGCGCGCCGCCGGCCTGGGTCGCGCACCCACTCAGGCCGATCCGGATCGCTATGCCCAGCGCTATGCGCATTGCGATGTGCTCATCGTCGGCGGCGGACCTGCCGGGATCGCGGCCGCACTCGCGGCCGCAGACTCAGGCGCTCGAATCATGCTGTGCGATGAAACGGCGGAGTTCGGCGGCAGCCTGCTCGCCGACACTCAGGCGCGCATCGAGGGCCGCAGCGTCGCGGCGTGGCTGCAGGAAAGCATGGCCAGCCTCGCGCAAAACAAGCGAGTGACCTTGCTCGCGCGCACCACGGCCTTCGGCTACTTTCCGCACAATCTCATCGGCCTGAATCAACGCCTCAACGATCATCTGGCCAGCCCCGCGCCGGGCGAGCCGCGCGAGCGGCTGTGGCAGGTGCGTGCGAAATCGGTGGTGCTGGCCACCGGCGCCATCGAACGCCCCTTGGTGTTTCCGGGCAACGACCGGCCGGGAATCTTGCTGGCGGGCGCCGCGCACACCTATCTGAACCGCTACGGGGTGCGGGTCGGTACCCGCGCCGTGGTCGTGACATCCGGCGACGATGCCTATCAAGCGGCCCTGGATTTGCACGCCGCGGGGGTCGCCGTGGCCGCCATCGCCGATTTGCGGCCGGAAGTCTCCGGCGCCCTCCCCGACGCCGCACGCCGCGCAGGAATCGACATCATGGCAGGCTCCACCGTCCTTGGCACCGAAGGGGACCTGCGAGTCAGCGCCATCGCCTTGGGCCGTGTGCAGGGCTCGAAGGTCGAGACGGGAGCACGCATTGCCTGCGACACGGTGCTCATGTCCGGCGGCTTCACGCCCAGCGTGCATTTATTCTCTCAGTCGCGCGGCAAGCTGCAATGGGACGAGGCTCTCAAGGCCTTCGTGCCCGGCGTTTCCGCGGAATGCGAGCGCTCCGCGGGCGCCTGCCGCGGCATCTACGGTCTGGCCGAAGTGCTGGCGGATGGCGCCGACGCCGGCGCGGGCTCCGTTCCCGAGCCTGCTTCCACACGGCGCCGGTTCAGCGTCGAGGCGGCGAAGCGCAACCGCCAGTCCTATCTCGGCGCATTGCCCCAAGCGCAGCAGCCGAGCGGCGATAAATCCTTCGTCGACTGGCAGCACGATGTGACCACGCGCGATCTGGCGCTCGCCACCCGCGAAGGCTTTCAATCCATCGAGCACGTCAAGCGCTACACCACCACCGGCATGGCCACCGATCAGGGCAAGACCTCGAATCTCAACGCCATGGCCATTGTCGCCAAGCAGCTCGATGTGCCCCTGCCGAAGGTCGGGCTGACCACGTTTCGCATGCCTTTCACCCCCATCTCCTTCGGCAGCATGGCAGGCATCTCGCGCGGGGAGCTGTTCGATCCGGTGCGCACCACGCCCACGCACGCCTGGGCACAAGCCCGCGGCGCCGTGTTCGAGAACGTGGCCCTGTGGAAGCGCGCCCGGTACTTCCCGCGCGCGGGCGAAGACATGCATGCGGCAGTGGCGCGCGAATGCCGCGCGGTGCGCAGCGCCTGCGGCATCTTCGATGCCTCCACCCTCGGCAAGATCGAGGTGGTCGGCGCCGATGCGGCGGAGTTCATGAACCGCCTGTACGTCAACAATTGGTCCAATCTGGGTGTGGGCCGTTCGCGCTACGGCATCCTGCTGCGCGAGGACGGCTTCATCATGGACGACGGGGTCGTGGCGCGCACCGCCGCCGACCGTTTTCACGTGACCACCACCACCGGCGGCGCGGCACGCGTGCTCGCCTTGATGGAGGATTACCGCCAGACCGAGTGGCCGGACCTCAAAGTATGGCTCACCTCCACCACCGAGCAATGGGCCGTCATCGCCGTGCAGGGTCCGAACTCGCGACGGGTGCTCGAAACTCTGGTGCAAGGAATCGACATCGGCGCCGCCTGGCCGCACATGAGCGTGGCCCGCGGGACAATCTGCGGCGCGCCCCTGTTGCTGTTTCGGGTGAGCTTCACGGGTGAATTGGGATTCGAGATCAATGTGCCCGCGGACTACGGCCAGAGCGTGTGGGAGGCGGTGTACGCCGCCGGCAAGCCGCACGGCATCACCGAATACGGCACCGAGACCATGCATGTGCTGCGCGCGGAGAAGGGCTACATCATCGTCGGCCAGGATACCGACGGCACTGTGACCCCCGACGATGCCGGGCTGACCTGGGCCATCGGCAAGACCAAGGCGGACTTCGTCGGTAAGCGCTCCTTGGAGCGCGCCTCGATGAAGGCGGCGAACCGCAAGCAGCTGGTCGGCCTGCGCACCAAGGATCCGAACATCGTGCTCGAGGAAGGCGCGCAAGTGGCGGAGAAGCCTGGCCAGAAGCCGCCCATGCAGCTCATCGGTCACGTCACTTCGTCCTATGCCAGCAGCGCACTCGGGCACTCGATCGCGCTGGCGGTGGTCGCCGGTGGCCGCGCCCGGCTAGGCAAGACCCTGTTCGTGCCCATGCCCGGGGGCGACATCGAGGTCGAAGTCACCTCCTCGGTCTTCTACGATCCCACCGGAGCACGCATCAATGCCTGAGGCCGCCATACGCATCCCGCCGGCGGCAACGGCCACGCCGCAGTGGCTGATGGCCATGCCGCCCGCCTTACGCTTCGTTCTACACGGTGAAGCCGGGGCGCGCGTCGCCGCCTCAACCGCGTGGGGCGTGGGCTTCGCCGAGGAATCCTGCCGGGCCGTAGTCGGCGACGGGCGTGCTACTCTTTGGCTCGGGCCCGACGAGTACCTGTTGCTCGGACGGGCCGACGGATCGGATGCGGACATCGCGGCGGCGGAAGCCGCGGCGGCCGAGGCGCTCGAACGCGCCATCGGCAGCCTGCCCCATGCCTTGGTCAATATTAGTCATCGGCAGTTCGCGCTCGAAATAAGCGGACCGCATGCCGCGACCATACTGAACGGCGCCTGCCCGCTGGATCTGGATCTCGGTGAATTCCCCGTCGGCATGTGCACACGCACGGTGCTCGCGAAGGCCGATATCGTGCTCTGGCGCACCCGCGAGGATGCGTTTCACCTCGAGGTGTGGCGTTCCTTCAGCGGCTATGTCACGGGACTGCTGAGCGAACTCGCGCTGGAGTTCTACGGCGGTGGCGGCTAAGCCGCGATCCAACGCCGTCCAGTCCGATCTACTGACGCCGCGCTTCGTGTTACGTTCAGACGCATAGATTCATCGGCCGCGCGATTGGCTGCTCGCGAATTGTCGCGTCAGATCTTCCATTTCCTCGAGCGCCGAAACAATGCTTTCGAGTGGCAACGCAGCCCACCGGCGCAGCTGCTCTCGACGCGCGCCGTCCCAAGTAGTGAGGCTCCAGTCAATGTCGGGAGGTGGATCACTTTGGGGCATGGTCATCGGCTCGGAGCTTGAGATTTTCGATATCGACTAGGTCCTGTGATCGCCCCGCGGTCTCTTTCATGCGCACAAGGGTGGGCAGCGACACGAAGCGTACATCGATGGATCCATGCAGAGGTTTCACCAAGGCTCGACTATATTCCTCGTCGAATGGAAAGGGCTCGGTTACAAACATGTTGATGGGTGTTTCCGGGTGCTTATCGCTCCAGAACTGCAAAACTATATTTTCCCGAACCAGCTGCACGACAATATCGACATCTTTCGTAAAACGCAGATAACCATGCGCATTTACGGCCAAACCACCAGCCACAATGTAACGCACGCCGGCGCGCTCAAGAGCGGAAACAATCACTGTGAAGCTGGCGAGTTTCATGACCCAACGATTATAGGCTAGTTGTCTCGCATGAGTTAAGGCGCTCTGCGGAGACTGTCTCAGCGAAGCAAGCGACGGCACCCAAGATAGGTACCAGTGATGCAAACCGCTGTCACCCCGGACATCAGCAACAGCATGAGAATGTCCCATTGCGGCCGGGCCCTCATGCCGGCCGTAAAGTCCATGCGATGCAATCCTTCGTGTAGCCAGCGATATCCCTCGGCGCCACGGTCGATCTTGGCGAGCAGTTCACCCGATATGGCGTCGACGTAGTAACGGGCGGCGGGAGGATCCGCACGCACGATTCGATAAACGGGCAGCGGTACCGAGTCGCGGTGATGACTGAAATAATAGTCATCTTCCCGGGTCAGCAGCTCAAGGTGCTCGGTCGCACCCATCCCGCCCAATACACCGGCCACGAACTTCAAGTTACTCTCGTTCAGAGGCGCAGGCGTTCCATCCGCGCTCAGACGTTGCCGGCCACCGTCCGCGGTGCTGGCGACAAAGTACAGGTGTCCGTTGAACGGTGCCATTTTGACAGAGACTACACCGGAGGGTCCGTTGGCAGCGATCGCCTTCAAAGCCGCCCTGATATCTGCCCCGGAAATCAATGACATTCCCTGTAGCAGCGCACGCTCCTGCCGTGCGCCGCCACGCTCCAGCCAACCCCAGGGATTCATCGATAGCAATCCGCTCAGTATCCAGCTTAGAGTAAAGATCCCGAACACGAGGCCGGCGACGTGATGCCACAGATTGAAACCTTCATAGGGTGAGAAACGCCCTGCGGGACGAAGCAAGAGCTGACGCAGGCCTATGTAAAGTCCCGTCACGACCAAAAAGAATCCGACGGATGAGGCCACAATGACGACCTGGGTCCAAACGGCCGCCCTGTGCCGCAGTTCGGTGAAATACAGCCAGTGCGGTACGGCGCCAACCCAGTTCCAGAATCGTTGGCGGCCCGTCGTTGCTTGCACGGCGCGCCCGGTGGCACTCGAGATATAGATCTCGGTCCGCTGGGCATCGCCCAGGGCGAAGCGGTATAGCGGGCGGTCAGGATTGAACTCGCCGGAGACGGTCCATTGATCGTAGTCGATTACATCGAGCAACCGGGGCGCGTCCACTGCTCCGGAAGTGTCGGCGGCCCGGGCGACGGTGAGCGCCTGCTCCGGCGAGACCCGGCTGATCGCCGTCCCCGTGGTCAGATCGACGAGGCGGCTTGCCTGTGCGTCACGCAGATACAGGACTGGCCTGCCCGCCAGCATTTCCAGCTGGACATCGCTGATCGGTGCGCCGTCGTCCAACGCTTGCTCGGCAATTTTGCAACAGCCGCTCCAATCGATGGCTGCGAGATCGTGCAACCGGTCGTTCTCGTCGAGATTCGGATAGCTCACATACATCATGACCACGCCGGTGAGACACCACATGGCCATGAGCACGCCCACGGCGATTCCCAGATAGCGATGCAGCAGGAACAGCAAGCGAATCATTGCGACGTGTCCCGGTTCGCGATGCGCCCAGATTCAGGCCCGATGCCATGCGGCATCGCGCCCGGGAGCGCAGGGCTAAAAAGAGTAGGTGTAATAAGCCGAAAAGGTCCTTCGCAATCCCAAATCATGAACCACGTAGGGATTCTGTGTGGTGTCGTTGACCCCGTAGGCCAATGCGGAATAGTAGGTCTTGTTGAAGGCGTTGTTCAAATGCAGGTCGACGCGCTGGCGGCGATCCCTATCCAAGAAGACTCGCCCACCCAAATC
The DNA here is from genome assembly GCA_963837435.1 of uncultured Gammaproteobacteria bacterium. GTDB lineage: Bacteria > Pseudomonadota > Gammaproteobacteria > Steroidobacterales > Steroidobacteraceae > Bog-1198. The sequence continues at coordinate 103,768 of CAWINJ010000005.1, forward strand.
CACCACGGTGTAGTTGCCATAGCCATAGCGGCCATTGCCGGCGCCGAGCGGCTCATCGTCGACATCGCCGACGTGCACCGCGTTGATAGTCGCGCCGAACGGGAGCCCAGCCGGATGATAGTCGGCGCCGGCCTTCACCAGCGCCACGGGAACCTGGTCGAACTGCAGATCCGATCCGGTCTGACGCGCGTGGCTGTAGGTGGCATTGAAATTGGCTGACAGCGCCGTCGTGATGGACGCATCCAGGGTCACTTCCGCTCCATGCACGGTCACCTTGTTCGGGTCATTGCCGAACACATCCTGATTCGTTTCGGAGTCGAAGCTCTGAAAATCGATCAGATTCGTAATGACCCGGTAGAAGCCGATCGCTTCCCACTTGAACGCCGAACCTCCCAGATCGGCGTTTCCGCCGATCGATGCATTGGCAGTTCTGCTCGTCTCCGGACGCAGGTTGGGATCGCCGCGCTCGTCCTCCGGGTCGTCGGCAAAGAGCTCTTCTGCGGTCGGCAGCCGGAAGGCCGTTCCGACCGAGGCCTTGAAGAACAAATGATTCGAAAAATCGAACTGCCCGCTGCCATTCCAGACCAGCGCCGATTGCCCGATGTTCGGAATGTTGTAACGCACTCCGGCCGCGAGATGCGCATCCGGAATCAGATCCGGTGTCGTGCGGACTTGACCGAAGAACGCGTTGACGTGCTCGGTCTGCTGCCCGATCACCAGGACCGCATCGCGGCCCGTGTAATTCTGGAAGTCGTAGCCCGCCAGATACTCGAACCCGCGATTCACGGCGATTTGGGTCAGAAGATTGACGCCGTAGTCCTTGTAGCCCCAGAAATCGTGATCGTCGGCGACCGAGATTTGACCCGGTGCGCCCGGGGTGAACAGGTAGGGAGTGCTGCCGTTGTCGAATTCGGTGTAATGCGAAAGCCACCAATGGTAATAGTCCTTGATGTAGATCTTGAACTTATCGCTGGGGGCGTATTCGATCTTGCCGCTGACTAGGTCCTCATTGCGCTGGTTATAGGCGTTCTCGGTCAGCATGGGCTGCGCGAAATCGAGATTCGCATTGGTGTGCTGATAGCTGGCGCTCAGCGTCAGTGCATCGGTAAAATCGTAGCCGTACTTGCCCCCGACCGTCGTCACCTTGTAGGAACGATGCCGGTCCGTTCCGCTCGGCTGATAGTCCGCGTCGGGAATCGGCTGGATGCCGGAGGACTCATCGTGCAAGGCGTAGACCACGAAGTGATTGCCGTCCACCGTATCGCGGAAATAGCCCTGCAGCTGCTTGCCGTTATTGCTATCGCCGCCGACACTCACGGCGCCGTCGGGATGATCGGAGAAGGATTTGGTGACGATATTGACGGCCCCCGCCACCGCCTGCGTGCCGTAGAACAGCGCTTGACCGCCATCCAGCACCTCGATTTTCTCGACGATGCCCGAGGGGATGGTGTCGAGCGGGGTGGTGCCGGCGTACAACCGATTGTTGATGCGGATACCGTCGACCAGCCAGAGCACATCCGCGGTCCGGGAGCCCTGCAGCGAAATCTGTGCATAGTCGAACGGCCCGTTCTGCGAGCTGACATAGAGCGCCGGGGCCAGAGCCTGCAACGCTCCGGCCACATCGATATAGCCGCCGTTCTGGATTTTCGCCGCCGTGACGGTATCGAGGTGAGTGCCGTACTGGGAAAGTTCCTGCGGCAGCTCATCCTCGAGGCTCTTGGCCGTAACGACGACCTCATCGAGCCCCGACTCCGTCTGTGCCTGAGCGGAGTATCCGGATAAGAGCGCCAGCGCGCCCGCGGCCGACCAATGGAGCATCGGTTTCAATTGAATCTCCCTTACGCCAGTGAACTCTTATTCTCTTCCCTCGACGGCCACTTCAATGTCGTCGAATCGCTTCCATCGATAGATGAAGTACGATGCAGCCCACGCGACGGCGAACAAGCCGATGATGGCAAAGCCCAGTGCATTGAAGTGTTCCGCGAGGCCGCTGGCGATCCGCCAGCCGCCGCCGGTCAAGTCCAGCTTCTGAGCGATCAATGCGCTGGTTTCGATGCCTCCGATGACGATGGCCACCAGCGCGGAAACCCCGGTGATCGTCATGTTGTAGTAGAGCTTGCGGATCGGTTTGACGAATGCCCAGCGGTAGGCACCGAGCATGAGCACCCCGTCGGTGGTGTCTATGAGCGCCATGCCGGCAGCGAACAGCGCCGGATACACCAGAATGGCCGCCATCGAGACCCCATGGGCAGCCTGGGCGCCCGCAAGACCCAGCAAGGTCACCTCGGTCGCGGTGTCGAAGCCCAGACCGAACAGGAATCCCAGCGGCGCCATCTGCCAGCTGTGCCGGATCAACCTGAACAGCGGCCGAAACAAGCGCGACAGCAACCCCCGGCCGCTCAACAGAATGTCCAGATCGTCCGGCGAATACCGGCCTCCCCTGCGCACCGTCTCGAAGCGCTGCCACACCGACCGAAGAATCACCAGGTTCATCGCGGCAATGGCGAACAGGAAGGCCGCCGAGGTGGCCGTCGCAATGACACTGCCGATGCGCGAGAAGTCTTGGAAATGCGCCAGCGCGCCGACCGTGAAGGCAATGAGACAGGCCGCGATCAACACGATGGTCGAATGCCCGAGCGCGAAGAAAAAGCCCACCCCGATGGGTTGCTTGCCGTCCTGGATGAGCTTGCGGGTCACATTGTCGATGGCGGCGATGTGATCGGCATCGACCGCGTGGCGCAAACCCAAGCTGTAGGCGAGCAGCGCGGTGCCGAGCTTGACCGAATCGTCCGAGAATGACGCGAAGGCCCAAATCCCGACGGCGATGTTGGCACCCACCAGGAGGGAGTACAGCGCGATCAATCGCGCCTTGAGGGGAGTCACGCGTCGACCTCGACGAGGCAGGCATCAAACCCCTGCGTCAGCGCCGCCTGGTCCAGTTCGCGGCCGATGAACACGAGCTGCGTGCGCCGCGGCCGATCTCCCCACGCCCCGAGAACGCTGGTGTCGACGACCATATGCACGCCCTGAATGACGATCCGCTCGTTCACATCCTTGAAATTCAAGAATCCCTTCATACGGTACAGGCGGGTGCCCTGAGTCTGCAGAGTGTGCGTGAGCCAGGACTGAAACCGCGCGGCATCCAACGGGCGGGGCGTCTCGAGGCTGAACGAGCCGACACGCGCATCGTGCGAATGTCCCGGGTCGAAATTCTTTTGCACCCGCGGCACCCGCTGCCCGGCAGCTCCGTCCAGCAATTGCAGTGCGAATTCTTCGGGCAGGTGCTGCGTGAACAGCCAGTACGTACCGGATGTTTCGATGCGCAGAGTGAACTGCGCTCCGCCGCGCTTCGGCAGCTCGAGCAGCCGTGCCCGGAGCTGCGGCTCGATCGCGACGCCCGGAGTCGCGGGCTCGACGACAGCGGAGAATAGCGCAAATACCCGCTCGGCCGCCCTCGCCGGATCGAGCTCGTCCGCCGCGAGCGAGCCGCAAATGACGATTTTGATGCTCGGATCCGGGCCTTCCTCGAGCGTCAAGGCGTACTCGCCCGCGGCGAGCTCGTAAGCTCCTGCCCACTCGAAGGGATATTCGGGTTCGAGAAACGTCGGCTTGTACTCGAGCGCCCGGGCAAGATCGAACCCCCCGATCCCGAGCACCTCGCGCATGGGCACCGCTGCGCGCTGCGTCGGGTCGGCGCGCACGATTCTCGCGAGGGCGTTGATGGCCCGCACCCGCCGTTCCAACGCGTCGAGATCGGCAGCGCCGACCAGGTCGGTCTTGTTCAATACGATGACGTCGGCGAATGCGATCTGCGTGCGCGTCTCTTCGCTTTCCTGCAGCTGCTGGTCGAAGTGCTGCGCGTCGACCAGGGTCACGATCCCGTCCAGCGCGAACTCCTCGCGCATCCCCTCATCGACGAAAAACGTTTGTGCCACCGGTCCCGGATTGGCGAGACCGGTGGTCTCGAGCACGATGCGGTCGAATTTGTCGCGGCGGCTGATCAGATTACCAAGGATGCGGATCAGGTCGCCGCGCACGGTGCAGCAGATGCACCCATTGTTCATCTCGAAGATCTCTTCCTCGGCATTGATCACCAGTTCCTGATCCACGCCGATGTCGCCGAACTCGTTCTCGATCACGGCGATGCGCTGGCCATGGCTTTCGGTGAGGATGCGGTTCAGCAGCGTCGTCTTGCCCGAGCCCAGGAACCCGGTCAGTACGGTTACGGGAATTCGATTCGCTTCAGCCACGCTGCCTCCCACGCTCCGCCCGGCCGCGAAAGCGCTGATGATTCGGGCGAACCAGCGTGGGGTATGAAGGGAGAATCGCGGTGGAGGTTCGGGTCGCAGAGGCCTTGGCCTGCGCCGATGTTCCCACAGCAATGCACCTATCGCCCGCCGCGATGTTCGCAAATATTGTCGCCAGGCCGGTCTCCGGACTCACGAGCGCATCGACAGATGCTGGCAAATCGCCTTCCCACGCCATCGAAGGGCGCAGTGGCTATGTGATTCGCCGTTGCTCGTTTACCGTTGCGGGGGCAGCGCCGGGATTGTTTGGCAGACCAAACGCACCGGCTTCCCGTTTCACTCGCCCATCCCGGCCGCACCGAGATTGGGCAGAGCACCTGACAACTTCGAGGACGATGCTAACTGCGGTCGACGCGATTGGCAAGCCGCAAACGCGGCGCATCCGTATCCTAAGTCTGGTGGATAATGGCGCCGGTCCGGCAGTGGAGCGATTCTTCTGGATGAAAGCCTTAGCTCGAAGAGTGCCTTAGGTCGATGAAAGCTTTATCTATTCTCGGCTGCGGTTCGGGCGCGGGTAAGAGCTGGATCACAACTGCGTTCTGCGCCTGGCTGCGCGGCCAGGGAGTTCGTGTCGCTCCTTTCAAGGCGCAGAACATGTCGAACAATGCCTGGGTCACTCTGGACGGAGGCGAAATCGGACGAGCACAGGCCGTGCAATCGCAGGCCTGCGGACTGAATCCCACGGTCGAGATGAATCCGATCTTGCTGAAACCGAGCGGCTCTCAAGGCTCGCAGCTCATCGTGCTCGGCCGGTCGCAGGGACACTGCGCCGCGGCGGAGTACTATCGGCATTTCGATAGGCTGTGGCAAACCGTCACGCAAGTCCTCGACGGCTGGCATGATCGCTGCGACGTGCTGATGATGGAAGGAGCCGGCAGCCCCGTGGAGCTGAATCTTTTGGAGCGCGACCTCGTGAATATGCGCCCCTGCCGCTACCTGGACGGCCGCTGGGCATTCGTGGGCGACATCGATCGAGGCGGGATATTCGCTCAGCTCGCAGGCGCATGGAGCCTGCTGCCGCCCGAGGACCGGGCACGCAGCCTCGGCGCCATCGTCAATCGCTTTCGCGGCGATCCGGCTTTGTTTGCCGATCCGCAGCGCTGGCTCGAGCCGCACGCGCCCGGCTTTGCGGTGCTCGGCACTCTCCCGTATGCGCCCAAGCTGCAGCCCGAAGAGGAAGACGGACTGTCCGCCGATGACTGGACTCGGGGAAGCGGAGAACTCATGGCCTGGGTCAGGTTCCCGCACGTATCCAATCTCACCGACTGCCAGCCTTGGTGGTCGGACCGAGGCGTCGAGGTGCGGTGGACGGCGAGTGCGGAGGATCTGCTCGATGCGCGCGTCATCGTTCTGCCCGGCACCAAGAATACCCTCGCCGATTTGCGTTGGCTGCGCAGCAGCGGTCTGGCGGCCGGCATCATCGCCGCACACCGGCGCGGCGCGCTCATCATCGGGGTGTGTGGCGGATTCCAGATGCTGGGTGAATCGCTCACCGATGAGACGGGTCAGGCGGGCGATGCCGGCCGTGAACCGGGGCTCGGCCTGCTGCCCGCGGAAACGCACTTCGGTGCGTCGAAGACTCTGCGCCAGGTCACGGCGTTTTGCGGCGATGAGGAATGGCTGGCCTATGAAATCCACATGGGCGTCACGCGCGCCTTGTCCCGAGTCGAGGCGCTGCAGACGGTGAGGGACGATGCGGGAGCGCGCAGCGAAGGCATGCGCGCCGGCAATGTGTGGGGCACTTACCTGCATGGATGGTTCGAATCCCCGCAGCTTCGAGCCCAGGTTGCCGCCGCCGCGGGCATGCAGGGGCACCGGTCCGACCCGATTCCCTGGGCCGAACAGCGTGCCCGCATCTACCGCGGCATGGCCGAACACCTCGCCGCCCATGTGAATCTGGATCCCATCCGGCGCTATCTATGCCTTTGATGCAGCCTGATCTTGCCGTCGATCACGGCGGCGTTCACGCCGACCGTGTTGACGCCGACCGCGTTCACACCGACCGCGTCCACACCGACGGTGTTCAAGCCAACAGCTCGCGCGCGACACTGGGGCGGTTCGTCATCGCCGGCGGCCCGGGTTCGGGCAAGAGCACCCTACTCAGCGCATTGGCCGCTGCCGGCGAGATCTGCTACCAGGAAGCATCGAGAGTTCTGATCCGCGAACAACTAGCCTGCGCCGGCTCACTGCTGCCCTGGGGGGATCTGTGGGGATTTGCGCAGGAATGCAGCGTGCGCATGCGCGAACAGCTCGCCGACAGCGCGCGCCACGCACGATGTTTTTTCGATCGTGGCTTACCCGATCTCATCGGCTATCTCAGCGACGGTGGGCGAAGCGCGCCCGATGACTGGCGGGCCGCCTCGCGCGACTACGCGCCCGTAGTATTTTTCGCCCCTCCCTGGCGGGAGATCTTCGTGAACGATGCCGAGCGGCCGCAAAGCTTCGCCGACGCGCAGGAGCTCAGCAGCCATATCCGGCGCGCCTACCACGACTGCGGCTTTCGCCTGGTCGAATTGGCGGAGAGTTCCGTGGGCGCCCGGGTCGAGCAGGTGTTGAAGGTCACGGACTCGATGGCAAGAGCGCCGCGGCATGGGTGAGCTGACCTTCATTACCGGCCCCACGCGCAGCGGCAAGAGCAGACGCGCCGTGGAGCAGGCTGGGGCCTGGGGAAGCAACGCCGTATTCGTCGCCACCTTTGCCGCCGATGCAGAGGATCCGGAAATGCTGGAGCGCGTGCGCCGCCATCGCGCCGAACGGCCGAAGTGGCGAACGCTCGAAGCCACCCTCGAGCAGCCCCTCGAGATTTCGGCGGCCCTTGCGCGGCTCTCACCGCCGCCGAGCGGCGTCATCATCGATTGCCTGACTCTGTGGGCGGGCGCACGCCTCGGTCATTCGGATGAGGCCATCACCGCGGCATGGACGCTCGAGCTATCGAAGTTCGTGGCAGCGCCATGGCCCACCATCATCGTCAGCAATGAAGTGGGTTGGAGCTTGGTACCGGCCGAACCCCTCGCGCGGCGCTTCAGGGACCTTGCCGGCGCGCTCGCACAGCTCACTGCCGCGGCCGCAGACGAGGTTTGGCTGATGGTGGCCGGATGCCCCCTGAAATTGAAGTAGAGAAGTGGCGGGGCGCGCGCCCGTTTCAACGAAAGCTAGGCCGCTGTTAGCTTCATTGATTGCACTTCGCTCAAATCTACAGTCTTCCTGGCCCGCCACAAATCATAACCATGCTGCATCGCCAGCCAGCTCTCTGGCGATCGTCCCAGGCACTTCGATAGGCGCAAAGCCATCTCGGGACTCACACTGCTACGACTTGTCAGTATCCTGTTAAGCGTAGACGGAGACACTCCCAGCCGCGATGCCAGATCGCGCCCGCTGATACCGTTCGGCCCAAGGTAGACCTCGGCTATAAATTCCCCGGGATGCGGAGGATTATGCATACTCATCAGTGATAGTCCTCATAGTCAAGAACGTAAGCCTGTCCGTCTCTGAATTCGAACGTCAACCGCCAATTGCCGTTCACCCAAACAGACCAGCGACCCTTGTCCGCACCCTTTAACGGGTGAAGCCTGAACCCTGGAACATTCATATCGTCGATGCTTTGCGACGAGTACAGCGCCGCCAATAGCATCCGCAAACGGTTAGCGTGTTTCGGCTGAATGCCACCGACGCTTCCAGTTTCGTAGAAGCGCCTCAGGCCCTTGTGCCGAAACGATTGAATCACAGTCGCAGTATAGCGCGTTGCGCGACGCGCAACAACAAAGGCCTAATTAAGGGCTAGACCCGCCCATTCGCTCAACCAACCGGCGCGCGATTCCGGCACCTTGCCCGAAGTGGATGTGCAGATAGCTGGCCAGCAAATTACCCTGCGCCCACCCGCCCGAATCGACGGGCGCGTCGGGCCGGGTGCTGCCCTGCACCTGCCACGCGCGGCCGTCCAAGACGGCCGGCTCATCGATAACCCAGGTGCTGTACCGGAATTCATGCCCGCGCAGTGAATCGCCGCTCTCCGCCAGCAAATTCGGGCGCAGCGCCAACGCGTGCCGATAACCCAGGGCCGCCAGTCGATCGGTCATGCGAGCCACGCCGGGAATGAGCTCCGCCATGGGCCAGCGGCGCCCGTCCCTGTCGATCAAACCTTGCGTCAGCACCATGAAACCGCCGCATTCGGCATAGATGGGCGCATCTCGAGCGCGCAGTTCCTTCAATGCGTCCCACAGCGCGGCATTCGCCGCCAGGGTCGCCCCATGCAGTTCAGGGTAGCCGCCGCCGAGATACACTCCCGCCGCCCCGGCACCGGGCGCCTCCCCGAGCAAGGGGCTGAAGAATTCGATCCGCGCTCCCGCCTCGACCAGCAACTCGAGATTTTCCGGGTAATAGAAACAAAAGGCCGCGTCACGCGCGACGGCGATGAGCGGGCGATGCAGATGCTGGCCATCGTGCTTGTCGCCATTGTCGGGCTCACGACCTTTGTCATGCTCGCAACCGCCGTCATGCTCGTGATGAGCATCATCCATTCCTTTCTGCGCAAAGCTCTGCGCGGCGTTTTGCCCGGGCAGAACATCGGCAGCGCGGGCGATATCGATAATCGCGGCTAGGTCGAAGTTCTGCCTGATCTGCTCCGCGACTCCCGCAATGAGCAGCTCCGGATTCAAATGCTCGCCTCCGGGTTGCAGTCCCAAGTGCCGCTCGGGGATTCGCAGGCTGGCATGGCGCGGCAGCCAGCCCAGCGTCGGCAGTTGCGTATGTGCGGCAATGGCCTCGGCGCAACCCTTGGCGTGTCCCGCGGAGCCGGCGAAGTTCAAGACCACGGCGCGCAAACTCAAATCCGTATCGAAGTGTCGACAACCCAGCACGACGGCGGCGGCGCTGCGTGCGGCGCCGCCAATATCGACGACCAGGAGCACGGGGGCGCCGAGCAGCTTGGCGATCTGCGCGGTGGAGGCGCGTTCATCGACCCAGTTGCAGCCGTCGAACAGGCCCATCACGCCTTCGATCACCGCAATGTCCGCATCCTTGCAGGCGCGCGAGAAGCTCCGCAGCAGCTGCGCGTCGTCGAGCATCCAGGCGTCGAGATTTCGGCAGGGTCGACCCGCCGCGCATTCGTGATAGGTCGGATCGATGTAGTCGGGGCCGCATTTGAATGGCTGAACAGTCAGGCCTCGCTGACGCAGCGCCGCGATGAGCCCGGCGGTAATCGTCGTCTTGCCGACGCTCGACGCCACCCCCGCGACCACGATCCGGGGAATGTTTCTCACAGCGCCGTCTTCAGCGCGGCGAACAAGGCTTTCTGCGCGGCCATGGGTTGAGCGCTCAAGCGTATCCACTGCGGCAACCCGAATGAGCTGGCATCGCGCACGCGCACGTCGCGACTTCTCAATTGAGCGGCGATGCGACTTGCATCCCCCACTTTGGCCATCAAAAAGGTAGCCGGGCTCTCCCGCACCTCGAGCCCGAGCTCTCGCAGCGAACGCGCGAGCCGCAGTCGCCAGCGCGCCACCTGAGGCAGCCCCTGCGCCAGCCAGTCTCGCGCCCGGGGCTCGCAGGCCGCCGCGAGGAAGGCCTCCGCCTCGCGCCCGATCACCCAGCTCGGTGCCGCCTCCGCAATGCGCGGCTCGATTCGCGGAGTGATGAGGTAGGCGCCGCGCACACCCGTCAAGCCAAAGGCCTTGTTCGGAGAATACAGACGGTACGCCTGGCCGGCGGCGGCATCGATGCCCTCGCTCAGAGGCGGACCGCACAGGGGTGCATAGGCCATGTCCACCACCAGTGGACCTGCGGCCGCCGCGCCCGCCACGAAATCCACGGGCCACACCTCGCCGGTGGGATTGTTGGGCCAGCAAACGAACCCCAAGGCCGGCTGCGCCGCCTGCGCGCGCAGGAATGCCGCCGTCGAGCGTGTCGAAATCAGGCGCCGGCCTGCCAGGCGCGCGCCCAGCGCATACTCCGAGAAGGTTGGTGCGAGCTGCAGCACCGCACCGTCGCTGCAGCGGATCATTCGCTGGATCAATTCGCTGGCACCCGCGCCTACCACGATCCGATCGGGCGTGGTTTGATGAAAGGCCGCCAGCCGCTCGCGCAATTCGCAGTACAGAGGATCCGGATAGCGGGTCACGTCCGCATTGCGTACCTGCGCCAGCACCGAGGGACAGGGCCCCAGAGGGTTGGCATTGGAGGAAAAATCATAGCGCGGATCCGGCAGGGAGTCGGTGCCCCCGTGTGTGGACTGGGGGTTAGGCATGCGCGGCTCCGACCATGGCGATCGCGAACAGAAGCGCGGTGACCCAGGCCGTGGCCTCGGCCCGGCGTAGCCCCGTTGCCGTATCCGCGGCGGTCGGCGATGTTCCATCCGCGTTCAGCGCATAGACCTGCGGCTTGCGCAGCCGGATGTTCAGCGACAGCGCCAGGGCGCCCATCGGCCAGCCGGAGTTCGGCGAGGCCGTGTGTGCGGCCTCCGGCGGCAGCCGCTTCAATAGCCTCATTGCGTTCGGTCCGGCCAAGAGCAAACCTAAGGCCGTGATCCGCGCGGGCAACAGGTTCAATAGGTCGTCCATTCGCGCGGCGAACTTCCCCGCCCACTCCCAAGGTCCGCGATAGCCCCACATGGCGTCCGCCGTGTTCGCGAAACGGTACAGCGCTGCGCCCGGCAGGCCGAAGAGGGCGAACCAGAACAGCGGAGCGATGACGGAGTCAGAAAGATTCTCTGCCAACGACTCGAGCGCCGATTCGCGAATCTCGCCGGCATCCAGCTGCGCGGTGTCGCGGCTCACGATCATCGCCAGCCGGGCGCGGCCGGACTCGAGGCTTTGGGCCAGCGATTGCTCCACCGCCGATACCTCGCCCAGCAGCATGCGCAGGGCCAGCAGGGGCTTGAGGAGCAATGCGGTCACTACAGGGCCCAGCCACGGCGGCAGCTTCGCGATCATGAGCCCGGCATAGGCATAGGCCGCAACCACCAACGCCGCGCCGACCAACCAGTAGACTGCACCCAGGCAGAACCCCAGGGCCGGGCCTCGATGCGGCAGACCGCTGCCGGCGCGTTTCAAATATTGCCCCATCCAAACCACCGGGTGAATGCGCGCTGGCGGCTCGCCCCACCAGCGATCGATCAACAGCGCGAGGACAATACTCACAGCCTCTCGAGGCGACGATGAATGCGCAGCGACAGCGCGCCCGCATCCAGATCGTCGAGTGCCACGTACTCGGCACTCAGAGCCTGCGCCAGAGTGCGCGCCCGGCCGAGCATGATCGGTCCCGGCTCGCAATCGACGACCAGCGCCGCGGGGGCCGCCGTGCGCAGCGGCGCGCAGGCGGCGAGCGCCTCCTCCCAGGGATCGCCACCCTCCACGCTCACATTGGCGCGGCCATCCGTCAGCAGCACCAACAAGGCCGGCTCGCGCGTCTGCAGCAAACGCCTTGCATCCCGAAGCGCGCCGGCGAGCGGGGTACGCCCACCCGTGGGCACATCGCCCAGCGCTGCCTCGATGCTCGCGATATTGCGCGTGAACGGCAGGACGAGATCCGTGCCCTCTGCGCGAAATACCATGAGCGCCACTTCGTCGCGATTTTGGTAGCTCGACTTGAGCAATCCCAGCGCAGCGCCCTTGGCCACCTCCAATCTTCGGCGCGTCGCCATGGAGCCGCTGGCATCCACCAGAAACAAAACGTGGCTGCGGCCCGGGCCGTGTCGTGCATGCTGCTGCAGATCGGCGGCTGCGAGCGCCACTCCCCGCCCATCGGCCCGAACCCCGCGCCGGGCGGCGCTGATCAGAGTCTGCGCAATCGCCAGCGTTCCCGTGTTCTCGTAAGGAACCGCGCCGACGATGCGCTGCTGCGCCGAGGAATCCACCCCGCGCCGGCCGGCCTTGTCGCGATCGATCAAATCCGTGCCCCAGCGAACCGCAGCATGCTCGGCGGGCGGCGCCGCGAATTGTGCCGCCGGTTGGTCGGCGGGCGCCGCCGACAGCTCGGCCGAGCCGCTACGAGCCGCTCCCGGAGTCGTTTGATCCGCCGCGGTGGCGCTTCGGCCCATCTCCCTTGAAGGTCGATCCGGGGCGTCGGCACCTCGATGGCGAAGCTCCGATCGCTGCGAATCCGGACCGTACGTGTCCGGCCTCTGCGTGTCGGGCCTCTGCGTGTCGGGCCTCTGCGTGCCCGGTATTCTGTTCGGCACCTTCCCCGGCCGCGCTCGATGCGGCAGCGCCAGCTCGGCCGCGCGGCGAATGTGTTCCTCGTGGATGTCGGGCGCCGCCTGCCAGGCCGCCAAGGCACGGGCCGCCTTGATGATGGCCAGATCGCCTCGAATGCCATCCAGATGATGCTCGGCGGATAGGCGGGCGACGACGGACAGATGCGAATCCGCGACGGGCAGTGCAGCGAGCCTGGCTCGGGCCGCCACGATTCTCTCGCCGAGCGCGGCCTGCTCGCCCTGCGCCGCGGCAACCACGCGGGCGGCATCCTCGTCGAACTGCAGCCTGCGGCGGATCGCGGCCACTCGAGTGTCGTGGCTGCTGAGCCCGCGCACTTGCACGCACAGCCCGAAGCGATCGAGAAATTGCGGCCGCAGCTCGCCCTCCTCGGGATTCATGGTGCCGATGAGGATGAATCGCGCCGCCTCGCCGCCCGAGATGCCGTCGCGTTCGATGGTGACCCAGCCGCCCGCGGCCGCGTCCAACAGCAGATCGACCAGGTGATCCGGCAGCAGATTGACCTCATCGACGTACAACACCCCGCCATCGGCGCGCGCCAGCAGGCCCGAGCGCAATTCCGTGCTGCCTTCCTGCAACACCTTGGAGATGTTCAGCGATCCGACCACGCGGTCCTCCGTGGCGCCGAGAGGCAGCTCAACGAAGGGAGCCGGCTCCCCCTGCAAGCTCTTCGGCAGCAGCGCCGCCAGGCCCCGCGCCGCCGTGCTCTTGGCCGTGCCGCGCTCGCCGCTGATCAAGACCCCGCCGATGGTGGGATCGACTGCCGTCAGCAGCAGCGCCAGTTTCAGATCGTCCTGGCCGACAATGGCCGAGAACGGAAATTCGGGTCTCATAGGGGGGCCTCCGCCATATCCTCGATGCTTGCCTCACTGTCCAAGAGCACGCCGTGCAGCCGCTCGAGAGTCTCCGGCTTCGGCGCCCATAGCCCGCGTTGTTCCGCTTCGAGCAGCCGCTCGACGATGACGTTCAGCGCCCAGGGGTTGTCCCGCTGTAGGAAGCGCCGCGCATCGCCGTCGGCATAGGCCTGGGCGATGCCCTCGAACATCCAGTCGGTGACGATTCCCGCGGTGGCGGAGAAGCCGAACAGCGAGTCCACCGTCGCCGCCATTTCGAGGCCGCCGCGGTAGCCGTGGCGCTGCATGGCATTCAGCCATTTCGGGTTCACCACCCTCGAGCGATACACCCTCAAGGCCTCGCCCTGCAGGGTCCGGACCTGGGGGTGAACGGGATTCGATGTGTCGCCGAAATAGGCTACCGGCTTGACCCCGGAAATCGAGGTCACCGCCGCCACCAAGCCGCCGTGAAACTCGAAATAGTCGCTCGAGTCGAACAAGTCCTGTTCGAGGTTATCCTGGTTGTGCACGACCAGTTCGATGCCCGCCAGCTTGCGCCGGAAGGACTCCACCGCGTCCACCCCATCGCTGCTCTGCGGCGAGTAGGCCCAACCGCCCCAGAGCAAGACAGCCTCGGCCAAATCGCCGGCATCGCGCCAGGCGCTGCTGTCCATGAGTTGCAACAGGCCCGTGCCGTAGGCGCCCGGCTTGGAACTGAACACCCGGTACGAGGCGCGCCGCCGCGCCAACTCCGTCTCGCATCCCTGGCTCTCCAAGGCCGCTGTTTCAGCCAGGCAATGTTTGCGAACGAAGTTCTGCTCCTGCGGCTCGTCGAGATTCGCCACGCGTTGCACGGCATCGTCGAACAGGTGCATCAGGGCGGGGAAGGCATCGCGAAAGAAACCGCTGACTCGCAGTGTGACATCGATCCGCGGGCGGCCGAGCTCGGTGAGCGGAATGATCTCGAGATCGCGCGGGCGGCGAGTCTCAGCCTCCCAGATCGGACGCACGCCGAGCAGCGCCAGCGCCTGCGCGATGTCATCGCCGCCCGTTCGCATGGTCGGAGTACCCCAGACGCTCAAGGCAATGCTCTCCGGCCATCGGCCTTTCTCCGAAAAATGCCGCGCCAACGCCTCGCGCGCCAGCGCAGCCCCGGTCGACCAAGCAGCGGGCGTGGGCAGCCCGCGAGGATCGACGCTGTAGAAATTGCGCCCCGTCGGCAACACATGGGCCATGCCGCGGCTGGGCGATCCGGCGGGACCCGCTGGCACATAGGCGCCGTTCAACGCCGCCAGAAGTTGCCGCGTCTCCTCGGTGGTTCGCGCCAAATTCGGCGCCAGGGTTGCGCACACGAAATGCAAGGTCCGCGACAAATCGGCGAGCACGGCCTCTTCCGCCGCCGCGAGACCGCGCTCGGCGCTGCCTCGAACGGCGGCAGGCGAGCTCGCCGCGCTCGATTCACCCGACCGCGTGAAACGTCGGTGCAACAGCTTCTCGACAGATGCCGGCAAGAAATCTGCGTCCGCCAGCTCCCGCAACAGAGCCCGCGCCAATTCATCGATGGCGCTGCGCACCTGCCCGACCGTGACGACGCCGCGGACCCAGGGTGCAAGCGCATGCGACAGCAGTTGCGGCCACGCGCCTAGACTGTCCCGAAGCGCGGCCGCATCGATTCCGGCGGCGCGCGTCACCGCATCGATCAAGGAGGGGACATTGCCATTCGGGCTGCGCAAGATGGCAAAGAGTAAATCCAGCAATGCTTGTCCCGTGGGCGCGGCGCCGAACACATGCAAGCCGCCCCGGATTTGCGCCCGCCCCAAGTCGCATAAGTAGGCGTCCAGGTCCTCGAGCAGATGAGCAAAACCCCGCCCCGACAGCCGCTCGAGCGCACGGGGTACGCCCTGGTCGCCAAGGCTCTCATCCCAGGGATGTTCATGATCGCCGTGCCGCTCGAGCCGGATCTGCTTCAGATCGTCCTCGAGACGCGCCGTACGCGCGAGATCCCAGATCTGCCGGCGCAGCACCGGCAGCTTCTGGGTATCGAGCACTTCGGCTCGATAGTATTCCTCGACCAGTCGCGCGAGCGTCGCCAGCGGACCGTAGCTGTCGGCCTGGGTGAGCGGCGGCACGAGGTGATCGACGATAATGGCGTGAGTGCGCCGCTTGGCCTGCGCGCCTTCGCCCGGATTGTTCACTACGAAGGGATAGCACAGCGGCATATCGCCCAGGAGTGCATCCGGCGCACAGTCGGCCGACAGCGCCAGGCTTTTGCCGGGCAGCCATTCCAGGGTGCCATGCGTGCCGAAATGAATGAGGGCATCCGCCCGCCATTCATCCGCCAACCAGCGGTAGAACGCCGCATAGTGATGGCAGGGGGGTAAGTCGGTGGCGTGGTACACGACTTCCGGGTCGACGCCGAAACCGCGCGGCGGCTGAATCGCGACGAACACCTGGCCGAACCTCAAGCCGCTGAAGAGATAGTGGTCCTCGTCGGTGTAAGGCTCCTGCAGCTCGGACAGCGCTGCGCGCCAGGTGGATTGCTTTTGGCTGCGCCAGAACGGCGGCGCCACCGTCGGCCCCGCTGGCGCCGGCCGGCCCCACATCTCGCACAGCCGCTGCTGAAACCCCGGGGACTGGCAGTCGAACCATTGCGCATAGCGCGCGCGCGGCAGGCGCCAGGCGCGGACCGGATCGATGGGATGCTTTTCATCGTAACACCCCTGCGCCAGCAAGAGCTTCATCAGCGCCTCGGGCGAATCCGGCAAGGAGCCCACCTCATAGCCGGCCGCTCGCATATCGGTGAGCCATTGCAGCAGGGATGCGGGCGTGTCCAAGCCCACCGCGCCGCCGACGCGCTGCGCCTTGCCGCCCGCATTACTGAGCACGATGGCGATGCGCTTCTCGGCGTTGCTCTTGTTGCGCAAGGCTGCCAGCCGCCGCGCGAGCCCCGCCACGCGCCCCACCCGTTCGGGGTCGGGCAGGTAGCGATGCTGCTCCTTGAACGAGATGGGCACGGAAATCACGCGGCCATCGCATTCGGGCAGGGCCACGTTCATGGCGGCCTCGATCGGACTCAGCCCCCGCGCCGATTCCAGCCACTCGGGGCGCGAGGTTCCGCAGCAAATCGCCTGCAGCAGCGGTGCACCGATTTTCTCGAAGGGCGAAGCATCCGTATCCGCCGGCGTGTGTTGCGGCGAGTTCAGCGTAAACACGGGAAAGCTCACCGTGTTGACGATGATGTCCGGATACGCCGGCAGCAGGCGCAGTGCCCGAGGAATGCCCGCCGCATCCCGATCGCGCAGAGAGCTGGTGAAGACTCCAATGGCGGCAAGACCGGCGTTCTCCAAGGCGCGCAGCAGCGCGTCCACGAATGCCAGATTGCCGCTGAGCGCGTAAGCCCGATAGAAGAGCACGGCAGCGAGGGGCCTATCGGGCGCTCGATGTGCGGCCCATTCCCCCGCGCTGGTCATCAGCAGATCCGGGTGATACAAGCCGTGGGCAGGCATGGCGCGCGGGGATTCGAATCCGGCGGCGAAGCCCAGATGCTCGGCTGCTGCGTAGCGCAAGGCCTGGGCCACATTGGCGACGCCGCCCGCCATGAAATAAGAGGTCAGGTTCGAGGCAAATTCCGCGCTGACATTGCCAGTGCGCGGCAGCAGCTCGGCGCTTCCTCCGACGCCGCTGATCACCACCAATGCCCAGCCTTGCCCGTGCGCCAGCGCGATCAACTCGGCGAGCCCGGGCACCGAGGCGACGGTGCCGTGAACGCGCACGATGCCCAGCAGCGGGGCCGATGCGCGAGCGCCGAAGAGCGCGAGCAAGGCCTGCGAGTCCGCAAGACTCAGCAGAGAGCGGCCCACGACCTCGGGAAAGTCCAGTGGCAAGTCGGCACGCGCACGTTCCAGCGCCAGCAGATCGGTTTCCGCATGCGTGAGCAGCACCAGTCCTGCCGCAATGCGCTCGGCGCCCGGCGAAGCCCCGCTCTGCACCGCATCCTCTGACCGTTCCGTTACCGCCAAGCCGGCCAGCGCGGCCGGAACGATTGTAAATTCGCCGGCATCGAGGACCGCGCCGGCATACTCGATGAGCAGGCGGCGCTTCTCGGGATCGTCGATGGGAGCGAACCAGCGCAGGATTTCGGCAAAGCCCAATCCCACCGAGCAACGCACACCCGCGGCGCCATGGCGAAGCACCCGTTGCAAGGCCATGCGCGGCGCGTGAGCGCTTGCCTGGCGTGCAGCCTGCCAATCCAGCCACACCGCGTCCTCCTCCGTCTGCGCCGCGACCAATATGCGAATGCGCGGCGGCAAACGTCCGGGCGGCAGCGCAGGTCCTGACTGCATCGGGGTGCTCACCGGGCGGTCCGTCAAAACTCGATGCCCGCTTGAGCGCGAATGTGCTGCAGCTTCAAGGGGTGTTTCACCAGGGTCATTTCCGTGACCAAATCCGCGCGCTCGATGAGCGCATCCGGCGCATTGCGTCCCGTCAGAACCACGTGCGTGAGCGGCGGGCGCTGCTCGATGCCCGCCAGCACCTGATCCAAGGACAAGTAGTCCTTCTTGAGTGCCACATTGACCTCATCCAGCAGCACCAGGCGAAATTGCGGATCGGCCAGGTAGCGCAGCGCCACCTCCCACCCCGCCTGCGCCATGGCCCGGTCGCGGGCCTTGTCCTGGGTTTCCCAGGTGAAGCCTTCGCCGGTGGCATGAAATTCGAGCTGTTCGCCCCAGGGCTCGAAGGCTCGTTTCTCCGCGGGCTCCCAGGCTCCCTTGATGAATTGCACGATGGCCACCCGATGGCCGTGTCCCAAGCTGCGCAGCACCATGCCGAGGGCCGCCGTGGTCTTGCCCTTCCCCGCCCCGGTGTGCACGATGACCAGGCCCCGTTCGGCGGTGGTTTCGGACATGCGGCGATCCTGAATGGCCTTGCGCCGCTGCATGCGCAGCGCATGCGAGTCACTCGCTGGATCGGGATCTGTCATTCGCTCACCTTCCGCGCGAATCGGTCTATGGACTGCGGATACGGCCACGCCCAAGGGCGAGCATCGAAGCGAGTCTAAAGGGGGGTGTGGTACCCCGCAGGGGGTTCGGCGAGCAATCGCCGCATCACATGGCCCAATTCGCCCGCCGCGAAGGTATCCGCTACTCGATGCCAGGCCGGTCTCCGGACTCGCGAATGCCTTTGGCCGACGAATGTCTTCCCACGCCTTCGGCGCAGTGACTTAGGTATTCGTCTCGATTCGCTTACCGTTGCGGGGGCAGCGCCGGGATTGAGCGACTGAGGCGCTCGCACCGGCTTCCCGTTTCACTCCCCAGCCCTCGCGGGCTGGAAGAGCACCTGACAACGCGGCCAGGGTAATGCATCGCCTCGATGGCGACAATAGTGCTCGCCGTCGCGGCGAACCGATCGCCATTGACAACGCGACGGCGCAACGTTGTACTAGCGCCGTTGATGGCCTCTCTCGATTGGAGAGAGCGAAGAGGGAATGTGGTACGCATCGCGCCCGAGACGGATGCAAACCCACGGCTGCCCCCGCAACTGTAAGCGGCGAGCACTTGCCCGATGCCACTGATGTCTGTCCGCAAGCGACAGGTCGGGAAGGCGGCAAGTTGCAATGACCCGCGAGCCAGGAGACCTGCCATCCCATTGGTCGCGTGCTGGGCGGGGTGCCTCGGCAACGGTCGAGGTACTCGACTGCGTGGGAATTGGCGTCCGCCGATTCGCACCGATTCCGCACCCCGGGCTTGATCAGGAGCTGCGGATGAGCAACATCGAGCCGACCGGCCGCGCGACGGTGTGGGTGTGCATTACCTGCCGCAGCGGCGGCGATTCTCCCTCGAGCGAATCACCTCGGCCCGGCTTCATCCTGGCCGAAGCCACGGCGGCGGCGGCCGCGAACGCCCCCGATATTTCCGTGCAACAGGTCCGCTGTCTGGGTAATTGCGACCGAGGACTGAGCGCCGCCATCCGCTGCGACCATGCCTGGACCTATGTGTTCGGCGGACTCGACCCCGCACGTGATGCGATCACCTTGATCGACGGCGCCCGTTTGCTCGCCGCTGCTGCCGACGGCATCATGCCCTGGCGCGGCCGGCCGGAACCGCTGAAGCGCGGGCTCATCGCGCGCATTCCCCCGAATCACTTTCGCGAAGAATCGCCGTGAATCCACTGGCGCGCGGAGCCTGTCCCGGGATTGCGCAGCCCATGCCCACCGGCGATGGGCTGCTCGCGCGCTTGATGCCGCCCTCTCCGATGTCCATCGAGACCTTCGTGGCGCTGTGCGATGCCAGCCAGACCCATGGCAACGGCATCATGGAGGTGACCCAACGCGGCAGCTTGCAAATCCGTGGACTGTCGATCGCGTCGGCGCCGCTGTTTGCCCGCACGGCGGCCGCACTCGGGCTGGGCGCGGAAGGCCGCCCGGCCCTGCTCGCCTCGCCCTTGTTCGGATTGGACGCGCAGGAGCCGCTGGATGCGGCCGCATTTGGCGCCGCAATGCGCGCGGAATTGACGGCCGCCGAACCTATCGGCCCGAAGGTCTCGGTCATCATTGACGGCGGCGGCCCCTGGCACTTGGATCAAGTGCCGGCCGATGTGCGCCTGCGTCGAGCTAGTGCTGCCGGGTTCCATCTGAGCATGGCCGGAACGGCCGCCGACTCGCGCAGTCTGGGTTGGGTGCAATCTGACCAATCGGCCCAAGCCGTCGCACAGCTGCTCTTGGCCATCGCGCATCGAGGCGAGGCGGCGAGAGCGCGGGATTTTGCCAATGACGCCGACATCCACGCGCTTCTAGCAAGACTGGCGGGCGTGCTCACCGACGGGCCGCCACCGCCTGCGAGAGCGCGTGCCGAGCCCATCGGTGCGCACCGGTTAAACGATGGACGGGTGGCACAGGGAATCGCGCCGGCCTTCGGCCACATGGACGCCCCTTCGCTCGAGCGAGTGGTTCATGCGGCGGCTGGTTGCGGCGCCGCTTCGATTCGGGCCGCACCCGGGCGCACCCTGCTCTTCATCGGATTGTCCCCAGCCTCGGCCCAGAAGTTCACCGCCGCGGCGGGCGCCGAAGGATGGGTGGTGCGGCCCGATGATGTGCGCCGCCACGTCATTGCCTGCGCCGGCGCGCCGGCCTGCGCATCCGCGGCATGGGCCACCCGCTCTCTGGCGCCGGCCATCGCCCGGGCTGCGAAGCCCTTGCTCGATGGCTCCGTGACCATCCACCTGTCCGGCTGCGCCAAGGGCTGTGCCTGTCCCGGGGCCGCCACCCTGACCTTCGCGGGTCCCGGTCGCCTGATCGTGCAAGGCCGTGCCGGCGATGCACCGCAGGGCAGAATTTCATCGGCGAGACTCATCGCCGGCCTCGGTCAGCTGCAGGCGCATGTCGCTCAGCTTCGCGCGGAAGTCGGTCAGCTTCGGGCGGATACATTGCGATCGCCCTCCGCCGGCGAGACCAGCGCGCAGGTGATAGCCCGACTCGGCGCGCGGCGCGTGATCGAGTCGCTGGGCGGGGAACTCACCCATGGCTGAGTATCTGCGCGACGCGGCTCGCATCTACCAGCAGTCCTTCGCCATCATTCGTGCCGAGGCCGATCTGTCGCGGTTTTCCGAGGACGAGGCCGATGTCGCGGTACGCATGGTGCATGCCTGCGGCCTGGTCGAGGCCGCCGAGAAATTCGTGTTCTCCGCCGACGTCGTCGCCGCCGCGCGCCGCGCGCTGCGCGCGGGGGCGCCCATCCTCTGCGACTCGGAGATGGTGAGCCACGGGGTCACGCGCGCCCGGCTGCCCGCCGGCAATGCGGTGATTTGTACCCTGCGCGATCCGGCCGTGCCGGCGATTGCAGAGAGACTTCGGACCACCCGCTCGGCCGCCGCACTCGAGCTGTGGACCGATCGGCTCGAGGGCGCCATCGTCGCCATCGGTAACGCCCCCACCTCCCTGTTCCGGCTGCTTGAGATGCTCGACGCCGGCGCGGCCCGACCGGCCGCCATCCTCGGCATTCCCGTCGGCTTCGTCGGCGCCCAGGAATCCAAGGAGGCGCTCATCGCCAACCCGCGCGCCGTGCCCTACATCGCGGTGCGCGGCCGGATGGGGGGAAGTGCCATGACCGCCGCGGCCTTGAATGGCCTGTCGAGGGCTGGATTGTGAACGGTTCGGAGCAATTCCTCGGCGGCAGGCTCATCGGCGTCGGCGTCGGGCCGGGCGATCCGGATCTTCTGACGTTGAAGGCGGTGCGCGCGCTCGAGAGCGCCGATGTGGTCGCCCATTTTGCGAAGGCCGGAAGTGCCAGCAACGCTCGCGCCATCGTGGCGCGATTGCTGCGCCCCGGATTGACCGAGCTTGCTCTGCTGTACCCCGTCACAACCGAGCAGCCGTCGGACGGTCCCGCGTACCGCTCGGCCATCCAGGGCTTTTTCGACGAGTCGGCAATGGCAGTCGCCGTTCATCTCGAGGCCGGTCGCCGAGTGGCCGTGTTGTCGGAAGGCGATCCCCTGTTTTTCGGCTCCTACATGCACCTGCACATTCGCTTGATGAAACGTTTCCGCACCGAGGTGATTCCGGGGGTGACCGCCATGTCGGGCTGCTGGTCCGCGGCCGGTCTTGCCCTTGCGCAGGGAGACGATGTGCTCACCGTCGTGCCCGCCACCTTGGACGAGCCCGAGCTCGTGCGCCGGTTTCAGCAGAACGATCCCACCGTCGTCATGAAAATCGGCCGCAACTTATCCAAGGTGCGACGCGCACTGTCGGCGGCTGATCGACTCGCCGGCGCCACCTACGTCGAGCGCGGCACCATGGACAATGAGCGGCTCATGCCGCTTCGGGACAAGACCGACGATGCGGCGCCCTACTTTGCCATCGTGCTGGTGGCCGGCCGGTGGGGCCATCCATGAGCGGCAAGCTCACCGTGATCGGGTTGGGTCCGGGCAGCGCCGGTCAGCTCACGCCCGAAGCATCGGATGCCCTGGGCGCCGCCGACCTGCTGTTCGGCTACGGTCCCTATCTCGATCGCGTGCCCGTACGAGCCGGCCAACAGCGCCGCGGCTCGGACAATCGAGAGGAGCTCGATCGCGCCGCGCAGGCGTTGACCGAGGCGGCTCGCGGCGCGAGCGTCGCCGTGGTATCGGGCGGCGACCCTGGGGTATTCGCCATGGCTGCCGCGGTGTGCGAGGCCCTCGAATCCGGCCCCACCGACTGGCGCGAGCTGGATCTGTCCATTCTTCCCGGCGTCACCAGCATGCTGGCGGTCGCCGCGCGCGTGGGTGCGCCCCTGGGCCATGATTTCTGTGCACTCTCACTCTCGGACAACTTGAAGCCCTGGTCCGTGGTCGAACGGCGGCTGCAAGCCGCCGCCACCGCCGGCTTCGTCATCGCCTTGTACAATCCCATTTCGCGCGCCCGGCCGTGGCAGCTGGACCAGGCCTTCGACATATTGCGCGCGCATCTTCCCGCCGCAACGCCCGTGGTGTTCGGGCGCGCGGTCGGCCGTGCCGACGAGCGCGTGCGGGTGCTCGAACTTTCGTCGGCCGTGGGATCCGAAGCGGACATGGCCACCTGCATCATCGTCGGCTCGGCCCAAACCCGAGTGCTGTCACGGCCGCATCGCAGCGCGCTTATCTACACGCCGCGATCGAATTCGGTGCCGGGCACATGACCGGAGAGTCCAGGCGCCTGCGCATCGAGGCCGAGCAGCCGATCGAGCCAGGCGATCACTTGGCCCACCTCGGCGACGCCGCGGCTGCCGGCATCGGGCGGCCGGCGCAGCAGCAGCACCGGAATGCCAAGGCTGCGCGCCGCCGAGATCTTGCCGTAGGTCGCCGCGCCGCCGCTGTTCTTCGATACCACCGCATCGATGGCGTGCTCGGCGAGCAGCCGCCTCTCGTCGGCTTCGGCGAAGGGTCCGCGCTCCTCGATGTATCGCGCCTGCGGAACCGGCAAGGGTGGCTCGACCGGATCCACGCTACGAATGAGGTAGTAGTGCTGGGGCGCCGATCCGAAGGGCGCGATATGCTGCCGCCCCAGGGCGAGAAACACGCGTCGCGGCTCGGCTCCCAACCAGCGGATGGCCTCGGGCACGTCGCGGATCTCGGTCCAGCGATCTCCCGCAACCGCGGCCCAGGGCGGCCGGCGCAAGGTCATCATGGGCGTGCCGCAGCTCTCGGCGGCGCTCACGGCATGCGCCGACATCGCGGCCGCATAGGGATGAGTGGCGTCGATGAGGGCGAATACGGCTGCGTCGCGCAGGTATTGCGCGAGGCCCGCGATTCCCCCGAAACCACCGCTGCGCACCGGTACCGAGTGCGCCACGGGCGCACCGGTGCGGCCGGCCAGCGACAAGGTCACGGCAATATCGGTACGCGGCGCCAACTGCTGCGCCAGCTGCCGCGCCTCGCTCGTGCCGCCCAAAATCAGAATGTGTCGTCTCATGTCGCTCGCTGAACTCACCGACCCGCAGCCTGCCGCAATGCCTCGGTGGCTGTCCATCGTCGGCATTGGCGAGGATGGTATCGAAGGATTGACTCGCCCGGCACGCGAATCGATTCAATCCGCGGCGATTGTTTTTGGCGGCTCGCGCCACCTGGCGCTCGCGGCCTCGTTGATTCGCGGCTCGGCGCGCCCGTGGGGCGTTCCCTTCGATGACTCGGTCGCGGAAGTGTTGACCCACCGCGGCCGCGCCGTGTGCGTGCTCGCCTCGGGGGATCCGTTCTTCCACGGCGTGGGGAGCGTGTTGTCGCGGTATGTATCGCGCGAGGAGACCTGGGTCCTCCCCGCACCGTCGGCCTTGAGCCTGGCAGCCGCGCGCCTGCTATGGCCGCTGCCGCAAACCACCCTGCTCTCGCTGTGCGGACGATCGATCGACCTCCTTCGTCCGCATCTACACCCCGGGGCGCGGATCCTGGCGCTCACCTCCGGTCACGACACGCCCGCGCAGCTGGCACGTCTGCTGTGCGCGACGGGTTTCGGTCCCTCGCAGCTCACGGTGCTCGAATCGCTCGGGGGCCCACACGAACGCATCCGCGCGTGGCGCGCCGACGCCCTCGCGCCTGAGCGCATCGACGCCCTCAACACGGTCGCGATCGAGGTCGCCGCTCGGCCGGGCGCACGCATCTTGCCGCGAGCCGCGGGTCTGGCCGATGAGCTGTTCGAGCACGATGGGCAGATCACCAAACGCGAAATTCGCGCCCTCACCCTATCGGCGCTGGCGCCGCGGCGCGGCGAACTGCTCTGGGACGTGGGCTCAGGCTCCGGATCCGTGGCCATCGAATGGATGCTGGCCGATGACTCCTTGAACGCCATCGCCATCGAGCGGCACCGTGAGCGGGCCGCGCGCATCGTGCGCAATGCCGCCGCCTGCGGCGTTCCGCACCTCAAGCTCCTCGAAGCCTCCGCTCCCGCCGCCTTCCAGGAACTGGCGCCACCGGATGCAGTGTTCATCGGCGGCGGCGCGAGCACCCCCGGAATCATCGAGGCCGCCCAAGCGGCCCTGCGTCCCATGGGCCGGCTCATCGTCAATGCCGTGACCTTGGAAACCGAAAGTGTCTTGGTGAACCATCAATCCCAGTGCGGCGGGTCGCTCACGCGCATCGAGATTTCCCGCGCCACGCCGCTGCGGGGCGAGGATGCGCGCATGCGCGGCTGGCGCCCCGCCCGGCCCATCGTGCAATGGGCCTGGGTGAAACCATGATTGCCGCCGGCATCGGCTGCCGCAAGGGCATTTCGGCGGCGCAGGTCGAGGCCGCTCTGCAGGCGGCGCTGGCGGCGGCGCCGCAGGGTCACTGCAGGGGCCGGCTCGGCTTGATCGCCGTCCCCGCGGAGAAGGCAGAGGCAGCTCTCTACGCGGCCGCGGCCGCTCGCGGAGTGCATTTGAAACTGATCACGCGGCGCATGCTGCAAGCGGCCAACGCCCGCACTCTCACCCGTTCCGCCCGATCCATGGCCGCCCTGAAGGTGCACTCGGTGGCCGAGGCCGCGGCCTTGGCTGCCGCCGGGCCCAGCGCCCGATTGCTCGCGCCGCGAATCATCGTCGGCCCCGTGACCTGCGCACTCGCCGAGGGAGAGACATCCGCGTGACCATTCACTTCATCGGCGCCGGCCCCGGAGCCGCCGATCTCATCACCGTGCGCGGACGCGATATTCTCGCCCGTTGCCCGGTGTGCCTGTATGCCGGCTCGCTGGTCCCTCCCGAGCTGCTCGCTCACTGTCCGGCCAGCGCGCGCCTCATCGACAGCGCACCGCTCACCCTGGATGAGATCGAAGCTCATTGCTTGCAAGCGCATCAGGCCGGCCTCGATGTCGCGCGGCTGCATTCGGGCGACCTGTCTCTCTACAGTGCCATGGCCGAGCAGCTGCGCCGCCTCGAGCGGCACGGCATTCCCTACACCCTCACCCCCGGAGTGCCGGCCTTCGCGGCGGCGGCGGCCGTTCTCGGGCGCGAACTGACCGTGCCCGGCCTCGCGCAGAGCGTGGTGCTGACGCGCATGTCCGGCCGTGCCTCGCGCATGCCCGACACCGAACGCCTGGCCACCTTTGCGGCCAGCGGCGCGACGCTGGCCATTCATCTGGCCATCCACGCCATGGATGCCATCGTCGAGGAACTGATCCCGCACTACGGCCCCGACTGCCCGGTCGCCATCGTCATGCGCGCCACCTGGCCCGACGAGCGCCTGCTTCGAGGCAGCCTCGCGGACATTCGCGGCAAGTTGGCACTCGAACCCATGGAGCGCACGGCGCTGGTGTTCGTGGGTCCCTGCCTCGATCCCGTCGATTTTCGCGAAAGCGCCCTGTATTCGGCCGACTACCATCGCCGCTTCCGCGACGCCCATGCACGCTGATCCCGAACCGTCCGCCCTCCCGCCGACCGCTGCACCCAGCTGCGCGGCGCAGGCGCTCGCCGCCTTGCACGGCGGCCATCCCCACTTTGCGCCCGGCGAAGTCTGGCTGGTGGGCGCCGGACCGGGCGATCCGGGGCTGCTGACTCTCGATGCCTTGGCGGGCCTGATCCAAGCCGACGTCGTGGTTCACGACGCGCTGGTCGATGCCCGCGTTCTGGCCATGGCGCGCGAGGGTGCACGATTGCAATTCGCGGGCAAGCGCGGCGGCAAGCCCTCGACGGCCCAACAAGACATCAGCGCGCTGCTCGTCGATCTGGCGCGACGCGGGCAGCGCGTGCTGCGATTGAAGGGTGGCGATCCCTGCGTCTTCGGCCGCGGCGGGGAAGAAATCCTCGCGCTGGCGGCGGCCGGCGTGCCCTTTCGCATCGTCCCCGGAGTGACGGCGGGTCTTGCCGCCCTGGCGAGCGCCTGGATTCCTGCAACCTTCCGCGGCGTGAATCAGGCCATCATCCTGGCCACCGGCCACGATCCCGACGATGTGGGGAGCCTGGATTGGTCGGCGCTGGCGCGCACGCGCCAGCCTATCGTGCTGTGCATGGGACTGCGCAACCTGGATGCCGTCGCCGCAGCCCTCCTGCGCGCCGGCCTTCCCCTCGGTACGCCGGCGGCCGTCATCGCTTCGGCCACCCTGCCGCAGCAACAGGTCCTGGTATCGACTCTGGAATGCATCGCCGCCAAAGCGCGTGCCGCGAATTTGGCGGCACCCGCGCTGGTGGTCGTCGGCGATATCGTGAAGACCCGCCAACAAATCTTGGATTTGAGCACCCCGTGCGACAACTGAAGCTCATCGGGATCGGGGCCGGCAACCCCGATTACATCACCGTGCAAGCCATCAATGCCTTGAAACAGGTGGATGTGGTGTTCATCACGGACAAGGGCGAGGAGACGGCGGATTTGCTGCGCGCCCGGCGCGAGGTGTGCGAGCGATACCTGCAGGCACGACCCTACCGGACGGTGGAGCTGCGAGATCCCGCACGGGATCGCAGCGCCGCCGCCTATCTGCCCGCCGTCGCGGCCTGGCACGAGGCACGCGCGCAAGTCTACGAGCAAGCCATCCGCCAGCACTTGTCCGACGGCGAATGCGGCGCCTTTCTCATCTGGGGCGACCCGTCGCTGTACGACAGCACGCTGCGCATCATCGAGCAGGTAGCCGCGCGAGGGGCGGTGCCGTTCGACTTCGATATCATCCCCGGAATCACCAGCATTCAGGCGCTGGCGGCGCGCCACCGTATCTCCCTGAATCGAATCGGCGAGGCGATTCACATCACCACCGGGCGGCGGCTGATCGAGGAGAAGGTTCCGCTCGGGGCCGACGTCCTGGTGCTGCTCGACGGCCAGTGTGCCTTCAACACTCTGCCGGACGATGACATCGACATATTTTGGGGCGCCTACCTCGGCACGCCCGACGAAATACTGCTGTCCGGCAAACTCAGCGAGCTTCGCGGCCGCATCGCACAGGTGCGCGCGCAAGCTCGGCAACAAAAAGGATGGATCATGGATACCTATCTCTTGCGCAAGCGCGGAGCGCCCGCGTGCTAATCCCCCCGGTTGACGAAGCTGTTCGTGCCGCAGCGTATCGCCGCTTGGACCGGCTGACCAAGCCGCGCGGCGCCCTGGGCCGGCTCGAACCGCTCGCCGCCCAAGTGTGCGCGATTCAAGGGACCCTCGACATTCGCGTGGTTCAACCCTCAGGGATCGTCTTCGCCGCGGACCATGGCGTCGCCGACAGCGGCGTCAGCGCCTACCCGCGCGAGGTGACGGTGCAGATGGTGGCCAATTTCCTGCAAGGCGGCGCCGCGATCAGCGTGCTCGCCAAGCAGCAGGGCATCGAACTGTGGATCGTGGATGCGGGTGTCGACGCAGACTGCGGTGCGCACCCGCGCCTCCTCGACGCGAAAATTCGCCGCGCCACCCGCAACTTCGTGACGCAGCCGGCGATGTCGCCGGAGGAATGCCAGGCGGCATTGCAGCGCGGTGCCGAGGCCGTCGATCGAGTGCAAGCCGGCGGCAATACGCTCATCCTCGGGGAGATGGGCATCGGCAATACCGCTGCCGCGGCCCTGCTGATGCATGGGCTGACCGGCATGGAGTTGATCGATTGCGTTGGGCGCGGCACCGGCCTCGACGATGCCGGCCTCGAGCGCAAGCGGCAGGTGCTGGCGCAGGCATTGCAGCGTCGCGCGGCGCCGCAAGACCCCCTGGAACTGCTCGCGGAATTCGGCGGCTATGAGATCGCCATGCTCACCGGTGCGCTCTTGGCAGCCGCGGCGCGACGCATGCTCATCCTGGTGGACGGATTCACGGTGAGCGTCGCAGCGGCGCTGGCGGCGCGGCTTGATCCGGGAGTGATGGATTACTGCGTCTTTGCCCACGTTTCGGCAGAGCATGCGCACCGCGCTCTGCTCGACTACCTCAAGGTCCAAGCGCTGCTCGACCTCGGCATGCGCCTCGGGGAAGGCAGTGGCGCGGCGCTGGCCCTGTCCCTGGTGCGCACGGCGGTCGCCCTGTTCACGGACATGGCCACCTTCGAGGGCGCCGGCGTGAGCGACAAGGACGCCTGAGCGCCGCCAGTCATCACGCAGCAACTCATCGCACAGCAATCCATGAAGCGGCAATTCTCTTTATTTCTGGTCGCGGTCCAGTTCCTGACGCGGCTGCCGGTGCCGCGCCTCGACGGGTTTCAAGCGGATTGGCCCTCTCGATCGGTACGCTACTTTCCCTTGGTCGGCGCTTTGATCGGGCTGATCGGCGTGGGTGTGTGGTGGCTGGCTTCCCTGTGTTTTGCGCCGGCCGTTGCGGTGGGCCTGACCCTGGGCGCGTCGCTGCTGCTCACGGGCGCACTGCACGAGGACGGCTTCGCCGACGTCTGCGACGGGTTCGGCGGCGGCTCATCGCGCGAGGCCGTTCTGACGATCATGAAGGATTCTCGCATCGGCGCCTATGGTGCCCTTGGCATCGCCCTGATGCTGGGATTGAAGTGGGCGACTCTGGTATCCCTGCCCCGCGCAGCATTGCCCGTTCTCTACATCGGCGCGCACATGCTGAGCCGCTGGTGCGCGACGGCTCTGCTTTGGGCGTTGCCGTATGTACGAATCGATGCCGACGCCAAGGCGAGGCCTTTTGCCGGCGGCGTGGGCGCCGCGGAGTGGCTCCTGAGCGGCGCACTCGGCGCGCTGGCACTTCTGCCCGTGATCCTGCTCGTCCCCATGCAAACGCCCATGGCGGCGATGGTGGGCGCCGCGGATCTGCCCTTGCGCCCGGCCCTCCTGGCCGGTACGGCCGCCGCCGTGGCGGCCACCCTGCTGGCCGTGGTGTATTTCAAGCGACGGATCGGTGGTTATACCGGAGACTGCCTGGGCGCCGTGCAACAGATGGCAGAGCTCGGCTTTCTGCTCGCGGCGCTGGGCGTCATGAACACGATGATGGAAACGCGGTGATGCAGATTTACCTCGTCAGGCACCCGCCGACCCTCAATGCCGACGGTCTGTGCTATGGCTGCCTCGAGGTGGAGGTGACGCCGCAGGCCGTCGCCGCCGCCGCCGAGGCGGTCTCGGCGCAAATACCAGGCGAGGCGCTCGGGAACGCCCGCATCTTTTGCAGCCCCGCCTCGCGATGCATTGGGCTGGCGCGGCGCATCGCCTCACCCCACGAGCCCACGGCGGCCGAGGATCTGATGGAGATGAACTTCGGGCAGTGGCAGGGTCTTGCGTGGGATGCGGTACCGAGAGATGAATTGGATGCCTGGGCCCAGGATGTGTGGCACTACCGGCCGGGCGGCGGGGAGTCGGCCAGCATGGTCGCGACCCGTTGGCAGCGCTGGCTGGGCGGGTTGCAGCAGCTCGATGCACACAGTGTCATCGCGGTCACCCATGCGGGAGTCATCCGGGTGGCGCTGGGCGCGCTCGACGCATGCATCCCTTTTGATTCGGTTCATCGTCTGGAGTATTGACGCAATGACGTTCCCACGGAGCAAGAGACATGGCTGATTTCACGGCGGAGGAAATAGCGGCTCTCTACCGCATCATGGGCATGCGGCGCGATATGCGCCACTTCCGCTCCGATCCGCTCGACGATGCCTTGATTGCGCGCCTGCTGAGCGCGGCGCATCTGGCACCGAGCGTCGGCCTCATGCAGCCCTGGCGATTCATCCGAGTGCGCAATCCGGGATTGCGCAAGAGCATTCACGCCCTCGTGGAAGCGGAAAGAATAGAGACGGCGCGCGCGCTCGCGGAGCGCGAGGATGAATTCATGCGCCTCAAGGTGGAAGGCATTCTCGAATGCGGTGAGCTGCTGGTGGCGGCGCTCGCGCATGGCCGGGAAGCTCATGTCTTCGGGCGGCGGACCATGCCGGACATGGACTTAGCCTCGGTCGCCTGCGCCATTCAAAATCTTTGGCTGGCGGCGCGCGCGGAGAACGTCGGCATGGGGTGGGTGTCCCTGTTCGACCCCGAGGCCCTGCGGCTCTTGATTCGCATGCCCGAAGGCAGCCGCCCCGTTGCCATCCTTTGTCTCGGCTATGTGCCCGCCTTCTACCCGCGGCCCATGCTCGAGGAGGCGGATTGGGCCCATCGCCTGGACCTCGGGGACATGGTGAAAACGGACTACTGGAACGAGGAGAATGGCGCTTCATGACAAGTCCATGACGCAAACTGAGCAGCCGCCCGGGCCCGCAGTGACCATACTGAAAGGATAAATCCGGGAGACCATCATGGGCGACGAGAGCACGCAAACCACCCACGCGAGACGACCCAGCGGCCGCGACGCGAAGCGGGCTGCGCGGGCCGCCCGGGCGGGTGCATCGATCCCCTACATTACCCGTAAGATCCCCTACTACGAGGTGCTGGGCGAGGAAGGTCTCGCGCTGATGGAGCGCAACGCCGATACCATTCTCGAGGAGATCGGCATCGATTTTCGCGACGATCCCGAGGCGCTCGAGATCTGGAAGGCTGCCGGCGCCGACGTCAAAGGCGAACGCGTGCATTTCGCCCGCGGCATGTGCCGCGCGCTGATTCAGCGCACGGCGCCGCGTGAATTCACTCAGCACGCGCGCAATCCGGCGCGCAGCGTGGTCATCGGCGGCAAGAACACCGTATTCGCGCCCGCCTACGGCTCGCCCTTCGTGCGCAGCCTCGATGAAGGCCGCCGCTACGCCCGCATCGAAGATTTTCGCAATTTCGTGAAGCTCGCTTACATGGCCAATTCCCTGCACCACTCCGGCGGCACCATTTGCGAGCCCGTCGATCTGCCGGTGAACAAGCGTCACCTCGACATGGTGTACAGCCACCTGAAGTACAGCGACAAGGCCTTCATGGGCTCGGTGACGGCGCCCGAACGCGCCGCCGATTCGGTCGCCATGGCGAACATCGTGTTCGGCAACGAACTCACCGATCCGCTCACCGGCCGCCCGAAGACGACCATCATCAATCTGATCAATGTCAACTCGCCCATGACCTACGATGCGACCATGTTGGGCGCCGCCAAGGTCTATGCACGCGCCAATCAGGCCCTCATCATCACGCCCTTCATCCTGGCCGGGGCCATGTCGCCGGTCACCGTCGCGGGCACCGTGGCCCAAACCTTCGCCGAAGCGCTGGCGGGACTTGCCTTCGTGCAGCTGGTCAATCCGGGTGCGCCGGTGGTGCTTGGCAGCTTTGCCTCGTCGATTTCCATGCAATCGGGCGCACCGACCTTCGGGACGCCGGAACCGGCCTTGGTGCTCTACTCCATGGCCGCTCTGGCGCGGCGCCTCGGCATTCCCTTCCGATCGGGCGGCAGTCTCTGCGCCGCGAAGATCCCGGACGCACAAGCAGCCTATGAGTCCGCCAACACCTTGCTCCCCACTTGTCTCGCGGGCGTCAATTTCGTGCTGCACACGGCCGGCTGGCTCGAAGGCGGCCTCGCCATGGGCTATGAGAAGTTCGTCATGGATGCGGACCAAGCCGGAATGATGCACACCCTGCTCGCCGGCGTGGATCTATCCGAGAACGGCCAGGCGCTCGATGCCATGCACGAGGTCGGTCCCGGCAAGCATTTCTTAGGCTGCGCTCACACCCAGGCCAATTTCGAGAACGCCTTCTATCGCTCGCCGCTCGCCGACAACAATAGCTACGAGCAGTGGGAGGCCGAGGGCTCGCCCGACATGACCAAGCGCGCCAACGCGCTGTGGAAGAAGCAGCTTGCGGAGTACGTGCTGCCGCCCATGGATCCGGGCATCGATGAGGCCCTGCTCGAGTACATGGCGAAGCGCAAGGCCGCCTCCCCCGACTCGAACGTCTGACGGGCGAGAGGAAATTTGCGCCGCCTCATCGCGGCGCCAATCCCCGTCACGCCGGTCTTCCCGTCAGGAAGGAGCGTATGGACTCAACTCATTTCTTCGAACTGGTCATCGCTATGTTTTTGGCGATTATCGCACTGCATTACGCCGCGCAAAGACTCGGGCTGCCGCCGTCCGCCGGATTGATTGTCGGCGGTGCGCTGCTGGCCTTCGTCCCGGGCTTGCAGGCACTGAGGGTTGACCCCGAGTTGGTGCTAGTGATCTTCTTACCGCCGCTGTTGCTGGATGGCGCCTGGTCGATTCCGCTTACCCGCTTGCGCCGTCACATGATTGGCATCGCCTCGTTGGCTGTAGGGGCAGTGTTTTTCACCTGCGTGATCGTGGCGTCGGTGACCCATCTGGTGTTTCCATCGCTTCCTTGGGCGGCCTGTGCCGCACTGGGGGCGATCGTCTCCCCACCCGATGCCGTTTCCGCGCGTTCGGTGCTGCAGCGAGTCCGGTTGCCGCGGCGTCTGCAAATTCTGCTCGAGGGCGAGAGCCTCCTCAATGACGCGAGCGGCCTGGTGCTGTTCCGTTTCGCGATTGCCGCGGGCGTCACGGGAATCTTCAGCACGGCAACTGCACTCGGAGACCTCTTCTTTTTGGCATTGGGCGGCGCACTGGTGGGCATCGCGGTCGGTACCGCCTGGGTCGTGATCGCGCGCCGTCTCGGCGATGAATACCTCATTATCGCCGCCTCCACGTTGTTGTGCTGGACCTCCTATCTCCTCGGAGATTTCCTCCACGTCTCCGGCGTCATCGCCACCGTGACCACCGGTCTCATCGCGAGTTGGCATCAGAGCACCGTTCTTTCCGCCGCAACCCGCATGCGCGGCTCGTCGTTCTGGACGGTCATGGTGTTTCTGATGGAGGCGGCCGTCTTCATTCTGATTGGCCTGTCGTTACGGGGCGTGGTCGACCGTGGCGGCGGCTTGGGGGTCGTGCTGGCGACCCAAGGATGGCAGATATTGGCGATTCTGGCGGCGATTACCGTCGCGCGCTTTGCTTGGGTATTCGGGTCTGATCTCGCCATCAAGATGGGTAATGTACTTGGGCTCGAGCGCTACAGGCCACTCGGCATCCCCGGCGCGACCGTCCTTAGCTGGGCCGGGGTTCGTGGAGTGGTCACCCTGGCTTTGGCGCTGAGCGTGCCCGAAGAATTTCCCGGCCGCGACTTCATTCTGGTCACCGCGTTCGCGGTCATTCT
The DNA here is from genome assembly GCA_963837435.1 of uncultured Gammaproteobacteria bacterium. GTDB lineage: Bacteria > Pseudomonadota > Gammaproteobacteria > Steroidobacterales > Steroidobacteraceae > Bog-1198. The sequence continues at coordinate 137,520 of CAWINJ010000005.1, forward strand.
CTTCACTGTACTGGTCCAGGGTACATCGCTGGGGCGCGTGATCCAGTGGGCGCAGTTGACCGAGCCTGCCGCGGAGATGCCGCACCTGAACCTCAATCAGGCCGAGGCCGTCATGGCGCAGGCGCAATTGGCGACTGTCCAGAAGCGGGCCTACGACGAGGCAGGCAAGCTGATCCATCCGTTATTGCTGGAACGCTATCAGCGCAGGACCACGGCGACCACCCAATATGCGGAGCGGATCGACAATATGAGGCCTTTGCTTCATGCGCACTTCGATCTCGTGCTCGAGGCAGTCGCCACAGGACGCCGCGAACTCATCCGATTGCACCGCGCCGGCGAGATCGACGACGAGACACTGCGCGAATTGGAGCGCGACCTCGATCTCGAAGAGCTGAGTGCCATTTCTGCGAAGGCGTGACGACTCACTCGCTAGCCAATGCATCGCGCTCGTGTTCCAGGACGGGACGCAGTGCGAGAACCAGCGGCACGATGAGAACTGCCGTTAAAGCTGCGGCGAGGATACCAACGCTTCTATTGGAATGATCGGCAATCACGCCGTAAGCGATCGGCGCAAGTCCACCTGCGCCAAGGACGCCGGTGTAAAACAGCGCAAATCCACGACCGATGTCCCCCTTGGGCGCCAAATCCGGAACCGTGCCATATAGCACGGATGAGGTGCCGTTGAGAACGATGCCGAGGAGCGGAAGGACAGAAAGCATCGGTACGAGCGGGAGGACCAGGGTTGCCGCAATGATCGATGCGGTGGCGACTTCGGTGGCAATTACACTCCACACGACACCCAGATGCTGGCCGAGCCAGCCGCATGCTGCTTTACCGAGCGCTCCCCCGACGAAGAGCAGGGCCAAGCCGAGGCCAACCACCGCCTCCGTTCCGCCGCGGGAGTGCAGTAAAAACGGCAGAAACAGCAGATAGCCCATGCGTGTCGCCGTATCGAGCGCGCCGATGGTGAGGAGCAGGCCGAAGCCTTGGCCATCGCGTCTCTTGGCAATGAATCCATCGTCGGCTGGTGCGACGAAGGGTCGGCGAGGCACGACGATCAACAGGGCGACGGCCACCGCCAGTCCGACGAAGGCCATGATTCCCACCGCCGGCCGCCAGCCGACGACCGGCAGCAGTAGCGCAACCGCCGCAGGCAGAGTTGCCTTGCCGAGATCGCCCGCGAAGTTATAGATGCCCAGGGGTCCGCGCGAGCTTTTCCCGTAGGTGTTCGTGACCAGGAGCGAGGCGCGCGGATGCTGTACGCTCGATCCGATGCCCGCGACGATCAGGCCGGCGCATAGCCCCGCAAATCCTAAAGGCAGCGCCATCACCAGATATCCCGCTGCCGCCACGAAGGTCGCCAGCGCGAGCGCTGCGCGCGGACCGAGCCTGGCGATCAGCTTGTCGCCCGGGACTTGCAGGCCACCCATCGTACCGTAATAGAGCGCGCGAACGACCGCTAGACCGGCATACGACAGGGCAAAGTGCGACTGCCAAACGGGCAGCAGCGCATACAGCTGATCCGTGTAGCCGTCATGCAGCAAATGCGCGAGGCAGGCGCCGGCGAGATTGCGCCGCTGCCGTGAAGACTTGGATCCCTGCCGGCCCGCTGCCCGGTCATGTGATCTCGGATAAATCAAGAGTGCGCTCATACTGTAGACCTTGAAACCAGGTTAGTTCACTTTCGGGTATGATCAACGGCGAACTTTTCACCGCTTCTGAGAGAAAAAGTCACTGACAGCCAGATCGCGATCTATGCCGCCCCTCAACGCGCTGCGCGCTTTTGAAGCGGTGGCGCGAGCGGGAACTCTTTCGCTGGCTGCGGACGATCTGCACGTCACGCATTGGGCGATAGGCAAACAGGTGCGGACGCTCGAAGAATGGCTTGGGGTGCCGCTCTTTGAGCGCCACGCGCGCAAAATGAAATTGACTCGGGAAGGCGACGTGCTGCTCGGGCGTGTACAGAGCGCCTTCCACGCGCTCGCCGAGGGCACCGAAGAGGTGCGAAAACGACCTAACGGCCGCCGGATCAAAGGGCTCGTGCGCGTCAATTGCCTACCGAGCTTTGCTCTCAGATGGCTGCTACCCCGACTCAGAGAGTTTGAAGCGCTGCATCCCGAAATCACCGTCGATCTCACGACCACATCGCGCCGACTGCGCTATATCGGTAACGATGTGGATGTCGGCGTGCGCTCTGGATTCGAGAAGATCCCCCATACACGGTCGGTGTCTCTCTTGGCGGACCGACGCACCCTTGTCTGCAGCCCACAGATTCTGCGAGGACGACCGGTGCAGCGGGTTCGTGACCTCGAGGCCCACACCATCCTTCATACCCGATCGACACCCGGCGCGTGGCCCGGCTGGCTGGCGGCGAATGGTGCTGCTCGATTGGTGCCCGCGCGGGAAATGTTCTTCGAACACACCTATCTACAAATACAGGCGGCGATTGAAGGGCTCGGTTTTGCGCTCGTATCGCTACCCCTCATCGAATCTGAGATCGCCTCTGGCCACCTGCTAAGCCCACTTCGTGTGCCTGTTTGGGACGCGCCCGACTATGTGCTCGTGGTGTCTCGCGACCGTGAGAGCGATCCCGCCGTGGGTGCATTCGTTGCCTGGCTCAAGCGCAAAGCCCGGGAGCGGCATAAAAGGCGCTGACCGAACAGGCGCACATCGATATCGACGCGAATGGCCTCTCGCGCAGTAAGATTTTTGCGACTTCAGGCTACGGAGCCTGACTCGTGCTTGTGGTACACGCAAGCCAGCTTATTTCCGTCTGGATCGCGTGCATACGCGACGTAGAACGACGGCTCGTAGTATGGCCGCGTGCCCGGCGCCCCCTCATCACTCCCCCCATGCTCGAGCGCGGCGGTGTAAAAAGCTTGGACTTGAGCCTCGTCCTTGGCGCGGAACGCGAGCATCGTGCCATTTCCAGGGTTAGGGACCAAACCATTGAACGGATTGCAGATCCAGAATCCATACCCTTCGTCGTAGGATCCTCCCCAACCTGCCCAGCCGTCGATCCAGTTCGGCGCACGACCAACCCCCAATGCGCGAAATACGGCATCGTAAAATTTAATGGCTCGCCCCATGTCCGCGGTACCAACCGTCGAATATAAGATCATATCCACGTCCCTACATCATCCTTACCCAGTCTAACTTTATCATTCACTGTAAACTCGGCCATCATTGAAGTCGCGGATCGATGTTAGTCGCGCGCAAAGAGCCGAGAATCGAGGGGGTACGGCATGACGGCAACTCGCCGGATGCGCGTCGCCTCGGCATGACGCGGATTGATGATCACGTTGTACGTCTCCGGCACCAGCACGGATCGGACAGTTAACAATGCCGTATCGCCTTCCCTGAGCCATCGATCTCCCCAGGCGCGCGTGGTGGCGATTTGTCGGGACCAATCTGTCGGAAGCTGCGCCTCGTCGACCGATTGCCGAGACACCTCATCGGGTATATCCACTTTGATGAACCGATGGTGGGCCAGCGCCGTGGGTTCACGGACCTGACCGTGCACGAGAATCTCGAGTACCGCGGTCGCCGGATTTGGAGCGCAATAGAGGATCTCCTTGCCCCGCGTATGCCATCGTGCGGACGCAAGCAAACCCCCTCGCCCATCGAGTGAGTCGTGCTGCGAAAAGCGCCAGACGATCACCTTACGCGAACATGCCGTGTTCGATGCGGACCAGGAGTTCCTCGACGGCGAGTGCGCCCGACTCCGTCACGAGTGCCTGCATAGGCGTGCGATCGCCTAACGCCGACTCTGCAGTACGCAGCCAATCGGCCGCATAGTCGGCCTTGCCGCCGAACACCTGCTGCGCGCGGGCAGTGACGCGCGCGATGCGTACCGTCTTGTCGGCTTCTTCGCGAGAGAGCAATTGGCCTGACGCCCCGCGCCGGCTCAAGGTGCGGCGCGGCGCAATGAGCTCGAAAGTCTCCGCGTCGGTGAGCCCGATTCGCTTTCGCAGAGTCTGCACGGCGGCAACCGCCAGCCCCTTCTCCAAACGCTCCATCAAATCAACTTCCGAGCGGACCTCGGACTTCAATCCCAGCAGGAAGCCAATGCGCGCATAAAGCGACTCTTCGGGGGATGTGATGGCTGAGGGCCGATCAAGGGTTGCGATACTCATCGGGAACTCCAATGGCAGATGCGCATATTATAGGCGCGAATGGCCCATTGGGCACAGCAAAAGCCGTCGGAATTTCACTCTCTACGGCATTGCAACATGCTTGCTATTATGTGCCTAAATTCCCTAAATCGCAGACACAATATCTATATATGTTAGATAGTTATGCTGTCCGATACAGGTGATAAGCACTATGGGTCTGGCCCTCGGATTGGGTCGGCGCGATCCGCCAATTTAATTTCGCGGCAGAATGCCCGCGGACCGAGTGCCAGCCACAGGTTTAAGTTGCAGCCTGCGTCACCGAGCCAACCCCTGCGCAGACCGATGCCGGCGCACAGGAACCACGCGGAATCCAGGCACCTTGAGCAACGTCGATGGTGATGCGAATTACGTTCGCATCCACGTGACCACGAACCCCGGCGCCCTGGCGCAACGCGAGAAGCAGATCGCCGTCGTTCGCCAGCTGACTGATCTCGCATCGCGCGCGGCGCACGATCCCACCCTCCCGGATCGAACGTGGGTGACTCTCACCGAGGCGATCGCGGGAGGATGGGGCCTTCGAGGACATGCCCATACGAATGACGAGCTGGTGGCGGTTGCGCGAGCCGAAATCGCCAAGATCAAGGGCTGAGAGAAATCCGCTGAACGCTGCATTGCGATCGCTCGTGAGAGCGATCCTGCCGTGGCACGCCGCAACGCGGCATAATCAATTAAATCAACCAGTTATTGCGAGAACCGTAAGCTGTGCTCAGTGACGACAGAACCCTATTACCGCGCCTGGCAGCAGTTTTGACCGAAGTTGCGTCCCGGCCGCTCGAGCCCATCCCCGCAGATAGCCTCAGGATTGTCCCCTTACGGCCGTTAAGCTGCTAGAGCTCGAACTTCGGGCGCAGATCGGCCGGGAATTAAATGACTCTGAGCGTAAGACAGAAACTCATGCTGCTCGTCGCGCTGGCCGTTGTCGGAATCGCGGTGCTAATGGTCATTTCACAGGTTGAAATGAAACGGCTATACACGTCCGCGTCCTATGCCAAAGATCATACCGTGCCCGCCATCAACCTGCTCGATGGGGTAACCAGCCTGGTAGAGTCGGAACGCGCGAGTTTCTGGCAGAGTCTAGCGCAGACCGACGCGACGCAAGTGGCGGCGTTCCTGAGCGATATTCACGACGCGCGACCGAACATTGCAGCAGCCTTCACTCAATACGAGACTCTGCTTTCGGGCGATAAGGATCGCGCCCTCCTGGCCGATGATCGCTCAACCTCTAAAGCGTATGACGATCTGATCGACAAGGCGCTCGAACTGGCGCGCCAGAACCGAAAGAACGAGGCCCGCGACTTGGTGATGCAAGGCCAAAGCATCTTCGACGCCACAATAGACACGGTCGAGGCGCATCGCCGGTACAACAAGGATCTCGGCGACGCGGCCGCCACCCAAGGGCTGCGGCTCAAGGCGATCGCTTTTCGAGTCGAGATCGCGGTCGCCGCCATCACCACCGCACTGCTTTTGGGGGTCGCCTTCTTCGTCATCCGCCGCATCGCGCGCGCGCTCACGCATTCCGTGGAAGTACTTGCCGAGATCGAGCGCGGAAACTATGACTCGCCGGTGACGATCCTGGTGCGCGATGAGATCGGCCGGGTCTTGCATTCGCTGGAAGCCATGCAGCGCAGTCTGAAAGCGCGGGTCGAGAGCGATCGCACCGCGGCGGCGGAGAACGCCCGAATCCGCAATGCATTGGATCGGGTGTCGGTCGGCGCCATGCTGGCGGATGGCGAGGGCACCATCATCTATGTGAACGAGGCCATGCATGCATTGCTGAGCGTTCAGACCAGCGAATTCCGCAAGCAACTGCCGCAATTCGATTCGGAGAGGGTCCTCGGCAACCCTCTCCAGATGTTCCAGGTGCCAGCCTTCGAGAACGGTTCGCTGGCCGCCCTGACTGCGGCGCATACTGCGGACTTCAAGGCGGGCGACAGCAGCCTGCGCATCGTCGCGAACCCTGTGTTCGATGGCGACGGCAAGCGGGTGAGCACGATCCTGCAATGGTTCGATCGGACTCAGGAAGTCGCGATAGAAGAGGAGGTGCAGCGCACTGTCGACCAGGCACTGGAGGGAAATCTGACAGTACGGATTCGGGTAGCCGGGAAGGAAGGATTCTTCAAGTCGCTTGCGGACAGCATGAACCGCCTCGTCGGCAACATGGCGGACGCATTACGGACTGTATCCAAGGCTGCGGCAGAGGTTGGATCGGGCGCGGATGAACTGTCACGCGGCAACGCGGATCTCAGCCACCGAACCGAGAAACAGGCAGGAAGTCTCGAAGAGACCGCTTCTTCCATGGAGCTGATGACTGCGACCGTCAAAAGCAATGCACACAATGCGGCACAGGCCAGCCACTTGGCGCTTGCTGCACGCGACCAGGCCGATCGCGGCAGTGCCGTGGTTCAGTCGGCGGTCATCGCCATGCGCGAGATCAACGCTTCGTCGAGAAAAATCGCTGACATCGTCGGGGTTATCGACGATATAGCCTTCCAGACGAACTTATTGGCGCTCAATGCCGCCGTTGAAGCCGCTCGCGCCGGTGAGCAAGGCCGCGGTTTTGCGGTGGTTGCATCTGAAGTGCGGAATCTCGCATCCCGCAGCGCCGCGGCGGCGAAGGAAATCAAAGGTTTGATTCAGGATTCGGTGGCCAAACTCGACGACGGCACACAGCTGGTGGGCGCATCAGGAAAAGTTCTCCAAGATATTGTCGCGGAAGTCAAAAAAGTCACAGATGTCATTGCCGACATCGCGACTTCGAGCCACGAACAAGCATCAGGCATTGAACAGGTCAATAGAGCAGTCGCGTCCATGGACTCGGTCACTCAACAAAACGCCGCGCTCGTCGAGGAGGCCTCTGCGGCAGCTCAGGCGCTCACCGCGCAGGCGTCCAATCTTGGCCTGCTGATGGCGCGCTACCAGTTCGGAGAGCCCTCCGGAACGACTGCTCCGGTGAAATCTGCCACATCGGAACGCCGCAGCGTGGCGCGGCCTTGGGTGAGCGCAGATAACGGACGATCTTCGGCGGCGTCTCGCGCTTAGTTGACCGCAGACGATCCGACATCTGTCTCAGTCCACCGCCGTCGCGGCGGGGTGCGGCAACCCGGCCACCTGAGCGGCGGTCACCTTAAGATCGTAGGTGTTGCCGAAGTGACTGCGGATGTAATTGACTACATCCGCGACCTGCTCGTCGCTCAGATGCACGGCACGAGTCTCCCGCACCTGATCGGCGGGCAGGCCAAACGCCGGCATGCCGTTGCGGCCGCCGAGAACAGTCTGCGCCACATACTGCCAAGAGGCGAGCGCCGGATTGCTCGCGAGCTTCGGATAGTGTCCCGCGCCGATCGCCCCCTCGCCGTGCGCCATGTGACAGCCCTGGCAGATATGGCTGTAGATCTGTGCGCCGCCGGCGGCGCTCAATCCCGCGGTCGAGGTGAAGGTCGAATCATCGGCCCGCGCGCAAGCGGCGGTAAGCAGAAGCGCGGCGGCGTACCGCGCCGCGAAACGGCGGAGCGGCAGCCTCATGCCTTGGCTCCCTGCGCTACGGCGCGCCGATGCAAGCGGGCGATGGCGTCGAGTGCCGACGTCACCGCCCCTTCCTGCCAGCCGCCAAGGAACGATGCATGCTCCCCCGCCAGCGCGATGCGTCCATCGATGCGGCACAAATCGTCGTAGTGCTGGGCGCGGCTGGCGGAGCTCCACATGCCGAAGCAGCCCATGGTGAACGGCGAGCGGTGCCATGCCACGGCGACACCATGCTCGAATTCGTTGCGATACTGCGGATGAATCTGGCTGCCGTATTCGACGGCCTTCCGCACCCGCTCCTGCGGCGCCATGGCGGTGAACTCCATGGCGTTCAAGCCCCAGATGTAGGCGCCCAACAATACCCCCTTGCCGCCGCTGTGATAGCCCGTATTGGGATAGCCGATGTTGGTGATGGGTAGGTCGGTATAAGTGATGCCGCCAAAGATATGCTCATCTTCCTCCCAGAAGCGACGCTTGAACTGCAGGCCCACTTTGACGGCCGAGGCGTACGGCACCGCCGAGATGGCCGCGGCCAGCGGACGGCCGACATTCATGGGGATCTGCGCGAGGATCGGCAGCGGGATCGTGCACAAGCACCAGTCGGCACTCACATTGAGCGTTTTTCCGGGAGCGCGGCTGTCCTCGTAGCTCACGGTGACCTGGCGCTCCTCCTGGTGGATCTCGGTCACTTTCGCGTGGTACCGAATCAACGGTGCGAGCTCGCGGCCAAACGCCTCCCCGATCCGGCCCATGCCACCGACCGGCTGAAACAATGCCGTCTGCATGTCGAAGGTATCGCCGCTCGGAATGCCTTGCCAGAGTTTGGAATCGAGGATGTCGGCGAGGCCGATGGGCGTGGAAGGGATCGGACGCGCCGTGAGACCGCCGCCCGGGTTCTTCCGAAAGCCGCGCCGATCGCTGCTCGCGTGGTTCGCGCCATAGGTGAAATCGCTGTCAAGCGCGCCCCACTCCCGCAGCGACTCGAGCAATTTCTCCTGGTCTTCCCTGCTCACCGCCGCGTCGAGGGCTTGCTGCCGGGTGGCCTTGCTGAGCAGCTCGGCCACATGTCCCTGGTAATCGGCCTTGATCTCGCGATAGCGCTGAGGCTTGCCGCCGAAGGCACGGCTGCTATGCAGGTAGGCGTTGTAGTTCACCTGCACGAACGCTTCGAGCGGCACCGCGAGCCGCTTGCAGTAGCTCAACAGGCCGCGATGGTGGTAGGGAATGCGCCACGGGCCGGGATTGATGTATAGATCCCGGTCGAACTCACAGCGCTGCGTGAGGCCGCCGAGCTCGGTGTACTCATCGCCTCCGCGCAAGGTCCAGTTGCGGCCGCCCGCGCGGCCGTTGTATTCGAGCACCTGAACTCGATAGCCGGCGTTGCGCAGCTCGTAGGCGGCCGTCATCCCGGCGATGCCGGCACCCAGAATCAACACCGAGGTGCCTTTCGGCGCGCCTTCGAGCGCGATCGGACCGCGGTAAGAGGACTCTGCGGCAAAACCCAGACTGCTCATGGCCTGATACAGCGCGGCAGTGCCGGCGGTGGCACCGATCATGCGCAGCAGATCGCGGCGGCTCGGCAAGAAACTACCCGGATCGTTGTTCATAGGTACGAACTCAGTGAGGTTTGGCCGCGATCACCTCGATCTCCAGCAGCGCCCCCGGTGCCACCAGCGCTGCCACCTGGACTGCACTGCGGGCAGGCTTGTTAGGCTGATCCGCGGTACCGAAAAATTTGGAATACCCGGCCATCAAGCCGGGGAAATTGAGCTTATTGTCGAAGGTTGGATCGGCGGCCATGAATACCGTCATTTTCACGATATCGCCCATCCCGAGCCCGAGCTTGGCGAGCGTGCCTTTGATCGACGTGAGCACGCTGACGGTTTGCGTCTCCATATCGCCGTAAACGGGCGCGGTACCCTTCGGTGCATCTTTGTTGATGGCCGACGGTAACGTCCCGCTGACATATACGGTATCGACGCCGGCGCGGACGGTGACTGCCGCCGAAATCGGAAAAGGGTTGCCGTCGGGCAACGGCGTACGCACCACCGCTTGCGGATGTGCCGGCGCAGCAACGGCGAGATTCAACCATAGGACCGAGGTCAGCGCTGCGGCACATCGGGATTTCTTTGCAAACATTTCAGTTCCTCTTGTTGATAGAGTCAGAACTTGTAGACTGCTTTTGCGTAGTAGAAGCCGCCGTTGATGCCGAACGGCGAGAAGATCGGGTATTGGGTAACCGCGGCGTTGTCGCCGCCCGGATAGTTTTCTTCGCGGCTCAAAATGTTGCTGTTGAGCTTGTTCGGGAAGCGATTGAACGCGTTGACCGCGCCCACGGACAATTTCAGATGATCCGTGTACCAGTACCCCGCGTCGACGTTGGTGATTGCGGTGACGCCGATCTCGTCCTTGAAGTATTGAAAGGTGCCGGTCGGCCCGTCGCCGTCATCGTTCTCGTAGTCCGAGGACTTGCCGTAGATTTTTTCGACCAAGTTGAGCTCGAACTTGCCCGCCGTCAGCAATCCCCCGAGATTCAGCACGAAGCGGGGGCTCGCCGTGGTGAGTTCCGAGTACGCCTCTTGGTCGTACAGGACGTTGGGGGCCAGTTGCGGCGGCGTGGTCGCATACTTGGTGATAGAAGTCTCGTTGTACGTCCCGCTGACGGTCCAGTCGATGCTGCCGAAGCTGTAATCGTAGGGAAAGTCGAACACCAGGTCGGCGCCCCGGGTCCGGGTGTCGATCCCGTTCGCGAAAATGTTGATGCCGTATGAGCCGGTCTTCAGCACGTCCGGGTCGATCACATCCGAGCCGTGCGAGTAGGCCGCGATCGCGGCGTTGATCGCAGCCTCGCCCGGCTGGGGCACGCCATTGATAGCTCCCGCCACGTTGCCGCTTCCCACGATGCGGTTCGTGATCGTGATCTGATACAGATCCAACGTAGCGTTCATGTGAGCGAGCGGCCGCCACACGAGTCCGGTGCTGAAGTTCATGGACTTCTCGGGCTGCAGTCCATTGCCGAGTCCGAGCGGCGCCGCGGCGGGCGAGTTGGGCGGCAGCTGAATATAGGCCGTCGAGGGCCCGACATTGGTCGAGGAATAATATTCCTCGGCCAGGGTAGGCGCTCGGAAGCCGTTGCTCACCGTTCCGCGGAGCGCGAACTCGGGCGTGAAGTCATAACGCGCCGTGAGCTTGCCGACCTTCGCGTCTCCGAAATCGCTGTAATGCTCGAACCGGCCAGCCGCGTCCACGCGCAGGCCGTCGATCGGCTTGGTGGCGAGGTCTATGTAGCCCGCATAATTCTTCCGATCGTGCGACCCGGCGTCGAGCGGGGTGAAGCCCGGGTAGGACTGCGCGCCCCCGTCCTCGTAGGAGAGCGGCACGCCGGCGGTGATGGCGTAGGTCTCGCGCCGATACTCACCGCCAAACGCGACGTTCAGGGGACCCGCGAGACCCACGTCGAAATCCCGATCCAGGTCGAGGGTCGTGGTCCATTGCGTGTCTTTGAGGGTACCGTCATAGTAATTGCTCGGCGTCGGAATGCCGTTGAGCGCATAGGTGCCGGCATTGGCGGACTGCAGCGTGTTGAGGCCGACCGTATCGCCACCGAAACCCGTCGCAAGATCCCAGCTCCAAGACGCGATCG
>CAWINJ010000006.1:0-14801 GCA_963837435.1 uncultured Gammaproteobacteria bacterium
CCGCAGACGATCCGACATCTGTCTCAATCCGCCGCCGTGGCGGCGGGATGCGGCAACGCGGCCACCTGGGCGGCGGTCACCTTGGGATCGTAGGTGTTGCCGAAGTGGCTGCGGACGTAATTGACGACGTCGGCGATCTGCGCGTCGCTCAGATGCACGGCACGAGTCTCCCGCACCTGATCGGCGGGGAGGCCGAAGGCCGGCATGCCGTTGCGGCCGCCGAGAACGGTGAGCGCCACATACTGCCAGGAGGCGAGCGCCGGATCGCCCGCGAGCTTCGGATAATGTCCCGCGCCGACGGCCCCCTCGCCGTGCGCCATGTGGCAGCCCTGGCAGATATGGCTGTAGATGTCGCGCCGCCGGCGGCGCTCAGACCTGCGGTGGAGGTGAAGGTCGAATCATCCGCCCGTGCGGCCAAGCGGCGGCGATGAGCAGAAGCGCGGCAACGTGCCGCGCCGCGAAGCGGCTGAGCGGCAACCTCATGCCTTGGCTCCCTGCGCCACGGCGCGCTGATGCAAGCGCCCGATGGCGTCGAGCGCCGAGGTCACCGCGCCTTCCTGCCAGCCGCCGAGGAACGACGCATGCTCGCCCGCGAGCGCGATGCGTCCATCGATGCGGCACAAATCGTCGTAGTGCTTGGCGCGGGTATCGGAGCTCCACATGCCGAAGCAGCCCATGGTGAACGGCGAGCGATGCCATGCCACCGCGACGCCATTGTCGAATTCGCTGCGATACTGCGGATGAATCTGGCTGCCGTACTCCACGGCCTTCCGCACCCGCTCCTCCGGCGTCATGGCGGTGAACTCCATGGCATTCAATCCCCAGATGTAGGCGCCCAGCAGTACGCCCTTGCCGCCGCTGTGATAGCCGGTATTGGGATAGCCGATGTTGGTGATGGGCAGGTCGGTATAGGTGATGCCGCCGTAGATGTGCTCGTCCTCCTCCCAGAAGCGGCGCTTGAACTGCAGGCCCACTTTGACGGCCGAGGCGTAGGGCACCGCCGCGATGGCCGCGGCCAGCGGCCGGCCGACATTCATGGGGATCTGCGCCAGGATCGGCAGCGGAATCGTGCACAGGCACCAGTCGGCGCTCGCGGTGAGCGTTTGTTCCGGGAGCGCGGCTGTCCTCGTAGCTCACGGTGACGCTGCCGCTCGTCCTGATGGATCTCGGTCACTTTCGCGTTGTAGCGGATCAGCGGTCCGAGCTCGCGGCCGAATGCCTCGCCGATCCGGCCCATGCCGCCCACCGGCTGAAACAGCGCCGTCTGCATGTCGAAGGTATCGCCGCTCGGAATGCCCTGCCAGAGCCCGGAATCGAGGATGTCGGCGAGGCCGATGGGCGTGGAAGGAATCGGGCGCGCCGTCAGGCCGCCGCCCGGGTTCTTCTGATAGCCGCGCCGATCGCTGCTCGCATGGCTGGCGGCATAGGCGTAGTCGCTGTCGAGCGCGCCCCAGTCCCGCAGCGACTCGAGCAATTTCTCCTGGTCTTCCCTGCTCACCGAGGCGTCGAGGGCATGTTGCCGGGTGGCCTTGGCCAGCAGCTCGGCCACATGTCCCTGGTAATCGGCCTTGATCTCGCGATAGCGCTGCGGCTTGCCGCCGAAGGCCGGCTGCTGTGCAGATAGGCGTTGTAGTTCACCTGGACGAACGGCTTCCAGCGGCACCCCCAGCCGCTTGCAGTAGCTCAGCATGCCGCGATGGTGATAGGGAATGCGCCACGGGCCGGGATTGATGTACAGATCCTTGTCGAACTCGCAGTGCTGGGTGAGGCCGCCGAGCTCGGTGTACTCGTCGCCGCCGCGCAAGGTCCAGTTGCGGCCGCCCGCGCGGCCGTTGTATTCGAGCACCTGAACCTGGTAGCCGGCGTTGCGCAGCTCGTAGGCCGCCGTCATGCCGGCGATGCCCGCGCCCAGGATCAGCACCGAGGCGCCGTTCGGCGCGCCCTGCAGATCGATGGGACCGCGGTAAGGGGATTCCGCGGCAAATCCAAGGCTGCTCATGGCCTGATACATGCGCGGCGCTGCCGGCGGTGGCGCCGATCATGCGCAGCAGATCGCGGCGGCTCGGCAAGAAGCTATCGGAATCGTTGTTCATGGCTGTACGAGCTCAGTGCAGTTTGGCCGCGATCACCTCGATCTCCAGCAGCGCCCCCGGTGCCACCAGCGCCGCCACCTGGACTGCGCTGCGGGCGGGCTTGTTCGGCTGGTCCGCGGTACCGAAGAATTTGGAATACCCGGCCATCAAGCCGGGGAAATTGAGCTTATTGTCGTACGCCGGATCGGCGGCCATGAATACCGTCATTTTCACGATGTCGCCCATCCCGAGCCCGAGCTTGGCGAGCGTGCCTTTGATCGACGTGAGCACGCTGACGGTTTGCGTCTCCATATCGCCGTAGACGGGCGCGGTGCCCTTCGGTGCATCTTTGTTGATGGCCGACGGTAACGCCCCGCTGACATACACGGTATCGACGCCGGCGCGGACGGTGACGGCCGCGGAAATCGGAAAAGGGTTGCCGTCGGGCAACGGCGTGCGCACCACCGCTTGCGGATGTGCCGCCGCGGCAACGGCGAGATTGAACCAAAAGATCGAGGTCGAGCGCTGCGGCACACCGGTATTTCTTTCCAGACATTTCATTTCCCCTTGTGGATCGAGTCCTCAATCCGGCTGGTTGCCACGGTGGGACACTACTCAGAACTTATAGAGCGCTTTTGCGTAGTAGAACCCGCCGTTGATGCCGAACGGCGAGAAGATCGGGTACTGGGTGACCGCGGCGTTGTCGCCGCCCGGATAGTTCTCTTCGCGGCTCAAAATGTTGCTGTTGAGCTTGTTCGGGAAGCGATTGAACGCGTTGACCGCGCCCACGGACAGTTTCAGATGATCCGTGTACCAGTACCCCGCGTCGACGTTGGTGATCGCGGTGACGCCGATCTCGTCCTTGAAGTATTGAAAGGTGCCGGTCGGCCCGTCGCCGTCATCGTTCTCGTAGTCCGAGGACTTGCCGTAGATTTTTTCGACCAAGTTGAGCTCGAACTTGCCCGCCGTCAGCAATCCGCCGAGATTGAGCACGAATCGGGGGCTCGCCGTGGTGAGCTCCGAGTACGCCTCTTGGTCGTACAGGACGTTGGGGGCCAGTTGCGGCGGCGTGGTCGCATACTTGGTGATGGAAGTCTCGTTGTACGTCCCGCTGACGGTCCAGTCGATGCTGCCGAAGCTGTAATCGTATGGGAAGTCGAACACCAGGTCGGCGCCCCGCGTCCGGGTGTCGATGCCGTTCGCGAAAATGTTGATGCCGTATGAGCCGGTCTTCAGCACGTCCGGGTCGATCACGTCCGAGCCGTGCGAATAGGCCGCGATCGCGGCATTGATCGCCGCCTCGCCCGGCTGGGGCACGCCATTGATGGCTCCCGCCACGTTGCCGCTTCCCACGATGCGGTTCGTGATCGTGATCTGATACAGATCCAACGTAGCGTTCATGTGAGCGAGCGGCCGCCACACGAGTCCGGTGCTGAAGTTCATGGACTTCTCGGGCTGCAGTCCATTGCCGAGTCCGAGCGGCGCCGCGGCGGGCGAGTTGGGCGGCAGCTGAATATAGGCCGTCGAGGGTCCGACATTGGTCGAGGAATAATATTCCTCGGCCAGGGTGGGCGCGCGGAAGCCGTTGCTCACCGTTCCGCGGAGCGCGAACTCGGGCGTGAAGTCATAACGCGCCGTGAGCTTGCCGACCTTCGCGTCTCCGAAATCGCTGTAATGCTCGAACCGGCCAGCCGCGTCCACGCGCAGGCCCTCGATCGGCTTGGTGGCGAGGTCTATGTAGCCCGCATAATTCTTCCGATCGTGCGACCCGGCGTCGAGCGGGGTGAAGCCCGGGTAGGACTGCGCGCCCCCGTCCTCGTAGGAGAGCGGCACGCCGGCGGTGATGGCGTAGGTCTCGCGCCGATACTCGCCGCCGAACGCGACGTTCAGGGGACCCGCGAGACCCACGTCGAAATCCCGATCGAGGTCGAGGGTCGTGGTCCATTGCGTGTCTTTGAGGGTACCGTCATAGTAATTGCTCGGCGTCGGAATGCCGTTGAGCGCATAGGTGCCGGCATTGGCGGACTGGAGCGTGTTGAGGCCGACCGTATCGCCACCGAAACCCGTCGCTAGATCCCAGCTCCAGGACGCGATCGCTCCCTTCACCCCAAGGTTCAACTGGTAATCGTCTTCATCGCTTGCTTCCTGCGGGTTGAAACCGTAGGGAAACGGATAGGTTGTGACGCCCGTGGTCGGGTCCGTATAGGAAACCTTGCTGGGCACGCGGTAATTTTCGTAGGAAGCCGCATCCTTGTGGCCGTAGGTGCCGAAGAAATAGACTTCCGGTCCGTCCTCGAAGTCGAAGCCCGAGTTCACGGCAAGGATTTTCTGCTGGCTGGCCGCATCGCCGGAGATCCGGTTCAAGTTGGGATATCCCGGCGCATTCGCCGCATTCGAGTCCGGGTATCCGGCCGCGGCCAGGTTGGCCGGGGTCAGGCGCGGATCGATCGCTCCGACGTTGCTGTGACCGTGGTCGCGGAAATCTCCGGTGATGTTGAAGAAGCCGCCGGTGCCTGCCTCGAACCCCGCGTTGCCGCTCACATCCTCGGTACGGCCGCCGCCGTCGTTCCCGTACTGGCCATAGGTGCCGGCCACGGAGCCTCCGGAAGAGTTCCTCTTCAGAATGATATTGATGACACCCGCGATCGCGTCCGTGCCGTACTGCGCGGCAGCCCCGTCGGTCAGCACCTCGATGTGATCGATCGCGTCGAGCGGTATGAAATTCAGGTCGACGCTGGCGCCGCCCTGGTACGGCGAGCCTGTATCGACTTGCAGATTGGCCGTCGTATGGCGACGCTTGCCGTTGATCAGCACCAGCACGTCGTTCGGACTCAGGCCACGCAATTTAGCCAATAAGGTCTGGCCGGCTTGGTCGAAGCCGAACGCCTGCATTTGCAGCGACGGCACGATTTGCGCCAGGGCTCCCATCAGGTCGGAAGCACCCGCGCTCTTCAGCGCCTCCGCGCTGACGATCTGAATCGGGGCGGGACTATCGCTGGCCTTGATGTCCTTTTGCCGCGAACCGGTGACGATCACTTCGTCGAGGGAGAAGCCATCCGCAGTCGGAACCGGCGCCGCCGTAGTAGCCGTGTCCGCCAGCGCGCCGGCCGCGTCCAGTATTCCTGCCATGCCAAGCGCGAGGGCGACGATTGCCGCTCTCGACGGGATGAATGTCGATCTATTCCGATAAAAAAGCATGCGAGGGGTCTCCCTGTTAGTTCTTTGTCAACCAACTCCCCCCAGTCGCGCCACCACTCCCTCACGAGAAGGGGCAGAACGACGCTATGCCGAACGCGCTCATAGCCCTGCGCTAAAACTCTCCTTTGAACGTATGTAGATAGCAACAATCGGGCCAATTCTCCGCAAGCTGCGCCCCCGGGATATCGGGACGACCTTCTCTCGGGCGATAACCAATTGAATTTAATTCTTAAATCGACTGCTCAAATTTGGTTTCGACGGACTATCCGAGTATGTCGGAACGTTGTGCCAACACAACGTCAGACCTGTTCCGCTGATTTGATACGGTGCTAGCGGCGAGGCGGACGCACAAATTGCGTGCATGATCCCGACACCGAGATCGCCCGCCTACGGAAGCAAATCCACCGCTCCTTCGGTAGCGGTTGGGGAACGCCTAATTCCGCACGACAGCGACCATGCCTTCGCTGATCCAACGCCCGAGCAGGTTGCCGGCGACCTGCGTACCCTCTGCTTCACCCACTTCATCGATGATCACGCGGCAAATCTCGCCAAAAGTCCTGCCGCCTGCAACCATGGGCAGCACCTGCGATTCCATGGGATCCAATGTTCGATAAGTCGGCGAGTATTCTCTGCGCCATATGGCAATCGCTGCCGGTGCATCGAGAACTGCCGCCGCCGGAGGAGTTTGGCCGGCATTGATGGCCGACCAAATGGCCCCCGCATTGGTCGTCGCCGGCAGAGTCGAAAAAGTCGCAACGAGATCCAGCACCGCGCTATTCCAGTCGATGTGCGCCAACGCCGTCAAATCGAGCGGCACCGCGTCCCGGCCGACAAAGGCGAGTCCGAGATCGCGCTCCAATCGCGCCAGCTCGCCCACTTCGGGATCATCCGGATAGAGCCCATCGATGGTTTCCGGGAATTCGAGCACGTATGCGTCGAGCGTCCAGCTGTATGGCGGCCGCCGATCGATGTGCGTGGCTGCGGCGGTATCGAACGCGTCCTCGCCGAGCCACGCTCGAACCGTCGCGAAACCCTCGCTGAGGCAAACCATGAGCTGGCCCCTATAGTTGTTCAGGTAGACCGCCAGACCCGGCTCGGCACGGTCGCCGAAGCGGGCCGCCGCATCGCTCGCTTCGGCGGTCAGCCAGCTGCGAAAGTCCCGCTGGAGCGCCGCAAGGTTCATGCCGCTCTCCGGAGGCGTCCTTGGGCTATGTCACGTGCCAACCCGAGCTCGGCCAGCAGGGCGGATAGCGGCGGAATGTCGCCATCCCGCTCGATCATGGTCGCTACGGGGCCAAGCCGTTCGAGCGCAGACGCGTAGAGCGCCCACACAGGGTCCGGGACCGGTTTGTCGTGCGTGTCGATCAGCAGGTCGCGGCCTTGACTGTGGCCGGCAAGGTGGATCTGGCGGACGCGGGCTGCCGGGATTCCCGATAGGTACGCCTGAGCGTCGAAGCCATGATTGCTCGCGCTCACATAGATGTTGTTCACGTCGAGCAGCAGGCCGCAGCCTGTGCGCGTACAGACCGCGTCCAGGAATTCCCATTCCGTCATGTCGCCGGGTAAGCTGACGTAGCTCGATGGGTTCTCGATCAGCATAGTCCGGCCAATCGTATCTTGCGCATGATGGATATTCGCGCTGACCACATCCAGGGCTTCCTGGGTGTAGGGCAGCGGCAGAAGATCGTGTGAGTTGAAGCGCTCGATGCGCGACCAGCTCAGATGGTCGGATATGAAGAGAGGATCGACCGCATCCGCCAACGATCGCAGGCGTCGAAGATACTCGTCGCGCAGCCCATCGGCCGATCCGAGCGACATCGAGACACCATGGAGCGCGACCGGGTGACGTTCGCGCACGCGCTCCAGTACGTGCAGAGGCCGCCCGCCGTCCACCATGAAGTTCTCGGAAATCACCTCGATGAAATCGACCGGGACGGCGGTTTCTCCCTCGAGAAAATCGCGATAGTGCGGCTTGCGCAGGCCGAGACCGAACTGGTGCATTTGAAACATATGCGCCTCGCGCAGAATTCGGGACCGGTCAGAGGGACCGGTCCCGTCCTCGCGTTACTTGGACGGTTCCGTGGTGGTGCCCCCGGCCGCCGTGCAGGCCTTCGTGGTGAGCGCCTTGAAGCCCTGACCCTTGCAGCTGTTCATGCCCTTGCAATCATGATTGCCCGATTTGCAGTCCGACATCCCTTTGCACGAATTGACACCGAAGCAGTGCACCGTGTCCGCGGCGAAAGCCGGGCTGGGGATGGATGCGCCGCAAAGCGCAAAGAGTGCGGCGGCGGCTGCGAAGCCTGCAGCTGTTCTGGAGGTAGTCAGCATTATCGTCTCCTTAAGTGAGTTTTGCCGAAACGGCATTCCTACTTACGTGAGGTTTGAGCGGGTGGTTACACATTCCTACCAACGCATGAGACGGGGACCGAGCAATGCACCCGCGCCGGCCGCGGCCACAATTCCAAGGCTGTACCATGTGAGCACGAACGTCGCGGATACTTCCGGGCAATGCAGACAGTAAATGGCCGCGGCCCAAGCACCCGCAGCCAAGCCTGCAGATGCTCCGGCGGCCCGTAGCCGGGTCGGCGCGAACTGTCGAAACGACCAGAGCAGCCCGACAAAAATTGGCATGGCAAGCGTCAGCACCAACCATGGGCAAATCATCCAGCTTTGGCCCCGCCACATCGCCAGCCAGTTGGCGGAAGGCGTTCTGGCGAGCTCGCCGATGCCTATTCCCATCAAAATGAGCACGGGGATGAGCAGCACCCAGAGGCCCCGCAAAGAGCCCGCCGTAGGTCGCGCAAGTTGGGCGACCGTATAGCCCGCGCCGACGCCCAGCGAAAACGTATAGGCCCACTTCATCCAAAATGAGAACCCGTGCATCGCGGCACGCAAATCGGGCCGGACTCCTAACACCGCCGCGACCAACACCACTGTCACGAAGCCGCCGGCAGTGATGCCAACTCCAATCCGCCGCGCGAACGCATGGGGCGCCACACGGGGGACGTCCTTGCTCAGGGTTTCAATGAGCTGCTGAGTATTCATCTCCATGCTCCTCTCATTCGATCGGCAATCGCCTTGAATCCCCGATGCACCGAGATCTTGACGTCAGACTCCCCTATTCCGGCTCCGACTGCCGCCTCGGCGATGCTCTTTCCCTCGATGTGGGTATCACGGATCGCACGCGCCTGTTTAGGCGACAGCGTGTCGAGCAGAGTGTCAACATCCATGCGGGCACTCACTGCCTCCTCGAATCCCTCTGCGAGGAGGATATCCTCCACATCCTCGATTGGCACCGACACCTTCTGCCGACGAAAATGATCGATCATGCGATAGCGCGCCACCGCGTACAACCACGCGGTAAAAGGGCGGTCGCGATCGTAGGACGCTCGGCGCGTGTGCACGGAAATCAGCGTTTCCTGCACCAAGTCTTGCACATCCTCTTCGGTGCCATACAGCCGGCGCCGATAGAAGGACTGCAGGAGCGGCACCAGGGCACGCAGCAGCGCCGTGTGGGCCGTGGAATCGCCGTCCAATCCATCCAGCATCCACGCTTTGAGTTGAGCCTCGCATTCCTGCGTGCGCATTTCCGCTCTCCTACCTACGTGGCCTATGTGCGTTCGGTTACAACTGGACCGGATCAGGGAGCGGTAAATTGCAAGCTTGCATCTGTAACCGCGTCGGCAGCAATGACGTAGTTCGTCCCATGACCTGGCAAATGCCTCCGCGAGGTCGACGTAGGGCCGCAGGGCCGGCACGGGCGAGGAGGCCTACACAGATTGGAGCCACGCGATGACCAAGACTCATGTGACCTTTGCAACTTTAGCGGCCACGATCGCGCTCGCCCTGACGTAGGCCGCCTCCCAAGCGGCCGAGCAGGCCCAGCCGGCGCAGGACAAATGCTACGGCGTGGCGCTCGCCGGCAAGAATGATTGCAAGGCCGGCGCGGGTACCACGTGCGCGGGCACATCCAAGGTCAACTATCAGGCCAATGCCTGGAAACTCGTCAACGCAGGCACGTGCACCTCGATCAAGACCCCCAAGGGTTACGGCTCGCTCACACCGAAGGCATGATGTCGTCGCTCGTCTCGCTCTACCGCCGCGCGGGGCAGCTTGCCTCCCGCTTGTTGCCGCCGGCCCTGCTGCTGCTCGTGGGCCGGTGTGGCATCGCAGCCGTGTTTTTTCAATCGGGACGGACCAAGGTCGAGGGTTTGCTCGCGATCACGGATGCAACCTATCAGCTGTTCAGGACCGACTATGCATTGCCCTTCATGAATCCCGTGGTTGCGGCGCATGTGGCAACTTACTCGGAGCATCTGTTTCCGATTCTGCTGGTACTTGGGCTGCTGACCCGCCCGGCTGCCCTGGCGCTCTTGGGAATGACCAGCGTGATAGAGATTTTCGTCTATCCGGATGCCTGGCCGACGCATCTGAGTTGGGCCGGTCTGCTCTTGCCGCTCATCGCCTTGGGCGCAGGACCTCTATCGCTCGATCGCTTGCTTCGGATCGAACGGGCCTCGCGTCCACGATAAGGCAGGCGGCGGGGTTCCCTCAACCGCGGTGTAATGGAATAGTAATCAATCGAGTAAGCGGGGCGAGCTCCGCCGTCTGATCGAAGCGAATGCTGCCCGAGGGGTCCGCCACCACTCCAAGCCGTTTAAACAGGTCCGCCAAATTGCCATCAAACGCGCGGGAGGAAAATCTCTCGTATAAGTTGCTGAGGGCGGTAGTTCCGGTGGCTTTATCGCCCACCGTCATCATCTCTTCGGGCGACCAGTCGGCACTACTGCCGCCGCTCGCCCGATTGACGGCACGCAGGGCATCGCAGAGCAAGAAGCGGCCGCCGCTCTGCCGATAGATCGCGATCTCGGCTTCGAGCCAGAAAATGGCCCCACCCCAATAAAGGCGGCCCCATTCACGGGTCTCGTCCATTCCACCCGTGCCGGCCAGAGGCATCCCCTTCGGCATACCGTCGATCGCCTCCCTCCACACCTCGGAAACCGCCAAGTCTCCCGCTTGCGCGCGAGCGACGGGTTCGATCCAAGTCGCGCTGCCTTCTTGCACCCACAAAGCTCGACGCGGAAGATCGGGAAGGGCCGCGTGTACCATCTCGTGCACCAGTATCCAATCTTCGGCAAACGCCTGTTCGCCCGCTTCGGTGCCGACGAAGATGCGTGTGGCGGAGCCGCGGTAGCCGTAGGTCGTTGCGTGCCCGACGCGATCGCCGGGCGTCGAAACGACCAGAAGCCCATAATCCCGCGTTGGGTACCTTCCAAAGTAGGCCGACATGGCCCGCGCGCTCTTGCGTACCCAACGCAACACACGTTCCCTGTCGAGTCCGGGAGCGCCGTCCGCGAACACAACGTTGATCCTGCCGCCTGCGACATCGAGCGCGGTCCCCCGCTGGCGGCGCAGTGCTTCATACATATCGTCAGGCTCTTCATAGCTGCGGCCCGATGGCGAAGATGCGAATAGAGATCCGGAAAGCAGAGCCCCTGCGCCCATCAAAAGCTGCCTGCGGCCGATCACGGAATTACGTCGCCTAATGTAGGCGGGCGATATCTTGCAGGATCAGAACCGCCCGCGGTCTGTTCAAGTTTCAGATTTGCGGAAAGCGTTGCAATCAGCGCATCATTTGTCATCGACGCATCCTCAGGCACGCGGCCGGCGGGCTTCCCCACCACACCTTTGACTAGTGGCTCAGTCTTAGGTTCGGTGCGAACCGACAAATAGTTACCAACACCTGGACGATTGTTGTGCGGCGACAGCGCCGCGCGCCGACCGTCAGGCTCGGTCATTGCCATTGGATGTCTTCGCGCTGTGCGTTGTAACCGAGTCGTCCCAGGCCACGTATATTCAAGTACTGATCCCGATTGACGTGAGAGGCCCTATGAACATCCCCGCAAAGCGTGCGCTCGCGACTGGCGGATCGAGCGGGATTGGATTTGAGATGGCGTGCGCAATATGGGTGGCGGCGATGGCGCTCGCGTCCGCAGCGGCTTGGTCGGCGGAAAATGACGGGGTCGCCCGTGCTTCGGGAGCGCCTGTCGTCGTTGAACTCTTTCAGAGCCAGGGTTGCTCGGACTGCCCGCCGGCGCAGGAAGATCTCAATCGCTTGGCCGATAGCCCGAACATTCTCGCACTATCCTACGGTGTCACGTACTGGGACTACCTCGGGTGGAAGGACAGCTTTGCATCACCGCAATTCACACAACGGCAGGTAGACTATTCGGCACGCAACCATGGGATCGGTGTCGCGACACCTCAATATTGGATTAACGGCCGACAAACGGTTCTCGGCGCGAATACATTGCGCGTGTCTCAATTGATCGATCAGGCCGACTTGAGCGGAGGACCTCCGCTGTCGGTGGCAGGCTCGAATTTGACCGTCGGGTCGGGAAACGCGCCGCGCGGAGGCGCCGACGTCTGGCTGGTCCGCTACGATCCACGGACCATCCAGGTTGCGATCCGCGCCGGTGAGAATGGCGGCCGCACCATCCCGCATCGCGACGTCGTGCGTCAGCTCATCCGCATCGGCCGCTGGAGCGGTACATCACAAACCATCGTTCTGCCCGGCGACGCGGCGGACGGTCTCAAGAGCGCTGTGTTGGTCCAGGCCGGGGCCGGTGGCCCGATCCTGGCCGCGACGAAGTTTTAGAGCCCTCCCTTCGCCTTTGAGGAACTGGCGGCGGCGGAGCTGGAATCCGCCTTTTTTTGCCGCCGTTGGACGACGCGACCTCACCTCCGAGTCATTTTACGCCGGGCAATTTATCAGCCAAAACTTCGGCGTGACGAATTTCAGGGGCCTTGGCGAGCAACTCCGCCGCGTGCTGCATCAGTGCGGCTGCGATGGGCCCTTTGAGATGCGCCTGCCGACCTTCATCGGATTCGAAGGCATCGAAGATGCCGAACGTTTGCGAATCGAAACGAACGGCGAACCATGCAACCGTCAGCGGCTCCGCCACGGCCAGCCCTCGGGCGCCTGCCAGGAAGGACGCAACTTCGGCCTCTTTGCCGGGCTTCGCCTTGAGCTCCACAAACAAACCGACTCGTGTCTTGACTGTCATTGATTTCTCCATGATGAACGTGGGTTTCACGCGGGCACACGACACCTCTTGCAGTCGCAGCGTGCGAGCGTTTCCCAAAGATAGACCGGCGATGGAGCAAGATCATTGCTCGCCCGCCGGAAAATAAAGCGCGGGCAAAGACGCACCTGCGTTGAACGTCCCGCCCGACCGGCACTGCGGCGGCGCAGCAACCGGGTTTCGGACAGACGGAGACAGTTTCGAGATATCCACGCCGAAATACTTGAATGCCGATATTGTCTCGGTCCCGATAACCGCCAATTATCGTGCGCAACTCATTGTGCTTCGGCGTCTCGCTGCTCAAGACTATACAAATTGCGCCGCCAAGCCGCCCTCCCTCCGGTCAAACCCCGGCATTGGCGGAACTCGCAGAAGTGGTCTATTGACTGTTGATTAGTCCACCGTGATTAGCTAACATGCGCCATGTCAGATAAATTTGTAAACGTTCACGCTGCGAAAACACGCCTCTCCCAACTCGTGGCCCGGGCGGAACGGGGTGAGCGCATCATTATCGCGCGGGATGGAAAGCCCGTGGCGCAGCTTGGGCCCGCACCGAGGGCGAGGCGTGCTGCGCTGTCCGATGATGATCCGCTCTTAAACCTTGACGATTTTGCGATCGACGGCGCAGGTGGCGATTTAACCAACGCCGATATAGATCACGTCCTTTATGGCAAGTCGTGAGGTTTTTGCCGATACATCAGGCTTGTATGCGCTCGTCGATAGAAAAGATGCGCATCACCCGGCCGCGCGCACGATCGTCGAACGATTGCTTCGAGGCGGTCATAGGTTGGTGGCCACCGATTATGTCCTCGCTGAAACTGTCAATCTCGCCAATGCGCGCAGCGGCACTCGAGTCGCTATCCGCGTGCTTGACCTGATCGAGCAAAGCGCTGGGATTCGAATCGAGTGGATCGGCACATCACGTTTTGACTTTACGAAGGCGTTCTTCCGCAAGCACTCCGACCATGAGTACTCGTTCACCGATTGCACCAGTTTCGTCGTGATGCGAGAGCTCAAGCTTTCACAGGCGTTGACGACGGATCACCACTTCTCTCAAGCAGGGTTCGACGCCTTGTTGCTTACTGCTCCGCAATAGGTTCATCACGATTCGCTAGCCATGACCCCAGGTCGAAATGATCCCTGCCCCTGCAGAAGCGGCAAGAAATACAAACACTGTTGTCTGCGCGCGGCGGCCAACTCCGCCGACTCGCCGGACGCGCTCTCCTGGCGGCGGGTACGGCGGGCGCTAGACAAGTTCGCCAGGCCCGCGATCTTTTCACGGGCGAGGAACGGGCGGTGCTGGAACGGATGGCAACCCAGGGGATGCAACCCGGCGATATCGTATTCGGTCAGCTGGTCCCGGCGGAGGGCATCACCATACTCGAAGCCGCCTCACTTTGCCTTATTCCGCCGATCTACAAGATCGAGCTCGTCGATTTTCGCAGGGAATTGCTGCGCGGCGAGCCCCGTTTCACCGCTGCAACCCTTTGTGAATGGGACCTCGAGCTCATCGAGCGTTACTTGGACATCATGGACAAGGTACTGCATCCTCAGGTCCCGAAGCTTCACAACACCGATGGCGAGCCGCTGAAGATGCACCGTCTCGCGTTCGATATCGATTCGCCCGAGAAGGTACTCGATGCGCTTAAATCGCTCGATTCAGGCCGCTCCGAGGACGAGTTCCTCGCCGCCACGAAGCGAACGGCGCGCGGCAAATTCAAGTGCGTGCAATTCAACTGGACTAAGCCGGGCAATCGGTTGCACGAAAGCTGGCCCACCACGATCGTCGGCCACCTCGAGATCACGGGGCGGCGACTGTTGGCTGAACTCAATTCCGCAAATCGGGCGCAGGAATTCAAGACCCTCGTCGAGGAGCGCTTGGGACGTGAGGCGCGGCTTCGCGCTGACCGCATCCAGTCGGTCGAAACAATGTTGGCCGAGCGCAACCGCGCCGGCCCAGAGGATCCCATCCGGGTTGCGGAATCCAACACGCTCGCTGAACACCCTGAGGTGCAGGGCTCGCTTGCAACAGATGATGGCCGAACACTTCGGGCGCTGGGTCACCGAGAGGATTCCAGCGCTCAATGGGCAAACGCCGCTCGAGGCAGTTCGCGATCCAGACGGCCGCGAGAAAGTCATGGCGCTCGTCATAGAGGCGGAGCGCAGTGCGCGTCGCATGAAGCCTCCTGTTGATCCAGTCACGCTGCGCCGGGTCAGAGAGCGGCTGGGGCTCCCAGACAGTTGAGAACCCTGTTGCGCTTCTGCGCCTTGCGCTCGCGCTGAAGCGCGCGTTCGCGCACAGTCGCGATTCAAGTTTGGAAGATTGGAGTAACGCAAGGGCCAATGCTTTCGCGAACTCGCGTGACACCGCACACGTTTTCTGGCGAGTGAGGGTCAGAGGCACTTATACTCGGCTGATCCCGCGGATGCAGGCGAGTCGTCATTC
>CAWINJ010000007.1:0-1124930 GCA_963837435.1 uncultured Gammaproteobacteria bacterium
GGCCGGCAGCGCTATGCCTAAGCGCCGACGCTTGATCTTCTCGCGGATCTTAGGCGCTCCCCAGCTCGGGTGTTCCTTGCGCAACTGTACGATCAGTGACTCGATCTGGAAGGGCAAGCGGTTGGCTTGCCGATACGGACGGCGGGATCGATCCGTGAGCCCCACCAGGCCAAAATCCTTGTACCTGGAGTAGATCTTGTAGCCAGTCTGGCGGGAGATATCAAACTCCCGGCACAGCCCCGCCATCCTCTCCCCATCCAGTAACCGGGCGACAAAGCGCAGCCGTTCGTCCATCTTGCGACACTCCTGCCAGGGCATTTGCGTCTCCCGCAAAGCCCAAAAGTGTCAGCGATGTGACCGGAATAATCTGTAACCCTCACGCCCGAAAGCGCAACTACTAGAGTTTTTTGCCACTGACCGCTTACGGTTCCAGATATTTCTGGCTCACGGCTCCAAAAACGGTTCCACTTTCGAGCCTTAGAATCGAGTCGATGCTTCGGCTTTGCCTGGACATCTGTGGAAGATCAATACCCTTGCTAGGTGATCCGGGCGCGAGGACTTCTCGGCCCTGACGTGTAGTTCGCTGTCGCTACCGTTGCAGGCAGTTACCCTGAAAGCCCGATGCATTCCCACACACTAGGAGCGACGCTCTGTTCCTGAAAACACGCGACGGATCCTTTCTCGATGAACATCGAAAGGTCCTCTATTTCAGCTGCGAACGGTTCGTTCGCGACATCTGCGAGGGCGACTGCTGCTTTATCTGCGGCGCCAGCCCGACCGAAAAAGCATTCAACAATGAACACGTCCTCCCCAATTGGCTATTGCGCCGATATGGGCTGCACGGGCACGCCATCACGTTGTCGAACGACACCACTTTTCAGTACGACCAGTACACGATTCCTTGTTGCGCCGACTGCAATAGTTTGATGGGGCGGGAAGTCGAGGAGCCGATCAGAGCACTGGTCGAACAGGGCTCGCAAGCTGTCTACGAACATGTCCAGCGCGAGGGCCCGTTACGCGTTTTTGCTTGGCTCGCACTCATCTTCCTGAAGACTCATCTCAAGGACCGTACCCTGCGTTGGCACCGGGATCTGCGTCAGCCGGACGATCGTATTGGCGACCTGCACAGCTGGGAAGAGCTTCATCACCTTCATACGGTAGCACGCTGCTTTTACACCCCCGACTGCATCGTGAGAGCCGGGGTCACTGGCTCGCTCCTCGTCATGTCAGCAAAACAACAGCCGGGCGTTGAGCCGTTCGATTTTGCGGATCTGTCTGCCGCGCAGACATTGCTCCTGCGAGTCGATGACGTCGCATTCTTGGCCGTTTTCAACGACTCCTGCGGCGCGATGCAGGGCCTAATGCCGAAGCTCGAGAGGATTACGGGGTCAGTACACGAGCTCCAGTTGCGAGAATTGATGGCGGAGCTGGCATTTGTGAATGCACATCTTGAGCACCGACCGACATTTCACACTCGGATTGACGGCGGCACCGGTGAACACTCGATCGAAGTCACACGGCCGCCCCAATTTTCATTGAAGCCGATGGACAAAGCGCTACGCGGAGCGTTGCTGCATCAGGCTGTGCGCCATGCGGTAGGCAAATTGCAGGTACCGGGCCTTACCGATGAGCAAATAACATCAGGCATCATTTCCGGCGATTGGACGTTCCTATTTGACGATGATCGCAACTTCATTGCCTGAGTCAGGGAAGCAGCCGAGAAATTTCACGACCGCCGTACGTCCCAAGCGGCACTACGGGCTGTAGGAACAATTGGTAGGCCGTGGGCGATTCGGACTGTCCCTCCGGTCCTCCTCCGGATAAAACTTTCCACTATATGTGGGCCGCATAGGAAGGTCCGTAGGGAGTTTCCGGGAAGTTTCAGGGGTTAGTTTACCCGCCCGTACCGTCCTCCTGGCCAGCGCCAGTTCTACATCCGCCTTGGACGACTGACGATTGAAGGACGCGCCGTCGTGAGGCGATTCTGGAAATTCCTACAACGGAAATATAATGCACAATCAATTCGAACCACCGAACCCATTACGTCAGCCAATGTGCAGCCTACGGGTTGCCCGATCCGCACGAAAGGAGACAGACGATGGCCAAAAACGTGATCTGTCTTTGGTATGACGGCACAGCAGAGGATGCCGCCAGGTTCTACGCTCAGACCTTTCCAAACAGCGCCGTGACAGCGGTTCACAACGCCCCGGGCGACTACCCAGATGGCAAGCAGGGACAGGTACTCACGGTGGAGTTTACGGTACTTGGAATACCCTGCCTCGGCCTCAATGGCGGGCCAGCGTTCAAGCACTCTGAAGCCTTTTCATTTCAAATCGTCACCGACAATCAGGCCGAGACGGACCGCTACTGGAACGCGATCATCAACAACCGCGGCACCGAGAGCGGCTGCGGGTGGTGCAAGGACCGATGGGGTTTGTCCTGGCAGATCACCCCGCGGGCGCTGCTGGATGCAGTGACTGATCCCGACCGCGCTGCCGCCAAGCGCGCGTTCGAGGCGATGATGAGCATGAAAAAGATCGAGATCGCCGCCATCGAAGCGGCACGGCGCGGAACCGCTCGCGCTTAGAGCACGCGAGTGAAGGGGCGTCGGCGAGCTACGCGGCATCGTGGAATATGAGGCCCAGGGTTCGCCGCAGTCCGCGATGTACTTTGGAAACCCCGTGGCGCATCTGCACCCGAGTCGTGCCGCGGACCCCCTGCACGGGCCGCTCCTTGACCGGGATCACGGCAATTGCGCCCTGAGTCAGCGGTACGACCATGGGCCGTGATTGACGGCGGGGACGCTGCTCGACGAGGATCAATTCGCCTCCCTCAAAATCGAAGCCGGGCCGATCGAGAAGCAGTATGGCCTGCAGCGGAAAATGGATGTCCCCATAGAGATCCTGGTGCAGGCAGTTGTAGTCGCCGGGAGCGTAGCGAAGCAGCAGCGGTGTGGGGCGCGTCTGTCCGGCCGCAGCACAGCGGGCCACTAACGAGCGATGGTTCGCCGGCCACGGGGCCGCGTCGCCCAGGCGCTCGGACCATGCATTGGCTATCGGAGCGAGGCGCTCGTAGAGCGCTTCCCGAAGCGCCGTCACCAATACCGGCAGTGGGCGCGCGAAGTACTTGTATTCCCCATTGCCGAAGCCGTATCGCTCCATGCTCACGGTCGACCGAAATGTCTCCTCGCTCGCGTCATAGAGCTGCGCCAGCTGCGCGCACGTGAGCGCGTCAACGAAAGGCGGAGTCACGGCGAAGCCGTCCCGGTCCAGTGAGCGATCGAGTGCTGCCGGATCGAGGGCCGCAACGCAGTCCGCGATGGAATTCTTGACGGACTCCTCGATGGCGTCGACTCGCCGCAGCGGAGCGGCGGCACTCATTGCCCGCGCCCCGCACGCTCGCGATCGAGCAAGACGCGCTTGCGCTCGAGTCCCCATCGGTAACCCCCCAGGCCGCCATCCCCGCGAAGCACGCGGTGACACGGCACCAATATCGCGACGCGATTCGCCGCACAGGCGGAGGCCGCGGCGCGCACCGCCTTCGGCGCACCGATGTCGGCGGCGAGTTCGCCATAGCTGATGACCTCGCCCTCGGGCACTTGCAGCAGGAAGCGCCACACACGAATCTGAAAGGCCGTGCCGCGCAGGTCGAGCGGCAGGTCGGGGCGTGGAGCCGTGCCGGCGATGTGCGCTTCGAACTCTCGAATCCAGGCGTCGAGCTCGGGCGAGTCGGCCATCCGCGAAGTCACGAGGGTGGCGCGCGGAAATTCGCTTTTCAGTTGCGCCGTTAGCGCAACCTCATTCTTGCCGAATTGCGCGAAGCACACGCCGCGATCCGTGGCCGCCATGAGCAACGGTCCCAACCCGGTGTCGCGATATGCATAGGCAATGGTCTCGCCGGCCCCGCCCGCGCGGTAGGCCGATGGGGTCATGCCGAGGTTGCGGGTGGTCGCACCGTACACGCGACTCGTCGACTGGAAGCCGGCCTCCGTGATGGAGTCAAGCACGCTCTGTCCCGACTTCAGCCCACTTTTCAAGCGTTTGAGCCTTGCCGCGTCTTGGTACGCCTTGGGCGATACGCCGAGGACAGCTTTGAACTTGCGCTGCAGATGCGCGGGCGACAGGTGCGCCTGCTTGGCCAGATGCGCCAGAGACAGGTCTTCGCCGGGATTCTCGTCGATATATTGGGCCAGCGCCTGCATCAGCTGAGTGGTGCGGTCATTGAGGCCGCGCGGCTCGCAACGCTTGCACGGTCTCAAACCCGCAACCTCCGCCGCGGCCGGATTCGCGAAGAATCGCAGATTCCCCGGTTTGGCGGGGCGCGACCTGCACGAGGGCCGGCAATACACTCCCGTCGTAACGACCCCATAGACAAACATGCCGTTAAAGCGTTCGTCACGCGCGGCGACCGCCTGCCGCATGGTCGCCTCGGCGGGCATTTCGATGTTGGGTATTGCGGTGTCGTTCATGGGGCTGCTCCGGTATCAATGATGGAGCCCATCCTAGGCAGGGCGCCAGCCCGCCGCACTCCGATTCTTGCGGGGTCATCGGACGATGATTCTCGCCCCTGAAAATGAGTGCGCAAGAATCGGAGCGTCGTTGCCGCATCGATTCTCTATCTTTGCACAACCTTCAACCCGGGAGATCACATGATGGACTATCGAATTCAGGGCCTGTCGCCCGAACCCTTTCTGGCGCTCTATGGATTGTCGGACGAGGAACTCGCGCACCGCAGCGCGAAACGTTACGTCGCGAGCGCAGACTCCCGTTTCCCGGACCGAGTCGAGATGCGTGACGCAGAGCCCGGGGAGCGGTTGATCCTCGTCAATTACGTTCATCAGCCTGCCGATACACCCTATCGCGCGAGCCACGCAGTCTTCGTGCTCGAGGGCGCGGAGAAAAGGTATGACGCCGTCAACGAGGTCCCGGAAGTCCTTCGCAAGCGTCTCATTTCGATCCGCGCATTCGACCCGACTCATTGGATGCTCGATGGCGACGTGTGCGACGGGCGGGAGTTGGGCGCCACCATTCGCAAGCTTCTGGCGAAACCCGAGGTCGCCTATCTGCACGCTCACTATGCAAAACCGGGCTGTTATGCCGCCCGCATCGAGCGCGCGTGAATGCGCGCCGCGGATGCCGTTCACCGTCGATCAAATCGACTTCACTTCGCCCCCGTCCATTCGAAGCGTCGAGCCCGTCATCCACCGGGCACCCGGCGACACCAGAAACGCGATCAATTCAGCAATCTCCTCGGGCTCGCCGCAGCGGGCGATGCCCGCGTCTCGAGGAAACTTTTCTGTGGCCTCTGCCACGCTCATGCGGTGAATCGACGCCCAGTGTTCCAGATAGGAACGGCGGCGTCCCGTCATGACGGGACCCGGCAAGACGCTGTTGACCTGTACCCCATCGGCAATCCCGCGATCCGAGAACGCCTTTGCAAGAGCGACAATCGCCGCATTGATCGTGCCAACCGCCGCATAGGGAGCCTTGGGGAAGAGCGCTGAATTGCCCGACATGAATACCACCGAACCCTTGACGTCCTTCAGGGCCGGCCAAGCCTCAATCGTCAATCGTCGTGCGCCATGAAGCTTGAGCGCCAGTCCGCCGTCCCATTGCTCGTCGGTCATCTCAAACAAATCAATTTGCGGTACCGCGCCGGCAATATTCGCCAGCGCGTCGATGCGGCCAAAGGTCGAGAGGGCGCGCTCGACCACCGATTTTGCCGATGCACGCTCCGACAAATCCAGATCGATGATCAGTGGCGTAGCGCCCGCGGCGGCAACGGCGGCCGCCGTCTCCTGCAATTTTGCGCGATTTCGCGCAACCAGCACCAGGGATTTGAAATCTCGCGCCACTCGCACTGCCGTGGCACGGCCAATACCCTGACTGGCGCCCGTCACAATGGCTACCAAGTTCGTCATTCGCTATCTCCTTTCGGTCCAAGCGTCGACTTGAACTGTGCGATAGGTGATGGTGGGCATGCATAACCTCCTTAATTGCGTTCAAGAGGTTATGAAAGTGCCCATAACTTGTCAACTGCATTTAAGGCGGTTATGGTGCATTGCCGTAGAGGTGGCTCCGATGTCTCAAAAAGTACGATGCGCAAACAAGCGAAGCCGGGGGAAATCGACCGTGTCGCAGCGCAAGCGCGCAAGCTGCGCGAATGGCTTAGCAATCTTCGGACAATCACCTACCGGCATCGGTCATCTATTGGCGCCGAATGTGTCCCTCACCTTTTCCGATATGGCGTCGAGAAACGGGCGACCAACCAGATCCGGTTGCTCTCGCTGAAGCTGCTTGGCATATCGCATCGCAAACGCCGTTTTCGCGTAGTCCACACCGTACCAAGGATTGTCGGATTTCCAGCTATTGAGTTCCGGAGTTTTCGAATAAACCGCCGCCGCCGCCTGAACAGGTCGATTCGCCGATTTCTCACTCTCCAACTGCTTCACAAGAAGCTCATTTTGCAGCCGCATATTTTCGAACTGCTGCTGCATTTGCCGCTGTTGTTCGGCCAGTTGGTTCTGCCGCTCCTGTTGTTGTTGAAGCTGTTCTTGTTGCAGCTTGAGCTGCTGCTGTAGAAGCTTTTGCTGATCGCCCCGGCACTGAGCCAAAGCAGAGGCCGCCATTCCAGCACAGGGATCCGTCTGCTGGGCGTAGATCGTCGCAGGAATGGCGGCAAGGAAGAATGCAAACACGTATGACTTCATGGGTTCCGCTCTCCTCGTTGATACAACCTCGGAGCACTCGCAGGCCCCCGCTGACCGGCCGCTCATGCGTGGCCGACACCGAGAACTTGTTCGACCGATCGAATCAACTCAATGGTCTCGAACGGCTTGGTGAGGACCAAATGGGCCCCCGCTTTTTCAGCCGATGCAAGATAGGCGGTGGTCGTTATCGCGGTCGGTTGGTAATCCGTGACGCCGAAATTGCCGCCGCCGGAAATTGCAATGATGCGCACCGCGGGGAATGCCTTGCGAATCGATTCGATGGCTTCCACGCCGTTGATCTGCGGCATGATGATGTCGGTGATGACGAGATCCGTCGGGTTGCGCGCCAGTTCGGCCAGCGCGTCCATGGCACTCTCGGCGGTACGGACCGAATATCCCGCTCGATCCAGCACGTATTTCACCGAGTCGCGCACGTCGGGCTCATCGTCGACGACCAGTATGTTTTGCATTCGCCTCACTCCACCGACGCCGCTGCTTCGCCAATCGCCTCGAGGCGGGCGACAACCGGGAAAAATATTCGAAATGTGGTCCCCACGCCGACTTTCGATTCAACGGCAATGCTAGCACCGAAACTCTCCACGATGCCATGCACCACGGAAAGCCCCAGACCTGCGCCTTGTCCAACGGAACGCGTGGTAAAGAACGGCTCGAATATGCGCTCAACCATGGCGGAGTCCATTCCCCGTCCCGTGTCGCGAACCCACAATTCCACGCGCGGCCGCAGGGTCCCGGCGTCGTCGGTGTGAACTTGATGTCTCAGACCGATGGTCAGCATGCCTCCGGCGCCCTCCATCGCCTGGTAGGCGTTGGTGCACAGGTTTATCAGCAACTGCGTTGCGAGCGTGGCGTCGGCTCTCACCAAGGGAAGGGCGTCGTCGATCTCCGTGCGTATCTCGATCGTCGGCGGGGCGAGCACCGAATACAGGTGCAGAGCCTCGGCCACTACCTCCCGCAGGTCGATCATCGCGAGCTTGGCATCGCCGAGTTCGCGGCTGAATGTCAAAATCTTCTTCACGATGTCCCGCGCACGGCGCGCGGCCGCGAGTACTCGTTCGAGATTGGCGCGTGGCGCACCGGATCGCGGCAGATCCTGCAGAGCCGTGTCTGTAAAAAGGATGATGGGAACCAGCACATTGTTGATTTCATGAGCGATGCCGCTCGCCAGCGTACCCACCGTTTCCAGCCGTTGACGATGCCGCAATTGCTTCTGCAATTCCTCGCGCCTGACCTCGGATATTTCCTTTTCCTTGATCTTCGCCTGCAGCCGATGGTTCACGCCGACCAATTCATGGCGCATGGCTTCGAGATCCACCGCCAGTTCATGCAATTCGCGAATGCCGGTGTTGACGTTGAGCGCCCGGGTGTAGTCGCCGGAGGAGATGGCGCGAGAGACCGCCTGCAAGCGGTGGATCGGGCGCGACAGGCGATGACTCAGGATGATGGCGATGGCGATGGCCACGACCATGTATCCGGCCATCAGCCAAAGCATTCGAGTCAGTGCAAGCTGGATTCTCTCCTGCGTAGGCTGCTCGTCGAAGCCTAAGCGCAATTCCGCGCGATGGTTCTTGTGCTCGATCGGCCGTACGACGAAGTAAATGCCGTCGCCCCCTTCGCCGAAGCTCAAATCCGTGGAACGTGCCTCCTTGATGTCCGACGATCCGTACAGGCTGCGGGTACTGTGGCCTTTATCGTAGAGCTCGGCGTAGCGGGCGCCGCCGTGAGTGATCGCGAAGTCGAGCAGGTCTTCGATGCGCTTCTGGGAGTCCATTGCCGCCCCGACCTCGAATTCGTCCGCAAGCACCCGTGAGAAGGTCCTCGCATGGTCGACGAACAAGTCCTCGTGGCTCTCTCGGACCACGTAACCCATGCCGAAAAACAGCGCCGGCAGCAGCACCAAATGCACCAAGATCACGCAGGCGGTGACGTAGACCCAAAAAGTTGCCCTCAGTCGTGCCATGAGACACACATGATCCTACAAGGTTGAGGCTTGCAGGATGGCGGCAACGACCCTAAGCTACAGAGAGTTACCGTCGGGGGCTTGAACCGTCCAGGGATCGTTGTGACGGCAAGCTCTGTATAACAAAGCTTTGACGATGCCGGACGGAGCGGGAAGAAGGGAGGGATCGCTCTGATGCCAAGAAAATACAAAGAGCGCGCGCACGGACTTCCATACCGACCATCGCGGCTTCGCGTGCTTTTGGCCGACGACCAGACGATTCTTCGCCAGGGCCTGCGGGCCAT
Organism: uncultured Gammaproteobacteria bacterium; assembly: GCA_963837435.1. Lineage (GTDB taxonomy): Bacteria > Pseudomonadota > Gammaproteobacteria > Steroidobacterales > Steroidobacteraceae > Bog-1198. Next base: position 8,972 of record CAWINJ010000007.1, read on the forward strand.
TCTGGATGCCGAGCCGGATTTGGAAGTGATCGGCGAAGCCAGCACCATGCAGGACGCCATGGCGTTGACGCGGCGCTTATTGCCCGATGTGCTGGTCACGGATGTCGCCTTTTCGAATGGCATCGAAGTTCAAGCCATCAGCCAGCTGCGGCGCGAATGCGCCGGCGTGCGAGTGCTGCTGCTGACGGGCCATAGTTGCCCGGATTGTATGCGTGCCGCGATGGCGGCAGGCGTCCACGGCTACATCCTCAAACATTCGCCATTCCAGGTCCTGCTTCGCGCGATCCGCTCGGAGGGATCCGACTATGAACATTCTGAACTGCCTTTGCATGCCATGGACAGGCAGGAGCGTTCGGCGCGGCCATCCGCCAAGGCGCAGATTGCCGACATGACGGCGCGCGAACGCCAGGTGCTCATAGGCATTGCCTTGGGATATTCCAGCAAGCGCATTGCCGGGAATCTCGGGCGCAGTGTCAAGACCATCGAAAAGCATCGATTCAAGATGATGCATCGGCTGGGCCTGCAGAACGCGGCAGCGGCGACCCGCTATGCCATGGACAACGGCCTGCTGCACGCCGTGGACGGCGCCCAGGAGCTGGGTCCGGCGCAGGAGGCCGCCGGGGCCGGCGCAGCGCCGCTGCAAACCGCCCGCTCGCCACGACGAACGCGCGCCCAGGGCTGAGTCTCTGGTTGCGGGAAGGTTCAAGACTCTGCCTTGAGCAAGGCCAACTCGCGGCGCTGGCCCTGCTCTCGGGGCTGCGGCTCGCTCGCCGCCGGCGCGGCCGCCGGCGACTCGAGCGCGCCGGGATAGCTGGGCCCGGGAAGCCGTTCCAGGCGCAGCGAATTCAATACCACCAACAAACTTGAACCGGCCATGACGGCAGCCGCCAGGATCGGCTGCAGCAGCCCGAGCACGGCACAGGTCAGTGCGACCAGGTTGTAGCCGAACGCCCATGCGAGGTTCGCGAGGATGGTGGAACGCACGGCACGGGCGCGGCCGACCACCCAGGGCAGCAGCCAGAGGCCGTCCGCGGGCAGCACCAGATCCGCGGTCTCGCGTGCCAGATCGGTGGCCGAGCCCACGGCAATGCCCACATCCGCGAAGGCCAGCCCGGGACCGTCGTTCAAGCCGTCGCCGACCATGGCGATGGCGCCGTGGCGTGCCCGGTACTGATCGAGAGCCACCCGCTTGGCCTCCGGCAGGAGACCGGCTTGCCATTCATCCACGCCCACCGCGGCCGCAACCCGTGCGGCTGCGCCGGCGTGATCGCCGCTCAGCAAGGTCACCCGCAGCCCGAGGCTGTGCAAGGCGTGGATGGTCGCTCCCGCCTCGGGCAGCGGTGTGTCGTCGAACGACAGCACGGCACGGGCGCGCCCGGCGCGGGCGTTCTCGCTCCAACCGACGAACACCACCGAATGGCCGCTCGCCGCCATTTCCTCGGCACGCTCGGACAGCGCCCGCGGCAGCTGCCAGCCGAGTTCGCGCATCAAAGCCGCACTGCCGGCAGCGACGGACTCGCCATGGACCACTCCGCGCAACCCCCGCCCGGGCACGATCCGCACGTTGCGTGCGACGATCGGTACCAGCCCACGCGCCATGGCGGCCATCGCGATGGCGCGCGCCAAACCGTGCTCGGAATGCTGCTCCAGGCCCGCCAGTCGCGCCAGTACCTCCTCCTCTCCGACGCCCTCGCTCGCCAGATCGACGAGCCTGGGCCGGCCCAGAGTGAGCGTGCCGGTCTTATCGAAAGCGATCAGGCGCGCGCCGGCCAGCGCTTCGAGCGCGCCGGGGCTGCGCACCAGACAGCCATGCCGGGCCAATTGCCCGATCCCGAGCGAGTGCGCCATGGGCGCGGCCAAGCCGACTGCGCAGGGACAAGCCACCACCAGCACAGAGAGCGCGGTGAGCATGGCCTGATCGATGGGCACGCGCGGTGCCCAATAGGCCAGGGTGATGCACGCGAGGGCCAGCACGATGGGCACGAAGGCGCCCACCAAGCGATCGGCGAGTCGCTGCGTGCGGCTCGACTGCCGCAACGCATCGCGGACCGAGCGGCATATCTGCGCCCAGCGGCTCTCGCCCCCGGCGCCGCTGCTGCGGATGAGCAACGGACCGTCGAGATTGATGCTGCCGGCGAGCACCGCGGCACCGACCGCCTTCGCAATCTGTCTGCTCTCGCCGGTAATCACCGCCTCATCGGTATGCGAGCGACCCTCCACGATCAGGCCGTCGACCGGGATGCGCTCGCCCGGCTTGACCCGGATCAGCATCCCGGCACACACCTCTCGTACCGGGCGGCGATGCTCTTGTGCGCCTTCGACCACCGTCGCCAATTCGCTTTCCGCAGCCAGCAGCGGTGCCAGGTCGCGCGAGGCCCGGGCGCGGCCCGCCGCCTCGAGATACCGCCCGAGCGTGAACAGCATGAGCACCATGCAGGCGGTATCGAAATAAAGATGGCCTCCGCCGTGGAACACGGCGAGCGTGGAGTAGGCGTAGGCGGCAAGGCTGCCGAGCACGATGAGCGCCGAGGAGGTCAAGCGCCCGCGCCGGGCTTGCGACCAGGTTTCGCGCAGGAAGGGTTCGCCGAGAATCAGGACCGCCGGTGTGGCGAGCCCCCACAGAAGCAGATGAATCGTCGGCAGTACCCGGTGATCTGCGCCGACAAAGGCGCCCGAGTACACCAGCAAACTGAAGAGCATGATGTTCATGGACAAAAAACTGCCCACGCCCAGACGCACCAGGAACCACGCCGCCTCCGACGCCTCGCCGCTGCCGCTCTTCACCTGGTAGGCGATGCAGCAGCCATAGCAGCAAAATTGACAACCTTCGCCGTTCACCGTGCGAGCGAAACCGCGCCGGCCGACCGGCAGCAGGCAGTGACGGCACAGAGCGTCGGGGGGCGGCGTCATGCGAAATGCCCCAGATGGTGCAAGCCATGGCCCCCCGCCATCGGTAGGACACCGCGGCCCAACGTGATCAGACCCAGCGCCAGAATGAAGCCGCCCGCCAGCCGCACGCCGTGCAGCCGCCATCGCGGCGCCAGCAGCCGGCCGAGACCGCCCATCGCGAGCATGGCGGGGAAAGTGCCCAGGCCGAACACCGCCATGGTCAGACAGCCGGACAGCGCGTCAACGGTACTCGCCGCTTGGGCGACCATGGCGTACACCAGGGGACAGGGCAGAAATCCATTGAGCGCGCCCAAGGCGAGCGGTGCGGCGTGTCCGGGTGTGCGCAGCAGGGTGCGCAAGGAGATCACGAGCGTCGAGCCGCCGAAGCCGTTGGCGGCACGGTGCCAGCCGCGCACGCCGAAGAAGCTCAGCGCCATGACGATCATCAGCAGCCCGGCCACCACGGCGAGAGCACGCTGACCGGCGTCAAGCGAGGCACTGAGAAAGGGGGCTCCCTGGTTTGCCCGCAATCCCAACGAGGTACAAATCGCCAGTCCCAGTCCGCCGGCCAGCGTCCCGAGGAAACAATAAGTCGTCAGCCTGCCCGTGTTGTAGAGCACATGCCGCACCGACGTGGCGCCGGCGCCGCGCGGATCAGCCCCCAATGCGCAGGCGAAACCTCCGCACATGCCGATGCAATGAAAACTGCCCGCGAAGCCGGCGAGGAACAGCAGCGCGTAGTAGGTCATGGTCGATGTTCCCGGGCAAGTCGCCCGCGGTAGCGCAGGTCAAGCCATGCTGCGCTATTTTCGTCGCGCCAACAGAGCAAGCCAGATGAAGAAGCCGATCGTAAAGATCGCGAAGCCGATGAACGCGACTTCCTGCTGCACGCTGGCCCGGGCCAGCGAAAATCCAGTGTCAGCAAGCATGCTTTCGTCCTCCTCAGCCGGTCACGGTGCGGATCACATTCATGATGAGTTCAAAACCCAAGAACATCAGGTTGATGATGGCGACCCCAAAAATCAATTTAACGCCCTGCATATGATCTCCGCTCGAGAAAAGAAATCAGCCGATCCGGCCCGGCCCGACTCCGCCCCAGTAGGTCACGATGTAGTAGCAGGCCCAAAAAAACAGACCGAAATACACGCACAACAACCACACCGGAATGACCCCATCATGCGCCTTGATGGAGCCGCCGGCATACTCATGCAGGTCGTGCGTTTCATGCCCTGCGTCGCCCTTATGCCCCGTCTTGGCGTTTGAATCGGTCATATGCCATCTCCGCGTGATAGAAGTTCAAGGCCGCCTGGTCGGTCTCACTCAGGGCTCCCGCCAGGACCCCCCAGATGAAGATACAAGTGGAACCCAATCCCATGAAAATTGCCAGTGCATAGGGGCCTAGGACTTCGTATTCCGACATGGCTCTCTCCTCCTACCCTTAAGGTGCCACCAGTCCAAAGGCTTGCTCCGGGCCGGGCGTTTCCAACTTTGGATTGTCCAATGCCTCGCGCACCGCGGCAGAGATCTTCAATGGTTCCCCGGTGAGCGGGTCGGTGAAGGCGGACAGCGACAGGATGTAATAGGACAACGCCCAGCGATCCGCATCCGAGAACGAGTCGTGGAAGGAAGGCATCGGTGTTCCGCTCAAGCCCGTGGAGATGGTCCTGTAGATGTCGGTGACCGCGGGACCGGATTTGAACTGGCCGCTGGTGAGGTTCGCCGGGTGAATGGTGAAACCCGGATCATCCGTCAACCCGGCCGCCTTCTCGCCGTCGCCTTTGCCCGTGGTGCCATGGCACTCCCAGCACTTGGCCTGCACCCAGACCTCCTTGCCGTGATTGATCATGGCCATCGTGGGCGGCGGCGGCGCGGGAATATACAGCGGCTGACCCGGCGGCGAATTGACGAAGAAATAGGCCGGCTTCTGCGGATCGGTGCGGTCCGCCGCCAGTACGTACTTGATGTACTGGATCACGGCAAGCCGATCATTGAGCGGCAATTCGTACCAGGGCGGCATCGCGGTACCGCGCACCCCGCGGGTGATGGTGCGCAGCATATCGCCATCGCTCGGCAAGGGGTCCTCGGTCAGCCTGAACTTGAAAACCCCTTGCGTGAAGTTGCGCGGCCGCTGCTTGTACAGGAAGGTCGCGGCCGGCCCATTGCCGTCGCCACGCACTCCGTGGCAACCCACGCAGCGGCGTCCGTACACCTCTTTGCCGTAGTCGATCCATTCCTGCGAGCGCGGTTGCGTGATCCCGGCCGCCTCGAGCTGCTGCGGCTCGAACAAATCCCGCCACTTGCCGCGGTTCATCCCGAGCTTCTGCACGTAGGCGATCAGAGCCTGGACATCCTTGGTTTCGATGACCAGTTTGACGCTGCTGCCCGTGTACTCGTTGTTGGGCGTGAAGACCACCGGGTATTTGCCCTGCGCGGCCATCGGCACGAACAAAAGACCGTCAGCATTGGGCGTGATCTTCACCTGATCCTTGCTGGCGAAGTCGAACAACCTTTCGGTCATGGCATTTCGCTCGAGTGTGGCACCCGAAGCGTCTTTGACTATCTTGACTCGCTCGGCCGGCGCATCGTACAGACCGGAATACGGGTCCATGATGGACTCGGGCGTCAGCATGCGTGGATTCCAGAAATGCGCCAGATGCCACTCATCGCTATATTTGAGGCCTTCCCGGGTCAGGTCCGGACCGATGCGCCGTGTGCCGAACATATGCGGCACGTCATAGGCATACTCGCCCGCCTCGCTCACCGGTCCCCAGCGGCGCGTCTCACCGGTCACCGGCCGCACGTACTGGGAATGGCAATACCAACAGCCCTCTCGCAGATAGACATGCCTGCCTTGGTTCTCGAGGGGCGTATAGTCGGTGGCCGAGGTTTCCACCCATTTGAGCTGGCCGATGTCGTTGCGGATCACGGCCGTCACGTGGTTGGTGGTTGCCGAGGGCTCGAAAAACGGCAGCACCCCCTGGGTGACCAAGGCGAGGAAGAAAAAGCCGACCCCGGCCACCAATGCGACGAAGCGCGCGGTCATCGTGCAGGCTCCCCGGCCGCAAATGCCGACCCATTGTCCGGCGCCGCGCCTTGAGGTTTAAAGCCGACCGCCGTGTCCGACCTCTTCAGCGCGGTCATCATGAGGTTGATGATCAGCAGCGACATCCCGATATCCATCGAAATCCCCGCCACCGTGCGCACCAGCCAGTACGCCCGCATCTGAACCACCGTGTCGACCCACTCCACGCCGTTCATCCATTGGAAGCCCTGCTGCAGACCGGCCGCGCTCAGCACCAAACCCATGATGGAGATGCCGCAAGTGATCAGCCAAAACGACCAGTTTCCCATCTTGAAGGACCACAGTTCCCGTCCGCACATGCGCGGCCAGAGATACAGTAATCCGCCCATCGCCCACACCACGAAGGTTCCGAAGACCGTCAGATGCGAATGGGAGATCACGAAGTCCGTGAAATGGGTGGGCTGCTGGATCGAGCGCAGCGCCTCGGTCGAGCCCTGAAAGCATCCGACCAGGTACATCAGCGAGCCCATGATCAGGAATTTCGCCGACAGGTTCGATCCGAACTCGCGCCAGCGTCCCCTCACGGTGCCGAAGAAGTTCACCAGCACGGTCCACACCGGAATGATCAGCAACATGGAGGTGATGATCGCCAGCGTCTCGGCCCAATCGGCGATCGGGCTGTAGAGGTAGTGGTGAATGCCTACGAAGGGATAGAACAGCGCAAGCGACCAGAATCCGACCAGTGAGAGCTTATGAGCGTAGAGCGGATTGCGCACACTCAGCGGCAGGAAATAGTAGATCAACACGTAGCCTGCCGGGGTGATCCACAGGCCGACGATGTAGTGGATATAGAGTCCATGGAAGGCCGCGCTGTTGATGCCCGCAATCGTGTACGGCAGGATGAAGCTGCCCAGCACCAGATTGAGCGATGTCCACACAAAAGCACCGATCAGATACCAGAGCGAGACATACAGCGACGGGTCGAGGCGCCGACCGATGGTCGTCAGAAACTGCAACGTGGCGATGACCGTGCAGAAGAAGATCGGAATTTCGGCGAGCAAGGGCAGCTCGCCCGCTTCCAGACCGTGATTGTAGCCCAGGGGCAATGAGAACAGCCCGGCGGCCAGGAACAGATTCCATACCCAGGCGACCTGTACGCCGTAGCGATTGAACGCCACCCGCACGCCGCACAATCGCGGCACCAGGTAGTAGCATTCGCCGATGAACAGGCCCGAGAACGCCCCCATGATGACGCCGTTCACGTGCACCGGACGAAGCCGCCCGAATGTCAGCGCCAGGTGCGAGCCCAGATAATCCGGGTAATTGAACATCCCGGAGATGGTCGCCCCGACCGTGGGCGCGACCATCAGCCAGAACATGCCCCAGTAGAGCCATACCCGAACCACCGGCCAATCGACCAGTGAATCCAGATCGAGTCCTGCGTACGGACCGTGCAGCGCGTCTGCTGTTGTCCCTGTCGTCGCCTGTGGCATGAGCTCAACCCCGTAATTCGGTGTATCTGGTATTTGGTGTATCTGGTATTTAGAGAGTCAATCTCGCCTCTCCGGAGATTTCGCGGCCGAGAGCCGTCTTCGCGCTCGACGTCGCCTCAGGGGATCTTTATTTAGGTGCGAGCTGGATGTCGGCGGTCACCGTCTTGCCTGCAGTCACCGTGACCGGTATGGATTTCTCGCCCGCCGCCTCCTGCCATGCCACGAGAGTGTAGGTACCGGGCGGCACATCCTTGATCGTGAATCTACCGTCCTCGCCCGTGGTCGCAAAGTAGGGATGGTCGAACTCCCAGATCCATGCGTGCATCCATTCATGCGCATCGCATTTGACCTTGATCAACTGCGGGGTTGCGGGCAGCGGCTTGGTCACCGAGAACCCCTTGAAGGGCAACGCGATGTTGTAAATCGTCGCGTTGGTCACGCTGTTTTGCGGATGCGTGTTGTGCAGAACCGGATCTTCGGAGGAAATCGTGATTTGCTGACCGACCGTCGCGGCCTGCACCCGCGGTCTGAACATGCAATGGCTGTTCACCAGAGAAATGGCGAGCGGCTCGGTCGGAAGCGCCTTGCCGGTGCTGATGTCCTTCAGGTACACCTCGACGTTCTGAATCCCGCCATCCTTGCCGACCACATACACCGGATTCGGTATCGAGTCGCCGCAATAGTCTTGGTTCTTGGTGACCTCGATGGGCGCGATGGTGGGCGCCGTGCCGGAGAGCTTGACCACTCCCTGGATGGTGCCTCCATTGGAGACCGTAACGACCGTGTACGCTTGCGCGAGCGGCAGTTGCGTCAGCAGCAACGTGCCGATGGCGACCGCGGCGCTGCGCGGCGCAAGGCGCGTCTTCGGGGAGATCTGCAGAAGGTACCGTCCGACCGCCAATTCTTTCATCATCCCCCCCAATGCGATTTTCATTGATCTTGATCGCTAGTTATTTTCTGGGTGAATCAACCGCGGGCATTCCCATGGTGCATCGCGTTCTGAGCTGTCGCAATGGGGAGATATACCCACGAATTGGGCAGTGAGGTAACCACCCCAATAGCTGCTCCCCGCACGTCAACTCTGGCATATGGCCGCGGAAGTCTTCATCGGTGGACTCGATCGAGACAGTATTCGCCTCGCCAGTTCCTCGCGAGCCTTGGTGGTAGGCGGCGGCGCCCCGGTCAGGTTCTTCGGGTAGACCGAGCTCAGGCTCTGAATGAAGTGCACCAGATCCCAAGCCTCGGCGGGACTGATCGAGTCGGCGAACGAAGGCATGGGCGTGCCATTCAGGCCGCCAATGAACACTCGATAGATGTTAGGTCCGCTGTCGCCGCACTTGATGTGACCCTCGGTGAGATCGTACGGCACGATGGGGTTGCCCCAATCATCCGTGAGATCGTCCGCCGATGGGCCATCGCCCTCAGCGCCATCGCCATGGCATTGCGCGCAGTTGAATTTTTCGTATATGGCGGCGCCGCGTTCTACGGATTTTTCCGTGTACGGAGGTTCGGGCGGAATGACAATCTGCGGCTCAGGCTTCTCGGTCGCAAAGCGCGGCGAGAAAGTCTTGACGTAGGCGATGACATCGAGCCTTTGGGCATGGCTCAACGTGGTGGCAAAGCTCGACATGGACGTGCCATACAGCCCGGTCATCAAGACCCGCTCAAGGTCGGCGTCGGTCGGCAGCGAGCCTGACGGGGTCGTTCGCCACTTGAATGTGCCCTGCCGGAAATCGCGCGGCACCGGGGTTGTCGCTTCGGCAAAGTGGCCCTTGCCGTCGCCCTGTTCTCCGTGACATAGGACGCAGTATTTCTCATAGACGACTTTGCCCTGCTGCGCGTTTCCCACTTCCTGTGCGCAAACCGGGCCCGCTAAAAACAACAGCGTGACTAGAGCTTCTCTCCCGATGAGCCTACAAGGTGGAAACATAGTCGACTACAGCGGCGATCTCATCATCGGTCATCTTTTCGGTGACGTGTTGCATGACCTTGTTTTCCCGCAGCCCACCGCGGTACTGAAACATCTGTATCGAAACATAGTCCGTATGCTGACCGGCGAGCCGTGGCTGGGTGTTGACTCCTTCACCGCTGTGGCCGTGGCAGACAGTGCAAGCCTCGATGTCACGATCCGGCGCTCCGTTTTCGTACATGACCTTGCCTTTGTCGGCGAGCGCGGGGTTGCTCGACCCGCTGCCCTTTACAGGGGGTTGTTTCGAGAAGTACTGAGCGACACCTTTGATTTGCTCATCCGTAAGACCCCGGGCAATCCCCCACATAAAGGCGCGCCCGCGGGGATCGCTACGACCCCGTATCCTGAATAGCTTCAGTTCCGATTCGATGTAGCCGGGCAGCTGTGCGGCCAGAATCGGGAAGAGTGGCGAGATGCTGACTCCATATTGACCGTGGCACTTGGAACACGCGGTATTGACGAGTTCCTTGGTGTCCTTGGTGGATGGATCCGGCGGCACGATGAGAGTCGCCGAGTGCGCGTCTCGAACGGCCATTGTCGAGAGCGCGGTCGCAGCGATAGCAAGCGAGGTTATTGCCAGCTTTCTCATTAGAAGTCCATCCATAGTCCCACCACCCAGGTGTTGTTGTCCGAGGCTTTGACATTGGGAAAGCCGGGGGAATTGGGAAAGTTGGCGTTACTCAGATTGAAGGGGCTTTGGTTGTTGGCCACCACCTGATAGGCGTTGTACTGCAGGATGAACCTGATGTTCAGCCAGGGGACGTAATCGAGCTCAAAGGTCTCGAATTGATTGGCCGGTGAGCCATTGCCCCCATTCGCGAGCGGATCGTACGTGCCGGTGGTACGCGTGAAGCTCACGAGTCCGCCATAGTGACGATCACGGAAGTACTCGCCCGTGACTAAAAACTGCGTCAGCGTGTCCGTTGGATTGGTGTAGATGGGTGTCGACGCACCGGTGAAGGTCGCCGCCACCAGTTGATCGCTGTTCTGTTGCCGCTCGTGGGTGACATGACCCAGAAAACTATAGATGTTGCGTTGACCGTTGTACTGGTACTGCCAATCGACGCTGACATCCGTATACCGTTCGATGGCTCCCGGGTTGAAGGTCTGCCCGGGCGTGTAAGTATTGCCCGCCAAAGCGGCAGCCGCCTGCTGCTGCTTCGAGATGTAGCCGACCGATGGAATCCAGTTGACGTACACCGCGCTGGCGCCGATCTCCGCGGAGTGGTAGCCCCAGTCGCGCTCGTAGGCGATGCGCGCGTAAGGCGCGAACCGATCGACCGCACCGCCATTGGCGGCAAGACTGACGCTGTCAATCGTGGGTGAATTGCCGCCGGCGACCGCGGAGTGATATGCCGACAATTCGAAGTACAGCGAGTCGTTGAAAAAACCGTAGGCGCCGATACCGGCCACACTCCCAGGCCCCAATGCATTGAGAATCGGCCCACTCGTCCCGGTGCCGGCGACCCCGCCGCTCCACAAGGTCACGGTATTGAAGTTCGGAATGGCATAGCTTCCGATTCCGTTCCAGACGTCTTGGAAGGTTAAATAGTTGTTGGCCGTGACGCCCCACACCCACTTGTTGTCGTCGGTGTGATCGCTGTAGCGGATGTCTATATTGTCGATCCCCACGCTGCCGGCCTGGCCATTGTAGGTCAATTGCAACCAAGCGCCGACCTTATCCGAAACGGCTCCCGCGTACACCAGGCTGAACTGATCTGGAAACTGAAATGTATCGCTTTGCGCGTGGGCGGGATAAGGCTGGCCGGTATCCGGTGGCGCCCGATTGTAATGGTCGTAGCCCATTTGCGCGAGTATGGCGATCCCCGGCATATCGGTGAGGAACAACGTGTCCTTCTTGTGGTCATCGACGTCATTGACCAGCGGCGGCCTCGTGGTCAGCGTGTATCCGCTGAGCTTGAAGCGCCGGCCGAATGCCGTGAGCTCGGGCGGCATGGTGTGGCAGGCCTCGCAGGCCAAACCCGTCTGCCGGGCGAAGGGAGGAATTGCGCGTGCCGGCTGAGCGACAAGCATCAGCGCTGATCCGCCCAGGAAAAATGCGGTCAGGGCACCGAGTCTTAATGACCTCACAGCAGCCAACCCTTGCCTGAATTCGCGTTGGTCATTTATATCCCCTTCGGTCGCAACAACCCTATGTTTGGATTTTGCAGCAGCTCTAGTATTTGGGTTTTTATACCTAGCCTGTTTTACCGCTGGCATAGTCACATCGCGCTTGGCGTTGTCGCAATGGGGATTTATACCCACCCGTTGGGCATTTGTGGCATTGCGGTCCGTTAGTGTTGGGGCCGAACGCGCCGAGGCGCATTCTTGATGTCACACTCGATTTGCAGCTGATCGAGCCACTCTTCCGCAGAGAGCTCTCTTTAGGCTAGGCCGTCCATGGATTGATGACATCAGTGCCACAATCTTCGAAATCCTTGACGTTGCGCGTCGCGACGCTTGCCCCTCGCGATCGAGCCATGGCGACAATCATGGCGTCGAACTGGCTGATAGGTTTACCTGCAATTCGACGCGAGGCGGAGATCTCCGCGTACATGTCAGCCGCCTCACTGTCAAAATTCAGCACTTGACCGGCGAAATCTTCGTCAAAAATCTTTCTCGCGGCATCCCACAGTCCTTGCCGCCGCTTTCCGTCGAACAGCAATCGAATGCCATAGAGAATTTCGCCGCGGGTTACCGCAGTGGTAAACAAGGACGCGCGCGGCTGGTTCGCCAGCCAAGTCATGACGGAGGGTTCAGGTACGGGACGCAGTACCTCAGAAATCACGTTGGTATCGAGAACGATCATGTGTCGAAGTTCACCGGTTCACGGATGACCTCGCGAGGAGCAATCTCCAACTCAACACCCCCCAATGGCTCAATACGAGCACGAATGGAATCCACCAGAGTTCCTCTCCGTGGACGCTCGGTTGACAACGCCGTCCGCAGAATGTCGCGCGCCTCGTCCTCCATGGAGCGGCCGTGCCGGGCCGCCTGTACCCGCAATCGCGCCTTGAGTCGATCATCTATGTCCCGGATCGTCATACTCGCCATACGCCCTCCATTAGTCATTGATAGCATATTAATCATTGATGACAATAGAGGCAAACTCAAACGCCTCGCCTTCGCAGCGAGAACCGCGTCACGGCGTCGATGCGGCAAATATTATTGTTGATTATCAATATATTATATATTCAGTGGCAGTTGCTACGGATCCCTATGTGGCTACAATATGCTCCATGAAACAAAGTGTCGTTCGAGCCAGGATAGACAATGACCTCAAGGCCGAAGCTTCTGCGGTGCTGGAATCGTGTGGCCTTGGGTTGAGCGATGCCATACGCATATTTCTGGGTCAAGTCGTCAAGCAGGGCGGTTTGCCGTTTCCCGTTCGTGCTCGGCACGTAGTTTCCGGAGATCAGCTTTGGAAGATGAAGCGCGCAGCTCAGCAGCGTGATAGGAAACTTGCCGCCAAGGAGGACATATCCGCTGGCGAATTGCTACTCATCTCTCCGGACCGAATGCGCAATGCCCAAATAGAGTGGCCTTCGATTGAGTGAACAGCAGCTCCACGAAGTTGCGTTAACAGAAGAAGAAAAAGACACGATCCTGTCCTATTGTGGATCTGAACCCGTACTTGTCGGTGGTCAAGCACTTGCCTTTTGGGCTCTCTGGTTCAAAATCCAGAGCCCCGCAGAGTTAGGCGACAAAATTACAACAGACGCAGATTTCATTGGGAGCAGAACGAATGCTGCTGCCCTGAACAAACAACTGCACTGGACGATGTGGAAGCCTTCCTTCGAAGATGCAACCCCTCAAACCGCGAAGCTCACCAAGAGAGTCGAAAACAACGGGGTGAAGCAAAAATCCCCTAGAGACGAATCGCGTCGATCTTTCGGGCACCACTTTTTCCAATGGCTAGGTGGTCTTGCGCACTCGGTAATTCGCGCGCGATCTGGCGTTCTGTGGGCTTCCAGGCCTTGATTTGAGCCTCATCCACGGCAGGGATGGAGCGGTGCCGATTTGAAGCCATTTGGCCAACATCAGGCCAATCAGTGCGCCAGATAGTTGGGAGAGGATGAACGCCGGCGCGTCGATAGGCGCAATGCCGGCAAACGTATTGGAGAGAGCCCGGGCGATGGTGATCGCCGGGTTGGCAAAGGAGGTCGAGGCGGTAAACCAGTACGCGGCGCCAATCCAGGCGGCCACCCGCCACGCCGCCTCCTTGGGGTTCGTTGAGCCGATTACGACAAGGATCAATCCTGCCGTGGCCACCGCCTCGGACAGCCATTGCGCAGGGCCCGCGCGCCAGTGGTTCGAGATTTGGATGACCGGGAGTTCGAACATGGCGTGCGCGAGGAAAGCGCCGGCCACACATCCGGCGATTTGAACGATTGCATAAGCGATCGTCGCGCGAACGCTCAAGTTACCCCGCAATGCTTCGATGAAGGACACCGCTGGATTAAAATGCGCGCCGCTGATGGGACCCAAGAGCGCAATCAACGCCGCTAGCCCGGCGACCGTCGCACCGGTGTTAGCGATAAGGGGTGGCTCCGCTTGTTTGGACAGAAATTCTTCCGGGATAAGTGGATCTGCCTGAGCGGTTGATGTGATCGTGTCTTGCTCTGCGGTCTTCGTCAATGGTCTTGAACAGAGAGAGTCTGCCGCGTTTAGCGGCAGAAGCTCCGGTTTTTTTCTTTGGCCTGAAAAATCCGACCGCCGTAAACGCTCCAGGAACCGAGATCTCGATCGACCCGCTACCTCGGGTGTCCCGAAAAATCGATGACGCATCGGATTTTGCGATCATGCCGCGGCCGCCATGAGAGGCGCGAGCCCCGCAAAATACACCTCGTCGGGCGTGGCGTAGCCGAGAGCCTCATGAATGCGCCGACCGTTATAAAAATCGAAGTACTCGCTCAGTCCTCGTCGTAGCTGCGTGCCGTTCTCGTAGGCGCGCAGGTAAATGTTCTCGTACTTGACGCTGCGCCACAGCCGTTCGATAAACACGTTGTCGATCCATCGTCCCTTGCCGTCCATGCTGATCTGCACTCCGGCCGCCTTCAGCGTATCGATCCACTCCCCGCTGGTAAACTGAGATCCCTGGTCCGTGTTGAAAATCTCCGGCTTCCCGTATTTTCCCAGCGCCTCCTGTAGCGCCTCGAGGCAGAAGTCCGGCGTCATCGTGTTCGACACCCTCCAGGAGAGCGTCTTGCGGCTGCCCACATCGATGATGGCCACCAGATACTGAAACCCATGGGCCATCGGTATATAAGTCAGATCGGCGGCCCAGACGTGATTGGGCCGTTCGATCTTCAGGCCGTTAAGCAGGTAGGGGTAGATCGCAGATAGGGGCGCGGGGATGCTCGTGCGCGGTTTACGGTAGATCGTCTCCATGCCCATCCGCCGCATCAGCGTCCTCACATGCCGCCGGCCGACCTCGTGGCCCTGGTTTTGCAGCTCCCGGGTCAGCTTGCGAGCCCCGTAGAACGGCCACTTCAGGTGCAACTCGTCCAGAATCCGCATCAGCTTCAGATCCCGCTCCGGCAAGCCCCGCGCCACGTAGTAAACGCTCGAGCGACTCAGATCCAGGATCTCCGCCTGGCGTTTCACCGATACCTCACCGTCCCGCTCGATCATCGCTTTGCGCTCAGGCCGGGGAATTTCCCGAGCGCGCCCTCTAAAAACGAGTTCTCCATCGTCAGCTCGCCGATCTTCGCCTGCAGCTCCCGGATGCGCTCCTTGCCGTCCGCCGCCACCACATCCCCGCCGAAGATCGCCGCCGCGTTCTGCAGCAGTTCCGTCTTCCAGGCCGTCACCTGGGTCGCATGCACTTCGTGGTGTGCCGCGATCTCGGCCACGGTCTTCTCACCTCGAATCGCTTCCAATGCCACCCGCGCCTTGAACGCCGCTGAGTGATTACGTCTTGGCTTTCTCATGGATATCTGCCCTCCGGTTGCTATATTGCCCGGACAGCAATCCACTTACACCCCTGTCCGAAAAACCGGAACCACCTCTATAAGGGCGACGGCTAGATTCCCGCCAGCGAGCCGCTCGGCCATGATGCCGGAGCCGATAACAGCGGCGCTGAGCAACATCGCACCCAAGGCCTCGGCAAGGAGCGCGCGGCGCATCGCTATCGCTCGGTCGCGCCTTCGCTAGTACCGATCTCACGAAGCTTCGCCTTGAGCGTCATGCTATCGAGCGAGGCTATGGGCAAACTAATAAACAGCTTGATTCGAGTTTCGAGCTCCTTGAACGCTTTGCGGAAGGCGGCTGCCATTTCCATTTCGGTGCATTCCACGGCGGCGGGATCTGCAATTCCCCAGTGCGCCGTCAACGGCTTTCCTGGCCAGACAGGACATACTTCGCCGGCCGCGTTGTCGCAGACCGTGAAGATAAAGTCGATCGGTGGCGCGCCGGGCGCGGCAAAGTCATCCCAGCTTTTGCTGCGAAGATTCTCCGCCGGCAAGTTCATGCGATGCAGCAGATCCACCGCAAGGGGATTGACCCACCCTTTCGGGAAACTGCCTGCGCTGAAGCCGCGGAACTTTCCGGCGCCCCAGTGATTCAAAAGCGACTCGGCGAGGATGCTCCGGGCGGAGTTACCCGTGCACAAGAATAAGACATTGTAGACTCGATCTGTCATTTGACGCAGCAGTTCGCCTCAGGGGGCACGACCCTCTGCGCCGGCACGCAGCATTGAGCCGTGGGACTCTCGATTGGAGCGCTCGCCTCGCCGTGGTTGAAGACCGCCCTGTCCTCACCGTACACCGGGATGCTGCCCAGCGTGTGAAACGTCTCCCACGCGATTCCCGTCGGGTCAGTGATCCAGTACTTGTCCGATTTCGCGTAGCAGCAGGGCTGCTGGCTTTCTTCGATCATGCGCGCGTCGGCTGCTTGAAGCTGTGAGCGCATTGCGCGCAGCTCCTCGTCAGTTTCTACTTGGAACCCCAAATGATTGATGCCCGCCGGTTGACGATGGGTCGAGATTGCGAAGTTCACTCGCGGGTCCTCGAGCAGCCACTTGGCATAGTCGGGCTGCGTCACCACCGGCTCTGCGCCAAACAGCGTCTTATAGAAGCGGATGGAAGCGGAAAGGTCATTGACGCTGATATGCACGTGCAGTCGTTTCATTTCGGTCACCTCAATCGTTTGCACATGAACGCGGAGTTCGCAGGACAGAGACCCGCAAACTCTTTGGTCGATCGGATCGCCGCCGGCGCCGCCGAGCGGTCGATACGGCCATAGCCGCGACGGGCAAAGAAGGCTTCCGCCGTGGTCGTCAGCAAATACAGCGTGCCCACATCGTGCTTTGCCGCATGGGTTTCCACATGGGCAACCAGTGCCGAGCCGAGACCCGCTGAGCGAACCGACGGATCGACAACCAAAGAGCGAAGTAACGCGTCGGCTCCGTAGATCTCGAGGCCGATCAGGGCCGAAGGCGCGGCGGCCGGTCCGCAATAGAAGAACTTCGTCAATTGCTCGTCGGTCAGATCCGAGCTCGGCAGATTGGCGGCTGCCAGCAGTCCGCGTGCCGACGCAGGTGCCGGGCCTACAGCGATGGATTGCGCGAAGTTTGTCATGCAACTTTCGCTGCGCGCCTCGCGCCTTTCTTAGGCCGGACGGGATCGCAGGCGACCCCGCACGATTCCCCGCTCGCCGAACAGCAGTTCTCGGTGAGATAGCCTATAAGTCCGCTCATCACGTCGAAGTCCGCGCTGTAGATGAGCTGCCGGCTCACGCGCCGCTGCAAGATCAGGCCGGCGCGCTGCAGATTCTGCAGATGGAAGGTCAGCGATGAGGGTAGTAGGCCGATTCGCTCGCCGATAATGCCCGCCGGCAGCCCGTCGGGGCCTTGCTCGACCAGGAGGCGATAAATCCTCAAGCGATGCTCGTGCGCGAGGGCACTTAAGGCGTCGACGACTTCAGGGGTCTTCATCGCTCATACGATATTACGCGTATTATCGTATTGTCAATGGCCCGGATTTGCAAATTGGCTCTCTCGCATTCAAGGACGCCTATCGCGCGCGACAGCGCTCCCCTCCGACGAATTGCTGGCAGCGCCCTTTAGAGGCGCAGTTCTCTGGCGCCTTGCCGCGACCTCGCGTCGGAGCGCTTGAGGAAACCCGCGCGTGTTCAGGTCGTTCCCGATCCCCGCACCTCTGCTTGGACGGCGACCACGGCGCGGTGCCCATATTCATAAGCGTAACAATCGCCGCCCCTAGCACTTTCATGGGAGGGTTTACCTCGTTCATTCACAGCGCATTTCAACGCGAACTCCTGTTTCCCTCAAACGGTTTCTCGGGTACGCTGGCATCAGTTCAACTGATGTGAATATCCACACGGGCGAAGAGCAGTTCCCAGATTCCTATGTCCCTGCGAACGACCTCATTACTCACTTTTCGGGCCTTCGAGGCGGCGGCAAGGCGCTTGAGTTTCACCAATGCCGCGCATGAGCTCTTTGTGTCTCAGGGAGCCATCAGCGGTCATGTGCGGCAGTTGGAGACGCAACTTGGTCGCCCATTGTTTCGCCGTTTGCATCGCCGGGTGGAACTGACGGAGTGCGGAAAGCGCCTGGCCCGCGAGCTCACGAGCGCCTTCTCGCAAATTGAGCATGCCGTGGCTGCTGCCCGCGACAGCCCGTCGAAACGCCTGCGGATTTCCGTGGAGCCGACATTTGCGGCCCGTTGGCTCGTGCCTCGCCTCGGGCATTTCACCGCGGCGCATCCAGACATCGACGTCGATTTCGAGTCCTCGGATGAACTACGGGTCGTCGGCCGGGACGCGGATATCGCCATACGATTCCTGAAAATATCTGCCCGCAAGCCGAAGGGTCGAGCGCGCAAGCTCTTCATGTTTGCGGAGTTTCCTGTGATCGCGCGCAGTCTTCAGGCCCGCCGCGCGCCGCTGCGCAATGACCGAGACATCCTCGCCTTTCGGCTTCTGCATGACGATGGCGGCGTGGAATGGCGGCGCTGGTTTGCGGCCGCAGGGCTCGAAGGCTTCGATGCCGCGAAGCATCTGCACTTCAATGACTCTTCGCTCGCAATCACGGCGGCGCTGCGTGGACAGGGAGCCGCCTTGAGCGGGCCACCGTATGTGGGTTCTCAACTCGGGTCCGGTCGCTTGAAGCGGGTCGGCAAGACAATGCTCGTCAATGGAGAATACTGGCTGCTCGAGTCGAGTGATCGGCTGAGCGCCAAAGCACGCACGGCGTTCATCGAATGGCTGAATCTGGAGGCCAAAGACTTATTGCGCCAACGGCCGACCCAGCAGGCCATCCAGTGAGCCTCCACAAACCAACCAATCTTGCGGCTTCGGCGCTGGTCATGCTCCTATGACTGATCCCCACTCCGATTCTCTCACCGAACTCGTGGCGAAGTGGCAGCAGCGCGTCGTCGAGAAACGGCGCGCGGGCGATCTCGTTGCCCTTCTCGACACTGCGGAAGCCGCTGGCGAGGAGATCGAATTCCGTGCCGCACCGGGTCGCGGGGATGTGGAGCGCGAGGCGCTGATGGCGGTCAAGCGCTTCACATACAACGCTGCCGCCGATTGTTGGCCAGGTTGGAGCATCGCTGACACGTCCCCCGACCCCCTGGTTCTCGCGCGCGCTCTGCAGCTGGCGAAGCGCTCCGCCGGACTTGTCAGCCGGTTGAGTCTCGGTCCGCTGCAGGAAGGCACCGGCTCCTGGCTTTGCGGAGCCTTCAAACTCGCCCTAGGTAGGCACCAGGAAGCCTACGACGCCTTCATCCTCGCGCGCGAGCATTACATCGCGGCCAACGCGCCTGGTCTAACGATGTTGACAGAGGGCTATATCGCCCTCCTCTGTCAGATGGCCGGCCCCCGAGTCCCTGTCTGGCGAGAAGATCTCGACCAAGTCTGCGCGAGAATTGCCGCAGGCGGCTTCGAGGACGGTGTCGAGTGGATCGACCAGCTTCGCACGGCACGGAGCGTCTTCCAGCCGAAAACTGCCTTGGGTGGTTCTTGAGCCGCGATGCGATTGGGACAATAATTGCCGCTGTGTTGCGCGAGCGGGAGATGGAAGAATGAATGAATCCCTTGCTTCGTCCACCGATCAGCGACCCGGCTCGGCCGGAACCGGCGACGGTTCCGGCCACGCAACAAAAACGCGCGCCCTCAATGAGGTCATTGCCCCAATACTCCTGGGCGGCATCATTGCCGGCACCATCGATATCGGCGCCGCGAGTTTGATCAATGCCGCGAAGCCTGCCCGCATTCTGCAAGCCATCGCGAGCGGACTGCTGGGCAAGTCCGCATTCGATGGCAACTCGGCGACGGTCGTGCTCGGCCTCGTATTGCAGTGGGGGATGTCGATCGTTATTGCATCGATCTTCGTCGTCGCGGTTCGATGGCGACCCGTACTCGGGCGTCACTGGGTCAGGGCCGGCCTGGCATATGGGGTGGCCGTCTTCGTTGTGATGAACTACGTCGTTTTGCCGCTATCTGCAATAGGACACGCGCCGCGCTTCAGGGTTGTGCACTTCACGGAGGATATGGTCGCCATGCTGCTGTTCGGGTTGATCGTTGCGTATTTCGCGCGCGAACGTCCAATCCGACGCCCGTCGTTCTGATTCAGAAGCTCTATCAGGGGCCGGCACACGCTCGTTTCACGGATTGGTGGGCACACCGAATGGAAGTAAGTCCTCCCATCCGGCGTGCCTGCTTCGAGCGCTAATTCAAAATGCGCATGCGCTTAGCGGCCTCGACCGTCGCCGCGATCATGGTGCCGATCGCCGGCGGGGACGTACGCGACACCCCGATAGACCGTGCCGTAGGTAGCACTCGCGATGCTGCGGAAAGTCTCGCTAGCCACCTTGCCCGTCAGGGTCGTGGCGCTCACTTCGTCGGTGATTTCCACGATGCGGTTCGGATCTGCACCGTTGTCGCCGGAAGCGCTGCTGGTTGAAGTCGCTGCCCACAGTGTCACCGTACCGTCCTGGTTGACCAGGCCGGTAAGGTTGCGCAGGCCGATGGTGGTGACGTCCGGGTACTGGCCATCGTAGCCGACGAGGTTGCTGTCGACCTGGCCGATCAGGCCACTGGTCAATGTATACGCGAGCGTCCAGGTGCCGTTGCTGCCCAGGATCCACTTCTCCAAACCCGCATGCGCCGCATCGGCGCTATTGCCCGTGCCCTCGTCGGTCACGTACAGGGTGTGATCGTTGGCGAAGAACAGGGCGAAGGGCGTGTAGTCGCCACCGCTCGTGCCGTCAGCCAGGGATGCCCGGGAAGAGTCGGTCGGGAAACCGTTGAGAATGGCGATCGCCTGCGGCGGCAGTGCCGACTTGCACGAATGCAGCGACGCCGCAGCCCGCCAGCAGCGAAATGGCGCGAGCGATCGAAGGACGGACGTTCATGGGAATCCCCTCTTGGGTTGGCTAGGAATCGTGGCAGTGGCTTGGTGACGCAAAGTAATCACCCAATATGACAGCCATGTGAAGCACGTGGCCGCCCCGACACCCGCGGGACGGGGATCTCGCCAAACTCCGGCGCCCGCTGGCCGAGGGATTATCGATGAGAGACCGTTGCGCGTTCAGGCCGGTCGAGCCTGGGTCAGCGTTCGTTCTGTGGGTATTGATGCACGAACGCGATCGCCACACTCCGCGAGGGCGGGCGCTCAGCGCCCGCCCCCCGAGGCTTGCTACTTCACGTTCGAAACGGTGCGCAGGTAAGGCTTGTGGGTTTTGAAGCCTTGCGGGTACTTCTGCTTGGCGACTTCATCGGAAACCGAAGACGGAATGATCACATCGTCGCCCGGGCGCCAGTTGACCGGCGTCGCGACGTTCTCCCGGGCCGTCAACTGCAGGGAATCGAGCACCCGCAGGATTTCGTCGAAGTTGCGGCCCGTCGACATCGGATAGGTCAGCATCACCTTGATCTTCTTGTCGGGGCCGATGACGAACACCGAACGCACGGTGGCATTCGTCGCTGCCGTGCGACCCTCCGAGGTTCCAGCCTCTTCCGCGGGAAGCATGTTGTAGAGCTTTGCGACGTGCAGATCCGTATCGCCGATCATCGGGTACTTCACCTTGGCGCCCTGAGTCTCCTCGATGTCGGCCGCCCACCTGCTGTGATTGTCGACCGGGTCGATCGACAGACCGATCAACTTCGCATGGCGCTTGGTGAATTCGGGTTCGATCTTGGCCATGTACCCAAGTTCCGTGGTGCAAACCGGGGTGAAGTCCTTGGGGTGCGAAAACAGTATGGCCCAGTCATTGCCGATCCACTGATGAAAATCGATCGGGCCATGCGTGGTGTTGGCCTTGAAGTTCGGGGCAATGTCATTGATACGAAGCGCCATTGGAGAGTCTCCGCGGATGAAAGTTGTAAGCGGCGAAGCATACTACAACGGGAACTCCGCAGCGCGGCGCAGCAGTACGACTTTGCACCACAACATTCATCCAGCCCGCGCCGATCCATTCCAATAGGTCGCAAGCGCCGCCAAGCAGCGTCTCGCCGGCTCGATTCGCCAGAACGACCCGATCCGGATGACGAGGCTCAACATCCGAGCGAACCTGCTCGCGATGCGAAAAAGGTCCGCGAACTCTCGGCTCCGACCATTCTGTCGGTACGCGAGCTTCAGGGCATCGCAAATGATCGCTCCGGGGAGCTTGTAGAGACGCGATCGAGCGATGAACGGATCGCGGGCCTTGACGGAAAATTGCGGCTCTCGGGCGAGAAGCCAGGTCGCCACTCGTTCCATCAAGAACACCTTCATCTCGACCTTCTCCGCTCCCCGATAGGTCGTCGGTTGCCGAAGCTCGATGCCGAGCGGGTCATCCTCGGATTCGGCGATCTCAAAGACTCGTTCGGTGATCGCGAACCACGCCCGCCAAAAACTCGGGCGCGCGACGAAGTAATTGCTGTAGACCTCGTTGCCCGAGTGCGTGATCAAGGTATCGAGGTTGGTGGTTCGCCCGAGGCGTCGAAAACACCGGGTGGCGAGGTTCAAGAGCCCTGGATGGCAGGTGTCGCCGTACTTGAACACGTTGAGGTGATAGGCGCTGAGATGCAAGCTCGGCGTGAACAGAAGCACATCGGCGCCATCGCCGTGACGGTGTATGAATTCGTGGACTTCCCTGCCGGATAGATTCGTCTTGCTGTTGAAGCGAGGCGAGAGGAATCCGTAAAAGGCCTTCTCGTCGAGTGTTTGCGTGCGAAGAAAGTTCCGAATGGCCCAATACTCGAACCAATCGGGTCGCTCGTTCACCGTGTTATCCAACGGCAGCAGGTGCTGATCGACCTCTGCGGAGGGATCATAGCGAATCTGATAGACGAAGGCCGATGCCTTGTAACCACACAATTGCTGTCTCTCCTTGCGACGTCTTGGGTCGAGGGGAAGGAGCAATCTCCATGCCAGCGCTGCGCCGCCGGCCGACACGGCGCTAAGTCGTTCATTTCTCGCCTATCGAGAGGGGAATCGAACGCGGCAGGGTGTGCAGAAAAGGGCACGATTGTCCTCGCCCGGCCCCGCCGGCGGGTGGGCGGATTTGCACCCGCCTTCAAGGTCAGGAGAACCAGTCCTTTTTCGCAATGCCGAGCACCGCGAGCCGCCGGTGCAGGTAGCTTCGGCCGACACCGAGCTCCAGCGCGGACTGGCTGATATTGCCCAGGTTGCGCTTCAACGTGGCCAAAATGAAATCGCGCTCCGCCTTGTCGCGAAACTCCCTCAAGGGCGACCCGGCGTGACGGTTTTCGGGCAGATCCCCCACGGCGACAATCTCCTCGGGGATGTCGAGCAGAGTAATGCGCTCGCCGCTCATCGTGACGATTCGTTCCATCACGTTCTGCAATTCGCGTACGTTGCCCGGCCAGGGGTAGTGCTTCAGCTCGGATAGCACATCATCGTCGATCGCCTTGTCCTTGACGTTATTCTTCTCGCACAGCCGACGCACGAAAAATCGAGCGAGCAAAGGCACATCGTCGGGGCGCTCCCGCAGGGCGGGCACCCGAATGGGTACGACATTCAAGCGGTAATAGAGATCCTCCCGAAACAGCCCCAACGCCACTTGGCTCTTCAGATCCTTGTGGCTGCCCGAGAGCACGCGCACGTCCACCGTAACCGCATCCTCGGAACCGATCTTTTGCATCTCGCCGCTCTGCACGACCCGTAGAATCTTCGCCTGCGCACTCATGGACAGATCCGCCACCTCATCGAGAAAAATCGTGCCTCGATTGGCGACCTCGAACAGGCCCCGCTTGTTGGCGCCGGCCCCCGTGAAGGCGCCCTTCAGGTAACCGAAGAGCTCGCTTTCGATAAGATTCTCGGGGATGGCCGAACAATTGACCTTGACGAAGGGCATCGCCTGGCGGTCGCTCTGGGCATGGATGGCATTCGCCACCAATTCCTTGCCGGTCCCGCTCTCTCCGCTGATGAGGACGTTCGCTCCGGTGCGCGCCACCTTGAGCGCCGCCGCCATGACTTTCTTGATGGCCGCGGAGTCCCCAATCAGGGTCTCCGAGCCATGCCGAGCCTCGCTCAGACGCAGACGCTCCCTGAGGGCGGAGAATTCGAGGCAGCGCTTCACGGCCACGATGAGGCGCTCGGCACTGAAGGGTTTCTCCAGGAACTCGATAGCCCCTATTTTTACCGCTTCCACGGCTTGCGTGAGCGTCGCATTCCCGGAAATGAACAGCGTCGGGACCTCGAAGCCCGCCGATTGAACGATCTTGAATACCTCTATGCCGTCGATATCCCCGAGTTTGATGTCGAGAATGAACAGATCGATGATTCGTCCTTGCAGAAATCGCAAGGCTGAGGCCGGATCATGCGCCGTTAGGACCCTCATGCCCTGCGGCTCGAGTGCCATTTCGATGGCGCGGCGGATGTTTTTCTCGTCGTCCAGGACGAGGACGGTGGGCGGGCTCGTCGACTCGCTCACTTCAGGCTACTCGTGGCAGGGAGATGCAAAAGCGCGGGTGACCGTCGACTTCGACGTAGGCAATCTCACCTTCGTGTTCCATGACGATCTTCTTGACGATGGCGAGGCCCAATCCCATGTTGTCCCGCCCACCATGCCCCGACACGTAAGGGTCGAACATGCGCGGCGCAATCTGCGCCGGCACCGGTACTCCATCATTTGAAATATTCATGTGGACGGCGGACTTGGTGGCGCTCACCTCAATCGTAAACAGGACCTCTCGCCCGGGATTCGCCTCCGTCCCGTTGCCGATGATATTCATCAATACCGGCCTGAACAGCGCGGGGTCCATTCTGGCACGCCAGTGTCCGGCAGCATCGGCACCCCTCACCACGAGGCGGGCCGAGACGAACTGCGCCCTGACAGCGGGAGCATGCTGCTCGATGACCTGCACGGGATCTGCCTCGACCAACTCGGCCGGCGGGTATTTGGCAAATTCGCTGTACCGGTCGACGGTGCGCTTGAGTTGCCCAATCTCCTCCTGGATCATCGCCTGCGTTTGCTCGAGCTGCACGGCAAACTCCCGGGGAGATTTGCTCGAATGGGATGTCGTCAATGAGGTCACGAGCACCTCGATGGGCGTCAGCGGATTTTTGATCTCGTGCGCGAGGATCTTGGCCATTTCCTGCCAGGAGGCCATCTGTTCGAGATAGCGAACTCTCTCTCGATGAGCCAGGAGCTCCCGGATGGCGATCTGGTAGGAATGGCTGATCCGTCTTCCTAGCAGGGTCGCGATGCCAACCGCGCCAACCGCCGCCGAGAGAAGTCCTGCGCCAAAATAGATCTTGAGTGAGCCGAGGACGCTGTGTTTCACCAGCTGCGGTTGCGCATAAACATTCGTGAGGTTTTGAATTTCAGCGAATTCTGCGCGATATTGCGCCTCATTGGACGGATCGATGCGCTTGAGGGTTTTGAGATTCTTCGATCCCATCTCGAGCGAGCGCTCGATTTGCGAATTGAATCCCAGATTCAAGCTTCTTTGCAGCGCATCGCCCGCCAGATAAAATGCCGCCGCGATCGGCACGGCGGCCGCGATGAAAATCGCCGAAAACAGCAAGAGCTTCACCCGGCTGTCCCTCATTGCTCCATCTCCGATATCTTAAAGGGTTTTGACGACAAGGATTCCTTCCAACTCGCCGCCTCCTCCGCGCCCGCCGCATACTGCTGAAGGATTTTGTTGAACACGTCGTTGGAGCGCGAGCTGCCGACGCGCTTGTCGCTGAAGCCGTTGGTATCGGCCGGGATGGAGGTATTGTTCTCGATTACCCATTTTTTGATCGTCTGCAGACGCTCGCGTTCGATTGGGTTGAGGAGCACCTCCACCCGAACGGTCGCGGCTCCATCCTTCGGCAGCTCACTGACCGCAAAAAGTTGCGGCAACTCGAGGTCCGCGAGAAACGCTGCGATTTGTGGCTGCCGCTGGCCGGTTCGAGTCAGAATCGCCGCTTCGTTCACAGTGACGGTGAGTGCAAAGGTCTCCTCCCACAGATCATACTTGATGGCAATGGCCACGGTCTTTTGATCGAGCTCTCTGGAATCGGAGAACAGGGCAACATGGATCAACACCGTATTGGTCAATCCACTCACGAGATCCTGCGTGAAATTTGCCGGCCAGAGAATCCCGCCAATATGGACCCCGAGCGTGTGCTCGCGCACCACCGGGGTCAACTCGGCGGGGGCCGCGGGCCTCGCGGCCAGCGCCAGCGCCAGCAAGACGAGGAGCGGGCCGGCGCGTCTCATTTTATTTGCTCTGAGGCGCTGGCGATCACATATAAATCGACCAGGCCGAATAGTTTCGTGTCGAGGCGCACCCCGACCTTCATTCCCCACTCCCAGAGCTGCTTGCCGTAGGCAATGTCCCCGTAGTAGCTCACCCCCGGTTCGACGTACCAGCGGCCGCGATCGATACCCCCGAGGCGATCGCTCGGTCCAATCCCGTGCTGGTATCCCACGGAAAAGTCCTGATTCTCATCCAGGGAGGCGCGGTATTGAGTGCCGGGTGTGCCGCCGAGCTGCACGGACCACGTCGAGTCCGGGTCGATGCTCCAGGTCTTTCGAAATCGAACACTCGCCCACGACTCGCCGAAACTCGAGCTCAAGCGCGAACCGTGGGTCGGAAAGTAAGGGTCGTCCTCGGAGTTCCAGCCGTAGCCAAGCGCGAAGCCTTTGTTGTTGTTGGGATTGGAGTCGGTCGAGAATAGCTCGCTGGTGCCCCGCGACTGACTGATGCTTTGAGAGACCACTCTCTCGAGATACCCCACGGTGACGTAGGAGTAGTCGAAGAGGCGGCGACCCATGCTCAGATCGACGTCGAACTGGTCCGTCTTATCGAAGGCCTGATACGGATAGTCGATCACCGTGTTCTGGTAGGTTGCACCCGCGATCAGAAAGTATTTGTTCGAGTCGAAGAGCGTCGGAGAGGCGAACTGCAGGCGCGTGTAGATGCCGTGGTGCGAAGGGCCGTCGATGGGAGCAATGCCCTCGACATCCAGATTCACGCTGCCCTGGGTGCCGAAGACATCGCGCTCCGCGAGTCGCCCCTCGACGGTTTGGTAGAGGCTCGAGAGGCGCGAGGAAGTCCCGGCCGAGACTTGATTGTCGATGCGATCGGCCTCGACCACCTCGACGACCACCACCGCCCGTCCCTTCGCCGAACCCTTTTCGAGGTAGATTCGCACCGACGCGAACTCAGGGAGCGATGACAGTCGCAACTTGGCGTTCTGGACTTCCTCTTCGCGCAGCGGATCGCCCGCCACCAAGTGAACGAACCCCTGAATGAAGCTGCACTGGGTCAGCGCGTTGCCCTTGCAGCGGATGTCCTCCACGATGAGGGAAGACGGCGAGGACGCCTCCGCATGGCAGAGCGCGGACACGCTCATCATCGCCGACAGCAGGATGACGCCCATCTTGATGAGCGGCCGCAGGGCAGCGGCAACCACGGGCGGGCCGGGAAAAGTGAAGCTCGTCATTGTCCATCTCCACGCCGTATCAAAGGCGGCGTACTGAGAACCGACAATGCAATAGCCGTACCGGACCGATGGTGCGCGAGGCGTCGTTTTTCCAAGTTCTTGATTCTATGAAGGCGTATCGCACCGGCAATTCCCGGCGTGAGCCTTCGGCTCACGTCTTCACCGGCGAAGCAAGACTACCCTGCAACGGGCGCCACTGCACTTGTGCACAAAAGTGGACACGGTCGTTTTGAGCCGCGTGAACCTGCATCGCCTGTGGCGTGGAACGTGGGGACTTTGGCAAGGTGAGGGTCGCTGGTCGACGTTAAATAACCTCCATGAAACGCACATCGTTTCAAGTTCGCCCGACTAACGAACGCAAATTCGAGACACGGCGAGACGATTGAATGGTTCTTAACGTCAAAAGAGGTCATTTTTATGGAAACGTTTTCTGTCTACACCCTCGATTCCGCCCCTGAAGGGTCCAAGGCGTCCTTGCGTGAGGTGCAACAGCGATTCGATGGCATTCCAAACCTGGCTGGCGCCATGGCGCTCTCCCCGGTGCTCATCAAAGCCTTCGTACCTATCTTCGATCAGGTGCACAGCGGCAGCTTCAGTGAGCCCGAAATTCAAACCGTCCTGCTCACGGATGCGGTGACCAACGCCAGTGCCTGGGCAGTTGCGTTGCACACGGCGCTCGGTCTGAAAGCGGGCGTAAGCGCGTCGGACATCGAGGCGATCCGAGCCGGCCGATCGCCCTCGGACAAGAAACTTGCCGCCTTGTCCACCTTGGCAAGGACGCTGATCGAGAAGCGCGGCAAACTGAATGCCGAAGACGTTCAGCGCTTCATCGCGGCTGGATTCACCAAGGAGTTGCTGCTCGAGGTCGTCACGATCGTCGCCGCCTCGACCATCACGAACTATACGGGGAACGTCACGAACCCTCCGGTGGAAGACTGGCTGCAAGTCCACGCCTGGAAAGGCTGAGAAGTCGGGGGAAAGCGGCGGCCGCAAGGCCGCCGCTGCCTGCATCAACCATTCTGCACCTGCGCGCCCGAGGTTCCGAATCTCGCCCGGTAGTCTTGCGGCGTCGCACTCAACAAACGTTGGAAACTTCGGCGCATGGTCTCTTCCGAGCCAAATCCGCAGCGCTGAGCAATGCGCTTGACCGGCAAACGAGTGTCCAGAAGCAAACGGCGCGCCCCTTCCACCCTGAGTCTCTCGACTGCGCGGGCAGGCGTCGATCCCGTCGACTCGGCATAGCGTCGGCTGAAGCTGCGCTCGCTCATGGCCGCTTGGCTGGCGAGAACCGCCAGAGAAAGGTCCTCGGCGAGATGCTGACCGATCCACTCGTGCAGAGCTCCGAATTTATCCTCCGCCGCTTGCAGCGAAAGCGCTGCACTGAATTGAGCCTGGCCGCCCGGCCGCTTCAGGAAGACCACGAGATACCGAGCAACGGCCAGCGCCAGGGCGCGACCGAGATCCGCCTCGACCAGCGAGAGGGCGAGATCTATGCCGGCCGTGACTCCCGCAGATGACCAAATCGCACCGTCTTTCACGAAGATTGGATCCGGCTCGACGGTCGAGTCGGGGAACCGCCGGGCGAGTTCGGCGCAGTATGACCAATGAGTCACCACTCGACGTCCCTTGAGCAAACCCGCCGCGCCCAGCAAGAAGGCGCCCGTGCAGATCGAGGCAACGCGTCGTGCCTGCTGCGCGCGGTCACGCACCCAATCAACCAATACAGGATCCCTCGAAAATGCGTCGAAATCCGGTCCGCCTGCCACTAGGAGCGTGTCGACGCTCGTGCCATGGGCGGAAAGCGGGTTGGCGACCAGCGCCACGCCGGCCGAGGCCTCGACGCGGTTGCCTCCGGGCGCCACCAACCGAATATCGTAAGGCGACGCTTTCCCTTCCTTGACCGTCAAGTCGTTGGCGGAGGCAAAGACTTGAAGAGGTCCGGTAACATCCAGCAGCTGCACGGCGGGATAGGCCAGCACCTCAACGATGCGTCTGGCACTTGGCGGGGAACGAGTGGGTTTTGGCGACATTCCCGGAGCATGCCGCCATAGTCTTGCACTGTCCATGGCGACCTTGGGAAGATTCAACATGATTCCTCACGATGTTCACTTGCAGATCGGTTCACTCTTGTTTGAGCGTCTGGATCAAATCGATCTCACGGGCCCGTTCGAGGTGCTCTCCCGGATACCGAATTCGACCTATCGCATCTATGCCCAGTCGCTTGAAGCGGTGAGGGACGTTCGAGGAATGCGCTTGACCCCCGATGCCACATTGGAGGATGCGCCTCCGCTCGATGTCTTGCATGTTCCGGGAGGATTTGGCCAGGAAGCCTTGATGGAAAACGAGAAGGTGCTTGCCTGGATTCGCCGCCAAGCCGGGGGAGCCTGTCGCATTTTCTCTGTCTGCACAGGCGCTTTGCTATGCGGCGCGGCCGGCTTGCTGAGAGGACGCCGCGCCACCACACATTGGGCGTCCCACCACCTTCTGCCATTCTTCGGTGCAATTCCGGTCAAGCGACGCGTGGTCGTCGATGGCAGCTTCGTATTTGCCGCCGGTGTCACCGCCGGTATCGATGGCGCATTGCAATTGGCGGCAGAACTGCGTGGGGTCGATGCGGCCCGCTCAATCCAGTTGCAGATCGAGTATGCGCCGGAGCCCCCTTTTGACTCCGGCACGCCGGAAAGCGCTCCTCCCGCCATTCTGGAACAGGTGCAGGGATCGCTGCGACGCATCACCGCGCAGCGAGAGGAGACTGCGCGACGCATTGGGGCCCGTCTCGGCATTGGCTTGCCTGCCGGCCGAACTGCCGGACTTTGAGCGCAAGGCAATCTCGACTAGAGTGTAGTCAAAGCCCCGTGCCACCCAATCTCGACCGCGACGGCCTTTCAATCGTTGCCCCACAATTTGACAGGTAGTATTCCCATGGGAACAGAAGTTTCATTTACACGCCCCGACGCGAAGACATTGGATGGCTATCTTGCGGAGCCGGGTCGCGAGAATCCGCCGGCGGTGGTGGTGATTCAGGAATGGTGGGGTATTAACGATCAGATTCGAGGCGTCGCCGACCGCCTGGCGGCGGCGGGCTATCGCGCACTCGTGCCGGATTTGTACCGTGGCAAGTCCACCGTGGAGGCCGAGGAAGCACATCATCTGATGTCCGGCCTCAACTTTCACGACGCCGCTACGCAGGATGTACGAGGCGCAGTTCAGTTTTTGAAGACGCGCAGCCAGAAGGTGGGCGTACTCGGATTCTGCATGGGCGGGGCGCTGACGCTGCTTGCCCTGGGCGCGGCGCCGGAGATCGATGCGGCCGTCGTTTGGTACGGCTGCCCTCCCCTCGAGAATGTCGACCCTTCCAGGATCAAGTCGCCGCTCCTGGCGCATTGGGCCACTCAGGACCAATTCTTCCCGATCGGCACTGTGGATCAGTTGGAGAAGAAGCTGCGTGATGCGGGCGTGCAGCACGAGTTTTATCGCTACCTCGCGCATCATGCTTTCGCCAACGAGACGGCGGTTGGGCCGCATCGCATCCCCCAAACGCAGTACGACCCGGTTTGGTCGCAGCAGGCCTGGGATCGGACCTTCCGATTCCTGGGTCGGCGGCTTGGCTGACCGGCACCGCCAGTCTACCGCTACGCTCGCTTGGTACGCGCCGCCTTGCCGATCCGTCGAGGCACATCCCCGAGTAAATAGCGCGCACCGGCTCCCCGCGCTTGCACGCTATCGGCGGGGTTATAAAGGCCACAACTCTTCAGAGACAGACAACCGCAACCGATGCACGAGGTCAGCCTGTCGCGCAGCTTCATCAAGGTGCCGATTCGATGGTCCAAAGCGGGGCGCCAAGCGGCAGACAGGCGCTGCCAGTCCGATCGGGTTGGGGTGCGTTGGTTCGGCAGACGGCTCAATGCCGCCCGAATATCCTCGAGAGCCAATCCGACCGATTGTGCGACTCGGACAAACGCGACGCGGCGCAAGGTATCCCTGGTAAACATGCGCCGCCCGTTGGCGCCGCGCGTCGCTTTGATGAGTCCCTGTGCCTCGTAGAAGCGCAGCGCGCTCGCCGCGACACCCGCGCGCTTAGCCAAAATACCGATGGACATCGTCGATTGGGTCATTCGAGACCTGAGTTAAAGTTAACTTTAACTGTGATGATACAGCATCAGCGGATGATGAAACCCCTCTGCAAAGGGTCCGCCGGATCGAAGTAGAACTCGCTGCGGCCGGTGACGAAGGCGGCGCCCCCCACCTCCGGAACCACCGCTTCGTACGGCCCGAACTTAGTGGCCTGCACCGCCTTCACGGACATCACGGTGCCGAGGATGCTCTCGATTTGAAGGGTCTCATTCAACTGCACCTCGCCCTTTGCATGGTGTAGCGCAACGCGGGCGCTCACCCCGGAACCTGTCGGCGACCGGTCGACCTCCCCGTCCGCGAACACACACACATTGCGGCTGTGATGACCATCCTGCGCCGGCGGCCCGGTAAAGATGACTCCGTACAGGAAACTCAGATCGTCTTCGAACGGATGCGCAATGGGGAAGCCTGCGGCAACCGCGGACTTGATCCGTCGGGCGGCATCGATGAGCCGATGGACCTCAGGCGGCGTGAGCGTCAATCCCAAAGGCTCCGCCTCCACCACGGCGTAGAAGGCGCCGCCGTAGGCGAGATCGAAGCGCGCGCGACCCAGGCCCGGCACCTCGATCTCGCGGCGCTCCGCGTACACGAAGGACGGAACGTTTCGGAACGTCACATCGCTCACCGTGCCGTTCTTGACGCTGCCTCGAGCCTGAATGCGGCCGGCCGGCACGTTGAAGGTAACGGCGGCATCCTGAACATCGCCCTCGACGCCGCCATCGCGCACCCGGGTCTCGAGCGCCAAGGTCGTCAAGGCGATGATGGCATGGCCGCACATGGTGCTGTAGCCTTCATTGTGCAGGAAAAAGACATCGAAATCGGCATCGCTGGCGGACGTCACGATGGCTCCGTACATGTCCGCATGGCCCCTGGGCTCCCACAGCAGGCCGGTGCGCAAGAAATCGTAGTGGTCTCTGAAGTAGCGGCGCTTGTCGAGCACGGTTCGGCCCTCGATGGGCGGTAACCCATCGGTCACGATCCGCAGCGGCTCCCCGCCGGTATGCATGTCGATGGTCTTGACGGTGCGCCCGCCGCGCGGCGTCCACGCCGACTCGCAGCTGAATGCCTTCATGGGTGCCTACTGTATCGGCTGAACCGGCAACTGAGCGTCCGACAATGCCTACTTCTTCCGCATCGCGGCCAGCATCTTCGTCCACTGCTTTCCCACGGCAGAGCACTTCTCCTGCGTGTAGAACGACTCGTTCTCTGAAATCTCCTGCTTCATCATATTCCAGCCGTCCAGCACATAGGCCGATTGGTCCGCGCCCTGCGTCGTCGTCCACGATTTCTCCATGAATGCCTTCGCGACCTCCTCGGCACTTTGATCGCCCTTGGGGAGAAAGCCCTTCTTCACGCACAGATCGTACTGAGAAGCCGTTCCACCGAAGAAAATCCCGAACTGTCTGGCCTGCGCCTGCTCCGAGGTACTCGTGGTGGGCCCCGGTGCGTCATTGGCATGCCCTGGTGCGTCATTGGCATGCACGAATGCGCCGCCCTGCACCATGAGCGCAAAGACGGCGAGCATTATGTTCACACCACTGCATTTCCGATTCTCAGTCGCTATCACCCTTTTCCCCTTTGCCCATGAGCCAAGAGTCATGGCCGGCCTCGCCTATTGCTGCCAAATCTAACACTGATTGGTGCTAAAGAGCTCTTCCACCGGGGGCCCATGACAGGCCGCCGCGGCGCCCTTTGACTCCCCGGCGGCAACCTTCCAGAATTGCGCCATGGGATGACAGAGGGTCGCATTATTGTGACGCACGCCGAACGCCGAGGTACCGGTGAAAAACTCACATTGCCGGAGCTGAGTGCCGAGCTGTTCGAGAATGCAGATGTGCAGTCCAAGCCGCGCGGTCCACGGCCGCCTCGGGTGCAGCGCGCCAAAGCGCGCTGATCCAGCTCGTGGCAGAACGCTCCGGTGAGGTCAGCGAACTGCTGCAGCAATGGGTGAAGGGGGACCAGGAGGCTCTCGGCGCCGTGGCGCCTGCGATCTATCAAGAACTGCATCGCCTCGCTCACCACTATCTTAGGTCCGAGCGCGCAGGTCATACCCTGCAAAGCACCGCGCTCGTCAACGAAGCATTCCTTGCGTTGATCGGCAGCCAGCCCGCCCAGCTGCGCGATCGGGCGCATTTCGTCGCGATCGCATCGCGATTGATGCGGCAGATTTTGGTGCAATACGCACGCACGCGCCGCGCCGGCAAGCGAGACGGCGGCGTGCGCATTGCGCTCGAAGATCTCGAGGAGCTGCCGGTCTGCAGCGATGAAGAATTGATGGCACTCGACGACGCCTTGGAGGAGTTGAACCGTCTTGATGAGCGTCAGAGCAAGATCGTGCAGATGAAATTCTTTGGCGGACTGTCGGCGCCCGATATCGCGGACGTTCTCGGCACATCGCTGGCGACGGTGGAGCGCGACTGGGCCACGGCACGCATCTGGCTGCGCCGCGAAATGACTCGAGCGGCCGCGCTGTGAGGCAGGCCGATTGGAGCCGCGTCAAGGAGCTCCTGCACCAAGCTCTGACAATGGAGCCTGTGGCGCGAGAGAAGTTTCTCGATGCGGAGTGCGCATCGGATGCGCCACTGCGAGCGGAAGTGGATTCTCTGCTGTTGGCGGGCGACGCCCTCAGCCCGGGATTTCTTGAATCGCCACTGGCCGGCCTCGGCGCCGAGACCGACGGGCCGGTCGTGGCGGGTTTGACCGAGGGCCAGATTTTCGCCGAGCGATTTCGGCTGATCCGTCAATTGGGCCAGGGTGGCATGGGTCAGGTGTGGCTGGCGCAGCAACTCGCACCGGTGCTGCGGCCGGTGGCGCTGAAGCTCATCAAGGCGGGAATGTACGACGAGACCGTTGTGCAGCGCTTCCAATCCGAACGCCAATCGCTCGCCATCATGGATCATCCGGCCATCGCCAAGGTGTTCGATGCCGGCGCCACGGCGCAGGGCCAGCCCTACCTGGCCATGGAGTACGTGCCTGGCTTGCCGATCTCGGATTATTGCGATCAGCAGAGGCTCAATGTTCGCCGGCGCGTGGAACTTTTCATCCAGGCCTGCGACGGTGTGCAGCACGCGCATCAGAAGGCCATCATTCATCGCGATCTGAAACCCGCCAATATCCTGGTTCTAGAGGTGGACGGCAAACCGGTGCCGCGCATCATCGATTTTGGTCTGGCAAAGACCAAGACGGCGGCGATGACCGACCAGCCGATGCACACGCTTTTCGGCCAGTTCATCGGAACACCGGGTTACATGAGCCCGGAGCGCGTCGATCCAAAAATGGAGGACATCGACACACGTGCCGATGTCTACTCGCTCGGTGTGATTCTGTACGAGTTGCTTACTGGGCTGCAGCCTTTCGAGATCAAAAAACGCCAGCGGCCCTCTTTGGAGGAATGGCTGCGCCAGCTTCGTGAGGAAGAGCCGCCCCGGCCCAGTGCCAAGGTGAGCGCGGACCAGGAAACCGCCATGCCGACCGCGGCCGCACGCGACACGGTACCCCAATTGCTGGTCAAAGCGCTGCGCGGCGATTTGGACTGGATCACCTTGAAGGCGTTGGAGCGCGATCGCGAGCGCCGCTACGGGACGCCCGCCGAACTCGCCGCAGAGCTGCGGCGCTACCTGAACGATGAACCCGTCATCGCTCACGCCCATAGTTCCGCGTATCGATTCGGCAAATTCATCCGGCGCCATCGACTTGCCGCGACGGTCGCGGGAATGGTAACCGCGCTGGCGATCGCCGCCTCGGGGGCCGGGCTGCTTGCGGTGCGCAAACAACATGAGGCGGAATACCAGACCGCGCAGGCGCTGCAGGCCCAGTCGCGTCTGCTCATTCAAGCAGCCGCGCAGCGCCTCAAGGATTCGGATCTCGCAGGCGCGCAGGGCATCATTCTTGAAGTCCTGAGAAACCCGGCGTTTTCGCGAGCACGTACGCCCGCGGCCATCAGTGTTTTCCAGGAGATGCGCGCGGCGGATGCGCAGCTCGCCGTGCTGTCGGGTCACGAGGGGCGCGTGGAATACGCCTCGTACTCGCCGGATGGCAGGTGCATTGTCACCGCAGCCACGGACAACACCTCGCGTATCTGGGATGCGCGGACGGGCGCGCAGCTCGTCGTGCTCTCGGGCCACCGAAATTATGTGAGGACGGCGCTCTATTCCAAGGATGGATCGCAAGTGGTCACGGCCGGGATGGACAAGAGCGTGCGTTTGTGGGACGCGCACACCGGCGCACCGCTCGCGGCATTTTCCGGCCATGGTGCGCTACCCATTTCCGCCGCCTTTTCGCCCGACGCCGCCCGCCTCGTCGTTGCCTCGCTGGATGGCACGGCACGCATCTGGGACGCGCATTCCGGCGATGAACTCGCCGTGCTGCGGGGCCACAGCGGCGCGCTGCAGTTCGCCGAGTATTCGCCCGATGGTACGCGGATCGTCACCAGCTCCCGCGACAAGACCGCGCGCATCTGGGAGGCGCGCTCGGGGGCGACGCTCAGCGTACTCTCCGGGCATGGCGGGATCGTCCTATCGGCGACTTTTTCCCCCGATGGTACTCAGGTCGTGACCACCTCGGCGGACAAGACGGCGCGCACCTGGGATGCACGCACCGGCGCACCGCTCCTCGTGCTATCGGGGCATAGCGATCGCCTCTATTCCGCGCGCTATTCGCCCGACGGCACGCGTATCGTCACGGCCTCCGACGATAAGACCGCGCGTATCTGGGACGCGTCCAGCGGCGCGCCACTCGCAGTACTGTCGGGACACGGTGGCTTCGTGAGAGCGGCGGAATATTCACCGGATGGCACGCGCATCGTGACCGCTTCGGACGATGGCACGGCGCGCACTTGGCGGGCACGTGAAGATGCCGAGATCGCCGTGCTGCGCGGCCATAAGGACGGGGTCGCATTTGCGAATTTCTCGCCCGACGGGATGCGCATCGTCACAGCGTCCTTGGACAAGACTTTGGAGATCTGGGATGCTCGTACCGATGCGCCGATCGGTGTATTTCCAGGCAATCATGACTATTTCATCGCCGTCACTTACTCGCCTGACGGCAAGCAGCTTGCCACCGGCGGATACTTGGACAACTCGGCACGCCTCTGGGATGCGCACACCGGAGCACCGCTCGCCGCGCTGACGGGGCATGCAGGCCTGGTGGAATCGGTCGCTTATTCGCCCGATGGATCGCACATCTCCACGGCATCCTTGGACAAGACGGCGCGCATCTGGGATGCGCACAGCGGTAAGCCGATCACCGTCCTCTCGGGACACGGCGATCGGGTCCTGTTCGTCGCCTATTCACCCGATGGTAAACAGCTCGCGACCGCCTCCTTCGATAAGACCGCGCGCATCTGGGATGCGCGCAGCGGCGCGCAGCTCCTCGTGCTGAGCGGGCACGCAGGGGCGGTGACCGCGGTGGCCTTCTCCCCCGATGGCGGACAGGTAGTAACGGCGTCATTCGACAAAACGGCGCGAATCTGGGATGCCCGCAGCGGTGCCACCCTGTTCGTGCTCACCGGGCACGCCGGCCCTATACAGTCTGTCGGCTATTCGAGCGACGGCAGCCGCATCGTCACGGCATCATCGGACAAGACGGCGCGCATCTGGGACGCGCACAGCGGCACTCAACTCGCGGTACTCCCGGGGCACGAGGATTCGCTGCAGTCCGCCGCCTTTTCTCCCAGCGGCTTGCAGATCGTCACCGGCTCGCTGGACAAGACCGCGCGCGTCTGGGAGGCACGCGTTCCGGGCTCTCTCGACGCGCAGATTCTCTTCGAGGCCGCCGCGGCGAGCGATCCGCTCGCTGAGGCCGACCGGTCAGAACTGGGAGTACCGCCCGACACGCGCGTGCATGTCTGGCCGATGGGGTCGA
This sequence comes from uncultured Gammaproteobacteria bacterium, assembly GCA_963837435.1. GTDB lineage: Bacteria > Pseudomonadota > Gammaproteobacteria > Steroidobacterales > Steroidobacteraceae > Bog-1198. The sequence continues at coordinate 46,249 of CAWINJ010000007.1, forward strand.
ACTGCGATCAGGCGGCCGCCTCGGTCTACGATCCGGACCGTGTGACGCCGGGGGTGCTTGCGGTGAGCATCAATGTGGACATTGCCGCCCGTGCCTGTTCGGCCGAGATTGCCAAGCCCCACCACGGCGGGCGGTTGGACTACGAAATGGGCCGTGTGCTCGCCGCCAAGGCGGATGCGGCCGGAGCCAGGCAGCTATTCGAGGTCGCCCTGGTCAAGGGATACCGAGCCGCGGGTCTAGATCTCGGGGATCTGCTGGCCTCCGACCGGTCGATCCCTCTATACAAGAGTGCCTGGCAAGCCGGCGTAAGCATGGCGGCCGCCCGACTGGGGGATCTTTATGAGCGTGGAATAGCGGGCAGCAAGCCATCCGCGGGCGAGGCATGGCTATGGTATCGCCGCGGCGCCGATGCCGGCGAACCGAATGCACTGGCGCGCTTCGCACAACGCGAGGAGATGGCGGCGCTGGAGGCGAGCGATTCCTCGACGAGGAATGCGCAACTGCTGCGCGCCTTTGCGCTCTATGCGAACGCCGCGATGCAGGCACGCGAAGCGGCGTGGCCGGATGATGCCTGGCGGCACTGGCGTTATCGCCAAGCCTCCCTGGCGCGCGTACTCGCGCACGAAGGCATGATGCAGCAAGTGGCCTACTCCTACGCCGCCGTGCTCGCGAGAGCCCCCGCGCCGACCCAAAAACCCTAAATTCAGGCCAGAGAAAAATAATTTGGCTAAAGTGAGGGGATTCGCTCGCGTTCTGCACATTTCCCTATGAGTACACATCGCAAGGGGATAGCAATGAACACGACCTCTCGATCGCTGCTGGCGGCGGCCGGTCTCTGCCTGACGGTAAGCCTGGTTCACGCCACCCAGCCTCCCGATTCCGTGGCCAGCGATGGCTCGGCGAACACAGCCATGGGCACGGATGCTCTATTGGAGCTCACGACGGGAGTCGAAAACACCGCGGGCGGGGCCTTCTCCTTGTTCCTGAATCAGTCCGGCAACTACAACACGGCCTTCGGCGTCGCGGCACTCTTCGACAACACGGGCGGAAACAACACTGCGGTTGGCGCTTTTGCGCTCGAGGACAATGGGGCAGGCGGCGGCAACACGGCCGTGGGCTTCGAAGCATTGGGCTCGAACACGGCCGGCGGGGATAACACCGCGGTCGGCCAACAGGCCCTGTTCGACAATGCGGGTGGCCTCTTCAACGTGGCCATCGGGCAGGGAGCGCTGCAGGAGAACGTCAACGGCTCGAGCAATACGGCAATCGGCGAAACCGCCCTGATGAATACCACCGGAAGCGGAGGTAGCGCAACAGCAGCGCGAGCTGCACCAGCTCAAACAGCAGCTTCGGCAAGTGATGGCGTCGGTGAATGCCCAGGGCGCCGCGTTGGCGATGCGCTGACGAGGCAAACGGCCGCCCCCCGGGATCGCGGGCGGCCGTCACTTTCCCGTCTTCACTCGGGTCCACGTTCTCGTGCGGATTCGTTCCGTGGCAGGATTCGACTCGCTCTGCTGGTATAACCGGAGTCGAGTCGCCGGGTCCGGATAGATGGTCGGATCGTCCAGGATATCCGGATTGACATACTGATTGGCCGTCCGATTGTTGTTCCCGTACCAGATCTCGTTGGTGATCGCCGCGATCACCTTCGGTTCCAAGAGGAAATTGATGAAGCGATAGGCGTCCTGCGGGTCCGGCGCCCCAACGGGGATCAGCAAGGCATCGTAGCTGATGCAGGCGCCCTCCTTCGGTACCGTGAACGCAATATGGGTTCGCGACCCGATGGCGCGCAGCGTTCCGCGCGTGAATGCCGCATCGCTCGACCATGCCATGGCGATGCACGACTCTCCATTGGCTAGATTGCTGAGGTATTCGGTCGAGTCGAAGGCGCGCACATAGGGGCGGATGGCGAGCAGCAGACGCTCGGCGGCGCGGTAGTCCTTTGGATTGCCCGAGTTGGGGTCGAGGTGCAAATAGTTCAGCGCGAGCGGCAGCACATCGCTGGGTGAATCGAGCAACGTGACCCCGCAATCGGCAAAGCGGCGAACGATCGCGGGATTGAAGATCATGTCGAGGCTGTCCACCGGCGCGTCGGGCATTCGCGCACGAATCATGTCCACGTTGTACGCAAAGCCGTTCAGGGAGTGCAGGTAGGGAACGGCGTAGCGATTGCCCGGGTCGGCCCGCGCGAGGGCCGCCAGCACCGCCGGATCCAGATTCGACCAGCCGAGGATCTTCGATCGATCGAGGGGCTGGAAGCCGCCCGCCTTGATCTCGCGGCTGAAAAAATCGGAGGACGTGCTGACCACGTCGTAGCGAAGGTCCCCCGCCCAGATCCATGCTTCGAGCGTATTGGCGGAATCGTAGGTGCCATAGACGACCTTCAAGCCCGTGGCCCGTTCGAAATCGGCAATGGTGTGGGTGCCGATATAGCCGACGTAGTTTGCCACATAGAGCGTCGCGCGGCCGGCGGCTTGCGGGCGGTTGCCCCCACTCGACTCATGCGCACTGCAAGCCATGAGCAGGGCGCAGACTGCGCCGATTCCAGCACTGAGCAGCCGTCGCGCGGCAACCAGCCCTGGCGCGGCGCCGTCAACGCGCAGCCAGGGCGCAAATGCAGTGAGAAGCCGGTTCACCCCGGCATCATAGGACAGGGACGCGCGCATGAGTCGGCAACGAGCGGGCGGCCGCAGCGAATTTATTTCGGCGCCACGGCGAATTCAATTGGTTTCGCGGCCGGCGGCCGCTGAGGTATTTTTGCGCCATGACGCTGAAAGCCTTTGATTCACGGGCATCCGCCGAGACGATTCTTGAAGCCATGAGAAGCGATGGCGGGGTGATCGTCCGCGATTTGGCCGGCCCCCTCCTGCTCGAGGCCGCCCTTGCCGAGCTGCGGCCGAGCTTGGATCGATTCGGTGAGCAGCATGCCGAGGACTATCCATCGGGCTTTAGCGGGCGCAAAACCTTGAGATGTCACGGTCTGCCGGGCTACGCCCCCGCCAGCGGCGAGCTGATGGCCCACGATCGGATACTCAAGATCGTCGACGCCCTTCTGCTGCCGTCCTGTGCGGAGTATCAGATCGGCAGCACCACGGCCATCGAGATACTCTCCGGGGAAGTGGACCAACAGCTCCACCGCGACGACTCGCCGTATCCGATATTGATTGCGGGTCTCGAGCTTCTGATCGGCGTCATGTGGGCGCTCACGGACTTCACCGTCGACAATGGGGCCACTCGCATCGTGCCGGGTAGCCACCGCTTTCTCCGTGCCTGGCACAAACCGGACGTGTCGCGCTGCGTCCAGGCGGTCATGCCGCGAGGATCGGCCCTCATTTATTTTGGCTCGACTTGGCATGGTGGAGGGGCGAACCGCAGCCGCGAGCCGCGCAGCGGACTGATCAATACCTACTCTCTGGGATGGCTGCGTTCGGAAAGCAATCACGCGCTCGAGGTGCCGCCGGCAGTGGCTTCACGCTATAGCGAACGAATTCGCCGCCTGCTCGGATATACGCCCCACGGCGGCGGCGAGGATCAGCTCGGGTCCTACGATGGAAGCTTGGATGCCTGGGTTCCGAGCAGATCAGATCCTCGCGCGCGGGGTCAAGCACCGTAGCTAGGGCGTCCGGAACGACGCGCTCTCCCTCAGCACCCAATCCCGGAAGGCGGCGACCTTCCCGGCGTCGGCCAGCGCTTCGCCATACATCAAGTAATAGTCGCGCGGCAGCCGCAAGCGGGCCTCGAACGGACGAACGAGCGCACCCGACGCGATCGCATCCGCGGCGAGGCTGTCGCTTGCCAAAGCGAACCCCTTGCCGCTGCTTGCGAGTTGCAGAGCACTGACGGTGTGCGAGAAATGTGTGCCATGCAAGGGCGTCCCCGGCAGCGCCACCCCCGCTTCGGCGAACCATCGTTCCCAGGCCAGAGTGCGAAAATTAGTGTCCGGTTCGAACCATTCGACGTGAATGAGTGGGCGCTTCAAGAGTTGCGCGGGTGAGTGATCCGTCGCCGACAGTCCCGCGGTATTCAGATATTGCGGCGAGCAGACGGGCGATAGCGACTCGCTGGTAAGCCGGATGGCCTGGTAGCCGGTAAAGTCGCCGTAGCCGAAGTAGATCGCGGCATCCACATTCCGGCCGGAGGCGTCGGGATCAGCATCGGTCAAGTCCAGGCGCACGTCGATATTCGGATGCTCCTCGGCAAACCGATGAATTCTCGGGCCGAGCCACAGGATGCCGAAGGTGACGTCGCAACTTATCGTGAGAAATGCCGGATCTGCACTGAGACGAGAGCGGCGCACGGCGGCAAAAATGCGATCGAATCCTCCGCGCACCTCATCGGCCAGTTCGAGCGCCGCCGGGGTCGGCGAAAACTCGCCTCCGACACGATCGAACAGGCGAAACCCGAGTTCCTCTTCCAGCGCCCTGATCTGATGGCCCACCGCGCCCGAACTGACATGCAGCTCCTCGCCAGCCTTGGCGGCACTGCCATGCCGGACCACCGCCTCAAAGGCGCGCAAGGCTCTTAGCGAGGGAAAGCGCTGGTGCACGGCCCGTCCATCGAGTGAGTCATTGAGCGGCTACCCCCGCCGCCGCGCCGGCCATCAGCGTTCCCGATGCTCGGTTGAGCCATTGGACGGCCCGCGTATCGCCAAAAAGCCGCCGCGCCCGTACCGCGATGACGGAGTACATCGTCAACACGCCGGATAGGATGATGAAGATGGCGGCGCCGATTTCCGCGAAGGCACTCGCCGTCATCCCCTGCAGGTCGATCACCGTGGGGAGAAGCGCAAGATAGAAGACCATGGCCTTTGGGTTTCCCAAGGTCAGCGCAAGGGAGCCGGCAAATGTTCGAGACGCATTCTCTCCTGCATCGATTACCGCCTTGTCGGCGAACGGGCGGGCGGGAGCCGTCCACATGCGGTATGCAAGGTATAAAAGATAAAGCGCGCCAAGGTATTTGACCGTGGCGAACACGCCGTGGGCGGCCTGCGCGAGCGCCGCCATACCGGTCGCGGCAAGCGTAAACCAGATCAGATCGCCCATCACGAAACCGGCAATGAATGCGGGTAGACCCTTGGTGCCTCGCGAGCGCGCGCGCCCAATGATCGCCGCAATGCCGGGACCCGGCGTCGCGGTAGCCACCACATAGATCAGACAAAAGAGGGCCAAGCCGTGTAAGGACATCGAGGACTCCTTGGGAACCGGTTCGCCTATAGCCTACCTCCTTATGATGACGATCGCAGCGCTCGGTGACTTGCCCGGAGCCGCCGATAACCCTATACTTTCTTCCATCAGGAGATGGCATTCCTCCTCGAACCGCCGCTGGGCTGATGATGCCTACCGCAAAATTCCGATTCAGGAAGAGGTAGGCGTTGAATGCAAATACTCGTTATCTTGATAGCCGCAACGCCGGTTGAGCTCTAACGGCGCGCGATGGCGACACTCCCCTTCTTGAGCGTCTTGATTGGCGCAGGGTTCGGCGCGTGCCTACGACCTTTTCGACATTTTCCTCGGAGGTTGTCAATTTGTCGGGCAAGGCGCAATTTGGCTGGCCCTGGCAGCAATCGGCGCCATTGAGGGGGAAGAACCATGTACGAAGGGCACTTTCTGCGTTTCTACGTGCACGAAGGCCAGCGGCATCGCCACGTGTTGCTGTGGGAGTGGTTGCTCCAACAAGCGAACAAGTTGGGCATTCGCGGCGGTTCGGCGTTCAAGGCCATGGCGGGTTTCGGGCGGCACCATGTACTGCACGAGGCGCACTTCTTTGAGCTCGCTGGGAGCCTCACGGTCGAAGTGGAATTCATCGTCACTCAGGCCGAGTCCAAGCAGCTGCTCGAACTGATCGAACGAGAAAAAATCCGTGTCTTCTACGCATGTATTCCCGCGCGATTCGGGGTCGTAAGCCCCGATCGGAACGATGTCGCCGAGCCCGCATCGTGACCGAAGTGTGGGCACAAGCGGCCCTGTGGTTGGGCCTCGCGCTGGTGGCAACACTGCTATCGATCTGGCTGCGAATAGCCACCGCACTGTCTGAAATCGTGGTCGGCACCGTCGCACAGCTCATCATCGGCGCTGCGATCGGTACGACGCTGCTGCACACCGATGAGTCATGGATCAAGTTCGTCGCCGGCACGGGTGCCATCGTACTGACCTTTCTCGCCGGCGCCGAGCTCGATCCCGCTGTTTTCAGGACGAAGTGGCAGGAAGCGAGCTCGGTCGGACTCATTGGGTTCCTCGCCCCCTTTCTCGGCTGCACGGCGCTCGCCTACTGGGGACTGCACTGGAGCGTGTGCTCGAGCTGGCTTGCCGGGGTCGCGATGTCGACCACTTCGGTCGCCGTCGTCTACGCGGTGATGCTCGAATTCGGATTGAATACCACGAGCTACGGCAAGACCATCCTGGCGGCTTGTTTCATCAATGACCTCGCGACCGTCTTGGCGCTCGGCTTCATATTCAGCCCCTTCACCTGGAAGACCGCGGTATTCTTCGGCGGCGGCGTGATCGCTTTCGCGATATTGCCCTATCTGACGCCGCGCTTCTTCAAGCGCTTTGGCAATCGCCCGTCCGAACTCGAGACAAAATATCTACTTCTGGTCCTGTTCGGATTGGGCGCCTTGGCAACCTGGTCGGGAAGCGAGGCGGTACTGCCCGCCTACTTGGTCGGGATGGTGCTCGCCGGGACCGTGGGTAAGGATCACGCGCTCGTCCGCCGCTTGCGCACGCTCACCTTCGGGCTGCTCACGCCATTTTATTTCATTCGCGCCGGCTCGCTCGTCTCGCTGCCGGCCTTGGTCGCCGCTCCACTCGGCTTCATTGCGCTGTTGACAGGGAAAATGCTGAGCAAATGCCTGGGGGTCTATCCGACGACCAAGGCGTTTCGCGCGCCCCAGCGCGAGGCGCTGTACACGACCATGCTGATGTCGACTGGCCTGACCTTCGGTACGATCTCGGCGTTGTTCGGACTTTCGCATGCGGTGATCACCCAGGCGCAGTATTCGGCCATCGTAGCCGCCGTGGTGGCAAGCGCGGTGGTCCCGACGCTGATCGCCAATGCGTTCTTTTTACCGCGCTATCTGCTGCCCACCGCGACTCGGGAAGCGGAATCCTTGGGAACGTCAAGCCTCCCCCTCAGGGTGCGGTCAAGTGAGCCGTCTGATTGAGGCTCACGACCACGGTGCGATCGAGCGCGAAACGGATCTCGTTGATCGCGCAGGGATCTTGCGCAAGCGTGTGATACGCCGACAGCGGCCGATCCAGGAGCTGCAAGAGCAACGCGCGATTGATGCTTTCGTGACCGACCATGACGATGGTTTCGGCATGGTGGTTTTCAGCCACCCAGCGCATAGCATCGGCCGCGCGTGCAGCCAGTTCCTGCAGGGATTCACCGCCGGGTATCCGCATGAGTTCCGGACGGGCGCGCCAGCACGCATATAGAGCCGGCGATTGCGCCGCCACCTCCTCATGGGTGCGCCACTGCCACTCGCCATAGTCAATGTCGATCAAGTTTCTCAGCACCTCGGTGCTCACCTTGCATTCGGCCGCGACGGCCGCGCCGGTATCCCTGCAGCGCTTCATGGGGCTCGTGTAGACCATCGCCGGCGGCCGATGGCGGGCAATCCAACCGGCGGTGCGATGCGCCTGCGCGAGTCCGCGCTCGGTCAACTCGATTTCAGTCCGCCCACGAAATCTCGCCGGCGAAATGCCCGGCACGTGGCCGTGCCGCACCAAAAGAATGGTCGTCGCAGTGGTCGACTCCGTCAAGTCTGTGCTCGCCGCCGCAAGGTCCGCGGCCCGCTGCGGCTGGCTCGGACCGCCATTTCTGTATCTGTACAGAGGAGCGCTGAGTGCAAGCGCTCATCGCGCCAATACTCCGGGGCTTGCAACCGACCCGCACACTCGGCGATCCACCCGATCCGGCCGCGTGCAAGGTGAATGATTCGCTGCATCTGTCGCGCCTCGATGGACGGCAGTTCATGATCGTGGATTGCCGCTGCGAGGCGGCGATGCAGAATCCGATTGGGCACGAGAGGCATACGGACGGACGACATTCCAGCATGCCAAGCCCTCATCGTCTCTCGTTCGCGCTGCGAGTCGACGTCGACGACGAGCAAGGTACCCGCCGTCCCGCCTCGCAATCGGCGAAGATATCCCAGCATGGCCGTCGTCACTTGAGTCGCGTGATCCAATAGGAGCACCCCCGGGTGGCGGTCGGCCACCGACCGCAATCGGACGCGCGCCGCCCGCCTGCTTACTTTCCCGTCATCGGTGCCAGGATAGGCTTCAGCAAGAGCGGCAATGATGTCCGCCAATCCGGCGGTGCTCGATGCCGAACCACAAGGAATCCCGGTTCGCCGGTATCGATCGCGCAAAAGTCCGATCAGTGTGGATTTTCCGACGCCTCGGGGACCGTAGAGAATCCAGTGGGAACCGCCGTGCAGCCGCGAGGCGAGATCGGCGAGAAATGCTCGATCTAGATCGCCGCCCATCATGGGCCGATGGTATAACCGTGCGGGCGGCGGCACAAGCAAACGAGGAGAAGCAATTGGAGGCCATGAGCTGCGGTGAGGCCGTGATGAAATTACTCTCCGCCTATGAGGTGGACACGGTATTCGGCATGGCCGGGACGATGACCGTGGAGTTGTATCGCGGCATCGGCCGCGCCGGGATCCGCCATGTGCAATGCCGAAACGAGCAAGGCGCGAGCCTGATGGCCGACGGCTACGCGCGCGCGACCGGCAAACCCGGCGTTTGCACCATCATTGCCGGCCCCGGCGTCACCAATGCAGCAACCGGCATTGCCCAGGCTTACTGCGACTCGCAGCCCATGCTCGTGCTATCCGGGGCATGCGCCACCCGCACCCAGGGCAAGGCCTGGGGAGCCATCCACGAACTCGACGACCAGGCCGCGGTGACGGCCGGATTCACCGCGTTCAGCGCCATGGTCCGATATCCGGAGGAGCTGCCCGAATTGATTGCCCGCGCCTACGCAGTGTTTCGCGGCAGCCGGCCGCGCCCGGTGCATCTATCGCTGCCCCGGGACGTACTTCCGATGCCGGTCGAGACCGAGTGGAAGACCCGCCGCTCTCCCTCGCTGCCCATGCCCGATCCGGCGGCGATCGAGGAGGCCGCGGATCGGCTCGCGCGCGCGCAGCGCCCTCTGATTCTGGTCGGCGGCGGCGCGGTCGGCACCGGCCGGGCGCTCGCCGACATCGCCGAACACATCGGGGCTCCGGTTCTCTCCACCAATGCCGGCAAGGGGATACTTGCGGACTCCCACCCCTTGTCCTTGGGCGGCTCGATCGTGCGGCAACCGAGCCAGCAGGCACTGGCGGAGGCCGACGCGGTCCTGCTGGTGGGCTCGCAAGTCGGCGCGGGCGATAGCTTCCTGCCAAGTCTCGACATCCCGGGCGACATCGTGCGGATCGATATCGATCCCACCGAACTGACCTCGATGTACCCGGCGGCGGTGCCCATCCAAGCCGATGCGCGTGCCGCGATGCTCGCTCTGTCTTCCGCCCTCTCGCACCGCAGGCCGGCGGCGCTGCGATCGCAAGGCGAGGCCTGGGCCCGCGAGGTCCGCTCGCGCATCGCCGCGGCGCTGACCGACGTCGAACGACAGCACGCGCGGGTCTGGAAGATCCTGCGTTCCGCCCTTCCCGCGGACGCCATCGTGATGGGCGATGCCTCGCAGATCGTCTACTCCGGGTCATTTGCCATGCCCATGGAAATGGAGCGCTGTTGGTACTATTCAGGAACCTATTGTGCCCTGGGAGTCGGCTTGCCCTTGGCCATTGGCGCGAAGATCGGTGCGCCGCATCGGCCGGTGATCGCCGTTGCCGGGGACGGCGGGATCATGTTCACGATCAACGAGCTGGCCACGGCAGCGGAGGAGCGCATTGCACTGCCGGTCATCGTGTGGAACAACGATGCCCTCAAGGCCATCGTGGACGAGATGGACCAGAGGCAAATTCCCCGTATCGGCGTCGAGCCCAAGAGTCCGGATTTCCTGCAATTGGCGCTAAGCCTGGGTTGTCATGCCGTTCGACCCGCAAGCGCCGAGCACCTGGCGCAATCCGTACGGGACGCTCTCATCGCGGATCGTCCAACCCTGATCGAAGTCCGCGAGAACAGCCCGTGGCTGGCGATGTAGCGGGCCGCCGCCGTCAGCCCGAATGCAGGGCGCGGGTACGGCGCAGCGGGTTCTGGTCATTGATCTCGTCGCGCGGCCGGTAGGGCGCCTCGAGGAAGGCCCTCTCCGCGGCATCCAGTTGTAGCTCGAGCGCCTCCGCGGCCACCTCGAGGTGGGCGGTGTTTGCGGCGCCTACGATGGGAACGTTCCGGTTCGGGCTGCCCGCGACCCACGCCATACCGATGTGCGCCGCGCTCACGCCCCGGTGCGCAGCCACCTCGCGTACGCGGCGCGCGATCTCGCGATCGATGTCGTCGCCGTAGAAATCCTGGAAGGGATCGTGGGTCGTGCGCGCGGTGCGCGCCGTGCCGGGACTGCGCGCCAGGAAGCCGCGCGCCAGGGGGCTGAAGGTCGTGACGGCAATGCCCCGGTCCCGGCAATACGGCAGCATCTCCCGTTCCTCCTCGCGGTACAGCACATTGTATTGGCACTGCATGTTGACGAACGGCGTCCAGCCGTTCATCTCCGCCGCATGATTCATTTTGGCGAACTGCCACGCGTACATGGTCGAGGCTCCCAGGTAGCGCACCTTGCCGGCGCGGACCGCAGCGTCGAGCGCCTGCATCGTTTCTTCGACGGGTGTATCGGCGTCGAAGGCATGAATCACGTACAGATCGACATAGTCAGTGCCCATGCGCGCGAGGGATCGGTCGATCGAGGCCGCGATGTGCTTGCGCGACAGGCCGCGGTCGTTCGGATCCTCGCTCATCGGGTAGAACACCTTGGTCGCGAGCACCAGCCGCTCGCGGGCGCTCATCTTGAGCAGGTTGCGGCCGACGACCTCCTCGTTGCGGCCGGCGGAATACCAGTCGGCCATGTCGAAAAACGTGATCCCGAGGTCAAGCGCCTGCCGCAGAATGGGGATCGAGTCGCCCTCATCGAGCACCCAACCCTTCCAGGCGGAGCTGCCCATCGACATGGTGCCGAGGCACAGCTGCGACACCTCGAGGCCCGTCTGGCCGAACCGAATGTAATCCATGCGAAGCCCACTCCCCTGCGGCCGAATTCATGACCAGATTGCATTCTGGCATGGTTCCCCGGATCCGGCGGTTGCGACGAGGCCGCTTCGGCGTCCGCCAGGCGATTGCAGCACTTTGCCTGCAGCGTAATAAATTTCCATGTGAGTTAAAACTGTGGTAACTATTGCGGGCGTGCTTCCGATGGCTCGAGATCAAAAAAAGGGATACATCATGCACTCGCGTTCCAAGCTCTCTTGTGCGATCGCCGCGGTCCTTGGCAGCGGCGCTATTGGCCACGCGGCCGCGGCCACTTCGACCGACGCCAATGCGGCCGCCGATCAGATTCAAGAGATCACGGTGACGGCACAGCGCCGCACCGAGAACTCGCAGGACGTACCGATCGCCATCCAGGCCTTCAACACCGAGACGCTGTCGCAGCTGAATGTCACGACCTTCGATGACCTGGTCAAGTATCTGCCCAATGTGTCGGCCTCCTCCGCGGGGCCGGGTCAATCCCAGATCTTCATGCGAGGCTTGGGCGTCGGGGACCAGGGGACGCAATCCGGAGGTTCGATCAACGGGTTTCCGAACGTCGCCATCTATCTGGATGACCAGTCGGGCCAGCTTCCGGGCCGCAACCTCGATGTGTATGCCGCGGACTTGGAACGTGTCGAAGTGCTCGAGGGGCCTCAGGGAACCTTGTTCGGTGCCGGCGCTCAGGCCGGCGTCATCCGCTATATTACGAACAAGCCGAAAATCGATGTGACCGAGGGCAGCGTTACCGCCGGTTACGGCACCACCGCGGGCGGCGACCCCAACTCCGACGTGACCGCGGTCCTCAATCTGCCGCTGATCGCGGAAACCCTCGCGGTCCGCGCCGTGATTTACGACGACCATCACGGCGGCTACATCAACAACGTACCGGCCACCTTCACCCGCAAGGACACCGATCTTGGCATTCACTATGCCAACTATCCGTCCGGATGCGTCCCGTACCGCGACGCTGCGCCCGGCCAGACGGCGTGCCAGGTCCCCCCGGGATCCCCCGCCATCAACAATTCAGCGCTGGTGGGCAATGCGATCAACCCGGTGACCTACCAAGGCATGCGCGTTTCCGGTCTTTGGGACATCAACAAGGACTGGAATGCCCTGCTGACCCAGAGCTACCAGAACATCGACGCCGAGGGAGTGTTCTACCAGATGCCGACCGGTTCCGATGGCGAACCGCTGCCCCCGCAGTCGGTCACGCTGTTCAACCCCTCCTACAACAAGGATAAGTTCGAGAATACGGCCTTGACCGTCAACGGCCGGATCGACGACCTCAAAGTGGTCTATACGGGTGCTTATCTGATACGCAACATCAGCCAGGAGCAGGACTACACGAATTATGCGCGAGGCTTGTACGCGGATTATTACCAGTGCCACGGTGCGGAGCCGGCGAACCACCTCGCGGCGACCTGCTTTTCGCCGAGCAGCACCTGGAACGAGACCGAGCGCAACACGCACCAGAGCCACGAATTCCGTGTGAGCACGCCCGATGACTGGCGCATGCGCGGCATTCTCGGCGCTTATTGGGAAGAATTGCAGATCGACGACCAGCTCAACTGGCAATACAAAACCCTACCCGCCTGTACCCTGACGGTCACGACGGGATGCTTGACCGATATTGCGACCATACCGGGCACCAGCGTCAACAATCCCGGCACGCGCAATGACAATACGGCTTTTTTCAACGATGTGCAGCGTGGCTACCGGCAAACGGCCTTCTTTACGTCGCTGGATTTCGACCTCGTGCCCAAGGTGCTGACCGTGACGGCCGGAACGCGCTACTACCGTTTCATCAATGACGAAAAAGGCACGGTCGCCGGCAGCTTCAGCTGTTACGAGGCGGGTCCCGGACCTTGCTATACCTCCTCCTCGACCACCAATATCGACGCGGAGAACCTGCATACGAAGTACACGGGCTTCAAGAGCCGCGCGAATGTGACCTGGCATATCTTGCCCGACGTGCTCGCTTACTACACCTGGTCGCAGGGATTCCGACCGGGCGCTTTCAACCGAAACTTCGGCTGCTACATCCCGGGCGCCGCGGGAGTCGCCGAGTACTGTTCGCCTTTGTCCTTCGCCTCGGACAATCTGACCAACAACGAGATCGGCTGGAAGTCGGAATTCTTCGATCACCGCCTGCAGTGGAACGGGGCCGTTTACCAGGAAGACTGGAACAATGTGCAGGTCGCCTTCTTCGATCCCGGCGTGCTCGGCAATATCGGTTTCGGCACCAATGGACCGGACTATCGCGTCCGCGGCGTGGAGACTTCGCTCATCGCCGTGCTCGCCCAAGGCCTGACGGTGCAGGGTGCCGCTTCCTGGAACTCGAGCGAGCAGACCAACTCGCCCTACTTGATCGCGAACAATCCTGCCCTGCTGACCAATCCGGCGACCAAGTCAGAATTCGGACAACCCATCTTGAGCGTGCAGAGTCCTTACGGTCCGATCGGCGGCCCGAGCGCCAACTCGCCGCCGCTGCAGTTCAATCTGCGTTTGCGGTACCAGTGGACCATGAACTCCTACAATGCCTTCGTGCAGGCGGGCGGCACACATACCGCGCACTCGTTCACCCAGTCGAGCGTCAACCCGACGCTCTCCGCGGGCGCGAACGTGAGCACCACCTTGCTGCGGTTTGAAAATCCGGCGTACTCGCAATATGACGCCTCCGCAGGTGTCGCCAAGGATGCTTGGACGGCGCAGCTGTATGCGCAAAACCTGACCAATGTGAACGTGAGCACGTTCACCTCGACCAATCAGTTCGTGCCGGCGGAAACCATCTTGAGACCGCGGGTGCTGGGGCTCAGATTCGGCTACAAGTTCTAGTATGTCCGTGGGCCTGATCGAAGCCGCACAGGGGTCTCGCAGGGATGCGAGGGAATTACGAGGCGGTATAGATTGAGCATGAACGCCGTTGCGATACCGCGAGCCCACGCCGCGACGCCAGTCGAGCGCTGGTACGTACTCATCGTGATGTGCCTGGTCTATGCGATCAATATCGGCGCGCGCTACGTCGTGACCACGGTGTTCGAGCCTATTCGCCTGGAGCTGGCGTTGACCGACGGCGGCGCGGCGTTTCTGACCGGGGTTCCTCTGGCCCTCTTCTACGTGATCTTTGGAATCCCCATTGCCTGGCTCGCCGACCGCTCGAATCGGCGCAACATCGTGGCAGCCTCGCTCATTCTGTGGTCGGGCTTCACCGTGTTCTGCGGCTTGTCGCACTCCTACTGGCAGCTGCTCATGGGCCGTATCGGCGTGGGCTTCGGCGAGGCGGGGGCGACGCCGCCGTCCACCTCCATCGTCTCCGACTATTTTCCCGCGGAACGGCGCCCGATGGCCCTGAGCGTACTGGCACTGGGCGCGCCCATCGGCGCCTGGGTGGGCGCCGACTTGGCCGGTGCCGTTGCCCAGGCCTTTGGGTGGCGGGCAGCGTTCTACGCCCTGGGGCTGCCGGGCCTGCTTCTCGGCGTGATTGTTTTTTTGACCATACGCGAGCCCAAGCGGGGCCGGCTCGACGCCATCGGCGGCGAAGGCAAGGCTTCGTTTTCAGAGTCGCTGCGATTTCTCTGGCGGCAGAAGGCGGCCTTCCACGTCATCATGGCGAGCGGTGTCTGCTGTCTCTGGGGTTGGGGTCTGGTTTGGTGGACCCCCACGTTTCTGATGCGCACCTATGACCTGAATGTCGGCCAGGCCGGCGCTGTCACCGGTCACGTCCACTTGGTGGGCGGCATCCTGGCGACCGCTGGCGCCGCCTGGCTCATGTCCCGACCCTACATGGTGGATCCGCGGCGGGTACTCTGGACCATCGGGTCGGTGATCGGGCTCGCCACCATTCCCTCGCTGCTGGCGTACTGGACGCATTCCTTGTGGATGGCGAAGCTGATGTTCTGGATCTACATCCCCACCATCTATTTCTTCATCGGCCCCTGCATGGCCGTGGTCCTGAATCTGGCTCCGAGCAACATGCGTTCCATGTTCACCGCCTGGTCGGTCCTCGTCGGCAATGTATTCAATCTCATCGTCGCGCCGCAGTTCGTCGGCATCATGAGCGACTGGTTCGCCGGCGGCCACGGCGCGGATGCCGCATCGCTGCGCTTGGCGCTGCTGGTGCTGGCACCCACGGGATTCTGGGCGGCCTGGCATTTTTATGCGGCGGCCAAGACGGTCATTGCGGACGAGCAGCGCGCAATCGGCTACTCGCCGGCGTGAGTTCCCGCCGTGCGCGACTCAAACCTGAGGGGATGATCAGTGAAGAAGCAAGCTGTAAGTCTGTTCGCCGCCGCTCTCGTCGCCTGCTTCGCGCAGGCCGACGGCGTTAAAGTGATCAACGCCGATGCGCATTTCCCCGAAGGCCCCATCTGGTACCAGGGCAAGCTCTACTACGTGGAATACGACCGCAACTCGGTGACCGCCTGGGACGGGAAGAAGAACAGCATCTTCTGGTCCAAGAAGGGCTGCGGCCCGTCGGCCGTCATTCCCACGGCCCGCGGGGAATTTCTGACGACCTGCTATGACAACGGCTCGATCGGCCGGATCTCGGCCGAGGGGCACGACCTTCCCGCCTATACGCACGATAAGGACGGAAACACCTTCGTCGGGCCGAACGACTTTGCGCCCGACCGACACGGCGGCATCTACTTCACCTGCTCCGGCACGCCCGGCCCCGTGATCGACGGCAAGATATTTTATATCGCCGCGGACGGGACCATCACCCAGGAGGCGGCCGACGTGCACAGCGCCAACGGCATCGTGGTCTCCAATGACGGCAAGACTCTGTACGCCATCGAGACCGAGGAACATCGGCTGATTCAGTTCAAGATCGGCGCCGACGCGTCGCTGTCGGACCGGCGGATCTTTCTGAATCTCGACGATCTTACCAACAATGTCACCCATCTCTATCCGGATGGCGTCAAGATCGACAGCAAGGGTGAGATCTACATCGGCCAGAATCCGCGTGACATCCATGCGCCCCTGGTCGGCACTTTGTTCGTCGTGAACTCGGACGGAAAGTTGCTGCGTACCCTCAAGCTCCCCTCGCCCGGGGTGCCCAACTTCGCATTCAGCCCCGACGAGATGACTCTATACGTGATGGCGCTCGATCAAGTCGACGTCTCACCCTACGCAGGCAAGGTTTATTCCATACCGAGCCACTGACGCCAAAAGCGGCCCCCGGGCGCCGATGCCCGCCTCAGCCCGCCAGCCATCCGCCGTCGACGACGAGATTTGCACCCGTCATGAAAGTGGCGCGGTCGCTGGCCAGGAACACGGCGGCATTGGCGACATCCTGGGGCCGGCCAAAGCGCGGCCACGGCGTGCGCCGGCGCGCGTTCTCGAGGCGCGCGGGGTCCACGGCCAGGCCGGGCGCGCCCGTGAGAATCTTGCCGGGCGAGATGCAGTTGCACACGATCAGGTCCTTCGCATAGTCCACGGCAATTTGCCGAGTGATGTAGATCGCCCCCGCCTTGCTCACGCCGTAGGGCGTGTCCCCCGGACAGGTCACGATCCCCTGCTGGGAGCCCAGGTTGATCACGCGTCCTCGCACTTCCTGCCGCGGCTCCTGGGTGATCATCTGCCGTATCGCCCGCTTGCAGCCATTGAACATGCCGGTCAAATTCACGCGCATTACCTCTTCCCACTGTGCCGCGTCGGTCTCGAGCAGCGCCGTACCGGAGTAGATGGCGGCATTGTTCACCATGATGTCGAGCCGGCCATGGCGCGAGACCGCGCCGCCGATGAGAGAATCCACATCCTCCCAGCGTCCGACGTCCGTCCTCTCGAAGTAAGCCGAACCGCCCGATCGTCGGATGAGCTCGAGCGTGGTTTCGCCGCCTTCGAGCGGCTCCGCGGTGACATCGGCAATGACGACCGTGGCGCCTTCCGTCGCAAAGCTGACGGCGATTGCGCGGCCTATCCCCGAGCTGGCGCCGGTGACGACAGCTATCTTTCCCGCGAGTAGACTCGACATGTGCTTGGCTTCCGCGCTTGAGATTTCCCCGCAAGGATAGTCCGATGTTCGATGCGATCCAACCCGATCTGAACCTGGCCGCCTCGCTGTTCGATGCCCTCAGCCGAGCGACGCGCCAGGGCCGGGGCATCGTCCGTGACAGCTACGGCGCGGGCGAGCAGGCGGCGCACGACATCGTTCGTTCCGCGGCCGAGACGATCGGCCTCGAAGTCTGCATCGACGCGATCGGCAACTTGACCATGACGCTGCCGGGGCGGGATCGCGGCGCCAAACGCATCGTCTTGGGCTCGCACCTGGACAGCGTGCCGCAGGGTGGCAATTACGACGGCGCCGCGGGCGTTGTGGCCGCTCTTTGCGCCCTGTCCGGCCTGCGGCGGGCGGGTGCGGTGCCGCCTTGCGACCTCGCCGCGATGGCGATTCGCGCCGAGGAATCCGCGTGGTTCGACATCGCCTATCTGGGCAGCGCGGGCGCCTTCGGATTGCTCGACCCGGCGTGCCTCTCCATCGCGCGATCCGACAATGGACGCAGTCTCGAATCGACCCTGACGGATCGCGGCTTCGATCCGAACGCGATCCGCGAACGCAGGCGCCTTCTCGAGCCCTCGCAAATCCGTGCCTATCTCGAGCTGCACATCGAGCAGGGTCCGACGCTGGTCGAGAAGGGATTGCCCGCCGCCGTGGTGACGGGGATCCGGGGTTGCAAGCGATTCCGCAATGCGCGCTGCGTCGGCGAGTATGCCCATTCGGGCGCCGTGTCCCGTTCCTATCGACATGACGCCGTCGCAGCGACCGTAGCATTGCTTCATCATATGGAAACCATCTGGCTGCGGCAGGAAGCGGCAGGTGCAGACCTGGTTCTCACCGCAGGTGAGCTGTTTACCGACCCTGCCATGCATGGGCCGAGCAAGATCGCCGGAGAGACGCACTTCGTGCTCGATCTGCGCAGCCTGTCGGACGCCACCATGAACGAGGTCGCGGCCGAGGCGCGCGACGCCGCGGTCCGCACCGGCGATGCCTACCGTGTCAGATTCGATCTGGGCGCCACCAGCGACTCTCCTCCGGCCGTGATGGATGACCGGCTGCGATCGCGGCTCATGAGCCTGCTGGATCGCCCATTCGAGATGGCGAGCGGGGCGGGCCACGACGCCGCGGTGTTTGCAAAGCTCGGCATCCCGACGGCCATGATCTTCGTGCGCAATGAGCATGGCAGCCACAATCCCGAGGAAGCCATGTCGCTCGAGGACTTCGCGGTCGCGACCCGCTCCTTGATGGGGCTGCTGATCGACTTCCCCTTCTGAGCGTCTGATTCTTTCTCAAGGAGCCGCCATGGCATTGTTGGTAACGGGTGCGACGGGCTTCGTCATGAGCGTGCTCGGTCGTCACTGGCTGGAGGCGGACCCCGCAGCCCGCCTCGTGGTGCTGGACGCCGCCCCTTCGGATGCCGCGGCGCTGCGCTACTTCGCTCCGGTGATGGATCGGCTCAGTTTCGTCGTCGCCGATGTAACGCGGCCTGAAGACTGGCGCGCCGCCTTGGCCGGCCGCGACATCACCCATATCGTCCACGGCGCCACCATCACGCCGCTGTCGCGCGGCACGGCGGCGGAGGCCCAGCGCGAGCCTGAAGCGGAGAATCCCGCCCGGATCATCGACGTGAACGTGATGGGAACGGTGGCCATTCTCGAGTGGGCACGCACGCTGCCGAACTTCCAAAGGTTCATCTATGTGAGCTCGGGCGCCGTCTACAAGCATCATGGCCCGGACCGCCCCGGCGAGCCCCTGCCGGAGGATGGCTATGTCATGCCGCGCCGGTTGTACGGCATCTCCAAATTGGCGTCCGAGCTGATCACCGAACGTTACGGCGATCTATTCGGCCTGTCGACCGCATCGGTGCGCCCCTCCTCGGTGTATGGAACCATGGATCGCGTGACCGCGAGCCGCAACTTTCGGCATGTGCCGAATCGAATCGCTCACCTGGCGCTCGAGGGAGTCAAATGCGTGCGCGTCAATACGCTCGATGCCGTGGGCGACTACATCCATGTCGAGGATGTTGCGCGCGCCATCGTTTCTCTGCTGCGTGCGCCGCGCCTGCGCTACAGCGCCTACAATATCGCTGCCGGCTCGACCGCGACCGTCGGCGACCTGGTCGGCTGGGCCGCGGAAAAAGTGCCGGGATTTCACGCGCAAATCGCTCCCTCCGATCAGGCGGATATTCTGCAGGATGCGTCCCTGAAGGACGGCATGTGGGGCGCCTACGATATTTCGCGCATCGCCGGCGAAACGGGCTGGAAGCCGCGGCCGACCCGAGCGGCGTTGCATGCCTACATGGACTGGATCGCGGCTGAACGTCTGTCGACCTCGTGAATGCAGGAACACGCGCATGAATCCCGATGAACCTTATCCCCGCGACCTGATCGGCTATGGCTCGCGGCCGCCTCATCCCCACTGGCCGAATGACGCGCGGATCGCGGTCTCGGTGGTGCTGAACTACGAGGAAGGAGCCGAATATTGCGTGCTGCACGGGGACGCGCATTCGGAATCGGTGCTCACCGATCTTGGCGCGGTCGAGGCATTGACCAATGCGCGCAATCTCAACGTCGAATCCAATTTCGAATACGGCAGCCGCGTCGGGTTTTGGGAAATCATGCGAATCCTGCGCAGCCGCCGCGTGGAGGCCACGGTCTATGCCGTCGGGATGGCGCTGGAACGCAATGCCGAGGCGGCCGCGGAGATCGCCCAGAGCGGTTTCGAAGTGGCCTGTCACGGCCAGCGCTGGATCGACTATCAGTTCATCCCGGAAGAGGTGGAGCGCGCCCACATAGTGCGCAACGTCGACACCATCACCCGCATGATCGGACGCCGGCCGCTCGGCTGGTACACCGGGCGGCCCGGTCCGAACACACGCCGGCTCGTCGTCGACATCGGCGGCTTCCTGTACGACAGCGATGCTTACAACGACGATCTTCCGTATTGGACCCAGGTCCGCGGCCGGGCGCATCTCATCGTCCCTCATAGCTTCGACATGAATGACAGCCGTTTGCAACGAGGCGGGGACTTCGGCACGGGCGAGGAGTTCTTCAGCTATTGCCGGGACGCCTTCGATTGGCTGTACCGCTTGGGCAGCGAAGGCCGGCCCCGCATGATGACCGTGAGCCTGCACGGCCGGATCATCGGCCGCCCCGGCCGCCTGGGTGCATTGCTGCGCTTGCTCGATCACATCCAGCGGCACGACGCCGTGTGGCTTTGCAATCGCGCGGCGATCGCGCGGCACTGGATTGCGCATCACTCAGTGACGGGCGCGTGACGGCCGAAGCCCGGCCGCGCGTGCGTGAGCGGCGAAACCGCTCGCCGCGGGCGCGCGGCGGCTTCTAGGCCTCCGGCCTCAATCGGAAGTCGTAATTCACGGTGTAAAAGGCCGTCTCCAGTCGTAATTCACGGTGTAAAAGGCCGTCTCCACGCGCTCGCCCTGTGGGCCGATTCCCGCGGGTTGCCGCTCGAATTGTGCGACCAGCGACTCCTTCATGCCGAACACGGCATCGGAATCCAAGTACTCGCTTCCCGCGACGAACAAGTGAGTGGTCACCGGATGGTGTCCAGCGGCCGAGACGATCATATGGATATGGCCGGGGCGATTCGGATGGCGCCCCATCCTGCGTAGCATGCGTCCCACTGGCCCGTCGGTAGGAACCGGATAGAAGGTCGGCCGGATGGAGCGGAACCAGTACCGCCCCCCGGCGTCGGTTCGAATTCTGCCGCGTGCCTTCATCCCCGTCTCGCCGGGAATCTGCATGTCGTAGTTGCCTTCGCCGTCGCCAGACCATATGTCGAGCAGCGCATTCTCGAGCGGCCGGCCGTCCACGCTGAGGACGCGCCCGGAGTAAAACACCGGCTCCCCCTTCACCCCTTCCGCCAGATTGCTGCCGCGCGGCCGTTCGGGAGCACCCTCCCAATAGAAAGGACCGAGTACCGTCGACTCCACGCTGCCCGCGTCCGCAGGATGGTTGAGCGTGATGACCAGCACCGAAACGCCCAGAGTGTCCGACAGAAGAATGCACTCTTGCCGCTTGCTGGTGCAGGTCTGGCCCACCTCGGTGAGAAATTCGATGGCGCTCATCCACTCGGCTTCGGTCAGACTCACTTCCCGAACGAAGTCATGAAGATGCGTGATCAGCGAAGTCATGACGCGCTTGAAGCGCGGATCATCGCTCTGCGAGAGGCGCTCGATCACGGCCTGAGTAATGCTCTTCTCGTCGAAATCTCCCATGGTGTTCACTTCAGGGTGTGCGGGCGGGTCGCTGGCGCTAATGCCAGAGCCGCCGCGAGGCGATGCGTGCCCCCTCGACCAGGGATTGCAGCTTCAAGTAGGCAATATCGGGCTCCACCGGCCCGAAACCGGCAAAGGTGCCGAAGCCGCAGTCGGTGCCCGCCATGACCCGCTCGCGCCCGACGATCTGAACAAAGCGCTCGATGCGTTCGGCGATGAGCTCGGGATGGTCGACGTAGTTGGTCGTCGTCGCCAGGAGTCCGGGAATCAAGACCTTGGACTCGGGTATCTTCACGTTCTTGAATGCGGCCCACTCGTGCGCGTGCCGCGGATTCGCTGCCTCGAACAGCAGGCCCTGCGGCTTTGCCTCGAGCACGATCGGCAGCAGCCGCTCCATCGGCACGTCGTGGTGATGAGGTCCCTCGTAATTACCCCAGCACACGTGCATGCGCACCCGCTCGGCCGGCACATTGCGCAGCGCATGGTTGAGAGTCTCGATATGCCGCGCGGCGAGCCGCTCGAATTCCTCGAGGCTTCGATCCCGGTACATCGTGTGCCGGCCCATCGCAAGATCCGGCGCATCGATCTGCAGCAGCAGGCCGGCCCCGACGATTGCCTCGTACTCCACCCGCAGTGCCTCGGCGAGCGCCGCCAGGTACTCATCCTGCGTGCGGTAGAAATCATTCGGCTGAAACAGCGCCACCACCCCCGGCGAGGCGGCGTTCATGAAGGCCTCGACAGGCGCCGCCGCGGCGATGGCCGCCTTGATGTTGCGCAGATCCGCCTGCAAGGGCGCCCGATTGCCGACCTGGATCTCGCCGATGCAACGCGGGCGGCGGTACTTGGCCGTCGAACCCCGCTCGGCCAGCTTCTTCAGCAGCCCCGGGAACTCGACGAGATCCTGGCCGGGTTCGCGCGGTGTATCGCCGCCGAATCCCGTCAAGCGCTCCGCGATATAGGTGGCATAGCTGATCTTGCTCATCTCCCCGTCGCTGACGATGTCGATGCCGACGGCAACCTGCCGCCGCACGACCTCCGTCACGGCTTGGGAGATGACGGCGGCGGCCGCCTGCAAGTCGCCCACTGCGTTGCGCTCGCGCGCAAACAACACGTCGGTTACCGCCTGGCTGCGCGGCAGGCTGCCGACGTGGGTGGTCAGGATACGGTCGGTGCTGAGCCTCATGCGTGCGCCGCTACCGATACGTGTTGTTCGGTGTGTGATCTCCCGCCATCCAGCGCTTCAGGTCGGCGTGCGCGCTGGCGAGCCTGTCGCGATTGATCTGCTGCGCCCGGGGACTGTCGAGAGTGAATTCCAAGATCAGTCCGTTCGGATCGGTCACGTACACGGAGCGGCAATAGCCATGCTCGAGAACGAAGCTGCGCGGCTCCCGATAGCCTGCCGCGGCGAGGCGCTGCTCGATCGCCTGCTGAGTTTCCCGATCGACATTGAGCGCAATGTGATGGAAGGGCGTGGCGGGCATCCTCGGCCCGAACAGCTCCTCATCCTCGGGCTTGGCGAACTTGAAGAAGGCGAGCGCACCGCCGTCGCCCAGCGCAAAGAACAGGTGGCAGTAGACGCGCTCGGCGCCGAACAGTTCATCCTTCTCGCACCAAGTCGCGACCAGGGGCAGTCCGATCAGCTCCTCGTAAAACTTGCGCGTCGCCTCGAGGTCTCGCGTCACATAGGCGGTGTGATGCAGGCGGGACGGCAATTTGGTCGGCGTGGCCATGAGATCTCCTTCCGAATTAGAACTTGTAGTCGAGATCGACGCCGTAGCGCCGCGGCAGGGCCCGCCATAGGAATCCTGAACCGCCGACATTGCCCGGCGAGAACTCTGCATTGTAGGTCTTGTTGGTGAGGTTCTTCGACCAGGCGGTCACAGCCCACCTCGTCCCCTGCAGCCCGAGGCGCAGATCCACCAACGACACCGGGTCGCGGGAGGTGATGTTGTACGGCTCCCACCAAGTGCGTCCAATTTCCTGGTAATCCAGACGCACCGTCGCGCTGAGCTCGTCGGCGAGGGGTTGTCGATACTGCACGCCGGCATTGCCGGTGTTCCGCGACACCAGCGGCGCCTGGTTGCCGATGACCGTGGGGTCGGCCATGGCGGTGATGCGGCTATCGGTGTAGCCAAAGCTGGCATACAGGTCGAGCCGATCGGTCGGCCGAGCGGTGACCGAGAGTTCGGCCCCCTTGTAGGTCGCGCTGAGATTGCCCAGGTTCTGGGTGGAATCGGCGGCGATGTAGACGAAGAAATAGCCGTTTTTCGATTGAGTGTGGAATACATCGGCGTCCACGCTCAGCCGCCGGTCGAGGAACTCGCTCTTGAATCCGATCTCGTAGGTGTCGGCAATTTCGGCTTGAAACTCATCGTTGACGCCGAGCACGCCGTTCGCCCGAGCCACCTCCCCCACACCCGTCTGATTGAATCCGCCGCTGCGGAATCCGCGGCTCCAGCCGCCGTAGAAGGTCCAATCGTCATTGGGCTTGTAGCGCAGAGTGCCCTTGGGCTGGGTCGCGCTGAAGGTGGCTTTGCGCACCTCGCCCGTGTAGGCCGTGGTAGTCGGCAGGAACTGCGTCGGCGTGTCCGTGGTGTTCTCGCGGTTGTCCTGATCGTAGCGCAGCGCGGCATCGAACTCCCACTGCGGCGTGAACTCGTAGGTGGCATCGCCGAACACCGCCCAGGCGTTGTTGTTCTGGCCGTCCGCGAGGAAGGTCACGTTCGTGTTGGTCGCGTAGGGATTCGTCGGATCGACGATGGGCGTGTAATAAACGGCGGGTACGCCCGCTCCCCGGTCCACCAGATTGCCCGTGGAGATGAAGCGCTCGGTGTGCACGTAGTACGCGCCGCCGATCCACGAGAAGCCTCCGACCGTCGGGGAGGTGAAGCGCAGCTCCTGACTCCAGGTCTGTACGTCGATGAACTGGCTCTGGCTCTCATCGAAGGGCCCGCCCTGAGCCGCCGTGGGTGCCGCGCCGATGCAGCTCGGGCAGTTGTAGGCGATGGAATTGTCGACCGGCCTGAAATCGTAGGCATCGCCGGTGTCGATTTCCTTGGTGTGATTGTAATCCGAGATCGACGTGAATGTGCCGTACCCCGGAGTGTAGTCGAGCTTGAGCGCGGTATCCGAGACGGTGCGGTTGTCCGTGCCGAGGTTGTTGGTCTGGATCGGCGAGGTGGTGTTGTTGGCATCCCCGGGCGTATTGAAATCAGTGTAGGGATTTGCCTCGTCGCTGCGCGGAATGACGAAGTAGTAAGCGGTGGTCTCGGCCAGATCGTAGGAGAACCGCAGGTCGGCGCTGAACGCCTCCGAGGGCTTCCACAGCAGCCGCAGCCGGGCGGCGTAGTCGCGGTATGGATCGGCTTTGCGGTCCAGATACACGTTCTGCAGATAGCCGTCGGTGTCATAGAAGTTCACCGAGGCGCGATACCTCAGCGTCCCGGCCGAGTCGAGCGGTCCGCTGATGGCGGCCTGCACTTTCTCAGCCGGCCCGTTGCCCACTCCCACCCGCGTGCTGCCTTCGAAATGATCGCTCGGTTCGGCGGTGTTGATGATGATCGCTCCGCCGATCGCGTCGCGGCCGTACAGGGCGCCCTGCGGCCCTTTCAGCACCTCTATCTGCTGGATGTCGTACAGCTCCTGGGTAAACTCGTACGGATTGGTCTCGAGCACACCGTCGACCAGCACCGCCACCGAGGGCTCGCTGTTGCGCGCCTGCGAGATGCCGCGAATGGTAATGAAGGAGTTGCCGATGTTCTGCGTTTCGACCAGCGTCATGTTGGGCACCAGGGCGATGAAATCGCGCGGGCTCTCGATGCCCGCCGACTGAATCGTCTGCGCCGTGAACACATTCAACGTGATCGGCACGCTCTGCAATGATTCGTCGCGCTTG
Source organism: uncultured Gammaproteobacteria bacterium (assembly GCA_963837435.1). Taxonomy (GTDB): domain Bacteria; phylum Pseudomonadota; class Gammaproteobacteria; order Steroidobacterales; family Steroidobacteraceae; genus Bog-1198. Next base: position 71,562 of record CAWINJ010000007.1, read on the forward strand.
CGGGCGGTGACGATGATCTCGTCCAATCCGCCCGCCTGCGTTTGGGTTTGCGTCTGCGTCTGTGCCGGCGCCGCCGTCGCAAGACAAACCCCGATCGCGGCCAGCGCGACGCCCCATTTCCCCGTTGAGATCGACATATAGTTCTCCCTATCGAATCTTGTCCAGCCCCCTCAAGACATTGCCGCGTGCGCGGGCCAGCCATCGCCCCGCGCCACCGCCTCGCGAATCGCCGCCCCGTGTTGATCGAGTGCCGGAGCCGCCCGGACCGAATCGCTGCGTGCGCCCCCGAATTGCACCGGCGGCCTGACCGCCCGCGTGCCGCTGCGCGCGGACTGCACCGGCACGATCAGCCCCAGGTGCTCGACTTGCGGATCGTGAACGACTTCATCGACGGCCTTGATGGGCGCGTAGGGAACATCGTTGCGCCCGAGCCGCTCGATCCAATGGGACAACTCGCGTTGCGCAAACCGCCGGTCGAGTTCCTCGTTCAATGCCTCGTAGTTCGCAATTCGCGCCGGGCGCGGATTGAAGCGCTCATCGCGCGCGAGTTCGGGCGCCTCCAGGGCTGTCACCAGCCCTTCCCAGAACTTCTCGAGCGACGAGAGGTGAATCGCAATCAACCGGGCATCGGCGGTTCTCAAAATGTAGGCCTGCGCGAGGCGTGGGCGATCGCTCGAGGTCGGCGTACTGCCGAGAGCGAAGAAGGCGGCGAACGGTTCGACGGCAAAATGGGCCATGGCCTCGAGCATCGAGACCTCGACCAGGCAACCCACGCCGGTGCGGCCGCGCTGCACCAGGGCGCCGAGCACGCCGTAGGCCGCATAGATTCCGGTAATCGCGTCGGCAAGCGCCGGGCCCAGGAAACGCGGGCGGCTGGGGTCGACCACCACGCTCAGAAACCCGCTGAGCGCTTGAGCGACCGAGTCGTAGCTCGGCCGATCCGCATACGGACCGCTCGAGCCGAAGCCGCTGATCGAAGCATAGATGAGCCGCGGATTCAGTCCGCGCAGCCGCTCATGACCGGCGCCGAGACGCGCCGCGGTGCCCGGCCGGAAGTTCTGAATGAATACGTCGGCCTGCGCCACCAAGCCGTCGAACAACTTGCGCTCGGAGGATTCCTTCAGATCCAGGGCAATGCTGCGCTTGTTGCGGTTGTACGCCTGGAAATGCGGCGAGTAGTGCTCCCCCTGGTAGCTGCGGTAGGGATCTCCTTCGGGGCTCTCCACCTTGATCACGTCGGCGCCCAGATCGGCCAGCATCATGCCGGCGCAAGGCCCGGTGATGAAGGTGCCCTGCTCGACGATGCGGATGCCGTTCAACACTCCGGCCATTTGAAAAAGCCCTCCCGAATCAGTCATGGCTCGGCACAAATCCCGGCGGCATCGCGCCGTCGTAATCGATGGCCGCGGCCGCGGCATGCGACATCACGAAGCCGACCGGCCTGTGCAACTCCTCGAGCAAGTGAGCGATCAGTCCGGCGGTGCGCGCCAGGATCGGGACGCCTTTGAGCGCCGACAGCGGGTATCCGGCATCCAACAGCACGGCGGGAATCGCACCCGATACGTTCAGCGCCAGCGCCTTGCCGAGCAGATCCGGCATCAGGCTCTCCACCAGACGCGCGATGCGCCCATGCGCGCCGTCGCAGCCTGCTTCGGCCGCCACTTCGAACAGGCGCTGCGCGCGCGGATCGAACCCCTTGTGCAAGGGGTGCCCGTATCCCGGTATCGGCCGCCGCTGCGCGCGGTACTCGCGCACCACGGCGCCGGCCGCCTCCTCGGGCGCCGCTCCCGTCTCGATGCGCTGCGCGATGGAGGCATAGAATTGCCCGGCCGCCTCGGAGGAACCCAGTACCACCGAGCCGCAGCCCAGGATGCCGGCCGCGACGGCGCCTTGAAGCGCTTCGGGAGCGGCCGCAAGCGTCATGCGTGCGGCCTGCACGCTCGGGACCAGGCCGTGCTCGGCGATGGCCACCAGGGTCGCATCGAGCACGCGCCGCTGTCCCGGTGTCGGCAACGAGCCGGTGAGCAACAGCCAGAAGTGCTCGGTAAAGTCGACGCGGCCGATCAATTCGCCGGTGAGATCCCGGCCGCGCACCACGATGTTGGTCGCATTGGATGCCGAGATAGCGGAACTGCGGTGAGCTTGTGAACCGATTTTCACGGCGATGCATCCCCCCTTGATTCTCCAGCCCATTTCTATTGCGCATTGCCACAGCGCATTTTCCGTGCAATTCAGTATGTTTTTCGCATAGCGAAAATGACTTCGTATATCGAATATGCTGGACCCGCATTCGATGCCCGTCAAGGTCTGAGCGGCAATGCTTCCCAGTTTTCGCATATCGAAATAAACTCACTGCCGATGATTCGCAGCAAAACAGTCCGGCAGCGGCGTGAAGCAATGGGCGGCCTCGCAAAGGGGCTCGCGGTAATTCGCGCCTTCTCGCGCGATCGCGTGGCTCTGAGCTTGAGCGAGATCGCCGGGATCACGGCCATGCCGGCCGCCACCACCCGGCGGTGCCTGCTCACGCTCGAGGATCTGGGCTACATCACGCGCAGCGGACGCCATTTCCTGCTGCGCCCGAAGGTGCTCGAATTGGGCGCCGCCTATCTCGAGTCGATGAACATCGAGCAGCTCACCAAGACCCACCTCGAGGAACTTGCGCGAAAGACCGGAGATTCGGCCGCGCTCTGCGTCCTCGACGGAAGCGAGATCGTTTACGTCGCCCGCGCCTCGATCCGCACGCTCATGCGGCTCGAGGCGCACGTCGGCAGCCGTTTCCCCGCCCACGCCACATCGACCGGCCGGGTCCTGCTCGCCGGACTCGGCGCGGATCGCCTGAAGCACTACTTTGCGACGGCCTCCATCCAGGCGCTGACCGACCGGACAGTGACCGACCCGGGCAAACTGCGGCAACTCATCGAAGACTGCCGGCGCACCGGTTACTCCGCGGTGGAGGATGAGCTGGCCTATGGCGTGGTAGCGCTGGCGGTGCCGGTGCTCGATCAACGCGGCCGCGTCGTCGCGGCGCTCAACAGCTCGAGCCATTCGCGCCGCATCGCCAAGAACAAGCTGGTGCGCGCGCGCTTCGCCATGCTGCAGGAGATCAGCCGCCAGATTTCCTCGGATCTGGCCAATGTGCCCGGTTTGTCGCTGAGCGCTTACATTTAGTTTCCGGTCCGGCCCCGCATTCGCGGCGCCTTGACGCGCGCGCAAGCGTCCGCGTAACCTAATTGCGAAAACTTTTTCGCTATACGAAATTCGAGATATGCATGAGTCAGGACAGACGAGCGCACGACGACGCCGTGCGTGTGCGCGCCGCGGACTCGTATCTGCAGATCGACGGCGCGCGCCTGCGCTATCGGGACGAAGGCTCGGGTCAGGCGGTGATTTTCATCCATGGCTGGACGCTGGACCTGGACATGTGGGAGCCGCAAGCCGCCGCACTCGCCTCCCACTGCCGAGTCATTCGCCTCGACCGGCGCGGCCACGGACTGTCCTCAGGTCAACCTTCCCCCGCCGGCGACCTCGCCGACCTTGGGGCGCTGTGCCGGCACCTGGGGTTGCGGCAGGTGGCCGTGGCGGGCATGTCGCAGGGAGCGCGCACCGCGCTCGAGTTCTCGTGCAGCTCACCGGCGATGATTTCCTGCCTCGTGCTCGACGGCGCGCCGCAGATCGGAACGTCGGGCGCCCAGGACATTCCGTACGAGCACTACCGGACCCTCGCCCGCCGGCAGGGCATGGCAGCCTTCCGGCGAGAATGGGCGAAGCATCCGCTGGCAGGCCTCAGAACCGGCGATCGCCGGGCGCGGCAGCTTCTCGCACAGATGATCGAGCGCTATCCAGGCAACGATCTGACCGGCGCGCCGGCGCAAGCTTCCGGCGCCGTTGCCTGCATGCCCGCTGACATCCGCATACCGGCGCTCGTCATCAGCGGCGAATTCGACCTCGAGAGCCGCAGGACCGCCGCCGATGAGCTCGCCTCGCAGTTGCCACAGGCGGAACGCGCGCAAATTCCCGGCGCCGGCCATCTGTGCAATCTCGACAATCCCGAGGCATACAACGCGGCAATAAGCGGCTTCTTCGCCCGGCACGCCATCCATCACCGTACTTCCTGAGGACTCCCCATGTGCAACATTCTCGTTCTCTATTACAGCGCCTACGGTCACGTGGAAACGATGGCTCGATCGCAGGCCGAAGGCGCCGCCCGTATCCCCGAAGCTCGCGTCCTCGTGAAGCGAGTGCCTGAACTCGTGCCGCCGGAGGTCGCGGCCGCCGCGGGGGTTCGCGTGGATCAGGCCGCTCCCATCGCCAACCCGGATGAACTCGCGCAATACGATGCCATACTGTTCGGCACTCCCACGCGCTTCGGCAATATGGCGGCACCGATGAAGAACTTCATGGATCAAACCGGAGCTCTGTGGGGGCGCAACGCCCTGGTCGGCAAGGTTGGAAGTGTGTTCTGCAGCACGGCAAGCCAGCACGGCGGCCAGGAAACCACCATCACCTCGTTTCATACGACGCTGCTGCATCATGGAATGATCATCGTCGGCCTGCCGTATGCGTTCGCGGGCCTCACGACCATGCGCGAGATTGCGGGCGGCACGCCGTACGGCGCTAGCTGCGTCGCCGGCTCGGGATCCGGGGCACGCATGCCCACAGAGCTCGAGCTCGAGATGTGCAGATATCAGGGCGAGCATGTGGCTCGCATTGCCGCCCGGCTCGCGGCCGGCGCCGCTCGCGACGAAGCCGGACAAAAGTCATGATGCTCCTTCCCACGACCATCGTCGGCAGCTACCCGCAACCCGAGTGGCTCATCGATCGCGCCAGGCTCGCCGGCCGATTTCCGCCGCGCGTCCGGGCGCGCGAATTGTGGCGCGTTCCCGCGGAGCACCTTCAGGAGGCCCAGGACGACGCCACCCTCATGGCCATCAAGGCGCAGGAGGACGCGGGCATCGACATCGTCACTGACGGCGAAATGCGGCGCGAAAGCTACTCCAATCGATTCGCGACGGCGCTCGAGGGCGTGGATATCGACAACCCGGGCACGGCGCTCGATCGCAGCGGCCATCCCAATCCGGTGCCGCGAGTCGTCGGGAATATCCGGCGCAGGCATGCCGTTCAAGTCCGGGATGTCGAATTCCTGCGGCGCCATACGGCCCGCAAGATCAAGATGTCCGTGCCCGGTCCCTTTACCATGTCGCAACAGGCCCAGGTGGAACACTACGGCGGCAGCCGCGAGCTCGCCGCGATGGACTATGCGCTGGCCGTCAACGCGGAGATCCGCGACTTGTTCAGCGCCGGCGCCGACGTGGTGCAGATCGACGAGCCCTACATGCAGGCGCGGCCCGAAGAGGCGCGAGCCTGGGGTCAGAAGGCGCTGAACGTGGCCCTGCAAGGAGTTGGCGGCGTGACCGCCGTGCATATTTGCTTCGGCTACGCTGCGATCATCCATTCACGCCCCAGCGGGTATTCGTTCCTGCCGGAGCTTCAGGACTGCACCTGTGGTCAAATCTCCATAGAAACGGCACAATCGAATCTCGACTGTTCGGTCCTCAGCAAGCTTGAGGGCAAAACCATCATGCTCGGTGTCATTGATTTGTCGTCGATGGAAGTCGAATCGCCCGGCATCGTCGCCGCGCGCATTCGCCGCGCGCTGCCGTTCGTAAAACCCAAGAACATCATCGTGTGCACCGACTGCGGCATGAAATATTTGCCGAGAGAAGTAGCTTTCGCCAAGATGGCTGCCATGGTCGAGGGAGCGCACCTGGTTCGCCGGGAGTTGGAGCAAACATGATGCCGATGGTTACCCAAAAATTCCTACGCCTCCTACGGGACCCGCCGACGATGATGACGCTGGCAGTGCTGGCCGCCTATCCGGCAGCCCTGTGCCAGGCGCGCGACGCCGCCGCGCCAAACGCCCCCGCCTCGATCGCCGAGGTCGGCGCCCTGTTGGCGGGACGCTTCGACAACTCCGCTCAGGTTGCCCGAGGCAAGACCGCGGCGGACGAACACCCGCCGCAGCATGTCACCATCACCATCGAGCCGACGCCGCGGGCGAACTGGGAAATATGGCGCGTGCACATGGATGTAGACCCCGCCGTGGCGCAAACCGCCGGTTCCGACACCTCTCTCGACGCTATCTGGGCGCTGAACACCGCCCCGCCGGCTGACAGCAAACCGTTGCGGCTCATTCCCTACACCCTGGGCCCCTCCATGAACGCAGCGTCGGTCAAGGCTTCCGCCTTCGATCGGGAGCAGTGGCTGCCTCTCGAAGCCTGTGCGCTCAGCGTCGATTTCGGCAAGTCGAGCATCGTCGCGCAAACGCCTCCCGATGAGATGTGTGTTGCCACCACCATGGGCCTGGGCGGGAAGCGCGCTTTTTTACCGAGCTGGATCGAACGCCAGGGCGATTCTCTGCGCGTGCAGCTGATGTATTTCGGCAAGCCGTGGCGCGTGGACGCGCGCCGCACGAAAAGCTCACTCGCTGGGCACGAAGATCCACAGCAGCACATACAGCAGTAGGCCGGCGCCCGCGAAAATGAACAATATGGCGAAAATCAGCCGCCAAACCCAAGATTCGGCGCCCGTCGAGCGAGCCATTCCTCCGCACACGCCCCCGAATACCCGGTCGCTGCGGCTCCGGCGGAAGGAATTCACCGCCGCCACCGCCGGCTCGGACGCCCGCGCGCCCTGAGCATTCAATAGCCGGGCCTTGGCGAGCGCGAATTCCTCTTCCGTCAAGGTGCCGCTCGCGCGAAGCTCTGCCAGCTTGCTCAGTTCATCGCTCAGTGCCATTGCGATCTCCTTACTGTTCTTATCGAGTCCAGACACCCCAAGAACACCGCACCGGGCGAAAAGTTACAATAAAGTAGTACGATCCGCAAACAGGACGATCTCATCAGCGGCGGCGCGTGACGAGCATCTACACCGAAACGAACCAACAGGTTACTGCAATGAAAATGCGTGCATCCGAACTCAGCAGCGCCGCCGTTTTGCCCGACGGGTCTCTGACCGTCGGATTTCGAAGCGCCACCGACGGCCATACTCTGGAATTGTCGCGCAAAGCTCAGGAGCAGTTGTTGCCCGCCCTCCTGGCGAGTGAACCCACGAACCTGCATAAGTTTTTCACGGCCGCCGATGTGGAAGCCCAAGCCGTGGCCGAAGGCGTGTTGCTGTCCTTCCCCCTGCGTGGAGGCATTGCCATTCGAGTTCTCGTACCCGAACCGGGTTGTCACAAGCTTCTGGCGCTGATGACGGGCTGGGCGCGGCGCGGCGAAACCGCTCCCGGAAACCAGCCACCCACAAACGACAGCCCGCCAGGCGCAGCCGAAGGCGCGGCGCCTGCAAGCCAGAACGCGGCACCCGAGGGCGAGGACTCGGCATCTGCTGGCCTAAGCCCGGAACAATGAGCAGGCCTGAAGGCTGAGCCGGCGCCAATCAGCGCGCGGCCAACTCGCGAACAGGCGCCAAATCAGCGCGCAGACAACTCGCGCGCCGCCGCCAGGATTTGTGCCTCGCCGGGCAGCGCCAGCAGCGCCGCACCGGCCAGCGGCGTGAAGGTATCCGCTCCGACTACGCGCCTTAGCGGCGTCGCGCCGTAGCCCCCCTCGACGATGGCGGTAATGACTCCCTCGCCCACTCCTGCGCTCTTGCGCCCTTCATCCAGCACCAGGATGCGTTTGGCGTCCTTTGCCTGCGCCCGGATGAAGGCATCGTTGAGCGGCGCCAGCCAGCGTAGGTCCACCACGCGCACTTGCCAGCCGTGCTCCTTCTCGATGCCGCGCGCCGCGCGCAGCGCCATCGGTACCCCATTGCCGAAGGTAAAGACCACCAGATCGGTTGCCGCCTCGTTGTACAGGCGCCCCTCCCCGAGGGTCATCGACGAGCCCGGCGCAGGATAGGCGAATTGCCATTGGCCGTCGCCGGACGCATACAGATCCTTGGTCATGTACAGTGCGATGGGCTCGAGGAAGGCGCAGACGCGCCCGTCGACCTTGGCCAGCGCCATCATCGTGCGCAGCATCGCCGCCGCATCGTCGCCGCGGCTCGGGCAACCGACGATGAGGCCGGGAATGTCTCGCAAAGCGGCAATCGAATTGTCGTTGTGGAAGTGTCCGCCGAATCCCTTCTGGTAGCCCAACGCGGCCACGCGCATCACGATCGGATTGCGGTACTGATCGTTCGAGAAGAACTGCAGCGAGGCCGCCTCGCCGCGGATCTGATCGCAGGCGTTGTGAAAATAGGCGAGGTATTGGATCTCCGGCAGCGGCAGCATTCCCATGTTGGCGTAGCCCTGCGCAAGGCCGAGTATGGTCGTCTCGTCCAGCAGAGTGTTGAACACCCGGCTGCCCTTGAAGGCCTTGTAGAGGCCCTTCGTCACGGTGTACACGCCGCCCTTCTGCGCCACATCCTCGCCGAACAGCAGCGCCTGAGGATATTTCGCCAGCAAGTCGTGCAGCGCCTGGTTGATCTGGATTGCAAGATGCCTCGGCGGCAGATTCTCCGGCAGCTTCGCCTCGCCTCCGAAGATGCGCAGGCGACTGTGCGCATAGTCGGCGCGCTCGGCCTCGGACTTCACCTGCGACGGCGTGTACGGTGCCAGCGGTTGGGTCACCTCGGCGAGCGAGGCGAGCCGGGGCCGCGCATCCGCCGCTTCGGCGGCTGCGAAGCAGCGCCCGCGCGTGGCCTCGTACAGATTCAGCACTTCATCCTTCGAGTACAGTCCCGACTGCAGTGCGATGTCCGCCGAGCGAAGCAGAGGATCGCTCGCCTCCACCTCGAACAATTCCTCCACGCTGCGCCATTCGATCTCGAAGTCGGTGCCCGCGTGGCCCATCAACCGGGCGGTCTTCAGATGCAGGAAGGTCGGCCGCCGGCTGCCCCGGCAGTTCTCGACCGCCCGCTGCACCTGGCCATAACCGCCGGCCAGATCCAGGCCGTCGGCAAAGAAATAATCGAGATTGGCACGGCTCTGGAAATTCGCGGCGATCCAATCGGCGGGCGTCTTTACGGATATGCCGATGCCATTGTCCTCGCAGACGAACAGCACCGGTGCCGGCAACCTTTGATGCGCCGTCCAGGCCGCGGAGTTGAAGGCGGTTTGCGCCGTGGCGTGATTGCTCGATGCATCGCCGAAGGAGCAGATCGAAATGCTGTCTTCGGGGATGGGCAGCGGGTGGCGGATGCGCCGTGCCTGCTCGATCGCCACCGCGGTGCCGAATGCCTTGGGCAGGTGCGAGGCGATGGTGGAGGTCTGCGGCAGCACCCATAGGGGCTTCGAACCCCACACCTTGTGGCGGCCGCCGGAGGCCGGATCGTCCTTGCTGGCGGCGAAGCTCAGCGCCGAATCGACGATCGGATCCATCCCGGGCAGCTTGCGGAAACGCTCCGCCATGAAGGCGCCCGAGCGGTAGTGCAGAAACGCCGGATCGGTATGGCGAGTCAAGCGCGCCACCATGGCATTGCCCTCATGGCCGCTCGAGCCGATGGTGTAGAACACCTTGTTCTTGACGCGGAGCACGCGCGCCATCAGGTCCAGGTGCCGCGAGATCAGCTGCGATTCGAACAGCTCGCAAAAACCCCGGGCATCGAGCGCGCTGCCCGGCAACACCGGCTCGGACTCGCGCGGTGCGGCATGCGCCGTGCCCCGCCACAATTGCACAAATTCGAGGAAGTTCTGATCGACGACCTCGGCACGGTTGAGACCCTTGTGCCGGGCACTGATGGCAAACGGAATGTTCATAGGGCGAATGTTACATCGAAACCCCGCGCCGCTCAGGTCCAAAAGCCACCATCAATGCGATGACCACGGCCACAGTTCCGACCACGGCCGCCATCGCCAGCCCGTAGTCGTTGCCGTGGGCCTCCGCGATCGCCACCTGCAGATTCAAATTGACAGCCGCCAACAGATTGCCGAGCTGGTAAACAAAGCCCGGAAACGTCGCGCGAATCTCCGGCGGAGACAGCTCGTTGAGATGAACCGGGATCACGCCCCAGGCCCCCTGCACGGACACCTGCATCAGAAAGGCGCCCACCCCGAGCATCAAGGGCGTCGAACCGAAGGCCCAGAACGGCAGCACAGGCAGCGCGATCAGGGCGGCGATGACGATGGACCGCCGCCTGCCGATCCTCTCGGACATGAATCCGAAGAACAGGCCTCCGCAGATGGCTCCGATATTGGCGATCGCCGTGACCAGAGATCCCATTTGCGTGGTGAAGCCATGCTGGCCTTTCAAGAACAGGTTCGGGTACGCATCCTGGGATCCATGGCTGAAGAAATTGAATGCGGCCATGAGGATGACGGCGTACACCGCCAGCTTCCAGTCGCGGCCCAGCACCGCCAGAAAGCCCGCGCGCGGCGCGTGCAGGCGCTCCTTCCACGCCGGCGACTCGTCGATTCCTCGCCGGATGAAGTAGACCAGAACGGCCGGGATCACGCCGAGCATGAACATGTAGCGCCAGCCGAGCCGATCGTAGAAGAGGTACACGGCGAGCGATGCGAGGAAGTAGCCCGAGGGGTAGCCGGCCTGCAGCAGACCCGAGACGAAGCCGCGCGCCGCGGGCGGGATGGTCTCCATGGTCAGAGCCGATCCGATGCCCCACTCCCCACCCATCGCCACGCCGAACAAGGCGCGTGTGGCCAGAAGCGCCGTCATGCTCGGCGCAAATCCCGAGGCCATTTCCAATACCGAGAAGGCCAGGATATTCCACATGAGCGTCGGCTTGCGGCCGAAGCGATCGGCCAGCCGGCCAAACAGCAGAGCGCCGACCGGGCGCATCCCCAACGTCAACAAGACCGCCGTCGACACCACCTGCATGCTCGAATGCAGGTCCCGGGAGATATCTCGAAACATGAACACCATGAGAAAGAAATCGAAGGCGTCCAGGGTCCAGCCCAGATAGGCGGCAATCACCACATTGCGCTGGCTTCTGCTCCACGTCATATATTCTCCCGGCGGCCCCGCTCGATCGGCTGCTTGTCCATCCCTGCCATTGTGCGTTAGTTTGGCTGCTTATGGGCAAGTCAGTCGCAGGCGCGATTCGTGTCGGCATCGGCGGTTGGACCTACGAGCCGTGGCGCGGCTCGTTCTACCCCGCCGCGCTTTCGCAGAAGCACGAGCTGCAATACGCCAGCCGCCACGTCACCTCCATCGAGATCAACGGCACTTATTACGGCTCGCAAAAGCCTGAAACTTTCGCCCGATGGCGCGACGAGACGCCCGATGATTTCGTCTTTTCCGTCAAAGCGCCGCGCTTCGCCGTGAACCGCGAGCTGCTCGCCGGCGCCGGCGCCACCGTGGCGCGCTTCCTCGGCGGCGGCATCATGGAGCTGAAGCACAAGCTCGGCCCGATCAACTGGCAGTTCCTGCCCGCCAAGAAGTTCGACCCGGCCGACTTCGGTGCGTTTCTGGATCTTCTGCCGCGGGAGGCGGCGGGCCGCGCCCTCGTCACGTGGTCGAGGTGCGCCATGCGAGCTTCCGCTCCCCGGATTTCATCGCGTTGGTGCGCAAGCATGGCGTCGCCGTCGCGATCGCGGGCGACTCGTCCCACCCGCAAATCGCCGATGCCACCGCGCCCTTCGTCTATGCCCGGATCATGGGAACGCAGTCGACGGAAGAATCAGGTTATTCGGCGGCCGCGCTCGACCTCTGGGCCGGGCGCGCGCAGGCCTGGGCGCGCGGGGATGCGCCGCCGGGACTCGACTGCGTCGAGCCGCAGCCGGCGGGCGGCAAGCCTCGCGACGTGTATCTCTATGTCATCGGCGCTCACAAGGTGCGCAATCCCGCCGCCGCGATGGCCCTGATCCGCCGCCTCGGCTGACGGCCGCGCCGCCCCCTCGACCGCAGGCGGCGATTGGAGCAGACTGCCGGCAGTAACCGACACGAGTCGGCGGTGTGACCCCCGGGGCGAATCCGTGCCACTCAAAAGAAAATCGGTGACGGCGCTGTTGCAGCGCCTCGAGAGCCGCGGCCTGCCGCGCCTCGGTTATCCGTCGGCCCTCAACTGGTTCCTGCTTGCCTACGCCGTACTGGCCGTCGGCATCGGATGGGCATACACCGCCGCGCGCATCCATGCAGACTACGAGCAGACGATGGAGGCGCAACGCAATCAGCTGCGCGAAGTCACGGCCGCACTGCAGTCCGGCACGCTGGCGATGTTCAATTCGGCCACCGGGGCGGCGCTCGCGGCAGCCTCGGAACTGCAGTCCTCGGGCGGCATCGCCCGAGCCAGCGGCACGCAGCTCACCACCTTCTTGCAGAAGCAGCTCACGGGCGGCTTCTACGTCCGCTTCCTGTTCCTGGCCGCCGATGGGCGATTCGCGCTCGCCAGCCGCGAGCATGTTTCCGACGGCGACCAGAAACCCGAATGGCTGACGGCTTCGCGCACCGCCTCGTCGAGCGAGACCTGGGTGGGCAAGCCCATCGCCGATCCGGAGCGGCCCGGCGACCTGGTCATTCCCGTCGCGCGGCGGGTGGCGTCGGGCGATGGTTCCACGGTGTGGGCCGGCGGCCTGTTGAATCTGGACGACTTCGACGACCTGAATCGGCGATTTCTCGACCAGGTGACCACGATTGCAGTCGTCTTGGCCGACGGCATCGTCCTCGCGCGAGCGCCCAAGGTCAATGGGCGCGATGTCTCGGCCGGCACCAGCGTGGCCTCGAGCGACTTGTACCGCCGTGCCATCGCGCAAGGCAATACAGGCACGGTTGAAGGATACGGGCCCACCCTCAAAGCGGACGTCGTCTACGCCTACGATCTCATGAACGACTATCCGGTCTATGTGGTCGCCGGGCAGACCCTGGACGCGGGGCTCGCACCCTGGCGCAATCGGCGCCGCATGAGCATCGCGTCCACCGCGGGATTCAGCGCCCTGGTCCTGGTCATGACGGCGCTCCTGAACCACTACATGCTCACCTTGCGCCGGCGCGAGCTTCACTACCGAACGCTGTTCAACAATGCCCAATTCAGCGTATTCCTTCTGGAAGGCCAGCATTTCGTGGCGGCGAACCGCACGGCAGTGCAGATGTTCGGCCTCGACAGCGAGCGGGCCGCGGTCGGACTGACGCCCTGGGCACTGTCGCCGGAACATCAGCCCGGAGGTGAACGCTCCGAGGATCTCGCCCGGGTGCGGATCGCGACCGCCCTGAATGAAGGCGGCACCACATTCGAATGGCTGCATAAGCGCGCGGATACGGGCGAGACCTTCCCGGCCGAGGTGGACCTGTCGAGCATCGACACGGGCAATGCCGTGCTCGCGCTCGGCGTCGTGCACGATGTCACCTTGCGCAAACGCGCCGAGCAGGAGCTGCGGATGCTGTCAGCCGAGTTGATGCGCTCGCAGGACGAGGAGCGGCGGCGTATCGGGCGCGACCTGCATGACTCGACCGGCCAGTCGCTCGCCGCCCTGGAACTCGGTCTTGCGCAGCTGATGCATGACTCGAGCTCGATCGGCGCCGAGCGGCGCGAACTGCTCGAGCACTGCGCTCGCCTGGCGACGCAGTGCTCGACGGAGATCCGCACCGCCTCCTATCTGCTCCATCCCCCCTTGCTCGATGAGCTGGGATTGCTCAGCGCGCTTCGCTGGCTGGCCGACGGATTTCGCCAGCGCAGCACCATCGAGGTCCGGCTCGATCTGCCGGTGGCGATGCAGCGCTTGCCGCGGGATGATGAGCTGAGCTTGTTCCGGGTGGCGCAGGAGGCGCTCACCAACATCCATCGCCATGCCGACAGTCCCTGGGCGGCCATCCGGCTCAAAGTGCAGTCCAACAGCGTCACCCTCGAGGTCGAGGATGCCGGGTGCGGCATGGCGCGCACAGCCGGCGCGGATCTCGATGCGCCGTCCTTGGGAGTCGGTTTGGCGGGCATGCGCGAACGCATCCGGCAAATCGGCGGCACCTTCTCGGTCGAATCGACCGGCACGGGGACCCGGGTGCGCGCGACCATCGCGATTTCCGCGCGGGCGGCGTAGCGATGAAGTCCGTCCGCATTTTGATCGCCGACGACCATGAACTGGTGAGGCGCGGCCTGGCGGTGGAACTGTCGCAGGTGCCGGGTTGGACCGTAGTCGCCGCGGTGGCCAACGGCCGAGAGGCAGTGTCGTCGGCGGCCGCCCTCAAACCGGACATCGTGGTGCTCGATCTGACCATGCCGGAATTGAACGGCCTGGAAGCGACGCGCAGAATTCTCTCCGAGGAGCCCTCGGCGCGCATTCTCATCTTGACCGCACACGAATCCGAACAGCTGGTGCGCGAGGTGCTCAGCGCCGGCGCGCAGGGGTATGTGCTGAAATCGGACGCCGGCCGGGTGCTGGTCGCCGCCTTGCATGCGCTGTTGGACGGCAGGCCATTCTTCACCTCGAACGTGGCCCGCATGGTCCTCGACGGCTATTTGCGCAGCGAAACGCGCGATCCCAACTCGGTGCCGACGCTGTCGGCGCGCGAACGGGAAATCGTGCAGCTGCTCGCCGAGGGCAACGGCAACAAGGACGTCGCGCGGGTGCTGAAAATAAGCGTCAAGACCGCCGAGACGCACCGCAGCAACATCATGCGCAAGATGGGATTCAGCTCCCTGGCGGAACTGGTCCGCTACGCCATCAGGAACAAGATCATCGAGCCCTAGGGGCGCTTCCGAGTTGAAACTCCGAGCGGGCGCTCCCGTGGGGCGCCGCCGCGCTACATAGTTTCCCCCACCCCTCTACCCAGTCATCGCGATGTTCCGCGGCGCCCCAAGGCCGTACCTTGCCGGGCTCTGTCGGCAATAGCTACCGCAAGGCGGATGGATGACTGTTCCCACAATGGATGCCTGGGCACTGACGCTGGCCGCGTTGCTGGCCCTTCTCGTTTCGCATACGACGTTCACCCTGGCCGTGCAGGTCTCTGCCGCCGGCGTGCGCCGAGTTGCTTGCACGGTCCTGCTCAGTTCGCTCGCCCTGGCATTCGGTCTGTGGGCCACGAATGCCGTGCAAATACTGTCTCTCTGGCCGCAAGAGCAACCGAACGTCGGCCTGGCCTGGCTGCTTATGCCCTTTGCCGTCGCCGCCTTGAGCCACGCCTGCGCGCTGCTGTTCGTGGCGCGCCGCGAGCCCGACACGGCCTGCATGGCGGGCAGCGCATTCGCCCTGGCGGTCGGGATCGTGGCCACCCGCTGGACGGCGCTCGATGAGCTGCCCGGCCGCTCGACGCTGCACGAGGACCTGTCATGGGTCGGCGGCTCGTTTCTGCTTGCCTACCTTACATTTCTTTTGGGACTGTGGATCTGGCTCTCGCGTCGAGGCGACCGATCCTGGCCGGCGCGCGGTATCCGGCTTCTGGCGACGCTCGCCGGCGGCCTCGGGATTTTCAGCACGAACGCGCAGATGCTGGCCGGCTCGCGCCTGGCGTTCAGCGCCTGCTGCGAGGAGGCGCAGCCGGCCGGGCGCCTGCTGGCGATCAGCGTGGCGGCGCTCGGCTGCGCCGTGCTGGCCGTCGCTCAGGCGATCGCGACTTGTTGCACGCTGCTCAAAGAGCGCTCGAGCCGCAATGCCCGCGAGCTCGAGGAAATTCACGCCCGCCTGCAATATCTCGCCACGCATGATTCGCTCACCGGCCTGCCCAATAGGCAGCGCTTCAAGGACCGGCTCGCCAAATCGATTGCCGACACTCGGCGCCCCGGCCGCGGGGTTGCGATTGCCGTGTTCGATCTCGATCATTTCAGCGCCATCAATCATTCGCTCGGCCACGGCGTCGGGGACTGGCTGCTGACCGAGATCGCCCGCCGGGTCACCGCGGTGGTGCCGAGCTCGACGTCGCTCGCGCGCTTGGACGGCGATGAATTCGCCGTGCTCATCGACAATGTCGCCGCGCGCATGGAGGCGCAGGCCGTTACAGCCGCCATTCTGGCGGCATTCCGTGAGCCGCTGCGGGTCAACGGCATGGAGGTCAGCCTGCACGCCACCATCGGCGCGAGCGTGTGGCCCGACGATGGCCGCCGCAGCGACGATCTGCTCGCCCACGCGGAAGTGGCCATGGACATCGCCAAGGAGCGCGGCGGCAGCCAGGCCTTGTTCTTTCAGCCCGGCATGACCGATTCGATGCAGGAGCGGCTGGCGCTCGAGAGCGACCTGCGCCGCGCCCTGGCGGCGCAGGAGTTCGAGCTCTACTACCAGCCGCAGATTTCCGTCAGGACGGGAAGAATCGTCGCGGCCGAAGCGCTGCTGCGCTGGCACCATCCCACCAAGGGCATCATCGGGCCGAGTTCCTTCATAGCGCTCGCCGAGGAGACCGGGCTGATCATTCCGCTCGGCGAATGGGCGATTCGCGAAGCCTGCCGGCAGGCCCGCGCGTGGCAGCTCGAAGTGGGCGCCACCTTCCCCTTGGCGGTAAATCTGTCCGCCGCGCAGTTCCGCCACCAGAACATCGTGCAAATGATCCGTGCGGCGCTTGCCGATGCCGGGCTCGACGCGCGTTCCCTGGAGGTCGAACTGACGGAGAGCGCGCTGATGACCAATCCGGAAGAGTCCGCAGAAGCGCTCAAGCAGCTGCGCAAGCTCGGAGTGAGCGTCGCCATCGATGATTTCGGCACGGGCTATTCCAGCTTGAGTTACCTGCGGCGCTTTCCGATCGACAAGCTGAAGATCGACCGCAGCTTCATCCGCGACTTGACCGTCAGCCGCACCGATGAATCGATCGTCCGGGCCATCGTCTCCCTCGCCCGCAGCGTCGGCCTCAAAGTGGTCGCGGAAGGAATCGAATCGGTGGAACAGCTCGAGTTCGTGACGCGGCTCGAATGCGATCAATGGCAGGGATATCACTGTTGTCCGCCGCAGCCGGCCGCGCGCTTGGAGGCCATGCTCGTGGACCGTACCGGAACCCGGACCGGAATAGTCGCCGCCCTTGCGGCGCTGGTGTCACGCGGCGCGGATTCGCTGGAATGACTTCCAGCCACGCCCAGGCCGGCACGGTCGCACCCCCTCAGGCGATCGCCGCGGGCAAGCGCCGAGCGCGGCGCGTGCTGATCGTCGACGATCATCCCCTCGTTCGCCACGGCCTGCGCCACATCCTGGAAGGCGAGGAGGATCTGGCCGTCTGCGGAGAAGCCCAGACAGCGCACGACACGCGATCAGCCATCGGCGAATTGCTGCCGGATGCGCTGATTTGCGAAATCAACCTGCGGCACGTCGACGGCATGGAACTGGTGCGCATGGTGCGCGAGCAGTACCCGCGTCTGCCCATTCTCGTGCTGTCGGCGCACGATGAGAACCTCTATGCCGAGCGCACGCTGTCCGCCGGCGCAAGCGGCTACATCATGAAACAGGCGCCGAGCGAACAATTTCTCGCTTCGTTGCGGCGGGTTCTCGATGGCCAGGTCTATGTGTCGGAGGCCGTCGGCCGCAACCTCATTCGTGGATATGCGGCCGGGAACTCGACCTTGTCGCCGGATCCGGTCGATCGACTCAGCAACCGTGAATTGCAGATTTTGCACATGATCGGCGAGGGCATGAGCACGCGGGAAACCGCGGTCTCGCTGCATCTCAGCATCAAGACGGTCGAATCGCATCGTCAGCGCATCAAGCGCAAGCTCAATCTGCGAACGGGCGCGCAATTGGTGCGATATGCCGTTGCAGGCTTATCTGCTACGTTGACGGCACGGTGCGCACGAACACAAGACAAGCAAGACAACTAGAGTCTCGCAAGCCTCGGCAAACGGAGCAATCCCCGTCCTGCCCCCACCGTCCGCCCTGCCCGGGCTGCCCGCGCTTCGGCGAGGCCGGCATCGCGCCCGAGGCGCTGGGCGCGCTGCATGCAGTGGCGCGCCTTCACGGCCTCTCCGATGTTCCGGTGACCTGCGGGCAAACATCCGGGTTTCGGCTGCGCGCCCGGCTTGCCATCCGCGGCCGGCTGGGCTCGCCCAAGCTCGGGCTGTTCGAGCTGGGTACCCACCGGGTGGTTCACATTCCGAGCTGCAGCGTTCAGCACCCCCTGATCAACCGCGTCGCGACCATCGTGCGGCGCGCGCTCGTCGATGCCCGTGTGACCTGCTACTCGGACGCGGCCCATCTGGGTCTGGCGCGCTATCTGCAAGTGGCGATCGAGCGCAGCTCCCAGAGCGCACAAGTGGTGCTCGTCGCCAACAGTGCCAGTGTCGAACCCCTGGCGGCGTGCCTGGATCTGATCCGGGAACGACTTGGCAGCGAGCTGCACAGCCTGTGGTTCAATTCCCAATGCGAACCTTCCAACACCATCCTCGGCCCCGACTTCCATCACTGGTACGGACCGGCCGGCGTGATCGAGCGCTTCGGCGGACCGGCGGTGCACTACCCGCCGGGTGCGTTCGGGCAAAGCAATCTCGATGTCGCCCAGCGCATCGTCGAGCATGTGCGTGCCCAGATTCCGCAGGGCGCGCGGGTCGCCGAATTCTATGCGGGGGTCGGCGCCATCGGCTTGTCGGTGCTGGAACGCGCCGGCGAGCTCCGCATGAACGAGGCCGCCCCGCACTCGCTGCGCGGGCTCGAGCTTGGGCTCGATGGGCTGGAACCCGCGGAGCGCGCTAAAGTATCGGTATTCCCGGGTCCGGCGGGCGCGGCCTGTGGCGCCGCATCGGGCGCCCAGGTGGTGATTGCGGACCCGCCGCGCAAGGGCCTCGACTCCGAGCTGATCGAGTTTCTGCGGGAGCATGCGCCCGAACGCTTCGTCTACGTGAGCTGCGGGCTGGACTCCTTCCTCAGCGACACCGAGCGACTGACATCCCCCCGGAAGCTGCGCCTTGCTGCGTTGACGGCCTTCAATCTCATGCCGTTCACCGGCCACGTGGAAATCGTGGCTCGCTTCGAGCGCGCCTGACGGACTAAACTACGATCTGTGCCCATTGAGACATTTCCGCATGCCCCGCGATGAATAGAGTCACTCCCAGGGAATTTCGCAATGCATTCGTAGCGGTGATGGAGTCCGAACGCGCTGCCTTTCGCACCGCGGTCGGCTTTGAAACCAAGTCCTACAACTACTACATGCGATCCAGCATATTTCCCAAGATCGCAAGGCATCTGGGCCTGCTGTCGTGGAAGAAGGAGTACTACACCCTCGATGGGATGTTTTTCGAGGAACGCGGCACGGATCCTCTCGGCAGCAGCGGCGTCTATGCGAAATGGATCTCGGTCGCGCTCGAGCACGAGAACGCTGGTTCCAAATCCTTCGAGGCGATGAACAAGCTGCAGCAGTTCAATGCACCCTTGAAGGTGCTGATCACCTATGCCGACGAGGGCACCGAGACCGATTCGCTGCTGCGCAAGTACGAGCGGATCATGAGCACCTCGGATGTGTTCAACGACTTCGCCAACCTGCGGCAACAGCTGGTGATACTCGGCACGCCCAAGACCGTGCGGGATTGGCGCTTCTACGCCTATGAATGCGACGGCTTCGTGCTGATGCTGCCCTCCTGAAGGACCCCGGCTGCTGCGACCGCCGGCTGCTACGACCCCCGACCGCTACGACTGATAATGGCTCGGCGGAATCCCGAGCCGGCGCTTGAACATGGTGGCGAAAGCCGCCGAGCTGTCGTATCCCAGATCGAGTGCGATCGAGGTGACCGCCTCGCCTGCCGCAAGCCGCGGCAGGGCGATCGACAGGCAGGCCTGCTGACGCCACTCGGCGAAGCTCATTCCCGTCTCGCGCCGGAAGCGGCGGGTAAAGCTGCGGCGGCCCATGGACAGCTCGGCGCTCCACTCCGCGATGGTGTCGTGCGGACTCGGGCGTTCGAGGAAGGCATGGCACTTGCGCGCCAACGCTTCGGTGGTCGGGAACGGCACGGCGATCGGAATCACGGGCGCGCGCTCGAGCTCCGCCAGCAGCAAGTCGATGACCATGCCGTCGCGGCCGCCGAGCTCATAGGTCATGGGCATTTCCGCGGCCGTCACCAGCAGGCTGCGCAGCAGCGCCGACACGCCCAACACATGGCAGTCGCGCCCGAGCGCGGGGCAGATGCCGTCTTCGATCAGCACGCTGCGCGTGCTCACCGCGCCCACCATCCGGACTGAATGCGGCGTACCCCCGGGAATCCACACCGCCCTCTCGGGCGGCGCCACCCAGGCGCCCGCCGGGGTGCTCACCGCGATCACGCCGCGGGCGGCGTACAGGAGCTGGCCGCGCCGATGTTGGTGGCGATCGACTTCGAAGGAGGCCGGATAGTCGTTGCTGATCGCGAGCACCGGCCGCGGGATGTCCTCGAGCTCTTTGGAAATGATGCGCTGCACTGGTCCACTCACACGGCCCACTCTCGAAGCTTATAGACCCACCCGGTAAAGCGGGCCGCCGCCAAAGGCCGTATGGTAGCTCCTTTCCCACGTAGAGGGTCAACACATGCAATTGCAGGAGCGGGTCATGAGTGAGGTCAGCGGCCGCGCCTCGGGACACGCCGACGGCACTGTCTTTGCCGTGATTCTCGCCATCAGCTTCTGCCACCTGCTGAACGACATGATGCAGTCGCTGCTGCCGGCCATCTATCCGAATTTGAAGGCGGATTTCGGCCTGAGCTTCGGTCAGATCGGCATCGTCAGCTTGGTGTATCAATTGACCGCATCGATTCTTCAGCCGCTCGTGGGGTTGTACGCGGATCGCCGGCCCACGCCGCTCGCCCTCCCCGGAGGCACGGTGTTTTCCTTGGCCGGGCTCGCGGTATTGTCCATCGCTCATACTTATGCGCTGCTGCTGGCCGGCGCCGCCCTGCTCGGCGTGGGGTCATCCGTGTTCCACCCCGAATCCTCGCGGGTTGCCAGGATGGCCTCCGGCGGCCGGCACGGTCTCGCGCAATCCTGGTTCCAGGTGGGGGGCAATGCCGGGCAGGCGCTCGGTCCGCTGGCCGCGGCGCTCGTGGTCGTGCGATGGGGCCAGTCCAGCCTCATGTTCTTTGCGCTGTTGGCGCTTCTCTCGGGTGCGATCCTGTGGAACGTAGGGACCTGGTACAAGCACCACGGCCTCGGCCGGCTGTCGCGCGGCGCCGCGCACAAGGCCGGTCATGCGCAGCTGCCGAGGGGCAGCGTGACCCGCGGCATGAGCGTGCTGCTGGCGCTGGTATTCTCGAAGTATGTGTACCTGGCCAGCCTGACCAGCTACTTCACGTTCTACTTGATCCACCGCTTCGGGATGTCGGTACAGGGCGCGCAGCTCGAGCTGTTCGCCTTCCTCGCCGCCGCCGCGCTCGGCACCATCCTCGGCGGACCGTTCGGCGATCGAATCGGGCGCAAGCGCGTGATTTGGTTTTCCATCCTCGGTACCTTGCCGTTCACCCTCGCCCTGCCCCATGCCAATCTTTTCTGGACGGGCCCGCTGGTGGTGGTCATCGGCCTCATTCTGGCCTCGGCCTTTCCGGCCATCGTGGTGTTCGCGCAGGAGCTGGTGCCGGGAAAGGTGGGCATGATCTCGGGGCTGTTCTTCGGGCTGGCATTCGGCATGGGCGGACTGGGCGCCGCTTGTCTTGGCGCGCTTGCGGATTCCATCGGCATCGAGCGCGTTTATGGCTTGTGCGCGTTCTTGCCGCTGATCGGCTTGCTGGCGGCGCTGCTGCCCGATATCGAGCGGCCCGCGCCGGGGCGCGTCAAGACCGGATAGGCGAAGCTCGCCAGATGCGAGTGAATGCGCCTCAGATCGCGCACCACTCGGAGCACCCCGCTCTCATCGCGCGCCGGCGCGGCCGCGTCGGCGACGAGGGCGCGATTCGCCAAGGCGACATCGCGCAGACGCTGCACGCACAACGCGGTGGTGCTCGCTTCCAGCTCGCGCAGCCGCGCCTTGCGCTGCACGAGACGCTGCGCGTCGGCCTGGTCGGCGCGCAGGAACACGGCCATCGCCAGGCGCAAGCTCTCGAACAGCTCGCTGTGCATGGTGGCGATCGCCTCGAGCTCATCGGCAGACAAGGATTGGCCGCGCTTTTGCTGCTTGACGGCGGACTCCATCAGGCTGTTGGCGATGATGTCGCTCACGTGTTCGACGTTGATGACGGCCGACAAGATATCCTGCAGCCGCGCGCCCTCCCGCGGATCGTCGAGCGTCTGCTCACTGCCGATGGCCACCAAGTAACTGCGGATGGCGCTGCCGAGTTGGCGGATGGCGCGGTCGGCCGCCAGGATGCCCGGCGACAGATCTCGATTCTGGCTGCGGAACAGCTCGAGAGAAAGCTTGAGCATTCCCTCCACCATGTCCGACATGCGCAGCGACTCGCGCGTGGCGTTGGCCAAGGCGACGGTCGCCGAGTCGAGCGCCGCGCTCTCGAGGTAGAGCGGCCGGCCAGGATCGGCGGGCTGGGGTGGATCGGGCAGCAGGCGGATCAGCCACCTCGCGAGATGCTCGACGGAGGGCAGGAATATCAACGCCAGCGCCAGATTGAAGGCGAGGTGAAAATCCACGGGCAGCCTCGCATCGGTCACGGACACGAATCGCAGCAGCCGCACGGCCTGGGGAAGCGCCGCGAGCACCGCAATCACGCCGACGAGGCGGACCAGCAGATTGCCGAGCGGCAGGCGCCGCGCCACCGGCGTCGATGCATGAGCGTAGGCCGGCATTGCGCCGCCGAGATTTGCACCGAGCACCAATGCCAGCGATTCGGGCGCGCCGAGCAGGTGAGATCCGGCGAGCGATGCGACCAGCAGCACGATTGCGACGCTCGAGTGGCAGGCCCAGGTCAGCAGGGAGGCGATGAGCACTGCGAGCAGCGGCTCGCCGTTGAGCGACTGCAGGATGGAGCGCAGCAGCGGCGTGTTTTCCACCGGGCCCAGCGTGCGCTGCAGGCCGGATAGCGCCAGGATCATGAGCCCGAGGCCAATGGCCGCGCGACCCACATTCTTGACGCGGCTGCCCGCCGACCAACGAAAGGTGAGAACCCCCGCCAGCAGCAGCGGCGATGCGATCACGCTGACGTTGAACGACAGCACCTGGGTGACCAGCGCCGTCCCGACATTCGCCCCCAACATGACGGCCAGCGCCGGCTGCAGCGCGATGACGCCGGCGGCGGCGAAGGACATGGCCATCAACCCGGTGGCGGTGCTGCTTTGGAGGAGAGTCGTGACGCCGAGTCCCGTCAGGAAGGCCAGCCAGCGGCGCTCCAAATTGCGTTCCAGGGCGCGGCGCAACGCCATGCCGTAGCCTCGCTGCACGCCGGTGCTGACCATGTGGGTACCCCAGAGCAGCAGGCCCACCTCGCCGGCAAGATCGATGAGAACGCGAGTGCCTGACATCCCGCGGCGCCTATGCCGCCCGGGCCGGGTCGGTCCGTCCCGGGGCGTGCAACGATGGCCGCGGGCGCCGCCGCGGCACGAATAGGGCATCATAGCGGCGATGCAATACCTGGAACCGGATGCAACGGATACAACCATGAGCCGAACCAGCGCGGATGACCGCCATCGCCACATCGTCTCCATCGTGCGCGAGCGCGGTTATGTGACCAACGAGGAACTCGCCAAGACCTTCGGAGTCACCGTGCAGACGGTGCGGCGCGACGTCAACAAGCTGGCCGACGACGGGGAAATCCGCCGCCACCACGGCGGCGCCGGCCTTGCGTCGAGCATCCAGAACATCGACTACGCCGAGCGTCAGGGCTTGAGCACGCCGGAGAAGGAGGCGATTGCGAAGCTCACCGCCAGCCACATCCCGAATCACTCCTCGCTGTTCATCAATATCGGTACGACCACCGAGGCGCTCGCCCACGCGCTCACGGGCCACGAGGACCTGCGCGTCATTACCAACGACATCAACATCGCCCAGACCCTGTCCCGCAACACCTCGTTCACGGTGATGGTGACCGGTGGAACCGTCCGCAATCGGGACGGCGGCATCGTCGGACAGTCGACCTGCGACATGATCGGCGAATTCCGGGTGGACTACGGGATCATCGGCATCAGCGGAATCGACGAACAAGGCACTCTCCTGGACTTCGACTACGATGAGGTAAGGGCGGCGCGTGCCATCATCAGCAACTCCCGTCAGACATTTCTGCTGGCCGATCACACCAAGTTCATACGTCATCCGATGGTGCGCATGGGCTCGCTCACCGAGGTGTCGGCCCTGTTCACCGATCGCCCGCCGCGGCCCGCCATCCTGCAGCTGCTGGTCGCCAGCGGCGTCGCCCTGCACGTCGTGGGCGATGTCGAAGCCTGAGTTTCGCTTGCGAACGATTTGTATGCAAGTTATTCTAAAACGAAACTCTACTGCATTGCATTCTCATCGGCGTCTCGTCGCGGGAAAGGGGCTCATTTGGCCGTCGAAGGCGCGTTCGATCTTCTCATCGTGGGCGGTGGCATCAACGGCGCGGGCATTGCGCGCGATGCGGCCGGCCGGGGCCTGCGCGTGCTGCTGGTGGAGCAGGGAAGCTTAGCGCAGCACACCTCCTCCGCCAGCACGAAACTCGTCCACGGCGGCCTGCGCTACCTCGAATATTTTCAGTTTCGGCTGGTGCACGAGGCGCTCGCCGAGCGCGAGCGGCTGCTGGCGATCGCCCCCCACCTGGTACATCGCAAGCGCTTCGTGCTGCCCTATGATCAGCGGCAGCGACTTCGCCCGGCCTGGATGGTTCGACTGGGCCTGTTCTTCTACGATCATCTGGCGCTCGGGAATAGCCTGGAACGCTCCGCAAATGTTCGTTTTGCAACATCCCCGCTGGGGCAGCCGCTGCGCTCGACCCTACGCCGGGGCTTTGCCTATTCGGACTGCACCGTGGACGACAGCCGCTTGGTCATATTGAACGCCAAGGACGCGGCCGAGCGTGGTGCGCAGGTGCGAGTGGGCCATCGACTGGTCCGTGCCGCGCGCGAGGGCGATGTGTGGAAGGTCCTCATCGAGGATCGGGCCTCGCAGCAGGCCTCGGTGATCGCCCGCGCCCTGGTCAACGCGGCCGGACCGTGGGTGGCCGAGGTGCTGGCCCAGCGCCTGGATTGCCGCAGCCGGCAAGCGGTGCGGCTCATCAAGGGCAGCCATATCGTCGTGCGCCGCATCTACGAGGGCGATCACGCCTACGTGCTGCAGCACGCCGACCGCCGCATCGTCTTCGTCGTTCCGTACCAGAACGACTTCACTCTCATCGGCACGACGGACGTGCCCTGGCCCGGCGACCCTGGGCCGATGAGCATCGACCCTGTGGAAGTCGAGTACCTGTGCCAGACGGTCAATGGCTACTTCGAGCGGCAGATCGGCCCGGGCGATGTAGTGTGGAGCTACGCCGGAATTCGTCCCCTGTGGGATGACGCGGCCTCGGATGCCGCGGCGGTCACTCGCGACTACGTGCTCGACGTCGAGGCCGCGCGCGGAGCGCCCGTCCTATCGGTCTTCGGCGGCAAGATCACCACTTACCGGCGGCTGGCCGAGCACGCGCTCGGGAAACTCGAACCCCATCTGGGACCCTTGGGCAAACCCTGGACGGGGAAGGTGCCTCTGCCGGGGGGCGACATCCCGGGCGCCGATGTGCCAGCCTTCATCGATGAGGTGCGCCGCCGTTGGCCGTTCCTCGACGCGGTCCAGGCGCAGCGGCTCGCTCACGCCTACGGGACGCGCATTTCGCGGCTCCTGGCCGGCGTCGATTCGCGGCAGAGCATGGGCGAGGACTTCGGCGGTGGATTGACGAAGTTGGAGGTCGATTTCCTGGTGCGCGAAGAATGGGCCGCCTCGGCCGAGGACATTTACTGGCGGCATACGAAGGCCGGCCTGCACGCCTCGGCCGCGGACGAGAGAAGACTCAGTGCCTACTTGCAAAGCATCGGGCAGGATGTGGGTTTGGGGAGAGCCGCCCGGGCCGGGTGAGCGCAACGATCGAAGAGATTGAGGGAGAACGCATGAGCAGCGATGAGCAGACAAGCGGCGTCCGTGTCGGCGAATTGCTCGCCGAGTGCATGGCGACATTCATCATTCTGGGGCTGGGCGACTCGGCCGCCGCGATGTACACGCTGTACGATCCCAGTCCCTACGTGAATGCCTACTGGGGCGTCTGCATTGCCTGGGGTCTCGCCGTCACGCTCGCCATCTACGTAACCGGGCCGGTGTCCGGCACGCATGCCAACCCCGCAGTCACTCTGGCCCTGATGCTGTTTCGCAAATTCCCCCGGTCCAAGGTGCTGCCTTACATCGGCGCCCAGATACTGGGGGCCTTTCTCGGCGCCGCCCTGGTCTATCTGCTGTTCTCGCCGGTGCTCGATCACTACAACGAGCTGCACCATCTGAGCCGCAATTTGGATGGCGGCGCCGCCGGCGTGTTCTTCACTCACCCGAGCGCCGGGATCACGCCCCTGCACGCCTTCGTCGACGAAATCGTGCTCACGGGCATCCTGGTGCTCGGCATCTTCGCCATCACCGAGGATTTCAATACGCTCGCGCCCACCGCCAATACCGGCGCCTTGATCATCGGCCTGCTGGTGGCCACCATCGGCGCATCCGCGGGATACTTGGAGGCCTGGCCCATCAACCCGGCGCGCGACTTCGGGCCCCGCCTCTTCTGCTACCTTAGCGGCTGGGGGGCGCAGGCTCTGCCCGCACCACAAAACTATTGGTGGGTACCGATCGCCGGCCCGCTGCTCGGCGGCGTCGTCGGCGGCGGTCTGTATCAGGCGGCGATCAGGCCGTTTCTTCCGGCGCGGCGCGCCGCGCAGGCGCGGGGCGAAGGAGCAAGACCATGAGCGGATCGAGACACGTACTGGCCATCGACCAGGGAACGACTTCCACGCGCAGCATCGTGTTCGGCCGCGACGCGCGGAAAATAGCCGTCGCGCAGCGCGAATTCCCGCAGCACTATCCGGCCGCGGGCTGGGTGGAGCACGACGCCGAGGACATCTGGCGCGACAGCCTGGCGACGGCGCGCGAAGCCATCGCGCAATCCGGCCTGGGCGCGCGCGACATGGCGGCCATCGGCATCACCAATCAGCGCGAGACCGCGGTCATCTGGGATCGCGGCAGCGGAACGCCGATTCACCGCGCCATCGTCTGGCAGGACCGGCGCACCGCGGATGTTTGCGCCCGCCTCAAGCGGGACGGCGCCGAGGACATGGTCCGGCAGCGTACGGGGCTGCTGCTCGATCCTTACTTCTCGGGAACCAAGATCGCGTGGCTGCTCGACAATGTGCCGGGTGCACGCGAACGCGCGCAGCGCGGAGAACTCGCCTTCGGCACCATCGACAGCTTCCTGCTGTGGCGGCTGACGGGCGGCCGCGTGCATGCCACCGATGTGACCAACGCCTCGCGCACGCTGCTCTTCGACATCCATCGCCAGCAATGGGATGAGGAACTGCTGCGGCTGATTCGTGTACCTCGCGCTCTGCTTCCGGAAGTCAGGGATAGCAGCGAAGTCTACGGAGAGACCGCCCCCGGACTGTTCGAGCATCCCATTCCCATCGCCGGCATAGCCGGAGACCAACAAGCCGCGCTGGTCGGCCAGGCGTGCTTCGAGCCGGGCATGGTGAAGTCCACCTACGGCACGGGCTGCTTCGCACTGCTCAATACGGGCTCGACGCCGGTGCTGTCGCAAAATCGGCTGCTGACCACGCCGGCGTACCGCATCAAGGGCCAAACGACCTACGCCATGGAAGGTTCGATTTTCGTCGCCGGCGCCGCCATCAAATGGCTGCGCGACGGGCTTCGGGTCATCGGCAGCGCCGGGGAAACGGCCGCGCTCGCGGCGCAGGTACCCGATACGCACGGGGTCTACATGGTGCCCGCGTTCGTGGGACTCGGAGCGCCGCATTGGGAACCGGGTGCGCGTGGACTGATCTGCGGACTCACGCTGGACGCCACCGCGGCGCATCTGGCGAGGGCGGCGCTCGAGTCAGTGGCGTATCAGACGCTGGATCTGACGGCCGCCATGGCCCGGGACGGCGCGACCACGGCGGCCACCATTCGGGTCGATGGCGGCATGTCCGCCAACGATTGGTTCTGCCAATTCCTGGCCGACGTGCTCGATGCGCGGGTGGAGCGTCCGACCGAGCTCGAGACCACGGCGCTCGGCGCCGCCTTTCTGGCGGGGCTCGCCACGGGCGTCTGGCCGGATCTCAAGGCCGTTGCCGCAACCTGGGCGACGGGCGCCGTGTTCGCTCCGGCCATGCCCTCGGGCCGCCGCACCGAAGCGGTCGCCGGTTGGCGCACGGCGCTGCGGCGAACTCTGCTGTCGCAATGAATTCGGCGCGCCGTCCCTGCCGGCGAGGATGTGCCGGCCATCGCCCATGAGCGCCCATGCTCCGCTCACCCTGGCGCAATTGGCTCGCGATCTCGCATCGGGCCGCACCGGCAGCCGCCCACTGGTGGAGGGATGCCTGGCGAAGATCAGGGCGGCGGACGGCGAAGGCTCGCGCGTATTTCTGACGGTTCACGCCGAGCAGGCGCTGGCGGCGGCGGATTTCCACGACCAGATGCGCAAGCGGGGCGCCGCCGCCGGCATCTACGCGGGCATTCCGCTTTCGGTGAAGGACTTGTTCGATCTGGCCGGAGACGTCACCACCGCCGGGTCGACCGTGCTGCAAGGCACGAGGCCTGCGGCACGCGATGCGGCCGCCGTGGCGCGTCTCAAGGCCGCCGGTTTCGTCGTCATCGGCCGCACCAACATGACGGAGTTCGCCTTCTCGGGCCTGGGCGTCAATCCGCACTACGGAACGCCGCTCAATCCCTGGGAGCGCGCCCAGGGAAGAATCCCCGGCGGCTCCTCATCCGGGGCGGCGGTGTCGGTCACGGATTCGATGGCATTCGCGGCATTGGGCACGGACACCGGCGGTTCCTGCCGGATCCCCGCGGCGCTGTGCGGCATCGTCGGATTCAAACCCACGGCAAGCCGGGTGCCGCTGACGGGCTGCTACCCTCTCTCCACGACCCTGGACTCGGCCGGACCCCTGGCCAACTCGGTGGCCTGCTGCGCGGCGCTCGATGCCGTGTTGTCCCACGAACCCGCGCTCGACCTGGCTCCGGGGGCGGCGGTCGAGACGACGATGAGCGTCGAGCACCTACGATTCGGCGTCCTCGGCGGCTATGTCCTCGAGGGGATGGTGCCGCAAGTGGCGTTCGCTTGGGAGCGGGCGCTGCGCGCGCTCGCCAAGGCGGGGGCCCGCCTGAGCAACCTCCTCGTTCAAGAGCTCGAGGAGCTGCCGCGCATCAATCGCAAGGGCGGATTTTCTTCGGCGGAGGCCTATGCGCTGCATCGCGCGCGGCTGGCGAGCGATGCAGCGCAGTACGATCCGCGAGTCGCGTCACGCATCCTTCGCGGCAGCGAGCAGGATGCCGCCGACTACATCGATCTATACGCCGAGCGCGCGAGCTTCATCGCCCGGGTCACGCCGCGCCTGGCCGCCTTCGATGCTCTGCTGATGCCGACGGTTCCCATCGTTGCTCCGCTGTTGACCGATCTGGCATCGGACGAAGCCTATGTGAGGATCAACATGCTGGCGCTGCGCAATTCGAGCATGGTCAACTTTCTGGACGGCTGCGCAATCTCCATTCCCTGCCATGAGCCGGGCTCGGCCCCCGTCGGCCTGACGGTTTTCGGTCTTCGCAATGCCGACCGGCGACTGTTGGAGATCGCCGGCGCGGTGGAGCGCTCTCTGCAATGAAGCGCCGCCGCACCGGGCGGCACCCTCAGTAAATCTCGGGCACCAGCATCTCGGCGGGCACGGCCTGCCGCGAATAGTGCTCGTGACGCTCGCGCTCGGGCAGGACCACGGGCGTCTTGTGCACTTCGCCGTAGGGAAATTGCTTGAGCAGGTGATCGATGCAGTTCAGGCGCGCGCGTTTTTTATCGACGGCATGCACCACCCACCAGCGTGCCTCGGGGATATGCGAGCGCTCGAGCATGATCTCCTTCGCCTTCGTGTACTCCTCCCAGCGGCGCCGCGATTCGAGGTCCATCGGGCTCAGCTTCCACTGCTTCAGCGGATCGTGGATGCGCCCGAGGAAGCGCAAATACTGTTCCTCGTCCGTGATCGAGAACCAATACTTGAGCAGCCGTACGCCGGAGCGCACCAGCATGCGCTCGAATTCCGGCACGGAGCGATAGAACTCCTCATATTCCTCGGCCGAGCAAAACCCCATGACCCGTTCCACGCCCGCGCGGTTGTACCAGCTGCGATCGAATAGAACGATTTCGCCGGCCGCCGGCAGATGCGATACGTAGCGCTGAAAATACCACTGGGTGCGCTCCCGGTCGTTGGGCGCAGGCAGCGCCACCACCCGGCACACCCGCGGGTTCAGCCGCTGAGTGATTCGCTTGATCGCGCTGCCCTTCCCCGCCGCATCGCGTCCCTCGAACAGGATCACCACTTTCTGGCGGGCCTCCACCACCCAGTCCTGAAGCTTGACCAATTCGGCTTGCAGGCGAAACAGCTCGCCGAAATAGCGCTGCCGATACACCTTGTCGGCGTCTCCATGGGCTCCCTCGGTCAGATCCGGCAGCGGATGCCGGTCTTCGATCTCGAGCTCGAGTTCTTCATCGTAGCTGTCGGCAAGATCGCGCGTGATGCGTCGGACCAGCTCTTCATTGTCGAGCGATGACATGTCATTCATTATCGAACCCCACCCTTCATTATCGAACTCCACCCTTCAATGTCGATCCTCACGATTCATTGGCGATCCTACTTTGGTACCAGGCATGCCGTCACGCCGATACCAGGCATGCCGTCACTCCGATACCGGGCATGCCGTCACGCCCCAAATCCCTTGCGCATATTCGGCGATCGTCCGGTCGCTGGAAAATTTCCCCGAGGCAGCGATGTTCAAGACCGCCTTGCGGGCCCATTCGCGCGGGCGGGCGTACCAGGCGCACAGGCGCCCTTCGGCCTCGAGATACGAATTCAAATCCGCCAAGTGCATGTAGAAGTCCCGATGCAATAGCGCGTCGTGCAGCGGCCTGAACAGGCCTCGATCCTCGCCGCTGAAGTGCCCGGAGGCGATCAGGTCCAGCGCCGCCCGCGTTTCCGGATCGTGTTCGTAGTGCCAGCGGGGATCGTACCAGCCGCGGCTGCCGGCTACCTGTTCGGCGGTCAGCCCGAACAGCAGGAAGTTCTCCTCGCCCGCTTCGCTCGCCATCTCGATGGTCGCCCCGTCCCGCGTGCCCATGGTGAGCGCTCCGTTCATCATGAACTTCATGTTGCTGGTGCCGCTCGCCTCGTAGCCGGCGGTGGAAATCTGGTTCGAGACGTCGCTGGCGGGAATCAACCGCTGCGCCAGCGAGACATCGTAGTCCGGCAGGAAAATGACCCGCAGCTTGCGGCTCGCGGCCGGCTCGGCGGCGATGCGAAGCGCCAGGTTCTCGATGAACTTGATGATGAGCTTGGCGAAGCTGTAGGCGGGAGCGGCCTTGCCCGCGAAGAAAAACGTGCGCGGCGGCAGGTCCAGGCGCGGGTTGTCCCGCAGCCGGTTGTACAGCACTACGATGCGCAATGCGTTGAGCAGCTGCCGCTTGTATTCGTGAATGCGCTTGATATGGCAGTCGAATAGGGTATTCGGATCGACGTCGAGGCCGAACTTCGCATTGAGCCAGGCGGCGCACTGTCTCTTCGTGTCGAGCTTGACCTGCCGGATGCGGCTGAGAAACTCTTCGTCCTCGGCCAGAGGCTTGAGCCGGCTGAGCTGACTCAGATCCGTGATCCAGGCGCCGCCGATGGCATGCGTGATCAACTCGGCCAGCGGCGGATTGGCGAGCAGCAGCCAGCGGCGCGGCGTGACTCCGTTGGTCTTGTTGTTGAACCTTTCCGGAAACAGTTCCGCAAGGTCCCTGAGCGTGGTCGTGCGCAGCAGCCGCGAGTGGATTTCCGCAACCCCGTTGGTGCTGTGCGTGCCGACAATGGCCAGGTTGGCCATGCGCACGTGCTTGACGGGGCCCTCCTCGATCAAGCTCGTGCGCTGCACGCGGGCCTGATCGCCCGGAAACTTCGCGCGCACCGTGTCGAGCAGCCGCCGGTTGATTTCATAGATGATCTCGAGCTGGCGCGGCACGAGCAGTTCGAACCATGCCAGCGGCCACTTCTCGAGCGCCTCGGGCAGCAAGGTGTGATTGGTGTAGCCCAGAGTCCGGCAACACAGGTCCCACGCGGTGTCCCAGCCCAGGTGGGCCTCGTCGAGCAGAATCCGCATGAGCTCGGGGACGGCGAAGCTGGGATGTGTGTCGTTGAGCTGCACGGCCGCCTTGTCGGGCAGCAGCGACCAATCGGCATTGTGCCGCCGGAAACGGCGCACCAGATCCGCCAGCGAGCAGGCCACCAGAAAATACTCCTGCACGAAGCGCAGTCCCTGCCCGAGGCTGGTGGAATCGTCCGGATACAGCACTCGGGTCAGAGACTCAGCCTCGAGCGCCTCGGCCACCGCGCCCACGAACTCGCCGTGACTGAAGGCCTGAAAGTCGAAGTACTCCGGTGCGCGTGCCGCCCAGAGGCGCAGCGTATTGACGGTTCTCCCACCGTAGCCGATGACCGGGCGGTCGTAGGGAACCCCGATGAGGCGCGAGGGCTTGCCGGCGATCGCTCGCAAGGTTCCTTCGCGCACCTCGTAGGAGCAGTTGAGCTGAATCTCGACTTGGTCGCGTACGCGCCTTACCTCCCAGGGATCGTGGCGCGCGAGCCAATTGTCCGGCTGCTCCTGCTGCCACCCGTCGCAGATGACCTGCTTGAA
This sequence comes from uncultured Gammaproteobacteria bacterium, assembly GCA_963837435.1. Classification (GTDB taxonomy): domain Bacteria; phylum Pseudomonadota; class Gammaproteobacteria; order Steroidobacterales; family Steroidobacteraceae; genus Bog-1198. Next base: position 104,147 of record CAWINJ010000007.1, read on the forward strand.
CATGCCGTACTCGTATCGCAGGCCATAGCCCATCGCCGGCAACTGCAGAGTGGCCATGGAATCCAGGAAGCACGCGGCCAGGCGCCCGAGGCCGCCGTTGCCCAGCCCGGCATCGGGCTCCTGCTCGAGGGTATCGAGCCAGTCCAGCCCGATCTCCTCGGCCGCCCGGCCGGCGTCGGCGCCCAGCAGCAGGTTCGCCACATTGTTGGCGAGCGAGCGGCCGATGAGAAATTCCATGGACAGGTAGTAGACCCGCTTCGGGTTCTCGCGCGCATACGTGCTCTTGGTTTTCACCCAGCGCTCGGCCAGCACCTCGCGCACCGTGAGCGCGAAGGCCTCGAAGCGCTCGCGCGCCGTCGCGTGCGCCGAATCGACCGCCTTGTCGAAGACCAGATGGCGGTCGTAGAGCGCTTTGCTGATTCGCGAAAATTCGATGAGACTGCCGGTCTCTCCCTGTCCGGCGGCGCTGGATGCCTCGGCGCCGCCCCGCGGCGCCGGCTTTGCCCGATCTGTGCTCATGCTGCATTGCCCTCACTCATGCCGGCCGGACCCCCGAGAGGCTATAGACCAGGCTATCTTAGGAATGTTTGTGAATTGTGACTGCAGGCATGGGAAAGCTACTCTGCGCCGACAGCGTAGGCCGCCGCGTCGATGCGCTCGAGCATGGATACCAGGGCCCGCAGCTCGGCGGGCGTGAAGCCGCCAAAAATCTGCGCCTCGATGGCCAGCGCCTTGGGCGCTATTCGGCCATAGAGTTCCCGGCCCCCCGGCGTGAGCGCGAGCAAGTGCGAGCGCTGATCCAGCGGATTGGGCCTGCGCTCGATCAGGCCCCGGTCTGCCAGGGCAATGGCCGCGCGGCTCACCGTCACCTTGTCCATGCGGGTGCGCCGGCAGATCTCGAATTGACTGATGGCGTCGGCCTCCGCGATGACGGCAACCAGCCGCCATTCCGGGATCCGCAGCCCGAAGGCGGCTTCATACGCGGTAGCCACGGTGTCGCTGACCAGATTGGACGCCATCGACAGGCGATAGGGGATGAACCGATCGAGAACCAGCTTGGCGCGGCGTGTCATGGCGGGTCGTGCACCTTGCGAAATGGCGGCATTTTCTATATAGTATCAAATGATACTATATCAGGTGGAGGCAGCGATGGAAGACCCACGTGAGAACCCACTGGGACTCGACGGCTTCGAGTTCGTAGAATTCACCGGTCCCGATCCGCAAGCGCTCGCCTCCCTGTTCGCCGCCATGGGCTTCACTCACCTGGCGAACCATCGTTCCAAGAACGTGCGGCGCTACGCGCAGGGCGACATCAATTTTCTGCTCAACATGGATGCCGCCGGGCAGGTGGCGGATTTTCGCGCCAAGCACGGCGCCTCGGCCAATGCCATGGCGTTTCGGGTGAAGGACGCCCGGCTTGCCTTCGATGAGGCCCTGCGCCGCGGCGCCACGCCCATTACGGGTCCGGTGGGGCCGATGGAGCTGAGCATCCCCGCCATCGAGGGCATCGGCGGCTCGAATCTCTACCTCGTCGACCGCTACGGTGCGCGCGAGATCTACGACGTCGATTTCGTCGCCGTGCCCGGTGCGGTCAAGGACAAGAACGGCCCCGGGCTGCACACCCTGGATCATCTGACTCACAACGTGAACCGCGGACGCATGGCGCATTGGGCGGACTTCTACCGGCGCATCTTCAATTTTCGCGAAATCCGCTACTTCGACATCGAGGGCCAGGCGACCGGATTGTTCTCCAAGGCCATGACGGCGCCGGACGATAAAATCCGCATCCCCTTGAACGAAAGCCAGGACGAGCACAGCCAGATCGAGGAATTCCTGAAGCAGTACAAGGGCGAAGGGATCCAGCACCTGGCGCTTTCCACCGACGACATCTTCGCGACCGTGGATCGGCTGCGCGCCAACGGCATCCGCTTTCAAGATTCGCCCGACTCTTATTTCGACATGATCGATGCACGGCTGCCGGGGCATGGTCACGACATCGCCGCCCTGCGCCAGCGCCGCATCCTGATCGACGGCGCGCCGGAAACCGGCGGCGGCATCCTTCTGCAGATCTTCACCGAGAACATGGTCGGGCCGATTTTCTTCGAAATCATTCAGCGCAAGGGCAACGATGGATTCGGCGAGGGCAATTTCAAGGCATTGTTCGAAAGCCTGGAACTCGATCAAATCCGTCGCGGTGTCGTGAAGCTCGCTCAATGAGCTACTTGAGCGGTTTCGGCAATCACTTCGCCACCGAGAGCGTTGCGGGCGCGCTGCCGGCCGGCCGCAATTCGCCGCAACGCCCCGCCTTCGGCCTGTATGCCGAACAACTATCCGGCACGGCCTTCACCGCGCCGCGCCACGAGAACCGGCGCAGCTGGCTGTACCGCATGCGCCCCTCCGCGGCGCATGCGCCCTTTACGCCGTACTCGCGTGCAACGGCGCTGCGCTCCGGACCCTTCCACGAGGCCGAACCGACGCCCAATCGCCTGCGCTGGAATCCAGCGCCGCCGCCCACGGGCGCCGTGGACTTCGTGGACGGCCTCGTGACCTACGGCGGCAACGGCGATCCCGGGCAGGGCAACGGCATGGCGGTGCATCTGTTCGCGGCGAACCGGTCCATGGCCGGCCGCGCGTTTTTCGATGCCGACGGCGAACTGCTCATCGTTCCACGGCAGGGGCGGCTGCGCTTCGTCACCGAAATGGGTGTGCTCGAAGCAGAACCGCAGCAAATCGTCCTGATCCCGCGCGGCGTGCGCTTTCGGGTGGAGCTGATCGATGCGAACGCGCTCGGCTACGTGTGCGAGAACTACGGCGTGCCCTTTCGCCTGCCGGAGCTGGGGCCCATCGGCTCGAACGGACTCGCCAATGCGCGCGACTTCGAAGCGCCGGCGGCAAATTTCGAAGACATCACGGCTCCCACCGAGCTCATCCAAAAATTCGCCGGCAAGCTCTGGGTTACCTCTCTGGACCATAGTCCCCTGGACGTGGTCGCCTGGCATGGCAATCTCACGCCCTACCGCTACGATTTGAGGCGCTTCAACACCCTGGGCACGGTGAGCTTCGATCACCCGGACCCGTCCCTATTCACGGTGCTCAGCTCGCCCGGCGAAGCGGCCGGAACGGCCAATTGCGACTTCGTGATTTTTCCCCCACGATGGCAGGTGGCCGAGAACACCTTCCGTCCGCCGTGGTTTCATCGCAATGTCATGAGCGAATTCATGGGGCTGATCGTGGGCCGCTACGATGCCAAGGCCGAGGGTTTCGAGCCGGGCGGCGCCACTTTGCACAATCAAATGTCGGCGCACGGACCGGATCTGCCGAGCTACCGCAAGGCCTCCGACGCCAGCCTCGAGCCGCAACGCATCGAGGACAGCATGGCTTTCATGTTCGAGAGCCGCTGGGTGATTCGGCCCACCCGCTTCGCGCTCGACACGCCGCTGCTGCAGCGGGACTATGATGGTTGCTGGAGCGGCTTCGAGAAAGCCGACCCGACGCGCTGAATCCTCAAAGCCGAGCGGCAATGTATGATCGACGAGACGCATGATCCCAACCGCGGCAGCTGGGTGAAGACCGCCGCCGGCCACCCGCAATTTCCCGCGCAGAACCTGCCCCTGGGAATTTTCAGCGAAGCGCGCGGCAGGCCTCGGCCCGGCGCGGCCATCGGCGATTACATCGTCGATCTAGCCGGCGCCGTGGACGCCGGACTGCTGTCCGAGTTTCCCCCGGAGGATCTATCCGGCGGTACGCTCAACGCCGTCATGGCCTGGCCGCCCGCCGAGCGCGCCGCGCTGCGCCGGGCGATTTCGGATAGCGTGTGCGATCGGCGGTTTGAGGGTTTGGCGCGCCCACTGCTGCACCATCAGCGCAACTGCACGCTGCACCTGCCGGCGGCCATCGGCGACTACACCGACTTCTACGCGGGCATTCATCACGCGACCAATGTGGGACGCCAGTTCAGGCCCGCCAACCCGTTGCTGCCCAATTATAAGTACATGCCCATCGGCTACCATGGCCGGGCTTCGTCGGTGCGACCCTCCGAAGTGCCGGTCATACGGCCGCGGGGACAGCGGCTGCGCGCCGGCAGCGAGATGCCGGAATTCGGCCCGACCACGCGGCTGGATTTCGAACTCGAACTGGGCATATGGATTGCCGGCGGTAATGCGCTCGGGCGGCCCATCGACATCGGGGATGCAGCCGGCCACATCGCCGGCCTGTGTCTCTTGAATGACTGGTCCGCTCGGGATATTCAAGCCTGGGAATATCAGCCGCTGGGTCCCTTCCTCGCCAAGAGCTTTCACACCACGGTGTCGCCCTGGGTGGTAACGGCCGAAGCGCTGGAGCCATTCCGAATCGCGCAAGCGCCCCGGGCCGCCGAAGACCCCAGACCCCTGCCCCATCTATGGTCCGACCAGGACCAGGCAACCGGAGCGTTCAATATCCGATTCGAAGTCGGCCTTTCCTCCCAACGCATGCGCGAGGCTTCGCTGCCGCCGCAGCGATTGAGTTCGGTCTGCGCATCCCAGCTTTACTGGACCGTCGCGCAAATGATCGCGCACCACGCCTCCAACGGCTGCAATTTGCGGCCCGCGGATCTGCTGGGCAGCGGCACCATCTCCGGGCCGGCCGCCGACACTCTCGGCAGCCTGCTCGAAATGACCCAGGGCGGCAGCCAACCGATCGCTCTGCCTGCCGGAGAGTCGCGCACCTTTCTCGCCGACGGCGACGAAATCGTCATATCCGCCGTCGCCACGGCACCGAACCGCGTGCCCATAGGCTTTGGAACCTGCCGGGCGTCGATTGCGCCCGCTGTCGACAGTTAGCTTGCATCAATTCAGCGCGAATATGTCCGTTTTGCATGCCAATATGGACGAATGGTAGACGGATTGAACCTTGCCGCGCTCTGGAGCCTTGATCCGTCGGTTGACTACCTCAACCACGGTTCGTTCGGCGCCTGCCCAATCGCCGTGCTGGATGCGCAGGGGGCGCTACGCCGGGAGATGGAACGCGAACCCGTCGACTTCCTGGTCGCCGCTCTACCCTCCCGCCTCGAGGCCGCGCGCGAAGTCTTGGCGGCCTTTCTGGGAGCCGAGCCGTCGGATCTGGTGTTCGTGCCGAATGCGACGGCCGGCGTCAACGCAGTGCTGCGCTCGCTGCGGCTCGAAGTCGGGGATGAATTGCTGGTCACCGATCACACCTACGCGGCCTGCCGCAAGACGGTGGAGTTCGTCGCCGCGCGCAGCGGGGCGCGCGTGGTCACGGCGGAGCTGCCCTTTCCCAGCCGCCATGAGGAGGAAATTGTCTCCGCCGTGGTGAACTGCGTATCGCCGCGCACGAAGCTGGCGCTCATCGACCATGTCACCAGCCCCACCGCACTGGTGCTGCCCGCGGCGCGCCTGGTGCGCGAGTTGCAGAGCCGCGGCGTCGACACGCTGGTGGACGGCGCGCATGCCCCGGGCATGGTGCCCCTCGCGCTGTCGGATCTCGGCGCGGCCTACTACGCCGGCAATGCGCACAAGTGGCTTTGCGCGCCGAAGGGCGCCGCCTTCTTGCACGTGCGCCGCGACCGGCAAGCCCTGCTGCATCCCACCGTCATCAGCCATGGTTACACTGAAGGATTGCAGGCCGAATTCGACTGGACCGGCACCTTCGATCCGACGCCCTGGCTGTGCATTCCCGAGGCCTTGCGCTTCATCGGCGGCCTGCTGCCCGGCGGCTGGCCGCAGGTCATAACGGCCAATCGCGAGCTGACTCTGCAAGCCCGCTCGCTGCTGCTCGCCTCGTTGGGAGAAGATCCGCCCTGCCCGGAGGCCATGATCGGTTCCATGGCCTCGATTCCGCTGCCGCCGGCCGCCGCCGGCGCGCCCGCTCATGGGCTCGACTGCGCGGGGCTGCATGACTGGTTCCGCGAGCGCGGAGTCGAGACCTGGCTTCATCCGCATCCCGTGCCGCTGCTGCGCATTTCCGCGCAACTCTACAACGGCCTGGATCAGTTCAAGCGGCTCTCGGCCCTGCTAGAGGAAGCATTGCGTGGCGGCTGATCAGGCCCAGAGCCCGATCCGCGCGCGTCTGTCCACCTTCGACACGGCCATGGTGGTGTTCAGCCTGGTGGTGGGCATCGGCATTTTTCGCACTCCCGCCATCGTCGCCGGCGCGGCCGGCGGCACGGCTCTGTTCTACACCGCGTGGATCGCCGGCGGACTCATCAGCTTGATCGGTGCCCTGACCTTTGCGGAAATCGGCTCGCGCTATCCGCGCGCCGGCGGCTATTACCGCGTCGTCGCCGACTGCTACCACCCGACGCTCGCCTTCATGCTGAATTGGTCGCAGACCCTCATGCAGGGCGCGGGCGCCGCCGGCGTGGCCTTCATCGGCGCCGACTACCTGATGCCCGTGCTGCTGCCGCCCGCGTGGCGCACGCCGCATGCCTCGCTGGTGCTGGCCGTCGCGACCATGCTGATCTTGCTGACGTTGAACTACCGCGGCGTGAAGCCCGGCGCGCGTGTGCAGAATCTGCTGTCGATTCTCAAAATCATCATGATCCTCGGTCTGGCCGTGCTCGCGCTGCTGCTCGCTCCGCACGTGAACGCACCGGAACCGGCCGCCGCCGCGCCCCCGGGATTGCGTCTGGCGTCGGCATTGATCCCGTGCTTCTACGCCTATGGCGGCTATCAATTGACCATGAACCTGGGAGCCGACTTGAAGGAGGCGCGGCGTCGATTCCCGCTCGCCATCGCCGCCGGCATGCTCACCGTGGTCGGTCTTTATCTCTTGCTGAACTTCGCCTATCAGCGGGTGCTGGGAATCGGCGGCATCGCGGGCTCGAAGCTGGTGGCGGCCGCGCTGTCGCGCGCCACCTTCGGACCCTCCGGGGAAGTACTGGTCTCCTTGGCCGTGTTCCTCTCCGCCGCGGGGTTCGTGAATGCCACCATCCTGCAGATGCCGCGCAGCTTCTACGCCATGGCGCAGGACGGCGTGCTGCCCAAGGCATTCCTGCGTGTGAATCCAGACACGCAGGTACAGGAAGTGGGACTGCTGTTCTTCGGAGCGGCGATGCTGCTGCCTGCCTTCCTGCTCGGATCCTTCGAGAAGCTGCTGAACTACGTGATATTCACCGACATGCTCACCCTCGCCGTGGTCGCATCGACGCTGTTCGTTCTGCGCCGCCGCCGCACGGGCGATGGCGGCTTTTCCATGTGGGGATATCCCATTCTGCCGGCCCTGTACATGGCCTGCCTGCTCGGCGTGGCCGTGCGGGTCTTCACTCTCGAGCCGCAACTCGCGCTGGCGGGCATCGTCATCCTGCTGACCGGCTGGCCGCTGTTTCGATTGGGGCATCGGCTGTTCGGCAACCCTCGGTAGTTTACGGCCCCCGTCTTGCGATATTCTGTGCACGACCGCCTGGAAGCGCCATAACATACAGGGACAGATGGGAGCGAATCCGACATGGATGGCATCGATCGCGGCGGCACTCGTTCTCGCGTCACCGCTGAGCATCGCCGATCAGGCCGGTGCCGCGAATTCAGCAAGCCCCTCATCGGTTAACCTCGCCGCGGCGCTTCAAGCGTTCGATCGCAAGGACATGGCCGCCGCCGAAACCGCGGTGCTCGCCGCGCTCAAGGATCCCTCATTTGCAACGGCGGACGAAACAAGCCGCCACTTGGCGCTGGCGCTCGCCGCTCAAGTCATGCTGCAGACCCAGAATCCCGTCAAGGCTCAGCAATTCGCGATTCAGGCGACACAGATGCCGCAGCAGACGCTCGAAGATTGGCGCAACCGGCTTCAGGCAGCAATCGGCGTGCAGGATCTGCGGGATGAGGCGCAATGCGTTACCGCCATTTTCCGAGAATGGGGAGCGGATATCTCCATTCTGCCGGCTGAAACGATCTTCAGCGTCGCAAACAATACTGACCTGCCCGAATTGAGCGATGTGCAGCTGGAAATGCTGGAGACGCTGTACCAGCGCCGCTGGCACCCGACGGACGGCCGTACCGCCAGCGGGTTGTGGCGCCAGTTGACCCGCTTGCTGCTGGCAGCGAAAGAGCCGGGCCGCGCCGCACAGGTAGCCGTGTTGATCGATGATCCGAATGACATCATTGCCATGCGGACCGACGCTCGCTTCGAAGCGGTGCTGAAGCTCCAATATGTACGGTCCAATGCGCAGCGGGCGGCGCAAGACCGCATCAAGGCACTCCAGGAAGTAGTACGCCAGTACCCGCGGTCCTTGCGGGCCGTCGAGTACTTGATGACAGCCATGACCGACCTCCGGATGGACGCGCAGGTACTGGTGCTCGCGGCAGAGGTCGAACGCCGCATCCAGGAGAACGGTGCAGGCCCGGCGGCGTACGAGAATTTCGCGAGGAGCTATGGCTGGATATTGGATGCACGGGCCCGCGCGCTGTCGCACCTGGGGCGATACGACGAGGCGGTGGCTGCGCTGAGGAAAGCAGCCCAATTGCCGGAGCCGGCCAGCTCCGTCGGTCCATCCATCAATCTCGCCTATCTATTGTGTGAACTGGACCGGCCCGAGGAAGCGCTGGCGGCACTACCGCCCGCCGCCAAGGTCAGCGCGTACGGAAGAATGCAAGTCGAGTCGGTCCGTCTTTCGGCCGCGATCGAACGAGGCAATTCCGAGGATGAAGCCCAGGCACTGACCTATTTGCGGGAACATCGCGCCGACAGTCCCCGGACGCTGCAACTGGCCTTATTGAGAGCCGGCGCACTGGACGAGGCCGAGCAGTGCCTGCTGCAGCGCCTGAACGACGCGACGCACCGGACCGTGGCATTGCTGGAAATGCAGCGCTATTTCGAGCCGCCTCGGCCGCCGCGGGCGGCGCAGTGGCATGAACTCAGCGCCACGCTTAGAGTGCGCGCGACGATCCGCGCCGCAGTATCCAAGGTGGGCAAAATCGACAGCTATACCTGGCGATACGACACCTATGATTGACCTATCCCGCACGAGGAACGCATGAAATACAGCCGCTTGACTTGCGCCCTCGCACTGTCCATCGCCTGCTTGTCCAATACCGCCGCGGCGTCCGATACTTACTGGGCTTATACCTACAAAGGCATCTCCGTGACGGCCGTCAGCAGCGCGGATCGGGCCAAAACCATCGCGCACAATCTGCATCGTCTGGATCTCGCGTTGGCCTCCGTCCTTGAAACTCAAGCCGAAGATTATCGCGCACCCACGCGCGTCTTCGCCGTACCGCAAAGGACATTCGACATACTGTGGAGGAAGACCGACATATCGTATTCGTCCATTTCATTTCCTTCCGATTTCGACAATCAGATATTGATGAATGTTTCTCTCGACCGGGACATGCCCTACTTCGACGCCTATGCGGGCTACACCGGAAGCCTGATGGCCGGCGGCTACTCGTTTCGCTATCCATTCTGGTTCCGCAAAGGGCTCACGGAGTTGTTCGGTGCCTCGTCGGTCGAGCGCCACCAAGTGATCCTCGGGGGTTTCGTGGCCAACCGCCTGCGGCCCCTGTTCGCGGACGGCTGGATACCGCTGCGCACCCTCTTGAACATTGCGGACAACGATCCGCAGCTGCAATCGGCGGATTTTTTGACCCGCTATAGCGCGGAATGCTGGTTCCTGGTGCATCAAATCGTGATCGAGCAGAAATATCACGCCAATTTCCATCAATATTTCTCGCAACTGGATCAGGGAGAGGAGGGATCGCGGGCATTTGCGGCAAGCTTCGGCACCGATTACGAGAACGTCGACAAGGAGATGCAGCACGCCTTGAATGCGGGAGTGATTAAAATCATCAAAATACAGATTCCCGATGAACCGGACAGCACTGAACCGCGCCGCCTGAGCGACTCCGAAGCGCAGGGACGCCTCGCGGTATTTGCCGCACGGCATGGCCAGGACGTCGACGGCGCTATGACGCTGGCGAACGAGGCCTTGGCGTCCGACCCGAAAAATGAAGATGCATTGATCGCACTGATGCGAACACAGCTGCGGCAGCACATCTATCCGGCGGCGCTGCAATACGCGGATCGGCTTTGCGCGCTCGAGCCCCTATCGCAAAATGCCGCGGCACAATGCGCCCAAGCCTATGCGGACATGCTTTATGGCGGGGCGGAAAAAAATGCGGCTCTGGGAGTTGATGCCACGGCCCTCGGCGATCGATCGCGCAAGTATTTCGAAATGGCGATAGCCGCCGATCCCGAGGATCTGGCGTCCTGGGGCGGCATGACGAATCTGCTGACGACGACTCACAACGCGGACTACGCCAAAGACTTCCTGCCGCGGGCCAAGCATGTGTGGGCCACCCATTCTCGCAATGAGTACCTGGCGCGCACTTTGGCAGGCTTGTGTGCAACCACCGGCGACTTCGACACGGCGGTCAAATTTGCCACCGTCTGGCAGAAGAATGCCCTGTCAGGGTCGGGCCGCGCCCAGGCCGATGCCTATTTATCGCGTCTCAAGGCAGCTGCTGAACGCAAGGCGCTGAGTACCGTGCCCAGCACGAACGCGGGCCCAGCGTCATCGTCCAAGCCCTGATATTCGCGCCCTGTCAGCGCGCCCCCCGGCCGCTCCGTGATCGCATCTGACGCACGGTGGCATCGAACATGAGGCGGGCCACCCGCAGGCCGCTGCCCAAGTCCATGACCACGTCGCGGCAACGCCGCTGTACCGCCTCGCTGAGCACCACGTTCTCGCCTCCGATTTGGTCCGCGCAGCACTGAATTTCCGCGGCGCGCTGCACCGTCCACAGCAGCGCGAAGGTCGTCGGAATGTCGCGCTCGCACACCGCGACCCCGTGATTGCGCAGCACCAGCACATGCTTGTCGCCGAGACTGGCGATCATGCGGCTGCGTTCATCGTCGTACAGAGTGATCCCCTCGAAATCGTGATAGCCGACGCGACCGTAGAATTGCGCGCCATAGAAATTATCGTGGTCGAAGCCGCCGCGTTTCATGGCCACCGCCGACACCGCGGTGGTATGGGTGTGCGCCACGCAGGCCACATCCGCCCGCGTCTCGTGAATGGCGCCGTGCAAGGCAAAGCCGGCCGGATTGCCGGGATACTCGGACGGCTCGACCAGCCGGCCGTCGATGCCCACCTTGATCAGATTCTCAGGCGTCACCTCGTTGTAGTTGAGGCCAAAGGGGTTCATCAAATAGTGGTGCGCCGGCCCGGGGAGGCGCACGGAAATATGATTGAAAATCAATTCCGTCCATCCGAGAAAATCGACGAGGTGATAGAAGTCGGTGAGTTCGCACCTCAGGCGCCACTCTTCCGGGTCCATCGCGGGCGGGGATGCGCGGCTGGGCAGCATATCGATGGCTCCTGTCATTTGCTCGGCCCGCGACGCGGCGCCGGCCGTTGCGGTATTATACAAGCATGCCGACTCAACCGCCGCGCAGCGCCGCGGTCACCTTCATCTTCGTCACGGTGCTCATCGACATGCTGGCCTTCGGCATGATCATCCCCGTGCTGCCCATGCTGGTACAGGACTTCGTCGGCGGCAGCACGTCGCGCGCCGCACAGATGTACGGCGTGTTCGGCACGGCCTGGGCACTGATGCAGTTCATCTTTTCGCCCGTGCAGGGCTCGCTGTCAGACCATTTCGGCCGGCGGCCCGTGATTCTGTTGTCCTGCACCGGTTTGGGACTGGATTTCATTCTCATGGCGCTGGCGCCGAATCTGTGGTGGCTGCTGGTTGGCCGGGTGATATCGGGAATCACCGCCGCGAGCTTCAGCACGGCCGGCGCCTATATTGCGGACGTGACGCCTCCGGAGAAGCGCGCCGCCAGCTTCGGAGTGATCGGAGCGGCATTCGGCGTGGGATTCGTGCTGGGGCCGGCGCTCGGTGGAGTGCTCGGCGCCATTTCCCCGCGGCTGCCGTTTTGGGCCTCGGCCTGCATGGCCTTGGCCAATGTCTGCTGGGGCCTATTCGTGCTGCCCGAATCCCTGCCCAAGGAGAAGCGGGTGCCCTTCTCCTGGAAGAACGCCAATCCTCTGGGCGCGCTGAAGCTGCTGCGTTCGAGCCCCGTGCTCTTGGGCCTCGCCGGCAGCTACTTTCTCATGAATCTCGCGCACGTGGTGCTACCCAGCACGACGGTGCTGTACATGAACTTTCGGTACGGCTGGGACACGCGCGCGGTCGGACTATTGCTGGCCGGCGTCGGCATCTGCTCGCTCATCGTTCAGGGCTTCCTGGTCAAGCCGCTGGTGAAATGGCTCAAGGAGCGGCGCGCCATGGCCTGGGGTTTGACTTTCGGCGCAGCGGGCTTTGCCATCTACGGGCTGGCGCCGACGGGACCCATCTTCTGGATCGGCGTGCCGGTGATGGCCCTCTGGGGGATCGCCACGCCCTCACTGCAAACCCTGATGACGCGGCTGGTCGATGCAACCGAGCAGGGACGCCTGCAGGGCGCTCTCGCCTGCCTCATCGGCCTGGCAAGCCTCATCGGTCCTACCGTATTCACTCAAACCTTCGCCGTGTTCATCAGCTCGCGCGCGGATTGGGGCATCCCGGGCGCGCCCTTCTTGCTGGCGGCGATGTTGGTATTTGCGGCCATGCTGTTGGCCTGGCGCACCACTCACCCGCCTGCAATTCCCGCGGTAACCGAAGCGGCGTAGCGCGGGCTCAGGCCTCTTCGCCCCACTCCGGGAAAGCGCGCAGGGAGTCGACATAGTTGTGGATGACGTCGGTATGCGCGTCCTCCTGCCAGCCGCCGGGCACGGGATTTTTGGCGAGGTCGCGCGGGCGGCCCTGCTCATCGATTGAATAGAGAGTGAAATTCAGAGCCTGCCGGGCTTCGTCAGCCAAGGCGGCCGACTGCGCGGCTTTGGCGTACAGCGCAAGCACCGCACCGTAGGTTGAGTTGATGCCGCCCCAGGCCTGCTGATCCTCATCCTGCTCATGACAGACGCGGATGCCGAATTCCTCATGAGTGAAGCTCCGGCGCACGAAGTCGATCAGCCGGCCCGAGGCGGCCAGCCAATCGGGATGGAGCATCGATTTTTCCTCGAGCAGGTAGCGTGCAAGATTCAGCGGGGCCCAGGCGGTGCGATTGGTGGGCGTATCGTGATCCTCGAAGAACTGGGCATACAGGGCGCCATCGGCCGCGGCGCTCGGAATTTGATGGCGCTCGATCCAAGCCCACAATGAACGGCGGAGTGCGGAGAACTCCTCGTAACCCCGCGCCAACAGCGCATCGTAGAGCCGCAATATATAAGTCATGTTCCCCGACACCGGCCCGCGTCCCGCGCCGTCCCGATGATCGGCGCGAAACGGCCAAGGCGAATGCGAGGCATCGCCCTCCCCTTGGTTGGCCGCGAGCACGCGGGCGTTGCGCAGTGCCTGTTCCAGATACCGGCGCTCGGCCGCCGCCTCGGACAGGAGAACCAAGGCATATCCGGCGATACCGCCCTTGTCGGGCTCTATCTCATACGGGCGATCGCTTTGCGAGCCGCAATCCGCCGCAAGCGGAAACTGATCCCGCTTGCCGGTGGAGCGGGTGAATACGGGATACCGCCCGGCCGCCGGGGTCAGCGCCTCGGTGACCAGATACTCGCCCATGGCGCACGCGGTGCGCAGAAACCCCGGATCCCGCCTGCCGCGCAGCTCATGATATTTGAGATAGGAGAGGATGCCCATCCCGTTCTGGGTCGCCGGGATCGTGTCCGTGCGATCGGGGATCGGCGTCCATGCACCGTCGAGGAAGGTGGCCAGCACGAAGCGCGGGTAGCCGCGGTCCACCGGACACTGTTGATAGAAATGCATTTCGCGGTCGAGGGCGTCGTTCCACGAAGTCCACGGCCGCAATCGGCCTTGCGCATCGAAGCGTGCCGAATGTCCCGCAATGATGTCAGGCCGCTCAGCGCTCATCGAGTTCCGGATAGTGACGGAAGATTCCCTCTTTGTTGAAGGGGAGCCGCCGCGGCGAGCCGAGGTACGCCGCGATTCGCGGCAGTTCTCGAACCCTGGCATGCAGCGCCCAGAGCCGCCGATGCCTGACCGCGGACTTGGCCATGGCGCGCGGAAATGCGTAGCACAGGCCCGCCATGATCTGGAACATCGACAGGTCCGCGTAGGTCAGCTTGGCTCCGATCAGATGGCGCTCGCCTCGGGGGTTTCTCGAGAGCATGCGTTCAAAGTAGTCCAGATACTTGGGCGCCCGATTCTTCAGAAAATCCGCGGCGCGGCGCCGCGCCTCCGGCCGCTGCTCTCCATAGTACAAGCTCGGGGCCACCGGGTGATGCGTGTCGTGTATTTCGCCCAGGAAGTCCGCGATCGTGAGCTGCATCTCATGGGTTCGCAGCCGCCCGCCCTCGTTCTTCGGCGCGAGATCGTGACGCGCGCCCAAGAACTGCAGGATATTGGCCGTCTGGCCGATGACCAGCCTTCCCGCCTTGATGAAGGGCGGCGCAAAGGGCGGCTGCTCGAGATTGCGGCCCTCGAGAAAGCGCAGCAGCGCCGCCACTCCGCCGCGCCTGCCGGGCACACGGGCGACATCCAGATAGCCCGCATCCGCCTGCTCCAAAGCCAAGCGCACGAACTCGCCGCGGCCCTGGATCGTCGGCCAGTAATAGAGCTCATAGTCCATGGTCCGTCCCCGCTCCGGCTTCACCCCATCAGATTACCGGTTCGCGGGGGAGTTCCATAGCCTCGAGATCGGATAGACTGGCCGCCGCGGAAAAAATCAGGAGCACGTATGGGGAGTCGCGCACGATCGGTCTTGACGGCAACCATCGCCGGCATTTTTACCATGGCGAGCCAGGCGCAGGCGCCGGCGCCCGATGAAGCGGCGTTCCGCGCTCTTTACCGGCAGCTGGTGGAGATCAACACCACGCGCTCGGTGGGCAGTTGCACCGAGGCCGCCGAAGCGATGCGCGCGCGGCTGCTCGCCGCCGGTATCCCCGCCGCCGATACACAGATTCTGGCGCCGCCCGATCGGCCGAAGGACGGAGCGCTCATCGCCGTGCTGCACGGCCGCGACCGGGCCGCCAAGCCGATTCTGCTGATGGCGCACATCGATGTGGTGGAAGCCAAACGCGAGGATTGGCAGCGCGATCCGTTCAAGCTGGTCGAGGAGAAGGGCTGGTTCTACGGGCGCGGGGTGAGCGACGACAAGGCGATGGCCGCGGTCTTCACCGACAGCATGATCCGTTACCGGCAAGAGGGCCTCAAGCCGCGCCGAGACATCAAGCTGGCGCTCACTTGCGGCGAGGAGACTTCGGACATTTTCAACAGCGTTCGGTGGCTGATGGAAACCCAGCCGGCGACCTTGAGCGCTGCGTTCGCGCTCAATGAAGGCGCGGGCGGCGAGCTCGATCAGAACGACAAGCCCGTGGCCCTGCAGATACAGGCCGGCGAAAAGGTATACCAGGACTTTGCGCTCGACGCCTCCGATGTGGGCGGCCACAGCTCACGGCCTACCAAGGACAATCCCATCACCAGGCTCAGCGTCGGGCTGGCAAAACTCGGGGCGTACAATTTTCCCGTCGCGCTGAATCAAGCGACCCGCGGCTACTTCGAGGCGGAAGCCCAACTGGTGCCGCCGGAGGCAGCCGCCGATATGCGCGCGGTGCTGAAGGATCCTCGGGACGAAGCGGCGGTCGAGCGGCTGTGGGCCGCCAACCCAGGCTGGAACGGTTCGCTGCGAAGCACCTGCGTGGTCACGCAAATCACCGGCGGGCATGCGCCCAATGCACTGCCGCAGCACGTGCGCGCCAATGTGAATTGCCGCATCCTTCCCGGCGTGCCGATCGCGGAGGTCCAGCAGCAAATCGTCAAAGTGATCGGCGATGACAAAATCAGCGTCTCCCCGACCGGCGAGGCGGGAATGCAGTCGCCGCCGCCGCCGCTGTCCGAACGCATCATGGGGCCGGTGCGCAAAGTCGCCGCATCGATATGGCCGGGCGTCGCCATCGTCCCGACCATGGCCACCGGCGCCACCGACGGCCGCTTCCTCAATGCGGCGGGGGTGCCCACCTACGGGCTCTCCGGCATGTTCCATGACGCCGAGGGAAGCCATGCCCACGGCCTGAACGAGCGCATTCGGGTGCAATCGCTGATGAACGGGCGCCGCTTTCTCTACGAGGTGGTGAAGCTCTACGCCAACGGCGCCGATTAAGTGAGTGCCGCCGCTTCGGCCGATATCGCGGCCCGGCTCGACCGCCTGCCCTCGTCGCGCGCGGTATGGAGCATCGTCTTTCTCATCTCGCTCGGCTGCGTGTTCGAGTTCTACGATCTGTTCTTCACGGCATACGTGGCGCCGGGAATGACGCAGAGCGGCTTGTTCACACGAGAGTCCTTGGGGTTCTTCGCGTCGCTGCAAGCCATTCGGGTTGCAGGCTTCGGCACCTTCGTCTTCTGTACCTTCGCCGGGCTGTGGTTCGGCGTGGTGGCACTGGGCCAGGCGGCCGACCGCTTCGGCCGCAAGACGGTATTCACCTGGTCGCTAATCTGGTATTGCTCGTGCACGGCCGTCATGGCTTTTCAGCGCTCCGGGATGTGGCTGAACATCTGGCGGCTGATCGCCGGCGTGGGCTTCGGCGTACAGCTGGTCACGGTCGACACCTACATTGCCGAGCTCATGCCACGGACGCTGCGCGGCCGGGCATTCTCCATCAATCAATTCATTTCCTTCTGCGTCGTGCCGGTGGTCGCGTTGCTGGCGTGGCTCATCGTGCCTCTCAAGCCCCTGGGCCTCGACGGCTGGCGCTGGGTGGTGCTGCTGGGCTCGGCCGGCGCCTTGGTCGTATGGGCACTGCGGGCCGGCATTCCCGAGAGCCCGCGCTGGCTGGCCAGCAAGAACCGCGGAGCTGAAGCCGACGCCATCGTGCGCCGAATCGAGGCCAAGGTAGCGGGCCAATACGGCGGCACTCTGCCGCCGCCGCCGGCATCCCTGCCACAGGCGGCGACATCCCTGCCACAGGCGGCGACATCCCTGCGACAGCCGGCCGCCGAGCACAACCCACCGGCCACTTTGGCGGATATCTTCTCCGCCAGATACCGCGGCCGGACCATCATGCTGTCGATATTCAATGCCGCCCAGGTGATCGGCTTCTACGGCTTCAATTCCTGGGTTCCGACCTTGCTCATCGCCCGCGGCATCAACGTCACTCACGGCCTGGAATACGCCTTCATCATCGCCATCTCGCAACCGGTTGGCCCGCTGCTCGGCAGCTACTTTGCCGACAGAATCGAACGCAAGTACCAGATCATCGCCGGGCTCGCCGGCATGGGCCTCTTGATGGCGGCATTCGCCGTCGCGACCTCAGCGGCGGCCCTCATTGCCATCGGTATAGCCTTTACGCTGGCGGCGAACGTCATGTCCTATGCCTATCACGGTTACCAGGCCGAGCTCTTCCCCACCCGCATCCGCTCGCGCGCCGTGGGCTTCGTGTATTCGTGGAGCCGAATCGCCGCCGCCTTCTCGGGCCTGATCACCGGTTCGCTGCTCGCCACCGGCGGCGTACCGGCCGTGGCCGTGTTCATCGGCGGCGCCATGGCCGTGGGCGTCGGCGTGATCGGAATCTTCGGACCCTTGACCGCCGGACTGGCCTTGGAACAATTGAACGACTAGCTCGAATCATGCACATCGCCGGACGGCCGGCGCGCGGATGAGGAGAACTCATGAGTGACCAATACGACCCCATGAAGGAACCGCGCTATGCGGAGATCGCGACGTTCATGCGCGCGCCGCTGGCGCGCGATTTGGCGGACGTCGATATCGGCCTGATCGGCGTGCCCACCGATCTCGGAGTCACCAACAGGCCCGGCGCCCGGCACGGGCCGCGCGAGATCCGCAACTCCTCGAGCCTCATGCGCGGTTTCAATCTCGCGCTGGGCGTGAACCCATACGAGCTGTGCAGAGTCGCCGATCTCGGCGACGTGCGCCTGTCGCACCGCTACGATCTGGAAAAGCAAGTCCAGGAAATCGAGGCCTACTATCGCAAGGTTCACGCCGCCGGCGTGCGCCCGGTCAGCGCGGGCGGCGACCACTCCATCACCTACCCCATATTCAAGGCGATCGCCGCCGATGCGCCCATCGGCATGGTGCACATCGACGCTCACACGGACACCTGGGGTGAATTCTTCGGCTCGAAGTTCACCCACGGCGCTCCGTTCCGGCTGGCCGTCGAGGATGGATTGCTGGACCCCAAGCGCACGATTCAGATCGGCATCCGCGGCGGCCAGAATTACATGGACGGCATCGAGTTCTCCCAGTCCCACGGCATGCGCGTGGTGTTCATGGAGGAGTTCGCAGCGCTCGGAGTCGAGCGAGTCATCGCGGAAGCGCGCAGGGTCGTGGGCGACGGCCCGACGTATATCTCATTCGATGTGGATGGTCTGGACCCCGTTTATGCGCCGGGAACCGGCACGCCGGAAATCGGCGGCATCACCACCTTGGAAGCGCAGCGTCTGCTGCGGGGGCTGCGCGGCCTGAATCTCATCGGCGGCGACGTCGTGGAAGTGGCGCCGCCCTACGATCAGACCGGCAACACGGCGTTGGTGGGAGCCACCATGATGTTCGAAATCATCTGCCTGATCGCCGACCGGCACTTTGGGGCGGCCAGCCGGCGCTGAGGCGGCCAGCCCGCGCCGAGGCGGCCGTTCACGATGCCTTCCATCCGCGGCAACCGTTGAGGAACAGGGCAACGGACTTGTCGGCCCAGGCATCGAGCTCGGCCGCCGTCATCGGCGCACCGTAACCCATGGCGCGGCGCTGCGGCAGCGAGACCACCATGTAAATGAACTGCTCCGCGGCGAAAGCACGATTCTCGGCGCTCAGTTTCGAGTCGCGCAGGTCGCGCGCGAGCAGGCCGCCGATCAAGGCGGTCGCTTCGCGCGCGCTGCCGTCGCCATGCACCGCGCGCACCAATTCGGGAAATCGCGCGGACTCGGCCATCACCAGACGATGCAAGGCAAGGGCCTTGGGCGACAGAGCGGCACGCAAGATCATTCCGGCGAGACGGCGCAGGATATCGTGCAAGGTCGCTCCCTCGATCAGAGGCACGCTTGGCGGGGGCCGGATCTGCGCGATGATTTCATGGACGACGGCGGCAAACAGCGCCGCCTTGTCGTCAAAACGATGGTACAGCGTGCGCTTCGACATCCCGGCACGCGCGGCCACGGCTTCGATGCTCGTCGATCCATAGCCCTCGGCAAGAAATAATTCGGTGGCGACCTCCAATATGCGCTGACGCAGACGCAGCGCATCGGCGCGCGAGGGCCGCCCGCCACGTCCGGCGGTCTTGGTCGCCTTCCTTCGCTCCATATTCCCCGGCGGTGATCCGTGCTGCTAACGACGCGAATAAGCATACCCGCCCGCGCGGTAGCCTACACGGCTGCCGTAGCCACCTGAGTAGCTGGGGCGCGGCGCGTAATAAGCGCGGGGCGCATAGTAGACGGGCCGCGGTGCGTAGTAAGCCCGGGGCTGCGGATAATAGGCGGGTGCCCGCGGATAGTAGGCCGCCGATGGTGCATAGTAAGTCGGCGGCGCGGCGTAGTACGCCGGCCGGGGCGCATAGGCCGGTGGGGGCGCGTAAGCCGCCTGCGGAGCGTAGGCCGGTTGGGGCACATAAGCAGGCTGCGGAGCGTAAACTGGCTGGGGCGCATAGGACGGCTGCGGTGCATAACCCGGCCCCTGAGATGCGGCATCGGCACCCGCCGACAACACGGCCGACGCGATGACGAGGGGCAGGGTTGCGACCCCCAGAACCGCCCCAAACAGGCCTCTGCCGAGCCCGAAAGGATGCACGTGCCCGAAACCATGCACTCCCGCCGCAGCCGGCGCCATGGGAGCGCAGGCCAGGGCGGCAGCGGCGGCCGATCCAAGAAAGGCTTGTTTGATTCCGGGCATGGCGAGCTCCTTCGTGTGAAGTCAAACCCAGGTTTGCCCGAACCATACTCGCCTAATTATTGAAACGCAACGGTACCGTTTCGTTTTGCTGCGCCGCCATGTCTGCTCCTAACGGCTCGCGTGCCGCGGCCACGAGAGCTCGGGCAAACTCGTGCCACGCGGGCCAGCGATTGATGCCGGCTATGATGCCGATAGAGAGCAGTGATTTGACTTGGCGCGTCGCTCGGGACTAACGTCCTCGCAACTTTCAATCCGAAGGAGTGAGCCGTGAATTTAAAAGGTAGTAAGACGGAAAAGAATCTCAAGGACGCATTCGCCGGCGAATCGCAGGCGAATCGACGTTATTTGTACTTCGCAGCCAAAGCGGACGTCGAAGGCTTCAATGACGTGTCCGCGGTGTTCCGTTCCACTGCCGAAGGTGAGACGGGCCATGCCCACGGGCACTTGGAATACCTCGAGGCGGTGGGCGATCCGGCCACCGGGCTGCCGATCGGTGCCACCTCGCTGAACCTCAAGGCGGCGATCGCGGGCGAGACGCACGAGTACACGGACATGTACCCCGGCATGGCGAAGAGCGCGAGAGACGAGGGATTCGGCGAGATCGCGGATTGGTTCGAGACGCTGGCCAAAGCGGAACGCTCCCACGCCAATCGATTCCAGAAGGCATTGGACAACCTGTAGTCCACCGACATCGCCGTTGGGCGATGCTTCAGCGGGCTCCGCTCATGGAGCCCGCTGGCATTTCGGTCGGGAGAAATCGTGTCAGACGGACAGACCAAGCCGGGCATGGAGGGTAGCCTAGAGGCACCCACTCGCCATGCACTCGGCTGGCAAGACCCTCAATTCTATGACGCCGCCGCGCTGCAGAAGGAGCTCGAGCGCGTATTCGACATCTGCCACGGCTGCCGCCGCTGCTTCAATCTGTGCAACTCCTTTCCGACGTTGTTCGACTTGATCGATGAGTCGAAGACCGGCGAGCTCGACGGCGTCGACAAGACGGCCTTCGGGCAAGTGGTCGATCAGTGCTACCTCTGCGACATGTGCTACATGACCAAGTGCCCGTACGTTCCCCCGCATCCCTGGAACGTCGATTTTCCGCACTTGATGCTGCGCGCCAAGGCGGTCAAGAATCGCAGCGGCGACACACGCTGGCGCGACAAGGTCCTCAGTGCGACCGACACGGTCGGCAAGCTCGCGGGAATTCCCGTGGTTGCCGAGGTGGTCAACGCAGTCAATCGCAGCTCCGCGGGGCGCAAGTTGCTGGACGCCGCTCTCGGCGTGCACCCGGATGCGCCCGTTCCGCCGTATCGCTCCAACACCCTGCGCAAGCAGCTCGCGAAGCGGCCGAAGCCCAACGGCGCGGCGCAGGCGGCGGGAGGCACCCGAGGCAAGGTCGCGCTGTTCGCCACCTGCTACACGAATCGCAACGAGCCTGAGATCGGGCTCGATTTGGTGAAGGTGTTCGAGCACAACGGCATCGAGGTCGCCCTGGTCGAGTCGGAGCGCTGCTGCGGCATGCCGAAGCTGGAACTCGGAGATCTGCAGGCGGTGGCGGACTTGAAGGCCAAGAACGTGCCGCAGCTGCTCGCCATGATCGAGCGAGGCTACGACATCGTCGCTCCCATCCCTTCCTGCGTGTTGATGTTCAAGCAAGAGTTGCCCTTGATGTTCCCGGACGAGGCTGACGTGGCGAAGGTCAGGCGGCATATATTCGATCCCTTCGAATACCTGGCCCTGCGGCACAAGGCCGGACAGATGCGCACCGATTTCAAGCGCCCGCTCGGCAAGATTGCGTATCACGTGGCCTGCCACTTGAGGGTGCAGAACATCGGACTGAAGACCCGCGACGTATTGCAGCTCATCCCGGGGACGACGGTGGAACCCATCGAACGTTGCTCGGGTCACAATGGCACCTACGGGGTCAAACGAGAGTTTCGCGCCCATTCCATGAAGATCGGCAAACCGGTGATGCAGCGTGTGCAGGCAAGCGCGGCGGATTTCTACGCCAGCGATTGCCCGATGGCGGGGCATCAAATAGAAAGCGGCTTGGACGATGCACGGCCGCCCACCCATCCGCTGACGCTGCTGAGAATGGCCTACGGGCTGGCGGGTGAATGACGTGAAGAAATTGACGCGTCAGGATCTGATGAGCCTGGAGGAATACGCCTCTGACCGGAAGCGATTGCGCGCCGAGGTCATCGCCCACAAGCAGCTGCGCAACATCCAGGTCGGGCCCCACATGACTTGGTGCTTCGAGGACTACACCACCATCCGCTATCAAGTCCTGGAGATGTTGCGCGCCGAACGAATCTTCGAAAGCGACGGAATTCAAGCCGAGCTCGATGCATACAATCCGCTGATTCCCGACGGCAGCAACTGGAAAGTCACGTTGCTGCTGGAATTCCCCGACCCGCAAATGAGGCGGACGGAGCTCGAAAGATTGATCGGCGTCGAAGACCGGTGTTGGATCCGGGTCAGCGAAATGGAGCGGGTGTTTGCGGTCGCCGACGAGGACATGGAGCGCGAGAACGAGGAGAAAACCTCGGCCGTGCATTTCTTACGCTTCGAGCTGTCGCCCTCCATGGCCCAGGCAATGAAGAGCGGCGCTTCCCTGAGCATCGGGGTCGATCACGAGGCATACCGGCATCTGCTGAGTCCTCTGCCGGGGCCGTCCCGCGATGCCTTGAGCCACGACCTCGACTAGACCCAGGCTCGATGACCGGCATACGCTCGATCGCCGGCATATGCCCGATCGCCGGCGCACCCTCCGGCGGACGTATATAAAGAGTGTGAAAAGAAGGGCTTAGGGATCGCCCGGAATCTTCCGCACTGCGGCTTGTCACAAAGTCTTTACAATGAGCGCAATGAGGAGCTCGGATATGACGCCAGGAACAGACCCGGCTCGACGGGCCGAGCCGCGGCCGGGCAACGAGGGTGCCCTGCTTGCATGGTTGGATGCCCTGGTGAGCGGCAATTGCACCGATGAGGAATTCTTAGTTGCGGTGCGCAATCATTGCTCGGGGGACTCCGACCAGACCTGGGAGGTCGTGTCGCTGCTCGACCAATACTATCGCCGCGGAAAAATAAAGACCGACCTGTTTCTCACGCTCAAATCTCGCCTGGAAGATTCGGCACTCGACAACGACGAAGACCTGGGGGCCAGCCTGGCCGCGACCGTCGCCGCGCGCCTGGCGGCGAGCCCGCCAGTTCACGCGAGCGCTCCGCTGCGCGCTTCGAGTGGACCCTCCGGCCTGGCGAGGGTTCCGACTCTCCCCACAGCTGAGCCGCCTCGCACACCGAACGCCGCGGCTCGCCCCGCGACCGAGCCGCCTCGACCACCGAGCGCTGCGGCGCGCACCTCGGCTGCACCGCCCAGTCCGTCGACCCTCGTGACATCACCCGTGGCCGCTGCGCCAACCATGGCGCCCGCCGCGCCGGCCGCCGCGCCGCGATCTGCGCCCCCCAGAAATGTGGCTATCGGCGATGTGCTGCGCCAACGCTATAAAGTGGTCGGCCTGCTCGGGCAGGGCGGCATGGGCACAGTATTCGAGGCGGTGGATGAGTACCGCGTCGATCTGCCGACCACCAGCCAACGCCTGGCCATCAAGGTGTTGCATACGGCGGTGAGTCAACGGGAGGAACTGCTTTCCCAGTTGCAGCGCGAATTTCAGCACCTGCAATTGCTGTCGCACCCGAACATCGTTCGAGTCCACGAATTCGACCGCGACGGCGACATCGCCTTCTTTACGATGGAGTTTCTCAATGGCGCCCTGTTGAGCCAGGTGTTGGGCGCGAGAAAGGCGGTTGCGCTGCCGCGGCCGTACGTGCTCGCCATCATGCGAGATATCGGTGCAGCGCTTGCTCACGCCCATTCCCAGGGCGTCGTGCACGGCGACATCAATCCGCAGAACGTCTTCATCACCAATGGCGGTGAATTGCGGGTCTTGGATTTCGGCGCCTCGCACAGAATGCTTCGGGATCGATGGACCTCGGACATCAGGCTATCCGAGCGCGCGCCCGTCGCCACTCAGGGCTATGCCAGTTGTCAGCTGCTCGAAGGGCAGTACCCCGATGCTCGGGACGATCTATTCGCATTCGCCTGCGTCGCGTACGTGCTGTTGTGGGGAAGACATCCCTTCCCGAACCGCACAGCCGTCGAAGCTTGCGCTCAGCGGTTGCGCCCCGCCCGTCCGCCGGGATTGACGAACCGGCAGTGGCGCGTGCTGCGCGAGGGGCTGCGCTGGGAGCGCGACAGGCGCCCGGCCGATGTGGGTCAGTGGCTGGATCGATTCGATCTGTCCGGGGCTGCTCCTCGACTGCCCAAGCTGCCGCTGCTGGTGAACTCCCCGTCTCAATCCAATTGGAATGTGAAGCGCACGGCGGGCGCCATCCTGGCGGCCGCGCTGCTGGCGGCAGCCTGCTACTTCGCGGTGACGAACTACGATTCGCTCGCGCAACACCTCATGGCGTGGACCGGCCAGGCACCATCCGCGGGCGGCGACGCAAACAAATTGCCCGAGGCGTCCGCGCCCGCGGTCACTGCTCCGACGGCCACGGCGCCCACGGTCGGGGCGCCCCCGATCACCGGGCAGGCGATGAATCCACCGCGGGTTGCGGCGGCTTCCCCGAAAGCACTATCCAAATCCACGCATCCCACCGCTACTTTGTCGGCCTTGATGGCCTCGCCCATTTCCCCCGCGAACGCGGCCGCGGCTCCCAAGACTCGATTGGCAGCGGCCGCCCGAACCTCCGCGGGCTCGGCGTCGACGCGCGCCGCCAATGCGGGGCCGGTGCGCATCGAGCTGGCCGCCGACACGGTGGACGTCGAGCCTTCCGACACAACCGCCAGCGTCGTGGTTAGCCGCAAGGGCACTCTGCACGGTGAGGCGAGCTTTACCTGGTGGACGGAATCCGGCACCGCAAAACCCGGCCACGATTTTTCCCCGGTCACGCCGCGCATGGGCCAGATCGACGACGGCAGCGCCAGCACCGTCCTGATCATCCCCGTGTCAGGCGCACCGCGTACCCGGCCGAAGAGCTTCTATGTGGTGATCGACCGGACCGACTCGGATCCTGCACTCGGTGCGCGGACCCTGACCATGGTGACCTTGCAGCCGCCCGATCAACCGCCGCCGTAGAGCGAGGCATACGTGGCGCGCAGCACGTTCTTTTGTACCTTGCCCATGGCATTGCGGGGCAGCTCGTCGATCACGAGCACGCGCCTCGGCACCTTGTAGCGCGCCAGCCGGACCTGCATCGAGTGGATGATGTCGGCCTCCGACAGCACCGTGGCGTCCTCGGGCACGACGACCGCGGTCACGCCCTCGCCGAGGTCCGGGTGGGGCACTCCGAAGACCGCGCTCTCCGATACGCCCGCGAGCGCATCGAGCTCCATCTCCACCTCCTTCGGATATACATTGTAGCCGCCGCTGATCACCAGGTCCTTGGCCCGGCCCACGATGTACACATAGCCCTCCGGATCGATGCGACCGAGATCCCCCGTCTTGAACCAGCCGTCCGGGGTGAATTCTCCGCGCGTTTTCTCCGCATCTCTCCAATAGCCGGCGAACACATTCGGCCCTCTCACCTCGAGCATGCCGATGGCGCCGGCGCCCGACCGGCGCACGCAGACTCCCGGCAGCGCAGTACCCACCGAACCGGGCTTGCGCTCGCCGTCGTAGGGGTTGGATGTGTTCATCAAGGTCTCGGTCATTCCATAGCGTTCCAGAATCCCGTGGCCCGTGCGCCGCAGAAATTCCCGGTGAGTGTCGGCCAGCAAGGGCGCAGATCCCGACACGAACAGCCGAATGCCGGCGGTTGCTGCGCGATTCATGCCCTCCTGCTGCAGCAGCCGCGTGTAATGCGTGGGAACGCCCATGTACACCGTGACCTGCGCCAGGTGCTTCAATACGGCCCCAGCATCGAATTTCGGCAGCAATACGAGGCTCGATCCCGACGCGAGCACGGTATTGATGGCGACGAAAAGGCCGTGGACGTGGAACAGCGGCAGCGTATGCAGCAGGATGTCCGAGCCTGCAAAGCGCCAGGTCTCGGCGAGCGTGCCCGCGTTGGATGCGAGATTCGCGCGCGACAGCATGGCGCCCTTCGATCGGCCGGTGGTTCCGGAGGTGTAAATGATCGCCGCCAGCGAATCCGCGGCGCCGGCCGCCGGCAGCTGCGGATCCGCCGCGCACTGCCGCGCCAGCGCCGGCAGCGATCCCTCGCCTTCGGTGCCGAGAGTCTCGACATGGCGGACTCCGGCCTGAGCGGCATGCGGCTCGAGAAGAGCGTGGTCGGCCGGCCTGATGACCGCCATCCGCGGCTGCGAATCGCGCAAGACGTAGTCGACTTCATTGCGCGTGTTCGCCACGTTGATGGGCACGAATACGGCCCCCAGGCGCAGGCACGCGATATAGAGCAGCACGGCCTCCACGGATTTGTCCACTTGCACGGCGATGCGGTCGCCGGGCGCGACGCCGCGCTGCATGAGCGCCGCGGCGAAGCGTCCGGATTCATCGCGCAGCGATGCGTAGCTCAATTCTCGGCCGGCGGGGGTCCTGAGGAAGAGACGCCGCGGCTGGTCGCGGGCGGCCGAATCGATCCAGTCGGCGGGATCCATGGCGTGAGGCATGGCGCAGTAAGCAGGGTTCAGGGTTTGTCGCTATAGAACCAATACTCCGCGGAGTACGGCACTCGCACTTGTGTGCCTTCCGCCGCCTGATTGCATCCCTCGGAGGGGGCTTTGCCGCCCACCGTATGCAGACGCTGGATGAAGCGCACGGCCCCGAATATTCCAGTGCCCGACGTTGACTTGATGCTCAACAACAGCCAGGCGATGGCATGCGGGTCCGGACTGTCGGCATGGGCGGTCGCCTCACCCGTTACTTTGCTCCCGTCCTTCGCTTCCCAGGTGGGACCCGCATAATGCTTGGCGATCTTGTTGCCCGCCGGATCGGACAATTCGGCCTCAGGTCCCTTCAATACCCATTCGAAGCGGCGCTCTCCGTCCTTGCCGGCACTGCAGCCGTAGATCTGCACGCCCACGGCATGCATTTTCTGCGTCAGTACCTCGTTCGCCGGGACCTGCAAGGAGGCAGGGACGTCGTCGGCCCCTGCCGCAGGCCAGGACGCGCAAATGGCGAGCACGCCCAGCAGCGCCATGGGCAGCCCCGGGTCCCTCAACCGATTCTCTGTCTCCACGCTTGCTCCTCATTCATTGTGCCGCGCACGGTGCGATAATAGCCCCAATATCAAGCCGAGGTCCCTCATGCATCAAGGTAGCTGTCTTTGCGGAAGGGTCAAGTACCGAAATTCGAGCAGCGTCCGGGATGAATAACGCATTTCGCAACGACGTGCCCTTCATCAACGATATGGGGCTCGAGTTCGTGAGCGCGGAAGGCGGCCGCGCAGTGGTCGCGCTCGACCTCGCCCCCCGCCATCTGAACAGCTGGTCGGTGGCCCACGGCGGTGTGCTCATGACCCTGCTCGACGTCGCCATGGCGGTCGCCGGACGATCCTTGGACCCTGAAGCGGGCGGCGGCGTCACGGTGGAGATGAAGACCAACTTTCTGCAGCCGGCCAATGCCGGAACCCGCCTCATCGCCTCGGGGCATGCCTATCATCGCTCGAGCACCATGGCCTTCTGCGAGGGCGAGGTCCGCGATGCCGGGCAGCGATTGATCGCCAAGGCCATGGGCACCTTCAAGTATCTGAAGCTGCAGCGCGGCGATTGACGCGCGCGGACGCAGACGGGTGGAAAACGGGCAAGGTTGCGACAAATTCCTCTCGAACACGCAAGCCATCCGCGCCCGCATCTTGCACACTTAAGATACGGCAGACCTTATCCGGAGGAGTGGCTCATGAGCGCAACAGCGGCATTCTCGAGACTGAGCGGTTTCCAGCGAATCGGCGGGCGGCTCATCTATTCGAGCGGCAGCGCCATGCTCGATGTGTGGGACCCGGCGACGGAGCAGCGCGTCGGGCAGATCGCGGACGCGAACCCCGCGGATATCGATCAGGCCGTTGCGGCTGCCAACTCCGCGCAGCGCGGCTGGCGCGCCGTAAACCATCATCGGCGGGCCGAATTGCTGCACGAGGTATCGAGGCGGGTGATGGCGGACCGGCCCTTGGTGGCGGAGATGTTGACCCGCGAAATGGGCAAGCCCTACAAAGAGTCCTTCGACGAAGTGGCTTGGTCCGCCAGCGCCATCGACTACTACGCCGAGGTGGCGCGTCACGAAAACGGCAAGGTGCTGGGCTCCGCCGTGGACGGCCAGATTCACTTCACGACCAAGGACCCTCTGGGAGTGGTCGTGATCATTCTGCCGTTCAATTATCCGCTCTGTCTGCTCTGCTGGCAGGCGGCGGCCGCGCTTGCCAGCGGCAATGCGGTGATAGTCAAGCCCTCCGAACTCACTTCGCTGACCACTTTGCAATTCATCGCCGCCTTCGATGCGCTGCCTGCTGGACTGGTGCAAGTGCTGACCGGGGGCGGTTCCGTCGGCAAGCGGCTGGTCGAGCACCCCGAGACTCATATGGTGGCCTTTACCGGCGGCATTGAGACCGGACGCACCGTTGCGGAGACTTGCGGCCGCCTCTACAAACGTACCTTGATCGAAACCTCGGGGAACGACCCCTTCATCGTCATGCCGTCCGCCCCCCTCGATATCGCGGCGCGCGGGGCAGCCTTCGGCGCCTTCCTCAATTGCGGACAGGTGTGCGCGGCAGCCGAGCGCTTCTACGTCCACGAACGGGTTTACGGCGAATTCATGGAAAAACTAGTGCATTACACCCGGCAAATCCGCGTCGGCAATGGCCTCGAGCGGGTCGACATGGGTCCTCTCGCATCCAAGCGGGAACTGACTCGATACCTCGGCATTCTGGACAAAGCCACCGCGCAAGGCGCCCAGGTGCTGGCCGGGGGCGACCGGCCCGCGCATCTGGCGAAGGGTTGGTTCGTGAACCCGACGGTTCTCGGCGAAGTCTCGCCGGAGGCCCCCATCATGAATGACGAGACCTTCGGGCCCGTCGCTCCGGTGAGCAAGGTCGAAAGCTTCGAGGAAGCATTGAGGCTCGCCAACCGTTCTCGGTACGCCCTGGGTGCCACCGTGTACACCACGAACCTGGATGAGTCGATGCGCGCGGTCAACGAGTTGGAAGCGGGAATGGTGTGGGTGAACGCGCCGCTACTCGACAATGACGCCGGGCCGTTCGGCGGAAGAAAGCAATCGGGAATGGGCAGGCAGCTCGGCGCCGAGGGGTTGGATACGTTCAGGCACACGAAATTGTCGATGATCGATCACGGCGCAAAGGCCCATGATTTCTGGTGGTTCCCCTATTCCGACGCCGAGGCGTTCCCCGGCGGCCGCGGTGACTGATCCGGCGCCCGGCCCTGTTGCACCCGCGGCAGCGCAGTTGCCGCCGGAGCTCGAAGCACGGATCGCCGCCTTCGAGAACTCCTCGCCCGCCCCCGACTTCGATGGCGCGAGCTGGTTCTGGATGATTCTATGGGGTGTGGCAATTCCCTTGGGCTTGCTCGCCGTGGGCTGGTGGGTGTGAGCGCGTCCGCCAACTCGCAAGCCGACGAAAGCGGCTGGCCGCTGCTGCCCCGCGAGCGCACCTGGGGCGCGGCACGATTGACCCTCACGCTCGCGACGACGGCCGCCGCCACCTGGTGCTATTTGATCGGCGAGTCGGTGGCGAGTTATCTGGGATTCATCAAGGGCGGCCTTGCTCTGGCGGCCGGCTGCATGATCGGCATGCTGTTGGTGCTGCTCGCCGCCGGACCCACCTGCGTGCGTTTCGGCATCGACTCCATTGCCGCCACCAAGCCGCAATTCGGCTCGCGCGGCTGGGTCGTGCCGGCGGCGCTGCAGGCGGTTTCCATCATCGGCTGGAACTCGCTGCTGATCATATTCTTCGCAAAATCCGCGGTGCAGCTCGGCGTGGTGCTCGGCTTGCTCGATTCCGCGGCGCGCAGCGCCGCCTGGGTGCCGGCGCTCACGGTGCTGGCTTGCGCCATCATCTTCATTGCCTTGCGCCGCGGCGCGACCGGCGTGTCGATGGTGTCGAACATCCTCGTCGCGCACGTATTCATCGGCCTGTGGATGCTGTATTTGCTGGTGTCGCGGCGCTGGCCCGAGCTCATCAGTGCCCAGCCCGCTGCTGCCAGCCCCCACGCCTTGTGGAACTACACCACGGGAATCGAGCTGGGCATCGGCGCGACCCTGTCGTGGTGGCCATACATCGGGGCGATGATCCGCATGGCGCCCAATGGGCGCAGCATCGTGCTGCCGGTGATGCTCGGCATGGCGGCCCCCGTGCCCCTGCTCAGCCTCATCGGTCTCGCGGGCTCTCTGGTCCTGAAGTCATCCGATCCCACCGAATGGCTGCGCATCGTCGGCGGCCCCGCCTATGCCATCATTTCCCTGACCTTCGTGACCGCGGCAAATTTCGGCACGACCACCGCCGGAATTTATGCCTCGGCCATCGGCCTGCGCAATTTTTCGGCCCTGCAGAGGTGCAGCTGGACGACTTTGCTGCTGATCACGATTGCCCCGGTCGCCCTGGTCGGCATTTTCATTCCGGAGCTGTTCTTTGCCAAATTCGGCAATTTTCTGGCGCTGATCGCCGTCGCGTTCGCTCCGCTGTGCGGTATCCAAATCGTCGACTACTTCGCACTGCGCCGGGGCCATATCGACCTCCGCGCCATGTACCTGGACGGACCGGCACGGCCGTATCATTTCTGGCGCGGCATCAATCCGGCCGCCCTGCTCGCCCTGGCCGCCGGCTGCGTGACCTATGTCGTCTTTCTCGATCCCCTGAGCTACCGCTCCATTGCGCCCTATCCCTACCTGACTGCCTCATTGCCCTCGGCCGCCGCCGCCGCGCTGGTTTATTTCCTGAGCAGCCAGATCGTCATCCGCGCCGGCCGGGGCGGCTATCGACGCCGCTAGCGCCGGCGGCGTGGCGGCAATGCCTGCCGCGACGTTATAGTGTCGGCCGTATGCGCACGCCACACAGCATCCCGCAAAGCGCGGCCGTTTCGCCGGCCTGGCACGAAGTTCTGGGCCATGCACCCGCCCGTTCGAGCGCATCCCTGGGCTGGCAGCACATCGAGGTGCATCGCTTCGACGCGCTGCGCTGTTGGAACCTCACCTTGCCGCCGGTCGCCAAGCATTTCATCGCGGCCCACCTGCTGAAACCCTGCCGCATCGAGACTCGGTGGAGCGGCCGGCTGCATCGGGCGGGCTCGCAGCCGGGTAACGCCATGCTGATGAGCGCCGGCCAGGACAGCGTATGGCATTGTTCCGAACCCATCGATGAGCTGCACGTATTTCTCGACCCGACGATCGTGGAGGAAGTGGCGCAGGAGGTCGGCAGCCGGCGCTTCGAACTCATCGACGGAGTCGGTATCGTCGATCCCACGATTCGCGAAATCTCGCTGCAGCTTCTGGCGGAGATCGAGCACCCGGGAATGGGCACCCGGCTGTTCGCGGACACCATGGCGCGCGCACTGGCGCTTCAGATCATACGGCGCCGCTCGACGGCGCGCTTCATCGAGGCAGCGCGTCCGGCCTGCATGACGCCGCGCCAGCTTCGCGCGGCCACCGATTATATCGAGTCGCACCTGGGGCAGGACTTGTCGCTCGAGAGCCTCTCGGCGGCTCCCGCGATGAGCCCATTCCGCTTCGCGCGGGCCTTCAAGCGGGCGACCGGGCAGTCCCCGCGCCAGTATGTCATCACGCGCCGCGTCGAGCGCGCCAAGGAGCTGCTGCGTTCGGGCGGCGGCATCGCGGACATCGCCCATCGGGTCGGATTTTCCACCCAGAGTCACTTCACCGCGGTCTTCCACCGTCACTGCGGGATCACACCCAAGCGCTTCCGCGACGCGCTGCGGCCATGAATCCTGCGCAGCGAGCCTGAACATGCATTGGCGATCGAAACTCATCCACCCTGGCGCCCACGCGCCCGCGGGCTTCCGCTCGCTGGCGGTGCCCACGCACCGAGGTTCCACCGTGCTGTTCGAGCGCCAGGCCGACGTATCGGACGACTGGCGGCAGAACGAGAACGGCTACAGCTACGGCCTGTACGGCACGCCCACCGTACTCGAGCTGGCCGCGCGCATCGCCGAAATCGAAGGGGCGCATCATAGCTTCGTCGTTCCCGGTGGCCAGGCCGCCATTTCTCTGATCTATCTTGCATTCTGCAAGAGCGGCTCGCACGCCCTGGTGCCCTTCACCGCCTATGGCCCGAATCGCGAGATGGCGGCAGGACTGTTGCGGCGACTGGGCATCACCGTGCAAGCCTACGAGCCGCTGATAGGGGCGGGAATTTCCGACCTCATCCGCGACGAGACGGCGCTGATCTGGGTGGAGAGCCCCGGATCCGTGACCATGGAGATTCAAGATGTGCCGGCCATCGTCGCCGCCGCGCATCGACGCAATGTGCCGGTGGCTCTCGACAACACCTATGCTGCCGGCGTGCTGTTCGATGCGTTCGCCCACGGCGTCGATGTCAGCATGCAGGCGTTGACCAAGTACGTGGGCGGCCACAGCGACCTGCTGCTGGGCACCGTCTCGGTTGCCGACGCGCCGACATACCAGGCGATCGGCGAGGCGTACCGGCAGCTGGGCATGGCGGTTTCACCCGACGATTGCAGCTTGGCGCTGCGCGGCTTGCAGACCCTGGGGGTACGGCTCGAGCGGCTCGAGAAATCGACCCTCGAGGTGGCCCGCTGGCTGGCCCAGCACCCGCATGTCGAGACCGTGCTGCACCCGGCGCTGCCGAGCTGTCCCGGGCATGAGCACTGGCTGCGCGACTTCACAGGCTCCTCCAGCATTTTCTCCATCCTGTTCGATGAGCGCTTCACGGCCGGCCAAGTGGCGGGATTCGTGGATCGGCTGGCGCTGTTCAAAATAGGCTTCAGCTGGGGCGGCGTCACCAGCCTTGCCGTCGTGTACCCGAATCTCGATCGACCCGGACGCAGCTCCGGCGGGCGGCTGGTGCGGCTCAATGTCGGCCTGGAAGAACCTTCGGATTTGATTGCGGATCTGGACAAGGCGCTGGCTGCCATGGAGGCCCCGGCCTGACCATGGACGCGTCGGTCTAGCCATGGCCGCGAGCGCGGCAGACCTCCTGCGGTTCTCGGCGACGTCGCTGGCGACCCTCATCGTCGGCGCGGCGGCGATCTGGGGCGCGCTCGCGCTCTGGTATCAGCAGCCGGGCGGCCAAGCGCTCAAGGCGCTCGGCGTGCTGCTGTGGGGTGCCGTGAGCCTGATTCTCGTGATCGCCCTGTGGCAGGGGTGGATGGCCCTCGGCCTGCCGGCTTTTGCGGCCGCATTCGGCGGGCTGCTGCTTTGGTGGCGCAGGATACGGCCGTCGAATGACAGGATCTGGGCCGACGATGTGGCGCAAATGACCTCGGGGACGATCGAGGGCAATCGAGTCACCCTGCACAATGTGCGCAATTTCGACTGGCGCAGCAACGCCGATTACACCCAGCGCTGGGAGACGCGCAGCTACGATCTGGATCGGCTGAGCTCGGTCGACATGATCGTGTCGTATTGGAGCATGCCGGCGATCGCGCACATGCTCATCTCCTTCGGCTTCGAGGCGGGCGAGCAGGTGGTATTTTCCGTGGAAATTCGCCGGGAGAAGATCGAGGAGTTCTCCGAGATCGGCGGCTTCTTCAAGGAATTCGAGCTCAGTATCGTCGCCGCCGACGAGCGCGACGTGATCCGGGTGCGAACCAATGTCAGAGAGGAAGATACCTATCTGTACCGTGTACGCATGCCGGTGCCCGCGATGCGCTCGCTATTCCTCAGCTACGTCGAGCAGGCCAATGCCCTGGTGCGCGTGCCGCGCTTCTACAACACGATCACCGTCAATTGCACCACTCTGGTCTACGACATGATGAAGCGCATCGTCGGCTATCTGCCGCTGAGCTACCGGCTGATTCTCTCCGGCTATCTGCCCGAGTACGTCTATCGCGTCGGCGGTCTCGATCGGCGCTATTCGCTGCAAGATCTGCGTGCGCGCGGGCGCATCAGCGAGCGCGCCCGCGATTCCGATCGCAGCGATTCTTTCTCCGCCGACATCCGGCGTGACATCCCGCGGCTCGACTGAGCCCGGCGCTGCTTGCGCGTCGCCCGCAGGACGATCAGGCCGGGTCCTGCGCGGCGGCGGCCGCAGCCAGTGCGCCAAGGCCTGCGATGTTCTTCGACAGTTCCGCGGGAAACCCATGCCGAGCTTGCAGGTACTCCGCTTCGTTGTATCCCACCCAGGTTCGATTCTCCGCGTCCTGCCACGCCAATATCTTGAGCGGTAAATCGAGCGCGACCGTGGGCGCCGCAACCATCAGCGGAGTGCCTCCCTTCGGATTGCCCAGGATCAGCAATGCGGTCGGTCGCATGGCGAGACCGCTTCGCTGCGCGTCGCCGCTGAAATCGATTCGCGCGAAGATCGTCAGGCCCCGCGCCCGGGCCAATGTTTGCACCCGCTCGAGCACCTGCGCCACGCTGTGATGAGTGGGGAGTATTCGCATCCCATTGACAGGCGCACCGGTGCTCATGGCTCTACTCCGCGGCAAGGTTGTTGTCCCCGAGTTTAGCGGGATTGAGGCCAGTCCGGCTATGATGGGGATCCGAGCGGGTCGCTCCTTCGGAGGTTTCAATGCGCATCGTCCGCAGGACCAGTCTCCCAGGAACCAATTTTCCATCGCCCAGCCTCGCATCGACGTGGGCCGCTCTGCTGGCGGGTGCATGCCTGGCAAGCTCGGCTGCATCGGCGCAGGCCGTCACCCGCGAATGCGCGCCGGACCAAACTGGTTTGCGCCTGCCCGCCGGATTTTGTGCCAGCGTGTTCGCGGACGGCATCGGGCATGCGCGGCACCTGGTCGTGGCGCCGGACGGCGTCGTGTACGTCAATACCTGGTCCGGCAGCTACTACGGCAATGACGCGCCCCCCGCGGGCGGATTCATCGTCGCCCTCGAGGACACGACCGGCGCGGGCAAAGCGGACGTGAATCTACGCTTCGGAGAGACCGTGCGGGACGGCGGAGCCGGCGGCACGGGCATCGGCTTGTACCACGGCGCCCTCTACGCGGAAATCAACGATCGCATCGTGCGCTACACCTTGACCCCGGGATCGATCATTCCGCGCGGCCCGGCGCTGACCGTCGTCTCCGGATTGCCCATGGGGGGCGATCACCCCATGCATCCGTTCGCAATAGACGCCGACGGAGCCCTGTATGTAGACGTCGCCACGGCGACCAACTCCTGCCAGCTGAAGAACCGCAGGCTCGAATCGCCGGGTGCCGAGCCCTGTGCGGAACTCGAGACTCGCGGTGGAATCTGGCGCTTCGATGCGAACAAGACGGGTCAGCAGTTCTCGCGCGCGGCTCGCTTCGCCACGGGAATCCGCAATGCCGAAGGGTTCGGAGTCGACTCGGCGGGTCGGCGGATTTTTGCAACTCAACACGGGCGCGATCAGCTGCATATGAATTGGCCGGCGCTGTACAAGCCCGATGAAGAGGCCACGCTGCCGGCGGAGGAATTGTTGCTGCTGAAGCAGTCCGGTGACTATGGCTGGCCCGAATGCTACTTCGATCCTTTCCGCGACAAGCTGGTCCTGGCGCCCGAATATGGCGGCGACGGCGGAAAAACCAGCGGCCCCTGCGACGCGAAGATTGCGCCCATCGCCGCCTTTCCCGCGCATTGGGCGCCCGACGGCATGACGTTCTACGACAAGGATCAATTCCCCAGCCGCTACCATGGGGGAGTGTTCATCGCCTTTCACGGATCGTGGGACCGGGCGCCGTACCCCCAGAGCGGATACAACCTCGTGTTTCAGCCCTTGCAGGGCGAGCACTCCGGCGGCCGGTGCGAGGTCTTTGCCGACGGATTCGCCGGGCCCACCAAGTCCCCGGGCGGCGCCGCCCACCGTCCGACGGGCGTGGCGGAGGGACCCGACGGATCCCTGTACGTATCGGATGACGTGCGCGGACGTATTTACAAAATCGTCTATCTCGGCGCTGCCGTAACGAGCGATCCGAGGATCACCCCCTGTCCGAGCCCGAACGGTGCTTAGTGCAGCGGCGTGAAGCCGTAGGCTTTGAACGCGGCGCCGGCGGGGCCTCGCAGATAAGCGATGAATCGCCCAGCGTCGGCCTGGGCGCCGCGCGTGAGTGCGATCGGATAGACGATGGGCAAGTGGCTGTTGTCGGGAAACACATCCACCACACGCACCTGCTTGTCGATCAGCGCGTCCGTCTCATAGACGATGCCGAGCGGCGCCTCGCCTCGATCCACGAATGCCAGCGCGGAGCGCACGCTATCCGCCCGCACCAATCGATCCACGACCTCGTTCCAGACTCCGAGAGTGGTCAACGCCTCCCGCGCATAGCGTCCGACCGGCACCGCATCCGGATCGCCGGTCGCCAGGCGACCCTTGCCGAGCGCGGCAACAAGCGCAAAATGCGGCTCGATGCTCAGCTTGATCTTGCTGTCGAGAGGCGCGATCAGCACCAATCGATTGCCCAGTACGTCGTGCCGGGTGCTGGGCTGAATGAGATTGCGTGCCTGCAAATAATCCATCCACTCGAGATCGGCCGAAAAGAATACTTCGGCGGGCGCCCCGTTCTCGATCTGGCGCGCCAGGGCGGAGCTGGCGGCGAATGACAGCCTCACAGGAATCGAAGTCTCCTTGGTGAAGCGATCGCCCAGATCCTGCAAGGCATTGGTCAACGAGGCCGCGGCGAACACGGTGATGGCCGGCTTGGCCGCATCCGCCGCAATTCCCGGCAGGCCGCACAGGGACAGGCAGAGGATCAACCAGGCGCCGCAGATTTTCTTCATGAGCTCGATTGTGCCCGATGCGCTCAGTTGTGCGCCAGCACCGGCCGCTCAGTTGTGCGCCAGCACCGGCCGCTCAGTTGTGCGCCAGCACCGGCCGCTCAGTTGTGCGCCAGCACCGGCCGTCCGCTGTATAGATCGGGGAAGATGCGCTTGAGATTCTCGATCTTGGGGAGATCGACATAGGCGATATAGGGCACGTTGGGATTGCGAATCAGGTAATCCTGATGATAGTCCTCCGCCGCATAGAATCCCTTCAAGGGATCCACGCGCGTGACGATCAGGCGCGAAAATGCATGCGATTGGTCCAACTGAGCGATGTAGGCCTCGGCAATCCGCTTCTGGTCTGCGTCGGCATAGAAAATCTCAGAACGATATTGGCTGCCGATATCGGGACCTTGGCCGTTGACCTCGGTGGGATCGTGCACCACCGAAAACGCGATTTGCAATAGTTGCCCGTAGGAAATCTCGGCCGGGTCGAACACGATCTTGACGGACTCCGCATGGCCCGTGGTGCCCGAGCTCACCGTCTCATACTGCGCGGTCCGCCGCTCGCCGCCCGCATAGCCCGCGATCACATTGCGCACGCCGCGAACATGTTCATAGACTCCCTGCACTCCCCAAAAGCAGCCGCCCGACAGCACCGCGGTCTGCAGGGGGCCCGCCGTCTTCGGGTTGTCGATCTTCGGGGGCGCGATCACCACCGGCGCGTCTGCGCCGAAGAGCGGCGATTGCCACAGCAGAGCGCCGACGCCTGCGACCAGCATCGCCACGGACCACCAAGAGGCTCGTTGTTTCATGATGCTCATGTTTGCTCCGTCAAGCGCGTGGCACGAAGTGCAATGCCACCGAATTCATGCAATAGCGCAATCCGGTCGGCCTCGGCCCATCGTCGAACACATGCCCCAAGTGCGCGTCGCACAGGCGGCAAGAAATGGCGTCGCGCTGCATCCCCAAGCTGTCATCGGGGCTCTTCACCACATTCAAGCGCGAAATCGCCTGCCAGAAGCTCGGCCACCCGGTGCCCGAATCGTACTTGGTCTTGGAGTCGTAGAGCGCGGTGTCGCAGCAGACGCAGCGATAGATGCCGTCCCCTTGAGCGTGATCGTACTCTCCTGAAAACGGCACCTCGGTACCGCCTTGACGCGCGATGCTGAAGGCGGCGGGTGTCAGATGGGCACGCCATTCCGCCTCGCTCTTCACCACCTTGTCGACGAGCACTACTCCCTCGCTCTTGCCGGCCGCGGAGAACTTCTCTATGGACACCTGCTTGCTGGGCGCCGGTGCCGACAAGGTTGCCGCCCCGGAGCGGCGCAGATAGCCGCCGGCCGCTATGGCGCCCAAAGCGGCGAGGACAAATAGGCGGCGACTCATCGCCTCGCCGGCCGGCGTCGGGACAACCGATCGAGGCTCACCCGGTCGCGGGGCAGCCAGCCGCGGGTCAGCCGGTCGCGCATGAAGATCGGCCGACCCCTCAATGCCATATCCTGTCTTGAACTGCATAGTCGTCCTCATCCAAAAGTGAATGAATATGCCTGGACGCCGGGGTCCAGGAATTCGATTGAAAAGACGTGCTCGCGCACATCGCCCGGCTGTCGAATCAATTGATACAGGCGCTGTTCCGTGATGACCCCCTCGCCGCCCGCATCGGCATCGGCCCCATGGCTGGCGGCCGGCGCCGCGCCATCCAATTGCACGCGAAAGCGCACCGGCTTGCCGCCGCTCGCCGGCCCGAGCACCAGGTGCAGATCGCGCGCAAAAAAGCGAAACACGATTTTGCCCGGCGCGGCGCTCAGCACCGCTTTCTCGGGGTCGACCGCCCACGCGCCGGCCAGCGCCCATTGATTCAGCGCCAGTTGGCCGGGTGCCGCATAGCTCTTGGGGCGATCTTGCGCAAAACCACCCGTCGAGACGAAATTCTCGGCCCGCTGGTATCCGATATAGGTCTCCGGCGACTGGTCGTGCGCTTCGTCGGCGGCCGCCTGCACACCCACCGCACTCGCGGCCCCGACGCCGGCCGGCGGCAAATCGGCGTACCCGGCTTCGGTCAACAATTGGCGGATGATGGATTCGGATTCATCGTAGCTGCCTTCCCCGAAATGATGGCCGCGAATTTGGCCCTTCGAGTCGATGAAGTAGTGCGCAGGCCAGTACTGATTGTTGAATCCCTGCCAGATTGCATAGTTGTCGTCGATGGCGACCGGATAGGCGATGTTCAAATCGGCCACGGCGCGACGTACGTTCGCCGGGTCCTTCTCGAAGGCAAATTCGGGCGCGTGAACACCGATGACCACCAGACCGTGGTCCTTGTATTTGTCATACCAGCCCTTCACGTAGGGTAAGGCGCGCAGGCAATTGATGCAGGAGTAAGTCCAGAAATCGATCAGCACCACCTTGCCGCGCAGACTCTCCGCCGTCAGGGGCGGCGAATTCAGCCAGGCAGTGGCGCCGACGAGCGGGGGCATATTTCCTTCGATGGGCAGAGCGGAAGAATGCGCGGCCTGCATCATCATGGCGCCGCCGTGCGCCGGCGCGGCCATGGCGGTGTTCCCAGGTGCCGCGTTCGGATCGATGCCGTCGATGAGCGAGCGCTCCAGGGAATTGGTGCCGCCGAGCGACAAGCGCGTCAGCACGGTGCTGTCCCAACCGGACACGATGGCGAGCACGGCCAGCAACACAGCGACCCCCAGCCCACGCCGCACCCACTCGCCGGCCCCCAGCGAACGCTTGAGCAGTGCGAATACCCGTCCACCGGCCAACAAGGCAACCGCCAGCGATGTGGCGCCCCCCGCGGCATAGGTGAACAGCAGCAAGGTCGTGCGTGCATTCGGCCCCGAAATCGCCGCGCCGGTGAGCACCAAGCCGAGGATCGGGCCCGCACAGGGCGCCCATAGCAGTCCCGTGGCCACCCCGAGCAGCGCGGCATGCAGAGGCCCGAGATTCGAGCCGTCGGAGGGCGCCGGCCCCGCCAATCGATTCCCCAAAGCGACGAAGGGCCGCGCCAGCCAGTCGGCCAGCCGCCGCGACAACAGGGTGGCGGCGAAGGCGGTCAGCAGGATGAGCGCAATGACGCGGCCATATTGATTAACCCGGACCGCCCAAGCGCCTCCCACGGCGGCAAGCGTGGCGATTGCGGCGAATGTCACGCTCATGCCGGCCAGCAAAGGCAGGCCGTTGGTCAGAAAACGCTGCTCGGATCGCGCGAACACGAAGGGCAATACCGGCAGAATGCACGGGCTCAAAATGGTCAGCACGCCGCCCAAAAATACCAATAGCACCACAGTCATTGTTGTACGCTCTGTCGTTGTACGCTCTATAAGCCTAAGACCGGCGCTGCACCCCATTA
Source organism: uncultured Gammaproteobacteria bacterium (assembly GCA_963837435.1). Lineage (GTDB taxonomy): Bacteria > Pseudomonadota > Gammaproteobacteria > Steroidobacterales > Steroidobacteraceae > Bog-1198. The sequence goes on from CAWINJ010000007.1 coordinate 144,185, forward strand.
ATTGCAAAAGAGGCGCGTTGTGCTCGTTCGTATACTACGTCTTCACCCAATCGGCCGGCTAACCCGGCCGAAAACGCCGCCGGCGCGCCATGCTCGCGCCTGAGGCCTTCATCACCTGTGCGGTGACCGGCTCGGCGGACTCGGTGCGCAAGAACCCGCATGTGCCCGTGACGCCGGCACAGATTGCCGACTCGGCGCTCGAAGCGCATGCGGCCGGCGCCGCCATCGTCCATCTGCACGTGCGCGATCCACAGTCCGGCATGGCCAGTCGCGATCCTGCGCTGTTTCGAGAGGTCGTGGACAGAATCCGCAGCCGCAACCGCAGCGTGATTCTCAACTTGACGGGCGGCATGGGCGGCGACCTGGTCTTGGGACCCGAGCACGCACCGCTTACCTTTGGCGCGGGCACCGACTTCGTGGGTCCCGAGGAAAGAATCGCCCATGTGCTCGATCTGTTGCCCGAGATCGGCAGTCTCGACTGCGGCTCGTTGAATTTCGACGAGCTGCTGTACGGCACGACACCCGGTTTTCTGCGCACCATGGCACGCGCCTACCAACGCAAGAAGGTCCGCCCGGAACTCGAAGTATTCGAGCTGGGCCACATCGAGCTGGCCAAGCAGCTCATGGCCGAGGGGCTCATCGATCAACCCGCGCTGTTTCAGCTCTGTCTCGGCATCAAGTACGCCGCACCCGCCTCGCCCGAAGCCATGATGGCGATGCGCAATGCGCTGCCGCCCGGCGCCCGATGGTCGGCCTTCGGCCTGGGCCGGATGCAAATGCCCATGGCCGCGCAGTCGGTGCTGCTCGGAGGCAACATACGCGTGGGTCTCGAGGACAATCTGTACCTGGACAAGGGAATTCCGGCGACCAACGCGCAATTGGTGGAACGCGCCCGGGCGATCATCGAGCTTCTGGGCGTGCGCGTCCTGAGCGCCCCCGAAACTCGCGAGCGGCTCGGATTCGCCTGAATCAGGTGCCGCAGAAGGTCTGCCGCACGCGTTCAGCGGCCTGCGGCGCATCGGCATAGGACTCCAATCCCTCGCGCATCGTGTAGGGCCGCGCGAGCACCTCCGACAATTGGGCGAAGGGTGCGAAATCCTGACGCTCGACGGCGGCCAGGATGACTTGCTCGATGCGATGATTGCGCGGAATATAGGCGGGATTCACCCGCCGCATGGCGGCGGCGCGCGCCTGGGGTTGCAGCGCCTCTCGCGCCAGTCGCGCCCGCCATCGAGCCGCCCATTCGTCGTAGTCCCGAGGATTGGCAAATAACTCACGCACGCGGCGGTCCGCCGTTTCTGCCTCCGCCGCCCCTACTTCCGCCGCATCGCTCAGCGCGCGGAAGGTCAAGGTGAAGTCCGCCTGATTGCGATGCATGGCATCGAGCAGGTCGTCGGCCAGCGCCGCGTCGCCTTCCTCGCACCCGTCCAAGCCGAGCTTGCGCCGCATGCCGGCGAGCGACTCATTCGAAAAACGCGGCGCGAAGACCGAGAGCGCTTCGGTGGCGAGCTCCACCGCCCGATCGGCGTTCGGGTCGATGATGGGCAGCAGGGTCTCGGCGAATCGCGCCAGATTCCACACGGCGGCGTGCGGCTGATTGCCGTAGGCGTAGCGGCCTTGACGGTCGATGGAGCTGAACACTGCCGCCGGATCGTAGCTATCGAGGAAGGCGCAGGGACCATAGTCGATGGTCTCGCCCGACACAGCCATGTTGTCCGTATTCATGACGCCGTGAATGAAGCCCACATGCATCCATCGCGCCACCAGCGATGCCTGGCGGTCGATGACTGCGCGCAGCAGCGCGAGATACGGCGACGGTTCGGATTTGGCGGGCGGAAAATGCCGCTCGATCACATAGTCGGCGAGCTGCCGAACGGCCTCGAGGTCATCGCGCGCGGCGAAATACTGAAACGTCCCCACACGCACGAAGCTCGCGGCCACCCGCGCCAACACGGCTCCCGGGAGCGCCCCTCCCTCGCGGAAAACAGCTTCGCCCGAGGCGACCGCGGCCAGGGCGCGAGTCGTCGGCAGGCCGAGCGCATGCATGGCCTCGCTGACCAGGTATTCGCGCAACACCGGCCCGAGCGCGGCGCGCCCGTCCCCGCCGCGCGAATAGGGCGTGCGGCCCGAACCCTTCAACTGAATGTCGCGGCGCGTGCCGGTGAGGTCGACCGCTTCGGCCAGCAGAATGGCGCGCCCGTCCCCCAGTTGCGGGACGAATTGACCGAACTGGTGGCCGGCGTAGGCCATGGCGACGGGCTCCACCCCCGGCGGCAGGACGTTGCCGGAGAAAATCCCCGCGAGTGCCTCGGCATCGAGACCGCCCAGCCCCAGCCCGAGTTCGTCGGCGAGAGCGCGATTGAATCGCAGCAGCTGCGGGTTCGCGACCGGTACCGGATCGAGCCGCGCGTAGCAGCGCTCCGGCAAGCCGCGGTAGCTGGCGCGGTTCATGCCTGGATAGGACATGGGTTCAAATTCCCATGGAGTCGATCAAGCGATAGGCAAATACCGACGGGGCGAGAAACCAGGGGTTTCCCCGATAGTAGGGGCGCGCCGGGAATGGCAGGCCGTCCAGAGCGGTGCGCCCCTCCGCAAGTCCCAGCATCTGTTGCCCGATCCGCTTGCCGAAATACGGAGCGAGCGGCACGCCCTGGCCGCAATACCCCATGCAATAGTAGATGCCTTCGTGGCGGCCGAGATGCGGCAGAGTATCGAAGGTGTACGCAACCCACCCCACCCAGGCGTGCGTCAGGCGCACCGACTGCAATTGGGGCAGTATCCGCTCGAGCATCCGCCGCAGGCGCGGCACGCACGCGAGCGGATCCTTCTCCGACAGCGCCGCGCGTCCGCCGAATACGATGCGCTCGCCGTCCGCCGAAGGCCTGAAGTAAATGACGACTCGCCGCGAATCGACGATGTTGCGTCCGCGCGGAATCAGCGCACGCACGCGCTCGGCACCCAAGGGTTCGGTGGCGATTTGATAGCTGCCGATGGGGATGACCCGGCGTCGGTGCCAGGGAGACAGAGGACCGGAGTATCCATTGGTGGCGAGCAGAACCTGCCGCGCCCGCACGATGCCGCGCGCAGTGAGGACTTCGAAACCGTCGCGAACCGAGGTGATTGCGCTGACCGGGCAGCGGTCGGCCACGGACGCCCCGCCCTCGAGCGCCCGGCGCAACAGACCGAGCAGCAACCGTGTCGGGTCCACGGAGGCGTCGTCATGGTATACGCAGCCGCCGTGATAGAAGTCGCTGGCGATTTCGCCGTGCTGCTCCACCTTGGGCACGACGCTGATCCTCTGCTCGAGACCGCGCGGCTGATTCTCCGCATCGCGGGCCATGATGCGGAAATGCCGGGGGGTGTGCGCGCCGAAAAAGCATCCATCGGTGCGCCAGGCGCAGTCGATCGCCTGCGCGGCCAACTCACGCAGGTAGGCCACGGCGTCGAGCCCTTCGCGGCAAATCCTGAAACCCACATCCGCGCCGTGCTTCGCCTGCAATGCATGCAGGGAGGGCTTGATGCTGTAGGCGACCTGGCCCCCATTGCGGCTCGAACATCCCGCGCCCAGGATGCCGGCCTCGAGCACCAGCGTGGAACGCCCCGCCGCCGCCGTCTCGCGCGCCGCCGAGAGGCCGGTGTAGCCGGCGCCCACGATGAGCACATCGACCTGCCCGGGCAATTGCTGAGTGAAGGGCGGCGGCATGGCCGCATTCTCCATCCACAGCGGCGTCACCGAGATTGGCGGCGGCATCTCTGAGATTGGCGGCGGCGTCTCTGAGATCGGGGGCGGCGTCACGGCGAGACCGCCGCCTCGGCGGGATGGCCGCGCCGCGGCAGCGGCCTGCCGCGCGTGGCCAGCCACGAGCCCAGCAGGATCAGCACGAAGGCCAGGATTCCGCCCACTCCCAGCCTCTCGTTGAGCAGGAACACCCCGAGCAACGCGGCCACGGCGGGGTTGATGTAGGTAATCACGGTTGCACGCGCGGCGCCGGCGTGGCTCACCAGATAGAACATCAGCAGCATGGCCACGGCGGTGCATACCAGCCCGAGCATGGCGATCGAGGCGAGGACGGGCGCCGAAGGCAGGTGCGCAGGCAGGGACAGGACGGCGGGGATGAGCAGCACCATGCTCGCGACCGCCAGGCTCGCGGCCAGCGGACCCACCGCATCGAGTCCACCGAGATGTCGCTGAATGATGAGCGGTCCGATGGCATAGCCCAGTGTCGCAACCAGCATGCAGGCGACCCCCGCCCAGCCCTGGGGACCTTCGATGGTGCCGAATCCGAGCAGGGCTGCGACTCCGACGAATCCCAGGCCGAGACCCAGGATGCGCCACCCTCCCAGGCGCTCGTGCACGCCGAAGAAGCGCTGGATCAGCGCGATCGACAGCGGCACCATCGCAATCAGAATGCCGGTCACCGAGGAACTGATCCAGCGTTCGCCGTACGAGATCGCCGAAAAAGGGATGGCGAACTCCACCAGTGCGAATGCCAGGATCGCCGCCTTGTGCCTGCCCAGGGCGCGCAGCGCGCCGCGCCGCCACGCGATCGGCAGCAGCACCAGGGCGCCGAGCGTCACCCGGCCGAAGGCCACGACGACGGGTGAGAGCTCCTGCACCGACACCTTGATGAAAAAATACGGCACGCCCCAGATGATGCCTAGGGCCGCAAAAACCACCCATCCTCGCCAGCTCACTGTTCACTCCCTCAGCGCCGCGGCCGTCATCGCGCCGCCAACGGCGCCATCTTATCCTGAAGGCGCCCGGCGTGCTGCGCACGCGGGAACGCGGCAAGGAGCTGCCGCTACACGCCGGTTCCGGTCCTGCGAGCCTTGGCGAGGCGTGAATACAGCTTCAGGTAGTTTTGCGCCATATGCTGGGCCGTGAAGCGCCTGTCGAATTCCGCACGGATGCGGTCGCGATCCAGCATCCCGATCTTCTGGGTCGCCGCGACCGCTTGATTTTCATTCTCCACGATGAAGCCGGTGACGCCATCCTCGATCACCTCCGGCACCGAACCGTTGGCGAAGGCGATGACCGGCGTCCCGCAGGCCATCGCCTCGATCATCACCAGCCCAAATGGCTCGCGCCACGCGATGGGAAACAACAATCCGGCGGCGTTGCCGAGAAATTCGTCTTTTTGGTGCTCGGCTATCTCGCCGATGAACTCCACGTGGTCCTGCGACAGCAAGGGCTCGATCGTGGTCCGAAAATACTCCTCGTCGACCTTGTCGACCTTGGCCGCGATCTTCAGACGCATGCCGGCTCGCGCGGCAATGCGAATGGCCGCGTCCGGCGCCTTCTCCGGCGAGATGCGGCCGAGAAACGCCAGGTAGCCGCCCGTGCCGGGGCCTTGCACCAGCAAATCCTGCGGCAAGCCGTGAAGAATCGTCGCGACATAGTGTGCGTGCGGCAGCGGCGCCCGCTGCGAGTTGGAAATCGACACCACCGGCATGTCCCCGTACAAGCCATAGAGCGGCGGCAGCTCCGGCAGATCGAGGCGGCCGTGCAAGGTCGTCACCGACGGCACATTGAGCAGCCGCAGCAGCGGATAACCGAAGTAGTCCAAGTGCGCGTGAATCACGTCGAATTCGTGGGCCCGCCGCGCCACCATTTCCAGTTCCATGAACACGGGCGCGAAGTAATCCTTCACGCTGGGATCGAGCCGCAGCGCCCGCGGCCAGACCGGTGCGAGCTTCGCTTTCGTCAGGCTGTCGCCGGAAGCAAACAGCGTCACCTCGTGCCCCAATTCCACCAATGCGTCCGTGAGATAGGCGACCACCCGCTCGGTGCCGCCGTAGTATTTCGGAGGGACCGCTTCGGTGAGCGGGGCGACTTGCGCTATCTGCATGAAGAGTCTCCTGGCTGAACGAGAGGCAAGAAATTTTGACGCGGCGTATTCGATTCGGTTCCGATCCGGCGCGTCATCGAATGGAACGGTTTGCCGTGGGAAGACTCTGACTAACATCCATTCCTGCGTTGTGATTTGTAAGTTGTAATTTGTGCAATCGGATGCCACCGGAGCGCTCTCGTGAACACATCGGCCGCGGACCCAGCAGCGGAAATCGGCGAAACGCCGGTGCCGCAGTTCTATATCGCCGTCAGCGCGGCGCTGCAGGAGCGCAGAACGCGCACCCTGAAGCACGGCGACACCTTCGCCGTGTTCGATCATCGCGGCGACATCGGCGCACAGAGCGGCAGCTCCGAGGGCCTGTATCATCTGGACACGCGCATCCTCTCGCAGCTCACGCTGCTGCTCGAGGAAGCACGGCCGCTGCTGCTGAGCTCCATGACGCAGGATGACAATGCGGTGTTCAGCGCCGATCTGAGCAACCCCGATCTCATGGTCAACGGTCAGATCGCCCTGCGGCGCGAGCAGATCCACCTGCAGCGCCTCAAGTTCGTGTGGGAAGGGGCGTGCTACGAGCGTTTGTTGGTCCGCAATTTCAGCGACAGAGCGTGGCGCATACGCGTGGCGCTGAGATTCGCGTCCGACTTCGCCGATCTATTCGAAGTCCGCGGCGAGCATCGCAAGGCGCGCGGCGCCTTCTCGGCGGCGCTCGAGAGCGATCGCCGCGCCGCTCTGCGCTATCGGGGGCTCGACGCCGTCGAGCGCATGACGAACCTGGATTTCGACCCTGCCCCGCATACATTGACCGCCGAGCGGGCCGCATTCGAGTTGTCGCTCAGCGCGGGACAGGTCAGGCGGATTTTCATCCGGGTCGGTGCGCCCGATCCAAGCGACGATCGCTGGAGCGGCCGCACCTTCTACCGCCGCATGCGAGCCGCGCGGCATGGCTTGCGTCATTCGAGCTCGCGCGCGGCCAGCGTCGACAGTTCCAATTCCGTGTTCAATGAGATAGCGCGGCGCGCGGTGTCGGACCTCTATATGCTCGTCACGGACACGGCGCACGGGCCCTACCCCTACGCGGGCACACCCTGGTTCAGCACCCCCTTCGGCCGCGACGGCATCATCACGGCGCTCATGACCCTGTGGGCCGATCCGAGCATCTCGAAAGGCGTGCTGAGGTTTCTCGCCTCGACGCAGGCGACCGCCATCGAGCCGGAGCGCGACGCCGAGCCGGGAAAGATTCTCCACGAGATGCGCCATGGGGAGATGGCGAATCTGCGGGAGGTGCCGTTCGGCCGATACTACGGCAGCGTGGACGCAACGCCGTTGTTCGTGCTGCTGCTCGGCGAATACTTCAGCCGCACCGGCGATATGGAGACGCTGCGCGCACTGTGGCCGCATGCGCAGGCCGCGCTGCGCTGGATCGATGAGTACGGCGACCGGGACGGCGATGGCTTCGTCGAGTACCATCGCCAGACCAAGGAAGGGCTGGCCAATCAGGGTTGGAAGGACTCGCAGGACGCGGTGTTCCACCGCGACAGCCGGTATGCCGAGGGACCCATCGCGCTTTGCGAGGTGCAGGCCTATGTATATGGAGCGAAGCGGCATGCGGCGCTGCTGGCCGAGCGGCTCGGCGATGCGCGGCAGGCGCGGCAACTGCATGCGCAATGCGATGCGCTGCGCGAGAATTTCGAGGCTAAATTCTGGTGCGAGGAGCTTTCCGCGTACGCCTTGGCCCTGGACGGGGCGAAGCAGCCCTGCCGCGTGGTGTCGTCGAATTCGGGACAGGTGCTGCTGACCGGCATCGCCGGCGCGGAGCGGGCGGAACGAGTCGCGCAAACGCTGCTCGGCCCGGCGTGCTTCAGCGGCTGGGGCATCCGTACCCTGGGCCAGTCGCAGGCCCGCTACAACCCCATGTCCTACCACAATGGCTCGGTATGGCCCCACGACAACGGCCTCATCGCGCTGGGTCTGGGTCGCTACGGCCAGCGTCGCGCGGCCGCGCAGATCTTCGGCGCCATTTTCGACGCCGCCAGCTACATGGATCTGCGCCGCCTGCCGGAGCTGTTCTGCGGGTTCCCGCGCCGCCAGCACAACGCGCCCACACAGTATCCGGTGGCTTGCTCTCCGCAAGCGTGGGCAAGCGCAACCGTGTTCGCGCTGCTGCAAGCGTCGCTGGGCCTGGAACTATCCGCGGCCCGCGGCGAGATCTCTTTCTACCGGCCGGTGCTGCCGGATTTTCTGGACCACCTGCATCTGCGCAATTTGAGCTTGAACGGCGGGTCTGCCGATGTGCTGCTGCAGCGGCACGGTGCCGGCGTCACCATGACCCAGACTCGGCTCGACGGCGACATCAGCGTGGTGATGCGCTACTAGCCGTTCCGGGCGGGGCTACCCTCGGCTTGCGGGCGCGTTTCCGGCATTGCCGCCGCCACCAGCAGGACGGCGGCAATGCCTGCCGCGGCCAGGAAGAAAAAGGCCGGGCGCGTGCCGTAATGGTCCGCGAGCCAGCCGGCGGCCGGCGTGCTCAGCGTGGCGCCGATGCCGATGGCGAATCCGACGAACCCCAGAGATAAGTTGAAATGTCCGGTGCGCCCCGCGACATCGCTAACGATCAGCGGCACCATGATGCCGAAACAGGCGCCGCCCACACCGTCGAGGGCTTGCACCGCCACCACCAGAGCTGGATTCGTGGAGGTTGCAAACAGCAGGCCGCGCAGCGGCAGCATGCTGAAGCCGATCATCAGCACGAGGCGCCGCCCGCGAGCTTCGGCCAGCCGGCCGACGCTGGGCGAGGCGAGCGCCACGATGATTTGCGGCAGCACGATGCATGCCGCCACCAGCAGGCTGGGATTGCCCACCTTCGCGGTCATGGTGCCGCTCATCAGCATCAGCATCGGCGAATTGGCGAAGGTGAACAGCATGGCGCAGCCGCAGAAGACCAGCAGGCGGCGATCCGCCAGCACGCGCAAAAACTGGGCGCGGCCTTGGCCCGGCCGGCGCGGAGGCGGCCGCAATTCGCCGGCGGCGATGGCCGCCCGGCGCAGCGGCAAGAGCGCGATCAGCGCCGGCAAGGTGAATGCCGCCGTCAGATAGAATACGGCGCGTTCCGAAATGTACTGCCCGCAGGCCCCCATCAACAGGGCGCCGACGCCGTTGCCGACGGCCGCGTAGCGCGCGTTGCGCCCGAGTCGCAGCCCCATGCCGAATCGCCCCGCGATGACCAGGCTCATCGCCGCAATGGCCGGCCCGAGGGTGCAGCTGGAAATCCCGTGCAATATTTCAGCCAGATAGACGAACAGCGGTATGGGATAAATCGCGAACATGAGCGCGCAGGCGGTAAATGCCAGAACGCTGAATGCGGCGACGCGCGTCTTGTTGGGTATTGCGTCGACTGCGGCGCCCGCCGGCACCTGGCTCGCCATGGCGGCGACGGTCCCGATGCTCAGCGCCAGGCCGATCGAGGTTTGCGTCCAGCGCTGGCTGATGAGATAGACCGCGATGAAAGGCCCAAAACCGGTTTGTATATTCGCGACGAACAAATTGAACCAATCGAGCCCGCGTCCTGCGGCAACCGATGAGTCGGCGCGGACCGCCATTCGTTCACTTCTTGCCTTCGGCGCTCGGCGCGGGCGGCGTCGCCGGCACCTGCGTCGCCGCCGGTGGTTGCGCCATCAATGCTTGCGGTCCGCGATCGGAATTCTTGTATTCCGGCACCGACTGCAGGGTCTTGACGCTCACGCCCAAAGTCAGGGCTTTGTCCCGATCCTCGGGATGAAATCGCAGCAGCGACCAGTCGACCGCGATGCGGCGGTTGCCCACTCCGAGAAAGCCCCCGAATTCGATGACCGCGGCGCGCACATGGCCGCCCTCATCGGCCAGCACATCGACGACGCGGCCCAGATCCTCGCCCTGCTCCCCTTGCACCTTCCTTCCGAGGACGGACTCCACCCCCTTGAGCGGCATTGCCTTGGTCGCGCTCCCGGCGGCGGGTGCGCCGGCAGGCGCCGCGGGAGACGCAGCGGGCGGCGGCGGCTCTGGTTTGGACGCGGCGGCGTGCTTCGGCTGAGGCAAGGGCACGCAGGGCGGCGCCACGATGGGAGCTTCCATCGAAGTATCGATGGGGAGCTCGATCGGTACCTTGACGCTAGGCTCGACGGCCGGCTCGCTCGCCGCTTGCGCCGGCGCACCCTGGGACACCGGCGGACCCTGGGGCGCCGGCGGATGCTTGCGATCCAGGGCCGGCGTGCTGTGGCATGCGCTCAATGCGCACCCGAGGGCGAACGCGGCGATGCGCCGCAGGCCGACCTCCGGCAGGCGGCTGCCGCGGCTCACTGGCGGTACTCCGCGCTCATGGGCAACTGGCGGCCGTACATGCGGCTGTAGGGGCCGCGGGTCTGCAGCAGCCGCTGCGGCGCTCCGTCCTCGACGATGACGCCGCGATCCAGCACGACGATGCGATCGAAGGCATCGAGAGTGGAAAGCCGGTGCGCGATGGCGATCACCGTGCGGCCCTTGAACAGACGCGACAGCGCCTCTTGAATCGATTGCTCGGACTCCGTATCGAGCGAGGAGGTCGCTTCGTCGAGCACCACGATCGGGGCGTCCATCAAAAAAGCGCGTGCGATCGCCAGGCGCTGGCGCTGGCCGCCCGATAATTTCATGCCGCGTTCTCCGACCAGGGTATCGAATCCCTGCGGCAAGCGGCTGATGAACTCCGTGCAGCGCGCCGCCTCGACGGCGCGGAACACCTCCTCGTCGCCGACGTCCGGCCGGCCGTAGCGCAGATTCTCGAGCAGCGATCGCTGAAATAGCGAAATATCCTGCTGCACGACCGCGATGGAACTTCGCAGGCTTTCCTGGGTCACGCGCGAGATGTCCTGGCCGTCGATCAGCACCGCGCCCGAATCTGGATCGTACAGGCGCTGCAATAGCGCGATGATGGTGGACTTTCCGGCTCCTGAGCGGCCCACCAAACCCACCTTTTGCCCGGCCGGCACCTCGAGATCGAATGCCTTGAGAACCTGCTGGCCGCTGGGATAGCAGAATCCCACGTTCTTGAAGCGGATCGCACCGCCTCGAACCGCCAGCGGCCGGGCGTCCGGCGCGTCCTGCATTTCGTGCGGCAAGCCGAGGACCTGCACGGCCTCGCCCAGCTTGGCGAACTGCTGCACCATGTCGACCAGCGCCATCGCAAAGTCGCGCGAGGCATGCAGCACGGTGAACCCGAGCGTCGTGGTCAACACCACTTCGCCGGTGGAAATCTTGCCGCGCCGCCAAAGCTCCACCGACCAGGCGAGCACGCCGGCGGTGACGGTAAAGACAACCACCGCGTGCAGCAAGCGCAATCTCTCGAGCGAGCGCAAGCTGGCGCGCTGGGCCTGCATCTCGACCTGAATCTTCGAGCTCAGACGATCCTGTTCGCGGCGGGCGGCGCCGAAGGCGCGTACCAGGCCGATGTTGCTCACGATGTCGGACAGATCGCCGCTCACATGCGCGGCATGGCCGGCAAAACTCTGGTGCAGGTGCCTGCCGCCGGCCGCCAGCCGGGCGATGCCCCAGCCAAGCCCTCCCACCACCGCGAGCAGAACCAGGGTGAGGTGCCAATTGATGGTGCCGAGAATGAAGATGCTGCCGACCACCGCCGCTCCCGGCGGGATGGTGGTCCATGTCAGCGAATTCTCGATGGTCCAGGCCGCATTCGCCGCGGCCGTGATCCGACCCGCCAATGCCCCCGGAAGACGCTCCACGAAGTAATGCGTGCCTTGGCCGGACAGATGATTGAACAGATCGAGTCGAATGTCGCCCCCGACGGCGACGAATGCATAGGTCGACACCCACCCCGCGAGCCGCCACAGCAGATTGTCTCCCGCCACCAGCGCGAGCAGCACGGCGACCGCGCCCCACAAGGTGTAGCTCGACGGATGCCGGCTGCCCAAGACATCGACGAGAGTCTTGACGGCGTATTGCGAGCCGACCGCGCACAGCACGGCCGCGAGTACCGCCGCCAATACCACGGTGTGGCTGAAGATGCGCCGCCGCACATAGCGCACCAGGAAGCGAATCGCTCCTTGGGACGCATAGCGTGGCAGGGTTTTGAGCATCGGGCCTATTTTTAGCTGATCGGGCCGCCCGACAGGCCGGAATATGCTGTCATTCTTTGTCAGCAATCGCTGACACGGTCGGAGGCTGCCTACAAGGCAAGACGGCGGCACGCCCTGGGGCGGGGCCCGTCGCCGCGTTAATATACCCTCGACAAAAAAGTGACAAACGAGAAAGATCGATGGCGTTTTTTTGCGACGAAAAGCATTCACTGCACTACCTGATACGCGGCCGGGGCGAGCCCCTGCTGCTCATACACGGACTGGGAGGCAGCGGAGCCGACTGGGCATTCCAAGTTGCCGCGCTCGAAAAGCGATTTCGCGTGATAGTGCCCGACTTGCCGGGCAGCGGGCACAGTCCGCCGCCGCTCGATGAATACACCATCGCCGGGTGCGCGGCGGCGCTTTGGTCTCTGCTCGATCATCTCGGAGTAACCCGCACGAACATCATCGGGTTTTCCCTGGGCGGCGCGGTGGCGCTCGAGATGGCGACGCTACGCCCGGCTAGCGTGCCGCGCCTCGGGCTCATCAACAGTTTGGCGACTTATCGGCCGGACGACTGGCGCAAATGGCTCGAGGCGCATCTCTCCGCGCTGCTGGTCCGCCTGCTCGGCATGCGGCGCGCGGCATGGCTGCTGGCGCTGCGATTGTTCCCGGAGCCCTGGCAGCGCGCGATTCGCACGCGCGCCGCGGCCGTGGTCGGCGCGGTTCCCGTCAGCGCGTATCTCGGCCTCGGACTGGCCTTGGCCCGCTGGGCGATCGTCGATCGGCTCGGCGGCCTAACGAGCCGGATATTGATGATTGCGGCCGAACATGATTTCACTCCGCTCGCCGAGAAGCGCGCACTGGCGGCGCAGCTCAAGGCCGACTTCGTCGTGGTGCGCGGCTCGCGCCACGGAACGCCGTTCGACTCGATCGAAGCGACCAACGCCAGCCTGCTGGCGCTGCTCACCGATCGGCCGTTGCCGCCGCGGGCGCGCTGGGTCCGGGATCCTCCCGCGCGCGCTCAGGCGCTGTCGCTGGCCGGCAGCATCGCCGAAGAGCACGCGCTGGCCCGCGCCTTCAGCCGCGACCTGCGCTGAAAACGGCGAGCATGTCCTCGTCCTCCGGCTTCTCCGCCTCGGCGCTCTCCGCCAGCAGTTTCAGGCATTGTTCGGCGGGCATGGGCCGCGCAAACAGGAAACCTTGGCCGACGGCGCAGCCCAGCCGCCGTAGAATCTCCGCCTGCTGATACGCCTCGATTCCCTCGGCGATGACCTGAATCTGCAAATGCCGGGCGATGGCGATGATCGCGCTGACGATGGCAAGGTCGCTCGAATCCGTCACCAGATCGCGCACGAAGCTGCGGTCGATCTTGAGCGAATCCACCCGCCAATTCTTGAGATAGCTCAGACTCGAATATCCGGTCCCGAAATCGTCGATCGCGATCTTGACGCCGAGGTCGCGCAGCCGCGCCATGGTGTCCTGGCGATTGTCGCCGGCGGGGACCCTGGGGTCGAACATGGCGCGTTCCGTCATTTCCAGCTGCAGCATCTCCGGACGCAGCCCGTGAGTCTTCAGCAGCGCGGCGATGGTCGTCTGCAATTCGCCGCGCTGCAGCTGGATCGGCGCGATATTCAGCGACATGGGCACCAGGGGCACCCCGGCTTTGCGCCACGCGCTCATGTTCTGCAGAGTCCGATGCAGCACGAAATTGCCCATCGGAACGATCAGGCCCGTCTCCTCGGCCACGGGAATGAACTGGTCCGCCGGTACCATGCCGTGCACGGGATGGTGCCAGCGCATCAGGGCCTCGAGCCCGACCACCTTGCGCGTCAGCAGATTGACGAAAGGCTGGTAGTACACATCGAACTGCTTGAGCCGCAGCGCCTCCCTCAGGGATGCCTCGACCGCCACCCGGTGCTTGAGCTTGCGGTTCATGACGTGGCTGAATATCTGCACGTTGTTGCGGCCGCGTTCCTTGGCCTGGTACATGGCGGTGTCGGAATGCTTGAGCAGTTCCCCCATGTCCGACCCATCCCGCGGGAACAGGCTGACGCCCACGCTGCCCGTCGTCTGCAAGGGATGATGATCGATGACAATGGGCTGATTCAAGGTGTCGATGATCCGCCCTGCGCCCTGCGTCACCTCCTCGTGAGATTTGACGCTGCGGAACACCACCACGAACTCATCGCCGCCCATCCTGATGACCACGTCGGCGTCGCGCACCACGGCACGCAGCCTTTTTGCGACTTCCTGCAGCAGCTTGTCGCCGGTCTCGTGGCCGCGGGTGTCATTGATGTGCTTGAACCGATCCAGGTCCAGGAACACCACTCCGAGCATGCTGCCCGCCGCCTGCGCCTCGGCGATGGCCGAGGGCAGAAAGGCGGCCAGATAATGCCGGTTCGGCAGCCCGGTCAATTGGTCGTGGTGGGCCATGCGGTCGAGACGGTGTTGATTCTCGATGAGCTGCTGCTCGGCCTTGCGGCGCAGCGATACGTCGCGGGTGACGTAGGCGAGGACATCGCGGCCATCCACGTCGAGCGAGTTGCATCGCACTTCGATGTCGAGCAGCGCCCCGTCCTTGCATCTCTGCTGCATATTCAACGCCATCTGCGAATTCGCGCCCCGCAGCCGCATCAGAACGCCCTCGGGCACGGCATCGCCGTCGGCGAAGATATCGCGCAACGTCAATAGCTGCGCTTCGGCTTCGGTGTATCCGAGCCTGCTCAGGAATGCGGGATTGGTGTACAGCACCGTCTGCGTTTGCGCATCCACGATCACGATTCCGTCATTGGCCTGATCGATGATGGCCTTGTAGCGTGCATCGGCGGATTTCTGACGTTGCGCAAAGCGCCGGAACGCCGCCAGAGCCGCGACGGTGGCGGCCGCCATCAACACCGACAATGCGGCAAATACATACACCAGCCAAACGCCACCGCCCGGCAGCGTGCCCGCCGCCGCCGGCGCCGCGCCGGGCTGAGACACCCAGACCGCCCCGCCGCTCACCGAGCGAGCCGGCTGCGCGAGCTGCAGCCGCAGATTCTCCTGCTCGAGCGCCGCGGCGCGCTGCCGCCAGTGACGCTGACCGGAGACGGCCACGATGAGCAGCACCACGGCCGCCAGACAGCAGGCCGCCCACCACGGCGATCGATGCGTCAGCCAGGCGTGAATCCGTTTGCGCGGCGGCGTTGATTCGGCCACCCTGCCGCAATGGGCATTTTCCCGGCGATTCGACATAATTTGCACGGAAACTGGCTGCGTTCGGCGAAGTATGTTGTATATCGCGCAAACGAACCGGTATGTGGTGCGCAGTCTCGTGTAGGACACGTGGCTGTGTCTCGGCTCTGCATGCGCACCCCTAGCCGAATTGTGCCTCGCAAGTCAACTGCCCCTGACGAGTCAACTGCGGTGCTGCGCGTGGAATAATTTACACACTCCTGCCGCTTGATTTGAAACAATGGGCACATGCCCCTCGCTCGCCTCGACGCGCGCCTCGACACCAGTCTCGAATTGCTGCTCGAGCGAGCCCCTGCTCTGCAACCGTCGCGTGTTCTAGCGACCGTGGTCGCGACCAGCGGCTCGACATATCGCAAGCCGGGCGCCCGCATGCTCATCATGGCCGACGGCAGCTGCCTGGGGCTGCTCAGCGGCGGCTGCCTCGAAGCGGACTTGAAGCTGCACGCGCAGCAGGTCCTGGAAAGCGGCGTGCCGCGCGCCATGGAGTACGACACGCGTGGTCCCGACGACATCCTGTTCGGCACCGGCACGGGTTGCGAAGGTGCGATGCGCGTGCTGCTCGAGCCCGCAGGTCCGCGCAGCCCCGCGGCGGCGGCACTCGAGGCCGCGGGCCGTGCCACGCGGGCAGATCGCCCCGTCACGCTGACCCTGGTGCACGAATCCGCAGATCTGCCGCTCGGCACCTACGCAGCCGCGTCACCGCTCCCTCCGGCGCTGATTCAGGCCGCGGAACTGGCGCTGGCGGAAGGCGCTTCGCGCGCCATCGATCGACAAGCAGGCGGTCGGCGCACCCGCGCGCTGGTGCAATTCCTCGCGCCGCCTCCGCACCTGCTGATTTGCGGAGCGGGTCCCGATGCGCGGCCCGTGGCGGGAGCCGCTCGGGCCCTCGGTTGGCGGGTTTCCATCGTCGACCATCGGCCGGCTCATGCGCTGGCCGCGCACTTCCCGGGCGCTGAAGTGATGCTGTGCGATCCCCGCGCGCTGCACACGACCGTCGCCGTCGAGCATTGCCACGCCGCCGTGGTGATGAGCCATCATCTGCCCTCCGACGCTCAGTATCTGCGCGAACTCGCGCAGACCCCGGTCCCCGCCTTCGTCGGCCTGCTGGGTCCGGATTCGCGGCGCAGCCGGCTGCTCGAGGAATTGGGCCCGGCCGCGGAGAAATTGAATTCCAGGCTTCACGGCCCCGTGGGCTTCGATATCGGCGCGGTGACGCCGGAGGGCATCGCGCTCGCCATCGTCACCCAGATTCATGCGTGGCTGGCTGGGCGCGGCGGCGCGGCGATTTGACATTCGGCTGCGCAATGCGCGCCATGACGCGCAGTTGGCGCCGTGATAAGGAGTGCCTGTTGATTGTGGTTTGTGTAGACTTTGGCCGACGCGGCGTCTCGGCATAACAAAAACATCAGGAAGGGCCGTGCGCCTTGTATCGTTTCGCTTCGCTCGCTGGATGTAGGGAGATCGCCATGTTCAAGTTATCGACACCTTTGAGTTTGACCCTGGGTGCCGCACTGCTGTGCGGTTGCGCGGGATCGAGCAGCCCGACCGCGACGACCGCATCGTCCACGGAGCATGGAACCCTGGCGGTGGATCCGCCATTCCGTATTGCCTCACTGACCGCGGCCACCTTCCAGGCGGAACTGACCGCATCGACCAGCGGCGCACAGCTCTTGGAGATCGCCGGCACTCCGAGCTGCGGCGTGGATTTCTACTACATCAAGTTCTGGACCGTCGGCGGCGCCGGTGAGACCACTGAGTCTTCCGGCGCCATGATGGTACCCACGGGTGCGGCGCCCGCCTGCTCCGGGCCGCGGCCCATCGTGCTCTACGCGCACGGCACCAATACCGACAAGTTGCTCAACATCGCCGATATCACCAACACCACCAACACCGAGGGGGCGTTGATTGCAGCCATGTTCGCCGCGCAGGGCTACATCGTGGTGGCGCCAAACTATGCCGGCTACGACATTTCGACCCTGGGCTATCACCCCTTTTTGAATGCGGAGCAGCAGTCGGGCGAAATGATGGACATCTTGACCGCGGCGCGCAAGGCATTGCCCGACACCATGAGTTCCGCGACCAGCGACAGCGGCAAGCTGTTCGTCACCGGCTACTCCGAGGGCGGTCATGTGGCCATGGCCACCCAGCGTGCCATCGAGGCCAGCGGCGCGGTCGTCACCGGAGCCGCGCCCATGTCCGGACCGTATGCGCTCGAAGCCTTCGGCGATTTCGTGTTCTTCGGCGGCGTGAACATCGGTTCGACCGAATTCACGCCGCTGCTCACCACCAGCTACCAGAAGGCCTACGGCAACATCTACGCGACGCCCGGCGATGTGTACTCCGCAACCTACGTGAACGGCATCGAAACCCTGCTGCCGAGCGCGACGCCCATCGACACGATTTTCGCGAACGGTCTGCTGCCCGAGACCGCCGAGTTCGACAGCACCACCCCGGTGGTCACCGTGCCCAACGACCCCACGCTGTCCGCGGAGCTGACGGCGCTGATGTCGGTGCCTGGCAGTCCCAGCTATCCGGTGCCCCCGAGCGCGCAGACCCCGTTGTTTGCCGAGGGTTTCGGCACGCCCTATCTCGTCAATAATTCCTACCGGGTGACCTACGCGCTCGACGCGGCGTCGGATCCGGACGGCGCCAACCCGCTCAACCCCCGTGCCGGCGCGCCGCTCGCGGCCACCGAGCCGGTGCAGCCTCTGCGCCAGGCGTTTTACAAGAATGACCTGCGCAACGGCGCATGGTCGCCGAAGTCCCCGACTCTGCTCTGCGGCGGCGACGGGGATCCCACGGTGTTCTTCTCCGTGAACACGCAAGCCATGGCGGCCTTTTGGAGCCCGCTGGTGCAAGCCGGACTCATCACCGTCCTGGACGTGGGCGGCACCCCTGGCGGTCCGTTTGCGGCCATACAAGCCGGCTTCCAGGGAAGCCAGGCGGCGCAATTGGCCTACTACGAATCGGCCGCGGGCGGCGGCCTGTCGCCGACGGCGGCGGAGAAGCTCATCGTGGAGAACTACCACAGCTCCGTGGCGCCTTTCTGCGCGGCCGCGGCGCGCGCATTCTTCAGCGAATTATAAGGGGATGGACCATGACGACTTTCTCTGTCCGCATACTGTGCGCCGCTCTCGCCAGCGCGACGGCGGCTCTTTACTGCGCCGCGCCGGCGCAGGCCGATGACACGCCCAATAGCGCACGCATCGGTCTTTACTCCGTGTTCTACCATGTGAGCGCGGACGACCTATCGGGACCCTACGTGCCGCCCGGCGCCAACATCGATGCCAAGAACGTCGAGACGCTGTATCTGGCGTACGTAAGGAGCCTGTCCTCCAACTTCGACGTGGAACTCACGGCCGGCTATCCGCCGCTGCAGAAGACCGTCGGCAAGGGGCCCGCCACCCTCGGTTCCGTGCCCTACAGCGGGCAGGTCATCGCGACGGCGCGCTGGCTGGCACCGACTCTGCTGCTTGAGTACAAATTTCTGAGCGAGAACTCCAAGGTGCGCCCGTACATCGGCGTCGGCGTCAATTACACCACCTTCTACGATCGGGACTCCACCGCGCAGGGCAACGCCGCCAGCGGCGGCCCGACCAAACTGTCGCTGACTTCGTCGGTGGGACCGGCCGGCACGGTGGGCGTCGCGTACCATATCTCGGGCAATTGGCACGCGTATGCCTCCTATTCCATCTCCAAGGTCAGCACCGATCTCACCGCCGATACCGCGGGCGTGATCCGCACCACTCACATCAATTTCGGGCCACAGGCATTGGTCGTGTCCGTGGGTTATTCCTTCTAGCGCGCCGTGCAGTCTCATGTCTGAACCCGGCGCACCGCCGACCTATCGGTCCGGGACACATTCCGTCCCCGCCGGCGGTGCCGTATCGACGCCGGAGGAAAGAGCGGCCGCGCTGGCGTTCCTGCAGACACTGGCAGCCGAAGTCTCCGAAGGGTCGATCGACCTGCCCTGCTTCCCGGATGTGGTAATCCGCGTCAGCGCAGCTTTGGCCGACCAGAACACCACCTCCGATCACGTGGTGACCATCGTCGGCGCCGAGCCGCGCCTGGCGGCGCGCATATTGCAGACCGCGAATTCAGCCGCGTTCAACGCGTCGGGCAAACCCTTGACGGACTTGCGTTCGGCCATTACGCGCCTCGGCCATCAAATGGTGCACGGGACCGCGATGTCCTACGCCATGCAGCAGATGAAGAACGAGGCATCGTTGCGCTCCATCGCCCAGCCTTTGACCGAATTGTGGAACAAGAGCATCGCGGTCGCCTCGATCAGCAGGATAGTCGCCGGACGCACCAAGCTGAGCACGGACGAGGCATTCTTGGCCGGCCTGTTGCACGGCATCGGCAAGCTCTACATCATGGCTCGGGCAGCCACCCAGGCGGTCGGACTCGGCAGCGAGCATGCCTGGCTGGACCTATTGGCGGGGTGGCAGGCGTCCATCGGCAAAGCGGTGCTCGAGAGCTGGGGGTTCGTGGAAGAGCTCTGCGATGCGGTGGGCGAACAGGAGGACCACGATCGCCGATGGCGTCATGAAGCCAAGCTCTCCGACGTGCTCATCGTGAGTCTGGTGCTGGCCGAGGGCCTGAACTCGCCGGACAGGAGCAAGATCGCCGTCGAAGGAATCAACTCGTTTCTGAGCGTCAAGGTGGCGGCGGCGGATTGCGCGGCCATTCTGGCCGAGGCGGAACAGCAAATCAGCCTGGTGCACGAGGCGCTGGCGGCTTGAGCCCCATCAGTATCCGCCGTCGCCGGCCGCGGCCGCGGAGGCGCCGGTGAATTCCGCGGCCAGGTCCTTGGCAGCCTTGACCAACAGGGTGGTATCTACGCCCACCGCTACGAACAGGGCACCGTTTGCCAAGTACTCACGCGCGAGCTTGCGATCGGCCGTCAAAGTGCCCGCCGCCTTGCCCGCCGCTTTGACGGCGGCGATCCCTCGTATGACGGCGGCCTGCACCGCGGGATCCGAGGGCCGGCCGAGCAAGCCCATGGAGGCCGCCAAATCCGCGGGACCGAAGAAAACCCCATCCACGCCCTCCACCGCGGCAATGCTCTCTAGATTGGCCATTGCCGTGACGGACTCGACCTGGACGAGCACGCACATTTCGTCGTCCGCCCGCCGCAGGTAGTCGTCGATCTGATTCCAGCGCGAGGAGCGCGCCAAGGCGCTGCCGACTCCGCGCACGCCGCGCGTTGGGTAGCGCGTCGCGGCGACCGCAGCCCGCGCCTGCTCCGCGGTTTCGACCATAGGAATGATGAGACTCTGCGCGCCGATATCCAGGTACTGCTTGATCAATTCCACCGAGCCGCACACCGGGCGTACGATGGGATGGGTCCGGTACGGCGCCATCGCCTGCAACTGCGGCAGGACGCTGCGCGGATCGTTGGGCGCATGCTCGGCATCGATCACCAAGCAATCGAAACCGACACTGGCCAATAGTTCGGCGACATAGGAATCGGCCAACCCCATCCACAGCCCGATTTGCGGCTTGTCCTGGCGCAATGCCCGCTTGAATCCATTGACCGGTATTTCCATCGCGAAGCCCCTTGGAATCAGCACGATTCTCAGCGTCAGAACAAAAACGCGGGATCAGACAAAACGCATCGATATGCCGCCGAGCGGGCCATAGTCGGCATGCAGCACATCGCCGCGCACCGCAGTCGTCGGGCGGGTGAAGGAGCCGCCGAGAATGACATCTCCCTCATTCAGGCTCTCGCCGTACGGCGCGATCTTGTTGGCGAGCCAGGCAACTCCGGTGGCCGGATGATTCAACACCGCCGCCGCGAGGCCCGTCTCCTCGAGCGAGGCATTCTTATAGAGCAGCGCGCCGACCCAGCGTAAATCCACGGCATCGGGTTTGACGGGCAGGCCGCCGATGACGATGCCCGCATTGGCCGCAAAATCAGCAATGGTGTCGAAAACCTTGCGGGGCGCGCGCGTGTCGCGGTCGAATTGTTCGATGCGCGCATCGATGATCTCCAATGCCGGCGTGACGTAGTCGGTCGAGCGCAGCACGTCGAAAATCGTCACGCCCGGCCCTTTGAGGGGCGCGCGCAGGACGAAGGCCAGTTCCACTTCCACGCGCGGCGCGATGAAGCGCTCGAAGGCGATGTCGCCGCCCGTCGCGAAGAACATGTCGTCCATCAGCGGCGCGTAGTCGGGCTCGGAGATCTGCGATGCCTGCTGCATGGCGCGCGACGTCAGGCCGATCTTGCGGCCCTTGATGCTGCGGCCGTCGGCGATCTCGAGCCTCACCCACTCGCTCTGGATGGCATAGCCGTCCTCGACGGTCATGTCCGGGTGTTCCCGCGAAAAGTGCCGCAGCTGGGTGCGGCTCTTGCGGGCATCGTACAAACGCCGGGCCAGCGCGCGAATGGTGTCAGTGCCTAGCATGAGGGTCATTGCTCCGCCGTTTCAGGGTTTCTTGAAGCGCGCATGCAGATTGTTGTGCTTGAGAGTGCCGGCCTCGCTGAATTCGATCAGCTCGAGAGACAGCGCCAGTCCCTGCCGGTCGAATTGCTCCGAAAAGTGGGCTTTCATGATCTCGAACAAGCCGCCGCAGGCCGCCCGCTTGGCGGCGTCGCTGCGTCCGGCGCCGATTTTCAGGATGGCATGCACGAATCCCGCGTCGGCCGCCGTGCCGTCGGCGATGCAGTAATCCTCGCAGGCGATGGCGCGCACGCGCACGCCGCCGGCGGGAAACACCCCGGCCCCGTCGACTTGCAGCGCCGCCATGAATTGCGCCGATTCGCGGCACAGCTCGCCGAATCGGCCGCCCGTGCGCAGGTTCGCGCTGTATTCGAAGGTCATGTGCGACATGGCTTCAGTTACCGATGGTCATGGTGGCGACGGTGCAGCCCACGGCGAAAATCGGAATCGGCCGGTAGAATTGCAGCGTCCCGCGGCCCCGCGCCGCCCCCGCGACGCTGATGAAGGTGCGGATCTCGAAGCCGCCCTGCCCGGCGTCCCGATACGTCGCCTCGTCCGTGTACGACAGCATGGCCGCCTGGTCGTTGTCCTGCCAGCGGCGCAGGAATTCCCGGTCCCAGGCCTCGTTGATCTTGCCGGAGTCCGGCGTCGCAGGCCAATGGGATATGCCGCCGGTGCCGACCACCGCGATCCGCTCCGGCGCCCGATCCGCGGCGCGGCGCAAAGCCTCGCCTAGAGCCCATGCTCGATGCAGCGGCGCCAGTGGCGGCCCCTGGCAATTGATGTTGACCGGAATCACCGGCAGATCGTAGCGGGGCGTGAGGAAACTCAAGGGCACCATGATGCCGTGATCGAATTTCCATTCCTCCGCGTACGCGAGATCCACGCTCTGCATCGCCTCGCCGATCAAGCGCCGCGATAACGCTGCGTTGCCCGGAATCGAGGTGCGGGGAATGCCCAGCCATCGAGGATCCTCGATGGGCCCGTGGTAGGCGTCGGCCATTCCCACCGCGAACGCGGGCATGTTGTTCATGAAGAAATTGCCGAAGTGCTCGGCGGCGACGACGATCAAGGCATCGGGCTTCGCCGCCGCGAGAGCCTCGCCCATGCCCCGATAGGCGCGGTGGAACTCCTCCATCAGGGCCGCCTCGGCCATGTGCGCCCGCCCGGTGATGCCGGGAGCGTGGCTGCAGACGCCCGCGAACACCAGGCTCATACGTCAGCGACCTTTTCGTCGAGTCGGGTCGTCATGGCGTATACGCCGGCGCGCACCGGCCCATGGCGCGCGACGCCGGCGCGCATCGCCGCGATGTAGTCGCCCCAGGGCATGCCGAGCCAAGCGGCGTAGTGCATCAACAATTGTCCATTGGCGCCCAGCACATAGAGTAGGCCGATGTCTCCCGCCTCGAGCGCGCCGCGCTCCTCGGCGCTGAGTTCGTAGCGGCCGAGCACCGCCGGCGGGTCGGCGCGCAGCTGCTGCTGCAAAGCGCCGTCGCGGTTGATGTCGAACAGGAATTTCTGCATCTGGTAGAGGCTCACGATTCGCCCCCCCAGTGCGGAATATGATGCGCTCCGAGGCTGACGCAGACGTTCTTGGGCTCCAAGAACACCTCGTAGCTCCAGGTGCCGCCTTCGCGGCCCACGCCCGAGGCCTTGGTGCCGCCGAACGGCTGGCGCAGGTCGCGGACGTTCTGGCTGTTCACGAAGCACATGCCGGCCTCGATGGCGGCGGCGACGCGGTGCGCCCTGCCGAGATTCTCGCTCCACACGTAGCTGCTCAATCCATAGGCGATGTCGTTCGCCTGGGCTATGGCGTCGGCCTCGTCGTCGAAGGGAATCAGGCAGGCCACCGGCCCGAAGATCTCTTCCTGGGCGATGCGCATGCGATTGTCCACATCGGCGAACACCGTCGCCTGGACGAAGTTGCCCTTCCTCAGGGCACCCGCCAGCGGCGGCGCATCCAGCCCGCCGCACATCAATGTGGCGCCCTCTTTCGGCCCCATCTCGATGTAGCGGCGCACCTTCTCCAAGTGGTTCGAGCTGATCATGGGCCCTATGACGGTCTTCTCCTCGAGCGGATCGCCCACCGCGATGCGCCGGGCACGTTCCGTGAACTTGCGCACGAACTCGCGGTAGACGGATTTCTGCAGCAGGATGCGCGAGCCTGCCGTGCAGCGCTCGCCGTTGTTGGAGAAGATCATGAATATCGCGGCATCCAGGGCGCGCGCCATGTCCGCATCCTCGAATACCACGAAGGGGCTCTTGCCGCCCAATTCCATGGAGAATTTCTTCAGACCCGCCGCCTTGACGATGCGGTTTCCCGTGGCCGTCGAGCCGGTGAAGGAAATCGCCCGCACATCGGGATGCCGGCACAAAGGCTCGCCCGCCTCGGCGCCGTAGCCGTGCACGATATTGAGGACGCCGGCGGGAATTCCGGCCTCCAACGCCAATTCGCCCAGGCGCGCGGCCGACAGGGGCGAGAGCTCGCTCATCTTGAGCACCGCCGTATTGCCGAACGCCAGAGCCGGTGCAACCTTCCAGGTCGCCGTCATGAATGGCACGTTCCAGGGCGAGATCAGGGCGCACACGCCGACGGGATGGAACAGCGTGTAGTTCAAGTGCGTCGGCGTCGGATAGGTGTGCCCGTCCACCCGCACGCACATCTCGGCGAAATAATGGAAATTGTCCGCCGAGCGCGGCACCAGCTGCTTGGCCGTTTGCGAGATCGCCTGGCCGGTATCGCGAGTCTCGGTGCGGGCTATTTCCGGCACATGTTTCGCGATCGAATCCCCAAGCTTGCGCAGCAGCGCCGCCCGCTCGGCGGCGGGCCGGCCCGCCCAGGCTGGAAAGGCCTTCTTGGCGGCCGCAACCGCGGCGTCGACTTCCTTCTCGCCGCCGCGCGCCACTTCGGCCAGCACTTCCTGCGTGGCCGGATTGACGGTCTCGAAGTATTCCGCGCTCGGGACCGGCGCGCCGTCGATCAAGTGTCGTATCTGCATGCAGTGCGCCCTCAACGGCCGAATGCGTCGTCCGCCGCGATGGTGTTGAGCAGCCGGCCGAGACCGTCGATCTCGCAGGCCACGACGTCGCCCGGCATCACGTTGGCCACACCCTGCGGAGTACCGGTGAGGATCACATCGCCCGGCGACAGCGTCATGAATGCACTCAGATACTCGATCAGGCCGGCGGGGTCCACGATCATATCGCGAGTATTGCCGGATTGGGTCAATCGGCCGTTGACGAAGGTGCGCAAGCCGAGGTTCGCCGGATCCGTCACATCGGCCGCCTCGACGAACCAGGGACCGAGGACTGTGGCGCCGTCGCGGCTCTTGGCGCGCAGATTCGGGCGATACCAGTTCTCGAGGTAGTCGCGAATCGCATAATCGTTGGCGATGCAGTACCCCGCCACGTGCTCGAGGGCGTGCGAACGGGGGACCTGGCTCGCCGGCCGCCCGATCACCACCGCGAGTTCGCACTCATAGTGCATGAACTTCACATCCGCAGGCCGGCGGGTCACGCCGCGATGGCCGAGCAAGCTGCCCGGTCCTTTGAGAAATACCAAGGGCTCTTCCTGTGCCCCGAAGGCCAGTTCCTTGGCATGGTCGGCATAGTTGAGCCCCAACGCGATCACCGTGCCCACCGGGAACGGCGGCAACCAAACGACATCGTCGGCGGCCACGACCCGGCCGTCGGCGAGCCGCAGCTCCTCCCTCCCCGGCGACGCCGTCGCGGGAGTCGCATCGTGGATCGCCCCGGAATAGGCCACGCGGGCGTGCATCATGGGGCGGCCCCCATGAAGGGAATCACGAGACTGCCCAACCCCTCGACGCTGACGGTCATCGTCTGGCCCGGCTTGGCGCGCGGCGCCGGGGCGGCGGCGCCCAACGCGAGCACGTCTCCTGGACTCAAGGTCATGAATTCGGTGACTTCGGCGAGCAATTTTGCCGCCGACCGGATCAATTCGGCGGTGCTCGCCGTTTGCACCAAGACACCGTCGATGTGGGTGCGAACGACCAGGGCGTCGGGATTCGCCACCGCGGCGCGCGCAACGACCGTGGGTCCGAGCGGGCAATAGCCATCCCGCGCCTTGAGACGAATCGAGGGGCGGTAATGGTCCGAATGCGGAATGCTCACGTCGGCAACGATGAGATAGCCCGCCACGTAGTCCAGGGCGCGAGACTCGCAGACTCTGCAGGCCGTCCGGCCGATGACCATGCCGACGCCGACGCCGGCTTCGAGCTCGGCGGTACCGGCGGGGACCGTCACGGCATCGCCCGACCGCCCCAAGGTATTGCGCGGCTTTATATAGAGCACCGGGGCCCGCGGCGGCGCCTGGTAGGGCGGCAGGTTCACCGACCCGCCGAGCGCGTCCAGGGCCGATCGGTGGTTCAACAGCGCACCGTACACAGCCCCGCTCAGTCGATGGGGCGCCACGCCGAACGGAATCGAGAAACAGCCTGCGTCACCCAACATCGGCCACCTTGAGTGAATTTTACGGCAACTATCTGGCGCTATTCACTAATATGTTAGTAATATAGGGGCATATGAATCGCCATGTCAATACGGCGCGGGCGCACGCGAGTGCGGCATGAACGCCGCACGGGGAAAGCTCAGGCACCGCAATTTGCCGCTGTTGCTGCTGCAGGCGCGCGAACAGGTGATCGCCCGCTTCCGCCCCATCCTGCACGAACACGGCATCACGGAGCAGCAATGGCGCATCGTGCGCGCCCTGATCGACACGGGCCCCATGGAGCCGCGCGAGATCGGCGAGCTGTGCCGCATTTCCAGCCCCAGCCTTGCCGGCGTGCTGTCGCGGATGGAGGAGCTCGGCTACATCCGGCGCAAGCGTCTCGATCACGATCAGCGCCGCCTGAGGGTGTCGCTCACCCAGCGCAGCCGCGGCCTGAGTGCTAAAATGGCCCCGCAGATCGAATCGACTTACCGGGACATCGAGGCTCTGATCGGCGGGCAGTTCGCCGCCGCCTTTTATGGCGCGCTGGACCAGCTGATTGCGGCCCTGTCGCGGAAACATAGAACTTAACGGCCATTTATTTGTCATGCCAACATGCGTAAATCATTGATGCTCATTGTGGCGGCGCTGGCAGGTTGCGCCCATGCCCGGATCCCGCCCCTCACGGAAGGCGGCATGCACGTTCGGCAGATCAACGCGGACGATGCGCTGACCTGCACCTATATCAAGAACGTCGACTACATCGCCAAATTGGGCGGTACCGGCAAGACTTACGAGATAGTGCACCAGGCGGGAGATAATGGGATACGCAATCTGGTCGCCAGCATCGGCGGCAACGCCTATGTATATACGCGCTTGGATGCGGAGAGCTTCAGTGGGCGCATCCACTATTCCGGCGAAGCGTTCGACTGTCCGCGCAAATAAGGCAGATTCCGCCGGCGATACGATTCGATGCAGGGGAGTGGGCGATGAGCACGGCAACCGCTTTCATCAAGAACACCTGGTACGTGGCGGCCTGGTCGCACGAGATCGCCGCGGACGGCATGCTGGCGCGGACCGTCACGCGGGTGCCTCTGCTGCTGTGGCGCGACGCCACGGGCCAGGTCGCGGCATTGGAGGATCGCTGCTGTCACCGCGCGGCGCCCCTATCGAAGGGTCGGCGCGAAGGCGACCATGTTCGCTGCATGTATCACGGGTTGCTGTTCGACAAGAGCGGCCGATGCATCGAGATTCCCTCGCAAGACTTCATCCCGCCGGCCGCCAGGGTGCGCTCCTATCCGGTGGTCGAGCGATTCAAATGGGTGTGGGTTTGGATGGGCGAGGCGGAGAAGGCGGACCCTGCTCTCATACCCGACACGCACTATCTGGACGACGCGGCGTGGCGCGGCACGCCGGGGTACATGCACTACGACGCCAACTACCTGCTGATCACCGACAACCTGCTCGATTTCTCCCATTTGTCCTACGTGCACGAGACCACGCTCGGCGGCACGGCGAAGTACGCCGGCATTCGGCCGCAGGTGACGCGCAATGGACGCAGCGTGCGGGTCGAGCGCTGGTTGATCGACGATGAGCCCGCACCCTTCCTGCGCAATTTGAAAACCTGGCCCGGCAATGTCGATCGCTGGAACATCTACGATGTGGTCCTGCCCGGCGTGCTGCTGATGGACTCGGGCAGCGCCCCGACCGGCACGGGCGCGCCGCAGGGCCATCGGATCGATGCGGCGCAGTTCTTCGGCTGCCAGGCGGTCACGCCGGAGACCGAGACCACCTCGCACTATTTCTTCCAGCAATCGCACGGCTTTGCGCTGGACGATGCGTCGGTCACGGAGAACCTGCGCGACGCCGTGCTGGCGGGATTTCTGGAAGACAAGGACATCATCCTGGCGCAGCAGCGCATTCTCGATCTGGCGCCCGACGCCCCCATGCTGGCGATGCGCATGGACACGGCACTCGCCAGTTTCCGCAGCATGGTGCAGAAGGCCATTGCCGAGGAACGCGGAGAACCCGCGCCGGCTGCATAGCCGCCGTGCGGCGGTCCGGCCGCCGCTGAACGACAAAAAGGAGCAGCGCATGGGAAACACTTGCGGATACCCGAATCGTCCGGTGCAAGCGGCCGTACTGCTGCTGGCAATGGCCGGTGGAATCATGTTTTCGGCCGACGCGGCACGGTCCGCGGAACCGGCCGCGCCGGCCCCCGCATCCGATTGGCATGCGACGGTCCGCGACTTCGCGGCCAAGCATTTCAAGAACCCCGCCTGGGGCTATTCGCACTGCATGCGCGACTATGCGCTCGCGCGCGAATTGGCGGCCGCCGATCGTGTGACACTGGACGACGATGTGCTGTTCGCAGCCGCCTATTTACACGACATGGCGGCGTTCAAGCCCTGGGAGAACGAGAAGCTGGATCACTCGGACGTGGCAGCCGGAGTCGTGGACACGGTGCTCCGGGGAACGGGATTCCCCATGGCCAAGATCGATGCGGTCCGCGGCGCCATTCGCACTCACATGTACTACCGGGATCCCGTGGGTCCCGAAGCGCTGTACCTGCACGACGCGGACGCCCTCGACTGGCTGGGCGCCATCGGCGTGGCGAGAATCATGGCGCTCGTCGATCCCAACGGCGGCGACCCCAATGGCCCCAAAGCTGTCAAAATGCTCGAGGACAATCTGAAAAGCGTACCCTCCCGGGTGCTCTCCACCGCCGGCCGGGCCCGGGTGGAATCGCGCAAAGCCGAGCTGCAAGAGTTTCTCGAGAACCTGCGGCGCGAGACGGAGAATCTGCGAACGCTCTAGGCATCGCGCCGGCCGCCGAGTAGCCATTCTCATCACTGCAATGTCAGCGGCGCGTGAGACGGCGACGCTCCGGGCTATTTCTGTAGATTCCGATGAATCGGATCGACCCAGTACACCTCTTCCACCCGCTCGGCCGCATCGATGTTGAGATTGACGACCACCGCCTCGTTGTCACTGCGCACCAGCACGCATTCGAGCGGCGTATCGCTCGATCGATTGATTTCCTGGTGCGGTACATAGGGCGGTACGAAGATGAAGTCGCCCGCGTCCGCTTCGGCAACGAACTCCAGCCGCTCACCCCAGCGCATGCGCGCGATGCCGCGCACCACGTAGATGACGCTTTCCAGTTCGCCGTGGTGGTGCGCGCCGGTCTTGGCGTTGGGGTGAATGATGACGGTTCCCGCCCAAATCTTTTGCGCGCCTCGAGCGGAATTCACCGCGGCCGCGCGCAGCATGCCGGGGGTCTGCGCGGTATTGCTGTCCAGCCGATCGCTTTTGATGACTTTCACCCCCTCGATGCGCCAGTCGCGTTGCGGAATGCCGGTCATAGCTCTCTCAGAGGTGGTCGCGGTTTTTCGGACGGGTGTGTAAGTGGATTTCTGCCGGTGCAATATAGCAACCGGAGGGCAGAGATTCATGAGGAAACCAAGACGAAACCATTCGGCAGCATTCAAAGCGCGAGTGGCCCTGGAGGCGATCCGGGGTGAGAAGACGGTGGCGCAGATTGCGGCCCACCACGAGGTACATGCGACGCAGGTGACGGCATGGAAGACGGAGCTGTTGGAGAACGCCGCGGCGATCTTCGGCGGGGATGTGCTGGCTGCGGACGGCAAGGAGCGCATCCGGGAACTGCAGGCTAAGATCGGCGAGCTGACGATGGAGAACTCTTTTTTAGAAGGCGCGCTCGGGAAATTCCCCGGCCCGAGCGGAAAGCGATGATTGAGCGGGATGGTGAAGTGTCGGTGAAGCGCCAAGCAGAGCTGCTGGATCTAAGCCGCTCGAGCGTTTACTACGTGGCGCGGAGCTTGCCGGAGCGAGATCTGAAGCTGATGCGGATTTTGGACGAGTTGCATCTGAAGTGGCCGTTCTATGGAGCTCGCAAGCTGACTCGGGAGCTGCAGAACCAGGGGCACGAGGTCGGCCGTCGGCATGTGACGACGCTGATGCGGCGGATGGGCATCGAGACGATCTACCGCAAGCCGCGAACGAGCATCCCTGCGCCGATATCTGCAGTCTACCCCTACCTGCTCACGGGCCTGAAGATCGAACGGCCCAATCACGTCTGGGCGGCCGATCTGACCTACGTGCCTATGGCCCATGGGTTCCAGTATCTGGTGGCCATCATCGATGTGGGCAGTCGCAAGACTCTGTCCTGGCGGGTATCGAACACGATGACGCCGGACTTCTGCGTCGAGGCGCTGCAGGAAGCGCTGGGGAAATACGGGAAGCCGGAGATCTTCAACACAGACCAGGGGTCCCAATTTACCTGCGGGGAATGGATCGATACGCTCAAGGCGGCCGGAGTGCAGATCAGCATGGACGGCAAGGGGCGATGGATCGATAACGTGTTTATCGAACGCCTGTGGCGCAGCGTCAAATACGAGAATATTTACTTGCATGCCTACGAGACCGGAACGCAGCTGCGACGAGGACTGACCGAGTACTTTGACTTTTACAACGCCACGCGCACTCACCAGGCACTGGACTACCAGACCCCGGACGATGTTTACTACGGCGGCGAAGAGTGCAGGCTCGCGGCATGATGAGTGTCGCGGCATCACAATCCACGGAGCTTCTGCCGCTACGCGCCAGACTGCGTGGCTTAGGAACGATAGACGAACAGACAAACGGAAGAGATCATCAACAACGCCGGCAGATCCACTTATACCGCCAAGAAATCTGTCCTAAGAACCGAAGCCACCCGTCTCCGTGGCGGCGCGCGGCCGTCGATTGCGTGAATCCTCGCATGCGCAATGCCGATACTACGCTCGCTCCTCGCACCCTTCTATGGTAGAAATCGGCCATGCGCCTGTTAGTCGTCGGAGCCGGGTCGACCGGAGGGTATTTCGGGGCGCGCCTCGCGCAAGCGGGCCGCGACGTCACATTTCTCGTTCGGCGCGAGCGCGCCGCGCTGCTGCGCGCGAATGGGCTGCAAATCCTCAGTCCGCACGGCGATTTGACGCTTTCTCCGAACCTCGTGACCGCGGGCGAGATCGCCTCGCCCTATGACGTCGTTCTCCTGACCGTGAAGGCCTTCTCGCTCGAGGCCGCGATGAATGACATGGCGTCCGCGGTGGGTGCGGAGACAGTGATATTGCCCGTTCTGAACGGGATGAGGCATGTGGACATTCTGCGCGGACGCTTTGGACCGAACTCGGTGGCGGGCTGTGTCTGCATCATCTCTTCGAACCTGGATGAGCAAGGCCGCATCGTTCAATTGACTCGGCACCAGAGTCTCGCCTATGGCGAATTCGATGGGGCACCCTCGGCGCGCATGCAAAAGGTCGATGCGTTCATGCAAGGCGCGGGCTTCGAGGCGCGCTTGTCGGCCGCCATCGCCCGCGAAATGTGGGAGAAGTGGATTCTGCTGGCCTCGCTCGGGGGCATCACCTGTCTGATGCGAGGCAGTATTGGCGAGATCGAGGCGGCGCCGGGCGGGCGGCAATTTGCGCGGCGCTTCCTCGAAGAAGTGGTGTCCATCGTGCGGCGGGTCGGATCGCCGCCGAGCGAGTCATTCTTGGAGACGGCGGCCGCGACTCTCACGACGCCGGGCTCGCCGCTGACCTCCTCGATGTATCGCGATTTGCAGAAGGGAGGCGCCATCGAAGCCGATCAAATCATCGGCGACCTGCTGGCGCGCGGCCGCGAGCAGAATATCGATGCCCCCCTGCTCGCGGCCGCCTATACCAGTCTGTCCATGCATCAACGCCGCAGTGCTAACCCGCGAGCGCCTTGATCAACACATCCCAGAAGGTCAATCCGTGGTAGAACTCCTTCACCCGGATCCGCTCGTTGAGGCCGTGTGCAAAATCCTCGCTGTCCATGATGAAGACGCTGCCCGTGCCGTAAGTGGGTATTCCGGCATTGCGGTACACGGCACCGTCCGTGGCATAGGCCGCTTGGGTCGGCACCACGGGAGCGCCGGGATCCGCCGCGGCGACCGCCTTGGCCACGGCGCTCATGATGTCGGGACGGATGGGTGAGGCATCCGACACCAGGGCGTCATAGCCCTGCCGTACCTCGACCTTGGGACCCACCAGCCCCTGCAGAGTCTTCTGTACGTCGGCGGCGCTGGTGCCCGGGAAGATCCGGCAATTGACGGTGGCGGTCGCCGACTGCGGCAGCGCATTTTCCGCATGCCCCCCCGCCAGCATGGTGGCCACGCAGGTGGTGCGGATACGGCCGACGAAGAACGGGTTCTTCGAGATCTCGGCCGCCGCCGCCGCATTCCCCGGGTCGGCCGCAAAACGGCCCATGGCCTCGCCGAGCGGTCCCTTGGTCACGCGGCTCGCCGCCTTGAAATCGCCGAGCGTCCACTCATTCCATTTCACCGGAAATGCGTAGCCCTGAAGCGCCTTCAAGGCGTCGGCCAGGTCATAGATCGCATTGTCGGGCCGCGGTTCCGAGCTGTGGCCGCCGGGATTGTGCGTCGTCAGCAAATATTCGGCCGAACTCTTCTCGGCACCCTGCACGTAGAAAAGGAGGGGCTTGGCCGTACCCTCGCTGAGCACGCCCCCGCCGCCGTCGCCGTTCAATGCATACTCCGCATCCACCAGGTCGCGATGCTTGGTGACCAGGTCCCTCGCCGTCGCCTGGGCGGTTTCCTCATCGCCGCTGAACGCGATGATGAGATCTCGCTTGGGCACGAAACCCTCGGCCTTGAGCCGCAGGAAAGTCTCGGTCAGCAGCGCCACTTCCTGTTTGACGTCGGCCGTCCCGCGGCCGTAGAAGAAGCCGTTCTCCTCGGTGAGACGATACGGATCCCGCTGCCAGTCGCTGCGCTTCGCCGTGACCACATCCATGTGCGCGATGAATGCAATCGGCTTTCCGCCGCTGCCGTCGCCGCGGTAGCGCACCACCAAGGATGCGGTTTCGCCCAAGGGCAGAATGTGAATG
Organism: uncultured Gammaproteobacteria bacterium; assembly: GCA_963837435.1. Taxonomy (GTDB): domain Bacteria; phylum Pseudomonadota; class Gammaproteobacteria; order Steroidobacterales; family Steroidobacteraceae; genus Bog-1198. The sequence continues at coordinate 177,183 of CAWINJ010000007.1, forward strand.
TCCGCGGCGGGGAAGCCGCCGGCCTTGAAGCGATCCGCGAGATACTGCGCGACCTCGGGAACCTTCCCCTTGCCGATGGAGCTCTCGATGCCGATGATGTGGGCGTAGATCTCCCGCGCCTGTGCGCGAACGGCCTCGGGCGCCGCCACGCCGGACTCGGCAGGCGCGCCGGCCGCGCCGGGCTGCCCGGACGCAGCGGGCGTCACCGCGGCGGACGCGCCGGCTTTGGCCGCGGCGGCACCGACAGTGGCCGTGGCCAGGCCCGCAGCCAGTACCCCTGCGCCCAAGCATAGGCTGAAGCATCGCAACGCTGATCTTTTCATCATCTCTCCAGTAGCAGTTCTCGGCCCAGACCTGCCAGAATAACCGAACATGGCGCAGCACAGTGCTGGAATTCCGATTTGGACGATCGCGGCCCCGGCATTCGCGGGGGCCGTGCTGCTCGCGGCCGGGCTTGGATTCGGCGGAATCATCGTCGCCTTCATCGCGGTGGGAGTCGCGGCAAGCGTGCTCGCCGCAGTCCATCATGCAGAGACGATCGCCGACCGGGTGGGCGAACCCTACGGCACCTTGGTGCTGGCGCTGGCCGTCACGCTCATCGAGGTTTCCCTCATCGTCCCTGATGGCTGCCGGCGGCGAGGAAGCCTCGGGCCTGGCGCGCGACACGGTGTTCGCGGCGGTGATGATCATCCTGAATGGCATCATCGGACTGTGCCTGCTGGTGGGCGGCCTGAAGCATCGCGAGCAGAGCTTCAGCCTCGACGGGGTCAGCGCGGCGCTGGTGGCATTGGGAACCATCGGCGTCATGACGCTGGTTTTCCCCAACTACACGCTCACCACCCCCGGGCCCTACTATTCAGCCAGTCAACTCGTGCTCATCGGGATCGTGACGCTGATCATCTACGGCACGTTCATCTTTACCCAGACCATCGGACACCGGCAGTACTTCCTGCAGGACGACGCGGATGCATCGACGCAGCACGCGCCGCCGAGCAATGCCGTGACGGCGTTGAGCTCCTTCCTCTTGCTATGCTGCCTGGTGGCCGTGGTGCTGCTCGCGAAGCAGCTTGCGCCCAGTCTCGAAGCGGCGGTGAGGCACGTCGGCGCGCCGGATGCGCTGGTGGGAGTCATCATCGCGGCCATCGTCCTGCTGCCCGAGGGACTGGCGGCGCTGCGGGCGGCCCGGGCGAATCGCCTGCAGATCAGCCTCAACCTCGCCCTCGGATCCGCGCTTGCCAGCATCGGGCTGACCATCCCGGCGGTCAGTTTCCTGTCCCTCAGCACCAACACCCATCTACGTCTGGGCATCGACGCCAAATCCTCGCTGCTGCTGATGCTCTCGCTGTTCGTGGTGGTGGTGGCGCTGCGTACCGGGCGCACCATCATCCTTCACGGGGTGGTGCTGCTCACCGTGTTCGTCGTTTATTTGTTCACCACCGTCGTGCCGTAATCCGCCGCTGGCCTTTGAAGAGGCCGGCCCTTAGCTGCGCGCGGCGACTTCGTCGATATGCCTGAGCAGATCCGCGGGATCCTCGTACACGCGGAACGCGCCCGCGCGCGCCAGCTCCTCTTCGCCGTAGCCGCCCGAGAGCAGGCCCACCCCGAGGCCGCGTGCGCGCTGCGCGGCGATCATGTCCCAGATGCTGTCCCCGAGGACCAGCGAGTCGCGAATATCGACGCCGAGGCGCTCGGCCGCCGTCAGAAAAAGATCCGGGTCGGGCTTGGCGCACTTGACCTGATCGCGCGTGACCACCGGCACCTTGGCCGGGTCCACGCCGAGGGCGGCGAGATTCTGTCCGGCGGTTTCCATGCGTCCGCTGGTCGCAATCGCCCAGGGAATCCCCTGCGCACTGAGGTAGTCCAATAGCTCGCGCGCGCCGGGCAGCGGCTGCACGCTCGCCGACAGCGAGCGGTAGGCATCGGCGTGACGCATGCGCAGGCGCTCCAGGCGCTCCGGCGTATTGTCGAATCCGGTTTCCCGCAGCAATATGTTCGCGAACAACCCGCCGCTCATGCCGATCTTGCGGTGGATGCGCCACACCGACAGGGGGATGCCTTCCTGATCCAGCGAGGACTTCCAGGCGAGCACGTGCTGGTAGACACTGTCGATGAGCGTGCCGTCCAGATCGAAGAGAAACGCGGTTTTATTGCGCGTCACGCGCGCGCTTCCGGGGGCCGGCGCATCGGTGCCGAGAGATAGCAGCCGAACTCCTTGACGAAATCGACCGAGACGCGGGCATGAACGCGGCCCTGGCGGTCGAGGAACTCGGCCTCGTCGTCCAGAGGCACCACGGCCCCGTGCCAGACATTGGGATGCAGGTAAAGGCCACGGCCCCCGCCGCACCAGAAGGTCGTGAACTTGTCCGGCGTCACATCGTCTCCCGGCAACGCCAGCGGAATCACGAAGCTCTGCCCCTTGAGCGGATAGAAAAGCTGGCCGCCGTCCGGGTGGTAGTTCGCCCGCCAGATCAGCGCGCGCTCGCGCGAACGGCCGCTGCTCTGCGCCGCCGCCTCCTCCGGCCAGTTGCTCCAGCCGAATAGATAGCTGTCGCCCACCGCGTTATTGCGCGCGTACAAGGTCTCGCCCTGCCAACAGAATTCGAACAGCCCCTCCGTGACTCCTCCCTGATCCCCGGAATTCAGGTCGATGGGCCGCCACCCTTGAGCCGGCCAGCGCACGATTTCGATGGGAAAGGTTTTTGGGTCGTCCACCAGACAGCCATAGCCCTCGAGGCTGGCCTCGGTGGCGATTTTGATCGGAGTTTCATGCGCCCGCCGCACCCCCGTGGTGGGTACATAGGCGAATTCCCATTGGCTCATATCCATGTTGATCGTTCCTGCGATGCGACCCTCGGATTATGCCGTGCGGCCGACCGGCCGTCACCGATGAGAACGGCGATCATTCCGGTCGACAACACGCTCGCGGCAACGGCCAGCAAGCCCCAGCTGAAGCTGCCGGTCGAGTCCTTGATCCAGCCAATCAGGAACGGGCCTGCAAACCCTCCGGCATTGCCGAGCGCATTGATGGTCGCAATGGCGCAGGCTGCCGCGGCGCCATCCAGGATCGAGGCCGGCAGGGTCCAGAATATCGGCAGGATGGCCAGAGTACCCGCAGCGCCGAGGGAGATCGCGAGCATCGACAGGGTCGGCGAGTTCGTCAGCCAAGCGCTTGCAGCCAGACCGGCAAACGCGGCGAGAGATGCGATCGCGATGTGCCACACGCGCTCATTCTGTCGATCCGAGTGCCGGCTCCACCACACCATGACGATGGCGGCAATGGCATAGGGAATCGCCACAGCGCTGCCGACGCTGCCGGCGGCAATGCCGGCATGAGCGAAGATCTGGGGGACCCAGAGGATGACCCCGTACAGTCCGATCTCCACGCCGAAATAACATAAGCCGAGCGCGAGCACCCGTGAGTTCCTCAGGGCTTGGAAGGGGGTGGCATGCTGAATCCGGCCGGATCTCTCCGACTCGAGCTTGCGGGTCAGCGAGTGTGCTTCCTCGGCGGTCAGCCAGCTCGCCTCGGCCGGAGTGTCGGGCAGATAAAACAGGGTCGCGATGCCCAGCGCCAAGGAGGGAATCGTCTCGGTCAGATACAACCACTGCCAGCCCGACAGACCGAGCGTCCCGTCCAGCCTGAGCAGCGCGCTCGACACGGGTCCGCCCAAAGCGGTGCTGATCGGAATGGCCGTCATGAAAGAGCCGACCAGCCGCGCGCGTTCGGCGGCGGGCACCCAGTACGTCAAGTAATAGATGACGCCGGGGAAGAAGCCGGCCTCGGCGGCGCCCAATAGAAAGCGCAGCACATAAAACCCCGCCGCGCCCTTCACCAGGGCCATGGCGCCCGCGACCAGCGCCCAAGTAATCATGATCCGCGCCAGCCAGCGCCGGCCCCCGACCTTGTGCAGGATCAGATTGCTCGGAACCTCGAATAAGCAATAGCCGACGAAGAAGATACCCGCGCCGAGTCCGTAGACATAGGCGGAGAAGCCCAGATCGCGGCTCATCTGCGCGGCGGCAAAGCTCACATTGACGCGATCGATGAATGCCGCGAAATACAGCACGCCGACGAATGGAATCAACCGCTTGCCCACCTTCCTCAGCGCGCTTGCCTCGAAGCGGGCAGCCGCGGCGAGATCGCTCGCTGCAATCTCGGCCGCGGGCCGTGCCGCCGCGGCCGGGTGCAGGCGTTCGAGAAGGGTCACGCAGGAAAGCCTGCGCGGCGGGGATTCGGTAAGATGCGCCAGGGACCCGGGGGAGATTCGATGAAACACATCTTGATAGCCTCGTTCGTACTCGCCTTGAGCCTGGGGGCCGGCAGCGCCCAGGCCGACCAAAAGCTGCGCATCATCAGCTGGGCCGATTATGTACCCGCCGACCTGATTGCCGCATTCAAAAAAGAAACCGGCATCGACGTGGAATTGACTTTGTCGAACAACGAGGAAATGATTTCCAAGCTGCGCGCCACGGGGGGCGCCGGCTACGATCTCGCCCAGCCTTCGCAGGATCGCATCTTGGCGGCGCAGCGCGAATTCGGCATTTACAAGCCGCTCGACCTTGGCAAGATCAAACTCGAACAGTTTCAGCCCGAGTTCCTCAGCATCGTGCGCAAGAACACCACCCTCGACGGCAAAGTGTACGGGCTGCCGTATCTATGGGGAACCGACGGCCTCGTGGTCAACAGCAAGCGCGCCCAGGTCGCCGATTACCCGGATCTGTGCCGGCCCGACTTGAAGGGCAAAACGGCCGTCCGTCTGAAGCGCCCCACGCTCATGGCGTTCGCGTTCGCCGCGGGCAAGGATCCGTTCGCACTCTACGGCGACCCCAAGGCCTACGCCATGCTCATGGATCAGGTGGGCGCCACGCTCATCGCCTGCAAGGCGAATTTCAAGTTCTTCTACGATAACAAGGACCAATTGATCAACGGCATTCGCTCGGGCGAAGTCGTGGCGGCGATGATGTGGGACACGGGCGGCTGGACGCTCAATCGCGAAAATCCCGACATTCACTTCATCGTGCCCCGCTCCGGCGCCCTCGGCTGGCTCGACACTTTCGCGCTGCCGGCGCGCGGCCGCAACGATGCCGCCGCCTACGCCTGGATCAATTTCACCATGCGTCCTGAAAATGCCGCGCGCGTCATCAAGTCCGTGGGCAGCTTCTCTGCGGCCGCGAACACGGCGGCACTGGTGGACCCACGCCTCAAAGCCCAGTTCGCGGCTGCATTCCCCAACAACGATCTGAAATCCATCCATTGGTATCCGGCCATTCCGCCCGGCCTCGAGGAACTCGAAGGGCGGGTGCTCGATCGCGTGAAGGCCGCCAATTGAGCACGCCCGATCTGCAGGCCGACGCCGTCGTCAAGCGATTCGGCGATCATACCGCCGTGGACGCCCTGTCCTTCTCGGTCGAGCGCGGCAGCTTCTTCTCCATCCTCGGCCCCTCGGGCTGCGGCAAGACGACGCTGCTGCGCATGATCGCAGGATTCATCGCGCCGGACGGCGGCGACATCCGCATCGGCGGCAAGAGCATGAGCGGGGTGGCGCCGAATCGGCGCCCGGTGAACATGGTGTTTCAGCAGCTGGCGCTGTTTCCGATGATGTCCGTGGGCGAGAACGTCGCCTTCGGGCTGGCGCGCCGAGGCGTGGGCCGGGCCGACCGGGCGAAGCGCAGCAGCGCCATGCTGGAACGGGTGGGACTGGGCAACGCCGCGGACAAGCGCGTCGATGAGCTGTCGGGCGGCCAGCGCCAGCGGGTGGCCATCGCGAGAAGTCTGGTCCTCGAACCCACGCTGCTGCTGCTCGATGAGCCCTTGGGCGCTCTCGATTTGAAGCTGCGCGAGCACATGAAGATCGAGCTCAAGCAATTGCAGGCCTCGTTCGGCACCACCTTCGTCTACATCACCCACGATCAATCCGAAGCTCTGGTTCTGTCAGATCACGTCGGCGTGATGAGTCACGGTCGATTTGAGCAATTAGGCACGCCGCAGGACCTGTATTACCGGCCGCAAACGCCCTTCGTGGCGGGATTCGTGGGCGCGAACAATCGCATCGTCGGGCGCATGACTCAGGCCGACGGCGCCATCGCCGAAATCGCGACCGCCGACGGTTGGGTGGTGCGCGCGCTGAAGAGCGGCGCGATCCACACGGGCGATGCCGTCGAGGCATTCGTGCGGCCGGAGGTGGCGCTGCTCGCCCGCAGCGAATCGGAGCTGCCGGCGCATCATCCGCATCACGCCGGGGAAGTGCAAAGCGTGCTGTTCGATGGCGCGAACTCGGCAGTCTTGCTGCACGAGGCGCGAACGCGCCGCGAATTTCGCATTGCCCTGCCCCAGACCGGGCAGTTCTCGGACCTCAAGCCCAAGGAGAAGGTGGCGTTCAGTTTCGATCCCGCGAGGGCGGTGTGTTTTGCGGCGCGGGCCGGTGCGGCGGGCCAGGATGCCTAAGCCGCCGCTGGATCCGCGCTGGCACGCACGGCTCACGCTGGGGTTGCTGCTGGCGCCGGCGCTGCTGTGGCTCGGCGCTCTCATCGTGCTGCCGCACGTCGACCTCGCCATGCTGTCATTCCGCGAGCGAGTCGGGCCCCGCCAGTACACGGCAAGCCTCGCTCAGTATCGAACCTTTTTCGCCGAACCCTTGTATTGGCATGTTTTCGTGCGCACTGCGGCGATGTCGGTGCTGGCGACGCTTTTGACTTTATTGCTGGCCTTTCCCATCGCCTGGATCATCGCCAAGCTGGCGCGGGGGCGCGCCGGATCGCTGTTGTTCATCATCTGTCTGATCCCATTTTGGGTCAGCGAAACGGTGCGCACGCTGGGCTGGATGATCCTGCTGCGAGAATCCGGGGTCCTTCCCGCCTTGTTGGTGAAGCTCGGCATCACGGCAATGCCGGTCGAGCTGCTGTATCGCGACTCCACCATCCTGGTCGGGTTGGTGTACACCTCGCTGCTGTTCATGGTCGTGCCCCTGGTATCGAGCCTCGAGAGCCTCGACAATTCCCTGATCGAAGCCGCTTATGACCTCGGCGCGGGCGGATTTTCCATACTGCGCAGGATAGTGATTCCGCACGCCGCGCCCGGCATCACGGCCGGCTGCATCGTGGTCTTCATGCTGACGCTGGGCAATTACCTGACGCCGACGCTGCTCGGCGGCAAGAACTCCCAGTGGTTCACCGAGCAGATCTACACTCAGTTCATCACCCGCTTCAACTGGGAGCAGGGCGCGGCCTTCGGCTTCCTGCTGCTCGGGCTGTCCACCGCCATGGTGATTCTCGGCCTGCGCCTGAGCGGCCAGCGCTTCGGCGATGTCATGAGGCGAACTTGATTCCCTCCCTGCCGCGCCCCGCCTGGCTGCGCACCGCCACCGCGGCGTACTTGATCGCGTTTCTCGCGTTCCTGTTTCTACCGCTGGCGGTGGTCGCCGTGTTCGCCTTCAACGATGCGCCCTATCCCGCACCGCCCTGGCATGGATTCACCCTCGATTGGTTTCTCGGCAACGCCGCGTTCGGGCGCACCGGTCTATTCGCCGACGGCGAATTGTTGGGCAGCATCTGGACCAGCTGCATCGTCGCCACCTGCGTGACCGCACTCTCGGCGCTGGTGGGAACGACCAATGCATTTCTCATCGAGCGCGGCCAGTTTCGCGGCAAGCAGATCTTGTCCATCCTGATGCTGGCCCCGCTGGTGATTCCCGGCGTCATCCTCGGCATTTCCATCCTCGCCTTCGCCAGCCGCCTCGCCGACGTGGCGGACGACAGTTTCGGCCTGGAGCTCGATTTTCTGCGGCCCGGATTGCCCTTGGTGGTACTCGGTCAATTCTCCTACATCGCCACCATCGCCACTCTGACCATCAGCGCCCGCCTGCGGCGCTTCGACCGCACCCTGGAAGAGGCCGCGCTCAATTTAGGCGCCTCCAAAGCCGCGGTATTTCGCACCATTCTCTTGCCCTACCTGCGGCCCGCGCTGTTGGGTTCGGCCGCGATCTCCTTCCTGATGTCCTTTGCGGACTTCAACACCACCCTGATGCTGGTCGGCGCGGATACGCCCTTGACCGTGATGATGTATGGACGGATGCGCGAGGGTGCGACCCCGGTTCTGAACGCCGTCAGCTTGTTTCTCATGATTGCATCGGCGGTGCTCGCGCTCACGCTGCTGCGCCGCGGTGGCGCCCCGCGGGCAAAGCCGCCGGAGTAACCGCCGAGGCCGCAGGCCGTCACCCGTCTGCGGCCCGCGGGCGATCCCAGCGGAACCGCGCCGTACCGGCATCCTGCGGGCAGATACTTTGAACACGCGTACCGCCGTCGGACAGCCGCTTGATCCTCAAGACCCCGCCGATCACGGCGGCGCGATACTCCATGAGCTTGAGCCCCATGCCCGAACCGCGCTCCGCGCTTTCCAAGATGCCGACGCCGTCGTCGGTAATCGACAGCGACACCAGGGCTCGGCTGCTGCGCAGGCTCACCGTGATCGACTTGGCCTTCCCGTGCCTGACGGCGTTGTTGATCGCCTCTTGAACGATCAGATAAAGATGAGCCGCCGCGGATTCTCCTATGAGCAGCGGATCTCTGATGAATAGCCGCAGGCGCACCTCGACATTGTAGCTGTCTCGGGACCAGCCGATGAGCGTCTGCAGCGCGGGCAGCAAGCCGCCGCGCTCGAGCGTCACGGGCGAAATGCCGATCGCCATCTTGCGCGCGCTCTGGATGGCATGGTTCACCAGGGCGATGATCTCGTTCAGGTCGGGCGCGGCGTCGAACGCGGCGAGGGCGGAGCGCTTGGAGAGGCTGCGAAGCATCAGCGAAATGCCGGTCAGCTCCTGGCCGAGACCATCGTGCAAATCGGCGCCCAGGCGCCGCCGCTCGCCGTTGGCGATTTCGATGATCTCCGATTCCAGCTGTTTGCGCTCCGACACATCCTGCACGACGACGAGAATGCGCTTCTCCCCGCTCAGCTCTATTTCCGCCGATATCATCTCGCCCGCGAACTGGCCGCCGTCGGGCCGGCGAAACAGCAGATCGCGCTTCGCGCCGCGGCTGTGAAGCTCGAGCAATCCGTCGATGGTAACGTTCGGGGACTGCGACTGCCTGCCGTTGAACAGCTCGAGCACCGAGGCTCCGATCAGATCTTCGCCTCTGCGGCCGAACATCAGATCGAAGGCGGGATTGGTGAATTCGATGCGTCCGCCCAGTGTCACGAGCGCCACGCCCTCGCGCATGGTTTCCAGGATCATCGCCTGCGTGCGCAGCATCTGCTCGGCGCGCCGCCGTGAGTCCACGTCGATGCATGCACCCACGATTCGCGTCGCCCGGCCGGCGGCATTGCGTTCCACGACCCGGGTCCGCACGTTCACCCAGCGCCATTCCCCGGAGGAGGACTGAATCCGGTAGTCGCTCTCGGCCGCATTGCTGCCGTCGAAGATGAGCGCATGGTCCTCGGCCGCATACTTCTGGCGATCCAGCGGATGCACCCGGCCGACCCACTCGTCGCGCTTGACCGTGCGCACCGCGGCGTCGATTCCGTAGCGCGTCGGCCAGTCAGAAAGCCACAGCAACGAATCGTCTTCCAGCACCCAATCCCAAAGCCCGAGGTCGGCGCCCCAGATCGCCGCTTCGAGGCGCGCCTCGCTGTCGCGCAGCGCGAGTTCCACGCGTTTTCGCGCGTCGATGTCGATGGTCACGCCGGCGATTCGGATGGCCTGGCCCGTTTCATCGCGCGCGGTCGCGCGGCCGCGGCTCATGATCCAACGCCAGTTTCCCGATCGCGTTCGCACCCGGTATTCCGCTTCATAGACGTCGATTCGACCTTCGATCAGCCCCTCGTAGGTGCCGGAGAATCCCAGGATGTCCTCGGGGTGAATCCGCGCGGTCCACCGAGCCGTATGGCGCAGGCCGCTGCAGGCATCCAAGTCGATGCTGGCGCACCACTCGTTCCACCAATGCAGGGAGTCGGTCGGCACCTCGTGCTCCCACATGCCGACGCTGGTTCCCCAGACCGCGTGCGCCAGGCGCGACTCGCTGCGCGCGAGTGCGCGCGCCGAATCGTGGCGCTCGTCCACGTCGATGCACAGCCCGACCATCCGCAGCGCGCGGCCCGCCGAATCGCGCTCGATCACGCGGCCGCGCTCATGGATCCAGACCCAGGCGTCCTCGCGATTGCGCAGCCGGTACTCCAAGTCGTACGGCGCCGCGGGGCTCTGCAATTGCCGGTCCAAGTTGTCGCGATAGTTCTGCAGGTCCTGCGGATGTACCCGCGACTGCCACAGCTGCTCGTGGCCGCTCCCGGAGAAGGCCGCGAGCCGGGAATGCTCGCACCAATCGTTGATCCAGGTCATCCGGTCATTGACGACATCCCAGTCCCACAGGCCGATGTCCGTGCCCCACAGGGCCAGTTCCGGGTCGGGTGCATTGCAGCTCGCATCGACGAAGCACCAGATCACCCGCGGACCGTCATGCCCCGCCCAGCGGCGCAACACCGCACTCGCCGCGAACCGGCCGTTGGCGCAGCGAACGGGCGCGCGCAATTCCTCGTCGCTCGCCAGCGCGGCGCGGTGCAGCTCTTCCAAGGCGTGGCTCGCGCCGCCGTCCAACAGCTCGAATATGGAGGTGCCCCGCAGTGCATTCGCCTCTTGCGCCAGCAGCTGCAGAAGCGTTGTGTTGCAAAACTCCACACTGCCATCCGCCGCCGTCACGGCGAGGCCGCTCCCCACGAAATCGAACAAATGCCACGATGATCCCGCAGCCGGCACCCTCGCCTGCGCCAGGCCGTCCATTGCTTTCATGTTGATCCCGGAGTCTTATATTTTGGGTGACTATACCCCGGGAAGCCGTCTTTTACGCCATCCCTGCCCCCTGCACTGCGTTGGAGCCGCCGCCGACCCGGCCGCGCCGCCGGTCACCCCCCGAGAGCGTCCTTCGATCGAGCCGCGGCCGATCAGGCTGCGGCGCCCAGGATCTCCACCAGCTGAACCCTGCGGTCGCGGGCCGCCGACTCGAATTCAGAGCTGATGATGGTCAGCTCCTTCTCGTTGCGTGCGCTCACCACCTTGATGAGGCAGGCTCGGTCGCGCCCGCGGCGTTTGGCGACGTAAAGAGCCTTGTCTACCAGGCTGATGGCGGCGTCGAGCGTAATATCCGTCGCCGAGCCCGCCATCGGGAAGCTCGCATAGCCGATCGAAATCGTGCAGCGGATCAGTTGGCCGTTCCACATCACCGGTTCACGTCGCACCGCTTGCAGCAGCCTTTCAGCGGTCAAATCCGCCTGCGACGGGGTCATCGGCCCGAGCACGGCCAGGAACTCCTCACCGCCCCAGCGCACCAGCTTGTCGTTCTCGCGCAGCGCAGCAGAGAGTCTCTGGCTCATCGCCGCCAGGACGGCGTCGCCGGCGGGGTGCCCGTAGGTATCGTTGATGCGCTTGAAGTGGTCCAGATCCGCGAGCAGCACGCAGCCCCCGACGGGGCGGCCGCCGTCGACCGCCAGTACGCGCTCGTTGAAATAGCGCCGATTCGACAGGCCTGTCAGCGGATCATGTTCGCTGCTGAAGCGCAGCCGTTCGTTGGCCTTGCTCACCCGGGCGAAGGCCCAGACCAGGGCGGCACAAATGCAGGCGATGAACAGCGCCCCCGCGAGAATCAATTGCTGGCGCAGGCGCTGCTCGCGCATTTCGGAGACTTTGAGCGCATTGTCGCGGCGCAGGAGCTCGAGCTCGCGCGCCTTGCGCTCATCGTCGAACTGCGCGGAGAGTTCGAGGAAGGCGCGCTGGCGCGTGTTCGTCATGAACTTCTGGCTGGTTTCGTCGTAGCGGTGATAGACCTGAATCGCCATCATCAGGTAGCCCGCGTGTTCCAAGGCGTCCGCGTACTCGCGCAGCAGTTCCTTGGCGTCCAGTAGGTCGCTGCCGGCCAGCGCATCGGCGATGGCGGCCTCCGCGAGCTTCTCGCCCGCCTTGATGCTGCCCAGACCGATATAGGCCAGACCTTCGTTGAACAGGGTTATCTGCTCATCGTCGCGGTGATTGGTGCGCGCCATGATGGGCAGCGCTTCCTTGGAATACTTGAGCGATTCGGCGTAGTCGCGCGTTTTCAGATACGAATCGCCGAGGTTGACCAGCGCCAGCTCGAGCCACTTGCTGCTTCCGGAGCGCTTTGCATGCTCGAGCCCAGCCAATGAAGCGCGCCTCTCCTCGGTTCTGTCCCCGCGGCGGTCCGCGATATCGGCGACGCGCTCTTCGGTTTCCACCAGCGCGGCCTCATCGCCCAGGCGAGTCGCCAGACTGCGCGCCGAATTCAATTGGGCCGTGGCCCGGTCGAAATTGCCGCTGTCGGTGTAAATTCGGGCCATGGCGAGCGTCGCGTGCAGGGTTCGCGGCTCGTCGTGCATGCGGTTGGCCAGATCCAGTGCCTGCTCGAGAAAGGGCAGCGCCGCCTCATCCTTCCCCAGAATGCGCAGCACATGTCCCTGCAGCGTCAGCACGCGATAGCGCTCGGCATCGGATTCGATGTCGCCGATGTCGATTCCCTTGAGTTCGGCCTCGGCTACGGCGTACTGGCTGTGCTGACGCGCAGAGTACGCCCGCACGAAGCGCCCCGCCCGAACCGCCGACTCATCTCCTTTGTCCGCCAGCTGCTCGAGCCGCCGCTCCACCGCGTGCACGGCATCGTCGCGGGAGCTGTCCGCATAGATCATTCCGCGGATCTCGAGCATGTCGATTTCGGTCGCCACGGACTCCGCCGACAGGGGCGGCGCCGCATCGACAATCTGCACCGCGCGCTCAGGATCCGACCACTCGAGCATCTCGAGCTGATCGGCAAAGCTCGACGCCGCGACGGCACTGGGCGCGAATCGGGCCGACAGCAAAATTGCTCCGGCCAGCGCGAGATGAGTGAGATTTCGCATGTTCGGTCAGCGTCGGACCGCAGTGCAGCACCACATAGATCGCATTGTTGCCATGTTCATCGGCACGGTGACGTGATGAAGGTCATCTCTCAAGCGTTTCTTAAGGCTTTGCCCTACGGGCGTGGGTGAGGAATGTGACGCGCGTCCCCGGCTGTCCGCCCCTCAGTCGTTCACGGCCGAGTACACCAGGTCGCGGAATAGAGTGCGGTAGTAGTCGCGCAGCCCCGGTGCCTGGATGAGCAGCAGGGCAAATAGCTGCTCCGCCGGATCGACCCAGAACGTGGTGCCCGCAAGCCCGCCCCAAAAGTACTGGCCCACTGAACCTGGCACATGAGCGATGCCGGCATGCAGCCGAACCGAAAAACCGAGCCCGAATCCGTGGCCCGGCAGCAGCAGATCGGGTGCTCCGGTGATCGGCCCGAGGTGATCCGACGTCATGAGCTCTAGGGTCTTGCGGCTGAGCAGCCGCCTCCCATCGAAGGTTCCGCGATCGAGCAGCATCTGCAAAAAGCGCGCGTAGTCGGCCGCCGTCGACACCAGGCCACCGCCGCCCGATTCGAATTTCGGGGGATCTCGGACCGCGAGCAACTGCACCGCGACGCCGCTGTCGGGATCCCGCGCGAACGGCTCGGCGAGGCGCGCATGACCGGGCTGCGGGACGTGAAATGCGGTGTCGACCATGCCGAGCGGCCCGAGGATGCGCTCCTCGAAGAATGCGCCCAGCTTTTGTCCGGACAGCACTTCGACCAGCCGGCCGATGACATCGGTGGAACGTCCATATTCCCAGCGAGTCCCGGGTTGATGCAGCAGCGGCAGGCGGCCGAGAGTGGCGACCTGGTCGGCGTTGCTTTGCGCGCGGCTGTCCACCCTCGCGCTCCTGTACATTCTGTGCACCGGCCCGGTGCCGCGAAACTCATAGGTCAATCCCGAGGTGTGGCGCAGCAGATCCTGAATGGTGACTGCGCGCAGGGCCGGCACGCGCTCGAGCTCGCCGTCGCGTTCCACGGCAACCTCGAGAGCGCCGAGCTCGGGCAAGTATTTGGCGATCGGATCGCTGAGCAGGAATCGCCCCTCTTCCCACAGCATCATGGCCGCGACGGAGGTGATGGGTTTGGTCATGGAGTAGATGCGAAAGATCGCATCCCGCGCCATCGGCGCGCCGGCGTCGGCATCTCGTCGGCCGTAGCTCTCGAAGTATCCCAATCGGCCGCGCCGCGCGATCAGCGCCACGGCGCCGGGCACGCGCCCGCGCTCGACCTCGCCTGCCATCACCGCGCCGAGGCGCGCGAGCCGGGAGGAAGAGAGGCCGATATCCTCGGGTACTGCGACGGGCAGCGGCGTCACGGCGTCGCTTGCGCCTGCAGCAGTTCCAAGCCCGCGGCGTGGTTGCGCTGAAAGCCCTTCCAAAGGGTGATGCCCGAAGTGCCCGAACTGTAGGCATCGTAGGCCAGGGGCGGAGTCGTGGCCGGCCAAACGCCGGCGGAGGACTCCGGCACCGGCACATTGAGATACGCGGCGCGGCTTTCGTCGCCCTTCACGTACAGATCCAGGAAGGCGGTGATGAAGTGCGCATTGATGGAGTTGATGCGATCCTTGCGCCACACCGGATCTTCGAACCAATCTTCATCCCATAACCGCTGCCGCATGGCATCCGGCGCAGGATTCAAGCCGATTGCGTGGCCGCCGCCCTTGAAGGTCAACAAATACCGATGCGTGCCGCTCGCCTGATCGAAAATGGCGCGCGCCCCGGTGGCATAGTCCACGGTTCTATCGTCATCGCCGGCAATGAGCAGCAGGGGCGCCGCGATGTCGCGCAGGCCCGCGGCGCCCCATACGGCGAGCGGTCCGCCGCCGGCAGGCGAGATGGCCACCACCGCGCGCAGTCCCTTGACCGCGAGCGAATCGCGCAGTGCGCCGCCGCGCGCATACGGCCGCATCAACTCTCCGGGCACCCATTTGACCGCGCCGCCGTCCGGATCGAGAGTTGCGCCCGCGGCCGTCAGCACGCCATAACCCCCCATGGAATAGCCGACCAGCGCGGTACGCTGCGGGTCCACGAGATGGCTCGCTCCAAGCGAGCTCTGCAGGGCCTGTGCCACGAATGCGATGTCGAGGGGTCTGCGCATCAGGGGTCCGGGAAATCGGCTTCGGTCCGTGATGGGGGGATCTTCGTGACGAATGGCGGCGACGACGTAGCCCTTGGATGCCAGGTTTTCAGTCAGCCACGTCATGGCAGGCGGGTCGTTGCTGTATCCATGCGAGACGATGACCAAGGGATGGTCCGCTCCCGCCGCCGGCGCCTCGCGCACCGCAATGCCCGGAATAGAAAACTGCGCGGGCGGCGCGGGCGGTTCCGAGGGCAGGCTGCCGGCGTACACCACGCGTGGCGCGCCCGCGCGGGGCCGTGCCGGATACCACAAGTCGACGTCGAGCGGCCGATCCACCCGAGGAGCGGATCCCTTGGCCGGATCGAAGGCCAGCACATCGGCTTGATCGTGCTGCACCAGATGCAGAGTCTTGAACCCGACGGCCTGGTCCCCGAGCCTCGCAAGTTCCGGCGCGTCGATCCCCGGTCGGCTGGGAGGCTCGGCCGCGCAGGCCGGCGCCGCGCACCAGGCAAGAATCGCCAGCAACATCGTTATTCTCATTGGGTCACCTGTGGCGGGAAAGCATATCGATTCTATCAGCGCACCCCGGGCGGCCGCGCCACCTCGAGCAGGGTCGGGAGTTCGGCCAGGGAGTCGAGCAGCGCATCGCATTCCAAGGTGCTCGGGTCCCGGCCTTCGTTGTATCCGTAGGATACGCACACGATCGGGATTCCGGCGCCGCGTGCCGCCTGCACGTCATTGACCGAGTCGCCCACCATCAAGGATTGGGCGGGCGGCACATGCAGGGATTCGCAGGCGAAGAGCAAGGGCTGCGGATCGGGCTTGCGGCGCGCGCAGCTGTCCCCGCCGATGACGATGTCGACCCAGCCCGCCATCCCGAGGCGCTTGAGCAATGCACAGGCGAACCGATGCTGCTTGTTGGTGACCACGGCGGTTCGAACCCTCGCGCCGTGCAGGCAGCAGAGCGACTCGGCGGCGCCGGGATACGGCTGCGCGCGGTCCTCGTTCGACTCTTCGAGCTCACCGTAGTGATGAAAGAAGCGTTCGACCATGGCCTCCTGAGCGGGCCCATCGAGACGACGGCCCTGCGCAGCCGCGGCGCGTTCGATGAGTATCGGCGAGCCGCGGCCGATCATGCCGCGAACATCGACCTCCTGCATGGGAGTGAAGCCCTGCTCGAGCAGGGTGCGGTTGAGCGCCAGCGTGATATCCGCCACGGTATCCAGCAGCGTGCCGTCCAGATCGAACAGCACCGCCTCCAAGGGCTCCCCGCGCCAGCGCGCCCCGTCGGTTCTATGCATCGAGGACGATGCTGACGGGGCAATGGTCGCTGCCCATGACGGTGGGATGGATCTCGGCGCTCTTCACCGCGCCGCGCAAGGGCTGAGACACGAGTACATAGTCGATTCTCCACCCGATGTTGCGCGCGCGCGAGTTGGCGAAATGGCTCCACCACGAATAGTGCCCATTGCCCTGGGTGAACATACGAAACGTATCGACGAAGCCCGCATCGACGAAATTTTGGAATCCCGCGCGCTCTTCGTCCGTAAAGCCCTTCTTGCCGCGGTTGGGCTTGGGGTTGGCCAAATCGAGTTCGGTATGCGCCACATTCAGGTCGCCGCAGAAAACGACCGGCTTGGTTTTCTCCAATTGTTTGCAATAGGCGAGAAATGCAGGATCCCAGTGCTTGAAGCGCAGCGCCAGCCGGCTCAGGTCGTCCTTGGCGTTCGGCGTATACACCGTCACGACATAGAATTTGTCGAACTCCGCCGTCATCACCCGGCCTTCCTCGGCGCTGTCGCGCTGCAATTCGTCGGCGAAGGCGAAGCGCCGCGAAAACTCCTTGGGAAAGCCGTTGATCACTGACAAGGGCTCGCGCTTGGAGAAAATCGCGGTACCGGAGTAGCCCTTCTTGACGGCCGAATTCCAATACTCCCGATAATCGGGCAAATCGATCTCGAACTGGCCGCGCTCGGCCTTGGTCTCCTGCAGGCACACGATATCGGGCCGGCAACGCTCGAGAAAGGGTTGGAATACCCCTTTCTTCAGAACCGCGCGGATACCATTGACGTTCCAGGAAAAAATCTTCATCGCAAGTCTCTCAAGGGGTGAATGAGCGGGCCGAAGCCCCATTATGCCTGCCTGCGGCGACGTTTCAG
Organism: uncultured Gammaproteobacteria bacterium; assembly: GCA_963837435.1. Lineage (GTDB taxonomy): Bacteria > Pseudomonadota > Gammaproteobacteria > Steroidobacterales > Steroidobacteraceae > Bog-1198. Next base: position 194,339 of record CAWINJ010000007.1, read on the forward strand.
CCTGCCGGCACAGAGCCCAGCCCGCATTAAGTCAAGTTAACGGTATTGACAATCATTCGCATTCGCGTTCACAATAACCTCATGATCATTTGCGTCTGCAAAGCAGTCTCCGAGCGGCATATCCGCAGCGCCGTGAACGGTGGAGCCACCAGCCTGCGCGACCTCACGCGGGAGCTGGGCGTAGGCACCTGCTGCGGCAAATGCGTGCCGGAGGCCAGGGCCACCCTCACCGCCTCTCTCGATGCTCGCGGCGAGCCCGCCGAGCGCGCCGCGGCCTGAACTCGGACCCGCGCCTCGGGCGCTCGCCCGTCCGCATCTCTCCTCGTGGCCACAAGCCTGTTCTGATGCCCTCAGGCCTCTTCAGATGCCTCGAGGCAGACTTAGGGCATACAATCCGTCGTTAAGCCGGAGCGCAATCCAAGCGCCGAACAAAAGGGGCCACCGTGCAGGGCGACGCGAAAGTTTTGGAGTTCCTCAATCAGGCGCTGAAGAACGAGTTGACCTCCGTCAATCAGTACTTCCTGCATGCCCGCATGCTCGACAACTGGGGCATGAAACGCCTCGGCAAGATCGAGTACGAAGAATCCATCGATGAAATGAAGCATGCCGACCGATTGGTGAAGCGCATCCTGTTCCTCGAAGGGCTGCCGAACCTGCAGGACCTCGGCAAACTGTTCATCGGCGAGGACGTCAAAGAGATCTTATTGTGCGATCTGAAGCGCGAAATGGCCGCGCATCCCCTGTACGACGACGCCATCGCACATTGCGAAGCAACCCGGGATTTCGTGACTCGCGAGCTGCTGGTGCACATCCAGAAAAGCGAGGAAGAGCATATCGACTTCATCGAAGAGCAGCTGGGACTGATCGACAAGATGGGGCTGCAGAATTACATCCAATCGGCCACCGGCGAACTGCACGAAAGCGGTTCAGCCTGACACAGCTCCGCCCATGAGACGGCCGCGCTAACCCGTGGCGGCGCGCGGCGCGGCTTGCGGGGTCGGCCGGCGCCATTTCTCGAGCATATCCGCGAGCACAGACCGATCCACCGGCTTGGCGAGGAAGTCGTTCATGCCGGCGGCAAGCGCCCGCGCTCGGTCTTCGGGGTAGGCGTTCGCGGTCATCGCCACCACCGGAATCTGATGATCCAGCACCGTCGAGGCGGGGTCGCGAATGATGCGAGTCGCCTCGAACCCGTCCATTTCAGGCATCTGGCAATCCATGAGGACGAGGTCGTAGAGTGACTTGCCGAGCATGTCGATCGCCTCGCGTCCGTGCCTGGCCACATCCACCGAATGCCCGAGCTTGGCCAGCATGTAGACCGCCACTCGCTGATTGACGAAGTTGTCCTCCACCAGAAGCACCCGGCACGGGCCGCTCGGCGCCGCGCCGAAATGCGTGGGCGCGGTGGCCGGCCCGTCGACCGCCGTCATCAGCACCGGCACGGCCCCCGGCGCTTGCGGCGCAACCGGCACCTGCAGCACAGCCGGCACCTGCAGCACAGCCGGCACCTGCAGCACGGCCGGCGCCTGCAACACAGCCGGCGCGTGCAGCACAGCCGGTGTCTGCGGTATTGCGGGCGTTTGCATGGATTCGGCCTGCCCGCGCGCGCCGCTCTCGCCCAGCGCCGGCGCGCCCGCGATGAGCGGCAGCGTGAACCAGAACGTCGAACCCTTGCCGGGCTCGCTGTGCACGCCGATGCTGCCGCCCATGAGCTCCACCAGAGTCTTGCTGATGGCTAGGCCGAGTCCAGTGCCGCCGTAACGCCGTGTCGTCGAGCAGTCGGCCTGCGTGAATCGCCGAAACATGCGGTTCAACTGTTCCTCGGTGATGCCGATGCCGCTGTCGACCACGCTGATCTTCAGCTGCGCCGCGTCCGGCTGCGATACTTCGATGCGGACCGTGCCGCGCTCGGTGAATTTGACCGCATTGCTGGCCAGATTGAGCACCACCTGCCGGATGCGCACCGGATCTCCCTGGATGTTCCTCGGCAACGCCGCGTCGTATGACAGCAGCATCGTCAATCCGCGCTCGGTGATGGCGGACCGCAGAATCTTGCGCACCTCCTCGCACACACCGTACAAGTCGAGGTCGATGCGCTCCACCGTCATGCGGCCCGCCTCGATCTTGGAGTAATCGAGGACGTCGTTGATGATGGTGAGCAAGGCGCCGCCGGAGCGCTGCACCGTCTCGGCGAACTCCCGCTGCTCGGCATTGAGCGGCGTTTCGAGCAGCAAATTGGCGAATCCCAGCACGCCGTTCATGGGCGTGCGAATCTCGTGGCTCATCATCGCGAGGAAATCGCTCTTGGCTTTCGACGCCGCCTCGGCCCGCTGCGCCTGAACCTCCGCCTGCTGCTTCGCCTCGGCCAGCCGCGCCTGAACGATTCGATCGCGCCGCCTCACCCGCGAGGCCGTGCGGCTGAGGCGATAGACGACGAAGCCGGCGAGCACCGATAGCATGGCGACGGCGGCGAAGGCGCCGATCCCGGCGCGTCGAATCGCTCCGATGCGCGCGTCGAAGTCGCGCACCCACATGTCGACGCCGACCACTCCGACGAAGCGGCCGTGCGAATCGTAGAAAGGCGCGTAGGCGCTCATGTAGCTGCGCAGCGGTTCCTTCACCGGCACCTCATCGACGGCCACCTCGTGCTGCTCGAGCGCCCGGCGCAGCGTCGGGTCCAAGGTGTCGTGGGGCATCATGATGGGATCGGGAGATTCGCTGTCGCCCTCGACGCGGTATAGGTAGTCCGTGCCGAGGACATAGTAAATACGGTTCTTCTGCAGAATCGCCGTATAGACATAGATGATGTCGGACGTGGCTTTGTGAAATTTGACGAGCGGGGCCAACAGGCTCAGATGATCGGGGCTGCCGGCTTGCGCCTGCGACTTGAGCAGCCGGTGGCGGTCGCCATCGACCAGTGTCGCGGCGACCTTGGCCAGCTGCACGAGTTCGGTCCGCACGGCATCCAGCTGCGACTGCCATGCCGAGTGCCACAGGTAAAAAAGCCCAAGGGAGGAAATGACCATCATGACGCATCCCGCCAGCATTCCGTGCAGCAGCGGACCGTCGACGCGTCTGAATGAGCGTTTCGAAATGGCCATGGTCCACAGTAGATATCGGCTTGTCATGGTGAAGCTGTAGGGTACGAGCTTCCCCGCGGGCCGGCGCCGGGGGGCCGGAGAACTGCGACGTCCATCAAGTTCACCCCTCGGTTGGCGCAGCAGCGCCGCGGCACCCCCGGGGAGCGCAGAGTTGCATTCCCCCTGCGCCGCGGGTTTCAATTGGCTTGGGATTGCCGGATAAGAGTGCGGGAAACCGCAGAAAAATGCCCGGAGGGACAATGCTCAAGAAAATTCTGATCTCGTTGGTTGCCCTGCTCGTAGTGCTCGCCGTCGTCGGCCTTCTGCTGCCACGCAACATCCGGGTGGAGCGCTCGGTCAACATCGCAAGACCGGCCAGTCTGATCTACGCGACGGTCGATTCGTTTCAGCTCTTCCCTCTCTGGTCGCCGTGGCAGAGCTTGGATCCGAACATGCACCAATCCACGCAGGGTGCGCGCGATGGGGTCGGTGCAAAATTGATCTGGTCCGGCAATGACAAGGTGGGTTCCGGGACGCAGCTGATCACCGCATCGGTTCCCAATCGGTCGGTCGCCAGCGATATCGACTTCGGCAAAATGGGAGTGGCCAAATCCACCATTCTGCTGAACCCCCAGGGATCCTCCACCGAGGTCACGTGGACCTTGGATGTCGACATGGGCGCGAGCCCCATAGGGCACTATTTCGGGCTCATGATGGATCGCATGATCGGCAAGGACTATGAGAAGGGGTTGAGCAAACTCAAGACGCTGGTCGAGGGCATGCCCAATGTCGACATCAGCGGTTTCGTCGCCGAACCGGTGGACATGTCCGCCACGCCCCTGCTGGTGGTCAGCGAAACATCGCCGCCGGATACGGCATCCATATCCAAGGCCTACGCCGACGGCTATGCGCAGATCGGCAAGTTCATGGCCAAGAACAAGCTGCATCAGAGCGGCGCTCCGCTCGGCATCGACGGCGAGATGACATCAACGGCGTTCAGCTTTCAGGCGGGCATGCCCATCGATCGGGTCGATGTCACGCCCGACGGCAATTTGCGGGTCATTCAGAGCTATGCGGGCAAAGCGCTCAAGACCACCCACGTGGGTCCCTACGATACGTTGGGGAAGACTTACGCGCTCTTCGGAGCCTACATGGCGGCGCACGGCTACACGGCCAATGGCGGAACGTTTTCGTGGTATGTGGACGACCCAGCGAGTACGCCCGCGGAGAGACTGCGAACCGAGATCTACTGGCCCATCCGGTAGGCGAGAGCATCAGCAACGGACGCCGAGAAAGTGAAGAATGCCAAGAGGAGGAATGGCATATTGGTCGATATGAGAATTTTCGCTTAGCAGGGGCAGGCCATGTCTGACGTAGTCAATATCTCTCGGGCTTACGAGGCGATCGACCAGTTCTGGTCTCCCAAGGTGCTTGGCCGTGTGAACGACCAGTACGTTAAGGTCGCCAAGCTGAGCGGCAGTTTGACCTGGCATAAGCATGACGAAGAAGATGAGCTCTTCCTAGTGATGAAGGGACGTCTCACGATCGAGCTGGAAGGCCGGGAGCCTGTGCGCGTCGAGGCGGGAGAGTTCTTCGTGGTTCCAAAAGGGGTGATGCATAACCCCATCGCGGAGGAGGAGTGTTGGATTGTCCTCATAGAGACGGTCAGCACGAAGCACACGGGCGATGTCATTGTCGACCGCACTCGATCGATTGAAGAACAGCTCGCTTAGATGGCGCCCGCTTGACCCAGCGGAGCTAGCTACTTTCCGGCGCAAAAATGACTTTGCTGAATGGGCCTGCGTTGGCGCCGTCGAGCGAGCATAGCAAATTGACGGGCGGCCTTACGACCGACCGGGTATCAAGGTAGTTTTGGGAAGAAGGTCAGCGCTCGGCTGAGAACGCGAGCGCGCGGCCGATGTTGATGAGGTTATCGGCGATGACGCTGAGGCCGACCCAACGCTGGATACCGGGCGAGCCCTTGTAGCGGCAACGGTTCAGACCGTGGCGACGTTTAAGTAAACTGATTCGGCCTTCGCAGCCAGTGCGCCACTTCTGGGCGTTGCGGAACCAGCGTGTCTTTTCGAGCTGTTTGCGCTGGACGCTCTTGGTAGAGCGATTGGGAATGGCGACTCTTTTGACGCCGCGGGCATGGGCCGCGGTTTCGTTGCGCTGGGAAAAGAAGGCGGCATCAGCGGCGACCAGATAAGGGCTGCGATGCAGCAGGTTTTTATGCACGGCAATCGCCGGTAGTAAGAGATCGCAGTCGCTGGGCCGCTCGCTGTAGACCTCGTAGTGCGTGACGATTTGAGCTTCGGCTTCCTGGATCTTCACCATCTTGCCAAACTCGGTTGGTTTTGAGGCCTTGCCTTTGCGGATTACCTCGGTGTGCGGCTCGAATAAGCTCACCAGCTTTCCGGGCACATGCGTGTTGCCCTTGAAGAGGCGCTCGCGCGTCTGGTGCATGACCTGGCGCACCAGCGGGATCATCCGCTCAAGATAGGCCCTGCTGGCCTCCAAGCGGATCATCTCAAGAACGCGGTGAGCGCGCTTACGACCCGTCGCGACTTCTTGGGCAAAGCGCTTGGCCTGTCCGACCACCCGAGCAGTGTGATACAGCAATGTACGGTAGCAAGCCTTCAGACGTTCCTGGCCCTGAGGCACACGGCTGCGGCTGGCGCGAGCGATTTGCCGGACTTGATAACCCACGGCGCGGGTGCGATCGCGCAGCTTTGTCCCTGCGCGGCCAGCGATTTTGGTAATGCGCTGCATCGTGCGGGTGAGCACCCGCACACCATCCCCGAGCAGCGAGCTGTCGGTCGGGTAGTGAATATCGGTCTCCACCACCGTGGTGTCTACCCGCAGCCGGCGACCGCGAACGATGCGCTTCTCGCAGGCAATCGCTACCACCCGGGCGTGGATCTGCGCGATGATCTCGGGGCCAAGCACGAGGGCAAGCTTGCCCAAGGTCTTGGCATCGGGAACCTTCTGCGCTCCGACTCGGGTGAACTGCCGATAGACTAAGTTCGCGCGCACCTCGCGCTCGAGTTCGTGGTAGCTCCAGTTACGCATATGCTTCAAGAGCAGAAGCCGCAGCACCACATCAGCCGGCGTGCCAGGCCGGCCCCGCGTGCGGCTGTTGGGGCAACGCCGAGCGAGAGCCGCGTAGACAATCTGCACGAGCGCACGGTCGGCGAGCAACTCATCGACCTCACGCATCCACTCTTCCCAAAGCGGCCCGACTTCTTCCTCGATCAGACCCTCGGCGAAGGATAACTGCGCTCGGGTGGGCTCGATCACGTTAGTCCTTCCTTCCTCGTGAGCGCCTGGCTCTCACCGATTGCTTCTCGCGCTCCAGCAGGCTCAAGAGTCTCTCACGGTTGTCGCTCGAGATCTGCGCCCCGATCTGCTGAAACTCATGCCAGGCTTCCTGTGCGCTGCGTAGGTTCGTGCCCAGCTCCGCCGGGACATAGACCGAATGCACCTTACCTTCGTCTTTGTACCGAAAATAAAGATGCGGGCCGTGTCGGCTGGCCGGGTCGTGCGCACAAGCGCACGAGGGGTCCCCACACTGCCGAGTCGACTCCGAGAGGGAGCCCTGCACCATAGAGGCTGCGGCCTGTTCGAGTTGCTGGACGCGCTTATCCTTACTACTCATTAAGTCGTAAGGTAACAAAGCAAAGTGCCGCTCGTCAAGTTCGCGTCCAACAGCAGTAGCCTATGCAATCAGATCAGGTACGATCGTGCAGGAAAGCCCGGCATGGCCGGCAAAATCTCCAAGAAATCACCCATCATTTTTGCGCCGGAAAGTAGCTAGCGCTCGCTCTGCCGCTGAGACTTCGCCATTCCGGCAGCGTTCGGCGAGGCGCCGCCCATCAGGCGCGCGTGCCGGTGAACGTCGCCTTGCCCAGCAGGTGCTTGGCGGCGCCGCTGATGCGGTCCGCGTCGACGGTGGCGGTGAATTTCAAGTTCAGATGCATGGGCTTGGTGATCTTGGCCGACCAGCTGAGCCGGTTGCCCGCCACCTTGCCGTCGCTGATCGCGGCGAAGTGCTCGGCATCGGACAGCGATCCGGTCAATCGGGTTCCCTCGGTCTTGAGCTCGAGCACTCCCGACTTGTCGCCCACCGGCGTTTTGATCGTGATGTTCCACTTGCCTTGAATCCTGCTCGTCATCTGCGGCGTCCCTTGCGACCCGGGCTCTCGTTGCCCACCATGGCCTGAAGTTTATCAGCCGCGAAGTCCACGAAGGCCGATACCGCAGCGGGAATCTGCTGGCTGCTTGGCAGTATCACGCTCAGGTCGGCGCTCTCGCGGCGGTACTGGGGCAGCACGTGAAGCAAGCGGCCCGCGCGAAGGTGCGGGGCGATCAGCACATTGGGCAGCAGCGCGATCCCTAAGCCGGCCAGGCAGCTCCTGAGCAGAATCCGCGCGGTGTTGGCACTGAACCGGCCGCCGACCTTCACGGATTCGCTGCCGCCGGGGCCCTGCAGGGTCCAGATCGCCGCGCCCGCCCGCCCGGAGACGATGAGGCAATCATGCTGGCTCAACTCCTGCAAGGTCTTGGGACTGCCGCGGGATTGCAAGTAGGCGTAACTGGCCACCAGATTGAAGGATTGCGACATCAATCGGCGGAACACGGAGGGGTGGTCCGAGGCAGCGCCGCCGCGAAACGCCACGTCGATGGCCTCGCCGATCAGGTCCGCGCGCGCATCGTTCAGCACGAAGTCCAAGCGGACCTTGGGATGCAGCGCCAGGAATTGCACCACCCACTCGATCTTGAAAAACTCGAGAAAGTCGGCGGGCGCCGCGATTCGCACCGCACCGGCTGCGGTCCGGCTGCCGCCGGCCAAATCCTTTCCCGCATCCAAGACACCGTCCACCGCCGGCGCGCAGCGCTCGAAAAAGGCCGAGCCCGCCGCGGTCAAGGTCAGCTTGCGGGTCGAGCGCTGCATCAGGCGGGTGTCGAGCCCGGCTTCCAGCTGCCGCACTCGCCGGCTCAGGGTGTTCGGAGGCACTCCCAACCGCCGCGCCGCTTCGGCAAAGCTTCGGGCACGGACCACTTGCACGAACATCCGAACTTCGTTGAGGTCCAGCACGGCATTCCTTACGAAAGTGGCCTAGTGTATTCCCATTATGCCATCTTGTCCCTGAATGAAAGCCGGCATAGGCTTTGTTTATCCGGCAGCTCCGCCCGCAATTCGAGACGCTCATGGCAAAGGTATTGGTTCTGTATTACTCGTCCTATGGTCATGTGGAAACTATGGCGAACGCCATCGCCGAGGGCGCCCGTTCGGCAGGCGCGCACGTCGACATCAAGCGCGTGCCCGAAACCGCGCCGGCGGAGGCAGCCAAGGCCGCGCACTTCAAGCTCGACCAGAAAGCGCCCGTGGCGAACATCGAGGATTTGGCGAACTACGACGCCATCGTGGTCGGCACCCCCACCCGCTTCGGCCGCATCGCCTCGCAAATGGCGAGCTTTCTCGATCAAGCCGGCGGCCTGTGGATGCGCGGCGCCCTGCACGGCAAGGTGGGCGGCGCATTCACCTCGACGGCGACCCAGCACGGCGGCCAGGAAGTCACCTTGTTTTCCATCATCACCAATCTATTGCACTTCGGCATGACCATCGTCGGCCTGCCCTACAGCCATCAGGGGCAAATGACTCTGGACGAAATCGTCGGCGGCAGCCCCTACGGGGCGACGACGGTCGCCGGCGGCGCCGGCCAGCGGCAACCGAGTGCGCTGGATCTGGCGGGCGCGCACCATCAGGGCAAGCTGATCGCGGAGACGGCGAAGAAGTTATTTCCCGGCTGATTGTCGCCGCTGTACGCATTCGACCGCGAACGGTGACCGGCGACTTTCAAGTCTGGGACACCAGGGCCCAAGAATCCTCGCGGCGCTCAGAACGGCGCGATTCGCTCCACCGCGCGAATCGTGACGGGCCCTGCGTCGGAACTCGTCTTCTCGGCACCGAGCACCTCGGCCGAGGTCTTCGCCATGACGATGGAGACCAGGCCATTCGGATACAGAATCAATTCATTGTCCCCGGATCCGTACATGCTGGGCAGATACTCCACGGTACCGGCAGCGTTCGTGTAGCGCAGGAAATGAAAACCCATCTTGTACCGCCCGTCCTCGGTCGATGAGTCGAGGGGCGATAGCACGGATCCCAGAGAGGAATCCGCGTTCTTGACGATGGCGTCTCGCCCGGCCAGCAGATCCGCCGTCAATTCACGATTGAGTATCTGGATGCCGCCGTGCGCACCGCGCGCCTGGTAGAGCAGAGCGATCTTCGCCAGATCGTCGAGCGTCGGATAGTAGCCGGCATTGCACCAGAGCAGCCCGTCGCGGCCGCCCGCTTCCCGGGTCCTGACGGCCGGCGCTTGGTGGACGCCGATGGGCGTGAAAACTTCAGTCTGCAGCATCTCGCCGAGATCGGCCCGGGGTCCGCGCACCGACTTGAGAAAGGCGTCGAGGGCCGCGCCCAGTAGGTAGTAGTCCTGGTCCCGATAGCGCATCACGGTGCCGGGGTCCCAGGGATAGGGCTGCAGGCTCGCGGCGATCTGTCGGATCTTGTCGGTCTGCGACGCGGCCGTGTACCAGGCATCGTAATCGCCGCCCAAGTAACCATCGTAGATGTCGTTGGGATGGGTTCTCAGGCTGCCCGTGCCGCCGAAACCCGTCGCCATGTTCGCCGCATCGATGAAGCGAATGCGATGCCATTTCGGATCGAGACCCGGCACATAATCGCCGACTTTGAGGTTCAGCACCCACGGACCGTACAGCTGTGCGAGGTGCAGCAGCGCCAGCGGCGCGAACACGCTCTTGGTCACCGAGCGCACGCCGAAGCGCATCTCGAGCGGGTACGGATAGGGGCCGTAGGGTGTCACGGCATCCTGGTAATACAGGGTGCCGTCCCGCAGCAGCGCCGCGGCCACCTGCCACTTCGGATAAACCGGGCCGCCAAACCCGTCGAGCGTTCCCGGGGGCACGCTCTTGACGAGCTCGCTCCATGGCTTCGCCGGCAGGCGATCCGCCAGCTCGGCGCGCGCCTGCGCGCGGCGAACCTCGAGCATGGAGCCATCGCCCGGGGCGAGCTCAGCCGGCGCATCTCCCCAAGCCACGAAATACTGCTTGATCAGGTAGGGTCCGCTTTGCTGAACGAACTGGATGATGAGCCCTGTAATCCGTCCGGGTCGGTACAGAAATGTCGCCAGGCCCTGCTGCGCCTGGTTCTCCGTATCGTTGACCAGCATGACCGGGAACGCGGCGCGCGCCCATTCGCCATCGTCCCGCTCGCGCCACACCCTGCCGAATTGCGGGATGACGCGCCAGTAACTGGGCGTGGTCCCCGCGCCGCTCTCGCGCACCATCTCGCCGCGCTGCACTGGTACGAGTACATCGCCGACCGTGAAGAACTCGAGTTGCACGCCTGGAAAAATTCGCGCATCTCGCCCCTGTATCAGCGGCTGCCGAAGCACGGGCAAGGTCTGCATCGTCACAGGCCCCACTTTGATCACGCCGGCGAAGGCAGGCGCCGGCAGCGCACCCTCGCCGGGTGCGAACACCGCATTCGCCGCCGGCGCCGTCAACGCGCGGGCGGCAAGGAAGGCTTGTACAGGAAGCGCGTCGGCGAAGCTTGCCCGCGCGGTCAAGTGATTCAACACCGTCAAACCCATACACAGGGCCGCGGCGCGCAACGTCGGTAAACTCAGGCGACGAACTCGCGTCTCCCTTGCACCGTGCATCGGCGCGCGTCCTACACGCAGCCCTGCGGCCGCCGCGGGCAGGCGCCGCTGCGCGGGCAAATGACGCTGGCGGGCGAATCGAGGGCTTCGGCGATCCACGCGATGTTGAGCACCTGCGAGGCCGCGCGGATGGCCGCCGCGGCGCGTTCCGGAATCACGCCGTCGCCGCCTCCGCGCCGGCAGGCGTCCGCCACCGCCGCGACCGTCTCTTCGCCGTCGAAACCCTGGGCATCGAGCGCCGGCAACAGATCCACGCCCACGGAGAGCACGTGGACTTCGTCCAGCGCGTCGCGCGTCAGCAGTGAGTGACAGCAGTACAGCCGCGCGCGCTTGCCGTCCTCCATCACCGAAATCTGCGACTTCGGCTTTTGCATGGGCGAGGCCGCCGGCGTCGTTTGCAGCAGGCGAAACACCGCCCAGCGCGGACAGGGATCGGATACCAGGCTCATATTTCCCCAGGGCAAGGGGATGCCGTTGCCGCGATACACCGCACGCAGGTAGCCGGGCGCGTAGGCATCGAAGTAATGCCAATGGCGGTACGGCGACACGGCCGTCATGCGGCGCATGACCAGCGCCGGGGTCACGCCCAGCTTGCCGCAGCCGGCGATGGCATGCGCCTCGCGAATCAAGAAACGCCGGAACGGCACGCGCGGGCACAGCAGCGCGCCGGCGAAGAAACTGCACTCGAAATCGCGCCACGCATACAGCACATCCTGAGCGCCCATGCCCGCGGCGGATCCCGGCGACTCGCCATCGCCGGAATGGATCGCGCTGTGCGGAGAAATCGCGCCGTCGCCGTTGTGCAGAATCTTGTGGCCGATGAAGAATGCCAGCTCGAACTTCAGCCGCTCCTCTTGATTGCGCAGGCGCTTGTTGATCAGTACGGTGCCGGGCGCCTCGAACTGGGATCGAACCAGCGCCCCGCTCGGCTTGCGGGCATTGCCGTCGAACCACTGCACGGTGAGGCCGTGGCGCCTGCAGATGGCCATCACGTCATCCAGGCTGAGCGGCATGCGGCGCGTGCCGCACTCCTCGGCGGCGCGCTCGATGTCGGGAAAATTGTTGTGGCGCGTTTCCTGCCAGACGCGGATCAGCAACTGCGCGAACTGCCGCCCGGTGGTTCCGGTTTGCGACAGCAGCTCCGGCAGAGCGTTTTGCAGCAGCTCATGGGAGAACAGGAATGCCGGCTCCAAGGGCATGGCATCGAGACCGCCCCGTGCGCGCTGTGCCGGTGCGGCTTCCACCTCGGTGTTCTCGTCGAGGAACCAACGAGCGTCCTTGCTGAAGATTCCCGCCAGCATGTCCAGCATATCGGCCGAGGGCGTGCGTTTGCCGGTCTCCACCATGCTGAGGTAGGACACCGAGGGCGCGGCCGCGGCATCGATCTGCACGCAGCGCGCCGACAGCTCATCCAGGGTCAGTCCGTTGCGCTTGCGCAGCGAGCGCAGCTTGGTGCCGAGAAAATGCCCCTGCCGGATCAATGTTCCCATGATTGTCAGGCGCTTCGCGCCGAATCTACGGGGTCGAGGCGACCCCGTCCTTCGGATGCTCGCTGCGCGAGCATTAGACCGTCGATTGCCATTAGACACCCCCGTGTGAAATTCACAGTGTCAAATTTCTAATGTGTAAATCCGCGCTTGCCGTACTTTAAGCTGCCGGTATCCCGAGAAGCAAGCAGGAGAATACCCTTGAGCGACAAATCCACCGACCGCTGGTCCGGCATCCAACGTCCCTACAGCAACGCCGATGTGGCGCGGCTGCGCGGTTCCGTGCACATCGAATACTCCCTGGCGCGCCTGGGTGCGGAGAAATTCTGGCGCCAGCTGCACAGCGAGCCCGTGGTCGCGGGCTTGGGCTGCATGACGGGAAACCAGGCCATTCAGACGGTGCAGGCGGGCCTGAAATCCATTTACTGCTCGGGCTGGCAGGTGGCCGGCGACGCCAACACCGCCGGTGAGGTGTACCCGGATCAGAGCCTGTATCCGGTCGACTCGGTGCCGAAAATGGTCGAGCGCATCAACAACGCGCTGCTGCGCACCGACCAGATTCATCATATGGACGGCAAATCGGACATCGACTGGCTGGTCCCCATCATCGCCGACGCCGAAGCCGGCTTCGGCGGCAACCTCAATGCCTTCGAATTGACCAAGGCTCTGATCCGCGCGGGCGCGGCCGCCGTGCACTTCGAGGATCAACTGTCGTCCGCCAAGAAATGCGGACACCTCGGCGGCAAGGTGCTGGTGTCGACCAGCGAAGCCATCAACAAGCTGGTCGCGGCTCGACTCGCCGCCGATGTGCTCGGCGTGCCCACGGTGATCATCGCCCGGACCGACGCAGACGCCGCGGATCTGCTGCTCACCGATCACGATCCGCGCGACGCCCGCTTCCTCACCGGCGAGCGCTCGAGCGAGGGCTTCTTCTATGTGAAGGCCGGCATCGAGCAGGCCATCGACCGGGGATTGTCCTACGCGCCGTACGCCGATCTGCTGTGGTGCGAGACCTCGAAGCCTGACATGGCCGAGGCGCGGCGTTTCGCCGCCGCCATTCACGCCAAATTTCCCGGCAAGCTGCTTGCCTACAACTGCTCGCCCTCGTTCAATTGGCAGGCCAAGCTCGATGCGGCGGCGATGAAGCGCTGGCGCGAAGATCTCGCGGCCATGGGCTATCGCTTCCAGTTCATCACTCTGGCCGGCTGGCATGCGCTCAACCTGTCCATGTTCGAGCTGGCGGCGGCGTATCGGGCGGACGGCATGCTCGGCTATTCGCAGCTGCAGCAGCGCGAGTTCGGCCAGGAGGGCGCCGGCTATCGGGCCGCCAAGCACCAGGCCTTCGTCGGCACGGGTTATTTCGATGCCGTGCAAACCGCGATCAGCGCGGGGGCGCATTCCACCGGCGCGATGGCGGGCAGCACCGAGACCGAGCAGTTCACGGCCCCGGCGAAACCCGCTCCGCAGCGCGTGGTCGCCTAGACGCGGACATGAGCGCGGTCGTCACTTCCATCGGGACGCAGGAGGGCCTGACGGCGAAGGATCACGCCGCGCTGATCGCCGAGCACTTTCGCCTGTACAACGAGGAGTTCGGCCGGATCACGCGGCGCGCGGCGCTGAACTTCCTCGCCGAGGACTGGAATACGGCACAGCTCGATGCGATCGCCCGCATCGAGCTGTACGAGCTGCGCGTGGCGCGGGGAGTCGCGGCGATCGCGAGCCAGCTGCAGTCGAAGCGCACGGACGTGGCGCTGTGGGTCGACATCAAGCGCGCCTACGAAGTCATCGTCGCGCGGCGGCCGGACAGCGATTTCTACCGCACCTTCTTCAATTCCGTGACGCGCGATCTGTTCGGCACGGTGGGGGTCAATCCGGAGGTCGAATTTTGCGCGACCAGCGTCGGCCGCGCCTCCGGCGCCGTGCCGATCCGGGTGTATCGGGTGGGCGGCTCCATGCCGACGGCGGTGCGCGAAATCCTCACCGACCTGCCCTTCGGCGCCGCGATCGAGGATCCCGATGCAGCGGTGCATCGGGTCAGCGCCGAAATCGGCCGCTACTTTCAAACCGGCCGTCTCAGCGGCCAGCCCGAGTCCATCGAGCTGATCGAGCCGGTGTTCTATCGCGGCATGCACGCCTTCGCCGTCGGTCGCCTGATCGGCGACGGGTCGATCACGCCGCTGGTCATCTCCTTCACCAACTCGCCCAAGGGCGTGCAGGTCGATGCCGTGATGCTGGCGCGTGCCGACGTCGGATCGCTGTTCGGTTATTCACGCTCGTATTTTCACGTCGATTTGCCGGTGGTGAGCGCGGCGATCACCTTGCTGCGCTCCTTCATGCCGCGCAAGTCCATCGACGAGCTGTATACGGTGCTCGGCCGGGCCAAACAAGGCAAGACCGAGCGGTATTTCGCGCTGCAAAGGCACCTGGACAAATCCATCGACAGTTTCGTGCATGCCCCGGGCGAGCGCGGACTGGTGATGATCGTATTCACCCTGCCCTCTCACGACCTGGTGTTCAAGGTCATCCGCGACCAATTCGGCGCCCCCAAGACCAGCACGCGTGAAGATGTGATCGACCGCTACGAGTTCGTGTTCCGGCACGACCGTGCCGGCCGCCTGGTCGACGCCCAGGAGTTCAAGCGGCTGCGGCTGCCGCGCGCGCGCTTCATGCCCTTGCTCGTCAACGAGCTGCTCAGCGAGGCCAGCGAGAGCTGCCGGATCGAGGGCGAGGATTTGATCGTCGAGCATTGCTACATCGAGCGGCGCCTGCGCCCGTTGAATCTGTTTTTGCGCGAGGCCGATCCCGCCGCGGCGGAGTCGGCCATCATCGACTACGGCAACGCGCTGCGCGACCTGGCGGCGAGCAATGTGTTCCCCGGCGATCTGCTGCTGAAGAATTTCGGCGTGACCAGCCACGGCCGGGTGATCTTTTACGACTACGACGAGATCGGCCTGCTCACCGACTGCGTGTTTCGCGATATGCCCAAGCCCAGCGGCGAGGATGAGGAATTCAGCGGCGAGCCCTGGTATTACTGCGGACCGCACGACGTATTTCCCGAGCAATGGCTGCCGTTTCTCTGCATCCCTCAGGCGCTCGATGCTGTGTTCAAGCAGCACCATACGGATCTCTTGACCGCGGCCTGGTGGCGCGACATGTCGGAGCGCTGCCTGCGCGCGGCGTCGGCGGGCTGAGCAGGGCCGCTATCGGTTGTCGCCCGAGAGCGGGTTGCGGCCCGTGAGCGGGCTGCGGCCCACAGGCGGCGGCGGATCACCCATGGAGTCGAACAGCGCGGCGGTATCGGCCAGACGTGCCGATCGCGCGCGAATGTACTGAACGTTCGCGTTCTCATACTGCTGCCCCGCCGTCAGGGTGGCATAGAATCCCGATGCACCGAGCCGGTAGCGCGACTCGGTATCGCGCTGCAGGGAGCGTGCCGCGTTCGCGGCGCGTTCGGCCTGGGCCAGCGTGTTGGCGTCCTCATCGAGGGATACCAGGGCATCGGCGACATTCTGAAACGCCGCCAGCACGGTCTGCCGGTACTGCGAGACGGCGGCATCGTAAGTCGATTCGTACTGGCGCTTGCGCGCGACCAGCGCGCCGCCGTGGAACAGCGGCTGCGTCAAACTCGCGCCCACGCTCCAAATGGCTCCCGCGGGGGACGTGAAGGTGGACCAATCGAACCCGCCGCGGCCATAGGCCGCGGACAGCGTCAACGACGGAAACATCGAGGCTGCGGCCGCTCCGGCTTCATCCGCCGTGGCCCGCACATTGGCTTCCGCCGCCAGGATATCCGGCCGCTGATGCAGCAGATCGGATGCGATCGAGACCGGCACCTGCTCCGGGACATGCAGCGCATCCAGGGACAAGGGGGCGGGCGCGCGGTCCGGCGTACGCCCGAGCAGCACCGCCTCGGCGTGGCGCACCGAGAGCAGCTTGGCGCGTAGCGCCGGCAGCGTGGCGGCGGCATTGGCGGCATCCTGCTCGGCGCCGAGCAGATCTTCGTGGGAGGCAGCACCGAGCTTGTGGCGCGCGGCGGTCTGCTCGGCGCGCTGCTCACCGAGAGCCACCAATCGCTCGGTCGCGGCCACCTGTTCGTGCAGCGAGGCAGCGTTGATGGCCGTCACCACGATATTCGCGGCGAGCGCCCGACGGGTTGCCTCGAGCTGGTAGGCCTGCTGCTTGACCTGCATGGCAAGCGCCCGGTTGGCGAGCACCGCCGCACCGAAGAAATCGAAGGTATACGAGGTCTGCACCTCGGCGGCGAAAACATCGTACAGGAAGGTCTGCTCCTGCGGCAGCACCGGAATGCCGAGCGCCCGCTGCCGCGACGGATCGAAGCCCACATCGACGCTGGGCACCATGGATTGACCGACCTGCGAGCGCAGCGCTTGCTTCGCGGCCTGCAGCGCATGCTGGGCCGCGGCCAGAGAAGGACTGTGGGCGAGCCCCTCCTCGACCAGCGCATCGAGCTCGGCCGACCCATAGGCCTGCCACCACTCGGGCAGCGGGCGGCCGCTCGAGTCCAAACGCTGCGCGACTCCATCCGCCGCGGGCAGCTGCGCCGGGTCCGGGTCGACGGAATAATGCGCCGTGGCCGGCAGCTTCGGCGGTTCGCGATCCGGGCCGAACGCGCCGCAGGCGCTGAGGCTCAGGGCAAGCGCCGCCGCTGCGAGGCGCGCGACCGGCGCTTGGGTTACACGAATCGATTGCAGCCTCATGGCTGGGCCCCCTGCATGGCTGCATCCGGCGGCATGGCTTCATCCCGTCCTGTGGCATCGCCGCGCGGCGTCGGCTCATCCCGGCGCACCCGGAACCACAGCGCATACAGCGCCGGCAAATAGAACACCGTCAATGCCGTGGCCACGGTGATACCGCCCATCAGCGCCGTCGCCATCGGACCGAAGAAATTGCTTCGCAGCAGGGGAATCAGCGCGAGCACCGCGGCGGTCGCGGTCAGGGTGATCGGCCGAAAGCGCCGCACCGTCGCCCCGATGATGGCCTCGAAGCGGCTGTGACCGGCGCGTATGTCCTGCTCGATCTGATCCACCAGGATGACTGAGTTGCGCATGATGATGCCGAACATCGCAATCGTCCCCAGCATCGCCACGAAGCCAAAGGGCATGCGGAACAGCAGCAGCGCGATCACCACGCCGATCAGTCCGAGCGGCGCCGTCAGCACCACCATCAGCACGCGGCTGAAACTCTGCAGCTGCACCATCAGGAAGACCAGCACCGCCACCACCAGCAGCGGCATTTGCGCATTGATGGACGCCTGCGCCTTGGCATTCTCCTCGACCGCTCCGCCGATCTCGATCCGATAGCCCGACGGCAGCTGCTTCTGCAGCGCCGCCAGCGACTTGTCGATCCGGGAGGTGACGTCGATGCCCTGCGCGCCATGCTGCACATCGGCCTGGACGGTGATGGTCGGCCGACGGTCGCGTTGCCACACCACGCCGTATTCCAGTCCGTAGGTGAAGCGGCCGAGCGCCGCCAAGGGCACCGCGGTGCCGTTCCGGGACGGCATGGCCAGACGTTCGATCTGCGAGGGATCGACGCGGTCGGCCGGCGGCGCGCGCAGATCCACGCCGATGAGCTTGTCGCGTTCGCGGAATTGGCTGATGGTATAGCCGGACAGCGACATCTGCAGGAAGTTCTCGATGTCCAACGAGGAGATATCGAGCTCGCGCGCCTTGGCCTGATCGACTTCGAAGTGAACCGAGCGTTCAGCCGGCTCATCCCAGTCGAACTGCACATTGGCGGTATCAGAGTCGCGGCGCATGACCTCGGCGACTCTTTCCGACAGCTGCCGCACGGTGCCGATCTCGGGGCCGCTGACGCGGAACTGCACCGGGAAGCCGACCGGCGGGCCGTTCTCGAGCCGACTGATGCGGGTACGGATGGTGGAATACTCGGTGCGAAGCACCTCGCCCAGGGCCGCGGCGAGCCGCTCTCGGTCCCTGACGCTTTTCGCCGTCACGACGAACTGCGCGAAGTTCGGCGTGGACAGCTGCTGGTCCAGCGGCAGATAGAACCGCGGCGCGCCCGCGCCGACGAAGTCGATGAAGTGATCGATTTCCGGGCGGTTCGCCAGCGTGGCCTCGAAACGCTGCGCCTCGCGCTGCGTCGCCTCGAACGAGGCCCCTTCCGGCAAGCGCAAATCGACCAATAGTTCGGGCCGATCCGAGCTCGGAAAGAACTGCTGCGGCACGAGCCCGAATCCCGCGAGACCGGCCACGAACAGCACCAGCGTCACCGCGAGCACCCGGCCGCGATGGTCGACGCACCAGCCGATCCAGCCGCGCAGGCGCCGGTAGAACTTCGTGTCGTAGACATCCGGATGTGCCTCATGAACCGCCTCCGCGCCAGCGCTCCGCGGCGCATCCTTGTGGAACCCGAAAGCGCGGCGCGTGGGGTGCTCGGACAGTATTCGATAGCCCAGCAGGGGAATCACGATGACCGCGGCCAGCCACGACAGCAGCAAGGCGATCGCGGAAACCTCGAATATGGAGCGCGTGTACTCGCCCGTCCCGGACTTCGCCAGCGCGATCGGCAGGAAGCCCGACACCGTGACCAGGGTGCCGGTGAGCATGGGGAAGGCGGTGCTGGTGTAGGCGAAAGCCGCGGCATGCAGCCGATCGAAGCCCTGCTCGAGCTTCACCGCCATGGTCTCGACCGCGATGATGGCATCGTCGACCAGCAGGCCGAGCGCGAGAATCAAGGTCCCGAGCGACACCTTGTGCAGGCCGATATGGAACAGGTACATGCACAGTGCCGTGGCTGCGAGGACCAGCGGAATCGAGATCACCACCACCATCCCGGTGCGAAATCCCAGGCTGATCAAGCTCACCACCAGCACGATCCCGATCGCCTCGGCCACCGCCTCCGCGAAATCATCGATGGAGCGCCCGACGGCATGCGGCATGCTCGCCACTTCCGTGAGCTTGAGTCCGGCGGGCAGTTCGGCGCGCAGCCGCGCGGTTTGCGCATCGAGCTTCTTGCCCAGAGCGATCACATCGCCCGATGGAGCCATGGTGACGCCGATTCCGAGTACGTTGCGATTCTCGAAACGCATGGTCTCGGTCTGCGGATCGGTGTAGCCGCGGGTGATGACGGCGATGTCGCCCAGACGGATGCTGCGCCCATTGACTCGAATCAAGGTATCGCCGAGTTCGGCGATGTCGTGGAACTGGCCGCTCGGCCGCACGTACACCCGATCGTCCGCGGTCGTGAAGGTCCCGGCCCCGGCCACCGCATTTTGCGCGTTCACGGCGTCCGCGATCTGCTGCGGCGTCAGGCCGAGCTTGGCGAGCTGCGCGTTGGCGATTTCGACGTACACCCGCTGTTCTTGATCGCCGATGAAGTCCACCTTGTTCACGTCGGGCACCCGCAGCAGCTCGGCGCGCAGACGCTCTGCATAGTCGTGCAGCTGCGCCGGCGAGAAGCCGTCGCCCTGCAGAGCGTAGATATTGGTGTACACGTCGCCGAATTCGTCGTTGAAGTACGGCCCCTGAATGCCGGCGGGGAGCGTGTAGGCGATGTCGCCGACCTTCTTGCGGACTTGGTACCAGGTATCCGGCACCCGCGCCGGCGGCGCGGAGTCCTTGATGGTGAAGAACAGAGTCGACTCGCCGGGTCGCGAATAGCTGCGCAGAAAATCCACGTCCGGGGTCTCCTGCAGCTTGCGGGCGATCCGATCGGTCACTTCCTCCTGCACCTGCCGCGCCGTGGCGCCGGGCCACATCGTGCGGATGACCATCACCTTGAAGGTGAACGGCGGGTCTTCGGACTGTGCGAGCTTGCCGTAGGACAGCACGCCAAACAGCGTGAGGAGCGCGAGGATGAAGATCACCAGCGCCTGATGCCGCAGAGTCCAGCTCGACAAATTGAAGCGATGATCGTCCGCCGGCGAGGGTTGCAGCTGGCTCACGGGGCACCGCCCACATCGTCGCCATCGAACAAGGGTTTGACCTGCTTCACCCGCTCGCCCGCATAAACGGTGTGCACGCCGGCCAGCACGACTTCATCGCCGTCCTTCAAGCCCTCGGAGACCAGGGCGCCGCGCTCGCTGTAGCTGGCGACCGTCACCGGGCGCAGTTCGAGGGTTGAATCGTTGGGGCGCACCACCCACACCGCCGGATCCTTGCCGCGATGAAAGATGGCGGTCGCCGGGACCTTGAAGGTCGGCGGGTCGGCAACCCCGCCGTCCGCGCTCGCCAGCCTCGCATCGCCGGTCATGCCGAAATGCACACCAGCCACGGGCGCCAGCATCGTCAGCTTGACCCGATAGGTACGGCTTTGAGGATCGGCGGCAGGCGCAACTTCGCGCACCTGCGCCTCGAAGCGCCGGCCCGGCAGCACCGCAAAGGTGACACTCGCCTTCTGCCCGATGGCGATTCGGCCGAGGTCGCCCGCGGCGGCGTCGAGCACGGCGTCGGTATCTCCGGTCCAGGCCAGTCCGTACACCGCCTGTCCCGCGGAGAGGACTTGACCGGTGTCCGCATTTTCGCTGGTGATCAGGCCGTCATGATCGGCAAGCAGGGTGTTGTATTGCAGAGTGTTGCGGGCCACCACGAGTTGCGCCGCCGCCTGCTCGCGCGCGGCGAGCGCGGTGGCGTAGGCGTCCTGGGTTTGCTCGAGCTGATTGGCAGCGATCAAATTTTGCGCGGACTGCGCCTGATCGCGATCGAGCTGCTGCTTCGCAAAGATCAATCGATGCTCGGCGGCATCGAGCGCCGCCCGTGCGCTGGCGGCCTGCTTTTCAGCGTCGATCGGATCCAGGCGGGCCAGCACCTGCCCCTTGCGAACCGCATCCCCGAGCCGCACGTCGCGCTCGATCAGCTTGCCGGCGACTCGGAACGACACGGGGTTCGAGTAGCGCGGAGCCGCCTCGACCGGATAGCGAATGCTCGCGCCGGCGGCCGCTGCGGAGAGCGAGTGGACGGGCAACGCCACCACCACCGCGGGCGGTGCGGCGGCCGGTGCCGGTCCGCGGCAGGCGCCGAACCCGCACATCGCCAGCGCAGCCAATGGCAGGGCGAGCAGTGGGCGGCCGCCGGCGCGGATCCTGCGCGAAACACGATGCATCGTCCGCGCAAACTCGTTCTTCGCTGCGGTGCTCTGGATGGGGGCTGGCATATAGTCACCTGTAGACAAACTAGACATGTGTCAAAATCATTTCAAAAAAAAGCTTAGTCAACCTTTCTGGGCGTACAGGCCTGCGCCACGGTGCGTATCAATCCCAGGGCGTAATCGCTGAAGTCCGGTATCGCCACACCAAACCGCGCCAGATCGCTGCCCTTGGCCATGGCCAATTGAATGATGCCGTGAGTGAAGGCCCACAGCGTCACTGCGAACATCACCGGTTCACCCACGTCGGGACGGATGCTGCCATCGCGCATACCGGCCTCGATGGCTTGCACCACGATCGCGATGGTTTCATCGCCGGCCACGCGACACCCATCCTCATGGGAACCGGACTGGGCCGCCGCCGAGTGCGCTTGGAAGCGCGCGCAAAAATCAAAATAATGAGGAAATTCATACGCATAAGACATATATGCGCGGCCGATCGCCTCGACCTTATCCAGGCCCAACTCATGGGCGGCGGCAGCCTCGGCAAAGCGGTCACGCAGCAGGCCCATGGCACGCTCGCCGATGGCAAACAGCAGATCCTCTTTGTCGCGAAAGTAAACGTATACCAGGGCCCGCGACAGGCGGGCGCTGCGCGCTACCTGGTCCACCGTCAGCGCATCCCAGCCCTTCTTGGCATAGAGCGCCTCGGCCGCGTCGAGAATTTCGACGCGACGGCGTTCCTTTTCCTCTCCACGGCGTTCGGCGATATAGGACATGGGTTGAACGATAGACAATTATTGACACTGTGTCAACAATTGCCTCAGCGGGCTCGAACTGCCGCCCGCGCAGGCTGGGGCGGTCACTTGCTCAAGTACTTTGTAATACAAAGTATTGGCACGATCGCGCGTACCAACATCCTACATCGGCGTTGGCTCGCCATGGCGTGCGTGCGCTCGAAGAAAGTCATAGGATCCGATCGATGACAAGATTCAACCGGCTCCTCGCGTTGCTGGCACTCGCCGCAACCCTGCCGTTGGCCGCCGCAGGCGCGGCGACGGATCGTCCGACACCCTCCATCGGCGCCTCATTCGATGCATTCTGGACGGCCGCACACGATCAGCCCTTCGAGCGCCAGGAGGCTTTATGGGACCGCCTCATCGAGCAGCCTCGGCAAGATCTATATGCCTCGGTGGTGTGGGAGACGCGCGATTATCCGGGCTGGAAGGAAAGCAAGCAGCGCACCTTGCAACGGCGTTTCGCCCAATATCCGCGGGTGAGCGATCAGATCCTCGCCGCCGCGAAAACCTTGGAGTCGAGCGCTCCGAGCAAAACGGCGCAGTTCCGCCGGCTATTTCCCGATGCTCCGGCGCGCCCGTCGATACAGTGGGTGCTCGCCCCGAACTTCGACGCGAAAAGCGGATTGCTGGGAGACGGAACCCCTGTGCTCGCATTTGCGGTCGACTCCCTGGTACTCGAGCACGCCGACATGGACGTTCTATTTCCGCATGAGCTGTTTCATCTGTATCACGCGAACCACGCGGGCATTGAGAATGACGGAGTGATGCCCGATGCAAACCTGACTCTGCCCTTGTTCGCCGAGGGCCTGGCCACCTATGTCAGCTCCATGCTGTGCGCCGGGCGTTCGGATGGCCAGCTGCTGCTGCAGGACGACCTGGGTGCGCTGCCCGTCGCCAGATTGCCTGAGGTGGCCACCCGCTTCCTCGCGGACGCGGACCAGAAAGCCATCGACCCGGCTCATCCCCAGGCATTCGGCCGCTGGTTCATGGGAGCCTCGAGCAATTACCAGCCTGACCTGCCGAACCGGGCGGGTTACTGGCTGGGGCTGCAGATCGTTCGTGAAATGCGCCATCGATACTCGTTGCAAGAAATGGCCTCGTGGCCGCCGTCGAAGGCGCAGCAGGAGACACGATCGGCGCTGCTGACGATGGCCGACCCCGGCCGCGCGCCCGGGGCACCTTAGAGCAATTCGTCGCGCGCCGCTCATGCTGATGGATGTCGTCGGCGCGCTCGCGGACCATCTCGGCTGCCGGATGGGCTGCTACTTCCGCCTTCGATAGACGAGAGTTGCACGGGCCGGCACTCGGTCCACCGGCGGCGCCTCCTGACTGTCCGACTGCATGAGCAGATCCCATGCCCCGCTTGGCATGCGCACCCTCTGCGCCTGGGCGGCAAAATTGAACACGCAGAGCAGCTCGCCGTGCCGGAACGTGAGCCAGCCGCCGCCGGCATCGATTTTCACGGCCGCCTTCGCACGCCCCGTGGCCCGCGCCGATCTCTCCCGGCGCAAGCGAATGAGGCGTCGATACCAGTCGAAGAGCTCTGCATGATGCGGTTGCGGCAGTTCCGACCAATCCAGCTTCGAGCGTTCGAAGGTGCTCATTTCCTGGGGGTTTGGCACCGCACCCTGCCAGCGAAAGCTGCTGAATTCCCGGCTGCGTCCCTCCGCGACCAGTCTTCCGAGCTCGACGTTCTCGTGGTCGGTGAAATACAGAAACGGCGTCCGCGCGCCCCATTCCTCGCCTTGAAACAGCAGCGCGACGAAGGGCGACAGCAAGGTCAGTGCGGCGATGGCTTTGAGCTCGGGCAACCCCCGCATCATGCTCAGGCGCTCCCCTTGGGCCCGGTTGCCGATCTGATCGTGATTTTGCGAGCTCACGACGATCTGGTCCGCGTCGACGCCTGCCGGCGGCCGGCCGTGCCGCCGCATGCGGAACGCGGAGTACTGCCCCCGATAGACGTAGCCGTTGCGCAGTGCCTTCGCCACATCTTCCAGACCTCGGAAATCCGCGTAGTAGCCGTCGCTCTCGCCCGTGAAGAATCGGTGCAGGGCATGATGGAAATCGTCGCACCAGTGCGCGTCGAGGCCAAAGCCGCCCCTCGACGGCGGTTGCACCAGCCGCGGGTCGTTCAGGTCGCTCTCGGCGATGAGCACCAGGCTGCGGTGCGTCTCCTCTCCGAGCTTCCTCACGGCCACAGCCAGCTCCTCGAGCACATGCACGGCGCCGAAGCTGAAAATCGCATGCACCGCGTCGAGGCGCAGACCGTCGAATCCATAGTCGCGCAGCCACATCAAGGCGTTGTCGATGACGTAGCGGCGCACGGCATCGCTGTGTGCACCGTCGTAATTGACAGCGTCACCCCAAGGGGTGTGGTACTTGTCCGTGAAATACGGTCCAAACCGCGCCAGATAATTTCCGTCCGGGCCCAGGTGGTTGTAAACCACGTCGAGCAGCACGCCGAGACCCACTGCGTGGCAGGCATCCACGAGGGCAGCCAGTTCCTGCGGCTTCCCGTAGGCGGGAAACGGCGCGAACAGATCCACTCCATCGTATCCCCAACCGCGCCGCCCCGGAAACGTCGCGAGCGGCATCAACTCGACATGGCTGATGCCGAGTTGGGTCAGATGCGCGAGCTTCGCCTGAGCCGCGGCGTATGTTCCCTCGGGCGTGAAGGTACCGACATGCAATTCATAGATGACGGCGTCGCGCAGCGGCGGCGGCCTGAACGCCACGGCGTCGCGCTCAGGATCCGGCCGAAGGGGTCCCGTCGCGTAGGATGCGCCATGCACGCCCTCAGGCTGCCAGCGCGAGCGCGGGTCGGGGATGGGCGCACCGCCGTCGATGGAATATCGATATCCGCCCGCGAGGAGAGAGGCGTCGACCTCGCCCTGCCACTGGCCGTCCGCCTGCGGGCTCAGCGCCATCCGACGATCGGCCGTCACCAGCTCGACCGATGCCGCCGACGGCGCCCAGACCGAGACGTTCACGCGTCTTCCCGCACGAGCAGCGCCACGGGAAACGATTTGAACAACTCAGCAGGCAGGACCTCGCGCCGCACGATGGCCTCCGTCAGACAGTTGCGCCACACTCCTCCCGGCAGCGGCAAGCGCGTATCGCCCCACTCTCCCGCCAGTGTGGTGGTGAAGCGCGGCACGACGGCAATGAGATTCTCGCCGCGCCGAAAGGCCAGCAGGCGTCCCAAATGCCTTCCCTGAGCGACCAGCGGCTGGTACTTGCTCTGGCTGGAAAAATCGGCGGGTCGCTCCCGGCGCACGCTCAAGAGGCGGGCCGTCATCCACAATTTCGGCAAGCCCGAGTCCCACTCGGCCAGAGCCTCGGGGGCGGACAGCAGCCGGGCACGGCGCAGCAGCCGCGCACGCAGCGCGTAGTCCACCGCGCGCCGGTTATCGGGATCGACCAGGCTCAAGTCCCACAATTCGGTGCCCTGATAGAAATCCGGCATGCCGGGCGCGACCATTTTGATGAGGGTCTGCGCCAAGCTGTTGATCCGTCCCGGGAGGATGAGCGGATCGATGAATCGCTCCAGACTATGCAGGAACTCGGGCGTCTCGAAGATTCCGTCGATGAAACCCCGGATCTTGTCCTCGTACCCGCCGTTCGGCTCATGCCAGGAGGTGCTGATTTTCGCCTCGCGGCAGGCCTTGAGCATGTACTGCCAGCAGCGCTCGCGATCGATGGGCCACGCGCCGATCAGCGTCTGATACAGCAGATATTCGGCATGCCGATCCGGCACCCGGTTTCTCCACGCCGGCGCGTTCATTTGCGACCACTCGTGCAGCGCCTCGGACCAGCGCTCGGGAATTTCCGACAGGATCGAGATCCGGGTGCGCACATCCTCGCTGCGTTTGTTGTCGTGGGTCGAGGTCGCCAGCATGTTGTCAGGCCAACGGTCGCTCAGGTAATGACAGAATTCGTGGAATTTATCCGCGGATATGCCTACCAGCGAGCCCTGCGATCCGACCTCGTTGCCCGACACGAGCCGATCGAAGCAGTAGAACGTGGTGTCCTCGACTCCCTTGGCCATGACGGCCGGGGTGAGCTGCTGCCATTGGGCGACGAAATCGGCCTCCGCCTCGTTCAACAGAGGCTTGCCGAACAGCGCGGCCAAGAAGTCGAATGCCGCCGAGTCGATTTCGGGAGAGCCGATGCGGGCGCTTTGAATGGCCTCGGCCAGAATCCGCCTGTCGTCCTCGTCGATGGCGCCGGCGGTGCGGTATGTCCTGTACACCGGCAATGCAACCAGGGACCGCAGCATCACTTCGCGCAGATGGCGTGGACTCACATCGCGCGTCCGCCAGTCGGTACGCGCGATCCCGAGGGCCGCCTCGGTCAATTGCTCGAGAGAGCGCGAGAATGCGGACTCGACGATGGCGCGCTTCTTTTCACGCACCAGCTTGGCGAAGTTCACGGAGTGCCCGGTGAAGTCCGCGTAGGTGGCGCTCAGCACATCGATGCGCTGATCGTCCATCCACAGCCGATTGACCTTGGCGAGGAACTCATAGCCCACGGTACCGTCGATCGGCCAATCCTCCTTCAGCCTCTCGTCGTTCTCCAAGATCTTCTCTACATAGATGCGTCCCTGCGGCAGCAGGGTGCGCAGCCTCTCGAGGTAATCCCGCGGATCGCGCAAGCCGTCGGGGTGGTCGATGCGCAGCCCGTCGATATCGCCTCGCGAAATCATGTCGGCGATGCGGGCGTGAGTCGCGGCGGCAACCCGCGGGCGTTCGGTGTGAACACCGATCAGCGAGTCGACGTCGAAGAATCGGCGGAAATTGGCGAGTTCGCCCGACAGCTTCCAGCCATGCAGCACGAAGAACTGCCGCCGCAGCACCTCGTCCAGCAATTCCTTGTTGTTTTGCGCGCGCTCGGCCGCGAGCTCGAGCTGGCCGCTGCGCAAAGCATCGTCCAGGATGCCCTGCGCCTGCGCGGCATGCCGCCGGTACTCCGCCCGCTGCGCCTCGCCCGGAGACTCGATGTCCAGCAGCCGTTCGAGCTCGGCGAAGCAGTGCTCGTCGCCCGCCGCGCGCCCGCCATTCGCGGGCGCGAGTTCGATCGCGGACAGCAGCTTGCGCCAGGAGGCCGGCCCCAAGGGCCACGAATTATCGTAGTGCCGCACCCGCGGGCGCCCGTGCTTCAATTCGATGGTGATTTCGCCCGCCTCGATGGCGGCGCCATAGGGCCGTGCCAGAGAACAGAGGTGGATGCGGAAGGCATGGCGCGGGTCGATCCTGAAATCGAAGTAGCCGACGAACTCGCTGAATGGCCCGTGCGCAAGCACATCGTCCCACCAGGGATTGTGCTCCGAGGCGGACATGTGATTCGGCACGATGTCCAGCAAGATTCGCAGTCCATGCGAGCGTGTGCACTCCACGAAGCTGCGCCAGGCGGCCTCGCCGCCGAGGTCATCGCTCACCCGCGTGGGGTCGGTGACGTCGTAGCCGTGCTGGCTGCCGGGCACCGCCTGCAGGCAGGGCGCAAGATAAACGTGGCTGATTCCCAGATCGGCCAGGTAGGGCAGCATCTGCTCAGCCGCCCCCAATGGGAAGCCGGCATGCAGCTGCAGCCGATAACTAGCGATCCACGTGGCGCTCATGACTCAGCAGGACGAAGGAGCGCGCCGCCAGACCGACCAGCCGGTTGCGCTTCACGAATTCCTTCTCCACCGGCAGAGTGGGACGGGCGGTGTCGAAGGCAACCTTCCAGCCGGAGGGATACAGCTGGTGCGAGATGCGGAACGACACCGGCTCGTGATGCGCGTTGAGCAGCAGCAGAAAATCCGCATCCTCGGCGCATTGGCCCGCGCTGTCGCGGATTTCCGGCGCCGTACCATTGATGAACATGCCGAGAGTGCGCATCCAGCCGCCGTCCTCCCAATCCTTGGCCCCCATGCGTTTGCCGTCCGCCCTGAACCAGACGATGTTCTTGTCGGGATGCGTCGCTTCGGGATCGTCGTCGTAGAACGCATAGCGGTGAAAATTCGGGTGCCGTTTGCGGTACTCGACCACCCGGCGCGCGAATTCCAAGAATGCCGTGCGCGGCGCGTCCAAATCCCAGCGA
The DNA here is from genome assembly GCA_963837435.1 of uncultured Gammaproteobacteria bacterium. Taxonomy (GTDB): domain Bacteria; phylum Pseudomonadota; class Gammaproteobacteria; order Steroidobacterales; family Steroidobacteraceae; genus Bog-1198. The sequence goes on from CAWINJ010000007.1 coordinate 222,601, forward strand.
TACCAGGACAGCTCCGAGTCCTGACAGTAGCCATTGTTGTTGCCGCCCTGGGTGCGGCTCAATTCATCGCCCCCCGAAATCATGGGCGAGCCCTGCGCGAACATCAAAGAGCACCAGAAATTGCGCATCTGCCGCTCGCGCAGCTCGAGTATGCCCGCATCCTCGGTCGCGCCTTCCGCGCCGCAGTTCCAGGAACTGTTGTCATCCGCCCCATCGCGATTTTCCTCGCCGTTGGCCTCATTGTGCTTATGGTCGTAACTGACCAGATCGCGCAGAGTGAACCCATCGTGCGCCGTGACGAAGTTGACGCTGGCCGAGGGGGGACGGCGGGTGGTTTCATACAGGTCGGCGCTGCCCGCCAGACGGGTTGCGATCTCCGAGTGCAGCCCCATGTCGCCCTTCCAGAACTTGCGCACCGTGTCGCGGTACTTGCCGTTCCACTCCATCCAACCCAGCGGAAAATTTCCGACCTGATACCCGCCCTCGCCCAGATCCCAGGGCTCGGCGATCAATTTCACCGCGGCAAGCGTCGGATCCTGATAAATCGTGTCGAAGAATGCCCCCAGTTGATCCACGTCCTTGAGCTCGCGGGCGAGCGCGGAGGCCAGATCGAAGCGAAAGCCGTCCACGTGCATTTCGGTGACCCAGTAGCGCAGGCTGTCCATGAGCAGCTGCAAGGCGTGCGGGTGCACCATGTTGAGCGTATTGCCGCAGCCGGTGAAATCCATGTAATGCCGGGGATCGCCCGGAACCGTGCGGTAGTACACCAGATTGTCGATGCCGCGGAACGACAGGGTCGGACCCTCGTGATTGCCTTCGGCCGTGTGGTTGTACACCACATCCAGGATCACCTCGATGCCGGCGTTGTGCAGTGCCTTGACCATCTGCTTGAATTCGCGGATGACGGCGTGGGGATCTTCCGGATGCGAGGCATAGCCGGGCTCGAGGGCAAAGAAACCCAGAGTGTTGTACCCCCAGTAATTGCGCAGCCCCTTGTCGATGAGATGCCGATCCTGCAGAAAATAATGCACCGGCATGAGCTCGAGCGCGGTGACCCCCAGCCTCTGCAAGTGCTCGATGATCGGTTCGGACGCCATCCCCGCGTAGGTGCCGCGCAACTCTTCTGGCACAGCCGGATGCAGCCGGCTCATGCCGCGCACATGCGCCTCGTAAATGATGGTCTCGTGCGCCGCGTGCGACGGCCGGCGCTCGCCGCTCCAGTCGAAGGCGGGGTCGACCACCATCCCCAAGGGAGCGAAGGGCGCGCTGTCCCTATCGTCGAATGACAGATCGCCCGCCGCATCCCCAAGATGATAGCCGAATAGCTCGTCGGCCCAGGTCAAAGGGCGGCCGATCGCCTTGGCGTAGGGATCGAGCAAGAGCTTGTTGGAATTGAAGCGCTGCCCGCTCTGGGGCGCGTAGGGTCCATCCACGCGATACCCGTACATCTGCCCCGGACCGACATCCGGCAGGTAAATATGCCAGGCGCCGTTGGTGCGCTCGCGGATGCGGATGCGCCGCTCGTTGCCGCCGGAGGCGTCGAACAGGCACAGCTCCGCGGATTCGGAGCTCTCGGAGAACAGCGAGAAGTTGACCCCTTTGCCGTCCCAGATGGCGCCGCGCGGGAAAGGCGACCCGGCGGTCTGATGAGACCGGTCGTGACTGGAGGAAATGGCGGACACTCCCGACGAGTCGGGCCGATCGTCGTTCTTGCCGCGTATTATTGACATTGCCGCCGACGGAACCGTAGGCGCGGCACCGCAGCAGCTGTCGGCCTGGGTCCCTACACCGTGTAGGACAATGCGCCGCCTGCGGCGCGGCTAGCGGCGCTGTGCGAAGAATGTCGCGATTCTTTGCGCCGCGTCCGGCGCCAGTCCTTCGTTCTTGAACAGTTCGAGCGCATGGGCGTCATGCAGGCTCAAACCGTCGATCTCGATCAGCGCCCGCTTGTTGACCTGATTGGCGTACCACGAGTTTCGCAAGATGTCGTCGGCGAGCGAGCTCAGCTCGGCATCGAATCGATCGTCGGGGAAGCAGAAATTGGCGAGGTGTATGGCTTCGGCCTGTTTGCCCGAGTAGCTGCGGCAGGTAAACATCATTTCGCTTGCCTTGGCGGTGCCGATGCGGTGAGGCAGCCGCAGACTCAGGCCCCACACAGGCGTCAGACCCCAGCGTGCATACACGTCCGAAAAGCTCGCGGACTCGGACGCGACGATGAGATCCGCCGCCAATGCCAGTTCCAGCGCCCCTGTCGAACAATGTCCCTGCACCGCGGAAATCACCGGTTGCGGCAGATTCGCGATTTTCTGGATCACCTCCGAGTGAAAATGGGGTTTGGCGTGCGCCTTCACATGCGCCAGAACCTCGGCCATATCGTACCCTGCGGAAAAATTGGCGCCCTCGCCGCGCAAAATGACCAGGCCCACCTTCTTGCTTTCGCGCCCGATGGCGTTGACGTGCACATCCAGCGCTTCAAACACGTCCTTGGTCAGTGCGTTGCACTTCTCCGGGCGGTTCAGCCACAGAGTGGCGACGCCGCCGCTATTTTCCCGTCGGACTAAATCGCTCATAGCGAGGCTCCTCGATTCGATTCCACCATCCGCCGCCGAGCGACTGGAACAGGCCCGCCGTGTCGGAATAACGATTGGCCTGCGCCTGCACCAAGGCCAATTCCGCCTGCCGGTAGGCCGTCTCGGCATTCAACACCGCCACCACACTGATCGTCCCCAGCGCCCGCTGGCGCTCCGCCAGATCGAACGTGACCCTGGCCGCGCGGTCTGCTTCGGCGCTCGCCGTCAGCGCATCGGCGTCCGACTGCAAGGCGCGCAGGGTGTCCGCCACATTCTGGCAGGCGAGAATGACCGCGGCGCGATATTGCGCCGCTGCCTGGTCCAGGGCGGCGTCCGCCGCCCGCTTCTTGTGCAATAGCGCGCCCGCGTCGAATAGGGTCTGGGTCAGAGAGGCACCCGCGTCCCAGAACCCCGTGTAGGGAGACAAGAGCTTGCCGAGCGTCAGGGCGCTCGATCCCAGATCGGCGTCGATGCTGAACTGCGGCAGCATATCGGCGGTCGCGACGCCCACCGCGGCCGAGGCGGCGTGCATGTTCTCTTCGGCCTGACGCACGTCCGGACGCTGCTCGATGAGCTTCGACGGCAGGCTCACCGGAAGATCCTTGGGCAGAGCCAGCTCATCGAGATGGAAGGTTTCCGCCGGTTCGTCGGATGGCAGTCGGCCCAGCAAGGCGGTCAGGGCATCGCGCGTTTGCCCCAATTGCTTCTGCAGCGGCGGCAGAGTCTGCGCGGTTTGCGCCTCCGCCGACTGTTGGGCGAGCAGATCCAATTCGCTCGCGGTACCCAGCGATCGTTGCCGTTTCACGAAGTCGGTCAACTGGTGCTGCAATTGGAGCAGGCGTTCGGTCGCCGCGATTTGTCCGCGCAGCGAGGCCTCCTGCACCGCGGTCACCACCACATTGCTGCTCAAGGTCAAATAGGTAGCCTCGAGCTGGAATCGAGTGCTCTCCGCTTGCGCCTTGGCGATCTCGACCTGGCGCCGTGTGGCGCCGAAGACATCCGGAGTGTAGCTCAGCGTCAGCTGAGCCGTGTACAGGGTGTAGGTCGAGCTCGATGCCACCGTCGGAGCCGTCAGCGTACTGGTGGGAAACTCCGAGCGATTGCCGCCGAAGCTACCCTGGATGTTCGGAAAGAAGCTGGTGCGCTGCGCCAGGTACAGCTCATGCGCCTGCTTCAACGCCGCTTGAGCGGCGCCGACGTCGGGATTGCCCTTCAGCGCCTGCTCGACCAGATGATTGAGCTTGGGCGATTGAAACAAGGTCCACCACTGGCTCGGAATATCCATGCCGGCGACGAAGCGCTGCACATTGCCGCCCGTACCCACGGCCGAGGCGGTTTCGCCCTGCGCCGGCGCGCTGCCATATCCCGTGGCGGCGGGCGGCGAGGGCCGTTTGAAATTCGGTCCGACGGCGCATGAGGACAGCCCGGCCGCCAGGCTCCCCGACAGGCCTGCGACCAGCACACCCGCTGCAATGCGCGAGCACATCAGCGGCCCCACCGTGCTTCGCCGTGGCGTTGCTCGGCCCAGTGCTCGATGACGTGGTACATCGAGGGCAGAACGACCAGGGTCAGGATGGTGGAGATCGCCAACCCGCCCACGACCACGGTCGCGATTCCGCGCTGCACGTCGCTGCCGACTCCGGTGTGAATGGCGGCCGGCAGCATCCCCAAGGTCGCGACGGTGGCCGTCATCAACACCGGCCGCAGGCGCTCCGTGGCGCCTTTCATGATGGCCTCGTGCAGTTCCAGCCCGGATTTACGCATGCGATTGAGATTCGACACCATGATGATGCCATTCTGAACCGCGACGCCGAACAGGGCGATGAAGCCGACGCCGCTCGCGACATTGAGGTTCTGGCCGGTCAGGTGCAGCGAGATGAGTCCGCCCAGAGTCGCCAGCGGCACCACGCCGAGGATCAATACCGCTTGGCGGAAGGATTTGAGGCCCACGGTGAGAAACAGCAGCATCATTCCCATCACCAGCGCGAGGATCACCAGCAGCCGCGCCTCGGCGCGCCGCTGATTCTCGAACTGGCCGCCCCACTCCAATCTGATTTTGTTCCCGTCGAACTTGACCTGGGCCGCAATCTTTTTCTGGGCTTCCTCGAGATAGGAAGTCAAATCGCGGTCGCGGTTGTCGATCCGGATGGTGAGATTCCGCTGGCCATTTTCCCGCGTGACGGTGCTCTCTCCGGTGCGCGCTCGAACATCGGCGATCTGGGACAGCGGCACCTGTGTCCCGCTCGATGTGTTCACCAGGAGGTTGCCAAGCGCCTCGGGCGAGTTGCGGGCATCCTGCGTGTAGCGAACCGTCAGGGGATAGGTCCTTTCGCCGACATACACCGTGGAGACCGGCACCTGACCGACACCTGTCTGGATGACGTTCTGCACGTCCGTCATGTTGATGCCGTAGCGGGCGGCCTTGTCATGATCCAGCTTGATCTCCATTTGCGGGATCGGCGGCTCCTGGAAAAGAGATGCGCTGGAAGTGCCCTCGATGGTGTAGAGAACGTCCACGATCTGGCTGCCGACACGCCGCAGCTCATCGAGATCATCGCCGAATATCTTGATGACCAGGGGACTATGGGCGCCGCCGATCATGTCGTTGACGCCGTCGATGATGGGTTGACTGATGCCGATGGAATAGCCGGGCAGATCCTTGGCCAGGCCCGCCGCCAGTTTGTCGAGGAACTGCTTTTTGGACTCATGACCCGGCCAGCTGTCGTAGTCGGTGAGGCCCACCGGCGCCTCGATATGGGACATGGTCCACGGATCCGTGCCGTCGTCGTTGCGGCCCGTCTGGGTGACTACGTAGGACACCTCGGGATATTTCAAGATCGCCCGGCGCAGGTCGCTCGCCATGTCGCTGGCCTTGTTCAGGGAGAGGCCGGTGGGCATTTGCACCTGCAGCCACAACGCGCCCTCATCCAGGTCCGGAAGAAAATCGCGGCCCACCGTGGCTCCCAGTCCGACCACCACCAGGAGTGCAAAGCTCGCCACCCCATAAATGATGCGCGGTTGATCCAGGCAGGCGGCCAGCACCCGGTCGTACCATACGGTCAGGCGTTCCAGCCAGCGGTTGTGATAGACCTTGCCGGGTTTACGAAACGCCATGTACGCGAGGCCGGGCACCAAGGCCAAGGTCGTGAGCAGGGCACCGAACAGCGCATAGCCCATGGTGTAAGCCATGGGCGTGAACAGCTTGGCCTCCGCCCGCTCGAAAGAGAACATCGGCAGATAGGCCGTGATGATGATCAGGCTGGCGAAGAAAATTGGCCGCGTCACCTGCAGCGTGGCCGCCTTGGCCTCGTCTTCGCTCAGCACTTCGTCGGGCAGGGCCTCGCGCCGCCGCAGTACCGACTCGGTCACGACGATTGCCCCGTCCACCAGGATGCCGAAGTCGATCGCGCCCAGCGACAGAAGATTCGCCGACACATGCGTCAGATTGAGCAGCGAGAACACGGCCACCAGGGCGAGCGGAATGGTCACCGCCACGACCAATGCGCTGCGCGGGCTGCCAAGGAATACGATCAGAATCAAAAAGACGAGGGTGATGCCCTCCAGGATCGTCTGGCCGACCTTGTGCACCGTCATTCGCACCAAATTGTCGCGGTCGATGTAAGGTACGATTTTCACGCCGCTGCCCGCCAATGCGCGGTTGAGTTCCTCCACCTTGGCGTGCACGCCGCGCAAGGTCTCCGACGGGTTCTGATATTTCAGCATCAGCACGATGCCTTCGATGGTGTCGGGGTTGCTGTCCTTCCCCAGGATTCCTTCGCGTTCCTGATGGCTGAGCGTCATGCGGCCCAGGTCGCGGACCAATACCGGCGTACCGGCGACCTGGGTGACCACGATGGAACCGATCTGCTGCAAGGAGTGAATCAGCCCGACACCGCGGATGACGTAACTCTGATCCCCGCGCGATACGCGGCCGCCTCCGGCATTGGTATTGTTGTCGTTGATGGCATTGATGACGTCGGTGATGCCGAGGCCGTAGTGCTCGAGCTGCTTCGGATCGAGGTCGAGCTGGTATTCGGTGGTGAAGCCGCCGAAATTGACGTCATCGACGACGCCGGGGACGGATTTCAAGGCCGGAATCACCTTCCATCGTTGGATCTCGGACAGTTCCTGCAGGTTCTTGCTGTCCGACTCGAGGGTATAGCGATAGATCTCGCCGCCCGGACCGGAGACCGGGTCCGTCGAGGGCGCTGCTCCGGCCGGCAGTACCGCCTGGCCGATGCGCTCATTCAGTCGCTGCCGCACCCAGTAGTCATCGTAACCATCGCGAAACAGCACCGTGATCAGCGACAGGCCGAAGGTGCTCTGGGAGCGCATGAGTATCATTCCGGGCGTGCCGTTGATCGCCCGCTCGAGCGGCACCGTGATCAGCTGCTCGACTTCCTCGGCGGCGAGCCCTGGAATTTGGGTCGTCACCTGCGAGGCGACATCGCCCAACTCGGGATACGCCTCGACCGACAGCGTTTCCCAGGCATAGATGCCGAAACCTCCCAGCAGCATCGCGAGCACGATGACCGCGATGCGCCGGTGCAGGCAGAAGGTGACGAATTGGTCAATCATTCAGCAGAATTCCGCCTTTCACGACCACCTGATCGCCGCCGCTGATGCCGGAACGGATAGCCACCGAGGTGCCTTCTTCCAGTTCCGGATCGACGGTACGCCGCTCGAAGGTCCACGGCGCAACGGCAACGAACACCGTGGTCCGGTCGTTATTCATCAGCAGCGCCGAGCTCGGCAGGACGACGTGCGACCGTTGTGCCCCCAACAGCGTGACCGTCGCGAACATATTCGGTTTGAGAACCCGGTCGGCGTTCGCGAACGCGATGCGCACCTTGTTCCGGCGCGTATCGGGTTCGATCACGTCGGACACGAACAGCACCTTGCCGTGCAGAACCCGGTCAGGATAGGCCACCAGGCTCACGTCGGCGTCCTGGTTCTTGGAAATTGCGGCGATATCCTTCTCCGGTACCATGGCCGTGACCCAGATGGTGCTCAGATCGGCAATCGTCATAATCGGCTGGGTCGGGTCATTGATGATGGTGCCGGGCGTCACCGCCAAGGTCGTGATGCTGCCGCCCACCGGCGCAGTCACCGTCAGCCGCCGGGCCGCCGGCTTGGTGTCGGCGGATACGCCGAGCGTCTTCAGACGGGCTTGGGTTCGAAGGAATTCGGCCTCGGCCTGCCGGTAGTTGCTCTTGGCCTGGTCAAGATCCTGATCCGAGGCCGTACCGATCTTGGATTGCTCCTTTTGTCGCGCCAGGAATTTCTCGGCCAGATTCAGCGCATCCGCCGCCTTGTCGTTGTCGTCATAGGCCTGCGCCAGATCGGGCGACTCGATGACCGCCAGGGCCTGACCTTTGACTACGCGATCGCCCAAAGCGACCTTCAGTTCGAGCACGCGGCCGCCGAGGGCGGGGAGGACGGCGGCGGTGCGCGCCGGATCCGATTCAACTATTGCGGGCAGCGACAGCTTCGCACTGAGCGCTTCGGTCGCCGCCGGCTGCACGGTGATCCGGGTCCGCAGCGCCGACCCCTCGGGAATGATGATTTGATCGCCCTTGCGGACCATCAAATGCGGCTCCTCGGAGGCATTGCCGGACCCACCCAGCAATCCAAAGCCATGGGTCATGAGGGCAACCAGCACCAATACCCCAAGCACAATGCCGCCCCACAGGAAGGATCGACCCTGAAAACTGGGCTCATGGTCGTGTATCGGCATAAAATATCCCCAACAGGCCTATTCGTGGACAGCCAAAAACCGCTCGATATTGCCGGTCTTTGGTGACAATTCGTCGATTCCACCAAACGCTCGCGATCCTATGCCAGTCCGTGTATCCTGTCTAGGGGGATAGGATACGAACCTATGGAATTCACATGACGCATAAATTTCCTGCGATCGCCGCACGGCTAAAACGCGCCCAAGGTCACCTGGCCGCCGTGATCGATATGCTCGAGTCCGGCCGCCCCTGCATGGAACTGGCGCAGCAGCTGCACGCGGTGGAAAAGGCCATCGGCAATGCCAAGAAAGAACTCATCAAGGATCACATTCATCACTGCATGGAAGAGACTTCCGAGGCGCTGCCGCGCGAGTTCCGGGAGTTGATCAAAGAGTTCCAGGGCGTCACGAAGTATCTGTAGTGGGCTCATGCGCCTCACCGCGCTCGAAACCGGATCGTTGAGACTGGCGAGCGCCGCCCTGGCGCTGCCGGCGGCGCTGCTGTTGACGCCGTCCGTCCCCGCCGCGGCGGCCGGCGATGACACCGCGGCGCAACGCTTCGCCGTCCACGGACAGCTCACCTACGTCGAGCAGGAGACCGCAGGATTCAACGCGCCCTACTCCGGCCCGAACAGCCTCTCGCCGAATCGCGGCGCCGAGACCGGTGACGCAACGCTGTACCTGGGTGCGCGTCTCTGGGCCGGCGCCGAGGGGTGGATCGACGGCGAGGTCGACCAAGGCTTCGGCCTGGATGACACCTTGGGAGTCGCAGGCTTTCCTAGCGGCGAGGCCTACAAGATCGGCAAGAACCAGCCGTATCTGCGTCTGCCGCGTTTGTTCCTGCGCCAGACTTTCAACGAGGACGGCGCCGTCGAGACGGTTGATCCGGCCGCGAATCAGCTCGGCGGCTCGCGCAGCGCCGATCGAGTGGTCATCACCGTGGGAAAATTCAGCGTCGTGGACCTGTTCGATGCCAACCAATATGCCCACGATCCGCGCAGCGATTTTTTGAATTGGGCCGCCATCGATGCCGGTACCTTCGATTACGCCGCGGATTCCTGGGGCTACACCGTGGGCACCGCGCTCGAATGGTATCGGGGCGCCTGGACTTTGCGGGGCGGCCTGTTCGATTTGTCCAATATTCCGAACAGTCCGCATCTGGATCCGGGATTTCATGAGTTCCAATCGGTGCTCGAACTCGAGAGGCGGCATGAGATCGGCTCCCTTCCCGGCAAGTGGGCCATCACGGTCTTCGACAGCCGCGGCCGCATGGGCCTGCTCGATCAGGCAACGCAGCTCGCCGCGAGTACCGGAACGACGCCCGACGTCGCCGCGGTCCGCCAATATCGCAGCCGCAGCGGCGCGAGCCTGAATTTGCAGCAGCAGGTGGCGCAGGACCTGGGCGTGTTCGCGCGCCTCGGAAAATCCGGCGGCAATGTGCAGCCATACGAATTTTCGGATATAGACCGCGCAATATCCGTGGGAGCGTCGCTGCAAGGCACGCGCTGGCAACGCGCTGACGACACTCTGGGGGTGGCGGCGATCCACGATGGCATCTCCGCCGCGCGCGAGCGCTACTTGAACGCGGGCGGACTCGGAATACTGGTGGGCGACGGGCAGCTGCCGCATCCGGGCCCGGAGCAAATCATCGAGGCGTACTATTCACTGGCGGCGCTTCGGTGCGCGCACCTCACCTTCGACTATCAGTGGGTCGATCATCCGGCCTACAATCGCGACCGCGGTCCGGTATCCATCGTTGCGGTGCGGCTGCACGCGCAATTCTGACCCAACACAGTCGGCTCCGTTGGCGGAGTTCGCACCCATGGTCACTCGCGCCACCGAGAAAGTGAAGATGATGGCGGACGAAGAACGCGCCATTCGCAATGGATCCTCCGGGCCATGCGAGCAACTTGCCGAAAAAAGCCTTCGGAGCTTTGCACTAGTTACAAAACGGAACATCGCTTGCCCGCGATGCATACGGTTGAGTACCATGGCCTCGCTGTTCCCTCGCGGAGGCGCAACTGTTGCGAATGCAACGACTACATCAACCAACAACCCTCGATCAGCCCCAAATAAAGGAGAATGCCGTGGGATTGAGTGCAGAATTCAAAGAATTTGCGATGAAGGGCAATGTAGTCGACCTGGCGGTCGGCGTGATCATCGGCGCCGCCTTCGGGAAAATAGTCTCCTCGCTGGTGGGCGACATCTTCATGCCGGCCCTCGGCAAGGTCATCGGCGGCATCAATTTCTCCGATCTGGCGGTCTCTCTCGGCAAGGATCCGACGGGCAAGGAGGTGCTGATCAAGTATGGTTCCTTCGTCCAGACCATGTTCGATTTCGTCATCATCGCCTTGGTACTGTTCTTCGTGATCAAAGGGATCAACCAGCTCAAGAAGCCGCCTCCCGCCGCACCGGCGCCTCCCGCGCCGCCGGCGAAATCTGAAATTCTTCTCGAGGAAATTCGCGACCTGCTCGCCAAGCGCGCCTAGCGCCTGAAGTCTCCGTCCCAAGGGCGCACGCCGATCCGGCGTGCGCCCTGCCTTGAATCCCAATCATCCAACGACAAACTCGATCGCTGTAAGGAGCATCATGACCATTATTCGCATTACCGCCGCATCTGCGCTCATCCTCGCCCCCGTATTGAGCGTGTGGGCCGACGACGCACCCGCCCCGCCTCCGCCCATGGGCGTGTGGATGGGCAAGGGGCAATTTGGCTTTCTGGATTCGCATGGCAACAGCGATGCCGAATCGGTCAACGGCAATGTCGACATGACCCGCTATGACGGTGCATGGAAGAACGAGTTCTATGCGGGCGGACTGTACGGCAAGAGCGCCGGCATCGTGTCCGCCGAGCGCTGGGAAACGCGCTTGCAAAGTAACTACACCATCTCCGGCGATCTGTTCGGATTCGGCGGCCTGCGCTATGAACATGACTTGTTCGACGGCTTCCAGTACCAGGCCAGCGCCACCGCCGGCTTGGGATACAAATTCATCGATACGGACGCCAACAAGCTGACCGGCCAAGTCGGCGCGGGCTACCGGCGGCTGCGCCCCGAAGAGCTCAATACGGATGCGGACGGTCTGGTGACGTCGCGCGTGCTGGGGGAGTCGTCCGGGGAGGCGATCGGCACGGCGGGCTTGGATTTCTCGCATGCATTCACCAAGACCACCCTCCTCACCAATAAATTCCTGGTCGAATCGGGTTCGACCAATACCATGTTGCAGGACAATATTGCGCTGACCGTGAAAATGTCGAACAAGCTGGCCCTGAGCGTGGGCTATGGATTCACCAACAACAGCAACCCTCCTCCCACGATCAAGAAGCTCGACACCGTGGCCACCGTCAATGTGGTATTTGCAGTCGGTCCGCAGACGCTGTAACAAGGGGTCTCGCAGGGGGATTGGCAAGACCGTCTTTTTTGCATTTTTCAAAGGAGCGATGACATGGGTATGTTCGACGGATTGTTGGGCGGAGTGGTCGGTGCCGAAATGGCGACGGTGGTGAATGGGCTGATCGAAAAGCACGGCGGCGTTCAAGGAATCGTCTCGCAATTGGAACAGCAGGGATTGGGCGGCACGGTGCGCTCGTGGGTGGGGACCGGTGCCAATCAACCGATCAGCGCCGACCAGATTCATCAAGCGTTCGGCTCCGATACGGTGAAGCAGCTCGCCGCCAAGGTCGGCATGTCGCCCGAGGACTTGGCCGCCAAGTTGTCGCAGATTCTGCCTCAGGCCATCGACAAGCTCACCCCGGGCGGGGTCGCGGCAAAATCCTGAGGGAAAGGCCGCTTTCACCGCCCGTTTCCCTGACGGCGCATCTGACCGGCGCGCCCTTGCGCGCCGCGTCCTCGGTCTAAGCGGCGCGGCTCAGCGCGAGCAGCCACGCCGCGCAGATCGCCGCCACCGCTCCCGCGGCGGCGGCGATCTGCAGGCGCCGGCCGCGATTGCGAGGCACATCGCTGCGCGCGTAGATCCACCCGGTGGCGACGCCCACGATGAATCCGAGCACGTGGCCAAGCACGTCCACGTGAGCATTGCCGGCGCCCAGCAAGGTCAGCAAGCAGATTCCCGCGACCAGAGGCGCGGCGGCGCGCCAACGCCGCTCGCGCAGGCTGAGATTCTGCCGCCACGCCAATCCGGCGAGCAATCCCAAAGCCGCGAATACGGCTGTGGAAGCACCGACCGCGCGATGCGCGGCGGGCGCAATCAGAATTTCCAAGTAGTTCGCCAGCGCCCCCGCCCCCAGGATGCTCGCCCATGCCACGCCTGGCCCCAGCAGACGGCCCGCGGCGATGCCCGCGACGGCACCGAACAGCAGATTGCCGAGCAAGTGCTCCTGGTCCAGATGCAGGGTGAGCGCCGTCAACGCCCGCCACCACTCGCGCGCGGCGCCGGGGTCGAGCGCACCCTGCGACAGCCAATCCACGCCGAAAAGCCGGTCGCCCGCGCAGTAGGCCGTCAGCACTAGAATCGCAACGTAACCGGCCGCACCGACTCCCGCTCCGGCAAACGGTTCGACGGGGACCGGAGTGCCGCGCGGAACACGGCGTTCGGCGCAGTAGCGATCGATCTCCTCGTACGCCCGATGAGCGGCGGCGGGCGCCACGCTCAGCACCCAGCCATCGCCGCCCTCATGCGACTCGTCTTCCCACGCCTCGTATTCGATGTCTTGTGCTTCGAGCACCAGGCTAAATTCGCGGCACAGCATCTTCGATCCGCGATATACCACAGCGGCTGGCGCCTTCGATTCCGCATTGGGGTCCATCCGGCCGCTATGGGGATGAAAGGCGGGGATTTCAAACGGCGTGGCTGGGCGTATCCAGGGGCATCGGCAGGTAAACCGTCAAGGTCGTGCCGCACGGCTCCCTGCGCTCGGCCGCGAGCCCGCCGCCGAGCGCGGCGAAGCGTTCCCGCAGCCCCAATAGCCCCAGAGAGTGCGCCTTGCTCATTGCCGATTCGGCGATGCCGATACCGTCATCGGCGATCTCCATGGTTATCCGGCCATCGTCCGCGCGCAGGGCGATTTCCACGGCCGTCGCCTGGGCGTGCCGCGCGACATTGGTCAGCGCTTCCTGCGCCGCGCGAAACAACAACAGCTGGACGGATTCGCCCAGCTCGGGAAATTGGGCAGTCTCCGTGACTGTGACTCTGAGGCTCGAGCGCTCGCCAAAGTGCTGCGCGTGATCGGTGATTACCGTGGAGACTCGTGAATAGGCGAGGGCCACCGGCCGCAGCTCGTTCGCCACCTGGCGCGTGTCTTCCATGCACTTGGTGACCGCCTGTATCAGCTCCTTGCATATCTTTCGAATGCCCGCTCGCCTCTTGGCAAGGGTTTCGAGGTGATTGAGGCCGAGCTTCATGGCAAACAGGTCCTGCGCGATCCCGTCGTGCAGCGTCACCGCGACGGCGCGGCGCTCCTCCTCGCGCACCGACTCGAGGCGTCGCGTCAAGTTGCAGATCTTCTCGTGGGATCTGCGCAGATCCGTGATGTCCACGGACAAGGCGTACAGGCCGACCACGGCGCCCTCCTTGATTTCAGGCACGTAGTCATCATGCGTGCAGCGGACGAGTTCGGCGGAATTTCGCTCGGCCGATTCATGTGAACAGCGCTCGCCTTTCAGTGCGGTTTCTATGGCGGCCTGGGCATTGCGGTAGCGCTCCGCACCCATGGCCCGCCGCGCATGCATGCCGGGAGTACGGCCCGGCGGTATGCCGAACTGCGTCTCGGCCGTTCTATTGGCGAAGCGATTCATCAAATCGGCCCGCCAGGAAGTGATGCTGGCCGGGACGTTGTTCAAAATCGTCTCCAAATCGACCCGCGCCTGCTGCAGCTCCGCATTCATACGTTCGCGTTCCGTGACGTCATAGCCGAGCGCATAGACTCCGACAACGGAGCCGCTCGAATCGCGGTCCGGCAGATACGTCATTTCATGCTGCTCGGATGCGCCGTTCCTGCGCAAATTGGCGACGAAGCGCACATGCTCGCCTGCAAGCGCGCGCTGCCGGGGCCGGTAGGACTCTTTGTACAACGAGTCGCCCAAGAACGCCTTCGCCGCCACGCCCAGGCCGTCGTGCCGGTCGGGTACGAGGTCGCAGAACAGCCTGTTCGCGAATTGCACCCGCCCCTCCCGGTCGAAATAGCCGATGGAAATAGGTACGTTGTCGGCGATGATGCCGAGCCGCTGCTGGCTGGCGCGCAAGTGCTCTCGTGCCCTTTCCAATTGCTGTTTGTAGCGGGAAATCTCTATCATGCTGCGCAGTTCCGCATCCTTTACCGGCTTGACCAGGTAGCCCTGGGGTTCGGTTCTCTTGGCGCGGTCGAGCGTCGCCTCATCGGCATGCGCGGTGAGGAAGATGACGCTTGCCTGGAATTTGCTCCTGAGAATTTCCGCCGTGTGAATCCCGTCTTCCTGTCCTTTGATCCTGATGTCCACCAGCACGATGTCGGGGCACTTCGCGGAGGCGCAGGCCACCGCCTCCTCGGCGGAGGCGGCGATCGCGAAGGCGTCGTATCCCATGTCGGCCAAGGTCCGCTGCAAGTCCTTGGCGACGATGCGTTCATCTTCGACGATGAGAATGGCGGGCGATGACTGTACGTTCATGGCTAGGTCTCCACGGGGAAGGTGATTCGAAACGTCGCGCCGGGCTGGCGCACGATCTCGAGGCGGCCGTCCAATTGCTCCACCAGAGTGATCAGGAGCTGAACGCCCAGCGAGGCGGCATTTTCGGGCACGAACTGCGGCGCGATGCCGATTCCATCGTCGCTCACGGCCAGGAGGATCCCGGCCTGGTCCAACCGGCGCAGCTCGATGCGGATTCTTCCCTGCGCCGCGTTGGGAAATGCATGTTTGATGGAGTTGGCGACCAGCTCGTTCAGGATGAGCCCGCAGGGGATCGCCTTGTCGACCGGCAGCGCCAGATCCTCCAAATCGAAATCCAGGCTGATGCTGGTGGGAACGCCGCCGGAGGCGCTCAACACGCGGGATGCGAGGTCCTTGGCAAATTTTGCGAAGGGCACGCGCGCGTAATCCTTGGACTGGTACAGCATCTCGTGAATCTGCGCCATCGTTTCGACGCGCGAGCGGCATTGCTGCAGAGCCGTCCGCGTGGAGGCGCTCACGCGCGCGCGGCCCTGCATGTTGATGAGGCTCGCGATGACCTGCAGATTGTTCTTCACGCGATGGTGAATTTCCTGCAGCATGACCTCCCGCTCCTTGAGCTCGGAGGTACGCGCGAGAACGCGCTTGCCGAGCTCCTCGTTGAGCGTACGAAGCTGCTCGACCGCCCGCTTTCGTTCGGAGATATCGGTCGTTATTCCCACCAAAACCGTCTCGCCCAGGGTAACGTCGAACATCGGCGCCGCGGAGGTGTGCAGCCAGCGGCGGGTCCCGCGCAGCCCGATCACTTCGAAGTCCAATTCGGCCCGCTCGCCGTCGATGACGCGCCGATGCAAGGCCGCGAAAGAAGCCTGGTGATCGGGACATATGAAATTCGCGAGACCGTGCGCCCGCGCCTCTTCGACGGAATTCGCCTCGAGCATGGCCACTCCCGCGGCGTTCATTTCCAACAGCGTGCCGTCCTGGCGCACGACTTTCACGCAGTCCGGCTCCGTATCGATGATGGTGCGCAAGCGGCCCTCGCTCGCCTGCAGCTTGGCCGCAGTCGCTCTCTCTTGCTGCTCCACCGTCTGGCGGCGCTCGACTTCCCCGCGCAGCAGCTGCGCCTCGCGCTGATAGCGGCCCTTGCTCAAAGTGAGCGCGATCACCAGGCCGCGATTCTCATCCGCCGCCAGAGAGATCATGAATGCCATTGCCGCCGCAAGCGCCAGGAAGATCTGCAGGGAGAGGGTGCCGGCCAATACGCTGGCGGTCCCGGCGAATGGCCCGAGTCCCTGGTTGGTCATGACGGCCGCCATCAAGACCACGGCCGAGGAGCTGACCGTGGTCCAGCGCGATGGGCCGAGCAAGGCAACCAGGACCAGTAGCGGAAACACGGCAAACGAGAGGCTCGATCTCGAGGCTGCGGCCGCCGTGCCGAAGATCCACGCCGTCACGGTGATGAGCAGCGCATTGGTGAGCGCGAGGCGCCACCACGGTTTCGCGGCGCGTGTGCCCTCGGGCCGGCGCCGGTAGGCCATCCACATGAACACAATCGGCGCGAAAGTCACGATGCCCAGAAAGGTTCCAGCCCACCAGCGCCACCACTCGGCAAACGCGCTCGACTCCGGATGATTGGATAGGAATACGCTGATGCCGACCGTGGTGCTGATCGCGCAACCGATGGCGCCGGCGAGATAGAATTTCACCGCGTCCCTCTGGGAATGCAAGCCGTGAATCCACCGCTGGACCAGTATCGCGCCGATTGCGCCGTCGAGCGTGTGGGTGACCGCGTACCAGATGGCGGAGTCGAGGTGGAAGGTCCCCGGGGTCAGTCGGTTGACGAGAATATCGACGGTGAAGCCCGCCAAAATCATCCAGGGCCAGTCGCGCTTGCGCAGCAGCGACAGAATCGCGAAGAGCAGCCCGTCCGCCGGCCACACGGTCGCCACCGCCGACGGGCTGGCCTGCAGCGCGTACCCGGCGAACAGCAACGCGCAATACGCGCCGATGAAGCCGCCCGCGGCTGTGTGCGTCAGCGCGGCGGGCCGATCCTCGGACGCCATCGGGAGGGCGCCGCGCGCATCACTCTCGCGCGTCGAATACCGCCGTTCCGGGTCATCCCCATTCATGAGCAGTCGACTCCAAGTTCGGTCAGATTTGACGCTGACCTGTATGCTCGGGCCGGATTGCAATTATGTGTTGAGGACTTCTATCACCTTATGAGGCGCGGGAGCAATGCCGCCGCGGAGCCGCTCAGCGCCGCCGAAAGAGCGAATGCCCCGCCGCACAATACGATTCTGCTTGAAATAGCCACGATGCTTCCCTCCCTGCGAAGTGGCCGATTATGTCAAAACCCGAGCCCGCGGGCGGAGCCGCCGCTGGTCGATTGTTGGTCGATCAGGCCGGCCGGTGGATCCGGCCGCCGTCTCAGGTCGTGCTCGGCTGCTGATCCCGGAGCATACGATAGATCCTCATGACCCGAGGTACGTAGGCCATGGTCTCGGAAAAAGGCGGGATCTGGCCGCCATTGCGATCGACCGCATCCTCGCCTGCATTGTATGCCGCGAGCGCAAGCCTTAGATCCTGGCCGAATCGGTCGATGAGAAACTTCAAGTAGCGCGCGCCGCCGTGCACGTTCTGGCGCGGATCGTAGGGGTTCGACACTCCGAAACGCGACGCCGTCGCGGGCATGAGCTGCATCAACCCTACCGCGCCCCGCTTGGAAACGGCGTGCGAATTGAAGCCCGACTCCACCACGATCACCGCTCGCAATAGATTCGCCTCCACGGATGCCGAGATCGCCGCTTTCTCGATGATGGAATCGTACTGGCCAGCCCTGGCGAGCAGCATGGAATCGTAGCGATCGCCGCTCGCCGTCCTATCCTGCGGCGATAGCACCAACAGCCGATAGCGGTTGTTGTCCGGGACATCCGTGTAATGCCTCAGCCCATCCGCGTCCACATAGGTATATATCTGCGGGCGCGCTCCGGCGGCCGAGGCGCTCAGCAGGGCAGCTATCAGAAATGCGGGCTTGAGCAGCATGAATTCGCGATCCTTGCGGGAAAGCCTATCGCGAAGGGCTCGGGCGGCGCTGGGACCTGCATCAAGAAACGGCTATTTGGGGGGCAGCCGGGCGCTCAGTCGACCTCCGTTTGCTGCGGATCGAGCAGGGTTTCATCGTTGTTGCGCGGTGAGTTGACTCGGGCGTCCACCGGGTAGGCGATCATGCGATCGTCGGGGTATGCGGCCAGCGCCGCCGCCGCGGCCTCGGCGCTGCCGAACAGCCACGTCTCGCGCAGCTCGCGCGACAGGATCGCCGGCATGCGCGCCTTGGAATTGTGGACGCCTGCCATCAATGCGTTTGCCGGCAGGGTAATGATGGTGCACGACTCGATGACGCTCCCCGCGTCCGCCCGCGAGCGCTCCCAGAGACCCGCGAACCCGAATATGGCTTGATCGTCCAGGTGAATGTAGAAGGGCTGCTTGCCGCCGTCCGGGTTCACATGCCATTCGTAGAAGCCCAAGGCAGGAATGATGCAGCGCTGCCCGCGTTTCCAGGGCCACTGGAAGCTCGCGCTGCTGTCGAGGGTCTCCGAGCGCGCGTTGAAGGTGGCGTATTTGCCGGGCTTACCCTTGGCGAAATATGGCACCAAGCCCCAGCGCAGCAGCACGCCTTCGCGGCCGCCCTCCCGCGCACGGACGGCCGGGACCGCTTGGGAAGGTGCCGTATTGAAATTCGCCGGGAACTGCCACTCGGTGCGTACGAGATTGAACTCACGCTCGATGGAGGCTTCATCCGGGCTGACATAACGGCCGCACATGCGCCGATCATACCCCCTCGCGCCGCCCTAAAGATCCGCCCCATCCTGCCGATATCCTCAGCAAATCACGCGAAGCAGAACCCGTGTCCGAAACCGCCGACTGGAAACAAAAATATCGCGACTCGCTTCGGGAAATGGAAGCTGAGGAGAAGCGCTGGCGGGAGATCGAGCAGGTACTGCGCCGGCTGATCGGGCGGCTATGTGCGGCCGGCATGGGCGTGGACCCGCAGCTCGACGAGGAATTGTCGGCACTCGCGGCGGCAAACCGGCGCAATGCCGACGCGCTGCAGCTCGAAAAACTGTCCGCATCTCTGACCATCGCGGTGGTGGCCGTCGATGCGACCTCTCCGGTGCGGCAGCTCACGGTACCCGTGCGGGAAATCGCGGCCCCTGCGCGCGACATCGCTGCGCCCATTCTCGTCGCCGCCGCGCCCATGCGCGACATCGCCGCAACCCAGCCATGCCCGGCCATTCCCGACGCAAAGTCCACCCGCTGGAATTCAACTTGCGCCGCCCTGGCCGCATTGCTCGAGCGGCTCAGGTCGGGCGAAGCGGATCAGTCGACGTTGCGAGACCTGATCGAGGCATTGGCGCGGGCGCAAACCGATGCCGAACTGGCCGTCGTCGTTGCGCGCGCCGCGGACCTCATCCACCAGCACGGCGATTCGCTGGCGCGCGAGCGCCTGCAGACGGCTGCGGTGCTTGCGGAAGTCACCAAGCGTCTCGAGGAAATGTCGGGCTACTTATTGGAATCGAACAGCGCGAACCGCAACCACTTCGACGATACCCAGTCGCTCAATGACACGGTCATGTCGCATGTACGGGAACTTACCGACGAAGTCAGTGCGGCCTCGGATTTGGGGCTGCTGCAATCGGCCGTGAGTGCGCGCCTCGAGTCGGTGGCGACGCAGATTTGCAACTTTCGCGCCCGCGAGGCAACTCGTGTCGTCGAGTACAACGGGCGCGCCGAGCATATGCGCGAGCGCATCGCGGACCTCGAGCGCGAGACACAGGAGCTGCATTCCAAGCTGGATCGGGAAAAACACGGCGCGCGGCTCGATCCGTTGACGGGGATCGCCAACCGAAAATCCTTCGACGAACGATTCGCCCGGGAAACCGCGCGGCTCGCGGGCGGCGCAGCGCCCCTGGTCATGCTCCTCTGGGACATCGATGACTTCAAGGTCATCAATGACAGCTATGGACATCGCGCGGGGGATCGGGTCCTGCAAAGCGTCGCCGGGTGCTTCACCTCGGCGCTGCGCGCCAGCGACTTTGTGGCGCGCATCGGGGGCGAGGAGTTCGCCGTGCTGCTGCCCGGGCTGAGGCTGGCGGAGGCCGTGAACATCGCCAATCAGGTGCGAGTCGCGGTGGAAGGACTGAGGTTTCATTTTCGCGGCACGCCGGTGCGCGTCACGGTTTCCTGCGGGATCACCGAGCTGAGCCCGGACGACTCGTCGGGCGGGGCTTTCGATCGCGCCGACGCGGCCCTGTACCGTGCGAAGAGCGGCGGCAAGAACCTGTGCATCGCCGCGTAGCGGCGCCCGGCGGGCGGCAGGCTCTAGTTAACAGATATTTAACGTTTTTTCTGCCGCTTCCGAACGGATTTTTTCCCCGCTGTGGATAGAATCCACTCCTAGCGAATAGCAAATTACGCGGCCGTGAAATTGCCATCGCAATGGATTGAGAGCCGCCACATAACAGTGAATCGCAGCAGCATAGGCTAGATTTTATGTCCTCCCCCGAAACCATCGTCAATGAGGCCTCCATCTCGGTCCCGATCGGGAACCCAGGCCATGCGGAGCACCCGGGCCTTGAGGGCCACACGGGCATCGCGGGGCACCCGGCGCTCGAGGGTCACGCCGCAGCCGCGGCCGAACGGCGCAGCGCCTTGGGCCTGGGTACCTGGCTGCTCACCGCGATGCTCTTCCTGGTGCCATTGACTGCCTACTGGCCGGCGACTTTCCATTCGTTCGGGTTGCGCGACGATTACTCGAATCTGCGCGAGGCGCACGAGGAGCCGGGCAAAGTGCTGCAGTTCTGCGCGTCGCACGCGCGGCCGATCTATGGGTGGCTGTTGCAGTCAACCTATGGCCAAACGAGCACGGTGCAGGATCTGCAGTGGATGCGCCTGGGCGCGTCGTTATTGCTGGGCGCGCTCTCCTTGGTTAGCTTTCGCGGTCTGCGTGCGCTGGGCTGGCCGTTCACCGCCAGCGTGTGTTTTGCCGTGTTGCTGGCCTTGATTCCATCCGCCCAGGTGATGGCGGGATGGGCCGTCGGCTGGCCGTACGTGGCGACCGCCCTGCTCGCCTTCGGCGCATTCTTCAGCGTTGAGGGCGCCTTGAGCGCGGGCATGAGCTTCGGCGCCGGCCGCGCCGCGGGTCAGTGGGGAGTGGCGCTCGGTCTCATGGTGACGAGCGCACTCATCTATCAGCCGAGCGCTCTGTTCTACGTCGTACCGCTCGCCGGCGCGTTGATCGTGCAGCGGCATCGAACCCTGCCGCAATGCGCCCGCTGGGCGGGAACCCATTTGGGATTCGTCGTGGGCAGCCTGGGATTGGCGTATTGCACGATGACGGCACTGTATGCGGCCGGAGTGTTCGTCAAGTCGGGGAGAGTCGCGTTCGAGCACCACTGGGTCGAGAAAATCGCCTGGTTCCTGCGGGAGGTGTTGCCGAACGCGCTCAGCCTGCTCGTGCTGAACGACGACAATCGCCGCGACCACGTGCTGTACTTCGGCTGCGCCGCGCTGGTCGGCGCGCTGTTGCTGGCCGGCGCCTGCGTGGAGTGGCGCCGCCATGGGCGCTCCCGCGGCATCGTCTGGCTGACGGCCCTGCTCGGGCTGCCGGTGTTCGCCTGCGGGGTGAGCCTGGTCGCCTCCGAACGCTATGCCACTTATCGCACGATCTTGGCGATGACGGCCGTGCTCTTGTGCTTCCTGGTGGCCTCGATCCGATCGCTGACCGAAAGCTGGGGCCCGCGCGGCCGGCGGATGCTGGCGGCCATCGCCGTATCGATCGCCTTCCTTACCGCCCAGCACCATACCTACGCCCTGATCGCCGCGCCACAGGGCAACGAATGGCAGTTGATCGTGGCAGGCGCGAAACAGGTGCACCTGGACAGCGCGCGTCCGCGCATTTTTGCCATCGCTTCGGCGCCCGCGGACATATCGACGGCCACGATCTATCACGACGAATTCGGTTCGCTGTCGTCGAATTCCGAGTGGGTGCCGAAGGAGATGTTCAAGCGCGCCATGCACGATCTGCATCCCGAGATCGCCAATCTCGATTCTCGCTATGAGTTCTCCTCGGGTCCCGCGCTGCCGGTCGATCAGCGCTACGACGTGGTCATCAACCTGCATCGGTTGCGTCAGTTCTACGCCGACAACTGAGCGGCGCGGCTCACAACCCCAGATAATCGCTGAGGCGTCCGTGCGCAATGGCCGCCCGCACGCCGATCTTCCACATCGAGTGAAAGCGGATGGGCTTCATGCCGGTTATCGGCATGTCGAACTCGGAAGAGCGGTCCACGCATCGGCGCGCGAGTTGCGCTCCCATCGCCGTCGCCATGGCCACGCCGCGGCCGTTATATCCCAAGCAGGCCAATACCCCATCCGCCGGTTCGTGGATGTGAGGATACTGATCCGGCGTCATCGCCAATCGGCCGCCCCAGGCGTGACCCCAGCGGGCCTGCGCGAGCGTGGGCCACAGGGTGCGGGCGTAGGCCAGCAGATAGGGGATGGCCGACGCCGCGGATATCTCGCGCATGGGGCCGCGGCCGCCGATCAATAGACGCTGGCCGCTATCCACACGGTAATACACCGTTATCGTGCCGCTCTCGAACAGCACCGCCCGGCTGGGCATGATACCGCCGGCGATTGCATCGGGAAGCACCTCGGTGGCGGCGATCGCGCCGAACAGCGGCACGATCGTGCGCCGCAGATCCGGCCACAGATCGTCCGTGTAGCCGTTGGTGGCCAGCACCACTTGCGGCGCCGACACCGTGCCGGCGGCGGTGCGTATCTGCCACAGCGCGCCGGCGCGCTTCATGCCCAGCGCGCGGGTGCCGCCGTGCACGGCCGCCCCGGCGCCCTGCGCGGCGCGCGCCAGGCCGCGCGCGAAGCTCAAGGGATTCAGATCCCCGCCGCGGCGGTCAAGCAGCGCGACTCGGTAGCGCGCGGTCCCCGTCGCGCGCTCGAGAGCCGCTCCCTCGAGCAATTCGACCGGGGCGCCGCGGCGCGCAAGCTGTTCGGCGGTGGCACGGACCCGCGCCGCATGCTTGGCCCGAATCGCAGCGCGCAGCGTGCCGTTGCGGCGCGCGTCGCAGCGAATGCCGTGGCGCTCGATGAGATCGAACACGAAGGCCGGCGCCGCGCCGGCAAAGGCGTTCATGCGCCCGCCCAGCTCGCGGCCGAACGCGCGTTCCACCAGGTCCGGATCGTGCTTGAGGCCGGGATTGACCTGACCGCCATTGCGCCCCGAGGCGCCCCATCCGGGCTCTTCGGCCTCGAGCACCACGGCGCTGGTTCCCCGCTCCGCCAGATGCAGGGCCGTCGACAGCCCGGTGATGCCGCCGCCCACGACCGCAACATCGGCGCGTACGTCCCGGTCGAGCGGGGGCGCCGCGGCCGCGGGTTCGGCGGTTTCCTTGTATAGATTGCCCATGTGAACTGATACCGTGCACGCAATGCTGCCGACAGCGGCGCGTAAGCTTGCCAGATCGACTTCGACAGTGGAACCAGCCATGGTCACGGAACCCCTGCAGTGGATATGCGCCGTGCTTGGCGCCTTGATGGTCGGCGTGTCGAAAGCCGGCATCACGGGATTGAGCATTCTGTCGGTCGCGCTGTTCACGCACGTGTTCCCGAGCAGCAAGCAGGCCAGCGGCCTGGTATTGCCCCTGCTGATATTCGGCGACATCGTCGCGGTGCTGTCCTATCGGGCGCACACGCAGTGGCACTATCTGTGGAAGCTGCTGCCCTGGACGGCGGCCGGCGTCGTGCTCGGGTACTTCGCGCTTGGCCACATCTCCGACAGAACCGCGCGGATCTTGATCGGCGCCATCATCGTGTCGCTCTCAGTGCTGGGCTATTGGCGCCAGTACCGGCGCGCTCACGCGCAGGAAACCATGGTCACCTGGCATTGGGCGCTGGCGGCGGCGCTGGGCGTGACGGCCGGTTTCATCACCCTGGTCGCCAACGCCGCAGGTCCCCTGATGGCGATCTATCTGGTTGCCATGCGGTTGCCGAAAATGCAATTCGTGGGCACCGCTGCCGTGTTCTTCATGGTGCTCAATCTGTTCAAGGTGCCCTTCATGGTCGATCTCGGCCTGATCACCGCGCAGAGTTTCAAGTTCAATCTGATGCTGGCGCCCGCCGTGCTGCTCGGCGCACTGGCGGGCCGCTGGTTGCTGATCCGCATCAATCAGCGGCTATTCGAGAATCTGGTCCTTGCTTTGAGCGCGATCGCCGGGGTTCTATTGATCGTATGAGCCGGCTGCCGTGGGCATTGTCAACCGGGCCCGGTCAAGCGCACTATGTTTGCGTGCGCAAAGACTCCTGAGGATGTACGTAGCCTCAGCAATAACAGCGGGGATAAGAAATGCAATACCAAGGCCTGTTCGGTCTCATCGTCCTGATCGCCGACGTCTGGGCGATCGTGAATATATTCCAGAGCGCCGCGGATACGGGAAAGAAAGTCGTCTGGACGGTGCTGGTGATCATCCTGCCCGTGCTTGGATTCATTCTTTGGTATTTTCTGGGGCCCAAGACCGGCAAGGCCTAGAGGGCGCGCGGCGCCCGGCTGGCCGATTCGCGCGACATTCATGCGTCCACGCAGTCATGAGCGCCACACTCTGGGCGGGGTCGGCTGGCTGCGGGCCAGTGTTTTGGGGGCGAACGACGGCATCGTATCGACCTCCAGCCTGATCCTGGGTGTCGCCGCGGCACACGCCACGCAGGCGAATATCCTGCTGAGCGGTACGGCCGCGCTGGTCGCCGGAGCCATGTCGATGGCCACGGGAGAGTACGTTTCGGTGCATTCGCAAGCGGACACCGAGGCCGCCGCGCTGGCGCAGGAGCGTGCCGAACTCGAGGTCGATTTCGCCGGCGAGCGCCACGAATTGACCGAGATCTACGTGCGTCGGGGGCTCGATGCGAAACTGGCCGCTCAAGTCGCCGAGCAGCTCATGGCGCACGATGCGCTGGGCTCGCATGCCCGCGATGAATTGGGACTCTCCGCCGCCCGCAGGGCGCGGCCGCTGCAGGCGGCGCTGGCGTCGGCGGGCAGCTTTGCATGCGGCGCCGCCCTGCCCCTGCTGGTGGCCGCGCTGGCCCCGGAGCGCTTGCGGATCGTGTGCATCGTGGGCGTATCGCTGCTCTGTTTGCTGATCCTCGGCGGCTGGTCCGCCAAGGTCGGCGGTGCCAATATGCGCACCGGCGCTCTTCGCGTGGCGTTTTGGAGCGCGCTTGCCATGGGCGTGACCGGCTTGGTCGGTGCGCTGGCGGGCAACCTGGGCTGAACAACACGGAGCAAGGAATCGGTGACCGAGAAATTATCGATGAACCGCCGCATCGTGCTGGCGCAGCGCCCGCAGCCCGCGGCAACCATGGCTTCATTTCGCATGGAAACCGCGCCCATCCCGGCGTTGGCGCGAGGAGAAGTGCTGCTGCGTACCCTCTGGCTGTCCCTGGATCCCTACATGCGCGGGCGCATGAGCGATGCTGCCTCGTATGCGGCACCGGTGGCCATCGGCGCCGTCATGACGGGCCAGGCGGTTGCGCGGGTCGAAGCATCGCTGCATCCGGCCTACCGCGACGGGGACCTCGTGCTGGCCCCTTGTGGCTGGCAGGAATTCGCCATTTCAGACGGCCGGGATCTCGCCCCATTGCCGGCCGGGTTGGCGCGCCTTTCCTGGGCCCTCGGAGTGTTGGGGATGACGGGCTTCACGGCCTACATGGGGCTGCTCGATATCGGCAAGCCCATGCCGGGAGAAACGGTGGTGGTCGCCGCGGCCACGGGAGGCGTGGGTTCCATCGTCGGACAGATTGCAAAATTGAAGGGCTGTCGGGTCGTGGGCATTGCCGGCGGCCCCGAGAAATGCCGGTGGGCCACCCAAGAATTGGGGTTCGACGCCTGCGTCGATCATCGCGCCGCAGCGCTGCCCGAGCAGCTGGCGGCCGCCTGCCCTTCGGGCATCGATGTCTACTTCGAAAATGTCGGCGGCAGGATATTTCGCGCCGTGGTGCCTCTGCTGAATACGCACGCGAGGATTCCGGTGTGCGGTCTGATCGGGCACTATGGCGCGAACGCGGCGCCGGCCGAGGCGGATTGGGTGCTCACTCTCATGCGGGCCATTCTGGTCAAGCGAATCACGCTGCGCGGCTTCATCATTTACGATGACTACGGCCATCGATACGATGAGTTTCTCGCATCGATGCAGGCTTGGTTGCGCGACGGGCGCATCAAGTATCGAGAGGACGTGGTGCATGGACTTGAAAATGCGCCGCATGCCTTTCTCGGCCTACTCGAAGGCCGCAATTTCGGCAAACTCGTCGTCAGCCTCGATGAGACGCAAGGAGCCGCCGCTTGACAGGCGGCGCACGCTCCATTCGATCCGAGCTGCTCAGCGTCGCCCAAATGGCCGCGGCCGATCGCGCGGCAATGGCCGCAGGCACGCCGGGATCCGTGCTCATGCAGAACGCCGGCGATGCTGTCGCGCGGGAGATTGGCCGGCGCTGGTCTGCCCGGCCGGTCGTGGTTCTGTGCGGGCCGGGAAACAATGGCGGCGACGGGTTCGTCGCAGCGCTTGCTCTGGCAGGGGCGGGTTGGCCGGTCCGCGTCGCAGCGCTCGGCGACGTGCAGCAGCTGCGCGGCGACGCGCGTCTGCACGCCATGCGCTGGAGCGGCGCCATCGAGCAGGTAACCCCCGCCGCGCTCGAGGGCGCCGAGCTGGTCATCGACGCCCTGTTCGGGTCCGGTTTGAGCCGGCCGCTGGATCCCCAGGTCGCCGCCACCCTGAAGGCCGCCTCACAGCGCGGCCTGCCGCTGGTCGCCGTCGATGTGCCGAGCGGAGTGATGGGCGACACCGGCGAGAGCGAGGGAGCCGTGCCCGCGGCTTGCACCGTTACCTTCGCCCGCAAGAAGCTGGGCCACGTCCTGATGCCCGGCCGAGAACTGTGCGGGGACATCGTGGTTGCGGATATAGGCATTCCGCCCTCGGTGGTCCAATCGCTGGGCATCGACGTCTGGGAGAACGATCCTGCGCTGTGGGACACCCAATTGCCGCGGACGAAGTTCTCGGCAAATAAATACACTCGCGGCCATGCGCTGCTCTGGGGCGGCTACCCCATGACGGGCGCGGTGCGAATGGCGGCCCGGGCCGCGGCGCGTATCGGGGCCGGCCTGACGACGATTGCGGTGCCTCAAGCGGCGTTCTCTGTCTACGCCGCGGCCCTCACCAGCATCATGGTGCAGCCGCTCATCCAGCACGGCGACTTGGCACGCTTGCTCGGCGACCCGCGCTACACGGCATTCCTCATCGGTCCCGGCGCCGGCGTCGATGCAGCCACTCGCGAAGCGGCGCTGCAGTTCCTCGGCACCGCGCGTCCGGTGCTGCTCGATGCGGATGCGATCAGCGTATTCGCGTCCGGGGCGGCTGAGCTCGCGCGAGCTGTGCGTGGACCGTGCGTCATGACCCCGCATGAAGGAGAGTTCGCGCGCGTGTTCGATTCCCGGGGCGACAAGCTGAGCCGAGCCCGAGACGCCGCGCGCCGCAGCGGCGCCGTCATCGTGCTGAAGGGCGCCGACACGGTCGTCGCGGCGCCCGACGGCCGCGCCGCCGTCAACACCAATGCGCCCCCCAACCTCGCCACCGCCGGGTCCGGCGATGTGCTCGGCGGATTGATACTGGGCCTGCTCGCCCAAGGCATGGGTGCCTTCGCGGCGGCCGCGGCCGGCGTTTGGGTGCATGGCGCCGCGGCCGCCGACTTCGGCCCCGGCCTCATCGCCGAAGATCTGCCGGAACTGGTGCCCGCCGTGTTGCGGCGTCTGAATCCCGTGTGAGTGCCGGATGAATGCCTGGTTTCCGCGGATCACCATTCATTCCCTGGTCATCGCGATCAGCGTGCTCACGTATGTCTTGACCACGCGGGCCGAAGGCGAGCGCCGCCCGCCCTCCATCGCCATCGCCTGGGTACTGGGAATGATCGCGGTGCCCTATCTGGCGCTGCCCATGTACCTGCTTTTCGGCCGCCGCAAATTGCCGCGCAGAGTCCTGCCGTGGTCCGGGATTCAATCCCAGTGCGCGCACTGGGCCGAAGATTTGATCGAGAGCTTCGGGCTGGCGCCTTGCGCCCCGGCGTCCGTGCGCCTGCACCAGGACGGCGGCGAATCCGCCGCCGCCCTGTTCGACACCATGTCGAAGGCGGCGCAGCGCCTGGACATTTGCACCTACATTCTCGGCAACGATGCCTTCGGCCGCGACGCGATGCAGCGCATGATGGCCAGGGCGCGCGCCGGTGTGCAGGTGCGGCTGCTCGTCGATGGGGTGGGTGCGGCCCAGATGCCGCGCCGCTGTTTCCGCCAATTGCACGCCGCCGGAGTCGAGACCGCGATCTTCAGCCCGCTGTTCGCCCGCAAGACTCAAGGGCCTCGCAATCTACGCAACCATCGCAAGATGACCATCGCCGACGGAGCGCAGCTCTGGGCGGGCGGCAGAAATCTCGCGGCCGAATATTTCACCGGGCTCAAGGGCGCGAAACCATGGCGCGATCTGAGCTTCGATCTGCAGGGACCGGTGGCGGCGGCGGCGGCCGCTCAATTCGAGGCCGATTGGGTGGCCGCCGGCGGCAGGCCCATGGCAAGCGCCGCGGCGCCGGGCGCCACTGCACCGGATATCGCGGCCCCCGAGGCACGCCTTACCGGTGGGCGAGCTCAGTTCCTGCCGAGCGGCCCGGACCAGGCCGAAGATACGGTGCATGCGGTGCTGATCGATGCCTGCTTCCACGTGCACGAGCGCATTCTCGCGGTCACCCCCTACTTCGTTCCCGACAGCAGCCTGGAAACGGCGATGCGGCTGGCGGCGCGGCGCGGCGTGAAGATCGACTTGTGCATTCCCGCCGTTTCGAATCACCGTTTGGCGGATATCGCTCGCAACCGCGCTTTGCGCTCGCTGCGCGAAGCCGGCGCCAATATTCACTTGCTGCCGACCATGATCCACGCCAAGGCGGTGGTGTTCGACGAATCCCTGGCCCTGTCCGGCTCGGTCAATCTCGATTCGCGCAGTTTGTTGCTGAATTATGAATGCGCGGTCGTGTTCTACGGCGCGGCCGAAATCGATTGGCTGACGAAATGGATCGAAGCGTTGATCCCCGAAGCGCAGCCCTACGTCGGCCGCACGCCCGGCCTGTGGCGCGACCTCGGCGAGGGCTTGCTCTTGACCGTCGCCTACCAGCTATAGGCCCTGTCGGAAAGCGCCTACAGCGGATTATCGATCCGCCGCCGGCGACGCCATAGTATCCTTGAGCGCTCGCCGCGTTAGCTTGGTAGGTGCAATGGAGTACAAGGATTACTACAAGGTGATGGGCGTGGCGCGCGATGCCACCGAGGCGCAGATCAAGCAGGCCTACCGCAAGCTCGCACGCAAATATCACCCGGACGTCAGCAAGGAGAAGGATGCCGAGGCGCGCTTCAAGGATGTCGGCGAGGCCTACGAAGTGCTGAGGAGCCCCGAGAAGCGCGCCGCCTACGATCAGCTGGGACAAGGGCACGCCGCCGGCGAGGATTTTCGGCCGCCGCCGGACTGGGGGGCGGGCTTCGAGTTCAGCGGCGCCGGGGCTCGCGATTCCGACTACAGCGATTTCTTCGAATCGCTGTTCGGCGCGCGAGCGCGGGCCGGATCCGGCAATGGTCGCGCCACCTTCCACCCGGGACGCGGCGAAGACCATCACGCCAAGGTGTTGCTCGATCTGGACGCGACACTGCGGGGCGGCGCCCGGCAGCTCAGCCTGCGCGTCCCGGAAATAGATGCCGAGGGCAGACTGGCAACGAAAGAGCGCGTGCTCAATGTCCAGGTGCCCAAGGGCATTCTGGCGGGACAGCATATTCGACTGGCCGGCCAGGGAGCACGGACCGGCGGCGAAGGTCCGCCGGGAGATCTGTTCATCGAAGTCGATTTTCAGCCGCATCCCCTATACAGAGTCGAGGGGCGCGATTTGTATCTGGACCTGCCCGTCGCCCCGTGGGAGGCCGCGCTGGGGGCCGCCGTGAAAACGCCCACGCCGGCGGGGACCGTGGACCTGAAGATTCCCGCGGCCTCGCATGCCGGCAGCAAATTGCGGCTCAAGGGCCGAGGCATACCCGCCTCACCGCCCGGAGATTTTTACGTGGTCCTGCAAATTGCCCTGCCCGCCGCCAACGACGAGAAGGCCAAGGCCGCCTATGCGGCCATGGCGGCGGCGCTGCCCTTCAATCCTCGCGCCAGTCTGGGAGTGTAGCCATCATGCCCTCATCGGAAGATCAGGTATTGCACGGGGCGATATTCGAAGAATCCGCTCTGCTCACGACCCGGGATTTGAGCCGTATGTGCGCGGTCGACGAACGGCACATCGTGGAATTCGTCGAAGAAGGCGTGCTCGAGGTCGTGGAAAGGGGCGTGGCCGAATGGCACTTCACGGGCGCAGCCCTGCGCCGTGCGCGCCTGGCGCTGCGCCTCGAGCGGGATTTCGAGCTCAATCTCGCCGGAGTGGCCCTGGCGGTGGAGCTGATGGAAGAGCTGCAGGCGCTGCGGCGCGAATTACGGGCGAGGCGCTAAATGACCCTACTCCAATCCGATGCCTTCGTCTTTTTTGGCGCCACCGGCGACCTGGCGTACAAGAAAATCTTTCCGGCTCTCTACGCCATGGTGCGGCGGGACGGGCTCGACATCCCCATCATCGGCATGGCACGTGCGGGTTGGTCGCTCGACAAACTCAAGCAGCGCGCCCGCGGGAGCGTCGAGCACGACGGCAACTTCGAGGCCGCCTGTTTCGAGAAGTTCGCGGCGCAATTGCGCTACGTCGGCGGCGACTACCAGGATCCCTCCACGTTCTCGAAGCTGAAACAATCGCTCGGCAATGCCTCGCGGCCCATCCACTATCTGGCCATTCCCCCGAGCATGTTTGCCAGCGCCGTGCAGGGCCTCGCCAAATCGGGCTGCGCGGACAATGCCCGGGTCATCGTCGAGAAACCCTTCGGGCGCGACCTCGCCACCGCCCAGTCGCTGAACCGCACTCTTCACGAGGTGTTCTCGGAGGCGTCCATCTTTCGCATCGATCACTACCTGGGCAAGGAGGCGGTCCAGAATCTGCTCTATTTCCGCTTCGCCAATACCTTCCTCGAGCCGATCTGGAATCGGCACTACGTCAAGAATGTGCAAATCACCATGGCCGAGCAATTCGGCGTGCAGGGCCGCGGCGCCTTCTACGAGGAAGTGGGGGCCATTCGCGACGTGGTGCAGAATCACCTTCTGCAGGTCACCGCACTGCTGGCCATGGACCCACCCACGGGCCACGACCATGAGTCGATGCAGGCTGAGAAATTGCGCCTGTTCCGCGCCATGCGCCCGCTCGAGCCGAAGGAAGTGGTGCGCGGTCAGTTCAAGGGCTATCGCAATGAAGCCGGTGTGGCCAAGGACTCGCAGATCGAGACCTTCGCCGCGCTGTGCCTGCACATCGACACCTGGCGCTGGTCGGGCGTCCCATTCTATATACGCACGGGAAAGTGCCTGCCCATCAGCGCCACGGAAGTCAGAGTGACCCTCAAGGAGCCACCGCTGTCCGTCTTCGATCCCAACGAGACCATGCCGCGGAACTATTTCCGCCTGCGCCTGAGTCCCGAGGTGGTGATCGGCGAAGGCGCGCTGGTGAAGCGAAACGGCGAGCAGATGCAAGGCGAGCCGGTCGAACTGATCGCCCGTCATCGCTCCGACCAGGAGAAATCGCCCTACGAACGGCTGCTCGGCGACGCCATTCGCGGCGACACCTCGCTGTTCACCCAGGACGACTGCGTGGAGGCGGCTTGGCGAGTGGTGGACCCTGCATTGGCGGCCCGCAACCCGGTGCTGGAATACGAACCCGGCAGCTGGGGGCCCAAGGCCTCCGCCGAGGTCGTGAACGGCGGCGACGCCTGGCATGACCCCGTCGCCGAGACCTCCTCCCCATGTTGAAATCCGCCGAGGTGACCTTTCTGCTGGATGTGGACAACACCTTGTTGGACAACGACCGCTTTGCGGCGGATCTGGGCGACCATCTCGAACAGGCGTTCGGGGCCTCCGAACGCGCCCGCTACTGGGACATCTTCGCCCGCTTGCGCGACCAGTTGGGGCTTGCCGACTACCTGGCCAGCCTGCAAGCCTTTCGGGTCGGACTCGACGACCACCCGGATTTGCTGGGGATGTCGGAGTTCCTCCTGGAATACCCCTTCGCGGCCCGGCTGTTCCCGCGCGCACTCGAGGCAGTCGCTCACCTGGGTACTCTCGGCCGGCCCGTGGTGCTGTCGGACGGCGACATCGTGTTCCAGCCGCGCAAGATCCAGCGCTCGGGGATTTCGGATGCGGTCGGCGGCCGGGTCATGATTTGTCTGCACAAGGAACGCGTGCTCGACCACATGCAGCGGCGCTATCCGGCCGATCACTATGTCATGGTGGACGACAAGCCCGGCCTGTTGGCGGCGATGAAATCGATACTTAAGAGTAAACTAACGACGGTATTCGTGCGCCAGGGGCACTACGCCCTCGCCGCGGAGGCCGCCGCCGCGGATCCCCCGCCGGATCGGGTGATCGAGCGCATCGGGGATTTGATCAATCACAATTTGTCCGACTTGCGGGAATCTTCATGACCATCACCAAAAACTTGCACGATCTGGGACAGAGCCTCTGGCTCGACAACATCACGCGTGAAATTCTCGACAACGGCACCTTGCGCCGCTACATCGACGATCTATCGGTGACCGGCCTGACCTCGAACCCGACCATTTTCGATGAGGCGATCGGCAATACCTCGGCATACGATGGCAGCATCCGCCGCAAGGCCCAGGCCGGGCTGGCGGGCGAGGAGCTGTTCATCGAGCTGGCTCTGGAGGACTTGCGGCGCGCCGCCGATTTGTTCCGGCCGGTGTTCGACCGCACCCGAGGCATCGACGGCTGGGTCTCCATGGAGGTCTCGCCGCTGCTCGCAAACGATACCAAGGCGACGATCGACGCCGCACTGCGCATTCACAAGCAGGCCGACCGGCCCAATCTTTACGTCAAGATCCCCGGCACCCCGGCCGGCGTGCCGGCCATCGAAGCGGCAATCTTCGCGGGCGTGCCGGTCAATGTCACGCTGCTGTTCTCGCGCGAACATTATCTGCGCGTGGCGGAGGCCTATCTGCGCGGCATCGAGCGGCGGATCGCGGCGGGCCTCGATCCGCACGTGAGCTCGGTCGCATCCTTGTTCGTCAGCCGTTGGGACCGGGCCGTCGCCGATAAGGCGCCGCCGGAATTGCGCAATCGCCTGGGGATCGCCATCGCGGCGCGCACCTATCGCGCCCATAACGAACTGCTGGCCGGGAAGCGCTGGCGCGATCTCGAGGCCGCCGGCGCGCGCAAGCAGCGCATGCTGTGGGCGAGCACCGGCACCAAGGATCCGAAGGCCGCGGCGGGCTTGTACGTCGAGGCGCTGGCGGCCCCCGACACCATCGACACCATGCCGGAGAAAACGCTCCTGGCGTTCGCACTCGAAGGCAACGTGCGGTCGCCGATGGCGAAGGACGGGGGCGACGCCGAGCAGGTGCTGGCGCGCTTCGCGGCCGCAGGCATCGACGTCGACGCGCTCGCCGCCCGCTTGCAGACGGAGGGCGCCGAGTCCTTCGTCAAGTCGTGGACCGAGCTCATGAAGCGCATTGCCGAGAAGAGCGCGGCATTGGCCACCTCTTGAGCCCGAACATCAATCCTCTCGCGGGATGCGCCGCACCCGCCGCCTCGCTGGTCGATGTGCCGAGGCTCATCACCGCCTATTACAGTGAGCGGCCCGACCCGGGCGTGGCCTCGCAGCGGGTGAGCTTCGGCACCTCCGGCCACCGTGGCTCCTCGTTCGACTCGAGTTTCAACGAGGCGCATGTGCTCGCGATCAGCCAGGCCATCTGCGAATATCGCCGGCGGCAGGGGATTCAAGGTCCGCTGTTCATCGGGTTCGATACTCATGCGCTCTCCGCGCCGGCATTCGCCAGCGCCCTCGAAGTGCTCGCGGCCAACCGCGTCGAGGTCATGGTCTCGGCGGGAGACGAATACACGCCCACGCCCGCCGTATCTCACGCCATCCTGACCTACAACCGCGGGCGCGACTCCGGCCTCGCCGACGGCATCGTCATTACGCCCTCTCACAACCCGCCGGACAACGGCGGCTTCAAATACAACCCGCCGAACGGCGGGCCCGCCGATTCCGACGTGACCAAGTGGATAGAGAATCGGGCCAACGATCTGCTGCAATCGGGCATCGGCGCGATCGACAGAATGGCCTTCGCCGCCGCCCGCCGCGCCGCCACCACGCATGCTCATGACTACCTGCAGGCCTATGTGGGCGACCTCGGCGCCATTTTGGACATGGATGCGATACGCGCCTCGGGAATCCGCATGGGCGTCGATCCCCTGGGAGGCGCAGGCGTGCATTATTGGCCCCGGATCGCAGAGCTCTACCGGCTCGATCTCACCATCGTCAACGAGGCGGTCGATCCCACCTTTCGCTTCATGACCCTGGATTGGGACGGGAAGATCCGCATGGACCCCTCCTCGGCCTATGCCATGCAGCGGCTCATCGGGCTCAAGGACAAGTTCGACATCGCCTTCGCCTGCGATACCGACCATGACCGCCACGGCGTCGTCGCCGCCAGCGTCGGCTTGATGCCGCCCAATCATTATTTGGCGGTGTGCATCGATTACTTGTACCGCCAACGGTCGCACTGGCGGGCGGATGCCGCCGTCGGCAAAACCGTGGTAAGCAGCGCCATGATCGATCGGGTCAGCCGGCGGCTGGGCCGGCGCCTCTACGAAGTTCCGGTGGGCTTCAAGTGGTTCGTGGCCGGGCTCGTGGACGGCAGCCTGGGGTTCGTGGGCGAGGAAAGCGCCGGCGCCGCATTCAATCGCCTCGACGGCAGCGTCTGGACCACGGACAAGGATGGTCTGGTGCCCGCCCTGCTGTCGGCGGAGATCACCGCCCGCACGGGCCGGGACCCCGGCGAGACCTACCGCACCATGGCTGAGGAACTCGGTGCGATGTACGCCAATCGCGTCGACGCCCCGGCCACCCCGGAACAGAAGAAGAGGCTCGGCAAGCTCGACGCCGCGCAGGTGCGCATCAGGGAGCTCGCGGGCGAGCCGATCGAGCGCATTTTGAGCAGCGCGCCAGGCAACGATGCGCCCATCGGCGGCATCAAAGTGGTCTCGCGCGGCGGTTGGTTCGCAGCCCGGCCCTCCGGCACCGAGAACATCTACAAGATCTACGCCGAGAGCTTTCACGACGCCGGACACTTGGACAAATTGATCGCCGAGGCGCAGCGCATCGTCGATGCGGCGCTCGCAGGCCCTTGAGTTTGCGGCCGAACTTGCCGGCACGCGACAGGAACACCTTAAGCGATACTGCCAAGCGCCTGCTGCCCTGGTTGATAGCGGTGGGCTACTTCATGGAATCGTTGGACACGACCATCCTGAACACCGCCGTTCCCGCCATTGCGCAGGCGCTCAAGGTGCAGCCGCTCAACATGAAGGCCGTGCTCGCGAGCTACACGCTCAGTCTCGCGGTGTTCATCCCCATCAGCGGCTGGATGGCCAATCGCTTCGGCACGCGGCGCGTATTCTCGTACGCGATCGGCATATTCACGCTCGGATCGTTTCTCTGCGGCATCTCCAACAACATCCACTTGCTGGTGGCTTGCCGCATCCTGCAGGGCTGCGGCGGCGCCATGATGATTCCCGTGGGCCGGCTCACCATGGTGCGCGCCTTCGCCAAATCCGAGCTCATCGAAGCCACGAGCTTCGTCGCCATTCCGAGCCTCATCGCCCCCATGCTCGGGCCCCTGCTGGGCGGCTTGATCATCGAATACTTTCATTGGAGCGTCATTTTTTTCGTCAACATACCGATCGGCCTGTGCGGGCTGTACATGGTCTACCGGCATTTGCCCAACTACCGCGAGCAGCGCAACCAACCTCTGGATATCGTCGGCTTGGTGTTGTTCGGCTCCGGCATCTCCCTGCTGTCCTATGTGCTGGAAGTGTTCGGCGAAACCACGCTGAGCGGCCGAGAGATGCTCGGATTGCTGGCCATGTCCGCCGCGCTGCTCGCGACCTACGGCTTGCACTCGGTGCGCACCACGCATCCGCTGCTGCGCTTGGGTCTGGTGCGGATCCGCAGTTTCCGCGTCGCCGCGAGCGGCAATCTGTTCACCCGGCTGGGGATCGGAGGAATACCCTTTCTCTTGCCGCTCCTGTACCAGGTCGGCCTGGGTTTCTCTCCCATCCAATCCGGATTGCTCATCATGCCGCAGGCCCTGGCTGCCATGTCGCTGAAGCTCACCATGCCGCTCATATTGAAGCGCTTCGGCTACCGCAGGGTGCTGATCACCAATACCATCTGCGTGGGCCTGATGATTTTTCTATTCTCGACCATCGATGTCGGCATGCCGGTATGGGCGATCGTGCTGATGGGATTCGCCTACGGGTTCCTCACCTCGCTGCAATACACCAGCATGAATACGCTGGTCTATGCCGACGTGAGCGCACGCGAAGCCAGCGGCGCCAGCACCATCGCGAGCACCATCCAGCAAATGGCGGTGAGCTTCGGCGTGGCCGCCGCCTCGCTCGCCGCGGCGCTGTTCATCCCCGACAAGGTGCACGCGACCGCGCCGCAGATGATTCACGGCATTCATCTCGCGCTCTGGACGCTCGGCGCGCTGACCATCGTGTCGACCCTGGTATTCAACGAACTGAAGGCCGGCGACGGCGATGCCGTGAGCCGCCACAAGGCCGCGCTGCCGGGCGCTTGAGTAGAGGCGCCGCGCGGCGGCCGATGCCCGGCGTGGCGGTCGGCTACTCTTCTTTGATCGCGTGGCCGCCGAATTGGTTGCGCATGGCCGAGAGCAGCTTGTCGGTAAACGAATCGGCATCGCGCGATCGCAGCCGCTCGAGCAATGATAGGGTAATGACCGAGGCCGGCACGCCCAATTCGATGGCCTCGGCCACCGTCCAGCGGCCCTCGCCAGAATCGGCGACGTAAGGCGCGATCCCGTGCAAGGTCGGGTTCTTCTCGAGCGCATTGGCAGTCAAGTCCAGCAGCCACGAGCGCACCACGCTGCCGTAGCGCCAGATTTCGGCGATCTGATGCAGATCGAGCTTGAACTCGCTCTTATGCTGCAGAATGGAAAAGCCCTCGGCGTAGGCCTGCATCAGGCCGTACTCGATGCCGTTGTGGATCATCTTGGTATAGTGGCCGGATCCCACGGCCCCGACGCGCCCCCAGCCGCGATCGGGCGCCGGCGCCAGAGTCTCGAAGATCGGACGCAAGCGCTCGACCACGGCCTCCTCGCCGCCGATCATGAGGCTGTAGCCCTCGGCAAGCCCCCACACTCCGCCGCTGGTGCCCGAATCGACGTAGTGAATCTGGCGCTGCGCCACGGCGGCCGCACGGCGCTGGGTGTCGCGATAATTCGAGTTGCCGCCGTCGATGATGGTGTCGCCCGCGGCGAGGAGCGGGATGAGGGAGGTGATGGTGCTGTCGGTGATCTCCCCGGCCGGCACCATCAGCCAGATGACGCGCGGCGCCCCTAATTTGGCCACCAGCTCGCCGAGCGAGGCCGCGGATGCCGCACCCTTCTGCTCGAGGGCGGCGCGTGCGGCGTTCGCGGGATCATACCCGACGACTTTGTGACCGCCCCGCATCAGGCGCTGCGCCATGTTGGCGCCCATGCGGCCCAAGCCAATCATCGCAATTTGCATAATTTTCAACCTGTTCGCGCGGACGCCTTGGCGGCAGTATAGATCTCCGTACGAGGCCAGGTACAGCGGGATTGACGGGCAAGGTCAGAAATGCTTCAGCAAGGTCGGGGATGTTTCAGCAAGCTCAGGTATGTTTCAGCATGATCATCATGGCGGGACTACCCACCGGTTCGAAGCGGCCCGTGAATTGCAGGCCGCCGCTCGCCGCAT
This sequence comes from uncultured Gammaproteobacteria bacterium, assembly GCA_963837435.1. Taxonomy (GTDB): domain Bacteria; phylum Pseudomonadota; class Gammaproteobacteria; order Steroidobacterales; family Steroidobacteraceae; genus Bog-1198. The sequence continues at coordinate 260,534 of CAWINJ010000007.1, forward strand.
TGATGCGGAACGACGTGATGGAATCGCCCTTCTGATTGCACGAATATAAATACTGGCCGCTCGGATCGATGCTCAGGCAACGCGGATAATCGGCGTGCGTCCAGCTCTCGGCGATCATCCGCAATTGGCCGTCCCCCGCCACCGCAAAGATCGCGATGGCATCGTGTAATCGATTCGACACATAGAGGAACCGGCCGTCCGCGCCGATGACGATTTCGGCCGACAGATCGCTGCCGCTGAACTTCGGAGGCAGCACCGACACCAGCTGCCTCGGCTTGAATGCGCCCTTCGCGGCGTCGTAGTCGTACACCGCGATCTTGGCGTCGTGCTCGTACAAATTGTAGAAAGTCCGTCCGTTGGGATGGAACACGAAGTGGCGCGGTGCCGCTCCGGACGGAGCCGCGACCACCGGCACGGCGGCGGGCAGCAGCCGGCCCGCTTGCGCATCGAAGCGCCAGACCAGCGTCAAATCCAGCCCCGCGTCGTTCGCGATGACGAACTGTCCGCTTGGATCCGGCGCAACCATGTGCACGTGCGGGCTGTCATGATCGCTGACCCCGAATTGCCCCGGTGGATCGTCGACCGCGTGCGCATGATGGTGCGGTCCCACGCTCGGCCTCACATCCGTGGGCGCACCCAGAGCGCCGTCCTCGCCCACCGGAAAGACAGCCACGTTGCCGCCGCCATAGTTGGCGACAAAGACGAATCTGCCGGACGGATGCACGCTGACAAACGACGGCGTGGTGCCGCCGGAACTCACCGCCCCCAGGCGCCTGATCTGCAGGCTCTGGCCGTCGATGGCGTACGACACCACGGCGCCATTGCGCGTTCCCTGATAATTGTCGATTTCGCTCACGGCGTACAGGCGCGTCTGCGCGGGATTGAGGGCGAGCCAGGAGGGATTGCGGATATCGTCGAACACCTGCAGCTGCGTCATGGCGCCGGAGGCTCTATCCAGGCGAAACAGGTAAATGCCGCCCCCGTTCGGCGTGTAGGTGCCGACGTAGGCGTATGAATAGGCCGCCGGCGCCGCGCCCGCCGCGGGTGCTGCGGATGCACCGGGTGCCGCGGGCACCGCCGCAAAGCCTCGGGTGTAGGGATACGCCACGGGCGCGGCCAGCAGCGATGCCGCCTTGAGAAAATCGCGGCGTGTGATTCTTGGGTCCAGCAACGCGTCCCTACACCGGAGCGGGTGTTCAATTGTCCAAGAAGAGGGTAATGCTCGAGGCGGTCAGTGTAAATGACGATGCAGAGTACTGCCCGACGGCGGTCACTCCGGTTGCCAGAACCGAGCCGTTCAGCTCCGTTTGCAGCTGGGTGATGAAAGCCGCGAAAGTGTCGAAGCTCTCGGTCGTCGAACTGACCGAATGGCCGATGGTGAAGACCGCGTTCGACGTCGTGGTCGTGCTGGGAACGATCTGGGGATCCGAGGACAATCCGATGAGATTGATCAGCTGGGCGCCGACCTGGATCTCGTGCCGCACGCCGATGCCGGCGTTGGCGATATCCACGTCGATTCCGGAGCTATTGAAAACAGCGAAAGGTGTCGTCGTCCCGGCGCTCCAGTCCAGCACCAAGGTCGCATTGATCGTGGTGGGATCGAGCAAGGTCGTTGCGTTGAAATTCGACGTGGTCACGCCGAACGAGCTGGTGAGCCCCGTCACCTGCACCGGCGCCGACGCGGTCGAATTCGACAGGTCCAAGCCGCTGGTGTCGACCAGGTACTGGCTGGGGGAGGCGCCCGACCCGGTAAAGACAAAGGGCGTCACCAGTCGCCCCCCGAGCTGGGAAAGGTTGAGGGTCAGAGTGCTTGAACCCTGCACCGTAACCAGGCCCGACGCCGATGCCACGTCCAGGCGCACGCGCCCGGCGCTGGCATCCATGGTCGCGTTTCCGGAAGACTGGCCGGTCAGTATGCCGAAGGCATCGATGGATGAACCCACGGATACCTGGGCCGGAGTGTAGCCTCCGGCGGTCTGTCCAAACTCGGTGATGACGGTGTTGGGGCCGATGGTCACTTGGGTGGTGCCCAAGATAAACGTATCGCTGCCGTCGGCGCCGACCAGGGTGGCGTCCTGCAGCTCGAGCGTATTGCCGCTGCGCGCTGTGACCACACCCGTGACCCGGTCCAGGCCCGCGCCCTGCACGCTGCTGCCCGCGAGCACCTGGCTGGCCGTGAAAGTCACGGTGGTCGATGTGGCGATGTTGTCTTCCACGGTGCCTTCGGCTGTCGTGGTCTGGGTGGTGGTCGAAGTTTCGTCCGTGGCGGTGAGTGTTCCATAGGTGGCGGCCAGGGTTCCCGAGCTCAGAGCTGCGAGCGCGGTCACTCCCGTGGCGCCGATCGACGCCTTGCCGTTGATTTCGTAGGTGGTCTCGGCGGTCGGAACGATGGACAGCGTGCCCCCACCGCCGTAGGCGGTACTGTTGAAGGGCATGGCACCCATGGTGAACGAGGCACTGGAGGTGCTCGCCGTGCTCGGGTTGGATACGTTGTTCAAGGGACCGCGGATGCGCACCTGCTTGCCGTCGATGGGCAACGAGCTCGCGGCGATCAGGGGTGTAACGACCACGGTGTCGTTGGTCAGATTGACGACGTTGGACGCCGCCATGTTGAAATCCATGGCGAGCAACGACGCCCCCTTGGAAGCCACGCTGAATGAATTGTTGGGATCGAGGGTGACGGTGACTTGAACCGCGCCCAGAGTCTGGCCGTCGATGTTGACGGGAGTGAGCGGCACCCCATCGAGGCTGCCATTGTCATAGATGATCTGGGCCGAGCTGTAGTCGAGCGTGATGACCGCGCTCGTGTACGTACCCTTGGAAACCTGGGCGGCGCCCAGCACTTCGCTCAAATCGGTCAAGGTCGCGAAGTCGACGATGGTGCTCGCCGGCAGCACCGTCAGGCTCGAGTTGCCGTTCGCGGTTTGCAGCTGCACGGACACCAGGGTGACCCGGTATGCCAGAAAGTTATCCGTGGACGCGGTGCTGGTCATCGTCACCACGGCAGTGCCGTTGCAGGCTGCGAGGGCCAGCAATACGGCGCCCAGGGGCGCCGCGAGCACGCTGCGCCAGCGGCGGCGCAGAGCGGCAAGAAGACTTGAGCAGGTGGCGGTCATGGCTGGATGGTCCCTCTCGGTAGGGTATTGTTCAGCGATTCATGTCGCAAATGAAGCCGCGATTAGGCAAAGATCTGTAAAGCCGCCACGGGGCGGGCGGGCGGGCGTCGCTTGCGGGCGACAAACGGGCAACCGGGGGCCCGCCGCGCTATTAGCGTCGGCTGACAATGACCCGGTCTTGAAGCCGCGCGACTTCGCGCATCGGTAGCCCGAGCCCGGACAGCCGCTCCTGAGTGCTCGGTCGCATGACCGCATAACCCGCTCGAAGGGGTCGCCATACCTCCGCAAATTGACCCAAGGTCGCGATACCGCGCTTGGGATCCTCGGTCAGACCGAGATCGAACTCATCCCGATAGTCGACCAGGACCATCGTGCGCCGCAAGTAAAAAGCCAGCGACTGCTGATATTCCTGCACGGCGAACATCGGGACTTCGGCGCCGAGCCCGGCCGAATCGCCCATGCCGGCCTGGGTGCGCAGCACCAGCGCCACATCCTTGGCGCTGTACATCGCTTGCACGGAACTCGCCGCGACGAGAATCGTCCCGGTCGCCAGGAACCAGGATCCGCACAGACCGGCAAGCGCCGCCAGCGGCCGGCCCTTCCACACACACGTAGCACAGATCATCGCGCCGAGGGCCAGCAGCACGCACGTCCAGCACAGCATCGGGCGTATCAGCGGCAGCAATGCTCGAGCCTCCGTCGAGCCCCACAGGCCGCTCACATAGCCCAGCAGCCCCGCGCAGGACGCCAGGGTCAGCAGCGACCCCGCCAGCAAACTGCCGCGACCGCCGTCCTCACCTGCATCGCGGCGAGCGGCGCCGCGCGCCGCGCACAGCAGCGCCAGCGCGGGTACCGCCGGCAGGATGTAGGGAATCAATTTGGAGTCGGAGCAGGAGAAGAAAATCAGTATGAAGACGCACCAGATCCACAGCAGTCGCGACGGGTCGAACTCTCCACGCGGCAGGCGCGCCGCGCCGGGCGATGCCAGGGCTTGGGCCGCCTGAGGCAGCCAAGGCGCGATTCCCACCACGAGCACCGGCACGAAGAACCACCACGGCTCGGTGCGATGCTCGATGGGCGTGAGGAACCGCTGGAAATGCTCGCGGATGAAGAAGAACCCGAAGAACCGCCGATCGGCGCGCGCCGCCAATACCAGCCAGGGCGAGGCGATCGCCGTGAACAAGAGCAATCCGCGGCGAAAATTCAATCGGCGCAGCAGCGCCCAATCCCGCTGCCAGCACACGTACGCGCCCAAGGCAGCGGCCGGAATCAGCGCGCCGATCAATCCCTTGGTGAGCAGCGCAAGCGCCATCGAGGCCCAGCAGCCGAGCATCCAGGCGCGCCAATGCCCGGCAGCCTCGCGCCGCTGCCCGGCAGCCTCGCGCCGCTGCGCCATCAGAAAGCAGCCCAAGGCCGCGGTCAGCCAGAAGCTCAACAGCATGTCGAGAGTCAGCTGATGTCCCAGCAGCACGAACAATGTCGATGCCGAGCAGAACAACGCCGCTCGGATCCCGGCATCGACACCCCACAGCCGCCAGCCGAGAAAGAACACCGCCGCCAGCGACAAATAGCCGGCTAACCCGGTGCACAAACGCGCCGTAAACTCACTCTGTCCGAAGGCGCGGAAGGCGAGGGCCGTGGCCCAGTACTGCAGCGGCGGCTTTTCCAGGTAAGCGAGACCGTTCAGATGCGGAATCACCCAATCGCCGCCGCTCAGCATCTCGCGAGGGATTTCCGCATACCGGCCCTCGTCCGGGTCGAATAGCGGGCGTTCGGCCAGCAAGGCGAACCACAGCAGGGCGCAAAGAACCGCCCCTACCCCGAGCATCCATGACTTGCGGAGCGCAACCATACGATCACCGGCAAATTAAACCTAAACGCAAACTCGCGTTGCTACTATACCGGGACGTGACGGATCAAACACAAAAGTCCTGGGCGCGCTCCGCCGGTTTCGGCCTGGCCGTTCTCGCGTTCATCAATCTGTTCAGCTACCTCGATCGGTACGTGGTATCCGCGCTCGCCGAAAGCCTGAAGCACGCGAATTTCGGGCTCTCGGACGCGAATCTCGGATCGCTCATGTCCGGATTCCTGATCGTCTACACCCTCACCGCGCCGATATTCGGCGCCTTGGGCGACCGGCGCTCGCGGCCCAAGTTGATCGCCCTCGGCGTGGCGTGCTGGAGCTTCGCCACCGCCCTGTCGGGATTTGCCGGCAGCTACCTGGGACTGTTCGCGGCGCGCGCCGCGGTCGGCGTGGGCGAAGCCGCCTACGTGACGATCGCGCCGAGCCTGCTGGCGGATTACTTTCCCGTGCGCCAGCGCGGACGCGTCATGGCCATTTTCTTCTGCGCAATTCCGGTGGGGTCCGCGCTGGGGTACGTGGTCGGAGGGCTGGTCGACAAGCACTATGGCTGGCGCTCGGCATTCTTCGTCGCCGGCATTCCCGGCCTGCTGCTGGCCGCGCTGTGTCTGCTGCTGCGCGATCCGCCGCGCGGAGCGCAGGACGGCGAGGCCGCTTCCGCCATCGAACCCGCGCCGCGGTCCTCCTTGGCCGCGAACATAGGGAAACAAACCTGGGCGGCTTATGGGCGGCTGATGCATAACAAGCCCTATGTGCTCACAGTTTTAGCCTATGCCGCCTACACTTTTGCCTTGGGCGGCCTGGCGTTTTGGATGCCGGCATTTCTCGAGCGCGCCCGCGGCATCCCGCGCAGCGAAGCGACCGTGAGCTTCGGCACCATCGTGGTGATCACCGGATTCATCGGCACTTTCCTCGGCGGCTGGCTGGGCGACTACTGGGCCAAGTATTCACGCCAAGCCTATCTGTGGCTGTCTGCGATCGCGACCTTGATCGCGGCTCCCTGCGTGTGGTTTGCGCTGACCACGACGTCGCATAGCGTGTACGTGGCCTGGATGGTGGCGGCGCAACTGTGCATGTTCCTGTCCACCGGTCCGATCAACGCCGCCATCATCAACCTGGTCTCGGCCACCGAGCGAGCAACCGCCATCGCGCTCAGCGTCTTCGCCATCCATGTGCTCGGCGACGTACCTTCGCCGTTTCTCATCGGCGCCTTGTCGGATGCCTCATCCTTGGAAGCGGCCGTCAAAATAGTGCCCATCGCCGTTCTCATCGGCGGCTGCCTGTGGATTTGGGCGGCGCGCGCACAGGCTGCAGCCGGCACTTCGGCACCGTGATGTTGGGTGGTCGGGTGGGAATTGGCCAGGGAGGCGGAGTCGGTGCGCAGCACGGGGAGCAGTTGCCGCGCGACGTCAGGCGCGCGCGGCGCGGATTTCCTCGAGATGCGCGGCCAAATCGGCGCGAGCGGCGATGTCCTCGAGATCGGCAGTCACCTTGCGTTGCCAATTGGGATATTCCTCATGCGTTCCGGGCACGTTCACCGGTTCGGTCATGCCCAGCAGGTCCTCGATTTGCAGAGCGGCCAGTGCCGTTACCGAGCGCGCGAGATAGAGGTGCACGGCGTGCGCCAGCTCGGCGCTGAAGGGATCGGACGGCGCCGCCGGTTGCGCGGGCGCGAGACCCTCCTCCCGCAGGGCTTCCAATAGCAAAGTGCGGTCGTGCTCGCGCTCCCGCGCCACCTCACTTTCGGCTGCCGCGCTGGGATACAGATTCAAGCGGTGGCGCAGCGCCATGTCGCGCCCCTCCCAGTAGCTGCGCAAGGTGGGCATGTCGTGAGTGGTCACCGCGGCCAGTGCACGCCGCAGGTACTCGCCGGGCCGGCGAAATCGGCCGTCCAGCTTCTCGAACAACAGCACCTTGTAGTGATAGAGGCCGTATTCGGGCATGGCGCGGCGCATCTCGTCCGGCACCACCCCGAGATCTTCGCCCACGACCAGGCAGGCGCTGCGCGCGCTCTCCAGCGACAGCACGGTGAGCAAGGATTCCAGCGGATAGTGAACGTAAGCGCCATCGATGGGTGAAGAACCGGCCGCGACCCACCACAGGCGAAACAGCGACATGACGTGGTCCAGGCGCAGAGCGCCGTAATGGCGCATGTTGTTGCGGATCAATCGCGCGAACCCCTGCAGCCCTTGCTCGCGCAGGGCCGAGGGGTCTTGAGGGGGTATGCCCCAACCCTGGCCCTTGAGCGCCAGGGGATCGGGCGGCGCGCCGATTTCGGCGCCCATGCAGTAGCTGCGCCGATCCGCCCAGGTCTCGGATCCCGAAGGATTCGCGCCCACCGCATAGTCGCCGTACAGGCCGATGGGCATGCCGAGTTCGCGCGCGAGCGCCTGCGCGCCGTGCAGCTGCTCGCGCGCCAGCCATTGCAGGTAGGCATAGAACTCGACTTCCTGAGGATGAGCGGCCGCGAACCGCGCCGCCGCCCGGCCGTTCACGTCGCGATACTCCTCCGGCCAGCTCAGCCAGCCGGATGCAACGCCCAAAGCCGCGCGGAAGTACCGGTCGAGCGCATCGAAGCGGGCATGCATCTCGAGAAGCTCGCCACCCTCGGCCACGAAGGCGCGGAATTGCCGCGCGCGCTCGGTCCCGGCCGCCAGATGCCGATCTCGAAAATCGCCGTACAGCAGCGCGAGCATCTCGAACTTGAGATCCGCCACGCCGCGATAATCCACCCGTTCACGGCCGCGCAACTCCTCGAGCCGCCGCGCGAGCGAGGGATCGGCCAACCGTTCGCGCACCGCCGCGCAATGCTCGAATTCCGGCACCAGCGGCACTGCGATGTATAAAACGTTCAGAAAGTGCCGGCTCGATGCGCTGTAGGGGGAGGATCGGGCGGGATCCGCCGGTGCGAGCGCGTGCAAAGGATTCAAGCCGATGAATCCCGCTCCATGGGCGGCCACCCAGCGAATCAGCGATCTTAAGTCGTTGAAGTCCCCCATGCCCCAGTTGTCGCGCGACCGCAGCGTGTAGAGCTGCACCGAGAGGCCCCACAGCCGCCGGCCGGCGGCAATTGGCTCAGGCTCGTAGCACTGCGGCGGGGAGACGATGATCTGGCAGCGTGAAGCGGTCCCCGCGCCTATCTTCGCCTCCAATTCGTGATAGCCGGCGGGCAGATCGATCGGCAGCTCGAGACGCCGCTGCGTGACCCACGCGCCCTGCACTTCGCCGCGCCAGATCTCGGCACAGTCGGCCGTCGAGGTCATCCCCTCGCGCCGCGAGCCATCTTCGAGGCGCACCGACCAAACAAGGGTGGATCCGAATTCCAGTGCGCTCACATTGACATCGATGCCAATCCGCGCGCCGCGCGCCGCGGCGACCGGCGGCAGGAACCTGCGGCGGCAGGCCGCTTCGAGCCGGCTCAAATCGAGCGCCAGGGCCGCGGGCTCGTCCACCGGGCATCCCATGGCGCGCAACAGGTCGCGCTTCGTCTCGAGACTGAAGTAGCGCAGCTCGCCGCGATAATCATGGTAGGCGTCGCCGATCCCCCTCAAGCGAGCCGACCGCTCTATCGACGCCGTATCCATGATCTCAGCACTCCAACAGGGCGGCACTGCTGACCTCGAGACGATAGTCCCGTGCCTGGCCGAGGCTCATCGCTTCGCAGACATCGAGCGCAGTGTCGAATTGACGGATCCAAGGCTCGCCGGCGGGGGCCGCCGGCAGGCAGAAGGTCTGGGCCGAGTCGCCGGCATTGAGCAACAGCAACAGGCGGCCCTGCAGATTGTTGCTCTTTCCGAACCAAATGCCCAGGGTGCGCAAGCTTCCATCCTGCCACTCGCCCTGTTTCATCTCGTTGCCGGCGAGATTCAGCCAGATCACATCCTTGACGCTGGCGCGCGATGCCGCGCCCTTGAGGAAGGTTTCGCGGCGGAATTCGACGTGCCGGCGGCGCAGTCGAGCCAGCAATTGCACGAAGCGCAGCAAATCCGGGTTTTGACCGCGCAGATGCCAGTCGAGCCAGGATATCTCATTGTCCTGGCAGTAGGCATTGTTGTTGCCGCCCTGCGTACGCCCGAACTCATCCCCGGCCTGCAGCATGGGAACGCCCTGCGAGAGGAACAACGTTGCCAATAGATTGCGCATCTGGCGCTTTCTCAATCGATTGACCTCGGCATCGTCCGTAGGCCCTTCGAACCCGCAATTCCAGCTCAGATTGTCGTTGTGGCCGTCGGAGTTTGCCTCGAGATTCGCCTCGTTGTGTCTCTCGTTGTAGGAAACGAGATCCCACAGCGTGAAGCCGTCGTGCGCGGTCGGAAAATTGATGCCCGCGGTCGGCTTGCGGCCGTTGTGCCGGAACAGGTCGCTCGAGCCGGCGAACCTCTCGGCGAGTTCGCCGACTTTCCCGGCGTCGCGCCGCCAGAACGAACGCACCGTGTCCCGGTAGCGGTCGTTCCATTCCGCCCAGCCGGGCGGAAACCTGCCGAGCTGATAGCCGCCCCAGCCCACATCCCAGGGCTCCGCGATCAGCTTGACGTAGGCGAGCGCGGGATCGCCGCGCAGCGCCTTGAAGAAGGCGCTTTGCTCGTTGAAACCGTTGCCTTCGCGGCCCAACACCGTGGCGAGATCGAATCTGAAGCCGTCCACGTGCATGTCCTCGACCCAGTATCTCAGGCAGTCGACGATCAAGGCGCGAACTTGCGGATGCTCGCAATTCACCGTGTTGCCGCAACCGGTGACATTTTCGTAAAAGCGCTTGTCCTGCTGCATGAGGCGGTAGTACACCGCATTGTCGATGCCGCGCCAGGAGAGCAGCGGGCCGGCCTCATTGCCCTCGGCGGTGTGATTGAAGACCACGTCGAGAATCACCTCGATCCCGGCCGCGTGCAGCGCCTTGACCATGGTCTTGAACTCGGCGACGGCATCGTGCAGGGCGTATTCGTTGGCCGGCGCGAACCACGCCAGCGAATTGTAGCCCCAGTAATTGCGCAATCCACGGTCGCGCAGGAACTGCTCGGTGAGAAAGGACTGGCAAGGCAGCAGCTCGACGGTCGTCACACCGATGGACTTCAAATGCTCGACGACGGGAGCCACCGTCAAACCCAGGTATTTGCCGCGCCACTCGGCCGGCACCGCGGGGTGCAGCTGCGTGAAGCCCTTGACGTGCAACTCGTAGATCAGCGTATCGCGCCACGGAATGGCGGGCGGCCGATCGGCGCCCCAGTCGAACGTGCCGTCGACCACCCGCGCTCGCGGCGGCTCGGAGCGCGACAGCTCGCGCGCATAGGGGTCGATCAGCGCCGCCGTGGCGTCGAAGCGATGGCCCTTCTCCGGCTCATGCGGGCCGTGCACGTAGAACGCATAGTGGGCGCCCGGGCACGCGCGCCGCGGCGAGATCGAGCCATGCCAGATGTCCCCCGTGCGCCCCGGCAGGTCGCAGCGCTCGAGTTCGGCGCCGCTCTGCGCATCGAACAGGCACACCTCCACCCGGGTCGCATTGCTCGAGAACAACGCGAAATTCACGCCGCGCCTGGTCCAGGTCGCGCCCAAAGGGCGCGGCAAGCCCGCCTGAATGACTTTCACCGGGCCGGCCCGGCGAAAAACACCGCCGCGAGCGGCGGCAGATTCAGCTGCAGCGAATAAGGATAGCCTTGCGCACCCTCATGCGCCGCCGTCAGCTCGGCTTGCCCGTTGTACGCCGAGCCGCCGAAGCGGGCGGCGTCCGAATCGAATATTTTCCGGTAGGACCCGGCCTCGGCGACTCCTATGGCATAGCCATCGCGGGGCACCGGAGTCGCATTGAACACGCAGGTGATGGGGGAGCCCGTGTCCCCGCCGATGGAGCGGCGCGCGAACGCCCAGACGCTCTCGTCGGCGTTGTGCAGATCCACCCAGCGAAATCCATCGTGCTCGCAATCGCTGCCGTACAGCTGCGGCGCCGTACGGTACAAATGATTCAGCTCGCGCACGCAATCGCGCAATTGCGAATGTTCGGCGGCCGCCAGCTGCGACCATTCGAGCTGTTCGTGGTCGCGCCATTCCGGCCATTGCCCGAATTCCGAGCCCATGAACAGCAGCTTCTTGCCGGGGTGGACGCACATGTAGGCCAGCAACAGGCGAAAGTTCGCGCGCTTCTGCCAATCGTCGCCGGGCATTTTGCCGAGCAGCGAGCGCTTGCCGTGCACCACCTCGTCGTGCGAGATCGGCAGGATGAAATTCTCGGACCAGGCATACACGAAGGAGAACGTGATCAATTGGTGGCTGTAGCGCCGATGCACCGGATCGAGCGCGGCGTAGCGCAGCGTGTCGTTCATCCAGCCCATGTTCCACTTGAAATTGAATCCGAGACCGCCGTGCTCGGGCGGCCGCGTCACGCCGGGAAATGCGGTCGATTCTTCCGCGATGGTCAGCACGCCGGGAAAAGCGTGGTGCAGCGCATTGTTCATTTGGCGCAGGAAATCGATGGCCTCGAGATTCTCGCGCCCTCCCTCGCGGTTCGGCAGCCATTCTCCCGGCTTGCGGCTGTAATCCAGGTACAGCATGGACGCGACGGCGTCCACGCGCAGGCCGTCGACGTGGTAGCGGTCCGCCCAGAACAGCGCATTCGCGACCAGAAAGTTACGCACTTCATGACGGCCGTAATTGAAGATCTTGGTGCCCCATTCCATGTGCTCGCCGAGCCTGGAATCCGCATGCTCGTAGAGCGCGCTGCCGTCGAAATGCGCCAGGCCATGCGCGTCGCGCGGAAAATGCGCCGGCACCCAGTCGAGAATCACGCCGATTCCCGCCTGGTGGCAGCAGTCGACGAAGTGCATGAAGTCCTGGGGGGACCCGTAGCGGGCGGTCACCGCGTAGTAGCCGAGCACCTGATAGCCCCAGGATGCATCGAGCGGATGCTCGGCGACGCCCATGAGTTCCAAGTGCGTGTAGCCCATGTCCACGGCGTAGGGAATCAGCTGCTCCACCGCTTCGCGCCAGCTCATGAAAGGCGGGGTGCGATGATCCCAGGGACGGCGCCAAGAACCCAGGTGCACCTCGTAGGCGTTGAACGGGCGGCGCCGCGGGTCGCCGCTGGCGCGCTGCGCCAGCCATGGCGAGTCTTGCCACTCATGGCCCTCGAGGCTCGTCACCACGGAACAATTGTCCGGGCGCAGCTGCATGGCGAAGCCGTAGGGGTCGGATTTGATGGACAGATGGCCCGCCCGATCGCGAATTTCGTACTTATAGGCGGTGCCCTCGCCGATGCCCGGGATCGTCGCCTCCCACACTCCGGAGGATGCCCGCGGACGCATCACATGAGCGTCGCCGTTCCACTGATTGAATTCGCCGACCACGCTGACGCGCTCGGCGTTCGGCGCCCACACGGCGAATCGGGTGCCCGGCACGCCCTCATCGACGCCGCAATGCGCGCCGAGCTTCTGGTAAATGCGCTCGTGCTTGCCCTCGCCGAACAAATACAGATCGAAGTCGCTGAGCCCTGAGTCGGTCAATGGGGTCGCCTACATCACGGGCTTCACCGCCCATATGCGGTCCGCATACTCGCGGATGCTGCGGTCGCTCGAGAAATAACCCATGTTCAGGCAATTGACGATGGCCCGTTGACTCCATTCATCTTCAAGGGTGTACAGCGCATCGACCTGAGCCTGCGCCCGGGCATAGGCGGCGAAATCCGCGAGCACCAGGAAGGGTTCGCCCTCGCTGAGCAGGCGGTTGACCACCGGCTTGGCGTCGTCCGGACGCTGCGGCGAGAAATGCCCCGACTCGATGAGCTGCAGTGTCGCCCTCAGGTCGGGATCGGCATCGAGCTCGCGCCATGGCTGGTAGCCGGCGGCCCGGCGCGCCGCCGCTTCCTGCGCCGTGAGCCCGAAAATGAACATGTTTTCCGCTCCTACGTGATCGCGAATCTCGATATTGGCCCCGTCCAGCGTACCGATGGTGAGCGCTCCGCTGAGCGCCAGCTTCATATTACCGGTTCCCGAGGCCTCCATGCCCGCGGTGGATATCTGCTGCGACAGGTCGGCCGCCGGCATGATTCTCTGGGCCAGGGAAACATCGTAATCCGGCAGAAACACCACCCGCAGTTTATCGCGCATGGCGGGGTCGGCATTGATGGTGCGCGCGACGTTGTTGATCAGCTTGATGATGGCCTTGGCCATCGCATAGCCCGGAGCCGCCTTGCCGGCGAAAATCACGCTGCGCGGCACCACCTCGGCCTGCGGAGCATCGCGGATGTGCCGGTAGCGGGTCACGACGTACAGCAGGTTCAACAGCTGGCGCTTGTACTCGTGGATCCGCTTCACCTGCACGTCGAATAGCGAACCGATGTCCAGTTCCACCCCGGTGCGGCGCATGACTTCGCCCGCCAGCCTTTGCTTGTTGGTGCGCTTGATGCCGCGAAACTGCCGGCGAAATTCCGCATCCCCCGCGGCGCCGAGCAGCCGCGCAAGTTCTTCCAGATCGTTCTCCCACGAGGGCCCCAAGCGTTCCGTCAGCAGCGCCGACAGGCCCGGGTTCGACTGCTTCAGCCAGCGGCGCACGGCTATCCCGTTCGTCACGTTGATGAAACGGTCCGGATACTGCTCGGCGAATCCGCTGAACACCTGCGTGCGCATCAGATCCGAGTGCAGCTGCGCCACGCCGTTGACCCGATGGCTGCCGATGACCGCGAGATGCGCCATGCGCACGCGGCGCTCGCCGCCATCGTCGATGATGGACAAACGCCGGCGGCGCGCATCGTCGCCGGGGTATTGCGCCTCGACCGATTGCAGGAAATCGCGATTGATCAGATAGATGATTTGCAGATGCCGCGGCAGCAGCCGCTCGAACATCGCCACGGGCCAGGTTTCGAGCGCCTCCGGCAGCAGGGTGTGGTTGGTATACGAGAATACGCTGGTCGTGATGTGCCAGCTGACGGACCATGGCAGGCCGTGCTCATCGACCAGCAGGCGCATCAGCTCGGGAATCGCCACCGCCGGATGAGTGTCGTTCAGCTGAATCGCAATGGAGTCGGGCAAGGACTCGAGTGAGCGCCCCTCTCTCAAGTGCGTCGCCAGGATGTCCTGCAAGCTGGCGCTCACGAAGAAGTACTGTTGCTTGAGCCGCAGCTCCTTGCCTTGGGGCGTGGAATCGTCCGGGTACAGCACCCGCGACAGATTCTTCGCCTCCACCTGCTCCCGCACGGCGGCCGCGTAGTCGCCGGCGTTGAAGGCATCGATGTGAAACGGCGTGATGGCCCGGCCCGACCAGAGCCGCAAATGATTGACGGTGGGACCCCGGTTGCCCGGGATCAACTGGTCGAACCCGACGGCGTAGATATCGCTGGTGTCGACCCAGCGATGCACCTCGCCCAAAGCGCCGTTCCCGGCCGCTGCGCCGGCGTTCTCCTGCGCCTCGACCCGGCCGCCGAAGCGCACGGTGAAGCGCACGCTGCCCGGGGCCGACTCCCAGACATTGCGCAGGCGCAGCCAGCTGCTGGCGACCTCGCGCTGGCCGCCATCGGCGCCGATGACCTGCGTGAATATGCCGTAGTCGTAGCGGATGCCATAGCCCACGGCCGGGTAGTGCAGCGTGGCCAGAGAATCCAGGAAGCATGCCGCCAGACGGCCCAGGCCGCCGTTGCCCAAACCTGGATCGACCTCCTGTGCGGCGATGTCCTCGAGATCGTGGCCGAGTTCGCGCAACGCGGCCCGCGCTTCCTGCAGCAGTCCGCCCTCGAGGCTCGACAGCGCATTCATCAAGGATCGGCCCGGAAGATATTCCACCGAGAAATAGCACACCCGCTTCACGTGCGCGTTCGCCACGCGCCGCTGCGTGGCCAGCCAGCGCAAGGTCAGCTCCTCGCGCACCGCGAGCGACAGCGCATCGTAGATGTCCCGCGCCGTCGCCGAATCGGCGCTCTTGCCGAGCGTCCGGGTGAGACGATCCAACAAAGCCGCTTGTAGAGTGCCGGGTTGCAAGGCGACGTTCCGGCGGGTCGCAAACTGGGTATCAATCGAGCTCATGTATGGGGTTATTATAGGGTCCTTGACAAAGGCACGGCGGGCGAACCTCACAATGCGTGACTTAAATTGACTTCATCCCCCGTAAGCTTGGGCGTCGACGTCGGCGGCTCGTCCATCAAATGCGCGCTGGTGGACCTGCGCACGGGTGCCTTCGCCGGCGAGCGCTTCAGTGTACCGACGCCCGCGCAGGACTCCACCGAAACCTTGCTGACTGCCTTGCAGACCGCCGTGTCGAACGTGCCCGGCCAACACGCCGTGGGCCTCGCGTTTCCCAGCGTGATACGCAATGGCATCGTGCGCACGGCGGCCAATCTGAACAAGGCCTGGATCGGAAAATCCCTGGCGGCCCTCGCCGCGGAGCGCTTGCAGCGGCCGGTGATCGCCATCAACGATGCGGACGCCGCGGGACTCGCCGAATTGCGCTATGGCGCCGCGCGCGACGTGCCCGGCACGGTGCTGGTGCTGACGCTGGGCACGGGCATCGGCAGCGCCCTGTTCGTCGATGGCAAGCTGGTGCCGAACACCGAATTCGGCCACCTCCAGGTCGCGGGCAGGGAGGCGGAGCTGCGGGCTTCCGGCCGGGCCAAGGTCGACCAGCAGCTGAGCTGGGACGATTGGGCCGGGCAATTGAATCTGGTGCTGAGGGAGATGCATGCCCTGCTGTGGCCGGATCTGATCGTGCTGTGCGGCGGCATCACCGAAGAACCCGAGAAATTCATGAGCAAATTACACTGCGAGGCTCGGTTGTGCGTGGGTACCTTGCGCTCGGAGGCCGGCATCGTCGGCGCGGCGCTGGCCACGACGGTGGTGTGATCAGGGCGGCTCTATGCCTCTCCTTGCCGATGGCGCTCGCCGCCTGCGCCGGCGCGCCGCCCAGGCCCTATGTCCCGCCGAATTCCGCGCCTGAGCCGAATGCCGCCGAATCGCGCCCCTCACTCCCGCAGGCGCAGGATGAGCGCGCGATCATGATCCGTCTCGCCACCTCGATGCTCGGCCAGCCCTACCGCTTCGGCGGCGCCGCCCCCGGAGGATTCGACTGCAGCGGGCTGGTCGTCTATGCGGCCGGCGGCGCCGGCATCCGCATGCCGCGCACTGCGCAGGAGCAGCTCGGCGTAGGCAGGCCGGTGGCACGAGAGGATCTGCAGGCCGGCGATCTGATCTTCATGCACCTCGCACACAAGGAACTGCATGTCGGCATCGCACTCGACGGCGGACGCTTCATTCACGCGCCCTCCACGGGCGGCCATGTACGCATCGACTCGCTCGCCGCGCCGCCCTATGCAAGGGGCTTCATCGGCGCTCGGCAGATCGTCACCGCTCCGTAAGCGCACGATCGCGTAGCCGCACCATTCGATCGATAGCGCCGCACCATTCGATCGATAGCGCCGCGCCATTCGATCGATAGCGCCGCGTCATTCGATCGATCCGATTGCGCTACACTTGCATCCACGCTTTTTTTGCATCGACGGCTCAACGAAGGAATCGCCATGAAGCTCTATTACTCCAAGGGAACCTGCTCGCTCTCGCCTCACATCGTGCTGCTGGAGGCAGGCCTTCCCTTCACTCTGGAAAAGGTCGAGTTCGCGACCAAGAAAACCGCCGGCGGCATCGATTATTTCACCATCAATTCCAAGGGCGCAGTGCCCGCGCTGCAGCTCGATGACGGCAAGGTGCTCACCGAAGGGTCGGCCATCGTTCAATACCTGGCCGATCTGAGGCCCGAGTCCGGCCTGGCGCCGCGCGCCGGAACATTCGAGCGCTATCAGCTGATGGAAATACTCAATTACATTGCCTCGGACGTTCACAAGGGATTCAGCCCCCTCTTCAATCCGAAGATTTCCGCCGATTGGAAGGCCTCCGCGCTCGCCAATCTCGAGAAGAAATTCACCTGGCTGTCGGCCTTTCTAACCGGCAAAAACTACCTGATGGGGAGTGCCTTCGGCGTGGCGGACGCCTATCTGTTCACGGTGCTGGGCTGGTCCGCTCATCTGGGAATCGATCTTGGGAAATGGCCGACACTGAGCGCTTATCAAGCGCGCATCGCACAGCGGCCGAAGGTTCAACAAGCCCTCAAGGAACAGGGCATGGTCAAGTAAGGCGCACACGTTAGGCGGGTGCAAGTAGCGCGCATGAGAAAGGCGCGCTCGAGCATCGCGCGGGCTTGGGTCAGCTCATTGCCGCATCGATCGCCTCGCTTCCCACCGCCGCAAATTGCAGGGATGCGAGCCGCGCATACAGAGGGCTGTGAATCAGCAATTCGGCGTGGGTCCCCACGGCAACCTTGTGCCCGTGATCCATCACCACGATGCGGTCGGCTTTGAGCACGGTGGCCAGCCGATGCGCAATGATGATGGTGGTGCGTCCCTGCATGAGCTTCTCGAGAGCCTCCTGCACCAGGCGTTCGGATTCCGCGTCCAAGGAACTGGTGGCCTCGTCCAGCAGCAATATCGGCGGATCCTTGAGGATGGCCCGCGCCAGCGCGATCCGCTGGCGCTGCCCTCCCGAGAGCCGCGTACCGCGCTCGCCCAGAAAGGTGTCGTAGCCCTGCGGCAACTTGCGCAGAAACTCGTCCGCCGCGGCCGCCGTGGCGGCCGCCTCGATCTCGGCATCGGTGGCCGACGGCCGCCCATACCGAATATTCTCGCGGGCGCTCGCGCCGAACAGCACCGTGTCCTGGGGCACCATGCCGATCTGCGCGCGGACATCCTCCGGCCGCAGATCCGTGAGCCGCCGATCGTCGATCGACACCCGGCCCGAATCCGGATCGTAGAACCGCAGCAGCAGCTGAAAGGTCGTGCTCTTGCCGGCGCCGGAAGGACCCACGAAGGCGATGGTCTCGCCCGGCGCCACGTCCAGGCTGAAATTCGCCAGCGCCGCGCTGTCGGGACGTGACGGGTAGCGGAAGGTGACATTGTCGAAGCGCATCGCACCGCTCACCCGGGCCGGCAGGGCGGCCGGTTGCAGGGGCGGCCCGATGGTCGGGCGTGCCTGCAGCAACTCGTTCAGGCGCTCCATGGCGCCCGCCGCGCGCTGCATCTCGCCCCACATTTCGGTAAGCGCGGCGGAGGAGCTGCCGACGAAGCCGGCATACAGCAGAAACTGCAGCAGCTGCCCCCCGGTCATGGTGCCGGCGAGCACCTGGCGCACGCCCAGCCAGAGCACGATGGTGATGGCGGCGAACACCAGGGTGATACCGAACGCCGTGAGCGAGGCGCGTACGCGCGTGCGGCGGATCGCGGTCAAGAAGCTGTCTTCGACGGCACGGCCGTAGCGCTCGCTCTGCAGCTCTTCCAAGGTGAACGCCTGCACGGTCTGAATCGCGTTCAGGGTTTCGCCCGCGAGCCCGCTGGTGTCGGCGATCCGGTCCTGGGACGCGCGCGACAAGCGACGAACCCGCCTGCCGATCACGATCAGCGGCACCACGACGACGGGAATCAGCACCAGCATGATGCCCATGAGCTTCGCGCTGGTGAGCCCCATCATGACGAGGCCGCCGATCAAGCTGAGCGAGGAGCGCAGGATGATGGACAAATTGACGCCCGAAATGGCCTGCACCAAGGTGGTGTCGGTGGTCAGGCGCGACAACACCTCGCCCACCCGGGTGGTTTCGTAGAACAAGGGATCCATGCGCACGACCCGTCGATAGACGGCCGCGCGCAAATCCGCCACCACTCGTTCGCCGAGCCAGGTCACCAGATAGAAGCGCAGTGCCGCAGATACCCCGAACACCACCGAGGCCGCCAGGAATCCGATGAGGCAGCGATTCAGGGCGCCGGAGTCCTTGGCGCTCACCACATGATCGATAACCTCGCGCAGCGCCACCGGCAGCGCCAGCATGGCCACCGAGGCCACCAGTAAAGCCGCCAACGCGGCGGCGAGCATGCCCCGGTAGGGCCTGATGAAGGGCAGCAGCGCGCGCAGAGGATTCAAGTTCTTGGCGCGGGGACGGTCGGCATTTGTGCTCATGGGCGCCATGATCCCATAAGTCAATTGCCGTCGTGCGGCAGGCTTCGCGGAGCCGCCGTTGCGTCAGGACAACGGCCGGATTGCCTTTCGGTCCAGGGGCCGCTAAGGTGCTGCTTCACGCAGGGAATTGGCGCGCCGAACGAGCGTATACCGTTCAAACAATAAATGGGGATGCATCATGCTGGGACTCCGAAAAGATCAAGAGTTGCAGAAGGGCCACGTTTGGCTGAGGCCCCTGGGTGCGATTTGCGTGGCCCTCGCCGCCGCATCGCCGGGACTGGTGCGCGCCGATGCGCCCGCTGCCGACGCCACCGCGGGCCCGTTGGAGGAAATCATCGTGACGGCGACCCGTCACGAGGAAAACTTGAGCAAGGTGCCGATCAGCGTCACGGCCATGAGCCAGGACGACATGGACGTCCGGGGCATCAAGGACATTTTGGATATGGCGCGGTTCACACCCGGCGTGAACATCGACAATTCGGGCACCAATAACATCGCCATCCGCGGCATCGCCTCCACCGGCGGCGCCGGCACCACCGGCATCTACCTTGACGACACGCCCATTCAAATGCGCGCGCTCGCCTTCAATCCCGACGAAGCATTGCCCCAGTCCTTCGACCTGGACCGGGTCGAGATCTTGCGCGGCCCGCAGGGCACCCTGTTCGGCGCGGGTTCCGAGGGCGGCACAGTACGCTACATCACCACGCAACCGAGCCTGACCAAGACCAGCGTCTACAGCCGGGACGAGATCTCATACACCGAGGGCGGCGCGCCCAGCTATGAGGCGGGCATTGCCGGGGGCACCCCGCTCATCGACGGCACTCTCGGCGTACGCGTCACGGCCTGGTACCGGAATGACGGCGGCTACATCGATCGCATCAATCCCATCACTCTGGACACCGAGCAGAAGAACGCGAACTACACCCAGACCAAGCTGTTCCGCGTCGCCGCCATCTGGGCGCCGGCGGATAACTGGAAGGTGACTCCGAGCTTCTACTACCAGGACCGGTATGCGAACGACGTGCAAAACTACTGGGGGCTGTACTCCAATCCGAGCAACAACCAATTCGTGGATGCCAATCCGACGCAGCGCACGGTGCCGGATACCTTTTACATTCCCGCGATCAAGGTCGAGGGGGACCTCGGCGCGGTCAGCCTGATTTCGAACACCTCGTACTATCACCGCAAGGAAGAGACTGGCTACGACGGTACTCTCTACAATCTCGGTTTCTACCAGACGCAACCGACCGCGGCGGAAGCCAATCAGGGTGATGTCGCGGTTTTCCCGACGCCCTTTCAGGCAGGCTATCCCTTCCCGCTGCTCGACGGCAGCGGACTGCATCTGCCGGGAGCCATCTCGAACTACCGGGCGCCGGCATCGGTCGACAACGACCAGCAGAACTTCACCCAGGAGGTGCGGCTGCAATCGGCGGATCCGACCGCGGCCCTGATCTGGACGACGGGCATCTTCTTTGCCTCGGACCGCCAGCAGTATCTCGAGCAGATTCATGATCCTTTGCTCAATGAGCTGACCGAGGCGGTGGTGGGAGAGCCGTACCAGGAGGTCTTCGGCACTCCGTATGTCGCGGCCTTCCCCAACGATTCCTACTTCCTGCAGACCTTCTCTCGAGACAAGCAGATCGCATTGTTCGGCGAAGGCACCTACTCCTTTACCGATCAGCTGAAGACGACGGTCGGTTTGCGTTATTCGAAGACCGAGTTTTCGTTCAACACGCTGACCGGCGGCCCGCAGCTGTTCCTGGCGCCGCTGTCCAACAGCGGCGATAAGAAGGAAAACTCCTTTACGCCGAAGATCAGCCTCCAATACCAACACGATCCGCACGACCTGTACTACTTCACCTATGCAAAGGGGTTCCGTCCGGGCGGCGCCAACAATCCCGTGCCCGAGGCAGCTTGCGGCACCGACTTCACGAACTTCGGCATCAAGGAATCCCCGGCTACATTCAATTCGGACACCGTGGATAGCTTCGAGGTCGGCGCCAAGAACAACTTCGATAATCGAGTGAAAATCGCCAGCAGCATCTACTACATCCGCTGGAACAACATTCAGCAGGTGGTGGTGCCGCCCATCTGTCAGATCTCATTCATCACGAATCTGGGCCAGGCTGTGGCCAAGGGAGCGGACATCCAGGGCGACATCGCCATCACCGACAATTTCACCGCCGAGCTGTCCGCGGGCTATACCGACGCCCGCTACACCGAGGCCTCCCGATTGTCGCCCGTGGAGACCACGCCCATCGTCGCCAGCGGCGATGCCATCACCGGCCAGAGCGGCCAGCCCGCGCCGCCGGTCACGCTATCGCTCGGTCTGGAATACAAATTCACGGTATTCACGCGGGACTCCTTCGTTCGAGTGGACGATGAATACGAAGGCAGGCCCAAGTGGAGCTCGCCGGGCCAGGATCCCAACACCCTGCAGTACGATTCGGCGAACTACACCCTGTCGTCGACCAGCTTTGCCTCGGCGCGCGCCGGCATGAGCTTCGGCGATTGGCAGCTGGAAGCCTTCGTGGACAATCTGACGGATTCACACACCATCACCAACTACGAGTGGTCGATCGATCCGCAAGTGGCCGGCACCACCCGGCTGCAGCGTGAATTCACCTTCCGTCCCCGGACCATCGGCCTGACCTTCCTTTATCGCAGCAAGTAGCGGACGGGCTAGGGAGTCGGCCCTCCGGCAATCACGCCGGGGGGCCCATCCAGAACACGGTAAACGCGCGCAAAGCGCGCCTGCGCGACGACGCCGTGATCGCCGGGCGCGTATTGCAGCAGCCAGTCGCCGGCCTCGCCGAGCAGCACATCTCCGCCCGCCGATCGCGCCACGCTGAAAGGCACCTCCATCCGCTTGGCGAGCAGCGCTGTCGGCCGGTTCCGATAGTCGCCCGCCTGGCCAGGCAAGGTGGGTGTCTCCGGCCGATACTTCGCATCGAAGCGATCGCGGGACACGCACCAGCGGTCCCCGGTCGACCCGGTCAGGAGCGCATCCCCGCCGCATAGCGATTGAGCCCAACGGCGCTTTCGAGCACGCCTGCGTCCAGGGCAAATTTCACCCGAACGATTTCGTCCTTGACCACCCAGCAAGCGGCCCCGTCCGCCGCCAGATCGGGATTGTCGATCGTTAGCGCCATGCAGCATGCTAGCGCATCTGCGGCGGTGCGAGTTCTTGCGCGGCAGCACCGTCGCCCGCCAGTTATCTGACCATATAACTAATTCACGCGGCTGCTTCGCAGGGCGGATTACCGAGGTTGCGCGCTCTTGGGACCGATGCTACTGTCGGCTGAGTCGGAAGTTATCTGACCATATAACAAACCATGGGGACGTGATGCCAGCCACTCACTCGAAGCCGCTTCCCGGACTGCTCGACCGTCGACTGTTGCTTCTGGCCCTCGCTTGGAGCGGCGCCCTGTGCGGCGGCAGCGCGGTTGCCAACGAGGCCACCAGCTCGGACACGGCCGCCCCGGCCACCTCCGGAGGCCTCGAGGAAATCGTCGTCACAGCCACCCGTCACGAGGAGTCCTTGAGCAAGGTGCCGATCAGCGTCACTGCGCTCACGCAGGAATCGATGGATCAGCGCGGCATCAAGGATTTCCAGGACGTGGCGCGATTCACTCCCGGGGTCAACATCGACACCTCGGGCACCAACGCCATCTCGATCCGCGGCATCTCCTCCTCCGGCGGCGCCGGCACCACCGGCATCTACATCGACGACACGCCGATTCAGATGCGCTCGCTCGGCTTCAACCCCGACGACACGCTGCCGAAAACTTTCGATCTCGAGCGCGTGGAAGTGCTGCGCGGTCCCCAGGGAACCCTGTTCGGCGCCGGCTCCGAGGGCGGAGCGGTGCGCTACATCCTGACCCCGCCGAGCACCACGGCCACCGACACTTATGTACGCAGCGAGCTCTCGTACACCCAGGACGGACAGCCGAGCACCGAATTCGGCATCGCTCACGGCCAGCCGCTCATCGATGGCACTTTGGGCGTGCGCGGCAGCATCTGGTACCGCTACGACGGAGGCTGGATCGATCGGGTGGACGACACCACCGGCGCGGTCCTCAACCACAACGTCAACTACTCCAATTCAATGGCCGGCCGCCTCGCCGCGGTCTGGCAGCCGACGTCCAATTTCACCGCGACGCCGAGCATTCTGTATCAGCGCCAGGATAAGAATGACGACTCGACTTACTGGCCGGCGTATTCGAACCCCGGGCAGGGAGAATTCAATACGGCCACGCCGGAGCGCGTCGGCGGCCCGGACACGTACTACCTGCCGGCCTTGAAGCTGCAGTGGGACTTGGGCAGCACCCAGCTCATTTCCAACACCTCGTACTTTCACCGCAAGCAGATCACGGCCTACCAAGGGACGGTGTACGACCTCGCCTACTGGCAATCCATTCCCAGCCGCGGAGGGCCTCACGCCGGGACCCTGGTATCCGCTGATCGATGCCGACGGCATTCACCTGCCTGCCGCCTTGGCGGGCACGCAAACGCCGAATACCATGACCAATAGCCAGGAAAGCTATACCCAGGAGTTGCGCTGGCAATCCTCCGACGCAGAGTTCCAAGTGGTCTTGGACCGCCGGTATCTTCTGGCAACTCGCGAAGGAAGGCAGCATCGAGGAGTTGAAGTCCACCAACATCAACCAGGTGTTCAATTACCTGTTCGGCATGACGCCCGCGAGCTACTACGGCGGCAACTTCTATTCGTGTCCGAACAACGCCGCGTATCCGTCGATCCCGGCCTGCGACATCTACTACAACAACAACACCACCTTCGACCGTCAGATCGCAGGATTCGGCGAGGTCAGCTACGCGTTCACCGACTGGATGAAGCTGACCGTGGGCGAGCGCGTCGCACGCACCTCGTTCTCGCTGAACCACTACGCCGACGGCTACGAGAACTATGGTCCGGGCGCGGCCGCGGCAAGCGAGAAGGAGACCCCGAAGACGCCCAAGGCGACCCTGTCCTTCCAGGTCGATCCGAAGGATCTTTTCTATCTGAGCTACGCCAAGGGCTTCCGGGTCGGCGGCGGCAACGCACCGCTGCCGTCCTTCTGCGACGCGGATCTGGCCGCCGCCGGATACCCGAACGGCGCGCCGCTCACGTACAAGTCCGATTCCACGCAGAACTACGAGATCGGCTCGAAGAACGGCTTCGGCGACTGGCTGAAGATCGCGACCAGCGTCTACTACATCAAGTGGAATCAAATCCAGCAGAGCATCTATGTGGCGGGCGCCTGCGGCCTGCAGTTCACCGACAATCTGGGCACCGCGGCGGCCTGGGGCGGCGACATCCAGGCGGAGGCGAAAGTGGGATCCGTGGACATCGATCTCGCCACCGGCTACACCAGCGCACGCTACACCAAGAACGACCCGAGCGGCTGCCAGCAGTCAGCCACCGCGCCTCCCTGCCTCGCCAGCAGCGGCGATGCGATCTCCGGGCAGGCGGCCATCAACTATGCACCCGGCGTCAACTCGCCCTTCACCACGGCGCTCGGCGTTCAATACAATTTCCGTCTGACGAAGTACGACAGCTTCGTGCGCGCCGACTGGGAATACGAGGCGCGCAACCACTGGCTGGCGGCCGTGCAGGACCCGAACAACTATGCGCAGTACAACTACGGCTTTTCGTACTCGCTACCCTCGACGAGCTTCACCCGATGCGGGCGGGCATGAACTTCGGCGGGTGGCAGCTGGCGGCCTTCTGCGACAATCTGTTTGACTCGCATACGGTCAATAACTACGCCCTCGGACAGACCGACGGCACCGTGACGCCGCAGCAGAACGCCTACACATTCCGGCCGCGAACCGTCGGTCTGACGTTCACTCTGCACACCCACTGATCGAGACGCGCTAGGCCACCGCGCGTTTCGAGTCCCGGCCGTAGGCTTCGCGCACCGCCTCGGCGAGGATATCCAGGCCTTCGCCGAGCACGGCATCCGGAATGGTGAGCGGCGCCAGCAGGCGCACCACGTTCAACCGGGTGCCGCAGGACAGGAGGATCAGGCCGCGAGACTCGGCGTGCGTCAGGATGGCCGCCGTCAGCTCGGCATCGGGTTCCCTGGTCTTCGGATCCTTGACCAATTCGAAAGCCACCATGGCACCCAGGCCGCGCACATCGCCGATGCAGGGCAGCTCCTTGGCCAGCGCCAGCAGCCGGGTGCGCATTTTGTCTCCGACCGCCGCCGCCCGCGCGCACAGTCCTTCGGCCTCGACCACATCCAACACCGCATGCGCCGCCGCAATGCTGATGGGATTGCCGCCGTAGGTGCCTCCCAGACCGCCGGCATGCGCCGCATCCATGATGGTGGCGCGGCCGGTGACTGCCGAGAGCGGAAAGCCGCCGCCCAGGCCCTTGGCGATGGTGATCAGATCAGGCACCACCCCCGAATGCTCGATGGAAAACATCTTGCCGGTGCGCGCAATGCCGCCTTGTACCTCGTCCGCGATCATCACGATGCCATGCTCGTCGCAAAGACGCCGCAGCGCGCGCAGGAAATCGGCGGGCGCCACATTGAAGCCGCCCTCGCCCTGCACCGGCTCGATGATGATGGCCGCGACCGACTTCGGATCGATGTCGCCGTGAAACAGCCGATCCAGATCGGCGAGCGCTTGTTCGGTGGTGATGCCGTGATAGGGCTGGGGAAATTCAGCGTGATACACCTCGGCCGGAAAGGGTCCGAAGCCGCGCTTGTACGGCATGACCTTGCCCGTGAGCGCCATGGTCATGAGGGTGCGGCCGTGGAAGCCGCCGGAAAAGGCGATTACCGCGGTGCGCTTGGTGTGATAGCGCGCGATCTTGATGGCGTTCTCCACCGCCTCCGCGCCGGAATTCAGGAACAGCGTCTTTTTGCCGAAGCCGCCCGGCGCCAGTGCATTCAGCCGCTCGGCCAGCCGCACATAGGACTCGTAGGGCGCGACGTGGAAGCAGGTATGCGCGAAGGCCTGCGCTTGCTGCGCCACCGCTTCCATGACCCGCGGGTGGCGGTGGCCGGTGTTGACCACGGCGATTCCGGCCGCAAAATCGATGTAGCGCCGGCCGTCCACGTCCCACAGTTCGGAATTCTCCGCCTTGGCCACGTAAATGCCGCGGGTGCCCACCCCGTTGGGCACGGCCGCCGTTTTGCGGGCCTTGAGTTCGGCTGATTTCGACATGGACGGTCCCCTTTGAGATGGCGTGGCGAAGAGCGGGAACGGTATCATTGGCCGGTAATTTGAGCAAAATACGGCGGTCCCAGCCCATGACCAATCACGTCCCATCGATGGAAGCCGCCCCGCTTGGGGCGGGGGGCGCCGCCGCCCCGGCGCCCAGCGGAACTCTGAACGTGCGCATTTTGCGTTCCACCGCCGAGGCCCAAGTGGCCAAGGACGATCGGGTGGCGGTCGAAGCGCCGCTGGAATTCCTGCTGCATCATCCCTCGCTCGGCGGCGAGCCCATGTCCTTCGGCACGACCATGCGCACCCCGGGTGACGATGAGTGGCTGGCGGCGGGGCTGCTGTACGGTGAGGGCATCGTGAACAAGACCGCCGACATCGAGACCGTCGAGTCGAGCACCCGGCGGCCGAACGTGGTCAATGTGCGCCTGGCTCCCGCGGTGCAGATCGTGCCCAACACCCCCTCCCGCCTGTTCTCGGCCGGATCGAGCTGCGGCGTGTGCGGCACCACCGGACTCGATGCCGCCATCGCGCGCGCGGCCGCCACGCACATTCCGGATACCGGGCACGTACCGCTGTCCTTGCTGCTGCGCCTGCCGGATCGCATGCGGGCGGCCCAGTCGAAATTCGGCGATACCGGCGGCGTTCACGCCTCCGCGCTGTTCGATTTCTCGGGAAACTTGCTGAACGTGGCCGAGGACGTGGGCCGTCACAATGCCTTCGACAAGCTGGTCGGCATGAGTCTGATGGCGGGAGACCTGCCCCTGACGAATCGCATCGTGGTATTGAGCGGGCGCGCCAGCTTCGAACTCGTGCAAAAGGCGATCCGCGCCGGGGTCAGCGTGCTGGCCGCCATCGGCGCGCCCTCGAGCCTCGCGGTCAATCTCGCGACAACATCCGGCCTGACGCTGGTGGGGTTCCTGCGCGAGACGCACTGCAATGTGTATTCGCACCCCGAGCGATTGACCCTCGCCCCTGCAACGGGATGAAGTGCTCTCGTGGTTGGTGGTTGACGCTAGGTGCTAGGTGGTTGACGCTAGGTGCTAGGTGGTTGACGCTAGGTGCTAGGTGGTTGGCGCTAGGTGCTAGGTGGTTGGCGCTAGACGCTTGGTGCCAGGGTTCTAGGGGCTAGGTGCGGTTCGGCTGTAGCGCGCCGCCGTCATCGCCGGCGCCGCTCAACCAGTTCGTGGCGCGCGCCGCCCCGTCGCTGAACCACGCCTGCCGGAGCGCAGCGCACTCAAGACCATGGGATAGGTCGCGGCACAGGGATAAGTCACGGATTCTTGCACGGCCGCGACGAAATCGCGCCACTGCCGATGATTGGAGAACTTGCGCCGCATGTCGTCGAAAGTCGTGAAATGCGTCATGCGTCAGTCTCATGTGCGCCGGCGCGTAAGCGCCAGCAGATAGCCGGCGGCCACGCCCACCAGGCGCAACGACGGCGAGCGCCGCCCAGGGATTGTCGTGCACGTAGTCATCCGCATCGCTCACCGCGGCACCGAGCCCGTCGTACCAAGAGTCGGCCGCGTCGACTAGCGGGTCGGTCACCGCAGCCAGAGCGCCCGACGCGCTGAGGCCCAAGTCCGCCCACGTGCAAATCCCTTTTCTGGGCGAACCGAGTTTGGGTGGGCGGTCAGCATCATGGAATCATCCTCGAAGACGAAATGGACGCAACTGCGGTACAGCTATGCCCTGCGGCGCGCTCACTCACAGTCGGTGCCGAGCCTCGCTCCGCGTAGGATTCCGCTCACGGCGCCAATACGCGACAGAGGCCGAAACCGCGCTCGCCCCTTAATTGACCTGGTAGCCCCGACCCTGCAAGCACGCCGACATCGCGCGGTCATAGTTGTTGCGAGCCGCATCCGGATTGCCCGCCACTCCGCCCGCCGGCTGAGTCGGATCGAAGCCGGTCTGACCCTTCGCCCAATTGTGGCACTCGAATTGGTCGGCCGCCTGTTGTTCCTTGGTCTGGCCGTTCTTCGGGTAAATGATCAAATCGCTCTGGCCGCTGTCCGCGGGCGCATGCGCCGGCGGCGGCGAAGGCGCATCGGCATTGTCCGGCGGATCCGCCACGACATAGCCGTTCTGATCGGGCTGCCAGGTGTAGTACACATTGTCGGCATAGTAGTAGGGAACGCCGCCGAACCACACGGTCGAGTAGTAAGGCGGCAGGACGCCGATCACCAGCTCCCACCGGCGGCGCGATCACCACAAATCCGGGACCGCGCGGCGCATACCAGATGCCGCCGCTGAAATAGTAGCGGCTGCCGCCGCGATAGTAGGGCCGGTAACCCTCGGGCAGCGACGGTCTGACGGTCCCATGGGCGGATAGTAGCGGCCATGGTTGTAGCGGCTATCCAAGACCTGCCCGCGGCCGTCGAAGGCAGGCCGCGCCACATTCGGTCGAGCCGCGGGCCGGGCGTGCCCCGGGCGGCCTCCCCTCGGGCCGGGCCCGGCTCGGTTCTTCGGCGGCCGCCGCCGAGGTTGCTGAGCGCGGCGCCCCAAGCCAGCAGGATACCGACAACAATGCGATCTTCAGTGTCTTGTTCATGAACGCCACTCTAATTCCTTGACCCTTCAATCCTTGAACCGCACGAGGGCTGCGGTATCCAGCCAAATGGCCGCCAATGCGCCTTAGCTGATCGTATAGCCGCGTCCCGGCAGACAGGCGCCGATCGCACGCCGATAGGAATCGGCCCGCGCCCGCCCTGCGGCGGCGCTTTGATTGATCTGCGCCTGGGTCTGCTGCGCCTGCGCCTGAGCATTGGCGTCCGCCGCCGACCCCACGATGGCTCCCGTGGCACCGCCTATGACCAAGCCGGCACCGGCATTGCGCGGTCCGGCGATAATGGCGCCCGAGGATGGCGCCGCCGATGGCGCCTGCCGCCGTCCCGGACCCGGGGGGATTGGCAGGCTGAACGATCACCCGCTCATAGGCATTGTTATCCCGGCTCGGATCGACTCCGGTTTGCTGGACCGCCCAAACATGGCATTCGTAGCGGTCACGTTCGGTTTGTTCCGGGCTTTGGCCGTTGGCGGGATAGACGAAGACTCGCTGCGGCGGCGGGGCCGGCACCGCCACCGTGCGCGGCGGCGGCGTCACGCAGGCCGCCAGTAGAACCGTCAGCGCCGCCGGGACCGAGATACGCAGTGCCGCGGACGATATGGGTAAACAATGTGCCAATTTCATGTGCTCCAATCCTTTAGTTCCGGCCGACCGTCAATCCTGGCCAGCCCTTAACCCTAGCTAATCAACGCAAAAGACCCGCCTTAGTTGACAGCCATAAGCCGGGTTAAGTTCTTGGCCGACCTGAGTTCGAGGCCGAAAATCACTTCGCCGGCTTACGAAACTTTAATATGAACTGATCGGTCTTGCCGCGGACGGCCGGGTCGAACACCTTCAGCGTGTGGCCATCACTCGGCTGGCGCAGCAGGTTGCTGCTGCCCACGAAGACGAAACCGGCCGCCAGAACCTCCTTTTTCACGGTTTCCGGGTCGATCCTATGTAAAGTCTTGGTATCCCGCCCCCCCGACCCCGGCTCCGCGGTGTGGTCCAGGATGAGATAGATGCCGCCGGGCTTCAGATCGTCGAACACCATTTTGTTGAACACGCCCAGATCCAAGCCGGGGAAATTGTGCAGGTCATGGTAGTTCTGTGACGTCCACACCAGATCGACGGGTGCCGGCACGGCAAGCTGGCTGAACGGTTCGACCACCACGCTGACATTGGAATAGTTCGGATCGGCGGCAATGGCCTTGACCCGCGCGGCAAAATCCGGGGCATCCGCCGGGGCGTCTGGCCAGGGCGCCGGCACCAGGGCATACACATGTCCGGAACTGCCGACGGCCTTGCTGAAGATGCGCGTGAAATAGCCGCCGCCCGGCAGCAGCTCGGCGACCTGCGCTCCGGGCTTGACGCCGGTGAACGCCAGAGTCTGCGCCGGTTTGCGGTTCGCGTCCCGCTGCTTGTCGGCATCGGGCCGGCTGGCATCGGCGACCGCCGCCGCGATGTTGGCAGGAATGGCTGCGGCACTCGCACCAGTTGCGGCAAGCATCAGCGCGGCCATCAGAGCGGCCGCCGGAACGAGCGGATGGCGAATCATGGAACACTCCGTCTCTGTGTCGGGCGGGTGCACGACTTATTGTCGTCGCATTCTAGCACTTGCCGGCACGCGTTTTGACCGCCGCGCCTGCACCGGCAGCGTATGATCGGCCGCTGACTTCAGCGCACGGGATGAATGCATGAGTTTGAGCGTCTTCGATATTTTCAAGATCGGCATCGGCCCGTCCAGCTCGCATACCATGGGACCGATGAATGCGGCGCGCAGCTTCGTCGAGTTGCTCGCGGCCCGCGATCTGCTCGAACGCACGGCCCAGGTATCCGCGCAGCTCTACGGCTCCCTGGCGCTGACCGGCCGCGGCCATTGCACGGACCGCGCCATCCTCCTGGGCTTGGAAGGCTTGAGTCCCGACACCATCGATTCTTCCGCCGTGGAACCGGCTCTGCACAGAATTCGCGTGGCGGGCCGCATCCGCCTGTTGGGCCGGCACGAGATCGCCTTCGACGAGCCGCTCAATCTGCTGTTCCACATGGACCAGGTGCTGCCCGGGCATTCCAACGGCATGCGCTTCACCGCGCACGATGCGGCGCTGCAGGTATTGGCGCGAGAGGAGTACTACAGCATCGGCGGCGGCTTCGTCGTGCAGGCCGGCGCCGAGGCCAGTATCGGCGCCGCACGCCGCGAGCCTCCGTTCGAGTTCAATTCGGGCGCGCGGCTGCTCGAGCACGGCCGGGCTCAGGGCTTGGAGATTCACGAACTGATGCTCGCCCGCGAACGCACTTGGCGCAGCGATGCGGAAATTCGCACCGGCCTGCTGCGAATCTGGCAGGTCATGCAGGATTGCGTGCGCCGCGGCTTCGAGGCGCAGGGGCTGTTGCCGGGCGTGCTCGGCGTGCGCCGGCGCGCGCCGAAGCTCTACCGCCAGCTCATGAGCGGCAGATCCCTTGAGCCCCATGCACGCCCTCGATTGGGTCAATGTCTTTGCACTGGCGGTCAACGAGGAAAATGCGGCCGGCGGCCAGGTGGTGACCGCGCCGACCAACGGCGCGGCCGGGATCGTGCCGGCGGTGCTGCATTATTATCGGCGCTTCGAGCCGGGAGCCGACGATGACGGCGTGATCCGCTTCCTGCTCACCGCCGCCGCCGTCGGCATGCTCTACAAGCAAAATGCCTCCATCTCCGGCGCCGAGATGGGATGCCAGGGCGAGGTCGGCGTCGCCTGCTCCATGGCGGCCGCCGGATTGGTGTCCGCGCTCAACGGCAGCAACGAACAAATCGAGAATGCCGCTGAAATCGGCATGGAACACAATCTCGGCCTGACCTGCGATCCGGTGGCGGGACTGGTGCAAATCCCCTGCATCGAACGCAATGCCATGGGCTCGGTGAAGGCGATCAACGCGGCGCGCCTAGCCATGCGCGGCGACGGCTCGCACAAGGTGTCGCTCGACCAGGTGATCGCCACCATGCGCCAGACCGGCATCGACATGTCCACCATCTACAAGGAAACCTCGCAGGGCGGGCTGGCGGTCAACGTCCCGGAATGCTGAGGGCCGCGCATTCGTCCTGCTACCGTCGCTAAAGACCCATCACCTCGCGCAAAAACGCGTCGCTCTTCCTCAACATCTGCTCACGGGCTTCTGAATCCTCGAGCTGATGATCGAGATTCTCAAAAGTGACCAGCTCACAACGATCGTGGGCCGCGCTCAGCGCTGCGGCCATGCGCTCAGACTCCTGGTACCCGACGTTGCGGTCGAGCGTGCCGTGAAACAGCAACACGGGGACCTTGATGCGCGCAGCGTTCGGCAATGGAGAGCCGTCGCGCAGATGGGAGCCCTCACCGACGAATTGCTCGATGAGCTCGAAGTCAGTCCAGTGCCGGTGTTCCTCCTTGAGCGCATTCAGATCGGTCACGGGCGCGATACCGACGACCGCCTTGAACAACGACGGTTCGACCACCGCCGACTGCAACGCCGCGTAGCCGCCGTAGGACCAGCCTACGATTGCGAGCTTACCCCCATCTGCAATGCCCTGCGCAACCAGCCAGCGGCCTGCGTCGAGCACATCGCCAATCGCGATCGGCCACGAACGAAAGCCGTTCTTCTCGAACCAAATGTCGCCAAAGCCGCTCGAGCCCCGGTAGTTCGGTTGCAGTACGGCGAACCCGCGGGAGGCAAAGAACTGCGCAAGCCAGTTGAAGCCCCAGAAATCGCGGGACGATGGCCCGCCGTGGGGCATGACGATGGCGGGTAGACCTCGGGCGTTCTCCCGTCCGGGCGGCAGCGTGAGATAAGCAGGGATCATCGTCCCGTCGGCGGCGGGATATTGAACGGACTTGACGGATGCCAGCGACACCCCATTGAGCGCTTCACGCACCGCCAGCAGTGGCCTGACCTGCCTGGCGGTTCGGTCGAAGAGATAGTAAGCGCCGGCATCGTTGTCGCTGCCGGCGAGTATCAGCAGCTTGCTCTCGTCCACGCTCGAGTCGATGATGCGCAGCTCCGGCTGATTGGGTAGCGCCCGCCCGAGGGAGGCATGGACGGCCTCGATCGTGGTGTCGAAATAGAAGGCATACGCCCGGTCGGTCGCATAACCGACACCGACCGTGCGATGCCGCCGGCCGATTTGTATCAGGCCGCCGACATCCACATCCGGCCGCTCGTAGATCAGCTCCTCGCGCATCGATCCATCGAGTGCGACTTTATAGAGAGCCAAGCGGCCGTCTTTCTTCTTGTACCCCAGCGCAGCATTTTGGTCGGGGTCGACGCTCACCGGCTGGAACCCCGTCCGATTGATCGTGTCGTAGTCACCCAGTGCGCGCCATTCGCTTGAACCGCTGGTGCGGTAAAGATAGTTGATCATGCCGTTGAGTTGGCCGCGGGAATTCCCCACAACCTGCAGACCCATGATGCGCACATTGCCGCGGCCGTCGGTGATATAGCTGACCGCCCCGTCGTGCGGTGGTTCGACGCTCGTGCTTTGCAGTGTACGCGTATCGATTCTATCGACGCCGAGACCTCGTTTCGTCGAACCGACATGCGAGCCGAGGTGGTCCTCGGGGATATAAACCCGCGCCATCAGGACGATGCCGTCCTCATCTGGCAAGAGGTCGAGCAGCTCGCCGCCATACAACTGCAAGCCGCGTGCGTACTGACCTTGTCTCGTGCTCAAGAGCTTCAGGTTGCTGCCGTCCGCATCGACTGCGACCAGGCGCGTGAAAGGGACGAGTTCTAGATTGACTTTTTGCAGCCCGAACACCGTGCAGATGAGCCGGGAATTCGAAACCCACTCGCAGCTCTGCAGGCGAAAAGGCTTGCCGTCGGACACCAGCGCAGGGCGCGGGTGAGGATTGGCATCGAGCCGCAGGGTGTAAAGGCTGGAACCCTGTCCGGCGGACGGTGCGATGAAGGCAATGCTCCCTCCATCCGGCGAGACGCTGACGCTGCTGACGCTCGGCCGTGAGCCAAACGCCGCGGCGGCATCGAACTGCTTATCACCCTGCGTAGCGGCCGATGCCGTCGCGCCCAGAGCCACAAGGACTAAAAAACCGCGCATTGCGACCTCCCTGTCTGTCCGAGGCGGCTACTATACAGTGCTTAACGGCCTCAATCGACACCATGGGAACGTCAAGCGTCTGGATAGCTCCGACGGCGAACCATCCGCGGCTCTCACCATGGAAGAGAGCGGGTTAGCCCGTCGCTTCCAGCCCTTGGGCGATGCCGCTGATGGTGGCGCGCAGGGCGCCAAAGAGCGCTCTATCGGCGCGCCCCGAGGCGCGCCAGCGCTGCAGCAGATCCACCTGCATCAGGTGCATGGGATCGATGTAGGGGTTGCGCAATTTGATGGATCGCTGCAGGGTCGGATCGCTGTCGAGCAGACGCGCGGCGCCGCGCAGCCGCAACACGTGCTTCACCGTCAATTCATATTCTCTGCGGATGGGCTCGGCGTGCACGCGCAGCGCATCGCCGGCGAGCGCATCGTAGTGCCCGGCGATTTCCAGGTCGGTGCGCCCGAGCATGGCTTCCACATCGTCAAGCAGGTGCGCAAAGAATGGCCAATGCGCGACCATATCGCTCACCACCTCATCGCCGTGCCGCTCAAAAGCCGCGGACAGGCCGCTGCCGAAGCCGAACCAGCCGGGCAGCATGTGGCGGCTTTGCGTCCACGCGAACACCCAGGGAATGGCGCGCAGCGCGCGCACACCGCTGCCCTCGGCGCGTGCGGCCGGGCGCGATCCGATGTGCATGCGCTCGATCACATCGAGCGGAGTCGCTGCCCGGAAGTAGGCGAAGAATTGCTCGCTGCCGAATATCAGTTCGCGGTAGGCGGCCAGGCTGCGCTCGGCGATGGTTTGCATCGCCGCCCGGTGCTCGGCCGGCAGCGGCGGCCTTTCGCCGGCGTGCGCGGTCGCCAGGGCCACCGATGCGAACGTGCGCTCGAGCGTGCGCATCGCGATCGGACGCAAACCGTAGCTCTGATTGACCACCTCGCCCTGCTCGGTGAGGCGCAGCACGCCGCGAATGGCGCCGTCCGGCGCCGCCTCGACCAAATTCTCGGTGCGCCCGCCGCCGCGCGCCGGCGTGCCGCCGCGGCCGTGGAAAATCAGCACCCGGATGCCGGACTCGCGGGCCGCTTCCAATACCGCCGTCTGCGCCACCTGCAAAGCCCACCGAGAGGCGACGATCCCAGCCTCCTTGTTGCTATCGGAATAGCCGATCACCACCATCTGGCGATCGCCGCGGGAAACCAGGTGGCGCCGGTAGGCGGGCTCGCGGTAAAGCGCACGCAGGATATCCCCTGCCCTCTCCAAGGAGTCGATGGACTCGAACAGGGGCGCCACGTCGAGGGGCGACTCGCCGGTGCGTTTGTCGGTGATGTCGGCCCAGCGGGCCAGCAACAGAACGGCGAGTACGTCTTCGGGCCCCTGCGCGCCGCTCACGATGTATTGGCCGATGGCGCGGCCGCCGAATTTATGCCGCGCTTGAGCGATGGCTTCGAACACCCAGAGAGTGCGTCTGCCCACGGCATCGAAGGCCGATGTCGGCCCCTGGTCGCGAGCCAGCAAATCGCGCAGCTGCCGCAGCCGCTCCTCGGGGGCGAGCGAGGGCCATTCGGCACTGCCGAGGCCCTGCGCAATGACCAGGTCGTGAATGTGCGCGTGCTGAGTGACGTCGAGCGTCGCCAGGTGAAAGCCGAAGGTGCGTACCCGGCGCATGAACCGGCGCACCAGGAAATATCCGGCGTGGCGTCCGCGATTCTCGGTCAAGCTGTCGGCCGCGAGCGCTATGTCGCCGAGCAGTTCCTCCGGATTCTGATAGGCGTTCGGGCGGCCCTCGTAGGTCGCCTTGAGGCGCTCGCCGATCTGGCCGAAAAACATGCGGTAGGGCATGCGGTCGTGCCGCGCCGGCGCCAGCGCCTGGGCGCCCGGCAATATCGCGCCATAGGAATCGATTCGGGAGGCCAGCGCAGCACTCACGCCGACGCGGTTGGCGCTCTGGCTCAGAGTCTCGGCGAGCTGGCCGCATTCCGCAAAATAGGTCGACACGATCACCTGCTGGTGGCGATGCAGGGTTTCGCGGATGGTCTTGCCATGCACGTCGGGATTGCCGTCCATGTCGCCGCCCACCCAGGAGCCGAAATGCAGAATGCTCGGCACGTCGAGCGATTCCACCGGCACCGAGAATGCCTTGGCCAGCGCCGCCTCTATTTCCTCATAAAACAGCGGCACCACGCGATAGAGAATGTCGATCAGATAGAACAATACATGCTCGCGCTCATCGGCCACCGTCAGGCCCTCGCGCGGATGATCCTCGGTCTGCCAGATGCTGGTGATCTCGAGCCGCACGCGCGCCCACAGGGTGTCCAATTCGGCGCGGGTCGAGGCCGGATTGAGCCGGTCGAGCAGGTCCTGCGCGATGTGCTGCTGCTTGCGCAGGATGGTGCGCCGGGTCGATTCGGTCGGATGCCCCGTGAATACCGGCTCGATGCTCATGGAGCCGATCAATTCCAGCGCCTGGCTGAGCGTCACCCCGTCGCTGCTGCAGGCGCGCGATGCAGTCGGCAATGCCGCCGGGCTGTGAGGTGCTCGAATCGTTGAGATATTGGCGGCGGCGGCGCACCCGGTGCACCTTCTCCGCGGTGTTCACCGCCTGGAACCAGATGGAGAATGCGCGGGTGAGGTCGGTGGCCGCCGATGGCGCCCGGCCGAGGGTGCGCTCTTGCAGATCGGCCTCGGCCTGCTCGTCCGCGGCATCGCCCGCCAAATCGCTGTCGCGCCGCCGGATCGCGGCCAGCCGATCGCCTTCCACCAGCTTGAAGAATTCCTCGCCCCCCTGGTCGCGCAGCATCTCCCCGATCAAGGCGCCGAGCGCATGCACGTCCTCGCGCAAGGCCGCGTCCTTGATGGGAAATTGAATGCTTTGGCGATACATAATGCTAGGCTCGCGAGAGTGAACGGAGAAATCTTACTATGAGCTTATTGGCGCAGATCGCTATATTTCTCGCCGCCGCGGTCATCGCAATCCCCATATTCCGCTACTTCAAATTGGGCTCGGTGCTCGGCTACCTGGCCGCCGGGATCATCATCGGTCCCGCCTGTCTCGGGCTCATCAGCAAGATCGATGCCACCCAGCACATTGCGGAGTTCGGCATCGTACTCCTGATGTTCGTCATCGGCCTCGAGCTGCAGCCCTCGCGCCTGTGGGTGATGCGCAAGCCCATCTTCGGATTGGGGCTGGCGCAGGTGCTGGCAACCACCCTGGGCCTGGGCTCTGCCGCCTACTTCGGCTTCGGCCAAACCTGGCAATCCGCGCTCGTCATCGGCTTCGGCCTGTCGATGTCCTCCACGGCGCTGGTGCTGCAGTTGTTGGCCGAGCGCGGCCAGCTCAATTCCCAGTATGGCCGCTCGGCCTTCAGCATCTTACTGTTTCAGGACATCGCCGTGTTGCCGGCGCTCGCCTTGCTGCCGCTGCTGGGTGCCGCCGCCGCCAAGACCACGGGCCCGGGCGGCTGGCTGGCGATCAAGTTCATCGCCGTGCTCGCGACCGCCGTGATCGGCGGCCGCTACGTGCTGCGCCCCATGCTGCGGATCGTCGCCGCGACGCGCGTCGCCGAGGCATTCACGGCCGCCGGACTGCTGGTGGTCATCGGCACCGCGCTGCTCGTCAGCCAGGTGGGCCTGTCGCTGTCCTTGGGCGCATTTCTGGCCGGCGTATTGCTCGCCGACAGTGAATTCCGCCACGAGCTCGAGGCCGACATCGAGCCGTTCAAGGGCTTGCTGCTGGGGCTGTTCTTCATCACGGTCGGAATGTCGGCCAATCTGCAGCTGGTGCGCGAACAGCCCGCTGAGCATTCTCGGCCTCACCCTGGGCTTCATGCTGGTGAAGGTCGCCGTGCTGCGCGGCATCGGCCGGCTCGTCGGGCTGCCGAATTCGGCGGGCCGCGGGCCTGGCGTTCAGCCTGCCTTCCGGGCGGCGAATTCGCCTTCGTGCTGTTCGGCCTGGCCGCGGCGCTCGGCATCATGGACACGGAAATCGCGCGAACTGCTGGTGCTGGTGGTGACCGGCTCGATGATATTGAGCCCGCTGCTGCTGGCGCTCCACGATGCGCTGTTCAAGAAGAAGGAAACGGACGGCCGGCCGTTCGATACGCCGGAGGAACTCTATCCCAAGGTGATCATCGCGGGCTTCGGCCGCTTCGGCCAGATCGTCGGCCGAATCCTCGGCGCCAAGCAGATCTCCTTCACTGCGCTCGAGGCCAGCCAGACGCAGGTCGACTTTCTGCGCCGTTTCGGCAACCAGGTGTTCTACGGAGATGCCTCCCGCCTGGAATTGCTGCGCGCCGCGCACGCGGAGAACGCCGAGGTCTTCGTGCTCGCCATCGACGATGTCGAGGCCTCGGTGCGCACCGCGGAGCTGATCCGCAAGCATTTCCCGCATTTGAAGATCTTCGCGCGCGCCCGCAATCGCCAGCATGCGTTCCGGCTGATGGACCTGGACGTGCGCTACATCGTTCGCGAGACCCTGGTGTCGAGCCTGGAGATGTCCGGCAGAGTCCTCGAGGCGCTGGGGCTGTCGAAAGCCAAGGCCGTGGAAACGGTGCGCCGATTCCGCGTGCACGATGAAGCGACCATGGCGAAGCAGCAAGCCGTGAAGGACGACGAGAGCAAGTTTCAGCAAACCACCCGCGAATCCGCCGAACAGCTGCTGCATTTGTTCGAAAGCGACGCCGCTCGGCCGGAGGAACCCGCGGCCTAGCCTGCAGCGTCAACGAGGGTTGAGCAGCACCGTGGTGTCGAAGCTCTCGAAGCCGGTGAGAACCCGGCGGTACGCGTTCTGCATGATGCGCTCCGCATTCTTGTCGGTGCGCGTGCCGAGCAGCATGCGAATCACCACATCGTCTTGCGGGCGCGCCGGGTCCTCGCCCAGTATCTGATAGGCGAAACGCGCCAGCCTCTGATTCATTTCATTGGCGAACCGCAGGCGCACGGCATCGTTGCCGTCGCCGGCGCCCACCTTGGCTTCCTCGGCCACCTCGAATATCAAGCGCGCCACGAACCGCGCCTTGTCGACCAGGCCCAAGTCGCTGAAGAACTCGATTTCCGATTGGATGTTCATCCGGCTGGGAAGAAGTCTATGGGTTTGGTGGCCGTGAGAGTCGCCACATCCTTGGCCTCGAACTTGAACAGGCGGATGCGCGCCAGCAGCTTGCTCTCGAATTCCTTGTCGTTGAGCTCCGATGAGATGATGCGCGCAGCCGTGATCTCGCCGGACGGTGCAATGGTCAATTCGATCACCACCTTGCCTTGCAGCGCCGGATTGTCGCGCAGGGCCCGCGCATACATGGAGTCGATGGCGCCCTTGTTCTTGGTAAATACCAAGGCGATCTCGTCCGCGCTGCGCGAGGCCTTGCCGCTGCCGCCCGCGCGCGTGGCGCCCTGGCCGGAAGCGCCTAGGTTCGGATCCTTCACCTGCGTGGTGTAAATGCCGCGCAGCGACCCCGATCCGGCAGCAAGGCCGCTGCTGCTGGGGGCGCTGATGCCGCCGCTGGTGCCGCCGGCCTTCGAGGTGATGATGTTGCGGGTTACCACGCTCACATCGCCGGGATCGGTGGTCTTGGGCTGGTCTTTCGCGAATTTGTCCAGGTCCACCTGATCGCGCAGCGCCGCCAGATCGTCCATGCTCGCCAGCAGCCCGCTCTTCGAGGCTTTCACCCGCGCGTCCACGGGCGGTGTCGGCTTGGGCGTCACGGGCGCCTTCTCAATGGGCTTTTCCGGCTTGGGAGGCGGCGGAGGCGGTGGCGGCGGCGGCGGCTCCATGACCAGCTGCACCACCCTCTCGGGCAAGGACTCGGTGTTCACGACCTGCTTGTGCCGCGGCAAAAACGGCATCAGCACCGCGAAAATCGCGAACACGATCGCGAGATTGCGCAGAATGGTGCGGAAGCGCCGTTCCATCTCCTCGGACGGCGACCACGGCAGCTCATAGCGCCGATAGTAGGGCGCGAGACCCGTGGGGATGCGTTGCGCGGGATTGGCGGCCGTCATTTAAGTTGCCGCCCTTTCGCGCTCGACCACGGCGAACGACACCTTGCCGTACTCGGCTTCGCTGCAAGTCAGCATGATCTTCTTCAGCACGCTGTAGGGAATGCTCTTGTCGCCCATGATGGTCACTTCGCGCTTGGAGATATCCGCCTTCTGCGCGGTGTTCAGGCTGCGCTCGTTCTGCGCCATCAGCGCCGCCTTGAGCGGCGCAAAGAAGGGCCCTTGATTGGCCACGACGTCGCCGAGGGTGCCCACCAATTGGCCGTCCACGTACACCGAGTCCTTGGTGATCATGACCACGACGGCGGCGCTCGGCTTGCGGTCGGACAGGGACTGCGGAATCGAAATGTTCTTGGTGTTCGGCAGAATGTCCACCTCCGCCGTGTGCGCCAGCAGGAACACCACGAGGATGGTCATCATGTCGATGAACGGAATCAGGGCGAAATGATTCGCACCATGCCGGCGCTGCCGATGACGTTTGATCCGGTAAGAGGTCATATGGGCGCATCCGCAATGGCGATGTCCGGAAACAGCTCCGCCTTGGAGAACGGCGCCACCGGCAGCTGATACACGCGGACCGCGTCCATCACCTGCACCAAGGTGTCGTAGGTGACCGCGGGGCCGGGCAGGATGGTGGCATCCGTCATCTGCGGAAATTGCGATTTCACCCGCCGCATGAATTCCGACAGACCGTCGTAGTCGTAGCCGGCGGCCGTATTGGCCAGGGTCTTCAAGGGCCCGGAATTGCGGTCGTTGATCACCAGATCGCCGGGTCGGATGATGACCTCGAGCTTCAGCCCCTTGGGCAAGTCGAGCGGAGCGGCGTTGCTGCTCGCCGGGAGATTCAGCTGCAGAATGTTCGTCTTGGAGAACACCGCGGTGAAGATCAAGAAGAACACCAGGATCACCATCATGTCGATCATCGGCACGATGTTCAAATCATCGCGCCCCTGATGATAGCGGGCGTGATTGCGTCGGACGAGGCGCGCGGACTTTGACTTCATGGGGAGCGCTATCCTAAAGCGGGTCCTGCGTTAAATGGTGCCGCGGGCGGCGGCCGGAGCGCGCGCGGCGGGCGCCGCGGCTGCAGCGGGCTCGTGCGCGGGCCGATCGGATTGCCGCTCGGTGATGGAATTCAAGAATTTCACCGACGCGATCTCCAAGCTGTCGATCAGCGAGGTGGTCTTGGACTCGAGAAACATGTGCGCCGTGAGCAGGGTAATCGCCACCGCCAGGCCCGATGCGGTGTTGTTCATCGCGACGGAAATGGCGGCGGCGAGCAGGCTGGCCTTCTCAGCCGGGTTTGCCGTGGCCACAGCGCTGAACGCGCCGATCAGGCCGGTAATGGTACCGAGCAGACCGATGAGCAGGCCGACATTGGCCAGCGACGACAGGTAGTGAGTGCGCTTCTCGATGCGGGGAATGACCTCGAGCAGGCTCTCGTCCATGGCCTTCTCGATGTCATCGCGGCGGCGTGCGCTCGCGACCCGGGCCACTCCATAGTTCAGGATGGTGGCAATCGACGCTTTGGAACTCTGCGTCAAGCTCACCACCTGCTTGAAGTTGCCGGCGCTCAAGGCGGGCACCAGGTCATCCCACAAGCTGCGGTTGCGAAAGGTCTCGCGAGTCAGATACACGTACCGCTCGATGGCGATCGATACCCCGACCACGAATATCAAGGCTAGCGGATAGAGGAATACTCCGCCGTCCTTGAAGAAATTGACCACCGAATTCATGAAATTCATCTGCGCGCTCCTAATAAATGCCCTTCCGCTGCGATTCCATCCCGACCCACCCGGCGTCGAGCCTAAGATTCAACCAGATTTTGTACAATGATCCTCGGACTTACTTCTCACCCTGCTGCGCCGGCTTGGGCGACGCACCATTTTGTGACGCGTCTGCTTGCACGGCGTGGTAATAAACCACCTCACGCTTGAACACATCCCGATCGACGGGTGCAAGGATTTCATCCACCAGGCTGTTCATCGGCTTGCCTGCCAGATCGCCGATGTCGGACTTCTTCCAAGGGACGATGTACATCACCTTCGGCTGCTCACGGTCTCCCGTGACAGTCGCCATCCCCAAGTCCAGCCGATCGACCTTGGAACCAGGCTTCTGGCCCGATCCCGCAGCCGCTGCGCCACGCTCGGCCGGGGCCCGAGCCGCCGCCGGGGTGGCGCGCGAACGCGCGGCATCCGCCGGGGGCGCCGAGCTCGGGGCGGCGGAGGTCTCGGCGGCCGGGGCGCCGGTCGCCGAATTCG
This sequence comes from uncultured Gammaproteobacteria bacterium, assembly GCA_963837435.1. GTDB lineage: Bacteria > Pseudomonadota > Gammaproteobacteria > Steroidobacterales > Steroidobacteraceae > Bog-1198. The sequence goes on from CAWINJ010000007.1 coordinate 302,514, forward strand.
AGGTGTCGGCCCGCGGCTCTCCCGCCTCGGACTGTGCGCTCGGCTTGGGCGCCGCCGGAGTCGCCGCCGGCGCTGCATCCGGCTGCTGCGCAAAGGCCGCGGCCGAGAAAGCCCAGGACAGTGCCGTCAAACTCAAGGCCTTCATTGATCTGTTCATGCAGCCTCCTTCTGGGGCGGCGGTGAGGGCGCGGTCACCGGCGCCGGTGTCGATCCAGGTGGCGTGCCCGGGCCGGACGGCGGTGCCGCTGCGGGCGCCGGGCCCGCCGCCGGAGCAGCGCCCGCGGCCGGAGCAGGTTCCGCCGCCGGTGCCTGCGTCCTTGCGGGCGCCGGTACGCCGGTACGCTTGCGCAACTCCACCAACCAACCGGTGACCTGTTTGTTCTCACCGGCAATTTCCACATAGCGCTCGAACTCGGGCAGCGCCTTCTGCGGTTGCGCAAGATACAGATCGTAGAGCACGCCCAGGTTCAGATGCGCCGGAGCATACTGGGGGTCCGCGGCTATCGTACGCTGGTAAGCCGCTTCGGCTTCGGCAAATTTGCCGAGCTTGCGCTCGACGATGCCGAGCTCGTTGCCGGCCACCACGTTGTTCGGACTGTGCTCGAGCACGGCCTTGAAGACAGCCTCCGCCTCGGGCAGGCGCGAATCGCGCAGGTACAGCAGCCCGAGGTTCAGCTGCGGTCCCGCCAATTGTGGATAGCCGGTGACCAACTGCTGGAACTCGAGCTCAGCATCGGTATTGCGCCCCGATTTCATGAGCTGCAGCGCCTGCGTATATTGCTGTGCCGCACGCTCTGGGATGGGCGCGTCATCGACCGGGGTGGCCGCGGCCACGGAGCCCGGCGCACCCGGAGCGCCGCTCGGGGCAGAAGCGCGGGACGCCGCGGTGCCGGAGGATGCAGTGCCAGACGATGCAGTGCCTGCCGTCGCGGCCGCGCCGGACGCAGTCGCGCCGGACCCGGCGGCAGCGCCTGATTTGGCCGCGGGCGGCTGGCTTTGCACGGGCGCGCCGCCGCGCGCGTCGAGCGGCGGCGCGCTGTGACAAGCGCCGAGCAGCACCAGCGCCAGCGCGCTAACGTATCGATTCGACCAGCTGCTCACCGATTTCCACCTTGCCGTAACGGCCTGGATTGAGTTGCGCCAGCGCGGCGAAGCTCTTCTGCACCCATTCATCGTAGGTGCCGTCCTTGGTGCGTGCCGCATTGACCTCATGTAATTTGATTGCCTTCTCCTCGAATGGAAACGCTTGCTCTTCGAGCAAGACGTCGTACTGCTCCAATTCGTCCTTGTTCAGGTTCTTCGGCCGCTCCGAGCTCATCAGGTCCTTGCCCAATTGACGATACAGCTCCGCGCTCTCGAAGGTCGCCGCGGTGGTGACTTCGGCCACCTGGTAGTCGGCCGCCTGCTCGTAGGCCTTGAGCGCGGCCTCCATGGATTTGCGCTTCTCCGCCAGCGATCGTTTCAGCGGCACCACGAGCTTGATGCTCTTGAACTCTTCTCGCAGCGGAATCGCCAAGGTCAAAGTCGCCTTCGCGGCCAAGGCGCGGCTGCGATCGGTGCGCGCCGTGCCTGCGGCGCGATCGGCGGCGATGATGTCCTTGAGCCAGTAATCCCGTCCCGCGGTATCGCCGGACTTCGCCGCGATCGCGCTCAGTTTGTTGCGTGCTTCCATCGCCGGGTTCAGGGGTTGCGGAAAATGCTTCACGAACGCCTCGAGCATGGCGCGCGACTTGGCCGTGTTGCCCGACTTGTCGTACAAATCCGCCGCCTGCAAGGTCGCTTCGCGCTGCACGTCCGGCGCTTCGCCCGGACTCTGCGCAATTTGCTCGAATTCGACGGCGGCTTGGCCGGGATGATTTGATTCGCTGTAAGCCACCGCCAGATTGCGCGTGACTTGGGCCTGCAGGGGGCTTTGCGGGAAATTGCGGCGAAAACCCTCCAACACCACCGCCGCCCTATCCCATTGCTTGTCCTTGATGAGCAGCCCCGCCGCATCGAAGTCGGCATTCACACGAACCGTCGAAGTCGGCGCCAGGGCCGACACGCGCAGGAAATCATCCACCGCCGCCGCGTCGTCGCCGGACTTGCTCTTCTGTTCTCCCTGCTTGTAGATCGAGGCGGCCAGCCGCTCGACGATGGCCGGGCGTTCCGGATCGTTGGCGGGCATCAGAGTCTGTGCGTGCGTATAGGCGGTCTCCGCCTTGCCGAACACGCCCTGCTCGAAATTGGAGTTGCCGATCACCGTCCAGGCCACCCGTTGTTTGCCGGCATCCACCGGCGGCTGTCGCGCCAGCAGCGCCTCGGAGGCCGCGACGGCACGGGGATAATCCTTGGCCGTGTACAGATCCGTGGCAGCCCGGGTGAGGACCTGCGCACTCTCCGGATGGCCGGGAAATGTCTGCGCGAATTTCAGCGAACTATCGATGCTGCGGCTGTGAACCGCCGCTTTCGCCGCGCCGCTCAGCGTCTCCTCTTGCTTGCCGTAGGCGACGATCGCGGCGTAGCCCGCCTCCGCGGCCTTCGCATGATCGCCGTAGTGGTAGGCGGTGCTCTCGTATTCCTTCGCCGCCTCCTCATATTGCTTGCTCTCGAACAACGTGTCGGCGAGCAAGTAATTAGTGACGGCCGAATCTGGGTCGTCCGGGAAGGAGGTCAGATAGCTGTGATACCACTTCGCCGCCTCCTGATAGTCCGCCACGTTCTTGGTGTGCTGCGCCTGGGCGTGGTAGTACTGCGCCACGTCCTTGAGATTGGTCTTGAGCACGGCGACGACTTTCGGTTCGCTCTTCGGCTCCCGCCCCTGCCAGTACGCTGTGCCGAAACTATAGTCCTCCACGAACTCCTTTTTGCCCTGCAACACGAGTTGCGGAAAGCCGCCCTTCTGGTAAGCCTCGATCGCCTGCATCTCGAGCAGCGGCGCCTTCTCGTTATTGCGGTCCTGCGACACGAAGGCGCGGTAGGCATCGGCCGCGTCGGTGTAACGCTCTTTCTCTATATAGAGATCGCCCAAGCGCGCGTAGAGAAGATACGAGTAGGGCCGCGGCAGGCGGCCCGGCGGCGTCCGATGCCTGACGAATGCGTCGATGGTCTTCGGGCCATCCAGAAAGGAGAAGGTGATGCTCATGACCCGAAAGGTGTCCTCCACCAATTCGCGGTTCGGCCGGCTCAGCGTCTCGAGCTCGATCTGCTCGTTGGGATTGCGCTTCGACACCAGCATCGAATCCAGGACGCCGGCGAAGGAATCCAGGCTGCGCTCGTTCTCACCCTGCTTGAACAGCGACCAGCCATGCTTGTAGAGGCTCTGGTTGTAAAATGCGGACGTCACCCCGATCCTGATGACCGCCTCATACGCCGCCTGCGCCTTGGGATATGCCTTGTCCGCGAACAGCAACTCGCCGCGCCGGAACTGCGCCTCGTCGATGTAACGGCTGGTCGGGTAGCTGGCCACCAGCTGGTCCAAGGACGAGAGCGCCTTGTCCGGCTGGGCATTGAGCTCGTAGGCACGAGCCAGCTGGTAGAGCACCGAGTCGTTGCGCTCGTACTTGGGGTAGGTTTTCAGCAAGGCGGTGTACAGATGAATGGCTTCGGTGGCGCGCAATCCCTCGTTGGTGGCCAGTTCGCGCTCGATGCGCTCGGATTCGGAGCTCTCGAGGTTCAGATCGCCCAAGCGGCGCAGAGCCTCGGCCCGCAGCGCCGCGTCTCCCGCGTTCAGGTCGAGAAAGCGCTTGTAGCTCTCCATGGTCTTGTTGTCGTCGACGTTCTTCGGCGGGTCGGTGTTGACGTCGACTTGCTGCGACTCGAGATCCTTGATGGTCGGCGGATTTTTGTTGGCGGCATGGCTCGGGCAGGCCGCCAGCAGGAGCGCGGCCAGCGCCGCCGCACCGGCGGCGCCCCTCGCACCGCTCGCCGCAGGCAGCGCGCGCCATTCCGCCGGCGTGTTTCGGGAGCGCGTCACGGCTTGGCCTTCGGCTTGTCGTTCGCGGCGTGGTCGTAAATCGACGCCAGTTCATAGCGCGCCTGAATCTGGTAAGTCTCGATGCGCTGCTTCTGGCCCTCGAGCTCGCGGATGGCGAGCGCCTGCAAGAAGCGGTTCTGCTGGCCCGCCACATCGGCGAGACGCTGCTGCAGTTGATCCATCCGCGCGCGGATTGCGGCAATGCGCTCCGCGTAGGCTCCGGTATTGGTCGGCACCCCGGCGCGTGCCTGCCGCACCAGCACGGCCCGCTTCTGCGTCTCTTTGAGCGCGGCCTCGAGCTCCTTGACCGATCGCCGTTCATTCCACAGCCGGGCCTTGAAGCTCGAAGACAGCCGCCAGTACATGACGCCCTTCATCAGGCGCAGCTTCTCGCGCATCTCCGCCAGATCCGGGTCGTCCGGATGCGCCGCGAGGTAGTCCTCGATGCGTTTCAATCGCTGCCAGGTACGCTGCTCCTCGGGCGTGCCCAGGGCCGCGACGTCGTTGGACTTCTCGATTTCGTTGATGCGCGACTCGAAATCCACGCGCTTTTGGGTCAGGCTGTCCAGATCGGTCGCCGCCATGACGGCATCGGCTTTCGGCACGCGCTCCTTGTACGCCTCTTGACGCGTATCGAGCATGTCGTCGAAGGCCGAGACGTCTTCGCGCCAATTGTCCAAATTGCGGCTCATGAAGTTGAGTTCGCGATAGTTCTTCAGGCCTTCCTGGAAATCGTTGCTCGCCAGGAGCGCATACAGGTAGCGAGACTCCGGCGCATTCGGCAGAGTCGTGAGCTGCCAATACCACGTCAATGTGTCTTTTTTGTCGTCATCCAGCAGTCGGTCGAGCAGATGCCCGCTGCGGATCTCCTCGATCGAGCCGTCGATCCGTTTGAGCTCCGCATCGAAGGAGTCGATCGCGGAGTTGTAGAATTCCGCGGCCTGGCCCGTGGCCGACAATTGACTGTAGGCGTAGGGCACCGTGAGAAAGGCCTCCTGCACCGCCGAATCGAGCAGGCTGCGCTTGCGCAAGGTGAGCCAGGGCACCAGGGCGCGCTTGAACTCACCCGTTCCGGCCTCCGCCCAGCCGACGCCGAGCAGCGCCTTGCTCGAGAATGGGCCCTCGAGCCGGATGCGTTCCAGGATGGGCTTGGCTTCGGCCGGGCGTTTTGCCTGCAGCAACGCAAACCCCAAGGCCAGATTGGCCTTGTCTTTGAGGGACAATAGCTCCTCGCTGCGGGTTTCGATGCGCCCCACCCGGTCCAGATACGGTATGGCCTCGGCGAGCCGGTCCTTGCGCACCAGGGCCACCCCCAAATTGAATTGCGCATAGGCCGTCCAATCCGGAGCGCCGTGCCAATTGGCGAGCGCGGCGATGGCGTCGTCGTAACGGTCCTGCCGCATCATCAGCTGCGCCAGCAGCATGTAGCGCTCGGCGCTGATGCGCGGGTCGATTTTATCCGAGACCTGGTTCAGGGCATGCTCGGATTCCTGCCAGTAGCCGCGCTGGTACCAGACCTTCCCCAGATAGAACCAGGCTTTATTGCGCACCGTTTGGGAAACGTTTTGGTTCAGCAGCGCTTCGAAGATCTTGCCGGCTTCGACATGCTCGCCCAGCGACAGGTACAGGCCGCCCAGCAACAGTTCCGCTTCGCCTTGAGTGTGCGGGATGCGGTCGAGCTGGCGCGCCGCGAGCAGGCGTGTAATCGAATCGAAATAATCGTCCTGAAAGAAATAGAAGAGCACGTCCCCGTAGTGCAGGTCCTTCACGTCCTGTGGGGGCAGGCCGTTCGGATCGGGCTTGACGTTCTTGGCGAGCGCCGCCGCCGGCGGCAGCGCCAGCAGCAAGCCACTCAGGATGAACGGCCGGAGTCTGTTAATCACACTCTGCACGCATCATTCCCAGTCTTTGATCAAGAACTCTGGCTGATGCTTGGCCACGCGGTCCGTGATCTTGAGTTCCAAATACTTGGCGCCCACCCCCTTGTCGAAAGTCGTGGTGGCGCCGCGCTTGTAGTCGCGCTCCTGCGGGCCCTTGCCCGTGAAGAACGCCACCAGCTCATGCTTGCCGACTTTCAGATTGCCCAGGTAGATTTGCTGCACGCCGCCCTTGAGCAAGGCATCCGCCTCGCGCGCCGTGTACAGGTAATTCTTTACCTCCTTGTTGTCGATCTTGACCGTCACCGAATCGAGGGCAAAAAACGCGCCCACATCCATGGACACGTACAGGGCAACCTGGGTGTTGGCCGGGAACAGCAGTTCCTCCTCGAGCACGAACAGATCCTTGTTCAGATCGATGACATCCTTCTTCAATCCCTGCACTTCCTGGTCCAGAGTCTTGAAATCGGCAGGCGGCGCATCCGCCGGCGCAGTAGCGGCGCCATCCGGTGCGGCGGCAGCACCCGTGGCCGGCGCGGGAGCACTTGCAGCTGACGCGGCAGTATCCGTGGCCGGCGTGGCAGAGCCTGCGGCCGGCGCGGGAGCCCCCCCAGCAGCGGCGGCACCGACCGCCGCGGAAGCACCGGCTGCGGGCGAAGCAGCGGGTGCCGCGACCGATGCGGTTGCCGAGGGTGCGGCGGGGGGAGCGGCGAGCGCAGCCCCAGCGCCCCAGGCACAGGCGCCGGCCAGCAGCGTTGCGCGCGCAATGATCGACACAACTCGATACTTGGAATTCATAGACTGACCTATTGCTTACTCGCGCAGCAATTCGCGAATGTGATCAAGATAGACGCGCTCGTCGCCGCGCTTGAACCCGACGTTGCTATATCGAACGACGCCCGCACGATCCACCAAGATCGTCATGGGCATTTTCTGCAGCAGGTACTCCCGGCCGATGTCCGAACCGGTGTCGAACACGATGGGATACGATACTTTCATGGCGCCCGCAAACTCGCGTGCCCGGACCAGATCCTCGTCGACGGAAACTCCGAGCACCACCAGGCCGGCGCGCTCATAAGTGGTGTTGATTCGATCCAGCGCCGGTATCTCCTGGCGCGAGTCGCCGGCCCAGCGCGCCCAAAAATTCACCAATACCACCTGGCCTCGAAATTCCGACATGCGCAGGTTATTGCCGTCCATCGCTTTGAGGACGAAGTCGGGCGCCTCCTTGCCGAGCAGCGTCGGCGCAGCCGCGATCGACGGTACAGCAGAGGCACCGCAGAGAATCAGGCAACCGGCGAGCAATACTCTACGCATGCGCCGATCGCCTCACCGCGGGAATCTTGAGCGGGTCGTTGTTGAGCCGCGCCCGCGGCGCGGCGAAGAATCATTCACTCTGGCAACCCCGCTGTCTTAGACCTCAAATTCTTCAAGTAGGGCCCCGTACCGGAAGCTTTGCGCCCTCGCTTTGCAGCGAGAATGCCCTGATCAGACCTTATGCAAAATCGCAGATGCGAGCGCTAGTGTCAACGCAGCAACCGGCTGCTTCGCTAGATTTCTGCATGACTTGGCGCACATTCGTGCAAGTTGGTCGAATTCCACGCGATCGCAGCGGGCAGCGACGCGCACGGCGAGCCGCCGGCGCGAACGCGACTCATTACAAGCGAGCCGAGCCCGTCACAAAGTGTCTCCGGTTTGAGACAGCCTCTGCGGGATCAGCCGGGAACGATGCCGTTCACGAGACTGGCCAGCGGCTGGTATGAAATCAACGACTGCAGCGCGGAACCGGTGCCCAGCGTGTTGTTCACGTTCGGCGCCGGATACAGAGTCGGGAAATTCGCCGCGGCCGAGGTGTTGTGGAGCGCCATGTAATTGAGCACCACGGTCTGCACCAGGTTGAAGACATTGTTGCCCGCGGGACTGCTGGTCGTATTCTGCGAGCCGTCCGGATTGCAGTAGCCCAGCTGCAGGCTCATCTCCGGATTGCTTTGCGCCGGCTGCGGCTTCGCCTTGGGGTCGTAGACCAAGAAGTAGGTGGCGGCGACATTTTGGTTGTCGGCGGTCCATACGCACTTGTCGCGGCCCGCGACCGACGTGTCGATCATGCCGTTGCTGGCCAGCGAACCGTCGCTGAATACATAGATCATGACCGGCTTGCCCACGCGGGCAGCGTACTCCAGGCAGGCACCGATGCACTGCCCCGCCGAGAAATCCCGGGTCTCGCCGGTGGCGCGTTCACCCGTGTGATAGTCGAAGCCGTCCAGCTCGATGGTGCCCGCGGCGGCGTCGCCGTCGATGACGAGTTTCATCACGGCGGCGGTCTTCTGAAAATCGGAGTTGCCCTGGTATTGGGCCGTCGTGAATATTCCGCTCGATCCGACGATATTCGGATCGACGTCGGGGTCGATGGCAGAGGGGCTGGGATAACGGTTGAGCAGGTACGCCGCCTTGGTGTAGGCGCATGCCTGGGTTCCGGCCGTCCCCAGCGCCAGCGCATTGGCATTGGCCACGGTGGACGCGCCGCCGGGAAGGCCGCTTCCATAGGCCGTGACCGTCGAATACTTGGCGTCGCTGATGCGCTTCATGGACATCAGCACGTTCGTGACATCGGTGACCGAGTTGGGATTGCTCGGGGGCGGCAACAGGGTGCTCAGCTGCCCGGTGTTGACCAAGCCCTGCGAATCGGTGGAGTCCGCGATCTTGGTGGGTTGAGCTGCGATATTGATCATGGTCGGCGGCGCCACCGAGTTGCCGCCCGAAACCGAACTGGTGGAGCCGATCAGGTTCAGCAAGGCGCCGCGGGCGCCGACCTGGTAGATGCCGTACATGGGATTGTGAGGGTTGTCGCTGGTATCGTTCTGCGACAGGGCCGGAATCACCGTGCCGGTGGTATTGGTCATCGCGGAGGCGGTCGTCACCACGCTCTTCATGCCGCGCAGATGGCCGCTGTCCGAGTGGTACCGCAGCCCGAACGTGCTGTCGACGAAACTGCCGGTGGCGCTCGAGTTGGGCACCATGGTGCCTGGCAGGCCCAGCTTGTTGTAGCCCGCCACGCTCAGGAAATCCAGCTGGCCGCCGGGGCCTCCCGCCAGAACATTCGACCCCAGGATATTGCCGCCTCCCGACAGGTCGAAGCAGATGAAGGGAATCAAGCCGGCGCCCGCCGTGATGCCGCATGCGGCGATGGTGTTCTGAATGTCGACCGGCAATGTCGGCGAAGCGGACGCCATACGCGGATCGGCGAGCAGGCTGAAAATCGAGGGCATGAGCACCGTCGCGCCGCCGGTCATGAAGCTCTGCGCAATGAACTGCCGGCGCGTTTTCGGCCGAGGATGATCCGCATGACGGAGCGGTTCGTGCAGCCCCAGGCCCTTGGGTATTTTCCGCGATATCTTGCGCATGTGAAAAGCCTCTTCGTTTCGTCTTGCTTAATTGATCGACATGTCGGCACTGCCGAACGCCGCGGCGCAGGCCGCGCTGGTCACTGCTTGAACTCGCGCCGTGCTCGTGCAGGGCGTGCTGGTGCACAGGGCGCTTACCAGCTTGTCGAGCTCGCCCGTGCCGTTGGCCGCCGCCATGGTCGTGGCCGCCGGCTGGCTTTGCAGAGTGCCGTTGGCAACCAGAGCGGCCGCCAGCGGGCCGGTGACGGAGTAGATGCCGGCCTGGGTGCCGAACAACCCGCCGGTCAAGCTCACTCCCGGGAACATCTTCGCTGCCAGCGTCGGGGTGGTGACCATGACGTTGCAATATTGAATCGCCAGCTGCGCCGTGCCGACTTGGTTGGCGGCCGAGAAGGCCTCGAGGGTCGGCACGGAGGGCAGCTGCTGCTGCACGGTTTGATAGGTCGTACTCACCAGCGAGTTCGTGACGGGCACGCCGGTGAGCTGCGCCAGGGTCGAATTCACCGACGCAAAGGTGCGCACACCGACATCTGCGACCACCGGCCCGAGCGGCATCGGCGGGGTCACCGGCGTCGGCTCGACGATGGGGTAGGACAGGCTGCCGAGCGTGTCGAACTGTAGGAAGAACACGTCGGTGAGCGGCCCGCTCTCGAGCCCGATGACCGTACCGACGTTGGACAGCACTTCACCCGTGGGCGTGTAGTTCGCCGCCGTGATGTTGGTGCTGAGCGGCACGTACGCCTGGCCGACCTGCGGGATGGCGCCGTTGATGCCGATGCGCATGCCCGCGATGGGGATGCTGGTGGGCTTGGCGGTCGCGTCCAGGGAGATGAAAGTCGGCTGATAGAACAGATAGCTGTAGCTGTCGTACTGGCTGACCGTGAACATGATGTAGGACTGCGGCACGCCCGTCTGGGTGGTCACGTTGAACAGCATGTAGTAGCGCTGGCCGACGCCGGCGTTGTAGTTCTGCAGGATCTGCGCCGCGGTCAGGGCGCGGCTGTGGATGGCCACGAACTTGATCAACCCCTGCCAGGAATCGTCGCCGGACACTTCATTGCCCAGCACCAGGGCGAAGGAACTGTCCCAATTGGAGATGGTCCCGCCCTTCTGCGGGTCGGCCACGTTCTGGTTCACGCCATTGACATAGATCTGCCGGCCATTCACCGGGTCGTAGGTCAGGACCACGTGCTGCAAGGAGGCCTGCAGCACCATGGCCGCGTCGGGAGTCTGCAGCTGAGGCATGCCGTTGAGGTCCGAATTCGAGCTGCGCATCATGAAGTCGTAGTCTTGATTGGTCTGGGCGAGCGTGAAATTGCGCGTCGTGTCGCCGCCCGAATAGCTGACCATGTAGGAGTTGTTCGCCGCGACGAGCGCCGGCGCCACCCAGGCCTCGATCGAGAACTCGCCGGTGGCCTGAATCAGGCTGTAGAGCTTGGAACTCGAGGCCGTGTTTGCCTGCGCCTTGCCGCCGGCGCCCACATTGATGCCCCAGCCGCCGGCCCAGGTCACATTGCCGCTGATGGTCAGGTCCGCCGCGGGATCGATGCCGCTGGTGTCATAGGCCACGTATCCGGTGCCGGTCTCGAACTCGTACTTGGCGATGGTGTCGGCATCGTAGCGGTTCGCGCCGCTCGCCACCGTGCCCTGGGTCAGCGTCAGCGCCTTGCTGACGACATACGAGGGGTTGATGTTGGTCGGGGTCAGGCTCTGAGCGAACGCCTGGATTTGGGCCAGCATGAGCCCCGCATCGGTGGCGCAGTTGCTCCAGCAGTTGTGGTTGTCGATGGCCAACCGCTGATAGAAACGTGAATTCGTGCCGCAGGCGGGAGGCGCCGTGCCGGCAATGAAGGGCGAGCACCCGGTGAAGTCGATTTTGGGGATCGCGGCCTGGTAGTCGGCGAGGATCTGGCTCAGCGGTCCGGCGAAATAAGGCGCCTGCGGTGCGGAAGCGTTCGGCGAATGGCAGCCGGAGCAGTACTGCCCGGTGAGGGTATAGATGGTGTTCTGATACTCCGTCGGGGAGGCCGGGAAGTTCAAGCTCTGCCCCACGGACTGAACGGGCGGTGCCGTCAGCTGCACCTGAGTGGCGGAGGCGGTGCCGGTGGCATTCGCCCAGTTGCTGATCCAGGTCGTCAAGATCTGGCCGCAGGCACTATTGTCCGCAAGCCAGCAATTGTGGCCGCCGCTCACCTTGGTGACGATCAGGGACTGCGCGGGCGAGGCCAGATTGACCACGGTGTTGGCCTGCACATAGGCGAGGTTCACATTGTCGCTGCGGGCAAAGTTGGGCATCTGCGCGGGCGTGGTGGCATTGTGGCACTGGCCGCAGCGGTTCTGCGCGCGCACATTGCTCCAGAAGCTGACCTGGAAGGCTGTGACGTCGGCGGTCGCCGCCGCGGGCCCGGTGTAGGCGTCGGTCGAGCTGGTTCCCGCCCCGGCGCCCGGCGTGGCCGTCGTCGGAGAGGTGCCGCCGCTGCAGGCGCCCAAGGTGAAGGACGCCGCGAGGGCGAGCAAGCCGGTTATGCGTGTCAGGTTCATGCTCAATTCCCCATGCAATAAGCGGCGCTCTGCGCGAAGACTTGCCGCAAGTTGTAGCCACTTTGGAACGAAGTGATCATCGCGGTGACCGCGCTCACGTCGGCGGCGCTGCTCGGCGCGCGCAGACAGACGTCCTTGAACACCCGAGTCACCTGGCAGCTGGCGAATGCCTGGCTGCCCGCGAGTTCCACGCCCAGGGACTTGGCGCCCTGGCCGGTGCCGGTGCCCGGGGACCAGCCCAGGACCTGATTCGGTCCGGTGCGCCAGCGGTTGTTCCAGGTGTCATCCGGCGTCACGAAGCCCTGCGGGAAATTGGTGTTGTTGATCGAATACTTAGGCTGCACTTGCCCGGCCGTGTACACGATCTGGCCGATGGGCCAGGCGGTCGCCCCGATCTCGCTCGCCGGGTAGGTAAAGTTGTAGTAAGCGAAAGCCTGAGCCATCGGGTCCATGCCGCTGTGGCAGCCCACGCAATTGGTCAGGAACAAGGTGCTGACCCCGCCCGGGCTGCGGGTCACGTCCTGGCGTATCCGGTCGGGCGGACGGGTCGTGTCCATCACCAGCGGCAGGTCGTTGCACAGGTGGTTCATCATGGTGAAGCGGAACATGGCGCGGTTCGTGCCGTTGACGAAGAAGGCGCTGGCCGCACCGCGGGTGGTCATCACGCCGGCCGTGGCCGTCGAGGGTATTCCGGTGATGGAAGACTGAGTCGTCGGGGTCAGGGCCGTGCTCAGATCGACATTGTTGTCATCCATCTCCTGGTAGAGATCGTTGTTCGCCGGCGAGTACGCCGGCAGACTGTAGGTGGAGGTGGCGCTGGCGTTGGCGATATAGATGAGGTCGGCGCTGAGCAATTGGTTGAACGGGACGTTGTCGCGCACCATGCCGACCACCGTTGCCGTGTAGTCGTTCAGCGGCACGAACACCGACTGATCGCGATTGGTCCAGGGCGCCGCCAGGTTGCGGATGGTGTTGTTGTAGAAAGAAGGGTCGTTGGTCGCCATGAGCGCGGCGCTGACCGCATCGGTCGCCGTCATCGACGCAAGCACGGTCGCCGAAGGCGGAACGCCGGCGACGCGGTTGTACATCCGCGCGGCTTGGTTGGCGTTGGGGTTGGCGGCGAAGGCCGTTGCACCGAGCAGGGCGAGCGCGCCGGCAAGAGCGGATGCGCGCACGGCGAAGGTTACAGCGCGCGGCTGCGCCGCGGCGCGTGCAGTTTGCCTCATTGGTTCATCCATCCCGTTCTTCATGTGCACATCCACTCGCGTGAGTTGTGAATTTCGACCTGGTGCGAATATACGCAACCGAAATGCGGTCCAGTAATGTCTCATCCGCACGACGTCGGCGATTCGCGACATATCGACCACCCGGGTCGCAGCTATATCCTGAGGCTCGATTTGCCAGCCGTCTGCCGCTCTGCGCACAGAGAAACGGATGTGGGCAAGTTCTTCTGTGAGTGCGTTAACAGAACGCGCACGAACATCGAACGAAGATGCACATGTGAGACCAATTAAGTTCAATGAACCGGACTCCACGGCCGAAGCCCGCATGCCGAGCCCGTCATTGATTATGGATAGCCGACCAATGAACACTTTTCGTCCGCGTGAACCTCGTCACGTTTTGTTCAAGCTAGCGGCGCTATCGCTCACGCTGCCCCTGCTCGCCCTGCAGGGGTGCAGCAGCGCGGCGAGCGGGCATGCGCCGGGCGTGGCCGGCGGCGAGACACTGACCCCGGGTATCACCAATTACCCCCTGGCCTACATCAAGCGTCCGGTGCCGGCGGCAAACGCGAAGGCGAACGACAACGACATCCCTCCGATCGATATCAGTGTGCTCGACCTCATCACCTCCACGCCGGGGGGCGATTTGTACATTCGCAGCCAGGCCAATGCCGCCGGGGCCGAGGTCAACGTGACCGGTTCCATCACCAAGGGCATGGGCGATGTCCGCGACCTGGATGTATCCCCGGACGGAACCACCCTCGTGTTCTCGCTGCGCCTGCCCCTGAACCCGAATATGGCCAACACGGATGTCAAACAGCCCAATTGGCACATCTATACATACAACGCCACGACCCAGGCCGTCACCCAACTGACCAACGACGACATTACGAGCGGCCATGACGTCGGCGCGCACTACCTGCCCGACGGACGCATCGTGTTCGCATCCACCCGCCAGCTGGCGACCCAGTCCATCCTGCTCGATGAAAACCGCCCCCAATATGCCTCCGTGACCAACAATGGCCCGGCGGAACAGGCCATATTTCTGTTGCATGTCATGAATGGCGACGGCACCGACATGCATCAGATCAGCTTCGATACCAACCACAACTTCGACCCATCGGTATTGAGCAATGGTCAGGTGGTGTTTTCGCGGTGGGAGCTGGTCAACGGCGCCAACCAGGTGAGCCTGTACCGGACGAATCCGGACGGCACGGGCTTGGAACTGTTCTATGGCGCCAACAGCCACGCCACCGGCGCCAATATTGCCGGCACGAACGACAACGTCATCCAATTCCTGAATGCGCGGCAGCGCTCCGACGGCTCGCTGCTCGCCATCGCGCGGCCCTTGCTTGGCACCCAGCAGGGCGGCGACATCGTGGACATCAATGCGGCCGACTTCGTGGAAATCCATCAGCCCGCCACCCCAAGCGGCCCGGCGGGCACCGGGCAGGCCAGCGCAACCACCCTGGGCGTCACCACGGATGCGAACCTGCCATCGATGGGCGGAAGATTCTATTCCGCCTATCCACTCTACGACGGCACCAACCGCATGCTCGTGAGCTGGTCTCCCTGCTTGGTGATCGTCGGGACCGCAACCGAAGTCTGCACCAGCAGCAATACCACGGGCGCCAATGTTCAGATGGCCCCTCCCCAGTACACGCTGTGGGTCTACGATTTCGACGCCGGCACCTTGAGCCCGCTATTGAGCGCCGAGGCGAGCATGATGATCGTCGAGCCGGTGATATTGCAGGCGCGCAAGCCCGCCGCCACCGACATTCCGGACTCGGTTCCTTCGACCACCGCCGCGCAGACCATGGCGACCAACCAGGTCGGACTGCTGGACATCAGCAGCGTGTACGATTTCGACGGCGTCGATACGGCGACCCCGAACATCGCCGGCGTCGCCAACCCCAGCCAGACGCCCTTCTATCAGCGGCCCTATCGCTTCATTAGAATCGAAAAGGCGGTCGAAATTCCCGGCAAGACGGTGCGCAAGCTGGATGATTCGGACTTCGGGCCCCTGGGCAGGGCCCAGGGCATGAGGGAGATTCTCGGCTACGCACCCATTCAGCCCGACGGGTCCGTCCAGATCCAAGTCCCGGCGGACGTGCCCTTCACCATCGACATCGTCGACGCGAATGCCCGGCGCACCCTGTCGACCCATTCCACCTGGCTGCAGTTGCTGCCCGGCGAAACGAAATCCTGCAACGGCTGCCACAGCACCGCCAACAAGACCTCGCACGGCCGCTCGGGATTGACTGTCGCGGTCAATCCCGGCGCCCCGACCACGGGGCAGCCCTTCCCCAGCACCAATCCGGCGCTATTTGCCAACGCCGGGGAGACCATGGCGGAGACCCTGGCGCGGATCAGCTGCGATCCGGGAAGCGGCATGACCTGCTCGCAGATCCTGAGCACCGATGTGATCTACACCAACATTTGGACCACCGGCGTAACCCTGCCGGCGGGCCTGCCGGCGGATACCTCGATCTCCTATCTGTATTCGGCGCTGTCCACGCCGCCGCCGACCCTCGCGGACAACGCGAATTGCGCCCCGTGGAGCGCCTATTGCCGCGCCATCATCGAGTACTACCCCAATATGCCGCCGCTGAATTTGGGACAACTGCAGCCCATTTGGAACCTGTCGACGCGCACGGCGACCGTCAACGGCGTGGCGGACACATCGGTGACTTGCGTGACCTGCCACAATACCGTGAGTGCGGCGAATGCCGTTCAGGTCCCCGCCGGGCAGTTGGATTTGACGGGCGGCACATCGAGCGTCGTCGCGACGGTTGTCACCTCTTATGAGCAACTGCTGTTCCCTCACAACGAACAGACGCTTAATATGGGGGTGTTGCAGGACCTTTTGGTGCCCGAACCGGGTCCGCCGAATCCGGTCACGGGTTTGCCGACTACGATCATGGTTCCGGTATCATTGCCGGCGCCGGTGACGGCCGGCAGCGCGGCCGGGTCGGCGGCGAAGTTTCTGAGCGCGTTTGATGGCACCAATCACGCCCTGGTACCGGACCACACAGGCTACTTGACGCCCGCGGAGTTGCGTTTGATCTCTGAATGGATGGATATCGGCGCGCAGTATTACAACGACCCATTCGTCGCGCCGGTTGCGAACTGACCTCGAAGATGCGTCCACTGCTCGCGCTGATGCTGTTGCTGCAGGCGTTTTATAGCACCACTGCACATGCCGCGGAACGCTACCTCGAACTGGTCGTCACCCAGCCCTATGTGGAAATGCATTCCGGGCCCGGGCGGGGCTTTCCCGTCGTTTACGTGGTGGGACGCGACGAGCTCGTCACCGTGCTCTACAGCCGCACCGACTGGTACAAGGTGCGTGCACCGCACGGACAGGAGGGCTGGGTGCGGCGCACGGATTTGGCGGTCACCACTCTCGCTTCGGGAGAGCCGGCGCCGATACCTCCGTACCCGGACTTCTCGACGCATCGCTGGGAGCTGGGGGCGGGCTACGGCGTCTACAACCGGCAGAACCTCGTCACGGCCTACGCGGATTTCGGGATCACCGACAGCATCGACGCCGAATTCGTCGTGCAGCAGGCATTCGGCACGCTCGACAACCGCTACGTGGCTTCGATCGGCCTGCGGCACACGTTCGTGCCGGAGTGGAAGTGGTTCTCTCCGACGGCCGGAATCGGCACCGCGTATCAGTACATCGAGGATAAAGTACCGCCCGCACCGCTCGACAAGAGCAACCAGATGGCCTATGCCTCGCTGGGTGCCCGTGGGTTCATCACCAGACGATTCATGTGGCGTGCCGATTGGCGCCACTACGTCGTCTTCAATAACTTGAATGTGAGCGAGGAACTGGAAGAATGGAAACTCGGCTTTGCAGTGTTCTTTTAGCGGCAGCGCTGCTGTCCGGCTGCAGCTGGTTCCATCGCGGCGAAAAGGCGCCGACGCCGGTGGTTGCCGAGGAGCCGCAGGGGGAACCCACGGTCATCGAGCCGCAGGTCAACCGCCGCGAAGTAAAGACCCCGAAGATCAAGGCCAAGGACTTCGAACTCGGCGCCTACTTCGGGGCCCTGAGCATCGAGGATTTCGGCACCAACCCCATCTACGGCGTGCGCGCGGCCTATCACGTGTCCGAGGATATCTTCCTGGAAGGGTATCTGGCCCGCTCCAAGGCCGGCCAGAGCAGCCTCGAGGAGGTCTTCCCGCAGATTACCGTCCTCAGCAACTCTGGGAGGCAGTTCACGTACTACGACCTGGACGTGGGCTACAACGTACTGCCCGGCGAGATCTTTCTCGGGCGCGGCCGTGCGTTCAATTCGGCGCTCTACGTCACGGTCGGCATCGGCGATGTGAAATTCGCCGATCAGGACCAATTTGCGCTGAATTTTGGGGTGGGGTCGCGGATTCTGATCACCGACTGGCTTGCCCTGCACATGGATGTCAGGGATCACGTGTTCGAATCGGACTTGTTCGGCGTGGACAAGAACGTCCACAACATCGAAGCCACCCTGGGTTTGACCACATTTTTCTGAGGAGAGATCCATGCAAAGCGTTACTGCAAAACTCTTGAGGCGCTGTGCCCTGGCGGCGGTCGCAGTCGCGGCCACGGCCTTCGCGGCCGACGCGGGCGGACCTGCGCCCGCATTCACGCTCACCACGCTGACGGGCGCGCCCGGCGCGCTCAGCCAGTACAAGGGCCAGGTCGTCATGGTGAATTTCTGGGCCACCTGGTGCGGGCCCTGCCAGCAGGAAATGCCGCTGCTGGATCAAATGTACAAAAAGTACAAGCCGGCCGGCTTCACGCTGATCGGCGTCAATGTCGACAAGGAAGCGCCTCCGGTCAAGGAACTGATGGCGCGCAAGCCGGTCAGCTTTCCGGTGTTGCTCGATCCAGCCAATCAGGTCAGCAAGGCCTACCACGTCGACGAGATGCCGAGCTCGGTGATCATCGACAGAAAGGGCGAGATTCGCTACATCCATCGCGGCTACAAGCCGGGCGATGAGAACGAGTATCAGGACCGTATCCGCCAGCTCATACGGGAATAGCCGATGACCCGCCTCCGCCTCTTGAGTTTGATCGGCGCCGTAGTGTTCTTGAACGCATGCGGCATCCAGCCCTGGGTCAAGCCCTATGAGCGGGATCGATTGGCGGACCCCATCATGGCGTGGGATCGCGACGCGATTTCGTCGGCCTATATGGATCACATCCGTGAGACGCGGGAGGGATCCCGCGGCGCCACGGGCGGCGCCGGCGGCGGCTGCGGCTGCAATTGAGGCACATGGTCCCGGTGCAGCGCATTCTGCCTCGAATCGCCGTGGTCGCGGCGCTGCTGCTGGTGCGCGCCACCAGCGCCGACGTGCTGCCGGACGACCGCGCCGATCTGTTCTACAGCAAGTACAGCGGCGGCGGGATGGACATCACCGGCGAGTCGGTGGCGGTGCACAAGAATCTCACGGAGAACTTTGCGCTCGAAGGCAACTACTTCATCGACAAGGTGAGCGGGGCCTCCATCGATGTATTGAGCAACGCCAGCCAGATCAAGGACGAGCGCAAGCAAAAGACCATCACCGCCGAATTCGTCCACGACAAGACCACCTACTCGGCCTCCTACATCAACAGCGTCGAGCGGGACTACATCTCCAATACCACGAGCTTCTCCCTGAGCCAGGACATGTTCGGCGACCTGACGACGTTGAACCTCGGCTGGGCCCGCACCCGCGACGCGGTGGGCGAAAACAACGGCACGGCCTTCATACCCGTCATCTCCTGGCTGGGTCATGCGGAAGACCGCAGCTACACGGCGGGACTGTCGCAGATTCTCACCAAGAATCTCATCACCGGCGCGACTCTGGAAGTCATCACCGACGATGGATACCTGGCGAACCCGTATCGATCCGTGCGCTATCTCGCCCCGGGCAGCGCCAAGGGCTACCTCCTGGCGAGCCAGGTGTACCCCGATACCCGGACCAGCACCTCGGTCGAGGTGCGCGCCAAATACTATCTGCCTTACCGGGCTGCCGTTACCGGCTCCTATCGATTCTTTCGCGATACCTGGGGCATCACCGGCAATACCTACGAACTGGACTACACCCACCCTCTGGGCAAGGTGTGGATACTGGAAGGCCGGTTGCGCTTCTACAAGCAGAATCAAGCGACCTTCTACAGCGACCTGTTCCCGTATGCCGACTCGCAAAACTTCATGGCCCGCGACCAAGATCTGGCCGCCTCGGAAAACAACACCATCGGCGCGAAAGTCACGTATGCCTTCCTGCCGAACGGCTGGAAGATGTTCAAGCGCGGCACCGTCACTCTGGACGTCAGCCGCATTCAATTCCACTATCTGGACTTTACCGACATCAAGGACTTCGGCGAGCCGATGTACCAGCCGGGGTCGGAACCGCTGTACCATTTCGACGCCACCGTCTTTCAGCTCTTTATGTCGATGTTCTTCTGATCCAAGCGGAGCCCGCATGAAGGATCCAAATCGCCGCGGCGCGGACATCGCCCGCCGGACGGCGGTGAAAAACATGGCGCTCGCCGCCGCCGCAGCGGTAATCCTGCCGTCCCGGCGGACCATTGGTGCGGAGCTGCCGCAGCTCGATGTCAAGGATCCGGCCGCGATCGCCCTCGCTTACGTCCTGAACGCCTCGCAGGTCGACCCCAAGAAATATCCGCAATACGTGCAGGGATCGAATTGCGAGAATTGCCTGCAGCTGCAGGGAACCGCGGGAAATACCTACCGACCGTGCAGTCTATTCCCCGGCAAGCTGGTCTCGGTCGGCGGCTGGTGCAAGGGCTGGACTCCCGAGATGTAGGCGTCCCTGACCCGCACGCCGATCGCGGGAAAGTCCACGAAGAAACCGTCGATGCCGCGGTCCAGAAACCGGCGGATTTCCGATTCCAGATCGCCGTGCGCCGCCGGCGAGCCGCCGATCTTCAAGTCGTCGGGAAGAAACTCGTTCTCGGCGCGAAAGGTCCATACATGGACCTTGAGGTTGACCGCATGCGCGGCGCGCACGCCTTCGACGGTCGCCAGAGCCTTGGCGATGCCTATTCCATCCGCGTACTTGGCGATCTCGCCCAGGTCGCCCAGCTCGTGCTCGAGCAGCTGCAGCAAGGTCAGCCGGGTCATGCCGCGCAACTGGCGCAGGTTTCCCGGATCGAACGACTGAATGACCACCGGACTACCCGCCTCGGCATACCCGTAGCGCTGCAAGGTATCGAGGACCGCCTGCTCCTGCGGCAAACCGAGCGCGGCAAAGTGCGCCGGATGCTTGGTCTCCGGATAGACGCCAATCCGAGCGCCGCCGCGGCGCCGATTGGCATCGACCGCCAATTGCATGATTTCATCGAAGGTGGGGACTGTGAACCGCCCGTCGAAGGCGCAGTTTTGAGGGCGCAGGTCCGGCAGGCGCTCCCGGGCACGCAAGGTCCTGATCTCGGCGAGGGTGAAATCCTCCGTGAACCAGCCCGTCATGGACTCGCCGTCGATGATTTGAGTGCGGCGCCGCGCCGCGAACTCTGGATGCTGCGCGACGTCCGTCGTGCCCCCGATCTCATTCTCGTGGCGCGCGATCAGGGCTCCGTCGCGGGTCATGACCAAATCCGGCTCGATGTAGTCGGCACCCTGTTCGATGGCCAGCCGGTAGGATTCGAGGGTGTGTTCGGGGCGCTCGCCGCTGGCGCCGCGATGAGCAATGACGAGGATGGGGGACAAGGGGCACCTTTTTGTTGTGGATGCCCGCAAGTCTAGCGCACACGGGCACGCGCCGAGGCTCCGTGGTCACGTCACGGAGCCTCAGGCGAATGGCCCCGGCATTGCTACCGGGGCGGCGGCATGACCGAAATGTCGCGCTCCTGGGCCGACATCAGCGCATTCGTCCCGGGCACCCAGGGCGATTGCTGCCCGGAAGCGTTCTCACCCCAATCCGCGCGCAAGGTCGTTTGGGCCGCGAACGCGACACCGATCGCAAACAGCGCTGCGGCTGTCAGCATTACTTTTCGGCGATACATTGCAAACATCTCCTTCGTCTAGGCCTGATGCGGCGGGGTCGTGGGGACCGAATCCATCGGGGCGGCATGCGGCGGCGTGGTGGGCACCGAGTCCATCAAGGAGGCATGCGGCGGGGTCGTAGGCACCGAGTCCATCAAGGAGGCATGCGGCGGGGTGGTGGGCACCGAGTCCATCAAGGACGCATGCGGCGGGGTCGTGGGCACCGAGTCCATCAAGGAGGCATGCGGCGGCGTGGTGGGCACCGAGTCCATCAAGGAGGCATGCGGCGGGGTGGTGGGCACCGAATCCGTGAGCGCAAAAGCGGAACTGGCTACTGCGCAGCCGGCGACCAAAGCTATTAAACTGAACTTCATAATGATTTCTCCGATTGATTTACTGACAAGCACGACAAACTGGGGCCACCAAACGAGGCGACCCTCAGTTGTAACAGCGACGCCCAGAGGGAAATTCCCTCATGTCGGCACCACACTGTATGCTTAGGGGAAACCCTGGTCTTGTGAACAAGATCCCCCTGGGGCGATGAGCAAACGACCATGCAAGTGCCGGCCAACTTCACCCAGCTACTGACGGAGTGGCGATCGGGCCACCCCCAGGCCCTGGAGCGTTTGACGCCGCTGGTCTACGACGAACTGCGCCGCCTGGCACGCAGCTACATGCGGGCGGAGCGGGGCAGCCATACCCTGCAGGCGACTGCGGTGGTGCATGAAGCCTTCATGCGGTTGATTCAGGCCAATGTCGCACTGCAGGACCGCGGCCACTTCTTTGCCCTCGCTTCGCGCCTCATGCGCCGTGTGTTGGTCGATCACGCAAAGTCACGCTCGCGCATGAAGCGCAATTCCGGCTCCCGGGAGATTGTCGCCGAGCAAACGGGCGAGGTACTGCCGCCGATGGACTTCGATGTCGTCGAACTCGACGACGCCATCGAGGGGCTGCAGAAGATGGAACCGCGTTTGGCCCAGGTCATCGAACTCTTCTATTTCGGCGGCCTGACTTACGACCAGATCGCCGCTTCGCTCGGCACGTCCGCCGCCACGGTACACCGCGATATTCGTCTGGCTCGCGCCTGGCTGCTGAACGAAATCAGCGGTGGTGGGCCGGCATGATTCCGCGCGCTCGCTGGCAGCAGATTCAGTCGCTGTTCGAGCAAATGATCGACACCAGCGAGAACGAGCGTGCCGTGCGCTTGGCGCGGGCTTGCGGCGACGACACCGAATTGCTCTCTTCGGTCGAATCCTTGCTCAAATCCGACGCGCGGCACGGCGACATGCTGCTGCATGCTATCGGCGAAGCGGCCGAATCGCTGCTCGAAGACCACCAGGACCGGCTCATCGGCACGCGCATCGGCCCGTATCGAGTGGTGTCGATTCTCGGCCATGGCGGCATGAGCACGGTGTACCGCGGCGAGCGCGACGACTCGCAGTATCAACAGACCGTTGCCATCAAGGTCTTGCAGCATGCGACCCTGCATCCGCGGCTGCGCAGCAGGCTGCATAGTGAGCGCCATATTCTCGCCACCCTCGATCATGCGTCGATCGCCCGTCTGATCGACAGCGGCGATCTGGACGACGGCACCCCGTATCTGGTGATGGAACACGTCGACGGCGAACCCATCGACGTGTATTGCGACACCCGCACCCTATTCGTTCGCGAACGGCTCGAGCTGTTCGTGCGGGTGTGTACCGCGGTGCAGTATGCGCATCGCAACTTGGTGGTTCATCGAGACATCAAGGCGTCCAATATCTTCGTCCTCGGCGAAGGCGCACCGAAGCTGCTCGACTTCGGCATCGCGAAGCTGCTCGCTCCGGAGAGTCTGTCGCACACCCTGCCCGTGACGCGTCTGCAGGAAAGGATACTGACGCCGGAGAACGCCGCGCCCGAACAAGTGCTCGGCAGGCCGATCACCACGGCCACGGACATCTATGCACTGGGGGTGCTGCTGTACCAGCTGCTGACCGGCCGTTCGCCTTATCGGCTGCTGAGCTACAGCCAGCTGCAGCTCGAGCGCGCCATCTGCATGGACGACCCGGTGCGGCCGAGCCAGATGGTGATTTCCAAATTGAGCGGCGAAAAGGACGCCGATCGCAGCCGCATCTCCGATCGGCGCGGGCTCTCGCCGCAGCGGCTGCGCGCCCGGTTGAGCGGCGATCTGGACGCCATCGTCGCCATGGCGATGCGCAAGGAGCCGGACCGCCGCTACCCCTCGGTGGAAGCTCTCGCCGACGATCTGAATCGGCATCTTCTCGGCCAGCCGGTACGCGCAAGACAGGGGGATTGGCGCTACAACACCGCGAAGTTTCTGCGGCGGCACATGATCGTGGCGGGCGGCGTTGCCGCCGCCTTCCTGAGTCTCGCGTGCTTCGCGGGCATCATGCTCTGGGAAAATCATCGCATCGAATTGGCGCGCGACGCCACGATCCAGGAGCGCGATCGGGCACAACAGGTGTCGGCCTTCTTGGTCGACGTATTTTCACAGGCGGATCCCTTCAACGCTCAGGGACATGAACCAACCGCCAGGGACCTGCTCGATCGCGGCGCGGAGAAAATCACGGGGAATGTGAGCCTGCAGCCGGAGGTGCGAGCCCAGCTTCTGGAAAGCATCGGTCTCGCCTATCGCCGTCAGGGCTTGAGCGAGCGGGCCATCCCGTTGTTCGAGCAGGCGGTTGCCATACGCCGGCAGGAGCGCCCGATCGACAATGCGCGCGTGGCCGTGGCGCTGGCGAATTTGGCGCGCGCGCTGACCGATGCCGGTCATTTGATTACGGCAGAGGCCTATCTAGTACAGGCGGTGACGCTGTCGGAGAGCGGCGGTGACGCCGAAGCGACCCAGACCGCGGACATTTTGGTGCAATATGCCACTTTCGCACTCGACGCCAAGAGCGACCCGGTGCGCGCCTCGCAACTCTATACCAAGGCGCTGACTATCTACCGGAATGCCATCGGCAGTCAGAACCTGCAAGTTGCCTCGACGCTGAACGGACTCGCCTCGACGGCCGTGTGGATGGACGACTATGCACTCGCTGAACGCTACCAGCGCGAGGCGTTGACGATTTTCCAATCGACCGTCAGTCGAAACCATCCCGACAACGCGATCGCCTTGGCCACCTTGGGCTACATCCTCACGCAACGCGAAAAATATGCGGAATCGGAGCAAGTCCTGAATGAGGCCCTGCAAATCGAGCGCAATGTCTTCGGACCGGAGAACCAGCGGATCGCGGCCATCGAAGGAGACTTGGGGATTCTCTACGATCGAGAGGGCGACATTACCCGGGCCATCGAAGCGACTCAGGCTGCGTTGCAAATCACGCGAGATCGGCTGGGCCCCAACCACTACATGACGGGCTACTATCTCGATGCCCTGGCCAATCTGTTTTTGAGAGCCGACAACCTTCCGACCGCCGAGGCCGATGCGCGCCAGGCACTTGCCGTATACGCCCAATCCCTGCCCGCGCGACATCTATTCGTCGCTTCCACCCACCAGTTGCTCGGCGAAGTGCTGCTGCGGCGCGGCTCGCTGGCGGCCGCCGAAGCGGAAATCCGTACAGCCGTCGATATGAACACCGTGCTGGCCGGTGCCGATAGCTGGCGGGTTGCGCGCAGCGAGGCGAGCTTGGGCTGGGTTCTGATCGCGCGGGACAAGGCTGTGGAGGGTGAACCCATGCTGGTCGCAGCCCGCTCGAGGCTGTTGGCGACCGTGGGCCCGAAGCATCCCGCAACACAGCAGGCGACCGCACGGCTGGCCCAGTACTATCGCGCGCATCACCGGGATTCTGAGGCCGCACGGGTTCTCGCAGCGCCCGACAAGCGGTAAGCTTGTGAACTATCCCGCCGGCTAGGGGTCCCCCCGCTATGGCGGCGCGATAATTCCAACCAGGAGCCTTGATGCCCACCAGAAAGAACATTGCCTCTACGCTGTACTTTTGCGCCATCCTCGCCGCCGCCGCGATTGTAAATGTTGCACACGCCGGCGCACGCGAGGAGGGCCGGCTGCTCACCGCCACGGAAGTGCTCGAAGAGGTTCAAGCCATGCCGGATCAGCGGATTCCGGATGCGCTGCTGTCGCGCGCCTATGGAATTGCGGTGATACCCGATGTCACCAAGGTGGCCTTCATATTCGGCGGACGTCACGGCAACGGCGTGCTCGTGGTACGCGACAAACTCAGCTCACCCTGGAGCAATCCAAGCTTCATCTCGCTGACCGGCGGCAGCTGGGGCTTTCAAGCGGGGGCGCAGTCCTCCGACATCATCTTGGTGTTCACCACCAAGACGGGGGTCGAAGGCATCGCGGGCGGCAAGCTGACCTTGGGTGCCGATGCATCGGTGGCCACCGGACCCGTCGGCCGCCAAGGCTCGGCTGCGACCGACGTGCAGTTCAATGCGGAAATCTATTCCTATGCGCGCACCCGTGGCCTGTTCGGCGGCATCGCGCTGGATGGAAGCGTGATTTCGATTGACCGCTCCGCCAACGCCGCGCTGTACGGCAAGGGCGGCGTGACGGCCACGGAGATATTTTCGGGCCAGGCGCCGGCCGCGCCGGCGACCGCGCAACGCTTCATGGATCGGCTGGCCCAGGTGACCCACACCGCGGTGCGAGGTTCGCCGGCGCCGCAAGCCGACATCCCGGCGGCGGCTCAAACGCCGGCCGTCGCCCCCAATGCGGACGCCCCTCGAACCTACCCCTTGGAGCAGCAGAAATAGATATGCGTGTCGGCATTCTCGGATTGGGAAGCATGGGACAGCCGATGGCGCGGCGCCTCGCTCAGGCAGGATTCGGTGTGATCGGTTACAACCGCACGCGCAGCCGCGCCGAGGCCTTGCTGCGCGACGGCGTGGTGGTCGCCGACACACCGGAGCAGGCGTGCGATGCAGATCTGCTGATCAGCATGGTTTCCGACGATGAGGCGGTGGAGCAGTTGTTTTGGGGAAGCGGCCGATTTCTGCCCATGGGCCGGCCTGGACTCGTGCATGCCGGCATGAGTTCGATCAGTGACACCCTGGCGGCGCGCCTGACCGCGGCTCACGGTCAACATGGACAGAGCTATTTGTCCGCCCCGGTGTTTGGACCCCCGGAGGCCGCGCAATCGGGAAAGCTCTACATCGCCGCGGCCGGCGATGAGGCCGTCATCGAGCGATGCCGCCCGGCGCTGCAGGTACTCGGCCGCGTCGATGTGATCGGTGCCGACCCGGCAACCGCGAATGTCGTGAAAGCCGCCGCCAGTTTTTTGATGGCTTGCGTGGTCGAGGGACTGCGCGACGCTCTGACCGTGGTCCAAGCCGCCGGCGCCGACCCGCGGCAGTTTGCAGGCCTCATCACCCAAGCGCTGTTTCCGACGCCGGTGTATCAATACTTGAGCCGCGCGCTCGCCAAGCAGCTGCTCACGGGGGGCCAGGCAATCGCGAATCCCTTCATCAAAAGTGCCTCGATGTCGGCTGCGTCGGCGGATCGGTTGGGAGTCGCGGCGCCCCTGGCGCATCAGATCGCCAGACAGGAACCTCCCCTGCCCCTGCCGCTGGCTCCGCAGTAGATGCATCGGCGACGGCTAGTGCGCTACGTCGGTCCCGTGAATATCGCCCTTGAACAGAGGCTGGAATTGCTGCAGATCGTCGGACCGATCGGTTCGACGCTGCAGTTCGAGAGTCAGGTCCAGGTCAAGCGGCAGACCGACAGGCTGATCGTCCAGACGCGCCGCATCGGGCACGGGAACCGACGCCAAGGCTCCATGCCACGCCTTCCCGATCTCTTGCTGCGCATCGATCATTGGGTGGGATACCCAGGATCCTGTCCGGGCCTCGTCGGATGCGACGTGCGGGCTCTGCAGCACGCGCATTTGCCCGCTCCTCGGCGTGAACTCGACCAGCGCCGTGGCGCCCGCCACGGGTTTGAACGCGCCCGCCGGTAGAGTCTTTCGCAGCAGCTTGCCGGCAACCCCCGACAAGGTGCACGCGTAGCCGAGCGAATAGCTCGAAAAGCGGCCCTGCGAGTCCACACCGGCCGCGCGGCACAGATCGCCCGCGCGCTGATAGTCCTGGTCGGTTCCCTGTCCGAGGCCGACCTTCGCGGCAAAATCGAGGACTGCGTCCCGATCGCCCAACTCGGCTGCGCGTGCAAAGTAATGGGCCGCCGCGACGGCGTCCTCACGCACGCAAAGGCCTTCGTCGAGCATGCGTCCGGCAATGAACGCGGTCTGAGCATCGTTCTGCGTTACGATGGGATTTACCGACTTCACCGCAGCCCTGCAGTCGCCGTGCCTCAATTCCATCACGAGAGAATTCGACGGCAGGAATGCCGCCGGCGCCATCGCGCTCAAGCCGGCGCCGAGCGCAACGGCCAACCCCACCAGGATCAATCGTCGGCCGAAGGTTTCACACACGGTTCGATTCTCATGCGCGGATTCGATAGGCCCGCAATCTAGTCCAGGCGGGGCCCAAATGCACGCACGGATGCAGGCCCATCTGGCCAAGCGCGGCTGCAAGCCCATCTGGGCCGATCGGCTCTTAGGGATTGGACTCGCGGGCCACGGGCGGGCTGGTATTGCTCGCCGCCGGCGCGGGGGCCGCGGCGGGCGGAGCGGGGTCGACCGGCACCAGAGGCAGGTGGTACGCATCGACCTTGGGGTTCTTCGCTTCCTCTTCCTGGCGCTGCTTTTCCTGGGACAATCGCAGTTGCTCGCGGCTGCGCTCGAATTCCGCGGCCCGCTTCGCCGTCTCCTCCTGCTCGTTTTGGGTGGCCAGACGCTCGATGGCGACCCGCGCATTCAGGCACTCGGTGTCGCTACGCGCCTTGGACTCGTTTTGATTGCATTTCATCAGCACGCCATCGAGAGTCACGCGATCTTCCATCAGATCGGTGACCGATTTCGGCGGAATGCTTCGCGGGCTGCAGGCGGCAGCGGCCAAAACCACGGCGCCCAGGCACCCACAAGCGGCAATTGATTTGAGTGAGATTGTCATACAGCTTCCCAATGGCCATGTTACTCAAAAGCGGCCACGGCGCGACCCCGCGGTTGTGACGCACCTCACGACTCGGCAATGTTCTTTCAGGTTTGACCCGGCCGCAGCGCCTGTGTACCGTTCCTGGCTATGCCGCCACCCAAAGCCGACATCCAAGCAAAGCCGGATTTCGAAACGGCCATGCGCGACCTTGAGGAGCTGGTGGCCCGCCTCGAGCAAGGCGACCTGCCGCTCGAAGAATCCCTGGCCGCATTCGAGCGCGGCGTGATGCTGACTCGAACCTGCCAAGCCGCGCTCAAAGAGGCGGAGCAGAAAGTCGAGATCCTGCTCAAAAAAGCCGGCGAGCCCGCGATTGAAGACTTCACCGCCGACGACTCCAAAGCCGGCTGAGCGCGGGCTGTGAGAAAGGATGCCCTGGAGGCACGGCTGCGCGGTTATCAATCGCGCGTCCAGGCCGTGCTCGACGCCGTGTTGCCGGCGGCCGACCTGATACCGCAGCGCCTGCACGCGGCGCAGCGCTATGCGGTCTTGAGCGGCGGCAAGCGACTGCGTCCCCTGCTGGTCTATTGCACCGGAGAGGCCCTGGGGCTCGACCTCGACGCATTGGATGCGCCGGCCGCGGCGGTGGAGCTCATTCATTCCTATTCCCTGGTCCATGACGATCTGCCGGCGATGGACGACGACGACCTGCGCCGCGGCAGACCCACGACGCACCGCGCCTTCGACGAGGCTACCGCCATACTCGTGGGGGACGCTTTGCAGGTCCTGGCATTTTCGCTGCTGGCCCGCGATCGAGCGGCGGGGGTGAGTTCCGAAGCGCGCCTGAAGATGATTCAGATTCTGGCGGATGCGAGCGGCACCGCGGGCATGGCGGGCGGCCAGGCGTTGGACCTGTCCGCGGTGGGCCGCCATCTCGATTTGACGGAACTCGAGGCCATGCACCGACGCAAGACCGGCGCCCTGATCCGCGCGAGCGTGCTGATGGCGGCGGCGTGTTCCACCCAGCTGAGTGCGGCACAGTGGGAAGCGCTCGACGGGTATTCGCAGGACATCGGGCTGGCGTTCCAAATCCAGGACGACATCCTCGATGTCGAAGGCAGCACCGAGGATCTGGGCAAGACGACCGGCGCCGATGCAGCCCGGGCCAAGCCGACTTACACCAGCGTTCTCGGACTGGAAGCCGCCAAGATACATGCGCGCGAGCTGCAGCAGCGCGCGAGCGATCGGCTCGTTCAGTTCGGAGAGCGCGCTCAAGTGCTCGCCTGGCTGGCGGCCTACGTGGTCGATCGCCGAGTTTGAGGACTGCCTGGCGGACGCCCGGGCTCGAGCCGGAGGCCGCCGGGGTGCAAATCGGCGCAGGGGGCGGCTTGTTGGCCTCGAAACACCGATACCGCCCGCCGATTCCGCCTGTCGGTTGCCGAGGCGGCGCCGGCCCATCGCCCAAGCCGGGACGAATCGTCTAATATTCTTGGAATTCGCGGTTTCGGCACCATGTAGGGCCTGATCGCTTCAGCAGGAAACCCAATATGACCGTCGACGCCCCCGCCAAGAAGCCGAATGTGAAGCCTGTAGAGGACGTACAAGGCCATGCCGACACGCGCCAAATACCCATCAACAAGGTCGGCATCAAGGACATCTATCATCCGGTCAAGGTGAAGGACCGCGCCCGCGGCGAACAGCACACCGTCGCGAATTTCAACATGTACGTGAATCTGCCCCACAATTTCAAGGGCACGCACATGTCGCGCTTCGTGGAGATACTGCACCGGCACGAGCGCGAA
Source organism: uncultured Gammaproteobacteria bacterium (assembly GCA_963837435.1). Taxonomy (GTDB): domain Bacteria; phylum Pseudomonadota; class Gammaproteobacteria; order Steroidobacterales; family Steroidobacteraceae; genus Bog-1198. Next base: position 332,237 of record CAWINJ010000007.1, read on the forward strand.
ATCTCGGTCGACTCGTTCGGCAAGATGCTCGCGGAAATGACCGAGCACTTGGACGCGGACGCCGGCCACATCGAGATGACCTTTCCCTACTTCGTCATGAAGAAGGCGCCCGTCACCGGCGTCGAAAGCCTGATGAACTATCAGGCGACCATATTCGGGGAGCACCGCGGCGGTAAGACCCATGTGTGGCTCAAGGTCGTGGTTCCAACCACGAGCCTTTGTCCCTGCTCGAAGAAGATTTCCGACTATGGCGCGCACAATCAGCGTTCGCACATCACGTTGACGGCGAAGCTGGTCGAACATATGTGGCTGGAGGAGCTGATCGACATCGCCGAAGCGCAGGCCTCATGCGAAGTCTATGGAATATTGAAGCGGCCCGACGAGAAATACGTGACCGAGCGTGCCTACGACAACCCGAAATTCGTCGAGGACACGGTGCGCGATGTGGCGGTGGCGCTCAATCAGGACAAGCGCGTTCGCGCTTACGTGGTCGAATCGGAGAACTTCGAGTCGATTCACAATCATTCCGCCTACGCCATGATCGAGCACGACAAAGAGGCGGCAAGCTGAACCCCGGAACCGGGCCGGGCTAAGAGACTCCCCGCTCGGCGCTTTGCAGGCGCCCGATCATGCTGCGCAGGAAGACCTGGTTGAAGCGCAGCTGGCACTCGGCGGACACCTGCTCCAGCAGCGTGGAGCTGACCTTCATCACCGTCACGGCACCGGAGGCATTGATCGTGGCGGTGCGCTTCGCGCCGCGCACATAGCTGGTCTCGCCGAAGCAGTCGCCGCTCTCGAGGTAGCCGAGAGCGCGCCCGAGCCGCTGCACGCTGACCCGCCCCTGCACGATGATGTAGAAGCGGTCGTCCATTTCCCCTTCCTTGACGATCTCCTCGGCGTCGGCGTAGTCCTGCCAGCTGCTGGCGCGCAAAACCTCCCAAATCTCGCCGTGCGAGAATTCATGGAAGAACTTCAGCTTGCGCAGCAGGCTGAATTGTTCCTGCTGATCGATCCGGTTGTACTGCGCACGCAGTTTCTGGTGCACGCGGGTCAGTTCGGCGGCGAAGTCCAGGCCGGTTTTATAGCGCTTGTCGGGTTCCTTTTGCAGCGCCATCGCGGTCACGTTCTCGAGCTCCTCGGGGATCTCGGGACGCAGGGTATGTATCGGCGGCGGCGTCGCGAACACGATCTGGTGCAGCAGTTTCTGCAAATTGCCGGCGCGGAACGGCCGCGTTCCGGTCAGCAGTTCGTACATCACCGCGCCGAGCGAGTACAGGTCGGAACGATTGGTCAATTCGATCGATTGCACCTGCTCGGGCGACATGTAGGACGGGCTGCCCGCGATTCCCTCGATCCGCGAGATCTCCGAATCGGCCACCAGCGCAATCCCGAAATCGATGATGCGCACATCGCTGTCGAGAGTGAGCATGATGTTGCTGGGCTTGATGTCGCGATGAATGACGCCGCGGCTGTGCGCGTAGTGCAATGCGCGCGCCGCCTTGTAGACCAGCTCCACGACGTCGTCGATGCGCAGCAGGTTGTCCGGGCGGCAATAAGCGGCCAGCGTGCGCGCGCCGTGCACGTGCTCGGTGACGATGTAGCAGTGCCCGTTTTCCTCGCCCGCATCGTAGATCGGCAGAATGTTCGGGTGCTGCAGCATGCCGACCATGTGGGCCTCGGAAAGGAACATCTTGCGCGCGATGCGCTTGCGGTTCTCGTCGCCGCTGGCATCGACGTTGTACACCTTGATGGCGACGTCGCGGCCGTAATAGGGGTCGTGCGACAGGTACACCACGCCCGTGCTGCCGCGGCCCACCTCGTTGATGATCACGTACTTGCCGATCTTCTCGGGCAGCGAGGCGCGGCCGTTCTGTGGCTTCGCGTGAGTATTTGGACGATTGTTGCTCAAGGGTAACCCGTGCGCTGCAGGGCGAATTCAACCGAACGACGCAGAGGATACTGGGCAGGGCGGACCTAAACTGTGATTTGAGTCGAGGCTTGGGCGAAGTGATCCCATCCGCGCACGGCGGGCGCGAAATCGCCGCCGTTTAGCGACCATGTCACGCCGCTGCCCGAGCGAAGTTCGCCGATCGCGGTCAGCCTTAAGTTCAATTGGCGGGCGGCGGCCTCGAGCTCGGCATAGCGGGGACCCGGCACCGCGAGCAGCAGCTCATAGTCATCGCCCGCCGCGAGTGCCCAGTCGCGCGCTTGGGCCGCGGGTACTGCCGCGCGCATCGCTTCGGACAGCGGCAGCCGCTCGACCGCGACGTGGGCGGCCAGACCGCTCGCCTGCGCCAGCTTCGGCAAGTCGCCCACCAGCCCATCCGACAAATCCATGGCCGCCGTTGCGATGCCGCGCGCCGCCAGGCCGAAGCGCACCCGCGGCATCGGATACTCGAAGCGCCGCACCAGCTCGAGAGCGGCAGCACGAGGCTCGGGCAACGGCACAGAGCCGCAGAACTTGAGTCCCGCGCCGGCATCTCCCAAGGTACCGGTGACCGCCAACACATCCCCGGCCCGCGCGCCGCTGCGGCGCAATGCCGTGCCGCGAGGCAGGTGTCCGAGTAACTGCACGCTGACAGTCAAGGGGCCGCGGGTCGTATCGCCGCCGACCAAAGCAACCCCCTGGGCCTCGGCCAGATCCAGCAGTCCCCCGGAAAATCCTTCGAGCCAGGCAATGTCGACGCTCGGGACGGTCAAGGCCAGAGTGGCCCACGCCGGACTCGCCCCCATGGCGGCCAGGTCGCTCAAATTGACGGCGAGCGCGCGATGCCCTATCGAGCGCGCAGCGGCGTCCTGGGGGAAGTGCCGCCCCGCGACGATGGTGTCGACGGCGGCCACCAATTCGGTGTCCGGCGGCAGCTCGAGCAGGGCGGCATCGTCGCCGATACCGAGAACGACGCCGGGCTGAGCTGCGCGATCGGAATCGCCGCGGCGCGCGAAGAAGCGGCGTATCAATTCGAACTCGCCGAGATCGGACGTCCCTGCGCTCATCGCGTGCTACTCGGCAGGCCGGCCGTACTCGTGCGGCCGTAATTCCCGGGCGGCCCGATCCAGCACGGCATTCACGAATTTGTGCCCGTCCGTCGCGCCAAATTGCTTGCTCAATTGCACCGCCTCCGCCAGAGCCACCCGATACGGCAATTCGGGGCGCGACTCGAGCTCATGAAGTCCCAGCCACAGCACCGCGTGCTCGATTGGATCGAGTTCGTGGGGCGGTATTTCGCCGAGACGGGCCAGGTGCGAATCGAGCGCCGTGCGATTCGGCTCGATCGCCGCGATCAGCGCCTGAAAGTAGTCGAAATCCACTCTATCCGCCTCCGCGTCGGCGGCGAATTCCAATTGCATGTCCGCCCACGGGCGTGGATTGATCTGAATCTGATAGAGCGCCTGCAGCGCCAGACGGCGCGCGAGACTGCGGGCCCGATGTCCGGCCGCGGGACTGGCGGAAGCCGGTTGCCTCGCGCGGGGGCGCTTTGCGGTCACGTCTCAAGGATCCAGTCGACGCAGCAGATTCGCCATTTCAATGGCAACCAGCGCCGCGTCCGCGCCCTTGTTGCCCGCCTTGCCGCCGGCGCGATCGACGGCCTGCTCGACTGTGTCGGTGGTCAGCACCCCGAAGGCAATCGGCACCCCCGATTCGAGCGCGATCCGCGCAATGCCACCGGCGCATTCGCCGGCGACGTAATCGAAATGCGGAGTCTGGCCGCGAATCACGGCGCCCAGCGCGATGAGCGCCTCATAGCGGCGCGACTGCGCCATTTTTTTTGCCACGATGGGAATGTCGAAGGCGCCCGGCACGCGTACGATCTCGATCTGCTTCTCGCCCACCCCATGGCGCTTGAGGGCATCGAGCGCGCCGCGCAGCAGCGGCTCCACCACGAAATCGTTGAATCGGGCGGCGATGAGCGCAAAACGCAGATCGCGCGCCAGCAATTCGCCCTCCACTATTTTCGGCTGATCGTTAGGCACAAGTTTTTCCTCACTCAAGATTGGCGCGAAGTATAGCCTTCGGGCGCCTCATTCGCCGCCGTCGACATAGCTGGTGACTTCCAGATCGAATGCGGCGAGCCCCTGCAGCTGCTTGGGGGCGCTCAGGACGCGCATGCGCTTCAGTCCGAGATCCTTGAGGATTTGCGCGCCGATGCCGTAGGTTCTTATCACCGTCGCACCCTGGTGGCGGGTGCTCGCGGTTTTCGCATCGAGCAAGCGCACGCTCTCCATGAAATGCCGGGGAGTCTCTTCCGGTCTCAATATCACGATGACGCCGGAGGGCTCGCCCGCCACCCGGCGCATGGCCGCGTGCAAAGGCCAACCGAGCCGCTCGTTGCGCACCCCCACCATGTCCCGCAGGGCATCGTTGATGTGCACGCGCACCAGGGGCGGGAGGGCGGAATTCAAATCTCCCTTGACCAGCGCGATGTGCACGGTCTTGTTGACGTGATCCTCGTAGCAGGACAACTTGAAGCTGCCGTACTCGGTCTCGACGTCCTCCTCGAAAATGCGTTCCACCGAGCGCTCATTCTTCAAGCGGTAGCGAATCAGATCCGCGATGGTGCCGATCTTCAGCCCATGTGTCTTGGCAAACAGCTCGAGATCCGGCCGGCGCGCCATCGTGCCGTCATCGTTGAGAATTTCGACGATCATGGCGGCCGGCGAGAAACCGGCCAAACGCGCCAGATCGCAACCCGCCTCGGTGTGGCCGGCGCGGGTGAGCACGCCGCCGGGCTGCGCCATCAGCGGGAATACGTGCCCCGGCTGGCGCAAATCCTCCGGCCTCGCATTGGGCGCCACCGCGGTCTTGACCGTGTGCGCGCGATCGTGCGCGGATATTCCGGTCGTCACACCCTCCGCAGCCTCGATCGACAAGGTGAAATTGGTGCGATGCGTGCTGTCGGTATCGCTCACCATCAGCGGCAAGCGCAGCTGGCGGCAGCGCTCGCGGGTCAGCGTGAGGCAAATGAGACCCCGCCCATAGCGCGCCATGAAGTTGACGTCCTCGGGCCGCGCGCAGTCGGCGGCCATGATCAGGTCGCCTTCATTTTCGCGGTCCTCGTCATCCATGATGACCGCCATCTTGCCGCGGCGCAGATCGTCGAGAATTTCATCGATTGTGTTGAATGCGGGCATATGCTCTTGCTCTTGCGAAGTTCGCCATTGTACCTGGCAGGCTGGCCCCCAGACATCCACGCCTCGAACCGAAGCTGAAAATGCGGGCCCTCGCGGCGGCGATTGCGGTTACGGCTTCAATCCTGTGTTTTCGTCATCAGCCGTTCTAGGTAGCGGGCAATCAGGTCGATCTCGATATTGACGCCGTCGTCGACTTCGAGCTCGCCCAAAGTGGTCGCCTGCATCGTGTGGGGAATGATATTCACGTCGAAGCGATGCCCGCCGACTCCGTTGACGGTCAAGCTCACACCGCTGACGCATATCGAACCCTTCGACGCCACGAAGCGCATCAGCTTGTCCGGCAGCTCGAACTCCATGCGCCAGGAGCGTGCATCTTGAACCCGGGTCTTGAGCTTGCCCACCGCATCGACATGCCCGCTCACCCAATGGCCGCCCAGGGCATCTCCGGCGCGCAGACTCGGCTCCAGGTTGACCTTCGACCCCTGCCGCAGGGCGCCCAGCGTGGTCTTGGCCATGGTCTCGCGCGACACATCGGCGTAAAAATGCGCGCCCTCCTTGCGAGTCACCGTGAGGCAGGCGCCCTGCACGCTGACGCTGTCGCCGATCGCGACGCGCCGCAAATCGAGCGCGGCGGCGTCTATGCCCAATTCCAAGTCGCCGCCCTTCTCCGTCAAGGAGATCACGCTGCCCGTGGCCAAGATGATTCCGGTGAACATAGCTAGGATTTCTTCGGTGTGAGAATGAGGCGCAGATCGGCCCCGATACGCTGCACGTCCTTGAATTCGAACGCAGGCAGAGAGCCCGGCGGGCCCAATCCGCTGACATGCATCAGCGGCGCGGCATCGGCGCCGAGCAAGGCCGGCGCGACGTACAGCACCAACTCATCGACCAGCCCCGATAGAATGAACCCGGCGGCCAGGCGCGGCCCGCATTCCACCAGCAGTTCGTTGACCTCGAGCTCGGCCAGGCGCGCGACCACCGCATGCAGATCGAGGCCGCCCGCCGCGCGCGGCAGGCGCTCGACCCGGTCCTGCGAGCGCATGGGCGCGTCCACGGCGGCGAATACCAGTGCCCCGTCGCCGTGAAACAGCTTGGCCGTCGTCGCACACGACAGCATGGGATCGAGCAATACGCGCAGCGGCTGCCGCACCCAGGAACCGTACCCCAAACGCACATCGAGCCGCGGATCGTCGGCGCGCACCGTTCCCGCGCCCGTGAGTATGGCGCCGCTGCGCGCCCGCCAGTGCTGCACGTCGGCGCGCGCGGCCTCGCCCGTGATCCAGGCCCGCGCCCCCGAGGCAGGCGCGGTACGGGCATCCAGACTCATGGCCAATTTCAGCCGGACGAAGGGCCGGCCGCGCTCGAAACGCGAAAAGAAACCCGCATTGAGGTTGCGCGCCTCGGCCGCCAGCACATCGACGCTCACCGCAATTCCGGCGGCTTTCAGCCGCGCGATCCCGCCGCCCGCGACCCGCGGATTCGGATCGACGCCGGCGCAGACCACGCGCGCAATGCCGGCGGAGATCAATGCATCGGCGCAGGGAGGCGTGCGTCCGATATGGCTGCAGGGTTCCAAAGTGACATAGGCCGTGGCGCCCCGGGCCTGCGGGCCCGCGGCGCGCAGCGCCAGAACCTCCGCATGCGCCTCGCCCGCCCGCTGGTGCCAACCCTCGCCGAGCACCGCCCCATCGCGAGCCACCACGCAGCCGACCCGCGGATTCGGATCCGTGGTGTATAGACCGCGCGCCGCCAATTCCAATGCCCGCGACATGTGCGCCAGATCGCGCGCCGCCACGTCCGCACCAGTGCCAGCGCCGGTGCCAGCGCCGGTGCCGGTGCCAGCGCCGGTGCCGGTGCCGGTGCCGGTGCCGGCGTCCGTGTCCGTGTCCGGTGATTGAGCAGCCTCTCTCATGCGGAGCCGTCGTCCGGTTCGCCGCCCGGCAGCAGCGGCAGTTGATCCTTGCTGGCCTCCCGGCGGCGCCGATGGCGGCGCAATTGATCGATTTCGGTGCGAAAGGCCTCTACGTCTTGAAAGCTGCGGTAAACCGAGGCGAATCGCACGTATCCCACCTCGTCCAGATGGCGCAATTCTTCCATGACCATCTCGCCCACGCTGCGCGAGGCTATTTCTCGTTCTCCCAAACTGCGCAGCTTGTGGCAAATCCTCGCCACGGCGGCTTCGATGGCATCCCGTCCCACCGGGCGCTTTTCGAGCGCCTTCTGCATTCCGTGCAGCAATTTGTTCTCATCGAAGGGTTCACGGCTGCGATCGCCCTTCACCACGGTCGGCAGCAGCAGCTCCGCGGTCTCGAAGGTCGTGAAGCGCTCCGTGCACGCCAGGCATTCGCGGCGCCGGCGAATTTGTCGCCCTTCGCCCGCGAGACGAGAGTCGATGACCTTAGTCTCCGAGTGGCCGCAAAAAGGACAGTGCATGGGGAGTTCTTAGGCCCTCGCCGGCCGCCGCGCGGCTAGCCATAGACGGGGAATCGCCCGCATATTTTCACCACCTCGGCCCGCACGCGCTCCACCGCCGATTCGTCGCCGTGCGCGTCGAGCACATCCGCGATCCAGTCGGTCAATTGCTCGACCTCAGGCTCCTTGAAGCCGCGGGTGGTCACGGCGGGCGTCCCTATGCGCAGGCCGCTGCTGATCGCGGGCGGACGCGGATCGTTGGGAACCGCGTTCTTGTTGACGGTAATGTGCGCGCGGCCGAGCGCCGCATCGGCATCCTTGCCGGTGATGTTCTTGTCGATGAGATCGAGCAGGAACAAGTGATTGTCGGTGCCCCCCGATACGATCTTGTAGCCGCGCCGCTGTAGAACCTTGGTCATCACCCGGGCATTGGCGATCACCTGCGCGCTGTACACCTTGAATTCCGGCTGCAGGGCCTCGAGAAAGGCCACCGCCTTGGCGGCGATCACATGCATCAGCGGACCACCCTGGGTGCCCGGGAAGACCATGGAATTGAATTTCTTGTGCAGCTCGGCATGCGGCCGCGCCAGAATCAATCCGCCTCGCGGGCCGCGCAGGGTTTTGTGCGTGGTGGTGGTCACCACATCGGCGAAGGGCATGGGATTCGGATACAGGCCCGCGGCCACGAGGCCCGCGACGTGCGCCATGTCGACGAAGAAATAGGCGCCGACCGAGTCGGCAATGGCGCGAAAGCGCGCCCAGTCGATGATGCGCGAATAGGCCGAAAAACCGGCGACGATGACCCGCGGGCGGTGCTCGGCCGCGAGGCTTGCCACTTGATCGTAGTCGATCTCGCCGCTGTCGGGCTTGATGCCGTATTGGACGGCCTTGAACAACTTGCCCGAGAAATTGACTTTGGCGCCGTGCGTCAGGTGACCGCCATGGTCGAGGCTCATGCCGAGAATCGTATCCCCGGGGCTCAGCATGGCCAGATACGCCGCGGCATTCGCCTGGCTGCCGGAATGCGGCTGCACGTTGGCGTAGGCGGCGCCGAATAGCTGCTTCGCCCGGTCGATGGCCAGTTGCTCGGCGACATCGACGAATTCGCACCCGCCATAATAGCGCTTGCCCGGATAGCCTTCGGCATACTTGTTGGTGAGCACCGACCCCTGCGCTTCGAGCACTCTGGGGCTGGTGTAGTTCTCCGACGCGATGAGCTCGATGTGGTCCTCTTGGCGGTTGCGCTCGTCCGCTATCGCCTTCGCGAGTTCAGGATCGAAGCCGGCAATCGTCATCTGAGCGGTGAACATGCACTGATTCTCCCGATAAACAGCCCTCTATTATAGCTGATATATCTGTGGTTCCCTAGCAAGAACGCTGAGTTTCCCTGGGAGGAACGGCGGAGCCGTCGGCGGGATGGGTGCCTCCCCGGCGGGCATGCGGCCCCGCGCCGAGCATGTGGCGTCGGGCATGCGGCCCCGCCCTGCCGGTGTCCTCCCGGGGCTTTGCCGTGACAAGCTTCAGGTACTCGCGGATAATTCCCATTCCGATCCCCGCGCATTCAAGCGATTAATTCAATATAGGTAGCAGATGGCTCAGTTCATTTACACCATGAACCGGGTAGGCAAGGTCGTGCCGCCCAAGCGCATTATCCTGCGCGATATTTCGCTGAGTTTTTTCCCGGGCGCCAAGATCGGCGTGCTGGGATTGAACGGTTCCGGCAAGTCCACGCTGCTGAAGATCATGTCCGGCGTCGACAAGGAGATCGAGGGCGAGGCGCGGGCACAGGCGGGCATCAAGGTGGGCTACCTGCCCCAGGAACCCCTGCTCGATGAAGCCAAGACGGTTCGCGAGGTCGTCGGTGAAGGCGTGGGCGACGTACAGAGCTTGATCGATCGCTTCAACGCCATCAGCGACAAATTCGCCGAGCCCCTGTCTGACGATGAAATGAACAAGCTCATGGAAGAGCAAGCCAAGATGCAGGACAAGATCGACGCGGTCGGCGGGTGGGAGCTCGAGCGCAAGCTCGAGATCGCGGCCGACTCGCTGCGCCTGCCGCCCTGGGATGCGGTGGTCGGCAAGCTGTCCGGCGGTGAGAAGCGTCGCGTGGCCCTGTGCCGCCTGCTGCTATCCAAGCCCGACATGCTGCTGCTCGACGAGCCGACCAATCACTTGGATGCCGAGTCGGTGGCCTGGCTCGAGCACTTCCTCGAAGAGTACCCAAGCACGGTGATCGCGGTCACCCACGACCGCTATTTTCTGGACAATGTGGCCGAGTGGATCCTGGAGCTCGACCGCGGCCACGGAATCCCGTGGCAGGGCAATTATTCGTCCTGGCTCGAGCAAAAGGAGCAGCGTCTCGCCCAGGAGGAGCGCCAGCAGGACGCGCTTGCAAAGAGCCTGAAGCGCGAGCTCGAGTGGGTGCGCACCAATCCGAAAGCGCGCCAGGCCAAATCCAAGGCGCGCCTGCAACGCTACGAAGAGCTGGCCTCGCAGGAATTCCAGAAGCGCAACGAGACGAATGAGATCTACATTCCGCCCGGCGATCGGCTCGGGGACTTGGTGATCGAGTGCAAGAACGTGCGCAAGGGCTACGGCGAGCGGCTGCTGATCGACTCCTTGAGCTTCAGCCTGCCGGCGGGCGGAATCGTCGGCATCATCGGACCGAACGGCGCCGGCAAGACCACGCTGTTTCGCATGCTGTCGGGCGCGGAGAAGCCGGACGCCGGCGAGATTCGGCTCGGACCGAGCGTGAAGCTCGCCTATGTGGATCAGTCGCGCCAGGCGCTCAACGACAAGAACACGGTCTGGCAGGAAATCTCCGGCGGGCTCGATCTCATCAAGGTCGGCAACTACGAAACCTCTTCCCGCGGCTACGTGGGCCGCTTCAACTTCAAGGGCGTGCAGCAGCAGCAGGTGATCGGCGACCTATCGGGCGGAGAACGCAATCGGGTGCACCTGGCGAAGGTATTGAAGGCCGGCGGCAACGTTCTCCTGCTCGACGAGCCCACCAACGACCTCGACATCGAGACGCTGCGCGCACTCGAGGACGCGCTCGTGGCATTTCCGGGTTGCGCCGTGGTCATCTCGCACGATCGATGGTTTCTCGATCGCATCGCAACCCACATACTGGCCTTCGAGGGCGACTCGGAAGTGGTCTGGTTCGAAGGCAACTACCAAGAGTATGTCGAGGATCACAAGAAACGCAAAGGCGAAGATGCCGCTCAACCGCATAGAATCCGCTACAAGCCACTGGCAGGGTGAATCATGAGCCTGTACATCACGCCGCAAGACGAATTGCACATCGAATTCCAGGGCATCGCGCTCACCTGCCCTCATTGTCAAACTCTGACCCACCTGACCGCGAGCGCGGTGCCGAAGTTCGAGGACCTCAGCCGCCGCAAGCCCAAGCACGTCGGCGTCGTATTCCGCTGCGATGCCTGCACCGAGCCGGTATTTCTGCGCTTCGCGGTCAAGGCCTACACCGCGCTGCGCGTGGAGCTCGCCTCCAGCTACGTGGAAATCGAGCGTGCGCGCGAAAACTTCCCGCTGACCTATCTGCCGGAGGCGGCGGAAACCCTGTTCAAGGAAGCGCTCGACTGCTACGCGGCGGGCTGCTTCAATGCTTTTGGAGCCATGAGCCGGCGCACCGCCCAAGCGCTGTTCCGCGAGCTCGGCGAACGCGGCAAGCTCGAACTGTTCGACACGCTGCAGGAGATTCGCGCCCTGGCCGAACTCGACGATGAGACTTTTGCGGCGCTGCGCGCGGTGCTGTTCGGCAGCGACAGCGACCCCTGGCCGCATCACCCCGACATCGACGCCGAGCGCGCCGGTGTGCTGCTGGAAGTCATGCGCGATTTGCTCTACCAGACCTTCGTGCGCAAGGCCCGGCTGCTGCAGGCAATGACCTTCCGCAAGTTCGTCGCTCCGAACAAGGCCGAGGTCGGCTAGCTACCCCACGAACACCCGCGCGTTGCGGAATAGGCGCGTCCAGCCGCCGTCTTCGCCCCATTGCTTGGGCGCCCAGGAATTTTGTACGCTGCGGAACACCCGCTCGGGATGCGGCATGACCGAGGTCACCCGGCCGTCGGCGCTGCACAGACCGGCAAGGCCCAGGGCGGAGCCGTTCGGATTGAAGGGATATTGCTCCGTCGGCCGCTCGCGATTGTCCACGTACTGCAGCGTGACCAAGCCTCGACCGATCAGGCTGTCCGCGCTCGACCCGGGATCGAACTGCGCCTGGCCTTCGCCATGGGCCACCACGATGGGCAGCACCGAACCGTGCATGCCGCCCAGCAGCACGGACTGCGACGGCGGAACCCGCACCAGCGCCAGCCGCGCCTCATATTGCTCCGATCGATTGCGCACGAATCGCGGCCAGCGTTCCGCTCCGGGAATGAGTTCCTTGAGCGCCGCCAGCATCTGGCAGCCGTTGCACACCCCCAGGGTGAAGGTCGCCTCGCGCCGGAAAAAGTCCGCAAACTCGTCGCGGGCCACGCCGTTGAAGAGGATGGATTTTGCCCAGCCCTCGCCGGCGCCGAGGACATCGCCATAGGAAAAGCCGCCGCAGGCGACCAGCCCGTGAAACCGCCCCAGGCGCACGCGCCTGCTCAGAATGTCGGTCATGTGCACGTCATAGGCGTCGAAACCCGCGCGGGTGAACACTGCAGCCATTTCGGTCTGGCTGTTGACGCCTTGTTCGCGCAGGATGGCCACGGCAGGCCGCGCGCCGCTCGAGATGAAGGGCGCCGCGATGTCCTCGCTCGGATCGAAGCTCAGTGCGGCATGCAGGCCGGGATCGGCGGCATCCGAGAGGCGCGAATATTCTTCGCGCGCACAACCCGGGTGATCGCGCATTTCCTGAATGCGGAACGATACCTCGCTCCAGCGGCGATGCAGATCCATGCGCGACGCCCGGTAGATCGTCTTTCCGTCGGCATGGACCTCGATGGCGTCGCCGGCGCGCGGCTCGCCGATATCCCGCGTGAGCGGTGTCAATCCCTGGCTCGACAGCACCTCCATGGCTTCGGCAACGCGCGACGCCGGTACCTGCAGCACCGCGCCCAGCTCCTCGGCAAAGCATGCGGCGATGGGGTCCGCCACAGGCCCCAGGTCGATGGCGAGTGCGCAGCGCGCCGCGAAGGCCATTTCCAGCACGGTGAGCAGCACGCCGCCGTCGGAGCGGTCATGGTAGGCGAGCAGCAATCGACGGTCCTTCAATTCCCGCAATGCGCGAAACAACGCCAGCAGCAGCGCAGGGCTGTCGAGGTCCGCCGGCTCGCCCCCCCTTCGAGTGTGTACCTGGGCCCAGCAGCTGCCCCCCAACCGGTTCCTCCCGGCGCCCAGGTCGATCAATAGCAGCCGCGAGGGCTGCGACAAGTCCAACTCGGGAGTCAGAGTCGCACGGGCATCGCGCACGGGTGCAAACGCCGAGACGATCAGGGACACGGGCGCGACCACCGAATGATCCCCGGCGGCGTCGGCCCATGCGGTTCTCATGGACAGCGAGTCCTTGCCGACGGGAATGGTGATTCCGAGCGATGCACACAGTTCCACGCCGACGGCGCGCACGGTGGCGTACAGATCCGCATCCTCACCGGGCTCGCCGCAGGCCGCCATCCAATTCGCCGACAGGCGGATATCGGCGAGGCTGCCGACATCCGCGGCGAGAATATTGGTGATTGCCTCGGCCACGGCCAGCCTTCCGGAGGCAGGCGCATTCAACACCGCCGCCGGCGTTCGTTCGCCCATGGCCATCGCCTCTCCGCCATAGCCGTCGAAGCTGTTCAAGCTGACGGCGACGTCGGCGACCGGCACCTGCCAGGGACCCACCATCTGGTCGCGGCTGATCATGCCGCCGACGCTGCGATCGCCGATCGTGATCAGGAAGGATTTGTCCGCGATCGCCGGCAGACGCAACAGTCGATCGAGGGAGTCGTCGATCGTGGCCCCCGCGGTCGAGAGCTGGGTGACGGCCTTGGGCACCGTGGACACATCGCGCACCATGCGCGGCGCCTTGCCCAGCAGTACCTCGAGCGGCATGTCGACGGGGGTGCAGGACAACAGCGGGTCCGTGACCTGCAAGCGCCCGTCCCCGGTGATCTCGCCCACCACGGCATAGGGGCAGCGCTCCCGCTCGCACAGCGCGGCGAACTGCGGCACGCTTCCGGGAGTGAGCGCCAGCACATAGCGCTCCTGCGCCTCGTTGCACCAGATCTCCATGGGCGACAACTCGGATTCGGCGCTCGGAATCTTGCGCAAATCGATGCGCCCGCCTCGCTGGCTGTGCGCGATCGCCTCGGGCAGGGCGTTCGACAAACCACCGGCGCCGACGTCGTGTATCAGTAAAATCGGATTCGCATCGCCCAGGGCCCAGCAGCGGTCGATCACCTCCTGGGCACGGCGCTGAATTTCGGCATTGCCGCGCTGTACGGAAGCGAAATCCAGATCCGAGGAGCTCTGCCCGCTGCCGACCGATGAGGCCGCCCCGCCGCCCAGGCCGATCAGCATCGACGGACCGCCCAGGACGACGAGCGGGGCCCCGATGACGACGTCCTTTTTCTCCACGTCCGGCCTGCGCACATTGCCCAGGCCGCCGGCCACCATGATGGGCTTGTGGTAGCCGCGAATCACCGTGCGGCCGGACTCCTCCGCCTGCTGCTCGAAGGTTCGGAAATAGCCGCAGACATTCGGGCGCCCGAACTCATTGTTGAACGCGGCGGCGCCCAAGGGGGCGGCGATCATGATATCGAGCGCCGAGGCAATTCGTTCCGGCTTGCCGAAGTCGGTTTCCCACGGCTGAATCAGCCCCGGAATCCTCAAGTTCGATACCGAGTAGCCGGTCAGGCCGGCTTTGGGCTTGGCACCGATTCCGGTCGCCCCTTCATCGCGGATCTCCCCCCCGGCGCCGGTGGCTGCGCCTGGAAAAGGAGAGATCGCCGTCGGATGATTGTGCGTCTCGACCTTCATCAAGATATCCACCGGCTCGCGCACCCCGGTGTAGCGGCGCGTCGCCGGATCGGCGAAGAACCGCGTGGCGCTGCCGCCCTCGATGACGGCCGCATTGTCCCGGTATGCCGAGAGCACGCCGCTGGAATTACTGGTGTAGGTGGCGCGGATCATCGCGAACAGCGACAGCGGCATGGGCTCGCCGTCGACGATGAATTCGGCATTGAATATCTTGTGCCGGCAGTGCTCTGAATTGGCCTGCGCAAACATCATCAGTTCGGCATCGGTGGGGTCGCGCTGCAATTTGCCGAAGGCACCCACCAGGTAGTCGATCTCGTCGCTGGACAGCGCCAGCCCCCAATCTCGATTGACCTTGCCCAAGGCCGCATGTCCATCCGCGCCGAAGCTCACCGTGCGCAGCGGCCGCGCCGCGGCAGCGTGAAACAGACCCTGCGGCTCGATGGGGCCGGGAGAATTGATGGATTCGATCCAAATGGATTCGGTCATGCGATCGTGCAAATGCGCGGCCAGCTGCCGCAGCTCCGACAGGCCGAGCGTCGCCGTGGAATCGATGTAGTACAGCGTGCCGCGCTCGACTCGCCTGACCGCGTCCAAACCGCACACGTGCAGGATATCGGTGGCCTTGCTGGACCAGGGTGATTCGGTCCCGACCCGGGGGGTCACGAGCACGCGCTGGCCCGCCTGTGCCGCAGGCCGGGCGCGCGGCCCGTAGGTCAGCAGCTTGCCGAGCAGCTCGCGCTCGGGCTCGGCCAAGGGCCGCGATTCGTCGATGAAGTGCTGCCAGCAGCAGTCGAGGCCCGTGACCCGCGGATCCTGCGCCCGCAGAGCGCGCAGCAAGTGTTCGAGGCGAAATGGCGACAGCGCGGGAGCGCCGAATACACTAAACATGAAGCATACTGGCAGGCATATCACTATTTGCGGGCGTTGGAATCTCCGCCGGGCGTATAAATCGGGACGGGGAATTGAGCGACATTCGAACCTTCCAGGGCCACTATTTTGCTGACGCCCTGCTTCTTGACCTCATCGATGCGCAGCACCGAATGCATGGGCAAATAGGTGCGCTTTACATCATTGAATTCGGCCTTTATCTTCTCCTCGGCGGGGTCGACGACCACGGTCGAACGCTCGCCGAACACCAGCTCCTCGACCTCGATGAAGCCGAACAGGTTGCCGTGACTCACCTTTCGTGCGTAGATCTCGTAAACCTTGCCCTGATTTACGAACTGAACTTTGAAAATGTGACTCGCGGCCATTTAGTAGGCTCCAAGCATTGCTAGTATTTCACCATATTATACGGGCACTTAGCGCAAGACGGCGACCCGTGGGAGGGATTGACTATGGCCTTGCGCCTACGCGTCGTCAGCGACCATGCCGCCCGCCTCGGCGAGCAATCCACCAAGGTGTTCGGGGTGCACGGCGGCACCATTGGACGTGCGACTGACAATGAGTGGATTCTACCCGACCCGGAGCGTTACCTCTCGGGCAAACACGCGCGGGTGGATTTTCGTGCCGGAACCTATGTCCTGGTCGATACCAGCTCCAATGGCACCTATGTCAACGGTGCTCAGGTGCCCCTGGGCAAGTACCACGATTACCAGCTGAGGGACGGCGACTATATCCGCCTGGGCGAGTACGAGCTGCTGGTCAGCATCGACAAGAGCAATGACTTTCCGCCCGAAGAGAGCGCGATTGTCGCCTATGACGGACAGGCGCCTTCCTCGGCGGTCAAGAAATCCACCGCCAACGACCTGGGTGCGGACCTGGACTTGAGCCAGCTGCTCGAGCCCAGCGACCTGCAAGCGGGGGACTCCGGAGTTCGGCCCCGGGATGCCTACGGACAGGCGCTGCCCGGCCGCTCCGGGCCGCCCTCGCAACCGCCGTTCGTGCCGGAGACAGATGCGGCCGGCACGCCTTGGCACATGATGACCCGCCCATTGAAGGTCGAAAGCCCCAAGGGCGAAGGCGCCCGGGCCGAGGCCAGCCCGATTCCCGCAGCGCGCGGCCAGAATCCCGCGTTGTTCGACAGCGATTTCGACGCCGGCCTCACGGCCTTCTGCCGCGGCGCCGGCATCGAGCCGCAAAATATCGCCTCCGAAGCCCGCGGACCGGCGTTGCAGCTGGCGGGCCAGCTGCTGCGGGAAGCGGTCCTCGGCTTGATGGACCTGAACCAGAGCCGCAACGAGTTCCGCAACCGCTTCCGCATATCGACACCGGAGAACGACGGTCCGGAGTCGCCGCTGAATTTCTCGCGGGGCGTGGATGAGGCCCTGGTCCGCCTGCTGACCACCCTGTCGACCCGCGCGGGCTCCGTCGAGGCAATTCGCCAGAATTTCCGCGAACTCAAGGCGCAAAACACCGCCTCGCTGGCCGCCACCCGCGCCGCCTTCGAGGAGTTTCTCGGACGGGTGGACCCCAAGGAGCTCGAGGAGCGTTTCGACCGGGCCACCAAGCGCGGCGTGTTTGGATCGCAGAACAAGGCGAAGTATTGGGATTTGTACGCCGAAATGTTCGCCGGCTTGGTGCAGCGACCCGCCGACGGATTTCCGCATCTGTACACCGAGACCTTCGCCAAGGCCTACGAGGCGAAGTTGCGCGTCCTGGTTCCCCCGCGGCGCAGCTTCGGTGCCGATCGGGACGCAAACGCGGCGCCACCCATCGATCCCGACGGCCAAGCCGTCGGCGATGTCTAGGCGGACGTTTCCGCGGAAACGTCACCCGATCCGACCTTCCCCCGTGCGCAACCAGTAGTATTGGCCCGTGCGCCTCCTAATCGTAGAAGACGATGATATCGTCGCCGACGCCATCACTCGCGGCCTGAGCGCCGCGAATTATTCCGTGCACCGCGTCGCCAGCGCCGAGTCCGCCCAGGCTGCGCTGGTGGACGAGGAGTTCGCGATGGCCGTGATCGATGTCGGCTTGCCGGGCGCCGACGGCTTGAGCCTGGTACGGCGCCTGCGCAGCGCGGGCAAAACGCTGCCCACGCTGATTCTCACCGCCCGCTGCACCCTCGCGGACAAGGTCAAGGCGTTGGACCTCGGCGCCGACGATTTCCTGAGCAAGCCCTTCGAAGCCGCCGAACTGGCCGCCCGCTGCCGGGCATTGATGCGCCGCTCCTACGGCGCCTCGAGCGGCATCATCAAGCTCAATCGCCTGAGCGTCGATCTCCCCGGCAAGCGGCTGTGCATCGACGAGAGCGAGGTCGAACTGACGGCACGCGAATGGTCGGTGCTCGAGTGCCTGGTACGGCGGGTGGGATTGATCGTCTCCAAGGAGCGCCTGCAGCAGGCGGTGGCCACTCCCGACCACGACATCACGCCGAACGCGGTGGAGGTCCATGTCTCGCGCTTGAGGGCCAAACTGGGGCATGCCGCCGTCGTGCGCACCTTGCGCGGACTGGGCTACCGGCTCGAAGAAGCGAAGTCCGCGTGACCTCTTCCATCAGCCGCCAGTTGATATTCTGGCTGGCCGTGCCGCTCATGGTGCTGGCGCTGTGCGGCGCGCTGGTGCACTACTTCAACAGCATAGCGCCGGGAGTAATCAGCAGCGACCGACGGCTCAAGGAGGCCGCCAATGCCTTGATGGCGCATGTGCTGATCAAGAACGGCGAGGCGACTCTGGATCCGGGTACGCAAGGCAAACCCGCCCTGCCGGCATCGGACTCCATTAAATATGCGCTGCGCGACAGCCAGGGCCATCTGCTCGCCGGCGACGCGCAATTGCCTGCCGTGCCGATGACCAGCGAGACCAGCCAGCTGATTGCCATGACGCAGGTCGATCACCGCAGCGTACGCACGCTCACCACGCGCTTCGATACCCGCGCCGGAGTCATCCTCATTACGACGGCGGATGTCAGGCCGGGTATAGAACCTGCGGCGCGCTACGGCTTCATGAGCACCCTGCTGTGGGATTTCGTGCAGCTCGACATCACGCTGGTATTGGTGTGGGTCGGCATCCAGCTCGGGCTGCGCCCAATCAAAAGACTGCGCAACGAGATCGCCGCACGCTCGCCGCTCGACCTACGCCCCATCATGGAATCCTCGGTGCCGCGCGAAATCGCTCCGGTGGTCGTCACCCTGAATCGATTGTTTCACCTGCTGCGCGCCGCCGTGCAATCGCAGCAGCAATTCATCGCCAATACCGCGCATCAATTGCGCACGCCGATCGCCGGCATGCAGGCTCAGCTGGACTTGTTGGCTGCGGAGCCGGCCGCGCAGCCGATCAAAGGCCGCCTGCTGACGCTGCAGGAAGGGATACGGCAGCTGGCGCATGCCGCAAATCAATTGCTCACGCTGGCGCGCGCCGATCCCGGCGCCAACCTGGCCGCCAAGAATCAGACAGTGGATCTGCAGGCCATCGTCGGCGAGGTCGCAGCCAAATTCTTCGACCGCGCGCTGCAATCGAACATCGATCTGGGCGTCGAGGCGCAGCCGGCCACTGTCCACGCGGACCCCTCTCTCCTCGATGATCTGCTGAGCAACCTGGTCGACAACGCCTTGAAATACACGCCCGCCGGCGGCGTGGTCACCGTGCGCTCGGGCCGCAAGAACGGCAAGTCCTATCTGTCGGTCGAGGACGACGGACCGGGCATCCCGGAGGCGGAGCGCCCCCGCGTACGTCAGAGATTCTATCGATTGCCCAATTCCCCCGGCCACGGCAGCGGCCTGGGTCTGGCGATCGTCGAGGAAATCGCGGGCCTCTATGGCGCTTCGGTCACCCTGGATTGCGGGGCGCAGGGAAGAGGCACCCTGGCCTCGGTGCGATTCAAGGATTCGGCGCAGCCTCCCCCGTAACAACCCGCCCCATAACAACCTGCCCGCGGCTCGGACCGTTACCGCGCCCCGGCTTCTGCGAACTGCGTCACGCTTCGATGCCTGCGCACCCCATCGTCAGCTTCGCGAAAGGGTACGGGTCTAGCCTTGGGCGCATGGATACTTGCCGAAGAACCTCGCAGATCGGCTTCACGCTGATGGAGATCTTGATGACCATCGCCATCGCCGCGATCGTCGCCATGATCGGCATTCCCTCGTTCCGCTACGTCACCAATGCCAATCGAATCTCCAGCGAGGTGAACGGCCTGCTCGGCGATCTGCAATTCGCGCGCTCGGAGGCCATCAAGGAGGGGCAGAACGTCACCGTCTGCATTTCCACGTCCGGCACGAGCTGCGACGGGGGGAACCCGGCGACCTGGCAAAACGGCTGGATCGTGTACTCCAACCCCACGGGCGTGACCACTCCCGTCGCGAACTCTACCCTTCGCATCCAAGCTCCGTTCACCAGCACTGATACCTTCGTGGCCGTTCCCACCGCCACCTCCGAGTTCACCTTCAATCGCGAGGGTTACGCGGCCGGCATTGCCGGCAACGGCATCCTGATCGAGCTGCATGACTCCACGGGCACGACCGCCTGGACTCGATGTCTGTCGGTTTACATGAACGGGATGACGCAGACCGCTCAATATAATCAAGTCGTCGATGCGGGAACTTGCCAATGATCGAACTCAGTCATTACCGCGCCTCGGCGCGCGCAAGAGCGGGTGGCTTCACGCTGCTCGAGGTGATGATAGCGGTGGTGATCACCGCCATCGGCCTGCTCGGCATCGCCAAGATGCAAGCACTTGCCTACGCCAGCACGGGTACCGCCAGCATGCGGTCGCTGGTCGCGATCCAGGCCTCCGGCCTCGCCGCCAGCATGCATGCCGACCGCGCCTACTGGTCCCTCGGATCGGCGCCGACCGTAATCACGATCACGAACACCACCATCACCGACAACGGCACCAACACGCTCGGTACGACGGCCACCGCCCAGGGTTATTGTGTTTCAGCTACGAGCGGTGGAAGCGGCGGCGCGCCGTGTGATAGCCCGGCGGTCATGGCCGCTTACGATTTGCATACCTGGGCCAATGCTTTGGCCGGTCCGGGCGGCATGCTCGCCAATTTGAATCCGGTCACGACCATTTCTTGCCCCACCATCAGCATACCCATTACCTGCACTATTCAGGTGGTCTGGAACGAGAGGGCGGTCGGCATCAACAACCAGGGATCCACCAATACTCAAGTGGACAACACTGCAACCGCCGCCTCTACCGCCACATTCGCCCCGACCTACATACTTTATGTGGAACCATAACCCCATGAGCTCGCGGCATCCCAGGGTTCGCACACGGCGGAGTCAGCGGGGTTTCACGCTGATCGAAATCATGATCGCGCTGTTGATCGGGGTTTTCATGCTCGCCGCCTTGATCACCATCGTGCAGGCCAATCGCGTCGCGTACGGCGACCAGAATCTGCTGGCGCAGCTGCAGGATAACGAACGGATGGCGATGACCCTCATGACCGACGTAATCCAGGCGGCCGGCTACTATCCGACTACCACGCCACCCTCAAGCACTGCAAGCCAGTTGCTCACCGCCGGCATCACGGACGGCATGTCGTTTGCGATCGGGCAATCGATTACCGGCTCCTATGGTGGGGGATTACCCGGCGATCACATCTCCGTGCGTTATATGACCGCCAGCGGCGATGGCATTCTGAATTGCAGCGGATCATCGAATACCAGCGGCGGGAATGTCCTGTACTACAATCAATTCTATATCGCGCCGAGCGGCCACCTCGTTTGCGAAATGAACGGAACGATATACGACCTGGTCAGCGGCCTTCCCAACAGCGCGACCAACCTCGGCGTCACCAATATGACGATTCTCTACGGCGTAATAACCAACGCGTCCGCCACCGGCAATGAGGTCGATACGTATATGAACGCGACCGACGTGAACAATGCAGGCCTTTGGAGCAGCGTCGTTTCTGTGATGATCGAACTGACTTTCAACAATCCCCTATATGGCACCTCCGGAACCACCACTCAGCCGAAGACGGTTTCCATTCAGCGCGTCGTCGGCCTCATGAGTCAACTAGGTCCTGTGCAATGATCACTCATATACCAGACGCGCGAAGCGCACAACGTGGCATCGTACTCGTGTCCAGCCTGCTGCTGTTGTTGGTGGTGACCATCATTGCCCTCAGCATGTTCCGTAGCTTCGGCATCCAGGAAAAGATCGCCGGCAACATGCGCGAAAAACAGCGAGCATTGCAGGCCGCGACATCCGCGCAGCAGTACGCCGAAACGTGGCTCTTGAACAACAGCTCCGGCTATTCGGCCGTCGCCTGCGTCGCTCCCTTGCTGAGCGCCAATGCGAGCGAAGGGCAGATTTGCAGCCTGCCACCCACCAATGTAACCAACGTGCCTTACGCCGTCGGAGTGACTTATACGCCGCCCGGCATGCAAATCAGCACCACCACCACTGCAACCACGAACACCATAGCCAATCCTACCTACTTCAACGCACCGACGTTTTATATCACTGATTTGGGCCCTTCCAAAGACGCGCTCAAACCAGGTGAAATTTATCAGGTCGACGCCGTGGGCTTCGGCGGCAATTCCAACACCGTGGCGGTGGTCGAAAGCACTTACAACGTGTACACCAGTTCCTCCAACCCGACGTACTAAACAATGAAAACCAAACATCTTTTTGTGGTTCTGTCCGTCTTCCTGGGAGCACTGGCATCAGGCCAAGGTCAGGCGCAGAGCATATACACCGAGAACTTCACCGGCGCCAGCACCACTAATTCGTGGTACTTTTTTAATGGCGCCTGTCTGACCGCGGGCACATCGTCATCGACCACCAGCCCGGGCACCGTTCCCGGCTGCCAGACCGTGTGGTCGAATTACTATTCGAGCCGGCAGGACAGCGATCCCTACCTGGTCGGCGGCAACAGCGGCTACCTGGGTGCGAGTACGGCTCCGTCCGGTGGCGCGACACAAACCCCCGATCCTGTGAACAGCGGCGCGCTGCGCTTCACCAATGGTCACCCTTATGGACATCAAGAGAGGGGCGCCATCGTTTCGGCGAACACCTTCGATACCGGGTCCGGAATTCAAGTCACATTCAAAACCGTGACTTACGACGGCGACGGGGGAGGCGCCGGTAAAGACGGCGCCGACGGCATCAGTTTCTTCTTGATGAACGGCAGTGTCACGCCCACGGCCATCGGTGCCACCGGCGGCAGCTTGGGTTACTCCTGTACGAACGAGACAGGCAATGTGCCCTACGATGGTCTGACAGGCGGCTATATCGGCTTGGGAATAGACGAGTACGGCAACTTCCTGAACGGCACGAACTTGGCCAGTGGTTATACCGGAACCAACTCCGCCACCGGCGACAACACCGCCTACGGTTACGGTTACAAGCCGGATCGCATTGGTATGCGCGGTGCAGGCAACATCTCTTGGGCCGCTCTGACCGCCGCTTACGGCAGCTACCAAGGCAGCTCCCTGCCCTACTACCCGGCCAGCCTGACGACGACATACGGTAGCTCTACTTACTCGTGCGCCAGCGGTAGTAATAGTAACAATGAGTTTTGCTGGTCCTGCCCAACCACATATGCGGGCTTTCCGGGGGCCCCCAGCACTCCGACCGGCACCTTCACGAACACCGCGACGTTATGTAGTTATACCCTCTATAGTTCTGCCACTACCTGTCCGGCCGCGACGTCCTATACATCCTATTCCGGTGCCCCCAACACTCCGGCCGGGCTCATTAGTTTCAGCACCACCGCTGGAACTTGCATAGATACTCTCTACAGCACCACCGCTACCTGTCCGACATCGTATACGGCCTATTCGGGCGCTCCGAGCACTCCAGCCGGAAGCGTAACCAGCGCGAACCCTTGCAAGTACAAGGTAACGATCGCGGGGGTTTCCACGACCTACACCGGGCCGGCGAAGGCGACTTTTACGGGGCCTGCGACGACGACCTACACGACAACACCCAGCACCAGCACCGTTACCGTGTCGGGCGGCAGCGGGACCACATTGGCGCAATCCGCGGTGCTGCAGGCGTGCTCCACCGGGAACTTGTACAACTACTACGATCCGGCTGCACCGGTCGCCGTCACTACCTCAACCCTGACCACCTCGACGGGCGCAACCAATACGGCGAACCCCGCCGGCATCTTGGATTACGCACCTATTCCGAACGCGTACAAAGAACTCACGGCCTTCACCATCGCCAACGAGAGCGCGACGACTCGCTCCCAGGCCACGCCGATTTTGTACAACCTGAAGGTCACCCAGAATGGCCTGTTGAGCCTGTCCTACAGCACGGGCGGCGCCTATTCGTACATCATTCAGAACCAGTCCATCACGACGGCCAACGGTCCGCTGCCGTCCACGTTTCGCTTCGGATTTGCAGGTTCCACCGGCGGCGACACCAACATTCATGAAATCATGTGCTTCAAAGCGGCATCCGCTTCGACCTCGGGCAGCTCGTCGACCGTCAACCAAAGGGAGGCCGCGAGAGTCGAGGCCGGCACCCAGGCCTATTTCGCCTACTACAATCCCAATGACTGGACCGGCTCGATCACGGCCAACACCTTGATCGACACCGGCGGCGTGGTGACCGTGAATGCTCAGGCCAATTGGGACGCACAGTGCTTGCTGAGCGGGACCCCCACCGGCGCGGTAACGGCCGGCGGAGGATGCGCCAACACTGGTGTCGCCGGCCCGACTTCTGCCACTCCGGCGCCCACCTCTCGCGTCATGCTCACCTGGGACACCACCAACAACGTCGGCATTCCCTTCGAGTGGACCAGCTTGAACACCAATCAGCAAACGGTGCTCGACGACGAAAACGGCACCCCCGACAGCACTGCAGCCAGCCAGTACCGGCTCAATTACCTGCGCGGCGATCGCAGCAATGAAATCACGACGGCGGGGACGGGCTTGTACCGGGCGCGAGACGGCATCCTGGGCGATATCGTCGATTCGAGCCCCACCTGGGTGGGGCCGCCGCAATTACCGTACACGGCCACCTGGGGCGACCGGCTCTACACATCGGCGTCGATGTCCGAAAATACGGGCACCCAGACGTACCGGCAATACGTAACGGCCGAGCAGGGGCGGCTCAATGTGGTGTACGCGGGGGCCAACGACGGCTTCCTGCATGGTTTTGAAGCCGGAAGCTTCGATCCTCTGGGATATTTTTGCGGCACCACGAACTCGTCGATCACTTGCGCGGCGACCCCCAATGATGGCAAGGAAGTGCTTGCCTATATACCGGGTTCAACCTTGTACAGCCCCGCACTGTCCACCACCGCGGGCGGTTGCGCCGGCACCAATATCAGCACCGGGACTGTGGCGCAAAACATCCATGGCTGGACCCCGGCCATCGGCGGCAGTCCGGCTACGTCATGCGAAACCCCCGAGCTCGATTATTCAGCCACGCCTTACGGCCATAACTTCTTCGTGGACGCCACCCCCGGATCGGCCGACCTGTTCTACAACGATGTCTGGCACACCTGGCTGGTGGGCGGTCTCGGAATGGGCGGAGCGGCGATTTACGCGCTCGACGTCACGAACCCCTCCACGTTCTCCGAGGGCGGCGGCAATCCGCAGAACCTCGTCATCGGCGAATGGAATTCATCCACCATTACCTGCGTCAACCCGGCCAGCGGCTGCGGCACCCATCTGGGCAATACCTTCGGCACGCCGCAAATCCGGCGCCTGCACAACGGCAGCTGGGCGGCGATCTTCGGCAATGGCTTCGGCAGTGCTGCCGGCGACGCCGGCATCTATGTCATGGTGATCAGCAATTCGGCAGTGCCGACCTACGCAAACACCACGTTCTATTACCTGAGCACCAATCCGTCGGGAGCTGCCAGCAACGCGATATTCAGCGGTACGGGGTCGCAATCGGGCGGCGTGGTGACCATCAGCGCCGTTACTGCGGGCACCATCGCAGTCGGTGACGTACTCAGCGGCGCGGGCGTTGAGCCGGGCAGCACGGTGATCAGTTTAGTCACCGGCACCGGCGGCACGGGTACGTACAATGTGAGCACATCGGGCACGGTGGCTTCCGGTGCGGTTACGGTGGGCAACGGTATTGCGTACACCACGCCAACCGATCTGGACGGCGATCACATTACCGACTACGTCTACGCGGGCGACCTGCAGGGGAATATCTGGCGATTCGATCTGACGAGCAACAATCCAAGCCAGTGGGGAGTCACCAACTCGGGCGGAGCCTCCATCAACAAACCGGCCGGCACGTTGCCCGGTCAAGGTGGCGGCGGCACGCCGGCACCCCTGTTCACGGCGACATCTCCCACCGGGCAAGTGCAACGCATTACGACTCAGCTGCTGGTCCTGTCGGATCTCGTGCAGGGAAGTGGACAGTTCATACTGGTCGAATTCGGCACCGGGCAGCGGACGCAGATCACCAATGCGGCGCCGGAAAGCTACATCGGCGGCACGCAAAGCCTCTACGGTGTTTGGGATTGGAATTTGTCCGCCTGGAACGCCCAATCGGCCACTCAGTACGCCAGCCTCGCGGCATCCGCGACGGGCCTCGCGGCGCCCTACTCTCTGAGCCACGCGAATCTGACGGCACAAACGCTCACCCTCGGAACGATGGGCACTGTCAACGGTACGAACGTTACGGTCTGTTGGGCCGGCACCGCGACATGCACCGCGGCGAACACGTCGTTCGGCTGGTACGCCAACCTGCCTGGCACATCCGAGCAGATCATTTACAACCCGGTTTACTTCCAGGGGTCGATCCTGGTGAATTCCACCATCCCCGCAGTCAACACCGCGACGTCCTGCACCATCAACACGGATACCGGCTTCACCTATGGGCTGAACATCACCAATGGCGGAGTATTCAACAACACATTCCCGACGTACTCGTACACCAACCCGACCACGAACATCACCACCCAGGTGTCGGATCCCACCGCAGCCGGTGTCCAATACAACGCTACGGGCAGCGTCGACGTCGTCACTACCAGCGAAGGCAAGACTAATATCGTTTTCCAGACGGTGGCAGGCGGTGGCGGTGGTGCCAGCAGCGGCACCTGCACTGGCGCCGGCTGCACCTGCACTGGCGCCACCTGCGTCAAGACGGGACAGTACAATGTTCCCTCAAACACCAAGGCCAGCCGATTGACCTGGGTTGAACGTCGATAAAATCCGGAGTTACCGCCAATGCCAGCGCAAACACATACTCACAAGGCCAAACCGGCTGCCGGATTCACCCTCATCGAGCTCTTGGTGACGGTCGCGATCGTCGGCATCCTGGCGACCATCGCCGCCACGTCCTATCAAAGTCAGGTGATGAGGTCTCGCCGCACTGAGGCCCGGAGCGCCATATTGGATTTGGCCGGGAGGGAGGAGAAGCTCTTCAGCACAACTAATGCGTACAGCAATTCACCGGTAGCCTTGGGCTATGGGACTGCTGTCGCCACTTTCCCACTCCCGGTCGGCAACAGCGGCACCGACTACTACACTGTGACCGTCGTGACGCCGGACACCGTCACTCAGGGAGGGGCGGCAAACACCTATTTGATCACCGCAACCCCAATCGCCGGCACTCAGCAGGCGGCCGACACAACATGCACCAGCTTGAGCGTGAACCAACTGGGCCAGCAGACTGCCATCCCTGCAGCCAACGCGGCGACGTGCTGGGGCAACTGACGCATTTAACGGCTTGCCGTCCGACTTGAACCACGAACATCAGCACCGTGGTGTCGAATTCAGAATGCCTGCAAGCTCTGGCGCGTGGCCTTGCATCGCGCGGCCAATCCGTCCAGCAATTCGGTCAACACCTCGCGTGCCATGCCGCTACGTTCGGATTCCTGCAACGCGGCCAATCCTTCATCCGGCAGTTGCTCGGTCAGTTCCTTGAGCATTGCGAGCAGGGAGTCGGCCGGGAACCGGCAGCTCTTGGCAAGCTCCACGAAATGGCGGGGCAGGATCTCCTTCAGTCTGTAATGCCTTCCGATTCGCATGGCGAGTGTCAGTTTTTGCGGGGCAAGTCGCCGTGGATACGGCCACGCGCTCGCGATATCGTACAGTGGCGCCAGACGCATGCTGGGTCTGGACGGCCCACGAGTGTAGAGCAGTGAGAAATTTTTCGAGTGCGCGTCCGTCGCCGCCAGCAAGTATACGAGGCATGCAGTCTTCATCAGGCGAGTGCGATCGACACCTGGGTCATCGGTGCCGTCGAGCAAGGTCATGATCTTCGCAAAACCGGGGCCGCCTTCGTTTTCATATTTTGAGCCTGGATGAACTCCGAGCGCCTGACAGCAATCTTCCTGATGAATCCGATGCCAGCGCCCTTCCAACTGCATCCGATCGTAGCGTTCGGCAATGAGCGTGGGGATGCCGCCGATGGACCGCCACTCGGTATGTGCGGCGGCTAGACCCAGGCGCCGGGCTAGTACCAGACAAAAGTGCTCGTTCTCGGCGAAGCCGTCGAAATCGTTGGAGGCCGGCTTTAGGATATGCGTAGTGGGCGTACGCCCTTGTGGTATGCCCCAACGATTGTGTTGCCGATCGAAATACAGAGCAGTCTTTGCCTGGGCACCGGAGAGCGAGAACTGCCCTTCTGCGGCGCTTTCCCTGGCCGCACCCGCATCCTGGGACAGGTGCAAGATTCGGTGTTCGAGATCCTTTTCCTCCAGCCACTCGATTTGCGCCGGGTGGTTTTCGATTGTCAGCACTTCGTCCAGCCGTGCTTCGCGGACGAATTGCACCGCACCGGCGCAGTCCTCGCCAACGTGGGACAGCAACGCCGCAGGATTGCGCGCCGATACTTGGAAATGACGGCCCCATGCGTCGAGTGTGCGCTCATTGTCCGGCAGCAGTCCCCAGAGAAAATTGACGACCGTTGCGCCGGTGAGCGGGCCGGGCCGCAACGGCAACGATTGTGATAGAGGGTAGGCGCCGTTTTGACTCAACCACGCGTCTGTGTAAGTGATGCCGAAGCGTGAACCGCTCACATCGAGAGTAGCGGCGAGTCGCCCTTCCAGGCATACCATCAGTCTCACTTTTTTTCTCGGCGCTTCGGAGTCGCATGTGCCGTAATGAGTTCGTCGAGAGAGATGCCTTCGGGCTCGGAAATCGCGTCCTTTCGAGCGCCCCACGGGGCGACACCAATCCGCAGCCGGACACCGAGGTAGCTCAAGGCGCGCAGGACCTTGCCGATCTGCGCCGTCTCCTTACCTTGTTCGACTTCGGAGACCCAGGTCTGGGTCGCTCCGAGCGCACGCGCAAGCTGGGCCTGTGTGAGCTTGTGATGCCGGCGCGCCGCGGCGATGATCTTGCCTACCTCCGCGGCGGATTGTGCCCACATGCTGGTGATCCCTGCTTTATTGGCAGCGATCACTATATATCCGTTCGGATATAAATCCAATCATATCCGAGCGGATATAAATGCGATTATTGCCGAGCGGCCATACGCCAGATTAAAGCGCTTGCGCCAGAACATACACCTGGCGCGCAAAGCCCCAGCCATTCCCCTGGCCAGGGCTCATCACTCACTTTTACCGCGCGCTATACCCCCGCCCCTCGACGCAAGCCGCCATGGCGCGCTGATAATCCGATCCGTTCTGCGCCACCTGTCCCGCCTGCTGAGCGGCCCATTGCTGGCACTCTGCTTTGTCAGTCGCCTGCTGCTGCGCGCTCTGGCCGTTCTTCGGATACATGAAAATCTGGCCCTCAACCGCTCCGCCATAACTCGGCGCCGGAGCCGGTGCCTGATTAGGGGCCGGATTAGCTCCCTGGCCGGCATCCGGCGGCGGCGCATAGTCGGGCTGTGCAGACCCCGGCGGCGGCGCGCTCGGCGCCGCGCCGGCACCGGCCCCATTGGGGTCCGCCGCAGGCGGCGGATCCGTTGCTACATAGCCGTTATAGTCGGGGCTGTAAGTGTAGTACACGTCATTGGCGTAGTAGTACGGGATGCCGCCGTACCAATAGGTGGCGTACGCCAAGGGCAGAATCGGCAGGAACCAAGAGAATCCTACGCCGTAGTAAGCCCGCGGCCAGAAGCCGCCGTGCCAATAGCCGCCCCGCCAGTAGGCCCCGGTTGAATACCCATGGCCGTAGTACCCGCCCACATGGCCGTAGCCGCCACGGTACCCACCTGCGTAGGCCGATCCATGAAATCCGCCGGCATAGCCCGCGCCGCCATAACCCCGGTAGCCACCCACCGCTCCGCGGTATCCAGCGGCGGCATAGTGTGGACTGCCGCCGAAGTGGCCGCCCGCGGCTGCATGCCCGCCGCTGAAGTGGCCTCCGCCGACGTGTCCGCCGCCCGCATGGCCACCGCCGGCGTGCTGCGCCAGGGCGGGAGCCGCACAGAGAACCATCGACCCCAAAATGGCGGCTGCCCGAAGAAAGCCCCTGCCCTTGGTATCCATGACTGTCACCTTCAGTTGCGGGCGCGCTGCTGCGCAACCCTGTCGACCCTATATCAATCAGACCTACCCTATACAACGCGGTTCAAGCTGTTTGGTGTACATAACTTATGCTTAATTCCGCAACGCCGCATTGAACATAATGTATGCCGTCCGGCCCGGCGCGGGTTCGAAGAACCTCGAATTGGTCTCGTTCACGATCACAGAACCTACATAGGCGCGATCGGTGAGGTTATCAAGCCGGGCGAATTCGCTGAGCCGCCAGTGCTTGGTTTGCTGGGTAAATCCGGCCCGCACATTCGCCACCCAGAAGCCGGCGGCGGACGCGGAATTGCGATCGTCGGCATAGATTCGCGCCCGGCCCTGCGTCTCGAGGGTCGCGGTGAATCCCAGCGGCGCATACTGCCAGGTCAGGCCGGCATACAAGGAATTCATGGGCACCGCCGGCAGGTAGCTGCCGGCGGCGACCGTCTTAT
The DNA here is from genome assembly GCA_963837435.1 of uncultured Gammaproteobacteria bacterium. Taxonomy (GTDB): domain Bacteria; phylum Pseudomonadota; class Gammaproteobacteria; order Steroidobacterales; family Steroidobacteraceae; genus Bog-1198. The sequence goes on from CAWINJ010000007.1 coordinate 362,475, forward strand.
AGTTCGCGGGCGGAGGCCCCTGCGCATTGGTCAGAGGATTGCAGGGCGCGGCGATGCAGGTTTCATAGGTCTCTCCCACCACCGCGCGAATGTAGGTGTATGCCAGCCGCGCCGTGAACCCTCCGCGCCAATCGGCGTCGAAGGAGAGCTCGAGTCCGCGCCGATTGGTTGCGCCGATGTTCTGCGACACCGTCCTGCCGTCGAGGTTTTGCAGGATGGCCAACTCGTCCACGGTCTTGATGTAGAAGGCTGCGAGGTCGGCCCGCACGGAACCGGCACCGGCTTTGACGCCGACTTCGTAGTTGTCGCTACGCGCGGGCTTGAGTGCGAAATTCAGGCCAGGCAGGCTGCCGTCGACGGAACGGTAGGCCAGGTCGTTCAAGGTCGGCGTTTCAAAGCCCCTGCCGTACGATCCATAGAGATTCACGGCGGAACTTGCGCGAAAGGTGATTCCGCCCACCGGATTCACCGCCGTATAGCGCGCGCTGCTGTCGGCGCCGTCGATGACGGGAATGTGCCCGTGAGAACTTACTTCTACCAGATTGTTACGCACGCCTGCGATCATGCGCCAGCGAGTGTCCGGGTCCCACTGCGCCTGCAAGTACTGATCGAAGTCGTATACATAGTTCGCTTCGTCGCGGCGCAGATCCCCCTCCACTCCCAAATCCGCGCCCTGGAAGTTCAGATATCCCTTGCGCGCCTCGGCCAGATCGTCGTAACTGACGCCCGCGACCACCTGCAAAGGGGTGCCGCCGACCTGCCGGGCGTCCGTCACATGGGAATCGATGCCCCAATAGGCCCGGTCCAGATCGATGACTCCGCCCGGATTGAACGGGCTTTGTTCCGTTGATTCCGGGATGGCCTGAAATTGAGTGGTGTGGCGATGCCCCGTATACAGCGTGGCCGACCAGTCATCGTTGTCGCTCCACTGGTTGTCGTACACCGTGCCCAACTGTTCCTGGTCGAGAGACTTGCGCGTGTTGTACTGCAGCGCGCCGACACCCGCCTGGCGCGGATCCGCCCCGAGCTGTGCCCGTGTGAGCCCCAGCGGGTCCTGCACGCTCGGCGTGTCGATCACATTGGCCACCACCGTGAGCTTCGCGGTGTCGCTGGTTGCAAAGCGCATCTTGGCATTGAAGTTGTCGCGCTCGGCGTCGCTATGATCCCGATAGCCGTCGGTTTGAAAGTGCGCGGCGTCCACCACATAGTTGACGACACCATCGTCCCCCTCGGTCTTCACCGCATAGCGCTGAGTATTGAAGGTCCCGTACTGCGCCGTGGCATCGAGCAGATACCCGGGCTTCGCATCCTCGGTGAAGAGCACGATGACCCCGCCCGAGGAGTTGCCGTACAGCGCCGAAAACGGCCCGCGCAACACTTCGATGTGATCGGCGGAGCCCAAATCGAATTGCGAGAACTGCCCCTGACCGTCCGGCATGGTGCCGGGAATGCCATCCGAATACAGCCGTAGGCCGCGGACCCCGAAACTCGATCGTGCGCCAAATCCGCGCACCGAGAGCTGCAGGTCCTGGGCATAGTTTTGCCGGCTCTCTATCGACACCCCCGGCACCGCGATCAAGGATTCGGAAAGATTGACCTGCAGCTGCCCGTCGGCGATGGCGTGACGGTCCACCCGGTCGATGGACACCGGCAAGTCGACGCTGGATTCGGCCACCCTGGTGGCGGTGACGACCACGGGGGCCAACTGCATGGCATCGTCGGCCGAGACCCTCGCGCTAAGGCCGCCCAAGCCCAGCAAAGCGCCGGCAACCGCCAGCGCGCCCCGTCCCTGCATGACCTACCCCCCTCCCGTGAAATGCCGCCGGCCTTCACCCGCCGGCTTACGTCGGCAAGCCTAACTGCCGCCAATTCCCGACGTCCCAGAGATAATCATTAAAGTACCCGCGCGGCTTGTCGATATCTTCGAGGAGGCGCGATAATCCGAGCGCGACCCGGGAACTCATCGTGAAATGGCATTATGCGTTCGGCGGCTTGATGAGCGGCACTGCATTGCTGCTGCCGTTGATGGCTGTGCCCGAATCGCTCCTTGACAGCGGATCTCCCGGCAAGGCATTGAGTGCCACGGCGCACCTCAATTTCAGGATTGTGATTCCGAGCGTGCTGTACCTGCATGTGGACGCCGAGAAGGTACCCGGCACGAACACTCGGACGGTGGCCGTCATGAGCACCAACCGCAGCGTGTCGCTGAACGCCAATGCGAGGGAGCCCCGCAAACCAGAGTCCGGTGTCGCCGTCATCCTGAATGCCGCCGCTGGTAGGATCATTTCCCAGGATGCGGAGTGCGTTCCTGACTCGGGGGATGCCGCTCTGTTCTGCACCGTATCGATGCCTTAGGCGCGTCTCGACGCCTTAGCCCCCCAAGCCTTCCCCAAGACGCGCCTCGAGCGCGGATTGACCGGCGTGGTGCGAACTGGCGCACAAAAACCCACGTATATCGGCCGCTGCCGCCGGAACTTGAGCGGCGCCGAATCGAACTGCGACCTGGGTCAACGTGCCATTAGGCATATCCCCTAGTATCTCCCTCGCACATGGGGCCGCAGGCGGCCGCCTCGAGTGCGGGATGGCAGCCATCTCCTCATAAAGCGCCCCAAGATCTTTCAGACAGCACAGGAAGCAGACATGAAGACATCGACCGCCTTGAAGAGCTTGTTGGGCGCGGGGGCCTTGACGCTTCCGCTCTTGGCCACGGCTGCCTCGACGTTCACCTCGGGTACTGGAACCATTTCCGCGGCGGCAACCGTGAATTTCACGGTGGTCATTCCGCAGTTTCTATATCTCCGGGTGGGTACCGGGTCGAATTACGCAGCCACTCCGGCCGTTCTGTCCACCGTCGCCACCACCGATCTCATCACCTTCTCCCCGGCCGTGGGTACGGTGGGCAATGGCACCGCGGTGGCCGGTACCGGCGGCGATCTGACCGGAGGCGTCGAAACCGCCGCGGTCGTCAGCAACTTCGGCAATGTGACGCTCGTCGCCAATGCCACCGGCGCTTTGAGCGACGGCAACGGCGACTCGATTCCTTTCACCCAGATCACGACCACTGCTTCGCAGCTCAACTCGACGACACCACTGCCGGCTCCCGTGCTGAGCAATGGCGCGAGCTCGACCGTTACCCTGACGGCGCCGGCCACGAAGGTCATCACGCAAGATGCGAAGTGGACGTTCAGCTATGCCAACAGCGTGACCGCGCCCAGCGGCACGTACGGTGGTACCGCGGCGCAGAACGGCACGGTGACCTACACAGCGACCATGCCGTAATCACGGCGATGTCCCCAGCCCACGCGAACGCGATGCTTGCATGAACCACCTACAGCCGCCGCTCTCGAACAAGCAGCCGGCTGCGGCGCCGGCGCGCGGCGGTATGCGACACGGCCAAGGAAGGCTGCGCCGCGTGCTCATCGCGGCGGCCCTGCTGTCGGCCGTGGCGGACGCTGCCGCGGCGTACACGGCCACCCTCACCGCGGCATCGCCCACCACGATATACCTGCAAGTGGGCGTGGGCGGCTTCACGGCGGACTACGTCAACGGCGGATCGCCGCAGAAGAATGCCACGGTTAACACCGTGTCGGTGACGCTGCCGACCACCGTGGTCGGCAACGGCACTGCGCAGGCCATGACCACCAATAGCACGGCCGCGAACAGCTACTGGGACGGCTACCTGTTTTGCACCGTGCCGGCCCAGCTGTACATCGGCGGGTTTTATCGAACCTCGGGCGCCACCACGACCGCGGCTCAGGTCACCGCCACCGTGCCTGCGGCACTGACCAACGCCTCGGGCAATACCCTTCCCTTCTCGACAATACAGTGGACCTCGAGCGGCAACGGGGATACGAGCGCAAACGGTTTTCTACCCGAAGTATTTCCCGCGGGCACTTTCGTCAATGGCGGCGTGCAGACCGTGGGCTCCATGGCGAGCAATACCTGGAACGAGAGTTGCTGGACCTTCTCTTATTCGAACCGCACCGTGCCGGCGGCCGGCACGTACACCGGCGCCGTGCTGTACACGATGACTGCGCCATGAACCGCCGTGGAAGCGCGCAGCCTGGTTTTTTTTTGGCCCTGGCACTCACCATATTCTGGCGGCCGGGATTCGCCAAAACCATCACTCTGGATGATTCGGGCTCACAGGCGATCGAACCCTCGGTGAGCATGCGCTGGAAGACCGCGGCGCCGACGCGATCTCCGGCCGGCAACCTGATGGTGGGCAGCACCACGATCCGGGTGCGCATCAATGTCACTCCCTGGCTGCGGCATTCGGGGCGGATCTACCTGTCCTTGCCCGCACAGCCGCCGGGCCCCATCGCGATGTCGTGGCTCACCCAGGGACGACTACTGCCGGGCCAGCTGCAGTCCGGGAATCGAGTGCTGGTCTATGCCGGACCCATCACCGCTCCATTCATGGAGGACGTATTGACGTTTCAGTTCAGCGTCGACGGCTCCCTGATGGGGCGGGCCGTCCCGGTGACCTACCACTTCGAGATGGATGAGGATTGATCATGCGACGAATCGTTTCCGTTCTAATCTGCCTGGGCGCAATCGCTCATTTCGCGCCGGCCGGGGCTCAAGGGTTCGCCGCCCTGGTTTCGCCTCCTCGCTTCGAGCTGGCGGCAAAGCCCGGGAAAACACTGCGCGGGGTGATCGAGGTAAGCAACCGGTCCACCGCGCCCGCCAAGTATCTCGTGCACACCTCGGACTGGACTCTCGCGCCGGATTTCAGCGTCACGTTTCACGACGATCTGCAACCCGGCAGCTGCAGATCTTGGGTGGCCATCGAGCGGCCCGAAGTCGAAGTGCCGGGCGGCGGGACGCTGCGCTATCGCTTCGAGGTGGCGGTACCGGCGGACGCCGAACCCGGCGAATGCCGTTTCGCCGTGATGATCCAGGGCGCCGAACCTTCCATCGCTGTCAGCAAGGGCTTGGACATGCCGGTCACCGGAAGAATCGGCGTCATCGTCTACGTCGCCATCGGCGACGGCGCGCCCGAACTGGAACTGCTGGGGCCCAAAATCGCCGCGCTCAATGGCCAGCAAGTTCCGACTCTGCGCGTTCACAACGGCGGCAGCGCGCACGGCCGCATGAGCGGGTTTCTCACCGGCACGGACGCGAAGGGGAATTCCTACGATTTCACCCCGACGGATTTTCCCATTCTGCCTCACGAAGAGCGTGAGGTCTTTTTGACTCCCTCGACTCCGACCAATGATCACCCCACGCTCGCCTTTCCGGTCACGGTGAAAGGCACACTCGAATGGGGCGATCACAAGACCGAGATCAATCAGCTGTTTGAATGAAATCGGGTGCCAAACCTATCGCCAGTCTCGCGTTCGGCCTGTGCGGGCTGGCCGGATTCGCCTGGCCGTGCGTTGCGAATGCGCAATCCGCCGTGGACGCGCAATCCACGACGACTGCGTCAGGCTCCACCCCCACACTGCCCTGGAGCGCCACCAACCTGGCGGGCGCGCCGCTCTATCAGGACAGGTACATAAACAATGGGTCGCTCCCCCCCGACATTTCCAAGGGCGAGGAAGCGACCAGCGACACTTCGGGACTGGCACACTCTCTGCAGATCGACGGCGTGGTGAGCGACCTGAGCTCCAATGGCTCGGGATCCTCCACCCATGTGCAGGAGAACGGCGTCGTCGCCAAGGCGCAATGGGAGACGGTGTCATACGGCGCATGGTCTCTCGATGCCTCGGCACGCACGGGAGGCACGGATTTGGGTCCCTCCGAGCAAGGCCAGGGTGGCGTCCTCACACTCAGCCAGCGTGGCATGCCCTTCGACGGAAATTGGCTGGCTGACAACGCCCTGGGCGACATCAACAGCCCGGACATCGGCTTGGCGCGGCTGCAACCGCGCTTCTACCTGCCCACCAGCCCGATGCAGGGTGTCACCACCGAATGGCGCGGACCGGACGGCATGCAGTTCGTCGCGGGCGGCGGAGTGCCCGGCCTGTTCGATGGCATCGAGGTGCCGGATTTCCGCACCCTCAGCGGCTCGACCGCCACCGCCGGAGCGCAATTCTCGCCGGCAGCGAATTGGACCATGGGCGGGCAGGTCATCGACGCTCACGACGTGAACCTGGCCCTGGGTCCTGTCATCGGCTCCACTCTCATGACTTCCACCGCCGGGCTCCTGAGTGCAGCGTGGGCCGATCAAGGCGATCGCCTGCAATTCAATGTCTTGGACGGCGACACCGGCGGCAAAGCCAATTCGCTGGGTGGATGGGTCGACGGCACTCTGGTGCAGGGTCGCATGCAGCAAAACGCGGGCATTTTCCGCATAGATCCGAACATGACCTGGGGCAACCAGGTTATTTCAGATGACATGCAGGGCGCGTACTACCGATACGGCTACCAGAGCCGGCAGTGGCTGGCGGATGTGGGGGTCGATGAAGTGCGCTCAGTATCGGGGCTCGGCGCCGACACCACCTTCCTGACGGGAGATACCCGCTACCAGCTATCGCGGGATTGGGGGGTGGGCGGAGTTGCCAATGTGAGCCGCACCGACGGCGGCACGGGCTGGTCGCTGCAGGGCTACCTCGATCGCTTGAACGGCTGGGGCACCTCGCGAGCGCAGGCGGACTTCGCCAAAGCCCAGACCGGCCAGGATGTCACGCTGACGCTGAATCAGAATTGGACCACGCCGGTCGGCATGCGCCTCTCCACTTCGGCTTCGGTGGAACAAATCGACGGCGCCATCATCAACGGACTTCAGCAGAACAGCACGGTGCTCGGCGTCGCCGCGTTCGGAGGCGGTCAATTCACCGGCAAACTGGGAATCGAGGGCAATGTGAACTGGGCGGGTGCCGTTGAAGGCCATGCGGCGCCGGGGGTCTCGGCGAATGTGTCCTTGACCTATCGTCTCACCTCGCAGTGGGAGATTCTCGCCACCTACTATGAGAGCGAGACGGGATCCTGGACTCCTCTGACTGTCGTCTCGCCGCTGACGCCGCCGGTGGTAACCACTGTTCCCGCCTACAACGAGCGCGGCGCATTTCTGACGATTCGTTACCGCCGCGCCGAAGGATCACACTTCGCCCCTCTGGGCGGCGCGCCCGGAGCCGGGTCGGGTGAAATCGCCGGAGTCGTCTACCTGGATGCGAACAATAATGGCCGGCTCGACCCAAGCGAGGCGGGTGCGCCCAATGTCACGGTGGTCTTGGACGGTCGATTCTCCGTCCAGACCAACGCCAGCGGACGATTCAGTTTCCCCTTGGTGGCGACCGGTCACCACGTCATCACGGTGATCTCGGACAACCTGCCGCTGCCCTGGCTTCTCAGCAATGAGGGTCGAACCGAGGTCGAGGTCGGCACCCGGAATCGTACGGAAATCGACATCGGCGCGCAGCGCCCGCGTTGATCCGCTCGCTGCGTCAGCAGCGCCCTCAGGGAGCGGTGAATGCGTCGGCCTGGTACACGACCTGGCCGCCGACAACGGTTTGCAAGACCTTGATGTCGGCAATCTCGGCCGCGGGAATCTCGAAGAAGTTGCGGTCGAGCACGATGAGATCCGCCAGTTTCCCCACCTCGAGAGAGCCGGTCGATCGGTCCTGGTGCAATTCGTACGAGCCATTCATGGTGATCGCCCGCAGCACCTCCTTGCGCGACAGGCCCTTGTCCTCGCTCAATCGGCCCGCGTACTTGCGATCGGGCTGCGGCGCATTCGTGCGCGTCACTCCCACTTTGAGCGCAAACCATTCGTTGAGCGGATCCACCGGCCAATCGCTGCCGTAGGCGATGCGCGCGCCCGCCGCCTGCAGAAAGCCGGCGGGTTCCATGTACTTGAATCGGGCCGGCCCCAAATACTCTTGGGCGCCTTCCATGGTATCCGGCGCCTGCTTCTCCCATTGGAATGACAGCACGGGGATGGCATCCAGCTGCTTGTAGCGCGGAAAGTCCGCCGGGTCGACGATCTCATCATGGGCGATTGCCGCACGAATGTCGCGGTCCGGGAATTTCCGCCGCAGCGCGGCGATGCCATCCAAGCCCTCGTGCACCGCGCGATCGCCGTCGGCATGCATGTGCGGCTCGAATCCGGCGTCGGCCGCCTCGATGAGCAGCGCGCTGAGAATGGGGGCCGGGAAGTACACGTCCGGTCCGCGGTTCGAGGAAGGCGCCCAGTGCGGATTGGCGGGCGCGCCCTGCAGACTGAAGTAAGGCGCCAGCAGCGCGCCCGTGCACGCCGGCGCGGTGATTACTCCGTCGAGAAACAGCTTCACGTTGCGCACCGTCATCCGCGGGCTGGGCACGATCTCGCCCTGGTCGTAGCGCTGCGCCAGACTCTTTGCCGACGCGACCGCGCGCTTCGGATCGCGGCCCTGCGGCGGAGTGATCAGCAAGGCGAAGTGCGCCCGCGCCGTCAGCGCACCACGGTGCTGCAGCGTGGCAAATGCCTCGAGTGCCGGGGGTAGCGCCATCGCGTCCAGGAAGGTGGTCACCCCCTGCTTGCGAAAGGCATCCAGCGCGGCGTCCGCCGCCTTGACGTCGTCCGCGGGAGTCGGCTTCGGAATCTGCTTGGCGACCGCTTCGTGCGCGGCGTCCTCGAGAATTCCTGAGGGGTTGCCCGAGGCGTCCCGCCCGATCCTTCCGCCCAGCGGATCCGCGGTTTTGGCCGTGACGCCCGCGAGTTGCAAGCCTCGGCTATTGACCAGCGCCGTATGACCGAAGGAAGACATGACGAAGATCGGGCGTTTGGTATGCAGCGCATCCAGTGTCGCCCGACTGGTGTGGGTGCCCGCGGGCAGCATGCCCTCTTGGAACCAATTGACCACCTGCAGCCAGGTGTCGGGTTCGCGGGCGCGAGTTTGATCGAGACAGGCCTGAATCCTGGCCTGCATCTGCTCCACGGTCAGCTGCTCGTAGTTCAAGCTGCACTTCAAGAGCGCGCTGCCGCCGTCCAGGGGATGCGAGTGGCCGTCGACCAGCCCGGGCATCAACATCCGGCCGTGCAAATCGATCACCGTAGTCTTCGGACCCACGAACGCCGCCAGCCCGGCATCGCTGCCCACGTAGACGATGCGTCCTGCGCGGATGGCCAGCGCCTGCTGCACGCTGTCGCGGGCATCGACCGTGTACACATAGCCATGCCGGTATGCCGTGTCCGCGGCACCGGGCGTCGCGGAGTCTGGCGCCGCGGCCCGTGCGCTGAGCTGCGGGACTGTTCCGGCCAGAATCGCGGCCAGCGCCAGGATCGCGGCCCGCGCAGGCATCGCAACCCGCGCAGGCATCGCGACCAGGGCGGGCATCGCGACCAGGGCGGGCATCGCGACCAGGGCGGGCGTCGCTACCGGCGCTGGCATCAAGGCGCCAATATTCCTAGATTGCATCGAGCGCCCCCTGCAGGTCGGCGATGAGATCGTCGGCATCTTCGATGCCGACGGATATGCGGATCAGTGCATCCGTGATGCCGATTCGATCGCGCGTCTGCTTCAGCACGCCCGAGTGCGTGGTGCTCGCCGGGTGCGACACCAAGGTCTCGGTGCCGCCGAGACTCACCGCCAACTTGATCACCTGCAATGCATCGAGCAGGCGAAATGCCTCCGCCTCGCCGCCCTTGACGGCGAAACCGAACGTGGATCCCGCGCTCTCGCATTGCTGGCGGAACACCGGATATCGCGGATCGGCGGCGGCCAGAAAGCCGAGATAGTTGACGCTGGCGATCTTGGGATGATTGCGCAGGAAATTCGCCACCAGCGCGGCATTCTCGGCCGCCTTGCGCATGCGCAACGACAAGGTCTCCATGGAACGCATGATCATCCAAGCGGTGTTGGGATCGAGCTGCGTGCCGAGCGCCCCGCGCAATTTTTTCACGGGACCCACGGCTTCACGCGACCCGATGACGCCGCCGGCGACCAGGTCCGAGTGTCCGCCGACGTACTTGGTCAGGGAATACATGACCAGGTCCGCGCCATGGCGCAGGGGTCGCTGGAAAACAGGGCCTAGAAAGGTGTTGTCGACCACCACGGGCGGCCGCCCGCCATTTTGCCGTGCGCCGATCTGGGCCGATAGGTCGCGCATCAGAGCCAGATCGACCAGACTGTTGGTCGGATTTGCCGGCGTCTCTACGATGATCAGGCAGACCCGGCCGCCGGTTTCGGCGGCCCGCTTCGAGGCCTGCTGCGCCGCCTCCGTCACCGCGCTGCGATCATGACCCTGAGTAAAGCTGACCGCGCTCACGCCGAAGGCCGGCAGGGTCCTTTCGATGAGAGTCTCCGTGCCGCCGTACAGAGGCTGGCTCATCAGAACCACGTCGCCCGGACGCACGTGCGTCCACAACACGGTGGAAATCCCCGACATGCCGCTCGAGAACACCGCCGCCGCTTCGCCTTCTTCCCACAATGCCAGCCGATCCTCGAGGACCTCGAGGTTGGGATTGTTGAAGCGCGAGTAGACGAGCCCGGAGGATTGACCCGCGCTCGGCTCGCGGCGGCCCGATGTAAAGTCGAAAAAGTCCTTGCCGTCCTGCGCCGTTTTGAAAACGAAGGTCGACGTCAGGAAGATCGGCGGCTTGAGCGAGCCTTCGGACAGGCTCGGATCGTAGCCGTATCCCATCATCTGGGTCTCCGGCTTGAGCACGTGCTTGCCGATTTTGCGTTTATGATAGCTGTCGTAGCTCATGCTGCCCCCTAAAGTCGATCATATGCGCACAATATAACCTCATCGGCCCCGACGCGTGGAACGAACCCAATCCCTGTTGCTCCCAGCCATAGCCGCCACGGCGTTTCTCAGCACCTTCTCGGGCGGCTTGCTGGCCTTGAGGCTGCACGACAAATTGCACCTCATTCTGGGATTCAGTGCCGGCGCGGTCATCGGCGTCGCCTTCTTCGACCTGCTGCCCGAAGCGATCGAATCCGGCGGCGGCCTTGGCGGCGCGGCGGCCATCCTCTCGTACAGCGCGCTGGGCTTCCTGTCGTACCTGGTACTGGATCGGCTGGTGTCGTTTCACGGCGATGCCGCGCCTCGCGGCCGCTTTGCCGCGGGCGTGCTATGTATTCACAGCTTGCTCGACGGCGCCGCCATCGGGCTCGCGTTCCAGGCCTCGCATGCGGTCGGGGTCGTGGTCGCGATCGCCGTTCTCACCCACGACTTCTCCGATGGCATCAACACCATGAACATCGTCTTGAAGAGCGACGGCCGCCGCCGGCAAGCGCTGCGCTGGCTGGCGGCGGATGCGCTGGCGCCGGTGCTGGGGGTCGCGCTGACGCGTCTCTTCACCCTGCCGACCGCGGGGTTCGGCGCGACGCTGGCGGTATTCTCCGGATTCTTTCTATACATCGGCGCCAGCGATCTGATTCCGGAGAGCTATCACGCGCATCCGAAATTTCTCACCACGGCCATGACCCTGGCTGGCGCCGCCGTGGTGTACCTCGCCGTGGCGCTAGTCGGGCAATAGCTGCGGAGCCGTATCTCGGCCGGTGGCTGCGCTGCCAGCCGATGCGGCCATGATGCTGGCAATCGCGGCCCACTGGATCCAGCTCAAGCGCTCGCCGAGAAAGCACAGGCCGGACAGGGCGCCGAGCGCGGGATCCAGGCTCATGAGCACGCCCACCGTGCGCGTCGGCAATTTCGGCATCGCCAGCATTTCGAGCGAATAAGGCACCGCGCTCGACAGCAGCGCCACGCCAAAGGCCGCGGGCAGGATGGCCGGCGAGAACAGGTGCGTTCCGGCCTCCGCCGCCCCGATGGGCACGATCAGGAGTGCGCCCACCACCATCCCCAGCGCGGTGGTCTGGCCGCCGTGCGCGGCACCCGCCTTGCGGCCGAAATAAATATAGAGAGCCCAGAAAAACCCGGCCACCAGACCGTAGGCGACGCCCGGTGTATCCAAGCGCGCGGAGCCGAATCCGAGCGGCAGCAACGCAAGCAACCCAAGCGCCGCCATCAGTATCCACATGAAATCGATCGCGCGGCGCGATGCCGCCATCGCCAGCCCCAACGGTCCCGCGAACTCCAAGGCGACCGCAATCCCCAGGGGGATGGAACGCAGCGACAGGTAGAAAAAGAAGTTCATGCAGCCCATCGCCAGGCCATACATGACGATCACGCGCAACTCTGCGAGCTTCAGACGCATGCGCCAGGGTCGCCAGACCGCCAACAGGATGAGGGCCGCCAAAGCCATGCGCAACGCCGTCGTGCCGGCGGCGCCCACGATGGGGAACATTCCCTTGGCGAGCACGGCGCCCAGCTGAAAGCAAAACATCGCCGCGATCAGCGCAGCGACGGGTACCAGCACGCTGTCGGTCTTCAGCCTCAAGCGTCGGAACTGTCGGCGGGAACCTTTTCGAGCAGATGCAAATGCTTCATCACGCGATTCAGATTCCTGCGAATTTCATTCAGGTGTCTCATGCTGACGATGGTCTTCATCGCCTCCTTCAAGGGCTGCAACGGATAGCCGCCATAGGAGCCCGCGTCGGGCACATCGAATGTGACCGAGGACCTGCCGGCAAGGACCACATTATCTCCCAACGTGATGTGCGCAGTCACGACGGAATTGCCGCCGGTGACGAATTGTCGGCCGATCTTGGTCGAGCCTCCCATCATGAAGCCCGCCGTGAAGAACCCGTTCTCACCCAGGTCGCAGTTGTGCGCGATGTGACAGATATTGTCCAGCTTGGTGCCGGATCGGATATAGGTGGAGGTGAGGGTGGCGCGGTCGATGGCGCAGTTGCTGCCGATTTCGACTCCATCGCCGATTTTGACATTGCCGAGGTGCGAGATTTTCCGCGGCCTGCCGTCGGGGTCCACGGCGTAGCCGAAGCCATCGCTGCCTATGCTGGTGTGCGGATGAACTTCGCAGTCTTCGCCGATCCGGCAGCCGGCGCCCACGAAGACTTGCGGATGCAGCACCGTGCGATCACCGATCTGGGCATCGTTTTCGACGACCGCATGCGCGCCGATCATGCAGCCGCTGCCTATGCTGGCGCGCGCGCCTATCACGCAGTAAGGACCGAGGAAGGATCGGTCGCCGATGATGGACTCGGGGTGCACCACCGCGGTCGGGTGGCGTTCGCCCCATTGCGTGAACCGCTCGCACTTCTTGTCGAAGTATTTCAACAAGATGGCCATGCCCATGGGTATGCTTTGCACCGAAAAGCAGCAGCTCTGCGCGTCGGCCGCGGCGTCCATGCAGCCGGCCATCTTGGCCGGCACGATCAGGATGGCGGGCTTGCGACACCGCGCCTGCGCCAATTGCTCCGCATCGCTCACATAGACCAGGCTGCCCAACAACGCTTCTTCCGGGGTGTGGCAGTGACTTGCGCCGAGCTCGAGATCTCCATGCAGAAAGGTGAAGATATCCGAATGCAGACTCTTGATGGTCTTTGCGGTGAGCATGATGCCGTACCTCTACAGTCCAGGGGCCGGCGCGCGGGTGAATCCGCGCAACTCAGCCTGCCAGAGTATGATCGTAATTTGTATGTTTCGCGAACAATCATGCGTGACCCGATAAGCAGTTTTCTCTCGCGGCGCCCCCTGATGATCCTGGACGGCGCATTGGCGACGGAACTCGAACGGCGCGGCGCCGACCTCAAGGACCCGCTCTGGTCCGCGAAATGCCTGATCGAGCGGCCGGAGCTGATCCGCGAGGTCCATCTGGACTACTTTCGCGCGGGAGCCGATGTCGCGACCACGGCGACCTATCAAGCGACCTTCGAGTCCTTTGCGCGGCGCGGCATCGATAACGCGGCCGCGGAGCGCCTGATGCGCGAGGCCGTGACATTGGCCGTCGCCGCAAGAGATGAGTTCTGGGCGGCCGCCGCGAACCGCGCCGGCCGGCTGCGGCCCCTCGTCGCCGCATCCGTCGGACCGTACGGCGCCATGCTGGCGGACGGCTCCGAGTATCGCGGCCGCTACACGCTGGACGATGACGCCTTGGCGAGCTTTCATCGCCCGCGCCTGCGCGTGCTGGCGCAGGCCGGCGCCGATCTTCTGGCGTGCGAGACCCTGCCCTGCCTGCGCGAAGCACGAGTGCTGGCGCAGCTGCTGCGGGAATTTCCTGCCGTTAGCGCCTGGGTCTGCTTCTCCTGCAAAGACGCCGAACACGACTGCGAGGGCGAGGATATCGGCCGCTGCGCCGCGGAGCTGCACGGTCATGCGCAGATCGGCGCGATCGGGGTCAACTGCACGCCGCCGCAATTCGTCGCGCCGCTGCTGCGCCGGATGCGCGAGCACACCGACAAGCCTCTGGTGGCCTATCCGAATTCAGGCGAGATCTACGATGCCTCGGTCAAACAATGGAGCGGCGAATCCGGCGACCTGCCGTTCGGCGAGCAAGCGAGGCTCTGGTACGCCGAGGGAGCGCGGCTGATCGGCGGCTGCTGCCGCACCGGGCCAGCCGATATTCTCAGCGTGAAGCAATGCGTGCATCTCGCACGGTCGGCGTAGCCGCCGCTCTCGCGGCCATGGCCGCGCATATGGCTGTCGCCGCGAGCGCAAGCGGCGCGGCACCGGGCGTCACCGAAGCGGTCGGCGGGCGCGAGGCGATCGGCGGCACCGAGGCGGTCGGCGGCGGCGCTGCCGACGCAGCTCGCCGCTGCCCCGCTCAAACCGGCATCGCGCTCGAAGTCGGCGGCGGATTGCTGTGTGCCGCGATCGACGAGGACGCGCGCACCATGCCGCAGCAGTTGCTGCGGGACTGGGTGGCGCGCTCGGCACGAATCGTCGCCGGCTACTACGCGCGCTTTCCCGCGCCGCTCGTGCTGCTGCGAATCCATGCCGCGCCGGGCGGCGGCGTGCACGGCGGACGCACGACCAATGAATCGGCGCTGCTCATTCAGGTGACCTTGGGACGCGACGTGACGGCGGCCGATCTGACGGCCGATTGGGTGCTCGTCCATGAGATGATTCATCTCGCCCTACCCGAACTCGGCCGCCGGCACGATTGGCTGGCGGAAGGCCTGGCCGTCTATGTCGAAGGCGTCGCACGGGCGCAATTCGGCAATCGAGATATTGCCGATGTCTGGGCGGAGTACCGGCACTCGATGCCGCTCGGCCTGCCGCGTCCCGGCGAGGGCGGCATGGATCAGACGCCGACGTGGGCACGCACTTATTGGGGCGGGGCACTGTACTGCCTGCAGGCCGATGTGGCGATACGCGAACGAACCGGCAACCGCGTGGGGCTGCAGGCGGCATTGCGCGCCATTCTGCAGGATACCGGGGGATATCGCGCCGAACGCGATATTGACGAGGTATTGCGCATTGGGGACGCCGCGACCGGCACGCGGGTGCTCGAGGACCTCTACCTCGAGTCCAAGGCGACTCCGATGACCCCCGATCTGGATCGATTGTGGGCCCGCCTGGGCGTTCCCGAGGACCCGAGAACCCAGCCTTTCGATGCGCTCGCGCCGCTCGCGGCCATTCGCACCGCCATCACGGCCCGGCCGGCACCCGGTCGTTAGTGCTCGGAGAAGTGCGGGTCGCGCTTCTCGAAGAAGGCGCGCACGCCCTCCACGCAATCATGGGTCTCGAGGGTCATCTCCTGCGCGCTGCGCTCGGCGCGCAGCTGTTCCTGCAGCGAATTATCGAAGGTCGACGCGTGCAAGGAGCGGATCTGACCAAGTACTGCGCAGGGGCCGGTGGCAAGACGATGCGCCACCGCTTGCGCACGCAGCACCACCTCGGCGGCGGGTACCACGGCATAGGCGAGTCCCCATTCGAGCGCGGTCTTGGCGTCTATGCGCTCCGCGAGCAACAACGAGGAGAGCGAACGGCCGGCGCCGATGCGCCGCGCCAGATGAAAGGTGATACCCGCGTCCGGCACCAGCCCGAGGCGCGCGAAGGAGGGAAGGAAGTACGCATTGTCGCCCGCCATGATGATGTCGCTGGCGAGTGCGAGACTCATTCCCGCGCCCACCGCCGCGCCGTTGACCGCGGCCACGATGGGGAAACGGAAACCGCTCAACCGCAGGATCAGAGGGTCCATGAAGCGCCGCATCTCGAAATGCGCCCGCTGGCGCGCCTCCTGGGTTTTTAGATCCACCGAATGCAAGTCCAAGCCGCTGCAGAACACATCGTTGCTGCCGGTGATAACCACGGCTCGAGCGCCGCTTTCACCCTTTTGAATCTGATCGAGCGCCAGGTGCATCGCGCGGATGATGGTGATGTCGATGGCATTGCTCACCGCCGAGCGCTGTATGACCAGGGTTGCGACTCCGTCCGAAACCGTGAACGATAAGCTATTCATGCTCATGCCCTCCTCACTTTGCCGTCAGCAATCGCGTTCAGTCCGCATGGCTCCCGTATCGTTATGAGATCATGCCCCCGCCGATCCACCGCCGCAAGGAGCGGAGATTACTTAGAGCCCTAAAGATGAGATGCAATGCGATGAGCGCTCGATTGGCTGCGGCGATGGCGCGACGCGGCCTGCACCACGGCTGGGTGGCCGTGGCGACGACGTTTCTCACCATGCTGGTCACCGCGGGCGCCGTCGGCGCTCCCGGGGTGCTGCTGCCCCTGCAGCAGGAGTTCGGCTGGTCGACCGCCGCCATTTCCTCCGCCCTGGCGGTTCGCCTGCTGCATCGGCGCCGCGGGTCTCACGCTGCGGCTGACGCCGTTGCGTGCCGGCGCATGATGCCGCAAACTTCCGCGGCGCTTCAGCAACCCGAAACGGAGATACCGATGTCGATGAATCATTGGCGCAGATGCGCCGGCCTGGCGTTTGCGGCCGCCGGATGTTTGCTGACGGTGTGCACAGCCGCCATCGCCGCGGATACTCTGCCGAGCGAAACGCCGTCCGTCTTCGTGCCGCGCGTCGACAGTTTCGACTACGAGAAACGCGAAGTCATGATTCCGATGCGCGACGGCGTCAAGCTGCAGACGCTCATCCTGATTCCCAAGGGCGCACATCATGCGCCGATCCTGCTGACACGCACGCCCTACGGCGCGACCGACCGCATGACCAAGAACGTCAGTGCGCACCTGTCCGCGGTCATCGACAGCACCGACGTCGCGGACGACGCCGTCGTCAACGGCGGCTACATCCGCGTGACGCAGGACATCCGCGGCAAGCATGGCTCGCAGGGCGATTACGTCATGACCCGGCCCTTGCGCGGGCCGCTCAACCCCACCGAGGTCGATCACTCCACCGACACCTACGACACCATCGATTGGCTGGTCAAGAACATCCCCGAGTCCAATGGCAAGGTGGGGATTCTCGGCATTTCCTACGATGGCTTCACCTCGCTCATGGCCCTGGTGAACCCGCATCCGGCGCTGCGCGCGGCGGTGCCCATCAACGCCATGGTCGACGGCTGGCGCGGCGACGATTGGTTCCACAACGGTGCGTTTCGGCTCGACAGCCTGACCTATTTCCATGACCAGGAGGCCACTCGCGGCAGCAGCCTGGCATGGTGGACCGATCACTATGACGACTACGACACCTGGTTGAGCGCGGGATCCGCGGGCGACATGGCGCGGCTGCACGGCCTCGAACAAGTGGGATTCACCGCCAAGGTCATGAACCACCCCGCCTATGACGCGTTCTGGCAGAACCAGGCCTTGGATAGGATTCTCGCCAAACAAGGAGTCACGGTGCCCACCATGCTGGTGCACAGCCTGTGGGACCAGGAGGACATCTACGGCAACATGGCCGTGTACAAGGCGCTCAAGGCGCAGCAGCCCGACAATCCCGATCTTTATCTCGTGATTGGGCCGTGGTTCCATCATCAGGAACGCCTCAACGGCAGCGCGGTCGGACAGATTCGCTTCGGCAGCGACACCGCGCAGTACTTCCGGCTGCATGTGCTGCGGCCCTTCCTGGATCATTATCTGAAGGACGATCCCGCACCCCTCGCACTGACTCCGGTGACCGCTTTCGAGACCGGCACGAATCGATGGCTGGCGCTGCCGACTTGGCCGAGCGGTTGCGCGGCCGGCTGCGACATCGAGCATCAACATCTCTATCTGCAGCCCGGCGGCACGCTGCGTTTGGGCACCTCAGGCGCCGCTGCCGCCGACTTCGAGTCCTACGTGTCCGATCCCGCGAAGCCCGTCCCCTATCTGCCGCGTCCCATCCATATCGAGGGCGAGCAAGGCGAAACGAGCTGGCAGACCTGGCTGGTGAGCGATCAACGGGACGCCGCCGCGCGCACGGACGTATTGAGCTTCGCCACCCCGGTGCTGACGGAAGCCGTCAAAATCAGCGGCGAGCCCATTGCCAACCTCATCGCCTCGACCAGCGGGACCGACGGTGATTTCGTGGTGAAACTGATCGACGTCTATCCGGAAGAAGTCGGCCGCGAACCGAACATGGGCGGCTATGAACTGATGGTCTCGGCCGACATCCTGCGTGGACGGTACCGCGATTCGCTCAGCAACCCCAAGGCCATTCCGGCCGATCAGAAACAGCTCTATCGATTTGCGCTGCCGAATGCCAATCACGTGTTTCTGCCCGGACACCGCATCATGGTTCAGGTGCAGTCGAGCTGGTTCCCGGTGTACGACAGAAACCCGCAAACCTACGTCGACAATATCTTTTTCGCCAAGCCGGGCGACTACAAGAAGGCGACCATCAAGATATTCGACGGCGGTCCGAACGCGAGCTTTGTTGAATTGCCCGTGGTGCGCGTCGCCGGGGCGTCGCCCTAGGAGTGTACGATCCAGGGTGTCGTGGTCTACGTTACACTTAGGGGTGGCAGTGTCGCCGTCTACGGTTGCGAGGCACAAACAGTCCAAGTGCCCGAAAAGAGGCGTCGAAAGAAGTGGCGGAGAGGGCGGGATTCGAAAAAAGGCGAGCCGGCTTCAGCCGGCTCGCCCGATCGACGTTGCGGGTTGGCTAGCGGTTGCCGCCCGGCTCGTGGTTCTCTTCCTTCGGCTTGGGATGTTGCTGCTGCTTCGGCGCTTGCTTTGCCGGCTGCGGTTTCCCAGGCTGCGGACGCCCGGCGTTGGCGCCGCCGGGCCGAGTGCCCGCAGGCGCTGCGGCCACCGGAGGTGCACCGGCCGGACGCGCCGTCGCACCGCGCGCACCCACCACTCCCGGCGCATTGAATGCGCCCGGCCTTGGCGTCGCCGCAATGGCCGGATGACCGCCGTTGGCCCTCGCCGACAGCGCGGGGTTCCTGGAGGCCTCCTGAACGTGCTGACGCTGCAGCGCCGTCGGAGCAACATGCGGCTCCTGCGCCGCGGCTCTTTCTTGCGCGGTGGGCACCGCGGCAGTGCCTCCGGCCCCTCCGTTAAAGCTCACCCGGTTGACGGTGACATTGTTCACCACGGTCTCGTTGTACGTGTTGTGAATATTGACCACATTCACATTGGCGACGGTTCGGTTGTAGGCGAACGAATTGCCCGCCCAGCGCCCGCCGGCAAAACCCACGCCCACGTAGCCGAATCCGTAATTCACGCCGCCATAGAATCCGACGTGCGGCCCCCAGTAGCCGGCGTGGAACGCATAGACTCCGCCGACGAATCCCCAGTAGCCGGGGGTCCACAAGACTCCAACGCGCGGTGGCTGCACCCAGGTGCCTGGCACCCAGTAATATCCACCCCCACCCCAGGCCCAGTAGCCCGGAGTCCAGAGGTACCCATCATCGGGACAGGGCGGCTGCTCGTAATCCGGCAAGGGAGGCGGCGCTTCATTCGCCTGCACCTCGACCTCAGCGGCCGGGGCTACATAGGCCGGGGGCGGAGGGGGCGGCGGTGGCGCATAAATCACGCGTGGCGGCGGGGCCGGTGCGACCACACAGCCGCCGAGCAAAGCGGCCGCCGACAGGGCCAGCGCGACGCCCGCCAAAGGCAGCGCCAGGTGATTGGGACTTTTCGATGTACTCATAGTGCTCCGCCAATGTGATGTTTGTGCCACAGCGTACTCAGCCGCACGCTGTCCATAGAACATATAACGTCACACTATGGAGATGAGCTAGGTCTGTGAAGGGAATGTAACGCTGTCCGCGAATGGCGACATGCCGTCGGACCATCAATCGCCCTGCGCCTCCGGATGACGCGCCGCATGGCGCACCGCATGGCGCACCGCATGGCACGCGAAGCGGCTAGGTATCGATGGCGCGTTTGAAGGTCTCGGGCAGAAAGAAAAGCCCGAGGATCAGCGTGGCTCCCGCCACGACGATGGGATACCAGAGCCCGTAGTAGATGTCGCCGGTCGCGGCCACCATGGCGAATGCAGTGGTCGGGAGAAATCCGCCGAACCAGCCGTTGCCGATATGATAGGGCAGCGACATGGCGCTGTAGCGAATTCTCGCCGGAAATAATTCCACCAGCAGCGCGGCGATGGGCCCGTACACCATGGTCACGTACAGAACCAATACGAACAATATCAGCACCACCATCGGCTTGTTGATGGTGGTCGGATTCGCCTTGTCGGGATACCCGGACGCCGCCAAAGCGGCCTTGACCTGGGTCTGGAAGGCTGCGATGGCCGCCTTGCGTTCGGCGCCTGTGACGGCCGCGGGGTCGGGCGCCACAAAGGTACCGGCGGCACTGCGGATTTGCGCGACGGTTCCAGGCGGTGCGTCCATTCTTTGGTAGGTAACCCCCGCCTTCGCGAGAAAGCTCTTGGCGATATCGCAGGACGTCGAGTCGAATTTATTCTTGCCGATGGGATCGAATTGGAAGGAGCATTGGTGCGGATCCGCAACTACCGTGATGGGCGCCGTGGATTGCGCCTCGTACAGCGCAGGATTCGCATAGCGCGTGAGCGCCTCGAACAGCGGCAGGTAGGTCAGCACGGCCAGCAGGCAGCCGGCCAATATGATCGGCTTTCTGCCGATCTTATCGGAGAGCCAGCCAAACAATATGAATCCGGGCGTGGCCAGCGCCAGTGCGATCGCCGTCAATATATTGGTCGTTGCGCCGTCGACGCGCAGCGTCTTCTCCAGAAAGAACAACGCATAGAACTGTCCCGTGTACCACACCACCGCCTGCCCCATCACGGCGCCCAGCAGCGAGATGAGCACGATCTTCAGGTTGCCCCAACGCCCGAACGCCTCGGCGAGCGGGGCTTTCGAGGTCGTGCCCTGGGCTTTCATTTTGACGAATACCGGGCTCTCGGCCAGCTGCATGCGGATCCACAGGGAGACGGCCAACAGCACGATGGACAGCAGGAAGGGTATGCGCCAGCCCCAGAGTTTGAAGGCATCCTCGCCCATTGCGGTGCGAGTGCCGATGACCACCAGCAATGCGGCGAACAAGCCGAGAGTCGCCGTGGTTTGAATCCAGCTCGTGAACAATCCACGCTTGCCTTGCGGCGCATGCTCCGCGACGTAGGTCGCGGCGCCCCCGTATTCGCCGCCCAGCGCCAGCCCCTGCAGCAAGCGCAACAGCACCAGCATGATGGGCGCGGCGACTCCGGCGGTCGCGTAGCTCGGCAGCAGGCCGACGGCAAAGGTGGCGACGCCCATGATGCTCATGGTGATCAGAAATGTATGCTTGCGCCCGACCAGATCGCCCAGCCGCCCGAAGACCAAGGCGCCAAACGGCCGCACCGCGAAGCCGGCCGCGAAAGCGGCCAGGGCGAATATGAAACCGGTGACTTCATTGACGCCGGAGAAGAATTGCGCACTGACGACGGTGGCCAGCAAGCCGTACAAATAGAAGTCGTACCACTCGAATATGGTGCCGAGCGACGAGGCTCCGATGATGAGCCATTCATTCTGCGCCGCCAGTCCGTGCGCAGGCAGAGCTGCGGTCGATGACGTGCTAGCCATAGAATCCCCCATGAATTTCTAGTTATTCGAGCCTGGTCAATCCATCGCGTTGGTCAATTCATCGCTTCGGTCAATTCATCGCTTCGGCGGCGCCGCCGTGACGGCCGCCCGCAGTTCCGTGAGTTTCGCCTCGACGACGGCCGCGTTCTCCGGGCCCATGCGCAGCAGCAATTTCTGTCCGGCCGGGCGCGATTCGAGCGCCGGATCGGCATAGGTGTACATGACATTGGGCCGCACCAGCTGGATCGGCGCGGCGGCCTGCGGCGTCGCCAGCAAACTGTCGATCACTTGCACCAGCCTGTCGTTGAAATAGCCGTTCGGATAGCCGAGATCCTGGTATGCCTCTTGAAACAGCGGATAGAAATGGACATAGGCGGCGGCGACCTGCTGCATGTCGAGCTTGCCGATCACGGCCACCATGGGCTGATAGCGCGCGAAGTTCTGCGGATCGAGCGTTGCGTGCAATTCATCGCCCTTAACGAGGAATGACCCGCCGACTTCCTTGACGGGCCGCTTCTCCACCGCCACCTTTTGCCGCGCTAGATTGTCGATGGTGACGACCAGGTGCCGGACGATGCTTTCCGGCACCAGATAGTCCTTCACCGCGGCGTCACCGACCAGGGACTTGAGCGCATCGTTCATCGCCGAGTCGCTGTCGGCGAGCGCCGGCACGGGCCCCTTCAGCGCCGGATTTTCCGGGGCTGCGGGCAGCGGATGCTGGATGCCGGGTTGCTCCGGCGGCTCCTGCGCGAGCGGTGCCGGCGCCGGCACGGGCAGGCTCGGCAAGGGATGACGAGTGTGCAGGTAGTACCAGGTACCCGCGGCAATCACCACCACTGCAGCCGCAACCCCAACGATTGGCTTGTTGATCATCATTTCTCCCGGAGCTAACCCGCTCCCGCTCGTGGCATGCGCATCTGCAATTCGTGGCGCCGATAGTCGATGACCAGCGTATCGAGCAGACCCAGCGCGTCCATGCCGATCATTATCGCGGGCTCGTGCAGAAGATGCCATTGCTTGAAGATGTACATGTCGCCGAAGGTGACGCCGGAATCGAGGATTTGGATGGTCCCGAATTGTATCGCCGGCATGGCAATGATTTCACCGTCCTGAACATCCTTGGTCGCGCCGATGATCTGGTCGGGTTTACCCCTGAACCCCAGCGTCTTGCCGGCGAGCGCGTCGCGCAAGGCGAGATTCGCGATGGTCGTCTGGCCGCCGGTGTCGATGATGGCCTTGGCACGCACGTCGCCGATGAGGGCGTTGACGACGACCAGCGTGTTGCTGATGGAATGAAACGGTACATCCACGAAGCCACGCCCGGATCTCTCGTTGCGCGAATAGGTGATGACGATCCTGTCGTGGCGAAAATCGATGAAAATTCGCTTGCCTGCCAGGCCCTCGGCGCCGAGTATTCCCTGCGCGCCGCCCAGCGCATCCGGCACGATGGGCAGGGTGGCCGAATCGACGGCAAGATCGCCCACGGTCAGGGTATCGACACGAATGGCGGGCACCGTGGCGAAGCCGGTAACCCCTCGAAGTATCACCGGCGGCGCCTTGTCCGTCGGGATGCCGAGCGCCAGCGCGACCAGCGCGGTGACGGCGCTATGGCTCGCGCCGGTGTCGAGCACCAAACGGAACGGGCCGTGCCCGTTGATCATCACCGGCGCCCAGATCCGCCCTATTTGATCGCGCCGGGTAGGAGAGACATAGCGCGGCTCGGGCGCCTCGACCATGATTTCCGTGAGCTGCTCGATGGCCGTGGTGACGGATTCCGGAGCTGCGGCTTCGGGAGCCGTGCCGTTCGCCCACTGCGGGCACAGCGCAATCGCGCCGAGCCACGCGACGCAACGCCGCAGTTTTCCGCGATGCCATGCGCCTGGGATTCCATGAGCCAACATGTTCAATGCTGTCACCGCCTTGTAATCGAAGCATAGCACCGGCTCACCGCTGTGGCACTCACTTGCCGCAGTTGGCGGCGCGCCGCCGCACGCGGCGACGCCCGGGCTGGGGAGGTCGCCTCCGCCCGTCCCGATTGCCGCTTGGCCGTGCGTCTGCGAACATCGGCGGATGCCCGACGAAATCACTGGCCGCGAGGTCGCACGATGAACACGTATCGGAGGCTATCGGATCTGCAGGCGCTCATGGGTTCGACCCTGGGAGTCAGCGAATGGCTCCACATCGACCAGGCCCGCATCGATCAATTTGCCGCCGTCACCGGCGACGATCAGTGGATTCACGTCGATCCGGCGCGCGCAGCCGCCGGTCCCTTCGGCACGACGGTGGCTCACGGACATTTGACTCTGAGCTTGCTGCCGGTGATGGTCAGGACGGCATTCAAGGTGGCCGATGTGCGCATGACGGTCAACTACGGCCTCAATCGCGTGCGGTTTCCGGCGCCGGTGCCGGTGGGCAGCCGCCTCCGCGGTCACTTCAAACTCATGACATTCGAGACGATTGCGGGCGGCGCCCAAGTCGTGGTCGAAGTGTCGACGGAACGTGAGGGCCATTCCAAACCGGTGTGTGTGGCCGAATCGGTGGCCAGACATTACGTGTAAGCTCAAATGGCCGGCCGCTGCGACTGCTCGAGCTCGCTTAGCGTGTTGATGTTGAAGAACTGGGCATCGTCGTCGAACACCACCCGCGTGTTGCGCTGTCCGCGGGCAAAGAAGCCGGTCTTTCGCTCGCCGGCGGCAATGAACGCGGCCAGCGCGTCCTTCAGAGAGATTTTCATGAGGCAGAATACGGGCTGGGGGAACAGATCGCTTCCCATGCGAGTGTAGGCAACGGCGATGTCCGCGTCGGCGCTCTGCAGGCCATGCGCCAGCCGGGCCACCAGATCGAGCGGGAAGTTCGGGGTATCGCAGGGCGCGGTCGCCAGGAACGGGGTGTCGCAGTGCGCGAGTCCCGCCAGCATGCCGGCCAGCGGGCCGGCATAGTCGGGCACCTCGTCCGGCCACACCGGGACGTTCATTGCACGGTAGGACTCTTGATTGCGGTTCGCGTTCACCATGACTTGGCGCACCTGCGGATGCAGCCTCTGTAGAGCGCGCTGCGCGAGCGGCCTGCCTTCGTAGAGCTGCAGGCCCTTGTCCACGCCCCCCATGCGGCTGCCGCGGCCCCCGGCAAGAATCAGGCCCGTGATGTCGTTCTTCGCGACCGTTATCATGAGCACATACTAAGCATCATGGATCATCGCCGCCATGCAACCCGACAATAGCGCGCTCGTTCTGGGACCTGCCTGCCCCACGCCGGCGCCGGTTGCGGATGCGCCGCGGCTCAGTGCCGCGTCCGCCGTGCCGCTGCGCGAGATCACCGCGGTCGATGAGCGCGGTGCCGCGCGCTCCCTGCAGCTGCCCATCGAACGCCCCTTGAGCATCGTCGTCGATGGGCACGAGCTCGTCACTCTGCTGACGCTCGGCGCTGCCCCCGAGTGGCTGGTGCTCGGCTATTTGCACAATCAGAGGCTCATCGACGAGGTCGCCGCCCTGCAATCCATCGACGTCGATTGGACCAAGAACATTGCGCACATCGTGTCGCGGCGGAAAAGCTTCGGCGAGTCCGCGCGGGCAGCGGCGCGCACCGGCAATTTGCCGGGGTGTGCGCTGGGCACAGGCTTCGGCGACCTCATGCGGCGCTTGGACGCGGGCGCAGCGCAAGACCCGGCGGCGCAGGACCAAGCGGCGCGGGATCCCGCTGCGCAGGATCCTGCGGCAATGGCACGCGCGGCGCCGTCGATTGCGCACGCGGAAATTCTTGCCATTCTCGACTGCATGCGCCAGCACGACGCCATTCATCGAGCAGCCGGATCGGTGCACAGCTGCGCGTTGTTTCAGCGGGGCGAATTGTGGGTGGCGGTCGAGGATGTCAGCCGCCACAACGGCATGGACACCATCGCCGGATTCATGGCGCTCCACGGCGTGCATGGCGCGGACAAGGCTCTCTTTACCACCGGCCGCCTCACCGGCGAGATGGTGATGAAGGCGGCGCACAATGGAATTTTCGTGATGATCTCGCGCAACGGTACCACGGCGCTGGGGTTCGAGCTTGCGGCGAAGCTCGGCATGACGCTGATCGGCCGCGCGGCCAACCAGCGCTATGTGTGTTTCATCGGTGCCGAGAGAATCGCCCGCGACCCGGGTACCTGAGCCCGGCGACACCCTCGTCAGTGCTCGCTGAGGGCCTTCACGTGCGCCACGGCGCTGCGGCCGAGCGCTGCCAGGTTATATCCGCCCTCGAGCATGGAAACCACCCGCTGCTGCGAGTGCCGTGCCGCCAAATCCATCAGCTCACGGGTGATCCACGCGTAGTCGGCCTCGACCAGCGCCATGCCGCCCAGCAAATCCTCGCGGTGCGCGTCGAACCCCGCGGAGATGAGAATCATCTGCGGCTTGAAACTCTCCAGCGCGGGCAGCCATTGCGCCTCGATGGCCTGCTTGGCAGCGGCGCCGCCGCTGCCTTCGGCCAGCGGCACATTGATCATGTTCGGCGCGGGATTCACGGTACCGCTGTAAGGATAGAAAGGATGCTGGAAGAAGCTCGCCATGAGCACGCGGTCGCGCCATTGCGCCGTGCTGAACATATCCTCGGTGCCGTTGCCGTGGTGCACGTCGAAATCGATGATCGCGACCCGATCGAGGCCTTTTTTCTCGATCGCATATGCCGCCGCGACGGCAATATTGTTGAATATGCAAAAGCCCATGGATCGCACCTGGGTCGCATGATGGCCGCAGGGCCGCACCGCGCAGAAGGCGTTCACGGAGCGCCCGGCCATCAGCTCATCGACCGCCAATAACCCCGCCCCCGCCGCGCGCCGCGCCGCGCTCAGGGAGTGCGGATTCATCGCGGTATCGGGATCGAGCTGCACGTACCCTTCGCTCGGCGCATTGTCGAAAATCAGATCGACGTATGCCGAACGGTGCACGCGCTTGAGGTCGTCCGGGTCCACCAAGGGCGCTTCCAGGCAGCGCAGTTCGTCCAGCATCCCGGACGCGCGCATCTGCTCATTGATGGAGCTCAAGCGGGCGGGACACTCGGGGTGCCCCGAGCCCATCTCGTGGCGCAGGCAATCCGGGTGAGTGATGTAGGCCGTGGTCATGAATTCGACTCCGTTCCCGCCCGAGGTCGCATTCTAGCGGGAACTCCCCAGGGGTACATAGAGGCCGGAGGAACGGCCTCGCGCCTGCACCAAGGCCAGCACCGCATCGATTGCGGGGGTCGAGACGCCCGTGAGATCCCCCAGCTCCTGGACGGCGGTCACCAGCGCATCGATCTCCAATCGGCGGCCCCGCTCCATGTCCTGCAGCATCGACATCTTGTGTCCCACCAAGCTTCCAGCGACGGCCAGCCGCCGCTCCATCATATCCAACGGGATTTGCACGCCGAGCGCCTCGTTCACCGCCTTGGCCTCGAGCATCATGGTCTTGCTCAATGCCAGCAGCTGCGGATCGCCGACGATGCGGTCCAGCGTCGCGCCGGTCAGCGTGCTGATGGGATTGAAGCAGACATTGCCCCACAGCTTCAGCCACACGTTCCAACGGATATTGTCGCGCACCGGCGCGTCGAATCCCGCCGCGGTGAGCACCTTGGAAAGCTCGTGCACCCGGCCCGACCGGCTGCCGTCGGGCTCGCCGATGATGAATCGGTTCAGGTCGTGATGAACGACGACGCCCGGCGCAACCACCTCGCAGGCAGGCTCGACCACGCAGCCGATCGCGCGGCGGGGATGAATCGCATTCCACTGGCGCCCCGCGGGATCCACCGACTGCAGGTGATGTCCCTCGAAGCGGCCGCCGGATCCGTAGAAGTACCACCAGGGAATGCCGTTCATCGCCGTGAGGACGGCGGTGTCGGGACCCAAGAGCGGCGCGAATGTCGCCGCGCATTCGTAGGCTTGATGCGCCTTGAGCGCGCATATCACGACGTCCTGCTCCCCAAAGGCGCGCGGATCCTCTGCCGCGGCCACCCTCGCCACCGTTTCGCGGCCGCGCGCCACGAGCTTCAGACCCCGCTCTTGAATGGCCTGCAAGTGCGCTCCGCGCGCGACGACGCACACCTCCTGGCCGGAACAGGCCAGTTCGACGGCCATGTATCCGCCTATCGCGCCGGCGCCATACACACAGATCTTCATTTCACGGGATATTCGAGCTGGTGAACGCGCATGGTGGGTGAGGAGCAGATTAAACCGTGCATCGCGATGAAGCTAGTTCGGCGTTACCATGTGTCGCCTGTACCCAGGTGCCGGCTTCACCCACGTGCCGGTCATACGAGTTGCGCCGAGGAGAGATTGATGTCCGTGCCCCTTGAAATGTCGGTGATCGAAATCGCGGCCCCCGGGGGGCCCGAGCAGCTGAAACTCGCGCAAAGACCGGTGCCGAAGCCCGCGGACGGCGAGGTGCTGGTGCGCGTGGCAGCCGCCGGCGTCAATCGGCCCGATGTGATGCAGCGCCAGGGGCGCTATCCCGCCCCGGCCGGGGCCTCCGATTTGCCCGGCCTCGAGATCGCCGGAGAAATCGCTGCGCTCGGACCCAAGGTTTCCGGGCTGGCGATCGGCGACAAGGTCACTGCCTTATTGCCGGGCGGAGGCTACGCGCAGTACGCCGTGGCGGCCGCGCCGCTTTGTTTGCCCGTACCAGACGGCATCAGCATGGTGGAAGCAGCCGCGATTCCGGAGACCTTCTTCACGGTGTGGACGAATTTATTCGATCGCGGCCGCTGCAAGGCGGGCGACACCGTGCTGATTCACGGCGGCAGCAGCGGCATCGGCACGACCGCTATCCAGCTTGCCGCGGCCCGGGGGGCGCGGGTCTTCGCGACCGCCGGTTCGGATGACAAGGTGAAGGCCTGCCTGAAGCTCGGTGCGGTGCGCGGCATCAACTATCGCACGGAGGACTTCGTCGAAGTGATGCGCGCGGAGACCGGCGGCAAGGGAGTCGACATCACCTTGGACATGGTGGCCGGCAGCTACGTGGCCCGCAACCTCGAGATCGCGGCGCTCGAGGGCCGGGTCGTCACGATTTCACTGCTCGGCGGTTCGCGGGCCGAAATCAACATGGGCACCATCCTCACCAAGCGGCTGACGCTGACGGGCTCGACGCTGCGATCGCGAACCGTCCCACAGAAGGCCGAGGTCGCCGACGCGGTTCGCAAGAACGTCTGGCCGTTGCTCGCCGCGGGCCGCGTTCGGCCCGTCATTCATGCGACGTTTCCCTTGGCGCAGGCCGGCGAAGCACACCGGCTCATGGAGACGTCGAGTCACATCGGAAAAATCGTACTGACCATCTAGGAAAGGCATACCACAGGTCGCGGCCGCCGCGCCGGCATTAGGTGTTATAGTTCCAACGCAATAGATCCCCCGGCCGCTGCGTTGGCGCCGGCAGGGGCCAACAAGGCGGCGGACCGCCGCAACAACTCCGGGAGTAATCGTGAGTTCCGATATCGGGATCGCTCAGAATGCAACTTTGAAACCCATCGGCGAGATTGCCGCTCGTCTCGGGATTCCGGCCGCCAGCATAGAAAACTACGGCCATTACAAGGCGAAAATCGCGCTCGACTACATCCAAAGCCTGAAGGACAAGCCCGACGGCAAGCTCATTCTGGTCACGGCGTTGAGCCCTACGCCCGCGGGCGAAGGCAAGACGACCACCACTGTGGGTCTTGGCGATGCGCTCAACAAGATCGGCAAGAAGACGGTGATTTGCCTGCGCGAGCCCAGCCTCGGGCCGGTGTTCGGCATGAAGGGCGGCGCGGCCGGCGGCGGCTATGCGCAGGTGGTGCCGATGGAAGACATCAACCTGCATTTCACCGGAGATTTCGGCGCGATCGGGCTGGCGCACAACCTGCTGTCGGCGCTGATCGACAATCACATCTATCACGGCAATGAGCTGGGATTCGACGTCAGGCGCATCGCCTGGAAACGCGTCGTGGATATGAATGATCGCGCGCTGCGCGAAATAACCGTCGGACTGGGCGGCCCGGGCAACGGCTTCCCGCGCCAGGACGGCTTCGACATCGTGGTCGCTTCCGAAGTCATGGCCATCTTCTGCCTCGCCAAGAGCCTGGTCGACCTGAAGGAGCGGCTCGGCAACATCGTGGTCGGCTACCGCCGCGACCTCACGCCCATTCACGCCAGGGATCTGAAGGCGCAGGGCGCGATGACGGTCCTGCTCAAGGAGGCCCTGAAGCCGAATCTGGTGCAGACCCTGGAGAACAATCCCGCCTTCATCCACGGCGGTCCATTCGCCAACATCGCGCACGGCTGCAATTCAGTGCTCGCGACCACGACGGCGCTGAAGCTCGCCGACTACGTGGTGACCGAGGCCGGCTTCGGTGCCGACCTCGGCGCGGAGAAGTTCATCGACATCAAGTGCCGCAAGTCCGGACTGCGGCCCGACGCCGTAGTGATCGTCGCCACCGTCCGTGCCCTGAAGTATCACGGCGGCGCGGATCTGAAGCAGATCAACCAGGAAAACCTCGCGGCGCTCGAAAAGGGGATCGCGAATCTCGAGCGCCACGTCAACAATGTGCGCGACCAGTACGGCCTGCCCTGCGTCGTCTCGGTCAACCATTTCACCGCCGACACCGATGCCGAGCATGCGCTGCTCGCGAAGAAGATGGCCGCGCTGGATGTCCCTCTGGTGCTCGCGCGGCACTGGGCCGAAGGCGGCGCCGGGGCGACGGACGTCGCCCGCAAGGTCGTGCAAATCGTCGAGAAGGGCGCCTCGAACTTCCGCTTCGTGTACGACGAGAAGCAAACGCTGTGGGACAAGGTGAAGACCATCGCCACGAAGATCTACGGAGCCGCCGACATTTCGGCTGACACCAAGATTCGCGCGCGCTTCGAGGAGCTGCAGAAGAGCTACGGCCACTATCCGGTGTGCATCGCCAAGACCCAGTACTCGTTCTCCACCGATGCTTCGCTGCGCGGCGCGCCGAGCGGCCACATGGTCAACATCCGCGAGGTGCGTCTCGCCGCCGGCGCGGAGTTCATCGTGGTGGTGTGCGGCGACGTCATGACCATGCCGGGCCTGCCGAAGGTGCCGTCGGCGGACAAGATCGACATCGACGAGCAAGGACGCGTGGTCGGCTTGTTCTAGTGCCTTAGAGCGGCGGTATCGACCGATCGGTACGGTATTCGCCCGGGGGGCTAGGTCTTGGCCCGGCAACGGGGAACAGTTGCCGGCCCACGATATAGCCCCCCGGGCCTTGCTTCACTCGCCGAACTTCGCTCCAACGGACACGCCGATCTCGGAGCACAGTTGCGGCGCCGGCAACTTCTTGCCCCCGTCGTAACGCAGCTTGGCGATCTCGATCTGCCCGCCCTGCACGCCGACACACACACTCTGCTCGCCGATGGCGGTGACCGTGCCGATGCCGCCCTTGACCTGCTCGAACCTTTGCGCCGGATGCTTGCGGGCTCCGTGCAGTTGCAGCTTCTTGCCCTTGAAGGTGGTCCACGCCGCCGGCGCCGGATCGCAGCCGCGGATGAGGTTGTGGACCAGATCGATGTGATTGTGCCAGTTGATCCGCGCCTCCGGCATCGCGGCACCAGCCCTCGTAGCTGGCCTGGGACTCGTCTTGCACCCTGCCCACGGCGCCGTGATTGACGACCAGATCCGCGGCCTCCTGCAGCGCCGCGATCCCCATCGGGAACAGGCGGTCGAAATACACACTGCCGAGCGTGTCGTCCGGACCGATGGGCGTCTCCTTTTGCAGGAGAATCGGCCCCTCATCGAGCCCGTCGGTGGGCCGAAAGATGGTCAGCCCGGTGCGCGTATCGCCACGGATGATGGGCCAGTTGATGGAGCTCGGGCCCCGATAGCGGGGCAGCAGCGAAGGGTGGTACTGAATCATGCCGTGCCGCGGAATGGTCGCGAATTCCTGCGGCGCGAACTGCAGGACATAGGCCATGACGCCGAGGTCGGTATCGAGGGCGCGCAGGGCCTGGCGCGCCTCTTCGGTCTTCAGCGAGGCAAACTGATACACCCGTATGCCCAGCTGCTCCGCTGCCAGGCGCAAAGGATCGGCTGCCGTTCCTGGCTTCTCCGGGGCGCAGAACACTGCCGCGACCGTATCGCGCCGAGCGACGAACGCCTCGAGCACCGCTTTGCCGAAATCCCTCTGCCCGACGATCGCAATCCGCATGACGAAAACTCCTCGTTCCAACCTGTTAAAAATGATGATATCTCATATATCATCAACTCCAATCTCCGGGTACAATGCAATCAAAACACCCGACCACCCCGGTGGGGACGGGCCTCGGTCCGCCCTAGGCCCTTAGGGTACAGTTCGATTTCGCCAATTCGCACGATTCGCGCAATTTCAAGGAGATCCCATGGCCGGTCGTAATTTTCTGTTCGTTCCCGGCCCTACCAATGTACCGGACCGCGTCCTGCGCGCCATGGCGGTGCCGATGGAAGACCATCGCTCGCCTATCTTCCCTGAATTGACCCGCGCCTGCCTGGCCGCCTTGAAACCCATCTTCAAGACGGCGACCGGCAGCCCCATCCTGTTTCCCGTCGTCCGGCACCGGCTGCTGGGAAGCCGCCCTGACCAATTGCCTGAACCCCGGCGACAAGGTGCTGACCTCCCGATTCGGCCAGTTCAGCCATCTCTGGGCGGACATGTGCACGCGGCTGGGCTTCGATGTGGAAATGCTCGAGACCCCCTGGGGCGAAGGCGCGCCGGTCGAACGCTATCTGGCCTCGCTCAGCGCCGACAAGCAGCACAAGATCAAGGCGGTGCTGGTGTGCCAGAACGAGACCGCGACCGGCGTGACCAGCGACGTCGCCGCCATTCGCCGAGCGATGGACAGCGTCAAGCACCCCGCTCTGCTGTTCGTGGACTCGGTGAGCGCGCTCGCCAGCATCGACTTCCGCATGGACGAGTGGGGCGTGGATGTGTGCGTCAGCGGCTCGCAAAAGGGCCTGATGCTGCCCGCCGGCCTGGGCGTTACCTGCGTCAGCCAAAAGGCGCTCGAGGCGGCCAAGAGCGCGACCTCGCGCCGCTGCTATTTCGACTACGGCGACATGGTGAGCGCCAATGCCTCGGGCTATTTCCCCTACACCCCCTCCATACCGATGATGTACGGCCTGCGTGAATCGCTGGCCATGCTGGCCGAGGAAGGGCTGGAGAACGTGTTCCGTCGCCACAGCTACCTCGCCGGCGGCGTGCGCGCCGCGGTACTCGAGGGATGGAAGCTGAAACTGTGCGCAACCGCCCCGAAGTGGTACTCGGATACGGTTTCCGCCATCATGGTGCCGGAAGGCATCAACGGCGCCGAGGTCATCGCGCGCGCCTTCAAGCGCTACAACCTCGCGCTCGGCGCGGGCCTGTCCAAGGTCGCCGGCAAGCTGTTTCGCATCGGCCACTTGGGCGATCTGAACGAGCTCATGCTGCTCGGCGGCATCGCGGGAGCCGAGATGGCCATGCTCGATGTCGGGCGCCAAAGCTCGAGCCCGGCAGCGGCGTGGCCGCGGCGCAGAACTACTGGCGCAGCAACCCGCCCGTGAGTGCCGCGAAGAGCGCCGCCGGCGCCGAAGCCGGCATCGCGGCTTGAGGAGGCCCGCATGACGATGCGCGTAGTATTCCTGGACCGCGCCTCGCTCAAGGCCAAGGTGCGCAAGCCGTCGTTCGCCGCCGAATACATCGAGCACGAAAAAACCGCCGTCGGCGAGATCGTGCCGCGCCTGGCGGGCGCGACCGTCGCCATCATCAACAAGGTGCCGATGCGCGCCGATACATTGCGGCAATTGCCGGATCTCAAAATGATCGCGGTGGCGGCCACCGGCTACGACGTGGTGGACGTCGCGTACTGCAAGGAGCACGGCATCGCCGTCGCCAACATCCGCAATTATGCCGTGCACACCGTGCCCGAACACGCCTTCGCGATGATTCTGGCGCTGCGGCGCAATCTGCTCGCCTATCGGCAGGACGTCGAGAACGGCGTGTGGAACAAGTCCGATCAGTTCTGTTTCTTCACCCACGACATCGGCGATCTGCACGGCGCCACGCTCGGCATCATCGGCGAGGGCGCCATCGGCCAGGGCACCGCGGCCATCGGGCGCGCCTTCGGCATGCGCGTGCTGTTCGCCGATCATCCGCCGCCGAAGATGGACGGCGTTACCTTCACGCCGCACGAGCAGGTGCTCGCGCAGTCCGACGTGATCTCGCTGCACTGTCCGCTGCTGCCGGCCACGCGCAATCTGATCGACATCCGCGCCTTTCGCAAGATGAAGCGCAACGCACTTGCTCATCAACACCGCCCGCGGCGGGCTGGTGGACGAGGCGGCGCTGATCCAGGCGCTCGATGAGGGACTGATCGCCGGCGCCGGCTTCGATGTGCTGACCGTCGAGCCGCCCAAGGACGGGCACCCGCTGCTCGACGTACGGCGCCCGAATTTCATTCTGACGCCCCACGTAGCCTGGGCTTCGGACGGCGCCATGCAGTTTCTCGCCGACCAGCTCATCGACAATATCGAGCACTGGGCCGCGGGCAAGCCTCAGCATCTGGTGACTTGACGCCTCTTCTCGCGACTTGCAAGCTGGCTGATTCAGAGCCGGAGGCAAGACAAGAATGAAGAAGCTGCTGTACCAGTTCGATACCGATGCCCTGCCCTCGGTCTTCGACAATGTCGTCGGTTACGACGGCGGCGCCGATCGTCATTTCGGCCTATGGCGGTGTCAACGCCGCCAATGTCGGCGGCCTGGTCGAAGGGGCGATTTTCACCCGCGGCCTCAAGGACAAGAAGAATACGGCCATATTCATCGGCGGCGGCAACATGGCCGAGGGCGAGGCGATGCTCGGCGCGGTCCGTGAGAAGTTCTTTGCCAAATTCCGCGTTTCGGTGATGTTCGACTGCAACGGCTGCAACACCACCGCCTCGGCCGCCGTGGCTTGGCTCGCGCATGGCCGCTCTCTCGCCGGCAAACGCGCCGTGGTGCTCGGAGGCTCGGGTCCGGTCGGGCAACGCGCCGCTGTGCTGCTGGCCCGGGAGGGTGCGCAGGTGGCGATCACCGGCCGCAAGCTTGGCGTCGTGCAGGCAGCTTGCGACTCGATCCAGGCACGCTTCGGAGCCGCGGTGCGCGCCGTGGAGGCGCCGACCAACGCCGAGCGCGGCGCGGCCATCGAGGGCGCGCAGATCGTGCTCGCGACGGGGGCGGCGGGCATTACCCTGCTCGAGGAGAGGCAGTGGCAGAACAGCGGCGCGCTGGAACTGCTGGCCGATGCCAATGCCTCGCCGCCGGCCGGTATCGAGGGCGTGGGTCAAAGCGATCGTGGCGCTGTGAAGCACGGCAAGACTTTATTCGGCGCGCTCGGCTTCGGCGCGCTGAAGCTGGCGCTGCACCGCGCCTGCGTCGCGCGGCTCTTCGAGCAGAATGACCTTCTGCTGGACGCGGAAGAAATCTATGCCATCGCCAAAACAATGGTCGGCTGAAACCTCAACAGGCTGTGCACTCATGGTCACTAAAGACTCCGTGGAAAAATTTCTCGACGATCTCGCCAGCGGCAGTCCGACCCCGGGGGGCGGCAGCGCGGCCGCCATCATCGGCGCCATGGGTGCCGCGCTGGTCTCCATGGTGTGCAATGTCACCATCGGCAAGAAGGGCTACGAGTCGGTCGAAGCCGAGATGCGCGGCATACTCGAGGAATCCGAGAAGGTGCGCGGGCGGCTGACGGCCATGGTGGCAGAGGATATCGCGGCCTTCGGCGGCATCATGGCTGCCTACAAGATGCCCAAGTCGAGTGAGGACGAGAAGGCGGCGCGCGCGGCAGCGATCCAAGCGTGCCTGCGCCGCGCCACCGAAGTGCCTTTGGAGTGCGCGCGGGTATGCGCCGAGGTCATCGCGCTGTCGAGGCGCGCCAGCGAACGCGGCTATCTCAACGTCATCAGCGACGGCGGCGTCGG
This sequence comes from uncultured Gammaproteobacteria bacterium, assembly GCA_963837435.1. GTDB lineage: Bacteria > Pseudomonadota > Gammaproteobacteria > Steroidobacterales > Steroidobacteraceae > Bog-1198. Next base: position 398,053 of record CAWINJ010000007.1, read on the forward strand.
CGTGCTGGCGGGGTTCACGGCGCTGCGCAGCGCCGCACTCAATGTGTACATCAATGCGCCCTCCCTCAAGGATCGCGAGTTTGCGCAAAGCGCCATCGCCGAGCTGGAGAAACTCCTCGCGCAGGGCGCCGCCGAGAGCGAGGCGGTATACACCCTGGTGCGGGGCAAGCTGGGCTGAGGACCGGTCCTCGTATTCTCGCTGTTGACGACTGACCGACAGTCAGTCATTATCTTTCCGCGAACCTGTCGCGAGCGCCGGCAATGCACTCAGTCCCCAGCCCCCGATCCCCCTCCTTGGCGGCCCACCGCCCCTTCCTCTACTTCGTGTCTGCGCGCGGCTTTTCCGAGTTCTCGTATCAGATCGGTACCGTCGCGGTGGGCTGGCAGGTTTATGGGCTCACCCACAGCGCATTCGACTTAGGCATGGTGGGATTGGTGCAGTTCGTCCCCAGCGCCCTTCTGGTATTCGCCGCAGGTCATGCGGCGGATCGCTACGACCGGCGGCGCGTGGTACAGCTATGCCAATTCGCTCAAGCGGTGACGGCGGCGTTTTTGGCATGGGGCACTGTGGGCGGATGGCTGAGCCTGTGGCAGATCTTTGCCGCGATGGCGCTGATGGGAGTCAGCACCGCCTTCGAGAGCCCGGCGGCGGCGGCGCTGCTGCCCGCCGTGGCCCCGGAAGGAATGATGCAGAAGGGGACCGCAGTGTCCACCGCGGCTTGGCAGGTAGCGACGATCAGCGGGCCTGCACTGGGTGGCCTGGCCTATGCGGCGACTCCCGGGGCAGCTTATGGAGTCATGGCGGCATTCTGGCTGCTGTCCGGACTGTTGAACGGGGCCATCGACCCAATCCGTCGCGCGCCGCCGTCGCAGCCGGCGACGCGGGCATCCCTGTTCGCCGGCGTGGATTTCATACGCCGCCATCCGGCCATACTGGGTACCATCTCGCTCGATCTATTTGCGGTGCTGCTCGGCGGAGCTACCGCGCTCCTGCCGATATACGCCCGCGACATTCTGCACACCGGGCCCTGGGGGCTCGGGGTGCTGCGCGGCGCGCCCGCCGTCGGTGCGCTGCTCATGTCCGCGGTTCTCGCCCGGCATGCGATCGCGCGGCGCGCCGGCATCAGAATGTTCCAGGCCGTGACGGTCTTCGGGTTGGCGACGGTGGTGTTCGCGCTTTCGCACTCGCTCTGGCTGTCGATTCTCGCACTCGGGATCATGGGTGCCGCCGATACCGTCAGCGTGGTGATTCGCATTGCTCTGGTGCAGCTGGCGACTCCCGACGCCATGCGCGGCCGGGTGGGTGCGGTGAATTATCTGTTCGTCAACGCCTCCAACCAGCTGGGTGAGTTCGAGAGCGGTGTGACGGCTGCGCTGTTCGGAGCGATGCCCGCGGTCGTTCTGGGCGGGGTGGGCACGGTCGCGGTGGCCTTGTTGTGGATGAAGCTGTTTCCCACTCTGCGCGATGTCGACAGGCTGGAATGAGCGTCGGGTACCCGCAATGACGGTCGAAAAATCTGCCCGGCCGCGCACCAAACCGCCGGAAATTCGGCGCGAAGAGCTGATGGACGCGGCCGAACAATTGTTCCTCGCTCAGGGAATCGCAGCCACCAGCATCGATGCAATCGTGGCCGGAGCGGGAGTGGCCAAAGGCACCTTCTATCTTTACTTCCAATCCAAGGAGCAGCTGCTGACGGCTCTGCGGCAGCGTTTCATCGACGCTGTTTGCGCGGAACTGCGGGCGGCGATCGACCGCTGCCCGGCCGGCGACTGGCGCGCGCGGATGCGGGCTTGGGTCGCCGCCGCGGTCGATGGGTATCTGGACCGCCTGCGGCTGCACGAGGTGGTGTTCCATGAGTTTAGCCCGGACGACACCCATGCGGCTCATCGCAACTCCACCCTCGATCAGCTCCAAGATTTTCTCGCGCAGGGAGTCCAGGCGGGTGCCTGGTCGATACAGGAGCCGCGGCTTCTTGCCATCATGCTGTTCCATGCGCTGCATGGCGCCGTGCACGATGCCGCCGCGCGGACTCCGGTCGATCGCAAGCGCCTGACGCATGGCCTGCAAGAATTCTTCGAGCGCGCCATTGCCGCGCGGCCAGGGTGAAGCGGCGCCCGCGTGCCGGCCGGCTCGGCCGGCGCAAGCCACGCAAGAGAACTCGCGGCCGCTGGCGCCTCTCTAAATTCCTGCCGGGCGCAGCCACCCGTCGCCTCGCGCTGCGCGCATTCAAACGCGCGCCGCTGCCGATGCGGGGGTTGGTCATCCTGGGGGCGACCTTCATCCTGTGGCTGGCGGTGAACTGGATGTACCAGGTCGTGCGCAAACCGTCGGAGCTCTTCTTCCCCGTCAGCGGCACGCTCAACAAGACCCCTGCGGAAACCTGGCGGCAGTACGCGCCGCTGTTCCGAGAGTACTCCACGCAGCGGATCTCTCCGGAGTTGCTCGCGGCGCTTGCGCAGGTGGAGGGTTCCGGCAATCCGGTGGTGCGCACCTACTGGCGCTGGTCCTTCAAGCCCAAGCCCTTCGAGCTGTACCGTCCCGCCTCGAGCGCGGTCGGCATGTACCAGATCACCGACGGCACCTTTGCCGAGGCGCGGCGCTATTGCATCCATGACCATGCCGTCGTCCTGGATGGGCCGTGGGACGACTGGCACTCATGCTGGTTCAATCGTTGGTATACACGGGTAGTCCCCTCGCACGCCGTGGAACTCACGGCCGCCTATCTGGATGTGAGCGTGGCAGGCGCTCTGCAGCGGCATCACGTGAAATCGGCCACCCCCGAACGTACCGCGCAATTGGCGGCGGTCATCCATCTGTGCGGGGCCGGCGCGGGGGACGCCTACGTACGGCGCGGTCTGAAGCTGGCGGAGGGCGAACGCTGCGGAGACCATGTGGCGGGAGACTACGTCGCACGCGTAACGGCCATGAAACGAGTGTTCGCGTCCATCGAGAAGGCCGCCCCTCCCTAGCGGCGATGGGGGTTTCTAGCCGTGACCGGGCGCCCTATCCGGCGAGCAAAACGGGGCTTGTCTAGCGGGCCAAATATTAAGGTAAAGACACTTCAATCCCATTGCGTCCGCTACACCAAACTGATATATCATATTTGGGTCTTGCCGAAAGTAGGATCGGCGTCCGATATAAAATAGCCTTGAAGACTAAACTTGGGACAGTCATTTTGGGGAGCGCGCCATGTCATTCGAATTCAAAGCCAGTCGCCTGTCGGTCAGTATCCTCCCGGGAGTCGTGCTCGGCGCGCTAGCCTGTTGCGCATCGGCAGGGGCTGCGACCAGCGGGCCCTTGGTGGGAGCCGACGGATTTCCGCTGCTGCAGGAAATCGTGGTGACGGGCAACAAAAACCCGCAAAACGCGGCCGACATGGAACTGGACAACCAGGTCAAGACTGCCATGAAATCCAACCGCTATTTCTACGACTACCATGTCGCCGTGGAAACCCGGGACGGCGTGGTGTTCTTGCGCGGATTGGTCTTCGACGACTGGGATGTACGCGCGGCGATCCGCATCAGCAAACGAATTCCCGGCGTCAGAAAGGTTGTCAACGAACTGGTGATAGGCGCGCAGCCCTAATCGGCTGACGCGCACTTCGGCGGGCGGTCAGCGACGGCTAGCTGTCGATCAGTATTGCGCGAAAGTCGTTCACATTGGTGAGCGTCGGTCCGGTGATCACCGAATCGCCGAGAGCCGTGAAGAAGGTGTGGCCGTCGTTGTTGTCGAGCATCTCCTGCGGCCGCCGGCCGCTCGCCCAGGCGCGCGCCAGCGAATCGGGCGAGACAATGGCGCCAGCAATCTCTTCCTGCCCGTCGACGCCGTCGGTATCGCCCGCCAGCGCATGAATGTGCCGGTGACCATCGAGCGCAATGGCCAGCGACAGCAGGAATTCCACATTGCGCCCGCCTCGTCCGTTGCCGCGCACGGTCACCGTGGTTTCGCCTCCCGATAGCAGCACGCAAGGTGCTGCGACGGGCTGACTTCGCTGCGCCACCTGCAGCGCGATCCCGGCCAGCACCTGGCCCACGTCGCGAGCCTCGCCTTCGAGGGCATCGCCGAGAATGTGAGCCGCGATGCCCGCCGTGCGCGCCACCGCGGCGGCCGCTTCCAATGCCATCTGCGGCGTCGCGATCATGCGCACGGTGGAATTGGCCAGCCGCGGGTCGCCGGGCTTTACCGACTCGCCGCGCCCGCTTTCCAACAGCTCCTGCGCCGGCGCGGGCAAATCGATGCCGTAGCGGTGCAGGATGCTCAGCGCGTCGGCACAAGTCGTCGGGTCCGCCACCGTGGGGCCCGAAGCGATGTCGATGGGCCGGTCTCCCGGCACGTCGGAGATCAGCAGCGTGAGCACTCGCGCCGGGTGGCAGGCGGCGGCAAGGCGGCCTCCCTTGATGGCGGATAGGTGACGGCGCACGCAATTCATCTCGCTGATGGAGGCGCCGCTGCGCAGCAGCGCGCGGCTCACGTCCTGCTTCATATCAAGCGTCAATCCCGCCGCCGGTAGCGGCAACAGCGCCGAACCGCCGCCGGAAATCAGGCACAGCACCAAGTCGTCCTCGTTCAAACCCCGCACCCGCTCGAGCATGCGCTGTGCGGCGCGCATTCCCGCCGCATCGGGTACGGGATGCGCGGACTCGGCGATTTCGATGTGTTCGCAGGGTACCGCGTAACCGTAGCGCGTCACCACCAAGCCCGAGAGCGGGCCTGGCCAATGCTGCTCCACGGTGCGCGCCATGGCGGCGGAGGCCTTCCCGGCGCCGATGACGATGAGCCTGCCCCGCGGCACAGAAGGCAGGTGCGGCGGAATGCACAACGCCGGTTGGGCCGACGCAATGGCGGCATGGAACATCCGCAGCAACAGGGCCCGCGCCGCGGCCGAGCGCTCGGACTCGTTCATCCGCGCGGCTCGAGCGTGTTCGTCAGCGAGCCGATGCCCTCGATCTTGACCTCCACCGTGGCTCCGTCCTTTATCGATCCGACCCCCAGGGAGGTCCCGCAGGCAATCACATCGCCGGGCATCAGGGTCATGTCCGCAGACACCCGGCTGACCAGCTCGGCGGGCGCAATGATCATGTCGGACAGCGGATAGTTCTGGCGCTCGACTCCATCGACCGTGGTGATCACGTGCGAGCGCCGCCAATCCAGATCCGTGGCGATGACCGGGCCCACGCAGCCGAAGGTGTCGTAGCCCTTGGATCGGCACCACTGGGCAAAATCCGGATTTTCATCGAGCACCGCCGCCGCGGTCACGTCGTTGACACAGGTGTATCCGAAGATGAAGCGCCGCGCTTCGTCGACCGACACATTCTTGCACGGGCGGCCGATCACGATCCCCAGTTCCCCCTCGTACGCAATCTTGCCCGTGTAGCCGGCCGGGCGGCGGATGGGCTCGCCCGGCCCGATGACCGAACTGGCCGGCTTGAGCAGAAACAGCGGGTGGCTCGGTGTTTGCTTGCCGAGCTTCATGCAAAGCGCGTGGAAGTTATTCCACAGGGCGACGATCTTGGAGGGTAGGCACGGGCTCTGCAGCGTGCAGACGTCCCTGGAAATCGTACGGCCTGCCGGCCGTGGCGAGTCGAACAAGCCGCCCTCGTATTCGACGATACCGGCCTGCTCGACAGTGCCGAAGCCGCTACGGCCCTCCTTCGATACAAAACGTGCCCACTGGACCATGGCCCATCATCCTGGCGCCGGCATCTAGAGCACCGACTTCAGCAGCTTACCCATGTCGGCCGGATTGCGGGTCACCTTGATCCCGCACTCCTCCATGACGGCGAGTTTCTCCGTGGCCGTGCCCTTTCCGCCGGAAATGATCGCGCCCGCGTGGCCCATGCGCTTTCCCGGCGGCGCCGTGACGCCGGCGATGAATCCGACGACCGGTTTCTTCATGTAGTTCTTGATCCAGCGAGCGCAGGTCTCCTCATCGTCGCCGCCGATCTCGCCAACCATGATCACCGCGTCGGTTTCAGGATCGTCATTGAACAGGCGCATGACGTCGATGTGCTTGAGGCCATTGACCGGGTCGCCGCCGATGCCCACGCAGGTCGACTGTCCGAGTCCGAGTTCCATCAATTGGCCGACTGCCTCGTAGGTGAGGGTGCCGGAGCGCGATACCACTCCGATGCGCCCTTTCTTGTGGATGTGGCCGGGCATGATGCCGATCTTGATTTCGTCCGGCGTGATCACTCCCGGGCAATTGGGTCCGACCAGCAAGGTCTTCCTGCCGCGCATGCGATTGCGGGTCGAGATCATGTCCCGCACCGGCACTCCTTCGGTGATGCAAATGACCAGATCGAGGTCCGCATCGACGGCCTCATCGATGGCGGAGGCGGCGAAAGGCGGCGGCACATAGATCACCGACACCGTCGCGCCCGTGCGCTCCTTGGCCTCTTTCGCGCTGCCGAAGATCGGAATGCCCTCGAAATTCTCTCCGGCCTTGTGCGGATTCACGCCGGCGACGAAACAGGTCTTGCCGTCGGCATAGTCGCGGCACAGACGGGTATGGAACGCCCCGGTCTTGCCCGTGATGCCCTGCGTCATCACTCTGGTATTCCGGTTGATCAAGATGCTCACGTGCGTTGACTCCTTGAACTTACTTTGCGGCGACCGCAGCAACGATCTTCCGTGCGGCGTCCGCCATGTTGTCGGCTGAAATGATGGGCAATCCCGAGGCCTGCAGCATCTTCCTGCCCAACTCCTCGTTGGTGCCCTTCATGCGCACCACCAAGGGAACGCTGAGCTTCACCTCCTTGGCGGCGGCGATGACGCCCTCGGCAATGGTGTCGCAGCGCATGATTCCGCCGAAGATATTCACCAGGATCCCCTTGACCGCGGGATTTTTCAGCATCAGCTTGAATGCCTCGGTCACCTTCTGGGTCGTGGCGCCGCCGCCCACGTCGAGAAAGTTCGCCGGTTCGGCGCCGAACAGCTTGATGACGTCCATGGTCGCCATCGCAAGCCCCGCGCCGTTGACGAGGCAGCCGATGTTGCCGTTGAGCGAGATATAGGACAGATCGTATTTCGAGGCCTCGACCTCCGCGGGATCCTCCTCGTCCAGATCCCGCATGGCGACGATCTCGGGGTGCCGGAACAGCGCGTTCGCATCGAAGTTGAGCTTGGCGTCGAGGGCCAGCACCTTGCCGTCGCCGGTCAGGATCAACGGATTGATTTCCGCGAGCGATGCGTCGCATTCGACGAAGGCGCGGTACAAACCGTGCATGAAGGACCGCGCCTGCGCGAGCGACGCCTCGGGCACGCCGATCTTGCGCGCGATGTCATCGGCTTGGTGCTCGGTCAGGCCGGCCACCGGATCGATGGCGACCTTGTGGATGCGCTCCGGCGTGCGCGCGGCAACCTCTTCGATTTCCATGCCGCCCTCCGAGCTCGCCATCAGCGTCACACGCTGCGTGGCACGGTCGACCACCATGCCCACATAGAGCTCCTTGCGGATATCCGCGCCCTCTTCCACCAGCAATCGCTTCACCAGGCGCCCCTCGGGGCCCGTCTGGTGGGTGACCAGGGTCATGCCGAGGATCTTCGAGGCGGATTCGTGCACCTCGTCGAGCGACTTTGCCACCTTGACGCCGCCGCCCTTGCCGCGGCCGCCCGCATGGATCTGAGCCTTGACGACCCACACCTTGCCGCCGAGCAGGCGCGCTGCGGCATCCGCTTCGGCCACCGAAAAACAGGGTACGCCCCGCGGGGTTGCGACGCCGTATTTGCGTAGGATCTCTTTGCCCTGATACTCGTGAACGTTCATAGTGACCCGCCTCTCATCGCGATTTCGTTCATTCCTAAAGTCTCCATATCCAGCCGGGCACCGAGCCCGGCTCATTTCCCCAAGGTTAGTCTGGATGGTCGAGCAACGCCGCGGCGGCGTCATCCGGCCGCAGCGGCGCGGCGCACGCAGCGGCAGACGAGAACTAGGCCGAACTGCCCGGCGATTTTCCTTCCTCTAGACCCTTCGCCAGCAGCTTGGTCAGCGCATACACGGCATCGAGGTGCGGCGCCGGCGTATCCGTCAGTCTGGCCAGCTCGAGCACCGAGCCCAACAGCGCATCGATCTCCAGGGTGCGCGCCGCCTCGACGTCCTGAAGCATGGAGGTCTTATGATGACCGACTCGTTCCGCGCCGGCAATGCGCTTCTCGAGGGGCACGCGGAAGGTGACGCCGAGCTTGCCGGCGATGCTTTGCGCCTCGGTCATCATGGCGGCCGCGAGGGCACGGCTGGGCGGGTACTGGCAAATGCCGGCGAGTGTCGCCCGCGACAGGGCGCTGATGGGGTTGAATGTCATATTGCCCCATAGCTTCAGCCAAATCTCGCTGCGAATGTCGCTGAGCACCGGCGCTTGCAGTCCCGCTCTGACCAAGCAGTCCGCGACGCCCGCGACCCTTGCGCTCGCCGTGCCGTCAGGCTCGCCCACCGGAAATCGGTTGCCTTCGACATGCTTGATGACTCCCGGCTCCAGCAGCTCGGTCGCCGGATACACCACGCAGCCGATGACGCGCCGCGCCGGAATGTTGCTGCCGATCAACCCGGTCGGATCGACGCTTTGCACGCGGGTTCCGGCCAAGGCACCGGGATATGCGTGGAAGTACCAATAAGGAATCCCGTTCTGCATCGGCACCACGACCGTATCGGGACCGAAGAGCTTGGGCACGTCCTCGGCGACGGATTCGAGCTGGTGGGCCTTCATCGCCAGTATCACCATGTCTTGCGGCCCGGTCGCGGCGTAGTCCGCCGTTGCCTTGACTCGAGGGACCGCCTCCTCGGTGCCGTCCGCCCGCAGCAGGCGAGTGCCGCGGCTCTGCAGCGCCTGCAGATTCTTCCCTCTTGCGATGAAGGTAACGTCCTCCCCGGCCCGCGCGAGGCAGTGGCCCACATAGCCGCCGATGGCACCGACGCCGACGATCGCAATTCTCATTATTCCTCGCGTGTGACGCTAAGCGGCCACGGACGCCCGTGCGTCCGTGGCCTATGGCCCTCCCGGAAGCGGGATTGCGCTAGAACTTGTAGTTCATGCCCAAAGAAGCGCCCATGGGGCGACACTTGTCTCCACCCCAGGTCGTCGGGCCTGCGCTGCTGTAATCGTTGACCACGGTGTTCGTGCCGTCGTGGCAGTCCGTCGTCAGCGACCGGCCGCCGGCGCCTAGATCGTAGTGGGAGTTGCCGTGGTTGACCGTTTCGGCAACATCGAAGTAAGCATAGAAGTGCTTGTCGAAACGATGCTTCCACGCAGCAGTATACATGTCTGCATAGTCCCGTACCGCCACCGGACTGTAGTTGTGCTGGCCGGCAGGATCGCCCGGCGTCGCGCCCGCATGCGCATATCCGAGGCTGACATTGTCGGTCGCACCCAGATCCTGCGACAACGCGAACCACCAGCCGTCTCTCTGCCGCTCGTTCTGGAATTCCAAATCGGCGGGCAAGAAGCGCTTCAGGTACTCGTAGATCGTGCTGACCGACAGCCCGAAATCGAAGGTGTACTGAATGCCCGTCTTGAACGCCGATTCGTTCACGACGTCGGTGGCGAACTCGGGGGTAAATCCATTCACGTTGACGAAGTTCTGCCCATACTCGGCAACATAGGAATTGTAGTCCGCGCAGTCGAGCAGCGGAGCGGCGGCCGCGTTGGTGCAGTTGTTGCTGGCGCCGAACATGGCGCCGTAGATCGGGCTGTTGGAACCGATGCCGTCGCTGTTACGGTTCACGTCCTTATGCAGTTCGTAGGCGGCTGTCCAGTAGAAACCGCCGGCCTCGACCTTGACGTCGGCGCTCCAGGCGGTGCCGAACGAACCGTCGTCGCAATTCAGGGGCAGGTTGCCGCTGCCGGGCGAGTTGCCGCCGGTGCAATCCGGCGATCCGGCGGACTGCACCACGTTGTCGTAGGTGCGGTTCTGGCCGGGAGCGAACAACACGTCGAAGCTGAACACATGGTCGAAGAAATGCGGCGATTCGTACCAGATCGAGTTGCTGAGGCGCGTGCCGAACTCAACACGGTTGTCCCCGCCGGAGTTTCCCATGATGACGGCGTAGTCGCCGAGCATGCCGGAGAAGGGATTCATCCGGTCCGTGGATTTCTTGTAGGGCGCATAGGTCTGGCCGAACTTCAGGGCCCCCCAGCCTTCCGGATTGGCCGATCCGATGCCGACGAAATTGTCGCCGTAACCGATGGCGGCCTTGACCACGTTCGACTGCTGCGTGTACGAGGTGTAGAGGCCCGGAGCCGCGGTAAGGGACGGCTGCGTCTCGATCTGGAACAGAAAGTCGGTATCGCTGTGCCCGATCTGGATGGCGCCACGGTAGCCGAGCACCGATTTATTCGTGCCCAGTTCGGGCTGGTACCCCACCTGACCCACCGGTCCCGTCAGGCCGAATTGATTCATCTTGGGCGTGGCGTTGGGCACGCAGGTGGTGTTCACATACGGATTGCTGCAGGTGTAACCCCAGGCCGGACCGGTAATGCCTTTCGACACTTCGTCGACGGAAACGTCCAGGGTCCCGAAGAATCCCTTGATGATCTGATGCAGCAGCACCTCTTTTTCCTGAGGTTCCGGGCCCGTCGCGGCCGCTGCGGGAGGTCCTTGCTTCGCCGACAGGGTCTGCACTTTCTTCTGCAGATCCTGCATCTGTTGTTGCATGACGCGCATCTGCTCCTTGAGCGCTTGAGCGTCCTGGGCGTCGTCCGCGAAGACGGCGCCGTTGACGGCGACACCGGCGGCGCATGCCGCAAGCGCCACCAGCACAGGCCTTGCCAATTTAAGTTTAAGCATTGTGTGAATCCTCGTGAAACGCGTTTGTTTGAATCATTCTCGTCGTCGATGCCCACCCTCACATCTTGCCGTCCGGACCTGTGAGGTTGATCCGGCCGCCCCCCTCCCCTGGACGCGATTACCCACCCCCCTACAGCGCGGGTAATCTCCCTCTCTTCCTCGACCCGTTGCCCCAGCTCCCGGCGCGGGCAGCTGCCCACTCTCTGCTACAAAGCAGCCGCGCACGGCGCTCAGCCGTGGGACACGCAAGGTCATCCGGTTGTTGCAAATCCACCAACCATGCAGCCCTGTGTTTCAGCTACTCGCATTTGCTTTGTAGCGATATGGTCACATCCCATCCGGCGATTATAGCAACCCCGGCCTCGCAGGCATATCAAATATGAGTACTGGCGCAGGCCAATTCCCGCAGAGCAAGCAGCAGGGCGCCATTCGTTCATAGTTTCGGAATCAGGCCCGCGCCGCGCGCCCACTGGTATTTCGCGCCAAGCACGGCAACGGGGATCTCCGTGGAATAGGCATAGGCGGGAATGCCGTGCTGATACAGATATTCAGCCGCCTCCTCCACCTCCACATCGCCCGCAAGCGAGGCCACCACCGGCTTCTCGATGCCTTTCGCGCGCATGTCGGCCACCACCTCGGCCATCAGCTTCGCGAACACCATGGGAGGCGTAACGATGGTGTGCCAATAACCGAGGATGAGCGCATGGATGCGCGGATCCTCGAGCCCCAGGCGCACGGTGTTCTGATAAGTGCTCGGCGGTTCGCCGCCGGTGATATCCACCGGATTGCCGGCCGCACCGAACGGCGGAATGAATTTGCGAAACGCGGCATCGAGGTCCGCGGGCATGGCCATCAGCGACAGACCATTGTCCACGCAGGCATCGGAGAGCAGCACGCCGGAGCCGCCCGCGCCGGTGATGATGACCACATTATTGCCCTTCGGTGTCGGCAGAATGGGAATGCCGCGAGCGAAGTCGAGCATGTCGCGCAAGCTGCGCGCCCGAATGACGCCGGATTGCTTGAATACATCGTCGTAAATTTTGTCGTTGCCGGCCAGCGCTCCGGTGTGCGAGCTTGCGGCCCGCGCGCCCATGCTGGTGCGGCCCGCCTTCAAAACCACGATGGGCTTTTTCTTGGAAACACGCTTCGCCACCTCGGCGAAAGAGCGGCCGTCCTTCAAATCCTCCAGGTGCTGCGCAATGATGGTCGTGTTGTCGTCCTGCTCGAAGAAGGTGAGCAGATCGTCCTCATCGATGTCCGACTTGTTGCCGACGCCGACGATGGCCGATACGCCCATCTTGGCGGAGCGCGAGAACCCGATGATGGCCATTCCGATGCCGCCGGACTGCGAGGACAGCGCCGCGTGGCCCTTCACGTCGTAGGCGGTGCAGAAAGTAGCGCACAGATTGCTGGGCGTGTAATAGAAGCCGTAAATATTCGGACCCATCAGGCGCACGCCGTACTTGCGGCCGATCGCGACGAGCTCGTTCTGCCCGGCCACATTGCCGGTCTCGGCGAAGCCCGAGGGGATCAATATGGCGCCGGCGATCTTTTTCTCGCCCACCTCGGTCAATGCCTGCGCCACGAATTTCGCCGGAATGGCGAACACCGCGACATCGATGTCGCCCGGCACGTCCTTGACGCTCCTGTAGGCCTTCTTGCCCAAGATGCTGTCGGCATTCGGATGGATGGGATAGATCTCGCCCTTGTAGCCGCCGTTGATCAGGTTCTTCATCACGGAATTGCCGATCTTGCCGTTCTCGGCCGAGGCGCCGATCACGGCCAGGGCTTTGGGCTTCATGATGCGGGTCATCTTCTCGACGATGGCCGCCTGGCTCGGGCGGTCGCGCGCGGGCGCGGGATTGAAGTCGAGTACGATGCGCACGTCGGCCGCTGTGGCTCCTCGATCCGTGGCGAACACCGGATTCAAATCCATTTCCGATATTTCGGGAAAGTCCGCGACCAATGTCGATACCTTCTCGATCATCCCCGCGAGCGCCGCGCGGTGCACGGGCTTGGCGCCGCGCACGCCGCGCAGTATCTCGGCCGCCGCGATGCCGTCCAGCATCGACAGCGCCTCTTCATTGCTGGCGGGCGCGAGCCGGAAAGTGATGTCCTTCAGCACTTCGACCAGGATGCCGCCCAGACCGAAGGCGACCAATTTGCCGAACGCCGGGTCGGTCACCGCGCCGATGATGACCTCTTGGCCGCCGGCGAGCATCTGCTGGACCTGGACGCCGAGAATCTCGGCCTTCGGGTCATATTTCTTGGCATTGCCGACGATCGCGGTGAAGGCGTCCTTCGCCGCCTCCGCCGACTTGACGCCGACGATCACGCCGCCCGCCTCGGTCTTGTGCAGAATCTGCGGCGACACGATCTTCATGACCACCGGGAAACCGATGCCGGAGGCGAGCTTGACCGCCTCCTCGGCCGTGGCCGCCACGCCTTCCTTGGGAATGTCGATGCCGTACGCCTCGCAGACGCCGCGCGCCTCGGGCGCCGTCAGAGCCTCGCGTTTGGCGGCCTTGGCCTGATCCAGAATCTTGCGAACGGCGTTCTTGTCGTGCGTCGCCATCAAATCACCTTCTTCTGCCTGAGCGCGGCGACATCCGCGGCGGCGTAGCCGATCTCCGCCAGAACCTCGTCGGTGTGCTCGCCCAGCAAGGGCGAGCGCGTAACCACGGTGGGGCTGTCGCTCAGCTTGATGGGGTTGCCCACCGTGAGGTACTTGCCGCGTTTCGGGTGATCCACCTCGACGATGGTGCCGGTCTTGCGCAACGACGGCTCGTTCGCCAGCTCCTGCATGGAGAGGATCGGGCCGCAGGGAATGTCGTGCTCGTTGAGCAGCTCCATGGCTTCGAATTTGGTCTTCGTCACCGTCCAGGCTTCCACGGTCGCGAACACTTCCTTGAGCCGGGGCAGGCGCGCCTCCGGCGTGGCGTAGCTCGGATCCGTGATCCAATCTTCCTTGCCGATGACCTTGCAGATGTCCTTCCAGACGGGCGCCTGCGCGATGAAGTATAGGTAGGCGTTCGGATCGGTCTCCCAGCCCTTGCACTTGACGATGGTCCCCGGCTGGCCTCCGCCCGACGCATTGGCGGCGCGCGGCACCGCCTCGCCGAACTTGCCGTTCGGGTACTGCGGATATTCCTTCATGACGTGCGTGCGATCGAGGCGTTGTTGGTCGCGCAACTTGACGCGGCACAGGTTCAAGACCCCGTCCTGCATCGCCGCCAGCACCTTCTGGCCGCGGCCGCTGGTGTTGCGCTGGTAAAGCGCAGCCACGATGCCGAGCGCCAAATGCAATCCGGTGCCGCTGTCGCCGATTTGCGCGCCCGTCACCAGCGGCGGCCCATCGTCGAATCCCGTGGTCGATGCGGAGCCGCCGGCGCACTGGGCGACGTTCTCGTACACCTTGCAGTCCTCGTAGGGACCTGGACCGAAGCCTTTCACCGAGGCGACGATCATGCGCGGATTGAGCGCTTGAATCCGCTCCCACGTGAAGCCCATGCGATCGAGAGCGCCGGGCGCGAAATTCTCCACCAGCACATCGCAGTGCTTCACCAGCCTCTCGAGCACCTGCTTGCCGCTTTCGCTCTTCGTGTCCAGCGTCACCGAGCGCTTGTTGTGGTTCAGCATCGTGAAATACAGGCTGTCCACGTCCGGAATGTCGCGCAGCTGCTCGCGCGTGATGTCGCCGCCGCCGGCCTTCTCGACCTTGATCACATCGGCGCCGAACCACGCAAGAAGCTGCGTGCAGGTGGGACCCGACTGCACATGCGTGAAGTCGAGAATGCGAACTCCGGTCAATGCCTTACTCATACGAAACTCCAGCCCCGTTCACTTGTACATCGTCTGATTCTTGGTGCCCGGCGCATATTCGCGCGGATCGACCCAGATGTTGACGACCGCCGACCGGCGCGACTTCTGTATGGATTCGCGCGCACGCTGCAGCGCCGGCGCTATCTGCGCGGGATCGCGCACCTCTTCGCCGTACCCGCCGAGCATTTCGGCGAATTTGCCGAACGGAACATCGCCCAGAAGATTGCCGACGCTGCCGCGCTGCTCGCCGTATTTCGCCAGCTGGCCGTAGCGGATCTGATTCATCGCCGAGTTGTTGCCGATGACCGCGAGATAGGGCACACCGAAGCGGTTGGCCGTCTCCATGTCGAAGGCCGTCATGCCGAACGAGCCGTCGCCGTAGTAGCACAGGACTTCTTTCGAGGGGTTGGCAAGTCCCGCCGCGATCGCGAATCCGGTTCCCACGCCGAGCGAGCCGAGCGCGCCCGGATCCATCCACTGGCCCGGACCCCGGGGCCTCACGGCCTGGGCGGAAATGGTCACGACGTCGCCGCCGTCGCCGATATAAATGGTGTCGTCCCGCAGGAACTCGTTGAGCTCCCAAGCGACGCGGTAGGGATGAATCGGCACGCTGTTCGACTTGAACAGCGGCATGAGCTTCTCGGACGCCACCGCCTCCGCGTCGCTCAGCTGCTTCAGCCACTGCTGGCGCGCCTGCCGCTTGTCGTCCTTGATGCGGCCGGAAGCCGCCTGCAGCACCGCGCCCAGGATCGCGCCGGGATCCCCGACCAACCCTAAGCTGATGTCGCGATTCTTGCCGACGGTCCGGTAATCCATATCGATCTGCACCAGCGTCAGATCCTTGCTGATGCGCTTGCCGTAGCCCATGCGGAAGTCGAACGGCGTGCCCACGATCAAGAGCACGTCGGCATTGGCGAAAGCCTGGGTTCGCGTGCGGTCGAAATGATGCGGGTCGCCCGGCGGCAGCAAGCCGCGGCTCGCGCCGTTGAAATAGCCGGGAATGTCCAGGCCGCGCAGCAGCGCGATGGCCTCCTTGTGGCCGCGCGCGGTCCACACCTGCTGTCCGTACAGAACGGCCGGCCGCTCCGCATTGACGAGGATATCGGCCAGCTTCTCGATGTCGCGCGGGTCGCCGATCGATCGGGTCGAGGCGCGGTACTTGCCGGGCTGGGGAATGACAGCCTTGGTGACGTCGACCTCGCGGTCGAGCACGTCGCGCGGAATTTCCAGGTAAACCGGGCCGGTGGCACCGTTGAAAGCCTCGCGCGCCGCCATGGAGATCATGTCCGCCACGCGTTCGGTGCTGGATACCGAGGCTGCGAATTTGGTGATGGGAGTCATCAGCTCGACATGGGGCAGGTCCTGCAACGAGCCCATCTTGTGCTGGGTCGTCGCGCCCTGGCCGCCGATGTGCAGAATCGGGCTCTCGGAGCGGAAGGCGGTGGCGATGCCGGTGACCGCATTGGTGCAGCCGGGTCCGGCGGTCGTGACGACGCAGCCAAGCTTGCCGGTCTGGCGCGCATAGCCGTCGGCGGCGTGCGCCGCGACCTGCTCATGACGGACATCGATGATGCGAATGCCCTCATCGACGCAGCCATCGTAGATGTCGATGATGTGCCCGCCGCACAGGGTGAAGATCGTATCGACACCCTCGTTCTTCAGCGCCTTGGCAACCAGGTGGCCGCCGGAGATGACGCTGGCGTCGCGGCTCTTGCGCTGCAGAGTGTCTTCGGCGGTCGTGGTCTTGGTCTTGGGCTGAATCGACGCTGGGTTTACGGTTGCCATGTTGCCTCCAAAATCGTGAATCCGATCGCAGGCCGGCACTGCCGCGCGGTCCCGCGATGACCGAAAATCATCCGCCGCCCCTTCACGCGGCTCGCGTGCTCGCGGCGCTCTCGACCGTCGCCGAAACGCCGGCGCGGCCATTGGCGAAGTGCCGCGCCCGCATGGGCCTCAGCACGAATAGGGCAAGAATCGCGGCGATCACGTTGCACGTCATCGCCAGGGCGAATACGGGGGCCCAGCCATGGGCCTTCGAGATGCCGGCGGCGATGGGAACCAGCAGCGCGCCCGCGCCCTTCGCCGTGTACAGCATGCCGTTGTTCGCGGCGGCATACTTGGAGCCGAAGGTATCGCCCTGCGTGGCGGGAAACAGGCTGAAGATTTCGCCGTACACGCCGAAATACAGCGCCGTGACCAGCACGAACAGCACCGGGTTCGATCCCGATTGGCTGAGCGTGTACAGCGCCGCCGCGCCGATCAAGAATGCGAGGGCCATCGTGTATTCGCGGCCGATCTGATCCGACAGCCAGCCGAAGAATGGCCTGCCCACGCCGTCGAATATGCGGTTCAGCGACAGCGCGAACGCCAGCGCGGCCATCGTGATGCCGAATAGATCGACCGGGACCTTGTCGATCTTCAAGTCCTTGGCGATCGGCGCCATGGAGGCAGCCATGGTCAGGCCGCCGGCGGCGATCAGCACGAACATCAAATACAGCACGTAGAACACCGGGCTGCGCAACACTTCGGCGGGCGTATATCCGTGCGCCGTCTGGTTGGGCTTGACCTTCGCGGCGATGAGTTGTCGCGGGCGGCGCCAGCAGCATCCATGACACGACGAACACGATTCCGCCCTGCAGCAGCCCGAAGAACAGGAATGCCTGCTCGTAGCCGGAGGAATTGATCATGTGCAGGATGGGCACGATGGTCAGTGCGGCGCCGGCGCCGAAGCCCGAAGCCGTGATGCCGGCGGCGAGACCTCGACGGCCCGGGAACCATTTGAGCGCATTGCCGACGCAGGTGCCGTAAACGCAGCCGGTCCCGACACCGCCGATCGCGGCGGCAAAATACAGGATCGGGAGTGAGCTGGCGGTCGAATTCAGCGTCCATGCGATGGCGACCAGAATGCCGCCGCCGAGCACCACCCATCTCGGCCCGAATTGATCGACCAGGTAGCCTTCGACGGGAACCAGCCAGGTCTCGATCAGCACGAAGATGGTGAAAGCCACCTGAATGGCGCTGCGGCCCCAGTGGTACTTGGCATCGATGGGATTGACGAACAGCGTCCATCCGTACTGCAAGTTGGCGACGCAGGCCATGCAGATGACGCCCAGAACCAACTGCACCCATGGATTTGCCAGCGGCGACGCCGATTGCCGAGAATTTGCACTCGCATTCATATTTAGTTCTCCTTATTTCGCTCTGGATCGACGCGGAATATGTCGAGTGACAGCCGCGGCTGACCATCCCGGGAACGCAACGAGGGAGATCGGCGCGCGTCCTGCGGTGGCAACGGCACATATGGAAAGAGGCCGGCGATTGGCGGCGCTGTGGAGGGTCGACTGTAAACGCGGACGCACCGAGACTGACTCACCCGTAGTCCCCTGAGTTCGAACTTACGTGCGAAGCTATACCAGCCCTTGCATTCTTATCGTGGTATACCATATATGAACAAGTTTCGGACTGTCAAGCGACATCCTGGCATGCTGAAGCGGCGTTATTCTGAGATCCATTCGTACACTGGTGAGCGATGCATGGATTCACCTAATCCACGCGTTGGCGGCACAAAGGATCGGGGATGTTCATGGCCGAAATTCGGATACATGAGCGAAATCACGGACATGGTTAGATTTATTCACTAGGAAAAAATCGCGTGCAATATAATATATCTCGTACGCAGGCGCCGAATGTCAGACGCGCAGGCGCGTACATTCCAATCTCGTATCTTGGTGAATATTGCGGTCCACGAACCGGCGGCCCGCGAGGAAGTAGTAATGCAAACGATTAGCTCTTGTGATATTTACCCTGATTGGCATGGCATTGTTTGCCGGCCTGTCCGTTAACTCTTTATAGGTGCTGCCGCAGTCGGTACTGGAATGCAGTGCACGTCATGGGCGATTCGCCGGCCTCGGCACGGCGGACAGGCCGACCAAACGCCGGCCGGCCGCAAGCGCGGTGACCGACTATGAGGTTCTCCAAGAGCAATCGGCCTAAGACAACACCGATGATGCGTCGAGCCGATTCATCCGCTGCGTCGAGCAATGCATCGAGGGAACCAATGAACACGATCGCAACACTGGTTCAGCGCACCTCCGCCGCGGCTCCCCTCGCGCTGGCGCCGCTGAACGCGACGAGCTTGCGCGATCAGGCCTATGCGCTTGCTGAAGAACGCGATCGCGGACACCGACATCTACGATCCCGAATCAGGAGCTGCGCCTGGATGAGCGGCAGCTCACCACGGCGCTGGGCGTCAGCCGCACGCCGATTCGCGAGGCGCTGTCGCTGCTCGAACAGGAAGGGTTCATTCGCACCATACCCGCGGCGCGGCATCTACATCATTCGCAAGTCGAAGCGCGAAATGATCGAAATGATCCAGATGTGGGCGGCGCTCGAGTCGATGGCCGCGCGGCTCGCGACGCTGCACGCCACCGATGCGGAAATCGCCACGCTGCGGCATTTGTTCGATGAGTTCCAGAACTCGCCGCCCTCGGAGCATCTGGGCGAGTATTCCGACGCCAACATCGCTTTTCATACGGCGGTCATCGCGCTCGGCGGCTCGCAGACCATCGTCGATGCGACGCGCAACCTGCTCATTCACGTGCGCGCCATCCGCCGCGCGACCATCACTCAGAGCGACCGTGCGGCCCGCTCCATCATCGATCACTTGAAGATCATCGAAGCGTTGGAGCGGCGCGACACGGAGTTGGCCGAGCGGCTCACCCGGCAGCACACGCTCGACCTCGCGGCGCACGTCGACCGCTACTGCAATTTCTTGGATTAGACGCCGCCGCTCGACGTCGCTCCCGATCCGCGTCTCCCCACTGACCCAGCGTGGGCGCGGCGCCGGCTGCCGCCGCCGGCCGAGCAGGATATCGCGGCGCCCGTCCGGCCTGCGGCACGTCGCCGCGCAATGCGCCCGGTGCGACCGCCCGTATGCCGCTCAGAGTGTCGGGATCCGCGATCGCCGACTGAAATGCGGCGCCGTCCATCGACACCGGCACGCCGGACTCGATGTGAAGATAGATGCGCCCGGTCGCCTGATCGGCGAAATTGACCGTGCGAAACCCTGCATGCAGCGCCGCAGAAATCCCGTGTTGTGCTCGGCAGCGAGCAGCCGTCGGTCCGCGTAGAGCAGCTCCGGGTTCGCGGCGTCGACATTGACGCGCCCGTAGCGCTCGATGTCCAGCGTTCCCTTGACGTCGAGCACGTTGAAGGTGTCGATTGTCGCCGAAGGCCACGGTGCGCGGACGCTCCCCGAAGCGCACGGTATTGTCCAGGAATTCGAATTGAATGCGCTTGTCGCTGCGCCGCACCCAGGTGAAAAAGACATCCGGTATTCCCGTATAGGCCTCCACCGCGTGCGCCAGCGTATCGTCCACGGCTTTGTAGCGGCCGAACTCGAGTCCGCGCTTCCACGCCCGCTCGACCAACAACTCCGGCGGCGTGATCATGAAGAACAGGTAGACCGTCTGGCCGAAGCGCGTCAACAGGTTGCTGCCCGCCTCGTCCGAATCCGGCGCGAAGCTGTCGAAGCGAAACCGGTCGATCAGCAGATGAGTCATCTCGCCGCGCTGGTGCTTGCGCGCCATGTAGCGGTCGAGCTTCTGGTCGACGATCTGCAGTTCCTCGGCGGTGAATGCGCCGGCATATTTGTAGGCGGCGCCGAGCGCGCCGTAGTCGAGCAATTGCTTGCGCCAGATGTCCGGGCTGATCAGGGCAAAATCGCTCCACTGCGCGCCGATGTCGCCCGCCAGCCTTTTCTGCAGCGGCCGCAGCGTGCTCTTGCCGGAGGCGGACGGACCTTTGGTGTTGATGACGATGGGCCGCTCCTGCCGCGGCAGCAAGTGATAGCCCTCGCTGCGCGCCGCGCGCAGCAGCAGAGGTTCGATCGCTCGGCCGATGGCGCTCGCTGCCGTAGTCGTTGCATGCCATGTCGGTCGCCAGCCGAGACGATGAGCTCGCGGGTGCCCCAGGCGTGGCCCTGAGTCGCAAACAGCGCCGACATCACCCGCGCAAGCGCGCGGTACGCGACTTTCTGCTGCGGATCGCTCGCTCGAGGCCGCCGAGCGCTCGCAGTCGGCGATGTGGCGCGGGCCCCAGCCGCCGCCATCGGAGCCGCGCACCCGCGCCGCCTCGTCGCGGCGAGCGACGCGCGCAGCCAGCGCGACAGCCGGCGACCGGCTTTTCGGCGCGTGCCGGCGGCGCGCCGCCCGGACGCCACCTCGCCAGGGCGGCATCGATGGCGTCGCGCAGCTCGCGCCGGGTGCGATCGTACGCCGCGGCGATCGCATCCATCTCGCGGAACCAGATAGCGCTCGAACAAGCGGCTGGCGATCTCGCGAAAGTTGATGCCGAGATCGCCGATGCGCGAGCCGTCGGGCACGGCGAAATCGGCGGTGACCCGGATCAGGAGCTCATGCAAGGCCAGCCTCTGCGGCCGAAACGCAACCAGCTCGCTCGGCGAGAATCCGGTGAGGCCTTGCATCTCGGCGACCGCGGCGATGCTGGTAAAGACATTCTCCGGCCGAAAAATCGTCGCCAGGTGCCGCAATTCCTTGGGCACCTGCGACTGGATGCCGGGGTTCCATGGCCCGGCGCCGGCGGGTCGGCGCTGCGTTCACACACTACCCCTCATGCGTTCGCAGTCCATTCATCTTAAGGATCATACCGATCAGACCGATACTCGATGGGAACTCATCGATGGAAACTCATAGTTGCGACGCAATTCGCTGTCTTGCCCGGCGAACATGTGACGCATTCGCCACCCGTACGAGTGTTCAAATACACCAAAATGTACCGATAAAGTGACACTCGGGGCGGGGGCGCCCAATCAAGAAGACGCGACGGGGAATTCCAGGCCAATGACTTCGCAACTTACCGGTCGAACGCCCAAGGAGCAGGCGCAGGCCGCTGCCGACGTGCCGCCGGCCGCAGCGGGTCTCGACCCCGCATTCAGCGGTCTTGCGCGCTCGACTGGCCGCTGCGGCACCTGCTGGCTGTCGTCTCGTTCGCCGGTCTGGTGCATCCAGTGGATGCAGTTCGCGCAGCGGCCGACCCAGTCCCTCGTGCACGTCTCCGGCCGAGCAGCTGCTCGAAGTGCGGACACGACCGGGATGCCGTTTCCGCGCCGACTCGTGACGTCGCACACCATCCGCTCCTACGCGGTTGCACTGCGCACCCGGCGCGGCGAGGTGCTCGGATCCTTGGCCGTCTATGATGCGGCCGCACCCACGCTCTCGCAACAGCAGCGCGCGTCGCTGCCGTTGCTCGCCGCACAGGCGGTCGGCGCACGCCGAGCTGCACTCGCGCGCTGGCCGAGCTCACGCTGCTCGGCGGCTGCACGGCTCACGCGGCGACCGCTCGGCAGGCCCTGCTCGAAAGCGCGCCCGGTCGCCATCTATCACACGGATGCGGCCGGCGACATGACCTACAGCAATCCCGAGTACCGCCGCATGTTCGGATTGACGCTCGGGCACAGTCCCGATGCCTGGGCGCAGCGCGTCCATCCCGACGATCGTGCGCGCATGGAACATGCATGGGCGGACTTCTGCCGGCACGCCGTCCCCAGCCGATTCGCCTATCGCACGCAAGCCGGCCGACGGCACGATTCGCCATTTCTCGGAGCAAGTGGTCGCCGACGGCGCCGGCGGCTGGGTCGGCACCATCACCGATTTCACCGATCTGGTCGCCGCGCGCGACAATCTGCGTAAGGCGGAAACCCTGTTCCGCAATACCTTCGATCAGGCGCCGATCGGCATCGCCTATGCCGACCGCGAACGGTAGATTCCTGCGCTTCAACTCAGTCGTTCTGCGCGCATGCTGGGCTTCGAGCCCGCGCGAGCTGGCGGGCGCGGACGCATCGGCGATGTCACGCTGCATCGAGGATGTCGCGCGCGTCGTCGGCGGACTCGATCGGCTGTGGAACGGCGAAGTTCAATTCGTGGATCTCGAGAAACGCTACATCCGCAAGGACGGCGGCCTGCTCTGGGTGCGCACGACCACGGCGCTGGTGCGCGAAGGCGACGCCACGCCCGAGTACTCGGTCGAGTTCATGCGCGATATCAGCGCCCGCAAGGACACCGAGCGAGGAGCTCGAGCGGGTGCACAAGCAGCTCATGACCGCCTCGCGCCAGGCCGGCATGGCGGAGGTTGCGACCAATGTGCTGCACAACGTCGGCAATATTCTGAACAGCGTCAACATCTCGGCAAGCCTGGTGATCGAGCGGGTCAAGCAATCCAAGGCGCCCGGGCGTATCCCGCCTCGCAGCCCTGCTGCAGGAGAAGGGCGCCGAGGTCGGCGATTTCCTGGCTCACGACGAGCGCGGCAAGCGCATACCGGAATATCTGACTTCGCTGGGCGAGCAGCTCGTGAGCGATCAGAAAATGGCGCTCGAGGAACTCGCATCGCTGCGCGACAACCTGGAACACATCAAGGACACCGTGGCGATGCAGCAGAGCTACGCCAAGCTGTGCGGCGTCACCGAAACCGTCGCGGTGGTCGATCTGGTGGAGGACAGCCTGCGCCTGAACGCCGGCGCCTTCGTGCGCCACGGCGTCACGCTGCGCCGCGAATTCAGCGAAGTGCCGCCGATCACCGTCGACAAGCACAAGGTGCTGCAGATTCTGGTGAATCTGGTGCGCAACGCCAAGTACGCCTGCGACGAATCGGGCAGGGCCGACAAGCTCATCACCCTGCGCATCGAGAGCGGCGCCGGCGGGCGTGCGCATTTGCGTCATCGACAACGGCGTGGGCATCCCCGCGGAAAACATGCCCCGGCTGTTCACTCACGGTTTCACGACCCGCGCGTCCGGGCACGGCTTCGGCTTGCACAGCGGAGCGCTCGCGGCGCAGGAACTCGGCGGCTCGCTGCGCGTGATGAGCGACGGCTCGGGCCGCGGCGCGACATTCATTCTCGAACTGCCCTGCAGCCCGGCGGAGACGGCCCGTGTCTAGCGCACTCCCGCTCGCCAACCGGCGCATTCTGGTCATCGACGACAATGCCGCCATTCATCTGGATTTTCGCAAGGTTCTGGGCACCCAGGCCGAGCACTCGGCGCAAGCCGCGCTCGATGTGCTGGAAGCAAATCTGTTCGGCGACGCCGTCGTCGCCGCGCGCGCGCCCGAATTTCGAGATCGACTCCGCGCATCAAGGCCAGGAAGGCGTGGCGATGGTGCAGCCAGGCGCTGCGCCGAAGGGCGGCCGTACTCCATGGCCTTCGTCGACATGCGCATGCCGCCGGGCTGGGACGGCCTCAAAACCATCGAGCGGCTGTGGGCGACGGATCCCGACGTGCAAGTCGTCATTTGTTCGGCTCATACCGACTACGACTGGACCGAGGTCGTGCAGCGGCTCGGGCACTCCGACAAGCTGCTGGTGCTGCGCAAGCCCGCCGAGCCGATCGAGGTCCTGCAGTGCGCCACGGCGCTCAGCCGCAAATGGGAAAACGACAAGCTGGTCAGGGAACAGGTGCTGCGCCTCGAAGAGGTGATCACGACCCGCACTCAGGGATTGGAAGCCGCGAATCGGCAGCTGCGGCACCTGGCCACCCACGATGCGCTGACGGGTCTGCCGAATCGCGTGCTGCTGGACGATCGGTTGCAGCAGGCCATCGCGCATGCCGACCGCGACATGCGCTCCTTCGCCCTGCTGGTGTGCGATCTCGACCGCTTCAAGCTCATCAATGAATCCCTGGGACACCGCGCGGGGGATGAGCTGCTGCAGGAGGTCGCGCGCCGGCCTCGAGTCCGTGATGCGCACCGCCGACACGGTGGCCCGCCTCGGCGGCGACGAATTCGTGCTCATCGGCACCTCCATCGGCGACGCCGACGATGCCGCGGGCCTCGCGTCCCGCGTCATGGATGCTCTGCAGACGCCCGTGCGGATCGCCGCCATCGACATCTACGTCTCGCCCAGCATCGGCATCGCCATGTATCCGGATGACGGCGCATCCATGCAGGCCCTGCTCGCGCACGCGGATGCCGCCATGTATTCGGCCAAGCAGCACGGCCGCGGCAACTTTCGGCGCTATGCGCCGGGAATGGATGCCGGAATCGAAGACCGCGTTCAGCTCGAAAGCGATCTGCACAACGCGGTGACCCTGAACCAGTTCGAGCTCTACTACCAGCCCAAGGTCGATACGCGGACCGGCGAGGTGCGCAGCGCCGAGGCGCTGATCCGCTGGGCGCATCCCACGCGCGGCAGTGGTTTCGCCGGCGGAATTCATCCCGCTGGCGGAAGAATGCGGCCTGATCGGCGACATCGGCGAATGGGTGATCCGGGAGGCATGCCGGCAAGCGCGCGCCTGGCAGGTCGACGGCGTCCCCTCGCTGCGGGTGTCGGTGAACCTGTCCGCATCGCAGTTCCGCGACAGCGGTCTGGTCGACAGCATCCGCCGCGCGCTCGACGACGCCGGCCTCGAGCCCCGCTATCTCGAGGTCGAGCTCACGGAAAGCGCCGTCATGAGCGATCCGGAACAATCCATCGCCATTCTCGAGCAACTGAGCGCCATGGGAGTGCTGGTCTCGGTGGACGATTTCGGCACCGGCTATTCGAGCATGAGCTACTTGCGCCGCTTTCCCATCGACAAGCTCAAAATCGACCGCGTGTTCATCGATGAAATCGTGAGCCGCCCCGAAGATGCCTCCATCGTCCGCGCCATCGTCTCGCTGGCGCACAGCCTGCGCCTCAAGGTCGTCGCCGAAGGCGTGGAGACGCCGGCGCAGCTCGATTTCTTGAAGACGGCCGGCTGCGACGAATATCAGGGCTACCATTTCAGCCGCCCCTTGCCCGCGGCGGACTTCGAACGGCTCATCCGCGAGTCGCACTGCGAACGATGCTGACCGAGGAAGATGCCGTGCGCACCCACAGCAAGCTCGCGGCCTACATCCCGAGATAGGGGCGCTGGCTAGCCGCCGGGTGACCGCGATTCCGGCGCAGCCGTGAGTTTCGCACCCTCCGGATACATCCGCAGCTCCGGAACTTCGCCGCGCTGCAGCTTTTGCTGCACGTCCTGCCAATACTCGACGCTCAACAGGTCGGAATTCTCCTCGCGAAAGCAGCGGCGCGCATAGGCACTCTTGAGCTGCAGGCCGTATTCGAGCTCCTCGGGCAGGAAAATCACTCCATCCTCGAAGAACCAATCCGGCACCGCCTCCTCTCCGGGCTCACGGTCGGCGTTGGTGCGGATCTTCACGTCGGTGAGCTTCTCGACCGCGTCATAGTCGAAGAGGAATACCCGGCCGTACCGCCCCACCCCGTAATTGCGGGAATCCAGGTCCTTGTTGAATATATTGGTGGCGGCATTGTTGCGAATGCAGTGCCCGAGGCTGACCATCACGGCGCGGGTCGCATCCTCGTCCGCGGTCTCCAAGAATACCGGCAGCGGCACGATTTTCAACTGCACGATCAGCACGCGGAAATAGACTCCGTCGCGATCCACCTGCACGCTGCCGGCGGCCTGGCGGCAAATTTCATCCAGCAGCTCGGGATCGAACATGTCGCGATCCAGCCGCAGGTTGAAGTACATGACATTGTCCAACATGCTGCCGGCGCGGTTGATCTCGTGAACCACGCGATACTTGTCGGTGACGGCCGTCACGCCGGGATAGGCGCCCCACTTGTAGGAACTGGTCGGCTGATCGCGGATGACTTTCAGGTGATAGGCGCATGCATCGAAGGTGAATCCGAGCGCGACGGTTCCGGGCACGCCGGGGGAGCGCTGCAATCGGTGGCCGCTGCGAACCTGCTCGGCGATCTCGTTCAATATGGCGATCTTGCCGACGTGATTGAATCCGATGGTCGAATAGTGATGCCCGAACGGGCGGCGCGGCATGAGGCTGAACAGGAACACGCAGGTCTGGTAATAGAGCCGCGTGGTCACGTGGAAATTCGCGAGCGCCGAGCTGAATAGATCGTGAATGTCCGAGACGCGATGCAGGACGGCATCCGCATAGATGCCGCCCGGGCCATTCAACAGGGCGACGACGAAGGGCACCGATGCCGTCGTCGGCCAGATGCCAGCGGCCGACGATGAAGGCGCTGCGGTCGCGGAAGAATCCCGCGTCGATGACGTCGAGCGCCAGCGGCGCAGCGGCGTTCGGCTCGCCGCACAGCAAGCTGCTCCACCCTGGCCAGAATTCTTTGCGCGTCGCCCTGCAGATCCCTGAAGGGAATCGAGAAATTGGGCACACTGCAGAGCGGTGCACAACAGCTCCGTGTCGATGCGGCCCTGTACCCGCAGCCGGCGGTGCACCGACGGCCATCGAGAGCGCGCGCAGCTTGCTGGGAGGCGGGAACGAATAGGCGACCGGCCGCCACAGGCCGTGGCCGACGTTGCGCCGTATCGAGTGCGCGAAGCTGAAGGCGATGTCGGCGTCGTAGCGGTCCACGATCATGGCCATGAACAGGCGGTCCAGCGGATCCCAGATGCTCGGTTCGGCGGCTAGCGCGGGAAATATCGCGAGGATCTTCGGCCCGTGCTCCGCGATGTAGCGGCTGTACAGCCCCAGCCGTTCCTGGCTGATCCGGATCGAGGCGTGCGGATCCATGGTTTCGAAGGCGCGCTGCGCCCGGTGCGGGTATTCGCACAGCTGGCTGTAGAAATCGTCGTAGACGGCCAGTATCAGCTGAGCCGTCGCCTCGAAACGGGCGGCATCGTCGGTGCAGGCCTTGAGGCGCGAGTACGCCTGCTGGGCAGCGTGTTCGGTTTCGATGGACACGGAGCTAGCCCTCCCGCACCCGCGGGTCGTTCTCACCGGGCAGAATCGCCCTGATGCGCCGAACCAACAGAAATCGACTGTCGGCGTTCTGGCTGACGGTGGACTGAGCTCGCCTCATGACGGACAATATCGCATGCTGGCGCGAGTCAGCGCGGTGGATTGCACCCCCCGGAGAGCGATGGAAAGACTCGTCACTTGGGAGTAATATCTGATATATCTCTGCACCTAGTGGCCGATCATGAGTAAGCAATCTCCACGACGAGTGATACCGATCAAGGCCGAACGCCCCTCGAACCTGAGCGCCGAGCAGCGTTCGGCGGTACTCGATGCCTGCGCGCGCCTGAAAACCCTGCCCGGAGCCCTGCTGCCCGATTCTGCACGCCGTGCAGGAGGCGCTTGAGCTTCGTGCCCAAAGATGCCGTGCCGCTGATTGCCCAGGAGCTGAACCTGTCGATCGCGGAAGTGCATGGGGTGGTCAGCTTCTATCATTACTTTCTCACAGGAACGCCCGGGCCGCCACGTCGTGCATCTTTGCCGCGCGGAAGCCTGTCAGGCGCTCGGCAGCGTGGCGCTGGAGGCGCATGCGAAGGCAAAGCTAGGCGTCGATTATCACGGCACCACGAGCGATGGCGCCATCACCCTCGAGCCCGTGTACTGTCTGGGCAACTGCGCCTTGGGGCCCTCGCTGATGATCGACAAGCAGCTGCACGGGCGCGTCACGGCCGAGCGCTTCGATGCACTGGTGACCCAGACAACGAGCCAGAGCCGGGGACACCCATGAGCGGCGCGGCCGGCAGCGTCAAGATCTACGTGCCCTGCGATGCAGCGGCACTCGGCGTGGGCGCCGATCAGACCGCCCAGGCCATCGCGGCAGAGGCAAGCCGCCGCGAAGTCGTCGATCGAGACTCATCCGCAACGGCTCACGCGGGCTGCTATGGCTCGAACCCTTGGTCGAAGTGGACGTCGCGGGGACGCGCATGGCCTATGGGCCGGTGCAATCCCAGCGATGTGGCGGGCTTGTTCGATGCGGGCTTCATCTCCGGCAAGCCGCACGCCTTGAGCCACGGGCGCGACGGAGCAGATTCCTTACTTCAAGAAGCAGGAACGCCTGACGTTTGCGCGCGTCGGGCTCACCGACCCGCGCAGCCTTGCCGATTATGTGGCGCATGGCGGCTACCGGGGCCTGAAGGCCGCGCTCTCGCTCGAGCCCGCCGACATCGTTGCCCGCGTCACCGCCTCGGGGCTGCGCGGCCGCGGCGGAGCGGCGTTTCCGGCGGGAATCAAGTGGAAGACCGTGCTGGGCGCAGCCGGCCCACAGAAATACGTGGTCTGCAATGCCGATGAAGGCGACTCGGGCACTTTCTCCGACCGGATGCTCATGGAGGGGGATCCCTTCGTTCTCATCGAAGGCATGACCATCGCCGGCCTGGCCACGGGAGCCGACCGGGGCTACATCTATCTGCGCTGGGAATACCCTCAGGCCAAGATCGCGCTCGAAGCGGCGATTGCCGCGGCGGCCGCCGGGAACTACCTGGGGCGAGACATCCTGGGCAGCGGCAAGGCCTTCGATTTGGAAGTCCGCATGGGCGCCGGCGCCTATATCTGCGGCGAGGAAACCTCGCTGCTCGAGTCCTTGGAAGGCAAGCGCGGCCAGGTACGTTTCAAGCCGCCGCTGCCCGCGCTGGCGGGGCTGTTCGGCAAGCCCACCGTCATCAATAACGTCATCACCTACGCCTCGGTGCCCATCATTCTCGACCGCGGCGCCGAGTTCTATCAGCACTTCGGCATGGGCCGCTCCCGCGGCACCCTGCCCATGCAGCTGGCGGGCAATATCAAGCACGGCGGCCTGGTCGAGATCGCCTTCGGCGTGACGCTTGCGCGAGCTGCTCTATGACTACGGCGGCGGCAGTTTCAGCGGCCGGCCGATTCGCGCCGTGCAGGTAGGGGGGCCCCTGGGGGCTTACCATCCCGGAATCGCAGTTCGATACCCCTTTGGATTACGAGGCCTTTGCCGCTATCAAGGGAATGGTCGGGCACGGCGGCATCGTCGCCTTCGATGACAGCGTCGATATGGCCGCACAGGCGCGCTATGCGATGGAGTTCTGTGCCATCGAGTCCTGCGGCAAGTGCACGCCCTGCCGGATCGGTTCGACCCGCGGGGTGGAAGTCATCGACCGGCTCGATCGCCGGCGAGAACGCCGCCAAACAGGAGGCGATTTTGCGCGATTTGTGCGAGACTTTGACCTACGGTTCGCTGTGCGCGCTCGGGCGGCCTGACCCCCTACCCGGTGATCTCCGCGTTGAACCATTTCCCTGAAGATTTCGTCAAACCGGTAAGGGCATCCAGCGCCTCCGGCTGAAGGTACACGAGGACACACCCATGCTTATCCATTGCCGAAAAAGACCTGGGTACCCCCGCGCGCGACAGCGCGCAGCTCGTGACCCTGACCATCGACGGCCAGGAAGTCACCGTGCCCGCCGGCACCTCGGTGATGCGCGCCGCCGCGCTCTCCGACGTGAAGATCCCCAAGCTGTGCGCCACCGAGCAGCTGGAGGCCTTCGGCTCCTGCCGCCTGTGCCTGGTGCAGATCGAAGGAATGAAGGGCCTGCCCGCCTCCTGCACCACGCCGGTGGCGCCGGGCATGAAAGTCACCACGCAGAACAAGCAGCTGGCCGACATCCGCCGCGGCGTGATGGAACTCTACATCTCCGATCATCCCCTGGACTGCCTGACCTGCCCCGCCAACGGGCATTGCGAGCTGCAGGATATGGCCGGCGTCGTCGGACTTCGCGAAGTGCGCTACGGCTACGAGGGAGCCAATCACCTCGCGGCCGAGAAGGACACCAGCAACCCGTATTTCACCTTCGATGCCAGCAAGTGCATCGTGTGCTCGCGCTGCGTGCGCGCCTGCGATGAGCAGCAAGGCACCTTGGCGCTCACCATCCAGAATCGCGGCTTCGACTCCACGGTGTCGGCCAGCCAGAACGTCTCCTTCATGGACTCCGAGTGCGTTTCCTGCGGCGCCTGCGTGCAGGCCTGCCCCACCGCCACGCTGTCGGAGAAGACTCTGATCGAGAAGGGCCAGGCCGAACACAGCATCACCACGACCTGCGCCTATTGCGGCGTGGGCTGCTCGTTCCGCGCCGAGATGAAGGGCGAGGAAGTGGTGCGCATGGTGCCGAACAAGAACGGCCACGCCAATCACGGCCACTCCTGCGTCAAGGGGCGCTTCGCCATCGGCTACGCCACTCACTCGGATCGCATCGTCAAGCCCATGATCCGCTCCAAGATCTCGGATCCCTGGCGCGAAGTCTCGTGGGAGGAAGCGATCGGCTATGCGGCCTCCGAACTGAAGCGCATCCAAGCCAAGTATGGCCGCGACTCGATCGGCGCCATCACCTCCTCGCGCTGCTCCAACGAGGAGACCTACCTGGTGCAGAAGCTGGTGCGCGCGGGCTTCGGCAACAACAATGTCGACACCTGCGCGCGCGTGTGCCATTCCCCCACCGGCTATGGACTGAAGAACACCATCGGCGAATCGGCCGGCACCCAGAACTTCGACTCCGTGATGAAGGCCGACGTCATTTTCGTGATCGGCGCGAACCCCACCGACGGACATCCGGTGTTCGCCTCGCAGATGAAGCGGCGGCTGCGCCAGGGCGCAAAACTCATCGTCGCCGATCCGCGCCGCATCGACCTGGTGCGCACGCCGCACATCGCCGCCGAGCAGCATTTGAAGCTGCGCCCCGGCACCAACGTGGCATTGATCAACTCCCTGGCCCACGTCATCGTCACCGAAGGGTTGGTCAAGGAAGATTACGTGCGCGAGCGCTGCGAAGTGCCCTTCATTCGATAAGTGGCGCGATTTCGTGGCGCAGGAGCGCAACTCTCCGGAGTCCATGGAGGCGGTCACGGGAGTACCCGCGGCCGACGTGCGCGCCGCGGCGCGCCTGTACGCCACCGCCGGCAACGGCGCCATTTACTACGGCCTCGGAGTCACCGAGCACAGCCAGGGTTCGACCATGGTCATGGGCATCGCCAATCTCGCGATGGCGACCGGCAATGTCGGCCGCGAAGGCGTGGGCATCAACCCGCTGCGCGGCCAGAACAACGTGCAGGGCTCCTGCGACATGGGTTCCTTCCCGCACGAATTTCCGGGCTACCGGCACGTGTCGGACGACACCGTGCGTCACTTGTTCGAGGGCGCCTGGGGGGTATCGCTGCAGAACGAGCCGGGCCTGCGCATTCCGAACATGTTCGAGGCGGCGCTCGACGGCGAATTCAAGGCGCCTGTACATCGAGGGCGAGGACATCGCTCAGTCGGACCCGAACACGCAGCACGTCACCGCGGCCTTGACCTCGATGGAATGCATCATCGTTCAGGACTTGTTCTTGAACGAGTCGGCGAAGTTCGCTCACGTGTTCCTGCCGGGTTCGTCTTTCCTGGAGAAGGACGGCACCTTCACCAACGCCGAGCGGCGCATCTCGCGCGTGCGCAAAGTGATGAAGCCGAAGTCCGGCTACGCGGACTGGGAGATCACCCAGCTGCTCTCCAATGCCGTCGGCTACCCGATGAACTACTCGCATCCTTCCGAGATCATGGATGAGATCGCGCGCCTGACCCCGACCTTCACCGGCGTCAGCTACGCCCGCATCGATGAGCTCGAGAGCATCCAGTGGCCCTGCAACGCCGAGCACCCCGAGGGGACCCCGACCATGCACATCGGGGAGTTCGTGCGCGGCAAGGGTAAATTCCTGGTGACCGAGTACGTGCCCACCGCCGAGAAGGTCAACGCCCGCTACCCCTTGATCCTGACCACGGGACGCATCCTGAGCCAGTACAACGTGGGCGCGCAGACGCGGCGCACCGAGAACAATCAGTGGCACGACGAGGACCGCCTGGAGATCCATCCGCACGATGCCGAGGAGCGCGGCATCGCCGAAGGCGACTGGGTCGGCATCGCCAGCCGTGCCGGCGACACGGTGCTGCGCGCGCGGGTCACCGAGCGCGTGCAGCCCGGCGTGGTCTATACGACTTTCCATTTCCCCGAGTCCGGCGCCAACGTGATCACCACCGACAACTCGGACTGGGCCACGAACTGTCCGGAATACAAGGTCACCGCCGTGCAAGCCACCCGCGTGAGCCAGCCCTCCGAATGGCAGAAGCGCTTCCGCGAGTTCAGCGAGACCCAGGAAACTTTGTTGAAGGAAGCCGCCGATGTTCTGTTCGTCGCCAAATAGGCCCTGCGCCGTGAGCGGCAACGTGGGTGGTGCAGCGCTGCACGGCGCCGATGAACACGGCAGCTGCAGATCATCTGGTGAAGATGGCGAACGACATCGGCCATTTCTTCGCTGCGGAGCCCGCGCGCGAGGATGCCATCGCGGGCATCGCCAATCACATCGACAAATTCTGGACCAAGCGCATGCGCGCCAAACTCAACGCGCATCTCCGGCAGGAGGGCGACGCCGGCCTCGATGAGCTACCGCGCGAGGCGCTGCAGCGACTGCTCGCCAAACAGGCGGGCGGCGCTTCCTCCGCCGCACATTAGCTTCGCCGCGCACGCGCGCACCGGCCGAATCGAGCCAGGTAGCAACGTTGCGTTCCTGCACACCGGCGACACAGGGAATCTGTTCGAAATCTCTGGAGTGGTCGGCAACGTGACCCGTTGCTGACAGAGAGCCCACTCTTTAGCGTAGTACAGGAGACCCTCGTGCACTGGCGTTCGAAATTGCTGCATCCCTCCACCCATGCGTCGGACGGCTTCCAGTCGCTGGTCACTCCCGTCTATCGCGGCTCGACCGTGGTCTTCGACAAGGCGGCGGACATCATCGACGACTGGCGGCAGGGGCCACACGGCTATACCTATGGTCTCTATGGCAGTCCGACGGTACTTGAGTTGGGCGCGCGGATCGCGGAGATCGAAGGTGCGCATCACTGCTTCGTCGTGCCTGGCGGCCAAGCGGCAATCGCAGTCGTCTATCTGGCTTTTTGCAAAGCCGGCAGTCACGGGCTCGTGCCCTACAGTGCCTATGGATCGAGCAAGGAGATGGCCGGTGGGCTGCTCAAGGGATTGGGCATCGAGATCGAGACATATGATCCGGAGATTGGCGCGGGGATCGCGGAGCTGGTCCAGCCGAATACGGCGCTGATTTGGACCGAAAGCCCAGGGTCGGTGACAATGGAGGTGCAGGACGTGCCGGCCATCGTTGCCGCGGCCAAGGCGTGCGGCGTGCCGGTGGCGCTTGACAACACCTATGCAGCCGGTGTGCTATTCGACGCATTCCACCACGACGTCGATGTGAGCGTGCAGGCGCTGACGAAATATGTCGGCGGTCATAGTGACTTGCTGCTCGGCTCCGTATCGGTGTCAAGCCCGGAACTCTACGAGAAGGTTGGTTCGATCTGGGGTCAGCTCGGCATGGCGGTGTCGCCTGACGATGCCAGCCTCGCGCTGCGTGGATTGCAGACGTTGGGCATACGACTTGAGCGATTGGAATCGAGCGCGCTCAAGATCGCGAAGTGGCTGAAGAGCAGACCCGAGATCGAGACGGTACTGCATCCGGCGCTGCCCGACTGCCCTGGCCATGATCTCTGGAAGCGCGATTTCACCGGGTCGGCCAGCGTCTTTTCGTTCGTGTTCGGCCCTGAGGTTGCGGCAGCGGAGGTGCCAGCCTTCGTTGATAGGCTCAAGCTCTTTCGAAAAGGCTTTAGCTGGGGTGGCACCGCTTCGCTGGCGATGATCTATCCCAACCTGCGGCGGCCGAACCGGGATTTCGAGGGACGCCTCGTCCGCCTCAATATTGGCTTGGAGGAGCCGGACGACCTGATCGCCGACTTATCGAGAGCGCTGAGCGGGCTCGGGACCGGCTAAAGAAGACTGAGGAACTCCCAAGTGCTGGGGAAGGCCGTGCATTTGGCATGTTGACCCTGGATAGGTGTAGCGGCTTGCAATTCCAAACCGGTCCGGCTCGCAATCAGCGCAGCGTCGGTGTCGTCCTACAGCGTCGGCCTTGTCCTACAGAGTCGGCCTTGTCCTACAGAGTCGGCGGCCGGGCGCTGATGAAGGGACGCTTCGACCCTGTCTATAGTGAGGCCATATAAAACGCATGCGCCAATCATGGCGTTTTCCCCTTACCAATTTGGAGCAGAGAAATGCCACTGAAAACCTGGAGTCGGTCCCTTCTTCCGACGCTGATTCTCCTGGCCTTGCCCGCTCTGTCCATGGCGCAGATGTCCGTGAATGTTTCGGTCAATGTGCCGCCCCCGGAGCTGCCGGTCTACGATCAACCGCCCATTCCGGGCGACGGCTACATATGGACCCCGGGCTACTGGGCCTGGGACGACGATGTCCAAGACTACTACTGGGTGCCCGGCACCTGGGTACAGGCGCCGCAGCCGGAGTACCTCTGGACCCCTGGTTATTGGGGTTGGTCGGGCGGCGCATTCCTGTGGAATCCCGGTTATTGGGGCCCGCATGTGGGCTTCTATGGCGGAGTCAACTATGGCTATGGCTATGGCGGCAGCGGGTTCCAGGGCGGCTACTGGCAGGGCGGCCATCTATACTACAATCGGTCCGTCACCAATGTCGGCACGGTGAACATCACCAATGTGTACAACAAGACCGTGATCAACAACGTCACGGTGAACCACGTCAGCTACAACGGCGGTACCGGGGGCATTCGAGCCCAGCCGACAGCGGCCGAGGCGGCGATCGCGCATGAGCACCATATCGCAGCAATACCGGTGCAACGACAACAGGAACAGACCGCGCGGACCAATCCCGCGCTTCGCGCCAGCGCCAATCGAGGCCATCCGCCCATCGCGGCCACGGCACGTCCCGGCGCGTTTTCCGGCGCCGGCGTCGTCGCAGCCCAGCACGCGGGAAATCTGAGCGTAGCCCATGCCCAGCCCTCTCGCGAGGCCCAGGCCGCCCGCGAGCCGGAGCCGCGTGAGGCGGGCTCGCAGGCACCGAGGCCGGCCGTCGAAGGTCGGCCCGCGGCGGAACCGCATCCTGCGCCTGCGCATCCTGCACCTGAAGTACGCCGGCCGCCCGAGCAAGCTCAGCCGCACGCGGCGGCTGCCCCACCGCGGCCCGCGGCGCCGCCCAAACCGCGGGAAGAACCGCGCGAGCATCCTCCCGAGCATCCAGATGAGCACCATTGATCATGATTCGAGCGCGCAGCGCTTCACCACCGAGGTGGAGGGAAGCCGCGCGCAGCTCGATTACACGCTGAGCGGCGGCATCATGACCATCACGCATACGCGGGTCCCGCCGCAGATAGGCGGCCGCGGCATTGCGGCCCAGCTCATGGCGGCGGCGCTCGGCACCGCGCACTCCGCCGGCTGGAAGGTCGATCCCGCGTGTTCCTATGCCGCGGCCTACATGGCCAAGCACCCTCAGGAATCCGCCGACCTGCGGCATATCGATGATCTATTGGATGAGGCGCTGGACGAATCTTTTCCGGCCAGCGACTCACCTGCGGTGGGAGGAAGCAGCTAGCCGGGCTGGAAACCTCGCCTGCCTCGGCGCCAGCCGGCGCCTCGAATCATTGTCGGCGGTGCGCCGACAATGCCGCATCGAGCGCGGCCACGAGCGGACCTAGTTTGGGAGGATCGGCCTCGAAGGTCGGCATGACTCCACGCTCGCGCAAAGCCCGCGAGCACACCGGGCCGATCGAGGCGATGACCGCGCGATTGAGCTGCGCCGCGAGCTGGGAAGCGCGGCC
This sequence comes from uncultured Gammaproteobacteria bacterium, assembly GCA_963837435.1. Classification (GTDB taxonomy): domain Bacteria; phylum Pseudomonadota; class Gammaproteobacteria; order Steroidobacterales; family Steroidobacteraceae; genus Bog-1198. Next base: position 434,101 of record CAWINJ010000007.1, read on the forward strand.
CGTTGTCTCGGCGAAAGCCCACAGATGGTGGATCTGCACGGCGCTGGTGAACACCACGGCGTCGATGCTGGCATCCGCCAGCGCGTCGAGGAGACGGCTAAGCGGTCCGGTGTCCGCCGGCAATGCCCACCGGTAGGTGGCAATTTCATCGACCCGGGCTCCGCGCCCCTGCAAGGTTTCGCGCAGCAGCTGGTTCGCTGCACCGTAACGCTGCACCAACACTCGCGCATCGCGCATCGGCAGCGCGGATACCGCGGCCAGCACCGTTTCCGTCGTAAATGGCGTGGCGGCGCGCAGGTCGATGCGTACCTTGCGCGCGTTCAATTCCCCGACGGGCTTCGGTCCCCGCACCACCACGGTCGAGGCCTGCAGCAATTGCAGCAGTTCGCCCGTAAGGCCCGCGGCGTCGGTCGCCTGAAACAATGCCCGAGTACCCACGCCGGTCTGAAAGATGGCGACGGTGAAGGGCTCGACGCGCCATTGCGCGAGCAGCATTGCTACGACACCTGGATCGACGTCCGGCACCTCCTCGAGTGCCGGCGCCAGCAGAGGTGTCCCGCCACGACTCGCGATCAACTCCCCCAACCGCTCGCCGGTTCGAGTTTCGAGAATCGCCACTGTTTTGGATTTCATTCGGCGATATTCAACCATGCGGCCGGCCTGATTGCAGCGTCAATATCCAAACGGAGCGGGTAAAATGCATCGATGCTCAAACTCTCCAAGAGGAACCAGGTCGCAGCGCCGCGATTTCTCCCACTGCTGCAGTGGCTCGTCTGCCTACACTGGGCCACGTCGGCCGCAGCCCCCGTGCAAGTAGGCCCCGACGCGCCGCCTCTGGACGCCACCCGCCAAGCCTTCGTTGCGGCCATGCAGCGCGTTCGCCAAAACCTGCCCGACCTGCCGGATTCTGCGGCGCTCGAGGCCTACGCCATCCACGACTATCTCATTGCCGCAAGATACCGGCGCGATCTGAGCAAGAACCCCGACGATGCCCTGGACACAGCCATCGACGCCTTCCTCCAAGCTCACGTGGGTCAACCGGTGACCCACGGCTTGCGGCACGATTGGCTTGCAAGCCTGGCCGAGCGACGCCGCTGGGACTTGTTCCTGGCGCGCTCGGTGGACGTCACCGATGCGTCGCTGCTGTGCGACCGGCTCGAGGGCCGATTGACCACGGGCGACACGGCGGGCCTCGGCGCGGCAACGCTGGCGCGCTGGGGCCTGGCGCAAAAGCCGCCGGCCGAATGCGGCGAGGCGTTTGCGTGGCTGCGGCGGCAGAACCTCATCACGCCGGCGCTGGCAGAGGCCAAGGTTCGTGCCGCGCTCGAGGCCGACAATCCGCGGCTGGCGCGCGAGTTTGTAGCCGATGTGCCCGTGGCGCAAAGCGCCGCATTGCTGCAATGGTCGGATCTTTTGGAATCGCCCAAATCGACGCTCAGCGTTTTGGCAACTCATCCCGCCCTGTCCGTGGAGACGGAGGCGCTGGCCGCGGGCTTCGAGAAGCTGGCGCACACGGATTCCATCGCTGCGCTCGGCCTGCTGGAACCCCTTCTCGCCCGTCCGGGGGTGACGCCCGCATTGCAGGTCCGGCTGCAGCGCGCCGCCTCGCTCGGGGCCGCCTTCGATCGAGATCCCCGCGCCCTGTCCCAGTTCGAGGCATTGCCGCCGGACGCCGTCGACACCCAGGTCGAGGAGTGGCGGGTTCGCGCGGCGCTCTGGACGGGAGACTTCGCCAAGGCGCTCCGCTGGATAGAGCACATGCCCGCAAGCCTGACAGTGCAGCCCCGCTGGCGCTATTGGCGCGCGCGAACGGTGGAGGCCACCGCCGGTGCCGAAGCGGCGGCCCCGCTATTCGGCGAAATCGCGGACCTGCGCGATTACTACGGCTACCTCGCGGCGGATCGGCTGCATCAGGACTACCACCTCAATGCGCGGCCCTCGCCGGACGATGTCAAGGCGCAAGCCTCGATTGCCGCGGAACCCGGACTGATTCGCGCTCGCGAACTATTCGCCTGCGACATGACGGATGAGGCCGCGGTCGAATGGAACGCGGTGCTGGGCGGCGCCGAGCCGGCCGTGAAGGTGCAGGCCGCGCATCTGGCCGCGCACTGGGGTTGGTATTCCGAGTCCGTCGCGACCCTGGCGCAGGCCGGCGACTGGGACGATGTCGGTCTGCGCTATCCGCGCCCCTATGCGGCCGCCGTCGCGGCCGCCAGCGAGCTCGCGGACGTACCGGCCGACTGGATCCTGGGGGTCATGCGTCAGGAAAGCCTGTACCGCAAGGATGCGGTGTCGCGCGCCGATGCGCGCGGCCTCATGCAAATGCTGCCCGCCACGGCCACCGCCGTGGCGCGGCGCTGGCACCTGCCGCCGCCGCACAAGGACAGCCTGTTCGATCCATCCGTGGCCGTTCCCCTCGGCGCGGCCTACTTGCGCGAATTGCTCAATCGCTACGAGGGCCGGCTCGATTTGACTCTGGCGGCCTACAACGCGGGCCCGGTCTCGGTCGCACGCTGGCTGCCGCCGAAATCGATGGATGCCGACATCTGGATCGAGAACATCCCCTACGGCGAGACCCGCAACTACGTGCAGCATATCTTGGAACACATCGTGGCATTCGCGTCGGTGCGCGACGCCGAACCGCCGCGGCTCGATGCACTGACACCGGCGGTGGAGCCCGCGGCACCGGCTCTGTGATAATTTAACGCACACCAAAAATTTAGCGCACACCGAAATTTAGCGCACTCCAAAAAAAAGGAACCAGAACCACAATGATACGCACCCCACTTTGCCGAATCGCCCAATATTTTTCCGCTGGCTTGCTCTTGAGCGGCATCGCCGCCATGGCGCATGCGGACACCGTCGTGGTCACCGCCGACCGGATGATCGATGTGCTCGCCGGCAGCGTCGTCGAGCATCCGCAAATCACCATCGTCGACGGCCGCATCGCCGCGGTCGCAACCCGCGGAAGCGCGGTGCCGGAGGGCGCGCGCCGCATCGATTTGCCGGGCATGACGCTGTTGCCGGGTTTGATCGACATGCACACCCACCTCACCGCGGATCCGGACTATGGCGGCTACCGCGGCCTGGAATTCACCGATAATTTCTGGACCGTCGTCGGCGTGGCCAACGCCAAGAAGACCCTCGAGGCGGGCTTCACCACGGTGCGCAACGTGGGATCCGACAACTACGACGATGTGGCCATCAAGCAGGGCATCGAACAGGGCATCGTGCCCGGACCGCGAATCGTTCCGGCGACCTACGCCATCGGCGCGACCGGCGGCCATTGCGACAGCACGGAATTTCCGCCGTCCATCACCGTGCCAAGCCCGCAGATCGCCAACGGACCCGAGGAGTTGCGAGCCACGGTGCGCAAGCTGCGCAAGTACGGCGCGGAAGTCATCAAGTTCTGCGGCACCGGCGGCGTATTCTCCAAGACCGACAGCGTCGGCGCACAGCAGTACGATTTGACGGAAATGAAGGCCATCGTCGACGAAGCGCACATGCTGGGCCTGAAGGTCGCCGTTCATGCGCACGGCACATCCGGAATCAAAGATGCCATTCGGGCGGGCGTCGACACCATCGAGCACGCCAGCCTCGCCGATGCCGAGGCCTTCGCGCTGGCCAAACAGCATGGCACCTGGTTCGACATGGACATCTACAACGACGACTACATCCTGGCCGAAGGCACGAAGAACGGCACCTTCAAGGAGTCGCTCGAGAAGGAACGGGTGATCGGCTTGAAACAGCGCCAAACCTTTCAAGCGGCCGTCAAGGCCGGCGTCAAGATGCTGTTCGGAACGGACGCCGGCGTCTACCCGAACGGCAACAACGCACGCCAGTTCGCAACCATGGTCAAGTGGGGAATGACGCCCATGCAGGCGATTCAGGCCGCCACTGCCAGCGCAGCCGAGGCGCTGGGCCGTACCGGGGACGTCGGGGCCATCGCCGCCGGACGCTACGGCGATCTGATAGCGGTCGAGGGAGATCCACTCGCCGACGTCACCCGGCTGCAGTCGGTGGCCTTCGTCATGAAGGGCGGCGAGGTATTCAAGGGGCCTGTTCACTGAGCGATGTCCGGCCGCGCGGCTCGGCCCAGCGACATCAGTTGCCGCCGATGAGGCCCGCCGTGACGTTGATTGCAAATCCCAAGATCGACGCGTTGAAGAGAAACGAGATCAAGGTGTGGGCAATGACGGCCTTGCGCACGCCGGCATTCATGGTGGACACATCGGCCGTCTGGCATGCCGCCGCGATGGTAAAGGAGAAATAAGCGAAGTCCCAGAACACCGGCTGGGGCGTCTCGGGGAAACGCAGCGGCCGGCTGGAATCCGGCGCGCTGTAGAACATATCCGCATAGTGGATGGTGAACATGGTCGGCACCAGCACCCAGGAGTTCACCAAGGTCAGGGCGGCCAGTCCGAAATGACCCATGCGTTCCGCGCCCACCGTCTGCTTGAGCGTGGCGAGGGGCTCGACGATGGCCACGAGGCTGAGCAGGGCGGCGGCCGTCACGGCCACCAGAATGAGGGGCGCCGACTCGTCCTCCTCGATGTATCTCGAGCAGATTTGCAGCGCGGTCAGCCGCGACATCCAGAAAAAAATCAGCGCGAGAAACAGCGCCACACCGCAATTCCAGCACACCAGCACGCGGCTCAAGGTCGACCAGTGGTGCGGAAGAAAGAAGAAGACCGCGCAGCCGACGGCGAGCGAGATCCACAGTCTCGGATGATAGAACAGGAGCTTATTCACAGCTGCGAAGCATCCCAACCCCCGCCGAGGGCTTCGATCAATGTCACGCTCGCCACCAGCCGATTCTGCTGGATCGCCAGGGCGGATTGTTGATCGGCGAGCAAAGTCTGGATGGTGGATATGACGGTCGTGTACGCGATGGTGCCGGCATTGAACTCGTTCAATGCCACGTCCGCGGCCGTCTGCGCCGATTTGACCGCCTGCGTCTGGAACTCGGCCTCGTCGCGCATGACGCGCAGCGCCAGCAGCTCATCCTCCACCTGCTGGAAGGACGAGAGCACGGTCTCACGGTAGGTGGCCACGGATTGATCGTAGTTGGCGCGGGCGGCCGCCACCGCCGCGACTTGATAGCCGCCCTGGAACAAGGAATCGCTCGACGTCGCTCCCAGGGACCAGATGCGGTTGCCCGCGTTGAATAATTTCGACAGCGGGTTGCCCGCATAGCCTCCGAGGGCGCTCAGGCTGAGCGTCGGGAAGTAAGAGCCGACCGCCACCCCGATGAGCGCGCTCTCCTGCTGCATCTGCCGCTCCGCGGACGCAATGCCCGGGTTGCGCTCCAACAGGGTGGAAGGAACGGCCACGGGAATCTCCGGCACTGCGGATGCCAGCGGCGCCTGGGGAATCCCCAGCTCCGACGGCAGATGGCCGGTCAGTACCGCAATGGCATGCTCGTAGGTCCCGCGCGTTTGATCGACCGCCACCAGCTGTGCCTCGGCCGCCTGCAGCTGCGCCTGCGCGCCGGCTAAATCGCCGTTGCTCGCCGTTCCGGACTTCAATTGATTCTCGGTGATTTCCAGCAGCCGCCGGTCGAGCTCCACCGATTTGGCCAGTATCGCGCGCAGCGAATCGGCGGCCCTCAGATCGAAGTAGTCGGCCGCCAGGGCCCCCTGCGCCGACAACTGCGCGTTGGCCAAATTCGCCTCGCTCACCTGCACTCCCGCCTTGCGGCTTTCGACCTGGCGCCGAATGCTTCCCCACAGATCGGGCTGCCAGGACAGGCCGGGCTCGAGCGTGAATTCCGTATGCGTGCTTCCCCCCGTTCCGCTGCCTACCGTGCTCGACACGGCCGCGGTGCCGCCGCCGCCGCCGCCGCCGCCGCGCTGCACTCCGCCGCTGATGGAAAGCACCGGATAGAGCTGAGCCCTGGCCTCCTTCAACAGTGCAACGGCGTCGCGGTATGCGGCCTCGTATTGCTTGACGTTCTGGTTGGAGATATTGACCTCGCGCTCCAGTTGGTCGAGTTCGGGATCTTGGTAGATGGCCCACCAAATCCCTCGATCGCGGTCATCCCGCGGGGTGCTCGGTTTCCAGCCGGTGGCATCCGCCGGCAGTTCCTTGTAGGCAACCGGAACCGGCGCATCCGGCTTGCGGTAATTGGGCCCGACTTTACAGGCAGACAAGACAATCGACGCCGCAATCACCCCGCTCAAGCGGAGCCCGCGCAATGCCCCCTGAGCGATCATACGCCTGCCTCCGCCGTCGCGCTGTCCGACCACCGCCGCGGCCAGTGACGCTTCACCCAGCTCTGCAGGCCATCGAGGTACACGTACACCACAGGCGTCGTATACAGCGTCAGCATCTGGCTGACGATCAGACCGCCGACGATGGAAATGCCGAGGGGCCGGCGCAGCTCGCCGCCGTTGCCGTAGCTGAACGCCAGCGGGAGCGCACCGAGCAAAGCCGCCAGCGTGGTCATCATGATGGGACGGAATCGCAGCAGGCAGGCCTGATGGATCGCCTCGCGCGGCGCAATCCCCTGGGTGATCTCGGCGTGGATCGCGAAGTCGATCATCATGATGGCGTTCTTCTTCACGATGCCGATCAGCAGGATGACACCGATCAAAGCGATGATGCTGAACTCCGTATGCCAGACCATGAGCGCGAGCACGGCCCCGACCCCGGCCGAGGGCAAGGTGGAAATGATGGTGATGGGATGAATGTAACTCTCATACAGCACGCCGAGTACGATGTACACGGCGATCAGCGCCGCCGCGATCAGCAGCGGTTCGGTGGTCAAGGACTGTTGGAAAGTGCCTGCCGTTCCGGCAAAGATGCCGTGGATGGAGGTGGGCATGTGGATTTCCTCCATTGCTTGCGTAACCGCCACGGTCGCATCGCTCAGGGACATGCCGGGCTGAAGGTTGAACGAGATCGTGGTCGATGCGAACAGTCCATGGTGATTCACCGCCAGACGCGTGGTGCCGTAGTAGTAGTTGCTCACCGCCGCCAACGGCACCATGGTTTCCACGCGGGCGCTGACGGCGGCGCCGTTGGAGGCCGCGCCCCGGCCGGTGTTGGCGATGGCATTGGTCAGCGCGTTTTGGAATGAATTGCTCGCGCCCACGGACGACGCGGCCCCCGCACTAGCCGTCGCTAAACTCTGGCTCGGCGTCGACGAACCCGCGCCGGCCGTCGATGGGCTCGGGGTCGATAAATTCGTGGTTTGCGTGCCGCTGGCCGCGCCTGCCGCCGTGCTGACGTAGATGTCGCTGAGGGTGGAGGGGCTCTGCCAGTAGCGCGGCGCGACCTCCATAATGACGTGGTATTGATTCAGCGCATTGAAAATCGTCGACACCTGGCGCTGACCGAAGGCATCGTAGAGTGTGCCGTCGATCTGTGCGATGGTGACCCCCAGCCGGGCCGCGCTGTTGCGGTCGTAGTGCACTTCGGTCTCGATATCCCCTTTGCTGTTGGTCGGAATTGACATCCGCAACCACCGGGCTGCGCTGTAAGGCGGCCGTCAGTTTCGGACCCCACTCGGCGAGGTCGTTGGTGTTGTCGGCCTGCAGGGTGAATTGGAACTCGGCGTTGGACTGGCGTGCGCCGATGCGGATGTCCTGAACCGTCTGCAGAAACAGCCGCCCGCCGGCCACTTGCGCAAGCTGGGTGCGCAGCCGGGCGATCACCTCATCGGAGGATATTTTGCGCACCGACAGCGGCTTGAGCAGCACGTACACCGAACCGGTATTGGTTTGCGAGCTGCCGCCGCCGCTGCCCGCTCCCGTGTATCCGGCGACGCTTTGCACCGCCGGATCCGCCTGCACGATGTCCATCAGCCGCACGAGCTTGTCCTTCATCAACTGAAAGGAGATGCTTTGGTCGGCGACGATGCCTCCGGTAATCAGCCCGGTGTCTTCTTGCGGGAAAAACCCCTTGGGGATGAGCATGAACAGCAGCACGTTCAGAGCGATGGTGATGCCCAGCGCCAGCATCACCAGCCGGCCGTGGCGCAGCGACCAGGTCAGGGTGCGCTCGTACGCCGCGAGGGAGCGGTCGAACAGCGTGCGCCGCCGCGGACGTCCCGGAAGATGCCCGGGGGGCCGCAGCAGCAACGCGCACATCATCGGTGTCGTGGTCAGCGAGATCACCATGGAAATCATGATGGCCAGCGACATGGTCGCGGTGAACTCGCGGAACAGACGGCCGACGATGCCCCCCATGAGCAGTATGGGAATGAACACGGCGACCAGCGAAATGCTGATCGACACCACCGTGAAGCCCACTTCCTTGGCGCCGCGCAGCGCCGCCTCGCGCCGCGGCATGCCGTTCTCGACATGGCGCGAGATGTTCTCGAGCACGACGATGGCATCATCGACCACGAAGCCGGTCGCGATGGTGAGCGCCATCAAGGATAGGTTGTCCAAGCTGAAGCCGAGCAGGTACATGCCGCTGAAGGTACCGATAATGGATACCGGCACCACCACCGCGGGGACCAGCGCGGCCCGAACGTCGCCGAGAGTGAGAAACACGACGAAGGTGACCAGCGCGACCGCCAGCATGAGCGTCCACTTCGTGTCCCGCAACGAGGCGCGGATGGTGGCGCTGCGATCCGAGACGATGGTGAGGTTCACATCGCTGGGCAGCGCCGCCTGCAGCTGCGGCAGCTCCTCCTTGACCTGATCCACCGTATCGATGATGTTGGCCCCCGGCTGACGGGACAGGATCACGAGCACCGAGGGTTCGCCGTTGGCGCGACCCTCATTGCGCAAGTCCTGCACCGAGTCCTCGACCTCGGCCACATCCGTCAGCTGCACGGCGGAACCGTCGCGGTAGGCGATGATCAACGGACGATAGTCGCTCGCCTGGCGAGCCTGGTCGTTCGTATAGAGCTGGAAGCGATGATCCCCCTCCTCGATCGCTCCTTTGGGACTATTGGCGTTGGCCGAGGCCAGCGCCGCACGCACATCCTCGAGGCCGATGCCGTACTTGAACATCGCCGTCGGGTTCAGTTCGACCCGGACGGCCGGTAATGTGGCGCCGCCGATCGAGACCTGGCCGATACCATCGAGCTGGGACAGGCGCTGCTGCAGGACATTGCTGGCCGCGTCGTACAGCTGGCCGCGGGTCAACGTTTTCGAGGTCAACGCCAGAATCATCAACGGCGCGTCCGCCGGATTGACCTTGCGGTACGTCGGGTTGCTCGACAGGCTGGTCGATACGTCGGCGGACGCCGCATTGATCGCGGCTTGCACATCGCGCGCCGCGCCGTTGATGTCGCGGTCAAGATCGAACTGCAGCGTGATCCGGGTACTGCCCGTGGTGCTACTCGAGGTGATTTCCGTGATATCGGCGATCTGCCCGAGATAGCGTTCGAGGGGTTCGGCCACGCTGGTCGACACGGTTTGCGGGTCGGCGCCGGGCAGGGAGGCCGACACCGAGATCGTCGGATAGTCCACCTGAGGAAGCGGCGACACCGGCAGGTAGGTATAGGCCAAAGCGCCGGCAAGCACCACACCCAAGGTCAGCAAGGTCGTGGCGACCGGACGCTCGATGAAGGGGTGGGACAGATTCATGCCGCCGCCGCATCCGGGTCGCGCCGCGGTCGCCACCAGCGCAGCGCCACCCGGTCGAAGGCCAGATAAATGACCGGCGTCGTGAACAGGGTCAGCAGCTGACTCGCGATCAGGCCGCCGACGATGGCCACGCCCAGCGGCCGGCGCAGCTCCGAGCCTGCGCCGACACTCATCATCAACGGCAGCGCACCGAGCAGAGCCGCCATGGTGGTCATCAGGATGGGCCTGAAGCGCAGCAGCGAAGCCTGATAGATGGCCTCGCGCGGCGACAGGCCGCCGTTGCGCTGCGCATCCAGGGCGAAATCGATCATCATGATGGCGTTCTTCTTCACGATGCCGATCAGCAAGATGATGCCGATGATGCCGAGCACGTCGAGGCCGTCGCCCGCGATCATCAGCGCGAGCATGGCGCCGATGCCGGCCGACGGCAGCGTGGAGAGGATGGTGACGGGATGAATGAAGCTTTCGTAGAGTACCCCGAGCACGATGTACATGGTGACGACGGACGCCAGCAGCAGCAGCGCCTGGTTCGTCAACACACTCTGGAACGCGGCTGCCGTCCCCTGAAAGGCGGTGACGAACTTGCCCGGCAGCTGAATATCCTTTTCCGCCCGGCGGATCGCCTGGACGGCGGCGCCCAGTGAAGCGCCGGGCGCAAGGTTGAATGAAATCGTCGTCGCCGGAAACTGGCCCAGATGCGTGATCTGCAGGGGACCGGCGCGCTGCGCGACCTGCACGATGGCCGAGAGAGGCACCTGGCCGTTGCTCGCCGAGGTGGAGGACGGTAGGTATATCTCCGACAAGCCGGCCAGGGACCGCTGAATCGAGGGGTCCGCCTCGAGAATCACCCGGTATTGGTTCGACTGCGAATAGATGGTGGAGACGATGCGCTGGCCGAAGGAGTCGTACAGCACGTTGTCGACGGTGGCCGGTGTGATGCCGAATCGCGCGGCGGTGGCCCGGTCGATCACCAGGTCGGTGGCCATGCCCTGCTGTTGCATATCGCTCGCCACATCGGCGAGCTGCGGGAGCTGCGAGAGCTTCTGCATCAGGCGCGGAATCCACAGCGCAAAGTCATTGTTGTCCGTGCTCTCGACCACGAACTGGTACTGCGTGCGGCTCACGGAGGAATCGATGGTGATGTCCTGCATCGGTTGCATGTACAGGGTGATGCCGATCACCCCTGCGGTTTCCTGCTGCAGCCGGCGGATGATCTGACTCGCCGTCATGCTGCGTTCGGCATGCGGCTTGAGATTGATCAGAAAGCGCCCGCTGTTGAGCGTCGTATTGGCGCCGTCGACGCCGATGAACGAGCTCAGCGAGACCACATCGGGATCCTTCAAGATGGCGGCCGCCAGCGCCTGCTGGCGCTCGGCCATGGCCGAGTAGGAGATGGTCTGCGCCGCCTCGGAGATCCCCTGGATCTCCCCGGTGTCCTGCACCGGAAAGAATCCCTTCGGGATCACGACATACAGCAGCAGCGTCACCACCAGGGTTACGCCCGCGACGATCAAGGTCAGGCCCTGATGGTCGAGCACCCACTCGAGCGAGCGGCTGTATTGGCCTATGACCCATTGGAAGGCGCGTTCGGCCTTCAAATCCCACTCCCCGCGGCTCGCATCCGTGCGGTGATGCAGCAGCCGGGCGCACAACATCGGCACCAGCGTCAGCGAGACCGCGGCGGAAATCACGATGGTCACGGCCAACGTGATGGCGAACTCATGGAACAGGCGGCCCACGACTTCGCCCATGAACAGCAGGGGAATCAACGCCGCGATCAACGACACGGTGAGTGAAATGATGGTGAAGCCGATCTGCCGCGAGCCCTTGAGCGCGGCCGCCATCGGCGCCTCGCCCGCCTCGATGTAGCGCGCGATGTTCTCGATCATGACGATGGCATCGTCCACCACGAAGCCCGTGGAGATGGTGAGCGCCATCAGCGACAGGTTGTCCAAACTGTAGTTGAGCAGGTACATGACGCCGAAGGTGCCGACCAAGGATAGCGGCACGGACAGGCTCGGAATGATCGTCGCCGGCACATTGCGCAGGAAGACGAAGATCACCAGCACCACCAGCACCACGGCCAGAATCAGCTCGAATTCCACATCGGACACCGAGGCGCGAATGGTCTGCGTGCGATCGCTCAGGACGCTGATCTCCAAAGCCGGCGGCATGTCCGCGATGACCGTGGGCAGCAGCTTCTTGACCGAATCGGCCACCTGAATCACGTTGGCGCCCGGCTGGCGCTGGATGTTCAGGATGAGCGAGGGCGTGCCGTCGGCCCAGGCGGCGAGCTTGGTGTTTTCGGGCGCGACGACGATGTTCGCGACGTCCGAGAGGTGAACCGGGGAGCCGCTCAGATAGGCCACCGTGATGTCACGGTAGCCGTCGATTTCGGTGATTTGATCGTTCGCGTTGATCGAGGAGGATTGCGAGGGACCGTCGAAGCTGCCCTTGGGTGAATTGCTGTTGGCATTGCTGATGGTGGTACGCAGATCGTCGATGTTGAGCCCGTACTTCGCCAGCGCCCGCGGGTTGAACTGAATGCGCACGGCCGGCCGTTGTCCGCCGGAAATGCTGACCACGCCCACTCCCGGCAGCTGCGAGATCTTCTGCGCCAGCCGGGTGAAGCTCAGGTCCTCCACATCCGTGAGCTTGAGCGTTTTGGACGTCACCGCGAGCGTCATGATGGGCGCGTCGGCGGGATTGAACTTGGCGTAGGTCGGGGGCGTGGGCAGGTCGTTGGGCAGCACGCTCCCGGCCGCGTTGATCGCCGCCTGCACCTCCTGCTCCGCCACATCCAGGCCCAGATCGAGGCTGAACTGCAGCGTGATGACCGAGGCGCCCCCCGAACTGGCGGAGCTCATTTGATTCAGGCCGGGCATTTGCCCGAGCTGCCGCTCGAGCGGCGCCGTGACCGACGAGGTCATGACTTCGGGGCTCGCGCCGGGATAGAAGGTCTGCACTTGGATGGTCGGGTAGTCGACTTCCGGCAGCGACGACAACGGCAGGAATTTGAAGGCGAACAGGCCGCTGAGCAGGATCGCGGCCATCAGTAACGAGGTCGCGACCGGCAAATTGATGAACAGCCGGGACGGATTCATACCGGTTATTTATGATGCCGCGTCACGGCGTACTATCCTTTTGGCTTTGACGCTGCGGCGTCGATTGCGGCTGCGGTGCCCCCTGCCGGGGTGACGCCCCCTGTGGCTCCGACCCGTCCGGCGGCGGCGTATCCTGCTGCGGCCGGTGGTGGTGCTGCCGATTGGGCCGATCGGCGGAACCGGAGTCCCCGCCATGCGAGCCTCGCCATCCGCCCGCCCCTTTGCCGCCTCCCGCGCCCTTGCCGGCGGTTCCTGCAGGCTTCGTGTCTGCCGGCAGGGTGACTTTGGCCTTGTCGCGCAACCGGTCGGCGCCGCCCGTGACGACCCTGTCGCCGGGCGACAACCCGGACTCCACGGCATAAAAGTCACCATCCTGCGGACCGAGCTTGATCGTGTGCACCGACACGGTGCTGTCCTCGTTGACCAGGTACACATAGGTCCCCGGAGCGCCGCGCTGTACCGCGGACACCGGCACCGTGACGGTGTCCTGCAAAGTGTCCAGCAGCATCACGATGTTGACGAACTGGCTTGGGTAGAGACGTTCATCGGCATTGTCGAAATTGGCCCGCAACATCACGGTGCCGGTGGTCGTGTTGACCTGAGTGTCGATCGAGGCGAATTCGCCCGCGGCCAGCTGCGTCACGTTGGCCCGATCGAAGGCGGTGACCGGCAATTTTGCGCCGGAATGCACGCGCGCCATGATCTGCGGCAGCTCGTCCTCGGGGACGGCATATTCGACGGTGGTGGGCTTGAGCTGCGTGAGCACGACGAGGCCGGTGGTGGAACCGGCCTGCACATAGTTGCCCGGGTCCACGAGACGCAATCCCACCCGTCCGTCGGAGGGCGCGACGATGTGACAGTAGATGAGATTGAGCTGCTGCACCTTGATCTGGGCCTTGTCGTAATCGGCGCTGCCCTGGTCCTGCTTGACGATCCACACCTGATCCTCGTAGGTCTGGCGGGGAATGGACACCTGGTCGGATAGGGTTTTGTAGCGCGCCAAATCCATCTGAGCCTGCTTGAGCGTGGCGTCGTCGCGGGCCAGCTGCGCCACGGCCTGTTCCAGGGCGGCCTCGTAGGGCCGCGGATCGATCTGCGCCAGGAACTGGCCCTTGCGCACCAATTGACCCTCCTTGAAACCCACCGACATCAGCAGCCCGCTGATCTGGGTGTTCACGGTCACGGTTGTCAGCGGCGTCACGGCGCCGAGCGCGCGCAGGGTCAGGCGAATGTCCCCGCGCCGGATGCGCGCCACGTCGACCGGTTGATTACCCGCGTCGAGAAAGCGCCCACGCCGCTTCTGCGGCTGTGAAATGAAGGTGACGGTCTGATAGACGATGACCGCGACGATCAGGACGGCAATGACGCCGATGACCCAGCGCAGCGTGCGCCGCCGGCCGCCGGTGGGCGGCGCAGAGTTCGGCTGCGAATCCGCGCCGGAGGGATTTTCGGGTTCCATCAGGCAATGATTTCACGCGCCCCGTCGCAGGGACAGGGGGTAGCCGTGGACTTTGCCGGCGCGGCACGCAAAGAAATTCCACCATCGCCAAGAAATGTCATGCAATCGAGAAGTTTTCTTTTGCCGCCTGCGCGCAGCGGCGCTACTTGCTCTCCTTCGCCACCAGCCATTTCACCACTTCGATCGCCTGGTCCGGTCCGCCCGCGGATTCAGTGTTCACCCGGTACTTGCCGTTCACGATGAGGGTGGGCGTGCGATCGACCTTGTATCTCTGAATCATCTCCTCGGCGGCCCGGACCTTGCTGTCCACCGTGAAGGACTTCGCAGTCGCCAGAAACTTGTCGATGGGCACACCGGCCTTGGCTTGGTAGAACCTCGCCGCATCCTCGATGGTCGGCAGGCGGCTCTTGATGCCTTGGGTGGCGGGATCGATGGTGGCCAAGGGGCCGCCCTGCCAGACGGCGTTGAACATCGCATCGTGCGTCTGCTCGGCCACGCCGAGAGTTTGGGCGGTGTAGAACGCCTGCTGAAACATGGGCCAGTCCTCCGCGGGATTGAAGGAGGCCGGGACGTAGTCGAGTACGGCGTTCGGCGGCAGAGAGGCCTTCAGCTTGTGCATGGTGGACTGGAATAAATTGCAGGCCGGACAGGCGTAGGAAAACACTTCCGTCACCTCGACCTTGCCCGGGGGCAGAGAGGTCGGACGCACCGGACTGATCAAGAAGTAATTGACGCCCTCCGTCCAGGTCGGCGCATTGCCCGCGGGCGCACTGCCCGCCGGCGCTCCCATGCTCATCGTCAGTACAGCTGCCAGCGCGACGCCATTCAGTAACTTCATCAATGCTCCTGTCGAATCGTATCCCGATAACCCAAGGGTTATTTTCGCCCCAGACCTTCCAACCTGTCGAGAACAATGCGCGCCCCCTGCGCTGCGCCGTCCTCGCCCGCAAGCAATCCACCGACCTGCCGGGCCCGCTGCACATGGCCACCCTCGCCGAGCAGGCGCTGCAATTCGCGAATCGCCGTGGCCATGCAGTGGCGGCGCGGCGATGCAACCCGCGCCACTCCGAGACGGGCCGCGCGCGCAGCGTTATCGAGCTGATCGGCAAAATGCGGCACGATCAGCTGAGGGCGCCCCGAGCGCAGGGCCTGCGCCAGGGTGCCGATGCCGCCATGATGAACGATGGCCGAGGCGCGCGGGAACAGCAACGAGTGCGGTGCGTAGGCGCAAACGAACGCCTCGCCCGACCCCAGGTGCGCGAACTCGCCGGCCGCCTGCTCGCCCACCAACAAGACTGAGCGCCTCTTCAAGTGCCGAGCCGCAGCAAGGCTTTCGCGATAGAAGCCTCCTGGACTGTTGATGACGAGACTGCCGAGGGTGAACACCAGCGGCGCCGGTCCGGCCCTCAAAAATACCTCTAAATCCATATCGAGCTGCGCCGTGAGACCGTTTTCGCTGTCGAAAGTTGCGAATCCCGCGATGGCTGCCCCCGGGGGGTAGTCCGGCTGGGCCGGGCCGAGCAGCTTCGAATACAACCCAATCGCTCCCGCCTCCGAGAATTGCCCCTCGAACAGCGGGTTCAGCGCGGTCGGCGCCAACCCCAGCTCGGCGCGCAAGGCACGCAGCGGCCCGAACAAGCCATTGACCGCCTTCTTGAGCATCCACAGGGCGGGCCGGGTCGGCCCCGGGCCCAGAGTTCGCAGCAGGTCGCTCAGCCACGGCGCCCCGGGAATGACCGGCGGGTCATACGCGGAGAGGAACATCATGGGCTGCAGCACCACGCCGATCCAGGGGATTGCGCGCTTCTCGGCCGCCAGCCGCGCACCGAAGGCCAGGCTGCTCGGCAGCACCAGATCGGCATCCGCGGTGACCTGCATCATGTCCTCGTAAGCCGTTCTGACATAAGGCAGAATCAGCCGGCGAAACAGGAAGTCGCTGCGCTCGATGAGCTTGCCCGTCAGCTGCGCACGGTCCATGCCGAGGTCGCGCTGCATCTGCTCGAATCCGGGCCGAAGCGGGTGAAAGCCGAGGCCGGCGGATTCCACCTTGCTTCGATAATCCTCGGCGCAGGCCAGCACGACGTCCGTGCCGAGGTCGCGCAAGGCCCGGCCCAGGGCGATGAAGGGGTGCAGGTCGCCCAGCGACCCCACGGTGGCAAGGACGACTTTGTGACTCAATGTTTTCGTAATTCCGTACGACGCTGCATGCGATACTGCCGCCCTCTGAGAATCACCCGGACCTGGTTGATTGGCAACGCGTCACAAGGCTCGGGTTCGAGCATGCGGTGAATGAGTGATAAACGACCCAAACGGCCCAAATAACCCGATCTATCCGCACGACCCTACAGCGCCAGCGCCCGAACGCGGCCCGGCAGCCTTCATCCGCCGGCATTGGATTGCATCGCTCGCAGCCGTCATCGTCTTGCTGCTGCTGATTGTCCTGGTCAGGCATGGCCAGCACAAGCAGCCGGAGTCGGCGGCGGGAGGTCCCGGGCGCGGCGGGCAGAACGGGCCAGTGGCCGTGTCGGTGGCCAGCGCCGTCTCCGGGGACATCCAGTTGCGCATTCCCGCCCTCGGCACGGTCACCCCGCTGGCCACCGTGACCGTGCGTACGCAAATCACCGGGATCATGCAGAAGATCCTGTTTACCGAGGGCCAAACCGTGCGCCAAGGCGATTCCCTGGCGCAGATCGACCCGCGCCCGTATGAGGCTGCCCTGCAGCAGATGCAGGGAAATCTACAGCGCGACCAGGCATTGCTCGCGGATGCCGAACTGGACCTGAAGCGTTATGACGGACTGGTCAAGGAGGACTCGATCGCCGAGCAGCAGCTCGATACGCAGCGTGCGCTGGTCGACCAATACAAAGGCACGGTCGAATCGGACAAGGGGCAGCTGAAAACCGCGCAAGTCAATCTGATCTATACCCACATCGTCGCCCCCGTCACGGGCCGGGTCGGATTGCGCCAAGTCGATCAAGGCAATTACGTCACGCCGGGGGACGCGAACGGCATCGTGGTCATCAACGAATTGCAGCCGATCACGGTCATCTTCCCCATCCCCGAGGACAATGTGCCGGCGCTGATGCGCGCCCTACATGCCGGCGGCTCGATGACCGTGGAGGCTTACGATCGAACCAATAGCGCCAAGCTGGCCGACGGCAAGCTGCTCACCGTGGACAATCAGATCGACGTCACCACCGGTACGGTCAAGCTGCGCGCACAGTTCGAGAACGCCGAGAACCTGCTGTTCCCGAATCAATTCGTCAACATCCAGCTGCTGCAGGAAGTGGTGCACGATCAAATCATCATTCCCAATTCGGCGGTGCGGCGCGGCGCACCCAACGGGGTAGTGAGCACCTTCGTGTACGTGGTGAATTCCGACCGCAAGGCGGAGGTGCGCGCGGTGACTCTCGGCGTGGTCGACGGCGAACGCGTCGCCATCACCCAGGGATTGCGCGCGGGCGAGGTCGTCGTGACGGAGGGGGCCGATCGCCTGCGCGACGACGCGCCCGTGCTGCTGCCGGGTGCGGCCCCGCCATCGGCGTCCGGCCATGCGCCGGGAAGCGCGCCCCCCGGCACCCCGGGCTCAACCGGCTCGCACCGCGCGCACGCTCACGCCAAACCATCGCAATGACCCTGAAGGCGGATGGGCTCATCGCATGAATCCCTCGCGCATATTCATCCTGCGCCCGGTCGCGACCACCTTGCTGATGGTCGCGATATTGATCGTGGGAGCCATCGCCTATCTGCAGCTGCCGCTGTCCGCGCTGCCCGAAGTGGCCTATCCGACCATCCAGGTGCAGACCTTCTACCCGGGGGCCAGCCCCGAGGTCATCACATCGGCCATCACCGCGCCGCTCGAAAAGCAATTCGGCCAGATGCCCGGCCTGAGCCAAATGTCATCGACGAGTTCGGCCGGAGCATCGGTGATCACTCTGCAATTCACTCTGGCGCTCGACATCGACGTCGCCGAACAGCAGGTGCAGGCCGCGATCAGCGCGGCGCAAAACCTGCTGCCGCAGGACCTGCCCGCGCCGCCGATCTACGCCAAGGTCAATCCGGCCGACGCGCCTGTTCTGACCCTGGGGCTGACTTCCAAGGTGATGCCGCTGACGGAGGTCGAGGATCTGGCCGACACGCGCATCGCCCAGAAAATATCGCAGATCAAGGGGGTGGGGGTCGTCAGCATCAGCGGCGGCCAGCGCCCGGCGGTGCGCATCGTCGCAAATCCACGCGCCATGGCGGCCTATGGGCTGAACCTCGACGATCTGCGCACCACCATCAGCAACGCCAACCAGAATGGCCCGAAAGGCACTCTGGACGGCCCGAGCACCGCCTACACGGTCAACACCAACGATCAGATCAGAGACGCCGAGGATTACGGCAGCATCGTGGTTGCGTACAAGAACGGCGCCCCGGTGCGCCTCAAGGATGTGGCCGACTTGGTCTCGGGCGCGGAGAACGCCAAGCTCGGCGGCTGGATGAACTCGGTTCCCGCGCTGATCCTCAATGTGCAGCGCCAGCCGGGCGCCAACGTGGTCGACGTGGTCAACAGAATTCGCGCCCTGCTGCCTTCGCTGCAGGCGGC
This sequence comes from uncultured Gammaproteobacteria bacterium, assembly GCA_963837435.1. GTDB lineage: Bacteria > Pseudomonadota > Gammaproteobacteria > Steroidobacterales > Steroidobacteraceae > Bog-1198. Next base: position 452,797 of record CAWINJ010000007.1, read on the forward strand.
GCTGCCGGCGGGGGTGGATCTGGCCATTCTCACCGACCGAACCACCACCATCCGAGCCTCGGTCGCCGACGTTGAATTCGAGCTGGTGCTCGCCGTGGTACTAGTCGTGCTGGTGATCTACGTGTTCCTGCGCAATGTGCCGGCCACCATCATTCCCAGCCTCTCCGTGCCGCTGTCGCTCATCGGCACCTTCGCCATCATGTATCTGGCGAATTTCAGCCTCAACAACCTGTCGCTGATGGCCTTGACGATTGCGACGGGCTTCGTCGTCGACGACGCCATCGTCATGATCGAAAACATCTCCCGCTACATCGAACTCGGGGCGTCTCCGCTCGAAGCGGCTCTGAAGGGCGCCGGGCAGATCGGCTTCACCATCATCTCGCTCACCGTCTCGCTCATCGCCGTGCTCATTCCGCTGCTCTTCATGCAGGATGTGGTCGGCCGCCTGTTCCGCGAATTCGCGGTGACTCTGGCGGTGACGATATTGATATCCGCCGTGGTCTCTCTGACGCTGGTGCCCATGATGTGCGCCAAGCTGCTGAAAGCTCGTCCGCCCGGCGAGCGCGCGGCCCTCGAGTCCGGGCGCTGGTTCAGAGCCGTGGTCGACTGGTATGGCCGCAAGCTCACCTGGGTCCTGGATCATCAGCGTTTGACGATGTATGTCGCAACGGGCACCGTGGCGCTGACGGCAATTCTCTACATTCTGATCCCCAAGGGCTTTTTCCCCGAGCAGGACATCGGGCTGATTCAAGGCGTGTCGGAGGCCAGCGAGTCGATCTCCTATGCCGCCATGGCCGATCGGCAGCAGGCGCTGGCGGCCGCCATACTCAAGGACCCCGATGTCCGCAGCCTGTCCTCGTACATCGGCGTCGACGGCAACAATGTCACTCTGAACAGCGGGCGATTCCTAATCAACCTGAAACCGCGCGCCGAGCGCAGCACCAATGTCGCCGATGCCATCCGGCGGCTGCAGGCGGAGACCGCCGACATCAGCGGCATCACGCTGTACATGCAGCCGGTGCAGGATCTGACTCTCGACACCACGGTGAGCCGCACTCAGTACCAATTCACCCTGGAAAGCGCCGACGCGGCGGCCCTCTCCACCTGGACCCCGAAGCTGCTGGCGGTGCTTCGTCAGCAGCCCGAACTCTCGGACGTGGTCAGCAACCAGGAGGACAACGGACTCGCCGCCTACATCACCATCGACCGCGACAGCGCGGCGCGTCTCGGCATCAGCGTGGGCACGGTCGACAATGCGCTGTATGACGCCTTCGGCCAGCGGATCGTGTCCACCATATTCACTCAATCGAACCAGTACCGCGTCATCCTGGAGGCCGACCCCGTTTCCTACCGGTCCGTCGATTCCCTGCAGTCCATCTATGTGCCGTCGTCAGGGGGCGGCCAGGTGCCGCTGTCGGCCATTGCCAAGGTCGATGTGGATACCCGACCGCTGCTCATCAACCACCTGGCGCAATTTCCCGCCACCACAGTGTCCTTCAACTTGAGCGCGGGCGCCTCGCTTGGCGCGGGCGTTTCAGCCATCGAAAGCGCCGAGCAGGGCGTTCGGCTGCCGAACAGCATCCGCACCACCTTCCAGGGCGCGGCGCTGGCCTTCCGCAGCAACTTAACCAATGAGCTGCTGTTGCTGGTGGCCGCCGTGCTGGTCATGTACATCGTGCTCGGCGTGTTGTACGAGAGTTTCATCCATCCCGTCACCATTCTCTCGACGCTGCCGTCGGCCGGCATCGGCGCGTTGCTCGCCCTGATGCTGGCCGGGGACGATCTGACCATCATTGCCCTGATCGGCATCATTCTGCTCATCGGCATCGTGAAAAAGAACGCCATCCTGATGATCGATTTCGCCGTGGTCGCACAGCGAGATGAGGGGCTCTCGCCGCGCGACGCCATCTACAAGGCCTGCCTGCTGCGCTTTCGGCCCATACTCATGACCACCATTGCGGCCATATTCGGCGCCCTGCCGCTCATGTTCGGCACCGGCACGGGATCCGAATTGCGCCACCCGCTCGGCATCAGCATCGTCGGCGGCCTCTTGGTGAGCCAGGTGCTGACCTTGTTCACGACCCCGGTGATCTACCTGGCGTTCGATCGCATCGCCGCCCGCGTGCGCGGACCTCACCGGGCCGATGCGGAGGACGAACCGGCCGGGGACTTGGCTGCGGCGAACCCATATCCGATCGACAAGTCGCCGTGAACGCGCCATGAACATCTCGGCGCCTTTCATCCGCAGGCCGGTGGCCACCATTCTTCTGACGGCCGGCGTGGCGCTGTCGGGCGCCGTGGCCTTCATGCTGCTGCCGGTCGCGCCGCTGCCGCGCATCGACGTCCCCGCGATCTTCGTCTCGGCGCAGCTGCCGGGAGCCAGCCCCGAAGTCATGGCCAGCACCGTGGCCACGCCTCTGGAGCGGCACCTGGGCGCCATTGCCGATGTCGATGACATGACCTCCTCGAGCGGCGTGGGAACCTCGAATATTCAACTGACCTTCGGCGTCGACCGGGACATCGACGGCGCCGCGCGCGACGTGCAGGCGGCGATCGTCGCCGCGCACGCCGACCTGCCCTCCGCGCTGACGCGCAATCCTTCGTACCGCAAGCTCAACAGCGCCTTGTTCCCGGTGATGGCCATCGCCATGACTTCGGACGTGCTGACCCAGGGCCAGATCTACGATGCGGCGGACGCGGTGATATCGCAGCGCCTGTCGCAAATTCAGGGGGTTGGCGGCGTCAACGTCAACGGCAGTGCGCTGCCCGCCGTACGCGTGGAGATCAATCCCCAGTCGCTCACCAAGTACGGCATCGGCCTGCAGGATGTGCGCGCCGCCATCTCCAACGCCAACGCCAATGCCCCCAAGGGCGCCATCGAATCGGACCGGCTGCACTATCAGATCTACACCAACGACAATGCCCGCGACGCCGGGCCGTACCGCGACCTCATCATCGCCAACCGCAACGGCGCCACGGTGCGGCTGGGCGATGTCGCCAGGGTGCTCGACATGCAGGACGGCGCCACCGAGAACATCCGCACCTACGGGCTGTACAACGGCAAGCCCGCGGTCTTCGTCACGGTGTTTCAGCAGCCGGGCGCCAACGTCATTCAAATGATCGATGCCGTCAAGGCGGAATTGCCGCTGCTCAAGAGCTCCATCGATCCGAAGATCGATCTGGTGGTCACCTTCGACCGCTCCATCACGATTCGCGCCTCGCTGCGCCAGGTGGAGCAGACCCTGCTGCTGGCCGTGGCCTTCGTCATTCTGGTGGTCTACATTTTCCTGAACAGCTACCGGGCGGCGCTGATTCCCGCCATGGTCGTGCCGGTGTCGTTGGTCGGCACCTTTGGCGCTATGTACTTGCTCGACTTCACCCTCGACAACTTCTCCCTGATGGCGCTCACCATAGCCACCGGGTTCGTGGTGGACGATGCCATCGTCGTGATGGAGAACAGCACCCGGCACGTCGAGGCCGGCATGTCGCGCATGAGCGCGGCGCTGCTCGGGGCGCGCGAAGTGGGATTCACCGTCGTTTCCATGAGCCTGTCGCTGGTGGCGGTATTCATTCCATTCATGTTCGCCGGCGGCATCGTCGGCAAGATTTTCCGCGAGTTCACCGTGACGCTGGCGGTGTCCATCCTCATCTCTCTGGTGATCTCCCTGACGACCACGCCGATGATGTGCTCGCTGCTGCTCGAGCGCGAATCCAGGCGCAAGCACTCCCGCTTCGGCGATGCTTTCGAGCGCGGCTTCGTCAAAGTGCGCCGCGGCTACGAGCGCACGCTCGACTGGGCATTGCACCACCCGCGCATCATGATCCTGCTGCTGTTCGCGACCATCGGCCTGAACATCTATCTCTACGTGGTAATTCCCAAGGGATTCTTCCCGCAGCAGGATACGGGCCAGCTGCAGGGAGGCATCCGCGGAGATGCGCAGAGTTCATTTCAGTTCATGAAGCGCAAGCTGCAGGAGGTGGCCGCCATCATCCAGGCGGATCCTGCGGTCAGCACCGTGACGGGTTCCGTGGGAGGCGGCGGCTTCGGGCCCTTCGGCGGAGGCGGCGCCAACGCCAACGTCACCATCGCGCTCAAGCCGCTCAAGCAACGGCGCATCTCCGCGGATCAGATCATCGCGCGCCTGCGGCCCAAATTGAATGCGGTCGCAGGGGTGCAGAGCTTTCTGCAGGCGGTGCAGGATATCGGCGGCGGCGGCGGCCGTTCGGCCAACTCGCAGTATCAATACACCCTGCTCGGCGACGATCTGAGCGAGTTGCGGGTCTGGAGCCAGAAGCTCCGCACCGCGCTGCAGGATATGCCGGAGATCACCGACGTGGATACCGACATGCAGCCGGGCGGCCTCGAGGCCGACCTGATCGTGGACCGCGACAGCGCCTCGCGGCTGGGGCTCACCGAAATCCAGATCGACAATGCGCTCGGCGATGCCTATTCCCAAGCCCAAGTATCGAACATCTACAATCCGTTCAGTCCGCAGCAATACCACGTCGTCATGGAGGTGGCCCCCGAATTCTGGCAGAACCCGCAGGTTCTCAAGGAACTCTACGTCAGCACTTCCGGGGGCACCGTGAGCGGCACACAGTCGACGCAGGCGGTGGCCGGCACCACGGTGCTGACATCGGGCGCCACGGCCGCGCCGTCCAGCACCGCCGTGGCGGAGGACGTGGCGCGCAATCTCGCCGCGAATTCCCTGGCGAATGCGGGACGCGGCAATACCTCCACCGGCTCGGCGGTGAGCGTCGCCGCCGAAACCATGGTTCCTTTCGCGGCATTCAGCCATTTCAGCACCGGCACGACGCCGGTGAGCGTCAACCATACGGGCACCTCGGTATCGACGGCGATCGCGTTCAATCTGCCCATCGGAGTGACTCTGGATACCGCACTCGCCGCCATCAGCCGCAAGATGAGTGACATCCATGTCCCCGTCGGCATCATCGGTGGAACCTACGGAACCGCCCGCCTGTTTCAGCAAAGCAGCAGCAACACGCCCTTGATGCTGGTGGCAGCGCTGCTGGCGATCTACGTGGTGTTGGGCGTGCTCTACGAGAGCTACAGCCAGCCGCTGACCATTCTCTCCACCCTGCCCTCTGCCGGAGTCGGCGCGCTGCTGGCCTTGATGGCCACCGGCACGGAATTCAGTCTCATCGCCTTTTTGGGTATCTTGCTGCTGATCGGCATCGTCAAGAAGAACGCCATCATGATGGTCGATTTCGCCCTCGAGGCCGAACGCACTCTCGGCATGGACCCGCGCGCCGCCATCGCCCATGCCTGCAGCCTGCGCTTCCGGCCCATCATGATGACCACCTGCGCTGCCATCGCCGGCGCCCTGCCGCTGGCCATCGCCCATGGCGACGGCACGGAGATGCGGCGGCCCTTGGGAATTGCGATAGTGGGAGGCCTGATCGTCAGCCAGCTGCTCACCGTCTACACGACACCGGTGGTCTACTTGTACGTACATCGCTACTGGAAGCACTTGAAGCAAGGCAGATACAACCCGCCGCCGGCCGCAGTGACCGGACGAGACCCGGGCGGCCCAGGGCTTGACCCCGTGGGAGCCGGCATCTGATGCGGCATTCCCACGGCACCCCTGAGGAGCGACTTGCTCGACGCGGCTGCGCTGCCCGGCCACTCTCTTCGCCGCGATCGGCTCGCTGGCGCCTGGCCTGCTGGTTCAGCCTGACGGCGGCTCTCGGGCTGACTGCCGCCTGCGCCGTCGGTCCCGACTACCATCGGCCCAAATTCGACGCGGCGCCGGACTATAAAGAAGCGGGTGATTGGAAACCCAGCGAGCCCACCGATGCCTTGAGCAGAGGACCTTGGTGGGAAATTTTCAAAGATGACGCGTTGAACAAGCTCGAAGTGCGCATCGACATTTCTAATGAGAACGTCAAGGCCGCCGCGGCCGCCTTCGATCAGGCCCGTGCGCTGGTGGCGCAGGCGCGTGCCGGTTTCTGGCCGACGGTGTCCGCCGACCTCTCGCGCCAGCGCGGCGCCGAAGGCGCACCCACTGCCGGCCGCACCACAACGTCGATTGCCGGTACCGGGCAAACTGAAACCACCTACAGCGCGGGACTGCAGGCGAATTGGACCTTGGATATCTGGGGTCAGATACGACGCACGGCGGAAAGCGACCGGGCGTCCGCTCAATCGAGCGCGGCGGCGCTGGCCGCGGCCCGATTGTCCGCTCAAGGCGAGCTGGCCACCGATTATTTCGAACTGCGCGCCCAGGACCAATTGCAGAAGCTGTTGGACGACACCGTGGTCGCCGAGCAGCTGTCACTGAAAATCACCGAGAGCCGCTACCGGTTCGGGGTCGCCGCGCGGGCCGATGTGGTGAGCGCGGAAACGCAGCTTCTGTCCAGTCAGGCGCAGCAGGTCAACGCCGGGATTCAACGCGCCATACTCGAACATGCCATCGCCGTGCTGATCGGCCAGCAACCGGCCTCGCTCACCTTGAGCCCCTCGGCCATACGCACCGACGTGCCCACGGTGCCCGCGGGCATTCCTTCCACGCTGCTCGAGCGCCGGCCCGATGTGGCTGAAGCCGAACGCAAGGTCGCGGCGGCCAATGCGCAGATCGGCGTGGCGCAATCGGCCTATTTTCCGAGCCTGACCTTGTCCGGATCGGACAGCTACACCAGTCCCACCTGGTCGCGGCTGTTCGATCTCCCGAACCGGGTCTGGTCGCTCGGCCCCGAACTGGCGGAAACACTGATCGACGGCGGATTGCGCCGCGCGCAGGTCGCACAGGCACGCGCGGCCTACGACGCCAGCGTGGACAACTATCGGCAGACCGTGCTCAGCGGCTTTCAACAGGTCGAGGACAACATCGTCACGCTGCGCGTGCTGCAGAAGCAGGCAGTCATCGAGGACGCCACAGTGGCCGCCGCCCGAGAGGCTGAAAAACTGACGCTCAATCAGTACAAGGCCGGCACCGTGCCCTATAGCAGCGTGATCACCGCGCAGACCACACGCCTGAGCGCGGAACAGACGGCGCTGGCCGTGCTGTCCAGCCGCCTGCAGGCCAGCGTGGCGCTGATCGAGGCGGTGGGCGGCGGCTGGGATGCCTCGCAGTTACCCTTGCCGTAAGCGCGGTGCCGATGGTGCCGCGCACAATAACCACCCGAGGCGTTTGCCTGTCCTCCAAATAGACATCCAGTTCACAGGCTGGTTGCGGACGGCGTGTTAGTTTGGGTGGGCGTTCTCGATACCCCTCGCATTGATGCTGAGGAATCATCAGTGCACAAGGAGTGTCCGACGATGGCCGTGCAGGAGCATCTAGCCTACGATCCATTGGTGGCGCAACCGAGCGACCGCACCGACTCCGGTGCCCGTCGTGATCTGCTGCGCATTCTTTTGGTGGAGGACGTGCCCACCGAGGCGGAGATTACCATCCGCCAGGTTCGCAGTGGCGGCATCGCCTGCACGTGGCTTCGCGTCGAAACCGAGCCGACGCTGCGCGAAGCGCTGCGCGACTTCCAACCGGACGTCATTCTCTCCGATTTTTCACTACCCCAATTTTCCGGACTTGAGGCGTTGGGCGTGGCGCGCGAGGTCGCGCCGGATCTACCCTTTATTTTCGTATCCGGCACGATAGGCGAAGATCGGGCGATTGAGGCGCTGCGCTGTGGCGCGGTGGACTACGTCCTCAAGGGCAACCTCAATCGGCTGACCGCGGCCGTCATTCGAGCCCTCGATGAGGCCGCTGCTCGCATCGATCGCCGACGACAGGAAGCGCAGATCGCGCGGCTCACCCGAGTGCTACGCCTGTTGAGCGGCATCAATACGGCGGTTGTTCGGATTCACGATCAACGCGAGCTGTTCGGCGAGGCGACCCGGCTCGCCGTCACGGTCGGAGGCTACGCTACCGCCCTTGTGGCCCTTCCGCACGCCGATACCCATACGGTCCAGCCAGTTGCCTGCTCTGGTGTGAATCCCGAGGCCACCGAGAGTCTGCGCGCGGCTGTCACTGCCGCTCTGAGCCGAAAAACCAGCACGATCAGCCAGGTTCTCAAGACCGGTATCGCGTTCGTTTGCAACGACATCGTTGATGACCCGACGGCCACGGTCAATGTCGACGAGTTGCTGACGCACGGCGGGTTTCGCTCCATCGTCGTCCTGCCACTGCTGGTCGACAAGACGGCGATCGGCGTTCTGGTGCTTACCGCCGCCGACTCTGGAACGCTCAGCGACGAAGAGCTACAGATGCTGCGCGAGATCGCCGCGAATCTCGCCTTCGCGCTGCAGTACCAGCAGAAGGACGACACCGTGCGCTTTCTGTCGCACTTCGATGCGCAAACCGGTCTCGCCAGGCGCTCGCTCTTCTGTGAGCGTATCGGGCGGCTCTGGTCCCTCGCGAACCATCGCCGGGTCCGTGTCGCCGTTGCCGTGATCGATGTCGAGAAGCTGAGCGTCATCAACGACTCATTCGGTCGGTACACGGGGGATCTGCTGCTGCAACACGTGGCGGACCGCCTGCGGCGCCACTACCCAGCAACCGACATGCTGGCCCAATTGGGGGGCGGCACATTCGCCGTCGCTCTCGATGTGACCGAGGACGCCGCAGATCCACTGCCGACTCTGCGCGGCTCCCTCGCGGCCGTGTTCGGACAGCCGTTCGTGATTGAAGGTCGCGAGATACCCGTGACTGCCAAGTCTGGCCTGGCCCTTTATCCGACGGACGGAACTAAGGCCGCCGCGCTCGTGCAGAATGCCGAGGCGGCATTGCGCAACGCCAGGGCGAGCGGCGAGCATGTTCTGAAATTCAGTCTCGAGCGGCGCTCGGAAGTGGTGGCGCGTCTGGCGCTCGAGCACAAGCTGCGAACCGCTATCGAGCGACAGCAGTTCGAACTGCACTACCAGCCGAAAATGAACATCCATTCCCGGCGCATCGAGGGCGTCGAAGCACTCATTCGCTGGCGTGACCCCGGGTCCGGTTTGGTCGCGCCCGGTGCATTTCTCCCGCTCCTGGAGTCGACGGGCCTGATCGTAGAGGTGGGAAATTGGGTGCTGGAGCAAGCCGCGAGAGACTCCCAGCAGTGGCAACGTCTCGGGTTGCCGGGAATCCGCGTTGCCGTCAATGTCTCTACCGTTCAGCTTCGTCGCCCTGACTTCGCGGACCGCTTCCTTCAAGTGATTGCGCCGTGGGCGAACAGCGCCTGCGGACTCGATGTCGAGATCACGGAAGGCGCGCTCTTCGACGACTGTGCCGCAGAGGTGGAGAAACTGCAGCGGCTCCGTGCCGCCGGGGTCCGAGTGGCCATGGATGACTTCGGCACGGGCTACTCCTCCTTGAGCCGCCTGTCGGATCTTCCGATCGACACGCTCAAGATCGATCGCTCCTTCGTCAGCCGCCTGCCTGACGACAGGCTCGGCAGAACGCTCGTCGCGACTATCGTTTCGCTCGCCCACGCCTTTGGCATGAGTGTGGTGGCCGAGGGCGTCGAAACCGAAGAGCAGCTGGCCGCTCTGCGGGACATAGGCAGCGATGAGGCCCAGGGTTTCCTCCTGGGCAGGCCCATGACCCGCGACGCTTTCACCGAGCTGCTCGAGAAAGGCAAAGGGCATCTATAGTCGCTTATTGTCGCGCCTCGCCGGCTTGCTCCAATGGCGCGCGCGGCGCCGAATGGGTCATGTCTCTATCCCGAGGAAAGGACGAACTGATTCCCGTCAGGATCGCGAAAAATCGCCATCGTTCCCCAGGGCTGCTTCTCAGGCTCTCTCACGAAGGTCACTCCGCGCTTGCTAAGCTGCCGGAACGTGGCCTCGACATCATCGCACTGGAAGCTGCCATTGAAGAATGTTCCGATTCGCTCCTCCTGGCCCGGCGGTGTGAACAGGACGATGCGAGTCGGGGCATTTCCGATCCGCAGCTCGATCCAGCGCTGCTTGTCATCGAAGGGCTGATCCGTCGCCACCTCGAAGCCCAGCTGTTCCGTATAGAACTTGAGGGCCCGAGCCTGATCGCGGGTCGGAATGGACACGAACTTGAGCTGTGTAATCACGCGTTCCTCCTGTGAGGCGCAAATTATGAGGCATTCGAGGGCTTGGCTATATCAAAAAATGCTATAGTAGTTATTACTATGGATAGGTTCAGCCTGGACTCGTATGTGGTTGACGTGCTCATGCCGGATCTGGTGGGGCACGACCGCCGGCCGGCAACCTTCATTGTGTTCCTCTTCCTTCTGCGGCAGGCTGCCAAGAGCCGGCGGGAATCGGTGAGTTTCAGCCTGCAGACCATTGCGACCAAAACCGGTTTGTCCAAATCGGCCGTACAGACCGCTATTCGACACCTACGCAGCCGACGACTATTGGACCCGAGCGTCAACCCGACCGTGACGAACCCGGCGCGCCGCATCTTGCGGCCCTGGGCGCGGCCTCGAGGGTGACGCGGACGGCAGCCGCGGTCAGCTAGGGTTCCTCGCCGCCGATCTCCGCACGGCGCCGGGTGACATAGTCGTCTAGCGCTTCGCGAATCGCGGGATCCATCGCCGGCTCCTCGTATTCTTTCAGCGCCTGCTTCCAGATATCGGTGGCACGTTGCGTCGCGTCCTTGCCCCCGCCCAGCTGCCAGTTCTCGTAGTTCTGCCAATTGGACACCAGCGGCCGATAGAAGGCATGTTCGTAACGTTCCATGGTGTGCGGCTCGCCGAAGAAATGCCCGCCGGTGGGGACGCCCTTGATGGCGTCGAAGCCGAGCTCCTGCTCATCGACCACGATGGGCTTGAGGAACTCCATCATCATCTGCAGCATCTCCACATCGAGCACCAGCTTCTCGAATGAGGCCGTCAGCCCGCCTTCCTGCCAGCCGGCGGCATGATAGATGAGGTTGCCATGGCCGAGAATCGCGCCCCACAGGGACATCTCGGTCTCGTACGCTCCCTGGGCGTCCGCCACGTTGGAGGCGCTGGCATTCGAAGTGCGGTAGGGAAGACGGTAGCGGCGCGCCAATTGCCCGCTGGCAATGTTGGCCTTGGCGTTTTCGGGCGTGCCGAACGCCGGCGCGCCCGAGCGCATGTCCACGTTCGAGGTGAAGGCGCCATACATCACCGGTGTGCCGGGGCGCACGAGCTGCGCGAGCACGACTCCGAATAGCGCCTCGGCATTCTGCTGCGCCAAGGCGGCCGCCAAGGACACAGGCGCCATGGCTCCCATCAAGGTGAAGGGCGTGATCACCACCGCCTGCCCATGCTCGGCCATCGCGATCAGTCCCTCGCTCATGGCCTGATCGAAGCGGCGCGGACTGTTCACCGAAATGATGGTCACGACTCCGGGGCTCTCGGCGATCTGCTCGAGGTTCAGGCCGCGCGAAATCGCCATCATCCGGATGCCGTCGAGTGCGCGTCCGGCGCCGATCGCCGTACAGTGAAAGACTCGATCCGAATACAGGAGATTGGCCCGGTAGGTGTCCAGATGCCGGCAATTCGCCGGCAGGTCGATGGGCGCGCACACCTGGTTGCCGATCAGATGAATGGCGTTGAAGTACTGCGCGAGGCGGATGAAGTCGCAGTAGTCCTGGTAATTTCCCGCGCGGCGGCCGCGCTCGCAGTCGTGCACATTGGGCGGCCCCGCGACCAGCCCGAAGTTGACGCGGTTCTCTCCCATGATCACGCGCCGGCCGGCGTTGCGCGGCGTGAGCGCGAAGGTCGCGGGTGCGGTTCGCAGGGCTTTCTCGACCAGCCCGCGATCCAGGCGGACGGTTCTCGTCGCCGCATCCACCTCGGCGCCGCCCGCCTCGAGCACGGCCAGCGCCCGCGGCGACATGACCTCCATGCCGAGATCCTCGAGGATGCGCAGCGACGTCAGATGAATGGCCTCGAGCTGATCCGCCGACAGCACTTCCATGGGCCGATAGGGATTCCTCACCTCCGTCCAGGGCAGCTGCGGCACGCGCGTGCCGTCGAGACGTCTGCCGCGGCCCCCCTGACGTCGCCGGTTGATGTCCATGCTTACCTCATATTGTCGCGGCCGGGGTTGTTCTTCATCCGCTGGCTTATCATAGTCCACTCATGGCATCCCATCCCGGTGTGTGAATACGACGGCACGGTGATTGACTGCGACATCGTGCGGAGCGCCGCGCGGCGCCCGGCTGATACACGGACACAATGACTATTCGGATTGCCTTTCTTCTGGTACCGCAGTTCTCCATGATGGCGTTTTCCGCCGCCATCGAACCGTTGCGCTCGGCCAATCGCGTCAGCGAGCGGCAGCTGTTCGACTGGCAGCTGACCTCGGCCGACGGCAAGCAGGTCATGGCCAGCAATGGCATAGCCGTGGCAGTTGACTGTCCGCTGAGCGAGCTGCGCAAGGCCGACATGCTGGTGGTGTGCGCGGGGCTCGAGCCCGCGCAATTCGGGCGCAAGCACGCCATTCATCATCATTTGCGGCGACTCGCCCGCCACGGCTCCATGGTGGGTGCCATCAGCACGGGCGCCTTCATCCTGGCGGAGGCCGGACTTCTGGCCGGGCGCCGCTGCACGGTGCACTGGGAATATGCGGACTTGTTGCGGTCGCAATATCCCGCGCTCGAGGTGAGCCTGGATCTGTACGTCGTAGATAGGCGGGTATTCACCTGCTCGGGCGGCACGGCGGCCCTCGATCTCATGCTGCATTTTATCGGCGAAGCATCCGCTCCCGGCGTCGCGGTTGCCGTCGCCGAGCAGTTCATCCACCCGCAAATCCGCCGGCAGGACGACGCTCAGCGGCTCGACACGCACACCCGCTACGGCATCGACAGTCCGATGCTGGTCGAAATCATCAGGCTCATGGAAGGTGCGATCGAGGATCCACTCGACATAGGGCAGATATCGGCGCGCGTCGGAGTCTCGGCCCGGCAGGTCGAGCGGCTGTTTCGCGAACAAGTCGGCATGTCCCCGAAGACCTTCTATCTCAAATTGAGGCTCGCCCGCGCACGCACGCTGCTGCGCCAGACCGTCAATCCCATTCTCGGCATCGCGCTCGAATGCGGATTCGGATCGACTTCCCACCTGTACCATGCCTACAAACGGGCGTTTGGCATCGCACCCACGGAAGAACGCCATGGAAGAAGGCGCGATCTCAGACGGCATTAGCTCCCGTGTTGCCGGGTCTGGCTGAACTTACGCCAAATCGTCCAGCACGAGAGGAGCGTGACGGCGCAGCAGCGCGGTCTGTACCTCCCATTGCTCCTTCGCCGGGATATCCGCGACGTAGTGGACTTCGTCCCCGGCGTACGTCGCGATCGGCAATCCGTCGCGGTACAGAAGCCGATTGCCCGAGAGCGAAGCCAGCCTGGCGCCGGGAGTGAGGATACCGAGCAGATTCAGCGGATCCGCGGCCGACAGCGACACGAATTGCTGCGTGTTCGGTTTGCGGCGTGCGTCGCGCAGCAAGCCGACGGCTTCGGGCGTGGCGTATTGCTCGCCCGAGAACCCGGCGACGAAGCGGCCGCCGCGAATCTCACCGCGCGCCTCCAAGCGGCGGCAGCACATCAGCATATCGCGCCACGGCGGCAGCCAATCGGCCTCGCGCGCGAGGAGTTTCCAGAAGATCACTCCCCAGCGGCGCAACAGCGAACGCACGACTTGCTCCACCGCTTCATCGTCGCGCTGCGAAGCGCCCGCCGCGGCCCGGCGCACCAGGGCCCAGCGTCCCGCATCGGCCATTCCGAACAGGGCCAGCCGCCGCTTGCGGCGCACGGTATAGGATGTCGATTTGCCGCGCCGCCCGCTGGGCATCAACAGCACGCGCAAGCCCGCAAAGCTGTCGGAGTTCACCATCCCGAGCGCCACGAGTTCGGCCAGGGCGTCCTCCGCTTCCACCGGCAGCATGCCCACGTGCTCGGCGATTTCGTCGAAGAACGAGGCGCCGTGTTCGCGGATGAAATCGGCCACGGCCTGGGCCTTGGAGGTCAGTTGCGTGGGCACGGACTTATCGGCCCATGCGGTCCAGAGCGGCACATTGCGCCTCGCCAGCAAGGTGATGGGAGTGGAACGCACGGGTGAAGCGCTCGCCGCGGACTGCGGGGCGGCGCGCGCGGCGAGCCGCGTCCAGATGAAGCGCCCCGCGCGGCAATGCTCATCCAGCCATTGCGGTTCGTACTCGGCCATGCGCTGCGGGATGATGTCCGTCTCCCACGCCGCGGCCGGCGCTTCGAATCCTTCGAGCTGGGTCAGCACCGCCGCTAGCGCATCGGGCCCCTGCATGCGCGATTCCGGCAGCACTCGCTGCCATTCGCAGAGAAACCTCAGAAAGTCCCGCGCCTGCACCGGCTCGATCTCCGCCCGCAGGCGTTTGACGGTGTAGCGATGAATGCGGGCCAGCAAGCGGCGCTCGCACCATTCTTCCTCGTCGGCGCCTGAGCCGCGCGCCGAATCCATGAAGCGGCCGCGCATGGCAAATCCCTCGGCTTCGAGCGCCGCCAGGGCAATGTTGATCCTCGACGCCGGAAGCGCCAGCGATTCGGCGATGGCCGACGCCGCGACCGGTCCCAGACCCTCGAGGCGCCCCCGGACGATTTCCACCAGGGATTCGTCCGACGGCGGTCCCGGCTCGAACAGCACGCGCCTTTCGGTCGCCACCCACAGCTTCGGGCCGGCCGGCGGCGAGCCGGACAGCGGCTCATTCGGCAGTCGTACCACGCGGCCGTCCGCCGCCAGTGCATTCATCAACCCCGGCCACGCCGCATTGCTCCGATGCTCCTCGTCGGTCAGGAAGGTGAGCCACAGAAGCGCATCATGCAACTCATCGGCCGTAGCTGCATCGGGCCACGCCTCGGCGCGCACACGAGCAATGGCTTCCGGATCGAGCTTGCCGATGTCGGCGGCGGATTCGGGATCGAGCCAGCGCCGGCTCATCACGGCCTGGGTGCGCCGCTCTTCGAGAGGCGCGTCGTCCAAGATAGGCGTAGGGCCGCGCATTCAGGGCTTCGAGCGCCAACGGCGAAGGCTCGGTCAGATCGCGCGCGACGACGCGGATGCCGCCGCTTTCCAATTTGCGCAGCACATCCTCGAAGCGATCGATGTCCATGGCGTCTTCGAGGCAGTCGCGGATCGTCTGCCGCACCAGCGGATGGTCAGGTATCTCGATTTCGCCGGGCAGATTCTCGGCGCACGCCACTTGATCCGGGAACACGGACGCCAGCAAATCCTCGGCGTTCATGCGCGCGATCTGCGGCGGGATCTTCTTGCCGCCGCGAAAGCGCGGCAGCGCGAGCGCGATACCGGCGTCCCAGCGCCAGCGAACCTCGAACATCGGCGCCGCGCAAAGAGCCTGCACCAGCACGTGACGCACCGAATTCGAATTCAGGTACCGCGCCGCCTCCGCCAGCTCGAAGCTGTGCGCATGAGTCAGCGACAGCACGATGTGATCTTCGGTCGCGGCAGCCTGCAATTCGAAGTTGAATGTGCGGCAGAAGCGCTTGCGCAAGGACAGTCCCCAGGCGCGGTTCACGCGGCTGCCGAAGGGCGAATGAATGACCAGCTGCATGCCGCCGGATTCGTCGAAGAATCGCTCGAACACCACGGTATCGAAGCTCGGCAAGCAGCCGAGCGCCGCGCGGCCCGCGCTCAGGTATTGAACCAGTTGCAACGCCGCCGCTTCGTCGAGCCCGACGGTCTCGATGAGCCAGCGGGTGGCGGCGGCAGGTTCACCTCGCGCCGGCACTTCGCCTTGCGCGCGGGCGCCGATTTCCAGCAGCCGGTCGACTTCCTGCCTGATCCTCGAGACGGCCGCCGATAGCTCCTCGGTGCGGCCCGGTGCCTCGCCCAGCCAGAACGGGATGGAAGGCGGCTGGCCGTGCGCATCCTCGACCCGCACGGTGCCGCGTTCCACCCGCAAGATTCGATACGAGGTATTGCCCAGCTGAAATACATCGCCCTGCAGGCTCTCGACGGCAAAGTCCTCATTCACGGTGCCGACCAGATGGCCTTCCGGCTCGAGCATCACCCGGTAATCGGCGTTGTCCGGAATGGCGCCGCCGGAGGTGAGCGCCGTCAGCCGCGCGCCCTTGCGAGGGCGCAGCATCTTGTTGACGGCGTCGTGATGCAGCAGCGCGCCGCGGCGCCCGCGGCGGGTGCTGAAGCCTTCCGCCAGCATGCGCACGCACTCGTCGAATTCCTCGCGCCGCAATGCCCGGTAGGGATAGGCCCCGCGCATGAGGTCGAACAACTCATCCTCGCTCCATTCGCGCGCGGATACTTCGGCGGTCATCTGCTGGGCAAGCACATCGAGCGCGTTCTGCGGAATGCTCAGGCGGTCCAGTTCGCCGCGCCGAACCGCATCGAGCAGCGCCGCGCACTCCACCAATTCATCGCGCGACAGCGGAAACAGCCGGCCCTTGGAGACGCCGCCCACCTGATGTCCCGCGCGGCCCACGCGCTGCAGAAAGGCGTTGATGGAGCGCGTCGAGCCGATTTGACATACCAGATCCACATCGCCGATGTCGATTCCGAGCTCAAGCGAGGCGGTCGCCACCAGCACTTTCAACTCGCCGCGCTTCAAGCGCTGCTCGGCGTCGAGGCGCCGATCCTTGGACAGGCTGCCATGATGCGCGGCGACATTTTCCTCGATCCAGCCGCTCCGACAGATGCCGCGCCACGCGCTCGGCCAGTCTGCGCGTGTTCACGAACACCAGCGTGGTGCGGTGCTCGCGGATGAGTTCGGCCAGCCGGTCATAGACCTGCGTCCACACCTCGCCCGACATCACCGCCTCGAGCGGCGCCGGCGGCAGCTCCAATGCCAGGTCGCGGCGGCGCGCGTGTCCGCTGTCGATGATGGCGCAGCGCCCGAGATCGCCCGTGCCGATCAGGAATCTCGCCACCTCTTCGATGGGCTTCTGAGTCGCCGACAGGCCGACTCGGTCAATGCGCGCCCCGTCAGGGACTGCAGCCGCTCGAGCGACAGCGCCAGATGGGCGCCGCGCTTGTTGCCCGCAATCGCGTGAATCTCATCGACGATCACCGTGCGGCAGGTCGAGAGCATGGCGCGGCCCGACTCCGAGCCCAGCAAGATGTACAGCGATTCGGGCGTGGTGACGACGATGTGCGGCGCCTTGCGCCGCATGCCGGCGCGCTCGGACTGCGAGGTGTCGCCGGTGCGCACCACGGCGCGAATCGCCACATCGGGCAGGCCCAGCGCCGCGAGTTCTTCGCGAATGCCCTCGAGCGGCGCGTCGAGATTGCGTTGAATGTCGTTCGACAGGGCCTTCAGCGGCGACACGTAGACGATGCGGGTCTCATCCGGCAGCGGCCCTTCCAGCCCCTCTTTGACGAGCTGGTCGATGGCGGCGAGAAAGGCCGCAAAGGTCTTGCCCGATCCGGTGGGAGCGGCCACCAGGACATGCTGTCCCGACTGCAGCGCCGGCCAGGCCCTCTCCTGCGCGGGGGTCGGCGCATCGAAAGTCCGCGAGAACCAGGCGGCAACGGCGGGATGGAACGAATCTAGGGCGTTCATGATGCGCTCAGCAGGGGGCCCCTAGCATAACCCTCCGCGGCTGACATGCACAGTCTCCGCCGGCTTCGGATGCACAGCGTCCGGCGCCCGGACGCTGTGAGCCCGGGTTATTGCGCCTCGACCATTTTCTTCAAGTTGTCCAGGCCGCCCTGGTAGACCCCGCTGATGGTGTCCACCGCGGTCTTGTCGTTTTCATTGTCGGCGGGATTGTCGCCGACGTTCTTGCGTTTGAACCGGCCCGACCAGGTGACGGAGGACTTGCCCTTGCCGAGGGATTTGACGACCACGGTCGACGTGTAGTCGCTCACCGGCAGCACTCCTTCGAGGATGGCGTATTTGAACGAGCGGCCCGGCGCATTGAACCGCAGCAGCTTCTCCTTGATCGTCCCGCCGCCCTTCAACGTCAGCAAGCGCACGGCGCCGACGGTATTGTTCGTGCCTTCGACGATCTCGTCCGTGGCGACGGCAGGATGCCAGGTGTTCAAGCCGTTGAAGTCCCTGACCGCGTGCCAAACCTTGGCGGCCGAGGCGTCGATGTTGACGGTCTTGCTGGTGGTGAGCCGCGGCGCCGCCGCCCAGGCGTAGCTGCAAGCCAGCAGGGATAGTCCGGTAACAATTGCAGTGTTGATTTTCATTGTCTTGAGTCCTTGTGAAAGAAATTTCATCCTCGTCAACTCCCGTGACCGGGCCTGAGCCAGTGCGCCGCCAGAGGCGGAATCAGCAATAGACTGACCAGCGTAGAAGACACCAAGCCGCCGAGAATTACCACTGCCATCGGACCCTCGATTTCGTGGCCCGGCTGATGCAGCTGCAATGCCACCGGCAGCAGCGCCAGCCCGGTGAGCAGGGCCGTGAGCAGCACCGGCGTCAGCCGTTCCTCGGCCCCGCGCGACGCGGTCTGCAGGTTCCAGGGCTGCGCCTCGACGTGCACCAGGTGGTCATAGTGAGATACCAGCAAGATGGTGTTGCGCGCCGCCATCCCGAACAGGGCGACGAAACCGACCATGGCCCCCAGCGTCAGCGTGCCGCCGGTCAGGGCAACGGCCGCCACGCCGCCGATCAGCGTGCTCGGCAAGGAAAGCAGCACCAGCAGCACGTGCCGCGCGTGCCCGAATGCGAGAGCCAGCAACAGCACGATGAGCACGAAGGCGGCGGCCGAATGCAGCAGCAATTCATTCCTGGCGGCGGTCTGCGCCTCGGCCGCCCCGCCGTAGCGCAGAAACACGCCCGGCGGCAGCTGAACCTTCGCGGCGATCGCCCGACGCGCCGCCTCGGCGTAGCCGGCCTGATCGGCGCCCTTCGGCGACGCGACGACGATCTGGCGCCGCAGCCCATCCTGGTGATCGACCAAGCTGCGCGCCGAGGCCATGCTGATTTTGGCCACCGAGGACAGCGGAATCAGCGCGCCGTCCCGCCCGCGCAGCAGCAGCGCGCCCAACGCACGCGGATCGGCGCCGGCGTGAGCGATGCGCACGACCACCGGCACGCTGCGATCCGCTTGGTTGAGTTCGGCGGCCGCGCTGCCGTGATAGGCCGCGTTGACCGTCTGCAGCACGTCCGCGGCCTGTAAGCCATAGATGGCCAGTTGCTCGGGCAACAGTTCCACGTGCAGCTCCACCTCGCGCGGCGGCACCGTCAGGCGAACGGTGCCGCTGTCGGGCAAGCTCTGCAGCACCTCGACGATCCGCGCCCCGACACGATCGTCGGTATCGAGATCGGAACCGATCACGCTGATCGAGAACGGCGCGGACTCGCCGGACAGCGTCTCCCCGATGCGCTCGGCCAGCACCGAATAGATCTCCACCAGCTGATTCGGATAATCGTCGAACACATCGCGTATGGCGGCGTCGATCTCGCCGGCACTACGGCCCTTGCTCGGATCGATCTGCACCTCGAACTCGCTCTTGTTCGGCGCATCGGGATCCTGGCCGTTCTCGGCGCGGCCGATCTGCTCTGCGACGCTCTTGACCCCGGGAATGGCGATGAGCCCCCTCGAAATCTGCTCGCCGACGCGGGTCGTTTCGGTCAGCGAAATGCCCGGGCGCAACGATGCATGCGCGATCAGGTAGTTTTCGCGGAAATCGGGCAGCAGTCGCGCACCGAGCAACGGCAGCAGAACGATCCCGGCGACGCCGCTCACGAAGACTATCGCGACCAGCGTGCGCGGGCGCTTGTTCAGCCAGGCGATGGCGCCGAGCTGGGCGCGCTTCAGGCGCCGCAGAAACGCCGCCTCGGGTTTCGGGCTGTGCCGCGCCATCACCAGCACGCACAGAGCCGGCGTCGCGCTCATGGCGACCAGCAATGACAGACCCACGGCGAGCAGGAATGAAATCGACAAGGGCCGGAAGAACGCGCCCTGCAATCCGGACATCATCACTATGGGCAGAAACGCCACGGCAACGGCCGCCGTCGCATAGAACACCGGCCGCCGCACCTCGAGCGATGCGCCGATGAACAGCTCGCCGATATCCGCATCG
The DNA here is from genome assembly GCA_963837435.1 of uncultured Gammaproteobacteria bacterium. Lineage (GTDB taxonomy): Bacteria > Pseudomonadota > Gammaproteobacteria > Steroidobacterales > Steroidobacteraceae > Bog-1198. The sequence goes on from CAWINJ010000007.1 coordinate 472,723, forward strand.
AGTGCGGCGCCGCGGCGGCGGCGCAGGATGTTCTCCACGTCGATGACGGCATCGTCGACGACCACGCCGAGCGCCACGACCAGACCGCCTAGGGTCATGGTATTGAGGCTCAATCCCCACGCTTCGAGAATCCACACCGTCGTCAGCAGCGCGAGCGGGATCGCGCTGAAGGAAATCAATGCACCGCGCCAATCGCGCAGCGTGATCAGCAGCAGCGCGACCACGAGCACGGCGCCCAGGCCCAAAGAATTGCGCAGCTTCTCGATGGCGCTTTCGATGAAGCTGGCGGGGCGCAGCAGCGCCGGATGGTATTGCACACCCTGCTTCGCCAGCGCGGGCGCCAGCGCATCGAGCTGCTGTTCGAGCGCGCGCGTGACCTCGAGAGTATTGGCGCCGAACTGCGTCGACGTCTCGATCAGAATGCCCGGCTTGCCGGCGATCAACGCATCGCCGAATCGCGGCTCGGCGCCCTCGCGCAAGTTCGCCACATCGCCCAGGCGCACCGGCAGGCCGCCGCGCGTGCCGACCACGGCCTGCGCCAGAGCGTCGAGCGTGGCGCCGGGGGCCTGCGCCTGGATCACGATGCGCTGGGCGGGAGTCTCGAGGTAGCCGCCGCCGATCAGTGCGGTCGCGCGCTTGGCGGCGGCCGAGACATCGTCGAGAGTGAGTCCGTCGGCGGCAAGTTTCGCGGGATCGACTTCGATCTGCCGTTCGTGCACCTCGCCGCCGAAAATCTGCGCCTGCGCCACGCCGGGAACCGCGAGGATCTGCGGCTTGACGATCCACTGCACGATATCGCGCAGCTCCACCGGCGAGAGCCGATCGCTGGTGTAGCCGAAATGCACCAGGTACTCCATCGAGGAACTCAACGGCGAGAGCAGCGGAGCCTGCACGCCCTGCGGCAGCAGGCCGGCGAACTCCGCCAGGCGCTCGGTAACGACCTGGCGCTGGCGATACGGATCGCCGCCGCGGTCGAACACCACTTGGATCGCCGACAGTCCCTGGCTCGACGTCGAGCGCACGGTCTTCACATTCTCGGTGCCCGCCAGCAATCCCTCCAGGGGCCGCGTGACCAGCGCTTCGACCTGGGTCGCATCGAGCCCCGGCGCCTCGGTCTGCACCAGCACATGCGGCGGCGCGAAATCCGGAAACACGTCGAATCGCGCCGCAGCCAGCGCTGCCAGCCCGAGCGCCGCAATCAGGCACGCCAGTGCGGTGACAATGCCTGGATTGCGCAGCGAAGCGCGGACGATGGCGGCGAGCATTCCCTTGTCCTAGTCGTCGTCGTCTTCGACCGCGTGGGCGCCCATTCCCTGCAGCGACCACAGTACGCCCGCTCCATGCACGACGATGTTGTCATCATCGTCAACCCCGTCGACCAGCCAGCCTTCTCCATAGGCGAGCAGCAAATTCACTCTTACGGGGGCATAACGAACGGCCTCTGCGCCGGCTTGCTTCGCCAGCTGCTTGTACACATAGGCGCCGTTCTCGTCGTAGAGCAGCGCGCCGCGCGGCAGCAACAATCCCGAGCGCGCGGAGCTCAGCAGCGTCACCGGCAGGCGCGCGCCCGGACCCAGGCCGGCCGGCGCACTCGGTACTTCGATCAGCAAGCCCGCGCTCTGCAGTTCCGTGGTTTCCTGCAATGATCCGAGCACGCGACCCGGCACTTGCAGACCGTCCACATCCAGCGCGGCCTTCTTGGGCAGGACGCCGAGGATATGGCGTCCCGGCAAGTCGGCGCGCAGCAGCAAGCTGCGCCCGCCGGCCAATGCCCGGATGAGCTTCTCCCGCACATCCATCGGCAGCGCGGCCAGCGGGCCCCAGTGCAGAACGAAGCGTGCAGCCGCGATTTGCGCCTGCGCCTGTGCTCTCGCCTGCTCTGCCTGCGCCGCTTCGATCATTTTGAGAGAGGCTCCGGCGCCGCCCGCGTAGAGCGCTTGCAATCGTGCAAGTTCCGCCGACGCCGCATGTTCCGCAGCGGCGCTCGCGCTCGAATCGCCCAAGTCGGAGAGCATTGCTGTCGCGTCCAGGACGACCCCCAAGGCCTCGATGCGCTCCGGCGCCTTGGCGGGAACGGGGTGCGCGACCACGATGCCCACTGCGCGCTGCTGCTCGGCATTCAGACTAGGCTGAGCGGACTGCGGGCTGGAGTCCGCGGGCTTGTCATCCTCATCGGCGAATGCAGCCAGAGGACAGCTCAGCATCGCGCAGCAAGCGAGGAACAACGCGTACATCGCCGCCCGCGAGCAGTGCCGCTTCCCCATTTGACCTGCAACCCTCTTCACTGGCGATTCTCTCCCGGCGGCTCGCTGGGATTTACTCCCGGTAAGCCAAGGAGTATTTCCTTTTTTTGTGATAATACGCGTGCGCACCCGCATAGAAAACCCGTGTGCCGGAATTGGAACACTCGCGGGCCAGGTGTCTCATCCGATTTCAGGCGCCCAAGGAGCCCCTAATCAAGCGCTGGTACCACGCCTCTGCATTGCGAGCCTCTTGCTCCCAGCTCACTGAGCCAGAGCCCTCGCCTCCCGCGGCCGGACGGATGATGTCGTCGACCAACTCAAACCTTGCATGAATGGACAGCGCCTTATCCCGTGCCAGCAGGCTGTAGCACACGCTCTCGAAGATCGGTGCGGGCGGCTCGCGCCCGTCGAGAGCGGCGACGATGGCCAGGGCACATTGCCTGGCCTGAGAGCTCGCGGCCGATGCGGCCTTCGGCATGGGATCTGCAATGCACGCATCCCCGATCACGTGCACGCCGGCGATCAGCTCTGATTCGAAGGTCCGCGGCTTGATGGGGCACCAACCATGATCGGATGCCAGTCCCATCTGCGCCGCCAACAGTCCCGGCGCCTGCGGGGGAATGATGTTGGCAACGTCGACCCGGTGCCCGCCATGGGACGTATAGAGAACCCTCTTCGCCGGCGCGACGCGCGTCACGGCGCCGCCCTCGACCACGGGTATCCATTCGATCATTCCGGGGTACAGGGAATGCCAGGCCTCGGTGAAGACGTCTTGCTTGGGGAACCGATTGTTGGAATCGAAGATCAGCACCTTGGAGCGCGGTTTATGTTCCTTCAAGTGGCTCGCGATCAGGCTGGCCCGCTCGAACGGCCCGGGAGGACAGCGCATGGGACCCGCCGGTACGCTGATGGCGACCACGCCGCCGTCGCGCATTGCATGCAGCTGCCCTGCCAGGATCCTGGTTTGTGCGCCGGCCTGCCAGGCGTGCGGCATCGCCAGGGCCGCATTTTCATCGTAGCCCTCCGGCGTGCCCCACAGAAAGCGAATTCCCGGCGCCACGACCAGGCAGTCGTAGGAAAGCTGCGTGCCGCCGGCAAGCCGTGCCCGCCGTCGCTGCGCGTCCACCGCGCTGATCCGGTCGCGCACGTAATGGATGCCGGCGCGCTGCAACCCGCGGCGGCTCACGCTCAGGGTCTGCATGTCGCGTAGTCCCACCAGCGCGGCGTTGCTCATGGGACAGGTGACATAAGGATCGTCCGGGTCGATCACCGTGACGGCGATCGCGGGATTCAGGCGGCGCAGCGCAAGAGCGCAGCAGACGCCGGCAAATCCGCCGCCGATCACCAGGACTCGGGCCTTGATGGGGGCGGGCGACTGCGCCGCGCCCGACCGGGGCAGAATACCCGCTCCCGCGGCCACCGCCGATAGTCTCAGAAATGTCCGGCGGCGCATGCCTCAACGTCCCGCGGCGGCGGCATGATTCTCGTTCATTCCCACTCGATTTCCTCGTACGCACGCACGACATTGTGCGGCTCGACGCTGTCCCACAGCGCCCAGTGCGGTTTCTCGGCGGCGGCGACGTGTTCGATGGCGTCTTGCATCGACTTGCTCTGCGCGAGCTCGCTGCGCACCCCATCGGAGAGGGCCTGCAGGTAGCGCCGCTCGGGAACGATCGCGGACGCAAGGTCGCGCGTCGCGGGCCCATGTCCCGGCACGGCGAGCCTGACCTTCATGCGCGCGAGTTCGTCGAGCGCCGACAGCCAGCCCTTGAGGTTGCCGTCGAGCGCCGGCAGGCGCCCGCGAAACAACAGGTCGCCGGTCCACAAGGTGCCGGTCCGCGAGTCGTACACGGTGAGATCGCAATCGGTGTGTGCCTTCGGCCAGGCGCGCAACTGCAATTGCCGCCCCCCCAGATCGAGAGTGATCTCATGGTCGACCAGCCGGCTGGGGCCGATGACCTGCTGCGGCGACGGCGGCGAATCCAGATCGGCCGAATATTCCTTCACGAAGAAGTCCCTGCTGCGCTCGATGGCATCGGCCAGCGCCGCGCTTCCGACGAAGCTCGGCTTGTCCTCGACGAATGCCGCGTTGCCGAGCACGTGGTCGACGTGCACATGGGTGTTGATCACGTAGCAGATCGGCAAGGAGGTGTGTTCCCGGAGCGCCGCGCGCAGCTCGCGCCCCGTCCGTACCGAGCCGCCGGTGTCGACGACTGCCGCGCATTTGTCGCCGACGATGAAACCGATGTTGGCAATGTCGTCATGCCCGGGCACATCCAGCGGCAATAGGCGCCCGATGTGCACGAAATCCCCCGGCGCGGGCTCGCTGAGATTGAAGCCGGCCCGCGCATCCGCGGCAAACACCAGGGGGCAAGCCAGCAGCCAGAGCGCGATTCGCCGCTCAGCGGCTGCCATTGGAGGCGGTGTAGTGCGCTCGTGTTTCAGAGTCCACCGCATCGACCGTGATGGGGAGCGGCAAGGCCTTGTCGGAGGCGATCCGCAGGGTCGGATTCTCGCTCAGAGAAATGCCCGTCTCGGCATCGAACAGCAGGCTGCCGCCGGCATTCACTCGGATGCGCGCAATGTAGTGAGCCGGAATGGGGTCTCCGGTGCGCGGGTCTATCTGGAAACCCGATGCATTGGGATGCCGAATGCCCACCTGCAGGGATTTCGCATCAGCCGAGGTGCGCACGCGGACTTCGCCGAGCACGCCCTGCGTCGCCGCGCCGGGGGGCGCCGAGCATCCACCGCTAGCTTTCACCCAGGTGCTGCGCATCTCGAGGCCGCCGTCGGCCGTCTCGGCGATGGCCCGCACCGAGGTAAACCGGTCGATGCGCACGCGCATGTCGATTTCGGTGAGCGGCGTACCGGCAAAATCGAAAGTCGCGACCAGCGGCGAGGGATTGTTGTCGATGAATACGCGCACGCGCTCAATCCGCCGACGATCGTCGGCGGCGAATCGCAGAGTCAGCGGGGTAGCGGCAGGGTCCGGAGTGTTGGCGGGCGCCTCCACGCTCATGAAGTGCTCGTCGACTTCGCCCATGGGCCGATCGCCGTAATACCTGGCGCGCAGCAACTCCCATGCGCTGCTCGAGGGCTGCTGCTCATCTGCCAGGGCCTGCAGGGTTCCTGCGAAGGTGAGGCCGAAGGCAAGCGCCAAACCGGCAGCGCCGTAGCGCCGCACCCTCAATCCGAGCAGCTGTTGCATGGACTCAAACTGCACCCGGCGCCGGGAATTTGCAACAAGAATCGGCGGCACGGGCCGGCGGCGCCACGCGCCGCCGCCGGCCGATCACCCGAGCCCGTCCGTGGGCCCGCACCGAATCAATAGAACAAAATTGCGCCGAGGGCGATGTCGTTTTCGATCGCCTCGTTGCCGTTCCACGCCTGCGATTCGGTATGAATGTACTCGCCGACCAGCGTGAGACTCTTCGTCAGGCTGTAGTACGCACCGAACACACCCGATTCATTTCGATGCATCAAATCGCTGGCATAGGTGCCGGTCGACAAGCCGGTGGCGAGATCGATTCCCTGCCCCTGCTCGTCGCTGGCCAGCTTCAGCTCCGATACGCCATAGCTCACGCCGAGCTTCAATCGGTCGAACTTGTAGGTTGCCTGGACGTAGCCGCCGTCGGACTTTCTCTCATTGCCGGCCGCGGACGTTGCCAGTATGTACAAACCGGTGGTACCTATGCCGGTTCCGCTGTACCCATACAGCACCCCTTCGAAGCCGGCCACGTCGATCTTGACGCCGGCGTCGACGGCGGTGCCGTGGACGCTGTTGGCGATTCCCGCGGCACTGTTTGCGGCGACGTCGGCCGATGGGGCTCCCGCCTGTTGCGTCACGACGTCGAGCCACACCTTTCCGGTCACTGTATCGCTCTTCGGATCTCCCCACGCATAGCCCAGACCCACCTGCCATTGCGGCGAGTTGTGGGCGGTGTAGTTGCCGTCATCGAGCGGTTGGAAGGCGCCGATGGAGGCCGTGAAGCCGCTGTAGTTCGGGGTGGTATAGGTGATCTGCGGTTCCCAGTCGGTGTAAATGTAGCCCAGGCCGATGCGGCCGAGGCTGGTGTTGCTCGGCGCCACGTTGTTGCCCGAGGCGGTGCCTACACCGAGCAGAGTCATGTCGTCCAAGATCGCGTCCTTGCCGAACAAGCCGATATCGCGGCCTAATTTCACCGAGCCCCAGCTTGCATCGCCGAAAGTCAGGAACTCCTGACGAGCATCGATGCCGGGGGTTTGCAGCGCCGCGGGCAGGCCCGCGCCATTGACGCCGGTCGCCGCAGAGCTGTTGATGCCGGGATACAAGCCGATGGTCGCGCTGATGTCGAGGTTGTCCTGCCGCGTGCTCGCGGTGAACACGAACGCGGCCGGAAGCAGGCCATTGCGCACCGCCGTCGAGTTATCGCCCGTGCAAGCGAGGCCGCCGGCTACCGTGGTCTGTAGATCGCCCTGGGCGTTGAGCGTGCCGCTGTGGTCGCAGCTCGAGTTGACGTAGAAGGCATTGATGTTGCCCGAGAAATCCAATTTCCAATCGCCGGCTTGGATGTCGATTCCCGCGACGGCGCGGGTCATCGGAATCATCCAAATCGCGGCGCCGACTGCGATCGCAAGCTTGGTACGCGTATTCATGAAAACTCCCCTCCGTTTCGAGTTCTTTGTCGAGTCGTCGAAGACCACGGCATTTGCCGCGACCGCAGCTTTTCCCGCACTCGCCAAACGCCACCTGGCGTCGGGGTGAAGCCTACGGTTCAACGTCTGCAAGAGGCGTACCAATGGTGCAACCAAGCATGGATGGAGCATGTCCGGCGCCGCGCCCTGCCCGACCCGCTCGAGCCGCGGAAGCCGCAAATGCTCGGCGAAGCCAGGCATTCCGCCATTTTTCTGCAGGCCGTCGATTGCACCGGCCTGCGCCGCGTCAAAGTGTGGCTTCGGCGCAAATGATGGCAAGGGCTCTGCGGGGGCAGCCGCAATCACTGTCACGCCCGAGGACCACTTTGTCGCACTCTTGTATTGGATTAGATACAGAGGCCGGGCACTGGGGCGCCGCCTTCGGCGGTCCACGCCGGGCTTGGCCGCGGCCGGTGCTGCTACATTTTTGAAGCACAAACTGTGGCGGATCAGAAACACCGGGCATCCATGCTGTTCCGGCAGCTTATGTCCTGAGTCGCAAGTAGTTGATCAACCAGTGTTATATGCGCTCGAGGCAAGGCTGGCACGCTTGCTGCTTGTCGGTATGCGAGAAGCGGTCTTGACGGGTGGGCCGGAATTGCACGCCGAAATGCATTTAACGAGGAGCTCAGATCAATGAAGACCAGAGCGGCTGTTGCCTGGGAAGCCGATAAACCGCTGCGGATCGAAGAAGTCGATCTGGCGGGACCCAAGGCGGGCGAGGTCCTGGTACGCATCATGGCGACGGGCGTGTGCCACACGGATGCCTTCACCTTGTCCGGCGCGGATCCGGAGGGACTGTTCCCGGTGATCCTGGGGCACGAAGGCGGCGGCATCGTGCAGGAAGTCGGCAGCGGCGTGACCAGCGTGAAAGCGGGCGATCATGTGATCCCGCTGTACACCCCCGAGTGCGGCACCTGCGAGTTCTGCATGTCCGGCAAGACCAACCTCTGCCAAAGAATCCGCGTCACCCAAGGCAAGGGCCTGATGCCCGACGGCACTTCGCGCTTCTCCTTCAAGGGCAAGCCCATATTGCACTACATGGGTACCAGCACCTTCTCCGAGTACACCGTGCTGCCCGAGATCTCGGTGGCGAAGATCAACCCCAAGGCACCGCTCGACAAAGTCTGCCTGCTCGGCTGCGGCATCACCACCGGCATCGGCGCGGTGCTGAACACGGCCAAAGTCACGCCGGGCTCGACGGTCGCGGTGTTCGGTCTCGGCGGGATCGGCCTTTCGGTGGTGCAGGGCGCGGTGATGGCCAAGGCTTCGCGCATCATCGCCGTCGACCTGAACCCGAGCAAATGGACCATGGCCAAGGCGCTGGGCGCGACGGACTATGTCAATCCCAAGGACTATGACAAGCCCGTCCAGCAGGTGATCGTCGACCTGACGAACGGCGGTGTCGATTATTCCTTCGAGTGCATCGGCAACGTTCACGTGATGCGCTCCGCGCTCGAGTGCTGCCACAAGGGGTGGGGCGAATCGGTTATCATCGGGGTCGCAGGCGCCGGACAGGAGATATCGACCCGCCCGTTCCAGCTGGTCACCGGCCGCGTCTGGCGCGGCTCCGCATTCGGCGGGGTGAAAGGCCGCTCGCAATTGCCGGGCTACGTGGAGCGCTACCTCGGCGGCGAGATCAAGATCGATGAGATGATCACCGAAGTGCTGCCCTTGGATAAAATCAACGATGCCTTCGAGCTGATGCATGCGGGCAAGGTCATCCGCTCGGTGATCAAGTACTGAACGAACGCTCAACTTGTACTGAACGAGCGCTCAAGACTAGAATTGCGGCGATTGCTTGAGAGTGCCGTATCAACGGCTGTATATGAAAACTAGTGGGAGGAAGAGTCATGGCAGTTTCAATTCATCCGTCGGTCGACAACGGCGTCAAGCAGGGATCGAAGGACTTCGCAGGGGGCACCTTGACCTGCAAATGCACGGATAGGCCCGTCAAGGTGTCGATCGGTGCGCAGATCGCGCACAACCATGCCTGCGGCTGCACCAAGTGCTGGAAGCCGAAGGGCGCGACATTTTCCGTGGTTGCGGTGGTTTCCAAGGACAAGGTCAAAGTCACGCAGAACGGCGACAAGCTGGCGATCGTCGACCCCTCGGCGACCATTCAGCGCCACGCATGCAAGGCCTGCGGCGTGCACATGTTCGGCCGCATCGAGAACACCAAGCACGCGTTTTACGGCCTGGATTTCGTTCATTCGGAATTGTCGACCGAAACGGGCTGGGCGGCGCCGGGATTCGCGGCATTCGTGTCCTCCATCATCGAGTCGGGTGCGAATCCGGCAAACATGGGGGCGGTGCGCAGCCGGCTCAAGGAACTGGGCCTCGAGCCTTACGATTGCCTGAATCCGCCGCTGATGGATGCGCTGGCGACCCATGCGGCCAAGCTGTCAGGCGTGCTGAAGGGCTGATTCGAAGATCGCGAAATGAGCGCGCCGCGGCGCCGTCCGATGTGGCGGCGCCGCGGCGCGACCGCGAGGATCACTGCTCGAGAACGATATTGTGCTTGTGAATCTTGCGGTACAGGGTATTGCGGCTGATCCCCAAGGCCTGCGCGGTGCGGCTGATGTTCCAGTGCATTCTTTCGAGCTCGCGCAGCAGCGCCGCGCACTCGGCATCGCGCAAGGCGGCCGACGGCAGATTGACGGACGCCGCGGCGGGCTCCCCGCTTCCCGGATCGCCTCCATGGACATTCGGAGGCGCAATCGCCCGGGTGTCCGTGTGGAGAATTTCCTGAGGTAGATTCGACAGACGGATGATGCCGTCCCGGCACAGCGCCGAGGCGGTGCGCAGCGCATTGCGCAGCTGCCGGATATTCCCGGGCCAGGAGTAGTCGAGCAGCTTGCGGAACGCATCTTCGGCGATCTCGACGGATTCCTGATCGGAGTTCTCTTCCTGCAGCAGCGTGCGGATCAGGTCCGCCTTGTCGCTGCGATCGCGCAACAGCGGCAGGTGCAAGGTGATGCCGTTCAATCGATAATACAAATCTTCGCGGAATTCGCCGTCCTGGATCATCTTGCGGATGTCCCTGTGCGTGGCGCTGATCACGTGCAGCGAGACCGGCAGCGCCTGATCGCTCCCGAGGGGAACGACCTCGCGCTCCTCGATCACGCGCAACAAGCGCGTCTGCAGCATCAGCGGCATGTCGCCGATCTCATCGAGGAACAGGGTGCCGCCGTTGGATTGCAGAATCTTGCCGACCCGGCCTTCCTTCACCGCGCCGGTGAAGGCTCCGCGCGTGTAGCCGAACAGCTCGCTCTCGATCAGACTCTCCGGGATGGCCGCGCAGTTGACGGTCACGAAGGCCTTGTCGTGCCACAGGCCGCTGTGATGCAAGGCCTTGGCGAAAGCCTCCTTGCCGGTGCCGGTCGCGCCTTGCAGCAATATCGGAACCTGTTTCGCGAACAGCTGCCTGCCGAAGGTCAGGTTCTTGCGCATTTGGGCGTCTTCGCCCACATGTTGCTGCGCTTGTGGGCGCAGCGCGCCGTCGGCCGTTTGGCCCACCGGACTCGGCGCCGCCAGTTCCAAGGCGCGGGTAGCCGGCCGCAGCGGCGCCCGGGCAATGGCAAAGAAACGTCGGCCATGCGCCAGGTCCCTCACCGGCCAGATCGTGCTCGGTTCGAATTGGGCACGGCGCTCGAGGGTGGCGAAGTCGAACTGAAAGAACTTCTCGATGGGCTCGCCGACCAGCGCCTTGCGCGTCGAGCATCCCAGCTGCAGCAGCGCGCTCTCGTTGACGGCCCGGATATTGCCGGCGCCGTCCATCGCGATCAGCGCCTCGTGCAGCAAGCCGACGAACTCAGGTCTGCTGTGGAAGCGCAGAATCCAGGACTGGCTGAACTCGTTCAGGAAGTTCCAGCGCGATATCAGATGGGCCGACATGTTCACCAGAGCCATGGTATGGCGCTGGATCAGGCGGCTGTCGCTGGAATTTGCCGTGGAGGCATCGAGCACGGCAATGATGGAGCCGTGCGGATCCAGGATGGGCGCGCCGGAACATGACAAGGAGAGATTGTAGCCCCGAAAATGCTCCTCGCGATGCACCGTCACCGGACATCCCTCCGCGAGGCAGGTGCCGATGCCGTTGGTTCCCTCGTGACGCTCATCCCAGAGCGCGCCCAGAGACAATCCGGCCTGGCGGAACTCGCGTTGCAGGGAAGGATCGGTGATGGTCGTCAGCACGACGCCCTGGGTATCCGACAAGATGACGGCGAACCCCGAGCCGGCGATCTGTTCGTACAGGCTCTCCATCTCGGCACGCGCGACCGGGAGCAGTTCCCCCATGCGCTGCTGCAGTTCCTTCAGCGACTGGGAACTGAGCACGCTGTTTTGCCGGGGCGAGGATGGCTCGATGCGATATTCGCGCAGACACCGATACCAGGAGCGCGTGACATGCGGCTCGATGCCCGCCGGCTGGAGTCCATTCTGCACAACATGCAGAATTCGCGACGCGTGACTCGTAGCGAGATTCAGGTTCGTCATGACATCCCCCGCGTTATAGCGTATCCCTGCTCAAACGGCCTTCGCACTCGTTGCCGAAAGCCGACATAGCGGGCCTCCGCGAAGGGCCAGCCACCCCCGGCAAAGCGTGGCCTCTTTGCGACGATCGCGCAATCTGCATTGCAGCATTTTATTGCTGGTCGGGCGGAGCGCCGAATTTATACGCCGGATCGCCGTCGTAATGAGAGCGAACGAAAGCCAGGATTTTCCATAGATCGTCGGCGTTCTTGACGATGGCACCAAAAGGGGGCATGGGTCCGACCACATTTTCATGGCCTATCCGCGAATAGCCGGCCTTTTGCAGCTCATCGCTGCCCAGAGTCACCAGCCGGAACAGCGTGTCGTCGTCGCCGCCGTACACCCAGGTATCGTTGGTCAGGGGCGGGCACATGCCGCCCCCGCCATTGCCTCCATGGCAGCCGCTGCAGGAATAGCTGCGAAACAATGTTTCGCCCTGAGCAACGATATCGGCCTGACTGTCCTTGTAGGGATTGGACAACTTGCCCTTCGGCGTCTGCTTGACCAAGTCGCTCGGAGCAATCTTGGTGTAGTCGACCGCAGGCGCAGCCGCCGCAGGTGCCGCCGCCGGCGCGGCCCAAACCCTGCCGAGGGTGCAGAGCGTAGAGACACCCGCGAATATCGCCACCAAGCCTACAAGCAGAACTCCTCTTCTCACTGCGTATCTCCTCTTATAGTGTTTCGATCGACTTTAACCCGAGGTCGGGGCACTTCGCTGCGCGGCTTCTTGTAGGAGTTTGATGACAGCGTCGTTGCTGTTCTCCTGAGCGATGCTGAGGGCGGTGCGGCCGTCCTCGCTGCGCGCGTTGACGTCGGCGCCCGATTTGACCAATAGCGCGGCGAGGGTCGAATGATTGCCGGCGACGGCAATCATCAGGGCGGTGACGCCGCCCGGATTTGCCGCATTGATCTTTGCGCCCCGCCCGAGCAGCGATGTCACGAGCTCGGGGGAGCCGGCAATGGACGCCAGCATCAGGGGTGTGTACCCGCCCTGGGCGACCGGCTCGTTGACGTCCGCACCGTGCTCCATCAAGGCCTGCGCTGCGTTCACCCGGCCGTTCTGGGCCGCGACGGCCAGCGCCGTCAGGCCACTGTTGTCCTTGCCATTCAGCGCCGCCCCGTGAGCCATGAGTAGGTTGATCAGCGCTGGGTTGTCGACCCATGCCGCCCACATGAGCGGCGTCCAGCCGGTGCGATCCGCCTCATTGGCATCCGCCTTGTGCTCGACCAGATAACTCGCCGCATCGAGATAGCGGGTGCGAATGGCCATGATCAAGGGAGTGTAGCCGTCACCGTCCTGAACTCCGGAGTTCGCGCCGTGCGCCAGCAAATAGCCGATGCGGCCAACGTCGTCGGCGATGACGGCGGCGTTCAGCTCATCGTCGGGACTGGCGCCTTGCGCCAGCGCCTTCTTCAGGGCGGCCATTGCGGCCGCGTGTATCTTGGCGGTCTCGGCCGCGGTCCGCACCTCGGGCTTCGCCGGGACCGGCGCGTAGGGACCGTGCGAGGGCAGGTCCCCGGAGACGGTGCACTCATCGCAGCGGACCAGCGGAACTCCAAAATCGACCAGAATCTGGTGAATTTCGCTCTTGTGCTGCACCAGCGCCTCTTCAACGGCGCTCTTGATGTCGGGCCGGCCCCGCGGCACCGCGAGGCTCATGTCGAATTCCATGGGCACCTGGTCCTCGATCATATTCACCGGCTGAATGATCAAGGGCGCGTTCAGCACCTTCTTGTAATAGCCCGCCATCGGGCCCCAAGCGGCCGCGACGTCCAGGCTCCCGTCGATCACTTGCTGTACCTGGTAGGAGGGTTGGTTCTCCGCGACGATGTCGGCGTTGTGGCTCAGGTAGTGAATGACGGTGTTGTTGACGATGTGATGCTCGCTGAGCGCCTCGCGGATGGCCGAGACCTGAAATACGCCGATGCGCAGCTTCCTCATCGCCGGATCGTCGAAGGTCTTGATGTTGATGCCCCGGTCGCTGCGATAGGCCAACACGAATGTGGAACGGTAAAGAGGCGCGAGGATCACGGCCCCTTCGGTATCCGCGGCCATATCCATCCATAGATCGCAATTGCCCTCGCTCAAGGTCGTGCGCATCAGGCCGCGCTCGATCGAAGGCCGCCAATAATATTGCACGCCCGTGCCGACCGCGCTGCCGACCACCTGGGCAATCTTGTTCTCGAAGCCTTCGCCCTTCTGGTTGGACAAGGGCATGTTTCCCGGATCGGCGCACACGGTCAGCGACTTGAGTTCGGCGCTGTGCGCCGCGCCGCACGCTGCCAGCCAGCAGGAGATCAAGATCGCCGCCTGCCGGGAAAAACTCACGGTGCCTTTGCTCATTGCCAACTCCCTGGGTGCGGCTTCAAATCTTTCCGCACACGATGTTCGACCCGCGCGTGAGACGAAGGTTTCACGTGCGTCCCGACAAGATACTCTTCTGACAACACTCGGTCTCTCTGACAAGAGAAAGCCCGGTGACTTGCGTCACCGGGCTTTGCTCTTCAGTACCTCGTTTCTTCAGCACCTCGCGATATTAGGTGCCGCCCACCTTGAAGGTGTACAGCGTACCGCCCTGCGGTATGTGGTTCAGTCCCGCGGCCTTGGTCATCGCCGTCGCGCCGATCGCTCCGAACTTGTCGTTCAGATCGAGGCCGGCGGTCACGGGCAGACCGATCCACCCGCCGATGCCGGACCAGATCGACACATACTGCTTGCCCTTCACCGAATAGGTGATGGGGTTGCCGATGATGCCCGAGCCCAGCTTACGCGACCAGAGTACTTTGCCGGTCGCCCGGTCCACCGCACGGAAGTCGCCGCCCAAGCTGCCGTAGAAGGCCAGGCCGCCGGCGGTCACCAACGCACCGCCCCAGTTCGGATACGGATCGGGAATTTCCCACTCGGTCTTGCCGGTGACCACGTTGAACTTCTTGAACTTGCCCGTCACGCCCGGCTTCTCGGGATACATGTACACATTGGCGAACACGTACACCGTGCCCTGCGTCGTGTGCGAGCGCTGCTGCGGCTCGAGCTCCATGCACCAGTTGTTGGTCGGCACATAGAAGTTGGTCGGATCGCTCGGATCCACCGCCACCGGCTGCTGGTCCTTGCCGCCCATGGCTGACGGGCAGACCTGAGTGTTGTCGCCCACCTTGAGCGGGGAGTGTTCCGGCACCTTGACCGGACGGCCGGTCTTGAAGTCGACCTTTTCCGCCCAGTTCGTGGTGACGAACTTGTTGGCGCGCAACAGCGTGCCGTCGGTGCGGTCCAGAACGTAGGCAAAGCCATTGCGGTCGAAGTGCACCAGGGTCTTGCGCATTTTGCCGTCGACGGTCATGTCGACCAGCACGGGCTCATTGATGCCGTCGTAGTCCCATTGATCGAACGGCGTCATCTGATAGATCCAAACTGCTTCGCCTGTATCGACATTGCGCGCGAAGATGCTCAGGGACCACTTGTTGTCATACTTTCCGCTGTTGCAATGCTCCTGCGTCAGAGGCTCCTCGCAGCGGAATTGCGGCGACCAGAGGCCCGGGTTGCCGGTTCCGTAGTAGACCAGGTGCAGATCCGGATCGTAGGCATACCAGCCCCAGGCCGCGCCGCCGCCCCGCTTCCACTCATCGCCGGGGTAAGTGGCAATTCCCAGATCCTTGCCGGCCTTGCCGTATTCCGGATGCTTCTTGTTCGTGTCCGGCGTCATGCACACGTCCTTGTCGCTGCCGTTCGAGTAGCACTCCCACACCTTCTTGCCATCGGCCAGCGCATAGGCCGTGACCTTGCCGCGGGCGGCAAATTCATCGCCGCCGAAGCCGATGATGACCTTGTCATTGGCGATGATGGGCGCGGGCGTGATGGTCTCGCCGTGCGCCGGATAGGCGTGCTTGACCACCCAGTCTTCCTTGCCGGTGACGGCGTTCAACGCGATCACATAGCCGTCCAAGGTGCCGAACACCAGCTTGCCGTCGGCATAGGACAGACCGCGGTTCACGGTGTCGCAACAAGCGCGCGGCACCGCGGATTCATCGCGGCCGCTGGTCTTGGTGTAGCTCCACACCTGCACGGGATGATCCGGATCGCTCAAATCCAGGGCTTGGACGATATTCGGCCAGCCGCTTTCGAGGTACATCATGGGTTTTCCGCCGACATCCTCGATGACCAGCGGTTGCCCTTCGTGACCGCGCAAGGTGCCGCTCGACTGCGACCAGATCATCTGTAGATCCTTGACGTTGCCGGTGTTGATCTGGCTGAGCGTGCTGGATCGGGTGAGATTGAGGTTGCCCGCCGGGGCACCCCACTGGTTTGGATCTTTGAAGCGCTGAAATTGTTCGGTATCCGAGGCGGCCATTGCGGCACCACAGGTCGTTACTAGCGCTGCGACGGCGTAAATTATTTTGACCTGACGTTTAGCTGTGAGCCATTTCATCTCAATTCTCCTGCTGCTTGGGATCTGAGCCTATCGGCACTGCCTAGGCAGTGCGCGCGCACACAGTCCTGAATGCTGGGTGCCGTGCGGAAATGCATATCGTTGTTGGTCGTGAATGCCAAAACTCCCTCCTTACTGCTTACCCTTACTTTTATTGTCCGGCCGCCATCGACAGGCACCACCGCCCTGGGCCGCCCTCATGGAATAGCAATGCCTATGCCATCCGGGGCAATTGCCAAAAGAAAATAGAACATGAGGAGAAATCGTTCCAAATCATGTGTTTACAATTTGGCCGCGCCGGGATTGCCCCGCCGCCCGGAGGCGAACTGTGTCATGCGCGTGACAGTGGGCCATCGCGATTGCGCCGTTACTGAGGCGCGGCGCCGCATTTTTATTTTGCGAAGCCCTTTGATATCTGTTGTCATGTTGCAAATTCGAATTGTTGCCAGCGCAGAGTGGAATTGCCGATGGCCGACGACCGACACGAATGGTTCTTGAACCAGATATTCCGTCATCGGGCGGCGCTATACCGCTATTTGCGCAAATTCACCTCCGGGGCCGAAGACATCGAAGATCTGGTGCAGGAAACCTACGTGCGCGTCTATGCCCTTCCCGATTACCAGGCGGTCGGCTCGCCGCGCGCGTTGCTTTTTCGCATTGCCCATAATATGGCCGTGGAACGCGCGCGGCGCCAGAAGTCCCAGGCCACCGACAGCGTGGCGGATTTGGAGGGGCTAACCGTCTATTCTTCTGATGCTCCTGCGGATGAGCAGATCGACGCGCGCCGCCGGTTCGAATCCTTTTGTGCGGCGGTGGACCGCCTGCCGCCGCTGTGCCGGCGCGTGTTCGTACTGCGAAAGGTATATCGGCTGTCCCATGATGAGATCGCGGAGGTGCTCGGTGTCTCGCATAGCACGATCGAGAAGCACGTGGCCAAGGGCTTGATCCGCTGCCGCGACTCGCTGCGCGAGGCCGGGCTGCTCGACGCGATCGAGGCGAAGAATCGCGCGGAAGCGCCGCGCCGCCTGCGCGATGCCGGAGACGGTGAATGAGCGAGATCGTGAAACTGCGGACGCGGGCCGACATCGACGAGGAGGCCGCCGCGTGGATCTGGCGCATGGACTCCACGGCCGCCGATGCTGCCGACCGCCAGGCATTCGAAGCCTGGCAGCGCCAAGACCCGCGGCACCGGCGCGCGGTCTCGGAGCTGTCTGCGGTGTGGGGCGCGCTCGATGGACTCGCCGAGGCCAAGCGCGAGGAAAAGATCGCCACGTTCGCGAACACCGCGAAGCCCCCGCGCCTGCGCAACGCCGGCTGGTGGCTTGCGGCAGCCGCGGCGCTGGCCGCAGTCGCCGTCGGCGCGATTTGGCTGCAGCAAGGCAGCGAATTGCAGACTCTGTCGACCGCCGTCGGGCAGCAGCGCAGTGTCACTCTGGCCGACGGGTCGATCGTGGCTCTGAATACCAACACCATTGTCGAGACCGACTTGCGGCGCCGCAGCCGGGAGATTTACCTTCGCAAGGGCGAGGCGCACTTCCAAGTCGCTCACGATCGCGCGCGGCCCTTCCTGGTGCACGCCGGCGATGCGGTGGTGCGCGCGGTGGGAACGGCGTTCGAGGTCCGCGTGTTGAGCGACCAGCATGTCGATGTGGTGGTGAACGAGGGTCGAGTCGAGGTGCAGGCGGCGCCGCTGGCACCGCAAGACTCGAGCGCTCGAACGCCGGCAGCCGCCGCACCGACGGTGCGCGCGCTCAGCGCCGGACAACGCCTGTCGACGGCCAGTCTGGACTACGCGGTCATGCCCATCACTGCGCAGCAATTGTCCACCGAACTGGCATGGCGGGAAGGCGCCATCATATTCGACGGTGAGCCGCTGTCGGAGGCCGTCGCAGAAATCGAGCGCTACACCGACGCCCGCATCATCGTCAGCGATCCCGCGGTGGCCGCGTTGCGGGTCGGCGGCCGCTTCCGCACCGGCAATGTCCAAGAGTTCTTTGACGCGCTGCAAACGGCACTGCCCGTCTCGATCCGGCACGCCGGCGCCGGCGTGGTGTTCATCGACCCTCGACGCTGAGCGCGGCGCCCGTCGCCCACCGCAACTTCGACCGCATTCACGGCCGCCGATTTTGTTTGCACCCGGCAGTGGCGGTTTTTTCCCCGCCGCCCGTCTTTCATAACGAAGGCCTTGACGCATCGACGCTTGAGAAACGATGCGAAGGGCGCCAACGGGGGATATCCAATGCGGCGACAACTCGCGGTCCTGATCCGTTGCCTGGCTCTGACCATGCTCGGAGCGCAGGCGTTTGCGGACCCGACATTGCGTCATTTCGACATCCAGACCCAGGCGACGGCGTCGGCGCTCAATGAGTTCGCGCGGCAAGCGGATATCACGCTGGTGTTCGCATCCGCGCTCGTCGACAAGCGCCAGATCGTCGGCATCAAGGGCGACTTCACCGTTCTCGATGCGTTGAGAAGATTGCTGGACGGCACCGGCCTGTCGTTTACCCAGGTAAGCGCGACGACCATTGCCATCAGCGGGGAAAGCAAGGCGGATCAGGAACCGCATACGCCGGCCAATCAGCCGGGCACGGCGCCCGATCCGAACGGAAATGGAAATCAAACGCAGGGGGAAAGCTCTATGAATCATCGTGGACTATTCACGCGCATTGCGGCGCTGTTCGCGCTCAGCGGTGCCGCGCTATCGGGCGCTCACGCCTATGGCCAGGACACGGCCGCGACACCGCCGGCGGCAGCCGGCGATGCCAGCGCCGCCAACACCAGCACCCTGGATGAAATCGTGGTGACGGGCACCGCTCAGTCGAAAGGCCTGAAAAAACTCGATGCCAGTTTCCAAATTACGACCGCCAGCCTGCAGGAGATACGCGACGTGGGTCCGTCGAGTTCAGCCGACCTGCTGAAAATCGTACCGAGCGTGTGGGTCGAGTCGGGCGGCGGCGCGGCCGGACCCAACATCGAGCTGGCCGGCTATCCCGGCGGCAGCGGCGCGCCCTACGTGACCTACTCCATCAACGGCTCGCCGATTTATCCCTCGCATAACCTGTCCTTCCTCGACGACTCCTCGATGTTTCGTCTCGACGACACCATCGAGCGCGCCGAGGTGGTGCTCGGCGGCCCAAGCGTCGTGTTTTCCGACGGCCAGCTGGGAGCCACGGCAAACTTCATCCTGCGCCAGGGAAGCGCCACGGAGCACGGAGATTTGGGCGTGACGGTCGGCTCCGAAGGGATGTACCGGGTCGATGGTTTCTACGGCGGGCCGATCTCGAAGGACTGGTACATGAGTGTCGGCGGCTTCTATCGCACCTCCGACGGCATCCGCAATTCGCAGTTTCCCGCCGACGACGGCGGCCAGCTGACCGCCACCTTGTCGCATGACATGGACAATGGCTCGATCATGTTCTACGCGCGGGAATTGAACGACAAGAATCTGTTCATCGCGGACATTCCGCTGGTGGCCTCGGGCACCGGCAAGAACGTCAGCTACTCGGCCTTTCCCGGCTTCAATCCGCTGACCGGGTGGTTCGCCGGCAGCGGAATTCAGGGCCTGTCGGTGCAGGAGTGTCCGGGCTGCGCGCCGCTCACCGCCAATCTGGCCGACGGCCGAGGCGCAAATCTGCACACCTTCGGCAACAATCTCGACCTGGACGTGGCCGACGGGATCCACTTGACCAACAAGCTGCAGTTCAGCGGCGGCGACATGCCGACGGTCGGCATATTCACCGGCAGCGCCCCGCCGGTCAGCATGAGCAGCTTCATAGCCAGCGCGGTGGCCTCGGCCAACGGCAACGCCGGCGCGGTCGCCGCGGGCGGCCTGGCAACCGGCGGCACGGCGACCTACGTGGGCGGCGGCGCCGTCAACCCGAATCAGTATGTGATGACGAATGGATTTTGGGTGGTCGACAAGCAGCTGCAGTCCTTCACCGACGATCTGCGCTTCACCTTCCAAGTGATGCCGGGCAACGATCTGACGGTGGGCACGTATTTCGCGGCCTATACCTCGAACGACACCTGGTATTTGGGCAACAACGAGCTGATGACGGCGACCCCGAATTCATCGCTGATCAACCTCACGCTGAACAACGGCGCCATCATCTCCAATAACGGCTTGACCAGCGCATCGACGTTCACGCTGATAGATCGGTTCCAGGGCACCAACTATGCGCTGTTCGCCTCGGATCAGTGGCGCATCGGACAGTGGCTGCTGGACGGCGGATTCCGAATCGAGCAGCAAAAGGTCGACGGAACCATCGAGAACGACACTGCGACCAATCTGAGCAACAATCCCTTGAGCCTGTACAACCAGGGAGTGAGCGTGCCGAACGGCACCTGGACCGTGTACAACTGCGACGACACGCTGGCTCTCGGCAATGCGCATGAATGCGATCAATTCAAGAAGACCAAGGGTTCCGGCGCGGTGGGCGCGACCTATGAGATCACGCAGCACATGAGCGTCTACGGCCGCGCCGACCAAGGCGTTCACTTCCCGAGCTTCGACGACCTGCGCAACGGCACGCCGCAAACGGAGAGCATCCGCAATTTCCAAGTCGGCTACCGCGTGCAGACCGATACCCTGTATGCCGATGTGGACGTCTTCCATCGCACCTTCTCCGGCGTGCCCTTCCAGCAGTTCGTCACCACGTCCACGGGACTCGTGAACCTCGTGTTCACGTATGGCGTCGACAGCACCGGCATCGACTACGTCGCGCGCTGGGAACCGATCCAGAACCTGAGCTTCAGCATCACCGGCAATTGGCAGGATTCCACCTACACCGACATCGTCGCCGCCGGCGGTGCCGGCGCCGACGGCAATGTCCTGCAGCGCCAGCCGCGGTTCCAAACTCGTTTCACGCCGGCATACGATGTCCCGATGAACTGGGGCGACCTGCGTTTGTTCATGACCTACAGCTACATCGGCCTGCGCTACTCCGATCCCGGCAATGCGCAGGTGCTGCCGTCGTATCAAACCCTCGACGCCGGCATCGTGGCCGATATCGGCAAGCACTTCGAAGTGCGTCTGCAGGGCACCAACCTGACCAACGAACTCGGGATCACCGAGCAGGATGCGCGCGCGGCCAGCGGCACCAGCGGCTCGAGCGGAGGCTTCGCATTGGGACGGCCGATCTTCGGGCGCGAGGAGAACCTCGGAGTGAAATACAAGTTCTGATATGACCCCCTCACGTCAACTGGCGCGAGGGTTTTTCTGATCGGTGCGTTCATCGGTGCGTGGCCCGCCTTCGGGGCCGCGCACCGACGCCCGCGCCGCGATCCATATGCGAAGCCGCTGTAGAATGCCTGTGATGACCCCGCAAATCCGAGTTCTTGGCTGGGCTCTGTGCCTGGCGCTTGTGCCGATCGCAGCGTCCCTGCCGCGAACCCCGGAACCCGCTCCGGATCCGCCGCAGGTGCTGTTCAAGGATCTGTTCGTCGCGGTGCAAGGCGCGCAGATCTACGCCGACGGCAAGGCCTTTCCCGATGCGATCCCGAAGGCGTCACCCGCAGATATCCTCGAGCTGTACCATGCCGAGCGGCCCGATTCGCAGGCCGCGCTCGAGCGCTTCGTCGCCGCACATTTCACTCTGCCGTCCGAAGTGCAGGCGGCGCCATCGCCTCCCGACCGTGTATCCATCGTTGCGCACATCGACGGCCTCTGGGACGTACTGACGCGCACAACCTTGAACGCACCGCCCTATTCCTCACTGTTGACCCTGCCCAAGCCCTATGTCGTTCCGGGAGGACGCTTCCGCGAGCTGTACTACTGGGACTCGTACTTCACCATGCTCGGCCTGGCCGAGAGCGGGCGCCGCGACTTGGTGGCGGACATGACGGGCGATTTCGCCTATCTGATCGACACCTTCGGCCACGTGCCGAACGGCACGCGCACCTATTATCTCAGCCGCTCGCAGCCGCCGTTTTTCTTCGCCATGGCTGCCTTGACGGCGCCCGGCGATCCTGCCGCGGCGTTCGCACGATACCTGCCGCAGCTGCGGCGCGAATACGCCTTCTGGATGGATGGCGAGCACGGGCTGCGGCCGCACACCGCCCGCCGGCGCGTGGTGGCGATGCCCGACGGATCGGTGCTGAATCGCTTTTGGGACGACAGAGATACGCCGCGCGATGAGTCGTACCGCGAGGACACGGAGCTCGCCCGCCGCAGCGGGCGCCCCGCAGCGCAATTGTTTCGCGACATTCGCGCAGCGGCGGAAAGCGGCTGGGACTTCGGATCGCGATGGTTCGCCGACGGACATAGCCGCGCGACCATGGATACCACCGACATCGTGCCCGTCGATTTGAACAGCCTGCTCTTCGGCTTGGAGAATGCCATCCGTGCGGGCTGCGCGCGCAGTGGCGACGGAGCGTGTGCGCTCGAGTTCGAGCGGCGGGCGGCGGCGCGCCGCAGGGCCGTCGATCGCTATCTTTGGGATGCCTCGCACGGCGCCTACCTGGATTATCGCTGGACAGACAACGCGCGCATGCCGCGGATCTCCGCGGCCACGCTCTACCCGCTGTTCGTCGCCCTGGCTTCCAAGCCCGAGGCGGCTGCGGTGGCGAATATCACGGCTCGGGAGCTGCTCAAGCCCGGCGGAATCGTCACCACGACCGTCGAGACCGGGCAGCAATGGGATTCGCCGAATGGCTGGGCGCCCCTGCAATGGATCGCCGTCTCGGGACTGCGCGACTATGACCAGGCGTCGCTCGCCGAAACCATCGCCTGCCGATGGATGGCCAACGTCAACGACGTCTACCGCCGAAGCGGCAAGCTGGTGGAGAAATACAATGTGGTCGTCACCGGCCGCGGCGGCGGCGGCGGCGGCGAGTATCCCTTGCAGGATGGCTTCGGCTGGACCAATGGCGTGATGCGCAAGCTCATGGTGCTATATCCCGGGGACTCTGCCATGACGTCGCCGGCCGCTTGCCCGAGCGCGGCGGCTCACTTGCAATCGGGACGGCCCGAGAGGACGCAGTCCTGAAACCGCGCCATGCCGTGCAGCAGGCGGGTCAGCGCCAGAGCGCCGATCACCAGCAACACGACTAGCACCAGCCCCACCAACGCACCGCGACGGGTGCCGGGCGGGTCCTCTTCATGGGCACCTGGCTCCTCGGGCTCCTGCGGCGTCCATTGATCGGGATTCCTCATGCGCCGATTCTGACGAACTCGAGCCATCTTGCAAATCCGGGCCCGCCCTCTGTTGCCAGATAGCAACATCCCGCCGGTGAGTGGCGGCCCGGCGCGACGAGGCCCGGACAATGGCGTCGAGGGTCAACAAGTTGACGCCCGAAGCGAGGTGTCCGGCCTACCCTTCCCGTAGTCTCGACAAATAATGTGGCGGTCAGCCCACAGAAGGTGGGCCGCGCGTCAATCGAAGCGCGCCCACTCTGTGAAGAATTCGACTAGGGGGAAGGGTATGACAAATAGACGCAGGCTTGTACGACAGGCGTTGGCACTGGCATCAGCCGTTTCAGGGGCCTTTGCCCTTCAATCCAGCCGGGCCCAAGAGGCGGCCAGCCAGGCCCCTTCTCTGACCGAGATCATCGTAACCGCGCAAAAGCGCGAGCAGAACATCCAGGACGTGCCGATTTCGGTCATCGCGCTGTCCGCCCAGCAACTGAAAGATGGCGGGGTCAACGATATCAAGGACATGACGGCCTTGACCCCGGGTCTGACGGTCACTTCGACCACGGACGAAAACTCCACCACCGCGCGCATCCGCGGCATCGGCACGGTGGGCGACAATCCGGGATTGGAATCCTCCGTCGGTGTCGTGATCGACGGTGTTTACCGCCCGCGCAACGGCGTCGGATTCGGCAACCTGGGAGAAATCGAACAGATCGAAGTCCTCGAGGGACCTCAGGGCGAGTTGTTCGGCAAGAACAACGATGCCGGCGTCATCAACATCACGACCAAGCGGCCGTCAACGACGTTCAGTGCAACGGCGGAGGTCACCGGCGGGAATTTCAACGATCGGGAAGCGTCGGCCTCGGTCACCGGCCCGGTCGGATCGATCTCGGCGGCGCGCTTGTACGTGAGCTACCAGAGAAGGGATGGCTGGATGGATGTCGATACCGGGCCCGGCCCCAATACCGATGACCGCTCCAACAACCGCAACGAGTTCACGACCCGCGGCCAGTTTCTGGTCACCCCCAGCGACGATGTGGACGTGCTGTTCATCGGCGACTATTCGAAGCGCAATGAGGTGTGCTGCGACGCCGTCGCGACCGACCTCGGACCCTTCGCCGGCGTGGCCAACGCGATCGCGGGCGTCCCGGCCCTCGGCGGTCAGGCGGGCGCCGTCGGCATTGCGGCGGGAGGCGGCTATCAAGCCTATTCGAACTATCCCTGGGGGCAGCAAATCCGCGATATGGGCGTCTCCGCACAGCTCGACTGGAACCTGGGGCCCGCGAAACTGACCTCGATCACCGCATGGCGCGACAACACGCTCTACGCCGGCAACGATACCGATTACACGGCCATCGATGTGCTATACGAGCCCGACACCAGCGGCAATTTGACCGACTTCAAGCAATTCAGTCAGGAATTACGCCTGGCGGGAAAGCAGGGTCCGCTCAACTGGTTGGTCGGCGGATTCTTCTCCGATGAAACCCTGACCTCGAATCAGACACTGTGGGCCGGCAAGGACATGGACCTGTACTTGGGGGGTCTGGTTGCAGCCGCCGGCGGCGCCGCAAACCCATTCGCCGCACCGCCCCTGGGCCTTCCCTTGCTCTCCGAGCTGACCGGCCAGCCTCCCGGCTCGCTGTTCATTCCCGGCGTGTCCGGCTACAGCGACAGCTTCCGCCAGACATCCAAGAGCTTCGCGTTCTATACCAACGAGACCTACACGATCACCCAAGGTTTGGACATCACGGGTGGGTTTCGCTACACCCACGAAAAGAAGGATCTGACCTCGAACTACAACGACACCGACGGCGGCTCGGCGTGCGGCCAAATCCTCTCATCGACGTCGCCAGTGCTCCCAACGCTCACCGCGACCCAAGACGCTTTTCTGTACGGATACGGCTGTTCAGTCGTATTCAATCCGTTCTTCGCCAAATTGGCCGATTCCCAATCGCTCAGCGAAGACAATCTGTCGGGGACCATCAAGCTCGCCTATCGCTTCAACGAGCAGGTCATGACTTACCTCTCGTTTGCGGACGGCTACAAGGCGGGCGGATTCAACCTGGCCCGCGTCACCAACCCGTCTGCATCGACCTTCCTCGGCACGCTGCAGCCGGTTCTCAATACCTCCTTCCCCGAGGAGAGCGTCGATTCCTACGAGCTCGGCATCAAGACCACGCTCGCCGACAATACCCTGCGACTCGATGCGGCGGTGTTCGATCAGCAATACAAGGATTTCCAGCTGAACACCTACACAGGCATCCTGTTCGTGGTCAGCTCGATTCCTCATGTGGAGTCCAAGGGAGTTGAGTTCAACACGGCATGGGCAACTCCGCTTTCGGGGTTCAGCCTCTCCGGCGGCGTTACTTACGCATTCACCAACATCACCGAGTTCGGCGATGCGCTCTACCTGTTCGCTCCGAACACGGCCGATCCGGGCCTCCCGCGCCTGAACAACCGGCTGTCGTTCGCGCCGCTGTGGTCGGGAGTCGCCGCGGCGACTTACACGGTGCCGCTCTCCTCATCGCTGCAGTTTCACGGCAATATCAGCGAGAAATACAACTCCTCGTACAACACCGGATCGGATCTCGATCCGCGCAAAATTCAAGGAGCCTATGGTATTGTGAATGCGCGCCTCGGAATCGGCGCGCCGGACAACAAATGGGCGGTCGAGCTTTGGTCGGCGAATCTCACCGACAAATACTATTACCAGGTCGCGTTCGATGCGCCGTACCAGTATGGCCAGATCGATTCGTTCCTGGGCGCTCCGCGCACATTCGGGATCACGGCACGAGTCAAGTTCTAAGCCATCACCTGCGGCCGCGGTTGGCGCGGCCGCAGCTGGTCTGCGGACGAAATAGCGCCGGGCCTCCATATGACTAAAACCGCGTCTCGCGCCTGGTGGGCCCTGTTGATTCTATTCAGCATCAACCTGCTGAATTTTTTCGATCGCCAGTTGCCGGGCTCCCTGGCCGAGCCCATCCGCAAGGAGTTTCACCTCAGCGATACCTCGCTCGGGTTATTGGGAACGATAGCTACGCTGATGTACGCCTTGGTCGGCTTGCCCCTCGGCCGGTTGGCGGATAAGTGGTATCGAACGCGCCTCATTGCCATCGGCACCGCCACATGGAGCCTGTTGACGGCCACCTCCGGACTGGCGCAGAACTACGTGCAATTGTTCGTGTCCCGTCTCGGAGTGGGCCTGGGTGAAGCAACCTGCGCACCGGCGGGCCAATCGCTGATCGGCGACCTGTTCCCGCCACATCAGCGGGCGCGGGCCATGGGTATTTTCATGCTTGGCCTGCCCGCCGGCATTTGTCTCGCTTACTTCAGCGCTGGCGCCATCGGCGCGGCCTTCGGCTGGCGCGCGGCCTTCTTGTTTGCCTGCCTGCCCGGGCTGCTGTTCGCCTGGCTGGTGCTGCGACTGGCCGAGCCCATCCGCGGAGCCTTGGACGCCGCAAGGCCGCTCCCCTCCGCCGACGCCGCGGTGCAATCGCCTTACTCGGCCGTGCTGAGATTGCCGACCATGTGGTGGATCATCCTGTCGGGCATCTTCCACAACTTCAACATGTACGCCATCAACTCCTTCCAAACGCCCTTCCTGCAGCGCTTTCACGCCATGGGACTCAGGGAGGCCAGCAATGTTTCCGCAGTCTCGCTCGGTGCCGTGGGCGCCATCGGCCTTCTGGCGGGCGGCTGGCTCGCCGACAAATTGAGCGCCAAGCGCCGCGACGGCCGCCTATTGCTGTCGGCGTGCTCCATGGCGATCGCGGCGCCCTGCCTCTTCTTGGCAGTGAATCAGCCCAAAGGGGCGATTGCCGCGTTCATGTTCCTGATGGCCATAGGCACCATGACCATGTTCGTGTACTACGCCACGGTGTACGCCGCCATTCAAGACGTGATCGAACCGCGCCTGCGCGGCACGGCGGTGGCCATCTATTTCTGTGCCATGTACGTGCTGGGCGCGAGCTTCGGCCCACTGGGTTTGGGCATGCTGAGCGATCACTTTGCGCATCGGGCCATGCGCGACGCCGGCGCGGCGGCCATGACCGAAGCCTTCAAGGCGACGGGTCTGCACGATGCCATGTACGTCATTCCCGTGCTGGCGGCGCTGGCCTCCTTGGTGCTGTTCGCGGCCTCGCGCACGGTCGAGGGCGACATCCGCAAGCAGGAATACGCTCGCAATCCGAAGACGCTGCCCTAAGCGAGCGTCTCGCTGAAGCGTGCCAGGTGATGATCGACATCGCCGAAGCTCATGTCGATCATGGTCAGCCGTTTGAAATAATGGCTGACCATGACATCGTCGACCACTCCCATGGCACCGTGCATTTGCACCGCCTCCTGCCCGACCAGCCGCGCGGCCCGGCCGATGTACGCCTTGGCTGCCGAGACCGCGCGCCGGCGCACCGCGGCATCGTCGGCATCGCCATACACGGCCGCATTGACCGCCATCGATCGCGACTGTTGCGCGGCAATGAACATATCCGCCATCCGATGCTGCAGCGCCTGGAACTTACCGATGGGAACGCCGAATTGCTTGCGCGTCTTCAAGTAGTTCAGCGTCGCCTCGTTCAGCGCCTCGATGATGCCTACGGCCTCGGCGCATAGCGCGGCGGCGCCCTTGTCCACCGCGCGCTCGAGGATGGCCAAGCCGCCGCCGGGCGCGCCGATCAGCGCATCCGCGCCGGGTGCCGCGCCATCGAGCCGCAAATCCGCGGCACGTCCGCCCGAGTGCGTGGGATAGGAGTGCAGCGACGAGCCCGCGCTGCCGCGCTCCAGCAGGAACAGGGAAATGCCCTGCTGAGCATCGCCGCCGCCGATACGCGCCGACACGATGAAGTAATCGGCCGAGGGAGCATCGAGGACGACGGCCTTGGTGCCCGACAGACGCCAGCCGCCGGCGCCGCGCTCGGCCGTGCATGTCACCTGCGCCAGGTCGTAGCGGCCGCCTGCCTCGTAGCAGGCGAGCGCCAGCTTCGTTTCTCCGCCGCCTATCCGCGGCAGCAGTCGTCCCTTCTGCGGCTCGGACCCCGCGTCGCGGATCAATCCGCCGCAGATCACGATGCTGCTCAAGAAAGGTTCCAGCAACAGTCCCCGCCCGATCTGCTCCATCACCAGCATGACGTCGACGGCGTTGCCGCCCAGTCCGCCGAACTGTTCCTCGAATGGCAGAGACAACAGACCCAAGCCGGCAAACTGCGTCCATGCCTCGGCGGAGAATCCCAACTCCGAGCGCGCCAGCTCGCGCCGCCGCTCGAAGCCATAGTCGCGGGATATGAAGCGCTGCAATGTTTCTTGCAGCGCAATCTGCTCATTGCTGTAGTTGAAATCCACGGTGCCGCTTACAAGCCCAGGATGTGCTGCGAGATGATGTTTTTCTGGATCTCGCTGGATCCCGCGTAAATCGTGGTCTTGCGCAAATTGAAGTATTGGCCGGCGAGCGGCGGCGCATACGGCCGATAATGTTCCGCGAATGAAGGATCGGCAACCCAGTCCATCTCGAGCGCTTCGCGCAAGCATGGCAGGGCATCGGGTCCCAGCGCCTGCATTTGCAGCTCCGCCAGCGCTTGTTGAATCTCCGAACCCTTGATCTTGAGGACCGACACCTCCGGTCCGAGAGCGCGCGACTCGCTCGCGGTGGCGGACAGCACCCGAAGATTGGTGATCTCGAGCGCCATCAGCTCGAGTTCCACCTCGGCGATGCGGTCGCGAAATCGGACATCTTCGATCAGCGGCCGACCGTGGGCGATTTGCTCCGCGGCGATCTGCTTGAGCTTCTTCAATGCCCTCTTGCAGCTGCCGATGCCGGCGTTGTTGGTACGCTCGTGCGTCAGGAGAAATTTCGCATAAGTCCACCCCTTGTTCTCGTCGCCGACCAGGTTGTGCGCGGGCACTTGCACATTGTCGAACCAGATCTCGTTGATCTCATTCTCGCCGTCCAGCATGGTGATCGGCTTGAGCGTGATCCCCGCGGATTTCATGTCGATCAGAAGGAACGATATGCCCTGCTGCGGCCTTCCCTCGGCACTGGTGCGCACCAGGCAGAAAATCCAGTCGGCGTACTGACCCAGGGTGTTCCATGTCTTCTGGCCGTTGACGATGTAGTGATCGCCCCGGCGCACCGCGCTGGTCCGCAGCGAGGCAAGATCGGAGCCTGAGCCGGGTTCGGAGTAACCCTGGCACCACCAATCTTCACCGGTGATGATTCTCGGCAGGAAATATTCTTGCTGCCCGGGGTCGGCAAACGCCATCAACACCGGCGCCAGCATTCTCAAGGAGAACGCATTCTGCGGGGGCGCACCGATATCCGCCCTCTCCTCCTCGAATATATGCTGCTGGATGACGTTCCAGCCCGTGCCGCCGAAACGCTCCGGCCACATCACCGCGCCCCAGCCGCGGCCGTGCAGAATCCTCTGCCAGCGCGTCAAATCATCCTTGCGCAGGCGCTTCCCCAGGGACGTGCGCGTGCGGATGTCGGCGGGCAGCTCGGACTCGAGAAAGGCGCGCACGTCGCGGCGAAACGCCTGCTCCTCAGCGGTATATTTCAAGTCCACGCGAGATTCTCCATGCTCTACTTATGGCACTCCGCGGCCGGGCGCGCCGTGCTTTCGACGCCAAGTTCTTGACTGCCGGCGACAAGGTACCGCCATATAGGGTAGGTGGGTATGCTATAACGAGCCATGGCTATCGACGAACCGCCCCACTCCCACATGTTCCTTGCAGCGGGGCACGAGAGGAGCGAACGCAAAGCCTGGGCGGTCATCTGGCTCTGCGGAATCATGATGGCCGCCGAGATCACCGGCGGCCTTCTCTTCGGGTCCATCGCCCTGGTGGCGGATGGCTTGCACATGAGCACGCACGCCGGCGCCCTGCTCCTCGCCGCGCTGGCCTACACCTACTCTCGTAAGCATGCCGACGACGGGCGGTTCACTTTCGGCACCGGCAAGCTCGGAGATCTCGCCGGTTTCACCAGCGCCATCATCCTTGCGATGATTGCGCTGCTAATCGGCTATGAGTCGATCGTGCGCGTATTCTTTCCAGTTTCCATCCATTTCGCGGAGGCCATTCCGATCGCCTGCCTGGGCCTCGCCGTGAACGTCACCAGCGCCTGGCTGCTGAGCGGCAGCGGACACGGCCATGGGCACAGCCACGGTCACGAGCACGAGCACGAGCACGAGCACGAGCACGAGCACGAGCAAGGTCACGACCATGACCACGTGCACGGCAAGGCACACCGCGACAACAATATGCGAGCTGCAGTGATCCATGTGATGGCAGATGCCGCGGTATCCGTACTCGTCATCGTCGGCCTGCTGCTCGCCCGCACATTCGGATGGCTTTGGATGGATCCCCTGGCCGGGATTGCCGGCGCCTGCGTGATCGCCAGCTGGTCGTTTGGTCTGATCCGGGACACCGGAGCCATCCTCCTCGACATGAATCCGGATCGGCGCATGGCCGACCAGGTCAGGCAAACCATCGAAGAGGATGGCGACCGGATATCCGATCTTCACCTATGGCGCCTGGGCCCTGGGCACCTCGGCGCGATTATCTGCGTCGCCACACGCCAGGCACGCGATGCGGACTATTATCGAACCAGGCTCGCCCGATTCAGCTCTCTCTCGCACTTGACCGTCGAAGTTCGACTACGATAGCCCACCCCATCGGAAGAGGGAATTTTGAGTCATGGGTCATGTCGCAAAGGAAAAGGTGAAGCTGCTAAACAGGATCAGGCGATTGCGCGGGCAGATCGAAGCCATTGAACGCGCCGTCGAGACCGATCAGGACTGCGCCGACGTTCTGCAGCAGGCGACTTCGTGCCGGGGAGCGTTCGATGGCTTCATCGCCGAAGTCATTGAAGACCACATTCGCGAACACATCATCGGTCCACTGACCGATCATAAGGACCCACGCGTTGGCGCCGCCGAAGAACTGGTCGATATCGTGCATCAATACTTGAAAAAGTAAGGCCTACCGGCCGCTCGCTCGTCTTCAGAACTTGCCGGGCCGCCGCGAGGCTGAACGAGTCCTGCTCAGCTCACTTCCAGCCGGTGGTGCTCGAGCTGAAATCGATCACGAACGAATGAGTGGTGAAGTAGCCGATCCCGACGATGCTCGGACCGCTGAAGCCGGAATTGACGATGGTGAACAATGGGTCGGACTCCGTGCTCACATAGCTGTATGTGAATCCGGAGGGTGTGGCAACCAACACTGAAGTGCCGGCCGGTACCACCGCCGGGAAGGAGCTTCCCTGCGGCACGGCGATCTGCATGTTCGACGTGCCGGTGTCGAATACCGCACCGCCGGTGATGGATCCGGTGGCGCCCTGCGACACCGTGATGGTCACGTCGTCCGTGGTTTTCTGGCAAACAGGATAGCCAGCGATGGTTGCGGGCCCGACATACCCACTCGGCGGACATGGCAGCGACATCATGCTGAATCCCGATTCGAGCGCCGCGTCGAGACCAACCGTCAGTATGGCTTCGGGTGCGCAGCTACCGGCAGCATCGATGTCGCATGTTTGAATCGACGCGGGGGCCAGCATGAAACCGGCATGCACGCCGGCGGCGTATTTCAGATATTTCAGCGGGCTCACCGTATAACAGCTGCCGGTGGTGTCCGTGGCGCATGCGGGATATCCGCCCGCAGGCTCGATGGATCCAGGCATCACGATTTCGCCGCTGGTGCTGGCGACACCGAAAATGCCCAGCTGCAGCGACCCGGGCGGGATGGTGGCACCCGTGGTGAGGTCCGTTACGGAATAGTAAAAGAAAACCGGTGTAACGGCGGTCGTCAGCGTCCCCTGCGCGTCGCCGAATGTCAGGGTCGCAAAACCGAGATTGCCGTTCTGCGCTCTTAAGTTGGTGCTGCCGTAGGTTCGCGTGCCCTGCTGATTGGTGATGGTGATGCCATTGTAGGTAAGCGATGTTTGCCCTTCGGGGAAGATGAATCCGTTCGCGGTCACCATGCTGGCGGGAAAGACATTCGGCGCGTACAGCGTGACTCCCGCAGACCCGGTGTCGAACGCCGCCGGTATCTGGACCGCTGCGGAGCCGACCGAGGTCACCATGACCGTAATTCGCGGAACGCTGGCCGTGGACTGGTTGGGATAGAGATTCAGGTTGACCGGACTTTGGATCGTTCCGCCGGGCGTCTTCACGACGGAACCTGAATTGCCGGAGCCGCCGCCACAGGCATCGATCAGTCCGGCCATTAGGACGGCCATTAGGACGGCCGATAGAAGGCTGAGGCATCGCGCGAACATCGGATCGTCCCTGAACTACGAATTATGGGTGTTTATGCTTGGATATGATGCGCCAATCCGGCCGGCGGCGCCTCCCTCGATGCAGTATCGCATCCTCGGGTTCGTCAACCCATGGTCACCACCACTTTGCCGCGCGCCTGGCGTGCGCCGAGCCGGGCGATGGCTTCGGCGCCGCGCGACAAGGGATAGCGTTCGGTGATGGCGGGTTTGATGCGGCCTTCGCGGTACAAATCCATCAGCGCCGCCACATTGGCCGCGTGCTGCGCCGGAAAGCGCGTGGTGAATTCTCCCCAGAACACGCCCACCACCTGGCAGCTCTTGAGAAGCGTCAGGTTGAGCGGCAACTTCGCGATGCCGGCGGTAAACCCGACCACCAGATGCCGGCCCTGCCAGCCGATGGCGCGCAGCGCCGCCTCGGTGTAGTCGCCCCCCACCGGGTCGTAGATCACCTGGGCGCCGTCGGCGCCGCATGCGGCCTTGAGGCGGTCGGTGAGCGCGCGAGCCTGGGTTTTGTCCAGGGGTCCCGCCGGATATTGAACCCCATCATCGGCGCCGTGCTCGCGCGCCAGCGCAAGTTTTTCCGCGCTGGATGCCGCTGCGACAACCCGCGCACCCGTGGCCTTGCCCAGCTCCACCGCCGCGAGCCCGACGCCGCCCGCGGCGCCCAGCACCAGCAAAGTCTCTCCTGCGCGCAGGGCCGCGCGGTCCTTGAGCGCATGCTGCGAGGTGCCGTAGGTCATGAGCAGTGCCGCGGCCTCGTCGAAGGGCATGGCGTCGGGAATCTTCCAGCAATTGCCCGCCGGCCCCACGGCCTTCTCGGCCATGCCGCCGCGCACCGGCGAGATCAGCACGCGATCGCCGCTGCGCAGGTGCTCGACGCCCTCGCCCACCGCGTCGACCACTCCCGCGACTTCGGCGCCGGGCGCGAACGGACGCGGCGGCTTGTATTGATACAGATCCTGGATGATCAGCAGGTCGGGAAAGTTGATTGCGCAGGCACGCACCGCGATGCGCACCTGGCCTGGGCCGGCGAGCGGCTCCGCGATCTCCTCGAGCACCAGGGTGTCGGGACCGCCGGCCTGCTTGCTGAGCAGGGCTTTCAAGAGGGCCTCGCTTGCCGGTTGGCGGCGGCATTTTCGCGATCCTGCAGCTCGCGCCACATGATCTTGCCGGCGCCGGACTTGGGCAGGGCGTCGACGAACTCGACGATGCGCGGGTATTTGTAGGCCGCCATATTTTCCCGGCACCAGTCGATGATGGCTTGCTCGTTCGCGCGGCCGCGCCACTCCGGCCTGAGCACCACCACGGCCTTGACGGTCTCGCCGCGGTGCGCATCCTGCGTGCCGATGACGCAGGCTTCCAAAATTGCGGGGTGCTGGTACATCTGAGATTCCACCTCGGTGGGCCATACTTTGAAACCGGACGCGTTGATCATGCGCTTCAGCCGATCCACGATGAAGAAGTAACCATCTTCATCCGCCTTGCCGAGATCGCCGGTGCGCAAGAAGCGTTTGCCGTCGATTTCCACCAGCGCCTGGGCGTTATCCTCGGGCTTGTTCCAATAGCCCAGGAACACTTGCGGGCCGTGAGTGATGATTTCACCCACCTCGCCGACGGGCAGCTCCTGCAAGGTGGCGGGATCGACCACTCTCGAGTCGACGCCGTAGATCGGAATGCCCAGGCACTGCTTCTTCGGATGCTCGGGGGGATTCAAGTGAGTGGCACCTATGGTCTCCGACAGCCCGTATCCCTCATAGTAGGTGACGCCCATGTCGAGGAGACGCTGCGCCACCGCCGCGGGCATGGCGGCGCCGCCTCCGGTCAGGCGCCGTATCGAGCTGAGGTCGTACTTGGCGATATCGGGATTGGCGAAGAAGTCCTGAATCATGGTGGGAATGGCGGTCCAGCTCGCAATCCGGTAGCGCTGCACGCATTCGGCCGCGGCGCTGCGATCCCAGCGAGGCAGCATGATGACAGTGTTGCCGACGTACAGGGGGCCGTTCATGCCTCCTTGCATCCCGGTCACGTGAAACAGCGGAGCCACGGCCATCAAGGTGATCTCGGGCTGCAGCGAGAACCAGCGCATGCCGGCGATCAGGGTGTGCATCACGCTGCGGTGAGTGTGCATGCAGCCTTTGGGCTGCCCCGTGGTACCGGAGGTGTAGGGCATTACGCACAAATCGTCCGGCCCCGCCGTCAGAGGCCCCGGCTGCAAGCCGGCCGCCAGCACGTCGCGCCACAGGGTGACCTTCGGCGCGGCAATCTCCACGCGCGGCGCCGCGACGAAGTCGGGTACCGCCAGAGTGGTCGGCTGCCGCAGATAATCCGAATAGGCGGCGACGATCGCCGTCTCGAGCACCGAGCTCCCCAGCAGCGCTTCGACCCGCGGGTACAGTTCCTGCGACACCAGGATGGTGCTGGTACCCGCGTCCTGCGCATAGCGCAGGATTTCGTGGGTGAGGTTCATGGGGTTGAGCGGCACCACGACGGCGCCGGCGCGCAGGATGCCATAGTAGCCGATGACGAACTGCGGGCTGTTCTGCATGAGCAGCAGCACTCGATCGCCCTTGCGTACCGCGCAGCGATGCTCGAGAAATCCCGCGACACGCTCGGCCTGCTCGAGCAATTGCGCGAATGTCACCGCCGTATCGTAGAACACGAGGAAGGGCTTGTGCGGATAGCGGCGCGCCGACACCTCTGCGTTGTAGAAGAGATTGGTGGCGGGCGCGATCAGTTCGCGCATCGCATGAGCCGGCCAGAATTTGAAGTGTCGGTCCGACATGCTCGAGCTTCAGGCGCCGGCCCGATAGCGCCCCAATTCCAGCTTACCGATCTGCTCGCGATGCACTTCGTCCGGTCCATCGGCAAACCGCAGCGTGCGCGCGGCGGCGTAGGCGGCGGCCAGCGGGAAGTCATCGCTGACCCCGCCGCCGCCGTGGACCTGAATGGCCCAATCGATGACCCGACAGGCCATGTTGGGCGCGGCCACCTTGATCATGGCGATCTCCTTCTTGGCCGCACGATTTCCCACGGTGTCCATCATATAGGCCGCATTGAGCACCAACCAGCGTGCTTGATCGATGAGGATGCGCGATTCGGCGATGCGCTCGAGCGTGACGCCCTGCTCCGACACGCGCCGGCCGAAGGCGACGCGCTGCTGGGCACGCTTGCACATCATCTCGAGCGCCCGTTCGGCGACCCCGATCAAGCGCATGCAATGATGAATGCGGCCGGGTCCCAGGCGCCCCTGCGCGATTTCGAAGCCGCGCCCCTCTCCGAGCAGAATGTTCTCCACCGGCACGCGCACGTCGACGAAATCGATCTGCGCGTGGCCGTGCGGCGCGTGATCGTAACCGAACACCGTCAGCTGGCGCAGCCGCCTCACGCCGGGCGTGCTCATGGGCACCAGAATCATGGACTGCTGGCTGTGCAGCCCCGCGGCCGGATTGGTCTTGCCCATGAAAATCAGGATTTCGCAGCGCGGATCTCCGGCGCCGGAGGTCCACCACTTGCGGCCGTTGATCAGGTAGTGGCTGCCGTCGCGCACGATGGAGGACTGGATATTGGTGGCGTCGCTCGAGGCCACGTCGGGTTCCGTCATCGCGAAAGCCGAGCGGATCCGCCCCTCGAGCAGCGGGGTCAGCCAGCGTGCTTGCTGCTCGGGAGTGCCATAGCGGGCCAGCACTTCCATGTTGCCGGTGTCGGGGGCCGAACAATTGCAGGCTTCGGGAGCCAGATGCGAGCGCCCCATGATTTCGCACAGCGGCGCGTACTCGAGATTGGAGAGTCCCGCGCCCAGCTCGGAATGCGGCAAGAACAGGTTCCACAGGCCCTCCGCCCCCGCCTTGCGCTTCAAATCCTCCATGACGGCGGTGGGGCGCCACGGATCGCCGGCGCGGCGGTTCTTGTCCATTTCCGCCTCGAACAGCGGCTCGGCCGGATAGATGTGAGCGTCCATGAAACGCTGCAGCTTGTCCTGCAGGAAACGCACCTTGTCGCTGTGAGAGAAATCCATGCTGTATCCTCGATCTGCGGCCAGTATCCTCGGGTCTTCGGCTAGGCGTCGAAGGATTGGCGCACCAATGCCCACGCCTGTTCCGCCAGCGGCTTTGCCCGCAGGCCCGCTTCCAGTGCCGTCGCGCTCGACGCATTGCCCTGAATCGCGCGCGCCAGCACGCCCTGTAAAATTCCCGTCAAGCGGAACATGTTGAATGCCAGATAATAGGTCCACTCCCGCGGCGCCACCGGCGCACGCCCGCGCCGCCGGCAGTAGTCGGCGACACACTCCGCTTCGCTCGGAATCCGCAGCGCCGTCCAGTCGATTCCCCCGAGACCTCGAAACTGCTCGGCCGACAGATGGTAGCGCATGCACAGATAGGCCAGATCGACCAGAGGATGGCCCAGCGTCGACAGCTCCCAGTCCAGCACCGCCAGGATGCGCGGCTCGCGCGGGTGAAATATGGCGTTATCGAGCCGAAAATCGCCGTGCACGATCCCGGTCTCCTCGCCCGCCGGAATGTGCTCGGGCAGCCACTCGATGAGCCGTTCCACGGCATCGATGCTTTCGGTTTGCGAAGCGCGGTACTGCTGCGTCCAGCGCAGCACCTGCCGCTCGATGTAGCGGCCGGGCTTGCCGAAATCGCCCAAGCCCGCCGCGGCGTAGTCCACCGAGTGAAGCGCGGCGATCACGCGCGTCATTTCCTCGTAGATCGGACGGCGCTCGGCAGGGTCCACCTCGGGCAGCGCCGCGTCCCAAAACAGCCGCCCCTCGACGTAATCCATGACATAGAACGCGGCGCCGATCACCGCGGGGTCTTCGCACAGGGCATAGGCCCTCGCCACCGGCACTTCGGTCCCTGTCAGCGCCACGATGACCCGGTACTCGCGCTCGACCGCGTGCGCCGACGGCAACAGCTTGCCCGGCGGCTTGCGCCTGAGCACGTAACGGCGCCCGGCCGACTGCACCAGAAACGTGGGATTGGATTGCCCGCCGGCGAATTGCTGCAATTCGATCGGGCCGGAGAAACCCTCGATGTTCGCCTGCATCCAGGCCGAGAGGCGGGCAGTGTCGAAGGCATGCGTTGCCGGGGGAGACCGCAGTCCCTCGGCCGGGCTGCTCATGCCGCAGCCTTGGCGGCGGGAATACGCAGCGCCTGCCTCATGCGAGCGCCTTGCCTCATGCGTTGGACGCGCCGCCGTCCACGGCGATGTATTGGCCCGTGACGTGGCGCGATGCGTCCGAGGCGAGGTATACCGCGGCACCCATCAGATCGGTGTCGCCGCCGAGGCGCCCCAGCGGCGTCTGCCGGATCACCGAGGCTTCGATCTTTTCGAGCACGCCGCTGGACATTTTCGAGGGAAAGAATCCCGGGCAAATCGCGTTGACGCGGATGCCGTGCGCTCCCCACTCCGCGGCAAGCACGCGCGTCAGCTGCAAGGCGGCCGCCTTCGACGAGTAGTAAGCGGCGGCCTTCATCTGCATTCCGACGCGCAGCGCCGCGACCGAGGCGACGACGATGATGTTGCCCGAGCGCTGCGGTATGAAGCAGCGCTTCGCCACCGCCTGGCTGAGCGTGAACACGGCGGTGGCGTTCAAGGTCATGACCTTGTTCCACGCCTCGAGCGGGTAATCCTCGGCCGGAGCACCCCAGCTGGTGCCGGCGTTGTTGACCAGGATATCGATTCGCCCGTAGTGACCGGCCGCCGCCTCGACCAGCGCCGGCACTTGCTCGGGCTCGGCCAGGTCATTGACCACCGTCAATGCCTCGATGCCCTGCCTGGCGAGCAGCGATTTGGCTTCTTCGAGTTCCGCCGGCTTGCGCGCGCTGATGGCGATCCTGGCGCCCATCTCCCCGAGGCCCTGTGCGATCTGCAGGCCGAGGCCTCGCGAGCCGCCGGTGACCAGCGCCACCCTGCCCTTGAGCTCGAACAGCTCGCGCACGCCCATGTCAGAGCACGTCGAACAGGCCGGCGGCACCCTGACCGCCGCCGATGCACATGGTGACCACCACCCGCTTGGCGCCGCGGCGCCTGCCCTCGATGAGCGCGTGCCCGGTGAGGCGCGCGCCGCTGACGCCATAGGGATGACCGACCGCGATGGCGCCGCCGTTGACGTTCAAGCGCTCGTCGGGAATACCCAGCCGATCGCGGCAGTAAAGCACCTGGCAGGCGAAGGCTTCGTTCAGCTCCCACAAGTCGATGTCGCTCACCTTGTAGCCGGTGCGCTGCAAAAGCTTGGGCACCGCATAAATCGGGCCGATACCCATCTCGTCGGGCTCGCATCCGGCGACCGCGAAACCGCGGAATACGCCCAGCGGCTCGAGACCGCGCCGCTCCGCCAGCTTGCCGTCCATGACCACCACCGCACTGCTGCCGTCGGAAAACTGGCTGGCATTGCCCGCCGTCACCACGCCGCCCGGTATGGCCGGGCGAATCTTGGCGACCGCCTCGAGAGTCGTGTCGGGTCGAATGCCCTCATCGCTGGCAATGGTCACCTCGCGCGTGCCGAGCGAGCCGCTCGCCTTGTCCGCAACCCCCATGAGAGTGGTCATGGGCGCAATCTCGTCCTTGAACTTGCCCGCGGCTTGCGCCGCCGCCGCGCGCAGCTGGCTGCGCACGCCGTATTCGTCCTGAGCCTCCTTGGCGATGTGGTAGCGCTTGGCGACCTGCTCGGCGGTTTGCAGCATGTTCCAGTACAGGGTCGGCTTGTGCTCGATCAGCCACGGATCGCGGCGCATATGCGTGTTCGCTTCGTTCTGCACGCAGGAGATGCTCTCGACGCCGCCGGCGACTATCACCGCCGCCTCGCCCGCCATGATGCGCTGCGCGGCCAGCGCGATGGACTGCAGCCCGGAACTGCAGAAGCGGTTGATGCTCAATCCCGCCGTGGTCACCGGAAGGCCGGCGCGCAAGGCGATGGCGCGCGCGATATTGCCCCCCGTCGTGCCCTCGCCGAAGGTCGAGCCCATGATCACGTCCTCGACTTCGGCCGGATCGATGCGGGCTCGCTCCACGGCGTGGCGCACCGAATGCGCGCCGAGCGTCGCGCCATACGTCATGTTGAAGGCACCTTTCCAGCTCTTGCCCAGTCCGGTGCGCGCCGTAGATACGATGACCGCGTCTGTCACTTGGCTGATCCTTTGAATCCACTGAAGGTCTGGCCCTGTTGGGCCAATCGTGTGAGCAGCGGCGCCGGCGTCCACGCGCCCACGTCGCTGCCGGGCTGCGCCGCGATCCTCTGCAGGGCGTGCGCTATTTCGTGCAGGCCCGTTTGGTCGGCGTAGAACATCGGTCCGCCGCGGTAGGCCGGAAAGCCGTAGCCGTTGAGGTAGACCAGGTCGATGTCGGAGGCGCGCTGCGCGATGCCGTCCTCGATGATGCGCGCGCCTTCGTTGATCAGCGCGCACAGGCAGCGCTCGACGATCTCCTCGGCGCTCACGTCGCGCGGCGTAAAACCTTTTTGCCGCCGATACTCCTCGATAATGGCCGTGACCTTCGGGTCAGGAATCGGACTGCGCGAACCGGGGTCGTAGCGATACCAGCCGGCGCCGGTTTTCTGGCCGAAGCGGCCGGCCTCGCACAATACGTCCGACACATTGGAGAAGTCGCGGTCCGGAAACTCGGCCGCCCGCCGCTTGCGCAGCGCCCACCCGATATCGAGGCCCGCCAGATCGCCGACTCGAAACGGACCCATCGCCATTCCGAAATCCTGCAGCGCGGCGTCGACCTGCTGCGGCAGGGCGCCGGCCATCAGCAGATCGTGCGCGGCGGCGCCGTAGCGAGCCAGCATGCGGTTGCCGATGAAGCCGTCGCATACGCCGGACACCACGGCAATCTTCCCCATGGTCTTGGACAGGCGCATCGCGGTGGCCAGCACGTCGGGCGCGGTCTTGGCGCCGCGCACCACCTCGAGCAGGCGCATTACATTGGCGGGGCTGAAGAAATGCAGTCCGATGACCTCCTGGGGACGGCGCGTGAAATTTGCGATGTCGTTGAGGTTCAGCGCGGAGGTGTTCGAGGCGAGAATGGCACCCTGCCGGGCCACGCCGTCCAGGGTTTCGAATACCTGGCGTTTCACCTCCATGCTCTCGAACACGGCTTCGATGACCAGGTCGACGTCGCGCAGCGGCGCATAGTCCAGTGTGGGAGTGATCAGCGCCAGGCGCTGCTCGAGACTGGCTTCGCTGAGTGTTCCCTTGCGCAGCGCGCCCTGGTAATTGCGGCGGATATTGGCCAACCCCCGATCGAGCGCCTCCTGCTTGGTCTCGAGCAACACCACCGGCAACCCGGCATTGATCAGACTCATCGTGATGCCGCCGCCCATGGTGCCTGCGCCGATGACTCCGACCTTGGCGATGGGCCTGACCGGCGTATCGTCCGGAATTCCGAGGATGTGCGAGGCCGCGCGTTCCGCCTGGAACACGTGACGCAGCGCCGCCGACTCGGGCGACAGCATCAAACCGGTGAACAGCTCCCGCTCGCGCTTGAGCCCGGCCTCGAAGGGCTTCTCGACCGCCGCTGCGACGGCCTCGAGACAGGCCAGGGGCGCCGGATACGGGCCGGCCACGGTCTTGATAGTATTGCGCGCGAACTGGAAGTAGGCATCGGCATTGGGCATGTCGAGCTTGATGTCGCGCACCCGCTTACGCCCGCGCTTCTCGGCGGTCACCCGGCGCGCGAAGCTCAGGGCATGTTCCAACAGGTCGCCCTCTGCGAAGGCGTCGAACAAAGGAGTCCCGCGCAGCTTCTCCGAGGCGACGGTCGCGCCGGAGACGATGAGGTTGAGCGCGGCCTCGACCCCGAGCAGGCGCGGCAGCCGCTGCGTGCCGCCGGCGCCGGGCAATAGCCCGAGCTTCACTTCCGGCAGTGCAATGCGCGCTCCCGGCACGCTCACCCGATAGTGGCACCCCATCGCCAGTTCCAGGCCGCCGCCCATGCACACTCCGCCGACGGCCGCGATGACCGGCTTGGCGCTGTCTTCCACCGTGCCGATCACCGTACGCAGATTCGGATAGGCAGCCGCCTTGGGCGTGCCGAATTCGCGGATGTCGGCGCCTCCGGAAAATCCCGCCCCGGAGCCGATCAACACGATGGCCTGCACGGCCGAATCGGCATTGGCGCGCTCGATGGCCGCCGTCAATGCCTGGCGCAATTCCAGCCCGAGACTGTTGACCGGCGGATTCTCGAAAGTGAGGACGGCGACGCCCTCCCTGACCTCGAAACTCAGTGTGTTCATGCCGCGTTCAATTCCACCGCCAGTTAATTCCACTATGCAGAACTGCGTTCCGCCCTGTACAGCTAATGTAGCAGCGTGCGCCCACCTTTGAAAGGATGCTCAGGGCGCTCCGCGCACTCGCATGGCCCGCACACTCGCACTCGCCCGGGCGGCGGGCGAACTCATACCCGCGCGCGCCCGGCGCACTCATACTCTTTCGAATGCCAGCGCGGCGCCCTGTCCGACGCCCACGCACATGGTGGCCAATCCATAGCGGCCCGAGCGGCGCCGCAGCTCCTGCACCGCCGCCCCGGCAATGCGCGCGCCGGACATGCCGAGCGGATGCCCCAAGGCGATGGCGCCGCCATTGGGGTTGACGTGCTCGGCGTCGTCCGCCAGCCCCAGGGCGCGCAGGCAGGCCAATGCCTGCGACGCGAAGGCCTCGTTCAGTTCGATCACGTCGAAATCGGAAACTTTGAGCCGCAGCCGC
The DNA here is from genome assembly GCA_963837435.1 of uncultured Gammaproteobacteria bacterium. Lineage (GTDB taxonomy): Bacteria > Pseudomonadota > Gammaproteobacteria > Steroidobacterales > Steroidobacteraceae > Bog-1198. Next base: position 514,695 of record CAWINJ010000007.1, read on the forward strand.
TCCGCGAGCTTGCCGACGGCCGGGATCGGGCCCACTCCCATGATGCGCGGCGCGACTCCCGCCGATGCAAATCCGAGCACTCGCGCGCGCGCCGTGAGCCCATAATTCTCCACGGCCGCACCCGATGCCAGCAGCAGCGCCGCGGCGCCGTCGTTGATCGTCGATGCGTTTCCCGCCGTGACGGTGCCGCCGGCGCGCACCACGGGCTTGAGCTTGGCGAGCGCTTCCAAGGTGGTCTCGGGCCGCAGCTGCTCGTCGCGTTCGATCGATTGCGCGGCGCCGCCCTTGGTTGCGGCGACGGTCACGGGCACGATCTGCTCGGCGAGCACGCCGGCCTGTTGGGCGCGGGCGGCGCGCTGCTGCGAGCGGCAGGCGAAGGCGTCCTGATCCTCGCGCGATATATTGAACTCGACGGCGACGTTCTCGCCGGTTTCAGGCATCGAATCCACCCCGTAGGAAGCCTTCATTTGCGCATTCACGAAGCGCCAGCCGATGGTGGTGTCGTAAATCTCGGCCGTGCGCTGGAAGGCGCGCTCCGCCTTCCCCATCACGAAGGGCGCGCGCGTCATCGACTCGACTCCGCCTGCGACGGCAAGCTCGATCTCGCCGGCTCGAATGGCGCGGCCCGCCGCCGCCACGGCGTCCAGTCCGGATGCGCACAGCCGATTGAGCGTCACTCCGGGCACGTGCGCCGGTAGCCCGCTCAACAGCAACGCCATGCGCGCGACATTTCGATTGTCCTCGCCGGCTTGGTTGGCACAGCCCAGGAACACCTCATCGACGGCCTCGCCGACCGCGCTGTTTCGGCTCACCAGGTGCCGGATGGCGGCAGCCGCCAGGTCGTCCGTCCGAACGCGCGACAGCCCACCTTCGTAGCGGCCGATGGGCGTGCGCACAAAATCGCAGATGAATGCTTCGCTCATGTCAAACGTGTGCCCTCTTGTAGAGTCTCACCAGCTCGCGCCAGGCGCGCTCCGCCTGTGCTTCGTTATAGATGGCCGGCTTGCCGGCGGGGGCCGGCATATCCTTCACGCACCAGCCGTGCAGGCAGCCATCGTAGACTTCGATCTTCGCCCGCAGATTCGCCGCCCTGAACGCCTCGTCCAGTGTGCTCTTCGCATCGGGCTGGCGCTGATCGTCGTTCATCGCGATGGCGAAGTAATACCGAGCCTTGATCCTGGGTACCAGCCGGTGCGGGCTGTCCGGGGCGTCGGTGACCAATCCTCCGCCGTGAAATGACGCGCCTGCCCCGATGCGATCGGGGTTGGACGCGGCCGCCCGCATGCTCATCGGGCCGCCCATGCAATAGCCGAACACGGCCATCTTGGCGTTCTTGTCGACCGTGGGTTGCAAATCCAGGAATTTCACGTACGCCGTGGCATCCTGCGCGACCGCATCGCCGCTCAGCGGCTTGCGCAAGGCGTCCATCTTGGCGCGGTCGGCGGGATTGTTGAAATCGATGTCCAACGACAGGCCGGGTGCCTGGGTCGATCGGTAGAACGGATTCGGCACCAGCACCGTGAAGCCGTCCGCGGCCAGCCGCTTCGCCATCTCGCGCATGGTGGGGCGAAGTCCGAATACATCGGTGAACAGGACGACGCCCGGCCACGAGCCGTGTCGAGGGTGGATCAGCGCGGCGTCGCAACGGCCGGCGGCAGTCGCGACCTGCACGTCGCTATCGACCATCTCGGCTGCAGCGGCTCCCGAAGCGCCCGTTGCCGCAGCGACGCCGGCGGCGATGGACAGGGCGGTAAACTCTCGGCGTGAAATCGTGTTGGGTTCCTCGGACATGGGGGAACCTCCCTCGTGTTTGGTCGAACGGCATTATAGCCCTGCCGCACCATCAAGCGACGCCGGCAGGCGGATGCCGCACACGCAGGATTGTTGCGCCCGGCCGGATGCCGGGTGATGCTAAACTAACTCGACATACAGTACCGTCCGCCTGCTACTTCATGAATATCCTACAAGGCAAAATCGCCCTGGTGACCGGCGCGGCCAGCGGCATTGGGCGTGCAAGCGCCCTGTTGTTCGCCGCCGAGGGCGCCGCGGTGGTGGCCCTGGATCTCGCCGCCGAAGTCGAGACCACCGTGTCCGACATTCGATCGGCCGGCGGACGCGCCCTGGCGCTGGTCGGCGATTGCTCCGCGGAGGCAGATGTCGCCGGCGCGGTGTCCCTCGCGGTCAAGGAATATGGCGCATTGGATGTCTGCTACGCCAATGCCGGCATCAGTGGAGGCCTGGTGCCCTTCTTCGAGGAAACCGTCGAGCGCTGGAGCGAGGTGCTCAAGGTCAACTTGATCGGTGCCTTTCTCGCCGCCAAGCATGCTGCGCTCGCCATGGTTCCGCGAGGACGAGGTTCCATCCTGTGCACGGCTTCGGTCGCGGGCTTGCGTTCGGGGGCGGGTGGAATGCCCTACAGCGCCAGCAAGGCCGGCGTCATCAGCCTGGTGCAAACGGCAGCCAACCAGCTGGCCGGTACGGGCGTGCGCATCAATGCCATTTGCCCGGGCTTGATCGAAACCGGAATGACTCGCCCGATCTTCGAACAGGCGCGCGCCCGCGGCAGCGCCGCCAAGATCGGGCAGCTCAACCCCTTGCGGCGGCCGGGAGTACCGGAGGAGATCGCACGCACGGCACTGTTTTTGGCCTCTGACGCCTCATCCTATGTCAATGGACAGGCCATCGCCGTCGATGGTGGCCTGTCGACCTCACACCCCATCGTCATCAAACACCCGCGGTAAACCATGAAGCATATGAACGCATTGATTGTCGCCGGTACGCTTGCCCTGCCCACGCTCTCCCTGACCGGCCGCGCCGGCGCCGCGGACTTCGGGCCCTCGAACCCGTTCTATGCGCCGAGCACGCTGCCGTTTCACGCCCCGCCCTTCGACAAGATCAAGGACGAGGACTACCAGCCGGCCATCGAGGCCGGCATGGCGCAGCAGCTCGCCGAGATCGAGCACATTGCCGATGAATCGGCTGCGCCGACATTCGAAAACACCTTTGCCGCCATGGAAAGAAGCGGCCGTCTCCTCGATCGCGCCCTGTCGGCCTTCAGAGGAGTGAGCGAAGCGGATACCAATCCCGTGCTGCAGAGTGCAAAAGCCGCGCTGGCGCCGAAGCTGGCGGCACACGAGGATGCCATCCATCTGAACAAGAAGCTGTTCGAACGCATCGCATCCGTCTACAAGCAGCGCGCCACGCTCAAGCTCGACGCGCAGGCGCTGCGGCTCGTCGAGGTCACCTACGATGAGTTCGTTCACGCCGGTGCAAACCTCTCGGACGCGGACCAGACGCAGCTCAAGCGGCTGAACGAAGAGGCCTCGACGCTATCCAACGATTTCTCGACCAAACTGCTGGAAGCGACCAAGCAAGGCGCCTACTCGAGCTCCGACCGTGCGGCGCTCGCGGGCCTGAGCGATGCGCAGCTGTCCGCGGCCGCGCAGGCCGCGAAAGGCCGCCAGCAAGAGGGCTACCTGGTCCCCCTGCAGAACACGACGCAGCAGCCCGTGCTCGCTTCCTTGAGTGTGCGTGCAACACGCGAGGCTATTTTTCAGAATTCCTGGAACCGCGCGGAACATGGCGATGCGAACGACACTCGCGCCATAATCGCCCGCCTGGCGCAGCTGCGCGCGCAACGGGCGAAATTACTCGGTTATCCGAACCACGCCGCATGGAAGCTCGAAGATCAGATGGCGAAGACGCCGCAAGCCGCGCTGCAATTCATGGACGCGTTGGTGCCCGTCGCCACCGCCAAGGCGGCGCGCGAAGCGGCGGCCATCCAGGCCGTGATCGATGCGCAGAAAGGCGGCTTCACGCTCGAGGCCTGGGACTGGAATTTCTATGCGGAGCAGGTGCGCAGGGCGAAATATGCGCTGAACGATGCCGAGATCAAGCCATATTTCGAGCTGAACAATGTGCTCGAAAACGGCGTGTTCTACGCGGCCACCCAGCTCTACGGCATCCAATTCAAGGAACGCAAGGACATTCCCGTCTATCAGCCGGATGTGCGCGTTTTCGAGATCACCGACGTCGACGGCAGGCCTCTGGCGCTGTTCTATTGCGACTACTTCAAGCGCGACAACAAGAATGGCGGCGCGTGGATGTCCTCCTTCGTGCGCCCATCGAAGCTGCTGGGCAACGTCGCGGTGGTCTACAACGTCGCGAACCTCCCCAAGCCCGCCCCCGGCGAGCCCGCGCTCATCAGCTTCGACGATGTCACGACGATGTTCCATGAATTCGGCCATGCGCTTCACGGCATGTTCGCGAACACGCGTTTTCCCACCCTCTCCGGCACCACCCCGCAGCGCGACTTCGTCGAGTTTCCCTCGCAGTTCAACGAACATTGGGCGCTGTATCCGGCCGTCTTCGACCACTATGCGCGCCACTACAAGACCGGCGCCGTCATGCCGCAGGCATTGGTGGAGAAGATCAAGAAGGCGAAGAATTTCGACGAGGGCTACGCATTGACCGAACTACTGGCGGCCGCCGAACTCGACATGCAATGGCACATGCTGCCGGCCGATGCGCCCCTGCAGGATCCCGACCAGTTCGAAAAACAGGCGCTCGCGAAGACTCATCTGGCGATCGATGCCGTGCCGCCGCGGTACCGATCCAGCTATTTCAGCCATATCTGGGATAGCGGCTACTCGGCCGGCTACTACGCCTACCTATGGACGCAGATGCTCGATGACGATGCCTACCAATGGTTCGACGAGCACGGCGGGTTGACCCGGGCCAATGGCGACCGCTTCCGCAAAATGGTGTTGTCGCGCGGCAATACGCGGGATCTCGCGCAGCTGTACCAGGCTTGGCGCGGCAAGGCGCCGACCATCGATGCCATGATGAAGTATCGGGGGCTGCGGGAATAAGGCGGCGATCGCGCCTCAGTACACGATACTGCCGACGGAGGTGCCGCCGCAGACGAACAGGGTCTGCCCGGTCACGAAAGAGGCCTTCGGGTCGGCAAAGAACGCGACCGCGCGCGCCACATCCTCGGGCGTCCCGAATCGCCCGACGGGCACCTGCTTCGCTGCCGCGGCCATCTTGGCGCTGGCGGCCGGAATGATCTCCTCGAACATTTCGGTCTCCGCGATCGGACCCGGCGCGACGACGTTCGCGGTGATTCCGTAGGGCGCAAGCTCGAGCGCCCAGGTACGTGCAAGGCCCAGCATTCCCGCCTTGGTCGCCGAATACACCGTGCGTTTCGCAAGCCCCAGCACGGCACGCGAGGAGATCAGCACGATCCGGCCGTAGCGAGCCTGCTTCATCGCCGGCAAATTCGCCTGCACCAGCGACAGCGCCGCGCCCAGATGCAGATTGGCGAGATCCGCCAGATCCGCCAGGCTCGCCTCCTCGACCGCCCTTTCGCGAATCGCGCCCGCGCAGTGCACGACCGTGGTCGCCGGCGTCCGCGCGGCCGCCTCCATGACGGCCTCGCGCGTGGCTGCGGCGTCCGACAAATCGACGCTAACGGAAGTCAGCTGGGGCGAGTCCAGCGGGCAGGGCCGCCGCGCAATGCTGATGACTTGATAACCGGCATCCAGAAATGCCCGCGCGGTGGCGAGGCCGATGCCGGAACTGCCGCCGGTCATCACGACTCGATTGGCGCCGTCGTTCGTTTTCTTAGGCGTCGTCATCAGGGAAACAGCTGCATGGACGGCAATGCCGCATCGCAGTTCAGAAGCTCGATTTTTTTCATGGCAATGACGATTCTCTCCCCTGAGTACCGCAGATGATGCCAGGCGATCCCGGCGTAGACTTCCTGCCGATCCTGTTGGTGCTCGACATACAGGAAGGGGGTGCGCAGCACCGCCATCCCTGCCGGCGCATCGCGGCTTTCCACCATGGGCGCCTGCAAGACGTGCTGGCACCGGCTCGGATAAGCCTGGGAATAGGACCTCGGGCTGCGCAGCCGCTCGATGCGGATCTTGAGCAGCAGCTTGTCTTCGTCGAATAGCGAGGTGTACCGCGCGCCCGGGGGTTGGCCGTGCATCAGCGGCATCCAATAGCGGCAATCGTCGGCATACAAGTCGTACCAATCGTCGAGGCGCTTCTCATCGATGAGGCGCGCCTCATGGTAGACGAAGGCAATCAGCGCCTGGTCATCCGCCGGCATCATCCGCCCGCCGGGCTTGGCGCCATCGCCGCGACCCACGCGCGGAATTGTCCGCGCATAGGGGCTTCGCTGGTGCCGTTGTGCGTGCCGGACGGGCCTTCTTCGCGCTCTCGATCCGAATGGTTGCGCTGCAGGTTGACCCATTCATTGCCGTTCGCCGCCAGGCCCTCTTGAATGGCGCGATAGCAGAACAGATCGTCATGGCCGACGACCGAGGTCGGGGCATTGATGATGCGGTTATAGGTGGCGCTGCGCTCGAGCAGCGCGTCCGGCGCGCCGACCAGCCGCAGCGTGAAGCTCTCGATCAGAGTGCGGTCGACGGCCATAGGCCTCACGACTCGAATGGTCTGTATGGCACCCTTCACCGTCAGGCTCGGATAGTAGACGGTGTTGTGCCGGGATTCGCCGAGAATGGCCTGCGCCCGCTCGGTGCCGTAGGCGGCCTCCATCTGTGCCTGATACTCCGGGATCGCCGAATAGCTCGAGTGAATCGAAAAGTTGACGCCGGTATAGCTGTGGCCGTGGTCGTAGATCCTCACTCCCATCTTGTCGAAGAATTCATAGTTCGAGACAAAGGGGAGAAATTGCTCGATCACCATCGGCTTGGGCGCGTCCGCCGGTTGGGCCTTCCATAAATCCCGTGCCGTACCCGCGGAGGATTCGTGCGCCACCATGGGATGCATGGTGTCGTTGAGGTTCTCCACGAACATCTTCCAGTTGCTATTGTGCATGTAGCGCAAGGGGGGGCCCGCCACTTCCAGGCGGCCCACCGGCGATCGGTCGGCCAGATTGTCGATGGAGCTCAAGCTGTCGCCGAAGTATTCTTCGAAGGCCGCCCCGGCGCGGCTCAGGCGCGCGAACACGAAGCCTCGATGCACGGCCACATTCGCCACCGTCGTCAACCCGGCCGCGGATTCCGACTCGGGGAACCGTGTGCCGGCGTAGCCGCTCTTGAGCGGCACGGTGCGCAACGAGCCGTCGAGCGCATAGGTCCACCCGTGATAGGAACAACGCAGCAGCTTGCCGCAATTGCCCGATGCCGCGCCCACGATCCTGGCGCCCTTGTGCGCACAGCGGTTGAGCAGCAGGCGCACCGCTCCGTCGGCGCCGCGCAGCATCAGCAGGGGCTGGCGCGCGATCTCAACCGTGTAGAAATCGCCGGCATTGGGCACCTGGGACTCGTGCCCCACGTAAATCCAGGCCGACCGCCACAGCCGCTCCATCTCGAGATCGAACAGCTCGGGATTCACGTAGACGTCGCGGTGCACCGCATCCTCGCGCACCAGAGCGCGAATCGCCGCCGCACTTTGCCGATACTCACTCATCGATTCGTTCCCCCCGGGCCTCGCGCACGGTGCGCCCGGGGTCGCGACCCGCTCACAGAGCGACGTTGACGACCTGCACGGTGGTGTATTCCTTCAGGCCGTCGAGGTTGAACTCGACCCCGATCCCGGAGGATTTTACTCCTCCGAAGGGGGCCATGGGGTGGAGCGTGCCGTGCTGATTCACCCAGGCCGTGCCGCACTCGAGCCGGCTCGCGTACCGAGCCGCTTCCTGAGCATCGTTTCCCCACACGGAGCCGCCCAGCCCGACGTCGAGCGAGTTGGCCCGCTGGATGGCTTCCTCGACGGTTTTGTACTTCACGATGGGAATGACGGGGCCGAACTGCTCCTCCTTCACCACGCGCATGTCGTCGGCGGCATTGGCGATGACCGTCAGCGGATAGAAGAATCCCGGCGCCTTCGGTCGCACGCCGCCCGTGACGACGACGGCACCTCGGGCACGCGCGTCATCCACCATATCCGCCACCTTGTCGAGCTGCATCTTGTTCGACACCGGCCCGATCAGATTCTTCGGATCGAGTCCGTTGCCGACCGGAATCTTGGCGACATACTCCGAGAGCTTGCGCACCACGTCGTCGTACTGGTCTTGATGGACGTAGAGGCGCTTCAGCGCCGCGCAAGTCTGCCCGGCGTTGATGAAGCAACCCCAGAACAGCTTCTCGAGCAGCGGTTCGATCTTGGTGCCCGGCAGAACGATGCCGGCATCGTTCCCGCCGAGCTCGAGGGTCACGCGCTTCAGGCCCTGGGCGGCGCTGCCCATGACCTTCTTGCCCGTAGCGACCGATCCGGTAAACACGATCTTGTCGATGCCCGCATGATTCGTGAGGTGGCTGCCGACTTCGACGCCGCCGGTCACTGAATTGACCACCCCGGGCGGCAGGACCTGGTTCATGATCTCCACCAGACGCAGCGTCGACAGCGGAGTGAACGGCGAAGGCTTGATGACCACCGTGCAGCCCACCCGGATGGCGGGCATGATGTGCCACACCGCAATCATCAGCGGCCAGTTCCACGGCGTAATCGATGCGACCACCCCGACAGGCTTGCGGTGCAAGACGATCTTGCCGGTCTTGTCGTCCTGAATGATCTCCTCGGGGATGGACAGGGCGGCCGTTGCGCGGGTCCAGGCAGCGGCGCCGCCCAGCTCGAGATTGGCCCCTGGCCCGCTTTGGGTCTTGCCCTGCTCGCGGGTCACGAGTTCGGAAAGCTCGGCGTGGTGTTTTTCGATCAAGTCCGCGACCGCCAGCAGCTTGGCGGCACGCTGCGAATCGGGCAGAGCCGCCCAGGCCGGAAATGCGCGCCGCGCGCTCGACACCGCTTCGTCCACCAATGCGGCCGTGCCCTGCGGACACGCCGCCACCACGGTCTCGTCGGCCGGGTTCAGCACGTCGAAAAAATCGGTCGTTGTGGCGGATTTGCCGCCGATCGTCAGCGCGTAGTTCGACATAGCTTCAGTCCTCGATTAGAAAGACGCGCGTACCTCCAAGCCGATGGTCCGCGGTTGGTTGACGATCAGGCGCGGCCGTCCAGGGGTCTCCGCCGCGAGCGAGCGATTGTCGCCCAGATTGGCCGCGGTGTTCCCCAGGTTCTTGCCGACGAAGGCATATTCGAGCTTCCCGTGAGCCAATGCGATCCGCGCGTCGAGCAGATCGTAGTGGGGACGCAAGCGCGTCTCAAACAGGCCACCGGAGTTTTCCACGAGATTGTTGGCGCTGAAACTATGGCCCACGTACGAGTAGTCGAGCTCGCTGACCAATTTGTAGTCGGCGGACAAATGCGCCGTCCAAGTTCCGGAGGCATTGCCGGTCCAATCCGGCACTTCGAACACCGGGTCGCCTTCCTTTTGCGGGGACAGCGGGCTGCCTGGCTGCGTGATTCTGGCATTCTGGTTGCCCACGCCCAGCGTCAGCTCCAACGGGTCGACGGGCAGCGCACGTACTTCGATTTCGCCGCCCCTGCTGAAGGCGGCGCCCGCATTGGCGCGGTACTGGAAACCGCAAGGCAGCAGAATGTTTTGCTGGATGTCCTTCCAATCGATGTAGAACACGGCCGCATCGACCGTCAAGCGATTGTCGAACCATCCGGTCTTGGTGCCGAGTTCGTAGCTCCACAGGGAATCGGAATTGTAGGCCCGGGTCTCCTGGACGTTGGCACCCGGCGGCAGCTCGCCGGCGCAGAGGGCCGCGGGAACCGAAGGCACCAGGCCGCCGGGTCTGAATCCCTTGGCGGCGGACACATACACCATGTCCTGCGGATTGATCCGATAGTCCAGCTCGAGCTTCGGCGTCGTACTCGTTTCCTTGGTCGTCGTCGTGGGATCGACGATGCGGCCCGGCGCTCCCGGGGCCTGAGTCACCGTGCCCTCTTCATAGCCGCCGGCCGTGGTCTTGACTTGATTCCAGCGCAATCCGGCCGTGGCCTTGAAAGCGTCCCAGAATTGATACGACATTTGGCCGTACACGGCCGGCTCCTCGATGTCGGTTTTGTAGTGCTGCCCGAAAATCTCATCCGGATTGTTCGGGTTCGGGCACAGACCCACCAGACCGCAGGTATTGGCCGCGTTCAGCTGCGCGCCATAGCCGGGAGCGAGCGCCGGCGAATAGTCGGCGGCAAATGGCAGCGCCCCGTGAAGGTCGGAATAGAACACGCCCGTGACGAACTGCATCGGTCCGGATAGTTGCGAGGCAAAGCGGACCTCCTGCACGAAGCGCTGATAGTCCTTCTCCTCGCTGATGGCGCTTGGAATGGGCAGCGGCAAGTTGGGAAACGCGGGATTGGCCGTGACGGCCGGCAATAGCGCCGTCCAGATGAAGTCCGTCTCGTCCTCGGACTCGACCACTTTGCGGGTGAAATACGATGTCGAGGACACGAATTCACCGAGACCGGTGTTCCACTTGAAGCCGATGCTGTCCAATTGCCAGGCATCGAAGCCGCCTTCCGGCACGTTGAAGAATCGCCCCTGGGTAAAGTCCGTGGGCACCAGGGAAGGCAAGGTATAGGGAGTGCTGCCCGCCGGGTACGGATAGCCGATCGAACCGGGTTCGGTCAGCACATCGGACATGAGCAAACCGTTGTAAGTGCTCTTCTGCTGCAAGACACGCGGAGTCAGCGTGATGTCATCGGAGAGCTTGATGCTGAGCGCGAGCGCGCCGCCGTAGTTGTTGACGGCACCGACGTTGTCGACAGTGGTGACCAACGCCGGATTCGTAGTTTGCGGAAAACAGGTCACGCCGGCCGTCGCGGGGTCCGTGCAATACTGGCGCTTGAGATAGCCGGCCTGCGAATCCATGAAGCCCGAGATCCGCAGCGCCACGCGGTCCGCGATTAGCGGAATGTTCGCCACCGCATCGCCGGTGTAGTTGCCCCGATCGGTGCGGGCCGTGTCCGATGCGCCCACGTGCAAGGTCACGTCGGAGCTGTCGAAATCCGGCGTCTTGGTGATGATGCGCACGGTGCCGCCCATGGATCGCGCCCCATACAGGGTGCCTTGCGGCCCGCGCAGCACTTCAATGTGGTCGATGTCCAGAATTCGCGGATCGAGCGAATCAGGCAGCGGCGTCTCATCCACGTAGAATCCCGTGACATTGTCGCCCGACACGCCGCGAATCGAGATCGTGCGCGCCGTGCTCATGCCATCGCCGGTGTACGCGAATCCGAGGTTCGGAACCTTGGTGCCATAGTCGAAAAAGTCGACCACGGCCTTCTGCTGCAGCGCCACGGCACCGAAGGTGGTCATGGACAGCGGCACGGTTTGCTCGCTCTCCGAGCGCTTTTGCGCCGTGACCGTGATCTCCTCCAATTCGCCCGCCGGCGCCGCCGCCTCGGCCGCCATGAGACTCAACGGTCCCATCAAAGCCACGGCACCGACTCCGGCAATGCAGCCCTTCGAAATCCCCATGGTTATTCTCCCTGCAATACTTCTGCAGGAGTCTGGCATACGGAAAACGACTCTGCTATCCGAAACCGGAAGCATTTCGCCGACTCTTCGCCGCCGCGGCGCCGAACGGCAGGCAAAATTCTCCTGTAAGCTTGCGCGTCAACGGTGAGTTCAGTGTGGTGCGCATGGCGGCTGATTCCGGCAATCAATCGATTTCTGAAGTCTTCGAGGCCGCCGCGGCCAAGCACACGAGCCGCGATTTTCTTCATGTCCCCGCCGAGGCCTCGCGCGACTACGCCGACGGTGCGCTGACCATCAGTTACGGCGAGGCCCTTGCCCAGGTCGAGGTGCTGGCGTCGCGGCTGCAGGCCGCGGGCTATGGAGCCGGGCACCGCTTGGCCGTCGCTCTCGACAATCGAGCGGAATTCTTCCTATATTTCCTCGCCCTGGCCAAGTTGCGGGCCAGCATCGTGCCGCTCAACCCGGCCATGAGCGCCGCAGAACTGGCCTACGTCATCGGCCACGCCGATGCGTCCCTGGCGGTGACGCTTCCGGGGCATGCGGACCTGCTGCGCGCCGCGCTCCGCGGCGCGATACCGCTCTGCGTCATCGAGAAAGATGGCGCGGAATTCGACGCACCTGCCGGACCGCGCCGTGCCTGCCCGGGGGAAGCAGCCCTGCTGTACACCTCCGGAACCACGGGAACCCCCAAGGGCTGCATGCTGACGAACGAGTACTTCCTCGAGATCGGCAGGCTGTACACCGGGCTCGAGGGATACTGCCTGTTTGACGGGCTCGGCGACCGGCTCGCCACTCCGCTCCCCGTCACACACATGAATGCGCTCGCGTGTTCCTTCATGGCGATGCTGATGACGGGCGGCTGCCTCATTCAGCTCGACCGATTCCATCCGTCGAGCTGGTGGCGCGCCATCCGCGCCAGCCGGGCCACGGCGTTTCACTATCTCGGCGTGATGCCGGCGATGTTGCTGAACGCGCCCGTCTCGAGCGAGGACAATGTGTCGGCGCACGTGCGTTTCGCCTTCGGAGCGGGCGCCGACCCGCGCCACCAGGCCGCATTCGAAGCGCGCTTCGGCGTTCCGCTGATCGAAGCCTGGTCCATGACCGAGACCGGAGCCGGTGCCTGGATCACCGCCAATTGCGAACCGCGCCACCTGGGGCAGCGCTGTTTCGGCAAGCCGCCGCCGGGGCTGGCATGGCGCATCGTCGGCGGCGAGGGCGAGGATGTCGTCCCGGGAGGGGCTGGTGAATTGCTGGTGCGACGCGACGGACCCGATGCGCGGCGCGGATTCTTCGCCGGCTACTACAAGGACGAGGCGGCGAGCTCGCAAGCCTGGGTCGATGGTTGGTTCCACACCGGGGACATCGTGCGCGCGGGCGAGGACGGCTCCTTCTTCTTCGTCGACCGTTCCAAGAATATCGTACGGCGCAGCGGTGAGAACATCGCGGCCGTCGAAGTCGAAAGCGCGCTCCTGTCCGAGCCGGATGTGCTGGCGGCGGCCGTGTGTCCCGTCGCCGACGATGTCCGCGGCGAGGAGGTGTTCGCCTTCGTGGTGCTGCGACCGCAGCAGACGCCCACGCTCGATACCGCACGGCGGCTGCAGGCCCGCTGCCGCCGGCTGCTGGCCTATTACAAAGTGCCGGGTTACGTGGCCTTCCGCCCAGAGTTGCCTCAAACCGCATCGCAAAAGCTGGCGCGCGCCGCCATCAAGGCGTTGGCCGCCACCGCCGTCCAGTCTGCGCAGGCATTCGATCTGCGGCAGCTGAAGAAGCGCACCGCGACGCCGGCCGCCAGAAGGAATTCGCAAGACTATGCGGATGTGGTGCTGGCGGCGCCGGTCACGGTGCCCTATGTGCGCTACTCCACGCACGGCGCCCACTGGTTCTTCGCCCAGGCCCTATCGCAGCTGATCGAGGCCTCTGGTCTCGACAAGACCGACATCGACGGCTTGAGCCTGGGCAGTTTCACGCTGGCGCCGGACACGGCCATCGGGCTCACGCAGCATGTGGGGATCAGCACGCGCTGGCTGGACCACATCCCGCTCGGCGGCGCCTGCGGCATCGTCGCTTTGCGCCGCGCGCTGCGCGCGGTGCAGGCGGGCGATGCCGAGGTGGTGGCCTGCATCGGCGCCGATACCAACCAGGCCGACTCCTTCCGGCAAGGTCTCGGCGGCTTCAGTTTGTTCGCGCGCGACGCGGTGTTGCCTTACGGTTTCGGGGGACCGAACGCCAGCTTCGCGCTCCTCACTTCGCATTACATGCGCAGCTACGGCGCGACTCGCGAGGATTTCGGCAAGCTCTGCGTGGCGCAGCGCGACAATGCACTCGGCTATCCGCATGCCCTGTTCAAAAAGAAGTTGACCCTCGATGAGTACCTGAGCGCGAAGCCCATTGCGGACCCCATCCGCCTGTTCGACTGCGTGATGCCCTGCGCCGGCGCCGAAGGCTTCCTGGTCATGACCCGTCAGCGGGCCGACGATCTAGGCCTTCCCTACGCCCGGGTGCGCTCGAGCTGCGAACGGCACAACGCTTTTGCCGAGGACCCGATTCAAAGCCGCGGCGGCTGGGTATTGGATCGAGATCATCTGTTCGGCGCGGCCGGGATCGAGCCGGGCGACATCGGCTTCGTCGAGACCTACGATGATTATCCGGTGATGTCGATCATCCAGCTCGAGGACCTCGGTTTCTGCGGCAAGGGCGAGGGGCCGGAGTTCATTCGCGGCCACTCGTTCTCCACCGATGGAAGTTTTCCGCTCAACACCAGCGGTGGGCAGCTCTCGGTGGGGCAGGCGGGCTGCGCCGCCGGCTTTCTTGGGCTGGTGGAATCCATTCGCCAGCTGACGGACCGCAATCTGGCACGCCCGGTCGAGGGAGCGCGTTTTGGGCTGGTCGTGGGCTTTGGCATGATCACCTACGACCGAGGATTGTGCTCGGGAGCGGCCATTCTGAGCCGCGCAGACGCATGAGTGCGCCGGCCAGGCCTAAGCCGCTGCAGCCGCCCGGCGCGCGCTCGCGTGCCGCGCTCGGTCTGACCGCGGCGGCCGCTCTCGGCCAATTCGAGCTGCAGGTGTGCGAGCACTGCGGCACCGTTCAGTATCCGCCGCGAGAGGCCTGTCACCGATGCCTTTCGGTCGGGCTTCGCTGGCGCCCACAGTCGGGACGGGGCGAGCTGATCGCGGACACTCTCCTTCATCACAGCAACGATGCCTATTTTCGAGAACACCTGCCATGGCGCATCGGCTTGGTTCGGCTAGATGCCGGTCCGACGGCCGTCGTGCATGTGCATGGGGCCTGCGCGCCGGCTCCAAGCCGGGTGCAGGTCGGCGCGCGGCTGGACAAATCCGGCCAGGGCGTGCTCCTGGCCTTCTCCATCGACGAGGTGCCGACCATGGCAGACGATCGCCAACTGCGTGAAATGACCTGCGATCCGCAGTCCCGCAAAGTACTCGTGACCGACGGCACCTCGGAGGTGGGCCAAGCCATCGTGCGCGCCCTGATCGGCGCGGGTGCGGAGCGGGTGTGGGTGGGCCGCGCCGATCCGTCGAAGCAGGCTCCCGGGCTTGCGGCACTCGAGGCGCTGGCGAGCGTGAAGCTGCTGCCCCTCGACGTTGCCGATGCTCGGTCGGTGCGCACCCTGGCCGCGGAAATCGGCGGCGAGGTCGACATCTTGATCAACACCGCCGAAGTGCATGGCGCCCATGGCAGCCTCTCGCCCGGCGGCGTGGAAGCGGCCCGAGCCGAAATGGACATCAATTACTTCGGACTGCTGCGGCTCGCTCAGGAATTCGGGCCGGTCATGAGCGGCGCGATCGCCTGGGTCAACCTGCTGTCCATCTTTGCGCTCAGCAACTTCCCCGGCCACGGGACTTTCTCCGCATCGAAGGCAGCCGCCTTGTCGCTGTCGCAGTGCTTGCGCGCCGACCTGCGCGCCGGGGGAGTGCGCGTAATCAATGTGTTCCCCGGACCCATCGACGATGAGTGGAGTCAGGCGCTGCCGCAGCCGAAACTGACGCCGCAGGCGCTGGCCAAGGCGGTCGTCGATGCGCTCAAGGACGGCATCGAGGATGTCTACCCGGGAGAGGCTGCGCAGGACTGGCTGGCACGCTGGCGGGAGAGCCCGAAGCTCCTCGAGCGCGAGATCGGCTCTTGAGCGCCGGCGCGATTCTAGGGCGCCTTTTCCTTCAGAGTCGTCGACGGCGAAACGCCGATCTGTTCGCGATAGTACTGCGCATAGCGGCCGAAATTGACGATGCCCACGTTCATCATGAGATTGGTCACTCCCACGGAGACGTCCGCGGCCAATAGCGCCTGGTGCAGCGCATCGACGCGCGCCCTGCGAATGTATTCCGCCGGCGTCAGATTGAATGCCTTGCGAAAGCCGTTTTGCAGGGTCCGAGGCGTGACGCCGACCCGGGCCGCAATATCCCTGATCGAGATGCCCTCGCCCAGGTGATCGTGGACGTAGTCGCGGGCGCGGCCGACATGCCATGCCGTCGCATGATTCGCCGATTCATCGAGGCTGTCGGCGTGGCTGTGCGGCGCCGCGCTCAGCATGATTTCCATCAAGGTGCGCGAGTACTGCTTGCGGACGCCTTCGCTCGCCAGCGCCGCCGGCGCGGTCGCGGACACGTGGCAGATGTGCGCCACGAGTTCGCACCATGCGCGCGCGAAGTCGCTGTCCATGGGAATCTCGAGATTGAACTTCAAGTCCCGGCGCGGCGGCCGCCGCAGCTTGGCCGCCAGAGTCTCGAGCAGCGCCTGGCGCGAGACACGCACGGTCAAATGCCGGCAGGCGGGAGTCATGTGGATCTTGGTGTATTCGGTCGGATCCGTGATGACGATGGATCGCGTCGAGGTGACGGCCGTCCGGTCGCCGCACCACAGCCGCCCCTGGCCTGCCAAGGTCCATTTCACCAGATAGGTGTCCTCGATGCGGCCGGTGTCTATGTTGACGTCATAGCCATATTTCAAGTTGATCAGCCCGCACGCGCCCAGATCCAGGGATGACAGGAACGCCACGCTCTTGCGCGGCGCCTCATTGACGCGCAGCCGGTGCGGACAGATCGCGGCGCCGACGATGCTGGTCGCCTCGTCCAAGGTGTCGGCCGTCAGCACTCCGCGCGGATTGGGCACCGGGAACCGCTCATTTCTGAGGCTTATCTGTTGTACGGTCATCTGCATCCCCTGCGGCGAGCAGCCGAAGTGTAGCTCAAAGCCCGAGCCGAGCGCTGCTCCCCGTGCCCGAGCCGGGCGCTGCTCCCCGTGGCGCCCGGCCTTCGCGTAGCGGATAGCGAAGTCGTTTTCCCTATGTCAGACTCGATGAAAAATACAGCGAGAATCGAGGATGCGACCCCTAGTCAGCGCTCTCATATTATGCGCCTTGCTGGCCGGACCCGCCGGCGCGGAATTGCCGTCCGACAGCGCCCGCGGACCCCGGGTGGCGACCCTGCCCACGCCTCCCTCGAAACACTGGGTGTGGGTCAACGATTTCGTATTCCCGCACATGGCCGACGGCATGGCCTATTTGATTGACGGCGACTCGGGCCGATACTTGGGCACTCTCAGCACCGGCTTCGGCTTCGCGCACTTGGTGCTGCCCCGCGACGGCAAGGTGATCTATTCCCCGGAAACCTATTTCTCCCGGGGAACCCGCGGCAAGCGCACGGATGTGGTGACCCTGTACGACCCCGGCACGCTCAAGCCCACGGGTGAAATCGTCATACCGCCCAAGCGCGCCTCCAATATGCCGATGATCGCCAACCAGGTATTGACGGACGACGAGCGCTTCCTGTTGATTTACAACTTCAATCCCGCGCAGAGCGTCACGGTCGTCGATACCAAGCTGCGCAAGTTCGTGCGCGAGATCGAAACGCCGGGATGCGCCTTGATCTATCCCACCGGGCCGCGTTCGTTCTTCTCGGTGTGCGGAGACGGTTCGCTGTCGATGGTGGAACTCGACGACAGCGGAGCCGCGCGTCAGACGCGCACTTCGCCGCTGTTCGACATGGCGGCCGACCCGGTCACGGAAAAGCCCGTGCGGATCGGCAATGTCTGGTATTTCGTGTCTTTCGCCGGACGTATTTATCCGCTGCGCGCGGGGGCGCAGCAGGCCTCGATGGGAGCCTCGTGGTGGTTGACCTCGGAGACGGAGCGCAAGGCGGGCTGGCGTCCGGGCGGGCTGCAGCAGCTGGCGGCGAATCCGCAGAAGTCCCGGCTCTACGCCATCATGCATCGCGGCGGCGTACAGACGCACAAGGATCCGGGCAAGGATGTTTGGGTGTACGACGTGTCGACGCAGCAGCGTGTGCAGCAGATCGCCTTGAAGAACCTGGCGACTTCGATCCAGCTGTCGAGCGACGCGCAGCCGCTGCTGTTCAGCATCTCGCTCGAGAGCACCGACCTCGACATCTACGATGCCGCGAGCGGGAAGCTGCTGCGCTCGGTCGATCATATCGGCACCACGCCGACCATCATGGTCACTCCGTAGTGGTCAGGACCTAGAGCCGCCCATGCTCGATCCCGCATTCGGCCATGTGATCGTCCTCGGCATCGCGCTGCTGTTCGCGGGTGCGGCGGCGCAGAAGCTGCGCAGCCCCGCGCATTTTGCCGAGATATTCGCCGGCTACCGCCTGCTGCCCGAGACCGCGGCGCGGCGCCTGGCATGGCTCATCCCTTGCGTTGAGTTGGCCCTGGCCGCCGCGCTGGCCCTCTCCTTGGCCTGGGAATCGAGCCGGCGATTGGCGGCGGTTTGCGCCGGCGCGGTCTTGATCGGCTATGCGTCTGGGTTGGGCGTGAATCTGCTGCGCGGCAGGCTGGATCTGGATTGCGGCTGCGGCGCGGCCCGCGATCGCCGCGCGATCTCGGCATGGATGGTCTGGCGCAACCTGCTGCTTGCCGCGGCGCTCGGAATCGCCGGGCTGCCGTGGTCGCCGCGCGCCTGCGGTTGGACCGACCTGCTCACCGTCGCGGCCGGATTGATTTCCTGCGCCATCCTGTATGCCGCCGTCGATCGGCTGCTCGGCGAAGTGGCGCCCAAGGCCCTGATGCTGAGGAGCGCCTCGTGACCGCGCTCGCCGTGTCCAATGCCGTGCTCTGGCTCGTCGTCATTGCGCTGTCGGTGGCCTTGCTGGCGGTGGTTCGCCAGCTCGGCGTGCTGCACGAGCGCATTGCGCCGGTCGGCGCCCTGATGCTGGCCAAGGGACTCAAAGTGGGCGATGCGGCGCCGCAATTGGCGGTGCAGGATCTTGAAGGCCATTCCCTCACGGTGGGCGGCGGGCGAACCGACGAGCGCGCCACCTTGGTCATGTTCCTGTCGCCGACCTGCCCGGTATGCAAGGCCTTGCTGCCGGCCCTGAAATCGAGCCTGGCGTCGGAGCGGGAGTGGCTGGACATCATACTGGCCAGCGACGGCGAATCCGCCAGCCAGCGCGAGTTCGTGCTGGCCCACCGCCTGGGCGCCTTCCCCTACGTCGTTTCGGCACCCCTTGGCATCTCCTACCAGGTCAGCCGGCTGCCCTTCGCCGTTCTGCTCGACGCGCAAGGGGTACTGCGGGCGCGGGGAATCGTGAATTCTCGCGAACACTTGGAAAGCCTGTTCGAAGCCAAGCGGCTGGGCTTCGCATCGATTCAGGATTATTTTGAAGCCGCGGCGCGCAATCAGGCGGCCTGAGCGTTCGCGAGCGGAATGCGGAGATATAGAAATGAAATGGTTCGATGCGTTCTCGGAAAACTCGGCCCGCGCGCTCGCGCGGCGCACCTCGCGGCGCAGCGTGCTGGCCGGGCTCGGTACTTTTCTATTGGGCGCCTCGGCCATGCCATTGCTGCCGGTAGCCCGCGGCGCCGCGGTCCCGGCGGCCGGCGGCGCGCCGAAGGCGGACCCGGGCGACCCTCAGTCCTGCGACTACTGGCGGCATTGTGCAATCGACGGCTTTCTATGCGGCTGCTGCGGCGGTTCGCAGTCGGCTTGCCCCCCCGGCACCGACATGTCCGCGGTCACTTGGATCGGCACTTGCCACAATCCGAGCGACGGCAAGGACTATGTCATCTCCTACAATGATTGCTGTGGCAAGAGCGCCTGCGGCAGATGCTTCTGCAATCGCAATGAAGGCGATACGGCGTTGTTTCAGCCCGGCCAATCCAACGACTACAACTGGTGCTCGGGGAACTCCAAGGCCAACATCCCCTACCACTGCTCCACCGCGCGTATCGTGGGTGCGGCCAAGTAGAGACGTGCGGGTGCTATGCAAGACCGCGGTCGTGGTGCTCACGGCCACTGCCGCAAACGCGGCGTGGAGCTACCAACCGGCGGTCAACTACCAGCTGCACTGCATGGGCTGCCATCTCGCCGACGGATCCGGCGAGTCGGGGCGTGTCCCCTCGATACGCCGCACCCTGCTGCTCTTTTCCTCATCGCCGGCGGGGCGAAACTATGTCATCCGGGTTCCGGGAGTCGCACAGTCGCCGCTCTCGGATGCCGACACGGCCGCGCTGCTCAATTGGATGACGCGATCCCTGAGCGACTTGAAAGTACCGGCCGGTCTTGCCGACTATTCCGCGGCGGAGGTACACGACGCGCGCGGCCGCCCCTTGGCGCGGGTCAAGGCCCTCCGCGCACGCCTGTTGAAAGCCGCAGCCGCGAGTCCGCATCCGCCCTAGCCGCGACGAGACAGCTCACGGCCCGGATGCCATGAATACTGCCCTTCCCTTCCCCCGCAAAGTCCCGGTATTGATCGGCGGCGGCGGGCCGGTCGGCCTGTGCACGGCGGCGCTGCTGGCGCACCATGGCATTCCCTGTCTGGTGCTGGAAGCCGATACCTCCTGGTGCGAGGGCAGCCGCGCCATCTGCCTATCGCGCCGCTCTCAGGAAATTCTCGGCTGGATCGGCGCGGATCGAGCCCTGACCGCGAAAGGGCTGCCGTGGGTCGGCGGGCGCAGCTACTTTCGCGACCGGGAGGTCCTGCATTTCGAAATGCCGAGCGAGCCCGCCGAGCGTTTCGCACCCATGATCAATATCCAACAGTACTACGTCGAACAGTTCGCCCATGCCGCGGCAATGCAGGCCGGCGGTGTCGACGTGCGCTGGTCGACTCGCCTCAGTGCGGTCCGGCCTCAGGCCGCCGGGGTGGAGGTCGATTTTCAATCGGCGGATGGCCGCACCCACTGCGTGTCCGCCGACTGGCTGGTGGCTTGCGACGGCGGCCGCAGCACGGTGCGCGAGCAACTCGGCCTGCAGCTCGAGGGCATGCAATACGAAGGACGCTACGTGATCGTGGACATCGAACAGGACACCCGGCGCGACGTCGAGCGCCTGGCGTGGTTCGACCCGCCTTCCAATCCCGGCTCTACCATTCTCATGCACCGCCAACCCGACAATGTCTGGCGGATCGACTACCAAGTGGCCGATCACGAAGACCCGGCTGAAGCCGTCAAGCCGGAGAATGTCCTGCCACGGGTGCAGGCCCACCTCGACATGATCGGCGAGAAGGCACCCTGGAAACCCTTGTGGATTTCCATCTATAACGCCAAATGCCTGACTCTGCCCCGCTACAGAAGCGGCCGCGTGCTGTTTGCCGGCGACGCGGCGCATCTGGTACCGATATTCGGCGTACGCGGGCTCAATTCGGGGATGGATGACGCCGGCAATCTCGCCTGGAAATTGGCGCTGGTACAGCGGGGACAGGCCAGCGACACTCTGCTCGACAGCTACTCGAGCGAACGCGTGCTGGCGGCCCGCGAAAACATCGCCTACGGGGCCAAGAGTACGGAATTCATGGCGCCCCCGCATCGCGGCTTCAGCTTGCTGCGCGAGGCCGCGCTGCGCCTGGCGCTCGAAGTGCCCCACCTGCGTTCGCTCATCAACCCGCGGCAAACCACGCCGGTCGAGTACCTGGGCTCGCCGCTCAATCATCCGGACCACGCCGCCTTTGCCGGCTCGGCTCGTCCGGGCATGCCGGCCCCCGAGGCACGGCTGCACACGGTGCAGGGCCCGGGACACCTGACCGCGCTGTTCGGACATTGCTTCGTGGCCCTGTACTTCTCCAACGAGCCGGCGCTGCCGGCATCCCTGCAAGCGATCGCCGCAGCCTCGCCCTCGGAGATCGCTTCTTCAGGGATCAACGAGTTGCGCGTCGTGCGGATCGCGGACCGGGGCGAGCCGCGAGCCGGCACCGTCATCGATGAACTCGCCCAGGCATGGCGGCGATACGATGCGAAGCCAGGCACGCTGTACTTGATACGCCCCGACGGCTACATCATGGGCCGCTGGCGCGAGACCGCGTCGGGCGCGGCGGATATTCATCGGCTGATCGAGCGGGTGCTCAAAGGGTGAACCATGGATAGCGCGCAGATCGAACTCACCTATACCGCACTCGCGGAATGCATCGCGCGGGTCGGCGAAGCCAAGGTCCCGCTGCTTCTCGCCACCCTGGCCTTGGATCTGCTGTGCCGGCAACCGGACTCCGACGCGGCACTCGCGCGCATATCGCAAGCCGAGCGCCTGACCGCCGCATGAGGTCCGCGTAAGACACTCCTGACAGCGGTTCACGCCCAATCTCCGATGGATGGCGAACCCGCGCGCGCGCAAAGTCTTCCGACATTGGAGTCGAGCGCTGAGCTTTTCGTCAACTTCGAACATCCTTGATCGACGGTCCAATTCTGCGTCAATAAAAGGGAGCAACCGTGGCACGAGTACTCATTGCGGATGATCATGCGGCGGCACGCGCCGGATTCAAACAATTCCTGGAAGCCGAAGCGAGCATCACCGCCATCGGCGAAACATCGAGCGGCAACGAAACTCTGGATGAGCTGCGCCGGCAGGATTGGGATCTGCTGCTCATGGACATTTACATGCCCGACCGCAGCGGCTTGGATATTCTGAACTACGTGGTCACGGGCTATCCTGCCGTTCGGGTGCTGATCATGAGCGGATTGCCCGAAGATCAATACGCGCGCAATGTGCTGCGCGCAGGCGCCTGCGGCTTCCTCTCCAAGGGCGGCTCGGCGGAGGAGGTGCTGAAGGCCGTGCGCACCGTGCTGTGCGGACGCCGCTATGTGAGTGCATCGCTTGCCGAATCGATGGCGGCCAATCTCGAGTCCCCCGGCGACCAAAAACAGCCGCTACACGCCCTGCTATCCGCCAGGGAATTTCAGATCTTCTGCAAATTGGCGGCGGGGACCACGGTATCGGAGATTGCCCGGGAGCTGAGCTTGAGCGTCAAAACCGTGAGCACGTATCGCACGCGGGTGCTGGAAAAGATGCACTTTGCGTCGAACGCCGATATTACGGCCTACGCGCTGCGCAACGGCCTGATCCAATAGCGACGGACGGACTAGCGAGACTCGGGTCGTGCAGGCTTCTCGATGAAGTGCATTTGCAGGCGTCCGCCTATTTTCGACCACTCGCAACGCAGGACGTAGCCGTCGGCCGCGTACACCTCCGACCACCCGCACAGGCCGGCCACTATCTCACCCGCACGGTCGCGGCGGTTGGCCCTGCCTCCATGCCGAGCGAGAAAGTCGCGAACGCGGTCATCCGAATCGCTGTCCGGCCCGCCGCGGGACTGATCTGCACCGCCATGGAATTCGTCCGGCTGCATTGGATGCTCCTCCGCGAAACGACATTGATGGCAGGTATACGCTCCGCCGTTCCGCGAGGCTGTCGGTCAGCACCGCGCAGGCCGGACAGGATCGTCCTAAGCGCCACCGTAGGTGCGGGATTACATCCTGTAACTCAGTCGACTGACTGCCCCGGCACGGGATCGACGCTAGCCTTGCTGCAACTAAAACTGCGGGGAGATGGCAATGTCGCTGGGTACCCTACTGCTGATCGTCCTGGTCCTTCTCTTGCTGGGCGCGCTTCCGGCTTGGCCCTACAGCACCGGCTGGGGCTATTACCCCAGCGGCGGCTTGGGCCTGGTCGTTGTCGTGTTGCTGATCCTGGTGGTCACCGGGCGCCTCTGATCAGCGCCCGGTGTTGATCCAGACCACCTTGGGGTCGGTGAAGTTCTCGATGGCGATGTCGCCATGCTCGCGGCCGAAACCGGAATCCCGTGAACCACCCCACGGCAGGCGCACATCGGTGGGCCCGTAGGTATTCACCCAGACCGTGCCGGCCTTGAGCCGGCGGGTGAATCGATGTACGCGGGAAATGTCGCTGCTCCACACACCGGCGGCGAGATTGTAGACGGTCCCATTGGCGATGCGCAGCGCGTCCTCTTCGTCCTTGAAGGAGATCACCGCTGCCACGGGCCCGAATATCTCTTCCTGAGAGATGCGCATCTCATGGGTCACATCCGCGAACACGGTGGGCTTCACGAAAAAGCCGGAATTGCCGCTGCGGGCGCCCCCGGTCACGACCCTGGCACCCTCACGGCGGCCGATGTCGATGTAGTCGAGGACCCTCTTCATTTGAACTTGAGAGACCAACGGCCCCATGCCGGTTGCAGTCTCCATGGGATCGCCCAGGCGGATCGACGCGGCGCGAACCGCGAGACGCTCGACGACCTCTTCATACACGTCCTGGTGCACCAGGATTCTCGAGCCGGCCGAGCAGACCTGGCCGCTGTTGAAGAATATGCCCGCGCTCGCCGCTCTCACTGCGGATTCGAGGTCTGCGTCGGGAAATATGATGTTGGCAGACTTGCCGCCGAGCTCGAGCGTCACGCGCTTCAGATTCCCCGCGGCGCTGCGCAGTATCTGGCGGCCCACCGCCGGCGAGCCCGTGAAGGTGACCTTGTCCACGTCCGGGTGATCCACGAGCGCCTGTCCGGCGGTCCGGCCGAATCCCGGAACGACATTGAGCACGCCCGCGGGAAACCCGACTTGCAGCGCCAGCTCGCCGATCTTGAGCGCGCTCAGAGGCGTGATCTCCGCCGGCTTCAGCACCACCGTGCAGCCGCAGGCGAGCGCCGGGGCGATCTTCCACATGCCGATCATGAGCGGAAAATTCCAAGGAACGATCGCACCGACCACACCCACGGGCTCGCGAATGGTGTAGGTCAGCGCATCGCCGCGGGTCGGTATGACTTGGCCGTTGATCTTGTCGGCCATGCCCGCATAGTAGGTCAGGGTGTCCAACACCGCCGGCAGGTCCTGGCGGCGGATGGCGGATACGGGCTTTCCCGAGTCCAGGCTCTCGAGTTCGATCAGTTCTTCCTGAGAATTGCGAATCGCGTCCGCAAGCTTCAGCATGAGGCCGCCGCGGTCTGCGGGACGCATGCGGCCCCACTCCCCCTCAAAGGCGGCTCTTGAAGACCGCACCGCGGCATCCACATCGACGGCGTCCGCTTCGGCCACCCTGGCGATGACTTCTTCAGTGGCCGGATTCACCGTGTCGAAGTAGCGGCCGGAGGCGCTCGGAACGCGCTTGCCGTCAATCAGGAGGTCATGGTGTTCGGAAACCGTAGAGAAGGACTTAGGGGAGGCGGACATGGATGCTCCATATATGCTTTACGGTGCATATGCTGTAAAAGCCGTTAGCGTGCGTATACCTGTAGGTGGGATTCTACTGGCCTTTATTCAAGGGAGGAATATGAGGGGACATGCCGAAAGAAGCACGGTAAGATATGAATTGGGGTGCGTATCTCTGCGCAGCCAAGCTATGAACTGGAGATCATATAATGATCCGCATCCAAATCGAGCCCGTGTGGCGATTCAGCAAGGACGATGGGGCCCGCTCCATGCTGGTGATGCTGGATTTCCTGCATGAAATCCGGACCACCGGAAAGATCACCCGGGCGGCCGATCAGGCAGCCATGTCCTATCGGCACGCATGGAACTTGATTGAAAAGTGGTCTGCCTTCTTCGAGTCGCCGCTGGTCGATAGGCGCCAGGGGCGAGGCACGACTCTCACTCCGCTCGGCGAGAAGCTGGTCTGGGCGGGACAGCGGCTGCGCGCCCGCTTGAAACCGCAGCTCGACAATCTATCCCAGGAGCTGGAAACCGAGATCAATCAACTGCTGCCGCATGGTCCCTCGATCATCCGCGTCCATGCCAGCCATGGCTTTGCGGTCGCCAAGCTGCGCGAGATGTTGAGTCACGAGCCCGATATCGGGGTCGACCTGCGCTATGTGAGCAATCAGACGTCCCTGGCTTCCCTGGCGCGCGGCGAGTGCGATCTGGCCGGCATGCACCTGCCCCAGGGACAGCTGCGCCAGCGCAGCATCGCCGCCTGCAAGGGGTGGCTGTCGCCGACGCAGCACCGGGTCATCAGTTTCGTCACGCGCGAAATGGGATTGATCGTCAAGAATGGCAACCCGCTGAAAATCGACTCTCTCGAGCGCCTGCTCGATCCCGTGGTGCGATTCGTCAACCGGGATCCGGATTCAGGAACACGGCGCATCTTCGAACAGCTGCTGGCGGAGCACGGAATCGACGGCTCGCAGATCAATGGCTATGCACAAATCGAGTTCACCCACGCCGCAGTTGCCGCCTATGTAGCCAGCGGCATGGCCGATGTGAGTTTCGGTGTCGAAGCCGCAGCTAGGCAATTCGACCTGGGTTTCGTTCCGCTGTTGACGGAGGATTATTTCTTCGTGTGCCAGAAGCAACTGCTGCAGCTGGAAGCGATGAAGCGGGTGCTATCGATCATGCGCAGCCCCGCGTTTCACGCGGCGATCTCCGGCCTGCCCGGCTACGCCGTGAAGGATGCGGGATCCATCAAGACCACTGCGGAGGTATTCAGAAAACAAAACTGAGGCAGACCCGATCGCCCGCCCGCGCAAACTCGCGGTTCAGTCGACGAATCGGTCCCAGTCCGAAGCCCGCACCAACAGGGCGACGGCAGCATTCAAACCGGTGCCGTCCTCCTGATCGAAGCGGGCGAGTTGGGGGCTGTCGATGTCGAGAACCCCGAGCAGCCGCCCGTCCTTGATCATGGGCACGACGATCTCGGAACGCGACGCCGCATCGCAGGCGATATGCCCGGGAAAGGCGTGCACATCCGCAACGATGAGGGTCTCCCTGCGCTCGGCGGCAACGCCGCAGACACCCCGGCCGAGCGCAATCCGCACGCAGGCCACCTTGCCCTGGAAGGGGCCGAGTACGAGCTCTCCATCCTGCAGCAGATAGAACCCCGCCCAATTCAATTGCGGCAGGGACTCGTAAAGAAGTGCCGACATGTTCGCGGCATTGGCCATGCCATGGCGTTCCCCGGCAAACAGCGCGGCCAGTTGTTGCTGAACTTCGCCGTAAGCGGCCGCCTTGGGTAGATCCGCCGCGGATTTCACCACATGCATCTAGGCGCTCCTCGCGTGGGCGCTCTCCGCGGCTCGCGCGGTACCTCGCATCACTTTGCCGCTCCCGTCGCCGGTTGGCTCAGCGCCCAGATATAGTCTGCGACCGCCGATACCTGATCCGCCGTCAGCTGGGCGCCGCCCATCGGCGGCATGGGCGACCGATAGTTCTTGGGGTGCGGGACTCCGACCCGAATGGTCGCCGCGATTCCGGTATTGCTGCCATCGCTCCAAAACCATCGGTTGTCCGTCAGGTTGGGGCCGAGCGGCGTGCCCGTGGCGGCCGACCCGTGACAACCCGTGCAGGTCGCACCGCCCACCTGACCGTGGTAAATGCGGTCGCCGAGCGCCACCATTTCAGCGGTTGCACCTTCGGGAACAGGCAAGCTCGCCACATCTCGAATACCCGCGTCCGGATGGGTGCCCTCGGGGGGTTTGGCGTCGGCAGTCATCACGGCTCCGGCCGGGGCCGATGCGTTCGGACATGGAACGATGCGCGCGCCGCCGCTCGCACCCGCGGGCGCACCGCGGTAGACGATACGATAAATCCTGCCGCGCACATCGTCGGATACATAGAGGGATCCGTCGGGCCCGACCGCAACTCCGGTGGGGCGATGCGCGGCCTTGTCGGGCGACTTTTCGGCTCCCGCAAAACCGTCGGCAAAGATCTCGCACTGCCCGGATGCCTTGTCGCCCGCGAGCGCCTGAAACACCACGTTGTAGCCCTTCTGCGGAAAGGGCGCCCGATTCCATGAGCCGTGAAAGGCGATGAATACGCCATTGCGGTAGCGGGCCGGAAATTGCTCCTTGTCGTAGAGCGCCATGCCGTCCGGCGCCCAGTGCGCCGGAAAAGCCGCGATGGGTCCGATCTTCTTGGCGCACTCGCCTATGCGCTTGCCGTCGCCGCCGTACTCCGGAGCAAGCACCAGCTTGTTTCGCCCCGGATCGAAGTAGCACTCCGGCCAGCCATAGTCGCCGCCCTGTTCGACGTGCAGCAGTTCCTCAGCCGGCAGCGTGGCCTCCTGCTCGAGTGCATAGAACGCCGGCCAATTCGAGTGCAGCTGGTCGCGGCCGTGCTGCGTGACGAATAGACGGCCGTCCGCATCGATGGCGAAGCCTTCGGCATTGCGTATGCCGGTGGCGAACCGTTCCGCCGGCGAGAATTTTTGATCGGTCTTGTTGGCATCGTAGCGCCAGATGCCGCCGCGGGTCTCGAGCTCCGTGCAAGGCCTGAGGCCGGGCGACTCGAGCGAACGGTTCTGCGGCTGACAGGAATTGGTCGCGGTCCCCATATCCACATACATATGCCCTGCCGCGTCGATTGCAAACGGATGCATCGGGTGGTCGCCTCCCAGAGGCAGGCCGGTCACGATGGACTGCGGGGGATCCGGCGGCACGATGGATCCGGCGGGCAAGGCGTAGCGAACTATTTTGTCGTTGCTCTCGGCATAGAGTGCGCCGCGATAGAAACCAATGCCGGTGCCGCCCGCGCCGCCGCTTTGCACCGTCTCGCCGAATCGCTGCTCGACATCGGCCTTGCCCTTGCCGGCACGATCCTGCAGCGCCACCAGGAAACCCCCGGCGTGCGGCGTGTCGTTGCCATAATAGACTCCCGACCAGGTGTTTACGTAGACGACGCCGCTCGGTGCCACCACCAGATGACGCGCATGACCGATCTCATCGGCAAAAATCGTCGCACAAAATCCGGGAGGCAGGGTCAATCCCGTATCGTCCCCCGGGCATGCGCGACGATCCGCCGCGGGGCCGGCCTGGGCCGGGCGCGGCGCCGGGATAAAAGCAAAGACCGCAGCCAGGATTGCGAGCGTGGCTGCGGACGCTGCGGACGCTGCGGACGGCGCGGACGGCGCGGACGGCGCGTTTCGATGAGCGTTAGCGAATGACATGATTCAATATAGCGAAACGCATCGAAAATACAAACATGCGCGAGCGCGTGCAGTTTCGCGCGTTTCATGCCGCGCGCTTTATTGCGGCGCTTTGATCGCCGCAGCCGGCATCGGGTTGCTCGCCACGGCGCGATCCGTCAGATCGGACGCCAGGCGCTTGACCCCGACCATGTTGGACCACAGGCTTGCCGGGGGCAGGAATTCGATTTTCGCACCCAGCTTTGTCGCTTTGCGCAGGCGCAGTGTAATTCGCAAGATGCCGCAGCCGCTGGAAGCGTCGGCGCCGGCCACATCCGAGAGAAGAATGGTTTCCTCGAACCGCCCGCGACGAACGGTGAGACGGTCATCGCAATCCACTACCTCGTCAGCGAGACGGTGAAATTGCGTCTTCCAAAAAAAATACGCGAAGCAGGCGCATAGAACCGCGCCGACAAATAAACTCGATGCTCCGCCTTGCCGCAGTCCGCCGTCGAGCGCGGATGGCGTCGCCACGAACGCCAACAGCGCGGCGGCGGTCAGCCAAATGCCGCGCTTGAACAAGACCGTGTTCTTGAAGGAGATGAGTCGCATGGCTGCCCGGTATTCTATCCCCCGAACGGCCGGCCGACCCGAGCTTACCGATGCGCATTCGGTAAGCCGGGGGCGGTTTCCGCCATTCGATGCCGAGCAGAGTAAGCACGACTCGCGTTCAAGCCACGGCGTGCAGGGTGTGAACCGCGCGCTCGAAGGAAATCGAGCTGGTGCTCTGCTGAATCCGGCCGTTGAACAGGTACGCGACACTGCCGACGATCAGGGTGTTCATCATCAGGGCAACGGCGAGAGCGGCTAGCTTGGACGAGATTTGAGTGTTCATGACTGGCTCCTAAGTTAAGTGGTTTCACATTTCATCGATGCATAATCAAGAGTCCCACTAGGAGTAAAGCAAGCGCCGTGCCAGCCGCGCCCGCCCCGCAAGTCGCTATTTTCAAAGGATTTATTTTTATGCTCGCCACCGGCGCTGCCCGCGGACAGTGTCCGCGGACAAGTCGGACGGACAGCTGGACAGGGCAGTCGTCAACGGGCCCCTCAATTGCCGACCTCGATTCACCGAGTTGAAAGGCCTACGGGCCGACTAGAGATGCCGAATTTCCGACGGCGTCGAGAACCAGCTGTTGTGCCGTCCGTCCAGGTAAGTTACCGGCGCGGCCGCCAGCTCGGCCGGGTCGAGATCGTCCAGGCAGGACACGTTGACCGTGACGTAATCCCCGCCCAACACCTCCAAGTGTCCGCGCTCGAACGATCGGATGCCACACTGCCTGCAGAAGATGTGATGAACCGCCGCCCCGGGCTTGCTGTAATCACTCAATTCATCCTGCCAACCCACCAGCCGAAAGGCGTGCGGCTTGATGATGGCGCCCCATAGGCGCGCCTTGAAGCAAAACGTGCAATTGCACTTCGTAGTGCCCTTGGTCAAATCGATATCGGCTTCGTATCGAACCGCGCCGCAGTGGCAGCTCCCTGCATAGGTCCTGAGCATCGCATCCCCTCCTCTCGAGTCGGCGCCATGCCGACAATTCTCAGCATATCCGCCATTGCGGACATCTTCTGTCCGCAATTTTTTGTATCCTCAGCGTCATGCTGGACACCTCGGCCCGCCTGCTCCGTCTGCTTTCCGTACTACAGTCACGCCATTCGTGGACCGGGGCCGGCCTCGCCGAACGGCTGGAAATTACACCGCGGACACTGCGTCGCGACGTCGACAGGCTGCGCAGCCTGGGCTACAGCGTGGACGCCGCCGCGGGACCGGGCGGCGGCTACCAACTGGCCCGGGGGTCGGCCTTGCCGCCCCTGCTGCTGGATGACGATGAGGCAGTGGCGGTCGCGGTGTCCTTGCGCAGCGCCGTCGACACCTTCATCGGAATGAATGAAACGGCCGTGAGCGCCCTGGTCAAATTGAATCAGCTCCTGCCCGCCCGCTTGCGCCGAAAGGTGGGTGCGCTGCATGCGGTTACGGTCTCGGTGACCCGAACCGGCCCGGTGCTGGATCCGGAAACGCTTGCCACATTGGCGGCCGCGTGCCGGGATCAACGGCAACTCACACTGCGCTATCAGGATCGCCAGGGCAGAGCCACCACGCGCACGGTGGAGCCTCTGCGGCTGGCCCACACGGGCAACCGGCGATGGTACTTGGTGGCGTGGGACTTGAGCCGGAGCGCGTGGCGCACCTTGCGGGTGGACCGAATCGGCAGCGCCCCAAGCACGGGGGCGCCCTTCACTCCACGGCTTCCTCCCGCCGATGTGGCACGCTACGTGGCGGAGTCCATTTCACACGCTCCCTACGATCTGCGGGCCAAGTTCAAGCTGGCTTGCTCCGCGGCATCGCTGGCCGAACGAATGCCGCCCTGGATCGGAGTCCTCGAACCCCTGGATGACGATCATTGTTTGCTCAGCACGGGCGGGGAGACACCGGAGCTCTTGATCCTTCAGGTGATGCTGTGCGGGGTTGATTTTGAATTGGTGGAACCGGAGGACTTGCGGCCTCAATTGCGCGAGGTCGCGGCCCGGCTCGCACGACTTGCACAGTGAAAGTCCGCCTGACCGGATGTCCGCGGAAGTGCCTCCGAGGAACGATACGTTCGCGGCACCGCCGGCCTCAGCGATTCGGGTCGGCCTGGGCCAGGCCCACCAGTTCGCCTTCGGCCAGCACATGCCCCTGCATCGCCTGGATCAATGCCGCGTAGCTGGCGCCGGCGTCCGGCGCCAGCGTGGTGTCGAGCGCGAACAGCTGCAGGTGATAGTGATGTTTCGGGCCCGGCGGCGTGTGCGGACCCAGGTAGGGCTGGTTCGGTCCGCGCATATTCGGGCCATTGCTGGCGCCGGCCGGCAGCTCCTTCATGGCGGCCTCGAGCTGCGTGACGCTGCCCGGGACGTTGAACAGGGTCCAGTGCAGTCTGGGCATGCCCTCCGACAGCGAGTCAGGATCCTGCATGATGACCACGTAGCTTCGAGTCCCGGCGGGTCCCTTGCTCCACGACAGGCCCGGGAAGACATTGCCGCGATACTGCGTATTCTCGTACGGGATGTCGCCGCCGTCCTTGAAGGCGGGCGACTGCACGGTCAGGCGCGCGGCATTCTTGGCCGGAACGGTTGCCAGCGCGAGCTGTGCGGCGCCCGGCGCCGGCGCATCGGCGGCGCCGGCCGAAGAAACCGCGAAACTCAGTAAAACCGCGAGCGCTGCCGACATAACGGCTGTGGCGGTGACGGTGGCGGCAGAAACAGCATGCTTCATAAACGCTCCTCGGCGCCGTGATGAACGTCCTTCAAGGCTCGCGGCGGCGCATCATCTATCTTCACTGCCAGGCCCAGAATCTGTCAAATCGAGAAAATTCCAAAGCCTGGCCGCGGGCTGCCCATATGTCTCCGATGAGCTCCATTGGCAGCAACCTCCCATCCGTCAGCTGACGAGTGCGCAAGCCAGTGGACTTGCGGCGCTCGCAACCGGCGGCCGGCAGTTGACGGCGCCCGGGGCATTCGAACATCGAGCCAGATGCACGGCGCCCTGCTCGACGTAGCTCTGCCGCGCGAACTCTCGCGCCTCGATCACATCCAGTTCGATGCGGACAACCCCATGCGCTCCCCCTCGAGGCTGCCATTGACAGCTATCATCCTATTTATCGTATAATATGGCCACGGACGGAAATAGGCGCCGTTAGAAGCAGAGCGCCAGGGCGAATAAAGGCAAATAAAAGGGGAGTATTCGTGAAATCGAACCATCATTCGCGTGTCTGCCAGACCTGCGCGTTGGCCATTTTTATCTCGTTCGGCGCACAGGCATATGCAGACACGGCCACGGGACCGGCGAACGACAATCTGTCGGAAGTCGTGGTGACCGGCGTGCGCCTGGCGATGAAAGACTCGATCAGCGTCAAGAAGAATTCCGAACTGATCGGCGACAACATCTCGACGCAAGAGATCGGTCAACTCCCCGACGTGACCATTGCCGAAGAGCTGAATCGCCTCCCCGGCGTCAATACCACGCGCGATCGCGGCAACGCCAGCCAAGCATCCGTACGCGGCCTGGGGCCGCGCCTGGTGCTGGGTCTGATCAACGGCCGCGAAGTGGCTTCCTCGGAGCCCTCGCAGGACCTGCGTTGGGAGATTTATCCGTCCGAGATCTTGTCGGGCGCCGTAGTTTACAAGTCGCAGGATGCCGCGCTGATACCGGGCGGCATCGCGGCGACCGTGGATATCCGCACGATCTACCCACTCGACTATAAAGGTCCGGAATTCAGCGTTCGCGCCGGTCCAACCTACAACGATGAGGGCAAGGATCTGCCCGACTACGATACCTTGGGCTATCGCGGCAGCCTGCGGCTATATCAAACACATCGACGATGACTTCGCGGTATCGATCGCCGCCAGCGCGCAGCGCGAGAAGAACGGCTTCCCTGACTTTCGCACTTTCGGCTGGAACACTCCGGACAATTGCCGGACCGGGCAATACCGGCGACCTGAACGGCGACGGCGTTCCTGACAACACGACCTGGGGTCTGAACACGGAGGTCAATGAGGTCACTCAGGATCGCTACGCGCTGGCAGGCGGCGCCGGCTGGCGCGCCAGCGATGAGCTGACCATCAAAGCCGACGCCCTGTGGTCGCAGTACGAAATCAAGGAAAACCAGTTTCAGGCCTGGTACGGCAACAATATCCTCGGCAACTGGCAGAATGGAAACTCCGCGATTTATAACGCTCCGGGCAATTCCTACCAGATCGTCAATGGATCGGTTGTGGCGGCCAATCTCAAGGGCGCGTATCCGAACTACGAGAGTGAGATTGCCAATTACGATGAAAAACATGACCTGTTCGCCACCGGACTCAACGCCGAGTGGAAGTCAGGACGCATGGGACAATAACGTAGACCTCTCCTTTTCCGAAGCCTGGCGCCACAACACCTGGCAGGCGATTTATCTGTCGGATGTCTATCCGCCGAATCTGGCGTTCAACGTCACCGATGGGCAGGTGCCCTATGGCGCGACCCCGGGCTTCAATCCGGCCAATCCGGCCATTCAATCCGTCGGTGGCTTCCGCAGCAACAGCGGCTCGAACGTCGACGGCACGGGCGAGAGCTCCGGTCCGGAGGAGACTCGGGATCAGATTGTCGGCGCTGGCGTTGAATTTTGCGCGCAGCATCGACAATCCGTTTCTTACCGACGTGAAATTCGGCGCTCGTGTGTCCGACCGCCAAAAGACCCATCACGAGAATCAGTGGGGGCTCTGTGCCGGCACTGGCTCGACCACTTTTGCAATCCCCGGCGATCAATATTCCCAATCCTGTCCGGCAGGCACCGCCGGACAGAACGGGATACCGCCGATATCTCTGGCAAATGCCGGACTGTCGTCGTTTTACGCGCCCTCGTTCACGGCGCCGCCGCTGGTGTACGGCAATTTCAATTCTCTGTACCCCATGGTTTACCCGAACTCCGCCGCACCCGCGGGTTCCGACCTGCCGCTGGTCCGGACCAAGGTCACCGAGGATTCAACCGAAGGCTTCGTCAAGGTGGACTTCAAGTCGTCCATCGCCGATCGGGACCTCACCGGCAACCTCGGCGTACGAGTTGCCCATGTGAGAACTGACAGCTCGGGATACCAGACGACGAATAACGAGACTTTCACTCCCGTGGACATCGGCAACGACTATACCGACGTGCTTCCCAGCCTCAATACCACCTTGCATCTGACCGAGGATCAGCTGCTGCGGTTCGGCGCCTCCATCGGCATCTCCCGGCCGCCTCTGGATTCGCTCACCACGGGTTACACACTGAACCCACGGCTCGCCTAACACCGGGGGCGGCGGTAATCCGAAGCTCGATCCCTTCAAGGCCGATCAGATCGACTTCTCCTATGAATGGTACTTCCACCCCGAATCAATGTTCGCGGTTGCCCCGTACTACAAGGACGTCAAGACTTACATCGGCGCCGGCCAGTCCACGGAAACCATCAACGGCGCACCGTACATCATCACGTCGGAGACCAACACCAAGGGCGGTGAGATCGGCGGCGTCGAACTGACGTTGCAAACGCGGTTTTACTTTCTGCCGGGCTTTCTTCAGGATTTTGGCATTTACATGAATCACGCCCAAGTGGAGACGAACATCCACGAAGCGGCGCCGATCGGCAATCCATACCCGATGGTCGGCTTCGCGAAGGCCACGTCGGAATTCGATCTCTTCTACAGCAAGAGCGGCTTTGAATCGCGCGTTGCGGTGAAGTACCACACGGCGTTTACGGTGGCACCAACCTGGGTCGGAACGACCCTGGCGCAACTCGCGCCTGAAACTACACTTGACGCCAGTGTCTCCTACAACTTTGCCAGGATATGGAGCGTGCGCTTGCAGGGACGCAATCTGACCAATGAAAGGGCCCGCTTCTCGAGCGACAACAACCCGCAAGATCTGGCGAACAACCAAGGCTACCAGGTGTACGGCCGATCCTACTTGCTGGATTTCGGAGTCAAGCTCTGATCATCTACCCACTGTGAATTTGCACTGGATGTCCCGCGACGCCGCGGCGGCGCAGTCTTCGGTCTCATAGGGATTGGTATTGCCCGGCAGCGGCACGAAGGCCACCGCGGCTGCCGGTTGATCCGCGCAACGATACTCGACGACGTAGCGCTTGAGGTGGTCCTCCTGTCCGATTAGGCGAATCTGTTGGACATTGCACGACACGCCATGCTCTGCGAGCGCGCCTTTCAGGGTATCCAGCGTGACCGGGGCCTCGATGGGCCCGGCGTCGGTCAACCGGCATTTGATCCCTTGCTTGGCTGCATCGGTGCAGCTCGTGACGACGATTTCCGCCTGCGAACCCGGCATCGGAGTACGCAGCAGAAAGCCCTTGCCGTCCTTGCAGACGACCTCCGTATATTCGGACCGAGTTGAGGCGCTGCGGCCGAACAGTTGCAGATTGCTCACGGCGCAGGCCGCACCGCCGCCGGCGGCAATCAGGGACGCCACCATCGAGTACACGTCCTTGTTCTCCGGAAGCGTGCAGAAGAAGCCGGGCTCCTTGCCCTTCGCCGCATCGGCGGCACGGGCTTCCTCGGCGCTCAAGCAGGATACGCTCACGGGGTTTTCGGCTGCCTGCTGTTCGAGGAGATGGCCCATGGCGCCGCTGCATGCAACCTCGTACACGCGCGTCTCAACCTCCTTGCCACCCGATGCGGGTCGGCGCGTGCCGGCAACGACCAGTCGCGCGTCGCTCACCTCGCATGCAAGCCCCAGGGCCTTGAGAAGCTTCTCGCTCCGCGCCTTGGCTTTGGCGCGTGCCAGCACAGGGTCCTTGGGAACCTCCGCGCTATCGGGATCGCCGCTGAGCTTCTCTAGGTCGGAACGCGACAGAGATCCGTTCAGGCCGCCGTTGTCGCCCACCTGACCCCCGGGGGCAATTTTTTGCGCGTGGACCGGACCGCTGAAAAGGCCATTCGTCGCCACGACGGCCGCGAACATGGACGCGCCGACACGACGCCGTGAAGTGAGCATGATTGTTGGCTCCCTGTTGATTGTCTGCGCCCCGGGCGCGCCGGTGCATCGGCTCGTGGCTGCACCCAGCCGCATGTTATTGACGAGTGAAACGGTCGAAAACTCCCACCACGGGAAGTGCGTTGTGCCGATCGTCGAAATATCCGCGACTGCTCAATTGCCCGGTCACGGCAGGCTCCCACCAGAAAATACCCTTGCCGCGCCCGTTCGGGGTCTGCATCACCACACGATTCAACTCGTCGAGAAATTGCCGCTGTCCGTCCGGAGATTCTGGAAATGGTGCGGGCTTGCCGAGGTACTCGGTCGGCCTCCAGTTGTACGCAGTCTCAACCACGATAATGTCCTTCTGATATTCATCCGCCATGAATGTCAGATTGGTGCGCAATTGGTTCAGGCTACCGTGAAACCATGGATAGTAGGACTGGCCAATCACGTCGTACGGCACGTCGTAGGAATTCAACTTGTCGAAAAACTCCTTCGTGCCCTTCATGTCGGCGCCGCGGTCGATGTGAATCATGATTTTCGGACGCCTGCCGTTGCCGCGCCCGGCATCCACACCGTTGATTCCCGCGTAAATCAGCTCTGCCAAATTGCCCCAGTGGTCGGGAAGCTTGCCATCCGGCCACAACATGCCGTGGGTGATTTCATTGCCGATTTGCACCATGTCCGGAAGTACACCTGCGTCGCGAAAGGCGGCCATCGTGTCGCGCGTATATTCGAATACCGCCACGGTCAAATCGGCGTGCGACAGACCGGCCCAGGCCGTCGGAATAGGCTGCTGTTGTGGATCCGCCCAACTGTCCGCGTAGTGATAGTCCAGCAAGAGTTTCATGCCCAACGCCTTGGCCTCCCTCGCCAGCGCAATGGTGTACTGAAGATTGTTCGGCAGATCCGTCGGAGCGTGAAACAGCCGCAATCGGATCCACCGATAGCCATGCTCATGCAGGATGCGCAGTACCGGCTGCTTCCTGCCGCCATCCGAGAAAACCACGCCCTGCTGTTCGGCTCGACCCAGGAAAGAGACATCGGCGCCGACCGCGTAGTCCTCGGCTCGCGCCCGGATTGGCGCCAGCAGGACTGCCGCGGATAGCGCCGCCGCCAGAACCCTGAAGCCCAAGATCGATGCGCTCAACCCGTCGTCCGATGGCGCGCCCATTATTCCTGACCGTCCCGCCGATTCATCGGCCATTCCAAAATATTGTCCGCGGCGACTGCCCCGCTCGGACTCAGCAGCGTTACCGTCAGGCGAACGGCATTTCCATGCCCGGGCGGAACGGCTCCGGCAACCGGCACTGCGTCGACGAACTCGGCGAGCCGGCGCTCGCCGCCGCCGAGGGACCTGCCTTGCTCATCGAGCAGCTTCCAGATCAGAAGGTAGTCGTGCAGCGGGTAGAAAGGCAGATTGCGCTCGGAGTTGGGCGTCGCCAGCACGGCATACGCCGTCGGCGGTCCCGAATCGGCGCCGACCCAGTGCGCCGTAATCTTTGCAGGAGCGGTCAACTTCTTCCACGTTTCGTAGGATGGTTTGCGCTGCCGCGCTTCGTCAACGACACCGTGATCGACGTAGCCCTCCGTCTCACCGGGCCAGAGATTGCGGGGCGATTTGTAGTCTTGGTAGCACCACAGAATGGCTCCTGCGATCCAGTCGCGCGCGGCGAGCAGCGGCATTTGCTCCCGCATCGTTCTGATGCGAGCCTGATCCGCCTCCACCGGGCCCTTCGCGAAGATCCCGGCGAAGCCCATTTCCGAAATGATCGCCATCTTGCCCGGAAACAGCTCATTGAGCCTGTCGAGAGCCGGCTCGAGAGCCGCAGCGGGTCCATGCCATGAGCCAAAATACTGGTTCATCATGAGGAAGTCCGCCTCGTTTGCGGCGGACTGCCCGGCGCGCTGAAGCTTCGGAAGGTTGTCATCGGCAAAGCTGACGAACCGTCCAGGATCGAGGCGGCGGATCATGCCGCGCATGAGGCGAAAGTAGGCGATCCCGGCAGGCGTTCCCATGGCGCTCTCATTCGCAACGCTCCAGGCGAAAATGCTCGGGTGGTTGCCGGCCTGCTCGATCATCTCCCGCATCTGTTGCTGGGCTAGCGCGAGCACCCGCGGATCCGACAACTGCTGCTCGCTGAATTGCCAGACCGGAATCTCGGGAATCAACAGGATGCCGTGCCGGTCCGCATAGTCGAGAATAAAGGGATTTTGCGGATAATGGACCGGCCGCGACAATGTGGCGTGCAGCGCCTTCATGTCGTCATAATCGCGTTGCATCGTGCCCCGGGTTTCCGCCAAACCTTCCCAGGGAGAATCTTCGTGCCGGGCCAGCCCGGTCAAGCGAACTCGCTCGCCGTTGATGAGCAGGTGACGCTCGCGAATCTCCACGGTGCGCACGCCGAAAGTGTCGCGGTTCTCGTCCAGCAGCCTGTGCTCCCGGTCTTCGAGATCGACGACCATGCGATACATGTTTGGACGATCTATGCTCCACAGCTTGGGATGCGCGATCTTGAGCGACACCTCGATGTCGGCTGCACCGGGATCAACGGGGAACAATCGCGTGCCGCTCGCCGCCGCTTGGCCATCCGGAGCGAACGCAGTGACCCGCACTGCAACCGCCGCACGCCGCGCGAAGGCATTTTGCAGGAAAATTCGATCGCGAATCACCGCGCCTTCGGCACTTTGTTGGGTATGGATATTCTGGCGACGGACCCAGGCCGGCCCGGTCGTGGTCAACCACACGTCGCGTACGATGCCCCCGTAGGTCCACCAGTCATAGGGCGCCTCAGGAGCACCGCGTTCCGCAAATCCCGGGATGGTTGCAATGCCCGGTCGATTGTCGATTCGCACCGCAAGCAGGTTCATGCCGCGCAAATCGGGCGTGATGTCGAATGAATACGCGGTGAAGCCGCCTTCATGCCTGCCCAGCTCCACGCCGTTCAGCCAAACCCGGGCCGCGTAGAACGTGGCGCCAAAGTGCAACTCGATATGCGCTCCAGCTGCATGCGGCGGCATCTCGAAGCGGCGGAAATACCATGCCGCTCCAAGATAGTCGTGCAGCCTGCCGTTGTTCCAAGTGTGCGGGACTGCGACGGATTGCGTGTCGGCCGGAAGCGCGGAATTCCACCCCGATACCTCACCCGTCCGATCCGGGTCCGCACGGAATTGCCAGTCTCGGTCGAGATCGGTCCGAGTGGCGCCGAGGACAGGGATCGCCAGTACCAGTCCCAGCGCCGCCGCGCCCAGCGCGCGTTCGAACGTCCGCCTGGTCGCCGCGCCGATCCGTGTGCCCGCACCCGTCACCAATGTCGACTTGTTCCGCAGGTCATCTATTTGAAGCATAGAAATTGGCGCGAAAGGGCTCCGTGCTTGAACGCACCTTGACACAACGGCTACGGGTTCATAATGAGTGTCGATTAAATCGCATTAATATTATAATATGCGGCCAATGATGGTCAAGTAAGCGCCTTTGACGGACGCGCAGATGCAATGGCGTTCGCCCGTACTCCGGCATGCATGGTATATTGATCATATAAAAGCGGACATCGCGGGAGTCGGGTCGGTAACTTCGCAGACGACGGATATCAGTGCAATGACGACAGACAATAAGCCGCTGCGAAGTAGCAAGAGCTACGGCCCCAAAGACAAGGATGGCTTCATTCACCGCAGCTGGATGAAGAGCCAGGGCTTCCCGCCGGACGTATTCGACGGCCGGCCGGTCATCGGAATCTGCAACACCTGGTCGGAACTCACGCCCTGCAATGCCGGGCTGCGTGACATAGCCGAGCACGTCAAGCGCGGGGTGTGGGAGGCCGGCGGCCTGCCGCTCGAATTTCCCGCCATGTCGCTGGGCGAGACGCAGATGCGCCCCACAGCCATGCTGTTCCGAAATCTGCTGGCGATGGAAGTGGAGGAATCCATCCGCGGCAATCCGATCGACGCCGTCGTGTTGCTGGGCGGCTGCGACAAGACCACCCCCGGTCAGTTGATGGGCGCGGCCAGCGTGGACTTGCCGACCATGGTCGTGTCGAGCGGCCCCATGCTGAACGGCAAATTCCGCGGCCGCGACATCGGGTCGGGCACGGACGTGTGGAAATTCAGCGAGGCCGTCCGAGCCGGCAAGATGTCGATCGACGACTTCATGGCGGCGGAGTCCGGCATGTCGCGCACAGCCGGAACCTGCATGACCATGGGCAGTGCCTCGACCATTGCTTGCCTGATGGAAGCCATGGGCGTCGCCCTGCCCTACAATGCGACAGCTCCGGCCGTTGACGCGCGGCGCCGCAGGATCGCGCATGAGAGCGGCCGCCTGATCGTGAGCATGGCGCTGCGAGACGTGCGACTGTCGAAGATGCTGACTCGCGTCGCGTTCGAGAACGCCATCCGCGTTCTGGGCGCCATCGGCGGCTCCACCAATGCCGTTCTGCATCTGCTCGCCATCGCCGGCCGGCTCGGCGTGCCGCTCGAACTCGAGGACTTCGACCGGCTGTCCAGCGGACGTCCCGCTGCTGGTCGACCTGCAGCCCTCCGGCCGGTTTCTGATGGAGGATCTGCACTATGCCGGCGGCTTGCCGGCCGTCATGAAGGAGCTGGCGCCGCTGCTGCATGTGAACGCCGCCACCGTTTGGGGCCAGACGATCGGCGAGAGCTTCGCCGCGGCCGAGTGCTACAACCGCGATGTCATCCGTACTCTTGCCGAGCCCGCGAATTCGGTCTCCGGAATCTGGGTGCTCGAAGGGCAATCTCTGTCCCGACGGCGCAGTGATCAAGCCCAGCGCGGCCAGCCCGTCGCTGTTCAACCACCGCGGCCGCGCCGTGGTGTTCGAATCCATCGAAGACCTGCGCGCGCGCATCGATGACTCCGCATCTCGACGTCGATGCAAATTCGGTGCTGGTGCTGAAGGGCTGCGGCCCAAGGGCTATCCCGGCATGCCCGAAGTCGGGCAATATGCCGCTGCCGCGCAAGCTGCTCGAGCGTGGTGTGCAGGACATGCTGCGAATTTCCGATGCGCGCATGAGCGGCACCGCCTTTGGTACCGTGGTGCTGCATGTCGCGCCCGAAGTCGGAAGCCGGCGGGCCGCTGGCCATGGTGCGCAACGGCGACGAGATCCTGTTCGACGGACCCAATCGCCGGCTGGAACTGCTGGTCTCACCCGAGGAACTTGCCGTCGCGCCGCAACCTGGAAGCAGCGCCAACCGCCGCCGAAATACTCTCGCGGCTACTATCAGCTCTATGTCGAACACGTGCTGCAGGCCGATCGCGGCTGCGATCTCGATTTCTTGACCGGCTGCAGCGGCAGCACGGTTGACCGGGAATCGCATTGATGGGCGATGCGAGCTTCGTCGCCGGCGACTGGGGGACGAGCCATCTGCGGCTTTTTCTATGCGATGCGGAAGGAGCGGCTGCTGGACAGCCGCACCGGTCCGGGCGCGGCCGACGTCGGCG
Organism: uncultured Gammaproteobacteria bacterium; assembly: GCA_963837435.1. GTDB lineage: Bacteria > Pseudomonadota > Gammaproteobacteria > Steroidobacterales > Steroidobacteraceae > Bog-1198. The sequence goes on from CAWINJ010000007.1 coordinate 556,134, forward strand.
GCCGCTTTGCGAATATCTTCGAATCTCTCACGGCTCACTGGGAAGAGCGCCACGGTGCATTGCCGGCGGTTCTATGCGGCATGGTCGGCTCGAGCATCGGCTGGACTGAGGCACCGTACGTCGCCTGTCCGGCGGCACCCGATGAGATCGCCGACTGCCTGCGTGACGCTGCGCGGCGGCAGCGTTCACATAGTTCCTGGTCTGTCCTGCCGCAACCGCTTCAACGCGCCCGATTTCATGCGCGGCGAGGAAACGCAGATACTGGGCGCGTTGCAACTGGCACCCGCGCTGCACAGCGGGCGCTGGCTGCTGTGCCTTCCGGGCACCCACACGAAGTGGGTGGTGCTGCAGGATGGTTCGGTCCGTGAGTTCTTGACGGCGCCGACCGGCGAACTATTCTCGGCACTGTGTGATCACAGCATTTTGGTGGCCAAGCACAGCCGCGTTGAGGAAAGGATCGATGCCTCTGCCTTCAAGGAAGGATTGGCGCACTTCAATGCTTTTCCGCAAGCTCAGTTGTTGCATCGACTCTTCGAGTGCCGCGGTCGCCAGCTCAGCGGCGACCTAGGGCCGCCGGTGGCGGCCGCTTATCTGTCAGGCCTGCTGGTAGCGAGCGATGTGCATGGAGCGCTGTGCGCTCTCTCGAGCGCGCTGGAGGCTCGGCCGGTGTGCTTGATCGGTTCTTCCGAACTGACTCCGCTGTACGCGGCGGCCTTGACTTTGCACGGCTGCGGCGCATCCGAGATAGAGGGTTCGGCAGCGTCACGATCCGGGCTCGCGCAGGTGCACCGGCGCCTGTCGCCGCAGCTGGCAGCGCATGAGCATTGAATCATCGGCCGCAGAGACGGGGCTCGTCGCCATCCTGCGCGGCGTTGTGCCGGAACGAGTCGTGGACATAGGCAATGTGCTGTACGACGCCGGCATTCGCATCATCGAAGTGCCCCTCAATTCACCGGATCCTTTCGCCAGCATCGCGGCGCTGGCAAGCTGCCGCCGGTCCGACTGGGTCATCGGCGCGGGCACGGTGCTGAATGTCGAGGACGTGCGCCGCACGCATGAGGCGGGCGGGCGCTTGATCGTGTCGCCGAATTGCAATTCGGACGTCATCCGCCGTGCGCTGCAGCTTGCCATGCGCGTGATGCCCGGCGTCGCCACAGCCACCGAAGCCTTCAACGCGGTAGCCGCCGGCGCGCGGCAATTGAAACTGTTTCCCGCGTCCACCTATGGCCCCGGTCACTTGGCGGCGCTGCGGGCGGTGCTGCCGGCCGAGGTCGGCGTGTTTCCGGTCGGCGGAATCGGCGCGTCAGGATATTGCGCGCTGGCTGGCGGCGGGTGCGGCGGGATTCGGCTTCGGATCGGAGCTTTTCCGTCCCGACTATGGTCTCGCAGAAATCGCTCAGCGGGCAAACAGTCTCGTAACAGCCCTCAAACAGGCGCGCCGCCAATTCCCTTGACGATAACGGCACGCGGACCGGACAACAGCACAGGATACGATGGTGACACTCCCCCGCCTCGACGTCGCAATCATCGGCATTTATGCGCGTCTCGATCTTTGCTCTGGCGCAGTGGGTATCGCGCGAAAAGGGCACACATCAGAAAGACGCGCAGGATTATTTTCTGGCCGGCCGGACGCTGCCCTGGTGGGCCATCGGCACCTCGCTGATTGCCGCGAACATCTCGGCCGAGCAGATCATCGGCATGTCCGGTTCGGGCTACGTGATCGGCCTCGGGATCGCCTCCTACGAATGGATGGCGGCGCTCACGCTGATCATCGTCGGCAAGTACTTTCTGCCGATCTTCCTCAAGAACGGCATTTACACCATGCCGGAATTCCTGGAGCGGCGTTACAGCCACGGCGTCCGGACGGTGATGGCGATCTTTTGGCTGGGCGTCTACGTTTTCGTCAATCTGACGGCGATTCTCTGGCTGGGCGCAACGGCGGTTCACACCGTCACGGGCGTCGACGTCCAGACTGCGCTTGATCGCGCTCGGCGCTATTCGCCGGCGCGTACGCGCTGTACGGCGGCCTAAAGGCGGTGGCATTGACGGACATCGTCCAGGTGTCTCTGCTGGTGCTTGGCGGTCTCGTCATCAGCTACATCGCCCTGAACAGCATATCGGGCGGCGCGGGCGTGATCGCCGGCTTCCACGAATTGACGCTGCGCTTTCCGCAGAAGTTCGAAATGATTCTCCCGCCGAGCAATCCGAACTATAAGGACCTGCCGGGACTGTCGGTGTTGCTCGGCGGAATGTGGGTAATGAATATCTCCTACTGGGGCTTCAACCAATACATCATTCAGCGGGCGCTGGCCGCCAAGAACATCCGTGAAGCCCAGAAGGGCATCGTGCTCGCGGCGTTCTTGAAGCTGCTGATGCCGGTGATCATCGTGCTGCCCGGCATTGCGGCCGCCGCCCTCGCGCCGAATCTCGCCCGCCCCGATGAGGCCTATCCGCATCTGATGGCCATGCTGCCGAGCGGATTTCTCGGCCTGGTATTCGCGGCTCTGATCGCCGCCATCGTTGCCTCGATGGGCTCCAAGATAAACTCCATCGCCACGATATTCACGATGGATGTGTACAAACCGCTGCGCCCGCAAGCCTCCCAGCAGCACTTGGTCCTGGTCGGACGCCTCACCGCGGCGGCCGCGCTCGTCATCGCAATACTGTCGGCGAAACCGCTGCTCGGCAGCTTCGATCAGGCCTTCCAGTACATACAGGAGTTCACCGGCTTTTTCACTCCCGGCATCTGCGTCATCTTCCTGCTCGGCATGTTCTGGGAGCGCTGCTCGGTGAGCGGCGCTCTGGCCGCCGCGATCGCCTCCGCGGTGCTGTCGCTCATCCTGAAAATGGCTTGGCCTTCGTTACCCTTCATGGATCGAGTCGGCCTGGTGTTTCTGGCGTGTTTTGCCATCGCCATCGTACTGTCGTTGCTGCAGACCCGCCGCGGTCCCGCGCTCAGGGTGGACATCAAGCGGATTGATTACTCGACGAGCACCGGTTTCAACTGTGCGGCACTGGCCGTAATCGCCGTTCTGATCGGGCTCTATGCCGCTTGGTGGTAGCCCAAAGGCACTTGCATGACGGCACTGGCACCCATCGACATCTTGAGCGTCGGGAACATCGTCGGCGAATGTATCCTGTGGGATTCCCGCCGGCAGCTGCTCTGGTGGACCGATATTCAAGGACGGCGGTTGCATCGCCATGACTGGGCGCGCCGAACCATGCGAATCTTGGAGACCCCCGAGCGTCTGGGATCTTTTGGCTTTGTCGCGGACAGCGAACGGTTGATTGCCGCCTTTGCCGGCGGCATCGCACTCTATGATCCATACCAACGATCGGTCGTTTGGCTTGCACGTCCCGACAGCGTCGTCCCCGGTGTTCGATTCAACGACGGCCGGGTCGATCGCCGCGGACGCTTCTGGAGCGGTACCATGGTTGAGGGTGAGCAGGCTAGCGCAGACGGCTGTCTATATTCGGTTGATTCCACCGGCGAGGCGCGCTGCCACCTGCGGGACCTGAGAATTTCAAACGGACTGTGCCACAGTCCGGATGGCAGGCAGTTGTATTTTGCCGACTCGCCGACGCGTACAATCAGTGTTCACGAGTTGATCGAACCTGAGGGGATTTTGGGAATACCGCGAATATTTGCCCGTACGCCCGAGGGCGCCTTTCCGGATGGCGCAGCCGTCGACGTCGATGGCTGCGTGTGGAGTGCGCATTGGGGGGCCGGTTGCGTCGTACGCTATACGCCCGACGGCAGAATCGACCGCACGCTGCGGCTCCCCACACGCCAGCCTAGCTGCGTGTGCTTCGCTGGCCCCGATCTCGACATATTGTGCGTTACCACTGCGCGTGAAGGTCTCGACTGCTCGACGCTGCAGGCCGAGCCCAATGCCGGGGATGTGTTTTTATACCGCACCGGCGTACAAGGCTTGCCGGAGTCGGAGTACCGCCCATGACCGCTTCCGTACGTGGCCAGAATCTTACTTACAGCGTCGCCAATAGTCTGGGTGCCGCGATCGTCACCGGCGTCTACACGGCAGACAACCCGATCCCCATAGAGGCGGAGCTCTGCCGGCAGTACGAGGCCAGCCGGTCCGTTGTCCGTGAGGCTGTCAAAATGCTGACCGCGAAAGGCTTGCTCGGATCGCGGCCGCGGCTGGGAACCTGGGTACAGCCCGAGGACGTATGGAATCTGCTCGACCCAGATGTGCTCGGCTGGCTGCTCGAGCGAAAATTCTCGCCCGCACTGCTCATTGAGTTCACCGAGCTACGCCTGGCAGTGGAGCCCGGCGCGGCGGCACTCGCCGCCCGCGTGGCCCGTGCGGAGGACAAGGCGGCCATTCGCGAGGCGATCGAACGCATGCAGGCCGCCGATCGCGGCGATGACGACCCGCTGGAATCCGACATCGCCTTTCACGTGGCAGTGCTTCGAGCGAGCCGCAACCGGTTTTACGCCCAGCTCACGGGTTTCGCCACAACGGCCCTTCGATTCAGCATCCGCATGACAAATCGCTACAAGGGTGTGCGGTTGGCGAGCGTCGCCGATCATAAGAAGGTTGCTGACGCGATTATTGCGGGCAGACCGGCTGCGGCGGGAGAAGCGATGCGCAAACTCATCCAGGAGGCGCTCGACCTCATCGGCAAGCGTGAGGCTGCGCAAGCGGCGCGGCGCATATCGGCGAGCGGCGTGCGCTAGCCTCGTGGCGAAAACCAAGATCGCCATCGTCGGTCTGGGCAAGATCGCACGGGATCAACACCTTCCATCACTCAAGTCGAGCGAGGCATTCGAGCTGATCGCCGTCGCGAGTCCGCATAGCACACTCGACGGCGTGCCGAGCTTCGCCGATATTGAGACACTGCTACAAGCGGTCCCCGACGTTTCGGCGGTTGCGGTGTGCACCACGCCTCAGGTGCGTTACGAGATAGCGCGTTATGCGTTGGAACACGGCCTGCATGTGCTGCTTGAAAAGCCGCCGGGCGCGACGATCAGCGAAGTGTGCGCGCTCGTAGATCTCGCCGAACGCAAACGCGCGACGCTGTTTGCATCCTGGCACTCGCGGCACGCCCGCGCCGTTGAGCCGGCGCGCGCCTGGCTCGCGGGGCGCAGAATCTCAAGCGTCGCAATCGCCTGGAAAGAAGATGTGCGCTTCTGGCATCCCAATCAACCATGGATTTGGGAGGCCGGCGGTCTCGGCGTGTTCGATCCCGGGATAAACGCGCTGTCGATACTGACGCGCATAATTCCGAGCACAGTCGTTCTCAAGAGCGCGGAGCTTTGCTACCCAAGCAATTGCGATACACCGATTGCCGCGAGCCTTCGTCTTACCGACTCGCGAAGCGCAAGCGTGGGGGTCGAATTCGATTTCCGCCAGACCGGGCGGCAGATTTGGGATATCGATGTCGAAACGGACGCAGGCCGCCTAAGCCTCTCGATGGGCGGAAGCACGATGACCGTGAACAACGAGCCCGTGGACACCGCACCCAATACCGAATATGCGAGTCTGTACGCACATTTCGCGCGGCTGGTGCAGAGACGGCACATCGACGTGGACATCGCTCCACTGCAGCTGGTCGCCGATGCTTTCTTGTGCGGCCGACGCGTCGAGGTGGAGCCTTTCCTGGAGTGATGCGGCGGCAACCTGCTGGGCCGTTCCTCAGAATTTATAGCTGAACTTGACCCCCGCCACTCTCGGGCGAGTGACCGCCTCCTGTTCGATCCACTGCGGCGAGTTCGAGAAGGTGCTGGCGAGCACATTGGTCACATTCTGGCCGAACACCTGCGCCGTCCACGCATCCTTCGACACACCCATCGACGCGTCGTACAGGGTATATCCGGGCTGATCGTACGAGGGAACATTTCCCGTCGCCGAATACGAGTTGCCCTGATGAGTGCCGCCGACCTGCCAGAATGCCCGGTAGCTGCCCAGGGCGAACTCGTATCGCGCGCGCAAATTCGCCTGGAAGGGCGGCGAGTTGGCCAGCGGGTTGCCGACCGACCCATAGGGATTGGGCACCGAGGTGATCGGCCGGCCGAATGTCGGGCTCAGCGGATTGTTGTTGATCAAGAAAGGCGAATTGGTTTGGTTGGTGCTGTTCCACGAGGCGGAGCCCTGTATCGTCAGGCCGTCCGTGACCCGCGCGACCAGCTGGATCTCGACGCCCCTGACCCGAAAGTCCGGGCCGTTGGTGCTGAAGGTCAGGTTGCCAAAGCCGCCTTGCGGATCGAAGAAGGCCACCTGCGCATTCTTCCAGTCTTCTTGGTACACGGCCCCGTTGAACTGCAGGCGGTGGCCGAGCCACTGGCTCTTCCAGCCGATTTCATTGTTGGTCAGCGTATCGGGGGCATACGTCGCCGGCGTGTAGTACTGGTCGATGCCATTGGCATCGGGCAGATGAGAGGACACGCCGCGATTGAAACCGCCCGGCCGGAAACCCTGCGACCAGGTGTAGTAGAGCAGCAGGTCGTCGGTGGCCTTCCAACTCAGATTGGCCCGGCTCCTGAATCCCGAGTACTTCGAGCTGTTGGGATTCTGCTCGTCCAGGTTGGTCCCGTAGGGATTCAAGCACGGCCCAAAATAGTTGGTCGGCGTGGAGTACACCTTGCAGTAGAAACTGCCGACGTCGCCGCCGCGCTCGTCTTCGTTGAACCGGTAGTAGCGCGTGCCCGCCGTGAACGTCAGAGTCCTCGGGATCAGGTCGACGTCGACCGAGCCGAATGCCGCCTTCTGATAGATGCTGCGCACGAAGTCGTCGAAGAATCCGACATTGTCGTTGCGCTCGTTCGGATCGTTGGCGGGGACCCCCGGCCAGGGCTGCACGTTGTTGAAGCAGTTGGTGTCGAATGTGGGCGAGCAGGTGGGAACCGTCTTGTACAGCCAGTTCGTGTCGTCGTATATCTTGTATTCCTCCCAATACACGCCGCCGATCGCGCGCACCCGCCAGTCGTCCGGGGTGCTCAGGCGGAACTCGTGGCTCTGGTGGGTGTTCTTTTCGGTTTCCTGCCAGGTCGTGCTCGGCGTGTAGCACTGGCCGACGGCGGCCGAGGTCTTCGACAGGCCGGTGCATTGATAGTAGGAACCGAACACGCCTCGGGCGTAGTTCGTGTAGTCCTGGACCTGATCGACGTTGCGCACCAAGTAGCCGCCGCTATAGACCGCCTTCAGGTCGCCGATTTTTCCGTTGACGTTCACCGCGGTGTCTTCGAACCGGTCCTTGTCGTAGGACGGATTGAACAAGGTCACCGACAGCGGCGGCAGCGCCTGGCTGCCGATGGGCTCGCCCTGCGAGTTGAAGGTGACTCCCTCCGAACCGTAGGGCATCTCCGAGAATACGCCCTGCGCATTCATGTCCTGGTAGCTCTGCGTCAGCAGCACGTTCCAGTCGTCGTTGATCTTGTACAGCCCGGAGAGGCGAAAGCCCTGGTAGGTGACCGGATTGATGGCATTGCCGACCACACTGTTATTGTTGATCGACACGCTGTTGGTGGGCACGACACCGTTGTTGTATTTGGCAAAACCCTCGTCGGTGCCCGCTCGCGTGAAGGTGCTGGGCACGTTATTGATGTAGCCTCCGCGGCTGTCGTTGTAGATCACCGCGCGCACCGCCAGGGTATCGGGAATCAGCGGCAGATTGATCATCGCATCCACATTGCTGTTCGGGTCGCCATGAGCGGTGTAGCTGTAGCCGGCGTTCACATTGCCTTCCGATACGTCGAGCTTCGGCTTGTTGGTGATGTAGCGCAGCATGCCGGCTTCGGCGCCGGACCCGAACAGCGTCCCCTGCGGGCCTTCGAGCACTTCGATGCGCTCGATATCGGCCGCATAGATATCCAGGTTGCGGCCCGGCAGGGAGGCCGATTGGTCGTCCAGATAAACCGCGACATTCGGGAACTGTCCGGTCGTACCGCTGCCTTGCGAGCCTCCCCCGCCGGGACCGCCCGGCTCGGCGCTCAAGCCGCGCATGAAGATATTGCTCTGGCCGGGACCGTTGCTCGCCTGCGTCACGTTCGGCAGGTACTTGATGAAGTCATCGAAGGTGGCCACGTGCAGTTGTGTCAGCGTTTCTGCCGTCAATGCCTGGATGGTGATGGGCACATCCTGCATGTTCTCCGTCCGGCGCTGCGCGGTGACGGTGATTTCCTGGATGGCATCGGAAGAGGTGTCGGCGGCGGTGTCCGCGTAGGCGAGAGCGGCGGCGTTGCCGCTCAATATGGCGGCGATCGCGCAATACAGTGTCGGATTCGAATTCATCTCCATCCCTCCTCTCATTGTCAGTCTAATTAGTTGACGATGGCCCGGCGGCTCAGAACTCCCGCCCGAGCAAGCTCTCTTCAAAGGGGAATCGCGAAATCACTTCGTGACCGTCGGGCGTGATCAACACCTCTTCTTCGAGCTTGACTCCTTCCGACCCGCCGACTTCGCCGATGTAGCTCTCCACGCTCACGACCATGCCCGGCTCGAGCACGCCGGCGCCGCCGTAGGCCGCGAAATCCCGCGCGTGAGCGATGAAAGGGGTTTCGCCGTGCATGCCGACGCCGTGCATGACCGAGGTGTAGCGCCGCTCCACGAAGGCGTCCGGAATTTTCCAGGCGCGCTGCGAAACTTCCCCGTAGGTGAGTCCCGGCCGGATGATGTCGATGTTGTGCTGGATCTGCTCGTAGGCGAGTTGGTACAGCATCTTCTGATAGGGCGTGGGGCGTCCGGGGCCGCAATGAAAGGTGCGGGAAAAGTCCGAGAAATAGCCGAAGCAACCGATGACGTCGGTATCGAGCGCCACCAGCTCGCCCGGCCGCACTCGCCGGCCGCTCGCTTCGCTGAACCATGGATTGGTGCGTGGGCCGGAAGTCAGCAAGCGGGTCTCGACGAACTCGCCACCCTGCCGGATGACCTCTGCGTACATGAGCGCGAACAGCTCCTGTTCGGAGACGCCGGGCCTGACCGCATCGCGCACGGCCGCCACCGCGAACTCCGAGGCCGCCATGCTGAGCCGCAGGCAGGCGATTTCCTCGTCGGTCTTGATCCGCCGTACGTGCAGCAGTTCCTGCTGGCAATCGGTGACCGTGCAGCCCGCGCGCTCCAAGGCCATGGCCTGCAGATGCCCGCAGCGATCCAACCCCACCTGCTTCGATCCGCGGCCGTATTGGCGCACGAGATCCGCGACCTCCGCGGCGAACGGGCCGGCCGTATCGGCGTCGCGGCCTGCCACGGAGGACCAGACGATCTTGGAGTTGCGCGCTTCTTGAACCGTTTCCAGGCACGTGGACACGTGCGCGCTCTGCGGGTACTCGAACAGAATGACCGGGCCTTCGACGGGCACGAAGAAGTATCGGGTGGAGTTGCGCAAGAAATAGCCGAACATATTTCTCGAGCCGGTCGCATAGCGCTGATTGTTCGGATCGAACAGCAGCAGCGCGGCGTATTGCTTTTCGCGCATCATGTGTCGGACCCGGGCGAGCCGATCGGCGCGCAGCTTGCGCGTATCCACGCTGCCGGGCTCGGTGTCGGTGACCCAGAGACCGGGGCCCGCATCGGAATGGCGCCGGTCGGCGTTCGCGGCCGCAACGGGCGCCGGCGGGGTCTCGGTTCGGGATTTGTCGTTCATGCTGGGTACGCGGCCGTCGCCCTCGAGGCTTTTGTAAATATCTCGAGCGATCATGAATCAAGCCCGGATGCCGTACAATTCAGTTAGTTGCAAGATCGCCTTGCATAAATGCAAGGCGCGCAAGACCTAAAATTGAAGCAGAGACCATCAATGAGAATCTCCTTCCGCACCGCGCTTCTCGCCTTGCTCCTCGTCCCTGCCATCCGTGCGATGGCGGACGGGGAGTTCAACCCCGCAAACGCCAGCATCGAGCAATTGCGTGCCGCGCTCGATTCCGGCCGGGTGACTTCCGAGCAGCTGGTCCGCTACTACCTGGACCGCATCGAACGGCTGGACAAGCGCGGCCCGCACATCAACGCGCTGATCAGTCTCAACCCCGAGGCTCTGCAGCGAGCCCGGGGATTGGACGCGGCGGCGAGCAACAAACGCGGCAAGGGCGCACTCTATGGAATACCCTTCGTCGCCAAGGACAATTTCGACAGCGTCGGTATACCGACCTCGGGCGGCTCGGCGGCGCTCAAGAATTCCGTGCCGGCGGCGAACGCCTTCGTGCTGCAGAAGCTGCTCGATCAGGGTGCCGTGCTGTTGGGGAAAACCAATATGTCGGAGCTCGCCGCCTCCTACGGCCGCATGGGCTACAGCTCGGCGGACGGGCTCACGCTCAACCCGTACAACACGGCACGCGATGTGTCCGGATCGAGCAGCGGTTCGGCGGCCGCCGTCGCGGCGGATTTTGCGTCCTTCGCCCTCGGCACCGACACCAGCGGCTCGCTGCGCGCGCCGGCCAGCGTCGCAGGCCTGGTCGGGCTGCGGCCGACCTTGGGATTGACCAGCCGCAGCGGCGTCATCCCGCTGTCGCTCACCTTCGATACCACCGGGGTGCTGGCTCGCACCGTCAGGGACGCGGCCATCGTGCTCGATGCCATCGCCGGAGCGGATCCTCGAGACGCGGCGACGCCGGCGCAACCGGCGGTTCGTGCCGGCTACCTCGAGGCGCTGCATGCGCAGCCGTTGCGCGGCGCGCGTCTCGGCGTGATCGGCAACTTTCGCGGCGGCAACCGGGAAGTCGACGGCGTCGAGCAAACCGCCCTGCGACAGCTCGCGGCGCAAGGCGCCGTGCTCGTGCCGCTGACCCTGTCCAAGAAATTCGAGCAGCTTTGGCAGTCCGTATTGGGGCCGGTGGGCGAGGCCGAATTCAAGCCGCAATTCGAGCGCTATCTGCAATCCTTGCCGGCCGCACAGCCGAAAACGCTGGCACAGCTGATCGGCACCAGCGCATCGCCCGCCGTGATGGACTCGCCAACCCCGGTCAATCCCGCGCGCCTCGAGGCATTGCGCCAGGCCGAGGCGACGCAGCTGACGGATTCGCCGACCTACATCCGCATTTTGACGCAGTTGATTCCCACGCTGCGGCAGCAGCTGCAAACGCTCGCGAGTACGCATCATCTGCAGGCCTTCGTGTTCTCCACCATGGCCTGCCCCGCCTCCGCGCGCTTCGATCGTCCGGACCCGACCTATGTGTGCAAGAGCGCCGATCCCTATGCGGCGGGCTACGTCGCTTCCGCGGCGGGTTTCCCCGAGGTGACGGTGCCGGCGGGACGAGTTTCGGCCAATATGCCGGTGGGATTTTCATTCATGGGGTTGCCATACCGCGAAGCGCAGCTGCTGGACCTGGCAAATGCCTTCGAATCGGCAGCCCCGCATCTGCCGCCGCCGCCGCTGCGCTGAGGGCGCCGGGTGAGCACGCCGCTGTGCTGAAGGCGCCGAGAGCACGCCGCCGCGCTGAGCGTCCCGATGCCTCAGCCCGGCGCGAGATCTTCTTGCGGGAATGAGGCACTCTGATTCGCCTGCGACGCCGAGCCCAACAGGTCCCGCGCGTCATCCTTGGCGACGCCGACGATCCAATCGAATACCTTGCGAACCGTGGCGTTGCGCCGCAGTTCCGGCAGGACCAATAACCAGATTTCTCGCACGATCAGCGGCCCGGGGCCGCTGAGGCGCACCAGATCCGGCAGCGCATCGCCCTCGACGCAGGTCAGAATTCCCGCGCCGTAGCCGCGCGCGACCAGCTTGGTGTACGCCGTTCCGCCGTTGACCGTCATGGCGACATGCTCCGTCGGCACATTGGCCTCGATCCAGCGGAACTCCGGCCAGCGATCCGCCACCTGCGCAAATCCGATCCAGGGCAGGTCCTTGCACCAATCCTTGCGCGGCAAGAGCAGGGATTTATGCGCGTACGCCGCGGATCCCAGCTCGCCGATCTTGCGCACCAAGGACTGGCCCTGAATCGGACGCACGTAGCGGATGGCGATGTCGGCTTCTCGGTGCTCGAGCACCGAATTGCGGTTTTCGCATATGAGCTCGAGCTGAATGTTCGGATGCTTCTGGGGAAAATTTGCAAGGTGCCGGTGCAGAAATCCGGTCACGAAAGTCTGGATCACGGACAGGCGAACGACGGCGCGCCCGTGGGTCGGATTGTGCGTCAGGTCGCCATCGAGCGCCTGGCCGACGGATTCCATCTCCTGCGCGCGCCGAACCACGACCATGCCGCGGCTGGTCGGGGCAAATCGGCCGTCGATGCGGTCGAACAGCCGCGTCTTGAGACGCTCCTCGAGAGCCAGAATCCGCCGGCTGATGGTGGTCTGGTGGACCCGCAGCGCTTCGGCCGCCGCAACCATGGTTTGGTGCTGCGCCAGGACCAGCACATAGCGTAAGTCGTTCCAATCGATGTCTTTGGATGCCATGCCCCACCCCACCCGGATCAGCTGCAGCCGGCGCCGTGCAGGGCGTAGGGTGCCCAAGGTCATTGTATTTTTGCAAGGCGATCTTGCAAGCAACTGAATTGTATCGGGTGCAGACTTCGTTGGATGCTCAAGGCAGACACATGAGTCACCCCGCGCAGCGGCGTGCGCCCGCGCTCGCGGCGGCGGCCATGCTCGCGCTGCTATGCGCGCTGCCCATCGACGGCGTGGCGCGCTCGCTCCTGACGGTGGCCTATCTCGATCATTTCGACTCCCAGAAACGCGTGGCCGTGCTGAGCGACGGCGAGAAGCTGGCCTACATCGATATTGGCCCGCGTCGCGCGCCTCCCCTGGTGCTGATTCACGGCTACACGGACAGTGCTCGAGATTGGGCGCCGATCGCGCCGCTCTTGAGCCGGCAATTTCGACTGATCATCGTCGACTTGCGCGGCCATGGCGCCTCCGGCAAGCCCGAGTGCTGTTACACGCGCTTCGACTTCGCCTACGACATCAAGCTGCTGTTGGACACTTTGCATATTGCCAAGGCGGATATCGCTGGACACTCGCTCGGCAGCATCGTCGCGCAGACATTCGCGGAGCAGTGGCCCGATTCGACCCGGCGGCTGGTGCTGATCTCATCTACCGGAACTTCTTTTGGGCCGGCCAAACCCGCCGGATCGCCTGGGGCGGCTGCGCCCACCCAGAGCGATTGGCTCGCGCCGCTCGCGGGGCTCACCGATCCCATAGATCCCGACTCGGCCTTCATGCGGGATTGGTGGAAGGTGTCCATCGCCTACGATCCAGAGTTCGCGCGCCGGCAAATGCGAGATTCGGCGGCCATTCCCGCACATATTTGGCGCGCCATTGCCGACCAGTGCCTGGTTGGAGTGGACCTGCGCATCATGCTCCCGCGCATTCAGGCCCCGACGCTGCTCATCTGGGGCGGCCGTGATACCCTCGTGAGCAATGCGGGGCGCGATGCGCTTCGCTCCGGTGTAGCGCGCGCCGAGGAGCGGAGCTTCGCCACTCTCGGACATGATTTGTTCTGGGACGATCCACCGGCGGTGGCCGGCGCGATGATCGGCTTCCTGGCGAAGAAATAGCGCGCGGGCGACGGCCTGGGTTCGCGCCGCCGCACGAGGAAAATGATGGCCGATCGATCCTTGAGCGAAGCCAGCGTGGACTACGACGATGCCCCGCTTCGCCCGTTTCATCTCCGAGTGGCGCTCGCCAGTTCCGGCGGTGTGTTCAGCGACGGATACGGGCTCGGGATCATCGGTATCTCCTTGAGCCTTGCCGCGCACGAGCTCGCGCTGACGCCCATCTGGATGGGATTGTTGGGCGGCGCCTCGCTGCTGGGCCTGTTCGTCGGCGCATTGCTCACCGGTCCTGCGGCGGATCGCTTCGGGCGACGGGCGATCTTCGCCTACAACATGGCGCTTCTGGCCGGCCTGTCCCTGATGCAGGGCCTCACCGACTCTCGCCCGCTGCTGCTGTCGCTGCGCCTGGCGATAGGATTCTTGCTCGGCACCGACTACGTCGTGGGCAAGGCGCTGCTGAGCGAATTCACGCCGCGCCGGTTCCGCGGACGGATACTGGGGTCGCTCTCGGTCGCCTGGGCGGGCGGCTATGCCTGCGCCTACTTCGTCGGGTTCGCGCTGAGCGACAGCGGCCCCCAGGCCTGGCGCTGGATGCTGCTCACGAGCGCAGCGCCCTGTCTGCTGGTGCTGCCGCTGCGAATCATGCTGCCGGAATCCCCGCTGTGGCTGACGAGCCACGGTCGGGCCGCGGCCGCCGCGGCCGTCGTACGCGACAAACTAGGCACGGGCGTCTCGCCTCCCGTCAAGGCACACGCGGCGCCCGCGACGCAGGGCCGCTGGCGGCAGCTCTTCTCCCCCGCGTGGCGCCTGCGCACCCTGGTCGGCTGCGCATTCTTCACCTGCCAGGTCATACCGTACTTCGCCGTCGGCACCTTCGTATCGCAGGTGATGGCGGCGATGAATCTCCGGAGCGGTTATGTGGGAGGCCTGTTCTACAATGCCTCGCTGCTCGGGGGCGCGATTCTCGGCCTGACGATCGTGGACCGCATTTCGCGCCGGCATTTTTTGATCGGCAGCTTCTGCATCGCCGCGGCGGCCATGCTGGCGCTGTCGCTGTGGAGCAGCGTCCCCGCGATCGCGATGAGCATTCTATTCGCGCTGTTCGCCGGCGTTTTGTCGGCGGCATCGAATCTCTGCTATGTCTATCTGCCCGAACTGTTCACGACGGACTTGCGCGCGTCGGGCATCGGAGTCGCCATCGCGGCCAGCCGCATCGGTTCCGCCGTGAGCACCTTTCTGCTGCCCATCGTGGTCGCGGACTTCGGTGTGCGCACCGCCCTAGGGGCCTGTGTCACCGTGCTGGCGCTCGGCGCCGTCATTTGCCTGCGCTGGGCGCCCGAGACCAAGCATATTCGGCTGGGCGCCTTCGACCGGCCTTCCACCGGCTGAATCCACCTTGACCGCGCGGCTGCCCGTACCGCCCTGCATCCGTGTCTGTATCTCTTCCCACAAGGCCGAATACACCTGCCCCGCCGCACTGCGCGGCGCGTAGGCGGGAATCGGCGCTCGGCGCTGGCTCATCCTTTCGATCTCGCTCGAATACGGCACCTCGGTGGCGAGCAACTCCGGAAATTGCTCGCGCGTGCTCGCGATCACCTCGTGATGCAAGGACTTGCGCCGGTCCACCATCGAGAAGAAAGGCAGCAACAGCAGGTCGCTCCAGCCCGCCGCGGCCACGAATTCGCGCAATTGCGTGAGCATGCGCACCGACAGCGGCGTCGGCAGCAGGGGCACGACGACGGCGTCCGCCGCGCGCAGCACATTTTCCGACAGCAGAGAGATCCCCGGCGGGCAATCCAGAAAAAGCGCCGCATACGCATCGCGCAGCGGGCGGCTCATCTTCAGCAGGCGTTCCGTCGGATGTTTGCGTGCGCTCAGATGCACGTCAAAATTTCGGTAGGACAGATCCGACGGCAGCACATCCAACTTCTCGTAGCCGCTCGGCACCAGCAATTCCGGCAACTCGCGCTTTCCGGCCACCAGCTTCTTGGCGGAGGCGTGCTCGTTCGGCGCGCAGCGCAAAATGTAGGTGGCGGCCCCTTGCGGATCCAAATCCCACAGCAAGGTGGAGCGCCCCCCGGCCGCACACAGAAATGCGAGATTGACGGCGGTCGTGGTCTTGCCGACCCCGCCTTTGATATTTGTGACGGCAACGATCTTCATCGTGCTCGCTACTGGCGCCTCAGCCCTTCGTCGGCCTCGTGCAGCCATTCATCCCGATCGGCCGCGGCCGGCAGGGTGAGAGCGGCATCGCGGGCGCGCGCATAGGTGTCGTGGGCGCCGCTCGCATCGCCCGTCTTGCTCAGCGCCTCCGCCAGCGCCAGCAGGTTCGGCGGGTAGAGCGGCCGCAGCGCCGCAGCGCGGCGCGCCGCGGTCAATCCAGCATCGGCGTCGCCCGGGCCCAACGGCCATCCCGGCGCCCGGAGCAGCACCAAGGCCCTTACGCGCGCAGGTCCGGCCTCGTCATAACTCGAATCGGCCGATTCGGCGACCGTCAAGGCATCGAGCATCTTCTTCAAGAGCTCATCGGCATGCGCGGGGTGCGCCCGCGCCTGCAGCCCCCAGGCAACCGCGCGCTCATACAGGCAGGCGGCTGCGCGGGGATCGAGCGCAAGACAGGCATCCGCATCGCGATCGGCTTCAGCCGCCAGTTCGCCGCGAACTTTGGCGTCCGGCTCCCGGTCGCTGCGCTTTGCATCCGCGGCAATTGCCGCGGCCAATTCGGCGACCGAGGAGGGCTGGGCGTTCTGTACCGGCGGCGCAGGCCGCAGCGGCCCGGTGCAGGCACAGGCCGCCAGCGCGAGAACGACCCAAATGAAGCGCCCGCTCACCGCCGTGCCCCGCCGGGGGGTCACGGCGCCGCCGTACCGGATGGCAGCTTGGGCAGCACGAAGCCGTGCAAGCGCAGCGGCCCCGAGCGCGTCGGTACTCCCGGCGGCCTGACTCATCTTCAACAGCCCCTGCTGCAGGGCGCGTGCCCGGGCGGGGGGCACTCGGTTATCCACTACGGCAATGAAGGCAACGGGTAGCTCCGCGGACTGAGTCACGGCCTTGAGCTGGGCGGCGAACGGCAGGGTCGCAAGCGCCGCGGTCTGAGTTTGATCGAGCAATGCAGCGACCGCTTCACCAGCCGCCACTCGGCGAAGGGCGCTGAGTATTTGTCCGGTGGCCTCGATCTTCACGTCCGGCGGCAGCGCCCAACCCTTGAGCGCGCTGTTGCGCACGAAGTCAGGGGCATAGCCTGCAACGCTGAGCACCGTGAATCCCGCCATCGACGCCGGCGCGGTGACGCGGCCGGCCTTGGCAACCAGGGTCCACTTTTGCCGGGGACCGATATCCGCCAGTCGGCCTGGGCCAGCGGCGTCAGATGCAGCTCGGCGGCATGCTCGACAAAGAATGGATACGGCACGAAGGCGAGCACCGCATCGGCGGCCTTGAGTTTCGCAAGGCCCCCGTCCTCGGTCGGATCGTAGACGGCGGCGAGACTGCCGGCGGGCCAGCCCGAAGCAGCCGCGGCTGCGCTCGCGAATTGATCCACGAGCGGCTGTGCATCGCCCGCTCCGCCGGGATAACCGGGGGCGCAGAACACCAGCGTCGCCAGCGATGCCGCCAATAGCGTACTCATGCGTTTAGGCTATCATGCTCCGGCGCTGCGGGCCTCTCCGGTCGAAAGGAGCGCGTCTATGAGTGTGCCCGCTTCGCCCAAGATCGTTCAAGCATTTCTCCTGCGTGCTGCGGGCGCGTGCCTGGATAGCCGCCGCCTTCCTGGTGCTGACGGCGGCGGGCATATACGGCGCCCTGCGGGTACCCGACGATCCGGCCATCGAGCGCCTGATCGTGCCGGGCGATCCGGTGGCGCGCGCCACGGCCGATTTCGACCGCCTGTTTCCCGAAGGCGAGCAGGCGCTGCTCATGCTCGAATCGCGCGGACCCCTTGAGCCTCGCTTCGCTGCGCGCCGCCGATCGGCTCGAGCACGCAACTCGCCGGCATTCCGCAGGTCGAGCCCCACAGCCTGCTCGATCTCTACCGCCACGGCACCCCGGCAGGGGAAATCACCGCCGAACAGGCCGCGCGTCTGCGCACCTTCGCGACCGGAACCACGCTGTTCCGCCGCGCCGGACTTCTGGGCGACCAATATTTCGGCATTGCGCTCGAGCTGCGCGTGAAATCGCCCGCCGAGCGCGATCGCGCACTGGCGGCGATCGATGCGCTCGCCCTGCCCCTCGAGGCGTCCGGCGGCCCCTTCACCAAAGTGCGGCGCGTCGGATCTCCCTGGCTCGACGCCTGGCTCGAGCGGCAGACCGGCGCCGCCACGGTGCGTTTCATGCCGCTGTTCGGGCTTTTCTTGATGACGCTGGTGTTCATCATCTACCGATCCTGGCGCGCCTTGGGAGCCATCATTCTCACGCTCGGCGCCCTGGTTGCCATCGCGCATGGGCCTGGCGGATCTGTTCGGCTGGGCGCACACCGTCATCTCCACGCTGGTGCCGCTGACCGTGATGGTCACGACGACCGCCACGCTGGTGTACGTGCATTCGCGCTACATCGAGCCGGACGATTCGCCGACCCTGCTCGAGCACCACGCGCGCGCGCTGGCGAATAAATTTCTGCCCTGCACCGCCTCGATGTTCGCAACCGCGGTGGGCTTTGCCGCACTGGCGATCTCGGACATCCGTCCCGTGCGCGACATGGGACTGTGGACCGCCTGCGGGCTGATCGTCGCGTGGATAGGCTGCTTTACCCTGTTTCCCGCGCTGCAGTCGCTGCTGCGCACGCCGCTGCGCTCCGAGAAAGTGCCGGCCGGCAAATGGTTTCCCGGCTTCGTCGACGTGCTGGTTCCGGCCAGCCGGCGCTTGCGCTGGGCGTTCGTGGCCGGCGCCCTGGTCTTGATGCTGTGCGGAGCGGCCGCTTTGTTCGGCATTCCCGGCCTGGTGGCGCCGCTCGCGCTCGAGATGGATGTGCTGACCTACGTCAATCCCAGCGAGCGCGTGGCGCAGGATACCCGTCATTTCGAGGAATCGAACGGACTGGATGTGGTCGAGCTTTGGCTGCAGACCCCGCCCGGCCATGCATTGGATCCGGACTTCCTGCGCGCCGTGGAGCAGCTGACTCGCCGGCTCGAGAGCGATCCGCGCATCACCGCCGTCGACGGCCCGACCTCGGTGCTGCGCTGGGCGCGCTACATCGAAACCGGATCCGATCAATTGCCGGACTCGGCATCCGACCTGGCCGAAGCTGGCCGCGGATCTCGAGCAGATCATGCTCACCGAGCCCGGCGCGCGCAAATACGTCGACGTCACGGACCTCGCCAATGTGCGGGTGAGCATCCGCGGACGCGCCAAATTCTTCGGCCGGGTCGGCGCCATGCGCGCCTTCGTGGAGCAAGCCTGGGCCGCGGCCCAGGCCGATGATCCGGCGCTGCGCGCCGTGCGCGGCAGAGTGGTCGGCCAAGGGAGTCGCTCGGCGCGGAGATCACGCAGCGTCTGCTGCCGACGCTCACCGAGAGCTTCGCACTCACGGCCAGCGTCATTTTTCTCGCCTTCCTGCTGGTGTTCCGCAGCCCGTCCGCGCGGCTGATGACCATGATTCCGTCGTTTTTCGCCATCCTGTGCGTGTTTCTGGTGATGCGCCTGACGGACATTCCGCTCAACATCGCCACCATTCTCATCGGCTCGACGGTGCTGGGCGCGACCGAGAACGATCAGATCCACTTCTTCTATCACTTCCAGGAAGGCCGCTCGGCCGGCACGACGGCCGGAGCCCTGCAGCACGCCATGCTGGTGGCCGGCCGGCCGATTCTATTTGCGACTCTGATCAATGCCAGCGGCTTTCTGGCGCTGGCGCATGTCGGACCTGCCGCCGATGCGCGAGTTCGGCATCGTGGCCTCCTCGGCCTTCGTTCTGGCATTGCTCGCGGATTTCACCGCCTTGCCGGGCGCCTTGTGGATCCTCAGCCGCTTCGAGCGTCGCTAGCGCATCCGGTGAAATAAATGGCGGCGCCGCCTCACTTCCCGGCGAGCTGCGCCGCCACTTCGGGCAGTACCGCCGTGCCTTCGGCCCTCACCGCGTCCAGTGCCGACGGGTCCAGCCCAAGGGCCTTGAGGATGGTCGGCGCGACCTGCGCCGTCGTGGTTGCGGCATACACGGTCATCGCCGAGAAGCGCGGATTTGCCACCAGCAAAATGACGTTGGTGTCGTCGTGCGCGAATCCGCCATGGTCTCCTATCATCGTGGTGCTGCCGGAATAGGTCACCCCGACGTTAGGCGTCACGATGATATCCGGCGTGCGCGGGTCTTGCCCCGGATCGGAACCGCCCACGTTGTAGTTCAGCCATAGCGTCGGTCCGTAGTAGATCTGCCCCAGCCCGAGGGCTGCGGCGTTGCTTTCGAGCAGTTCCACGGCGGCGTTCACGCTGGCGCCCTTGTTCAGCCAGAGCACCGACACATCGTCTTCGGTCGCGCCGATGCCGGTGGTGTTCAGCGGCGATTCTGAAAAGGGAATGGCATTCCCCAGCAGAGTGGCCGGGGTATTGGCGCCGTCCGCGACGTATAGCGCCGGGTCGATCGG
Organism: uncultured Gammaproteobacteria bacterium; assembly: GCA_963837435.1. Lineage (GTDB taxonomy): Bacteria > Pseudomonadota > Gammaproteobacteria > Steroidobacterales > Steroidobacteraceae > Bog-1198. The sequence continues at coordinate 576,147 of CAWINJ010000007.1, forward strand.
GGAGTCCCCGTGCTTTGCGGTGATGATGACCAACGTGTCCTCATAGATCCCCGCGGCCTTCAGTGCTCCCACGATGTCGCCGATGGAGGCGTCCACGAACTCGACTTCCTGCAGCAGCTTCGCGCCGGGCAGACCCGCGGCGTTCTGGTAGCCGCCCTTGCCCACGCCGGGCTCATTGACACTCTCTCCGATGTACACGGCTTGAAAGTTCATGCCGAACACCGCGGGCGTGAGAGCGGGGGCGCCATTGTGCGTCTTGCCCGCGATCTGGTTCAGCAGCGCGTGGACTTTCAGCGCGTCGTAGCATTGCACGTCGGCGAAACTGCTGTTCCACGCGGTGGGGCCGTTGACGGCATCGCGCACGGTGGCGCAGGACACGCCCTCCGAGGTCTTGATCCCCGGCAGCGGCACCGCGTTCGAGCTCACTTCCGGCGAATAATAATCATCCAGGCTCTTTCCGCCCGGCCCGGCGGCCATCGAGTAGGAGGGATGCTTGTCGATCCACGCCGTGTAGCCGCCCGCCGCGTGGACCACGCCGAAAATGGTATTGGTGCGGAGGAAATTCCAGGGATACACCGGCGCGCAGCCCGCTTGCGGGTCCCGCACCAGCTTTTTCGGGTCGATCGACGCCGCCCCGCCCTCGGTCAAGGCTGCACCGGGTGCGCCGCCGTTCAGCTGGGTGTCATCGAAGTCGATTCCCTGATCGTAGTCGGTGGTCGTGCCGGCAGGTATTCCATAGGGAGTGCAGGCGCCTCCCGCGAGGCCGGTGCCCGTCGTCGTTGCCGGCGGATCGAGCGATCTGTCATAGGCGACATCGTAGTAAAGACCCGTCGACTTCGGGGAGCCGCCGGTGACCAGCGCCGCCAGCCCCGGAAAGGAATCCGAGGGTTTCGAGGACGATGCGCCCACATAGTTGACGGCCCGGCGGCTCAGCTCCGCCATGTTCGGGCAGTAGGGGCTCCCGCCGTTTGCGCCCGCGATGCCATGAGCGCAATTGTAGAAGTCCACCGCATGCATGCCATCGATGCTCAGCAGCAGCACATGCTTGATGTTGCCCGAGCCCACGGGGCCGGCATTGGCGGCCTCCATCGCACCGCAGGCCAGTGTGGCCGCTGCGGCCGCCCCCGCCAGAAGTAGCCCTTTCATTTGCATAATTTTGCTCCGCTTGGAATGTGCGACAGGGACGCGCTACCGTAACGGATGTTTCTTACAGCCCGATGAAGACGCGCAACCTTCAGGAGAGCGCCCATGTGCCGCAACATCAAGACATTGTTCAATTTCGAGCCGCCGGCCACGGAGGAGGAGATCAAGGCGTCGTCGCTGCAGTTCGTCCGCAAGCTCAGCGGGTTCAACACCCCCTCCAAGGCCAACCAGGCCGCCTTCGAGCGGGCGGTGATGGAGGTCGGTGATGCGGCACGCACCTTGATCGAATCCTTGGTCACGACGGCCGATCCGCGCGACCGGGAAGTCGAAGCGGCGCGAGCGTTCGATCCGGCGGATTGTCTTGCGATCAACCCCGAGCACTCGCGATATCTCGCGCTGGGATTTCCCCGCATCCAGCAACGTCTGCACGGAAATCCGTAAATTAGGCTTCAAGACGTTCACTCCCGGCCCCTTTTTTCGCAAAAAGGGCCTAGCGTAACGTCCCGCCGCCGCTCTCTAGCTCAGCACCGACCGGCGCTGATTTACGGCGTCAGGGTGGAGGAGTTTGCCCCGCCCACCGGTGGAGGAAGTTGCCCGGCCGCCGGGGACGTCACCTCGAAGAAGAACGCCAGTCGCAGCTACCAGCTGCACTGCGTGGATCCCGGCGTCTCACCGATCACGCTTAACGCCACGATTACGGGATCGCCAAGACGCTCAAACATTCCATCGCCTTCGATAGCCTATGGCGAAGGGCTGGCGTGAGCGAAGCGTGTGCGCTGTAGGTCAGGTGACTTGACAGCCAGCGGCCTCGACCTGCGCGCCGAGCGAGGTTTCGGGATCGAGTACTTTGGCGATCGCCGCCGGCCAGCCGGCCGGCGCTCCGACCCGCCCCAAGTGACTTTTCCGGTCGAGGAAGAAGACAGATCGAACAAGCCGACAAGAGTGCGGGAGTCGCAGCTGGAGGCGAAGCCGTTTTTGCGCTCGGTGCCGGTGTGGAGGTATGCGAAATGAGGGCCGTGAGGCTCCAAAGCCCTGCGCTACTGAAGGGTCCGTGAGTTTCGCGTCATGGCAAACCGCAGAAACGCAAGCGCACTGAGACCGACAATCATCCACCAGGACAAGGCACCGCCGCCGCCACCACTGGCCGCGTTAACTGAAAGTGATGTCGACGCAGACGCGCTGCCTCCCGGCCCTGTGCAACTGAGGGTGTAGGTATATTGGCCGGCGGGCAAATTTGTTATCGGCATCATGCTGCTGGTCGGCTGCGACCCACTCCAAGCGCCGCTAGCCGCGCAGTTTGGCGCACCGGTGGAAGACCAGGTGAGCGTGGCTGTTCCCGAGGTCGCCGCGATGCTGGTTGGACTGACTGCGATCGTGACGGTGGGCTTTGCAGCTGCGGTCACCGCGAGTGATGCACTTGCCGTAGTGATTCCAGCGGCGTTGGTGCAGGTCAGTATGTAATTGTTCACCCCAGTATTCGTGGGAGTGACTTCTTGACTGGCATTCTGAGCAAGGATGACCGTGCCGGAGAAGTTTCCCGTGCAATCGGCATCCCCGGTACTAGTCCACGACAGCGTCGCGGAGCTGCCCAGGGTGATCGAAGTGGGTGACACGGTGAGGGTTGCCGTCGGCATCGGCGTCAACACGGTTAGTAGCACATACGTGTTGGCGTCGCCGAGAGGGGTGCCGCACGTCAAGAAGTCTGCAAAAGTCCCAGCGACTCCGGGACTCACAGTGACGGACCCAGTTGCGCCGACCGAGCTATTTTCTGACGGAGTAAAAAATGCGCATAAGCTACCCGACGGGGAGGTCCAGGACAGTGTGAACACGGCGCCGATGATACCGCTCGTGGGAGTGGCAGCGAGGTTCACCAGCGATGGGGCGCTGGTTGACACCAGCATATACGCGGTTCCGGCGGTTCCGGCTGATTCAGTGAATCCTGGTATTGTGACCGTCAATCCGTAAAGATTGCCATCGGCGCCGAAGATGAGACCTCCGCTAGGACCAGCCCCGGTGACGGAAGTAGAGCCGAAGCTGTAAAGAAGCGAATACACCCCGGAAGGAGAAACGCCAAAGACAGCGCCATCTCCTGCGGCGCCGCCTTGCGCCGCTGTCCCGTACAATGTCCCGTCGGGCCCTTCGACCAGCGGACCGGCGGGATTGGTCCCATCAAATTCATTGGCGCCTGGGAGGATCCCATTGAATGAATATAAAGTTGTAAAGACCCCCTGAAGAGACAGCCGAAAGATAGTTCCATTTCCATAGGCGCCAATTGCGCTAGTTGTTCCGTAGAGATTGCCATCTCGTGCCTGCATCAAGCTCGCGGTAGGTAGGCCCCCGTCCAAATTGGATGCAGTCGCGGTCGATGCGGCGGAGAAGGTGTGCACAACGCCAAATTGCCCGGACAGCGTAATCGAAAAAACGGTCCCAAATCCGTTGGCACCGCCGTGCTCCGCGACTCCGTAAAGATTGCCATCGGAAGCAAGAATCAAGCCTGCCGAAGGTTGCGTGCCGGAAGCATTGAAGCCGTTGCCATCAACGCCCGGGAAGGCATAGACCACTGAAAAAGCTCCGCTTGGCGAGATGCGAAATACGACGCCTTCTCCCGAAGCGCCTCCGAAGACTGTCGTGCCATATAGGTTTCCGTCGGAAGCCTGTACCAGCTTGCCGAGCGGCGTCGAACCGTCCGTGCTCAATCCATTCGCATCCTGTGCGGTAAACGTATGGAGGCTGGTCAGGACGCCGGCGGTGGATATGCGAAATACGGTCCCCTGGCCAAAAAGGCCGCCGGCAGATGTCGTACCGTATAGAAAGCCATCATTGCCGAGGGCCAGTCCCGCTGTGGGTTCCATGCCATCACCGTTTGTTTGGGCTTGTGGCCCCCCTTCCGGACCTGACGCCGCGGTAAAGCTATATATTGGCGTCGGTTGGGTGTCACCTTTCTTGAACGCCAGGATGGCACCAGTATTATTGGCGCCTCCCGCGGCCGCGACGGCATAGAAAGTGCCATCGCTTGTTTGCACGAGCTCCCCTCCAGGAGCGGACCCAGTCGTATCGACGCGAGTAGCATCACTAGGCGAGAGCGCCCACAACTGAGTGTGATAGATTGCCGCCTGCGCCTCCGCACGCGGAGAAACTACAAAAAATAAAGCCAGGGCGAGAGCCCAACTAGAAAACTTCACAGGTATAGCAAGTAACTCCGAGAGAACTCGGTAGGACGTATGCTTACAGATGTGTGCTCTCCATGCGTTGCTTATTATTGTTCCATGAGTGTTATTGCGCGTAACGGCGCGATCAACATTTTCAGTGTACGCCATTGTGTTGGTGACTGTCGTCAACTCCCGCGTATCGGGCACTATGTTCAATCGCTATCTAATTAACGGGGGAAGGGCTCTTTCAATCCGAGGGTTCGCTTGTTCCGCCGGTCACCGCAGCACGCCATTCATCCGTCCCGCTTTGTCCACCGCACTACCGTCGCGATTGCCCGTCGTGCACCACATCTCGAGCACTGCGAACGTTCCAGAATAGACCCGAGCGATTCTTACAGCCCGATGAAGACGCGCAACCTTCAGGAGAGCGCCCATGTGCCGCAACATCAAGACATTGTTCAATTTCGAGCCGCCGGCCACGGAGGAGGAGATCAAGGCGTCGTCGCTGCAGTTCGTCCGCAAGCTCAGCGGGTTCAACACCCCCTCCAAGGCCAACCAGGCCGCCTTCGAGCGGGCGGTGATGGAGGTCGGTGATGCGGCACGCACCTTGATCGAATCCTTGGTCACGACGGCCGATCCGCGCGACCGGGAAGTCGAAGCGGCGCGAGCCAGGGCAAAATCCTTGGCGCGATTCGGCGCATGATTGCCCAAAGGCGGGACAGCGAGCATGCTGCAAAGCCGCAAATTTTTGGTCGGCTGGCTTGTGTTTTCGGGGTCCGGCTCTAATTATATTGGTCGAGCGACTACCAGGAGTGATGGATGGCGACGGGTTGGGCAAAAGAAGGCGCGGTGCAGGACCAGATCGACGCGACCGTGAAGGATGCGGTCAGTCGCGCGAAAAGCCAGTTGCCCCAGGGACCCGGCCTGACTCATTGCGCCGAATGCGGAGCCGAGATTCCGCCCGCGCGCAGGCAAGCGATCCCCGGGGTTCGTCTGTGCCTGTCCTGCCAGGATGTCCAGGATCGCGACGCTGCGCGATTCAGCGGCTACAACCGCCGCGGCAGCAAGGATAGTCAACTGCGTTGAGGTCGATCCGGTATGGGTGGCGAAACGGTCCTGGTGACGGGCGGCTCGGGATTCATCGGCGCGCACTGCATATTGCGGCTCCTGGCCTCCGGCTATCGCGTCAGGACCAGCGTGCGCTCGCTCGAGCGCGAGAAGGGCGTGCGCGCCATGCTCGCGGTGGGCGGCGCCGAGCCGGGAGAGGCGCTGACGTTTGCCGAGGCGGATCTGATGTCCGATGCGGGCTGGCCGCAGGCCGTCGCGCACTGCGACTTCGTGCTGCACGTGGCCTCGCCCTTTCCCGCGAGCGCACCGAATCACGAGGATGATCTCATCGCGCCCGCTCGCGAAGGCGCGCTGCGGGTGCTGCGCGCCGCGCGCGATGCGCGCGTCAAGCGCGTGGTCCTCACCTCCTCTTTCGCCGCGGTCGGTTACGGTTCGGAGCCCACCGATGTACCCTATTCGGAGGAGAATTGGAGCGAGCTGAACGGCGGCACTGTCAGTGCCTACGTGAAATCGAAAACCCTGGCCGAGCGCGCCGCATGGGACTTCATCGCCCGCGAGGGCGGCGCGCTCGAGCTGTCGGTGGTCAATCCCGTCGCCGTGTTCGGGCCGGTGCTCGGGCCGGATTATTCGACCTCCATTCACCTGCTGCAGCGATTGATGGAAGGGACGATGCCGGGAGTCCCGCGCCTCTCCTTCGGCGTCGTCGACGTGCGCGACGTTGCCGACCTGCACCTGCGCGCCATGCTCGATCCCGCCGCGGCGGGCCAGAGATTTCTGGCGCTCGCCGGCAAGTTCATGACCCTCGAGGAAATCGCCCTGGCCCTCAGAGCGAACATGGGCGACGCGGCGAGACGGGTCCCGACCCGGGTGCTGCCCAATTGGCTGTTGCGCATCGCCGCCCTGCGCGATCGGACCGTGAAGCAGATCCTGCCGGAGCTCGGCAAAATGAAGAGCGCCAGCAATGAAAAGGCCCGGCGCCTGCTCGGGTGGGCGCCGCGATCGAACGAGGACGCCATTGTCGCGGCCGCCGAGAGCTTGATACGCCTTGGATTGCTTCGAGGTTCGGGAAAGACCGCGTAACCGATGCGCGTCTCACACCGGGTATGGATGTCAGCACACTGGGTATGGATGTCAGGATGCGCTTGAACGACGAGTCCCCAAAGCCTCCGCTGCACGGCAGCGCCGTGTGCGCCGTCTTGGTGACCTATCACCCCGATTCCACACTTGCGCAGCGGCTCGAGCGCGTGGCGCCGCAGGTGGGCGCCATCGTCATCGTGGACAATGGCTCGTCGGATACGGAGTCGCGCATGTTGCAGCAAATCGCGGCGCGCCCTAACGTTCACCTGCAGCTCAATTTGCAAAATCTCGGCGTCGCGCGGGCCTTGAACTTGGGAGTTCAGCGCGCCATCTCGCTGGGATATTCCCTGGCCTTGCTGCTCGATCAGGACACCTGCGTGGAAGCCGACATGGTTGCGACGCTGCTTGGGATCTATGGCAGCTTCGCGAACTGCGAGCGCCTGGCCGTGGTTGGATCGAATTATCGGGACGTCAACCGGCCGGCGCCGGATTCGAACGGGCCGGCGCCGCCGGCCGCATCGTGGCTCGAAGCCGAGACGGTGATCACCTCGGGCTCCTTGCTTCCGCTCGCCGCTCATGCGCAGATTGGCCCTTTCAGGGAGGAATTTTTCATCGATTTCGTCGACACCGACTACTGCCTCAGAGCGAAGGCCAAGGGCTACTCGGTCATCAAGTCGCGAAAGCCCCTCATGTCGCACGCCATCGGAGCGCTTCGGGAAAGCCGGTTTCTCTGGTTCAGAAGGTGGACCTATAATCATTCGCCGGATCGCCGCTACTACATCGCCAGAAACAACACCGTGTTGCTGCGGGAATACGGGCAGCCCGGCCGCATGAGATGGTTGCTGAAAAGCCTGAACCGTTGTTTCAGGCTGAGCAAGCGAGTTGTCCTGTACGAAAAATCCAGAACCCGGAAAATTGCCGCCATCGTCGAGGGCTGGCGGGACGGTGTGACGGGTAGAATGGGCCCCCGCAGCCGGATCGAGTAGGCGTCGCCGCATGAAAATCTTCGACAAGCTCAACTTGAAGAATCTCGGGCAAATCGTCGTGCTCAACCCACCGAAGAGCTTCGAGCCCGAGTTGGCCGCGCTTGACGGAGTCGCCGTCGCGCGCAGCCTGCGGGGGCTCGAACAAATCGCGTTCTCGCTGGCATTCGTGACCGCGCAGAAGCAGGTCGATGCGCTGGCGGAGCCGCTCGCCAAGCTGGCCAAAGGCGACCCCATCATCTGGTTCGCCTACCCCAAAGGCACTTCCAAGCACTACAAGAGTGAGATCAATCGGGATAACGGCTGGCAAGCGTTGAAGCGTTCGGGCTTCGATACGGTGAGAATGGTCGCGATCGACGATGACTGGTCGGCGCTGCGCTTCCGCCGCGTGCAATTCATCAAGCCGACTCGCGGCTGAGCGATCGATGAAGGCGGCGCCTTTGTAGGAATCGGCTGACGTGGTTTGCCGAACATAGGTCCTATCACGCGGCGGGGGCGCACCTTAAGTTCCGGGGTAACAACAGAGAATCATTGGGTGCCCTCATCGTCGAAGTCCGCATCGAACAGTCCGTCTGGGTAGTCATACCGCAGTGAATGGCGCCAGGATAAGGATCATCCGCCTGACGCTGGCGTGGCTCGCGGCGGGGCTGTGGGCTCTATGCCCCCGCATGGCGGCCGCCCAGACGCCCTCGCCGCTCCAAGAATGGCAGTATTCGGGGGGGATCATCCTCGCCAAACTGTTCCAACCCGATCTGCCCGACTGGCGGGTAATCCTCGGCACGGCGGCCGAAGCGCAACCCGCGTACGCGGGCTCGCAGGCATACCGCGTGCAGGGCGGCCCGGTTATCAACATTCAATACAAGGACATTGCATTTGCGACCACCGGCGATGGCGTCGGCTACAACTTCCTGCGCGGCGATCACTACAATTTCGGAGCGGCGCTCGCATATGATTTCGGCCGCCCGGAGAGGTACGACTACGACAATCTGCGCGGCATGGGCGACATCGCGCCGGCGGCGGTCGCCAAGCTTTTCGGCTCCTATGTGCTCTCCAAGAAATTTCCGTTGATCCTGCGGGTGGATGCCAGACAGCTCATAGGCGGCGCGAACGGGGCCGTGGGGGACGTCGGGGTGTACATGCCTCTGCCGGGAAGTTCGAAGAAATTCGTCATGTTCGCCGGCCCCTCCATCACCTTCGCCACGCACCGCTACCTGCAAAGCGAATTCGGCGTGACTCCGCAGCAATCGCTCGCCTCGGGCCATCCGGTATTCGATCCGCATGCCGGCACGGAGGCCGTCGGGGTGGGCTTCAGCGCGACGCGCTTCCTCACCGATCATTGGTTGCTGAATCTGGACTCCGCCATCAGCAAGCTGAAGGGAAGCCCGGATGTGAGTCCCGTGACGGAAAGCAGCACGCAGCGCGTGATTGCGTTGTCGGTCGACTATCAGTGGTAGCGGCAGACCCGGCCGTCAGGCCGCGCTCGTCGACCGTGCGTGATCGGCCAGCACCATGGACACGCAGGCGGTGAGTTTCTTCGCGTATTCGATATCGAGAAACTCGTTCGGGCCGTGCGCGTTGGAATGCGGCCCAAGCACGCCCGTAATGAAGAATTGCGTGCGAGGAAACTGGCGGCCCAGCATTCCCATGAAGGGAATGGTTCCGCCGCATCCTGCATGCATCGAGTTGCGGCCGTAAATGACTTGCGATGCCCGCGCGATCGATTCCTCGAGCCAGGGAGCAAAGGTGGGCGCATTCCATCCGCCGGTGGCAGGATCGGACTCGAATCGGACCTGAGCCCGATACGGCGGGTCGCGCTCGAGGGCCGTGCGCAGGGCCGCAGCCGCGCGCTCGGCGTCGCAGGTCGGCGGCAGGCGCAGGGACAGCTTGAAAGCCAGCTCGGGCAGCAGCACATTGCCGGCGGACGCCACCGGCGGCAGGCCGTCCGCGCCGGTCACGGCCAGCGTCGCGCGCCACGTGCTGTTCGCGAGCAGCTCGGCCGGGTCGCTCGACATCGCGCAAACCTCGCGCGCCCAGGGTAATTTTCCGGCAACGCCGCCGCCCAGCACCGCGGCCGTGGAGGCGATCTGCGAGCGGCGATCGGCCGGTATGTCCACCCTCAGCTCCTCGAGCCGCAGCTCACCCGTCGCGGGATCTTCGATGCGCGCCAGCAGCTGCTGGGCGATGCGAAAGGGAGTGGCCGCAATGCCGGTCGCCATTCCCGAATGAACGCCTTCGGTGAGCACGCGTATGTGCAGCCGGCCCGTGAGGTTGCCGCGCAGCGAGGTCGTGCACCACACGCGCTCGTAGTCTCCGCATTCTGCATCCAGGCATACGACCAGGGAAGGATCGCCGATGGCATCGCCCAGCGATTCCAAGTGCGCAGGCAAATCGATGCTGCCGCTTTCCTCGGATGCCTCGATCAGAATGACGCAACGAGCCAGCGGCACCTTCTGTTGCTTCAGAGCGGCAATGGCGGCGAGCGAACTGAACACGGCATATCCGTCGTCCGCGCCGCCCCGCCCGTACAGCCTGCCCTCGCGCACCACCGGTTCCCACGGCCCCAATCCCGGCAGCCATCCGGTGAACTCAGGCTGCTTGTCGAGATGGCCATACAGCAGCACGCAACCGTCGAGCTCGCCGGGAACATCGACCAGCAGCACGGGGGTCTTGCCGGGCAAGCGGCGAATGTCGACCCGCATGCCGGGCACCGCCTGGCCGCGGCACCAGTCGGCCATGAGCGTCACGGCGGCCTCCATGTGCCCGTGCTGCTCCCAGCGGGGGTCGAAATGCGGCGATTGATTGGGAATGCGGATGTAGGCCTTGAGCCGACCCAGAATCGAGTCATCCCAAACCGCATCGATCGAGGCGCGAAGTGTTGCTATGTCCATGACCAATGTTATCCCTCGGCGGCCACCTCTCGCCAGCCGCGTCGCGAGCAGCGGCGGCGCGCCGAAGCGGCCGCTCGAGCCTTACTCGATCTCCGCCGGCGCAAAGAAGACCAGCAAGGTCAACTCCTCTTCGATGGCATGGAATCGATGCTCGACCTGTGCGCCCACGAATATGAGGCTTCCCGCGCTCACGGCTCGATCGTGCGCCCCCGCCTGCATCCTTCCTCTGCCCTGAACCACGTAGTACAGCTCGTCCTGCCCGTGCGGCGACTGCCGATCGGTCGCGCCCGCCGCGAGCACGTAGATTCCGGCGCTCATGGACGCAACACGCAGGAATTCAAGGTAGTCCTTGCCCAGTCGATTCCGTTCCCGCTCGACCCCGCCGCACTCGAAGAATTGGACTGTCTGATCGCTCACCGAATGTCTCCCGGCGCGCTGTCTCGAAGCGGCCATCGATCCGCCCAATTCACGCTCAGCTCAGGCGAAAACCCATGCGAAAGGCACCCCAGTGCCGATCGTTGACGACGATGGGCGAAGAGAGGTCCTTCATGATCACGAAATTGCCGCCGCCCATGTCTCGCCGGTAGGTCTGCAACAGGAACGGCTTGCGGTTCTCCGCGACACGGCGCACCGCGCGGTCGTCGAATCGGCGCCGATTGCGGCAATTGGCCGCGTTCCACACGGGGTCCGGGCCCTGCGGCAGCCGGTAATTCGGATTGTGCGTGGGCAAGTAGCCGTCCTTGGCCCAGGCGACGCTGAATACGATGCGCGGATCCATCTTTTGAATAGGGTCCTGAATCGGCGGCAGCACGCGATCCGTGAACTCGACGTAGTCGGTGAGATATTGCGTGGGGTCGGTGCCCGGGATTGCCCGATAGCGCACATCGAAGAGCTGTTCGGCGGCAATCTCGCCGCGTGCGATGGCCCCGGCGAATTCGGCGCCGATCCGCTTTGCCGTCGCGATCACGGCCTCGATGAGCGGTGTATCGGCCGTTTGGATGCCGCTCTCGGCGATGAATTCGATCAGGGTCTCGCTGAGCGTGAGCAGCGCCTCGGTACGCCCATCGGCCCGCTCGAGGTTGACGGCGGATAAATCCACGCCCTCGGCGAGTTCGGCCAGTTGGGAATTCGTCGCGTCGCAATAGCGCAGGTTCTCGGCCGCCGAGGTCGCAATGGCGTCGATCTCTCGGCCGACGGTTCGAAATGCATCGTCCGCACGGGCGATGACGCCCTGGACCGTCCCCACCCCCTCGCCTGCCTGTCCGGCATGTTCGGTGGCATCCGCGCTCTCGCGTATCAATCCGCCGATTTGCTGGCCGAGATTGCGCACGATGATGCCTATTTCATCGGTCGCGCTGCGAGTTCTTTCGGACAGCTTCTTGACCTCGTCGGCGACGACTGCAAAGCCGCGTCCGGCGGCGCCCGCGCGCGCCGCCTCCACCGCGGCGTTGAGCGCCAGCAGGCGGGTCGTCTTGGCGATGGTCTCGATCGTGGCCGACACATCTCCAATCTGCTTGAGCAGCGTGCTGAACGAGCCGAGCCGCTCCTCGATCCGGCCCACTGCCGCGGTCAGATGCTCAAGATGCTGGACGGCTTCGCCGACGAGCTCGCGCGACTGGGCGATTTCCGCGCCCGTACTCGATGCGGCGAGCTGGGTTTCCTGGGTGGCGCGGTCGATCTCGCGGTTGCCCGCGACCATCCTCTCGGTCTGCTGCTGCAGTTCCTGAAACTGGGCTGCCTGCTGCGCGGCGCGGCCGGTGACTTCACTGAGGTTTCCGGCGATGTCCGCCACCTCGCCGCCCAGACTGCTGATGCGGCTGGTGAGCTCCGCAATCAGCGATTTTGCTTCGATCGCCATCGATGCTCGACTCCTGCGATTCTCGCCCAACGGCCGGCCGCGCCCGTTTCCCAAACTATACGCTTCGCGGGCGAAAATCCGCAGCACGGTCGCTCGAGGGCATGCCGCGCCGAACGGGGGGGCCATGCGGCAGCGGCCCGCGGATCCCAAAAACCATGATAATTCGTGCACCGGGCAGGTGCATTTGCTAATGTTCGGCACGCTCCGCGGCAAACAACTGATAACAGAATATCGGGAGAAATATGCGGTTTCACAGTGTCTTGGGGAAGGCGTGCGCGATCGTTCTGGTATGCCGGTGCTTCGCCGCGAACGCTGCGGAGGATTCGCCGACTCGGCTGTTGCGGCAGCCGGCGGTGTCGAAGGATCATCTGGCCTTCGTCTATGGCGGCGACATCTGGGTCAGCGACCGCGACGGCGGGCATCCCGTCCAGCTCACATCGCACCCGGCCTCCGAGTTTGCGCCGCACTTCTCGCCCGATGGCAGGTGGATTGCGTTTTCCGCGAATTACGACAACAACATCGACGTCTATGTGATTCCGGTGCAGGGCGGCCAGCCACGGCGACTGACGTGGCACCCGGCGGCCGATGTCGTGACCGGATGGAGCGTGGACGGCAAGCGAGTGCTGTTCGTGTCCAATCGCGAGGTCGCCAACAGCAGGAGCGGTCAGCTTTACGAGGTCTCCCTCGACGGAGGCTATGAGAAGAAAATCATGAAGGCCGTCGCCGTCGAGGGCAGCTGGTCGCCGGACGGCAAGCGCATCGCCTACCGTCCCTACATCATGGCCTATACCGGAGCGAGCGGTTGGCGTCAGCATCGCGGCGGAGACACGCCGCCGATCTGGATCATGGATCCGGCCGGAACGGCGCTGGAGAAGATTCCGCACGAAAACGCCTCCGACAGCAATCCCCTATGGATAGGCGATGAGGTGGCCTTCATCTCCGACCGCAATGAGGGCAGCGCAAATCTATTTCTGTACGACCCCCATGGCCGCACGGTACGGCAATTGACCCATGAGACGCCGTGGGACGTGCGCAACGCCGGCGCCTACGGAGACACCGTGGTCTACGAAGTGGGCGGCGAGCTCAAGTCCCTGGACGTGAGCACGGGCCAGATCCAGCCGATTCCCATTCATCTGGCAGTGCAGGCCATTCAGGCTCGGCCGCAGTGGAAGGATGCCGGCAAGAACGTGACCTCCGCCGAGCTGTCGCCGACCGGCAAGCGCGTGCTCATTACGGCGCGCGGCGATGTGTTCAGCGTGCCCGTCAAGGACGGCTCCGTGCGCAATCTGACGGCGACATCCGGAGTGCGCGAGTCCGATGCACTGTGGAGCAAGGATGGCCAGCGCGTCGCCTATATCAGCGATGCCGGCGGCAGCCAGGCGCTTGCTGATACGCGATGCCGCCGGCCTCGAGAAACCCGTTCACCACGCGCTCGGCAACATGGGGTACTTCAGCCTGCTCGGCTGGTCGCCCGACGGCCGGCGCATCGTATTCCAGGACAATCACTTGCATCTGTATGCCATCGATCTCGGCAGCGATGCAGTCAGCTTGATCGATACCAGCCAGCGGCGCGGCACCTTCATCACCTCGTTCTCTCCCGACGGCCAATGGATTGCCTACACCGTGGTGGCCGAGAATTATCTGACCAAGGTGAGGCTGCACGGCTTCGCCGCGAGCCAGACGGTCGATCTCGCCGACAACTTCGTCCAAACCGACGACCCCGCATTCGGCGGGGACGGCTTGCTCTACTTCACGGCGTCGATCGACGCCGGCCCCACCCGCGTCACGCTGGACATGTCGACTCAGGAGCGGCCCTTGCGCAAGGCACTGTATGCCGCGGTGCTGGCCGCGGACGGCAAATCGCCGCTGGCGCCGAAGAGCGGCGATGAAGATGCGAAGGCCGCCAAAGACAAGGACAAGGACAAAGACCAGGAAAAGCGATAAGGACAAAAAGGGCGATAAGTCCGAGAAGGCCCAGGAAGCGGCCAAGCCCACGCGCGTCGATCTGGCCGGTTTGTCGGATCGCTTCGTGCCGATTCCCGTCGCCGAGCGCAATTACGACAGCTTGGTCGTCGCATCCGACGGTGCACTGTTTTATCTGTCCCGGCGGCAGCCGGGATCGGCCACGGAGCCGCCCGGCCCGGCCCGCGATGCGGACGCGGAACTGTACCGATACAGCTTCGAGGATCGCGCCGAAAAGCAGCTCAAATCGCAGTTGGTCGACATGTCCGCGAGCGCGGACCGCAAGAAGCTGCTGCTGACCGAGGCCGAGGGGAAGATGGAGGTCGCGGATGCCAACGAGAAGCTCGATGCCAAGCCGCTCGATCTCAGCGGTCTTCGGATGCTGGTCGATCCGCGCCAGGAGTGGCATCAGATCTTCGATGAAACCTGGCGCATGGAACAGCAGTTCTTCTACGATCCGAAAATGCACGGCCTGGATTGGCGCGCGGTGCGCGCCCGCTACGAGCCGCTGCTCGAGTTCGTGCAGCGCCGCGAGGACCTGAACGAGCTGCTGGTCGAGATGATCGGCGAGATGCAAGTCGGACATAACCGCATCGGCGGCGGCGATGTCGACAGCGAGAGGCCCGTCGGTATCGGCCTGCTCGGCGCGGACTTCAAAGTGGAGAACAACCTATACCGCATCCAGAAGATCTATCGCGGCGACCGCTGGAACCCGTATCTCGTCGGGCCGCTCGTGGCGGCGGGCGTCGATGCCTCCGAGGGCGATGCCATACTGGCGGTCAACGGCCACGCGCTGGACGGCCGGATGAACATCTTCTCGCTGCTCGAAGGCACGGTGGACAAGCAAGTGTCGCTTACACTGAGCCGCGACGGCACGGAGAAATCGGCGCGAATCGCCGTCGTGATTCCGATCGCCAGCGAGACGGCGTTGCGCCAATGGGAATGGGTACGAACGGAACCGGGACTACGTGGATCGCCACAGCGGCGGCAAAGTCGCCTATGTGTATCTGCCGGACACCGCCGACGGAGGCTTTACCTTCTTCAACCGGATGTTCTTCTCGCAGGTCGACAAGGATGCCTTGATCGTCGACGATCGCCGCAACAGCGGCGGCCAGGCGGCGAACTACGTCCTCGAGGTGCTGAATCGCAAATACCTGTCGGGATGGAAGGATCGCGACGGCCTGGTTTTCAATACACCGGCGGCCGCGATTTACGGGCCGAAGGTGATGCTGATCGACCAGGACGCGGGGTCGGGAGGCGACTTCTTCCCCTATGGCTTCAGGCATCTCGGCCTCGGCAAGCTGATCGGTACGCGCACCTGGGGCGGCCTCATTGGAATCGCCGCCAATCCATCGTTGATCGACGGCGGCAGGCTCAGCGTTCCGTTCTTTCGCTTCTATACTCCCGAAGGCGAGTGGCGAGTGGAAAATGAAGGCGTGGCGCCCGACATCGAGGTGCCGCTCGACCCGGTTGCGGTGAACGAGGATCGCGATCCGCAGCTCGATGCAGCCATCGCCCAGGTGCTCGACCAGCTGAAGACGGCCAGGCCCCTGCCGCTCAAATCCGCGCCGCCCATCCCCACGCAGGTGGGCAAGTGAGTCGGCCAAGTGAGTAGGCTAGGAGCGCTGCAAATCGGCACCCGATAGCCGCATGCGCATCGCCCGGCCGTTCACGATGTCCGAAAAGCTGATCCATTCGGGGCTGTCGGCTTCATCGCGCAGATAGAAGCGGCCGTTGCGCGCGGGTTCCAAGGGCACCACGCCGTTGAGCCAAAGCTTCCGGTTGCGTATCGCTATCCGCGCGCTGCCGATCCATGGATCCTCGTTGCGGTAGTGTCCGGCGAAGCTGCGCCATTCGTCGGGCACCTTGAGCGATGACCCGCCACGGTATTCCGCCTTCGCGAACCACTCCTCGCCCCAGCCGGCTTCGGCGAAAGGACCCATCGCCTCGCCCTCATCGGCGTCGCTGCCGCTGCCGAACAGCAAGGCGAAGTGGGCATAATCCGGGTGCAGCACCGTGAAGGCGTTCTCCGGCTCGATGGCGGGCTCGAGCGGCACCTGCGCCCCTTCATGGGTCAAATAAAGACGGTCGCCCTCGGCGCGGATCTGCAGGACTCGCCCCGCGCCGCCCTCATAGCGGCCCGCGTATCGGGCGGCATCGCGAACGCGCAGGGCGGGGTTGGCCGCCGGCGGCTCGGGCATGGCCGAACCGGCGCGGCAGGCCCGCATCAGTCGAAGCGCATATTCGGCGACGGGATTGGGACGGTAGCCTTGCATGGCATTGATCGAGGCGAAGGCGCCGACGCCGGATTCCATGTCCACTTGAAGCGCCGAGGCGAAGGAGACCATGCCTCCGGTGTGCTTCAGACGCAGGTGTCCGTCGATGCGATCGACGGCAATTCCATATCCATAGAAAGCGCCAGAGCCGAATTCCTTGGCCGGCATGTGGGGGTGCGCGAACAAATCGAAGCCTGACGCAGAGGCGATCCGCCCGTGCGCCGTCGCCCCCCGATTGATGAGCATCGACAGATAGGCGCCCATGTCGCGCGCCGTGGATGCGATACAGCCGGAGGCCGCGATCGTCGCGATGGGCGGGCTTGGAGAAAGCGCACCTCGGCGCGGAAAGGGGCGATCGGAATACGTGGCCTGATAGCTGGTGGCAATCCGCTCGAAGGCATCGAGACTGATGACGGGTTCGGTTGCCGTCATACCGAGCGGTTCGAGAATTCGGGCGCGAATGGAGGCTTCCAGAGGCCGGCCGTCGAGGCTCACCAGCAGAAGCCCGAGCGCCTCGAAACCCATATTGCAATAGTGAAACAGCGTACCTGGCGCCGCCGTTGCCCGGTACCGAAGCGCCGGATCCGCGGGGAAAAGCGGCCCATCGGGGAGCGCCGCCGAATGGGTCAGCAGGTCATGCACGGTGAGCGGCCGGGTGGCCGCATCGAAGGGCAGCCAGGGGAGATACGTCTGAATCGGACGATGCAGATCCAATTTGCCTTCGTCATGCAGCTGCATCAGGCACAGGGCGAGAAACGACTTGGTGATCGACCCGATGTGGAACAGTCTGTCCGCGTTCAGCGGAATGCGCCGGGCAAGATCTTCCACGCCGTAGGCGCAGACCCGCTGCACGCCGTTTCCATCGGCCAGGCAGAGCGTGAGACCCGGTGCATTCATGTCGCGCAGGTACTGCTCTACATAGCGGTCGAGCAGATCGAACGCCGGCGCGTAGGGGCCCGCCGGCTCGGAGCGGACATCCTGGGCGAGACTCCCCACCGAAGCGAGCGCACCGATCGATGCACCGAGACCCAACAGTTGTCTTCTGTCCATCGTATCTCCCCGATCAGGACTTGCAATGATAACGCAGGGCGCTCGGGGAGACGCGCGCACATAGTCGAGCAAAGCAGCCGCCGCTGGGTTTAAAGTGCCGGTGGGTCAATATTTCTCAATCACGATGAGGCGCGCATCATGCGAACAGGCCGGGCGAGTCACTCTTTGAAATATCTCCTGGCCCTGTGCTGCGTGGCGCCCGGCGCCTGGTCGGCCGCCGCACACGACGAATTCACCATGGCGCAGGTGCTGCACTACCCCTACGCCTCGGAGCTGACCTCGGCGCAGCGCGCCGATGCCATCGCCTGGGTCCGCACTCTGGACGGGGTGCGCACCGTGTGGTTGGCGCGCGGTCCGGCATTCGCGCCGCTGCAGGTCACTCATCGCAGTGAGGACGACGGCCAAGAAATCACCCAGCTGACCTTCTCGCCCGACGGCTCGCGGCTGGTCTTCGTGCAAGGCGGAGATCACGACGCGAACTGGCCGGCCGAGGGACACCTCGCACCCGACCCAGCCTCCTCGGCGGAGCAGCCGCAAACCTCCATTTGGTCGGTGCCGCCGGCCGGCGGCGAGCCGGTGAAGCTCACCGAGGGCGACGCACCGGCCATCTCCGCCCAAGGGCAGCTCGCCTACGTGAAGGACGATCAGGTATGGACGGTGCCGCTCGACGGCGGCAAGCCCGAGCGCCTGTTCTTCGACCGTGGCAAGGACGGCGAACTGAGCTGGTCGCCGGATGGAAGCCGGCTGGCGTTCGTATCCAACCGCGGCGATCACGCCTTCATCGGGATCTTTTCCTCCAAGAACGCTCCGCTGGTGTACTTGGCGCCGTCCACCGGTAACGATGGTTCGCCGCGCTGGTCGCCGGACGGCACACAAGTCGCCTTCGTGCGCCAGCAGGGCGACGGCGGCCCGCCGGAGCCCATACTGACGGCGACCCCGCATCCCTGGTCGATCTGGGTTGCGGGTGCCGGCGACGGGCTGGGTCGAATGGTTTGGCAGAGCCCGAAGACACTGGCCGGCTCCTATCCCGACGTGGAGGGCGGCGCGAATCTGCGCTGGATGGCCGGCCGTCTGGTCTTCTTGGCGTATCTGGACAACTGGCCGCATCTCTACGCGGTGCCGCCGAGCGGCGGAACACCCGTCTTGCTCACGCCCGGTGCATTCATGGTCGAGCATGTTGCCGCCAGCCGCGACGGCCGCTTCATGGTGTATGACGCGAACACCGGCGCCGATTCCGCCGATGACGATAGGCGCCATCTGTTCCGCGTTGCCATCGATCATGGTGCTCCCTCTCCCATCACCTCCGGCGCCACTCTCGAATGGACGCCCGTGTGCGCTGCCAAGGATCGCGTCGCTTTCGTGGCCGCCGGCGCGCAAATGCCGCCCGCGGTCGCGATCGCGAATCTCGACGGATCGCATCGCGCGACGCTGGCCGCGGGGGAACTGCCGCCCGATTTTCCCGTCTCGCATCTGGCGGCACCGAAACGCGTCACCTTTCAGGCCGCCGATGGCCTGAGTATTCACGGTCAGTTATTCGCGGACGGCGGCGCGGCGCCTCATCAGGGCAAGCCCGGGCTCATCTTTGTTCACGGAGGCCCTCCCCGGCAAATGCTGCTCGGCTGGCACTACATGGATTACTACAGCAATGCCTACGCCGTAAATCAGTATTTGGCCGCGCACGGTTTCGTGGTGCTCTCCGTCAACTATCGGCTGGGTATCGGCTATGGCCGCGAATTCCACCAGCCGGAGCATGCCGGTTATGCGGGAGCGAGCGAATATCAGGACGTGCTGGCAGGAGCGCGCTTCCTGCAATCTCAAGCGGGGGTCGACCCCAAGCGAATCGGCATCTGGGGCGGCTCTTACGGCGGCTATCTCACGGCCCTGGCGCTGGCCCGCAACTCCGACCTGTTCAAAGCCGGGGCGGACTGGCATGGAGTTCACGACTGGTCTCGGCTGATGGGCGATTGGCTCGGCAAGCCCGTCGAACGCTACGAGAAGGGCGATCGCGACAAAGCCTTGCAAACCGCCTGGGACTCATCGCCCGACGCCCGCATCGAGGATTGGAAGTCGCCGGTCCTGCTAATCCAAGGCGACGATGATCGCAATGTGCCGTTTCAGCAGACGATCGACCTTGCGCGGCGCCTGGACGCGCGGCAGATTCCTTACGATGAAATCGTGATTCCCAACGAGATCCACGGGTTTTTGCGCCACGCATCGTGGCTCAGAGCCGATCAAGCCACGGCGGACTTCCTGTCCCGCAACCTGGGAGCGGTTGAGCAGTAACGCGTCAGCAGCTTACTTTACCGACGTTGGCGCTCCGAGCAGATGTGTCAACTGGTCGCGCTGCATCTGTCGCTTTTGCAGCACCAGGTAAAGTTGCGTCTCGTTGATGCAGGACTCGGAAGCGAAGCGAGTGCCGACCGGCGCCTCGTTGGTACAGAAGTGAGTGTTGCCGTCGACCACCTTGATCTTGAATCCGGCGTCACGCGCCGCCTTCAGGGTATCGGCGGAGGGTCCCTGATTGGCGGTCACATGGACTGTCGGTAACGGACTCTGCCCGCTGGCCGGCTGCGAGGGGCTGGCGGCCGGCGGGGGACTGGCCGCGGACGGCGAACCGGGTGCGCCCGGAGGGCTGGGCGTGCCGGGCACGCCAGCCGTGCTCGATGCGCTGGCCGTGCCAGCCGCACTGGAGCTTTCGCCGTGAGGCGCCGGCTGCGCCGCGGCCTCAGAGGCCGGCGGTTGCGAGTGCGCGGTTCCCGCAAGAGCCAGTGCGGCGGCGGTGAGAAACAGAGTGCGCATTCTGGTGTGCGGCATGTCGATGCCCCTCCCTGTTCGGGAAATACAAGCGGTGCAGGCGTGCCGATCATAAGATAGGCACCCGGCGAGGACAACTCGCGAAATTCAGGCGCCGGCGGGACTCCCGAGGATTGGCTCCTGGGCTATGAAAGGCTCCCTGGAGAATTCAGCCAAGTCGTCGATGAGCGCCGCAGCGGCGCTCGCAATCAATCGCGAACCCTTCTCCGCCGAGGCCAGCGATGGGTCGGACCCGATCCTGCCGTCCGGGAATCGCGCACGATAGTCCAGGGCATCGCGAATCGGGCCCGTGGGAGCAACTTGCGGAGTACAGGCCACCCGCTTGATGCTGTCGGGATACGCACTTTGGGTGATGGCAATTTCCGACGGAGTGGCATGCGAGCCATGGCCTGTCGGGAACATATCCTCCGCCAGCTTGCCGATCCCCGGCAGTTGCCACCAGCTTCGCAGCTTCAGCATGTACGGACAGACCCCGCCCGCGAACGAGTACTCGGCATAGGCCTCGGAGAAGGCGGCCTCGATCGAGGCAATGTTGCCCCCGTGGCCGTTCAAGAAATAAATCCGCTCGAATCCATGACGCGCGAGCGAGGCGACCCAGTCGCGGATCGCCGCCTGGAACGTCGAGGGACGAAGAGAAATGGTGCCGGGGAATCCCAGGTGGTGCTGCGCCATGCCGATGTTGAAAGTCGGCGCCACCAGAATGTCGCCGCCGCGCCGGTGCGCCTCGTGCGCGATGATCTCAGGGCACAGCCAGTCGGTGCCGAGAAGGCCCGTCGGCCCGTGTTGTTCATTGGAGCCGATCGGGACGACCACGGTTTTGCTCAGGCGAAGCCAATTCTCGATTTCGGGCCACGTCGACAAGGCAAGGATCATATTAGTCGTCCCGGTGAGGCCGCGGTTTACCAGATGTGCACGCGTTGATCGGGGGGCAGAAACAGCTTGTCGCCGGGCTTGACTCCGAAAGCCGAATACCAGGCATCGACATTGCGGACGACGCCGTTGACGCGAAATTCCCCCGGGCTGTGCGGATTGGTCATCACTTGATTGCGCAGCGCCGCATCGCGATCGAGGGTTCGCCAGATCTGTGCCCAGCCGAAAAAGAAGCGCTGATCGGCGGTATAGCCGTCGATGACGGGTGCCGGAGCGCCGTTCAGCGAGAGGTAGTAGGCGTCGTGGGCGATGGTCACGCCGCCGAGATCGCCGATGTTCTCGCCGAGGGTCAGCCGTCCGTTGACGTGCAGTCCCTCGAGAGGCTCGAACTGAGAGTATTGGTCGGCCAGGGCATCGGTGCGTTGCTTGAACGCCGCTACGTCTTCAGGTTTCCACCAAGTCCTCAAAACCCCTTTCGCGTCCGACTTGGCTCCTTGATCGTCGAAGCCATGCCCCATCTCGTGACCGATCACGGCGCCTATCGCGCCGTAATTGACCGCGGCATCGGCCTTGGGATCGAAGAACGGGGGCTGCAGGATTGCGGCGGGAAACACCACTTCGTTGAATACGGGATTGTAGTAGGCGTTCACCGTCTGCGGCGTCATCCCCCATTCGTCTCGATCGGTCGGCTTGTTCAAGCGCGCGAGGCGCCGGTTCCAATCGAACACTTGCGCGCGCTCATTGTTGCCGAAGGCATCGCCCGGCTTGATGTCGAGCTTGGAATAGTCGCGCCACTTGTTCGGGTAACCGATCTTGGGGTGAAACGCCGCGAGCTTCTGCAACGCGACCTGCCTGGTATCCGGGGTCATCCAGGGGACGTTCGCGATGTGCTGCGCATAGCCTTTGCGCAAGTTCTCCACCAGCGTCTCCATGGCCGCTTTCGAGGATGCCGGAAATTTCTTGGCAACGTAGAGCCTGCCGACTGCCTCGCCCAGGGCATCGTTGGTGGCTTGCACGGCGCGCTTCCAGCGCTCCTTCTGCTGGGGCTGGCCGTTCAAGATTCGGCCGTAGAAATCGAAATTCTCATCGTCGAAGGCCTTCGGCAGCACCGCCGCCTCGCCCGTCAAATATTGATACGTGAGATAGGTCCTCCAAGCCGAGACCGGGGTCTCCTTGAATAGTGCGCCCAAGGCCGGAACAGCACTCCATTCGGCCACGACGACCTCCTTCACCTGCGACAATCCGGACGCCTTGAACGCGGCCGCCCATGGGTAGGCCGGCGCATCGCTTTCGAGCGAGGCGACGCTCATCAGATTGTAGGTCAGGTCACGTTCGCGCCGTTTCGCCACTTCCCAGTGCAGCTTGGCGATCGATGTCTCCAAAGCCAGGATTTGCGCAGCTTCGGCCTTGGCGTCCTTGTGCCCCGCAAGGGCCAGCATTTTCTGCACATGATCGAGGAATTTTGCGCGGATGTCGGCGAACTGCGGGTCGGTTTTAAGATAGTACTCGCGGTCGGGCAGGCTCAGGCCGGACTGTCCTATCCTGACGATGTAGCGATCGGGGTTCTTCTGATCCAGAGAGATTCCGTAGCCAATCGGGCCATCGAGGGGCATCTCGGGAGCGGCAATCAGGGCCGCGACTTGGTCATGCGTCTTGAGCTCGGCAATTGCACGCAGGCCCGCTTTCGCCGGCGCCAGTCCCAGCCGGTCGATCTTGTCGGCCGCCAAGAAGGCCTTGTAGTAATCCCTGATCTTCTGCTCATCGGTTCCCGCGGGAGCATCGCCTGCCGCGGTAGCTTCAATGATGGACTTCACATCGGAATCCGCCTGCTCGCGCAGGATGGCGAAAGAGCCCCAGGAGGTTCGATCGGCTGGGATTTTCTCGGTGGCCAGCCAGTGGCCATCGACGTAGCGGAAGAAATCGTTCCCCGGTTCGACGGACCTATCCTGGGCGGACAGATCGATCCCGAAGTTGCCGAAGTGCGGGCTGACGGCCGCGTTCGTGTCGCCCGCCCCGAACGACACTGTTCCCATCAAGGCTCCCAAAAAAACAATACCGGCTCGCGCCATGGAATGTCGCTGGTCGATGAGATGCATCCGAACTCCCGGTTCATGGGCTGATTATGCCGCTTATCCGACAGGCGCGCGGCGAATAAGTTCGCGTGGCGGCCGCCGCGGCATCGCTCGGGCCGGCCCGGCCGGATCGTGGGCTACGCGCCCTGCTGGCGCTTGAACCATCGCTCGAGAAGCGCATCGATCGACAGCGGACCGGACCCCGCGATGGCCAGCCAGAGAAACAATGCCAGATATTCAAACTCGTCGAATCCCAGCAAGGTCTCGAGCGAATCGACGTCAGCCCATTTCGCCGACACGATGGCGACGATCATCGTTATCCCCAATGCGCCCGCCGATATGCGGGTGAGCAGCCCGAGAAGCAGGAACAATCCGCCGAAGAACTCGACACCCGACACGAAGGGTGCGAGGACATTGGGCAAAGGGATCCCCCAGCCGACGAAGTTCTCCGTTACCTGAGGCAGGGCATGGAGCTTGCCCCAACCGCTCAGCATGAACACCCATCCCACGGTGATGCGGGCGAACAGCGGCGCCAGCCAGGTCAGATGATGCGCGACGCGCCTCGGCCATTCGATCAACCACTGCACGATGAATTTCATACGCCTCCCAGCATTTGCATTTCCAGTATTTACGTTCGAATAGACCGTGCGCCGCGGCCATATATTTCAAGCAGCATACCCCCGGCTGGGCGACGCCGCACAAAAAGCGCAGAATTCACATCCCAAAACCTGTCCGGGTGGCCCATGAATCGTCCAACTCCCTCCCGCGATCTGGTTGCGCTGGTCACCGGCGCATCGCGCGGCATCGGCGCCGCCATCGCCGCACAACTGGCCGCGCGCGGAGTGAAGGTCGCCCTGCACTACCGCAACCGTCGCGCCGCCGCCGAAGCGATGCTCGCGTCATTGTCCGGATCGGGCCATGCCGCGTTCGCCGCCGATTTCGCGGAGACGGGCGCCGCCGCGGCACTGTGGCGGGAAGCAACCTCCAAGCTGGGAGGCGTCGACATACTCGTCAACAATGCGGGCTTGTTCATCGACCATCCGCCGCTGCGAACTTCCTATGAATCCTGGCAGTCGGCCTGGCAATTGACTCTCGCCACGAATTTGCTGGGTCCGGCCAATCTGTCGCTGCTGGCGGCGCAGAGCATGAGCGCTCGTGACCCCGCGGATCCCTGCTTCGGCCGCGGCCGGATCGTGAATATTTCCTCGCGCGGCGCTTTTCGCGGTGAACCCGACTGTCCCGCCTACGGCGCCAGCAAGGCCGGGCTCAATTCCCTGTCGCAATCGCTGGCCAAGGCGCTCGCACCGCGCTCCATCTACGTTTACTGCCTGGCGCCCGGGTGGGTCGAAACCGACATGGCGAGCGGCCACCTCGCGGGCCCCGCGGGTGCCGACATCTTGGCGCAGCATCCGCTGGGGCGGGTGAGCCGGCCCGAGGAAATCGCGAATGCAGCGGTATATTGCGCATTGGACGCACCGGCGGCCATGACCGGCGCAGTGCTCGACGCCAACGGCGCCAGCTATCTGCGCACCTAATACCGAACGACGCGCCGCAGCGCCGTTTGGGTCCGAGGCAACGATGAAGTGTTGTTCACGATGATCCAAATCTGGCGCGGGGCGGGTAAGGTACCGCCGTCGAAAGGGAGTTCCGCATCATGGGCTTCACGGGCGATGATTCGGCCATTACAGTCGCTGCGGATCCTCGCCCAGAGGCTTCCAGCCTCGTGGTTCAGTTGCGTGCCGCACACTTCAATTCAACCCACAGCAAGGAAAACTCATGAACAAGATTGTCATTGCTTCATTGTCCGCCGTTCTAGTCACTACGGTGGCGTTCGCCTATGAAATTCATCATCCCAATCTGAGGGATGCCTATGGCGCGGCCGATACCGCGATTCATCACATTCAAGAGGCGCAGGCCGCCAACAAGGGAGTCGAGTTCGGCGGTCACGCCGATAAGGCCTTGGATGCCTTGAGGCATGCCCAGGCGGAACTCATCGAAGCCGATAAGTGGAACGACGCTCACCACCACTAGACATCGGCGTCCTCTAGTCTCCTCCGAATCGCTTCAGCCCCGGTTGGCCTTGCGCGGCGCGACCGCGCATCGCCAGCCGGCGCTGAGGCAAGGCTGCCGTCCACGACCCGACTGAACGAGATCTAGTGCGGGCTGCTCCCCGGCGGCGCACTGCCGGGCATCTGGCCAGGCATGCCCGGCATTTGCCGGCAATTCTCCGGATGAACGAACAGCGAGGCATCGGGCGCGCTGAGATTCACATCCTTGTACTCGACGGTCACGGGACCGCGGCTGCTCTGCACCTCGACCTTCACTGGAAATCCCTGTAGATCCTGCGCTTCCCACACCTTCATTTTGGTCGGTTGACCGCCGCCGCTGGGCGTCACCGTCAAATTCTCCACCTTGCAGGCGTGGCCATCCACGGTGTCGGTGCCCGCGGGCGAACGCTCGATGGTTGCGTTCTGAGCCTGGGCAAATGGATTCTGCCGGGCCGGAGTATTCATCTGCATGCACATGCCGCCGCCCATGACCATGTAGTTCACCCGCTGCGACAGATCCATGACCAGGTAACCCATGCCCCCCGGCATATCCGTCCGCATCTTGTCCCCGGAGCGGTAGATTTTCATGTTCGCCGTACCGGCCTGAGCGCCGTGCGCCGATGCGGGCATCGCGGGCATCGAGTCCATCACGATGGTGGCGGAAAATTGCTTCATCTCGAACGGACTATCGGCTCGCGCAGCAACCGCCGCGAGAGACAGGACCATGAGCAGATACCCGGCTTTGCAAGACTTGGACATAACGGCAAGCTCCCTCTGTTAGGTTATCTCTCCACATCCATGACCTTACACCTTCATGATTGAGCGAGACAGGCTCCCGTTCACAGACGAAATCAGCCTAGCGCGGTTGCTCGCGCGATCAGGAACACACCTGCTCCGACGGCCGCTGCACCGATGGCTCGCGCCGCACGCTCACCCGCCGGTGCGAAACGCTCAACGACATTCGCTGCCGATACGATAGCCATGGCGCGCAGGTCCATGACCCCGATGACGAGGAGGATGGCCGTCAGGCTTGCGCAGCAGCGGCTGCAGTGTAGGCCGAGGCGCAGACCCTGTCGCCAGGCCGTGCCGATGTCCGCCCGCAAGGGAGGGTCCGACGCCGGTTCTTTGCAGCCGGACACTGATTCCTTCCGGCAGCAAGTCAGGTGATGTGCCTTCCACCCGCTGAACTGCAGCGCGCCGGCGATTAGAACGACCATGCTGACTGCGATGGGAGCGGCGCGCGACAGCGCCGGGAGCCGCATCTCGAGTTCCGCCAAGGCGGCGCCCAGCGCAAAGACGGCCATTCCGAACACCGTCCACACCCAGAAGTACCCCGCGCCCACCACGGCGGTCAGCCAACCCACGCGCTGCGTGCCGCATCCGCCGATGGCCAGGCGGTAACGCCGCAGCATCGGCACCAACAACGGCAGCATCATGGCCCCCATCATGGCGACCCACATGCCCAGAAAGGAGGACGCCGCGCCCAGCCAGGTCTGCCCAGGCATCCGCATCCATGCCATCGACAGAGTCCAGCCGCCGGGCATCGCCATGTCATCCGACGCCGACATGGACGCGCACCAGAGCACCGTCAGTGCCGCGCTCGCGGCGAACAGCAGCGCCGTGACACAGAAGAAGGCGCGCTGCGCAGCTCTTTCGGAAACCATGCGACATGTCTCCGCGTGAACGTTGCCGCGCCTCATGGGTCGTGTTTTCGAAAGGCGGCCTCTCCGGCGTCCGATACCTCGACCCACTTCGGATCGGGCGCGGCGTCGGAGATGTAGCTCTCGTGCCAGTTCCACCACTTGTACGGGCGGCTCTGGGGGTAGCCCTCCGGCGACTCCTCCCACGTCTCCTGACGCCCAAAGGCCGTCATGTCGAGGTAGCTCCAAGTCGTGCCCATCGCCTCGTCGCCCCGGCCATTGATGAAGTACGTGCGGAACACCCGCTCGCCGTCACGGATGAAGGAGTTGTGGCCATGCCATTCATCCACGCCGAAGTCCGCGTCGAAGGCGTCGGTAATGGTGTACCAGGGATGTTTCCAACCCATCCGCGCCTTCAGGCGCGCAATGTCGGCCTGCGATGCACGCGAGGCATAGGCAAGGGTCGTGTCGCGCGCATTCAGATGAGCGAGATGCCCGACCTGGTCGGCCCCCAGGGAACAGCCAATGCAGGCATGCTCCGGCCAGCCGTGCACGCCGGGCTCGAAGAAGGCGCGGTACACGATGAGCTGACGGCGACCCTCGAACAGGTCGAGCAGGCTAGCCCTGCCCTGGGGTCCGTCGAACACATAGGTTTTCTCCACGGCAACCCAGGGCATGCGCCGCCGCTCGGCGGCCAGCGCGTCCCGGGCACGGGTCAGAGCCTTCTCCTTGATGAGAAGTTGCGCGCGCGCAGCCTCCCATTTCTCGGCAGATACGATCGGCGGCGCGCTCTTTGGCAGCCGTTCTCTATTCCGGTCATTCTTGGGTGATGTAGGCATGGCGTTGCAACCTCGGCGTCGTCATTGATCGTGAGATAGTTATAGCGCCAAGCATCGAGGGGGCGAGAGTTACAAGTGTGGCGGGATTACGAGATCTCACCAGAAGCGATCACCCTCGGCGGGTTGTCATGGACTCGAACCGCGCCACCACGCCGGATGGCTCCAAATAGAATACGTATTGAGCCAGACAGGCGCGCCCGAAACTTCGCGCACTGTGTCCGGCGCGGCGCAACACGGAGCGGTGGGTCAACCACACGACGGCTGTCGTGCTCGCGAAGAAAATCCGATGCGCCCAGCGCATCAATGCCCGCAGCGGAGCGGCGCGGCGGGCTCGCAGCGCGAATAGCAGCTGAGACTCGAATCCGACGTGGGCGAGCTCATCGGAAACGATATGACGGCAGAGAACCGCGAGGCGCTCGCAATCGGTCACTGATTCGAGCGCGCGGTAGTATACGTTGCCGATCAGCTCTGCGCTGAGCAGCACGGACAGATACAGCTGCAGGCCCGCGGCTCGCCGCACGCGGCGAAAGATCCGATCGGTCCAGTCGGTACTTTTCACCGCAATCCCATGGTCCTGCATGAAAGCCAGCAACAGAGATGCGTGGCGCTGTTCCTCTCGGATGAGCAGTTCAACGATCCTGACCAAATGGGGGCTCTGCCGCGTCCGCGACAAGCGTTCTGCGGCTCGCAGCAGCGTCCGTCCTTCGGACTGCTCGCCCAGCTGGAACGTTGCGATGGAGCCTGCAATGAGCCGCGATTCATCGGGCCTCAGAACATCGGAGACCTCCTGCGAAGCGCCGCGCAGGTGCCGGGCGTGATGCTCGAAGTGATTCAACCAGATCTCGAGATCTCCGGGTCCCATGCCGCCACCCTCGCTGATTGCAATACACCGAATGTGCGATCTCATTCGGGCGGTGCGGTGGGGGAATTCGGGCCGATTATGGCGGCCCGAATTCATGCGGCTACTGGCCTCGGTTGGCCCGGGGTACGCCAACTGGTTGATTAGACTGGCCTGGGTGCGGCGAACCTCTCCGGCCGGTAGGGCGCGCAAACATCTCCGCGCGGGAGCCATGGAGCACTTCCTCCGCGGTGAGCCGGCCCACGATGGGCGCCAAGGTCACCCCGCTGTGCGTGACGGCAACGTGGATGTCGCGCAGATTCGGCAATGCGCCCATCACGGGAAACTCGTCGATGGGCATCGGCCTGAACCCCAGAGTCAATCGGTCCAGCCTCACGCCCTGGGCGCCCGGCAGAAACCGGCCGATCTTCGTGAGAATTCTATCGACGCCGGCGGCGACCACCAAGCGATCGAGCGCAAACCTGCCTTGGCTGGTGACGACGCCCTTGAAGCGGCCCCTGTCGACCTCGAGGGCGGTCAGCTCACATGGGTAGAGAATCTTGGCGCCCGCTTGCGCGGCAGCATCAAGGAATCTGCGGGTCACGAACACCGGATCCAAATGGGCGTCGATCGAAGAGTAGATGGCTTCGGCGATGTGCCCCGGGTTCACGTTGGGATCCAGCTGCGTGAACTCCTCCGCGCCAATGCTGCGCGCCGGATAGGCGGTGCCGGCGAGCTGGGCCGCATTCGAGCGGACGACGGCAGCTTCCGCCGCATTGCTCGCCCAATCGACATAGCCGCCCCACACCATGTTCAAGGACAGCCGCCGGTCCAGCTCGCGGTAGGCAAGCAGGCTTTGCATGCGCAGCGCTCGATAGTGCCCGTCGTCCACGAACACATTGACCCAGGCAAAGGAGTTCTGCGTCGCTCCTTGGGCCGGACCCATTTTTTCGAACACCACCACATGAGCGCCCGACCTCGCCAAATGCATCGCGATCGAGGCACCGACGATACCGGCGCCCACAACCCCCACTCTCAAGGGAGCGGCACCAAAAGTCGGCCGAATCAAGCCGGCCGAACCCGCCCCAACCAAGGCGGTGAGAACATTGCGTCGAGACAGACTCACCTGTCCCAGCCCAGATTCACCGCCATCACGGCGAAGTCTCCATGCACCCTGGCGCTATCATGTTACCGCTGTCGTCTCATTTGCCCTCGACGCGCCGCCTCGCCTTGATCAGCACGTCTGCAGGCTCCGGCCGATCGTCCCAGTAATCCAGCCGCACTCTTCCATCGGGCAGCCGGCTCACGGTCGCCGGCTCCGCGCTGAAGGTGCAGTACCAGCCTGACGGTAAAACCACCGCATTTCGCGGCCTACCCAGGCTGCGATCGAACACCAGTTCCTCGCCGTCGAGTTTGTAGCTCACCGGCGCCGTGTACGTTTCCGCTATGCGCAGCCGTAAGGTCTGGCCCGTCTGCACCGCGGCGAACGGTATCACCACCACCCGGGCCGTCGGCGCCACCGCCTCGCCCGCGTTGATCTTGGATGCCGTCATTTGCGCGCCGCTCATTTCCGACGCCTGCAGTTGCTCGCCCGTGTCCAGAATGCTCGCAGAAGGGTGGCTTGCGACACTGCCTTCGCGGACCACATTCGCATAGCCGTTCACCCCCACTCGCGACTCGGTGTAGTCATGGTACAGGCTGAACGCATGCGTCTCGGGTTGCTGCAAGAAGTACACGATGTCCCGGTCCTGATGGGCCCGCTCCGACAGCCGGTCCTCCTCGGTCTCTCCCGCGAACGGCGACTCCCAGCTGCGTTGAGTGGCCGAGATCTTGGGCAGCGCCGCCGCTCCAACCTGTGCGTCCTTGATTGCTCGAACGATCAGCGGAGCTTCTCCCTCGCCCGCATGGAGAAAGCTGATCGCAATCCGTCCGTCCTTCTCAGTCAGGATCTGCGATGGCACCGTCAATCCCACCACCTCATACCCGGCCGGGAGCACCACCTTGTTGCGCTTGACGCCCAGCGGCCGATTGAACACGATGGTCCCGCCATCAAGGGAGTAGCTCTTCGCGTCTTTATAGGTCTTGACGATGAGCACGCGACCCAGACCGTGTTCTGGAACGGGCCGCGCCAGCGTGACTTTGATGTAATCCGTCGCCAAATCCGCATCCGGCATCAACGCGTCCTTGCGCGCTTCCGCGCCGCTCACGACCTCGAAATGCAGCGGCGTGCCGAGCATCGCATCATAGACAGCCTCATCGCTAGCGGCGCTGCCCTTGCGAATCGGGTTATAGAAGAACTTCGCCCCTGCGGTCGTCGCGGCCACTTCGTAGAAAATCTTGAAGCTGGCGGTCTCGGGCGCCAACAATTCATAGCGAGTGTATTCGTCGGTTTCCGTCTGGCCGACAGCATCAGGAAAGTAGACTCCATCCTTCGAGGCTTGAGGCGCGTCCGCATTTGCCCCGGCAAGCAGGGGGAGCAACCCAAAAAACGCGAGCATCAAAAAACTCTGTTTTTTCACGTACTGTCCTCGCTCGATGTCACGGCCCGCTAAAAGAATCCATCGAGAAACGCGGCCACCTCGTCGGATATGCCGCCGATCTTGTTCGTCGACTGGCGATAAAACTTGAAATTGAGCTCGGTCTCGGGCTGGCCGTCCTTCCAATCTTTGAAGTGCTTGAGTTCGCTACGTCCCAAAGGCCGCTTTGCGAGCGCAGTACGCTTCACAACCACGCTCACCCGCGGCGTTTGCCGCGCGACTCCGCGCTTCCTCGGGGTCGCCTCCGCGGACGCAACGACACCGCGCGCCACAAGGCCTCGCCCACCCTCTTTCTCGCTGGAGAAAATGAATACCGTGGCGCCCCGGGCGATGTATTTGCCGCCGTACATGCTCTTATGCGCGGCAAAGCTGAAGCTCTTTGCGCGGGGATCGCGGATTTCGGCCTTGATCAGGTATGCCATGTCGCTACTCCGCTCATGTCGTCGCACCCGGCATTAACGCTGAAGCTGCGCCAGGTCAAGAATGCCATATCTATATACCTTGTCACTTCGATGCTGCGACCCGCCGACGCAAGTCTATGCCCGCCCAAAGGAGTCCGTTATTATCTCCACGCACTCGTCAAAGGAGCGCAGATATTCGAGGGTGGCCAACTCCGAGAAGCTTTCTCTTAATATCGAGTCGTAGCACTCGATCCGCTCCATGATGAGTGCTCGCCGATCGCGAAGAATCGTTGAAATTTCATGCAACGCCTGTGGCTCCCGCTCGGCTATCATCGACAGATCAAAGATGTCGCGCGCTGTAAATTCGAAACCGCGATGCCAAACTTTTTTGGCCACGATTTCAGCGGAGGTTTCAACGAGCATGCGATGTTCGAACAATGTCTCGACATTTGCCGGGTTGATGGTTAGAGGCGGAGCGGCCACGAAGTCGATTTCGCCTTCGGAGAACACGAGTTTGACATAGTTGTGGTCTTCAATATATTTCGTGGTCAGCGACTCGGCGGTCGGACTAAGCCGCGGAGTCAGGAAGCCCAAAAATTGGCCATCGTTGATAAATATGTCGATGTCCTTGCTGAGACGGTGTCGGTGGCGTCGCATGAGCACGGTGCCGCCACCGAATGTCCAGTCATCCACAGGTATTCCGAGTTGACGTACTGAGTCGATCAAGGTGAGTGCTCGCTGGAACAGCACCTCCCAACGGTTTAATCGCTCGTCCATTTTCTCGTGTCCCCTGCCCAGCCTATAGCGGCCGCAATCTTGGTGAGATTCTTCGCGACCCGTCCTGGTTTCGTCCACTGAGCGACTTGCCTCACAACACCATGCATCACCCCGGGCTTGGCTTCCTCGAACAAAACGAAGAAATGCGGGCGGCGGTTCGCCGGCACCCGGCCCGTCAGGAGCGCGCGCAGAAGCTCATGGTCAGTCAGCGCCGTCTTGAAACTGACGCTGGCAGTGGTGCTCGCGAGGCTTAAGAAATCAGGCGGCTGCGGCTTCGGGGGCGACTGAGTGGCCAGCACCAATCCAAGCTGTTCTAGAATGGCTTGAACCTTGCGGATGCCGAGATCTCTTACCAGCCCGTTCTCGAGTAGATTGAGGGTGGTGCGGCTCAGCTTGGCCGCGGCCGCAAGCTGTGCTTGCGTCAATCCGCGAGCCAACCGGAAGCGCTTGATTTCATAGCCTATTTGCTCAAGTTTCATCGTTTACTTCCGCGCATAAAGTTAAGTATACTTAACTTTGAAGGACAAATATGCCCGATATACCGCCGCATGCGGTCTATTTCTATACAATAGTGCTATAGTACTTCGCGTACTTCTCTCGAGGCCCGTAATGCCCAGCATCGAAATTGATTTCGACGTATTCAAAGCCTTGACCGCGCGCCGCGCGTCCGAGGACATGACTGAAAACGATGTATTGCGGCAACTGTTCAATCTGGGAAAAAGAGGCAGCGCGCTGACGAAGACCGACAGTCCCGTCCCCGACGATTGGGTGACCAAGGGCGTGCGTCTCCCGTCCGGTACCGAGCTGCGCTCGACTTATAAGGGCCGGACTTATCTTGCGCGCGTGACCTCCGGCGCGCTGGTGTTGCAGGGACAACGCTTCGATAGCCCGTCGGCCGCGGCGATGAGCATCACCAACAGCCCGGTGAACGGATGGACCTTCTGGGAATATAAATTGCCGGGGCAGGACCGGTGGCAAATTCTAAAATCGCTGCGTCGGAGTGCGTGAGTCATTTCGGGTTCGACCGCCTGTAGTCTCTAGAAAGAATGGCGCCCGGATCGCTTACAGCTCATTTCCCCTAAACCGTCAGTAGTCCCGCTCTTGTCCTACATTGGCCTGCGCGCCTTGCCACTGCCAGGGCGGTCCTCTGTACCGCAGTCTACAAGTACAAATACGGAGACCAGTGCAATGAAATACGACATTCAGATTCAGCAAGAGATTCTTGCAGAGCTCAATCACGACGGCACAGTACCG
Organism: uncultured Gammaproteobacteria bacterium; assembly: GCA_963837435.1. GTDB lineage: Bacteria > Pseudomonadota > Gammaproteobacteria > Steroidobacterales > Steroidobacteraceae > Bog-1198. The sequence continues at coordinate 609,691 of CAWINJ010000007.1, forward strand.
AATGGGTCGGTGGGTGTGGAGGTACATCATGGCGTCGTCAAACTTGCGGGACAGACCAGCGACCCAGCAGTCAAACAGAATGCCGAGCGCGCGGCGCGGCGCGTTCAGGGCGTAAGAAACATCGTGGTCGACATGGGCATTCGACAGCGTTGCTAGAATGCTCGGCGGTAAGTTGGGCCTTGGGGGCACTCGTTTGATAGACTGCGGCAGTGAAATCCCTGGGTACACGCGCCGCCGATGCGCGCCTTGAACGCATGAAAGCATCGCCCCTGTGGGCGGGCGATCGCTTTCAAAACGTGCATCCGATACTACCGAATCTACGCGATTCGACGGTGCCCATGCCGTCGATCAAGGATTTCATGTGCGGCGGCGAACGGCGCGTGCCTCGGGGCCCGTTGCCGTCGATGAGCCCTCTCGATGCATGGGCGAAGCAGCCGCAGAGCGGTCTGCGCATCACGTGGCTGGGACACTCCACGATGTTGATCGAGATCGACGGGGTACGCATTCTGACCGATCCGGTGTGGGGGCCCCGTGCATCGCCCTCTTCGCTCATCGGACCGAAGCGTTTTCAGCCGGTGCCCCTATCGCTTCGCGAGATGCCGCCGGTCGATGTCGTGATGATCTCGCACGATCACTACGATCATCTCGACTATCCAACCATTCGCGCCCTCGCCAAGACCGGCGTGCCATTCGTCACGTCACTCGGCGTCGGCGCGCACTTGGAATATTGGGGTATCCAGGCGGGACGAATCACCGAACTGGAATGGTGGGAATCGCATGCCTTGCCGAATACCGACATTGTGTTGACAGCCGCGCCCTCGCAGCATTTTTCCGGGCGCGGCTTGAAGGATCGCAATGCCACGCTGTGGTCATCGTTTGCGATCCGCTCGCCAAAGCACTCCGTGTTCTTCAGTGGAGACACGGGTTTGACCACAGAGTATCGATCGATTCGCGAAAAGCTTGGAGCATTCGACGTCGTGATGCTGGAAATAGGCGCTTTTTATCCTGCTTGGGGCGACATTCACTTGGGGCCCGACAATGCCCTGAAAGCGCACGCCATGCTCGGCGGCGTATTCATGCCGGTGCACTGGGGTACGTTTTCATTGGCCATGCATGCTTGGGATCAACCGGCCGAGCGGCTAGTGGAACTCGCGCCCCGCACCGACGCGCAATTGCTCATGCCATTGCTCGGTCAACCGGTGGAGCCGGCGCACGCTGAGGCAGTCGAACCCTGGTGGCGTGAAGTCGAAAATTCCACAATCGGACCCGTACCGGATACAGAGGGCATAGTCAAATTGCCCGCGTCGATACCCTGGCCGCTGGATTAGCGGATAATAGATATGCGCAGGGCGTGGGCTCCACACGGCGGCGCCTGGCGACACCTGTTCCGAACCCGACACCTAAGTATTATGGATCCGCTCCCTTACACGGCGCACGCTGTGCCTGTGAGTTGTCATTTCGGCGGTCAAACAGACGGTGAACCAATCGTGGATATTGCGCGGCCCAGCCTGTCTGGGACAGAGACTCGATGTCCAACTTTCGATCCAATTGATCGCTGACATATGAACACGCCCGAAATCCTGGTATGCATAGTCGATGACGATGACTAGGTGCGAGAGTCGTTGCCTGACCTTCTCCGGGAGTTCGGATTAGCCTCCGCAGTGTTTGCGACGCCGCGCGATTTCCTTCAATCTGCCTTCATCACCAAGGCAACATGCCTGATCCTGGACATCGCAATGCCGGAAATGTCGGGGCCTGAACTCCGGCGTGAACTGCTGAGGCAAGGCCACGACATTCCGACTATTTTCATAACTGCCCATGTGGACTGTAAATCGCAGCCCGATATGTGCGAAGGAGCGGTTGCCTGCCTTTTGAAACCGTTTAGTGAAACGGCTTTGCATGATGCATTGAAGCGAGCGTTAAACTTGAAGTAACCCCCTTGCCAGGAAGACGTATCAATTCTGTGCATCCGCCTAAAATTGACTTCCAGGTCCATAGCCGCTCAGCGACAGTGACTCGCCCTCCTCCTCGCGCAGAGCAAGCTGATCCCTAGGAACAATATGATCACGCACCAGGCGAAGGCGTCGCCGATGCGGGTATAGAGGCTGGAACCCGGTCCGAGTGGCAGCGCGGCAAGAAGCTCCGTCATACCCGAAGAAGAGGCACGTTTTCGCGCGATGAGACGGCCTTCGGCGTCGCTAGCGGTCAGAAGCCCCTCATCGGCCGCGCGCACCATCGCAAAGCCGTTCTCGACTCCGCGCATGATCGCCATCCGGGCGTGCAGCCATGCATCCTTGCCGAAATCGCCCGCCGGCACGCCCATCAAACGTATGCCGTATTGCGCATCGTCAAGGATGGTGCGCGGATAGTCCATGTCTTTGCAGATCTCCATTGCGCGGCCGGCGCCCAGCCAGCCTGAAGAGTGACCGGGCGTAAACTCCGTTTCGACGAATGGGACCAGGTGACGCTTGGCGTAACTGCGCGGCGCGCTGCCGGCTTGTAGCGCGAATGCCAGATCGGCGGGCGGGACACGCTCATAGACACCGGCAATGATCTGCACTCCGGTTTGCTGCGCGGCGGTTAACAGCGGTGCCAGAATCGCGGCGCGCCATTGCTGCCGGGTCACGATGCCGCCTTCCGGTGTTACTGCAAATTGCACCCCTTGAGCTGCGGCATGCCTGATCGCACTTGCATAGGCTGCGGAGACGCTGACCGCGGAATCGAGCGTGTCGCTGCGATAGGCCGTGAGCGTCGCACTTTCGTCGACGAACGCGCCCACCGTGACGGCAGTCGGCTGCGGCCTGGACAAGCGTACGAAGCCGAAGGCAACATCGAAAGCGCAGATGCCAAGACCAAGTGCGAGCAGGCGCCTGGTCCGCAGTGACGTGTGAAGCGCCATAGCAAGAGTGTTGGCGAACAGGCAGATCAAGAAGGTAACGCTGTACATGCCCAGCAAGGAGGCAGACTGGATCAACAACGGCGCCGACACTTGGCTGTATGCCAGCGAGCCATAACTGCCATTGGGCGCCAACAAACCATACAAATATTCCAGCGAGGTCCAGCACGCTGGGAAGGCTAGGAGCGTTGCCATCGCCGAAGCACGCCGCTGTGCAAGTCGCGCAAATAACACCGCCAGCGGGAATAATATCGTTAAAGGCAGCAGTCCCGAGAGAATGAGCAGCGGCGATACGGAGCCGTAGCACTGAAACGCGTAGATCTGCCCCGCGAGCCACGCGCCCATCGCGGCAAAGGTCAACTGCCAGTTCGGCACATTCGTATACGCGAGCCACAAGATCGGTACTAGCGCGAACCCGGCTAAGAACCACATATCGCTCAGACCCTGCGACAGGTACAGCAGCACGCCACTCAACAATGCCGCCAGAAGCGGCTTCATTTGGATTTCCGCCCGGGCGCGATCGACAATGACTCGAGAGACTCGCGCAGCATCGAGCGATATAGCGCAGAAAACGCTGCATCATCTGAGAAACGCCGAGCGCGATGCATTGATATCAAGCCTTGGGCCAAGGCGGACAAGGTCAACGCCACAACGGGTGCCGGTGTTTCGCCGAAAAGACCTGCAGATCTTGCCTGATCTATCTTAACCACTGTCATGGCGATGACAGGTGAGCGGCCTGCCGCGAAATCATCCGGATACCGGCGTGCTTTTGGCGCGGGAAGAAAGAATGCAGCGTCGAAGCGATGTGGCTCTTCGAGCGCGAAAGACAGGAACTCATCAGCGAGCCGTTCCAGCCAGTGCAACGGCCCTGTGGCCCGAATGTCACGTACGCGCTCCTCCCAAGCGGCGAGGCCATCGGCCATCAAGGCATTGAGCAGTGCGTCTTTGTCGGCGAAATGGCGATAGAGCGACATGGGCGACATGCCGGACTCCTGCGCGATCCGGCGCATCGACAAGCCGAGGATACCCTCCTTCTCGAGAACTGCTTTTGCCGCACCGAAGATCCGAGTCTTACTCATGCGTACAGTGTACACATTGATGTGTACGCTGTACACTTCACGGCAGCAGGCCGTGCTCTGGATTAGCGGATAACCCCTCGCGTCTCATTTCGTTGCAGGCAGACTCCAGATGTCGAGCACACCGGAAGTGGCATGGTCATTGGCATTGCCTTCCGGAAGAGCGATCTTGCCACGGACCACGATGGGGCTATTCCAATGCCCGCTGCCGCTCTCGAGGCTCGCCAACTGATTTCCCTTCGTAGGTTCGTAGACGCGCAACTCACCTTTCGGGTCATAGACGTAGAGCAAGCCCCCGGCAATCACCGGGCTTGTGCCGCCGTTGCCGTTTTTCCATGCCTCAACCAGCTTGCCGGCGTTGAGAGTCCAGGCGGCGGTGCCGCCGCCATCCGCGGCAAACATCCAGGTCTCGCCATTGTGGCGCCACACTGCAGGAGCGGTGAACAGCTTGTTGCCCGAGGGGGTGGCTACGGTTTGCACTTCATGATCCTCGTGCGGCGACTCACCGGCGATGGCTTGAATGCGCAGCAGCCGGATCAGCTTGTCCTTTCCGCCTTGTGCGAGCAGACCGTCAGGCAAGAGCACCGGCGAGGTTGAGCCAAGATCGATATCTCTATCGTTGAGCTCGGCATTGTCCGCGGGAGTGAAGTTGCCGAGCATTCGCGTTGCATCGGCATTGAGCTCGATGGTCGCGTCACCCCAATCGGTCTTGCCATTGTAGGGTCCATTTCCCGTAGCCAGAAAAATATTGCCGGTTGCCGCATCGATTACCGCGCCAGCGCGGCCCCAGAAGGCCGATTGCGTGGATGGGCAAGAGCTCGGTACGAGCAATTCATGGCGATCGCTGCAGAGCGAGTTCCATACATGCAGCACCTGGCCGGTCTGCGCGTCGAGAATCGCCACATGTCCCTGGTACGGCGGCTTGTCGCCAATATAGCCACCGGTCACGGCGATGATATGACCACGGAACTCTCGAAGCGGTGAGGCGATCTTCTCTCGCAATGGCAGTTGCGTGATGGGGGTGGTCCACAGCGCGTGCCCGTCCGAGATGGCCAGCTTCTGAATTGTGCCATCCGGCGCAGCGGCGTAGATGTGGTCGCGGTCGGGATCCGCGACAGGGGTGCTGTTGGTAATTTGTCGAGTACCTACCCAGTCTGCCAATTTCGGCGGCGTGTATTCCCATAACACCGAGCCCTGATTGGCGTCGATCGCGATGGTCTTTCCATAGGTGGTAGTCACGAAAAAAACGTCGTGTTCGGAGCCCTTGACGTTGACCGCGCGAAGGTAGATGGCGGAAGCATCCACCGTGCCGTCAAGCGTTACTTGATGCCGCCGCAGAGAGGCCACATTGGACACGCTAATGTCGGTAGGCTCGGTTGGAGCGCTGGACGCCGCGACATCCCAGCCAAATTGGGTCCAATCGCCTGCCCGGCTCTGCGCGAAGGAGCGCGGGCCTGCGAGCGCGGCCAGACACAACAATAGCGGCAGCAATCCTTGCGTGCATACAGGTCTACGATTGATTTCAGCCATGATCGCCTCGATGAGAAGTATACGACCAGGCATTAGCGTCATCGCTCGCGCTGAGCGCACCCATTTGAGCCTATAGGCATCCCGCGGTGGCGGTCAAACGATTTGAAAGCGTCGTCAGGGATCTGGTGCGGGGAACTAGCCTGACTGCCGTTTGACTAACTGCTTGCGGGTCGCAGTACTTCCGACCGAACCACGCCTCCTGGTAAGTGGTCTTTCAATCGTTTGAATTCCCTGGAATTTAATTTTTTTGGCATCCACACCCATGGTTATGGAGGCAGAATGGCCGATTTGACCACCAACTGGCATGAACCAACAAGTCAGGAATCTGAAATTGAAACGCTGGCACGCGAGACCGATATGCCGGTCGAAACAGTGTATAAAATTTACAATCTTGAACGCGCGAGACTTGACCAGACGGCGCGAATCAAGACCTATGTGCCCATGCTGGTCCATCGGCGCGTAAAAGAACTCTTGCAGGTACGCCGAGCACTCTGAGTGATCCAAGGTCGCGCTTTGAAGGTAGAATCCAGCGACATTGCAGGAGTGACGATGAATCTCTCAGATCAGCGTTTGGAACAAATCCGAGCTTGGCTATGCGGTGAAAGCAAACAAGATCCCTCGGTGAGGCAGGAGGAGATCGCAGCCATCGCCAAGGAGCTCAAGCAGTTGCGATTGAGAACCTCCTCGAATAGCCGATCCGCGGCAGCGCCTCCCGGCTAGAGGCCGGCAGGGCCTTGCGGCAAGGCAAGTCATCCGTAAGCTCCAAAATAAAGGGCCGACTCACGCCGGCCCTCTGAAGGACTGAACCCGTATGCAGCTAGAAACCCTGTCGAGACGGGAAATCGAAGAAATCGAATAGGTCGTCCAATGCCGGAGTGTTCACCGGCGCATACGAGCCTTCCGGCTGCACCGGGTTCGGGAAATTGTCCCGGCTGCGGTGCGACACCGGCGGCAGGCCCCAATTGCGCTCGATGAACTTGAGGATGGAGACATGGTCCGCGTACTTGTGCGAGATGTATCCCTCGGCGCGTAGCGGCAGATACTGCGGATTCGCCACGATGATCAACGGGATGCGGGTGCCGTCGCCGAAGAAGTCGACGGGCTGCACATACCCAGAGTCGTAGTAGCCGCCGCCCTCGTCCTCGGTGATCAGGATGACGGTGTCCTTGGTATAGGTCGGCGATGCCTGGACCTGGTCGACGATGTTCTTCACGAAGCCCTCGAACAGGTCCAGCTTCGAGGAGGACGGATGGCCGTCCACATAGCCGCTGGGCTTGACGAAGGAAACTGCGGGCAGTGTGCCGTTTGCAATATCCGAATACAGATTCGCCGTGTCCTGAATGTGCGCCGCGACCTGCGCCGGGTTCGACATGATGGAGCTGTCGTACTGGAAGGGGTTGCAGATGTTGCAGTACTCGTCCGCATTCGGGCCGTTGCTCCCGTAATTGAGCTGGTACGGGTCGTTCACGTAGTTGTTCCACTGATCGCCATAGTATTTCCAGGAGACGCTCGCGTTATTGAGGTCATCGCCGATGCTGGGCGTGGAAGAAGGCGGGACCGTGAACGGCGTGTTGGAGGGGCTCTGGTCGGCATAGGCGTTGTTGCCGTTGCCGAACCAACCCGGGTTGTAGTTGTTCAGCAGGTAGTAGTGGCCGGGTTCACAACGCGGGCTGATGCGCAGCGACTTCAGGTAGTCCAGGATGGGCTTGACGCCGGGCTGGCTCGGGTCCGAGCAGTCGCTGTAGGAACCGCCGCCGTAAATGATCGGCAGCCCGTTACCCTGCGTCGTGTCCCAGTCATACTGCGGATAACCGGTATTGTAGTCTGCACCATAGCCGTCCTGCGTGTACCAGTTGTTGGTGGCGGGAGCGGGGTTCGGATTCTCGATCTCATCGATGGATCCCGTTCCGCCGTAGCCGGCGGGATTGGTCGTGACCGCGACGTTGTGGCGCGGGGTCTGCGGATGGCCATTGCCGTCGCTGAACCAGATGGCGTCGCCATGACCCAGCATGATGTGGTTGGCGCCGGTGCCGCCGTTGACGGACTGGTGGAAGTTGTCGCTCATGGCGTAGGTATCCGCCAGGCTCTTGAAGTACGGCACATCGCCCTGCTGGACATTGTAGAAGCCCAACGCAGTCGAGCCCTCACCCGTGGTCGTCGGGACCGAGTCATATAGGGCGTATTCGTTGGCGGTCCACTGCGCGGCGGTGGGCGGATTCGTGGCGGAATACCCGCTCGGGTACTGGAAGAATTCGCTGAAGGAAGGGCCGTAGTAGCCCTGGGCGTACTGGGCCTGGGACAGGCCGTTGGTGCCGGCACCGACGGTCGCCTCCACCCAGGAGAACAACTTGCCGTTGCAGCCGGAAGGGTTGTCCCACGAAGCATGGTCGAGACTGCAGTCGAGCTGCTGCCACATCTGATAGAAGCGGTGCACCGGGCTTGCGCTGTAGTCCGTGTACGTGAGGCTGTAGCCCGGCGTGGCCGAATTCGTGCCATTGGTCAGCTGGAATGGGCCTGCCGGCAGTCGGTCGAAATTGGCGATGCGCAGGTCCGGCGTGTAGCTGTACTGGCCGGTGCCTCCGGAAGCCAGGGACTGGTAGTAGGTCAATCCGTTGGCGTCGGAGCTGTTCGGCAGGCCGTTCTCGGTCAGGGCGGCGCAGGCCGCGGGGTCCAGGTAGTTCGTGCTGGTTTTACCGTTGACGGTGATGGTGCCGCACGCAACTGTCGTGTACTTCGACGAGCTCGGAGTGAAATAGCCCTGTGCCCCGGAGGGTCCGCCGGCCTCCGGCGCCGGGAGCTGGTTGCTGGGAAATTCCTGCTTCGGTGGGCTCAACAGGAAGCCGTCCTGGGCGCCCAGATCCGACGCCGACAGCTGCTGGGCCTTGTGAAAGTTCGGTCCCGGGATGGCGTTCTTATTCGCATCCAGTTGAATGATCCCCTCGCTCAAGAGGTTGTGGACCGTCTGGCCCCGCTTGGGCACGTAGGTGGCGAACACGTGATCGAAGCTGCGATTCTCACCGATGATCACGATTACATGCTTGATCGGTGTGGCAGTCGCAGCGCTTTTATCGCTACCGGAATTCGAGACAGCGGCGGCAGCCAGGACCGGACCCACCGACAACTGCAGCACGGCCAGCGACGCCGCCATGCGCAACCCGATCAGAATACGCGACACAAAACCATTGACCTTCATACAACCTCCCCCGATGTGTAAGGCGCTCGCACGATGGCGTGCGCGGGCCAGGCTAGACAGGCCGTATTTCAGGAAGTTGATCGTTATGTGAATTCCTGCCCACTTCAGCGGGATCGTGGGCCGGCGGCTAGGAGATCGTGGGCTGGCTAGCGCGTCCGGGCTCCGCGGGCGGCCTCGCGGCGCTGCTCCGATGACTCGCGCTCGGAGGCCGGAGCCGCCGTGGAGTCGGGAGTAGCCGTTGGCCTGTCGCCGGTCAGGGCGGCCACGGGGGTGGCTTGCCTTGGATCGGGGAGCGCAGGCTGTCCAGCAAGCGAGGCGCCCGCTACCGCCGGTGGCGGCGCGGGGACCGGGCGCGGTGCCGCTTGCAAAGCCGCGGGCGGTTGCGCCGATCGCCCCCACCATCCTTCATGCCACGCGGAGAGCATGAACGTGACCGCGAAGGCGGCGCCGGCAACTGCTATGAGCACGAAGCGTTGAGTCATCGAGCAGAAGATTAGCTCCGGTTCATGACGGTGCGTTGACCGTTCAGGCCCTCCCTTGAGGGTCCGATATTGCGGATGCTGACCAGGAGGGCTGCATCACATGACCCCTGCGGCGGGCGGCGAGCACTAACAGAACCCCCGCGGCCAAGCACACCACTACCGCAACCACCGAAGCCTCCGCGCCGAAGGCACCACCGGTCAACCACACTGGACCCACAAGCTTCGCCTCTAGCAATCCGTGGGTTGCTCCGCCAGAAACGGCGGCAGAGAAGATTCCGCCTTGCGTAAAGTTCCAGGCGAAGTGAATCCCGATACACAGCCATAGGCGCCGGGTCAGCATGTAGGCGGCGGCCAGCAGGATCCCCGCCTCCAGCATGATGGCGCCGGCGTTCAGCAGCGTAACCCCCGGATTGAGCAAGTGTAGGAGGCCGAAAAGAGCGGCGGAGATCGCCAGGGCAATCCAACTCCCGAGCCACTGCTCCAATATCCGGAAGACAACGCCGCGCATGACGACCTCTTCCAGAACGGCCCCCATGATGAACCCAGGCACGGTCGCGAGCATCGGCGCCCACCCGTGGATACCGGTCACACGGTACACGCCGAGTGCGGCTAACACGCCGACCGTGAGCGACAGCAGCAGCGCCCCCAAGAGCAAGCCCGAACTCAGTTCGCGAATGGCGCGCATGCCCGCGAGTTCCTTGGCCACTCGCTTCTCGATGACCTTTACGTAGACTTGATAGGCCGCGAGAATGACTACGGTCAGCAACAAGGCTCCGACCTTTTTCAAGGCCTTGTCCGACACGAAGAGGTTGAAGGGGGTGGCCACGACCGCGAATGGAATGGCGATCGAGAGCAGTGCCAGTACGATCCGTATGATCGGGTACCCAAGCAAACGCGCACTCAGCCGAACAGCAGGTTTGGGAGCATCCGATGGGCTAGGCATCATCGCTCCTAGTTAGGTTCGCGAAATGTGGGACGAGGTTCAAAGAGGAAGAATCGGACTTCCCAGTCGAGTGCGATGCTGCGCGCAATGCGACGCAGGCACAAGCGTCGACCCTGATCAGAGTGCCTTACTCTTTGCAAACCGAAGGCGCGCATCGGCACCCCTGACTTTCAGGCATCGGTCGCACGGCAGCCATGTAGTATGCTTGCGAACCCATGGCGAGCCTCGAACAACAACTCGGCTACCGGCAGGAACTCCGGCGTACGCTCACCCTGCGGGATCTCGTTGTCTACGGCATGGTTTTCATGGTGCCGATCTCGCCCTTCGGGGTGTTCGGCTTCGTCTCCAAGGACGCGAAGGGCATGGTGCCGCTCGCCTATCTCGTCGGCTTGGTCGGCATGTTCTTTACGGCCATGAGCTATGCCTCGATGTCCCGCGCCTTTCCGATGGCGGGCTCGGTGTACACCTACGTGGGTCGCGGGCTGCACGAGATTGCCGGCTTCTTCGCCGGCTGGCTGATCCTGCTCGACTACATCCTGGTGCCGGCACTCCTTTATGTCTTCAGTGCCGTGGCGTTGCAGCCGCTCCTCCCGGGAGTCCCCGAATGGGCTTGGATCCTCGGATTCGTGAGTTTCAATGCCGTGGTGAACCTGCGGGGCATCCATCTCACCGCACGCGTGAATCTCGGCATGCTGGCCCTGGAGATCACGACCCTCGCCCTGTTCGTGGTCATCGGACTGCTCGCGCTCTACCACGGCGCAGGCGCCGGTGCGCTGACGCTCAAGCCCGTATATGACCCCGCGGTGTTCTCGATGGCGACCATCGCCGGAGCGACTTCGATCGCCGTACTGTCCTTTCTGGGCTTCGATGGAATCTCGACGCTCGCCGAGGAGAGTCTCGGGGGCGGAGGGTCCGTCGCCCGCGCGACGCTGGCCTCTCTTCTGGTGGTCGGGGGGCTTTTCATCCTGCAGACGTGGATCGCCGCCGATCTCGCCCAGGGCACCCGATTATCCTCGCCGGACACTGCTTTCTACGAAATCGCCGCCCGCGCGGGCGGCGGCCCGCTGCGCCTGCTGGTGATCGTCACGAACATCCTTGCGACCGGCATCGCCAATGCGCTGGTGGCCCAGGCGGCGGTCTCGCGGATCCTGTACGCCATGGCGCGCGACGGCAAACTCCCCGCCGCGCTCGCCCGAGTCCATCCGCGCTTTCGAACCCCTCACGTGAGCACCCTCCTCGTGGCCGGCATCTCGGTCGCAGTCGGTATCCTCTGCGCAAATCACCTCGATGACCTGACCCGCGTCGTGAACTTGGGAGCGCTCAGCGGATTTCTGCTGCTGCACGCGGCGGTGATCCATCATTATGTGATTCGCGGCCGGAGCCGCGCCTGGCTCACCCACCTGGTGATGCCGCTCGCGGGACTCGCGGTGATCGGCTATGTGCTATATGAGATGGACCGCGCCGCGAAGATCTTGGGAGCGATATGGATCGCCCTGGGGTTCGTGTACTTTGCCGTACACACCCTTATTCTGAAAAAGCCGGCCGCCATAGAATTGTGACTTCAAGGAGCACGAGATGAGACCATTGGTGGTGCTGTGCGGCGTGCTCGCCGCTGCGTTTGCCGGAGTAGCGGCCGCCGCGCCTTCCGCCATCGCGATCACGCATGTCACGGTCATCGACACGACGGGGGCGCCGTCGAAGGCCGACATGACCGTCATCGTGAAGGATCAGCGCATCGTCGAACTCGGCAAGAGCGATGACATCCATGCGCCCGCCGGCGCGCGGCTCATCGACGGCACCGGCAAGTACCTGATCCCGGGGCTCTGGGACATGCATGTCCACGAGGTATTCGGGGACTGGATCCCGCGCAACGAAAAAGTGGTGCCGCCGCTCTTTGTCGCGAACGCCATTACGGGCGTGCGCGACATGGGAGGCGATCTCGACGTGCTCAAGGTGTGGCGCGCGGACATCGCCGCCGGGCGGCTTCTCGGGCCGCGGATGGTCATTGCGGGTCCCATGCTCGATGGCCCCGTACCGCGCTTTCCAAGCTCCGCCCCGGTCGCGAACGCCGCGGATGCGCGGCGGTGGGTCGATCAGCTCACCCACCAGGGGGTCGACTTCATCAAGATCCAGTCGCTCATCCCGCGCGACGGGTACTTCGCGGCGGCGGACGAAGCGAAAAAGCTCGGCATCGTCTTCGTCGGGCATGTGCCCGATGCGGTGCGCGCCTCGGAAGCCTCGAACGCGGGGCAGAAGAGCATCGAGCATTTCACCGGCATTTTCGAGGGGTGCTCGACGATCGAGGATCAGCTCATCAAAGGGCCGAAGAGCCTCGGCCGCAACGTCGCGACCTACGATCCCGCCCGGGCGAAGGCCCTGATCGCGCTCATGGCCAAGAATCAGACCTGGCAGGTGCCGACGCTGGTCTGGGAGCGCGGCCAATGGCTGGTCGATGACATCGACCTCTCGCACGATCCCCTCGCCAAGTACGCGCCTCCCGCCTGGAAGGACCGCATGTGGCCCATGTTCGTGAAGGATATTGTGAAGGACATGGACACCGATCCCCTGCCCGTGCGCAAGAAGTTCGTGCAGATGGAACTCGACATGACCCTCGCCATGTTCCGCGCCGGCGTACCCTTCCTGGCGGGCACGGACACGGCGGCGGGCGTGCACGTCTTCCCGGGATTCAGCCTGCATCAGGAGCTCGCCCTGTTCGTGCAGGCCGGCTTGACGCCGCTGCAGGCGCTGCAGACGGCGACCCTCAATCCGGCCAAGTTCTTGAACCGGCTGACGGACTTAGGAACGGTCGAGCGCGGCAAGCTCGCGGATCTCGTACTGCTCGACGCCAATCCGCTCGAGGACATCGCCAACACGAAGAAAATCCGGGCGGTCGTGCTCGCCGGCCGCTATTTCGATCGCGCCGAACTCGATGGGATGCTGAAGGGCGTGGCGAAGGCGGCGGCCGAATCCGGCGCCGCGCCGGCCGCGAAGGGAGGCGTGCAATGACCGGCTTCACCGCGGGCGCCGACAGTCGCGCGGCGCGGCTCGCCGGCCTCATGCTCGCTGCACTCATGCTTGCGGCAATCGTGCCCGGCCTGGCCGGCAAGGCCGCGGCCAAGCCAGTGGCCGTCGCCGATCTGCTCGCGGACTCACCCGCCGCGGACTGGCGCCTGCCCGACCCCGAGGACACGCTGTACATGGACCTCGCGCGCGGGCGGGTCGTCATCGAGCTTGCTTCCCGTGTGGCGCCTCAGCACGTGGCCAACATCCGCGCGCTCGCCCGGGCGCATTATTTCGATGGTCTGGCGATTATCCGTGTGCAGGACAATTACGTCGTGCAGTGGGACGATCAGGAGCACCATCGTCCCGTACCGGCGGGGGTGCGCGCCGCGGTGGAGTTCACTGCCGCTGCCGGCAGCGAAGCGCGCTTCGAACCCCTGCCCGATCGCGACGTCTATGCACCGCAGGTCGGATTTCTCGACGGCTTTCCCGCGGGGCGCGATCCGCGCTCGCACCTCGTATGGCTTGCGCACTGCTACGGGATGGTGGGTGCCGGACGCGACGATCCGCCCGAGAGCGACGGCACCGAGATGTATGCGGTGATCGGCAATGCGCCGCGTCAGCTGGATCGCAACGTGGCCCTCGCCGGGCGCGTCCTCAAAGGCGTGGAGCTTCTTTCCAGCCTGCCGCGAGGCAGCGGTGAGATGGGCTTCTACCTTCCATCGGAGCCCACGGCTCCCATCCGCTCGGTGCGCATCGCCGCCGACGTCCCGCCGGCGGAGCGCACGACGATCGAGGTGCTGCGCACGAATAGCGCCACTTTCCGGGCGGTGCTGGATCAGCGGCGCCAGCGGCACGAGCCGTGGTTCAAATTCAGCCCCGACCATATCGATCTCTGCAATGTGCCGCTGCCGGTACGCGAGATCCCCTCCGCGGGTCGCTGAGCTACGAGAAATCGGCGCCCGCCGCCGGATCGAGGTCGCGGCGGCGGGCTGCGGAGTTACTTGAACTTGTAGTTGAGATCGATGCCCGTGGTACGCGGCTGGCTTACCGCAACCCGGTTGAAGGTCGCGAGGTTCTCTGCGTCCTGGGTGACATTGTTGAGAAGCGCGCGCTTGTCGGCGAGGTTGTTCACGAACAGGACCGCGGACCAACGTTCGCCCTGAAACCCTCCCCGGATATTGCTGAGATCGTAGGCGGGCAGCGTGTTGGTGCCGAAAGTCTCGTCCGTGCGACTGCCGACGTAGTTCGACTCGGCGCGGGCGGTCAGGGCAAGAGCGTCCGTCAGGTCATGATGGTAGGCGAGCGACACCGAGCCGCTCCATTCCGGCACCTGCTGGATCTCCGTGCCCGGATTGAAGCCCGAATCGAGCAGCGTCGAGCTTACCAGCGCGGCATGCGCATAGGTGACGCTGGCCGAAGCCTCGAGATCGCGCACCACGATTGCCCGCGCCTCGACCTCACCGCCATAGACATGCGCATCGCCGACGTTGGCGGTGTAGACATAGCCGCACGAGGACAGCGCATTGACTTGCTGCACGCCCACCCAGCTCTCGAAGTAGCCCGCGGCGTTGACGCTGAAGCGACCGTCGGTCGAGCGCCATTTCTCACCGAGCTCGTAGCTCCACACGCTGTCGGAACTGAACGAAATCGGGCCGTTGATGAACCCCTTGGCGCCGTACTCCGCCTGCAATTGAGTCTCGCAGTCCACCCCCGGCGGCCCTGTGGTCGGTACGGGGCCCGTGCCGCCGCCGGGGCGGAAGCCCTTCGCGGCCGTTGCATACAGCAGCAGGTCCTGGTCGAGCTGGTAGGAAAGCGACAGCTTGGGGGTGACGCCCTGGGCATTCTCCGAGGTATTGGTGTACACCGGCGTGAGCGAGCCCGTGAGCGCTCCGTACTGATCGAGACCGACGGGCGCATCGTAGTGATACCGCCGAGCGCCCACGGTGATGGCGAACGGCTCGGTGATATTGTAGGTCACCTCGCCGAATACCGACTGCTGCAGGATCTTGAAGGGACTGTAGTAGCTGAAGAGATTGTTCGAACCGAACACGTCCACGCCGGTCTGCGAGGGGAAAATGATGTCCCAGCCGGATTCGAAATCCGAGTAGAAATAGCCAGCCAGCCACTTGAGGCGCGTGTCGCCCACCGAGGAAATACGCAGCTCCTCGGTGGTCTGGTGCGACTGGTTGTCCTCATCCGCGTACGCCGCACCGATGCCGCCATTGCCCGGGCCATAGGAGGGGAGCTGGATGCCCGTGGTCCATGACTCCGAGGCGTCCTGAATGAGCGGCTCGTGCCGTGTCCAGTAGGCGCTCGCCGAGACGATCTCGAAGGCATCCGTGCGGTACTTGACGCTCAGGGCCGTGAGGTGGAATTCGTCGCGATAGTTCTCTGGGATATCGAATGGCTGGTAGTGCGCATCCGTCCCCGGGACGCTGTCGATATAGGGGAGGCCGCCGGCGCGCAGCTTCTGATAGAAGTAGGACGGAGTAATGGTGAGCCCGTCGATGGGCTTGAACACGGCGCTGATGCGCACGCCGGTCTTCTCGACATCGTTCACGTCGTGATACTCGGTCGCGATCGGCGCGGCGAGCACGTTGCCGCGTTCCGTCAGGCTGCCGTTCACGACATCGCTTGCCAGCGGAAATGTACCGGGGGCGGTCACCACGCGGTCGATCCAGCCCGCATCGAAGGAATATGAGCCGACGATGCGCAAAGCCGCGATCCCGTTCATGAAGGGCAAATTCACCATGGCGTTCTCGCCGTGATCGAAGCCGCCGTGATCGGTATCGGCGAATTTCGCCTCGGCCGAGGCCTCGAACTCGTCGGGGTTCGGCGCGTTCGGTATGACCCGGATGGTGCCGCCCATGGAGCCCGCGCCGTAAAGAGTGCCCTGCGGGCCGCGCAGCACCTCGACGCGATTCAGATCGTAGAGATCGGGCGAGATGACGATCTTGCCCTCATTGGTCGCGGCGGGCGCCGTCAGGGGCGTCTCGTCGAAATAGAAGCCGACGGTCGGCGAATTGCCGCCGTTGGACGCCACGCCGCGCATCTCGAACTCGGTCATGCCGGGACCGCTGGTGCGCATCGAGACTCCGGGGACGGACTGCATCAGAGAGGCCAGGTCCGTGATTCCGCGGTTCAGAATATCCGCCCCCGAGACGGCGGTGAGGCTGATGGGCGTCTTCTCGGCGCTGGTCTCGCGCTTCTCCGCGGTGACGACGATCTCCTCGAGCTGTCCCGCATCCGAACGGGATTGCTGGGCGATTGCAACGCCGGCGAATATCCCCCCTAAAACCGATACGCAGCCGAAAGCCGCGATGTAGCTAAATTTGTTGTTCACCGATTCTCCCTCGAGCCTGGCTCCCCCGGCCGTCGTCCAAGTATAGCCTACCTACGAGCTCGATGAAGCGGCTCTCAGCCTATTCCGGGGGCGGCAATTCCTCCTTGTCAGTCGTCAAGTCGTACAGTCGTACCATTTATCAGTCATACCACGCGGGGGACTTACGCACCGTGCGAAAGAACTCCATGCTGTGACCGATCCACAGCTGCGCTCCGGTCTTGCGCAACAAATCCTCGATTTTCTGGCGCGACTCAACCGTTCCCGTGGTCTTTTCCTCGTCCGGCAGGCGCTTCAGAACGCGCTCTTCCGCATAGTGGTATAGGTCGCCCGACAGCACGACCGGGCCCGTGTTCTTCAGTCGAACCAGCAAGGAGCAATGCCCCTCCGTGTGTCCCGGCGTTGCGAGCACGACGACCGTACCGTCCCCGAAGACATCGTGGTCGCCGCTGAGCAGCACGGTGTTGCTGTTCTCCAGCGCCGAATACTGGCTGAACCAGGGATAGGCGCGCGCCGCGCTGCCGAACATCTGGTCGCGATCTCCCTTGTAGACAAGCCACGTCGAACGGGCGAAGTCGCCGGCATTGCCGACATGGTCCCAGTGGTAGTGCGACAGCACCAGGTAATCGATATCGGCAGGCGTGACACCGATGTCGGCCAGTTGCCCGCTCAGCGTGTTGAATTTGATCTGGGCATAGCCATCGAGAACGTTCTCGTACAGCGGCCTGCCAACCAGGCGATCATTCAAGCCCGTGTCGTAGAGCAGCATGCCTCTCGGGTGAACCACCAGGTAACAGGTGACGCCCATATTGCTGTCCTTGACCTCTTCGCGCTTCAGGTTGTAGTCCTCGGGTCGGTTGTACACCAGGGTTCCACAGTCGAATACGTACAGACGCGGGCTGGTCACCTTGGGCGGAGGCGGCGCGAGGTTCGCCGCACTTGCCGGTGCCGCGATTGCCCAAGCACCCATCATGGCGGCGGCAAGCAAACGAATGGTCGAGCAAATCGCAAGGTGCATAGAGATCTCCCGTGGCAGATGCACTGCACATTCTATATGCGTTCTGCGCGAGTCGCGGGCTGTCCAGGGCGCACACGGGCTGTCCAGGAAAAAAAAGGGCCGCCTGACGGCGGCCCCAGTTCTTAGCGGCGAAACGCAGCGTCTTTAATAGGCGCCGCGCGAGGATGCGAAGTTGAAGAGACCCCAAAGGTCATCGATCGCCGCCCTTCCGGGTACGCCATCCACATAGGGCACATAGCCTGCGGTGTCCACGAAGCCCCAAGCGCTGCGCGTGACGGGCAACTGACGCGGATTCGGCAGGTTGTCGCGGCTGCGCGGCGTGACCGTCGGCAGGCGCCAGTTGCGCTCGATAAACTTCAGGATCGAGACATGGTCTGAGTACTGGTGCGAGATGTAGCCGGCTCCCTTCAGGTACTGCGTCGGCGCCACCACGATCAGGGGAATGCGGGTGCCGTCGCCGAAGAAGTCCACCGGCTGCACGTAGCCCGAGTCGTAATAGCCCCCACCCTCATCGAAGGTGATGAAAATGGCGGTGTCGTTGGCATAGGCCGAGCTCTGCACCCCGTCCACGATCTTCTTCACGAAACCCTCGAACAGGTCCAGTTTCGAGGAGGACGGGTGGCCGTCCACCAAGCCGCTAGGCTTCACGAACGACACTGCCGGCAGGTTCGTACCGCTGCTGATGTCTGCGTACAGGCTCGTGGTGTCTTGGATGTGCTTGTTGACGTCCGGGCTTTCCATGATCGATTGGTCGTACTGGAACGGATTGCAGATCTGGCAGTACTCGTCCGGCAACTGGCCTTTGGCGGGACTGTTCGTCACATGGGGATCCGTGTGGAACACGTTCAGCTGGTCGCCGTAATACTTCCAGGAAATGCCCGCGTTGTTCAGCGTGTCGCCGATGCTGTTGGTCTTGGACGGATCCTTGCCATTGCCATTGCGGTTCGGCGGGATGGTGAACGCGGTGGCGCCGTCGCCCAGGGCATAGTCCTGATAATAAGCGTCCTGCCAGGTGCCGTTGTAGCTGCTGGCATCTTCGTTGCTCAGCTGCGGCTCGTAGCCTGGGTTGTAGTTGTTCAGCAGGTAGTAGTGGCCGGCTTCGCAGCGCGAGGCCACGCCCAGGCTGTGAATGTATCCCAGAACCGGTCCGACGCCGGGCTGATTCGAGTCCGAGCAATCGCTGTAGGTCCCGCCGCCGAAGTAGTCGCTCCCGGCCTTGTCGAAGCTGCCGTAGCCGTCTTCCGTGTACCAGTTGTTGCTGCCCAGGCTGACTGCGGCAGGATTCGGATTGGGATTCTCGATCTCGCTCAGAGCGCCCTGCGGGTTGCTGAGCGGATTGGGCGGGGCGACCGGGTTGCCGTTTTGATCCTGGAAGTAGAGCGCATCGGCGTGGCCTAGCATGATGTGATTGGCGCCGGTGCCGCCCTGGAACGACTGATGGAAGTTGTCGCTCATGGCGTAGCTGTCCGCCAGCTGCTTGAAGTAAGGCGCATCGCCCTGCTGGACGTTGTAGAAGCCCAGGGCGGTGGAACCCTCACCGGTGGTGACCGGAGCCGGAATTTCGCCGGTGGTGTAGTTCGTGGCGAAAGTTCCCTTCTGGACATAGTCAGCTGCACCCGGAGTGCCGGTGAAGCTGGGCAGATCCCCATTGGAGCCTGCGCCAAAGGTGGTTTCGACCGCCGCAAACAGCTTGCCGTCACAACCGGAGGGGTTGACCCAGTTCCACTCCCGGGGCTGGCAATTGAGCTGCTGCTGCATCTGGTAGAAGCGATGCACGGGGCTTGCGGCGTAGGCCGTGTAGGCAAGAGTACCGCTGGTCAGCTGGAACGGACCGGGCAGCAGGTTGTTGTCCTGCACGCTGTAGCCGTCCCATTGAATGCGCGTGTCGGGCGTGCCCGAAGTCAGGCCGGTACCGCCGGAGGCGAGCGAGGCGTAGTACGAAGCATTGGGCAATCCGGTTTCCACCTCTTCGGCGAGTGCGGTGCACGCCGCGGCGCTCGCGCAGAAGCCGGTCAGGTTTGCGAACTGGCCCGACGGGCCGCCGGCCAGCGGATTGGGTAGAGTCTTGTAGTCCGACGACGGTGGGCTCAGCGTGAACACAGACTCTTGCGAGGCCACTTGCTTTTGAACGGCCCGCTGCCAGTTCGGGCCGGGGACCGCATTGGAACCTTGCAGGCTGACGATGCCCTCACTCAGCAGATTCAAGACCTCCTGCGGGCGGCCGTTGATGGCCGTCGGCCGGTAAGTGGCAAACACATGGTCGAAGCTGCGGTTCTCGCCGATGATCACGATGACGTGCTTGATCGGTGACTGCGCGCGGCCCAGGCTCCCCGGGCTCGGCAAATCGTTGGAAGCCTGCGCCGCGGCCAGCGTGGGGCCCAGGCACATCTGAACCACGGCCAGCGACAAAGCTGTCGCTTGCAGGCCACACATAGCCTGCGAAATAAATGCACTAACTCTCATGATGCCTCCCGTCGAATTGGAATGTCGCTTCGAAGCGCGGGATGGTACGTCAGCACATGTTGCAGCTTGGTGATGCTTTGTTGAACTTGCGATCACGTCGAGCACGTAGCGGACATCGTCGACCTGGCTGCTATGGCTGAGTACTGTTGTACGGCTTGCGGTAAATGGTCTGGACTATATTGCGATTATAAATTCTACAATCGACCTCGGGAGGACGTGTCGAGAGCATGCCCTCGCGCTGAGCGTGTGCAAGGTCTGCAGCACCATGTCGGCTAGTCGGTGGTCGTATTATCGCACGTCACTTGGGAGGGCGGCCATCCGCAATGTCAGCGTACCGACGCCCAACAGGGGCGGCACCAGAAAACAATAAACACCGGCGTGGGTATAAAAAACCGCGGCGGCAGCGCATCCAGACGCAAATGCCGCAACGGCCGCCGCCATACTCAAGAGCCTTGCCCGAGTGGCGTCCTTCCTCTCAGGTGGCATACTTCGCATGAGATCCGCGATATCGATCATGATCTGAGTGGTCGTGCCAGTCATGACCGTGGTGGGCGGTGATCCGCCGAGATGAATCCGCTGCGCGGCGTTTTGAATCGCCATGGCAGACACTAGCGTGAGGCCGGTGGCTAGCGCCGCGCCCGCATCCCCGTTCGAAAACGGCCCGTAGTGGATCGCAAGTACTGCGGCAACAGCTAGCAGCATCACTTTGAGCGATAGCATGGTCCGCAGGATTGGCAAGCCCCGCTCGGGCAATTGGTAGCTCGCCCAGCGCGTAACGATGATCACAGCGCAAAAAGTGGGAAGCGCGAGAAGCTTCGCGAACACGCCCGAGGTCCCTGACACTAGAGAAGCGCCGAGCGTCACGAAGTTGCCGGTAACGTGTGCGGTGAACAGCCCCTGCAGCGCCAAGTATCCCGCCGTGTCGACATAGCCTGCAGTCACGCTCAGCAAGATCGGCATCGCCGGTATGGATGAAGTCTTCATAACTGAACTCCTCGAGGCACAAACCCAGAATGGACCTCCCAATGTTCTGTGGACACGTGAATCTTGCGAGTTATCGAGCAATTGAACAAACGTTGCCCAGACGTACCGCTGTCATGGAGCTGGCTTCGGTTTGGATCTGGCCAAAATGTCGTATACCGGCTTGTTATCGGCATAGACTCTCCATTTCTTGACAAGACCACTGTCCACAGTCGCCAGCCATGCGGCGGACACACGCCATTTGTTCTCCGGCGGAAGTTTTCCATCAGCCGCAATGGTGCCTCCCGCGGCGCCGAAGACCGCTACGAGCTTGCCACTGTGAAACACCTCCTCGTGCATAAGCCAATAGTCCGGACAAAATACAAAGTAGCCTCGCCAACCAGACCGTACTTTCTCGCGGCCGCTGACCGACTGACCGAGTGAGTCGATGAACACGTGATCCTCGGTCATGTATTCGGCCAGCTTATTCGCGTCGCGCTGATTGATGCACTCCATAAATTGAAGAACCGTGTCGACTGCGGATACATTGACGTTTTTCATATTGGTGCCCGGCAAGTTGGATTCGGAAGCCTCAGACGCACCAAGGATTGCGAGTGTTGGCGCGGCAAGCAATAGGATACCGTACCCTGCCGGCAGTCATAGCGGTAAGCGAGTTTAGGCAGCGTGTCGTGGCATCATAGCCATTCGGCGCGACAATCATTGATAGCTGCTTGAAGGACGAAGAAAATGAATCGAGTCAAAGGCAAAGCGAATCCCAGGGTGAGCCAGGTTCACAGCAAGGAAAAACGCTGGAGCGCTGAATTTGCCGCGCTCCGTGAGCTCAGCCTTGCGTCGGGCCTCAATGAGGAGCTCAAATGGGGCCAAGCTTGCTACGATTTGAATGGCGGCAACGTGGTGTTGATCCATGGATTTCGGGATTATTGCGCGCTGCTCTTCATGAAAGGCGCATTGCTCAAGGACCCCGATGGAATTCTCGTTCAGCAAACCAAGAATGTGCAGTCCGCGAGGCAACTGAGGTTTACCTCCCTCGCCGATATCAAAAGCCAAAAGACCGCGGTTCAAGCATATATAAAGGAGGCCATTGCCGTGGAGAAGTCCGGCGCCAAAGTAGCGATGAAGGGCGTCTCCGATTTCGAGATGCCCGCGGAGTTCCTAAGGCGGTTGGATGATGACCCAGAGCTCGCGGAAGCCTTTCACGCGCTGACGCCGGGAAGGCGGAAGGGTTATTTGCTGCATTTTGCCGGGGCGAAACAATCGGCGACGCGCACCGCGCGCGTGGAGAAACATGCGCCCAGGATTTTGCGAGGGCTGGGGCTCGATGATTGAGACGGCTCACGGGATGCGCGTATCATGCAGTAACGCCGGCATAGGAGGACTTCATGGAGGAAATGCAATTACGAGAGAAATTCGATACCGGGTTGAAGAAGATCAGACTGGAAATAAAAAGCGGCTTGGTGTCCCACGGCCTATTTGGAACCATTGCGTGTATTGACTGCGGCCTGACGGATCATGTCCCCGATGGCTCAAGAATCGAGATCGCCGCGAAAGGCAAGACCGCAGAAAGAACGTTTGACCGCAAACAAATCGAAGATTGTTGCCTCAGAGTGCGCGGCGAAGTCTTGTTGAGCATCGGCGCCATGGTTGATGAAGTATCCGCTTGATGACTCGGTGCCATCGATCATGGAGCAGGCATAGCCAGCCCGCCTGTCGCGATCTCGGCGTCTTCATCGGCAACGACATGGATGGCCACCTCATTGGTGACGGCAACGACATTGAGGGGGCCCACCGCTTTCGCCGTTTGCGGTGATGATTCACGTAGTGGCGCTCGATTACATCGTCTTCGGAAGTCCGAAGAACCAACGGAGAAAGGCGTCCCGATTGCGATCGCTACCCATTAATGCTGTCGCTGTGAGGAGGACCTTTGCCATTCGGGGAACCATATAGACGGGTTTCGGGCGCTTGGCTGCCAGGATGCTGTCTACAACGTCGGCGACGACACTCGGGTCGGAAAGACGTTTCTCGAATTCCGGCGACATGATTTTCGCGTAAGCCCTCTGCGTAGCCTTGGCGTATGGGCCTTCGCCTGAGTGGGCAAGAAGGGTTTCGCCCGCAATGGCGCGCCACCCCGTGCGGATTGCGTCAGGTCGAACTATGACGACATCAACCCCGAACGGGCCAAGTTCTTGGCGAAGCGACGCCGAGAGGCCCTCGAACGCGAACTTCGTGGCGTGATACCAGGCGCCGTAGGGTGACGCGACGACACCGGCGATAGAGGTTATGTTGATAATCGTGCCGGACCGACGAGCGCGCATCCGGGCGGCAAGCGGTTGAATCAGAGCTGCGGCGCCGAATAGGTTGGCCTCGAAAAGTTTCCGAACCTCGGCCATCGGCGTTTCCTCGACAGAACCATAGAGCGCCGTCCCGGCAGCGTTCACCAGAATGTCCACTCCCCCGTTTTCGGCGACGATCGACGACACGGATGCTTCGATTGAGGCGGGATCCGCCAGGTCGATTTTTATGGGATGGCCGCCGGCCTTCTCCAACTCCTTCATTCGCGCGGCACGGCGCGCAGCGCCATAGGTCTTGATGCCGTGCGAGGCGAGCCGGAGGGCTATTGCCTCGCCGATGCCCGACGATGCTCCGGTCACAAGAGCGACCTTGGTCTTACCGGCTGTCGTCATGTAGGGCGCTGCCTTCAGTACGCGGGTCGTCGCCTCAGGGAGCGGCGGGGTAGTCGACGTATCCCTTTGGTCCACCCTGGTAGTAGGTTTCAGGGGACGAGACCGTGAGCGGCAGGTCCTCGCGAAATCGTCGCACGAGATCGGGATTGCCGATGAACGGTTTGGCGAAGGAAACTAGATCGGCCTGCTTGCTCGCGATCGCCGTGTTGGCGGAGTCGCGGTCAAAGCCGAAGTTCGCGATGAACGTGCCCTTGAAGCGGGCGCGGTAGTAAGCGATCGTATCCTGCAGGGCGGCGACGGGCGTGCCCGACAGGTCGTTCAACATTCTGCCCACATGAAGATGAGAGAGCGCAAGCCCATTGAGACGGCCGACAAGATAGTCGTAGGTTTCGACCGTCTTGTCGGTCAGCCCGAAGCCCCCCATGGCCAGCGTCGGACTGATCTTGATGCCGACACGCCCTGGTCCCCAGACCGCGATGAGCGAATCGAGAACCTCCAAGACGATCCGTGCTCGATTCTCCGCGCTGCCACCATAGGCGTCTTCGCGGACGTTCAGTGCGCTGTTGAGGAATTCCGGCAGGAGATAGGTCACTGCGGCATGCAGCTCCACGCCATCGAAGCCGGCCTCGCGCGCGTTCTTCGCGGCCGTCCCATAGTCGGCGACGGTCGAGGCGATCTCGTCAACCGACATGGCGCGCGGCGTCACGGTGTCCTTGAAACCCTCGGGTGTGAATGATTTCTGGCCAGGGTTCACCGCGGACGGCGCGGGGGGCAGCTCGCCATCGAAGAAGTCGGGGTGCGAGACCGCCCCGGAGTGGGCGATCTGCGCGAAGATTGCACCACCCTCGGAATGTACTGCGGTGGTGACGGCGCGCCAGCCCTCGATTTGGCGTTCCGTGAAGAGGCCGGGGACGTTGATGACTCCGATCGCACTCGGGCTGATCCAAGTACCTTCTGTGAGGATGAGGCCGGCCGTGGCCCGCTGGCGATAATATTCGACATGGAGCTCGGTGGGCGCAAGCGCGGTATTGCGCGCGCGTCCGCGCGTCATGGAGGACATCACCACGCGGTTTCTGAGTTGAAGTCCGCCAAGCGCGTAGGGCGTGAAGAGAGGCGAGTCGTCAGGCTGGGGCATTGTCGGCACTCCGATCTTTCGTTCGTATGCGGCCTTTGGGGCACGCGGTCGGATAAATATAGAACTATTCAGTAATTCGCAGTAGTCTTAAAAAATGACTTTGTTAAATTCAAATTTTGCATGAATGACAGGTTCTTTTCGTTGCACCTCTTTGCGCGCGTCGCGAGGAGCGGGAGTTTTTCTGTCGCTGGGCGCGAAATGAGCGTTTCGCAGCCTACGGCGTCGCGGATCGTCGCTGCCCTCGAAAAGCAGATCGGCGTCGCGCTCCTCGTTCGCACCACTCGAGCCGTGACGCTTACCGAGTCCGGCTCTGACTATCTGTCGCGTATTGAGCCCATCCTGACAGCTCTCGAAGAGGCCGATCACGCTGCTCGCGGGACCGGTGAGCTGCGCGGCCTACTGCGCGTCGCCACTTCCTCCGGCTTCGCAATTCGTGGTGTCCTGCCGCGTCTGGCGCGTTTCACCGATCAGCACGCCGGTCTACGCATGGAATTTGTCCTCAATGATGATCGGCAGGATCTTGTCGGCGAATCGGTCGACGTCGCTGTCCGCATTGGCGTCCTTGGCGATTCCACGGCCGTTGCCCGCAAAATCGGAACGGTGCACCGTGTCGTCGTTGCAGCACCCTCTTACCTGGCCACGGCCGGAACTCCGTCGGCCCCGCGCGACCTTGCGAACCACGCGACCATCGTCAGCCCTGCCGGCCGAGTCATGGAGGGATGGGCGTTTCGGCGTCACGGAAAGGCCAGCTCTGTGCGTGTCGAGGGACGATTTATCCTGAACAGCACGGTCGCAGCCGTTGCGGCCGCTGTCGCCGGGCTCGGCATTCTTTCGACAGGAGACCTCGCCGTGCTACACGAACTGGAAACGGGCCGATTGGTGCGCGTGCTGCCCGATTGGGAGATGGGATCGGCGGACATCAATGTCGTACTTCCGGCGGGCCGAGCTGCGAAGCCGTCTGCCCGCGCATTCTCGGACTTCATGGAGGCCGAGTTTCGGGAAGTGCAGGTAGCCAGAAGTCGAGGGAAACGCATCGCCAAGTAATTACATCTAAAGCCCCACGCCTTACTCGACGCTCTTGTCCGTCTGCCTTACCTCGGACCTGTCGCGTGCCGCATCCTGGAGAGGGACAAGAATTTGGTGAACTGCGCGGCTGGCGGCGTGTGACCCTAACGAGCTGCCGCCCCGCAGTAGCGCGCTAAGTTCCGACGGGGCATTGCGCGCAGCCTCGCGTTACCTGCTCAAGCAATCGCCGAAGGTCGTTGTCGAGGCGCTGGCTGCCCTGATAGATAAGCTCGACATGGAGCAACTGCGCAGCTTCGAAGCTGCGCCCCTGGCGCGCCGCCTGCAGCGCGCGATGTGCGCGCCTGACATTCAGGGTGGCGCCCCGATTGGTATGGGCGAAGAGCTGACCAAGCGCGAGCGCTCGGGATTCTATGACTTGCGGCGGCCGCGCCGGGGTTTCAAAGTTTCTCGGCATAGGCATCTGTTGCTACATCTTTTTGCAGCGCGCTTCGAGTCTCAGAATTTGACCAGAACACCGGCGCCCCACACGACCTCGCGCGTGCGCAGATCCGGAAACCAGTCGCCGGCGTCGCACTCGCCGGTGGTGGCATTGGCCTCACCTCCGACGCAGCTTCCGGGCGACCCATTATTGCCGCCGGGAGGCGTCACGCCGCCGGAGCCAGACCAGTACGGCACGCTCGAATGGCGGAATGTCGCCTCGGTCCACCACGTAATCCAGTCCCTGGGCATGTACTGGAAATTGAGCTGCGAGTCCCATTGATAGAGCTTTTGTCCTGGCGCCTGGGTGAAATACGGTGAACCGGTCGCGGCCGTAGCTCCATTGATCGGCGGAGTGAGTGCGAGGTATCGGCCCGGATTATTCATGAAGCCGCCGCCAATCGTCACCGCATACAGATTGTCGTGAAACCAAGTACGGTCGTAAAGCATCATGCCGAAGAAATTCTCCTTGTTCTTTCCACTCGAGCAGGTTACCCCACCGCCGTATTCGCAGCCGATGTCCACGGTGTAACTGAGCGCCATCCTCGAGACGCCATTGCCGCCGTTGCCGTGCGCATCGTAATATTTCACTTCGACGCTATCGTCCTCGTGAATGCGCTTTACCCTCGACCAGTCAACGGGTCCGCCGGCCCCCACGTAGGAGCCCACCGCTGCGCTAGGGTTACCGCCATTTTGCGGCTGGCACAGCGTGTCCGCGGTTCCAGAGCCGGTGGTGCTATTGGCTTGACAGCTCAAATTGTCTTGGCCGATCGAATAGCTGTTGAACACCAGCTTGAATGAATCATTGGGAATCCATAGGATTTGACCACCGACTCCCGGCTTGCTGTTGAACTTGGCGTAAGACTGCCAGCCGTTGATGAGCCATGGCTCGATCTTCAGATTCTGCGTTGGCCACCACTGGACTCGCAGTCCGTTGAAAAACCAGGGTGTGTTGGATGACACGAACGAGGGCTGGTAAGTCCAGTTGTCATAGTTGTAATAGCTGAACAGGCCGATGTACGAGACGAATACACCCACATCCACATTGAGGCCGTGGCTCACGTCAAAGTGATAGCCCGCATTTGCTTCCGAAAAGTAGCGGTAAGCATCGTCGAGGTCCCATTGACCTACGGAGGAACTGGCGTCATTGCGCGGGGTGGTCGTGGCGAACATTCCGAACATCGAGAGAAATCGCGCTCTCACATTGTCCCAGTGAAAGTCACCGCCGAAGCTTACTTGTTCGATCTGGAATTCCCCCGAACGAAACTCCTCGGTTGAGCCGACAATGGTATGGTCGATGGGATGGTTGCCGCTTTGCAGATAGTTCATGTCCAGGCGGATTTCCGGCGTGAAAAATTTCGTATCGAATATCGGCTCCTTCTCACGCGAAGTCCCATTCATCCAGCCGACGTAGCCCACATCGGCCCATGGAGTCAGGAGGTCGACGTCGGGGGAAGGAGCTGGGGCCTGCAGCGCTTCGGGTACCGCCGGAATAGCGGCTGGCACGGCAGCCGGTGCCGATGCGAGTGCGGGCGCCGGGACCTTGGCAGTGGCAGGGATGTTCATCACGATGTCACGGCGAGTGGCCTTGCCAGCCGTCACGTTGACCGAGGGAATCACCACATCGGACGAGTTCTCGACCATCACTGTCAGAGACCACGAACCCACAGGCACATCGGCAAACGAGTACAGACCATTGCTGCCCGAAATCGTGGACCGA
Organism: uncultured Gammaproteobacteria bacterium; assembly: GCA_963837435.1. Taxonomy (GTDB): domain Bacteria; phylum Pseudomonadota; class Gammaproteobacteria; order Steroidobacterales; family Steroidobacteraceae; genus Bog-1198. Next base: position 637,655 of record CAWINJ010000007.1, read on the forward strand.
ATGCCGCCGCCCACGCGGACAGCCGTCACGGTGGCGCCGGTGATCGGCATCTTCGCCGCATCCGTCACAATGCCGACGATTGTCCCCGCTGCCGCCGTGCTTGTCGCTGTTGCCGGCTCTTCAGCCCGAACAACCGGTACAACAAATACGATCGTCACGACCGACAAGACGGCACTTTGCAGGCATTTCCCCATTCTCATCATAATCATTCCCTCTATGAAACGGGCATGTAAGCCCTCATCGTCAAAGCCTCGCCCGAGGCTCCCGTCGAAACATCATCAGGATTAGTGGGTGGTGCGGCTAGGCAGCGACTGCGCGAGCTGTTAGCGAAGCCAGCTGCAGATTAAGAACCCTAAAACCGATCGTTGCCCGCGTCCGGATACGCGCACCGACTTCCACAACGAGTCATCTCAAGCTCCTCGCATTGAGGTTCACGCGCTCAAGATATTAGAAGACGTGTCAAAAACGCGTAAAAAAAAGCCTTTGAGTGCGGCGAGAAGCGTAAATGGGCTTTATGCTGCCACCGAGCGAGGCGCGTGGTTGCATGGAAAGCATCTTGGGAATTCTTGCCCGAGGAATATCGAATTTGCGATTAGGCACGAAAGCTCGCACATCCCAAATTGGGTGCGTCTTGGGAGGGGTTCGTGATCGAGCCACTCCTTCACGCGGTCGAACCGGATCAGGCGTATTTCTGGGCCACTCATCAGGGCGCGAAACTCGATCTTCTGATGCTACGCGGGTCACGACGCGTTGGCGCTGAAATCAAGCGCAGCGACGCCCCGACTTTGACGCCGTCGATGCGCATAGCGGTAGACGACCTTCGGTTGAACAGGTTATGGATTATTTATCCTGGTCAGCAACGATATAACTTGCATGAACGGGTGACTGCCATCCTGGTGGCTCCTCGCGCGGTAGCGTAGCAAGCGATCAGAGCAACAACTATCGAACATAACTTTGCCGGCACAGCGGCGAATGTACACTGCGACTAATTGCCGTGGGAACAGATAATGGCCCTGTGTAGCTCTCAACTTAGACGTATAAGCCATTGCTTTTATTTAAACAAATATTGTCCTTCCAACGCGATGGCCCAGGTGATGCCCCTGCCAAATGGTGGCTGTTGATGGATGTCCTCGGACGCTCCACGACCAATGCGCGTATCTGGTCGGGCAATCGCGACGACGCGGTAATTGGGGTCTTTGCCCTATCTCATTGAGAGCCTTATAATGTGTATGAAATCGTCCTGGAGTACACATTATGCGCACCAACATCGTCATCGATGAGAAGTTGATGAAGGAAACGCTTCGACTCACCGGCTTGAAAACCAAGCGGGAGGCGGTCGAGTTGGGGCTGCGGACGATCGTTCGCCTACGCAAACAGCAAGAAATCCGCCGGTTTCGCGGCAAGCTTCCGTGGCGGGGTAACTTGGATGCAATGAGAACGGACTAATGATACTGGTCGATACCAGCGTCTGGATCGATTACTTTCGCGGCGTCGTCACTCCGCAGTCTGAGAAACTGGACACTCTCCTTGGAGTCGAACAGGTGTTTACCGGTGACTTGATATTGACCGAGGTGTTACAAGGATTCGTCAGCGAGCGCGATTTCAATCAAGCCCGAAAACTGTTGGCTTCGATCCCTCTGGTTCCGCTCGTCGGCGAAGACATCGCATTTCAAGCCGCAAAGCACTTCCGCAAACTCAGGAGCCTCGGGATAACGATTCAGAAGACCATTGATACGCTGATCGCGACGAGTTGCATCGAGAAGGAACTCTCATTGCTGTACAGCGATCGCGATTTTGATCCGTTTGTTCAACACCTCGGACTGCGCTCGGCGAACTGAGCGAGCACCTTGTGCTTTAGGGCATGAGTGGAGAGGACCGCAAGACTCGGGTCTTCGCGGGAGAACATAGGGGCTTGGCGCGCCTGTCATTTGTTGAAGTGCTACGCGCTGAGAAGGTTAAGTTTTAGAGCGCCTATGTGCAGACCGGCGGCTGGTCGCGGCGATTCTAGGCAGCCCACATACGACCCCGTGGGCGAGATGGCGTGTGAAGTCCACAACCCAGGTAAGCTGTATTAGTTTCGACTTGAGACATGGGACAACTGATCCGCCGTCAGGCCGGTCACTAGATTCCAATGGCGCGCAAGCGGAGAGCGCGTCGTCGCAAGCCAGTCGCGTTCGGCCGGCGGCATTTCGGTGGTTACGCCGACGCAACTGTTGAAGGAGCAAGCATGAGTGCTTTGATCATACGGCTTCCGGAAGAGAAACGGACGCGCTTGAAACTGGTTGCGAAGTCACGCAAGGTGAGCGTAACCAAGCTCATCGAAGAAATGGCCACGATTTTGTTGGCGGACTTTGATGCCGAGACGCGCTTCGAATTGCGCGCCGCGCGCGGGCGCGGGCGAATCGCAGAGGGACTCGCACTGCTGGACAAAGCGGCCGGCAAACGCGCCCGCTCGAAGCGCAATTGAATATGGTGGTGAGAGAGGGACTCGAACCCTCGACCTCGGCATTATGAGTGCCACGCTCTAACCAGCTGAGCTACCTCACCACGAAGGGGAACGGATTGTCCTCAAGGGGGACTTGCACGTCAAGCTGCGTTTCGCATCTCCGACATATGAATCAATGACTTATGCATTCGTTCGCAACTGGCTGATCCGCCCTCTGCTAAACATTGAACCTAAAGTGCATCACATCGCCTTCCTTGACGATGTATTCCTTGCCCTCTAGCCGCAGCTTGCCCGCCTCCTTGGCCCCCGCCTCGCCCTTGCACCGGATGTAGTCCTCATAGGCGATCACCTCGGCCCGGATGAATCCCCTCTCGAAGTCCGTATGAATGACTCCCGCGGCCTGGGGCGCCGTGGCGCCGGCATGCACCGTCCAGGCCCGCACTTCCTTCGGGCCCGCGGTGAAATAGGTCTGCAGCCCGAGCAGCGAGTAGCCGCCGCGGATGACCCGATTGAGCCCGGGCTCATCGAGCTTCAGCTCCGCCAGGAACTCGGCACGGTCCGCCTCCTCGAGCTGGGCGATCTCGGCCTCGATGGCTGCGCAAATCGGCACCACGATGGCGCCCTCCGAGGCGGCGATCTCGCGCACCCGGTCGAGCCGCGGGTTGCCGGTGAAGCCGCTCTCGTCCACATTGGCCACGTACATCACGGGCTTGTCCGTGAGCAGGTGCAGGTCCCGCAGGAGCGCATGATCGTGAACGTCCAGCTTGAGCAGCCGCACCGGCTTGGCGAGGTTCAATTGAGCGCGCACTTTCTCGAGCAGGTCGCGTAATTTGACGGCGTCTTTGTCCGCCGCCTTCGCCGCCTTAAGCGCCTTCTGGTAAGCCCGCTCCACGCTGTCCAAATCGGCTAGCGCGAGTTCGGTGTTGATCACTTCGATGTCGCCGGCGGGATCGATCTTCCCAGCGACGTGCACAATGTCGTCGTTCTCGAAGCAGCGCACCACGTGCGCGATGGCGTCCACTTCGCGAATGTGGGCAAGGAATTTATTGCCCAGCCCCTCGCCCTTCGACGCCCCGGCCACCAATCCCGCGATATCCACGAATTCCACCGTGGTCGGCAGGATCTTCTCGGGATGTACTATCGCCGCGAGCTTCTCCAAGCGCGGATCGGGCACCGGCACCACGCCCACATTCGGATCGATGGTGCAGAAGGGATAATTCTCGGCGGCGATCTGCGCACGCGTGAGCGCATTGAACAGCGTGGATTTTCCCACGTTGGGCAGGCCGACGATTCCACAGCGAATGGGCATTAAGTCTTTCCCGCCCGGCTGTGCAGCCGGGTCATGGCGCGTTCCGCGCCTTGTTCAAGTAATAGCGGCATGCAGTCCGCCGCGGTGCTGACGGCTTCGAGAATGAGATCCTCTTCGGCCCGCGGCGCGCGCGTCAGCACATAGTCGATGACCTCGGCCTTGTTGCCGGGATGTCCTATACCGAGGCGCAGCCGCCAGAAAGTCTCGCCGATGTGCGCAATGGTGTCGCGCAGGCCGTTGTGGCCGCCGTGGCCGCCGCCCTGTTTCAGGCGCACGCTGCCCACCGGCAAATCCAGCTCGTCGTGCGCCACCAGAATCTCCTCGGGCGCAATCTTGTAGAACTCGCTCAGCTGACGCACCGACAGTCCGCTGCGGTTCATGTAGGTGGTCGGCTTCAAAAGGACGATTTCTCGCTCGCTCACCGTAATACGCGCGGTCTCTCCCGAGTACTTGCGGTAGTCGCGGAATTCGCCGCCGTGGCGCCGCGCGAGCAAGTCCACGAACCAGAAACCCGCATTGTGGCGGGTGACCAGATGTTCGGGACCCGGATTGCCCAGGCCGACGATGATGCGTAACGCTAAGCCAGACATCGTGAACGCACTCTCGAGACGTCAAATAGAAAAAGTAAGGGCCGCCATTTCGACGGCCCCACTGATCCGAAACGCGGAAAAACGCTATTTCTTGGCGTCTTTCTTTGCCGGTTCCTTCTTCGCTTCCTCTTTCTTCGCAGGCTCGGCCTTCTTCGCCGCATCCCCGCCGGCCGCAGCCGCCGCCGGCGCAGCACCCGCCGCCGCCGCCGCACCTTCCGCCGGCGCAGCACCCGCCGCCGCGGCCGCCGCCGTCGGTTCGGGCTCTTCCGCACGCGGGCTGTGAATGGCCACTACCGCCGCATCGTCCTTCGCCAGATCCACGAGAACCACGCCTTGAGGAACCTTCAGCTGCGACAAATGGATGCTCTCATTGAGCGACAATCCGGAAATGTCGACTTCGATGAATTCCGGCAAATCCTTCGGCAGGCACGAGACTTCCGTTTCGTTGCGCATATGCGACACGATCCCACCCTGCGATTTGACGCCCGGGGAAACAGCCGCCCCGGTGAAGTGCAGCGGGATGCTGATGCGGATTTTCTCGTTCTCCTCGACCCGCTGGAAATCGATGTGCATGACCGCATTCTTGAAGGGGTGACGCTGCACGTCCTTCAAGATGGCCGCCTGCGTCTGATCGCCCACCTTCAGGCTCAGGATGGTCGAGTAGAAGCGCTCGTTGTCGAGCATGATCAAGAGCTTCTGATGGCTCAATGTCAGGGTGCGCGCATCCGCGTGCCCGCCATACAGAATCGCCGGTACTTTTCCTTCGTGACGCAGGCGGCGGCTCGCACCTTTGCCTTGCGTCTCGCGGAACTCGGCAACGAGTTCGAAAGAGGTTTTCATAATCTTCTCCAGTTGCATCACACACACAGCGCCCGCGCATCGCGACCAATTGCGCGGGCACCGACCAAATCAATCTATATACAGCGAGCTCACCGACTCCTCGTCATTGATGCGGCGGATGGTTTCCGCCAGCAGTCCCGCCACGCTCAACTGCCGTATCTTCTTGCAGGCTCTTCCTGCCTCCGACAGCGGTATGGTGTCGGTGACCACCAATTCGTCCAGTACCGACTTCGAAATGCGCTCGATCGCGGCGCCGGACAGCACCGGGTGGGTGATGTAGGCAACCACCTTGAGCGCGCCCTCGTCCTTCAAAGCCTGTGCCGCCTGGCACAAGGTGCCCGCGGTATCCACCATGTCGTCGATCAAGACGCAGGTCCTGCCCTCGACCTCGCCGATGATGTTCATGACCTTCGATTCATTCGGCCGCGGACGGCGCTTGTCGATGATGGCCAGATCCGCGTCGTCCAAGCGCTTGGCCAGTGCCCGTGCGCGCACCACGCCGCCCACGTCCGGCGAGACCACCACCATGTCCTTGTACTTCTGCTTCCAGGCATCGCCCAGGAGCACCGGCGATGCGTAGACATTGTCGACCGGAATGTCGAAAAAGCCCTGGATCTGATCGGCGTGCAAATCGACCGTGAGCAATCGGTCGACCCCCGCGCTGGCAATCATGTTTGCGACCAGCTTCGCCGTGATGGCCACGCGCGTGGCCCGGGGCCGGCGATCCTGGCGTCCATACCCGAAGTAGGGCACCACCGCGGTGATGCGCCGTGCCGAGGCGCGCCGGCAGGCGTCGGTCATCATCAGCAATTCCATCAAATTCTCGGCCGGCGGATTCGTCGATTGCACGATGAACACATCCCGCCCGCGCACGTTCTCCATCAGCTCGACGCTCACCTCGCCGTCGCTGAAGCGCCCCACATCGGCGCGGCCCAGCTGCACGTGCAAGTGCCGCGTGATCTCCTGCGCGAGCGAGGGATTCGCCTTGCCGGTGAACACGGCAATCGTCAATGTATCGAACTCTTTGCTCTGCGACATGGACCTTCGTTTCGACCCGACAAATCGCCCTTACCGTAACAATATGGCTGGGGTGGAAGGATTCGAACCTCCGTATGGCGGGATCAAAACCCGCTGCCTTACCGCTTGGCGACACCCCAACTTGGAATCAACAATCAGCGGGCTCGCTCGAGCCGATTCTCAGCCGATCGCCAGTCTTTCAAACAAGGGCGAGTCGTTCAGTCCGCGAGCCAAAAACGCATCGAGCGCCGGCGGCAACTGGCGCGCAATTTCCAATCCACGATCGATCGTCTCGACCGCCAAGAACACACAGGCCCCGGTTCCCGTCAGGCGTGCCACACCATACTGCGACAGCCAATCGAGCGCGCGCGCAACCTCAGGATACCGGCGCCGTACCACGCTCTCGCAGTCGTTTCGTCCACCAGACGCCAGGAAACCGTGAATTGTGATGGGCGGGGATTTCCTTGTCAAATCAGGATCTTGAAATATTTCCGCGGTGCTCACACCGATATTCGGCTTTAAAATCAAATAGTTGGTCTCGGCCGGGGCCAGGGGCGGATACAAAGGCGTCAGGCGTTCCCCGACTCCCTCCGCCCAGGCGACGCGGCCGCGCACGAACACCGGCACATCGGCCCCCAGTTTCAGGCCGAGCGCCGCCAGTTGGTCCATGGACCAGTGCAGCTTCCACAAATGGTTGAGCGCCACCAAACAGGTCGCCGCGTCCGAGCTGCCTCCGCCCAAGCCGCCGCCCAGGGGTATGCGCTTGAGCACGCCGATGTCCGCACCCAGCGCGCTGCCGCCGGCGCTTTGCAGCGCTCGCGCTGCGCGCACGCATAGATCGGACTCCTCCGCCACATCGGCGAGCGCGGTGGTGCGCCGAATCCGACCGTCGGCGCGCACCTCGATGCGGATCTCATCGCAGAGATCGACGAATTGAAAGCAGGATTGCAGTTCGTGATAGCCATCCGCGCGCCGCCCCACAATATGTAAAAACAAATTGAGTTTGGCCGGTGCCGGCCAGAACGTCGCGGCGCTCGAGTTCATGGCGTCAAATCCCAGCGATCGACGGCAATACGCACGCGCACGCCGTCGTGGTTCAGCACCAGGTGCGCGGGCAGCACATCGCCCCCCACCGGCATGTAGCGATCGTAATCGATGGACCAATCATCCTGGGTCAATTGCGCCGCACGATCCTGATCGTTGCGCTTCAGCTCGAAGGCAGCGCTCGGATCGGGTACCCCGAGCAGCCAAAACCGCAGCCGATCCATCGGCAGGTCGAACCCCAGCCGCTCTTGCAGCTGCGCTTCGACCGCGTCGCTGGGCGGTGCGCCGTTCAACGAAATCCCATCGGCAGTGCGCGTGAGCACCAGGGCGCCGATGCCGAAGGGACCCGACAGATGAACTTCGGCGGCATTCTCCGTCTGCCGCCAGTCCAAGGTGGCCTGCCACCCTTGAGTGCCGACGGCGACGGCGGCGCGCCCATCGAGCCGCCACGCGGCGAGCTTCTGCAATGCGCCCACCCGCTGCTCCCATCCCGAGGCTGCGGTCGCCGGCGCCGGCCGGGTGGTCGCGCAGGCGCCGAGCGCGGCGGTGAGCACGGCCAAACACACAAGCATCGGCAATTGGCGGCGCACGCAGAATTAATTCGCGCCGGCTGCCGGCTGCCCGGAGGCAGGCTGACCGGATGCAGGCATTTGCGACACGGGAAGCGGCTTGTGCGGCGCCGATTGCGGCAGAGCATGCAGCCGCTGCCGCGTGGCCTTGAGCAAGCGATTGTCGGAATCGACCGCACCGGCCTCGTTCCATATGCGCTCGGCCTCGTCGGATCGGCCCAGACGCCACAGCACTTCACCCAGGTGCGCCGCGATGTCGCCGCCGCGATCATCCAGGTAGGCGGTACGCAGGTACGTCTCGGCCTCTACATCGTGACCCTGGCGAAACAGCACCCAGCCCAGGCTGTCGAGGATGGCCGCGTTCTTCGGCGCCGCTGCGTAGGCGCGCTCGATGAGCCGGCGGGCCCGCGACAGATCTCGGGAATGATCAGCCAGCGTGTAGCCCAAGGCGTTCAAGGCCGCCGGATCGTCCGGGCGCGCGTTCAACAGCTCGGTCAATTCATGCAAGGAATCGGCGATTCGTCCCGAGTCCTCGTAGGTCGATGCCACCGCATAGCGCAAATCCACACTGTCCGGATACTCCGTGACGCCCTGCTCGAGCACGGCGAGGGCCCGTGGCAAATCGCCGGCGTCGGCCGACAGGCGGGCGCGCGCGGCGATGATTTCCGGTGCACGCTGCGGCTCATCCTCGACGAGCCGATCGAGGATTTCCTCAGCGGCCGCCGGGGCGCCATGCGTCTGCAGTATCGCCGTCGCCCGCAGCAACGCCGGCACCGCATTCTCGCCGCCCTGCACCTGCGCATACAGGCGCAACGCACGCTCCGCATCCTCGCGACGATCGGCGATGACTGCTAAGTAGTAAAACGCATCGTCGAGGTACTTCTCCGCGCGCACCAGCTCGGTGAATCGCGCGCTGGCCGCGTCCAGATGCCCTTGCTGAAACTCGATCAGGCCCAGCAGCCGCAGCGCCACCGGCGAATAGTCGCGGTCGCGCGCGAGAATTTCCAATTGCTGCACCGCCGCCGGGTCGCGCTGCGCGGTCATCAGCAGCAGCGCCAGATCCAGCCGATTGGCGGGTGTATTGTCGTGTTCGACCGCTTTTTGCGCTTGCGCCAGCGGTTCGTCGGCATCGCCCGCCATGATTCGAGCGCGTGCCAAGGTCTGCAGCAACTCGCGGCGCGCATTCGGATCGCCCTCGCGCTCCGCAGCGGCCGGCATAGCCAAGGCCGCCGTTAGACTATGTACCGCCGCCGCCGGGTCATCCGCACGCAGCGCCGCCAGACCCTGCATGTGCAAAGCCGCCTCGGAGGACGGAAACGCCGCGGCCAGACGATCGGCGAGCTGGCGCGCGCCGAAGACATTGTCGTTACCGGCGAGATAGGCGTCCAGCGCGGCAAATTCCGCGTCGGTGCCGATCGGCGAGTTGGTGAGCACGACCCGATAATGAAGGGCGGCTTGATCGATGTGGTACAGCGCCAAGGATGCCTGGGCCGCCGCGCGCTGCGCCTCCACCGACTTCGGATCCACGTTGATCCAGCGCACCGCGACTTTTTGTGCCAAAGACGGCTGCAGCCCCTCGGTCGCGACCTGCGTTGCCCGCTCGATCAGGCCCACATCGCTTTCTTGCTCGGCCGCAGCCGCATATTGGAGCGCGGCGACCCGCGGCTCGTGCCGTGCGAGGGCTATCTCGGCCGTGACGGTATAAAATGGCTCCGGAGCTGAGGCTTCTTTGGCCTGGCTGCCCATGCCGGCACACGCGGCGCAGGCAGCCAACCCGAGCCCGACCGATGCCCTTGCGAAGATTGAAATCGAGAACACGGCCGCACTATAGCGAAATGACCACCCCGGCGCCGTGGATTCTAGCTTGATCTCGCGGTACCTCTTCCACCAGAATCAGAGGGTTACGGCCCAAAAGCGCTTCAATGGCAGTCAGCATCCTCGGCATCAATCACAAGACCGCACCGGTCGCCCTGCGCGAAAAGGTGGCGTTCAGCGAGGAGCGATTGCTTGCCGCTTTGCAAACATTGCGGCGCGAGGCCGGGATCGCCGAGGTGGTGATCGTCTCCACCTGCAATAGAACCGAGGTGTACTGGGCCGGATCGGCGAGCGGCGAGGAACTCTCCCACTGGCTCGAACGGCACCATGGAAATAGTCTCGAGCTCGCCTCGAGCTTGTACGTGCACCGGGAGCAGCAGGCCGTGGAGCACGCCTTCAGCGTCGCCTCGGGGCTCGACTCCATGGTGCTCGGCGAGGCCCAGATTCTCGGTCAGCTGAAAGACGCCTACCGCGTGGCGCAAGAGGCCGGCAGCACCGGCCCCTGGCTCAACAAGCTGTTCCAGGCGGCATTCTCCGCGGCCAAGCGCGTGCGTTCGGAGACGCGCATCGGCGAGAATGCGGTGTCCATCGCCTCGGCCACGGTGAGCTTGGCGCGCAAGGTATATTCCAACTTGAGCGCGCACACCGCTCTCATGGTGGGCGCGGGCGACATGAACGCCCTGGCGGCGCGCCATTTCATGAGCGCCGGGGTCAAGCGCATGGTCATCGCCAACCGCACCCTGGGAAGAGCGCAGACCCTGGCGGCGGAACTGAAGGCTTATGCCGTGGGACTCGAGGACCTCGACAAGGAACTGGCTCAGGCCGACATCGTCATCACCTGCACCGCCAGCACTGTGCCGCTGATCACCAAGCATGCGGTGGAGGCCGCCATCGGTGCGCGGCGGCGCAGGCCGATTTTCATGGTGGATTTGGCGGTACCCCGCGACATCGATCCGGCGGTGGCGGAACTGGAAGATGTGTATTTGTTTTCCATCGACGATCTGCAACAGCTGATCGACGAGAACAAGCAGCAGCGCGCCGTGGCCGCGGGCGGGGCACGGCTGGTCATCGATGAGGAGGTCGCCCGGTTTCTCACCGAATCGCGCGCGCATGACGCGGCGCCGGCCATTCGCGCGCTGCGGCAGCAGGCCGATGAAATCCGCATGCAGTCCGCGGAGCAGGCGCGGCGCCTGCTCGCCACGGGCAAATCCGCCGACGAGGCCATCGAGTACCTGGCCAACACCCTGACCAACCGGCTGCTGCACGCCCCGACGCATGCGCTGCGCCAGGCCGCCGAGCTGGGCGATACGGCCCTGGCGGAGGCCCTGACGCGGCTATTGACCGAAGAACGCGACCGGCGCTGAGCCCGCGGCCGCTATACTGCGCGCCCCATGAAAGATTCCATCCGCCGCAAGCTCGAAAGACTCGATGAACGATACGAGGAAGTCAGCCGCCTCTTGTCGGATGCCGGGGTCATTTCGCGTCAAAATCAATTTCGCGAACTGTCCATGGAGTACGCCCGATTGGGACCGCTGGTGGAGCGCTATCGGCGCTTTGTCGCGTTCGAGGGCGACCAGGCCACCGCGCACGAGCTGGCCTCGGACAAGGACCCGGCCACCCAGACCCTGGGCGAGGAGGAACTCGCCGAGCTCGCGCCGCGCATCGCCGCCGAGGAAATCGAGCTGCAGCGCCTGCTGGTCCCGAAGGACCCGCAGGATGACAGCAATATCTTCCTCGAAGTGCGCGCGGGCACCGGCGGCGATGAGGCCGCCCTGTTTGCCGGCGATTTGTTTCGCATGTATGCGCGCTACGCCGAATCCAAGGGTTGGGGGGTGGAGATCCTGAGCGAAAGCCCGGGCGAGCATGGCGGCTACAAGGAGATCATCAGCCGCGTGATCGGGCGCGGCGCGTATTCATTGCTCAAGTTCGAATCCGGCACCCATCGGGTGCAGCGCGTGCCGGCCACCGAGGCCCAAGGGCGCATTCATACCTCGGCCTGCACCGTCGCCATTCTGCCCGAGCTCGAGGAGGTCGAGGCCGTCGATTTGAATCCCGCGGACCTGCGCATCGATACCTTCCGCGCCTCGGGGGCCGGCGGCCAGCACGTCAACAAGACCGACTCGGCCATTCGCATCACGCACATCCCCACCGGGGTGGTGGTCGAATGCCAGGACGAGCGCTCGCAGCACAAGAACCGCTCGCGGGCCATGTCCTTGTTGAAGGCCCGGCTGCTCGCCGCCGAGCGCGAGAGGCAGCAAAGCCAGCAGGCGCAATCGCGCAAATTGCAGGTCGGCTCGGGCGATCGCTCCGAGCGCATCCGCACGTATAATTTCCCTCAGGGCCGGGTCACCGACCATCGCATCAATCTCACGCTCTACAAGCTCGACGACGTCATGAACGGCAATCTCGAGGAGCTGATTCGCGCCTTGAATCAGGAGTACCAGGCCGAAGAGCTGGCGCAGCAGGTCGAATGATGAGCCGGCCCGCCGAATCGCCGCACTGTACATCGCCGGTTGCACAGACCATCGCCGACGCCCTGCAGAGCGGCGCCCGTGCGCTGCGCAGTCACAGCGACTCGCCGCGCCTCGACGCCGAGCTATTGCTCGCCAAAATCCTCGGGCTGACGCGCGCGGGACTGATCGCGCGCGCTGACGAGCCCGTCGCAGGCGAGCATGCCCGCGCCTACGCCAGCCTGATCGAGCAGCGCCTGGGAGGCGCGCCGGTCGCCTATTTGACCGGCACCCGGGAATTTTGGTCGCTGCCGCTCGAGGTGACGCCGGCGGTGTTGGTGCCGCGGCCTGAGACGGAGCTATTGGTCGAACTGGCGTTGCAGCTTCTACCCCGGCACCCCGTGGGCGCGCCCGCGGATCGGGCGAGCCGCATTCTCGACCTGGGCACGGGCAGCGGGGCGATCGCTCTGGCCATCGCCTCCGAGCGGCCGGCCGCGCGGATCACGGGCGTCGATGTGTCGAGAGCCGCGCTCGATGTGGCCATCCAGAACTCGCGCCGCCTCTCACTCACCCAGATCGACTGGCGATTGGGCTGGTGGTTCGCTCCGGTCACCGGCGAGCGCTTCGATCTGATCGTCGCCAACCCCCCCTACATCGCGGCGGCCGATCCGGCGCTCGAATCGCTGCGCGCGGAGCCAATGCTCGCCCTGTGCGATGGGCCCACGGGCCTCGAGGCCCTGTCGGCGATCGCCGCCGGCGCGCCGGCGCATCTGCGCGAGGGCGGCTGGCTCGCCTTGGAGCACGGCAGCGGGCAAGCCGCGGATGTCGCGGGGTTGCTCGAACACCATGGCTTCGCGGGCATCCGCTCGCATGCTGATTTCTCCGGCAAGCCCCGCGTCACGCTGGGAACCATTCACTTCGCACACTAGGAAATCTCATGATCCGCTTCGAAACCACGTTGGGCGATTTCACCATAGAGCTGTTCGAGAAGGACGCCCCGCTATCGGTCGCGAATTTTCTGCGCTACATCGACGACGGCTTCTTCGACGGCACGATCTTCCATCGGATCGTTCCGGGATTCGTCATCCAGGGCGGCGGCTTCACCGAAGACATGAGCCAGAAGCGCACCCAGCCCCCCGTCAAGAACGAGGCGGACAACGGCCGGAAGAACGAGCGCGGCACGCTCTCGATGGCGCGCACCAATGACGTCAACAGCGCCACCTCGCAATTCTTCGTCAATCTGAAGGACAATGACTTTCTCGATCACTCGCGCGGCAACTTCGGCTACGCCGTGTTCGCGCGGGTCACCGAAGGCATGGACGTGGTCGATAAGATCGCCGCGGTCGAGACCGGCCGGCGGCGCGGTTTCGACGATGTGCCGGTCGAGGCGGTCATCATGAAGAGCGTACGGCGCCTACCCGCCTGACGGCAGCGTGGCGTCGAAGAGATCATTCCTCGGTCGGCTGACACGGGCGCTCCTGTGGCTGACCGTGATTTGCATCGTGGCCAGCGTGCTCGCGGTGGCCTCGCTGCGCTGGATCGATCCCTTCTTCACCGCGTTCATGGCCGAAGCCCAGGCCGAGGCGTGGGCGAACCGCGATTCCAGCTACACATTTCGACACAGCTGGGTCGATTTGGATCGGATCTCGCCCAATCTGCCGCTCGCGGTGGTGGCCTCGGAGGATCAGAAGTTTCCCGAACACTGGGGCTTCGACGTCGCCGCCATCGAGAAGGCCTACGCGCTCAATCAGCACAGCCACAAGGTGCGCGGCGCCAGCACCATCAGCCAGCAAGTCGCCAAGAATCTATTCCTCTGGTCCGGGCGCAGCTATTTTCGCAAGGGCCTCGAGGCGTATTTCACCATCTTGATCGAGAGCCTGCTGCCCAAGCGGCGAATATTGGAGATCTACTTGAATATCGCCGAATTTGGCAACGGCACGTATGGCGCCGAGGCCGCCGCACAGCGATTCTTTCACAAGCCCGCATCCCGGCTCACGCGCGCCGATGCCGCCGTGCTCGCCGCGGTACTGCCGAACCCGCAGCACTTCTCGGCTGCGGCGCCCTCCCGCTACATTCAGCAGCGGCGCGAATGGATTCTCGGCCAGATGCAGGCCTTGGGCGGACCCGAGATGCTCAATGAGATCGACGCCTACCCCAATCGGCGGCGCTGACTCTATTCGGCGGTGCTGACCTCACTCGCCGGCTGACCCCAGATAAAAAAAATCCTGCCGCACCGATCGTTCGATGCGGCAGGATATTGCCTATGGCTCGATCGACTCTAGGGGTCAATCGGCCCTATGCGCCGGTTGGCCTCACGGGTTGCTTGGCGTTTGCGGTACGCCGGCGACCGGCAGGCCCGGGCCCCTGACGAAGTCGGCACCGAACACCGTGCCGTTCCCGAGCACCAGGTTGTATCCCGGCGCCGTCTTGTAGTGGCCGTTGTTGCCATCGACGTCCGGGCGGAACACCGTATTTCCCGAGCCGGCAGCTTGGGCCGCGGCCAGCGCGTAAACGTCGAAGTTCTCGTTCCCCAGGCGCGAACCTTCGGATTCGATCTTGAGCGCCACCAGTCCGGCGAAGTCGGGCGAGGAAATGCTGGTGCCGATCACCCCTTCGAACTTGCCGCCGATCGCGATCCACACGAAACTGCGATCAGGCGGGCACACGCCGTGGACGTCGAAATAGACAGTCCCTCCCGGACAGCCGCCCATTTGCAGCGAGACATCCGGGGTGGTGCGCCATTTCTTCGCAGCCGCCGGCAGATTCTGCTGGGACACCAGTTTCTGGAACGAGGGCTTCGCATAGTAAATGCTGATTCCTCCGCCGGATCCCCAGACCGCGCCGGTCGCCGAGGTGCCGTAGAAAATGTCCGAATCCAGCGCATCGAAGTCGGCATTTTCTGATACGTAGGCCGAGTTCAGATCGTTGGGATTCTTGGCATTGAAGGTGGTAATGAGATTCGTACCGCCGACTGCCGTCACATGCGGGCTCGATTCCGGCGATCCAATGCCCACTTCCATCGCGCCGCACGGAGTGGGAGGGCTGGCGTCGAAGCAGGCGGCGGCCGGGATGTCCTTGGCGCCCCAATCGCCGGAGGAGGACACGAAGGTGATTCCGAGCGCATTGCCCTCCATGAAGAAGTCATCATAGATGCCGAGAATGCCGGTGAAGTCCACCCCGCCATTGTACGCAGGCGTATAGCCGGCTTCCGGCCCGGAGAAGGACATGTTGACCACATCCGCCGCGTTGGTCTCGATGATATTGGTCAGGCCGGCCAAAATGTTCTGATCGGACAGATCCGGAATGTTATAGAGAACAATGGCGGCCTTGGGTGCCATACCGCCGGTCTGCTGAATGTCGAGATGCGTTTCCAGAGAGCCATTGGGGTCGAACGGGGATCCCGTCCCGATGTTGACGTTGGTGATGCTCGGCGTGGCCAGATTCTCGTGAGAGAAATACATGGTCATGTCCGGCGGACTGAAACCGCCAGTCATCAATATGCCGATGGTCACCCCGGCGCCGGTGAGCTTCTTATAGCTGGGGTAGGAGTACGCCTGCTTCAGGTCGTCGAACCAATATCCCCCCGTCGGCGATTCGCGGTTCTGCGGCGCGCCCAGCACCGGGACAGCGACCTTTTGCATGTGAACTCTTCCCGAGAAGTCCGCAATCACGGCACCGGCCGCTTCGAGCGCCGGCGTCAGCTTCATCGGCGTCGCGGCCACCATGACCTGCCTTCCGGACGCGAGGTGCCCGATCGAGAGGGCGGCGCCGAACGCAGCCTTCACGGCGCCCGCGGTGCCCGCCACATGCAGGCTGTGCGAGTGCACTTCGGTGACCTCGAGGCCATGGGCGCTGAGCTCGCGCGTAATGGCGCTGAGCGCGCTCGCTTGCGGACCGAAGCGCGCGTTGAACTCGGCGGGGGTCAGCCACTGGTGATAGAGCGCGGAACCTGGGCTATGCAGCTGAGTCAGCAGCGCGTCCACTCCCGCCCGATCGCGCAGGGGCAGATAAACGTCGAATTGCACTGCCTGATCGGCCGCGGCGGCCGCGTCGACCACGGCCTTCTCGAAGGCGGACGCCGTGCCCGCCAGAGCGAGACAGGACGCCATGCCGATGGCTGCCAGCGCAGCTACTTTCCATCGGTGATATTCACGATTTACGTTGAACGAACTCATGATCGGATCCCCTCCTTGATTGTTTAATGAAGCAGTACAAGCGCGGTAAACGAGATGAAAACGCAAAGCTGTTCCCTGCACCCGAATTGCATCTGGGTTGGTAACGTTGTAATCGTTGATATTGACGTTTTGATTGCAACGCTCCCTCAGACTCGACCAGCTTGCTCGCCTTGCATGCTCCTGCCAAGGCGTATCGGCGGCGGTCATCGTCTTGCTGCAATTCTGTGCTGGATGGTCGGCGACGTTACGCGCCCCTTTTTTCGTTGGCAACAACGGCGCGCCGAGTTTTTCGCGAACACACCGCACCGTGGTTGCGCCTGGCACGCACTTCGTGCGCACCCGGCACGGCATACCGGTGCAGATCTGCGGCAAATTGATCCTCCGGTGTCAGTGCAATAGTACGCAGGCGCTCCCGCGCAGCGCTCTTATCGACTGCCGAGGTAGCGCCCGAGCACATTCGCGGTGACGCGCTCGACCATGGCGTCGCGCCTCGCGAGGGCCGCCACCCATTCGCAGCTGCCGGCATGAAACACCTCGCCCTTGCCGCGCGTGAAGCTAACTATCATCCCGGCGCCGCGCTTGACTCGCTCGACTGCGGCCTCGCCGTCGTCTCCGATCAGGGTTTCGGCAACGAATTTCGCATCGTCGTCGGACAGGAATCGATCGTCGAGCCCGACTCCCACGCTCTCTTCCTTCAAGGACGACATGCCGAGCGCAAGAATTTGCAGCCCATCCGGGGCACCGCTCGATTCGCTGGGTTCGGGCAGGCCGCCGCGGATTGTGTAATCGATGCCGTCCACCTCGTATCCGAATGCATGCCCCTCGGCGCCGAGCAGATCTCCGTAGTACAGGCCCGTGCCGGCAAAGGCCCAATGCTCAGGCCGATAGACGGGAAAGCCGCGCACGCCGCGGGGTGCGCAGCCGCCCCAGCCGGCATACAGGCCGTTGCTGGCGTTCAAGCCGAAGGTCTTTGCCCCAGGGCGTCCAATTTCGCGAGCCTCCCATGAACCCGACGTGCGCGACGGATCGGCGGACCGGTACACCGGATCCTCCGCTCGCGCGCGGTACTTGTAGCAAACTTGGGACTTGCCGCCTCTTTCCAGGCGGGTCTGCCACATGAAATTACCCGCAAACCGTGCCACGCGCCCGCCGCGCTCGACATAGTCATCGATCGCGTCGCGCATTTCCCAGGTCCAGTATTCGTCGTGTCCCACGCAGACCACGCAATCGTAGCCGGCGAGAATCTCCGGGCTGTAGTGCAATTCATGCTGACTGGCCAGATCGATGGCATAGCCCCTGCGCTCGGCCCAGTGAAAAAAATGCCGGTCGTAACTCGCCCAGCCCGAGGAGGCATACTTGTTGGAATAGCCATTGGCGAAAGCCCACTCCATGTGCGGGTAGCGCGGCACAGTGGCGGGCGGCATCGCAAACTCCAACGGCACGCGCGGCGCATCGTGCGGCAGGACCACAAAACCCCGGCACCAAGGGCGCTCGATGCTCACCGTCGTCGCGTATTGATTGCCGCGCGCTCCGGTGATTCCCTGGTAATGATTCGAGCCGCCCCAGGTGTTGTAGGCCGTCCACGATCCCGTCGCGGCCACCTGCAGAATGCGATTCGGCTTGTCGCCGGCGGGCGGGCGAACGATGAACAGGTGGTGCGCCTGGATTGCGGCGCCGTCGCGCCCTTCCGCCGTCAGCGTAATGCGGTAGGCGCCGGAGGGCCAATCGTGCTCGACCCGAAACTGCAAAGACGATTCCCAGCCGCAGCCGAGCACCGAGCACTGTTCGGGGGTTTCTTGCCGGCGCGCGCCGGCCACTTCGCGCTTCAGCACCGCAGCCGCGGCGTTGCCGTCGCGGACGATCTCGAGCCGGTATCTCGCGGCGGTCGAACTGACCTGAAGCCGAACCGTGGCGCCCGGCGGATAGGCCATCGCATCGCTGTAGCACCAGATCTCGCCGCGCTCGCCATGCATGCCGGGGCGTTCGTAGCGGTGCCCGAAGACGGCTTCGTGACGCTCCTGCTCGGTCAGGCCAAAATCCGGAAAACTCGGCGTGGACACCGGCATCGGATCACGGATCGAATTGTTGCGCGGGTCTCAAGGTTACGCGACTATACTGCCTGCCGATGATCGAGGCCATCGCAAACCTACCCTGCAGCGTGATCCCGCCCCGTGCCGCGCAATAATACGGCTCGCATCGAGCAGTACACGATCTACCAGATCCCGCTCGATCAGCGGCACGGCAAGGCGCGGCAGCTTTTCACCCTGTGGTTCGGCGCGAATTTGAACGTGCTCACCATCGTCACCGGCGCCCTCGCAACCACGATCTTCGGCCAGTCCTTTCTCTCGGGAGTGCTTGCCATCCTCGTCGGCAACCTGGCCGGCACGGTGTTCATGGCGCTGCATGCGGCGCAGGGTCCGCGGCTCGGCGTTCCGCAAATGGTTCAGAGCCGCGGCCAGTTCGGTGCCAGGGGCGCCGCCTTCGTGGTGGCACTGGTCATCTTCATGTACGTGGGATACGCGGGCACCGCCTTCGTCACGGGCGGCCAATCGCTGCACTTCATCATGCCCGCAATCGGCGAGCGCGCCGGCATTCTCGGGATCGGCGTGGTCAGTCTCGCGGCGGCGGTCTATGGCCACGATCTGATTCATTTCAGCACCCGCATGATGACCTATGTCTCCGGCAGCGCGTTATTGCTCTGCTACGTCTGGATTTTGTTCGTCAACCCGATTCCCGCAGCCTACCTGACTCGCGGAACGTTCTCGGCAGTCGGCTTTTTCGGTATGGTTTCCATGGGTGCGCTCTGGCAGCTCGCGTACGCGCCCTATGTGTCCGACTACTCGCGCTACTTGCCGCCCGATTCCGGACCCCGCCAGGCCTTCTGGTCCTGCTACTGGGGCACCACCTTGGGCGCCGTACTGCCCATGATCCTGGGGGCGATGATTGGGCCCGCGGTGACCGACGGCAACGTGGTGAATGCCATCGCGCAGCTCACCGGCCCAGCCAGCCTGCCCATCATGCTGCTGTTTGCCCCCGGCGTCGCGGTCGCCGGGGCGATTTGTCTTTACGGCGGATCGCTTGCGATCATCACATTGGGGTCCACCTTCGTGCCCCAATGGCGGGCAACCCCACGCTCCCGGGTTCTGATCACGCTCGCGACGTTCTGTGCCGCGCTGTTGATCGCCCTGGCCGGAGAATCGAATTTCCTCACCCTGTACAGTCAATTCAACGAGCTGCTGCTCTATCTCATGGTGCCGTGGACCGCGGTGAACTTGGTGGACTACTACTTGATCCGCTTCGGCAATTACGACGTCCCTTCATTCTTCGCAGCCGACGGCGGCATCTACGGCCGCTACAACGCCGCGGCCCTGGTGTGTTACACGCTGGGAATCCTGGTGCAAATTCCCTTCGTTGCCACCGACCTGTATGTGGGCCCCATTGCCCGGGCGATGGGCGGCATCGACCTGTCCTGGGTCGTCGGCCTGGCCGTCGTGAGCCCGGCCTACTACTACGTCGTGCGCGCACGTCCATTGCCGCTCAGCGGCAGTGAAGCCGCTTCGCGACCATGAAACACCCCAGGCTTGCCAGCACGCTCACGCTCACCAGCCACAGCACGCTGCCGTGATCGTGCTCGCTCACGAATAGCGCCGCGATCGCCGGACCCGCCGCTCCGCCGGCGTTATGCAGCGCCGGTGCAAGCGCGACGCCGCGCCTGCTGCGGTCCACGGCATTGACCAGGCTGTATTGGTACGTCATCGACAGATTCCACGCATTCCCATAGATCACCGACGACACCACGTAGGCTGTCAGGTGCAGGGTCCCGAGCAACAGCAGCATGGACACGACGATCGCCAATGCGCTCGCCGCAATGGGCAGAACCAGGCCGCGGCGCTCGCCCAGCCACGACGCGAGAACCACGCCGCCCATGCTGGCCACCGTGCCGAAGGCAAGGCTGTTCGACACCGCGCCGAGATCGAGGCCGGCGCTCGTGCCGATGCGCTCGATGTAAGTCCAATAGGCATTGATGTTGACGTAGAACAGGAAACAGCCGGCGAGCGCGAACAGAACCGGGGCACTCAGCAAGCGCGCGCCCGCTCCTGCGCCGGCGGCGATCCGCCCGTGGCGCGGCAGGCAGGCGACCAGGCACGCGCCCACGACGCAAAGCGCCGAGAACAGCCCGAGCACCGTGTTCATCCCGCCGTGATGAATCAGCCATGGGCCGGCGGCCAGCCCGACGACCTGATAAAGCGTCTGGGCGCCGATCGCGTAGGCGAAGCCGCGATCGGGCCGGCGGCCATCGGAGAGCACGGTCAGCGACAGCGAATACAGGGAGCCGCCGCAAAATCCCACCAGGCTCTGCAGCACGAAGAATGGGACGATGCCATGGGCCCACATCGAAGCCAGGTTGGCGATCAGCAGCCCCGCGAGCGCCATGGACGCCGCCGTCCGCCAGGAAAGACGGCGAACCCATAGGCTGGCCATGGCGGAGGCGATGGTGGTACCGGCCAATAGGAGCGCGGAGAGCACGCCGACCTGCGCCTCCGTGTAGTGCAGATCGGCGACCGCGGCTTCGATGAACTGCGGCATCAGCAGAAAGGTCGCGATCGCAACCACGCTGAGGGTGGCGCCCGCGGCGACGGCTCTCACTTCCTCGGCGCGCGTGGAACCGACCTCGGGCGCGGGAGGGGGATGCTTCACTGCGGGAGTGTCACACTTGAGGCGCGTCCACGGCAATACCGGGCTCTACCGAACGCAAAGCCGCCGAGCTCAGGGCGCGGGCGCGAGGGTCAGGCGGTGGAGCGGGACGACCACGGGCTCCCTGCCCAAAGGCGAGGCAACCGGGATCTCACCGGCCGGCCCCATTGCCGCGGCAGGTCGGCCTGCATAATTCGCTCGAGGATCTGCGGTATTTCGAATATCGCGCGATTGTGAATGCGTCCAACACCGGCGCGATAGGTGTCCATCTGTGCCGTGAGCGCTGCCACCGCCGTATGGATGCCCTTGAAGGAATCGAGCACCAGACCCGCCTGGTTCTCCTCGACCCATTCGGTGTTGTAGCGCTCCTGCGGCATGGTCCAGGCGTTGCGCACGACGATGACGGGGAGCCGCTGCTGGATGGCCTCGCTGATGCTGCCGGGGCCGGGCTTGCCGATGAAAAAATCCCCGAGCTGCATGAAATAGCGGATTTGCGTGGAAAAGCCGACGACGACCCGCGGGGCCCGCGCGCTCATCTCACGTAATTCATCGGCCAGCACCGAATTGTGCCCGCAGATCAGGATCAACTGCGTATCATCCAGCCGCTTTGCGATGCCGCGCATCACCTTCGACCCATGGCCGCCGAACATGACTATCCCTGTCGGCCGATCCGGATCGAGCTGCAATTTGCGCATTTCGGCAGGACGATCGACATGCAGATCATGGTAGAAATCAGGGCGGATAATCATGCCGGAGGTCGCATGGATGCTGGCATCGCCATAGCCTGCGGCCCGCGCCTGGGCGACGGCCTTGGCAGTCCCGCAAATTAGGTGTTGCGCCTGATGCGGCTCGATCCAAAAATGCGGCGGCGAATCCGCGAAGTCCGTGAGTATGGTGACATAGGGCGCGCTCGGCCGCGCCGCGGTCAGCGCCTGATACATGGCCCGATTGAAATTCGGCACCAGCGATACCACCATGTCGGGCTTGGTCTTGTGCCAGTGACGCTCGAGCTGGGCCGTCAGGGATTTGTGACTGAGCCGAATGAGCGCCTGCAGCACCTTCAGCTCCTGGGCGAGCCCCAGGGTCCAGCCGCGCGCCAGGCGCGCATTGTAGTATTGCTCGGGCTTCATCCCCGTGGTCTTGCCGAACACGTCCCGGGGATCGAGCACTTCGAACAGATTGACCAGCCTCACGGCCCAAGGCAGGGCCAATTCGCGAATCACCGCATCGAGCGCCTGGGCGGCAGAGCGATGTCCGCCGCCCGCATTGAAATACACTAGGTCGATGGTTTTCATCATGAATATTCTGCGTACGGACTGTGACCAAACGGTGAACTCCTCCTCCTGGTAGCCTGTAGCCCCCTTGCCCGAGATATCGACATGAGAGTTTTGCGCGCATTCCTGCCGCCGAGGCTGGCGGCGATGAGCCTGCTGATGACGGCCGCGGCGGGACACGCGGCTGCACCCGCCCCCGCGCATGCGCAGTCCGTCGCGGCTCAACGACCCTCGGTGGCATCGCCGGGTTCGACACCGGCCGGCACCGCGCACCTCAGTCACGGACGCTTCAAGGACCTTCCGGTCTACCAGCCCGCCGGAACACCCAGCAGTTTCGTGCTGCTCATCTCCGGGGACGAGGGCTGGAACGGCACTGCGGACTTGATGGCGCGTCAGCTGGTCGAACAGGGCGCGATGGTCGCCGCCATCGATTGGCCGAAGCTCAAGGCGAACCTCGAAGCGGATGGCGATGACTGCGTGTTTCCCGATGGCGACTTGGAGAATCTGAGTCACTTCGTGCAAGCCTACTTTCACGTGCCGACCTACTTGATGCCCATGTTGGCCGGAGTCTCCTCGGGTGCCGCCATGGCCTATGCCGTGCTCGCGCAGGCGCCGCCCAATACCTTTGCGGCCGCATTGACGCTGGGCTTTTGCCCACAACTGGATTTGCGCAAGCCGCTATGCACGGGATCCGGGCTGCAATTCACCCGCAACTCCCCGCGTCGAGGCGTCGATTTGCTGCCGATCGCAAGCCTCGGCAATCCCTGGGTGGACTTGCACGGCGATATCGGGGGGAGCTGCCCCGTGAGCGAGGCGCAAGGATTCATAGCCCGGATTCGCGGCGCCGCCATCGTGCCGCTGCCGAAGCTGAGCCGCGATTACGCGCCGCAGCGCGCTTGGCTGCCGCAGTACACCGCCGGCTTCCAGTCGCTGGCGGCGCACAATCGGGCCGCGCGCATGGCGCCGCCTCCGGCGAGTTTGAGCGACCTGCCCATCGTGGAAGTTGCGGCGCAGTCCGCCGCGGCGTCGGTCGCCGTGCCGGCAAGCGCGGCCTCGGGCTCGCCCCAGCCGGGTACGGTTCGCTCCGATGTCTTTGCCATCATCATGTCCGGCGACGGCGGCTGGGCAGGAATCGACCAGGACGTTGCCGCGGCCCTGAGCGCCCGCGGTATTCCGGTCATCGGCCTGGATTCGCTGCGCTACTACTGGACGGCGCGAACGCCGAGCGGATTGGCGGCGGACACCGACCGGATGATTCGCTACTACCTGGCGCATTTCGGCAAGCAGCGCGTGCTGCTGATCGGCTACTCGCAAGGCGCCGATGTGCTGCCCTTCGCCGTCAATCGGCTGCCGCCGGCGACTCGCGCCCGGGTCGCGCTGACCGCCGTCATGGGAATGTCCGAGCACGCGCTCTTTGAATTCCACATGAGCAGCTGGGTATCGGACAGCAATTCGGGACCGGCGACGCTGCCCGAGATCAACCGGATTACCGGCATGCCGGTGCTGTGCATCTACGGTTCCGACGAAACCGACTCGCTATGCCCCAAGCTCGACCCGAGCAGATTCATCATCGTGAAGCTCAAGGGCGGCCATCACTTCGATGGCGACTATGCCAACCTGGCGCACCAGATCCTGGCGGCGGCAAAACCCTGAGGCGATCGGTGGGAGACCTAGGCGGCGTCCGCCGCCGCGGCCACATCCGGCTCATATCCTAGGTTGGGCGCGAGCCAACGCTCTGCCTCGGCCAGTGTCCACCCCTGGCGCTGCGCATAGCTCGCCACTTGATCGCGGTCTATCTGACCCACGCCGAAATAGCGCGCCTGTGGATGTGAGAAATAGAAGCCACTGACGGCCGCCGTCGGAAACATGGCGAAGGACTCGGTCAAGCGGATACCCGCGTTGCGCTGCGGGTCGAGCAGTTGCCAGAGCGTCGCCTTCTGCGTGTGCTCGGGACAGGCCGGATACCCCGGCGCCGGACGAATCCCCCGATACTGCTCGCCGATCAGGGCCGCGCCGTCCAGCCTCTCCTGCGGAGCGTAGCCCCATAGCTCACGCCGCACCCGCTCGTGCATGCGTTCGGCCAACGCCTCGGCCAGCCGATCGGCCAGCGCCTTGAGCATGATGCTGCTGTAGTCGTCGTGCGCGGCCTCGAAGCGCGCCACGTGCGCATCGATGCCCAGTCCCGCGGTCACGGCGAATGCCCCCAGATAATCGGCGCGGCCGCTGCCGATCGGCGCAATGAAGTCCGCCAGGCAGGATTGAGGGTGGTTCTGCGGCTTGGATTTTTGCTGCCGCAAGCAGTGCAGCCGCGCCTTGATCGCCTGGCGCGACTCGTCCTCGAACACCGCGACGTCGTCATCGCCGCTCGTATTGGCGGGGAAGAAGCCCACCACGGCGCGCGCGCGCAGCCATTTCTCGCGCACCAATTGCTGCAGCATGCGCATCGCGTCCGCATACAGATTGCTCGCCGCCTCGCCGATCACCGGGTCGCGCAAGATGTCCGGGAACTTGCCCGCGAATTCCCACGCATTGAAGAACGGCATCCAATCGATGTACGGCAGCAGCTCATTGAGCGGATAGTCATCGAATGCCCGCACGCCGAGGAAGCTTGGGGCCGGCGGCGCATACGCGGACCAGTCGATTACCAGCTTCTTCGCGCGGGCCTGGGACAAGGACAGCCGCGGCGCCTTGGCGCCCTTGTTGCGATGCTGCTCGCGGCGGCGCTCGTGCTCCGCCTTGATGCCGTCAATATAGGCATCGCGGGTGCCGCGGGTGGCCAGCTGCTGGCAAACACCCACCGAGCGCGAAGCATCCTTCACATAGATCACCGCACCTTGGTATTGAGGGTCGATCTTGACGGCCGTGTGGGCCGGTGAAGTCGTCGCGCCGCCGATCAGCAGGGGCTGCTTGTAGCCCAGCCGCTGCATTTCCTTGGCGACGTGCACCATTTCATCGAGCGAGGGCGTGATGAGCCCGGACAGTCCGATCAGATCCGCGCCTTCGCGCGTGGCGGCCTCTAGAATCTTCTCGCAGGACGCCATGACCCCCAGGTCCACCACCTCGAAGTTATTACACTGCAGCACCACCCCGACGATGTTCTTGCCAATGTCGTGCACATCGCCCTTGACCGTGGCGATGACGACCTTGCCGTTCGAGCGCGCGGATCCGTCCTTCTCCCGCTCGATGTAGGGGATCAACACGGACACCGCTTTTTTCATGACCCGCGCCGACTTGACGACTTGCGGCAGGAACATCTTGCCCGCGCCGAACAGATCGCCGACCACGTTCATGCCGTCCATGAGCGGCCCTTCGATCACATCCAGCGGCCGGCTTGCCTCGAGCCGCGCCTCTTCGGTATCCTCGAGAATGAACTCATCGAGCCCCTTCACCAGCGCATGCCGCAGGCGCTGCTTGACCGGCAGTTTGCGCCACTCGAGGTCATCGCCGCGCCGCGGACCCGCGTCGCCCTTGAACCGCTCGGCGATCTCGAGCAGCCTCTCGGTGGCATCGGCGCGCCGCGCGAGAATCACATCCTCGCAGCGTTCGCGCAGCTCCGGTGCAATGTCCTCGTAGATGGCCAGCTGGCCGGCGTTGACGATGCCCATGGTCAATCCGGCGCGAATCGCGTGGTAGAGAAATACCGAGTGCATGGCCTGGCGCACCGGCTCGTTGCCGCGAAACGAGAACGATACATTGCTGACGCCGCCGCTCACGTGCACCGCGGGCATGCGCTGCCGGATAGCGGCGGTGGCCTCGATGAAATCCAGGCTGTAGCGGTTGTGCTCCTCGATGCCGGTGGCGACGGCGAAGATATTGGGATCGAAAATGATGTCTTCGGGGGCGAACCCGCCGCGCTGCGTCAGCAACGCATAGGCGCGCTCGCAGATGGCGACTTTGCGATCGATGGTGTCGGCCTGGCCGCGCTCATCGAAGGCCATGACGACCACTGCCGCGCCGTAGCGCACGCACAGGCGTGCCTGCGCCAGGAAGGCCTCCTCGCCCTCCTTGAGGCTGATCGAATTGACGATGGGCTTGCCCTGCACGCACTTCAGGCCCGCTTCGATCACCGACCATTTGGATGAATCGATCATGACGGGCACCCGTGCGATGTCCGGTTCGCCCGCGATGAGGCTCAAGAACTTGGCCATCGCCGCCGCCGAGTCGAGCATGCCTTCGTCCATGTTCACATCGATCATCTGCGCGCCGTTGGCCACCTGCTGCCGCGCGATGTCCACTGCCGCGGCATAGTCGCCCGCCTCGATGAGCTTGCGGAACTTGGCGGAGCCCGTCACGTTGGTTCGTTCGCCGACGTTCACGAACAGACTGTTCGCATCGATGGTGAGCGGCTCGAGGCCGCTCAGGCGGCAGGCTCGCTCGATGCCGGGCAGCGCGCGCGGCGGCAGGCCGTCGACCGCCCGGGCGATGGCGCGAATGTGCTCCGGTGTGGTGCCGCAGCAGCCTCCCAGCATGTTGAGGAAGCCGCTGGCGGCGAATTCCCTCAACGTGGCGGCGGTCTCCGCGGCGGTTTCGTCATATTCGCCGAATGCGTTCGGCAGCCCCGCGTTCGGGTAGGCGCAGACGTAGGAGTCGGCGATGCGCGCCAGCTCTTCCACGTACGGACGCAATTGCTTGCCGCCGAGCGCACAATTCAGGCCGACGACGGCGGGGCGAGCGTGGCGGATCGAATTCCAGAACGCCTCGGTGGTCTGGCCCGACAAGGTTCTGCCCGAGGCGTCGCTGATGGTGCCGGAGACGATGATGGGCAGCTCCACCCCGATGTCATCCAGCACCGTGCGCACCGCGAACAGAGCCGCCTTGGCGTTCAAGGTGTCGAACACCGTCTCGATCAGAATGATGTCGGCGCCGCCCTCGATGAGGGCGCGAGTCGCCAGCGCGTAGCCGGCCGCCAGCTCATCGAAAGTAATGTTGCGAAACCCCGGATCGTTGACATCGGGGGACAGCGAGGCCGTGCGGCTGGTCGGTCCCAGGGCCCCCGCAACGAAGCGCGGCTTGCCGGTCTGGGCTTGAACCTCGTCCGCAACCCGGCGCGCCAGGCGCACGGCCGCGAGATTCAGCTCGCCGACCAAGGACTGCATGGCATAGTCTGCCTGGGACACCGGGCTCGAGTTGAAGGTATTGGTGGAGATGACATCCGCACCTGCCAGCAGATAGTCGCGATGAATCGCCGCAACGATGTCCGGTTGAGTGATGGAGAGCAGATCGTTGTTGCCGCGCAAATCGCTGTGCCAGGCCGCGAAGCGCTCGCCGCGGAATTGCTCCTCGGTGAGAGAGTGCCGCTGGATCATGGTGCCCATGGCGCCATCGAGAATCACCAGGCGCTCGCGCAGCAGCGCGAGGAATGCCCGGGCCCGCTCGGCCGCCGGCGGCGTACGCGCTGCGCCGGAGCTCATCAGGCCACCCGTGCTTCGGCCACCTGGGGCCTCAACCCCAGCGCGTGGCAGATCGCATAGGTAAGCTCGGCGCGGTTCAGCGTGTAGAAGTGGAACTCCTCCACCCCGTGCACGCGCAGGCGCTGCACCTGCTCGATCGCTACGTTGGCGGCGATCATGCGCCGCGTCTCCGCATCCTCATCCAATCCATCGAAGCGCTGGCGCAGCCACGCGGGCACGGATGCGCCGCATCGCTCGGCGAAACGCAGCAACTGAGGAAAGCGCGTGATCGGCAATATGCCCGGCACCAGGCTCGCGCCTATGCCGGCGGCGGCGCAGCGATCGCGATAGCGCAGAAACACATCTGTGTCGAAGAAGAATTGCGTGATCGCGCGGCGCGCGCCCGCATCGACCTTGCGCTTCAAATTCTCCAAGTCGGCATCGACGCTGCCAGATTCGGGATGCCCTTCCGGGTAGGCAGCCACCGATACGTCGAATCTGCCGACCCCCGCGAGTCCCGCGACCAAGTCCGAGGCGTACGCAAAACCTCCGGCGCGGGGACGATAGCGCCCGTCGGGCGAGCGATGGTCCGCAGGTGCATCCCCGCGCAGCGCGACCAAGTGCCGGATCCCCTGCTGCCAGTACTCCCGTGCAATGCCCAGCACCTCCGACCGCGATGCGCCCACGCAGGTCAGGTGCGGCGCGACCACGAGGTTGGTCTCGCGCAGGATTCGCAGCACGCACTCATGCGTTCGGGTGCGCGTCGAGCCGTCTGCGCCGTAGGTCACCGACACGAAATTCGGGCGCAAGGGCGCCAGCCTCTGCACGCAATTCCAGAGCTGCTGCCCCATGGGCTCATCGCTGGGGGGAAAGAATTCGAAGGACACTGCCACTGAATTCGACATGGGAAATTCCCCAACCGGGTGTTCTCGACTGACAGCATGCAAGAGCTTGGGCTATGATCCAAACTCATTATTCTCATACACAGGATGAATCCGACTCATGCCATCGACGGCATTGGAGCTTCGGCATTTGGAGACCCTCCTGGCGCTGGCCGAATGCGGCAGCCTGTCCAAGGCGGCGGCACGCCTGTTCCTGACCCAATCCGCGCTGTCGCACCAGATGAAGGCGCTCGAAAGTCACTACGGAGCGGCGCTGCTCGAGAAGAACGTTCGACCGCTGCGTTTTACGGCCATCGGCCAGCGCTTGCTCACCCTGGCGCGGGACGTGCTCCCGCAGGTGGCCGAGGCGGGCCGCGATGTCGCCCGTTTGGCCCAGGGACATGCCGGACCGTTGCGTGTTGCGGTGCAATGCCACAATTGCTTCGACTGGCTGATGCCGGCCATGGACAGCTATCGGTCCCTCTGGCCCGAAGTGGAGCTCGACATCATTTCCGGCTTCGTCGTCGATCCGCTGCCGCTGCTCGATCGCGGCGAGGCGGAGCTCGCCATCATTCATGATCCGCAGGAAGCGCATCCCAACGTGGTGTTCAGCCCCCTGTTCCGCTACGAGAGCGTCGCCCTCATGAGCCCCCGGCATCGGCTCGCGGCCAAGGCCTGGCTCGAGCCGGCCGATTTCGCCGATGAAACGCTCATCACCTATCCGGTGCCGGATGAAATGCTGGACGTGATGAAGCACCGCTTGACCCCCGCCGCCATCAATCCCAAGCGGCGCACGGCCGAATTGACCGTGGCCATACTGCAGCTGGTGGCCAGCGGCCGCGGCATCGCGGCGTTGCCGTCCTGGACCGTGGGAAATTACATCGAACGCGGCTACGTGGTGTCTCGCCCCATCGGCCAAACCGGGCTGCGCTGCGAGCTCTATGCCGCGACCAGCCAGGCCGGAGCCGAGGCCGCCTACATTCGCGAATTCATCGCCCTGACCCGCGCCCAAAGCCTGACCGACTTGGCGGGAGTATCCGCCCTATAGGGGCCCATGCCGCCGGGTCCGACGCCCGCCAAATCGCCACTGACACAACGCCGCTTACACAGCTCGCCACTCACACCGCAATCCGAGGACCCCGCCATGCTCAAGGCTCTGACCGCCCTTTCCATCATCGCCCTGCTCGCCGCCGCGCCGCGCGCCGGCGCGCAGAATGCCGCGGGAGAAACGCAATTCCGCGATGTCTACAAGGAGCTGGTCGAGACCAATACCGCGCTGTCGAACGGCAGCTGCACCCTGGCCGCGCAACGCATGGCCGCGCGCCTTCAAGCGGCGGGTTTCCCTGCCGCCGACCTGCACCCCTTCGCCGCGCCGGAACATCCCCAGGAGGGCGGCTTGGTCGCCTGGTACCCCGGGCGAGATCCGAAGCTCAAGGCCGTGCTGCTGCTGGCGCACATCGACGTGGTCGAAGCGAAGCGCGAGGACTGGACACGCGATCCCTTCAAGCTGGTCGAGGAGGGCGGAAATTTCTACGCCCGCGGCGCCATCGACGACAAGGCCGAGGCCGCGATCTGGGTGGACACGTTGATGCGCTACAAGCAGGAGAAATACCGGCCGCTTCGCACCATCAAGCTCGCCCTCACCTGCGGCGAGGAAACCGCCGGCGCATTCAACGGGGCCGAATGGCTGACCGAGCACCAGCGCGACCTCATCGACGCCGCCTTCGCCGTCAACGAGGGCGCATTCGGCGAGCTGGATAGCGAGGGCCACAAAGTGGCGCTGGAAATTCAGGCGGGCGAAAAAATGGCGCAGAATTTCAGGCTCGAGGTGACCAATCCAGGCGGACATAGCTCCCGGCCGCTGAAGGACAATGCGATTTACCGGCTCTCCGCGGCCTTGCTGCGCATCCAGGGCTACGAATTCCCGGCGCAGTTCACCGACGGCAGCCGCGCCTACTTCACCGGCATGGCGCAGATCCAAGCCGGCAGGGGCAACACCGCGGTGGCCGACGCCATGCGCGCGCTGGTCAAGGACCCGAACGACGCGAAGGCCATCGCGCTGGTCTCGGCCCAGGATCCGAGCTGGAATGCCACGCTGCGCACCACCTGCGTCGCCACCATGCTCGACGCGGGACATGCCACCAATGCGCTGCCGCAGCGGGCACGCGCCAACATCAATTGCCGAATCTTTCCCGGCGTGAGCCAGGAGAGCGTGCGCGCCAAGCTCGAGGAATTGGTTGCCGACCCGGCAGTCAAGGTCAGCACCCTCGAGACCCGCGGGCCGAGTTCGCCGCCGCCCCCGCTGACCGCGCAGATATTGAAGCCGGTGGAGAAACTGGCGGCGGAATTCTTTCCCGGCGTGCCGGTGCTGCCCATCCTGCAGCCGGGAGCCACCGACGGCGAATTCTTGAACGCGGCAGGCATACCGACCTACGGCATCGAGCCGCTGTTTGCCGGGCCCGATCTCGGCCACATTCACGGGCTCAATGAATATGTCGGCGTGAAGTCGCTGCTGGACTGCCGCGACTTTCTCTATCGCCTGATCAAGATCTACGCGGAACAGAAATAGCCTCAGAACATCGTGCGTATCGTCAGCCTCGCGGTGCGGCCCGCGCCGGGGATCACGTGGTTCTCGGCGGCCGAGGTGTAGTACGAGTTCTCGTAGTACAACTTATTGGTCAGGTTGTTGACGTTCAATTGCAGGAACACCGTCTTGCTCAGCTTGTAGGAGGTCATGGCGTTCCACACCACATAGCCTGGAATGGTGGCCGTCTGGCCGGAGTCGGCGTAGCGGGCGCCCAGCCAATTGCCGCCCGCGCCCACTTCCCAGGCTGGGGTGATCTCGTACTCGGTCCATAGATTGAGCGCATTGCGCGCAACGTTCGGCAGCGCCTGGCCGACGTAGGCCGGAATTCCCGACGACACCGTCTTGCCGTCGAGATAGGTATAGCCGGCGACGACCTCTAAGTGCGGGGCGACATAACCGGAAATCCCCAGCTCCAAGCCTTGCACGCGCTGATCGCCGTTCAGCACGGTGACGGTGGGATTTTCCGGATCGTTGGTCTGCGCATTGTCGACTTCCGTGTGGAACAGCGCGGCCGTGGTCGAGAACATGCCGTCCAGCCAGCTGTTCTTGGCGCCGATCTCGAAGCTCTTCGCCTTCACCGGACCCAAGTCGGCGGTCTTGGTGGTCAATGTCAGCGCCTCGGCAGACGGGTCGAAGGAGGTGCCGAAGGACAGGTAGTAGGTTTGCTGCGCAGTCGGCTTGATGAGCAGCGCGGCGCGCGGACTGGTCACGTTATCCGTGTGTTCGAGATCCAACAGAGGGCCTGGAACCGGGATCGACTGCACGTAGTCGGCGGCAAATCGATCGAAGCGCACTCCGGCCACGAAATCCACATAGGGGCCGAACCCCAAGGTATCCGTGGCGTAGGCGGAATAAGAATGGGCCGTCGTATCCTGCTGCGATGTCAGCGCCTCGCCCCCGGGAAGCGGCTCGAATGGATTCGGATCGAGCAAGGGAGTCTCCGGCACCCAGTCGTTGTCCTTGTTGAAGGGGTTGTTGTAACGGCTGATATCGGAGCTCTGGCGCGACACCTCGATGCCCGTGAACAGGGTATGGGAGACGGATCCCGTCGCGAAGTGCGCCGTCAAGTCGGTTTGATTGGTGAAGTTGGTCTGCGAACCGGAACTATCCGGCGCATCGCGTCCCACCAAGATGTTGCTGAAGGGCGTGCCCGGCGCCGGCACGTCGCCGCCGAAGTTCGGCATGGTGTCCTGGTAGTCGAACAGGTAGTGCGCAAAGCGCACGGTATCCGCGATGGAGACATTCGGGTTGAAGTCGTGCTTGTAGCGCACCGTCCCGATGTCGTCCTGGGTCGTCACGCGATCGGAGATGAGACCGAAGTACGCGTCGCGCGGCACGGGTGCCGGACGGCCATCGACGAAGGGGATGCCGGCATCCGGACGATTGTTCTCCTGCTGGTGCAGGTAGGTCACGATCAGCGAGTCTTCCTCGCCGATGCCAAGGGCCAGCGACGGAGCCACGCCCCAGCGCCGGTTCTTGACGTAGTCTCGATCCGCAACCTCCGAGGACTCTCCCATGGCATTGAAGCGGAATGCCGCGGTTGAGCTCAGCGGCACGTCGATGTCGGTGGTCGCACGGTATTCGTGGTTGGTGCCGAAATCCAATGTCACCGAATCGAGCTGCGTCAGGGTCGGCGCCTTGCTGACTTGATTGATGGCGCCGCCGGTGGAGCCGCGGCCGAACAGGATGGCAGAGGGCCCCTTGACCACTTCCACGGATTCCAGGTCGAAGCTGTCGCGGGTGTAGACCGCCGCATCGCGTATGCCGTCGAGGAAGAAATCGTTGAACGCCGAAAAGCCGCGCAAATTGACGGTGTCGCCGCGCGCCGCACCCTCGCCGGCATTCAGGGTGATTCCAGGTACATTCTTCAATGCGTCCTCGAGGCGAGTCGCCGCTTGAGCCTGCATGAGTTCGCCGCTGACCACCGTGACCGACTGCGGCGTGTTTTGTAGGTCGCCGGGCAGCTTGTCGCTGACCAACGGCCGCACCCCGTCGACGACCAGCTGATCCAAGGTGCCATTCGATGTGTCGGAATCGCCGGCGTCGGTGGCCGCCTCTTCGCTGTGCGCAACCGACACGCCGACGATCGGGGCGGCGCAGACTCCCAGGGTGCCGAGCGCGCGCAAAGCGGCGGCAGTCGCCTTGGAAATAGGGTCTGAAAGGCCTGCGGGAACGGGGGAGCGCATTGCTTGTAACCTCGAGATCAAGAACTGAACCATCAAGTCGATACGAGTGCAAATAGTAATCATTCGCATTTGCATGTCAAGCCCTCATTGCGCCCGATGTCGGCGCGGCCCGCGCGCGCCGCCGGCCGCGCCGCTCGAGCGGCGGCTCGCCGCGTCTCGTCCGGCCGTATAATTCCAAACCCATGACCCCCGAGCTATGCGATATCGCGGTGATAGGCGGCGGCCCTGCCGGCAGCACCGCCGCGGCCCTGCTGGCGCGGCGCGGCTACAAGGTGATCGCGCTCGAGAAGGCGCGTCACCCGCGCTTTCATATCGGCGAATCGCTCCTGCCGATGAATCTTCCCGTGTTCGAACGGCTGGGTGTGCTCGACAAGGTGCGCGCACTCGGCGTGTTCAAGCCGGGCGCGGACTTCGAGGCCGGCAACGAGCGCGGCTACAACACCTATTCCTTTGCCCGCGCGATCGGCCGCAGTCCGCCGCACGCCTACCAGGTGTGGCGGCAGGACTTCGACAAGATGCTCTACGACCATGCCCGCGAATGCGGCGCGGACGCGCGCGAGGGTCACGAAGTGCTCAAGGTGGAGCAGAAGGGCTCGCGCGAGACCCGGCTCGAGGTGAGCACGGATGACAGCCGCAGCTACTGCGTTCAGGCGGCCTACGTGGTCGATGCCAGCGGGCGCGATGCATTTCTTTCCGCGAAGAAGCGAATGCGGCGCAAGAACAGCCAGCACCAGAGCGCGGCCATCTTCGGCCATTTCCGCGGCGCCGAGCGGCGCCCCGGCGCCGACGAGGGCAACATCAGCATTTACAGCTTCGAGCACGGCTGGATGTGGATGATCCCGTTGCGCGACGGCGTGATGAGTGTCGGCGCGGTGTGCCGGCCCGATTATCTGAAGGAGCGCAAGGGCCGCACCGTGGAGTTCCTGCTCGAGACGCTCAGGCGCAGCCCCGCACTGTGGCGGCGGCTCGAGCGCGCCGAACTGATCGGCGACGAAGTTCGGGTGACGGGCAACTATTCTTACGATTCGGCGCGGATGGGCGGCCCGGGATGGGTGCTGGTCGGCGATGCCTTCGCGTTTCTCGATCCGGTGTTCTCCTCCGGCGTTTACCTGGCCATGAGCGGCGCCGAGCAGGCGGTGGATGTGGTGGACGCCGCCATGCGCGAGCCGGCCCGCGAGGCCGGATTGCTGCGCAAGTTGGAGAAGCGCCAGCGCGCCGGCATGGCGCGATTCTCGTTCTTCATCTACCGCTTCAACGGCCCCGTGATGCAGCAGATGTTCCGCTCACCCCGGAACACCTGGCAGCTCGAGCAGGGCGTCATCTCGATGCTGGCGGGCGACCTGTTCGACACGCCCCGGGTGCTGTGGCGGCTGAAGCTGTTCAAGCTGGTGTATGGCATCTGCGCCCTGCGCGACTGGGGCCGGTGGCGCGCCGAGCACAAGTACCGGCTGGCGCAGGCGCGCGCGCAATTCACCGGCGGCAACACGCCGCTGGACAAGATCTAGCGAGCCGACAGCGCCGGCGTCACTCGTAGCCGTCGGTCAAAGTATTCAAGAACGCCACGATGTCCTTGATGTCGGCCTCGCTCAACGCCGGCCGATCCCCGGGGTGTCGGTCAAAGGGTGCCTGGCTGTCGACATTGCCTCGATACTGCGGCGGCAAATCGTCGAATTTCACGGGCTGGCCTGCCGCCCCGCGCGGGTACCACTTCTGCGGCTGGGTATCCCGCTCGGCGTAGAAGCGCACGACGTCTTCCAGTCGATGAAACACCCCGTTGTGAAAGAACACCTGGCGCATCGCCACATTGCGCAAGGAAGGGGTACGAAACAAGCCGCAGTATTCCCTGTTGTCGGCCAAGTCGGTGCGCAGCGGGCCGCACAATCCGAGATCGAAGTAACGGCTGTCCGCATTGGCGGGTATGGCGGCGTTGCGCGGCGCGCCGACCGCGGAGTATCCGAAGTCCGTGAACTGCGGAAACGCGCCCCGCCGGATGCCGCTGGGGTGGCAACGTGCGCAGTTGCCTTTCGCCGGGTCGTTGAAGGCGGCCAGACCGCGCAACTCGGCGGCGCTCAATGAGGTTCGGTGCCGCAGCCACGCGTCGTACTTGCTGCTGTAAGGATAAAACTCCCGGGGACTTTGCTGGTACGTCTCCAAGGACATCAACACCGCCTTGAAGGCCAGTTTCTCATCGTCGAACACCCGGTCGCCGAAGGTCTCGCGAAACTGCGCCGCATAGCCGGCACGCCGAACCTTCGCCAGCAGCGCATCGACGCCGGCGTTCGCCATTTCGAATGCAGAGAACAAGGGCAGCCGGGCCTGATCGTGCGCCGATTGCGACCGGCCGTCCCAGGTGCGGCCGCCGGCGGGTCCCTGATCGATGCTGTCGTCCTCCTCGTCGTCGAAGTAATGTTCAGTGAACGGAGGGATGTTCTGGGTGTACATCAGCGACGGCACCGCGCGCACTCCATAACGGCGGCCGTCGCTGCCCCCGAGTTGCACCGGCAATGCATTCGGCGGCCCGAACGCGTGCTTCGGATCATGGCAGGTGGCGCAGGCCACCTTGCCCGAGGCGGACAAGGACGCATCGAAGAACAGCGCGCGGCCAATCGCCGTCATGGCCGCCGTGCTCGGCGCCTTCTCGAAGCTGTTCGCGTAGAAAGGCGTGTCGGCGCCGGACGCGGCGCCGGAAACGCCGAAGGCCGCGATCCAGGCCATCCCGAGAGTCGCGGCGCCGAGGCCGAGAATTCTGCGCGGACTCAAGCTCGATCGGTTCTTCGGCATACGAGCAGGATCTCATCGATGGCGTCCGCCTGCATCATTCCCTGCGACACCTGCAGCCTCTGCTGCATGCGCAGTCCCAGCTTCATGAACACGGTGTTGTACCACCACATGGCGTGCTCACGATGGTGCGTGAGCCACCACATCCCCAAGTCGAGCAGCCGCGAAGAACGCGGCTGCATCCCGTAGGCGGCGCTGCGCTCCACCTTGAAGTGATGCTGTGCCAGTTTCGCCAGCAGCCGTTGCGGCTCATACCGGCGCTTATGCCCCACGAAGTCGTCGAAGGAATTCCAGCGCGCGGGATGCAGGGGAGTCGACAGCAGCAGCAGCCCACCCGGGGCTGCGACCCGCGCGAGCTCCGACAGCGCGCCGTCCTCGTCATCGATGTGCTCGACGATGTCGAGCGCGCAAACCAATGCGAAAGTCGCCTCCGGGAACGGCAGCGCGGTGATGCTGCCCATCACCGGATCCGCGCCGCGCCCCTGCAGCGCCTTGAGGGCCGCTTGGCTCACGTCCACGAATTGAGTTCCTTCGATGGGCAGCCGCGGACGCAGGCCCGGTGCGACCTCCAGGCGCCGCCCGGTCGGCATTATGGATTGCACCAGCGGCCAGGTATTGAACCTCTCGGGCTCGATGAGCCGCGCTCCCGACCAAAGCAAGTCGTAAAAGCGCCTATTGTCCTCGAACAGCTCTCGCTCGCTTCGCGTCCGCGGTAGCCGTTGATCCATGGTGGCGGCACTGTAGCATTCGCATCCCAGAGGCTCCATGCCTCAGTGAACTGAGCTGCCGCTGACGCCGGCGACAGCCGCGTTGAACAATTGCGCCACGTCCACCGCATCGAACACATAGGCGCGGTTGCAGAAATCGCAATGCACCTCGACCTCTCCCCGCTCCGCCAGCACCGAGCGGGTCTCCGACTCGCCCAGCCCCTGCAGCATGCCGCCGACCCGCTCGCGCGAGCAGCGGCAGCGAAAATATACCGGCGCCGGCTCGAACAGGCGCACATCGTCCTCATTGAACAGCCGGCGAAGAATTTCCGCATCCGCCAGCGTGCGCAACTCCTCAGGGGTGAGAGTCTCGCCGATCAACTGCACGCGTCGCCAGGCGTCCTCGATGGCGGCGGCGTCCACGCCGGGCCGGGCATCGGCCGCGGGAAGCTTCTGCAGCAGCATCCCCGACACACCGGAGGCGTCGGCCTGCAGCCAAAGCCGCGTCGGCAATTGCTCGGAATTCTCGAAATAGACTTGCAGCGACTCGGCCAGACGCCGGCCCGCGACGGGCACGATGCCCTGGTAGCGCTGCGAACCGTCGTCGGTCTGCAATGTCACGGTGAGATTGCCGCTGCCGATCAAATCGACCACCCGCACGGCGCCGTGCACCGCATCCGCATAGTCGCCCTCGCGGTAACGCGCCAGCCCTCGTACTCCAAGACCGCTGGTGCATTGGGCGAGCATGAGATGGACCGGCCCGTCGCCCTGCAATTGCAGCGACAGGACCCCCTCGAATTTGATGGTCGCGGCCAGCAGCAAGGAAGCGGCGACCGCCTCTCCCAGCAGGCCGCGGATTGCCGCCGGATACTCGCGATGCTCGATCAAGGCGCGCCACGCCGCGTCGAGATGCACCAAATGTCCACGGATCGGGTATTGCTCGAACATGAAGCGATGCAGGCAGTCGCGGTCATGCATCTTAGGCGCCACCACCCAGCTTTCGCTTCAGCAGCTCATTCAGCTGCGCTGGATTTGCCTTCCCCTCGGTGGCCTTCATGGCCTGGCCGACGAAGAAGCCGAATAGCTTGTCCTTGCCGGACCGGTAGTCGGCGAGCTGCTTCGGATTGGCGGCGATGACCGCATCGATGACGCTTTCGATGGCGCCCGAATCGGTGATCTGCTTCAGGCCCTTGGCCTCGATGATGGCGTCCGCGGGCTTGCCTTCCGACCACATGGCCTCGAATACTTCCTTGGCGATTTTGCCCGAAATGGTCTGATCGACCACCCGCGCCAGCAGGCCGCTCAAACGCGCCGGTGCGACGCGCGAGGCCTCGATATCGAGATTGTCGCGGTTCAGCGCGCTCGACAATTCACCCATGACCCAATTTGCGGCCAGCTTGGCGTGCGCCGCGCCGAGCTCGGACACGACGGCCTCGAAGTAGGCGCCCAGCTCGCGGCTTGCGCTCAGAACCCCGGCGTCGTACGCCGAGAGGCTGAAATCGCGGGAGAAGCGCGTCGCCTTGTCGTCGGGCAGCTCGGGCAGCGTCGCGCGCACGGCATCAATGAAGGCTTCGTCGATCTCGACCGGCAAGAGGTCGGGATCGGGGAAATACCGATAGTCGTTCGCCTCTTCCTTCGAACGCATAGAGCGGGTCTCGTCCTTGTCCGAGTCGTACAGGCGCGTCTCCTGCACCACCGTGCCGCCGCTCTCGAGCAGATCGACCTGCCGCGACACTTCGTAGTGAATCGCCTTCTCGACGAACCGGAAGGAATTCAGATTCTTGATCTCGGCACGGGTGCCGAATTTTTCGCGCCCACGCGGCCGCACCGACACATTGGCGTCGCAGCGAAACGACCCTTCCTGCATGTTGCCGTCGCAAATCTCGAGATAACGCACCAGCGTGTGGATCTTCTTCATGTACGCCACCGCCTCCTTGGCCGAGCGCATGTCCGGCTCGGAGACGATTTCGAGCAGCGGCGTGCCGGCTCGGTTCAAATCGATGCCGCTGGCGTGAGCCAGGCCCTCGTGCAGCGATTTGCCGGCGTCCTCCTCGAGATGCGCGCGCGTGATCCCGATGGTCTTGACCGCACCGTCGTCCAGCAGGATCGCCAACCTGCCCTGTTTGACCACGGGCAGCTCGTACTGGCTGATCTGATAGCCCTTCGGCAGGTCGGGGTAGAAATAGTTCTTGCGCGCGAACACCGAGCGGCGCGCCACTTCCGCGCCGATGCTCAGCCCGAATTTCACCGCCATGCGCACCGCTTCCGCGTTCAGCACGGGCAGCACGCCGGGATAGGCCAGGTCGACCAAATTCGCCTGGGTGTTCGGCGGCGCGCCGTAGGCGGTTGCGCTCCCGGAAAAAATCTTCGACTTCGTGGCGAGCTGCGCGTGAATCTCGAGGCCGATGACCACTTCCCACTGGTTCGACCCAGTGGCGTTCGACCCAGTGGCGCTCAATCCGCTGGCGTTCGATCCCGCAGCGCTCATTGCTCGTACCCCTGGGGCGATCGGCGGTGCCAGTCGGTCGACTCCTGAAAACGATGCGCGGCGTTCAACAGCTTCGACTCGGAGAAGTGCGGTCCGATCAGCTGCAAGCCCATCGGCAGCCCGTCGACGAACCCGCAGGGCAGGGACAGCCCGGGCAGGCCCGCCAGATTGGCGCCGATGGTGTAGATATCGTTCAGGTACATCGTGACCGGATCGTTGATTTTCGCCCCGATGGCGAACGCCGGGGTCGGGGTCGTGGGCCCGATCAGCAGATCGGCCTTGGCGAACGCGGCGCGAAAATCATCCGTGATCAAGCGGCGTACTTTCTGCGCCTTCAGATAATAGGCATCGAAGTACCCGGCCGACAGCACGTAGGTGCCCGTCATGATGCGCCGCTTCACTTCGGCGCCGAAACCCTCGCCCCGCGAGCGCGTGTACAGGTCCAGCAGGTCCTTCGGCTGCTCGCAGCGATAGCCGAAGCGCACGCCGTCGAAGCGCGACAGATTCGAGGAGCACTCGGCCGGGGCGACCACATAATAAGTGGGCACGGACAGCGGCAGGTGCGGCAGGCTGACCTCGACGGTCTCGGCGCCCAGAGTCCGGTAGACCTTCAGGGCGTCGTGAATCAGCGCCGAGTTGCGCGCCTCCAAGCCGTCGAAGAACTCGCGCAGCAGGCCGATCTTCAGGCCCGCGAGCGGCGCGCTCAAGCCGGCGGGATAATCCGGTACCGGGGCATCGATACTGGTCGAATCCCGAGGATCGAATCCGGCCATGGCCTGTAGGACAATGGCCGCATCGGCCGCGCTGTGGGCGAAAACCCCCGCCTGGTCGAGGCTCGAGGCAAAAGCAATCATGCCGTATCGCGACACCCGTCCATACGTCGGTTTGACGCCCGTCACGCCCGTCAGCGCGGCAGGCTGACGGATGGAGCCGCCGGTGTCCGTGCCGGTGGCGAAGGGCGCCAGGCGGGCGGCCGTCGCCGCCGCGGATCCGCCGGAAGAGCCGCCAGGGACCTTGGCCGTATCCCAGGGATTCTTCACCGGCCCGTAGTAGCTGGTCTCGTTGGAGGAGCCCATGGCGAACTCATCCATATTGGCCTTGCCCAGCATGACGGTGCCGGCGGCCTTCAGCCGCGCCACCACCGTTGCATCGTAGGGCGCCACGAAGTTGTCCAGCATGCGCGAACCACAGCTGGTCCGAACCCCGTCGGTGCAGAAAATATCTTTATGAATGAGGGGGATGCCAAGCAATGGGCCCCGCTCACCCGCGGCTCGGCGGGCATCGGCGGCGGCCGCGGCGGCGAGGGCCTGCTCGGCCGTGAGGGTGATGAGCGCGTTCAAGGCAGGGTTCAGCCGCTCGATCCTGGCCAGGAAATGCCGCGTCAGCTCAACGCTGGAAATCTGCCCCGAATTCAAGCTACGGCCCAGCTCGCCGATGGAAAGTGTGTGCAACATCGTCACCTAAGAATAGCAGGCCCCGCCGCTAACGCGCGGTTACTCGATGACCCGCGGCACGACGTACAGACCGGCTTGCACCGCCGGTGCATTGACCTGATATTTCTCGTGATGGTCGCTTTCCGAGACCTGGTCGGCGCGCAAGCGCTGATGCTGGCCATCGAGCGGATGCGCCATGGGCACGACATCGTCGGTCTGCGTTCGCGACAGCTGGTCGACGAAATCGACGATGCTCGACAAGCTGGTCACGTAGACCGGCATCTCTTGTTCGGTGATCGAAAGGCGCGCGAGGTGCGCGATTTTCTCGACGTCTTTGCGGGTTAGGCTCATAGGATTGCTCAAAAATGCGCGCCATCTCACGCAAAATAAGCGCTTCGAATGATACACGTTGCCTTGCTGAATGTCGCATCGGTTGTTACATTACCCCAACTTTTTTCACCCCCCTTTCGCAAGAAAAAACATCCCATGTTCAAACGCCTTAGAGGTTATTTCTCCAATGACCTCTCAATCGATCTTGGAACCGCCAATACGCTGATTTACGTTCGCGAGCGCGGTATTGTCCTGAACGAGCCCTCGGTAGTCGCGGTGCAAGATGAGCCGACCCGGGGCGGCAAAATCATCGTTGCGGTCGGGGTCGAAGCCAAAAACATGCTGGGCCGCACACCGGGCCACATCACGGCCGTCAGGCCGATGAAGGACGGCGTCATTGCGGATTTCACCTATACCGAGAAGATGCTGCAGTACTTCATCAAAAAGGTGCACGGCAACCGCTTCCTGAGCCCCAGCCCGCGGGTACTGGTGTGCGTGCCCTTCGGCTCCACCCAAGTGGAGCGGCGCGCCATCAAGGAATCGGCCGAGGGCGCTGGCGCTCGCAGCGTGGACATCGTCCCCGAGCCCATGGCCGCGGCCGTCGGCGCCGGTCTCCCGGTTCAGGAGGCGCGCGGCTCGATGGTGCTCGACATCGGCGGCGGCACCTCGGAGGTGGCGGTCATCTCGCTGAACGGCATCGTTTACGCGGCAAGCGTGCGCATTGGCGGCGACAAGTTCGACGAAGCGATCACCAATTACGTGCGCCGCAATTACGGCATCCTGATCGGCGAAGCCACAGCCGAGCGCATCAAGCTGGAAATCGGCTCGGCCTATCCGGGCCAGACAGTGCGGGAGATATCGGTCAAGGGCCGCAATTTGTCGGAGGGTGTGCCCCGCAGCTTCACCTTGAACTCGAACGAGATATTGGAAGCCTTGCAGGAGCCGCTGCAAGGCATCGTGGGCGCCGTGAAACAGGCGCTCGAGCAGACGCCTCCCGAGCTCGGTGCCGACGTGGCCGAGCGCGGCATCGTCCTGACCGGCGGCGGCGCCCTGCTGCGCGATGTCGATAAATTGCTCATGGAAGAAACCGGCCTTCCTGTGGTGGTTGCGGATGATCCGCTGACTTGCGTTGCACGCGGCGGCGGCCGAATCCTCGAGCTCACCGAGGAACACGGGCCGGGCATATTCGGATTGGAGTAATGCAAGCGAAGGGAATTTAGAAACTGCGTGGTCGCCTTTCGTAACACCGATACCTCCGGTCGAACGACGGGACTTCTGCTCCGCTGTGTGCTGTATTCCCTGCTGGCCCTGGCGCTCATCATCGTCGACAAGCGCTACGATCAACTTGGCAGGATTCGCCGCGCTCTGTCGATCGTCGCCTATCCGGTGCAAATTGCCGTCGCCAGCCCCTTCGAGGGCTGGGACTGGTTCCGCGAGAGCGTCACCACCCGGGATGCCTTGCGCGCCGACAAATCCCACCTCGAAGCGCAATTGCGCGTGGCGCAGTTCCGCCTGCAACGCTACGAGGCTTTGGAGGCGGAGACCCTGCGTTTACGGGGCTTGCGTGACAGTACGGTGGGAATTAGCGACCGATTCGTCATCGGCGATGTGATGGATGTGGATCTGGATCCCTTCCGCGAGCGCGTTCTGGTCGACAAAGGAGCCCAAGACGGTGTGTTCGTGGGCCAGGCAGTGCTGGACGCTGGCGGGGTATTCGGCCAGGTCGCACGCGTCGGCCAGCTCACCTCCGAGGTCATTCTGCTCAGCGACGCCACCCACGCCATCCCGGTACAGGTCAATCGCAACGGCCTGCGGACCATTGCCGTCGGCACGGGCGACATGGGACGCCTGAAGCTACCTTATCTTCCCACCAGCGCCGATGTCGTGGCCGGAGACCTCTTGGTGACCTCCGGGCTGGGCGGCGGATTTCCCGCCGGCTACCCGGTCGGCACCGTGTCGGAGGTCAAGCGCGATCCCGCGCAGTCCCTGGCCGACGTCGACGTCAAGCCGGCCGCCGCGCTCGACCGGTCGCGCGAGCTGATGTTCGTCTGGTTGAAGCCGCATGCTGCCGCAACCGCAGCGGCAGCCCCACCGGCGGCGCACGGCGCAGCAACGGCTGCGGCGCCCGCCGCCAAGCCTGGCAAGACTCCCCCGCCCGCGGGAGCGAACGACGAATGATGCGCGAGACCCGAATCCGCCGAATGCCCATGGCGCTGTCCGCGCTCGTGGCGCTGGCCTTGGCGGTGCTGCCCCTGCCGTCGGTGCTGGAGGCGTTTCGCCCGGATTTCCTGGTGTTGGTGGTGCTTTACTGGTCCATCGAGTCGCCGCGGGCCGGAGGCCTCACGCTGGCGTTCATGTCGGGCCTCGCGCTCGACGTGATTCAGGGCGTAGTGCTCGGCCAGCACGCCCTCGCGCTCACCCTGATGGCCGCTTGGGCGACGCACCTGCGGCTGCGGCTGCGGGTATTCTCAATGCTGTCGCAGTGCCTGACCATATTCGCCCTGCTGACCGGGTATCAGTTCGTACTCTTCTGGGTGGACGGCGCCACCGGCAATCCGGTGACGACATTCGGCCGCTGGCTCGCGCCGGTGATCGGCGCGTTGCTGTGGCCGGTGATGACCGGCATATTGAGCCGCCTGCATGAACGCTGACTTCCCTCGGGGTCGCGGCCTTGGCACACCGGGTGAGCACCGGGCTGCTCGATGGCAGATGCCCGTTCTTGGACGGCCGCCATGAGATTCGATGAATTCTCGACCTCGCGCACCCGACGCACTCTGACGGCCGGCGGCCGCACACTGCGTGCGCTCGGGTTGGACGGCCCGCTGACCGGCGTACTGGCCCTCATCGTCTGCTTCGGCACCCTGGTGGTGTACAGCGCCTCGGGTCAGAACTGGAAAATGGTCGAGCACCACCTGGGGAACATCGCCATCGCCGTGGCCGCCATGCTGGCCCTCGCCCGCCTGGCAACGCCTCAATACCTGCGCCTGTTTGCGCCCTTCGCCTACCTCATCGGCGTACTGCTGCTGGTCGTGGTCGAAGTCACCGGACACGTCGGCAAGGGCGCGCAACGCTGGCTGGACATCGGGTTCATGCGCTTCCAGCCTTCGGAGATTATGAAGCTGGCGGTTCCGATGATATGCGCCTGGTACATGCACGAGCGGCCACTGCCGCCGACTTTCAAGGATTTGCTGGTCATGGGAGTGCTCATCGCGATTCCCACCGCCATGATCGCCAAGCAGCCGGACCTCGGTACCGCCTTGCTGATTGCCGCCTCGGGCCTGATCGTGCTGCTGCTCGCCGGGCTGCAGCTGCGCGTCATCTTGATTTCGATTCCGCTCCTCGGGGGCGCCGCCTGGGCAGCCTGGCATTTCATCCACGACTACCAGCGGCAACGCATACTGACCTTTTTCAACCCCGAAAACGACCCG
The DNA here is from genome assembly GCA_963837435.1 of uncultured Gammaproteobacteria bacterium. Classification (GTDB taxonomy): domain Bacteria; phylum Pseudomonadota; class Gammaproteobacteria; order Steroidobacterales; family Steroidobacteraceae; genus Bog-1198. Next base: position 682,087 of record CAWINJ010000007.1, read on the forward strand.
CTCGGCACCGGCTATCACATCATCCAATCGCAGATTGCGATCGGCTCGGGCGGCCTGTTCGGCAAGGGCTACATGATGGGCAGCCAAGCGCAGCTGGAATTTCTGCCGGAACGCTCCACCGATTTCATATTCGCCGTCATCGGCGAGGAATTCGGCCTGTTGCCCTGTCTGGTGCTGCTGGTGCTGTACGGCATCGTGATCGGGCGCGCCTTGTATCTTGCCATGCAAGGCCAGGACACCTTCGCGCGCCTGACCGGAGGCGCCATCGCACTGAGCTTCTTCGTCTACGTGTTCGTCAATTCCGGCATGGTCAGCGGCATCATACCGGTGGTCGGCGTGCCCCTGCCGATGATCAGCTACGGTGGTACCTCCATGGTCACGCTGCTCGCGGGCTTCGGCATATTGATGTCGCTGCACTCGCATCGCAAACTCATTGGATCCTAGCGGCGTGCGCAATCTGTCGCTGAAGCATCTGTTCCTGGCCGCGGCCCTGCTTTGCGCAGCTGCCGGGCCCGCGGCCGCAATCGACGTCAAGCGCGCCGATGTCAAGGATTTTATCGCGCACATGGCGGACACCTCATCCTTCACCAAGCGGCAATTGCGCAAGATCCTCAAGGCGGCTCACAACCAGCCGGCTATCGTCGACGCGATGGACCGCCCGGCTGAGAAGGCCAAGCCGTGGTTCGAATACCGCCCGATCTTCATGACGGAAAGACGCATCCGCGAGGGCGCGGATTTCTGGATCGCGCACCGCCAGGCGCTCGATCAAGCCAGCATCCGCAGCGGCGTGCCGCCTGAAATCCTCGCGGCCATTCTCGGCGTCGAAACCTATTACGGCCGTCTGACCGGCAGCTACCGCGTCCTGGACGCGCTGGCCACGCTGGCATTCGACTATCCCGCCCGGGCACCCTTCTTCCGCGATGAGCTCGAACAGTATCTGTTGCTGACCCGGGACGCGGGCCTCGATCCGCTGAGCGTGAAAGGATCCTATGCCGGTGCCATGGGTGCACCGCAGTTCATGCCCTCGAATTACCGGCGCTATGCTGTGGATGCGGACGCGGACGGGCACATCGACTTGTGGACCAATTGGCCCGACGTGTGCGCAAGCGTCGGCAACTATCTCAAGGAACACGGCTGGAATGCCGGCGAGCCCATATTGAGCGAAGCCACGGTAGACCCCGGCAAGGCGCAAAACCTGGACGGCCGCACCTTGGCGCTCTCCGAGACCGTGGGGTCGCTGCGCGCCAAGGGCGTGAGCTTCGACAGCGAACTGCCGACGGAGGCGCCCGCTCTGTTGATTGCCGCCGACGATGCCGACGGAGTTCATTGGCGCGTCGGCTTCAACAATTTCTACGTCATCACCCGCTACAATCACAGCGCCCTGTACGCCATGGCGGTCTATGAGCTGGCGGCGGCGGTCAAACAGCGGGTCTTGTCGAGCGACCCGTCCGGCTTCGCAGCCTCGTCCGCGGCGGCGCCGCGCCCCGAGCAGCCATCCAACGCCGTCCAGCCGCCGGCTTCGGTGCAGTGATCGCGCGCCGAGTACTCGCTCCCGCGTCCGTGCTCGCTCTCGCGGCCGGGCTTGCAGGCTGCTTCAGTGCGCCGCGGCGCGAAGCGCCCACGCCCACTCCCACTCCCACGGCGCCGCCGGTGGTGTCGGCACCGCCCGCGCTCAATACGGTGCCGGATGCCGTTCCGCGGGTCGAACCGCGATCGCGCTACGGCAACCCCCCGTTTTACGATGTCTTCGGCAAGCGCTACTACGTCCTGTCCTCGAGCGTCGGCTACTGGGAGCGCGGAGTCGCATCATGGTACGGGCCGGGCTTTCACAAGGAGCGAACCTCGACCGGCGAGCCCTACGACATGTACGGCATGACGGCCGCTCACAAGACTCTGCCGCTGCCCGCCTACGTCCGCGTCACGAATTTGCAGAATGGCCGAAGCATCGTGGTCCGAGTCAACGATCGCGGCCCCTTTGTCGGCAATCGCATCATCGACCTCTCCTACACGGCCGCCGCCAAGCTCGACATGCTGCGTAACGGCACCGCCATGGTCGAAGTGCGTTCCATCGATCCATTGACCACGGCGCCTGTCGTTACGGCATCCGCCGCGGGCGCGGCGCCAGCGGCCACAGCTCCCGTGGCCACAGCTCCCGTGGCCACAGCTCCCGTGGCCGCAGCTCCCGTGGCCGCAGCACCGGCCGGCGCAGCACCGGCCGCCGCTTCGCTCACCGTTGAGCCCGTAGCCGTCGCGGCCGCACCGCCAGCCGCCGCGCCACCCGTTGCCGCGCCGCCCGTCGGTGTGTCGCCGGCTGCCCTGTCGCGGGCCGCGGTGTCGCCCGCCGCGCCGCCGGCAGCCTTCAGCCGCCCCACTCTCTTCATACAAGCCGGCGCATTCTCAGACCCGGCGAACGCGGAACGCCTGGCGGAAAGATTGCGCGGCGGCAGCTTGGGCAAGGTATTCGTGCGCGACGATGTGATCGCGGGCCGCAGTATGTATCGAGTGCGCATAGGGCCGGTGCCCGATGTCGCCGAGTTCGACCGAGTGGTCGCGGCGCTCGAGCGTGCCGGCATCAAAGACGCACACCTCGCCCTCGATTAGCGTTCTCCGTGCGATAATCTTCGGCATCCACCCCCATCCATCAAGGTATTCAGCTAATGCTCCGTTCCTTTCTGGCCTGCGCTTTTCTTGCAACGCTCGCAACCGCCCCCTGCCTGGCCGAGAATCCTGCGCCGCCGGCAGCGGCCGCCCCGACGACCATACCGACGCCGCCTCAAGTGGACGCGCGCGCCTTCATCGTCGTCGATTTTCGCACCGGCAAGGTCCTCGCGGCGAAGGATGCCGTGGCGCGCATGGAACCGGCCAGCCTCACCAAGCTCATGACGGCGTACATCGTGTTTCAGGAGCTGGCCGCCGGAAAGCTCAAGCTCGACGAGCAGGTCACGGTGAGCGAGCACGCCTGGCGCTCGGAAGGCTCGCGCACCTTCATCGAACTCGGCAAGCCGGTGTCGGTGCAGGACCTGATCCTGGGCATGATCGTGCAATCGGGCAATGACGCCACCATCGCGCTGGCCGAGCGCATCGCCGGAACCGAGGAGACCTTTGCGCAGCTCATGAACGCCAATGCGCAGCGCCTGGGGATGGTCGGCACCCATTTCGAGAATAGCTCGGGACTGCCCTCGGCGCAGCACTTCACGACGGCGCGCGATCTGTCGCTGCTGGCCACTGCCATCATTCGCGACTATCCGCAGTACTACAAATGGTTTTCGGTGCGCGAATTCGAGCACAACGGCATCAAGCAGCAGAATCGCAACGGCCTGCTGGAAAAAGATCCCACGGTCGACGGCCTGAAGACCGGCCACACCGATGAGGCCGGCTTCTGCCTGGTGACCTCCTCGCTTCGCGACGGCATGCGCCTCGTGTCCGTGGTCATGGGATCGACCAGCATGAAGGGGCGCGAAAACGCCAGCGCGGCGCTGCTGAACTATGGCTTCACTTTCTACGACACCAAGCTGGTGGTCAAAGGCGGTGCCGTTCTGGCGAGTGCGCACGTGTGGAAGGCGCAACGCCCCTCGGTGGATCTCGGCATCGGGGATGATCTCTACATCACCCTGCCGCGCGGCGAAGCCGACGGCATCAAGACGGCCACCGAGGTTCAGCCGCGCCTGATCGCCCCGCTCGCCCTGGATGCGAATCTCGGCACACTGCGGGTATTCGTCGGCAATGAAACCCTGGCAACCCGCCCGCTACATCCCCTGAAGGAGGTGGCCGCCGGCGGCTGGTGGCGCCGTCTGATCGACACCATCCGGCTGTGGTTCGCTTGAAATGCCTGCGCCGCTGCCCATTTGCTACTTGAACGGCGCCTACCTGCCCTTGGCGGAAGCGCGCGTCTCGCCGCTCGACCGCGCGTTTTTGTTCGGCGATGCGGTGTACGAAGTATTTCCGATCTATGGGTCGCGGCCCTTCCGCCTGCGTGAGCATCTGGACCGGCTCAACCGCAGTCTTGCCGGCATCCGCATGGCGGCGCCGCTGTCGCACACCGACTGGGCGCAGCTCTCCCAAGAGCTGATTGCGCGCAATGCCGCCCATGAAGCGTATCTGTATCTGCAAGTCACCCGCGGCATGGAATTCGGCCGCAACCACGCGTGGCCGGATGGGCTGAATCCCACTGTGTTTGCCTACGTCACGGCCTTGGAGCCCGTATCGCCCGCCCTGCTCGAGCAGGGTGTCCGGGCGGTGACGGCAGCCGACACGCGTTGGGCGCGCCGCGACATCAAGTCCACCTCCCTGCTGGCCAACATCCTGCTCAAGAAGCTCTCGGCAGACGCGGACGCATTCGAAACCATCTTGCTCGAGAACGGCGAACTCACCGAGGGTTCATCGACGACCGTGCATGTGGTGAAGGAGGGCGTCATTCACACTCCCCCCAACGGGCAGCACATTCTTCCGGGCACGACCCGCGACGTGGTCACCGAACTGGCGTCGCGCCTGGATCTGCGCTGCCAAAGCGGCCGCATCGCCGAGGCCGAGCTGCGCGCGGCGGACGAGATCTGGCTGGCGTTTTCGACTCGCGGAGTGCTGCCGGTCACCTCCCTCGACGGCGCTGCGGTGGGCGGCGGCAGGCCCGGCCCGCAATTCAAGCGGATGAACGCCGCCTTCGCCGGCTATACGCGTGAGCTGGCCGGAACGCCGGCGCTATGAGCGATCCCAAGCTGCAGGAATTCCCGAGCGATTTCCCGATCAAGGTGATGGGGCGCCGAGGCAGCGACCTGCGTGCGCTCACCCAAGCCATCGTCGAACGCCACGCAGGGCCTCAACCCGAATCCAGCATACGCACGCGTACCAGCGCGGACGGAAATTTCCTGGCGTTGACTTATGTGGTGCACGCGACCAGCCGCGAGCAATTGGATGCGATCTACCGCGAGTTGACGGCCTGTAAATCGGTGTTGATGGCGCTGTAGCCGTGGGCGCCCTGAACCGGCGCGAATTTCAGCTGCCGCAATAGGTGCGGGGTCAAGCCGCGCGCCGCCGCATCGATGGCGCCGGCCGCGCCCAGGTCGGCGAACCGTGCCACGTGATCCGTCAGCCGGGTCACCGCAAGCCCTCGATATCCGCACACGTTGATGCGCTCGAAGGGCTGCAGATCGAGAGACACATTGAGCGCCAATCCGTGGTAGCTCGCGCGCCGGCGAATCCGCAGTCCGACGCTGGCCAGCTTGGCGCCGTCGATGTATACCCCCGGCGCCTTGCGTGAGCCCTGCGCCGTCACGCCGAGTTCGGCCACGTAGGCGATGACGGCATTCTCGAGCGCCTCCACCAATTCGCGCACCCCAAGCGGGTGGCGCCGCAAATCGATGAGCGGATAGATCACCAATTGCCCGGGACCGTGATAGGTCACCTGCCCGCCGCGGTCGATCTGCACCACCGGAATGTCGCCCGGCGCGAGCACATGCTCGCGGCTCGCGTTCAGTCCCAGGGTAAATACCGGTGGATGCTCGACGAACCAGATCTCATCGGGGGTCGAACCGTTCCGCTCGTCGGTAAATTTCTGCATGGCCCGCCAGGTCGGCTCATACGGCGCCAACCCCAGATGCCGGATCAGCGGCGCATCGTTCATGAGCCGCGCGTCGCACCGGCGGCGGCCAGGGCGGCGTTGTCGAGACCCGCATTGTTGCGCGCCAACGCCTGCTCTGCGCGATAGCTCGAGCGTACCAAGGGCCCGGACACGCACTCGAGAAATCCCAACGCCAGGGCCCATTCGCGGTACCGATCGAACTCGGCCGGGGCAACGAACCTCTCGACGTTCAGATGATTCGGCGTGGGGCGCAAGTACTGTCCCAGGGTCAGAATGTCGACGGCGGCGGCGCGCAGATCCGTCATGGTGCGGTGAATCTCAGCATCGGTCTCGCCCAAGCCCAGCATCAAGCTGGTCTTGGTCAGCACCCCCGGCCGGTACGCCTTGGCCGCTCGCAGCACACCGATGGTCTGCTCATAGCCGGCGCGCGGATCGCGCACCGGGTGAGTCAGACGGCTGACCGTCTCCACATTCTGCGCGAACACGTCCAGTCCGGAATCGAGAACGGTTTGCACGTCGCGCATGGCGCCCTGGAAATCCGGCGTGAGCGCTTCCACCGCGGTGTGCGGATTGCGTGCCTTGATCGCCCGAATCGTATCGGCATAGTGCTTCGCGCCGCCATCGGGCAAATCGTCGCGATTGACCGAAGTCAGCACCACGTACTTCAATTTCATGAGTTCGACCGAGAGCGCCGTATTCTCGGGTTCTTCGGTGTCCAGCCAGCCGCGCGGATTACCGGTATCGACGGCGCAGAAGCGGCACGCCCGCGTGCAGACCGAGCCCATCAGCATGATGGTCGCGGTGCCGGCGTTCCAGCACTCGCCGATGTTCGGACATTTCGCTTCTTCGCACACCGTGCTCAGCCGATGCTCGCGCACGATCTGCTTAACAGAATCAAAGTGTTTGCCCGCCGCCAGCGGCGCCCGCAGCCAGGGCGGCTTCTTGCCGCCCACGAAGGGCTGGGCCGCCGCGCTCTGCTTGATGCCGTCCTTGATCGCGGTAAACCCTTGATGCGTCTGGTATTTTTCCCCACTCCGGACGGCGGGAGCCGTCTGGTGGATGGGGATGCCCTTAAATTCAGCCATGCACTCATTATACGTGCGGTGCTCGATTGACGCCCCTGCCATGCCGTAGAACAATCCTCCCATGCCTAAGCACAGGGATATCGCCTTGCTCCCGTGGATTTTAGGCGGCCTGGTGGTAGCGGCCGGCGCGAGCGCGGCCGCCACGAGTGGGGTCGATACCCCCGTGGCCGGCCCCGCATCCGCGCAGCCGATGGCGCCCAAAGCCGCGGCTCCGGCCATGCCTGCGGCGCACGCCGCGCTGCCGCCCGCAGCCTCTTCGCAGGCGACCCCGAAACCGCCGCCAACTCCGGCCGCCACACCTCCAGCGCCGCGCCCGGGCGAAGCACCGCCCGCGGGGACGGTCTGGGAGTGTGTTGCGAATGGGGAGCGAATATTCTCCGATACGCGCTGCGGCGCCAAAGCCATGATCCGCCCGCTGAACGAGACCAATCGAATGGAGGCGACAGCGGTATATCCCGCCCATTTCTACCAGCCTGGCTACCCAAGCTACTATCCCGACGACGACACGGCTGCGGAAGATCCGGCAGCGGTGGATTCCGGAAGTCCTGTGTACGTTTACCGAAACGCGCTACCGATCGACAAACGCAGGCAGCACGGGCACCCCGAGCCGGCGCATCTCCCCGCACACGCGCCGCCCGCCGCACACGCACCGCCGCCTCACGGATCGCCGAAGAAAAACTAGCCGCCCTCGGCCGCTGCCTCATTGAGCGCCGCCAGCCGCTGCGGCGTGCCCACATCCTCCCAGCGCCCTGAGTAGATCTCGGCCGAGCAGCGCTTCGCCGCCATGGAGCGCAGCAGCAGCGGCTTCAAGGGGAACACGCCGTCGGTGCAGCCGGCGAAGAATTCGGGGCGATAGACGGCAATGCCGGAGAAGGTGTAGCGGTTCTCGGACATGGCCGTCGCCAGCCCCCCTTCCAATCCAAAATCCCCTTGGGGGTGCTGCGGCGGATTCGGCACCAGCACCAGGTGTGCATCTCGACCGGCGGCCACCTCGAGAGTCTCGAAGGGGAAATTCGTGTAAGTGTCGCCGTTGACCACCGCAAAGGGCCCGGGCGAGAGCTGCGGCAGAGCGCGAAATATCCCGCCGGCCGTCTCGAGCGCGTGCGGCCGCTCTTCACTGTAGAGGATGGATACACCGTAGCGTGCGCCATCCCCCAGGTACTCGCGGATCTGCGACCCCAGCCACGCAAGATTGATCACGATGCGCCCGATCCCCGCGCGCGCCAGATGCACGAGATGACGCTCGATCAGCGGCTGACCATGGACTCGCAGCATGGGCTTGGGTGTCGTGTCGGTGAGCGGCCGGAGCCGCTCGCCGCGCCCGGCGGCCAGAATCATGGCCACTTCGGGCCTCCCGGCCGCGGCGCTCACGCCAATGTCCGCCGCTGCGCATCGAGAAACCGCGGTTCGATGCGCCGGGAGATGAAATCGGCGAACGGCGCCGTTTCGGGGTAGGCGTCGGCCGCGTCCCGGGCATAGCGCAGCACCCGGGGCAAGTCCTTCAGATATTGCGGCTTGCCGTCGCGGTAGAACAGGCGCGCAAAAATCCCCAGCACCTTGATGTGCCGCTGCAGTCCCATCAGATCGAACCCGCGCAGGAATTGCGCCGGCGTCGCACCCAGAGCAAACCCTTTTGCCAACAGCCGCTCCCGGTACCCAAGGGCCCACTCGCGCACTCGCGGCGCAGGCCATGCGATGTAGCAATCCTTCAGCAGCGACACCAAATCGTAGGTCACAGGTCCCCACACCGCATCTTGGAAATCCAAAATGCCGGGATTGTCGGCTTCGGTCACCAGCAAATTTCGTGAGTGATAGTCTCGATGCACGAAGCAGGCGGGCTGCGCCAGGGCGCTGTGCGCCAGCAGCTCGAACAGCCCATCCAGCATGCCGCGCTCGGCGTCCGAGACCTGCAGATCGAGATGAGAGGATAAGAACCATTCCGGCATGAGTTCCATCTCGCGCATCAGCAGAGTATGGCTGTAAGGAGGCAGACCCCGCGCCGCGGCGCTGTCGGCCGTCTGCATGGTGCTCATGGCCGCGAGCGCATCCGCATACAGTCGGTCTGCCGCTCCGTCCGCCGCCAGTTCATCGAGATATTGCCGCACGCCCAAATCCGACAGCAGCAGAAATCCGCGCTTCGAATCCTGGGCCAGAATCATCGGCACGTTCACCCCGATGCCGAGCAATAATCTCGCCACGCTCACGAAGGGTTGCAGGCTCTCCTTCTCGGGCGGCGCATCCATGGCAATGTAGGTGTCCTCGCCGCGGGTCACGCGAAAATAGCGGCGAAAACTCGCGTCGACGGACGCCGGCGCCACGCTGCTGCCGGCGAAACCCAAATCGCCGAGCACCCAACCGGTCAAATCCGACAGGCGGGAATCGCTTGCATCCGATAGATCCATGCTTGACCATTCACCCACCGCAAATGCGGCCGGGTCGATTATACCGATTAAGGCGATGCATTTTGTCCATGGCTTTTGATGTTCGAGCCGCACTGATAGTTGTCTGCCTCGCGGCCGCCGCCACGGTGCGCGCCGGAGACATGTGCCCCGCCCCTCCGAAATACCAGATCCCGCTCGACTCCGGCATCGCCGCGGACGATCATCGAATTCACATCGACAGCAACGATGCCAAAGTCGACATCGAGGGCGATGCCGTCATGAACGGCCGCGTCAAGGTGCGGCAGGACGACCGCAGCGTCACCTCGGACTCCGTCACTTACGATCAAAAGACGGGGCGCGTCGATGTCAAGGGAGCGGTGGATTTCGAGGACCCGAAGCTGCGGGTGCGCAGCGTCGCCGGCAGCTACGAAATGGACGGCGCCGCAAGTTTCGACCAGGCGAACTTTCAGCTCATGGGACGCCTGGGCCGCGGCTACGCCAAGGACATTAATGTGCTGCCGGACGGCAAGGTGCATCTGACCGACGTGCGCTACACCTCCTGTGCCGTCGGCACCGAGGATTGGATGCTGCAGGCCTCCTCGCTCAATATCGACTCGAAGGCGCAGGAAGGGGTCGCGCGCAACGTGATCATGCACTTCAAGGACGTGCCGGTTTTCTATACACCCTATATTTCGTTCCCCGTGGGCGATGAGCGCAAGAGCGGGCTGCTGTTCCCCAGCTTCAGTCATTCCGGGAGCAACGGCTATGAGCTGGACGTCCCCTACTACTTCAATTTGGCGCCGAACTACGATCTCACGGTGACGCCCAGCTACTTATCCGCGCGCGGCGTACAGGTGGCCGAGCAATTTCGCTACTTGACGGCGGCGTCTCACGGCCAGTTCGATGGCACTTTTCTGCCGGACGATTCGCAAACCCACAGCGACCGCAGCTACTTCCGCTTCACCGACATCACGGACTTCAAAACCGGGATGCGCTTCGACACCGACATCGCGGACGTCAGCGACAGCAGCTACTTCGAGGACTTCGCCGTGGGCTCCGAGGAGACCAGCGTGACCTTCCTGGAACGCCGCGCGGACCTGCTGTATTACGACGATGCCTGGCGGGTTCGCGGCGAGCTGCAGAATTTCCAAACCATCGACATCGGGCTGCCCACGGCCTGCAGCGCCGCACAGGCGGGCAATGTGCCGGCGGCATACTGCGACGAGCGGCCCTACTCGCGCGTGCCGCGCATTCAGGCGAATGCGCTGTGGCCGGTTCCGGGCACGCCTTTGGAGCTCGCTCTAGAAAGCGAGTTCGTGAACTTCCTGCGCGAAGTGGGCCCCACCGGCGTGCGCTTCAACGTAGCGCCGGAACTGCGCTGGTCGAGCCGCGGTCCCGGGTATTTCTTCGAGCCCGCCGTCGGCTATGACTTCACCCAGTACGATTTGAAGAATGCGGATGCCATCGGCCTCGGCGCTCCGAGCACGCCGACCCGGACTCTGCCCTATGCGCGGGTGGATACGGGGTTGATATTCGAGCGCGATGCGGGTTCACACGACCAACGTACCCAAACCCTCGAGCCGCGATTGGTGTACAGCTATGTGCCCTACCGCAATCAGGACAACCTGCCGATCTTCGACACCGGATTGCCGGACTTGAACCTGACCGAGCTATTTCGCACCAATCGGTACGTGGGCGAGGACCGCATCGGCGATGCGAACCAGTTGGCACTGGCTCTGACCACACGGCTTTTCGACCATGTGTCCGGCGCTCAATATCTGTCGGCGACCATCGGCCAGATTCGCTATTTCTCGGTGCCGCGGGTTGGCCTGCCCGAGGAGGACTTCTTACAAAACAACGGGGACAGTGTGATCACCGTGCCCGGCGTCAATCCCCTGGCCCTGCCGGGGCAGGCGGTGGTGAACTCGCGCGGCCAAGTCATCATGTCCTCGCCGGGACAATATGTCTCAGGGCTCGCCTCCCAGACTTTCGCCACCACGATCCCCGGGCAGCAGCCGCAGAGCTACCCCGCCTCCGATCTGGTCGCCGATGTGGCAGTGACGGCGTACAAGAACTTCAGCTTCGATTTCGACTACTTGTTGAATCCCTACACCTCGAAGACCGACAAGTCGGAGGTTTCGGTCCAATATCGCCCCGACCCCACCCGGGTCATCAACATCGGCTACCGCTTCCAGGAAAACGTGCTGAATGAGACGGTGATCCTGAAGCAATGGGACGGCTCCTTCGCCTGGCCGATCGCCGGCCATTGGAACGCGGTCGGACGGTGGGTCTACTCCCTGCAGGACCACCAAACCATCGAGCAATTGGCGGGAATCGAGTACAAAAGCTGCTGCTGGAAGCTTCAGGTGGTGCAGCGCCGCTATGTCCGGGTCACCGACGGCAACGCGGGACTCGACACCTCGATTGCATTACAATTGGAACTCACGGGCCTAAGTTCGGTCGGAAAGCCTGCGAATGCCTTCTTGGAGCGCGAGATTCGCGGGTATTCGGCGCGCGATCCCAACGCCCAGGACCCGGCCCCCTGATCAGGATGAATTCGACTCATGCGCAAATTTGCCTTGCTTTTCCTCAATTTGGCCGTGGCGGCCGTCTTTCCGGTGGTCTCCCATGCACAGACGCGCGATATCGGCGTGCACGGCGAATTGCTCGACCGCATTGCCGCCATCGTCAACGACGGCCTGGTGCTGAAGAGCGAGTTGGACGCCCAGATGGACGCGGTGACCAAGCGGCTTCAGGAACAGAAGGTCGAATTGCCCTCGCAAAGCGTGCTCAAGCAGCAGGTTCTCGATCGATTGATCGTGCAGGAGATTCAGGCGCAGCATGCCAAGCGTGTCGGCCTGACGGTGTCCGACGAGCAATTGAACAGCGCCCTGCAGGAGATCGCGAGCCGCAATAAGATCCCCTTCGATCAGCTGCCGACGGCGCTCGCGGCTCAGGGAGTGGACTACAAGCAGTACCGCGAAGGCATGCGCAAGGAACTGACCCTGAGCACCTTGCGGCAGCGCGATGTGATCGCGCACATCAACGTCAGCCCCCACGAGCTCGAGCAGTACCTCGCTCGCGAGCAGAGCGCGGCCGCCAACGATGAATTCAACGTGTCGCATATTCTGTTGTCCCTGCCGGAAGCCGCGACCCCGCAACAGCTGGATGAAATCACGCGCAAGGCTCAGGATTTGGCCGAGCGTGCCTCCAAGGGCGAGAACTTCGCCCAGCTGGCAATCGCGAACTCGAATAGTCAGACGGCGCTGGACGGCGGCGCGCTGGGCTGGAAGAAGGGCAACCAGCTGCCGGACTTTATTTTGACTCTGGTCACCAAGATGAAGCCCGGGGATGTGAGCGCACCGGTGCGCACGCCGAGCGGCTTTCACATCGTCAAGCTCAACGATCGGCGCAGCGGCGAGGCCAAGGTCATCGTCAACCAGATTCACGTGCGGCACATTCTGATGAAGACCAACGAGCTGGACGATGACGCAACGGTGCGCGAGAAGCTCAGCAAGCTGCGCGAACGCATCCTGAACGGCGAGGACTTTGCCGGCCTGGCGTCGACCAATTCGGCCGATCCGGGCTCCGCGCCGGACGGCGGGGATTTGGGCTGGACCGGACCCGGCACCTTCGTGCCGGAATTCGACAAGGCGATAGCCGACCTGAAGGTCAATGAGATCAGCCAGCCATTCAAGAGCCGCTATGGCTGGCACATCGTGCAGATGCTCGGGACCCGTACCTACGACAGCACCGACGATGTGCGGCGGCAGCGTGCATTCGCCGCCATCCGCGAGAGCAAGGCGGACGAAGAAACCGAGCTTTGGCTGCGTCGGCTGCGCGACGAGGCTTTCGTCGAAATCAAGATGTAGTGTACATACCGCGGATCGTCATCACGTCGGGCGAACCCGCAGGGATCGGGCCGGATGCCTGCGTCGCCTTGGCGCAGGGCGCATGGGATGCCGATATCGTGGTCGCGGCCGATGCCGGCCTGCTGGCGGCCACGGCCGACGCCCTGAGACTGCCGCTGACCATCGAACGCTACCAGCCCTCGACGGCGTCCATGGCGCATCGCGCGGGCATCATCAAGGTGCTGCATATTCCCACCGCAAGGACCGTGATCGCCGGAACGCCAGATGCGGGCAATGCCGCCTACGTGATGGAAATGTTGGACCGCGCCTGCGACGGCTGCATGAACGGCGAGTTTGCCGCCATGGTGACCGCGCCCGTGCAAAAGAGCATTTTGATGGATGCAGGCTATGCATTCACCGGCCACACCGAGTATCTCGCCGGACGGACGCGCGCCGCCCTGCCCGTGATGCTGCTCATGAGCGGTCGATTGCGGGTCGCCTTGGTGACCACTCACTTGGCGCTCGCCGACGTGCCCCGCGCCATCACCCGCGAGCGGCTGCTGGCCACGCTGCGCATCGTCGGCATGGACATGGAGCGGCATTTCTCCGTGGCCGCACCGAGAATCGCCGTGCTGGGCCTCAATCCGCATGCCGGCGAAGCGGGTCACCTGGGCCGGGAGGAGATCGAGGTGATCCAGCCCGTCATCGAGCAGCTGAGAGCCGAAGGGCTGAACATCCAAGGGCCCGTACCGGCGGACACGGCCTTTACTCCCGGCTTCCTGCAGACCGCCGATGTCATCGTCGCGATGTATCACGATCAAGGCCTGCCGGTCATCAAACATGTGGGATTCGGCAACGCCGTGAACGTCACCTTGGGACTGCCCATTCTGCGCACCAGCGTCGATCATGGAACCGCCCTGAGCTTGGCGCGCACCGGCCGCGCGGACGTGGGGAGCTTGCGGGCAGCATTGACGCTCGCGATAGAAATGACGGCTCTTTCCGCTCGTGCCGGTCCGTAAGCGCTTCGGCCAGCACTTCCTGCACGACCCCGGGGTCATCCGCCGGATCATCGAGGTAGTTGCGCCGGCCCCGGGCGAGCGAATCGTGGAAATCGGACCCGGCCGCGGCGCCCTCACCTGGGGGCTGCTCGATCGCGCCAAGCGCCTGGATGTGATCGAAATCGACCGCGACCTGGCTCGGGCGCTCGAGGCCGATCCGCGCGGCAAGGGCGGGCTCACGGTGCACGTTGAAAATGTGCTCGATACCGACTTCAACCGACTTCGCGGGACGGGTGGGCCGCTGCGCGTCGTGGGCAACCTGCCCTACAACATCTCGACGCCGCTGTTGTTCCGGCTGCTGGCCCAGCGATCGGCCATTTCGGACATGTACTTCATGCTGCAAAAGGAAGTCGTGGATCGAATGGCCGCCGCGCCGGGAGCCAAGGACTATGGGCGCTTGACCGTCATGCTGGCGGCCGTCGCCGAGGTCGAGGGACTGTTCGATGTGGGTCCCGGCGCGTTCCAGCCGCGCCCCAAGGTGTGGTCCGCCATCGTGCGCCTGCGGCCCGCCGAGAACCCCCGCTTCGACACAGGCGGCGATGGCGCGTTTCGGACTGTGGTGACCGCGGCCTTCTCTCACCGGCGCAAGACCCTGCGCAACTCCTTGAAGGGTCTGCTCGCCGCGCAGGACATCGAATCTTGCGGCATCGATCCGCAATTGCGCCCCGAAACGCTGGCGCCGGTGCAATTCGGCCGGCTGGCCGCCCATTACTCCCGATTGGTCGGCTATACTTGAAGGCGCATGGCCGCCTACAAGAAGATCTTGGTGCTTCTGGATCTGTCGGAAGACAGCGAGCAGGTGGCCATTGCCGCGCGGGACCTGGCCTCGTTCTCGCAAGCCGCGGTGCTCGCCTTGCATGTCGTGGAATTCGTGCCTGTCGAGCCTCTGGGTGAATCGCTGATGCCGACGGGACAAATCGAGGACGGGATGCTCAAGAGTTCACGCACCAAGCTCGATGCGTTCCTCGCGAAGCTGTCGATCCCGCGCGCCTCCGCGCGGGTGGAAGCCGGCAATACCAAATCCGAAATCCTGCGCGTGGCCGAAGAGGAGAAGGTGGATCTCATCGTTCTGGGCAGCCGTGAGCGCCACGGGCTGGCCATCCTGGTGAATTTTACCGAGGACACGGTCCTGCACGCCGCGCATTGCGACGTGCTCGCGGTCCGATTGAAGTAATACGATGCAGGACATGACACCCGAACCGGCAAACCCCAAAATTCGTGTTGAAGTTGAAACTTCCTATATCGAGGAGCAGTCCGACCCGCGCGACAAGCGTTTCGTCTTCTCGTACACCATCACCATACGCAATGAAGGCCTGGTGCCGGCTCGGCTGCTGACGCGTCACTGGATCATCACGGATGCGAATGGCAACGTGAAGGAGACGCGCGGCGACGGCGTGGTCGGCGAACAGCCTTACCTGAAACCGGGCCAGGGATTCCGCTACTCGAGCGGCGCCGTCATCGAAACCCCGGTCGGCACCATGCAGGGCAGCTACCAAATGGTGGCGGACGATGGGCAGCAATTCGATGCGCCCATCGCTCCGTTCCGGCTGGCGATGCCCGGAGTGCTGCACTAGCCCGATGGGGGGCTGATGTCTCTGTACGCTATCGGCGATGTGCAAGGCTGCGACGAGGAGCTCGGCGCCTTGCTCGCCGCCCTACGATATTCGGCGGATCGCGACCAGCTCTGGTTCGTCGGCGACCTGGTCAATCGAGGTCCCGCCTCGCTCGCCGTTCTGCGCAGAATTCGTTCCTTGGGCGATGCGGCGACGGTGACCCTGGGCAATCACGACCTGCACCTCTTGGCCGTGGCCTTCGGCGCCGCCCATACGCGCACCGATGACACGTTGGACGAAATCTTGGCCGCCCCCGATCGCGATGCCTTGCTCGAGTGGCTGGCGGCCCGGCCGCTGCTTCACGAAGACGGCGCACTGAACGCGTGCATGCTGCATGCAGGCTTGGCTCCCCAATGGGATTTGTCACTGGCACGCCAATGCGCCCGAGAATTCGAGAGCAGCCTGCGCGGCAACCCCGAAAAACTCTTCAGCCGGCTCTACGGCGACCAGCCGGATCGCTGGGATGAGGTCCGCAGCGGCGAGGAACGCCTGCGATTCATCGTCAATTGCTTCACGCGGCTGCGCTACGTCGACGCCGGTGGCCGCTTGATGCTGCGCGCCAAGGGATCGCCGAAGAAGCCGCAGGCCAAATCGCTGATCCCTTGGTTCGAGGCGCCGGATGCCCGTTGGCGGGGACCCCGCATCGTCTTCGGCCACTGGTCCACCTTGGGCTTTTTCAGCAATTCCGATGTCATCGGCCTCGATACGGGCTGCGTCTGGGGCGGCGCCCTGACGGCGCTGCGTCTGGACGACCCCGATGCCAAGCCCGTACAGGTACCCTGCGCGACGCACTAGGAGTATCGACGCCTTCCGACCGCCCAGACTCCCTAGCGCGGCGCCAGGGTTCTCAGTATCTCGCCTCGTACCAGAAACCGGCTGCCGCTCTGCTGGAAGGGCACGCAGGTAATGTCCTGCCTGAGGTTGCGGGTCACGAGCCTCGGCAGGATTTGACGCGCGAACTCCTCGACCAGCTCGCAGTCGGCGATACCCATGTTGCGGAAGGCGTCGCTGGCGATGGTGAAATTTTCGAAGCGCGCATCCACGGCCGCCAGATCCCCCGGGTGCAGCGGCTTGGCCGATGCGTCCGGAAGGGCCGGCGTCGAGACCACGATGGTCAGGCTCGGGCTCGAGGCGCGCGGCCGCCCCCGCACATCGGCATCGTCGCAACCCAGCGCCGTGATGCGGATATCCCGCCGCGCGCCCAGATCCAGCAGCAGGGCGCGCACCTTGTCGCGCAGGCCCTGGCACGAATAGCGCGAGGTGCGGCCCAGGTAGAAGAAATTCATGTGCTGTTCCTTCCATACCGCCGCAATCGGAATGCCGGTGGCATTCTGGGCGTCCGCCGGCCCGTGCACCGCGAGCACCATCAATCCAGCCACGGCGAGCGCCCAAACAGACCGCATAGCAGACCTCCGACCTGTATGACTATGTCAATGGCGGCGAAGTTTCACGGCCCCGCTATAATGCGGGCATGCGTTTGCTTCCGCCCTTCAACCTGCATCGATGGATCGAGCAAAACCGCGAATTGCTCAAACCGCCGGTGGGCAACAAGCTGCTGTTTCAGGACAGCGACTTCATCGTCATGGCGGTCGGCGGCCCCAACTCGCGCAAGGATTTTCATCATGACCCGAGCGAGGAGTTCTTCTTCCAAGTGGAGGGAGACATGGTGCTTAAGACCGTGCAGGACGGACGCCTGACCGACGTGCCCATTCGACAGGGCGAGGTATTCCTCCTGCCGCCGCAGGTGCCGCATTCGCCGCAGCGTCCGGCGGGGAGCGTCGGGATCGTGGTCGAGCGGCGCCGCGGTCCGGAAGAGCTGGACGGATTCTCCTGGCATTGCGAGCACTGCGGCCATCGCCTGTATCTCGAGCACGTCGCCGTCCGCAACATCGAGACGCAATTGCCGGAGATATTCTCCCGCTTCTACTCGAGCGCCGCGCATCGCACCTGCACCGTCTGCGGCACCGTCATGCAGGCTCCGGGCAAGTGACTCCCGGCGCAGCAGACGCCCAGGCCCTCGATGCGCGCGATCCGCTGGCGGCCTTTGCGCAGGAATTTCATCATCCCTGCGACGGCGCGGGCCGGCGATTGGTGTACCTCTGCGGCCATTCCTTGGGGCTTCAGCCCAAATCGGCGGCGGATTATGTGCAACAGGAGCTCGAGGACTGGCAACGGCTGGGGGTGCTCGGGCATCACGCCGCCGGGCGTCCCTGGATTCCCTACCACGAGCAGGCGGCCGCGCCGCTCGCCGCGCTCATCGGCGCCGAAGCGAGCGAGGTGGTGGCCATGAATTCGCTGACGGTGAATTTGCACCTGATGATGGTGAGTTTCTTTCGGCCCGGCGCAAAGCGCAATCGCGTGCTGATGGAGAAATCGGCGTTTCCCTCCGATCGCTACGCCGTGGTCTCGCAGCTGGCCTTTCACGGCCTGAACGAGGCCGAGCATTTGATCGAGATCGAACCGCGGCCGGGCGAGAGGACGCTGAGAACCGAGGACTTGATCGGGCGCATCGAACGCGAGGGAGCAGCTCTCGCGCTGGTGTTATTGCCCACGGTTCAATATCTCACCGGGCAAGCCTTCGACTTGGCGCCCGTGATCGAGGCCGCGCGCCGCGCCGGCGCCGTGGTGGGCCTGGATCTCGCCCATGGCATCGGCAATACGCCCTCGCATCTGCACGATTGGAATGTCGATTTCGCGGTGTGGTGCAGCTACAAGTATCTGAACGCCGGTCCCGGCGCCATCGGCGGCTGCTTCGTGCACGAGCGCCATGCACGCGGCGGCGATGTGCCGAGGTTTGCCGGCTGGTGGGGACACGACCCGGCGCTGAGGTTTCAGATGGGACCGGATTTCAATCCCATCCCGGGCGCGCAAGGCTGGCAAATCAGCAATCCGCCCGTGCTCTCGGCGGCGCCCTTGCTGGCATCGCTGGATATATTCAGCCGCGCGGGCTTGGGCAGGTTGCGCGAGAAATCCATGGCGCTCACCGGATTCCTGCAGCGCCTGATTGACGAGCGGCTGCCGGGTGTCGTGGACATCATCACGCCGAGCGCACCGGCCGATCGCGGCAGTCAACTGAGCCTGCGGATCGCGCGCCCGCCGGCGGCCGCCAAACGCTGCCACGATCTGCTCAGCCAGGCCGGGGTGGTGACCGATTGGCGCGAGCCTGATGTGGTGCGCCTGGCACCCATCCCGCTCTACAACACCTTCAGCGATGTGCTCGCCGCGGTCGACGCCCTGTCGCAAGCCGTGCGGGCGTGAGCGAGAATCGAGCCACGGTGCGCATCGTCGGCGCCGGCCCCACCGGCGCTCTACTCGCCATTCTCCTGCAGCGCCGCGGCCACGCGGTGCAAGTGTACGAAAGCCGCTCCGACCCCAGAGAGAACGCCGCGCAATCAGGCCGCTCCATCAATCTCGCGTTGGCGGATCGCGGCATTCATGCCCTGCGCATAGCCGGCGTATTTCAGGACATCGAGCCTTTGCTGCTGCCCATGCGCGGACGGCTCATTCATGACCTCGAGGGAGGCACCTCGCTGCAACCCTACGGACAGCGGCCGGGCGAGCTCATCTATTCGATATCCCGGCACAAGCTCAATCAGGTCCTACTCGAGGTGGCTGCGCGGCAACCCGGCGTGAGTCTGCATTTCGAGCACCGATTCGAGGCCGCCGAATTCGGCGCGGGCACGGCGCTGATCCGCGATCTTCGCCAGGATCGTCTGCTCAGCATACCCATGGAACCGCTGCTGGCCAGCGACGGAGCAGGCTCCTGGATGCGCCGGCGCATGAGCACTCTGCGGCTGATCGACGCCCACGAAACCGATCTGGAACACGGCTACAAAGAGCTCTCCATACCGGCCGATGCCGCGGGACGCCATCGCATGGCGCACGATGCCCTGCACATCTGGCCCCGCGGCAACTACATGTTGATCGCCCTGCCCAACGAGGATGGCAGCTTCACGGCAACTCTCTTCCTCGCGAAACACGGCGCGCCGAGCTTCGACAGTCTGACCGAGAAGAGCGCCATCGACGCATTCCTATCGCGCAGTTTCCCGGATGCGCGCGCATTGATGCCCGACTGCATCGCCGAATTCCAGAATCACCCCATCGGCTTTCTAGGCACGGTGTCGGCCAGCCCTTGGGGCTACCGCGGAATGGCCGCGCTCATCGGGGACTCGGCACACGCCATCGTGCCCTTTCACGGCCAGGGCATGAATTGCTGCTTCGAGGATTGCGTGCAATTCGATGCCTGCTTGAGCCGGCAGAGTTCATGGGAGCGGGTGTTCGCCGAATTCAGCGCTCTGCGCAAGCCCGACACCGACGCCATCGCCGCCATGGCGCTCGACAATTATCTGGAAATGCGCGATCGCGTCGCCCACCCCAAATTTCAGCTGCAGCAGTCATTGTCCTTGGAGCTGGAACGGCGTTTCCCGCAGCGCTTCATCCCGCGCTACTCCATGGTGATGTTTCACCACGAGATCCCCTACCGTACGGCGCTGGAACGCGGAGCCGTGCAGGCGCAATTGCTGGCCGAATTGACGGCGGGCGCCGCCGCCACTCTCGCCGACATCGACTTCGAGCGCGCGGAGCGCGAGATCCACGCCCGGTTGGCGCCGCTCAATTGATCCGCTGCGCCGCGCCGCGCTCGAGCGTGATGAAGCTATAGGCATGGGGGTTCTTGTCGTCCGACTCATGGCGTTCGCATGCCGCCTCATGCCATTCGCCGCCGCGCCAGCCCGCGAATACCGTGTCGCCGTCCTCGATGCGGGCATGCACCAGAGTCAGATGGATTCGGCTGGCGAGCGGCAGACATTGGCGGTAGATCTCGGCTCCGCCGATCACCATCAATGCAGGGCTTGCGCCGGCCGCGATTCGCGCATCCTCGAGAGTCGTCACCACCACGCAATCGGTCGGCGCAAATTCCTGCGAACGGCTGAGCACGATGTTCTCTCGCCCCGGCAGCGCCTTGCCGATGGACTGATAGGTCTTGCGCCCCATCAGCACGGGCTTGCCGAGAGTCAGCGCCTTGAAATGCCGCAAATCCGCAGGTAGGTGCCATGGCAGCTGATTGCCGCGGCCGATCACATCGTTCTCCGCCACGGCGACCACCAGTTCCAGGGCGGCCGCCGCGGCCACTCTCTCATTCGATGCGATGCTCATGGCGAATTTATACGCCGGCCGTGCAAAACCCGCCAGCCGTGCAAAACCCGCCAGCCGTGGCCGGCGGGCTCGCTCTTCGACCCGATAACTCGTTCTTCGACCCGACAACTAGAGCTTGGCGGCGAGCGCCGCAGGCGCGGCATCCAAGGGCACCGGCGACAGGGCGACGACGGCGCCGCGGGCATCCGTCGCGCACGTCGCGCGCGCATAGGGCAATCCGGTCTTCGGATCGTTGGCGAGCAAATCGAAGACATAGGCGCGATTGTAGAACTCGAGCATTGAACCGGAGTATCGGTTGCCGCGGAACACCACCTTGAATCCCGGAGCGGCGGACCCGGGCGATGCCAGGCTCGATGCGAAGGCATGTGCGCAGGCGTTGATTGCGTCCTTCTCGGAGGATGCACTGGAAACGGCGGGCGCCAGTGCGGCGCCGGCGGCGAGCAGGAGAGCGATGCGTCGATAGTTCATGGTGGTATCCTTGATGGTCAAAAATACCAACGCCCCGCAGCCACCATAGACAGCGCTCAGCGCGCCGACAAACGAGAATTTTCGTCCGCTCTTGCAATTCCTTTCATGTGTCCCCGACCAGCTGACCGCCGCCCAGCGCTCAAGCGACGCGACACTTGCTCAGTATCCAGCGCGTCAGCTCCTGCAGATCTTCCCGCGCGCCGTCCTCGGGCCGCTGCAAAACGACGTAGCTCTCGTTCGTGGCCAATTCCGCATCGAATAATTTCACCAGGCCGCCGGCAACGAAGCGATCGGCGCACAGGCGCGACGGAACCAGGGCAACACCCACGCCCTGCTCGGCGGCAAGCACCACCGCCGACATGGTGTCCAGGCGCACCAGGCGATTGGGCTTGATGGGTTCGATTCCCAAACCCGCCGCCCAGCGTTCCCACGCTTCGCGCCGTTCCTCGTGCAGCAGCAGTGTCTTGCCGTTCAAATCGGTATAGGCGTGGATGGGATTTTCCGCGAGGAATGCCGGCGAACAGGCGGCGATGAAGCTCTGCGCGAACAAGGGATGAACCGTCAATCCCTCCCAGGGACCCGAACCCACCACGATGGACAGGTCGGCCTCCGGCGGGTGGGTCTTGGGCGCAGAAAACGTCGTCTCGATGCGAATGTCGGTTTCCTCGCGGGCCTGCGAAAAGGAAGCCAGCCGCGGCAGCAGCATTTCATTCGCGAAGAACGGCGGCACGTTCAGCCGGATGATGGTGCGGCCATAGCGCTCCTGTAGCTGCTCGGTGACCGACTCGAGCTTGGAGAAGATATCGTTGATGTGCTCGAGGTAGTGGGCGCCCGCGTCGGTCAGTGTGAGCGTGCGTACGCCGCGTTCGAACAAGGCCACGCCGAGCTGTTCCTCGAGCCCCTTGATCTGATGGCTCACGGCCGATGGAGTGACGAATAATTCCTCGGCGGCAGCCTTGAAGCTCTGCAGCTTGGCCGCGACCTGAAAGGTCTTCAGAAATTTGAGCGACGGCAAGCGCATACGGTTAGTGCCGATATACTACACCATGCAGACACAGCAATTATCGTGCCAGATACTCAAACGCCCGAATCTGCCTCGCCTGCCCCGACCTAGAGGCCTTCGCTGCAATAAGCACGGGCGCCGGCCAACCCGCGCCGCACGATAGTAGCGCGCGTTATCTGCCTCTCAGCATCCAATCCAGAATGGCCTCCGCCAGTCGTCCGAACGGCGCGCGCAGCAGATTGGCGCCGTTCCACCTGCCCTGCAGGAAGATGCCCTTGGCGTGACTGAGCCTGCGAAAGCCTTCGATGCCGTGATACGCACCCATGCCGCTCGCGCCGATACCGCCGAAGGGTAGATCGTCCTGGGCGTAATGCAGCAGCGTGCCGTTGATCGTGACATTGCCGGAGGTCGTACGGCCCAACACCTGGCGCCGGTGCCCGGCATCGTGGCCGAAGTAGTACAGCGCCAGCGGCCGAGGCCGCCCGTTGAGGTAGCCAATGACCTCGTCGAGATTGCGGTATGCAATCACCGGCAGGAGAGGTCCGAAGATCTCCTCCTGCATGACCCGCATGCCATCGTTGACACCGAGCAGCAGCATCGGCGCCAAGGTACGCGCACGGCGCGCCGCATCCTCGGGATTTCGTCCGACCGTCACGATGCGCGCACCCTTGGCGCGGGCATCGTCGATCAGCCCGCTCAGACGGTCAAAATGTCGATCGTTGATGATGGAGCTATAGTCATCGCTCGAGGGTCCCGTGGGATAGAGACGGGCGACTGCCTGCTCATAGGCGCTCGTGAACGCGCCGACATCGTCCTCGTGCACCATCGCAAAATCAGGCGCGATGCAAGTTTGGCCTTCGTTCGCCAGCTTCCCGTGGGCGATGCCGGACGCCGCGCGCTCCAGCGGGTAGCCCCTGTCGACGATGACGGGAGACTTGCCGCCGAGTTCCAGTGTCACGGGAGTGAGACTGTCGCTGGCCGCCCTCATCACCGCGCGCCCAACCGCGGTGCTGCCTGTGAACAGCAGGTGATCGAAGGGCAGCGCGGAGAATGCCGCCCCGATCGAGGCATCGCCGCTCACGACCGCCACCTGCTCGCGCGAGAAGGTCTGCGCCAGCAGGCTTGCGAGCAGATCGCCCGTCGCAGGAGTGAATTCCGACGGCTTGATCATTGCCCGATTGCCGGCGGCCATCGCGGTCGCCAAGGGCGTCAGCGCCAGCGATAAAGGATAGTTCCAGGGCGCCATGATGCCGACCACGCCGAGCGGTTGATATTCGACGCGGGCGCTGCCGAAGCGGAATGTCATTGCCACGTGCCGGCGCGTCGGGCGCATGAAGCGGCGCAAATTGCGGCACAGATAGTCGATGCCCAGGATCAGCGGCGTCGTCTCCATGATCGCGGTCTCATGCCGCGAGCGATGACCGTAATCGGCGTTCAGCGCCGCTTCGATCTCGCCTCGCCGCTCGAGAATGGCGCTGCGGAGCTTCTTCAGGTCCGCTCGACGCTGCTCGAGCGAGGGCGGACCTGCGTGCAGGAAGGCCGCACGTTGCAGGGAGAGAATCTGGCTCGCTTGGGCGCCAGGGCCGGCGATCTCGGTAATATTCATGGCCGGCTCCGGATGTAGCGCCTCGAGAGAATGAGCCTTCTACAAATTGGCCAACACCTTGCCCGCCAGCGCCTTCTCCATGGACATTTGCTCGATCACGCTGGGCCCATACACCTTGAACAGATAAGCCGTATTGCCCTTCTTGACGCTCAGCGTTACGTACTGCTTGGCGGGCTGTCCCAGAGTCGAAAAGATGGCATCGTCGCCCAGTCCCGAAACCGGAGTCTTGGAGACGCCCGGGAGCGGCGCCTTCATCTGCTCCCACCCGCCCCCATCCGACAGCGACAGTGTGACGATCATATGCGGGGCAGACCACGAACAGCCCGCGGCGGTGATCGGCTGACCGGCACCGACGTTCGCTCCGACGGCCGCGGCGACCTGTGCCGTCGTTAGCAGGCTGCAGGGGGCGGTATCCGCTCGAGCGCCGGCCGCGCCCAAATCGAGTGCCGCCCAGGCAATGCCGCAGACGATGAAACGCCGTGCGCTATTGGACTTCATTGGAATCTCCCATAAACCCGGATTTGCGGTCCTAGTATGACATTCACCCATATCCCGCCGCTTGCCCGTCGCGCCGCGGATCGCTTGCGGCGACATAGCCTTCCATGGACGGATTTCCCAGGCGCCAGATGAATTGGCCGGCGCCAAAATCCTGATAGCTGTCCTGAATAACCTCGATTCGGTGGCCGAGGCCCAGCAGCTCGCGTGTGGTTGTGTCCGCCATCGAGGCCTCGACATTGAGCGACAGGCCCTGATTGAATCGCCAGCGCGGCGCATCGCAGGCCGCTTGCGGCTGCTGCCGGTACAGCAGCATGCGCACCAAGGTTTGCACATGCCCCTGCGGCTGCATATTCGCACCCATCACACCGAAGCTCATTTGCGGCAATCCATCCTTCGTGAGGAAGCCGGGAATGATGGTGTGAAACGGCCGCTTGCGCGGCGCGACACAATTGGGACTCGCCGGGTCGAGCGAGAAGGCGTGCCCGCGATTCTGCAGCGAGAGCCCCCATTCCGGCAGCACCACACCCGAGCCGAACCCCATGTAATTGCTTTGAATGAAGCTCACCATCATGCCGCGTTCGTCCGCCGCCGTCAGATAGATGGTGCCGCCCTTATCCGCATGACCCTCCCCGAAAACCTGCGCGCGTTTGGGATCGATGAGCGCGGCGCGCTGTTTCAGATACTGCGGATCGAGCATCTCCTGTACCGAACGGCGCATCGCGATCCGGTCCGCAACGTGAGCATAGGTATCCGCGAATCCCAGCTTCATCGCCTCGATTTGCAGATGCTGCGCAGCCGCGCTGTCCACCCCATGGGCGGCAATGTCCACATGCTGCAGGATGCCGAGCGCGATCAGTGCCGCGATGCCTTGGCCGTTCGGTGGAATCTGGTGCAGCCGATGGCCATAGACATCCATGCCGATGGGCTCCACCCATTCGGGCGAGAACGCCGCGAAATCCGCGACGCGCATCGCCGCGCCGTGGCTTGCCGCATGTGCCGCCGCGGCAGCCGCGATTTCGCCGCCATAGAAAGCAGCTCCCTGCGTCTTCGCAATTGCCGCCAGCGCACGCGCCGCGCCCGGGAAAGTGAAGCGCTCCCCGACGCCCGGCGCCCGACCGCGGGGCATGAATGTTTCCGCAAAGCCGGGGAGGCCCTTGAGATCCGCGATGGCCGCCGCCCACTTCTCTTGCACCACCACCGGCACCGCATAACCGCGCTCGGCGATCTCGATGGCCGGACCGAGCAGATCGCCGAAGGGCAATTTACCGAAACGCCGGGAAAGCTCGACCCAGGCGGCCACCGCACCGGGCACTGTCACCGAGTCCCAGCCGCGCACCGGAGGCTGGCGCGCATCGCCATATTTTCGACGAAAATAATCCAGTGTCCAGGCCGCGGGTGCGGGTCCGGACGCATTGAGGCCGTGCAGCTGCCGGCCATCCCACAGAATGCAAAACGCATCCGAGCCCAGGCCGTTGCTGCAGGGTTCCAGCACCGTCATGGCCGCGGCTGTCCCGATGGCGGCGTCCACGGCATTGCCGCCTCTCTGCAGCAGCGAAAGCCCCACCTGCGCGGCCATCGGATGGGAAGTAGAAACCACATTGCGCGCGAACAACGGCAGTCGAACGGAGGGATAGCGCGCGTGCCAGTCGAAATTCATACCGAAGCATAAGGCAGGTGGGGCGAGGAATTGAACCCCCAGCACGGATTTTCAGGCGCAAAAGATGGGATCGAGAGATTTATAATTCAATCACTTGCGACGCATGCCACCCCTCCACGCTCGGTGTCGATGCCCATGCGCTTCAATGACCTCCGGCAAGCGAGATGGCTCACTTCCGCCCGCTCGCGCACTAGCTTCGTCGCCTTCTCTTGCTCAATTCGCCAGCCATTCAGATACAGGTCGACTAAGGAATCCCTCTACCGAGATGCCGTCGCCCCCGACAAGAAGCGTGCGCTTTGTTTTGAACGCTGCCGCAAATGCTGCCGTACCGGAATGAGCCTGCGGCGCGCGGCCGCTCTTTACTTCAATAGCGGTCAGTCGAGTGTGAGTCCTCACGACGAAATCGACCTCTTCGCCGCGCTCTCGCCAATAGTAAAGCTCGCACTCTCCGGCGGCCGCAGCATTGGCAAGATGTGCGCCGACCGCGGATTCAATGAGCCTGCCACGGAATTCACGGTCCGCAAGCGCCTCTTGCGGGCTGAGGCCGGCGGTCACCGTCATCAGCGCCGTGTTGAGAACCTGCAGCTTCGGGCTCGAGCCGCGGCTGCGCGCCGCGTCCCCCGCGTACTTCGACAAGCCGCAGACCATTCCCGCTCCGGCCAGCAGGTCGAGGTAGTGCGCGAGTGTCGTCGTATTCCCGGCGTCCTGCAGCTGGCCCAGCATCTTCGTGTACGACAGTATCTGGCCGGAATATCGGCAAGCAAGCTCGAACAACCGGCGAAGCAAGGCCGGCTTGTCGACGCGGCTCAAGAGCAGCACGTCGCGCGCAATCGAGGTCTCGATGAGGCTGTCCGCGATGTAGCGCAACCAGCGAGCCGGGTCACCGACCAGGGGTGCGGCACCCGGGTAGCCCCCGAAATAGAGGTATTGTTCCAGCGTCCAACCAAAGGCTGTGCGCATCTCCGTGAACGACCAGTGGGGGAGCCGCAAGGTCTCGAATCGACCCGCGAGACTCTCCGTTAGGCCCTGGGCGATCAGGAGTGGCGCTGAGCCCAACAAGACGACTTTAACGGAGCGCTTCTTGCGCGTGTCCTCGTCCCAGAGCCTCTTGACCGTCTCGGACCAGACCGGGATTTTCTGGATCTCGTCCAGCACCAGCACGGCGCCGGCCTTGCCCGTAGCCTCCAGCCGCACCGCCTCCCACTGCTGGTTGATCCAGTCTGCGCCTCGGAGCGTCGGCTCGTCCGCGCTAACGTAGCGAACCGGTACGTCAAGTTCCGCGGTCACCTGCTGAACCAAGGTAGATTTGCCCACTTGGCGCGGACCTGCCACGACCTGGACGAACCGACGCGGCTCGGCAAGCCGATCCGCAAGGACTGCGCCCTGAGGGCGCTGGAAATCGGTCTTCTTTTTACTCATGACGTTGAGTATTTTTACTCAGTGTCTTGAGTAGTGCAAATGTTGATTGGTGCCGCCGTACCGGAACAGACCGGCCACAAGTGGTAGCCAGGGAGGGAATTGAACCCCCGACACGCGGATTTTCAGTCCTCATATCAGCTAAGCCTAAATTCTTGATTTCTCTTTGTAAGCGCCTTGGCGAATGTCTAATACTTTCAGCTGATCGTCGCACTTAAGTCTCTGACGGAACAAGACTCGCGAAAATAATATTAGACACGTGAGCTGCGGAGCTTGCGCCTGGTCCTTGGCGCCGGTCTCATCAAATCGTCGTACTCCTTCATCGTTCGGAGCGACGCACTCAGTTCTAAGGCGGAATTACTCACCCGTAGCGCTTGCCGTCTTACGGGATACAGCGACCGGACATACTCGGCGAGATCCATCTCAATAAAAACCCACCGCCGACCAATTTTCGCGCCCGGAATAAGGCCGCGCTTCGCCCGGGTCCGGACCTCTTCGGGGTGCATGTGCAGAAATGCGGCGGCTTCGCGAAGATTAAATGTCTTCATACGCTCTAGGTTGCAAGTTCCATTTCGCGGACTCTATGCAAATTGTGAACGGAGCCCAACGATGCGTAGCATCGGGATGAAAACTCACTTGCTACGTTGAATATAGAGCGCTTCGTAAGGCCCGGTATCCTATGTGCCCGAGAGCTGAACCGTATCGTGATATTTCTTCAGTTCGCCTTGAATCCAAGGGATAGCCTCAGCGACGGCCACATAAACACCCGGCAATGCGGCCGTGCCGCATCCGATGCCCCAACTCACTACGCCAACTATTTTTGTGGGTACATCGCCAACCAGACCCATCGCCGGTCCACCACTGTCTCCGCCGCAGGAATCAGCCACGTGCTCATCACTCGACGCATTGTTGGAACCCAACCCGATGGCACAAAACGAATCCGTTGGTACTACGGTCTTGTGATCGTAATCGTTGTATAACTTGTTGCAGACGGGTTCTTCGATTGTTCCAATGTCCGTATACAGCAGATCGGGCGAGGGCGGCTGCTTATAACTCGTCGAACCCCAGCCCGCGATACGTACCTTATCATGTCCTAGTTCTCCGAAATGAGGCACCTGATTGAGCGCGACGACCTTATAGGACAGTGGGGAGGCGAGGTGCACTAGCGCGAGATCGTGTTTGAACAGCTTGGGGTCGTAATCCCAAGGGATCACATCACCGACGATAGCTTCGTTACCGTTTGTGGTTGTGAGATCCAGGCGGCCGCCGACCACGACAAATAATTTGGCCTGTATCGAACAGTGAGCAGCTGTAAGCACCCAGCGTGGGTTGATCAAGGAGCCCCCGCATTTTAATGCGAACTCTTTTTTAGACGGGTGCTGTCCTATCGCTACCATCCATGGAACCTCATGTCCGGGGCCGACCTTGCCCAACGCGTCAATGATTCTTTTATTTCCCTCGGTAGACGTGTGCATCACATAAGGAGATTTTGGGCAAACGTCTGTGGCAGTCGGATGACAGGCGGCAGCGCCCCACGGGGCCTCCGCGTCCTGGGCGAAGGCACTTCGCTTAAGCCAGAATGAAAAGGAAAGCAGGCACAGGAGCAGCCCAACGATAACGATCAAACGCGTGCTAGTCGAGCGCGGCAGGTGCTGCAATGGGTTCATCCGGAAAACTCCTCTCGCGCGTGGAATTTCACTATTTTTTTGCAGGTGTTGCCCACTTTGTCTGGGCAGCTTGTATGGCTTGAGCCTGTTTAATCAGGTTGTTGATGCTATCGGCCATATCGGTGGATGGAGCTCCACTGCTTGCATAGCCGCCGCACACCGGCAGCAGCGTGACGGAACCTTTTGTCGGCATCTTGATCGCCTGTACATAGCTCGGGTCGGCGACGATAAGCGGGAAAGTCACCAGTTGGACCAAGTGCGTTGGATGCTGGACGTTGGCATCGAATTCCTGCCACCAAGTTATCTGCAAATCGACGGCCCGACAGGCTGTCACGGGAAAGGACTGTAGTCCAGTTGTTGGATCGTTACCGAAGTAGCTTTTAGCCCATTGCACACTCCCATTTTGTGGCAGCGTAGCTTTGTCGCTTCCCCGGTTGACAATGAGCGGGGGCACGACGGTGACATGCTTGGGCCCGGTTTCCGCCTGGTCGGGCACAAATCGGTAAAACCAACCTGTCGCATCCGTGGGAACAACATCAGACTGAATACCACCAGCTACGCTAGGTGCAGGGAGAGAGTTCCAACAGATGCTGGCGGCTGAGACGGTCGCCGAAGGTTGGGTCTCGATAGGGATAAAATCTAGCGTGAGAGGGCCGGCTAGCGTCGCGCTGGGTGGAGTGCCGTCGGGTGCAGGCTTCAAGTTACGATAGCGGGCGAACTCCGTATCACTGTCGCAAGCTAAATCCCACCAACCGGGATTCTTCGAGGCGGCTTTACCCGTAGCGCCGGGGGCGAATGCCCCTATTCCCCCGATCACGCCGCCCAACGCGGCACCCCAGGGTCCCCAGACGAAGCCTGCCGCAGCTCCCGTCCCTACCGCAGTGATCGCCGACGGTATAGTGCTCGTAGTGTTAAAGGTGATCGAAGTCAGCAGCAGAGGATCGCTGTCGGACGCCTTGGGCGTTGCGCTTGTTCTTGAAAACAGTCCGTTGTCCGGGATTGCGACGTATACCGCGTTGCTGCTGCTGACTGCAACGACACTGGTCGAGAGTCCTCGAAGACAGTCGCGCCACCATGCCGGCGGTACGTATTCCGGAGGAGTCGGGGACGGCGGCTTGGGACCGGTGCAGGTTGCCGTGTATTGATCGGTCGGCGCTGCTGCCTTGGTATTCGTGGCCGCTGCCGCCTTGGTATCGGTGGGCGGCGAATCTGGCTTGGCCGCCGCTCCTTTGGTGAGAGCGACGGTAGAAGTGTGAAGTGCAAATGCAAAGCCTCCGTCGGAGGGCGAAGCGGGATCAGGATCCTTTGACGAATACTTTAGTTTGGAAGCGGCGCAGCCTGTCACGAACGCGATAACGAGGATTGAGGCGATTGGGACCGCGACTGCCAGGGAGAGCTTGCGAATTGTTAACTTCATGATGAGTTCCTTTCTCGGGCAGTACAGAGCATGTCGATCTGCGTGGCCTTTGCTGTTTTGAACTAGGGGGCATACTGAAATCGATTCGGCCTGACCAGTGGTCACCTTGGAGTCCTGCCATCCCCGTTGGCGAGCGCGAAACCTACCGGCGGAACAAGAGTTGCGCTCGGAACGCGACGCATGACGGTCTGTATCAGGCTAATGTTCGCCTGGGGATAGAGCGGGTTGGAGTAGATGCGGACCCAGTCGGCAACGGCGCGCATTACCGATTCCTCGCCCGCGTTGGAACAACTCCTTACTTGCGCGATAGAGCCAGGCGGTAACGAACTGGCTAACTGTTGCTTAAGGGGAGCCAGATCATCGTCGGAGCACACGTCCAGCACCAAGGTCCATCGAGGGAGCATGAAGCTGCTGATGTCTTTCAAAGATACGGATCCGATCCCAGGGTAGCTACGCGAGCTGTCTCTCATAAGAAGAAAAAGTGTGGCCTCGGATTTGCCGTCGGCACCAACGGCGAGTCCATGGGCAATTCGGCCCGAAAACAGAATAACGGCCGGGTCTTCCGTACCTGACGAAAACGCAACGAACTGAAGCACACTGGCGAGTTCGTACTTCGTCGGTTTCAAGTCGCGGGTATCTGTAAGATCGACCGCATCGTTGTGCTCAGCGGCCTCTACGAAGGACTGTATCGGGTATCGTCCTCTAACGGGCGCAGGGAAGTCCTTGTAACTCTCAACCGATACGGGCACAACATAGATTTTGCGCTGGGGGTTACTAGTCACGTTTAGAACTCGCTTGCCCTCCTTGCCGCTTACGGAAAACGCAGAGACTATGATCTTGTTACGACCTTTGGATAGTGGCACCCGAACTGGACCGCTCAGAGATATAGGTGCGGGGTTCGATGTAGAAGCGGGGCTGCTATATAGTGTGTGGTGGAAGTTAGACAAGTCGTTGACCACTCGCAATGACGCGATGCCGCCTTCGTAAATGCCGGTAGCCGTCAAGGGAATGGACCGCAGCGCGAGATCTTTGCTCGTTCCGAGATCCGGTACTTCGCTACTGATAGTCACGAGCGGCTCGCCCGTGGGGTAAACCTTAGTGCTACCCCAGGGATTCAAATGAGCGCGCGCATACCACTTCACGTCGATTAAATGCGCTCCGAGGCTGGTTCGAAGCGCGTCCGGCAGGCCCGCCGACGTGCGCGCGGACCACGAGCCGGACAACATCCAGTACTTGGTTTGCGGGGATTTGACATCAACAAAGGTAATGATCAGATCGATGCTGGCTTTCTGTCTGTTGTCCCCCTTGTACCAGGACACAACCGAGACTCCAATCGCTGCGTCTAGGTTGAGTGCCGCTCCAACACGGGCTAGTTGACCAGGAGTGTAGGGAAACTGGACGTTTTCGTGGATCACATCGAGAGCTGAAATTGATATCACCTTCGGTTTTGCGCCCATGTGAACGCCGAAGGACGTAAATCTGTCTGCGACGATTTCTTGTATCTCCGCCAGTGGCACCTCGCCACCTGCAAAGTTAGGCTCGACGACAACCGGCAGTAACCCAATATTGGATTGCTGGTAGTCGGCGGTGTCCAACGATGTGCTTACGATCCACAGTCGTGATGCGCACCCTGGCAAAGCTATGCTGCCCAGTAGCACGAAGCACAGGCAAATTAGTTTTTTTTGTAATGCGCCCATAGGGTCTGTACTGCTGTTGAGTCAATATCCGCGTACGGAGTCTGTTTGTAATGAATATTGGGATCACCCGGGTCATATAATTTCGTCATGCCATAGACACCATCTCCTGCGACGCCTTCAATGTGCGCTTCGTAGAACATTTGGTTCAGTGTGAGGTCAGGACCTTTTTCGTGGGCATTAGCTCCCACTTTCACCAGAAACGACGTAAATACACCGTGCCCAAGCTTTTTGAATTCCCAGCTCGGTTCGTCTTCTGATGAGGACGTTAGTAGGGCATTGGTATTCAGTTTCATCTTCGGCGGCAGAGCCGCTAACGACGGCCCCATTTGTTTGGAGGTGCCGGTATCGCCCGAAGAACTGGGATCAGTCGAATAACCGGCAGATACATTTCCCGAGTAGCAAGAATCGATTATTACGATAATGACACGTTGATCAATCTGACCGAGATCCTGTGCGAGTGAATTCCACGAGTACATAGAAGAGAGGTGCTGCGCGGTTGCTATCGAGTTCGGCAGCACAAAATAGTAGTTCGGCTTTTGATCGAGATCGTTGTCCTTAGGTCGCACGTATTGATGCCCGGAAAAATAGAAGTAGAGCTTCGTCTTGCGATCAGTGCGAGTAGCCGCATCGGTAATAGCGGTGGATATGGAGTCAGGATCCGCTAGTTCCCGGAGGTTGACCTCGTACGGCGGAGCGCTATGTGCAGCATCTTGCGTCAGAAACCAGATATTTTTAGCCTTGAGATTTAGGCCGTCGACTAGGTGCTTGATGATCGACAGCGCGTCGGCTTGCGCGTATTTTAGCTCCTTAGCGGTTGCCGTCGTTTTGTCTACACCAATAACAATCGCGGCAGAATCTGTCGTCCTGATCTTTGCCCTTCCAAAGGTTGTTCCGCAATTGCCCTGGTCGTCCTGAACGGTCACTGTAATGTACTGGAGGTCTTCCGCTTCAGAGTCGAGTATGACGTCGGAATGAGCGTCCGATCCGACCGTCAAATTCAGTGATCCGTCGGGACCAATCCGTCCGATATCCGGCGGCGTCATCTGTTGAAGTCCCACAGTCACTTTTACTTGGGTGATGTGGTTGGGCACCGGGGGAAGTGAGACCTTTATCCGATCGCCGCTATACAACGGCATCGGAGGCATGCTCAACTGCACTTTGATAGTACAGTCGGCGGCTCGAGTCTCTCGAGCCGCCAAAGATGCAATTATTAGGAAGGTAGGACTAAGCGCCCGTAAGAGCCGGCGGATCTGCTGGTATGACTGGCTTTTCATTGATGCGTCTTTGTTTAGGCCCGCGCCGGCCTGCGTGGCATGCACCAAGGCCGGTAGTTGCATCGTGGTCAAACTTCCATGACGACTCGATTCGCTTTAGGTTGCGCGACGACGCGTTCCCTTGGCCGCTAGTGAATAACCTTGGAACACCTCAAGCCTCCCTAAATGATCCGAGTAAAACGATCGGATATGTCGAGCTGTCGCGATTGGTCTGAACTTCCTAGCCTACCTACCGGGACCAAGCGGGAATGCGTAGTAGCCCGTCGCCGGTACGGGCGCGCGGAACCCGAGAATCCGGGGCGAGGTCTTTCGAGTATTGAACACGCGCGACAGGTACCATTTACAATGGGTAAGCTGCGAACGCGATAAATTGCTGGAGCGGTCGCCTGTGTCCGTGGCTTAGTGACTTCGGCCAATTCATCTCATCCCTGAGTTGATTTCTATCAAAGTACTGTTGCACAAGTACTCGGCTCGAGTAATAAGTAGACGCTCACGAAGACGCGCTGTCAAGCGCCGGAAATGTCACTTCCTCTCTTACGCTCCTGAAATTGGTGTCGCGACCGTGTACGCAGTGCGTCAATTCGGTAACAGCGTATGCAGCAAAGTCGTTGATCGCTTCGCTGCGATTTCCGGGAGGAGTTAACCACCCGCGAATCGCTTGGCAGGCGACGCAAATTATTGATTATTAAGCCACTCCCGCTCCTCTCCCGCCCGTTGCGCAACGGAATGAGGCCGCGCTTCGCTCGGGTCCGCACTTCTTCGGGGTTCATGTGCAGAAATGCGGCGGCGTCGCGCAGATTAAGTGTTGGCTTAAGTTTCAGATTCCTCTCTTCTACGTCGGTCGAGTATTCTCCGCCGACCGGGCTGTTAGCCCCGCGTCGCCTCGGCATCTAATTCCGATTCAACCCATGTTCACCGCGCGAAAGAAGTATTCGCTTCCAAAACACTTCACGCTCAAGAATTACCTTATCCGGCGTCGGCATAGGACGGGACTCCAGAAGAGCGAACCGAAATGCCTTCCGGCAATACTCAAGCGAAGGATCACTGACCAATTTGCGCAGTTCAACATTATTTCCATGTCCCGTGGCCACGTAACCGCACCACCGCGACCAAACTCCGTCGTCTCCGCAGGCTGAACCAACGTACCGCTTGCCCGTCTTGGTGTCGGAGATGAGATATATGCCTTTCACGCTTGCAAGCGCTGCCTTCCAATCCGATCGGCTGTGGCGTACTAGCGTTTCAAGTTCCTCAAACGACAAGTCAATTTCTTCGAAACCCGAAAAAGCTCGACCGGTATACGGTTCGCGAAGGATCTCACTAACTTCAAAATCGCTATAGAAGTTTTCGAATTTCACGCGCGTTGCGCGTTCGCGATAGGCTGAACGAAGCTTAAGACGCCCGATAAAACCGCTTGATTCGTCCGTCAGTTCGACCGCGTAACTCTTAGGGAGGCGCTTCAATACTCGGAATACACCGCCGAACAGCCAGATATCTGGCTCATGATAGAACTGGATCAAAGAGAAGATGAAAGGCCGATTAAAATCATCGCGTGCCGGCCGATATTCCTGCCATTCTTGCCACTCCCGTCTGTCTCGTACCCAAACGTCGAGCGGCTGGGATTCTTTATTCCATCTCGCGAAATGGAGCTTGTAATTGTCGGGAGCGGAAATCGGCAAAATATCACGCAATAGGATTTTCATGCGCCCCCCCGTTACCGCGATCACTGCGCCTCTCTGTACCCTACAGGCTGACTCGCCGCTCATAGGCCTGACGGGCAAGATCCGTCAGCACTTCGGCATTTTTATTTATATCATCTTCGTCGAGCCGCAGCCGATAGAGTCCCCAGCGCTTGTTGTATTCCAAAACATCGAGGCCAGCCTTTTCAATCTCCGTATCCAGTGCGTCCGACTGTGGCAGCTTCAATTCAAAGTTCAACTGACTCTTTCGCGGGCGGAATGACACGAAATTATAGGCTTGGCCACCCTTATCGAGCCCTATATAGAACTTGTTGTACTTGAGCTTTAGTGATGGATCTAATCCCTGCAGCAAGATAAGCATTCGGTCAACCAGGCCTACCGTTGTCTTCGTGGCGCGTTTCTCCCAATAACTTCTGTCCGTCGGTGCCGACGCGGCATCCTCATCCTCATCGACAAGTCCTCGAGTCATTTCATCCACGACCGTTGTGCATACCACGGTAACGTGCGCTCCAACTCTGAGCGCCTGTAGTTGAATGGCAATAAGGGGAATCGCTCCGTTGAACAGCGAAACGACATTTAGGAACCGGCTCGTTATGTCCTCGGCAACCAATACAGCGCAATGATCGTACTGTGGGTAACGCTTCCGTTCAATGTCCCAATATTCAACCGTTCTGATGATGTGAGCCTCGTCTGTCGGGCCGAGCTGTATTTCGACCTCATAGCGACGCTGCGTGTCCGGATCCTGCATTAGAAGATCGAGACGTCCAGCTCGCGGTTGGCTTCGCTCCCGATCTCGCAGCACCAGATCCCCGAGGCCAAGGATCGATGGATCGTCGGCTAACAGATCCTGAACCCATTTTTCGTTGAAATCGGCATGATTGCGCAGCCAAATCCGTTCGGGTTTCGTGTACTTATTGTCGCTCATATGCTTATCTCTCTAGCCTCCCCTCGCCGCATATCACATATTGGACCTGATCCACCACACGAAATCACCATTGCCGATAGGGTATTGACGACAAAATAAATTGCGGGCAGCCAATCCTGTACACCTCAAATAAGTGTTGCAAGCTACCGACCGCAATCTCGGGCTCCGGACATGGTCCAACATAGGTTTGATTCAACACGGCCGCCTTGTTGCTGATTTGAATTTCCGGCATGTCGTCCAGCGTGATTTCAACGTATGGAATAATTGCCGCTCGCCCGGCACGGAATTTTACTTCTCGCTCCAAGCGTTGTACGGAAACGAGCCGCCACTCCGATTCCTCCGCGAATGCGGGATGCTTCCACACAGCAGCATGCTGCAAAATCTCTTCCGTCATCGCCTGCCGGATCGGAAATAACCATGACTGAATAGCGCGAGGTGCGTGAGCACCGCCGGGTGCAATCTCTGGAAGTATGTTCGCGGGCAGTTCTTGGATGCGCTTCATAACTCTTTCGGCAATGCCCTGCGCCTCCGCAACATGTTGACTTCGATCGTAAGAACATTTCACCAGCCGAAATCCGTGATATTTCTCAATCGCCCTAAGGGCTTCTAGCCGCAATCCCAAGGCATAACCGCCACCCGCACAATAGGCTCTCCACTGGCTCAGCTTATCTGGCTCGCTCGATAAAGAGACCACGTGCGTCGCGCCGAATTTTCCCATAAAACTTGAAGCGACCCAAGTCTGTGATACGTCCAGGTAACTCACCATAAACTCGACCGCAGCACTCACTCCCGAGGGAGTACCTCGCGTTGTCCCCTCCAACACCTCACGCAACACACCGTGGGCGTAGGTGAACTCCGTTGCGTCATTGAGATGCCGAATGCTCGACGCCCACAAACGGTGTGCCGTCGCGATTCCGCATGCACCCGCTAAAGTCGTGTAGTGAAACAACGTTGTTGGCGGCGCAATATTGGAGACTTGATCAACCATTAAAACTCTCGCCCTTCTCGCGGCACCGGCGGTGGGACGCGGATTCCGTTTATCGTTGCCGTATGAATATTGGGTTCATTCAGACGTCGCCGAACATTGTTGGCCCACTGTGACACATACGGCGACGCGATAATTTCTTCGGCATCAATATCTCGCAGTTGCCTCTCGATATTCATCGCCGGCAGCGCGAGCTCGTTCTGTGCTTTTTGAATTTCGAGGTGCTTCAGCTCTATATCGAGAAACTCGTCATATATGTGGGTGCCCCCCAAGACGGCCGCTCCTACTAACATTGCGGGAGCGCTCCACCTGGGCCATTCGATTCGTAAGTTGTGATCTTGTGTGAAAACTATTTTCGGCCAGACCCGCCCCTTTGGAGCAAATGCCAATTCGATCGACTCCCCCGTAAGTGCGGTGGATATGCAAAGATCAAACGGCGACGGATCTTGAAACTTCGGGCTCCACGCCGGCGAGTGCTTGCGCATAGAAATCAATATCGCGCGATGCGTTTGCGCAATATTGCTAAGAATAAGGCCAATTTGCCGGATAGGTAGATATTCGTAGTCAATGTACACCCTAAGCGGCGGGTCCACATCCCGATGCTGTGCCATGTCATAACCTCCCTATTAGTGGGCGTGTTGTGTGCCGAAGTCCTTCAAAAAAAGCGATGTCATTCCCCTTCCTGGCCGCCTATTCACAGAGCAGACCCATCACCGCATCCATTTCATCAATCCAATCTAACAGCAATGGCTGTGGGCGCCGTCGAACCAAAGAAGTAATCGCCTCCGTCGGGGTCCTTGCTCTTGTTATTAGATACTGCCGCTGCGCAAGCTTCAGGGCTCGGTCTGCTGTTTCTTCGTTCCGGTGGGCGTAGAAATTGCGAAAGACTGGTAGATCGCTGAATACGCGCGTTTGTAGCGACAGTGCCTTTTGGACATCAGGCAGGTGAGAACATTGAATGGATTCGCACGTTTTCAATAATATCCGCACCTCGTGCCATGGGGGCTCCTCCCGCCGAGATGTTGGAGGAACTGCATGCGGTCCTCTTGCGACTTTAGCGGCGGCATGAATCATGGCGCCAGGCGTTGTTATTGTTGAGTCTGAGAGCACCACTCGCCCTGTGCTGGCACGCTTAGCTCCAACTACACAACATATAAGGTACGCGCGCGAGAAATTGGTCCAAAGATTTTGGATCTCGATAACCGTAAAACCGATCTCTCGATCGATTCTAGCATCGAACGAAGAGGTTGCGACGGACGACTTGGCAATAGCCTTGAGGCGTGCAAGGCGACGATGGGCTGAGAAATTGAGCTTAAAAAAGCTCCCGCTAGCGTGCATGCCAATTCATAAAAGCGCGGACTGAAGGGACTTAGCGAGCCACTGAATACGCGTGCGACGTTGGCTCTCCACGTTAGTGCGTTCAGAGCAGGCCAACACAAATGGCACCAGTGGCTGGTCGGGCGTCTCCGTTTCCAACGCGGCGGCAAGAGTTGTAAGGTTCGCGACTGCAACTTCTCGCTGAAATCCTCCCGAAGATCCTGGGATAGACTCCTCGATCACGGGGAGCGGCTGCTGAAAGTGAGAAACGGCCACTATCAAAGAGTAAAAGATGAAGGGCTTCATAAGGGGGCCGTTATGTATTTCCGGCAGCTCCACAATAAATGAAATCGCGTTCTCCAGCCGAGATCGAATGGCGGATTCCTCAGTGAACTCTCTGTCGTAATCCTTATAGAGCGTCGTCAGATCCTTAGCTTTTGTGGTCCTAACGCCGTACAGAAACGTATGCGTGCATTCGGCAAGCAACTTTGTGTCTTGCATCCGCACAATACTCTTCTGCGTCATGACTCCAAGCTGAAGCAATGTTTCCTCAAACTCCCGAGTTAATCTATAAATGAACCACTTGAACACGCCTTGGTATTCGGCATGCCGCAGCTCCTCCGGATTCAGCGGCACGGTATACGAATTGAGCCGTCGGAAGGCCTCTCTGATTTCTGCGGGCGCAACCGAAACAAATAGATCGATGGACAATTGATACGTGAGAAAGCGACCCTGTAGGTCAGAGTCCATCGCGTCGTATGTTTTTCCTCGCGCGGCGTCTATCTGAGAGTCCGCGGCAATGTGAAGTTTGTTATGAAAAAATTCATGTATCGTCTTTGTGCGTTGCTGCCCATCCACAATTTCCTTCACTGTCTTTTTGCTCTTTAGGTCCAGCTTCTGAAAAAGAAAGATTTTGGGAATGGGGTACCCGAGCATAATCGTCTCGATTAGGAACGACCTCGCCGCAGGCGGCCACACTTTGTCGCTTCGCTGGTACTCGGGATTTGTAATGATTTCTCCCCGATCAATTGCGCTGCAATAGTCGGAGATGGTCATTGGGCTTTGAACTGGCGGGATCATTGGATGCCCCGAACGATTTGGCACGTTGGTTCATGTCTATGCTGCATTAGTTGTGAGTCCTTGAGTCACCCGATTTGGCTGTCTGTTCACCAGCGCGGCGGCGTGTCACGCGAATAGGCCCTATCGCCGTCATATTTTGGCTTTAGCTTGACCGAGCGATCAGCGGATGCGGATTTTAGATTGTTAATCTGTATTTGCACCGGCGCTGCTCAGAGGATAATGCATGCGAAGCTTCTGAATGCGTCGCCAAACTGCGCTTCGATGCAATCCCAATATCCGGCCAATCTCTGGTTGTGTTATTCCTGCGATCAACAGTTCAAGAATCCGCTGGTCTTCAGTAGACAGCGAACCACGCTGTTCCGTTTGGAGCTTCACCCAATCAGGCGTTTGCATGGGTCATTCTAAGAATTTCATATTCACTCAAGGCGTCGTCTTCCCAATTGCGCGAATGTCGCTGCACGGGCATGCAGCGAGATGCAAAAGCTCTGGATTCCGACTTCTTGATTGGGCGTAGTGTATTTACCTTTGAGACCCGATTCCGAGTCAGAGATGCAAAAACAGGCGGCATCGTAGAGTCTCTCCCGAACCAACCTTAAACACACTAGTTCATAACGCTTGGCATAGCTTAGTGCCTGAAACTCTTCGTCCATCGGATAATGCATCAGTTTCACGCGTTTGGTTGGGCGCGACGACTTGTCAATGTCCTGCAGCATGAAAAGATACCCGAGCCAAGGTCTCTGCGATGGTGAGTAACGGCCCTCTCGGTAGGCTGTCCAAAAGTCTGTGGCATTCCCCAATGCTTCTTCAACGCGGTTGTTGAAATTGTTACCGAAACTGCCCACCTGGGATTTCACTTCGATGATAGCAACGAGATCGGAGCCAGAGGTGACAATTAGATCCCATTCCTTACAAGGTCGAAAAAACCCAGGTAGTAGTCGAGCGTTCTTCTTAGTTTGATGGATATGTGCTTCCGAAAGCCCAGCATTCTTGCAGACCGCAGCAATGAGCCGAACGAATTCATCAGCGTGTTTACCGCCGGTAACAGCGCCGCGTGTGCCCGCATCTTTTCGACCCGTTTTGGAGCCCTGACCTTTATGCTGCTTTGCACGCGTTTGCCAGAAATGCCTAATCGCATTCTGCATAAGCGCGTCGACGTCGATCATAACTAAGAGTGAGACCTGATCGTGTGTTGCGAAAAGAGTCCCGAGAGCTCAGATTCTATTCGCCGTCGCGCTAATTCAAAATAATGGATATCGATCTCAACCCCAATGCTATTTCTCCCCCAGTTGGCTGCCGCGAGGCATGTTGTTCCGGTCCCCATGAACGGATCCAGAACCGTATCTCCAACAAAGCTGAACATTCTTACCAATCGCTCTGCGAGTTCTAATGGGTACGGCGCCGGATGTTGTCGTGTTGAAGCGCCCGTGAGCCCGTTCCAGATTTGTTGAAACCAAGCGCGATGATTCTCGCCAGAAATGACGCTCAATATTCGCGTCTCAATTGACGGACTTCGATAGCCACCAGGTTTTCGTTCCATCAAGATAAATTCGATATCATTTTTTACAACAGAATTTGGCTCGAATGGCTTTCCTAGGAACCCACCGCCGTTTCCTTCTGCTTCGTATTTGGCATTGGCAATCTTGTACCAAATGATTGGGGAAAGGTTGCTGTAGCCGAGTTTCTTGCACTCAACTTGAATCGAAGCATGGAGAGGAACCACGGTGTGCTCGCCTGCGTTCTTCTTGCGCGACAAACAGACGTCGCCCACAACACACACCAGCCGGCCTCCCGGCACGAGCGCGCGATAGCAGTGTTCCCAGACACGATTTAACTCATTGATGAATTCGTCGTACGCCTCGATGTGACCCATCTGGCCTTCGCCGTCTCGATATTCTTTGAGCGTCCAATAAGGAGGGGATGTGACAACCAAATGCACGCTGGAGTCCGGTATAAACCCAAGTTCTCGGGCATCTCCTTGATGCAATTGGTGACTCGTGGGCAGTCTGCGAACGTATGATTCGATGCGGGCCAACACTTTCTCGTCTTTCGCAATCTTCGGCACTGCGGTCTGATAATCACCGAGACTGGTTATGTCGACCGGGAAGGCTGGCTGAGCAATTTGCACACGGCCGATGGAGTGAGCCGATTCCGCAGGTGAATCGTTCGGCGGGGATTTGGCCGTAGTCGTACCGCCCAAGCGATCTTCCCTGAGCGTCATCGCATTCTCCGGTTTTGCAATTCTTCAGCAAAGAGTGGCCATTGATCGGCCACATATTTCTCAGCCGCTTCGCGCACCACCCAGGCGAGCGACACTTTCTTGGCTTCCGCCAATCGT
This sequence comes from uncultured Gammaproteobacteria bacterium, assembly GCA_963837435.1. Classification (GTDB taxonomy): domain Bacteria; phylum Pseudomonadota; class Gammaproteobacteria; order Steroidobacterales; family Steroidobacteraceae; genus Bog-1198. Next base: position 723,846 of record CAWINJ010000007.1, read on the forward strand.
TCCAGCTCCTTGTACGTTTCGACTGGGAAACTTACGGATGCACGGGTGCTTGGAGGTAAGGCTTTCGGACGTGTGTTTCTACGAGTCATAGTGGCTCCGCCGACTATGCACCACTATACACCGTCATGATGCACATTCCAACTAATACCAGTGCCGAAGCAATTTCGGGTAGGCGCCGCGTGACGAGATCTAGACGCGTTCTGCAGCAACTTGCCAACTGTAATATAAAACTCATCCAGGGAGACTTCTCGTACGTCCATTGGAGCCTACAGCACTGCTCCGCGAAATCTTACCGACGCAGCCGATCAGCGAGTTGCCACCCGGCGTCGGCCGGGCGCTTGATCTCAAGCACTTTCCACGCATTGTTTGATGTGTTACCACGCATCCCGCTCGCAAGCTGCGACATTGAGACGTGTAACTGGTCACCCCATATGATCTCACCATCAACAATCCGGGCGAGGTGCACCTTGCCAAAGTACCTTGTGCGAACCTCGGTCCCATCGGGAAGAAAAAGCGAATCCCACTGAACTCCCCGTTTCTTTGGCGCCTCAACCTCGAAGTCTTCAGCGGTGCGATCCAAAAAACTGGTGATCGCATGTTCAACTATTGAGGCGACGCCGTCGGGATACCGTCGAGTCAGTTCGGAATAGACCTCTTGTGGGATTGGTATTGATACGAAGGAATCAAGTGAGAGTGCCATGACTACTCCGGGTAAAGGATTCATAGGACACTATAATAGCACTACGTAGTACTATTTCTGGACTATTTGGCAGGATATGATTTAACCTGCTGTTTTAACGGGTGTTTTATATGGCAAGAAATAAGCGATCGCGCCAGAAAAGCGCTCAAACCAGTGTTTCTCATATGATTCTATACGGCCAGAGAGTGACCGCAACATGCCGCTCGATATGCTTGATCGCCTCATATTGGATCCCGGGTCCCGCACGCTCGGGGAATTGCTTCAAGAACGAGAATGGGCGGTAAGCGAGATCCGGCATCTGCGCGCCGACGTCGATCGACTTTCGCGCAAGCATCACGCGCTACGAATTGAAAGGGAGGTGGATCGTGCCATCGACCCAGCGCTGAATGCACAGCGACTGCTGCGGCTCTCGGAGGTGTCTACAATGATAGGCCTTGGTCGTACCTCCATTTATCGATATGTCTCGGAAGGGCGGTTTCCTTCACCGGTCAACGTGGGATATCGGAGCGTGCGCTGGAAACTCGCCGACGTTCTGGCGTGGCGCGCCCACATTAGCGAAACCGGCGGGCTCACAGAGAGGAAGGATTCGGGCGCCTCGCAACTGAGGCGCCCGAAGCACCGTTAGGTGACGATGTGTCCGCGCCTACGCGCCTTGTCGGCGTAGGCGGACATGGGCTTGTCGGCTTCCAAGTGCAAGTCGCGCTCGATTGGAAGACCTAGCTTGCCACGCACGGCGGCCAATTCAACGCCTTGGGCTGGCGCCGACGTTACCCCCGTCCTGAGTAGCGTTTCGGTTTAGAGTCTAACCCCGGCCAGGAGGTTGGACGTGAAGAAGCGGTTTTCAGAAGAACAAATCATTGGATTTTTGCGGGAAACGGAGAAAGGCGTACCGGTGAAGGATCTGTGCCGCAAGCACGGGTTCTCAGACGCGAGTTTTTACCTGTGGCGGGGTAAGTACGGCGGAATGGATGTCTCTGATGCAAAGCGTTTGAAGGCGCTCGAGGTGGAGAACGCGCGGCTGAAGCGGCTGCTGGCGGATGCGATGCTCGAGAACGAGGTCACGAAAGAGGCCTTACGAAAAAAATGGTAGCCGCCCCGGCGCGTCGCGAGCTGGTGCGGTGGATGGGAACGCGAGGATTGAGCGAACGACGATGCCTGGCGGTGGTCGGCATGAGCGCGAGCTCCTTTCGCTACCAGCCACGGCCGGACCAGAACGCGGCACTGCGCGCTCGGATCGTGGCTCTGGCGCAGCGCCACCGACGCTACGGCTCGCCGATGATCTACTTGAAGCTCAGGCAGGGTGGCGAGGTGATCAACCACAAGCGCGTCGAACGGCTATATGCACTTGAGAAGCTTCATATCCGGCGCCGGCGGCGCAAGAAGATCCCTGTTGCTGACCGCCAGCCACTCATTCGTCCCGCATCGGCGAACGAAGTTTGGTCCATGGACTTTGTCTTTGACCGAGTGGCCGGCGGCCGCATGCTCAAGCGCTTGGTTATCGTCGACGATGCGACACACGAGTCGGTGGCCATTGTGGTCGAGCACACGATCGGCGGCGATCACCTGACGCGCATTCTGGACGGCATCTGTTCTCTGCGGGGGAAGCCCATGGTAATTCGTAGCGACAACGGGCCCGAGTTCGTCGGCAAAGCCATGCTCAACTGGTCTTACCGCCAAGGGATTTCTCTGCGGCTGATCGAGCCTGGCAAGCCGAACCAGAACGCGTATGTGGAATCCTTCAACGGCAGATTCCGAGATGAGTGCCTGAATGAACACTGGTTCACGAGTCTTACGCACGCTCGCACCGAGATCGAAAGCTGGAGGCTCGAATATAACGCGGAGAGACCGAAGAAGTCACTGGACGGGCTCACGCCCGCCCAGTTCGCAAAGCAACTGGCCGCAAGGCCGAATACAATGCCGGAAGATTCTAGATCAGACCGCTACTGAAGGCGGGGTAACGTCGGCGCAGCCGGTGCAACCTGTTTGCGCGGGACGGAGTCCTATTTTTTGTAAACTGGATAGACTAGAGCCGAGTTCGACGTTTATCGGACAAATTCCATGGAGGGAGTATGAAGCAGCTCAAAGTCCGCCTTCAAAATTGCTACGGGATCAAGGCACTCAATACCACATTCGATTTCTCTAGCAGTCGCGCTGCGGCCATTTACGCTCCGAACGGCGCGATGAAGTCCTCGTTTGCGCAAACGTTTCAGGATGTGGCCAACGGCTCTAGCTCAAAAGACCGAATATTTCCCAAGAGAACGACACTAAGAACCATTACGGACGAATCGGGTACGTCGCTCGGCTCCGCCAATGTAGTTGTATTGCATCCATACAATGAGGTATTCGGCACATCTGAGAAGATTTCAACGCTCTTGGTGGATAATTCCCTTCGCAAGGAATACGAACAGCTGCTGGCTGATATTAACGCCGCAAAAGGGACCTTCCTTGCGAGTCTGCAGGAGATTTCAGGCTCCAAGAAGCTCAGTGAAGAAGTGGTCTCTCTCACTTTCAACAAAACCTCGGACGAATTCTACGAAGCTCTCGTTCGTGTCAAGCAAGAAGTGGTTGATCAGGAGGGTGCCCCATATGCCGATATTCGGTATGACCGCGTTTTCGACGAAAAGATCATCGCCTTTCTCGGGACCACGGACGTCAAATCGATTCTTCACGATTACATTCAGAAATATGACCAGCTTATCTCGGCCTCCACATACTTCAAAAAGGGGACGTTTAACTATTACAACGCCGAGACCATCGCTAAGAATCTTGCTGCCAACGGCTTTTTCGAAGCGAAACACGCTGTAATTCTGAACGGCGTCAAAAAAATAGAGATTTCGACCGAAAAACAACTCTCTGCTCTAATTCAGGATGAAAAGAATGCAATCACGAACGACAAGGAACTGAAGAGGAAATTTGCTGCTCTAGAAAAAATGATGGAAAAGAACAACGACTTACGAAGCTTTCACGCATATTTGCTGGAACACGATGCTTTGTTACCAAAGCTCTCCAATATTGATAAGTTTAAAGAAGAACTCCTAAAGTCCTATTTCAAAGCGAAATCGGATCAGTACCTGGATCTTGTGACTCGCCATTTGAATACTGTAAAGAGAAAAAAGGAGATTGAAGAGGTTGCCCGAAGTCAGCGCACTCAATGGGAAAAGACGATCGAAATATTTAACAATCGCTTTTACGTGCCATTCAAGCTCGTTCCCAAGAATAAAATAGCAGTAATGCTAAAGACATCCGCCGCGTTGAGTCTCGGCTTCACTTTCGAGGATGCAGGAGAAGAAACAACTATCGAAAAGGAGGCGCTGTTGCAATCCTTGAGCACCGGCGAAAAAAAGGCTCTTTACATCCTCAATATTATTTTCGAAGTAGAAGCGCGAAAGAAGGACGGGCAGGAAACCGTCTTTATAGTCGACGATATTGCCGACTCGTTCGACTATAAGAACAAGTACGCGATTATCGAGTACCTTCGTGACATATCGGAAGTGGCGCATTTCGCGCAGGTTATACTTACACACAATTTCGATTTCTTCCGCACCATTTGCGACCGCGTAGTTCCTTATCCAAACTGCAAAATGGCGTTCAAAACGGACAAGGGCCTGTCGCTTGATCAGGCCTCGGGAATCAAAAATGTATTTGTGCGAGACCTAAAGAAGGACTTTTTCACAGTACCAAGGAAGAAAATCGCGTCAATTCCTTTTATTAGAAACATGATCGAATACTCTAGGGATGAGTCGGACGTTGAATTCATCAAGCTAACAGCGTTGCTCCATTGGAAGGAGAATTCGGCGAAAATTACGATCGGTGAGTTGGACGTGGCCTACAAATCGATATTTTCGGATCCAGGCACGTCAGCCGATCCCGGGAAACCCGTTCTGGATCTATTAAACGAGGCCGTATCCGAATGCATGAAGGCCGGCGCCGGGTTTAACTTCGAGAACAAGGTTGTTTTGTCCATTGCAATTCGACTTCAGGCGGAGAAGTACATGATTGGCAAGCTCGCAGACGCTTCGTTTGTGGCGAGCATCGGCGCGAACCAGACAAACAAGTTGTTTGTGAAGTTCAAGCAGGTGTTTCCGGCAGACGAGGAGGTGATTCAGATATTGCAAAAGGTGATTTTGATGACGCCAGAGAGCATTCACTTAAACTCGTTCATGTATGAGCCCCTCCTCGACATGTCGGATGAGCACTTGCGGAAGCTACATCAGGCCGTCCAGCAATTAGGCTGACATTGCGGTTCGCAGGACTGGACAAGTATTCTGTTCGTCGCGGCGATCCGCCAAGTGCCTAGAGCGCGCTTTCTAACGCCGCGGCATAGCCCCCAATTATTTCTGCGAGAGCTGTCGTAATCGTTGTTATGTAGAGCTGGTATTGTTGTTGACCTGCCGGCTTTCTTCGGACCATCCATAGTTAGAGAGAAGCCCCGATCGGATTGGTTGATGATCTGTTCGACTTGAACTCTACCGGAGTTTGATATGACAAGCTGGAGTGAGGCCGGACCTCGTTGTAATGACGCCTCCAGTTCTCGATGACGATCTTAGCTTCTGTGCGGTTTCTAAACCATTCGAGGCTGAGACATTCATCGCGGAATTTGCCATTGAATGACTCGTCCGCGCCATTTTGCCAGGGTTTGCCGGGATCGATCAACGCGGTGTCGATGTTCGATTGCACCAGCCACTTGAGGACTGCCTTCGATACGAACTCCGGCCCATTGTCCGACCGCAGATACTTCGGTGCGCCGTGTTGGCTGACAAGCCGCGTCAATACCTCGATCAGCCGTCCCGACCGAATGCTGCCCGCGACGTCAATGGCCAACGACTCGCGCGTATGCTCGTCGATCACCGTGAGGCACTTCAGTTGCTGACCATTGGCGCACGCATCGAATACGAAATCGTACGCCCAAACATGGTTGGCAGCGGTCGCAGGAACCGGCCGGGGCCGAGAGCCTGCCACACGTCGCCGGGGCCGCTTTCGAGGCACCTGGAGCTCGGCGAGTCGCCATATCCGGTGCGTACGATCAGGGCTCATCTCGTGGCCGCGGCGGGCGAGAAAAATATGCATCCGCCGGTAACCGTATCGAGGATATTGGCTGGACAATTCCCGCATTGCCGCCATGACCGGCGCGTCCTTCGCTGCCATCCTCGGCTGATACCCCATTGTCGATCGCGCCACTCCCACCAGCGCACACGCTCGTCGCACGGAAAGCCCGCGATTCTTCGCGAAGCCGACCTGCGATCTTCGAGCCTGTGCGCTCACCATTTTTTTCCGTTGATCTCCTTCATGATCTCCAGCTCGAGATCTCTTTCGGCGACCATCTTCTTCAGGCGCCCGTTCTCCTGCTCGAGCTGCTTTAGACGCTTCACGTCCGATGCCTCCAGGGTCCCGAACTTCTTACGCCACAGATACACCGTCTGCTCGCTCACTGCGTGCTTCTTCGCCGTCGCCGGCACACCCGCCGTATCCGACTCGCGCACGATCCGCACCATCTGCTCTTCGTTGAATCTCGACTTCTTCATGGTCCCTCGCTGGTCCGAGGGGGGTCATTCTCTCAACTTTCAGCTGGTCCGGAAATCGCCAGGCAGGTCATTGTGGGGCGCCTCGAAAGCTACTGTCCACAAGAGACCCGTGGACGGTCCAATTCCTGGTCGCGTAAAGCAACGATGGTAGATCCAGCGAGGTTAATGGGTCTCCGTTAACCACAACATTTTTGATCGCGTTTCCCGACAACCCCAACCCTTTGTATGCGTCCGGGGTGTATTTGTAATAGATTAGGTCAACGATTCTCACATTGGGGAGTGCTGCCCATGGGAACTCGTCTGGATGACGTATTGAGCCCAATGTCGCGTGGAGCGGCGCTAGTAGGCGCGCTTCTTCGCCCGCGGTGAGCCCGGAATTTTTATATAGAAGTCGAAAACGCCCAAACTCATCTTTGGGTGGGCGTTTCCCTTTGTGAAAACGTTTTATTACCTGGTTGCGACTAAAAAGTGCGTTAGCCGCTGTCCACGTGTAGGTGAAACGCGTTGACTCAAGAAAACTTTTCGCTCGAGGGCTTCCTCTTTTGACTGCAGTCGAGAAGTCCAGCGAGCGGAGCCGAGATGCCCAGGCGATCCAGTCACCGGCAGTGCCGAGGCCAATCTGCAACTCGGCATGACTTGGCGTCTGCGAGGTGGGAGCAGTTGCTGCCGCGCGTCTTGAGCACTTACCGAGTTTCCGCAAAGCAACCCTTAGCGCTTGTGTTGGCATAGTTTCTACCGTGTCCAAATTCCTAGTAGCTGACCTTAAAAGTTGGCGAGTTCTTGCACCTCACCCAGTGTTCCTTCAAAACCTTCGCCTCGGCGATGTTTCCAAAGAAGTTGGCGTAGAGGATCGTCGATTTCCGGGCGGCCGAGCAAATATTCAAAGGCTTCCGACGCAAGCCCGCCCCCAATTGCGGCTGAATCCGGCCCCCAAGAGGAGCACGTGCTTCGGAGTGGCATCTTGATTCATCTTTGACATCGCGCCCTATTTCCGTCGGCTTACAACGAGGCGATACATTTTGGTGTGCTGTCGCGCGAAGTACACTTCCACCGGCGAATAGCCTGCCGTTTCACGCTCTGCCAGCATGTCCATAACGGTGTCGACGAACACAGGCTCGGCGCGGCAACCGAAAATCAATTTCCGTAATGCATCCGGCACCAACGGCAAGTATCGGCCTCCTTGCTCATAAATCAAGATTCGGCTTTCTTGCTCGTACTCCCAACAGGGGTCTTTCGAAAAAAGCATTTTTCCAATGCCCTCATGGAAACCCACTATCCAGTTTAATATTGGAAAGTCCGCACAGTATCGGACACGGAATGCGTGCGCGAGAGTGTGAATGTCGCGAACGCGTTCAAACTGCAAGCAGACGCCTTTGTGGTTCGACGCATAGTGACCCCACATAAGACGGTTTTTCGCATTTCCCGCAAAACAGTAGACACCGGCGCTTTCGCGAACATTTTTGAGAGACTGCTGCCAACGAGGCATAAAATATTCTTCCGTGGATGCCATGAGTTCTCGCACACGAGCCTGAACGGCGCGCCAGCCAAGATAGGGCGCCTGTTCCCGTGCCAGAGATTCAAATCGCGCTAATTTCTCTTCTTCGGTTGCGGTCATCACGAAATGCGCCGTCATCTCGAAGGGATCGTTGAAACTATTGGGAGAGTTCAACCGCAATATGGATTTTACAAGCACATCGTGAAGGTTCTGAAGCGAAAACTCTCGGTCCGACGAGAGATATTTGTAAAGGAACGGTGGCATTGGGGTTGGCTTGAAGCGCTTTAGGACGTGCCGCCGGGCTGACAGATCGAGGCCTTGCATCTTCGCCAGCCAAGGAACCAGTTCCTTGTTGTGTGGCAGCATCGCCAATGGATAGTGCGTTGTCATAAGTGCAAACTCTACAGCTTCATGGCGGTAGCCAAGTAATCGTCTCTTCCCAGGATGCCGTTCGAGTTTCTCGCGGTCTCATCCGTCGCCCTCGCTATTCTTGGCCTGGCCGCATTGATCTTCTCGGCATATTGCAGCGGGCATTGATGAGACGGCAGACGAGGCGAAAACCACAGTCGCTACGGAGACCGGCCGCGGTGTTTGGGCGATCTTGGACAATGGCCGTACCGCGATCCTTGATCTCGACGAGTTAACTAAAAGCGTGCTAGCGGAGTTGGACGCACTGTGAGGCCGCAATCCTTGGTGCCCGTAGACGGGGCTCATAAGAGCCCCTTTTCGGCCATGCTTATGGCGTCGCCGCCGGCGACTATGATGTGATCCAAGATGCGGATGTCGAGTAGGCCCAAAGCCTCCTTGAGACGCTGTGTGATGAGCTCGTCGGCTTGAGACGGTTCGGCGATTCCGCTAGGGTGCGGATGGGCCAGAATCACAGCTGCGGCGTTTTGCTTCAAGGCCTCTTTGACGACCTCGCGCGGGTGAACCGCCGCTCCGTCGATCGTGCCCTGAAACATCTCCTGATAGCTGATCAGGCGATGACGCTTGTCGAGGAAGATCACCGCGAAGACTTCTCGCTCGAGCGTCCCCAGTTTGAGGCTCAGATAATCGCGGGTGGCCTTCGGGCTGGTGAGCTGTGTGCCGCGCCGCACTCGCCGAGACATGTGTTCGCGCGCTGCCGCGATGATTTCCTCAGTGGTCGCTGGCCGGGAACTGCCGTCGGCGAGTTGAGCGATCAGCGAAATGGTTGAAGTGTTCATGATCGAGTCCTAGTGTCTTTGCGCGGGCGGGATTGCCCACGGGGCTCGAAAACGCACGCCGCAGCGCAGCCGTCACAGGCTCGCGCCGTCCTCGGCGCGACCCGGCGAGTAGCGCAGCGAGGGGAGCGACCACCACCATAGCCAGCCGCTCCCCGAGCGAGCAACGGAGCGCCTTGACGGCGAGAACGGCGTGGTAACCTCAAAGAAAAACAGGCAATCCCGCCCTCTTCTATTGGGGGCAGATGTTAATTCGCTGCTACGGGCTCAACATAAATCGCGATTCCATTTCCCGCCTTATACATTACGTTACCGGAGATCCCAATGCCTGATCCGTACGCGTGATTACCTGAGACGGATGCTTGCCCAAAACCTGTGCTAACTGAACCACCGGACTCGTTTCCCACTCCCTGCAATATAACGCCGTTGGCTCCTAGCTTCGCCGCCTCTTCCTTCAGTCGTCTAATCACCACGTCAGTCTTGCCTTGAGCGGTAACGCCGAAACCACCCTTACTCGACGTGTCAATCAAGGCAATTTCGTCGTACTTTGTCTGCGGAGGATGAAAATAGATTGTTACCAATTCCGGTGAAATTGGTGGCCGGGCTTGTCCGATCATCACATGCGAAGTGGCGCACGCAGCAAGGGCAATCGCACTCGCAAGCAAAACGAAGCGCTGGGGTAACATTCTCTCTTCCTTCTTTTGGCGAAAGTTATTGTACTGCCAATCGGACCAATAATAGCGTTCCGAGCCTGCATGGCGGAACGTCAGCTTCAGTCGCTTGTCTCAGTAACTTCGTCCCACCCACACCATATGCTTCTGGATCTCGGAGACTTCCTGTCGATTCAGCAGCCACGCGTAATCGTGTTGAGGTTATTTGGCCATTAAATCAAGTTTGTTTGCCAATAGACTCGGTTTTTTGGCGCACACGGAGTGCACGTGGCTAGCGCTCGCGAGTATGTCCTGACGTCCGCACCACGTCCAAGGCTATACGCTGGGCCCGATCCGAATGCACAAGCTGAGCGAGCCGGGCCGACGAATCGGTTACCACCACAGCCGTATCCCGGGCACGCGTGAGGTCGGTGTAGAAGGACCGGCGGCCGGTCGTGCGCGAATGGGTGTCCTTCTCCAAGATGACGCGCGAGGCGTCCAGGCCTTGTGCGCTGTGGCCGGTCACTGCGTAGCTGTAGTCGAGCGATAACACCCGATCGCGCCCAAGCTTCAAATTGCTGCCATCCGATCGGTGTATCGTCAGTGTATCGGCGCTGACCTCTCCGACGACTCCGTGCTCCCGGTTCCGGTAGCCTGCGTCGGAATTCGTGCCGGTAAATCGAACTCGCTCGCGGGCCGCCACCTCGAGGTCTTCCACGACGCCAACGGACCAGCCTTTTCCGCTTAAGCGGCGCGGCGACATGGTGCGGCGTGTACCGTCCTGCAGTGTCACAATCAACGCGTCCGAGAAGACGCGATGCACCTGCACGGTGTCACCGCGGCGGGCCCCGAGACTTCGATAGTCCTTCTCGAAGCGGATGGCGAGCCCCGGATGATACGATTCGAGTTGCTTCTTTTGCGCTGCGGTCATGTCTATGCCACGAAAGACTCGAATGTGCTCACCGGAGCCCGCAAGGCCAAGCTCGGCTCGAACGCGCTGGTTGATGTCGCGCCGCGCATCATGAGAGCCCGTTAGCAAGAGCGTCTGCGCCTGGTCTGACTGCGACAGTGCGCCGAAGTCGCGCGCCATGCGCGCGTGGCGCGCGGCGGCATCCTTCTCCTCGATGACCGGTAGCATCTGCAGGGACCGTGCGGGCTCGTGCACTGACAGCCGCGCAGCCTCGGCCAGTGTCGGCTCACGCTGTCTGACCATCTCGGACAACTCCGCGGTCTGCATCCCTTGCTGTTGCAATTGGGCGAAACCCCGGCCCGCTTCCACTGACTCGTACTGATAGGAATCGCCGACGAGCACCGCTCGAGCATCGGCCCGCTCAACGCGCTCGAGCACGGCGCGAAGGGTTACGGTGCCGGCAAGCCCCGCCTCATCGAGCACGACCACCGAGCGCGGTGTTAGCGTCGATTCTGCATTTCGATCCAAAAGCCAGCGCTGCACGGTCTGCGATTCGAAGCCGGATTTCTTCAACGCACGCACGGCGCTGTGCGAGGGAGCAAGCCCCACGAATTCAAAACCCTCATGCTCGGCGAGATCCCTGGCCACCGTTAGCGCCGTCGTCTTTCCCGTGCCAGCGAGTCCGTTCACGCCGATGATCCGATTGCGGGTTGTGAGAACGAGCTCGACGAGCGAGCGCTGGCCGGTATTAAGACTTGAAGAAACGGTCGCCTCTGCGGCGCGCCGCCCCCCCATGGCCATCGCCGGCACCGCATCGCGTCCTTGCAGCTCGATTGTCAGGAGTCGCTGCTCCGCCTCAATCGCTGCACGTGTGGTGAGCCACTGACGCGCGGTGTCCTGCACAAGGTCGCCCGTACCGATCCGCCGATCCAACTCTACGGTGATCGCCTGACTCGTTGCCGTTCCGCGTGCGGCGCGCAGAGCCTGCACCAGCGCATCGCGCCGGCCGAACGCAGCTTCCCGTTCGCTTAGGTGCTCAATCGCAAAGCGGACGGCTTCACGTGCGGGTTCACTTTCCGGAACCACAGGGAGAGGCGGCCCCTCCGTCGGCACGTGCTGCACCAGTCCAACATGCTGACCACGTTCGATCCACTCTGCACGTAGAGCTGCCTGGTCGTAGTCTTTCTTCGCTTCGCGCGTCGAAAGCGCAGCCCTGCGCTTTGTTGCCGGCGTCGAGGTCTCGCGCGTCAACCCTTCGGATGCAAGCTCTCCCTCCACTTCGCGGGATCGCCGGCTGAAATGCTCAATCTGTGCGCGCGTGATATGTGCCAGTTCCGGATTGCCATGCTTGCCGACCGTGATGCCGTAGCCCAAATCCTTCGCCCCCTTCGCCAGCTCGGACAAGTAGGTTTCGTACATGAGCCGCTGCTCTTTGAACATCTCGGCGTTTTCGATCGATCGCCATTGACCGTCCGCGCGGCGCGTAAGGTTGAGGACCACGACGTGGCTGTGAAGGTCCGGATCGCCCGCACGGCTGGTCGCGTGCTCGAACTGAGCGATGACGGTGGAGCGCGTGAATTCGAGCCGCATGGTGCCGCGCTCCGTCACGCGCGTCGCGATCGTCGCTTCGATCCGTTGCCGTGCGATGGCCACCGCTGAGCGATGCACATCGATCAGCCGCCTATCGCTGTTGACCAGCGATTGAATGCTGAAGGACTTCGGCGCCGAGAACTCGAAGTCGGTACCGCCGCGCCTCGCGCCGCCTCCGCGATGAAGGGTCGCCCCTCCGGGCATTCGCCCCTCGACGAGACTGGCAAAGGCCTGCCGATCCACTGGGCCTGAAAGCCCCAGCGCTTGAGCGCCGTCCCCATACCATTCGCTGGGACTGCGGTCGCGTGTGTAGTAGTCGTCCTTCTCATAATACGTCGCGGCGTGCCGTGCACTGATGTTGCGAGCGAGAGCCATGGCTCACCGATCCACAAACGCCGAAATGGTGGGCTTCAGGCGAGTGAGTGCAACCTTGATGGGATGCACGTAGCCATCCGGCAGCCGCAGGTACGCCCTGCGCACCGGCAGACACATGATCTCCGAGTAGGTCACGAGCCGGTGCATCTCCGGCTCCCAGGACGTGGATACCCGACGGGTTTCCCGGAAGTCGCGCGCCGGCGTCGTGGTCTTCTTCCGCCGCAAAACTCTCTGTTCACCGATTACATCGGAGAAATAGCGCGCCGTGTCCGGGTCGGCGCAGGCGAGCATGACCTTGGTTTTCAGGTTCTGAAGCATGCTCTGTGCGGTTTCATAGCCGTAGATTGACCGAATCTGCGCCACGTCCTGTACGCCGATCACGGCCGCACCGCCCCTCTTTCGCACGAAGGCGAGTTCATCCGGCAGGCTCTGAATACGCTTGATTGCCGCGAGCTCGTCGATGAACTCCCAGATGCGGCGCTTACGGTCCTCGGAAAGACTGAGCTTCGCCCGGATGACAAGTTCCATCCACGTCGCTGACAGATACTGCATTGCTGCGCGCTGATCGTCGCGGAAGGTCATAAAGAGCCAGGGCCGGAAGATCTGACCGTACTTTCCCTTTCGGTCGTACTGCCCTTCGATGAGGGCACGAATGGAAAAGCCACGCTCGACCGGCGCAGGTTCGCGCAGGAACCGCCACGGCTCCAGGTACTCCATCAACACGTTGCGCGTGTTGGCGAACATCTTTTCGTTGCCCTTCTGGGTCATGACCGCCGCGGGGGTCCCCGCAGCGAACACTGCGAGCTCATCCGACGATGAGATCAGAAGGGCGAGAAACTCGCGTATCGTGTTGCGTCCGTTCTCGACGCACCCGCGGAGTGCGGCACCGACAAGCTGCTGGGCGAGCCCGTGCCAGGACCGGGACTCCCCGAAGCCATCGGGCACGATGGCGCGCGCCATCATCATGTAGTCGGATTCGCTGCGCAGTTCGAGCCAGGGCACCCAACATACGGAACGCCGATCGAACGGGTTCAGGATGAAGTCACCGGTACGTGCGATACGGGTCAGGAAATTCGCGCCGTAGTCGATGAACACCGCTCGCTCTCCGCGCTCGGATAACGTCAGTGCCATCGACAGGGCCAATTCTGTCTTGCCGGTTCCGGTCGACCCGCCCAAGAGGAAGTGATTGGTTTCGAGGTTGCGTGGGATCTGGACACCTCCCAGGCGAATCCGGCCGCCGCGGACCAGCTTTCGAAACCAGGCCCCGAGTCGGGCTGTGCGCGCCAGCGCAAGCAGAGCGCTGGCGGCTGCGAACGTCACGGCGAAATTCCTGAGCATTTCTCGTTGAAGCTCGGGAACCCGCAGCATCGGGAGCAATGCAGCCCAGACGCTATGGAGGTCTGCAACGTCGAATCGTGCGTGCGTGACGAAGAGCAGCGCAGTTACCGCCATTGATGCGAGCACCGCCATGCGAATGGAGCGCACAACGGAGCCTTCCGGATAGGTCGCTGCGAGCCGCGGCCCGTGTCCGATGCGACGGACCTCGGTATCCCGGTGTGCCCAGACCGCCTCTCGGAGTCCCCCGTATATCAGCGCCCAGACGAGCGCCGCAAAAAGCATGGACTGAACGGCAAGGAGCCGCACGCTGAAGCCGACTTGAGGATAGGCCGAGAGTGCGCGAATCACGTCGGTGGCCGGGAGCAGGTTGTGAACGCTAACCGGCACGCGCCAATGGGCCGTCACGGGCCACGCGGCGAGCAGTTCGGCGAGCGCATCGGCGCGTTGCCACGGATGGCTGCAGGCGACAAAGAAGGTCGCGGCGCTGGCGGCCCAGATAACGCCTGAGCGGGCCGCCGCCGACGCTTGACTCATGGTGACCCCTTGGGGCTTTCACATCCCTGGAGTCGCTCGCGCCACAGCTTTGCTTCTGCCTCGGCCTGCTCGCGCGCCTCCCGGACCACCTGGCTGAGCTCGCTGGGGTTACGGTAGAGCAGTGCACTGACGCGCTTGATCAGGACCTCAGAAAAGAATGTCGAGAAGACCAGTCGCTCAAGGAGGGGTGATTTGCTCTCGACGGCTGACAGGCCGCCTTCGCCCAGGGCAGCCCGAATTTCTCGCAATCCCTGAGCCACGGTCCGGTGACTTTGACGAATCTCCTTCAGCTCGCCGGCGAGCTGGGCACTTAACGCGCCAAGCTGCCCGCCCGCGTTGATCGAGGACTCCCCAAGGGTGCCGTGTTCAATCAGTTCGGCGAGATAGACACTGCGCGAGATCCCGCGCGCGGACGCAGCGCGATCGATCTCCCGGAGGATCTCCTTCGGTAGCCGGGTGCTGGCAACTTCCGTACTCATCGGGAGACCGCTGGCTGGGCGCGGCCTCGTTGGTGACTGCGGCCGTATACGGCCCGAGCGACACACAATTCATAAACTTGCGCCTCAATTGGCCCTGACTTGTAGACGGGAGCTGCATCGCTGTAGACGGGACCGTCTACGAGCAACCCGCTGAATTTCCTCAATTCGCGGCGCAGCCACGTAGCAATCGGCGATTGCGTGCTGTGTCTGCGGAATACGTTCTTGCCACTGCCATCTCGACTCCTGGCGCCGGCGCCGATCCCCTGATAGGCCGCGCGAGCGGCCTGCGTGCGCACGCCTTGGGGTTCGGGGCGAAGCCCCGCTACGCTGAGCCCACCGAGCCCTATGGCTGCTACCGCTCTAGACGCGGCCATACACATACCGCAGCCGCTCGATGAGGGCCGCCATCGACGGCTCTCGCAGAAGCGAATCGACACACTGAGCGAAAGATGCGAAGTCTGCCGGAGCCAGGCGCCACCACGCTCGTTCACTGCTGAGCACGTAGCTCTTTGAATTGTCCCCGTGGATGCTCCATGCGAAGGTGGTCCCGCGTGCATCGCTACCGGTGCGGGCAAGCTGCGTGACCGTGGCCAAGTCCTCGAGCTCCACGACATTGCGGATTGCAACGCTGCAGTTTTGCGTGGTGAGCTCGATAGTCGCGGCGAGGCCGTACTCGTGAACAAAGGTTCTCAGTGTGACGGTCCCGACGCACGTCGGGCTAATCATGCGTGGTGGCTCGTCGGATGGCGGGGACCCCTTCGGCCTCTCGATGAGTGACTCGCGCTCCGAGTTCCAGTAGCCCCGAATCGCAACCTGAAGGAGGTCCGACACGTACTGGGCAAGTGTCTTTGCGATCTGCGATTCGTCCGAGAATTCCTCGTCGCGCAGATACGTCCACAAGTTGCGGCTTGCGAATTCGGCTTGCATCGATGACGGCCGGGCTTCCAGCAGCGCGATCCACTTGTCCACATACTCGACCAGCGTTTTGGCATCGATCATCTCCGACGATTGGAGATTCCCCTGGAAGTAGCGCTCCTCCGGCTCAATCCCTTTGCCCTTGCCGCGATTGACCAGCCGTATGACATCCCGGAAGGCGCTGACGTTGCCGATGAGCAGGTCCCTAGAGACAAAATCCTGTCGACAGCGCTGGTACGCTTTGTTCGCCAACTGCGCGAGCAATCGCAGATCATCGAGCGCCAAGCTCTGCCCAGACCGCCACGCACCAACCATGCGCAGCAGCGCATCGCGCGGGCTCTCGCCCGGACTAGAATTCTGTATTTCGTCGAGCCGTTCTTCCGCCAGTCGCCGAATCGCTTCTCCCGTGCTCAGCCGACCGCCGTAAAACGGCTTGGCCGTCGACTCCACGCGGCGCAAGGAGGATTCAAGGAATCGGACGGTGAAGTTTCGCAGGCTATCAGTCTTCATGCAGCGGTCTCCGGGAGGAGCGGATACAATATACGCGCTTGCACTCGCTTGCAATCGCTTTGCGCCTGTAATAAGATAGTAGCCGTCGAACTCTCGCCGGCAAGTCCCCGCGCCAGGGAGAGATTCGCGTCGCAGTAGGTCGTCCACGTGGAGGTGCCTCGGTTTCAGTCGAGTGCCGCAGCAGCCAATGGCGTCAGATAACACAGCCCTGTTTGTATCCAATGAAGTGCTGGAGCAGTTCACCGGCAAGCGGCGCGCCTCCGCGCAGGCCCGCTTTCTGGCGCAGCTTGGGTTGAAGTTCACACAACGCTCCGACGGTACGATCGCATTGCGACGGGAGGAGTTGGATGCCTACACACTGACACGGGCTATCAAAGCAAGGGCGCTGTGGAAGCCGGACCTGTCCATTCTGGATAGGGCGCGTTAATCGAGGGCGTATGGGAAGGCGCAGAGCCCACAACAAACACTTGCCGCGGCGTGTTTACCTGAAGCACGGCCGCTACTGGTACGTTGATCGCGCAAACAAGTGGCATGATCTCGGGTGCACTACCAGTGAGATGTACCGCGAGCTGGCGAGGCGAGCGGAAACCCCCACATCATCGAGTACTCTGAATGCCGTCTTTGACCGCTACCTCGTCGAGAGGCTGCCGCAGCTCGCACCTCGCACGCAGCATGACTACCAGCGATACATTCAAAATCTACGGCGGGTATTCGGCACCGCACCGCCTGCAGCTGTTAACGCCGGCCATGTTTTTGATTACCGCAACAAGCGTGCCGAGAAATCCGTCGTGCAGGCGAATCGAGAGAAGTCGTGCCTGTCCGCCGTGTTCACGGCTGCGGTCGAGTGGCGCATTGTCAACGAGAACCCGTGTCGCCAGGTCCCCAAGATTGAAGAGCCCGCGCGCGATCGGTACGTGACTGATGCGGAGTTCACCGCGGTCTACCGACTGGCATCACCGATGCTCCAGTGCGCCATGGACCTGGCTACGATTACGGGGCAGCGCGAGGGCGATTTGCTGCGGCTGTCGCGGTCTCAACTGACTGATGAAGGCATCGTCTTTCGGATCGGCAAGTCGAAGCGCCGCCATCCGCGCCACGGTAAGATTGTCGAGACAGCGAAGACTGTGATTGTGGAGTGGTCTCCGGAGCTACGCGGCGTCGTCGAGCGTCTGAAGAAGCTGGGACCGATTCTTCGGGCGACCCTCATTTGCAACCTACAGGGGAAGCCCTATTCCGAGGACGGATTTCGCTCGAACTGGCACCGTCTGATGCAGAAGGCTCTCAGCGAGCGGGTGATCGCCGAATCTTTCACGTTCCACGACCTGCGCGCCAAGAGCGCGAGCGACGAAGCGGACCCGAGCACGGCGACCGAGCGCCTCGCTCACGACGATCCCCGAACGACTCGGAAGGTTTACTTGAGGAAGCCGCGCCGTGCACGTCCGGGAGCAAAAATATTAGACAACACCCCGGATATTAGACAATCGTAAAACGCAAACACTTCTAAGTTATTGAAAAATGGTGGCCAGGGAGGGAATTGAACCCCCGACACGCGGATTTTCAGTCCGCTGCCGGGTGTTCCAGGGGTTTATAAATCAATCACTTGCAGCGTCTTGCCGACCCCTTCCCAGGCACACCAAGGCACAATCCTGGCACACCCAATCTGAGGTAGTCACGTTCCTGCCGCAGGCTCGGCGGGCTTGGCTGGAAACCGAGTTCGTCGCTCTTGCTGCTAGAATTATGTGATGAGCACGAAACTTACCTCGACAAATCCCTCAAGCCAAGCAGCGCTTTGTCATCGAATGCTCGATACCGTGTTACAGCACGCACGATAATCGGCGCAGGAGAACCTATGCACGCCCACACCGCCAAACAAGAGGCCATCGAGACCATCGAACGCCTGCCCGATGACGCCCCCCTCGATGAGATGTTATGGGAGCGCAATCCTAAAGACGAAATCACGCTCGAGGGCCTTGCGCGCATCGCGTGCAGGAGTCGATATCACTTCCTGCGAACCTTTCGCAACGTGGCCGCCGTGACCCCTTGCCAGTACGTACTGCGCCGACGGTTCCTGCGAGCCTGCGTAGGTCTGCGCTGCTCGGCAGCCTCAATCGCTTCCGTTGCCGAGGGCACGGGCTTCAGCGACCTGTCCAGCTCTAACCTGCAGTTCCGACGCATCGCGGAAAGACACCAAGTGCCTACCGACGGTGAACCAAGAGCTCCGGGATCTGATTTTAGAAACTCCCGCTGTTGACATAGGGCACGACGGGCAGCCACACGGCGCTCGCCGCATCCGCCGACCGCAGTAGTGTAATCGTCGCTTTTCGGAAGTCCTCCGGTTTCGGAAACAGTGGATTGTCGACGAAGGTCTGCGGATTGCGGTCATAGAGCGGAAATAGCGTCGACTGGATCTGTACCATGATGCGGTGGCCGGGCAGGAACACATAGTTCTGGTTCGGCAGCGCGAAGCGATAACGCTGCGCTTTGTTCTCTGGTATCGGTGACGGATGCTCGAAGCTTGTTCGATAGCGGCCGCGGAAAATGTCGATACCGATCGGCAGTTCATAGCCACCGAGCTCAGGTTGACTCGGATATTGCGGTGGATAGACGTCGATCAACTTGACCACGAAGTCCTCATCCGTGCCGGTGGTGGTCGCGACAAGGTCTGCGATTGGCGCTCCCTCGATCTTCAGCGGAGCCGACAACGCTTCAGTCACATAAGTCAGCACGTCCGGGCGCCCATCTACAAATCGCTGATCGCGTACCAGCAAGGTGCGCCAGGAGTCATCATCCGAGAATTGCACCGGTCGCGGCACGTAGGGAACTGGCTTCGAAGGATCGGACACGTAGGAATCGCCCTCGCGCAAGCCGGTCGGTGCTTTGAACGAGAGTTTGAAATCGGCCTGCAGGTAAAGCGCTTTTAACGGGTACGTGCAGCCGCGTTCGCAGGCGCTCGGCCAGGTGTCGAAGCGCTGCCAGCGTTTTTCCGCCGGACTGTAGATCGTGGCCCGCGCGAGATTTGCCGGCGGACCGTTCCTCAGGTATTGATTGAAGAGCGGCATTACCATGGAGTGCCGGAACTGTTCGGCGGTATCTTCGGGCCACTTGAATGCCCCGATGTTCCAGCCGAAGTGATTTTCCTGACTGGAATACCAGGGGCCGAGCACCAACCAGTTGTTCGATTCGTGTCCCACCGATTTGAGCGCCAGCCACGCGTGAGTCGCGCCCCACATGGTTTCCTGGTTCCACAAACCCTGTACCCACAGCGTCGGTACCTGAGAGGGGTGCGCAGCCAGTTGCCGGTCCAGCGCGTACCCCTGCCAAAATGCATCGTAGGCGGGATGTGCCGCCACCTTTTTCCACCAACCGAGCTGATCGAAGCCGTTGGCCAGCGCAAACGCACCCGCCGAGCCGGCGTTCAGAAACACCTCGTAATCATCGTAGGCTGCGCGGGGAACCAAAGCAACGCGGCCGAGGCAGAAGTGATGCCGATGAAGGCAGCCAACGCTCTGATGATGGCGGATCAGACGCCGGTTTAGGATCCGGATTGGGTCGGGCGACCTGGCCGGATGTGGATGCGTGGGAACTGTTGCATTAGAGGCACTCGAATTTGCGGCGTCATACGACCTCGACGAAGTCCCCATACCCACCCAACGTATCATCGTCAGTCAGCAGAATCATCGGTTCAACCCATGCCTGCGCCACTAACAATCTGTCGAACGGGTCTTTGTGAATGGGTGGCAGCTCAACCACTTTCGCTGCGTGCTCGCCTATTATCGATAAATGGCTGAAGCCGGCCGGTTCGATGCCAGCCAGGACTTCTGCTGGATTGGCATCGAGCTTGCCGAGCGCGCATTTGATGCTGATTTCCCAGATCGATGCGGCGCTCGCATACACCTGACTCGAATCGATCCGCTGCCTGGCCTTCTTGGAAAGCTTTGATGGAGAGCCCAGCGCCCAAAGCAGCAGATGCGTATCGAGCAGCACCCGCACGTCTAACGCCCTTCAAACAGGCCCAGCACGGCGTCGTCCAATGGCATATTGAAGTCGTCGGCGACCTTGATTCTCCCCTTCAGCAGCCCGAGGTTCTTTTTCCGGGCGGGAGCGGAGATCGGGCTCAGCCGCGCCATCGGCTTGCCTGCCTTGGCGATGATGATTTCGGCACCGGCCGCAACCTCATCGATAAGGCGCGAGAGGTGCGTCTTCGCCTCGTGGATGTTGACCGTGTTTGCCATTGCCAAGTCACTAGGTTAAACTAAACTTAGTCCATTATAACGATTGAAATCCCGGTGGTCTACGGCATCGTTTATTGAAAGCAGTGCCACTGTAAACGCTCGATCTTCGAGCGTTTACCGCCAATCGGTCCAATTTGGGTCATCAATCGCAAGTTGCTGATTTTATGTCATTTCTAGTCAATGACAAGAGCGAATCGGGGGTCGCGTTTGGACTGTCGCCCGCTAATGCAACAGAACCGACCCGCGCCGGGGCAGGCTGTACGCCATCAAAGCGCCTTCACGCGGTATAACACCACTCCATGCGGTGGGACAACCGCATCGATGTCCCCGCTGGTTTTCTTCGTCTCGCCCGTCCATAGGTTGTCTGTGGAGTAGCCGCTTTTATTCTCCGAGAGACCCACGGCAGTTGCCTCTATGGAGATTTTCTTTTCTGTCTCGCCGGCGTTGAACAAACCCACGATCGCGTCTCCGTTCCTTTCCATCTTGGCGAACACCTGCCGGTTCCCGTTCTTGACGACCCTTTTCGCCGCAATCGAATCTTGGTCAACCGCGAGGATTGCGGCGTTTTTCAGGTATTTCTGCAGGTCCTCTTGATTGAGGTTTGTCATATCGATGCCGAGGATGAGGGGCGCCGCTCCAAGCGCCCACAGGCTTAACTGCGTCTGACGTTCGATTGGAGTAAGCCCGTCGTTGCTGCCATTCCCTATCTCGATGGAGTCATAGTCGTTGAATCTCCCCGAACCCGAATAAGGCTGCCAGTCGGCCACAAAGTTGAAGCGATTCGAAATATCTTTCCAGCTTGTCAGCGGATAGCTGCTGCTGCCCTTTTCGCATCGATAGCATTCGATATCGGGTGCGAACTCCCATTGATCGGCGTACTGCATCAATGTCGGAGTGAGGGCTGCTGTAAAGCTGCCTTGTGTGAC
Source organism: uncultured Gammaproteobacteria bacterium (assembly GCA_963837435.1). Taxonomy (GTDB): domain Bacteria; phylum Pseudomonadota; class Gammaproteobacteria; order Steroidobacterales; family Steroidobacteraceae; genus Bog-1198. The sequence continues at coordinate 745,224 of CAWINJ010000007.1, forward strand.
GTCAAGGACGATGGGCCTCCCTTCTTTCCTGATGGCCTTCGACCACGCCTCAATATCAGGGGCGTTGCTGTTCTCCATTCCGTCGATCTTGATGTAATCGATGTCCCACCCCGAGAGCATCTTGACCCATGAATCGATAAACTCCTGCGCGCCGGGCTTGCTGTAATCGATCCTGACCATGCCTTTGCAGTTGTAGTTGCTCTCCTTCACTGAGGATTTTGCAATCTGGGCGGCCGTGTACGGCGTACCCTCAATCGAAGTATTCTTGCTCACCGCCTGACTCGAAATACCCGGGGTAACGTAGATACCGAACTTCATCCCGATACTGTGCATATAGTCGGCAACCAGCTTGATGCCGTTGGTATCTCCGCGGGGTGGGAATCTCGACGGATCTGTCACCCAGCGGCCATAAGAATCGACGTTCGGACCCTGCGGGCCCGGACACTGATACCAGAAGTCGTCAAGGTTTACGTAGGTGTAACCAAGTTTCTGTAGGCCGGAGTCCCGCATCGCCCGCGCCTGAGCTTCGACCTTATCCGCTGTCGGTTCCTTGCGGAGGAAGCTCCAGCTGCTCCAGCCGAGAAGGGGCGTGGGTTCGAGACCATTCGTGGTGGTCCCGGCATTCTGTTGTGCATTCAAAGTGGCAGCCCCCGCCGACGACGCGACGACGACTAGAGAAGCTGCTAACGCATGTGTCCATTGCCCCATAATCACCCCTCTCGTTTTCTTTCTTTATCATCAAGTAAACAGCGGTAGGCCCGTAGCGTTTAAGCGTGTCCCGCTTAATGTGCTTGCGGCGCGGATTGGATGCTTTGAGCCGCATTGTAGTGCGCCAGGAAATCCTGTATCGCCGCGCGTACGCCAGATTTGTCGAACTCGTAAAACAATTCGTTCGCGCGCGGCGCGCGCCGAAAATAATCCGTTTCCGGGATACGTGGATAATCCGGACGGTGCGCAATTATTGCCGAACTACAGGTGATCTGCTCATCCGGAGAAAGTCGCAAGTCATGCATTGACTCCAAGGCAAACAATTTCCGGATTTGCAGGGCGTGCGCGGTTGGATGCGAATATATCTTCTGCATGCTGACCTGCCGCTCGCCGGGCGGCAGCGACATCATGGTGCCCGCGGGTCCGTAGGGGTAATGATCGTTGTCGGCATGATTGGCGTAAAGCAGAAAGATTGGGTTACCTTGCCATTGCTCGAGTGCTTGGACGAGGGCCACGCTGGTGAATTCATGATCCGGATGAGTATCGAGTCGCGGATCGGGCATCACCACAATCCCCGGGTTCACCTTGCGCAGCACCTCCACCAGATCCTCCACCAAATGTTGCCAGCTGTTGCCGCGCGCCGCGCTCGATACCAGTTTGCTCAAGTTGGCGCGCCGATAGGGCGACACATCGGTATTTGCACCGTAGACTTCAGGAAACGTCTCCTTGGGCGCCAGATACATCGCATCCAATCGCCCGTCGAAGTAGCCCAGATTGGCGGTGCGTTCCGGAGGAATATTGCCCTGCCACGGAATAGTCACGCTATCGACCGCACGCAAATAGCCTTTGAGGGCGTAATGCTCGGCCGGGTCGCTGACGCTGGCACGATAGTTCATGTCGCCGGCATTGCCTGCGGTGACCGTGATCACGCTGGCTTGCCGATCGGCATACAGGCCGAACGCCGCGATTTCGGCATCGTCGGGATGAGGTGCAACCACCAAGATGCGTTGTTGCAGGTCGAGATGATTGTCGAATAAACGCAGCGTGGCCGATTCGGCTTCGAGCGTCACGGCATGAGTGCGAATGATGACTTCGGCGCCGCCGGCAAGTTGCTCACGCAAGCCGCTTAAGTTCAGCCAACGCACGCCCACCGCATTGGTATCGAGATACTGTTGAATGCGAAACTCGCCGACCGACACTTCAACCCAGGGCTCTTGTTCTGCGCCCCAGCTGCGGACTGCAAGTAAAGCTGTGTCCCATTGAGAGACTGTGCGCGGCCAGGTGAAGCGTACGCCGTCGGCAATTCTCGACAGTCGGATGGCATGGGTAATACTGTCCGCGGCCGCAAATTCATAAGGGTCCCCGGCATAGCGTGCTGCGTTTGCGGCACTTGCCGCCGGCGGCACATTGACTTGAGGGCCTGATGGCGCTTGAGCGGCGCCGATCCGAGCCGTAGCCGCCAATATCGCCACCACCAACCGTGCAATGTGTCTCGGCATCGTTGAGGCTCAATCGTGGGTTTAAGTCGTGCCGCCTCTGGTTGCGTTGCGAATGAGCGGCCGCGCCCACACACCGACGCTCAAGACAAATCCGAAGGTGAGATACAGAAACAGCATTCCAATTCGCAGGCCGAACAGATCCCCGAGCCAGCCAATCACAAAGGGCACGAGCGCGCCCCCCATGATCCCTGAACACAGGATCCCGGCGAACGGGCCGTGATGTTGGGGTACCGAGTTCAAGCCCAGCGACACCAAGGTAGGCCACATGATGGAGGCGAAGAAACCGATGCAGGGGAAGGCCACTCGCGATACTTCGGCCGAGCCAAACAGGGCCAACGACAGCATGCACAGTGCACCCACCGCAAATCCGATCAATACGCGGCGGCTGTCGAAGAGCTTCAACAAGCCCATTCCCAGGAGACAGCCGGCGGTCATGAGTCCCCAGAAGTAGGCCACGGCATCCGCACCGCCCTTATGGGGATCGACATGGTGATAGCGCTCGAGAAACGGGGACATCCAATCGGCCGTGCCCTGCTCGCAGCCGACGTAGGCAATGATCGCGAGAAAATACAGCCAGACGTATGGATTGCGTAGAAGCTGCCGGTACATCGAAAGGGTGCCCGCCGACTCCTCCTCCGTCCGCTCCACCTTGGGTAGGCGCAGCAAGGTGATCAGCACCACGCAAACGCCGGCAACCACGGCAAAAATCCAATAAATCGATACCCACGGAAGCGCGGGCGCTGTAATACTGCCCAGGACTCCGTAGAGACCTGTCAGATCGCGATGTGCGGGATCGAGGTGGCTCACGAGATCAGAATAGACCAGGGGACTGACGAAGGAAGCGGCGCCGAAAATGAGCTGCGCGAACGCTGAGTTGAATGCAAAGTGCTCCTCCCCGCCGGCCACACGCAACAGCGGATTGATCGCCACCTGCAGTACAGCCATCCCCGCCCCGATCACAAAGAGCGACGTCACGGCCATCGAATAGGTGGGGAAGGCCGCGAAACTGGCCGCGCCCAAGGTTGCCGCAACGAAGGAGGCGACCATGGGTTTCTTTTCTCCCCAGCGCTGCACCGCAAAGCCCGCCGGAATCGACAGCACCCCGTACGCAATGAAAAACGCGAACGGCAGGATCGCAGCCATCGTGAGCGACACGTGAAAGTCGGTGATGATGTCCGGAACCAAGGGCCCGAGGATATTCGTGAGAAAGGAGATCACGAAAAACACGAAGAACACGACCGCAACCAGAAATCGGCTTCTACCCACCGTTGCAACGCGCACCACGGATGTCATTGTCATTCGATCGTCCCTCGTTGATGTTCAGCGGATCGCGCCTTCACTACACGACCGGCACCTGGCTGATATTGTTTTTCGGGTCCATCCAGAACGATTCGTTCACGAAGCGGCCGAAGATTTCGCGCGGCAGGATGGCCGTGCGCTCGATCGGCTCCACTTTCGGGCGAACGGTATGCAGGCCGGGCATGCCGACGCGGGCGTCGAACTCGTCCGCGTTGTAGGCAATGTGGTCGAAGTCATGTTCGAACCAGGGTTCGCCGATGAACTGGTAGACCGCGCGCATGGCCGCCGAGGGATTGCGCGCCAGGCTCTCGTAGGTCAGCAACATCAAGTGGCCCGGGGCGTATTGGCCATAGAACGCATCCTTGGTGGCCTGGAAGGAGAACCCCACCATGCCGCGCGGATCGGTCAGCGCCTCGACGCGCGAGTACACCGTGGTGTTGGTGTCGAACCGGAACACCTTGCTGACGCCCACCGGTTGCCTGCGCACCAGCCGTTCCATGCTGTCCAACACCCAGGACAACTGGCGAACGCACGCGATGACCTTCGCCTCGGGAAACAGTGTCTCCAGCAATTGCATCCGGCTGCACCACAGCCGGCTGGTATCGAAAATGAGGCCGGCGTCCGCCTGTCCCGCGTAGAAGTTCTCGACCAGGCCGCGCAGCATGGCCACGCGTTGTTCGTCGGAGACATCGAAGGAAAAATCGTTCTTGCTGCTCGTCTCCGCCATCACCACCCCCATGATGTCGGCCAGCGGACTGGTCATGCCCGAACGGAACCGAGGATTCTGGTTGAGGATGGCGGCCAGGAGCGTACTGCCCGAGCGCGGCATCCCGGAAATGAAGTGGAATTTTCGGGCTGACTTCGCGACGTGGGGTACCGCAGGCATGGGTCCCTCTCCTCTGGATGGGTGTTGTGAGTTGTAATAAACCACCCCAACCGGGGTATCCAGCGAATGATATCTGGTCCCGGCTACGGCGTGCGCGCAGTCGTCGTGAGAGTCCGGCCGAATTCAATGATTCCTCCCCTGCGAAGCGTCTGTCCGAGTCTCGACAGCGACCGGAACACTGATAGTTGGAACGTTCCACCCAGTCACTTCGACGACCGGCGCCGCCGATCCCGGCGTCGCGACATGTGCCGTCAGGGTCAGCGATTCGCCGGGCCACAGCGTGACGTCGTTGTCGCTCCATAGGATCGGCAACAGCGGCTCGCGGCCAGCAGATCGCTTGATCGACACGTGCTGGAACAGCGCCAGGGCTCCCGCGGACGTGGGTACCGTCAGGGTAACGGTGACGATGCCCTCGGCTCCCTCCTGCCGCATCGATGCCCGGACCTCGCTGGTCGCGGTCGGCAAGGACTGCAAAGACGTCAGGTCCGCGTATCGCGTCACCGGCGTTAGGTACCAAGTCGAATGTGCCCAGTCGAGCTCGTCGGCTTGGGTGGAGAGCCAATAGACGTTGCGGCTGATCGGTTTGCCGTCCGCCGAAGCGAGCTCGAGCTCAATGAAATAGGTGCGCGACAAGCCATTGAGCGCCGGCAGCATCACCAGTTGCCGCGCGCCGTTTCCCGCAAGATCAATGTCTTTGAGTCGCCGCTCGTATGCCACGCTGCCGTCCAAGTTGCGCACGCGGATGACCGCCCGCAATCCATGCTCGCCGGCAAGCGCGTGATTGACCAACATGATGGCGCGCGTATCGTATGAGTACTGGATGTGCACCGGCTCATTGGCGCTCTTGGCGCCGAAGTAGGCGCCGGCTGGATTCAGGAAATAATCGTACAGATGCCAGTGCAGCGAGGGCCACGCGTTGTTGAGCATCCAGTAAATGACGCCGGTCGAAGGATTGGCCGCATCCAAGTGCGCATTGAACGCCTCGAACTGGGCTCGCGCATTGTCGTAGTTGTCGAGCTGGGACTTGGCGACGTAGTCCTCGAGGCTCTTGGGCGGACCGTAGCGTTTGGCGACCGCGATGTCGAAGGGCTCGATGGTCGCGAATATCGACCAGGCGGCCGACGCGTGATACTGCCGCGTCTGCGGGTACTTCCACAGCGCCTCCTGCTCCTGCGGCGAGAGCATGCGGGTCAGATCCTCCATCAGCGGAATAGAGGCGCCGGCGCTGACTTCGGAGTCGAACCCGAAGGCGCCGCCCAGCTTGTCGGCATACCAATACGCCGGCGGAACCCACGAGTAGGGCCCGGCCATCTTCATGCCGGACGGGCCGGTCTCGGCCGTGGCCCCATCCGCTGCCGCCGCGATAATGGGCAGTGACCAGTCTTCGGCACGCAAGGTGTCGACGTACATCTTTGATATCGCCGGCGGCGGCGCGTTGTCGCTGCCGATCAGAAATCCGATCACCGACGGATGGCTTCGGAGCAGTCGCGCCTCGCTCGCCATCGAGGCCGCGGCCACCTTCTCGTCAGAAGCGTCCCACGGCTGACCGCCCGTCTTGGCCCACGATTCCCATTTGTCGCAGCACTCCCAGCCGGCGAGGATCATGATGCCGTCGCGGTCGGCGAGGTCGTAGAATTCTGGGTTCTCCAGCTTGCCCTCGCTGCGAATGGTGTTGAGCCCGAGGTCGACGACGTAACTGAACTCGGTCTCCATGCGCTTGGGGTCGTCACGCAGGAACATATCCGGCGCCCAGCCCGCGCCGCGAATCAGTACAGGCTTGCCGTTGATGACGAACTGTTGAAAACCCTGCGCAGTGAGGTGGGCGCTGACGCTGCGTATGCCGAATGTCGCGCTGGCCCGGTCGGAGATCACACCATCGACGGTAGCCGCGATCCGCAAAGTGTAGAGCGGATGGGCACCCATCCCGACCGGCCACCAGACCTGCGGATGGTGAAGATCGAGGCCCGGATCGCTCTTAGGGGAAAATGACACGCTCTGCGTCTGGCCGGCATCGAGGCGGATTGTCCGCCGCAGCGATACACCGGCCACGACGCCCGTGATCGTTGCGTCGTGTGCCGACGCATCGAGGTTTCGCGCCTGCACTTTCACGGTCAGCGCGGCGCGAGATAGATCGGGCAGCGGCAGCGTCGATGTCACCTGCGGGGCGCCTATATCGACCGGCCCCCTCCGCACGATATCCACACCCCGCCACGGACCCATGTTGTTGTCCGGTGGCGTCGGGTTCCAGTCGACCCAGCCAACGACCAAGCTCGTCCTCGGATCGGCCGGATGCACGCGCAAGGCGAGGGTGTTGACGCCCGCGTGCGCCCAACGGGTCACGTCGAACTCATGCACGGGATAGGCTCCGGCGACGGCTGCCTGTTCGGCGACAAGGTTCCCGTTCAGCCAAACATCTGCGCTCGCGATGATGCCGTTGATACGCAGCAGCGTGCGAGTCTCCCGCCCTGCTTCGACCAAGGTGAACTCGGTGCGATACCACCAGGGAATCACGAACACGTTGCCGCTGGAATCGGGCTCCTCGGCCGCACGCAAGTTGTCGCTGTAGAACAGGTTCTGGTACGTGCCATTCTCCAAGAGCCCCGCCATCACAGTCGCGCGGCCGCTCACCGGGTACCATTCGCCGGTTGAATAACCGGCAGAGGAGACCTCGGCGCCGCTTTGCTGCGCTTTGGCGCTCGATTGAATCTGCCAATGGGCGATGGGGGTGGCGGACCCGAGGCCGCCGTCCACTGGGGTGGGTGAGTAGACACCCTCGGCGGGTGCGAGCGACGCGCACGCCAGCAACGCGAGCGCAACGAGCACCGGGATCGAAGGCATGCCCGGGAACCGCGTCACGTCAGCCGGCCTCAAGCACGATCACCACTGCCCACGCACGCCTAAGGTGAACATGCGTTCGGCGAAGTTCGAGTGCCCGAATTGGTCCGGCCATACCAGGTAGTAGCGCTGGTACTCGTTGGTGAGGTTCGTGCCGTCGAGGAACACTTCGAGGTACTTGTTGAACTTATACGCGAGCGATGCGTCCACGTATTGCTGGGGGGCCTCGTACTCCTCCAGGCCGGTGATGCCGCCCACGCTATTCTCGAACGCCCGCTTGGAACGGTAGTTGTACGCGACACGGGCCTGAAAGTGCTTGTCCTGGTACCACAAAATGAAGTTCCCCGACTCGGTCGAGTTGTCCTGGAACGGGATCTTGTTCCCGGCGAGATCCCTCTGTCCCGTATTGCTGGGCGCGAACGTGAAGTTGAACTCCATGCCGGTGTTGGAGAGGATTGACGGCAGGAACGTGAATCCCTGGCGATAGTCGAACTCCGCACCTTGGATGCTGTTGCCCGAGCCCTGAATCGGCTCGACGATTGCTATGCAATGGTGGCGGACCACCCCGTCCTCGTCCGGCAAATTGCAATTGGTCACGCTGCCATTCTCGATGAAGCTCTCCACATTGATGCGGAACAGCTCGATGTTCACCATGCTCACGGAGTTGATGTAGTACTCGAACGAAGCACCGAAGTTCGTGGAACGCCACGGATTGAGGTTCGGATTGCCCGCGGAGTTGCCGGTCGCGACCTCATAGATCGGACCGGTCTTGGTTTCCAACAGCGAGTAATTCAGCGCCAAACCTCCGCCCCACTGGCTCAAGTCGAGGGGCATCATGTTCTTGGAGGCGGAGAGGCGCACGGTGAACTTACTGGTCACATTCAGAGCGAAGTTAGCCGCCGGCAGGGCGTCGTTGTAGCTGCGCCGGGTAACGGTGGTTCCCGCATCGGCGGGCTCCGTGCCGTATTGACCCGGCAGGCCGGTCAAATACTGGGTCACATCGAGATTGGTGTGGATCAAGCGCGCACCCACGTTGCCGCTGTACCGCATGCTGGCGAGCTCGCCACTGAAGTCGGCCTGCACATAGCTCGAAAGTTCCTTCATCGATACGGCCCAACTCTCTCCGGGCGACGCCTGTGTCGTGGTATTGGGATAAAGCGACTTCCAGAACGCCATGGGATTATTCAAGGCGTTTGGGTTGACCGCCCAGAAGGTGATCCCCGAGCCCAACAGGTTGGTGTATTCCTGAAAGTTGTTGGCGAGGGGCGCCGGAGTTTTCGACAGCTGCTGCGACGACAACGGGCCGGCACGGAAGGCCCCGAGTGCGTTGCCCGCGGTACACCACGTACTGGGTGTGGTGCCGTTCGCATTGCCGCTCAAGATCACATCGGAACCGGCATATCGCACCAGACAGCCGTTGGGGTCGCTCGCGCCCATGCCGGCGTACACGGGGGTGACCAAGGTGTACCCGTCGTTGTCGGCGCTGCGTATGCTGTTGCGCACGCCGAAATCGAGATGGACTGCATCATTGAAGAAGTAGTGTCCATCGAAGCGCAGCGCGGTAATAGCGGTCTCGCGGTTGTAGTCTTCGCCCGATTCCAGCGTCTTCATGGTCCATGCGTTGGGATTGGCGAAGTCGGCGGCAAGCGATGCCGGCATGCTGATGGTGACGTTCCGGCCCGTGAGATTTGCAATGATGGGGACCGTATTCTGGGGAATGCCGTTGGGGTTGAATACTCGCGGCCCACCCAGTTGAGTTGGATAGTTGAAGGTTCCGCAGGGCAATGAGCTGTTGGGGTCGGCCCACAGGCAGCCGTCGGAATCGGAGATATTGATGTCGGTCTCGATGTAGTCCTGCGTTGCCGTTTCGCGGATGCCGCGCACACTCGCCTTGAAGGGGCCGCCTTCGTCGTAATCCAACTGCACATTGAAGTTCTGCGCGGTGGACTGCCACCGGTTGACTTGCGAGTACGATTCCACATCACCCGGCCATTTTTCATACACCTGCGTGGTATAGATGTTCGACCCGGCCCAATTGGGGTCGGGCGGCGGCGTGTTGTACTGACTTAGAGCGGTACTCCCGGTGTTTCTCGATTGCAACGGCACGTAGGTCGCGCCCTCCCAGTTAGTGGAGTTGAACTGGATGCCGACGGTGCGTTCCCACTGATCCTGATGTGCGTAGAAGTAATCGCTGGTCAATTTGAGCCCGTGGTCGAGGTCCGCCTGGAACGAGGCACTGGCGGCCTCGCGCTTGCGCTCGATGGAGCTGTCGTAAAGACCGATGTCCTGGCTGCCCATGAACACGCCGTTGGACTTCCCGTCGCCGTTCACGTCGACACTACCGTTCGGATTGAGCTTGATCTGGGACGGAATCGGCGCACCGTTCCACGCACCGATGAACCCGTTGTAGGCGCCCGCGCTTGCCGCGTTTTCGCCATGCAGGATGACCCCATACTGGTCGAGGCTCTCGGTGGCGTTTGCAGGCGAATTAGCCGCGCCCGCCGTGCCGAACCGGGTCGTATCGGAAAAATCACCGTGCACCAGAAGACCCCAGCGACCATCGTCATTGAATGAAACAAGACCGCTGGCCTCCGGTCCCGTTTTTTGCGTGGTACTGCCCCGCTCCCCGTCGGCCGAATAGTTATAGGTGAAGCCACTCGGCAAATCCCAGGGCCGATAGGTGTGAAGATCGAGCGAACCTGAGATGCCGCCCGCGGTCTGACTTGCGGTGGGCGACTTGATGACGTCCACCTGATTGAACAGTGTTGCAGGCAGTGTGGTGAAGTCAGGTTGTTGCGAGTCGATCTGATCCGGCGTGATGAATACTTCACCGTTCAGCATGGTGCCTACCTGAGGCAGGCCGCGCACGTCCACCGAGCTTCCAACGCCCGCGTCCCGGTTGATTTGCACGCCGGTGATGCGCTGAAGCGCGTCCGTGATGGTCACGTCGGGCAATTGACCGATGCTCTCCGCCGAGATGCTGTCCTGAATACTCGCAGCGTCGCGCTTCAGTTGGATCGCGCGTATCTGCGATTCACGTACCCCGGTGACGGTGACCTCCTGCAGTTCGTCCGCATCCGACCCGGCGCTCGCGGTCCCGGACTTGGCTTTCTTGGCGTCGGGCGATGGTGTCGTCGGTCCGCCCGGTTGCGCTGGGTCCTGCAACCCCGCGTTCTCCGCCGGGGCACTCGTGGCCTCTGATGCCATGGCTGAGGTCGTCGCGGCGGCGAGCAATGCCATGGATATGGCAATTGACAGGGGGTGCTTGCGATATACGTTTGACACGGCCTTTCCCTCGAGATTGTTATCTTTGGCGTTGCCGAAACCCGCACTTGTCCATCCCAATGACCAATCGTCCTGCTCATCTCGCCCTTAATGGCGTCTATTTATTCGGTCGATTGACGAATCAATGTCGCACGATGCGCGGTTTTCGTCAAGTATAGGTGGCTTTAATCGTCAATGCGGTTATGATTGTTCGGAGAGGTGACGAATCAATGAGTGCTCCCATGCCTTCCCCACCCATAGCCAGCGTGACCCGCCAGCTGTCGCGACGTAGCGTTTTCGAGGCCCTTCTGCACCGTAGCCCCATCTCCCGGGCGGATCTTGCCAAGGTGACCTCTCTGTCGAAACAGACGATGTCGGAAGTCATCGACGCATTCGAGCAGCAGGGGTTGGTTCGCCCGGTGGGACGTACCAGCGGCAATGTCGGGCGGACGGCCGTGTTGTACGAATTGAGTCCCGACGGTGGTCACGTGCTCGGTATCGACCTGGGAGCCCGACGATTGACAGTCGCCCTCGCCGACATTGCAGGCAGAGTTCTCGCTGAGGCCGACGAACCCACCGACAGTCGCGGCGGCGCCTGGACGCTCGACCAGATTGCCCGGCTGTCGGACCGCCTGGCGCGTGACAATCACACCCACCCCAGCCGAATTCGCTCCATCGTGATGGCCACCCCCGGGGTGGTAAACCCCAAGAGCGGCGCCATCGAGATGGCTCCCAACATCACCGGCCTCGATCACCTCAATGTCGTGGGCCTGCTGGGTGAGAAACTCGGGACTCCCGTCGTCCTTGAAAATGACATCAATCTCGCGGTGCTAGGGGAAATTTGGCATGGCTGCGCACAAAACGTTGATAACGTGGCTTTTCTCGCGCTCGGTAGCGGCGTTGGACTGGGACTCTATGTCAACGGCCGGCTCGTCCGCGGCGAGAACGGCGCCGCCGGTGAGATCGGCTATCTGCCGATCGGTGGCGATCCGCTGCAAGCCGAGTCCCGCCTGCAGGGCTGCCTCGAGTACCAGATTGGCGCAACGGGTGTCGTGCGACGATACCGGGAGGCCGGCGGTTCCGATATTGATTCGGAGAGACAGGTCTTTGAGCGAGCGCAGGCCGGCGATCCGATTGCCTCGGACGTGGTCGATGAGACAGCGCGGCTGACTGCTCTTGCGGCCGCGGCGGTCATCGCAACAGTGGATCCGCAACTACTCGTTCTGGGTGGCTCGGTCGGCGCGCGTCCGGATTTTGCGGACAAGGTCGCGCGCGCGCTGTTGCAGCTCTCGGCGCGGCCGGTCGAGATTCGCACCAGTACACTCGGCAGGCGAGCAGGCGTCGTGGGCGCCTTGTCCGTCGCCTTGCGCCGTCTCCATGACGAATTCTTCGGAGTCGCGGAGTTCGCGGCGGCCCTTCCTCTTCCGCCGCCCGCGCACCGTAGCGCACGTCAATGACGCGCGAAACTGCCTATTGTTTTGCGGCGGACCTAGGCGGCACGAAGCTCGCCGCAGCGATTGCCGATGCGCGCGGGTCTATCGTGGCGGAATTGACCGAGCCCACCGACCCGCGCGGCGCAGCGCACGTGGCCGAACAGATCGCCGCCTGCGCCGACAAGCTGGCGCAAACCGTCGGGATCGACGTCACGCGGGCGCGTCATGTCATGGTGGGAATTCCTGGAGCGATCGATCCCCGCACAGGCCGTGTTTCCTTGATTCCAAACATCGCAGGGTTGGAGGACTTCGATGTCCTCGGCTTTCTGCGCGGCCGCTTCGGACCGGATGTTGCGATCGAGAACGACGTGAATCTCGCGATGCTGGGCGAGCATGCGCTCGGGTGTGCCAATCACTGCCGCAACGCGGCGTTCCTATCGCTAGGAACAGGTGCAGGGCTCGGCCTGCTCATCGATGACAAGTTGTTTCGGGGAGCGCGTGGCTCGGCGGGGGAAATCGCGGATCTGCCAATCGGCCGCGACCCGACTTCGCAGATCCCATCTACCAGCGGCACATTCGAGCTCGAGGTGGGCTCACTCGCCATCGTGGATCGATACCAGCGCCAGGGTGGAACCGCGGCCGCCACGGTGCGCGACATTTTCAGGCTCCTCGAGCATGGAGACGAAGTGGCGGCGTCGGTCCTTGACACGACGGCGCGCTGGGTGGCCCTTGCTGTGGTGACACTGCAATCGCTCCTCGATCTGGAACTCATCGTGTTCGGGGGAAGCATCGGCGTGCGTCCCGAGCTGTATGAGCGGGTCCAACGGGCGCTCCCTGCCCTCTTCTCGCGACCCATTACCATCGCACCCAGCCAGTTTGGCGATCGTGCGGGGCTCATCGGCGCCGCATGGGCCGCAGGGCACGCCCTGCGTCAGAACCCTGAGTCAGCGTAGTAAGCGGCTGGAATCCGAGTTCGTCGACCTGCTGCTAAAACTATCTGAGGGAATCGGCGGGGTGAGCGCCCAGTTTCCCGGCGTCGCGGTGTCTGCATCGAAGCGCAAGGCGAGGGAATCGACGATGTCAGAACAGATGACAGCTTCGGAATCGGTCATGAAGGACGAGCTCATTTCGCGGGCGCGGGCCGGGGACGCCGTCGCGTTCCAAAAGCTGACCGAGTCCCACCGCCGTGAGCTCCACGTGCATTGCTACAGGATGCTGGGGTGTCTGCAGGATGCGGAGGACACCCTCCAAGAGACGCTGCTGGCCGCGTGGCAAGGCATCGAAGGCTTCGAGGGGCGCGCCTCGCTCCGCACCTGGCTCTATCGGATCGCTACCAACCGGTGCCTCAACGCGCGCCGGTCCGCGAGCCGGCGCCCTGCCAAAGCGTGGGACGTTCCCGGCGTGGAGCCGCCCGAGCCGACCCGGCTCGGCGAGGTACCGTGGCTCGATCCGTTTCCTGACAGCCTTCTCGACGAGGGGGCGACCGACGCGCCGCTCGGTCCGGAGGTCCGCTACGCACAGACCGAATCGATCTCCTTGGCATTCGTGGCAGCGCTGCAGGTCCTCCCTCGACGCCAGCTCGCCGTTCTCATCCTGTCCGACATCCTCGGCTTCGAGGCGAGCGAGATAGCGAGCATGATCGACTCGACTGTCGATTCGGTGAACAGCGCTCTGAAACGGGCACGCGTCAACCTGCGGCAGAGGATGCAGACCAGTGCCGACCGCCCGCGGCCTCCCGCGATGGACTCGCCCGCCGAGGAGGCGATCGTGGCGAAGTTCGTTCGAGCGTACGAGAGCGCCGATCTGGACGCTCTCGTGGCGCTTTTTACGGACGACGTCTTCATGTCGATGCCCCCCTATCCCCTCGAATACGAGGGTCGAGATCCCGTGGCTCGCTTCTGCGCCCTGATCTTTGGCGGGGGTCGCAGGTTCAGCCTCGTGCCGACGAGAGCCAACGGTCAGCCGGCGTTCGGCACGTACGTGCACTGCGCTTCCGGCGTCCCCCAAGGGATGGGCGTCATCGCCGTCTCCCTCAGCGGTGAACGGATCTGCGCCTTTACTTTCTTTCAGCAAAGCACCCTCCCGTGGTTCGGACTACCTCTGTCGCTACCGACGTCCGCGTGCGATTCGGGCACGACATGAGCAGGGGTCCCCGGGCTGCTGAAACCAGGCAGTAGCTGAACTCGGCGGCGCGCAGCGCCCAATTTCTCGACATCGCGGTGTCTCCATCAGCGGTAGTACACAACACCGAAAAGAGGAGAGCTTACGATGGGAAAGATTGTCGTCTCGAGCAATGTCTCACTGGATGGGGTCATTCAGGACCCGGACGGTCAAGAGGGTTTCAAGCACGGCGGCTGGTTCTACCAGTGTGTGGGAAAGGATCTCGAAGGGTGGGTCAGCAACGAGACCGACGAACTATTGCACGCCGAGGCCCTGTTGCTGGGTCGCAAGAGCGAGGAGTGGCTTGCGACGCGGTCGCAGGGTCGGACCGAACCATGGCTAGTCCGGATGAACGAGCTGCCCAAATACGTCGTGTCTTCCACATTGAAGAAGCCCCAGTGGACCAACTCGACCGTGCTCAAGGATGGCGTCAAGGAGGTCTCCAAGCTGAAGCAGGAGGTGGGCGGAGAAATCCTCGTCTACGGGAGCTACCAGCTCGTGCGAACGCTCATGGAGCATCGTCTCGTCGACGAAGTCCGACTGACCGTCCTCCCGGTCGTCCTTGGATCTGGCGAACGGCTCTTCGGCGAGACCACGGACAAGACGCCACTGCGCCTCGTCCGCAGCCAGACCATCGGTGAAGGGCTGCTGTCGGTCACCTACGAGGTAGTCAGAGCAGCCTCAAGCTGAAGATCCACATTGGGACTTTCAGCAGGCCAGGTGCCGAGCGAATCTGAGGAATCAAGAGCCTCCCCAGGTAACCTCCTCTGCCCGTCCTCGCCCAAGACCTAAAGTCTACTGAGTGGTCGTGTTTCATCGATTTGAATTGCTCGACAGTCAAGGCCCTCATCAAAGGTGACACATTGGTGTGCATCGGCTCACGCCCGCGTGGCCGGGCTCGATGCCCCGGTCGCGGAATACCCGGGATTGGACGAGACCGACGCCGCATCGTCTATTGCAAACCGCTCGAACTGTGTGACCACGAATCGGTCCGCGAAACTTGGCCCGTTGAGTTGCTCCATGAAACCGCAATGGCCGCCGTGGCGGGTGCGCAGCACGTTCAACAGCGGCGACCGCGCCAGACGCGCGAGGTCGGCGGCCGGAACCATCGGATCGTCCTCCGCGAGCAGTATCGCCGCGGGAAATCGCAAGGTAGAGAGCCGCGGCCCGGTGATCGCGTAGCCATCGAGGTAGGATTCGAGGCTCGCGAAATCTGTGAACTGACGCACGAGTCCCTCGGTCATTGAACGGAGATCCTGAGTGCGCAGCAGCGACTCGAAGTCAGGCAGGTCGGGCCATGCGCGCCGCTTGCGACGCAATGAACGGGACCAGCGTCGCACGAAGTATCGGCGGTACAGAGACCAACCGCGCTCCAGCGCCTCGAGCGTGGCGGCCGGATCGAGCACCGGGGATATTGCGACTGCGCCAACAATCGCTGCGGGAGCACCGGCGTCGGCCGACACTCGAAGCACGAAATTTCCCCCGAGTGAAAAGCCTGCAAGGAAGATCTGCGCCTTCGGAAAGCGCGCCGCGACAGCCCGCGTAGCGCCGACGACCTCCGTCAGTCGGCAGGAATGGAAGATCTCGCGGTTGAGGTGCTGGCTCTCGCCGTGATCGCGCAGATTGAGCCTCAGCACGTCGAACCCATTCGCGAGCAACTGGGCACCGAGAGAGACAACGTAGCAGGACTCAGCGCTGCCTTCCCAGCCGTGCAATATCAGCGCCATCCGACTCTCTGCCGGGTCAACAGTGATCTCCTTCGCCCCGCCATTTCCCCTAGTCAGACTCAGGAATCCCCGCAGGCGGACACCCTCGCCGCAATCGAGCAGCCATTCCTGCGCGTTCGCAAGGAGCGCCAAGCCTCGTCGGCGGGTGAGCCACTGCAAGAATGGCAGGTTACCGATCATCGTTTGCACCTGACCGTTGCGCAACGCGCGCGGCGGCGAGAATTCCCGCTGCTTCGTCAGGGGAATGCCCGCCGGCAGTGGTCGCCGCCGCGATCGGGGACGGCGACGGATTGGACTTGCATCGATGTCGGGGCGTGGAGCACGAGGTTCATAATTTTCCGGCGAAGTACGGTGGAAGTCTAGCGCATGAGTTCGACGACAGCTTCTTAGCGGTTGGGCTGAAGCCGGGGACTGTTCGCGACCCAAACCTGACTCTCACCAACGACTGGATTTGGGCGGGGCAACGGGCATCTCGCAAAATGCGCCAGGCTGTCTCAGGCTGTCTTAAGTAGAGGTTGAACGAGATCGCCCTAGCGAAGTTTTCGTGCCTCAATATTTCGAAAGCAATAGTGAAGGAGGACGCAAACTATTCCAATCAATATCAAGGCGTAGATTATCGGCGTGGATTGCCGATTTATGAAGCTGGTAACTGCTCCCACGCCCCACAATAGAAAGCCCGCATATAGGAATAGCGCTGAAAGCGGTTTCCTCAAGTCTTGCTCCTTGCGGCACTTACAGAAATGCAGCGAATGCCGCTGCTTTTCTTGCAAGCGATTGCGCATCAGATCACTTGATCCCGACTCGCCCAAACTAATGCGAATGACCGCAATCCGCAAGTTATTCCGGCACGTCGAATGCCTCCTGGAACCGCGACCGTCATCGGCATGGGTGGCATGCTGGCCCTGATCGCTCTGGGTTCGCCTCAGGAGATCATCGGCTTGGCGACGCTCATCGGCCTGAGCATCCTCCTTTACCTGATTCAGGCGCGGATCGCCCTGGCCAAGGCCCACTAATTCCCGGCCCTGCGCCAACGGCGGCTGAGACCCTGGGTTTCGAGACAGCTGCCGCGCGCGTAGGCCGACAAGCGCGGCACCAGTTGATCGAATAACAGCCGGATTCGGCGGCTGGCGCGCGAGTCTCGGTGCATGGCAAGCCAAACCTCCATGGGGTAGATGAAGGCGGAGTGGAGCACGGGTACGAGGTTCTTGTCCCGTCTTGCAATGCCCAGTTGGCATGGGGCTATGCCGAAGCCTGCCCGCAATGCCGCGAGTTGCGCTATCTCACTGTCCGAACGGAACCCGAACAGGCCAGGCGTGGGCGGCAGACCTAACCGCTCGAGAAGTTGCGCGTAGGCCAGCTCTCGGTCATAGCCGATCATGACGTGATGGCTCAGATCCTCGAGTCGCCGCGGCATCGTCCGGCCCTTCAGGTAACGCCGGTGGGCGTACAAACCGATGTCGATTCGTCCAAGCAGTTTCGCAACCAGCGCCCCCTGTGTGGGCCTGACCATTCGGACAGCGATGTCGGCGTCTCCGCGCAGCAGATCCTCATTACGGTTCGACAAGGCCAGTTCCAGCGAAATTCGCGGGAACATGGAGTGAATCTCCGCAAGGATCGACGGCAAGACTTCGCTTCCGACCACGACGCTCGCGGTGATGCGAACGGTTCCGCGCTCATCCTCGACCTCGCCTGAAGCAGCCCGCTGCGCCGCCTCGGCTGCGGCGGACATGGCTTCGACCGATGGGATCAATCGCAGGCCCGCTTCGGTGGGCACCAAGCCATCACGCATGCGATTGAACAGCTTGACGCCGAGCAAAGCCTCCAGAGCGGCCACTTGGCGACCCATGGTAGGTTGGGTCGTCCCGAGGATGCGCGCAGCGCGCGACAGGCTGCCCTCACGAACAACCGCGAGAAACCCTCGGAACAAGTGCCAATCGGGTGCCTGTACGCCCATACATAATTGTATGACCGGCATACGCGGTTAGGCAATTGGCGTCTACATCGCGGCGCCATACCATGAATGGGTCGCTCACACGTCGATTCATCCGACTGCCGAAGCAGGCACTGGGACGTCGAGCGATCGGGGCATATGGCTGAAACGACTGGAGTTATAGAGGTAAGGCGATCGTGCAATTCCTATTGGGTGTCTTTCTCTTTGTCGTCGTGATTGGACTGATCGATGCACGCGTGCCTTGGCCGAGGGCGCGCAAACCGGAGGCACGCTCATGATCGCCGGCCATTTTGGCTTTGCCGCCGCCGTCAAGAGCCGGGAGCCCAAGACCCCGTTGTGGGCATTGATGCTGGCCACGGTTTGGCTGGACGTGGTGTTCATACCGCTCTTTTTGTCGGGCATCGAGACCATACAGCCGGCCGATAAGGCGCTCATCGGGTATGGCGCCAACATCATTCACGCAGACTACACACACTCCATCATCGGGGTAATCGTGCTGTCGGCGACTTTGGGTGTGCCTGCGGGACTGCTCTGGGGCAGGCGCTCAGGCATCGTCATTGGCCTGGTGGTGGCGTCACACTGGCTGCTGGACCTGTTCGTTCACCGCCCCGACATGCCCATCTTGCCGGGCAACATCGGCAATCTTCCGCAGCTCGGATTGGGACTCTGGCGGTATCCCCTGATTTCCGCCGGCGTTGAACTGGCGTTGGTCCTGGTAGGTGCCTGGCTGTACTGGCGTGCAGCCCAGCGGGTGGTCGAAATCGAAGGCAGAGGCAGGCTTGCTGCCAACGTTTCCGCCTCTCTGGTCGCCATCTTCGGCGTCCTCATATTGTGGATGGACCTCACCGCAAGCTAACGCGAGAGTTCGCAAATCCAGTTCACTTCCCAGATCTTGCCGCCGTCAGGAGAAAATGACTGCTCCATGCGTGCCGACGTCGATGAGATGTCCGTCCAAACATAGCGAACCAGGATGGCGCGCCCCTTGTATTCCTCCTGGTCGAAGAACTCGCCGCGCCGACCCTCGAATTGACCCACCACGGGCGGGAGTCCGAGCGTGCCCTTGTCGACGTCGACGAGGTAGATGCTCCACTGGTGGGTTTCGGGGTTGTAGAGGCGCAGCGTCTGCGCCTTGATGTGCAAGTGCTCCTTGGGATTATCAACCTCGAATTCCTCGAAATTCGCGTTGCTGTCGAGAATCTTCTTGTGATTGGAAATGCCGTCATACTCGATCCACTTTGTGGAACCCACCAGTCGATCGGGAAGTCTCTTGACGTGAGCCTTCCAGTCGCCAATCAAGAAATCGAAATCGTGTGCGCCATCGTGCTGGGCCGCACTAACCGCGGGGGGTGCCGCTTGCGCGGGCGAAGGCGCGGACTGCAGCAGAAGAAAAGAAATGACCGCCGAAAAAATCAATTGTGAGCGCATGCGACCTCTCCAAACACCGTAACGTGCTTTGAGCCTACATGGCGACCGCCTCGCAGCGTAAGAGCCATTTTGACGCTGCGGTGAAGGCCACCGAGTCACCGGCCGCGATAGGTGACTCGTGCGATCACCGGCGGCGGCGGCAGAGGCGCTCTTACTCCTTTACATGCTGCTCGGGAGACACAGAGGCGGCGACGACCCCCTTGATATCGCCAATGGCGACGACCAGACCCTCCACCCCGCGCCGCCCGGCCAGTTGTAAGTGCATCGCTCGGAGCTCGCTCTCCGTCCCCTCCGCAGACTGTTCCACCGCCAGTTCCTGAATCGAGTAGCCGCGCCCGGTGCACATCTGCATGACCTTCTCCACCGAGCCCTTGCCCGGGGTATATTTCACGTGGATCTCGGCGCGCTCGGACAGAATCCGCCTGGCAAGAGGGGTATATGCATAGACGACAAGGAAGTGGACACCGGCCACGAAAAGGGCGAGCAGCGGTAAGCCCGCGCCGCAGGCCATCCCGACCGCCGCCGTCAGCCAGATGATCGCGGCCGTGGTCAGGCCGCGAACCACGTCGCGTTGCACGAAAATGAGTCCGCCGCCGATAAAACCGATGCCGGATACGATTTGCGCGGCGACACGCGAGGGATCCAATACGACCGCGTTCCTGACGATGGTGTCGCCGAAGCCGTACTTGGAGACCAGCACGATGAGGGCGGCGGCGACACCCACGAGGGTGTGCGTGCGAAGCCCTGCGCTCTTGGCGCGGAACTCGCGCTCCAATCCGATGAGCGAGGAAAGTACCAGCGCGAGGGTCAGTTCGCCGAACTGGATCGCCGACTGACCGGAGGGCTCAGCATAGAGAAAGTCGGAAAAATGCATGATCTACTCCTTGAGGATCCCGCCGGTTCGAGCTGCGTGATTGAAAGAGGACCTGCCAGGGTAAGGCTCAGTAGTTGATCGACGGATTGTCCCCCGGATAAATGACCCCGACGATGTCGAAGCCGCCCGGCGTCGTACATTGTACGGAGTGTTCCTGCTTGCGTGGCAGGAACAGGACGTCCCCTGCGGCGACGGTGGTCTTGAGGTGCTCGGTCCACACCACGCCGGCGCCGTTGAGGAAAATCAGCGCCTCTTCGTACAGATGCCGATGCGGCTCGGCCTTCGACAGCGGAATGTTGCCGATGAACTGAGTCACTACGGTCGAGCCGTGCTCGCGATTGACCAACATCTGGTAGTAACGCTCGGCCATCTTGTGGCGCTGCGAAGGGTCGACCGAGGCGTCGCGATGGGGGTACTGCTCCTCGAATGCTCCCGGCATGTCGTCCAGCCAGACCAGGTTCTCGCTGCCGGGACCGTTGGAGATGAAGAGCTTCAACGGCGCGGAGGAGCCATTGTGGACGCGGTAGGCTTCGCTCGGCCGCACGTAGACGCCGGTGCGCGGGCCCACCGTAAAGCGGCGACCGCTGATCTCGATCTCGCCCTCGCCCTCGGTGACGAACAGCACGGTGTGGCGGCCGTCCGCGGAAATCACCGGCGAGGTGCCGCGAGCGGCTTCCGCGTAGAACTGGGATTGAAACAATGCGCCCAGTGCCGGGCTGACAACCGTGCAGTAGCGCAGCGAACCGCGCGGCGTCAGGGCGGCGCGCGAGCTCGAGAACACGTAGCACTGCCCATCGAGCTTCACGATGGGCGAGGCGCCGGCGGCGATCATCGCCACCTTTTGATTGTCGGCGCTGTCCGGGTCGTCGGTGCGATAGCCGCCCGGCAGGTTGCTGTGCGTGCCGTCGCAGAACGGGCCCGTGCCCGTATGCTTGCAGCCGCAGAAAATGACATCCTCATCGCGCTCGGCCTTGAAGGCCACGGGCAGAAATCCACTGCCCACGTGCGAACCGTCGCAAAACGGCTGAGTCTTGGAGCGTCCGCAGCTGCACCAGAGGTAGCGCTTCCCGGCCTTGACCTCGTGGTAGAAGCCCTTGCGGTGCGCGATGACGGGCGAATTTTCAGCGTCGTTCATGGACTTTCTCTCAACACACCATCCGGACCCCGCCGCAGCGGGTGCTCATGCGTGGGCAGGGGCGCGCCGGGCTGCTGCTCGATGGTCACGCCGAAGGGCCAGCTCGCCGGCGCGATCGCGATGTACCGAGCGAAGCCGCCCGTGCCGCCCTCGAACTTGGCGAATCCTATAGCGATCAGGGCGCCGCTTTCGGGAACCTGATCGAGATTCGCCACACCCTCGGCCTGGGCAAAGTTATGTCCCAGGAGCCATGTCTCCCCGACGAATCTGGGGGCGGTATTGTCGGTATCCAAGGGTTCGTGTCCGTGCATGAGCACATGCCGATCCAGATACAGATATTTTAGCGCCGCCAAGGTCACGCCGGGGAATGGCTGGGTGGTGAATCTCTGAGGATCGTTCCACTTCTTCGACCAGTCGGAGCGAATCATGACCACGGATCCTGCGGGAATCGGCCCGTGCCGGTGCTCCCAGTCCTTGATATCCGCCACAGTGGCCTGGTAGCCGGGATCGACGGCGACCTTGGGTGCCACGTTCACCACGACGAGGGGGCGCAGCGCCACCGTTGGCGGGATGTCGCTGATGGTCGCCCCATGCTCGTTCAAGTGCGCCGGCGGTCCGAACTGCGTGCCGATGTGATCCATCGGCAGATCGTACGCTGTAATCGCGACGCCTTGCTTCTGGTAGGTGAAGGGTTCGCCTTTCTTGATGAGACCGGGGATGTCCACGCCCGGCCAAGGTGGGGCCCACCTTGAAATCCACAAACCCTTCGCCGATGGGACCACCCGGGGCAATGGCGTGCGTCAAGTCGATGTATTTCGCAAACTTGAGCGTGGAATTGTAGAAATCCCAGAGCGGCATGCCCTTGCCGCTCGGCAGCTCGGCCCCGCCCTTGCTGCCCGGCGCATCGGCCGCCGCGGCCCCGCCCGGGCCGCTTGCCAGCACCGACCATGCGAACAGCGGGGCCATCCAACGCGCCGCCGATCTGCGGCACGGTCGTGCCGTGGCGGGCGAAGTGTGCGCATCTTCAGACGGCCATTCCCGCTAGAAAGTCCGAGTCAGCGTCACTCCAATGGTCCGCGGCTGCACGGTCAGCAGCGCATCGGGATCCTGCGAGGAATTGATCGCCGAAATTTGCGCGCGCTTGTTGGTCAGGTTGCGGGCGAAGGCGGTCACGCTCCAGGGAGCCTTGAATCACGCCGACCCGCAAACCCACCAGAGTGTAGGCGGCCAGCGGGATGTTGAAGGAGTTGGAGGAGAAGTAGGAATCCTCCGCGTCCCGATAGGTCACATCCGTGCGCCACCATGCCATCCCAGCCATTGCCGATCGGCCGCTTGATACTTGAGGCCGAAGCTCGGCCTGGTACTTGGGCACGTTCGGAATGGCATCGCCGGTCAATCCCAGCGTGGGATTGAGCGCGTACTGCGCGGCGGTGGCGCCCTGCGCGAGATACGCGTCCTGATAAGAGCCGGCGAAACTCGCGCTCAGGTATTGAATCGGGCGGGCCGTGAACTCGAATTCCACGCCCTTGACCTTGGCCTCACCGGCATTGCCCTGGTAGACGAAGGCGCCGTCGGGGGTGGTTTCCTGCACCTGGATGTTGCTCCAGCGGATGAAGTACACGTCGGCCTGATAGTCGAACAGGCCGTCGAACAGGCGTCCCTTGGCGCCCACCTCGAAGTTGATGAGCGAGTCGGGCGAGTAGGCGGCCGGAATCGGCTCGAAGGGTTCGCTGACCGCGTTCAGGCCGCCGCTGCGAAAGCCGGTCGAGACCGTGCCGTAGGCCAGCAGGTTCTTCATTGAACTTGTAGCTGAAATTGCCCTTCCAGGTGACCTTGTTGAAGGTCTCGTTCGGATCGGGAAGAGGGACCAAGCGTCGGTGAGCCGGGGAAGCCGCCGAAGGGATGAGTTTGGATCTGCACACCCTCCAAGGACTCGGTGAAGTAGCGGATGCCGGCAGTCGCCGTCCAAGCGTCGGTGATCTTCCAGGTGACTTCGCCGAAGCCGGCATAGGAGGTCGTCGATCGCTCGTCCGTGCGCCCGAAGAAAGTGGTGCCGGTGCCCGGATAGGACAGCGGCATCGCAGCTATTGTTGGTGCAGAACGGACCGATGGGCAGGCCGAAGCCGTTGGTGGCGAGGACATCGACGTCCAGCAACTGGTGTTCATGCTCGCGATACACGCCGGCCACGAAGTTGACCGGGGAGTCGAATGCGCTGGCGTAGCGGATTTCGCTCGAATTCACCTGGCGATCGCGCGGTTCGAAGGTTTCGGCGGGCACGGGCACGCCGAACGAGACCAGAACGGGGGTCGAGTCGAAGGTGAAATCCGGTGTTGCGATTGTACTGGTTGGCTGGTCCCGGTCACGAGTGCCGGCGCCGGTGTCGTAAGTCAGCGGTGGTGCCGAAGACCACCAGGTTGTCGCTCCACGGGCTTTGCGTCACGTCGGTGTTGCACAGGTCGCAGCCCTGAACGGCGGGATGTTGCTGCCGGCCGGCATTGAACGCCGTGGTCCCCGCCGGCGTGTAGCGCGACGAGCCGCCCGAGGTTTCGGTCTGCGAGGTGTAGGTCGCGTCGATGGTCAGCTTATCGGACGGCTGGTAGCGCAGAATGGCGCGTCCGCCGCCGACATCATCATCGTTGACGCCTTTCAAGTACCCGAGGCGGCGACCGGTGGTTTGATAGTTCGGTGTGAGGGCCGTGCCGACTTGCGATCTCGGTGACGCCCTGGCCGACGCGGATCTGATTGATGTAGCCGCTGTCGTAGAGCTTCCACCCCACCATGCGCAGCGCCAGCACGCCGTCGATGAGGGGCAGGTTGAGCGCGCCGTTGAAATTGTAGTTGCCGCTGGCTTGGGCGGTTTCCGAACCCTCCAGCGTCACGTAGCCGCCGAGCGTATTCAGATCCGGCGACTTCGGGATGAAGCGGATCGTGCCGCTCATGGAACTCGCGCCGTACAGAGTACCTTGCGGGACCTCGCAGCACCTCGATGCGGTCCATGTCGTACAGTCGGATATCGGACTCGAAGCCGCCGCCGTCGTCGCATTCGAGCCGCTGATCACCGCCTCGCCGTAGTACACGCCGGTGGTCGCATCGCCGGTGGAGTTGATGCCGCGGATGACGTACTTCTTGTCGCCCGGACCCAGGTCCTGAATCGAAAGGCCGGGAATGTCCCCCGCGATGCCCATGATGCCGGCGACGCCCGCGCTCTGCAGCGCATCGCCGCTGATCGCCTGGATGGATACGGGGATATCGAGAACTTTTTGCGCGTTGAGCTTGTTGGCGGTGACGACGATTTCGTCGATCGAGCCGGCATCGTTGGATGCCCGAGGCCTGGCCTTGCGCCACGATCGGCAGCCCGAGCAATGCGGCAAGCGCGGCGCCCGCGGCGAGCATCCCGCTGGACTTCTGGTATCCGGAAAAACGCAGACCCTTCATTGCGCGCATTGCACATCCCCCCGTTATTGGCCAAATACAATATGAGTTATCATATGAAATATCAAGTCTGCACTAACTGTTGCGCGCGGCAGACAGACTGCTGCTCTCGTTCAGGGACAATAAGGCTGCGTCGCCCCTCGATCATGGCGCGTCCGCGCCACTCAGGGCCTCATGTTGCGGCTCATTCGCCGGATCAAGCGCGAAGGCGGCGGTAAGCTCCTGAGCCGAGAAACCCTTCACCAGGCGCCGCTGGCGGCGGCGAACCACGACATTCAGAGTGTTGAACAAGGCGCGGCCCTTGTCGGTGAGGAACACCTCGACATAGCGGGCATCCTCGCGGCGCAGCACGCGGCGCACATAGTCTTCCTTTTCCATGTTCATCAGGGCGCGGCTGAGCGCGGACTGCTGCATCATCGCCCGATCGATGATTTCATTGATGGTGATGCCGTCGCCCATGGCGAGCACGGCCAGGATGCGCCAACGCGTGACATTGATGCCCTCGCGGCGCAATTTTTCGACCAGATCGCCGTTGAGCTGGTAGGCCAGCCGGGCAATCAGATGCGGCAGGAAGTCATCGAAGAGCGATTCTTCTTGGGGTTCCGGGGACGCCTGCGCCAGACCTTTGAGATTGTTCTTTCGCGTCATCTAGAAGGGGCTCTGACCGTTGAGGATGGCGCCCAGCTTCGACGCATCGATATTGCCGCCGGAGACTATACAGACAATATTGCCCTCTCCGGCCTGTCCGGCGAGAGCGGCGGCCACGGATGCGGCGCCGGCGGCCTCGGCAATCACATGATGGCGGCCGGCGAGCATGCGAATCGCCTCCGCAATCTGGGCGAATGAAGCGCACGCCGCCCGATCCACCATGGTGCGGATCAGCGGCCACATCTCCTCGAGCACCGTGGTGCTGCCCATCCCATCGACGAAGCTTTGGATATGGGGCACTCGCACAGGCCCGCCATGCGCCAGCGCCGCGGCGGCCGGCTGGGCGGCTTCGGACTCGGCGACGATCATCCGCACGCCGGGCTTGAGCCGCCGCATCACCGAGCCGATGCCGCAGGCCAGACCGCCGCCGCCGAAGGGCACGACCACGGCATCGATATCGGGCTGATCCTCGATGATCTCCGCGCCGATGGTCGCATTGCCCGCAATCACCGCGGATTCGGCCACGGGATGAATGAATACTCCGCCTTGGCCGGCGCAGCGGCGCGTGGTCAGGACGCTCCACCATTGATCGAAGGGCAGACGAATCACGGTGGCGCCGAATTCGCCCAGGGCCTTCGCCTTGGTCTGCGCCGAGCCATCGGGCACCACCACGGTTGCCGGGACGCCAATCTGCCGTGCCGCAAACGCCAGGCCCTGGCCGAAATTGCCGGCGCTCGCGGTCAGCACGCCGCCCCGCAGCCGCTCGGGATCCATGGTCTTCAGCACATTGAGCGCCGGCCGGATCTTGAACGATCCCAGCGGCTGCAGGTTCTCGAGCTTGAGATAGATTTGGCTGCCGGGCGGACCGGCCGAGAATCTGAGCAGAGGGGTGCGGACCGCGAAACCACGAATATTGCCGCGGGCGGCCGCCACCTCGTCGCTTGTCGGCAGCCTCAGGACTGGGGATGGCACGGCGGCACCTTAGAAATCGATGACCTGCCCGACGCCGGCCGCGCGCGCCTTGTCGAGCACATAGTGCGCCGAGGCCAGGTCTTGAGGCGCGATGCCGAGGGACTTGTACAGGGTGACATCGGATGCGGAACGCCGGCCGGCCTTGGATCCGTTCGCCACTTCGCCGATCTCCGCGAGAATGTGCCCCGGCGTGATGGCGCCCGCGTTCAGCGCCCGCAGGTATTCGCCGCCCTCGTTGACGGTGGATTCCCGATAGTCGACGAAGAAGCGCGATTTGACCACCGCCGGGCGTGTCGATCTCCGCCGTGGCCGCGATGCTCGAGCCGACCACATTCAGATGCGCGCCCGGGGCGAGCCACTCGCCGAGAAGAATCGGCTCGCGCGCCTTGGTCACGGTGCAAATGATGTCGGCGCCGGCCACCGCCTGCGGCACGGTGGCCGCCGTCTCGATGACGATCCCGTGCCGCGCCCCTTCGGTCCGCGCGAAGGCGGCGGCCTTGTCGCCATCCCGAGCCCAGACCCGAACTCGGCGCAGCGCGCGCACCGCCAGCATGGCCTCGAGATGACTGCGGGCCTGCTCGCCCGCTCCGAGCAGCGCCAGATCGCCGGCGTCCGGGCGCGCCAGCAGCCGCGTTGCCAGTCCGCTGGCGGCGGCGGTGCGTATCGCGGTGATCTCGGCGGCGTCGAGCAACGCCACGGGACAGCCATGCTCGGCCTCGAACAGCAGCACCAGGCCCAGATGCGATGAATACTGCGGCGGCTTGTTGCGCGGGATCAGGCTCACCAGCTTGACCCCGAAGCACTCCGGATCGGCAAGATAGCCCGGCATGTTGCCGAGCATGCCCAGCTCGCCCGGCATGACCATGACCGAACGCAGCGGCAGCACCACGCGCCGCTCGCGCAACGGCGATCATGGTTCGGTGCATGAGATCGATGCATTCGGCCATCGGCAGAAGCTGCCGCACCTCGGGGCCGCGCAAGACCCGAATTTCCACGTTGACTCCTTGGCCGCTCGCGTCCGGGCACGTGAGGGCCCTCCCCGCCGAAATTCTAGCGCGGGCCGAACGATCCCCGCAGCTCTTTCATCGCCGCAACGAAGGACTCCACATCATCCTCGTTGTTGTAGAAATGGAAGCTCGCCCGGACATTGTCGTCGCGATGCGAGGTGACGATGTCACGCTTCATCAGTTCCTTGGACAGCCCTCCGCTGTCGCGCGAGGGCACGGCGACGGTGGCGCCGCGGCGCTCGTCCTGCGCGGGCGTGATGCTCGGCCAGCCGATCTCTTGCCAACCTCTGCATGCAGCGCCGCGTGAGCGCGTAATTGCGCTTTTCGATGGCCGGCGTGCCGACCGCCAGCAGGAACTTCAGGCCCGCCTCGGCGGCATAGCAATTGACCACCGGCGGCGTGCCGGCTTCGAAACGGCGCGCGTTGGGCGCCGGGCGGTTGGCGGTGATATCCATGGCGGCGATCTCGGCCTGCGCGAACCATCCGCTGTTGGTGGGCACGAGGGAGCGCGTGAATGAGTCGCGGACATAGAGAAAGGCGATGCCGGCCGTGCCCAGCAGATACTTGAGCATGCCGCCGACGGCAAAATCGACATCCAGGGCCTTGACGTCGATATCCAGCGATCCGACGGATTGGTAGCAATCGAGCAGCACCTTGGCGCCCTTGGCGCGCGCCAGGCGCACGATGCCGGGAATGTCGAGCTTGGCGCCGTTTCTGAAGCAGACATGGGTGATCGCCACCAACTGCGTCTGCTCGTCGATGGCCTTGGCGAAATTCTCCAAGCGGAATGTAGCCGTCGGCCGCGCGCGGCACGTGCACCACCCGCGCGCCGCGCGGCTCCTGGGCATGCCAGATCTGCGCGTTGGTGGGGAACTCGAAGTCGCTGACCACCACCTTGTTGCGCGGCCCGGAGAAGTCCAGGGCGCTCGCCAGCGCATTGAGGCCGGCGGAGACGGAGGCCGTGACGGCGATTTCATCGGGGGCGGCGTGCAGCAGCGTCGCCGTCAGCGAGCGCACCGACTCGTTCTTGGTGATCCACACGTCCCAGTTCGCGCCCACCAACAGGCGGTCTTCCATGTAGGCTTCGAAGGCGGCCTTCACCTCGTTCGCCAGCGCGCAGTAGGAGCCGCTGTTCAGGTAGGTCTTGCGCTCGAGAACCGGGAATTGCTTGCGCAAGGCCTGAAAGTTCGGTTCCATGTTCCACTGCTCCGTGCTTCGCTGAAGGCATTTTATTATATGCAATATCATATGATTGTGCAATTATGGACCCTCGAGCCCGCGGCGACGCCGGCTGCGGGAGAGGATTGCTGAACATGCTCGACGAAGTGCGGCCGGTGTCCATGCAGCAGATCGAAGCGGCGCGCGCGCGCCTCGATGGCTTGAGCGCGATCTCGCCCCTCGTTGCTTGCGGCGCCGCACCGGCCGGCAAGACCGTTCTGCTGAAACTCGAGAACCTGCAGCCCATCGGATCGTTCAAGATCCGGCCCATCGGCAATGCCGTGCTCGCCCGATCGGCGGCCGACCTGCGCTCTGGGATCTACACCACCAGCACCGGCAATAGCGCGCTCGGCGTGGCCTACATGGCGCGCCGGCTCGGAATCACGGCGACCGCGATCGTGCCCTCGAACGCGCCCGAAGCGAAGCTCGAGAAATTGCGCGGCCTGGGCACACGCATCGACATGCGCCCCACCGAGCAATGGTGGCAGGCGATCAGGTCGGGCACTCTCGACGGTCAGGAAGGCCAATACATCGATGCGGTGCGGGATCCGGCCTCGCTGGCCGGCGATGCCACCATCGGCCTGGAGATTCTGACCCAGGCGCCCGACGTCGACGCGATTCTGATTCCCTTCGGCGGCGGCGGCCTTGCCTGCGGCATCGCGTGCGCGGTCCGCGAGCTGCGGCCGCAGGTGAAGATCATCGCCTGCGAACTGACGAGCGCGCATCCGCTCAAGGCGGCATTCGAGGCCGGCGCCCCGACCGAAACGCCGCATGAGCCGGGCTTCGTCAGCGGCGTGGGATTCGGTACGGTGCTGCCGGAGATGTGGCCGCTGCTGCGGGCCATGATCGACGAGATCATCACCGTCTCGCTCGCGGAGGTCGCCGCGGCCATCAAGATCATGGTCGAACACAACCGCGTGGTGGCCGAGGGGGCAGGCGCGGTGTCCGTCGCGGCCGCACTGTCAGGGCGCTACGCCGCGAGCCGGGTCTGCGCCGTCGTGTCGGGCGGCAATCTCGACAGCTCGCTGCTCGCGATGATTCTCGAAGGGCGGGTGCCGGGCTAAGCGGGCAGCAGCGAGGGCTGGGTTTTGGGGAAGGGCCTGAAAGTCAATGCGATCAGGAAGGCTCCCAGTCCAATGCCGCAGGCCCCGACGTACAGCCAGCCATAGCTGCCGAAGGCGTCGTAGATCAAACCTCCGGCCAGCGGACCGGTGGCCATGCCCAAACTGCCCGCCATGGTGGTTCCGCCGATGATGGTGCCCATCATCCGCAGCGGGAAATTTTCGCGAACGAGCACGGCATACAGGGGCATGATGCCGGCGTAGACGAAGCCGAACAGCACCGCCACGGCGTAAAACGCGCTCAGCTCGCGCGCGAAGAAATACCCCAGGGCGCCCAACGCCTGCAGCAGCAGCCCTGAAACCAGGACCCGCTTGGCGCCCAAGCGGTCTCCCAGCAGGCCGAAGGCGACGCGCCCCCCGAGGCCCGCCAATCCCTCCACGCTATAGATGGACACGGCGGCAACCATCGGAATCCCGCAGGTGATGGCGTAGCTCACGGTATGGAAAATCGGGCCCGAGTGCGTGGCGCAACACAGGAAATTAGTCAGCAGCAGGATGATGAATTGCGGCGATCTCACCGCCTGCCTCCGGGTCATGGTTTCCTGCGGCTCCGCCTGCGAGGCAGCCGCGGCGGTACCCCCTTCCAGAGCCGGCGGGCGGCGCACCAGCAACGCCACCGGAATCATCACGGCGGCGACCAGGACGGCGATGATTTGCAGCGAGGTTCGCCAATCGTAGTGGGAGATGAGCCGCGCGGCCAAAGGCGACATGGTCATCGGCGCCATTCCCATGCCGGCCGAGACCAGAGACACCGCGAGGCTGCGATGGGTGTCGAACCAGCCGGTCACGCAGGCCATCATGGGCGCGAAGATGGCCGCGATCGCGCCGCCGACGAGCAAGCCGAACATGAGCTGAAATTCGCCGAGCGACGCCGCCCGGCTCGCCAAAAACAGGCTGGCAGCCAAGCCCACCGATCCAATCATCACGATCGCGCGCGGGCCGAAGCGGTCCGACAGGCTTCCCCACACGATGCTTCCCAATGCCAGGGCAAGAAAGCCAAAGGTCATGGCGCTCGATATGCCGGTGATGGACCAGCCGGTATCCCGCGAGATGGGCCGGATGAAAACAGGCAGCGAGAACATGGCGCCAATGGCGACGCAGCCCAACAGGCCGCCTGCCGCAACGATCACCCAACGATAGTGAGTCTTGATCATTCCCTGTCTCCGTGCCGAGGACAGCCACCCGCTGAGACTATTTGCACTCGGGGCGCGCAGCCATCGCCGCGAGTTCAATAATATGTCCAATCACGACAGAAATTAAAGTTCGCCGGGGCGCTGCCGATAAGCCTCTAATGAGTTCCATCGACAGTGCCATTTCATAGGTCAGTTTGTCGAGCGCCACGAACAGCGGACTCGCGACCATCGCGAACGGCAGCCAGCTGTTGAATCAGGCCGCCGAACAGATCGCCGACCCCGCCAATCAAAACCTGACGGGTCCGCTCGCCTCTCTCGACCAGTCGAGCATGCTCGCTGAAGCCGGCGCGGAGGTCATCAGCGCCGCAAATCAGATGCTGGGCACCTTGCTCGACGTATTTGCCTAGGCGCACCAGCGCTCCAAGCTTCGGTCAGGCCAGCCTGCCGCGCGCCTTCAGCACGAAGTACACCGCGGAGATCAGCGCCAGCCACGGCACGCCGACGATCCACGAGATTTGCCAGGTCTCCTTGTCCAGCCCCATGGTGACCAGCACCGCGCAGAGCAAGGTCAATCCGACGATCTGCACCAGCGGAAAGCCCGGCATGCGCACCGGCAGGTCCGCCGCCGCGTGTCTGCGGCGGAAGCTCAAGTGGCTGAGCAGGATGAGAATCCAAACGATCATGGCGTCGAACAATGCGACGCCGAACAAATAGTTGTAGGCGAGCGGAGTCAGCTTCGACACTCCGGCCGCGATCAGAATGCAGGCGCCCGAGAGCAGAATGGCCGTGATGGGCGTGCCGTTCTTGCTGAGCCTGCCCAGGAAGCGCGGCGCATAGCCTCCCCGCGACAGTGAGAACAGCATTCGCGAGCACAGATACACATTGGTGTTCATGCTCGAGAGCGCCGCGCTCAACACCACGAAATTCATGATCCCTGCCGCGTGGCGGATGCCGGAATGCGCGAACACACGTACGAAGGGGCTTTGAGTCACGATGGTCGCGCCCGTCTCGGTCCACGGCACGAAAGTCACCACGATGGCGAGCGCCAGGACATAGAACAGGAACAGCCGCAGCGCCATGGTGCGCAGCGCCGCCGGGATGGCGCGCACCGGATCCTTGGCCTCGCCCGAAGTGACCGCGATGACTTCGATGCCGTTGAAGGACAGGATGCCGATGATCACGGCCATCCACACGCCGCCGAATCCGTGCGGCATGAATCCGCCGGGAAGGCCGGTGAGATTGTGGAAGCCCACCGGCGCGCTCCACAGCCCGAAAATGGTCGCGAGCCCGAGCACGATGAAGATGACGATGGCCACCACCTTGATCAGCGCAAACCAGTACTCGATCGAACCGAAATTGTTGACCGACCTCGAATTGAAGTACAGCAGCACGAAGGCAAAGCCCAGCGACCACAGCCATACGGGCGTGCCCGGGAACCAGAAGGTCATGTATACGCCGGCTGCCACCGCCTCGCCGCCCACGGCAATCACCTGCGCCATCCAGTAGGAGTAGCGCGCGACCATGCCCGCCCACGGGCTTAGATAAATTTCGGCGTAGGTCCCGAACGAGCCGGCGGTCGGGTGCATCACCGCCATTTCCGACAGGCTGAACACCATGGCCACCGCGGCGATCGCCGCAATGGCGTAGCTGAGAATCACGGCCGGCCCCGCGTAGCCGATGGCGACGCCGCTGCCCATGAACAGCCCGGTGCCGATCGCGCCTCCCAAGCCGATCATCACGAGCTGCGCGCGGCTCAGGTCTTTGTGCAGGCCGGCCTCGCGGCTGGCGATCGTGGCTGCTTCTACGGCTGCTTCCTCGATGGCGGCGATATATTCGAAATCATATGTAGTCTAGCACGGTCGCCGCGCGGCGTAGGCGAGGCCGCCCGCCGGGGGCCTGGGTATGCGGCATTTCTGGTTTGCGGCGCTTGCGGTTAAGCTCAGGGCCATCGGCCACCTCGGAGCATGTATGTCGGCTTTCCAGCGCGAGGTTCTCGTCCGCTTCGGGCATTGCGATGCCGCGGGATGGGTGTTCTATCCGCGCTACTTCGAGATGATCAGCGATTTCGTCGAAGACTGGTTCGAAGATGGCCTGGCGGCGAGCGCCCCGGGGCTGTTTCATCACAAGCAGCTACTGACCCCCTCGGTGCATTTCACGGTGGACTTTGTCAAGCCGACGCGCTACGGGGACCGGCTCACATTCAATCTCTGGACTGTGAAAGCCGGAACCACCTCCTGCGAGCTGCGCATCGAGGCATCCCATCAGGGCGAGCTGCGCATGCGCGCCAAGCAGGTGCTGGTGTTCATTTCCGCCGCCTCCGCCCGGGCGACGCCGATTCCGCCGGAGCTCATCAGCCGCATGCAGCGGTTCGCGGTCGACGCCGAGCCGGCGGCGCCCGCGAAGCGCAAACCGAAATCCCGGCCGGACTGATCGAGCGCCGGCCGAGGGTCCCCCCGAAGACTACCGGTGCCAGGGCGCTACACGGACGCCAGCGCGCTACACGGGCGCCAGAGCGAGCACACGCAGCGGGCTTCCGGAGCCGTTGACGATCTTCAGCGGCGGCGCGATCACCACGGCGCCGGTGGCCGGCAGAAGCTCGAGATTGGTGAGGCTCGCCAGACCGAAGCGGTTCGACCCGTGCATGATGGTGTGGCAGGGAAACATGGGATTGAAGGTCGCCGCCTGGCCCGCGTCGGTGCCGACGGTTTCGACTCCCACCCCGAGAATGTCGCGCTCGCGCGCCAGGAAGGGCACGCAATCCGGGTGAAAGCCGGGGGTGTGCGGGCCGTCTGCGGCAATGTTCAGATAGGCCTCCGCCCCCCCGCGCTTCGACCAGTCGGTGCGGATCAGCACCCAGGCATGCTCGGGAATTCTGCCGTGTTGCTTTTCCCACTGCAGCACGACTTCCGTCGTCAGCAAGAAGTCGGCGTTCTCGCGCGCCTGTTTCGCCACATCGATGACGCAGGCGGGGCCGATGAAACGGTCCACCGGAATATTATGAGTCGCGTTGTCGGGGTAGTCCTTGCCGGTCACCCAGTGAATCGGCGCGTCGAAATGCGTGCCGGTGTGCTCGCCGCAGGAAATATTGTTCCAGTACCAGGCGGGCCCGCGCGAGTCATAGCGCGAGATCTCCTCCAAGGAAAAGGCTTTCGACGGCGCGAACTGCGGCGGCAACTTGATCACCGGAGTTTCCGGCGCCAGCGGCACGGTCAGATCGATCACGCGAATGCCGCCCGTCATGATGCCGCCGATCAATTGCGCCAGGGTCTGCGAGTGGTTCATGTTGCACCGATAGTTGACACGTCAAGTATCTACGACTATAGCATACGCGTTCCGCACCATACAGGGCAGATCGGCCGCGGCGCTCAGTGAATGGCGATCTGAATGCCGTAGCCGAAGGCGGTGCCGCCGTTGGAGACCGCGCAACTGGCCAGCGCCCCGCCGGTGCCGACGGCGCATAGGTAGATATTGCCGTTCAAATCATTGACGTAGGCTTGGCTGCCGTTGACCGCGACAGAAGTGGGCTCCGAGCCCGCGGCGATGCTGGAAGCCGTGCACAGCGACAGGCTCCCGGCGTTGTCCGTACACACGGTGACGCTGCCGCTGCTCTGATTGGCGACATAGGCGTAGCCGTTGGCCAGGGAAATACCGTCCAGCGCGGAGAAGCCGCTGCCCGTCTGGGCGCAGCCCGTGAGGCCGCCCGCGCTCGCCGTGCAACCATCCACGACGCTCGCGCTCACGCCCACATAGGCGTAGGTCGAGTTGACGGCGATTCCCGCGGTGCCGCTGCCGCCGGTACTCTGGGTGCAGCCGGACAATGCTCCGCCGGCGCCGATGCTGCAGGTGGTCACGCCGCCTGTCATATACGCATTCGTCGCATACAGCGTGTTGCCGCTGACGGCCAACTGCCAGGGATATTGGAAATTGCTGCCGGTGCTCGTGCAGAGCGACAAGCTGCCGTCGGTCCCGACGCTGCAGACCCACACCGCGTTGTTGTAGTAGTCGGTCACATAGGCATAGGTGCTGCCGTAGAATGCAATGCCGGTGGGTGCGCTGAACCCATTGCCCGTCAGGGCGCAGCTGGACAGAGTTCCGTCGCTGTTCAGGGCACAGTAGTACAGGGACCCGGTGAGTTCCGGGACGTAAAGATGCGGGACGGTCGCGGCATAGACGATGCTGACGGTGCCCGTCTTGGCGGTACCGGAGTCATCGTTGTAGCCATAGGTCAGAGACAGCGTGCCATTGCCGGCCGCGGTGGGGGTATAGGTCAGGCCGAGCTGGCAGCCGGTGCCCGTGCTCACGGTGGCACACGTAAAGCTCCCGGAGGGGCTGCTCCAGCCGGCGGGCAAGGCGCTGAGATTGGACGTCACCGACAACCCGCTCGCGGGGTTGCCGTCATCTGTCGTGAAAGTGACCGTGACGGGGTTGTTGCTATTCGTGAAGACGGCGAGCGACGCCGGAGACGCCGCCCCCACGATGTTGTCGTTCGTCGTCGCCCGGTAGGCAATGCTCACCGAACCCGTCTTGGCTGCGCCCGAATTGCTCAAATAGCTGTAATTCAAGATCAATGTGCCATTGCCGGCGGTCGTGGGAGCATAGGTCAGGGGCAATTGACAGCCAGTGCCGCTGCCGAAACCGGCGCAGGCAAAGCTGGTGGCGGTGCTGGTCCAACCCGCGGGCAGCGTGCTCAAGGAGCTCGTCAGCTGCAGCGCGGTGGCGGTGCGGCCATCGTCGGTGGTGAATGTGAGCGATACGGCCTGGGTGCCCGTGGGTGCCACGACGGCGATCTGCCCGGTGGGCGATACGGTGGCGACCGCATTGTCGTTGGTGGTCGCGGCATAGGCCAGGTTCAACGAGCCCGTGCTGGCCGTGCCGGCCGCATCGGTGTACGCGTAATTCAAAACCAGCGTGCCGCTGGTCAGGGTGGTCGGAGCGTAAGTCAGGTGCAGCTGGCAGCCGTTGCCGGTGCTGACGTTGCCGCAGGAAAGCGTCTTCGAGGCGCCGCTCCAGCCCGCGGGGAGCGCGGTCAAATCCGACGTCAGGTACAGGGCACTCGCCGCCTTGCCGTCATCCGTGGTGAAAGTCACGGTAACCGCCTGCGAACCCATCTCGACCACGTCGATCTCGCCCGCCGGTGCGGTGTTGGCGACCACGTTGTCGTGAGATGCGGTGGCATAGGAGATGTTCAACGTCCCGGTCCTGGCCGCCCCCGAATCGTCCGTGTAGCTGTAGCCCAGCGACAGCGTGCCGCTGGCGCCCGCCGTCGGCGTGAAAATCAGCGGTAGTTGGCAGCCGTTGCCGGTGCTGACGATGGCGCAGGAAAAGCTCGAGGCCGTGCTGCTCCAGCCCGGGGGCAGCGCCGCGAGACTCGTGGTCAGAGTCAGTCCCGTGGCGGCGTTGCCGTCGTCGGTCGTGAAGCTCACGCTGACCGGTTGGTTGCCGCCGCCGACGATGCCATTGATCTGCCCGGTGGGAGAGGCCGCCGCGATGACATTGTTGTAGCTGGTGGCCGCGTAGCTAATGGTCACCGAACCGCCGGTGCTGGGCAGCGTCGCATTGTCGATGAACACGTAGCCGATGGTCAGGCTGCCGGTACCCGCCGCGGTGGGCGAGTAGGTCAGATTCAGCACGCAGCCGCTGCCGGTGCTGACCGCTGCGCAGGCAAAGCTGCTGGGTCCGCTCCAGCCTGCCGGAAGAGCGGCCAGGGTGGATACGCCGAACCCGGATATGGGATTGCCGTCGTTCGAGGTGAACGTGATGCTCAGCGTCTGAGTCGCACCGACCGCGACAGAGACGGCGCCGGCAGAAGTTGTCGCGACGATCAAATCGGTGCTGCCCGTCAGGCCCCCGCCCCCGCCCCCGCCCGGACCGATCGGGGCCGTGCCTCCGGTGCTGCCGCCGCCGCCGGTCGGATTGGTGCCGGTGTTGGTCCCATAGGAGCTGGCTCCGCATCCGGACAGGAGCAGCAGCCAACAAACGCCCACGAGCAATGAACCACGGTGTAGCAGCATATCTTCGGAGTAAGTGTGAAGTGCCGCCAAGTTATGCCGGCTCGCGCCGGCGAGGTGTTAACTGCGTCACGCTCTGCGATGTGCGCACGTGAGGCGAAACAGCCGGCGCCACCGGCGGCTCGATCCGCCATGAATTATGTTCAAACGTCGAGCGAGGTCATGGACGCCCTCTCGACTCGGCCATCCTTCACCACAACCCCCTCCGCGCGCAGGCGCCGCGCCTGCTCTCGGTGCTCGTGCGATGATTTCGGAAACACGATGCGGCCGCCGGCACCGACGACCCGATGCCAGGGTAGATTCAGTTCCTTCGGTGCCATTCTTAGGGCAAACCCAGCCTGGCGCGCGCGGCCGGGTAGTCCCGCCGCCCGTGCCACGGCTCCGTAAGTGGAAGCGCGACCCCGGGGAATCGCGCAAACGACATGCCAGATCGCCTCGAGCGCCGGATTTTCCTCGGGCGCGACCCGCCGCCGCGACCGCGAGGCAGCGGCGCTCAGCGGCCGAAACAATGCGTCGAACGATTTCTTTGGACTCACGAGAGCAGTTCGAGCTGACGGCTATCGCCGATCACGCGCTCGAAATCGAGCCCCAGAGTCGCCAGCACCGGCTCGGCCACGGGCTTGACCTGTTTGGCAACATAGTGCTCGCGGTCGAGCGGGTGCCGTACATTGTCCAAGGGCTCGGGGCCGGCGGCCGTCATGACGTAGCTGATGAGCCGACCCGGCGGCTGGGCGGACTTGCGGGCGGCGGCCACGTGCGGCGGCGTGGTTGCCGTGTACTCCTCGGCGTCCTTGCGCAGGTTCTTGCGGTACACCAGCGAGGCGTCGAGATCGCCGTTTCTCACCTGCCTGACCACCTCCTTCAAATAGACATCGACGGATTGATCGGTGAACAGGCGCTGATACAGCTCGCGCTGCACCTGCTTCGCCAGCGCCGTCCAGTCGCGCCGTACGACCTCCATGCCGACGAACTCGACCGTCCCGTCCGCACCGTCGAGCAGGCCCGCATAGCGCTTGCTGGCGCCCCGCGCGCTATGGCGGGCGGGCGGCAAAAATAATCGCAGATACAGTTTCTCGAATTCAAGCTCCAGGCGGCTCGCCACCCGCCAGCGCTCCTCGATGTAGCGCCCGAGCTCCGCATTCAGCGCCCCGGCGAGTCTCTGGCCGCGTTCACGCGCCACATCCGGATCGTCGCCGCCAGCATCGACAAACAAGCTGTCGGTGTCCCCGTAGAGCACGCGGAAGCCGGCCGTCTCGAACCAGGCCTTGGACCAGAGCAGCAGTTCGCGGCCCGTGCCCGTGATGGCATTGACCAGCGCGGTGTTGTAGAAGCGGCAACTCGGCGCGCCCAGCACGCCGTAAAAGGAATTCATCAAAATCTTGATGGCATGCGATGCCACGCCGTCGCCCGCTTTCTTCGCCGCTTCGCGCCGCGGGAAAAGCTCATCGAGCATGCTCGGCAGGATGGCCGGGGCGCGCGCGAACGCTCCGCCCGCCGTGCGGATGAGGTCCTCATCCGCGGCGGGCCGCTCCACATAGGAGAGCGGATCGATGTTGAGGGTGCGGATGATGCTCGGATACAGACTCTTGAAATCGAACACCCACACGTTGCGGTGCAGCCCGGTGACGGGCTCGAGGACATGGCCGCCCTGCTGGGCCGCGTGCACGCGCGAATCGTCGGCGCGCACGCTGGGCGCGACGACGGCGCGGCGTTCCAGTTCGCTCAGATAGAGAAAATCGAAGGACGCAATGCTCGCCGCCACCCGATCGGGGGTCATGCCGGTCAATTGACTGCGGGCATAGGCGAGGCGCACCAGGTTGAGCTTTTCCAAGATGTCGAAGGCAAGCCGGGCATCGGTGCGTGCATACACGGCGAACGCGGCCAGGTCTTGCTCGTAGTTGTCGAGAATCTCCCCGATCCGGTCGCGTACATCGC
This sequence comes from uncultured Gammaproteobacteria bacterium, assembly GCA_963837435.1. Lineage (GTDB taxonomy): Bacteria > Pseudomonadota > Gammaproteobacteria > Steroidobacterales > Steroidobacteraceae > Bog-1198. The sequence goes on from CAWINJ010000007.1 coordinate 783,895, forward strand.
CCGTCACCGCCTTGCCCTCGCCCAGCACCTCGCGCGCCACGGCATCGAGCGAATACTCGTCCATACGCACGAAGGCGCCGCGCAGAAGGTCGATGCCGTCGAGCACCAGGCGGCCGGGAATGGAGGCCTGGCCGCTGCCGAAATAGCCCTCGGCCTTGCGCAGGCGCATGCCGCCCGGTTCTCGCCCCAGGGCAAGGGTGTGTTTCACGCGCATCGCAATTCGCTGCAGCACCGTGAGATCGAAGTCGATGACATTCCAACCCGTCAGCACATCGGGGTCGATCTGCCTCACCCGCGCGCAAAATTCATCCAATGCGGCGCGCTCATCCGCGCACCGCAGGGCATGTTCCGGCATGGCTCGATTGCCGGGGTCGACGATCAGCACTTGGTCGACTCCCGGGGCATACAGAGAAATCGCGAGCAGGCGCTCGCCCTTGCCGTCCGTCTCGATATCGAAGGACAGGACGCGCGGCTCGACGTCGACCCGTGCCGGCCGCAGCGCGGGATTGACGTACACTCGCGCAACGCCGTTGCCCGGCTCCCATGCGCCGTCGATTTCGCATCCGCCCTTGATGCCGCGGTCGATCAAGTACCGCAGGGCGAAACGCACATCGGCCTCGAAGGTCTCGATACCGGCTGCATGCAGGCGGTCGCGCATGGCCGGCACATCCTGCGGGATCTCCGCGGCCACGAACGACACCGCGGCTCCCGCAAAGCTGCGCCGGGCGGTCGGCACCGGTTCCGGCACGCGCAATGCCCGGGCGCGCGCAGCGTCGGCGCTGCGAATGTAGAAGTGCGGGCGCTGCCGATCGTCGCGGATCAGGAAGGTATCGCCGCCTTCCAGCCGGCCATGGATGTGTACGATCGGCGTTCGCTCGCCACTGGACCCCGAGGCGACGCGATAGCTCGCCTGAAGAATGAAACCACGTGCCGCCATGCATTCATTCTGCGGCATGTCCGCGGGGGCCGCGAGCGGAATTCAAATCGCCTGGCTCATTCCCTGCCGCCTTGCAGCGCCCGGTCAGTTGCGGGCGCGAAACCAGCCGCTGATGCTCAGCCGGTCACGCTCAGTCGGCAGCACCGCATGCTCGCGGCCGGGCGTGAGGAAGCACACCAGGCGCCCCGCCATCGGTTCAATGTCCCGATGACCGCCCTGCGCGTCGAAGATCCGCAGCTCGCCGCCCGCCCCGGGTGCCCAATCTTCGTTCAAGTACAGCACCAGCGACACCTGGCGCTGCGCCCGTCCCTGCGGCTGATCGACGTGCCGCGCGTAGCCCGCGCCCGGCGGATACCAGGCATAGTGCAGCTCGAGCTCGAACAACCCGAGCCAGGCGCGCGCATTGAGATCCAGGCGCAAAGCCTCGAGCGCCTCCAGCAAGGCCTGCTCCGCCGGCAGCGGGGGCGCGGCGATCCAACAGATCGAATCGCCGCGAATCTCCTCGCGGCGCTGCGCGCGGTGGCTGCCGCCGATTCGAGCGGCCTTGAAGTCGCCGCGCTCGCGGCGCAGCTTCGCGCATTCCACCAGCGCGCCGATCTGCGGCGGCGCCAGGAATCCATCCTGAAGCGCCACGCCCTCGCCTATCAGGCCGGCATCGATCAATTGCCGCGCCGCTGCGCACGATCAGCCATGCCGCCGCGCCGCGCCGCCCGCTTGCGGATCGGACCTTTCTTGCCAGCAGCGCGATCGGGCGCTCGGCGCACCTGCTTGCGCGGCTTCTTGGGCGCCTCGAGCATGCTGCCGCGGCAGCTCTTGGCTCCGCAGTGGCAGGCGTAGACTTCGTCGATATTGGGGGCATCGTCGCTGTCGCGCTGGATCTGATAGTCGTAGGACAGCTCTTCGCCGGGCTGTATGGTACGAATCGCCTCGATGAAAATGCGCTTGTCGGCCGTGGTGCTTTCACAATTCGGATCGCAACCATGATTGATGTAGCGCGCCTCATTGCCGTTCACGCCGGCGTCGATCACGGTCTTCGCATCCACCGTGAACAGAAACGTATGGTTGTCGTTCGGATCTTTGCCCTCGTAGCGCGCATCGGCTTGCGCATGACTCACGCGATCGCCCAGGTACTCGATGATGGTGGTGCCCTTGCGGATGCGGCGTGCGGCAAATACGCCGTAGCCATGGATGGGAGAGTGCCGCACTTCGAACAAGGGAGTGCGGCGCCGGGACGGGGATTTGTTCATACGGCGATGGGTGCTTTGATGGCTGGGTGAGACTGGTAGTCGAGGATGGCAAAATCCTCGAAGGAGTAGTCGAACAGGCTCGGCGGCTTGCGCCGTATCTCGAGGCGCGGCAGAGGATAGGGCGTGCGGGACACTTGCAGATCGGCCTGTTCCAAGTGGTTCAGATACAGATGACAGTCGCCGCCCGTCCAGATGAACTCGCCGACCTTGAGATCGCATTGCTGCGCCAGCATATGGGTCAGCAAGGCGTAGGAGGCGATGTTGAAGGGCACACCGAGCAGAGAGTCGGCGCTGCGCTGGTACATTTGGCAGGACAGGCGCCGGTCCGCCACATAGAACTGGAACAGGACGTGACAGGGCAGCAGCGCCATCTTGTCCAGCTCGCCCACGTTCCACGCGCTGACCAGGATGCGCCGCGAGTTCGGATTGCTCTTCAGCTGCTCGACCACCTGCGCCAGCTGGTCGATGTGGCGGCCATCGGCGGTGGGCCAGCTGCGCCACTGCTTGCCGTACACCGGCCCGAGATTCCCGTCCTTGTCAGCCCACTCGTCCCAGATGCTGACCCCGTGCTCGCGCAGATAACCGACATTGGTGCCGCCGCGCAGAAACCACAGAAGCTCGTAGATGATGGAGCGCAGGTGCAGCTTCTTGGTCGTTACCAGCGGAAATCCGTCCGCAAGATCGAAGCGCATCTGATAACCGAACACGCTCAGAGTGCCCGTTCCGGTGCGATCGTCCTTGCGGGCGCCGTGGGCCCTGATATGGCGCAGAAAATCCAGATACTGCCGCATTAAACCTTCACTGCGCCGAGATTGCCGCTCGCCGCATTGCGGCGATAGGCATAGATCATCATGGCCGCGCCGATGAAAATCATCGGGGTGGTCAGCAGCATGCCCATGGTCAGCCAATTGCCGACCAGGTAGCCGATGTTGGCATCCGGCAGCCGCACCCATTCGACGATGAAGCGGGCGCACCCGTACACCAGCAGGAACAGGCCGGTGGGCGCAAGCCGCGGCCGCGGCTTGCTGGTGAACCACCACAGGATGACGAACAAGACCAAGCCTTCGAGGCTCGCCTCGTACAGCTGCGAGGGGTGCCGGGCGACCAGCACACCCTCGGCATTCGGCACTCCGAAGCCCCAGGGCAGATCGGTGGGCTTGCCCCAGAGCTCGCCGTTGATGAAATTACCGAGCCGGCCGGCCAGCAGGCCGATGCCGGGCAAGGGTGCCAAGAAATCCAGCACATCGGCGACGCGCTTGTTCTTGGCCCGTGCGAATACACAGGCGGCGACCAAGACGCCGGTCATGCCGCCGTGAAAGGACATGCCGCCGTCCCAGATATGAAACACATTCAGCCAGTTCTCGGCAATCACGTCATGGCCGTAAAAAATGCACCAGCCGACCCGCCCGCCCACGATGACGCCGATGGCGCAGTAGAATATGAGATCGTCGATATCCAAGGCCGACCAGGTCGATCCGGGCCGCCTCGTGCGGTATCGCGCCAGCCACCATGCGGCGGCGAAGCCGATGAGATACATGATCCCATACCAATGAACGCGCAACGGCCCGATGCCGAATATCGGACCGATCGAGATGGCGATGGGATTGATGTGCGGGTAGGTCAGCATGCGGCTACTTTAATGTATCGCTCACCCGGCAGAAATAAGTTTTCAAGTAGCGGGTCTCGGGGATGGCCGGATGCACCGGATGGTCCGGCGCCTGACCGCCCACCTCGAGAATCTGCAGATGCCGGTCGGCGGATCGGGCCGCCTTGGCGATGGCATCCTGCAACTCCTCCGGGCTCACGTGGTAGGAACACGAGCAGGACACCAGAATGCCGTCGGCGGCGATCACCTGCATGGCCAGCTGATTCAAACGCTTGTACGCCGCGAGCGCCTTCGGTAGATCTTTCTTGCGTTTGGCGAATGCCGGCGGGTCGATGACGACGAGATCGAAGCGAGCACCCTTCTTGGCCAAATCCCCCAGCACATCGAAGGCATCGCCCTTGAGCGTGGTGAGGCTGCCGCCATTGCGACCCTTGAGACGATTGCGCTCGGCATTGCTCTGGGCCAATTCCAGCGCCGCCGCGGAACTATCGATGCACAGCACCTCGGAGGCACCGCTGTGGACCGCGCGCACGCCCCAGGCGCCGACGTAGCTGAACACGTCAAGCACCTGCGCGCCCTTGCGCACGTACTTGGTCAAGGCCCGCCGGTTGGCTGCCTGGTCGAAAAACCATCCTGTTTTCTGGCCCTCGGCGAGAGGGGCTTGGAATTCCAGGCCGTCCTCGACCACCAGGCTCAACTCGTCGAATCGGCCCTTGGCCGCCTCCACGTAGCTGGGCAGGCCCTCCATATCGCGGGTCGAGCCGTCGTTCTTGAACAGCAGCGCCTCGCACTTCAAGACCCGCTCCAACGCTTGCTGAATCTGGACCTTGAGCCTTTCCATTCCGGCGGTGCCGATCTGCACTACGCAGGCAGAGCCGTAACGGTCGATGACCAGTCCCGGCAGCCCATCGGACTCCCCATACACCAGCCGGTAATAGGGCGCTGCATACAGCCGCTCGCGCAGGTCCAGGGCGGTGCGGATGCGCGTCGCCAGCCAAGCCGCATCGGGGATCGTCCAAGTACCCAGCATGCGCGCACTGATCAGGGATTGCGGATTGACGTAGGCCAGGCCCAGCGCCCGGTCATTGTGCGCCAGCACACGCACCAGCTCGCCCGCCTTGAACTTCGACAGAGGGGTCTGCTGAGTATCGATCTCGTTGCTGAAGATCCATGAATGTCCCGCATGCAGCCGGCGGTCTTCGTTGCGCTTCAGGCGCAGGGCAGGCAACTCTGCCGCGTTACTCGAGTCTGACATGGGAGGTACTTCAGCTATATTGGCGCGCATTCTAACCGACGCGGAGCTGTAACATGCAGCGCAATCGCCTTGCCGCAGAAACCAGCCCCTACCTGCTGCAGCACGCCGACAACCCCGTGGATTGGTATCCCTGGGGAGAACAGGCGCTGCGCACGGCCCGCGAAGAAAACAAGCCCATTCTGCTGTCCATCGGCTATTCGGCCTGTCATTGGTGCCACGTCATGGCGCACGAATCCTTTGAAGACCCCGAGACCGCCGCGCTCATGAACCGCTGGTTCGTCAACATCAAGGTGGATCGCGAAGAGCGCCCCGACCTGGACAGGATCTACCAAGTGGCGCAGCAGCTCATCACTCATGGCACGGGCGGCTGGCCGCTCACCATGTTTTTGACACCCGGCGACCAAGCGCCTTTCTTCGGAGGCACCTACTTTCCGAAGGAGCCGCGCCATGGGATGCCGGCGTTCGGCGATCTGCTGCGCCGCGTGGCCGAGTACTTCCACGGTCACGGCGCCGAGATCGCCGCGCAGAGCAGGCAGCTGAAACTGGCATTCGCGCACCTTGCACCGGAACCGGCGGCCGGCGTCACGCTGGATGAGTCGCCGCTGCGCGAGGCGCGTTCGGCGCTCGAGCGATCCTTCGACCCGGAATTCGGCGGCTTCAGCCGCGCCCCCAAATTCCCGCATCCCAGCAGCATCGAGCGCTGCCTGCGGCATTGGCAGGGCACCTCCGCCGGGGCCAGTCCCGACCTGAAATCGCTGTACATGGCGAGCCTGACCCTGACGCGCATGGCCGAAGGCGGTCTGTACGATCAGCTCGGCGGCGGATTCTCGCGCTACTCCGTCGACGGTGAGTGGATGATCCCGCACTTCGAGAAAATGCTGTACGACAATGGCCAGCTGCTGTGCGAGTACTCGCGGGCGGCGCTGGCGACGGGCGAAGCATTGTTCGCGCGCATCGCCGGGGAAACCGCCGATTGGGCGCTGCGCGACATGCGCTCGCCGCAAGGAGGCTTTTATTCCAGCCTGGACGCGGACTCCGAAGGCCACGAGGGAAAGTTCTACGTTTGGACTGCATCCGAAGTCCAAGGCCGGCTGACTGCGCAGGAATACGCCGCATTCTCGCGCCGCTTCGGCTTGGATCGGGGCGCCAATTTCGAGGGCGCCTGGCATCTGCACATCCATGAAAGCATCGACACGATTGCGGCGGCGCTCGGCGAATCCGCGCAGTCCGTCGCGGCTCTGATCGAGTCGGCACGGGCCAAGCTGTTGCAGGCGCGCAGCCTGCGCGTCTGGCCGGCCCGCGATGAGAAAATCCTCACCGCCTGGAACGCGCTCATGATCAAGGGGCTGGCCATCGCCTCACGGGTGCTGCGGCGCCCGGACTTGGCCGACGCCGCCACGGCGGCGGTAGATTTCATACGCCATACCCTGTGGCGGGACGGCCGCTTGCTCGCCACCACCAAGGATGGGCGCGCGCACTTGCCGGCCTACCTCGACGATTACGCCTTTCTGACGGACGCCTTGCTCGAATTGCTGCAAACCCGTTGGCGCGGCAGCGACTTGGAATTCGCGCGACAGTTGACCGAGGTGATGCTGTCGCAGTTCCAGGACAGCGCGGCCGGCGGATTTTTCTTCACGGCCGCGGATCACGAGCAACTCATCCATCGCAGCAAGACCTTCAGCGACGACTCGCTGCCGTCGGGGAACGGGGTCGCGGCGTCGGTGTTGTGCCGCCTGGGATATCTGCTCGGCGAGCTGCCCTATCTGGCGGCCGCCGAACGCACCTTGCGGGCGGGATGGCCCATGCTGCAGCAATACCCCCAAGCCCATATGAGCCTGCTCGATGCGCTGGAGGATTTCCTGGGGTCGACTCAAATTCTGATCATTCGCGGGGACGCCGGTCAGGCGCAGCGCTGGTGCGCGGAGATCGGTGTCCTGTACGCGCCCACGCGCATGATCTTCGCCATTCCCCGCGATGCGGCGCAGCTGCCCCCCGCGCTGGCCGCCAAGAGCGCCGCGGCCGGCACCGTGGCCTATATATGCACAGGCATGACGTGTTCGGCACCGCTCACCGACCTGCGCGAGATCGCCCGCGAACTGACCTTGCGCCTGCAGCCGACCGCCTAACGCAACCGATAGCCGAGAGTTTGGGCTGCGTGCATGAGAGGACCCAACATTAAGTCATCGGCGAGCGCGCGATGAAACAGCGGGTGCTCGGGGAAAAACGCGGTGCGCAGTGCCCGTTCGTTCAGCGCAAATGCGGCGGCCCCACCGTTCATGGAAGAGGCGTAGCGGATTCCTTGAGTGTGCGGGAACGCCTCGTAAAGATCGCGGGCCCAGGTTCTAGCGCGACTGTGGCAGCCTGAATGAATTGCCATTGACGCACCCATGCGGGTCGCGAAATCACCCGCCAGATCCAGAATCCGCAGCGGCTGTGCGCTTTCAAAAACGCATAGCCACGGGGATTGAAACGCACGATCTATTCGGCGACTCATTTGAAACACCTCGGCGAGACAGGTCTTCGCGTCGGTCGCCGCATAGTAGACACCCCTAGTCTGTTCCACGGCTGCCCCTGCGGTAGTCGACAGATGATGATCCCACCTCGCATTCAACGGTCCGAAATGTCTGAACGCATTCCAGGCAGTCGGGTATCTTGCAGCGGCGTAATACACCCGTGCGAGACGCGTACCGATGGGCAGAGTCAATTCTGCGGGGGTCAGGCGCGAGAGCGCTGCAACACCAGGAGAGTGGGGAAATTTAGCCACGCGCCACGAATCGCTGGCGCTACTCAAAGCCTTGGGCGAGCGCGACGACCGCCGATATGGGGTTGCCGCGCAGCAGCCATTCACGTGGACTCAGCGGCACCGATTGGTTGGCGTCTTCGAGATCCGGGTTGGGCAATAGAAACCACTCCGCCGCATCGAGTGGATGCAGATTCTGCGGCAGTGCACCGATCACTTCCCGAAGTCCGGGCAACACTTGCTTGCGCTCGAATTGAAAGCGAGGCAGTCGGCGTTCTCCATCATACTCAAGACCAAATAGCGATCGCTCGCGCAGACGCTGCCTTATTCGGCTGACGTCCAGCCGCAAGTACGCGGCAGCTTGAGCCGTTGTAAAGCTGGTCTCGATCAGAGCCATGTAATCCGCAATGGATTGCATCAGCGGATCTTCTTTCTTCGCACCGGCCCAAGCCGCAGTCGACAGTCCAACGGATTTCAATGCATCGATTTCACCGGCGGTCAGCGCTTGAGCCGCCGCCGGCCGCCCCGCTGCGTATCCCAGCATCGGCTCGTTCACGAGCAACCGGCGCCGCGCATGTTGGTAGAGATCAATCGGCACTTCATCAGCGACGGCATCGCCTCGAACCCTTGGTCGTCTGACATGATCGGCCATACTCACTCCCGACTATTCCCGCAAGGAATAGTCGGGAGTCTACTGCATATTGTAGCCGATTGCATCTTGGCGCAGCCACACCCGCGGAGCTCGGTGCCGCTCACCGACCTGGCGGGATCGCCCGCGAGCCCGTCAAATAGTCGAGCGGCTAGTCGAGCCTGCCGCAGCATGGCCAGGCTCGAGACTCGGCACACTCCGCGTGGTCTTGAATACATCCGCCTCGGCACGTATCCAGTCCGTGAAGGCCCCGACGCTTTGCAAGCCGTGAGCGCGGGTTGGACAAACCAACCAGTAGCTGCGATCGAATTGCACGGGACGGCCGGCGGCGACGAGCGTGCCGCAGTGGATTTCGTCGGCGACGAGACTCCAACGCGCAAGCGCCAGGCCGGCCCCCTGGACCGCCATTTGAACGACTGATTCCGAATCCTCGAACACGGCTCCGCGAAATCCACCCGCATAGGGGTCGGCGCGGCCATCGAACAACCACGCGGTCCAAGGCTCGCTGACGCTGTGCACGAGCGAGTAACGCTTGAGATCGTCGGCCGTTCGCACCGGGCCGTGCCTCCCGAGCAAGGCCGGGGTGCATACCGGCAGGAGCCACTCGTCCATTAGCTTTTCGGCCCGAAGGTTCGGCCAACTGCCCAAGCCCAATCGAATCGCCAGATGAAAGTCCTCCTGGACGAAGTCCACCACGTCGGCAGAGGTGTGGGCGTGCAGATCGATCTGAGGATGGGCAGCGCGAAACCGCCCCATTCTCGGCAGCAGCCACAGCTGCAAGAACGAAGGCAGTGTCGTTACTCTGAGCGGCCCCGCGAGGCGATCCAGGCGCACGTCGTCGACCGCACGTTCCAGCTCTTCCAGTGCGCGCTGCACGCGCGGCAGCAACGCCGCTCCCTCGCTCGTCAAATGCACCTGCCGCCCGTTGCGTCGAAACAGGCGCTGCCCCAAATACTCCTCCAGCGCTCGAATCTGCAGACTGGCGGCGCTTGCGGTCACTCCCAACGCATCGGCGGCGCGCGTAAAGTTCAGATGCCCGGCAACGGACACGAAAACGCGCAGGCTGCCCAATGGCAGCCTGCGCAGTGGCCTGACCGCCGCCCGCGCCAATGGGGGTCGAGTGCGTCGGCCATCGCTGCTCTTGCGGCTGGCGATGTGGTTCCTCTCCTGCCTATACGGGGCGACGCCGCTAACGCCGCGCCGTCAAGGTTTCATGGTCGGATCTAGTGTGCTCGCGATGGTAGGCCGTAAGAGCCGGCCGATCCACGGTAACGACGGCTCGCTCCACCGCCTGCGCCACGCAGGCGCGCCAATCAGCCGACAGTATAGCCTCGCCCGGCCGCTCCGGCTCGCCGCAGACGTGCTCCGCGGCACGCGTGAGCCGCCGGTAGAGCACGGTGACACCCCGCGGTTGCTCGAGATTCAGATCGCCGAAACGAACGGTGATCCCGCCGGCATCGTCGCCGGCCGGCCGTGTGGACGCGAGCGCGCCGCATTGCCATGCCCCAGCGAGCAGCAACACTGCGGCATTGATCCAGATTCTCGGTTTGCGTGACATGCTCATCTCCTCTCCGAAGGGAAAACAACTCGGCACACGAGTGCTGAGGTGCAGGATGCGCGGTAGCGCGGAGAGGGGTGCGCAAAGCACTCAAGACGGGTTAAGGTTTCCTCAATCGGGCCAAGGTTTCCTCAATCGGGCCAAGGTTTCCTCAATTGGGCCAAGGTTTCCTCAATTGGGCTAAGGTTTCCGCAATTGGGCTAAGGTTTCCGCAATTGCGGTCGCCAGGCGTCTTTTGAGTTCGCCGTGACGATCGTCGGAGTAAGTCGGCGCGCCGCTCCAGTCCAGAGCCCAAGGCTGTGCGCTGCGCGTGGCCTCAGGCTCCGAGGCATGTCGCGGAAAAATGTGCGCGTGCAATGCCGGTTCGAGATTGCCGAACAACGCGTAGTTGATGCGCGTGGCGCAGGTGGCCGCCAGCAAAGCATCGCCGACCAGCGCCATGTCGGACAGGAATTGACCGCGCAATTCGGACGTCAGCGCATTCAAATGCGGCACGACGGGATCCGGCAATAGCAGGCAGTAGCCGGTCAGCACCTGCCGCTCGCCCATAACCACCCAGCCGGATCGCAACCTCGCCACCGCTGGCGGATAGTCGCCGGCGCAGCAGCGATCGACCAGGGCATGGATTGCGGTCGGCGCTGTCACTGCCCCAGCGCCTTCGCCACCGTCGCAGCGCCCACGGGTGGCGCGGCATTGCCGAAACTCGAGCGCAAATAGGTAAAGAGCGCGGCGGCGTCCGCTGGCTTCATCCAGCCGAACTGCAGCATCTGGGTGGAATAGCGGCCCGCCGGCATGGAGGGAGGCCTCTGCCCCTGCATCACCCAGCGTGCCAATTCGGCCGGGTCGCCCGTCACCACGGGAGAGCCGGCCAGGCTCGGATACACACCGGGTATTCCCGCCCCGCTTTGCTGGTGGCAGGGCACGCAATTGCCGCTGTAGATGCGTTCGCCGATCTCAGCGGCAGTCGGCCCGGCACTCTTGGCCGTCGCACCGACGGTCGACCCCGAAACTCCCGCGGCTCCCTGCGGCTCGCCAGGCCCTTTCGGCGAGCAAGCGGCGAGGACCCCGGCCAGTACAAACAGCGACAACACGTTTCTTGGCGGCATGGCTGAATGCTAACAAAAGACTCAACGGAGTACGTCGATGTTGCAGCCGCCGCAGCGCTGCGGCTGGATGAAAAACACGGCGGAGTGCAAGGCATCGTCACCCAAATGCAGCAGCAGGGCCTGGGTGCCACGGTGCATTCATGGGTCGGGACGGGCGCCAATCTGCCGATTACGGCCGATCAAGTGCATACTGCGTTCGGGGCGGATACGATGCAGGCGATGGCGGAGAAATTCGGCCTGCACCCGCAGGACCTGGCACAAAAGCTCGCTCAGGCTCTGCCGCAGGCGATCAACAAGCTCACGCCGGGCGGAGTCGTATCATCGAGGTGACTGAAAAGGAGGTCGCGACTCTAGAGTACGATTCGTTCGAAATGTTCAACAACGTCTAATCGTTGATTTACAGGGGACAACAACTATGAGTATTGGCAGCGAATTCAAAGAATTTGCGATGAAAGGCAATGTGGTCGACATGGCGGTGGGTATCATCATCGGCGCCGCATTCGGCAAGATCGTCTCCTCACTCGTCGGGGATGTCGTCATGCCGCCGCTCGGCATACTGATCGGCGGAATCAATTTCAGCGACTTGGCGGTTGCCGTCGGTACCGATCCGAAAGGAGCCCCCGTATTGCTCAAGTACGGCGCCTTTCTGCAGACTGTATTTGATTTCCTCATCATTGCGATCGTGATTTTCATCATGATCCGGGGGATCAATAAACTGAAGAAGCCCGCTGCGCCGCCGGTCGACGCGCCGCCACCGCGTCAAGAAGTGCTCTTGGAACAGATTCGCGACGCGCTCACCAAACGATAGTCAAGACTGCAAGTTTTTGGTCCTCAAGAACGGCTCTGCCCAAAACGCGGAGCCGTTCTGAAGTGCTTATGATCCATAGCATGCGTCGGATGGTGTTCGCGCAACGCGAGGCGATATACTCGCGCGAAAATACTCATCAAGGAGGGTGTATGCGTGCGTTGCACATAAATTCGGTTCGTCTGGCGGGGCTATTGGCCTTGCTTTGTTTCGGGTCCGCTCACGCTCTCAGCCTTGCCGATCTTACGAATAAGGATGCTGCTCAGGGCATCAAGGGGGCACTCGACAAAGGAGCTGCCTCGGCCGTCGATAAACTGGGCGTTGCGGGCGGATTCCTCAATAACCCCAAGGTCAAAATCCCGTTACCGCCGGCCCTCGATGAGGTCGCCAAAGGGATGCGCATGCTCGGACAAGGCAAGGACGCGGATGAACTCGTCGAGGCCATGAACCATGCGGCCGAACAAGCCGTCCCCGAAGCCAAGGAGCTGCTGGTTAACGCAGTCAAGACCATGTCCCTAGGCGACGCGAAGGCCATTCTCACGGGCGGCGATGGATCGGTGACCAATTTCTTTCGCACCAAGACCGCGGCGCCGTTGGCCGTCAAGTTCCTACCCATTGTGAAGCGGGCGACGGATCGGGTCGGCTTGGCGCAAAAATACGATCGACTGGCAGGCCAGGGGGAGAAACTCGGCCTCGTCAAGGGTGATGCCGCCAACATCGAGGAGTACGTCACCCATAAGACCTTGGACGGCTTGTACCTCATGATAGGCGAGGAAGAACACTCCATCCGGCAAAATCCCGCGGCCGCCGGCAGCGCCATCATCTCGAAAGTATTTGGTGCGCTGCACTGATCCGTAGCCGGCCCTGTACTGATCACCCGGGAGGCGAATGCCGCGTCCCTCGGCAATCAGGCCTACCCGGCCTCCCTCAGGGTTAGTCGATTAGCCCTTCCAAGTCCGAAACGCGCCGGTATCCAAGTGCACGAAATCCGACGCGCGGTAATAGCCGACGCCGCCACGCTTCAATTCCAAGGCATGCGCGGCAAGGCTCGCACAATCGACCCCGCTCATGCGCACATCGATGGCGCGCCCCGCCATGTGCAGGCTATGTTGGGAGACTTCCGCGCTCCTCTCGTGCAAATAGGCATTGGTCTGCGGCGATCGATAGCCTGAAATCACTTTGAATGAGGGCTCGACGTCCAGAGTGTGCGCAACCTCCACCAGGTAGTCCATCAAGTGCGGATCGATGACATGCCGCTGGCCGGTGCGAAAATCCCTCAAACATACTTCGATGGACGAGAGCGCGTCGGGCAGATAGGCGCCATCCCGAAAGTATTCCACCTTCAGCCGCTCTCCGGTATGCAGGTTCAGCAGCGCAATTCGCTTGGCTTCGCCCGCCCGGTGTTCCGTCTCCGGGGCGACCCGCGCCGCCTCCTGGCCGAGCGCCGCACCGGCCAGCAAACCGGCCGCCGACACACCGGCCAACGCGCCGCCTGCTTTGAGCACGGTGCGCCGGCTCCAGCTCATCGGCGCCCCTTGTCCGTGAGCAGCCGCCCGCCGTCGAGCGCGAGCACCGTGGCGCGTGGAAAGAAATTGAATTCCGAGGCCGAGGCCCAGGTATAAGCGCCCATGGCACGGCCGACGATCAGATCGCCCACATCGAGCTCGGGCAATTGCAAATGCTCGTTGATGACGTCGATGCTGTCGCAAGTCGGGCCGGCGAGCACGGAGGGATGGGTCTTGCCGGCAGGCACCAGCGCCTCCAGCGGATAGGCGCCATGATCGTAGACCTGGCCGCTATAGCTGCCGTACAAGCCGTCGTCGAGGTAGTACCACCAGCGTTCGCCGCGCAGTGCCCGGCCCATGACGCTGGCCACGGCGACTGCCGACGGCGCGGCGATATAGCGGCCCGGCTCCGCGATCACGCGCGTGCCGGGGGAAGCTGCTCCTCGAGCGCCGCACGAATCGGGGCACAGAATTCCTCGATGGGCATGCAGCGCTGCAGGTAATCCACCGGAAAGCCGCCGCCGATGTCCAAGATGGTCGGCGCGTGTCCCATCTGGACGGCCATGCGCAGCAGTTCACCGCAACGTGCAATGGCCTCGACGAACATCGCCGGGCCGGCCGCCTGGGATCCCACGTGGAAAGAGAATCCATCGATTCCGACTCGCAGTTCCTGTGCCAGCCGCAGCAGGCCGGACACCGATTCGGGCTCGCAGCCGAACTTGCGCGACAAATCGCAGCGGGCCTCGGGGCTGCTGAACGACACGCGGATCAGCAGCGCCGCGCGATTGCGATACTTTACGAACTTACGCAGCTCATCGGGATTGTCGACGACGAATCGATTGACGCCGTAGGCCAGGGCGGTGCGTATGTCGCTGTCGCGCTTGATGGGATGGGTGTGAATGCAGCGTTCGGGGGCCACTTTCAACCGACGCACCAATTCCACCTCGCCATTGGTCGCCAAGTCGAAAAAGGCGCCTTCGGCCTGCAGAGTGTTCACCACCGAGGAGTGCGGCAGAGGCTTCAGGGCGTAATGAAGATCGACGCCCGGCAGGGCCGCGGCGAGCCGCCGATACTGCCCGCGCACACGCGCGGCATCGACGATGAACAACGGCGAGCCGTAGCGCGCCACCAGGTGCTTGATCGACTCGGCAGCGAACGGGTCCTGCGCAGGATCCAGTTCCAAGGGTTCGTCGGGGAGGGCACGCGGACTCAACGAAGATTTGGCCACTAACTGACGCTCAGTTCCAGAGAATCGTCGCCCATGCCGCTGGCGCGCTGCAGGCGATCGAGGATCGCCGCCCAGCGCTCGTCCGGCGGCAGGCCTTGCACGAATATCCTCGCGCATCCTGCGCGGTCCAGGGTGCGCAAGTGATTGTAGAGGTTGTGCGCATAGATGTCGGGCCGCTTGCCCGCGTTGATCCAGGTCATGTGGCGCTGGGTTTGCAAGGGCGGCCGCATGGCGAGTACCGCGACTTTTTCCTCGCGCGCCGTGATCTCGCCGGCGCGCACCTCGAGGTCGTCCGAGGCCACGATCTCGAGGGGGGTGGACGGCGCATAGTGCAGCGGGCTGTCGCCCGGCGTGCGGGGCACGGCTCCACCGATCTTGAGATTGCCGACCACCTGCTCGAGTTGCGAGCGGGTGATGAAGCCGGGCCGCAGCAGGCGCGCCTCATTGTCGAGACAGGAGACGATGGTCGACTCGAGCCCGATCGGCGAATCGCCGCCGTCCAGGATGACGCCCACCGCATCGCCCAGCTCATCCCGCACATGTTCGGGCTTGGTCGGGCTCAACCGTCCGTAGCGATTGGCGGAAGGCGCCGCGATGCCGCCGCCGAAGGCATTGAGCAATTGCTGCGCCATGGGGTGCGAGGGGACGCGGATGCCGATGCTGTCTTGGCCGCCCGTGACGATATCGTTGACGTTGTCCGCCTTGGGCAGAATCAGGGTCAAGGGGCCCGGCCAGAACTTGGCGGCCAATTGCTCCGCGACGGGCGGCAACGAGGATACCCAGCGATGCAGGTAGCGCGGATCGTCCAAATGCACGATCACCGGGTGATTGGGCGGGCGTCCCTTGACCTCGAAAATCTTGCGCACGGCGGCCGGATTGGAGGCATTCGCGCCGAGTCCATAGACGGTCTCGGTCGGGAACACCACCAGCTCGCCGGCGCGCAAGGCTTCGACGGCCTCTTCGATTTCAGTCTGTGTAGCTCTTACCACACGCCCATGATATCAAGACTGCGATAGCAACGAAGCCGGCATGCGGGTCCGTGTCGCCGAATCTGTGCCGCAATGCCGATTTTACTCCAATCGACCCGTCACTTTGCTTCGCTTCGAGGAGGAGTCAAGTGTCTGCGGAAGGATACATTGCATGAACACCAAGTCGAGCCAGCGCCCGAACTTGAACGCCACCTCGTGAAAATGGCCGACCTCCGTGAATCCTAGGCTGCGATGCAGCCCGATCGAGACCGCATTGTCCGCATCGATGCCGGCAATCATGACGTGCTTGCCCAGGTCCGCGGCCCGCGCCAATAGCTCTAGAACCAGCGCTCGCCCAATGCCCTGCCCGCGGCAATCTGCGCGGACGTGGACGCTGTGCTCGACGCTGTGACGATAACCCGGCCATGCGCGGAACTCGCCGAAGCTGCCGAACCCCGCGATGCCTGAAGCATCCTTGGCGATGATTAGGGGAAAGCCTCGCTCCATCTTGGCATCGAACCAGGCCTCCCCACGGCTCGGCGTGAATTCCTCGTCCGAGAAGACCGCCGTCGAATTGCGGATGACTTCGTTGTAGATCGCCAGAATCTGCGGCAGATCGTCGCGGGACGCGTTGTCGATCAAATGTCACCTGCGCGTGGCCCTAGCCTGGCGTGCATTAGATCACTGCCTGGCGGCGGCGAGTCAATCCCCCGGTTCGGCGCGGCGGTAGCGGCGCATCTTGTCGAGCGTGCCGCAGGCCGCCATGGAGCACCAGCGCCGTTGGCCGCCCTTGCTATCGTCATAGAACAGCCAGCCGCAAGAATCCCGCGACGCGCAGCGCTTCAGACGGCCCGGGGCGGCCGTCCGCAGCAACTCGAGCGCCGACAGTGCTATGCGTTTGAGCGGCAGGCGCGCGTCGAGGGCCGCGGCCGGCCACGAAACGGCCTCGGGCGACCCCGGATCGAGCGATAGATTCGCCCAGGCCAGATGCAGCCAGCGATCGCATTCGCGCAGGGCGCGAGCGGTCGCCGCGATGCCGTCGATCCGCGCGCTCAGCAGGGCATACAGATGCTGGCGATAGGCCCGCACATCGGCCATGACGCTTGCCCGCACCGTGATGCGCTCGGCCTCATGGCGCTCGAGCAGCTGTGCGCGCAAGCACCAGGCCAGGTATTGCCGGGGGTACAAAAGATAGTCCACCGGGACGGCGGCGAATCGGTCATGAATCGTGTTTACGAAGTCCAAACAGGGACGGCCGCCGTCGAGGCGGATTCTGTCGATGCGGAACCGGTCTGAATTCATCGGTGGCGCTCTTGCATCGTCGGTATTTTAAGGACTACCATTAAATATACTTTTACCAGTATACATTCATAGGAGCAACCCATGAGCATCCTTCGAGAGTGGCGCGCCGAAATCCGCCGTGCGACCAGCGCCGCCTATGTCGAGTACGTCCGCACCACCGGCATAGCGGAATATCGCCGCACTCCCGGCAACCTGGGCGCGGTGGTCGCAGTACGCGACCTCGACGCGGAACGCAGCGAAATCGTCACCCTGAGCTGGTGGACGTCGCTGGATGCGATCCGCGCCTTTGCGGGAGACCCGCTGGATCGCGCTCGTTATTTTCCGGACGACTCCCAGTACCTGCTCACGCGGCCGGAGTCGGTTCGGCACTATCGTTCCACAGACATTGGGTCCTCGAACATCGGCTAGCTCCGCACGCCAGCCTGACTTAGCATTAGCGAATGGCCGGACCCGAGCACGAAGATGAGCCCACGCAAGGTCATGGTCCTGGCCGTGATCATGGTCATGGTTATGGCCATGAGCACGACCACGGGCATCGACGCAGCGATTTGAGCGCCACGGAGCTGCGGGTGCGCGCCTTGGAGACGGTGCTGACCCAGAAGGGCTATGTCGACCCCGCGGCGCTCGATGAACTCATCGACACCTATCAGACCAAGATCGGCCCGCGCAATGGCGCACGGGTCGTGGCTCGTGCCTGGTGCGACGCCGAATTTCGCCGCCGGCTGCTCGCCGATGCCACGGCGGCGATTGCCTCCCTGGGTTTCTCGGGGCGTCAGGGTGAACACATGGTGGCGGTCGAAAACACACCTGAGCAGCACAACGTGGTGGTGTGCACCCTGTGCAGCTGCTACCCCTGGCCCATCCTCGGGCTGCCGCCCACCTGGTACAAGAGCGCTCCCTATCGCGCGCGCGTGGTCAAGGATCCGCGCGGCGTACTCGGGGACTTCGGCGTGCATCTGCCCGCGACGGTGCGGATCCGGGTGTGGGACTCCACGGCCGAGGTGCGCTATCTCGTCTTGCCCGAGCGCCCCGCCGCAACCGAACGGCTCACCGAGCGGGAACTCGCGGATTTGGTGACCCGCGACTCGATGATCGGAACGGGCCTGCCGTTGAGCCCCGGCAGCGGCAACCCGATCCCATGAGCTACCGTTCGAACGCCGATCTCGGCGGTCAGGACGGGTACGGCGCCGTCCATCCGGAGCCCGAGGGCGAATTGTTTCATTCGGCCTGGGAGCCGCGCATTCTGGCGCTGACCCTGGCCATGGGCGCCACGGGGCTATGGAATATCGACGCTAGTCGCTCCGCGCGCGAGACGCTGGCGGACTACGCCGAACTCAGCTACTACCAAATCTGGCTGCAGGGGCTGACCAAGCTATTGCTGCAGAGTGGCGCCGTGCAGGAAGAGGAAATCTCACAAGGCCGATCCATGCACCCTGCCGCCGCCGTTCGCGGTGTGTTGCAAGCCGGCCGGGTTGCCGCCGCGCTGGCGGCGCGGCTCGCCCACCGCGCGGCCGTCCAGCGGCCCGGCGCGCTACGCGCTGGGTCAGCGGGTTCGTACCCGCGACGTCGCGTCCCAGCACCACACTCGCCTTCCCCGCTACGCGCGCGGCAAGCGCGGTGTTATCGAGCGGGTGCATGGCGCCCATGTCTTTGCCGACTCAAATGCCCAAGATCTGGGCGAACAGCCGCAATGGCTGTACACCGTGGCCTTCGATGAGACGGAACTCTGGGGCGATATCGCGCCACGCCAGCTTGCCACCGTCTCGGTGGATGCCTGGGAATCCTATTTGGAGCCCGTATGAACGAGGGTCCGACGCTGCAGCTTCCGGGCCTGCCGCTGGACGAGGAGGGTCCCGTCTTCAAGGAACCCTGGGAAGCCCGGGTGTTCGCCATGGTGCTTCGGCTGCACCAGCGCGGCCTGTTCACATGGACCGAGTGGGCCGACGCCCTGGCGCATGAGATTCGTGCCGCGCGGGAGGCCGGCGACGCCGATCTTGGCGATACCTACTACCATCACTGGCTGAGAGCCCTCGAAGCCATGGCCGCGCGCAAGGGCGCCACATCGGACGATGAACTCGCCCGCTGCCACCGCGCGTGGGCTGAGGCTGCCATGCGCACGCCGCACGGCCACGCCGTGGAACTGTGCGCATCGGAAAACCCCGTCAAGGCGCCAGCGACGCCGTGACCTCGGGCGGATCCAGCGCCGTCCTGATCCAAGTGCCGTCCTTTTGCCGCCGCAGCTCATAAGCCGGCCAGTAGTGCTTGTCGAGCTTGAGCGTGATCACGTCGGTTTGGCCGTTCCAAGCCACCGTCGTCAAGCGCAGTGACGCACGATCGGGTTTACCGCTGACCACCTTGATGAAGGCATCCAGGTCGGGGGTGGGCTTGTCGTCGACTTCGGTGATGCGCCGGCCCGCATACAAGCCATAGTGCGTTGCCGGCGAGCCGTAAAAGAAAAAGGACACGAAGACGCCGTAGGGGGCAATGCCGCGCTGCACCGCCAAGGCCCGGTGCGGAGCTTGCAGCGTGGCGCCCGCCCAGATGAGCACGCGGTCGATGTCGCGGCCGTCGAGCGCCACGGTGTCCATTTCCAGCGTCTTCTCGGCGCCATCCCGCCAGACGCTCACCTTGACCTGGGGCTTTTGCACGGCGCGCTCGACTTCGCGGAAGCGATTGACGACCTTGCCGTCGATGGCGAGCAGCAAATCTCCGGGCTCCAGCAACTCAGCGGCGGGCGAGCCTGCCACCAGCCTGTCGATGCCGAGCACCTGACGGCGTTGCGGATCGTGCTCTTCGAGACGCTTGACCCACTCGTCCGGCAGCCCGAGCTCGCGTGCGCCTGCCAAGGACTGCACATTGAACTCGGCCTCGAAGGAGTACAGCGGCCGGCCGTCGGCCACCACGCCGATCATCTCCGAGACCAGCTCCGCCGGCATGCCGCGATTGACCTGTTCGAGTTCGCGCTGCGATTCGAACGCAAAGCTCGACCACAGCGCGAGCACATTGCCCTTGTCATCCGCCAGCACGCCGTCGTAATCGCCCGGCGGATTGATGAGGCTCACCGCCTCCAAATTGCTGTCGCGAAAGCGCAGCGTGCGCGACAGCGGAAACGACACCACGTCCACGCTGGATATCTGCGTCTTCTGCGACAGGATCTTCGAGTCGGCGCGCTGCGCCCACCACCCACACATCCTGGCCCGCCGCCAGCGGCTCGGTGAGCAGCGTGGCGGCAGCGCACCGGCGTCGTGCCGATCGATTTTGGATCGTAGGAAACCACCGCGAGATTGTGCAGCGGATGGATGAACACCACCTTGCCCGGCACCTCGACCGTGCCGGCGAATGTGATTCGCACATCGCCCATGGCGACCGGCACGGTGTTGCGGTCGATCGCCACCAGCCCGCGCTGCGCATCGACGATGACGCCGGTGCCGTGATAGTTCTTCTCGGTGACGCCGGACACCGAATACGGCATGTCGAAGGTCACCATCACCAGCGACGGGCGCCAGGCGGTCGATGCGCGGATCGCCGGTCTTGGCGAACTGCGTGGAGGCCGGCTTGACGCTCGACGGCGCGGGCCCCTCGCTGATGGCGACGCAAGGCCAGGTACCGAGAACATCGTCGCGCTTGCATTTGCGCGCCGGGAACCAGCGCCTGTCCATGCGGATGACTTTCAGCTGCACGGCGCGCGGATCCTCCAAGGTCACGTAGCGAACCGGCGCACTGGCGCCGTCGGCAAGTTCCGCGAGCGCGGCCTCGAAATCCGCGAGATTCTCCACCTTCTTGCCGTTGAACGAGCTGATCAGGGCCGCGCGCGGAATGCCGGCGCTGCCGAAAACATAGCCGGGGTTCGCGACATACACCCCCTTGATGGGGACGTTGAAGTGCCGCGCCTGCTGATAGGACAGCGTGTGCACCACGGCTTCGCCGAATTCGATGTACTCGTCCGGCGTGATGGCGCTCAGGGACTGCACGCTCGAGCGAATGCCGCACGGTTTCGCGCCCGCGCTGCACTTCCACTTCGATCTTCTGGCCGACGTGCCCGTCGAGCACCTCCTCGAGGGAGAAGAATTCCGGGATGGGCTTGCCGTCGATGGCCACCAGAATGTCGCCGGGCGCCAGCATGCCGTCGGCTCCCGAACCCGGCTGCACGTCATCGACCACCAGCATGCCGGTCAATTTCGGGTATCGATTTGCGCATGCGCGCTTCGGTGTCGGGATTCGAGGCCGAGCCGCCTGAGCTCGTCGTACGGGGTGTACTTGAAGACCGTTTCCAGCGTGCCGCGCGGCACGGGCTTGCCCGCATCGATGTAACTTCAGGGCGCGCGTCACGGCGGTCAGCGGCAGGTAGAAACTCGAGGCGGCGCCGGTCGCCCCGCCCGCGTTCAGCGCCACCACCCGGCCCTCGATGTCGATGACCGGCGAGCCGGAGGAGCCGCCCGAGGTGCTCGAGGCGGCCTGGAAGTAGAACGTATTGAAATCGTTGTACTTGCCGTAGCCGTATTCCGGCGCCTCGCGGTCCAGGCGCGCCAGGGTGCCGGCAAGGATGGACAATTGCTCGCCGGCGTCGTTGCCGACCACGCGAATTTCGCGGCCGATGACGGCGCCCGCCGGATACAGCGGCAATTCGGCGGGCTGGATGAACTTGAGTTTCGCCGGGTCGTAGCGGTAGATGCCGAAGTCGTGGATGGGGTCGCGATACACCGGAAACAGCTGCACCTCCTCGCGATTGAGGAAGATCGCCTGCGCGGTCACCGGTCCCGGCGTCACCACATGCCGATTCGTCAGGATGAGCCCGCGCTTGGCGTCGATGACGAAACCCGTGGCCTGCGCCGTGGTATTCCACTCCGTGTCGAAGGCACGCGTGCTGTCGATTTGAATGGTGACCACGCCGCTGGCGATTCGCTCCAGGGTCTGAGCCCAGTTGGCGGGCGAGCTGGGAATGCCCGGCGCCGGAACGGCGACCGGTACGGCAGTGGGTGCGGCGGCGAGTGCGCGGGCGAGGGACAACACACACAGCGACAGGAATAACGCGGTACGGGACATGCCGATCCTAGGGGAGGGGTTTGGGAGAATTGTGTTCAGTGCCCGTGATCGGACAAGACCAGGAACCATACGGTTCCTAGCAGAGCGAAACTCAGCATCACGGCGGCCGAACCCATGTCCTTGGCCATGCCGGCCAGGGGGTGCCGTTCGGTGCCGGAGCGGTCCACCACGGCCTCGACCGCGCTATTGAGTATTTCGACTACCAGAATCAGCAACATCGGGCTCACCAGCAGGGCCCGTTCAACGCCGGAATTGCCGAGATACAGGCCGGCGGGAATGACCAGCAGAGACAGCCCCACCTCCTGGCGAAAGGCGGCTTCCTCCCGCCAGGTGTAGCGAAATCCTTGGAAGGAATAGCCGAAAGCACGCAGCAGGCGCGTAATTCCGGTCGGTTTGTGTCTATCGTTCATTCAATGGGCGGGATTTCCAGGCCAAATCCAGCTGCTTCGCCGCGCGCACGTCATCGAGCCTGCGCACCGGCATTGTATGCGGTGCGGAGGAGAGTTTCTCGGGCTCTTGTTCCATTTCGCGCCGAATCGCAATCATGGCATCGCAGAAACGGTCGAGGTCCTCCTTGGCCTCCGTCTCGGTGGGCTCGATCAGCAGGCACTCGGGCACCAGCAGCGGAAAGTACGTCGTGGGCGCGTGAAACCCATAATCGAGCAGGCGCTTCGCCACATCCATGGCAGTGACATTGTAGAGCCGGTTTTCCCGCCTCAGCGTGACGATGAATTCATGGCTGGCGCGGCGCGCGGGATAGGCCGCTTCGAACCCGGCCGCCTGCAGCCGCTTCAGCAGGTAGTTGGCGTTGAGCGCCGCGAATTCCGCAACCCGCACCATGCCTTCGCGCCCCAGCAGGCGCATATACACATAGGCGCGCAAATTGACGCCGGCATTGCCCATGAAACCCGACAGTCGGCCGATGGATTGCGGGCAGGTCGCGCTCCGTCATCCAGCGAAAGCGCGCGCCGTCCCTGCCCACCAACGGGATGGGCAGAAACGGCCGCAGCCGCGCACCGACGCCCACCGCTCCGGAGCCCGGGCCGCCGCCGCCGTGCGGCGTCGAAAAAGTCTTGTGCAGATTCATGTGGATGACGTCGAAGCCCATGTCGCCGGGCCGCACCTTGCCGAGAATGGCGTTGAGATTGGCGCCGTCGTAGTACAGCAGCCCGCCCGCGCTCGTGCACGATGCGCTGCGACCTCGGTGATCTTGCGTTCGAACACCCCGAGAGTGGACGGGTTCGTCAGCATGATGCCCGCGGTCGCCGGGCCCACCGCGGCTTGCAATGCGTCGATGTCGACATTGCCGTCGGCATCGCAGGGAATCTCCTTGACGCTGCAGCCGCACATCGCCGCGGTCGCAGGATTCGTGCCATGCGCCGCCTGCGGCACGATGATTTCATTGCGCCCCAGATCGTTTCGCGCGCGATGGTAGGCGCGGATCATGGCCACGCCGGCAAACTCGCCCTGCGCGCCGGCCATGGGAGTCAGGCTCACAGCCTGCATGCCGGTGATTTCCTGCAGCATCTCCTGCAGCTCGTACATGCAGGCCAGAAACCCCTGGGGCTCGGGCCCGAGCGGGTGCCTGCCGAGAAATTCCGGCAGCATGGCGAAGGTGTTGCAAGCCTTCGGGTTGTATTTCATGGTGCAGGAGCCGAGCGGATAAAAATGCGTGTCGATGGAGAAATTCATCTGCGACAGGCGCGTGAAATGCCGCACCGCCTGCAGCTCCGACACCTCGGGCAGCGTGGGCGGCGCCGCGCGGCGCAAATGCGCGGGGATCTGCGCGCCGAACCCGCCACCGGCGGCGGAAACTGCGTCGGGGCTCCCGCGCCCCGGCTTGCTCAATTCGAATATCAGCGGCTCTCGCGATTGCAATTCGGGCATGGTCGATCCTCCGGAGCGCGATGCGGTTCAGGCGGCAACGCGCGAGGACTTCATGAGGTCCGTCAGCGCGCCGGCATAGGCATCGATATCCGCCCCGAGCTTGGTTTCGGTCGCGCACACCAGCAGTGCGTGGCCCAGTTCCGGGTAACGGTCGGCGAGATCCAGTCCCCCGAAAATTCCACGCCGGGCCAGGGCCGCGAGTACCGGCGCCACTGGCCGGTCCAGCAGCAGCACGGCCTCATGAAAGCGCGGCGCAGTTGAAGGCCGGCCTGACGCCGGCGACTCTGCCGAGCGCGGCCACCAAATCGGCCGTTCGCTGCAGGCTGGCCGCCGCCACGCGCTCCAATCCCCGGGCTCCCAACAGCGACATGTAGATGGTGGCGGCCGTGACCATCAGGCCCTGATTGGTGCAAATATTCGAGGTCGCCTTGCTGCGCCGAATATGCTGCTCGCGCGCCTGCAAAGTCAGGCTGAATCCCGGCCGACCCTCCGTATCCACGGTGCGCCCGACAATCCGCCCCGGCATTTGCCGCACGTACTGCATGCGCGTCGCCATGAATCCGAAGTAAGGCCCCCCCGCCGAGAGCGGCACTCCCAGCGGCTGTCCCTCGCCGCAGACGATGTCGGCGCCATGATTGCCGGCAGCGGCCGTGCCCCACTGCCCGGGAGCCTTGAGCAGCGCCAACGAGATGGGGTTGACGACGGCAATCAACAGGATATTGTTTCGATGCGCCCAGTCGGTGAGCTCGTCGGCCTCCTCTAGATTGCCGAAGAAATTCGGCTGTTGAACGACCAGCGCGGTGACATCTTGGCCGTTGTAGGGTTGCAGGGACTCGAGCAGAGTGCGCCCCGCGGACCGGTCGAAATCCACCGCCTCGAACACGATGTCCTGGTTGCCCGCGATGGACTGCGCCACCTGGCGCATAGACGGGATTGACCATGCGCGGCAGCAGTATGCGCCGCGAATGCGCCGCGCGATTCGAGCGCACCGCCATCAGGCAGGCCTCCGCCAGGGCCGAGGCGCCGTCGTACAGAGAGGCATTCGACACCTCCATGCCGGTCAGGGCACAGATCATCGACTGGTATTCATAGATCAACTGCAGGGTGCCCTGGCTGGCCTCCGCCTGGTAGGGGGTGTAGGCGGAATAGAATTCGCCGCGCGTCGCGATCGCCCACACGGGCGCCGGGATGTGGTGTTCGTAGGCTCCGGCACCGATGAAATTCAAGGGCCGGCCATCGCTCGCGGCACGCTCGGACATCAATCGGCCCAATTCCATTTCACTCATCGGCGGCGGCACGCCGAGCGCCGCTGCGCGCAGCTCGCGGGGGATCTCATCGAACAGCTCCTCGATCGAGCGCGCGCCGATGAACTCGAGCATGCGGGCGACGTCGTCGGGGGTGTGAGGAATGAACGCCATAAGCAGCTCCCTAGTGCGCCTCGTCGGCCAGGTATTTCTCGTAGTCCGCGGCGCTCATCAGCGCGGCGGAGTCGGGGGGCGAGGTCGCCTGCACGCGAAACAGCCACCCAGCGCCGTAGGGGTCCTGATTGACGAGTTCGGGTTGGGTTGCGAGCGCCGCATTGCCGGCAATGACCTTGCCGCTCACCGGGCTGTAGACATCGGAGGCCGCCTTGACCGACTCGACCACGGCGCACGCATCCCCGGCATTGAGCGCGCGGCCGGCTTCCGGCACCTCGACGAACACCAGATCGCCGAGCGCGCCCTGTGCGTGTTCGGAAATGCCGATCTCGACGGCGCCGTTCTGCGTCGGCCGGACCCATTCGTGACTCTTGGTGTACCGCAAATCAGTCGGTATCTTGCTCAAGGTAAATCCCCCGTGGCTTGTGGAATCAATGCTTGTCCATGACGCACGAACGGCGGCTTGACGATGCTCGCGGCATGCAGCTTGCCGCGAATGTCGACCTGCACGCGGGAGGCGCCGGTTGCCGGCACCCGCGCCAGCGCGATGGAACGATTCAAAGTGGGAGAGAAGGTGCCGCTGGTCACCTCGCCGGCGGCGCCGTCCACGACGACTCTCTGATGGCTGCGCAGCACGCCGCGCTCCTCGAGCACCAGACCCACGAGCTCGCAGCCTGCGGTGCGCCGCAGATTTTCGAGGGCGGCGCGGCCGATGAAAATCACGGCCGCCGGGCTCGAACGCCACCGTCCAAGCCAGCCCCGACTCCAAGGGGTGATGATTCTCATCCATGTCGTTGCCGTACAGATTCATGCCGGCTTCCAGCCGCAGGGTATCCCGGGCGCCGAGGCCCGCCGGCTGAATTCCGCGTGCGCGCAGCGCATTCCACGTCCGGGCCGCATCCTGCGCCGGCAGCATCACTTCGAAGCCATCCTCGCCGGTGTAGCCGGTCCGCGCGACGAACCAGGAATCGAAGCACGCGCCGTAGAACGGCGCCAATTCGCGCGCGGCGGCTTGCTGCGCCGGAGCCAGCAGCGGCAGAGTCTTCTCGCGCGCGTTCGGGCCCTGAATCGCAATCATCGCCAGATCGCGCTGCTCCTCGACGCTCACGGCGAAGGCCGCCGCATGCCGGCGGATCCATGCCAGATCCTTCTCCCGGGTGCCGGCGTTGACGACCAGGCGAAACCAGCGCTCCGACAGGAAGTAGACGATCAAATCGTCGATCACGCCGCCGCTGGGCAGCAGCATGCAGGAATACAGAGCCTTGCCCGGGTTCTTCAAGCGGCCGACATCGTTGGCCAGCAAGCTGCGCAGGAATTCGCGCACTCGATCGCCTTTCAGGTCGACGACGCCCATGTGAGAGACATCGAACATGCCCGCATCGCGGCGCACGGCATGGTGCTCTTCGATCTGCGAGCCATAGTGCAGCGGCATTTCCCAGCCGCCGAAATCGACGATTTTTGCACCCTGCTGAACGTGGGTGTCGTAGAGAGCGGTCTTCAGGCCCATCGCAACCTCGCGGCGAAAAGAATAGAGAGACACTGGGCACCCAGGTGCCCTGCCCCTCTGTCCTGATGACCTGAGAGATCGCGCGCTAAGAAAGCGCTGCTCCCCTTCGGTGGACCGGCGCCCGTGCGTCGATCGCTCTCCAGAGATCGCGAGAGTCTGCCGTTCGTGTGCCTGAGCGTTTCCGGGCGGTTGCGCCTTCGGCGGCCCTGGTCGAAAGGGCTCTCTCCAGACAGCTCTTATCGCGATCCGGAAGATGATACACGAAAACTTGCGCCAGAATCCGGTACACTGTGCCGCAGAAAAAGAACCGGGTCGTTTCGGATGAACAGCTTCCCCAGCGTGCTCGCTCCGACGTCAGTACTCGACGATGACGGGTGGGACGATTTACTGAGCTTCATCGAAGAGCGGCGGGTCATTCCCATCGTCGGCCCCGAACTGCTGCAGGTGAAGACCGAGCAGGGTGCGCGGTTGCTATACAGCTGGCTGGCCGAAAAGCTCGCCGCCCGCCTGAACGTCGACGTGCGCGCGCTGCCCCAGCCCTACACCTTGAACGACGTCGTGTGCTGGTTTCTCGCCGCACGCGGACGCCGGGAAGAGGCTTATGTAAGACTGCGAGGCATCCTCAAGGATGCCGACATCGAAACGCCCGCCGGCATTGCGCCGGCTCGCATCGATCACGGATTTCGATCTGTTCGTGTCCACCACCTTCGATCCGCTGCTCGAGGCGGCGATCAACCAGGAGCGATTCGAAGGCGCGAGCGCGGTGGACGTGCTGGCCTACGCCCCCAATCGGGTCGTCGATCTTCCCTGCGAGAAGGACAAGCTGCAGCGGCCGGTCGTCTATCATCTGTTCGGCCGGCTCTCCGCCTCGCCGACCTATGTCATCTCGGACGAGGATCTGCTCGAGTTCATCTGCGCGCTGCAGAGCGAGCATCTCGCTCCCGAGAAGCTGTTCCACGAGCTCGAGCACAATCATCTGCTGTTCATCGGCAGCAATTTCTCGAACTGGCTGGCGCGGCTGTTCCTGCGGATGGCGAAGCGTCAGCGGCTGTCGGATCCTCGCGACGTCGGCGAAGTGCTCGCCGACGATCACACCAGCGAGGACGATCGCCTGGTGGCCTTCCTGCAGCAGGTCAGCGTGCGCACGCGCATCTATCAGGGCGCCGAACGCTTCGTGGACGAGTTGCATCGGCGCTGGCACGCGCGCCGCCGGCCGGCGTCGAAGGCATCCCCGCTGCCCTCGCCGGTGAGATTTCTGCCTCCGCCGCGCGAGATGCCCGACAACGCGGTGTTCATCAGCTACTCGCGCGAGGATCTGCCGGCCGTGCAGCAGATCAAGGCGGGCCTCGAGTCCGCCGGCATCGTCACCTGGTTCGACATGGATCGGCTCGAAGGAGGCGATGATTTCGACCGCAAGATCCAGCGCAACATCGCGCGCTGCTCCTACTTCATTCCGGTCGTGTCCGCGGCGACCCAAAGGCGCCAGGAAGGCTATTTCCGCCGCGAATGGAGCTATGCCATCGACCGCGTGCGCAACATGGCCGACGGGGCGCTGTTCATTCTGCCGGTGACCATCGACGCGACGAGCGCGGCCGAGGCGCTGGTTCCCGACAAGTTCAAGGCGCTTGCACTTCACCCAGCTGCCCGGCGGCGAGGTGCCGGCCGAGTTCGCCCAGCGCCTGGCGGACTTCATGCGGGCGCGGCAATCATGAGCGCCGACCCAGCGGGCGCGGGAGCTTCGCGCAGCGAGGCGCCTAATGCATTCACGGAGGCGCCCTCGGTCGACGCGCGCAATCCGTGGCTGGGGCTGGCCTCGTTCACCGAAGAGACGCGCGAGTTCTTCTATGGCCGCGACGAAGAGGTCGCGGAGCTCGCGCGCCGCGTGCAGCGCAAACTGCTGACGGTGCTGTTCGGCCAATCGGGCCTCGGCAAGACCTCCATCCTGCGCGCGGGCCTCGTGCCCAAGCTGCGCGGCCAGGGATATTGCCCGGTGTACGTACGCATCGACTACGCCCGGGAGGCACCGGAGCCCGCGGAGCAGATCAAGCAGGCCATCGCGCGCACCGCCAGGCGCTCGGGCGAGTGGACCCAGGCCGGCGTGGCCGTGCAGGGCGAGTCGCTGTGGGAATTCCTGCACCATCGGGACGATGTGCTGCACGATGAGTCCGGGGCCACGCTTGATTCCGCTGCTGATCTTCGATCAATTCGAGGAAATCTTCACGCTGGCGCAGAGCGACGATTTCGGGCGCGCACGGGCCGCCCGATTCATCGCGGATCTGGCGGACCTGGTGGAGAATCGGCCGCCGAAGGAACTGGAAGCGAAGCTCGACGCGGATGATTCGGCCGCGGAGCGCTTCGATTTCGCGCGCAGCGACTATCGGGTGCTGATCTCGCTGCGCGAGGACTATCTCGCGCCGCTCGAAGGCCTGAAGCGCGCCATGCCGAGCGTGACCCAGAACCGGCTGCGGCTCGCGCCGATGACCGGCACAGCAGGCGCTGGCCGCCGTCATGCGGCCCGGCAAGGAGCTGGTCAGCGAGGAGGTGGCCTCGGCCATCGTCCGGTTCGTCGCGGGCGGGGCGGAAATCGCCAACGCCGAGGTCGAGCCCTCGCTGCTCAGCCTGATCTGCCGCGAGCTCAACGATGCCCGCCTCGCGCAGGGACGCGGCGAAATCTCGCTCGATCTGCTGGCCGGCTCGCACGCCACCATACTCAGCAATTTTTACGAGCGCTCGCTCGCGGACCAGCCGGTCGCCGTGCGCCGGATCATCGAGGACGAGCTGCTCACCGAATCCGGATTTCGCGAGAACGTTGCCGAGGAGAAACTGCACGCCAGCTTCGCGGCCGCGGGGGCCGCGCCCGACGCGCTCGCCACGCTGGTGAACCGGCGGCTGCTGCGCATCGAAGAGCGGCTCGATGTGCGCCGCGTCGAGCTCACCCACGATGTGCTCTGCGGCGTGGTCAAGGCGAGTCGCGATCTTCGCCAGGAACGCGAGGCGCGCGACGCCAGCGAACGCCTGCTGGCCGAGCAGCGCGAGAAGGAACTCGCCGCGCGCCAGGCTCTGGTGCGGGCGCGGAAAATTGCCGCATTCTGCTCGGTCCTGGCCGTGGTGGCGGTGATCGCCGCCGGCTTCGCCTATTGGAGTACCCAGCGCGCGCAGCGCGCCGAGCGCAGGGCGGACGAGACGCGCGAGATCGCAGAAAAGGCCCGCGGCCAGGCCGAGCAGCTTCTTGGCTATTTGACCGACGATTTCTCACGTGAATTCGAGCACTTCGGCAGGCTGGGGGCGGTCGCGGAACTCTCCAAGCGCCAGATCGATTACTTCGAAGCCTTGCCGGCGTCGCTCAAGGATGCCGACACCGAGCGCAACGGCGCAATCGCCATGACCTATTACGCCACCGCCTCGCGCCGCCTGGGCCATTTCGAAGACGCAGTCCGATACGCCGAACGGGCCTCGACAATATTGACACGGCTGCGTGAGGCCGGCGATCGTTCGGAGCGCACGGCCATTGCGCTGGCGAAGGCCGTGGATGCGCGTCTTTCCTCCGTGTTCGACACCGGGGGATCGAACCTGATACCTGCCGAGCAGCGGGCGGTGGACCTGGTGAAGCCATTCGCCGAGCAGCCGCAGGCCTCGCTCGACGCCCGCCGGGGCTATGTGCAGGTGTTGAACAATCTCGGCTACCTGCAACTGCGCGAGTTCAAGGACGAGGATGCGATCCGCACGTACACGCTCGCCATGCAGGTGGCCGCCGCCGCCGCCGGCCCGGACTGGTCGGTGCCGGACATGGCGGACGAGTACGCCTACGCGGCGGGCTGGAAAGAGGAAGCGCTCGGTACTCTCGGCCGCGGCGACGAGGTGCGGGCCGTGGCCGCACAGGCGAGTGTGGTTGCGGACAATGTCATCCGACGCCGGCCGGGCGACCGGATGGCTCTGGCTTCCGCGCAGCTGATCGCGGCCAACGCGGCTTTTACCGACAATCTCGACCAGCGCGAGACCGAAGCCGCGGAAGCCGGTCGCCGCGCCGAAGAAGCGTCGGCGGCGCTGCTGCAATTGGATCCGGACAATGGAGTGTTCAAATGGAATATGGCGGTCGCTCACCAGGTCATTGCGGACGCGTACTGGGAGCTGGGCCAGCCGCGCCAATCGGTGCAAGAACTTGAAGCGGCGGTGAAAATGTGGGAGGGGGATTTGCCCGCCCGGGCCGTCTCCTTGGCCCTGGTCGAGCGAGCCTCGTTGATATGGCGCAAGGCCAATCTGGGCGATGGCGCCGGTGCGGCGCGAGACGCGGCGGAGGGTGCGCGCATCGCCCAATCCCATCCCGCGGGCAAGAAGATCGGCGCCCCCGACGCAGCCTTCATCGAGAGCACGGCCGACTACGGACACGCAGAACTGGCGCTCGTCACCGCAGACACCGAGAGGGTCAGATCGCTGATGTCGCGGAATATCGCCCGCCTTCGAGCCTTGCAGGGACTGTCGCCGGAATATGAGGTGCACCGTCGCCAGATATTGTTCTCCGCAGGCGATGTGCTAGGTCAGGCCGAGTACTTGCGCGGCGATTATGCCGCCGCCGAGAAAACGATGCGCGATGCGCTGGCCGACCGCAACCACTACCCCTCCACCAACGACGCGGACCGACGCGATATCGCAGAGGTGTCGACCGTGCTGGCCATGAGCCTCGCGAGTCAGGGCAAGCTCGCCGAGGCGCGCGCGGCGATCGCGCCGGTGGTGCAGCTGCACCGCGGCCTCGCCGCCCGCAACAAGGACGATTACTGGCAGCACCTCGAGCTGGCGGCGGCCCTGTATGCCTCGGCGTTGTCGGATCCCTCGAAGCGGGCGGAGCTGCTTGCCGAGGCCCGCCGCCTGATGGCATCGACTCCGGAACCCATGCACGGCCTGCGCATCTTCACCCTATGGCGCGACCGAATCGCCGCGGCGGCGCACTAGCCGCCCGACTTCTTCGCCGGCCAGCCGAGCTCGATCAGCTCCGCGACGATGAGATCGCGATGATCTCCCTGAATTTCGATGACGCCCTGGCGCACCGTCCCGCCGGACCCACAGCGCTTCTTGAGCCGGGTGGCCAGGGCCTCGATGTCCGACAGGGGCATGGGCAGGCCGGTGATCGTGGTCACTCCCTTACCCGCTCTTCCCTGAACCTCCCGTCCCACCCGCACGGCGGCGGGCTTGGCGGCGCCCGGAACGCCCTTCGGGCATACGCAGTCACGCACCGGCCGGCGGCAATTCGGGCATAGACTCCCGACGCCGGTTGAGTAGATTATTCGCGCTGTCATACTGCCATTATGACTTTTCCGCGGAAACCCTGCCTTCATCCCATCCGCTCCCAGGACACGACATGAGCTTTGCAGACCCTGTTTCATTGCACGGACATCACGTATCGCTCGTACCGCTGACACATGCGCATCACGACGATTTGGTCGAGGGTGTGAAGGACGGCGAGTTATGGACCCTCTGGTACACCACCGTTCCCACGCCTGAACGGCTGCGGGCGGAAATCGACCGGCGCTTGGAGCTGCAAAGGCAGGGTTCGATGATCCCGTTTGCCGTCGTCGAGAAATCGACCGGGCAGGCGGTCGGCATGACCACCTTCATGCATATCGATGCGGCCAATCGGCGCGTGGAAATCGGCTCCACCTGGTATCGCAAGCGCGTGCAGCGCAGTGCATTGAATACCGAATGCAAGCTGCTGCTGTTGGTCCATGCGTTCGAGCGGCTCGATTGCATCGCTGTGGAATTCCGCACGCACTTTTTCAATCAACAAAGCCGCGCGGCCATCGAACGCCTGGGCGCAAAATTCGACGGAGTACTACGGCAGCATATGATCGCGGCCAATGGCACTTTGCGCGACACCTGCGTGTACAGCATTCTCGATCGAGAGTGGCCGACTGTGAAAGCGCATCTGACTCACCGCCTCGACAGACCCTAGCCGATGCCGCCCGCTCGATGGGTGCGTGGCATCGCGGCGGCTGCCGCGGCGTGCGGCGTCGCGGCCGCAGCCTGTGCATGGTCGGCGATCGCAGCAGCGGCGGCCGAGACGATCGCCGGGCCGCGGATCCTGACCCAGGATGTCACCCGGTTCTACGCGGTGTATGACGCGGCGGGCGGGCGACCCACCGAAACCCAGCTGCAGCATGACTACATAGATCCCGGCTCCGAAGGCCTGCATCAATTCGTCAAGGTCAGGAACCTCTCGGGCGGCACTTTGGCCAAGGCATTGGCGCAGCATCCGGCCGACTACTCCGGCGCAAGAGATTGTGCCCCTGGGCTGGGCGAGGTGCGCCGGCGGCTCATCGTCTCGCTGCGCAAGCTCGGTGAACTCTATCCCGAAGCGCAGTACCCGCCGGTCACGATTCTCATCGGGCGCGACAACACCGGCGGCACCACCAGCGCCGCGGGCGTGTTGATCGGCCTGGAAACCATCTGCCGCGCCAATTGGCTCGAGCCGAACAGGGCGGATCGCCTCGTGCACTTGATCGCCCACGAGTACGTGCACGTACAGCAGCCCATTGCTCAGACGGACAATGCTGCTGCGACCGTGCTGCTGGCCTCCGAGATCGAAGGCGGCGCTGAATTCGTCGCCGAGCTGACTTCGGGTTCCGTCAGCAATACCCAACTCGCTGCCTGGACCCGGGGCCGGGAGCGGCGCATCGAGACCGCCTTCGTTGCCGACGAATATTCCACCGACAAGTCCAAGTGGCTCTACAACGGTCCCGGTACCCCGCAGAAGCCCGGCGATCTCGGCTACTGGGTGGGCTATCGAATCGCAAAATCCTACTACCGGCATGCAGCGGACAAGCGGGCCGCCCTGCGCGATATCATTCAGATCCAGGACGCCAAGGCGTTCCTGGCCAAGAGCGGCTGGTTTCCGGGAATACTGCTGCCCTGAGCCAAGGCCGCCGGCCGGGAGGCATCGTGCCGCAAGGACTGCCTGCCTGGGCGCGCCGGTGCAACTTTTTCCGTGCTGCGGGGTTTTGGGCTTAAACGAACACACTCCCGTGCAACATCCACCCACCGGGCCCACCCGCTCCGCAGAGTTCACGACGTTCATGCGTGCGTATCAGGATATGGTTTTCTCCACGGCCTCGCGCCTGGTGGGCGACGACAGGCAGGCGGAAGACATTGCGCAGGAGGTGTTTCTGAGAGCCTACGAGCATTTCGGCGGTCTGCGAACCAGCCCGACCGCGGGCGGCTGGCTGAAAACGGTCGCCACCAACTTGACGCTGAATTATTTGACCCGGCACCGCAAACGCCGGCGGTTGTTCTCGGAATTGAGGCCTGCGGCCGCTGAGGAGGACTCATCGGCACCGGAATTGACCGTGCCGCAGCCCGACACGCTGCTCGCGGACTTGAGCGCGGAGCAGCGCCGCGTCCTGATCGAGGACGCCTTGCGTAAGCTGCCGGAGCAGCAGCGGCTGGCATTGGTGCTGTATCACTTCGAAGAGCTTTCCTACGAGGAGGTCGCGATGAAACTGCATGCCTCGCTTGCCAAGATCAAGACGGACATCAGGCGCGCCCGCCAGGCGCTGCTGCCCGTGCTGCAGCCCACCGGCATCGCCGCCGATGGCTTGGAGAATTGACATGCCCGTGAGCGACTCCAACGAGCCGTCGGAGGATCCCTTGGAGCCCCTGTTCGACCGTGCTCTGCGCGAGCTACCGCTGCTCCGGGCGCCGCTGACCCTCGAATCGCGCGTGCTCGGCGAGCTCGAACGCCGCGCGGCGCTTCCTTGGTGGCGCCGCAGCTTTGCCCATTGGCCGTCCGGGGCGCGAGCAGCATTCATCCTGGTTTGCAGCGCGTCGGCCGCTCTGGCAATCGCCGGCGGCGCCACGGCGGCCGCGGGGATCCGCTCCCTGTCCTGGGCGCGCGAAATCGGCGCGCTCATCGCCTCCGGCGGGAGCCTGGTCAGCTTGCTCGCATCCATCGCGCTACCACCCTGGCTCTACGCAGGCCTCGCCGTATGCGCACTCCTGTACGCCGCTTTGTTCGGTCTCGGCGCCGCCCTGTACCGCACGCTTTACCTGCAGCCCCTGAACGGCAAGTGAATACTATGAACACCTCCCTGTTGCAACGATTGACCTTGCTGGCCGTGCTGCCTCTGTGCAGCCTGACGATGACTGGCGCCGTACAGGCGGCAGAACCGCCGACGGCCAGCGACGCGCCTGCCAGCGCCGCGGCTGCGCCCGACACGGCTGCGCCCGACCAGGACACGCCTGACAAGGATGCAGGCGAGTGGCAAGACCATCGCGCGCGGCACCGCCACCATGAGCATGGCAACGATCTGGTCAACATCGGCAGCGATTCGACTCTCGCGAGCGGGCAAAAGGCGGACTCGGTGGTATCCATCTTCGGTTCCTCGACCAGCGATGGCGAGGCCGAGGACGTCGTGTCCATCTTCGGCGACACCCGGGTCACCGGCGAGACCAAGGATAGTGCCGTGGCCGTTTTCGGCGACGTCTACATCGACGGCAAGATCGACGGCGACGCGGTCTCGGTGCTGGGCAATATGCAGCTCGGACCCCATGCCGAAGTCGGCGGCAATGTGGAGGCGGTCGGCGGCACCATACAACGCGATCCCGCGGCCATCGTTCACGGCAATGTCCAGAACGTCATTGCAGCCAACTTCGGCGGCGCCAGGCTGGCTGCGGACCTGGATCCATCACTGCCTGTTCTACGGACGGCCCCTGGCGTTGGCGCCCGGGTTGGGCTGGGCCTGGGTCTTGGCGCTCGGCTGCCTGGCGCTGTATGCGGCCTTCGCGCTGCTGTTTCAGGACGGCCTGACTCGATGCGTTCAGACCTTCGAGACTCAGCCCGGCCAGTCAGTGCTGGCCGCACTGATTGCCATGCTGCTGACTCCCGTCCTGGTGGTGCTGTTGTGCATCACGGTAATCGGCATAGCGGCCGTGCCCTTTGTCTTGCTTGGCTTGTTTTGTGTCGCCCTGTTCGGCAAAGCGGTCATGCTGGCGTGGTTGGGCCGGCGGGTTGCCGGTCGGCACGATGCAGGGCCCATGAGCCACCCCGTCGTCGCCGTGTTGATCGGCGGCGCATTGGTGCTGGTGCTGTACCTGGTGCCCGTGCTCGGCTTCCTGGTGTACAAACTCCTGGGCGTCCTCGGATTGGGCGCCGTTGTCTACACCGTCATTCTGGCCGCGCGGGCGCACCAGGCGGCCAAAGTGGGGCCGGGCGGCGCCACCTCGGCCGCAGGATCCACAGCCGGCCCTGCGTTCACTTCCAGCCCCGCGGCCACTCCCGGCCCTGCGTTCACGTCCAGCGCCGCACCTACTCCCGGCGTTGCGCCCTCTGCCGGGCCCGCATTCACTTCCGGCGCTGCGTCCGCTCCCGGCCCTGCGCCCGCTTTCGGCCCCTCGCCGCCGCCCGGCGCCGCGCCCACTCCCGGCGCTGCGCCCGCTTTCGGCCCCACGCCGCCACCCGGCGCTACGTCCTCGCCCGGTGCGGCAGCGGCGGCCCATTCGCCGCCCATCACCGCTGCATTGCCCCGGGCGGGCTTCTGGATCCGTATGGGAGCGCTGTTTGCTCGACGTCTTATTGGTGGGCTTTGTCACGAGCGTACTGAACCATACGCATGGCCTTGAACTCGCGGTGCTCGCCGCCTACGGCGCGATGATGTGGAAACTGCGCGGCGCCACCGTCGGCGGCATCGTGTTCGATCTGCGATGTGGTCCGACTGGACGGGCGGGAGGTCGACTGGGAGACTGCCATCGTCCGTGCGCTCGGCTGCTTCCTGTCCTTGGCGGTGGCCGGCCTTGGATTCATTTGGATTGCCTTCGACCATAACAACCAGGCCTGGCATGACAAAATCGCGGGTACGGTGGTGGTGCGGGTGGCCAAGGCGCGCCCCTGGTATAATCGGGGGATGATCTCCCGTAGAACGTCCCTAGGCGTAAAAGTAGGTGCGGTGACCATCGGCGGCAAGGCCCCGATCGTCGTGCAGTCCATGACCAATACCGATACCGCGGATATCGACGGCACGGTGGCGCAGGTGAAGGCGCTGGCGCGCGCCGGATCCGAACTGGTGCGGATCACCGTCAACAATGACGAATCCGCCGCCGCGGTGCCCCATATCCGCGAACGGCTGGATGCCATGGGCGTCAGCACGCCCTCTGGTGGGCGATTTCCACTTCAACGGCCACAAGCTGCTCAAGGCGCATCCGGCCTGCGCGCAGGCGCTGGCAAAGCTGCGCATCAATCCCGGCAATGTCGGCCGCGGCAGCAAGCGCGACCCGCAATTCGCGGAGATGATCGAAACCGCCTGCAAGTACTCGAAGCCGGTGCGTATCGGCGTGAACTGGGGCAGCCTCGATCAGGATCTGCTCACCCGCATGATGGACGAGAACTCGAAGCTGGCGGCGCCGCTGACGGCCATCGAGGTGATGCGCGAGGCCATCGTGGTGTCGGCATTGGACAGCGCCAAGCGCGCCGAGAGCCTGGGGCTCAAGTCCGACATGATCGTCATCAGCGCCAAGGTCAGCGGCGTGCAGGATTTGATCGCGGTCTACGGCAACCTGGCGGCGCGCTGCTCCTATCCCCTGCACCTGGGGCTCACCGAGGCCGGCATGGGCAGCAAGGGCATCGTCGCCTCCACCGCCGCGATGGGCGTGCTGCTGCAGCAGGGCATCGGCGACACCATTCGTGTGTCCTTGACGCCCGAACCCGGCGGCGATCGCACTCAGGAGGTGATCGTTGCCCAGGAGATACTTCAGACCATGGGCCTGCGCGCCTTCACGCCGATGGTGATCGCCTGCCCCGGCTGCGGCCGCACCACCAGCACGTATTTCCAGGAACTGGCGCAGAAGATCCAAAGCCATATCCGCCATCGCATGCCGGAGTGGCGCAAGCGGCACACGGGCGTCGAGGACATGTCCGTCGCGGTGATGGGCTGCGTGGTCAACGGCCCCGGCGAGAGCAAGCACGCGAATATCGGCATCAGCCTGCCCGGCACCGGCGAGAACCCGGTGGCGCCGGTGTACGAGGACGGCGCGAAGACGGTGACGCTCAAGGGGGATCGCATCGCCGAGGAATTCCAGGAACTGGTCGAGCGCTATATCGAGCGCACCTACACCCGGACCCCCGTGTGAAGCGAACTGCACGTCAAGAAATGCGTGCCCTGCGAAGGCGGCGTGCCGCCGCTGACGCCGGCGCAGGCCAAACTGTTGCGCAAGCAACTGCATGCGGACTGGCAGATTGCCGAGGATTCCAAGAGCCTGAAGCGCTCGCTGAAGTTCAAGGACTTCTACCGCACCATGAGCTTCGTCAACGCGCTGGCGCATATCGCGAACACCGAGGATCATCATCCGGACCTCAGCCTCGGATACAACTACTGCCACGTGACGTTCTCGACGCACTCCATCGGCGGGCTGTCCGAGAACGATTTCATTTGTGCGGCCAAGCTCGATCGGCTCTGAGGAACGAGGGAAGATCGCCGCTCAGCCCCAGGGCTTGCTGCGCCAGACGGCGCTTGATCGAGGGCACCTTGCCCACGGCGCTTAAGCCCGCCGCGCGCAATCCCCCGCTCCAGGGGTCGGTCGCCGAAAATAGCCGCTCGATGCCATCCAGCGCGCCGGCGGCCAACAGATTCTCGCTGCGGCGCCAGCGCTCATAACGCCGCAGCAGCTTGTGCTCGCCGAAATATCCCGAGGCTCCCGCGCTTCCCAGCACTTCGGCGAGGCAGGCGCAGTCCAGCAGCCCCAGATTCATTCCCTGGCCGGCCAAGGGATGTACCACGTGCGCGGCGTCCCCGAGCAGCACGGCGCGCGGGCGCGCATATTCCAACGCGTACTGCAGCTTGAGCGGATAAGCCGCCGGCGGCAGTCGACACCTCGCAGCTCCCCAAGACCTCGCCGCTCGCCGCGCTCAGGGCCG
Organism: uncultured Gammaproteobacteria bacterium; assembly: GCA_963837435.1. GTDB lineage: Bacteria > Pseudomonadota > Gammaproteobacteria > Steroidobacterales > Steroidobacteraceae > Bog-1198. The sequence goes on from CAWINJ010000007.1 coordinate 822,549, forward strand.
CACCGAAGGCCTGCGCATCCAGCGCGCGCAGGCGCGCTGCCTCCGGAAGGGCAGCGCTCCAAACGATGGACGAGCGCCCGTCCGTCAGCGGCAGAAAGGCCAGGGGACCGCTTCCCAAGAAGCGCTGCCATGCCGTGTTGCGGTGAGACTGGGCGGTGCGCACATGCGCCACCAACGCGTCCTGATGGTAGGCGTGGCCCGCGGTTTCGATGCCGAGCAGCGCCCGGGTTTTGGACTCCTGTCCGTCGGCCGCGATCAGCAGCTGACTGCGCAGGGTGCGGCCATCGCTCAAGCGGATGGAGACGCCGGAGTCTGCGGCGGCGATGGATTCGAGCGTGGCCTCGAGCAGCACCACGCCCGCGGAGCGTGCGGCCTGCAGACATTGCCATTGCAGAATGCGGCCATCGACGATGAACCCAAGATTCGGTTCGCCGATTTCCGCGCAGTCGAAACACAGAGATCCTCTTCCCCCCGGCTCGCCAGCGGCATCCCAGACGCACATGCGCTCGTAGGCGCACACGCGCGGCGCCGGCAGGGCATCCCAAACACCGCAAGCTCTGAGCAGCCGCTCGGATGCGCGGCTCAACGCGAACACTCGCAGATCCCAATCGGCGTCCGCGGGCGGCGCCGCGCCAAAACGATCCGCGAGGATGGCCACGCGCCCCGCCGCGCTTAGCTTGCGCGCCAGCAGCAAGCTGCCCATGACCGTACCGACGACTCCGGCGCCCACGATGACGACGTCGAAGTCGCGGTCGGCGGCGGCGCTCACTGCAGTGCGACGCCGCGCGAGAGCTTCGGCTCGCGCGCACCGCTCCCGGTGCCGGTACTCAAGCGAGACAGCGCCGCCTTGGCCGGGGGCAGCAGGTCGAAGGCCAACAGGCCGGCGTTGCGCAGCCCCCGGACCACGCGCAGTGGATTGGCAAACATCCTCACCAGGCCATCGGTGAACGCGATGACGCCGCCGCGGTCGGCGGCGCGCCACGCATCGTAATCGGCGAGCAGGCCGGCGCCCCCGGCATCGAAGTGCGGGTCATGCCGGTGCTCGGCGATCAGCTCGGCGAGACTCGCCACATCGCGCAGCCCCAGGTTGAAGCCCATGCCCGCGACCGGGTGCAGACCTTGCGCAGCATTGCCGATGATGACGCAGCGCCCCGCACTGGTGCGCGCGGCACGCGTGAGCGACAGGGGGTACTGCACCCGGCGGCCGACTTTGAGGAATCGCCCGAGCCGGAAGCCGAACCGGCGCTGCAGCTCCGCGAGGAATTCATCATCCGACCACGCCATGGCCGACTCCGCCATGCCCGGGCTCAGGGTCAGCACCACGGTACAGCGGCCGCCCTCGAGCGGCAGCAGCGCTAGCGGCCCGGCGGAGGTAAACCTCTCGTAGGCGACGTGGTCGTGAAAGCGCTGCGGCAGCACCGTGGTGATGACGGCGGTCTGCTCGTAGTCGCGGGACTCCGCATCGACGCCGAAGGCGCCGCGCACGGCCGATCGAGCGCCGTCGGCGGCGACCACCAGCCGCGCATCGATCCGGGCGGTCGCGGCTGCCTGAGCGATCTCGAGCGTGACCGCGCCTGGCCCCACCGCGACCTGCGACACCTCGGCCGGGCAATAGACCTGAATTGCGGCGCCGGACCGCAGCGGGGTCCACAGTGCCGCTCCGAGCGCGCGGTTCGGCACCACGTACCCCATGGCGGACAGACCCTGCTCCGCCGCGTCGATGCGCGCGAAGCCGAAGCGGCCCTGATCGGAGATGTGGATTTTGCGTATCGGCGTCGCTTGTGTCTGTACGCCGGACCACACCCCGAGAGTCTCGAGGATTCGACGGCTGCCGTTCGACAGCGCCGTGGTGCGTTCATCGAAGCTGGGCTGCGAGGCGGAATCGTGTGCGACGGCTTCCACGAGCGCCACCCTCAGCCCCAGCGGCGACAGCGCGACGCCGAGGCTGGCGCCCACCATGCCGCCGCCCACGATGGCGATGTCGAAGCTCTGCCTCACCCGGCGCCCCGCATCATGCCGCCTGCACCAAGGCTTCGATGGCCTCTGGGGTCTTCTCGAGAGCCGCCGTCAGCACCTCGGCGCCGCCGGCGGTGACCAGCACTTCGTCTTCGATGCGGATACCGATGTTCCAGAATTCCTTCGGTACGCGCGGCGACGGGCGGATGTAAATGCCCGGTTCCACGGTCAGTACCATCCCGGGCTCCAGCACCCGCCACTCGCCGCCCACCCGGTAGTCACCGACGTCGTGCACGTCCAACCCCAGCCAGTGTCCGGTGCGATGACTGAAGAATTGCAGGTACGCTTGGTCCTTGATCAGTGCGGCGACCTTGCCCTTGAGCAGACCCAGCTTGACCAGACCCTGGGTAATCGCCCGCACGGCGGCCTCGTGCGGATGATTCCAATGATTGCCGGAGCGCACCTTGTCGATGGCGGCGAGCTGCGCCTCCAATACCACCTCGTACACCGCGCGTTGCGCCGGCGTGAAGCGGCCCCCGACCGGGAAAGTGCGCGTGATGTCCGAGGCGTAGTAGTCGTGCTCGCATCCCGCGTCGAGCAGCAGCAGTTCGCCGTCTCGCAGGGGCTGGTCGTTGTCGCGATAGTGCATGACACAGGCGTTGGCGCCGCCGCCGACGATGGGATAGTAGGAAAGATCCGCGTTGTGCGAACGAAATTCGTGCAGCACCTCGGCCATGACTTCGTACTCCATCCGCCCCGGGCGCGCAAAGCGCATGGCGCGCCGATGCGCGCCGACGGTGATTTGCGCGGCGCGCCGCAGGCTGGCCTGTTCGGCGCGGCTCTTGTAAAGCCGCATATCGTCGAGCACATGCCTCAGCGCAACAAATTCGTGGCGCGCGCCGTCGTCCTGCCGTGCCTGTACCTGCAAGCCGTTGACCCAGCCGAGGATATGGGAATCGAAATCCGGGTGCCTGCCCATGGAGTAATAGACCTGCGAACGCGACTCCATGAGTCCAGGCAGGATTTCGTCGATGTCGGCAATCGGGAAGGCGTCGTCCGCCCCATAGCGCTCGACGGCGCCTTCGGTTCCGGCCCGCGCCCCGTCCCAAGACTCGCGCAGGGCATCGTGTTCGCGCACGAACAGCAGGTATTCGGCCTGGGGACGGCCCGGTACCAGCACCGCCACGGCCTCAGGTTCCGGGAACCCGCTCAGGTAGTAGAAGTGGCTGTCCTGCCGGTAGGCATATTCGATGTCGCCGTTGCGATGATGCACGGGCGCCGCGGGCAGGATGGCGATGGCATCCTTGCCGATCATGCGCATGAATTGGCGCCGCCGGCGCGCAAATTCCTTGCAGTCCATGGCGGCGCTCAATGCAGGCGCTGCTGCGCCGGATAGACCTGCCGGCGAAGCGGCAGCAGCTCTTCGAAGACGACCTGGGCCGCGACCCGGATGAATTCCACCAATTCCGCATAGGCCTGCTCGTTGGATTCATCCGCGTCCGCATCGTCTCCCGTGGCGCGCGAGATCTCGGTGAAATCGCGCACGATCTCGCCCACGTCGCCGTTCAGCGCCTCCAGATCGGAAATATGTCCAGTCCCCAGGCCATACAGGAACCCGCTGCACCACAGCGCCAGCGCATTGGCGCGGCCATTGAGCGGCTGCTCGTCGTCCGGCAGCAGGGGTTCGAATTCCATGCCCTGCTCGCCGAAGGTGGTGGCCGTCGCCGTGAACACCCTCTCGATCATGGCGGCCGATTCATCCGAGAGTGCGGCGCCGTCCGGCAGTATCTCGTTGACCCAGTCCTGCATCTTGTACGGCGACATGGAGCACAGGGCCCCGCACAGGGAGCCATGCGCCTCGGCGGCGTCGGCCAGGCTGCCGGCGGTTGCCAGCACATCTTCGAAGTCCTTGAATCGAATGTCGGAGATCATGATTGGGCCAATAATACCGCAGGAGCGGGCTCTGCTAATACCGCGGGCGCGGGCCCTGGCGCCCTTTGCATTGCGCCATGCCCCGCTCTATATTGTCGGTATGAACGAAGCCAACCCCAAGTCAGCGGTCGAATTGGAGCTGAAGCGTCTGGAGAAGCGGCTCGAAGAGCTCATCGTGACGGTGAGCCAGATCAAGGAGGAAAATCGCGCCCTGCGACAGCGGCAGGAAACGCTGACCTCGGAGCGCGCCAGCCTGCTGCAGAAGAACGAACAGGTTCGCGCACGCGTCGAAGCGATGATCGGCCGCTTGAAGTCGATGGAGCAGGCATGACCAACAATCAGGCGCGGGTCAGCGTGCGGATACTCGAGAAGGAGTACCACATTACCTGCCCCATCGAGGAGCGCTCGGATCTGCTGGATTCGGCCGAGTTCCTCAACATGAAGATGCGCGAGATCCGCGACAGCGGAAAAGTCGTCGGCTTGGACCGAATCGCCGTGATCGCGGCGCTCAATATGGCGAATGAACTGATCCGCCTGCGCAACCGTGACGGCAATCTCGAATCCGACGTCGGCGGACGCTTGCGTATCCTGCGCGAGCGCGTAGAGTCGGCCTTGGAGAAGGGTCGACAGCTCGAGCTTTGAGAAGCCGGCGACCGCCCTTCTCGGACGATTAAATTTGGCGCTGCCTGCGGTGTTCGATGCGGATCGGGTTACCTCTCGACCCTAAGTTTTAAACCCCAGGGGCCATTGCTTGCTGGCAACATTGTGCAAGTCCGCCTCGAGCGGAAAGCCTTAAGTGCCGCAGTTAGCCCCACCTGTTGCTCAGGTCGGGAGCAACGGTCCAAAACGGCATCTGCGGGTAGCGCCATCCCTATCATCGATGAAAGCAAGCTTACGTAAACAGATGCGCGCCGGGCGCCGTTCCATGAGCGCCGCCGATCACGGACGGCGCTCGAGGCTGGCCTGCAAGGCCATCGCCGCACTGCCGATGTTCAGGACCGGCAAACGCATCGCACTGTACCTGCCATTCGACCGGGAGACGGACACCGCGGCGCTGATCGCCGCCGCGCGCCGGCGAGGCGTGTGTATTTTCGTGCCCGTCATCGTCGACCGGCGCCATAGCCGAATCCGTTTCTATGCCCTCGACGGCACACTCGAGCGGGGCGTGTTCGGAATCGCCGTCCCGCGGCGCATGCGCCGGCCGCTGTCCCCTCGGTGGTTGAACCTCATCGTCATCCCCTTGGTCGGTGTGGACGGCGCGGGCCGCCGATTGGGCATGGGCGGAGGCTTCTACGATCGGGCGCTCGAGTTTCGCCGCCGCCGGCGCGATTGGCCGGGTCCGCAGCTGGTCGGGCTTGCTTTTGACTGTCAGCGCACGGACTCCGGCTTCGCCGAACCGTGGGACGTGAGCCTGGATTCGCTGGCGACGGAATCGGGACTCAAGCACTACTCGAGGGGCGACCTATGAACTATTGGCTGATGAAATCGGAACCGGACAGCTTCAGCATCGACGCGCTGGCCAAGGCGCCCAAGCAAACGACCGCGTGGGATGGAGTGCGCAATTACCAGGCGCGCAACATGCTGCGGGACTCCATGAAAAAGGGCGATCTGGCGTTCTTCTATCACTCCAGCTGCGATGTACCCGGAATAGCGGGCATCGTCAGCATCGCAAAGGAGGGCTACCCGGACAAGACGGCCTTCGACTCCAAGCATCATCATTACGATGCCGATTCCAAGGCGGATGCACCGCGATGGTTCGTGGTGGATGTGAAGTTGGTCCGCAGATTCGAGCGCATCATCACCCTCGATGAGTTGCGCCGGCACGCGGCAAAGATGCTGAAGGATTTTGTTTTGCTGCGCCGTGGGAATCGTCTGTCGGTGATGCCGGTGGCGAAGAAGGACTGGGAGTTCGTGCTCACTCTTGAGTGACGCCGCTCACATCGCTAGCACATTGTCGTGCAAGAAGGGATACGTATTGCTTGTAAATTAATTATTCGTGTATATACTCGGACCCCGGACTAACCCGATAACGGAGTTTCTATCATGGCAGCGAAAGCAAAGAAGGCGAAGAAGAAGGTAGCAAAGAAAAAGGCCGCTAAGAAAAAGTAAGCCTTCGAAAGTAATCAACTGTGCCCGCGTAAGCGGGCACAGTTGTTTTGGAGGGCAGGAAATTTCTCTTCAGCCGCCCATGAACAAGAAGCGCCGCGCCGCGGAAGCCGCACTCGCCTACATCGAGAGCGGCATGGTGCTCGGCATCGGTACCGGCTCCACGGTGACCCAGCTGATAGAAGCGCTGAAAGACCGCAAAATACAGCTTTCCGGCGCAGTTTCGAGTTCGCGCCAAACCTCCGAGAGCCTGCGGGCCATCGGCGTTCCGGAACTCGATTTGAATGCCGCGGGACCGTTGAGTCTTTATATCGACGGCGCCGATGAAGCCACCGCCGGCGGCGTGCTGATCAAGGGCGGGGGCGCCGCGCTCACCCGCGAGAAGATCCTTGCCGCCGCCTCGGCCAGGTTCGTTTGCATCATCGACGACAGCAAGCTGGTCGGGGTGCTCGGCAAGTTCCCTCTGCCCGTCGAGGTGATTCCGATGGCCCGCTCCTACGTCGCGCGCCAGCTCGAAGCGATGGGGGGGCGGCCCGTCTGGCGCGCAGGCGTGGTCACCGACAACGGCAACCTCATCCTCGACGTCCACGACTTGCGGCTCGATGACCCGGCGGCCTTTGAATCCGCCGCGAATCAGATCGCGGGGGTGGTGACGGTGGGGTTGTTCGCCCGGCGCCGCGCCGACGTGCTGCTCGTGGCGGGCGACGCAGGCGTGAAAACCTTGATTCCGGGGCCCGGCTAGATCTCCAAGCGGGTGCCGATCTCGATCACTCGATTCGGCGGCAGACCATAGTAGTCGGCGATCACCTGGGCGCCCCGCGCCATCTGCATGAACGCTCGGCGCCGCAGTGGCGGCAGGTCCGACCTCTGTCCCGGCAGCAGCTCCTCGCGGCTCAGAAAGAAAGTCGTGTGCTCGGGCTCATAGGGCACTCCATGGGACTCGGCGTCGCGCAGGATCTGCGTGATGTCGGGTTTCTCCATGAATCCGACCTGCGCCACCACCCGTACGATGCCCTCGCATAGGGGAGTGACGGTCAGGCGCTTGGAGAGCGTGATTCGCGGCTGCTCGCGGGTCACCACGGTCAACAGCACCACCCGCTCGTGTATCACGCGGTTGAACTTGATGTTGTTGAGCAGGGCGCGAGGGATGCCCGAGGCCTTGGCATCCAGAAAAATGGACGTGCCCGTCACACGCACGGGAGGATCCTGCTTGAGATCCTCGAGGAAGTCGCGCACCGGCTTCTGTTCGCGCAGCATGCGCGCCATCACCGAGGCGCGCCCGCTCTGCCACGTCTGCATCAGCCAATAAATGATGAGGCCGGCGGCCAGTGGCAGCCATCCGCCGTCCTCGAGCTTGGTCAGGTTCGCCAAGAGGAAGGCGATGTCGATGATGAACAGCAACGACAGGCCGGTGCGCAGGGCCCGGCTGTCGCGGCCGGTCCGCGATTTGATCAGGCTCAGGGTGAGCGGGGTCACGATGGTCATGGCGCCGGACACCGCCAGGCCGTATGCGCCCGCGAGGGCCGCTGAGCTGCCGAAGCCCATCACCAGAGCGAGCGCCGCGATCATCAGGATCCAGTTCATGGTCGGCACATAGATCTGCCCGACGTTGTCTGCGGAGGAATGCAGCACCCGCAGGCGAGGCAGCAATCCCAGGCTCACCGCCTGAGTGGTCACGGAGAAGACCCCGGAAATGACCGCCTGCGAGGCGATGACGGTCGCGGCCGTCGCAATCATCACCAGGGGCCACAGCGACCAGGCGGGCGCCATCAAGTAGAACGGATTGCTGATGGCCGCCGGGTTCTCGATCAGCATCGCGCCCTGCCCGAAGTAATTGAGCACCAGGGCCGGCATCACTATGCATATCCAGCTCAAACGAATCGGCGCCTTGCCGAAATGGCCCATATCGGCATAGAGGGCTTCGCCGCCGGTCACACTCAAGAAGGCGCCGGCAAGCACCGCAAGGGAGCTGATCTGGTGCTGAGTCAACAGCCGCAGCGCGCGCGTCGGATCCAAGGCCAGCAGCACTCCGGGCTCGCGCACGATCCAACTGACGCCGAGCACCGCCAATATCACGAACCAGCCCAGCATTACCGGACCGAAAACCTTGCCGACCGAACCCGTGCCGTGCCGTTGAATCAGGAACAGGCCCACCAGCACGACTACGGTGATGGGCAGGATGGGAATCTGCGCATCCGGCGCCGCCACGTGCAAACCTTCCACCGCGCTCAGCACCGATATCGCCGGCGTGATGGCGCCGTCCGCGAAGAACAGCGAGGCACCCAGTATCCCCAGCATTCCGTAGATTTTGCGGCGCGGACTTTCGCGCGCGGTATTGATCACCAGCGCCGTGAGAGCCAGCACCCCGCCCTCGCCCTTGTTGTCCGCGTTCAATACCACGGTGACGTACTTGAGCAGGATGACGAGAACCAGGGACCAGAAAATCAGGGATAGCAGGCCGAGCACGTGTTCGGGCGTGACGGCGATGCCCGGACCCGTGAAACAGGCCGACACCGTGTACAGGGGACTGGTGCCGATGTCGCCGAACACCACACCGAGCGCAGCCAGCGCCATTGGCGCCAGCCGTCCACTCGAGTTGCGTTCGCCCGACATTTTCATCCGTGCATTTGCAGAAAAGGGCCCACCGTTGGGCCCTGTTTGGCTGGGGGACTAGGATTCGAACCTAGGTAAACGGTGTCAGAGACCGTTGTCCTACCACTAGACGATCCCCCAAAACCGTGCGACCGCCGGCCCTTTTGACAGGGCAGGCGCTCCCGCGATTAGCGCTTGGAGAACTGAGTACCGCGACGCGCCTTGCGCCGACCGACCTTCTTGCGCTCCACTTCGCGCGCGTCGCGGGTGACGAAACCCGCCTTGCGCAACGGCGACCGGAGAGTCTCGTCGTAAGCCATGAGCGCGCGCGTAATGCCGTGGCGAATGGCGCCGGCTTGACCCGTGATGCCGCCGCCCTCGACGTGCGCATCGACATCGAACTTCCCGTCGAGCTGCACGGCGCCGAAGGGCTGCTGCACGATCATGCGGCCGGTTTCCCTGCCGAAGAACTCGGCGAGGGTTCGACCGTTGATCGATACCTTGCCCGTGCCCTGGCGCAGATAAACCCGCGCGCTCGACGTCTTGCGCCGGCCGGTGCCGTAGAAGGAAGTGACGGCTGACTTTGATGCCATTGTTTTCTGTCCTCGAGAACTCTTAGATTTCCAGCGCCTTGGGCTGCTGTGCTTGATGGGGATGCTCGCTGCCGCCGAACACATGCAGCTTCTTGTACATGCGCCGGCCCAACGGGCCCTTCGGCAGCATACCCTTGACGGCGAATTCGACCGCGCGTTCCGGGTGCTCCTGCAATAACTTGCCGAGCGAGATGCTCTTCAAGTTGCCGACATAGCCGGTGTGCTGGTGATAGAACTTGTCCGTGAGCTTGGCGCCCGTGACCCGCACGGTGCCGGCGTTAATGACCACGATGTGATCGCCGAGGTCCTGGTGAGGCGCGTAGTTCGGCTTGTGCTTGCCCTTCAATCGATGCGCAATCTCCGAGGCCAGCCGGCCCAGAGTCTTGCCGGCCGCATCGACCAGGAACCAGTCGCCACGGGTTTCTTCGGGCTTGGAGAAGACGGTATACATGAAAATACTCAGCTGTTTCAGGTCGTTAACGAAAGGCGCGGAAGTGTACAGAAGGGCGGCCCGAGATGCCAGTCCCGCGCCATCGAGCGGCACCTATAATATAGTGTGCCCATGGAGATTCGCCGCTTCAACTTAGTCGACCGTTGCCTTGGAGAAATAGATAAGGCAATCAAAGTCTTAGGCGCTCCCTGCCATCCATCTCGGCCAGCTCCCGCCCCCCCGGAGGCCATCCCGCTCGAGGAAGCCCAGCGCATCGAGTCGCGCCGGCTCATGCGGGTCAACCATGCCGGAGAGGTTGCCGCCCAGGCCCTGTACCAGGGGCAGGCGTTGACGGCCGGCGATCCAGGCCTCGCAGGCGCGATGCGCCAGGCGGCGGCCGAAGAGGCCGATCACCTGGCCTGGTGCGAGCAGCGTCTGGGCGAACTCGGCGGCCGCACCAGCCTGCTCAATCCCCTGTGGTACGCCGGTTCCTTCGCGATCGGGGCCCTTGCCGGCGCGCTGGGGCGCGGCGCCAACCTGGGCTTCGTTGCTGAAACGGAACGCCAGGTGGAATCGCATTTGCGCGGTCATGTGCAGCGCCTGGGAGCGGCCGATCCACGCAGCCGGGCCATTCTCGAGCAGATGACCCACGATGAGATGCAACATGGCGCGACGGCGGCCTCATTGGGGGGAAAGGAGTTGCCCTTTCCCGTCGTGGCGGCGATGCGGCTGACCTCCCGGCTCATGACCGTCGGTTCGTATTGGCTGTAAGCTATGGCCGTCAGTGCTTGCGATTCCGGGACTTATGTAATAAAACGTGCGCCAGACAGGCGTTTAACAAGCGATAAAAGAACCTAGGGAGAGACCATGGAAGAAGGGGCAAAGGCCTTAAGCGATATCCCAGCGATCAATCGTTTCTTGAGCTACTGCCGGATTCGGACAGTCCCTTCCAAGACCGTGATCATCCACGCCGGCGATTTGCCGGACATTTTGTACTACATCATCTCCGGCTCGGTCGAAGTCATGATCGAAGACGAAGATGGCAACGAAATGGTGCTGGCCTACCTCAACAAGGGCCAGTTTTTCGGGGAAATGGGTCTGTTCTACGAGCAGCCGACCCGCAGCGCCTGGGTGCGCACCCGCCAACAGTCCGAGCTTGCCGAAATGACCTACCCGCGCTTTCGGCAGATCGCCGCCGAAAGCCCCGGGCTGATCTTCGAACTGGCCACGCAACTCGCAACCCGGCTGGATCGCACCAACCGCAAGCTGGGGGATCTGGCCTTCGTCGACGTCACGGGCCGCGTCGCGCACGCCATCATGGATCTATGCGGCGAACCCGATGCCATGACCCACCCCGAGGGCATGCAAATCAAGGTCAGCCGGCAAGAACTTTCCCGCCTGGTGGGTTGCTCCCGTGAAATGGCGGGGCGCGTTCTGAAGGTGTTGGAAGAACAGGGCCTGTTGCGCGCCACCGGGAAGACCATCGTCGTGTTCAATGCCCGCCCGAAGGTCAAGACTCGGCCGTTGATCGTGCCGGTGAAGGCCGGCGCGGGAGGGGCTCCCGCCCCCAAGAATGCGCGCACCGAAGCGCATAATGATGATGACGATGACGACGATGAGGACGACGACGAGTAGCCCTCCGGTGTGCTTGGCACACTGATGTAGACAGTCGACGGTATTAGTTCGACCCGCGGCCCAAGTCGATCTGCGCGCGCATGGCCTTGATCGTGCCCGCATAGTCGGCGCTGCCGAAGATGGCTGAGCCTGCGACGAAAGTGTCCGCGCCGGCCCGGGCGATCTCGGCGGCATTCTCGATCTTGACGCCGCCGTCGATTTCCAGACGAATGTCGCGCCCGCTGGCCTGGATGCGCGCCCGCGCCTCGGCAATTTTATCCAGCGCCGCGGGAATGAATTTCTGGCCGCCAAAGCCCGGATTGACCGACATCACCAGAATGATGTCGATCTTGTCGATGACATAGTCCAGCCAGTTGAGCGAAGTCGCCGGGTTGAAGACCAGCCCTGGCATGCACCCCGAATCCCGGATGTGCTGGATGGTGCGATCCACGTGCTGCGTCGCTTCCGGATGGAACAAGATATGGGTGGCGCCCGCTTTGGCGAAGTCGGTCACCAGCGGATCGACGGGCGACACCATCAAGTGCACGTCGATCGGCGCTTTGATTCCCGCCTTGCGCAGTGCCTCGCAGACCAGCGGGCCAATGGTCAGATTGGGCACGTAGTGATTGTCCATGACGTCGAAATGAATCCAATCGGCGCCGGCCGCAAGAACCGCGTTCACCTCCTCCCCCAGACGGGCGAAATCGGCGGACAAGATCGAGGGCGAGATAATGGTCGGCATCGTCACTCCTTCATCGCATGCCGCGCGCGGCGCGGATACCTTCATAGGCCTCTTGAATGCGCTGAGTCTTCTCTTTCGCCATCTGGGCCATCGACTCCGGCAGGCCATTGGCGACGAGTTTATCAGGATGATGGCGGCTCATTTGGCGCCGATACGCCTTGGTCAGTTCTTGATCGGTGATGCTCGCATCGACTTCCAGCTCCGCATAGTATTCCGCCAGATTCCCTGCGTCGTCCGCACGACGGTCCGTGCCCGGAGAGGCGCCCCGGCTCCGTTGGCGCGCGCGCAGCGAAGCCTCCATGAAGGCAAATTCAAGGCCGGACATGCCCAGGCGCTCGGCGACCCTCAGCAAAATCGCCCGTGCCGGCGGAGATAAGCCGTTGCCGGCCAGCGCCGCACGCAATTGCAGCTCCATGAAGGCGCGCAACAGGTCGTAGCGCTGTCCGCAGGCCTCGCGCAGCCGCTCCACGCCGATCTCGGCGTCATAGGCCGCCGCTTTGCCAGTTCGAAAGCACTCGATCGCCATGCCGATCTCGCGCGGCCCGAGTTTCAGTTCCTGCATGAGACGGCGCGCGGCGTCGATTTCCGCCTCGCTGACCCGCCCGTCGGACTTGGCCACGTGGCCCATGAGCTCGAAGGTGGTGCGGAAGAATTCCTCGGATATGGACAGCGAGTGGGGCGCCCGCGCCGCGCCGGCGCCGAACGCGCCGCTCTGTTCGACCAAATGCCCGATCAGGGCGCCTATAACGGCCGCCAAGACGCTGCGAGTCGTCAGCAGGCCGATCACAGCCCCGAAAAATGCGCCTCTCCAAGTCATTCGCGTTGACCTATCCACCTTGTCCCGCCACAATCGCCGACCTTCCGCTACAATGGTAGCAGTCGGCAGGCCGCACACGTATGGAACAGGACTCGCACTCGGCACCGCTCTTTGAGTCGCATTTACGCGGCCTGAAGAAAATCCACCAGGGAAAGGTGCGCGATATCTACGACGTGGATTCGGACCACCTGCTCATCGTCACGACCGATCGATTGTCGGCCTTCGACGTGGTGCTGCCGGACCCCATTCCCTCCAAGGGGGAGGTCCTAACGCAGATCTCGCTCTTCTGGTTTGCCAAGACCCAGCACATGGTGGCCAACCATCTCTGTGCATTGAAGGTGGAGGATGTGGTCGCCGACAGCCGGGAGCGCGCTCAGCTGGCCGGCCGGGCCATGGTGGTCAGGAAACTCCAAGCCCTGCCGATCGAAGCGGTGGTACGCGGATATTTGATCGGCTCAGGCTACAAGGACTACAAGGCGCATGGCACGGTGTGCGGCATAGGCTTGCCCGCCGGGCTGCAGATGGCGGACCGGCTGCCCGAACCGCTGTTCACTCCCGCGTCCAAAGCCCCCGCCGGCCAGCATGACGAGAACATCGATTTCGACGCCATGGTGAAAGCGGTCGGGAAAGAGTACGCCGAGGGCATCCGGCGCAGCGCGCTCGACATCTATCGATTTGCGGCGGAGCATGCCCGCGCTCGCCGCATCATCATTGCGGACACCAAGTTCGAATTCGGAGTCGACAAGGCGGGTCGCCTCATGCTCATCGACGAGGTCCTGACTCCGGACTCCTCGCGTTTCTGGCCGATGGCCTCCTACAAACCCGGCATCAGCCCGCCGAGTTTCGACAAGCAATTCGTGCGCGATTACCTGGAGTCTCTGCACTGGAACAAGAAGCCGCCGGCGCCGCAACTGCCGCCGGATGTTCTGGAGCGCACCAGCGACAATTATCGCGAGGCGCTGCGTCTCCTGACCGCCTAGGCACCCGAGGGGGCGAATCTTGCCATACCCTCCGCGCCATGTAAGGCTCGGCGCATGCTCAACTGGCTGGAACGTCTAGAGGACGGATTGTTTCAAAGGTCGCGCGGCATGGGACCGCCCTGGGGCGCGACCCTGCGCTGGCTGCGCTATCCCGCCGCGCTGATCCGCGACTGGCTGCGCGGCGAAATCAACATCCGCGCGATGAGCCTGGCCTACACCACGCTGCTGTCCCTCGTGCCATTGCTGGTGTTCAGCTTTGCCATACTCAAGGGTATTGGCGCGCGCGGCGACTTGAGATTCATCATTCACGAATTCCTGCGTCCGGTGGGCGGGGCCGCCGGGCAGCTGACCGAGAGCGTCATGCAATTCGTCGCCAACATGCGCGGCGAGCTGCTGGGCTCGATCGGCCTGGCGTTCCTCGTCTACACCGTGATCGCCACGATCCAAAAGGTCGAGGGCAGCTTCAATTTCGTGTGGCGGGTGCAAAGACGCAGAAATCTAGGCCGCCGTTTCACCGAATATCTGAGCGTCATGATCCTCGGACCCATCTTGCTCGCGGTGGCCGTCGGGCTCCTGGGCTCGGCGGAGCACAGCCCCATCGTGCAATGGCTGCATGCCGTGGAACCGCTCGCGGCGGTGCTCGGCGCCGTCGGACACCTGGTGCCCTACGCCATCGTCACCGCCGTCTTCACCTTCATGTATTCGTTCATTCCCAACGTGCAGGTGCAATTTCGCGCCGCGCTCATCGGCGGGGTGACCGCGGGCATCGTCTGGGGCCTCGTCGGCAAGATCTACACTGCCGTCATCCTGGCCTCCTCGCAAATGGTCGCCGTTTACACCGGTTTCGCCATCGTGCTGACCACGCTGATCTGGGTGTATCTCAGCTGGCTCATTTTGCTCATCGGCGCGCAACTCGCCTTCTACGTGCAGTTCCCCCAATACCTGCGTCACGGCCAGGAAGCGGTGGAACTCACCGACAGCGACCGCGAGCGGCTGGCGCTGTCCGTCATGTATTTGATCGGGCGCGACTACGACGCAGGCAAGGGCACCTGGGACGCCGGCCGACTCGCAACCGAACTGGACATTCCCGGCGTTGCGCTCTCGCCCGTGCTCGCGCGCCTCGAGCGCAGCGGCCTTATCCTGGCAACCGAAACCGAACACTTCGTTCCCGCCCGCGCGCCCGAAGGTCTGCTGTTGGCCGACATCTTGGATGCCGTGCGCACTCTGCAACTCGGCCGCTTTGCGATTGAGCCCCGCGAGGTGACCTGCGCCGCCCAGGTGATGCGCGAGGTGGAAGGGGCGGCGCGGGAAAGGCTGGGCAACCGGTCGCTCAAGGATTTGATCGCCGCCGAAGCGTGAGCGCGCGGCCTTTGGCACGGTCTTGAGCGCGGCCTTTAGCCCGCGACATCAATCGCCGGCGATGGTCATCTCCGGCAACAAAATGGACCCCACGCGCGTGCCGCCGCGCACATCGATGTCGTCGCCCACGGCCTGGATTCCCAAGAGCATTTCGCGCAGGTTGCCGGCAATGGTGATCTCCGCCACCGGATATTGAACCGCACCGTTCTCCACCCAGAAACCCGCCGCGCCGCGCGAATAATCGCCGGTCACCATGTTGACTCCCTGGCCCATGAGCTCGGTCACGAGCAGCCCCGTGCCGAGCCGCGACAGCAGCGCCTCCATGCCCCCGGCGAGGCTGGGTCTGACCAGCAGATTGTGAGCGCCGCCCGCGTTGCCGGTGCTCGCCAGCCCGAGTTTGCGCGCCGAATAGCTCGACAGGATGTATCCCGTGAGGATTCCATCGGCGATGATCTCGCGATCGCGGGTCGCCACGCCCTCGTCGTCGAATGGCGCGCTGCCCATGGCCTTGGGTATGTGCGGCCGCTCGGCGATGGAGAACCCCGCGGGGAACACCTGCTGTCCGGCAGAATTCAACAGAAACGAAGATTGCCGGTACTGGCTGCTGCCGCGAATCGCAGCCGTGAAATGCCCGATCAGGCCGCGCGCGATCTCCGGCACGAACAACACCGGCGCGCGGCGTGTGCGCAGGCGGCGCGGTCCTAGACGGGCGATGGTGCGCCTGGCGCTCTCGCGGCCGATAGCCTCCGCTTGCTCGAGCTCGTGCCAATCGCGCGAGGAGCTGTACCAGTAGTCGCGCTGCATGTCCTCGCCGGTACCGGCCAGCACCACGCAGCTCAGGGTATGCGAGGTGGTCGGGTAGCCGCCCACGAAGCCATGGGTATTGCCGTAGACATGCAGCCCCTGATGAGTGCCGAGCGAGGCGCCCTCGGAATTATTGATCCGCGGATCGAAGGCCAGCGCCGCGGCCTCGCAGGCTTTGGCGATCTCGATCGCCCGGTCTGCGGTGATGTTCCAGGGATGCGCAAGCTCCAGGTTCGCCGGCGAGCGCGCCATGAGTGCGGGGTCCGCGAGCCCCGAGCAGGCGTCCTCCGCCGTGAATCGGGCGATGCTGCAGGCCTTGGCCACCGTCGCCCGGACCGCCTCGGGCGAGAAATCCGCCGTGCTGGCCGAACCCTTGCGCCGGCCGAAATAGACCGTGATTCCCATGCTGCGGTCACGCTGGTGTTCCAGGGTCTCGACCTCGCCCAGCCGCACTCCCACCGAAAGACCGCTATCCTGGCTCACGGCCGCCTCGGCCTGCGAGGCGCCTCGAGCGCCCGCCTCTTCCAGGGCGCGCTCGATGATCGATTCCAGGTCTTCCTGGGCGAGGCGAACCGGATTGCTGGACACAGCCATCGACGTCTCCAAATCTGTCTTTGAGGATTCCGAGCGGCGATTCTACCGGGCTCCAGTGATAGCATGGGCAATATGACGCAGGAGAACCAAACCGACGCCTCTGAAGACTCCGAGGAGCAGCGCCTCAGCAAGAGCGCCCGCAAGCGGGAGGCGGCCTCCTTGCAGGAGCTGGGCGTGAAATTGTCGGCCCTTCCCGACCAGGAGATCAAGGCGCTGGACTTGCCCGACAACTTGTTCGTTGCACTGCGCGATTTGCGCCGCCTGCCCTCCCATGGGGCGCAGGTCCGGCAACGGCAGTATATCGGCAAGCTGATGCGCGACATCGACCCGGAGCCGGTGCTCGCCAAGCTGGCGGAGCGCAAGCAACGCCACGATCTCGAGATTCGCCATTTTCAGCAAATCGAGCAGTGGCGCGATCGGCTGCTGTCGGACCCGGCCGCGGGCCTCAACGAGTTGCTGCGCGAGTATCCCCAGGCGGACCGGGCAATTCTCGGCAAATTGCTGGAAAAGGCCGAAAAAGAGCGCTTGGAGCAGCGCTCTCCGGTCGGCGCACGGGAGCTTTTTGCATTTCTACGCCAGCTGCTCGGGTAAACTAGCCGCATGAAACCCCTGGTCGGAATCATTATGGGATCGTCTTCCGACTGGGAAACGATGCAGGGCGCCGCGCAGATACTCGAATCGCTCGGCATCGCGCACGAGGTTCGCGTGGTATCGGCGCATCGCACGCCCGACCTTCTGTTCGAATACGCGGCCGGCGCCCGCGAGCGTGGGATCAAGGCCATCATCGCCGGCGCCGGCGGCGCCGCTCACTTGCCCGGCATGACCGCGGCCAAGACCTCGGTTCCCGTATTGGGCGTTCCGGTGCAATCCAAGGCTCTGAACGGCATCGATTCATTGCTGTCGATCGCGCAGATGCCGAGCGGAGTTCCCGTCGCCACCTTCGCCATCGGCGCCGCCGGAGCGAAGAATGCCGCGCTGTTCGCGGCGGCGATTCTGGCCAATGAAAACGACGGCATCCGCACGGCCTTGGACGCCTTCCGCAAGGCGCAAACTGCCGCCGTGCTCGCCAAGCCGGACCCGCGATCCCCTTGAAGCTGTCGCGCGTCGGCATCGTCGGTGCCGGTCAATTGGGACGCATGCTTGCGCTGGCCGGCTATCCGCTCGGCATTCACTGCGTATTCCTCGATCGCAGCGCCTCTGCGCCGGCCGCGCAGGTGGCGCCGATTCTCACCGGCGACCTCGAGGATGCGGCGCAGCTCGCCGCATTGGCCGCATGCAGCGATGTGCTCACCTTCGACTGGGAGAACATCTCCGGAAGCGCACTCGCGCCGCTCGAACGACTGACGCGGGTGCGCCCGCCCCGGGCGGCGCTCGAAGCGTCCCAGGACCGCATGGCCGAAAAGGCGCTGTTCTCGAAGCTGCGGATCCCGGTCGCCGCTCACGCGGCGGTCGACAGCAAGGAGCAGCTGCTGCTCGCGAGTCGCAAACTGGGCCTTCCCGGCGTGCTGAAGACGCGACGCCTGGGCTACGACGGCAAGGGCCAATTCGTGTTGCGCGGCCCGGCCGATATCGACGAGGCATGGGCCGCCATCGGCGGAGCCGGCCTGATCTACGAGAAATTCCAGCAATTCTCTCGCGAGGTGTCCATCGTGGGCGCGCGCTCCGCGGCGGGCCAAACCGTGTTCTATCCGCTGTCTGCCAACGTCCATGGCGGCGGCATCCTGCATTACAGCATTGCGCCCTTTGCCAGCCGCGCGCTGGAACGCTCCGCTAGAACCTATTTGAAACGGGTGATGAATGCGCTCGCCTACGTGGGCGTGCTCACCATCGAGTTCTTCGTCGTCAAGGGTCGATTGGTCGCCAACGAAATGGCGCCCCGAGTCCACAATTCCGGGCATTGGACCATCGAAGGCTGCGTGACCAGCCAATTCGAAAACCACCTGCGCGCGATTTGCGATCTGCCCCTGGGCAGCACGCGGGCCTTGGGGCATACGGCCATGGTCAATTTCCTCGGGGAAATGCCCGACCGCGAACGGCTGCTCGGCATCGAAGGCCTGGCCTTCCACGACTATGGAAAGGAGCCGCGCCCGGGGCGCAAATTGGGCCACTGCACCATCCTCAAAGGCCGTGCAACGGAGCGCAATGCCGCCCTGGCGAATGCATTAAAATCGATTCGGTGGACTTAGGAGCCTGCAGGCCGCCAATCCCGTAAACTGTCGCACTGTCATGTATCTAGAACTATTCAAACTCCATGAATTGCCCTTCCGCCTGAGCCCGGATCCGCAGTTCCTGTACTTGAGCAAGCAGCATGCGCGCGCCAAGGCGTACATGGAGTCGACGATTTGGTTCACCGACGGCTTCGTGGTGATCACCGGCGAGATCGGCGCCGGCAAGACCACCTTGATCGAAACCTTCCTGCGCGAACTGCAGACCGATGCAGTCGTGGCGCAGATCAATCAGACGCAGCTGTCGCCGACGGCGTTTCTGCAGACCGTCCTGGTGCAATTCGGGTTCTCGCCCTTCAACATGAAGAAGCCGGAAGTGTTGGCGACGCTGAATCAATTCCTGGTCGAGCAGCACATGAACGGACGCAAAGTGCTGCTGATCGTCGATGAGGCCCAAAACTTGACCTACCGCGTGCTCGAGGAAGTACGCATGTTGTCGGGCATCGAAACCACCAAGGACAAGGCGCTGCGCATCATTCTTGCGGGGCAGCCCGAACTCAACGACAAGCTCAATTCGCCCGAGCTGATCCAGCTCACCCAGCGCGTTCGCCTGCGGTTTCATCTGACCGCGCTCACCAAGGCGGAGACGGCAGCCTACATCGATCACCGCCTCGAAGTCGCCGGCTCGCAAGGACGGCGGATCTTTGCGGAGGAAACCTACCCCACGATTTACAAATACACGGGCGGCGTTCCGCGCCTGGTCAACACTCTGTGCGACACCTGCATGATGGCCGCCTTCGGCCGCGACCAGGATACGGTGACGGGGGCGGATCTCGACGCCGCGATAGCCGAGCTGCAGTGGGTGGAGTTCGCCGCGGGCACCAACCGCATGCGCGCTCCTGCCATGGAAACGAGCCTGCCGCCGCATCGCGGATGCCGGGCACACCGTCGGGCGGATACTGCTGGCGAGCGAGGGCAAGACCGTGCTGGAGCGCGAGCTCAAGCCGGGGCGGCTGGTCATCGGCCGGACCTCGGACAATGATTTGCAGATCGACAGCAAATTCATCAGCCGGCACCACTGCCAGATCGTGACGCAGGCGGACTCCTGCCTGATCGAAGACCTCAACAGCACCAACGGCATTTACGTGCAATCCAAACGCGTTCGCCGCTACAACTTGAACGACGGCGACGTGGTGCAGGTCGGCCAGCATGAAATCATGTACATCGACGAACGCGCGCCGCGATCGCGCGGCGGCGATACCGCCGAAACAGACGTGCATCCGAAACCTTGAACCTAGCCGCGCAGCGTGGAACCTCGCCGCGCAGCGTGGAACCTAGCCGCGCAGCGTGGAACCTAGCCGCGCAGCGTGGACGGATAGTCGATGGTCTCTCCCGAATACTCCCGGCTCAACGCACGGTAGTCCTGGCGCCGCAAAAGCAGCGTCAGACCAGCCGTCGCGAGGATGACGCCGAGCACGAAAGCGGCAGCGGCACGCGGGCCGGCCGGATCGAGATAGAAGACGAACATCGCCAGTGCGCCTATGGCCATATAGACATACGGCAGGCTTTCATAAACAGGGCGAGCCAAGCGCATGGGTACCACCTCCGTGCGCCATGGTAATGCCGTTACCTCGGGTAAATCCGCCGGATTTGACTTATTTATAAAATTTGCCCGAGGCCGCTTGGTCTCGTCCGCGATGGGAGAGCCCGGCGCCGCCGGCAGGGTCAGTCCTTGCCCACCAACATCTCGGAAATGCGCGACAGCCAGGAGTTGCGCCAGCCTTCGACACGCAGCTGCTCGCTCTTGACCTTGGGAGCCCGCTTGGCCTCGGACAACAGATCCTTGGGCAGACTGATCTGAAACGTGCCCGTCATTGAATTGTGGCGGCCATGGAAACTCCGTTTGCATCGTTGATAACGTGAGTTCAGCCTACCGAGTCTCGATGGCGCCGGGATGAGATCCGCCGCACGTTATTGGCGTCTCGACGACCCGCGCAGAACACCGCGTCGCTCGATGGCGACGCGGTGTTTCATTGCTCGCAATATGTGCTCGCAATATGTCTCCTCGGCCATTGACGCCGCGCGCACGTTCACGCAGGGCCGCTACTGCCGTGCTCTGAACCTTTCGAACTCGTCGCCCGGCAGCCAGTTCACGGTCCCCTTCTGCAGCAGCGCCTGCCAGCCCAGTGCAAAGCCAAATTGGGCGATCGCCGCGTTGCTCGAAAAATCCATCGCTGGGCGAATATTCGTCGCCCGGCCTGTGATAGCGCTTGTCGTTGTAATCGTCCTGCTGCGCCTTGCCCCATTCGGCCGTGATGGCCGGCGAATTTTACGCCCGCGTCCATCGAGAACGCGGGAATACCCACGCGCGCGAAACTGAAGTGATCGGAGCGATAGTAGTGGCCGGCGCCGGGCTGGGAGTCCGCCTGGATGGCAAAGCCGAAGGCCTTGGCCGTCTTCTCGACCGTGGGATAGAACGAGGTGCGCTCCGCGCCCGTGACGGTCACGGACTCCGGCGCACCGAGCGGCAGTATTGCGTCGAAATTCAGGTCGAGCGCGAACTGGTTGGCCGGAATGGGCAGGTGCTTGCCCAGGTAATTCGATCCCAGCAAGCCCTTCTCCTCGGCGGTCACCGCGGCGAACAGCACCGGATGGGGCGGCCGTGCCGAGGAGGTGGCGAAGGCATGCGCCAATTCCAGCAGCATCCCGACGCCGGTGCCGTTGTCGACCGCTCCGTTGTAAATGTTGTCGCCGCTCAGGTTCGGATCGATCCCGAGGTGATCGTAGTGCGCCGAATAGACCACCGCCTGCGTGGGGGCGCCGGCGATCCGTTCCGGGCAGCAGCGCGAGCACATTGTTGGAGACGAATTTGCGCACCTTGCTGACGATATGCGCCTTGAACCGCACAGGCAGCTCCCGCGCCTTGAAGCCGCGCTTGCCGGCGCTCGCCATCATGTCGTCCAGCTTCAGGCCCGAGGCGCCGAACAATTGCCGCGCGACGTCGAGCTGTATCCACGATGCCGCCTCGAGCTTCGGATCCTTGTCGTTGCTCAAGTACACCTGCTCGTTGCTCCAGGAATTTCGCACCACGCTCCAGCCGTAGCTCGCCAGATCGGTGCGGTGGATGATCAGGGCGCCGATCGCGCCCTTGCGCGCCGCCTCTTCGAACTTGTAGGTCCAGCGTCCGTAATAGGTCATGATGCCCGCGTTGAAGAATTTCGGATCCTTCGACGGCGGCTGGTTGACGATCATCAGCAGCACCTTGCCTTTGACGTCCACGCCCTTGAAATCGTTCCAGCGGTATTCCGGCGCCTCGATGCCATAGCCGACGAAGACGATGGGCGCGTCGATGTCGACCCCGGCGGTCTGGGTCTGGTTGTTGGTCACGTAGTCATCGCCGAGCTTCAAATCCAGCGCACCGCCGTGTTCCGGCTGCAGGGCGGCAGTCGTCGCCGGCAGTGTGTGCACGCCGGTGAATTCGACCTTCTGCAGGTAGCCGCCGCCGTCCCCCGCCGGTTTCAGGCCGTCGAGCGCGAATTCCGTGGCGATGTACTTTGCCGCAATGTCGCCGCCCCGCGCACCGGTCCCGCGGCCCTCGAGCAGGTCATCCGACAAAAAGCGCACGTGCGCACGAATGCGCTCGGCATCGATGCCCCGCATGGCGGCCGCCACGTCGACGGGAAGCCCGAGTTCCGCGGCCGGGTCCGAGCCCGCCCATGCACTGGCGGCCAACCCCGTGGCAATACCCAGGACGAGCGTGGCCGGCGAGAAAGATTGCATTGTTCGCTCCCAGTTGATGAGATGCGGAAGATTACCGCAAGTCGGGCCCCGCAGCAGGTCTCATCGGCGCGCTTACCGAGCCCAAGGAGGCGATCTGTCACACCGAAGTAACCGCGGCGAAATAAGCTGGCACTTTTGCGAACGCCGTGGCTGTGCCGTTCGGCTGCCGGGACACGAACCATCTTGGGAATTGTAAATCTTTCAGCGCGGCCGGCCGGCCGGCCGCGCGGGGCGAAAAGCGGCCGCTGCACCCTCGCAGCGACGCTCGGGTGGGCCTTCGCCGTGGCGGGGTGGAGCGCTTTGCCCGGCGCGCTGTACGCCGCGCAGACGGCCCCCCAGGATCTCTGCCCGCGGCCCCCGCCCGGAAGCGTGGTGGCGGAACCGGAGGACTTGCGCAGCCGGCACGGCGTCCTGAAGCTCGATCTGACGGTGCGCAATTATCGGGAGAGCGACGGTTCGATTCGATATTGCTACCTGCTCGCCGACGGCTCGCAGTCGCCGACCTTGCGGGTGAACCCCGGCGATTTGCTCATCCTGCGCCTCAAGAACGATCTGAGCTCGTTCGAAACCGGCGCCGCTTCGCAGGCCCACGCTGGCGGCCACGGCAGCGCGCAGACGGCAAGTCCGCCGGACCCCTGCGGCAGCGGGCGGATGTCGGCCGCCTCCACCAATCTGCACTTTCACGGCATGACCATCCCGCCGCTCTGCCATCAGGACGAAGTGCTGAAAACCTCGATCCAGCCGGCAGACCGGCCTTTCGAATACCGATTTCGGGTGCCTCCGGACGAACCGCCCGGATTGTATTGGTACCACCCGCACATTCACGGGTTCAGCACAATGCAAGTGCTGGGCGGAGCATCCGGGGCGCTCATCGTTGAGGGGATCGAACGCGCCAATGCCCAGACGGCAGGCTTGCCGGAGCGCGTTCTCGTCATCCGCGATCAAGATTTGTTGAACCCCGATGCGCCACCGTCGAAATCCGAGCCCGTCGTTCCAAAAATGCTCATCGACCGCGACGGGGATTCGGCCAACAACGGCACGGGCTTCGGCAAACCGGCCAAGGATCTCTCGGTCAATTTCGTTGCCGTTCCCTATCCTGATTACCCGCCGGCAATCCTCGAGATGAAACCCGGAGAACGCCAGCTCTGGCGCGTGCTGAACGCATCCGCAATCACTTATCTGAACCTGGCGGTACTCTTCAATCGGGCCCCCCAGCAGCTCGGCATCGTCGCCCTCGACGGCGTGCCGCTCAACCACAACGGCAATCCCGCCAACGCCATCGTATGGATCGACCACATCGGCGTGCCGCCCGGCGCGCGCGTGGAATTCATCGTCACGGGACCGCCCGCCGGAGTACCCGGCCTGCTGGTGACTCGCACGGTCGACACAGGACAAGGCGGCGAGAACGACCCGAATCGCGCCCTGGTCTCGTTGGTCGGCGACGCCGCTGCGCCGGAACCCAGCTCGCGGCTGTCGTCCTCTCCCGAGCCGCTGCCCCGGCCCGCCCTGCCTTGGCTGGGCGGCGTCGCTCCGGTACGAGTGCGCAAATTGTACTTCTCGGAAAAGCTCAGCGATCCCAGCAATCCAAACAGCGCGACGGACTTCTACATCACGGTGGACGGCCGCGCTCCCGCGACCTTCGACCCCAATTCGGATGTCCCCGACATCGTGGTGCAGCAGGGCACCGTGGAGGATTGGATCATCGAGAACCGCTCGACCGAATTGCACGCTTTTCACATTCACCAAATCCATTTTCTTCTGCTGGATTGGTCCGGCAAGCCGGTCGACGAGCCGTTCCTGCGCGATACTGTGAACGTGCCCTACTTCAACGGCAGAATGCTGCAATACCCGAGCGTCAGGCTGCGAATGGATTTTCGCGATCCGAACATCGTCGGCACCTTTGTCTATCACTGCCATCTTCTCGAGCACGAGGACGGCGGCATGATGGGACGCATTCGTGTCGAACCCTGACGCGATCATCGTCGGTTCCGGCGCGGGAGGCGCCGCGGCGGCCTACGTGCTGGTGCGCGCAGGCCTGAACGTCCTGATTCTGGAGAAAGGGGTGGTCCTGCCGCGCGACGGCTCGACCCTGGACGATGAGCGCGTGGTCATGCACGGCGAGTTCCTGAGCAAGGAACCCTGGATCGACGGCCGCAATAATCCCATCTGCCCCGAGGAGCATTTCAACCTGGGCGGCAAGACCAAGTGGTACGGCGCGGCGGTATTGCGCTACTCGCCGGCGGAATTCGCGGCCGATCCCGGCTATTCGGCGCGCGGATGGCCGATCAGTTGCGCGGATCTGACCCCCTATTACGAGGAGGCCGAGCGGCTGCTCGGCGTGCGCACCTTCGAGGTTGAGCCGGGGCTCAAGCGAATCCTCGAGCGCCTGAGCGCCGACGATCGCGCCTGGCAGTCATTGCCGTTGCCGATGGCGCTGTCCGCCGACATCCTGCGCAATCGGAGGGAAGCCTCGCATTTCGATGGGTTCGCCAGCACGGCGAACCTCAAGGGCGATGCGCAGGAGAGCTTTCTCGGGCCCATCCGCGACCGGCCCAACCTCACAATCCGCACCCTCGCCGAGGTCATGGAGCTGCTGCCCGCCCGGTCGGGCAGCCCATCCGTGGGAGGCGTGCGGCTGGCAAGCGGCGAGGAACTGCGGGCGCCCACCGTCTTGTTGGCCGCTGGCGCTCTGCATTCACCCCGGCTGCTGGGCCGGTACCTGACCGCTGGCGGGCAATCGGCCGCCTTCCCGCAACTCGAGGCCGTCGGCAGGAATCTCAAGAAGCACGTACTGACCGCGCTGGTCGCGGTATCCGCATCGCGACAATCCGATTTGTTGCGCAAGACCATGATCACCACGCACGCGGCCTACCCGCACAGCAGCGTGCAGCCCCTGGGATTCGACGGCAAGCTGCTGGCGAGTCTCATCCCGAAATTCGTGCCGCGCATGCTCGCTCGCCCGATCGGCATGCATTCCTACGGCTTCTTCCTGCAGACCGAGGACGGCTCGCATGCCGACAACCGCGTCATCGAGCGCGGCGCGACCGGCGTTCGGGTGATGGATTACGACCCCGCCCGTACCCCCGTGTCGCAGACCGAACATCGGGAGTTCACACGCGCGTTTCGGCGCGCGCTGCTGCGCATGGGATTCATGAGCTTCACCCAGCGCATCGGCTTGAACGGCACGGCCCATGTCGACGGCACTCTGATCGCCGGCACCGATCCCCGCGATGCCGTCGTCGATGCACGCGGCGCGGTGTTCGGAATTGCCGGACTGTACGTCGTCGACGGCAGCATCCTGCCGCGCTCGAGCCGGGTCAACCCGTCCCTGTCGATATACGCCTGGGGCCTGCGGGTTGCGGATTTGCTGGTGAAATCCCGGCAGGCGGCGCCGTAAGCCGTCGGATGAAGCGCGGGCAAGGCGCTCGTGCGTTGAACGTCCCGCCCGCGCTGCGGCCGAGCATCCTGCGAATCCCCGCTGGGGCTTCCTCCTTGAAAGTACCGCGCGATTATTCTGCTGGGACGGCGGCGCGCAAGAAATAGTCAATCCAAACGCGAACGCGCAGATACGCGGCCCTCAGCCCGTGCCGCCCACCGTCAGCGCATCGATGCGCAGAGTGGGCTGGCCAACTCCGACAGGAACCGATTGGCCTTCCTTGCCGCACGTTCCGACCCCGCCGTCGAGCTTCAGATCGTTGCCGACCATGCTGACCCGCTGCAGCACATCGGGCCCGTTGCCGATCAAGGTCGCCCCTTTGACGGGCGCGCCGATCTTGCCGTTCTCGATCAAGTAGGCCTCACTCGCCGAGAACACGAATTTTCCGGAGGTAATATCGACCTGCCCGCCGCCGAAATTGACGGCATACAAGCCCTTCTCCACCGAGGCGATGATCTCCTCGGGAGCGCGCGAACCGGCGCGCATGTAGGTATTGGTCATGCGCGGCAGGGTCATGTGCGCGAAGGATTCGCGCCGGCCGTTGCCGGTCGCGGGCATGCCCATCAATCGGGCGTTCATTTTGTCCTGGATGTAGCCGCGCAGCACGCCCTTCTCGATCAGCGTCGTGCACTGGGTCGGCGTGCCCTCATCATCGACGTTCAAGGAGCCGCGGCGCCGGTCGAGAGTGCCGTCGTCGACCACGGTGATTTCGTCCGCCGCGACCTTCTGGCCGATGCGGTTCGAGAACGCGGAGGTGCCCTTGCGGTTGAAATCGCCTTCCAGGCCGTGGCCGATGGCCTCGTGCAGCAGGATTCCCGGCCAACCCGGGCCCAGGACCACGGTCATGGCGCCGGCAGGCGCTGCCACGGCCTCGAGATTGACCAGCGCCTGGCGCACCGCTTCGCGGCCATGTGCGAAAGGCTCGTCGCCGCGCAACAGCTCATCCAAGCCGAAGCGTCCGCCGCCCCCGCTATAGCCCTGCTCGCGCCGGCCGTTCTGCTCGACGATCACCGACACATTGACCCGCACCAGAGGCCGCACATCGGCGGCGAGCGTGCCGTCGCTGCTGGCGATCAGCACGACTTCGTGGATCGCCGCCAAGGAGGCCATGACCTGCTTGACCCGGGGATCGACGCGGCGCGTGTCCGCATCGATGCGCATCAGCCACGCCACCTTGTCCTCGTCGCGGATGGCGTCCAGCGGGTCGATCGGCAGGTAGAGACGATGGGTCAGAGGGCGCTGCCAGGCCTTCACGGCATTGCGGCCGCCGCTGCGCGCAATGGCGCGCGCTGCGTCCGACGCCTCGATCAACGCCGGCAACAGCACCTCGTCGGTGTAGGCGAAGCCGGTCTTCTCGCCGCTGATGGCGCGCACGCCGACGCCCTGTTCGATGCTGTGCGAGCCCTCCTTGACGATGCCGTCCTCGAGCGACCAGGACTCCTCGCGCGACAATTGAAAATACAGGTCGGCATAATCCACGCCGCGGCTCATGACCGCATCGAGCACCGTCGACAGCCGTCCCTGGTCGAGACCGGATGGCGCCAGAATCATTTTCTCGGCGACGGCGAACATGGGCTCGCCCACATCGGCGCTGCGCGCGTTCATGCGCTCACCGCGGCCGCGTCGCGCGGCCCTATGTCGGGCAGCCCCGCGTCGGGCAGCCCTAGTTGCCGGTTGTCGAGCGCCGGAAAGCGCGCGCGAGTCTCTGACTGCTTCGCCAAATCGATGTCTGCCGTGATCACTCCGCTGCCCTTCGCCAGGCGCGACAGCACCTGGCCCCAATAGTCGATGATGATGGAGTCGCCATAGGTCTCGCGCCCGCTCGAGTGAGTGCCGGTTTGCGCCGGCGCCACCACGTAGCAAAGGTTCTCGATGGCGCGCGCCCGCAGCAGCGTCTCCCAATGAGCGCGCCCGGTGGGCACCGTGAACGCGGCGGGCATCGCCAGCCACTCGGCGCCTTGCGATACCAGCTCGCGGTACAGCTCGGGAAAGCGCATGTCGTAGCACACCGAGAGTCCGAGCTTTCCGACGGGAGTATCGGCGATGACGATCCTGCGTCCCGGGGCGACATGGGTCGATTCGCGATATTGCTCGTCGCGGCCGGGGATGGTGACGTCGAACAAATGTATCTTGTCGTAGCGCGCCACCCGCTTGCCGGCGTCGTCGATCAACAGCGAGGAATTGGTCACCCGGCGATCCTTCTCGCCGCGAATGACGATGGTGCCGCCCAGAATCCACATCTTGAGCTCCCGCGCGGTATCGCTCAGGAAGCTTTGCACGGCGCCTGCGCCGTCCGGCTCGGCGACTTGCAGCTTGTCCGCATCGCGCAGGCCGATGAAGGCAAAGTTCTCCGGCAAGCACGCCACCTCGGCACCCGAATCCTTGGCTTCGCGCAGCAACTCGCCGGCGGCGGCCAAATTCTCCGCAACGAGGTGACTCGAGGTCATTTGTATGGCGGCAACTTTACCCATCTATGCTGTATCCATCTATTTTGGCGCCTCGGCGGTCGCTGCGGCCGCGTCCGCACTTTTGATCCGTTCGACAATTGGATTGTCCCAACTGCCCGTAATTCGATAATACCCTCGAGCCAGACCCTTCAGCGGCTGTTTGAACACTTGGGTGAAAAGAAGCACCGCCCCCGCCACGACCGGCCCACCGGCCAAGGCCGCCAGCGGCAGTGAATTGCCGACGCTGCCCGTAACCACTGCAGTTTGGTCGTAATCCTTGTTTTTCAAGCCGACCCGCCCAATCAGCCCGATTTCCGCGGCCGGACCCTTGACCAGCACGTTATCGGTGTAGGCGCTGCCCTCGCGCAAGTCGAAATCGCCGCGAACGGTGTCGAACGCCAGCCCTTTGTCGGTCAGATCGCTGAAATCCAGCGCCAACCTGCGGCGCAGCGCGGCAACGCTGGTCAGCCCCAGTACCCGGCCGGCGCCGGGTTTGAGCCCGACGATCTGACCCTTGTCCAGCGACAATTGCACGTGGCCCACCGCCTGGCTCAAGGCATCTTCCGTCGGCGCACCCGCCCAATGCAGCTTGAAATCCATGCGTCCCGTCTTGGCCTCGATCACCGGGATATAGCCCAGTTTCTTCAGAGTGTCCTGCACGTCGCTGCTGGTCAGGGTGCCCTCGATGCTCCCGGTCCCCGCGTCCTCGCCGCGCCACTCGCCGGTCGCGCTCGCGTTGAAACTGCTGCCCGCCACGGTGAGCTGCTTCAAGCCGATCCCATCGTCCAGCTTGACCAGCGTCGCCTGCACGTCGCCGAACTGCCGCTCTCCCCAGTCGAGCTCCGCCGCGTGAAAATTCACGGCCGGGATGGCGCGCGGGTCGCCGAGCGCGGACGAATCGGCCGGAGCGGCGCCCGCCGTCTGCGCAACCGCGTCCGCGGGCTCCCCTGCCACGTCGAAGTGCAGCTTGTCGAACACCAGATTCCAGGGCTCGGACGAATCGGTGGTGCTCGGCACGCTGATGGTTCCGGTCACGTTGGGACCGCCGACGGCGATGCGCAGGCTGCCCTTCGCGACCGTGAGGTCCAAGGACACGTCTCGAAAAGAGAGGCCGAGGTAATCCAGCTCGGCGACCTCGAGGCTGGCGCCGCTCAGATAGTCCGCCAGCGGCCTGGCATTCTTGTCGACGGGGCTCAGCTTGAGCCAGCCTGCCAGATCCAGGCGCGCCACCGAGCCTCCCACATTGACTATTTGTGCGTCGCTGGAATTCGATTCGCCCGCGCCGAAGGTCAGCGCCACGTGCGCGAGCCGCAGGCCGGCAGCATCGGTGGCCAGCGCGTAAGAGCCGCCGACCACAGAACCCAGTGCAAGCCGTCCCGCGGGCCCTCCGATCGCCGGCCATTGGATTTCGAACCAAGAGGGCATGGGAGTGTCCGCCGGCTTATCCAAGGGCGCCGGCAGCTTCATCTCGAGGCCGACGAGATTGCTGCTCACGCGCAAGCTTCGCTCCCGATTGGGCTCGGGCGCCATTTTCAGCGTCGCCCGCCAGTCCGTCTGTCCGCCCACCGACACCCCGGCGGGCAATCCCAGCGCCGCGCGCAGGGCATCGCCGCTCAAGTTGCCGCGGAATTCAAGTTGTGTTCGGGTCAGCGGGCGGTTGCGCGGGGCTCGCGCCTGCATTTGAAACGTCCCGCCCAGTACCCGGCCGCGAATATCGGCATGAGCGACCTGCCCGCCATCGATGTCGAAATCGCCGCTCAAATCGCCGGCCACGAGGCTCGAGCCCGGCCGATTCAGCTCCACCCCTTCGAGGTGACCGTCCACCAGCACGCGCCGATGCACGAAATCCTTGAAGGGCAAGAATAAATCCACCTTGGCCTGCATCGACCCCTTGGCGTCCACCTCGGAAAATGCGTTTTCAGCCATGGCGTTCAAAGGCGTCGAGCGCAAGAATTTGAGCGCATCTGCGGCGTCGCCGGCCGCCCCGATATGAACCTCGAGCTCGCCGGTTTTGAAATCGGCGAAGCGCGCTTCGGCCGAATCGACAGGCACGCCGCCGATCCGGCCGGACAGGAAGTGCACCGTCAGGCCCTCGTTGCGAAATTCCGCCTGCGCGGCCAGGCTCTCCACGCGCGGCCAGCCCTCGCCGTAATCCAGCGTCGCCCCATCGAAGGCACAGCGTGCCAGAAACAATCCACTGCCGTCGCGAAACGGAAAATACCGTATCGGTCCCTGCAGCACGACGTCCGCCCTCGACAGGTGGCCCGCCACGAACGCTCGATCCAGCCAGGCGAGCGCTTGCGGCCCGATGACTCCGCGCGGCAAATAATTGCGCGTATTGGCTGCATTGCCGTTCTGCACGGCGCCGACCAGGGTCAGCACCGGCGTCGAGCCATCGGCCGGATCGGCCCAGGCCACTTTCCCGTGAGCCGACGCGTCGCGATTCTTCATCTCCCAATCGGGAGCGGCGACCAGCAGGCCGCCGTTCGCGCGCTTCCAGTACACCGTGGCCGTCAACGAGTCGAGACTCACGGGCTGCGCAAATTGCGCGGGCCAGCCGAACACCGCGCCGCGCGAATCGATAGTCACGTGGCCGCCGCTCTCGTTGCCCGCGATCGTGCCGCTCAGGCCGCGAATTCCCGGCGCACGTCCTACGGGCGCAAATCCGGCGTCGTGAAATTTCGCCTGCACCTGCAGCCGCCAGGGGTCCGCCGCGGAGTTGCGTCTCAATGCGATGGCCGTATCCCGCCACTCGCCGGTAGGCGCGATCTCGCCCAGCCGCTCGCGAAGGCTCTTGTCCGGGAGCAGCCCGGTCAGCGGCAGCAGCGTGTCGGCGCGAAGATAGGTCGCACGGGCCTGCAATTCCAGCAAACCCGCATCCCCCGCCCGCCAGCTCACGTCGAACTGCGAGTCAGGGTCGCGCCGGCCGGAGCGCACCGCCCGCACCCGCTGGCCCGACAAGGTCCACCGATCGCCGGAATGGACGATGCTCAAAGCACCGCTGATTTGCTCGAACTTCGCGCTCGGTCCCTCCTCGTACTGAGTGACCACGCCGCGGGCTGCGAAATCCAAGTCCGCACGCGCCAGCACCCCGTCGGCACCGCGCGCCGCCAATTCGAAGGCGCCGCTCCCCGCATCGAGGCGGCTCAAATATTCGGGCAGCAGCAGGCGCCATCCGGGGAAGGAGACTTCGCTCGCCCGGGCGAGCCCGCTCCAGCTCAAGGATTGCAGGCGCCCTAGACCGCGAGCATTGCCGCTGACATAGAGGACTCCGCCCAGCGCCGCGGGCAGGCGGCCGCTGAACACCACGGATAAGCCCGCATCGCCGCGCCGCACGTCCAGCGTGACATCCTTCAAGGTCAGTTGCGGCAGCGCGGAATTCCAATTCTGCATCGTGACCACGGCATGTCGAATCGCCAGCTTGCCGGCCGGCAGGTCGTCCAGAGTGAGCGTTTGCAGCGAAGCGTTGTCCCCGCCCCCCAATTTGAGCTCGGAGGCTAGCGCGAAGCTCGTCGGACCGAGGCGCGCGATCACGATGTTGGGCGCATCGAGTTCTATCCTACCGGCAAGCAGCTTGCCGCTGCTCAGCAGCTGCCAGATGTCGGCCGCCACCCGGCCGCCCGCGGCGCGCGCCAGCACCCTGGCGTTGTCCTTGGAGCGCAGCTCCAAGCGGTCGAAGTGCAGCTCCGGCCCGTACCAGCGAAATGAGGGCGAGACCCCCGCGAAAGCGATGTGGTAGCCGGTTTGCGCATGCACCCATTGCTTGATCTCGGCTTCATAGGAGGGCGCCCGGTCGAGGGCCAGTTTGACGGCCACCATCAGCAGCAGCAAGACGCTCAAGCATCCTGCAAAGCAATACAGCAGGATTTTTACGATCTTACGTGCGCTCATCTACATCAGGACGACGTCGTACTGATCGACGGTGTAGAGGGACTCGGTTTGCAGCCGTATCGGCTTGCCGGTGACCAGCTCCAATTCGCCGAGCGCCGAGGACTCCTCGTCGAGCAGGCGTTCGATCACATCCTGGTGGGCCAATACCATCAATTGCTGGCACTCGAACTGGCGTGACTGACGCACGATTTCACGAAACACCTCATAGCACACCGTTTCGGCCGTTTTGACGAAGCCCCGTCCTTCGCAAGTTGGACAAGGTTGGCACAAGAGATGTTCCAGGCTTTCACGCGTGCGCTTTCGCGTCATCTCGACCAAGCCCAAGGGCGATACCGAGGAGATGCTGGTCTTCACGTGGTCGTCGGCGAGCGCTTTCTCCAAGGCCTGGATGACCTGCCGGCGGTGCTCCGGTTCCTCCATATCGATGAAATCGATGATGATGATGCCGCCGAGATTGCGCAGGCGCAGCTGCCTCGCGATGGTCACCGCCGCCTCGAGATTGGTGCGAAAAATGGTCTCCTCGAGATTCCGGTGGCCGACGAACGCTCCGGTGTTGACGTCGATGGTGGTCATCGCCTCGGTCTGGTCGATGATCAGGTGGCCACCGGACTTCAGCGACACCTTTCGCTCCAATGCCTTCTGGATCTCCTCCTCGACATGGTGCAGCTCGAACACCGGCCGAGCCTCCCCATACAACTCGATGCGCGGCAGCGCTTCAGGCATGAAGGTCGCCGCGAATTCGCGCATCTCGCGATGCGCGCTCGCCTGATCGATCAGCACCCTGTCGACATCCGGCCGCAGCAGGTCGCGCAGGATTCGCAGATGCAGCGGCAAATCGGCGTGCACGAGGTTGCCCGGCTGGGTGCGCAGCCCTCTCTGGCGCACGAACTCCCACAGCTTGCGCAGATACACCATGTCGGCCTGCAGGGCCTGCGCAGAAGCATCCTCGGCGGCGGTGCGCACGATGAATCCCGCGTTCTCCGCGGGCTCGATGCCGGTTTGCACGGCCGCGCGCAGGCGCTCGCGCTCGCCTTCGTTCTCGATGCGCGCCGAGACGCCGACTCCATGGCCTTTGGGCATGTACACCAGGTAGCGCGAGGGCAGAGTGATGTAGGTGGTCAGACGCGCGCCTTTGGTGCCCAAGGGGTCCTTGACCACTTGCACCAGGATCTCGTTGCCTTCGGCAACCAGCGCGCGGATGTTCTCCGTGCGCGGCGGCTCGATGCCGGTGCCTGCATGGCGCGGATCGAGAATGTCGGAGGCATGCAGAAAGGCGGTGCGCTCCATGCCGATTTCGATGAACGCCGCCTGCATGCCCGGAAGGACCCGCGAGACCCGTCCCTTGTAGATATTGCTGATCAGGCCGCGGCGGCTGACCCGCTCGAGAAACACCTCCTGCAGCACACCGTTCTCCACGACCGCGGCGCGCGCCTCGTGGGTGCTGGCATTGACCAGAATTTCGGTGCTCATCGACGTCTGCCCCCGGCCATGCCAGCAGGGCACGCCGGCGCTGCCGAGCAGCTCGGCCGTTTCGAACAGCGGCAATCCCATGACCCCCGAATAGCTGCCGCGCAGGTCGGCGATGAAAACCGCCGCCCGGCCTTGGATGGCATAGGCGCCCGCCTTGTCGGCCGGCTCCCCGGTTTCCCAGTACCCCTGGATCTCGCCGGCCGCGATGCTGCGAAACGTGACTTCGCTGCGGCTGATTCTGGATTCCAGACCGCTCGCAGTGCGCAGCGCGATGGCAGTCAGCACCTCGTGGGTGCGCCCGGAGAGCTGCCGCAGCATCCCCTCGCCTTCCTGCCGGTCCGCCGGCTTGCCCAGTATCTTCCCGTCGAGGACCACCGCCGTGTCCGCCGCCAATACCGGAGCGTCGGCCTCCTCGCGGCTCCTGGCCCACCCGGCATCCGCCTTGGCTGCCGCGAGCCGCGCCACATAGGCTGCAGGCTCCTCGCCGGCCCGAACGGCCTCGTCGACCGCCGTCCCCACCACCCGGAACGGCACGCCGATTTGCTGCAGCAATTCACGCCGCCGCGGCGACCCCGAGGCCAGATAGACGAAATCCAAGGACATGCGGCCAGGATACCGAACCCCGGCCTCTTAAGCTCGGCCAGCGCCTTAAGCTCGATGATACGGGTGGCCGGCCAGCAGACTCATGGCGCGATACAGCTGCTCGGCGACCACCACCCTGACCAGCGCATGCGGCAGGGTGAGGGGCGACAGGGACCAGCTTTGGTCCGCCCTTTCGCGGCACTGCGGCGCCAGACCGTCGGGACCGCCGATCAGCAGGGCCAGAGGGCGGCCATCCCGCATGCGTTCGGCCAGCCAAGCACTCAATTGCTCTGTGCTCATGGCTCTTGGCGTTGATTTCGAGCGCGACGACATAGTCGTCCTTCCCGAGCGCGGCGAGCATGTCCGCCCCTTCCCGCGGATGGCGCGCTGCGGATTCTCGCCGGCGCGCCGCGTCGCCACCGCAATCTCCTGCAGCTCCAGCACCAGCGGAGTGCGCAATCGCTTTTGATATTCGCGAAAGCCCTGTTGACCCAGTCGGGCAGGCGGGTACCGGCAGCGATCAACCGGCATTTCATGTCGGCGGGTCGCCCGGACTCAGGCGCGCGCGGCGCGCTTGGTCGCCGTCATGTCCCACAGCTTCTCGAGCCCATAGAACTCGCGCACTCGCGGCAGCATGACGTGCACGATCATCTCGTTCAAATCGATGAGAACCCAGTCGCTGTCCTGCTGCCCCTCGACCCCGTGCGGCCGGAATCCCGCCTCCTTGGTTCTCTCGACCACGCGTTGCGCAACGGAGCGCACATGCCGATCGGAGGTGCCGCTGGCGATCACCATGAAGTCCGCAACATCGGTCAGGCCGCGTACATCCAGCACTTTGACTTCCAAGGCCTTCATGTCCGCCAAAGCATCGATCACCACGGATTTGAGCGAGGGCCGCGCCGGGGCAAGATTGCCGCCGTCGGCGGATCGGAGCTTGCGGGAGGCCTTCGGTCCACTGGCCGCCTTCGCTTGGCTCGCGGCCTTGGACCTGCCGGGGGCCCGAGGGTTGATGACCGCATTGGCGCGGTCCGTTGATTTGCCGTTCGAGGTCTTTCTGTTGACTGGCACTACGTTGTCCGTGTTTTGGAATAACAGTGGGTATCGAGGATGAGTTTACGCACTGCATCCGGCATGAGGAAGCGCGGATCGCGGCCCATGCCGATCAGCTGGCGCACCTCGGTTGAGGAAATCTCGAGCTGGGTTACCGCATGAATGTAAATGCAGCCCGCGCGCGACTCGTGCAAGTCGCCGATTCGCCCGGTGCCACGATCGACCAGCAGCTCGCCGAGCGGACCCATTCCGGGCGCGCGCCAGCCCGGCCGATGCGCAACCACCAGATGAGCCAGTTGCAGCAGCTCGCGCCACTGATGCCATTTCGGCAGGCTCAGAAAGGCGTCCATGCCCACGATCAAGCACAGGCTGCGGTCCGGGTACTCATGTCGCAGCTCGGCCAGGGTCTCCACCGAGTAGGACGGTCCCTCCTTGCGCACTTCCCGATCGTCGACCACGAAGCCCGCTTGACCGGCGGTCGCCAGCTGCACCATTTGCAGCCGAAGCTGCGCATCGGCGAACGGTTGGTCGCGATGCGGCGGATTGCCCGCCGGGAGAAATCGTATTTCCTTCAAGCGCAACGCCTGCTGCAGCTCGAAAGCCGTGCGCAGATGCGCATAGTGAATCGGATCGAAGGTACCGCCGAAAATACCCATGGGGTTCATATGAGCTACCCTGCCTGATTCCGCGGTCGCTTGCAAAGCGCCCGCGAGACCGCCGGTCAGCCCGGTGAGCACGCTCCACGCATCGCCCGCCGCCTGTCCCTTGATGACCCGATCCGCGTGGCTGGCCTGCCTCAGAAGGCGCGCCAGCGGCAGCGTGTTGAGCCGGGACAGCGCGCGCGGGGAGGGGTGGCCGCCAGATTCCAGCCGCTCCCGCGGTCGATTGGAACGCAGGCGGTTGCGCTCCCGCGCCTGCCACAGGCCGCGCAGCTCGCGCACCAGTGCCCATAGAATCAGCGTCGGTTCCACACCCTCGCTCTTCAGGCCGAGAAGCACGCGCAG
This sequence comes from uncultured Gammaproteobacteria bacterium, assembly GCA_963837435.1. Lineage (GTDB taxonomy): Bacteria > Pseudomonadota > Gammaproteobacteria > Steroidobacterales > Steroidobacteraceae > Bog-1198. The sequence continues at coordinate 858,893 of CAWINJ010000007.1, forward strand.
CGCGCGAGCGGCATCGCCGGCCGCAGCCGCTTCTGCGAGCTGGAACACATCGTAGCGGGCGCTGTCGCCGACCGAGCGCAATACCAGATCCGCGCTGATGGCCTCCTTGCCGGCGAGCAAGCTCAGTTTCTCGAGCTCCTGTTTTGCGGCGAGCAGATTGCCCTCCACGCGATCGACGATCAGTTGCGCCGCGGCCGGCTCTATCTCCACCTGCAGCTGCTTGGCGCGCGCCCGCAGCCACGCGGGCAGCGCCGCCGTCTGCACCGGCCAGACCGGCACCCACACTCCGTGCTTCTCGACCGCACGCACCCAGGGCGCCTCGCTCGCTTTCTTATCGAGCTTGTCGCTGATCACCACGCACACCACATCGGGCGGCGGCCGCTCCGCCAATTCCGCCAGCTGCTGCGCCCCCTTGTCCGGTTTGCCGCTCGGCATCCGCAGCTCGAACAGGCGCCGCTCGGCGAACAGCGACAGCGATTGGCTGGCATGCCGCAGCTCATCCCAGGCAAAACCGCGGTCGATGAAAAACACCGAGCGATCCGCATACCCCGCCGCTTTCGCGGCGGCGCGGATGGCATCCGCGGCCTCGCCCACCAGCAGCGGCTCATCGCCGGACACCAGGTACATGCCGGCCAGCCCTCGGGCCAGAGCGGCGGGTAATTGATCGGCGCTTAGACGCAATTCGGGGGCCTCAGTATGGATTTCGCCAATTATCTCATCTATTTGCTACTTTCATGCGCACGGATTTGGTGTCGTTGGATTGAACTTTAGGTCAAGGCATCGGCGAAATAGGGTAGATGCAAACGCTACAGATTGAGCCTCGTGCGCGCCGCCTCGTACTCCCCCGCCATCCCATCGACCAGCGCCCCGACCGTCACCACGTCGTGAATGCCGCTGACGCTTTGCCCGGCGCTCCAAATGTCGCGCCAGGCCTTGAATTCCGCGTTGCCGCCGGTGCCGAAGTTCATTTTCGTCTTGTCGGCCTCGGGCAGCTTGTCGGGATCCAGGCCGGCGCGCGCCACGCTGCCGCGCAGGTAATTGCCGGCGACGCCGCTGAATAGCGAGGTGTAGACGATGTCTTCGCCGCGGCTGTCGACGAGCATTTGCTTGTACTCGGCGCCGGCATTGGCCTCCTCGGTAGCGATGAATCGCGTGCCGAGATAGGCCAAATCGGCGCCCAGCGCCTGCGCAGCCAACACGTCGGCGCCGGTGCTCATGGCGCCCGACAGGATGATGGTTCCGGCATAGATCTCGCGAATCTGCTTGACCAGGGCGAACGGGCTCAGCACGCCGGCATGGCCGCCCGCCCCGGCGCACACGGCGATGATGCCGTCCACCCTCTGGGCCGCGGCCTTTTCGGCGTGGCGTAAATTGATGACATCGTGAAACACGACGCCGCCGTAGCCATGCACGGCGGCGACCACTTCGGCGGGCGGCCGCAGGCTGGTGATGATGATGGGCACGCGGTGCTTCACGCACAGCGCGACATCGTGTTCCAAGCGGTCATTGCTGCCATGCACGATCTGATTGACCGCGAAGGGCGCCACCTTGGCCTGTGGATTCGCCCGGCTGTACGCCGCCAGCTCGCCGGTAATCTCCGCGAGCCAGTCATCGAGCTGCGAGGCGGGCCGGGCATTCAGGGCCGGGAAGGAGCCGACGATGCCGGCCTTGCATTGGGCGAGGACCAGGCGCGGAGTGGAGACGATGAACATGGGCGCGCCGATGACGGGCAGTCGCAGGCGGCCTTGCAGAATCTCGGGAATGGGCATGTACGGCTCCGCACTAGAGGTCGTTGACTGGTTTCTGTCATTATGACGGAGTCCGCTGCGCCGCACACGGAGTCCTCGCCCGGCCACTCGCCGCCCATGCTCGACAACCCACCGGAAACAACATGCAATTCGACACCTTACTATTCGAGCGGCGAGACAGCATCGCCCAGGTGACGCTCAACCGGCCCGACCGATTGAATGCCCTGAATCGCGGGATGATCGCCGATCTGAGCGCGGCCGCCGCCGCCATCGACTCGGATCCACGACATCCGCGCCGTCGTGCTCACCGCCTCCGGCCGCGCCTTCTGTTCGGGCGCGGATCTCATGGGCGACGACCTACTCGGCGATCCGCAGCGCAGCCGAGGCGAGAATATCGGCGCGGGGCTGCGGGATTATTTCAACCCCATGGTGAATGCCTGGTATCAGCTGCGCGTACCCGTGGTGGTTGCGGTGAATGGCGTCGCCGCGGGTGCCGGCGTGAGTCTCGCGCTGCTGGGCGACATCGTGCTGGCGGCGCGCTCCGCCACATTTCTGCAATTGTTCGCGCCCAAGCTCGGGCTCATGCCAGATCTCGGCAGCACATTTCACCTGCCGCGGCTGGTGGGCACGCGCGCGCGCGAAGGGCCTGGCCTTGCTCGGCGAGGCGCTGACGGCCGCGGATGCCGCGAGCTGGGGGTTGATCTGGGCCTGCGTAGACGACGCGGCGCTGCATGCGCAGGCGCAGTCCATCGCGACACGCCTCGCTGCCGGCCCCACTCAGGCATTTCAGCGCATCAAAGCGGCGTTCAATGTGGAGCCGCCGCGCACGCTGGCCGAACAGCTGGCGCACGAGGCGGTGGCCCAGGCCGAGCTCGGCGACACCCAGGATTTTGCCGAAGGCGTGCAGGCGTTCCGCGAGAAGCGCACCCCGAACTTTACGGAGGCAGCAGGTAGCCCGCTCAGGCGATGGGACCGCACCACCCGGGCAGGTAATCAGCCTCGCCGCTCTTCGCCAGCTTCAATGCGCGAACCAGCGCATCGGGAAAATCGTCTTGCAGCAGCTTGCGTTTCAAGCGGCGGCGCAGAAAATCGGCCCAGAGAAATTCGCTGAACGGCGTCGTGTCTTTGGCAAAGCCGCCGCTCTGGCGCAGTTCGCCCGCCAAGCTGCGGAACGGATCGTCCACCATGTCCATGATTCTCTTCGGCAGATCGTCGTAGCTGCGCCGCCGGCCGCGATCGTCGAAGGGATGCAGCCAACCGCGGTTGTCGAGAAATACCCAGAACGCCTCGCGCGGCAGCCGCCGCAGATCGGCCACCACCGTGGTGGCGATATGCTTGACGCCTTCCTGGTGCAGAGCCAGCGTCAGGTGATGATGATCGATGACGTAGTACTCTTCCTTCGGGCCCCAGATGACGGGAATCAGGTGCTTGCCGAGGAAATCGGCCTTTTTTCGATCTGGATGATCGCGCCAGCCCTTGCGCTTGGCTTTGACCTCGCGCATTCCCACCGTGATCTGGGTCGGCCGCAGCGCCGCTATCGCTACGGGATGAATGCGAGGTTCTCTGGACAATGTCATCGCTTGCTCCTTCACCGCCTCAGCCGAACCGGTGCTTGCAGCTCCGGCGCGCCCATTTTTTGCCGGAATGGATGGTATCAGGCAATTGTTTTGGGCGGGCGCCCGGGCCAGCTAGGCGCAACGAGCCGCCGCTTGCCGTCGTCGGAACGACGCAAGCCGGGTTCATCCAGCGCCTCTCGATCCCACAGCTCGCAGGTCACCTGGCGGTGCCGCTGATCGAGTGCCTCGCAATAATTGGTGTAGATGCACAGGCGCACCTCCGCGCCCCGGCCGATCCGCACCTTTTCGAACCAGTCGGGATCCGCGAGCGCCTGGCGCGCGAGCGCCACGAGGTCCGCCTGGCCCGAGGCAAGCACGGCCTCGGCTTGCTCGAAATTATGGATGCCGCCCGAAACGATCAGCGGCGTGGTGCGGTTGGCCGCGCGCACCGCCGCGCGGATGCGGGCGCTTGCGCCGAGATTTCGGCCGAATGGGCCTTGCGCATCGGAATAGTAGGAGGGCATGCATTCGTAGCCGCTGCGCCCGGTGTAGGGATAAGCGGCGGCGCCGACCTTGGGCTGCTGGGCATCGTCGAATTTTCCGCCGCGCGATACGACAGGAAATCCATGCCGGCCTCGGCGAATGCGCCGGCAAAGTATTCCGCATCCTCGACCGCGCCTCCGCCCTCGATGCACTCCTCGGCCAGAAACCGGCAACCGACCGCAAAGTCCGCGCCGACCGCGCCGCGCACTCCCCGATACACCTCCAATGCCAGCCGCGCGCGTTGCGCAACTCCCCCGCCGTAGCCATCCTCGCGCGCGTTGAGCGGCGAGAGAAACGAGGCCATGGTGTAGGCATGGGCGTAGTGGAGCTCGACTCCATCGAAGCCCGCTTCGCGGGCACGCCTGGCGGCGCTTGCGAACAATCCGGGCAGCTGCAGCGGCAAATCTCGGATATGCGCGAGGTGCATGTCCGTGACGCGCTCGCGCGCGCCGTGATCGAGCGCCTCGAATTCCCGCAGCTCGAGCGCCTTTTCCAACTCGCCGCGCGGCAACGCCGCCAGCCAGCGCCGTACTGTCGCGTCGCCTCCGCCGAGCGCATCGCCGGTATCAGAGTGCACACCGCCCGCGGCGCCGGCATCGCCTGCGGCCGCGCCGGAATCGCCCGCGGCGGCCTCCGCCGCCCCCGACTCCGCGAAGGCGCGGCGGTGGCGATCGGTCAATGCGAGGAATTGCGCAAAATATCGTGCCGGGTCCGGGCGCCGCCGGATAGACAGAAAGTCGATGAGCTGGATGAACAGCCGGGTCTCGCCGTCGCTGGCCCGGCGCACCTCCTCGGCCAATTGCTGCAGGCCCGGCAGGAAACGGTCATCCCCGATTCTCAGCAGCGGTCCGCTCGGCACATCGCGAATTCCCGTCGCTTCGACCACGAGCGCGGCCGGCCGCCCGGCGGCAAATCTGCGATACCAATCGAGCACATCCTGGGTGACGAAGCCGTCGTCGGTGGCACGCCACGGCACCATCGCGGGAACCCAGGTTCGGTGGCGCAATGACACCGGTCCCAGCTGAATTGGTGAGAACAATCGAGATCGGGCCGCCTGTTCGGCGCTGGGCCATTGAGCGGGCCGCGAATCGTGCCTGATCCGCTCGGCGGGGCGCCACATCGTCAGCCGGCGTCCGGCAATACAGCCGTCGCCTCGATTTCAACCCGGGCCTCCTTTTCCATGAGAGCAACCACTTGCACCACCGACATCGGCGGAAAGTGCCTGCCCATCACCGCCCGATAGGCCGCGCCGATATCGGCCAACTGCTCGTGATACTCGTCGCGGCTGGTCACATACCAGGTCAGCCGCACAATATGCGCGGGAGTGGCGCCGGCATCGGCCAGAATGGCCACGATATTGAACAAAGCCTGACGTACCTGGTCGGCCAGGCGGGTGCTGTGGAACCTGCACTCGGTGTCCCAACCGATCTGGCCGGAAACGAATATCTGCAGACCCCGCGCCGCCATCCCGTGGCTGTATCCCTTGGGACGCGCCCAGCCATTCGGCTGAAGGATGCGGGGCAGTGCCGTGCTGTCGGTCATGGGGACTCCGTCTGGGCGAGCAACTCGCGGGCGATGATGAGCTTTTGAACCTCGGTTGCGCCCTCGTATATCCGCAGCGCGCGTACCTCCCGATACAGCCGCTCGGCGACTTCCCCGCGAACCACCCCGCGGGCGCCGAACAGCTGCACGGCGCGGTCGATCACCCGCTGGGCGGTTTCGGTGGCCGTCATTTTCGCCATGGCCGCTTCCTTGGTGACTCGCTGGCCGCCGTCGCGCAGCCAGGCGGCTCGATAGGTGAGCAGTCGGGCCGCTTCCAAATCGGTGGCCATCTCGGCGAGGGCTGCCTGGGTCAGCTGCTGATCGGCCAGGCGGCGACCGAACATGCGCCGCGAGCGCGCCTGCGCGATCGATTCGTCGAGTGCACGCTGCGCAAAACCGAGCGCGGCCGCGGCCACCGAGGTGCGAAAAATATCCAAGGTGCGCATCGCAATCTTGAATCCCTCGCCCTCGGCACCGAGCCGATTGGCCGCCGGGACCCGGCAGCCGCGAAAAGCCAGGGTTGCCATCGGATGCGGCGAAATGATGTCGATGCGCTCGGCAATCGACAATCCCGGCGCGCCGGCATCGACCACGAAGGCGGTGATGCCGCCGGCGGCAGTGGTGCCGTCCGGCCTGACATCCCCGGGTTCGGTGCGTGCAAATACACAGTAAAAATCCGCGATGCCGCCGTTCGAGATCCATGTCTTCGCGCCGTCAAGCACATAGTGATCCGCGTCGCGCCGTGCGCGGCACTGCATGGCCGCGACGTCGGAACCCGCGTCCGCTTCGGACAGGGCGAAGGCCGCCAGCGCCTCGCCGCGCGCCACCCGCGGCAGATACCTGTCCTGAACAGCGGCGGATCCCGCCAGGGTGATCGCGCCGCTGCCGAGCCCCTGCATCGCAAATGCAAAATCCGCCAGCCCATCGAATCGCGCCAAGGTTTCGCGCACGATGCCGATCGAACGCACATCGAAGTCCGCCGCCGCCCCGCCCTGGTCCGACCGCACACAGTGACGCAGAATCCCCGCCGTGCCGAGCTTTCTGACCAGATCGACGCAGCGCGCATCGACGAAATCACGGCTGTCGCCGTGCGCCGCCCCGAGATTCTCGGCGCACCAGGCCGCGACCCCCGATTGCAGCTCGCGGTGCCGCGCCTCGAAGAAAGGCCAGTCGAGGAATGCGGGACAATTCGGGGCATTGGAGCCGGACATCGCTCAGTTTCCCTCGAAGACCGGCTTGGTCTTGCCGGCGAAAGCGCGATATGCGCGCCGAAAATCCTCCGTCTGCATGCACAGGGCCTGCGCCTGGGCCTCGGCTTCTATCGCCGCCTCGAGCGACAGATTCCATTCCTGGTGCAGCATGCGCTTGGTCATCGCATGCGCGAACGTCGGCCCATTCGCGAGCGAGGCGGCAAACTCCACCGCCTCGGCCGGCAATTGCGGTTGCGCGATCACGCGATTGAAGAAGCCCCACGCCAGACCCTCCTCGGCCGTCATCGAGCGGCCGGTGTACAGCAGTTCGGCCGCCCGTCCCTGCCCGATGATGCGCGGCAAAATGGCGCAAGCGCCCATGTCGCACCCCGCCAATCCAACACGCACGAAAAGGAATGCGGTGCGGGCCTCGGCAGTGGCGAAGCGAAAATCCGACGCCATGGCGATGATGGCGCCGGCCCCTGCGCAGATGCCGTCGACCGCGGCGACGATGGGCTGCGGACAGCCGCGCATGGACATCACCAGATCGCCCGTCAGGCGCGTGAAATTCAGCAATCCCTGCGCGTCCATGCGCGTCAACGGCCCGATGATGTCGTGCACGTCGCCGCCGGAACAGAAATTGCCGCCCGCGCCGGCCGATCACGACGGCTTTCACGGCCGGTTCCGCGCCGAGACGCCGGAACAGGTCGCGCAGCTCCGCGTAGGACTCGAAGGTCAGCGGGTTCTTGCGCTCCGGCCGATTCAGCGTGATGACGCCGACCCGGCCCTCGACCCGCCACAGGAAATGCTCAGGCACGTAATTTGCGAGGCTCATGCAGGATTCTCCGCCTTCGGCCGCATTTGCCGGCCCACATGCGCCTTCAGATCGTGCAGCAGCGCCGGCCAGCTGCTGCTTGCCCCTGGAGGGCATTCCATCCAATAGATCGACGATCCAGCGCTCGTGTTCCGCCGCCATTTTCTTGAACAGGCGCTGGCCGGCGGGAGTCAGCTTCACGCGAAAGGCCCGGCGGTCCCGCGCATCGATCACGCGCGCGACCAAGCCCTCCTTCTCGAGCAAATCCGTGATGCCCGTGACATTGCCGCCGGTGACCATCAATCGCTTCGACAACTCGCCCATTTTGAGTCCCTCGGGGCATCGTTCGAGCTGGGCCATGAGATCGAAACGGGGCAAGGTGGTCGCGAATTCGCCTTGCAGGCGCTGCCGGATATGGTTCTCTATCAGGGTCGAGCAGCTGAGCAGCCGCAACCATAGCCGCAGCGAATCATGATGATCCTCGCGCACGCGCGTTTCGCCGTCGGACAATGGCGGCTCGATCGCCTTGGCGCGGCGGGTTGCAGCGGCCGCCATTACATGATCTCGCCGCCGGCCACCGCAACGCTCTGCCCCGTGATGCTGGCGCTGCTGCGCAGGCACAGCCAGCGCACCGTATCCGCGACCTCCTCGGGCGTCACCAGCCGGCGTTGAGGATTGTGAGAGACCAATTCCGCCAGGGCTTCGCGTTTCGCCGCGGCCGGTCTTCGACGGTGATATTGGCGACCGCCGTGCGCACCAGATCGGTATCCGTGTAGCCCGGGCACACGGCATTGACCGTGATGTTGCGCCGCGCCGTTTCGAGCGCCACGGCGCGCGTCAGCCCGATCACTCCATGTTTCGACGCACAGTACGCGCTCACATAGGGATAGCCGACCAGATCCGGCCGTGCTGGCGATATTCACGATGCGCCCAAATCCGGCCTGCAACATATCGGGCAGGCACTCGCGCATGCAATGAAAGGTGCCCGTCAGATTCACCGACAGCATGGATTGCCAGAGTGCATCGCTGGTCGCGCCCAAGGGCGCGCTCAGCGCCTGGCCGGCGTTGTTGACCAGCACGGTGATCGGACCGAGCACCTGCGCGCGCCGCGGCCACCGCCGATGCGAACCGATGCCGCATCTGCAACATCGGCAACCTGGCAGCTGTGGCGGACGGCACCCAGCTGCGCCGCCAGGCTGTCGAGATCCGCGCGGGAGCGGCCGAGCAGAGTCACGTCGGCGCCCGCGCGGCGAGCGAGCGCGCGATCACGGCGCCGATGCCGCGTCCGGCGCCGGTGACGAGGGCATGCAAACCTGTGAGGGACCGGTCATGCGAGGCTCAGACGGGGCCGACGGCAGTGTCGCGGCCGCGCGCTCGAAATTTCGCTCGAGCTGGGACTTGCCCGAGAGATAGGGATCGGGCCAGCGCTGCTCGCGGAATCTGCTGTTCCGCCGCGGCGCTCAGCGTCCAGGCGGGATTCGACAAATGCGGCCGCGCCAGTGCGCATAGATCCGCCCGGCCCGCCGCGATGATGGAATTCACATGATCCGCCTCGAATATATTGCCCACCGCAATGGTCGGGAATGCCGATCTCGTTGCGAACCTTGTCGGCGAACGGCGTTTGCCACATGCGGCCGTACACCGGCTGCTGGTCGGCCACCGTCTGGCCCGTCGATACGTCGAGCACATCCGCGCCGGCCTGCTTGAGCGCAGCGGCGATGGCCAGCAAATCCTCCTCCGACAGGCCGCCCTGCGCCCAGTCGCAGGCGGAGATTCTCGCCGACAAGGGCCGCTGCGCGCGGCCACACCGCGCGCACGGCGCAGAAGACTTCCAGGGGAAATCGCAGCCGCGCGGCGATGTCGCCGCCGTATTCATCCTGACGGCGATTCGTGAGCGGCGACAGAAAGCTGCCGAGCAGGTAGCCGTGGGCCAGGTGCAGCTCCAGCATGTCGAAGCCCGCTTCGCAGGCCGAGCTGCGCGGATGCGGACGAATTCTTCGCGCACCGCATCCATGTCCGCGCGCGTCATGGCGCGCGGCACCTGGCTGACTCCCGCCATGTACGGCAGAGCCGAGGGGGCGAGCAGCGGCCAATTGCCCGCGGCCAGCGGGTAATCCATGCGCTCCCAGCCGAGCTGGGTCGAGCCCTTGCGGCCGGAATGGCCGATCTGCAGGCAAAACTTCGCGGCGGACTGTGCGTGCACGAAATCGACGATCCGCCGCCATGCGTCGCGCTGCTGCGGCATTCCACAGGCCGGTGCATCCGGGAGTGATGCGCCCCGGGGGCGAAACGCAGGTCATCTCGGTGAACAACAGCCCGGCGCCGCCGACGGCGCGCGCGCCGTAGTGCATCAGATGCCAATCGTCCGGCATTCCGTCCGTCGCCTTGTACTGCGCCATGGGCGAGACGACGACGCGATTCGGGAGCTTCATGCCCGCGAGCTGGAACGGCAGAAACATCGGCGGCCGCACCTCATCCTGCACGCCGCTGCGCTCTGCCAGCCAGCGCTCGTACTGCTCCACGAAGCCGTGCATCGCGCAGCTTGAGGTTCGCGTGGCCGATGCGCTGGCTGCCCGTGAGCAGCGCATACGCGAATTGGCGCGGCTCCAGGTTCGAATAGCGCGCCACATTCTCGAACCATTCCATTCGATTGCGCGCCGCGCTCTGCAGCTTGAGAGCCTCGAGGCTGCGTTCCGCCTGGTAGTTGCGCAGCCCCGCCATGCACGTCGGCGGCCTTCGCAACCCTGGCCACGAGCGACATGGCGTCCTCCATGGCCAGCTTGGTGCCGGACCCGATGCCGAAATGCGCCGTGTGCGCCGCATCGCCGATCAGCACGATGTTCCCATGATGCCACTGCGCGCACAGCACCCGGTTGAAATTCAGCCAAGCGGAGCCGCGCAAATGGTTCGCGTTGCTCATCAGCGGATGCCCGCCGAGGTACCGGGCGAACAGCGACTCGCAAAAGGCGATCGATTGCTCGGTGTCGTAGCGGTCCAGGCCGTGCGCACGCCAGGTCTCCTCGCGGGTCTCGACGATGACCGTGGAGACCTCATCGCTGAACTGATAGGCATGGATCTGGAACCAGCCATGCTCGGTTTTTTCGAACGCAAAGGTAAACGCGGCGAATTTCTGGCGCGTGCCCAGCCAGATGAAGCGGCACTTGCCGACGGCGATATCCGGCTGGAATATCTCCGCATGCTGCGTGCGGGTCTTGCTGTTCACGCCATCGGAGGCGACGATGAGATCGGCATCGGCGAACGGCGTCAGTTCGCTGATTTCCGCTTGAAAGTGCTGCTCCACGCCCAGCGAAGCGCGCTCTTTCTTGAAAGATATTGAGCAGGCGGCGCCGGCCGATGCCGCAGAAGCCATGGCCGCCCGATCGGATGGTCTCGCCGCGGAAATGCACCTCGACGTCGTCCCAGTGATGGAAATCCCGGTTGATGGCATCGTGCGACCATGGATCCGCCGCCTGGAAGCCCGACATGGTCTGGTCCGAGAACACGACCCCCCAGCCGAAGGTATCATCGGGCCGATTGCGCTCGTAAACCTCGACTTTCACGGCGGGCAGCGCCTTCTTCAGCAGGATCGCGCCGTAAAGCCCGGCCGGGCCTCCGCCTATGAAGACCACGCGCTTCATGGAAGGACAATAGATCCAGATACTTTAGATGTCAAATATCTCAGCCGGCCGCCGCCAGCGCCTTGGCCAGTGCGATCCCTTGATCGTCCGCCAGCGCGGCGATTCTCAATGAGCGGACCCGGGCCGCCGCATCCTCGCGCTGCCGGCACGCCTGCACCTGGGCCAGGATTGCATCGAAATTCGCCGTACCGCGCTCATGCGTCTCGCCGTAACCCTTGACCAGCTGCTGACAGTCGGCGATCTCGACGGCCAAGGCATAGTTTTGCCGCGCCACGTCGCGCGATGAGGTCCAGCCAGCGGCCGATGCGCCACTGCTCCTGCGAGTACCGCAGAGTCTTGCGCCGCCAGCGGCGCAGTCCGGCGAGCCAGTAAAGCTGCAGGAACCCGCCGATGCTCGAAGTCGCGATCTGCCGGCCTCCCGTGAGACGGGTCATCCAGCGCCTGGGCGCCTTGGACCGCTAGAAGCCATGTCCCGAGCCCCACGGGCAGCGTGCCGCAGATCTCCTCCATTCGTGGCTTCATGAATTCAGTGACCAGCACCAGCTGGCCCGTGGCGGGCCGCACCTCTTGGATCACCCGCCTTGCGCGAGCGGTGCGAATCTTCAAGTCCGCGACCCGGATCGTATCCTCGAAGGACATCCACAACGCCAGTCCGCGGGCCACGGCCTCGGTGAGCGCAAAGCTCTCCGAACCTGCTCGGCTTCCAGCGCGATCACCGCGTCGAGCCGATCGAGATACAGACCCGCATAGGCCATGTCCTGATAATCGATCATGCGGCGAACGCCCTCGCGCGCGATTTCCTGCGCCGCCGCCGGCACGTGCCTGAGAACCCGTTCCTGCAACGAGGCGGGCAGCGATGGGCGGGCGTCCGGCCTCTGCACCGCCGCCGACCGAGAGTCGGCGGGCGCAGCCCGGGTCGCGGCGGTGTGGGCAGCACGAGATCCGCCCGCGAGCGGTGACTCGGCCGTGGGTGCCGATTCCGCGGCCATTGCGCGCGCGGCCTCGAACGCCCGCGTGCTCGACGCCGCCTCGATGCCGCTCTCCCGAATCGCCTCCACATAGTGTTCGGCGGCGAAAGGCAGCGCGCCGGATCCGCACAGTGCCCCCAGCATGGCGGCGCTGATGACGCTGCCATTGGCCTCCGCCAGCGCCTGCATGTCGAATTCTATGTAGCGCTTCGCCTGTTCCCGGGCGAGCTCACGCACGCGGGCGGGGTCGCTGCGGCCATCGCCCATGTGGGATTTCTCTTGAATGGCGTAGATTCGATGCGAGGAGGCGATCAGCGTGGTACGGCCGGTCACCAGTCCGCGCTGCATCGCGCGGCCGGCTTCCATGATTTCCGAGGCGATCACCACGTCCACGTCGCCGGGACTCGGCATTAGCGCAAATATGGGTCGGCCCCGGTCGGCCGGCATAGCGGCCGTGGGGAAGAACTCCAGGTAGTAAATGGTGGCGCCGGTTCTCTGCGCAACGCCGGGAACGGAAGTCGCCTGCGCCAGATAGCCGGAGCGCCGCGCCACGTCGATGAGCCAGTCCGACACCACACCGCCGCCCTGCCCGCCCAGCGCGGCGATGGTGAGCGTGATGGGCCTGACCGCGCTCACTGCACGGGCTCCGCCGCGATGCGCGCCAGGCGGCGGTCGAAGCGCCGCTGCAGAAACCCGATGACCGCGGAGCGGAAGCGAAATTTCAGGCGATCCCAGGCGCTGGGGTTGGTGATGATGTCGGCTCGATAGAACGACGGGCACAGAACCGCGGCATGCGCCACCTCGCCGCAGACTCCGCATCCCACGCAGCTGTTGTCCACATGCGCGACCGGGTCGCGCCGCAGCGGATCCGGATTCGCCTTGACCGTCAGGGAGGGGCAGCCGGAGAGCCGGATGCAGGAGTGATCGCCGGTGCACACGTCCGGATCGATGCCGAAGCGCTGGCGCACCACGCGCTTGCCTTCCAGGGCCATCCGCTTCAGGACGGGCGCGACCCGGCGTTTGCGGTTCAGCTCACACTCACCCTCGGCAATGATGACCTTGGGCCCGCGGTAGTCCGTCGTCAGCGCCTCGCGCAGCGCATCGATGCCCTCCTGCATTTTGTAGGTGTGAACCGTACGCACCCAATCGACGCCCACGCCCCGCACCGCCCGCTCGATCGGATTCCGGCTCTTGCGAGTCTTCACCTCCGCGCGCGACGAGGGAATGTATTGGCCGCCCGTCGCCGCGGCATAGCCGTTGTCTACGATGACGGTGACCGAGTCGTGCTTGTTGAACACCGAATTTCCGATGCCGCTGGTCAGACCGTTGTGCCAGAAACCGCCGTCGCCCATGATGGATATGGAGCGCTTGCCGCCTTGACCGCCGCTCAACGCCGAGGCACCGGCGGATCCCAGACCGTAGCCCATGATGCTCGATCCCGAGTTGAACGGCGCCAGCGTGGCGAAGGAGTGGCAACCGATGTCCGCGCTCACATGCACGGTGCCCAATTCCTTCTGCACTATTTTCATCGACGAGAAGAACGGCCGCTCGGGGCAGCCGGTGCATAGTCCCGGCGGGCGCGGCGGCACCGCCTTGCGCAGCTCCTCGATGGGCAGCAGCGGCCGCTCATCGGGCGCCGCGGCGGGCGCACTGGCCGCTGCATCCGGTTGCAAGGCTCGCGGCGCCCATTGCGCCAGGAAATCCCTGATCCCCGCGCTGACCACGCCGCCCGTATATTCCCCTGCCATGGGCAGAGGGCCCTTGCCGACCACGCGGGTTTGAATGTCGGCGTTGCGCAGGAACTGATTGGCGCTTTGCTCGATGTACTCCGGTTGTCCCTCCTCCACGATCAGCACCGCGCGCTTGCCGAGGGCGAACCGGGTGAACTCCTCCGGGACGAGCGGGTAGGTGACGTTCAGCACATAGAGCGGAATCCGCGATTTTCCAAAGACATCGGCCAGCCCAATCCTTTCCAGGGACCGCAGCACGGTGTTGTACAGGCCGCCCTGCATGACGATGCCCACCTCGTCCAGATCCCCGGCATGGGTCTCGTTCAAGCGGTTATCCACGATGAAGCGCACCGCGGCAGGCCATCGAGTCAGCACCTTTTCCTGTTCCTGCGCGTACGTGGCCGGCGGCAATATGATGCGCGCGGCCGAGCGCTGCGGATTGCGCAGGGCGTCTTCGATGCTGAAGCGCGGCGTGACGTTGTTCTTGGCGACGAAGGAGCCATGCATATGGCAGGCGCGAATGCGCAGCATCAACATCACGGGCGTCTGGCTCGCCTCCGACAGCTCGAAGCCCCGCTCCACCATGTCGACGATGACGCCGGTGTCCGGCCGCGGATCGAGCAGCCACATCTGCGATTTCATGGCGAAGGCGTGAGTGCGCTCCTGCATGATGCTCGCGCCCTCGCCGTAGTCCTCGCCCACGATCATCAGCGCGCCGCCGCTCACGCCGGCCGAGGCGAGATTGGACAGCGCATCGGAGGCCACATTGGTGCCGACGGTCGACTTCCAGGTAACCGCGCCGCGCAGCGGATAGTTGATGGATGCCGCCAACATGGCGGCGGCGCCCGCCTCGGATGCGCTGGACTCGAAGTGCACGCCGAGGTCATCCAGAATCTCGTGCGCATCGGCCAGAACGTCCATCAAGTGCGAGACCGGGGCGCCCTGATAGCCGCCGACGTAGGAAACCCCCGCCTGCAGCAGGGCCTTCGTGACGGCGAGTATGGCCTCGCCTTCGAACACCTCGCCGGCTCCGAGCCGGAGCGATTGAACTTCGCGCGCGAACGACCGCTCTGCCATGACTGTGCCTTGAGTATGCCGGTTTGAGCTGCAATACTATGCCGGTTACGTGATTTTGCAACTATTGCCATCTAAAGGATCCGCCGAGTGTCCGTACCTCGATCCGCATTGGCGCGCCGCGGAAACGTCTCCAGGCTTGCCGACGCCAAGCGCCGCGGCGACCCCGAATTCCCGGACTTTCAGCTGGCCGATTCGCCGCTCTACCTCATCGTGCGCACGGCCGGCCGCTATGCGCAGGAATTGGAGAATGCCCTCAATGCCTCCGGCATCGACCTGCTGAGCTGGCGGGCGCTGATGATCGTCAACGAGGTCAGTCCCAGCAGCGTGAGCGAGATCGCCGAACAGTCGGTGACCCGGCTGTCGACCATGACGCGCGTGGTGCAGCGCCTCGAGAAGAAGAGCATGGTGAAGCTCGCGAAGAGGCGCTCGGACGCCCGAGTCACCGAAGTGCGCCTGACGACGCTCGGCAAGCGCTGGGTCGAGAGAGAACGAGGTACCGCCGGCGAGATCTACCGCCGCGCCATGCAGGGTTTTTCCGCCGCGGACATCGCGGCCTTGAACGCACTCACGCGGCGCATCTTTGCAAATCTAGCCGATTAGCGTAGCTGGCCGATTCGCAAACCTAGCCGATTAGGCGCGCGGGGGACAGCCGCGCGGGGGACAGCGCACCCGCATCGACGCCTTCGGCGGCCAGTTGCGCGGGCATTGCGTTGCCGGTGATCTGCGCGGCCGCGAGTCTCGCCAGGGCAGGCGCCGTTTGTATTCCGTAGCCGCCCTGCCCCGCCAGCCAGTAGAAACCAGGGGAGCCGGGATCGAAGCCGACCACCGGAGTGCGATCGGGGGCGAAGGTGCGAAGTCCGGCCCAGCTGCTCAGGGGCCGCTCCACCACCAGGCGCGTGGCGGCTTCGACGCGTTCGATGGCCAGCGCCACGTCGTAGTCGTCGGGCTGCGCATCGCAGGGCGCGCTCGGAGTCTCGTCGGCGGGCGACAGCAGCAGCGCGCCGGCATCCGGGCGAAGATACCATTGCTCCGACACGTCGGCGACGAAGGGCCATTGGGCCGCCGCCCAGGGAGCGGCGCTCACCCGAACCGCCGTGCGCCGGCGGGGTTCCAAACCCGCGATGGCGACGCCGGCGGCGCGAGCCACCTCGTCCGCCCACGCGCCCGCCGCGTTGACCACGACCGTCGCTCGCATCCGGCCGTTGCCGGCCTGAATGTGCCACTCGCCAGCGCAATGCTCGAGGCCGACGACCTCGGAATCGCGGCACTGCCTGCCGCCATGCGACCGAAATTGCCGCACGTAATGATCGACGACCGCGGCCACATCGATGTCGCGTGCGTCCGGGTCGAGCAGCCCTCCCGACAGGGTGTCGGAACGCAGCGCGGGGCACAGATTCAGCGCGGCATCGGGGTCCAGCATTTCGACGCGCGGCGTCACCGCGGACAGCGTGCGAAACAACGCGTCCAGATCCGCCCGTTGCTCCAAGGCGGCGATGTACAACGCTCCGCGCGGCTGCGTGAAGGGTTGCGGGCCGGCGCCGGTCAGGTAAAAGCTTCGGCTCGCGCGCGTCAGCGCCCGAATCGCGGCATTGCCATAGGACTCGGCGAACAGCGCCGCGGAGCGGCCCGTGGCGTGATAGGCCCAATGCGGCTCGCGCTCGATGAGCACGACGCTGCGCGCCGCCGCAATCTCGGCGGCGGCGGACAGTCCCGCCATCCCCCCGCCGATGACGCAGACGTCGAAATGTTCAGACATGGCCCAGTGTTCCCCAAGAGGCGTAAAGCACGGAATTCGCCGATCTCAGACGAGTCGTGGAGGGTCATTCTAGTTTATTCGGTCGCGAGCCGCGGCAGTCAGTGCCTTGCGGGCGCAGGCGAACCCAAGGCGGGTCGCCGGCCAGGCGCGGGCGATTCCCGCGCCTAGCGCAGCGATGGCAAGTCCAACTAGGCCTTCTGCCGCGCCTTGTAGGCACGCAGAACGGTGTTGAATTTCGTCGCAACCTTCTGCATGTCGTCGACGGCCGTGTTGTGGGCGTTGTCGTTATGCGCGGCGTCGAAGCACTTCAACGTCGTCTCCATGTCGCTCAGGTACTGCTTTACGGACTGCTGAGCGGCCAGAATGTCTTGTTCGGTGGCGGTCGCCGGTTCCGGGAAACTGGCCGGCGCGTTGGGCCCATGGCAGCTATCGGCCATGGCGACGGTCGCGCACAGGCATCCCGCCGATGCAATCGCCAAGAGTGAAACAAATCGAGTCATGTAGCCTCCGAAGGATCAACCGAACGTGCCAAGCGCACGCTCGCTATTTATCGGCAGCCGCAGCGCAGTATTGAACCTCTGGGACGGCCAAAGCGCCGTTTGTGAAGCCCATCACACGCAAGCGAGGCGCCGCGCGCGGCAGCGGCCCGGCAGGGCCGCCGCGCCGGTGTTTACGCCTCGAACACCGCACGCCGCGTAAAGTTTTCTGCCGGCTGGTCGACATAAAGTGGGAGACGAATGCGCTGCAACAGGCGAGAGCACTGGGCGCGTCGCGGGTAATCGGATCGGTACGCCAAGCGGTGAACAGCACAATGAACATAACGGCGCGAATGAAAATGGCGCACAAACTGGCAATGATCGTCCTCGTCCTGCTGTTGCCCCTGACTTATGTCAGCGTCAAATATGCGGCCGGCCTTGGTTCGCAGATCGACGAGCATGCGATGGCTGACGACGGCCTGCACTACTTCGAGGGTTTGAAGGAAGCCGGACGGGCCCTGGCCGACCACGCATCGTTCACCGCCACCATACTCGGGGGAGAGGCGAATACCCCCTACTTCGACAAGAAAATACAGGAAGCGGCGGCAAGGCTCGATGCCGGCATTGCCGTGCAGGATGCCTCCGAGGACAAGTACGGCACCAAGGACTCGCCGGAGCGTGCGTTGTGGCAGGAGATCAAGTCCAATTGGGCCAACTTGTCCCATGACTGGCCGAAGCTCTCACCGGAAGATTCCGCCGCGCGCCACGATGCGCTGTCGGCGCAGGTCACCAAGCTCGTCCGCCTCATCGGTGAGACGCATCACCTGGACCGGGACGGCGACTTGCAGCAGTTTTATCTGCAGGACCTGGCCGTGCTGGAGATTCCGCGCCTGTTCTTCGAATTCGGGGCCATGCGCGCCGCGGCGGCGCCGGTCGCCGCACAGATGTTGTCCGTCACGCAGGATCAGGAAGCGCGGATCAATGCGGTCACCGCGAACATCCGCTTCCTGATGGATAACGCGCATTGGAAGCTCGACTCGCTGAGCGAGTGGGCCGAGCGGACCAAGGACGCCTCATTCGGCGCCCAGATGAAACAGGCCGGCGATGCCTTCCATGCGAGCGAGGAGGCCTTCAATGCCTATCAGCGTTGGGTCGCCTCGAACATCACCACCCGACGCCCGGTCGGCGTCGCCTCACAGGAGGTGATGGAGCAGGGCACGCAATTCGAGACCAAGCTGGCGGGGTTGAACGATCTGCTGATGGATCAGGTGCGCGCGCGCGCCGAGAAACGGCTCGCGGCCGAGCGATTCCAGCGGAATCTGGCGCTCGCCTTCGTGGCGGCGATGGTGGCCGCGGCGATTCTGTTGGCCGTATACGTCACCCGCAGCCTGACGCGCTCGCTGCGGCGCGCAGTGACCGCTTTCGCCGCCATCGAGGCGGGCCAGTACGAAAACGAGATCACGGCGGACAGCGCCGACGAGGTGGGCCAGGTGCTGCACTCGCTCGACAAGATGCGCGCGGCGCTGCGTATCCGCATCGAAGCCGACCGAAGCGCGCTCGCGGAGAACACCCGGGTTCGGCAGGCGCTGGACAATGCCGGGACCATCGTGCTGACGGTGGACGAGAATCATCAGATCGTCTACGCCAACAAAACCGCGCAGTCGACGTTCGCGCGCCTCGAGCAGGACATCCGCGGCGAACTGCCGCAATTCTCCGCCGCTGCGCTGGTCGGCTCTTCCATCGACATATTCAAGCCGGTGCAGTGCCTGGAAAGAGCGGCGCTGGACGGATTGCGCGACGCCGACTCGAAGATGCTGACCCTCGGCGGACATAGCCTGGTATTGAATGCCAGCCCCATCGTGGACGGCAGCGGCGCCCGGCTCGGCACCGTGCTCGAGTGGCGCGACCGGACCATCGGGGTAACCGCGGAAAACGACGTGCGGGCGGTGGTCGACGCGGCCTTGCGCGGCAATCTGCAGGCGCGCCTGCCCGTGGACGGAAAGGTCGGCTTTCACGCCAATCTGGCCCGAGGCTTGAACGAGTTGCTCGACAATCTTTCCTCAATGGTGCGCAGGATCAAGCAGGCGGTGGTGGAGATTCGCTCCGGCGCCGACGAGATTTCGACGGGCAATGCGGAACTGTCGGAGCGTACCGAGGCTCAGTCCTCCGCCCTCGAAGAGACCGGAGCGGCGCTGGAAGAAATGACCGCCACGGTACGCAACAATGCGGACCATGCAGGACATGCGGACGAGCTCGCGGCGACGGCGCGCAGCCGAGCCGAAAACGGCGGAGTGGTGGTCTCCTCGGCAATCGCGGCCATGCAGCAGATCAACGCCTCGAGCCGCAAGATCGCCGACATCATCGGGGTGATCGACGAGATCGCCTTCCAGACCAATTTGCTCGCCCTGAACGCCGCCGTGGAGGCCGCGCGGGCCGGCGAGCAGGGGCGCGGCTTCGCAGTCGTCGCATCGGAGGTCCGCAATCTGGCGGGCCGATCGGCGCAGGCCGCCAAGGAAATCAAAGCGCTGATCAACGACAGCGTGACCAAGGTCGGCGAGGGTGCGAAGCTGGTGGATCAATCGGGCGAGATGCTGCAGGAAATCGTCGGCGCGGCGCAGAACGTCAGCAAGATCGTGGCGGATATCGCCGCCGCGACCCGCGAGCAGAACGCCGGCATCGGCGAGGTCAACAGCGCCATCGCGAAAATCGACGAAATGACCGGCAAGAACGCGGTCCTCGTGCAGGAGAACGCCGCCGCCGCCGCCGCGTTGCTGGCTCAAATGAGCGAGCTGAGCGAGGCGATGAACAAATACCAGATCGGCGATGACCACGCCGCGCAACCCCCGAGAGCGGTGCCGCGTCCGGCGCCGCTCACCCCGGCTCGCCGGGTCGCCTCAGGCACCCGGCACTGACGATCAGGCTCTCGGCACCGACGAGCGGGCGCGCCGGCCGATCTTCGCCACCGGCACACTGACGTCGGCGCCCCTCGGCTTTTGCGCCGGGGTCTGTTCCGATCCGCAACTGTCGCAGCCTCCGCATGCACCCGGCGCCTTCAGCGCCGCGGCGTCAAGACGCTGCGCCGTTCGCCGCAGACCCAGGAAGGGCGGTGCATGCGCCGCTGCACGGCTGAGAAGTGCGAGGATGCGCCGGCGGAAGCTTTGCGGACCCAGCGATGTCAGGGCGTATCCCGCGCTGACCAGCAGCGCGAGGCTCACCAAGGTGCCGTCGAGAATGCTGTTCATACGGACCTCTCCTCCGTCAGCTCGTCAGCGCCGTTGCGATTCGATAGGTGATCCACGAGCCGGCATAGGCCATCGCAAACAAATATCCCGCCATGATCAGCGGATAGCGCCAGGAATTGGTCTCCCGTTTGACCGCCGCCAGCGTGGACAGGCACTGAGGCGCGAAAACATACCACGCCAGCAGCGACAGCGCCGTCGGCAGGCTCCACGACCCGGCAATCAGCGGCGTCAACGCTCCGCTCACATCGTTTCCCGTCGCAGACAGAGCATAGACCGTGCCCAGTGCGCCGACCGCCACTTCGCGTGCCGCAAGCCCCGGCACCAGGGCGATCGATATCTGCCAGTTGAAGCCTATGGGCGCGAACAGCACGGCCAGCCACGCGCCCAGGTGCCCGGCGATGCTGTATTGAATCGGCGGCCCGGTGGCCCCCGGGGGCGGCGCCGGGAACGAACTCAGAGCCCACAGAATCACCATCAGGGCGAGAATGATGGTGCCGACGCGGCTCAAGAATATTTCCACGCGCTGCCAGAGCCCAATCCCCAAATTTCGCAGATTCGGCCAGTGATACGCCGGCAGCTCGAGCATCAGCGACTGCAAGCCGGCGCCAGCTCCGCTGCGCTTGAGCACGAAGGCCACCGCCATGGCGCTGGCGACTCCCAGAACATAAAGCGCGAACAGCACCAGTCCTTGCAATTCCAGGCCGCCCCACAGCACTCGCCGGGGGATGAAGGCGCCGATGATCAGCGCATAGACCGGCAGCCGCGCGGAGCAGGTCATCAATGGCGCGATCATGATGGTCGCCAGCCGATCGCGGGGATTTTGTATGGTGCGCGTCGCCATGATCCCCGGAATCGCGCAAGCGAAGCTCGAGAGCAAGGGAATGAACGCCCGTCCCGACAACCCGACCCTGCCCATCACGCGGTCGAGCAAAAATGCGGCGCGCGGCAAATAACCCGAGTCTTCGAGCATCAGGATGAAGAAGAACAAGATGATGATCTGCGGCAGGAACACCAGCACGCTGCCGACGCCGGCGAGCACGCCATTCAGAGCCAGGTCCTTCAGAAGGCTGGCGGGCAGCGCCGCCTGCAGCCAGTTGCCGAGGGCGGACACGCCGAGCTTGATCTGATCCATCGGCACCTGCGCCCAGGCAAATACCGCTTGAAATACCAGGAATAATACGACCGCGAGAATCAGGGGACCGAACAGCGGATGCAGCACGACCGCATCGACGCGGTCGCTGACGGTAATGCCGTCGAGCCGGTCGCCCCCGACCAAGCCGAGAATTCTGCGCACCTCCGATTGATCGTGGTCGATTTGCGCCGCGCTCGGGGTGCGCCACGCCGCCGGCTGCCGGTCGCGCGCCGGCGGTCCCACGGCGTCGAGCACCTGGATCAGCGCCCGCACGCCGGCGGCTTTGACCCCGACGGTCTCGACCACCGGCACGCCCAATTCGGCGGCGAGCCGTTGCGCATCGATCAGGATTCCCTTGCGCCGCGCGATGTCGCTCATATTGAGTGCGACCACCATGGGCAGGCCGAGCCGCTTCAAGCTCAATACCAGCCGCAGATTCTGGCGCAAATTGGTCGCGTCGGTGACGCAGACGACGAAGTCGGGCTGAGTCTCGCCGGCACGCCGGCCGAGCAGCACATCGGCGGTGACTTGCTCGTCCGGAGTCAGCGGATCGAGGCTGTAGGCACCCGGCAGGTCCAGCATGCGAATGCGCAGCCCCGAGGGGGTGAGCAGCGAGCCCTCTTTGCGCTCAACCGTTACTCCCGCGTAGTTGGCGACCTTCTGGCGGCTGCCGGTGAGAATGTTGAAAAGCGCGGTCTTGCCGCAGTTGGGATTTCCAACCAAGGCGATGAGGGGAGTCGGAGCGCTGGGCAGAGCCTCCATGGACTCACGCGGGCTGCGGCTGCTCCGGACATACGCGGATACAGGCGGCCTCGAAAAGTCGCAATGCGAAAGTGCCCGTACCGATGCGCACGGCAATCGGCGCCCTCGCCATCAGCCCTTTCGCGACGATGCGCACGGCCTCGCCGGGCAAGAAATCCCAATTCAGCCAGCCGCCGCCCCAATTCAACCGGCGTGGAGGCATCGGTCGCCGCGACGGATACCACCCGCGCACGCGTACCAGGAGCCAGATCGGTCAGCCGGATGTCCGTGGTTGGCGCCGGCACGAGGCCGGTTGGTCCGGTTGGCAACATGAATGCAATTCTATATGAGAATCGTTCCCATTACTATTACGGGGCCACATTGCTGCATCACAAATCCGAGCAGCGGCGCCGTTCCTGCTAATCTTGAGGTCCCCTAGGCCTCGGAGGCATTGAAATGCCTACGCTTTTCGAGAAAATCATCGCCGGCGACCTGCCGGCCACCGTGCTCTACCGCGACTCCCGCGTAATCGCCTTTTTGGACATCAGGCCGGCGGCCCCGGTGCATATACTGATCGTCCCGAACAAACCCATTCCCACCGCTGAACGATATTGCCGATGAGGATGAATCGTTGATCGGACACATGTTCATCGTGGCGCGCGATCTTGCGCGCCAGCACGGCATCGCCGACAGCGGCTATCGGCTGATCATCAATTGCAATGCGGATGGCGGCCAGGAGGTCTATCACCTGCATGTGCATCTGCTCGGCGGGCGGCCGCTCGGGCCCATGGTTTCCCGAGCTTAGATATCCAGAAAAAGAGGACAAGCGATGAAGAAGAAAAAGGGCGCGCCGGCCAAATCACGCGCCACGCCGCGGCGTACCGCGCCAAAACGGCCGGCCGCCAAAAAGACACGCTGCCGTCAGCGCCGCAAGATCCGCGCCGCGGGCCGCCAAGGCGCGCGAATCTCTCGCGCCGCCATCAGCGCAGCGCCGCGCGCCGCGAGCTGTATCCGGCGATCGAGCCCTTTCGGCACGGCTATCTGCGCGTCTCGGACGTGCACGAAATCTACTACGAAGAATGCGGCAATCCGGCCGGCAAACCGGCCGTATTCCTGCACGGCGGTCCCGGCGCCGGCTCCGACAAGCGCGCGCGGCAATTCTTCGATCCCCAGCACTACCGCATCGTGGTGTTCGATCAGCGCGGTTGCGGGCGCAGCCGCCCGAGCGCGAGCCTGGTCGAGAATACCACCTGGCATCTGGTCGCCGACATCGAAAGATTGCGCAGGCATCTGGGTATCGAGCGCTGGCTCGTGTTCGGCGGATCATGGGGCAGCACGCTGGCGCTCGCCTATGCGGAGGCGAATCCCGAGCGCGTCAGCGAAATCGTGCTGCGCGGGATATTTCCTGCTGCGCTATGCCGAGATCCGCTGGTTTTATCAGCACGGCGCCTCGGAATATTTCCCGGATGCATGGGAAGCATATCGCGACGCGATTCCGCCCGACGAGCGCGACGATTTCCTCAGCGCCTACCACAAGCGCCTGGTCGGCACCGATCAGCGCGCGGCCTTGGCGGCGGCGCGCGCCTGGTCGGTCTGGGAGGCCTCCGCCAGCTTCCTGCACAGCAACGGCGACAGCATCAGGAAATGGGGCGAGGATCAGTTCGCGCTGGCGGTGGCGCGAATCGAATGCCACTACTTCGTGAATCGCGGCTTCCTGCGCAGCGAAAGCCAATTGCTGGACGATGTGCCGCGCATCCGCCACATTCCCGCCACCATCGTTCAGGGACGCTACGACATGGTCTGTCCGGCGACCAGCGCCTGGGATTTGCATCGTGCGTGGCCCGAGGCGGATTTGCGCATCGTGCCGGACGCCGGACATTCGGCATTCGAGGCGGGCAATGCGCACGAGCTCGTGCTCGCGACCGATCGCTACCGCAGCCGCTAGAGGTAGCCGGGAAATCATGCGCTTCAGTCCGATCGGCCGCGCTCATCGCGGCGGCTCTCGTGCTCCTGTCCTTCGCGCCGCCCGCGGGCGCCACCAAGCTGCTGCGCTTTCCGAACGTATGGCATGACCGCGTCGTGTTCAGCTATGCGGGCGATCTGTGGACCGTCGGCACGCAAGGCGGCACCGCCACCCGCCTCACCTCGAATCCCGGCCTGGAACTGTTCGCGAAATTCTCGCCCGACGGGCGCTTCATCGCCTTCACCGGCCAGTACGGCGGCGACGAACAGGTGTACGTGATTCCCTCGGGCGGCGGCGCACCGAAGCAGCTGACGTTTTATCCCGCCGCCGGGCCGCTGGCCGATCGCTGGGGCTACGACAATCAGGTCTATGGCTGGACTCCGGACGGCACCGCGGTGTTGTTCAGATCCGCGCGCGACGGCTTCATACTGACGGACTCGAAGCTCTATACGGTGCCTATGAGCGGAGGCGCTGCGACCGCGCTGCCCATGCCGGTGTCCGGCGCGGGACAATTCTCGCCCGATGGGAAGAGGATCGTGTACTCGCCCCTGTGGCGCGATTTTCGCAGCGAAAAGCGCTATCAGGGCGGCTGGGCGAACGACCTGTATATTTTCGATCTGACGCATCCCTCGCTGCTGCAGGTCACCAACGATCCGCGCACCGATCGCGATCCCATGTGGATCGGCAATGCCGTTTACTTCAATTCCGACCGCACGGGCGTGTTCAATCTCTATCGCTACGACATTGATACACGCGAGACCACGCAGCTGACCCACTACCAAGATTGGGACGTGCGCTGGCCCAGCGCCGACGCCGACGGCCAGATCGTCTACGAGTTGGACGGCGAGTTGCACCTCTTCGACACGCGCGATGGCCGGGACCGCGCGCTGTCGATTACGGTGCCGGCGGACAGCACGACGGGCCGGCCTCAGACGGTCAACGCCGCCGACAATATCGAGAGCCTGAGCCTCAGCCCGGGCGGCGAACGGCTGGGCATCGTGGCGCGCGGCGATGTGTTCACGGTTCCGATAGAACACGGAGTCACCCGCAATCTCACGCATTCATCGTCCGCGCATGATCGGGACATCGCCTGGTCGAGCGACGGCAAGAGCCTGGCCTACGTGTCCGACCGCAGCGGCGAGGAGGAACTCTACGTACAGCTGCAGGACGGCAGCGATCCCGCCCGGCAGGTAACCTTCGGATCTGCGCATCGCTACTACGCGCCGCGGTGGGCGGGCGACGGCAGGCGCCTTGCGGTTTCCGACAGCACCGACCGCCTGTATGTGATCGAATTGGCAGGCCTGCGGCGGACCGAGGTGGCCCACGACCCGGCCGATCTGTCGCTGGACTATCGCTGGTCGCCGGACGGTCAATTCCTCGCCTACTCCCTCAACGACCCCGCCGGCTTCTCCGGCATCTACATCTGGTCGGCGTCGGATGGCCAGTCGAGACGCGTCACGCCCGAGCACTTCAATGCGCATTCGCCCGCATGGCCGCCGAACGGCGAATTGCTGTACTACCTCAGCGAACGTGAATTTCAACCGCTGCTCAGCACCATCGAATTCGACTTCGCCACCGACCGGCAAACCGGAATATTCGCCCTCGCCTTGCGCAAGGATGTCAAGAATCCATTCGGCATACGCAACGATGAGCCCGGAGACGCCGCGAAGGACTCTGACAAAGACTCGGACGAGGATGCAGACCATGACGGCGGCAAGGGCGCACACGGCGGGAAAGATGCCGGCAACGGGCGGAAAAAGCCCGGCGGCGGCGCCGGCTCCAAGAGCGCGATGAAAATCGACTTCGACGGCATCGAGCAGCGCGCGATCCGCGTGCCCCTCGATGCCGACAACCTATCCAATCTCGAGGCGGGCGGCGAGAATCTGTTGTACCAGCGCAGCGGCCCGGCTTATTACGGCCGGGACTCGAGCCTCAAACCCACGGTGATGTCCTACTCGATCAAGGATCGGGAAGCCAAGACCGTGGCGGAAGATGTGACCGAATGGTCGGCCACGGCCGACGGCAAGCATGTGCTCGCGCAGCTCTCATCCAAGGACATCAAATATTTCGAGGTCGGCGCGAGCGACGACGACGGCGCCAAAACCGTGTCGCTGGCGGGTCTCGTCACCACGCGTGTTCCTGCCGCCGAATGGCGCGAGATCTTCGCCGAAGTTTGGCGCCGCTACCGCGACTACTTCTATGTCGAGAACATGCATGGCTACGACTGGAAGAAGCTGCGCGACAAATACGAGCCGCTGCTGGATTACGTCGGGTCGAGAGCCGACCTGAATTACGTCATCGCCGAGATGATCTCCGAACTCACCGTCCAGCACGCCTACATCGAGGGCGGCGACTTGGGCCTGCCCAAGCGGCCCTATGTGGCGCTGCCCGGGGCCCGATTCGAGCTCGACGCCAAATCCGGCCGCTACCGCATCGCCAAGATTTTCGCCGGTGAGAACGAAGAGGAGCGCTATCGCTCGCCGCTCACCGAAGTGGGCGTGGATGCTCATGTGGGCGACTACGTGCTGGCCATCAATGGCCGGGAACTGAGGGCCGGCACCGATCCCTATGAGCTGTTGGAGGCGGTGCCCAACCAGCCGGTCGAATGGCGCGTGTCGGCAACGGCCGACGGCAAGGGCGCCCGCACCATCCGCTATCGGCCGCTCAACAGCGAAAACGACCTGCTGTATCTTGCCTGGGTCAGCGCGAATCGCGCGCGCGTGGAGCGCCTGAGCCAGGGGCGCCTGGGCTATATTCACCTGCCGGACATGGGAGAAGCCGGGATCCGGGAGTTCATCAAGTGGTGGTATCCGCAGGTGCGAAAGGAGGGCTTGGTGGTGGATGAGCGCGACAATGGCGGCGGAAACATCTCCGAGATGTTGATCGAAAGGCTGTCGCGCACTCTCCAAGGCACGAGCTTTGCGCGCAATCACCAGGCGGCGGACACCTATCCGCGCGTGGTACAGCCGGGCCCGAAAGTGGCGCTGATCAACGAAGACACCTCCTCGGACGGCGACATATTCGCGTACCAGTTTCGCCAGTGGAAGATCGGGGCGCTGATAGGCAAGCGCACCTGGGGCGGCGCGGTCGGCATCACCGACCACGGCCCGCTGCTCGACGGCGGCATCGTCTTTGTGCCAGAGTTCGGCACGGCCGACGCAAACGGCCGTTGGATCATCGAGGGGCATGGGGTGGATCCGGATATCGTCGTCGAACAGGATCCGGTGGAAGTCTTGAAAGGCCGCGATCCGCAGCTGGAGCGCGGGGTTCAGGAGCTCATGAAGCTGCTGCCGGGGGCGCCGGCCGGCTTGCCGCAGCGGGCCGCGCCGCCCGTGAAGACCGGGGTGCATTGAGGTGTCGGAACTTGCCACGCTGGGGCTGGCCCGGGTGACTGACGCGCGCGAAATTGCGGAAATGTCCCGCGATCTCATCGAGCATGGCCTGACATGGTCTTGGACACCCGCGCGCGTTCAGCACTTCATCACGGGACCCGAGTCCTCGGTGGTAGTGGCGCGGCGCGAGCGGCAAATCGCAGCCTTTGCCATCATGCATTTCGGGGATGAGGTGGCGCATCTGAATCTGCTCGCCGTGGCGCCGGAGCACCGCCGCCAGGGGCTGGGACGCCAACTCATGGGCTGGCTGACCGAGACGGCGATCGTCGCCGGCGTGTTTCGCATCAACCTCGAGTTGCGCATGCGCAATGAGCCGGCGCGGATCTTCTACGAGCGCCTGGGTTTCGACCAGCTCGGAGTCGTGCAAGGATACTACCAAGGGCGCGAAGCGGCGCTGCGCATGTCGCGGCGCCTGGCGAAGAATCAATCCTGAGCCGCCGATTGCGGCGGGCGAATCAGGTGGCCGCGGAGCGGCTGCCTGCCGAATCGCGCTGCTGGATCAGCGGATGGATTTCGTGATGGGGAAACACCACCGAGACGCGGCACCCTCGGCCCGGCGCGGTATCGACCGTCATCTCGCCGGCGGCGGCACGCACCCGGTCCGCCACGCTCCACAGGCCGAATCCCCCGGAGCGCGCCTCGAACAGGCTGAGCTGCCACTCGAACCCCACGCCGCGATCCTCGACCACCACGCATAGTTCCTTCGGGCGTCTGCGTGACCGTGACGGCGGCGGATTGCACTCCGGCATGCTTGACCACATTGCGCAGCAGTTCTCGAATCAGCTTGAACACCAGCACCCGCAGCTCGAGGTTATAAGCCGCGGCGTCCGGGGCGACCTGCAGATCGACCTGCAGATTGTCCTTGCCGCGCATGTAGACGCTCAGCCATTTGAGCGCCGGCTCCAATCCCAGCTCGTACAGTCCCGGCGGGCTCAGATCGGCGATGACCTTCTGAGTGATCGACTGCACTTCGCGCACGGTATGGGTCGCCTCGCCCAGCAGCAGGCGCACCTCCGGCGGCGAACGCGATGCCGCCGCATCGAGGGTCATGGCGAGACCGACCAAGTGCTGGCCTATGCCATCGTGCAAATCCACCGCCGTCGCGCGCCGCGCACGCTCCTCCGCGCCGACCAATTGGCGCGCATACAGCTGCAGCCGATCCTGCTTTTGGCGCAGGCGCTGGTTGAGCTCGACGAGCTCGGTGATGTCGCGCGCGACGCACCAGACGCGCACCAGCTTCCCCTGCTCGACGACACCGCGGAACCCGGTGATGTAGGTGAACTGCCGGGAGTCGCTCGACAGCGTGAATTGCAGTCCGTCCACCGAGTAGCCTTGAGTGCGCCGCCGTCGCCGATATGCTCGAGATAAATCGCGGACCATGGCACATCGGCGCGCCACAGGCATGCATCGGTCTCGGGCAGCCCGAACAGCCGGTTCAACCGCAGATAGACCAGATTGCATTCGGCGACATAGGCATGCTCGCGCAGCCATGCGATCTGTTCGCCCGCCGGAAGATCGGGCGCCATCGGCTCACCCAGCTCGATGCGCCATACTGGCCTCGGAACTCTGTTCGATGAAGTTGTGGTAGCGCTCGCCGCTGGTGCGCAGCAGCTGCACGGTGTTGCGCATCTCGAGAAGCACGATGGTCAGCATGAAATTGATCACGACCAGGGTCGCCAGGTACAACTGCAGAGCATCGACCCGCACGAAGGGACTGGGATCGCCGGCGAAGGGCCCCAGGCCGCGGCTTGCAAAGTAGGACGCCACGAGCGCGGCCGCGGCCGCGAACGTCGAACACCAGCGCGGCGGCAGGCGAAATGCCGCGACGATCACCATCGCCAGCAGGATGAACGGCAGATCGAGGATGGTCGTGACGCTGCCCGGCGGCGCGGAGAATACCCAGATCGTCATGGCCGAGCAGCACGCAGCCGATGAGCGCCAGCTCGGCCGCCCGGGCGCCGGCGGCGCCGACAATTCGCGCTTGTACCACCGAACGGCCCAGCCCATCACGACCGGCGCGATGCACAGGGATCCCAGCCAATTTCCCGCCCACCAAAGCTGCCATTCGCGCCAGTAGCGGGCGCCTCCCAGCGCCTCCGCCGCGCCATAGGCGCCGACCATGGCGCTGGCCGCGGAACCGAGCGCGACGGCGGCGAAGAACCGCAATACATGCCGTATCCGCGGAATTTCCGGACTCGTCATGAGCCGCTTGGCGACGAGTGCGCCGACGATGCCATCGAGAGAATTCGCCAGCACGAACGGCGCGTACCCGTGCCGGGCGCAAATGCGCCGTATCGTAGCGGCGTCGATGAGCGATTTCCACGGCGATCTGCACGCCGAGGATCCAGATCCAATTGCGCCGCGGCGAAAACCACAGCGCCATGAACAGCAAGCCGGCCGCGGGCCAGATGAATCGTCAGTTGCTGGGAACTCTCGCGCAGAGCCAAGCCGAGCAGCATCAGCGCCGCATACAGCAGGCCGAAGGCCGCCAGCGAGCTCACGCGCCGCCGCCAATCCGAGGCGCATGAAATCCCAGACAAGCTCGGATTTGCGGTCTCCGCTCGGCGCGGCCGGCATCGTCACGGTCGAAACCTCCCTGCTTCCGAACCATCCCTCGCCCAATGCAGTGTAAAATTCAGCCGAGTAACGGCCGGAGCGCCATTGCGCCCCACTGTTGCCCACGAGCAAAGTGGCGAATAATTGTGCGCTCATTCTTCGCAAAATTACAGGAACACTATTGTCATATGACACTTAGATTACCTGCTGCAACATTCCCGCCGCATCCAGACGGCAGCGCGCTGGTCGCCGCGGAGCGGTCAGTGACCGGCGCCGGCGCTCCGCGCACCTTCGGCAGCACTCGGCGCCGCGTCGCGCCCATCGGCCAGGGATCTTGGAAAATCGAGGAGTCCTCGGCGGCCTCCGCCGTCGCACGCCATGCGCCGCGGCCTCGATCTCGGCTTGACCCACATCGATACCGCCGAAATGTACGGTTCCGGTTCCGCGGAGAGCATCATCGCCGAGGCGATCGACGGCCGGCGCGACGAGGTGTTTCTCGTCTCCAAGGTTCTGCCGGGCAATGCCTCGAAACGGGGCACGCTCGCGGCGTGCGAGAAATCGCTGGCGCGCCTGCGCACCGACCGGCTGGATTGCTACCTGCTGCACTGGCGCGGCGCCCATCCCCTGCAGGAAACGATCGCGGCCTTCGACACGCTGGTGCGCGCCGGCAAGATCCTCTCCTGGGGCGTGAGCAATTTCGACGTCGCGGACCTCGACGAGGTCGCCGCCATCGCCGGCGCCGGGCATCCGGCCTGCAATCAGGTGCTGTACCACCTGCAGGAGCGCGCGATCGAACATGCCGTGCTGCCCTGGTGCCGGCAGCACGGCACCGCGCTGGTCGCGTACACGCCCTTCGGCCAATCGACGGCTCCATTCGATGCGCGAAGCCGCCAGGGTGGCGTGCTCGAGCAAGATAGCCGCAGCCCACGGCGCGACCTCGCGCCAGGTCGCGCTGCGATTCCTGTTGCGCCACCCGGAGGTGTTCGTGATTCCCAAGGCATCCAGCGTGGCCCACGTCGAGGAGAACGCCGGCGCCGCTGCGCTCGAATTGAGCGAGGCCGAATTGGCGACGATCGACGCTGCATTTCCCCTGGGAAGACCGCGGCGCGGACTGCCGATGCTTTAGGCGGCCGAGCGCAGTATGTGCGGACCCACGGCATCGATGCTCGGGGTTCCGGTCAGTGCCAGGGTCACGCGCAATTCATTGCGCATGATCTCGACCGCCTTGGTCACTCCGGCCTCCCCCGCGGCCGCCAGCGCATAGAGAAACGACCTGCCGATCAAGCGTTCCGCGCGCACCCAGCGCCAGGGCCTTCGCGATGTCCTGTCCGGAGCGGATGCCGCCGTCGAACAGCACCTCGCAGCGGCCGTCGATGGCCTCGACGATCTCCGGCAGCACCGAGATCGAGGACGGCGCGCCGTCGAGTTGCCGGCCGCCGTGATTCGATACGACGATGGCATCCGCGCCGGCGGCGAGGCCGAAGCGGGCGTCCTCGGCATCGAGCACTCCCTTGAGAATCAGCTTCCCGGGCCAGCGGCTCCTGACCCATTCCACGTCGCGCCAATTCGCCGACGCATCGAACTGAGTCGCGGTCCACTCCGACAGCGTGCGAATCGCGCTCGAGCCGCCGATTCGCCCGACCAAATTGCCGAAGGTGCGGCGCTTGCCGAACAGCACCTTGAGCGCCCAGGACGGCTTCGTCGCCACATCCCAGGCATTGCGCAGGGTGAGCCGCGGCGGGATGGTCAGGCCGTTGCGGGGGTCGCGGCGGCGCTCGCCCAGCACCTGCAGATCGAGAGTGAGCATGAGCGCGGAACACTGCGCAGCGGCCGCCCGATCGATGAGCTCTTGATTGAAGCCGCGATCCTTCATCAGGTATTGCTGAAACCAGAACGGCTGCTGGGTCGCCGCCCGGACGTCCTCGATGGAGCAAATCGACATGGTGCTCATGCAGTAGGGAATTCCGCAGGCCGCCGCGGCCTTGGCGGCAAGAATCTCACCGTCCGCATGGAACAGCCCGGCAAGTCCGGTCGGGCCTATCGCCAGCGGCATGGAGGCCGGAGTGCCCGCCAGCGCCGTCGCCAGAGTGACGTTCGACACGTCGACCATGACTCGCTGGCGAAAGGTCATGGCATCCAGGTCGGCCGTATTTCGCAGCAGCGTCCGTTCGTCGTAGGCGCCGCCGGCCGCGTAATCGAAAATGGCCCGCGGAATGCGCTTCTTGGCGAGCTCGCGCAAATCGTCGATGCTGAGGATCATGGGCATGGCGACGGGTCTGGGGCCGATACGCAGCGCACAAGATACTACATCCACGGCGAGCGGATGTGCGCCTAGAACTTCGCCGTGATGCGCACTCCATAGGTACGCGGATCGCCGATCACCCCCACCACATTCACGGGGCCGGCCGGGTTTGCCTGCTGCAGCACCGCCTTGTTGGTCAAGTTGCGCCCATACATGCCCACCGACCATCGGCCGTCCGTGGAAGACCAGGTCAGATTGGCGTTCAACTGACCGTAGGCTGCCTGGGTGAACAAGCTCGGGTTGGCGTACGTGAAATACAGCAGATCCACCACGTAGCTGCTCGAGTACAGACCGTCCACGTGGCCGGTGAGTGTTCCTCCCGGCAGATCCCAGGTGTGGCCGTAGCCCAGAGTTCCGGTCCACTTCGGGGCGCGCGGCAGTTCGCGTCCGCCCAGGTCCGTCAAGTCCGTACTGCTGGCGCCGAGAGCCACGGACGCGTCAGCGAACCTCGTGTATTCGTACGTCGTCGTGAAGTCAATCCGGTCGGCCTTGGTGGCCAGCCACGCACCCTGGAACTCCGCCCCACCCACCCGGGTCGTACCTGGGAGGTTCGATGTCCGGGTCTCGTAGACCTCGGAGTTCGGGTCGGGGTAGAAATTGACGTCCAGTTGATAGCCGTTGTAATTGTAATAGTAGACATCGGCGTTGAGCAGCACGGTGCCGTCCATGAACTTGTTCTTCAAGCCAAGCTCATAGGCGAGAATCGTTTCGGGTCCGAATGTGTACACGGTTCCCGTGTTCGCGCTCTGACCGACGCCGCCCTGCCGGAACCCGTTGGACACGTCCACGTACAGCAGCGAATTCGCAGTCAGGTCCATTTCGGCCCCGCCCTTGTAGGTCGTCTTGTCGAACGACGCGGAGGCGTTCTCGGAAACTCCCGAGGTGACCTGCAGCGTTTTGAAGTAGTCCTGCGTGTACCGCAGGCCGCCGGTCAGCCTGACCCGGTCCGTGACCGGCACGGTAACCTGGCCGAAAACCGCCTTGGTCTGGTTGATGTTCACCGAATTGTCGATCGTCGAATCGAACGAAAAATTATGATCGTAGAGCCCCGACCCGTTGTCGCGAAGCCAGTACAGGCCGCCCACCCACTTCACCGCGGACTGTGCTTCGGATGCCAGCCGCAGCTCGGCCGATGATTGACGCAGGGGCGTCGTATTGTCCTCGTATAGCGCAGAGAACACCTGCTGATACTGGCTGCGGTAGTCCTGATAAGCCGGCAGGAAAGTCATGACGCCCCAGCCCAGATTCCAGTCCACCTGCGCGTGCACGTCGTAGTTCTTGGTGTCTTGAAACGGAGTGCAGGGGCCGGTTCCGGCGGCCCCGCAGACGTAGTTGCCCGATCCCGGGGGGAAATCGAGAGCCGCATATCCGGGCGCCTGCCACGGGCTGCTGCGCCCCGACAACGGTATGTCGACATTGCCCACACCCAGGCCGCCGCCATGCGTGTAGTCGCCCGCCAGCAGCACGCGCAGCACGTCGGACGGCTCGATCAAGACCTTCAGCCGTCCCGACTGCGTGTCGGCATCGTCCAACCCATTGCTCAGGTATCCGCTGTGATACTCGCTGCCGAAAGCGGCGCGCACCGCCATGAAATCGTTGATGGGAATATTCGCCGTACCCTCGGTGTGCTGCTCATTGTAATTGCCGTATTCCAGCGTTGCCGTGGCGCTGAGCTTGCCGAGTTCGGGATCGTTGCTGATGATATTGACGGCGCCGGCGTTGTTATTGCGCCCATACAAGGTTCCCTGCGGGCCGCGCAGCACTTCGATGCGATCGACGTCGAGGAACATCAGGTTGGTGATTTCCGAGCGCGACTGAAAGACATTGTCGCTGTAGGTGGACACGGGCGAGCCGGATCCATCGCCGAAGACGCCGGGAATGCGCGACCCGATTCCGCGGATGTAGAATCCGGAACCGAGATTGGACGCCTGAATCTGCACGCTCGGCATCAGTGAAATCGCATCCTGCAGATTCATGACGCCTTGATTCAGCAAGGTCTCGCCGGTCACCGCGGATATGGCCAGAGGCGCCTTCTCGATGCTCTCCGAACGCCTTTGCGCCGTGATCACTATTTCCTGCAAACCTTGGTCCGCGGGCTTCTCCGCGTCCGAGCCGGCGCTCTGCGCCATGGCATTGGACACGAAGCCGAATGCCGGCATGATCATCCAGGCGATCGCCGTCAGTTTACGCATTGAATTTTCTCTCCCCGGCTGTGAAATTATTTTTTCCGATTCACTTCGTCGAGCCATAGCTCGCGGGAATCATGTTTACATTCCAAGTCTCATAGGGCTGCGGCGGCTCAGGCTGCAGCGGAACGAACGTCGCGCCTTTGTAGTACTCCCAGTTCGTCGTGGGAGGTTTGTCGGCGTGCTGACCGGGTGTCGTCGGGGCCGCTTTGCGGGCATTCTCGGCCCAGCTCTTGTCGTATCCGGTCATGAACAGACCGTAGACATGCAAATGCCAAATCTTCCACTGGTTCCCGACGAACTTGAAATCGGCGGCGTACTTGCACCATCCCCAGCCCGAGCCTTCAATTCCCGGTGAAATCCATACGGCGCGTGCGGTCTGGCCGTCCCCCGCCACTTGGATGACGGGAGTCGTCAGAGTATGCATGTGAAAGGGGGCCATCGAACTCGGGCCGCCCGCCGTCGCAGCGCCGCCGATCTCGCCGCCCTGGCTCTTCGGCACCGGGGGCGCCTTGAGCCCCAGCGCATCGATCGCGCCCTGATCGTCGCGCCGGTGGTCGATGACATAGACGCGATAGGCCGCATCCTTGCCGGTGTAGCGGCCCCACATCATCTCGATGACCGTATCGTCGGTCTTCGTATAGAGCTCCGGCACCCGGAAATTGAATCCGGACGTGTGCCAGTACGAATACGTTCCCAGCAGGTTCTGCACCTCGGTCACCGCCCAGAGACGATGAATCTGCAGCTGGATATCCGGCGTCGGCGCCGGGCCGCCGTCCATCGCGGCGAGCGGACTCGCCAGCGCAATCGCCGCGGCCGCCAATACAAACGGATGCGCCTGAATCTTTCGCATGCAACTCGCCCCATGAATTCGCGATGTTTTAATTTATCCCGCGCAGGCTGCGCGGCGACAATCGTTTGTGCCGATTCCCGTCATGGCGCCGCTCGATGACTCCCGGCCGGGACCACGCTCCGCCGCCCGCGTCCGCGCGCCAGCCGGGTCGCCCACGAAATTGCACGCATGACCCAGCGGCGTTGCGATGGTTCGCTAACGATGTTGTCGGAAGTCAGGTTCTTGATGAACCTGCGGTAGGCCGCCAGGCTGCGGCAAATCCACTCTCTTCCCGGCCGTCTTGGACAACCGGGAAAAGGCGAAACCGACCGGGACTAGGGCGCGAGCCAGACGTCGATGCCGCCGTGCTTCGAGCAAGCCCGGCCTCGATCCTTGGTGGTGGTGAAAAAGCCGTCGTGGCAGCGGGCCGACGAATGCGGATGATCGTGCCGGTACTTCTCAACAGGATCGGACCGGTTATCGTCGTGATGTTCCTGCGCATTTTGATCGTGATGCTCTTCGGGATGATCCTGCGCGAGCGCGGTAATGGGGCCCATGGCCGTCAGCGAAAGCGCCGCCAGGGCGAGAACGAGCGGTTTGCAAGTGAGTTGATACATGGGCATTGTCCTCCGGTTGCAAGAAGACCGATTATGAACCGGCGCGGGGATCGCGCAAGTCCGCGCATCGGAAATTGCCTGTGGGAGATGGCCTACGCCGCGTTGCCTGCCCGCGCCAGACCGGCCACCATGCGCCTGCCGCACATCCAGAAGTGAAACGCCGCCCAAAAGCCGACGAAGCTCAGCGGCACCAGCGCCGCGCGCAGCGACTCGGTGCCATAGCGAGGCGCGAGCAGGTCGCTGGCGATGCCCACCACCTGGGGGGCGACGATCAAGTTGGCCACGTTGGCGCAAAACAGCAGCAGCGCCACCGCCTGCGCCCGCATCGAGGCCGGCACGAGATTCTGCATCAGAGCGAATGTCGGCCCGAACAAGGCATAGGACAATGGGATGAACACCCAAAACATCGCCAGCGACAGGACGCGCGAATCGACGGTGAACGCCAGGATGGAAGGCACCGTGGCGACCGCCGTCACGATGGCGGCGAACCAGGGGACGGCGCGCGCGTCGCGCCCGGCGAGCCGGCCCATCAGTACGCTGGTCGACAGCAGCAGAATCGTCCCGCCGATGCCGTGCACCAGCGACAGCGCACCGCCGGCGGCCCCCAGAGTCATGTGATGCGAGCGGACCAGGAAGGAGGGACTCCACCACAACAGGCCCCAGGCCCAAAGCGTGAACAGCGTGCCTCCGAGCAGCGCGTGCAGCAGCGCCGGTTGATGCCGGACAAATTTCAGCATGACGAGGAAGCCGGCCGGCCGCAGCGGTGCCGCCGCATCCATGCGGCCTCGAGCGGGCTCCTTCACCGTCAAGTACAGGATCGATGCCAACAGCACTCCGGGCAGGCCCAAGACAAAAAAGGCGCTGCGCCAACCCCATTGCTCGCTCACATAGCCCGCGGCCAGTCCCAGCATGGATCCGACCGAGGCGCCCACCGAATAAATCGACAATGCGAACGCCCGGTAGCGCCAGCCGAAATAATCCGACAGCAGCGATTGCGATGGCGGCACGCCCCCGGCCTCTCCGATGCCCACCAGGGTGCGCGCCGACATCAACTGCCAGAAGGTGCGCGTCACGCCGCATACCGCGGTCAGCAGCGACCAGGCGGCGAGCGACACCGCGATGAGATTGCGGCGGTTGATGCGGTCGGCCAGCACGGACAGCGGCAATCCGGCCGTCACGTAGAAAATCGCCAGGGAGACGCCGGTGAGAAAGCCGATGGCGGAATCGGACAGATGCAAATCCGCCTTGATGGGCTCGATCAGCGTCGACATGACGAATCGATCGGCGATGTTCAACGCGTACACCGCGGTGAGCAGCAATAGGACGTACCAGCGGCCGGGCGCCAGATCTACCGCGGTCGGCGCAGCGCCGGGATGTTTCACTCAGCGTGCCCGGTCGCCGGCTCGTCCGTCGGGGAGACGATCCGTACCAGCGCGCCTTCCGTGATCGAGTCCGGCGGATTGATGACGATATCGTCCGTTGCCGCGATTCCCGCGAGCACCTCGATCGAGGAGCCGAAGTCGCGCCCCTGGGCGATGCGCTTCAAGCGCACGCGATGATCGCCTCCGACCGCCGCGACCAGCAGGCCTTGCGCGCGGAACAGCACGGCATTCGCCGGCAGCCTCAGGGTGGGTTTCGCGGCCGCCAGGCTGAAGTGCACTTCCACGTAAGCCCCGGGAAACAGTTCGTGCTGCGGGTTCTCGACTTGCAGCTCGACCTGCAAGGTGCGCGAAGCGGGATCGAGCGCCTGCGCCGTGAAAGCCACTGTCGCCGGGTAATGCTTGCTCGGGCGCTCGGCGAACACCAGGTCCGCGGTCATGCCCGTCTGAATCTCGGCGGCGTAGGTTTGCGGCACGGATACGTAAATCCGCAGGCGGTGGGTATCGGCCACCCGGAACAACGCCGATCCCGGGTTCTGCCCCGCATTGATGAGCGCTCCGATATCGGTGTTCCGTTGCGTAACCACGCCATCGAACGGAGCGAGCACCCGCTTGAAGGACTCGAGATCGCGCAGACGCGCCACGTTCGCCGCCGCCGACTCCACCGCCGCTTTCTTGGCGGCGGCATCTCCCGCGCGCTGGTCGGCATCCTGCTTCGACACGGACTCGGTCCGCAGCAATCCCTGCCAGCGTTCGTCGGTGGTCCTGGCGAGCTGATAGTTCGCCTCGGCGGTCCCGAGGTCCGCCTGAGCCTGGCTCAGCTGCTGATCCACCTCCGGCGTTTCGATCTCGGCGAGCAGCTGGCCTTTCTTGACCGGCGTGCCAATATCCGTGTACCAGGTGCGCAGGTAGCCGTTGGTTCTGGCGTAAATCGGCGCTTCGAAAAAGGCCTGCATGCTGCCCGGCAGGACCAAGGTCTCCGAGCCCGGTGCGACGGTCGGCTTGACGGTCACTACCGCGGTGGCGGCCGCCGCCGATGTTTGCCGGCTGAGCGCGCTGCGGGCGTCGACGCGCACGACGATGCCCCAGACGGCCAGTGCAATCGCAATGGCGAGTCCAATCCATGCGTAGCGGCGCAAGCGTGCATCCGAAATGGGCGTGCGCTGCGAGGGGGGTTGATCGGTCATCTGGATATCCCGGGCGAATCCACGGCGTCTGCGGGCTTGCGGCCGTGGATCATGACAAAGACGGTCGGCACGAAGAACAGCGTGGCCACCGTCGCAAACACCAGACCTCCGATGACGGCGCGGCCCAAGGGCGCATTCTGTTCGCCGCCCTCGCCGAGGCCAAGCGCCATCGGCACCATGCCGATGATCATGGCCAGAGCCGTCATGAGCACCGGGCGAAACCGGGTGAAGCCGGCGCTCAGGGCCGCTTGCAAGGCGCCGTCTCCGGCACTCATGCGCTGGCGGGCAAAACTGATCACGAGCACGCTGTTGGCCGTTGCCACTCCCATGCACATGATGGCGCCCATCAGCGCCGGCACGCTCACGGGCGTGCGGCTGAGGAACAGCATCCAGACGATGCCGGCGAGCGCCGCCGGCAGCGCGGTGATGATGATGAACGGGTCGCGCCAGGACTGAAAATTGACCACGATCAGCAGATAAATCAGCACGATGGCCCCGGCCAGGCCCGCCAGCAGCCCGTGGAAGGAATCGGTCATGGTCTTGACCTGGCCGCGCACGATCACCTTCGAGCCGCGCGGCAGGTCCTGCCGCGTCTCGGCGATGATCCGGTCGATCTGCGCGGCGACGAATCCGAGATCGGTGTCCTGCACCGCTCCGAAGATGTCGATGACGGGCGTGGCATCGTAATGACTGACGACGCCCGGCGCGGCGTCGCGCCGGAAGGTCGCCAGGTTCGCGAGCAGCTGCGGCGCGCCGCCGCTGACGGCGCTCAGCGGCGTCCTGGCGAGGTCATTCAAGGATGCCAGCTTGTACTGGGGCGTCTGCGCCGCGACATTGTACTGAGTCCCGGTCTTCGGATCGATCCAAAAGGACGGCGTCGTCTGGAAGCTGCCGGATAACGAGGTCAGCAGGTTCGAGGCCACGTCGCGCTCGGTGACGCCGAGCAGCGCCGCCTTGCTGCGATCGACATCGACGTCGAGCTGCGGATGATCGAACACCTGATGGACACGCAAGTCCACGGCCCCGGGCACGCTGCGCATCCGCTCGAGCAGCTGATTCGCATACAGCCGATTGCCCTCGACGTCGAAGCCGGCGACCTGGATGTCGAGCGGCGCCGGCAGGCCGAAATTGAGGATCTGTCCCACGATATCCGCCGGCGGGAAGGTGAACAGCGTCGATGGGTAGATCTGCGGCAGCTTCGCACGCAAGGTGCGTATGTAGTCGTCGGTGGGGCGATGCTCCGCGCCCAGGCTCACGTAGATGTCGGCGTCGCTCGGGCCGATGGGCGCCGAGGTCGAGTAGGTCAGATTGATGCCGCTATACGGCACCCCGATGTTGTCGACGATAGTGATCAATTCCTTGGCTGGAATGACGCCGCGTATGGTCTCCTCGACCCGGTCGCACAGCGCCGCCGTCTGGTCGATGCGCAGCCCGGTTCGCGCCCGCAAGTGCAGCCGGATCTGGCCGCCGTCCACGCTCGGAAAGAAATCCTGCCCCAGGCCCGGAAAATACCGACCCATGGGAAACGCCAGGATCGCCGTCAGCGCCATCGCGCCCAGGAACCGCATTGCAAAGCGCGCACCGCTGCGCAGCGCCCGCTCGAGCAGCGCGTGGTAGTCGTCGCGCAAGCGCGCGAATCCAAGCTCGAAACGCGCCTGGAATCGTGCAAGCAGGCCGCGCGCCCGGCCGTGCGCCCCCGCTTCGTCCCGCCGCAGCCAATATTTGGCGAGCGTCGGCACCAGGGTCCGCGACAGCAGGTAGGAGGCCAGCATTGCAAACACCACGGCCTCCGCGAGCGGCACGAACAGGAATCGCGCGATGCCGGCGAGCATGAACATGGGCACGAACACGATGCAAATCGCGAGCGTCGATACCAGCGCCGGCAGCGCAATTTCATGCGCCCCGTTCAATATGGCCGTCTCGACGTCCTCGCCCCGCTCCAAGTGCCAGTTCATGTTCTCGATCGTCACGGTGGCGTCGTCGACCAGGATGCCCACCGCGAGCGCGAGGCCGCCGAGCGTCATGATGTTGATGGTCTCGCCGAGCGCGGAAAGGCAGATGATGGAGGCGAGTATCGACAGCGGTATGGAAATGGCGATGATGATGGTGCTGCGCCAGCTGCCGAGGAACAGCAGAATCATGAGGGCGGTCAGGGCCGCCGCGATCACGGCTTCGCGCACCACCCCCGCAATGGCCCCGCGGACGAAGATCGATTGATCGCCGATCGGCTCGATCTTGACGGAGGGCGGCAGTGCGTCGCGGATCTGCGGCAGGCGCGACTTGATGTCGCGGATGATGTCGAGCGTCGATGCATTGCCGGTCTTGAGCACGCTCATCAGAACGGCTCGATGGCCGTCGCGCCGCGCTATGTTCGTCTGCGGCGGATAGCCGTCGCGCACATGCGCGACGTCGCGCACGTAGATCACGCGGCCGTCGCGGCTACTGACCGGGACATTGTTCAAATCCTCGATCTGCTTGGGGCTCGAGTTGACTTCCACGAAGTACTCGAGGTCGCCGATCTTCTGCACACCGGCGGGCAGGATCAGGTTCTGCGCGGCGATCGCGTCGGTGACGTCGTTGCCGGACAGGCCGCGGGCGCGCAGGGCATCGGGGTCGAGATCGATCTGAACCTGGCGTTGCAGGCCGCCGTAAGGCCAGGGCATCGAGGCCCCGGCGACCGTGGCGAGCGCCGTGCGGATGATGTTGTTGCCCAAGTCGAAAATCGTCGCCTCGGACAGAGCGTCGCTCGACAGGGCGAGCTGCAGGACCGGAACGGTGGACGCGTTGTAGGCCAGGATGTAGGGCGGCGTCGTGCCGGGAGGGTCGCTGGCCAGACCGGTCTGGGAGACGGCGGTGACCTGCGCATAGGACAGCTCTTCGCTGGCGTTCGGCTGGAAGAAGTACTTCACCACCCCGATGCCGCTCAGCGATTGCGACTCGGTGTGTTCAACGTCGTTGACCGTCGTCTGCGCCCCGCGTTCGGAACCGAGGATCAGGCGCGTGGCCATCTCGTCCGGCGAGAGCCCCGAATAGCGCCACACGGTGGCGACCACCGGAATGTTGATGTTCGGGAAAATGTCGGTCGGCGTGCGCAGGATCGTGAACACGCCGAGCAGCGCAATGAGGAGCGCGAGCACGATGAACGTGTAGGGGCGCCGCAGCGCCAGACTAACGATCCACATGGGTCCTCATTGGGTTCGGCGGGTTGCCAGTATACTATGCTGCTCTGCGGAGGCTGCCATGCTAGAGATGAAGCCGGTTTGCGAAAAATGCGGCAAGGTCCTGCCGCCCGACAGCCAGGACGCGCGCATTTGCTCGTACGAATGCACGTTCTGCGCGGATTGCGCCGATGGCGTGCTGGGCAATGTCTGCCCGAATTGCGGCGGGGGCCTAGAGCGCCGCCCGACTCGGCGTCTCGCGCGGTGAAAAGCCGAATGCTCGGCGGTAGGCGCGCGCGAACTGGCTCGCCGAGCCGAAACCCGTGGCCAGCGCGATCTCGACCACGGCGAGCGATGTCTCGCGCAGCAGATGCTGGGCGCGGCCCAAGCGCAGAGCGAGATAGTGCTGATGAACGCCGCGGCGCAGGTGACGGCGAAACGAGCGTTCGAGCTGCCTGAGCGAAGTCCCCGCCAGATTGGCCAGCTGCCGGCGGGACAGCGGCTCCTCGAGATTCTCTTCCATGGCCTTGAGCGCCGCGAGCACGGCCTCGTCGGCCACGCCCAGGCGGAATCGCAGATCCATGCGCTGCGGGCCGACACCCTCGCGCACCACGCCGTGCAGAAACCAGTCGCTGATCGCCGCGCCGAGCCGGCGGCCATGATCGCGAACGATGAGTGCCGTCATCATGTCGAGGGCCGCCACCCCGCCGGAACAGGTGATGCGATCGCCGTCGAGTTCGAATAGCGAGCGCGTCAGATTCACGGTGGGGAAGGCCTCTTGAAACGCGGGCATGTGCTCCCAGTGCACGGTGCAGCGCCGTCCCTCGAGCAGCCCGGCCTTGGCGAGGATGAAGGGGCCCGCGGAGACGCCGCCGATGACCACCCCCTGCCGCGCCAGCTTGCGCAGCCATGCGAACGTCTGCCGATCCTTGAATTGCGCCGGATTGCCCCCGGCGCAGACCAGGAGAAGGTCGAGTTCATCGACCCGGGCGCCGAAAGCGAAATCCGGCAGCACCGCGGCACCGCAGGAGGCGATCGCGGGCTGATCGCCCGGCGTCGCATGCCACCAGCGATACAGGCTGCGACCCGTGAGCAGGTTCGCCGCGCGCAAGGGCTCGACGGTCGCCGCATAGGACATGAGCGCAAAACCGGGCACCAGGAAAATCCCGACCGACCGGATGGGCGGCGTCGATCCCGCGAGTTTGGCTGGACTCGAAATACGGATCCTGGGAAAAGTTCGTCTTTGCCGCAAAATGTATGATCCCTGTCGCATAATGTCAATAGTCGGCGCGCAGCTGATCTAACGTACCCAGGGCGGCGCAGGCCGCAGTCGAGGAGCGTCGGGCCATTCGTTATTCGATCTTCAATCTGATGCGGCAGGCTCTGTCCGGTCACCGCCACTGGGGTCCGGCATGGCGCGACGCCGAGCCGAAGCCGGCCTACGACATCGTCATCATCGGCGGCGGCGGCCACGGACTCGCGACGGCTCACTATCTGGCGAAAATACACGGCATCCGCAACGTCGCGGTCGTCGAGAAGGGCTGGATAGGCTCGGGCAACGCGGGGCGCAATACCACCATCATTCGTTCGAACTACTTATTGCCGGGCAACAACCCCTTCTATGAGTGGTCCATGAAGCTCTGGGAAGGGCTCGAGCAGGACCTCAACTACAACGCCATGGTCAGCCAGCGCGGAGTATTGAATTTGTATCACTCCGATGCGCAGCGCGACGCCTATGTCCGGCGCGGCAATGCCATGCGCATGCACGGAGTGGACGCCGAGCTGCTCGATGCGCGGGCCGTGCGGGGCATGCTGCGCTTCCTGGATTTCGACAACGCGCGTTTCCCGATCCACGGCGGTCTTCTGCAAAGGCGCGGCGGCACCGCCCGCCACGATGCGGTGGTCTGGGGCTATGCGCGTGCGGCGAGCGAGCGCGGCGTGGACATCATTCAGAACTGCGAGGTGACGGGCTTCATCCGCGACGGTGAACGCATATCCGGCGTGCAAACGACGCGCGGCCCGATTCGCGCGGCCAAGGTGGGCATGGCCGTGGCCGGCAACACCTCGCGCATCGCTCAGATGGCGGCTCTGCGCCTGCCGATCGAAAGTCATGTGCTGCAGGCCTTCGTCTCCGAAGCGATCAAGCCCTTCATCCCCGGCGTCGTGACCTTCGGCGCCGGACATTTCTATATGAGCCAATCGGACAAGGGCGGCCTGGTCTTCGGCGGCGACCTGGATGGTTATAACTCCTACGCCCAGCGCGGCAATCTTCCCACCGTCGAGGATGTCTGCGAAGGCGGCATGGCCCTGATCCCGGCGATCGGCCGCGTGCGCATGCTGCGCTCCTGGGGCGGCATCATGGATATGTCCATGGACGGCTCGCCCATCATCGATAAGACTCCGATCAAGGGCCTGTATTTGAATGCCGGCTGGTGCTACGGCGGCTTCAAGGCAACGCCGGCGTCGGGCTGGTGCTTCGCGCATTTGCTGGCGCGGGATGAGCCGCACGAAGTCGCTCGCGCGTACCGGCTCGACCGCTTTGCGACCGGCCATCTGCTCGATGAAAAAGGGATGGGCGCACAGCCCAATCTGCATTGAAGCCATACCTTCATCCCGGCCCGAGGCGCCTCTAGCATGCGCATTCAATGCCCGTTCTGCGGCGAGCGCGATCTGAGCGAGTTCGCCTATCTAGGCGATGCGAATTTCGCGCGGCCCGATCCGGGGAGCGCCGATTCGCCGCTGCGCTTCTTCGAGCAAGTGTACCTGCGCGACAATCCGGCCGGTCCATTCGAGGAACTCTGGTACCACGGCTCCGGCTGCCGAAGCTGGCTGCGTGTCCGGCGCAACACCCGCACTCACGAAATCCTGAACGTGGAATTCGCCAAGAGCGGCCTTGCCCGGCCGGAGCGCGCGCCGTGAACGCCTCCGTAACGCCGCAAGCCCGGCCGAACCAGGCTCAGAAGGCCCAGCCGAACCAGGCAGCTCAGCCGGCCCAGCC
The DNA here is from genome assembly GCA_963837435.1 of uncultured Gammaproteobacteria bacterium. Lineage (GTDB taxonomy): Bacteria > Pseudomonadota > Gammaproteobacteria > Steroidobacterales > Steroidobacteraceae > Bog-1198. Next base: position 903,616 of record CAWINJ010000007.1, read on the forward strand.
GAACCGTCTCGACTCGCGCGGCCTGATCGAGCGATCCCGGGTCTTGTCCTTCCGCTTCGACGGTCGGCAATACACGGGTTTCAGCGGCGATACTCTGGCCTCCGCCCTGCTCGCGGCCGGCGTGAGGCTCGTCGGCCGCTCCTTCAAGTACCACCGGCCGCGCGGCATTCTCGGCGCAGGCTCCGAGGAGCCGAACGCGCTGGTGGAATTGCGCAGCGGCGCGCGGCGCGAAGCCAACACGCGCGCCACGGTGGCCGAGCTCTTCGATGGGCTCGAGGCCAGCAGCCAGAACCGCTGGCCATCGCTTCGCTTCGACGTGGGCGCGATCAACTCCCTGCTGTCGCCGATATTCGTGGCCGGCTTCTACTACAAGACCTTCATGTGGCCGGCGGCCTTCTGGGAAAAGCTGTACGAGCCTCTGATTCGGCGCGCGGCCGGCCTAGGCAAAGCCAGCCTCGAGGCCGATCCCGACGAGTACGAGAAGGCGCAATGCTTTTGCGATGTGCTGATCGTCGGCGCGGGGCCGGCCGGATTGGCGGCGGCGCTTGCCGCGGGCCGCGCGGGTGCCCGGGTCATCCTCTGCGACGAGGATTTCTTGTTGGGCGGCAGACTGAACGGCGATCGGCATGAAATCGACGGCGTGAGCGGATCGCACTGGGTGCGATCGATCGAATCCGAGCTGCGCTCTCTGCCCGAGGTGCGCATCATGCCGCGGACCACGGTATTCGGCGCCTACGACGACGGACTGTCGGGCAGCCGTACCTACGGCGCGCTCGAGAGAGTCTCCGACCATTTGCCGGTGCCGCCCCTGCATCAGCCCCGCCAGCGGCTGTGGAAGATCATGGCCAAACGCACCGTTCTGGCCGCCGGTGCCGTCGAACGCCCCATCGTGTTCGGCGGCAACGACCGGCCCGGCGTCATGCTGGCCTCGGCCGTGCGCACCTATGCGAACCGCTTCGGCGTCGCTCCCGGGCAACGGCTCGCCGTATTCACCAGCGGCGATGACGGCTGGAAGTCGGCGTTCGATCTGCACGCGGCGGGAGTCGCCGTCGAAGCCGTCATCGATGCACGCGGCGAGATACCGCCGGCCTTGCTCGGCGCTGCGCAGCGCCTTCAGGTGCGGGTATTCGCAGGAGCGCAGGTTGTCGATACGTACGGGTCGCGCAGCCTCGATCGGGTCACGATTCGCGACGGCGGCGGCCGCCTCGCGCGGCTCTCGGTCGATGTGCTGGCCATCTCGGGGGGCTGGAATCCCAACGTGGCACTGTCCACGCACGTGGGCGGGCGGGCGCGCTGGTCGCAGTCCATCAGCGCATTCGTGCCGGGCGACTTGCCGCGCGGCATGAGCGTCGCCGGTGCGGCCGGCGGATCTTTCGCCCTCGCGGATGCGCTGCGAGAAGGCGCGGCCGCCGGCGCGCAAGCCGCCGCCGCGGCGGGATTTGCCGGCATCGAAGCCCCGCAATGGCGAGCCGCGCCCGAGGCCGTGGAAACTACGCCTCTCTGGAGTGTCGAAGGGTCCCGCGCCAAAGCATTCGTCGATTTCCAGCACGATGTCACGCGCGAGGACATCGCGCTCGCCGCCCGCGAGGGTTTTCGCTCCGTCGAGCTGCTGAAACGGTATACCACCCTGGGAATGGCCACGGATCAGGGCAGAACCTCCAATCTGAACGGCCACGCCATCATGGCGGCGCTCACGGAGCGCGCCATACCCGAGGTGGGCACGACGACCTCCCGGCCGCCCTACACTCCGGTCGCGATCGGCGCCTTCGCCGGCCACCATCGCGGCAGGCACTTCAAGCCGACACGGCTCACCGCGGGTCATGATTGGGCGCGCGAGCGCAGCGATGCCTTCGTCGAAGCCGGTCAATGGCTGCGCGCGCAGTGGTTTGCGGCGCCCGGCGAATCGGACTGGCTGCAGACGGTCAGCCGCGAGGTGAAGGCGGTGCGCTCCGGCGTCGGTGTGTGCGATGTCTCGACCCTGGGAAAAATCGATATCCAAGGTGCAGACGCCGCGGCCTTCCTCGATCGCGTCTACGTCAATCTGTTCTCCACGCTCGCCGCGGGACGGGTGCGCTACGGACTGATGCTGCGCGAGGATGGCTTGGTCTTGGATGACGGCACGACGGCGCATCTCGCGCCTCATCACTACGTCATGTCCACGACCACCGCGAATGCCGCAAAGGTCATGCAGCATTTGGAGCATGCACGGCAGGTGCTCTGGCCGGACATGGATGTGCAGACCGTGTCGGTCACGGAGCAATGGGCCCAATACGCCATCGCCGGGCCCGCTTCACGCCGCCTCCTCGAGCGGCTGCTCGACGGCGCCACCGACCTCTCGAACTCCGCCTTCCCCTATCTGGCCTGCGCCCAATTTTCCTGGCGCGGAATCCCGGCGCGGCTCTTCCGCATCTCCTTCTCGGGCGAGATGGCCTATGAGCTGGCCGTGCCCGCCCGCTACGGGGACGCCGCCGTTCGCGCCATCATGACGGCGGGCCAGGAATTCGGCGTCGTGCCCTACGGCACCGAGGCGCTCGGCGTCATGCGCATCGAGAAGGGACATGTCGCGGGCAATGAGCTCAACGGCACCACCACCGCCGCAGACCTCGGGCTGGGCCGCATGCTGTCGAAGAAAAAGGACTGCATCGGCCGGGTGCTGAGCGACAGGCCCGGCCTCACCGATGCGAATCGTCCGGCACTGGTGGGAGTAAGGCCGCTCGAGCCGTCGGCACGGCTATACGCCGGCGCGCACTTCCTCGCCCCGGGCGCCGCCGCCACTCCGGACAACGATCAAGGCTACGTCACTTCGGTTGCCTTCTCGGCCATGCTCGGAAGCTGGATCGGTCTGGGCCTGCTCGCGCGAGGCCCTCAGCGGCTCGGCGAGAGGATCCGCGCTCACAGCCCGGTTCGCGGCGGCGATGTGGATGTGGAAGTGGTGTCGCCCGTATTCTTCGATCCGGAAGGAGCCCGCCTGCATGGCTGAAGCCGCACTCACTCCGCGCTCGGCTTTTTTTGGCTTGACCCACGCTGTCGGTACCGGAAGCGGGGTCATCGCGACCGATCGCGACGGGCTGGGACTCGCGACTGTCGCCGTAGGCAGATCACACGACACTGCTGTCGCCCATCGCGTCAAAGAGCGTTTTGGCCTGCAGCTGCCGCACGGACCCCACCGTGCCGCCGCGGGCGACATTGCCTTCGCGGGCACCGGACCGGGGGTGTGGCTCGCTTCGCGGGAATTAGGCGGCAATGCCTTTGCCGCCATTCTGCGGCAGGAAATCGGCGACCTGGCCGCGGTGACGGATCAGAGCGACGGCTACGCAGTGCTGCGCCTGGCCGGACCGAAGCTGAGAAATGCCCTGGCGAAGCTGGTTCCTCTCGATGTACATCCGGCCACGTTCAAGCCCGGCGACGTTGCCTCGACGGTGGCTTCGCACATGGGGGTGACGCTGTGGCGGCTCGACGACGCCGCGGACGGGGCGCCGGTTTTCGAGCTTGCGGTATTCCGCAGCCTCGCCGGCAGCTTCTGGCACGCGCTGTCGACGAGCGCCGCGGAGTTCGGGTTGAGCGTCGCCGAGGCCGGTTAAAGCCGCCGACCTCGATTAGTGTCGCCGATCTCGATTAGCGTCCGAGCCTCGGCCCTCTCGTCAGCGCTGCCCTAAATACCGCTCCACCGTCGTGCACGCGAGCTCGATCAAGAAAGGCGTGAGCTCGCGCGCCGTTTGCGTGCCCTGGCGCGTATGAACCCAGCCCAGGTACGTGGTCCCGCGGGCGGCGAGGAACAGCGGCAGGCGCTCGATGGCCTCGTCGGACAGCGGCCGCTCGCTGCGGTAGCCGCGAAGCAGCGCATCTCGCGCGGCTTCGAATACTGCGTCGCCGCTGATGAAGTAGAGCGACGTCGCGATCTCGAATAGGTGCCATCCAAAGCCGGCGTCATCGAAATCGATGACGCAAAGCCGGTCGCCGTCCACCAGGACGTTTTCCGGCACGAGGTCGGCATGAATGAGACCGTAGTGCTCTGCATGCCTGCCCATGGCCTCGAGGTCGAGGGCAATCATCCGGCGCGCGCGAACCAAAAGTGTTCTCTGCGCGTGGGTCAGCGCCGCGAGATCCCAGAACCTGCCCCACAGCGGCTGCTCGCCGACCAGCCCCGCCGCATCCCAGGCGTGGCGTCGAAATCCGTGCGGGTGTTGCCAGCGCGAGACGTGGTTGTGCATCCGCGCCGCGATGACTCCCAGCTTGAAGTATTGGCCCGCGACGTCGGCGTCCGCGCCGCCGACACCGCCTTCGATCGAGCCGAGCTGGCATCCATCGATCCACTCGAACATATCGACCTGCCGCATGCCGTCGGCGTCCGTGACCACGACTTCGAAGTCTCTCGCCTCCCGCGAACGGATGACCCGGGGAACCTGGATGCCGGCGGATTCCAATGCGCGCAGCCACGCGAACTCCGAATCGAGGGCTGCGTCGGAGTGGTATCCGGGACGGTGCACGCGCAGCACGGCGCGGCGGCCGCCGTCCAAATCGACCCTGAACACCGCATTCTCGCGCACCTTGATCGGCGCCAGACCCGCCACGTCCAGATCCCACCGTTGCAGAGCCAGGCGGGCCAGCGCCTGCATCCGTTCGAGAAAGACATCGGGCTCGGTTGGCATGCCGTTCATTTGTGCATGCCGTTGGCGCATGCGCTCATAGCGACCCGAGCGCCTCGTCGAGCGTGTCCACGAGAAGATCCGCATGCTGTTTGGAGAAGAGCATGGGCGGCCGTATCTTGAGGATATTGTCATGCACGCCGATTCGGCTGAGCAGCACGCCGCGCTCGCGCATCCGGTTGACGAGCTGCTTGGTTTGCGCCGTCGCGGGCGCCTTGGAGAGCCTGTCGCCGACCAGCTCGACCGCGAAGAACATGCCGGCGCCGCGCACATCGCCGATGAGCGCGTGGCGTTCTTGCAGCCGCGAAAGTCTCGCCAGAGTGTAGCCGCCCACGGTCAGGGCATTCTCCACCAATCCTTCGTCTTCGAGCACGTCCAGTACCGCCATGCCGACAGCGGCGGAGACCGGGCTGCCGCCGAATGTGTTGAAGTACATGTTGCGCGCCGTGAAGGCCTCGACGAGCTCGCGCCGCGCGATCACGCCGGCCAAGGGGTGGCCGTTGCCCATGGGCTTTCCCATCGTGACGATGTCCGGAACGACCCCGAGCTTCTGGTGCCCCCACAGGTGAGAGCCCAGGCGGCCGAATCCGCCCTGTACCTCGTCGGCGATGAAGAAGCCGCCCGCCGCGTGCACGTGCGCGAGCGCCTTCGCCATGAAACCGGCCGGAACCGTGGGCAGACCTTCGCTGGAAAACGCGGTGCAAAACAGCAGCCCCGCGAAACGGATGCCGGAGGCCGTGAATGCGTCGATCGCCTGCTTCACTTGAGCCGCATAGGCGGTCGCCAGATCGTCGTCGCTGCGGCCGCCCCGCTCCCGGTAGGGATCCATGACCGGCACGGTACGCACGTGGGGGCCGCGCTGCTCCGGCGGCGTGAACAATGAGCTCACCTGCATGACGGCCGCGGTGTTGCCGTGATAGGCCCAATCGGTGGCTATGATCCCCGTGCCGCCGCTGCAATCGCGGGCGATACGCAGCGCCAGCTCGTTCGCTTCGCTTCCCGTGCAGCAGAACATCGCCATCGACAGCCGCGGATCGAACAAGGCAGTGAGCCGCTCGGCGTATGCCACGACATTCTCGTCCAGATAGCGAGTATGCGTGTTGAGCACCGCTGCCTGACGGCTCAATGCCGCAACCACCCGCGGGTGGCAGTGCCCCACGTGCGGCACGTTGTTGTAGGCATCCAGGTAGCGCTTGCCGTCGGCGTCGTATACCCACACTCCCTCGCCGCGCACCAAGTGCAGGGGTTTGTCGTAGAACAGCGGTGCGTTGCGGCCCAGAACGCGATAGCGCCGCTCGAGCAGGGAGTCAGGCTGCATGTGCGCCGCTCATGATGCCTGCTCCCGGTAAAAGGCGTCGAGCACCACCGGGCTTTCGGGCAGGGTCGACCCGCCGTCGACGACGATGGTCTGCCCGGTGATGTAGGAAGCGGCATCCGAAGCCAGAAACAGCATGGTGTTGGCAATGTCCACGGGATCTCCCAGCTTGCCGAGAGGGATTTGGCTCGCCATCTGCGCGAGCGCCTCCGGGCCGCCCAAGGCTTGCATGGCCGGAGTGAGGATGTAGCCAGGCTCGACGCCATTCACGGTGATGTTCTGGCGGGCATATTCGAGCGCCGCGGTGCGGATCAGTCCGTTCATGCCTCCCTTGGAGGCGGCGTAGTGTGCGGTGCCGGGCATGGCGACGTTCGGCCCGGTCACGGAGGAGGTGAACAGAATGCGTCCGCCGCCTTGCTTGCGCAGATGCGGCAGGGATTCCTGGATCAGCCAGAAGCCGGCCTTGAGATTGACGCACAGAGTCAGGTCCAGGTCCTCGTCGGATAATTTCTCGATGGGGATGACCGGATAGACCGCGGCGTTGTGCACCACGATGTCAAGCCGGCCAAAGCGGTTCACGGTCTGGGAGACGACGCGTTGCACTTCGCTGCGCCGGCCGACGTCCGTTTGATTGAGCCATGCAAGGCCGCCGCCCTTGACGATGGAGTCGGCCACCGATCGGCCATTGGCCTCGCTGCGCGTGGCAACGACGACCTTGGCGCCGGCCTTGGCGAACACCCGGGCAATGCCCTCGCCGATGCCTTGGCCCGAGCCGGTGACGATGGCTACCTTTCCCGTTAGATCGACGATCATGATTCATTCTCCCAAGGCGTCATGGAACCCGCAGCCGCGCCGGCCGAAGCCACAGAAACTGGGCAATCAGCACGGCGATTGCGGCGATGGCAATTTGCAGGGCGCGCACTTCCAGCCGGTAGCACGACACCATGACGGCCAGCGACAAGAACAGCGCCGCGACCGCGATCGGCGCGCCGCCGAGGGCGCGATACGGCCGCGCCAATGTCGGTTCTCGCTGCCGCAGGCGCAGAAACGCCGCGAGCAGCAGTGCGTGTGAAACGCTGATCAAAAAGATGAACACCACCATGGCGCCGTTGGGAGGAAACGCCGCCGTGGCCAGCGCGACCGCGGCCACCAGGAACACGGCGGCGGCCGGCGCTTGGCGCCGATTCACGCGGCCGAATATCGCGGGTAGAAAGCCGGCGTGTGCCAGATGATAGAACTGCCGCGAACCGGCAAAAGCCAGCGAAAAGAAGGTTCCGAGGATGGCAATGAGCGCGCCGGCGCCGACCAGGTGCGCCATGAATCCGGCACCCGGCCGTTGCGGGTTGGTCGTGATGGCGGCGAACAGCGGGTCGTCGACCCCGGCCAACCGATCGGCGCCGCTGCCCCCGGTCGCGATCAACAGAATGCACATGCCGATGACGAAGGCGACGCCGATCGCCGTTCCCAGGGCCTTGGGCATGTTGCGCGGCATGTCGATCATTTCCGAAGCGGCATGCGCCGCCTGTTCGACCCCGAGAAACAGGAACAGCGCAAAAGGTATGCAGCCGGCGGTCCCGGCGACTCCATGCGGCCAGAGGCTGCGCGTGCCGTCGGGCGCAATGCTGAACAATCGCGCCGGCTCATACTCGGGCGCCATGTACAGGCAAAAGGCCGCCAAGATCACCAGCGCCGCCACACCCACCGCGGCGGTCAGCCAAACCGCCTCGCTGGCGCCGCGCAATTGAGGACCCATGACGATGACCAGAAGCGCGAGCTTGATCGGCCAACCGCCGATACCGAGCCACGCCGAGACATAGGCCTCGCCGAAGGAAATGGCCAGGCCCGCTCCCACGGTGAGCGCGATGGCCACCGACATCCCGGTCAAGTAGGCCGCCGTGGGCCCCAGCGCCCGCCGCACATAGCCGTCGAATCCCCCGGCTTCGGGCAACGCCGCCGCGAGCTCCGCCAGGCTTTGCGTAAGGCACCAAAACAGCAGCGCCATGGCGAGCGCCGCGCAAAACATGCCGCCCCAGCCACCGACCGCCAGGCCATAGTTCCAGCCCGCCACATTGCCGGAAATCGCTATGGCGATGCCCAGTGCCGACACCTGCAGCCAATGCAGCGCGCCCGCCTTGAGTGTCGTCGGCGGGGCGGATGCCGCGGCAGCTGTATCACTCATGCATCGTTCCCGGCACTCCGAACGTCCCTTAGTCGACTTTGGTCGAGTATCATGAACAATGCCATGAGTGTCAACCGCGCTTGCCGGCCGCCCGCGGCGCTTTCGAACCCGCGCGCTTTCCGGGATACTCACGGCCCCGGACCTGCCGCGGCCCAAGGAGGACAGCCGTGAATCGATTGCCAAAAACCCCGTTCCGCGCCCCGGGCATCGCCCGCCGCAAGCGCTTGCTGGCTGCCGCGCGCACCCTGTTGGCGCATCGCGACCTGGACGAGATAAGCCTGGCCGACGTGGCGCGGGCGGCGCGCATTCCGAAGAGCTCGGCGTATCACTACTACGGCGACATCCTGGATCTGTATGTGCAGCTCATCGGCGTATTCGGCGAGGAGATGCTCGAAGGCGTGCGCCGGCCCATTCAAGGCCCCGCCCCGCGCTCCTGGGAAGATATCGTCGCCGTGCTCATCCGCCGCGGAGCGCATTACTTCGGCGACCACCGTGCCGCTTGCCAGCTCATCATCAGCCCGAAGACACCGCCCGAGCTCAAGCTGCGGGACCGGCAAAGCGACAAGCGCATCGCCAAACTCTTCGAGGAGCAGATCGGCCGCCGCTTCGTCCTGCCGGAGCGCGGCGCCCGCACGGCGATCTTCTTCCGTGCGGTGGAAATCGCGGATCTCATGTTCGGCCTGTCGATGCTCGAGCACGGCGCAATCACGCCGGCCATGACCGAGGAGGCGATCCGCGCGGTCGTCGGCTATCTGCGCGCGCATTTCCCGGAGACTTTGCCGAAGCGAATCCGCGGCGCGGCCGCGCCGCTTGCCACGGGGCAAAACGCTTGAGGTTTAAAGCATAGGACTATATAGTCATTTCGATGCCGGCCATGAAACACGATCGCAAAAAGAGCGCCCGGCAGCAGCGGGATCTCGGCCCTAATTCGTGCCTCATCGGCACACCGCGCTCGCGAAGAGCGCTGGCGACGCCGGCGCTGATACTCGATCTGAATGCCTTCGAGCATAACCTCAAGCTCATGGCGAAGCTTTGCCGCCAGGCGGGACTGAATCTCAGGCCGCACGCCAAGACGCACAAGAGCGTGCAGATCGCCAAGCGCCAGATCGCGGCCGGCGCCTCGGGCATCTCGGTGGCAACCCTTCGGGAAGCGGCCGTCATGGTCGAAGCGGGCGTGCCGGGCGTGCTTCTGACCACGCCGGTCGTCGGTGCGCTCAAGATCGATGTTCTATCCGGCCTGGTCGGCAAGAGTCGCGGATTCATGGTCGCGGTCGACAATCCCGCCAACGTGGACTCCCTGCAGGACGCCCTCGAGCGCGACGGCAAGAAGCTGCCGGTGCTGGTCGACGTCGACATCGGCATGGGGCGGACCGGGGTGCCCGACGTGTCCGGGGTACTCGCCCTCATCGACCGCGTGCAAGCCTCGGGCGCCTTGAAATTCGCGGGCCTGCAATCTTATTCAGGCAGAGTGCAGCACATCGCCCGGGTGGCCGAGCGGGCGCGCGTGTACGGCAAACAGCTCAGGCATCTCGAGAGGGTGCTGGATGCCGTCGCGGCGGCAGGTCATAAGCCCGGCATCATCTCCGGGGGAGGCACCGGCACCTTCGACATCGACCGTCGGGCGGGCCTGTTCACGGAGTGCCAGTGCGGTTCCTATGCCTTCATGGACATCGAGTACGAGGAGGTGCAACTGTTCGCGGGCGGACCGAATCCGTTCAAGACGGCTCTGTTCGTGCAATGCATGGTGGTGAGCAACAATCATCCAGGCTGGCCGACGATCGACGGCGGCTTCAAGTGCTTTTCCATGGACGGCCCCATTCCGCGGCCGGCTCGCGGAGCGCCCCGCGGCGCGGAATATCAGTTCTTCGGAGATGAGTTCGGCAAGATGAAGCTCGCCCGTCAGTCCGACAGGATGAGTCTCGGAGCGAAGGTCGAGCTGGTCACCCCGCACTGCGACCCGACCATCAACATGCACGATTTCTACCACTGCATGCGCGGCAATACGCTGGTCGACATATGGCCGGTCGACGCGCGCGGATCGCTTTGAGCCGCGCATCGAACCCGCCAGAGTAAGCCGATCATGATGCCGAGGCGCACGCGACCGCTGCGATGGCTCCGCTCGAGGCATCGTGGCGTTGAGCGCGCCGTTCATCGCCTTGGGGGTTGGCTGCGCCACGGCGCAGTCGGCCCGTGCACAGTCGGGACCGCCGCAGATGCAGCGCGAATTGGCGCGCCTGCCGAAGTCCCGCCGCGATTTCCTGCAGGCGACAGACGGCAAGCTGGCCGGTGTCGACTTCACGCGGCTCTTCGACAAGCAGGTTGCGGATATCCGCATGCGCGACGGCGTCACCTTGCACACCGAGATCTACACACCGAAAGATCACGCGGAGGCGCTGCCCATCATTTACGAACGGACGCCGTATGGACTGAGTCCCGACGCCCATGGGTACTCGGCGCACCTGCGAATGTATCCGGAGCTCATCGCGGACGGCTACATTTTTGCGCTGCAGGACTCGCGCGGCCGCGGCGACTCCCAGGGAGAATTCCAGACCGGCGGTGCGATGCGCAACAAGTCGATTGCGCGCTCGACGGACCCGTCCACGGACGCCTACGACAGCATCGATTGGCTGGTCAAGCATGTACGCAACAACAACGGCCGCGTCGGCACTCTGGGCATCTCCTACGGCGGGTTCCTGGTGACCCGCGCGCTCGTCGACCCGCATCCGGCGCTCAAGGCCGCCTCGCCCCAGGCACCTTGCGCCGATATGTTCGTGGGCGACGATTGGCACCATAACGGCGCTTTTCGCCTGAGCTACAGTTTCGACTGGATCGGCGCCATGGAGGCCGAACGAAAGCCGCAAAGCGCGGCGGCGCTCGATGCACTCACCCGGCACGACAGCTACGAGCAATTCCTGGCGCTCGGCCCCCTGTCGAACGTCAACAAGCGCTTGTTCCACGGCAATGCGCCGAGCTGGAATGCGTTCGCGGAACACCCGAATCTCGACGAGTATTGGACGCACGAGATGTGCGGCGTGCTGCCCTACACGCAAACCGTGACGGTTCCCACGCTCATCGTGGCCGGCTACTTCGACGCCGAGGACTTCTACGGACCTCTGGCGCTGTACCGAAAGTACGAGACTCAGGACCCGAAGCATCTGGTCCGGCTCATCATGGGGCCTTGGTATCATGGCGAGTGGAGCCGAAGCCCCGACGGGCGAACGATCGGCGCGATCGACTTCGGTGAGGATACTTCGCGATGGTTCCGCGACAACGTTCAGGCGCGCTGGTTCGGACACTGGCTCAAGGACGAAGGGGCACTGGATTTTCCGCCGGTGATGGCATTTCGGACCGGCGCGAATCGGTGGGAACGCTACGACGCCTGGCCGCCGCGCCAGGCCATCGCGGAGCGATCCCTGTACTTGCAAGCCGATGGATCCCTGTCCTTCGAGGCCCCCGCCGGCGGCGCCGATCAGCACGATGACTATGTGTCCGATCCCGCGAAGCCCGTTCCCTACCTGCCACGGCCCATCACCGCGGACTACTGGGCGGAGTGGCAGGTCGCCGACCAACGCTTCGTCGATGGACGACCCGATGTGCTGACTTACGAAAGCGCGCCTCTGAAGCAGGACATCACCGTGTCCGGAGACCCGGTCGCGCACCTATTTGCCTCGACGACGGGCTCGGACAGCGACTGGGTGGTCAAGCTCATCGATGTCTATCCGGAGGACTCCGGCACCGAAGCGAGCCTGAGAGGCTACCAATGGATGATCGCGGGGGAAGTGTTCCGCGGGCGTTACCGCAACAGTTTCGAGAAGCCGCAACCCCTCGTGCCCGGCGAAGTCACCGCCTACCGGATCGAGCTGCGGGACCGGGACCACACCTTCAAGGCCGGCCACCGCATCATGGTGCAGATCCAGAGCAGCCTGTTTCCCGTCATCGACCGCAACCCGCAAACCTATGTGCCGAGCATCTACGAGGCCGTGCAGGCGGATTTTCGCGCCGCGACTCAGAGGGTGTTCCGCTCCGCCCGATTCCCGTCGCACATCAGCCTGCCGGTCAACTCGCGACCGGCAGAGCCATTGCCCGCGGGATTTCCTCAGTAGCGGATCTGCAGATCGATGCCGATGGTCCTCGGCTGATTCGTGACCCAACGGTTGACCGACGGAATGTTGACCGTCTGTGCCACATTGTTGGTCAGGATCGCCATTTTGTCGGTGAGATTGTCGCAGAACAGGAACGCTGAGAAGCGCTCGGAGGTGAGTCCCGCGCGCGCGTTCACCAGCGAGTAGCCCGGCAGGTTGTTGCGCGTGAAGGTGAGGTCCTGCATGGGACCGACGTAGGTGTAGGTGCCGCGCACATTGAAATTGAAGGCGGCCGTCACGGGGGCCGAGTAAATGACGGCCGTGCTCGTGGTCACATCGGGCACGTCCAGCAGTCTCTGACCGCTGATGGTGTTGGTCGCCCGCACGCTGTCATCGAATGTGGCATGGGTGAGTCCGACGTTTTGCGTCAGCGTCCAGGATGAGCCCAAGTTCGCCGCGATCTCGATCTCGGATCCGTATACGGTGGCCGTGCCGGCATTGGCCGTGAAGCTGAAGCCGCAGGAAGGATCCACCAGCTGCTGCACATTGGTCCAGCGCTCGTAGTAGACATCGCTGTTGATCTGGAAGGTGTTGCCGAGCGCCCGCGCCTTCTCGCCGACTTCGTAGCTCCAGACATCGTCGGGGTTGAACTGGTTCGGCGCGGAAGTCAGACCGAGGGACTGAAGATTCCCCGGCCCCGTCAGGCACTGTGCCGGACCCGAGAGCGGCACCGGCGTGTTCGGACCGCCAGGCCGGAAGCCCTTTGCCGCGGTGGTGTACAGGAGCACATCGTCGGTCGCCGTATAGGCGAGATTCACCTTGGGGTTGAAGCCCTTGTTCTCGGCGCGGCCGAATTCCAGCACCGTTCCGGGGCCGCCGGCGATGGAAGCGATGCCGCCATTGATGGCTTCTTCCGTGCTCGTGTATCGGTAGTAACGCATGCCCAAGGTTCCCTTGAGCTGATCGGTCAATTTGTACGAGGCCTCGCCGAACAGTGCCTTCTGCTCGATGTGGATGGGCTCGCCGACGGAGATCAGATCCGTGGTGCCGAAGACCGGTCCGAGACCCGCGTAGTTGGAGAGCGAGGTCGTATTGGAATTGAAGTCGCTGTAGAAAAGGCCGCCGAGCCACTGGAATGCCCCGTCGCCGTTCGAGGCCAGGCGCAGCTCCTCGCTGGCTTGATCCGAGAAATCCGTCTCTTCCTGGGAGCCCCCGCCGATGCCCTCCGGAGGATAGAAGCTCGGGATCCCCAGCAGCGACTGGATGGTCTCGGAAATATCCTGGGTCTGCTCGTCGTGCCGATTCCACTTCGCGGTCGCCGAGGTGAGATCCGCGAAGTCGAAATGGTACTTGACGGTCATGGTGTACAGGGTGAAGTTGTCCTCCAAGGGTTCCGCGATGTCGAACGGCTGATAGTGCGCGTAGACATTGCCCGGCGGATCATCGATGGTGAACGGGCCGCCCGTCGAAATCTTCTGGTGCATGATTCCGGGCTGAATGGTCAGGTTGTCGCCGAGCTTGAGCAGCAGGCTCACGCGGCCGCCCTCGAGTTCCTCCCAGTTGACGTCCGAGTAGCGCGCCTGAACCGGCGCATCGAGCATGTTGCCGCGCGTCAGGCCGCCGTTGGTCTCCAAAGGAAAGGGGTTCAGCACGATGCGGTCGATCCAGCCCGAAGTATATTTGTAGGTCCCCACGAAGCGGATGGCGGCCACATCCTGGGTGATGGGCAAATTGATCATGGCGCTGCCGCCGTAATTGAATCCGCCGCCGTCCGTTCCGGACTCCTTGGATTGGGCGGAAACCGCGAAGGTATTGAGCTGCGGGGCATTGGTGACCAATTTGATCGTGCCGCCCATGGAACCGGCGCCGTACAGCGTTCCTTGGGGCCCGCGCAGGACTTCGACCCGGTTCAAGTCGTAAAGATCCGGATCGACCACCACCTTTCCCTGCGCAGCCTGGGCGGGCGCGGTGAGCGGCGCGTCGTCGATATAGAAGCCCACGGTCGGAGAGAAGCCGCCGGTGGCGTCCAGTCCACGCATCTCGAACTCGGTTTGGCCCGGGCCGCTGGTCTTCATGGAAACGCCCGGGGTCTCCTGCGCGATCGAGCGGAAATCCTCCAGGCCGCGGGCCTGAATCTCCGCCTCGGAGATGGCCGTCATGCTGATGGGCGTCTTCTGCACCGTCGACTCGCGCTTCTCGGCCGTGACCACGATTTCCTCGAGTCCGGGCTCCTTGGCCTGCTCCGTCGACTGCGCGGACGCCGGATGGGCGGCGGCAATCGAAAAAGCCAGTGCAATCGATAAATGCAGAATTCTCTTGGTAATCCCCGTCACGTCATCCTCTCCCTATATTTGCAATTGCGACCCGCACCGGCGGCGTCGACTCCTCGACTAGCGCCGCCGCCTCAATGTCTGCGAAGGCTTTTCGCCGAAAATCTTCTGATAGTTGCTCGCGAACCGGCCGAGATGCGTGAATCCCCAGCGCTGCGCGACCATAGTCACGTCGTCGGAACTGCCGCTATCCAGTAATTCCTTGCGGGCCGCCTGCATCCGGATCGCCCTGAGGCAGGCCTTTGGGGAGGCGCCCTTGAACCGCTTGAATCCCTCATACAGCGCGCGGCCGCTCACGCCCGTCAGTTGCGCCAGGTCCGCGATGGTGATGCTCTCCCGCGCATTGGCCACCATGTACTGGTGCGCCTTCACCACGTGCTTGGGGCAAACCGGCTTGTCCGTCGCCTGCAGCGCATCGCGGTAAGAATGCTCCGCACCGAACAGGATCAGCGTCAGCAGAGTCTGCTCCAATTGGGAGCACACCAGTCTCGATTTCACCACGGCATCGTTGTGAGCAAGCTCCGTGACCAGGTGCTGGATCATCCCGTAGAAGCTCGCACCCAGCCCCGCGGTCAGGTCGAACAGAATCGGGAACTCCAACGCCTTGTCGACGGGTTGATAGAGCAGATGACTCAGCAGGTTCTCGAGCGCCTTGCGCTCGATCTTGAGCATGAGCTGCTTGCAATCGGCCTTCCAAGTCGTCGTCACGTGATGGCTCGGGGAGACGATGGCCGCCGCTCCGGGCTTCAGATGGAAATGATGCCCAGCAGCACGAATATAGGCCTGGCCGGCCAGCGGGATGTGCACCAGATAGAAGGTCTCGAATTCCCGCGGCCGAATGTCCACCTCCGCTCCGTATTGGAGGTAGTTGAACGACATGTTCAAGAGCGAGCTATGCGAATATCTGACGTCCAACGAGGCGCCGGGGTCTTTTTGGAATATGCGGTGCGCGCAGTATTGCCGAGTGAGGATCTCGCGCGCTTCATCCAGATCTGTGGTCGCCAGCCTATGTTCTTTCAGCTGTACCACTTGGTCCATGGATAGCCTGCGTTGGTCGGACGGATGGACTATATAACACGATAATGCGCGCCTGGTTCCACACTTGATGGCAAAAGACCGCGGTTATTGGCTAGTATTGTTGAGAAAACGGATAGTCGACTTGGGTCGAGTTCAGGAAAGCTCCCATGCAGCGCGGCACAATTGACGCAGAATACAATCCGGAGTTGCGCGTCGAGTCGCGGGCTCCCTTCATCGATTGGTACGTGCGGCGCAGCGCGCTGGCCCGCGCGCAGCTCGCTTGCCGGCTGGATGTGCCGTTTGGCCCGACGACGCCGGAGACGCTGGACCTATTCCCCGCCGCCACACCGCGCTCTCCGATACTGCTGTTCATCCACGGGGGCTACTGGCGCGCGCTCAGCAGCAAGGAATTCAGCTTCGTCGCGAGCGGCCTGGTCCCCCTGGGCGTCAGCGTCGCCGTGATGAATTACGCCCTCTGCCCGCAGGTCACCATCGCCGAAATCAGCCGGCAGAGCCGGGCGGCGATCGCCTGGCTGGCACGCAATGCCGAGCAGCTTTCGGGCGATCCCTCGCGCATTTTTGCGGCGGGCCACTCGGCGGGCGGCCAGCAAGTCGGGATGCTGCTGTCGGGAGCTCACCTGCCGCAGACCGGCGCTCCTGACTCCCTGAAGGGGGGCGTCGCGATAAGCGGCCTATTCGATCTGCGGCCTCTGCAGCATTCCTGGCTGCAGCCCACGCTCGAGCTGAGCGACGCGCTGTGCGCGGAACAAAGCCCCGCTCTGCACATTCCGGCACGGGCCGCCCCGCTGCTCGTGTCGGTCGGAGGCGAGGAATCGGCCGCGTTCATCGGCCAGTCGCAGGACTACCATGCGGCGTGGACGGCCGCTGGTCTCGAGGCCAGGTACCTGCCGCTGCCCGGCGCCAATCACTACGAAGCGGTGTACGGGCTGGACGACCCCCAAAGCCTGCTCACGCGGGCCGTCATGGATCTGATCGGCTAGACCCAGGCCTGGATGGTGTAGTCGAATGGCGCCTGTGCGTTCATGAGGTCGACCCTCTGCAGCTCGATGGCGAAGTCTTCGCCACGGCGCAGCAGCGTATGCCGGTAGACTCCCGCAAAGCTGCGCAGCACATCGCGTCTGAGTTCGAGCACCTGGAAGCGTGAGCGCACCTGGATCTTCGCCTCGGCGACGGTTTCGATCACGACGTTTCCCAGAACGTGGCTGGTTTCCCAGAGCGGAGCCTGCGACCAGGCATTGGGATGCGTTATCCGCCCCATGCGCACGCTCATGAGCTGCTTGTCCTCCGCGAATATCGAGGGCGAATCCGACCATTCGGTCTGTTGTGGACGCGCGGGCATCCAATAAGTGCCGCCATCGGCGAACAAATCGATGTACGCCTGCCAGCTCTTGGTATCGAGCAGTTCCGCCTGATAGAAGAGGAATTGCTCCACCTGCCGCTGCAAATCCAAATCCGCCCGAACGGCGCTGCGCGCCGGGAGCTGCTGCGCGCGATAGCGTTCACGCGGCGAGTGATCGGGGGCGAGCGCCTCGGCGCCGGTCTGCGCCCCTTGTTTGTCGCTGAAGATCACCACGTCTTCCAGCAGCCGCTTCTTCAGTTCATCGGTCACCTGAGATTCTCCGTCATTCCCTCGACATGTATTTGGACCAGGCGTCGAACTGGCTGCGCATCACCACTTCGGAGGTGCCGTTGTTCGAATAGGTGATATCGCCCTCGCGCGTGTCGCCGCCGAAATTGCGGTGAAAGCTCACCCATTCCCCGCCCTTCGACTGCAGCCCCCATTGCCCCTTCGTCCAGTTTTCCAGATCGTCGGCATTGATCATCGTCGCGGGCGAGTTCACCAGGTTGAAGTACCACAGGGAACGGCGGTAAATCGCCGGCGACACGCCCTTCAGGCGGAAGTGCCAGATCTCGGAGAGCGTCTTGTCGGGCGCGAGGGGGCGCAGACAGCGCAGCTGCTGCAGCGGGGACTGCACGGACAGGTACGGATATATCAGCACGTGGTGGATGCTGCGGCCCAGATATTGTTCGGCGAGTTCGGGGCCGTATGCCCGATGCATGGCCTCGGTATATTGCTGGGTGTCCGGATCGCTGGGCCGCAACCCCATGTAGCCTTTGAGAATGCCGTGCCCCCGCGGGAAATTCACCGTCTGCACCGAGTCCCACTGATCGAAGGATGACGCGAAGGTCGACAGGTAGTGGTAATAGAGCGGCGGTTCCCGGCCCTCGGCCTTCAGAGTCCGCTCCACTTTACTGGCCGATGCCCCGGTCGACTGGTGCGTGACGGAGGGATGCAGCGCGTCCAACTGGTTCTCCATGAAGAACTTCCAGTTCGAGTGCTGAATGACGCGGTGGCACACCGGCACGATCTCGACCTCGCCTTCCGGCGACCGATCGCACATATCGTCGAACGCAATGCGCGCATCGCCCAGGAACTCGAGGAGACTGGGGCCCTCGGCGGCAAGGCTCGCGAAGACGAAACCTCGGTAAACGCCGACCCGGGGCGCCCGTTTCATGGAGCAATCGGGGTTCGCCGAGTTCATCCGCGTTCCCTCGTAGCCCTGGGCCAGCGGTATTCCGCGAATGGCGCCGTCGAGGTGAAAGCTCCATGCGTGGTACGAGCAGACGAAGCTCGATCCCGTATTTCCCGAGATCGCCCCGCACAGTTCCACGCCGCGATGCGGACATCGGTTGTGCAGCACATGGATCGCTCCGCCGCGATCGCGGACCATGATCATCGGCTGACGTCCAATCTGGACGGTGTAGAAATCGCCCGGAGCCTTGACCTGGGACTCGTGCCCGCAATACACCCAGACCTTCTCGAAGATCCGCTCGATCTCGCGGTCGAAAATCTCCTGATCCGTGTAAACAGTCCGGTGAACGCGATCCGGCTCCACCAAGTCAGCGATCGACCGCATCTGTGCCTCCATTGTCGAAGAATACGGCGCCCGCGCGCCAGTTCCCGCGGCGCGAGTCAAGGGATCATGAGCGCATGGGCGGCAGGGCCGCTATCCGGATACTGCCGCGGCCAGACGATTTATGCGCCTATCTTAAACCGATGGGCGCCGCGGGCCGCTGCAGGGGACTTTGCGACGCAGTAAGATGGCCAGCGTGGGCCGGGCGCTTACCCCGCCTGCCCCGGGATCCACGAGGTCCCCGCCAAGGGAACCCCCGCCATGGCGGCCGCTTCCACGGTCAGCGCCACCAGATCCTCCTTCTCGAGGTGATGCACGTCCTGCTTGCCGCAGGCGCGCGCAATGGTGGTCAATTCCATGTTCACGGTCTTCAGATAATTCTTCAGCCGCTTGGCGCCCACCGCCGGGATCCAGGCGCAATTCCAAGCGCCGAATCCTGCGTCGTCACGCCCACCGGGCATTTCCCGGTGTGGCAGTGATGGCAGAACCCGGGCGCGGTGCCGAGCCGCGCATAGTCTTCGAGCGCGGAGACATGCTGGCCGCCGGCAATGTAGGAATCGCTGTTGCAGCCCAGCGCCACCAGCACGCCCTGTCCGATCGCCACCGCATCCGCGCCCATGGCGAGCGCCTTGGCCACATCCGCGCCGCTGCGGATGCCGCCGGAAATCACCAATTGCACGGTGCCGCGCATGTTGAGATCGTCCAAGCGCATCGACGGCCTGGCGCAGCGCCGCGAGCGTTGGAATTCCCACGTGCTCGATGAACACGGTTTGCGTCGCCGCCGTGCCGCCCTGCATGCCGTCGACCACGATGACATCGGCGCCGGCATGCACGGCCAGCTTCACGTCATTGAATACGCGGGTGGCGCCGACTTTGACGTAGATCGGCTTCTCCCAGTCGGTGATCTCGCGCAGCTCCTTGATCTTGATCACGAGATCATCGGGTCCCGTCCAGTCCGGGTGGCGCGACGCCGAGCGCTGATCGACGCCCTCCGGCAGAGTGCGCATGCGCGCGACCCGCGGATTGACCTTCTGCCCCAGCAGCATGCCGCCGCCGCCGGGCTTGGCGCCCTGGCCGATGACGATTTCAATGGCATCCGCGCGCCGCACGTCGTCGGGATTGAAGCCATAGCGCGACGGCAGGCATTGATAGACCAGGGTCTTCGAGGAGGCCCGCTCCTCGGTGGTCATGCCGCCGTCGCCGGTGGTGGTCGAAGTGCCCACTTCGGTCGCGGCGCGCCCCAATGCATCCTTCACCCGCGCCGACAGCGCGCCGAAGCTCATGCCGGCGATGGTGATCGGAATGGCGAGTTCGATCGGCCGCGTCGCGAAGCGCGTGCCGAGCAGGGTCTTGGTCACGCATCGCTCTCGATAGCCCTCGAGCGGATAGCGCGACAGCGAGGCGGCGAGAAACAACAAGTCGTCGAAATTCGGTACCCGGCGCTTGGCGCCCAAGCCGCGGATCTCATACAGGCCGCTGGCCGCGGCGCGCTGAATGTAGTCGATGGTCGATCGATCGAAGCCGGCCGATTCCTCGAGCTGCGGGCCCGTCATGGTCAATACTCCTGATCGGCATCGGCATGCCAGTGATACAGACTCTTCGCCGACGCCACGCGCTTGAATTCCGCGGGATCGTGCGCAAGGCCGGCTTGCGCCAGCAGATTCTTGACCGCGGCGCGGTCGGTGTCGGTCATGGGCTCGAAGCGCGCGTCGGCGCCGAGCGAGCGCACCTTGCCGCGCACGTAAATAACCGCCTCGTACAGTGAATCGCCGAGCGCATCCTCGGCGTCGCCGCAAATCACGATGCGTCCCGCCTGCGCCATGAAGGCGGAAAAGCTGCCGACGCTGCCGCCGACGACGATGTCGCCGCCCTTGAGCGAAATCCCGCAACGCAGCGACGCATCGCCATCGATGATCAGCAGGCCGCCGTGCGCGGAGGCGCCCGCGGCGGTGGAGGCAAAGCCCCGTACGTGCACGCGGCCGGACATCATGTTCTCGGCGGCGCCCGGACCGGCATTGCCGTGCACGGTGACCGAGGCGTGCTTGTTCATGCCCGCCACGTAGTAGCCCACATGGCCGTGAATCTGCACGTCGAGATCGGCGTCGAGCCCGCAGGCGATCGAATGCGCGCCGTCGGGATTCTTCACCTGAATGTGCGAGACGCCTTCGCCGGCCGCCTGCTTGTGCAGGAACAGATTCAAATCCCGAAGACTGTCCCGGGCGAGATCGAATTCCCGCAGCGGCTGCAGCGGCCTCAAATTCGCCATGAATAGATCTCCTCCGGCTTGGGCTCGAACAGCGTCGCGCGAGAAATGTTCGGCAGATGCGCCAGGGAACGGAACTCCGAAGCGATGGCGACGTAGTCGTCGGTCTCGGCCACCACCGCCGGCTTGCAGGCGAAGGCGTCGCGCACGATGAGCAGCTCGCTGTCGGTGCCCATCAGAAAGGTGAAAAACCCGTCCAGTTCGCTGAAGCCGCGCTGCACGGCCGTCTTCAAATCATCGCCTTCGCGCAGCCGCCATTCGAAGAAACGGCAGGCGGCCTCGGTGTCGTTGTCCGTCTCGAATTCGATGCCGAGCGGCTCCAAGCGCTTGCGCACCAGATGCGGATTGGACAGCGAGCCGTTGTGCACCAGGCAGAAGTCGCGGCCGGCCGTGAACGGATGCGCATGCGCCGGCGTGACGGCCGATTCGGTTGCCATGCGGGTATGCCCCACCAGATGCGAGCCGCGCAGGGATTTGAAACGGTAGCGCTCGGCGATATCCGCCGGCGCGCCCACATCCTTGTACAGATCGATCGACTGGCCCACCGAGAGCACCGCAATCGCGGGCGCGTTGCCCGCCAGCCACGCCGCGAGCCGATCCGGATCGGCCGCGCTGGTCAGGACGGCGTGATTGCCGTGCGAGGAGATCTCGTGCGGCTGCGCGAATTCGGCCGCGATTCTCTTGAGCAGCTCCGCCCAATCAACCGGCGTTCTCGCCGCTGTACAAACTGAGCTTGTGCTGCCGCTCCGACACCGGCGCGGTATACACGGCCAGGCCCGCCGAATCGGGGCCCCGCTCGGTCATGCCCACCAGCATGGGCACCATGAGCGCGCCGAGCCGGTCGCGCAGCGCGGGATTCTTGACCAGAAGACCGACGATTCCACACATGCTGCAGCTCCTAAGAAACCCGGCCCAAACGCTCAGCCCAAGAACTCGGCCAGGAAACTCACCTTAGAAAAATTCAAGATAACGGCGCGATTCCCAATCCGACACATGGCGCGAGTATTCGGTCCACTCCATGCGCTTCAGGCGGATGAATTCGCGCGCCAGATCCGCCCCCAAACCGTTGCAGATCACCGCATCCGCTTCGAGCGCGTCGATGGCTTCGTTCAGCGACTGCGGCAATAGCTTGATGCCCTTGGCCGCCAGTTCCTCCATCGACAGCTCGTACAGGTTGATGTTCTGCGCCGGGCCCGGATCGAGCTTTCGATCGATGCCGTCGAGCCCCGCCGCGATCAGGGCGGCCGACACGAGGTAGGGATTGCAGGCCGAATCCGGCAGCCGGATTTCCAGGCGCCCATGCGGCACGCGGACGCAGGCGGTGCGATTGTTGTCGCCGTAGGCGATGTACGCCGGCGCCCAGGTGGCGCCCGACAGGGCGCGCCCCACCACCAGCCGCTTGTACGAATTCACGGTGGGTGCGGCCACGGCGCACAGCGCGCGCGCATGCTGCAGCACGCCGCCCAGGAAGTGATAGGCCATGGCCGACAGACCCATGCCTGACTTGTCGTTCTTGTCGTAGAAGGCGTTTTTTTGCTTCGCCGAGCCGACCGAGACGTGGAAGTGCGCGCCGCTGCCGGCGCGGTTGGCAAAGGGCTTGGGCATGAATGTCGCGGTCAAGCCGTGCTTGTGGGCGATCTCGCTCACCGCCATCTTGACGAAGGTGAAGTTATCGGCCGACTTCAGCGCGTCGGCGTAGGTGAAATTGATCTCGAACTGGCCATTGCCGTCTTCATGATCGATTTGATACACATCGATGCCCACGGCACGCAGCCCCGCCACGATCTCATCCAGCACCTCGCGGGTGCGGTACAGGCCCTTGTAGTCATAGCAGGGCTTGTCGAGATTGTCGGTGGGATCGGCGGGCCGCAAGCTGCCGTCCGCCTGCCGCGACAGCAGCATGAACTCGGGCTCGATTCCGGTGTACATGGTGAGCCCGCGATCGGCGAGGCGCGCGGTTTGCTTCTCCAGCGCCACTCGGGAGCAGTACGGATAGGGCTTCTTGTTGACCACCCCGTTGCAAATGATGCGCGCATAGCCCGGCATCCACGGAATATCCTGCAGCGTCGAGAGGTCGCCGACCGCCATGTAATCGGGGCCTTCCGGCCCCATGCCGAAGCCCCACAGAGCGAAGCCGGCGAAGCCTGCTCCCTCGGTGAGCACCATCTCCAAATGCTCGACCGGCACGGCCTTGGCCTTCGCGGCCCCATGGATATCCACGAATTGCGCCAAGACATAACGGGTCTTGTGTTCTTCGAAAAATTTCTTCGCCTGCTGCTGATTCATCCGACTCCCCTTGTATGTCGCCGCTATGGTCGCCCGCCCCGTTCTGCGGCAAGGCCCGCATCGTGGGCCCGATCATGGGCGTCATGATGACTGGATGCGAGCCGAGCGGCAGCACCGCGAAATTCACCGGCGCGGCGCCGATTTGGCAGGGGAGTTACCATACGAGAATATAATCGAAAATTTAACTGTGGAGCAAATCATTTGCGTATTGTGCAATAACCAGGCCGGCGCCGCCGGCTCGGGGTCAACGCCCCAAGCGCATGTCCAACGCTGAAAACGTCATCCGAGACGATCCGAATGCACCTACTTCACGATCCCACGGCACCACCGGCACCCTGCATCGACTTCGATCGGTTCCTGGCGGTCGATATCCGCATCGGCACCGTCCTCGCCGCGGAGCCGTTCCCGGAAGCCCGTAAGCCGGCGCTCAAGCTGAAGATCGATTTCGGCGCAGGCATCGGCGTCAAGCAATCGAGCGCCCAGATTACCCGTCACTACGATTTTGCGGCTCTCGTCGGCCGCCAAGTGGCGGCGGTCGTGAATTTCCCGCCGCGTCAAGTCGGAAAATTCATGTCCGAGGTTTTGACGCTCGGATTTCCCGATGAACAAGGGGAAGTCGTGCTTTTCCGGCCGGATTTGCCAGTCCCCAATGGCGCCAGATTGTTCTAGCTCCATGGCGCACAGCAGGCCGCGCGCCCGGGATCGACCCGGACGCGCGGCGAGCGCCAGCTCGGCGAGTGCCGGCCCAGCGAGTGCCGGCTTAGAAGGTGTAGGTCGCGCCGACCAGGAAGAACCGGCCTACGGCTCCGTCCTGGTCCAGCGTCGAGTACGCCAACTCCGCGCCGCCGCCGTAGGTCTGCAGGTCAACCGGCGGTACCGAATTGAACAGATTGGTGATGGAGCCGTGCAGCGAAAGATGGTCGTTGACCTGGTAGCTTGCATACAAGTTCGTATCGGTAAAGTGCTGCACCGCGCAGTACGGATACCATTGACTCGCCAGCGTCGTGACTCCCGACGAAATGGCCGAGCCGTAGGCCGACGGTGCGCGGCCCTTGAGCGCCTCGAGGCAGGTGTTGGCGCCAATGGTGGGATCGGTGATCGAGAATGCACTCTGGTAGTTCACCGAAATCGTACTGGTGAAGGGACCCGTCTCCCAGGTCAGCGATGCGGTCGCGCGGCTCCTGGGATTGCCGGTGTCGCCTGAAATGGTGGAGGGTCCGTGAGTGCCAGCCAAGTCGAATAGCTGTCCGCTGGCGATGAGCTCGTACTGGGCGATATAGGTGTAGTTCAGCTGAGCTCTCAATCGACCGAAATCGCCGAGGTTGAACTGGCTCCGCAGGTCCAGGTCGTACCCCGAGGTCTTGGTGTCGCCCGCATTGATATAGGGGATCAGCGTATACGCGGGATACCCCACGGGCGTCGTCACCGTGGCGGTCGGACAAGGAGCTCCGCCGGTGGTCGTCGCCGTGCACACCTGCGCCGTCGCCGGCGGCCCGCGAACCAGCTCGATGGCATCGGTGTAGAAGCTGCCGGCGGAAGACGCCGAGATGATGTCGTTCTTGAGCTCGATGTGGTACCAGTCCACCGACACGTTGAAGGCCTTGATCGGCTCGAAGATGACGCCGAACGTGGCGTTGGTCGAGGTCACGGCCTTCAGATTGGGATTGGATGCCGCCACTCCGATCGCGGGGTAGGCGCACAGGGCGTTGAAAGTGCCCTTGACGTTCGCCACTCCACCCGGACAGAGCACCGGATCGTTGGTATTGCCCTGGCCAAACGCCAGCCCGGCGGTGCCGGATTCGGCGATGGAGGGCGCCCGGAATCCCTTGCCCCAGGTGCCTCGAAGCGCGAATTGATCGATGGGCGTCCATTTGAGCCCGATCTTCGGTGTCGCCGAGCCCCCGTAGGTGTCGTAGTGGTCATAGCGCTCGTCGGCGGTCACTTCCAAGGAACTGAATATCTTGCCGCCGAGTTCGATGAAGGCGGCGGTATCGTCTTGCGAACCGACCGCAAAGGCGATGTTTCCTTGCTGGGCTCCGGACACGACCGAGGGCGGGTTTTGCGCGTTCAGGGCTTTGTGGATGTATTGAACGCCGGTCGCGATGGACAACGGCCCACCCGGCATGTCGAACAACGGGCGCGAACCATGCAGATCGACGACCCCCAGGGTGCTCGAGGGGTGGTCGGAGCCTTCCTGCGCGAATAGCGACAGTCCGTTGGTGCTGACTCCCGGGACATAGCTGCCGTTGTTCAGATCCGTCTGCGCAACACCCGGGAAGATTTGGCCATAAATTTTCTGCGTCATGCTGGCATAGGCAATCCCCGCCTGCCCATCCAGATCCCAGCCGGCGGCGGTGCCGCGCAGATCGCCGAACAGCCGATAGGTGATGGTATCGACGGACACTTGATACGGTCCGACGTCGGGGAAGCTGTAAACCAAATTCGCCGCCGACGGGGTGCAGGGTTTCGTGCAGCTGTTGCCGAAGGGGTTGAGCGGGGAAGTCGCGGGCAGCGAGAGCACGGGATAGACGGTGGTCGAGAACAGCTGGCCGGGACTGCCAATGATGTTCACGACGGCACCCGCCTCTTGACCCGTCGTGCTCAGCGCATGACCAAAGGTCGACGGCCCGGCGGCGACCTGCTGCGCGGAGCTGTCGAACACCGAGCCCGTGGTCGTGAACGTCCAGTCGCCGCCGAGTGCCTTGGTGAACTTGCTCAGGAGATTGATCTGGGTCGTCGGGGACTGAATCACCCCCGGGAACGGGAAAGTGCACTTATCGGCGTTCTGCGACGCCTGGTCGCAGCCCGGCAAGAACGCATAGGGCTGTCCGGAGGTCGTGTTCGGATTGATCAGGTAGCCGGAGATGCTGTCCGGATAGGTGAGACTGGAAGCGCCAATCGCCCCTGGATTGGTATTGAGGCCGCCCGGCAGACCCGACCAATTGGTCGTCGTGAACGCGCCGTCGCGATTGCTGCCGAGAATCTTGTCGGAGTGGTGCCAATCGACTGCCACATACACGTTGTAGCCATCGCTGCCCAAATCGCCCGTACCCCAAATGCCGGCGCCATGTTCGGTGGTCCCATCGCCGTACTGGGTCGTGCCGCCCTCCATCGTAAGTTCCGAACCCACGTAGGATTTCTTCAATTTGACGTTGACCACCCCCGCGATGGCATCGGCGCCGTAGACGGCCGATGCCCCATCTTTGAGCACCTCGACGGTGTCCACCGCATTGAACGGGATGGCGGTAACGTCGACGAAACTACGCTCTCCGTCATCGCTCAGGGGGTAAGACACCATGCGTTCGCTGTCGATCAAGGTCAGCGTGTCGCCCACCGACAGACCGCGCAGGGCGATGCCGGTGGCACCGGCCGCGAAGGCCTGGCCGAAGCCTTGATTCAAGGTGCCCGAGCCGTTTGCCGCGAGATTGCGCAGCACGTCGGCGACTTGCGTGTAGCCCGAGTCCTTCAGGTCCTGGGAAGTGATGATTTGCACCGGACTCGGCGTCTCCGTGTCCGTGCGCTTGATCAAGGATCCCGTCACGACGATCTCTTGCAGCGCGGCCTGCGGTTCGGTGTTAGCTGCCTGCTGAGCGAGGGCCTGCTGGGCAAGGGCTGGTACGCCCGCCAAGATTAGCGCCGCAACGATGCTCAAGTGCGCGCGCAGGGACTGAATCACCGCGGCGGCCGTGGATTCAATGAGACACTTCATGGAGGCTCCGTTTCTCGCGACCCGGTCGTCGACGTCGGAAAATTACTCGTCGCCTGCCTCACTTATGAAAAAATGTGATGGAGCGCTCCTACGATTTGATGAAGCGCCCCCGTACGTGAGATAAAGGCTCGTTGAATAGGTAAGCAGACGGGTGAGATCTGCGAAATCACGCCATTGTCCCCGGTGCCACGAAGCGGCGAGTGTGGCGAGTGCGCACCAAGACGCAGGCGCGGGGTGGTAATGTGCGCAGCGGATGTTCGCCCCAATTTCGGCCGCCCGCAGGAGAATGGACCTTGCTCAGATACCCGACACCCGCCCGTCCCGGCTCGCGCCGCGCCCAATCGATGAGCACGATGCTGCTGCTGATGCTGGCGGTGACTGCCCTGCCATCGAGGGCGGCGCCCCAGACTGCGGGCAACCTCGACGCCGCGCGATTGCAGGCGGCGGACAAAGAGCCGCAGAACTGGTTCACCGGCGGCCGCGACAAGGACGGCAGCTACTACTCGCCGTTGGCGAGCATCGATGCGCAGAACGTCAAGCAGCTGGGTTTTGCCTGGCAATACGACCTGGGCGAACCCATGCGCGGGCAGGAGGCGACCCCCATCGTCATCGACGGAATCATGTACACCTCGGGAACCTGGGGCTATGTGTACGCAGTGGACGCCGCCACCGGCAAGGAACTCTGGCGATATGACCCGAAGCCCGATTACTTCAGGGGCCGGCACCCCTGCTGCGACCTGGTCAATCGCGGCGTGGCCGTGTGGAAGGGCAAGGTCTACGTGGCGTCCGTCGACGGCCGCCTGCATGCGCTCGATGCCGCGACCGGCAAGAAAATATGGGTGGCGGACACCATCACCGATCACCAGCTGCCCTATTCGAGCAGCGGCGCGCCGCAAATCGCGGGTTCCGTGGTCGTCATCGGCAATAGCGGCGCCGACATGGGCCATACCGCGGTGCGCGGTTATGTTTCTGCCTATGACCTGGAAACCGGCGCATTGAAATGGCGCTTCTATACCGTACCGCCGGCCGTGGGAAAGCCCTATGAGAATCCGGAGCTGGCGCAGGCGGACAAGACCTGGGATCCGCACCGCAAGCCGGAATTCAATGGCGGGGCCACCGCGTGGGATGGGTTCGCCTACGATCCGGCCTTGAATCTGCTCTACTTCGGCACGGCCAATGCGGCGCCCTACGATCTGCGCCAACTCGGGCCGGCGCGGCTGGACGGCCTGTTCGCCGCATCCATCCTCGCTGTGAACGCCACGACCGGGCGCATGGCCTGGTACTACCAAACCACGCCGCGCGACAGCTGGGACTACGATGCCGTGCAGAAATTGGTGTTGGCGGAACTATCCATCGACGGCACCCCGCGCGCCGTGATCATGCAGGCCAACAAGAACGGATTCTTCTACGTCCTCGACCGCAAGACCGGCCAGCTGCTGTCCGCCAAGAACTTCACCTTCGTGAACTGGGCGTCGCACATCGACATGAAGACGGGCCGGCCCGTGGTGACGCCGGCCGCCGATTGGTATGGCTCGCCGAAGAATGTGTATCCGTCCTGGTCGGGCGGGCACACCTGGAATCCCATGTCCTATAGCGCCCAGACACACCTGGTCTACATCCCCGTGATCGACATGTCCGCGGTCTGGGTCGACATGCTGCACAACGGCGGCAGGGTGAAATTCCTCGATGGCTTCTTCACTGTCCAAGGGCATATACCCCGACGACACTTATGACGCGGCCGCGTTGAAGAGCCTGTATGGGCCGCTGCCGGACCTGCAATCGCTGCGCGCGACCCGCAAGGTGAACCTGGTGCGCGAGTTGCTGCGCGCCTGGGACCCGGTGGCGCAAAAAATCGTGTGGGAGCACGAAACCTCTTCGGGGATCCGCGGCTACGACGGCGGCGTGATGTCGACGGCCGGAAATTTGGTATTCCAGGGACGCGGCAGCGGCGAGCTCTGGGTTTACGCCGCCGACACCGGCAAGGTGCTGAAGGTCATCAAGACCGGCAGCCATCTGATGGCGGCGCCCACGACCTATGCCATCAACGGCGAGCAGTTCGTGGCGATTCAAGCGGGATACGGCGGCACCGCAATTACCGTGGGCCCGATCCCCCCGAGCAGCGCCGCGCTCAAGTACCAGAACGTCAACCGCATCATCGCCTTCAAGCTCGGCGGCGGTGCGGTACCCACGCCGCCCGCGCGGGTGGAAGACCCTTTTCCGAAGCCGCCGGCAGCAACCGCAACCCAGGCGCAGATCGACGACGGCGAAGTCAAGTTCGTCCAGGAGTGTTCGCGCTGCCATGTGCTGGGGCCGAGCACCACGCCGGACCTGCGCAAGCTCAACGACGGGCTGCATGCGGCATTCAAGGACATCGTGCTCAAGGGGGTGCTCGCACCCGCGGGGATGGAACGCTTCGACGACATCCTGAGCGAGAAGGAAGTCGATGACATCCACGCGTACCTGATCGATCAGAGTTGGATGGCCTACCGAGAACAAGAGAAGGCGGCCGCACACCATTGAGGCCGGGCGGCCCGCACCATTGAGGCTGGGCGGCCCTGGATCCGCTCCGCGGGAGCAGGCTCGGTAACCGACGGTCGCCACGCATGCACGGGAGACGCACATGCTGCAGCCTGGACTGATGATGGATCGGCCTCTGCTCATTTCCGGCATCATCGAACATGCCGCGGCGCAGTTCGGGACAGCGCAAATCGTCTCTCAGGAGACGCATGGCCCGGCATTTCGCTACAGCTTTGCCGACTGCGCGGCTCGAGCGCGGCAGCTGGCCAATGCACTGCGTCAGCTGGGATTGGATGCGGGAAACGCGGTGGCCTCCATCGCCTGGAACAATCACCGCCACCTGGAAGCCTACTACGCGGTCTCCGGCAGCGGCATGGTCATGCACACCTGCAACCCGCGCCTGCACCCGGAGCAATTGATCTACATCATCAACCACGCCGAAGACCGGGTCATTCTGTTCGATGCAACCTTCGTCCCGCTGATCCAGGGGATCGCGCCGCATTGTCCGGGCGTCGAGTGCTGGATCTGCCTCAGCGATGCGGCGAACATGCCCGCCGATGAAGGGATTCCCCACCTTCGTTGCTATGAGGAATTGATCGGTGCGCACAGTGCGCAATTCGCATGGCCGGAATTCGACGAGCGTGCCGGCGCCGTGTTGTGCTACACCTCCGGCACCACCGGAAATCCCAAGGGCGCCCTGTATTCGCATCGATCCATGGTGCTCAATGCCATCACCATCTGCCTGCCCGGCTTGCTTGGCCTCTCTCCCAGTGAAACCGTTCTGCCCATCGTCCCCATGTTCCACATCAACGGCTGGTGCATTCCCTATGCCGCCTTGATCGCCGGCGCCAAGCTCGTCCTGCCGGGCCCGCGGCCGGACTGCGCCGTGCTGTACCGCCTGATGGAGGCCGAAGAGGTCACGGTCAGCGCCGGTGTTCCGACCGTATGGCTGGGCATGCTGCAGCACCTCGAGGACAACAATCTGCGCCTCTCCACCCTCAGGCGCGTGATCGCCGGCGGCTCGGCCATGCCGACCTCCTTGATCGGCGCGCTGTGCGAGCGCTACGGCATCGAGGTGCGCCAGGGTTGGGGAATGACCGAGACGGTGGCGGTGGCGACGCTGAGCTGCCTCGATTCCGAGCAGTGGCAGCTGCCGTGCGCGCAGCGGCATGCCCTCATCGCGAAGCAGGGCAAATCGGTGTTCGGCGTCGAGCTCAAAGTCGTCGATGCCCAGGGCGCCGAATTGCCGCGCGATGGGAAATCGCAGGGCGAGCTCATGGTGCGCGGCCAGTGGATCGTGAGCCGCTACTACAAGAGCGACACTTCGGCGCTGGTCGACGGCTGGTTTCCCACCGGCGACATAGCCACCATCGATGCACAGGGCGTCATGCAGATCAGGGATCGCACCAAGGATCTGATCAAGACCGGCGGCGAGTGGATCAGCTCCATCGATCTGGAAAACGCCGCCATGGGTCATCCGGCGGTGGCCGCGGCGGCCGTCATCGGCGTCAAGCATCCGAAATGGCAGGAAAGGCCGCTGCTGTTCGTCGTGCGCAAGCAAGGCCATGCGCTGCAGCGGGCGGAGATCTTGGAATACCTGTCGACACAGGTGGCCCACCTGTGCGTGCCGGACGAGGTCATATTCCTGGACTCGCTGCCGGTGGGTGGAACAGGCAAGGTTCAGAAAGCGGTGCTTCGGGAGCAGTACGGCGGCGTGTTCAACTAGCAGGAAACAACGGAGACGATGATGACAAAGTATCTTGCTGGCTTGCTCGTACTCGGATGGGCGGCAGCCCCCCTGTTGAGCGTGCAGGCGGCGGACGATCCGCCGCCGAGCGCATCCTCGACAGTGTCGGACGATGCCAAGGCGGTCGGCGCGGCAGTCAAGCGCGACGCCAAGACCGTGGCCAAGGCGGCGAAGGACGGCGCCCACAAAGTAGCCGGGGCGGCCAAAGAGGTCGCGCACAGGGTGGCCACAGCCTCCAAGGAGGGGGCGCACAAGGTGGCGACTGCTTCCAAGGAGGGAGCGCACAAGGTGGCCGACGCGGCCAAGCACGGTGCGCAGAAAGCCAAAGCAGCGGTCAAAGACGATAAATCCAACGAATCGGGCGACAAGCCGGCCGGCAAATAGCGCTCGCCTCTGAGGGCGGCTCCCTGGCCGCGAGCCGCCAGGGCCCGCGACACATGAGCGAATTGCGCATTTTCCCAAGATTTCCTCGTTTGTCGCCGCGAGGGCGCGCGGCTATCTTGTGTCCATGCGCAATTCTCGACATGCGCAGGACACAGGAGTTTTCCGTGAAGATCATCTCGCTGACCCTTTTGGCGGCATTGGCCTCGAGCGCGGCCGCCGTCGCCTCCCCTCCCGCGGAACGCTCGGTCTCATTGACCCAGGATCCTCTCGTCATGCGCCTCAACAAGGACGAATTCCGCATTGCCTTCGGCATCAACGGCGAGCGATGCGGAGCGAACGGCTGCAGCGGCATGATCCGCTACCGGGTAGATTGGAAGACCGCGGACGGCACCACGCGCTCGGAGGTCAAGCGAGTCGGCTACAGTGTGTCGCCGCACGCCCCTCGGACGATTGCAGTGGACCGCCAGTATTTCGACACCGCCGAAGGCCGGCACGAGACCGATGTGGTGAAGGTACGAGTCGATGGCATCACCTGCCTCGACGGAGCAGGCTCGATCACCTAGCACTCCTTCATCGCCAAGCACTCCTTCATCACCTAGCACTGCTTCGGAGCGTTCGCACCGGCAGGCCGCGCTCAGTCTGAATCGGCTCGCTCACGCCAGGGCGTACAAGAACTCGACGAACGAGGCGATGGCGCCGTCCAGCCCCCGCACTTTGGGATTGCTCGACTCGATCACGTAGTACTCGTCCGGAGCGTGCGCGCCGGTGCCATGACCCAGCCCATAGTGCCCCGCGGGCAGCTTCAAGGGCGCATCGGTAAAGACGTAGCCGGGCCATGACCCCGCCGAGCGCGGCCAGAGCTGCGGATCCAGTCCGAGCTTGCGGTAGGTCGCCAGCTGCGTCTGAATCAGCTTGCTGGCCGGATCGGTCTGCGTGGGATCGTAGCCGCCGCTCATATTGACTTCGATGTCGGCGAACCCGTGCTTGGCCAGGTGCGCCTTCAGCTTGGCGAGAGTGTCGGCCGCAGTCATATCGGGCACCAGGCGCATGTCGATCTTGGCCACGGCCCGGTGCGGCAGCACTGTCTTGCCGCCGGGTCCGGTGTATCCCGCCACCAACCCTTCGATATTGATCGTCGGCCGCGACTCGAGCAGCATCAGCGAGTCCGCCCAGTTCTTGTCGTGGACCCAGTGCTGCACGCCCAGCGCCTGCTTCACCGTGGCTTCGGCGGTCTTTGCCGCATGCTCGCGGACCATCTGTTCCTGTGCCGCGGTCAATGGCTTGGCTTGATCGAAGAATCCTTCCACGGCCGGCGTGTGCCCATCCTTCTCGACCAGGGTGTTCAGGGCCTGCACCAGGTGCCAGGTCGGCGAATCTACCTGCGCCTCGAGGCTCGAGTGCACATCGTGCGCCGGCCCGCGGCCCCACATCTCGCCGCTCGACACCAGCTCGAGCTCCACGACGCCCTTCGCGCCCAGGGATACCTCCACCCCTCCGTCGCGGTCCTGACCCGCCTCGGGCATGAAAACGCCGGCGCACTTCTTGAGCTCGGGCAGCACGTCGGGATGGGCGATGACCTCGTGAAAATGCGGAGAGGCGATCTCTTCCTCGCCTTCGCACACCAGCACCAGGTTCACCGGCAATTTCCTTCCCGCCGCCTTGAACGCCATCAGCGCGCTCAGGAACGAGTTCTCCGGCCCTTTCTGGTTCACGGCTCCGCGCCCCATGCAGACGGTGCCCAGACCCGCCTTCTGCACCAGGCGCGCCTCGAGCGGCGGCGAGCTCCACTCCTCCGGCACGAACTGTTTGACGTCGTACATGAAATAGATGGCCATCGTGGTCCGCGCGCCCGCATCGATCTTGCCGAACACTCCGGGCTTGCCCGAGGTGGGGATGAGCTTGACGCCGGTAAAGCCCGCGTCCCGCGCGAGCTTGGCCATGTATTCGGGTCCCTGCGGATAATTGCGGTTCTCCGCCGCAATCGACGGCAGCGCGATCCATTCTTGCAGCCGCTTCAAGTTCTCGGCGTGCATCCTGGGGATCTGTGCCAGCACCGCAGCCTTGCCCGCGTCCTTGGCGGAAGCGGCGAGCGCCACGGCAGGGACCACCGCCAGCACCAAACCCGAGGCCGTTGCCTGCACGAATTCGCGCCTGCTCAGATCCTTGTTGCTCAGATCCTTGTTGCTTAGGTCCTTGCCGCTCAGGTCCCGTATGCGATCGTCCGACATGCGTTTCTCCCCTTGACTGCCGTTCCGTTCAGCGTTCTGCAATGAGCTGCAGGTGATTTCGATAGTACGCGGCGCGTGCGGCGTAGTTTGCCGCGACCTTCAAAAGATTTTCCCGCTCCTCGGCGCTGAGCTCGCGCACCACCTTGGCGGGCGCTCCCAGAATGAGGCTGCCGTCGGCGAAGACCTTGCGCTCGGTGATGAGGGCACCGGCGCCCACCAGGCAGCCGTTGCCGATCACGGCCGCGTTCAGCACCACGGCTTGAATGCCGATGAGCGAACCCGTCACCCACGGTGCAGCCGTGCAGCATGGCCTGATGACCTACCGAGACATGGGCGCCCAGGGTCAGCGGAAAGCCCGGGTCGGTGTGCATGACCGCTCCATCCTGCACATTGCTGCCGGCTCCGACGCCGATGCTCTCGTTGTCTCCCCGCAGGGTGGCGCCAAACCAGACGCTGCTATGCTCGGCGAGAATCACGTTGCCGAGCACCGATGCGTTCGGAGCGACATAGGCGCTCGACGCCACCGTCGGGGAAACTTCACCCAACTTGAACAAGGCCATGCTGCCTCCGCAATTCGACGCCGCTCACCGTTCCCGGCGCGGATTGAACATACCGCAGACCGCAGCGTTCTAATAGCCTCCTGTATCATCGGCGCCACGCATGAATGAACCAGGCACGAATGAACCAGACATGAACATCGACGCCTCACCGCAGGGCTGGCTCTCGGCTCTGGCCCGCTTGTGGCTGCTGCGCCGGGTGAAATCGCTGCCATCGGCCCAACCCCTGCGGGCGACTCTGATCATGGGCGCGGCCTGGCTGGCGGCCTGGATCGCGATCGACTGGTGGCAATCGCAGCCGGATCCGCAATTTTTTGCCGGCGGCATTCCGCTGCTGGCCTGGTACGTGCTCGCCATTCTGGCGCTGGCCGGCCTGCTCCGATGGCGGGCGCGCCCGGCGCCGGCGTTTGGCCCCGCGCTGGCGCTGGCCATGGGAGCGGTGCCGGTGCCGCTGCTGCTCACGAGCGTGGTCGCGATCTTGCTCGATCCCTCCTGGTTCCCGGTTCTGGCCCTCATCGCCGGCGTGTATACGCTGTTGTATCTGGCGCGCGCACTGCACGCCGTGACGGGAGAAACTCAGCGCGCGGCCGCCTGTGCCGGCCTGCTTTTCATCGCGGGGTTTACCTGGGCCACCGATGCACTGGATGTCATTCCCGATGTGTGGAACCCGCTCGAGACGCAAGCCGCCCGGCAGGACGACTCGGCGGTGGACGGCGAGGCCCTGTTGTTCGACCAGGCGGCGCGTATCGATGCCGCGCTGGCCGCCGTCGGACATGAGACCTCCGCTGGACACCAAGCCTCCGTCGAACCCAGGACGTTCTTTCTCGGCTTTGCCGGCGTCGGCGACGAGAAGGTGTTCGCGCAGGAAATCGGTCTGGCATCGCGGGTGCTCGGCGAGCGCTATGCCATCGACGGCAGAAGCCTGTCCCTGATCAACGATGAGCGCGACCTGGATCGCGCTCCGCTCGCCACCGTGTCGGGATTGAAGTACGCCCTGCGCGGCCTCGGCGCACGCATGAACCGCGACCGCGACGTGCTGTTCCTGTCGATCTCCTCGCACGGCGCGCAGGATCCCGCCATCGTGGTCTCCAATTCGCAGCTGCCGCTCAATGACCTCACCGACGAGGATCTCGCCGATGCCCTGCGCGAGTCCGGCATCAAGTGGCGGGTCAT
The DNA here is from genome assembly GCA_963837435.1 of uncultured Gammaproteobacteria bacterium. GTDB lineage: Bacteria > Pseudomonadota > Gammaproteobacteria > Steroidobacterales > Steroidobacteraceae > Bog-1198. The sequence continues at coordinate 938,985 of CAWINJ010000007.1, forward strand.
CATCATCTCGGCCTGCTACGCGGGAGGCTTCATCGAATCCTTGCGCGACCCGCAAACCATCGTCATCACGGCGGCCGCGGCCGACCGCACCTCGTTCGGCTGTTCGAACGATCGCGATCTGACCTACTTCGGCGAGGCATTCTATCGCGACGCATTGCCCACGGCCCGCACCCTGCGCGAAGCCTTCGAAACGGCCAAGGCCGCCATCGCCGCGCGGGAGCAGCGCGAACACATCACTGCTTCGAACCCCCAGGCCCATTTCGGCGCCGAGATGGAGGCGAAGCTGGCGGCGATGCACCGGTCGGAGCCGTAAAGCCCGCCGCTCAAATCCGGTTTGCGGCTCCCAAGTGATTGTCGCTTCCAACCGGCCTCAACGCTCATCATCGTAGATGATGATGGACAGCATCCGAATCGGCACCTTGTCCAGGGTCTCGGGGCCGTGCGGCACGTCGCCGCGGAAACTCAACGAATCGCCCGGTCCCAGCGGATAGCTGTGGCTGCCGTGCCGGTAGGTCAGGGAACCGGCGAGGAGGTAGATGAATTCGGTGCCGGGGTGCTGGAAGCCCGGGAACACCTCGCTCTTGTCGGTGAGCGTCACCAAAAAGGGCTCGAATGACTTGCGCGGGCCGCGCTGCGCCGCCAACAGATGATAGGTGTGGCCGCGGCGGGTACCGCGGCGGACCACTTCGAGTCCCTGGCCGGCGGGCACCCGCTGCGCCCCCTCCTCGTCGCCGCCCAGTTGCTGCAGCAGCAGCGCCGGCCGCACGCCGAGCGCGCCCGCCAGCGCGACCAGGGTTTCCAAACTGGGGGTGACATGCCCCGTTTCCAGCCGACTGAGCATTCCGGCACTGATGCCGGCGGACAGCGCCACATCCGTCAGCGTCAAATCCTGGCTTTCGCGGACCCGGCGCGCGACGGCGCCCAATTGCCGGCCGACATTGCCGGCGGCGGCCGAGACGGGACTGCCGATATCGGATTCTTGGGTGAACGCGCCACGCGAGGCCTCTTTTACTCCAAAGGGTCACGCATAGGCTGCGGCTTCCATGCGCTCACGAGTCAATTTACACTGCACGCAATAAATTTGCACTACAGTAACTGACATGTTATTTATTTCCGATGCCTGCGCACCCCGCTCATCGCCACGTCCTCGCGGGCGCGGGGGTCTACCTGGCCGGCGCCGTTCGATCGAGAATATGATACGAGTTCCTCGCCTCGAGGGGCGAGCCCTTCCCAGATAAACACCGCTCCACAAGCCAGAGGATAAGAGTATGGCGCGCGATCCAAAACACGACATCCTGTTTCAGCCGATCAAGATCGGCCCGAAGACGCTGCGCAACCGGTTCTACCAGGTGCCGCATTGCATCGGCGCGGGTTCCGACAAGCCGGGCTTCCAGGCGGCGCATCGTTCGCTGAAGGCCGAAGGCGGCTGGGCGGGGATCAATACGGAGTACTGTTCGATTCACCCCGAGTCGGACGACACGCATCGCCTGTCGGCGCGCATCTGGGATGCCGGGCGACGTGCGCAATCTGCGCGCCATGACCGATCACATCCATCACTTCGGCTCCCTGGCCGGAGTCGAGCTGTGGTACGGCGCCTCGCACGCGCCCTGCATGGAATCGCGCGCGACTCCGCGCGGCCCGAGCCAATACGCCTCGGAATTCGAGACCCTCACCTATTGCAAGGAAATGGACCTGGACGACATCGCCACCGTCCAGCAGTACTACGTGGACGCGGCGCTGCGCTCCCGCGACGCCGGCTTCGACATCGTCTATGTCTACGGCGCGCACTCCTACCTGCCGCTGCAGTTTCTCTCGCCCTACTACAACAAGCGCAAGGACAAGTACGGCGGCTCGCTGGAAAATCGCGCGCGCTTCTGGCTCGAGACCCTGGAAAAGGTGCGCCGCGCCGTCGGCAACGACATGCGCCATCGCCACCCGCTTCGCCGTCGACACCCTGTACGGCGACTCCGGCGTCGAGGTCGAGAACGACGGCATGAAATTCATCGCGCTGGCCGATCCGCTGGTCGACCTGTGGGACGTGGATGTGGGCGACATCGCCGAGTGGGGCGAGGACGCCGGGTCCGTCGCGGTTCTACCAGCAGGGCCACCAGGTGCCCTGGACGCGCTTCGTCAAGCAAGTGGCGAAGAAGCCGGTGCTGGGCGTCGGCCGCTTCACCGACCCGGAAAAGATGACCGAGATCGTGACCAAGGGCATCGCCGACATCATCGGCGCGGCGCGGCCCTCCATCTCCGATCCCTGGCTGCCGAAGAAAATCGAAGAAGGCCGCTACGACGACATCCGCGTCTGCATCGGCTGCAATGTATGCATTTCGCGCTGGGAAATCGGCGGCCCGCCGATGATCTGCACGCAGAACGCCACCGCGGGCGAGGAATATCGGCGCGGCTGGCATCCGGAGAAGTTCCCGAAACGCGGCTCCGACGACTCCATCCTGGTGGTCGGCGCCGGCCCTTCCGGCGCCGAGTGCGCCCGCGTGCTGATGGAGCGCGGCTACACCGTGCATCTGTACGACACGGCGGCCAAGATCGGCGGTCATCTGAATTCCGTCGTCACCCTGCCCGGGCTCGGCGAGTGGGGCTACCACCGCGACTATCGCGAGCTGCAGATCAACAAGCTCGTGAAGAAGAACAAGCAGAGCCAGGTGGCGCTCGGCCAGAAGCCCATGACGGCCGAGACGGCGCTCACCTACGGCGCGGAGAAAATCGTCATCGCCACGGGCTCGTCGTGGAATACGGACGGCACCAATTGCCTGAGCCACGATCCCATTCCGGGGGCGGACGCCTCGCAGCCCGATCAGCTCACGCCGGAACAGGTGCTCGAAGGCAAGAAGGCCATCGGCAAGCGGGTCGTGATCCTGAATGCCGACACCTACTTCATGGCGCCCAGCCTCGCGGAGAAGCTGGCCGTGGCGGGACACGAAGTCACCCTGGTCACGGGCGTGCACCTCGCCAATTACATGCACTTCACGCTCGAATATCCGAACATGATGCGGCGCATGCACGAGCTGCACATCAAGGAGATTCACAACGCCTTCAGCTCGCGCATCGAAAAGGGACGCCTGGAGGTGTACGACATCTTCGGCGACGGCTCCAAGCGCACCTACCGCGGCCGCGGCCAGTTGCCGCGCGAGCCAACAAGAGCCAGCGCTGGGTGGAATTCGACTCCCTGGTGCTGGTCACCGGCCGGCATTCGAACAACAGCCTGTACACCGAGCTCAAGGCCCGCCACGGCGAGTGGCAGAAGAACGGGGTCAAGGACGTGTACCTGATCGGCGATGCCGAAGCGCCGCGCCTCATTGCGGATGCGACCTTCACCGGCCAGCGGCTGGCGCGCGAAATCGAGGAAGCCAAGGCGCAATTGCCGCTGCCCTACAAGCGCGAAGTCGCCGTCTGGGGCGCCGCGCACATGCCGGGCGGCAAGTTCGAGCTCGAATACAAGACCTAGATCGTGAGCCGCACCGACGCTGTCACTCGGATCCTGTTCGAGGCGTTCTCAAGGCCGAGGTGCGGCTCTTCTACGTGCTGGGCTACGCCGCCATCGCGGTGTTTCTGCTACGGCGTCTATGTGCAGGTCCGCAAGTATCGCCGCGGCGCGCGCGCTTGCAGCTCGAGGGCGGACTGTGGAGCGCGGTTCGGCGCCATGCTCTCCTCGGTGCTCAGCCACCGCACCATCGACCGCCGCGATCGCGGCGGCGGGAGGCGCGCATCGGCTGATTTTCTACGGATTCATGCTGCTGTTCGCCGGCACCGCGACCATCACCCTGGAATACGACATTCTCGAACCGCTGTTCGGAATTCGCTTCTGGCACGGCGAGTTCTACCTGGTGTTCTCGCTGATCCTGGATGTGGCCGGGCGTCGCACTGATCGCGGGGCTCGTATTCATGATGTATCGGCGCGGCTGGATGCGGCTGCCGAAGCTCGACTACGCGCGGCCCGACCGCGTGCCGGGCGATCCGGATTTCAACCGGCCGCAATATCGCCGCGAGGATTGGGCATTCCTCTGGCTGCTGTTGATCATCGCCTGCACGGGCTACGTGCTGGAAGCGGCCAGGCTGGTCTGGCTGCAGGATCGCGCGGACGTCTGGGATACCCGCTGGTGGTCCCCGGTGGGCGCGCTGCTCGCGGAAGGCATGCGCGCGCTGGGCCTCGGAGAGCACGGGCGGCGGCCTGCTGCGCCATGGCCTGTGGTGGTTTCACGGACTGATCGCGCTGCTGCTCATCGCGCTGATTCCCTTCACCAAGGTCAAGCACATCTTCACGGCGGCGGCCTCGCTGATGGTGCGCGACCCGCTGGCGGCGCAACGGCTGCCGCGCGTTCCCGACTCGCAGGAACAGGTGGGCGCGGCGAAAATCACCGACTTCAATTGGAAGCAGCTGCTGAATCTCGACGCCTGCACCAAGTGCGGCCGCTGCCACGAGGCCTGCCCCGCGCGCGCCGTGGGCGCGCCGCTGTCGCCGCGCGACGTGATATTGAGCCTGCGCGAATTTGCGCACGCAACGCTCGAATCCGGCGTCGTTCCCGAAGCCGCCGAACTCGACATCCACGGCAAGGCGCCCGGGCAGGTGGCCATGGAAACCCTATGGTCGTGCCGCACCTGCATGGCCTGCGTCGAGATCTGCCCGGTCGCGGTGGAGCATGTGCCCATCATCGTGCAGATGCGCCGCAAGCTGGTCGAAGACGGCGCCATGGATCCGCTGCTCACCAAGACTCTGCAGACGATTCACAAAACCGGCAATTCCTTCGGCGAGTCGAAGCGCAAGCGCGGCGCCTGGAGCAAGCCCCTGCCCTTCCCGGTCAAGGATGCGCGCAAGGAGCCGGTGGACGTGCTGTGGTTCGTCGGCGACTACGCCTCCTTCGATCCGCGCAATCAGAAAGTCTCGCAGATATTCGCCTCCCTGCTGCACGAGGCGGGGGTCGATTTCGGGATTCTCTATGACGGCGAATCGAATGCCGGCAACGACGTGCGCCGCGTGGGCGAGGAAGGCCTGTACGAGGTGCTGGCGGCCGCCAATGTCATCGGCGCTCGCGAGCGCATCGTTCAAAAGCATCGTCACCACCGATCCGCATTCCTTCAATACCATCCGCAACGAATATCCGGACTTCGGCGGCAAGTTCGAGATCGAGCATTACACGACGCTGGCGAAGCGGCTGTTCGCCGACGGGCGACTGCACAGTCGCCCGTCCGCTTGAAATACCGCGTGACCTTTCACGACCCCTGCCACTTGGGCCGCTTCAACAAGGGCTACGATGCGCCGCGCGAATTGCTGGCCCTGCTCGGCTGCGAGCTCGTCGAGATGGGACGCTGCAAGGCCAACTCCTTCTGCTGCGGCGCCGGCGGCGGCAGAATCTGGGTCCCCGACCCCGTGGGCTCGGAAAAACCGGCGCAGAATCGGATGCGGGAGGCGGCGGCGATTCCGGGACTCGAGGTCTACGTGGTCAGCTGCCCGAAGGATCTCACCATGTTCGAGGACGCGCTCAAAACCACCGGCAACGAGGGCAAATTCGTGGTCAAGGAACTCATCGAGCTGATTCGCGAAGCCATTCCCGCGCGCCGCGCCGAGGAGGTGCCGGCATGAAGATTCTGGTAGCCGTCAAGCAGGTCGCGGCACTCGACGAGGACTTCGAGATCCGCGACGACGGGCGCGATGTCGACCCGGATTTTTTCATTCGCGATTTGAACGAATGGGACGACTTCTCCTTGGAGGAGGCCGTCAAGATCAAGGAGGCGTCCGCCGAGCCGGTGGAAGTGGTCGCTGGTCTCGGTGGGAACCGACGAAGTGGACGAATCGCTGCGCAAGTGCCTGGCCAAGGGCGCGGACCGCGCGATCCGCATCTGGGACGCGGCCATCGAGGGCTCCGATTCCATCGCCATCGCCCGAGTGCTGGCGGCCGTGGCGAAGCGCGAGGCTCCGCGACATGCTGTTCGCCGGCGTGCAATCCTCCGATCAGTCGTTTGCATCGACCGGCATCGCCACCGCCGCCTTGCTCGGCTGGCCGCACGCGCGCCGTCGTGAGCAACCTCACTTATGCTCCGGGCGCCAGGAGCGGCCGTTTTTCGGCGCGAGCTGGAAGGCGGACTGCTGCATGAGGTCGAGATTCAATGCCCGGCGGTGCTGACCATCCAGCTCGGCATCAATACTCCGCGCTACGCCTCGCTTGCGCAGCATCAAGCAGGCGGCAGCGAAACCCATCGAGGTGCTGTCGCTGGCGGATCTGGCTCTGAGCGACGCCGACGTGGGCGAGGCCGGATCCCTGTCGCGGGTGCGCCGCATGTATGTTCCGGACAAGGGCCGCGCGCAGCTCATCGAGGGAGACGCCGCGCAGCAGGCGGCGCGGCTCGCCGAAATCATCCGCGAATTCAAGGGAGCTGCAGACATGAGCGGCATTCTCGTCATCGCGGAACAGCGGCGCGGCGAACTGCGCCCCGTATCGCTGGAATTGATCGGCGCGGCCGCGAGCCTGCGCCGCGCCGGGCGACGAGGTCGCGGTCGCCATCCTCGGCGACTCGCCGCAGACGCTTCGTTCAGCGCGTTGAGCGTGGCGGGAGTCGACGAGATCGTGACCGTCAAGGTCGGCGCCGCCGAGTTCGACCCGGATACCTTCGAGTCCGCCGTCGGCGCATTGATCGCCCAGCGCAAGCCCGGACGTGGTGCTGGTCGCCCACAGCGTCGATTCCTTCGGTTACGCCGCTGCGCTCGCGGCGCGCCTCGGGCTTGGGTTCGCCACGGATGTGTTCAACGCGCGAGCGCATCGACGGCGAGCTGGTCGCGACCCGCGGCGGCTACGGTCAGAAGGTCAGTGTCGAAGTGGACTTCCCCGGCCGCAGCACGGTGCTGCTGGCGATCCGCGGCAATGTATTCAAGGCCCCGGAACAGGCCGGCATCGCCGCGAATCACGGCCTTCGATCGCGCCTGCCGGTGCAGAGCCGCGCCAACGGGCGCGAGAATTCGTCGAATTGAGCGCCGGCGACGATGTCGACATGACGGCCGCGGAGTTCATTCTGACCATCGGCCGCGGCATCGGCGAAGAAGCCAAGGTGCCGCAATTTCGCGAGCTGGCGGATGCCGTCGGCGCGACGCTCGGCTGTTCCCGGCCCATCGCGGACGCCGGCTGGCTGCCCAAGAGCCGCCAGGTCGGCCAGTCCGGCAAAACCGCGAGCGCCTGCAAGCTCTACATCGCCATGGGCGTGTCCGGCGCAATCCAGCACCTCGCCGGCATGAAGCACGTCGGCCACCATCGTCGCCGTCAACAGCGACGCCGAGGCGTCGATTTTCGGCGTGGCCAAGTACGGCATCGTGGGAGATATCTTCGAAATCGCCGAAGAACTACGAAAACTGTTTTGACTACGGAGCGCATCAATCGATGAGTTCGACGGCTGAAGTAGTCGCGGGCGCGAACCCGGCGCGCAAGAGCGGCGAAGCGCCGGTCTGGAGCGCGGCATCGACTGGACCGGGGCTTTCTGGGTGGCGAGCGGCGTGCCGCCGTTGGTGCTGTTCTCCATCGGCGCCGTGGCGGCGACCGTCGGCAAGCTCTCCTGGGTCATCTGGATGGCGTCGATCGCCATGGGCTTCATTCAGTCCTTCACCTACGCGGAAATCGCCGGGCTGTTTCCCAATAAGTCGGGCGGCACCTCGATCTATGGCGCCATCGCCTGGGTGCGCTATGGCAAGCTCGTTGCGCCCATCTCGGTGTGGTGCAATTGGTTCGCCTGGTCGCCGGTGCAGGCCACGGGTTCGGCGCTCGCGGCCGGCTACATCTTGAGCGGGTTGTTCGCGCCGGATGCGGCGATCAACACCTGGCAGATCACTCTGCTCGATCTGGGCTGCCTCAAGACCGGCTTGAGCCTGCGCATCAACGCCGTGTTCGTGCTGGGCGCGGTCATCTTTCTGGCCGTGAAGTTCATCCAGGACGGCGGCATCCTGCGCTCGGCCAATACCACCAAGATCCTCGGCATCTCGGCGATGATCCCGCTGCTGCTGATCGGCATCGTGCCCATCCTCACGGGCGACATCGTCAAGGCCAATTTCTTCCCGCTCGCCCCCTGGCGCACGACGCCATGGGGCGGATCGACGGACGGCACCTGGAACATGGCGGGCATCACCGTGTTTGCGGCCGGCATGTTCCTGGCGGCATGGTCCACCTACGGCTTCGAGACCGCCGTGTGCTACACGGGCGAATTCAAGAATCCCAAGACCGACACGTTCAAGGCGATCTTCTATTCCGGACTGCTGTGCGTGGTCGTGTACACCTGGTGCCGTTTGCCTTCCAGGGCTTTCTGGGCCTGGGCACTCTGGTGCAGCCAGCGGTCATCGACGCCGCCGGCAATGTGACCGCCACGCCGGCGTAGTACGGCGGCATGCTGGCGCCCGGATATCTACAGCGGCATGGGCGTCGCGGCGGTCATGGCGCAAGATGGTGCACGCGGGCCGGCTCGTCGGCGCGGTCGTGGTCGTGATGCTGATCCTCGCGCTGGTGCTGTCGCTGATGACCTCCATGGCGGGCTCCTCGCGCACGCTGTACCAGGCGTCGCTCGACGGCTGGCTGCCGAAATACCTCTGCCAAGGTGAACTCGCACGGCGCCCCGACCAACGCCATGCTGACCAATCTGGGCTTCAATCTGTTCCTGCTGCTGCTGTCCGATTCGGTGTTCGTCATCGGCGCCGCCAACATCGGCTACCTGATTTTCAATTTCCTCAATCTGAATGCCGGCTGGATTCATCGGCTGGACCGCCCGCGGCAGGAGCGGCCGTGGCGCGCGCCCACCTGGGTTCTGGCCGCCGGCGCGTTGCTGTCCTTCGTGAATCTCGCCTTCATGGGATTCGGCGCCGACGTCTACGGCGCCGGAACCTTGAGCACCGGCCTGGCGTTCTGCCGCGCTCATCGTGCCGGTATTCATCTACCGCCACTACATTCAGGACAAGGGGTCCTTCCCGCCGCGAAATGGCGGAGGATCTTGGACACAATGGCGACGGCGAGCGCATCGTCAAGCGCGCCGGCATCTGGCCCTATGTGGTGCTGGCCGTCGGGCATCGCCGTGGTCGCCGTCACGCATCGGCTCGCGGTGTACTAGCCATGCTGGTCACCGGCATCAAGAGCAAGCCCGTCTATGCGCCGCTGCAGGCGGACATCCGCGGCCGCTACCATCTGATGCTGGGCATGGGCGTGGGCGCCGCGCCCGCTGCTGCGGGTGATCGCGGAAATGCGGGCCGCGGCGCCGCGCAGGCATTGAAGAACACCCGGGTGCTGTTCGTGCCCGACGCCGGCCACGGCGCCGGCGGCCGGCGCAGCATCCAAGGCCGGCGCTGCGCCGGCGCTCGAGCGATTCGCAGCCGCGGCGGTCGGCGACGTGCAGGCCTTCTCCGACACGCCCGCACTGCTCGAGCGATTTCAGAGCCATCCTCGCGCAATCCTTGATGGGCACCCGACTGTATGTTGCCGGGCCCGAGAGCTTCATCGGCCTCGCCATGAAGATCGCGCTCGAATTCAATCTCAACAAGGATGAGATCCGCGCCGAGGAATGCGGCACCCTGGCGCGGCGCGTGTATTGCATTCACTGCCGGGCCACCACCGAGAACGTGCGGACCAATATCGTGCGCTGCGTCGGCTGCGCAGCGGTGGCTGCTGGTGCGCGACCATTACTCGCGCCGCCTGGCCGCCTACATGGGCGTCATGGCGGATGCCGAAGCGCCGGGCGAGTTGCCGCCGATCAAGGAGGTGTTCCTGTGAACGACGCGCAGACCATCGCCGTCGAAGTGGTCGGCATCGAGCAGGTGACGCCGCTGATCAAGCACTTCAAGCTGGCGCCGGTCGGCGGCGGCAGCCTGCCGGTATTTTCCGGCGGCTCGCACATCATCGTCGTGATGCAGGGCGCGGGGCGCGTCCACCGCAATCCCTATTCGCTGCTCGAGCTCGCCGCAGCAGCTCGACACCTATGAAATCGGCGTGCGGCGCATGGAGGAGAGCCGCGGCGGCTCGCATTTCATGCACGATGCCGTCAAGATCGGCAGCCGCCTGGAAATCGCCCATCCGGTGAATCTGTTCGGCCTCGACAAGATCGCCCGCAAGCACGTGCTGATCGCCGGCGGCATCGGCATCACGCCGTTCCTCGCGCAGCTCGAGGATTTGCACGGCGGCGGCGTGCCCTATGAGCTGCACTATTCGGTGCGTTCGGCCGAGCATGCCGCGTTCCTGGAGCGACTGCGCCGGCGCGAGGGCGAACGGCTTCACATGTACTACGACAGCGAAGGACAGACTGATCCCCTTCGAGCCACTGCTGGCGAGCCAGCCGCTCGGGCACCCACGTGTACGTCTGCGGCCCCGCCGGCATGATCAAGCACGTCATCGCCACCGCGCAGGCCTGCGGTTGGCCCGACAGCCACATCCACTGGGAGCAATTCAGCGCGCCGCCGGTCGGCGACGCCTTCGAGGTGTTCCTCGCCCGCTCGAAAATCAGCGTGCACGTGCCGCCCGACCAAAGCCTGCTCGAGAGCATCGAGGCCGCCGGGCGTGGAGGTGCCCTATCTGTGCCGCGGCGGCGTGTGCGGCTTTTGCCATACGCGGGTGCTCGAAGTCGACGGCGAGCTGGTGCACAACGATCATTTCCTGTCGGATGCCGACAAGGCCAAGGGCAAGAGCATCATGCCCTGCGTATCGCGGGCGCGCTGCAAGCGCCTGGTGCTGGACCTGTAGGAGCGGCACATCCAATGAGCGCCGTATTCAAACCGCGACGAGACCTTCCGCGACGACTTCAGCTATCGGCAACAGTCCGCGCGGCGATCCGCCGCTTTCCGCTGCCGTTTCCCGAAGACAGCTACATGTACTCGGTGAACATCGAGCCGCATCTGCCGGGACCCGCCGGCTCGGTCACGGAGTTCGCCTTCGACGTCGACGAGCACTACGTGGCCGAATGCCGCGAGCGCGCCATCGTGCTGGCCGCGGAACCGCTGCGCTACCAGGCGCTGCCCCACATGATGAGTTCGCAATGGGATTGCCTGGAACTGATCATGGAATCGCTGGCGCGGGACTATCCCGCGCATTTCTCGCTGCACCAAGCAGGGCAATCGCTGGCATTGGATCAATCGGCCGCTGGAGATCGATCAGCATTTCACCTTCGGCGATCCCGCCACCCTGCCGCGCGAGCCGCTGGACTACATCACCCGCCAGGCGCAGGGCGACTTCGTCGTGATGGATCAGCGCGAGGGAGATCTGTGGACCGAGGCCGGCATGGTGACGACCCAGGCCGACTGGTCCCTGGACTTCGACATGGGCATGACCTTCAAGGAATGGCATGGGCCGGTGCCGCTGGCGCACGAACTGCAGGTCTTCGATCGCGCGCTGAAATTTCTGCTCAATCTGCGCCTGGGCCAGCCCGTGCGGCGGCTGAATTGGACCATGACCGTCAATCCGCGCCTCGACACCTCGCCGGAAAATTATCCGAAGTGGGGGCCGGACCGCGCCTCGGTGACGGCGCAGAACGCCGGCGACCTCGTGCATCTGCGCGTGGAGCTGCAGGGACTGTGGCGGCTGCCGCGCAGCAATGCCATCGTGTTCGGCATCCGCTGCTACCTGATCAGCCTGCGGGAGCTGGCGACGCGTGCCGAAATGGGCGCGCCGCGTGCATCGCGTGCTGAGGGATCTGCATCCCGCGCTGGTCGACTACAAGGGACTGACCCGCTATCGGGACGCGGCGGTGCAATGGCTGGCGCCTTTCGACGATGGCTCGCCCACCACCCCGGGCACCGCGCCGGAATAGCCGGCCGTGGCCGGAACGAGCATGCATACAATGATCAACTCTGGAGGCAATTCATGGCACTTAGCTGGCGTACTTCGGTCCTCGCCGATCGGCATCGGGCGCTCGGATCGAAGCTCGAGGATTGGAACGGCATGGGCACGGCGTGGACCTACGCGAAGGACGTGGCCCAGGATCACGTGGCGATCCGCACCAAGGCGGGCTTGATGGACGTGTCGGGCCTGAAGAAGCTGTACCTCGTCGGACCGCATGCCTCCGCCGTGCTGAACTACGCCACGACGCGCGACGTCACCAAGATCTATCCCGGAAAATCCGCCTACGCCTGCATGCTGAACGAGGCCGGCCATTTCATCGAAGACTGCATCCTGTACCGCATGGGGCCCAATTCCTGGATGGTGGTGCACGGCAGCGGCGCGGGCCATGAGACCCTGACCAAGTACGTGGTCGGCCGCAACGCCGCCATGATCGTCGACGACGATCTGCACGATCTGTCGCTGCAGGGCCCCGTGGCGGTGGATTTTCTCGCCAAGCATGTTCCGGGGATCCGCGACCTGAAGTACTTTCATCACATGCCGGCGACCCTGTTCGGCCGCGCCGGTGACGATTTCGCGCACCGGCTACACCGGCGAGCGCGGCTACGAGATCTTCTGCAAGGGCGAGGACGCCGGCCTCATCTGGGACACCATCCTGAGCGAGGGCAAGTCCTTCGGCATCATCCCCACCTGCTTCACGACTCTGGATTACCTGAGGGTCGAAAGCTCGCTGCTGTTCTATCCCTACGACATGTCCCAGATGTATCCCTTCGACAAGGATCCGCCCGGCGACAGCCTGTGGGAACTCGGGCCTGGATTTCACCGTCAGTCCGGGCAAGAACGATTTCAACGGCGCCGACGCGCATGCCCGCCTGAAGGGCAAGGAGCGCTTCAAGATCTTCGGCCTGCTGGTGGACGGCAAGGCGCCCGCGGACATGGGCGATCCCGTGTATTCCGGCGACAAGAAGGTGGGCGTGGTCACCTGCGCCATGGTCTCGACCTTGACGGGCAAGTCGATGGCCATCGCGCGCCTCGACGTGCCCGTCGCGGTGCACGGCACGCAAGCTGGAAATTCGCGGCAAGAATGTCAAAGGCCCGGCGACGGCGCATACCCTGCCCTTCGACGATGCCGACAAGAAAAAGCGCACGGCGGTGGGCTGACATGCAAACCCAGCTGTTGATCGACGGCGTGTTGGTTGCCGGCGAAGGCCCGGCCGAACGGATACTGGATCCGGCGACCGGCCGCTGCATCGCCGAAGTCCCGGAGGCCGGCCCGCACCAGGTGGATGCGGCGGTGGCCGCGGCCGAAGCGGCCGCCGCGGCCTGGGCGCAAACCGTGCCCAAGGACCGCGCCGCGCTGCTGTTGCGGCTCGCCGATCGCATCGAGGCGCGATGGCGCCGCCTTCGCCAAGCTGGAATCCGACAACACCGGCAAGCCGCTCGCCGCGGCGCTCAATGACGAGATCCCGGCGATCGCCGATGTGTTTCGCTTCTTTGCCGGCGCCGCGCGCGTCCAGCACGGCGCCTTGGCGGGCGAATACCTGCCGGGCTACACCAGCATGATCCGGCGCGATCCGGTCGGAGTCGTCGCCTCGATCGCGCCCTGGAATTATCCGCTTGATGATGGCCGCGTGGAAGCTCGGCGCCGGCGCTCGCCGCCGGCAACACCGTGGTTCTGAAGCCATCCGAGCAGACGCCGCTGACGGTACTGAAGCTCGCGGCAATCGCTCGTCGAGCTGTTTCCCAAGGGCGTGGTCAATATCATCTGCGGCCGCGGCGAGAGCGTCGGCGCGCCCCTGGTGTCGCATCCGCGGGTGCGCATGGTGTCCATCACCGGCGATGTGTCGACGGGGCAGAAAATTCTCGCGGCCGCGGCCGGCAATCTCAAGCGCACCCACCTCGAGCTCGGCGGCAAGGCGCCGGTCATCGTGTTCGACGATGCCGATCTCGATGCCGTGGTGGCCGGCGTGCGCACCTTCGGCTTCTACAATGCCGGCCAGGACTGTACCGCGGCCTGCCGGCTGTACGCCGGCGCCAAGATTTACGATCGACTGGTCGCGGACTTGAGCGATGCGGTGCGCTCGCTCAAGGTGGGCACGCAATCCGAGGCCGGGGTGGAAATGGGGCCGCTGATTTCCGAGGAGCAACGCGCCCGCGTGGCGGGATTCGTCGAGCGCGCGGCGGCAACCCGGCACGTGGAAATCACCGCCGGCGGCAAGGCTCGCGCGGGCGGCGGCTTTTTCTTCGAACCCACCTTGGTGGCCGGCACGAAGCAATCGGACGAGATCGTGCAGCGCGAGGTGTTCGGACCCGTGGTCTCGGTGACCCGCTTCACGGATGCCGACGACGCGGTCGCCTGGGCCAACGATTCGGAATACGGCCTGGCCTCCTCGGTCTGGACCCAGGATGTGGGCAAGGCCATGAGCGTGGCGGCCCGGCTGCAGTATGGCTGCACCTGGATCAACACGCATTTCATGCTGGTCAGCGAAATGCCGCACGGCGGCTTCAAGCGCTCCGGCTACGGCAAGGATCTGTCGGCCTATGCGCTCGAGGACTACACCGTGCCGCGGCACGTGATGGTGAAGCTGTAGCGCCACGCCGGCGCCGTAGCACTACGCCGACGACGCAGCGACGCCGGCGCCCTGGCGCTACGCCGTCGCGCGCTGCACCAGCCACACCAAGGCCAAGGTGGCGATGGCCGAGGATCCCCAGGGCATGAGGGCGCGGCGGTAGAAGGCCGTCGAGCGCAGCAGATAGGCCAGCGGCATGACGGCCAGCACCACCGCCAGCTGTCCGGCCTCCACGCCCAGATTGAACGCCACCAGCGATACCAGTCGGGCACCCTTGGGCAATCCCATCTCCGCCAGCACCGAGGCAAAGCCGAACCCGTGCAGCAGACCGAAGGCAAAGGCGATGCGCCAGCGCCCCTCGGTGACTCGCGGGAACACATTGTTGAGTGCGGCGACGATGATGGAGGCTGCGATGACGGACTCGGTGAGGCGGCCGGGCAGCCTGATGACATCGAAGGCGGCCAGCGACAAGGTGATGGAATGCGCCAAGGTGAAGGCGGTGACCACCTTGACGATGCCGGCAAAAGCCGGGGCCGCCATGGGCACGGCTTCCCATCGATTCTGTCTGCGCACCAGCACCGCCGGCAACAACAGCGACAGCAGGAACAATAAATGGTCGATGCCGCTCCAAATGTGCCAGATCCCGGCGCGCAAATACTCCATGAACGCCGACCAGGGCGATGGATGATCGAGCTCGAACAGGCGCGCGGCCGAAACCCCGCCGAGGACAGCGGTCTGCGCCTCATCGCCGGCGCTCAAGGTGAGCAAGCCGCGATGCGAAGGGTCTTGCACATCCAGCACCGTGTATTCGATGGACAGGCGCTTCAGAGTGCCGCCGCAGTGAGCGATGAACGGCAGCCACAAGTAGGTGCCGTCGACGCGATCGTTCACCTCGACGGGACTGAAGTGCATCGGGCAGGGTCCGTCGGCACCGGCCAGACGCAGATGCCCCTGCACGTAGACCTGCAGGGCGTTCTGGCTGGACCTGAGCTCACCCCAGGTCACCTTGCCGTCGCCGTCATGATCCAGGCCGACGGCCAATTCGCCATCGCGAATGGCGAGCTCCAGCGCCCCGGACACATCGGAGCGATCGACCCGCAGGCTGAGGAAGCCGTTGCTGGCAATGTGCGCCTGCGCCGCGGACGCAGCCAGCAGCAGCGCGGCCATCCACCAGGGCCGCGGGCTCATCTCGAGGCCACCGTGAGCGCGGCTGCCGCGGTCACGCGCACATCGCTCTGGCCAGCCGCCCGCATGAAACTTAACGCCGCCTCCGCCGCCGCGGGAGCCCCGGCGGCTTTTGCCGCCGCCACCAGCACCAGCGCATCGTCGGGCTCGCGCTGCACCTTCCAGTTCTCGAGCGCCGCGGCCAGGCTGAGCTGGGGACTATCCTCCACCTCGAGCAGGAATCTTGCCTGCTCGCGCCGATGCACCGCCTCACCGCGCTGGGTCTCGGCATCGAATGCCGCTCGCAGCCGGGCTCTGCTCTGCGCCAGCAGGGGATCGCGCAATTGCCGTTGGGCAATGGCCATCCTGAGCAGCAGCGGCTCGAAACTCTCGTACCCCCGCAGAAGCGCCAGTGCCTGCGTGGCGCTGCCCTGCCTCAGCAACATATCCGCGTAGGCGGCACGCACGTAGAAATCCGTGGGCACCAGCGCCAGATCCTGCTCGAACCAGCGCTGCGCCTCCGTATCCCGCCCGAGGCGCACCGCCATCTCGCCCAGCTCGGAGTACCGCCAGGACTTTTCGGAGTTGAGCCATCCCTGCGAGGAGAGTTGCGCCACCACCGCGTAGGCCGAATCCAAATGGCCGGTCAGTCCGCGCAGGCCCTGAACGCACAGCGTGCCGAGCCTGGGCTCCACTTCGCGCGCGAATTGCTCGCAGGCGGCACCGGCTTGCACGTAGCGTCCCAGCACCCGCAGGATCGTCGCCCTGACCAGCAGCGCCTGAGGATTCTGCGGTCGAAGAGCCAGCGCACGATCGAGCGTTGCGAGCGAGGCCGTGAACTCGTGACGGCTCTGTTGCAGCGTCGCCTGCAGCACCAAGGCATCGGGTGAGGGCGCATCCTGCCTGACCCAGGGTGCGAGTACGGCCTCGGCATAGCCGAGATAGCGCAAGTCGCCGCTGAGACGGGATAGCTGAATATAGAATTGCGCCAGAGGAATCGCCACGTCCACCCGGCCGCGCGCCAGCCGGCGCGCCGATACGTCCGCGTAGCGCGTCCCGGCCGGCAGCTCGGCGAGCACCGTGCCGTCGGCGCTTGGGCTGTACGGAGCGGCACGCCCCGCAGCGGGCCAAATGGCGCTCGACAGCGCCGCCGAGCACAGCAGCACCGTCGATCGAAGGCCGCAGGGCTTGCCCCGCCTCGAGCGGAGCAAACCCTCGCCCTCGGTCACGAACCGTCCACACTGATGGGCGAGCCGGTCTCGTCGCCGACCGGAACCACCGCCACCGCTCCGTTATCGACCTGCAGAGGCGCGGCGGTCTCGGAGGTCTGGGTCTTCACGATGGCCAGAACGGCGGCGGTGTCCAGATCCATCGTCATCGACACCGGCGGCGGACTAGGCGGCTTGGGAGGAGGAACCATGTTGTTGCTGTTCCCTCCGCAGCTCGCCAGCAGCACGCAGCTCAACGCGGCGCCGCCCATCAATGACTCGATTCTAGCTTTCATGTCGACCTCAGAAGTTGGGTGAGCCGGCGATGGGCGTATTCAGGTACGGGAAGGCGGTCAGGAAGTTGGCAGGATTGGCTTGCACGCCGTCGGTGTAGCCAAGCTGCCGGGAAGCGTCCGACTTCGGGTCCGGGTCCGAGGCGCTGCCGTCATAGGGAGTGAGCAGAACCCCCATGGCGACGCGCAGCGTGATGTCCACCACATCGTCGATCGGCCGACGGCCGTTGGGGAATCCGGCGGTGTCGCCCCCGATCACGCCCAGATCGTTCTGCGAGGCATACGCAGTGACGGCCGTCTTGGTATTCAAGCGCAGCTCTTCGGCGGGTGCTTGCACCTTCGCGGGCTGATTCAATCCGGCAATGCCGGTCAGAAATACCGCTTCCAGGTCGGTGCGCGGATACACATTCGGAGCGACGACGCCCGCGCTGCTGAACAGAGCCTGCACCAGCACCGGCAGGGAGGGATTGGTCACATAGTCGGCGAACTCCGCGTCTTGCACCGGGGTCGTGGTGTTCCAGCGATCCTTGTCGGGCAGGCCGATCACCAGTTCATTGACCAGCGGCATGCCCAGACGCGACACCTGGCTCCAGGACCCGCCGGCCAACTCAGGCCCGGTGGGCGATGCAACGGGACCGACGCTGGCGGCGCTCTTGGCGCTCTGCGGCACCGGATTGAGCACCGAGGCCTGGCGCAGGCTGGCCGTGGTGTAGCCGCCGATGACGGGATCCGAGCCGTTGGTGAGGCAGGCTGCCGGTATCTCGAGCGCCAGCGTCGTCACGTTGAATCCTGCCAGCGAGTTGGTGCCGTAGTTGCGCGGACTCATGCCCGGGGGAACCAGCTGCGTGACCGGGTAGTGATAGTTGACGAGATCGAAGGTCCCGCCCAGATCGAGAAAGAAGGGATCCTGACGTTGGCCGACGAAGACCTTGCCGGGCATGGAGCAGCCGGGAAGCGTGATGGGATAGATGAAGGTGGCGGCGTAGGCGACGTAGCTCGGAATGGACTTGTTGCCGATATTGTCCAGCGGCTTGGAGAACGTGGTGCCGCCGGAGCCGTTGGCAATCGGGTAGACGGTGCCGGTGCGCCGATCTCCCTTCACCAGGGTCAGGGTGTAGGTTTGCGCCACGTTTTGCGCGCCCGTGTTGCCGGCACTCACCGGGCCGATGTTGATCAGCGGCACGGGTACCGATTTCGTGCCCACGGGGACCGTCAGACCTTGCGTCGTCGTGGTGAATCGAAACTGGAAAGTCAGATTCGCCATGCCCGAACCGGTGTTGTCGATGGAAATCTCATACAGCGCGTTGTCATCGAGATTGAAATAGTTCGGTCCACCCTGCGGATCCTCGAGGGGGATGTAATTGGCAAGCAGCGTCACGTAGCCGGCCCTCCCCGACTCGTAGCTGTTGAACATGTAGAAATCGGTCCCATCCACGCTGGGGCGGGTGCTGATGAACGGCGCTTCCCTGTGGCTCGAGGCCAGCGCGCCCCCGGCGATGGAGGCGGCAAGCACCCCGAACAGCAATTGCGGATGTTTGATCGTGCTCATCGGTAAGACTCCTTGTGGACTTGCATGAAGTTGGCGCTCACGTGCCCATTACGAGCGGCGCGGCCGGTCGGATGCAGTCGGGAGGAGAATTTCGATGCCGGCGCGGCGATTTGCCCGGCGGCGGCGATTTGCCCGGCGGCGGCGATTTGCCCGGCGGGCGATGCGCCGGGGTCGAAGGCTAAAATCTACGTCAAGGCCTTCCTTGCATTGGCGACGCCGGCGGCGAACCGATCCCGCGGGCCGCCAACCCTGCGAGCATCAGCGCCGCCGCTCCGCTGAGCAGAATGGGCAGTCCCCAGCCGGGCCACGCATCCATGGCCATGCCGCCCGCGCTCGGCCCGATCACGCCGCCCAGGCAGTACACCATGACGAACAGGGTGTTGGCGCTGGGCAGATTCTCGACCGCGAATTCCTCGCCGAGCAGCGCCACCCCCTGGCTGTAGAAGGCATACAAGGTGCCCCCCCAAACGAACAGCAGGGGCCAGAGCAGGAACGGCGTACCCGAGGCAGCGCGGCAGCAGCAGCGGCCCGATGCAGCTGGTCAGCGGCGCAGAGTCCCAGCATGAATCTGGCGCCCATATCGATCGGCGAGCAGGCCGATCGGCACCTGCAAGACCACATTGCCCGCCATGAACACGGCGACCAGGAGCAGCGCCGCTCGCTCGTCCGAGGCCCGCGTGCAATGCCGAACAGCGGCAACAGCGTCAGATCCGCCGATTCGACCAGTCCCGCGACCAGAGCCGCCAGCATCACGATGGGCGCGGCTGTGCAGCGCGGCCGACAGTCCCCGCAGCGGCGTGAACTCCTGCGCCGCGCTCGCTGACCTGGCGCAGCACGGCCAGCGGCAGCAGAGTCAGGATCAGACAGCCGGCGCCGACCACGAAGGGCTCCGCGCCCTGGGTTCCGGTAAATTCCAGAAGCACGGGACCGGCGACGATGCCGATGGAAAACACCGTGCCGTAAATCCCCATGACGGTGCCGCGAGATTCGGTGCCGCTGGCATTGTTCATCCAGATCTCGCTCGCGATCCACACCAGCCCCAAGCGCACATCCGGCGACGAACCTCAACACCAACCACGGCGCGGCGCTGGGCCACAGCGGCATGAGCAGCAAAATGCCGGCCGCGAAGACGATGCCGCCGACGATGCAGCGCTTCAGCCCCAGGCGGGCGATGACGCGAGGGTACAGAGGCCCGCAGAGAATGACGGCGATCAAGCTCGCGGCGGTCACCGCGCCGATGGCGAAGCTCGAGTAGCCCAGGCGGCTGAGGGTGAGCGCGATCAGAGGCGGCTGAAAGCCGAAAATCAGGCCCACGCCCAGGCTGCTCGAGAACACGGCGGCGAGAATCAGGCGGCGCGAGGGCACTGGCATGCTCAATTCCGGAGCGCGGACTGCGGCACGCGCCGCCGCAATCGTGCAGGCAGCGCACTCATCCAATCGCCTCCGCAAATTCGCTCTCAAGTCTGCGGCACAAAGCATGCATCGTAACACTTTCGGCGCATCACGATCGCGACATTTCCGACGGGAAGCCGCCTGTCTCGTGCTTGTTGTGCAATAAACTTGCGTGTCAGTAAACCCTATGTTACGAATTGAGTCTACCGATCGCTCAGGGGATCGCAAATAAAGCGCGAGGGGATGAAAATTTAGGCGATTTTTTCCGCCGCAATCAGCGTCGCGCAGCCGTTTTTGCTTACTTCAGGGAGATTCGTACATGAAACAAGTGTTGTGTGCAGCAGACGCACTCGGTGAAAATCCGAGCGTCGATGGTCTCAGCGCTTCTGTGCGCAGCGAGCCTTGAGCGGACCGGCATGGGCGGCACCCGCCAGCAACCCGCCCGGCCGGAAAACAATTCCGGGCTGGAGGAAATCGTCGTCACCGCGGAGAAGCGCGAGTCGACCGTCCAGGCAACGCCGATCGCGATGACGGCCTTGAGCGCGGGCGATCTCACCGAGCAAAACATCACATCGATCCAGGACCTCGTCGGCGCCATTCCCGGCATCTCCCTGCGCACGGCGGGTCCGGGCCAGACCGAGTACGAGATGCGCGGCTTGGCCTCCTCCGGCGGCTCCGTGGCGACGGTGGGCTTCTATCTCGATGAGACGCCCCTGTCGGCGTCCGCCGTGGCGCTGAACGGCCGCACGGTCATCGACGCCGACCTCTTCGATCTCAATCGCACCGAGGTACTGCGCGGCCCTCAGGGAACCCTGTACGGCGCCGGATCCATGGGCGGTACGATCAAACTGGTCACCAATCCGCCCAAGCTCAACACCTTGGAAGGTGCCGCCGAGGTCGACGCCTCGCAAACCACCGGCGGCAGCACGAACGGCCACGGCAGCTTGATGCTCAATCTTCCGATCGGCGACATCGCGTCGCTGCGCTTCGTCACGACGGATAAGTACATCAGCGGCTGGATCCATCGCTACGTCATCGCGCCCGGGCAGTTTCCGTTTCCCACGAATTTCGGCAATTGCGGGGTTTACTACTGTACTCGAGGCGACGTTCAGGACGCACCCGTCGCCCAAGACCACGCGAACTCCAATATCGAGCGCTTCATTTCGTCGCGAGCATCGTTGCTGGTTCAACCGAGCGATGCTCTGTCCATCACCGGTAACTTCATGTATCAGCGTATCGACGCCGACGGATACAACAATTTTCAGTCCCCGCCCGGCAACGAAGCGATCTATCAGCCTTACGACATCCAAGAGCCGTACTACGATTCCTTCCATCTGTTCAGCCTGAAGGTCAGCTACGACATGCCGTTCGCGAATCTGACCTCGGCATCGTCCTACTGGAAGCGCGATGTATACCAATCGACGGATTCGACCGAGGCCCTGCAGAACATTTTCAATTACACGCAATTTGTCCCAAACCTCTACTCGGACAACGATACGACGACGCAGATCGCCCAGGAACTGCGGCTCACGTCGCGGGGTGACGGGGACTTCCAGTGGGTGGGCGGCCTGTACTATTCGAACCTGCACTCGGGCTACGTCACGAGGAATCAGACCGTTGGGTTCGTAACGACGCCGGTCTGTTCGTTGCCGGGGTCGGGGGGCGATCCCGCGTTGGGCGGTCATTGCGCGCCCGGCACGACGTACCTCTACGCGCCACCCGTGACGGGCCCGAATCCCGAGGGCATCATGTTCAACGACAACAATCCGAACATCCTCAAGCAGGAAGCGATCTTCGGCGAGGCGAACTACAAGCTCACGCCCACCCTCAAGCTCACGACGGGCCTGCGGTTCTATAAATTCAACATCAGCAACCAAGCCAATCAGCGCGGCCTCGGCACGGCATCGGGAGATGCCACACCCACGATTGACAGCGCATCCGGGAGCAATACCAGTCTGTTGCCGAAGGTGAACCTGTCGTATGAACCCAGCGCCGATCTCACGCTATACAGCACGCTCTCCAAGGGTTCCCGGCCCGGCGGCGTGAACCTGCCGATCCCGCTGGTCCCGTTCAGCCAGGGCGCCTTTTATTACTGCGGCCAGGGCACGGGACCAAGCTATCTCACCACTCAGCCGTCGTACTATGCACCGGACGATATCTGGAGCCTCGAAGTGGGCGAAAAGTCCAGGTTCGACGATCGGCGCTTTACGGTCAATGCGGACGTTTTCTACGTCAAATGGCACAACATCCAGCAGCTGATCGTGCTCTCCTGCGGCTATCCCTACAATACCAATGTGGGCGATGCCAAGACGTACGGGCCGGAACTCGAAATGGCGGCGAAAGTCACCGATGCACTCACGGCCGAACTTTCCGGCGCGTATACCCAGGCCTACATCAGCAGCCCGAAAGACACTCCCGGGACTTCCGGTCTTTGCCGGTACGCGTGTCACCAGCATTCCCAAGTACACGGGCAACCTGGCCTTGACCTACGAAACGACGCTGCTCCAGGACTATAAGATGACGTTCCGGGTCGCGGAATCCTACGTCGGCCCGGTTTACGACACGGCCTATTACGCCGAGACCTTGGGCTCGTACGGCTTGATGGACTTCAGGTGGGGTGTGGGCAAGGACGCCTGGACAGCGTCCTTGTTCGGCACCAACATGACCAACAAACACGCCGGACTGACCATCGACAATACGGTCTTCGCCTGGCAGCAGCCGACGATCACGCGTGTCTCGACCAATCAACCGCGCACGATCGGACTGGCGTTCGAAACGAAGTTCTGATTCGAGCGCCGATGGCCGATGCATGAGCATCTTCGGGGGGCACGGGCCCCCCGAATTTTGTGCCATGATAGCCAATCGACGCGCAGACGATCGAACGCTCAAATATACGTGTTCGAGGGAGAATTCTAAGGTGACCGACAATTCCGCCGCGGGCGTGGATCACGACGCCGAGCAATTGAAAGCCTTGGGCTATGTCTCGCACTTCGACCGCACCATGTCGAAGTGGGAGAACTTCTCCCTGGGCTTTACCTATCTGTCGCCGGTGGTCGGCGTGTACACCATATTCGCGAGCGCCTTCGTCGCCGGCGGCCCGCCGATGTGGTGGACCTACATCCTGGTCGGCGTCGGCCAGCTCATGGTGTGCCTGGTGTTCGGCGAAATCGTCTCGCAATTCCCGATCTCCGGCGGCCTGTATCCCTGGGCGCGGCGCCTGATGGGCAAGCGCTGGGCCTGGATGGCCGGATGGGTGTATGCCTGGGCGCTTGTGCTGCACCATGGCGGGGGTGGCGACCGGCGTCGCGCCGTTTCTCGCGCAACTGTTCGGCGTCGACAGCACGCCCGTCGCGACCACGCTCATCGCCCTGGTGCTCATCGCCATGACCACGCTGCTGAATTTGAGCGGCACGCGCCTGCTGGCGCGCGTGGCGATGTTCGGCTTCATCTGCGAACTGGTGGGCGCCATCGTGGTCGGCGGTTATCTGTTGCTGTTTG
Organism: uncultured Gammaproteobacteria bacterium; assembly: GCA_963837435.1. GTDB lineage: Bacteria > Pseudomonadota > Gammaproteobacteria > Steroidobacterales > Steroidobacteraceae > Bog-1198. The sequence goes on from CAWINJ010000007.1 coordinate 962,460, forward strand.
CGCGGCACCAGCCGCTCAAAGTGCTGGTCGATACCACCCTCGTGCATGCGAACGGCAGCTACTGGCCGGCATTCCTCGCCTCCTCGCTCGCCGCCATGTTCTGCTACTACGGCTTCGAGGCCTGCGGCGACGTCGCCGAGGAGACGCCGAACGCCAGCCGCATGATCCCCAAGGCCATGCGCATGACCATCTACATCGGCGGCGCCGCCGCCACCTGGGTGTGCCTGGCCTTCGTCCTGTCGATCCCGGACATGGGCGCCGTGATGTCGGGCGCCGACAAGGACCCGATCGTCACCCTGCTGCGCGCCGCCATGGGCGAGGTCGGCTTTCGCGCCGTCATCGTGGTCGTGCTGGTGTCCTTCATCTCCTGCCTGCTGAGCCTGCAGGCCGCCGCCAGCCGATTGATTTTCGCCTATGCCCGCGATCAGATGATTTTCGGCAGCAAGTACCTGAGCCGCATGTCGCCGGGCCGCCATGTGCCGGCCACCGCGCTCATCGTGATGGGCGCCATTCCGGCGCGTGATCGCGCTCTCGGCGCTGTGGCTGCAGGACGCCATCACCACCATCATCAGCTTCGCGGCCGTGGGCATCTACATCTCCTTCCAGATGATCGTGCTGGCCGCGTTGATCGCGCGCACCAAGGGCTGGCGCCCCTCGGGCCCTTTCACGCTGGGTGCCTGGGGCTGGTGCGTCAACGTGCTGGCGCTCGCCTACGGCGTCAGCGCCATCATCAATATCCTGTGGCCGCGCAGCCCGAACGATCCGTGGTACAGCAACTACTCCATGCTGGTGACCACGGTCGGCGTCGTGGTGCTCGGCGCGTTCTACATGGTGACCGCGAAGCCCTACGAGCACGGGCAACGCGCCGGCGGGCGACGCGCACCGGCTGGGTCCGCGCCGCGTCCGAGCGCGGCGACGGCCGTCTCAAGGGTAGGGACCGGCGGTGGCATCGTTGCCGCCGTCGACGCTCAAGTTCGTACCCGTCACGTAGCTCGCGAGGTCGGATGCCAGGAAATGCACGCAGCGCGCGACTTCCGACGGGATGTGCCAGGCGGCGCATCGGAATTCCCGCGGCGAGATCGCGCAGATTGTCGCGCGGGATCGCCGCCGCGCTTGGCGAGGATGTCGTCCACCATGCGCGTATGGATTTCGCCGGGGCATACCGAATTGACGCGGATATTGTCGCGCGCATGATCGAGCGCCATGCAGCGGGTGATCTGAATCACCGCGCCCTTGCTGGCGCAGTAGGCCACATGATTGGCTTCGCCGTTCAGGCCCCATTCCGAGGCGACGTTCACGATCGCGCCGCGCCCCGCCGCCCTCATGTGTCTGACCGCGGCGCGGCTCAGATAGAACAGAGCGTTGACGTTCACCGCCATGGTGTCGAGCCATTGCTCATCGCTGGTATCGAGCGCATTGGCCGTGTAGAGAATCCCGGCGTTGTTGACCAGGATGTCCAGGCCGCCCAGCCGCTCGATGGTGTCGCCGACGAGACGCTCGCAGGCGCCCGCCGCGCGCAGATCCGCCGCGATGAATTGCGCGCTGCCGCCCGCCGCGCGGATGGCCTCGACCACGGCGCGGCCGCGCTGCTCGTGCGCGGCCCGATACCATGACCTGGGCGCCGGATTCGGCGAAGACACGGGCGCAGGCCTCGCCGATCCCGGTGGTCGAGCCCGTGACCAAGACCGCTTTTCCAGCAAAGCTCATGGTGAAACTCCGACGGCGGGGTCCGATTCCCCTTTCCAGTATAAACAGAGGCAGAGGATGAACCTATGTCCCGAGATCCCAAGCACGACGTGCTGTTCGAGCCGATCAAGATCGGCCCGAAGACGCTGCGCAATCGATTCTGGCAAACCTCGCACTGCGCCGGTCCGGGCGCCGAGCGGCCCGGCGCTCAGGCGCACTTGCGCGGCATGAAGGCCGAGGGCGGCTGGGGCGCGGTGTTCACCGAGTTCTGCTCCATCCATCCCGAATCCGACGAGTATCCCTACATCTCGGCCCGCATCTGGGATCAGGGCGACGTCATCAACCTGGGCTACATGTGCGAAGTGGCGCATCGGCATGGGAGCCTGGCCGGCGTGCAGCTGTGGTACAGCGGCGGCAACGCGCCCTCGCTCGAATCGCGCGAGTTCGGCCGCGCGCCGAGCCAGTGGCTGTCGCCGATATTCGCCACCCGCTCGGTCTACGGCTGCGAAATGGACGAGCTGGACATTCGCACCGTGATCAACATGTACGTCGAAGCCGGCAAGCGCGCCGAACAGGCCGGGTTCGATCTGCTCGAGGTATCGGCCGGCGATGACACCCTGCCCATGCAATTTCTCGAGCCGCGCTTCAACCACCGCACCGACGGCTACGGCGGCAGCTTCGAAAACCGCTCGCGATTCTTCATCGAGCTGCTGCATGCGCTGAAGCGCGCGCTCGGCAGCCGCTGCGGCATCACGACGCGCTTCGAGATCGACACCTTGCACGGCCCCGAAGGCGTCGAGGCCCGCGAGGACGGCGTGCGCATGCTCGAGTTATTCCGCAAGGAGGGCGTGGTCGACGCGGTGGCGCTTGAAAATCGGCGACTACGCCGAATGGGGCGAGGATGCGGGCGTATCGCGCTTCCGCAAATCCGGCTGGATGACGCCCTTCATCAAGCAGGGCAAGTCGATCCTCGGACCCGGCATTCCCGTCGTCGGCAATGGCCGCCTCACCAGCCCCGATGACATGGTCGGCCTGATCCGTGCCGGGGTGCTGGACATCATCGGCGCTGCCCGGCCCTCGATCGCCGATCCCTTCCTGCCGACCAAGATCTCCGAAGGTCGGGTCGAGGACATCCGCGAGTGCATCGGCTGCAATATCTGCGTGTCCAAGTTCCAGCAGGGCGGCCAGATCATGTGCACGCAGAACGTCACCATCGGCGAGGAATACCGCCGCGGCTGGCATCCGGAGAAGTTCACGAAAACCACGCAACCCTGCTCCGTGCTGGTGGTGGGCGGCGGCCCCGCGGGCATGGAATGCGCGCGCATTCTGGGCGAGCGCGGCTATGTGGTGCACCTGCGCGAAGCGCGAGCAGGAGCTGGGCGGACATTGGAAGACGGTCGCCACCCTGCCTCGATTGAACGAGTGGGGACGCGTGATCACCTACCGCCAGATTCAGCTCGCCAAGCTGAAGAAGACCGTCGAAGTGCACCTTGGCGTCGGCAGGATGAGCGCCGACGATGTGCTGCGCTACGGCGCCGACCGCGTCGTCATCGCCACCGGCGCGCAATGGAACGGCGACGGCCGGGGCGCCAATTTCGGGCCGATTCCCGGCGCCGACGATTCGCTGCCGCATGTGCTCACGCCCTTCCAAGTCACCGCGGGCAAGCCGGTGCCCGGGCAAGCGCGTCCTGGTCCTCGACGGCGACGGGCATTTCATGGGCATCACCCTCGCGGAGCACATGGCCAATCAGGGCAAGGAGGTCACCTATGTCTGCGACGCCGCCGATGTCGCCGAATATGGCGTCTTTACCATGGAGTCCTTCAACAACAAGCGCATGCTGTTCGAGAAGGGCGTCAAGGTGTACTGCAGCCATTGGGTGGACCGGATCGAGCCGGGCAAGGTGCGCCTGAGCTACCTCTACAAGTTCGGCCCCGATCTCAAAGGCCCCAGTTCCGGGGAAATACCCGCGCAGGGACAACGGCGGCGAGTTCGATCTGGACATCGATGCCGTCATCCTGGTGACCTCGCGCCGATCGGACGACGGATTATGGCGCGACTTGAAGGCGCGCAAGGCCGAATGGGCAGGCGAACGAGATTCAGGACATCTTCCGCACCGGCGACTGCAAGGCGCCCGCGCAGCTCAACCAGGCCCTGTGGGACGCGCACCGGCTGGCGCGCGAATTCGACAGCCCGCATCCAGCCTATCCGCTGCCCTGGATCCGCGAGCGGCAGCTATGGGGCGGCCCGACGGTGCCCAAGCTCGGCGATCCTCGGACCGACGTCGAAGCAAGGTAACATAGCCTGCGAATGACAAAAGGGATGACCGATGAGCCAAATCAACGCCCCCGGACAGACCGCCCCCAAGTACGAGCTCAGCCGCTCGCTGCAAGCGCCGCCATCTGACGATGATATCCATCGGCGGCATCATCGGGGCCGGACTGTTCGTCAGCAGCAGCACTTCCATCATCGCCGGGGGACCCGCCAGCTTCATCAGCTACGCGATCACGCGGGATGCTCATTCTTCTGGTCATGCGCATGCTGGGAGAAATGACCACCGCCTTGCCCAATGTGCGCTCGCTTCACCGAGTTTGCGCGCGCCGGCCTGGGCGACGGAGCGGGATTCGTGGTGGGCTGGCTGTACTGGTATTTCTGGGTGCTGGTGGTGCCGGTGGAAGCCATCGCCGGCGCGAAGATCCTGCAGCACTGGTTTCCCGCGTTCTCGCCTCTGCAGATCGGTGTCGCGCTGATGTCGGTCATGACCTGCGTCAATCTCATGTCGGCACGCTCCTATGCCGAGTTCGAGTTCTGGTTCGCCTCCATCAAGGTCGCCGCCATTCTGGTGTTCATCGCCATTGCGGCGTCCTACGCCTTCGGTTGGACCTCTCCGCACGGGCCCACCTTCGGCAATCTCGTCGACTACGGCGGCTTCACGCCGCATGGATGGATCGCCGTGCTGGCCGCGGTTCCCACCGTGTTCTTCGCCATGACGGGCGCGGAGATCACCACCATTGCGGCGGCCGAATCGGCTCAGCCCGGGCGCGCCGTCGCCAAGATGAGCACGGCCGTGATCGTGCGCATCCTGATCTTCTACGTGTTCTCCGTACTGCTGATCGTCTCGGTCACGCCGTGGAACACCGTCCGCTCCGGCGAATCGCCATTCACCCTGGCGCTCAACACCATGCATGTGCCTTGGGCGGGCACGATCATGAGCGTCATCATTCTCACCGCGGTGCTGTCCTGCCTGAATTCCGCGTTCTACGTGAGCTCACGCGTGCTGTTCATTCTCGCGGAACGCGGCGATGCGCCGCAGTCGCTGGTGAAGCTGAACGCCCGGCGCGTGCCGGTGGGCTCGGTGCTGATCGGCGCGGTCGCGGGCTTTTTGGGAATCATTGCGGCCACGCAGGCGCCCCAGAACGTGTTCGATTTCCTGGTCAGCTCCTCCGGCGCGGTGATCGTATTCGTCTACATGACCATCTGCATCGCGCAGATCGCGCTGCGCCGGCGCCGCGAGCGCGAAGGGCTTCCCGAGCCCGCGGTGCGCATGTGGCTATTCCCCTACTTGAGCTTCGCGGCGATCGCCGGCATGGGCGCCGTGCTGATCGCGATGGCCTTCACGCCGGGATTGCAGCAAGACTTCTACGTCAGCTGCATCACGCTGGCGGTGGCCGTCATCGCCTATCTCATCGTGCACCGCTTGCGCCAACCGCGGGCGGCGCCATCTACGGCGGCCTGAGGGACGCGTGGCGGGCCGCCATACAAATTCAGGTACCAGCGGCGTAATAATTCTGTCTGTCAAGCGAAAAAAATTTCATCGTTGGTTACAAAGGATACGCCCCTCGGGGCGCCGCTTTTGGCAGGATGAATACCGCTTCGATGTAGCCCGCAGGGGCGCGAAGCTGAAGGTTTAGGAGACTCTCGCGCCGGCAACCAGCCAACTCCCCCGTCGGTGCGATATCCCGGCGGCGTGTGCACTCAATGGCCACGCCGTTTTTTATTTGGCTCTCTGTTTTCGGCCGCCCAAACCGATTACCCGGGCCCTCCCAGGCGCGATTCTCCGGTGCCTCCCGGGCACAGCCTTACGATCACCGCCTCGGCGCCGCCTCAGCGGCGCCCCAAGCAGCGCCGTCACACCCGGCAGCGCTATCCTACCCAACAGCGCCGTCCTGCCGGCTAGTTGCGCGCCTCGCGCCGCCGGCTCGCCGCGTCAGTCTCGATCGTTGCAGGGCGGTGTCGAGCCGTCGTGGCAGAGAACCGGACCCTGATCGCGTTTGACCACTCCCGGTGAATCCTCATGCGTCATTTGACCCGGCCCAATGCAGCCGGCGGTCAGGCAGGCGACGATGAATAAACTGATCAATACCTTCATGGTTCCTCCTTTGCATGCCGGGCACGGCATACAAGGCCTCCTATCGACACTTCATAGCATGTGCTCAACCGGCCTCGGGGGCTAGAGCACCAAGGTGTAAGCGCTTGTCGGGCGGCGTCCTACTTGGGCCGCCGTCCGTCCACATAAACCGCTATATTGCCGTCGGAAGCAGCGCACCCTGCGCAACGATAAGAGATCCGTGAACATGAAGAGATCCTTGAACCTGCTCGCCCGTCCGCGGTTTCGGGCCATTGCATTCATGGCGGCCTGCGTGGCCGGGGGCTTGGCCCCGGCGGCCGCGGACAGCGGAACCAAGGTCGCCCGCGCCACCCCTGCGTTCCTCGGAATAGACGCCGAACCCTTGGCGGCGCTGGACGCCGACATCGCATCGGGGAAGCTGCCGCTGGTCGACAGCCTGCTCGTTATGCGTTGCGGCGAGGTGGTTTTCGACCGGCGCTACGCACACGACTATGCGGCGACCTACGGCAAGGAGGCGCATGCCAAGGGACCGCTGAACGCACGGTTGACCGGCCGCTACAATTACTTCGACCCTGCCTGGCATCCCTACTATCACGGCACCGACGAGCACACCATGCAATCCGTGTCGAAGACGGTGACGTCGGCCATCATCGGCATCGCCATGACGCGCGGCGACTTCAAGGCGCCCCTGTCGACCCCGGTGCTGCACTACTTCGATGAGAGCAAGGTCAAGAATGTGGATGCGCGCAAGCGCCGCATGACCTTGCGCGATCTGCTCACCATGAGCAGCGGATTGGATTGGAACGAAGATGTCCCGTACGACGATCCCAACAATCCGTCCGACCTGATGGAAGCCTCGGACGATTGGGTGCAATTCGTCATCGACCGGCCAATGAAGGACGAGCCGGGCAAGGTGTTCGCCTATTCGAGCGGCGCGACAGAACTGCTGGCGTACATATTCAAGCGCGAAACCGGCGCTGACATCGAGCAATACGGGCACCGCCACTTATTCACGCCGCTCGGCATCGAGCACTATTTCTGGAAGCGCACGCCGCTGGGCGTCGTCGATACCGAAGGCGGCCTGTACCTGCGCACCGAGGACCTGGCGAAGATCGGGCAGCTGTACATGCACGACGGGGTCTGGAAGGGGCACCGGGTGATCTCGTCGGATTGGATCAAGGAATCGCTGACCCCCAGGATCGATGCGGGCGAGGGGTTCAAATACGGCTATCAGTGGTGGCTGCTGCCGCACGGAGAGCCCGCCCGCCTGGCCTGGGCGGCCCGTGGGATGGGTGGACAGCGGCTGCTCGTGTTCCCCGAAGACCAACTCATCGTCGTCTCCACAGCCTGGCATATATTGAATGAGGCATCGATCGAGTTCGACGTGGTGCGCCGCCTGTTGCCCGGCGTGCACGCGCACCAGTGCGTGGACCCAAGTCGCCCATCGAGCTGACGACTCAGCAGGTGGCGGGCGCGCTCTGCCGGCCGCTGAGATGTCCTTGGCCGTCCTCGGAGCTCGCCTAAACTCCGCACAGGCGGCGCGCGCCTTCGAGCAACGTGGCCTCGTCCTTGGCGAAACTCAGGCGGATCACGCCATGATCGGTCCCGTCTGCATAGAACGCCGATAGCGGAATCGTCGCCACTGCGTGATCACGGATCAGCCGCAGCACGAAATCGTGGTCGCTCTCCTGGGAAAAGCCGCGGAAGCGCGCGAGCATGAAAAAGCTGCCTTCGCTCGGCAGCAGCTCGAAGCGCGACCCGGTGAGCGCACCAGCCAAGAGGTCGCGCTTCGTCTGGTAGAAGGCCGACAAGCCCAGGTAGGAGCGCGCGTCGGCGAGCGCCTCCACGAAGGCGTGCTGCATCGGCGTATCGGCGGCGTAGGCCATGAACTGGTGCACCTTGCGAAGCTCCTCGGTCAGCGCCGCGGGCGCAAGGCAATAGCCGACCCGCCAGCCGGTGACGTGGTACAGCTTGCCGAACGAGGAGACGATCACGCTGCGGGCGGCGAGCTCGGGGTAGCGAGCCATGCCGTGATGCACCGCGCCGTCGAATACCACATGTTCGTAGACTTCGTCGGACAGGATCAGCACGTCCGTGCCGCGCGTGAGCGCGGCCAGGCGCTCGATGTCGCCGGCGCCGAACACGGTTGCGGTGGGATTGTGAGGGGTGTTGACGATGATCATGCGCGTGCGCGGCGAGAGCGCGGCGGCCACCGTGTCCCAGTCGACCCGATAGCCCGGCGGCGAGAGCTTGATTGCGATCGGTGTCGCGCCTTGCAGCCGCACGATGGGTGCATAGCTGTCGAATGCCGGTTCGAAGTAGATGACTTCATCGCCGGGATGGACCAGCGCGCTGATCGACGCATACAGCCCTTCGCTGGCGCTGGCGACGACGGTGATTTCGCCGCCCGCATCGTAATGCGCGCCCGACAGCCGCGCGACCTTGGCCGCGAGGCTGTCGCGTAGGGCGGTGATTCCGGCCATCGGCGCATACTGGTTTTGTCCGGCGCGCATCGCCCGCGCGGCGGCCTCGACCAGCATCGGGTCGCATGGAAAATTAGGGGCGCCCTGGGACAGGTTCAATGCATGGTGCCGCGCCGCGAGTTCACCGATCACAGTGAAGATCGTGGTGCCGACATCAGGCAGCTTGGACCGAGGCAGGCAGATGCTTTCCATGAAATTCGATTATGCATCATCGGCTGCAGTCGCCGCAGCACGAACGCGGGCGCCGGCGCGCGCCGCGCGTCGATTTTTGAATAAGCTTCTGACCCATCGTTATTTCCGGTTGGGCCGGCAACCCGCCAAGATGGGTCCCCAAGGAGCTTCGCACCCGCAATGGGTTCGAAGCCCATGGTTCAGGAGCCTCTCGCGCCGGCAACCAGCCAACTCCCCCGTCGGTGCGATATCCCCGCGGCGCGGCCCTTCAAAGGGCCACGCCGTTTTTTAACCCTCGATCAGAATGAATAGCTGAACGACGCTCCGATAACCCGCGGGCGCAGCGGCGTCTGCGCGACGATGAACTGGTCGGTGCTGATGAACGTGCTGGCGTTCGAATTGGCGAGATTCTCCCCATAGACGGTAAACGCCCAGGCGTCCTTGGTCACACCGGCCGAGGCATCGAAGGTCGAGTACGCGGGTATCTCGAATCGTCCGCGCGAGGTGCTGATCACACCGTCGCCGATGGCGTAGTTCGGATTCGCGCCGGCCTGCGTGAAGGCATGCCCATTGTGGTGCGCGGCCGCCTGCACGAACGGGTTGTAGCCGCTGGCCAAGGTCCAGTCATAGCGCGCCCGCATGCTGAATTGGATCGGCGGCGCGTCCGCGCTCGGAGATCCAATCGGACCGAAGGGGTTGCCCACGGGTTGGCACGGCGTGGTGGTGCAATTCTCGGTGATGGGCTTGCCGTAGTTCACGCTCGCCGGATTGTTGTCGATCAGCGCCGGGGAATTCGTCTGCCGGCTCTGATTCCAGGACGCGGAGGCCTGCAGCGTGAGCCCGTCGGTGACTCGTCCGATGAACGAGGTCTCGATGCCCTTGATGAGGAAATTCTGTCCATTGGTATTGACGTAGAGGTTGCCGATGAGCCCGGGGTCGAAGAACTCGATCTGTACGTTGTCCCAGTTCTCGCGATAAATCGCGCCGTTCCACTGCAAATGGTGGTCGAAGAATTCGGTCTTCCACCCGATCTCGTTGTTGGTCAGCTTGTCCGAGGAGTACGACCTGGGAATGTAGTACTGATCCACACCGTCCGGACCCGGAATGTGCGAGGTGGTGCCGTTTCCGTTGAATCCGCCGGGCCGGAAGCCTTGAGAGAACGTGTAATACACCATCGCGTCCGGCGTGACATGCCAGGTCAGATTGGCGCGGCTCTTGGTGCCCGACTCGGAGTCGCGCAGACCCTGCGCGTCGAGGTTGAACGCGTAGGCCGGATAGTTGTTGCAGGGCGGTGCGCCCGCCTGGAAGCAGCCGAAACTTTCCGACACGCTGCCCACGAACGTATTTTCGAAGCGAAAGTGGCGCGTGCCGACCGTGAACGTCAGCACCTTCGGGATGATGTCGAAGTCGCCGGAGATGAAGAACGCGGTCTGCTTGGTCTCGCGATGCGCGTCCTGAAAGAATGTCGTGTCGTCGGTCTGTATGCCCGGGTACTGCACCGTCGTCCCCGGCAGGGTACCCACGTCCGTGATGCACCCGACGTTCTCAGTGGCCGTGCAGACCGGCAGGCCCTTGTAGTGCCAGCTGGTGACATCGTACAGCTTGTTGTCCTCCCAGTACGCACCCGCGATGCCGCGGATGCGCCAGGCGTCCGGCGTGCTCAGACGGAACTCGTGCTGCTGGTGCAGGTTTCGCTCCTGCTCCCGCCAGAAGGCGTTCGGCGAGAAGCACTTGGAGGGCAAGGAGGCGTTGCCGCCGGAGCCGGGTCCATAGCATTGATAGTAGTCCGCGTAGACTCCGCGCACGTAGTTGGTGTAGTCGGACGTCTGCGTGACCTGCCGGTCGAGGTAGCCGCCGGTGTACACCGCATTCAAAGGCCCGATTTTTCCGTCGACAGTCCAAGCCGTGCTCTCGAATTTGTCCTGGTCATAGGCGGGGTTGAACAAAGTGACATCGAGGGGCGGCAGCGGCGCGCCGCTCGAAGACAGCGGCTGCTGGAAGAACACGCCGTCGGCCTCCATGTTCTGGTAGGACTGGCTCAGCAAGATGTCCCAATCGTCGTTGATCTTGTACAGCAGCTCGACCCGGGCTCCCTGATAAGTCACGGGATTGATGGCGTTGCCGACCAGGGCATTGTTATTGATGGTGGGGCTGCCGGGGGGCACGCAGTAGCCGTTGTTCGGCTGACCGTCGGGACAGCGACCGTTCACGGCCGGATAGTTGGCATAGTGAATGCCGATGTCCGTGTCCTTGCGGGCGAAGGTGTCCGGAACGTTGTTGATATAGCCGCCGCGGCGATCGTTGTAGATGACGGCGCGGATTGCCATGTGCTCGGGGATCAGCGGCAGGTTGATCATGGCCTGCATGTCGGTGTTGGGGTCGCCGCCCGCGGTGACGCCGTAGCCGGCCTTGACGTAGCCCTCGGTCTTGTCGAGCTTGGGCTCGTTGGTGATGTAGCGGATCACGCCCGCCTGTGCGCCGGCGCCGAACAGCGTGCCTTGCGGCCCCTCCAACACCTCGATGCGATTCAGGTCCGCCGCATAGATGTCGAGATTGCGGTTCGGCATCTGGCCCGACTGGTTGTCGAGATAGATCGCCACATTCGGCAGCACCGCGGTGATCGCGCTCGCCTGGCTCGCCTGCGAGCCCGCGGACAGGCCGCGCATGAACACCTCGTTCTGCCCGGGACCGTTGCTCGCGCTCGTGACGTTCGGGAGGAACTTGATGTAGTCGTCGAAGGTCGCGATATTGAGCTGCTGGATGGTCTGGGCAGTGAATGCCTGGATGGAGATCGGCACGTCCTGGATGTTCTCCGCCCGCCTCTGCGCGGTCACCACGATCTCCCCGAGCGAATCGCCGCCGGAGTCTGAACCCGTGGCGGGGGGCGAATCTGCAGCGGCCGCGGAGCCCGACGCGCCGGCCAAAATACAGGCGATTGCGTACGTCAGCCTACAATCCATGAACGTCTCCCTGAAGTAAAAGCCTTATCCTCTCGACCATCCCGGCCGCGCGGCAAGAAGCCGGCCTGTCATTTCACCGTCAGCCTGCTGCCGCGATTGGCGGCGCAGGCTCCTTACCCAGCAAACGTTCGATTGCGGCGCCCAGGCCGAGCAGCGCCCGGTCCGATCCCGCGGGGCCGTCGAGTTCGAGACCGACGGGCAGGCCATTGGCCGCAAGACCCGCCGGGATCACCAGCCCCGGCACGCCGACCGTGCTTCCCGGAGCGATGTTTCGCGACATGGCAACATCGAAGGAAACTTTGCGTCCGCCGAACGATAAGAGGCCGTCGTCGCCGATCCGCGGTGCCGTCGTCATGGTGGCGGGGAAGACGAGAGCCGCTGACTTGGTGCTCTCGAACGCCGTGCGCAGCACGGCGCGCATGCGCGGCAGATCGACATCGACGATCTTCCGGTAGGCCGCGTCGCTCACGACATCGCTGCCCCCGGGCAGCACGTATTGGGCGAAAATCGCCCGGATATCGGGGCCGGCCTGCGCGACGAGCTGCTCGAAAGTCACGCCCGTCTTGTATTCAGCCAGGTAGCGTGTGAGCGACGGCGCCGTATCGTGAACCTGAATTTGATTGGTGATACGGTCCACGAGGTCGCCGAGAGTGGGGATTTCGGTCTCGACGATCGTGACGCCCGCGGCCTTCAGCTTGGCCAAGGCCAATTCCGTGACCCGCGCCACCTCCGGGTCGAGGCCCTCGAAGAAGTAGCCGCGGCAGACGGCGAGCCGAACCGACCGCAGCTCCGGTACGGGCGGCAAGCCACCTTCGCCCGCCACCACGCTGTCGAACAATTCGATGTCGCGCACGCTGCGCGCGATCGGACCTACCTGATCGAACAGCGACGTGATCGGCGCCACACCGGCCGAAGGGTAGCGTCCGGTCGTCGGCCGAAATCCGACCAAGCCGCAGAGCGCGGCCGGGACGCGAATCGAGCCCTCGGTGTCTGCGGCGATGCCGAGCGGTGCGATATGCGCCGCAACGGCGGACGCGGTGCCGCCGCTGCTGCCGCCCGGAATCCGGCTCGGGTCGTAGGGATTGTGCACGGCGCCGAAGGTGTGATTGTTGCTCGACCAGCCATAGGAAAGCTCGTGCAAATTGGTCTTCCCGAGGACGATGGCGCCGGCGGCGCGCAGCTGCGCCACCAGCGGCGCGTCCTCGGCTGGACGGAAATGGCGCAGCGCCGCCGTACCAACGGTCGTCGGATAGTCTCGCGTGTTGACACTGTCCTTGACCGGAATCGGCAGGCCATGCAATGGGCCGAGCTGCCCGCCCTTCGCGCGCAGCCGATCGGCCGCGCGGGCGTCGCTCAACACCCGCTCGGGCTCCACCGTGATGAAGGCATTCAGAGACTTTTCGGACATGCAGCGATCGAGCAAGGCCTTGGCATAGCTCTCTGCGCTGAGCTCGCCCCGGCGCATGCGCTCCACGGCCTCGGTCGCGGACAAATCCCACAGCTGGGCGGCCCTCACCGGCGCGGATTGCGGCCAGGCGCGGGCACCGGCCAAGAGCGCCGATGTGCCGGCCAGAAAACCCCGCCGCGAGACAACGCTTCGATCCGACATTTCGCCTCCCAGTAAAATCTCACGCCGAATGAGCGCACGCGCGCTCGAGCGCGCGCAGCGGAACGGAAATCGTGGACCAGCCGACAACACACACTTGAGGATGCTTCCCCTGTGAGATTCTTGGTCTTTTCTCCCGCGTTGCAGAGTTTAGTACGCTAGTACTAACCTGCGAGCCGATCCTACTACGCATGCGCGAATCCATGCCACAACGTTTTTCTGAATGCTGCGTCGCAGCAACCATGCGGACCGCCCGCGGCGGCACGAACTTCGTGCGGCCCCGCGGCCTTGCATGCGCGAGGGTGGTGCATGGTGTTGCGCTCCGGCTCGCTGTAGAGTGCCGGCAAGGCCTCGATCCAAGGGCCCCGCGGTGAGATCCTGATGAAGACGGAGCGGACGAAAAGGAACGGAAGCCGGCGCACGGCGCTTGCCCGTAATACCAATGCAACAGACACGCGCGCCCAGATACTGGTGGCGGCGCGGCATGTACTTGCGAGCGCGGGCCACGCGCGCCTGTCCATGCGGGCGGTGGCGCACAGGGCGGGCGTGGCTCTCGGAAACGTCGTTTACTATTTTCCCTCGAAGCGCAGCCTGGTGCATGCCGTGATCATGGCGCTCCTGGCGCACTACAAAGCCAAGGCGCATCGAGTACCTGCGCAACGCCCGCGGAAAGACCGGCTTTGCCGAGCTTCTGCGCTGGTACATGCGCGACTCGGTATCCAAAGAGTCCAGCCGCGTGTTCCGCGAGCTATGGGCCATGGCCCTTCACGACCCGGCCATTGCCAGGGCGATGGACCGCTTCTACGCCGAGATGCACGGCCTGGCGGCGGCCCGGCTGCGTATGGCGTGGCCGAAGCTCTCCCGGCAACGCGCGCACGATATCGCACAGCTGCTTGGCACCATATCCGAGGGCACGAACCCTATTTATGCGACCGCGCCCCGCTCGGCGCGATCCCTGGCGCGCGTCGGCCGCCTGTCGGGCGATCTGCTCCTGAGTGCCGCGGGCGCAGTGGCATCCGATACGCGCGATGCATAGCGCCGCGCTCGCGATCCTCATCCACGGCGGAACCGAAAACTGGTCGCCGCAGCGATGGAAGCACCGGTTCGACTCGGCATGCCCCGGCCGGCGCGTCATTCTGTTGCCGGATGCCGGAATCGACCCCGCCGAAGTCCGCTACGCCGCGGTCTGGAAACCAACTCCCGGAGCGCTCGCCGCCTTCCCGAATCTGAGCGTCATCTTCAATTTGGGCGCCGGGGTCGACTCGCTGATGACCGATACCAGCCTGCCGCAGGTACCGATCGTTCGCGTGGCCGTCGCCGACCTGACCGCACGCATGACCGAATACGCCGTGCTTCATGTACTGATGCACCACCGGCAGGAGCTCTATCTGCGGGCCAGCCAGCGCGAGAAGCGCTGGGCACCGAAGGCTCAATGGCCGGCGAGCGCGATTTCAGTCGGCATCATGGGTCTTGGCACGCTGGGTGCGGGCGCGGGGATTGCGCTGGCCCGACTCGGGTTTCGCGTGTCGGGCTGGAGCCGCAGCCACCGGCAGATCGACGGCATCGAATGCCTGCATGGCGAAGCGCAACTCGATGCCTTTCTGCGGCGAACCGATATTCTGTTGTGCCTGTTGCCGCTCACGCCGGACACGCGGCACATCTTGAACCGCAATTTGTTCTCGAAGCTCAGCCGCAACAGCCCGATGGGCGCGGCGGTCCTGATCAATGCCGGGCGCGGCGGGCTGCAAAACGAGGCCGACATTCTCGCATGCCTGGACGACGGCACATTGGGCGCCGCCACGCTGGATGTCTTCGAAACAGAGCCCTTGTCGGCGCACAGCCCCTTCTGGACCCACCCCAAAGTTCTGCTGACGCCTCACAACGCCGCCGACACCGATCCCGATGAGATCTCGAAATACGTGGCGCATCAGATCGAACGCTTCGAGGCCGGCCAGGCGCTCGACAATGTCGTCGATCGCCTGCGGGGATATTGAAGACCGGCGGATATCTCCGGTCGAATTTCGTCGACAGTATTCAGCGCTCGAATTTCGTCGACAGAATGATGGACGAGGTAGTGCGTTCCACCCCGTCCAAGGCGCCGATGCGGTCGATGACCTGATCCATTTCTGCGACCGATGCCGCGGCCGCGACGGCGATCAAGTCCACATCGCCGCTCACTGAATGCAGCACTCGCACCTGATCGATGGCGCGCAGCGCGGCAGTGACGGCCCGCGCCTCCTTCGGACCGACTTTGATCATGACATGCGCGCGCACGGCGCCCAAGCCATGTTCCGGGGCCAGCAGGACACCGTAACCCACGATGACCCCCTGCTTTTCCAGCCTTTCAATGCGGCTCTGCACGCTAGTGCGCGATCGCCCGACCAGCCGGGCCAGCTGCGCGGTGGAAGCGCGGCCATTTTCCCGCAATGCGGCAAGAAGCTTTTCGTCAATGATATCCATGGCGTTTCGTCGTTTTAACCCTACATATTGACGTAAATATACCTTAAAAAGGACTGAAAATACCCTACCAATCGCAGGGTGCTCGATGGGACAATGGCCGTCAATACACGAGGAATTCCACATGAAAGACATCGTTATCGTAGGCGCGGGCAAAATCGGATCCATGATCGCGGATCTGCTGGGCGGATCGGGCGATTACTTGGTGACCGTGGTCGACCGCTCTCAGCAGCAGTTGGACCGCCTCGAAACGGCGGCTCCCATTGCCAAAATCGCCGCCGACATTACCCAGACCGACGCCTTGCGCAAGATACTCACCGGCAAATTCGCGGTGTTGAGCGCTGCCCCCTATCACGCCACCCGGCTGATCGCCGAGGCGGCCAAGGCGGCGGGCGCGCACTACCTGGACCTGACGGAGGATGTCGCCAGCACGCGCGCCGTGAAGCAGCTGGCCGACGGCGCCCGCACCGCGTTCATTCCGCAATGCGGATTGGCCCCGGGCTTCATCACCATCGTGGCAAGCGATCTCGCCTCGCGCTTCGACAAGCTGCAGGATGTGCGCATGCGGGTCGGCGCCCTACCGAAGTTTCCGTCCAATGCCCTGAACTACAATCTGACCTGGAGCACCGACGGCGTCATCAACGAGTATTGCGAGCCCTGCGAGGCCATCGTCAACGGCCAGCTGCGCGAGACCCAGCCGCTCGAGGAATTGGAAGAATTCTCGCTGGACGGTGTTCTGTACGAGGCCTTCAACACCTCGGGCGGTCTCGGCACCCTGTGCGAGACGCTCGCCGGCAAGGTCCGCAACCTCAACTACCGCACCATCCGCTATCCCGGCCACGCGGCCATCATGAAGGCGCTGCTCAACGACCTGCGGCTGCGCGATCGACGCGAGCTGCTGAAGGACATCTTGGAGAACGCCGTCCCGGTCACGCTGCAGGACGTGGTCATCGTGTTCGTGACGGTCAGCGGCTTGCGCGGCGGCCAGCTCATGCAAGAGACCTATGCCAACAAAATCTATGCAGCGCCGCTTGGCGGACGCGTCCGCAGTGCCATTCAGATCACCACCGCGGGCGGCATCTGCGCCGTGCTCGACATGCTCGCTCAAGGCAAGCTTCCGCAGTCCGGCCTGATCCGCCAGGAAGACATCAAGCTGCCGGCATTTCTCGCGAACCGTTTCGGGCGATGCTACGCAATGCCGGGGGCGGCGGCGCCGGCAGCGGGCCCGACGGCACTGGCATCGCCGACTTCGGCGGCGGCCTGATAAAGGACGCGATATCGGCCAGAATGGGGCCCGGCTGCGTGCGGGCAGACTCAGCGCCGCGACCGTGTCGGCTCTCTAACGGCAGGCATAGGTGAGGCGACCCCGAGTATCGAGCAGCCCATGGTGGACCAACCAGCCGCGCGCGTCCTCGGCGTCCTGTGCAAACCAGGCCGCGGCGCTGCCCAGCCTGAAGCTATAACCCCAGTCGTCCATGTCGCGGCACATGCGGTCCCGGCCGACATTGGGCAAGGACTCGGACAAAATCAACTGCAGGTAGCACACCGCGGTTTCTTCGGCATCGTCTCCGCCCGCGTCGGTATCCAGCCCCGCGCGCCGTTCCGGAGTCATGCACATGAAATGCGCACTCTCGTGCAGCACGGAATGCAGAGGAGTGTCTAGACGCGCGAAGATTTTGGCGCCGATCAAGCCCGCCTCGCGCTCGCCCCAGTAAGATCCTGGAATGACCTCCTCCGGGGCGACCAGGCGCAATGCCAGGCCATAGCGATCCAGGAGCATCTCGAGACTCAATCGGTCGATGGCGTTGAGCAGCAGCACGCGGTTACCCCGCCGGACGCTATTTCAAGCTCGACAGCCGGCGCATCGCGATGCTGACCAGATCGCGCGCCATTTGCTGCCGCAGCACATCTGCTTCGTTTTCCTTCGCCAGCAGCGCATATTCCTCGAAGCTGTAGTCCTTCGCCAGACTGATGGTTTGCGGCGCCAGCAACTCCTTGTCGGGACCGCGCACGGCGAAGGTGACCGTATAAATGAGCTCGTACTCGGTGGGAATGTTTTGTGAGGTCACCGACAGAGTCCGCTGCTCGACCAGGTCCTTGGTGACTTCGATGGACGCGGTGGAGTTCGCCCGCACATTCTGCAAGGTGGCGCCGGCGCTCTTGAGCCGATGCTCGAACTCGCGCGAGAAATCCGTGTAGGGATCCTTGAGCGACAAATAAGGCCGCGCCAGCAGGCCCGGCAGAGGATCGCCGCCGGCCAGCCGGAAGCCGCAGGCGGACACAGCCAGCAGACCCACCGTCGCAAGCCAGGTGCGGAGCATGGACACGATTAAACCACGATGTTGACGAGCTTACCCGGCACGATGATCACTTTGCGCACGGCAGCCGCGCCGATGAACTTCTGCGCATGGGGATCGGCCAGCGCCGCCGCCCGCACCGTGGCCTCGTCGGCGCCGACGGGCACCGCTATATGGCCGCGCAATTTGCCATTGACCTGCACCACCATGGCAATCGTGTCGGTCTGCAGGGCCGCGGCATCCACCGCCATCCAGGGCTCATCGATGAGCGCGGTGGCGTGACCCAGAGCGCGCCATAGGGCATGAGTGGCGTGCGGGATGATGGGCGAGAGCCCGAGCACGGCGATCTCCAAGGCCTCGTGCGCCACGCTGCGATCCTGCGGCGAGTTCTGCGGATGTTTCGCCAGTGCGTTCAATAGCTCCATGGCCGCCGCGATGGCCGTGTTGAAGGTGTGCCGGCGGCCGATATCGTCGGTGATTTTCGCCAAGGCCTGGTGCGCTTGGCGTCGCAGCGCTCGTTGCGCGTCGTTCAGAGCCGCGATCTCGAGCGCCGCGGGCAGCCCATGCATCACATGGTCGTGCACGGCCTTCCAGAGCCTCTTGATGAACCGGTATGCGCCGTGCACTCCTTCGTCCGACCACTCCAGGGTCTGCTCCGGCGGCGCGGCGAACATGGTGAACAGGCGCGCCGTGTCCGCACCGAACTCTTGCACCAATGCCTGCGGATCGACGCCGTTGTTCTTCGACTTGGACATGGTGACGACGCCGCCCGATTCGACTTCCCCGCCGTCGGAGCGCAGCACGGCTATGCGCCGCTGCGATACGGGGTCCAAGCTCACCTGCACGTCGGCGGGATTGAAGTACTGAATGCGGCCGGCAGCCGGCTTGCGGAAGAAGACATCGTTCAGCACCATTCCTTGCGCGAAATAATTGGCGAATGGCTCCTTGAACGCGACCGCCCCCAATTCGCGCATGACTCGGGTCCAGAATCGCGAATACAGCAGGTGCAATATGGCGTGTTCGATCCCGCCTATGTATTGATCCACAGGAGCCCAGTACTGGACCCTGGAATCGAGCGCCTGCCGGTCGTTGTCGGGACAGGCATAGCGCAGAAAGTACCAGGACGAGTCCACGAAGGTGTCCATGGTGTCGGTCTCGCGCCGCGCCTTGGCGCCGCATCGCGGACAATCGACAGCCAGGAAGGCTTCGTCCTTGAGCAGCGGATTGCCGCTGCCGTCGGGCACGAGGTCCACCGGCAGCACCACCGGCAATTGATCGTCCGGCACGGGCACGGTGCCGCAGCTCGCGCAATGGATCATCGGAATCGGGCAGCCCCAGTAGCGCTGTCGCGAGATTCCCCAATCGCGCAGGCGCCAGGTGGTTTGCTTCTCGCCCAGCCCCGCGCGCTTCAGATCCGCCGCGATGGCCTCGACGGCGGCCTGGAATTCAAGGCCGTCATACACCCCCGAATTGATGCAGCGCCCATGCTCGGCGTACCACGGCGCCCACTGCTCCACGGAATATTCGCGGCCCGCCACCTCGATGACGGGCTTGATCGGCAAACGATATTTCTTGGCGAATTCGAAATCCCGCTCGTCGTGCGCGGGCACGCCCATCACCGCGCCCTCGCCGTAGCTCATGAGCACGTAATTGCCCACCCAGACCGGAATCGCCTCGCCGCTGATGGGATGCCGTACCGCCAAGCCGGTGGGCATGCCCTTTTTTTCCTGGGTCGCAAGTTCCGATTCGATGGCCGGGCCGCGCTTGCACTCCTCGATGAACGCCGCCAGGGGGGCGTTGTTGCGCGCCGCCCAGACGGCGAGCGGATGCTCGGCCGCCACTGCGCAGAATGTCACGCCCATGAGAGTGTCCGGCCGCGTGGTAAAGGCGTACAGCACGCCCCGGCCGTCGGCGCCAAATCCCTCGATATGGTAGGGGAACCCCAGCCGCACGCCGACGCTCTTGCCGATCCAATTGATCTGCATGGCGCGCACCCGATCCGGCCATCCCGGCATTCGAGCCAGGGTGTCGAGCAAGTCCTCGGCGTAGTCCGTGATCTTCAGGTAGTACATCGGGATTTCGCGCTTCTCCACCGGAGCGCCGGTACGCCAGCCGCGGCCGTCGATCACCTGCTCATTGGCGAGCACGGTTTTATCGACCGGGTCCCAATTCACCGTCCCGGTCTTCTGGTATGCAATACCCCTTTCCAGCATCCGCAAGAACAGCCACTGGTTCCAGCGGTAGTACTCAGGCAGGCAGGTGGCGATTTCCCGGCTCCAATCCAAGGCGAAGCCCAAGGACTTGAGCTGCGCCTTCATGGTGGCAATATTCTCGAAGGTCCACTTCGCCGGCGGCACGCCGTTCGCCATGGCGGCATTCTCGGCGGGCAATCCGAAGGCGTCCCAACCCATGGGCTGCAGCACGTTCCTGCCGTTCATGCGCATGAATCGGGCGAGCACATCGCCGATGGTGTAGTTGCGCACATGCCCCATGTGCAGGCGGCCGCTTGGATAGGGGAACATGGACAGGCAATAATACTTCGCGCGGGTGCTGTCCTCTTTCGCCTCGAAGCAGCGCTGGCGGTCCCAATATTGCTGTGCCTCCGCTTCGACGGCGGCAGGTTCGTATCTTTCTTGCATGATTGGGCCTCAGAATACCCGACGGCCCCGCGGGCGTGAACTCAATTGACCTTGGATTAAGCATGCTTAAGCTCAATTTCTACGGTGCCTTCGGGCTCGTCACCTTAAGCGGCTGCCTATGGTTCCTGGCGGTCACGCCCTTCGATCTTTCCCTTCTCGCCTGGGTCGCGGCGGTCCCCATGCTGCTGGCCGTGGACCGCGCCGCGACCTTCAGGCAGGCGCTGTTTCTGGGCTGGTGGGCCGGAGTCGTAGAGACGGCAGGCGGCTTTTACTGGCTGATCGATGTGACGCAGCGCTTCGCGGACTTCCCCTGGTGGGCCGGGGCGCTGGTATTGCTGCTGTTCTGCGCCGTGCGCGCCCTGATTTTTCTGCTCTTTACGGGCATCGTGCGCTTCGTTCGCGGCCGGCTGCGGGTGCCCATGACCCTGCTGGCCCCCATTGCCTTGGTCGGTTGCGAACTCGTGGTGCCGCAATTGTTTCCCTGCGGTCAGTGGATATCCCAGGCCTGGCACCCGCTGGTCATCCAAATCGCCGAGATCACCGGCCCTCTCGGAGTGACCGCGCTGCTGATGACGGTCAACGGCGCGCTGTACGATTTGGCCGCCGACGGCCGCGCCGCTCGCTATTCCGCCTTGGCGGCCGCGGCTTTGGTGGCTGCCGCCCTCGCCTTCGGAGCGGTGCGCATGCACCAAGTGGACGACACGCTGGCCCACGCTCCCCGCTTGCAGGTCGGACTGGTCCAGCCGAATTTTGCCTACGCCGCGGACAGCGACCTCTCCCGCGAGGAGGCCGTTCGCCAGTTGACGGCCTTGCAAACGCAGTCTCGTCGTCTGCAACAGGCCGGGGCGCAATTGCTGGTGTGGAGCGAGGGGAGTTATCCCGCGACCCTGCCGCGGGATTTTGCCGTCGATTACGCACCCGAGTTCCTGGGCAGGATTCAGCGCGGCTTCAGCGTGCCCGTCATCGTCGGTGCCGACATGTACGATCCCGCGCGCGACGAGGCATTCAATTCGGCCATCCTGCTCGACGGCGGCGGCCGAGTGGCAGGGCGCTACGATAAGGTGCGCCTCCTGGCCTTTGGCGAGTACATTCCCGGCGTCGACTACTTTCCGTGGTTGCGCAAGCTCTTGCCCATCGGATCCGGCCGATTCACGCCGGGCAAGGCCGCCGCGCTGATGAATTTCCAAGCCCCCGGCGGCCGCACCTGGAAGCTCGGGCCGGTGATTTGCTACGAGGATATCTTGCAGGGATTTCTGCGCGACGTCGGGCGGCTGCATCCCGACCTGCTGGTCAACCTCACCGTGGACTCATGGTATGGCGCCGATTCCGAGCCCTGGGAGCACCTGGCGCTGGCGGTGTTCGCCAGCGTCGAGCTGCGCGTCAGCATGGTGCGCGCCGTCAACTCCGGCGTGTCCGCTCTCATCGATCCGAACGGCCGGCTGGTGCGACAGACCTATTCCGACGATCCCTACCGCAACCCGCGCGCCGCGGACGGCATCGTGGTCTCGGCGGCCGGAGTCCCGGGCGGACACACCGTGTACGTGGCCGTGGGCAATCTATTCGCCTACCTTTGCATCGCGGCCACGCTGATTCTCGTGGGCGTCGCCGCGCGGCGCAAACGCGCGGAATGAATCGGGCCGGGTGAATCGGCCGGGATCCAGACGGTCTCGCGCCGCTCAGTGCGTACCCAGTCCATCGTGCTGGTGATAGTTCGGATACGGCGGCACCGCGGGCTCGAGCACGGGGTGTTCCTTCAATTGTCGTAGCACGATCGCGACGGCACGCTCGAGCTGCGCGTCGTGGCCCGCGGCCACATCCTTCGGCAGCTCCTGAACCTCGACGTCGGGCGCCACCCCATGTCCTTCGACTTCCCACTCGCCCTCGAGGCCGTAGATGGCATAGCGCGGCGCGGTCACCGTGCCGCCGTCAATCAAGACCGGATAGCCGCCGATGCCGACCAACCCCCCCCAGGTGCGCTCGCCCACGAGCGTTCCGAGATTCGCCTTGCGGAAGTACCAGGGCATGGCGTCGCCGCCCGAGCCGGCGGACTGATTGATGATCATCGCCTTGGGCCCGAAGATAGCGCCCTCGGGATCGTGCACCGGCTTGCCGTCGCGCTCGATCGCCCCGCTCATCCTTTTCTGTCCCAGCACGTTGACGATGTAGTCGGCGATGAATCCGCCTTCGTTGTAGCGCTCATCGAGCACCACGGCCTGCTTGTCCAGCTGCGCATAAAAGTAGCGGTTGAAATTGCTGTAGCCGGCGCCGCCGGTATTCGGCATGTAGATGTAGGCGACCTTGCCTCCCGACAGCACATCGACCTTGCGCCGGTTCGAGTCGATCCAATCGAGGTTGCGCAGGCCGTGCTCCGAGGCCACCGGCACCACCGTGACATCGCGCGCCTGGCCGCCGTCGGCGCTCTTGGCTACGCGCAAGACCGTCTGTTTGCCCGCGGTGCCGTCGAAGAATGAATTAATATTGTCGCTCGCATGCAATTCGCGGGCATTGACGGCGAGCAGATAGTCGCCCTCCACGATGTTGATGCCGGGCAGGGTCAGCGGCGCGGTCAGCGCAGGCGTCCAGTTTTGCCCGTTGTAGATCTTCGTAAACCGGTAGCGATCGTGGTCCGTGGTGTAGTCGGCGCCGAGCAGCCCGGGCTTGGGCGCGTCCGCCGGCGCACGCGGGCCGCGGACGAACATGTGGCCTACCTGGATCTCGCCCAGCATGTCGTCGCACAAGTAGGTGAACTCATGGCGCGACGCCAAACCGTCGAGGTAGGGCCGGTACTTCGCTTCGATTTTCGCCAGATCGAGCCCATGCAAGTGCGGGTCATAGAAAAAATCGCGCTGCAGGTGCCAGGTCTCGCGGTACATCTGCTTCCACTCGGCGCGAGGATCGATGGTGGCCGACATGGCGCCGTTGTTGACCGGCTTGCCGGGCGCCGCATCCGGCGACCCTGGCTTCAGATCGGCGGTGGGCACGATGAACCAGCTCTCGTGGCGTGCATAGAAGAGCTTCTCGCCATTGTGCGACACCTTGTAGGCGGCAAGATCGCCGAGCACTTCCTCGGTCAGGCGCTTCTCCGTGGTGAATCGCCACAGCGCAACGATGGGGGCGCCGTCGTCATGGGATGGGCGGCCCACGGCCGGGCCCTGCGCGAGAAACAGTACGCCGGACTTGCCGACGGTCAAATCCACATAGTTGCGGGCGGGAATCGGCAGCGAAAGAATCCGGTTGCCGATTCCGGTCAGATCGATCACGGTGGGCTTGGGAGTATCGGCGGCCTTTTTCTTGCCCTTATCCTTCTTGTCACCCTTGCTCCCAGACTGATCCTTGTCCTCGGCGCCCTTGTTGTCCGAGCCTTCGTTTTTCTCGGCGTCGCCCTTCTCGGCATCGCTCTTATCGGTATCGTCCTTCTTGGCGTCGTCCTTCTTGTTCTCATCGTCGCTTTGCGGCGGTATCGGCGAGGCGCCGCTGCGCGACAGCACCGCGACATACACCGCGCTGTTGGTGGCGCGATCGAGTGAGGACAAATCGATTCCCGCATCCGAAGGGCCGTCGTTCGTCGAGGCCGTGAAGTACAGGGTCTTGCTGCCCGGATCGAAGACCGGATGGTGCGCATCGCTCATGCCGTCGGTGACCTGCGTGGAGACATGGGTTGCGATCGAATACAAGAATATGGCGTTCATCTGACTTTCGAGGTCGCGGCTGTACGCGATCCACTGCGAGTCGGGCGACCAAGACAGTTCCGTCGTCGCGGCAAAGCCGCCGCGCAGGCCGGTGTCGACCTTGACCGGCTTGCCGCCCGCAACGTCGACGTACCAGATGCGCAGGTGCTTGTCGGCGAAGGCGATGCGCTTGGAGTCGGGCGACCAGGTCGGAGAATAGAAAAAAGAAGGATCCGGGCCCAGATCGATGACCTTCGGCGGCTGCAATCCGTCCTGATCGCGCACGAAGAGCTGGTACTCCCCGGAGGCGTCGCTGAAATAGGCCACGGACTTCCCATCCGGCGACCACGCGGGATCGCGCTCGGCGGAGCCCGGGGTCTGGGTCAGATTGCGGGTATCGCCCTTCTCGGCGGGAATCGTGAAAATGTCGCCGTGGGCCTCCACCACCACGCGCGCCCCGGTGGGCGATAGCGCGATGTTTTGCACTTCTCTCGGCAGCACCCGGGCCAGATGCGGGGTCAGGCGCGGCAGATCGCCGTGAATCGAGACGGGCACCTCGTGTTCCTGATGCGTCGTCAGATCATAGAGATGAAGCGAGCCGAATTGTTCGTACACCAGCGCCCCGGGGCCGGCGTCGACGGTTTTGAGATCGAAGCCCTGATTCGGGATGACCTGCTGCACTTGTTTGCTGGCCGTGTCGTAGCTGAAGAGCGAGACCGGGCCATTGCGGTCGGAGAGGAAGTACACCGTGGTACCGCTCCAAACCGGATTCGAATCGTTGGAATTCTCACGCGGGATTTTTTCAATGTCCAATGTCTTGATGTTCGCCAGCCAGATCGGCGTGGTCTGCCCGCCGCGATAGTGCTTCCAAGCCGTCTGCCACTGCATCACAGGCACATACGCGAGCGTGTTGCCGTCTTCCGAGAAGCTGCCCTCGGCGGCGCTCGGCAGCGGCAGGACCTGCGCGGGACCGATGCCGTCGGCACGGATCCGAAACAGCCGTGGAAAGTCCGCGTAGCTCGCATGCTGGGAGGTGAACAGGACATCCTTGCCGTCC
The DNA here is from genome assembly GCA_963837435.1 of uncultured Gammaproteobacteria bacterium. Classification (GTDB taxonomy): domain Bacteria; phylum Pseudomonadota; class Gammaproteobacteria; order Steroidobacterales; family Steroidobacteraceae; genus Bog-1198. The sequence goes on from CAWINJ010000007.1 coordinate 987,830, forward strand.
GCTGTCCAACCCACGGCACGGCTTCCGGTCGGCTCCCAGGTCAGGCGCCGCGGCACTCCGCCGTCCGCGCTCATGACATAGACGTCCATCAATCCGCGGCTGTTGGTGGAGTAGGCAATCTGAGTATGGTCGGGGGAGAAAAACGGACCCGCAGTGACGCTGCCCACCGAGGTCAGCCTCCTCGCCTCTCCCCCTTCGCGAGCGACAACCCAAATGTCGTCTGCGTATAGAAAGGCGATCTTGTCCTGACTCAGCGCGGGATTTCGCAGCAGCAAGGGCGAGGCGCTGCGCGCGGAGACGCAGAGGAGCAGACCGGCGACGACGCATAGTCCGGCGCGCACGAATCCGTGTCGAAGCATGTCGATACCTCGGGTCAAAAAGGAGGAACGGCTCAAACTAGTGCGTCGCGATCGCGGCCGCGGCGCCGGCCATCACGGTTGCGCCGGCACGGTTCGCGACCTTCACCGCACGCGGGCTCGTCAGCAGTTTGCGCGCGCGTACCGCGAGCAGCGCCCAGCTGACGTCGACGGCCACGAGCACGGTCAGCATGGTCAGCGTGAGTTCGAGCCAGGCGCCTGCGCCGACACGGGAGAGGTCGACGATCGTCGGCAGGAGGGCAAGATAGAACACCATGATCTTCGGGTTGCCGAGCGTCACCGTCAGGCCGGCGAGAAACATGCGCGAAGGCGTTTGGCCCCTGGGCAACTGCCCTTGTCTCGCGTCGGGGGGAGCGAACCACATTTTCCAGGCGAGCAACAGCAAATAAGCCGCGCCGGCGAACTTCAGCACCAGAAACACCACCGCGAATGTGTGGGCGACGGCCGCAAGCCCCGCAACCGCGCAGGCGAGCCACAGCGCCTCGCCGAGCCACATGGCCGCGAGAAACGGCAACACCTCGCGAAAGCCGTGGGTGAGTACGCGCGCGACCAACGCCGCAACGCTCGGGCCGGGCGAGCCGGCCGTAACGATCAGAGCCAGCGCAAATAGGATCAGGCCGGAAAGTGCCACTGAATGCCCCCTGGAGCCCTAATCGCGGCATTATAGCGTCGCGGGCCCTTCGAACGGCAAGTTCGGCGCCTGCCTCAGCCGAACTGAAAGCCCGAGATCTGCTTGCCGCCGATCGACTCGCCGAAGCTGCGCACGCCGTGCTCACCCTGCGCGGCACCGGCGGCGACCATCAAGGGAATCAGATGCTCCTCGCGCGGATGCGAGGCCGCGCCACCCGGCGCGTCGCGCCACTGCGCAAGCAATCGAGGGCGAGTCGCGGGATCTTGCACGGCCTCGCCCAGCCACGCATCGAAGGCGGATGCCGCGGCCGCGCCCCGGCCGGAGAACATGTCGGCCAAATTGTGGTAGCTCATGCCGCTGCCGACGATGAGAACACCCTGATCGCGCAGCGGCGCCAGAGCGCTCCCGAGGGCTAGATGCAGTTCCGGATCCAGGCCGGCCTGCAGCGAGAGCTGCAAGATGGGCACGTCGGCGTGCGGATAGATGAGCAAAAAGGGCACAAACACGCCGTGGTCGAGACCCCGCTTGGCGTCGACATCGCTGTCGAATCCGGCCTCGGCCAATATCTTGCGCGCGCGCTCGGCGAGTTCGGGCGCTCCGCCCGCCGGATACTTCAGCCGATAGGTGTGCTCCGGAAAGCCGTAGTAATCGAACAGCAGTCCCGGTTTGGCGGCAATATTGAATGTGGGCAGCGGGTTTTCCCAGTGCCCGGAAATGACCAGCACGGCTTTCGGCCTCGCGCCCAGCGAGCCGTCGATGCCGCGCAAGTAAGCGGCCAACCCGTCCCACATATGCGGCGCCGCTGCCGGCGGATCCATGAAGAAGCAGGGGCCGCCGCCATGCGGGATGAATAATGTCGGCAATCTCTTGATAGCGTTCACACGGAGGTCTAGCGGCGCCTTCGAGCCTAGCCCGCCGATCCGTGAACGTCAATTGCGGCGCCGACCCGGCGCCGCTGCAAAACTAGACTTTGGCGTTGACGTTGGTTCCCGACAAATTGGCTGCCTGCAAACCGTTGCTCTGCAGGTTCTGCAACAAATTGTTCAAGAAGCTTTGCAACGAGGCGGCTGAGGACTGGGTTGACGTTGCGCCGCCGACCGCTGCGGTCGACGCGCTGGTCGTTGCGCCGCTGCCGCCCATTCCCTGCACCAGAGTGTTGAACGAGCTTTCGAGATTGGCGACTGCCGGAGTCGTCGGCCCATTCGAGCCGATCTGCTGAATCAAGGATTGCAGCGACGAGGCGAGGCTTCCTTGGTATTGACCGACGCCCGTTGTCGCCGCGGCCGTGCCGCCGCCCGCGGCCGTCGTCGCAGCGCTCGCGCCGGTCGTCCCTTCCTGCCGCAGTACCTGGAACAGTGAGTGCATGAAGCCGTTCATCTCCTGCGCCACGGCGGGACTTGCAGGGGTCGCCGCGGTGGAAGGCGCGGCGCTCGCCGCGCTGGTACCCGTTGCCGCGGTTGTCGAGGTCGCCGCTGCCGCGAGTCCTGTCCCGCTTTGCTGTCCGATCACCTGCTGCAGCGACTGCAGCATACTGCCGAGCAGCCCCTGTGAAGCTCCCACAGGCATCTGGCCTACGTTGCCGACAGCCGATTCGCTCTGTGACTCGAGTTGCGAGCTCTTCTTGCCATGCATGTGGCCATGCGAGTGGAAATTGACCGAGGGGAGTGCCGACGATGCGGCGCTTGCAATTGCTATGGGCAACATGAGGGTTTCCTTGATCGAAAAGTTGCGATGTCCTGAACACACCTGAATGAGTAGCCGAGGCTCGATGCGGCAATGATTTGCCGCAGGCGGGCGCAAAGGCGGCGAGGCATTGCCGCTCGCGCGGCACATGAGTCGCCATGAAGCCCGTCCGTATGGTGCAAATACCGCATTGCCTGCCTTGCCGTGTGAGGTCCTTTACCCCGGGAGACGTACATTCGTCGCCCTGCACTAAAGTCAAAGCATGTTGTGTGCCATCAGTCGAATCTGCGCTAAAGATCTCTGCCGCGAGGCCGTTATATGTCCAACGGTATACCTAGCGCGAGTAACATTATGTCAACTAACGCCATTTCGACTTCCAATCAAACGACGGCCTCGGGTCAGACCAACCTCGCAGCGGTATACGGCTCAGCCGCGGCCAGGGGATCGCACCGGCACGGCGGGCACGGCGGCGGACACTCCTCCGGCGGCGGCCAGGACGAAGGCATGACGGTGTTGGCGAGCCTGATTCAGGCGCTGACCCAGGCGGCAAGCGCGCAGTCGACGGCGGCCACCGCATCGTCCGCTGGCGCCACTGCCGCGGCGGGCACCACGGCCGCTGCCACGGCCACGGCGACAAGCGGCACGGCTCAATCCGGCAGCTCTTCGACGACCAGCGCCAGCGGCGGTAGCTCTGCACCCAACCTGGTACAGGATCTTCAAGCATTCCTGCACGACCTGGTCCGGGCATTGCGTCAAGCGAGCAGATCCAGCGGCAGCACGAGCGGCGCAACCACGGCCTCGGCGCCGGCATCGACCGGCGGCACGACCGCGGCCTCAGTGCCCGCAGCGACCGCCAACACGAGTGCAGCTTCGACACCGGCAACGACCGACACGACCGCGGCCTCGGCGCCGGCGGCGAGCGCGGTCACTGCGCCTGTCGGCGGCACCGCCACGACGAGCACCGGCGCCAGCGCCTACGCGCAAAGCGGCCTCATCTCCGCGCTGCAAGCCTTGGTGAAGGATCTGGCCAACAGCGAGGTCGTCGGCAATACCGGCTCCTCCTCGGGCTTGTCGTCGAATGCGCTGTCGAACCTCAACACCGCATTCCAGAAACTGATCGGGGATCTGAGCGGCAGCACGTCGAGCACGGATAGTGGCAGCACTGCCGCGGCGTCGAGCGGATCGGCCTCGGGTGCCAGTCAGTCGACCGCGGCGCTGCAATCCTTCCTCACGAATTTCGTGCAGGATCTGCAAAACAACGGCGCGGATGCACTGAATTCCTTGGGCGGAGTCGTCAACACCACGGCCTAGCGCCTCGCCGGCTCAAATGCGATGATGGCAGGGAGAGATAACACCCACCCTCGCCGGCCTTTGGATTCCTATGGCAATTGCACCCGAGCTAGGCCTCAGTCCGGATGCCACTGCCGGCATCGCCCCCAACCGGTCGCTGCGGTTGCGCCAGACCTCCGTCATCGTGTTGCTGTTCGGCGGCTATGGTGCGCTCTACTTCTGCCGCGCCGACTTGTCAGTCGCAACGCCCATGCTGATCGAGGAATTGGGTCGTCATGGCATCAGCCATAGTGAGGCCGTGGTGCGCATGGGTTCGATCACGTCGCTGGGTGTACTGGCCTATGCGCTCGGCAAGCTCTTCTTGACCGGATTGGGAGACTTCTGGGGCGGCCGGATCAGCTTCCTCATCGGCCTGTGCGGGGCGGCTGCCTTTACCTTGATGTTCGCCTCCGGCGTGAGCCTGCCGCTGTTCAGCATTGCATGGATCGGCAACCGCTTGACTCAATCGATCGCCTGGGCTGGGTTGATCAAAGTGTCCTCGAAATGGTTCGACTATTCGTCCTATGGAATGATCATCGGCATCTTGAGCATCAGCTATCTGGTCGGAGACGCGGCGGCGCGTCAGTGGATGGGCATGCTGATCGAGCATGGCTTCGGTTGGCGCCCGCTGTTTTACTTCGCGGGCGCCGTGGCAGGCGGCTTCTTGATCGTGAACTACCTGTTTCTGCGCGAGTCGCGCGCCGACGCCGGATACATCGAGGCCAAGCCCAATCCGCTCAATCTGTTCGCCGAATCGGAGTCGCGACCCAAGACTGTGGGCCAGCTCCTGCTGCCGCTGATGCGCAGCCGGGCATTTCTGCTGGTATGTCTGCTGTCCTTGGGCTGCACCATCATTCGAGAAACCTTCAACGCATGGACGCCCTTGTACTTGCACGATTACATCGGCTACAGCGTCAGCAGCGCAGCCCGATTCAGCTCGATTTTTCCGGCCGTCGGCGCCGTATCCGTGCTGGCAACCGGCTGGCTGAGTGACCGTCTCGGCGTGAATGGACGCGCGCTGATCATGTTCCTGGGACTGACCGCGACGGCGGCGGCGCTGTTCCTGCTGGTGAGCATGCGATCCGGTTCGTCGGGGTCGCCGCTGCCCCTAATCGCCATCGGCACCATCGCCTTCTGCCTTCTCGGCCCTTATTCGTACCTCGGGGGCGCATTTGCGCTCGATTTCGGCGGCAAGCAGGCGGGTGCGGCCTCCTCGGGCATCATCGACGGCGTTGGATACCTGGGCGCCGTGGTCGCGGGCGACAGCATTGGGCGGGCCTCGGTCTCCTTCGGCTGGCAAATGGTATTCGTCGCTCTGGCCATCGTCAGTGCCCTGGCGGCAGTCGGCGCCGGTTGTCTATACTTCTTGAACTCAAAGGCCGCCGCCAGCAGAAGGCATCTCCCTTGAACGACATGGCCCTAGTAAAGCGCCTCTGGTCGCTTCCCGACGTGCTCAACATCGAATGGTCCAATGGGACCCTGAGCGAATTTGCGAGCCTGTGGCTGCGCGACAATCTGCGCGAGGATCGCGATCCGCATAGCGGGCAGCGTCTGGTCGACATCGCAGATTTACCCGAAGATCCCAAGATTCGATCGGCGGCGGCCCGCGACGGGGCGGTGCGGGTCGAATGGGAGGGCGAGGCGCGCGCAGGCACCTTCGAGCTTCAGTGGCTGCACGCGCACGGATCGGGCGGACCGGAAGCTCAGTCCCCGTTCGCTCCCAAGCTGTGGCTCGAGGGCGCCTGCCTCGATGTGACGCGCGACTTCGCCTGGGCGGCGTTCTCTGACGCGCAGACCGATCGAGCGCTGCGTGCCCGATGGCTGTCCCGGCTGTTGCAGGACGGTATCGCATTCTTGAGCGGCGTGCCGTCCGCGGAAACCGGAATTCTCGAAGCCGCCTCCTTGGTGGGACGGGTGTTGGAAACCAACTACGGGCGAGTGTTCGATGTGCGCTCCGTGGCCCAGCCAGAGAATCTGGCCTACTCGGACTTGGGACTGGGGCTGCATACGGACAACCCCTACCGCGAGCCGGTGCCCGGGTTCCAAGTCCTGCATGCGTTGATCGCCTCTCCCGACGGCGGCGAGAGTCTGTTCGGCGATGGCTTCGCCATTGCGGAGCGGTTGCGAGCCGTACATCCCGATGCCTTCGCCGTCTTGACGGAGACGCCGGTGCCCTTTCGATACCGCTCCAAGGATGCGGAGCTGTACGCCGAAAGGCCGCTGATCCAATTGTCCTGCAGCGGCGAAGTGAAGGCCGTGCATTACAACAGCCGCTCTATCGCGCCGCTGCGCCTAGCCGCGCGCGAGGCGGTATCGTTCTACTCGGCATACCGGCACTTTGCGGCGCTGCTGCGCGACTCGCGGTTTCATTTGCAATTCAGGCTGCGCGACGCGGATCTGGTGATATTCGACAATCAACGCACCTTGCACGGCCGCACCGCATTTTCATCCGCGAGATATCCGCGCCACTTGCGCGGCTGCTACCTGGCCCGCGACAGCGTCTACTCCGAGGCCGCACTCCTGCGGCGCGAGTTCCAAGCGGAAATACCCTCATGAGCCTCACAGATGAGATTCTCGGCATCTTTCATGCGCGCGGCGCCGACGAATACTTCGGCGAGAGCGTGTCGATTACCGAACATGCATTGCAAGCCGCCTACTTCGCACGAATCGCCGGCGCGCCGCCGGCGCTCGTCGTTGCGGCTCTGTTGCATGATATCGGGCACCTGGTCGAGGAAGTCCCGAGCGATATTGCGGACTGGACCACCGATGCGCACCACGAGCGGGTCGGCGGGCGCTGGCTGGCCGCGCGCTTTCCCGTGGAGGTGTCGGATCCCGTACGCCTGCACGTTCCGGCCAAGCGCTATCTGCTGGCCACCGACGCCGAGTACTTTTCCAAGTTGAGCCCCGCCTCGGTGGTCACTCTGAAGCTTCAGGGCGGCCCCATGGCGGCGCACGAGGTCGCTCAATTCGAGACCGAGCAATTTCACCCTCAAGCCTTGCGCGTCCGGCGCTGGGACGATCAAGGCAAGGTGAAGGGATTGAAGACGCCGGGCCTCGAGGATTATCGCTCACTCATCGAGGGCGTATCGAAGGCCGGATAGTGCGCCGCTGCGCTGGGCCGCGATGCGCTTCTTTCGCTCGATACTCGCGCCGGGCGGCTGACTGCCGGTCGTCCGTGTGCAGTCAGCCGCCCTTCCTTCCTGGGGTAGGTGGTCTCTCTCCACCGACATTCCCGCGCTCTTGGCGGGCGAGGAATAGGCTAAGACTGCATCATTGCGGCCATATGGCGGCGATATTGTCTTTTGGTAACGGGCGCGAGGCGCGCGCGTCGAAAAGCAGCCATTGGATTTCCGGCCGAGCTATTCTTGACGTTCCGCAGCCATAAAACATTGAGGTTGACGGTTGACAACCGCAGGCGACAACACCCGACTGTACGAGCTCGTGCTGGACAATGGAGTGTCGGCCAGTCCCTACGTCTGGCGCATCCGCTACGCGCTCGCCCACAAGGGATTGCGCTGGGAGACTGTTCCGCTCGGCTTCACCGAAATATCCGCAGCGTTCGGCGGCCGCTTCAAGACCGTCCCGGTCATCGCGCAGGGGGACACCCTGCTGGCGGAGAGCTGGGACATTGCCGAGTACCTCGATCGCGCATTCCCTGACCGGCCGGCGCTGTTCTCCGGCCCCGCGGAGCTCGCCATGGTGCGGCTCGCCGAGGCGTGGTTTTCCGCGGAAATCCAGCGCAGGATGTTCCTTGTCTACGTGCTGGATATTCACGATGCCGCTCGCCCGCAGGACCGCGCATACTTTCGCCGGACGCGCGAAGAGCGCCTGAAGGGCAGGACTCTGGAGCAGGCCGCGGCGGATCGCGAGTCGGTCTTGCCCGTGCTGCGCGGCGCGTTGGCGCCGCTGCGTGCGCATCTGTCGCGTTTCCCATATTTGGGCGGCAGCGGGCCGAACTATGCCGACTACATCGCCCTTGGTGCATTCCTATGGGTGGCCAGCGTGAGCACATTGCCGCTGCTCGCCCGCGACGACACGCTGCGCGCATGGATCGACAGGAGCTTCGACCTTTACGATGGCCTGGGGCGCGATCCGCGCATGCACGCGCTGTTCGAATAGCTGCGATCGACGCCGAGGGGCAGGGGAACTCGATGAGGTTCGCCCGGCGGCCGCTCCGTTCACTCTGCTCTTCAGAGTACTTGACGGCACACAGTCTGGTCGCTTAAGCTGAATTCATGCGAAGGCCAGGCGCAGTATTTCCCGTGCACCCGGAGGCTCCGGCCGCCATCGAGAGCCGCGCGCTCGGCACTCTCGACTACATCCGCGCTTCCATCGAATCGTCGAGTTCGATGGATGTGCCCGGCATGGCCGGCATCGTCATGGGCAGCATCGGCCTGCTCGCGGCCATCCTGGTATCGCTGCCGCGCTGGGCGTCTCATTGGCTGTCGATTTGGCTGGCTGCGGCGGCCCTCGCTTTCGTGCTGGGCGGCGCCTTGGTGGCGCGTCAGATCGCATCGCGCGGCCACAGCCGCTACCTGGGGCCGGCCCGAAAATTTCTGCTGTGTCTTTGCCCCGCGCTGCTCGCCGGTGCCGTGCTCACGCTGGTGCTCGAGTCGGACGGCATGAGGGGCGTCATTCCCGGCATGTGGCTGCTGCTCTATGGCTGCGCGGTGCTGTCGGCGAGCACCGTGACCGCGGCGGGCATCGCACGGCTCGTCGGCGCGATGGGAGCATTGTTCGTCGCCTTGGGATCGATCACGTTCGCGCTGCCGGCCGCGGCGCATTCCGCGATGCTCGGCCTGGGATTCGGCGTCCTGCACATTCTCTTCGGCATCCTGATCGGCCGCACGACTCATGGCAGCTAAATCAAATGCCGTCAAACGCAGCGATCCGTCGGCGCCCGCCTCGGGAAAGGCGCCCTCCAAGCCCGTGGCGGTGCCTCGGCCGCCGCGTGGAAACGAGGATGCGGGAGTCGATCGCCTGATTTACGAGCGGGTTCGCCTCGGCATCATGAGTGCGCTCGCCATGAACGAGCAACTGACCTTCAACGAACTGAAGTCCCTGTTCGACGTGAGCGACGGCAATCTGAGCGCCCATGCGCGCAAGCTCGAAGAAGCCGGCTATGTGGTGTGCACGAAGTCCTTCGAGGCACGCAGGCCAAGATCGGAGTACCGCATCACCCCGGTCGGGAAGAAGGCGCTGCTGCGCTACCTCGAGCATATCGAGGCAGTCATCAAGGCCACGCGGCGCGCCTGATTCCGATGCACGTCGCCATCATCATGGACGGAAACGGGCGCTGGGCCACGGAGCGCGGATTGCCGCGCACCGCGGGGCACGTCGAGGGCGCCAAGGCGGTTCGTACCATCGTCGAGGCGGCCGCTCGCGCGGGCATCGACACGCTCACCCTATATGCCTTCTCCTCCGCCAATTGGGCGCGCCCGCCCGCGGAGATTGCGGCGCTGATGCGCCTATTCGGCCAGTATCTGTTCACCGAGACCCGCCGCTGCGTGGAGCAATCGATCAGGATCAACGTCATCGGCCGGCGCGACCGGCTGAGCGAGAACCTGATGCGCTCCATCGAACAAAGCGAACGCTCGAGCGCGGCGGGCTGCGGAATGCTGCTGCGTATAGCCGTCGACTACTCCTCGCAGCATAGTATTTTGCAAGCGGCCCGGCGCGCCGAGCAGGACCCTGATCTGACCGCCGAGGACTTTAATCGCCTGCTGCGCGAAGCCGATCACTGCACCCATGCCGCCGGCGCCGTAGACCTGCTGATACGCACCGGCAACGAACGGCGCCTCAGCGACTTCCTGCTCTGGGAATCGGCGTTCGCGGAACTGCACTTCAGCGATTGCCTGTGGCCGGATTTCGACGAACGACGCTTTCGCGGCGCGCTCGCGGACTTTGGCGGCCGGCAGAGGCGCTTCGGGGGCCTCGGCGCCAAAACGCTCTAGTGCCGCCGCGGGCCGGCGCATACAATTCCCGGCGTGAATTCTTCCGACTCATTGCCCGCCTTGATCGGCGGCCGCCGGCCCGGTCACGCGCTGGCGCGCGACTTCTACACCGATGCCGCCATTTTCGAGCGCGACATGGAGCGCATGTTGCTGCGGCACTGGTTCTGCGCCGGCCACGTGAGCAGCATCCCTCGCGCCGGCGATTATCGGGTGGTCGATCTTGGGTCGGAATCCGTCATTATCGTGCGCACTTCGGCCGATGAAGTGCGCGCCCTGCTGAACGTCTGCCGGCACCGCGGCTCGCGTCTCGTCGCCGGCAGTTCCGGCAAGGCGCAATCCGCCCGCCTCACCTGCCCCTATCACGCCTGGACCTACGATCTTGACGGCAATCTGCTGGTCGCCCGCCAGATGCCGGAATCTTTTCAGCGTGCCGATCATGCCCTGAGGGCTCTGCCGGTGCGAATCATGGAGGGACTGATCTTCACGACCTTCGCGCAGCAACCCCTGGATCTCGGCAGCGCCGCGCAGGCGCTGGCCGCCTCCGCCGGGGTGCACGGCTGGGCGTCCGCGAAAGTGGCACATCGGGAGATGTATTCGATCAAGGCCAACTGGAAGCTCGCCGTCGAGAACTACATGGAGTGCTACCACTGCACCCCCGCTCATCCGGAGTTCGCCAAGCGCCATGTATATGCGCGCCCGGCGGAGCAGGCGATGGAATTGGAGCGGGCCGGTCGCAAGCGCGCCGAGGCACTCGGCATCGTCGTGCCCGATGTCGATCGATATGGATGTGCCGCCGGAGCGGGATGCGAATCCGTGGCCGTCATGCGCAGCGCCTTGCACGAGGGCATGGTCAGCGCCACGGACGACGGTCGATCCGTCGCCCGGCTGATGGGCGCGTTTTCGGCGCCCGACGGCAATTCAACTTACTTCGATATCGGCCCGATCAGCGATTTCCTGGCGTACCCGGATCACGGCGTCATCTATCGGTTCATCCCCAGGAGCGTGGACCATACCGACATGGAAGTGATTTGGCTGGTTCATCAGGAAGCGGTCGAGGGAGTGGACTACGACGTGGAGCGGCTGACCTGGCTGTGGAAAACCACCAGCGCGGAAGACAAGAAAATCGTCGAAATGAACCAGGCGGGCGTCAACTCGCGATTCTTCGAGCCCGGTCCCTATTCGCTGCAGGAGAGCTACGCCGCGCGCTTCGTCGATTGGTATTTAAAGGAACTCATCGGCGTAACCTGACGATCTGGCAGTTGGACCCTCACCGAAGCCCCGAGGTAGCTGAAGCAACTCGAGGGATACGTATCCCAGCGATCAGCAGCCAAAATCCGGTGACGATTTCGAAAATGCCGACCGGGACATAGCACAGGGGAGCGATATCGCCGGCGTCGGGGGCCACGATGATCGCGAGCGTGCTTATGAGCGCCACGAACGAGGAGACCAGACCCCACCAGGCCAAGAATTTTGGGACGTACTGGGACTTCAGGAGCAGATAGCAGAACAACGTTGACCCCAACGAGTAATACACTAGGCCGATGCTGAATTCATCGCCCTGGGTGTTGAGGTATAGGCTCGCCAACGCCTGTAGTTGTCCGGGCGAAAACGCCTGCGAAAGCGCTGGATGACTTAGGATGCTCAGAACCGTCATGCCGTTGAGCGACATGTGTCCGAGAATCACTGCCTCTCCGAGCCGCCAAAATGCCGCCAACAAGGCCAAGGAAGAACTTACCCGCTTGAGCATCGCATAGAACGCGACCGCCAGGATGGCGTTACACGCACCACCGACCAGATCGATTGCTAAGCCGATACGAAACAGGCGCTCAGAGGTCAGGATGTTATGAGCGGTCTGCGCGGCGTTGGCATGCACCAGTATTCCGGAGCGGACATAAAACTCCGCGAATGCTGCGAGTGCACCAAGGAACAGGTACATGAAACCCGCCACTGTTGCCGAAGTGCGTTCCTCCCGCGTGATTGTGCCGAACACGGGAGAATTCATTATGAGGCGATCCACAGCAGGAATTCGAATCCGGCTTGAGAGAAGCATTTATCCGTGGTCAAGCGGGTGACAGCTTGAGCCCCGCATTCACGGCGAGCTGGTGCGATCGGTGAACGAACATACGTTGTCATCGTGGCTTCGAAAGAAGGCTTAATCGGGGGGCCGAGTTTGAAGCAACCGCTGGGGTCCAGATGAACGAACGCATTCGCGTCAAGTATGTCCTTCATCGATGAGGATGAGCGACGCGAGGTTGCGTCGACGATAAACGAAGCTGCTTTATCCCAATCATAGACTCCCTCCTAGGCTCACCGAAGACTTGGCATTCGCCCGCTGTTTCTAGCCCCCCTGCCGGCGGCGCCACACCGCCAACGCCAGCAGCAGGCCTGCGCCGACGACCACGGGGTAATTGCCGAGCCGTGCATAGGGCGTGAGCCCCGTCATGGGCCGCACCTCGGCGCGCAACACGGCTTCCTGGAATTGCGGCAGGCGTGCCACGATTTCCCCGTGCGGCCCGATGACGGCCGTGATGCCGTCGTTGGCGGCGCGGATCAAGTAGCGCCCGGCCTCGAGCGCGCGCATGCGGGCGATCTGCAGGTGCTGGTGCGGCGCGGTCGAATCGCCGTACCAGGCATTGTTGGTGACGTTGATCAGCAGGGCTGCATCACGCAGGGCGCGCAGCTGTTGACTGCCGAAGGCATCCTCGTAGCAAATCGTGAGTCCCAGCTTCTGTCCGGCCGCACTCAATACGGGCTGGCGTGCGGCTCCGGCCGTGAAGTCGTCATAGGGCAGGCTCAGCAGCCGCATCCAGGAGCGCACGAACCTGGGCACGGGAAAGTATTCGCCGAAGGGCACCAAGTGCCGCTTGTAGTACCAGCCTTCGCCCGAATCGCTCAAAACCAATATGCCGTTGTAAAACTGCTCTGTTTTCGGCTGGTAGTTCACCAAACCGATCGCAAAGTCGGCGCCGTGGGCGCGCCCCAGCTCCTGCAACCGCCGCAGGTAGTCCGGTATCTCGTTCGCGAGCACCGGCAGCGCAGACTCCGGCCACACGATCAGCCGCGCTCCCCAGGCATCGGCCGTGAGTCGGGAGTAGCGCGTCATGGTGGCTTCGAGGTTCTTCGCCTGCCATTTCTGGTCTTGCGGCACGGCGCCCTGCACGGCGGCGATGCGCAGCGGGGGACCCGTGGCGCGCGTCCATTCGACACGCCCCAGCAGCGCCGGAATCAGGAACAGCAGCGCGATGCCGCCCAGCGCGATCAACCGCCGCGAGCGCCGAACACCCGGCATCAGCAGCTCATTCAGCGCCGCCGCCGCGGCGGCCGCGGCCCACGTCACGCCATACACCCCCAACAACGGCGCCCAGCCCTTGAGCGGCGAATCGATCAGCGCATAGCCCAGCGACAGCCACGGGAACCCGCTCAGGGCCCACCCCCGCAGCCATTCGAGCAGCACCCATAGAACCGGCAGCACCAGCCAGGCCCGCGTCGCGCCGGGCTTGAGCCAAAAGCGGTTGGCCAGGTAGCACAGTGCCGCGCAATACACCGACATCAACGCGATCAGGGCGGCCTGCAATACCAGCGTCAGCCAGATCGGCACCAGGCCGAACACGTGCAGGCAGGTGTACAGCCAATAGGTGCCGAATGCGAACAGGCCCGCGCCGAACGCCGCGCCGGTCCAGCCGGCACGCCGCGGCGGCAGCCCCCGGATCAGCGCGAACAGCGCCGTCGGCGCGAGCACGGCGATGGGCCATAGGCTGAACGGCGCGAAGGCCACATTGAGCGCCGCGCCCGTGGCAAAGGCGGCCGCCAGCCGCCACAGGGCCTGCATCTGCAGCGCGGCCGACAGGCCGCGCGCCTCGCGGCTCAAGAAGCCGACTCGTCGGCGGGAGGAGGCTCGATGTCGGTGGGAGTGATCACACGCAGCAGATCGATGCGCCGGCGATCTGCGCGCACGACGCGAAACTCCAGCTCGCCGATCTGGATGGACTCCCCGCGGCGCGGCAGGCGTCCGAACTCCTGCATCAGCAGTCCGCCGATCGTGTCGTATTCCTCATCGGAAAATGCACTGCCAAAATAGCGGTTGAAGTCGGCGATGGGCGTCAGCGCCCGCACCGTGAATTCACGCGCAGCTTCGCGGCGGATGGTTTGATCGTCTTCGACGTCGTGCTCATCGTCGATCTCGCCGACGATTTGCTCGATGACATCCTCGATGGTCACCAATCCGCACACCCCGCCGTACTCATCGACGACCATGGCGATGTGATTGTGGCTGCGCCGAAATTCCTTGAGCAGCACGTTGAGCCGCTTGCTCTCCGGGACGAACACCACCGGACGCATGTATTCGCGGATCTCGAAACTGTCGTCGCCCGCCGCCTGCAGGCGCAGCAAATCCTTGGCGAGCAAGATCCCGAGGATTTGATCGCGGTCCTCACCGATCACCGGAAAGCGCGAATGGCCGGACTCGACCACCAGCTCAACCAGCTTGTCCGGCGACTCGTCGCGCTCGACGAACACCATTTGCGAGCGCGGCACCATGATGTCGCGCACCTGCATGTCCGCCACCGCCAGCACGCCCTCGAGCATGACCAGCGCGTCGCCGTCGAACAGACCCCGCTCGCTGGCCTCGCGCAAATCCTCGATGAGTTCGGCGAGATCGCGCGGCTCACCGGACATCGATTGGGTAATGCGCTTTAACCAGCGGCCCGTGGTGCCGCCTTGAGGTTGTTCTGACATGCGGCCTTAAGGATACTCGATCAGCGATACGGGTCTGAAAAGCCAAGCCGATCAAGGATTTGAATCTCTCTTGCGGTCATTTCAGCCGCCTCGGCGCGACGCTCGTGGTCAAAACCCAGCAGGTGCAGCACTCCATGAACCGTCATGTGCGCCCAATGCGACTCGAGCGACTTTCCCTGCTCGCGGGCCTCGCGGGCCACCACGGGGGCGCAGATCACCAGCTCGCCGAGGAAGTTCCGGCCGTCCGGAACGGGCCCGGCTCCGCCAAACGACAGCACATTGGTGGGCTTGTCCTTGTGCCGATAGTGGGCGTTCAAGCTGCGGCTGCGCGCCTGCCCCACCACGCGAACCGAGACCACCGTGGGACGCCGCAGCGGTGCGAGCGCGGCGCCGGCCCACTCGGCCAGCCGGCGGGCGCTCGGCGCCCAAGGCTGCCTCGCCGCGTAGCTCACCTCGAGTTCGAGCCGCCGTGCCACCGTCTTCAAGCACCGTCGTCGGGAGCGCTCGCCTCGTAGGCCTGAACGATTCTTTGCACCAGCGGATGACGCACCACGTCCCGCGAGCTGAACATCGTGAATGCAATGCCGCGCACCCCGCGCAGAATGTCGATGACCGTGCGCAATCCGGATTGCTTGGAATTCGGCAAATCGACCTGGGTGATGTCCCCGGTGACGACGGCCTTGGAACCGAAGCCGATGCGGGTGAGGAACATCTTCATCTGCTCGTTGGTCGTGTTCTGCGCCTCATCCAGAATCACGAAGGAGTCGTTCAAGGATCGGCCGCGCATGAAAGCCAGCGGCGCCACCTCGATGACATTGCGCTCGATCAATTTGGCCACCCGCTCGAAGCCCAGCATTTCGTACAGCGCGTCATACATGGGGCGCAGGTACGGATCGACTTTCTGCGATAGATCGCCGGGCAGAAAGCCCAAACGCTCGCCCGCTTCCACCGCCGGGCGCACCAGCACGATGCGCCTGACCTTCTCCGACTGCAGCGCCTCGACGGCGCAGGCGACGGCCAGATAGGTCTTGCCCGTGCCTGCCGGACCTATGCCGAAGGTCAGGTCATGCGTTCGGACATTGTTGAGGTATTCGGTCTGGTTGGCGCCGCGGGCGCGTACCGCGCCGCGCGCCGTGTGCACCTTGATTTCGCCGGAGTCCCCATCGGCATCGGTATTGTTGCTGTCCATATCCAGCTCTTGCAGGGCAATGTGTACACGCTCGGAATCCACGGGCTCGCGCTGCGCGCGCGCGTACAGCCCGAGCAGCACCGCTTCGGCACGCTTGATGGCGGCGGGCAGGCCGACGATTTGAAATCGATTGCCGCGCCGCCTGACTTCCACTCCGAGCCTGGCCTCGATCTGGTGCAGGTGCCCGTCGAGCGGACCGCACAGTTCCACCAGGCGTACATTGTCCGCCGGCGCGAGCAACACGTCATGCGTCATCGGCACTGAACTCACGGGACCCCGTCGGCGACGAGACGTCCGCGCAGGGAATTGGGCATGGCCTCGGTGATGATCACGTCCGCAAATTGGTTGATGAGGGCCTGAGGGTCGTCCGCCGGGCCGTCGAAATTGACCCAGCGATTGTTGTCCGTACGGCCGGCGAGCTGCCGGGGGTCGCGCTTGGCGGGCCGCTCGATGAGCACACGCTGGCGGCTGCCCACCATGCGCTCGGAAATGGCGCGCGCCTGGCCGTTCAAGCGCTGCTGCAGCAGTTCGAGCCTTTGTTGCTTGACCGCATGCGGCACCTCGTCCGGCAGCGCCGCGGCCGGAGTGCCCGGGCGGCGGCTGTAGATGAAACTGAAGGACTGGTCGAAACCCACCTCCGCCACCAGGTTCATGGTCGCCATGAAATCCTGGTCGGTCTCGCCGGGAAATCCGATGATGAGATCGGTGGAGATGCAGATGTCCGGGCGCACCGCCCGGAGCTTGCGCAGCTTCTGTTTGTACTCGAGCACGGTATGGCCGCGCTTCATCGCAGCCAGAATACGGTCCGATCCGCTCTGCACCGGCAGGTGCAGGAAATTGTTGAGCTTCGGAACATTGGCATAGGCCTCGATCAGACTGTCGTTGAAATCGAGCGGATGCGAGGTGGTGAATCGAATGCGCTCCACGCCCGGCACGGCGGCGACGAAGTGGATCAGGGTGGCAAGATCCGCCGGCGTGCCGTCCTCCATGGGCCCGGCATAGGCGTTCACGTTTTGGCCGAGCAGCGTGATCTCGCGCACGCCCTGCTGGGCGAGGCGCGCCACCTCATCGAGCACCTGCTCGAAGGGGCGGCTGATCTCCTCGCCGCGCGTGTAGGGCACGACGCAGAAGCTGCAGTACTTGCTGCAACCCTCCATGATGGAAACGAATGCCGTGGCGCCCCCGGCACGCGGCTGCGGCAGCCGGTCGAATTTCTCGATCTCCGGGAAGCTGATGTCGATTTGCGATCGGCCCGATTGCTTCAGCCCGTCGAGCATGGCCGGCAGGCGGTGCAGGGTTTGAGGACCAAACACCAGATCCACGAACGGTGCCCGCGCGGTGATGCCCTCGCCCTCCTGGCTGGCGACGCAGCCGCCCACCCCGATGACCACATGCGGGCGCTGCTGCTTGAACAGCCGCCATTCGCCCAGCAAGGAAAATACCTTCTCCTGGGCCTTTTCCCGGACCGAGCAGGTATTGACCAGCAAAACATCCGCTTCGGCCGGATTGTCGGTCCGCCTCATGCCATGAGCGGCCTCGAGCACATCCTGCATCTTGCCCGAATCGTACTCATTCATCTGGCAGCCGAATGTCTTTATGTATAAAAGGCCGGGCATAGCTCCCATAGGCTCACGTGGAAAAGGCCGCTAAGATACTAGGAACTATGGCAATACGCGAAGTTCTCAAAATGGGCGATCCGCGCCTCCTGGCGGTAGCGGAACCGGTGGCCAAATTCGGCACTCCCGAGCTGGACAGCCTGCTGACCGATATGCGGGACACCATGCGCGAACTCAATGGGGCGGGCCTCGCTGCACCGCAAATCGGGGTGGGTCTGCGCGTCGTGATTTTCGGGTTCGAAGCCAATCCGCGCTACCCGGAAGCCGATTCCGTCCCCTTCACGGTGCTGATCAACCCCAGGCTCACCCCGATCGGCGATGAGCAAGACGAGGGCTGGGAAGGGTGCCTCTCGGTTCCCGGCATGCGCGGGCTGGTGCCGAGGTATCGGGAACTGCGCTATACCGGCTTCGACGCCGCCGGGACGCCCATCGACCGCACCGTCAAGGACTTTCACGCCCGGGTCGTGCAGCACGAGGTGGATCACCTCGACGGAATCCTGTATCCGCGCCGCATCCGAGACCTGACTCAGTTCGGCTTCAACGAAGCGCTGTTTCCGGGCGAGGATCTCACCGACGACTAGTGCCGATCGAGAATCGAGGCAAATTCTGCCGACGGGATGCGGACCATCCGATCGCGCGCGCCGACAACTCCGGCCTACCAGCTCAGATCGGCCAGCAAGCCGGCATACACCTCGATGCCGTCCCAAAGATTTCCCAGCCGCAGGTTCTCGTTCCGAGCATGCTGATTGTCGTCATAGTTGGCGATGCTCACGCCCACCATGGGCACGCGAAGCTGATTGACGATATCGGCCATGCCCGAGCTCGCGCCCACGATCGGCAGCTCGATTACCGGATAGCCGACGGTGCGCCCGATCGAGGCGGCCACGGCCTTCGACGCGGGCAGGTCCATCGCGGTCTCGGTGGCGATGGAGCCCCCCGCGTCCCAAATCACCTTCACGATCTTGGCATGCGCCAGGCGGGTGGGTAGATCGGGCGCATCGCGCACGATGAACCATCCCTGCTGGGTCAGATAGCCTTCCAGCAACTCCCGCACATGAGCCGGCGTCTCGCCCGGAGCCAGCCGGAAATCCAGCGACACATCGCCCTCGGTGGCGATGGCATTGGCGGCGTTGAGACCTTCGTCTCCGACATGGATGGCGCGCACATTCAACGTGGGCGCCAGGTAGCCGTCCGCCAGCCGCGCGGGGCCCACATTGCGCCCCAGTCCCAGCGCCGTCTTCAGGTCCGCCTCCACCGGCGGCATGGCCGCCAGCGCCGCCTTGTCGGCCGCCGAGACCGGCTCCACGTCGTCGTAGAAGCCCGGGATCAGGATGTGGCCCTCCTCGTCGCGCAGACTCATGATCAGTCCCGCAATCATGACGGCCGGGCTGGGCGCCCAGCTTCCATAGTGACCGTCGTGCAGCGGCTTGATCGGCCCGTAAACCGCCAGCGTCAGGCTCGCGATGCCGCGGTTGCCGAAATTGATCATCTGCCGGCCGCTCTGATGCATGGGTCCGTCGCCCATGATGAGAAGATCGCACTTCAAGAGATCGAGATGATCGGCGACTATCTTGGCGAAATGCGGCGAGCCCTGCTCTTCTTCGCCCTCGTACAGCAGCTTGATATTCACCGAGGGCTTCTTCCCGCCGGCTTTCAGCGCATCGAACGCCGACAGCAGGGCTTGGATGGAACCCTTGTCGTCGCCCGCCGACCGCGCGAATATCCGCCAGTTCGAATCCAGCGGACCCTGTGCTTCTTTCCAGTTCACAGGCTGGGAATCGGGCAGGGCGGTGCGCATCGAAGGCTCGAAGGGCTCGATGATCCAGCCCTTCTGGGAGACTGGCTGGCCATCGTAGTGAGCATAGAATTCCACGGTTCGCTTCGCGCCGCGAACCTTCAGCTGCGCGAACACGGCTGCAGGCGTGCCCGGCTCGGCCCTCAGCAGCTGCGTACTGAACCCCCGCGCCTCGAGCAATCCTTGGATATAGCCCGCGTTCTTGTCCACATCGGGCACGTCGGTTGCGACATTCGGCAGGGCGAGCAACGTCATAAAATCCGTGACGATCTGCTTCTCATGGGCGGCACGATAGACCCTGACCTCGTCGCGCACGGGCGTCGCCCGGGCTCCGGCACTCGCGACCAGCAACGCGACGATCATTCCCCGCGCAAAACCGTTCATGGCTCTCATTGATCTATGATGACATCAAAATGAAGGAGATGGCCGGTTCCATGAACGATGCTCTCGAAACCGCCGGCCGGGCCAGACTCGATGGCGTCGATGTGCTGCGCGGTCTGTGCGTGCTGCTGGTGCTGATGCACCACATCCATCTGCGCTTCGTGCTCAACGACTACGATGTGGATGGCGTCCTTCCCGGGACCATCAATCAACTGTTGTTCTGGTCGGGGTACTATGCCGTCATCGCCTTTTTCGTGATCTCCGGTTTTTTGATCACCCGCTTGTCGATCCGCCGCTGGGGATCGACGGGCGGCGTCCGAGTCCTCCCGTTCTACGGCATGCGCGTGGCGCGGATCGTCCCCTGCCTGATCCTATTGCTCGCCCTCTTGAGCGCCCTGCACCTCGCGGGGGCCGCGGATTTCACCATCAAGCCGGAGCGCGCCTCGTTGGGTCGCGCCCTGTGGTCCGCCCTGACCTTCCAAATCAACTGGCTCGAAGGACAGCGCGGCTACCTTCCGGGCGGATGGGATATCTTGTGGTCTCTGTCCATCGAGGAAATGTTCTACCTTGCCTTTCCCCTCGCATGCGTCATCCTGCGCAGCGAGCGGTTGTTGCTAGGGGCATTGCTGTGTCTGATCGCGGTGGGCCCGGTCGATCGAACCCTGCTGGCCGAGCAGGATCCCTGGGGCGACTACGCCTATCTCTCCTGCATGGACGGCATCGCCTTTGGCTGCCTCGCGGCGCTGGCGTGCGCGCACCTGCGGCCGTCGCGGCACGCCCTTCGAATGGTCCTCACCGGCGGGGCGATCGCGGCCTCGCTGGTGCTCATCCTGTGCAATGAAAATCTGCATACCGGACTTTGCCGTTACGGACTGAATGTAACCGTTCTGGAAGCGGGAATTGCCTCGATGCTGATCGCGCTGGGGAGCGGCGTGGCCAACGCCTCCATGGCGCGAGGCACCGGTTGGCTGCGGGCAATCGGCCATGCTAGCTACGAGATCTATCTCTTTCACATGCTCGTCGTGTTGGCGCTGGTGAACCTGTTCAAGCGAATACAGCCGGCGGCCGACATGATCCCCCTGTGGTATCTCGCCATGCTCGCGATCAGTTTGCTGCTGGGCTACGCCGTGTCGAAGCTGTATTCGGAACCACTCAACCGACTGTTGAGGTTCCGCTATCTGCAGGAAGTACCAAAGGCAAAATCCACAGCCGGCGGTTCCCTCGTGACGACGGGAGACGTAAAGTAAGCGCCGCAGCCATTCCTTACCCGAGGGTATTCATGAATCAGCATCAGCGAGTTGCGCGATTTGCCGCCGTCAGTCTCAGCCTGCTCGCATGGGCCGCATTGGCCCCGGCCCCGGCCTCGGCAGCGGCGGCGGCGGCGGCGGCAACGGCAACGGCCGCCGGCGAGGACACGGTCATCAACGATCTGGTGCTGCGCAACGGCACCATCTACGACGGCTCGGGCAAAAGCCCGTATCGCGGCGATATCGCCATCAAGGCTGACCGAATCCTCTACGTGGGCCCGCACCGCGCATTGGCCGCCCGCACCGAGATAGACGTCAAGGGTCAGGCCATCGCGCCCGGCTTCATCAATATGCTCGCCCACCCCGAGGAGTCTCTGTTCGCCGATGGCCGCGCGCTGAGCGATCTGACGCAGGGCGTGACGCTCGAAGTGATGGGCGAATTCTCGATGGGACCGCTCAATCAAAAGATGAAGGAGCTGGCGGTCAAGCGTCAGGATGACATCAAGTACCCGGTTACATGGACGACCTTGGGAGAATACCTAGAGACCCTCGAGCGCCGCGGCATCAGCCCGAATGTCGCCTCCTTCGTGGGAGCACCGACAGTGCGTACCTACGTTCTGGGCGAGGACGACGTGCAGCCGACCGCGAAGCAGCTCGACGAAATGCGGGCGCTGGTGCACTCGGCCATGGAGCAAGGCGCGCTCGGGCTCACCACCATGCTCATCTACGCGCCGGCCACTTACGCCAAGACGCCGGAACTCGTGGCTCTCGCCCAGGAATCGGCACGTTGCGGCGGCATCTACACGGCACACATGCGCAGCGAGGGCGATCGGATCGAATCCGCGGTGCAGGAAACCATCGATATCGCCAAGGCCAGCGGCGCTCCGGCCGAGATCTATCACTTGAAGCTCGCCGGCCGCGACAATTGGGGAAAGCTCGATCATGTGGTCGCCATGATCGATGCGGCGCGCGCATCCGGAGTGCGCATCACGGCCAATATGTACACCTACACGGCGGGCGCCACCGGGCTGGACGCCGCCATGCCGACCTCGATTCAATCCGGAGGCCTGGAGGCCTGGATCGCGCGCCTGAAAGACCCGGCAATCCGCGCACAGGTCATCAAGGAAATGCGCAACCCCCATCCGGCGACTTGGGAGAATATTTACGGGGCCGCGGGCCCCGAGGGCACGCTACTGCTCGCGTTCAAAAATCCGAAGCTCAAACCGCTCACGGGCAAGACCTTGGCCGAAGTGGCAAAAATGCGCGGCGTGAGCCCCGAGGACGCCGCCATCGATTTGGTCATCGAAGACGGCTCGCGGGTCGGCGTCGCCTATTTCCTGATGAGCGAGGACAACGTTCGACGCCAGGTTGCCTTGCCCTGGGTCAGCTTCGGTTCCGATGAGCAAGGCGATGCGCCCGAGGGGGTGTTCCTGCTCTCCGCCGCTCATCCCCGGGCCTACGGCAATTTCGCCCGGGTGTTCGCCGAGTATGTGCGCAAGGACCACGTGATTACGGTCGAAGAAGCCGTGCGCAAGCTGACCTCGCTGCCGGCCGACAATTTGTCGCTGAAGGATCGCGGCCGGCTGAAGGCCGGCGCCTTCGCCGACGTGGTGGTGTTCGATCCGAACACTATCCAGGACCACGCCACCTTCGAGAAACCGCACCAGTTGAGCACCGGGGTGAGTTACGTCATCGTGAACGGCAAGATGGCCATCAAGGACGGAGTTCCCACCGGAACCGCGACCGGCCGGGTGGTCAGGGGACGCGCCTGGACGGGAAACCCCGGAGGCGGCTGCCGAAATTCCGCCAAGGATTGGAGCTGGTCCGCCGGCGCCTGAGGCTACATCAGCAGCTCGCCGTTGATGAGCCAGGGGGTGCCGAACTTGTCGGTCAGCATGCCGAAGCACTTCGCCCAGAAGGAAGGCGCCATGGGCATGGTCACCTTGCCGCCGGCGGAGAGCTTCTCGAACACCTTCTGTGCCTGCGCGACGCTGTCGTAGGCCAGTGCAATCGACACCCCCTGGATTCCCTGATAGGGCATTTGCGGCGGTGAATCGCCGGCGTAGAGGAGTCCACCGTCCTTCAGCGCGAGCCGCGCATGCAGTATGCGGTGGGCCATTTCCTTGGGCAGCTGCGCGGCCAGCGGCGAGTCGGCGCCGCTCATCATGATCGCAATCTTGCCGTCGAGCGCGGATTCGTAGAAGCGCATGGCTTCGGCGCAGTTGCCGTTGAACGTGAGGCAGGCGATGGGGTGTGGCATGAGTGCTCCTTGAATGCTGTTAGGCCGTGCAAGACCGGGTGAATGACACAGACTACGACGAAGCAGGGCGCCGGATTTCGACATGGGCCTGGGGCGCCACCTCGATCGGGCTATACCAGTGCCATCCCGGCCAGCGCACCCAAGATGACGACGATCAGCGGCGGCGCGCGCCAGGCCGTCAGCAACACAAACCCGACGAGCGCGACCGCAAAATCTGCCGACGACTTGACCGAGGTGGTCCACAGCGGATTGTAGAGCGCGGCAGCCAGCAATCCCACGACCGCTGCATTGATTCCGCGCATCGTGGCCAGCGCACCGAGACGTTGGCGGAGCCCGTCCCAAAACGGCAGAGTGCCCAAGAGAATCAGCATACCAGGCAAGAAAATACCGAACAGCCCGAGTGCCGCGTCAGCGATACCGTGCCCCGCGGGTTCAACCACCGCGCCGAGGTAGGCTGCAAATGTAAACAGCGGTCCGGGCACTGCTTGAGCGGCACCGTACCCTGCGAGGAAGGAATCCTGAGTCACCCAACCGGGCGTCACAAATGCCTTGCTCAATAGAGGCAGTACCACGTGGCCGCCTCCGAAGACCAGCGCGCCGGAGCGATAGAAGGCATCGAAGAGTTGAACAGCGTGCGACAATTTTCCCAGCTCAGGAAGCGCAACGAGCAGCAAAAGAAAGCCCGCTAACGCCACGACGCCGACGCGCCGCGAGACCGGCACGCCCAGCGGTCGTGTCACCGACGGCGCTGCCGATCGACACAGCCACAGACCTGCGATGCCGCCAAACACGATGACGCCAATTTGAGCCAGCGACGAGGTGCTCATCAGAATGACAAGGGCCGAGACGCAGGCGATGGACGCTCGCCGGCGATCGGGGCACAGCGCACGCGCCATCCCCCAGACGGCCTGGGCGACAATTGCGACTGCGACCAGCTTCAGCCCGTGCAGTGCGCCGAGGCCCGCCGCGTCGTGCAGTGCCCCCGCCCCGTAGGCAAATGCCATGAGAAGTACCGCCGAAGGAAGAGTAAAGCCGCACCAAGCCGCGAGAGCACCCCAATAGCCGGCACGAATGAGTCCCACGGAGAATCCTACCTGGCTACTGGCGGGCCCCGGGAGAAACTGACAGAGCGCCACGATGTCCGCGTAGGTCGCATCGTCGACCCAGCGACGGCGAACCACGAATTCCTCCCGGAAATAGCCTATATGGGCGACAGGACCGCCGAACGAAGTCAGCCCCAGCTTGAGGAAGGCGCGCAGAACCTCGAGCGCCGAATGCTCACGCATGCTAATCACATCGGCCGATTGTTGACGGCATGGCGGAGTCCCAATGGCGCTTCAGGTGTAGGCTACACCCCATGCAAAGCGCCACCAAGCCAATGTGGGCGGCATGAGCGCGGTCATCCTGGAGTCCGTGCTGACCTGCCCCATCTGCGGCCATGAACGTCAGGAACTCATGCCTACGAATGCGTGCCTGTATTTTTACGAGTGCACCCGGTGCAAAACGCTGCTCAAGCCCAAGGCGGGCGACTGCTGTGTGTTCTGCTCGTACGGGTCGGTGGCCTGCCCCCCTATTCAAGGACAGCACGGCTGTTGTCGCGCATGACCTGCGCGCTGTTCATTGCGCCCTTGCGGGCACGGGCGTCAACTGGTCCCAGCAGCGCGGCGCGGCATGAGGAGTGCCAGAACAACGGCGACGATTAAGAGCGCCGGGACGTCCCCCAACAGATGTCCACGATGTTCGGGAAATTCCATTGCTTGTACGGCCATAATTCCGCCGTGCACGAGGCTCGACCAGACGGTAAACCAGATCAGGCTCCGATGAGCGAGCGGGTCGCGCGATGCAATGAGGAGAAATACTCCCAATGTCGCGTAAATTCCAAGAATCATTTGCAGGTACATCGACTGTCCGGTGTTATGCCACGCCCAGCCCGCTGGCCATACGATGGTGAGCGGATAAACGGCCAGCAGAAATATGAGACCGAACACGATGAGTGCAACACGCAAGAATTTCACGCGATCTGTGGTATTCATTGGACCTCCCTTAATTATTCGGCTTATTCGGCAGCCCCGGGGCTCGGCTGTAGTTGTTCGTGACCGTCGTATCAGCGCGCAATGAGCAGTGTTGGTTCGATGAGTAGGTTACACCCCATTTTTCGGCTTGGGTATTAGGGGTAGGTCCGGACCCGAAGCGGCCAACCCCGCCTGCGGCGCACTCTAGTGTTCGGACCGAATCAAGCTAGAATGTCACTCGGATTGCGCTGATGCGCTGAACGTCGAGCGCAGCCCGGAGAGATGCTGCCACTCAGTGGGGGTATTCCGTGCGCTTGATGCTACTTTTCGCGCTTGCCGCGATCTTCGTTCTCGCCGGAGTGATGCTCGACAGCAGCTACCAGCGCTCGACGCCCCAGCCCACCTACGTACAGGGTACAGTCATCGGCTTCGAGCGCCCGCACGCCAAGCAGGTCTATCCAATATTTGAGTTCAAGGATGCGGACGGCCGCCAACACCGTGTCGTCAATTCGACCCAGCAGGCGATCGTCCGATTGGCGACCGGCGATGCCGTTCCGATTGCCTACTCGCAATCAGACCCGGAAAGGGCCCGGATCGATACATTTTGGTTCAATCATCGATGGGTGATGGGCGGATTCATGGTTGCACTCACGCTTGTGTTTGGCGCGCTGATGCGGCGTTAATCCAACTTCGCCTGACCGCGGTTGAAACTCGTCTTTTGCCGCCGGATTGGCGCCCGGGATGCCATGTTCTCGCCGTGGCGGACGTCGCGCACACGGGTATATTACAGGGCATACGTCCGGAGAAACCCATGACCGATACAGCACATAAGCGAGCGTTGCGAAATTATCGCTCCCGCCTGAGGAAGCGGGGGATCGCCCGATTCGAGGTACTGGGACTCGATGCGGATCGTGACCTGATCCGCTCCGTCGCGCGGCGCCTCGCGGAAGACGGCCCGGATTCAGCGCGGATACGTGCCGCCATCGGCCGGATGATCTCAGGCGATCCGCCGAAGAGAGGCGGAATTCTTCGGGCGCTGCGCCGGTCACCGCGGGTAGGCGCCGAGCTCGCATTCGAGCGTGCGAGGGAAACCAGCCGCAAGGTTGACCTTTGACCCGCTACCCTCTCGAAATCCGGCGCGGCATACTAGATAAACCAAAACGCAAAAAGCGCGAACGATTGGAGGGCGTGGTTTGCCGGGCCGGAGGGTCCGCAGTCGCTCCGCTAGGAGGCAAGGGAAGACAATGACCACGCTCGAAAATCGCCCGATCACCGCACTGGTCGTGGTCGACATGCAGAACTGGGTTCTCGCGAAGGCTTATGAGCGTGCCGTCGTCGTGTCCAATGTTGGCATGCTTGTGGAGAAAGCGCGGCGGGACTCAATCCCCGTCATTTGGGTTCAGCATTCCGATAAACAGCATGCCAGCGGAAGCGATGAATGGCGGATCGTTCCGGAACTGACTCCCCGCGATGACGAGCCGCTCATAGAGAAGGAATACGGTGACTCCTTCGAAGATACCAATCTCGAGAACGTGCTGTCGGGACTCCGTGTCGGGCGACTCTTTATCGTTGGAGCGCAGACCGATGCATGCATACGGTCGACCCTCCATGGCACCCTCGTCAGGGGCTACGATACGATTCTCGTAAGCGACGCCCACACGACGGAAGATCAAACGGCCTGGGGGGCGCCACCGCCGGACAAGGTCATCGCGCACACGAACCTGTACTGGAGCTATGAAATCGCTCCAGGGAGAAAGGCCGGGACAATCGAGACCAAGGACGTCGATTTCCGAACGTTCATCTAAGATCGACCGGGGCTAGGAGCAGTTTGCATGACCCGAAATGCATTGCTGGTTGTGGCGTTATCCGTCTGCGCCACGAACGCTTCGGCGCAGAACTTTCCTCTATGGGAGCACCTGCTACGCCACTACAGTGGGAAGACGGATGAGACGCCGGTTCCGTCGATGAAGATGGGGCACATGCAGATGTCGCTCAAGGGGGATCCGGCGCCTGGTGACGAAGCACGCGCCGAGGAAATCCTCGCAGCCGCGGACACGGTGTTGTCCCGTTACCGCGACGTCAAGAGGGCGGTGAGCGACGGTTATAAACCTTTTTTCCCCACCGGCCGGATCGGAGAAGAGATCCACTATACCAATTCCCGCTATCGGCGTATGGAGCAGAAGCACGTCGACTACGGCCGACCGGGGTCGATTCTTTACAAGCGCACTGAGGAAGGACTGAAAGCGGTTGGCGTGATGTACACCGCCCCCGCCGATGCTTCGCCACAGCAATTGAACGCGATCGTTCCGTTGAGCATCGCAACCTGGCATCGACACGTCGACTTTTGCGGCGGCCCGAGAAATTTGCCGGCGAGCGAGCAATTCGGGCCAAACGCGCGTTTTGGTCCGCAAGGCAGTATCCATACCGAAGAGGCATGCACTGCGGCGCAGGGATTGTGGATTCCGGTGGTACTGAATTGGATGACGCATGTCTACCCGAACATGCCGGAGAAATGGGGCGGGATGCACATGGAGATGGAAGCCGGTGCCCCCGACGCTGGCAGTGCTCCGTAGCAGGTCATTCGTTGTCAGGTATGTCGACTCTCAGGCGCCAGTCGCCTCCTGGACCCGTTCCCGCCAACAGCGAACGGCGGCTTAGTGGCAACCCGCTGTCAACCTCATGCCTATCACCTCACCCATTGGGGGGCACGGGGGGTGGGATCCATTCTACGAGCCATACATCGGAAAGGTCGATGGGGGGACATTGCGCTACGACTCGTTTGCGCGTCCTTGCAAGATCATCTTCCGGCGTGCGTGCATCTTTCCTTTCCATCATCGAAAGTCTGTCGCGATCTTGCATGCACCCTGGCGAGCGTTCGAGGTGCAGTTGCTCCGCTTCAGACTCCTCGCGCTGCCTATGTTTGGGCTTCGCGCTGCACGATCCGGCAACGATTGTCTCTAGACGAACTATCTCCGCGGGACGGTCCGCGTCAGCTATATATTGACGTTCCTGGCTTCTCGTAAGCTTGTATACGGGAGCGACCGTCTTGAGCGCTTCCAGCTGTTCAAGCGCATCCACGCACACAGAGACAGGCGCTTGATCGGCCAGAACCGCACGCGGGAGCCACGCCAGTCCCAATAACAGAAACAGTGCCGTGTGTTTCATTTTTTATGCCTGTCCCGGCAGACTTGTCTACAGGCCAGCGGCGATCGACCTGTCCCATTCGGAACGGAGAGCCTCGTGCAAACCTGCACTGATGCTTGCGGTTCTAGTTGTAGTCCGCACATTAGGCTTGGAGAAATCATACGACCATGCCTTCGGCCCCGACTAAACAAGGCTGCTGCTCCATAGCGATCGTTGAAAGGCAACGTGGGTCACGAAGTAGCGACCCTTGTCAGAGGAAATGCCGACACTCCATTCGGGTTGGAAAGAAGGAATGACTGTCACCCACAATTCAACGTCTTCTGGCATCGCCGCACGCGATATGGACTCGACTCGGCTTTCGTATTCCACCAAGGAAACCCGGCACGGTTCAAGGTGATTGTCTGCCACGGCGACGGCAACCGTAAGACAACCCGCGGCGACGGCAAATAACCCGAATTTCATATTTGAGCTCCAGCGCTGAAGGCCGAAATTTCTATCGTCACAAGAACGCCCCCTTTATGACAACATCACCGCCGCTGCCTGCCGTTGACCCGAAGTGTCCTGTGCAGCAGGGTTTAGCGCAAGAATTTCACGTGTAACGGCGAGCACACCAGCGGCGGCCGCCATGCGCTGAACCAGGGTCAGCCGTTAGGGGCGCCATAATTCGTCAGAATCCCGCCACGACGGTGCCACCGCGCAACGTAAAGCTGTCCCGCACTAGGGAGGTGACCACGTGACACCAATTGCCAATTCCGCCACCGTGAAAGCTGCGATCTTAACCGTCATTGCGCTCTTGCTGCTTATTCCGCAATCCCTTCTGAGCGGTTTGGTCACAGAGCGCACTACTCAGCGTGATTCCGCTGTATTGTCAGTTGCCCGCGGTTGGGGCGATCGACAATGGGTAAGCGGCCCAGTCCTCGCCATCCCGGTGACCACCGACTCGGATCCCAACCGCACCTGCGACTGGTATGTCTTACCCGACCGGCTCGATGTCAGCGTGAACCTGCAAGTCCAAGATGCACGACGCAGGCTCGGCTTATATGACGTACCGGTGTATGTGGCACGAATCCACGCCAAAGGTGAATTCGATCTTCCGAGGGAGATCGCGCGCCTCACCCAAGGCGGAACCTCTTGGCATCTTCATCTCGAACAAGCCAGACTTCTGCTTCCCCTTCAAGATCCGAGGGGGCTCCGTGACCTGACTTCAGAGACTCAGGAATTCCAAAACTTCGAGCCGTCCACGGGTTTCCCGATCCCTGTGCTCGCTGCGGCCATGAATGCTGCTGCCGACGCATCCGGAAGCCATCACGCATTCGACTTGTCATTTGATGTCGCGGGAACGCAATCTCTTGAATTCCTCCCGCTGGCCCGAGTCATGAGCGTACAGGCGCACGGCAACTGGTCTGACCCAGGCTTCACGGACGGCTTCTTGCCCATTGAGCGGCAAATCGATGCTCGCGGCTTTACGGCGAAATGGCAGATTCTTAATCTCAACCGCACCTATGGGGATCGCTGGTTTCAGGACTCGACGTCCACCGCGGCGCTGCTGGCCAGCGGCTTCGGGATCGAGCTCGTGCAGCCCGTTGACATCTATCAACGCAGCACGCGCGCTGTGAAATACGGGGGACTGTTCATCGCCCTGAGTTTCCTCACGCTGTTTCTGGTTGAGAACCTCCAACGCCGATCTGTTCATCCGATCCAGTACGGTCTGATGGGCCTCGCGTTGAGCCTATTTTACCTTTTGTTACTTGCTTTGGCGGAGCACATTGGGTTTCTGTGGGCGTATATTCTCGCGACCAGCGCTCTTTGTATCCTCATGGGTGTGTATCTTGCCGCTGCCCTGCGGAGCAGGGCAGCCGGTGCCCTATCAGGCGCTATCTTCGCCGCGACATATGCCTTGCTGTATCTGCTTGTTACCTCCGAGAGCTATGCGCTTCTCGCGGGCTCTCTCGCATTGTTTGCCCTGCTAACGACGACAATGTTTTTAACACGCAAGATTGACTGGTATGCCCAAGGTGCGTCACAGGATCCAGGGAGCTAAGCGCAGTGACGCCGAAACGATTGCGCCGCCGGCACGACGGCGCGTTCGAGTATCATACCGGCTCACCTCTACGCGCGGATGATCATGCTGGCACTCGAGCTGACGCTGGTCCCGACATTCTTGCTGATTTGCAAATTAAGTTAGCGCCGTAGCGGGTCACAAATGGGCAAAGTAGTCATTACACATCTTCACAAGTAGCTACGGTTCGCTACAACGAGAATGTCACCCGTCTGGCATCATCAGCGGTGACGGGTTCGGCCGATCACTGAGGACAGAACATGAAAGGGACGTCATTCAGCCTTTTGTTGCTCGCTTTCGGTGCGACCTGCGCGTCGACTCGAGTTCTGGCGGACGATCTCCTGGGATTCTATGTCGGCGGGGCCATCGGCCAGTCTCATGTCAGAACCGCAAAGGAAATTCTTGGCGATAGTGGCTATAACTACGAATTTGACGGGCAGCACAGCGCCTGGAAGGTAACTGCCGGTATTCGGCCAATTTCACCGCTGGGTGTCGAGCTGGAATACATCGAGTTCGGCAATCCAAGCGCCGGCCTCTCCAATGCCGCTTTGGGGGGTCTGTCGAAAGCGGATCAAAAAGTCGCGGCACTCTTTGGGCTTGGTTATTTGCCAATCCCTGTTCCGTTCTTGGATGTGTATGGAAAGCTAGGAATTGCTCGGCTGCATACAACCACTACCGAAGTTTCGCCGATCCCCTTCTGTCCCGCCGGCTTCACATCTTGTAATCCGACAACATTCAATATCGCCGATTCGAGCACCAATTTCGCCTACGGCGCGGGAGTCCAAGGCAAGATCGGATCCCTCGCCATTCGCGCGGAGTATGAGGGAGTGAGCGCGAGCGGCGGCAACCCCTACATCTTTTCATTGGGCGTTACCTGGACTTTTTAGACGATCACCCGGCTTCGAAAATGATCACCCCGCGGCCAGCGCCGCCTGACGCCAGGTCGGCGAAAGCCTGCGGCGCCTCCTCGATGGGGTAGGTGCGCGTGATCAACTCGTCGAGCTTCAGCCGGCCGGCGCGGTACAGGCCGATCAAGCGTGGGAAATCTTGCGCTGGCCGCGCCGATCCGTAATAGCAGCCCTTCAAAGTCTTCTCGCTGAGCGCGACTTGCTGGGCGTTCAATGTGATCTGCTCCTTGGCGCCTGCAATGCCCACGATGACCGCCGTTCCGCCGCGGCGCAGGACGCCCCAGGCTTGTTCGGAAATCTTGCCCGCGCCCACGCAATCGAAGGCGTAGTCCGCGCCGCCGTCGGTCAGCTTGTACAGCGCCTTGCCGACGTTCTCCTGGCCGCTGACATTGAAGGTATGCGTGGCGCCGAATTTCTTCGCCAGCTCGAGTTTGGCATCGCTGGTGTCGACGGCGACGATCATCCCGGCCCCGGCGATGGCGCAGCCCTGAAGGGCATTGAGCCCCACGCCGCCGCAACCGAACACCACCGCCACCGAGCCCGCTTCGACACGCGCGGTGTTGACCGCGGCGCCGACCCCCGTCATGACGCCGCAGCCGATGAGCGCGGCCCGATCCAGTGGGATGTGCTTGTCGATCTTCACCAGGTTGTCGGCGTGCAGGGTCGCCAATTCCGCCATGACGCCGCAGCCGCAGAATACGTTCAGGGACTGTCCGGCGGCATCGCGCGTACGCACGGTGCCGTCGGGCAGGGTGTACAACGCCTGCAGCGATTGCACGCACAATTGCGGGCGGCCGGTCTGGCAGTAATGGCAGCGGCCGCACATGCTGACGAAGGAGCTGACCACGTGATCCCCGACGGCGTAGCGGCTGACGCCCTCGCCCACCGCGGTCACGATGCCTGCCCCTTCGTGGCCGAGCACCAGCGGCAGCGGATAGGCAATCGTGCCGTTGGTGGCGGACAGATCGCTGTGGCAGACGCCGCAGGCCGCCAGCCGCACGGTCACCTCGCCGTGAAGCGGCGCCGCAACCTCGATCTCTTCGACCGTCGGCGGCTTGCCGATGTCGCGCGCCACCACCGCTTTGGCTCGCTGCACGGAGTGCTGGGTCATGCGGGTCTCGGACCGCCTCAGCGGCCGCTCGAGAGCGCGGCGAAGCGCTGCAGGTGTGCGTCGCTGTCGCCGAACATCAATTGAGCGGCCGTGAGCCGTTTAAACCAATGACTGACGATCAATTCATCAGTCATACCCATGCCGCCGTGCAGCTGCACCGCCTGCTGTCCGATGAATCGGCCGGCTTGCCCGATCACGGCCTTGGCCGCCGACAGTGCCCGCCGGCGCTCGCCGAGGTCCTCGACGGTACAGCGCAGCGCGGCGAGGTAGCTCATGGAGCGCGCCTGCTCGAGGTGAACCACCATGTCCGCGATGCGATGCTGCAGCGCTTGGAACCGGCCGATGGGCTGGCCGAATTGCTGGCGGGTGCGCACGTACTCGACGGTGGCGTCGATGAGCGCCTGCATCACGCCTACCGCCTCGGCGCACAGCGCTGCAAGCCCGATGTCGAGGGCCGACTCGATGGGCGCCAGCGCCGCATCCTCAGGCCCAAGCCGGCTGCCGGCCGTCACTTCGACTCCCTGCAGGTAAACATCCGCGGCCCGCTGGCCGTCGATGGTGGGGTACGCATCCAGCACCAGGCCCGCAGCCGTCCCCGGCACCATGAACAAGGACACGCCTGCGGCGTCGCCGGCCTCTCCCGAGGTGCGCGCCGACACCAGCAGAGTGTCCGCCGCACCGGCGTGCATCACCACCGCTTTGTGCCCGTCGAGCCGGTAGCTTGCGCCGCTGCGCCGCGCGCGGGTGCTCACCCACTGGCTGTCGAAGCGCGCGCCGCTCTCGAAATGCGCGAGCACGGCGATCTTCTCGCCGGCGGCCATGCTCGACAGCATCTCGGCTGCCGGCGCCTCGCCGCTGAATGCGCGCAATGCCGCCGTGGCAATCACGGCGCTGCTCAGCAGCGGCTCGAGCAGCAGGCTGCGTCCGCAATCGCCCATCATCGCCAATGTTTCCAGCGGCCCGAACCCAAGCCCCCCCTGCGCCGCCGGCACCGTGATGCCGAGCACCCCTAAATCCGCGAGGCCGCGCCACACCGAGCGATCCCAACCGGCGGCCGAGCTCTTGATCGCCCTGTAGCGGTCGAATCCGTATTGCTCGCCGAGATAGCGCTCGATGGCATCGTGCAGCTGCCTCTGTTCCTCGCTGAATTCGAAATCCAAGGGATGCTCCTACAGACCGACGATCATCTTGGCGATGATGTTCTTCTGAATCTCATTGGTGCCGCCGAATATCGACAGCTTGCGCTGATTGAAATACGAAGCGGCCAGCATCGAGGCGTAGCGCGGTCCCGGCGGCTCGCGCGTGGGGTCGAACTGCCAGCCCGCTTCCATGGCTTCGCGGCGCAACGGCAGCGCGTAGGGTCCGACGGCGCGCATCAGAAGTTCGGAAATGCTTTGGTGGATCTCGGTCCCTCTGATTTTGAGAATGGATGCCTCGGGACCCGGCGCCGCGGAGCGCCGCTCCGCGGACAGCACGCGCAAGTTGGTGATCTCCAAGGCCCATAGGTCGATCTCGACCTGGGCAATTTGCGCGGCGAACAGAGCATCCTCGATGAGCGGCCGGCCTTGCCGGCGCTCGCTCGCCGCGATGCGCTTGAGGCGCGCAAGTTCGCGCTTGGCAATGCCGATGCCGGCGATATTGGTGCGTTCGTGCCCGAGCAGGAACTTGGCGTAGGTCCAGCCGCGGTTCTCCTCGCCGATGCGGTTTTCCACCGGCACACGCACGTTCTCGAACCAGATCTCATTGACCTCGTGGCCGCCGTCGAGCAGCACGATGGGGCGCACCGTGATGCCGGGGCTCTTCATGTCGATCAGCAGAAAAGTGATGCCGGATTGCTGCTTCGCCTGCGCGTCGGTGCGCACCAGGCAAAAAATCCAATCGGCATATTGACCGAGCGTGTTCCAGGTCTTCTGGCCGTCGACGACATACTGGTCCCCGTCCCGCACGGCGCGCGTCTTCAATGACGCCAGATCCGAGCCGGCACCGGGCTCCGAATACCCCTGGCACCACCACTCCTCTCCGGCGCTGATCTTCGGCAGGAAACGCTGCTGCTGCCCGGCGGTGCCGAAGGCCATGATGACCGGGGCCACCATCTTGGTGCCGAAGGGAATCAGACGCGGGCCGCCGGCGAGCGCCGACTCTTCCTCGAAGATGTATTGCTGCACCGAGTTCCAGCCCGGGCCGCCGAATTGCACCGGCCAGCTCATTCCGCCCCAGCCGCGCTCGTGCAGCCTGCGCTGCCACAGCAGGTGCTCCTCGCGGCCCAGCTCGTAGCCGGCGAGCACTTTTGAGCTGATGTCGGCGGACAGCTGTTCGCGCAGGAAGCTGCGCACCTCTTCCCTGAACGACTGTTCTTCGTCGGTGAACTCAAGGCGCATGGCCACCACCTGCACTCATGGGCTAGATTATGTCGTGTTCTGCACTACAGAATTAAATTCCAATTTAGTGCAAAATTATGAGTACCGATGCCTGGGGTGTCAATGAATAAGCAGCATAAAGTGCCGTCGGCCAAACGGGCGAAGCCTGCGCCCAAGGACCGCCACTTCGTCACGGCGCTGGCGCGCGGACTCGATGTACTGGCCTGCTTTCGCCACGGCGATCGCATGCTGGGCAATCAGGAACTCAGCAAGCGCTGCGGCCTCGCCAAATCCACGATATCGCGGCTCACGCATACGCTCACCCAGCTCCAATACCTGATCTACGTCGAGGAAAGCGCCAAGTACAGTCTGGGGACTGCCACGTTGAGCCTGGCCAGTGTGATGCTGTCGCGACTGGACATCCGCAAGCTGGCGCATGCCCCGATGCAGGAATTGGCCGATTTCGGCCAATGCATGGTGAGCCTCGGCAGCCGCGACCGGCTATCCATGATTTACATCGACGCGGCCCGTGGTTCTGCAGCCGTGACCCTGAGCCTGGACACCGGCGCGCGCATTCAGATTGCCACCTCGGCGATGGGGCGGGCGTATCTGACCGCGGTGCCGGAGAGCGAACGCAACGACATCATGGAGCAGGTGTGCGCCCTGGCCGAGGCCGGCCGGCGATCCGATCTGCAACGCGGCGTCGCCAGGGCGCTGCGCGACATTCGCGAGCTCGGCGTGTGCTGTTCGTTCGGGGAATGGCAGAAGGATGTGAACGCCATCGCCCTGCCGGTGAGGCCGGGAGGTGGGCTGCCGCCCATGGCAATCAACTGCGGTGCGCCGGCCTATATGGTGTCGAAGGAGTTCCTGCTCGAGAAGGTGCGGCCGCGCCTCATCGCACTCGTCCATGCGCTGGAAACGGCTCTGGGCACCGCCGGCTGAGCGCCGAGGATGTTCGGCGCGGCACCTGCGGCGTCCACGCGCGGCGGCTAGGCGTGGCGGCGTGGCGCAGCGGCTAGGCGCGGTTGATCAGAATCGGCGCCGGTGGGCCGTTGCGTGCCGTGCGTGCGCCCTTGCCCACGCCCGCGCGCCAGTCCGAGGGTGACTGGCCTGTCCAGCGGCGAAACGCGCGGGTAAAGGAGCTGCCGGCCGAGAAACCCAGCAAATAGGTCACCTCGCTCACCGTGTAGCGCGGCGTGCTGAGGTAGGCCAGGGCCAGCACTCGCCGGGTCTCGTCCAGTATCTCTTTGTAGGTAGCACCGGCATCGCAGAGCTTACGCTGCAGGGTGCGGGCGCTCATGTTGAGAAGCTCAGCGACCTCTTCCTGGGAGGGCTCGCCGTGAGCCAGCCGCTGAGTCAGCACCTCGCGCACCCGCCCCTGGATATTGTCACGCTCGATCTGCGACAGGTATTGGAGCGCGATGGCGTCATTGTGGCGCGCCAACTCCGGATTGCCGCCGTCCAACGGCCGCTCGATGGCGGCGCGGTCGAACACCAGCCGAGTCCGCGCCGCGCCGAATTGCAGCGGGGCGCGCAGCAGGCTCTGAAAGTCTTCGATTCTCGCCGGGCGCGCGCGCCGAAATTCGATGCGCAGGGGCGAATAGTCGTGCCCCAGCAGCGAGCGGCACATGCGCAGGTAGGCGGCGACCAAAGCATCGACCGATTCATCCGCGACATTGGGTGCCGGCTCGATGACGAAGTGATATTGCTCGCCGCTGCGATAGAACTCGTAGTCGATGGCGTCGCTCGCCACATGGCAGTAGCGCTGTGCACGTTCGAAAGCTTCCTTGAGGGTCGAGCTGGCGGACAGGCCGTAGCTCAGGGCATGAAAGGTGGTCTGTTTGATATGGCTCGCCACCTTGATCCCGAACGCCGGGTCGCCGGTGGCCGCGACGGCTATGCGCCACAGCCGCTCCGTGTGGGTCAGCGGACAGCGCACCGTGGGACCCTCGAGAGACTTCGGGTCGAATCCCGCCTCGGCCAGCAGCGCCGCGCTATCGCATCCGGCGGCCTCCAAGGCGCGGCCAATGGCCTTGACCCAGGAACCCAGCGTGGTTCTGACACCCTGGCAATCCTTGGCCGGTACGGATCCGGAAGCCACAAAGGCCTGTGTCCGCATTTCTGGTACTCCCTCGACCTGATCGGGACAAGGGCCGCGGCCGGCCCTGCTGCCAAGACTAGATTGGTTCGGGGTACCGCGCAATCCTCGGTTGGCCCGGCGCCTGCCCGGGCTAGGCGGCCGCTTTTGCCGCCGCGGCGGGCAGCGGGTTCATGCCGCGGATGCGCCGATCGATGAGATACATCAAACTGAGCGTGATCAGGGTGGTGCAGACCAGAACATACCCCAAGGTATCGAAGTGCAGCAGAGGGCCCGCGGGGCTCTGCACGACGATCAAGCCCGCCACGACGGCGGCGAAACCGCCGGACACCTGCTGCAGCGAGGAGCTGATGGACATGTACGAGCCGCGATCGGCGGCCCTGGGGAGCGCGGACATCAGCGCCGAAGCCGAAATCATCCGCGAAAAGATTCCGATCTGCAGCAGCACGGTGATCATCACGAGCAGCCAGAGCGGAGTGACATGCAGGTGCGTGTAAATGATCACCATGACGATGGTCATGGCGCAGCCGAAGGAAAATACCCTGAACTTCCCGAAGGCATCGCTGGCGCGGCCGATGAGCGGCCCGGACACGATGGAAAAGGCTCCCGTGATCACGTACAGCAGCGGCAGCTTGTCCACCGGCAGCCCGACGTTGTGCACGATGAACACGCTCATGAAGGGCATGAGCATGAATCCGCCCACGCTCAGCAGGCCCGTGGTGCCAAATCCTTGCAGATACACCCGATTCGACACGGTGTGAAACAGATGATGCAGCGGGCTGCGGTCCGGACGATGCTTGAGGTGCTCGGCAACCGGGCGCAGGTAAACCTGGATCATTGCGCCGACCACCGCGCTGACGCCGACGATCAAGAAGAACGACGCGTTCCATCCCCAGCGGGTGGACAGCAGAAGAGCCAGCGGAATCCCCAATACGCTGCTGCCGGCGAACGCGGTTTGAATCACGCCCATGACTCGACCGCGCATTTCCAGCGGAAATAGATCGGTGACGATGGCCAAGGAGACCGAGCTCACCACCCCCGCGAACAAGCCGGTGACCATCCTGGCGAGCAGCAGTAAGTGGTAGCTCGAGGCCAGGCCGCAGAGCAGCGTGCCGGCCAGAAAGCCGCAGTAGAAGAGCAGCAGCAGCTTCTTGCGGTCGAAGCGGTCGGCAAACCCCGCCGTGAGTATTCCGGAGACACCGGCGCTGAAGGCATAGGCCGAAACGATCAATCCGAATTGCGCGGGCGTGATCTTCAGCGTGGGTATGACCAGCGCGCCCAAGGGCGACAGCACCATGAAGTCGAGCACGATGGTGAACTGCAGGAAGGCCAGAACGGCCACGACGAATTTCTGGTAGCCGGAAAACGTATTGCCGGGCGCTCGGGCGGCATCATTGGACTTTTGATTCATCGTGTTACCTGCCGCGGATCGCTTCGACGGCGCGCCGCAGAATCTCCAAAACCCGCCTCTTCTCCTCCATGGACGAGTTGATCTTTTCACGGATGGCGGCCTTGAGCTCATCGCGCAGGCCGCGGAAGTCGGCTTTCATTTGCCGCCACTCATCCGTGGCTTCGCCGCCGGAACCGCTGCCGAAGTGGTCCACGACGTCCTCGTCCTCGGCGAATTGCCTTTGAAAATGCGCCAGCCTGCGGCCGAAGGCCGCCAGTTGATCCCATACCTCGTTCGCGCCATCGCGGTTCTTGGCCAGATGCGCACTGCCCTCCGCGGTAATGCTGTAGAGCTTCTTCGTGCCCGCCGCCGCGGCCACCGCATAGCCCATTTCCTCGAGGTAGGTGAGCGCCGGGTAGACCATGCCGGGGCTGGGTGTGTAAATGCCGCTCGAGCGCTCCTCGACGGCCTTGATGATTTCGTAGCCGTGGCGGGGTCTATCGGTCAACAGCAGCAGGATGATGAGCTGCAAGTCGCCCGAGGCCAGCATCTTGGCGGTGCGCATGCCGGGTCCACCCCCTCGATGTCCGCCGCCGAACGAGCTTCCGAAGAAGCCGCCTCTGCCGCCGCCGAAGTGCCCGTGGCCACCCCGGCCCATGCAATGGTAGTGCGAATGAAAAGACATGTTGGCCTTGTAACGTACTAAAAATCTATCTTACGATATATCAAAAGTAAAATCAACTCGTGACGTCAGGCCGTCAATGTCCTACCAAGGGAGAGGGGGCGTCGGCCTCAGCCAACGCCGCACCTCAGAACGGGATATCGTCGTCGAAATCCTCTTTGCCGCCGGCAGGCGCCGGTGTCGACTGATCGTAGTCATCGCGCGGCGGAGCGCTGCCCCCGGCCCCGCGTTCCGCACCGCCGCTCATGCCGCCGCCGCCTCCTCCTCCGCCGCCGGCCCGGCCGCCCAGCATCTGCATGTTGTCGGCGATGATCTCGGTGGTAAACCGGTCATTGCCCTGCTTGTCCTGCCATTTGCGGGTGCGCAACTTGCCCTCGACGAAGACCTGAGAGCCCTTGCGCAGGTATTCGGCGGCGATTTCACCCAGGCGGCCGAACAAGGCGATGCTGTGCCATTCGGTGCGCTCTTGCTGTGCGCCCGAGGCCTTGTCCTTCCACGACTCGCTGGTGGCGATGCGGATGTTGGTGACCGTCATCCCGCTGGGCATGGAACGGGTTTCCGGGTCCGCGCCGAGATTGCCGACCAAAATGACCTTGTTTACGCCGCGTGCCATGTGATGCCCCTGAACAATTGGATGCCGGGCATTGTACACGCAGCCAAGCGCCCCAATACCCGCCTCGAACGCCGTGCTTATCGAGAAACTCTCGCCCCCCGGGGCGGGTTTTACCCGCGGTTGACGCGGCGGGTATAGTAGTTGGTTACATGCAAAATATCCGAATCCGGGGCGCCCGGACCCACAATCTGAAGAACATCGATCTCGACCTGCCGCGCGATCGATTGATCGTCTTGACCGGCCTTTCCGGCTCGGGAAAATCCTCTCTGGCCTTCGATACCATCTACGCCGAAGGCCAGCGGCGTTACGTCGAATCGCTCTCCACCTATGCCCGGCAATTCCTGTCCATGATGGAGAAGCCGGACGTGGACACCATCGAGGGGCTGTCGCCGGCAATTTCGATCGAGCAGAAATCGACCTCGCACAACCCGCGCTCCACCGTGGGCACGGTCACAGAGATCCACGATTACCTGCGCCTGCTGTATGCCCGCGCCGGCACACCGCGCTGCCCGGACCACCACATCGACCTCGCCGCCCAGACCGTGAGTCAAATGGTCGACGCGGTGCTGCAGCATCCGGAAGGGACAGCGCTGATGCTGCTGGCGCCCGCCATCGCCGAGCGCAAGGGCGAGCACGCCGAGCTCATCGAAGAGCTGCAGGCGGGCGGCTTCGTGCGCGCGCGCATCGACGGCCGGGTGACGGAACTGGATCAAGCGCCCAAACTCGACGTGCGCCGCAAGCACACCGTCGAGGCCATCATCGATCGCTTCAAAGTGCGGCCCGACTTGGGGCAGCGCCTGGCCGAATCCTTCGAAACCGCGTTGCGCCTGGGCCAGGGTGTGGCGCGCGTCGCCTACATGGATGACCCGGAGCGCGCCGAGCTGGTGTTCTCCGACAAGTTCGCCTGTCCCATTTGCAACTACTCCCTGAGCGAGCTCGAACCGCGCCTGTTCTCCTTCAACAGTCCCACCGGTGCATGCCCGGCCTGCGATGGCCTGGGTACCCAGGAATTCTTCGATCCCGAGAAAATCGTCGCGAATCCGCATCTGTCGCTGGCGGGAGGAGCGGTGCGCGGCTGGGATCGGCGCAACGCCTACTATTTTCAGCTGATTCAATCGCTGGCGCGGCACACGAAGTTCGACATCGAGGCGCCCTTCGAAAGCCTGCCGCAAAAGATCAAGGACCTCGTGCTGTTCGGCAGCAACGACGAGCAGATCGAATTCAAGTACCTCGACGGCAAGGGCGGTACGGTCAAGCGGCAGCACACCTTCGAGGGCATCGTGCGCAACTTGGAGCGGCGCTACCGGGAAACCGAATCGGCTGCGGTGCGCGAAGAGCTGGCGAAGTATCGATCCTCGCGGCCCTGCCCCGAGTGCCAGGGAACCCGGCTCAATCGGGCGGCCAGAAATGTCTTCGTCGACGGCAAGAGCGTTCCCGACATCTCCGCGCTGTCGGTGGAGCGCGCCTTGGAGTTCTTCGGCAAGCTCAAGCTGCCCGGCTGGCGCGGCGAGATCGCCGTCAAGATCGTCAAGGAAATCGGCGATCGGCTCGGCTTCCTCGGCAATGTGGGCTTGGGCTATCTCACCTTGAATCGCAGCGCCGACACTCTGTCCGGCGGCGAGGCGCAGCGCATCCGGCTCGCCAGCCAGATCGGCTCCGGCCTGGTCGGCGTCATGTACATCCTCGATGAGCCCTCGATCGGCCTGCACCAGCGCGACAACCAGCGCCTGCTCGACACGCTGGTGAATCTGCGCGACCTCGGCAACACGGTCATCGTGGTCGAGCACGATGAGGATGCCATTCGCCAGGCGGATCACGTCGTGGACTTGGGTCCCGGCGCGGGCGTGCATGGCGGGCGCATCGTCGCCCAGGGCACGGCGGCTGAAGTCGCCGCGCATCCGGATTCGATTACAGGGCAGTATTTGAGCGGCCGGCGCGCCATCGAAATTCCGGCGAAGCGGCATGCACCCGATCCGGCGCGGATGCTGCGGGTGATCGGGGCGAGCGCCAACAATTTGAAGAAGGTCACCGCGGAATTTCCCTTGGGGCTGCTCACCTGCGTCACGGGGGTTTCGGGTTCCGGCAAGTCGACCCTGATCAACGACACCTTGTTTCGCGCGGTGGCGACTCAGCTCAACCATGCCTCGGCGGGAACCGCGCACTTCGATCGTATCGAGGGGCTGGACTTCATCGATCGGGTGATCGAGATCGACCAAAGCCCGATCGGCCGTACGCCCCGCTCCAATCCGGCCACCTACACGGGGCTATTCGCGCCCATCCGCGAGATCTTCGCCGCGGTGCCGGAATCGCGGGCGCGCGGTTATGAAGCGGGACGCTTCAGCTTCAACGTCAAGGGCGGCCGCTGCGAGGCCTGCCAGGGCGACGGCGTGATCAAGGTGGAAATGCATTTTCTCGCCGACGTCTACGTGCCCTGCGATGTATGCAAGGGCAAGCGCTACAA
Organism: uncultured Gammaproteobacteria bacterium; assembly: GCA_963837435.1. Classification (GTDB taxonomy): domain Bacteria; phylum Pseudomonadota; class Gammaproteobacteria; order Steroidobacterales; family Steroidobacteraceae; genus Bog-1198. The sequence goes on from CAWINJ010000007.1 coordinate 1,029,861, forward strand.
CCGCGAAACCCTGGAGATCCGCTTCAAGGGCAAGAACATTCAGGAAATTCTCGATCTCACCGTCGAGGACGCCCTGCCCTTCTTCTCCGCTGTGCCTACCGTGCAGCCTAAATTACAGACCCTGCTCGATGTGGGCCTTTCCTATGTTCGCCTGGGACAAAGCGCCACCACGCTCTCGGGCGGAGAGGCGCAGCGAGTCAAGCTCGCCAAGGAACTGTCGAAACGCGCCACGGGGCGCACGCTCTACATTCTCGATGAACCGACCACGGGTCTGCATTTCGCCGATATCGCGCAACTGCTCGCCGTGCTGCAGCGTCTGCGCGACGAGGGCAACACGGTGATCGTGATCGAGCACAATCTCGATGTGATCAAGACGGCGGACTGGGTGGTGGATTTGGGGCCGGAGGGCGGCGAGGGCGGCGGCCGGGTCATCGCCGTGGGGACGCCGGAACAGATCGCCGCGAACAAGGCCTCGTACACGGGACATTATTTGCGATCCACGCTGACCCCGCCGGCCATGCGCAAGCGCGCATGAACACGCCGTGGCGCCCCTGGATGACGGCGCCGCGATTCACGCCACTGCTGGGCGTGCTGATTGGAGCCGCGGGCGGCGGCGTCTATTGGCTGGCCGCGCAAATCTGGCCGACCAGCATCGCCGTCATCCTAGCGATGCTCGCGACGGCGCTGCTCTGCGCAGGCGCAAGCCCGGCGGCAGATGGCGGTCCCGGTGTCCAGACTGCAAGCACGACGACGGCCATGGTGTTCGCCATCCTCGTCAAGTACAGCGCGTTGATGGCCCTGTCGTCAGCCAAGGTTCCATTTGCAGTACCCGCAAACGTCGCGCTGGGCTTGATCATGATCGCCGGTCACGCATGCAGCCGCGCCCTTCTCGTCTCGATCCCCATCGCACCGAACCGCTCGACGGGCAAGCCGGCTTCTCTCGGCGATGCGGCGATCGCATTGGCCATCGGCTTGGCACCGGCGGCGCTGATCGGCGTGCCCGGCTTGGTCGGGCTGGCCGGCGCCATCGTCGCGCGCATGGCATTCATCGCCTATCGCCGGCGGCGCCGGCCGGCGATCGCCGCGGCCGATCTCGAGGCAACTCGACAGCTGACCGAGGTGTGCTTCTACCTCGGCGCACTGGCCGCCGGGGCCTACATCTGAAAACGCCGCGGTCGCAGTGACGGCGGTCGCGGCCGGGCGGTCGCGGCCGGGCGGTCGCGGCCGGGCGGTCGCGGGCTGAGGGTTCGCGGGCTGGTTGTCGTCTATAATGTGGGGCTTGGCGCCTGCGTCCATCGATAAAGCGAATCGGCCTTGCAGCAAATACTCGTCTATGCGGATTCTCTCTCCTGGGACCTGTGGCCGGCCGCCTCATGAGGCGCGCCGCCGCATCGATTCTCGCGCGCGCCTCACTGCCCGTTCTCACCCGCTTGGATCCGGAACTGGCCCACGACCTAGGGCTCGCGGGTCTGCGCTGGCTGCGGCCGCTGTGGCCCGAGCAATGGTTTCCGGCCTCCCTGGCGGTGGATTGCCTGGGATTGCGTTTTGCGCACCGGGTCGGACTGGCCGCGGGCTTCGACAAGAACGGAGATTACTTGGATGCGCTCGGCGCCCTGGGCTTCAGCCATGTTGAATTGGGAACCGTGACGCCGCGGCCGCAACCCGGCAATCCCAGGCCCCGCATGTTCCGGATTCCTCGAGCGGGCGCCCTCATCAACCGGATGGGGTTCAACAACAAGGGTGTCGATCACCTGGTCGCGCAGGTCTGCCGCAGCCGCTACGCCGGCATCCGCGGCATCAGCATCGGCAAGAACTTCGACACCCCTCTGGATGAGGCGCAGAACGACTATGTGACCTGCCTGCGCAAGGTCTACACCTGCGCGGATTACGTCGCCGTGAACATCTCCTCTCCGAACACCGCGCGGCTGCGCGAGCTGCAGGCCCGCGACGGCCTGGAAAGAATCCTCGGTGCGCTGCTCGAGGAACGCCGCGCGCTGCAGGCGCGTCATGGGAAGCGCGTGCCCCTGCTGGTCAAGCTCGCCCCGGATCTGACGGCGGAGCAGATCGGTGAACTGGCGCGCGATTTGCGCTCCCTCGAGGTCGACGGCGTCATCGCCACGAATACGTCCACGGACCACAGTGCGCTGGGCGATGCGCCGCAGGCCGCGCAATCCGGCGGCTTGAGCGGCGCGCCCCTGCACCCCTTGTCGGTGAAGGTCATCTCCCAGCTGCGCGCGGAGCTCGGTGCCGACTTCCCCCTGATCGGCGTTGGCGGTATCGTAAGCGCCGAGCATGCCCGGGCGACGCTCCGAGCAGGAGCGAATCTCATCCAGATCTACACGGGCTTTGCCTACCGCGGAGCGGCTCTGCTTGAAGAAATCATCAATGCCACATCGACATGATTGACGGCGCGACGGTCGAACAATTTCAACGCGACGGCGCCGTGTGCATCCGGCAGCTGTTCAAGCCCGACGAAATCGCGGTGCTGTGCGCCGGCATCGATGAGAACCTCGCGCACTTGAGCCCCCGCGCCAAGGTCGCGAGCAGCGCGAACGATCCAGGCTATTTTGTCGAAGACTTCTGCAATTGGCAGGACAATGCCGAGTACCGGCGCTTCATTTTCGAGTCATCGCTGCCCGAAGCGGCCGGCCGCCTCATGCGAAGCACCTCGGCCCGGCTCTACCACGATCACATGCTGACCAAGGAGCCGGGAACCCGGCAGCCCACCCCGTGGCACCAGGATCAGCCCTACTACAATGTCGAGGGCCGCCAGAACGTCAGCTTTTGGATTCCCGTCGATCCGGTGAATCGACAATCCACGCTCGAGTTCGTGGCGGGCTCTCACTTGGGTCCCTGGCTGATGCCGCGCTCCTTCATGGACGCACAGGCGAAATGGTTTCCCGAAGGCTCGCTGGCCGATCTGCCGAACATCGAGGCCGCCCGCGAATCATTCCCCATTCTCGGTTGGCAGCTCGAGCCGGGCGACGCCGTGTGCTTTCACATGCTGACCTTGCATGCATCCCGAGGCGTCAGCGGCACGCATCGCCGCCGCGTGTTCTCCGTGCGCTTTCTCGGCGACGATATGACGCACGCGCCGCGCCGCTGGCGCACGTCGCCGGAATTTCCGGGCCTGCGCGAACAACTGCCCGCCGGAGCGCCCATGGATCACCCGCTGTTCCCCGAGCTTTGGCGGGCGCCGTAGCCCTCGCGCGGGGCGCCGGCGGGGGCGGCGACGGCCTTGCGCTATTTGCGCAAAACGGCGGTGAGGGTGACTTCCGGAACGGCGGCCAATGCCTTCGACAGCGGGCAATTCTCCTTCGCGCCCGCAGCCAGCTTCTGGAACGTGGCCTCATCGACGCCCGGAACGTTGGCCTCCAGGTGCAAGGTGATGCGGTCGATCTGAAAGCCGCCCCCTTTCATCACCAATCGCACGGCGGCTTGGGTGTCGACGGCCGCCGTCGCAAAGCCCGCTGCATCGCAAGCGAAGGAGAATGCCATGGTGAGGCAGGCGGCATGGGCTGCGGCCAATAACTCCTCAGGATTCGTGCCGCGCCGGTCATCCTCGAAGCGGCTGCCGTACCCATAGGGATAGGATTTCAAGGCATCGGTTTGAGTGCTGATCTTGCCGACGCCCTTCTTGCCCTGGCCCTCCCAATGAATGCTCGCGGTCTTGTCGCTCATGGAAACTCCTTTGCTTCAGTAGTGCGGTAATGGAATGAATTCGGTCTCTCCCGGCACGCCCGGGAACTCTCGCCGCTCCCAGCGCTGCTTCGCGCGCTCGATGCGCTCCTGCGAGGAGGCAACGAAGTTCCACCAAATATGCCGCGGCGTGGGGAAGCCCTGCCCGCCCAGCAGCATCGCGCGGGTCTCACCGATTGCACGCAGCGCGGGTCTCGACCCGGCGGCGAGCAGCGCCAGCTCGCCCGCCCTCAGCGGCGTTTCGCCGACGGACAGTTCGCCCTGCACCACGTAGACCGCGCGTTCGGCGTGATCGGGGGGCACCTCGAGCATGGCGCCGGGTGCGAATTGCGCATGGGCGTACAGCGTCGGCCACAACGTGACGACGGGCGAGCGCAGCCCGAAGGCATCCCCGGCAATGATGGTCAGATCCACGCCGTCGGCCGCTCGCGTCGGCAGCACCGACGCCGGATAGTGCACGAAGGTCGGCTCGCCATCCTCCTGTCCGTCGGGCAATGCCACCCAGCTCTGGATGCCGTGAACGTGCTCACCCGATGCGCGCGCCGCGCCGGCAGTCCGTTCGGAGTGCACGATGCCGCCTCCGGCCGACATCCAATTCACGTCGCCGGGCCGGATTTCGCGGACCGAGCCGAGACTATCGCGATGTTCCAGCGAGCCGGAGAAAAGATAGGTGACGGTAGCCAGCGCAATGTGCGGGTGCGGCCTGACGTCGATCCCATACCCGGGCGCAAACTGCGTGGGACCCAGGTGATCGAAAAATATGAACGGCCCCACCATCTGCCGCCCCTCGGCGGGCAGTACGCGCCTCACGACAAATCCGCCCAAATCACGCTCGCGCGAACCGATCACTTGAAGGATTGCCATGTGTTGCCCGGGGTGGCCTTTATCGGCCCCATTATGACAACAGATCGCGCGGCGCGCCGCGAGTTCGTCTACTCGCCCCCCGGGGGCGCCGCCGCGGCTGCAGGGCGCCGGATCACCGGCGCGCCGCAGCCGCAGTATGGGCATCAGCTGCTCTGGTCAGCTTCCTTAGCTCACGGTCTGGATGGCGTGCTCCACGGAATGCCGGGCCTCATCGATGTGATGTATCACGCGCAATTGCAGGCCCTGGGTATCGGGCTGGTCTTCCTCGCCCGACACGTCGTGCTTGGCCTTGTCCAGCAACTCCATCGCCTTATGAAACCGGCCGGTCCGTTCCATGTGGGCATCGACGGGCATGTGATCCTGAATGTCCTTGCCATCCATGATCGCCGCATGCTTGATCTCACCGATCGCCTTGTCGATATGGGCTATCGCATGCTCCTCTTCCTGGTTCACCGGATCGCTTCCCAAGCGCTCCAGGTGAGCGCGTGCATCGCGCAGATCCGAGAGGGCGTGCAAATAGGCGGGATGCTTACCGGGGTTGTCGGCCCATGTGGGAGCCGAGACGAACAGCGCGACGGTGGCCGCCGCGACGAATTGCAGCATGGAGGAACGCATGGGATTGATCTCCTGATCTTGGTTGTGGCGACGCCAAAGCAAATTGCCTGTGGATACTAGGGTTCGCGCTTCGCCGCAGTCACCACACGTTTTCGTAATGATGTTTTATGTCATCGCACGGCGACAGTCTTGATTAAGAAGGGCTAATGCTGAAGCAACGTTAACGATTCGGTGTGAAGATATCGCGCGCTCGTCTCCGCAATAACACAGAAAATCAGGATGTAGCTCATGTCAGTCCAAATCGATCGACGCGCGCGCCCGCGGCGCGCTGGTGTTTCATTCGCCGCCGCGGTGGCGGCGGCCGGCCTCGCGCTCGCAGCCGGCTCGGCTGCGACTTCGGCTGCGGCACCGCTGCCCGACCTGATCTTGTTCCACGGTCGAGTGCTGACGGTGGATTCGCATGACTCGATTGCCCAAGCCATCGCGATTCGAGACGGCAAGATCGTCGCCGTGGGCGCGGACCGGGATGTTCTGCGGCTGGCGGGCGCCGCCACACGCCGCATCGATCTGCAGGGCCATACCGCGACTCCCGGCCTCATCGACAGCCACGCGCACATCGCGGATGCCGGCGTGGTCGAGCTGTATCACGTGGATCTCAGCGATGCTTCCTCCGTCGCCGAGGTGGTCAAGCGGGTGCAGGCGCGAATCGCCGACCTCAAGCCCGGCGAGTGGCTGCAAGGCGACGGTTGGGACGAGGGCAAGCTCGCCGAGCGGCGCTATGTCACGGCTGCCGACCTCGATCCGATCTCCGAGCACAACCCGGTATGGTTGACGCACACCACCGGACATTATGGGGCGGCCAATTCAGCGGCCCTGCGCCTGGCCAAGATCTCCGCCGCCTCCAAGGACCCGCCCGCCGGCACCATAGACCGCGACGCCCGCGGCCAGCCCACCGGGGTATTGAAGGAAGCGGCGCAGGATGCGGTCTTGAATCTGATTCCGCCGCCGACGGCGCAGCAGCAGCGCGACGGAATCCTGAAGAGCATCGAGGATTTGCATCGCGAGGGCATGACGGCGGTCAAGGATCCGGACATCGGCCAGCCGGTGTGGGACGCGTATCGCGAGCTGCTGCGCGAGAACAAGCTGTCCGAGCATATCTGCGTGCTGTGGCACGCCGGCACCACGCTGGACTCGGCGCACGCGGCGCTCACCACGATCCTGAGCCTGCCTCGGCCGCCGCAGTCGCTCGGCGACGGCCGCCTGCTGTCGTGCGGCGCCAAGATCTACATGGACGGCAGCGGCGGCGCGCGCACCGCCTGGCTGACGCAGGAGTGGCACAAGAATTCCACCGACATCGACCACGGCAATTTCGGCTATCCGTCCACCGACCCTGCGACCTATCGCCAGATGGTGCGTCTGTTTCACCAGGCCGGCGTGCATGTCGGCACCCACGCGATCGGCGACCGCGCCATCGACTGGGTGGTCGACACCTACGCGCAGGTGCTCGCCGAGACGCCGACGTCGGGCTTGAGACACAGCATCATCCACGCCAACATCCCCAGCGACCACGCCATAGAGACCATGGCCGCCCTTGAAAAGCGTTACGACGCAGCGTACCCCGAAGCACAGGCTCCCTTCATGTGGTGGATCGGTGACACCTATGCGGGCAATTTCGGGCCCGAACGCTCGCAGCGCCTGGTGCCGCTGCAGACCTACTTGAAGAACGGCATTCGCTGGGGCGGCGGTTCGGACTATCCGGTCACGCCGATTGCCGCGCGCTATGGGCTCTGGGTGTCGGTCGAACGGGAAACACTGAAGGGTAGGTACGGAGCACATCCCTTCGGCACGGCCGAGGCGGTCGATATTCACTCCGCCCTGCGCTCGTACACCACGTGGGGCGCGAGACAACTGTTTCTCGAGGACCGCATAGGCTCGCTCGAGGTTGGGAAGGAGGCCGATATCGCCGTGTGGGACCGCGACATGTACACCGTGCCGGCGAAGCAACTGCGCGATCTCAGGTGCATCATGACCTTGTTGCACGGCCAGGTAGTGTTCGACTCGGGTGCCCCCTAACGATGCTATTCTGCGAAGGCATTGCCACGAAAGCTCGGAGAGCGTGAGACATGGCCGACAGGAAAAAGCGAGCGGTGACCCGAGCTGCCGCGGAAGACGCGGTACGGACTTTGCTGCGCTGGGCCGGGGAAGATCCGCAGCGCGAGGGCCTGCGCGATACCCCGAAGCGCGTCGCCAATGCCTATGGCGATTGGTTCTCCGGATACGCCATCGACCCGGGTGCGTACCTGCGTCGCACCTTCGAGGAGGTGGAGGGCTACGACGAAATGGTGGTGCTGCGCGACATCAGCTTCGAGTCCTTTTGCGAGCATCACATGGCGCCCATCATCGGCCGCGCCCACGTCGGCTACCTCCCCACCGAGCGCGTCGTCGGCATCAGCAAGCTGGCGCGGGTCGTCGAAGGCTACGCGCGCCGCTTCCAGGTGCAGGAGAAGCTCACCTCGCAAATCGCCGCGTGCATCAACGAGGTGCTAAAGCCGCGCGGGGTCGGGGTGGTGATCGATGCGGTTCACGAGTGCATGACGACGCGCGGCGTGCACAAGCGCGGGGTCTCCATGATCACCAGCAAAATGCTGGGAACGTTCCGCGCGGACGCCAGCACTCGCGCGGAGTTCCTGAGATTCATCGACATCGAGGGCCGGGCCCAGCGCTGATCAATTTCGCTTGCGCTCGATGACGCCGCGTACCGGCATCAGGTCGACCGAAAAGCTGTACTTGTGCCTCTCGCCGGGCTGCAGCGCGCCGACGCCGACCACGTGGCGCGCAATCTTCTCGCCCCGCTCGTTGGTGATGGAGATCACCACGCAGTATTCGCAGCTCTCGCCGCGCTCGGCGTGGCGAATCGATCCCTCGATCCGCATCGCCGAGACCGAGTCCACCTGCGGCTCCGCGTTTGCGGAATTGAAGCGCAGATGGTGCTGGCACCCCGGGCAAATATTGGCACTCTGCAGGACGACCGCCTTGCAGTGCGGGCAAATTCGTGTCGCGCCTAAGGTGCCCGCCCGAGCGACGCTCATGGCTAGTTGCCGCTGCCCACCAAGCCCGGTTTGACCTTGACCTTCTCGTCCTCCCAACCGAATTCGACGTGCCCGCGCATGCGCGAGCCGGCCGCGACCGTGATCGACCCGGCCTTGACGTCACCGACGATGATGCCGCCTTCCTGCACGTCGACTCGTTTGGCGGATTCGATATTGCCCTGCAGCTCGCCGCCGACCACGACGATGCCGGCCAGAACTTGGCCCGTCAGATGGGCGCCGGGCTCGATGCTGAAATTTCCGTCGATCCGCACATCGCCCTTGAAGCGGCCTGCGATGCGTACATTGCCGGACCCCTCGATCTTGCCCTCGATGGTCAGATTGGCCGCGATGACCGACTCTCCGCCCTCCGATGAAGTCTTGGGGGTGGGGCGGCGTGGCGAAACGGCAACGGCCGGTTCACTCGTGTTGCGCTCCGGCAAACTTCTCTCCGGCGGCGGCGCCGACGGGGGGACCATGGTACCCGCCGAAGCGGACGTGGGTTTTTCGTTCCAAAGCGCCATAAGGTGTCTCTCCCAGTGAGATGGTGACTAAAGCCTACACGCTAACGCCTAAAAATGTCATCGGACCACTGTCTTTTATTGGAGACGGTGGTCCTCAGGGGCGCGGCGTACGGGGAGCCCCTACAGGCGGCTCATCGCGTGCCGCATCGAGCAATCCGCACACCTCGCGCACTCCCAGCAGGATGCGCGGCGACATTCGCCCCAGCAGCGTCGGATCCACGGTGTAGACGTGGTGCCTCTGCACCGCGCGGAGGCCGGAAAACCGGTTCCATTCCAGCACCTGCCGCGCTCCCTCGGAGCCGGTGGCGGCGACGAGTATGACATCGGGATTGCGCGCCAGCACCGCCTCTTTGTCGACCGCGGGCGCCAGCGTGGTGAGGTCGGCAAACACATTGTCGCCGCCGCACAGGGACAGCACTTCGCTCACCATGTGCCGGCCTGACAATGTGTACAGGGGCCGGTCCCATACCTGATAGAAGACCTTGAGCCGCGGGCGCCCCGCGTAACTCGAGCGCAGCTCGGCAAGCTCGCTGCCGAAGCGGCGTGCAGCCGCTTCGGCCACGGCCTCGGTACCGGCCAGCCGGCCGAAATCCACCAGGGTCGTGCCGATGTCATCCAGGCGATGCTGGTCGGTGACATAGAGGCGCAGGTGCAATCGCTGCAGTTCGGCCTTGCGGCGCGCGGGCGTGCCGGAGTCCCAGAGCACGACCAAGGTGGGCTTGAGCTTCAACAAGCCTTCGACATCGAGTGCCGCGGGTTCGCCGATGCGGGGAAGGCCGGCCACCGCCGCGGGGTAGTTGCTGGCATCGTCGATGCCGACGACCCGGCCGCCCGCGCCGGCGGCAAACAACAATTCCGTGATGTGCGGACTCAAGCTGACGATTCGCGGCGGCGATTCGACCGGCCCTTCGCCGGGAACCGCACGGGGAGCCGCGCCGGGAACCGCGCCGAACCCAGGGGCGGCGCAGCCGAATGCGAGCGTCAAACTCAGAATGTAAGTGCGCCGGATGACCATATGGTCATGGACTATAATGCGGCGGAGCAAATTGGCGCCAAATAAACCGAGCAATCATTCTTGTTTCAGCAACTCAAGCAACTGAGCCCGGATTCGATCCTCGGGCTGATGGCCAAGTACCGGGCCGACCCAGCGCCGACCAAGGTCGATCTCGGCGTGGGCGTGTTCCGCGACCTGAGCGGCAATACGCCCGTGCTTCCCAGCGTGCGCAGTGCCGAGCAGGCGGTCCTCGCGGCGCAGACCACCAAGTCCTATGTGGCCGCCGCGGGGCGCGAGGAATTCAATGACGCCGTCGAGGAAATGGTCCTGGGACGGGCCCATGCGGCCTGCCGCGACCGGCGCGCCCGCACGACGCAGACACCGGGAGGCTGCGGCGCCCTGCGCGTCGGTGCCGAGCTGATCCGCGCGGCGGCCCCCTCGGCCGCCGTGTATGTCAGCGATCCGACCTGGGGCAATCACACCCCCTTACTGGGTAGTTCCGGTCTGCGGCTCGAGCGCTATCCCTATTACGACGCCGCCGCGCACCGGCTGCGCTTCGACGCCATGCTCGAACGCCTCGAACGCGCCGTCCACGGCGATGTCGTGTTGATCCATGCCTGTTGCCACAATCCCACGGGCGCCGATCTGGATCCGCAACAGTGGGAGACATTGGCTCAGTTGCTGATCCGTCGGCGCCTGGTGCCATTCCTGGATCTGGCCTATCAGGGTTTCGCCGTCGATCTGGACGCCGACGTCGCCGGCGTGCGCCTGGTCGCCGAACAGGTTCCGGAGGCGCTGATCGCGGTGTCGTTCTCGAAGAATATGGGCCTGTATCGGGAGCGCACCGGCGCCTTGATCGCCATCGGCGAGAATGACGGCCGGGCCGAGGCCATGCGGAGTCACATGCTGCAAATCGCGCGCAGCATCTATTCCATGCCGCCCGACCACGGCGCCGCGATTGCGGCGCACATTTTTGCGGACCCGGCGCTCAAGGCGCAGTGGATCGAGGAACTTGCCGCCATGCGGGGGCGGATCGCTTCCATGCGGGGGCTGCTGGCGCAGCAGCTGCAAAGGGCGACGGGGGAGGCAACCTTCGACTTCATCCGCCATCAGCACGGCATGTTTTCCTTGCTGGGGGTATCCCCCCAGGTCGTCGACAGTCTGCGCGAGAGGCATCACATCTACATGCTGGCGGACAGCCGCATGAATCTGGCCGGTGTCATGCCGCAGAACGCCGCCTATGTCGCCGATGCGATCGGCGCCGAGCTGGCCGCTGCGCGTCGCTAGTCGCCCAGAGCCTGGCCGAGGGCGGTCACCTCGGCGGCGGAATCACGCATCACGTCGCGGGTTTTCGCCTCGTCCAAACCGAGGCGCTTGGCGGCGCCGAGGTCCGCGAGCTCGAGACCTGCAACATCCTCGGTGTGGGAGGCCAAGAGAATCGCCACAGCCACGATATCGCTCAAATCCGGCGGCGCCGCCTCGGTACGGCTGAAGTCGCTCTGATCGCCCACCGCTTGCGCCATGGCTTCGGGAAACTTCCAATTCTCGAGAATCGCCTTGCCGATGGAGGCATGCCACTCGCCGATGATCTGGGTCAGCAGGCTGTTGCTGGCGAACAGCTCCGGATGATCGATCACCCGGGTCAGCACATATAGTTTGCCGATGCCGTGCATCATGCCGGTCAGCATGGCCTCGTCCGGATTGACCTTGCTGCAATTCTTGGCGAGCACATAGGCGAAGGCGGCCACCGCCGTGCTGCGCTCCCAGAGACCGGTGAGGTGGTGTTCCAAACCGCTGAGCTGGTTGCTCTTGCGCATCTGCGCCATGGCGAAGGACATCGACGCGCTGCGGACCATGTCATAGCCAAGGCGATTGATCGAGGTGCGCAGGTCGGTCACGATGCGGCCGGTGCGATTGAACGAGGCGGAATTTGCTATGCGCAGCAACCGCGCCGCCAGCGCGGGCTCGGACCCCACCACTCGAACCACCTGTTCCACCGAGGACGTGGGGTCCGAGAGGACTCGCCTTACCCGGGCGGCAATTTCAGGGAAAGAGGGAAGATCCACGTTGCCGCACGACAGTTCCGCCGCGAGACTGCGGACGAAATCGAAGGCGACCTTGGATTGGGACTGTACCGTTGTATTCGTCAAATTCGCGCTCGCAGGTTGCACGCCGCCGCCATCGCCGTCGGCCCGTGCTAAGAAATCGACCGCAAGCCGCCAATCTTGAGGGCCGGCGCCAGCGACTTTACTTAACTCGGCTCCTGAAGCGATGCTGCACTTCCCCGTGCCGGGTGCGCTCGGTATAGCTGCCCCCGCAATAGACGGAAATCACCCGCCGCCAAAACGCCACGGCGCCGGGGTTGCGCAGATATTCGACGATCTGCCAATCGCCCGCGAAGCGATCGAATATCAACGTCGCCGCGTCCCGCCCCAAGCCGACCCGGCGATACTGCTTGCGCACGAAGAATTCGGACATTCGATAGTCCGCCGCGGGTTCGCCGGCGGCGGGGATCCGCGGGCGTGTAACCAGGGCGAAGCCGACGGGCTCGGGTCCCTTGAGAATCACCAGGGGGTGCGACTGATCGTTGGAAAACCAATTGGCAAAGATTTCCTCTTCACGAGGATTGTCGGCGCCGAGCACGGAGAACAGGCCCGTGTTCAGATCCGCCAACGCGTCGATGTATTCGCCGTAGACACCTTGGATCCATTGACGATCCTTCTTGGAGCTTCGGCAGTCGCGAATACTGACCAGCAAGGGAATCCGCCACCCTGTCGTTCAAAAAAACACAGCCCGGACGGACGCGCCAGATGGCCGCCCGCCCGGGCATGTGAGATCAGCTATCGAACCGAATTACGGCTTCGCAGCGGATGCTGCGCTCGACGCTGCGTCAGCGGCTGAGCTCGCGGCTGCAGCTGCATCGGATGCGGCAGAAGCGGCGGCGTCCGGCGCGGGTGCTGCGGCCGGAGGAGGAGTCGTATCAGCAGCCGGGGCAGGAGCCTCGGTCTTGCTGCCGCAGGCACTCAGCACGAATGCAGCGACAAAAGCGCTTAAAGCAAGTTTGGTCTTCATCTATCGATACCCCAGAAATATTAAGAATTGAATTTTAAGGCCGAGCGTTTTATTGGGCGTTCACCCAAATCTCCGCTGCGATTTTAGAGTGTTTTGCCTCAATTTCATATCTCTTTCGCGATCCGGGCAGCACCTTTAACGCTGGGGTATCCCGAGTGGGGTTAAAGGGCTATAGCTGCGAAGGCCCGTGGCGCATACTTTAGGCCGGTTACAGTCGGCGGGAGTAGGTTGTGAGCGAATCCGGTCCAGACCAGCTATATAAGGCGCATTTACAGACGCTCATGCGGCGTACCGCACTTTCCCTCGCGGCGAGCCGCTTCGACGCCCTGGTCATCCACTCGGGCTCTCCCCCCACTCTGTTCCTGGACGATCAGGACTATCCCTTCAAGGTCAACCCCCATTTCAAGGCATGGGTACCCATCGTGGACAATCCACGCTGCGTTCTGGTGTTCGTGCCGGGAGCCCGGCTCAAGGTGTTGTTCCACCGGCCCAACGACTATTGGTACAAGCCGGCCAGCCTGCCGCGGGAGCCTTGGACGGCGGAGATCGATTTGATCGCCATGGATGAGCCATCCAAGGCAAGCGCTCACTGGACCGGGCTCGGCCGGGTGGCCTATATCGGGCCGGAATCGGCGGCGGGGACCGACCCGGACTGCGTCAATCCGCCGGACCTCATGACGCGGCTGCACTTCGATCGTGCCGTGAAAACGGCCTACGAGCTCGAATGCATGCGCCGCGCAAGCGCCCTGGGCGCGCGCGGACACAGGGCCGCGCTGGCCGCATTTCGCCGCGGTGGTTCCGAGTACGAGGCACACATGCAGTACTTGGAGGCCTGTGCCCAGCGCGAGGAGGAGCTGCCCTACAACAGCATCGTGGCCTACAACGAAAACGCCGCCATCCTGCACTACCAGCGCTTGGAGCGCGCCATTCCCGGCTCTTTGCGTTCCTTCTTGATCGATGCCGGCGCGCAATATCGCGGCTATGCCTCGGATATCACCCGCACCTATGCGGCCTCCCCTGGCCGCTTCGCCGATCTGGTGGACGCAATGGATGCCGCACAGCAGGCCCTCTGCGGCGAGATCGTCGCGGGCCGCGACTATCGGGAGGTACACCTATCCGCGCACCGCCGCTTGGGGGAGCTCATGCGGCAGGTCGGCCTGACCAAAATTGCCGGCCAGAGTGCGCTCGAGCTGGGCGTCACCAGCGTGTTCTTCCCGCACGGCATCGGCCATCTGCTGGGACTGCAGGTGCACGACGTCGGCGGGGTGATGGGCGACGCGCAAGGCCATGAGCGCCAGCGGCCCGAGGGTCATCCCTACCTGCGCCTCACCCGCATGCTCGAACCCGGGGTGGTGGTGACCGTGGAGCCCGGCATCTACTTCATCGAATCCCTGCTGGCCGCGGCGCATGCGGATTCGCGGCGCGCGCATATCGACTGGGGTGTCGTGGAGGAGCTCCGGCCCTTTGGGGGCATTCGAATCGAGGACAATGTCGTCGCGACCGCATCGACGCCTGAAAACATGACCCGGGACGCGTTCGCCAGGGCGGCATAGCCACACGCCCACCGGCATGCGCATCCTCAAGATCTCCGATGTGTTTTTTCCGCGGGTCAATGGGGTCTCCACCTCCATAGAGACTTTCAGGCGCGATCTGACCACCCAGGGGCATGAGGTCGTCCTGGTCGCCCCCGCCTATCCGCAGGCCTCGGCGGATACCGGCGAGTTGCCCAATCCCTCCTTGCGCCGGGTCCCGGCACGGGCGGTGCCGCGGGATCCCGAGGACCGCATCATGTGTTTCGGCGGCTTGCGCCGCACCCTGGCCGAGCTGCTCCCAAGCAAGTTCGACGTGGTGCACATCCACACTCCCTTTCTGGCGCATTACGCCGGCCTGAAGTTCGCTCGAGCCCAGGGGACCCCGGTGGTGGCCACCTATCACACGCTTTTTGAAGAATACCTGCATCACTACGTGCCGCTGGTACCGCGCGCCATCACCGGCGGCCTGGCCCGCCGCTTCAGCCGGTCGCAATGCAATCAATTGGACGCCGTGATTGCGCCCTCGCAAGCCATGCAGCAAGCCTTGCGGGCCTATGGGATCGGCACCCGCATCGAAGTTCTCCCCACCGGGCTTCCGGCCGACCGCTTCCGGGCGGGCGACGGGACGGCGTTCCGTCGCCGCCATGGGCTGGGGCTCGAGCAGCCTCTGCTGCTGTTCGTCGGCCGCGCCGCGCATGAGAAGAACATCGGATTCCTGCTCGAGATGATGCTCGAGCTGCGCAGCCTGCGCGGCGATGCGCTTCTGTTGATCGCCGGCGAAGGCCCGGCCGCGCTCAGCCTGCGCGCCCAGGCGCAGCAGCTAGGCCTGGACGGGTCGGTGCGCTTTCTCGGGTACTTCGACCGCGGCGGCGAACTGCAGGACTGCTACAGCGCCGCGGATGTATTCGTGTTCTCCTCGTTGACCGAGACCCAGGGGCTGGTGTTGCTCGAGGCCATGGCGCAGGGAGTACCGGTGGTAGCCATCCCCCGCATGGGGACGATCGACATTCTGGGGCCGGGCCTGGGTTGCCGGCACGCGCCGCACGATCGCAAGGGGTTCGCCCAGGTCGTACATGACCTGCTGGCCGACCGAAGCCAGTGCAGCGCGCTGGGTGAGCAGGCCCGGGAGTATGCGCAGACCTGGGCATCGGCGAGAATGGCGCAGAGGCTGTCCACCCTCTACGCCAGTCTGGCGCCTGGCTAGCCGCCAGTCCGGCGCCTGAAAGCTGGCTGACTGGCCCTGTGGCCTAGGCGGCCTTGGCCTTGCGGCGCTTGGGCGCGGCCTCAGCCGCTGCCTCATCGCTCGCCGCGTCCTTTTTGGTCTTCTTCGGCTTCTTCGCCTTGGCGGCCTTGGTGTCCTCGGTCTTTTCGACCGGCGCCGCCGCCGACTGGACCAGCTCCATCAACGCCATGTCCGCCGAATCGCCGGGGCGCGGCTCCATTTTGAGGATCCGCGTGTAGCCGCCGGCGCGGGCCTTGAAGCGAGGCCCTAGATCAGCGAACAGCTTCTCCACGATGCTCTCGTCGCGCAGGCGCGAGAACGCCAAGCGCCGCTTGGCCAGGGAATCGACCTTGGCCAGGGTGATCAAGGGCTCGACCACGCGGCGCAGCTCCTTGGCCTTCGGCACCGTGGTGCGGATGGTTTCGTGCCGCAACAGCGAAGTCGCCATGTTGCGCAGCAGTGCGTGGCGATGCGAGGAATTGCGCGAGAGCTGCCGCCCGCTGTTTCTATGCCGCATGATTAAATCCCGTCGCGTTCGTCGTCGCGCTTCAACCCCGGCGGCGGCCAGTTGTCGATGCGCATCCCGAGCGTCAAGCCATGGCTCTCGAGCACTTCCTTGATCTCGGTCAGCGACTTCTTGCCTAGGTTGGGCGTGCGCAGCAATTCAACCTCGGTGCGCTGCACGAGATCGCCGATGTAGTGAATGTTCTCGGCTTTCAGGCAGTTGGCGCTGCGCACCGTGAGCTCGAGCTCATCGACCGGCCGCAGCAGGATGGGATCGAACTGCGTTTCGGTGGCCTTCGCGGTCGACTCGTCCTGGCCCTGCAAATCGACGAATACGGACAATTGGTCCTTGAGGATTCCGCCGGCGCGGCGAATGGCCTCCTCGGGATCGATGGTGCCGTTGGTCTCGATGTCCAGGATGAGCTTGTCCAGATCGGTGCGCTGCTCGACGCGCGCGCTTTCGACGTTGTAAGTGACCTTGCGCACGGGGCTGAACGATGCGTCCAACTGCAGACGGCCGATGGCGCGAGTCTGCTCCTCGAACGCCATGCGCTGCGCCGCCGGCCGATAGCCGCGGCCGCGCTCGACCTTCAAAGACATCGACAGCTCACCGGCCTTGGTCAGATTCGCGATCACCAGATCCGGATTCAAGATCTCAATGTCGTGGTCGCCAGCAATGTCGCCGGCCGTCACCGGGCCCGGGCCCTTCTTGTGCAGGCGAACCTCGGCAACGTCGCGGGCATGCATGCGGATGGCCACCGCTTTGAGATTCAACAGAATGTCGACGACGTCTTCCTGGACGCCCTCGATGGCGGTGTACTCGTGCAGCACGCCTTCGATTTCAATCTCGGTAATGGCGGCGCCCGGCAGCGAGGACAGCAGCACCCGGCGCAGGGCATTGCCCAGCGTGTGCCCGAATCCGCGTTCGAACGGCTCGATCACGATACGCGCATGGCGCGGCGACACGGGCTGAACCTTCACGACCCGCGGCTTCAAAAATTCATTGATCGATCCCTGCATGGATATCACCTACGTTAACTAACCAGGGGACAACGCAGCGTCGGGCTGCGACGCGCTATGTGCCAATTCCTACTTCGAATACAACTCGACGACGAGGCTCTCGTTGATATCCGGCAGTATTTCCTGCCGATCGGGAACCGACTTCAGGACTCCCGAGAACTTCTTGTCGTCCACTTCCACCCAATCCGGAAAGCCGACCTGAGCGGCGATGGTGAGGGCGGCTTGAATGCGCGTTTGCTTCTTCGCCTTCTCGCGCAGGCTGACCACATCGCCGGCCTTGCACTGGTAGGAGGCGATGTTGACCAGCTTCTCGTTCACGGCGACGGCCTTGTGGCTCACCAGTTGGCGCGCCTCGGCGCGGGTCGCGGCGAAGCCCATGCGGTAGACCACATTGTCCAGCCGGCATTCCAGGAATTGCAGCAGGGTCTCGCCCGTCGCGCCGGGCCGGCCCGCCGCTTTTTGATAATAGTTGCGGAACTGGCGCTCGAGCACGCCGTACATGCGGCGCAGCTTCTGCTTCTCGCGCAGCTGCAATCCATACTCCGACAGGCGCTGCTTGCGCTCGCTCTTCACGCCGCCCGGCGGCACTTCGAGCTTGCACTTCGACTCGAGGGGCTTGACACCGCTCTTCAGGAACAGATCGGTTCCCTCGCGACGCGACAGCTTACATTTCGGACCGGTGTACTTTGCCATTACGAACCTTTGTGCGACTTTCTGGGGCGGACTTGCGGTGAGAGTTGCGGAAACGTCAAACGCGGCGCTTTTTCGGCGGACGACACCCGTTATGGGGGATCGGAGTCACATCTTCAATGTTGGTGATCTTCAGCCCGCAGCCATTCAATGCGCGAACCGCGGATTCGCGGCCGGGCCCGGGTCCCATCACCCGCACCTCGACGTTCTTCACCCCATGCTCCTGCGCGGCCGTGCCCGCGCGCTCGGCGGCGACCTGCGCCGCGAACGGGGTGGACTTGCGCGAACCGCGGAAGCCGCAACCGCCCGAGGTGGCCCAGGACAGCGTATTGCCCTGCCTATCGGTGATCGTGATGATGGTGTTGTTGAACGAGGCATGCACGTGCGCGATCGCATCGAGCACGTTCTTGCGGACCTTCTTGCGGGCCGGCTTGCCGGCCTGAGCGCCAGCGGCGGCTTGATTCGATGCTTGCTTCTGATCTGCCATGGTATCTCTCTTAAACCTTGCCCGGCGGCGCGTTCATCTTCACGGCTTGCTTGCGCGGGCCCTTGCGGGTACGGGCATTGGTCCGCGTGCGCTGGCCGCGCATCGGCAGCCCCTTGCGGTGCCGGATGCCCCGGTAGCAGCCCAAATCCATCAGGCGCTTGATGTTCATCGACACTTCGCGCCGCAGGTCGCCCTCGACGGCGAATTTCGCCACCTGAGAGCGCAGCGATGCGACCTCGGCGTCGGTGAGATCCTTCACCTTGACGCTGTATTTCACGCCGGCCGCGTCGCAAATGCGCACCGCCCGGCTGTTCCCAATGCCGAAAATGTGGGTCAAGCCGATGATTACATGCTTGTTCATCGGTATGTTGATGCCGGCGATACGCGCCATCTAGTTCTCCACCCGCGCCCACAAAAAAAGGCGCAATACTATATATGAAAATTGCAAAATAGTCATTAACCCTGGCGTTGCTTGTGCCGGGCGTCCGACGAACAAATGATGTAGACGATGCCGCGGCGCCGCACAATTTTGCAGTTCTTGCAGATCTTCTTCACCGAAGGACGAACTTTCATTTCTTACTCCCGATGCCCCGCAGGCTCGATTTCTTCATCAACCCCTCATATTGATGCGACATCACGTGCGATTGCATCTGCGCAACGAAATCCATGACACCGACCACGATGATCAACAACGAGGTGCCGCCGAACTGGAAGGGCACGCTCGGATTCACCATTCGAATGATTTCCGGCAGCAGGCACACCGCCATGATGTACAGGCCGCCCCACAACGTCAGCCGAGTGAGCACCTTATCCAGGTAGTCGCCGGTCTGCTGCCCCGGGCGGATCCCGGGAATGAAGGCGCCCGCCTTCTTCAGATTGTCCGCCGTGTCCCGCGCGTCATACACCAAAGCCACGTAAAAGAAGGCGAAGCCGATGATCAGCAGGGCAAACAGCAAAACGTGCAGCGGCTGGCCATAGCCGAGGACCACGGCGATTTTTTGCAGGGTCCTCTGAATGGCGTTGGGATTCGGGCTGTTGCCGAAGAATTGCGCGATGGTCGCCGGGAATACCAGCAGGCTCGACGCGAAAATCGGCGGAATGACGCCGGCCATATTGAGCTTGAACGGCAGGTGCGTGCTTTGACCCTGCATCATGCGGCGCCCCATCTGGCGCTTGGCATAGTTGACCTGGATCTTGCGCTGCGCCCGCTCGACGAACACGCAGAACAAGGTCACCAGAATCACCACCACTAGGATCAACAGCACGATCAGCGGGTTCATTTCGCCCGAGCGCACCATTTCCAGCGTATTGCCGATGGCGCGCGGCAGTCCCGCGATGATTCCCGCGACGATGATCATGGTGATGCCGTTGCCGATGGCGCGCTCGGTCATCTGCTCGCCCAGCCACATCACGAACAAGCAGCCGGTGGTGATCGATATGGTGGCGACGAACAGGAACTGCGGGCCCGGGTTCGGCACCAGATTGCCGCCGGAATTCTGGATCGCCAGCGCCGCACCGAAGCCCTGGAATGCGGCCAGACCCACCGTGCCGTAGCGCGTGTATTGCATCAGCTTGCGGCGCCCGGACTCGCCGTCCTTGCGGATCTGCGCCCAGGGCGGATACACCATCGACGCCATCTGCACGATGATGGAGGCGGTGATGTAGGGCATCACATTCAGGGCGAATATGCTGAAGCGCTGCAGGGCGCCGCCTGAAAACATGTTGAACATGCCGAGCAGCGTGCCGTTTTGAGTGGAGAAGAACGCGGCAAACCGCGCGGCATCGATGCCCGGAACCGGAATGAACGTGCCCACCCGATAGACCACGAGCGCGCCCAACAGAAACCACAGACGCTGGCGCATCTCGGCAAAGCGCGTCATGTCTCCTAAGGCTGCGGTCGGGTTGGTGGTGGCCACGGGCTTCTCTTAGACCTCGAAACGCCCGCCGGCCGATTCGACCGCGCTCTTCGCGCCCTTGGTCGCGGTGATCGCCTTGTCTTTCACGGCATAGGCCTTGGTGACCGAACCGGACAGTATGATTTTCACGAGCTTGGTACTCTCCGGAACCAGGTTGGCCTGGATCAGTCCGGCGAGGGTCACCTCGGCGCCCTCGACGCGCATCAAATCGGTCAAGGTCAGCTCGGCGCGCGAGGCCTTCATGGCCGAACGAAAGCCGATCTTGGGCAAACGCCGCTGCAAGGGCATCTGACCGCCTTCGAAGCCTACCTTGTGGTAGCCGCCCTTGCGCGCGCGCTGGCCCTTGACGCCGCGGCCGCAAGTCTTGCCCTGGCCGGCGGATGCGCCGCGGCCGACCCGCAGATGCGGCCGTTTGGAGCCGGCACCCGGCTTGATGGTGTTTAATCGCATGGTCTAGTTCCTCGAACCCGCTGCGGACTCAATCTTGAGCATGTGGCTGGCCGCATTGATCATGCCGCGATTGGACGGGGTGTCCGCCACCACGACGCTGTGACCGATGCGCCGCAGCCCCAGGCCCCGGGCGGAATTGCGGATGCTGGCCAGCTGGCCGTACATGCTCTTGATCAAAGTGACTTTGATTGTCTTGTCGGACATGGTCTTAACCTACGAGTTCCGCGACGCTCTTGCCGCGCTTGGCCGCAATGTCGTCCGGGGTGCGCAGCTTGGCGAGCGCATCCATGGTCGCGCGCACCACGTTGATCGGGTTGCGCGAGCCGTAGCTCTTCGCGAGCACGTTGCGCACGCCGGCGCACTCGAACACCGCGCGCATGCCGCCGCCCGCGATCACGCCGGTACCGTCGGCCGCCGGCTGCATGTACACCCGCGTGGTGCCATGGCGGCCTTTGACCGCATAGAACAGCGTGTCGTTCTTCAACGAGACCGTGACCAGGCTCTTGCGCGCTTGCATCATGGCCTTGGAAATCGCGACCGGCACTTCGCGCGCCTTGCCGTAACCGAAGCCGACGCGGCCGGCGCCGTCGCCGACGACGGTGAGCGCGGTGAAGCCGAATTGCTTACCACCCTTGACCACCTTGGCGACACGGTTCACCGCGACCAGCTTTTCGAGCAGGTCATCGCCGGACATTGGTTTTTCTACTCTCGCCATATGCCTTTAGACCCTTTGGTTAGAACTCGAGACCCGCTTCGCGAGCGGCCTCTGCCAGCGCTTTGACGCGCCCGTGATACATGAAACCGGAACGGTCGAATGCGACCTTTGCAATCCCCTTGGCCTTGGCACGCTCCGCAATCGCGCGGCCCACGGCCTTGGCGGCCTCGATATTGCCGGTGGCTTTCAACGACCCGCGAACGTCCTTCTGCAAGGTCGAGGCGGCAACCAGCACCTTGTCGCCCTCGGGAGCGAAAATCTGCGCATAGATATGCTGCGGCGTGCGGTGCACCGACAGGCGCAACGCGGCCAGCTCCTTGATCTTCACGCGGCTGCGGCGCGCGCGGCGCAAGCGGGTATCTTGTTTGGTCAATTTCATGTGCTTACTTCTTCTTCGCCTCTTTCAGCGAAATCTTTTCATCGGAGTACTTGACGCCCTTGCCCTTGTAAGGCTCCGGCGGCCTGAAGCCGCGAATCTCCGCCGCGGTCTGGCCCACCCGCTGGCGATCGATGCCCTTGACGATGATCTCGGTCTGGCTCGGCGTCTCGATGGTGACGCCGTCCGGAATCGCGTAATTGATCAAGTGCGAATAGCCCAGCGTCAGCGTAAGCGCCTTGGCCTGCACCGCGGCGCGATAGCCGACGCCCACCAGCTCGAGCTTCTTCTCATAGCCCTTGGTGACGCCGACGACCATGTTCGCCAGGTGTGCGCGCGTCGCGCCCGCGATGGCATTCATGCCCTCGGCGCTGGTGTCGGCCTGCACTTCCAGGTGCTTGTCCTGCTGCACCACCTTCACGCCGCTCTTGATGGCGAGCGTCAAAGTGCCCTTGGCACCCTTCACCGTGACGGCATCCGCGCCGATCGTGGCGCTGACGCCCTGCGGAAGATCTACCGGCTTTTTTGCGACTCGAGACATGATGTAAACCTTATTTCTACGAAACGCTTACTGCACGACGAAGAGAACTTCGCCGCCGGTTCCGGCGGCGCGCGCCTGCGCGTCGGACATGATGCCTTTCGGCGTCGAAATCACCGCGACTCCCAGGCCGCCCAGCACCTTGGGCAGCTCGTCCTTGCCGCGGTAAATCCGCAGGCCCGGACGGCTTATGCGCTCGATGCGGTCGATGACCGGACGCCCATCGTGATACTTCAGCTCGATGGACAGCGTGGACTTCGCACCCGTGGAATCGACCCCGTAGCCGCCAATGTAGCCTTCGTCCTTCAGGACCTTGAGGATGGCCAGCTTCAGTTTCGAGGCGCCCACGCCCACCGTCGGCTTGCCGGCAGATTGGGCATTGCGAATACGCGTCAGGAGATCGGCAATCGGATCAGTCATGCTCATTGTGCGCGCCTCACCAGCTCGCCTTCGACAGGCCCGGGATCTCGCCGCGATTGGCGGCTTCGCGCAGCTTGGTGCGCGCCAGGCCGAACTTGCGGTACACGCCGCGCGAGCGGCCCGTGATGGCGCAACGATTGCGCTGCCGCGTCGCCGCCGCGTCGCGCGGCTGCTTCTGCAGTTCCGCCTGCGCCGCTTCGCGCGCTTCCGCGCCGGTCTTCGGGTCGCGGATCAGCTCCTTGAGCTCTGCGCGTCGAGTAGCGAACTTCTTCGCTATCTTGAGGCGTTTCTTCTCGCGCATGAGCATGTTCGTCTTGGCCATGAGCTATTACCCTACTTGCGGAACGGAAAGTTGAAAGCTTCCAGAAGCGCGCGTCCGTGCTTGTCGTCGCGCGCCGACGTGGAGATGGTGATGTCCATGCCGCGAATTTGATCGATCTGGTCGTACTGAATCTCGGGGAAAATGATCTGCTCCTTCACGCCAAGGCTGTAATTGCCGCGGCCGTCGAAGGAGCGCGTGCTGATGCCGCGGAAGTCCCTGATGCGCGGAATCGCGATGCTCACGAGGCGGTCGAGGAACTCGTACATGCGGTCGCCGCGCAAGGTCACCTTGCAGCCGATCGCCTGGCCGTCGCGGACCTTGAACGTAGCCACCGACTTCTTCGCCTTGGTCACCGCGGGCTTCTGTCCGGTGATCTTGGCCATGTCCGCGGTCGCCGCGTCCATGACCTTCTTGTCGGCAACGGCCTCGCCCACGCCCATGTTCACCGTGATCTTGAGGATGCGCGGAACCTGCATCGTGTTCTTCAGCCCAAGCTTCGCCTTGAGCTCCGGCACGAGCTTGTCGTTGTAAATCTGTTTCAGTCTAGCTGGCATGTCATTTCACTCGCTGCTGGTCGCACTTACTTGGCGTCGACCATTTCCTTGTTCGATTTGAACACCCGCACCTTGCGGCCGTTCTCGAGCGCCTTGAACCCGATGCGATCGCCCTTCTGCGTCGCCGGATTGAAGACCAATACATTGGACACGTGCAGCGGCGCTTCGCGCTCGACGATGCCGCCCTGCACGCCCATCTGAGGGTTCGGCCGCTGGTGCTTCTTGGACATGTTGAGGCCTTCGACCCGCACGCGGTCGTCCGCCAGAACCTCGATGACCGCGCCCTTGCGGCCCTTGTCGCGGCCGGCGATCAAAACCACCATGTCGCCCTTGCGAATCTTGTTCATCACAGCACCTCGGGTGCGAGCGAGATGATCTTCATGAATTGCACGTTGCGCAGCTCGCGCGTCACCGGCCCGAATATGCGGGTGCCGATCGGCTCGAGCTTGTTGGTCAGCAGCACCGCCGCATTGGTGTCGAATCGGATCAGGGACCCATCGGCGCGCCGCACCCCGCTCTTGGTGCGCACGACCACCGCGTCATACACCTCGCCCTTCTTGACCTTGCCGCGCGGTATCGCGTCCTTGACGCTCACCTTGATGACATCGCCCACGGCGGCGTAGCGGCGCTTGGAGCCGCCGAGCACCTTGATGCACATCAGCCGCTTGGCGCCGCTGTTGTCGGCCACATTCAACATGGTTCGTAGCTGGATCATTTGGCGTGGCCTCTCATTCCGGCCGGGCGCGTTCTACGACGCGCACCAGCACCCATGACTTGCGGCGCGACATCGGCCGGCACGGCTTGATGGACACCGTATCGCCTTCCTTGCACTCGTTGCTCTCGTCATGCGCGAGCAGCTTCGTCGTGCGGCGGATGTACTTGCCGTAAGTCGGATGCTTCACCAGACGCTCGATGGACACCGCAATGGTCTTGTCCATCTTGTTGCTGACGACCTTGCCCGTCAGCAGCCGCTGCCCGGCAATGGGCGCCGCGCCCGCGGCCTTCTCGGTCGTTTGTACTTCGGTCGACATTACGCCTTACCTCCGCCCACCCTGGATTGGGCGAGCACCGTCTTCACGCGCGCAATGTTCTTACGCACCTTCGCAAATTGATCCGGCTTCGCCGCCTGGCCCGTGGCGCGCGCCATGCGCAGATTGAACTGCTCGCGGCGCAGCTTGAGAAGCTCCTCGCCGAGCTCCTTGGGTTGCCGACTGCGCAAATCTTTAGCTTTCATGCATGCACCTTTATGTCCGGACCTGGCGCTTGACGAACGCCGTCGACACGGACAGCTTGGCCGAGGCCAGACGGAACGCCTCGCGTGCGATCTCCTCGCTCATGCCTTCGATCTCGAACAGCACCTTGCCGGGCAGCACTTTCGCCACCCAGTACTCGACATTGCCCTTGCCCGAGCCCATGCGCACTTCGAGCGGCTTCTGCGTGATGGGCACGTCCGGGAACACCCGGATCCAAATGCGCCCGCCGCGCTTGACGTGGCGCGAGATGGCGCGCCGCGCCGCCTCGATCTCGCGAGCCGTCATGCGGCATCGGTCGGTCGCCTTCAGGCCGAACTCGCCGAACGCGACGGAATTGCCGCGCTGCGCGCTGCCGGAAATCTTGCCCTTGAATTGTTTGCGGAACTTGGTCCGCTTCGGCTGCATCATGCTGTGTTACCTAATTCAACCTGCGGCCGGAGCCGGTGCCTCGGCGGATTTGGCGCCCGTGGCCGCGGCGGCTTCCGCCTCGGCCTCGACCACCTCGGCTTCGGGCTGGTCGAAAACTTCGCCCTTGAATATCCAAACCTTGATGCCGATCACGCCGTACGTGGTCTGCGCCTCGGCCACACCGTAGTCGATGTCGGCGCGGAACGTGTGCAGCGGCACCCGCCCCTCGCGATTGGTTTCGGTGCGGGCGATCTCCGACCCATTGAGGCGTCCGGAGATGCGCACCTTGATGCCGAGCGCGCCGGAGCGCATCGTGTTGGTCACCGCACGCTTCATGGCGCGGCGGAACATCACGCGCTTCTCGAGCTGCTGCGAGATGCCTTCGGCCACCAGCTTGGCGTCGAGCTCGGGCTTGCGGATTTCGGCGATGTTCAATCGCACATCGTTCATCGTCATGCCGAGAATCTTGGCCACCGCCGTGCGGAGCTTCTCGATGTCCTCACCCTTCTTACCGATCACGATTCCCGGCCGGGCCGTGTGGATGGTGATGTTGGCGCGGCGCGCGGCGCGCTCGATATGAATGCGGCTCACCGAGGCATCGGCCAGCTTCTTGCTCAGGAACTTGCGCACCAGAAAATCGGTGTGGATGTTCGAGGCGAACGTCTTGGACCCGGCATACCACTTCGACGACCAGTCGCGCGTGATGCCGAGGCGAATACCAATCGGATTTACTTTTTGACCCATTAGGCGTCTCGCTTACCGTCGGACACTTGAACCAGGATGTGACTGTTGCGCTTGGCGATCCGCACGCCGCGCCCTTTGGCGCGCGCATGGAAGCGCTTGAGCATCGGCGCCGGATCGACCTCGATTCGCGTCACCTTCAGATCGTCGACATCGGCATTGAAATTGTTGTAGGCATTGGCGATCGCGGAGTCCAACACCTTGAGGACGATCTTGGCGCCCTTCTTCGGCATGAACTTCAGCGTGTTGACGGCCAGCGTCGCGGATTTGCCGCGAATCGTGTCCACCACCAGCCGGCATTTCTGCGGCGAGATGCGCGCGTACCGTAAGACCGCTTTGGTTTGCATGCGCTACTCCGCCGCCGTGACTTTCTTATCGCCGGAATGCGCCTTGAAGGTGCGCGTCGGGGCGAACTCGCCGAGCTTGTGGCCGACCATGTTCTCCGATACCAGTACGGGCACATGCAGACGGCCGTTGTGCACGGCGATGGTCAGGCCGACCATGTCGGGGATGACCATGGAGCGGCGCGACCATGTCTTGATCGGCCGGCGATCATTCTTCTGGCTGGCCGTTTGCACCTTCTTGGCCAGGTGCAAATCTACGAACGGGCCTTTCTTGAGCGAACGAGGCAAGTTACATCTCCTACAATCGTTTGTTCTTGCGGCGCTGCACGATCATGCCGTCAGTGCGCTTGTTGCGGCGCGTCTTCTTGCCCTTGGTCT
Organism: uncultured Gammaproteobacteria bacterium; assembly: GCA_963837435.1. Taxonomy (GTDB): domain Bacteria; phylum Pseudomonadota; class Gammaproteobacteria; order Steroidobacterales; family Steroidobacteraceae; genus Bog-1198. The sequence goes on from CAWINJ010000007.1 coordinate 1,056,525, forward strand.
GCAGGCCCCACGGGCTCACCGGATGCGGGTTGCCCTGGCCTGACTTACCCTCGCCGCCGCCGTGCGGGTGGTCGACCGGGTTCATCACGACGCCGCGAACCGTCGGGCGCACGCCCAGCCAGCGCACCGCGCCGGCCTTGCCGAATACGCGCAGGTTGTGTTCGTCATTGCCCACCTCGCCGATGGTGGCGCGGCAATCGACGTGGATCTTGCGCATTTCGCCCGACTTCAGGCGCACGCTGGCATACACGCCTTCACGCGCGGCGAACTGGGCGGAGCCGCCGGCGCTGCGTGCCAGCTGGCCCCCCTTGCCGACCTTCAACTCGATGTTGTGCACGGTGCTGCCCACGGGGATGTGCCGCAGCGGCAAGGCATTGCCCGGCTTGATCGGCGCATCCGCGCCCGAACGGATCTCATCGCCCGCCTTCACGCCCTTGGGCGCAAGGATGTAGCGGCGCTCGCCGTCCTTGTAGAGCACCAAGGCCAGGTGCGAGGTTCGATTCGGATCATATTCCAGGCGCTCGACCACGCCGGGAATGCCGTCCTTGTCGCGCTTGAAATCCACCAAGCGATAGCGCTGCTTGTGTCCGCCGCCGATGTGGCGCGTGGTCTGCCGGCCGGAGTGGTTGCGTGCGCCGGTGCGATTCTTCTTGGTGGTCAAAGACTCGAGCGGGCCGCCCTTGTGCAGGTGCGAGCGGTCGATTTTGACTACGAAGCGCGTCCCCGGGGAGGTCGGCTTCATTTTAATGAGTGCCATGGCCTTTGGTCCTTACTTCGAAGCGCTGCCGGTGAAGTCGATCGACTGCCCGGTCTCCAATCGCACGTACGCCTTCTTGTAGCCGTTGCGCTTGCCGGTCACATTCTTGAAGCGGCGGGTCTTGCCCGGCTTATTGAGCAAATTCACGCCTTCGACCTTGACCTCGAACATCAATTCGACGGCATGCTTCACTTCATCCTTCGACGCATCGTCGCGCACGCGAAACACATACTGATTCGCCTTCTCGGCTACATTGGCCGCCTTCTCCGATACGTGAGGCTGGATCAGCACGGTCATCAAGCGTTCTTTATTCATTCGCGCCTCCGAGACGCTGTTCGAGCAGCTTCAAGGCGCCCACGGTCGCAATCACCTTGTCGTGCTTGATCAGGCTCACCGGATCGAGCGAGGCCACCGGCATCACGTCCACGTAGGGAATGTTGCGCGCCGCCAGGGACAATGTTTCGTCGTGCGCCTCGATCAAGATCAGGGCGCGCGTCAAACCGAACTCCGCGAGCTTGGCCGTCAGCAACTTGGTCCTGGGCGCGCTCACCTCAAAGGAAGCGACCGCAATCAAGCGGTCTTCGCGCACCAGCTGCGACACCATGGATTGCATGGCGGCGCGATACATCTTGCGGTTGACCTTCTGCGAAAAATCCCGGGGCCGGGCGGCAAACGCGCGTCCGCCGCCCACCCAAATGGGACTGCGGATCGATCCGGCGCGCGCCTGGCCGGTGCCCTTCTGGCTCCACGGCTTCTTGCCGCCGCCGCGCACTTCGGCGCGCGACTTCTGCGCCTTGGTGCCGGCCCGTCCCGCCGCCTGATAGGCAGTGACGACCTGGTGAATGAGCGCTTCGTTGTAAGCGCGACCGAAAGCCGCATCCGACAATTGAATGTCGCCGGCGGGAGTTGCGTTCTTTAACTGGAGCTTCATGAGCGTTTACTTCTTCGCGGCTACTTCTTGGCGGCTTTGGCGGCCGGGGCGGCAGCCTTCGGCGCAGAGGCGCCCTTGGCGGCAGTCGGGGCCTTGTTAGGCATCAGCTTGCGGCGGCGATCCTGGCCGGCGGCCTTGACCGATGGCCGCACCACGACCCGGCCACCCTCGGCGCCCGGAACCGCTCCGCTGATCAGCAACAAATTGCGCGACACATCGACTTCGACGATGCGCAGGTTCTCGATGGTGCGGTTCTTGACGCCCATGTGGCCCGACATGCGCTTGCCCTTGAATACACGTCCCGGGGTCTGGCGCTGGCCGATGGAACCGGGGGCCCGGTGCGACACCGAATTGCCGTGGGTCTTCATGCCGCCCGCGAAATTGTGACGCTTCATGGTGCCGGCGAAACCCTTGCCCACCGTGGTGCCGGTGACATCGACGACCTGGCCGGCCTTGAACATGTCGACTTTCAGCTCGCCGCCCGCGGCCAGCGCTTCGCCTTCGGCCTTGTTCAGGCGAAATTCGTGGGAGCTGCGGCCCGCGGCGACATTTGCCTTGGCAAAATGACCGGCCAAGGCCTTGGACACTCGCGACGGGCGACGGGCGCCAATGGTGATCTGCACCGCACGATAGCCGTCGGTTTTGTCACTTTTGACCTGCGAGATGCGGTTCGGTAACGCCTCGACGACCGTTACGGGAACGGTCACACCGGCGTCGGTGAATACTCGGGTCATGCCGCACTTGCGGCCAACCAGACCAATGGTCATTGTCAATCCTCACAGCGGGAGCCCTAAACGGGCTTGACACCGCATTCGTTGCAACAGATCGGCGGTTTAGGCACTCGGACCCCAGAACCCCTTGAGATTCTGGCGTCGGCGCCCACGCGCTCCGACCTCTAAAATGGACGGCGGATTGTACATGAATCCGCCCTGCGTTCAAGTTTTCAGGGGCGCGAAGCGCCTAATTGAGCTTTATTTGGACGTCTACGCCCGCCGGCAGTTCCAGCTTCATCAGTGCGTCCACGGTCTTGTCCGTGGGGTTCAATATGTCCATCAGACGTTTGTGCGTGCGGATTTCAAACTGGTCGCGCGCGTCCTTGTCGCCGTGCGGTGCCGTCAAAACCGTAAAACGCTCCATTTTAATGGGCAGCGGCACGGGACCCTTGACGGTCGCGCCCGTGCGCTTTGCGGTATCGACGATTTCGCGGGCCGACTTGTCGATCAGCCGATGATCGAAAGCCTTGAGCCGGATACGAATGTTCTGATTGGCCATGATAATTCTTCCAAATTTAACAGTCGGGGCCGTTTCGGCCCCGTTGAATGTTGCGTCCAGCGCGTGAAAAGGGGCGGGATCTTACGCTATCCATGCGCTTCGCGCACTGGTTATGCGCTTCGCGCAACCTTTCAACGGGGCCGATGCGGCCCCGCCTGAGATCGTTGAGATTAAGCAATCACCTTCGCAACGACACCTGCGCCGACGGTTTTACCGCCCTCGCGGATCGCAAAGCGCAGGCCCTGCTCCATCGCAATCGGGGCGATCAGCTCCACCACAATCTTGATGTTGTCCCCGGGCATCACCATCTCGGTCCCCTCCGGCAACTCCACCGCTCCCGTCACATCCGTGGTGCGAAAGTAGAACTGCGGCCGGTACCCCTTGAAGAACGGCGTGTGCCGGCCCCCCTCTTCCTTCGTCAGCACGTACACCTCGGCCTCAAACTTGGTGTGCGGGTTGATCGATCCCGGCTTGCACAACACCTGCCCGCGCTCCACCTCTTCGCGCTTCGTGCCGCGCAGCAGCACCCCCACGTTGTCCCCCGCCTGCCCCTCATCCAAGAGCTTGCGAAACATCTCCACCCCGGTGCACGTCGTCTTGGTGGTCGGGCGGATCCCCACTATCTCCACCTCATCGTTCACCTTCACCACCCCGCGCTCTATGCGGCCCGTCACCACCGTACCGCGGCCCGCTATCGAAAATACATCCTCCACCGGCATCAAAAATGCCCCCTCCACCGCCCGCTTCGGCACCGGAATGTACTCATCCAGCGCCTTCACCAGCTTGATCACCGAGGGCACCCCAATCTCCGAGCCATCCCCTTCCAGCGCCTTCAATGCCGAGCCCGTGATGATCGGAGTCTTGTCCCCGGGAAACTTGTACAACGTCAGCAAATCCCGCACCTCGAGCTCCACCAGCTCCAACAACTCCGCATCGTCCACCATGTCCGCTTTGTTCAAAAACACCACGATGTAGGGCACCCCCACCTGCCGCGCCAGCAATATGTGCTCGCGCGTCTGCGGCATCGGACCGTCCGCCGCCGATACCACCAATATCGCCCCGTCCATCTGCGCCGCCCCCGTGATCATGTTCTTCACGTAGTCCGCGTGCCCAGGACAATCCACGTGCGCGTAATGGCGCGCCTCGCTCTGATACTCCACGTGCGCCGTCGCTATCGTGATCCCCCGCGCGCGCTCCTCCGGTGCCTTGTCAATCTGGTCGTAGGCCTTGAACTCCCCGCCAAATTTCTCCGCCATCACCTTCGTCAGCGCCGCCGTCAAGGTCGTCTTGCCGTGGTCCACATGCCCAATCGTCCCCACGTTCACGTGCGGCTTCGTTCGCTCAAACTTCCCCTTCGACACGGCTCACCTCTTCAAATGAATGCGAATGGTTGGAGTAAATCGTCGGTTTAACTTCAAGAATCTTTCTTCATCACGGCGTCGGCGACACTGCTCGGCACTTCCATGTACTTGGCGAACTCCATGGTGTAGTTCGCCCGGCCCTGGCTCATGGAGCGCATCGACGTCGAATACTGAAACATTTCGGCCAGCGGCACGTCCGCGGTCACGATCTTTCCCGAGGGCGAGTCTTCCATCCCGACGATCTGGCCGCGGCGGCGGCTCAAATCGCCGACGATGTCGCCGTAGTAATCCTCCGGGGTCACGACTTCGACCTTCATGATGGGCTCGAGCAGCACCGGCTTGGCCTTGCGGAAGCCCTCTTTGAAGCCCATCGAGCCGGCGATCTTGAAAGCCATTTCGTTCGAATCGACGTCGTGATAAGAGCCGTCGAAAATCGTGACCCGCACATCGACGATGGGGTAGCCCGCGATCACGCCGGTCTGCACGGCCTCTTGTATGCCCTTGTCGACCGCCGGTATGAATTCACGCGGCACGGCGCCGCCGACGATGCCGTTCACGAATTCGTAGCCTTTTCCGGCCTCCAAAGGCTCGAGCTTCAGCCACACATGCCCGTACTGCCCGCGGCCGCCGGACTGGCGCACGAATTTGCCTTCCGACTCCACTGTGCCGCGCAGCGTCTCGCGATAGGCCACCTGCGGCTTGCCGACATTCGCGTCGACCTTGAATTCGCGCTTCATGCGGTCGACGATGATTTCCAGGTGCAGCTCGCCCATTCCCGAAATGATGGTTTGGCCGGACTCCTGATCCGTGTGCACCCGGAACGAAGGATCTTCCTTCGCCAGACGCTGCAGAGCCAGGCCCATTTTCTCCTGGTCGACCTTGGTCTTCGGTTCCACCGCCACCGAAATGACGGGCTCGGGGAACTCCATTTTTTCCAAAATGATGACTTTTCCGGGATCCGACAGGGTGTCGCCGGTGGTGACATCCTTCAAGCCCACCGCCGCCGCGATATCGCCCGCGTGAACTTCCTTGATTTCCGAGCGCTCGCTGGCATGCATCTGCAGCACTCGGCCAATGCGTTCATTGCGGTTGCGATTCGGCACGAACACTTGGTCGCCGGAGTTCAGCGTTCCCGAATACACGCGGAAAAACGTCAGGTTGCCCACGAATGGGTCGTTCAGAATCTTGAATGCGAGGGCGGAAAAAGGCTCTTTGTCATCGGCCTTGCGCGTCATCGGCTCGCCTTTCTCGCTCTGGCCCTTGACCGCAGGCACATCGACCGGCGATGGCATGTAGTCGACGATGGCATCGAGCACGGCCTGAACGCCCTTGTTCTTGAAGGCCGATCCACAGGTCACCAGACAGACTTCGTTCTTCAAGGCGCGCGCGCGCAGGCCTCTCTTGATCTCGTCCACGCTCAGATCGCCGCTCTCGAGGTACTTGGTGAGCAGCACCTCATCGCCTTCCGCGGCCGCCTCGACCATCTTGGCGCGCCACTCTTCGCACTCCTTGAGCATGCCGGACGGAATGTCGCGGTATTCGAACTTCATTCCCTGGGTTTCTTCGTCCCACCAGATCGACTTCATCTTGACGAGATCGACCACGCCGACGAAGCCGTCTTCGGCGCCGATGGGCAGCTGTATCGGCACCGGATTGCCGCGCAGGCGCGTTTGGATTTGCTCGACGCAACGCAGGAAATTCGCGCCGGCGCGGTCCATTTTGTTGACGAACGCAACCCGCGGCACGCCGTACTTGTTCATCTGGCGCCACACGGTCTCGGACTGAGGCTGTACGCCAGACACAGCGCAATAGACGGCCACGGCCGAGTCGAGCACGCGCAAGGAGCGCTCCACCTCGATGGTGAAGTCGACATGCCCGGGCGTATCGATGATGTTGATGCGGTGTTCGGGGAAACTCTTGTCCATTCCCTTCCAGAAACAGGTCGTCGCCGCGGCTGTGATCGTGATGCCGCGTTCCTGCTCCTGTTCCATGTAGTCCATGACGGCCGCCCCGTCGTGCACCTCGCCAATCTTATGGGACACGCCGGTGTAGAACAGAATACGCTCCGTCGCGGTGGTCTTTCCCGCGTCGATATGAGCGGAAATCCCGATATTTCGGTATCGCTCGATGGGCGTAGTGCGTGCCATGATGGTGCTTGATTCCCAGTATTCCCAGGCGTTTGGCGCCGGACACAACGGGTCGAAACGACCCCGGCTGTCCAGGCGCTTCGCGCCACCTTTCAACGGGACCGAAACCGCCCCGTCCGAGATAAATCTATATAAGGGCAGTCCGGGCCAATACCAACCGCGATCAGTCCGCCCGGCGTTACCAGCGGTAGTGCGCGAAGGCCTTGTTGGCCTCGGCCATGCGGTGCGTATCCTCGCGCTTGCGGACGGCGGCGCCGCGGTTCTCCGCAGCCTCCATCAGCTCCGCGGCAAGGCGGTGCGCCATGGACTTCTCGCTGCGGGCGGTGGCGGCTTCGATGACCCAGCGCATGGCGAGCGTTTGGCGGCGATTGGCCCGCACTTCGACGGGAACTTGATACGTGGCACCGCCGACGCGGCGGGATTTGACCTCGACCACCGGCTTGACATTGTCCAGCGCTTGCTGCAGCACAGCAATCGCTTCTCCGCCGGCACGGCCGCTCTTGTCGCCGATGCGATCAATGGCTCCATAAACGATCTTCTCGGCGGCGGACTTCTTGCCGCGCTCCATCACCATATTGATGAATTTGGCCAACATATCGTTGCCGAACTTGGGGTCCGGAAGAATGGTGCGATGCGGGGCTGCTGCTCTGCGGGACATGAATTGATTCTTCCTGGACTTTATTTCTTGGGACGTTTGGCGCCGTACTTGGAACGGCCTTGCCGACGATCGCTGACGCCGGCGCAATCCAGCGCACCGCGAACCGTGTGATAGCGGACGCCGGGCAAATCCTTGACGCGGCCGCCGCGGATCAGGACCACCGAGTGCTCCTGCAAATTGTGGCCTTCGCCGCCGATATAGCTCGACACCTCATATCCATTGGTCAGACGCACGCGGCACACCTTGCGCAGCGCCGAGTTGGGCTTCTTCGGCGTGGTGGTGTAGACGCGGGTGCATACGCCGCGTTTCTGCGGCGAAGCCGCGAGCGCCGGAACCTTGGATTTCCAGGCAGGCTCGTTGCGGCCTGTGCGTATTAATTGAGTCGTCGTCGCCATAAATACCTTTGGAGCCGTTCGCAAAGCTAACGGCCCGATGCATGAACTTAAAATTAACGGGCGTACTTGCCCCGCACTTGTGCCCGGAGACAAAGGCCGGCGATTGTAGGAACCAGCCGCCCTAGTGTCAAGGTAATTGCTGCCGTGCAGCAAGCACAATCTCGGCCGCCAAGCCGGCCGCGACTTATCTTCCCGCCGGCCATCGCATCGGTAGCATTGGCCATTCTCTATATCTTAACTGACGGAAACCACGACACCGCCGGCGCAACGCGAGATTCAATGAAGACCATCATTCTGCTGTTCTGTTCCAACGTGTTCATGACCTTTGCCTGGTACGGGCACCTCAAATACGGCCACGCATGGCCGCTTTGGAAAGCCATCCTCGTATCGTGGCTGATCGCCTTGTTGGAGTATTGCCTGGCGGTGCCGGCGAATCGTTTGGGATTCGGCACATTTACCGGCTTCCAGCTGAAGATCGTTCAGGAAGCGATCACCGTGTCGGTCTTCATCATCTTCGCCATCACCTTTCTAAAGGAAAAGATGGCTTGGAATTACGCGGTATCCTTCGTACTGCTCATCACAGCCGTCGTGGTCGCGTTCGCCTTCAATCGCGCCCCAGGCATGGGGTGAGGAGCAGCGTGGTATTGATCAGGCCGCATCGGGCTAAGCTCGCCGATCGAGGATACTGACCCCTGTGGAATCTGCCGGCTCGCCCCTGGGCCGGTTACCGCCGGCTGAGCGCCTCGCTATTTCCCTTTCGCGACCAGGAGTCCGCAAGGCGGGCAGGAAGGCGGCCCAATCTCCGACATAGTCAGTGGCTGTTAGCGACGACGTAGCCCCCCCTCCGCAGTGGAGCACCGCATCCTTTCGTCTCCTGCGAGCGTCTGCTTCAGGCACGGCGCTCGCGCCGCTACAATTACGGAGAGGAATGCTACATGAAATTACATATCGTCCCCGGCTCGCCGAACTCACGCAAGGTCGCAGCGGCCGACGCTTTGAAGAGGCTCAGCCGACGGGGGAGGGAAGTCAAATTTCTAAAAGAGAAAATGGCCTGGAATTACGCGGTATCGTTCGTCCTGCTCATTGCCGCCGTCGTGGTTGCCTTCGCCTTCGAACGCGCCCCGCGGATGGGATGAGGTCGGCACCCGGGAGATATGCATGATCACGGTTTATTCGACGGAGCATCGGCGGCGCAGTCCGCGCACGGAACTCTACGGGGGGGAACTGGTTCGACCGCATGAGTCGCCGCAGCGTGCGCAAATCGTCTTGGACGCAGTGCTGGCCCAGCGCCTGGGAGATGTCATCGCGCCGGCGGCGTTCGGCATGGCCCCGCTGCTGCGTATTCACGACGCCGCGTATATCGAGTTCTTGAAACAGGCCTGGGCAGAGTGGGTGGCCGCCGGCAATCGCGGCGAGGCCATTCCGGATTGCTGGCCTGCCCGACGCATGACGCAGCGGCGCCCGAAGAGCATTACCGGGAAGCTCGGCTACTACGCCATGGCGGGGGAGACCTCGATCAGCGAGGGCACCTGGGAGGCCGCAAGCGCCGCCGCCGATGTGGCGTTGACCGGGGCGCTGCGAGTCAATGAGGGCGCCCGATCTGTCTTTGCACTGTGCCGGCCGCCCGGACATCACGCCGCGCACGACTTGTATGGCGGCTACTGCTTCCTGAACAACGCGGCGATCGCAGCCCAATACTTGCGCGATGCAGGCACCGCGCGCGTCGCCATTCTCGACGTCGACTTTCATCATGGCAACGGCACCCAAGATATCTTCTACTCTCGGGCGGACGTTCTCTATGTTTCGCTGCACGGCGACCCGGCGGAGGCGTTTCCTTATTTTTCAGGCTATGCCGACGAGACGGGCAGCGGCGCGGGCAGCGGATTCACGTTGAATCTTCCCCTGCCGCCGGGAACGGAATTCGCTGCCTGGCGGGAAGCGCTGCGCGCAGCGCTGCTGCGAATCGCGAATTTCCGGGCCGATGCATTGGTCGTCTCTCTGGGCGTGGATACCTTCGTCGGGGACCCCATCAGTTTCTTTCGCTTGCAATCCGCGGATTTCTTCAGCTACGGGCGAATGATCGGCGGCTGCGCGCTGCCGACGCTGTTCGTGCTCGAAGGCGGCTACGCCGTGGACGATATCGGCGTCAACGTCGTGAATGTGCTGAGCGGTTTCGAGGCAGCCTAAGACCAGGGACCGCTCTCGCGGCCCCCTGCGACTAGAAATCCTTCCATTGATCGTCGGCCAGGGCGGCCGAGGTGCGGGCTGGCGCGGCGACAGGAGCCGGGGCCGGCGCCGGGCGCTTCTTGCCGGTCAGGGGCCGATTCGGGGAGCGGCGCTCCACCAGCGGCGGCGCGGCGCTCGCCGGCCGTGCAGCCGCCCGCGGCGCCTCCTTCACGGCGGCCTGCGCCACCTCGGAACCTTCTCCCACCCGATAGCGGGCAATCAGCTGAGTCAGGCTCGATGCCTGTTCCGTGAGAGCCTGAGCCGCCGCCGATGCTTCCTCGACCAGTGCCGCATTCTGCTGCGTCACGTCATCCATCATCGTAATGGCCTTGTTGACTTGTTCGATGCCCGAGGCCTGCTCGCGGCTCGAACTGGCAATCTCCGCCATGACGTCTGTGACCTTCTTGACTCTGACGACAATCTCCGCGAGCGCCTTGCCCGATTCGTCGACGAGTTTCGTGCCCTCGGTGACCTTGCCCACCGAGTCCTGGATCAGGGTCTTGATTTCCTTCGCGGCTTCGGCGCTGCGCGAGGCGAGATTTCTAACCTCCGAGGCAACCACCGCAAATCCGCGTCCCTGCTCGCCGGCCCGGGCCGCTTCGACCGCCGCATTGAGCGCGAGCAGGTTGGTCTGGAAGGCGATCTCGTCGATGACGCTGATGATGTCGGCGATGCGCTTCGAGGAAGCGTTGATTTCCCCCATTGCCGCCACCGCCGCGCCCACCACCGAGCCGCCGCGCTCGGCCTGCTCTCGGGCCGCGGAAGCGAGCTGATTGGCCTGCGCGGCATTATCCGCATTGTTCTTCACCGTGGAGGTCATTTCCTCCATCGAAGAAGCCGTCTCCTCCAGGCTCGACGCCTGCTCCTCGGTGCGCTGGCTGAGATCGGCATTGCCGCGCGAAATCTCCTCGGACCCCGAACGCACCTCGGCGGCCGCGCGCCCCATGCTGCGCACGACGTCGGCCATATTGGCCAGTAAGCGGTTCATGCCGCCCGCCAGAGTCTTGAAGAAAGCCTCCTTGCCCTGCTCGCCGATGCGGGCGGTCAAATCGCCGTCGATGGCCTTGGCGACAATGGCCTGCACTTCTTCCTCGGTCGCCACCTCCTGCGTCCGGTCGACCCATTGCACCACGGTGCCGACGCGCTGACCGTTGCCTTCCACCGGATTGGCGACGATGCGCAGGCTCGCCCCGCCCATCTTCACGTCCAGCGTCTGAGTCGTCGTCAAGGCGGCGAGTTGATGGCGCTGCAAGGAAGGGATTTGAGGGAACATATCGAATGAGCCGCCGACGATCTGCTCCGGATCGAAGCTGGACACTTGCTTGCGGATCTCGCCCGCCCGGCTGCGGAACAGCGCCTGCAGGGCGTCGTTCACGTAAATGATCTTTCCCTCGGTATCGCCCAGCATGGCGCCGACCGAGACCCGGTCGAGCGCGGTGCGAATCCGCGCATTCTCCATCGCCGCGGCGTGCTCCTTGTCCGTGCGCTCGCGCAACGCCCGCTGCATGCGCGCGAGCCCCTCGAGCGTCTGTCCGATCTCATCCTTCGAGCTCACGTTCACCTGGCTGGTGTAATTGCCCTTCTCGATTTCACCGAGCACGGCCACCGCGTGGTTCAGCGGATTCTTGATGGCGCGCATCATGAGATAAGCAAGCACGCAGCCGACGGCCACGGCGGCCAGCGACAGCCATAGCAGCAGGGTTCGAGTATGCGCATAGGAGACCGAAAGTTCCTGCGCCTTGGCTTGCATGTTTGCCTGCTCATGCGCACCCATCTTGTGCAGGCTCGCGATCACCGCCAGCTGCGCGGGACGCGAACGCTGCAGCAGCGTGTCCTTCGCCGCCTTGGTGTCGCCGGCTTGAATCTGCCGGATGTAATCTTCATCGAGCGGCTTGAGCGCTTCGCGGGCATCCAGTGCCTCCTGCAGAATCGCCTTTCCTTCGGCGGACGCAACGGCGGCCTTCATCTGCTCCGCATACTGTTCTCGTTTATCGGAGAGCGCCCTCACCTTGACTATTTCGCCCTCAATCTGCGCCTTGTCGTCCATGATCAACATATTGCGGGTGTGGCGCATGGACTCCGACAGGGAATCCAACCAGGCAGCGGAGATCTCGACCTTGGCGAGCTCCGTGGTGGTGATCTTGTCGATGGAGGCGTCGAAGGCGGCCAGCCGGCTGATGCTCAGCGCCACAGCGGCGCCGAACACCACGATCACGCCCGCGAAGGACAGCGCCAGGCGGGTGCCGACGGAATTGCGATAACTCATGCGATCTCCAGGGGTCCAAATAGTCGTGCCGGTTTGCTGCAAGGCGATGCGGCCCTTTGCATCGGCGTCCTCCATAACTATCGTCTTTTTGCTGGATTTCTTGAGGTGCGGCGGTCGCGGCGCAGGGCAATTTCGCGCGTGTAATGCGAACCCTTAGCCGCGGTTCCGGGATGCGCTGAACAACCCGCGCGCGAAATGTGCGGCCACGCTCAGACGGTCAGAAACTTCAGTACGCCACCGCCGTACTTCGGCAGCTGCAGCTGAAATTCGCGATGGTTCTTCGCCGCGCCCAGCAAGGCCGCCGCCGCCGCCGGCAGGGATTTGACGGGATAGACTTGCTCAAGCTTCAAGTGCAGCGAGGTAGCGTCCATGACCAGCCGCGTGCAGATATTCATGATCTCGCGCAGGTTGTCGATCATGACCGAGGTGAGTTCCTTGGCCTTGGCGGCCTCTTTGGCCACTCCCACCGGCAGCATGGAAAAAGCGGCCCCAAAGGTCGCGGCCAGATTGGCATCGGCGCCGCACAAGGCCACGGGTTCGCCGCTATCGGCGATGAACACTCCGAACCACGCGCCGCCCGCGGGCGATTGATCGAAGGTGCTGCCCGGCTTTACGTCCAACCCGTCGAACAGCAGTCCGAGCATCTGGACTATCTTCGGACCATCGGGCAGGGGATAAGCAGTCGCCATGGCGTTTCCTAGGTGTATGCGGCCGCAGCTCAGCGAATATGCGCGCCGAGCTGCTCTTTGAACGATTCGGGCGTGAAGGGCTTCGAAATGAGAAATTTCGCGCCCGCACCCAGGGCCTTCGCGCGCATGTCCGGCGTCGCCTCGGTGGTGATGAAGCCGAAGGTCAGCTTGATCCCGTCGCCGGTCAGCGCCTCCAATAACTGCATCCCCGTCATATTCGGCATGTTCCAATCGGAAAGCACCAGATCGGGCTTCGATGCCTTGATGGCGGCCAAAGCCTTGGCGCCGTCGTCGACTTCGCTCAATTCGTGGCCTTCGAATCCGGCCAGGCGCAGCGTCTTTTTGACGATCATGCGCATGGCGGTGGAATCGTCGACGATCAAAATCTTCATCATTTCACTCCATGCGCGTGCCACGCGCCAAAAAGGTAAGGCCTCACTCTGTCATCGGCCGTGTCATGCTGTTCTTGAACCCGCGATGTTCTTGAACCGGGCGCCGAGCCGCTACGCGGATTGTGTTTTGCGGTGCAGCGCGTCCGCATGCGCCGCCGCGAGTTTGACAATTTGCCCGGCGATCTGCGGCAGCGCGTGCAGCGACTGAGCCGCGCCGATTTGCCAGGCGGCTCCGGGCATGCCCCACACCACGCTGGTGTTTTCATCCTGCGCGATGGTTGACGCGCCGGCTTCGCGCATCTCCTTCATGCCTTCTGCGCCGTCGCGGCCCATGCCGGTGAGCATGACGCCGATCGAGTTGCGCCCTGCGCTTTGCGCCACCGAGCGGAACAGCACGTCGACCGAGGGCCGGTGCCTATTGACCAGATCGCCATCGCTCAGGCGGCATTGGTAGCGCGCGCCGTCGCGCACCACCAGCAGGTGCCGGTCGCCCGGCGCGATATAGGCATGGCCGGCGAGGATGGGCTGGCCGTCGCTGGCCTCGCAGACGTTGAGCGCTGAGCAGGCGTTCATGCGGATGGCGAACGGGCCGCTGAAGGCCTGCGGGATGTGCTGCGCGATGACGATTCCCGGAATGTCCGCCGGCAGGTTCGCGAGCACCTCCTTGATGGCTTCGGTGCCGCCCGTCGAGGCTCCGATCGCGATGATCCGATCGGTGGTTGCGAATTGCGTGGGTGCGCTGCGCTTCGGCAGCACGACGTCGGCATCATGGCGTTCGGCGACGGCCGGGAATCTCGATCAGCGGGCGGACCTGGGCGACGGCCGCCATTTTCACCTTGGCGATGATCTCCTGCGCCGCATCCCTGATGCCGTGCGCGACATCGATCGCCGGCTTGGCGACGAAGTCGATGGCGCCGAGGCTCAGCGCATCCAGCGCCACGGCGGCGCCCTGCTGCGTGAGCGAGGAGCACATGACGACGGGCATGGGACGCAGCCGCATGAGATTGCGCAGGAAGGCGAGGCCGTCCATGCGCGGCATCTCCACGTCGAGCGTCAGTACGTCCGGGTTGAGCAGCTTGATCTTCTCGCGCGCGATGTAGGGATCCGCGGCCGAACCCACCACTTCGATGGCCGGATCGGATCCTAGAATCTCGGTCAGCAGCTGGCGCATGACCGCGGAATCGTCGACCACCAGAACGCGTATTTTCTTATTCATTGCGATGTTCTTCCCGCTCAGAACAGTTCCACGGACCCGGACTCGACCTGAGCGCCGGCCGATTCGAAACTCGTGCTCGCGTTCGAACACCGCACGATTGACCGTGGAGGTGAGCCGCTTCACGCGCACCTTGCCGGTGGCCGGATTGTAGTAGACCTTGCGGGCGAAGCTGTCGCCCAGGTCCTCGGCGCTGATGACGAAGCCCTCGGTCTTCAGATATTCGCGCACGAACTGTGCGTTGCGCGCGCCCACATCGAGCGCCATGTCGAGAACCTTGCCGCCGCCGATCACTTTGAACTCCAGGTTCGCGCGCTGGCCGCCGAGATTCATGATGTCGTTTACCAGCCGCTCCATGGCGACGTTGCCGTAGCGGGTCGCCGAGCTCACCAGATTTTCCGCCCACGCGCTGGTGCCGCCCGAACGGTCCAGAGGCAGCATGAAGTGATTCATGCCGCCGATCCCCAACTTTCGTTCGCGCACGCAGGCCGAGACGCAGGAGCCGAGTACGGTAAAAATGGCCTCATCGTAGCGCGTCACGTAGTAATCGCCGGGCAGGAGCTTGGCGACCGGCTTGCCGAGGTCGACATCCCAAGTGCGGCGGATATGCGCAAAATGCGGCAGTGCCGGGGGCAGCGGGGGCGACGGCGGCACGCCCGCGAATATGCGGCTGGTCTCGCCCGCGCTCATTCGAGCCTCCGGTAGACGGTGCGCCCGACGAGCTTGTACCGGCTGGTCACATTGTGCAGATTTTCTGAATGGCCGATGAACAGCCAGCCGCCCGGTTCCTGCATGTCGGCCATGCGGTCGAACAGCCTGCGCTGCGTGGCCTTGTCGAAATAGATGACCACGTTGCGGCAGAAGATGATGTCGAACGGCCCCTTCATCGGCCAGGTATCGAGCAGATTCAGCTGCCTGAAGGTAATGAGCGCCTTCAGATCCGCCGACGCCTCGAGATGGCCGGGCCGGCCGGCGGCCTGCGGAAACCAGCTTTTGAGGCGCTGGGCCGAGACTCCCTTGAAGCGGTCCTCCGTATAGATGCCCTCGGCCGCCGTCGCAACCACCTTCGAATCGATGTCCGTGGCCAGAAGCTTCACGTCCCAACCCGATAGGTGGGCGAGAGCCTCGCGCATGACGACGGCCAATGAGTAGGGCTCCTCGCCGGTCGAGCAGCCGGCCGACCATAGGCGCATGCGGCGTGCGGCCGAGCGCCGGGCTTCCACTTGCGGCAGCGCGTCGGCGGCGAGCTGTTCGAAATGGTAATTCTCGCGGAAGAACGAAGTGAGATTCGTGGTGATCGCGTTGGTCAGCTCCTGCAGCTCCTCCGAATCGGCCCGCTCCACCAGCGCGCAATACTCGGCGAACGACGCGAGCTTGAGCTTGCGCAGACGCCGCGCGAGGCGCCCATAGACCAGTTCCCGCTTGGCCTCCGAGAGCGCGATCCCGGTGCGCGCGTGCACCAGCTCGCGCAGGCGTTTGAACTCCGAGTCCGTGAGCTCGAATTCATGCTCGATGGCCTGAGTATTCACGGCTGTTCGAGGCCGGGTTCGGGGAGGAAGAGCTCGATGGTGTCCTGCGCGTTCAGGGCGGCCTCGTGTCCCATGGGGTCGCCGTGAGCGACGATGCGGGCGAACAGCGCGCGCTCTTCCGCCATGCTGAACGCGCGCATTTGATTCTCTCGCAGCACCCGCCAGGACTCGGCCGACTGCGCCAGTCGCGCATCCCCCAGGTGCTGCTGCAGCCGCCGCAACGATTCGGCCACGTGATTCAGCCGCTGCATCACGCGGTCGTGAGATTGGACCGCGACCACGACGGCGGACATTTTCTGAACGATTGCGGAGCCCGCCGACGCCGCGCCCGCTGAGGAATCGAGGGCCGCGGGACCCATCATCTTGGCGAGCGACTCGAGCAGCCGATCGCAAGCCGGCTTGTCGTCCGCCAGGCACACGTCGACCTGGACCGCCGCCCATTCGAGCCAGTCGCGGCAGTTCGCCACGGCGATGTCGGCTTCAGGCTGCGGCATCGAGTTGCAGAATCCCGGCGACGCCCACCAAGGTCGCCGCTCGCCGCAGAGCGTCCGAGGATCCGCGCCACGTGCATGCGACGCCGCGTTCCCGGCCGGTGCGCCACAGGCTGGTGAGCAACTGCAGCACGGCCGTGTCGATCTCCTCGACATGAGTCCCGTCGATCACGATGGGGGCGCCCCTCTCGAGGCGCTCGAGCATGGTTCGATGCAGCGCGGCGGCCTGGACTATGGACAGGCGCGCGCTCGAGCTCAAGGGGCGGCGGCGGCGCGTGCCGCTTGCTCGCCGCACGTGCGGGCTTTTTCTTGGTCACGCTGCCGCGACTCCCTGCGCGAGTTCATCGGCGATGCTGTTGCCGATCAGCCGATCGATGTCGAGCAGAATGAGCATCTTCTCCTCGACGGTCGCCAGTGCCTTGACGAAGACGGTTTCGACGCTGCCGCATACGTCCGGCGGGGGCTTGGTATCCGCCGCATCCACGTTGTAGACCTCGGATACCGCGTCGACCACCATGCCCGACGGTACGCTCGTCGCGCCCGGCACCGATCCGCACGACGATGACCACCGTGGTCGGCCCGAAGTCGATGGTCTCGAGACCGAAACGCCGCCTCAGATCGAGGATGGGCACCACGGCGCCGCGCAGATTGATGACACCCAGGACATAGTCGGGCGTGTGCGGAATACGCGTGACCTTGTCCCAGCCCTTGATCTCCTGGACCCGCAGGATGTCCACACCGTATTCCTCGCCGGCGAGCATGAACGTCAAATATTGCTCGCTGGTATCGGTGGCCGACTTTTCCGCACCTGCCGCTGCTTTCGCTGTACTCATGGTTTCAATTCCTCCAAAACATCCCGCACTCTAGATTCACGCCGCGTGTGCCGTGACCGCGCCCCCGTCCGGCTTGGCCGCCGAGCGGATCAGATCCGGTACATCGATGATGAGAGCCACCGTACCGTCGCCCAAGATGGTCGCGCCCGCGATTCCCGTCACCGGCTTGAAATTCGACTCCAGGCTCTTGATGACGACTTGCTGCTGCGCGAGAAGATCGTCGACGAGAACGCCGACGCGCTTGCCGTCCGCTTCGACGACGACCAGCAATCCGTCCTCCGCGCGGCGGCTATCCGGCTCGACCCCGAATTGATCGCACAATTTGACGACGGGCAGATATTCGTCGCGCAGCCGGAACACCTCGGTGCGCCCGGCGAGCGTATTGACCCGATCGCGCGCGACTTGAATGGTCTCCACGATGGCCAGCAGCGAGATGATGTAGACCTCCTTGCCGACCCGTACCAGCTGCCCGTCGAGAATGGCGAGGGTGAGCGGAAGCCGGATGCGAATGGTGCTGCCGATCCCTTCCCTGGAGGAAATCTGCACGTGGCCGCCCAGGTCGTTGATGTTCCGCCGCACCACGTCCATGCCGACACCTCGGCCGGAGACGTCGCTGATCTGCTCCGCGGTGGAGAAGCCGGGCATGAATATGAGATTGTCGATCTGCTCGTCGGTCAACTCTTGATCCGCGGGAACCAGGCCGCGCTCGCGGGCCTTGCGAAGAATCTTGGTCTTATTGAGGCCGGCGCCGTCGTCGCGCACCTCGATGATGATATTGCCGCCCTCATGAAATGCGCCCAGCTCGATCGTGCCCGTCTCGTGCTTGCCGGCGGCAACCCGCTGCTCCGGCACCTCGAGACCGTGGTCCAGGGCGTTGCGAACCAGGTGCACGAGCGGATCGCTGATCTTCTCGAGCACGGTCTTGTCGAGTTCGGTGTTCTCGCCGGTGAGCTTCAGTTCGACTTTCTTGCTGAGCTTGCGCGACAGATCGTGCACGATGCGTGGAAAGCGGTTGAACGCGAAGCTGATCGGCAGCATGCGGATCTGCATCACGCTCTCTTGCAGCTCGCGGGTGTTGCGCGCCAGCTGCGAAAGGCCTTGGCGCAGCCGGTCCAGTTCGTTCGGATCGATGCCGTCGGCGAAGCCGCTGAGCATCGATTGCGTAATGAGCAGCTCGCCGACCAGATTGATGATGTTGTCGAGTTTTTCGGTGGATACTCGGATGGAGCCGGACTCCCCGCCCGCCTTTTGCGCGGGCGTGCCAGCGGCGGCGGGAGTGCCGCCAGCTGCCGGGGCGCGCTCCGTCTGAGCGGCCGAGGCGGCGTGTGCGGCGGCTTGGGGCCCTGGTGCGGGCCCGGCCTGCGCGGGTGCGGCGGCAGCGGAGCCGCCTTTGGCCGTGAACTCGAGCCGGCAGTGCGAGTCCACCCAGTCGAACACCTCGTCGAGCTTCGGACGGGGTATCTGGCCCTCGATCTCGATGTCCCACGACAGGTAGCAGGATTCCGGATCGAGCGCGTCGAGCGCCGGCACCCGGGACGCATCCGCGCGCGCCGTAAAGGGACCCAGCCGCGCCAGTTCACCGAACATCCGGGTGGGCTCGTTGCGCAGTCGCAGCAGATCCGCCACAGGGTCGAAGAGGATGCGCCAGCCCGTCGACTCCGCCGCAGCGGGGGAGCCGGCCGGCGCTGCGGTCGTCGCGGCGGCGGGCCGCGGAGCGGACGCCTCCTGCGGCCGCACGCCGAGAATGTGTGCGAGGTCGCCGTTGAGGCTGGCGATGCGGCCTTGATCCAGGGGCTGCTCGGCTTCGGTCGCCGCGATCATTTCGCGCAGACAGTCGCAGGACTGCAGCAGCACCTGGATGGCCTCGGCGGTGACTGGGCGTACGCCGTTGCGCATCTCATCCAGGAGAGTTTCCACGCCATGCGTGAAGCTGGCGACCTCCGCAAAGCCGAAGGTGGCGGAGCCGCCCTTGATCGAATGCGCGGCGCGAAAGATCGTATTGATGCTTTCGCTGTCGGCGGTGGCGCCGAGGCTCAAAAGGCCCGACTCCATCACGTCGAGACCCTCGCGGCTCTCCTGAAAGAAGACTTTGGCGATTTCCGCCATTTCTAGGTCAAGTGTCATGCTCGAATCCTTCGGCACATGGGTTGAGATGTCCGTTGCTTGCTTGGATCAGATGACTCGAGCGACGGTGGCGAGCAGCTGCGGCGGATTGAACGGCTTGACGATCCATCCGGTGGCCCCGGCCCGCTTGCCGTCCATTTTCTTTTCCTGGCTGGACTCGGTGGTCAGTATCAGCATGGGCACGAACTTGTAGCCCGACAGGCCCCGCAGCTCGCGAACCAAGGTAATGCCGTCCATGCGCGGCATGTGCACGTCGGTGAGGACCAGATCGGCGGCGGACTGGCGCGCCCAATCCAGAGCTTCAACGCCGTCGCAGGCCTGCACCACTTCATAGCCGGCGCCCTGCAAGGTGAACAGAACCATTTGGCGCATCGATGCCGAATCGTCGACTGCAAGTATTTTTTTGGCCATATCGAGTCCGTCTCCGCTTCAGCAAATCTCATGGTTCGCCTATGGCGTGACCATCTGCAGAAGTATCGTCCGCGATCGGGGAAACTTGACGTATTGGAGTGCTCGCCCCGGGTGATCGGGCCGCCGCCGTGTTTCTTGCGAACCCCGTCACATTCGGCGCCGCCTGCGGCGGCGCAATGCTCAGGCGGCGACCAGAAGCGGCAGCATCTCCGCCGCGGATTTTTGGGTTTGCAAGACGATCTCGGCCAGAGCGGCGCCATCCAGCTTGGCCGCGCGCAGCGCCGCCGCGGAAATCGGCGGGGCGTCGCTCGGATCGCTGCTGCCGATCTCCGCCAGCACCGCCACGCTGTTGGCGATGTGCACGGTGGCGACGTCGAGGGGAAATTCCTTGGCGCCGTCGGGATCATGGTGAAATTCGATGCATTCCTGCAGCGAACGCGGCAGTCCCCAATTGCGCGCCAGCGCCACGCCCACGGCGGCGTGATCGAATCCCATGACCTTGCGCTCGCAGTGATACAGGCCGAGATCGTCGATGGCATCCACCGACATGAG
Organism: uncultured Gammaproteobacteria bacterium; assembly: GCA_963837435.1. Taxonomy (GTDB): domain Bacteria; phylum Pseudomonadota; class Gammaproteobacteria; order Steroidobacterales; family Steroidobacteraceae; genus Bog-1198. Next base: position 1,076,772 of record CAWINJ010000007.1, read on the forward strand.
CAGAGCCTGCCGAGCGAGCTCCGGTACCTTGTTGAAGAGCACGAGTTGTCCCACGTCGTGCAGCAAGCCTGCAACGAAGGGAGTGTCGTTTCGGCCGCCGCCGCGCTGTGCGGCGATCTGGCCCGCGGCCACCGCGCAGAGCACGCTGTGGCGCCAGAAGGACTCCATGGTCACGAGTTCATTGGCGATGCCGTCGAAGGTGCGGACCGCGGTGAGGCCAACCGTCAAATCGCGCACTTGGCGCACGCCGAGCACGGTGATGGCACGGGCGATGGAGGAGATCTTCCCGTGTTGGCCGAAGGCGGGACTGTTGGCGATGCGCAGCAACCGTGCGGTGAGCGCGGCGTCATTGCTGATCTCGCGCCCGATGTCGGCCGAAGTCGATTTCGGGTCGTCCACCATACCGGCGATCCGTAGCGCCACCTCCGGCAGCGTGACCAGATCCTTGATATGTTCAACCAGCCCTTGCGGAGTCAATTTGACCGTGTTCACGCAACCTCTCGACGACTATGTCGGCGCCGGCTCGTGAAAGTTGAGCGAATCGTTCTTAGGGCAAAACCCCAGGGTCGGCCGCGTGCGCTCAGGGTTCCTCGGTATCACCTCGAGGCAGGGGTTTGCGCCGCTGGCGTCATCGCTCTGAGTTTCCCCCCAAACATCACATCGACGCACGGGTTCGCACCCAGGCCGTAGCACAGCTCCGCAGGCCTCTCGATGCGCCAAAATGCGATGTCAGCGCGCTTCCCGGCCTCGAGCGTGCCGATGTCGTCGAGCGCGCCCAGCGAGCGCGCAGCCTGTCGGGTGGCACCGTTCAAGGCTTCCTCGGGAGTCAGGCCGAACAAGGTGCAGGCCATGTTGAGCGCCAGCAGGATGGACGTGCATGGCGAGCTGCCGGGATTGCTGTCGGTTGCGATCGCGAGCGCCACACCCGCCTCTCGTAAAAGCCCGACCGGCGGAGGCGTCGTCTGCCGCAGCGTGAAATACGCGGTGGGCAACAGCACGGCGACCGTGCCTGCGGCGCCGAGAGAACGAGCGCCGGCAGCGCTCAAGTACTCGAGATGGTCCGCCGACAACGCACCGCACTTGGCGGCCAATTCGGCGGCGCCCATGTCGCTCAGTTGGCCCGCATGCACGTGAGCGGGCAATCCCATCTGCTTTGCCGCCCGCAGCAGACGCTCGGTCTCGTCCAGGGTAAACGCGATGTTCTCGCAGAATGCATCGACGGCATCGACCAAGCCCTCGGCCGCCAGCGAGGTGAGCCATGGACCACTGACCTCGTTCACGAAATCTTGACGATGCGCGGCGAACTCGCCCGGCAGGGCATGCAGGCCCAGAAACGTCTTTTTGATCGACAGCGGTAGTTCCCGGCCCAAATCGCGCGCCACTTCCAGCAGGCGGCGCTCGGCATCGAGCGTCAGCCCATAACCCGACTTCACCTCAATAGTGGTGACGCCCTCCGCCATGAGGCGCCGGGCGCGAACGGCGGCCGACGCATACAACTCCTGATGGGTCGCGCTGCGGGTGGCATTCACCGTAGACTGGATCCCGCCCCCGGCGCGCGCGATGTCCTCATAAGAGACCCCGCAGAGCCGCTTTTCGAATTCTTCGACCCTGTTCCCACCGTAGACCAGGTGCGTGTGGCAATCGATCAACCCCGGAGTCATCCACAGGCCCCGAGCATCCTGGACGGGAAGATTCTGCTCGGCGGCCCTGGCCCGGCCTTCGGCCGCGCTGCCCACCCAGGCAATGCGCTCGCCCTGCACCGCCAGCGCGGCATTTTCCAGGCTGCCATAGGGTCCCGCGCCGGCGGCCATCGTGGCGATGTTTGCGCCGATCCAGATCTGGTCCCATTCTTTGCCCGAAGTCTTTTGCAAGTGATCGCCCGCCGCTGCCAGTTACCGTATGATACGGCAAAAGCGGTTCCCTATACAGGTATAGTCAACATGCATCGCTACCATTTACCCTCGGTACTCCTGCCCCAAGGGTGGGTCCAAGACGTCGCCGTCACCGTCTCCGATGAGGGATTCATCACCGCCATCGATGCCGCGCCCGCCGGCGGCCGCCACGGCGAGACCCCGGGGCGCACCTCGGATGCCGCCGCAGAGAGCGTCGATGGCATCGTGGTACCCGGCATGGCCAACGCCCATAGTCACGCCTTCCAGCGCGCCATGGCCGGCAATACCGAATATCGATTGTCGGCGCGCGATAGTTTCTGGACCTGGCGCCGCGCCATGTACGCGCTCGCGAATCGCATCGAGCCCGACGATTTGCAGACTCTCGCCGCACAACTGTTCCTGGAAATGCTCAAAAGCGGCTACACCTCGGTCGCCGAATTTCACTACCTGCACCGCCAACCGGACGGCACGCCCTATTCCGGCGTGAACGCTCTATGGGAAGCCGTCAGCAACGCCGCGACCCTCTCCGGCATCAGCCTCACCTTCCTTCCCACCCTGTACCAGACCAGCGATTTCGGCGGCCGGCCGCTGAAACCCGAGCAGGTTCGATTCGCTTCCGACACGGACGATTTCCTGCATGCGATCGAAGACCGGATTGCCGCCGAACGGCAAGCTCAAGGCACTCGCGGCGCTGCGCGCACGCAGCGCACCGGCGCCGCTTTCCACAGCCTCCGTGCCGTGCCGCTGCAGACCTTGCGCGCCGCGGCGCTTCGTCTCCGCGAAATCGACGCCGGCATGCCCGTGCACATCCACGTCGCGGAACAAGTGCTGGAAGTGAAGGCCTGTGTACAAGAGACCGGGCGCCGACCCATCGAGCTCCTGCTCGATACGCGTTTGCTCGACCGCCATTGGTGCCTGGTGCATGCCACTCACACGACGCCCAAGGAACTCGAAGGCATCGCCGCCGCCGGCGCCGCCGTCTGTGTCTCTATCAGCACCGAGGCAAATCTAGGCGACGGGTTCTTCGACACGGCCCGCTTCTTCAAAGCCGGCGGCCGCCTCTGCGTAGGCACCGACAGCCAATCCACCGTCAATCCCGCCGAGGAATTGCGCTGGCTGGAATACCAGCAGCGTCTGCGCAAGAAGCGCCGCGGCGTGCTGGCCGATGCCGCCGAGTCGCATGTGGGCACCCGCCTGTGGCGCGATGCCGCGCAACACGGCGCGCAGGCCATTGGCCAGCCGGCAGGAGCGATCGAGGTCGGCCGCCGCGCCGACTGGCTGGTACTGGATGCCGAGCATCCCTCCCTCGTGGGCGCCGCGCCCGACACCGCCCTCGACCATGTGCTGTTCGCCGGCGGCCACGCCGCCATCCGCGATGTCATGGTCGCCGGCCGTTGGGTGATCAAGAACCGGCACCATGCAGCCGAAGACCAATTGCGCCCGCGATTTGCCGAATTGATGCGCAGGCTGGCCTAACGATATTGCCGGATGCTCGTCCCTTGCACGCGGCCCCCACCCTATGTAGACTTACTACTAAGGGTCAACAAACTCGCAACGTGCGGATGGCTCCAAACGCTGAAGGTGCCGGAGACACGACGCGCCGGCGACCCGAGCGGGCTGGCGACACGGGAGATACATCCAATGACAATGGCACCTGGCCGCAGCGATAGCCAATCATGCTCCGACATCAACATGACCCCGTTAATCGACGTGATGCTGGTGCTACTCATCATTTTCATCATCACGATTCCGAGTCAGACGCACGCCATCAAAATAGACAATCCACTGCCGAATCCGAACCCGCCGTCTACCCCGCCGGAAGTGATCGACCTGTCGATTGATTTCGATGGGACACTGCTATGGAACGAGCGGCCGGTGGATCGCGCCACATTGCAGGGCTACATCAGTCAGGAGGCCGCGAAGACTCCTCAGCCCGAGGTGCACATACTCGTCGACAAATTCGCGCAGTACGAAATCGTCGCGCAGACATTGGCGGACTTGCAGCATCGCGGTTTGCAAAGGATAGGATTCGTCAATGGCGACTACTTCTGAACAGAACCCGCTCCGACGAAAGTTAGCCGTCACTCACGAGCCGCCGCTCGCGCAAGTACAGGAACAACGGCAAACCGCAACTCACGCCTATAAGGCAGGTTGCCACAATGGCCAGCCATTGATGAGGCACGTCTCGTGATGCGCCCTCACGTCGAATGAACCCCAAGAGCACCACGGCCGAAATCAGCACATCGAAACCGAAGAAGCCACCTATCCGCGTGGAAAAGAGCTCACTCAGCAGCAATCGAAGGTCAAGTCCGTGGTCAACAAGCCATGGGACAAACCGCGAATAAGGCAAAACGGCACCAATGATCGCAAGAGAAAGGTACCACCAACGCATGATCTACCTCGCTTCGACAACTTCGTTCAAATTGATGACAACGGCTAACGACATAGTTTAATGGCGCGTGGCCCGGCGATGTGCGCCGGCCGGACCGATGATCAAGAGAGCCGCCCGATTTCGACCCCAACCGGACGTCCGTCACCGTCTGCTTACTGGAAGGTCGCCTGCAGTATCTACGACCGCCTGAACGGTCTGTCCTCCAACCGCAATAGTCGTAACGGGGTTCGATCGAATGAACGTCAAGGGCAGATGGATTGGGCCTATGCCTTGCGCAGAGGCGGCAGCCAACGCCTGCAAGTACGGCCCGGACAGAAGCGTCAGTCCGACCGGTGCTGCGCTACCTCGCCAGCGGGGCACCGAGTTCCTGCGTGAGCGTAAATGCTAGACGTTCGACAGCTTCCTTATTCCGTATGACGCGTTTTTTCGGATCGCCTCATTGCGGGAATAAACCAAATGCAAACCAACAGCAAGGCATCTCCCGCCACGTGCACGCCGATTACTCCGTCCACCGTCGGCGCGTCCAACGTCTGTCGTATATTCGCCAGGTCAGATGGATATTGGGACAGATTCTTGGGTTCTGCGGTAAGCAATGACTGCAATTCAAGCCGCTGCTTAGTCACCCCGATGAGCCCACCCAGGTTTGCTGCGGCGAATACGACGAATCCACAAGTCAGAAGCACTGCAGCGCGTTTATTGACCGGCAGCGGAGTTAGCACACCCAAAAAGGCCAGATACCCAAGAGCTATCGTAATGTAGAAGTTCCAGAAGGTCTGCAAGGCCACTCCTCTCTCGAAGTACATAGCCAATACGTCCTTGAATTCCATGATCTCCTCCGTTTAGCTGCAATGACCATCCCTACGAGATCTCGATACCTCGACGCGCGGCGGCGCCCAGCGTGCACTCCTTTGCCCTAGGGCTGGCTCGTCAAACATAGGTGGATAGATTACCGCAGGCCGCGAACGGCTGCTTCCTGGCAAGTATTCCAATGTGTTCTAGCACCGCTGTTGGCCGCCTGCTGTCCCCCACTCCCAGGGCGCGGGACTCCAGACGCGCAGCGGGCAATGCCGCGCGGCGAGCGTGAAGCCGGCGTCCGTCGTCAGTAAAGTTAATTCGTGGCGTATGCATAGCTGGCCCAGCAGTGCGTCGATCGTCCCGATCTGGACCCCAGCCCGCCGGCAAACGTTGCGGATATCCGCGGCATCAATGTAGTCCTGCCGATCCGGCACTAGAAGCGGTAGGGCTGCGAATCGCTGCACGATGTCCTTGCGGGCACGCGGGCCAGCAAAGCCCTGCAACAGTTCCTGCAGCACTAGCCCAGTGGTGACAATCGCATCACCGCCGTCGATCGCGGCTCGCAGCGTCAGCACCTCGGGGCCGGATACCGGCGTGTCCCGGCGAAAAGCGAGCGACCAAACGCCGGTATCAACCAGCATGGTCATCGGCGTGAACGCTCGGCCTTGTAGTCGAAGTCAGTATCCCATTCGAGCTTGCCCATCAGATCGAGCAAGTGCTTCTGCTTTCGGCGGGCGATGAATTCCTCTAGCGCGCGCGTCACTGCGGCCTTCTTTGTACGCTCACCGCTCACTTTGACGGCTTCCTCGATGAGTTTCGGGTCGAGCGAAAGGTTGGTTGCCATGTGTCACCTCTTACACATAAGCTTACACATTGAGGCGGCCGCGGACAAATGGAATTCTTGGCTCATTCACCACCATTTCGCCGCGCCTCGGCAATAGGCTCGAGCCGCCCAAAACGATTCGCCCGCACGTAGCTGATGAGAGGAGTCAATCGATGGAAAGCACCACGATCACGGCGAACAAAAATATCGCCCGGCAGTTTTTTCTGCATTTCGAGAAAGGCGATGTCGAGGCAGTGATTGCGCTGTTCTCACCTGCTGCTCTTTACTGGATACCCACCGTAAGGGGGGAATACGGCATGGCAGAATTCAAACAGGCGTTGCACTGGATTCAATCGCGACTCAAAGGGGGCATCCGGTTCCAGCTTGGCCCCATTGTCGCGGAGGAGAATCGAGTGTGCGCGATGGCTGAAAGTTTTGCGGTCACCACGGAGGGGAAATCTTTCAACAATCTGTATCACACCTTTTTCGAGATCAAAGATGGAAAAATTGTCTATGCCCGAGAATACAACGATACAGCCCATGTTTTCAGCACGTTGAGAGCGTAGCCCCTCGACCCCGCGGTCTCGTCGCCGGCGTGCCGCGTCTGTGGCGGGCGACTTTCTTTGATACGTACCCAATGAGTCAGGGTTTTCCAAACGCAGGACCCATCTGTACCGGCGCATCGGCATCCGGCGGTTTATCCTGGCTGTTGGCGGGCTTCGGGGCGGGTTCCTTTGCGCACACATTATCCACGCGCGGGGCCGGAGAAAAGCGAATCCGAATCCCATCGACTAGCAAATCGTCGTACTCGGGCCGCACCGGCGTTACTTTTCCGTCGCGCAGTGCGGCGACTACGCTGGGGCATTCCGTTGCAGAGAACCTACCGGTGTTGATCCATTTGCCCTCACGGTCGCGCTGAAACACTTGCCCCGACGAGAAAAAGTAGCCGGCCCGCGACCCCGATTTAGGATTGTCGACCCGAACGATGATTGCTGATTCGCCCGGTGCACCGTAAGACAAGATATAGATGTCGCAAGATGTACCGTTGCGCAGGCAACCAGGCAGATACTGGGCTGCCTTGGAGAAATCGGTGTTTCTAAAGTCGTCGGGAAGCCGGACATTCCTGGGATAGACCGTTACATGTGAAAATGCCGGCTCGGTCGCCGCTGGGTCCGGCTCACCAGCCGCATGGAACGTACGGGTCTTGGTCTGTTGCATGCGAGCTACGCGCGCACGTACATCCTCATTCGCATCGTCGGCGAGCCGCGCGAGGGCCTGGGTTCCGAAACGGCCGCTCTCGAAGCGCAGAAACTCGTAGTCAAATTGAGCTGGCGAAATCTCGCTCAGCGTCAGACGCTGAAGCTGACTGTTGACCGATAGGCGCGCCGGGTCCGCCACCGGCGACAGGAGCAGCGCCAGAATTCCCAGAATGATCAGGCTCGCAGCCACGTTGACGCCTTCGAGCGGCGTGAGCCAGGTTTCACGGCGTACGGAGGCATAGGTGTAGCCCGCGCCATAGACCAGGGTCATGAATGCGACGGCCGCGGAGAACACTCGCTCCGGTGTCCAGCCGTGCTGGAAAACGCGCAAGCCAATCGCATAGGACGCCAACAGTGCGAGCAACAGCACGATAGGCCCCGCCAGGCGGGCCGTCCAACGCAGGGCCGCAGGCGGCAAGCTGGACGGATCGCCGTCCTTGTAGGCAGCATTGAGTAGCATCACGGTGATGGCACAGGCCCATAGAAGAATCGATGCGGCATGACCGGTCGCCCAAAGCGGCTTCACTCCGACAAACGCCAGGGCAACGAGGAAACCTGCTCCGAGGGTGACCACGATCGGCAGCAGCCACGAGAGTAGCGTCAAACCGACGTTGCGAACCCCCGTGAGGAGCGCCGGCCGTACATCGGTGATGTGAACGGCGGCGGCAAACGCGACGGCCAGCGCCGGGCAGCGAAACCAATTGTGCCCGATCATTTCCCGGAACCATTCGAGATGAATCAGATGAAAAAGCCCCGCGCCCAGCTCCAGCAGGGCCCAGACGAGTAATGCAAAAATGACGGAGAGAACGAGCTGAAAGGCCCGCATCCAACTGTCTTCAAAGTGATCGGCGTAATGAGTAAACAGCGTGTACCCGCGCTCGCGGTGCTCGAGCAGCTGATTGACAATGAACAATCCCAGCGTCGTGCAAAAGCCGACAGTGAAGGAAGGCCACACCCGCGAGACAGGATCGATGCCCCAGTATTGAATCGGATCACGCCAGATATCATACGAGGCGAGCCCGGCGACGATTGCGCTCGCCAGACCAAGATAAATGGCGAGCGCCCTGCGACGCAGGCGTCCAATTTCCGCGATCGCGATCAAGGGCACATATGCAGTGACTAGTGCGAGGGCCGCAAACACCATCGGATGCCGTGAAGCCCAATAAGTCGCATACATCTGTTTGACGGGGCTGACGAAGGAACTCGGTGGTACCAGCCTCAGAAGCAACCAGGCGACGACGCCCTGCAAGAGCCCAATCGCAAGCCGAGCGCGCCCGATCGATGCTGTCACGCGCGCGGAGTTGCGAGTGTCGCCATTGCTTTCCATTTCTCTTAGTCTCCTGTCGCCGCACTCATCGGCACACCAGATGCTCTATCGAGCACCCTGCAGTATTTGGAACTGAGCAGAGATTGTTATGCGGCGGCGCTTTTAGTTCTATTTCTCAGCATTAGGGTCAGCACCGCGCCTGCAATTAGGCCGCATACAGTGCCATCCACATACATTTCGGCAAGCGGGACGTGGACGTTATCCGGCGCCGTAGCCAAATAGAACGTGGCCGGGAAATTTCCTGCGACGACCCCACACCCGACAAATATCCACCACTGTCTATTGCCTGTGCGCGTGGCGACGAATGCCAGCACGGAACTCGAAATCGCGGCAAGGCAAACCACGAGAACGGCGGAATGCTGGTCCAGCGTCCACCATGATGAGTGCAGAAGTGGATCGTTTGCGCGCCCCTTCACGCACATCGAAGGTATCAGTGCCGCAATCATGTTGGCCAGTAAGGTATACCTCAAATACAAGTAGTGTTTGTAGTTGACCATGACTCTCCCTGTACTACGGCTGGGTCCGGGGAAGAAAGGCAGTCAGCTTACCGTAGGTTGCCAATCACCGCTTTGCGACGACCGCCGATCACGGTGGCCATCGATGCGTCTATCGCACCGCCGGGGCGCAGCTGACAACTTCGTGTCCTTGCCCGGTGACCGAGCATAGATACGTCTTACCTTGGCACACGGCGTTCCAAGTGCCATCGCCGTCGCCTTGAATGTTCAGATTCGACAGCTGATTCTCCGCCGGCACACATCCGGTATGGCCCGCCGTGAGGATTTGGTAGTGATTCTGCGTGCCTGCGTTGTTCAAGGAAATGGGGACGCAGCCTGAGCCCAGCGCTAGGGCCAGAAGCGCAACGAGGGCATATCCTGTCCGTGTTCGAATCACCCTAACCTCCGCGCCATCGGCGTAAAACCTGAATCTCTGCGGTGCCGGTTCACGCTTTGACGCGGCGCTTTGCATTCTCCCTGCGCCGTCGCTCTGAGGGAACCCAAGAGCGGAAAAATAAGTTGACTGTACCTGTCTATACAGCTTACTCTTCCGCCATGAGCAGGTCCAATGTGTCGTTGCAGCCGCTATATCTTCAGGTGAAGCGGCACATTCTCGACAACATCGGTTCGGGCAAGTGGGGCGTTGCGGAGCGGGTTCCCTCCGAGAACGACATCGTCAAGTCCTTTGGCGTGTCGCGCATGACGGCGAATCGGGCGCTGCGTGAGTTGCGCGACGAAGGGGTTCTGGTTCGGGTCGCCGGCGTGGGCAGCTTCGTGGCCGATCAGCACGCCCAGACACATCCGCTGGAAATCCGCAGCATCGCCGAGGAGATACACCGCCGGGGGCATGCGCACCGGGCGGAAATCGTCTCTCTGGAGCGGATTCGCGCGGTGGCGGAGCTGGCCGCGGATTTTGGCATCTCCCCGCGCAGCGAGCTGTACTACTCCGTCATCGTGCACTTCGAGAACGACCGGCCCATCCAGCTCGAAGACCGCTATGTTCTGCCGAAGCTCGCCCCCGACTACTTGGACGTGGACTTCAAGCAAACGACGCCGCACGACTACTTGGTCAAGGTAGCGCCGCTGCAGGAGGCCGAACACCTGCTGCGCGCTGTGATGCCCGATGATCGCACCCGCAAGCTCTTGGCCATGCCGTCCGATGAGCCCTGTCTATTAATGATTCGACGCACGTGGACCGCCGGGCAGACTGCCTCGGTGGCCAAGCTGTTCTATCCCGGTTCCCGTTATGAAATGTCGGGGCGTTTCCGCCCCTAAGGACCCTAGAGGAAAACCGCCATGCTCGCCCCCTTGAAACCCAGAGTCGTCCGCGCCGCGCGCGGCAATACCTTGAGCGCACGCACCTGGATGACCGAAGCGCCGCTGCGCATGCTCATGAACAACTTGGATCCCGAGGTCGCGGAAAACCCCGCGGAGCTCGTGGTGTACGGCGGCATCGGCCGTGCCGCGCGCGACTGGAATTGCTACGACCGCATCGTCGAGACCCTGAAGACATTGACCGAGGAGGAGACCCTGCTGGTGCAGTCCGGCAAGCCGGTCGGCGTGTTCCCGACGCATGCGGACGCGCCCCGCGTGTTGATCGCCAACTCCAATTTGGTGCCGCATTGGGCGACCTGGGAACACTTCAACGAGCTCGACCGCAAGGGTCTCGCCATGTACGGCCAGATGACCGCCGGCTCCTGGGTGTACATCGGCAGCCAGGGCATCGTGCAGGGCACCTACGAGACCTTCGTCGAAATGGGCCGCCAGCACTTCGGCGGCCAGTTGAACGGCAAGTGGATACTCACGGCCGGTCTCGGCGGCATGGGCGGCGCGCAGCCGCTGGCCGCCACCATGGCCGGATTCAGCATGCTGGCGGTCGAATGCCGTCAAAGCCGCATCGCCAAGCGATTGGAGACGGGGTACGTGGACGTGCAGGCGAAGTCCCTGGACGAGGCGCTCGCTTTGTTCGAGACCGCGAAGAAAAATTCCAAACCGATTTCCGTGGCGCTGCTCGGCAACATCGTCGATGTGCTGCACACCCTGCTCGAGCGCGGCATCCGGCCCGACGCCGTGACCGACCAGACTTCCGCGCACGATCCGGTGAACGGCTACCTGCCGCAGGGGTGGACGGTCGAGCAATGGGATGAGCGCCGCGCCAGCGATCCCGCCGGCACTACCCAGGCCGCGAATCGGTCCATGGCCAAGCATGTCGAGCACCTGCTGAGCTTCAAGCGCATGGGGCTGCCGGTGTTCGACTACGGCAATAACATCAGGCAGGTGGCCCTCGATGAAGGCGTGACCCATGCCTTCGATTTCCCTGGTTTCGTTCCCGCATACATCCGCCCCCTGTTCTGCCGCGGCGTCGGGCCCTTCCGCTGGGTGGCGCTCTCGGGCGACCCCGAGGACATCTACAAGACCGACGCCAAGGTCAAGGAGCTGATCCCGGACGATGCGCACCTGCATCATTGGCTGGACATGGCGCGCTCGCAGATTCATTTTCAGGGATTGCCGGCGCGCATCTGCTGGGTGGGTCTCGGGCAGCGCCATCGCCTGGGGCTGGCCTTCAACGAAATGGTCAAGCGCGGCGAGCTCTCCGCGCCCATCGTGATCGGCCGCGATCACCTGGATTCCGGATCCGTCGCGAGCCCGAACCGCGAGACCGAGGCGATGAAGGACGGCTCCGACGCGGTCTCGGACTGGCCGCTGCTCAACGCGCTGTTGAACACGGCGAGCGGCGCCACCTGGGTATCGATCCATCACGGCGGCGGCGTCGGCATGGGCTACTCGCAGCATGCGGGCGTCGTCATCGTCTGCGACGGCAGCGATGCCGCGGCCAAGCGCATTCGCCGCGTGCTGTGGAATGATCCCGGCACGGGAGTGATGCGCCACGCCGACGCCGGCTACGACACCGCCATCGCCTGCGCCCGCGAGCAGGGACTGAACCTGCCCATGATCGAGCAGCCCTAGTGGCCGATGTACTAGAGTTCCGCGCAGGCGGCCTCACGCTCGCGGACCTGCGGCGAATTCACGAGCGGCCGGCCGCTCTGCGATTGTCGGCGCAGGACCGCGGCCGGATTGCCGCCGCCGGTTCTCTGGTGGAAAAAATCATCGCGGCGGGCGATGCGGCCTACGGCATCAACACGGGCTTCGGTCTGCTGGCCCAGACTCGCATTCCCACGGATCAGCTGGCGCTGCTTCAGCGCAACCTGCTGCTCTCCCATGCCGCAGGCATTGGCGAGGCCCTGCCCGACCCCATCGTGCGCCTCATCCTCGCGCTCAAGATCAACGCGCTGGCGCGCGGATATTCGGGCATCACCATGGCCGTGGTCGACGCCCTGCTCGCCCTGCTAGAGCACGAGGTCTATCCGGTGATTCCCGCGCAAGGCTCGGTGGGCGCGTCCGGCGATCTGGCGCCCCTGGCGCATCTGAGCACGGTATTGCTCGGCATCGGACAGGTGCGCGTGCGCGGCCGCGTGCTGCCCGCGGCCGAGGGTTTGGCCATGGCCGGACTCGAGCCGCTCAATCTGCGCGCCAAAGAAGGCCTGGCCTTGATCAACGGCACTCAGGTGTCGACTGCGCTGGCGCTGGCGGGCCTGTTCGGCGCTGAAGATGTGTTCGCCGCGGCCGTGGTCGCCGGCGCCATGTCGGTGGATGCTCTGAAAGGCAGCGATTCGCCCTTCGATGAACGCATACACCAGGCCCGGGGGCAACCCGGACAAATCGCGGTGGCGCGCGAATACCGCGATTTGATCGCCGGCAGCGCCATTCGCGCCTCGCACCTGGATTGCACCCGAGTGCAGGATCCCTACTCCTTCCGTTGCCAGCCGCAGGTGATGGGCGCCTGCCTGGACCTGATCCACCATTGCAGCCGCACCCTCGCTCTCGAGGCCAATGCCGTCACCGACAACCCGCTGCTGTTCGTCGAGACGGGGGACGTGCTGTCGGGCGGAAACTTTCATGCCGAACCCGTGGCCTTCGCGGCCGACACCCTGGCGCTGGCGCTGGCCGAAGTCGGCAGCCTGTCGGAGCGGCGCATAGCCGTGCTGGTCGACCCCAAGATGAGCGGCCTACCGGCCTTCTTGGTGGAGAACAGCGGCGTGAACTCCGGCTTCATGATCGCGCAAGTCACCGCTGCGGCCCTGGTCTCGGAGAACAAGGCCATTGCCGCGCCCTGCAGCGTCGACTCCATTCCCACCTCCGCCAATCAAGAGGACCACGTCAGCATGGCCACCCATGCCGCGCGGCGCCTGGGACCGATGGTGGACAACGCCGCCGCCGTGATCGGCATCGAATTGTTGGCCGCGGCGCAGGGCATCGATTTTCACCGGCCGGCCCGATCCTCGACCAGCCTCGAACAAGTCCACGCCGGCATTCGCCGCGACGTGCCCTTCTATGCGGCCGATCGATACTTTGCGCCGGATATCCAGGCCGCGCAGCATTGGGTCAAATCGGGACGCCTCTGCGCACTCGTGAAGCGGCTCTTGCCGTCGAGGGCAGAGGCCGGATGAGCGAGCCGATCTTCGAGCACCTGCCGGGCGATTTGCCGCTGCTGATCAGCTTTCCGCACTCGGGCACGCACCTGCCGCCCGACCTGGCCGCCCGCCTGCGGCCCGAGGCGCTCGATCTGCCGGACACAGACTGGTTCGTGCCGCGGCTGTATGACTCTTGCCGCGAACTGGGCGCCTCCGTCATTCGTGCGACTCACACGCGCTACGTGGTCGACCTGAATCGTCCGCCCGACGGCGCGCCGCTCTATCCCGGGCAGCGCGAAACCACGGTGTGTCCCACCGAGACCTTCAGCGGCGACGCCCTGTATCTGGACGGGGCGAATCCTACCGCTACGGAAATCGCTGCACGGCTGCGCACGTACTGGAATCCCTACCACGAGAAGCTCGCCGCGTCGACGCATGAAATCAAGCAGCGTCATGGGCACTGCATCCTCTGGGACGCGCATTCGATTCTCTCGCGCATCCCGGGGCTCTTCGACGGGCGCCTGCCCGATTTGAATGTGGGCACCGCCGGCGGACGCAGCTGCTCACCCGCCCTGCTGGAGCGCGTCGTCGCTCCCCTGCGCGCGCAGAAACAATTCTCCTTCGTGGTCGATGGCCGATTCAAAGGCGGCTACATCACCCGCCACTACGGCAATCCCGCCGCAGACATCCACGCCTTGCAATTGGAGATCGCGCAGTGTGCCTATCTGCGCGAGGCGAGAACTCCCGCGTTCGACGCGGCGCTCGCGGCGCCGCTGCGCTCGCTGCTGCGTGACTTGCTGGGCAGGATCGCCGGCCGCGAAGCATGAGCCGCGCCAGAGAGTGGCGCTGATACGCCTCCCGACGCGCTAGCCGACCACCACTTCGCTGATTTGGATCACGGGCGTCAAATCGGTGTAGTTCGGAATATCCCCCATGATTTCCTGCGCATGGGGACCGAATCCCTGTTGGAAGGTCTCGACCGAATCGCAAAATATATGGCACATCCCCACATACGTTGCCGGCGCGCCGGGCGCGCCACCTGCCAGGCCCTTGTCTACGGTGTAGTACTTGCAGCTCGCACCCATCCTGGCCTTCACCAGCGGCATGTGCTTGTCGCGGTAGTAGATATGGTCGAATCGACTTCCCGGGGTATTGGGGTACATCACGCTGACTTTGATCATCGCTATATCTCCATTGTGAGGGCCATCATGTCCAAAGTATCGCGCCTAAAGCGGCATCGGGCTAGGGGGACTGGGACAGCGAGCTCCCCGCCCCGGGATCCACCGAACTCGCCCTCGGATACGCTGTCATACTGCGGTTACGGCCGGCGCGCCGATTCCCAGTCACGAGCTAAAAGAATGAAATATCTCGCCGCGATCACCCTCATCGTCTGCTGCGTCCCCTGCATGAGCCGGGCAGCCGAGTTGAATCTGGCCACGCTCTCCTGCGCCAAGTACGAAAATGAGGTGCTGCCCGCCGCCGCCACGAATCCCACCGCGGATTCCATCAACACCGTGATGTGGCTGTTCGGCTACGCCGTCGCGAAGTCCGGAGCACATGTCATGTACTCGGACGCCTTGGCGCCCTTCGGCTTCGCGCTGGACAACGAGTGCAAGAGCAATCCCGCCGAGAGCATGTTGGAGGCGCTGGCCATCGTCAAACCGGAGACCAAGAACCCGATGGATCTCGCCAATGTCGAATGCGGTGCATTTGCGTCGCGGCATGCCGAGTTCGCCCGCAGCGACACGGAGAGCGCGAACACCATCATGATGTGGCTGTTCGGTTTTTCGACGGCGAGGTCCGGCAGCCATCTCTTCGATGCGGATTCGCTGCCGGCCTTCGCCGCCGCCTTGCTCGCCGACTGCGCCAAGCATCCGAACAGCAGCCTGTTCGACACGCTGTCGTCGCTGAAAATACCCAAGGCCGGCAAGGCATCGGCCGCCGCCAAGTAGCGCAATCGCGCCTAGCCGGCGCAGCTCTCCGATGGACCGCTCTGCGACGGCACGCCTTCGATCCAGGACCTGCGCACCTTGAACTCATCGTCCATCTGCACCAGATTGGCCCGGTAGCCCGGCGCGATGCGCCCGAGATCCTCGCCAAGCCCGAGAAACTCCGCCGGATATTCGCTGGCCATGCGCGCCGCCTCGACGAGGTCGAGCCCGAGCAGGGACACGGCATTGCGCACGGCGGCAGCCATGTCGAGAGTGGTGCCCGCGAGGGTGCCGTTCTCGTCGCGGCAAATGCCATCGACCACGCGAATGGTCTTACCCTGCAGGACGAAGCTGGGTTCGGCGGATCCCACGGCCGGCATCGCATCCGTGACCAGCATGAATCGATCATGGCGCTTGCAGCGCAGTGCCAGCTTCAGCATGACCGGATCGACGTGGTGGCCATCGACGATAATGCCGCACCAGGTTTTGTCATCGTACAGCGCCGCGCCGACGATGCCGGGGTCGCGGGGTTCCATGCGTGCCATGCCATTGAACAAGTGCGTGAAGCCGCGCAGCCCCTGCGCGATGGCGGCGGTGGTCTCGTCATAGCTCGCGTCGCTGTGTCCGGCCGACACCAGAATGCCGGCGGCGGCCAGCTTCGCGATGATGTCGGGCGTGGTCATCTCCGGCGCCAAGGTCAGAATCGTCCGCCCGGCGCGCAACCCGCTCAGCATGGACACCAGGCCGGCGTCGAGCGGTCGCAAATGCTTCGAATCATGCACCCCGCGGCGCGCCGAGTTGAGGAACGGCCCCTCGATGTGAATGCCGAGAACGCCTGGCATGCCGACATCGAGCGCGCACTGCACGGCGGCAATGGCTCGTCCGATGGCGTCGAGATCATCGCTGATCAAGGTGGGCATGAAGCCCGTGGTGCCGAAGCGCCGGTGCGCGGCGCCGATGGCACGGATCGACTCGGCGCTTGGGTCGTCATTGAACAGCACGCCTCCGCCGCCGTTGACTTGCACGTCGATGAATCCGGGCAGCAAGAGTTGTCCCTCGAGGTCCACCTCAGCCGCGTCCCGGCAACGGGAATCCGTCGCTTCCACCAGCGCCTCGATGCGCGACCCTGAGAGCAACACCGTGCGGCCGCTCACCAAGACTCCGCCCGTCACCAGCCGGCCGTTGACGAGGGCGGTACGCGTCACACCGTCTCCGTGATTTTGCGCAGATGCGCCGGACGATCGGGATCGAAGCCGCGCCGCAGGGCAAGCGTGGCTATCAATCGGTAAGCACTCTGCACCAGCAAGATGGGAGCGATCTCTGCGGCGGCCGTGACGGTGGGCAGAATGATGGCGCCGGCGCCGCGCATCGCGTCCGCCGGCGCGCCGGACGGTTCGGCACCGGCAATCAGCACCGGCACACCGCGGCACGCAAGCTCGAGCCCCAAGGCCTGCACGCCGGCCAGGGTCGCGTCCCGCTGCGCCAGCAGCAGCGCAGGGAAACCCGCGCCGAGCAGAGCGTAGGGGCCATGGCGCAATTCTGCGCTGCTGAAGGCCTCGGCGTGCAAGCCGCAGGTTTCCTTGAACTTCAATGCGGTTTCCTGCGCGGCGCCAAGCCCCAGCCCGCGGCCCACGACGTACAGATGCGCGGCCGACTCGAGCGGCGCCAGGGCCGCCGACCAATCCAGTGCCCAGCTCTGATCCATCAGCGCCGGCAACCCATCGGCGGCCGCCTCGAGCCCGGCATCCTGGGTCCATGCCGCCACCATCCGCAGCAGCGCGGCGAGAGTCGCGAGATAGGATTTGGTGGCGGCGACGCTGGTCTCGATGCCGGCGCGCAGCTCGATCACCCAATCCGCGGCCGCGATCAGCGGGGCGTCGGGGCTGTTGCAGAGCGCGAGAATCATCGCGCCCGCCGCCTTGGCGGCCGCGACCGAGGCGAGCAAGTCGGGACTGCGTCCGGACTGCGAGAGCGCGATGAACAGGCAGTTGCGCAGATCCTGCGACACTCCGTAGACGGAGCTGATGGATGGCGCGGCCGACGCCGTCAGCACCCCGGCGCGGGTCTCGATCAGATATTTGGCGTAGGTGGCCGCATGATCCGAACTGCCGCGCGCACAGGTAATCACCGCGCGCGGCGCAAGCCGGCGCAGCTGCGCGCCGATGGCCGCAATTTCGGCCGCGTCATGCCGCAGCTGTGCCCGAACCGCGTCCGAGCTGCTCGCGGCCTCCTGGAACATGTGCGTGCTCTCGGCTTTCATGTGGAGGCGCTCAGCTCGGCGACGAAGTCGTAGGTATCTCCGCGATAAAAGGATTGCGAGAACTCGATCGCACGACCGTCAGGCAGCGACCCGAGGCGCTCCACCAGAAGGCCGGCATCGCCCGCCTTGGCTTTGAGCAGTTCTGCCTGATCCTCGGTCAGCAGCACGGCCCGCAGGCGCTGCAGAGCGCGCACCGGACGATGGCCGGCGCGTTCCAACGCTTCGTAAAGCGAGGTGTCCACCGCCTCGATCGAGGGCAGCGCGCTCGCGACGATGGTCGCGTATTCCAGGGCCATCGGCGCATCGTCCGCATAACGGATTCGATTGAATCGAAATACCGGCGTGCCGGGACTTAGCCTCAATGTAAGCGCCTCCTCCGGGGTCACCGTGCCCGCCGCGCGCTTCATCCACACGCTGCGCGGCGTGCGGCCGCGCGCGCGCATGTCCTCCGAAAAGGAGGTCAGCATCGCGAAATTCTTGTCGACCCGCGCCGATACGAAATTACCGGCCCCCTGCCGCCGAACCAGCAAGCCGTCCGCCACCAGCCCATCGAGCGCCTTGCGCACCGTGATGCGTGAGACCGCGAAATCCGCGGCCAGATCGCGCTCCGAGGGCAGCGCATCGTCAGGCCCGAGGATGCGGCTGTCGATGGCCTTGCGCAGCGCCCTCTGCAATTCCTGATACAGCGGCAAATTGCCGCGACCGTCGAGCGGGCCGACCGCTTTGGCGAGAGATGTCATGGGGTTGAGTCGCGCTTCCGGTATGTCTTCAGTCATTGGAACAATACCAAAGAAATACCACTTTTAGAACAACAATCAACGACATCATGTCATAACTCATTATATTTGTTAAATATTTAGAGAGAAAATATGTATTTATTACACGGCACTAGCAGAATTCCAAAATTGGTATTATATTGGGTCTTAACTGGTGTGGACAGGTCGCCTCGACGCGAAGAATCGAGCAACCCGACGACCGCCGCATGCCGGCCGCAGCGATATACAAATCGAATGGGTGACTGGACAGGGGGCATTGTATGAATCGGACAGGGGATCTCTATATGAATCGGATCGCATTGGCGGTCAAGTCGGCGCTGGGCATCGCCTTGCTCGCGCCTCCGTCGTTGGCGCTGGCGGACACGTCGGCCGACAACAGCGCACTCGATGAAATCGTCGTAACCGGCATCCGCAAATCCACGGAAGCGTCCATCGAAGCGAAGCGCAAATCCGTCGAAATCGTCGACGTCGTGACCGCCGAGGACATCGGCAAGATGCCCGACAAGAATGTCGCCGACTCCCTCTCCCGACTGCCCGGCATCACCACGAGTTCGGCGGGCGCGAATGAAGGCGGATTCGATGAAAACGACCGGGTCAGCATGCGCGGCACCAACCCCAGCCTGACCCAGACCCTGATCAACGGACACAATGTGGCCTCCGGCGACTGGTTCGTGCTGGATCAGACCGGAACCGTGGGACGCAGCGTCAGCTACACCCTGCTGCCCTCGGAAATCGTCAGCCAGGTAGTGGTGCAGAAGAGCTCGAGCGCCTCCCTGGTCGAGGGAGGAGTGGCGGGCTCCGTCGACATCATTACCCGCAAGCCGCTCGATTTCTCCAAGCCCTTTACCCTGGAAGCGTCGGCGGGAGCCGTCTACGCGGATCTGCCCGACAAGACCGACGGACAGTACAGCGCCCTCGCCGATTGGAAGAACGACGACAGCAGTTTCGGCGTCATGCTGCAGTTGTTCTCCGAAACCCGCCATCTGCGCCGCGACGGCATCGAGGTTCTGGGCTACGACACCATTGCGCCCGGCAGCAAGGTTGCGCTTGCCGATCCGAATCTCTCCGGGGTCCAGTACCCGACGGATATCGGCGCCGCCTTCTTCGAACAGAAACGCGAGCGCAACGGCGGCATGCTCGATGTCGAATTCAAGCCGGCCGACAACCTCACCTTTGACCTGTCCGCTTTCTCCTCGCGGATGCTCGCCGGCAACGTCAATGACAACTACCTGCTGTGGTCGACTCACTTCGTCGATTCCGGCGCCGGCCAAGCGCCGAATCCGGGCTACGTGGTCCAAAACAATACGCTCACCTCCGCGAGCTTCGCGCCGGTCGCCGGCACCGCCTACGGGGTCTACGACCAGATCTCCCGTCCGGACGAGTCTGCAACGGCCAATTTCGTCAATCTGGACACCACCTGGAACACCACCGAGGCCTTGAGCTTCCTCGGCCAGGTGGGCTACTCGTGGGGCGACGGTAAAACTCCCTACCAGAACGTCTCCGAAACGAATCCCGGCGTCGGTGCCGGCGCCAGCTATCAGCTGAACGGCATCGGCAGCGGCCCGAGTTTCGGCCTCGGCAACACCAATAACACCACCCCGACCCCGGGCGGCGTGCCGGTCGCGTTCAGCTGGATATTCGGCGACCAGGATACCGACGTTCAGGACAAGGAAGGCTGGGCCAAGATCGACGGCAACTACAAGATCGACGATGGCGCCTGGACGGATCTGCTGTTCGGGGCGCGCTTCGAGCGGCACGATCGCACCTCCGCGGGCGTCATCGGCCAGGGCCCGACCGCCGCCGGGCAAAGCACCGCCAATTACCCGACCACATTCTCGAACTACCCGTCGAACTTCAACACCTTCGGCGCCAACATCCCGACCGACATCTGGCTGTGGTCGCCGGCGCAGCTTGCCGCCTACGACAGCCCCGCCAACGTCAATCGCAACCCAGCGACGCGGTTGGACTGGAACTCCATGTTCGAGGTGCACGAGAAGAACACTGCGGCCTATGTGCAATCCGACTTCAAAGGCAGCAATTGGGCGGGGAATGTCGGGCTGCGCTACGTGCACACCGACGAGTATGTGCTCACCTACACCGGCGTGAGCCCGCAGACCCCTGGATCCATGTACTCGGATTTCGGCACCTTCATCGGCGTACCCACCTCGCACAGCTACAACGATGTGCTGCCGAGCGCCAACTTGAAGATCGACGTCTCGCCGGACCTGGTGGCGCGCTTCGCCGCCGCGGAAACCATGACTCGCGCCGATTACTCTGCGCTGGCGGGGTTCACCACGCTGACCCCTCCGGGCGCCGTCGGCGAGGTCGGCAGCGGTTCGGGCGGCAATCCGGATCTCAAGCCCATCCGCTCCACCAATTTGGACGCGGGCCTCGAGTGGTACTTCGCCAAGAGCTCGCTGCTCTCAGCCACGCTCTTCTACATGGACCTGCGCAACTACGTCAGCTACGGGACGGAAACCAAGAGCTACGTCACCTACAGCTCGCAGTTTCCGAACGGCACGCTGGTGCCCTATCTGCTGACCGATCCGGTCAATGCCCAGGGCCGGGTCGAAGGCACCGAAATCGCCTATCAGCAGGCCTTCAACGAGAACTTCGGGTTCATCGGAAACTACACCTATGCCGACGGCAAGCAGACTTCGCTGGTGACCACCGGCGACGATCGCCTGGTGGGCACCTCGAAGGACACCTACAACGTGACCGGCTACTTCGAGAACAAGCACTTCAGCGCCCGGGTGGCCTACACCTATCGGTCTTCGTTCTACAGCGGCCTCGACCGCAACACGGCGTTCACTCAGTACAATATCGGCACGCTCTCGGCCTCGCTGGGCTACACCGTGAACGACAATTGGTCGCTCAGCTTCGACGCCATGAACCTCAATAACCCGACGCTCAAGTACTATGCGCTGGATGAGACTCAGCCGCGGGCCTTCTACAAGAACGGTTCGCAGTACTACCTAAACGTGCGCTTCAAATTGTAAGCCGGCCGTGCACGTGGCAATCGGATAGAGTGCACCACGTGCGGAAGGGCTGGCGAATCGTGAGGACACGAAGGGCGGCGGCGCGAGCCGTCGCCCTGGCGGCGGTTCTCGCCCTGTCCCCCGCGGCCCGCAGCGGCGTCATTCCGATTCCCGCCGACATCGTCCCTGGCTCCGGCTCCTTTGCCGTCGATTCCGCCACCGTGCTACGCGTGCCGGCCGGCGACCGCGACGCCGCGGACGCGGCTCGCTATCTCTCGGAGCTGTGGTCCCGCACCAATGGGCTCACCCTGCCCGTGGCGCGCGGCGCCGCGGGCATCGGCGCCGCGAATGCCCCCAACATCGAATTTCGACGCGGGAGAGGCTTAGGCCCCGAGGCCTACGAGATCACGGTGACGCCGTGGCGGATCACGGTGTCCGCCGCGACGGGCGCAGGCCTGTTTTACGGAGCCGTCACTCTCTGGCAGCTCCTGCCGCCCGCAGGGCATTCGGGTCTCATCCCGGCGCAAACCATCCGCGATGCGCCGGCCTATCCGTGGCGCGGCCTGATGCTCGATTCCGCCCGGCATTTTCAATCGATCTCCTTCATTCGCTCCATGATCGACTGGATGGCATGGCACAAGCTCAACGTGCTGCACTGGCACTTGAGCGACGATCAGGGCTGGCGGCTCGAAATCCGCAAATACCCGCGCCTGACCTCGGTGGGCGCATGGCGGACGAGTCCCGGCGGCGCGCGCTACGGCGGGTTCTACAGCCAGGACGAAGTGCGCGGCCTCGTCCGCTTTGCGGCGGCCCGCCATGTGCAAATCGTCCCTGAAATAGAAATGCCGGGGCACGCGACGGCCGCCATTGCCGCCTATCCATGGCTGGGATCGGCGGCCCCCGGCGCCGCGCCGCCGTCCGTCTCGGCGAGCTGGGGCGTGCTCGATCACGTTTTCAACCTTCGGCCCGACACCTTCGCCTTTCTGCGCAATGTGCTGGCCGAGGTCATGCAATTGTTTCCCGCCCCCTACATTCACCTGGGTGGCGATGAGGCGGTCAAGGACGAATGGAAGGCCTCGCCCGAGATCCAGGCGCGCGCCCGCAGGCTCGGCATATCCGACCCCGACGCGCTGCAGGCCTACTTCACGCGCAGAATGGGCAGCTACCTGGCGGCGCATGGCCGGCGCATGATCGGCTGGGACGAGATTCTGCGGCCCGGCCTCGCGCGACACGCCATCGTCATGTCGTGGCACGGGGTCTCCGGTGCGCATGCAGCAGCGCTGGCCGGCCACGACAGCATCCTGGCGCCGGCGCCGACGCTGTATTTCGACAACCGGCAGAGCACGCTGGCCGACGAACCGCCGGGCCGGCTCACGCTCGTCTCTCTCGAGCAGGTGTATCGCTTCGAGCCGCACGATGCGTCCCTCGCGGCCGACCAGCAGCATCATGTGCTCGGCGTCCAAGCGAATCTCTGGACCGAGCACATGCAGAGCGGCGAGCAGGTGCAATGGATGGCGCTGCCGCGCGCCGCGGCGCTGGCGGAGGTCGGCTGGTCGGCCGCGGCGCGCCGCAACTGGCCGGATTTCCTCGAGCGGCTGGTGCCCATGTTCGCCCGCTATCGCGCCTTCGGACTCAATTATGCCGACAGCGTGTTCGCGCCCGCCGCAAACGCGTCGCGCAGCGCTGAGGGTTTCTCCGTGATCCTGTCCAACCAAGCGCGCAGCGGCACCGCGGCGTTGGGCGACATTCGCTACACCCTCGACGGCAGCGATCCCACGCCGCAATCGCAACTCTATGAGACGCCGCTCACCGTCCCGCTCGGCATCGAGCTTCGCGCCGCCGCATTCGTCGGATCCGAGCGGGCTTCGCGCACCCGGACCGAGCGCTTCGATGCGCAGGCTGCGTCGCGCCGCGACAGTCACGAGCTCGATTTGTGCAGCGACGGTATCGGGCTATTGCTCGACGCGGCCGGCGCATCCAGCCGCCTCGCCGTCGACATCATGAATCCCTGCTGGATCGATCGCGGCGTCGACCTGTCTGCCGGCCCGCGGTTCACCGCCGCCGTCGCCGCCCTGCCGTTCACCTATGAAATCGGTGCGGACAAGGCGAAAATCCGCATCGGCAACACGCGCACCGCGGAGGGCGAACTGGAGATTCATGCCGATGGTTGCGACTCGCCCGTGCTTGCCTGGCTGCCGCTTGCGCCGGCCCTGCATGCCTCGGGCGTAGCCACCCTGCCCTCACAACAGCTCCCCCGCCTGCCGGGCCGACATGACCTGTGCCTGCGATTTGCCCGTCCGCGGCTCGATCCCCTCTGGACGCTCGACTGGGTGCAGATCGGAGAGTAATCGCCAATGACCCCCCTACCGATTTTGTCGCCCTTCGATGGCTGGTGCGGCCCGCTAGACGAGGTACCCGACCCCGTATTTGCGGGACGCATGCTCGGCGAGGGTCTCGCGGTCGATCCCACCAGCGGAGTTTTGCTTGCACCCTGCGCCGGCCGGATCATCACGCTGCCGGCGAGCGCTCATGCCGTGTCCATCCGGCCGGCAGAGGGCATCGATGTATTGATTCACATCGGAGTCGACACCGTGCAGCTGGGCGGCCGCGGATTCGAGGCGCGTGTACAGGCCGGCGCCATGGTGCGCGCCGGCGAGGAGCTCATCCGCTTCGACCTCGACACCGTGGCGCGCGGCGCCAAAAGCCTGATAACCCCGATTCTGGTGACGCCCATGGACGGCCTGCAACTCGGCCGGTGCCGCACCCCGGGCGCCGTGTCGGCGGGCGAGATGCTGTTCGAGATCGTGGGGATCTCGCCGCCGCTCCATGCGGCGGGACCGCCCGGGGAAGCTGCGGCAGGACCCGAGGCAGGCACTGCGTCTCATTCTCTCACCATCACTCTGCGCCAGGGATTGCATGCTCGGCCGGCGGCGCTGCTCGCGCAACGCGCCAAGTCCTTCGGCGCCCAAACCACGCTCAGCGCACATGGACGCAATGCCAATGCGCGCAGCGTGATCGCCATCATGGCCCTGGGCGTTCGCCAGGGCGACGAATTGTTCATCCAAGCCAGCGGCGCCGACGCCGAGCAAGCCGTGGCCGGCATGGTTGCCGGCATGGAGGAGGCGCTGCGCATGGAATCGAGCGCCGAACACTCTGTCGCGAACCGCGCCGCGGGGAGCCGAGCTGGCCTATTCGCCGCGAGCCGCCCCTCCGCGAGCCGTCCCGCCGCGGGCGGGTTCGCGCCGCCAGCCGCGCGCAGCGCCATGGGAACAGCCTTGCAACCCCCGCCGGCCGCGGGAGTGCTCAAGGGCGCGATCGCCGCCGCCGGTTTCGCGGTCGGCCGTGCCACTCGGCTCGATCGCCGCGAAATCACCGTGATCGAGAGCGGCGCGGGTGCCGCGCGGGAAAGCGCCGCGCTCGAGCAGGCGCGTGCCCATGTGCGCGCACGGCTCGCCGGCGTGGCGGCCGCGGGCGGTGCCGCGCGCGGCGAGATCATCGCCGCGCATCTGGAATTTCTCGACGATCCTCAGGTGAACGAGGAGGCGCATGCCCTCATTGCGGCGGGGAAGAGCGCCGCCTTCGCATGGCGCGCAGCCATCCGCCGCGGGATCGCGGCGCTCGAAGCGCTCGAGGATTTGCGCCTGCGCGAGCGCGCCGATGACTTGCTGGACGTCGAGTCGCATGTGCTGCTGGCGCTCGCCGGCGAAGCGCAGCCTCTGCACATTCCCCTGCCCGAACGGGCCGTACTCATCGCCGATGACCTGCTGCCCTCGGAGCTGGCGGCGCTCGATCGCCAGCGCCTGGTCGCCATCTGTCTGGGCGGCGGCGGCGCCACCTCGCACGTGGCCATTCTGGCCGCCGCCATGGGGATTCCCATGTTGGTCGGCTTGGGCGCGGCAATCCGAGATATCGCCAATGGCACCACCGTCATCGTCGACGCAGGCGGCGGCGACGACGACGACGTCCATGTCACGCAGGGCGGTACACTGGATTGCACGCCGAGCGCGACAGCCATCGAGCGCGGACTCTCGACGGTCGAATCCCGGCACTTGCGCCGTGCCAATGACCAAGCGCTGGCGCAAACCGAGTGTTACACCGCGGATGGGACCCGCATCGAAGTATTCGCAAATCTGGGCAGCGCCGCGGATGCCGCTGCGGCCATCGCCAACGGTGCCGAGGGCTGCGGACTGCTGCGCACTGAATTCCTGTTCATCGATCGGGACACGGCGCCGGATGAGGCCGAACAGCTTGCCGCCTACCAGGCCATCGCTTCGGACCTTGGGCCACGACCCTTGATTCTGCGCTTGATGGACGTGGGCGGCGACAAGCCGCTGCGCTACCTGCCTCTGCCGGCGGAGCCGAACCCGGCGCTTGGCTTGCGCGGCGTTCGCACCGCGCTGGCGCGTCCCGATCTACTGCGCACTCAACTGCGCGCGGCACTGCGGGTACGGCCAGCCGGGAGCGTGCGCCTGCTCATCCCCATGATCACCGATGTCGCGGAAATACTCGCCGTGCGCGAAGTCATCGAGGCGATCAAGGCAGAGATCGGCGTCCTCGGTCGAATCGAATTGGGCGCCATGATCGAAACCCCCGCCGCGGCGCTCATGGCCGCCGCTCTGCTGCGCGAGGTCGATTTTCTGTCCATCGGCAGCAACGATCTGACGCAGTACACTCTGGCGATGGATCGTGGCCATCCCGAGCTTGCCGGCCGCACCGACGCCCTGCACCCGGCCGTGCTCAAGCTGATTGCGGCCGCCGCGAGCGCCGGCGCCGCGGCCGGCAAGATGGTCGCCGTCTGCGGCGGCGCGGCCGCAGATCGGGCGGCCGTGCCGATATTGCTGGGCCTCGGCGTGCGCGAACTCTCGGTGGTGCCCGCGGCGGTGCCCGCCATCAAGCGCCAGACCCGCTCGCTGCGAATCGGCGCTTGCCGCGAACTCGCCCTGCGCAGCCTCGACCTTGCATCGCCCGCCGAGGTGCGCGCACTGGTTGCAGGCACTCTCGGGCATTGAGGAGAACACGATGAATCTGCGCTTCGGAGGATTGCAGCAACTGGGCCGGGCCTTGATGCTGCCCATCGCCGTGTTGCCCATCGCCGGTCTGCTGCTGCGCCTGGGGCAGCCTGATCTGCTGGGGTGGGCCGCCATGGCGGCCGCCGGAGACGCGATATTCTCGAATTTAGGGCTATTGTTCGCGGTCGGCGTGGGCGTTGGGCTGGCGCGCGAGAACCATGGCGCGGCGGGCCTTGCCGCGCTGGTCGGCTTTTTGGTGACCACGCGCGCCGTGGAAACCCTGCTGGCCGCTCCGCCCGGCAGTCTCGCCAAGCTCAGCATCCCGATCGGACTCTTGTCCGGCATCATCGCCGGCGTCTCCTACAATCGATTCAGCAATATCAACCTGCCGAGCTATCTCAGTTTCTTCGGTGGCCGGCGCTTCGTGCCCATTCTCTGCGGGCTGGCCGGCCTGGTACTGGCCGCGGTGCTCGGCTATGCATGGCCCTTCCTCGAGCGCGGCATGGACGCCACCAGCCACGCCATCCTCGGCGCCGGCTCGCTCGGACTGTTCGCCTACGGCGTCCTGAACCGCATATTGATAGTCACCGGGCTGCATCACATCCTCAATAATTTCGCCTGGTTCATCGTCGGCGACTATCACGGCGCCACCGGCGACCTGAATCGATTCTTTGCCGGCGACCCTAGCGCCGGAGCGTTCATGTCCGGCTTCTTTCCCGTCATGATGTTCGGTCTACCGGGAGCGTGTCTCGCCATGTATCACACCGCTCGGCCGGAGCGGCGCGCCGCGGTTGCAGGCCTGCTCCTGTCGCTGGCCCTGACCTCGTTCCTGACGGGGGTCACCGAGCCGGTGGAATTCACATTCATGTTCCTGGCGCCGCTGCTGTACGCGCTGCATGCGTTCGCGACGGGCCTCGCCATGGTCGTCATGCATGTGTGCGGCGTGCGGCTGGGCTTCAGCTTCTCGGCAGGGCTCTTCGACTATGTGCTGAATTTCAGCCATGCACAGCGCCCGCTTCTTCTTGTGCCCATCGGCGCAGCCTACTTCGGCCTGTATTACGGGGTATTCCGCTTCTGCATCGTGCGCCTGAATCTCGCCACGCCCGGGCGTGAAGCCGAGGATTCGGAGGTACCGCCGCCGGTGCCGGCCACTCCCGACGCCCGCGCCCGCGCCTTCGTGACGGCTCTGGGCGGCGCGCACAATCTCATCGAAGTGGCTGCGTGCACCACGCGCCTGCGCCTGGTGCTGGTCGACAACAAGTCCATCGACGAGGCCGCGCTCAGGCGCCTGGGCGCGCGCGGCACGCTGCGCCAGGCGGCACAGGGTTTACAAGTGGTGCTGGGTCCCATCGCCGATCAAGTCGCGGGACAGATTCGCGCGGCGCTGCGTGCGCCCACGAGCGGCGCACCCTCGAGCGATGGCCCAGCGCCTTCCGCTTCGTCCGCGCCCTCCATGGGTGCACCGGGCACGCGGCCCATCGACGCACCGGGCCTGCTGACCGCGCTCGGCGGTCGCGACAATATCCTCGAGCTGGGCGCGTTCGCGGGGCGTCTACTGATCCGCATGGCGCGGCCCGACGGGATCGACGAATCCGCCCTGAATGAATTGGGCATTCGCGGGATCGCTCGATCCGCCGCCGGCTCGATTCAGCTGCTGGTCGCGGGTCCCGCCGACGCCTGGGCCGAGCCGCTGCGCCGCCTGCTATGAGAATGAGCAGCCCCGCGCCCAGCCCGATTCGCGAAATCTCGAGCCTCGACGGCGACACCATTCGACGCGATGTGCTGACGGACAAGCGGCCCGCCATCCTGCGCCAGCTGGTCCGCGATTGGCCCGCCGTCAAGCACGGGCTCGACTCCCCCGCTGCGCTGGTGGGCTATCTCAGTCGCTTCGACACCGGCAAGCCGGTCGATGCGCTCTTGACGGCGCCGGAAATCGACGGCCAGATCTTTTACAACGACGCGATGACCGGCTTCAATTTTCTGCGCAATCGCCTGCCCTTGGCGGCCGTGGCGGAGCAGGTCCTGCGCTATGCCCGATTCCCCAAATCGCCCGCGGTCGCGGCGCAGAGCGCACTTCTGAACGATTGCTTGCCCGGGTTCACCGAGGAGAACCCCTTGAGCATCGTCGAGGCGAATGTGCTGCCGCGCATCTGGCTTGGCAATCGAATCACCACCCCCACTCACGTCGATGAGTGGAACAACATTGGCTGCGTGGTGGCCGGCCGGCGACGCTTCACGCTGTTTCCTCCCGAGCAGATTGCGAATCTCTACATCGGCCCTCTCGACTTCGCCCCCACGGGGGCGCCGATGAGCCTGGTATCTCTGCGCAATCCGGACTATGGACGATATCCGAAGTTTCGGGACGCATTGGCGGCCTCCCAGACGGCCGACCTGTCGCCCGGAGATGCTCTATTCATTCCGCCGCTGTGGTGGCACCACGTCGAATCGCTCGAGCCCTTCAATGTGCTCGTCAACTATTGGTGGCACGATCTCGCCGGCGACGGCGCACTCGCGGACTCCGCATTCGACGCACTCTTGCATGGGCTGCTCGGTATCCGCGCCTTGCCGCCGGCCACCCGCCGTGCCTGGGCGGCCTTTTTCGAGCACTACGTGTTCGGCGCCGACCCTGAAGTCACCGCTCACATTCCCGAAGCGCGACGCGGTATCCTTGGAGCCTTGTCGGCGGAGCAGCTCGCCGGCCTGCGCGCACACCTGGGGAAAAAACTGGGGTGCTGAAGAGGGCGCGGGCGCGGCCCGCCGGGGAGTACAAATTTGCGATTCGAGGATTGCATCGTTGCATTCAGCACCTTGGGAATGATCGCCATGTCGTATGGAAGCGCCGCTGGCGCGGCGGAAATGTCCCTCGAAGCCATGCTTGCGCGCGACAAGGCCCTCGAGCTGCCGACGCCTTACGTGCCGCCGCCGGGCAATCCGCTCGAGCATCATGCCGCCGGCTTCGCGCAAATCATGTGTTCCGCGGTGTTCATCACCGGCCTGGACCCGGACTTCGCGGCGGAAAACGTCGGCTATTTCACCGCGCCCTACGCCGAACGCGCGAAGCTCGGCAAGCCCGTCATCGATCGCGCCGCGAAAACCGTCAGCGTCGCGGTCCCCGGCGGCGCGGTGCGAGTGGCCAAGTACTTCGGCGACCAGGGCTGCGTGACGTTTCCCATCGGAACGACCGAGCTTGGATTCAAGCCGCAGTCGATCGAATCGTCGCTTCCCGATCCCGCCTCGCAAGCCTGGCCGATGGGAGACAAGCCGACCGGCGGTTTCCCGGCCGAACTCGATCGGGGCAAGATCGGGCGCGCCGTGGACGCCGCCTTCGCCTCGCCCGACGGCATGACGGCCGCCGTCCTCGTGACGTGGCGGGGTCGGATCATCGGGGAACGCTATGCCCAGGGCATCACGGCGCACACCCCCCTCGAGAGTTGGTCCATGGGCAAGAGTGTCACGGCCGCACTCATGGGCGTGCTCATGCAACAGGGCGCGTACCACCTGTGGCAGCCGGCACCCATCCCCGAATGGCAATCTCCCGGCGACCCGCGTGCGAAGATCCGCATCGCCGATCTGCTGCGGATGTCGAGCGGCTTGCGCATCCGCGCGCCGTACGATCCGGACTACGACCTTTCCGGACCCTATCCGGATCATCTCTATCTTTACACCGGCAGCGTCAATTCCTTCCACTATGCCGCGACGCGCCCGTTGGAGTGGCCGCCCAACACCGTGGGCCGGTACCGCAATACCGATCCGGTGTTGGTCAACTACCTGATTCGGCTGGCGGTTGAGCGGCACGGCGGCAACTATGCCTCCTTTCCGCAGCACGCCCTATTCGACAAGATCGGCGTGCGCAGCATGGTGATCGAAACCGATCCCTTCGGCAACTTGCTCACTCAAGGCTACGATCTGGCCTGCGCGCGCGATTGGGCTCGCCTGGGTAATCTCTACTTGCAGGACGGGATGTGGAATGGGCAGCGGATCCTGCCGCCGGGGTTCACCGAGTTCGTGAGCACCCTGGCACCGGCTTGGATTGCCGACGGCCGGCCGATCTACGGCGGATTTTTCTGGATCAATGGCGATGGCGCCATACCCGTGCCCAAGAACGCCTACTACATGGCCGGCGCCGGCGGCCAGTACACCATGATCATCCCTTCGCACGATCTGGTCGTCGTGCGGCTGGGTCATTTCAAGGGAGACGAGGCCGGTACCCGCGACTTGAACCAGGCACTGGCGCTGCTGCTCGAGGCCGTTCCTGCTCGGGCACTGTGAGAAAGATCCTACGCGGTCACAAGGTAACAGCCGACTGCCCGATCCCGTGCATGACAAAACAATAACGGCAATCAGCACGGTGTGACAGGAGATCCGATGAACGCCCCTCCCGCGGCTCAGGTGATGGAATTGTTCGCAGGTGTCGATGATTTGATCAGGCGAGTCGCAGATACCGAGAATCCCGAAATCCGCAAAGTTCGCGCCAGAGTGTACTCGGCTCTGGTCGTGGCCCGCAGCGCGTACGATCACGTTGCGCATCAGGTGCACGTCCAGTCGCAGCCGGCGGCCGGCACGGCCGCGTACCCGCAGGACGACCAGGGCCCGGTCCTCGGCGTTGCACTGCTGGTGGGTCTGGGCCTGGGCCTCGTGGTGTCACTGCGTTAGTGAACTCGCCGATGCGCATCCTGTACGTGGAGGACAACGACATCGTACGGGAGGTCACCTCCGAACTGTTGACCCAGGATCGACGCTGCATCGTCGCCCTGAGCACCGCGGAAGAGGCGCTGAAGGAATTCACAGAGCAAACCTTCGACATCGTCATCACCGACATTAGCCTGCCGGCCATGTCGGGCCTGGATTTGGCCCGCAAGATACTCGCCATCGAACCGAAGGCCCCGATCATCGTCGCCTCAGGCTATGCGCTCGACCTGAGCTTGAAGAACTGGGGCCCCAATGTTCGCGCCATCGTCAAGCCCTTCGAGGCCGCGCAGATCAACGAGCTCATTGCGCAGATGTGCGGGTAGCGCCGCGCTGCGGAGAGGCCCGGGTAGCGCGGCGCTGCGCAGAGGCCGGCTGAGCGCATGGCGCGGAAACGAGAGCGCTCAGTTGCCGAGGTTCAGAAGCGCCGCATTGCCGCCGGTCGCGGTCGTGTTCACCGTCAGAGTCCGCTCGTTCGCGAAGCGCGCCAGATAGTGCGGGCCGCCGGCCTTGGGCCCCGTGCCCGACAAGCCCGTGCCGCCGAACGGCTGCACGCCGACCACCGCGCCGATCATGTTGCGATTGACATAGGTATTGCCGATCGCCGTCTGCTCGAACACCTCGCGCCAGAACGCTTCCAAACGGGTTTGCACCCCCAGCGTCAAGCCGAAGTGGCTGGAGCGGATCGCTTGCAGGACCTGCGCGATGTCGCTGGATCGGTAGCGCACCACATGCAGTATGGGTCCGAACTCCTCGTGGGTGAGCTGCGCCGCGCTGTTCAGCTCGATCAGATGAGGCGCGAAGAAACTGCCGTTGGCATGTGCCTCGCCGAGCTTGCAAACCTTGACGATCCGCACCTCCTGGCGCATTCGCTCGGCGTGTGCCGCCAGCCCGGCCGCCGCCGCCGACGTGATCACCGGGCCCAGGTCGGTCTTCAGATCCGCGGGGTCGCCGATGATCAGCTCGTCCATCGCCCCCGCAATCATCTCCAGCACCTGATCGGCGATGTCATCCTGCAGAAACAACAGCCGCAGCGCCGAGCAGCGCTGCCCGGCACTCATGAAGGCGGAGCTCACCACATCGTCGACCACTTGCTCCGGCAATGCCGTCGAGTCCACGATCATCGCATTCAGGCCGCCGGTCTCCGCGATCAAGGGCACGATGGCGCCGCTGCGCGCCGCCAGGCTGCGATTGATGGTGAGCGCGGTCGCCGTAGAGCCCGTCATGGCAACTCCCGCCAGTGCGTCGTGGGCGAACGCCACCTCACCGAATATGCGTCCGCGCGCCGGCGCCAGATGCAGGACCTGCGGCGGTATCCCGGCCTCGTGCAGCAGCCTGACGAAGCGCGCGGCGATCAGGGGCGTCGGTTCCGCGGGCTTTGCCACGACGGCATTGCCGGCCGCCAGCGCGGCGGTGACCTGGCCGGCGAAAATCGCCAGGGGAAAATTCCAGGGACTGATGCAGGCGAACACCCCACGCCCGTGCAGCGACAGATCGTTCGACTCGCCGGTCGGGCCTTGCAGGCGCTCGGGCGCGGCGAACTGGGTGCGCGCTCGAAGCGCGTAATAGCGGCAAAAATCCGCCGCCTCGCGTACCTCCGAGATGGCATCCGATATGCTCTTGCCGGCCTCGCGCACCAGCAGCTCATGAAACTCCGCGCGGCTCGCTTCGAGCAGGTCGGAGGCCTTGTCGAGAATGCTGGCGCGCGCCTCGCCGCCCCTCAGATCCCAGGCCGGTTGCGCCGCGGCGCCCGCATCGAAGGCCTTGGCGATTTCCGCGGGATCCGCATCGCGCGTGCTGCCGACGACATCGCGCCGATCCGCCGGGTTGGTCACCGGATGCGTGGCGCCGGGCAGCAATATCCCGCCGACGATCGGTCCCGCGGTGGGCTTCGCCGGCCGGCGCGCAGAAATTTCGCGCTTCAGAGCCTCGACTTCGGGCGGGTTGCCCAGATCGATGCCGCGGGAGTTGCGCCGATCGGCGTACAGCGCCATGGGCACGGGCAGGCGCGGATGCGCATACGTCTCCAAGCGCTCGATCTCCGAGATGGGATCGCGGACGATCTCGGCGACGGTCACCTGCTCATCCATGAAGCGGTTCACGAAGGAGGTATTGGCGCCATTCTCGAGCAAGCGCCGCACGAGGTAGGCGAGCAGGTCCTTGTGCTCGCCCACCGGCGCATAAATCCGCACCCGCGGAAATTTCGGGATCTGCCGCGCCGCTTCCGCATACAGCAGCCGGCCCATGCCGTGCAGCCGCTGAAATTCATAGTCGGCGCCGGCCGGCGCCAGTTCCAGCACCGACGCGATGCTGTGGGCGTTGTGAGTGGCGAACTGCGGATAAATGACATCGGCATGGCTGAACAAGCGCCCGACACAGGCCAGATAAGACACGTCCGTGGTGACCTTGCGCGTGTATACCGGATAGCCGCCGAGGCCGCGCTCCTGCGCCCGCTTGATTTCCGTATCCCAGTAGGCGCCCTTCACCAAGCGCACGGTCATGCGCCGGCCGTAGGTGCGCGCGGTCGCAGCCACCCAGTCGATGACGTCCAGAGCGCGCTTGCCGTATGCCTGCACGGCCAACCCCAAACCGGGCCAATCCCGGGTGGCGGGATCCTTGGCGAGCGCCTCGATCACATCCAACGATAGATCCAGACGGTCCGCTTCCTCGGCGTCGATGGTCAGCTGAATCCCCAGACCCGCCGCGCGGCGCGCCAGCGCGCCCACCACGGGGACCAGGCGCTGCATCACCCGCTCTTGCTGCAGCAAGGAGTAGCGCGACTCCAACGCCGACAGCTTGATCGAAATGCTGGATGCCTCCTGTGCGGGACGCCCTGCCGCCGCGGCGCCGATGACGTCGATGGCATGCTCGTACGAGGCCAGATACCGCTGCGCATCGGCCTGAGTTCTCGCACCCTCG
This sequence comes from uncultured Gammaproteobacteria bacterium, assembly GCA_963837435.1. Taxonomy (GTDB): domain Bacteria; phylum Pseudomonadota; class Gammaproteobacteria; order Steroidobacterales; family Steroidobacteraceae; genus Bog-1198. The sequence goes on from CAWINJ010000007.1 coordinate 1,110,785, forward strand.
CCCAGCATGTCGAAGGAACACAATCCAACCTCCGCTTCGCGCGCGCTGCGCGCCAACGCCTCCTCGATGCTGCGTCCGACCACGAATTCACCGCCGATGATGCGCATGGCACGGCGAACCGCCAGGCGCACCAAGGGCTCGCCGGCCTTGCGCGTGAACTTGCGCATCCATCCGGTCGTATCCGCCTTGATGCCGGGTTCCAGTTCGAGAATGCCGCCGGTGAGCATCAGGCCCCAGGTCGAGGCGTTGACGAACAGCGATTCGGACTTGCCGGCGTGCGAGGACCAGTCGCCGGTGGCGAGCTTTTCCGCGATCAACCGATCCGCGGTGGCATCGTCGGGAATGCGCAGCAGCGCCTCGGCGATGCACATGAGCGCAATGCCTTCCTGATTCGACAGTCCGAATTCCTGCAGGAAGGCGTCCAGAAACGGCCGCTCATCGCGCCGCGCACGCGACCCCTCGACCAGTGCCACCGCAGTGGCCACCGCGCGGTGGCGCGCGCCGCCCGTGAGTTCCAGGGCATGCAACAGGCGCGTCACCGCCCGGTCTTCGGCCCACTCGCCATGATCTCTGACCGCCTCGCGCAGCGATTCCAGGGAGGGTGTCGAGGAGGGTGGGCTCAAATTGGCGGCCATGGCAGATCCTTGAGGCGATTGCATCGAAACGGCGTCAAGTATCGACAACGGCGCTCGGGAATGCCAGCGGTTTGCGCATCAAAGTGCTCTTGCCGAACAGAGATTCGACCAGGTCCACGGCGAGCACCGCCGTCTTGTTGCGCACGTCCAAGGCGGGATTCAATTCCATGATATCCAGCGAAGCAACCAGTCCCGTGTCGGCGAGCATCTCCATGCACAATTGCGCTTCGCGATAGGACAGGCCGCCGGGCACCGTGGTGCCCACCCCCGGCGCTATTTCAGGATCCAGGAAGTCGACATCGAAGCTCACGTGCAGGTGGGTGTCCTCGCTCATGTCCTGCAAGGCCAGCTGCATGACCTTTCTCATGCCCATCTCGTCGATGGAACGCATGTCGAACACGTCCAAGTCCTGCTCGTGCACGAAGCGTCTTTCGCCGGTGTCCACGCTGCGAATACCGACCTGACGCACCCAACGCGGGCTGATCGCCGGAGTGGCCCCGCCAATCTGCAGCAGCTCTCGCGGGCCGAAACCGCAAAGACAGGACACGGGCATTCCATGCAAGCTGCCCGAGGGCGACAGCTCCCGGGTATTGAAGTCGGCATGCGCATCCAGCCACAGCACTCGCAGCGGCCGTTTCGCGTCGCGGCAATGGCGCGCGATGGCCGAGATCGAGCCAATGCTCAAGGAATGGTCGCCGCCGAGCAGAATCGGCAGGTGCTCTTCCCGCAGTTCCCGGTACACCGCATCGTGCACCTCATGGTTCCACGCCGTCACTTGCGCCAGATTGCGATAGCCGTTGACCTTGATGAGCCCCGGGTTCGGCGGCCCGCTGACATTGCCGCGATCCACCACGTCGAGGCCTCGCTGCGCCAAGGCCGCATGAATTCCGGCTACACGCAAGGCCTCGGGACCCATGGAGGCACCGCGATCGCTGGCGCCGATGTCCGTCGGCGCCCCAATCAGGCTGGCGGTACGCATCACGCGAACCTACGTCGGCCGGCGGACGCACGTTCGCGGCCCAGGCCCGCGAACAGATCCTTCGGATCTTCCGGCTCGGGGATGAGATCGATGCGCTGGCCGCCGTCGGGCTGCTCGGCGTTCAAGCGATGCAGGTAGCGCAGCGCCGAGAAATCGTTGAGCGCGAAGCCCACTGAATCGAACAGGGTGACCTCTTGGTCGCCGGCCCGCGCCGGCCGTTTCTCGAGCAATATGTCCGCGAGTTCGGTGACCTGCCCGGCGCCGCAGAGTTGCTGAATTTCGCCCTCGATCCGCGCCTGCGGCTCGAACTCGACCACGATGCGTACGTCACGCGCGCGCAGGATGTCCACATGCAGTTCAGTCTTGCCGGGGCAGTCGCCGCCCACGGCGTTCAAATGCATTCCGGGCTCGATCATCTCCGGGGTGAGAATGGTGGCGTTGCACTTGTCCGCTGTCACTGTGGTCACGATATCGGCGCCGCGCACCGCCTCGGCGGTACTCGTACACCGAGTCACGGTCAGATCGGGGATTTGCAGCCGCGTCAAATTGCGGATCAGCTTGGCAGTGGCGCGCGGATCGGTATCGAAGAGCCGCACTTCTCGAATGCCCACGATTTGGTGAAACGCGATGGTCTGAAATTCGCTCTGGGCGCCGTTGCCTATCAGCGCCATGACCCGGCTGGTCGGCCGCGAGAGGTGGCGAGCCGTGAGCGCGGAGATGGCCGCGGTGCGCAGCGCGGTGACGAAGGTCATCTCCGACAGCAGCAATGGATAGCCCGTTGCCACGTCGGCGAGCACGCCGAAGGCGGTGACCGTGAGCAGGCCCCGGGCCGTGTTCTTCGGGTGGCCGTTCACGTATTTGAATGAGTACAGCCTGCCGTCGCTGGTCGGCATGAGCTCGATGACGCCGTTCGACGAATGGCTGGCCAGCCGTGCCGATTTCTCGAACTCGCTCCAGCGCCGGTAGTCGGCCTCGATTTCGGCGGCCAGCTCCTCGATGAATCGGGCAGGCCCGATACGCGACACCAATTCCCGCAGCCGCGCGGTTCCGATGTAATCCACCATGTTTGCTCCCCCAATGCAGCCAAGAGATAGTTTCGGGGAGGGGTAAGCTAAGGAAAAGCCAGAAAGTTGATCAATCGGCCCGGGATTTTGTGCAAAACGCCAGGGTATACTGGCGATTTGTACAATTCTCCCCGAGGAGCCCCCATGGACTCAACCGATCGCCAGCTGCTCTCTCTCTTGCGCGACAACGCCCGCTTGTCCGTGGCCTCACTGGCCAAGAGCCTGCACGTCGCCCGCGGCACCGTGCAAAACAGGCTCGCGCGCATGGAGAAGGACGGCACCATCGTGGGCTACACGGTCAAGCTCAAACCGCAGGCCGAAGATCAGCGCATTCGCGCCCTGATGACCGTGGCGGTGGAAGGCAATCGAACCGATGAGGTGCTGCGTGCGCTGCGCGGCGACCCCGCAGTCTCCGCGCTGCATACCACCAACGGCCGCTGGGACATCGTCGCCGAATTGCGCAGCGACAGCCTCGAAGCCGTGGACAAGGTGTTGAGCCGCATTCGCCTGATCGACGGAATCTCCAACACCGAGACCAGCCTGCTACTCTCCACTCACAAATTTTAAGGTCGCCAGGAACACCGAGGTCGACCCGAAGGAGTTGGCCGTCTCGAGCCGGTGGAGGCGGCCGCTGCCCTGCGACAGCACCGCCAGATCCCAAGGCTCGAGCGTCACGGTTTTTCCGGCGACCACTTCCAGCTTGAACCTGCGATCGATGGCGCAAATCACCAGCGTTTCATTGCGAGCTGCGCTCACCACCAACGACTCCACGAAGCGCTCGACCCGGGCGGCGACACCGTCCGACTTGAGGACCATGAGATTCAAGTCCACGCAGGGACCCTTCAGCAGCTCGCACTGCACGGCCAGCGCACCATCGAACTCCACGAGTTCGCCCACCTTTCGCAAGGCCTTGTGCGTGCCGTCGGCAAAGCGCAAATCGAGTCCCGCGCCCTGCAGCAGCACCATCTTGCGATGGTAGTCGGCAAATTCCGAGAACGGTCCCGAGGCATCGATATGCGCCACGCTGACCCGCCAGCGGAACGGATCGCCGCTCGCCGGCACCCGGATCGCCTCATGGGTGATGCCGCCCCCGTTCTTCCAGGGCGTGGCCGTGAAGGAGGCTTTGCGGACGATCTGCAGCTTGGGAGTCGGCACTTGAGTATTCTACGGGAATGGCCGCCGGCGAAACCAATGCTCGAATACCCTTGCTGGAACTCGCCCGGTTCGAGTTCCTTGAAACGGCGGCCGGCGAAGCGGGGCGCTCATCTTTCTTGGCGGACCTGCTCGCCGCCGCCCACGACGTCGGGTTCTTCTATATCGCCGGCCATGGCATGGACCCTCGCCTGCCGCGCGACCTCCTGCAGGCGGCGCAGCGATTCTTCTGGCTTCCCGAAGCCGACAAGCTGGCCATCGAGATGGTCAATTCGCCCCACTTCCGCGGCTACAACCGGGTCGCCTCGGAGCGCACGCGCGGCCTGCCCGATTGGCGCGAACAGATCGACATCGGCGCCGAGCGGCCCGCACTCCCGAGCGACGCCGGCTCACCCGCCTGGTCCAGGCTGCGAGGTCCCAATCAATGGCCCGCGGCGCTGCCGGAGTTGCGCCCCGTGATCGCCCGCTGGGAAGCCACTGCCATGCAGGTGCTCATCCGGCTATTGCGCGCCTTCGCACTGGCTCTCGGCCAGCCCGCCAATGCCTTCGAATCTCTGTACGGCGACGACCCGCATTATTTGATCAAGCTCATCCGTTATCCGGGGCGCAGCAGCGCCGAGGAGCATTCCCACCAAGGCGTCGGCGCCCACAAAGACGCCGGCCTGATGACCCTGCTGCTGCAGGACGAGCATGGCGGACTGCAAGTTGAAACCCCCGGCGGCTGGGTCGACGTACCGCCCCGCGCCGGCACCTTCGTCGTCAACATCGGCGAGCTGCTGGAACTGGCCTCCGACGGCTATCTACGCGCCACCATGCACCGCGTGATCGCGCCGCCCGCCGGCATCGAGCGAATATCCGCCGCATTTTTCCTGGGTGCCCGCCTCGATGCCACGGTGCCGCTGCTGCAGCTGCCGCCAAGCCTCGCCACGCAAGCCCGCGGTCCCGAGCGCGATCCGCAAAACCCGCTGTTCCGGGAAGTAGGGCTCAACTACATGAAAGGGCGCCTGCGGTCGCATCCCGACGTCGCCCGGCGGCACCACGCCGATTTATTGCAACCCGAAAAGCCCCAATAGAATCAGGGTTTCCTCTCGACGACTTTCTTGGCAAGCTCCGCGAGCTGCGCAAGGTCCATGTCCTCGGCCGGCACCTCGAACACGTCGTCCGCCGGCGCGGGCGACGCCGGCCCCGGCTTGCTCTGGGGCGTCCTGACCTGTCCGCTCGCCGCTTGCCCGCTCGCCGCTTGCCCGCTCATGGTTTGCCGAGGTCCCGCGGCCGCGGACTTGGGCTGCGCAGGCGCGGCCGACGAGGCAGGGATGCTCTGCCTGACGCCTGCCCCACGCACAGTCAGCCCACCCTCCGCGGAAGTGCGCAGCCCCGCAGCGCTTGCGGGCCGCACCCACTCCGTGACCTGTTCCATCCACCGCTGGTAGCGATCGAATGTCCACATGCCTTCGTCGCCGCCGGACTGCAGCACATTGGCGATCTGGCTGAAATTTCCCGCGCGAATGGTTCCCTTGGCGCCGGAACTCGGCAGCAGTATTTCGCAGCGCGGCACCCGCAATCGGTGCGCAGTCAGGAAATCCAGACGCTGACAGCTCAGCCCAACCAGACAGTCGGCGAGCTGCGCGCGCACGCTCGCCTGAATATCGCCGGGAAACGACATGCAGAGGCGGCTCAGCGCCTCTGCGCAGGTTGCCGAGTGCATGGTGGCCAGCACCAAGTGTCCTGTCTCCGCGGCATTCAGCGTCAATCGCATGACCTCGGGCGTGCGCATCTCGCTGACGACCAGCACGTCGGGATTCTCGCGCAGCGCATCGATGATGCCCTGCTCGAAGCTCGGAGAATGAGTGGGAATCTCCCGCTGCCGGATGAAGGAGCGGCGATTCGCGTAGAGATATTCGAGCGGGCTTTCGAGCGAGACGATGTTTCGCGCGCGCGTCGCATTGATCTCTTCGATGAGCGCGGCCAGCGTTGTCGACTTTCCGGAACCGGTGGGTCCGGAAATGATGATCAGCCCGGTGGTCGCCTCGATGAGCTTGCGGAAATCCGGGTGTAGATTGCAGCCGTGCAAATCCTTGACGGCGGGTGCGAGAAGCCGGATGGCCAGCGCCACTCCGCGCACGGTCCGATAGAAATTCACCCGGCATCGCACGCCGCCGATGGCGGCGGACATGTCGGCGGAGCCGCGCTCCCTGAACTGCGCCCACCCCTCGGCGCCCAGAAAATCCTGGGCGGCCTGCACCAAGGTGTCTCCGGCGACCGCGCCGCCGACGGTCTGCAGCTCGCCCCGCACCCGGGCAACGAGAGCAGTGCCCGCTTCCAGATGCAAGTCGCTGGCACCCAGCGACCAGGCCTGTTCGATCCATTCGTCGACGATCATGCGCGCGTCATGGCGGAGTGGCGGATTGCATTGGGAAACAATGGCATCGGAGCGCGTTCGACGTCAAGGCGGGATTGCCGGGCTTCGGCCTTCTTGGGGCTCCCGGCAGTCTGTACACTCGGATCTCATGACCGACCATCAATTCGCCTTTCTCACCTCCACTACCCGCCCGGGTTTTCTGAGCGCGCCGCCGCTCAGCGTGCGGCCGCATGCGCACACGGTTGTCGCAGGGGTCGCCTGGGATGGCGCAACCACGAATCGCCCTGGCTCGCGCTTCGGGCCGTACGCCATCCGTCGCGCCAGCCACATGCTATGCGATGGAGAGCATCCCCTGTTCAACGTGGCCGCGGGTGCCTCGATCGCGGATATCGGCGATCTTGCGTTGCCGAACACCTCGCTGACGGCGATGCGGGAGGTGCTTCAGCCGCAGGCGGCGCAACTGATCTCGCGGCATCACATGGTTTGGCTGGGTGGCGATCACTCGATCACCTTGCCGCTGCTGCGCGCCTATCATAAGCGCGACCGCCGGGCGCTCGCGCTGATCCACTTCGATGCGCATTGCGACACCTGGCCCGATCATGCGGGTGAGCCGTCTGGACACGGTACATGGCTGCGCGAAGCGATTGCCGAAGGGCTGGTCGATCCTGCGCTCACCGTGCAATTCGGGATTCGGTCGCCGGCACAATTGGGGATCCGCGAGTATGTGCGCGAGCGCGGCGGACTGATCTTTACCGGCAGAGACTTGCGGGGGCTGACCAGTCCTGCGCAATTGCGCGAAATCTGTGCGGCGGTACGCGAACGTCTCTCGCCGTCGAAGGACACGCCGGTTTATCTGTCCTTGGATATCGACTGTCTCGATCCCGCCTTCGCACCCGGCACCGGCACGCCGGAACCCGGCGGCCTGTCGACGGCGCAGGTCATGACGCTGCTCGAGGAATTGCACGGCCTCAACTGGGCCGGCATGGATTTGTGCGAGGTCGCGCCGGCCTACGATCATGCCGATTTGACGAGTAACGCGGCCGCCACCCTGGTGTGGACCTACCTGTGCGGCCGCCTAGCGTTGCAACGATAATCGCCTTGAAAAGCGCTACCATCGGCTATTCGCGAAAGCAGCTGAAGCGTATTAGTATTGCCCTCATGGTCGGCCCGATGTCGTTGCAGGAAGAATCCGAAGGGCCGCCCCCGGTCCCCCAAGCTGTGACGGCGCCGCTCACCCGTGCCGCGATCTTCCTGGTCATGACCATCAAGCCGGGCTCCGAGCATGGCGCCACGGTACGTACCCTGTGTGCGGATCTGGCCGCGCTGGTGCGCGCGGTGGGCTTCCGCGACATCGAGGCGGGTCTGTCCTGCGTCATGGGAATCGGCTCCGATGCCTGGGGGCGCCTCTTCGACGGGCCTCGGCCTCTCGAGCTGCATCCCTTCCGGGAGATCTGCGCCGGCTCGCGCCATGCGGTGTCCACCCCGGGCGATCTGTTGTTTCACATCCGCGCCCAACGCATGGATATGTGCTTCGAACTGGCGACGCAGATCTTGGAGCGCATTTCGGCCGCGGCCTTGCCGGTCGACGAGGTGCACGGCTTTCGCTATTTCGAGGACCGCGATTTGCTCGGTTTCGTCGACGGAACCGAGAATCCGCAGGGCGATGAGATCGCCGACTGCACCCTCATCGGCGAAGAAGATCCGGCCTTCGCGGGCGGCAGCTACGTCATCGTGCAGAAGTATCTGCACGATCTCGGCGGGTGGAACCGGCTGTCGACAGAGGCTCAGGAACACATCATCGGGCGCAAGAAATTGTCCGACATCGAGCTGGACGACTCCGTCAAGCCCACCTCCGCGCATAGCGCCCTCAACACCATCGTGGAGAACGGCAAGGAGATGCAGATCCTGCGCGACAACATGCCCTTCGGCAAAGTATCCGAAGGGGAATTCGGCACATATTTCATCGGCTATTGCAGCACGCCGCGCACCATCGAACAGATGCTCGAGAACATGTTCGTCGGCCGGCCGCCCGGCAACTACGACCGGCTGCTCGATTTCAGCCGCGCCATCACCGGCAATCTATTCTTCGTGCCGTCGGCGACGCTTCTCGAGAGCGCCGACGAGGCACCCGCTTCGTCGGCCGGCTCCGAACAGGCCGCACTGTCAATTCAATCGACGCCGGACGGATCGCTCGGCATCGGCTCTCTCAAAGGGGAAATCCAGCATGAATAATCTGCACCGCGAACTCGCGCCGATTTCCGCGGCCGCGTGGGCCGACATCGAGGCCGAGACGACACGGACGCTGAAGCGTTACCTTGCCGGGCGCCGCGTGGTCGACATGCCGGCCGCCGCCGGCGCCGGGCTGTCGTGCGTTGGAACCGGACACCAGCGCAAAATCTCGGGGCCGGCGGATGGAATTGCCGCGAAACTTCGCGAGTCGAAGCCCCTCATCGAGCTGCGCGTACCTTTCGAACTGTCGCGCGAAGCGATCGACGACGTCGAGCGCGGCGCCACCGACTCCGACTGGCAGCCGGCGAAGGACGCCGCGAGAAAGATGGCCTTCGCCGAGGACGGCGCCATCGTCAACGGCTATTCGGCGGGGGAGATCACGGGGATTCGCCAGGCCACCAGCAACCCGGTCAGGGCGCTTCCCGCGGATGTGCGCGATTACCCGGATGCCGTGGCTCAGGCATTGAGCCAACTGCGGCTGGTCGGGGTCAACGGTCCCTACAAGATCCTATTCGGCGCCGATGAATACACCGCGCTTGCTGAAACTCGCGATCATGGGCACTCCGTGCTCGAACACGTGAAGCGTCTGGTCAACGACGAGATCATCTGGGCGCCCGCCATCGTGGGAGCCTTGGTGCTGACGACTCGCGGAGGCGATTTCGGACTGACCATCGGGCAGGACACGTCGATCGGCTATAGCAGCCATTCCAACAGCGCTGTGCAGCTGTACTTGCAGGAGACCTTCACCTTCAGGGTGCTGACCACGGAGGCCGCCGTCGCCTTGGCTCCTCCTACCCGGGCAGGAGCCGCTCCTAAGCGCCGCCGGTAAGCATTCCATTCCGGTAAGCATTCCATTCATCGAAGCGACCGTTACCCTTGCCTGCTGCCCGGTCAGGAGCAGGCTTCAAGTGCCGCGCATAAAAAGGCCCCGAACTCTTTCGAGTCCGGGGCCATATCTTGAGATGCTTCTTCTCGTTGTTATTCGGCTGCTTCGGTATCCCCCGCCGGTACTGCATCGTCCGAGTCGCCAATCCCGCCGCTCACATCCATGAAGCTGCGGCGGCGGCTGTCGTCGAACGCTCGTCGGCGCCGGGCATGGTACGCGAAGCCCGTGCCCGCAGGAATCAATCGGCCGACAATGACGTTCTCCTTCAAGCCGCGCAGGTCGTCCTTGAGTCCCCGGACCGCGGCCTCGGTGAGGACGCGGGTGGTCTCCTGGAACGAGGCCGCCGAAATGAAAGACTCGGTCGCCAGGGATGCCTTGGTGATGCCCAATAGCATGGGTTCCCAGGTCGACTGATTCTTGCCCTCCGCCTTCTGCTTCGCAATGACGTCGAGCAGGCGGCCGCGATCCATCTGTTCGCCGCGCAGCAGCGCCGAATCGCCGGCATCCAGCACTTCGATCTTGCGCAGCATCTGCCGCACGATGACTTCGATGTGCTTGTCGTTGATCTTCACGCCCTGCAAGCGGTACACGTCCTGAATTTCGCGGACCAGGTAGTTGGCCAGCGCCTCGACGCCCTGTAGCCGCAGAATGTCGTGCGGGTTCGGCTCGCCGTCGGCGATGACTTCGCCCTTCTCCACCTGCTCGCCTTCGAACACGTTCAGATGGCGCCACTTCGGGATCAGCTCCTCGTACTTGTCGGTGCCTTCGTTGGTGATGATCAAGCGCCGCTTGCCCTTGGTCTCCTTGCCGAAGCTCACCGTGCCGCTGCGCTCCGCCAGAATCGCGGAGTCCTTCGGCTTGCGCGCCTCGAACAGGTCGGCCACGCGCGGCAGACCGCCCGTGATGTCGCGGGTCTTGGACGATTCCTGAGGAATGCGCGCAATGACATCGCCCACCGAGACCTTGGAACCATCTTCCAGGCTGACGATGGCGCCCGCGGGCAGCGCATACACCGCCGGAATATCGGTGTTCGCGAAGGTCACTTCCTTGCCCTTGGCATTGGTCAGGCGCACCACGGGGCGCAGGTCCTTGCCGCCCGAGCCGCGCTGCTTCGGATCCAGCACCACGGTGCTGGACAAGCCCGTGACGTCGTCCACCTGGGTCGTGACGGTGATGCCGTCGACGAAGTCGGAGAACTTGATCATGCCGGCCACTTCCGTGACCACGGGGTGAGTATGCGGATCCCAGTTCGCGACCGATTGACCGGCCGCAACGACGTCGCCGTCATTCACCGTGATGGTGGCGCCGTACGGAATCTTGTAGCGCTCGCGCTCGCGGCCAAACTCATCGACCACGCCCAATTCACCGGAACGCGACACCGCGACCAGATGCCCCTTCTCATGGCGCACGGTCTTGATGTTGTGCAGACGAATGGTGCCCTTGCTCTTGACTTCGACGCCGTTGGCCGCCGCCGCTCGCGAAGCCGCGCCGCCGACGTGGAAGGTACGCATGGTGAGCTGGGTGCCCGGCTCGCCGATGGACTGCGCCGCGATGACTCCCACCGCCTCGCCGATGTTGATGCGATGCCCACGGCCCAGATCGCGGCCGTAGCACTGGGCGCAGACGCCGTAGCGGGTTTCGCAGGTGATGGGCGAACGCACCATGACCTGGTCGATGCCCATCTTTTCCAGCAGCTTGACCAGCTTCTCGTCGATCAATACGCCGGCCTTGACCAGCACTTCGCCGCTGGACGCCACGACGACGTCTTCGGAGACCACGCGGCCGAGCACACGCTCGCCCAAGCCTTCCACCACATCGCCGCCTTCGACGATGGGCGTGATCGACAGGCCGTTGATCGTGCCGCAATCGATCTCGGTGACCACCAGATCCTGCGCCACGTCGACCAGACGACGGGTCAGGTAGCCGGAATTGGCCGTCTTCAAGGCGGTGTCGGCCAAGCCCTTGCGCGCGCCGTGAGTGGAAATGAAGTACTGAAGTACGTTCAGGCCTTCTCTGAAATTCGCCGTGATCGGCGTTTCGATGATGGAGCCGTCCGGCTTCGCCATCAGGCCGCGCATGCCGGCCAGCTGACGAATCTGCGCGGCGGAACCGCGCGCGCCCGAATCGGCCATCATGAAGATGGAATTGAACGACTTCTGCCGGACCTTTTGACCCTTGGTGTCGGTGACCTCATCGGTACCCAGCTTCTCCATCATGGCCTTGGCCACTTGGTCGTTGGTGCGCGACCAGATGTCGACCACCTTGTTGTAGCGTTCGCCGTTGGTGACCAATCCCGAGGAATACTGCTCCTGGATCTCCTTCACTTCCTTGTCCGCCGCGGCCAGAATCTTGGTCTTCTGCTGCGGCACCACCATGTCATCCACGCCGATGGACACGCCTGCACGGGTCGCGTAGTGGAAGCCGGTGTACATCAGCTGGTCCGCGAACACCACGGTTTCCTTCAGGCCCACGCTGCGGTAGCAGGCGTTGATGGTTCCGGAGATGGTCTTCTTGGTCATATCCTGGTTGATGGCGTCGAATGACAGGCCATGCGGCAGGATCTCCGACAGCAGGGCGCGTCCCGCGGTGGTCGCAACCACTCGAACGTTTTGTACCAGCTTGCCGGAGGCATCGCGGATGTATTCGGACAGCCGCACCTTGACCTTGGCCTGCAGGTCGATGTTGCGGCTCTCATAGGCGCGGTGCACTTCGGCCACGTCGCTGAATGCCATGCCCTCGCCCTTGGCGCCCACGCGCTCGCGGGTCATGTAGTACAACCCCAGCACCACGTCCTGCGACGGCACGATGATGGGGTCGCCGTTGGCGGGCGAGAGAATGTTGTTCGACGACATCATCAAGGCGCGTGCTTCGAGCTGCGCCTCGATGGACAGCGGCACGTGCACGGCCATCTGGTCGCCGTCGAAGTCGGCGTTGAACGCCGTGCAGACCAAGGGATGCAGCTGGATGGCCTTGCCTTCGATCAGCACGGGCTCGAAAGCCTGGATGCCGAGGCGGTGCAAGGTCGGGGCGCGGTTCAAGAGCACCGGATGTTCGCGGATCACCTCTTCGAGGATGTCCCACACCTCCGGTCCCTCGCGCTCGACCAGGCGCTTCGCCGCCTTGATGGTCGAGGCTTCGCCGCGCAATTGCAGCTTGGAGAAAATGAAGGGCTTGAACAATTCCAGCGCCATTTTCTTCGGCAGTCCGCACTGGTGCAGGCGCAGGGTCGGCCCGACGACGATCACCGAGCGGCCCGAGTAATCGACGCGCTTGCCCAGCAGGTTCTGGCGGAAGCGGCCCTGCTTGCCCTTGATCATGTCGGCCAGGGACTTCAGCGGACGCTTGTTGGTCCCGGTGATGGCGCGGCCGCGGCGGCCGTTGTCCAGCAGGGCGTCCACCGCCTCCTGCAGCATGCGCTTTTCGTTGCGCACGATGATGTCCGGCGCGTTGAGCTCGAGCAGCCGGCGCAGGCGGTTGTTGCGGTTGATGACGCGGCGGTACAGATCGTTCAAATCCGAGGTCGCAAAGCGGCCGCCGTCCAGCGGCACCAGCGGACGCAAATCGGGCGGCAGCACCGGCAGAACGGTGAGCACCATCCACTCCGGCTTGTTGCCGGACTCCATGAACGCCTCGATGAGCTTCAGGCGCTTCGACAGGCGCTTGATCTTGGTCTCGGAGTTCGTGTTCGCCATGTCCTCGCGGACCTTGACGACCTCGGAGGGCAGATCCATGGACTTCAGCAGCTCATGGACGGCTTCGGCGCCCATGCGCGCGTCGAACTCATCGCCGTGCTCCTCGATGGACTCGAGATACATTTCATCGGTGAGCAACTGGCCGCGCTGCAGCGAGGTCATGCCCGGATCGACCACCACGAAGGCCTCGAAGTACAGCACGCGCTCGATCTCGCGCAGCGTCATATCGAGCATGAGGCCGATGCGCGACGGCAGCGACTTCAGGAACCAGATGTGCGCGGTGGGGCTGGCCAATTCGATGTGGCCCATGCGTTCGCGGCGCACCTTGGACTGGGTCACTTCGACGCCGCACTTCTCGCACACCACGCCGCGGTGCTTCAGGCGCTTGTACTTGCCGCACAGGCACTCGTAATCCTTCACGGGCCCGAAGATCTTGGCGCAGAACAGGCCGTCGCGTTCCGGCTTGAACGTGCGGTAGTTGATGGTTTCCGGCTTCTTCACTTCGCCGTACGACCAGGAGCGGATCATGTCTGGCGACGCGAGCCCGATCTTGATCGAATCGAAATTCTCGACCGGCACTTGCTGCTTGAACAACTTGAGTAAGTCTTTCATTGATTAGGCCTCGCTCTCTAGTTCGATGTTGATGGCCAAGGAACGGATCTCCTTCACCAAGACATTGAACGACTCCGGCATGCCGGCTTTCATTTCGTGGTTGCCGTCGACAATCGCCTTGTACATCTGCGTACGTCCATTGACGTCGTCCGACTTGACCGTGAGCATTTCCTGCAAGGTGTACGCGGCGCCATACGCCTCGAGCGCCCACACTTCCATTTCGCCGAAGCGCTGGCCGCCGAACTGCGCCTTGCCGCCGAGCGGCTGCTGGGTGACCAGGCTGTACGGTCCGGTGGAACGCGCATGCATCTTGTCGTCGACCAGATGGTTCAGCTTCAGCATGTACATGTAGCCCACGGTGACCGGCCGCTCGAATTGCTCGCCGGTGCGCCCGTCGTGCAGGGTGGTCTGTCCCGAGGTCGGCAGATCGGCGAGAGTCAGCAGATTCTTGATCTCCTCCTCGCTGGCGCCGTCGAACACCGGGGTCGCCATCGGCACGCCCTTCTTCAGATTGCTGGCCAGCTCGATGACTTCGGCA
>CAWINJ010000008.1:0-432282 GCA_963837435.1 uncultured Gammaproteobacteria bacterium
GGCGTGCAAACTTCGACGGTCAACCAATGTTCTACTGCTCCGTGCATCAAAGCCCAGCTCTTGCGGAGATCGAAGCCGGTCCTTACTCCGTTGTTGTCGTTTCGGAGTGGGTGACTCAAGATCGGATGATCCTACAGGATCTTGGTTTCGAGGAGCAGGCGTTCAGGCGTTTTACGGCAGATCGGCAGCGTCAGCCCCATCAGATTGAAGACGTAGCGAATGCGTCGAATACGGCCCTGGAGGCGAGGCGATTTGTCTCGGAAGCGTTCCTCGCAGAGGGACCCACAAACTACGCTCTCACCGCAGCGATCACGCATGTTTTTACAGATGGTGATGCTTTTGCAGGCGTCCGATATCCATCCCTCGCGTTCGATGGTCGCGCCGATAACGTGGCTTTGCGGCCTGAATATGTGCAGAAAAAAATGCGCCTCGAGGCAGCAGTCTATTTTCACATTAACAGCGTGTCCGATGGCTCGTATGGCTTCGATCCCATCGCCGATCTGACCGGAATTGGTGAAAGCGGCTTGCTTTCGTGGACATACCGGGACCGCATTACCATGATCCCGCCGTCAGGAGCAGTTGTGGCGGTAGTTAAACCTGGTGAGAGATGGACACTCCAGGTAAGGGAACCATCGGATATTGTGATTGAAAATCGTCGCTACACCGTCGCTCCCGGCAGTTATCTAGAGGGACTGACGGATGGAGTTGTCGTTAAGTTATCCGATGGCACCGTCATAGTGAGCGTTGAGGTTTCGGAACCGCCACCCATCACCGCGAGCGGCAAGAACCCTGCTGCTTTGGCGCAAGAGGCCAACGGTCGACTAAGAGGGTTTCAAAACTTCATTGCAATTGTTGTGCGGTCGCGCGAGATAGCGGGCAGGCGCGTTTCGGTGGCTGCGGCGGTTACCTTGGCGAATCTCAATCTGGATCCGCCACCGTGGAGTTGCCAACTAGCGAAGCAAAGCGCATTCGAGTTTCACGATCCGCATGGCCCCCCGGAGCCTATTGCATGGTGGAAGTACGTGAACGCTATCCGAGAGTCATCGATTGGTCTCCCTGCACTCGCGATTGTTGAGGGAGGCGTTGAAACAGTCGCAGCGATAAACGCGCGCCTCCAACCTCTGATCGGGAATGAGTTCCTGCCTGATGGCTTTACGCTTGCTTGCAGTCGTGCGGCCGACGGGCCGACCGACATCGTGACTTCCAAAGCAATGAGTGAATGCGTCAAAGATGCGATGGAGCTGCTCGACTGGCTCGCGACGCATCCAGATTGCCCTGCTCAGACTTTCGAGGACTCCGAATGCTATTCGCGAATGCGCGTCTGGCCGCGCCAGGCGATGGGTTAGTTCAACTCGATATTCGCCAATGCGTTTTCGGCCCCGATCGCAAACGTCTTTAGCAACAGCATCCGGTCCGCGGCGGCGAACTTCCATAATCGTCACGATTCGGCGGAACTCAACTCCTCTTTGGGGCGCGGCAATCACTTGCCCGATGATTTTCTCTTTGCCATTTTTTCTCACCCTTATCGGTGATTACACCTGAGTACATGATTACACGCAGGCAGCATCTGCGTGTAGGTGGTGGGGAGTGTCAACGGTGGGGAGTTACCGGCGCAATCTTCTTAGTTATTAAGAAGTTAGTACGTGCCCATGTAGGTTCGATTCGAATTCCCTTTCTGCCGGCGCTCTGAACTTATTGATCTATATTGGAAAATTTGGGGATATGGTGGGCCGTGTAGGGATCGAACCTACGACCAATTGATTAAGAGAAGCCGGGTCCCACCCGACCTTTCCCCTTTAATAACAAATACTTACACCACTTAGACTGTCCCACAATTCGCTCACTTACGCTGCGATAAGGCCCTGAATTCATGAATACCGGGAATCTCAATGGGACACGGAGCTACGTGTCAGCGCATTGAATAACCTAAGCTGATAGGTTAGTATATTCCATGAGCCGCGTGTTCGTTTCGGACAGCACAGGAGCTGGGATTTACGTCTTCTCGGACGACCATTGCCCGGCGCACATCCACGCTCGCCACCGCGGTGAAGGTTGGATCGCGCGCGTGAGATTCTCCTACCTCGGCAGTACGGTGGAGCTCATCAGCATCATCCCGGTCAAGAACGTTCCTCTACAACGCGTAGTGAACCACCTTTTGAGCGACGTTCAAGTGCGACTGCCCGATTGTCGGCGCAGCTGGTGGTTGACGCGAAGAACGACATGTTTGGCGAATCAGTGGGCCGTTGTGCGCGGACCGGGAAGAATCGAGCTTCTCTCGAAATCGGCTCCGAGCGCGAAGCAGATCGCTGAGGCTGAGTACGATCCGGCGAACACGCAGGTTCGCGTGATTTTCCAGGACGGCACAACAGAACAGGTGAAATTATGACGACGAACACACAACAAATCAGTGATGCTGAGTACGCCGCGGCGCTTGCCGCCGGACGAATCGAGGCAGAGATCGAAATTCGGGCGCAAGCTGTTCGCTACGTCCCCGAGCGGGATGCCGTCGAGATCGTCACGAACCACAACGCTGGCTTCTTGATTCCACGACAATGGATCGGTGCATTGCAGGACGTGCCTACCGAAGAGCTGGGCAAGCTCGAAGTGTGGCCGGATGGATCGGCGATTGAACTCGAAGACCGAGACATTCAGATCAGTGTGCATGGACTCCTGACAGCAATCCTGCCGGCGATGCTGCCCTCCCGATCCGTTGCAGCGATCTTTGCCAGCCGCGGCGGCCAGGCGACCTCACGCGCGAAGCGCAAGAGTTCGCGAGCCAACGGGCGTAAGGGTGGTCGGCCTCGAAAAAAATCATCCACCGAAATAGCCTAATCTCCGTGCCACAATTGGGATGACTTCTTGCGAAGGCGTTAGTTGGGTCTCGGGCGCCCCAGGCGACTACGACGAGCCCTGTCGCGACCCAACCGACCGCTGTCGTCTGCTTCGGGGATTGCCTCCTCGCTTGCGCCGGCTTTCCGAAGTCGAGCCATCAATAACGTGGACGTCGATGGTCTGTGCTCCGCTACCTTCTTCAACGCTCAAGCTCTTCCTTCGGCCGCTCGGCGGTTCCTGCTGCAAATTGATCACCAAAATCTTGTAGCGACCTCGAATCCAAGTGGGTGGCGCTATCAACAAGGAATCCGTGAAATTGACGACGACTAAAATTCCAAGTGGGTGGGTTGGCGGCTGGTCCATGTACGATTGCAGCTGGACCAGCGCACTCTTGACCGTGCGATCCGTAATAGCGGCGCCTTGCGCATACTTCTTGACCTCTATCACGTAGTGATCGGCGTGCTCTCCAATGACGAAATCGGTTTCGGATCGGCCGAACTTCGTTCCGACAGCATAGATTCCCCGTTCAATCAAGAAGCGAGCGATGTCGCGCTGAAGGCGTAGCTCCGGTCGTTTGGCGTACTCGCGGCTGATATCCTGCGCGACGACCTCTAGCCCGAGCTTCAGTTGGCGTAACACGGCCTCAAGAGGCACCTCTTTCGAGATCATGAATTCGGCCACCTGAATGAATTTCCGCAGCTCGTAGCACATGGCAGCAAAGGGAGGCGGCTGCTTCCTGTTCGATTCAAAGATCGATCGCTCCTTCTTGAAGATCCGACTCTGCGGGTCCAAACCGAGACCCATGGCGACATCACTCTCATCTCGCGCGAAAAGAACCTTGAACAGGGGGCCGATACGGCCGATGGTCGTAACGAGTATTGCTTCTTGCTCTGACATACGTTCTACCGCCGTTGCCTCCTTCCAGCTCAATATCTGCGAGGTGTCGGGCACCTTCATGGGAAAGCTCGTCTGGCCCCGGCGAGCCATCTCCGCGAGCAGCGCAGGCTTCAATTCCACGACGTAGCGAGCGAGCTTGTCGCGCACAGCATCTACATCCGTAAACTGTGTCCACCCCTGCGGCAAAAGAGCGGACTGGTCACTGATCGGTGTCAAGCTGGCCGGATCCAACTCGTCCTGTACCCAGGACCATATGACCCTGACTTGTATGGGGGCCAAAAGGGCGATTTTGTTCCTAACCAACTGAACCAAGGCGGGGATCTTCTTGCCGATCACGGCGGCAGCGAACACCAATTGCCTCGCGTTTCCCCCGATTAGAAATGACATTTTCGTGTCGACTTCGATCTCACTGAGATTAGCAAACTGAAATTTCACTTCATGAAGATGACGCGTGAGTTCCGCTGCGACCTCGGATGGCAAGATGACGTTCTGTCCCAGGGTGACCTGCACCGGAAAGTCGATCCCCACGAGGATGGACCGCATGGCATCGAGAGACTCAAAGTCTAGCGCGCGCCGCGCGGCAAGTTTGTCCGAGATGACGCCGAAATTGACTTTTGCCCGTGCCCAGACAAAAACCTCTTCGATCAAGCCATCCAAATCATCTTTGGCCGCAGGCCACTCCTCGCCACCTTCTTTGCGATGTTCTTCGATCACCACAAGGCGGCTCAGCGAGTAGCCAGCGAATGAGGTCTGTTCCATTTTCGTTGCTAGCAGCCACCATCGTCATCGAGCTCTGCGGCCCGCACGTCGCATCCGCATCCTCGGCGCGCGCTAGCCCAATCGACCACATGATCAGGCCAGCCGTAGAGTTGCCCCGCGGCGAGTCCGAGGCCTCTCAGCCAGTAGACAAAGTCGTCGAAGTAGTCCTCATTGGAATCGCTGCGATGCCCCTGGGTCTGGTGACAAATGGCGAGGAGGTGCTCGGGGAGAGCAACGGCTCTACTACCAAAGTAGTAGTAGTCGCGTGACATCAGAACGTTTTCTCCACTCAGGTCGCGCTTGACGTTCTGAGGTCCATGCACCCCAGCTCGTTGGTAGGGAGGCAATCCGCCTGAAAAGTCGTAAATGCAGTCACCCAGTCGGTCAGCCAAATCAAGGCTCAGCGGCTTTGGAATGCGCTCGGGCCAATGATTTTGAGCCAGGCGGTCATAATCGGCCATCGAGACGACCTCCTCCACTCTCATGGCATAGACCAAGTGTCCCTCGAGATTTCCGCTCCAGGCATTTTTGGAGCCCAACCCCGCGATCCAATCATCTTTCTTCGCAACCCTGCGGATGCTCGGTTTGCAAATAGCCAGCGTGCACTGGCCGTGGAAGGGATTTGGCGCTGCGCCGTCATCGGACGGAATGGTGTAGCTGAATAGACGCGGCATGATCGAATTGCTCCTCCTTGAGCTAGGGGTACAGTGCAGGTCAGTGTATTTTGACGACACGGGATCCTACCTCAACAAAATAACGCGCTCGACTCCCGTTGGCACATGGCAGCTCCACGTGATCGCTTTGCTGCTTAAAGAATCGGCGACTTGCGCCTCCGTAAATCAGTGTGCAATTTTCGTTCGCCACACACAAATGGAAGTTCTTCTGCTTCGAAGGAGTTGCGTGCACATGAAATGCGATCGGACTCTTCCTAACTCCTCGCATTGCTCCGCATCTGCTCCCCGCGATGCGCAGGGTGACATTTAAGAAATAGGAACCAATAGGTATTTGAATCTCATCGCGAATGAGACTATGCCTATTATCGTCCCCGGACTTGAGGAACAGGTACGCATTGTGTACCATGTATAAATATACACAGTAACAGGTACGCTGCGCGTACCTCCAACCATGGATGGAGTCTGTTTTTTGTCGCAAGCGAGATCCCAAAAGGCCTGGTTGTCTGCAGCCAAACGCTCCCTTACAAAGGCCCATCCGGGGCTGACCTGGGACGAGTTTTCCCGCCTTGTTGGCATCGATCCTCGCGGGTTCAAAACTTACCGCATGCCGACCGAGTCAACCGACTACCGAAAGATGCCCCCACTGGTTGAGTCAAAGATCAAGTTCTTGGTAGACCACGCCACCGAACCGTCACTTGCGGCCTCGAATTCAATCACCTCTGACCCATCGTTGCTGGTGCCCGCCCTTGCTGCGCTCGTCGTCAGGCAGGCGCGTATTTCTCTAATCGACGGGAGGATGATCTCGGGCACCAGCCGCTCTTTCGGCCTACCAGTCGGGCTGGCCTCCGAAGATCGCAAGGCCATGGCATTGGTCTCACGAGCATGTTTAACGCGGGGATTGCCCGATTGGGGAGCTGAGATCCACGATTTGCTGTGGAGATGTACACAGCCTTTCGGTGAGTGGCTAAGCGTCCCGGAAATCACGGAAGCCGGCCTTGAAAGCACCTGCCTAATTCAAGCCGAAAATGGCATTCCGACCGCAGAAGCCGAGGAGTTGGCGAGGGGATTCTCCGGGCTCACGGCCGGTATTGAGGAACAACTGTTCCTCAAGTTCATGGAGATCTTGGCGCGGTTTCCGGACGAACGCGCAGATGAATACTACACCGCCGTCCGGCAGTTCGTCGTCCGTCATCCGGTGGTCGTCGTCGAGTCGTTGCGGAACCCCGAGGTCGACCTACCCTCCCAGTTATGGATGCTTCTGCAGCAGCAGTTCTTTGAGCCCGTTCCTGACTCGTGGCAAATCTGTGGTTTCGTTCAGTTGTGTAGTCACTGCGGCAATGCCATGAAGCAGGGTAAGGCAGCCCTGGTGTGCAGAACCTTGAGCTGTGTCGCGAGCAACGCAGCCACGCCCGGCGCCCGAATCAAGGCCTCCGAACTACTGCGTGCGAGCCGGGGTGTGCGGCAATATTGGATAGAGCCCGGTCTCGATGAAATTCGACTGCACGATGCATTGATCAAGCTGGGCATATCGGTGGAGTTGTATCCCTTTCGCGATCGAGTAGATCTCGCCGTCGGTGACATCGGCATGGATCTGAAGTCCTATGCAAGCCCTGAAACGCTCGGGCGACGATTCAAGCGAAGCCTGGGTGGCCTCGCGCATTATCCGAACAAGTGGATCGTCATACCGGACTGGTTAGCCACCGGCACTCCTTCTTATGTTGCGCGTCTGATAAGCGCGACGGATCGCAAAGAGGTTCACTGTCTCACGGTTGATCAGGTAATCCGGCGTTTCGAGCGCGGTGAGGCTCACCATGCGTGAGCCGTTGGAGCCCTACAAAGGGAATGACCGCATAAATTACCTATGCCTGATCGCCAGCGAAATGATGGGCGATACTAGTCTCGTGCGGATGCCCACATTACTCGCGGGCTTTGCGAGTATTGCGCACACGCTCGACCAGGACGTCGCGCTCGCTCTCAAGAACGTTCGATTAGCAGGTTTCGCGCCCGGAACTCTGCGCGAGTTGGCGTTGATGGCGGACGCCTACCGCGCGTACCATCGCCGTTTGCAGGAACGAGTGTCACGCGGCGATGAGGAGTCAAAGCACCAGACGCCGCAGCGTTTCGTTATCAAGGACGATCTGTCCATCGAGAGGCTCTGGACGCACATCCCGCCGCAAGATGTGAAGACCGCTCTTCAGGCACTGAATGTCAATTTGCCGATCCGCTCAAGAAACCCCAAGCCCGTCCAGGATGCGACGCTACCAGCAGAAGTTTCGGACGAGTTCGGCTACGGCGGATACATCTCTGCGCTCGGGTTTCTTCCTCCAGAACCCCCGTTCTATGAGATTAATCGCGTGGGTCATGCGCCCGGCTTCGTTCCCTGGGCAGACCTCATCGAGATTGCTCGGCAGTTCGACGACATTGACCGACGCGCCGGTCGAGGGGCTCCCGGAGACTCCACGTGGATCGATCGTCTCCATGATGTCTCGGGCAACCCGATTGCCCTGCTCATGCAGTGCACGGAGACGGGACTGACACCTGCGGCGGGCATTAGCCTCACCGGGCTCAAGCATCTCGTTGGCCTGCCGGGGTCCGGAAAGACCACCCTCCTCTACCTCTTGGCGGGCTATCTTTGCGCAAAGCAATTCTCCGGATGTTTCCTGTTCCCTTCGATCGAAGTGGCGACCGGTTTCATCGAAACGTTAGAACGATACGACATTGAAGTGGGACTGCTGTCCGGGCAAGGGGAGAGTTCACGCACCCGGCACGTGCTCAATTTTGCCACGGCGTTGGCGAGTCGAAACCAGGGTTTTGGCACGACGCGGTCGGTGGCGCCATTCTTTGCCACCAATTGTGCACTTGCGGGGTTTGCCAGTGATGAGGAATCAGACTTCCCCCATGGTGAGCCGCCTTGCGCGCGTGTTCTGCAACGAGAAGCGCCTAAGAAGCGAGCTCGCCCGCACCGCTGCGCACTGTCCTCGGTGTGCGGTTATCAGCACAGCGAGCGCACGCTCATCCACACTCGACTCTGGGCGGGCCACGTATTGTCGATGGACAGGAACGTTTCGCGACTTTTTTCCGAGGTTGACGTCAGACATTTCGAATTCATCGCGCGAACCTTTGACGTCTTGATCGTCGACGAGTGCGATGGGGCTCAGATGAGCCTCGATGTCCGCGGAACGCCGATCATGAAACTCGTGGGGGATTCCGAATCTCTCTGGAACACGCTCATCCGAGACATTCACCAACCCGCCGCCGGCGGTCGCAACGCCTTTGTCGCGGGTGAGACGCTGCCCACGCTCTTGGAGATGACGGGGCGGTTTGGCCGGGCCACCGAGCGTTTGGTAGGACGCATTACCCATTTTCCGCCACGGTTCAGAGCCGACAATGCGAACGTGCTGTTGACTTCGCTCTCGATAATCGCCGACATGTTCCACCGCGACAGCCGCGGCGCGGATGCGCAGCGCCACTATGAGCAACGCCAGGCGCTTGAGAGAGTGTGGGACGCCGCCGTCAAGCGAGTCGCCTTCCGCCACGACCTCACGCACGACGAGGACGAGGGTGAAATCGATCTCGATCGAACCGTCCTCGACGCATCCACTTTGCTCGGTGTCAGTCCTGAGAGCGTTCGGCAGTTTCATGACCGACTATTGCTCGCGATAGAACGATGGGAACGCGACGGCAACGATGCCGCCGTCAAAGAGTTAGCGAGCACCCTTCGATCGATGCCGAATCTCTCCTCGCCCCTCGATGATGAGACCTTCTTTGCATATTCGGGCCTGCTTGTCGCTGTTTCCCTTGTGGTCTTGCAGCACTTCGGACTAGCACCGCACCTGCGGCTCATGAATTCTGAGGGATTGGTGAGCGATCGGGTGTTTGAGTCGCGGCCGTCAAAGGACCAGATGGCAATCCTGCCGGAGTCCCTCATCGGCAGACTGAGCGGCGTGCGCTATACCATGAGCGAGGAAGGCAACGTCGATGTGTCCCATGTCAGCTTTGCCGGTACGCCAAGGCTTCTTCCAGAGCGGATGATTCGCCTCGGCGAGGAAGCCGCGGGCGGCGGAATGGCGGTTCTCATGACGAGCGCCACCTCGATGCTCGAACAAAGTCCAAGCTTCCACGTGAGGGCGGGTCCCCATTATGTACTCAAGCGCCCCAATGCCGGGGAGGGCTGGAAGCATTCACGCTATGCGTTTTATCCCAAAGCGGACCCTCAAAACAAGAACCAGCCCATGCGCTTTAGCGGCGCGAAGTTTTCGCAGCGCGATGCGATCCTTAAATCCATCGCGGATCAACTATTGCAGCATGGCGCGTTGAGCGATGTCAGCACGGCGATCCATGAGAACGACGTGCGCGAGGGGGTTGTCCGAAAGGCGGCGTTCATCGTGAACTCCTACGACCAGTGTGAACTGCTCTTCTTCCACATTCAGGCCAATCATCCGTCGTGGCGCGGACGCGTTCGCTATTTGACACGTGCCACGATCCACGGCGGGCTCAACGACTACGCCGTGACGGCGGCGGAAGTCGAACAGCTCGGCGCGGATCCGAGCTGGGACCTTCTCATATTTCCGATGAATGCCATTGGCCGCGGGGTCAACATCGTCTTTCAGTATGGACCGAGGATCAACAAGGCCATGATCGGTTCCTTGTTTTTCCTGACCCGGCCCCACCCGCGCGGCGACAGCCTGCAATTGATTCAGGGCCTTGTTGGACGCGCATCGGAAGCCTTCGACCAACGGGTTTTCCCGAGCACCCAAGAGGCGTTGATGCAATTCGGCGCGCAGCGTCGCGCCGCCGTGCACATGGCGGAATATCTTCTGCGGATGCCCTTGGTCTCGCAATCGCTCGGCGAGTATGCCGAGCCGTTCGTGGCGGACCAAATGATCATGATCCTTCAGACCATTGGTCGCGCGATGCGGGGAGACTGTCCCGCCTTTGTGTATTTCGTCGATGCCGCGTGGGCACCGAACTCGGCACGTGGCGAGGCAGACTCGGCGCGTACTTCGATGCTGGTCATGATGCAAGCCATCCTGACTCAGTGCATGAATCACCCCGAGCCTGCCAAGCGCGAATGCTACCGAAATCTCTACCAATCGTTCTTCGAGCCCCTGCACGCAATCGTCAACCTCATCACGGAAAGAGCATAAGCCATGGAAAGCAAGACCCTATGGACCCGCCTCGATGGCAGGAAATCTAAACGAGAAGCCGTGTTGATTGGCAAGCAAATTAGCCCGGAATGGTTGTCGGGGACCGTCAATATTAGCCAGATACGGCTCACCGGGACAATGAAGCAATCCTTCGGGGACCTCAATGAGGCTGCGAAGCAGGCGAAGGTCAACCTACCCGTCGTGTCCTTGCGCGCAGCGCTGATCTGCCGGCTGGACAACGTAGTGACTCTCGACAAGGATCTGGGCCTCGTTGCGGCGAAGAACGGCAGTTACCCGTGTGCGGTTGAACTCTACAGCCCGGCCGACGAAGATCTCCCTGAGGTTCGCGAGTCCTTGGCGCACGTCCTCAAGCGCTGGATCATGGATGACGTGGAGACATGGGCCGAAAAATATCGATTCGGTCATCTGGTGAAGCGCCTGCGTGAGGCGGTCAGCCCTGCCGCATTTGAGGTGACTGCTATTCAGGCGCCTTACCTCAGGGGGAATGCAGAGCCTGATTTTCGGCTCATTGCAAGGTCGATCGGCGAGCGGTTGATTGGAGAGGAGCTGTTCGACGGATTGGGCAGTTGCGAGCTTGTCGCATCGCCCGAGTACGGTGACAATTCCGTGGAGCTCATGAGCCTTCCGCGACGGGGCTCCCATCGGGATGAAACCTTTTCAATGGTGGCAAGGCTGACCGTTGCGACGGTGCCGTACAGCAAGAATCTGTATCTCTGCGTGTCGGCCATGAAACGCGTGTGGGCCAACCGACTGCCAACGGCCTCATTTGTAACCCCTTTCAGGGTCACCGGCTATGTGATTGCCGCCGGACGCCCAATCACGAAGGTGAGTGTCGTGAACGGGGCAACAGGCTGGGAGTTTGGCGAGGAATACGCGACGCTCATGCGCGAGTCCGAGGACCGACTGCCCCCCTCGCTGAGTGAGGCCATCGCTCGGCGCGAATACAGCGTGGAGACAGGCTGGTGGTCCGGGCTTCCGGAACTGCCATCGCTCTTCCGCCACGTGGCGCCACGCACGGCGTTTGAGGGCGATGAAGTCTCCCTGCTCGAGACGATCGCCCGCCTGCTAACGCCACTCGTCGGTGAGAAACCGATCCCGTTCAAGGAGATCAAGCTGCCTCGCTTGCAGACGAAACCGCTACAGGAAATGTTGCGCTTGTCAGATTTCGGCGTGGCGGGCGCCATCTTCAGTGCAGAGCCGGACAATGACGATGGCTATGAGGAGGCTATCGCACAGGAGAGCGTCTCCCGGGACGAGAAGCTTCAGCGTTATCGGGAACAAAACATCCTGGCGCTCAATAGTGTCCATGGAACCTCGATGCCGATGGTCTGGATGTTGGGGGGAAATCCAGACGAGCAGGAATTGACCCGCCGAACGATCGACATCCTGTTTGGAAGCCAGGTGAACATCAGTACGGAGCCTCTGCCGGCGAACACACATGGGCTGCGTGCCGATCTTGATCATCCCGAATTCACGGCGCGCAAGCGCTTTGACGAACGGGTAAAGCGCTGGCAAAGCGCGGCAGAGACCATCAAGCGTGTTAGCGGTGAACGGCACATTGTCGTGCTCATCTGTGCTCCTGATCGCGTCGGCAAAAAGCCCGAAGACGCTGTGAATTATTACGCCGGCATTCATGCCATGGCGATGATCGGCGCCAATGTTCACCACGTATTACCGATCGAGAATCCGGAAAATCCGAAATCAAAACAAGCATTCGTCCACCGAGTCCAGAGCGCCCTCCTCGATGTGCTGCTCGCCCATACAGGAGCGGTATTAGGCGTTAGGGAGTTTGTCGAGCGACTCCTGCCCGCCACCAACATCCCTCGCGCTATATACGGCGTGCAAGCCGTACGTTCCCGGGCAAGATCCCGCAGCGGTCAGACGGGCGTCAATTTTGTCCTGTATTCGCGTGTGGTCATCGCCACGGGCATGACTGACATGCGAATCGGCTATTGCGATGGCCCACGAAATGAACTCACGCCATGGATGCCACTATCCGCGGCCCTCTCCTGGACGGGCAGCCAACGCCGTCTACAGGAGGGGGATTCTCAGTGGCTTCAATCCGCGTTCGTGGACCTGACACGGAGGGCGCTTGCAGAAATTCATCAGGAGGACTCCCGGGCCATCGTACTAATCGAATGGGAGAGCGTGCGCTCGCTTTGGAAGGGTATCCGGGATTCCGATCTTGGAGCGGGCATGCCTCCTCGCTTGGATGCAAGCAACCTGGCTCAGTTCAAGGACATGACGTTCATTCGGCTGCGTCGCTGGCCCACCCTTGCACTGCGAACATGTGTGCAAACGACCTTTAAAGGGTGGACTGAAAACGGCGGGGTGCGCTCAGAAACCGGCGAGATCAAGCCCGACGCCTATGCGACGACTGATATGCGTCTCGTCGAGATTGCCGATGGATCTCATCCGGACTCTCGATCCTGCGCGCATTACGTAGCCTCGATGGGCTATGCAAAGACTGTGCAAGTCAAACGAGGGTTCTCGTGCTATCGAACCATGCCGAGGATGTCGAGAATCGGCGATGGCTCGAAGGAGTTCGAACAAACGATCTTGGATGTGGCCAGTATGGACGCGGCGCTGCCAGCCCCCATGGACGTTTCGGTCCTGTCTTCACCGGTGGGGGTGGGAGCCAATCTGTATGCCGTGTTGTCGATGGGCCTGCGTCTGGGATACGCACACTATAACGATTGGACTAGCCTTCCGATGCCGCTCTTTTTTCGACGAAAGGTCGAGGACTATGTCATTCGCTATCCCGATGAATTGGAGATAAGCACGGCCGAGGTTGAGGCTCCCGACGACTCGGGGACCCCGAGCAATGCCACTGTCTATACCGAATTGGTGGCCCAGGAAACCGAAGGGGTTATTGAGCCGCCACCGGTATCTCTAGAGATCACACCGGATGTTCTAGGCGCGCTTGCGCAAGAGGGTGGGCGTGATCTGCTCAGCCGTGCCAAAAGCACGCCTATGCCGTTCATCCGCGAGCACAAGGACTATCAGAGCCGAAAACTCTATCAGCGTATGCTCAACGGCGGGGCTGATGTAAGAGTCGATCTGCCCCAGTGGGTGCGACCGAAGGGAATTTTTGCCATCACCGGAGCGGTCACCAAGCGTGGCGTGCGGCAAAGCTGGGAGATGATGCGCGAATCGGGCTATGTGAAAAGCAACACACCCATGCCACGGGTTGATGAATATATGGACTGGCTGTCAGCCAAATTACGCATTCCGCAAGTTTGCGGCACGATCGTTTCAGCCACCCGCGGATTTGGCGAAATCAACTTTGCCGACATGGTCGATGTGATCGAGCGCGACTTCAACACCCGGGTCGCCGAGGCCGACCAAGTGACGCCCTTTTCGATTGACGACGAGATGTTCGTGCGGTTGGTCAAATGGGCAGATGCGAATCGGCACGATGCACTCATGGGGTGGCTGATATTTATGGTCGCCCAATTGCCTAACGACGGCTGGCCGTCACGATTGACCGAGAATCTCAGTAGCGTAGCCGGTCCCCGGACGGAGCAGGCGCTGCACTACTATCTGGCGACCGCATCGGCCATTGGCGCGGTGCTGGAGCAAAGGAACAATCGGGGACATTTCACTGTCTTGCGGGAATTGCCCGCGCCGACCGTCAATTCCGTGACCGTCGATGAGGCCGCATCCGTGTCGCTGGCGGCACAACTGGCGGAGTCCGCACCCTCAGTTCCCGCCTCTGCGAATCCGCCGCCCGCCGAGGACAGTGATCGTATCCTCGCCACCAAGCAGTCGCTCATGATTCTGATGGATCAAATTGAGCCGGGCACTGAAGGCTTCGATGCGTTTCGAGCGTTGATTGAGGAGAAGCTCGGCTCCTTGGCTGTTCTTCATCAGGAGAAACAACAGCTGAACGCACACTCGCTCGAGATGGCCGAGAGCATGAGTAGGCTCGCTGAACGCCAAGGCATGCTCGCGCAGCAGATCAATGCCCTCAATCAGCTGGATCGGGTTAGCGCAAAATCGGTGTTACCCGCGGACCTGCCCACGGCGAGCAACGAAGTAGTTCACCTCGAAGAGGCCATCTTAGATGTGTCGGCTTTGCTCAAGCAATTGAATGAACTTGAAACAGCCCCAGTGGCCACGCAACTGCAAGAGCGCAAGAGGCGTAAAGAGGTCGAACAACAGATTACGGACAGTGCCCTCACCCGGATAGAGAGCATCCGCAGCGTTATCCAGAGCGGTATTTGTTTCCATTTCGACCCTTCAAGTAGTGTTTCGCACAAGCACGCGCCCGACACCAAGCGGGGCGACATTGCGACTCCGATCGCTGCTTCACCGGCGCTCGCTGACGCCCTGCCCACGCTCGATCCCGGCACAGCGAAACCACTCAAATCGGTCCTCTCATCTGTTGATCCTGCCACGCTCGAAGAAACCCCGACATGCGTACAGGCGTCCTCCGCCGACGGTGCGGCGGCGAACCTTGAGAGCCATGAAAGCGGCAATTCGGACGACGCGAGCACCACGACGCATATAGGCCTGCACTTTCAGGGCCTCTGGACCGAATCCTCTACCCAAGTACAGAATCTCATCAATCCGGAGCTTGAGGTCGATGATCCGAGCATCGGGGCGCCCCTCTTTGAAGCACAAATCCCGACACTGCAAAAGCTCCTTGATCGTCGCCTCTACACCTTAGCCGGCATCCACGTCACAGCTCTCGATAATCTCATGGAGGGGTTCGGGGAGCCCGAGTTACTGGCGCATACGTCCATTTTGGCCGCATTGACTCGGGCCCTGGAGGGCATGGACTGCCAGTCCTCCTATGACACAAAGGTCAACAGCCGGCTGGCCGAGTTCCTGACTGAAGAGAAGCTTCCATCGGGTAGCCTTTCGGATCCCGCGCACATGGCTTTTGGCATCCTCGCCGCCGGTCTCGGTTCGATGCTGTTCGATGACTCAGATCTACGATGGCAGGTGAGCAACGCGGTGGCGGCTCGCGTCGCCGATTACGGCGCGCTGTCGAGCCTCTTGGAGCATCTTGATCTCATTCGACAGCGCGGGCTCGTCCTGACTCGAGATCTATTTGTCCGCTCGCACATCGGCGACAAGAATGCGCTGGACCGGGAATTGACACGCTTTCGCCAACGTGCGCAGGCCTGGACCCAGGAACCGGACATCCATTCAGGCTTTAATCATCGCGGATTCCTCGCGCTCCAGGCGGAATTGTTTGGGCCCCGGCATCCTATTGGAAAGTGCTTGGCGATAATCGCAAAGGGAGAGACCACGAGCGTCGCGGTCGCCTACAACGAAGCTCGCAGGAAATTCGAGAAGCCTGCCCAAACGGTGGACGAGCTCTTCAAGCGGGTAGGAGAGCGTACGAAGCCTCAAGGCCGCTATCGAGTGCAGGCCATCGAAAATATCGCGGCGACCGAGACGTTCGTAGCCTCTTACGTGGATCTCATCGCGCGGCGAGGATCGGAAACGGCCGACTTGTCGCGTAACACGCAGTCTTTCCTCGATGACCTCAACCGCAAGCTCAATGATGCGATTGCCGAAATCAAACCACTCGCCGCTCGAACCCCTCTCGAGGCACTGTATAGAGACGCCGCCCGCAAAGCCCTCGAATGCGTTGTCTCGTTATTCGATCCCGAACAGGCCGCCGTCTGTATCGCGACGGATAAGCAGACGCTGCTCATGCAGACGCCCATGGGACTCGATCGCCTACCGGCGCTCAGCCGGCCAGACAGATTGACGCCGCCCCTCTGTACTCCAGCGGACGTGTTCGAGGAGACGCGACGAATCGCAGACGATGAGTTGACGCACCATGACCCCTCGTCGGAAAGTCATGTCGATAAGGCTCTCGGGGATGCCTATCAGGGGCATCTCACCGCAAAACGCTTTCTGCCGGCTTTCTGGATCGAAAGGATCCTGACGAAGCCCAATCTCCCCCGCGGGCAAACATTAAGCCAGCAATGGGCGAAGGAGCGGGACACACTCGCCGCTGAACTTCAAGAAGCGCGCCAAAGAGTAGCTCATGCAATGACGCTGAGCGCGCTGCCTCAAGATGAAACCAACCGAATGCAGTGGCTGATTGAAGAGCTTTTGAGACTGTGCCGGAGCGAGGGCCCGATTGGCACGCCCGCCGTCCAGTCATCCACCTATCACGACTTCCCGCAGGCTCGAGCGGCACTGCGCTTCAATGTTCTACAGCCTCTGGATACTCACCTGTCGAAGGCCAAAGCAAAACTTGAATTCGATCTTGAGGAGGAAAAGAGTAAAGGGCTTGTGCCCGCCGCGGACATTGCGCGGATCAAGAGCATGCTGGAATCGAACAACGCAGCGACGCTGCGCACGGCTTACGACTCGCTTGCCATGCTGCGCCAGAGCGGCAAACTTCCCGCCCGTTTACTGACCGATGGCAACCTCGCGGAAGAATATGATCGCTATCTGGATCACATCAGAAAGTCCACCGGCAAAAACAAGCATGTGCTGGATGAAGTCAAGCGCCTGCTCGAAGTCGAGCGCCCTGAGCGTGATGAGCCCGATTGGCTCGCGCCGCTCGACGCCGAGCGGCGCCGAGAAGCGCTCGAACTTCTCTCTTCGTGGGTGCAATTCTTCAAGGCACGCGACCCCGGCAAGCGAGACTTGACCGAGCGTTTGTTCCGAGCCATGGGATTTACCGTCACCCCCGAGCACTACCAGGAGCACTCCCGCAGCAATCGCGCTCGATTTTTGGTGGACGATAAGACATTTCAGCTTCCTACCGCCGCAGATGACCCGATGTTCATCCCTCCGATATTGGGTTCCTGGGCCATGCAGACGCAGTGCTATGCCCTGTTTGGCGCGATCCAGGAGAATGACATTCGCCAACTCACACAGGAGATAGGCAGCGCCCCCACATGGGTACTGTCTCGCTCCAATTTGAACATGGAGCGACGGGCAAGCGTATCGGGAAATTCACCAGTCCTGTTAATTGACGACGACCTGATGGTGTACGCTGCGTTGCATCCGGGTGAGCAACTGCAGTCACTCATCAAAGTCAGCATGCTGACCTTCACCACCAATCCATATGATGACTACAACACCAAGCCGGTCCCCTCGGAGATGTTCTTTGGGCGCAAGGAAGAATTAGATCGACTTCGCGGCGTGAAGGGTCTCGCAGTGCTGTACGGCGGACGGCGCCTGGGCAAGTCCTCGCTCCTCAATCAAATCGAGCAGGAGTCGCGTAACGCACCCGGCTACGCAGCGATCTACATTTCCATGGACACAATCAACACCTCGGGTAACTACGTCTTGTCGGCGTGGGAATTCATCTATCGTGCTTTGGTGAATCGAAGGATCATCGAGTCCATGGGTCCGTTGCCGTCGCACTGGAAGGCAGTTGCGCAGCATGTGGAGAAGCAGCTAATGGATGGTGCGAAAGTTCGCGCTCTGTTCCTGTTGCTCGACGAAGCCGATAACCTAATGGGGTGCGAACTACGTCGCAAACGTGATGACGATAGCTTTGTACGCAGCCTCACGCAGTTGTCCGACAACGTCGCCCGCACATGCCACGTTCGAATGGTAATTACGGGACTCCACAATGTCACCCGTATGGCAAACGATGAGAATTCGGTGTTCGGCAAAGCAGAGCCCATTCCCTTGAAGCCTTTCTCGAGCGCAGATGATGTTCAACGAGGCATCCGCCTCATAACTAAACCGTTAGCTGCAATGGGGTATCTCTTTGGTCCGGGCGCCGAGGATCTTCCGCTACGAATCCTATCGGTATGCAATTTCTATCCGGCGTTTGTCCAGTTGTACTGTAAGCGGCTAGTTGAGCATCTGCAGAATAATCGACAAGACAAGAAGCCCCCGTATTTCATTGGGGCGGATGTTCTCGACGTAGTGGAGAAAGACAATAACCTGATGTCGGAGCTGCGCGAGAAATTTAAGCTAAATCTAAATCTCGACAAGCGCTACAAGGCAATTGTTATGATTCTCGCGGACGCGTATTACTCGGAGGTTGAGGCTGGCCCATACTCGGGATTGACCGCCGCCGAGATCCGGGACTATTGCGAAGTCTACTGCGGCCAGCACTTCGAAAATACTGGCCCGGGTGTTTACGAAGCGCTACTAGATGAGATGAGCAAACTCAACGTCATCGAGAAGGTCGGCAGCCGGTACGTGCTGAGAAACCCCAACATTGCGATGATGGTGGGAGATCGAGATCGCATTACAACGCTAATTAATGAGTTGGCAAATGAACCTCCTGAGACGAGCCGAAATCAAGGCGAGCGTCGCATCCTGATGACGAAAGGCAACTCGCAAATGGTCTTTCCCATGCCGATGAGTTGGATTCGAAACCATATGGATGCCTCAGACGGCGAACTGCTGATTCTGACGGGCAATGCACTCAGTGGGATCATGGACCTGAGTATGGCGGAGCGAGGCGAATGGCGCTTGCAAGACGGCGTATTCATGTCCGTGCCGGGAAATAGCCCTCAGAATCTTGCCGACCAAGTAGCGCGCAACCGCCGGGTCTCACATGATTCTCGCGCCCCTAGGATCATGTCGGTGAGGAACGCTGCGTGGCGTATAGATCAAATTCCCGAGTACGCGTCAATCGCGAACAAGTCGGGAAGGGCCGGCATACGCACCATGTTGCTAGCACATCCCGAGCGCGCTTTGGAGCTCGCATTCGCTTTGGAATCGGGGCAATTAAAGCCAGCGCCGGATGCGTCGCGAAGTTGGCGGGTGGTGTCGATTCCGCAATGGTCCGAGGATGCTATTTACTACTGGGTACACGAAGACATCGAAGTGGCTGAGAATCATGAGGCGATTGCCTCGATTAGGACAGCGACCTGCGGTTTCGGGAAACAGGTGAGCCAGCTCTGCGTACCGAATATTACGCGGGAGGCGGCTCTTGCCTTTCCCGAAACCCAAAGACCGATCCTTGCGCCCAATCTGTCAATGTTCTACCAGCACATCGGCATGCCGCCTTCGATTCTGGAGAGCCACGGAGAGGCGATCAAGAATTTCCTTGGCATGCTGGATGGTACGAATCGAAGTCAATCCTCTGAGATCGAAGAGTACATGCAGACGTTCGGGGTCAGCGCTGAGCTATTTCAGTTTCTCTACTGGATGGGGCTCGTCCAGGAGGGGACTGAGCATAGATGGGTCCTACCGAAACTTTATAGCGCTTTGATCGCCTGAGCCTCAGTCATGCAGGCCATTGATGCAGGTCTCTACTGGCAACTTCCTGGCCCACGGGCCTTTGTGCAAAAAATTGCGAGCACTATTAACGCGGCGCGAGTTCTGGTCGTCAACCTGCCCCACACAATGGTCCCAGGGACCCGCGATGGCTTTCTGCGAGGACTGCAAGACGCGCACATTCGCGAACCTATTTCTCTGGTAGTTCGGCGCGGAACCGACATTGGAAGCGATGTGGGAATGCATTTCGACAAACGTCGGTTGACCGGCAGTCATCTAGCCGACGTTCGGGCGAGGAGTGAAACCGCCGTGATCCTGCAGGCCGAAGACACTGCCGCACAAACGCTGTGCGAACAATACACCATGGAATTCATGGCAGCGGTGCCGCATAGCCGCGGCAGCGTAAGGCTCGTTACGACAATCCACGACCCGTCGCTTCAAGGGCATTCCCATATCGGCAACGTACAGCTGATTACGTTCGACGGTGGACTCATCGCCGATGAGATGGATGCCTACGTGGGGCTACGCATGATTAGTAGACCTGGACCCGGCAGTACACGGCTGGTTCGAACGATTGTCAGCGAGTTCGCGGGTTTCGACGTTCGCTTCGCCGAGCGACTAATACACCTCGACGATTCCCAAATCCTCGGAATACGCGAACAGCTTCATCACTTGCTGGGAGAAGACCCGTATCGATGGTATCCCCTCGAATGGCTGAAGGGATCCGCCTCGATCGTGACCTCGATTCCACATGTACTTCACGACTTCTACCTCTCGCAGCAGGGAACCGCGCCGCAGAAGGAGGAGGCCGCCGAGCGTATTGCGCGACGCTATTGGCGGGCGTGTCTTAAGGCGGTTACTCCCTGGCTAGAAGAAAGGCGTAACGACGTGCTGCGCCACTTTCACGCTCAGCTTGTTGAGATAGCGGCGAATGATCCCAGCCATCAGATCCCTGTCCCCATTGGCAACAACAAATTTCGCCACGTTGATCCGGAAGAGGTCGAATTCAATAATATTGTCGGCCTTCACTATGCGAAGAAGCTGCATGCCATCAGCGCCCAAGAGCAACAGGCACTCAGAGTCTGCCGCTCAACAAAATACGTTCGCGACGATATAGCGCACATGAGGGCGCCACAAACCACTGACTTGATCAACTTGATCTCAGAAATGGATGGTCTAACGCGATAAGCGGCGGCGTTCTAACTCGAGGTTCGTTGGTGCAGCGTGCGCATCTGTGCCGGGATGCGGCTCCTTGGAAGTGTTAGGTGGCTCCATGCTCTGCGTGAGGCTCCTAACTTGCTGAGCGATAGACTGAGCCTGTTGTAGGAGAATGTCAGTTGCCGACATCCATTGTCGCGCGTCAATCAGGGTGGCAAGCGCGACAATCAGGATGGCAAATTTTTGGGAGGGGTCGTTTTCGAGCCTTTTTGCTCGGATTTAACCCTCTGAGAGGCGATTCTGGCCCGGTTTGAGGGTCCAGCTCGTCGGTGATCGAGGCCGATGGGGTATTGAGGAGGTGTTTCCAGTGACGGAGTACCTGCCTTATGCCCGGTCGACACATCAACGATCACCAGATGAGGCTGTACATGAAGTCCAGATTGACTGTGAAGAAGCCGGCAGCGGCCGCGCAAGCGGCGATCAGCTTACGCACGGCGTATCGCATCGAGAACGACCCCCGATTACCCTCGCAGACGCCGCGGCCACGGGGTCGGCGGCGACCCGATCCACTGGTCGCGATTTTTGAAGCAGAGATCGTGCCCATGCTCAAGGCGGCGCCGGACTTGCGACCGATCGCGATCTTCGAAGAGATGCTGCGGCGGCATCCGGATCTGCCCGAAGGCGTGCGCCGAACCATGGAGCGCCGGATCCACCAGTGGCGCGCGTTGAACGGCAAAGACCGGGACGTGATCTTCCGGCAGGTGCAGGAACCCGGGCGCAGGGGACTGTCGGATTTTACCGAGATGGGAGACCTCGCCGTGCGTGTCGCCGGTCTCGAACTCGATCATCGGCTGTATCACTTCCGCTTGGCCTGCTCGGGTTTTGAGCACGCGCACGTCATCTTGGGCGGCGAGAGTTACGTGGCGCTTGCCGAAGGCCTGCAGAACGCCCTGTGGGCCCTCGGCGGTGCACCGTTCGAGCATCGCAGCGACAGTCTGTCAGCCGCGTTCCGTAATCTTGATCACGAGGCCCGCGAGGACCTGACCAGCCGCTACGATGCATTGTGCAGGCATTACCGCATGGAACCGACTCGTAACAACCGCGGTGTCGCGCACGAGAACGGCGCGATCGAGAGTCCCCACGGCCATCTGAAGAACTCGATCCGTGACGCGCTGCTGATGCGCGGTACGGTCGACTTCGACGACCTCCTCGCGTATCGCTCGTTCATCGACGAGATCGTCGGTCGCAAGAACGCCCGCAACCGGCAACGCATTGATGCCGAACGCAGCGTGCTGCAGCCACTGCCAGATAACCGCACCGCAGACTATGAGCACGAGCTGGTCTACGTCAGCACCTCCGGCGGCTTCGTCCTGCGCAAGGTATTTTATACCGTACCCTCGCGCCTCATCCGCCACCGTCCGCGAGCGCGCCTGTACGATGACCGGGTGGAGTTGTTCGTCGGCGGCACGCGGGTGCTGACCCTGGTACGAGGCCGCCCCGGCCGTGACGGCAAGCACGGTCACGTCATCGATTACCGGCACGTGATCCACGCACTCAGGCGCAAGCCGATGGCGCTGTTGAACCTGGTGTATCGAGATCAGCTCTGGCCTCGCGAGGCCTACCGCCACATGTTCGATCATCTGTGCGAGCGGTTGTCTGAACGTGCCGCCTGCAAGCTGATGGTCGAACTGCTGAGCATCGCGCATGAACGCGCCTGCGAAGCGCAGCTCGCCGCACTGCTGAGCGATGATCTGGCCGCGGATCGGCTGCCGGACCTGACCAGGCTGCGAGAACGCTTTGTGCCAGATCTGGCGAGCTTACCGGAGGTGTCGGTGCATCTGACGCCGCTGAGCGTCTACGAAGCGCTCAACGACGCCTACATCGGAGAAGCCGCATGAGCACCACCATCGACGCCCAACGCTTGACGCTGTTGCTGAACGAACTGCGACTGCCGGCCATCAAACATCTGTGGCATCAGTTTGCCGAGCGATCTGACAAGGAGGGCTGGCCGGCCGCCCGCTTCCTGATGGCACTTGCCGAACACGAGATCGCCGAGCGCGATCGACGCCGCATCGAGCGTCATCTCGGGGAAGCGAAGCTGCCGGCAGACAAGTTACTCGATAACTTCGACTTTGCCGCGGTGCCAATGATCTCGAAGGCCCAGGTCTCGGCGCTATGCGCCGGCGACGGCTGGCTCGACAAGGGCGCCAACCTGCTGCTGTTCGGGCCACCCGGTGGCGGTAAGTCGCATCTGGCCGCGGCGATCGGCCTGTCGCTCATCGAGAAGGGCTGGCGGGTATTATTTACTCGCACCTCCGATCTCGTCCAACGACTGCAAATCGCGCGCCGTGAGCTCGGCCTGGAGGCCGCAATCCAGCGTCTCGACCGCTATCACCTGCTGATCTTGGACGATCTCGTCTACGTGACCAAAGATCAAGCGGAGACCTCCGTGCTGTTCGAGCTGATCAGTACCCGGTATGAACGCCGTTCCCTTTTAATCACGGCAAACCAACCGTTCGGCGAATGGGGCAAGGTCTTCCAAGATCCGGCAATGACTCTCGCTGCGGTGGATCGTCTGGTTCATCACGCAACGATCTTCGAGATGAACGTAGAGAGCTTCAGAAGGCGGACTGCTCTTGCTCGAAAGAAACCGGGACCCGGAAGGCCGGCACAGCACGCGACAATCAAGAACGTTGAGTCATTGACGCCCAGCGACAATCAACCTTCAACGTAACGCTTGCCAGCGACAATCATCAGCGGCATGATCCAGACGCCGCGTGATCCTTTGCCATCATGTTTGACGCGCCCCTGCCAAGTTGATTGCCGCGCGATAATCCATAGCAAAATCAGCCAAACGCACCGTCTATACCAAGCGGGCTTTGAGATAGTATCGGCATTGCGATTGACGAGGAATTGGTTGTGCTCAGAGGTGGTTCCGGTTTTTCGGACAGGGGTGTAAGTGGATTGCTGTCCGGGCAATATAGCAACCGGAGGGCAGATATCCATGAGAAAGCCAAGACGTAATCACTCAGCGGCGTTCAAGGCGCGGGTGGCATTGGAAGCGATTCGAGGTGAGAAGACCGTGGCCGAGATCGCGGCACACCACGAAGTGCATGCGACCCAGGTGACGGCCTGGAAGACGGAACTGCTGCAGAACGCGGCGGCGATCTTCGGCGGGGATGTGGTGGCGGCGGACGGCAAGGAGCGCATCCGGGAGCTGCAGGCGAAGATCGGCGAGCTGACGATGGAGAACTCGTTTTTAGAGGGCGCGCTCGGGAAATTCCCCGGCCTGAGCGCAAAGCGATGATCGAGCGGGACGGTGAGGTATCGGTGAAACGCCAGGCGGAGATCCTGGATCTGAGTCGCTCGAGCGTTTACTACGTGGCGCGGGGCTTGCCGGAGCGGGATCTGAAGCTGATGCGGATTCTGGACGAGTTGCACCTGAAGTGGCCGTTCTACGGGGCTCGCAAGCTGACCCGGGAGCTGCAAAACCAGGGCCACGAGGTCGGCCGGCGGCATGTGAGGACGCTGATGCGGCGGATGGGCATGGAGACGATCTACCGTAAACCGCGCACGAGCATCCCCGCGCCCCTATCTGCGATCTACCCCTACCTGCTTAACGGCCTGAAGATCGAACGGCCCAATCACGTCTGGGCCGCCGATCTGACTTATATACCGATGGCCCATGGGTTTCAGTATCTGGTGGCCATCATCGATGTGGGCAGCCGCAAGACGCTCTCCTGGAGGGTGTCGAACACGATGACGCCGGACTTCTGCCTCGAGGCGCTACAGGAGGCGCTGGGAAAATACGGGAAGCCGGAGATTTTCAACACGGACCAGGGATCTCAGTTTACCAGCGGGGAGTGGATCGATACGCTGAAGGCGGCCGGAGTGCAGATCAGCATGGACGGCAAGGGACGATGGATCGACAACGTGTTTATCGAACGGCTGTGGCGCAGCGTCAAGTACGAGAACATTTACCTGCGCGCCTACGAGAACGGCACGCAGCTACGACGAGGACTGAGCGAGTACTTCGATTTTTATAACGGTCGGCGCATTCATGAGGCTCTCGGCTACGCCACGCCCGACGAGGTGTATTTTGCGGGGCTCGCGCCTCTCATGGCGGCCGCGGCATGATCGCAAAATCCGATGCGTCATCGATTTTTCGGGACACCCGAGGTAGCGGGTCGATCGAGATCTCGGTTCCTGGAGCGTTTACGGCGGTCGGATTTTTCAGGCCAAAGAAAAAAACCGGAGCTTCTGCCGCTAAACGCGGCAGACTCTCTCTGTTCAAGACCATTGACGAAGACCGCAGAGCAAGACACGATCACATCAACCGCTCAGGCAGATCCACTTATCCCGGAAGAATTTCTGTCCAAACAAGCGGAGCCACCCCTCTCGGCACCTTAAGTATCCCCTATATAGCTGTGTACGTTACCTTCCGACTCAGCGCCGTCAGCACGTAATCAACTAGGAGACTTTCATGCCCCGAGCGAGAAGTCGTGAGAATCGCGGTTATCCAAAGAGTTGGCGCTATCGCTACGACGCCTACTACTACCGCGTGCCAAAAGGACAAGAGCATCTGTGGGATGGCAAGAGGGAATTTCTCCTCGGGCATTCGCTCTCGGAGGCTGCGGCCGAATGGGCGAAACGCATGCAACGCATCGAACACGATGCCACGATAGACGCGCTCCTTACCCGGTACAAACTGGATGTCATACCGACCAAAGCCGCCGCCACGCGGCGCGGCGACGTCCAAGCCTTAATCCATTTACGAAAAGTCTTTGGCCATATGCGACCTCACGATGTCCTTCCGCGCCACATTTATAAATACCTCGACACACGTGTCGACAAGAATGGTGAGAAGAGCCGAGCCACAGCCCTCTATGAGATTCGTGTCTTCAGGCACGTCTTGACCAAAGCCGTTGAGTGGGGAATTCTCGATCGTCATCCGTTCAAGGGAGAGGTACGCCTGGGAGCCGTCGCTGCGCGAGATCGATATGTCGAGGACTGGGAGATCGCGCAAGCGCTTGCGCTGAAGCCAAAGCGCGATGCCGGGTCCGTGCTAATGATCCAGGCTTACATACGACTCAAACTTCTCATCGGTATCCGTCGCGGGGACATGCTCCGACTTCAAATGAGAGATCTCACTGACGCCGGAATCGTCGTGCGTCCACACAAAACCATGCATACGAGAAGAACTCGTCGCGTCTTTGAGTGGACCCCGGCCCTCGAAGAGGCGGTGTCGCAAGCCAAGGCTGCTCGCCCGATTGATTTCTCTCCCTGGCTATTTTGCACGAGCAAAGGGAAAGGCTATTTCAACGAAGATAGTGGCCAAGCGACGGGATGGGACTCAATGTGGCAGCGTTTCATGAGGCGACTGCTTAAGGACACCAAAATCACAGAGCGCTTCACAGAGCATGATCTTCGCGGCAAAGTCGGCAGCGACTTAGCCAGCATTGAGCGAGCCACCGACCTGCTCGGTCACGCGAGCCGAGAGATCACCAAGCGGCACTATCGACGCAAGCCCGAAGTGATCAAGCCCGTCCGCTGATCCACAAAAATTCGCATCGTCACTGAGCGCGCGCACGCGCTCGCATTTCCTTTGATTCACTTTCCCGCGATTGGGGGACTGCGGGTCTGTAATTCGCAGGCTTTTCGCAGCTTCAAATCACGAGTTCGACTAGATAACTCGAATTGAATGGGGGAAATCCTGATCTATGGGGGGAAGTTTTGAGCTTCTTGCAAGAAAGGTCGAAAACCTTGTTATTTTTCAGTGAATTGGTGGGCCGTGTAGGGATCGAACCTACGACCAATTGATTAAGAGTCAACTGCTCTACCAGCTGAGCTAACGGCCCAAAAAACCTTGCAACCAACAAAACCGAACTCGCACCCAGCCATCAAAAGTGGGGTGGACGACGGGGCTCGAACCCGCGACAGCCGGAATCACAATCCGGGGCTCTACCAGCTGAGCTACGTCCACCATCGTCGTACTTCCGATTGATGGCGCGCCCGGCAGGAATCGAACCTGCAACCGCCGGCTTAGAAGGCCGGTGCTCTATCCGGTTGAGCTACGGGCGCTTGAAAATCAACAGGTTACAGCGCCAATCGTAATGTTTCAGGCCGACGCTCGGGTCCCCGGGCAAACCGAATCGGAAGTGCGCGCGGATTATATAGGAGTTTCCCAGTATTTGAAGACCCGAATGC
This sequence comes from uncultured Gammaproteobacteria bacterium, assembly GCA_963837435.1. Taxonomy (GTDB): domain Bacteria; phylum Pseudomonadota; class Gammaproteobacteria; order Steroidobacterales; family Steroidobacteraceae; genus Bog-1198. The sequence continues at coordinate 26,861 of CAWINJ010000008.1, forward strand.
GGCGCCCGCCGTTCTTGCCAGTTCGCTCAATTCTCCACGGCCCGCTTCAATTGGGCGAGCGCATGGTCCCATTGCTGGCCTATCGCCTCTAGCGAACGGCGTGCCTCATCCACCTGCGAGGGCTCGAACTCCCACAGCCGTTCGCGCCCGACTTTCACGTCGCGCACCAGCCCCGCCGCCGCCAGCACATTCAGGTGTTTGGTGATGGCCTGTCGGGTTATGTCAGTACCCGAGGTTAGCTGGGTGATGGACATCGCGCCTCCTGCGCACAGGACAGCAACGAGCCGCAGCCTCCTCTCATCACCCAGCGCCGCGAATATCGGTGCGCATTGACGCAGCGGCTTGATACCCGGTGCGGACCTACGGGGCGGCGACATGCTTTTCGATATTATTGATCTGGGTGTCCCAGCCTGAGGTATTCAGACGAAATACGGTCGCACGGCGCGCCAGCGGAATCTGGTCCAAGCCGGACTCCACCACGTTGAGGATGACGCCGCCGTCACCGTCCTCGATTTCAAAGACGACCAGGGTGGTGGGCTCTTGCGAGTAATCGACACCCGCTTCGATGGCGGCCGGATGCCAGCGCCAGGACAACAGCCGCTCCGGCACCACGCGTTCGATGAGCACTGCCATGACAAGATGCTCGTAGCCGGGATACGTTATCCGCCCCTTCACGGATTTGCCCGCGACGAAGGCTTGCCCTTTGAAATCGACGCCGAACCAGCCGCCAAATTCTTCGGCATTCGACAACGCGCGCCAGACCCGCGATCGCGACGCCTTCAGCAGGATCTTTCTTTCGATGCGGTCCGTCGGTGTACTCATATGCAACCTCCGAGATGCATATTGCGCGGCGCCGGGCAATTATGCAACTTCATAGTTGCGCATCACCGCCCGCCACCCGTGCGTGGCAATGGAAACAATGGGTTGCCGCATCGCTTGAATTGCTCCCATGTACTGTATAAATTAACAGTACGACAGTCAGATTCCGGATCCCTCATGCTCACTGTTTCCCACATCGACGCGGCCATGGAAGAACTGGAGGCGCTTGCACCGCTCCTGTCGGCCGAGCTCGGCGCGCAGCCCACGCCGGCCTCTCTCTCGCGACAGGCGCAGGTCTACGAAGAGGCGCTGATGACCACTCGCGTCCTGGCTGAGAAGCTGCGCGTCGTTCGCATGCTGTGTTCATCGCAATACCCGGCTGCCAGCCGTTGTCCAAATTGTGACGATGTCTGAGACGCGATGAATCGAGAAGGTACGGCGGGCTTTCGATGCTGAACACCGACACTGCGATTTTGCTCACCCAATACAATGCCTGGGCCGATCGAGCCCTTCTCGCGGCCGTCGCGCAGCTACCGGCGGAGGAAGTCTATCGGCAGAGGAAAACTCTTTTTGGCTCCATGTTGGGCACTCTGAATCACAATTATCAGGTGGACCTCATTTGGCAGGCGCATCTGCTCGGAAAGGAGCATGGCTTTTCGAACCGCCGAGGTGTGTTGCATCCGGTATTCGATGACCTGATGAAATCTCAAGGCGAGCTGGATGATTGGTTCATTGAATGGGCGCGCAGCCAGGATTCGACGACGCTGGGCGAAAAAATAACCTTTCGCTTCATCTCCGGCAGGATCGCGGAAATGCCGAGAGGCGGGATCTTGCTTCACACCATCAATCACAAGACCTACCACCGGGGTTGGGTCAGTGAGATGTTCTACGACATAGGCGAGAAGCCGCCGGAGACCGATCTATCGGTCTACCTATGCGAGGTTCGGGCTTAGCCGGGCCGATGTCTCCGGTATAAAACGTCAGCGATCTGACCGGAATGGACCTTGGTCATGTGGTCGGGGTGACAGGATTCGAACCTGCGACATCTACGTCCCAAACGTAGCGCTCTACCAGTCTGAGCTACACCCCGAATATCGAAATGGCCCATCGGAGGCGCGGTAGTCTACCCGCCCGGTCCCAGCAGGTCTACGCCGCCGCTCGCTGCGACCGGCGATGCATGACGAATGCAGCCGCGACGCCGAAGAAGGGCAGCAGGGCGACTTCGTCCGCCCCGCGCACGATCATGGCGCCGGCGAGCAGCGCGCCGAACAGATAAGAGACCACGACCGCGCTTTGGATCTTCACATCTTTCAGCCCCGATACATCGCCGTTGGCGATCGAATCGGCGATCGTCCCCACCAGCTTGGTCAGCGTGGTGGTGAATACGATGGTGGTCAAATTGATGGTCTGGCCGGCGACCGCCTGCAAGCCCATCGCGACCGCCAGCAATACGATTTGCAGATGATCCGACGGGGCGTGAGCCACATGCGGTGTCCACATGGCGTACAACGCAAAAAACAGCAGCAGCCCCGCTTCGCCGGCCAATAACAGGCTGAGCGCCTGCTGCTGCGCGCGGCCACGCCGCTGCAGCACGCCCAAGGCGCAGCCCACCGCGAACCCGACCAGTGCCACCACCGAACCCATGGCGGCTTGCGAATCGCTTTGCGCGACATAGTAAGCGAGCAGGGCGAAATTGCCGGTCATGGCGGAGGCGAATACTCCCCCCAAGGTGGCAAAGCTGATGACGTCCACCGCGCCCGCGGCAAAAGCGGTGAGCAGCAGGATCGATTCGTTATAGGTGAGGCTGATCTTGTTCACGGCGGGTCGACCGCATAGCCCTTCGCGCGAAGCTCATCGAGCAGGCCGCCGGGCTCGAGCAGCATGTCGATGTTCACCACCGCCACGGTGACTCCGCCCGCACGCAGACGCTTCTCGAAGGCGTCGAGCCAGGTGCGGCGCATGCGCGCGATCAGTTCCGCCGCGCCCACTCCCTCATCGAGCGCGGCGCGGCAGGCGCCGACTTCCCGGGGTTCGGGCAGACTCGCGATGCGCTCGACATTGCCGTTCGCCCACGCCTGGGCACGCTCGACCAGGCGCGGCAAATCGCTTTCGATGGTGACGAGCGATGCCGCCACGCAGGCGTTCTCCGTCGTCGGCGGCAAGGTCTTCATGGCCTCGATCACATCGCCGACGCCCGCGATCTTGATCTCCTGAATGGGCACGTCGTGCTTGTCGGCCAGCTTGCGCACCGCTGCCCCCAAGTCCAGCCGCGTCGACAGGCCCACCTTATGGAAGGCCGCCTGTTCCAGGAACGCGGCGGCAACCAGAGGCCGAAATCGCTCCCACTTGGTGGAATCACCGGTGTATTTGGCGCGTTGAACCGCAAAACGCGCGTGCAAACCGGCCGGCAAGACATCGACGAGGCGCTTGCCTCCGCCGACCATCAGCAGCTTGTGCTCGGTGATCAGCAGCCACAGTATCTTGACGATGCCCAGCTCGAATGGCTTCTGAATCAGCACTTGGTTCGAGGTGCCCAGCACCTGTTCCACCTGATTCGAGCGCCAGGTGATTCCCTTGGGCAGGGGCGACATGCTGCCCAGGATCCACAGCTGCCCGCTGCCGCCGTGCACATGCCACATGCCGGGTCCGGTGCGCTCGCCGGTCACCACCAGCTCATCGAGCACCTGCGGCGGTTGATCCGCGCGGCACTCGATCGATGAGGATCCGACCGTCAACAGAAGGGCCGCAATGATCAGGGCTGCCGGCGCGCGCATGCCTTAAATTTCCGCGGCCCGCGGCGGTCTGGCGGATAGCCCGCTAGCGGCGATCCTTGACGTGGCTTGCCTTGCCCGCCGAACGCGGCAGCGAGCCGCTCGCGGCGACGCGTATGTCCGCGGATATTCCAATGTTGTCCTTCAATTTTGCGGCAAGCAGCAGCGCTTCGGCCTGGCAGGCATTATCGCTAAGTTCAGGGCGGGCTTCCACGACTATCGAGATCTGGTCCAGCCGGTTCGGCCGCGTGATTTCGATCTCGTAGTGGGGTGCCAGGCCGGTGCAGCGTAGAATCAGCTCCTCGATTTGCGATGGGAAGACGTTCACGCCCCGCACGATCAGCATGTCGTCGCTGCGGCCGCTGATCTTGGCCATGCGCCGCATGGCCGTGGCGGACCCGGGCAGCAGCCGCGTCAGATCGCGCGTGCGGTAGCGAATGACCGGCATGGCTTCCTTGGTGAGCGAAGTGAACACCAATTCGCCTTGCGCGCCGTCCGCGAGCACTTGGCCGTTCGCCGGGTCCACGATCTCGGCGATGAAATGATCTTCCCAGATCGTCGGGCCGTCCTTGGTGTGCGCGAATTCCTGGGCGACTCCGGGCCCCATGACCTCGGACAACCCATAGATGTCGCAGGCATCGATGCCGAACGCGGATTCGATTTCCGCACGCATGCCCTCGCCCCAGGGTTCGGCGCCGAAGATGCCGATGCGCAGCGAGCTCGAGCGCGGCTCGATTCCCTGGCGCCTGAATTCATCGAGAATGGCCAGCATGTAGCTCGGCGTCACCATGATGATGTCGGGCGTGAAATCGCGGATCAATTGCACCTGCTTTTCCGTCTGGCCGCCCGACATCGGGATCACCGTGCATCCGGCCGCCTCGGCGCCGTAGTGCGCACCCAGTCCGCCGGTGAACAGGCCGTAGCCGTAGGCGATGTGCGCCTTCATGCCTGCGCGGCCGCCGGCCGCCCGAATAGAGCGCGCGACCAGATTGCCCCAGGTGGCCAGATCGTTGCGCGTATAGCCGACGACGGTGGGCTTGCCGGTGGTTCCCGAGGAGGCGTGAACGCGCGCCACCTGCTCCCGCGGCACGCTGAAGAAGCCGAAGGGATATGCCTCGCGCAAATCCGCCTTGGTGGTGAAGGGGAATCGGGCCAAATCTGCGAGCGTGCGCAGGTCATCGGGATGCACGCCCGCCGCGTCGAATTTGCGCCGGTAGTTGCCGTTGTTGGCGTAGGCGTGCCGCAGCGTCGACTTCAGGCGCGTGAGCTGCAGGGACTCGAGTTCCTCGCGGCCGGCGCCGAGGATGGGCTCCAAGGCGATCAATTCTTGAATGTGATGAGAGCTCATCGTGGCGGCCTCAACGCGGCTGCTCGGGGGTGCCCTGGCCGAAGTCCGGGCGGCGCTTCTCGCGTGCGGCGGCCAGCCCCTCGCGCACGTCGGACAATCTGAAACCCAGAAATTCCAGCGCCAGCGACGTATCGAAATTCGGTCCGGCCATGCGCAGCCAATTGTTGAGCGCATGCTTGGTCCAACGGATGGCGGTGGCGCTGCTCGCGGCCAGGACGCGCGCGGTCTCGAACGCGGTGTCGAGCACCTTGTCGTCGGGCACGGCCATGGCGATGAGGCCGATGCGTTCCGCTTCCGCACCCGAAAGGGACTTGTTCGTCAAGAGATGGTAGCGGGCTTTGGCGAGGCCGCAGAGCAGCGGCCAGATGATGACGGCATGGTCGCCCGCCGCCACGCCCAAGCGGGTGTGGCCATCCAGAATCCGCGCATTGTCCGCGGCGATGGATACGTCCGCCAGCAGGGCGATGGCGAGACCCGCTCCGACCGCGCTGCCGCGGATCGCGGAGACCACGGGCTTGGAGCAATTGATCAGGTTGTAGACCAGGTCGCCGGCCTCCTTCCATACCCGGATCAAGGTCGCCTCATCCTCGATCATGCGATGGATCATGTCGAAATCGCCGCCGGAGGAAAAATTCGCTCCCTCTCCGCGGACCACGACCACGCGCACGGCGTCGTCCATGTCGACGCCGCGCCACACCAGGGCGAGGTCACGGTGCATGGCCTCGGTCGCCGCATTCAGACGGCCCTTGTTCGATATGACGAGTTCGAGTATTCCGGCCTCCGGCGCCAAGAATTGCAGGCTGGGAAACTCGCGGGCGTAGCGGCTGAGATCGATCGGCACATCTGCGGCGTTCGTCGTCTTGTTCACGGTGCACTCCCCGGTGAATCGGGAACGGCGTGGATGCTGACCATGGTGAGCACGGTATAAGAAGCCACCGTTTCCTGGTTCTGATTGGTGATCTCCGTGTCCCAGGCAACCTCGCCCCAACCCTTGTCGGCGCGCAAGCTCTTGCGGGCGCAGGTCAGGCGCACCTTGATGCGATCGCCGGGCTTGGCCGGCTTCACGAAGCGCAGCTCATCGAGACCGTAGTTGCCGAGCACCGGCCCATAATCCGGGTCGACGAACAGCCCCGCCGCGGCCGAGATGAGAAAGTAGCCATGCGCCACCCGTCCGCCAAACAAAGGGTTTCGGGCCGCCTCAGTCTCGCTCATATGGGCGTAGAAATTGTCGCCCGACAGCGCCGCGAATTGCTCGATATCCGCGATGCTCACTTCGCGCTCGCCCGACTTGAGCGTGTCTCCCAATTGCAGATCGTGGAAGGGAATGCGAAACGGATGCCTTCCCGGATCGCGCAGCCGGCTGCCGCGCACCCATTCTCCGCCGACGGCGGTCAGCGTGTCGGGAGATCCCTGCACGGCGGTGCGCTGCATGTAGTGCAGGACGCCGCGAATGCCCCCCATCTCCTCCCCCCCGCCGGCGCGTCCCGGGCCTCCGTGCACCAGTGGGGCGAGCGGCGAGCCATGGCCCGTGGACTCCTTGGCGCAGGAGCAGTTCACGACCAGGATGCGGCCATGGTAGGGCGCGAGCCCCAGCACCATGGAGCCGGCGAGAGCATCATCGGCGCTGAAGACCGAGGCCGCGAGACTGCCTCCGCCGCGCCGCGCGAGCGCGATGGCATCGGCAGTGTCGCGATACGGCAGCACCGTCGCGACCGGGCCGAAGGCCTCGACCTCATGCACGGCGCGCGCGGTGGATGGATTGCGCGACAGCAGCAGGAGCGGCGGCACGAAGGCGCCGCGCGTTCGATCGGCTCCCTGCACCTCGAAGCCATCCGGATTACCCGCCACCAGGTCCGCCTCGCTGCGCAGTTCGGCGACGCGGGCCAGCACGTCGGCGCGCTGCTCCTGGCTCACCAAAGGACCCATGCGCACGCCCTCCGCCCGCGGATCGCCCACGACGATCTTCGCGAGCGCCGCCTGCAATGCACCCACCACATCGCCCGCTGCCGAGGCCGGCACCAGCGCCTTGCGAATGGCGGTGCATTTCTGCCCCGCCTTGACCGTCATTTCGCGCACCACCTCTTTGATGAACAGATCGAACTCGGGCGTGCCGGCTACCGCGTCGGGCGCGAGAATGCTGGAATTGAGGGAATCGGTCTCGGCGATGAAGGGCACCGCGTAGCGGATGATGGCCGGATGCACGCGCAGGCGCGCGGCGGTGTGCGCCGATCCGGTGAACGACACCGTATCCTGGCAATTCAGGTGATCGAATAAATCGCCCAGATTTCCGCAGACCAATTGCAGCGCGCCCTCGGGCAGGATCTTCGACTCGATGATGCGGCGAACGACGAGCTCGGTGAGATAGGCGGTCGCGGTGGCGGGCTTCACGATGGCCGGCATGCCGGCCAGGAGCGTGGGCGCCAGCTTCTCGAGCATCCCCCACACGGGGAAATTGAAGGCATTGATGTGCACCACCGCGCCTTCGCGCGAGACGAAGATGTGCTGGCCGAGGAAGCTGCCTGACTTCGACAAACCCTCGACGGCGCCGTCCACATAGACCCGCGCATTGGGCAGCTCGCGTGCGCCCTTGCTGGCGAACACGAACACCGTACCGATGCCCCCGTCGATATCGATCAGAGAATCGGCCTTGGTCGCGCCGGTGCGATACGACAGCGCATAGAACTCTTCCTTGAGTTCCGTGAGGCGCTTGGCGAGCGCCCTCAGCAGCCCGGCTCGCTCATGAAAGGTGAGCGCACGCAATGCCGGCCCGCCCACGTCGCGGGCGTGGCGCAGGACGGCGGCAAAGTCGAGGCCGGCGGATGAGGCGTGAGCGATCACCTCGCCCGTGGTCGCATCGCGCAGCGCGGCGCCCTCGTCTCGACCGCCTTGCCAGGCGCCGCATACATAGCTTTGCAGTTTCATCAGGATCGATCCTCGAGTCGCGCGGAGGAAGTGGGCGGGCGCAGCCGGGAACAACGCCCGCGGAACTGCGCCAGCACGGTTCCGGAGGCATCGGCCACCGCCACATCGTAGATGCCGTGGCGCGCGCTGCGCGATACTTCGGCGGCCGTGGCCGTCACTCGCTCGCCGCGCGGCGTGGGTGCCAGAAATTCGATATTAGCCCCCGCCGCCACCATGGGGTCGCCGTGGGAATTGCAAGCGAAGGCAAAGGCGCTGTCCGCGAACGCAAAGACGATGCCGCCGTGGCACATCCCGTAGCCGTTGACCATATCGGCACGGACGGTCATGGCGATACGCACGCGCCCGGGCGCGACATCGAGGATTTCGATGCCCAGCGACTGCGATGCAAGGTCGGCCTTATACAGCGCACGGACCACCTCGCGGGCGCGCTGCGCGGCATCGCCCGGCGCGCCGCTCTCAGGGTCTTTCGGTTGGCCCATGTTCAGCGCCCCGTGAAGCGGGCGGTGCGCTTCTCGATGAATGCGGCCACTCCCTCGGCGTAATCCGCGGATCTTCCCAGCTCGCGCTGGGCGTCGCGCTCGACATCGAGCTGCTCGGCCAGCGAGCGTTGCCAGCCGCCGCGAATGGCGGCCTTGGTCCAGGCCAATCCACGGGTGGGCGCCTCCGCCAGCCGACGGGCGAGCGCATCGACGGCGCCCGCGAGTTCCGCGTCCTCGACGCATTGCCAGATCATTCCCCAGGCCGCCGCCTGCTCGGCCGTCAGCTTATCGCCGAGCAGGGTCAGGCCCAGCGCCCGAGCATTGCCGACCAGGCGCGGCAGGGTCCAGGTACCCCCGGAATCGGGCAGCAATCCAATCTTGGAAAATGCCTGCACGAAGCTGGCCGAACGCGCGGCGATCACCAGATCGCAGGCCAGAGCGATATTGGCGCCCGCGCCCGCCGCCACGCCGTTGACGCCCGCGATCACCGGCATGGGCAGGCCGTGCAGCGCCAGCACCAGCGGCTTGTAGTACTTGTCGATGGAGTCGCCAAGATCGACTGCCTGAGAACCGGGCGCCACGGCGCGATCGCCCAAATCCTGGCCGGCGCAGAAACCGCGACCGGCGCCGGTCAGCACCAGCACGCGGGCGCCGCCGCCGGGCAACTGCCCCAGCACCTCGCGTACCTCCTCGTGCATGCGCGTATTGAAGCTGTTGAGCCGGTCGGGCCGATTCAAGGTCAGACGGGCGACTGCGCCGTCGACACTGAACAGAATGGTGTCGTATGCCATGTGCGTCCCCTCCGGACGTCGGTGCGTTCTATTTGTGATCGTAGCTGATGTCGAGCGTGGCGGTCGTCGGCCGCGCCTGACAGCACAGCACGAAGCCCGCAGCGGTTTCCCAGGGCTCCAAGGCGATATTGTGAGTCATCACCGCGGCACCCTGCGTGATTCTCGCGCGGCAAGTGGCGCAGATGCCCGAGCGGCAGGAAAACGGCAGATCGAGCCCCGCCCGTTCCGCGGCGTCGAGCACCGACGCATCGCCGGAGGCCATCGCAAAGCTGCGCCGCCGCCCGTCCATGGTGACGGAAATGGTTGCCAGCACTTCTTGCGGCACCGGAACATCCTCCGCCAATGGCGCGCCTCGCGCCTGCGCGGCAGCCTCCCCCGGCACCGCCGAGGCAAACCGCTCGAAACGAATTGCCGCATTGGCATTCAATTCCTTGAGCGCATTGCGCAGCTCATCCACCATGTCGCCCGGGCCGCACACGAAGTACTCGTCCGCCACCGACAGCTCGGGCATGTGACGCGCCAGCTCCTGCATCTTGCGGCCATCGATGCGTCCGTTGAGCCATTCGGCTTGCTGCGGCTCGCGGCTCATCACGAAGTGCGCGGCGAATCGATCGATGTAGCGGTTCTTGAGCGCGAGCGTCTCCTCGAGGAACATGGTGCGCGAAATGCTGCGGTTGCCGTAGATGAGTGTGAAACGGCTGTGCGGTTCGCGCGCCAGAATGTCCGTGGCGAGGGACAGGATGGGGGTGATGCCGCTTCCCGCCGCGAAGGCGACGTACGAATGCCGGCGCTCGGCGCTGATCGCCGTACGGAATCGCCCCATCGGCGTACCCACCTCGAGCATCTCGCCGGGCTGCAATTTCGCCGCGAGTTCACCCGACATCCGGCCGCGCCGTTGATGGCGGATGCCGAGCTTGAGCACCGGGCACCCCGGCGTCGAGACGATGGAGTACGTGCGCCGCTCCTCGCGCCCTTCGATCGTGCGGCGTACCGTGACGTATTGGCCTGCATGAAAGGCATAGGCGTCGCGCAATGCGGCAGGAATCTCCACGCTCACACAGGAGGCGTCTTCGGCGACGCGTTCGACAGCGGCAACTTTCAAGGGATGGAAACTAAGCATGCGCGAATCTCAAAAGCACTTGCCGGGCTCAGATGCACTTAAAATAATCGAAGGGTTCGAGGCAGGCGCGGCAGCGATGCAGGGCCTTGCACGGGGTCGAACCGAATTCGCTGATGCACTCGGTGTCGGTCGAGTGGCAGCGGGGACAGGCAATGGGCCGATGGCCTCGCAGCACCTCTCTCAAGGAAGACACCGACTGCTCGGGCGGCGCAATGCCATAGGCCTCGAGCTTGCGCCGGCCGGCGGCGCTGATCCAATCGCTGCTCCATGCCGGCGACAGCACCTCGGTCACGGCGAATGCGCCGATCCCGGCGTTTCTCAACGCGTCCTCCACAGAGCGCCGAATCACCGCAGTGGCCGGACAACCCACATAGGTGGGAGACAGGCCCACCTCGAGCACCTCGCCGCGCTGCGGCCTGACGAAACGAATCAAACCCAGATCGACGATGCTCACGGCCGGGATCTCGGGATCTTCGACCGACGCGAGCGCCGTCCATGCCAGCGACTGACGCCGCTCGGCGGCCGCGGCATCATGACCGTGCATACGGACCGAGTTCACCAGCGCGCTCCCGGATAGGCACGCTGCAAGTGCTGCATCTCCGCCAGAATGTACCCCAGATGCTCGCTGTGCTGGCCGCGCTTGCCGTGCCAGGAATGCGGGCGATCGGCGGGCCGCTCGAGCGTTGCCTCGGCGAGGATTTCCTGCATCTGCGAGACCCAGGCCACCTGTACTTCCGCGAGCCGCGGCGCGACCCCGCGTTCCGCCATGCTGCGGTCCAGCTCATCCTCGGCGAAGAACTCCACCGTATAGGGCCACAGCGCCTGCAGCGAAGCCTGGACCCGCGCGTGGCTTTCCTCGGTGCCGTCGCCCAGGCGCACCAGCCAGCCACGGCTGTAGCGCAAGTGATACTGAATTTCCTTCACGGCCTTGGCCGCGATGGCGGCCAGGCGCGCATCGGTGGACGCCGTCAGGCGCCGGTACAACTCGAGTTGGAAGGCGTCGATCAGCACCTGGCGCACGATGGTCTGGCCGAAATCCCCGTTCGGCTGCTCCGCCAGGATCGCGTTCAAGTATTCTCCCTGCTCGCGCAGGAACGCGAGTTGGTCCTCGCCCCTGCCGCGCCCTTCGATCTCGCCCGCATAGCTCAACAGCAGCCGCGCCTGCCCGATCATGTCCAGAGCGATGTTGGCGAGCCCCAGGTCCTCCTCGAGGGCAGGTGCATGCCCCACCCATTCGCCCAGCCTTTGACCGAGCACCAGGCTCAGATCGCCGAGACGCAGCACGTAGCGGAACAGGTCCCGCTCGCCGGCGCCGCCCGCTGCCGCGCTCATAAGGTCTTCACCTCGTCCGGAATCTCGTAAAAGGTGGGATGACGGTAGATCTTGTCCCGGGCGGGCTCGAACAGAGAGTCCGTTTCGGCCGGATCGGAGGCGGTGATGTCCTTCGAAGCCACCACCCAAATGCTGATGCCTTCCTGGCGCCGCGTATACAGGTCGCGCGCGTGCTCGATGGCCATGCGGGCATCGGCCGCATGCAAGCTGCCGACATGCTTGTGATCGAGGCCGCCGCGGGCTCGCACGAAGACTTCGAACAGGGGCCATTCGCGTTTGTCGATCGGGGTATTCACATCTGCTCCTTGGCGGCGGCAGCCGCGGCGCGCCGGCGCTGCTTTTCCGCGTGGGCGCTCGCGGCCTCGCGCACCCAGGCGCCCGCCGCATGGGCGCTGCGGCGCGCAGCGAGCCGTTCCGCATTGCACGGCCCATTGCCTTTCAGCACTTGATCGAACTCGCTCCAATCGATGGGCCCGAACTCGTGCCGCTGGGCCGCTTCATCCCAGCGCAGCATAGGATCGGGAATGCTCAGGTCCAGGAACTTGGCCTGCGGCACCGTGAAATCGACGAATTTCTGGCGCAGCTCATCGTTCGAGAAGCGCTTGATCTTCCAGCGTTGCGACTCGCCGCTGTGAGTCGACTGAGCGTCCGAGGGACCGAACATCATGAGCGCGGGCCACCACCAGCGATTGAGCGCCTCCTGCGCCATGCGCTTCTGTTCCGGCGTGCCCTGGGCGAGGTGCATCATCAGGTCATAGCCCTGGCGCTGGTGGAAGCTCTCCTCCCGGCACACCCGCACCATGGCGCGGGCATAGGGGCCGTAGGAGCAACGGCACAGCGGAATCTGATTCATGATGGCCGCACCGTCGACCAGCCAGCCGATGGCGCCCACGTCGGCCCAGGTCGGCGTCGGATAATTGAAAATGCTCGAATACTTGGCCTTGCCCGACAGCAGCTGATCGATGAGCTGATCGCGGCTGATGCCGAGGGTCTCGGCCGCACTGTACAGATAAGCCCCATGGCCGCCTTCGTCCTGCACCTTGGCGATGAGGATGGCCTTGCGCTGCAGCGTCGGGGCGCGGGTGATCCAATTTCCCTCGGGCAGCATCCCGACGATCTCCGAATGCGCGTGCTGGGAAATCTGTCGAATCAAGGTGTTGCGATAGCGCGCCGGCATCCAGTCCTTGGGCTCGATCTTCTCCTCGGCGTCCACGCGCGCGAGAAAGCGCTGCTCGAGTGCCGCCTCGTCCAAGGGCGGGGAGTCCGAAGCCTGCATATCCAGCGCCTGCGTGTACATGTGCTGCCTCCGCTGCGATCGTCAATGCGAATATTCTGATACAGAAATCATATAAAATCAATATTTTCTGTATCAGAACGGCCGGACGCGCTAACATGAGAAAATATGAGCGATCAGGTATCTGCCGCCTCCGCCGAGCTCGTCGCACGTTTCCGCCGCCAGCGGCCGTTGCGTGGCGGCTCGCTCATCGTGACGATATTCGGCGACTCCATCCTGCCGCGCGGCGGGGCCATCGCCCTCGGCAGCCTCATCGCATTGGCCGCTCCCTTCGGACTGAACGAGAGACTGGTACGCACCGCGGCCGCGCGGCTGGCAAAGGATGGCTGGCTCGAGGGACGCCGCACCGGCAAGCTCAGCGAATACCACTTGTCGCGCGATGGCCGCGAGCGCTTCGCCGAGGCCACCCGGCGCATCTACGGCGGGCCGGACAGCGCCTGGTCCGGCCGCTGGACCCTGGCCATCCTGCCGCCGATGCATGCGGCAGAGCGCAAGGAGCTGCGGGAGGAATTGATCTGGCGCGGATTCGGCGAGCTGTCGACCAATGTGTTCGCTCACCCCGAGCTCGACTCTCGCTCTCTGCGCGCGCCGCTGCAGCCCTTCTCCCAGCTCATCGTGTTCGAGGCCGATCTGGCCGGCGACGATGCACCGCAGCGCCTGGTGAGCCTGGGCTGGGACCTCGAGGAACTGGGATCGCGCTACCGGCGCTTCGTCAAGCGGTTCGAACGCATGCTCGAGGCACTGCTAGCAGCCCGCACTCTCGACCCTCAAGCCTGTTTCATCGCGCGCACGCTTCTGATTCATGAATATCGCCGCCTGCACCTGCGCGATCCGCTGCTGCCGCCCCGATTGTTGCGCGGCGACTGGCCGGGCACGCAAGCCGCCGCGCTGTGCCGGGATATCTATGCCCGGGTCTTCGCAGCCTCTGAAGCGCATTTATCGCGGGCGGCGACACAGCTCGACGGGCCGCTGCCCGCGCCGGACGCCGCGGTGACTCAGCGATTCGGGGGGATCCAGTGAGGCTCACGCCTCTTCGGCGGGCCAGCTCTCGAGCGTTGCGACCACGGACTGCAGGAAGGCATTGGCCTGAAAGGCGTCCAGAGCGCGGTGATCGATGGTGAGGGTGAGATAGCACAGGGGCCTTACACCGATCGCCTCGGTCCCATCGACCTCGATCGCGCACACCCTGCGCTGCACCTTGCCGATCCCCAGAATTGCCACCTGCGGCTGATTGATGACGATGGGCGCCGCGAGCAGGCTGCCCCCCACGCCGTGATTGGACAGGGTGAACGTGCCGCCGCGAACATCCTCGGGCAAGAGTTTCCCGGCACGCGCGGCCTCCACCAGCTGGCCCAACCGCTGCGCCGTGCCGAACAGGGTCAGATCCTGGGCGCGATGGATCACCGGCACGATCAATCCCCGGCTGCCGAGCGCCGTGCCCACGCCGATATTCGCGTCCGCATGCAGCTCGAGCGCCTCCGGATGAAACGTGGCATTGACTTCCCCGTGCTCGCGCAGTGCCTGCGCACAGGCGCTGACGAAGTAGGCGGTGAGCGTCAGGCGCGCGCCTCGAGATTCGTAGCCGGCGGCGTGCCGCGATCGATGCACCAGCACTCGCGTGAGATCCGCTTCGAACAGCGTGGTGACATGCGGGGACTCGAGCAGGCTGCGCGCCATGTGCTCGGCCACGCGGCGGCGAATGGCGGTGTGCGCAACCCGTGTGCTGCTTCCCGCGGCAACGCGGACAGCGGCGTGCGCCCGGCTGGCCGCAGGGCCCTCGCTCACCGCAGGGCCCTCGCTCGCCGCGTGACCTCCGTTCGCCGCAAGCCGGATCACGTCCTGCGCCGTAATGCGCCCGTTGCGGCCCGTGCCCGCCACCTCGGCTGCAGCAAGGGAATGCTGCGCGAGCAGCCGCCGCACCGAAGGGCTCAACGGCTGGCGCGCATCGCGGCTGGCCGCTGCGGGGTGCGGCGCGGCCGGCTCGCCGACTGCGGGTGCGGCATCCTGCGGCAGCGTCAATGATTCGTCGCCGAGGCTCAGGCGGGCGATCACCTCGTCCGGAATGACCTCGGCGTTCGCCTGCTTGATGACCTCGACCAAGATGCCGCTGACGGGCGAGGGAATCTCCACGGTGACCTTGTCGGTCTCGAGCTCCACCAAGGGCTCGTCCTTGGCGACGGCATCCCCGACTTGCTTGCACCATTTCAAGATGGTGGCGCGGGTTCCCTCTTCATTGGGCGGAACCACCACGTCGGCCAGGCGGGCCATACTAGATCTCAGCCAGGGCTTTGAGCGCCTGCGAAATCGTCTCGACGCCGGGCAGTACGGCGTCGAGCAGAACCGGGCTGTGCGGGCTCGGCACATCGGGCATCGCGAGGCGCTCGATGGGCGCGTCGAGATCGAAGAACGCCTCCTTGGCGATCACAGCCGCGATTTCCGCGCCGAAGCCTGCCGTCATCGTGTCCTCGTGAACGATCAGGCAGCGGCGGGTCTTGCGCACCGAGGCGAGCGTCGCCTCGCGGTCCCAGGGCGACAGAGTGCGTAAGTCTAAAAGATCGGCGGACATTCCCGTGCTCGCGATGGCCTGCTCGCAGCGTTCCACCATAGCGCCCCAGGTGATCACCGTGAGCGTCGATCCTTCCCGCAACAAGGCGGCCTTGCCGAACGGCACGATGAACTCGTCGCCGGGGTAGGCGCGCCGCGCCCAGCTGCCATCGAGCAGCGATCGATGCTCGAAGAAAATCGTCGGGTCGTTGCCGCGCAGCGCGCTGCGCAGCAGGCCCACCGCGTCCTGCGCGTTGGAGGGCATGGCCAGGCGCCATCCCAGCCCATGCACCCACTGCACCTCGTTGGATTGGCTGTGCCAGGGGTCGCCGCATTTGAAGAACCCGCCGGGGATGCGCACCACCATCGGGGCGGCGAATCGATTCACGGTACGCCAGCGCATCGTGCCGCAATCGTTGAGCTGCTCGGCCGCAGGATCGGCATATTTGCGAAATTGAATTTCCGGCACCGGCAGCAGCCCGGCCGCCGCCATGCCCACCGCCCGCCCGATGATGCCTTCCTCGGACAAACTGGTGTCGAACACCCGGCCGGCTCCGAATTTCTCCTGCAGCCCGAGAGTCGCGGCGTGCACGCCTCCCTTGCGGCCCACGTCCTCACCGAAGATCAGCATTCGCGGATTGACCGCCAGCTCGTGCTCGAGCGTGCGGCGCACGGCGGTCAGCAAGTTGATGCGCGGGCCCTGCGGACTCGCCTGCACCGTGCCCGGCGGCGGCACGCAGCCTTCGGCACGGATGCCGCCCTGCTGTTGCAGATCGATGGAACCATCCGCCGCCAATTCCGAAAACACATAGCGGCGCACGCGCCGCGGGTCGGGCGCAGCGCAGCTTTCGGCGGCGGCCAGCGCCCCGACCACCGCCTCGCGGGCCTGCGCCACCTCAAACTCCCAATCGGCGGCCGAGATCACTTCCGGCACCAATTGCGCATGCAGCCGGGTGAGCGGGTCGCGCTCGCGCTCCGCAGCGATTTCCTCCGGGCTCTTGTAGGTTTGAGTGTCCTGCCCCGAATGTCCGGAAAGCCGCGGCACCCGCAAGCGGATGAGCGACGGGCCGCCGCCCGAGCGCACGGTCCCCACTGCCCGCGCGATGAGCTCCGCGGCGGCCCGGGGGTCCGAGGCATCGCCGTCGAGTACGCGCAAGCCCCGGAAGGCATCGAGATTTCGTGCAATGTCGCCGCCCGGCGTCTGCTGCGTCGACGGCACCGAAATGCCGTAGCCATTGTCCTCGATGAAGAACAGCAGCGGCAGCCGCTCGGTCGTCGCGATATTGAGCGCCGCCCAGAATCCGTTCGTGGCCGTGGACGCATCGCCCCCGTGTGCCACGGCGATGCTCTGCTCGCATTCCTTCTCGCCGAGTACCGTGGCGCGATAGCGCAGCGCCTGAGCCCAGCCGACCGCGGGCGTGTACTGCGTCCCCACTCCTCCGCACACCGGCAGCACACAGGCGCCGGATTTACGCGGCAGGTTGAACACCACCCCGATATCGCGCCCATCGCTCATCCCGCCGGCGCGCATCATGGTCGAGGCGAGGGCATCCTCGAGCCTCAGCCCCAGGCTCAATAACAAGGGCCGCGACCGATAGTAGGCACCCACGCCGTCTCGCGGTCCGGTGAGCTGGCTGCCCAACAACACCTGAGTCAGCTCGTGACCCCGAGCCGAGAATTGATAGAGAACCTTGCGTTGCGGCAGAAGCGTCGATTCCTCGAGGTCATCGAGGGCCCGGGAGGTGGCGATTTGACGCAGGACAGCACGCCATTCGAGGGCACCGAGCTTGGGCGCCTCCCGTACCAGCTTGGGACTTGCATTCATCCGCCAAGACTAGTGCAGCTGCGGGGAGGTAATCGCCAAAAACACCTCTGAGAGTAGTATTATTTAGTGATATTCACTAAAAAATTGCCATATGGGAGCTATAACATGGAGTTTGATCGTTTTGATGCACGGATACTGGCTGCGTTGCAACGAGACGGCCGCCTGACCGTGGTCGAGCTGGCGGAGAGCGTTGGACTGTCGCCCACCCCCTGCGCCCGGCGCATCAAGGCGCTGGAATCGAGCGGCGCCATCGAGGGCTACGCGGCCATCCTCGATCCCGTGCGCATCGGACTCGGAGTGCTCGCCATCGTTCAGGTCAAGCTCACCGAGCACACCGACGAAACGGTGGCCCGGTTTGAAAAAGAAATTCTGCTCATGGATGAGGTCACCAAGTGTTTTGCGATGACGGGGAGCTATGACTTCATCTTGGAGGTCTATGGCGAGGATCTGGATGCCCTGAGCAATGTGGTGCTGAAAAAACTCATCCGAGTGCCCAACGTTCGCGACATGCAATCGAGCGTGGTGCTGGCCACGGTCAAGCGCTCGGCGCGAATCCCGCTGGCGCACCTGCACATGTGAGCGGCGCACCGGCGGCTGTGTGCACAAATCGTGCACCGGCCCGCAGCCGCGCACCCGGAGGCAGCAACCCGCTCGCCCCGAACTGCTCTGCCGGCCCTTGGCAAACCACTAACTGCTTGAATCGGCTGACATCCTCTGCGCGCCGCCTCCTGGCACGCTCGTTGCTACGGCTTCATGGAGCACCGCAGGAGTGGCCATGGGCGAACGCGCAACTCGCATCGATCTTTTCAGCCTGTCGAGCATTCAGATGCGCGTGTTTCATTTGGCCTGGATGGGCTTCTTCGTCTGCTTCTTTGCCTGGTTCGCGGTAGCGCCTCTGATGCCGGTGATTCGCGGCGACCTGCACCTGACCAAGGATCAGGTGGCGAACATCAACATCGCCGCCGTGTGCGTCACCATCTTCGTGCGCCTGTGGGTGGGGCCGCTGTGCGATCGCTACGGTGCGCGCCTCACCTACACCTGGCTGCTCGCCTTGGGCGCATTGCCTGTGTTCGCGATCGGCTTTTCGCACAGCTACGGCTCATTCCTGTTCTTTCGTTTGTGCATCGGCGCCATCGGCGCTTCATTCGTCATCACACAGTTCCATACCACCACCATGTTCGCCTCGAACGTGGTGGGCACGGCCAATGCTGCGACGGCGGGCTGGGGCAATGCCGGCGGCGGCGTCACCCAAGTGCTCATGCCCCTGATACTCGCCGCCCTGGTCGGCGCGGGAGTCGAACGATCCTTCGGCTGGCGTGCCGCCATGATCGTCCCGGGCACCTTGATGCTGCTGATGGCGGTGCTGTACTTCCGCTATGCGCAAGATACACCGCGGGGCAACCTGCGCGACCTCGCGCGCCAGGCGCACGCCACGCTGCCGGCGCGCAACCGCGCCGCGCAAAGCTTCCTCGCGGCCGCTCGCGACTACCGCGTATGGATGCTGTTCATCACCTATGGTGCGAGTTTCGGGATCGAGCTCACGATTCACAATCTGGCCGCCACCTACTACGTGGATAGGTTTTCGCTGGATGTCGGAAAGGCCGGCCTGTACGCGGGCAGCTTCGGTCTGTTGGCCCTGTTCGCCCGCGCCTTGGGCGGAATCATCTCCGATCGCATTGCCCACACCCAGGGCCTGGATGGCCGCACTGCACTGCTGTTCGGTCTGATCCTCCTCGAGGGACTCGGGCTGATGCTGTTTTCACGCATGGGCACTGCGCAGGCTGCGCTGCTGGCGATGCTGGGCTTTGGGCTGTTCACGCATATGGCCTGCGGCGCCACCTACAGCCTCACACCCTTCATCAATCCGCGCGCGTTGGGTGGCGTGACCGGCATCGTCGGCGCCGGAGGCAATGCCGGTGCCGTCGCCGCGGGCTTCCTGCTGAAGGGAGCGGGCAGCACGGCGCAGGGATTGTTCATCCTCGGCGCCGCCGTCACGGCCAGCGCCTTCTGCGCGGCCGCCGTGCGCTTCACTCGCGCCCACAAGCACGCCGAGCGCGAGGCCTACGTCGCCGCCTTGGATGCGCGCGAGGCGGCCGCTTGCTTGAACCCCAGCCCGGCGCTGCCATGAAGCGCCTCGCGGTCATCGGCAACGGCATGGTGGGACAGCGCCTGCTCGAAGCGCTGGTGAAGGAAGCTCCTGCCCGGTTCGCGATCGAGGTGCTGTGCGAGGAATCCCGCCCCGCCTACGATCGGGTGCATCTGACGGAATTCTTCTCCGGCAAGAGCGCCGCAGACCTCTGCCTCGCCGACTCGGCATTCTTTCGCCGCCACAACATCGCCGTGCGCCTGGGCAGCCGCGGGCTTGCCATCGACCGGGAGCGCAAATGCATTGCGGCTGCCGACGGCGCGCAAATCCCCTATGACAAGTTGGTCATCGCCACCGGGTCCTATCCCTTCGTGCCGCCGCTGCCGGGCCGAGAACGCCCGCAATGCTTCGTGTACCGCACCATCGAGGACCTGCAAGCCATCCAGGCCGCGGGCGCAACCGCCGCGGTGGGCGTGGTGATTGGCGGCGGCCTGCTCGGGCTGGAAGCGGCCAAGGCGCTGAAGGATCTCGGCCTGGAAACGCATGTGCTGGAATTTGCGCCGCGGCTCATGGCCGTGCAGCTCGATGAGGGCGGCGGCCGGGTATTGCGCAAGAGAATCGAGGACATCGGCGTCAGAGTGCATACCGGCAAGAGCACCGTCGAGATCGCCCCGGGCAAGACCCGCCTACATGCGCTCAAGTTTGCCGACGGCGGCGAGCTCGAGGCGGATGTCGTGGTCTTCTCGGCCGGTATCAGGCCGCGCGACGAACTGGCGCGCTCCTGCGGCCTTGCGGTGGCGGAGCGCGGCGGTATCGTCATCGATGAGGCCTGCCGGAGCTCCGATCCGGATATCTACGCCGTCGGCGAATGCGCCTCGTGGCGCGGAAAAATCTTCGGCTTGGTGGCGCCGGGCTATCAAATGGCCCAGACCGCGGCGGCGCAGCTGGCGGGTAAGACGGGACCGCTGTTCACGGGCGCGGACATGAGCACCAAGCTCAAGCTCCTCGGCGTCGATGTCGCCTCGCTCGGCGATGCGCACGGCGCTCTGCCGGGTGCGCGCAGTTATTCGTTCGTCGATGAGCGCAAGCAGCTGTACAAGAAGCTGGTGGTGAGCGAGGACGGCAAGAAGCTGCTCGGCGGAATTCTGGTCGGCTGCGCAGAGGACTACGACAGCTGGCTGCCGATGCTGCTGAACGACTTGCCGCTGCCGGACGAGCCAGAGCAAATGATACTGCCGATGAGCGCAAGCGCCGGCAGGGCGGGCGCCGGCAAGGCCCCGGCGCTCGGCGTCACCGCGCTGCCTAACACGGCACAGATCTGCTCCTGCAACAACGTGAGCAAGGGCGCCCTGTGCGCCGCGGTCGATTCGGGCTGCACCACCCTGGGCGCTTTGAAGAAATCGACGCGCGCGGCGAGCTCCTGCGGCGGGTGCGCCGCGCTGGTCACGCAGATCTTGAAATCCGAGCTCGCGCGCCGGGGAGTCGCGGTCAACAACAACTTGTGCGAGCATTTCGCCTACTCTCGTCAGCAGCTGTTCCATCTGGTGCGGGTGGGTGAGATCCGCACCTTCGACGCCTTGTTGAAGAAACATGGTTGGGGCCGCGGCTGCGACATCTGCAAGCCCGCGATCGGCTCCATATTGGCGTCGTGCTGGAACGAATTCGTGCTTGCCGGCAGCCACGCACCGCTGCAGGACACCAACGACTACTTTCTGGCAAACATGCAGAAGGACGGCACGTATTCGGTGGTGCCGCGTGTGCCGGGCGGAGAAATCACTCCCGAGAAGCTGATCGCCATCGGCGAGGTGGCCAGGAAATTCCGGCTGTACACCAAAATCACCGGGGGCCAGCGCATCGACCTGTTCGGCGCGCAGGTGCATGAGCTGCCGCAGATCTGGCGCGAATTGATCGCCGCCGGATTCGAGTCCGGACACGCCTACGGCAAGGCAATGCGCACGGTGAAATCCTGCGTGGGGTCGACCTGGTGCCGCTATGGCGTGCAGGACAGCGTCGGCCTCGCGATCGAGCTGGAACACCGCTACAAGGGGCTGCGCGCGCCGCATAAGATCAAGCTGGGCGTGTCCGGATGCACCCGCGAGTGCGCGGAGGCGCAGAGCAAGGACGTCGGAGTCATCGCCACCGACAAGGGCTGGGGCCTGTACGTGTGCGGCAACGGCGGCATGAAGCCCCGGCATGCGAATTTGCTGGCATCGGATCTCGATCGGCCCACCCTGACCCGCTACATCGATCGCTTCCTGATGTTCTACATCCGCACCGCCGAGCGCCTGCAGCGCACGGCGACCTGGCTCGACAATCTCGAAGGCGGCATCGACTACCTGCGGCAGGTGGTATGCGAGGATTCGCTCGGCATAGGCGCGGAACTGGAAGCCGACATGGCGCGCGTCATCGGGAACTATGAATGCGAGTGGCGCAAGGCGATCAACGAGCCTGCCACGCTGAAGCGCTTCCGGCATTTCATCAACAGCGACCGCGGCGACGAGCATGTGGTATTCGTGGAGGAGCGCGGCCAGGTGCGCCCGGCCACGGCCGCGGAGCGCGACTCGCGCCAAGCGCTCCCCGGAGTGCCGGCGTGAGCTGCGCTCTGCCCTGGCGGGCCGTCTGCAGCCTGCACGACATTCCCGCCGACACGGGGGTGTGCGCAGACCTCGATGGCCGGCAGATCGCGGTATTTCGCGTCGACGATGTGCTCTATGCCTTGGACAACCGCGACCCGGCCAGCGGCGCCCATGTGCTGTCGCGCGGCATCGTCGGGGATGTCGGCGGTGAAATCGTCGTTGCCTCGCCCATCTACAAGCACCATTTCAGCCTGGCCACGGGCCGCTGCCTCGAGGAGCCGGATTACTCGGTCGATACCTACCCCGTGCGTGTCGCCGACGGCAGCGTCTGGATGCAGGCGCAGGCGCGCCGCCGCGGACGTTCCGGCGCCAAGCGCCGGCTGGTCGTCGTCGGCAACGGCATGGCCAGCATGCGCACTGTCGAGGAACTGTTGAGAATCGCGCCGAACAGCTACGACATCGAAGTGTTCGGCGCCGAGCCTCACGGCAATTACAATCGCATTCTCTTGTCGCCGCTGCTCGCCGGGGAAAAGCAAGTCGAGGACATCATGCTGCATCCCCTGAGCTGGTACCGCGAACAGGGCGTCACCCTGCACAGCGGCGATCCGGTGATCGGCATCGACCGGGTGCGCAGGCGGGTCAAATCCGCCGCGGGCACCGAGGCCGCCTATGACCGCCTGCTGCTGGCAACGGGTTCCCATCCCATCATCCTTCCCGTGCCAGGAAACGACTTGCCGGGGGTCGTGACCTTTCGCGATCTGCACGATGTGAAGACCATGCTGCAGGCCTCGCGCGAGTACTCCCGCGCGGTCGTGATCGGCGGCGGCCTGCTCGGGCTCGAGGCCGCCCACGGCTTGCGCGCCCAGGGCATGGAGGTGACGGTGGTGCACCTGCAAGACACCCTGATGGAGCGGCAGCTCGATCGCGCCGCGGCGGCGCTGCTCAAGGACTCCCTCGAGCAGCGCGGTCTGCGCTTCAAAATGCAGGCCACCGCTGCGGCCGTGCTCGGCGAGTCGCGCGTCAGGAGCGTGATGTGCACGGACGGGGAGGAACTGCCCGCCGATCTGGTCGTCATGGCCGTCGGCATCACACCCAACATCGAATTGGCCCGGCTTGCGAGCCTGCGCTGCGAGCGAGGCGTCATGGTCGACGACACCATGCTGACCTTCGATCCGAGCATTTACGCCGTGGGCGAGTGCGTACAGCACCGCAACAGCACCTACGGCCTGGTTGCGCCGCTGTGGGAACAGGCGCGGGTGTGCGCCGGGCATCTGGCCGAGATAGGCCTCGCCCGCTATCGCGGCTCACTGCCCTCGACCCAGCTCAAGGTGACGGGAATCAACCTGTTCTCGGCGGGCAATTTTCAGGACACGGCGCGCGGCGAATCGCTGGTCTTCAGCGATGCCAAGCGCGGGGTCTACAAGCGCCTCATCATCGAAGACGACCGGGTGCGCGGCGCGGTGCTGTACGGAGACACCACCGACGGCCCCTGGTACGTGGAACTGATGACCCAGGGGCGGCGCATAGGCCCGCTGCGCGACAAGCTGATGTTCGGCGAGTCCTTCGCCGGTCATTCATGACTCCGGGCGTCCGCACCACCTGCCCCTATTGCGGGGTGGGCTGCGGCATCGTTGCAACCCCCGGCACCGGCGGTGCGGCCATTGCCGGCGACCCTTTGCATCCCGCGAATTTCGGCCGCCTGTGCTCCAAGGGGGCGGCGCTCGGCGAAACGCTCGACCTCGGTGGGCGCCTGCTCGGGCCTCGCGTCCTCGGGCGCGAAACCGGCTGGCACGAGGCGCTCGAGTACGTAGCCAAGGGTTTTCAGCGCGTCATCGAGCGACATGGTCCGGAGGCCGTGGCCTTCTATGTGTCCGGCCAGCTGCTGACCGAGGACTACTACGTCGCCAACAAACTGATGAAGGGCTACATCGGCGCGGCGAACATCGACACCAATTCCCGGCTCTGCATGTCCTCCGCGGTGGCCGCGCATCGCCGCGCCTTCGGCGAGGATTTGGTGCCGGTGTCCTACGAGGACCTGGAACAGGCCGACCTCATCGTGCTCGTGGGGTCGAATACCGCCTGGTGCCACCCGATCGTGTTCAGGCGCATCGCGGAAGCCAAGGAGCGGCGCCCCGAACTGCAAGTCGTCGTCATCGATCCGCGAGCCACGCCCACCTGCGAAATCGCCGATCTGCACCTGCCGATCAAGTCCGGTGCCGATGTGTGGCTGTTCAATGGATTGCTCGGCCATCTGCACCGAGAGGGACTGCGGGACGGTGAATTCGTCGCCGCACACACGGCCGGCAGCGAGCACGCGCTGACGGTTGCCGACAACACCGCCGGGGATGCTGCCGCGGTAGCGCGGCTTTGCGGAGTCGGCCCGGATGCGCTGGCGGAATTCTATTCCCGCTTCGCGCGCACCGAGCGCGTCATCACCTTGTTCTCCCAGGGCGTGAATCAATCCTCGAGCGGCACCGACAAGGCCAACAGCATCATCAACTGTCATTTGCTGACGGGCCGCATCGGCCGCCCCGGCGCCGGACCGTTCTCGATCACCGGACAACCCAACGCCATGGGCGGCCGCGAAGTGGGCGGACTGGCCAACACCCTCGCCGCCCACATGGAACTCGAGCGCGAAGATCATCGCCGCCTCGTGCAGGAGTTCTGGGGCAGTCCGCGCATGGCCGACAAGCCGGGATACAAGGCCGTCGAGCTCTTCGAGGCCATGCATTCGGGCAAGGTCAAGGCGGTCTGGATCGCCGCCACCAATCCGGTGGTCAGCCTGCCGAATGCCGATCGGGCGAGAGCCGCCTTGAGCCGCTGCGAACTGGTGGTTCTCGCCGATTGCGTCGCCGACACCGACACGGGCGCCCTCGCCCACGTGCTGCTGCCCGCGGCGGCCTGGGGCGAGAAAGAAGGCACGGTGACGAATTCCGAGCGCTGCATTTCGCGGCAAAGGATTTTCTTGCCGGCGCCCGCCCAGGCGAGACCCGATTGGTGGATGTTCTGCGAAGTGGCCAAGCGCATGGGATTCGCGCAGGGATTCGGCTACCAGTCCGCCCACGAGATTTTCATCGAGCACGCAAAGCTCTCGGCCATGGGCAACGGCGGCAGCCGCGGATTCGACATTGGCGGCCTCGCATCGCTCAGCGCCGAGGAGTATGCCGAGCTCGCGCCGGCGCGCTGGCCCCTGCCCGCGAACCCGGGCGACGCGCCGGCGCGTTTGTTTGCCGACGGGCGATTCTTCCATGCCGATGGGCGGGCACGGTTCATCGCGACCACGCCCCGCCCTCCCGCTCACGCACCCGATGCCGAATATCCCCTGGTGCTCAATACCGGCCGCATCCGCGATCAATGGCACAGCATGGCTCGGTCGGGAAAATCCGCGCGCCTGATGGCGCACTTGCCCGAGCCCTTCGTCGATATGCACGCCCAGGACGCCCTGCTGTCCGGAGTGCGGGTCGGTGAATTCGTGCGCGTGATCACGCGCTGGGGATCGCTGATCGCGCGGCTGCGCACGAGCGGGGAGATGCCGCGACGCATGATCTTCGTCCCCATCCATTGGAGCGATGTGCTGTGCGCCGGCGCCCGCGTCGGCGCATTGGTGAATCCAACGGTGGATTCGCTCTCAGGAGAGCCCGAGTTCAAGCACACGCCCGCGCGCGTCGCGGCCTTCGTCGCCGCCTGGCAGGGATTCCTGGTCACACGGACGCCTGTGGCGCTCAAGGACACGACCTGGTGGTCCCGGAGCCGGGGCGTGTATACGCTGCGCTACGAATTGGCGGGCAATCGCGTCTTCGGCGACTGGTCGCCGTGGGCCCGGCGCCTGCTGAATGCAACCTCGCCGCAGGCCGATTGGCTGGAGTACGTCGATCGCAGCACGGGCGTGTACCGCGCGGCCCACTTGCTGAACGATGAGATTCAGGCCTGCCTGTTCATATCGCCGCGGCCCGATCTGCCGGCGCGCGATTGGGTATCGAGCCTGTTCGCGAAGCAGACATTGGAGGATGCCGATCGGGCGAGCCTGCTGACCGGGCAGCCCGCCGACGCACGATCGGACGCCGGCCCGGTGATTTGTTCCTGCTTCGGTGTCGGCCGCAACACCATTTGCGCCGCGATTCAGCAGTTCGACTTGCGCACGCCCCAGCAAATCGGCAAGCGCCTGCGCGCCGGCACCCACTGCGGGTCCTGCCTGCCGGAGCTGAAGTCTATTTTGAGCGAGCAGGACGCGAGGCGCCGGACGGAGGCTTGAGCGAGATGCCGGGCGGGGACTTGAGCGTCGCGGCGGGCTTCTGCGCTGGGATGGGGTTGCGCAGCGGGATGATGGTTTCGAGCACCACGGAGGTGCTCGAGTCGCCGAACATGGTCAGGCGCTGCAATATTTCCGCCAGTTCCTCCACCGAGCGGGCGACCACCCGCGCAATCATGCAATCGTCGCCGGTCACGCTGTGCATCTCGATGACCTGCGGAATGGCGCGCGCCGCGTCGGTGAGGCTGCGCTTCTTGGAGGGCGAGGCCCGCAGCCGCACGAATGCGCTGACGTTGAAGCCCAGGCGCGCGTAATCGACGCACAGCATGGAGCCGCGGACGATGCCGCGGCTCTCGAGCCGCCGGATGCGGTCGGCCACCGTCGGCTGCGAGATGCCGAATTCGCGTGCCATGTCGGCATAGGGCCGGCGCGCGTCGGCATCTAGGGTTGTAAGGATTTTGAGGTCTAAAGCATCCATAGTGAAGATTCCTCTATGCCAAGGTGTTAATTAATTAACCGATAAGGCCCAATCATTTTAGTTTGTGCAAGGCCGATTGGGAATTGCCCGGCTATGATTCACAGCCCACTCGTCGCAAAGGAGATCCGCATGGTGACGCCCGGCACGCAACCGCACGGTGCTTCCAAGCCCTCTGCCTGGCTCATCGCTTCTTGCTTGCTGGCGGTCTACGTCATCTGGGGCACCACCTACTTCGCCATCAAGGTGGGGATCGAGGGCTCACCGCCCTTCTTCCTGGTAGGAACCCGTTTCTTGGTGGCCGGCGCGCTACTGCTCGCCTGGCAGGCGCTGCGCGGCCGCCCGATGCCGGCGGCGCGCCAGTGGCGAGGCGCCGCGCTCATCGGCTTTCTATTGCTGGTGGTGGGCAACGGCGGCGTCGCCGTGGCCGAGCACTGGGTCAGCTCCGGCGCGACCGTGGCGCTCATCAGCGTCATGCCGCTCGCCACCGCGCTCTGGTCGGGGATTTTCGGCGCATGGCCGCGCCGCATGGAATGGGGAGCCATCGCTCTCGGGGGCCTGGGCGCGGCGGTCATGCTCTCGGGCCGCGACCTGCAGGGAAGCGTGGCGGGAACCCTGGTTATTCTGCTCGCCATCAGCTGCTGGTCGCTCGGGACGGTCTTGGCTCGCCGCGTCGACATACCGCATGGGCCCACGGGATTCGGCGCGGAGATGCTGGCCGCGGGCGTGATGGCTTTGGCGCTCAGCGCGGCGCTGGGGGAGCATTGGGTCCTGCCTGACGCGCCGCGCGTCTGGTGGGCCTGGGTCTATCTGGTGCTGTTCGGCTCGGTGATCGGGTTTTCAGCCTATCGTTTCGTGGTCGAGCATGTGTCGCCCACCCTGGCGTCGACCTATGCCTACATCAACCCGCCTGTCGCCCTGCTGGTCGGGTGGGGGCTGGGCCATGAATCCTTCTCGTCCAATATCCTGCTGGGCCTGCCCATCGTGCTCGGATCGGTGGGCCTGCTCGCCTGGGTCCAGGCGCGCGCCCCGGCCTACGCTCTCGCGCGCAGCGCATCCACATAGCCGCCGCGGCCGACACCGGCCGCCGCAACGGCCTCCCTCACGCGCGGGCTCAACAGTGCGGCGAGTTCATCGGCATGACGGTAGCCGCTCATGGAGGCGGCGATGGTGTCCCCCGACACCGTGGCGGGATGAAGATAAATCTCCGTGATGCCGGCAGGCAATCGCGCGAGAACGGCCAGAAGCTTCCCTTCATCCATGGCGCCGCTCGCCGCGACGCCGAATAGATTGTCGTTGTGCAGTACGCGCGCCGCGCGCAGTCGGCGTTTCATCAGGGCATTCCACGGGGCCAGCAGCGCACCCGCGAGCCATGCCATCCCCCGCCCGTCCTGCGCCGCAAACCACAGCGGCTCCTGCGGCACTCTCACCGCCGCAACACCGAACTCGCGGCCGATTCGCAGCAGCATCTGCAGCAGGGTCGGATGCAAATGGAAATGCTTGTGCACATTGACGTGATCCAGCGCCAGGCCGGTGCGCGCGAACGCCGCGAACTGCGCGCGGATTTCCGCCTCGAGCTGCCGGCGCACGCCGGGCAGCGCGAAGAAGCGCACACCGTTGACGAACATCCGGCTGTTCATACGGCCGGATGGATCGGCAAGATCGGGGATCATATCCGGTGCGAGCATGGCAAGGCCGTCGGCGAGCACCACATGCAGGCCCACACGCAGGCTTGGGCATTCGCGGGCGCGCCGGACCGCGTCGGCGGCGGCCGGCGCCGCCACCATCAGGCTCGCCGCCGTGAGAACTCCGCTGCGGCTGGCGCGCTCGACGGCCTCGTTCACCGCGGGATGCAGCCCGAAATCATCGGCGGTGACAATCAGGAATTTTTCGCGCGCCGCTGGCCCGGGCGCTCGCTGACCCCGCGCCGCCGCTCTCAGGTGGCTTCCTTGACGGCCCACTCGGACTTGACCGCGGGGGCCGCGTCCAGCAATACCTGCCTCGAGCACCGCCAGATACTCCACGTAGCGCTTGCGTCCCAAGGCGGTGATGCGGCAAAAGGTTTGCGGGCGATTGTTTTGCACGCCCTTGGTGATCGCGATCAGCTTGGCTTCCTCGAGTACCTGCAAATGCCGATTGAGATTGCCGTCGGTCAGCGCGCATAGCTGCTTCAGGTCGCCGAACAGCAATCCCCTCGCGTGCGTAACGAGCGATGTCAGCACGCTGAGGCGCGCCCGCTCGTGAATGACGCGGTCCAGCCCATCGTATGCGAAACGAGGAGCGGCGGCGCTCTTCCTGGGGCCACGTTTATTCAAGGGGTTCTCCATATCCGAATTGAAGGACGGCGGCGACCAGCAGCTGGCCCACACCGAACGGCACACCCATCTCCCAGGGCGAAAGCGACTGCGTCGCGCTGCCGGCGGCCAGGCAAAACAGGCCCGCCGCCAAATACCACACTCCGACGGCGAACATCTGCCGGGGAAGAAACTGGCACGACGCGAACACTCCCAAGCTGAAGATCAATTCCCACAGGCCGGGCAGCATCCAACATTCCTGCGGGGCCGCGCGCATCAAGACGGCCATCAGCAGAAAACCGACCACGACCGGGGGCACGAACTGCGCGACCGCGGATTGGACCATTTCTCTGGCAAGCCCCACGTGCACGCGCCGCGCACGCGCGAAAGTCTCGGTGCCGGTCAGGATCACCGAGACGGCGGCCGTCGCCGCCCATGCACCCAGCCAGATCGCCAGATCCGGCTTGGCAGTGCTCGCCATCCACTGCGTCTGCAGCGCGGCGACCAAAAACGCGAGAATTCCGCTCACCGCGATCGATGCCGGGCCGTAGCCGCGGAATTCCGTGCCGCGCGCCACTTGATTGCGGATGGTGTGAATCTCGGACAGTGCTTGCCGTAGGTCTTTCATGCAACAACTCCCGGGGCGAGGCTCGGTACAGGGAATACCTGAAAGGCGCGCCGCGGTCAATCGACGCTCGATACGTTCGAACCGGCAGGCCCGGCCCCCGCCGAGCGGCTTGCGTTCGTCCTCGAAGCGCTTATACTTTGCATCGCAAAGTACTCGATATGCACGCCGCGCACGCCGCCGATGAGGACGCTCATGCCGATCGCCGACAATGATCGCTCGACGCTGTATCTGCTGCCGGTCATCGCCGTGGGCGTGCTCAGCCTGGTTCACGACTCATTGCGGCAGCCCGCCGCGGGATCGTGGATGAACTACCACGCATTGTTCGGGGCCCTGCTGTGGGGCTCGGTGGTCGCGAGCTTCTACCGCCATGTGCACCGCACCGCGCACATGCCGGCCATCGACCTGCGCGCGCTTTCCCGCCGGCTCTCGCGGCTGGTGTACCTGGTGCTCTACATTTTGATGTTCTTCGGCCTGGCCATCGCCGGCTTTCGCGCTGCGCTGCATCGCCCGATGACGGCGCCGGTGGAAGAATTCCAAGGCTATTTGGCTTGGGGCTGCGCGTCGCTCGTCACCATTCAGGCACTGGCCGCGGTATGTCGCCACTTCGTCACACGGGACGATGGCGCATCCGCCATGAACCTGGTTCAACGAAACGGGCGGCTGATGTAAGGCGAGTCCGCCAGCCCGAAACGCCAGGGCTCGTCGATCGCCTTGGAAATCCCGATGCGCGGCCCGCACACGACGCGCACCCGCTTACCCGCCGCCGCCAGCTTGAATGGCGCCCTATCCAGCCGCTTGCCGTTCAACTGACGCGTGATGCCGAGCGCCTGTCCGAGCCGGCCGGGCCCCGAACAGAGCAACCGCAGGTCTTGCTGTCGACGGCGCCGGCTCATCACCGCCACACCGGTCGTCGGCTCCAAGGCGCGGATCAGCACGCCGGCACCGTGACCGGCCTCTCGGCACACGAAGTTCAGGCACCAGTGGATCCCGTAGGACAGGTACACATAGGCGCGGCCCGGAGGCCCGAACATCACGGCATTGCGGGGCGTCGGGCCGGAAAAGCTATGCGAGGCGGGATCCTCGCGGTCGTAGGCTTCCGTCTCGACGATGACTCCGCCCACGCCGCCGACCAGCAAGGTCATTCCGATCAACCGGCAAGCCACTTGCGGGGAGTTGCCCAGAAAATCGACCACTTACGCCTCCTGCATCGCGAACTTCGCCGGCGGACGGCGCTCTAAGCCCAAACTGAACCGAATCAAGGGGTCCCTTTGCCTATGCATTTGCGAAGTCGCATGCTCATTTTAGCAACAATTCTTGCTGCGACGGCCCGGGCCGGTTCCGAGCCCTTCGACCTCGCCGGACCCACTCTCGAGGTCAAGGTCACCCGCGGTGCGCAAGTGCTGCCGGCGGCCGAAGTTCCCAATCTGCTCGCCGGAGACAGCCTGTGGATCAAAGCGGACCTGCCGCCCACCCAATCGGCCCACTACTTGATGGTGGCCGCATTTCTGAGCGGCTCGACCAATCCTCCGCCCGAGACCTGGTTCTTTCCTTGCAAGACGTGGACCGGCAAATGCGCGCATGACGGGTTGACGGTGACGGTGCCGGAGGGCGCCCAGCAAGTACTGCTGTTTCTCGCTCCGGAAACGGGGGGCGATTTCAGAACCCTGGTGGGCGCGGTACGGGGGCGTCCCGGCGCATTCGTGCGCACCTCGCAGGATTTGAACCAGGCGGCGCTGGACCGTTCCCGTCTGGAACGCTATCTCGTCGCAATCCGTGCGCTGAGCGACGCCGACCCATCCAAGTTGGCCGAGGCGGCTCCGCTGCTGGCCCGCAGCTTGGCCATCAAGGTCGACCCGAAATGCCTCGACAGGATTCCCGAGCTGCAAGCACCCTGCCTGACCGATGGGCAGGAGTCGCTGATCTTGAACGATGGGCACAGCACCTCGATCGTCGAGGCGCTGACCTCGGGACCGGGCGCCGATCTGGCGATGGAGGCAAGTTATACGCCGCAGCTGAGCTATGGCTACTACAGCCCCTACATCGCCTCCGTGCTCGATATCGCGCGCATCATGGACTCCTTCCATACCGCGCAATATCAATATATTCCGGCGCTGGCTTCACCGCACGGCGACGAGGTCGCGCTCGCGCTCAACACCGCCCCGTCCTTTCACAGCCCCAAATCGGTTCTGGTCGTGGCGCTGCCGGCGGTAGAGCAGCCTCAGCTGCCTCCATTGCACGCGGTGAATCCCAAGGAGATCTACTGCGCCGGCCGCAGTGCATTGGTGCTGCCGGTCGACGGCGCGCCGTTGGTGTTTTCGACCGGCTATGCGCACGACGTAACCTTGAGCCTGGCCGCCAAGGACGGCAAGAGCCTCGATCTGCCGGCCAAAGCCGACCCGGTGCAGGGTGGCTACGTGGTCGATACCTCCGCGCTGCGTTCGGCGGGCTTGGGGGACAGCGTGCATGCGTCGCTGCAGGGCTATTGGGGCTTCGATCGCTACCATGGTCCCGGATTTCTGCTGATGAATACGCATGCGAAGAGCTGGGAGCTTGCCGCGGGCGACGAAGACGCGCTGGTGGTCGGCCGCCAAGACACCGTGCACCTGCAGGCGGACAGCGTGAGCTGCGTCGACGGCATCATGCTGAAAGACCCCGCTGGAAAAGAGCTGAAAGCGGATTGGAAGTCGGTCAAGCCCAACGAGCTCGAAGTGAAGCTGCCGCTGCAGGAAGCCAAGCCGGGCGCCATGACCCTGCTGGTCACGCAGTTCGGCGCCAGCCAACCCCAGCCCATCGCAATACAGGCCTTTTCCGAGGCGGGACATTATGACGGCTTCGACCTTCATGTCGGCGATGCGCAGGGAATACTTCAAGGCAGCCGACTCGACGAGGTCGCCAGCCTGTCCATCAAGAATGTCGTGTTCCTGCCGGGCCAACTGACCACCCACAACGGAGTCGACGAGCTGCCCATGGTGGCCCAAGACGCCCAGGCTGCCGCGGCCCTCAAGCAAGAGCACAGCATTGCGGCCAAGGTCACGCTCAAGGACGGCCGGGTGCGGCCGCTCACGGCCATCGTGGATGTGCCGCGTCCCCGCGTGACGCTCATCGGCAAGAGCGCGCAATCGTCCCCCTCGGGCAAGGACAGCAACATCCAATTGGCCGACCCGGGCGAGCTGCCGCAGGATGCGACCCTCACCTTCGCCGTGCGCACGCAGTGGCCCGCGGTATTCTCCCGCGACGAGAACATAGAAGTCGCGACGGGCGATGAGTCCTCCGCCACGGTACTGAGCTTCGTCAACGGCGGGATCACGCTCGAGAACTCTCAAGTCGCGGTGGCCACGATCAATCCGGAGAAGTCCTTCGGCGCTTCTGCCTTCGGACCGCTGCAGTTCAGAGTGGTGGACAAGGGTGTGGCGGGTGACTGGCAGCCCTTGGGCGATCTGGTGCGGCTGCCCCAGCTCAAGGACCTCACCTGCCCGGCGACACCGGAACTGGCGTGCAAGCTGTCCGGCGCGAATCTGTATCTCGTCGACTCCGTATCCAGCGATCCGGGATTCTCGCATCCCGTACAAGTCCCCGATGGCTTCTTGGGTTCGGCACTCCCGGTGCCGCACCCGGCGGCGGGCCCTATTTACGTGAAGCTTCGCGACGATCCCGCGGTGATCAATCCGGCTACCTTGCAAACCCAGCTGCTGCCACCCTTGCCTAACGACCAGGCGCGTGCGCGCGCCGCGCAATCGCCGCCCCCCGCCACAGCGCCGCTGCCGCCGGCGACGCCACCCGCGACGCCTCCCACCACATCGACGACGCCCGCCACCGTGTCGGGGACGCCCACGGCACTGCCCGCGGAGACTCCGCGGGCGCCCGCACAATCGAATTGAGCGAATCGAATAGGCCGGGCCTCAGAAGATGCCGAGCGCGATGCCCGAGGCCATGGCCGCGCCGAGTTCCTCGCATGCTTGCAAGTGCGGTGCGGCGATGTGTTTCGGACGGAGAATTTCTTCGGGCGTCTGCGCGTGCGTGCACACGATGAGGGGATCGGCCATTGGCCGCAGGCGCCACCCGGCGGCGATGCGTTCGATTTGCTGCACGGCATTGCGGCCGTCGCTGCCTGCGCAAACCAGCGTTGCGTAGGGCCTGCCGTTGAGCCGATCGAGCGCCGGATAGTAGCTTCGGTCGAAGAAGTCCTTCATCTGTCCCGACATGGCGGCGAGATTTTCCGGGGTGGCGAAAATATAGCCGCTGGCGCCCAGCACATCGGCCGGCTGCGCCTCGCCCGCTGGCAGCAGCACCGTGCGCACCGCGGGCTCGCCGCGGGCGCCGGCCGCCGCGGCTTGGGCCATTTGCAGGGTCCCGCCGGTCATCGAGTGGTACACGATCAGCAAGGTTCTCATGCACGAAGTATCGCAAAGATCCCGCGGACAAACTGCCCGGTTGTGAGCCATGTCCTACAGTGGGCGACGAAGCCTGCCGACGGCGCGCCCTGACTCATTCGTGGAGACTGGTTTTACCGGCACCAATGCCGCCCGCCGCAAGAGGTGCGATCATGCTTCACTATGCCGTTGTCTTCTTCATCATTGCCCTGGTAGCCGCCGTCTTCGGTTTCGGCGGAATCGCCGCCGGCGCGGCCGGCATTGCGAAAATTCTCTTCATCGTTTTTCTGATCGGCGCAGTAATCACTTTTCTGATGAGCGTCGGCCGCCGCGCCTGAGGCGGGACATTTCAACGAGGAGCCTCCATGGAATCCGTATCCGATTCGCCGGCCCGCCATCGCGCCGGCCGCCACGCCAATGGCACGATCAATCATTTCATCGATAGCGTCGAGGATCTGACCACCGCCTTGAAGGATGTCGAATCCCCCGAGATAGCCAAGGTTCGCGCCAAGGTGAAACTGGCACTGATTGCCGCCAAGAGTGCGGCGGCCGATACCGCTTCGCAAATCCGCACCCAGGCTCGGCAAATCGGCACCCGCACCGACGGTTTCGTGCGCGACAATCCCTGGCAGGTGATCGGAGTGGCGGCCATGGTGGGGATTGCGGTGGGCATCCTGGCCGCCGCGCGGCGACGCTAACCTACGCCCGCCGCCACTGCGTGACGCCGCCCGCCTTGTCTTCGAGCAGGATCCCGGCGGCGGTCAACTGTTCGCGGATGCGGTCGGATTCTGCAAAATTCTTGGCCGAGCGCGCCGCCCGGCGCGCGGCGAGCAGAGTTTCGACGTCCGCGTCGGACATCGCCTGATCGCCGATGCTGCGCTTCAGATAGACATCCGGATCCTGCTGCAGCACCCCGAGCACGCCGCTCAAGGCGCGCAAAGTCGCCGCCGCCGCGGCCACCTTGGGCGCGTTGCCCGCGGCCTTGGCCTGATTCAGCTCGCGCGCCACGCCTTGCATGGCCGCCAGCGCCTCCGGGGTATTGAAGTCATCGTCCATGGCCTCGTGAAATCTGGCGAGCCACGCCGCATCGACGGCTCCCGATGCGCCGGCATCCTTCAATGCCCGGTACAGCCCGAGCAGCGTCTCATCCGCCTGCGCGAGCTGCGCGGCCGAGTAATTGATGGGCCCGCGATAATGGCTGCTCAATAAGAAGAACCGCAGCACCTCGGGGTGGCGCAAGGTCTTCAGAACCTCGCGCACCGTGAAGAAATTGCCCAGGGACTTCGACATTTTCTCGTCGTTCACGCGCACGAATCCATTGTGCATCCATACGTTCACGAAGGGCGTGCCGCAGGCTGCGCAGGATTGGGCAATCTCGTTCTCGTGGTGCGGAAACTTCAGGTCCTCACCGCCGCCGTGGATGTCGAAATAGCTGCCGAGCAGCTGGGTCGACATGGCCGAACATTCGATGTGCCAGCCGGGACGGCCCTCGCCCCAGGGCGAGGCCCAGGAGGGCTCGCCGGGTTTTGCATGCTTCCACAGCACGAAATCCAATGGATCCAACTTGGCCTCGTCCACCTGGATGCGCGAGCCGGCGCGCAAGTCGTCGATTTTCTTCCCCGACAGCCTGCCGTAGGCCGGAAATTTGCGCACCGAATACATGACATCGCCGTTGACGGCGACATAGGCATAGCCCTTGTCGATCAAGGTCTGCGTCATCGCGATGATAGGGCCGATGTATTCGGTGGCCCGCGGCTCGCGGTCGGGCGATTGAAGCCCGAGGGTCGCGCAATCCTCATGCATGGCGGCGGTGAAGCGGCGCGCGAGATCGGCCCAATTCTCGCCATTGGCGGCGGCGCGCTCGATGATCTTGTCGTCGATGTCGGTGACATTGCGAACGTAGGTGACTGCGTAATCCAAGGAGCGCAGATATCGCTGGATGAGGTCGAAGACCGTCAGCATGCGAGCGTGCCCGACGTGGATGTAGTCGTAGTTCGTCATTCCGCACACGTACATGCGGACCTCGCCGGGACGCAGCGGCTTGAACTCCTCCTTCCGCCCGGTGAGGGAATTATGAATTTTGAGCATGGGTCTCGAGGCGCCGGCGCGCCGTCTCCGGCAACATGAGCTTGAGCAGCGGCCCGAGTTCCGGGCCATGCACTTGGCCGGTCAAGGCAACTCTGAGCGGCATGAACAGCTCGGCCCCTTTGCGTCCGGTGCGTTCTTTGAGCATTTTGGTCAAGAGCTTCAGATCCGAGGAGGATTGATCGAAAGCCGCGGCGGCGGCGGCAAAGAAACCCGGGCCGGCCGCCGCAATGACGGCCTGCTCCTCCTTCCCCAGCGACGGCAGGTCGCCTCGTATCACCGCTCGCCACGGCGCCGCATCGGCGGGCAGCACGACATTGTGCCGCACCAGCTCGACGAAGTCGGCCGAATCGCCCGCGCCCAGCCAGGCCGCGACCTGTGCAGTCGACATGCGCTGCACGGTCTCCTTCTGCCAGTGCGCCAATTGAGACTCGTCGAATCGCGCCGGCGCGCGGCCCAGATGTTGCGGCCGGAAATGGCCCGGCATGTCGGCCGGTGCCAGCCATCCGTCGTGCTCGGCGGCATGCCCCAGCCGGAACAAATGATTGAGCAGGGCGTCGGGCAGGAATCCGCGCGCGCGAAACTCCTGCACACTGGTACTGCCATGACGCTTCGAGAGCGGCGCGCCATCCTCGCCCACCAGCAAGCCCACGTGGCCGTAACCGGGGCGGCGCATGCTCAATGCATCCAGCAGCATGAGCTGGCGCGGCGTATTGGTGAGATGGTCGTCGCCGCGCAGCACCTGCGTGACTCCCATGACGGAATCGTCGACGGCATTGCAAAAGAAGAATGCCGAGGTCCCGTCGTCGCGCCTGATGATGAAATCGCCGATGTCGCTCGATGCGAATCGCTGCGGGCCGTGCACCGCGTCGGTAAATTCGATGACCGTATCGTCGGGCACGGCGAATCGCAGCGTCGGCCTCGCGCCCCGAGCCTCGCGTTCAGCGCGCTGCGGCGCAGTCAGATGCCGGCATGTCCCGGCATAGCGCGGCGGCTTGCCGGCCATGCGCTGCAGCTTGCGCGACAGATCCAAGTCCTCCGCCGTGCAGTAGCATGGATAGGCCAGGCCATTCGTCTCCAATTTGGCGAACAGGGTCTTGTAGAGGTCGCCGCGTTCGGCCTGGCAGTAGGGCGCCGAGGGGCCGCCGACATCCGGCCCCTCGTCCCAATCCAGGCCCAGCCAGCGCATCTGCGCCATCAGCTCGTCGCGGAAGCGCAACTCGCTGCGCTCGACATCGGTGTCCTCGATGCGCAAAATGAACCGGCCGCCGCTCTTGCGGGCCCATAAATGGCTGAAAAAGGCCGTCCGCGCATTGCCCAGGTGCAAGGACCCGGTCGGGCTGGGGGCAAACCGGGTGGTGACGGGCAGTGAATCCGGCGTTAAGGACATATCTCAAGATTGTACCTATTCGAGTAGAATCCCGAAGCATGAAACGACTACTAGTTCTTCTTGGATTGATCTCCACGGCTTTTCCCGTCCTCTGCCTGGCCGCCGACGCTGCTCCGGCGGCGGCAAAGACCGCCGCCCCCGCTGCGTCAACGGGGACCGGTTCCCCGGCCCCTGCGCAGCAGCTGCAGGTGGTCACCTCGATGGGGAGTTTCATCATCGAATTGAACGCCGAACGCGCCCCCTTGACGGTGCCGAATTTCCTGAAGTACGTCGACCAGGGACACTACACCGGCACGATTTTTCATCGAGTCATCGCGAACTTCATCATCCAAGGCGGCGGCTTCGACAAGGAGTACAAGCCAAGACCCGCCCCCACCAAGGTGTTCAATGAATCCGGCAATGGATTGACCAATGTGCGGGGCACCGTGGGCATGGCGCGCAGCGAGGAGCCGCACAGCAGCGACGCCCAGTTCTACGTGAATTTATACGACAACCAAGCCCTCGATCCGAGCCTGACCCGCTGGGGCTACGCGGTCTTCGGCAAGGTCATCCAAGGCATGGACGTGGTCGACAAGATCGGCAACGTCCCAACGACCACGCATGGACTGTTCAAGGATACGCCGGTGCAGCCGGTGGTGATCGAGCGAATCGAGCGCATTTCCGTCCCATCGCAATAAGTGGCCGCGCTCTTTATCTCGGACTTGCATATCGACGCGAGCCGCCCGGCGATCATCGGGCATTTCTTGAGCTTTCTCTCGGCCGAGGCCGCGCACGCCGACGCCTTGTACATCCTCGGCGACCTGTTCGAATCCTGGATCGGCGACGATGCGGCGGACCCGGCGCAGGCCGCCGCGATCGCGGGGCTCGGCGCGCTCACCTCGCGGGGAGTCCCCTGTTTCGTCATGCACGGCAACCGTGATTTCCTGCTGGCGGAAGAATTCTGCCGCGCGAGCGGCGCCGAGCTTCTGCCCGATCCTTTGATAGTGACGCTGTACGGGGAACCGGTGCTGGTGATGCACGGCGATGCGCTTTGCACGGACGATCGCGCCTATCAGCGCTTGCGCGCCACCGTGCGCGAAGCGGCCTGGCAGCGGCAATTCCTCGCACTCTCCATTGCCTCCCGTCGCGCACTCGCCGGCGCCGCGCGCGCCGGCAGCCAGGCGCACACCGCGGCCGTCGAATATGCCATCACCGACGTCAACGCGGACAGCGTCGAGAAGGCCCTGCGCGGTGCGGGAACCGCGACGCTGCTGCATGGCCACACGCACCGCCCCGCCATCCACGCCTTGCAGGTTGACGGGCGCGCGTGCACGCGCATCGTACTCGGCGATTGGTACGATCAGGGCAGCGTGCTGAGGTGGGATCACAACGGACCCGAGCTCGAGTCGCTGCCGCGCTGACCCCCGGTGCAAGAAGGCAGCCGCCCGCTAGTGCGCAGCGGCGCCCTGCGAAGATCCCTCGAGAATGGCCCGCCAATTGATGATGGCGTTCCACAGCATGCGCTGATCGCCGCGATTCGAGTCGCGGTACAGAGGATTGAAATTGAACGCCACGACATGCCCCTGCCCTACGGGCATGTCGAGTATCGCCGGGCGCCCGATCAGATTGTCCTGGCCCCACACCTGGCCGCTGACCAGGAAGGGCGCGGGGTTTCCCGGGTCGCCCCACTGCAGCACCACGCCGCGCGGATCGAAGGGCCCGTCGAGGCAGGTTTCGCAGTAGCCCATGCGCAGCCAGCGCCGCGGCACCGAGTACAGGGCAAAGTTCGAGCGGAACACATAGCTGGATCGCCCATAGCCATACGCGATGGGATGATCGGGGCGAGTGAAGCTGACTCGCACCTCCGCTCCGGGCGTCCGAGTCACCGCATCGCGCGATGCCTCGGAGGAAGAAGCGCCCCCGCCCTGGGTGCTGCGCGGCACGCCGCCCGAATCGCGGCGCACGCCGCGCACGATCCCGCCTTCGAGCGCCAGCATGGTGCCGTTGCCCAGCGTCACCATCAATCCGCCGCGCTCGATGAATTGCTGAATCTGGGCGAGCCCCTGCCAGCCGATCCCGCCGGTGATGTCATCGGCGGCGGCCGGAGTGCCCATGCTGGGCGTTTGCGCAGTCTTCTTGAAGGGCATGGGCCCCCAAGCCTTCGGGATGCCGTGGATCTGCTCCGCAAGCTCGAGATCGACATGTCCGTACAGAAGCACGTCGATTTTCTTTTGCAGATCTCCCGCCCGGATGTCCTCATCGCGCAAATAGATGTAGGGAATCTTTCGCTGATCCAAGGTATACCGGATCCAGCCGATCGAGTCGGTGTCGGCCCAGGGCACCCACAACCCGAGCCGCGGCACCTCGGCGCCGTGCGTCGCCACCTGCGGCGGCGCATCGATGCCGACAAAATCCAGGCCCTGGCGGGCGGCGACGTCGCCCAGCGCCGCGGCAAGGCCGCGCTGGGCGGGAAATATCCAGGAGCCCGCGGGATACGAGTCATTGCCGATGCTGAAAGCCCGCTCCGCGATCTGGACCTTGAACGCGGCCAGGCGGTAGCGGGCCTCGAGAAACCCTTCCTGCCCGGTGTCCTTCAGCACATACACCGGGCCTTGGCCCGTCACCTGGCCCCGTGGATGCGGCGCCTGCGTCAGCAGAGTCAGCTTGGCATCGTGGATCGCCGGATCGGCCGTCGGGGTCGCCTGCAGATGGTAGTAGGCCGGAAATTCCCAGGACACATCGTCGTAGGGTTCGCCGCCGTCCTTGGGATAATTTTGCGGCGTCAGCAGATCCACCGCATAGTTGCGGTACGGCTGATCCAGCCGCACGACGTAGCTGCCGGCGGGATAACTCCCCTCCTTGAGGCTCAAGGGCGCATCGCTGCGGCTGACTTCGATGTGCTGAGCCTGCAGTCTTGCGACCATTTCCGCGACCCGCGTCGGATCGCCTTGATCGCTCGGAATGATGAACGCATACGGCGGCTCGTCGAGACCCTTGCGCCAGCTGTGCAGGCTCTTGGTGTAGAAATCCCGCAGCAGCATGCGGGAGTTCTTGGCGGCGTAGTCGAGCGCCGCAAGCGCGCCCGTCTCGTTGTAGTTCACATTGTCGCGCGCCGACCAGGAAAACTTGCCTGTGGGCGGCGGCAATACGCGATACCACTCGGGCGAGGTGTCCTCGGGCGCCAGCGACTGAACCAGAGTCTCGGCCGTGCCGTTGCCGAATGTTTCGTAGCCGCGGCCGATGGCGTTGTGATTCATGGCCACCGAATCCATGAACATGTGCCCGAAGGCCTCGCCGAAATTCCAGGTCCAAACGCCGGGCATGCCGAGCCCCGTCATGGTCTCCACTTCGTGAAAGCTCAGCGCGAGAAATTCGCTATACGTGATGGGGTCGATATTGGGGTTGTAGGGTCCGGTGCCGTTCCAAGTCATCAGCAGCGCCACGCTCTCGTGCAGATCATGGACGATCACGGGGTGGTATTCGAAGAACATGCGGCTGACGGCCTTGGTCGTCTCGTGCGTCAACTGGTGCGCATCGCGGTTGATATCGACCATGGCGTACTTGGACCAGTACGGCGAGGACTGGCGAGGCAGCGTGTCCCGATCGGTCTTCCCCTTGAGAAAGCGATAGAACCATTCGACTTGCTTGTCCCGCCCGTCGGGATTGGACACGGGGTTGATCAGCACCACCATGTTCTCCCGGATCCGGCGAATCATGGGCTGCTCGGAGACCGCCAGCCGGTAGGCGAGTTCGAGAACCGATTCGGTGGACCCGGTTTCATCCGAATGCAGCGCCGCGTTGAAATAGTAAAATGGCCGCGATTTGCCGATCAGTTGCTCCGCGGTCGCGGCATCGAGGGTGCGCGGGTCGGCGAGCTTGGCGTTCTCGGCTTTCAAGGTATCCAGGCTTTGGATGCCCTGCTCATCGGCAATGGCCAGCAGAATGATCTCCCGGCCCTCCTCCGAGCGGCCGATGGTGAACACCTTGACCCGTGGGGACGCGGCCGCCAGCGCACGGCTGTAGGCATAGGCCTGCTCGGCATTCACCAATTGGCCGGGCGCTCCGGATACGCGCCCGAAGAAGGCGCGCGGCGATGGCACCGTGGCGGAGGCCGGAAGATACGAAACCCAGGGCGAGGAGAAGCGCGGCTCCGTGGTGTCCTTGGCGATCTCCTCGACGGAACCGGGCTCCGCCGTATCC
Source organism: uncultured Gammaproteobacteria bacterium (assembly GCA_963837435.1). Lineage (GTDB taxonomy): Bacteria > Pseudomonadota > Gammaproteobacteria > Steroidobacterales > Steroidobacteraceae > Bog-1198. The sequence continues at coordinate 68,438 of CAWINJ010000008.1, forward strand.
GGAGCGATCGATTGCGCCCGCACCGAGGTTGAAGCGCCGATGATGGCGGCGGCGCAGAACAGTAGTCGGTAATTCACGAGGCCTCCGCTCCGCGGCGGTCAGGAGTTGCGGCGCGGGCGGTCGCAGTCTATCTAATTATACGAGCGTTTAGGAAGAGCTCTGGTGCGAATGCCGCTCGGCGTGCAGGGTCGTGCCGCCGGGCTTGACCGATCCGCTGCCGAGCACATGGCCGCCGACCTTCCTCCCATACATCGAGTCGGGGGAGTCGTGAAACCTTGCGCGCGTGACCTCGACCGATTCCACGAAACGCGGATCCTGGGGCCGCTCCTGGCTGTCCATGTAAGCGGCGACGTCCCACGCCTCCTGCGGCTCGAGAGTCTGCGCCTGGCTGAGCGGCATATTCGCTTCGATGAAGGCGGCGGCGTTGGCGATGCCTGCAATGCCCGCGCCCCAGTTGAACGATTCGCTGCCCCATAGCGCCGGAAAGGCGGCGCTGCCGTCGGCCGCCCGCCGGCCAGCGCCCTCCTCGCCATGGCACAGCGAGCACTTCTCTCGGTACACCGCCTTACCGCGCTCGTAATCGGCGGCCAACGCGGGTTTCGGCAGCTTCGGGTACCCGCGCCCGCGCAGATTCGGGCCGATGGGCGCACCGGTGGCCAGCCAGTGTGCGTAGGACTCGAGTGCAACGAGGACCGGACCTCCCAAAGGCGGAGCCTTGCCGTTCATGCTGTATTCGAAGCAACCCTGCAGGCGCTCCGCAAAGGTGTTGACCTTCTTGTTCTTCGCGCGGTATTCGGGATAGGCGACATAGGCGGCCCACAGAGGCGCGGAATCGGCCTTGCGCCCGGCATTGAGGTGACAACTGCTGCAGCGCAAAGCGTTGCCCACGAAGGCGGGCGCATAGTGTTGAGAGTCTTCGAATATCTCCTCGCCCATCCGCACCATGTTCCCGAATTCATCGTCCGGCAGCGCCGACTCTTGCGGCGGAGCGAATGAGGAGGATGCCGGCCTGCTCGGCGCCGCAGCGCCGGTCGGCAGTGCTGCGCCCTCGGGCGCCCCGGCGCCCGCAGCAGGCGTTGTGCCTGCCGTAGGCGCTGTGCCTGGCGTAGGCGCACCACCTGTCATAGGCACTGTGCCAGCGGCCATCCGAGCACCGGCGGATACCGTCGGTCGACTGAAATAGTCAGCTACCGCCTCGATATCCGCATCGGAGAGCTTTTTGGCAATGGTGCCCATCAAGCCGTCGGGCCCGGGGTCGCGGGAGCCCGACTGCCAGGCATGCAGTTGGTTGCTCACGTACAGCGACGGCTGTCCTGCCAATGCCGGAAACGCATCGCCCACGCCGACACCTCCGGCGCCGTGGCATTGTGTACAGGCGGGCAATTCGTCGCTCCAGCGTCCGCGCAGCGCAAGCAGGCCGCCCAGACTCGCCGCAGCATTTGCGGCCGCGGCGGAGGGCGCGGCTGCGGCGCCGCCGCTCACGGGCCGTGTGTTCCCTTTCACCGGCCGCGCATTCCCTCTCGTTGGCCGCGCAGCGGCCTGCGTGGGCCGCGCATAAAATTCGGCGATCGCGGCAATCTGCGCAGCCGACAGGCTCTTGGCGGTGGGCGTCATCAGAATATTGATGCGCTTGCCGTCCGCGAAGTTCTGCAATTGGCGCTCGGCATAGGCCGGCGACAAGCCGGCAATGCGCGGCGCACCGATCGCCGGATTGCCGACCCCGCCTGCGCCGTGGCAAGCGGCGCACGCTGCGTCGATCGGCGCGGGACCCGGCTCGGCCGCGCGCGGCGCCGTCGACAGCAGCATCGATGCGAGAGCGGTCCCGGCGATTGCAACGACGAAATGCCGGATGCGAATTGCGCCGTTCATTCATGGGCTCCGATCGGCACTGTATGCCTTGAATCCATAGCGCTCGAAAATGGCGAGGCCTTGCGCGGACGTGATGAAATCCAGCCATTGACGCCCAGCCTTCGGATGGGCCGCGCCCTTGACCACCGCGCCGCCGTAGATTGCCGTGCTGTTTTCCGACGGCGGAATGTCCACGTGCCCGATCGGGTGTCCCGCCTGCTCTTGAAACACCGCCTCCGACTGCCAGGTGATGCCCGCGTCGCTCTGGCCCCGCATGATCCACAGGGGCGTCTGGCGGTGATGAATGTGCGTCAAAACCGCGCTGCCGTCTTTCACCTTGTTCTCGTAGACCTGCTCGACTAGCTGCGCGCCGCCGGCCTTGCTCAGCGCATCCTTGATCTGCGTGGCGATCCCCTCGAATTCCGGGTTGGGCAGTGCCAATTTTATGCGGGGGTCGGCCAGATGCGCGAGCTTGGCGATGTGCCAGGGATTGCCTTTCGCCACCATGATGGCCAAGGTATTGGTGACATAGGGCACTGCAGGCGCCTCGAGAGTGCCGTCCGCCACGAATTCCTTGACCTTTTGCAGGCCGGCCAGATACACATCCGGCTTCACCGTCCAGGTCATGTTGCCGACCGTGACGGTGCCCCCCGCCTTCAATTGCCGCATCAACAATCCCGGCGGAATCGTTTCCCAGTAGATTCGGGCTTTGTATTCCGGATGAAGCTCCTCGAAGGTCTGCACCAGCGGCGCCATGGCGAAGAAGTAGTTCCCGCCCACGTACAACACCAGCTTCGGATGCAGCGGCGAGCCGTGAAAATCCGCCAAATTGTCCGCGTCCGGTTCCGTGAACTCGAGCCCGCGATCTACGGCGTCGTTGTTGGCCCCGTGTTGCCAGGGAGGCGACCATTGATTGGTCGGCGGGCCGCTTGCCTGAGCATGGGCGCGAAATGCGCCCAGCGTCAGCAGCGCGGCCGCGACCAGGGAGATCTTGAGCCAACTGAACTCTCGAGGGTCTGACGTCGGCATGGAACGGCGGCCGGGCCTACAGGGGCATCAAGACGTAGCCCGCGTGCTCGAGGCTCGTCACGGTGGTGAGGGCGGACAGCGCGATCGTCACCGATTTATCCACCCATTCATAGTCGAAATGATGCTCGGCGACCGCTTGAGCGCATACGGCGACATCGATTCCCGCCTTTCTGAGCAGCGCAATCAGGGGCAGATTGGGGTTGGCGGTGCCGAACTTCGCGCGATAGTGAGCATCGTCGAGCGCGAGCGGCGTCGCCTCGCCGTAGGCGACCGCGACGAACTTGAGGTGCGCCAGAGGAACTCCCGAGGCGACGTACAAATTCACCGCGCGCGCCACGCGGTCCAAGGCGGGATTCACTTCGCCGGGCTCTTTTGAAGGCCTGGTCAACGAGAATACGACACGATAGGTTTTGGCCGCGTCCGGCTTGTAGGCAGCCGCGGGCGGCACATGAATCTTGCCGAATCCAGCGATGGCCGGTGTAACCCAGAAGCCGGGCGCGGCATCCGGCTCCTGCGCCAAGGCGGTATAGCTGCCGAGCAGCAGGGTCAATGAGGCGATTGCCGCAGTGAAGTTGCGCATCATATGTTTTCTCGATCGTTAGGGACCCGACCATACTCTGCACCGGCGATTGGCCAGCGTCCAGTGCGGCCCTGGCTCATATCGCAGGAGCATGGGGAGCATCACCAGAGCTTGGGTAATTCTCTCGAGAAGGTGTAGACCGAAATACCGATCAAGACGATGCCGAATAGCTGTTTGAGGCGTTGCTGCGGCAGCCAGCAACCCAGGCCATGGCCCGCGATGGTACCGATGGCTCCCAAGGCGACGAACATGCCGATCACGTGCCAGTCGAGGCGCAGGTGCAGCGCCCCGAGCGCGGCGGCGTATTTTGCGAAGCCGATGAAGGCATTCGCCGCGATGACCGCCAAGCTCGTGCCCACGGCGCGCTGCATGGTCAGTCCGACCAGCAGCACCAGGGCCGGCACGATCAAGAAGCCCCCGCCGATCCCGATGATGCCGGTCATCATGCCGACCAGAAGACCGGCCCCCGCCAGGCGTCGTACCGAATGCACCCCGCCGGTCGTCGACCGGGGCATGGCGGGGCTCGAGCGGCCGGCGGCAATCATGCGCAGCGACGCCGCCAACATGACGGCCGAGAAAATCAGCAGTTGAATCGCGCCCGGCAGGCCTTGCGCCGCCATGGCCCCCAGCCAGGAACCGAGCATGCCGGGCACACCGAACCAGGCGACGCTGCGCCAGTCGACCAGACGTTTCCAGACATAGGGAATCGCGCCGATGACACTAATGCCGCCGACCACGGCGAGCGAGCTGGCGATGGCGAGCTTCTCGGGCTGGCCGACCAGATAGGTGAGTATGGGCAACGCCAGGATGGAGCCGCCGGAACCCAGCATCCCCAAGCTCAGGCCAATGCAGGCCGCCCCCAGAACGATCCACATCGAGACGCGCCCGAGATCCGCTACGGTGCCAGGGGCAGGCTGACAAAGCTCTCCTGCGGGCCTGCCACGGTGATGCTTTGCGTCGCCCGCCGGTAGTCCTCCGGCTTGGCGAAGAAGATGTTCGGCACGAAGGTCTGCGGATTGCGGTCGTAGAGCGGGAACCAGCTCGACTGAACCTGCACCATGATCCGGTGGCCCGGCAGGAAGACGTGATTCGACGTCGGCAGTTCGAACTGATAGTCGAGCTTGGCATTGGCCGCGATCGGCTTGGGTTCGGACAGCGATTCGCGATAGCGGCCACGGAAAATGTCCATGGCGATCGCCAGCTGGTAACCGCCCATGGCGTGATCGCCGGGCACCTGGTCGGGATACACATCGATCAGTTTCACCACCCAATCGGCATCGCTGCCGGTGGTGGCGGCATTCAGATGCACCACGGGCTGACCTCGCACCGAGACCGGCGCCGCCAGCACATCGGTGGTGAAGCTCAGCACATCGGTGCGGCCCGAGGCCTCGCGCTGGTCATCGGTCAGCCAGCAGGCCCATTGCGCGCAGGTGTCATATCCGGCCGTCTTGATCGGACGGGCACGATAGGGCACCGGCTTGGCTGGATCGGATACGTAGTCGCTGCTCGCCGCCGGCCCCGCCGCGGGCTCGAAGCCCAGCGCCGCGTCCGGCTTCAGGTACAGCGGGGCGGGCTTCGCCGCCGCCGGCGGCCACTGCGGATAGCTGCGCCATTCATTCGTGCCTGTCTCGAATACCGTGGCCGTTGGGACATCCAGCGGCGGCGCGTCATCCTTCAGATAGTGGGCCAGCACGGGTGCCAGGACGTGACGCCGCCACCAGCGTGAGGTATCCATGCCGAACTTCACCGCACCGAGCGAGCTGCCCTCGTCGATCTCCTGGCCGTGATACCAGGGCCCGATCGAGAGGCGCATCGTATTGCCGCTGTCCTTGGGCTTGAGCGCCTTCCACACCGCCAAGTAGCCGTAGATGTCTTCGGCATCCCACAAGCTGCCGACCAGCAGGACGGGTACCGTGATGGGCTCGGCGGCGAGGATCTTGTCCATCGCCTGGGCCTGCCAGAAGCCATCGTAATCCGGATGGGCGGTCAGCTTGTTCCAGAATCCCACCTGTTGCAGGCCATGCCGGCGGCCGAGCTCGCCCGCGGAACCGGCGCGCATGTAGACATCGTAGTCGTCCTGCTGCGATTGCCACCATTTGGCGGAATTGTCCCGCGTGCCGACCTGCTCGTATATGTAGGGCATGTTCTGCTGGCGAAAGGCGCCGTTGTGGAACCAATCGTCGCCGCGCCAGCCATCCACCATCGGATTCATGGGCACAGAAATCTTCAGCGCGGGATGCGGATGCAGCAGCGCCATGAGAGGCAGGAATCCGTCGTAGGAAATTCCGAGGATACCGACCTTGCCGTTCGATTCGGGCACGTTCTTCACCAGCCAATCGATGGTGTCGTAGGCGTCGGTGGAATCGTCGGTCTGCGTGGGATTGAGCGCCGTGCCCGCCCGCGGCGGATTCATCATGTAAATGCCCTTGGAGCCGTACTTGCCGCGCACATCCTGCACGACGCGGATGTAGCCGCCCTCCACGATGGTGTCGTCGGCATTGTCGTAGCCGTCCAGCACCATGCCGAGATGGCCGCTCTGCAGGTGGCCGGTCAGGTCCTCGGCATTGTAGGGCGTGCGGGTCAGCAGGATGGGTGCGCGGCTTGCGCCGCGCGGGATCAGGACGACGGTGTGCAGAGTTGCACGGTCGCGCATCGGGATCTCAACGACCCGGCGCACGTAATCGAAGCTGTCTTCGCTGCGGACGAGTTTCTTGGGTGTTTCGTTATAGTCCGCGGCAAGAGCCGAAGCGCCGAGCATGAGACACAGTCCGGCCGCCATCCATCCATCCCGCATGATTGTTCTCCCCGTAGCCCGCGGCCATGATGCCACGAGTCTCACCGCGGCGCGCGGCGCCGGCTGCGCGAGACGGGGCGCCCGCGTCGGCGGTTACGGCGGCCCGGAGTGAAAGCGGAACTCCGCATCGGGCGCCGTGATCAGCTGCGCTTCGAGCGAGGCAAATGCCTCGATTCTCGCCTGCAGCTCAACCCCGGCCCGCTTGGCGGCGCGCCGCGCAAGGTCCAGGTAGACCCGGTGGTGGCGCGCCTCGGCGTTGTGCAGGCCTTGAAACAAATCCCTCAAGGGAGCGCCGATGGCGCCCGCCAAGGCCGCAAAGCGCTCGCAGGAGCGAGCCTCGATGAAGGCCCCGCAAATCATCAGATCGACCTCGCGATGCGGCTCGGCCTTTGCCACCAGGCGGCGCAGACGCATCGCATAACGCCCGGGTGAGAGCCTAAGCGGCGCCACTCCCATGCCGCGGATGAGCTTGGCAACCTGCTCATAGTGACGCAGTTCCTCGCGGGCCAGCCGCGACATCTTGTCCGCGAGCTCGAGATCTTCCGCATAGGCGAACATTAGCGAAACAGCGGTCGACGCCGCCTTCTTTTCGCAATTGGCGTGATCGATCATGAGCACATCCGGCGACTCGCAGGCCCTGGCGACCCAGGCCGCGGGCGTCGCAACGCGCAGCAAGGGATGCTCGAAATCCCGCATCACGCCGGTATCTTGAGCGCCGAAATCGCTTCGAGCAGGGCGCCGGCCGACTGGTAGCGGTCGGCGGGAGACTTGGCAAGCAAGCGCAGCAGTATCGGCCGGTAATCGTCGAATCGCGGCGCGATCTCCGGCAAGTCCGCCCGCTTGTGTTTGTAGATCACTTCCATGGCGGTCGCGCCGGTGTAGGGTTTGCGCCCCATCAGCATCTCGTAAAATATGACGCCCAAGCTGTACAGGTCGCTGCGTCCGTCGATTTCCTCGGCGTGCCCCTGTTCCGGGCTCATGTAGTACGGCGTGCCGAATATCTCCCGCGTGCCGGTGAGCGACACTTCCATTTCGTTGGCCTTGGCCAGGCCGAAGTCGATCAAGCACAGCGAGCCGTCGGCGCGCAGCATCACGTTCGCCGGCTTGAGGTCCCGATGCAGCACCCCCACCGAATGAATGGCCTCGAGGGCGCTGGCGATCTGCTCCAAGTATTGCAGCGCCGTCGCTGGCAGGAGCGGGGTCTTCATGCGCTGGCGCAGATCGCCGTCCGGAAAATGCTCCATGGCGATGTAGGCGTGGTCGTCGGCGATGCCGAGATCGTAGATTCGCACGATGTTCTGATGTTTCAAGCCGGCGACGATTTCATATTCCTGCAAGAAGCGGTCGAAGCCGACGATGCGCTCGGAGACGTCCGGTACCTGATTGAATACCTTGAGCACCACGAGCGTGCCGGCGCGCTCGCTCTCGGCGAGATAGATCGTGCACATGCCGCCGCTGCCGACCTGCCGAATGCAGCGATGGCCGCGGATCATCACCGACCCGAAGCGGTAGCGCTGCTCGAAATCCGGGTGCGCGCGCTGCATGGAGAGTGCCTGCCAGTGCTCGCGCGATGCGGCCATGATGGCCCGGATGAGCCTGTCGCGGTCGATCTTCTTGCCGTACAGGCGGTGCAGGCCGGGGACCGGGGCGGGTTCGGCCGGCGGCGCGTCCTGCAGCATGAGCAGCACGATGGGCGCGAATTCCGGCTTGGCCAGCAGCCCGGCCGCGAGGGTCTCCGCCGCGGCGGCGGGCGGTGCATCGACGATGATCACGGCGTCGAAGCCGACGGCCGCGAACTCCGCGTCGAGGGGGCCATCCTCGCCCGGGCGGTGCTCCACCAGGTTGGCGTCCGGCCACTCGATCTCGACGTGCTTCCTGATGAGCAGTCGATAGTCGGCACGATCCGCGATCACCAGAAGACGCATGGGGTTCGCCGCCCGCTAGCGGCGCCGGCTACCGGACGGACTTGAGCCCACGACCGGCATCTTCACGGCGCTGCTGCTTGGCTTCGTCGGAGCGCTCGCCCCGCAGCCGCCGCAGATACTCCGGCGTCACATCTCCGGTGACGTAGACGCCCGAGAAGCACGAAGTGTCGAAATCCTCGATCTTCGCGTTGTCGTGGCGAACCGCGTGTTCCAAATCCTCCAAATCCTGATAAATCAGCCAGTCGGCGCCGATGATGTCGCGAACCTCCTCGTCGGTGTGGCCGGCGGCCACCAGTTCGGACGCATCGGGCATGTCGATGCCGTAGACGTTCGGATAGCGGACCGGCGGCGCCGCGGATGCGAAATACACCTTCTTGGCCCCCGCCTCGCGCGCCATGTCGATGATCTGCGCGGAGGTGGTTCCGCGCACGATGGAGTCGTCGACCAGCAGCACGTTCTTGCCGCGAAACTCCAGGTCGATGGCATTGAGCTTGCTGCGCACCGACTTCGAGCGCTGCTCCTGGCCGGGCATGATGAAGGTGCGGCCTATGTAGCGGTTCTTGATGAACCCCTCGCGATACTTGATGCCGAGCAGCTGCGCGACCTGCACGGCGCTGGTGCGGCTGGTGTCGGGAATGGGAATGACCACGTCGATGTCGTGGTCCGGACGCTCCCGCTTGATCTTCTCGGCCAGACGCTCGCCCATGCGCAAGCGCGCCTTGTACACCGAGATATTGTCGATGATGGAATCGGGCCGCGCGAAATAGACGTACTCGAAGATACAGGGCGTGTGGCGCGTCATGGCCACGCACTGCTGCGCATAGAAGCGGCCCTGCTCGTCGATGAACACGGCCTCGCCGGGCGCGACATCGCGCACCATGTCGAATCCCAGCATGTCGAGAGCCACGCTTTCGGAGGCCAGCATCCATTCCGTGCCTTTCTTGGTATCGCGTTTGCCGATCACCAGGGGACGTATCCCGTTCGGGTCGCGAAAGCCCAGAATGCCGTGGCCGATCACCATCGCCACCACGGCGTATCCGCCCCGGCAGCGGCGGTACACGGCATTCGCGGCCGCAAAAATGTCGGCCGGCGTGACCCGCGGGGTGCCCACCCGCTGCAGTTCGGACGCCAGCACGTTCAGCAGCACCTCCGAATCCGAGCCGGTGTTGAGGTGGCGGCGATCCTCGCGAACCAGCACCTCGGTCAGCTCGCGGGAGTTGGTCAGGTTGCCGTTGTGGCCGAGACAGATGCCGTACGGCGAGTTCACGTAAAAGGGCTGCGCGTCATTCGCACTGTCGGCGCCCGCCGTCGGATACCGGACATGTCCGATCCCGACGCTGCCCCGCAGCTTGAGCATGTGCTTCTGCTGGAACACATCGCGCACCAGCCCGGAGTCCTTGCGCATGAACAATTCGCCGTTCTCGGACGTCATGATGCCCGCGGCGTCCTGGCCGCGATGCTGCAGCACCGTCAGCGCGTCATAGATGCGTTGGTTGACCGCACTGACGCCCACCATTCCGATGATTCCGCACATGCAAGACCTCCGTCCTATTTCGGCCTGACTTTGACCCCGGTCAGGCGCTCGAGCTTGGCCCAAGGTTCGCCTTTCTCGCCGACCATGGCCCGCAGCCAGTCGCCGACGGTTTCGCCGTAAGGAACCAGCTTCGACCGGTTCCACCACTCTTCGTGATTCAAGTGCAGCAATTCGCCGCCGATGATCAACAAGCCCACCAGCAAGGCGCCGCGCACCATGCCGAACAGCAGCCCGATCACCCGATCCATCGCACCCAGCCCCAGGCTGCGCGTGAAGTAGCCGAGCAGCATGCCGACGATCCAGCCGATCAGCAGAACGAGTACGAGAATGCAGAGGCGTCCGACCCAAGGCGCCACGTTGGGATCGGCGAGCAGTCCGCCCAGGTGGGGCTCGACGAGGGGACCGAATTTCCATGCCGCCCAAATGGCGATGATCCAGAAAACCACGGAGGCGGCTTCTCGCACGAAGCCGCGCAGCACACCGACGATGGTTGAGCCCAGCAGAACCAGAATTATTAGGAAATCGGCTCCGGTCATGTTTCTAGGCTTTCCAGGCAACTCTCTAGGCGCTTCGCGCCACCTTTCAACGGGGTCGCGGCGACCCCGGCAGATAGATTTTGTTAAGAAGAGGCATTCTACCGGAGAGGGGTGGGGGACGTCGTGAAACGGGCGTCACAAACCCCAAATCAAGCACCCGGGGGCACCACTGTGCCTATATGTCCCATTGCCTTCAGCTTCGCCTCCGCCTGAGTAGCGGCGCCGCGGTCCGCCAGGGGGCCGATACGCACCCGATACCGCTGGGCGGCTCCCGAGCCACCCGATAGCACGTACACCGCAAAGCCCTGCTCCTTGACCTGGTGCGCCAATTTGTCGGCGTTGGCGTGGCTGGCAAAGCTGCCCAGCTGCACGGCCCAGCCGTGCCCCGCCGCCGCGGGCGTCGAAAGTGCCGCCGACATAGGCGTTGTGGGGGCCGGCGCCGCCGATTCAAGCGGTACGGGAGGCGATGCTCGCGGCGCCGCCACGGGTGGCGAGGGCTGCGGCGACGGCACACTCGCGGCCGTGCCGGGAGCCGCGTCGGCGCCGGGAGCCCTGCCGGCAGCGCTCGCGGCGTCCGTGCCTCGCGCGGCAGGATCCATGGCGGGCTCGATCGGCGGCGCCTTGGCCGTGGTCAGGTCCACGGTGACGTTGCGCACCGGCGCCGGCGCGCCCGCGGGAAGTTTTGGACTCACGCGGGGCGTGGCGGGACCGGATAGCAGTTCCGGCACGATGAGCACGATGATCGCCACCAAGATCGATGCGCCGACCAGACGTTCTTTGACGCGACGATCCATGGCGAGTGACGGCCTCAAACGTAAGTGGCGCGGGGCGTCGCAGTATATTCGGGAAGCGCGCTTCGCGGCAGCAAGTCGTGCGCCTCGAGCCAATTCAGCGCCGGCCCCACCGTGTGGAAGGAGCCGAACACGACGATTCGATCATGAGGACGCGCCTGCGCCAGTGCGGCCGCGCATCCCGCCGGCGTGTCGCCCGCCGCCTCCACGGGTGCCGTGACTTCGCGCCCGATCGCCTGCGCCAGCGCGGCGCCGCTGCGGCCCCGTTCCCCGTCGGTGGACACACACCACCAGGCATCGATGCTGTCGCGCAATTCCGCGGCCACGCCCGCCGCATCCTTGTCGGTCAATATTCCGCACACGGCCAGCGTGCGCCCCGCGATGGGATGCTCGCGTAGATTGCTGGCCAGCACCCGCGCAGCCGCCGGGTTGTGCGCCACATCCAATATCCACGTAGGCAGGGCGGGATCTGCGGGGGCGACTATCTGAAAGCGCGCCACCAGCCGAACCCGGCGCAATCCCTGCGCCACCGCAGCCGCGGGAATGGACAGGCGGGCGTCGATCTCCTCGAGGGCGGCGAGAGCAGTCGCCGCGTTCGCATATTGCGTGCCGCCCGCGAGCGCCGGCGGCGGCAATTGCGGCAAATTCCAGCGGTTGCCACGGTAGCACCAGGCGCCGTCCTCTCGATCGTAGCTGTACTCGCAGCCCAAGCGCTTGAGCGGCGCGCCGAGGTTTCGGGCCGTATCCTCGACGATGGCGGGCATGTCGCCACCCAGCACCGCCGGCCGTCCGGAACGAAAGATGCCGGCCTTTTCGCGCGCAATGGCTTCGAGCGTCGTACCCAGGTATTCCTGATGATCGAGGCCGATGCTGACCACCACGGCCACGTCCGGATCGACCACATTGACGGCATCCAGCCGCCCGCCCATGCCGATCTCGAGCACCCAGGCATCGAGTTGCGCCGCCTCGAAGGTGAGCAGCGCCGCGAGCGTGTTGAACTCGAAGAAGGTCAGCCCCACGGCGCCGCGCGCCGCCTCGATTCGCTCGAAGGCCGACACCAGCTCCTCGGCGCTGACCAGGCGGTCGTGGATTGAGATTCGCTCGCGGTAGTCGCGCAGGTGCGGCGAGGTGAATGTGCCGACCCGGTAGCCCGCGGCGGCCATGATGGCCGTGCAATAGCCGCTCACCGAACCTTTGCCGTTGGTGCCGGCCACGGTGATCACGGGTACCCGAGGCTGGCGCCATCCCAGCCGATCGAGGACCTGCCTCAGCCGGTCCAATCCCAGATCGATGGCCTGCGGATGCACCTGCGATTGGTAGGCCAGCCACTGCTCGAGACTCGACATGGCGCGGCCGGCCTTTATGCTGCGGCGGGTTCTTTGCCGGTCAGTAGGCGCAGCATGGCGCCGATGCGATCGCGCAGCTCGCGCCGGTCGACGATCATGTCGAGCGCACCGTGCTCGAGCAGGAACTCGCTGCGTTGAAAGCCTTCGGGCAGGGTCTCCCGCACGGTCTGCTGAATCACGCGCGGACCGGCGAAGCCGATCAGCGCCTTGGGCTCGCCGATGTTGATGTCCCCCAGCATGGCGAGACTGGCCGACACGCCGCCGGTGGTGGGATCGGTCATGACCGAAATGAACGGCAGTCTCGCTTCGGAGAGGCGCTTCAGCGCGGCGCTGGTCTTTGCCATCTGCAGCAGCGAATACAGGGCCTCCTGCATGCGCGCACCGCCGCTTGCCGCAAAACAGACCAGGGGCATGCGATGTTCGAGGCTGTGTTCGACCGCACGGACGAATTTCTCGCCCACCACCGACCCCATCGAGCCGCCCAGAAAACGGAATTCGAAGGCGCACGCGACCAGGTCCAAGCCGGCCAGTTTGCCCGCCATCACGATCAACGCGTCGCGTTCGCCGGTCTGCTTCTGCGCCTGGGTGAGCCGGTCCTTGTAGCGCTTGGAGTCCTTGAACTTGAGCGGGTCCTCCGGCTCCACCTGCGCCGCGATCTCGGTGGTCGATCCGGTGTCGAGGAATTTCGCGAGCCGTTCGCGCCCGTTGATCCGCATGTGGTGGCTGCACTTCGGACACACATGCAGATTGCGTTCGATTTCCGCACGGTACAGCACGGCATCGCAGGCCGGGCACTTGGTCCACAGGCCTTCCGGCACCGAGCGGGTGCGGCGCTCGGTTTTGATACGCGATGGGACAATTCGCTCGAACCAGGACATGCGCTAGTCTAGCCCAATCAGGCCGCCGGCGGCAGCCGTCGGATCCGGGATGGCGTACACCGGCGGATAGTCGACCTTCCAGAGGTATAGGCCGGCCGCCGGTGCCGTCGCGCCCGCGAGTCGCCGCTCGCCGCCGGCCAGTATCCGGGACATCGCCGCCACGGGGTCGGTTTCACGCTGCACGTCGAGCAGTGTACCCACGATGTTGCGCACCATGTGATGCAGGTAGGCATTCGCGGCGATCTCGAGCCACACATAATCGCCCTGGCGCCGCACCTCGATGCGCTCGACCCGCCTGACGGCGGTTTTCGATTGGCACTCCACGGAACGAAACGCGGAAAAATCATGCTCGCCGATCAGCGCCTGCGCCGCCGAATGCATGGCCGCGGCATCGAGCGGGCGATGCACCCACGCCGCACGGGTCCGCTGCAATGCGGAGCGCGCGCTGCGGTTCAATATGCCGTAGCGGTAGATCCGGCGAATCGCCCGATGGCGCGCGTGAAATCCCGGCGGCACCTCGCCGGCCCACTGCAGGGCAATCGCGGGCGAGAGCCGGGTGTTGGTGCCCAGCACCCAGGCGCGGGGCGTGCGCTCGGCGAAGGTGTCGAAGTGGATGACCTGGCCAGCCGCGTGAACCCCGCTGTCGGTGCGGCCGGCGCAGATGGCGGTGACCGGCTCGCCGGCCACGAAGGACAGCGCCGCCTGCACCGCATCTTGGATCGATGCCGAATGTTCCTGGGATTGCCAGCCGGCGTATTCGGTGCCGTCATACTCCACGATGGCGGCAATTCGTCGGCCCCTGGCCTCGGCTCCGAGGCCTCCACGTTAGCCGGGCAGAGTCTCGATCAGGCGCTGCGCTTCCTGTTTCTGGCTGGCCGAGCCCTCCTGCACGACTTCCTCGAGGATGCTGCGTGCGCCCTCGGGATCGCCCATGTCCATGTAGGCGCGTGCCAGATCCAGCTTGGTGCCCACCTCGCTCATGGTCACCGGCTCCAATTCCGGGAGCGCCTCGTCGGCCTTGAGCTTGGTGGTGCGCGAGGTCGAGGTGATCGCCTGCATCTTGTTGGTCGGCGCCTCGGCGCCGTTCATCGCCTCGCCCACATCGAGATCGACGCGGCGGCTGCGCTGGCTGGCCTCGAACACCTCGGTAGAGAACACTTCGTCTTCCGCGCGCGGCTGCTCGACGGTGTCGCCGCTTCCCAGCGCGTTCGCCAGCCGATCCAGGTCCAGATCGATGCTGTCGCCCGACAGGCCGCGCAGCTTCGAGGTGGAATCGACATCGACCTTCTCCGCATCCGCAACATCGGAGAATTCCGGCGACTTGAATCGCGAGGTCGAGGCAGCGTCGAAGTTGCGCGGCATTTGCACCGTGGGCGCCGACTCCGGCCCTAGTACGGCGGTCTTGATTTCGTCGTGGTCCGTTCCCAGGTCCGCGACGAAGGAGGCCTCCAATTCTCGTTCCAACTCGGTCAGATCGCGGTCGCGCGAGCGGCTCTCCGCCTCGGCCATCATGCGCCGGGACTTGTCATCGAGGCCCGCGACCATGGTGGGCGCATCGGCCGGATGATCGGTTTCCGCGAGCTGCGAATTGCTGATGGACGGCGCCCCGGTCTCTTCGAGCTGATCGAGATCCAGGCCCAAATCGTCGATCGATACCTCGGCGGTCTGATCGGCCTTGACCGAGCCGAGCTTGGAGGAAATACGATCGCGCATGTCGTTGGCTTTCAGCGCCGGCGATTCGGTGGTGGGCGCATCCGTGAAATTCATCAGCTCCGATTCCACGGTCGGTTCGTCGCGCGGCGGCATCTCGCGCGTGGGCGACTCGTCGGCGCCGCGTTCCGGCGCGTCCAAGGTAAAGTCGAGATCGGAGGAGGCGCGCATCGCCGGCGATTCACCGGTCGCCGCCGTATCGTCGCCTTCCTTGGCGAGCGGGTGATCCAATCGGCTGCGCTCGCCCTCCGGCTCGCCGAACAGGTCGATGTCGACTCGGTTCTCGCCGCCTTCGAGGTTCAGATCCACCAGGGCGCCGGCGCCTCGGCCGCTGCCCGCCGATGCGGCGAACAAGGGATCTTCGGGGCAAATCTGCTTGCCCATGATCACGATCTTGTCCCACTCCCCGGCGGGCGCCCGGTCGCGCGTCGCTTCCAGCCCCTTCGCGGTCTGCAGGAAGGCGTCCTTGTTGCCCCAAACGAAGTAAATCTCCAACAGCTTCAGCCGCAGATCGCGCCGGTCCGGCTCGCGCTCGAGAGCGATGCGCACCAAGTCGGCCGCCTGATCGTACAGGCCGTAAGCCATGTGAAAATCGGCCTCGGCCAGAGGATCGCCCTGGTCCAGGTTGACCGCGCTCTCGCTCGACATGGTGTCGTCCGGAGCTTTCAACTCTGAATGCGTATCGGCCAGGTGATCAGGCACGTCGCCGAATTCCGGCTGCCGATGCTCGCCCGATTCCTCGACCACGAATGAATCGTCGCCCTTGCGCATGGCGCCGAGCTTGGCGGTCGGCTCGCGCAGATCGGCGACGTCGGTGTCTTCGAGCCCGCCCAAACCGCCGGAGCCGCTTTGCCTGCGCCGCCGCGCGGCCACCAGCAACAGCGCAAGGAACGCCAGGATCACCGCGACCGGTACCCACCAATTGGCGGCCACCCAATCGATCCATGAGCCCGACTCCACGGGCGCCGCGGCCGGCTTCTTGGGCGCAGCCGGGAACGGCGCCGCGACCGGCTTGGGAACGCTCGTCATGGCCGCCGGCGGGGGCAGAGGAGTCGGCGTGCTCGCGGGAGGCGCGGCAGGTGCCGGCGCCTGCGCGCCTTTCGCGGGCGCGGGAGCCGTTTGAACCGGGGGCGGCGGGGCGGCCGGAGCCGGCGCATTGGCCGTGGGAGGCATGCCGAGCTTGCGCTGAAGAGCGCTCAGCTCACTGTTGCGTATATCGATCAACCGATGCGATTCGGCGAGTTGTCCTTCCAAATCCTTGACCCGATCCTTGAGCGCCTGAGCCTCGCCATTGGCGGCATTCGATGCGCCGCCGCCGCCGGCCGCGGCGCCGCCACCGCCCGCGCCCGGGGTCACCAGCCGCAGGTGGCCGCCCGACGCGCTGCCGCCCGCACCGCGCCACGCATCCATCTGGCGATGCACTTCGTTCATCGATTCGGTTTGATTCAACGCGGCGATCTGGTCCGCGCCCGGAAGGCGCAGCACCGCGCCGCGCCGTAAAATATTGATATTGCCGCCGAATGCATCCGGATTCGCACGGTATACCGCCATCATGGTTTGATCGAGGCTCGCGGGCGTTTCGCCGTGCAAGCTGCGCGCGATCTTGGTGAGCGTATCGCCGCTGCCAACCTTGTACGTGCTGCCGGAGATCGGGGCCTCCGCCGCGGCACTGGGCTGCGCGACGCTGGGCTGGCTGGCAGCCGGGCGAGCCGCAGGCGGCGTCGTTGCGGGCGCGGAACGGCGAGCAGGCGCGGCAGCTACGCTCGGTGCGGTGACCGGCGCAGCGCTGCTTGCGGATTCACCCGGCGTGTACACAGGGGGATCCAGCAGCACCGTGTACTCGCGCATCAAGTGGCCGCGAGCCCAATTCACGTCTACCAGAAATGTCACGAAGGGCTCGGGAATCGAGTCGGTTGAACGCACCAGCAATGAGTCCCGGCCATTCCTGCCCTTGCCCACCTTGAACGTCAAAGTCGACAGAAAGGGCGGCCGGTCGATGCCGTAGCGGGTGAACGAATCCTTACCGGCCAGCGTCGCATGCAGGGCGGTCAACTCATCGGGCGTGGCCGCGATCAGGTCGATCTCGGCGTTCATGGGCTCGTTGAGGGCCGAATACAGATGGATTTCACCCAGGCCCAGCGCCCAGGCCGAGGACGGCCACAACAAGGATGGGGATAGCAGGCACGCCAGCAGCATCAGGCGGGGCATCGTCACGGACATTTCTACTCCCAGGAATCTGGTAGGCAAGCGGGTAAAGTTCATTCTGCTATAAGAGCTTGGAATCGAATTCTCACTTGCCTTTTACATAAGCCAATAACTATATCTTACTGGGGTCTATTTACCAAAATATGGGCGACCGAAACTGCGTTATGTGCCGCACATTTCCGAACATTATCCGCCACTACCCAAAAATTTAGAGCGCAGTCACGGGTCAAATCGGCTCGCAGTCGGCCTACATATACCTTATCGGGCGCGGTTGCCAATGTGGCAGGGGTCGGAATTTCGCCGATCGAGTCGGCATCGATGAGACTCAAGCCCGTGCCGCGCCGCAACACTTCCGCGGCATCGACCACGCTGAGAGGGCGCTCGAAGCTGGCGTGCACGGCCAGGCTGTGGCCAAAGAACACCGGGACGCGTACCGCCGTCGCATTGACCGCCAGATGCGGCAGGCTCAGTACGCGCCGGGTCTCCTCCCACAGACGCCGCTCCTCGCGCGAGGTACCGTCCGGTTCCAGCGTATCGACCTGGGGAATGACGTTGAACGCGATTTGCCGGCCGAAGGCCCGTCCTCGGGCCTTCTTGCCGCTCAGCATGGCCACGGTCTCCCCGGCGAGCTCATCCATCGCTCCTCTGCCGCTGCCCGACACCGCTTGATAGGTCGCGACCTCGACCCGTTCGAGGGCCGCCCGCGCATGCAGCGGGGCCAGCACCGTGGCGAGCGCCACGCTGGCGCTTCCCGGCAGCGCGATCAACCCGCGTTCCCCGACGGCATCGAGCGCATCGGGGTTGACGTCCGCCGCGACCAACGGCACCTCGGCGCGGCTGCGAAACGCCGCCGAACCGTCGATGACCCAGGCGTGGGCCGCCGCAACTTCGGCGTAGCGCTCGGAGAGCGCCGCGCGCCCGCAAAAGAAGGCCAGGTCCACCCGCGAGAAATCAAAGGCGGCCACATCGCCCACCGACGGCGACTTGGCCCCCGCTGCACCCTCCTCCTCCGTCAGCGGCCGACCGACATTGCGCTCGTCATCGAGCGCATGCAGCTCGGCAACCGCGAATTTGCGCGCGCGCAGCTCGTCCAGCAGCGCCTCGCCGATCAGGCTCGAGACACCCACCACGGCGATGCGCAGCCCGGTCCTCATGATTGCCCGGTGATGACCGGAGTGGTGCGCACCACATCCCCGCACTGGGCGCGAAAGCGCAGATAGTGATCCATCAGCACCAATGCCAGCATCGCCTCGGCGATCGGCGTGGCGCGGATGCCCACGCAGGGATCGTGACGGCCGGTGGTCACGATCTGCGTCGGCTTGCCGTGAATGTCGATGGTCTCGCCCGGCAGCGTGATGCTCGATGTCGGCTTCAAGGCGAGGCTCACCACGACATCCTGGCCCGAGGAAATGCCGCCGAGCACGCCGCCGGCGTGATTGCTCCTGAAACCCTGCGGAGTGAGCGCATCGCGATGCTCGGAGCCGCGCTGCTCGACCGCGCGAAAGCCCGCGCCGATCTCCACCCCCTTGACGGCATTGATGCCCATCATGGCGCTCGCCAGGTCCGCATCGAGCCGTTCGAACACGGGCTCGCCCCAGCCGGGCGGCACTCCCTTGGCGATCACCGTCACCCGCGCACCGATGGAATCTCCCGCCTCGCGGATGCGCCAGATGAAATCCTCGAGCTCCTTGATGCGGCTCGGGTCGGGGCAGAAGAAGGGATTGTCGTAGGCGGCGGCCGGGTCGACCGGCTCCAGAACCAGCGGCCCGAGCTGCGCGAGATAGCCGTGAATCCCGATTTGCAGCCGTTCGCGCAGATACTTGCGTGCGATGGCGCCGGCCGCCACGCGCATGACGGTCTCGCGCGCCGAGGAGCGGCCGCCGCCCCGATAATCGCGAAAGCCGTACTTTTGCGTGTAGGTGTAATCGGCATGCCCGGGCCGGAATCTATCCTTGATCTTCTCGTAGTCGCGCGAGCGCTGATCCTCGTTCGCCACCAGCAGGCCGATGGGGGTGCCCGTCGTCCTGCCCTCGAACACGCCCGACAAGATGCGCACCGTATCGGGCTCGCGGCGCTGGCTGGTGAACTGCGAGGTACCAGGGCGCCGACGCTCGACATCGGCTTGCAAATCCGCCTCGCTGAGCTCGAGGCCCGGCGGGCAGCCGTCCACGACGCAGCCGAGCGCGGGGCCATGGCTTTCCCCGAAGCTCGTCACCGTGAAAACACGACCGAATGTATTGCCCGCCACGCGCTGGTTCTCCGTTCTCAAAGCTCTCGATCATGCCCGCCGTGCGCGCGGGCCCGCATCCAGATCCCGCGCCCGCAGCAAGAATACCCCTCCTCCGCCCATCGCGATCTGCGGCCAGACGAACGGCAGGTACGGAAAGGCACGCATCAGCCTGTCTTCGGTATTGCCGACTTCCACGACCAGGATGCCGTCGCGGCCAAGGTGCTCCTGCGCCGCGGCGAAAATCGCGCGCACCGAATCGAGCCCATCGGCGCCGGAGGCGAGCCCGAGCCGGGGCTCATGCCGATACTCGCGCGGCAGCCTGCGCATCTCCGCGCGCCCGACGTAGGGCGGATTGCTCACGATGATATCGTAACGGCAGCCCTGCACGGCATCGAAATAATTCGACCGCAGCAGGCGCACTCGCTCTTTCAGGCCCAGCCGGCGCCGATTGCGGCGCGCCACGGCAAGCGCCTCCGCGGACACGTCGACAGCATCCACTTGGGCCCTGGGGAAGGCCTTGGCGCAGGCCAGCGCGATGGCACCCGACCCGGTCCCGACATCCAGGATCCGGCGCACGCGGCGCGCATCCGTCCAGGGCTCGAAGCGCTGCAGAATGAGTTCGGCGATGGGCGAGCGCGGCACCAGGACGCGCTCATCCACATACAGTTCGAGGCCGGCAAAGAAGGATCGATGCGTCAGATAAGCCAGCGGCATGCGCTCGGCGATCCGCCGCCGCAACAGCCCGTCGATCCGCGCGATCCGGCGCGCCGTCAGGCGGCGGGGATACGCCTTCGCGCCCTGCTCATGCTCGAGGCCGGCCGCAAAGAACACCAGCTCGGCGGCCTCGTCGCGCGCATTGTCGGTGCCGTGGCCGAAATGAACGCGCGCGCGGCGCAGCGCCCTCGAACAGCGATCGATGGCGGCGCCCACGGTCTCGCTGCGGTCAGCGGCGGTGTGGGATAATCGGCGCATGGCAACTCAATCGAAATTCCTGTCCTTCGCACTGCTCTGTATCGTCGGCCTGGCGGGCGCCGCGGCTTCGCTCCTGTGGCGTCATCCCGCCGCGGCGGTGGAATTGACCACCGGAACCCTCATCACGCCCAGTCGGGCGCTGCCGGATTTTAGCCTGATCGACCAGAAAGGTCGGAGATTCGGCGCCTCCGATCTGCGCGGCCGCTGGTCCTTGCTGTTCTTCGGCTACACCAATTGTCCCGACTTCTGCCCGACGACGCTCACCACTCTGGCAGCCATGGAAAAGCGCCTGCGTGCGGCCAAGGCAGCGGTGCTGCCGCAGGTCATCTTCGTGTCCGTCGACGCCAAGCGCGATACTCCCGCACAGCTGGCGAAGTACGTGCCGTATTTCGACCCTGAATTCATCGGCCTGACCGCCGCCGATCAACCGAGCATCGAAGCCGTCGCGAAAAAACTCGGGGTGGCCGTGATCATCCAGCCGGCCGCCGACGGGAATTACACCGTCGATCACTCCGGAGCCATCTTTGTGATCGACCCGCAAGGGCGGATTTGCGCGATTCTGAGCGGCCCGTTCAGCGACGCTGCCTTGCAGAGCGATTTCCAGCGCCTCGTGGCCGCCCGCGCATGAGCCCGGCGCACGGGGACGCGAACCCCGGGGGCGGGAGTTCGAGCGGCGGCCTTCGCGGCCGGCTGTTCGTGTGGTTTCAATATCTGCTGCCGCAGCACGGGCTCTCGCGGCTGATTCTGGCGGCGACCCGGATACGCATCCCCTGGTTCAAGAACTGGATCATCCGCGGCTTTCTCAGGCTGTACGAGGTGGACGTGAGTGAAGCGGCCGAGATCGACCCTTACCGCTACGGCAGCTTCAATGAGTTCTTCACCCGCGCGCTCAAGGTTGGCGCGCGCCCCGTCGCACCGGACCCTGATGCCATCGCCTGCCCCGTCGACGGCTGCGTCAGCGAAGCGGGCGCCATCGACCGCGACCGGTTGCTGCAGGCGAAGGGCCGCGACTACCGGCTCGCCGACCTGCTCGCCGCCCAACCCTGGGCGAGCCGATTCGAAGGCGGTTCCTTCGCCACCATTTATCTCGCTCCGTTCAACTATCACCGCGTGCACATGCCGGTTCGCGGCGAACTGCGCGAAACCGTGTTCGTTCCCGGCAGCCTGTTCAGCGTCAACGCCACGACCGCGCGGCATGTGCCGGGGCTGTTTGCGCGCAATGAGCGGATCTTGACTCTGTTCGACACCGCATTCGGCCAGTTCGCCTTGGTGCTGGTGGGGGCGCTCAATGTGGGCAGCATGGCCACCGTGTGGGCGGGCGACATCACGCCCGCTGCGCGGCGGGTGATCACGCGCCTGCCGGCGCCGCCGACCATTCTCGAGAAGGGCGCGGAACTCGGCCGTTTCAACATGGGGTCGACGGTCATTTTATTGTTCCAACCGCATCGCGCGCGCTGGCAGCCGGAATTGCAGGCGGGCCGTATGGTGCGGCTGGGACAAGCCCTGGGTACTCTGGCATGAGCGCGCTGGCATGAGCGCGCCGCGGGAGGGCGTAAGCGCCGCGTGGCGCCCCACGGCGTCCTTGAGCGCTCTGCGGCGGCGCGCGCAAATGCTGGCCGCGGCGCGCGAGTTCTTCGCAGAGCGCGCGGTGCTCGAGGTCGAAACGCCGCAATTGAGCGCCGCCGCCGTGAGCGACCCTCAGATCGAGTCCCTGGCCACTCAGGTGGCCGGCATCGCGGCGCCCGCCTACCTGTGCACCTCGCCTGAATACGCCATGAAACGGCTGCTCGCGGCGGGCAGCGGCGATATTTACCAGATCTGCAAGGTGTTTCGCGACGGCGAACGGGGCCGCTGGCACAACCCGGAATTCACCCTCGTCGAGTGGTACCGTTTGGGTTTCGATGACGCGGCCCTCATGAGCGAGGTCGAGACGCTGGTCGGCCGCCTGCTGCAGCCCCATCGCCGGCTCGAGCCGGCGGAGCGGCTCAGCTACGCGGCCGCGCTACGGCTCCACGCAGGGGTCGACGCGCACCGTTCGAGCGATGAGGAGCTGAGCGCCGCCGCCAGGCGCCACGGCGTCGAGTGCCGCGCCGAGCTTGACCGCGATGCCAAGCTCGATCTGTTGATGGGGCTCATCGTCGGCCCCCGCTTGGGTCGCGAGCGCCCTTGTTTCATCTGCGACTATCCGGCCTCGCAAGCCGCCCTGGCGCGGCTGAAGCCGGGGACTCCGGCCGTGGCGGCACGCTTCGAGCTCTACGTGGACGGCATCGAACTGGCAAACGGCTTTCACGAGCTGGCGAACGGCACCGAGCAACGCGCGCGCTTCGAAGCCGATTTGGCCCTGCGCCGCGCCCGCGGCCAAAGCGAGCCGCCGCTCGATGAGCGCCTCCTGGCCGCGCTGGCAGCCGGCATCCCCGATTGCGCCGGAGTCGCCCTAGGCTTCGATCGCCTGGTCGCCGTTGCCCTGGGAGTGCCTAGCCTGGCGGAGGCCATGGCCTTCACCATCGACAACGCTTAGTTCTTGCCGCGCGAGAGGTACTCGCCCGTCCGCGTATCGATGCGCAGAATTTCGCCTTCGTTGATGAACAGCGGTACCCGCACCATCGCGCCGGTCTCGAGCTTGGCAGGCTTGGAGCCTCCGGTCGCCGTGTCTCCTCGGACGCCGGGATCGGTCTCGATCACCTTGAGTTCCATGTGGGCGGGCGGCGTCACTTGCAGCGGCACGCCGTTCCACAGGGTGACCACGCACACGGTGCCATCCTTCAGCCATTGTGCACCGTCGCCCACCGCCGCTTTCGAGGCCGTCAGCTGCTCGAAGGTCTCGGGCGCCATGAAATTGAAGAAGTCCCCGTCCCGGTACAGGTACTGCATGTCCGTATCGACCACGTCGGCCGCTTCCACGGTGTCCCCGGATTTCCATGTGCGCTCGATGGTGCGGCCCGTCTTCAGGTTGCGTACCCGCACGCGATTGAAGGCCTGCCCCTTGCCCGGCTTGACCATTTCGTTCTCGACGATCGCATAGGGATCGCCGTCGATCAGGATCTTGAGACCGGACTTGAATTCGTTCGTGCTGTAGTTCGCCATCGAAGGCCTCGGACTTTGGAGGGCGCGTATGATAGCCGCAACCCCCGGCCTTGGCCAATTCCAGGCTGATTCGCCCCGGGCGCGCTGCCGGCCGCCCCCAAGGATTGACACCGGTCCCAGATTCGATGAACCCCCAGGTGTTACACTTTGGGGCCATTTTAGGAGGATTTCGAGCCGTGACCGAACAGGGCGCCGTTCCGATGATCGTCATGACGCGGTCGCAGGATCACGTCGAGGCGATCAATAGCACTCTGCGCAAAGCCGGGCACCCCGTGCATTGCACATGGCTGCCGGACGCCCGCGATCTCGGGGATGCCCTGACGCAGATCAATCCGGAGATGCTGATTGCCTTCATCGAGGAGCTGGGCATCGACCTGGCCTCGCTCATGAAGATCAAGCAACAGAGCGCTCCGGGCATGCCGGTGTTGATCGTGCGCGAGCATGTCGATGAGCCAGCGATCGCCGATGCCATGGCGCTCGGCGCCCAGGATGTGGTGACGCTGGCCAACCGCAGCCGGCTGCAGTCGGTGGCGACGCGCGAGCTGCGCGCCTACCGGCTGGAACGCGCGCTCTCGACCACGCTCTCGTCGGCGCGCGAGTATCGCGAGCAGCTGCAAAACTTCCTCGAAGGCTCGGCCGATGCCATCACGCACGTGCAGGAAGGCATCATCGTGGATGCGAACCGCGCATGGCTCGAGCTGTTCGGCTACTCGGGCGACGATGCCCTCACCGGCACGCCGCTCATGGATCTGTTCGAGCAGGAGACTCATCCCGCCCTCAAGGGCGCGCTGGTCGCCTGCCTGCAGGGCAAGTGGTCGGGCCACGGGCTCAAGGTCCAGGCGCTGCTGTCGGACGGCTCGGCCTTGGCGCTCGAGCTGTTGCTGACCAAGGCCGACTACGAGAACGAGCCGGCGATCCGCATCGCCATCGCGGCCACGCAGAAGAAGGACCATGATCTCGAAGTCCAGCTGGCCGATGCGGTCAAGAACGACGCGACCACCCGCTTCCTGCAGCAGCGCTACTTGATCGCCGCGGTGCGCGAGCGCTGCGCGCTCGGCATGAAGGGCGGCGTGCGCCAGTTCGCGCACATCAAGCCGGACCGGTTCATCGACATCCAAAACGCCATAGGAGTGCTCGCCAGCGAGGACTTCATGGCGCAGCTCGCCGAATTGCTGCGCGCGCAGCTGACCGCCACGGATCTATGCGGCCGCTTCGGCGGCAACGGCTTGCTGGTATTGCTCGAACGCGGCACCGCGCGCGACGTGGAGACCTGGGCCGAGAACGTCGTCAAGCGCGTGAGCGAGCACATGTTCGGCTTCGATGAGAAGACTCTGTCGGCCACGGTGACGGTGGGTTTGGGGCTGCTGCCGCCGGCAAATCCCGACGTGGGCGCCGCGATCGCCGATGCGGTCAGCGCCACCCGGCGCGGGCGCGAGCTGGGCGGCAGCCAGATGTACGTCGTCGACAAGTCCGACACCGACACGCGCGTGCAGGCCTACGACAAGATCTGGGTCAAGCACATCAAGAGCGCATTGATGGAGAATCGATTCCGCCTGGTGCAGCAGCCGATCGCGAGCCTGCTCGGCGAGGACAAGGGCATGTTCGACGTGCTGGTGCGCATGCTGGACGAACAGGGCAGCGAGGTGCTGCCGGCCGAATTCATCGCCGCCGCGGAGCGCAACGATTTGATGAAGAACATCGACCGCTGGGTGATCGGCGCCTCGATGTCCTTCGCCGCCAACCGCAAAGCCGCGTGCATCTTCGTGCGCGTCTCGAAGGACACGGTGCTCGACAAGAGCCTGCTCGGGTGGCTCGAAACCCAGCTCAAATCGCTGAAGATCGAGGCGAAGCGGATCTGCATCCAAGTGACCGAGGAACTCGCCAATCAATACGTGCGGCAGACCAAGGAATTGGCCGAGAACATGCGCAAGCTCGGCCTGCGATTCGCCCTCGAGCATTTCGGCACCGGCCGCGATCCGCTGAAGCTGCTCGCCGACATCGACATGAATTTCATCAAGATCGATGGCTCGCTGATGCAGGGGCTTTCGACCAATCAGATCCAGCAGCAGCGCGTGAAGGGTCTGGTCGAGGCGGCGAAACGCAAAGGCATCGAAACCGTCGCGGAGCGCGTCGAGGACGCCAACACCATGGCGGTGCTGTGGCAGCTCGGCATCGAATTCATCCAGGGATACTTCGTCAACGCTCCCGAAGATGTGACCATGTCGGGCGATCGGCGCTAGGCCGGCGCGCCGGCCGCCTTTCCCAGGCCTCCGCCCCCCCGCCCGCTCTCAGGGCGCCGAGACCTCGAGCCGGTCGACTTGCTTGTAGGCGCGCGAGAAGCGCTGACGGCGCTGGCCCTTCTTGTCCTGGAACTGCTTGAGTTCCTCGAACTTGAGCTTCATCGGGGCGCTGTTGCCGCTGTGGACGGTCAGCAGCTCGCCGGGCGCCACCACCGCCATGGCGGTCAGGAACTCGTCGCGGTCCGCGGATTTCTTGCCGGGAATGCCGAATAGATTCTGACCCTTGCCGGCGGTCATCTCCTCGATTTGCGCCGTGGGCAACGCCAGGACCTCGCCGTCGTTGTTGACGAAGATCGCGAGCGCCCCGGCCTGTGCAATGGGCTGCGCCGGCAGGACCTTCGCGTTCTCCGGGACCTTGAGGATAGATTTGCCCTTTTTGTTGCGCGCGTAGAGCTCGCGCAATTTCACCGCGAATCCATAGCCTGCGTCGCTCGCCAGCAGCCACACATCGTCCGGCTCGCCGATCAGCACCGCCGCGAAGGTGGCGCCGTCGGGCGGATCGACGCTGCCGGAGAGCGGCTCGCCGTAGCCGCGCGCGGCAGGCAGCTGGTGGGCGTCCAGGCTGTAGGCCCGGCCGGTGGAGTCGATGAACACGGCTTGCTGCAGGTTGCGGCCGCGGGCGGCGGCCTGGAACTCATCGCCGCCCTTGTAGCTCAGGGAGCGGACGTCGATGTCGTGGCCCTTGGCGGCGCGCACCCAGCCCAAGCGCGACAGCACGACCGTGGTCGGCTCGCTGGTGAGCAGTTCGGTCTCGGAGATGGCCTGTGCGGCTTCGCGCTCCACCAGGCGGGTGCGCCGCTCGTCTCCGTACTCCTCGGCGTCGCTCAGCAATTCGTCGCGCACCAGGCGGGTGAGCCGGGCCTTGCTCTTTAGTATGGCCTCGATCTCGGCGCGCTCGGCGCTCAGTTCCTTCTGCTCCTCGCGGATCTTCATCTCTTCGAGCCGCGCCAGGTGGCGCAGCTTGGTCTCGAGTATGGCCTCAGCCTGCTCGTCCGACAGCTTGAAGCGCTTGATGAGCACGGGCTTGGGCTGATCCTCCGTGCGCACGATGCGGATCACTTCGTCGAGATTCAAATAAGCGATCAACATGCCGTCCAGGATGTGCAGCCTGGCATTCAATTTCGCGAGCCGGTGGTTCAAGCGTCGGGTGACGGTGGACTTGCGGAACTGCAGCCACTCGAGCAGCAGTTCTTTCAGCCCCATCACCCGCGGCCGCCCATCCAGGGCGATGACATTGAGATTCACCCGGTAGTTGCGCTCGAGATCGGTGGTGGCGAACAGGTGGGCCATCAGCGCCACGGGATCCACCCGGTTGGATTTGGGGACGATCACCAGCCGGGTGGGATTCTCGTGGTCGGACTCGTCGCGCAAGTCCTCGACCATCGGCAGCTTCTTCTGCTGCATCTGCGCGGCGATCTGCTCCTGTACCTTGGCACCCGATACCTGGAACGGCAGCGCCTCGATCACGACCTCGCCGTCCTCGATTTTATAGGTGGCTCGCGCCCTGAAGCTGCCCGATCCGGTGTCGTACATCTGCACCAGATCGTCGCGCGGCGAAACGATTTCCGCCCCGGTGGGCAGATCCGGACCCTTGATGTGCGCCATGATCTTGCGGGTGCTGAGATCCGGATCGTCGAGCAGCGCCACGCAGGCCTTGACGACTTCGCGCAGGTTGTGGGGCGGAATGTCGGTCGCCATGCCGACCGCGATGCCGGAACCGCCGTTCAGCAGCAGATTCGGCACTCGCGCCGGCAGCATGGTGGGCTCATCGAGGGAACCGTCGAAATTCGGCGCCCAGTCCACCGTGTCCGCGCCCAGTTCCTGCAGCAGCAAGGTGGCATAGCGGGTCAGCCGCGACTCGGTGTAGCGCATCGCGGCGAACGACTTCGGATCGTCCGTGGAACCCCAATTGCCCTGTCCGTCGACGATCGGGTAGCGGTAGGCAAAGTCCTGTGCCATGTGCACCATGGCTTCGTAGCACGCCGAATCGCCGTGCGGATGGAACTTGCCGATCACATCGCCCACCGTGCGCGCCGACTTTTTGTGCTTGGCGCCGGCCGCCAGGCCGAGCTCGCTCATCGCATAGGTGATGCGCCGCTGCACGGGCTTCAATCCGTCTCCCAAATGCGGCAGGGCCCGGTCCAGAATGACGTACATCGAATAGTCGAGGTAAGCGCGCTCGGCAAACGCCTTGAGCGGCTCCTTCTCTATCCCTTCGAAATTGAGTTCTTGATCTTTCATGGCCGCGGCTTCGCCACAGGTCCTTCGAAATTGAGTTCTTGATCTTTCATGGCCGCGGCTTCGCCACAGGTCCTTCGAAATTGAGTTCTTGATCTTTCATGTTCGGTGAGGCATCGAGGCGCTAGATGCGCGCCAGATTGCCCTTGGTTTCGAGCCACTCGCGCCGGTCGCCGGCGCGCTTCTTCGCCAGCAGCATATCGAGCGTTTGGTCGGGGCTGTCGCGTGCATCGATGGTCATCTGCACCAGCCGGCGTGTCTGCGGCGCCATGGTGGTTTCGCGCAGCTGCAGCGGGCTCATTTCCCCGAGGCCCTTGAAGCGCGTCACGACCGGCTTGGCGCGCGGATTCTCCGCGGCGATGCGCTTCAGCGCCTTCTCGCGCTCCGCCTCGTCGAGTGCATAAACCACTTCCTTGCCGGCGTCGATCCGAAACAGCGGCGGCATGCACACATACACATGGCCGCCCATCACCAGCGGCCGGTAATGCCGAAGAAACAAGGCGCACAGCAGGGTGGCGATGTGCTGCCCGTCGCTGTCGGCATCGGCCAGGATGCAGATCTTGTGGTAGCGCAAGCCCGATAGATCGGTGGCGGCGGGATCGACGCCGATGGCGATGCTGATGTTGTGGACTTCTTGAGATTGCAGGACTTCGGCGGTATCCGCCTCCCAGGTGTTCAGGATCTTGCCGCGCAGCGGCATGATGGCCTGGGTCACCCGATCGCGCGCCTGCTTGGCCGAACCGCCGGCCGAGTCGCCCTCGACCAGGAACAACTCGCCCCGAGCTGGATCCTGGCTGACGCAATCGGCCAGCTTACCGGGCAGTGCCGGCCCCGCCACGATGCGTTTGCGCTGGATTTTCTGGCTGTCCTTGAAGCGTTGCTGTGCGTTGGCGATCGCCAGCATGGCGATTTTCTCGCCCTGATCCGGATGCTGATTGAGCCACAGGGCGAAGGCGTCCTTGATCACCCCCTGCACGATTCCGGCCGATTCACGCGAGGAGAGCTTTTCCTTGGTTTGTCCCGCGAATTGCGGCTCGCGCATTTTCATCGACAGCACGAAGCTCACCCCGTCCCAGACATCCTCGGGCGTGAGCTTGAGGCCGCGCGGCACGAGATTGCGAAATTCGCAGAACTCGCGCACCGCGTCCGCCGCCCCCGACCGCAAGCCGTTGACGTGGGTGCCACCCTCCACCGTGGGTATTAGATTGACGTAGCTCTCGGTGATGCCGTGTTCGGACTCGAGGACCCAGGCAAATGCCCAATCCAGCGTCCCACCCTCGATGTCCCGCTTGCCGTAGAAGGTCTCGGCCGGCAGCCATTCGCCCTTGCCCAGCTCCTCCGCCAGGTATTGGTGCAGTCCGCCGGTGTAGAACCATTCATCGCGTTCTCCTGTGGCCTCGTTGAGCAGGGTGACGCGCAGGTTGGGGCATAGCACCGCTTTGGCCCGCAGCACCTGCTTGAGCTTGGCGATCGCGAATTTATCGGTGTCGAAGTACTGCGGATCGGGCCAGAACCGCAAGGTCGTGCCGGTCTTGGATTTCGGCACATCGCCGACCACTTCCAGTTTCGACTTTAGTCGGCCGCCGGCGAAGCTGACGTTGTATTCCTTGCCGCCGCGGCGCACCCAGCACTCCAGGTGCTTCGACAGGGCATTGACCACCGATACGCCCACTCCGTGCAATCCGCCCGAATGCTGGTAAGTCTTGTCATTGAACTTCCCGCCGGCGTGCAGGCGGGTCA
The DNA here is from genome assembly GCA_963837435.1 of uncultured Gammaproteobacteria bacterium. Lineage (GTDB taxonomy): Bacteria > Pseudomonadota > Gammaproteobacteria > Steroidobacterales > Steroidobacteraceae > Bog-1198. The sequence continues at coordinate 98,178 of CAWINJ010000008.1, forward strand.
GGATCAATTCGACGCCGCTGATCTTCTCCTTGGGGTGAATGTCGACGGGCATGCCGCGGCCGTCGTCCTCGACTTGCAGCGAGCCGTCCTTGAACACGGTCACATCGATGTTTTCGCAGTGGCCTTCGAGCGCTTCGTCGACGCTGTTGTCGATGACTTCATGCGCCATATGATTCGGCCGCGTCGTGTCGGTATACATGCCCGGGCGCCGCCGCACCGGGTCCAAACCGCTCAATACCTCGATGTCGGAGGCTGTGTAGGACGATGCCATCGATTACCTCTTTTGAAGGCGGCGGAGTCTAGCATGCGAATCCGGCTCCGATCAGCTGGCAGCCTACCCACGATTCGGCTATCGTTCCAGCACCATGGGAATCGCCAACGCTCAGAATCTCGTACGTACATTGCCGGTGCTGCCGCGCCCCTACGGCATTCGCGTGCGCCTGCGGTCCGGAGACCCGTTCTCGAAGCTGCTGGGCGCGGACTGGCAGAAGACTCATTGGTTCTTCACCGCGGCGGAACGCGACCGAGTCCTCGAGGATATGTCCCGCAAGCATGAATATTCCCGCATCGGCGACCAGCCCGCGCTGGTATTCGAGAAAGTGGAAAAGCTCGCCGAAAGCCGCAATTTCTAGCACCCCCGGGAATTTCTTCTCTTGGGCCGCGCCTCAGAATCGGGGCCGCCCCGACCCCGTTGAAAGGTGGCGCGAAGCGCCTAAATACTGGCGCGAAGCGCCTAAAAAGTGCGACCCAGAAACAAATAGTACCCCGCCGTCCCGGCCTGATCGTAGCCCGATCCCAGATAAACGGGCCCCAGAAAGGTGTCGAAGGCGATGAATACCGAGGCGTCCTTGCGCGCCGATCCGAAATTCATGTCGCTGCGGCGCTCCCAAGTGTTCCCCACCTCGAACGACATGCCGATGTAGGCGGGAAACTCGAAGAATCCCTCCCCGCCGTGGCCGATTTTGCGGAAGTAGATGGCGCGGGCGATCGCATAATTCGGGCCGGTCAACGAGTTCGGCGCGAGACCCGACAAATTGAAGAATCCGCCCAAGGAATAGAACTCGGGCAGGTCGGTGGGCTTGAAATTGCCGTCCAGGGTGCTTCCCGCCGAGGTCCACAATAATATCGTGTTGCGCCCCCGCGAGCGCGCCATCAGCCAATCGGCCGTCACTTTGTCGGAGGCGATGTCGGCCCCCAGATTGGTGCGATTGGCATCCCACTGCAAGGTGAATGTCTGGCCTTCGCGCGGGAAATGGATGTTGTCCAGCTGGTCGTAGCTGAACTTGAAGAAGTACTCCCCAATATTGTACTGCTCCTCCACCAGGTCCGGGTTGCCGTAGCGATCGTGGGTCTCGCCGTTGGTGCGGTGGAACCCGGCACGGATTTCGCCCCAGTTGCCGAGGTTGCTGCCGAAGTCCAGATCGGCTTCCGCCTCACGGTCGCGAAAGTCCGCGACTTCCAGATTGTTGGTGTAAACCGGCAAATCGCGGACCTCGATGCGCGCGCTCGGCGCCACGAACCAGGTTCGCGTGGCATCGATGGGCTGATAGAACTCGCTGACCACCTTGGGGTTGTTGCCGATTTGCACGTCCGTGAGCAGCTCCGCGCCCAGGTCATTGATTTCGGTCAACAGAAAGCGGGCCGCCGCGTTGTACTGGCTATTGCCCTGGAAGTCATCCTGCAAGTTCAACCCGAAGCGCAGGTAATTGGGGCCCCAGGACTTGCGCCGCGCCTGCACCTCGAGCCCCGAGTCCTCGTCGGAGCCCGTGCCGGTACCGGTGCCCGAGCCCGCGGCACCTGTGCTGGTGCTGGTGCTGGTGTTGCTGCTGGTGCTGGTGTTGCTGCTGGTGCTAGGGCCGGTGCCGGTGCTAGGGCCGGTGCCAGTGCTAGGGCCGGTGCCAGTGGTCGTGCTGGTGCCGGCGCCACGAGCCCCGCTTGCGGAAGCGTCGGCGCTTTTAACCCTGGGTTGCTCGACCAGCGTGTAGTCCAGAGTTTCGAACAATCCCAGTCCATACAGGTCCGTGATGCGCTTGCCCACTTCGTCGAGGTCCAACGGTTTCCCCACCAGCGGCTGCATCTCCGCCAGGATGGTTTTTTCGTAGCGTTTGGATTGCGGGTCGACTCGCACGAATTTGATGGGCGGCAATCCCGGCTCGCGTGTGCCGCGGCGCGCCAAGTATTCCCGATACGCCGCATCGCCCACTCCATACGCCGCTAGCGCGGCTGTGGCCGACCGTGCCGCCTCTTCCCCCCGGGTGATGACGGCGCCGGCCGCGGCAAAATCCGTCGCCGGCGTCGTGCCCAGGTCGGGCTCGATCAGGATATCCTGGGGACTCAGGCTGGCCCGCTGGCGGTCGGAGTCCTTGCGCACCAGAATGGCCAGCATTTGGTTGGAAATCGACAGCGCGGAATCGAGAGCGGCTCGCGGCTGCAGGGGAAAGCTTACGTCGGAGACGATGAGAATGTCCGCATGCATGGCGCGCGCCACGTTGATGGGCAGATTCTCGGCCAGGCCGCCATCCACCAGCAGCCGCCCGTTCAGCTCCACCGGCGCGAACACCCCCGGCGCCGACATACTGGCGCGCATGGCGATTGAAAGATCGCCCTTGTCCATTACCACGGCGTTGCCGGTCTCCAAGTCGGTGGCCACGGCACGAAACGGCGTGGGTAGCAGATCGAAATCGGTGCTGTTGCTGAACGGCAGGGTCAGCTGGCGCAGCGTTTCCTGAAGCTTCTGTCCCTGAATGAAACCCTTCGGCAGCAGAATCTTGCCGTGCTTGAGACCGAGCGGCAGCCGGACGAGGAAATTGCGGTCGTCCTGCTTGCGTCTGAAGGCCAGATCGCGCCGCGGCGGAGCGTCGCGAAACGCCTCCTGCCAGTCCACCGAGCGCATGGTGGACTCGATCTGGTCGGCCGTCATGCCGCTGGCATACAGTCCGCCCACGATAGCTCCCATGCTCGTGCCGGCAATGCAGTCGACGGGCACCTTCAATTGCTCGAGGATCTTGAGCACGCCGATGTGCGCCATGCCGCGCGCTCCGCCGCCGGACAGCACCACGCAGATCCGTGGACGGCTCATACCTTGCGCGGGCGACGTTTGGCTCGAGGAAGGCGAAGGCGCCGCGGGCAGCGCGGCGCCGGCGCACCACTGCCCGGTGACAACCAGCACACAGGCCAATCCCAGTCGCAATGAGCGTATCCCCGTCATGGGGGAGATAGTTTAGAGCACGAGGCTGATGCTGGAGGCGGTAAAGATGTTGGTGGAACGATTGTAGAAGCCCCTGGCTTCGAACTGCACCGCCGGATTCGCCGCAGTCATCGTACGAATTACCTGATCCACGAAGCCAGGAAATTGGCTGTAATCGCTGATGACCGTCGTCGATGTCACCGCGGGAGTGGTGCCTGCCGTATTGGGATTTCCGACGGCGTACCTGGGGGCGAACGTCGCAGTCGTGGCCAACGGCCACGGCACCACTTGCGGGCTTGCCGGCAGCGATTTGAGATCGATGCTCTCCGGCCCAATTCTAATGACCGCCGTCTCCAATTCGGCGTTGCTCAGATCTATGGAGAACCCCGAATCTCCCAATCTCGTGAACGGAGTGGTCGTACCGGGGACTGTGGTCCACAAAACTTGCAGACTGGCCGGATCGCACACCTGACTTCCGGCACCGCAAGTCAGGGTTCCGGCCGGCGTCCCCGTCCCTCCCGCGAGCTGGATGGACGCCTCCGAGTTGAGCGCCGAGGCATTGAAATCGGGGGGTGCCGATCCAAACGGGGTGAAGATACCGTCGACCCATAGTGAATCGCCCGCAGCCACTCCAGCCGGTACCGTAAGTTTCCCCGTATTAACCGCAAAAGCCGCCGGCGAAGGATCTTGCGCGGCGCTCGCGCCGTTGCCGCTGAAATCGTAGGAGCTGGCCGGCCAACCGTTGATGGTTTGTAAATTCATGACCACACTACCGGCCGCCGACGACACCAGCGAGCCCCAGATCTCCGAAGGCAATATTCGCACCGAACCAGTATCGGTGCTCGAAGTGCCCGTGGCGTCCAGCGTGACCACCCCCGAAGCCGGCAGCTCATAGATGCCGCGCGCGGCAACGTATTGACCGACGGCAATTGAATCTGAGTTCAGACCCGTGGCAGTGGAGTTGTCGGCCGTCACGAGGGTACCGGGCGCTAGCAGTAGCTGCGTTGTCGCGTTGTTATAACAGGTTGTCTGCTCGAAGGCATTGCAGGTTGTCTCCTCGTTGCTGATGTCCAGCGTCGAGCCGCTCAGGGTCAAAGTGTTGCCGCTTCGTGCGGTGACGTACCCGCTGAGCCCCTCGGTGTAGATGTCCTGGAGAGTGCTTCCGGCAATCACATAAACCGGATAGAAAATTCCGGCGGTTGCCGGCGGATTCGGCAGGTTGTTGACGGTGGGCACGAAGGTCGTATACGCCGCGGTCATGGTCGTGCCGGCGGACAATTGCTGCAGTTCATTGATGCCGGCTATTCCGACATAGGAATTGCCGTCGATTGAATAGATGGTAGTCGGCGTGTTGAAGAGGCTGAGCGTTCCCAAACTATCCACCTCGTCGTAGAACGGGCGCACATACACGGTGTAGGTGCCGATTGCACCGGCTACGGGACCGCCTGTCGCCTGCGCGTTGATGCTGCTATTGATCAGCGGTCCTCTCACTCGGATGAGCTTGGTATCGGCGGGCTGAATGCCGATGGTCACGAACGGCCTAACGACGACCGTTGGCGTGCTCGGAGCGGTATTCACGATGTTGGAGGCGGCAAGATCGAAGTTGATGGCCAGACGATGCGCGCTAGTCGAAGCGTAGGTCGGCGTAACGACCAAGTAATTGGCGGGGTCGAAATTCACCGTGATGGCGACAGTCGTCATCGCCCCACCCGATGTATCCGTCACCGTCGCGAGTTTGGACTGGCCGTTGACCAAGACGGAGACAACGGCGTCCGTGTAATCCAGCGTGATGGTTGCCTGCGTATAGGTATCGTTCGGGATACTCGCAGAAGCCCACAACTCCGCAATATTGTTGAGCTTCGAGAAATCGACGGTCTCGGGCGTCGCAACCGCCGTGATCAACCCGACGGTCTGGCCGGTCAGGGTCACCGAGTCCACATTGACTATGTAGCTGGTAAAATCGCCCGGATCGTCGGTCAGAGTGACCCACCCGATGCCGTAGCCGCTCTCGTTGGGATTACCATGGCAGCCGGCCGCCACGAAGGCGGCGGCGCAAAGCAGCGTGCCCAAGGATTTGCGGGCGTATCGAACGAAAAATGAATGCACTACAGCTTCCAATATTGTAAGGGGTGGGAGTATTTAGGCTGCGTAGAATAAAGACTTTCGAGAGTCCGCGTGCGGCAAAGTTCCATTTGCGGGGGTCAACGGCCCTTCGGGCGCGGCACTTGCTGGGTTATACAGTGGATATTGCCGCCGCCCAGCAGCACCTCGCGGGTGGCGATTCCGACTACCTTGCGGGTGGGAAACAGCCGCTTCAGCGTACGCGCGGCGGCCGCATCGTGGCGCTTGTCGTATAGCGGCATGACGACGCATTTATTCGCAATGTAGAAATTGATATATGACGCCGGCAGACGATCGCCGGCCTTGCGAGGATGGCTGCCGGCACGCGATTCGATCCCGGCCGCCTCTTCGGCAGTCATGTACAGCGGCCCCGGCTGGTGGATTTTGTGTATGGTGAGCCTTCGCCCGTGCGCATCGCGGGCCTGGCTCAAGCGCTGGTAGGCATCGCGGGAAATCGCGTATTGGGGATCCTGCCGATCCGAGGTCCAGGTCAGAGCGACCTGTCCGGGGCTGGTGAAGCAGGCCAGTTCGTCGATATGGCCGCCGGTTTCATCGAGATACACGCCCTGACCCAGCCAGATCACCCGGGTGACGCCGAGATAACGACGCAGCTGCTCCTCGACGTCGGAGCGCGTGAGCTGGGGGTTGCGGTTCGGATTGAGCAGGCATTCTTCGGTGGTCAAGCAGGTGCCTTGGCCGTCCACGTGAACGGCGCCGCCCTCGAGCACGAAGGAGGTCCGGTACCGGTCCGCGCCCTCGATTTCCAATACCTTCTGCGCCACCTCATCATCGCGGTCCCAGGGGAAGTACAGGCCGCCGCCGAGGCCGCCCCATGCGTTGAAGGTCCAGTCCACACCGCGCCGCCGACCCTTGGCGTCGATGAGGAATGTCGGTCCGCAGTCCCTGATCCACGCATCGTTGCTGCTGATCTCGACGACGCGCACGGCGCGAGGCAGCCGGGCCCGCGCGTTCTGGAACTGCGCTGCCGAGACACCCACGGTCACCGGCTCGCCACCGGCGATGGCGGCCGCAACGGCCGCAAACACCGCCTGCGCCGGCTTGGCGCCGCAGCGCCAGTTGTCCGAGCGCTCGGGCCAAAGCATCCAGCAGCCCGAATGACTTTCGAACTCCGCAGGCATGCGGAAGCCGTCCTTCGCGGGGGTTGAGGTCAGTGTGCGCAATGCGGGTCTCCGATGGGTGCTGCATGCTAGCATTGCGCCCAAGTTCACAGGAGCGAATGGATGTCAGACGCGAAGCCCGTGCATGTACAAATCCCCACGGGGGGAGAGAAAATTTCGATCTCCAACGGCCAGTTGCGGGTGCCGGACCACCCCATCATTCCATTCATCGAAGGCGACGGCACCGGCCGCGATATCTGGCGCGCCAGCGTGCGCGTATTCGACGCCGCGGTACAAAAAGCCTACGGCGGCAAGCGCAAGATTCACTGGATGGAGGTGTTCGCCGGCGAGAAGGCGAACAAGGCATACAACACGTGGCTGCCCGATGAAACCGTCACCGCCTGCCGCGACTACCTCATTTCCATCAAAGGCCCGCTGACCACCCCGGTGGGCGGGGGGATCCGATCGCTCAATGTGGCGCTGCGCCAATTGCTGGATTTGTACGTGTGCTTGCGGCCCGTGCGATGGTTCAAGGGCGTCCCCTCCCCCGTCAAGGCGCCGGAGAAGGTGGACATGGTGATTTTTCGCGAAAATACCGAAGACATCTACGCCGGGATCGAGTTCGAGGCCGGCACGGCCGACGTCAAGAAGTTTCTCGACGTGTTCAAGCAGAATTTTCCGAAGCAGTTCGCCAAGATCCGTTTTCCGGACAGTTCCGGCATCGGCCTCAAACCCGCGTCGAAGGAAGGCACGGACCGATTGTTCCGCGCCGCCGTCGCCTATGCCGTCGCCAACAAGCGCAAGAGCGTGACGATCGTGCACAAGGGCAACATCATGAAATTCACCGAAGGGGCATTCCGCAATTGGAGCTACCAGCTGGCGGAGCGGGAATTTCCCGATCAGGTGTACACATGGGAGCAATGGGAACGGACCAAGTCTGCAAAGGGCGAAAGCGACGCCAATGCACAGATGGAAGCCGCCAAGAAGGCGGGCAAGATCATCATCAAGGACGCGATCGCGGACATCACCCTGCAGCAGGTGCTGACCCGCCCGGATGAATTCGACGTGGTTGCGACCATGAACCTCAACGGCGACTATTTATCGGATGCCTTGGCCGCACAGGTCGGGGGCATCGGCATCGCGCCGGGCGGCAACATCAATTATTTGACCGGCCACGCGGTGTTCGAAGCCACGCACGGCACGGCGCCCAAGTATGCGGATCTCGACAAGGTCAACCCCGGGTCCGTCATCCTGTCGGGCGAAATGATGCTGCGCTACATGGGCTGGGTCGAGGCCGCCGATGCCATCATCGGCGCCATGGACAAATCCATCGCCCAGAAGACCGTGACCTACGATTTCGCGCGCTTGATGCAAGGGGCGACCGAGGTCAAGTGCAGCGAGTTCGGCGACATCCTGATCCGCAACCTATAGTCGCCAGCAGGTGGCGCTGAGCCAGCGGGTGGCGCTGAGCCAGCGGGCAGCACTTCGCCGGCGGTCAGCGCCGGTTGCGGGCGAGTGGCGCTTCGCTATCGAGATGCGTGCGCCAGCTTCAAATGGGCGGCTTGCGGCACCGATCGCTGCTTGAGGACGTCGAAGGCGGCGATCCGGTAGGCTTCGGTCATGGTGGGGAAGTTGAAGATTTGCTCGATGAAAAAATCGGCGCTCGCTCCCGTCGCGACCGCCGCCTGGCCCAGATGGACGAGCTCGGTGGCGCCCTCGCCGATCACCTGAACGCCTAGAACCCGCGCCGTACTGCGCTCGCACAGCAGCGACAGGAAGCCCACGGGCTCGCCCGCGATGTGGGCGCGCGCGACTTCGGCGAAGTCGGCCCGGCCGACGATCAAGTCGATCTTCTTCGCGGCAGCCTCGCTTTGCGACAGGCCGACGCAGGCAATTTCCGGAATCGTATACACGCCGCTCGGCACCAGGCTGGTGAGCGCGGGCGGCGGCAGGCCCAGAGCCGCCAGCGCCGCGCGCCGTCCCTGGTCGGCGGCGGCACAGGCCAGCGCGGGCGGTCCGATGGCATCGCCCGCGGCGAACACTCCGGGAATGTTGGTCTCGAAGCGCGCATCGACCTGCACATGCCCGCGGTTGCTGATGGCCAGCTGCAGCCGGTCGAGACCGATGCCGTCCAGGTTGGCGACACGGCCGAAGGCGGCGAACACGATGTCGGCGGAAAGCGAGGCGGCGCCGTGCAATTGCACTTCCACTTGCGAGAAACCGTCGAAGCGCGCGCCGGTCACCTCGGCACCGCCCTGATAGTTGCCGCCCATGGCCTGGAAGGCGGTCAAAAACCCCTTGCGCAGCGCGGGGTCGAGGAATCCCAATGGCTCCGCCGCCTTGTCGAGCAGCGTTACCGCACAGCCCAGGGCGGCGAATATCGACGCATACTCGCAGGCGATCACGCCGCTGCCCAATACCACCATGGAGCGCGGTATGTAGGCCAGGCTCAGAATGGAATCGCTGTCGAGGATGTGCTCGTGGTCCACCTCGATGGCGGGAACGTGCCGCGGCCGCGATCCGGTGGCGAGCAGCACCCGCGGCGCGCGCACCACGATCCGGGAGCCGTCCAGGCGCTGCACCTCGATGCGATTCGCATCGAGAAAGACGCCGCGGCCGCGAATCAGCTCGACCCGATTGCGAGCAAGCTGTGCCTGCAAATAGAGGTCTTGAGCCGCGATGACGACGTCGACGCCTTGGAGCAGGGCCGACAAGGGCGCGTCGCCGCGCAGCTCCACCGCCAGCGACGATGCACTGCCCTGCAGCCGGCGATAGCGCAGCGCCTGTTCGCGCAGCGCCTTGCTGGGAATCGTCCCCGACAACAGGCAGGAGCCGCCGACTTGCGCTTCGCGCTCGATGATTGCCGCGCGAAATCCCGCTTTGGCCGCTTGAATGGCCGCCTTCTGGCCGGCCGGCCCGGATCCCACACAAACAAAATCGAATTCCTCCGGCTGCATGTCAGATGCCCGCCAGGCTGCACACATGATCGCGCTTCGCGAGCACGCGGCGCCGGTCGTCGGGGAAAACACCGAGCTGCTCGAATACCGGGCTCTCGATCACCAAATCCTCGGTGAGCAGCAGCGGATGCAGGGTGTGCGTGGCCAGCAGGTGGGCGGCGTGCACCGTTCCCGCAAGGTCGCTGTGATTGGATTCGCGATAGTGACGCCAATCGCTCGCCGCGTCCTGGACGTCCTTCGGGAGCAGCCAGCTGCCCATCAATAGTCGACCGAAGGCGGGTTCGAATTCCACGACCAGGTCGCCGAAGCAGCGCGCGTCCATCGCGGTCCGCTGCTCGAGCTCGAAGCGCGACAGTATCTTCAATGCCAGGGCAGCGCCCGTGCGATGCATCAACGCGGCCAGAAAAGAGCTTTCGACATGCTTGCGCCGTTCGCGCGCGATCTCCTTGGCCCACAGGGCGGCCAACCACGCCTCGCGCCACAGCTCCTCGGATTCAGGCTCATGACCGGGAGCGACGAACACCTCGCCGCGCAGCATCACCGCCATGGCAATATTGCGTACTTCTGCCACGCCGAGCCATGACACCGCCTGCTGCAGCGATACGATGGCCGAGCGGGCCCGCAACGCCGGAGAATTCGCCACCCGCATGATTTCGCCGGCGAGCGCCGGATCGGATTGAATCAATCGCGCGAGCTGGGCCGCATCGGTGACCTGCTGGACGGTGAGCTGCGCGAGTTGGGCGCAGACGCGCGGCAGCGGAGCAATGGCCTGCGGGCTGTCTATCGATCGGATGAGGTGGTCGCGCGCTGCTTGGGAGTTCAGAGCGGACAGAACGACGGCGGATTCCATGCTCACTGATCACCCTCACACGTAGCGCATCACTCCTCTTAGGTCGGCATTCAGCGGCGATGCTTGAGGTGTTTTTCGATTATGTGAAAGGCGTTAAGTTAAATGGAGCGCCGTGGCGGCTCTGCCGACGGCGAAAAGGCACGCCCGTCGGCCGCCGATCAACTCCGGGAGGCGTTCAAAGAGTGGCGTTCAGGGCCTGCTCCAGGTCCTGAATCAGATCCGCCGCATCCTCGAGGCCGATCGACAGGCGCACCGTCCCCCGGGTGATGAGCGAGGCGGCGCGCTGATCCGCGGTATATTCATTCCCTGCCAGTAAATGCGGCGGCATCACCAGCGATTCGGTGGAACCCACGCTGGCGGAAATCGAAAATAGCTGCAGCGCATCGGCGAACCGCGCACCTTGCTCGAGGCCGCCGTCCAGATCGAGAGTCACGACGGTACCGAAATCGCTCATTTGACGCCGGGCCAGCTGATGTTGCGGGTGACTCTCGAGACCCGGGTAGTGAACCCTCTTGACCCGGGGGTGACTCTGGAGGAACTGGCTCGCGGCCAGCGCATTGGCGCACTGACGCTCGTAGCGCAGGAAGTAGGTGCGCATACCGCGCTGGATGAGAAAAGCCGCGTGGGGGTCCAGTGTCGGGCCCAGGGTCCCGACGTCCTTGCGCATCTGCGCAATCAGCTCGCCGCGGGCAATGATCGCGCCGCCCATCACATCGCCGTGGCCCGACGCGTACTTCGTCAGGCTGTGCAGGAAGACGTCGATGTCGTACTGGCCATGGTTGTGAAATCCGGCAAAGGTATTGTCGAGCACCGAGACAGCGCCCGAGCGGCGCGCATGCGCCGTGAGATGCTCGATATCGGCGATCTTGGTCACGGGGTTGGTGGGGCTTTCGAACACCACCGCCCGCGTCCGCACCGTGCGCAGCACCCGTTCGATGCCCGGCAGGTCCTCGATCGACAGCAAGGTATGAGTGACGCCGAACTTCGCCAGAAGATGCTGCACGATGTAGCGCGTCGGTCCGTACGACTCGACGAAGGCGAGAATGTGATCGCCCTGCTTGCACAGCGACAGCAGGCTGGCGGCGATGGTGGCGACGCCGGATCCGGTCAGCAAACAATCATCCCTCCCCTGCAGCTGCGCCAGCAAGAGCTGCAATTGCTTCAAGGTGGGGTTGGCCGAACGCGAGTAATAGAATCCCTCTCGTTCGCCGCGCAGATAGCGCATCGTCTCGGCGGTATCGTCGAAGGAAAACTTCACCGACTGATAGATCGGCGCCACCAGGGGGCGATTGTCCGCCGGCAGCGGAACCTCGGGCGGGTGGTTCACCAGGGTGTTCTTTTTCATGGGCAAGGTTGCACCGCGCTTCATCTTCGGCATCGAGAGGCAAGGTAACGCGTTACTCGAGGCGGCGCAATGCAGCCCTTCGGGCGCTCACGGCGCCAGGTAGCGGTCCAACTCGGCGTTGATGGCGGCAGCGGAATCGAACAGGGTCTCGGTATCGGCTGGCGTCAAACCAAGGTCCCGGTACGCGCCCTGCATCGTCACGATATCGCGGGCCAGCGGCGTAAAGCCGAGCAAGGTGCCGTCGGCCAGGGCGTGCGCCACGTTGACCACATTGCTCTCGAAGCGCGCGGCGCCCGCCGCCGCATAGGCTTCCCACTGCGAAGTCACGATCAGCACCGGCGAAGGCAGCGCCCAAGCCGTGACGACTCGCGTGCCGATGTGACGGTGAAAGGTTTCGATGAGCCGATCGTATTCCTCGCTCGCGAGCTTCTTGCCGGCCCGCAGCGCCAGCTCGTGCACCGCACCCAGGGTCACGACCTTGCCGACATTGTGCAGCAAACCGCACAGGTAGCACATGTCGGTCTCCTGGGCCAGCATGTGCGCCAGCTGCCGCGACCACAATGCGCTCGCCAGCGAGTGGCGCCACAGACGCCGCGCCTTGTGCTGCTGTCCCTTGACGTCCAGCATCTTGCCCTGCAGCGCCAGAGTGAATGCGATGTTCGCCACTTCCTCGAATCCCAGCCACGCCACCGCATGCGGCAGCGTCCCGATGGGCGAGGCCGGCCGCTTCGCCGCCGAGCGCGCGATGCGCAGCACGTACATGGTGAGCGCGGGATCCGCGTTGATGATGTCCGCCAGTTGCTGGGCGTTGGCCGAGCCCTTGAGCCCCGCCCGCGAAACACGGACCGCCACCTCGGGGAGCAGCGGCACGGCCAGATCGTCGCTGGCCAGACAGCGCTCGAGCAGGCCATGGACGATGTCGCAGTTGTCCAACTCGCCGGGTATTTCGCCCGGCGATTCATTCGAGAGGACGCGCATGCCCCCTATAGCGGCCGCCGCACCTACGACTTGAGCTGCACCTGCCGGGCCATTCATGCGTAAAATCCGCCGGCCATGAACGCTGTTTCTGATATATCCGAGCCCACCGCCCGCCCCGAAGAGCGTGAACCGGAACCGCGCCTACGGGAAATCCCCTACAACTACACCTCGCTCGCGGATCGTGAAATCGTCATACGCCTGCTGGGCGAGGACTCCTGGGCCGTGCTCGATGATTTGCGTGCCGAACGGCGCACGGGCCGCTCGGCGCGCATGCTGTACGAGGTGCTCGGCGACATCTGGGTGGTCGACCGCAACCCCTACCTGCAGGACGATCTGCTCGACAATCCGAAGCGCCGCCGGCAGCTCATCGAAGCGCTGCATCACCGGCTGCACGAATTGGAAAAGCGCCGCGATGCAAGCGACGCGGTGCGCGATGCCAAGGTCGGCCAATTGCTGCGGGCCGCCGGGGAGGCGGTGCTGCAATTCGAACGGCGCTTCACGGAGCTCGAACAGATGCGCAGGCGCGCACGCCGCGCATTCCTCAAGCACACCCGCAAGGACAATATCCGCTTCGACGCCTTCTCGAGGGTCGCCCACGTCACCGACGCCACCGACTGGCGGGTGGAGCTGCCGTTCCTGGTGCTCGCTCCGGACAGCGAGACGGAAATCCCCGCGTTGGTGCGCGCCTGCATCGAACTGGGATTGACCGTGATCCCGCGCGGCGGCGGCACCGGCTACACCGGCGGTGCGGTGCCGCTCACGCCATGGTCCGCGGTGATCAATACCGAAAAGCTCGACAGCCTGGGAGCCGCGGAGCGGATTGCATCGCCCGGCGTTCCGGACGGCACCGCCAGTATTTTCTCGGCCGCCGGGGTGGTCACCAAACGCGTGAGCGAAGCGGCCGAACGCGCCGGCTTGGTGTTCGCGGTGGACCCCACCTCAGCGGACGCCTCCTGCGTCGGGGGTAACATCGCCATGAACGCCGGCGGCAAGAAGGCCGTGCTGTGGGGAACGGCGGTAGACAACCTGGCGTGGTGGCGCATGGTCGACGCCGAGGGCGACTGGCTGGAAGTGACGCGGCTGAACCACAATCTCGGCAAGATTCACGACGTGCCGGTGGCCAGCTTCGAGCTGGTTTGGAAGGATGGCCGCGCCCGCCCCGACGAGGCCAAGGTACTGCGCACCGAAAGGCTCGACATCCCGGGCGCCGCGTTTCGCAAGGCCGGCCTCGGCAAGGATGTGACGGACAAGTTTCTCGGCGGATTGCCGGGAGTGCAAAAGGAGGGCTGCGACGGCCTGATCACCGCCGCCCGCTGGATCCTGCACCGTATGCCCAGGCACATCCGCACCGTGTGCCTGGAATTCTTCGGGCAGGCTCGCGACGCCATTCCCAGCATCGTGGAGATCACCCGATACCTCGAGTCCACCGCCCAATCGAAGAGCGCCATTCTCGCCGGCCTCGAGCATCTGGATGAGCGCTACTTGCGTGCCGTTGGCTACAGCACCAAATCGAAGCGCGGAGCGCTCCCCAAGATGGTGCTGCTCGGGGACATCGTCGGCGAGGACGATGCCATGGTCGCAGCGGCCACTTCGCAGGTCGTGCGCCTTGCGAACGCCCGCTCGGGTGAAGGCTTCATTGCGGTGAATGCCGAGGCACGCGGCAGATTCTGGCTCGATCGCGCCCGAACCGCCGCGATCGCCAAGCACACGAACGCCTTCAAGATCAACGAGGACGTCGTCATTCCGCTCGAGCGCCTCGGCGAATACACCGACGCCATCGAGCGCATCAACATCGAGCTGTCGATCCGCAACAAGCTCGACCTGCTGGATGCCCTCGATGAGTATTTCTCCGGCGAGATCAAGCCGGGCAAGACCGCCGACGTCGATCTGGGCCGGCGCGACGAAGCCCGCGGACTGCTCGCGCGCGTCCGCGCGCGCTGGCGCTACCTGCTCGGCGCCATGGACACGCCGCTGCATGCCGCCCGGACGGACCTCGAGAAGCTTGGCATCGCTCCCACGACCGAGGGTGCTGCCGCGGCCGGCGGCGCTCCTGCGGCCGAGGCCCAGGCCACGCTATTCGACCGGCTGCAGGACCGCAGCATTCGGGTGAGTTGGAAGTCCGAAGTGCAAGTGGACCTGACACATATCTTCGCTGGCGCCGCCTTCAGGCAGGTGCTCGCGGAATGCGAGGCCGTGCACAAACGGGTGCTGCAGGGACGAGTGTTCGTCGCCCTTCACATGCATGCGGGCGACGGCAACGTGCACACCAATATCCCGGTGAATTCGGACAACTACGCGATGCTGCACACCGCCAACAGCACGGTCGCGCGCATCATGGGCATCGCTCGCAAGCTGAACGGCGTGATTTCCGGCGAGCATGGCATCGGCATCACCAAGCTCGAATTCCTGACCGAAGGGGAACTCGCATCGTTTCGCGCCTACAAGCGGCGCATCGATCCGGACGGCCGCTTCAACAAGCACAAGCTGATGCCGGACAGCGATCTGCGCCGGGCTTACACACCCAGCTTCGGGTTGCTCGGTCACGAATCCCTGATCATGCAGCAATCCGACATCAGCACCATTTCCGATGCCATCAAGGACTGCCTGCGCTGCGGCAAGTGCAAGCCGGTCTGCGCCACCCACGTGCCGCGCGCCAACCTGCTGTATTCGCCGCGCGACAAGATACTGGCCACTTCCCTGCTGATCGAGGCCTTTCTCTACGAGGAGCAGACGCGACGAGGCGTCTCCATCCAGCATTGGGACGAATTGGCGGACGTCGCCGATCACTGCACCGTGTGTCACAAATGCGAGACGCCCTGCCCCGTCGACATCGATTTCGGCGATGTCTCCATGGCGCTGCGCGATCTGCTGCGCCGCATGGGCAAGAAACGCTTCAATCCCGGCACCGCGGCTTCCATGTTCTTCCTGAATGCCACCCACCCGCAGACCATCAAGCTCGCCCGCCTGGGTCTGATCAGCTGGGGCTACAAGGCGCAGCGGCTGGCAAACCGCGCCCTCAAGACCTTCGCCAAGGCGCAGACCGGCCGGCCGCCGGCCACGGAGGGACGAGCGCCGATCAGGGAACAGGTCATCCACTTCGTCAACAAGCGCATGCCGGGCGGACTGCCGAAGAGGACGGCGCGCGCCCTGCTCGACATCGAAGACCGCAACTACGTGCCCATCATTCGCGATCCGCTCGGGACCACCGCCGAATCCGAAGCGGTGTTTTATTTCCCGGGCTGCGGCTCCGAGCGCCTGTTCTCCCAGGTCGGCCTGGCCACTCAGGCCATGCTGTGGCACGTCGGCGTGCAAACGGTGCTGCCGCCGGGCTATCTGTGCTGCGGTTACCCGCAGCGCGGCGCGGGTGAATTCGACAAGGCCGAGAAAATCATCACCGACAACCGCGTGCTGTTCCACCGCGTGGCCAATACCTTGAATTATCTCGACATCAAGACGGTGGTCGTGAGCTGCGGCACCTGCTTCGATCAGCTGCAGGGCTACAAGTTCGAGGAGATCTTCCCGGGCTGCAAGATCATCGACATCCATGAGTTCCTCATGGAGAAAGGCGTGCGCCTCGAGAGCGCCACCGGCGTGCGCTACATGTACCACGACCCTTGTCATTCACCGATGAAGAAGCACGACCCGCTGACCGTGGTGAACACGCTGATGAACAGCGCGCAGAACGGGCAGATCGTCAAGAACGAACGCTGTTGCGGCGAGTCAGGCACCTTCGCCGTCAGCAGGCCGGATATATCCACCCAAGTGCGCTTTCGCAAGGAAGAAGAAGTGCGTATCGGCGTCGATCAAATCCGCGCGAGCGGACATCGAGGGGACGTCAAGATACTGACCTCCTGCCCGTCCTGCCTGCAGGGCCTGGCGCGCTACAACGATGACACGGACACCGATGCGGATTACATCGTGGTCGAAATCGCCAAGAATCTATTGGGCCCGGATTGGCTGCCGCAGTATGTCCAGCGGGCGAACTCGGGAGGCATCGAGCGAGTACTGGTGTGAACGAGCGCCCGCCCGGCCGCACGGCGCCTAGCGCAATGGCGCCATATCTCGAAGTCATGACGATTCCTTTGTGCTTGGAGTTCAATTGCTGAGATTGCCGGTGCGGCGAATGAATCCCGCGACATTGTCGTGCAGCAATTTGAGCGACGAGTCCTTGGCGTAGACCATGTGGCCGGAGTCGTAGAACTTGTATTCGATATTGGCCTGCAGCTTCGCCGGGATGGGCAGGTGGTGCATCTCGTACACACCCTGATAGAAGGGCGTCGCGAGATCGAAATACCCGGCGTTCAGCTGCACTTTCAAGTTCGGATTGATCTTCATCGCATTGGCGAGGTCCGGCATGACATTGGATCCCTGGCGCGAGGAGCCCGGCTGGGATTGCCCCGGCAATTGATGCTGGAAGTTCCAGGTTCTGAAGGTCGGGATGCTGGGTTTGAAGATCTTGCCCTCGCCATAGTGCAGCTCCTTGCGTACATACTCGTTGAAGGCGGACACGTACGCCGAGCCCAGTGCGCTGGATTGAGGATCGTAGTCGGCGCGCTGGCTCAAGGGATCGAGGTCGGGGCCCGAGAAGCGCGTGTCGAGACGGCCGGTGGTCACGCCATCGTCGCCCTGCAGGTTTTGGCGAAATTCGCCGCCGTCGATGCGCAGATCCGCCTTGAGGATGTACTCCACGGGAAGCCCCGTGTACTGGTGCAGCTTGTCGGCGATGGCGGCGCGGTCGGCGGCGCTCAGATCCGATCCGGCTGCGAGCGCACGCGCATAATCGCCCATCGCAAACTGTTCCACCTCGGCGAGCAGGGCTTCGAGGCTCGCGTGCTCGCCGGGCAGCTTGTGATGGTACCAAGCGGTGGCGGCATAGGTCGGCAGCACCGTCTGGTAGGGCAGATCGATGCCCGGGTTGCCCGTCGGCCGATCGGGGCTCAGATCGAAGTTGAGGATTTGCGACAGCAAGATCACGCCGTTGAAGTCGATCGAGCGATCCGCTTCGAGCTGATTGACCAGCACGGCGGAGCGCGGCGTGCCATAGCTTTCGCCGAACAGGTATTTGGGCGAATTCCAGCGGCCGTATTTCGACAGGAACTGCGAGATGAATTCCGCGAATGCGTAGGCGTCCTGGTCGACGCCGAAGAAGGCCTTCTCCTTGTCCTTGCCGGCGATGCGGCTGAAACCCGTTCCAGGCGCGTCGATGAACACCATGTCGGTGGCATCGAGCAGGCTCGAACCGTTGTTGATGAGGGAGTAAGGGGCGGCCGGGGTGTGCATATCGGTCGCCGTGACGATGCGCCGCGGCCCGAAGGCGCCCATGTGCAGCCACAGCGTGGCCGAGCCGGGACCGCCGTTATAGAAAAAGGTCACCGGCCGCGGGCCCCCGCCGCTCTTGAAATAAGCGACATAGAACACGGAAGCCTCCGCCGTCGGGTTCTTGCCCTCGCCGCCTTCTTCCCCTGCCCCGCCGCTCTCCTTGTCCGATTTGGGGTCGCGCGGGACGTCATCCCAACCTTTGGGGTGCACGATCAGGGTGCCTGCGACCGCCTGATAGGTGATCGCCTGACCGCCGATGGTGACTGTGCCGGTGCTGGTGGCCGCCTCCGGCTTGAAGGGCTCGAACTTGCCGCCTTCCGGTTTCTCCGCATCGGCATCGGGCTTCTTGTCCTGCGAACCCGCCGCGCCGGGCGCCGCGGCATAAGACGCCGCAGCCATGCTGAGCAGGGCCACCGCTGCAACCGGACGAAGTCTGAACCACCTCATAGTCATTCTCCTTGAAGTTTCATCTCTCATTGTTGATTGAGCTCCAGCCATTGACGCAGCACCGCGAGGCCTGCCGGAACGTAGGAATGCCCGAACCCAACCCGCAGGCAGTTGGCGGGCACCGGACCGAGATCGGATCGATAGATGCTCGAGGGCAGGAATAAAACGCCCGATTCCTCGACCAGCCGGCGCGTAAATTGCTCGACGCCTTCCGCGCCCTTGTAGCGGATGAAGCCCACGCATCCGCCATCGGGCTCGCGCCAGTCGAACAGATGCGAGTATTCGGCGAAGAAAGCGTTCAGGACCGCGAGGTTTTCGCGCACCACCTTGCGGTTGCGATCGAGGATCCGCGCGCGCGCCTTGAGCGCGATTCGCGCCAGCACCTCGGAGGGCGCGGAGTTGCAGATGGACAGGAAATGCTTGTAGCGCTCGAATTTGACCAAGGTCGCGCGATCCTTACAGGCCAGCCAACCGATGCGCAGGCCTGCCAGCCCATAGGCCTTCGACATCACGTTGAGGGAGATGCCGCGCTCATAGACATCCACCGCCTGGGGCAGCCGCAGCACCGGATCGCGTTCGATCAGCCGGTAAACTTCATCGCTGAACAGCCAAATGCCGCGGCCGCGGCAAATTTCCACCAGCTCATCGAACACCGCGCGGGGCAGGATCTTGCCGGTGGGGTTGTTCGGGAAGTTGATCGAGATCAGCTTGGTATTGGGCCGCAGCGCGGCCCGCAGATGCTCGAGATCGAGGTCCCAATGGCGGTCGATATCCAGCGGCACTCCCGTGACCTCACAAATGCTCAGGGGCACCGTTTCGGCCGCCTGGTAATTGGGCGTAACGACGATGACGTGATCGTCAGGGGCGAGCAGCACGCGCATGGCGGCGTAGATGCCCTCTTCGGCGCCGGCGAAGCACAACAGATGCTCGGGCTTCACCGTGTCGTAAGTCTGCGCGATCTCGGCGCGCAGCTGCGGCGCTCCGAAGGTTTCGGTGTAGCCGAGACCGATGCCGTCGAAGGCGGCGCGATCCTCGGGGCCGGCCAGCGCCAACAGCTGGGCCAGCGTCATGTTCTCCGCGTCGGACCCGGCCAGATTGTACTTCGCGGCGAATTCCCACTTCGAGAAATAAACCTCGAGCGCAAAATCCCTCATCGGCTTTGGATGTATGACACGGTCCTCGATGTGTTCGACGTTAGGTGCCGCCAATCAGGCGGACTTCCCTCTGCGGGTAGGGTATGCCGATGCCGCGGCTGCGCAGCTCCTCGAGCAGGGAGACATTGAGCTCGCCCGCGACGGCACCGAAGTCGGCCACCGCGACCCACGGCTTGATCGCGATCTGCACCGCCGAATCGGCCAGCGTCACCACCTGAATCACCGGCGCCGGATCCGCCAGCACGCGCGGATTCGCCCGCACCAGATCGGCGATGGCGCGGAGCGCGACGGGAAGATTCGATTCATAGGCCACGCCCACCCGGACTTCGGATTGGCGGATGCGGCCGTAGTTATGCAGGATTTCGCCCACCACCTTGCGGTTCGGAACGATGATGCGCGAGCGATCCGGATGGATGAGCGCCGTGTTGAACAGCGTGATGGCCTCCACCTGGCCCTCCACCCCGACGATGGCGATGTATTCGCCGACCCGATAGGGTTTGGTGAAAATGATGGTGAGGCCCGCCACCATGTTGCTCAACACGCCCTGGGTTGCCAGGGCGATGCCGGCGCCGGCGACGCCCAAGCCCGCGATCAACGGCAACAGCTCCACGCCGAGATTCTGCAACGCCATGATGGCGAACAGCCCGACCACCAGCACGCGCGCCACCCGGGTCAACAGCTGCAGCACGGGCGGTTCAAGATCGAGCCGGCGCAGGCCGCGCTCGATGGCGCGGGCCACCCAACCCGCCACGAAGAACCCCACGGTGAGGATGAGGATGGCGACCAGCAGTTTGGGCCCGAAACGGATGGCGAGATCGAGCAGTGTGTCCTTGGCGTGCGCCAGCGGATCGAGTTGGTTGTTCATCGATCTCCCCTCATGCGTCTAGGACCGTAGTCGACGCACGTTTGTTGTTGCCGCTCAGTGTCAGCATACCGGCGCCGCGGGGCAAGCAGCCAAAGCCCGCATCACCTTACTTATTTGTATAAATCATGAAACAAATCTGAAACGCCGCGAAATCACCATGGCCGGGTCAACTTCCGTTGCGCCTAAGCAACGAGTGCTCAACACAAGGTGAACCATGTCGCTACTCTTCGGCCGCCGGCGCTTGCTGGGCCGGCAACTACTCTACACCGGTCTCATTCTAATCAGCTCGGCGGCTGCCGTGCATGCCGACGCCGATTCTGACCCGGACACGGACCAGACCAAGGCGCGCAGTCTCGACCCGGTTCTAGTGACTGCACAGGCCCTGAAGGGGGCCCAATCGGCGCCGTCGCAGGGTTCGCTTGTAGCGACCCAGCCACAATCGATCGTCGGCTCCGACTTCATCCAGAACAACGATTCACCGGCGGTCAATTACACCGACATCATTAAATTCACGCCCAGCGTGTGGACGGTGGATCCGAACGGCCCGGGATTGATGGAAAACCAAGGCACCTCGATCCGCGGCTTTCAAGACGGTCAGTTCAACGTCACGCTCGACGGCATCCCCTGGGGAGATTCGAACGATTTCACCCACCACTCGACCAGCTATTTCATGTCGCAGGATCTGAGCAACGTGGTGGTCGACCGCGGTCCCGGCAACGCCGCGACCATCGGCGACGCCACCTTCGGCGGCACGGTTTACATGCAGTCGGACGATCCGAAGAAGACCATGGGACTCACCACGCTGGCCAGCTTCGGCAGTTTCAACACGCAGCTGTACGGCGTGCGGGCCGACACGGGCGAGATCAGCGAATGGGGCGGTACCCGCGCCTTTCTCAGCGTGAAACAGCTCTCCTCCGACGGCTATCTGACCAATTCTCCCTTGAACCGCACGAATTCTTTCCTGAAGGTCATTCAGCCGGTGAACGATTTCACCGACATCACCTTGGTCTCGAACCTCAACAAGCTCAAGCAGACCCCGCCGGTCGGGGCCACGCCCGCGCAAATGGCGGCGTTCGGCTTGAACTACGGTTACAACAACGACCAGGACAGCCAGGGTTACTACAACTACAACGTCGACAAGATCACCACCGACTACGAATACATCGGCCTGAACTCGAAGTTCTCCGGCTGGACCATCGACAACAAGCTGTATACCTATGCCTACTATCATGACGGCTGGAATGGCGAGGACGTGGGCGGCGTGCTGCCCAACGGCGCGATGAGCGCCGGCGACTTTCCGAATGGCACGGTGAACGGCCCCAACGACGTTCCGGGCCAGCAGCTCACCAACAATTACCGGTCCGTAGGCGACATTCTTCGCCTCTCCTATGATCTTGGATTCGGCGAGGCTCAGTTCGGCGGCTGGTTCGATCACCAGACGAATTTCCGCGAGCTCACCGAAATCGATTTCACCGATCACCAAGCCTACAATCCGATCCTGGTTCCGCTGCCGGCCGGCGCGCTGCCCGAGGCGGCCTACACCGACCGTCTGCAGCACAACCAGCTCTTCACCCGGCAAGCCTATGGGCAATTCATTTGGCATGTGGTCAAGGACCTGGACATCACGGCCGGCGACAAATACGTCAACTTCGAACGCGTCATCGTCGCTCCCGTCAACCAGGGCACGGAGCTGCCGCTCGACTACTCTCAGACCTGGACCCGAAATCTGCCCTCGCTGGATGCGCACTACAAATTGATGGACAACTGGTCGGCGTATGCGCAGTGGTCCAAGGGATTCCTCGCGCCCAACCTCAACGTGCTGTACGTGGACGACCCCGGCAAGAACACCCTGCAGCCGCAGGCGACGACCAACGTCCAAGTGGGGACGACCTGGGTGAGCCAGGCATTCAATGTGTCCGTGGACGCCTATACCATCAATTTCAGCAACGAAATCGCGCCCTTCTTCATCGTTCTGCCGGATGGCGAGTCGGTCAAGCAATTCCAAAATCTGGGTGTCGTGAAGTACAAGGGGGTCGAGGCCGAGGGCACCTACAACGTAGGCTTTGGGCTCAGCGTTTACGCCAACGCCACCGTCAACAGCGCGCGGCAGCAGTCGGACCAAAGCTGGGTTCCGGAAACGCCGAACCGCACGGCGGCATTGGGTCTGCTGTACAGCCAGGGTCCGGTGCAGGCATCGCTGGTCGACAAATATGTCGGGGTGCGCTACGGGGATACCGAGGATGCGTATCGATTCGGCGGGTACAGCACGGCCGATGCGGCGATCAATTACTTCTTCAATGACTCGTTCATGGCCCTGAAGCATGCCAAAGTGGGCCTCACGATGCAGAACCTCACGGACCGCAAGCCCATTTACTTTCTCGCCGGCTATTCGGCCGGCAGCACGCCGGTGGGCTATGTGAACGGCAATCCGATGTTCTTCACGGTGCCGGGACGCAGCTTCCAGGTCAATCTATCGGCATCGTTCTAACCGGCGGCGGCGTTCCTCAGCTTCGGCCGCCTCGTGGCGGCCGAGGCATCCAAGCGACGTGGCGGCCGCAGGGGTTCACGCAGCCGCCGCGTCGAGCTTCGCCCGCCGCGCCATCCACACACTCACTCCGATGATCATGATGGTCACCACCGTGATGGTGATGGTCGCGAGCACGTTGATTTCCGGACTGACGCCGAGGCGCACCTTCGAGAACACCACCATGGGCAGGGTGCTGCTGCCCGGCCCTGAGGTGAAGCTCGAGATCACCAGATCGTCCCAGGACAGGGTGAAGGCCAGCAGCCATCCGGACAGAATCGCGGGAAAGATGATGGGCAGCGTGATGACGAAGAACACCTTCACCGGGCGGGCGCCCAGATCCATGGCGGCCTCCTCGAGCGCGGTGTCGAAAGTCGCCAGGCGCGAGTTGACGATCACCGTCACATAGGCCATGGAGAAGGTCATGTGTCCGATGGTCATGGTGGTGATGCCGCGGCCGGCCGGCCAGCCGATCAGCTGTTCGAGCGCAACGAACAACAGCAGCAGCGACAGCCCGGTGATGACCTCGGGCATGACCAAGGGCGCAGTGGTCATGGCGTTGAGGGTGAATCGCCCGCGGAATTGGCTGAAGCGCGCCAAGCCGAACCCGGCCAGAGTACCGAGAATCACCGAACCCGAGGCGTTGATGACGGCCACCTTGAGGGAAATCCACGCGGCATCGAGTATTTCCTCGTTGCTGAGCAGCGAGTAGTACCATTTCAGGGTGGGCGAGTTGGCCGTGTCCCACACCGTGACGAGCTTGGAGGCGTTGAAGGAAAAAACCACCATGGACAAGATGGGGATGTACAGGAAGGCGAAGCCGAATCCCAGGCACGTCAGGATGAAATACGAGCTCTTGTAGTTCATCGCGTCCCCGCCGGCCTCGCGCTCATCGCGCGCCTGCCGATTCGCGCGCCTGCACGCTCTGGTACCACATCATGAAGGGCACCAGCAGCACGAGCAGCAGGATCGCCACCGCGCTCGCCACCGGCCAGGCGCGGTTGGAGAAGAATTCATCCCACAGCACGCGCCCGATCATCAAAGCATTCGGGCCGCCGAGCAGCGCCGGGATCACGAACTCGCCCACGGCCGGAATGAATACCAGCATGGAGCCTGCCAGGATCCCGTTGCGCGACAGCGGCAGGGTGATCTTGTAGAACGCCTGCCAGGGGCGGCATCCCAGGTCCTCCGCGGCCTCGAGCAGCTGCCAGTCCATTTTCTCGAGGTTCGCGTACAGCGGCAGAATGAAAAATGGCAGGTAGGAATAGACGATGCCCACATACATGGCGAAGGGCGTGTACAGCATGGTCAGCGGCTCATGGATGAGCCCGAGCCACATCAGCACATTGTTGATCACGCCGTTGGCCTTCAACAGGCCGATCCAGGCATACACCCGCAGCAGCAGCGAGGTCCAGAACGGCAGGATGACCAGCAGCAGCAGCACGTTGCGCACGGCAGGCCTCGCGCGTGCGATGCCGTACGCCATGGGATAGCCCACCGCCAGGCAGAACAGCGTTGAAATGAACGCGACCTTCACGGAATTCAAGAACGCCTTGATGTACAGAGGGTCCGTGAACAGGAAGGCGTAGTTGTTGAAATTGAGCTTGATGGCCAGAGAATTCTTGCCCACCCACTCGAGCAGCGGCTTGTAGGGCGGTATGGCCAGATCGATGTCCGAGAATGAGATCTTCAGGACGATGACGAAGGGAACGACGAAGAACAGCAGCAGCCAGAGGTAAGGGAGGACGACGACCAGGCCGCGGCCCGTCACCCCGCAGCGGCGCCAAATGCCCACTGTCCTGGCGGAGCTAACGGGTCACCACCACCGGGCTGGTCGCGTCCCAGGATAGATACACCTGCTGGTCCCAGGTGATGGCCTCGGCATGGCGCGAGGTATTGGGCTGCGTGACGCGCACCACCTTGCCGGTCGGCAGCTTGACCAGATAGATGGACAGATCCCCGAGATAGGCGATGTCCTGCACCGCCCCGCGCGCCACATTCTCCGTGCCCTCGGGCGGCGCCGTGGACATGAAGATCTTCTCCGGCCGCACCGCGGCCCAGACGATGGCTTCCGGAGGGGCGCTGATGCCGTGGCTCACATAGATCGTGCCGCCCAGCTCCTCCGAGCCGATGCGCACGTATTCCGGTTCGTCTTCGATGAGCTTGCCTTCGAACATGTTCACCGAGCCGATGAAATCCGCGACGAATTTCGAGCTCGGGAACTCGTAGATTTCCGACGGCGTGCCCGCCTGGACGATTTCGCCGTGATTCATGACCCCGATCCGGCTCGCCAGCGTCATGGCCTCTTCCTGGTCGTGAGTGACGACGACGAAGGTCACTCCGAGCTTGTCCTGCAGGCTGATCAGCTCGAATTGCGTGTGCTCGCGCAATTTCTTGTCGAGCGCCCCCAAGGGCTCATCGAGCAGCAAGAGCTTCGGGCGCTTGACCAGGGAGCGCGCCAGCGCCACCCGCTGGCGCTGGCCGCCCGACAATTGATGCGGCTTGCGCTTGGCGAAGTCGCCGAGCTTGACCAGGCCGAGCATGGTCGCCACACGCTCCTGGATCTCAGGCTTCGACACGCGATCCTGCTTCAGGCCGAAGGCGACGTTCTGCTCCACGTTCATGTGCGGGAACAGCGCGTACGATTGGAACATCATGTTGACCGGCCGCTCATAGGGAGGAACGCCCGTCATGTCCTCGCCGTCGATGAATATCTTTCCGGAGCTCGGCGTCTCGAATCCGCCCAGCATGCGCAGCAGCGTGGTCTTGCCGCAGCCCGACGCGCCCAGCAGGCAGAAAATCTCGCCCTGGTAGATCTTGAGGCTGACATCGTCGACCGCCTTGAAGTCGCCGAAAGACTTCGTGATGCGCTCGACCTGCACGTAGGGGCGTGCGCCCGGGTCC
Organism: uncultured Gammaproteobacteria bacterium; assembly: GCA_963837435.1. GTDB lineage: Bacteria > Pseudomonadota > Gammaproteobacteria > Steroidobacterales > Steroidobacteraceae > Bog-1198. Next base: position 123,947 of record CAWINJ010000008.1, read on the forward strand.
TTCCAAGGCGCCGTTTTGACAACCGCTCCGCCGGATGTGGCCATGGCCTATTGGCCCGTCTTGAACTTTTGCCAGACGCGGGTGATGGCGCGGGTTTGATCGGCCGAATCCGCCAATTGCACCGCGAGCTTCTGCCGCTGCTCGGGCGGCGGGTAGATTCCGGGGTCGTCCTTGACCGAAGGCGACACCAGGGGCTGCGAGGCGGCGTTGCCGTTGGCATAGCGCTTGAAGTTCGAGATATCGGCGATGACCTGCGGGGTCATGATGTAGTTCATGTAGGCGTACGCGCTGTCGGGATCCGGCGCGTCCTTCGGGATGGCCAGCATGTCGAACCACAGGATCGAGCCTTCCTTGGGAACCGCGTACTTGATCTCGACGCCCTTGTTCGCCTCGCGGGCGCGGTCGCGCGCCTGCATCACATCGCCGTTGTAGCCGACGGCCAGGCACAGATCGCCGTTGGCGAGCGCCTCGATGTATTCGGAGGAATTGATGTTGCGGATGTAGGGGCGGATCTTCAGGAGCACGGCTTCCGCCTGCACCAGGTCGTCCGCGTTCTGGGAGTTCGGATCCTTGCCGAGATAGCTGTATACGGCGCGCATCATTTCGGCGGGTGAGTCGAGCACGCTGATGCCGCACTTGGCAACTTTGGAAGCGACGGCGGGGTCGAACACCATCCGCCAGCTATCGAGCGGCGCATCCGGCATGAGTTCCTTGATCATCTTCTCGTTGTAGCCGATGCCGTTGGTGCCCCACATGTAAATGATCCCGTGGGCGTTGCCCGGATCGTGCAATGCGACCTTCGCCATCAACTGCGGATCCATGTTCTTCAGGTTGGGCAGCTTCGACTTGTCGAGCGGCAGATAGACGCCGGCCTTGATCTGTCTCTCGAAGTACGAGGCCGTGGGCACGACGATGTCGTAGCCGCTGCTGCCGGCGAGCAGCTTGGTCTCGAGAGTCTCATTGGTGTCGAAGTAGGCAACGTGCACCTTGATGCCGGTCTGCTTCTCGAAATCCGGCAGGGTGTTCGCCGCCAGGTAGTCGGACCAGATGTAGAGGTTCAGCACCTTCCCGGAGCCGCCGGCCTGGTCGGCGCCGGACCCGGAACCCGCCGCGGACTTGCGATCGCCGCATGCACTCAAAGTCAACAAGCATCCCAGGGCCAGGATCGCGGTCCGAGCTAGACTTCCCATCAAACGCTTCCCCTCATGTGCGCGGCGGCGGACTGCGCGCACGGCCCGGTGGTGTTCCGTGCGCGCCTGTCTCGAGTGTGCTCTTTATATCGTAGCGGCGTTGGGCGCGCTATACGTTCAGCAGCAGGTGCTCGCGCTCCCAGGAACTGATCACCTGCGCAAAGGTCTCGTACTCGGCTTCCTTCACCGCCGTATAGGCCAGCACGAAGCGATCGCCGAACAAGTCCACCAATGCCTTGGACTCGCGCAGCAGCCGCAGCGCCTCGGCCAGAGTGCGCGGCAGGGCGATGGCCAGGTCGTAGGCGCTGCCGGCAATGGGCTCGGACGGCTTCAAGCCTTCGATCATCCCGAGATAGCCGCAGGCCAGCGACGCGGCGATCGCCAGGTAGGGGTTCGCGTCCGCGCCTCCCACCCGGTTCTCGACCCGCCGAGCCTCCGGCCCCGACATGGGCACGCGCAGGCCCGCCGTTCGATTGTCATAGCCCCAATGCACGTTGATGGGAGCCGAGGAATGGCGGCTGATGCGCCGATAGCTGTTCACATTCGGCGCGAACAGCGACATTGCCCCGGGGAGATATTTCTGCAAGCCGGCCAGATGCCCGAAGAACAGCGCCGAAGGCGAGCCGTCGGCATTGCTGAATATGTTCTTGCGCGTCTTTGTATCGACGATGCTCTGGTGCAGGTGCATGGCGCTGCCCGGCTCCTTGGCCATGGGCTTGGCCATGAAGGTGGCATACATCTTGTGCCGCATCGCCGCCTCCCGCGCGGTGCGCTTGAACAAGAACGCCTGATCGGCGAGGGACATGGGATAGCCATGCAGCAGATTGATTTCCATCTGCGCCGCCCCGGCCTCGTGAATCAATGTATCGATTTCGATGTCTTGGGCCTCGCAGAACGAGTACATGTCGTCGAACAACGGATCGAACTCGTTGACCGCCGCGATGCTATAGGCCTGGCGGCCAATTTCCGGGCGGCCGGAGCGGCCCACCGGCGGCTTCAGCGGATAGTCGGAATCGACATTCGGCTCCACCAGGAAGAACTCGAGTTCCGGGGCCACCACCGGTTCCCAGCCGTGCGCCTCGTACAGGTCGAGCACCCGCCGCAGCACATAGCGCGGCGCCATCGTGACCGGCCGGCCATCGCCGTAGAAGCAATCATGGATCACCTGGGCGGTCGGTTCCGCGGCCCAGGGCACGACCCGAACGGTTTTCGGATCCGCCTTCAGCACGATGTCGATGTCCGAGGGATTCATGGCGCTCTGATCGTCCGGGTAGTCGCCGGTCACCGTCTGCAGGAAGATCGCCTCGGGCAGGCGCATGCCCTCCTCTTCGGCAAATTTCTCCGCGGGCATGAGCTTGCCGCGCGCCACCCCGGCCATGTCCGGGATGATGGCTTCGACTTCCGAGATACCGTGTTCCTTCAAGAATTGCTGAATCGAGCTGGCCATAAAACACCTTTCAACTATGCGCGCGAGGCTTCTCCAAAAGCGGCGAACAGCGCGCGAGAAAATGGATTTCCTGCGAACTGCCATTCCGGATGCCATTGCACGCTGAGAGCGAAACTCGGTGCGTCTGCGACCCGGAACGCCTCGATGACTCCGTCCGGTGCACGCGCCTCGACGACCAAGTTTCTGCCGAGCGTCTCGATTCCCTGCCAATGCAGGGAATTGACTTGCAGGCGATCCCGTCCGGCGATTTTTCGCAGCACTCCTCCGGGCTCCAGGAGGACTTCGTGAGCCGGTCCGTATTGCACGTCCAGCGGCGTGGACTCATCCTCGCGGTGATCGAGGTACCCGGGTACCTCGTGCAGCCGCTGGTGCAGGGTGCCGCCGAAGGCGACATTCATTTCCTGAAATCCGCGGCAAATCGCCAGGACCGGCAAGCCGGCGGCGATGGCCCGCGGGATCAGCGGAAGCGTCGTAGCATCCCGATTTGAATCATGCAGCGTTCCCGGCTCACTCGCCGGTCCTCCGTAGTGATGAGGTTCGACATTCGATGCGCTCCCGGTCAACAGCAGTCCGTCGCAGACGTCCAGCAGGGACGACAAATCCATCTCGGACCCGAGGGCGGGTATCAGCACCGGTATCGCGTTCGCACCGGCAGCCACCGCTTCGATGTACTTCTCGCCGGCCATGTGGAAATAGTGGTTTCCACACAGCCTGCGGTCGGCTGGAATTCCGATGAGCGGCAAGCGAGACATGTTTAATATATTAAACGTCCAAATGGACGAATGGGCTTCCTGAACGAAGCTATTACACCACACGCCCGCAGACTCGTCCCCTGCAGACTGCGACAATTGGCTAAGATTTAGGCATTTCCACAACTTAGCGCTGCTTGGTGCATTGCAGCATCATTGCGTATGAGTGCTATAACCCGGTAGGCTCACAGGCCTACAATCCTGTCAATAGCTATAAGATCTTAAACACTATCGCCCCAAGAGAGCTGTGTGCGCCTGTCCTATCCCCCCGCCCCTTCCTACTACGCCGCCTCGGCCGCGAGCTCCGCGGCACGGACGGGCGAGGGTCCGCGCAGGCATCGTGAAACCCTGCGGGGCGAGCATCGGGTCGATGTGGTGGTGCTGGGTGGCGGCATTGCCGGCTGCTCTGCTGCACTGCACTTGGCCAAGCGCGGCTTTCGGGTCGCCCTGCTCGAGGCCCATAGCGTCGGCTACGGAGCATCGGGCCGCAGCGGCGGCCAAACCATCTTCGGCCTCGCGACCAGCCAACAGGCGCTCATCGCCCAAGTTGGACGCGACGATGCGCGGCGACTGTTCGAGCTGTCCGTCGAGGCCTTGGATCTCACGCAGTCGCTGATTTCCGAGTACGCCATCGATTGCGACTACCGCCCCAACCATGTCCACGTCGCCGTCAAGCCGCGGCATCTCGCGGAATTGGCCGACTGGGCCCGCGAACTGCATGAGGACTACGACTATCGGTCGGCGCAGCTCGTGAGCCGCGACGAGCTCCAAGCGCACGTGCGCAGCGATCGCTATCTCGGAGGGCTGCTCGACTCGCGCAGCGGCCACCTGCACCCGCTCAAGTTCACCCAGGGAGTGGCGCGCGCGGCCGAGACCGCCGGCGCCGATATCTTCGAGAACTCACGCGTGCTGCGTTACGAGTCCGGAGCTCAAGTCACCGTGCACACCGCGCACGGAACCGTGCGCTGCGCCCACCTGGTGCTTTGCGGAAATGCCTACATCGGCGCCGTCGCGCCGCAGTTGGCGCGCCGCATCCTGGGGGTGGGCACGTACATCATCGCCACCGAACCGCTCGGGGAAGAGCGGGTGCGCGCACTGCTGCCGAGCAACGCCGCGATCGCGGACATCAATTGGATCTTGGATTATTTCAGGCGCTCGGCCGATCACCGCCTGTTGTTCGGCGGCCGCGTCAGCTACAGCGCGGTGCAGCCGCCACGGCTGGCCGAGTCCATGCGCAAACGAATGCTGAGAATTTTCCCCACCCTGGCCGGGGTCAAGGTGGCCTATGCCTGGGGCGGCTTCCTGGATATCACCATGAGCCGCGCGCCCAATTTCGGACGGCTCGCGCCCAATGTGTTCTACCTGCAGGGCTTCTCGGGCCACGGCATGTCGCTCACCGGCCTGGGGGGCAAGCTGGTGGCCGAGGCCATCGCCGGCACCGCGGAGCGTTTCGATGTGTTCGCGCGCATCCCGCACCGCGACTTTCCCGGTGGGCGTTTGTTCAGGCGGCCGTCGCTGATGGCGGCCATGATGTACTACCGCCTGCGCGATCTGCTGTGACAGCTACTTCAGTCCCGGCTGCTCCTTGCCGAAGCTCGGGACCAAGGTCTTTCCGGTATCGAGCAAAGTCACGGAATTGAGGCTTCCGCCGTGCGACCCGTCGCGCAGCGGACTCAAGGTCACGCTCACCCGATCGCCGGGCTTCAGGGACAGGCGCGTCCACCCGGCGCGCGTCAATACCCCGGGGCTGGTCGTCTCGAGCGACCACTCCTGCGCCGGACCGCCGTCGGGCGGCAGGACGAGTACCCAGAGGATGGTATGCGGATTGGTCCACTGAAACACCTTCACGGTGCCCTTGAACGTCAATGTCTTGGTCGGCTCGAACATCGCGAAGGAATGATGCGCGAACGCCGGGGAGGCCGCGGCCAGCAGCGCGGCCGCGATGGCCGCCATCGAAGATCGCCTCAGCAATGCATGGGTCATTTTGGATCCGATCCGACCGGTACGCCGTTGTGAAATTTGATGGGTGCGAATATCGAATTCCCATTCTTGTCGACGGCGTCGGTGAATGAGCCCTGCTCGCACACGCCCTCGGCGATGTCGAACTTGCGGGCCCGCTGCCGATAGTACTTACGCGTGGTTCGCCAGGGCTTGGACAGTATTTTGTCGGCGCCGATCAGCAGATCGTCCGCCAACGTGTCGGGGCCGATGAGGTGCAGGCGCTCGACGATGTGCATGTCGCCGTTGTTCGGCACACCCACGGCCTCATTGACCGCAAGATACGCCTGCGGCAGCAGACCCACCGTATCGACCACCAGCGTGTCCTGCTCCCAATGTCCGATGGAATGGCCATGAAAGCTGGGATCGGGATCGGCCGGATGCGGCCGGCCATCCGTGTAAATGCGGCGCAGGCGATTGCCGTCGCCCTCCCCCAATATCGTCACCCGCCCGGGCGTGAACAGCACCTCGAAGGCGTTGTGGGTGATGAGCATCCAACTCGGCATGCCGGTGGGAAAGCAATGATCGATGATGGGAAAGGGACGCCCGGCCTCCTCTTCCGCGTACATGTGATCGATTTGCCTGGCTATCTGAGGCTTCCAGGGCGGCCGGTTGCTCTTCTCCTGCGCCACTTGATCGCTGATCACCGGCGTCCACACCCCGCTCCAATCCGGAAGCTTGGCGAGCGCCTGCCAATCCTGCGCCGTCGGTGGGGGATTGATGGGATCGGCGTCGGCGGCGACGGCGGGGAGCGCCGCCCAGCGGCTGCAAGCCAGCAGGGCGACAAGGAGCGCTGCGCGAGTGATACGGATCCCCATTCCCCGCAGAGTAATGCAAGCTCGGAGCGAATGACAGATCTTCGACTAGCGGCGTCCCCATGCGCGCTTATGGCGCGCTCATGGGCCGCTCATGGCGCGCAAGGGGAGAGGCGAGTGCTCAGACTCGGTCGCCCATCATCCGAAGCGAATGATGAAGCAGCGGTGAATCCGTGCGTTGCGTTCGAAGTCCTTGGGGATGGTCCGGGCCCCGATGTCTTCGATGGACAAGTCCGCGAGCGCCTGCGCATCGAGCTTGAAGCGGGTGTAGTTGGTCGAGAACACCAATCGGCCCGAGGGGCGCAGCAGCTTCAGCGAGCGGCGGATCATCCCCACATGATCGCGCTGCACGTCCAGCACCCCCTCCATGCGCTTGGAATTCGAGAAGGTCGGCGGATCGACGAAAATCAGATCGAAGCGCGGCCCCTTCGGCTCCTGCTCCTCCAGCCACTGCAGGCAGTCAGCGCGATACAGCTCGTGCGCGGGTCCGCTGAAGCCGTTCAGCAGCAGATTCTCCTGCGCCCAATCCAGGTAGGTATTCGACAAATCGACGCTGGTCGTGGTGCGTGCCCCGCCGGCGGCGGCATACACGGTGGCGCTGCCGGTGTAGCAGAATAAATTCAGGAAATCGCCGCCCTTCGCCCACTCGCGCAGCATGCTGCGCACGATGCGGTGGTCGAGAAACAGCCCGGTGTCCAAATAGTCGCGGAAATTGACCCAGAATCTCAGGCCGCCTTCCTGCACGGCGTGACGCTCGGCCTGGCTGTCGCGCTTCTCGTATTGCTCGCTGCCCTTCTGCGGCTTGCGCACCCGCGAATGCACCTGGGACACCGGCACCGCCAGCACTTCCGGCAGCACGGCCAAGGCCTCGCGCCGGCGCTCCCGGGCGCTTTCCTGGTCGACGGATTTCGGCGGCGCGTATTCCTGGACATAGACATGGCGCGCCGCGCGGCCATACAGGTCGATCGCGAAGGCATATTCGGGCATGTCGGCGTCGTACACCCGAAAGCAATCGATGCCGGCCTTCTCGGCCCAGGGGTCCAGGCGCTGCAAATTCTTGCGCAGCCGATTCGCGAACATCTGCGCGCCCGGCCGGCCCGACCAATCGGCACGCACCGCCTCGGCCGGCCGCTGCTCGCTGGCCTGGTTCAAATCGAAGCGCAGCAATCGGCATTCGATGGTGCCGTTGTAGAACCGATGCGTGCGCTTGGCATAGATACCTAAATTGCGCGCCAGCGGCGGGTTGCCGGTGAGAATCGCGGCCTGCCAACCTTGAAACCGCTCGCGCAAGGTGCTGCCCAGCTCCGAATACAGGGCGGGCAGCCCCGACTCGGCGCCGATGCGCTCACCGTAGGGCGGGTTGGTCACGATCAGTCCCGCATCGCCCCGGGGGCGTTCGACACTGCCGAGCGAGCGCTTCTCGATGTGCAGCCAATCCGCAACCCCCGCATGCTCGCCGTTGGTGATCGCCATCCGCACGGCCTCCGCATCGAGGTCGGATCCGAGAATGCAGCGCCGCGGGCTGCGCGCCGCCCTGCGCTCCCGGGCTTGCGCGCGCAAACTCTCCCACAGCGCCGCTTCATGGCCGCGCCATCCCGTGAACCCAAAGTACTCGCGATCGAGCGCCGGCGCGGCATCGGCGGCGATCAGCGCGCCCTCGGTGAGAAAGGTGCCGGAACCGCACATGGGATCGACCAGCATGCCGCCGCTTTCGCAGATGCTCGGCCAGCCCGCGCGCAGCAGTACCGCCGCGGCGACGTTCTCCTTGAGCGGCGCACGGCCGCCCTCGGCTCGATAGCCGCGCCGATGCAGGCTTTCGCCGGAGAAGTCCACGGATACGAGGGCCGTGGGACCTTCGACATGCAAATGCAGCAGCACATCGGGGCGCTCCGGCCGGATGTTGGGCCGCTCGCCGGTGGCATCGCGCAAGCTGTCGCAGACCGCGTCCTTGAGCAGCTGGGATCCGTAGATCGTGTGCCGGATGGATTCGTTGCCGCCGCTGCAATCGCAGGCGAGGGTCGCGCCGGGGGCGAGGTGCTCGCGCCAATCGAGGCGTTTCACGGCCTCGTAGACGCTCATGGAACTGCCGGCATCGATCGATCCCAGGCTCAGGAGCACGCGGGTCGCGGTGCGCGACCACAGGCAGGCGCGGTAGCCCACCTCGAGCGTGCCTTGAAACTTCACGTCGTGGCTGCGCTCACGGATGTCGACGGCGCCGAATTGCGCGAGCTCCTCGGCGAGCACCGAGGCCGCGCCGACGGGCGCCGTCGCGATCCAATAGCGCACGTTGTCGTTCAAGAATTTGCTCGCTCGAGAATCCAAGCGCGCGGCCCATGATCGCGGGCCGCGCACTTCAAAGGCAGTCCGGTTCGCTTAGAAAGGCAACCCGTGCGACTGGCCGCCCATGCACATCAGCATGGGCAAGGAGAGAATGAAATTGATGCGCGACGCGATGCCCGCGGTTTTGCGGGCCGCCGCCTTCTCTTCGTCGGTCGCCGGCACGATACCGAGAATCTTCTTCTGGTTCGGCCAAATCAAGACCCACACATTGAACAACATGATGGTGCCGAGCCATGCGCCAGTGCCGATGGTGCGAAATCCAGGCTGCATGGCAAAGGCTCGCACCAGACCGTTCACGGCGCCGAACCCGACCATCAAGTAAGCCGCACCGCTCAGCCAGGTGGCGAGCGCGGACCAGCGGAACCAGAGCAGTGCGCGCGGCGCGATGTATTTCGCGACGCCCGCCCCTCCCGGTCCGCCCTTATCCGCGGCTGCGACCGCAAGGCCCGGGGTCTGCACCACGTTGAAGTAGTACAACAGGCCAATCCACATGACGCCGCACACGATGTGCACCCAGCGGTCGACGCGTATTGGATGAAAGGCGGTGCCCACCCCGGCCCAACAACTGAGGCCGATACCGATGAGGATCGCGAGCACGACGCCGGTCGTGATGGCGCCCTTGACTGAATTGAGCGGATGCATGTGACTTAGCCCCCTATTATTAGTATCTGAATGACGGCCCTGCTTAGCCGAGACTGGCAGCGTCCGGCTTAGATTCCGTGGTCTTCGGCCGACATTGTACGCGGCCCAAGGGAGCTTGACACCCGCGTGCGCCAGGTGCCCCTCAGGGCTCCCCGGCGGCGGCATCGCGCGCATCGCGCAGGTCGATCCAGTCGAGTTTGGGATGGTTCGAGAAGTGGCGGGTCAGGATCTTGTACACATCGACATCGAACCCGGCGCAGCCCGGCCGTGCGCGCAACTCGGCCAGTTCTTCCTCCGAGCGGGCCGTGCCCAGGTAGCGCCAGCGATCGATCACGTGCAGATCCTCGCCCCGGGCGTCCTGAAACTCATGGCCTCGCGGGCCGCGCTCGCGCAGCGCGATGCGCCCCGGAAACGGCCATGCCTTCAATTTCAGCGACGATAGGGCCAGCCGCAGGCGCAGATCGTGCAGCATGAGCGGCTCCTGGCCCACGCAGGCGCCCTTGCACTTACCCATCTGGTAAGCGAGACACGAGCCCGCGCCCTCCTCGAACCCCAATACCTTCAGGCACAGCTGCCGCGCGCGGGCAATGTCGGCGAGCGCCTTGCGCGCGTCCTTCGCGGAGCGAAACACACCGAAGCAGTGCTCGAGCTGCGCGGCGTCGATGACATCGAACGGAATCGCCTCGACGGGGCGCGCGCTGCCGCCGGCGTGAGGCGCAGCGGCGGGTCGCAAGGTATGGGGCGGTGAGTCGCGCCGCCCGTGCCGGTTGTACAAGGGCGTCTGCGTCTTGATCCACTGCGCTTCGAGCAGCGCGGCCCCGAGCTCGCCTGCGGTCTGCACCCAATCCAGGCGCCGCACCAGGGGAATGAGCCTGCGCCGGCCGGACTCGGCATCGCCGCCGGCCAGTTGGGCCAGCACCCGGCTGCGCAGCGACAGGCTCTTGCCGACATACAGCAAGGCACCGCCCTCGCCGTACAGCCGGTACGCGCCCGGCGCGTCCGGCAAGTCGTCGGTAAAATCCGCCGGCAGATGGGCGGCCAACTTGTGGGCGCCCAGCAAGGCATGCACCGCCGCCCCCAAGGCCGCCTGCGGAACTTCGCGCCCCAGCGCGAACCAGAAATCACGCAGCACCTGCGCATCGCCCAGTGCGCGATGCCGCGCGCTGCAACTGAGCCCGTGCCGCTCCATCACCGCATCGAGATTGTGGCGCACGTGCTCGGGAAACAGGCGCCGCGATAATTTGACCGTGCAGAGAACTTCGGCGAAAAACGCCGTGCCCAGGCGGCGAAACTCACTGCGCAGGAAGGAGTAGTCGAAACGCGCGTTATGCGCCACGAACACCGCGCCCTGCAGCTTCTGCCGCACCTGCGCCGCAATGTCCGCGAAGCGCGGAGCGCCGGCCACCATGGCGTCGCTGATGCCGGTAAAGTCCTCGATGTAGGCGGGGATCGGGCACCCGGGATTCACCAGAGAGCTCCACTGCTCGGCGAGCTCTCCGTTCCGCAGGCGAACGATGGCGATTTCAGTGATACGGTGAAACGCCGCGTTGCCGCCGGTCGTCTCCAAATCGACAAACACGAGATCTGTCGGAAGGGCTTCGATCTCAGCTGCGGCCATCGAGGGACAGCAGCGGATGGTAGAGATCCGGCCGGCGGTCGCGGAACACGCCCCAGGAGTGCCGGTAGCGGCGCGCCTCCTCCAAGTCGAAGCTGGCAGTCAGCACGGTCTCGCTGGTGCGGTCCGCTTCGGCGACTTTTTCACCGGTCGGCGAGGCGATGAAGGATGATCCGTAGAAGGTCATGGTGTACTTCTCGCCCTTCTCGGTGCCGATGCGGTTCGAGGCCACCAGCGGCATGATGTTCGCCGCCGCATGGCCTTGCATGGTGCGCTGCCAATGTCCGCTCGAATCGATGCCCGGATCTTGAGGCTCTGAACCGATGGCCGTGGGATAGAGCAGGATCTCCGCGCCCATCAATGCCATAGAACGCGCTGCCTCGGGAAACCACTGGTCCCAGCAAATCGCCACCCCGAGCTTGGCATAGCGGGTGTCGAACACCTTGAATCCGGTATCGCCCGGCGAGAAATAGAATTTCTCGTGATAGCCCGGGCCCTCCGGAATGTGCGACTTGCGATAGCTGCCGAGCACCGCGCCGTCGGCATCGACGATGACCACCGAATTGTAGAAGGCGTTGTTGGCGCGTTCGAACACGCTCACCGGCAGCACCACGCCGAGCTCGCGCGCCAGGGCGCGGAAATGCTCGACCGCCGGATGGGCAGCCAGGGGCCTGGCGAGCTCGAGATGCCGCGCCGAGTGATCCTTGCAGAAGTAGGGAGTCTCGAACAGCTCCTGGATCAGGATCACCTGGGCGCCGCGGCCCGCCGCTTCGCGAATCAATTTCTCGGCGCGCGCCATATTGGCGTCGCGGTCCCAGCTGCAGGCCATCTGCGTGGCCGCCACGGTTACTGTGCTCATGCGCGTATGCTACCTAAAAAGTCGGCGGGGAACTGGCGCTGACGATTTCGCACTCATCGCGCCCGATGTTGCGGAAGCGATGCGGCAAGGTGCTCTTGAAATAATAGGCATCCCCGGGTCCGAGCACGCGAGACTCGCCGCCGACGGTGAGCTCGATTTTTCCCTTGACGATCACGCCGCCCTCTTCACCGGCGTGCGTCAGCATCTCCTCGCCCGTGTCCGCACTCGGTGGGTAACGCTCGTGCAAGATGGACATGCTGCGTTTCGCCAGGCGGCTGCCGACGAGGCGCAGCTCGACGCTGCCGGTGCCGATGTCGCTCAATTCCTGCCTCGGATAGAACACCTGGGGCTGGCCGCCCAGATCCAGAGTAAAGAAATCCACGAGCGCCATGGGAATGCCGTCGAGCACCTTCTTCAAGGAGCTGACCGAGGGGCTCACCCGGTTCTGTTCGATCAGGGAAATCAGGCCGTTGGTCACGCCCGCGCGCTTCGCCAGCTCGCGCTGCGACAGTCCGTACATCTGCCGCACGGCCTTCAAATGGGCACCCACGTCCAGGCTCATGGCGTCTATTATAATAGACAGATGAGGCTCATATACAGCGATAATTGAGCTCAGTGTCGATTTTCTTTATCATCTGGCTCGTCCCGACGACTCCGACGACCTGAAGGATCCCGCCATGAATGCGCAGCTCAATCCCGCTCTGTCCCACGGCGATCTCGACTCATTTTGGATGCCGTTCACGGCCAATCGGCAATTCAAGTCGAATCCCCGCTTGCTGGCGCGGGCCGAAGGCATGAATTACTGGACGGTCGACGGCCGCGAGGTGCTCGATGGCGTGGCCGGGCTGTGGTGCGTGAACGCCGGGCACGGGCGGCGCGAAATCACCGAGGCGGTGACCCGGCAGCTCAGCACCATGGACTTCGCTCCGGCTTTTCAAATGGGCCATCCCATCGCGTTCGAGCTGGCCAATCGGCTGGCCAAGATTGCGCCCCCCGGGCTCGATCGGATTTTCTTCACGAACTCGGGATCCGAGTCGGTGGATACGGCGCTGAAGATTGCCCTCGCCTATCACCGCGTCCGCGGCGCGGGCCAGCGTACCCGCTTCATCGGCCGCGAAAAGGGCTACCACGGCGTGGGGTTCGGCGGCATGTCGGTCGGCGGAATCGTCAACAACCGAAAATTCTTCGGCTCCTCCATGCTGCCCGGCGTGGATCATCTGCCGCATACGCTGGATATCGAGCACAATGCCTTCTCGCGCGGACTGCCGCAGTGGGGCGCCCACTTGGCCAATGAGTTGGAGCGCCTGATCGCGCTGCACGACGCCTCCACCATCGCGGCGGTCATCGTCGAGCCCATCTCCGGCTCGGCTGGGGTGATCCTGCCTCCCATCGGCTACCTGAAGCGCCTGCGCGAGATCTGCGACAAGCACGACATTCTCTTGATTTTCGACGAAGTGATCACCGGGTTCGGCCGCATCGGCAAGCCCTTCGCCAGCCAGGCCTTCGAGGTGACGCCCGACCTCATGACCACGGCCAAGGGTCTGACCAACGGCGCCGTGCCCATGGGCGCGGTGTTCGCCCACCGCAAGATCTACGATGCCTTCATGCAGGGGCCGGAGAACGCCATCGAGCTGTTCCACGGCTACACCTACTCCGCCCACCCAATCGCCTGCGCCGCCGCGCTGGCAACCCTCGATATCTATACCAAGGAAGGACTGCTGACTCGCGCCGCATCGCTGGCGCCGGAGTGGGAGAACGCCGTGCATTCGCTGCGCGGCCTGCCGCATGTGATCGACGTGCGCAATTACGGTCTGATCGGCGCGGTGGAACTCGAGTCGCGGGCGGGCAAGCCCGGCGCGCGCGCCTTCGAGGTGTTTCTCAAATGCTTCGAGCGCGGCGTCATGGTGCGTCAGACGGGCGACACCATCGCCATGTCGCCGCCGCTGATCATCGAATCCAAGCAGATCGCGCGCATCGTCGAAACCCTGGGCGCGGTGATTCGCGAAACGGCCTGAACGCGGGGGTTTTCAGTCGCTGCGGTCGCTATGCTGCGGTCGCTATGCCCTGACTTCGAAAATCGCGTACCATTTCTTGCAGGCTCGATGACTTCCCATATGCCCTCGAAGCCCGCGGGCACGACGAAGGCATCGCCGGCGCGCAGCTCGTGCTTTTCGCCCGTCACCGACTCGATGCGCACGCGGCCTTCGATGATCACGCAGAATTCGTGCTCGGTGTAGCGCACGCGCCATTTGCCGGCGGTGCTGGTCCAGATGCCGCAGAAGAATTGCTGAGTCGGCTCGCCGTACTGATTCGACACGCGCGCCCGCGGGATGCCGGCGAGGATGTTCTCCGGTGCGGGGTTGGCAGACTCTCCGGTCTGCAGTCGATCGATGACAACGATCCTGGGGTGTGCACTCATGCGCTATCGTAGGCTGGGGGCGCCGGCGGAAACAAGTGCGGCCCGGAGCTGCGACGCTCCGGGCCGCTTCCTCCCTGCGGTCCTGCCGACTCACTGCTTGTCATCTGCCGCAGGCTGCTTCTCAACCGCCTGAGCGACCGCGGCACCGTCCTGCGCCTGCAGGGTCAGGCGAACCCGGCGCTCGAGCGCATAGCCGTCGCTGTCGGCCGCGACGCTCTGACTCTTGCCGTAGGCGTTGACCTCGAGCACTTCATTGCTGATTCCCGCGGCAAGGAACAGGTCGCGCACCGCATTGGCGCGGTCCTCCGAGAGCTTCATATTGGCTTCCGCCGTGCCGCGCGGATCGGCGTAGCCATCGACCCGCACCTTGAGCTCCGGAGACTTCGCCACCGCCTGCGCCAGCACCTGGATCTGATGGGCGATTTCCGGCGTGATTTCGGCGCTGCCCGTGCGAAACAGCACATCGCCCTGCAGTCCATCGAGAACCTCGCTGCCGTCCGCCTTGGCGTTTTGCACGGTCTGGACCTTGTTGGTCAGATCATCGAGCTGCGCGCTCAGGCTGCGATTGCTCTCGGCCAGCGCGTCCTTCTCGGTCAGCAGCGCCGACTTCTCCGCCTGCAATTCGGATTTGTCGGTCTGCAACGCAGCAACGGCCGCCTCCGCCTTGGTGGCCTCGCCCGCCCGATGCACGCGATTGCCAAGCCAGGTCCCGAGTCCGGCGCCGATGACCGCGCCGACGGGCCCCGCGGCAAACCCGCCGATCACCGCCCCCGTCACGAATCCGACCGGCTCTTGCGGCGGCGCCGGCTTGGCCGGCTCGCCGGCCAGGGCCACCGCGCTCATGCCCATTAACCCGATCGTGCCGGCGACTCTGGACAATGCAGTGTTCATAACAGCTCCTCGACTCCGGTTTCCCAAGGAGGCGGCGACCGCCGCCTCGTGGGAGCTATTACGAGCCTGCGATTCGGGCGCAGCTCTGCCCGGATGCGGGCAAATCATGGCAGGGGTGCGATCAATTCGAGCGGCGGGCGGTGCCTCTTTGATGGGCTTTTGGCGAGACGGACCCAGGCTTGCAGCGAGACAGGTCTAGGCTTGCAGCGAGAAGGGCGTGAAATTCGTGTCCGCTGTCGTAGTAATCCTCGTTTTCCGCCTTTTTCAGAAAAGCCACGACGCGGTAGGTCAGCGGCGTCGCGACGATCTCCCAGCCGCTCTTCAGCGCGTACTGGGTGAACATGATGGCGATCAGGTGCGACTGCGGCATGCGGCCATAGAAGGCGACGAAATAGAAAATCACCGAGTCGACCAACTCTCCGCACAGGGTCGAGCCCACGATGCGGGTCCACAGCCAGCGCCCTGGGGTCCAGATCTTCATCTTCGCGAGCACATAGCTGTTGACGAAGGTGCCGCACAGAAACGCCAGGATCGATGCCACGACGATGCGCGGCGTGTTGCCGAAAATCGCTTCCACCGCGGCTTGAGTGGCGCGCGATGCCGCCGACGGGCGGCAAGTGAACCACCACGGCCGCCATCAGCGAGGCAAAGGCCAGTGCGGCGAATCCCGCCCACACCACGCGGCGGTCGCGCCCATAGCCATACACCTCGGTCAGAATGTCGCCGAAAATGTAGGAAATCGGGAAGAACAGCACGCCCGCGAGAAAGGTCACGGTGCCGAACCAAGGCACCTCGATCGAGGTTTCCTTGGCCGGCCCGATCAAATTGGAACACAGCAAAACGCACACATAGGCCGCCATCACAAAATCGTAGTAGCGGTATTGACGAGGTTGCGTGGCTGCGGTCATGGTGGCTCAGTGTAGCGCGCAAGTGCCTGATGTTCCGATGATATGTCACACCGCCCGCGCCACTGTCGCGTTTTGGCGAAGGGCATCACATCAAGAAGGATGCCTGTACGGTAGATATACGTTCTCAAACCCTAAGTAGCGGATCTATGGAGCACGGCAAACCCATCAGCGCGACGGACAGTCCGCTCGTCGATTTCGATGCCGTCTGCCAGAAAGTACGCGCAGCCGTCGAGCCGGCCCGCGCCCATGCCGTCTCCCTGCACGACGAGCACGGCGATGTGCTGTGGCTGAGCGAAAGCTCCATGGGCCCCGACGAGCACAATGCGGTCCGCGAAGCCGTGGAGGCATTCTCCGGCGCCGGCAGCCCTCCCGTGCTGGTCTACGATCTGGGCGACTCGCGTTCCGCCGTGTTGCTGCGTGCGGTCAACGGCCGGCGCGCCATGGTCGGGGCCATCATGATGGTCATGGACGCCCGCGTCATGAAGCAGGATGCCCGCGGGGCACTGAAGGTCATGACCCCCAAGTTGCAGCGTGCGCTCGCCGACTTCGCCGCGATGCGCCCGGACGACGGCAGCCCCTGCCGCGGCGCCCTCACGGCCGGCGGCCGCCCCGCTCACCCTGGTCAATGACACCCCGCCGCCGGCCGCACGCCCGGCAGCCCCGGCCAAAGCTCCGCTCCCCGCCGCGGCGCCCCGGGCGCCCGCCGCTCCTCCCCCGAACCCCACGGCACGGCCGGCGGCACGGCCAGCCGGCCCGACCGCGCCAGCGGCCTTGGGCATCGCGGCCCCGGAGCATCGCCCGCAGGCGGCCGTGACCCCTGAGATCGACCGCCTGCACGCCGCGCTTCGGCGCAGCCCGATCGCGCTGCATGTGCAGCGCCTGGTGCCCTTGACCAAGGGCAGCCAGCTCAAGCGCTACGAAGTACTGCTGCGCTCCAAGTCCGACAGTGCGCCCAATGCGGCTCCGCAGGCGATGCTGAAAGCCGCGGTCGACAACGGCCTGGGTTCCATGATCGACCGACGCGTGATCACCGAGCTCATCGGCTATCTGGTGCGCCACCCGGAGGTCTGGAAATCCACTGCCGTGATGTTCTCGGTCAATCTCACCACCACGGCACTTCACGACGAGCACTTCATCAAGTTCGTCGGGCTGTGCCTGGCGAAGTCATCGCTGCCCAAGGGCATGATCGCCTTCGAAATCGACACCGCCACCGCGGTCAAGCTCGCCGACAAAATGGCCGACGTCGCCGCCGCCCTGCATCGCCTCGGCTGCCCGTTGGTGCTCGATGACTTCGCCCTGAAGACCGAATGCTTCGCCCTGCTGCGCCTGCCGGGAGTCCACTACGTCAAGCTGGCTCCCGAAATCACCGCGAAGATGCGCACCGACAAGTTGTCGCAGGCCGCCATCACCGCCGTGGTGCAAATGGCCCGCGTGCTCGGCATGCACACCGTGGCGAAGCGCACCGAGACCGCCGCCGAGCAGGAGTGGTTGACGGCGCTGGGGGTCGACTTCATGCAATCGAACTCCATGTCGCCCGCCGGTCGCCATCGATTCGCTGGGCAAGAGCCCGACTCCAACCGCGTTCCTAATTGCCGCGCGAGAGCTCGGTCGGCCGGTCTCGCTCCAGCCGCCGCCGAGCGCTTTCACCAAGTACACCGCGGTGGCGAACTGCTGGCCGTGCACCTGCACGGCCTGGCGTTGATTGCCGAGCAGCATCTGCTGCGCCGTGATCATCTCGAGATAGGTATCCACGCCGCCTTTGTATCGATCGGTGGCGATGTCGAAGGCATGTTGCGCGCTGTGCACGCTGGCATCCGCCTGAGTCGCCGCGCGATCGAGCGAGGCTAGGCCCGTGATGCCGTTTTCCACTTCTTCCATGGCGCGTGAGCACCGTCTTGCCGGTAGGTGGCCACCGCCGCCGTATAATCGGCATTCGCGATGCGCACGTTCGCGCGCGTTTTGCCCGCATCGAACAGGGTCTGGGTCGCGGACAGCCCGAGCGACCACAGGCGGCTCGGCGCCTCGAACAGAGTCGCGAGCGCATTGCTCTGCCAGCCGGCATTGGGCTCGCCAAATCCCGAGCTCAAGACGATGCTCGGGTAATACGCGGCCCGGGCGACCCCGATGCGCGCATTGGCCGCCGCCATGGAGCGCTCCGCCGACGCAACGTCCGGGCGGCGCTGCAGCAGATCCGAGGGCAGCCCCAGCGGTATGGCCGGCAGGGCCGCGGCCGATGTGGCAGGCGCGAGGGAGAAGCTGGGCGCCGGAGTGCCGACCAGCGTGGCGATGGCATGCTCGAATTGCGCCCTTTGATTGTCCAACAGCTCGAGCTGCGTGGCGCTGGAATCGACCAAGGCCTGCTGCTGCGCCAAATCCAGGCCCGTGGCATCGCCCAGATCATGCCTCGATGCGATGAACCCCAGCGCATCGCGCTGCAGGTCCAAGCTGTGGCGCACCACCGCGATTTCCGCATCCAGCTCGCGCAACGCGAAATAGTCCGTGACCAGCTGCGCCGTCAGTATCAGCCGCGTGTTTTCGAAATCCGCCTCGGCCTGCTGCGCCGA
The DNA here is from genome assembly GCA_963837435.1 of uncultured Gammaproteobacteria bacterium. Lineage (GTDB taxonomy): Bacteria > Pseudomonadota > Gammaproteobacteria > Steroidobacterales > Steroidobacteraceae > Bog-1198. The sequence goes on from CAWINJ010000008.1 coordinate 142,384, forward strand.
CGCCCGCGCACCCTCGACCTCGCGGCGCACTCGGCCGAACAGGTCGACCTCGTAATTCACCGTCGGGCCGACCTCGAAATTATTCTGCACGGTGGATTGATTCGGCTCGGAATATTCGGCGAGCGGACGATTCGCCGAGGTCTTGCCGCGGGCCGCCTCCGCCGACAGGCCCACCCAGGGAAACAAATCCGATCGAGCGACGGTGACCTGCTCGCGCGCTTGATCGAGCCGCGCGGCGGCGACCCGCAAATTCTGATTGCCGGCGAGCGCTCGGTCCACCAGCGGATTCAGGGCATCGTCCTGGAACAGGCTCCACCAATCGCCCTTCAATGCGCCGTCGCTCGGCGCCGCTTCATGCCAGGGAGCCGGCGGCTGCCACGCGGGGGGCACCTCCGCCGCGGGCTTGTGGTAATCGGGACCGACGGCGCAACCCGCCGCGGCAGCGATGCAGGCCGAGACCCCAAGTGCAAGCGCATCGAGACTGCGCATCGCTACCCGCCCTTGGATTGCGAGGCGGTTTGCACGGGGGCCTGTGACGAAGACAGCGTCACGACGTCGCCGTCGGCCAGCGAATCGGCGGGATTCGACGACGATGCGGTCGCTGGCCTTCAGGCCGCTCAACACCTCCACGCGGGTGCCGAAATCGGTGCCCAAGGTGACCAATGCCAGATGCACCCGGCCGCTCGGCGTCGACCAGTGCGATGCGCGTGCCCTCGGGGCGAAACAGCAGGACATTGGTGGGAACGACCAGGGCTTGGGCATCCCCATTGATCGGCAGGGTCACCTGCACGTAGGAGCCGGCGATCAGCGCGCCGTCGGGGTTCGGCACCCGAATCTCGACCTGCATGGTGCGAGTGGCGGTATCGATGGCGCGCGCCGTGCGCGCCACGGTGCCCTGGTACTGCTCACCGGCCCGTTCTGCCAGGGTGACGGTGACCGGGGCACCTACCTTGATTTGATGTGCATACACCTGGGGCACATAGACGTACAAGCGCAGCGGGTCGACCTGCGCGACGGAGAACAGCGCCTGGCCCGTTCCGCCGTTGCCGGCATTGACCAGATCGCCCACATCGATATTGCGTCGGGTCACGACTCCGTCGAACGGCGCCACCACCTGGTTGAATCCCAGGAGCTTCTGCAAACGGCGCATATTGGCGTCCGCCGCGGCCAGATTCGCGGCCGCCTGGTTGTAGGCGCTCAGCCGCTCATCCAAGTCTTGCTGGGTCACCGCGTCTTTCTTGCGCAGAGCCTGCCAGCGGTCGGCGGTGCTCTTGGCCAGCTCGGCGCTCGCGGCCGCCTGGGCGCGCGCGGAGACGGCTTGAGACAATTCCTGCTCGACCTCGGGCGCGGCGATCTCGGCCAATAAATCGCCCTTCTTCACCGAGGCGCCGATGTCCTTGACCCAGCGCACGATGTATCCGTTGCTGCGCGCATACACGGTCGATTCGATGACCCCGAGCAGCGTTCCGGGCAGCGTGAGCGGCTGACCGTCGCCTTTGGCTTGCGGCATGATGGTCGTGACGTACTGCTTGGCGTGCAGGGCGGTCGAGGCCTCCAAGGCGCTGGCTTCGAAGCTGCGCAACACCAGCACGATGACGCCTCCGATCAGCAGCGCGGCGGCAATTCCTCCAACGGCGAATCTGGCGCGCCTCAACACCGTCGTTGATTCTGGCTCGGACATATCAGGCATTTCCTTCAGCAGGCGCGGCCGCAGCCGCGATTCGGCGTTCTTTGCGCCGTTCGAGGCGCCGATGGACGCCGGCAAATATCACCGGCACGAAGAACAAGGTGGACACCGTGGCGAACAGCAGGCCGCCGATGACCGCGCGGCCGAGGGGAGCGTTCTGCTCGGCGCCCTCGCCCAGGCCCAGCGCCATGGGAATCATGCCGATGATCATCGCCATGGCCGTCATCAAGACCGGCCGTATGCGGGTGGCTCCGGCATCGAGCGCCGCCTCGAGGGGTCGAGCCCCTCGCCCATGCGCTGCCGCGCGAAGGATACGACCAGAATGCTGTTGGCGGTCGCTACGCCCATGGTCATGATGGCGCCGGTCAGGGCGGGCACGCTCAAGGTCGTGCCGGTCAAAAACAGCATCCAGCAGATTCCCGCCAGCGCGGCAGGCAGAGCGGTGATGATGATGAAGGCATCGATCCAGGATTGGAAATTGACGACGATCAGCAGGTACACCATCACCACCGCCATCACCAGACCGACACCCAGCTCAATGAACGAGGTCTTCATGGTCTCGGTCTGGCCGAGTATCTGGACGCTCACCCCGCGCGGCAGCTGCGGGCGCAGTTCGGCCACCAGCCGCCGGATGTCCGCGGAAATGCCGCCCATGTCGCGGCCCTGCGCACTGGCATAGATGTCGATGGTCGGGGCCAGGTTATAACGCGAATCGACCGCCTCCTCCACTGCCGGCGACACGCTGACCAGATTGCTGAGCAGCTGCGGCGCGGGCCCCTGCGTGGCGGCCGCGGCGCGCACCGGCGTGCGCAGCAGCGCATCCAGGCTGTCGACCGAATACTGCGGCGACTGCACGATCAAGTTGTACACCACGCCGTTCGCCGGGTTCAGCCAGAAGGCGGGGGAGGTTTGCGAGGTGCCCGCCGTGGACACCAGCAGGTCGTTGGTGACGTCGTTGGGGCTCAAACCCAGCTGCTGCAGTTGAGTGCGATCCATGTTCAAGGACACGGTGGGCTGATCGAGGCGCTGCTGAATATGCGTGTCGACCGTGCCCGGAATCATCTCCATGCGCTTCATGAGCTTCGCCGCAATATCGTAGTCGGCACGCAAATCGGCGCCACTGATCTTCACATCGATCGCCGACGGCAGCCCGAAATTCAAGATCTGCGTGACCATGTCGGCCGGCTGGAAAAAGAACTCCACGCCCGGGAAGCGCCTCGGCAATTCGCGGCGCATCTGCTCCACATAGCGCTGGGTGGGACGGTGTCCTTCATTGAGCGACACTTGGATCTCGCCGTCGTGGCTGCCGAAGGTGCCGGCGTTGCTGTAGCTCTTGTTGATGCCGCTGACCGCCACCCCCAGATTGTCGAGCACGGTGCCGAGATCCTTCGGTGGAATGATGCCGCGGATCGCGCCTTCCACCTCATCGGCCACGCGTGCCGTCTCCTCGATGCGCGTACCGGTGGCCAGACGCATGTGCAGCCGAATCTGACCGCCGTCCACGCTGGGAAAGAAGTCGCGTCCCAGGATGAACACCAGACAGCACGACAGCACGCAAAAGCCGAGAAAAGCCCCGGCGAACAGGCGCCGGCGCTCGAGGACCGCGGCGAGAATGGTGGCATAGCCGGCGCGAACCTTCTCGAAGCGGGCGTTGAATGCGCGGTACATGCGCTGCAGCGGGCTGGGCGGCGCACCGCCCTCCCCCGATGCATGTTCCATCATCAGCATCACCAGCGTGGGCACGAGCGTGCGCGACAGGATGTAGGAGGCCAGCATGGCGAACACCACGGCCTCCGCCAGCGGCGCGAACAGGTAGCGCGCCACACCGGTGAGGAAGAACATGGGCACGAAAACGATGCAGATGCACAGGGTGGAGACCAGGGCGGGAACGGCGATTTCGCCGGCGCCCTCCAATATGGCCTTGTGCAGGTCCGATCCCAAGTGCATGTGGCGTTCGATGTTCTCGATGGTCACCGTTGCATCGTCGACCAAGATGCCCACCGCGAGCGCCAGCCCGCCGAGGGTCATGATATTGAGCGTCTCCCCCATGATGAACAACGCAATGATCGAGGTGAGGATCGACAGTGGAATCGACACGGCGATGATGCAGGTACTGCGCCAATTGCCGAGAAACACCAGGATGAGCATGGCCGTGAGGCAGGCGGCGATCACCGCTTCGCGGACCACGCCGCTGATAGCCGCGCGAACGAAGCCCGATTGGTCGAACAGCGGCGTGATCTTCAGGTCTTTGGGCAGGATCTGCTCGACCACGGGCAATTCGGCGAGCAGGGACTTGACGATGTCGAGGGTCGAGGAGCCGCCGTTCTTGATGATGGACACCAGAACGCCCCTTTGGCCGTTCTGGCGCACGATATTGGTCTGGGGCGAAAACCCGTCGCGCACATGCGCCACTTCGGAGAGGTACGTGGTCGCGCCGTTTCGGGTCAGCACCGGGATCCTGTTCAGCCCGGCGATGGTGTCCGGAGAGCTGTTGGTGGCGAGCACGAACTCGGTCGCCCCGATCTTGGCGGTCCCGGACGGCAGCACCAGATTCTGGGTATTGATGGAATTGACCACATCGTTGGGGGTCAGCCCCTTGGCGAGCAAGGCGTTGGTGTCCAGATCCACCGATATCACCCGCTGCTTGCCGCCGTACGGGTAGGGGATGGCGACACCGGGGATGGTCACCAAGCGGGGCCGCAGGAAATTCACCGCGGCATCGAACACCGCCTGCTCGGTCATCGTGGCACTGGACAGCCCGAGCTGAATGATGGGAATGCTGGATGCGGAGTACTTGATGACCAGCGGCGGCAGGATGCCGGGCGGCAGTTGCTTCAATTGCGCCTGTTCGATCGCCACCACCTGGGCAATGGCCGTCGGAATGTTGGCGTTCGGCTGGAAGAAAATCTTGATGATCGAGAAGCCGGACAGGGACTCGGATTCGATGTGCTCGATATCATTGACCGTGGTGGTCAGACTGCGTTCGTTGACCGCGGTGATGCGTTGACCGATGTCCTGGGCGGACAACCCGCTATAGGTCCACACGATGCTGATGACCGGAATGTTGATTTCCGGAAAGATGTCCGTCGACATTTTCAGCAGCACGAGTGGCGTCGCGAGCAGGATCAGCAGCGCCATCACCAAGAACGTGTACGGACGCCGCAGCGCAACTTCCACAATCCACATTAGCTAGACAACCTCATCGCCCACTCGCACGGCACGGCCATGCCTGCGCGGCGCGAACCAAACGAGGATACGGGGCAATCGACATGACTGCGCCACCCTGAGCCCGGCGTGGTTAACACCTGGTGGTCAACTTATTAAGGTCTGTTAATGCGCGAAATCGAGCCGCCGTGCCGCCGCCTGCACCAACCCGCCGCAATTCTCGCCCCCCTTTGCAAATCATTGGAAACAAAGCAAACTATGCAAGTCTGCAACGAGACGCCGGAACCGGGCTAAGTGTTTTGTTAGTCCCATGAGGTTCGGTTCCGGTTCCCGTTAGACTTACCCCCATGACATTCTCCGCACTGATCGTCGTCTTCGCGCTGGCGGGAATCCTGCTCCTATTCGCCGCGGCGCGCCGCATCCGCCGGCGCCGAGTGTTCGGCGGCCTGGTGGTCGGCAGCGGCGCGCTGGTCCTCATTCTGCTCAGCGCGAGCGCAGCCCTGATCGCCGCCAATCTGCTGACCTACCGGCGCCTGAGCTTCGAGCAGCCCGCGGGCGAGCTGCAATTGACGCGCACCGCGGAGCGAAACTTCCACGCCGTGTTGACCTACCCAAGCGGCGAGCATGCCGATTTCGACCTGCGCGGCGATGAATGGCAGATCGATGCCCGTGTCCTGAAGTGGCAAGCCTTCGCCAATCTGATCGGCTTCGATGCCCTGTATCGCCTGGACCGCATCAGCGGCCGCTACACGCGCATCGAGGATGAGCGCAGCCAGCCGCGCAGTGTGTATTCGCTGAATCCGCCCCAGCTCATCGACCCGTGGGAACTCGCGCATCGATATCATTCCTGGATCCCATGGATTGACGCGCTGTACGGCAGCGCCACCTTCCTGCCCATGGCGGATGGTGCCCTGTACGAAATCAAAGTCTCGCAGAGCGGCCTGGTGGCCCGGCCGCTCAACCAGGCCGCGCGCGATGCGGTGGGCAGCTGGCACTGATGCTGAAGCGCGTGGCGAAGATCGCCCTCCTGGCGGGCGGCCTGGTCGTACTGGTCATGGCCCTAGCCATGGGGTGGCTGAAGATCCACGAGGACCAGATCGTGTTTGCCGCCGCGCGCGGCCGCCAGCACATGCTGGCCGTGCTGCCGGCCGACGCGCAGCGCCTGACCGTGCCCGAACCCACGGGCGCCGGCCTTGCGGCTCTCGTGTATCGCACTTCCCCCGATGCCGACACCGGCTTTTGGGTGCTGCACCTGCATGGCAATGCCGATACGGCCTTTTCGCCCTGGCAAGTGCGCCATTGCGAGGCGCTGCGCGGCGCGGGGTTCAATGTCCTGGAAATCGACTATCGAGGCTTCGGGCCCACCCCCGGCAAGCCCTCCGAAACGGCCATGTATGAGGACTCCGAAGCCGCCTACCAGGAACTGCTCAGGCGCGGAATAGCGCCCAATCGCATCATTCTATTGGGCCACTCGCTGGGATCGGGCCCCGCGGTGCTGCTCGCGACCCGCCACGACGTCGCGGCGCTGGTGGTATTCGGCGCATTCACCTCGATACCGGACGCCGCGGCGTACCGGTATCCGTATCTGCCGGTGCGCTGGGTGGTCGGGGTGCACTTCAACTCACTGGCCCGAATCGGCGGCGTGCACGTCCCGGTCGTGATCGCGCACAGCCGCACCGACACGCTCATCCCCTATGCGCACGCGCTCAAGCTGTTTGCGGCCGCCAACGAACCGAAGCGCCTCCTGACCTTGGATTCGGTCACGAATGACGGCTTCGGCGGCCATGTCGATGCACTTTACGAGCATATGGATATACTGAGGGCCACTCTCGCCGAACTGGTGCCCGCCCTGCGACAGCCGCCCGCCCCATGACGCTCGCTCAAAAAATACTGACGATTTTCCTGGCGCTGCTGCTCGCCCTCGCCGGCTTCGCCTGGTGGAAAACCGCGCCCCCCACCGCGCGGGCGACCCGCCAGCGCGCCGCGGCGCTGGCGGCGGCGGGACTGGTCGACCAAAGCACCTATGCGACGGCGCAGCGGCTCGCCCGGCTGGCCGAGACACCGGACGAGCAGGCCTTGGCTCAATCGGCGCTGCGCATCGCCGACCACGCGCTCGCCTTTGCCTTCACCACGGCATTGCGGGATGTCGAGGCGCATCCCCCCGCGTTGAATCCCCAAGCGCAGCAAATCCAAGACCGAATCCGCAAATCCCAAGCCCTGCTCGATGCGGATCAGCAGCGGGTGACCACCCTGACCGCATCCCTGGCGCAGGCCAAGGAAACCCAGAAGGATTCCTTGCAAGACGCGCTCGACCTCGCCCAGTCGCAGCTGGACTTGGACAAGGACGAACTGGATCAAGAGAACCAGGATCTGGTAGATGCCGGCGGCAATCAACAGAAGCAGATCGAAGCCTTGGAGCAGGAGCACGACGCCGAGGTCAAAGCCCGCACCGCGCCGGCTGCCGCCGCGCCGGCTGCCGCGGAGAAGCACGGGTCCTGGACCCGCTTCATCGATTGGGTCCACCTGGTGCAGAAGCGGCAGGAAATCGACGATGCCCAAGCGAGTGCGGTGCAGAAAACCGAACGCTTGACGGCGCGGCGCGCCAAGCTGGCCGCCTCGCTCGAGACCGCCAAGAGCAGCATCTCCGAACTCGCGCCGCACGGGAAGGCTGCCGATGCCTCGGGCACTGCGCCCGCCGCCGCGCCGGGTGCCGCGCCGGGCGCGCAGCATACTCATGAAGATGCCACGGCGCTGCTCAATCAAACCAAATCGCTGGCCGCCGACCAGAAGGTGCTGACCCTGCTCGATCGGCGCATCGTCGACCAGAATCAGCTCGGCGGAATCTACGGGCAATGGTCCGCCCTGGTGACACTGCAGGCGCACACGCTCGCGCATACCCTGCTGCTCAATGCGCTGATCGTGATCGTGGTGCTCATCGCCATGCTGGTCCTCGATGGATGGCTGCAGCATCTGCTCAGCAATCCCAAGCTCGACCGGCGCCAGGTCGAAACCCTGCGCAGCCTCGCCCGCGTCGTACTGCGGGTCGTTGCCGTGATCGTGATCCTGCTCATCATCATCGGCATCCCCACTCAATTCGGTACCTTCATCGGCATCGTGGGCGCCGGCCTCACGGTCGCCCTGAAGGACTTTATCGTGGCCTTCTTCGGCTGGCTCATGCTCATGGGCCGCAACGGCATTCGCCTCGGCGACTGGGTGGAAATCAACGGCGTCAGCGGCGAGGTCACCGAACTCGGCATGTTCCACACCGTCATGATGGAGACTGGCAATTGGAGCGACGCCGGACACCCCACCGGCCGCCGGGTCACCTTCACCAACAGCTTCGCCATCGAAGGGCACTACTTCAACTTTTCGACCTCCGGGCAGTGGCTCTGGGACGAATTGCAGGTGGTCGTACCCGCCGGCCGGGACCCCTACCCCATCGTCGCCGCCATCACCAAGGAAGTGGTCGAAGCCACCGCCGAGAGTGCCCGCCAAGCCGAGCAAGAATGGCAGCGCGCCGTTCCCGCGCAGCGCGGCAAGGTGTTCTCCGGCAAACCCGCCGTCAACGTCAAACCCGTCGTGGGCGGCGTCGAAATCGCGGTGCGCTACATCACCCGCGCCAACGAGCGTTTCATGCTGCGCGCCAAGCTCTTCCAAGCCGCGGTCGATCTACTGGGCGATAGATCGACCGTGCAATCCCCCTAGTAGCCCGCGCGCCGGATACGCATCGGTCAGCTATAATCCGCGACTGCGATGCCGGCTTAGCACAGTGGTAGTGCAACGGTTTTGTAAACCGTAGGTCGGGGGTTCGAATCCCTCAGCCGGCACCAACCCCCGCTTCCAGGCACTTCCGCAGACGTCCGCCAGATGAGAGAAAAACGCTGGAATTTGCGGTGTTTCATCATCCGTAGACGTCCGGACTTGGAGGTTGACTCCCGCTCCAAAAAGGGGGTAACTTTCGGGGTAACTCACTTCGGCGAAAATGAGTTACCCCGAAAATGGCGATCAATAAACTGACGCACGCCGCGTTACGTAGCGCCAAACCGACGCAAAAGCCCTACAAGCTGAGCGACGGCGGCGGCCTCTACTTGCTGGTCAATCCGAACGGCGCGTCGTGGTGGCGGTTCAAGTACCAATTCGAAAACCGCGAAAAACTACTCTCGTTGGGCGTCTATCCGCGCGTCACATTGCAGCAAGCGCGCACGTTGCGTGACGAGGCGAGGAAGACTCTTGCCAGCGGTGTCGATCCGAGCGCCAAACGGCAGGCGGAGAAATCCTCGACCGCGAACACCTTTGAGGCTGTCGCCCGCGAATGGCTGGCGCTGCAAGAGAAGAAACTGGCGCCTGCCACCTACGCCAAGGCAGTATGGACACTGGAAACCTTGGTATGCCCCTACATTGGCGGACGCCCCATCGCCAAGCTGGGCGCAACCGATGTGCTCAAGGTGCTCAAGCGCATCGAAGGCCGGGGTATTCACGAAACCGCGCACCGCACCCGCCAGCGCTGTTCTCAAGTATTCCGCTACGCCGTACAGACTGAACGCGCCGCACATGACGTGACCGCGGACCTGCGCGGCGCCCTCGCCCCGGTCGTATCCGAACATCACGCGGCCATTACCGAACCCGCGCGCATCGGCGAGCTGCTCCGCGCCATCGACGGCTATACGGGCCACACCGGCACCGCCTATGCCTTGAAGCTCGCGCCGCTCTTGTTCGTGCGCCCCGGCGAATTGCGCCATGCCGAGTGGACGGAGTTCGAACTGGACGGCTACGAACCGCAATGGCGAATCCCGGCGGAGAAAATGAAGATGCGCGAGCAGCATCTTGTGCCGCTGTCCAAACAAGCGATCGCACTGCTGCGCGAGCTACAACCCGCCACGGGACGAGGCCCGTACGTATTCCCATCGCTTCGCAGCCGCTCAAGACCGATGAGCAACAACACGGTAAACGCCGCGCTGCGCCGCCTCGGCTACACGAGCGAGGAAATGACCGGTCAAGGATTTCGCTCGCTTGCATCCACGTGTCTGAACGAGCAGGGCTATCACCCCGATCTGATTGAGCTGCAGCTCGCGCACGCCGAGCGCAACAAAGTGCGCGCCGCATACAACAAAGCGCAGCGCCTCCCTGAGCGGCGCAAGATGATGCAGTCTTGGTCCGACTACTTGGATCACTTGAGAGTCGCGGCCGCGAATTCGAATGTCGTGCCACTACTCGCCCGAGGCCGCGCGGCGCGGGCGCGGGCGCCGGCGGTTCACATTTAAGCGCGACAAGTCGGGGCTGCGCGCGATTGCGTGTGAGTGTCCAAGGATGTCCTGAAGTGCTGGCAGAACTTGCCCTGATCTTCCACAGATCCGCTTGATCGAGTTTGTTCATACGGACGTGCGATGGGCCACAATGTGGCCCAAACGTAAGCCTGAGGCCATCCTGCACTCGGCTCCACTCAACTCAGATTGGCACTGGTCCATCGCAACATTCGCTCGGGCACTCGTCGGTCCGAGCCTGGCGATCGGCGTGTTCCAAATCGGATCAACACGTGAGTCCGCAGTTTCCGCCGGCAATCGAATTGTCTGAGTCACATTGGGACACAAAAGGCGCCGGCCAGCTATCCTGCCATGAATTCCAAAACGACCCAGAAACATTCCTAGCACTCTCTCGACATGGACACGGGCCTTGGGCAAGGTTTGCGACAGAATGCAACAGTAGGTTCCGGCTAGACCCGGACATTCACGAAGCGAAACTGACTGCCCAATTCCGGACGTTCGCTTATACATTCGTTGGTTCCAAGTCCCCGAGATTTGCGATGGTTATGTCAGTATGATAACCTTAAAGAGTGACAGCGCCGCATGACCCGAGCCTGGATACACTGCTTGATCTCGACGGCCAAATACTCGTGGTCGATCCGGAGGGCGGCCATTGGGTGCGGTTCGTGGTGACACGCGTAGCAGCGTCCCCTGAGAAGCCACACGGATTAGATTACTCGCTGACCCTGCACGGCCCGGAAGGCGAGCGGTTAGTCGGTTTTGACAATGCTCATCCGGTCGCCAAGCAGGGACTCGGTGAGCCGCAGGATCACCGACACAGGTTGAAGACGATCAAGGCCTACGATTATCGCGACGCTGCTAGCCTATTGATGGATTTTTGGAATACGGTCGACTCGGTGCTCCGCGAACGAGGAATCATCACGTGACGACACTAAAGGTTGGAATCTCGACGTATGCAGAAATGAAGGCCCGCACGCTAGCGGTTGCACGCGGGGGGTATCTGGTCGCCGACGAACCACGGGTCTGGTTCACCTCGACTGAATCCTTTGCGAAGATATTGTCCGCCGGCAATCGGGAATTGTTGCGCATAATTAGCGAAGCCGCGCCCGGTTCGATAGAGGAACTGGCGCGCCTCACTGGCCGGGCAAAGTCGAATCTGTCGCGCACGCTGAAAACAATGGCAGGCTATGGACTGGTTAGACTGGAGCCCGGTGAGCGCGGCCGGATCGCACCGAAAGTTAACTATGACCGCGTAGAGCTGGATCTGCAAATCACACGAACTCATAAACGCGGGTGACGTCGGGCCGTTCGGCCAACACCGGGCGCTCGGCCGCAGAGGTTTGTAGCCATAAAGCCGCCACTCGCCATCTGCGGTAAGCTGGCACCGAAAGGAAAACGGACGCGCAAAGGCGCAGGGAGTCGTCATTTGAGTGTTTCAGCTTGGCTTGTCGCGGCACATTGTCGCGCAGTTACAAGCTGGTTCTGCCCGTAATATGTTTGCTGTTTTTCTCGTGCTTCTCTTTCTCGCTTCACTCGCTTCCGGCCCTGCTTGGTGGAATGCTCGGCGTCACGGTGCCTGGATCGCTTGGGACTACGCGTCTTTGGTTGTCCCATTCGGGCTATGGCTTGTGTTGGTGATAGTAGGGTTCGGCCCTGGAAAAAGCCTCAGCAATGTTGTCGAACTTTTCATCCTAGCGGTCGTTGTTCCGATTTTACATTCGGCGCGCCGGGCGCTTTGGCAATTGCGAACGCGTTCTTGGCGGCAACTTGAATTTCGATCTGATCGCCCTCTTTCAGTCCGAGAGCGTCCACCACTGTCGCGGGAAGTCGAACTGCCAGGCTGTTACCCCATTTTGAGACTCGCATCGCGCACCTCGTAGAGATACATTTCACTGTGCGCATATCCTCGATGATATCGCCTGGGCGAGATCGCTGTGGCCCCATAAAGTGGACAGCGGACACCCGACCGAGATCACCTGAATTATCTCGGCCCAACGGTGCCGCGGGGTAACTTCAGGGGTAACTCATTTTATTGGGATTCTGTGACTCAATAGAATCATCGTGATAGCACAATTATTCGAATCCCTCAGCCCTCAAAAAATTTGAATAACGCAGCCACGCACAGGCCGCTTGACGGCGTCAATTCGAACCCCCGACAGACAACCAGCCGGGCTCGACAACGCCGCGCAGCGGCGTTGATCGCCCTTTAGGGCGACCCCGAAGGGGCGAGGCGCGCAGCGCCGAGTAATCCCTCAGCCGGCAAATCCCTTCCGTGGTCCTTGCGGCCGATTTGAAGGCGTGACTGATACGCGCAAGGCGCAGGTCAACTGCGCTCTACTCTAAGCCGGAACGGGATTGAATCGGGGTCAAGTCGCGAGTTCTATTGCAGGCTTCCTCAGATCACCGATTCCAGCCACATACTGTTGCGGTGCACTTGCCGCTTCTCGGCGAACAGTAAGGCGAGCCGAAGGAGTAAAATCCAGGCGTGCACAGGCTGAAGGAGGATGGGCACAGCAACCTGATCGTTGTCTTGCGACTAGAGTAATTCTTAACGGATCGATCGCTTGCGCTAAAGCGTCGGGAGGGAAGGATTATGGACAGGAGAGAATGGCCGGAGGGAGTCACGATCTTGCTGGGTGTCTGGATTCTGATTTCCCCGATGGTGTTGGGATTCGCGCCGGGTCTGCGCGATGTGACCTGGAATTCCTGGGTTGTTGGAGTGGTTCTGCTGATCGTGGCTGCCGGCCGGGCGGCCGCCCAGGTACCCAAGTTTTGGCAGGAGGCCGCCAATTTGGGACTGGGGATTTGGTTGATAGCATCACCCTGGATTCTCGATTTTTCGGCAAATGCGCCAGCGAGAAACAGTACGCTCGCGGCGGGAATTGTCGTGGCGGGAATTGCGCTCTGGGCGATGTTGGTGGACATCGATGTGCGACATTGGATGCACGACCGGCAACACGCCTTGACGAAACATTGAAGTCGGCGGCAATCGGGCGCCGAAGAGGGACGAGCTCCTCTTCGGCGCGGAAGACGGGGTTGCCCATTCGCTGCCGGGGACAATATGCGCAGCGGTGCGGCCGGCGCGACTACTCGCTTACCGACATCGCGTCCAGGCGATCCCGCACGCGCTTGCGATAGCGGCGGCTCAGCTGCAGCCGCACCTTGGATTTCAATACGATCTCGTACTCGCCGCCGTTCTGCAGTTGCAGCCCGTGAATCCGATCGAGATTCACGATGATGGAGCGGTGAATGCGGATGAACCTCTCCTCGCCCAGGTGCTGCTCGAGCTCCGACAGCGTCCGGCGGATGATGTGCGTGTCGCCGCCAACATGCACACAGGCGTAGTATCCGGCTGCTTCGATCCAGTCGATGTCCGCGACGCTCAGGAACAGCACCTGGCCCCGATTCTTGACCACGAGCCGCTCCGCCGGAGCAGGTTGCGAGGGCGGATAGTGTGCAAGTCTATCCTTGGCGCGGCTGAGGGCACGACCGAAGCGCGCGCTGTCGAATGGTTTCAACAGATAGTCGAGCGCGCCCGCTTCGAAGGCGCGCAGCGCATACTCATCGTAGGCGGTCACGAAGATGATGGTGGGCAGTTCGTCGCCCAGCATCTCGAGCACGTCGAAGCCCCCGCATTCGGGCATCTGCACGTCCAGAAACACCAGGTCGGGCTTCGATTTCCTGATCTCCTCGATAGCCTCCGAGCCGGACCCGCACTCGGCGATGGAGGCAATGTCCGGATCGCCGCGCAACAGCACGGTCAGATTGCGCCGCGCCAGTGCTTCATCGTCGACCACCAGAACGTGGATTGGCACGGGGCGCTTATCGAGGCGTGTCATTCACTCCTCCTCGATAGGCAGGGTGACCACCACTTCCACGGCTCCGGCAGCAACGCGCCGCAGCTGCAGGTCGGACCGGCTACCGTGCAAGATCCGTAAACGCGTCCGCAAATTGTCGATGCCGACGCCGGTGTGCCCCGCCTGCCCATCGCTGGGGGAAAGCGGTCCGTCGTTGTAGACGCTGAGGCATAGATTGCCGTTATGGCGCACTCCGCCGACGCGGATAGCGCCCCCGGCAACCCGCTGGGCGATGCCATGCTTGATGGCGTTTTCCACCAAGGGCTGAAGCAGCAGGTTTGGAACTTGAACTTGCAGCAGTTCCGCCGGGATGTCCACGCTGACCTGCAGGCGTTCGCCAAAGCGAACTTTCTGAATGTCGATGTAGCGCTGTAGGTACTCCACCTCTTCCGCCAGCGATACCTGCGATCGATGGGAATCCTCCGACGAACGACGCAGGAACTCGCTGAGTCCGACGATCATGCTCACCGCCGCCTCGCCCTGCTGGTCGCGTACCAGGCCGGCGATGGAATTGAGCGTGTTGTACATGAAGTGCGGTTCCATTTGCCGGCGTAGCGCCCCGAGCTGAGCCTTGGAGAGCTCCTCGTTGAGCCGCGCCGTCTCGGCGATCTGGCGCGCGATGCTCTCGCGTGCGTCTACTGCATAGGTGACGGTCAGTATCAGCGCGTACACGATGAGGCAGGTGAGCAGCTGGAAGGTGAGCGACAGGCTCCAGGCATCCATGAACGTCGGCCACTTGCGACTGCCCCAGGGATTGAACAGCACTTGGAGCCAGGCGGACCATGCTTCAGCGGCCGCGCTGAGCGTGGCCAAGGCCACGAGGTGCACGGCGAGCGTTCGAAGGTTAATGCCGCGAATGATGGGGTATCTGCGCGCCAAGCCAACGATCAGCGGAGTGGCGAGCGCCCAGGGCAGCCAGGACACCAGCTCGGTTGCGAACAGCGGTGGCCAGGGATGATGCCTGCCTTCCGCGTGCATCACGAGTATGGTTTGACTGGCGTCGAACAGCCCCCCGGCACACCAGATGGCAGTAATCCACAGCCAACGGGTCGAACGCACAGCGGTTTGCGCCTGGCTCATGGTCGTCACTGTACGCCAAGGCAGCGCTGCCGGCTCATGGATGCAGCGAATCGCCAGCCGGCTGCAGTGAGCGGTCTGGGGCGGTTCAGGCATTGCCCATAGACTGAGATCCGTTCGATGGCAGGCTCAACTCGGTATCAACTCGGTAACGAGTTCCCAATCAGGAGGGACGATCGATGAACAAGCTCATGGTGGCAATCATGCTCGCCTGTGGATGCGTTGGACTGGCATCGGCCAGCCCACCCGCGGCTCCGTCCATAGGCGCGGCTGCTGGTGATGGGCTCAAGCAAGTCGAACAGATCAAGCAGATCGAACAGCAAATGGGGGATGCCATGGTGGCGGGCGATGTCGACAAGCTCAGTCGAATCTTCGCCGACGACTGGGTCACCATTGGGCAGTCCGGCAAGGTCTACACCAAGGAAGGCGTCCTTGCCGACCTAAAATCCGGCAAGGACAAACTCGTGTCCTTTCAAATCGAATCCATGGACGTGAAGGTCTTCGGCGACATTGCCGCAGCCCACGGCGGGGTCACCGAAAAGAGGTTCGAGGACGGCAAGGACCGCAGCGGCGAGTTTGTCTGGATGGATCTGCTCGAGAAGCGCGGCGACACCTGGGTGGTGGTCCGATCCGCCGGCGCCCGGGTGAAGCGAGAGAATATGACGAGCGCGATGCGCCCGTTTTTCCAAGCCCGGGTGCTGACAGCCCCGGTCTCGATCGGTCAGCGTGACAGCGGACTTGGAGAGTGACCGGGCAGACATATCCCGAAGGGCGCGCCTCGATTCGACGCAGATACGTTCCAGTCCATGCGATCGCGTGCAAACCACGCGATCGCGTGCGAACGGACGGTCGAAATTCGTATAAGCTCTGATTCCCGGCCACTCGGCGCGCCCCACAAAGAGGCTTCGTGAGCTGCCGCCGGCCCCGATCGGAGTGTCAATGGCGCAGGCGTCGAGAGCGGTCTTCTTGAGCTACGCATCCCAGGATGCCGAGGCCGCCGGAAAGGTTTGTGAAGCGCTGCGCGCGGGCGGCATCGAAGTCTGGTTCGACCAGAGCGAGCTGCGCGGCGGGGATGTCTGGGATCAGAAGATCCGCCAGCAAATCCGCGACTGCGCGCTGTTCATCCCGCTCATCTCCACCAACACCCAGACGCGCCAGGAGGGCTACTTTCGCCTCGAATGGCGCCTTGCCGACCAGCGCACCCACCTGATGGCGCGCAACAAGGTCTTCATCGTCCCGGTGGCGATCGATGGCACGCCCGAGTCCGGCGCGGACACGCCCGAGTCATTTTCCAATGTTCATTGGATCCGCTTGCCATCGGGTTCGACGCCATCGGCCTTCGTCGATCGCGTCTTGCACCTGCTGTCGCCGGAATCGAGCTCTTCATCGGCAAACGCCCCGCCTCAGGCCGGACCGCCGGCCCCGGGCAATACCGCGCCAAGACGAGCGAGATCGCTGCTTCTGTTGATTGCGGTCCTGGGCTTGATCGGAGTTGGCTATTGGCAGATGGATAGGCTCGTCATACCGAAACGGGTTGCGACCGCCGCCGAGGAGTCTGTCCCCAATGGACATTCCGGCACGCCCGAGCCGGGCATGGCCCCGGAAAAGTCGATCGCGGTCCTGCCCTTCATCGACCTGAGCGAGAAGCGGGACCAGGAGTATTTTTCCGACGGGCTATCGGAGGAACTCATCGATTTGCTGGCCAAGACGCCGGGGCTCGAAGTCATCGCTCGAACCTCATCCTTCTACTTCAAAGGCCGGCAGGCGACGATTGGTGAAATAGCCAAGACATTGAATGTGGCGAACATCGTCGAAGGCAGCGTGCGCAAGGCCGGCAACACCTTGCGCGTCAGCGCACAGCTGATCCGGGCGAGCGATGGGGTGAATCTCTGGTCGGAAACCTATGATCGGGATCTCAAGGATGTGTTCGAACTGCAGGACGACATCGCGCGCGGCGTCGTCGATAAGCTGAAAATCACCCTGCTGTCGACCGCGTCGGATTCGGCAGCGCGAACTCAAAGCACCGACGCATACAACTTGTACCTGCAGGGACGCTACTTCTTGGCCCGCGACTCGGAGTCGGACCTGCTGAGAGCGCGCGACTTCTTTCAGAAAGCGGTCGCACTGGATCCTAACTACGCGTCGGCTTGGGCAGAGGTGGTTCCGGTTTTTCGGACAGGGGTGTAAGTGGATTGCTGTCCGGGCAATATAGCAACCGGAGGGCAGATATCCATGAGAAAGCCAAGACGTAATCACTCAGCGGCGTTCAAGGCGCGGGTGGCATTGGAAGCGATTCGAGGTGAGAAGACCGTGGCCGAGATCGCGGCACACCACGAAGTGCATGCGACCCAGGTGACGGCCTGGAAGACGGAACTGCTGCAGAACGCGGCGGCGATCTTCGGCGGGGATGTGGTGGCGGCGGACGGCAAGGAGCGCATCCGGGAGCTGCAGGCGAAGATCGGCGAGCTGACGATGGAGAACTCGTTTTTAGAGGGCGCGCTCGGGAAATTCCCCGGCCTGAGCGCAAAGCGATGATCGAGCGGGACGGTGAGGTATCGGTGAAACGCCAGGCGGAGATCCTGGATCTGAGTCGCTCGAGCGTTTACTACGTGGCGCGGGGCTTGCCGGAGCGGGATCTGAAGCTGATGCGGATTCTGGACGAGTTGCACCTGAAGTGGCCGTTCTACGGGGCTCGCAAGCTGACCCGGGAGCTGCAAAACCAGGGCCACGAGGTCGGCCGGCGGCATGTGAGGACGCTGATGCGGCGGATGGGCATGGAGACGATCTACCGTAAACCGCGCACGAGCATCCCCGCGCCCCTATCTGCGATCTACCCCTACCTGCTTAACGGCCTGAAGATCGAACGGCCCAATCACGTCTGGGCCGCCGATCTGACTTATATACCGATGGCCCATGGGTTTCAGTATCTGGTGGCCATCATCGATGTGGGCAGCCGCAAGACGCTCTCCTGGAGGGTGTCGAACACGATGACGCCGGACTTCTGCCTCGAGGCGCTACAGGAGGCGCTGGGAAAATACGGGAAGCCGGAGATTTTCAACACGGACCAGGGATCTCAGTTTACCAGCGGGGAGTGGATCGATACGCTGAAGGCGGCCGGAGTGCAGATCAGCATGGACGGCAAGGGACGATGGATCGACAACGTGTTTATCGAACGGCTGTGGCGCAGCGTCAAGTACGAGAACATTTACCTGCGCGCCTACGAGAACGGCACGCAGCTACGACGAGGACTGAGCGAGTACTTCGATTTTTATAACGGTCGGCGCATTCATGAGGCTCTCGGCTACGCCACGCCCGACGAGGTGTATTTTGCGGGGCTCGCGCCTCTCATGGCGGCCGCGGCATGATCGCAAAATCCGATGCGTCATCGATTTTTCGGGACACCCGAGGTAGCGGGTCGATCGAGATCTCGGTTCCTGGAGCGTTTACGGCGGTCGGATTTTTCAGGCCAAAGAAAAAAACCGGAGCTTCTGCCGCTAAACGCGGCAGACTCTCTCTGTTCAAGACCATTGACGAAGACCGCAGAGCAAGACACGATCACATCAACCGCTCAGGCAGATCCACTTATCCCGGAAGAATTTCTGTCCAAACAAGCGGAGCCACCCCTGGCCGCCCAAGCCTTCGTTACCTCCCGACAAGTGGCCAATGGCTTTGTCGGTCTCGATAAAGGGATCGCAGAGGTTCGGCAGGCGGCTGCAAGGGCCTTGCAAGCGGACCCCGACAGCGGCGATGGCTGCGCAATGCTGAGCACCGGACTGTTGATGGCTCGCAAGTGGCAGGAAGCCGACTCCATTCTCACCCGATGCCGTCGAGGCAATCCAGATAACCCGCTGCTGCTGCTGACTGCGGCCACTACCGCGCGTCAATTGGGTCACGATGAGCAATCGTTGTCCCTGTTCCGCCAGATACTGGGGCGAGATCCTCTCAATCTTCTGGCGGCCCGCTACTACGCCCGGGCTCTCTTCGATGCTGGACGATTGGCGGACGCGGAAGCCGCCATTCGCCACGTAATCGACATCAATCCCGCCCAGCCGGGTGCACAGTATGAACTTGGCCGGATCTTGCTGGCCAAGGGGGATTCCGTCGCCGCCTTCGCCGCCATCGAGGCGGAACCCAGTGCCAATTGGAAAGCCTATGGATTGTCGTTGGGCTGTCATAGCACGGAGCACCGTGCGCAGGCCGATGCCGCTCTCGCCTACATGCTGCAGCACTCGGCCGGCTCGGAGTTTCAACTGGGGGAGACTTATTCCTACTGCGGCGATGCCGATCGGGCGTTCCAATGGCTCGATGCGGCGGTCAAACAGGATCCGGGAATATTTTGGCTGAGAAGCGACCCGTTGCTCAAAGGGTTGACCGGCGACCCGCGGTACGCAGCCTTGTTGCGCGAGGCAAACTTGAGCGAATGAAGGGCGCCTCGATCACCTAATAGGCCGTCAGCGCCATGCCGGTCGCGGGCGTGATGGCAATTCCCCCGCCACCTGCGAATAGTATTGGGACCGAGACGCTCACGCCGCCGGCATTTCTGAGGACTGCAAAATGCAGGTGCGGCCCGGAGGTGAATCCGGTGTTGCCGGAATCGGCGATGTACTGCCCGCGCACCACGCGATCGCCGATGTGCACGCAGATCGAATCCCAATGCAGATGAGCGTACATGGCAATCGTCCCGTCGCCGTGAAGAATTTCGATGACGTTCGCCTGGTCCATCATTACCGGAGCGAGTGCGTCACGGAAGAAGTCATGACGGGCAATGATCACCGTTCCCTCGCGCGCCGCGTAGATCGGCGTGCCATCGGGCAGCGCAATGTCGACCGCGAACTGGCTGTCGGGAGTGACATGGGTGATCCGGCTAGGGTAGGCCTGCGAGATCGTGTAAGTCGAGCCGATGGAGAAAGGTACCCGGTAGGGGCTTGTCGGATTGTGTACCGCGTCCGGCGAACCGAGGGCCGCGTACCACCGATATTTTAAGCCGGCATCGCCCGAGCCGGAACGTTGCACCTGCACTAGAGTCCGCCGAGTCCCCGCATCCAGCGTCGCACGATAATTCGCGCCGCCGGGGATGGCTGGGTCGCCCGATTGGGCCACCGTCACGGTAAAGGTGACGGTGCAAATACAATCGTTCACGGCTATTAGCTGTGTCGATTCGGGACCATCCTCGCGGTCGACGGCGATGTGCAGCTCGGTATTCTCGTGCACCAGATTGAAGGTATCGGCCTGGGCGGCCGAGCTCGGCGCCCGGTCTGTGTACACCCATTGCCCGTTGGCGTCGCGATACTTGTAGCCGGTCTGTGCGAAGGACGTGATGCTTGCCAGCGCAAGCCCGGCCACGAGAAATTTGCGGCCTTTCACGTGCCGCAGGCCGTCACCATCGCGGCCCTGGCCTCTTCTCGCTTCGCGTCGGCGTCCGCGTCGTTCTCGTAGACGCGGTTGCCATCGGCATCCAGATTGTAGATTCGCCGGGCGTTTTTCAACGCATCGTAGCGATTTCGCGCATTCTCACATTGCGCTTGCCGATTGTGATCCTGCACGGCCTTCTTGGCGTCGTCGCTCGCCTGCTGCTGCTTGCGCTGCGCCTCCTGGGCGTCGAGGATTGCCTGCTCCTTGGCATTTCGCGCCGCCTGCTGAGGATTGGGTTGATCCACGTGGACCTCCGCCTTCTGCGCAGCCGAGGTGTCGGGCCGGTCCGAGTAGACCACGTGGCCTTGCGCGTCGACCGATTTGTACACTTCACCCGCTCGGAGCGAACCACGCGGACACACCGCCAGCACCAGCGCCAGTAACAGAGCGATCTTATAACCGGAGCCCTGAATCGTCCGTGAATCTTTCACGACAACCTCCCATGAGGCGCAGAATCTACCCCGCGTACCACTGCCTCGCGGCGACTCTCGTCACGGAATTCGACCAGGCACCGGCACGGCCGGTGTAATACTACGTGAACTGGAAAGCGTCAGCGCATACGGTCTATGTCAAACCAGAATATCGATCTTGAGCGTTAGCGCATTCTCCGCCGCCTGCGCCGTCGATGCGCTCGCTGTGGCACCGGGCAGATTGGGAATCGACACTTCGTACTGTCCATCGGACTGCACGACGCTGCCCGAGTAGCTCTTGCCGCCCACGCTGGTGGAATAGATCTGGCTCACCAGGCTCGCGGCCGCGTCGCTGGCGGCTTGAGGCGCGGTGGGTTGCACGGGCGCTGCGGCAGGGGCGGACTTCGCGGAGGTATTGGCGGGTGCCGGCGCAGCGGAAGTGGTTTGGGCAACCGGCGGCGGCGCGGCGGACGCGGCCTTCGGTGCCGCCGCGGTCTTGGCCGGCTTCGGCGCCGTCGAGGATGCGTTGCCTGCCGTATTCGGCGGGGTGGCTGAGACGCTGTTGACTTGCATGGCTCTTCGCCTCCGATCGCAAAATGGAATGACCCTAATGGGGTTGTCGGCGAGTCGGTCGAAACCTTTAGCCCGGAATTGCGGACTCGGT
Organism: uncultured Gammaproteobacteria bacterium; assembly: GCA_963837435.1. Classification (GTDB taxonomy): domain Bacteria; phylum Pseudomonadota; class Gammaproteobacteria; order Steroidobacterales; family Steroidobacteraceae; genus Bog-1198. The sequence goes on from CAWINJ010000008.1 coordinate 163,917, forward strand.
CACCCGGGCGCTGCGTATCCCTCACCCCAAGGCGCCCAACCCATTGTTATATATCTCATTTCAGGAGCTATGGATCACCGAAGACGCTCGACCCGATTCCGGCCCGCCGGTATGCGCACGGGCCGGCAACCGCATACTGTTAAACTGCTGCGCCAGGGATTCTTGCTGGTCTCCTTGGGGCTTTATATGAAGAAAATCGTAGGTCTAGTGCTCGTGTTGGCGCTCGCGGGTTGCTCTGTTTGCAAGAGTTCGGATTCCCCCGAAGTGTGCAGGACCAAGGAGCGAGATCATTCGCAGCCGCGCGCGGCCCTCCCCGTTGCCGGGCTCAGCGCGGCTTGCCCAGGTGAGAGGGCCGCCGCGAGCAACCGCCGGGGTTGACCCCACCTGGCGCTTCGTGACCGCCTGCTTTCACTTTGTTGTTGTCCGGACGAGGTCTTGAAGTTCCTTCTTCATGAGCGCGTTCGGTATTACGACACCTCGCACAACAGGCTGTCGCTCTTCAATGATCGAAAATCCCCAATGCTTGAAAAATCGCTGCGCGGTTCGACTTACGTTGGCTGTAAGAACGCGCATGCCTTTCGCCTCGGCCTCATCGTGTAGTCGACGCATCAGCTTCGATCCGACCCCTTGTCGGGCGTACCGCGCCGATACGAAAAAATGATCAATGTACCCACTTGGCTGAATATCGGCGTAAGCAATCGGCTTCCCGTCATCCTCCACCACGAAGGGCGCAATTCCTCGCATGCGGTCGGCCCAAAGCACGGGATCTACATACTCTGGCGCCCATGCGTTCAGCTGTTCGGGTGTGTAGTCCCTATTGGCGATGCCATGTATTGCTGAAAGAAACACCTGATGCAGGTGTGGCTCATCGCCAACTTGAAAAGCTCGGATTAGCATGTGACCTCTACCGAAGCGCGTCCGCTACCGAAGCGCCATCATCATGAGTTCCTCGTCGAACGATTCCTCGCCAATTCGAATGACATTTCGCTCGATCCCGTAGGTTTCAAATCCGCTTGATGCGTACAACTTTCTAGCCGGTGCGTTCTTTGTGTGTACACTCAGTTTTATCTGTGTGATCTCCGCGATCCCTTCGGCGACGCCCAGAATTTCCTTGACCAGTCTCTTCGCTATACCCCGCGCTCTATAGCGAGGGGTCACGTAGATTCCCCAAAGAATTGCCGTGTGATGTATTTTTTTGCCGTGCTCACGCCGCAGCCCGGCGATACCGACCAACTGATCACCGTCAAACGCCCCCACTACAATATTGTGCAAGTCCCAAACTAGTCTCTTCTGGAAATCGTCGATTGGTCTCTCCAATTCCTCCTCCGGCGTTGGCTTAACCGAAGCTGGGGACTCCTTGGCGGCATTCACGCGCATCGCCTTAAACCGACCTGCATCGGCAATGCCCAACCGCCTTATTTGAATACCGGTGTTGGATTGGATGGACACGTGGATCGGCATTCCCTAAGCTTATCTTGAGTTACGAGCGTCAGCTAACTGCGAGGCAGTCGCGGTCTACCACCGACGCTATAGGCGGCAGAGGCGAATTCAGGCCAGCTGGCTCGCTCACTCCTGAACGATCCCGATCGCCCGCAACCACACCTCGGCCAACCGAGGCCATTCGGTAATCGGAAACCTCGTTGCCGAAGGCATGCCCGCCATGGGCATACGCCTCTCGATGCCCGTTCGCCGGACTGGTACAGTACCGGCAAAACGTATCCATGAAGGAGCGCTCATGAGCGAAGGAATCGACTCGAAGCACACCCCCGATGTTCGCAGCCGCGGCACGCGCCGCCGCCCGTGGGCGGCCTGTGTTGTCTTTGCCGCGACCGCCCTCGCCGCTCTGTGCGGATGCGACGGGTCTTTCGACGGCGATGGCTCGAACAAGATCAACGGCTCCATCGAGGTGCCGGCCGGCAGGACGCCGGGCGCCGTCGCCACGGTCAACGGCTCGATCCATATCGATGACAACGCCGTGGTCACCAGCGCAACCACGGTGAACGGCAGCGTGCACCTCGGCGACCACGCCAGCGCCACCTTGCTGAGCAGCGTGAACGGCTCCATAAAGCTCGGGGATGGCGCGAAAGTCTCGGGCGGCGCGTCCTCCGTCAACGGCACGTTCACCCTGGGAGACGGGGCGGACATTACCGGCACGCTGTCGAATGTGAACGGCCGGATTACCCTCCCTTCCGCGCATGTGGGCGGGGGAATCAAGACCGTCAACGGCAGCATGGACATCACCGGCACTTCCCGCGTGGAGGGCGGCATCCTGGTGCAAAAGCCCACCGGTGAATTGCCGGACTGGATCCGCGAGGTTCCGCGCATCGTGATCGGTCCGGGCGCGACCGTGCAAGGCGATCTGCGCTTCGAACGCACAGTGCAGCTCTACGTCAGCGACAAGGCGACCATCGGCGCGGTGACCGGCGCAACCCCCATCCCATTCAGCGGGGATGCTCCGCCAAACTGACGCGAGCGGCGACGCCCTGTCGCCGCGCCGTGGAATTTGTGATACTGAGTCTCGATCAATGCATCCAGAAGGGTAACGCCATGCACAGCACTTATTTCCGCGCATCGTTCGCCGCAACGCTGCTCGCGCTCGCCGGATCGGCCACCGCTTGGGCGGCGGCATCCGGAGATCCTGCGCTGGCAGGCGCGATTGCAAATCCCGCACGCAGCCCCGCCGCGGTTGCTCGGGACTCGGCCCGCCATCCCATCGAAGAGCTGACTTTCTTCGGGATTGCCCCAACCCAGTCGGTGGTCGAACTGTGGCCGGGCGGAGGTTACTGGACCGACATTCTGGGTCCCTATCTCGCCCTGCATGGCCACTACACCATCGCCCTGCCTCCGGGCGGCAATGGCGAGGAAGACGGAGAGAATCAGAGCCTGCGTGCGCGATTCGCCGCGCACAAGGATCGGTTCGGTGCCGTGCAAGAGACGACGCTCGGGCGCGGCCACTTCGACATCGCGCCGCCCGGGTCGGCCGATCTCGTGCTGACATTCCGCAATCTGCACAATTGGATGGATGGCGGCTATGCGGACGAAGCGCTGGCGGCGATCTTCAAAGCACTCAAGCCCGGCGGCATTCTCGGCATGGAGGAACATCGCGGCCGAAATGACCAGCCGCAGGATCCGAAGGCCAAGAACGGCTATGTGCGCCAGGACTATGCGATCGCGCTGGCGAAGAAAGCGGGATTCGAGATGGTCGCTTCATCGGAAATGAACGCAAACCCGCGCGACACGAAGGACTGGGTCGATGGAGTCTGGACTCTGCCGCCCACTCTCTCCCAAGGGCGACAAGGATCGCGCCCGATATGTGGCCGTCGGCGAGGCCGACAATTTCGTGATCAAGTTCCGCAAGCCGGCGACGCACTCGTCCGGTTAGATTTCCGGGCCGATGACGATGGGCGAGCCGTCGCTGAATCGGGAGAGCGCGAAATGGCGCGGGGTCCACCGACGGAGCCTCGCCGATCGCCAGTTCGGCCGCCAGCCGCCCCGCGGCCGGCCCGATTCCGAACCCGTGCCCGGAAAAACCCGTCGCGACGGTCAGACCCGGCAGTGCGCCCACCGAACTGATGTAGGGCACGACGTCCGGCGTGACATCGATGTAGCCGGCCCACTGCTGCACGATGTGCACGCCGCGGAATTGCGGGTACAGCTCGATCATGGCGGCGAGCGCCTCCCGATTCAGGGTCTTATTCGGCGCGGGGTCCAGCACCCGTGCCGCTTCGAAGGGACTCGGCCGATCCAGAGGCCAGCTTCGCGGCGCGCGCAACTCGCGCAGCGACTGCGCATTCACGCGCACCCGCATCGAGCCGCTTTCCTTGCGAATGGTCGGCAGGAATTCGCGCAAATACCGCAGCGAGTCGGGCACGAAGGGCGCGACGTAGCCCGCGCCCCTGGCGATGCGTAGTAGCCGCCGTCACGCCGCTTGCGGTAAGCGACCGCATCCAGATAGGTACAGGGGCCCGGGCCGTCCGCCACGGGCGCCGTGCGCATCACCGAGGACAGCACTTTCAGCTGCGGCAGCCGAATGCCCGAGACTCGCGCAGAACAGGCTGGACCACGCGCCGCCGGCGAGCATGACCGCCTCGCAGGCGATGCGCCCCCGCTCCGTGATGACCGCGGCGACGCGGCCGCCGCTGCGCTCGATGCCGCGCACGGCGCAGTGAGCCAGAATGACCGCCCCTTGGCGCTGCGCGGCGCGCGCAATCGCCGGCGCCGCCCGCTGCGGTTCCGCGCAGCCATCGGTGGGCACGTACAATCCGCATGCGAAGGTACGGCTGGCTCCCGGCATGAGCGCGGCGAGTTCGGCGCCGCGCACGATGCGCGTGCCGATGTCGTAGGGCTTCGCCATGTCCGCCCAATCAGCGAAGCGCGCCTCATCGGCTTCGCTTTCGCCCACATACAGAACACCGCACTCGCGAAACCCCGTATCGGATTCGGTCAGGCGATTCATGTCGCGCCACAATCTCAGGCTCTGCACGATCAGCGGCATTTCCCGCTCGTCCCGGCCGGCCTGCCGGCACCAGCCCCAGTTGCGGCTGGATTGCTCGCAGGCGATATAGCCTTTTTCGCAGAGCACGACGGGAATGCCGCGGCCGGCCAGCGTCAGCGCGGCGAAGGTGCCGATGATGCCGCCGCCGATGATGACCACCTGGGTGGCGGCGGGCATGGCCTCATCGGAAATGATGGAATCGACGTAAGGACCCATGATTGATTCTAGCCCGTATGGCCAAAGACAATATACTGGGCGCTCGCCCGGATCGGGTTCACGTAATCAGAGCATGGATCACTCCATTCCTTGTCATCGATGTCGGCGCGCTGTTCGGCGCCGCATCGCCCGCGCGCGAGCTGACCGACCAAGCCATCATGGCGGCGGCGGCCGCGCCGGGTTTCATGGTGGTAAGGGGATTTCCGGCCGATGTGCCGGCACCGGCCGCGCGGCGCGGGCGGAGTTGCTGCGCCTGTTTCAGCTGCCGCAGAGCGAGACTCGCAAGCTCTGGCGGCAGAAGTTCGATCCCTCGCACTCCAACGTCTACCGCGGCTGGTTCCCGCTGCAGACGGGTTTCCTGACCGCCAAGGAAGGCATCGACATGGGCGCCGACGTGGTCTACGGCGCCTCGGTGGTGCACAGCGACGATCCCTTGCGCGAAGCCACGCCGCTGCCCTCCGCGCAGGCGCTGCCGGGCTGGCGCGAATCGGTGGCCGCCTACTATCGCGCCATGGACAAGGTGAGCCAGGCACTTGATGCGCGCGATTGCGCGCGGCTTGTCCTTGGAGGAGCATTTCTTCGATCAGGCATTCGACAAGGGGCTGTCGACCTTGCGCCTGCTGCGCTATCCGATTCGAACCGATGCCGAGCAAACCGCCCAGGCGGATCCCAGTCTCTGGGTGACCCACGGCGGCGCCCGGTACTACGTCAACGGCGCTCCGCACGTCGATTCCGGATTCTTGACGCTGCTGGCGCAGGACGGAGTCTCCGGGCTGCAGGCGCGCCATCGCGACGGCACCTGGCTCGACGTGCCGCCCATCCGACGACGGCCTGGCGGTCAATTTCGGCAAGGTCCTCGAGCGCTGGTGCGGCGGGCGCATCAAGGCGACCGAACATCGCGTGATCGGCACCGGCAGCGAACGCATGTCCATCCCATTTTTCTACGAGGCGCGCGCCGACGCCGAGATCCGGCCCCTGCCGATGGATGGCGCGGCCTCCTTCGAGCCCTTTCTCTACGGCGACTATCTGTGGGCGACCACGACCCAATTCGTCGAATTCAAGGGGATGGAATCGCTGCGCAAGCCGATGCGCCCCTGACGGCCGAAGGCCGGTCGCAATCGCCTTATCGGCGCTGCCCGCCTTGAATCGCCGCGGATGCCCCCACGCTGAGTGCGTGACCGTGCGCCGCCTATTCTCTTCAACCCCCTGTGGCTGCTCCTCGCGCTGCCCGGCTACATTGGCTGGCGGCTGTTGCCGGCATTGTCGTTCGGCCCGCTCGGCGCGTGCGTCGGCGATCGCCGTCCTGATCGTCTGCTGCGTGGTCATCCCGCTGTCGGTGCGAAGTCACAGGATCCGCAATCCCGCTGTTGGAAAATGCTGCTCGCCTGGATCGGCGTTTTGTCCATGGGATTTTTCTCCTCGCTGTTCGTCTTTACTCTGCTGCGTGATGTCGTGCTTGCTGGGCGCCCATTCGCTGCTGTCCGCGCCACAGGCCGCGGCGCTGGTGCGCCCATCCGCGCGATGGACCCTGGCGCTCACCGCGTTCGTCACGCTGGCGGGATTGGTGATCGCGCGCCGCCGGCCCCGCATCGTCGATGTCGACATCCCGGTGGCCGGCCTTCCCGAGGCTCTGCACGGCTTTTCGATCGCCCAGATCAGCGACGTGCATGTCGGGCTCGACGATCAAGCGAGGTTTCGTCGAGAAAATCGTCGCCCTGGTCAACGGCCTGAAAGCGGATCTGATCGCCGTGACCGGCGATCTGGTCGACGGCTCGGTGCAACAGTCGTCTGCGCACACCGCGCCCCTGGCCGGGCTGGCCGCCCGCCACGGCGCTTACTTCGTGACCGGCAATCATGAGTACTATTCCGGCGAACGCGCCTGGACTGCGGAAATCCGGCGCCTGGGGCTGCGCGTCCTCAAGAACGAGCACGTGGTTTTGCGGCACCAGGGCGCCTCGCTGGTTCTCGCCGGCGTCACGGACTTGAGCGCCCATCATTTCGATGCCGCCCAGCACAGCGATCCGGCTGCGGCGCTGCGCGGTTCGCCCGCCGATGCGGGAGCCAAGATCTTGCTCGCGCACCAGCCGAATTCCGCGCCGGCGGCGGCGGGCGCCGGCTTCGACGTGCAGCTCTCGGGACACACGCACGGCGGCCAGTTCTGGCCGTGGAATCTGTTCGTCGGGATTCTTCCAGCCCTTCACGGGCGGTCTGTACCGATTGAAGAATCTATGGGTGTACGTCAGCCGCGGTACCGGCTACTGGGGGCCGCCGAATCGCTTCGGCGTGCCATCGGAAATCACCCGCATCCGGCTCGTTCCCGCGACACCCTAGCGCATCGCACCCAGGCGGCCGCCTCACTCGTCCTTGAATTTGATCGCCGCATGCGTGCCGTCGCAGAAGGGCTTGTTCTTCGAGGCCCCGCACCGGCACAAGGTCACGCGATTGCGAATCTCGTAGTGAAACCCATCCGCGCCGGTGACCTGAACTCCGCCCCTCAGCCACACCGGTCCCGCACATTGATTGGCGGGATCTTCGATCAAACCGATGGATGGCTCATGGTGAGGCTCGAGCGATTTTCCCGTGGCATTGTCCCAGGCGACCAGCCGGCCTGACGGACAGTCCCCGACTTGCCTGACGAAATTTTTTCTGGCGGCCGGATTGTCCGTCTCATTCACCAGGTTCCACACCTGGCCGTGCGGGTCGCAGAAGCGTGCGAAAGCACACAGCGCCTCCGCGTCCGTGAGAGACAGCGAAGGACCTTGCATGATCGTGGCCTATGACAACGGTATAGTGCAGGCAGGGCAACGCAGGGCTTGACCATTGAGCGATCCGCTTTTTCGACTGCCGGCCGCTTACACCGGAACTCACCGGGTCGTGGCCGAGGAAATCGACGAATACGAGCACGTCAACAACACGGTTTACCTGCAATGGCTCGATCGCATCGCCTGGGCACATTCCGCCGCCCTCGGCCTGCCCATCGAGCGCTGTCTCGCGCTTCGCCGCGGCATGGCTGTGCGGCACACGCGCGTCGACTACCTCGAAGCCGCGATTCTCGGCGATGTGCTGCTGATTGGCGACATGGATAATGGCCAGTGACGGCCGCCTGCGCTGCACCCGCCGCTTCGACATTCTGCGGGCATCCGACGGCAAGCGCGTGCTGGAGGCGGAGATCGATTTTTTCAGCATGAATCTCGACACCGGCAAGCCGTGCCGGTTTCCGGCCGAGTTCACCGCGTGCTATGCCGCCTTGCCCGAAGTGATTGCCGCCTACGCGCAATTGCCCGACGAATTGCGCCGCGTGGGGCACTGGCCGCGATAGTCGGCTAGACCCAGGCGATGAGCGGCGCCGCAAGGGCGCCCCTGCGCCGAGCCGCGCCGCCCGCCTCAGGGCATTACCGCCTCAAGGCGTTTGCGTGAGAAGCCCCTGCTCGACCAGCACCGGCGGATGCCGGTGGTGGGTTGCCTGCTCATAGGCATAGGCGTACCCCAACAGGTCGCCATCGTGCCACGGCCGTGCCGAGATCTCGAGCCCGAAGGGCAGCCGCCCGGATAGAACCCGCCCACGACGACGACGGCCGGCACGCCCAGCATGTTGACCCAGCTCGTATCGGAATGCGGCCCTTCGCTCAGCCGCCCGTTCTGCGCCATGGTCTCATCGACCGGCGGCATCTGGATCGCGGGATAGACATAGCCGTCGAGATGCAGCCGGTCCATGGTCTCGAGGTAGGCGTCCATCAATCCGCTTGCGCGGCGCCGTAGAAATTCGCCTGTGCTTCGGGATCGGTCTCGATGCTTTCGCTGCGTGATCGTCACATCGCCGAACTGCGAATTCAGAGTCTCGGTGCCGATGATGGGTTGCCCCAGCGGCTGGCCGACGACGGCGTCGTATTCCGCGGCGGAGTGGTATTGCGCGGGGCCGAAAGTCTTCAGAAATTGATCCGTGCCCTCCTTCACATAGGGATAGGTCGCGACGCGGATCGCCATCTTCGCGAAGCTGTCGGGCAAGCACCGAATCATCCATGACGATGGTCGCGCCGGCCGCTCGAAGCTCATCGAGGGCCTTCAGGAAGGCGGTCCGCGTCGCCGGATCCAGCAAATTGTTCTGATCGGCGGCCTGCTTGGTGGCGAGCACATCCGGCACGGCTGCCGGCACGCCGTGGAATGGCGGTCCGACGCCGTCCAGAATGAACTCCGGTACGCCGAAGCGCTTACCCTTCAGCGCATCGGCCTGCAAATACTGGGTGTACGGGCCCGCCTGCGCTTTTGCCGCGGACTCTTGGGTGGGCGGATCGAGAGGATCGGGGCCGGCCATGACGGACAGCGCGATGGCGGCGTCCCATACAGTTGCGGGCGATGGGACCCGTGTTGTCGAGCAGCCAATCGAGCGGCGCGATCCCGGCGATGCTGACCAATCCGCGCGTCGGGAATACCCCGATGAGGGCGCTGGTTGCGGCGGGCATGCGGATGGAATTGCCCGTGTCGGTACCGTTGCCGAGCACCGCCATGTTGGCGCTCACGGACGTGACCGTTCCGCCCGATGAGCCACCCGGAGAGAAGCGTACATCGTAGGCATTGCCGGTGCGGCCGAAGGAACTGCTGCGGCTGGTATCGGCGTTGGCAAAATCAGGCATGTTCGTATGGCCGATGAGAACGGCGCCGGCGGCCCGGAGCTTCGCGACGATGGTCGCATCCCGCGGCGCGAGCAATTCATGGCCGGGAATGGTGTAGCCGTCCCAGCCATCGGTCGTGACCAGGCCTTCGATGCTGGTATTGGCCTTGATCACGATGGGCACCCCCCAGAGCGGTCCGCGGCTGCCGCCGTGGGCGGCCTCGGCATCCTCGCGGGCCGCCGTCTCGAGCGCCTGCTTCTCCAATACCTGCTCGACCGCGCGGTAGACACCGTCGTACTTGTGAATCCGTGCCAGGTACCATCGGACGACCTGGGTGACCGTGTACTTGTGCGCGGCGTAGTAGTGATCGAGCTGGGGGACGGTCACCTCGATGAGGTCGCGGTCCATGGCCTCCGTGGGAGCCTTCTGCGCTGCCGCCGAGGCGGTCATCAGTCCGATCGACAGGGAACCGAGAGCGGCCGAGAGCAGGATGCAGCGTTTGTACATGGTTGGTTTCCAATTGACTGGGTTTGATCTTCGTATTTGCGGTAGCACCGAGGGCGGTCTCGATGTATACCTTCCCGGCCTCTATCTTACCTTTGGTTGGGCTCATGAAAACTGCCAAATTTCTGGCCTGTGCCGCCCTGCTAATGACCTCCCTCGGCGCCCAGGCGGCCACGGAGTACTCCATCGAGGCCATACGCTATGCCGACTCGCCCGGCGACGCGGTCTCCGAGATGGTCATCGGCGCGCCCCAGGATGAAAAGGTCGATACCGTCTACGCCCTGTGGCTGATCCGCGGCGGCGGGCGAGTCATCCTCTTCGACAGCGGCTTTCATCGGCAGCGCTGGTTCAAGGAGTGGACGATCAAGAATTACCTGCAGCCCGATGCGGCCGTTCGCCTGGCGGGAGTGAAGCCTGAAGAGGTTACCGATGTGGTCGTGAGCCATGCCCACTGGGACCACATGGGGGGCATCGATTTGTTCCCCAAGGCCAAGGTCTGGATCCAAAAGGACGAGTACCGTTACTACACCGGCGACGCGTGGCAGCCGGGAGGGGATCATGAGGGCATCGATCCTGACGATGTTCAGGAGCTGGTGCGACTCAACACCCAAGCACGCCTGCACCTGGTCGACGGAGACGACGTCGAGATATTTCCCGGAATCCGGGCCTATACCGGAGGCCGGCACACCTATGCATCGCAGTACCTGCGCATCGAAGGCAGCCCGCCCTTCGTTCTGGCATCGGACAACGTCTACCTGTATCGCAACCTGACCGAGCACCGGGCCAGCGCCACGTTCAGCGAATCGGACCATGCGGCCAATATTAAAAACCAGGAACGCATGATTGAACTCGCGGGCTCCCCGGACCGGGTGATCCCGGGCCACGACGCCCTGCAATTTCAGAAATTCCCCACCCAAGGACGGATAGCCACACTCAAATAGGCGCGCGATCCGCGCGCCCTGTTTGCATGCGCGGCGCGGCGCCTAGGAGTCGAACTTGAATTCCAGCGAGATCCCCAATTTGACCAGCATGCGCGTCATCGCGACCGGCAGTGTGAAATCGGCGGCGGAGTCGCGCGCCATCAGTAGCAGCAGCGACACGTCGCCGCCGTCGCTTTGAATCCGCTCGAGAAACGCATGACGCGTATTCAAGCGCTGCACACAATGGGCCAGCAGCGTTTCGACGCTGCGCGAACTTGATTTCTGCGCTGTCTTGCCCAAATCCTCCGCGGATACGGCCACATTGCGCTCCGGGTAGCGCGCAGCGATCACGGACAAGAATGCCGGATCGATCGGATCGGCCCACGTCTCGGCGGTGACGATGGCCAGCCAGTAGGTCTGTGTATGCTGGCCCGACCGCCGGCCCACCGATCGATCGGCGCGCAGGTCGCCGGCCCTGAAGCTGTGTTCGGGCGACACCCCTAAGGCTGTCGATATCTCATCGGGCGCGATGGCGGGGTGACGAATGCGCAAGGACAATTGGAAGGGCGCCGCCGATTCTTCCGACAGTTGGTGTGCTTCCATTGCCAAATCTCCGCAGTGAGGGGCTTCGACCGCGTTGGACTCACCCGCCGCGCTCTTGTTCCCGAGACCGGCCATGGTAAGGCGGTCTGCCCTGCCACGGCAAAATATTACCGCACCGAGACGATGGCCTGCCGAACGGCCTCCAAACCGGCGCGAGAGTCAGCACGTGAGGCGCCGGCGAATCCGAATACAAGCCCGCTGCGGTCCGCATCGCCGTATTTGGAGAGTGGATCGACGATGACGCCGGCGCGGGCGCACGCCGCGGCGACGGCCCGGTCATCCGCGCGGCGCAGCTGACCCTGCCTGAAGATCCCGGTCACGTGCAGACCCGCCCGAGCCGGACCGAAGTCCAAGAACTCCGCAAGGCAATCCGCCTCCTCGAGGAACGCCAGTCGTCGCTCGTTGTAGATCGCGCGAACATTGCGCAAGTGACGCCCCAGATGCCCCTCGAGGATGAACGCCGCGAGCACGCCCTGGGTCAGCAACGCCGTGTGGCCGTCCGCCACGTGCTTCGCGTCGACGAACGCGCCGACGAGCGGCTCGGGCACGATGCAGTAAGCAATCCTCAGTGCCGGGAACAAAATCTTGTTGAAGCTCCCCACGTAAATGACGCGGCCGTTGCCATCCATTCCCTGTAGCGAGGCGATCGGGCGCCCCTCGTATCGGTAGTCGCCGTCGTAGTCGTCTTCGACGACGCAGGCATCTTCTTGATCCGCCCAGTCGAGCAGCGCCTTTCTGCGCCCAAGCGACATTTCATGACCTAGAGGATATTGATGCGACGGAGTGACATAGACCAGGCGTGCATGCGGCTCGAGCCGCCGGCCGGCGCTCACATCCAGGCCCTGCTCATCCACCGGCACCTGGATCACCCGCAATCCGGCGGCGCGCAGGCAGTGATGCACGGGTTGATAGCCCGGCATCTCCACCCAGGCGCATTCGCCGGGATCCGCCACGACCTTGCCCGCAATTTCCACCGCCTGTTGAGTGCCCGTCACCACGATCACTTGTTCGGGCGAACAGCGCGCCGCCCGCAACGCGGAGGCATGTGCCGCGATTGCTTCGCGCAGCGCCGCCAACCCATTGCTCGCGCCATACTCCCAGTAGGTACCGCCGGAACGGCCGGCCTCCCGTTGCAGCAGCCGATTCCACACCTTGCGCGGAAACAAATCGATGGGAGGCAGCGAGGGGGTGAACGGCACCGCCGAGATGGGCCGATAATGGCCAGGGTAGCTCTTCAGCGCCTGCGCCCGCGCGGATAAGCGGCGCGGTACGTTACATGCCTTCGATGCGGCGATCCGCTGTGGAGGCAGCGGGCGCATATCGTGCTTGGGCAGCTGACCCGCGACGAAGCTTCCGGCGCCGCGGCGCCGCACGATGTATCCATCGGCCACCAGTTGCCCGAGCGCCCAGTCGACCGTGTTGCGCGCCACGCCGAAATCCGCGGCGAGAGTTCGGCTCGACGGCAGACGGGCGTTCAATGCCAGCGCGCCGCTGACGATGGCCGTGCGAATTCTCTCGCAAATGCGGGCGTACGCCGGCCCGCCGCGCCCCGTGTCGAGGCCGGTCACATCGACCGAGAACAGCGAACCGGCTTGCTTGGTCATTGACCGGTTCAAAAAGTGGCGGAGAGGGTGAGATTCGAACTCACGTGCCGGAATTACCCGACCATCCGATTTCGAGTCGGCGCCGTTATGACCACTTCGGTACCTCTCCGATTAACTTAAAATTTTGCAGAATTTACTTAATTTTTTACGGCATTAACTTAAGCATTGCTGCACTGTGACGCGATAATCAACGATGACAGAAACGCATTTGTCAAGAGTCCGCGGCGAGAAATTAACGGTTATTCTAGCTCATCGGCAACGGGCCTGTCTTCAATAGAACTTGCCCCGCCTCACGGGACTCCAATAGATCACGACCGTGCGTAAATTCAATATTCACTTCAATTGGCGGCGCTGGACGAAGGTCGTCATTTCGGTCTCCGCAGTCACTTTGCTGGGCACCTGCACTCCCCTGCCGGGCTTGATCGACCAGATCAAGACGGTGGGAGAATTGCGGGTGGTTACCCGCAATGGGCCCCTCGCCTATTATCGCGGCCCGGACGGTATGCCGGAGGGCCCGGAGTACGAATTGGCGCGGCGCTTCGCCGATGAACTCGGGGTAAAGCTCAAAATCACCCCCGTGCGCACTTATGCGGAGCTCTACGCGGCGCTCACCTCCGGGCACGCGCATCTGGCGGCCGCGGGGTTGAAAGTGCCCTCGCAGCCCATTCCCGGCATCGAATTCGGCCCCGCCTACCAGAAAGTGCGCGAGCACTTGATCTACCGTCGCGATGCGGTGCGGCCGGCCTCGCTGGGGGAAATCGGCGCGGGGGACCTGGAAATTGCGGCGGGCAGCTCGCACGCGAAGACCTTGGAGCAGGCCCGCAACCTGCTGCCCGATCTGGTGTGGGTGGAAGACGCGAGCACGGATACCCAGGCGCTGCTCGACGGGGTGGCGGACGGCAGCATCGACTACACCATCGCCGATTCCACGGAATTCGCATTGGCGCACGATGCGCATCCGGACCTGCGCATCGCCTTCGATTTCCCCGGCAGCCAATCGCTGGCCTGGGCCGCGAGCACCCACGATCCGGGTTTCCTGCAGGACATGAACAATTATTTTGCCCGGCTCAATGTCAGCGGCGAACTCGCGGCCATCGTCAAACGCTACTACGGCCGTTCGGAAGATTTGCAGTTCGCCGGTACCCGCGGCTTCATGCAGCATTTGCAAAGCCGCCTGCCGCTGTATAAGAAGTGGTTCGAGGAGGCGGCCGAGCAAAGCAGCCAGGACTGGCGCTTGTTGGCTGCCATCGGCTATCAAGAATCGAAGTGGAATCCCAAGGCGGCCTCGGCCTCGGGCGCCAAGGGCTTGATGCAGTTGACGGTGGATTCGGCGAACGAGGCCAAGGTGACCAATCCTTCCGATCCGAGGCAGAGCATCTTCGGCGGCGCCCGCTACTTTCGGCAGGTCTACGAGAAGATTCCCAGTCATGTGCCGGAGCCGGACCGGACTTGGTTTGCGCTCGCGGCCTACAATATCGGCTACGGGCATCTCGAAGATGCGCGAGTGCTGACGCAGAAGGCCGGCCGCGATCCGGATTCATGGCAGGACGTGCGTGAATTTCTGCCCCTGCTCGAGCAAGAGCACTGGTACAGCCAGACCGAGAACGGCTACGCCCGCGGCTGGGAGCCGGTTCGCTACGTGGACAACGTGCGCGGCTACCGGGATCTGCTCGAATGGGCGTGGGGAGCCGGCGGCAGCGCCACGGCCCTGAACTAGCGGCGGCTCTCGAAGAAATTGCGCAGCAGGGCGGCGCTTTCGTCGCTGCACACTCCGCCGAACACGTCGATGCCATGCCCCAGCTTGGGCTCGCGCGGCAAGTCGATGACGCTGCCGCAGGCCCCGGCCTTTGGATCCCAGGCGCCGAACACCACGCGCGAAACTCGCGCGTTCAATACGGCGCCCATGCACATCGCGCACGGCTCGAGGGTCGCGTACAGCGTCGTCCCGCCGAGCCGATAGTTGCGCAGATGCTGCGCGCCGGCGCGCAACGCCATGATTTCCGCATGCGCCGTGGGGTCCTGGCCTGCGATCGGCCGGTTCCACCCCTCGCCGATCACCCGGCCCTCGAGCACCAGCAGCGCGCCGACGGGCACCTCTTCATCGAGCGCCGCCCGCTGCGCGAGCTCGAGCGCGCGCCTCATGAAATCGATGTCGCCGGGCGAGCTCAACTCGGGATCTCCCTCGAGCCCTCGCGCCGCGTGAACCGGCGAGTCGCCAGTAGGACGGCGAGCAGCGCCAGCAACGCGGCGGCGCTGTAACCCAGTGAGTTGTGGATGCCGACCACGGCGCCGAGCAGGCCCACGCTCAGTCCGCTGAAAGCCCTCAGGCCCAGGGCCGACATCGAAAACACGCCGATCACCCGGCCTCGGATGTCATCGGGCGCGTTCATCTGCACCAGGGACTGAGCCATCGAATTGAACCCCAATTCCACGAACCCCGCGACGAACAACAACCCGATCGAGATAGCGTAGGTGCTCGAGCGCGCAAAGCCGATGAGCGCGCAGCACCATATCATCGCCAAAATGAATGCCGTGCGCACCTTCGGCGGCAGCAATCCCCGGCCCTCCAATATCAGGCCGGCGGCCAGGCCGCCGGCGGCATCCGCCGCCAACAGCGCGCGATAGGCGAAGTCCACACGCTCGTGGCCCAGATCCAGCGCGAATCCCGGCATTTGCGCCTGATAGGCGTTGCCGACGAAGAACGACGCGGCGCCGATCAACACCGTCATCGAAATCAGCACCGGATTTCTCGCGATGACCCGCATGGTCGACCAGATGTCGGCGAAGCTCTTCACGCGCTGCGGCCCGGGAAGCGCATCCGCGTCGCCCGAGCCGTAGGGCACCATGAGCAGCCAGGCGAACAGCGGCACATAGATGGCCGCATTGATGAAAATTCCGTAGACCGGACCAAACACCAGCAGCAAGCCGCCGCCGACCGCCGGCCCGATCAGAAATGCCAGGTAGCGCCCCGTCGCCGTCAGCCGCACGGCGCTCGGCAATTGCTCCTGCGTGACGATCCGGTGAATGAGCACCTGCGAGGCGGGTATCCAGATGACGCCGGCCAATCCATGGATGGCCAGCAGCACCATGGCCTTCCACATTTCGGCCGAATCGGTCATGAACATGACACCCCAGCCGATCGACACGCCGATGAACAGCAGCATGCCGACCTGGATGAGGCGGCGAATATCGAAGCGGTCGGCCAGGCCCCCGGTGAAGCCCGCCAACAGCAGGAACGGCACCCAATGCGAGACGACCGCGAAGCCGCCCAAGGCGGGCGAATGGAATTTCTGGAATATCACCCAGTAGCTGATGACGTGCTCGATATTGTCCGCCATCATGGCAGCTGTGGCGGTGAAGAAAAATATCCGAAAGTCGCGGTTGGAGAACGATGTGAAGGCGCGGTGCCTGGGCGGGGACGGGCGCGGATCGTCGGTGGCGGAGTTCAAAGGATTAAGGTGCCTCGGTGGCGTTGATTCGGCGTAGATTGTAGCCGATGGCGGACACCTAAGAATACGAGGATTGCATGCGTGTAGTTCTACTGGTGCTGGCTGGCTTGGCCGCGCTGCCCGTGTATGCCGACGAGGGCATGTGGACCTTCGATAATTTTCCGTCGAGTACGGTGAAGCAGCAGTACGGCGCCGACATCACGCCCGCGTGGCTTGATCATGTACGGCTCTCGACGATTCGGCTCACCAACTGTACCGCCTCGTTCGTCTCGCCCTCGGGCCTGATGCTGACCAATCACCACTGCGTGGAGTCGTGTCTCGCAGAACTATCCTCCAAGGAGAAGAGTTTGGTGGATCTCGGCTTCGCCGCGCCGAACCGCAACGCCGAGCAGCGATGCCCCGCCCAGCTCGCGGATGTGCTGGTGGATTCCGAGGATGTAAGCGACAAGGTGGCCAAGGCCATTGCGGGCCTCGGCGACACGGCAGCCAACGAGGCCCGCAAGAGGTCGCTGACCACGCTGGAGCAGTCCTGCGAGCAGGCCAGCAGCAAGGCCAAGGGCGGCAAGCTGCGCTGCCAAGCGGTGACCCTGTACCAGGGAGGCCAGTATTTTCTCTACAAGTACAAGCGCTACGAGGACGTGCGGCTGGTATTCGCGCCGGAGGCGGATATCGCCGCCTTCGGGGGAGACCCCGATAACTTCCAATTCCCACGCTGGTCGCTCGATTTTTCGATACTGCGGGCCTACGAGAACGGCAAGCCCGCCGTCACGCCGAATTATCTGCCCATCGATTTCGGCGGTCCCACCGCCGGCGAGCTGGTGTTCGTCGCCGGCCACCCGGGCTCCACGGCGCGGCTGCAGACCCGGGCGCAGCTCGAGTTCGACCGCGACATCCCTCTGCCCATCACCTTGATGCGCGCCTCGGAGCTGCGCGGCCGCTTCATCCAGTTCGGCAGCACCAACCCCGCCGACGGACGCATTGTGGAGGCGCCTCTCAACAGTCTGCAGAACGCCATCAAGGTGCGCCGCAAGGAGCTGGACGCGCTCAATGACGACGCCCTGCTGACCGGAAAGAGCGAATCGGAAGACAAGCTGCGGGCCATCGCCCACCTCGACGGCACCGACCCCTGGCACGAAATCGAGTCCGCTGCGCTGCGCGAGCAGGCTCTGTATCTGCGCTACACCTTCCTCGAGAGCGCGGCGGGATTCAGCAGCGGCCTGTTCCGCGACGCGCGGCTCCTGGTACGAGGCGCGCAAGAACGCCCCAAGCCCAACCCGGAGCGGCTGCGGGAATATACCGACGCTTCGCTGCCGGCGATCCAGCGCGATCTGTTCGCCCACATTCCGGTGTATCCGGAGCTCGAGGTATTGACGCTCTCCTATTCGCTCGAGCGGATGCGCGAGTGGCTGGGCCCGGATGATCCGGTGGTACGCCGGCTGCTCTCCAAGGAATCCCCCGAAGCGCTGGCGACGCGGCTCATCGCCGAAACCAAGCTCGACGATACCGAGGTGCGCAAGCGCTTGTGGCAGGGCGGCGAGCCGGCGGTCGACGCCTCGCTCGATCCAATGGTCCGCCTGGCCCGCGGGATCGATGCCGACTCGCGTGCGGTCCGCAAGCAGTACGAGGATGAAGTGGAAGCGCCCATCGCGGCCGCCGCGCACAGAATCGCCGTCGCGCGCTTCAAGGCCTACGGCACTCAGGTCTACCCGGACGCGACCTTCACCCTGCGCCTGAACTACGGCACGGTGCAAGGATGGGTGGAGAACGGTGCCGCCGTCGAACCCTTCACCTATCTGGGGCGCGCCTTCGAGCGCGCGACCGGCGCATCGCCCTTCAAGATTCCCGACAGCTGGATGAAGGTGAAGGATCAGCTCGACATGCACACGCCCTTCTGTATTTCGACCAACAACGACATCGTCGGGGGAAACTCCGGCAGCCCCTTGATCGATGTAGACGGGAAAATCGTCGGCTTGATGTTCGACGGCAACATCCACTCGATTGCGGGCCACTACTGGTTCAATGCCGCGAACAACCGGGCCATCGCCGTGCATCCGGCCATCATCCGCGAGGCGCTCGAGAAGGTGTACGACGATGCCTCGCTGCTCGCCGAGCTGAACGTTAGATGAACGCGGGCGAGGAGGCGAAAATCGGTCAGCCCAGCGAGCCCGGCGAATACGACGAGGGCATGCAGGCGCTGCTGCAGATCATGTGGGGCGAAGGATTCTTATCGCCCGGCGGCGCCGCCGAAGTGGCCTGCCTGCTCGAGGGCAGCGACATCGCCGGCTGCACGCTGCTCGATGTGGGCTGCGGACTGGGCGCCATCGATGAGATCCTGGTCAGGGATTACCATGCGGCTTCGGTGCTCGGCATCGACATTGACCCTGTGTTGCTGGCGGGCATGCAGGCGCGCATCGAACGGGCACGCCTGACCGACCGCATTCGAGGCCTGCGCGTCGCGGCCGGCCCGCTGCCGCTCGCCGAGGCGCAGTTCGAGGTGGTGTTTTCCAAGGACTCGCTGGTGCAGATTCCCGACAAGCCGGCGATTTTTGCCGAGGTGCTGCGGGTGCTGCGCCCCGGCGGGCGATTCATCGCCAGCGATTGGCTGCGCGGCGGCGGCGCGCAGTATTCGGCCGAGATGATGGAATTCTTCCGCTTGGAAGGCATCGCCTACAATATGGCGACGCTCGCCGAAAGCGCGGCGGCCCTGCAGGCAGCCGGCTTCGTGCAGGTTGAAATCCGCGACCGCCACGCCTGGTATCTGGCTCTCGCCCAGAGAGAACTCGAGGCCATGCAAGGATCGCTCAATGCGCTGATCGTGCAGCGAATCGGCGAGCAGCGGGCCCGGCATTTCATCGACAACTGGCGCCAGCTGGTGGTGGTGCTGAAACGCGGCGAGCTTCGCCCCGGGCATTTCAAGGCGGTGAAGCCAGACTGAAGAGCGGCAAACTACCGCGCGCCCGCCACACCTTGCCGCGCCACGCCGCTCCACGCCGGCTTAAGGATGCTGGGATTTCTCGATCAATTCCAACACCTTCTCCCAGGGCATCGGCCCCTGATGCATGGCATACACGGTGTCGACGATGAGATTCTCACGCTTCACGGCCTGCGCCACCTCGTGCATCAGTTCCGGATCGTAGAGGCTGCCATCGTCGTTGATGGCCAGGGTGTCGCTGGCATACAGCAGATGATGCTCGGGGAAATACACCATGTACTGCCGCTCGGTGGATGCGCCGCGCAGGGGATAGAGCTCCATGCGATTCGCCCCGCCGCCGACCTCCTGCTTGCTCGACACGATTTTCCAGTGCGGCGTCTTGCCGTGGGCTGCTTTCTGCAGGGCATCGGGCTCCTGGGTGTGTGGCGCGCTCATCATACGGTCGAGCAGCGGCCGATTCAGATCCAGGATGTAGACGGGCAGATCCAGGGCCACCGCCTGCCGCACGCCGCCCGTATGCGGCCAGGAGTCCGAGGTCGACAATACCGCGCTGATGGGCATGCCCGGATGGCGCCGGCGCGCCTCCTTCATCACTCCCTGGGTATACGTGCCCGATATGGGCGCCTCGAGAATGACGATGCCATCAGGCTCCTTCACCACGGTCGAGTTCCACGAGCCGGCGTACAGATCCACTCCCGGCGCCAGCGGGGTCGCCTGCTTGACACTGAAGGGACGGTTCCAGCCCGGCGAAGCGGCGCTTTGCTTCACGGCCCCGGGATTCATCTCGAAGTCCTTCGCCTCCACAGCAACGTTGAACTCCGCCTCGAGCACCTGGGTCGAGCTCCACACCGCATCGTTGCGCTCCTCCACCCAATTGGTCGGGTAGCTGATGCCATCGACCAGTTTCCAATTGTCGAAGTAGATCCGCTGCCGCACGTCGCCCCAGAAGTACCAAAAATCGTGAAACACCCGGGTGGTCTCGACGGCATCCGGCAGATGATTGAACGGATTCAGCAGCACCCTGACCGGAATTTGGCGCCAAGTGAACGCGATGACGGCGTGGGAAGTGGAGCGCAGCGTCTCCGGCCGCTCAAAATGCAGATCCGATGCAGCGGCGGCGGTCAATAGAACGCGCGCCGGGCCCAGGGCCAGCGCCTGCCGGGCCGCATCCAGGTCGGCGAGCGAACAGGGCGAGTCGCCGAATTTGGTGCGATACACGCCGCCGTCGGGGCCGGCAACCAACGTGGTGTCGGAGTCGTACTGATTTGGATCGGACTCCGGCCAGGTCAATTTTGCTTGCGTGAGCAGCCGCTGATTGGCCAAGTCCAGGGTGATGTGGTCACGCTCATAGGACGTGATGAACGGTGCCTGCCGATAGGATTGCTCCATCAGCAGCGTGTGCCCGACGGTCTGCAGCCGGATGCTCGTCACCTGCTGCAGGCGATCGCGGCCTCCCATGGCTTCCAGAGCCGACGTGACGCATTGCTGCGCGCTTTCGTGCGGACAACCCGGGGCAGCCATGGGTTTCTCGCCGGCATGCGCGCACACCGCCGCCCACATGCCGGCGGCAGCCAAGGCATGCGCCCCAAGGCGCCGCTGAACCAAGAAGCGCGGCTGCGTGCCGTTGTGCAGAGACCTCATCGGGCAACTCCTCGAGCGTGCATATCGGGTTGGTGAATGTCTTGCATCGGCGCGGCTAATTTCCAGCCTGCACCACGAAGCCCGGATCGAAGCCGGGATTCGGCTCCATCGGCAGGTAGCCGCGCGGATTGCACACCACGCGGGTGCCGTTCACGACGTAATCGAAGGACTCGTGCGTGTGTCCGTGGATCCACAGGCTCACGGGCGGCTTGACCAGATGCGCCAGGTCGCTGGCGAAGGCGGGATTGAACTCATCGCCCTCGTACTTCGGATGAATGCTGCGCCGGTGCGGCAGGAAGTGCGTGACCACCACCGTCGGTCCGCTGAACTGCTCCGCGAGCTTGCCCTCGAGCCACTTGACCTGCTCGAAGTGCATCTCCCGCGCGAGCTCGGGACGGAACAATTCCGCCGGGCCGCAGCGGATCATGCGAAAGTCGCTGATCGCCCGCCTCGCCTCATCCATCGAGCGCAGCAGGCGCGATCCCGTGCCGTAAAGGGCAAAATCCGTCCACAGCGTCGCACCCAGGAAACGCGTGCCCTCGAGCAGCAATTCGCCCCGGTCGAGCACGCTCACCTCGAGGCGATCCGCCGCGTCGCGCAGCGCCGCCGACACCTGCTGCATCTGGCCGCCGTAGAACTCATGATTGCCCACCACGTAGATGATGGGCAGAGTTGGAAACTGCTCTCGCGCCCACTCGAGGCCGCGCACCCCGATGTGAATGTCCCCCGCCAGCACCACGGCATCCGCTTCGGCGGCCGGAGGCGTCCAGCCGGCAAACTCCAGATGCAAATCCGACAGAACCCGGATCCTCATGCTCGCGCGTTCAGCCCGGCTTCGCGGCCCGCAACAGCGGCGCGATCAGATCGATGGGCAATGGGAACACGATGGTGGAACTCTTCTCGTTGGCGATGTCGGCCAGAGTCTGCAAATACCGCAGCTGCAGCGAGGCAGGTTCGTTCGACAGGAGCTTGGCGGCCTCCGCCAGGGTCTGGGCAGCCTGCTTCTCGCCTTCCGCGTGAATCACCTTGGCGCGCCGGGCACGCTCGGCTTCGGCCTGCCGGGCCATCGCCCGGATCATGGTCTCGTCCAGATCGATGTCCTTGATTTCGACATTGGACACTTTCATGCCCCATGCCGCCGTATTCGCATCCAGGATCTGCTGAATGGCTCCGTTGAGCTTGTCGCGCTGTGCCAGCATCTCATCCATTTCGTGCTGACCGGCCACCGAGCGCAGGGTCGTCTGCGCGAGCTGGCTGGTCGCCTCCCAGGGATTGGCGACCTGCAGAATGGCCTGCGCCGGATCGACGATGCGAAAGTAGACCACCGCGCTGACCTTGACCGATACATTGTCTCTGGAAATCACGTCCTGCTTCGGCACGTTCAGCACGACGGTGCGCAGCTCGAGCTTCTTCATCTGCTGAATGACCGGCAATACCAGCCTCACGCCGGGCCCCTTGACCCCCGTGAAGCGGCCGAGCGTGAACATCACGCCGCGCTCGTACTCCTTGAGAACGCGCAGCGAACTTGCGGCCAGCAGCAACAGTATGACGACGATGACGGGAAGCGATAAGCTCATCGATGACTCCTTGCTATCAATCCTATTGTGGTTCCACCCAGAGCGTCATCTGCGCCACTTTGACGATGCGGGCGCGTTGGCCCGCATGCAACGGAGCGGAGCTGCGGGCGTTCCACAACTCTCCGCCATAGCGCACGACGCATCGATCCTGACAGTCATTTACCGCCTCGACGAATGCGCCGAGCATGGTCTCGACGCCGACGCTCAAGGGGCGGCGCCGCGCACCCAGCGCCAGCCATGCGATGGCGGCGATGACGAGGCCGCCGGCCACTGCAATTCCCACGATCAGCGGCAATGCCACTCCCTGTCCCGACGCATCATGGTCGAACAGTATGATCGATCCGATGACGAAGGCGGCCAGCCCGCCGACACCCAGCGAGCCGAACGCCGGCATGAAGAACTCCGTCACGATCAAGCCGACCCCGAGCGCCATGAGCGCGAGGCCCGCGTAGTTGACCGCCAGCAGCTGCAGGCCGTAGAGCCCCAGCAGCAGGGACAGCGCGCCGGCGACTCCCGGCAGGACCGCTCCCGGATTGTATCCCTCGAGCAGCAGGCCGTAGATGCCGATCAACAGCAGTCCATAAGCAATGGTGGGATGGGTCAGCACCAACAGCACTCGCGTGCGCCAGTCCGGAGCGATGTCTCTGACCGCCAGCCCCTGCGTGTCGAGCACGATCTCGCGATCCGCCGTCTTGATCTTTCGCCCTTGCAATTGCCGCAGCAGATCCGGCACGTCGTTGGCAAGGATGTCGATCACGTGCTCCTCGATGGCGTCGCTCGAGGACAGGCTCGCGGCGCCCCGCACGGCGCTTTCGGCCCACACGGCATTGCGGCTGCGCAATTGCGCCAGCGAACGGATGTACGCGACCGCATCGTTGACGGCTTTGCGTTCACCGGCCGTCGCCGGTGCAATCTCCTGCGGGCCCTTCTGTTGCTTGTTGTCGCCGGGATTCACCCCGGGAGTCGCCGGCGGCGTGCTCGGCTCGCCGCCGATGGAGATCGGAGTCGCCGCGCCCAGATTGGTCGCCGGGGCCATCGCGGCGATATGGCTGGCGTACAGAATGTACGTCCCTGCGCTCGCCGCGCGGGCGCCGCTCGGGGCCACGTAGGCCACGATGGGAACCGGCGAGGCCAGTATCGTCTTGATGATGTCGCGCATGGAGGTGTCGAGGCCGCCGGGCGTATCCATTTGAAGAATGGCCACGGGGCTGCCCTGATCTCGTGCGTCGGCGAGCGCTTGGTCGACGTAGCGGCTCATGGCGGGTCCGATGGGACCGTTGAGCTCGATCAAGGTCGCATACCGCGCGGCGGGCTGCGCGGCTGCGGCGCTGCGGCTCGCCGCCGGAGTCACCAGCAGCAGGGCGATCGCCAACCACCGCGCACCGCGATGCAATCCACGCCGCTTGGAACGAACTTCGCTCATGTCCACCCTTGGGCGAGTCTCTCCGGCGTTCGATGGTAGCCCGAAGCGGGCGGCGTGTGTTGACTAGATCGCCAGGCAATTCAATGACATCCATTGCCGCCGGCCGCCGCCGGCAGCCGCCGTCTCGAATTCCGTACAATGTGGACGTGACCTTGCTCGCTCATCTCGTCGGCGCGTCGCAACGCGTAAGCGCCGCGTCCGCCCGGACCATCAAGGTCCGGGAACTGGCCGCCTTTCTCACAACTTTGTCTCCCGATGAGATCGAAACGGCCGTGCACTACCTCTCGGGAGACCTACCCCAAGGCCGCATCGGCATCGGATATTCGGCGTTGCGGGCAATCGCATCCCAAGCGCCCGCCGAGGCGCCCACCCTGACCATCGCCGAGATCGATCGCAGCCTTTCCGGCGTTGCCCGCCTGCGCGGGCCCGGCTCGGCGACCCGCCGCGCGGCAGCGCTGCGGGAGTTGTCCGCGCGCAGCACGTCCGCCGAGGCGGCGTTCCTGCTGCGGCTGCTGAGCGGAGAGCTGCGCCAGGGGGCACTGGCCGGAGTCATGGTCGACGCCATTGCCGCGGCGGCCGCGCTGCCGGCCGCCCAAGTGCGCCGCGCGGCCATGTACTCGGACGGGCTAGGCGCGGTCGCTCGTGCGGCGATCTTGGAAGGAAGCGCCGCCTTGGGCCGATTCCAGCTCGAGCTATTCTCGCCGGTGGCACCCATGCTGGCGCAAACCGCCGCCGACGTCGGTGAAGCCATCGAGGAGCTTGGCGGCGAGGTGGCCTTCGAGTGGAAAATGGACGGCGCACGCATTCAAGTTCACAAACAGGGCGAGGATGTGCGCATCTACACGCGCGGCCTGAACGAGGTGACGCCATCCCTGCCCGAAATCGTCCAGGCGGCGCGCGGCTTGCCCAACCACTCGCTGGTGCTCGATGGCGAGTCCATCGTGGTCGATGCATCGGCCAGACCATGCCCCTTCCAAATCACGATGCGCCGCTTCGGCCGCAAGCTCGACGTCGACAAGCTCGCCGCCGAACTGCCGATCCGGGCGTTTTACTTCGACTGCCTGAGCGTGGACGGGCAATCCATCGCGGATCTGCCGGCGCGCGAGCGCATTCGAACTCTCGAACAGGCCGTGCCGGCGGCGCTGCGGGTTCCGCGGCTGATCACCTCGGCGGAACCTGCGGCACGGGACTTCTACGAAGCGGCCCTTGCCGCGGGGCACGAGGGCCTCATGGCAAAGTCGCTGGCTGCCGTGTACGAGGCGGGAAACCGCGGTGCCGGCTGGCTCAAGATCAAGCGCACTCACACCTTGGACCTCGTCGTCCTGGCGGCGGAATGGGGTCATGGCCGCCGTGCCGGCAAGCTCTCGAATCTCCATCTCGGCGCCTTGGATCCGGCGACGGGCGCCCACGTCATGCTCGGCAAGACCTTCAAAGGTCTCACCGACGCCCTGCTCGAGTGGCAGACGAAGGAGTTTTTGGCACGCGAGACTCACCGTGACGAATGGACCGTGTACGTGCGGCCCGAGTTGGTCGTAGAGATCGCTTTCAACGACCTGCAGGCCAGTACCCGCTACCCAGGCGGCTTGGCACTGCGGCTCGCGCGAGTGAAACGCTACCGCGACGATAAGCGACCCGAAGACGCCGACTCCATGGAGGCCGTGCGTAGAATCTTTTCCGCGCAGGCCTCTCCTCACCGGGCGGCGCCCGGTTGAGTTCCCAGCGGATCGCTACCATATTAGGGTGGTCAAAACGCCGGAGGGCGGTCATGAGCAGAACGACGTGCCAATATTGTGTATTCGACACCGCGGGCGGCTTCTGCGCCGTTGCCTGGAGCGCGGCCGGCATCATGCGCTTTCAGCTGCCGGCGCAAAGCGCCGAGGCGACCGAGCGGCATCTGCTGCGCCGTCTGCCGGGAGCCGAACGCGGCACGCCCCCTGCGGCCGTAAGCCAGGCGGTGGCCGCCGCGAAACGCTATTTCGAAGGCGAAAAAGTCGATTTTTCCGAGATCCCCCTCGACCTGGGCGGGCAGAATGAGCTGTTCGGAAGAATCTACGCCGCCGTGCGCAGCGTCGGCTGGGGCCAGACGACCACCTACGGCACCATCGCCAAGCAGCTAGGCGTCGGCGCGGAATCAGCCCGGGACGTAGGTCAAGCCATGGCCCGCAATCCGGTGCCGCTCATCATCCCCTGCCATCGAGTATTGGCGGCGGGCGGCAAGGTGGGCGGCTTTTCCGCGCCCGGAGGGTCGGCTGCGAAGATTCGCATGCTCGAACTCGAGGGCGTGCGCACCGAGCCACCGCAAGCGGCGCAGCAGTCGCTGCAGTTGTAGCGCCGCCCGGCCCCGCGCAGCCACCTTCGTGGCAATCGCCCTCAGCGCTGTTGCCTCATTTGAAAGGCTCGAGCGTTTGCGTCGACCCATTGCCGTCGCGCGCGACCAACTCCTGCGGAGGCACTGCCTTCTCCACCCAGGATTCGAGCGCCTCCTGCCAATTGACCTGGGTCGGCGCATCGCCGCCGCCGCAATGGAGCATCCCCGGAACCATGTATAGCCGGTAGAAACCGCTCACATCCCCGCTCTTCGCGATCAGGCGCTCGCGATATTCCAACGAATAGCCGGGCGCGATGCCCGGATCGTTCCAGCCGTGATACTGGATGAGCTTGCCGCCGTGCGCCTTGAAAGCCGACAGATCGGCGCTGTCGGCATCCATGATGGGCGCATACTGGCGCTCTCCCCGCACGATGTCGGCCTCGGTCACCGTCTTGATGTCGAGCTTGGGATCGTTCATCACCATGTAGGCCAAATAATTCCAGGTGAACCTATATCCCGCGGCGGGCTTTTGATCGTCCGTGCCGGTGAGCCACGCATCCCAGCTGCCCTGCACGCCCTCGGCGCCCGGCAGCACCCCGTAGAGCGGTCTGCCGCTCACGGGGTCCTTGCTTTGCGCATAGAAAACTCGCGCCGTGTCGACTTGTGCGTCGGACAGGCAGGTTTCCGCGCCGCCCTCGGTGCATCTCAGCGCCGCGAGATCGACGTGACAGGTACGAGGGTCCGCGAGGAACGCGGCGCCCTTGCCGCAGCTCTGCAGTGCCTGCTGTTGAAGCAGCGCCAATTGGGGCGAAGAGAAATGCGCGATGGCCCCGCTCAATTCAGCAGCGCGCAATGCGCCTCCGGTCAGCAAACGGGTCATCGCATAGGCGGGTGCCCCCGCGATGATGCCGTCGAAATAAGTGGGGAAGCGCTGCGCCATCATCAGGGCCTCGCGGCCGCCGTCGGAGCATCCGACGAAGTAGGACTTGGCCGGTGCCGCCGATTTCAGCGTGTGCAGTATCCGCTTCGACGCCACGGTCGTCTCGGCGATGGCCCGCCAGCCATAGTCCGTGATCTTCTCCGGGTGATGCAGCGCCCAGCTGGCGTCGGTGGAATCGCTGGTGGTTTGATGGCCATCGTCGGTGCCCGCCACGGCATAGCCGAGGGAGAGCACATAGGACATCAGCCGGTAAGGGAGGGCCCCGGCGAAGCCGCCGTTGCCCAACTGCTCGAACTTGCCGTTCCATGCGCCGGCCGACGGGATCCACAGCTCGAAACGGATCTCGGAATCGGCGGTCGGCCTCGAGGTTGCTTGAACCCGGCAAAAGTCGGCCTTTGCCGGGGGCATGCCGGCGACGGAGGCTGGCGCATTCGCCACGCCGGCCGGGACCACTTGCGCGGCCGTGATGCTCACGTGGCCGAGTTTCATCCCGGTCAATGCACCGCAGTCTTCGGCCTGGGCGGCCGTGAGGATCGATGCCTGTACGATCACGCCCAGAATCAATGTTTTTTTATTCATGGCTTCATGGTGAGTTGCGGGCTACGGACGGCGCCAGTATACCCGCAGGCCGGTGAAAGCCGTTCACCCCCGCCTTTCGACCGCCCGTCATCCATTTTCCCGCGGACCATCGGCATTGGTTTACGCTGCCAATCTACGCATCCGAGAGATTCCAACATGCTGAAGAACAAAGTCCGGGTACTCGCCTTCCTATGGCTGGCCTCGGGTGCTGTGCAGAACGGCGCTCTTGCCCAGCCGGCCATGAGTGCGGCCGCGCCCAGCGGCGGCGCCGCGGCGGCGCATACCTTGAGCGCCGACGATCTCGACGCCTGGCTCGATGGCTATTTCCCCTATGCGCTGCGCGCCGCCGATATTGCCGGGGCGGTGGTCGTTGTCGTCAAGGATGGGCAGGTCCTCACCGAAAAGGGCTACGGCTATTCCGACTACGACCAGCGCAGCCCCGTCGATCCAAAGCGAACCCTGTTTCGCTGGGGCTCCACTTCGAAGCTGTTTACCTGGACGGCGGTGATGCAGCTGGTCGAGCAGGGCAAGATCGATCTGGACGCCGACGTCAATCGGTACCTCGACTTCAAGATTCCGCCCCGAGAGGGACAGCCGATCACGATGCGCAATATCATGACGCACACGGCCGGATTCGAGGAGCGGTTGACCGGCCTCATCGGCGTCGAGGCCGATGGCGTCGCGCCGCTCGATCGATTCGTGAAGCAATACGTCCCCTCGCGAATTTTCGCGCCGGGGGAGACTCCTGCCTATTCCAACTATGCAACCGCGCTCGCCGGATACATCGTTGCCCGCGTTTCCGGCACGCTCTTCGACGATTACATCGACAAACATCTGTTCGAGCCGCTGGACATGCCCAACTCCACCTTTCGGCAGCCGCTTCCGGAGCGCTTCAAGCCGTACATGTCGCGAGGCTATCAAGCGGCATCCTTGCCCGCCAAGCCGTTCGAGATCGTGGGGCCGGCGCCCGCCGGCAGCCTCTCTTCGACCGGGGATGACATGGCGCATTTCATGATTGCCCACCTGCAGAATGGCCGGTACGGCGGGATTCAGATCCTCGCGCCCGGCACGGCCGAGTACATGCACACTTCGCCGCTCACCATTCTGCCGCGAGTCAATCGCATGCTGCTCGGGTTCTACGAGGACGACTACAACGGCCATCGTGTCATCGCGCACGGCGGCGACACGCAGTGGTTTCACAGCGACCTTCATCTATTCATCGACGATGGCATCGGGCTGCTGGTGTCCATGAACAGCATCGGCAAGGACGGCGCGGCTCATCAAATACGTTCTGCTCTATTCCACGAGTTCGCGGATCGCTATCTGCCGGGTCCCGCGCCCCAGGGCAAGGTGGATGCGAAGACGGCGGCCGAGCATGCCCGCATGATTGCCGGCCGATACAGCGTCTCGCGGCGGGCCGAGACCAGCTTCGTAAGCCTGCTATATCTGCTGACTCAGGAAAAAGTCTTCGACAACGGCGACGGCTCGATTTCCGTCTCGTCGGACACCAGCCCGTCGGGAGTGCCGCTGCGATGGCGCGAGATCGCCCCCTTCGTCTGGCGGGAAGAGCACGGCAAGGACCTGCTCGCGGCGCGCGCCGAGGATGGCCGGGTCTCGCGTTTCAGTTATGGCGAGCAGTCTCCGTTTCAGATGGACGACCGAACCCCCTGGTCGAAGTCCGCGGGTTGGTGGGTGCCGGCGCTCCTCGTCAGTCTGACGGCCCTATTGCTGACCGGCCTGGCCTGGCCGCTGAGCGCACTCATCCGCCGCCACTATGGAATTTCCTATCGGCTGGCCGGTCTGCAAGCGAGGGCCCACCGCCTCGTACGCATCGCGTCCGTGGCCTGTTCCTTGCTCTTCCTCGGGTGGGTCACCGTGGTCGTCACGATGACGTCGGTTCTCGATTTGATTCCCAAAATGACTGGCTGGATCACGTTGCTGCACGTGCTGTCGCCCATCGTATTCGCCGGCGGCGCCGGCATCGGCCTATGGAACGGTTGGGTGGTCGTGCGGGGTCATCGGCGCCGGTGGGCAAAGGTCTGGGCCGTGATACTGGCCGCCGCACTGCTCGTCTTACTGTGGGCGGCGCTCTCCTTCCATCTCATTGCCTTCCACGCGGGCTTCTAGAGTCTTGCCGCTTCGCCGCTGCCGCCCGAATGAGCTTTTGCGGCTCAAATGCTCATCTGTGCCTTGAACAGGCGTGCCTGCCGGCGCGAGATCTCGACTTCGGGCCCTCCCTCGCGCAGCTGCGCGTGCAGGCGCCCGTTCACGCCCAGCTCGATACTCTCGATGTAGTCGAGATTGACGATCTGCCGGCGGTTGGCGCGAAAGAACCGGCTCGGATCGAGCCGCTGCTCGAGCGTGGCCAGCGAGCGGCCCAGCAGAGGGTGCATTTTTCCCCAGGACAATCGCACATAGTTGCCCTCCGAGGTCAGCAAACGTACTTCACGCAGCGGCACGAACCAGCATCGCTCGCCGTCTCGGACGAAGAGCTGCTCGAGCGCCGCCAGCCCCTGCGGGGACGGCGCCGAATCCGGGTTGCGCACCCGCGCCAGCGCCGCCGCGAGCCGCCGCGGATCGATCGGCTTGAGCAGGTAGTCCAGGGCGTTTACCTCGAATGCGCGCACCGCGAACTCATCGTGAGCGGTGGTGAAAATGACCTGCGGCAAGTGCTCGAGCCGATCCAGCAGGTCGAAGCCCGATCCCCCGGGCATTTGAATGTCCAGGAACAGCAGCGCCGGCGCGAGCGTCTCGATCTTGGCGGCGGCTTCGGCAGTGTTGGCGGCTTCGCCGATGATCTCGATCCACGGAAATTCCGCCAACAGGCGCCGCATTTCGCGGCGCGCGGGGGGCTCATCCTCGACGATTATCGTCTTCATGGGTTCTGAGGAATTCGAATCCGGGTCTTGGCGATGGCCGCTTGCGACAAATCGAGCGCGAGGCTCGCACCAGAGCCGAATAGCAGCCTCAACCTCTCTTCCGAATTGCGCAAACCCGTGCCTTCGCCCGACACCGCAGGCGCCGTTGCCGGCCGCGGATTCTCGACCTCGAGGGACAGCGAGCCGTCCTTGAGCGCGGCGGAGATTTTCAGTACTCCGCCCGAGGGCAGCTCCGCGATGCCGTGTTTGATGGCATTCTCCACGACGGTCTGAAGCAGCATCACCGGAATGCGCACGCCGCCGGCATCCGCAGGCACGTCATATTGCACGGTCAGCCTGTCCTCGAAGCGCATCGACTCGAGGTCGAGATAGTCCGCGACAATGTCCAGTTCCTGTGCAAGCGTGACCAGCTCGTGTTGATCGGAGCGCAAAGCATAACGCAGCGTATTCGCGAGGTGGGTCACGGCGCGCTGGGCCCGGGCCGGCTCATCTGCGATCAAGGAGCGGACGGTGTTGAGGGCATTGAATAGAAAGTGCGGATTGAGCTGGGATTTGAGCAAACGCAGCTCGGCTTGCTGAAGCGCCCGGGCAAGCTCGGATTCCCTGAGTTCGGCCCGGCGGTGCCGCCGCGCTGCGAGGACGGCAAAGTAGATGGCGAGCCAGATCATGAAAAGCGCGGCCCAATTGGCGATGCTCAACAAAACTTGGGCGGCGAACACGTAGGCGGGAGACGCCCCTTCGATCAAGGGCCCGGGATCCTGCAACGCGGATATCGCGGTGAACGGCGCAAGGAGTCCCAGAGGTATGCCCAGTACCAAGCCTGCAACAATGATGCGCCAGGTCAGTCTGAGTACCGGCAGAGCGCTCCACCGGTGGCGCCGCATGTAGTTGCGGAACCAGTGCGTGAGAGCCAATCCCGCGAGGCTCAGAAGGATCGACTCGCTGGCCGCCCGTAGCCAGGGAAGCTGCAGGACTGCAATGGCGGCATATATCCTCGGCAGGGTGTACAGGCCCCATCCGCCCCACTGGCAACACCAGTAGGCGAATCGCGAATCGGATACGTTGGATGGTGGACGATCGCTCATCGGTATGGGGCCGGATTGAAGGAACACAGACTATACCGCCCACGGAGCGGCCGGCCGCGGAGTTGTGTCGAACGGTCGAAAGCCGCCGTCGAGCGGTCGGATTGACTTTCCTTCCTCCCCGCTGAATACTTTCACAGATGGTGAACTATCAACAACGGCTGGATCGGACCTTCGGCGCGCTCGTCGATCCCACTCGCCGCGCGATTCTTGCCCAGCTCGAACGCAAGGAGGCCGCCTCCGTCAGTGAGCTGGCCGGGCCCTTTCGGATCAAGCTGCCCGCCGTGATGAAGCATCTGGATGTGCTGGTGGATGCCGGTCTGGTCACTCGGTCGAAGTCCGGCCGCACCGTGACGGTGCGGCTGCGGGCGCAGCCCATGCGCGAGGCGCTGGAATGGCTCAGACACTACGAGCGCTTTTGGTCCGATCGCCTGGACCGGCTCGCGCGCTATGCCGAGGACCAGGAAGCCCAAGCACGGAGCGACAAACGTTGACGAGCCTGACCCTGGTGCGCCGAATCAAGGCGCGGCCGCCCATCGTCTTCGATGCCATCACCACGGCCGAGGGCATTGCACAGTGGTGGGGTCCGGACGCGGGGCCGGTGTTGGTGGCCGAGTCCGATGTGCGCGTCGGTGGGCGCTATCGCGTGCGCTTCCGCCTGCTCGACGGCAGCGAACACGAAAGCAGCGGCGTCTATCTCGAGCTGGTCAGGCCGGAGCGCGTCGTCATGAGCTGGCGCTGGACGGGGAGCATGGAGGACCCCGGGGAGTCGCGGGTCGAGATTGCGCTGCGCGCCATTGCGGAAGGCACCGAACTCACCTTCACCCATTCGCGACTGCACGACGAAGCATCGGCGCGCAGCCACGAGGAAGGCTGGACGGGTGCGCTGCGCAAACTGGAAGCCCGTTTCGCGGACCAACCCTGACGAGAGTCGTCCTCAGAGTGAAAGCGCCGCACGGTGATGGGGCCGCGAGTCGGCACGACCGCATGTCCGCATCGGCTCTACTTCATATCCATGGACACCGATGTCCCGTCGGACCACTTGCCCACGGGAACAACGAAGACCGTGGCTTCGTCCGCACCGCCCTCCGACCCGAACACCGGGGAACCCGGCAGATCGGCGCCCCAAGCGGCGGCGTCGGTATGCGGCTGGAAGAACATCAGATGGGGGTGCCAATGGGTGTCGCTATCGGACACGTACTGCTGCTTGGACATCATGTAACCCATCGCACCCTGCGCGGGCGCCTGGTGTGCGGTGGCAGAGGATTTGGACCGGGCGATCATCTCGGCTTTGGAAAGACCCGCCAGCGCCCACTGGGTTTTTTCCAGGTCGACAGGCAGCACGCTGCTGACGGCGGCCGGGTTGAGGCAGTCCGGTCCGCGAATCTTGGGATTCCAGAACACCGGATCGCCGAAGGAGGCGAACCAAGAGCGCTCCACCAGGCAGACAAAGCCGTTCTTGCCTTTCACGGCCGTTTCGTATCCATGATCGCCCAACACCAGCACGGTGGCGTCGCCCGAAATTGATGCGGGCGCCGCGCTGCGCGCCAGGGCAATTTCCTCGGACCGGCTTGCGATCCGGTATTGCGCCAGCGGAGCCCTGTTCGGATACGTGTCCTGTTTTCCGTCCTGGGCGGCGGCATGGCCCATCGTGCCGAACAGCACCCCCAGCCCGCAGATTCCAGGGACGAACACCGTCGCGAACCTCCGCCGGACGACCCGGATCATGCCCGCGGACCATCGTGACTGCCAACGAACTTCCGATTGCCTTGCTGCGCGCATTGACCGCTCCCTTGCTTTAATAGTTCACCAATTAGTGAACTATAGCGGCCGGCCTGCGCAGCTGTCAACCTGGGTTTCCGTGCCGCTTCGATGGCGGCGATGTCGATCTTCTTCATCCTCGTAGGTTGCCGGGGGCTCCCCCTCCGGGTTACAACACCATTTCACTTCGATCATCGCAGGATGGGCCCGGGAAGTGCTCTCGCGGAACACTCGATGTCTCTGGTCGTTCACCCGCCTCCTGCTGGGCGGCGCGCTGCTGTCCGTGGCCGCCGGCGCATGGAGCCGCACGGCTCCCGAGCCCCTCATCCTCGGAGCGGCCGCCGCCGCGCTCGATGGGCCCTGGAGATTTCATACCGGCGACGATGCTCGTTGGTCGGACCCCGGCCTAGACGACTCGGACTGGGAGAGCGTCGATCTATCGGCGTCGCGCAGCGCCCACGATCCGGACGTGGGTCTGACCCGCTATGTGCCGGGGTGGCAAACCAAGGGGCATCACGGGTATTTCGGCTATGCCTGGTATCGCATTCGGGTACCCGTTCAGGCTGCCTCAGGGATCGCGCTGGCGCTTTGCGGCCCGTTCTATGTGGATAGCGCCTATCAGTTGTTCACCGATGGCCGCCTGCAAGGCGAAGCGGGGAATTTTGCCGGTTCGACGCCCGCCGCCGGCAACAACCATCTCCCCAGGCGCTTTGCCCTGCCGCCGGCCCGCGGCGATGGCATGATTTCCATTGCGGTTCGCGTGTGGATGCCGCCTTTCATGCTCGCCGATCCGCAAGCGGGTGGAATGCATATCGCGCCCATCCTGGGAACGGATGAGGGAGCGGCGGCGTGCTACCAGAGCGAATGGCGGGAGATGATCGATGGCTATGCCGTGGATGCCGCCGAAGCCCTGATCTTCGTATTGCTCGCGCTGATGGTGTGCGCGTTAATGCCTTTGGACCGCCGCAAGTCGGCTTACCTTTGGATGGCGGGTGCGCTGGTCGCGCTAGCGATCGCCCGTGGGAATCAAGCCGTGTTCTTCTGGTGGGATTTCGAGAGCGTACATGGGTTCGAAGTCGTCACGGCCGTGCTGGCGGTCCCGCTCTGTCTGGGAGCGTGGACATTGGCCTGGGCGCGTTGGTTCAGACTCGAAGATCGGGTGCTCGCATTCCGCGTCGTCGCGCCTCTCACCGTGTTCGTGATGCTTGCGCAGTGCCTGCGCCGTTCGTGGTTCTACGGCGACTTCCCGCCGGGGTTCAGTCACTTTGTGCTGATTTGCATGCGGACGGGCCGCTGGCTGTTCGCCTTGCTCGCCCTGTTGATTGTTTTCCGGGTGGCGGTGCGGGCGGGACGCGAAAGGTGGTGGAGCCTCCCGCCGCTCATGTTGCTGGCGGTGGGCTTGCACGCCACCGAACTGGTGTCGCTGCACCTGCCTGGGATCTGGTTCCCCTTCGGCGTCGGCGTGTCGCTCAGCGAATACGCCTATGCGGGGTTCGACGTGGCCCTGCTGGGCCTGCTATTGCACCGGCTGTATTCCCTCAAACAACCGCCCAGGCCGCCCGTGACCAAGGTCACTCCCCCATGAACGCAAGTCCGGGTCAGGGTAATTTGACGCGCTTGCCTTCGAGAGAAACGGGCGTGGCGGGACCCGCCGTGGAGTTTCCGGCCGCGTCATAGGCGCGGACGGTTTCCATACCGGTATAGGTGTCGCCGCTCACCGCGACGTCATAGGAGATCTCCAGGCGTCCCGCGAATCGATGCGTGGCGCGGTCCGCGATGACCTCCACCCACTTGCCCTTGACGCGCTTGCCGTCCGTCATCCAAATGCCTTTGCCGTCACTGTCGCTGCCATGGGGATCGCCGGCATCGGGATTCGCCTGTTGCCCGATATCGTGGCCTTCGCCGGACTGGTCATTCCGGCCCTTGTCTGGCGCAAACAACCTTCGGCACACAAGCGGCTGATCCTCATGGCAACGCTCTATATCACCGATGCCGGTTTCGACCGCTGGTGGGGTAGCGGAATGGAGGCGTTGTTCGGCAATGGGTTCTGGGGCAACGCCGCTCAGTTGTACGCGGGCGGTGACCTTCTGCACGACTGCCAACCCCGCGCGATTTGCAAGCTTGAAAGGCCCGGGTCACTGCCCTCTGGGCTTGAGGACCGTGGTCATGTAGTTGACGGCAAACTCAATGAATGCCCGCACCCGCAATGGCAGGCGGCGCTGTCCGGGATAAACGACATGTGCGGGCAGCTCCCTGGCCCGCCATTTGGGCAGGACCCGCACCAAACGACCGGATTGAATATCTTCTTCGATCAACCATGCCGGCAGCACGGCGACTCCCAGCCCCATGCATGCGGCCTCGCGCATGCTCGTGACTCCTTCTGAAACCATGACGGGTTGTATGTGAAATTTCTGCTGGCCCTGCGCAGAGTACAGTTCGACCGATCTTGCTCCTCCGAACTGTGCGTTGGACAGCGACAACCAGGGCCACTCCCGGATATCCGCCGGACTCTTCGCGGCCTTGCGCGTGCCGAGAAATGCGGGGGCCGCGACGGGATAGCGTTCGATCCGGCCGAGTGACCGGGCAATCACGCTGTCGTCGGTCAGATTCCCGGCGATGACTCCCACGTCGCATCCCTCCTCGATCATGTGCAATGGCCGGTTCGAGTAGGCCAGCTCCACGGTCACGGCCGGATGCGCTTGAATGAAGCTGGCGATCATGCGGCTGACGACGCTCTGGCCGAACTCGATGGTGGAGAAAACCCGCAAATTCCCCTGGACGGCCGTCTGGTCGTTGCGAAGCCTTTGCTCCGACTCCTCGGCCAGAGCGAGCAGCGCTCGGGCATCCGCCAGGAACCGGTGGCCGGTTTCGGTCAGGCTCATGCGGTGCGTATCCCGGCGCAGTAACGCAGTCCCGCATTGATCCTCCAGCGTCTGTAGCTGGCGGCTGAGGGTTGATTGCGTGAGGTGCAGATTCCGCGCGGCGGCAGAGATGCTGCCGCTTTCCACGATGGTGACGAAGCCGTTCAGAAGCGTGAGGTCGGTGAACATGGTCATGCAAAACAAGCATAACCGATATTGTCATTGTGCGACTACCGAATGACACGTCAGCGAGAGACGATGCCTCCACCGAATGAAACCCCACAACGCCAGGAGATTTACCATGATCAGCACCCAAACCAACAAAGTCGCCATCGTCACCGGCTCTTCCCGCGGGATCGGCGCGTCGATCGCCAAGCGGCTTGCCGCCGACGGCATCGCCGTCATCGTCAACTACGCCGGCCGCGCCGCCGACGCCAATCAGGTCGTCGAGGAAATCAAGGCCAAGGGTGGCAAAGCCGCGGCCATTCAAGCCGATGTTGCGGTCCCTGCGCAGGTCGCCGCCCTGTTCGACCAGGCAATCACTCTGTTCGGCGGTGTCGATATCGTGATCAACAACGCCGGCATCATGCAGCCCGGACTGACGCCGCTGGCGGACACGGATGACGATCTATTCGATCGCCTGGTCTCGATCAACCTCAAGGGCACCTTCAATACGATGCGTATCGCCGCCAAAAAACTTCGCCGCGGCGGCCGCATCGTGAATTTCTCGAGCAGCGTCAAGACGCTCGCTCTGCCGGGATATTCGGTGTATGCCGCGACCAAGGCTGCCGTCGAGACTCTGACGAATATTTTCGCCAAGGAACTGCGCGGCCGTGAGATCGCGGTGAATGCCATCGCTCCCGGGCCGACCGCGACGGAGCTGTTTCTCAAGGACAAGACGCCGGAGCAGATCGAGCATCTGGCGAAGATGCCCCCGATGGAACGCCTGGCTCAGCCGGAAGACATTGCCAATGTCGTCGCTTTCCTGGTCGGGCCCGATGCCGGCTGGGTCGATGGTCAGACCCTTCGCGTCAACGGCGGCTTGGTTTGATCCACACCCCGAACAATGAGGAGAAACATCATGAACAAGGTCATCATCGTATCCGGCGCTTCCAGCGGTTTCGGTCTCATGGCGGCCCAGAGCCTGGCAGGAGCGGGACATACCGTTTACGCCGGCATGCGGGAGACGGCCGGACGCAATGCCGCGCAGGTGGAGGCGGTCAGGATATTTGCCGCCGAGAACAAGGTCGATCTTCGCGCCATCGAAATGGACGTCGGCTCGCAAAGTTCCGTCGATTCGGCGGTCGAGCGGGTGATAGCGGCGCATGGGCACATCGATGTGATCGTGCACAACGCCGGCCACATGACATTCGGCCCGAGCGAGGCCTTCACGCCGGAGCAGTTTGCCCAGCTCTATGACGTCAACGTGCTGAGTACCCAGCGGATCAATCGCGCCGTCCTTCCTCAAATGCGCAGGCAGGGAGAAGGCCTGCTCCTGTGGGTGTCCTCGAGCAGCGCCCGAGGCGGCACACCGCCGTACTTGGGACCCTACTTCGCCGCCAAGGCCGCGATGGATTCCCTGGCCGTCACATATGCCGGCGAAGTTGCCCGCTGGGGAATCGAGACCACGATCGTCGTGCCCGGCGCCTTCACCAAAGGCACGAACCACTTCCTGCACGCGGGCTCGCCCGCCGATGAGCAACGTGCGAACGAATATGCCCGGGGACCCACGGCATCCATTCCGGAGGTTGCGCTGAAGGGGTTGGCGTCGCTCGAGCCAGCCGACGCCGACCCGACGGAAGTTGCGCGGGTCATGGTGAAGATCGTTGGCACCGCGCATGGCCGGCGTCCGTTTCGCGTGCACATCGATCCCTCGCAGGACGGGGCGGAGGTCGTCAATGGCGTCGCCGACCGCGTTCGACGTGAACTTCTGCGCCGCATCGGCCTCGAGGACCTACTGACGCCCGCTCCTGGCGCCTGACATCCGACCGGCCAGGGTGCCCGGCGGCAGGTTGGCTGCCGCCGGGCTACCACGCTTAGTCAGCCGGCCGCAGTTCGAAAATCGCTAAAGATTTCGACAGCGTCGCCCTCCTCTTGGCTGGCCTACTGGCGCCAGTGCAATCACCGGACGGCGACATGGCGGTCAAATATTCTGCGGTCAATCATCGGCAATGGCGTGGATTCGTCGGAAGCTGCATTGGCGGCGCCTTGATCGCGTCCGGCGGCGCGCAGGCCGCGGACGAATCCCGCGACGATGCTTGGTGGACCGGACCGATGACTGCCGCTTCCGGCGCTGTGCTGCCGCAGGGGCACATGTTGGTCGAGCCCTATCTCTACGATGCGGTCGCCACCGGCCGCATCGACTCGAACGGTACGCGGGAGTCCGCGGCCGGCGAGCATGATCTCGGTTCTCTGACCTATTTGTTATACGGGCTGACGGACCGTGTCACGGTTGGGATCATTCCGCGCTTCGGAATCAACCAGCCGGATGGGCAGTCCGCCGGCTCAGGGATCGGGGATACGACGCTGCAGGCCGGATTTGGGTTGACCCGATATTCCGCCGCGAGCGGGATGCCCGATATCTCGATAGTGCTCGACGAGACGCTCCCAACCGGCCGATTCGATCGGCTCTCGCGCCCCAGCGAGGGTCTCGGGAGCGGGGCGTACACCAGCGGATTGTCGGTCTATACGCAGGAGTATTTCTGGGCACCCACCGGGCGGATCGTACGTACTCGCCTCGATCTGACTTATTCCCTTTCCTCGAGCCCCAGCCTGCGCGATCAAAGCGTCTATGGGACGCCGATTGGATTTCAGGGGGAAGCGCATCCCGGTGCCTCATTCACGGCCGATGCCGCCGCAGAGTACAGCGTCACTCGCCATTGGGTGGCGGCGCTGGACGTCATCTATCAGCACGGCGCCAACACACGAGTCGCCGGCGGCCGGGCGGTACCGGGAGACGGCACCGTGGCAATCTCAGGCCTCAGCTCCGATTCAGGCTCGTCGTACCTGGTCGGCTTTGCCCCCGCCATCGAATACAACTGGAATGGCAGCGTGGGCATTCTGATGGGCGTACGTGTCTTCGAGATCGGACGCAACATCGCGACCACGATCACTCCCGTGATTGCGCTCAACGTGGCGCTGTAGGCATTCCCAACCGTTTCATCAGTGGAGATTCATCATGGATAGGACTCTTCGTATCGTCTCCATCGGGCTGCTCGCCATTGGCGCCTGCGCAGGCGGGGATTGCAGCGCGGCACCTCCGCTCACGGTCGAGCAGGACTTCTCCGCACTCGAGCACGAGTATGTGGTCTATGTACTCGCACGCTTTCCGGTGGTCGGCACCTATCTCGGCGCCGCTGCACTGGATCCACGGCTTGCCGGAGTCGACGGAGAGCTTCGCGACTACTCGCCCCGAGGATTGCAGCAGGAGCAGGTCCAGCTTTCGCAATACCGCCGGCGATTCGCGGCACTACGCCCGCAAGCACTGGATGGCCGGCGGCGCATCGATCGCGCGGTGGCACTCGCGCAAATCGACTTCATGCTGCATGAGAAGCGAGTGCGCCGGCTGCAGCAGCGTTCGCTGGACTCCTATCTGGACGAACCTTTCCGCGGGATCGACTGGCAGATTCAAGGCATGACCTCGACCGGTTCTGCAAGCCGCGGCACGGATGCCGAGTGGCGCGCGGTGCTGGCACGCACCCGTGCGGTGCCGGCCTACATGCTCACTGCCCAAGCGCAGTTGGGCGCCGGTGTCGCGGCCAAGAACACCCCGGACTGGCGCATGCTCGCAGATGGCCTGCAGACCGCACGCGCCGACGCCGAGTATTTCTCCGCTCTGGGTGAGCTCGCATCGAAGCAAATTGCGTCCGAGCGCCCGGATGCATTGGCTGGCGAATTGAGCAAGGCCGGCAAGGACGCCGCCGGCGCCTATGCACGCCTGAGCGACTTCTTGGTTTCGACGTTCTTCGAGAATTCGACGATGAAGAACCCTGCGACGCCGAACAGCGCCGATTCCGCCGGCCGGTTTGCGCTCAAAAGCGCCTATCGTGCCGATCGGTTTGCGATGGGGGAGAGGGAGTACAACTGGGCCCTGCGCAACAATCTGCGGGTCGACACCGATGCCTCGGTGCTTTTCACCCAGGCGTGGCCGATCGTGTTGCAGACTCGAGCTTCCATGGTCTCGCTGGCACGCGAAATCGCCGTCGCTCATCGCTGGCCGGTCCCCGTCGACGAACTCACCGTGGTGCGCTCGGTGCTCGAGAAACTCGGCGAGGACGCTCCCCGCAACGATGCACAAATGATCGAGGCTTATCGCAGAACCGGCCAACGAATCACCGACTACATCCGGGATTCCGGGCTGTTCGACACACCGCCGGATTACCGCCTCGAGGTCGCGGTGACGCCGGAACCGCTGCGCAACGCCATCGATGGCGCGGCCTACTATCCCGCACCGCCCTTCAAGGACTCCGGCGTCGGCCGCTTCTATGTGAGCCCGACGGGCGACGACCCGGTGCGTCTGCGACAACAGCACAATTTCGCCGCCATGGCGGTTCTCGCCGCCCACGAAGGCTCTCCGGGACACGACCTGCACT
The DNA here is from genome assembly GCA_963837435.1 of uncultured Gammaproteobacteria bacterium. Lineage (GTDB taxonomy): Bacteria > Pseudomonadota > Gammaproteobacteria > Steroidobacterales > Steroidobacteraceae > Bog-1198. Next base: position 204,893 of record CAWINJ010000008.1, read on the forward strand.
ATTCGATCATGGCGCACCGCCGCGATCTGATATCGCCGATTCGCTGGATCACACCCGGTGCCGTGGAGGACTCGTCTTCCATATGGCAGGACTCGATGGCCGTCGAAGGCTGGGCTCTGTACTCCGAGGCCTTGCTCGCCGAGCCGCAAGCGGCGGCGCCGCACGGGTTCTACAGCCCGGAGGAGCGTCTATATCAAATACGCGGCACACTGCTGCGCGATGTTCGCGTGCGCATCGATACGGGGATTCACACCGGGCGCCTCACATTTGACGATGCGGTCGACCTCTATTCGCAAACCATCGACTTCCTGCCCGGGTCGTGCCGGGATCCTGACTCGGGCACATCGGAACCCAAGCAAGCGAGTTGCGGCGCCGCGCGCCGCGCCGTCGCTCGTTACGCAAGGTGGCCAACCCAGGCGATCACCTACCGTCTCGGGAAGGAGCAAATTCTCGCACTCAGGGCACGCGCCAAAAACGAACTCGGCACTGATTTCTCGCTGAAGGTGTTTCACTTGGCCTTCATGACGGAGGGCCCCATCCCAGCGGCCTATTTCGCGGATGAGTTGCTCAAGTCGCTCAAATACGCGAACTGAGGCGCAGAGGCGGCCGGCCGGGCGCATGGTAAACTCAAGCCTTCGCGCACGAGCGTTTCGTCCGATCTGCCCTTATGCCCGAATTCGAAATCAAGCATTGGCTGGACACCGGGACGGTGTCGCTGCGGAATGTCTTGTGCAACGGCACCTGCCGTCATCGCAGCGCCGAGGAGTGCGCCTCGGCCACCCATCTCGCCTTCCCCTATCGCGGCATTTACATGCGCCATGTCGGCAGCGATCAGGCGGTGGCCGATGCCAACCACGTGCTGTTTTTCAATGCCGGCGAGTCCTATCAGATCAGTCATCCCCTGGCGGGAGGCGACGCGAGCCTATCTATCTCGCTTTCCGAATCCTTGCTGCACGAGCTGGCGCCCCGCTCCCTGCTGAATGGGCGGGGACGCCTCGGATTCCGACGCCAGCATCGGCGTATCGACCCTCGCGCCCAGGCGCTGGTTGCTCTGCTTCGCCATGCCTTGGACAAGGGAAGCATCGAACCGCTGGAAGCCGAGGGCCTGGTGCTGACCTTGGTGTGCCGGAGCTTGGGACCCCGCACATCGCATCAGCCCGGGTCCACATATGCTCGCCGCCGGCTGGCCGACCGAGTCAAGGTGCTCCTGGCCCGAGATCTGTCCCGGCGTTGGACACTGGCGGAGATTGCCGCGGAAATTCGCGGCTCGCCGGTATATCTCACCCAGGTGTTCCAGCAGTCCGAAGGCATTCCCCTGTATCGCTACCATCTGCGTCTACGCCTGGCGCGGGCGCTGGATTTGATTACGCGGTACGATGACCTGTCGGCCTTGGCCGCCGAACTCGGCTTCTCCAGCCACAGCCATTTCGCCGCGGCTTTCCGCCAAATGTATGGCCGGTCCCCCACGGCCTTCAGGCAGTCGGCGCAGTACCCCTGACCCGTGCCTCGCTTCGGCGTGCCGGCAAGGCTCGTAAACTGCTAAAGAATCCGACAGCGCTCGCGACCCGAAACTGGTCTCCTATGCCGGTCCGTTCATCAATAGGAGACGATCATGACCGAACAAACCTGCGCAGCCTGCGACTGCAAGCTGGACGCAAACGCCATCAAGGTAAAAATCGGCAATCGAGTGGTTGAAGTCTGCTGCAACGAATGCGCGCAGAAGCTGCGGGAAGCCGGTCAGAGCAAGACACCATGAGCCGCGGCGATTTCTCGACCGGCCGGCGTGACTCGAAGTGAGCGCGCAATCCATGCCGAAATCCTTGTTCCGGCAGCTGCAGGAAGGGCCGTCGATATTGTTGCTGCCCAACGCCTGGGATGCCGCCAGCGCACGCCTGATCGAGGACCTCGGCGCGCAGGCGATCGCAACGACCAGCGCAGGACTGGCGTGGTCGCGTGGATACCCAGACGGCAACGCGCTTCCGAGCGCTCAGCTGATTGCGGCCACCCGAGAGATCGCCCGCGCGATACGGGTACCGCTCAGCATCGACATCGAGGAAGGCTATTCGGGCGATATCGACGCCGTGGCACGGCTCGCCGCGGCCGTGCAGCAAGCAGGAGCCGCCGGCATCAACATCGAGGATGGCGCCGGCTCTCCGGATCAGCTTTGCAGGAAGATCGCGGCCATTCGCCATGGCGCCTCGGATTCGGCCGGCGAGTTGTTCATCAATGCCCGCACCGATGTTTACCTGCGCGGGATTGCCGCGGGGGACGCGGCGATCGAGCAGGTCATCGACAGAGCTGCGCGATACCGGGCGGCCGGATCCGACGGACTGTTCGTCCCGGGACTCTCGGACCCCGGATCCATGGCGGCGATCATCGCAGCCATTCATCCCATGCCGCTCAATGTCATGGCGGTACCCGGCTTGCCGTCGATCGACGCTCTGCAGAAGCTCGGCGTGCGACGCCTGAGCGCGGGCTCGTCCATCGCGCAATCGGCCTACCGCCGCACCAGCCACCTTGCCGCCGCCTTCCTCGCAGGAGAGGCCGGTGAGTTGTTTGAAGCGGCGGCCGAATACACGAAGATGAACGCGCTTCTGGCTCGCACCGCGCTTGGCTAGGCGCCGGCGTCAATGCCGCAGCGAGCCTCGCCGCGGCGACCACCTTGGTCGCCCTCTGGGCAATCATTGAATAAATTCTGGATCCGGCGATCGGCATCGCTTTGAGTTATCGTTATTGACCCCGAGCGGCGGGTGATGCCAAAAAACGAGGCGCTGGTGAACAATTTTGCTTGTCATCGATTCGCGGGGCTCAATGCCTGGGTGTACGGTCTTGTCCTGCTCGGAGCGGGAGCTTGGGCGCCGGCCGGAACGGCAGCGCCGCTCTCGGCCTCGACCTGCAATGCCGGCGCGGCGAACCCCCCGGCCTGCAATCCGGCCGTCGTTCGGGGCGATCGAGCGGAAGGCTGGCTCGCGCAGGGGCGCGCGGAAGTCATGGCGCGCAACGGCATCGTCACGACCAGCCAGCCGCTGGCGGCGGAGGCGGGACTGAAGATCCTGCGGGATGGGGGCAATGCCATCGATGCCGCGGTTGCCGCCGCCGCGACGCTCAATGTGGTCGAGCCGATGAACGTCGGGATGGCGGGCGACCTGTTCGCCATCCTGTACATCGCCAAGGAGCACAAGATTCATGTGCTCAATGCCAGCGGCAAGGCGCCGAGCGGCCTCAGCCTCGCGTTCATGAATGCCAACGGCTACCGCTGGAATCCCAAGGACTGGGGGCCGGGATCCGGCATGCCCTGGAACGGGATCTTGACCGTGACGGTGCCGGGCGCCGCCTGGGGATGGCAGGAAGTCCTCGACAAGTACGGGACGATGCATTTCAAGGAGGTGCTGCAGCCGGCCATCGACTATGCGACCCAAGGCTTTCCCGTCTCCCAGCGCATCGCCTACGAGTGGGAATTGCCCAAGGCGGAAAATTCGCCCCGCAATTCGCTTCCCGGTTGCTGCACGGCGTTGGACCCGGACTCGGTGAAGGCGTGGTACATCGACGGGGCGCCGCCGAAGGCGGGACAGATTTTCCGCAACCCGGATCTTGCGCAGGCATTCAAGCTGCTGCAAAAGGAGGGACGCAGCGCTTTCTACACGGGCGCCATCGCCCAGGCCATCGTCGCCAAGTCTCGAGCGCTCGGCGGCACCATGACCTTGCAGGATCTGGCCAATTACCGCGGCGAATGGGTGGATCCCGTGGCGGCGAGCTATCACGGGTTTCTCTTGAATGAGTTGCCGCCGCCCTCTCAAGGGTTCGCCGCGAACGAGATGCTGAATATCCTGCAGGAGTGCATCGGGGCCGTCTATCCGGGCAAGACCTTGGCCTCGCTCGGGCCCGCCGATCCGCGCTATTGGCACCTGCTGGTCGAAGCGAAGAAGCTGGCCTATGCCGATCTTTATCACTACAACGGCGATCCGGATTTCAACCCCGGCTTGCTAAGCCTCGTCAAAACCAAGTTGCTGACCGCCGCCTATGCTCGAAGTCTGTGTCCAAAGATCAGCCCGACACGAGCCTCCCAGCCGGTGACCGGCAATGCAACGGGTAATGGCGATACGGTCGTGCTCTCGACCGCCGACCGGTGGGGCAACATGGTGGCCTGGGTCAATAGCAACTATGACAGTTTCGGCTCGGGCATCACCGTACCGGGGTACGGGTTCGTATTGCACAATCGCGGCGGCCTCTTCACCTTGGATCCCCACAGTCCCAATGTCATCGCTCCGCAAAAGCGGCCTTACAACACCCTGTCGGCCGGATTCGCGATGCAGGATGGAAGAACCGATGGGCAGCTGCTGACGGTGCTGCTCATGGGCGGCGACATGCAGGCCCAGGGGCATGCGCAGATGATGGTGAACATGGTGGATCTCGGCGCGAATCTGCAAGCCTCGACCGACATGGCACGCTTCTATCACAACCAAGTCCCCAACAAGCTCGAGCTCGAGTCACAGCTGTACGGCTTGGTCGGTGCAGGACTCAAGGCCATGGGTCACGATGTGGTCTCGGCCACTGGCGAGAACCTCGGCGGCTATCAGGCGATTCTGTTCACGCCGGATCAGGGCGAGAAAGCCGTGCAGTTCCCCGACTCATCGCGGCCGGTGAATGGCTTCTATCGCGCGGGCTCCGATCATCGCAAGGATGGCGAGGCGGTGGGTTGGTAAAGGCGGACGAAAGCTACCCCGCTGGCAACATCGATCCGGCCGGGGTCGACGCCGCGGCCCGGGCTTCCGCCCGGTACCACTCGGCGAATCGCGCCGCATAGTCCTCCGCCTCCATCGAGTAGGGACCTGGGGTGTAGCCGATGCTGTTGACGCCCCGTTGATTGTTCTCCGCGAGCTCGCGGTCCTGGGCATTCGTCTTCGTCCATGTCTCGATCAGGTCGGCGATGTGGTAATCCACGCCCTCGACGGCACCCTTGGGCACGAACCACTTCGAGACGATGCGCGTTTCCTCGGGGCCTACGGGAATGGCGGCAAACATGAAGGCGTAATCGGCCAGCGCATGACCGAACGAGTTGGGCTCGGTGGCCCAGCGGAATCCGCCGAGTCCCGTTTCTTCCGAGTCGATCAGCCGGCGCTTGACGACGGGCTGTCCGTCCATGGAGATGGATTCGATACCGGGGTTCAAGGGATAGAAACCGGTCTGCCACCAGCTCCCCTCCTTGGGCTTGGTGGGCAACCCCAGGGCGGCGAGCTGCTCGAAATAGCGCGTCGTGTGCTCGCTCTCGGCGAAGGAGAAATCCTTGCCGATCGCCACCGGAAACGTATGCCGCAGCTCCGGATGGCCGCTCGCGCAGTGATAGCACTCCCGGGCATTCTCCATGGCGAGCTTCCAATTTGCCCGCTCCACAATGACGCTTTCGTGCGCGAGCTTCGCATCGTGCAACCGATACTTCCGCAGCACCGGACCCGCCGCCGCCTCGAAGGGGCTGAAATCGGGCGCTTCCGGCGTCAGGGCGACATAGATACACCCGGCCAGCAATCGGACCGAAATGGGTTTGAGGGCAATATCGTCCACGCGAAATGTCGGACCCATTCTCGCCGCGCCGATCAACCGACCGTTCAGATCATAGGTCCACTTGTGATAGGGGCACACGAGTTTGCCGCTTCGCCCCCGCCCGTCGGGACAGATTTGCGACCCGCGGTGCCGGCAGGTGTTGTGAAAACCCCGAATTTCGCCGTCTCGGCCGCGCACGACCAGAATGGGATTCGTGCCGATGGTCAGCGCCAGATGCGATCCGGGCTCCGGCAGCTCGACCTCGAACCCGATCAGCAGCCACGAGCGGGTAAACACGCGCTCGACATCGAATTCGAACACGTCCTGGTCACGATACAGCGCCCGCAATAGCGTGTGCCCCCGGGTGGACCCATCCAGGAGCGCCAAGATTCTCTGTCGATCGTACATGGTGAACGGAATGCTATGCCGCAATCGGGCCGCTGACAACGGGCGCTAGCCGGCCGCTCACAACGGGCGCTAGCGGGCCGCTCACAACGGGCGCTAGCGGGCCGCGCCCAGGCCGTAAATCAGGTCCTTGAAGCGCAGGCCCCGATGCTTGGCGAAGTAGTGAAGTGCCACGATCACGGCCCCGAATCCCGAGGCCGCTCCGACGCCGAGCGCCCATCGGGGGCCGAACCTGTCGGCCACCCAGCCGACGAATGGCGCGCCGAGCGGAGTCGTACCCACGGCGATGGCGAGAAATAGGGCAATCACCCTGCCGCGCATCTCAGGATCGGTCGAGAGCTGGATGGTGCTATTCGCCGTGGTGGTGAAGGTCTGTGCCGACAGGCCGATGATGACGAGCGCACAGCCGAACAGCCCGTAAGTCGGCATCGCGGCCGCGACGCAGAATCCGACGCTGAAGATCGCCGCCGCGCCCGCAATGACCGGCATTCCGGTCTTCTTCCGCCGCGCCGAGAGCAGGGCGCCGGCCACCGAACCGATCGCCATCATCGAGGTGAGCAATCCGAATTCGCTCGCGCCGGCGTGGAAGACCCCTACCGCCATGGTCGAGATGAAGATCGGAAAATTGATTCCGAAAGTGCCGATCAAGAACAGCATCAGCAGAATCGTCTTGATGTCGGGTCTGCGCCAGACATAGCGCACGCCATCGACCAGGCCGCCGCGGGCGCCGCCGGCCTTCTGGCTCCGATGCAGCTGATCGGTCCGCAGCAAGAACAGCGAACACAACACGGCAACGAACGACACCGCGTTGATCAGGAACACCCAGCCCGAGCCCACCGCCGCGATGAGCAGCCCGGCAATGGCGGGACCGATCATTCGCGCCGCATTGAACGACGTGGAGTTCAGGCCCACGGCGTTCGACAGGTCCTCCTCTCCGACGAGTTCCGCGACGAATGTCTGGCGGGCCGCCGCATCGAAGGCGCTGACGCATCCCAGCAGGAATGCGAACACATACACCTGCCACAGACGCACCGTCCCGGCGATGGTGACGATGCCGAGCCCGAGCGCCAAAAGTCCGAGGGCCGCCTGCGTCGCCATCAAGAGTTTTCTGCGATCGAAGCAGTCGGCCGCGAATCCCGACAGAGGCAGCATGAGGGCATGCGGCCCGAACTGCAGAGCCATGACGACTCCGAGCGCGGTCGCGCTTTTGTGCGTGAGCTCCGCCAGCACCAGCCAGTCCTGCGCGGTGCGCTGCATCCATGTGCCTACGTTGGATACCAGGGCGCCGGCCGCCCAGACCCGGTAGTTGTAATTTCGCAGTGAGCGAAAGACGCCTCTCACCGCTTCTCGGGCCGCTTCTTCAACAGATCGAGAATCTCATGGGTCGTACCGTTCTGTCCCAGTCTCGGGAAAATCCGGGTCACCGAGTGGTTGTGGGCGTCGAGATTCGAATCGGTCATGGCATCGACCGCCAGTACCACGTGAAAGCCGAGCTCGTGCGCATGCCGTGCAGTCGACTCGACCCCGATGCTGGTGGCCACCCCGGCAAGCACGATCTGCGTGGCCCCGAGCCCCTTGAGATGCGAGTACAGATTCGTATTGGTGAACGCGCCCCAGGTCTTCTTGGTGACCAGATGATCCTCGGGCTGACGGTTCAACTCGGGAACCAGATCGATCCAATCCGGGGGTCGCGCGGCCACGTTTGGCGGATTGTCCGTGCGCCCCGGCGCACCGCCCGCGACGTTCACGAGTACCACCGGCAGGCGGTGACGGCGAAATGCGGCAGCCAACTCACTGGCGTGCTTCACCACCCCATCGATGGGGTGAGCGGAGGAAAGGGAAACAATGCCTTTTTGCAGGTCGATGATGACCAGGGCGACTTTTTGATCCAACGGGGCGATTGCCATGGGGATTTCCTTGCACTAGTCGATGAGTCGTCTGAGCAGGATCACCGCTTTGGCGAGTTCATCCTGCTCGGCGGGATCGAGGTGTGAGCGGATGGCCTGAGAAAGCCAGTCCTCGCGCGCGGTACGGCTGGCCTTGATCCATGCTCGCGCGGCTTCGGTCAAGGACAGCAGGACCTGTCGGCCATCGGCAGGGTGTGGAGCGCCGCTGACGAGGCCGGCCTCCTCCAAGGCGCCGACAGTCGCCCCCATGGATTGCGGCCGCACACCTTCCGCACGCGCCAGAGTCGTCACCGTCGAGGCGCCTTCGCGATCCAGATAGCCGAGCACCGCCATCTGCGACAGGGACAGATCTCCCTTGTTCGCGTGTTCCCGCAGCCGGCGCTTGAGCTTGCCGAGCACTACTCGAAGCTCAGAGGCCATGGCCGCCGCCGGGTCGCGCATCTTCATTCTACAACCCTAGCATATATGAAGGTAAACTACAAAGGATTCCTTCATATATTCGGGATCTCGGCGTGCAAAACGCACCTGCCGGCAGAGCTCCCCCACGGTGGCATCGGATGCGCGGACGGTCACTCCTTTGACTTCAGGGTGCCGCGACGGTCGAATTTCAACCTCAATGTACCGGTGATTCGATCGCGCTGCGGACCGGGCACGCCTGCCGACCGGGCATAGCGCGGCCATTCTTTGACCGTGTCCATCACTTCGGCAAGGATGGCTTCCGGCCTTCCTCGCTTGAGTCCTGCCACTTGCGCAACCGCCTTGAAATCCTCCCGGGCGAACGCGTCAGTTTTGCCGTTGGCCGTCATTTGGTGGCGGCTTGTCCATAGGCCTGCCGGGTTATAGGCGTAAGTGACATCGAACGCGGGCGAAAGCGACCAGGCGCCCGCCTTGTCCATCAGGAAGGCGATATTCTTCACATGATCGTCCTGGTTGCGGGCCACGATGTTGAAGATCATCCGGCGAAACTGTTGTTCGCGGGCGTGCATGGGAAGCCTCAGGCGCTTGATCGCATCGAAGGCCTGCTCGTAGGAGTAAGCGCCTGCTGAATTGAAATCGAAGTGCGCCAGCGCAGCAAGCGACTGCATGTGCAGCTTGCCGCCCTCACTCGGGCGATCGAAGCGACGCGTCATGAAATGGCGCCGGCCATTCTCTTCCAGGAGACGGCATTCGGGCATCTCGATGCCGGCATCGGCCGCCATGAGCGCATAGGCATACTCGATGACCGTGTATCCTTTAGGATCCTCGAGTTCTTTGTCCTTGTTCGCCGTGATCCCGTCGAACTTGAGCAACCAATGGTCGAAACCGGCCGGGGCTTTCACCTGCCCGGAGCGCACTTCGTTCGTGTCTCGGTTCCACGCGACAATGGCCTTCGCTCGCGCGCCGCCGGCGGAAGTGCCCACCCGCAGTATCTCCTGTAGCCCATCGTGCCGCCGCCCCGGGCCAAATGACACTTGCAGAGAGGCGCGATGCGTAAGGATCTGCGAGGCGAGTTTCACCAGCTCATCCACCTGTACCCTGGCCGACCGCCCCAGTGCCGGCCCTTTCGCGGGCGCGAACTCGATGGCGCCCATTCCGCGGACTCCGATGTAGCAGAGCCGTTCAATGGCATTGAAGCTCTCGGGCAGCCGGCCCTGAGTGGCGAGCCATGCATCGATCAGTGCATTGCCGAATTTATCCGGGAGTGAATCCGCGAGCAGCCCCGGCAGTCCATGAAAGGACGGCTGCGGCAGGGAAGGAAACTGATACACCTGCCGCGACAGGGGCATGGCGATCGGCGAGAGTTCGATGCCGCTCGAGAGAAAGGCGGGGGCATATTGGAATGCGGCGACACGGGTCCCTTCCTCCAGGGAGACCGCTCCGATGGTTCGGCCCCACAGCAGCACTTCCGCTACGGTGGCCACAGGCTACTCCCGCCACTTCCAGGGTGGACTCGGTTTGGGCGCTGTGCCGTCCTGCGGCCGCCGTGAGTGCCCCACGCGCTTGCGCATGCGGCCGCGGGACTTGAGCAGCACGAGAGGACTTTGCGGCAGGTCCGGTACCAACCGATCCAGCGCCCCCAGCAGATCCAGCACCCGCAGAACGCGCAGCAACATGGCAAAGTCGGTGCTGCGGGCCGCCTCGATCCGCTCCACCGTGCGCTTGGAGATGCCGGCTTCCTCGGCCAGCTGCGCCTGCGTCAATCCCGCATCGATTCGACGGCGCTCCAGGCGGTTGCCGATCTCCTGCAGGACCGCCTGGTCCGTCAGCTCCGTCGTTATTTTCATAACTCGTCTATATGGGCGATTTAATGGAATATATGCCAGGTACTCGTCTACTTGGACGAATACTACCACTCCTCGCATTATAGCGGTAGTCGCCTATTTTGGCGACTATCATCGTTTTTTCACATTTATTCGCCTATTGGGACGAATAATAGATTCACACGGTGAACCCGGCGATGACCACGATGACGATCCCGGCTGGACACACGTAGCGCAGTGCGAACAGCAACAGCCGCCGCGACCTGGCGGACAAGCCGCTGAACTCCGCATCCGGGGTCAGGCGATTCAGACGCCAACCCACGAAGATGCTGACCAGCAGCGCGGACAGCGGCATCAGCAGATTCGCGCTCAAGAAATCCAGAAGCCCGAAGAAATTCAGCGAAGCGAGCCGCGGCACCGAAGCCAACGGATGCCAGTCGGCCCATCGCCCAAATGACTGCACGGAGCCCTGCCCGATCAGCCAACACAAGCCCATGCACAGGCATGCCGCAACCGGCCGCCGCATTCCACCGCGCTCGACCAGCCACGCCGTCCAGGGCTCGAGCAATCCGACCGAAGGGGTGAACGCCGCGAGAATGAGCAGGGCGAAGAACAGAGCCCCGATAACCCGGCCTCCCGGCATTTCGGCAAACGCCACCGGAAGCACCTCGAAAACCAGTTGCGGACCGCCGGCAGGATTCAGGCCGTAGTGAAACACCAGCGGGAAAATGGCCACGGTCGCCAGCAACGACACCGCGAATATCGAACCGATGACGGCCAGAACGGCGCGCGACAGGGACTCTCCCGCCGGCATGTAAGCTCCATAGGCGATCATGATTCCCACACTGACGGCCAACGCGAACAGCGCCTGGCCCACGGCACCGAGAACAATGGCCGGCGAGAGCCTGCTCAGATCGGGCGCGAAGGCGAACCTCAGCCCATGCGCCACATCCCCTGTGGCCAGGGAGTACGTCACCAGCGCCAGGAGAATCGCCAGCAGCGCCGGTGCGCGCCAGCGGTTTGCCCATTCCACGCCGCGATTCACGCCGCGCGCCGAAACGAGCGCCACCAGTGCGAAAAAACCCAGCTGCCAGAGGGAGACGGCACGAGAATCGGCGATGAAGGCATGAAACCTCGCGACGGCGGCGGCCGCCCCGCCGCGAGCGTAGTTGCCGGACAGAAAGAACCAGGTGTAGGCAAGCACCCATCCGGCGATCATCGTGTAGTACGAAACGACCAGGAAGCCCGCGATCGAGCCCGTCCAGCCGACGACATTCCACGCCCGGGAGAAACCGAACCGCGCGGCGATTTCCGCCGCCGCCTGCATCGGGCTTCGGCGCGACCACCGGCCGATCACGATTTCGGCGACCAGGACCGGTGCGCCGAACACCAGGCATGCGACCACGAATACCAGGATGAATGCGAATCCGCCGCCGGCGCCCGCCAGATAGGGGAATCGCCAGATGCTGCCGAGACCGACCGCGGCGCCGATGGCGCTGAGAGAAAATGCCAGATCCGACGACCAGCGCTGGCCGCTCACCTCGATCGCCCGTTGCGGTCCGCTCGCGACTCAGCCACCACTCGCGACTCGGCCACCACGAACGCGCCGATCATGGAGCGATTGCAATTACGCGCGCCGGGAATCCGGTGCCCCCCTCCTGCTTCGGCCACGCGACGATGACGAGCGCTCCGGCTTCCGGAACCTGATCCAGGTTTGCGAGCATTTCGATCTGATAGTGATTGAGCCCGAGGATGTAGCTCTCGAGAGAGTAATCGTCCTTGGTGGTGGCGACGCCGGGATCCGTATCCGTGGTCTCATGCCCGGAGGCGGTGATGCCGCGGTCTTCATACAGCAGTTGCAGCGCGGGCTTGCTCCACCCGGGGTAATGAGCCACGCCCGCCGCGTCGCGATTCTGCATCGCATCCTGACTGGGCCAGCGCTTGGACCAATCCGTACGCATCGCGACGAATGCATGCGGCGGAATACGGCCGTGCTTCGACTCCCAGGCCTGTACATCCTCGACGGTCAGCGTGTAATCGGGGTTCTTGGCGACCTTGGCATGCACGTCGATCACGACCAGCGGCAACAGCATCTCCTTCGGCGGTATCTGGTCGACGGTGCGCAGTCCTTCGTGGAAGTGCGCCGGCGGGTCGATGTGCGTGCCCCATTGCCCCACGTGAGTGAACTGTTGGACCTTGAAGCCGTCCTTTTTGATCGAATACAGCGTAACCACCTTCTCCTCGCCAAACCCCTTCCAGTGCGGCGTGTTGGGGCCAAAGGCATGGGTGAGGTCGACGAATCGCTTCGAGGCCAGCGTCGCGTAGATCTCATCCAGGTTGGGTGTCGCGGCCGGGTCGGAAAGGACCGGCATCGCGTAAAGAAGCGCGGACAACGCGCTGACCGCTGCGGCTCGTGTAGTGTTCACTTTACTCTCCCATGCTTGAATTGGCGGCCGCTTGCCGCCGGAATACTACCGGCGGGTCGCGGCCGACTCTGGTTGTCTTTAGAACTTGAAGTTGATCTGGGTACCGATGGTCCGCGGCTGGTTGACCGTATAGCGGATCAGCTGCGGGATGTTGAATTGGAACTGCGTGTTGTTCGCGGTCATCAGCGCCACCTTGTTGGTCAGGTTGTCGACGAACAGCTGCGCCGACCACGCCCCGTGCGTGAGCATGATGCGCGCATCCGCAATGGCGTACGGCGGCAGGTGCACGCCGAAGTAGTAAGCCTCGTCCGTCGCATACCCCGTGTAGGTGTCGCCGGCGCGCGCCGTGAGGCGATAGCCATCGCCCACGTCGGCCGAGTACACCAGCGACAGGCCGGCCGTCTGGTGGGGCACATTGAGGATGGGGATCGTGCACTTGCCGTTCGCCGGACAGTAGGCCTGACCGTTGGTACCGAACAGCGAGCTCGCGTAGGCGGCGGTGGGGTTGGTAATTTCGGCATTCGTAATCGCCCCGTTCGCCGCTATGGTCCACGCCTCCGAGAGCTTGGCCGTCACCTCGATTTCGGGGCCATATGAGCGGCCATCGCCGGCGTTCGTGTTGTACACATAGCCGCACGCGAGCGGCACGCTCTGCTGAATGCCGGTCCACTTGATGTAGTAGAAGTCGCTATTGATCGAGATCCGGTTGTCGGACAGCCTCGCCTTCTCTCCGATCTCATAGTTCCAGACCGAGTCCGGTCCGAAGGACTCGGGCGAACCGGCGACACAGAAGGGCTCCTGGTTCGGCGGCGGGATCAAAATGTTGGCGCCGCCCGGACGGAACCCCTTCGCCGCCGTGATGTACGTATTGAGATTCGCGTTCGGCTGGTACGACAGGTTGATTCGCGGATTGAAACCCTTATCCGAGGCCGTGGTCACGCCCGGCGAGGCGGGCTGCGTCGGATTCGGGGTCACGAAGCCCCACTCTGAGACGTCGATCGTGCTGTCGTAGTGGTACCAGCGCTCACCGGCCGACAAGGTCAGCGTGTCGGTGAACTTGTACGATCCGTCGGCGAACAGCGCGGTTTGCTTGATGTTGTAGGGATTGTACGACTGGAAGTACAAGATATCCGGGCCGGTCGGGTTTTGCCCATTGCCATACTCGTTCCAGTCCGACGTCAGGTCGCTGTAGAACGCGCCGACCGTCCAGTGCACCGATCCGTTGCCGGCCGAGCTCAGCCGCAGCTCCTGGCTGAACTGATGCGACGGGTCGCTCTCGGAGTACGGCACCGCGAGAAGCGGCACCGCGCCGGCGAGCGTCGTGTAGATCGACTCGGCCGCATCCTGCGTCTGCACCGCCTTGCGGTTCCAGTACGAGGTGGCGCTGGTCAATTCCGCAAAGCCCAGATTGCCGGTCACTGTGAGGCTGTAGATGTACACCCTGTCGCGGATCGGTTCGGGCGTATTGAATGCCTCGTAGTGCGCCATGTACGGCAGGCCCGGCGGGCTGTCGATCAGGTCGTAACCGCCCATCTCCAGGTTCTGGGTCATGGCCATCGCAACGACCGAGAAATCCTCGCTCGGCTTGTAGAGCACGCTGATGCGTCCGCTGGTGAGTCGTTCCGTGTTGACGTCGCTCGCGATACTCTGCACGGGCGCCGTGAGCACATTGCCGCGTGTCGCCCCGTCGGTCGGAAAGGGGTTCACGACGACGCGATCGATCCAGCCGCTGCGGTACAGATCGGTGCCGACGATGCGCACGGCAAGCACGTCGCCGATCGGCAGGTTGAGCATCAGGTTGCCGCCACCGTTGGCGCCGCCGCCGTCGGTATAGGAGCCGGTTGCCTGTGCGCTGCCCTCGAACACCCCGAGCTTCGGCTGGTTGCTGACGATCTTGATGGTGCCGCCCATCGATCCCGAGCCATACAGCGTGCCCTGAGGTCCGCGCAGCACCTCGACTCGGTCGACGTCGTACAGGTTGGGATCGATCACGACCTTGCCGGATTGCGACAGCGCGGGCGGCGACAGCGGCACTTCGTCGAGATAGAAGCCTACCGTGGGTGAAGCGCCGCCGGTGGAGGCCAGGCCGCGCGCCTCGAACTCCGTCAGACCCGGGCCCGCCGATCGCATTGAGAGGCCCGGGACATCGTGTGCGACCTCGGTGATGCTCGTGATGCCGGCGGCCACCAGTTGCTCGCCGCTCAGCGCGGAGATGCTGATCGGCGTGTCCTGAATGGTCGATTTGTATTTCTGCGCCGTGACGACGATTTCCTCGATGCCGGTCGTTCCCGGCTGGGGCGCCGCCTCTTGAGCGCCGGCCGTATGCGCGAGGATTGCCGCGATGCAAGCGGGCACGAGCGCGGACAAAACAAGCCTGGTTCGGGCAGCAAATATCGGCCGATAGTATGTGTTCATGATCCCTCTGCTACTTTTTATTACCGTCTAAAATCGATCGAAGCGGCCATCGGCGCTGCGAGCGCTCGACTAGAGCCCGCGCGCGTCGGCGTCAATCGGGCCGCGCGAGCGGGGTTACCTCGCTGATCCAGCCGTATGGGTCCGGCGCCCGTCTCTCCTGAATCGCAAGCAGCCGCTCGCGCAGAATGCGCGCGCGCTCATCCACCACGGCCGGCCGATACTCGCGGCCGTCGGCATCGCCGATGACGCTGATCGGACACACGATCGCCGCGGTACCGCAGGCAAACACCTCGCTGCACTCGCCGCTCGACAGCTGCCGCAGCAGATCCGCGATCGGCATCGCCCGCTCGACCACCCGCCAGCCCGAATCGCGCGCAAGCACCACCAGGGAGTCGCGGGTAATTCCCGGCAGGATCGAATCGTTGAGAATCGGCGTGTGCAATTCCTCGCCGATCACGGCGAATAGATTCATTCCCGACAACTCCTCGATGTTCCGGCGGGTCATCGGGTCGAGCCACAGCGCCACCGTGTAGCCGCGCTTCACCGCCCGCGTCGAGGCAAGCAGCGAGGCCGCGTAATTCGCGCCCGCCTTCACGGTTCCGAGTCCGCCGGAAGCGGCTCTGACCTGCTCTCGTTCGATCAGCACCTTCATCGCGCCGGCCGCATAGGCATCGGAGGGATTGGCGATGATCATGAAGCGGGCGGTGTTCGAAGCGCGCACCGCATAGCCCGGTTCGGTACCGAACAGGAATGGCCGCACGTACAACGACTGGCCGCTCTTGGCGGGTACGAAAGCCGTGCAGGCGCCGACCACCGCGTTGATTCCTTCGATGAACAACTGCTGCGGCACCGGCGTCATTGCCACGCGTTCGGCGGATCGCCGGAAGCGCGCATAGTTGTCGTTCGCCCGGAACAAATTGGCGGCCGGGCGGCCCACCCGGTAGGCCTTCATCCCCTCGAAGGCCTGTTCCGCGAAGTGCAGGGCGCGTGCCCCGGGAAGTATCTCGATCGGTCCGTAGGGCAGAAGCTCTCCCTGGTTCCAGCGCCCGTCCTCGAAAGCTGCGCTGTACATGACGGGCGCCGTCACCAGACCGAATCCGAGGGTTTCCGGCAGGCGAAAACCC
Organism: uncultured Gammaproteobacteria bacterium; assembly: GCA_963837435.1. Classification (GTDB taxonomy): domain Bacteria; phylum Pseudomonadota; class Gammaproteobacteria; order Steroidobacterales; family Steroidobacteraceae; genus Bog-1198. Next base: position 220,948 of record CAWINJ010000008.1, read on the forward strand.
GCCACGGATTTCCAGACATCGCTGCGAATCAGGTAATTAGCCATCGGTTAAGCGTTCCATTGAAAGAATCGACCTCAAATCGACTGCAGCAGCCCGCCATCGCAAGCGATGGCCTGACCGGTGATGTAACCCGCCTGATTGGATGCGAGAAACGCCGCCAACGCAGCGAAGTCCTGTGAACGGCCCAATCGGCGCGCCGGGATTTGCTCGGCCAGCTTGGCCGCGTCGAGATGCAGTTCCTCGAGCCGCTCGGTCAGCGTATAGCCGGGCATCAGCGCGTTGACGGTCACCTGGTCGCCCGCCACCTCCTTGCTCAAGGTGTTGACCAGGCCGTGAAGGCCTGCGCGCAACGCATTGGAGAGAGTCAGGTTCGGCACCGGCTCGCGTGCGGCGATCGAGGTGATCACGATCACTCGCCCGGAGCGTCGCGCCCGCATAACGGGAAGGGCGGCGCGAATGGCTCCCACGCTGCTCATCCATAACTGCTCGAAGGCGGTGTGCCATGCGAGGTCGGACAAGTCGCCGAACCGGCCGGAGGGCGGGCCGCCGGTGTTGACGATGAGCACATCCAAGTGCCCGAGCAGGTCCTGCGCCTTGCGCACCAGTGCATCCGCCGCGCCCGGCACCGACAGGTCGCAAACCAGCCCCTCCACGCCGAGCTCCGCCGCGGTCGACGCGACGCGCGCCGCATCGCGCGCGCAGATTGCGACCCGCGCACCCTCGGCTGCGAGCGCCTGGGCGACGGCCTTGCCGAGGCCGCGCGAACCGCCCATCACGAGCGCTCCACGCCCTTGCAATCCAAGATCCATAGGCAGGGTTCCTGTACGAACGAACCGCGGCGACGCTCAGCGCCTCAGATAGGCGTCGGTTCCGGCCAACCAGTCCTCGCGCGGCGGACTGAAAACGTCCACATCGAGCGTGTCCTCAACCGCAAGCGCGCGGTGCGGCACATGCGAGGGGATGACGAGCACCTCGCCGGCTTTCACGGTCAGCTCCCGCTCGCCGTTCGCGCCGAACCAGAAGTGCAGCGCGCCCTCGAGTATGTAAGTGAGCTGCTCGTTGTGGTGAGAGTGCAGAGGAACATCGTCGCCCTTTTTCAAGTAGACGTGCGCGATCATCATTCGATCGCCGGTGATGAGGCGCCGGGTGATCGTGCCCTTCATCGGCTCCGCGGCGATCTGATCCCAGCGATGATGTGTAACGCTATCGACATTCGAAGTGCTCATTTCCGTACCACCCTTTCGAATCTGAGGGAGAGTTATGCCTATCGTCGGAGTCAGAGAAACGCCGGGTCCACCGCAACGCCGAGCGCGGTCACGAGACGATTGGTCTCGTTCGCCAGACCGACGATGGCCAGCAGCTCGGAGTACTGCTCCTCGGACATACCCTGTTTCCTGGCGGCGGCGCCATGGGAGGCAATGCAGTAGTGACAACCGTTCGAGGCGCTGACCGCCACGTACAGCAGTTCCTTGGTCAAGGCGGGCAGCGTCCCCGGACCCATGACTTCCTTGATGTTGCCCCAGATGCGTCTCAAGGTCGGTGGATCGTGGGCCAGCACCTTCCAGAAATTGTTGACCCAATCCGTTTTGCGCGTGGCCATGATGTCGTCATAGACGGCGCGGACCTCGGGACTGGCATCCGCGTATTCAATGGGCTCGCGTTTTACAGCCATGGGGTTATGAAAAATCTGCTGTGCATCCGTTGAGGTCTCTCGAATCGCCACGCCCGCTGTCAGGCACGCCCGGCTATGAAAACCGCGCCTCGGTCAGACGCTAGCACTTATATAACATGTTGTAAACTCCGTGATAACCTGTTTAAAGGTCCTTATAACATTTTGTTTGGGCGGGTTTAAAATTTGACGCCCGGAAGGACTTGGGTACAACCTCACGAGAGAATCAATGACTCGCAGCCCCACAGCCGAAAGGAATCACGTGGATAGTGGATCTCGCATCGAGCGCAGCGGCAATCTGGGCGAGCAGGCCTACCAGCAAATTCGTACCGAGATCCTCTTCTACCAGCTGCGGCCGGGGAGCCGGGTCTCCGAGGCCTCTCTCACCCAGCGATTCAATCTTCGGCAAGCCGCCGTTAGGTCGGCGCTGCAGCGCCTGATGCAGGAAGGCCTGGTCGAAAAAGCGGATGAACGCAACCTGCGCGTCGCTCCATTGACACTGAAGGATGTGCAGGACATCTATGGACTTCGGATAATCTTAGAGCCGAGGGCCGCGGAGCTCGCGGCCGCCGCGGGTATCTCGGTGCCGGCTCTGGAACGGCTGCGGCGAATATCCCAGAGCAGTTACGAGCTCACGAGCCACGCCCAATTGGTCGAATTTCTCTCCGCCAACCGCGATTTCAATCTGACCATTGCCTCCGCTGCCGGCAATTCACGCCTGCTCGCGGCGGTGACGGGCCTGCAAGATCTGACTCTGCGAGTTCTGTACATCGGCATCCGCAGTCTCAATGTATCCGAGTGGTTCCAGACCATGCATTCGCAGATTGTCGATGCCCTCGCCGCGCGCGACGCAGCCCTCGCGAGCACACTGTGGATCACCGATCTGAGCTATGGGCAGCGGATCATTTCCGACGCGCTGATGACATTGCCCGAGGTGAGCAGCGTGAACTTGGGGAGCGTCGCTCAGTTGCCGAAATAGTGGCTTAGGGCGCCGCGGCCGCCGGCAAATGCTCCCCCAAAAAAGTCTCCACTTCCCGCAACAGCGTCGCCCGATCTTTCGGGTCGCTGAACTGATGGTCGGCATCGGGCACCACCACGAATCGATGCGGTTTGCCGCTGCGTTTGAGCGCCGCGTCCATGGCATCGGACTGTTCGAACGGCACTTGATAGTCGCGCTTTCCATGCAGTATCAACAGCGGCACCTGGATATCCGCCGCATGCAATCGCGGCGAATCACGCTTCAGCTTGACCAAATCGGTTCCTAGTTGCCGCTTTCGCTGAGACACCCCTCCCATCCATTGATATCCTTCCTCGATCAGCATGGGCAGGTCGCTGACGCCGGCGATATCCACCGCGCACTTGAAAAGCTCGGGATTTCGCTGCGCACCCACAAGCGCCAAATACCCTCCGAAACTCCAACCTACGATGCAAACGCGCGCAGGGTCCGCGATGCCCTGCTGGATGGCCCAGCGTGCGCCGTCCACGACGTCGTCATAGGTCAAGCCGCCCCAGTCTTGATGGGCCGCGAAAAACCAATCGCCGCCGTAACCGCTCGAACCGCGAAAATTCATCTGCAAGACGCCATATCCGCGGCTGACCAAGAACTGCTGCAGGAAGAAGTATCCCCAGGTATCGCGTGCGATGGGCCCGCCGTGCGGCATCACGACCAACGGCAGGTGAGTTCCGGGGCGGCCGGGCGGTGTCGAGATATACGCCGGTATGCGCACGCCGTCGCGCGCCGCATAGGAGATCGGCCGCATGGCCCCGAGAGTCGCCGTGTCGCGACCAGGGTATTCTGCACCGACCGCCATGACCTGATGCGTATCTGCGTCCAGCAGCGAATACTTCGATGCGGCGACGTCGCTCAGCGAGCGGATGACGAGAACCCTGTCATCCTGCGAGGACCCTTCGATGATATTGAATGCCCCGGAATCGAGTTTTTGCAACCCCGCCATCAGCTCTTCGATGGCGCCGTCGGCGTAGTACATCATCGGATAGCCGTTGTCATAGCGAGCGCCGATGAAGCGGCGGTCCCGGGAGATGAAGGGGTCCGAGACGTCGACCAGGGGATGTGAAAATAACAGCCTCGGCTCCTCTTTGTCCTTCAGATCGATGAGCCAAATGGCGTCCCGGCCCTCCGACGGCCCGATCGCATAGGCCACACCGGCGTCGTCGGCCATGGCCAGCGGCTCGAAATGATCCTCGCGGCTGAACAATTCGAATTTGGACAAGCGCCGCCAGTTCGAATCGCCCTCGAGACGCGTCCAATAGGAAATCGTGCTCTCGCTTTCGCCCCAGCCAACCCTCACCTGGCCATGACTGTCCGTTATCCAATGCCGGATGGGGTCGCGGGCATGTTGGCGCATCCTGAGCTTGCCTGTGACCACGTTGAGTTCGAACACCGCCGGCAGGCCGTGCGTTCCCACGTTGCCGATCACTTCCACCCCGGGCTGCTGCTGACGGGCGCTCAATCCCTCATCGGCTTCAATGAGCACGGTGTCCGGCGCTCCCGGACTCCAATTGATGATCCGGTCCTGGAATTGCCCTTGGGTTTGGTTCGAGAATTGCATTAGCACGCGCATGTTCTTGCCATCACGATCGACGCCGACCAACCGCGTGACCGGGTAAACGCCCGCGTCCTCGGCTATGCCGAAAAAGCTGCACAGCAGCCGCGTATTCGTCGCCCAACGGCACCAACGCATCCGGAAATGCGCGGGTTCGCCGAGCACCAGCACCGGAACATCGCCCTTCCCGCCCTTTCGATCGGCAACGAGAGCGGCAGTTATGTCATTCTCCGTGCGTATCATCGCGACGTAGCGGCCGTCGGGCGAAATCGATACGTCTTCGATATGCGGCCGGGACGCGAATTCCTCGATGGACGGCGCGACCGCCGCGTGAGCACTCGAGATCCAGAGCATTCCCATCGACAGAGTCGTTATTCTTATTCTGTTCAATTCCAGGCTTCCTGTGCCGCGCACGCGAACGCAGTATGAATGTGAATCGGCTGCGCGTCGACCGGGGGCACAGCTACCGCTGCATTGCTGCGCCTGACGGATGGACGGGCGCTGAGGCGGCCCACACCTGCTGGGACCTTACGGCGCCCCCGGCCGCTCGATGATTCCCATCGGCTGCTCGTCCAGATCGCCCATGTCGGTCGCCTGCTCCACCTCGGGCGGCCGCGCCACGGGATTGAAGCCGCCCGACTGTCTGCTCCAGAGGTCGGCGTAAAGACCCCCTTGGCGCAGAAGCTTCGCGTGCGATCCGTCGGCGACGATGGACCCACGATCCAGCACGATGAGCCGATCCATGTCCATGACGGTGCTCAAGCGATGAGCGATCGCGATCACGGTCTTGCCGGCCATCGCCTCGTGCATGGCGGCTTGAATGATGTGCTCGCTGTGACTGTCGAGCGCGCTGGTCGCCTCATCCAGCAGCAGGATCGGCGCATCCTTGAGAATCGCCCGGGCAATGGCGATGCGCTGCCGCTGCCCGCCGGAGAGCTTGATGCCGCGTTCGCCCACCAGGGTGTGGTAACCCTGGTCGAGCTCCACGATGAACTCGTGCGCGTGTGCCCGCCGAGCCGCCAACTCGACCTCCTCATCGGTGGCCCCCGGTCTGCCGTATCGAATGTTCTCGAGAAGACTTCGATGAAACAGGGTGGTGTCTTGCGGGATGAGCGCGATGGATCGTCGCAGGCTTTCCTGCGTGACCTCGCGGATGTCCTGGTCGTCGATACGAATGGCCCCTTCGACCACATCGTGCATGCGCAACAGCAGCCCCATGAGGGTGGTCTTGCCGGCACCGCTCGGCCCCACGAGCCCGACGCGCTGTCCGGCGGGGATGGTCAGCTCAAAAGCCGTGACGACGTTGCGCGCAGGGACGGCCTTGTCCTTGGACGGCGCATCGTACCCAAACGCCACCCGCTCGAAATGTATATTGCCCCGCGGCACCTCGAGCCCGGGCGCGCCGGGCTGGTCCAGGATCGTCGCGGGTACGATCAACGTGTCGATACTCTCGCGGGCGGAACCCAGCTGGTCGTAGAACTCGGGGATTCGCTGCCCCATATTGTACGCGGTCTGCAGAAGGGAGCTCGTGAGCGCCGTGATCATCACGAAGTCGCCTGGTCCGATCAGACGGTGCACCCAGGCATAGAGCGCACCGCCGACGAAGACGATCCACATCGATATGTCCATGACGTATTGCACGCAGCGCAGCCGCACCACGGCGCGATAGGAGGCGCGCCGCCGGTCGCGCTCCTCCCCCGTATAGCCTTGCAGCTGCCGATCCTCGAGCGATTGATTGGCGAAGAAAAAGACGTTGCGGATGTTGGTGAGCACATCGACCACTCGGCCGGTGACCGCTGCCCTCGCCTCGTTGTTGGCGATGGCGCGCCGGGTACACTCGCGCCCGACCAGCAGGCTCACGGTGAAGTACACGACGATTGACGCAACGGCGATGGCGCAAAATACCGCGCTCGCGACGTAGAAATAAGCGGCGACGAACAGGAAGAAGCAAGCTCCGGGGACGAAGTCGAACACCATCATGTCGAACAGCGCGAGCACCTGGTCCGGCAGCAAGATCGCCCGGTGCGCGATCTTTCCGGACAGGGTGTTCTCGAAATACGCGCTCGACAGGCGCTGGGCGTACGCGAAGACCTCCTCTTTGATCCTGACGAGCATGGGCGAGCGCGTATGGTAGGAACTGAACCACATGGCGGCGTCCATGGCGAAGCGGGCGACGACCAGCGCGACGAACAATGTGAACGGCCTGACCAGCCGGTGCGCCTCGACAGCCGGGTCGTGCATGGCCAGAACGGCGTCAGTCAGTTGTTTGGTGGCGTAGGCGATCGAGGCAAATATCGCGCGGCCGGCCACGGGGAAGATGAGAAGTCCCAGGCAGCCCCAGAGGAACTGCCGGAAGAAGTGCATCGTAAACGGCAATAGCCGGTTGGGGAGCGTCGGAACATTCATATGGGCAAGTGCACGCCTGATGAATCATACCCGACGGACGGGAGGGTGCACTCGCCTAACCCGGCGAGGTGGTCCGGCGTATGCTTCCCCCGCCACTCATACCAATAACGGAAATTGTGGCAATGCGGCAAGGGAGAACGTACGTGACTACCTACATGCAAATGAAGGTGACGGGCGGGATGTGCGCAATGTTCATGCTGGGACTGTGGGCGGCGCCGGTTCGCGCACAGACGAGCGAAGTAAAGGCGAAGCCGCCTATGTACACCTACTTCGCGAACTGGGCAATTCCGCGCGCTCGCTGGGCCGAAATGGAGAAGGCGAGTTCGGCCAACCGAAAAATTCTCGATCAGGCCATCTCCAGCGGGACGCTGGTCGCCTACGGCAGCGATGTGACGCTGATTCACCAAGCCGAAGGCCCGACGCATGACGACTGGTGGAGCTCCATGTCGATGGCCGGACTGCTCAATGTGCTTGACGACTTTTACAAGTCCGGAACGGCAACGGCACCGGTTCTCGGCAGCGCCACGATGCACTCGGACGCCATCTATGTCACTCGATTCTACAATTGGCGCTCCGGTTCGTGGAAAGGCGCCTACACGCATACGGCGCTCTATAGGCTCAAGGACGACGCGCCGAATGACGCGGTCGAGATGCTGAGCAAGAACTTCATCGTACCCTTGCTGGAGAAACTCCTGGCCAACGGCACGATCCTCGAGTACGAGGTCGACGAAGAAGCCATCCACACCGAGTCGCCCAACGACTTCTGGGTCGACTTCATCACCCCGAACGCCGAGGGCCAGGACAAAGTGATCGCCGCCCTGCACGACGCTACGCAAAGCAACCCGATGTTCGGCCCGGCCTTCGGCTCCATGGTGGACTCTGCGCCGCACCGCGACTATCTCTTACACAGCGACGTCGTCTACAAGTAACCGCCGTCGAGACCCATGGCACGCATGTGCAGCTCCCACGGAGCTGCACATCTTAAAGTCCACCCGCCAAGCCCGATCGCTCAAACCGACTTCAGCTCGTTGACAGCGCGCCACGCCTGATCGATCGCCTCGTGAGTGTAGGAGTTCCAGCCGGCGTCGGAATTCGCAATGGTGACGCTGCCGCAGCGCCGCCGCGCGATCTCGTAAGGCGGGGGCCCGGAGGTCTCCGCGTCGAACAAGGAGTCCGCGCTGTAGGCATAGCCGTGGGGCCAGCGATTGACCGTGATGGCGGCGATGTCGCGCGCCGATCGAAAGCCTCCCGGGCCCAGCATGCGGTCGAGTTGATCGACGATCCGAGCCTCGTAGTCCGCGAACGGCGTAGTGAGCAGAAGCTGTCTTCCCAGGCGAAACTGCTGGACGTTCGACAGACCTTGGTTCGGGGTGAGCGGGATATGCTCCATGTGAAGCAACATGGGCTCGCTCGGATCGCGTGGATTGCGGTACCCGCCCAAGGCCACGGGGTAGTCGAGCTTGGTGTTCGAGAAGTAGGCGAAGGGACTGTGGATGTCGTCGACACCCAATTTCACGAAAGCACCCCAATTGCGGACTGCGACGTTGACGTACACCAGGGGCATTTTGACGCTGAGCGCGAGGGCGTTTTTCTGAGCCTCGGGCAGCTCCGGCATGATATGCGGAATGATCATGTTGTAGCAGGCGAGCACGCATTGCCTGGCCTGAATGCGGCACAGCTTGCCCTCGCGCACGTAGCCGATGTCCACGGCGCCGCTCTTGCCCCGGCCATTGGCTATTGCCACCGCCGTGCTATTGAGGCGCAGCCGAACCGGAGCGCCGTCGATATCGAGTTTCGCATAGTCGAAATCCGCGAGCACCACGTCCTCCATGGTATGGCCGGGAGCCACCGCGGGAATCATGCTTCGGACCAATAACCGCGCCACGGAGGCGTTGCCGTCGGGGAAATGATAGATGTAGGGCTCGGCAAAAGCGGCCGCTTCCGGATCATCCAAATCGCCCAGGCCGAGGCCGGCGAAGCCGCTATATTGGCTGCTCATGGCATCCAGAGCCGGCAGGATGTCGGTCCCCATGGCCATCAGGCCGAAGGTGGACGCATTGAAGAATTTGACTGCCTCATCTCCCAGCCCGGCATCCTTGCGCAGGTAGTCGAAGTAGCTGGTTTTCTTCAAGTAGGCGATCTTTTCCTGCTTCGACTTGCCGGCGAGATAATCCTTGGGGTGATTGAAGAATTCGATGAGCCGCATTCTGGCGTCATCGGACATGGGAAACTCTGCCACCGCCGAAGCGATCGGCCGGGGTGTGGCGTCCGTCGCGAAAGAATCTCCGCCGGTAATGACGGGAGTGCCGGCGACCAGCTTATCCACGCCGAAGGTCTCGCGATCGAAGTACACGCCCGGAGTCAGCCCGAGCGACGCATAGAGCTTGCGGTCGAAAGCCGTATCGAAGCGCTTCAGGTCGATGCCCAAGGAATGCAGCAGCCGATTGACGGTTTTGCTGAAGAAGGTCTTGGGAGATTGCAGCGACTCGGTTCCCCCATACCCGAGCAGCAGGCGGTCGCCGACCCGAAATTCGTTGCGCTTGGCGTGTCCGCCGAAATCGTCGTGATTCTCCAGGATCAGAATGCGCGCCGCATGGCCGTGGGTTTCTCGATAGAACCACGCCGCGGCCAGGCCGCTGATGCCGCCGCCGACCACGACCAGGTCGTAATTCTCCTCGATCGGCAGGCCGGAGATATCGAAAGATTTGCCTTCGCGGCCGACCTGATGAGCGATCTCGAAGGACCCGGGATGGCTGCCGCGCAGGCCGGTGAGCGACGGCGGATAGTAGCGGGAAGGATTGGCGCGCATCTGGGCGAGCGGCGTCAGGCCGCCGGCGATCGCCAGCGCGGTGCCGCTCAGAAAATCGCGGCGATTGATCTTGTCGGGCATGAACTCCCCTTCTTGGCTTCGGAATTTGGTCTGCTGCGGAATTTGGCATGCATCTTACGACTATTTGTTCTTCGGGGCAGCGCGGCCCCGGGAGTGGACGCGGCGGTCGAGCCGGCCGTCGCGGCCGATCGCCGTCACGCGGCGTGGCGGCCGATCGCCGTCACGCGGCGTGGCGGCCGATCACCGTAACGCGGTGAAGTGGTCATCGACAGATACTGCAAAGCGGCTGTTGCCCACGGCCGCCGCCGAGTGGAGCATGAATGAGCTTTCCGGGAAATGTTCGGATGCGCCGCGGTAATCAATCGATCGAAGCGTCGAGGAGAGGAAGCATGGGAGCGCCTAAATGCATCTTTTGTATTGTGATTTTCGGCCTGGGCCTGGCATTGGAGCCACGAGTGGGTTTCGTCGCGGAGCAGTCCTCGGTCACCGGCCGCGCCGCTTCGGCGGCACGAGACGGCCAGCACGACTTTGATTTCGAGATTGGGACGTGGAAAACCCATCTCAGGCGGCGGCTGCACCCGCTCACCGGATCGACCACTTGGGTCGACTATGACGGTACCAGCACGATTCGCAAGGTCTGGAATGGGCGCGCCAATCTCGTCGAGCTCGAGGCCGATGGGCCGGCGGGGCACATCGAAGCGCTGTCGCTGCGTCTGTACAATCCCGAATCTCATCAATGGAGTCTCAATTTTTCGAACAGCGCCGGCGGCACGATGACAACGCCTTCCGTCGGCGAATTCCACGGCGGACGCGGTGAATTCATCGATCAGGAAGCCTTCGGGCCACGCATGATTCTGGTGAAATTCGCGATCGCGAAAATCTCGCCGACCGCCTGCCATTTCGAACAATCGTTTTCGGACGATGCCGGGAAAACTTGGGAACTGAATTGGATTGCGGACGATACCTTGGTGCCAGTTACCTCAGCCACCGCGCCGTGACTTTGTGCCCCCCCCATAAGCGCCTTTGGGTGTCCCGCTAGTGCGGCGGCTCGGCGTCGGCGCGCCAGCCCCCGCCGAGCGCCTTGAACACGGCGATCTGATCGAGCACGAGCGAGGCATCGGATGCCGCCACCGCCGCATCGAGCGCCACGAGCGACTGCTCGGTGGTGAGCAGGTCGAGATTGCTCAGGGCTCCGGCCTCGAAGGAGTCGTGCGCAATATCGAAGGAGCCATGAATTTTCTGCTGCGCGTCGGCCAGAGCCTGGCGGTTGTCGAGTGCGGCGCTGTACACCGCGAGCGCCTGTTCGGTCTCCTTGAGCGCGGTGAGCACCACCGAATCGAATTGCGCGAGTGCCGCCGCCTGCGATGCCGTGGCCTGACGAACCTTGGCACGCGCCGCCGTCTGGTTGAAAAAGTTCCAGCTGATGGACGGGCCGACTCCCCAGGTCAAGCCAAGATTCGTCCCCAGGTCGGACACCTGCGTCGCGGCACCACCGTATAACCCCACCAGCTTGACCGTCGGATAGAGATCCGCGCTGGACACGCCGATCTGCGCCGTGGCGGCGGCGAGCCGGCGTTCGGCCTGCCGCACGTCCGGGCGGCGCCGGATGAGCGCCGCGCCGTCTCCGATTGGAATGAGCGCGGTAAGGCGCGGCGGCTCGACGCAGGACTCGACGTCCGTGGGCGCATCGGCCGGCGTGCGGCCGAGAAGCGCCGTCAAATCGAACAATGCGGCGCGGCGTTGACCCTCGAGCGTCGGAATGGCGGCGCGCACCTGAGCGACGAGCGCCTGCGCGCGCTGCACGTCGAACGTCGAATTGCCGCCCGCCTCGTAGCGCTTCGCGGTGATATCGGCCTCGTGGCTCACGACCGCGAACGAGCGGCGCGCGACATCGATCTGCTCGCCGAGTGCGCATACGGCGGCATAGGCGCGCGTGGTCTCGGCGGCGACCACCACCCTGACGCTGTCGCGCGCCGCGGCCACCGCATCCGCGCTGGCGTTCGCCACCTCGATCTCCCGGTGGATTCGGCCGAACAGGTCGATCTCATACGACGCCTGGAACAAGTCCTCGAACAGCCAGATCGTCTGCGGGCGTTGACCCGCGAGTTCGAGAATCTCGTCCGTGATGGCGTCGCGCCCATAGATTCCGCCCGCGGCCACCTCGGTCGAAGGGTAGCGATTGGCATGGGCCGCCGAGAGCACGGCGTGTGCCGCCGTGAGATTCGCATCCGCGGCGGCGAGATCGCGGTTCGCGTTGAGCGCCTCCCGCACCAGCGCATCGAGGCGCGCGTCGTTGTAGAGCCGCCACCAGGCATCGGGGGGTGCGGCTGTGCTTTCCAGCGCGTCATTCACCGACACCAGAGGCGCCTCCGCGCCCTTCGGCAGCGGTGGAGCGTGATAGTTCGGGCCCACCCGACACGCCGCGAGCAGTGCCGCCGCGCCGGCCATCAGCCACCTCTTCATGGCGGTTTCGACCCGCGCATCGGGAAGAGCGGCATGGCCGAGGCCGGCCCTTCGGGCGCCGCACTGCGCAGCACGATGATCAGCAAGGCGATCACCGTCATGACGCTGATCGCCACGAAGGTGTCCATGACGGCCTGCGTCGTCGCGGCGGCGCGTACCACGTTGCCGAGCACATCCACACCGCGGCTCATCGCACCCGAGGGATCGAAGGCGCGCGTCGTGGCCGCTCCGTAGGCGCGCACCCGGCGGATGACGTCGGGGTCTCCCGAGGTCACGTGCTGCCCGATCAGATTGGAGGCGACTTGGCCGCGAACCCGTGCCCACGTGGTCACGAACGCCGTGCCGAGCTCCCCTCCCATGAGCCGCGCCGTCTGCAGGACCGCACCGAAGGTGAGTGCATCCTGGGGTTTGAGGTGCAGCACCCCAAAAAAGATCACCCCCGAGAGCGCGAAGCTCTGGCCGACTGACTGTAGGAGTTGCGAGGGCAGGAACTGGAACGATCCCCAAATGGGAGTCAGGTTGTACGCCACCATGAGACAGGCGACGCTGATGAAGATGAAGCCGATCGAGGCCACGAGGCGGGCATCCGTCCGGCGCAGCATCAGGGCGGCAAGGGGACAGAGAATCAGCTGCGGCGCGGCCAGCCAGACCAAGGTCTCGCCCACCTCCAGCGCTCGGTAGCCCCGCACCGAGCCCAGATACAGCGGAATCAGATAGGCGGTGGAGAGAATCGTCAGCCGCAAGAAAGCGATCAGCAGGAACTGGCTCGGCATGGGAGCGCCGAAGACCACACGCAGATTGAGCAGCGGATGCGGGGTCACCCATTCGTGCACGAGGAACCCTGCGATCAGCACGGCGCCGCCCCACAGGAGACCCCATTCCAGACCGGAGTTCAGCCAATCGAGGCGGTTACCCTGATCGAGCGCCGCGTAGATCAAGGCGAGCCCGGCACCGCCCGACAGGAGGCCGAAGATATCCGGAGGCAGCGGCTTGATGGCCGGCCGCTTGGGTGTGATTCCAAATCTCAGACACAGCGTCATGATCAGCGCCAAAGGAACGTTCTGCCAGAAGATCCAGCGCCACGACAGATGCTCGATGTAGTAACCCTCGAGCGAGGCGGAGATATTGAGCGAGAGCTCCAGGTTGAGCGCGTAGATCGCAATGCCAAACGCCCAGTACTTCGGCGGCGTATTGAGCAGAATGAAGCTCAGGGTGAGGGGGATGAAGAAACCCGAGGCCATGCCGCCCAGAAACTGCATGGTCAAGAGCATGGGCAGGGTCGCCGAATAGGGCGTCAGCAGCGAGATCAGCGCGAACGCGAGCGAGGCTCCGATGAGCACGCGGCGCGGACCGAACGCGCTGCCCATCCAGATGGCGGCAAGGGTGATGAACATCTGCGCCACGGTCTGGGCTGTGGTGATCCACGCGCCTTCGTCGAAGCCGGCCCCGACGGCGCCGCGAATGTCGGCAAGGCCGAATGTCGAAAGGCGCCCATTCAGCGTCGAGATGAATGTCCCCATGAGCACCGCGAGAAGCCCGAGCCAGGGAATCGAGGTCGGCGGCGTCAGCGGCGGTGCCGCGGACAGAATCGTCTGCGCGCCGCGCCGGGGAGGTGCCGCCGCCCTGCTCGCCGCTGCACCCGCGTCGGCCGCACCGGGAGAGGGCGTGGTCATCAGGGGTGCCTGTCCCGGGCGTTGACTCTCGCTTCCACGGACATACCCGGTATCAGGCGCCCGGTCAGGCCGTCCGCGTCGTCGATGAGGATCTTCACCGCGATGCGTTGCACGACCTTGGTGAAATTGCCGGTGGCGTTGTCCGGCGGCAGGAGCGCAAATTCCGCGCCCGAGGCGGGCGCGAAGGACTGGACGTGGCCATGCAGCGTGTGTCCGGGAAAGGTGTCGACGCTGATCTCCGCCTTCTGGCCCACTGCCATGTGCGTGAGCTGCGTCTCCTTGTAGTTCGCAACGACCCACACGTTCGGGATGGGCGAGAGCGTCGTGATCTGCGTGCCGGCGCCGACCAGCTGGCCGGGCTTCACCTGGCGCTGTCCGATGACGCCGTCCTGGGTGGCGGTGATGGTAGTGTAGCCGAGATTGAGCTTCGCGGTGTCGAGTACGGCGTGAGCCGCCGCGATCGCGCCTTCGCTTTGCGCCAGCTGCGCGTCGAGGACGCCGAGCTGCCGCTCGGCGCCGCGGGCCTGCGCCCGGTTCTGCGCAAGTTGGGCCGCGAGTTGCGCATGCGCGGTCTCGAGCTTCTCGCTTGCCTCCGTCGAGGAGGACCCGGTCGCGAGGAGCCGGCGCTGGCGCGCGAGGTCCCGCTCGTTCTGCGCGTTCGCGGCGCTGGTCGAGGCGACGACGGCCCGCGCGGCCTGTATGGCGGTAAGCTGCAGTTCGCGCTGTGCCTGGAACGCCCGGGATTGCGCCATCGCCACCGCCACGTTGGCCTCGGCCTGCGCGACCGCGGCGCGGTAGTCGTCCTCGACGACCTGCGCGAGCACCTGGCCCTTCTGCACGCGCTGAAAGTCTTGGATGGGCAGATCGCGCAGGTAGCCGCCCACCTTGGCCGAAATCGGTGTCAGGTCGGCTTGCAGATACGCATCGTTCGTCCGCTGCCAGCCCTCGCCGCCCTCCCACCGCGTCCAGTTCGAGGACACGATGATGATGATGCCGACGGCGACGATAAAGACCAGGATACGCCAGGCGAACTCGAATGCCTTGTTCCAGTCGATGTGTGGAATATGAACTCGCTCCCTTTGCGTATCGTTGTCCCTGATCTCGCCCGTGGATTTGACCATCCGGACGGCGACGGGGTAAGGATATTGGGGAGCGGTTCCATGCGCAACTTCGGGGCCAAGCCCGAATGGCTCACGGTCGACTTCGGCGATAGAGCCAAAGGATGAGCGCTATCAGGGAACCTCCCGGCAAGATGATTTCGATGGCCGCGTACGGCGCGACATCGCGCAACCCCGCAACCCCGCGCGCAAGCCAACGAACCAATGTCTCGAAGGATTTTCCCCATCGCCGCGCCCCGCGCGTGCGAGTCACAGGCGCTTCGCAGTCAGCGCTCGAGGCAATTGTTGGCGTGCCGATCATGTGCGTCCCCTGGGTCGATCCTTCCGCATTCAAGACGAACGAGCGGCCGGTATTTCGACAGGCTCAAAGCATGCGGCACACACCGGTGGGCGACAAACACCCTCTATGACCGTCTGTTAAGAAAAACTTAACTTATGGCGCGATGCGGCGATGTTGAAATTGCAGGGCCGTGCGTGAGCTATGTCCTCGAAGGCGCTCTGGCTCACACAGACAGCCTGGGTTCCGGCTCGACCATTCGTCATGGTGAGATTGAGCGCATTACGGCGGGCACCGGCATCAGGCATAGCGAGATGAACGCCTCCGACTCGGACCCGGTCCACTTCATACAGATCTGGATGCTGCCTGAAAGGTGTGGGCTTGCTCCCGGCTGCCAGCAGAAGCAAATGCCAACCGTAACCTCTCCGGCACAGTTGGACCTCGTTGCATCTCGTGATGGGCGCGACGGGTCTGTGCTCATCCATCAAGACCTCAGCTTGTATCGGGCCAGCATGCGCGCTGACGCCGATGTCAGAGTGCCTCTGGTTCCAGGCAGATACGCCTGGATTCAAGTAGTGCGAGGGTCAGGCATCGTCAATGGCTTGTACGTCGATGCGGGCGATGGAGCGGCAGTGTCCTCCGAGACGGAGTTGCTGCTCACTGGCCGGTCTGACGCAGAGATGCTCATCTTCGATCTTGCCTGAATGACTCTGCCTCTCGCGCTCCTTCCAGGCGCAGTGCTATCGTTACAGAACAATCGTTCAATTCGGGATGAATCTCGGTGTAGCGCCTTGCGCCTGCCTGGGAATGGGGAGAAGCAGATGGTTAGGGTCCTGCTCTGCGGCGCTCTATTGGTTCTGGGCGTGCACCCGGTGCAAGCCCTCGGCGAGCATATCGAAGCCGGGGAATTGCGCGCCGATCACTGGTCCGGCGGGGTGATCGACAACGCCGCCTTCACCCCGGGCGGGCGAGCCGCCCCACCCGTGGAGCCCTTCCTGGGCACGCTGCAGCTCACGGAAGCTCCGATGCTCTCGAAGGCCGAGAGGCTCGCCTCGGGGCCAGTACTCGGCCGCGATCCGCAGCTCTTTCCGGGCGTCGCACTCTCCTTCTTCACCGACGGCGGCGACCTCGTACCCTTCACCCAGGATGTGATTCGCTACGCTTCGGCCGACCGTGGCAAGAGCTACTGGGATATTTTGGTACAACCCGGCCGCGTCTGGTCCGAACCCGGCGACGGCGGATGGTCGCGCGCCGCATTTCCGTTCGCCCTCGTCAATTCCATCGAGGGCGAGACCCACAACGGACTGGCGCTCTTCCTGTATCGCGGCACGCAGGTCTCGAATCTTCGCTTCCAGATCGTTCAGCAGACCGCTCCCTTCTACGTCAAGGATCTGTTCGTGGCCTCAGGGCTCGTGCATGCCTCGCTCAAGCCTGCCGCGAAGGAGCGCCTCGCGCAGATGCGCCGTGCTTACGCCGCACTGCGGGCCGACTCGGTGCCGGTGGCCGCCTGGAGCGAGCTGGCCGCGGGCGTCGGGACCGACAAGCTCGAGGGCTTCGATGGCACGATGCAGCCCGGCCTGATCGTGCTCTCGGGGCTCGACTATCGAGGCACCTTCTATCTCAAGGAATGTCAAAGCGCGGGCGGTGCACTTCCCTGGTGCGGCCGCGCGCGCTTTGGCGTGTGGTCGGCCACCAAGGCGCTCGCGAATGAGTCGGCGCTGCTCCGTCTCGCACAGAAATTCGGCCCACAGGTGTTCGGCCTCAGGATCCGCGACTACGTGCCCGAGGCGGTGGCTTTTCCCGGCTGGCGCGAGGTGCGCTTCGAGGACGCCATCGATATGGCGACCGGCATCGGCAACGGCTCGACCAACATTCACCCGAACAACAGCGAAGACGGTTATATCGTCGATCCGTCCTACGGGCGATGGTACGAGGCGCGCAGCGTCCACGAAAAAGTCATGGCCCTCCTCGCGGACGGCCATGTTTACCCATGGGGACCGGGCAAGGTAACTCGCTATCGGGATCAGGACATGTTCATCCTGGGAGTTGCGATGGACCGGTTCCTGAAATCCAAGGAAGGTCCTTCCGCGGATCTCTGGACGATGCTGCGCAAAGAAGTATTCGAGCCCATCGGCATCCACGAGGCACCGACCAATCGAACCATCGAGCCGGACGGCTCGCCGGGTCAGCCGCTCATGGCGTACGGTTACTATCCGACACTCGGTGAGATGGTGCGGATGGCGCGGCTATATCAGAACGGCGGTAAATGGGGTGGCCGTCAGATCCTCTATGGGCCGCGAATAAAAGAGCTCCTCCCCGGGCCAGAGGCCAAAGGGTTACCCACCGGTGAGCTGCTCGCCGGCGGAGAAGCCACCTACAGAAACGCATTCTGGATCGAAGCCTACACGGGGACCGGCGGCTGCCGGATTTATTATCCGCGAATGGTGGGCTGGGGAGGGAACCTGATCGCTCTCTTGCCCGGCGGCTTGACGGGAGTGCGCATCGCGAAGGGCGATGAGGCGCAAGACATCGCCGTCGCCGATACGGATGGCATGGCTCGGGTCGCGGATCGCCTCTCGCCCGCTTGCCGTTGAAGTGCCTCCCGCCGCCGCGGCTCAAGGCGAGGTGGTGCTGGGTATGGGAGCGGGCGCCGCCGGCATGCCGCCCGCCGAATTGGTCGCGGATCTGTGCACGACCGTGACCGACCCCGCCTTGCGGGAGACACCTTGGGTGAGCAGTGACGTCGTCACGCGCGCTTCGGCGGGAGATACCTGGGGCCTCTTGTATTCGGTCACGACACCGAGAAGCTCATTGGGCAGATGCGTCTCACAGAGCGCACGAAAGTTTTCAGCTTGCTCCCGCCGGTCGGCGTCCTGCTGCGGATCGCCGGTCACCACGGTCAACTGCGACGCCTGACGTAGCATCTCGGCTTTCTGCCGTTGAAATTCCGGATCGGCTTCGATCCTTTGGATCGCGTCGGCCCGCGGCGCCGACCACTTCGCATAGGCTGCGCTCATGCGCACCGCATAGCCGGGGGTCGATTGATCGCAGGCCGCCTTGTAGCTCAACACCACGCTGATACGAATCTTGTCATCCGGATAACTGTATGCGCCGGCGGGTGCATTTTCGTCGATCAAGGCAAGTAATTGCGGCGCACCGAATTCGTGGGCAACATCGCGTGCCGATACGCCCTTGTTATCCTTCGCATCTGGGTCGGCGCCGCGCGATAGCAGCAGTTTGACGAAGTCAAGCGCGTCGGGCCCGCCCAGTCTCGCGGCCTCGATCAGCGCAGTGGTTCCGTCTTCGTTACGGTGCTTCACATCGGCGCCCGCCTCGATCAGCAAGCGGGCGGCGCTCAATTCCCGCGAGCGGACGGCGTATAAAAGCGGCGTGTCTCCCTGCATCCCGCGCTCCACAGAGGCGGCGTCCAGATTCGCGCCATGACGTTTCAGGTCCCTGATGAGCTGCGGATCGCCCTGCTTTGCTGCCGCGAACACCGGGCTGCCTTCCGCGCCACGCGGCAGGCGAAGACGCCCGCGCGCCCAGGCGTTCGGGTCGGCGCCGCGATCGAGCAGGAAATCGATGCTGTGCCGTTGGCCGGCGAGAATGGCTGCCAGCAGAGCGTCCGCTCGGTCCGCGTTGGCGCCTTGAGCCATCAGGCTCTCGATCGTGGCGGTGTCGCCCTGCTCGGCGGCCTTGCGCAGAGCGGCATCGACTCGAAGTTCCGCGTGCGCGGCGCCACCCCACAACAGCAGCAGCGCGGCCGCGCCCGTCGCAAACAATCTGCTGGCGTTCGTTGCGCGCAAGGTGACCCTCATGGGCGTTAGCTTCGCACGTTCGGCCGAGCGCGAGCATGCAATACATCACGGCCTGCAGCAGCGTGGATCCGCGGAACCGTGACGGGATCCACGGACTGGCTGAATATAATCAAGGCCAACGATTTTTGGCGGGTTGCCTTGGGCAAATCGTGCCTGGCGTGCGCTGAACGCGCACCGCACGCACGAGTGCATTTCCCGTGCGTGCGGTGCCCTCAACTCGACGGATTACTGGCGAACCCCCACAAAGATTGCCGGATTCTGCTGGCTCGCGACGCTCGCAAGCACCAGCGCGTTGCCATCCGCGCTGATCGCGCCGTTATACACATCGCCCTCGGCGTCGATGAGCGTCATTGTCCCATCGGTTGCCACCGTATAGGTTCCGGTGGCCGTATTGTTCGTCGTGATGGTCCCGTTGGCGTTTTTGGTAAAGACGGCGCTAAAGGTTCCATTGGCGTACGCAAACAGGGTGATCGCCTTGTCGAATGTCGCGGTGACAGGAGTTCCACCGTATTCCACCACGCTATAGACCCCTTCAAAAGTAGCCTCGGTTACTCCGCTGCCCCGAAGCACGGCAATATTGATGTAAGGATCGTCACCCGAATTGGTGTCGGCCAATACGATCAGATCGCCATCGGCGCTGACGGCGCCTAAGGCTGACCCCACCGCAGTGACCGTGCCGTTCGCTACGGACCACTGCCCACTGGCGGGATTGCCGGTAGTGATCGTTCCGCCGATATTTTGGGTGTACGTGCCGGAAATGGCTCCATTCGTCAGGGTGATGGTCGCTTCGTACCCATATATGCTGCCGTTGCTCAGTTGTGCCGTCAGATCGACCAACGTGTAGTTGCCGTTGATTGAAGCCGTCGTGGCGCTGGTGTTGGGCAGGACTGCTACGGCGACACCTGGCGCCGCTCCGCTGGCCATACCGACACTTACGGTAGAATCGCCGTTGATTCCTTCGATGCCGCCAATTGCGCCGGAGTTGTTCGTCAAACTGGGTAGGGCGCCGGCCGTGCTCACCGCGTAAGTTCCCGATACGGCATAGCCCGGTACGATGAGTCCGGCGTTATTTACCGTTGAGGTGCCGCTGTAGGCGCCCATGCCATCATAAGCGGCGATAATGTCGGCATCGACCGCCACCGGGCTGCCGTTTTCGGGACTCGCAAATTCCGCGAAGGCCGCCGTATAGGTGCCGTTCAAGGTTGCGGCGGTCACTGTGTACGTACAGTAGACAACGACATTGGTGATGTTGCCGGAGGCGGCGGTTCCAGACCCATTCTGCACGGCACAGGTCTGGGCGCTGGTCGGTGTCCCGACAGTCACGCCGTAGTTGCCACCGCTGGCGACACCGGTCGGCAGGGTAAAGGCTCCATTCGCCGCGATCGGCACGTCATCCGCGCCATTGAGAACATGTACGGTCGCGCTCGCACCAAGGCCGATCAGGATGCCGCCGATCGAGTATGTCTCGGGTCCGGTCGATATGACCAGCGCCACCGTCGAGCCGCTCGCGACGCTTGAACCGGCAGCCGGGTTCTCGCTCACCACGTCTCCCTTGGGGATGCTCGAGCTCATCGCCTGGGTGAGGGTTCCGACCTTCAGCCCGGCACCGGTGATGGCGGTCGTGGCAGCCGTCTGCGTGTCTCCCGCCACATTCGGGACACTGACATGGGCGGCGCCGCCCGATCCGCTCGATCCGTCGCCGCAGGCCGCCAGCACCGCCGCCGCCATCGCCAGAAGCGGCACCCCAATCGCCACCTTCAAACCCCGTGTGTGCGTTTTATTGCCTTGTTTCGCTCGATTCATATCCATTTCCCCTTCGCCGAGAGTTTAGGTTGGTGACGGCTCTTCATTCCGTTATGTCCAAGTAACGATATCCGTGCGAGGTTTGGTGAAAAATCGTCCCCAGCAGCCGAACTTTCACCAGAGCGCTCGCCCATGACGTTAGGTAGGTATGGCGGGGTCACCCTTTTGCTGCGCTTGTCGAATTGCGCGGTTCTTTTCGGAGTTGCTGGTGAAATACTCAGCAAGCGGACCTTCGACCTGTCGGCGTAGCCTTTGCGGCGGGCGAGACAGGCCTAGTGGCCGCGGGCC
Source organism: uncultured Gammaproteobacteria bacterium (assembly GCA_963837435.1). Classification (GTDB taxonomy): domain Bacteria; phylum Pseudomonadota; class Gammaproteobacteria; order Steroidobacterales; family Steroidobacteraceae; genus Bog-1198. The sequence continues at coordinate 241,857 of CAWINJ010000008.1, forward strand.
GCTGTCGGCTACACTGGCGCGGCACTGTCGCCGGAAGGAATTGCCGCGGCCGTGTATTGGTTGGCGTTGTGGTCATGGGCGGCCACGACATAACGTCGGCGTTCTCGAAGCGAGCATGGCGATGACGACGCTGGACAATCAGCTGTATACGTGGCTCTCCGAAGCGGATGACCGTCGGTTCACACTTGCCTTCAACTCCTATTTCTTGCTTGCCTATCCTGCGGTTGTCCGTCATCTCGCGCGCTTCGCTCCATCGGATCCCGCGCTGCTCGAGGAAATCGCGCAGGACTCTCTGCTGAAATTCTTCGAGCGAATCGGCCGGGGGCGGCGCGCGGCATCAGAGGCCGTGGCCGGTGCGCTGCGCCAAATCAAGCCCATTTGGCTCGGTTCTTTTCACGAACACCGGGTCTGCGCCTGGACGGCTGATGTCGATTCCTACCGCCAGGCAACGATGAGCTTTCGGTTGCCGCGCGCCGAGAGCGAAGAATCGGCGACCTGGAAGAGCACGATCCGCGAGCTCACCCTGCAGATTCCAACGCTACAGCAACAAGGTTGGCATTTGATCGACGGAGTCCGCATCGAACTGCAGTGGCGCGAGGGAGTCGACCAAGAAGCGGCGCCGCACCTCGAACATCCGGTGGATGTTCAGGCGCATACAATGGATGGCGCGGCCAACGAGGAAATTTCGGTGGCGCCGGCTACGCATCCCGCCACGGCAAGTCTCGCGAGTGCCGTCATGGAGTCTGCACCGTCGGCACATGGTGCCGAGATCCGGCAACCGGGAACCCTACAGTTTGTCCACTGCGCGGTAACCATGATTCGCGCCATACCGCGCCTGCGGGTACCGACGAATGGCTATCTGTTCGAGATCGCGATGTCGCTTTATCTCGACGATTACCGGAGACGGCGACGTCAGAAGCGAGGCGGCGAGGCGGATGAATGGCCAAGCGCGCGGCTGCGCGCGAACGCGGAATGCGCCTCCACCGACCCCATTCGAACTCTCGAGGATGAAGAATACTTCGAACGCTTCTATGCGTATCTGCGCGCACCGGTCGAGGCGGCTGAGTCCGCCTACGAGGCGGCGCGGCTGCGCGGCGGCGGCGTGGCCGAACGGCGCAAATGGCATTCGTTGGCGCAGAAATTCTCCAGAACCATGGCCGTGCTGACGGGGATCGGTGAGGGCTACACGCAGGAGCAAACCGCGGAACGGCTGCAGCTCTCGAGAAATAAAGTCAAGTATGTGATCGAGACTCTGCAGGACGCGTATGCACGGTTCGCGACCCATTCCGCCGGCTCGCCCCATCCATTCCCGACCACAGGAGTGCCGTCGCATGCCCCTTGAGAGGCGCCCGCCGAGTTTCAGTAAATTTGCACGTTGGGTGGCGGCTCATCAAGGCGCCGCTCTCTCAGACCGCGAAGCGCCGGAGGAACTGCTCGCGGCGGCGCGCCAGGCGCGCGAGGAATGGATGCTGTCGGACCGCTCTTCCACCGCGCAATCAGCCGGTGCCGAGTCAGACCGGGCGGAGGTCGAAGTACTGGGGCTCCTTGCCGCAGCCTCGGCCGAGGCAAGCACCCGGCCTCCGGAATTGATGACGCCAAGAGGTTTTCGAGTCACCCTTGCCTACGAGGAGGAATCCGCCGCGAACCGGTCCTCGATTTGCGTCTTGGTCAGATGTCCTCCGGAAATGATCGGTCAGGTTCAAGGAGGAACCGCCTTTCTATGGTACGGCTCAATGCGTTTCGAGCTGGGGCAGTTCGATGCCGACGGAAAGGCGATTGGCACGCTGCCGGCGGGAATTGAAATCACGCTTGCCGATTTTGCGAAAGGAACCGTGAAGCTCGAGGCCCCAAGTGGACAAGAAGATCCCTGAAGCCCGATGAATTACCTTTTGTTGTTGGCCGATGCCGATGGCAAGGTGACGACATCGTTCCTGTCCATTCGCGAACTGAGGGAATTTTCGGGCGGTGACGGGCTGTCGGTACATTTCCGGCCGGTCAGGAACGATCAACTGTTTGAATCGGCCAAGGCTGCCGGCCGCCTTGCGTACCGAATACTCTTCGGCGAGGGTATCGTGCGCGCGCAGCTATGGGCCGAGTACGAAGTGCAGGGTCCCCACGTCAACGTGAGCGGGCGCAGCAGCGACTTGCTGTTTGCGCTGGCGTTGATCACGTCGAAGTGGAAACCGCCGGCAGGCCGATATCCGACGATTGCCGCAACAGGTGTGCTCAACGCCGACGGCGCAGCCTCGATTGCCGATGGCACCACGGCGGTACAGGGAGTCCGGCACACTGCGGCCAAAGTCGCTTCTGCGATCGATGCGCTATCCCAGGAATCCGAAGCGGTCATATTTTATCCGGCCGAGGATGCACAGATTGTCACCGACTGGAGCCGCGGCACCGTCATCCCACCGACCATTCGTGTCCTACCCGTCCGCTCGTTGGAGGACGCGCTCGCTCATCTGGGGATTGCGCTCGAGAAAGTCTATCTGGGCAATCCGTTCCGCGGCCTGGAACCCTTCGAGTTCAAGCATCGTGCGATATTCTTCGGGCGCGAGACAGAAGTACGGGAGGTATTGGAGCTGCTGCTGCGCCGAGAAGCCGCCGGAAAACCGGGGCTGATGGTCGAAGGCGCCAGCGGCAGCGGTAAGAGCTCATTCCTGCGCGCCGGAGTATTGCCGGCGCTGGTCAACCCCTGGTCTCAATCGCAGACCGTTAGGGACGGCATCAACGGGCGTCCAGCCGGCGCGGGTATCGCAGGGGCAACTTGGAGAGCCGGGCTGCTGCCGCCCGGCGCGGATGAGGCCAGAATCGCTGTTTCGATCCACGACTGCTGGGCAAATCTCCCTGAATTCAGTGTTCACGCGCCGGACCCCGCGATTCAAACGCTGGCGGAGCTGGCGCGGTGGCGCCGCGAGCGGTGGCCGATGACGTTGCGGTTCATCTGGTTGATCGATCAATTGGAGGAAATCGTCAGCCATGGTCTCGCCGATCCGGTGATCGATGCACTCGGACTGTTTCTCGAGGAACTGCAAGCGGACGGCGTGTGGACACTGGCGTCGATCCGGGCCGATGCGGTCCCGGAGCTGAAGCGCTTCACCGCGCTGCGCCGCGTGTTTGGCGCCAACGACGGCACATATTACCTGACAACGTTGAGTGGCCCGTCGCTCGACGACGTGATTCGGCGTCCGGTGCGCGCGGCAAATCTGACTTTTGAGATCGGAGCGGACGGGAGGCCGCTAGATGAGGTCATTAGGGAGGACATCTATCGCGAGAGCGACGGCCTGCCACAGCTACAGTTCACGTTGAACGAGTTGTACATGAACCGAGCCGGCAGGGAGCTTACGTATGGAGCCTACCGACGGCTCGGCGGGCTGGCTGGCAGCATCGCCACCGCTGCCTCCGCAGTACTAAACATCGAAGAGAAAGACTCTCAAGATGCCATACGCCGATTGTTCCGCAGCTTGGTCAGCGTCGATGACCTAGGTAACGCTTCGCGACGCTATGCACCGATGGCGGAAATCGACGATCCGGTACAGAACCGTGTGCTCGTACGCCTGGTCGGGGCCCGGCTCTGCGTAACTGATATGCTCGACGGTCAGGCGGTCGTGGCATTCGCCCACGAAACATTACTACGCGCTTGGCCAGAGTTGATCGACTGGCTCCGCGAAGAGACAGGTCTGCTGCAGACGCGGGAAATGGCTCAGCGTGAAACGCGCCTCTGGCAGAAACACGGAGAATCGCCGGCGTGGCTTGCGCCGGCCGATAAGCTATCCGCGTTCGAGGCACTGAACGCCGCAGGAATCGTGCTCACCAAGCCGGTACGGACTTTTATTGAACAATCTCGCCGGCGTGTGCGGCGCGCGACCCGAATCAAGCAAACGATCTTTGGCGTCATGACATTGCTCGCAATCGCCGCGTCGGGCGCGGGTTGGGTGGCTTCCAAGAAGCAGCATGAGGCAGAGTATCAAGTAGCCGAAACGCTCAAAGCGCAGGCGCGGCTGCTCGTGGAGACTGCCGCCCTACGCCTCAAGGACGGGGATGTGGCCGGTGCGCAGGGCATTATCGTCGAGGTACTCACGAATCCTGAATTCGCGCAAGCTCATGCACCCACCGCAATCAGCGTGTTTCAGGAGATTCGAGCGGCCGACGAGCAGCTCGCGGTGCTCTCCGGCCACAGCGCCGTAGTCAGGTCCGCCGTTTACTCACCGGACGGCACGCACATCGTCACGGCTTCCTATGACAAGACCGCGCGGATCTGGGATGCGCGCACCGGTGTACAGCTCGTCGTGCTCTCCGGCCATGACGGTGAGGTCGAGTCCGCCGCCTACTCGCCCGACGGCGCCCGCATCGTCACCGCATCCCATGACAAGACCGCGCGGATCTGGGATGCGCGCACCGGTGCACAGCTCGTCGTGCTCTCCGGCCATGACGGTGAGGTCGAGTCCGCCGCCTACTCGCCCGACGGCGCCCGCATCGTAACGGCATCCTATGACAAGACCGCGCGGATCTGGGATGCGCGCACCGGTGCGCAACTCGCCGTGCTCTCCGGCCATGACGGTGAGGTCGCTTCCGCCGCCTACTCGCCCGACGGCGCTCGTATCGTCACGTCCTCGCTGGACAAGACCGCGCGGATCTGGGATGCGCGCACCGGTGCACAGCTCGCCGTGCTCTCCGGCCATGGCGCCGAACTCAGGTCTGCTGCCTACTCGCCCGACGGCGCCCACATCGTCACGGCATCCTATGACAAGACCGCGCGGATCTGGGATGCGCGCACCGGTGCACTGCTCGCCGTGCTCTCCGGCCATGGCGCCGAACTCAGGTCTGCCGCTTACTCGCCCGACGGCGCCCACATCGTCACGGCATCCTATGACAAGACCGCGCGGATCTGGGATGCGCGCACCGGTGCACAGCTCGTCGTGCTCTCCGGCCATGACAGTTTCGTCATTTCCGCCGCTTACTCGCCCGACGGCACCCGCATCGTCACCGCATCCCATGACAAGACCGCGCGGATCTGGGATGCGCGCATGGGTGCGCAGCTCGCCGTGCTCTCCGGCCATGACCGTGTGGTCGAGTCCGCCGCCTACTCGCCCGACGGCACCCGCATCGTCACCGCATCCAACGACAAGACCGCGCGGATCTGGGATGCGCACACGGGTGCACAGCTCGCCGTGCTCTCCGGCCATGACAGTGTGGTCGAGTCCGCCGCCTACTCGCCCGACGGCACCCGCATCGTCACCGCATCCAATGACAAGACCGCGCGGATCTGGGATGCGCGCACCGGTGCGCAGCTCGCCGTGCTCTCCGGCCATGACAGTTACGTCATTTCCGCCGCCTACTCGCCCGACGGCACCCGCATCGTCACGTCCTCGCTCGACAAGACCGCGCGGATCTGGGATGCGCGCACGGGGAAGCAACTCGCCGTGCTCTCCGGCCATGACAGTGTGGTCGAGACCGCCGCCTACTCGCCCGACGGCACCCGCATCGTCACCGCATCCAATGACAAGACCGCACGGATCTGGGATGCGCGCACGGGTGCGCAGCTCGCCGTCCTCTCCGGCCACGGCGGTGAACTCTTTTCCGCCGCCTATTCGCCCGACGGCACCCGCATCGTCACCACATCCAACGACAAGACCGCGCGGATCTGGGATGCGCGCACGGGTGCACAGCTCGTCGTGCTCTCCGGCCATGACAGTGTGGTCGCTTCCGCCGCCTACTCGCCCGACGGCACCCGCATCGTCACCGCATCCCATGACAAGACCGCGCGGATCTGGGATGCGCGCACGGGTGCGCAACTCGCTGTGCTCTCCGGCCATGGCGGTTTCGTGACGACCGCCGCCTACTCGCCCGACGGCGCCCGCATCGTCACGGCTTCCTATGACAAGACCGCGCGGATCTGGAATGCGCAGGTACCGGCGGCGCTCGACGCCCAAATCGCCTGGGATGCGGCGGCACAAACCGATGGCTTATCCGACGTCGATCGAGCGCAGCTCGGTCTGCCGGCGGATCCCGGACAAGACATTCATCGACCCCGGGTTCTGCCTGTGATAGAGCCGTCGCGGCGCTCTATGACCCCGATCGCCGCGAACAAGGCCTTCTGCTGTCCGACATCGACGCAGACATCGCCAACCCTGCCTGCATCGAAGAAATTACGAAGTTGGGGCATTCAGCACGATTGGACTATGAGATGGGTCGCGCGTTGTTGGCCAAGCATGACGTGAAAGGTGCGAGACTGGAATTTGAGCTCGCAATGTCGACAGGATATCGCGCTGCGGCGATCGATCTTGCGGCCGTGCTGCAAGATCAATCCGCCGGAATGCTCGATCCCGCACGCTCAGTCATTCTATTAGAGAGAGCATGGAATGACAAAGTACCGATTGCGGCGTACGAATTGGGTCGTGTCTACGAGACTGGTCTACCAGTTGCAGCCGCCGGCGTAGATCCCAAACTGCAAGTAGATGTCTCAAAGGCTTGGTCCTGGTACCAGAAAGGGGCGGACGTTGGCGAACCCAACGCGCTGGCGCGATTTGCAGAACGCGATGAGAAAAATGCCCTCGCCGAGAGCAATTCCACGAAAAGGAACTCGCTATTACTTCTAGCCTTCACTCGCTTCGCAGCTGCGGCCAAGCGCGCACACGATGAGGATTGGCCGGACGATGCCTGGAAGTCTTGGCGCTATCGTCGCGCGTCGCTTGCCCGGCTACTGGCGCGCGAGGGCATGATGCAGCAGGTCGCGGATGCGTACAGAACGGTGCTTGTCCAATTTGCGCCGCACCCACCCACGACATGGGAGCGAATGACAGCAGCGCTTCGCATCCAAGGCCGGTAGAAAACCATAAGCAGACGGCATTTCGCGACGATTGCGTCAATTTGATTGCTTGACGCCCGGGGCGCCCTCAAGCAAGGCCTTCGGCACGGTCGCCGCCGTACTCGTCGTGGCGCTTCCACCAGATGCCCTGCTCGTTGCGGCCCAGCGGCGAGCGATCCAGCCACTGGTACATGTTCCAGAGGTGGTCCAGCCCGCGGGCGTAAGTGGAATACGTGTGGAAGATCGCGCCATCCCGCTGGATGAACGCGCTCATGCCGGGACGGTCGCGGCCGTAGGTTGCCGCATCCGTGCCTACACCCTTGGCGATGGCGGCAACGATGGGATGCGGCTCTTGCACCTGGTCCATCGCGTGGGCGCCACGCGCGTAGTTGTACTCGATGGTACCAGCAAGCTGCTCTTCTTCAGTGAACGACACGTTGAAGTCGACGTTGAACTTGCCGTCGGCAGACGACACCCATGGGAAGCTCCAGCCCATGCGCTTGCGAAACCTCAGCAACTTGGAGAGGGGCGCACGTGATACGGCGGCGAGCGCGACGTCATGGTTTTCGAGATGCGAGACGATGCCGTCGAAGCCATCAGCAATGGCCGAGCACGAGGGGCAGCCCTGCGTCCAGGTGGGGCCAAACATGAAGTGATACACGAGTAATTGCGAGCGACCGCGGAACAGGTCCCTCAGCGACACCTTTCCCGGCTCGGCGTCGAAGGAGTAATCCTGGTCGACGCGCACCCAGGGCAGCGCCTGGCGGCGACGCGCGAGCTCATCGCTGCGGCGGGTGAGGTCCTTTTCGGCTTGCAGCAGCTCGATGCGGGCCTTGAGCCACTGTTCACAGGTTCCAACTGGATGTGTCATGAGATTTTCCTTCGGTGTGATGCAGTGTGGTTTTGTGGTTTCATGTCAGGCATTCTCGGGCCTCGCGCATATATGGCGGGAGTGACAAAATTGTCAGGATTCGGTGATTGAATGGATTCATTGATTACCGCGGCGGCACGTGCGCTGGCGGCGGGCGACCCGCTCGGCGCGTTGAACAGAGTCGCGCTGCGCGAGGACCCTCCGGCGCTAGCGCTGCGCGGCATCGCGATGGCCCAGCTCGGTGACTTCTCGCGCGCGAAAGAACTATTGCGCGCGGCAGCCCGCGGATTTGGCGCGCGCGAAGCGGTGGCGCGGGCACGCTGCATCGTGGCCGAAGGCGAACTCGCGCTGGTCTCGCGCGATCTGGGCTGGCCACCGAAGGCGCTGGCCGCGGCGCGCGTGATGCTGGAAAAGCACGGCGATCGCCTGAACGCAGCACACGCGCGCCATCTCGAGATCCGCCGCCTGTTGCTAGTCGGCCAGCTCGATGAAGCCGGACAGCTGCTCCATGCACTCGACCCCACGCCCTTCCCGCCGGCACTGCGCGCCATGCACGAATTGATCAGTGCAGGCATCGCCATGCGCCGCATCCGCACCGCGACCGCGCGCGCGGCCCTGGAGCGGGCCGCAGAGGCCGCACGACTCGCCGGTATCCCGGCGTTAACGGCCGAGATCGAAAGCGCGGCGCTCATTCTCAACACACCGGTGGCGCGACTGATCACGCCGGGCGCCGCCCGGCTGGTGCGGCTCGATGAAGTCGAAGATCTATTTGCCTCCAGTACCCTGGTGGTGGACGCCTGCCGTTACACCGTGCGTGCCGAGAGCAAGGTGATTTCCCTCGCGGGCCGCGCGGTGCCGTTCATCCTGGCGCGCGCCCTGGCCGAAGCCTGGCCCAACGATGTGTCGCGCGATGCGTTGGTGCAGCGTGCGTTTCGACTGAAGGTGGCAGATGAATCCCTGCGGGCGCGCCTGCGCGTCGAGATGGGTCGCCTGCGCAAGTTGCTGAAACCCATGGCCGAGATCAACGCCACCGAACGTGGCTTCGCGCTCACACCGTATCCGGCGCGCAAGGTGGCAGTGCTGGCGCGACCCGTCGAGGAAAAACACGCGACCGTGCTCGCCCTCCTGGCCGACGGCGAGTCCTGGGCCACCTCCGCGCTGGGACTGGCGCTCGGCACCAGTCAACGCAGCGCGCAGCGCGCGCTCGACGAGCTCGCCGCCGCCGGCAAGGTGCAGTCCTATGGCGCCGGCCGCGCCAGGCGTTGGATTACGCCGCCGTTGCCCGGAATCGCGACCACCTTGTTACTCCCCGCCCCGCTGCCCAGTGATTAGGATGCGCCCATGAAAAAGTCAGCAGCTAGAGTCCTACGTGAATACGGCCCCTTCCCCGATGCCAAGAATGTCGGCGGCGTCACCTATGACGGCAAGAACGTCTGGGCGGCCATCGGTGGCAAGCTCACCTCCTTCGATCCCACCAGCGGCGCGGTGCAGCGCTCGCTGAACGTTGCGGCGCATGCGGGCACGGCCTTCGACGGCAAACATCTCTACCAGATCGCCGAAAGCCGCATCCAGAAGGTGGACCCGCAGACTGGCGAGGTGCTGGCCTCGATCCCGGCACCCGGCAACGGCGGCGATTCGGGCTTGGCCTGGGCGGAAGGGTCGCTGTGGGTGGGCGAGCATCGCGCCCGCAAGATCCACCAGATCGATCCCGAGACCGGTCGTGTCCTACGTTCCATCGACTCCAATCGCTTCGTCACCGGGGTCACCTGGTTGGGTAAAGAGCTCTGGCATGCAACCTGGGAAGGCGACGTGAGCGAGCTTCGCCACGTGGACGCGAGCACCGGCGAGGTGCTCGAAACCCTGGAGCTACCGGACGGGGTCAACGTGTCCGGCCTGGAATCGAATGGCGGCGACACGTTCTTCTGTGGCGGCGGCGGCACAGGCAAGGTGCGCGCCATCTGCAAGGCCCGTTGAAGTATTTGCGGCGATTGCCGACGTCGCCGCAAAATTGCAGGGATAAAACCACCGGCGCTCGCTCCCAATTGGCTCCTGGGCATCGATATCGGGGGATTCTCCATGGCGATGCGTATCAGTGTGGCTACCCGCTCAAGGAGATTCGGTGGAAGATCCCGCGCTCACCCGTTCGAGAGGACATTCTTTACATCGCGATTTGACTGCCATCCAACGAAAGCCCGCTCGGCCGGCAGAAGCGGATCGCGTCCGCCGCCTTTCGATGACAGCGACGGCGCTCGCCTGCGTGGTACTGTTCGCCGGTACCAGGGTCGCTCACTCTCAGGCGCGAGCGAGCTTTGACGAGGCGGATGCCAATCACGATGGACGCGTGACGCTGCAGGAATTTGAAACCTACGCCACCAAGCGACTGATGGCGGCGACGGGGCCCGTTGCCCAAAAATTCAAGCATCTAAGTCCGCAAGACCAGGAAGCGCGTCTGCAGAAACGCTTCGAGGAGGCGGACAAGGGCCACAAAGGGTATCTTGATCGCACTGATTGGGACGCCGCCGAAATACGTGGGAAAGGGCCGTCTGGGGCGCTGCGCGGTGTTCCGAAGCAAGGCTTAAGTCTTGGCGCGGGTGTGATCGAGGCAGACCCAGGCTACATTGGTTATCATCATCGATCCAATGTCGTTCCGCTGGTCAGCTACCGCTCGGGTCCATTTTTCATTTCCGGGACCGAGGGAGGCGTGGTCGCAACTCAAAGCGATGACTACACGTTGAGTTTTGGGCTGGTGCCGGAGTTGAATCGGTTGAGGGCGAGCGATTCACCGGAACTGGCCGGACTTCAAACGCGCGAATGGACGATCGACGGTAGCATGAACCTGTCAGTCCGCCAGCCCTGGGGAGATACCTCGTTCGCCGTGCTGCACGACATTTTGGACCGGAACAATGGCACCGAGCTTCGGGCGAACTACTCTTATCCCATTGTACTGGGCACTGGCCGGCTCACGCCGGCGATCGGCGTGACGTGGGAAAGTACGAACCTCACCAATTACTATTACGGCGTCAATACGGCGGAATCGTTACCGAACCGACCCGCTTACTCTCCTGGCTCTGCGCTCAATCCCACTGCACAGCTCGACTACTCGGTACCAGTGTCGGATAGATGGTCATTAGGCGCCGGCATCGGCTATACGCATTTTGACGGTACGATCCGCGACAGCCCCATCGTCGACCGATCAGGCTCTCTGTCAGGCATGATTTCCCTTGTGTACTCCTTCTCGCCGGGAGCGAATGCATCGGCACCCACCCCGGTCATGCCACTCGAGCACTGAACGCGCTCTCGGGCGGGCTCAATAGCCGGCAAGCCGTTGGCCCATGCGAGCATCGATCAGATGAAGCGCCCGTAATCATTGTAGATGTCAGGATTGTCGACTTGCCCTGGGTAAGGATGCGGGAACCCATCGGCGAGCAAAAATTGCTCGATCGAAATTCCTTTAGCGACCGCGGATTGAAACTCCCCGTTTCCAATGGCAAGTACCTTGCGTTTCGGAAGCGACTTCGCAAACCAAACGAAGTCCAACGGACCTGATCGGCCTGATTTGACTTCGTACAGGTTTTCGCGGGCATCGACAAAATCGATCTCATGCTCCTTTGACGCCCAATACCAGATGGCTTCTGGATCCTCGACGTCGGCGATGCACTGCCGCCGGAAGAGCTCCTGAGCTACGAGCCATTCGATCCACTTTGCCCTCTCCTGGGGCTCAAGGGCGTTGAAATCACCAACCTGCGTCATTCTGTTCGGGCTGAACGCGAGCGCAACGGACAGATTGACGAAATGAAACTTCGCAGGCCTGCGCTGGAGCGGCACACCTTTGTCGGCATCCCATTGATACGAGGGAACGACCGCCAGCAGATCCGACAGCTGTTCGACGTACTCGGCGGCAAGTGTGTTGTTGGCGAGACCTGACTCGCGCGCGAGCTTCAGATACCCCGTACGTGAGCCAGCCTGGGCGAAGAGCGTTCGCATCAACGCGAGCAGAAACTGTCGCGACCGTCCGCTTCTGACGATCTCGCCGATGATCCAGTCACGAATGATCTCGAAGAAATACTCCGGTACTCGCTCTCGCTGCCGAATCTCCATAGCCGCTATCGGCGACCCGCCGCTCAGCAGGTAGGCTTTCCACGTATCATCCCCCAGCTCCGTGCGGAACTGAGCGTGAAAGTCCTTGTATGACACTCCCGTGAATAAGTACTCGGTCCGCGCGAGCTTTCCTTTCCTGCCGGGAAGCCGTTCGGCACCGCGACGGATATCAGCCGCTTTTGAGCCGGTAGTGACAACGAGCACGTTGCGAAGTTGACCGCGGTCGGCAATCCGCTTCAGCGCCCGCTCCCAGTGCGGCACAGCCGATATCTCATCGATAAACAACCGCTGCACGGCGGCCTTGGGGCGGAACAGCGAGACCACCTCCAGCACCCGAGTCTCCAGCTCGTCTGCATCAGTGATGTCATCGCCGTTGAGGAAGTATGCCGATCCCGCGCCATACGTTTCCAGCGTTCGTTTGATCTCAAGCTCGAGCCATGTGCTTTTGCCGAATTGGCGTGGCCCTCGAATTAGGATGATTCCGGCTTCCGTCGGGAGCTCGTCGAGTCCGAAACTGAAACGAAAGATACATGGCTGATCGCGATACTCTGTGATCTTCGGCCACAGGTCATCACGGTCTATTTCACCCTTTGAAAACAGTAGGTTGCGACTGTTAACGTCCATAACGTTAAACATATTAACGTTTGAAACGTTAATGTCAAGGAGCGCCTGAGAAGTCCAGCGCGGCCAGCTGTTCAAAGAAGGAGTGACAATCACCCGCCGATAGCGGGCGACAATCTCCGATAGTCCTCGTCACTCCCACTCTCCACGCCTGAATATACGCCCGGGGGATCAAGAGTCGAACTCCACCGACTCATTGATCACGAGCTTCCACCTGGAATTTATCTCACGAAGCTCCGCGAGGGACGCGACCAGGGGCTTCACAGCAGGATTCAACGGCAAAAAGTTCTTCGCCTTCTTGATGAGCGGCTCCAGCGTATTGGCCTGACGCGAGTGGCCCGCTAGATCGAGCAGATAGCCAAGACGACGCACCGATGAGTTCTCATAGTCATCGGCTGCGGCCGCGAGTTCCCGCGAATTCGCTTTGTCGCCGATGTCTTTGGCGATCTGCGCGCAAATAGCGATCAATGGATCATTTAGCTGCCGAGAACTCCGCGCACGTTTCGGGCACCGTGAAGCACTCGCAGTATGAGTGCGCCGTCGTCGAACGGCTCGAAGACGATCAGGTAATTTCCGTGTGCGCAAATCCGTATCGTGTCGCCCAGGTCTGGACGCGCCGCGTAGTGATCCGGTCCGCCCGCAATCTTCTCGCAGTGTTGCCGTATCTCTCGAATGAACGAGACAGCGCGTCCAGGATTGTCGAGCGCGATGTAGTCGCCGACCTCCTCCAAGTCAATTTCGGCTTGTGGTAAAGTGCGCGCGCATTCACTTCGCGCGGTCTTTGGTCAATTTGGTGTACTTGCGCTCCAGTCGATCTAGAACCTCGGCGGCGGGTTTCGGTTTACCGCTGCGGCGACCCTTTTCGATTTCTCCACGTAGACCGTCTATTACGGCCTGGCGACGCTTCTGATCTTCTTCCAGAAGTCGCAGTCCATCCCGAATAACTTCGCTAGCGGAAGCGTAACTCCCGCCCTCCACTTGTTCCTTAATGAAGTTCTCAAAGTGGCCACCGATTGTGTAGCTTGAGGGCATGACTCTAAATCTCCACTTATCACGACTATCGTAATATATCATAAACTGATACTACTTGCGCGATCGAGGATCTGCTCAGAGAGCACGCCACGGCGACGGTCGCAAGTCGACCCGGAGCCGCCGATCACGAGCGTCCGCTATTGGCGCTCACGTTGCCGGACGCTAGACTGCTCTTGGATGACAACCCGACAGTATCTAACGGCGCGTGTAATTCGACTCTACAGCCGGATCTGGCCAATTGTTTTGATTTCATTGGTTATGGCGATTTGGGCGAGGCGAAGCGCCATGCTTAGTTTCTTGGTACTAATAACGATAAGCGCTTTGCTCACCGCATACGTTGTAATCATGCGACGCACGCCATGCCCCCGCTGTTCTGCGCCCTTGCGGAATGCCGCCTTAAATTGGGGTTCCAAGCGTCAACCCGCAGCTCATTGCCCGAACTGCGGTCTCGGAATTGATGAGCAGGTAGCCGATCCCCTTCCGCTAGGGCAAGTTCCGAAGAGCTAAGAATAACTGGCCCTGGGGCCGAGTGCTGTGTTTCAACTACGGCTCTTTTTTACTATGCTTCCGCAGACAACACCCATCGCGACAATCGCTCCCACATACCCAGCGATAGCCCCGGCCATGACGCAGATTCCAAGTCCAGCAGTGCCGCGGCGAGGACATCGGCAGTAGATTGACAAGCCTAGCGTCAAGAGGCCTGTCAGTAGACCGGCTAAGCCGCCGATCAACGCCCCGTGTAAAACGGCTTCGAGCATTCAGCTTTCCTTCTACGAAGTCAGAGCATAGCCCGCGAACGTCCGCTTCGCAGCGGTCAATTCAGGACCATCAGTAACAGGTCATGGCCGACGGCCCGATTGTTCGCTCCAATCCCGCCATTCGCCGAACACGTCAACAATCCGCCCTATCGGGCTCACACTCGCGTAGTGAGCAACGCGTCTGTCAATGACTGAAACACCGGCCTCGGCTCGCGGTTGTGGGACTTTCCGGTGTATTTCCCCCGAAACTCCGCAGTGTATCGGTACGCACACTGTGGGATGCTTTCGGCCATGAAGTCCGACCTTGGAGATTTCGTGCGATCCCTCCGTTCTGGATTCGCCGGCGACGGGAAACTCAACGATTTCCCAAGCTCGGCGATCCAGAGGGGCAAAAACTCCGTTATTTGCAGAGTTTCCCGCGTTCCGCGTATCGGCTTGACGGTAAAATTCCAAAACAGAACACGCAGAGAAATTTTACCGTCAGATTTACCGTCAAATTCATTCGCTGGGAGCGATAGATGTAGATAGCCGGCGAAAGGTGATCTTTTGAATTTCAGTGAGTTACGCCCGGGAGCCGATAGAAGGCGATAGATCCCGAAAGGCCAATCTCACTCCCACTCGATCGTCGCCGGCGGCTTCCCCGAAATGTCGTACACCACCCGCGAAATTCCAGGAACCTCGTTGATCACCCGATGCGTCACACGATCGAGAAACTCATACGGCAGGCGCGCCCAGCGCGCCGTCATGAAATCGATGGTCTCCACCGCGCGCAGCGCGACCACATAGTCGTAGCGCCGGCCGTCGCCCATGACGCCGACGGAGCGCACCGGCAGGAATACCGCGAAGGCCTGGCTGACCTTGTCGTACAGATCGTGGCGGCGCAGCTCTTCGATGAAAATCGCGTCCGCACGCCGCAGCAGGTCGGCATGCGCCTTGTGGATCTCTCCGAGGATGCGCACTCCGAGTCCTGGCCCGGGGAAGGGATGCCGGTGCACCATCTCCGCGGGAAGCCCGAGCTCCAAGCCCAGCTTGCGGACCTCGTCCTTGAACAGCTCGCGCAGCGGCTCCAAGAGCTTGAGCTTCATGTGCTGCGGCAGGCCGCCCACGTTGTGGTGGGACTTGATGACATGGGCCTTGCCGGTTTTGGCGCCGGCCGATTCGATCACGTCGGGATAAATCGTGCCCTGCGCCAGCCATTTGACGTCCTCGAGCTTCGCCGCCTCTTCGTCGAAGACTTCGACGAACACGCGGCCGATGATCTTGCGCTTCTTCTCCGGATCCGCCTCGCCGGCGAGGGCCGCCAAGAAGCGCTGCTCGGCGTCGACCCGTATCACGCGCACTCCCATGTGCTGCGCGAACGTGGCCATCACCTGATCGCCCTCGCCCAAGCGCAGCAGGCCGTGATCCACGAAGACGCAGGTGAGCTGAGCGCCGATGGCGCGGTGTAGCAGCGCGGCCAGCACGGAGGAATCCACGCCCCCCGACAGCCCGAGCAGCACCTTGTCCGCGCCGACTTGGGCGCGAATCCGCGCCACGCTGTCCTCGATGATGCTGCCGGTGGCCCAATTCGCGGAACAACCGGCGATCTCGCGGACGAAACGCCGCAAGATCTCGCCGCCCTGCAAGGTGTGGGTGACCTCGGGGTGAAACTGCACGGCATAGAATCGGCGCGACTCATCGGCCATGGCCGCCAGCGGCGCATTGTCGCTCGATCCGATCACCTTGAACCCCGGAGGCACCGCGACGACACGGTCGCCGTGGCTCATCCACACATCGAGCACTCGCCGTCCTTGGGCGTCGCGATTGTCTTCCAGACCGTCGAACAGTTTCGAGCCGCAGGTCGGCCGCACCTGCGCGGCACCGAATTCACGGTGCGTGGACAGCTCCACCTGGCCGCCCAGCTGCGCCGCCATGGTCTGCATTCCATAGCAAATGCCGAGCACCGGCACGCCGGCGGAGAACACTTCCGGGGGCGCCTCATGGCCCTGGGTGTCGTACACCGATTCGGGGCCGCCGGAGAGAATGATGGCCTTCGGAGCGAAGCGCTGAATCTCCTTCGCATCGACATCGCAGGCATAGATTTCCGAATACACGCCGAGTTCGCGCACGCGGCGCGCGATCAACTGCGTGTACTGGGCGCCGAAATCGAGAATGAGGACTCGGTCCGCGTGAATATCGGGCATCAACCGATCCGGTAGTTGGGCGCTTCTTTGGTGATGGTCACATCGTGAACGTGACTCTCGCGAACGCCGGCACTGGTGATGCGGACGAACTGCGGCCGGGTGCGCATCTCTTCGATGCTGCCGCTGCCGGTGTAGCCCATGGCGGCGCGCAGCCCGCCCGACAGCTGGTGGAGGATGGCAACCAGGCTGCCCTTGTACGGCACGCGGCCCTCGATGCCCTCGGGCACCAGCTTCTCGAGTTCCGAGGTGGTGTCCTGGAAGTATCGATCGCTCGAGCCGTGCGCCTGGGCCATTGCGCCCAGGGATCCCATGCCCCGATAGGCCTTGTACGAGCCGCCCTGGTACAGCTCCACGTCGCCGGGAGACTCCTCGGTGCCCGCAAACATGCCGCCGATCATCACGCAATGCGCGCCCGCCGCCAGCGCCTTGGCGATGTCGCCGGAATACCTGATGCCGCCGTCGCCGATGACCGGCACTCCCGTGCCTTCCAATGCCTTGGCAACCCGCGCGATGGCGCTGATCTGCGGCACCCCGACTCCCGCGATGACGCGCGTGGTACAAATCGATCCCGGCCCGATACCCACCTTGACCGCGTCGGCGCCGTGCTTGACCAGATCCAGGGCTGCCTCGGCGGTCACGATGTTTCCGCCGATCACCTGGATGTCGGGAAACTTCGCCTTGACTCTTGCCACGGTCTCGAGCACTCCGCGCGAATGCCCGTGCGAGGTGTCGACGACGACCACATCGACCCCGGCTTCGCGCAAGGCGGCGACCCTGTCCAGGGTGTCCGGCGAGGTGCCGACCGCCGCGCCCACGCGCAGGCTCCCCACGCCGTCCTTGCAGGCATTCGGAAATTCGGTGGCCTTTTGAAAATCCTTGACCGTGATCATCCCCTTGAGCTCGTGGTCGCCGGCCACGACCAGCACCTTCTCGATACGGTGTTTGTGCAGCAGCGCGAGCACCTGATCCTTCGGTGCGTTCTCGCGTACCGTGATCAGGCGATCCTTCGGCGTCATCACCGAGGACACCGGAGCGTCGAGCTTGGTCTCGAAGCGCAGGTCGCGATGCGTGACGATCCCGACGACTTTCGTGCCCAGCACCACCGGGACCCCGGAGATATTCTTCGCCCGGGTCAACTCGATCACCTGGCGGATGGTCATATCCGGGCTGACCGTGATCGGGTCGCTGATCACGCCGCTCTCGAACTTCTTCACGCGGTCGACCTGACGCGCCTGATTGTCGATGGACATGTTCTTGTGGATGATGCCGATGCCGCCCTCTTGGGCGATGGTGATGGCTAGGCGCGCCTCGGTGACCGTATCCATCGCGGCGGAAACCACCGGCAGATTGACGCGGATTTCGCGGGTCAGCTGGCTGGCCAAGGACACGTCGCGGGGCAAAACCTCGGAGTATGCCGGCACGAGCAGCACGTCATCGAATGTGAGTGCCTCTTCAAGAATACGCATAGGGTAGCGTTCACAGGTTCATCTAAGAGGCGGCGCATTGTACCTTGCGCTTGACCGGCGGTAAACCGCTATCATTTGCACATGCAGACGGCCGAAAACGCATCCCTCCCGGCGCGCCCCGACCGCGATATTTACAGTGTTTCCCGGCTCAATCGCGAGGTCCGGGTGCTGCTCGAGCGCGGTTTCGGCAGCCTCTGGCTCGAGGCGGAGATCTCCAATTTCGCGAGACCCAGCTCCGGACACTGGTATTTCTCGCTCAAGGATGCCGCCGCGCAGGTCCGCTGCGCCATGTTCCGGCAGCGAAATATGCTGTGTGCCTTCACTGCCCGGGACGGCCAGAAGGTGCTGGTGCGGGCCCGCATCGGATTGTACGAACCGCGCGGCGAATACCAGCTCATCGTCGATCACATGGAGGACGCTGGCCTAGGCGCCCTGAAACGGCAGTTCGAGGAGCTGAGCGCGAGGCTCAACAGCGAAGGCCTGTTCGCGGCGGAGCGCAAGCGCCCGCTGCCGAGCCTGCCGCGGCGCATCGGCATCGTCACCTCTCCCACCGGCGCCGCGGTCCGCGACATCCTGCATGTGCTGGCGAGGCGCTTTCCGGCGGCGGCCGTGCTGATTTATCCCGTACCCGTGCAGGGTACGCAAGCTGCTGCGGAAATCGCCGCGGCGCTCGAGCTGGCGGGCCGCCGCGCCGAATGCGATGTATTGATCCTGGCCCGCGGCGGCGGTTCCTTGGAGGACTTGTGGGCGTTCAACGATGAGCGCCTGGCGCGCACCATTGTGGCCTCGCCCATTCCAGTGATCACGGGCATCGGGCACGAGATCGATTTCACCATTGCCGATTTCGCCGCGGATGTGCGCGCTCCGACGCCCTCCGCGGCCGCGGAGCTGGTCGTGCCCGACGTGCAGGAGTGGCTCGATGCCTTCGCGCAATTCGGCGCTCGGCTGCAGCGCGGCATGCGCCGCCGGCTCGAGGAGCGGCGCGAGCGATTGCGCTGGCTGAGCGGGCGTGCGGCGCTCGCCAGCCCTGCTGCACGCCTGGATGCCCAGGCACAGCGATTGGACGAACTCGACCAGGCCTTGGTGCGCGCCATGCGCCGGCGGCTCCAAGAGCAGGGTGAGCGATTGCGCTGGTTGATGGGACGAGCCGCTTTGGTAAGTCCCGCCGCGCGCCTGAAGCTGCAGCTGTCGCGCCTGCAGGGCCTGGATCAACGGCTGGGCCGGGCGTGGCGGTCGGCGGCGAGCGCGAGACGCGAAAAGCTGCTGCCCCTGATTCGCACCCTGCACGCCGTGAGCCCGCTCGCCACCTTGGAACGCGGCTATGCCATCGTCAGCCTCGAGGACGGTGCCATTCTGCGCGATGCCGCCGATGCCAGGCCGGGCGCCATCATCGAGGCGCGCCTGGCTCGGGGCAGGATTCGCGCCAAAATCGAGGGCGCATCATGAGCCGCGGGCGCTTCGTGAGCGGCGGGAGCACCGCCGGAGCCGGTGCGGCTGCTCGAGCCGCGTTCGCCATCGCGGTCTGGACCTTCATGGCCACGGCCTGGATCTTCCTCGCCTCCATCCCCCGGCCTGCGCATGCGGACTCCGCGCCGGCCTCGAACTCTACTCTGCCGCATGAAGAGGCCGTGCCAGGCGGGATCAAGATCCTGCGCCTGGATGTGGGCGGCGCCTCCATGCCCTATGTGGACGCCGACGGACATCGTGCGCTGGTGCTTCAGGAAGGGTCTGCGTGGGTGGCGGTGATCGGCATTCCCCTATCCGCGCCGCTGGGGATGAGGCAGGTGATCGTGCATTCGGCCGGAGGCGGCCGGCAGGAAATCGAGTTCTCGGTGGGCGACAAACGCTACGTCAGCCAGTCGCTCAAGGTCGCGCCCCGACAAGTCGACTTGTCGCCCGCGGATCTGGCACGGTTCAACGAGGATAGAGTCCACATCGCCCACGCCTTGAGCCACTGGACGGACGCGCCGCCGGAATCTCTGCGCCTGCCGCAGCCCGTGCCCGGCCCCCGCAGCAGCTCATTCGGCTCGCGCCGAATCTTCAACGGCCAGGCGCGCAACCCGCACACGGGCATGGACATCGCGGCGCCGAGCGGCACGCCGGTGCGCGTGCCCATCGCCGGAACCGTGATCGACACGGGCGATTACTTCTTCGACGGCAACACGGTATTCGTCGATCACGGCCGCGGCCTCATCAGCATGTACTGCCATTTGAGCTCGGTCGACGTGAAACCGGGACAGCGCCTCACCGCGGGAACCCGCGTCGGCGCGGTCGGCATGACCGGGCGGGCCACCGGGCCCCATCTACATTGGGGCTTGAATCTCAATGGCGCCTGGGTCGATCCGGAGCTGTTCCTGCCCTGACCGCGCGAGCGCCCTGGCCGCGCAAGCACCCGGCTCGCCTCGTCGTGCCTTCAGCTCGATCCAAGCATGTGATCGACCGCCGCACCCTCGAGAGGCGGAGTCAGCGCCGCCTGGCGCAGGCGCGCGCTGTGCTCCTGCACGGCCGCGCCCGAGGGCTGCATTTCGATTTGCCCTTGAAAGAACGCTCCTTCGGTGATTCCAACCCGCGGCGCGAAGACATTGCCCTTGACCTTCGCCGTGGCGCGAATGCTCACCGACTCGGTGGCATACAGATCGCCCTCGACCTTGCCGTCGATGACGATGACTCGCGCCCGGATATCGCCTTTCATGGAACCGTCCGTTCCCACCGTCAGGCTTTGCGTGTGCGTGATCGAGCCCTCCACACTGCCCTGAATGATCAGGTCTTCCTGCGCCGAGAGTTCGCCGCGGAATCGCAAGCTCGGGCCCAGCACCGAGGCCCGCGGAGCGGCCTCGTGCGCGCGCGGCTCCGGTGCTCGCGGCTCGGGCGCGCGCATCTCCGCGGCACGTGGCTCGGGGGCGCGCGTCTCGGCGGCGCGCGGCAGCGGCGAACGGGGCTCGGGCCGAGGCTCGCGCGGCTCGGGGCGCGTTACGGAGGGTTCAGGCGCGGAAGCGCGGCCGCTTGAATTCGGATTGATCATGGGAGCATCTCCATCGAGAGGTTTCTTGATGAACCAGGACATCGTCAGCCTGCGCCGCCGGAAGTCTTGACCGTCCGCGCCATGGCGGCATCGTGCTTGACCGGCAGTTGGCCGGCCTTCTTGCCGTCCATGTCGATGCTGCCGCTGAAATTCGCACCTTCCAATATGCTGACCGTGGGCGCGAAGATATTGCCGCACACTTTCGCGGTTTCTTTCACGAACACGGATTTCTCCGCCTGAAGATCGCCATCGACGGTGCCTTCGACGATGATCATCTGTGCGCGGATATTGGCCTTCACTGTGCCTTGCACACCGACGGTCAAGCGCTGGGTATGCGTGATCGAGCCCTCGACGCGACCCTGTATCAACAGGTCCTCTTCCGCGCTCAGGTCGCCCTTGAAATACAATGTCGGGCCGAGGATCGAAGCACGGTCGGTCGCGCTGTTGTAAGGATTGCTCATTCGCATATCTCCGTAAGTGGACAGGGCGGGCACGGCGAGACTACCTGGCATAATGGCTTCCAAAGTGAGAGTTTGATCACGATTTCCCCGCGCTGCCAACTGGGCGGCGCCGGTTGTCGCCAAAAGCGGACGGGGCGCCCTCGCCCCGACGCCCTGCGGACTGTCATGAATTGTTCATATCCCCTGGAGAATCCCGATGACCGACCCATTCAACGACCGCTTGCCCCAGCAGCCGATCCCGGTGCTTCTAAAAGGACAGAAGGCCCTGGTCACCG
The DNA here is from genome assembly GCA_963837435.1 of uncultured Gammaproteobacteria bacterium. GTDB lineage: Bacteria > Pseudomonadota > Gammaproteobacteria > Steroidobacterales > Steroidobacteraceae > Bog-1198. Next base: position 263,449 of record CAWINJ010000008.1, read on the forward strand.
GAGCGAATTCCGGCATCGGCAAGGCCATCGCCATCGCGCTCGGCGCTGCGGGCGCCGATGTGGCCGTGAACTACGTGGACGGCCCTGAGGCGGCGCAGGATGTGGTGAACTCGATCGCCGCCGCGGGCGGGCGCGCCATCGCCATCAAGGCCGACGTGTCGAACGAGAGCGACGTGCAGGCCATGTTCCAGCGGATGATTCGCGAGTTCGGCACCATCGACATTCTGGTCAACAACGCCGGCCTGCAGCGCGATGCACCCTTCGACCAGATGACTCTGGCGCAGTGGAATTTCGTGATCGGCGTGAATCTCACCGGACAGTTTCTCTGCGCGCGTGAGGCATTGCGGGAATTCAAGCGGCGCGGCGTCGTCAAGGAAGTATCCGTGGCCGCCGGCAAGATCATCTGCGTGAGCTCGGTGCACGAGGTCATCCCCTGGAGTACCCATGCGAACTATGCCGCCTCCAAGGGCGGCATCATGATGATGATGAAGAGCCTCGCCCAGGAAGTCGCGCCGCACCGAATTCGGGTCAACAGCATATGCCCGGGCGCGATTCGCACGCCGATCAACACGGCGGCCTGGAGCACACCCGCCGCCTACGCCTCGCTGTTGACTCACATCCCGTATCAGCGCATCGGCGAGCCCGAGGACATCGGCCGGGTTGCGGTGATGTTGGCGAGCGACCTGTCCGACTACATCACTGGCGCGAGCATTTTCGTCGATGGCGGCATGACGCTGTATCCGGAGTTCTCCACCGGAGGCTGAGTTATTCGATGCTCTCCCCATGCAGAGAAATGTCCAAGCCTTCGCGCTCCTGCTCCTCGGCGACGCGCAAGCCGATGGTCTTGTCGATCAAGGTCAATATGATGAAACTCGCGGCAAATCCGTAAATGACGGTGACGGCGACGCCTTTCAGCTGAATGAGGAAGGAGCCGTCCATGCCGCTGATTTCCTTGCTGACGAACACTCCGGTGAGCAACGCCCCGACGATGCCGCCGATGCCGTGCACGCCGAAGGCGTCCAGCGAGTCATCATAGCCCAGCACGTGTTTCAGAGAAGTTGCTGCGATGAAACATACCACTCCCGCAATGAGGCCGATGATCACGGCCGGCGTCGGTCCCACGAAGCCGGACGCCGGTGTAATGGCGACCAAGCCCGCCACGGCGCCCGACGCGATACCCAGAACGCTGGGCTTGCCCCGGCTGACCCACTCGGCAAACATCCACGAGAGCGCCGCGGCCGCGGTGGCCATTTGCGTCACCAGCATCGCCATGCCGGCGCGGCCATCGGCGGCGCCCGCCGAACCGGCGTTGAAGCCGAACCAACCCACCCACAATAGCGACGCGCCGATCAGCGTCAGGGTGAGATTGTGAGGCGCCATCGTCTCCCGGCCATAGCCCAGGCGTTTGCCCAGCACCAGGCAGCTGGCGAGACCCGCAACGCCGGCGTTGATGTGCACCACCGTGCCTCCGGCGTAGTCCAGCACGCCCGCCTTGCTCAGCCAGCCGGTCGGCTCCCACACCATGTGGGCGATCGGCGCAGTAAACCAGCAGCGACCAGGCAGCCATGAACACCAGCATGGCCGAGAACTTCATGCGGTCGGCAAATGCGCCGGCAATCAAGGCCGGGGTGATGGCCGCAAAGGTCAATTGAAACATGGCGTAAACCGTCTCGGGAATGGTCAAGGCCAGATGCGAGACGGACAGCTTGTTCGCCGGGTCGTGCATGAAAGTCATGCCGTTGAAAAAAGCGCGGCTCGCTCCGCCCAGGAACCCGCTGCCCGGAGTGAACGCCCATGAATACCCGATGACCCACCAGAGCAGAGTCACCACGCAGGTAATCGCGAAGGTCTGCATGAGCGTTGCCAGCACGTTTTTCTTGCGCACCATGCCGCCGTAGAACAAGGCCAGGCCGGGTATCGACATCATCAGCACCAAGGCCGTGGAGGTCAGCATCCATGCGGTGTCGCCGGCACTGATCTTGTCCACGCTGATAAGGACGGGTGCGGTGGGACCGTCCGCCCACGCCGACTGCACCAACAACGCCGAGGCGCCGAGAGAAATCCATCGAAACCGTTTACTCGTCAATGCAAATCCTCCCCTCTTGACCTAAATGGCACTGGCGTCCCGCTCGCCGGTTCGGATGCGAACGACTTGCGCCAGGTCGAAGACGAAGATCTTGCCGTCGCCCACTTTTCCGGTCTGCGCCGCCTTGGCAATGGCCTCGATCACCTGATCGAGCAGCGCATCCTCGACGGCGATTTCTATTTTTGTTTTCGGCACGAACTCGACGATGTATTCGGCGCCCCGATAGATCTCCGTGTGGCCGCGCTGCCTGCCGAAGCCGCGAACCTCGGTCACCGTGACGCCCTGTACCCCCACTTCGCTGATGGCCTGTCGAACGTCGTCGAGCTTGAATGGCTTGATGATGGCGGTAATGAGCTTCATCGGCTGGAAGTCCTCGCCCATTGGCTTTGGTGCTGCAGTGCCCGGATCGGGTACCGAAACAAGCACCGCTTGTGCCACTCACAAAGACTCGAACGCGATCAGCGGCTTAGCGCTTTGCCTGGGCTTGCCCGCGCCTTTCGCGCACCGAATCGGGGCGCCGCCCGGAACTCCGTGCATTGAAATGACGCAACGCCGGCGATTCGCCCGCCCTCGTCCCGGTCACTTCAACGACAGTTCCAGACGGACCTTGCCGTCCTGATTCTTGGCCTTGTCATTGGCAACCAGAAACACCCGCGCCGGGTCGACCTGCGTGCCTGTGAGCAGCGCCTGCTGTATGGCCATGGCCCGCTGCTGCCCCAGGGTGGTGAGGTCGGCGTCGCTGATCGCGATGTGCTCGTGCAGGGCCTGATTCAGAAAGTCCGCCTTGGCCGCCGCCAACTCGGGCTTGGTCTTGATGCCGGTGACCGCCTCGGGGAACTTCGGCTCGCCGCCATTGTTCTTGATGTAGAGCTGCGTCAGCAGCTCGACCTTCGCGGCCGCATCCCATTGCTCGAAGTCGGCGCAGCGCCCGTCGATTTCTTCGCCAGCCTTGCGCCGATTGCGCGTCTCGAACCTGCGCTGCGAAGCGCGCCTCGACCAAGGCCGGGCGATCGAGATCGCTGACCCAGGCGATGGGCACTTCGATCTTGAGCTGCGGCCGTTCAGTCAGCGCCTTGACCATGGCGCGGCCCTTGTCCGCCGCGGCGGAATCCAAGTCCGCCATGCCCGGCTGAAAATCGACGAACTGCAGATCCGGGACCGCCGCCGAACAAGGAGCCGAGCAAGGCAAAAGGCGCGGTGACCGCCTTCTCGAGAATATTGACGAAAACCTTCCAGATGATGGGCCCGAGCCGAAATTTCGGATCATCGAGCGTGCCGGTCACGGGAACATCCAGGTCGATGACGCCATTGCGGTCCTTGAGCAGCGCGACCGCCAGCTTGATGGGCAGGGACACCGCGTCCTTGCTCGCGGTCTTGTCGCCGAATTCCAGTTGATCCACGGTGATGTGGTGCTGCGCATCGAGCTTGCGGCCATCCACTTTGTAGTGCAGCTCCGTGGTGAGCTTGCCCTTGGTGATGTTGTAGCCGGCGAATTTTCCCGAATAGGGATTGAAGGTGCTGAGCTCCATGTTGCGGAAACTCAATCGCCAGATCCGTGTACAGGGCGGGACCCAGCACATTGACTTCGCCGGTGATGGCCACCGGCGAAAATGCGTCCACCGGCGCCATGGATGTCGACCTTGGCGCGCGAGTTCGCCTTCGAGGACAGGCCGAGCACCGTTCCCTCGAGATTCTGAATGCCGGTGGCGAAATTCGGCTGCACCGACAAATCGGCGAAATTGGCCTGGCTCGCCTGCAGCACGATTTTCTTGATGGCCATGGGCATGGCCTGTACCGCGGCAGGCGCGGCCGGTGCGACCGCCTGCCGCTTCGCGTGGACTTGCCGCGCGCATGCTTGTGCGGACTGGGCTGCGGGTGCGGCGGCGGTCGCCGCCACGGGCGGGCCGCCGGCCGCCGCCGGCGCGACCACCGTCGCACCGGGACCGGCCAGCACTCGCTTCACGTTCAAGCTGGTATCCGGCTCGATGATGACGCGCGCATACAGTTTGCGCGCCGTCACCTGGTCGATGTCCAGCCGATCGGGGTCGTGCTGAAGTTGACCCCCGACAAATCCAAGCGATCCCAATTGATGAAATCATCGTGCAGCGCGTTGTCGACGGTGTGCAGGCCGGCGACGCTGATATTGCCGGCAAACTGCAGTGCGGGCTTCTTGGCGCCATAGCGCACCTTGGCGTCGCCGCTCAAGCGGCCGCCGAGCAGGGTCATCGAGGTGTGCTGCGCGATGTACGGCTGGGCCGCCTTGAGCTCGATGCCGTCGAGCTTCAACGCCACATTGGCGGACAGAGGCTGGGGCGTGACATCGCCGCTCACATTCAACGAGCCCGTGCCATTGATGTGCGTGTCGAGATTCACCGCCACCGGCTTGGCAAGATCCAAGCTCACGCCGCCTACCTTGAGGGTCAAGGGCGCCAGCAATACTTTTGCCGCCGGCGAGGTGCCGCGGTCCTCGGCCGAAATACTGGCCTCATTCAGCGCGAACTCGCGCAGGTCGAATGTCCACGGCGCCGCTGCTGAGCCGGGCGCGCCGCTGCCGCTCGCCGCCACGCTGCTGCCCGCGCTCGCCGCTGCGCCGCTCGTCGCCGCGCCGTTCACTGATTCGCCGCCCGCCGGGACGCCGGTCGCGGCGGGCGCAGGTGCCGCGGCGGCGATTGCGCGAGCTTGAGCAGGTTGAGCGAGCCGTCGGGCTCGAGCCAGGTGACCAGCTTCACTCCGGTGAGGGACAGCGAATCGACGTGCGCCTGCCGTTTCCGAAGATCCACGTGGTGCCGCTCACCAGCAGCGAAGGCACGGTAATCCAATCGCTGTCCGATTGCCTGGGCCTGACCGTCAGATCGTTGACCGCGACCTTGGCCACCGTCGCTTGCAGATCGACGGCATCCCGCAGGGAAAACTGATAGGTGGCGTTCAGATCGATGGTGCCGGAATTGACCAGGAAATTCAGGCGGTCTTCGAGATATTCCCAAATCGTGTGCGCGAGCAAGCCGTCGATCTGAAACTCGCCGTCGGATTCGATCGGCTGCACCGACAGGTGACCGTGCCACTCCACCCGCTCGCCGAGCTTCGAGGTGCCGGTAAAGGTGAACCGGCCGCCGTCGACTCCGGTGGTGAAATTCACCAGTTCGAAATTGATGGGCTCCAGCCGCGCCGCGAAGGCACTCGGGCGGCTCTGATCCTCGTACGCGACCAGTCCCTGGCTGACTTTGAACGAGCCGATGCGGATCGCCGGCAAGGGCTCGTTCTTCTCGCCAGGCTTTGCGGAGGATTGGCCGGTGAAGTCTTCGGGCTCAGCTGCAGCAGATTGAGGCGCCCGTCGTGGGCCACGACGGCGTTCACGAAGGGCGCGTCGATGTCGATGGCGGCGAACGAGTAGGCGCGATGCCAGATCGAGGACAGCTCGAAATCGACGAACAACCGCCCGAAGCCCAGCAAATTTTCCCCGCCGGTGCCCGCCAAGGAGAAATCCTTGATCTCGAGCTGCAGCAGGAAGGGATTGAAGCGGATCTCGCCCACCGTCGGCGTCACGCCCAGGGTCTTGGGAATCTCCTTCATGAGCGTGGAGCGCAGCATCCGCGGCACCGCCACGAAGCCGGCCAGGGCGTACAACGCCACCAGCAGCGCGGCAACTGCGGCAATTCGGAAGGCCTTGGTTTTAGTGAATTGCAGCACTGGACATCCCGCCATTACGCCGCCTGCCGACCTTGGCGCTCAGTCTAGCAAAGATTCACCTAGCGCTTGTTGCGCTGAATCAGCCGTTTGCGCTTGCGCACCTGGCGCGGGGTCAGGGGATTGCGCTTGCCGGCGTAGGGATTCTCATCGCCGCGGAACGCGACGCGCACCGGCGTGCCCATCAAATCGAAGGCCTTGCGGTACACATTGACCAGGTAGCGCCGGTAGGCGTCCGGCACATGATCGGTCTGATTGCCGTGGATGACGATCACGGGCGGATTGCGGCCGCCCTGGTGGGCATAGCGCAGCTTGATGCGCCGCCCGCTGACCAGCGGCGGTTGATGGCTCTCGATGGCCGCCTCGAGCACCCGCGTCAATTCCGGCGTGCTCATGTCGCGGGTGGCGGCCGCGTACACCTTGCGCACCGCGGCGAACAGCTCGCCGACGCCGCTGCCGTGCCGCGCCGAGATGAAGTGCAGCGGCGCGAAATCGGCGAATTGCAGCCGCTGCTCGACTTGCTGGCGAATCAAATCGCGCTGCTCGGTGGGAATGTTGTCCCATTTGTTGACGGCGAGCACGACAGCGCGGCCTTGCTCGATGACCGTGCCCAGAAGACTCGCGTCCTGCTCGGCGACATTGTCGTGCGCATCCATCACCACGACCACCACGTGAGCGGTCTCGATCGCCTGCAGGGTCTTGATGACGCTGAATTTCTCGACGGCCTCCTCGATGCGCGAGCGGCGCCGCAGCCCGGCGGTATCGATCAGGGTGTAGCGTTCACCGTCGCGCTCGAAAGGCACCAGCACCGCATCGCGCGTGGTGCCCGGCTGATCGAACGCCACCATGCGATTCTCGCCGAGCAGGCGGTTGATCAAGGTGCTCTTGCCCACATTCGGGCGGCCGATGACGGCGACTTTGATGCCGGTGATTTCCGGGCCGTCCTGCGGGTCCGGCGTCAGCCCGCGAGCGCCGCCTCGAGCAGCGAAATCACGCCTTGATCGTGCGCGGCGGCAATCGGATGCGGCTCGCCCAGTCCCAGCTGGTGAAAATCGGCCACGGCGATGTCGTGGTCGAAGCCTTCGGTCTTGTTGACCGCCAGGAACAGCGGCTTGCCGCTGCGCCGCGCCAGCTGCGCCACGAATTGATCCTGCGGCGTGACGCCCGCGCGGCCATCCACCAGCACGATGAGCCGGTCCGCTTCGCTGATCGCGCGCTCGGTTTGCGCGACCATCAGGCCCTCGATGTCGTCGGCATTCTCCACCAGGCCGCCGGTGTCCACCACGATGCAGGGCACCTCGGTGCGGCGCGCGAATCCGTATTGCCGATCGCGGGTGAGCCCCGGCAAATCCGCGACCAATGCGTCGCGGGTGCCGGTCATGGCATTGAACAGGGTCGATTTGCCTACATTCGGCCGACCGATCAATGCGACTACCGGCAGCACGTTGCCTACGGTGTCGGCGGAGGTGTTGCAGGCGGCTCGCGGGCTCGCAGGGGCTGGCGCCGCCGGTGGCGCCGCGGGCTCAGGGGCAGGCGCCACGGGAGCCGCGGGCTCGGTAGCCGGTGCCGCCGGCTCAGTCGCGGGAGCCGCGGACTCGGTAGCCGGTGCCGCCGGTTCAGCCGCGGGAGCTGCGGATACCGCGGCGGCGGACGGGGTCGCGCGGTAGGCGGCCAATTTGCCGCGGTCCGTCATCACGACCACGGTATCTCCGGAGGCCACGGGCGCATTGGAGATGAGCTCCTTCTTGGCGACCCGCTGCCGGGCGACGAGCTGCGCCGGTGGTCTTGTCCAGCCAATGCAAATAGCCCTGGAAGTCGGCGACGACCACCGCCGTGCTCGTCAGCACCGGCGTGGTCAGGCGCCGCAGCTTCAATTTCTGATTGCGCCACATCTCCGAGCCGTCGCGCTGGCGCAGCGCCACAACGATGCCGTCGGACTGCGTCACATATAAATTGTCGTCATCGACCGCCAAGCCTCGATAGCTCGACATGTCGTGCGCCCACCAGATCTGGCCCGAATCGACCGCGAGCATGGCCGTGCGCCCCTGGAAACCCGTGGCGAACACATTGTCGCCCACCGCGTGAACCGCCGAATCGATGTCGACCAGCCGGTCGAGTTCCGTGCGGCCATGGGGCGAGGCCAGCGCCGTGTCCCAAACCGTGTCGCCGGTAGTGAGCGACACCGCCATGATCTTGCCGTTGTCGAATCCGCTGATCGCCACTTCCTTGGCGATGATGGGCGTCGCCGTGCCGCGCAGGCTCAGGCGCGGCACCTGCTGCTCCACCGACCACAATTCCTGGCCGTCGTGCGCATCGAGGCCATGCAGCCGTCCGTCGACCGAACGCAGCACGATGATTTTGTCGCTGATCGCCGGCGCGGACAGCAATTCGGAGTTCAGGCGCGAGCGCCAAAGTTCGCGCCCGGTGGCTCCATCCAGCGCCACGACGACGCCCTTGCTGCTGCCCACCACCACCATTCCGGCCCCCGCGCCGGGGCCGGCCGACAGCGGAAGCTTGAGATTCTTGACCCAAACGTGGCGCCCGCTATCCAGCGACGCGGCCAGCACCTCGCCCTTGTGCGAGGCTGCGAACACCACGCCATTGTCGAACGCGGGCCCCAGCCCCAGCCGCAGCACCACTTGCTTCTTGCCGCCGCCGACGCCCTCGCCCCAGAGCTTCTTGACCGGCAGCGTCTCCGGGAAATTCACCAGCACCGCCGGCGGCTCGACGTCTTTGTCTTTGCTGCAACCGGCCGTGATCAGCAGGGCCGCGAGGCCCAGGGGACGCCAAGGAAAGCAGTGAGCGCATCAGGGTTTGGCCTTGTTCGGAGTGTCAGAGGGGATGGCTTTCAAGACCGGTGCCGGCGCGGCGCCGAGATCCTGAATCTTCAATTCCAGCAAGGCGGCATCGACGCCGGTCGCATCGGCGGCGCCCAGCGCCGCCTGGTACTCACCGATCGCTCCCGCGGCATCCTTCTTGACCAGAAGCGCATCGCCCCGCACCTCATGGTAACGGGCGGCAAATGCCGGCGGCTCGGGCGCCGCCAGAGTCTTGATCGCTTCATCCGGCTTGCCCTGATCGGTCAGCACTCGCGCCAGGCGCAAGCGGGCGATCTGCCGCAAATCCGCGTCCTTCGAATCGTTCATGACCTGCGTCAACGTCGCGACGGCATTCTGGTCCTGGCCGTCATCGACGTCGAGCCGCGCCAATGTCAGCCTCGCCTGGTCGGCATAGGGCGATTCCGCGTAGTCCTTGATGAGACCCTCGGCGATCTGCCGGGACTTGGCGTGGTCGTTCGCCTCGAGCGCATTGGTCATGGCGCCGAATTGCGTCGCCGCCGCGTATGCCCGCTGGTTGTTGTAGCTCTGGTAATACCGTATACCGAAGAACAGCGCCGCGCCCACCAGCACCCCGCCGATAATCCATGGCGCGTACTCCACCGCCACGCGCTTGACGGCTTCCAATTGTTCGTCATCGGTCAAATATTCTTCAGCCATGGCTTCTCCGCTATCGCCCTTAAGACCCAATAAGACCCCAAAGCGTTCACTGATCTGCGCAATGGGGCATTCTTCCTGCGCCAGCTCCTGGCGCAGGGCCTTGACGGCGACCACGCCCCGGGCCACTTCGTCATCCCCCAGTACCAGGGCAAACTGCGCGCCGCTCTTGTCCGCTCGCTTGAATTGCGTCTTGAAGCTGCCGCCGCCGAGATTGATTTGCAAAGCCAGATTCGGCCAGGCGTCGCGCAATTGCTCCGCCAGTTTGAACCCTGCGATCTCCGTGTGTTCCCCCACGAGCACCAAATAAACCTGCGGCCGGCCGCGCTGCAGGCCCAAGCCCTGCTTCTCGAGCAGCATGACGATACGCTCCTGGCCCATCGCCCAGCCGATGCCGGGGGTGTCGGTGCCGCCCAACTGGGCCACCAATCCGTCGTAACGTCCACCGGCGCACACCGTGCTCTGCGAGCCGAGCGCGTCGGTCGTCCACTCGAAGACCGTGCGCGTGTAGTAATCGAGCCCCCGGACCAGGTGCGGCTCGACATGATACTCGATGCCGGCGCTGCGCAGTTGGGCGCACAGCGACTCGAAATGCGCCCGCGACTCGGCATCCAGGGAGTCGAGCAGCAGCGGCGCGCCCGCGACGATACGCTGCATGTCCGGGTTCTTGCTGTCGAGTATTCGCAGCGGATTGCCCTTCAGCCGCCGTTTGCTGTCCTCATCGAGCGCCGCCTCGTGCGCACCGAAATAGGCGGTGAGCTGCTCGCGGTACGCGGCGCGCGATGCGGGCGTTCCCAGCGAATTGACCAGCAGCTTGGTACGTGTCAGCCCGAGACGGCGCAACAGGCGCGCCGAGAGCAGGATGATTTCCGCATCGACATCCGGTCCTTCGAAGCCGAATGCCTCGGCATCGATTTGATGAAATTGGCGGTAGCGCCCGGCCTGCGGCCGTTCGCGCCGAAACATCGGCCCCATGCACCAGACACGCAGGCGGCTTTCGCGCAGCATTCCGTTGGAGATCACCGCTCGGACGATGCCGGCGGTCGCTTCGGGACGAAGAGTGATGTGATCCTCGCCCTGGTCGACGAAGCTGAACATCTCCTTCTCGACGATATCGGTGAAGTCGCCGATCGAGCGCTTGAATAATTGCGTCTGCTCGATCACGGGAACCCGAAATTCCTCGTAGCCGTAGCCTGCGAAGACTTCCCGGGTGATGCGCTCCAAGTGCTGCCAGGCCGCGATTTGCGCGGGCAATACATCGTGCACGCCGCGCAAGGGCTCGATAATCTTGCTCAAGGGCTTCTCCGATCAGCCGGTCGGGCGCGCGTTGCGCGTTTGTGCGCCGGGCGCCGTCATGCCCGGAGCCGGCGCACTGTGAGAGTCGCGCCGCAAGACGCCGTCGGCGCCGGCCTCGAAGCGCGCCACATCGCCGGCCACGAATTGCGGCCCGATCGCGACCGCCCGGTTGTTGATCTCGAGCTGCACGCCGCTGGCGAAGCCCAGGTACACGCGCATGGGCGCGAGGCCGGCGATGGTCTTCACGCTGTTGGCTCGGCCATTGCCTGCAAAGGCTTGCCGGCCCGCCGCATCGTGCACATCCACCCACGAATCGGCGGAAAAGCTCAAGCGCAGCCGTGCGCGCCCGGCACCGGCCGTATCCGGCTCGGCCGACGCGGAGGCGGATGGCGGCGGTGGCGTCGACGCAGGCAGCATCGCCGGCACCACGGCAGGCGCCGTGGGCAGCGAGGCGGCCGGCGCCGTGGGCAGGGCGGCGGCCGCTGGTCCGTCGGGCAGGGCTGCGCTGTCGGCGGCAGCGCTCCGATCCACGCCACGGCCTCCACGGCTGCCGGTCGGGCCGAGTGCCCATGCCAGGGCTTCCACCACCACGCTCCGATCGCGAGCAGCCCGAGCGCGGCCGCTCCGGCGATCTGCGGCCAAGGCAAATGGCTGGCGGCCGGCGCATCGGTGCGCAGACGCACCGCAGCTGGCAGGGCTGCCGTCGGTTTCGGCGCCTGCGCGCGCGATTCGTAACCGGCCATGATTTCGGCAGCGGGCAAGCCCAGCAACGCCGCGTATCTTTTCAAATGCCCTTTGGCATATACCGAAGGACCGATGCGCAGGTAGTCTTCGGCCTCGAGCGCCTCGATGATCCAGCCGTCGAGATGCAGCTCATCGGCCGCCTTTTGCGAGCTCAAGCCCCGGCGCTCGCGCTCGGCCTTGAGCCGCGGTCCCGTCGTTGCGACCGGGTCGGTCATCGCTCGACGCCGGAGCGCATCATCTGTGCCTGCTCCGAGTCGGGAAATTCAGCTCTGCACGCGCCGCGCATAGGCCGCCGCCGCGACGGTGTCGCCCAGCTTGCGTTCCGCGCGAACACCCAGCCAAAGGACTTCCGCGGTCGGCGGATTCACCGCCAGATAGCGCTGCACGATGTCGCGCGCCTGCGCCGCGTCGCCGTTGTCGAACGCGATGTTGCCGAGCTGCAGCATGCGCTTCGGGCATGTTCGGACGAATCGCCAGCGCCTCGTTGAAATACCGCTCGGCGTCGACCATGTCGCCGGTGCTTCGCACGCAGACGCCGGCGTTGACCAGCGCCACTTCCGGCGTCTGATACAGCGGGCTGTGCGCGACCTGGGCGAACAGCTTCTCGCCCTCGGCGGCCTTGCCGGTGCGGCACAGGTATCCGGCGTAGTTGTTTTGAATATTGGGATCGTCCTTGCCCAGGCGATAGCCGGTCGAATAGGCCTGCTCGGCCTTGCGCGGCTTCATCCAGCCGTTCGTAGATCAGGCCCGCCGTCATTTGCACGTCCGCGTTCGACGGATTCTCCGCGAGCGCGCGCTCGATGGCATCGCGCGAGTCGCTCATCTTGCCCAGCCTCATGTATTCGATCGCAAGCTGCATGTCGGTGGCGGCCGTCACCGCGGGCGACGCCTTCTTGAACACCCGGGGGCGCGTCTGCGCGTTTGCGTGCAGGCGGCCAGGCAGCAGGCGAGAATGACCGCGAGCAGGGGCAACGAGAAATTGCCCGGCGAGGAACCGCTCGGAGAAGGACTGCTCAGCGAACTGGATTTCATCGAATCTCCGCCGGGGTGCGTGACGCAGGAGTCAGCTTGGCGCCGAGCCGCACCGAGGTGCGGTCGGTGACCCGGCCCGCCAATTGGCCGCAAGCCGCATCGATGTCGTCGCCGCGCGTCCTGCGAATCGTGGCGATGACACCGTGCTCATTGAGAATATCGCGAAATTTCAGGATGGCTGCCGCGCGTCGAGCGGCGATAGCGCGTGCCGGGAAACACATTGAAGGGAATCAGGTTGAGCTTGGCCGGCCGTCCCTTGAGCAGCCGGGCCAGCTGGCGCGCATGCTCGGGCTTGTCGTTCACGCCGTCGAGCATGACGTATTCGAAGGTGACGCTGCGGCCGTTTTGCGCGTCGATGTAGTGCCAGCAGGCTGCCAGCAATTCCTCGATCGGATGTTGCGATTGATCGGCACGAGTTCGTTGCGCAATTCATCGTTCGGCGCGTGCAGCGACACCGCCAAGCGCGACATTGCATTCTTCGGCCAGCTTGTAAATTTGCGGAACCAGCCCCGAGGTGCTCAGCGTCACCCGGCGCCGCGACAAGTCGTAGCCCAAATCGTCGAGGAATATCCGCATCGCCGGCACCACGTTGCGGTAATTGGCAAGCGGCTCGCCCATGCCCATGAACACGATATTGGTGATGTTGGCCCGGGCGTCGCCGCCGCGGCCATCGCCGTGGCCCGGGCGCGATTCGGCCAATTCGCGATGCGCCAGCCACACCTGCCCGACGATTTCCGCGACGCTCAGGTTGCGGTTGAATCCCTGCTGCGCGGTGGAGCAGAAGGAACAATCCATGGCGCAGCCCACCTGGCTCGAAATGCACAAGGTGCCGCGATCCGGTTCGGGTATGTACACCGTCTCGATGCCCTGCACTTCGTCCATGCGCAGCATCCACTTGCGCGTGCCGTCGTTCGACACCTGCTCGGTCACGATTTGCGGAACCGCGATCCTGGCGACTTCGCGCAATTGCGCACGAAAGTCCTGCGCAAGATCGGTCATGGCCGAGAAATCCGCCGCACCCCGCCGGTAGATCCACTTCATCAGCTGGCGGGCGCGAAACGGCTTGGCGCCGAGACGCTCGGCGACGAACGCCTCGAGTTCCACGCGCGGAAGCCGAGTAAATTCACGCCTTCGCCGGCCAACTTATCCTCCTGGTAGCGCGCGCCTACGCTAGCGCGTACGAGGGCAGAGCTCAATTTCACGGAAGAAGTAGCTGATTTCCCGGGCGGCCGTATCCGCTGCATCGGAGCCATGGACGATGTTCTCGTCGATGCTGCTGGCGAGATCGGCGCGAATCGTGCCCTTGGCCGCCTTCTTCGGATCGGTGGCGCCCATGACCTCGCGATTCTTCGCAATGGCGCCCTCGCCTTCGAGGACCTGCACCATCACCGGTCCGGAGGTCATGAAGCGCACCAGATCCTTGAAAAACGGCCGCTCGCGATGCACGGCGTAAAAGCCTTCGGCTTCCGCCTGCGACAGATGCATCATGCGCGCCGCCACCACCCGCAAGCCCGCCTGTTCGAAACGACGATAAACTTCGCCGATCAGGTTACGGCCGACGCCGTCCGGCTTGACGATGGAAAGAGTACGCTCGCTTGGCATGATGACCTCGTAGAAATGGGGAGTCCGCCCCTCGAGGGGCCGACAAAGACTGCGAAGTGTACTGGAGCGGGCGCGCTCAAGCAATCAGGATGACGACCGAAGTCCCTGTATTACTTGGAAAAACCGCGCATTGCGGGCGCGCGGCACCTAGACGTTGAAGCTCTCGCCGCAGCCGCATTCGCCCTTGGCTTTCGGGTTTTGGAACTTGAACGCCTCGTTCAGTCCCTGCTTGACGAAATCCACCAAGGTCCCGTCGATCAGCGGCAAGCTCAAAGGATCGACCACCACCTTCACGCCGCGGGCTTCGAAAACCGCGTCTTCGGGGTGAATTTCATCAGCATAATTCACGACATACGCGAATCCCGAGCAGCCGGTCTTCTTGATGCCGACGCGCAGACCCAAGCCGGCTCCGCGTTGCGCCAAGTGGGATCGAACCCGATCAGCCGCCGATTCGGTCAACAATATCGCCATACCTGCGCCGCCCTCTGAAGCTACGGCCAAAACCACGGCCGTTGCGCTATACATAACACGCCGGCGACCCCGGCGCACGGAACCAGGGCGCGATTTTCAGCGACGCCCTCAGGTACATTTGGGGGCGGACGCGGGCGCTCTCAAGGCCGCGCCGCAGTCATCGCTGCAATGCAGCGCTCAGAGCGGCCATCCAAGCGTCCTCGATGATCAATAGCCGGCCGCGCTTCTCCGCCGGCACGCCGAAGCGCTCGCTCAATTCCTGCACGCTCTCGGGCAGGGCGCGCCTCGCGACGGGCCCAGCCGCATGCTCGGCAACCCATGCGGACACCGCGATGGTATGCGGGCAGCCGAAAGCCAGGAACCGCGCCGCCCGGATACTCCCCGACACTCACCTGAAGGTCGAATTGCACCCAGGTCCCCTGTTCGCGGCTGCCGGCGGCGCCGCGATGAACGTCAGGACCGCTGAGCACACCCGCACCCGGGGCCGATTCGAAGTAGCGCAGGGTCAGCTCGCTGTAGTTCATGCGCCGCCTATACGGCGCAAGCGCCGACACCGCCTCGGACACGGCCGCCACCGCCGTGTCGATATCATCCTCGCTGGTGGGCCGGCCCAGGCCGAACCGCAAGCTGCTTTCGCTCAATACCTCGCTGCGGCCCAAGGCGCGCAGTACATACGAGGCTTCCTGCAGCGCCGAAGTGCAGGCGGAGCCGGTCGACACCGCCAGCCGGCCACGCAGCGCCGCGAGCAGGCTCTCGCCCTCCACTCCTTCGAAGGACACATTGAGGATATGCGGCACCGAGCGCGCCGCTTCCCCGTTGCGCCAGGCGCCGCCGAGCGATGCCAATCCCTGCCACAGCGCTCGCGCAATCCGGCGATGCGATCGGACTCCGCGGGCGCTGCCGCGCGCGCCAGCTCGAATGCCACTCCCATGCCCACCACTTGGTGGGTCGGCACGGTGCCCGCGCGCAGACCGCGCTCCTGTCCGCCGCCGAATTGCAGCGCCGTCAGGTGCACCCCGCCGCTCCGACGTCCCCGGGCGCAGCAGCAAGGCGCCCACCCCCTTGGGACCGTAGACCTTGTGCGCCGACAGCGACATCAGATCGACGCCCGAGCGCCGCGAAGTCGATGGCGCTTTTGCCCACGCTCTGCGCCGCGTCCACATGCAGCCGCGCGCCGCCATGCTTCGCGCAGATCGCGCCGATGCCCGCAATGTCTTGGATCACGCCGATCTCGTTGTTGACGTGCATGAGCGACACCAGCACCGTGTCCGCCTGCAGGGCCGCGGCGACCTGATCGGGATGAATCGACGCCGCCGCGATCCGGCGCCAGGTAAGTGACCCGCCAGCCGCGCCGCTCGAGTTCGCGGCACGGATCCAGCACCGCCTTGTGTTCGGTGCGGGACGTGACGATGTGCCGGCCGTACTCGCGGTAATACTGCGCCACGCCGAAAATGGCCAGATTATTCGCCTCGGTCGCGCCCGAGGTCCAAACGACCTCCTCGGGCGCGGCCCCGACGCTCGCGGCGACCTGCGCGCGCGCGCGCTCCACCAGAGCCGCTGCGGCATCGCCGTACTCATGGCTCGACGACGGGTTGCCGAAACTGCCCTCCGCGCTCAGGCATTGCGCCATCGCCGCCGCCACCCGCGGATCGACGGGCGTGGTCGCCGCATAGTCCAGATACACCGGCCCGCTCATTCGCGCCGCACCGGCCGGCCTCGCCGGCCCTGCACGGCGCTCAGGATGCCGCGCAGAATATTGAGCTCATTGCGGTCGAGCTGCGCGCGGTTGAACAGGCGCCGCAGGCGCTCCATGAGGTGCCCGGTACGGTCTTCGAAATCGATCTCGTCGAGAACCTGGTGCAGGTGCGCGTAGAAATGCTCGACATCGCCCGACGGCGCCAGCGGCAATTCCAGTTGGGTGCGCGATTGCGGCTGCTCGCGCGACATGAAAATCTCATAGGCCAGAAGCTGCACGGACATGGCCAGGTTCAGCGAGCAATACTCGGGATTGGCGGGGATGCGCACCAGCACATTGCAGTGGTTCAAGTCCTCGGTGCCGAGGCCATAACGCTCGGACCCGAACAGCAAGGCCGCTCGATTTTCCTCCGGCAGCCCGACGATGCGTCCCGCGACATCGCGCGGCGTCGTGAACTCCCAGTAATACGAGCGCGGCCGCGAGGTCGTGCCCGCGATGAACTGGGCGTCGCCGATCGCCTCGGCGACCGTATCGACGACGCGCGCCCGGCCGAGAATGTCGTCCGCGCCGGCCGCCAGCGCATTGGCTTCCGCGTGAGGAAAGGAGCGCGGGCGCACCAGCACCAGATCGTCAGGGCCATGTTCTTCATGGCGCGCGCCACCGACCCGATATTGCCGGGATGGCTGGGATCGATGAGGACGATGCGAACGAGGGCCGTCATGACTCTGTTATTCTAGCGCCAATATGCAACCCCTCCTGAATATCGGCATGCGTGCCGCCCGGCGCGCCGGTGATTTGATCGTGCGCAGCCTGTCGCGCCTCGATTCCCTGAAAATCGACAGCAAGGGCCGCAACGATTTCGTCACCGACATCGACCGCAAGGCCGAAGCCGACATCATCGCCACCATTCGCCGCAGCCACCCGCAGCACGCGTTTCTCGCCGAGGAAAGCGGCCGCAGCGGCGACAACGAATTCGTGTGGATCATCGATCCGCTCGACGGCACCACCAATTTCCTGCATGGCTTTCCGACCTTCGCGGTCTCGATAGCGCTCGAGCACAAGGGCCGCCTGCAGCACGCCGTGGTCTACGATCCCATGCGCCAGGAGTTCTTTACCGCCTCGCGCGGCGACGGCGCGCAGCTCGAGGGCAAGAAGATCCGCGTGAGCGCGCAGCGCACGCTGGAGGGCTCCCTGATCGGCACCGGATTCCCGTTTCGCGCCGACGACCACGTCGACGAGTATCTCGCCATGCTCAAAGTGATCATGTCCAGCGCGGCGGGCGTGCGCCGGCCCGGCGCGGCGTCGCTGGATCTCGCCTATGTGGCCGCCGGACGCATCGACGGGTTCTGGGAATTCGGCCTCTCGCCCTGGGACACCGCCGCGGGCACTCTGCTGATTCAGGAGGCCGGCGGCCGCGTCGGCACACCCACGGGCTCGGAATACGCGCTCGGGCCGAATATCGTTGCCGGCAACCCCAAGGTGTACCAGGCCCTGCTCGAGGCGCTGGGGCCGCTCACGCCCGCTGCCCTGCGTACTTAGTGCCCGCGCGCCCTTC
Organism: uncultured Gammaproteobacteria bacterium; assembly: GCA_963837435.1. Classification (GTDB taxonomy): domain Bacteria; phylum Pseudomonadota; class Gammaproteobacteria; order Steroidobacterales; family Steroidobacteraceae; genus Bog-1198. The sequence continues at coordinate 281,109 of CAWINJ010000008.1, forward strand.
GGACGAGGACACTCGCTAGCCGCGTGGGCACCAGGCATACTCCCCCACCAAGCAGGCCTCGAACCTAAATAACAGAATTCCGAGGGAGAACGCATGAGTCTGTTCCGCACCAAACCGATCGACGTCAATGCCGATACGGGCTTGAAACGCTGCCTCGGCGCTTTCGACCTCACCATGCTCGGCATCGGCTGCATCATCGGCACCGGCATCTTCGTGCTCACCGGCGTGGTTGCGGCTCAGCATTCCGGCCCCGCGATCGTGCTGTCGTTCATCCTGTCGGGCACCGCCTGCGCCTTCGCCGCGCTGTCTTATGCCGAGCTGGCGGGCGCTATCGGCGGCGCCGGCAGCGCCTATGGCTATGCCTATTCGGGCATCGGCGAGCTGATCGCCTGGATCATCGGCTGGGACCTGATCCTGGAATACTCCATCGCCACCTCCACGGTGGCCATCGGCTGGTCCGGCTACTTCGGCAAGATCATGGAACTGCTCGGCAGTGCATCTGCCCCCCGCGCTGATGAACGCCCCGCTCGACGGCGGCATCGCCAATGTACCCGCCATGGTCATCGTGCTGCTGCTGTCGGTGCTGCTGTCGGTCGGCGTGCGCGAGTCCGCCCGTTTCAACACCATCATGGTGTTCGTCAAGCTCGCGGCCGTAGCCATTTTCATCATCGTCGCGGCGCCGCACGTCAACCCGGCCAATTGGCATCCCTTCATCCCGCCGCAGGTCATCGACGCCAATGGCCAGTCGCACTTCGGCCTGCGGCGGCGTCCTGACCGGCGCCTCGCTCATTTTCTTCGCCTACATCGGCTTCGATGCGGTATCCACCGCGGCAGAGGAGACGATCAACCCCCAGCGCAACCTGCCCATCGGCATCATCGCCTCGCTGGTGATCTGCACCATCCTGTACATCGTCGTCTCCGGCATCCTCACCGGCGTCGTGCACTACGACCAGATCGACATCAAGGCGCCCATCGCCGATGCGCTGAAGCAAATCGGCATCGGCTGGGCCGAGGCGCTGATCTCGATCGGCGCCCTGGCCGGCATCACCACCGTGATGCTGGTGCTCTACTTCGGCCTGACCCGCGTGGTGCTCGCCATGTCGCGCGACGGACTGCTGCCCAAGCCCATGGCCAAGGTCAATCCGAAAACACAGACGCCGGTGCGCCTGATCCTTGGCTCGGGCGTGGTCATTGCGCTGATCGCCGGATTGTCGCCCATCGGCAAGGTGGCGCAGCTGGTCAATCTGGGCACGCTCGCCGCTTTCTTCATGGTTTGCGCCAGCGTCATCGTGCTGCGCAAGACCCGCCCGAACTCAAGCGCCCCTTCCGCACGCCGCTGGTGCCGCTGGTGCCGCTGCTGGGCATGGGCTTCTGTGCCTTCCTCATGGCGGGGTTGCCGGAAATAACCTGGGAAGCCTTCTTCATCTGGTCCGCATTCGGACTGGCGACCTATTTCTTCTATTCGCGCAGCCACAGCCAGCTCGCCGCACAAACCTAAAGCGGCTGAAGGCGCTCGATCAGGGCTTGAGGCGCCGTCGCAGGCGGATGTTGATCCATTCCACGGCCGCCGCGAAGGCCATCGCGAAGTACAGGTAGCCGTTCGGGATTTCCAGATCCAGGGATTCGGCGATCAAAGCGGCGCCCACCAGCACCAGGGAGGCCAGCGCCAATACCTTGATCGTCGGGTACCGCTCGATGAATCCGCTGATCGCGGAAGACACCAGCATCATCACCAGGACCGAGGCCACGATGGCGGCGATCATGACCTCGATGTGCTTGGAAAGCCCGACCGCCGTGAACACCGAATCCAGCGAAAACACGATGTCGATCACGCCGATCTGCAGCACGATCAGCCAAAAGCCGTTGAACATTCCCGGTTTGCGGCCGGCCTGCCTTGCCCGTTGAGCATGTCGCGGATCTCGAGCGGGCTCTTCACCATCAAGAAGGCGCCGCCGGCGAACAGAATCAGGTCGCGCCCGGAGATTTCGTTGCCGAGGACGGTGAACAGCGTCGCCCGCAAAGTCGCGATCCAGGTGATCGAATAGAGCAAGGCGATGCGCGTGAGCATGGCAAAGCCCAGCCCCAGGAATCGCGCACTGCCCCGCCGCCCCTTGGGCAGCCGGTCGACCAGAACCGACAGGAAAATGATGTTGTCGATCCCGAGGACGATCTCGAGCACCAGCAGCGTCAGGAACGACAGCCAAACCTGTGGATCGGAGAGCAAGGTCATCGGGCAACTCTACACCACCACGTCTAGACCTCGGACCAGTGACGTTGGCTCCACTCCATGGCGCCGGCGTACTACGGCAAACCGTCGACTTCTTCGGGCTTGGTGGATTTGCGCTCGAGCAAGTCGTCCGTCCGCAGGCCGAGGTCCAGGGCGAGGGCGGAGGAAATATAGATCGACGAATAGGTGCCCGCGACGATGCCGATCACCAACGCGGCGGAAAACGGATGCAGGGTTTCGCCGCCGAAGAACAGCAGCGCCAGCACCACCAACAGGGTCACCAGCTTGGTCATCAAGGTTCGCGACAGCGTCTGATTGATGGATTCGTCGATGACTTGGGCGATGCTCTGCCGGCGGGCGGTGCGGGCGCGTTCTCGGATACGGTCGAAGACGATCACGGTGTCGTTCAACGAATAGCCGATCACCGCCAGGATGGCCGCGATCGCCGTCAGATCGAAGGTCATCTGGCTTAGCGCGAAGAATCCGATGACGCAGATCGGATCGTGCAGCACGGCCAGAATGGCGCCCAGCGCCAGCTTGGGCGTGAAACGAAACAATACATAGATCAAGATCAGGACCAGGGTGGCGAACAAGGCCCATCCGCCCTTGACGAACAGTTCCTGTCCCACCTGCGGGCCGACCACCGCAGTCTGCTGCAGCTTGACGCCCGGCGCCACGCTGCTGAAGATCTCAAGGATGTGCGCGCCGATCTGATCGCCCTTGGCGTTCGGATCGGGCGGCAGTCGCACCAGGATATCGCGCGAGCTGCCGAAGGCCTGGACCTGGGCATTCTCCATTCCCGCCTTGGCCAGCGCGGTGCGCAACGACTCGATGTTGGGAGCCTGCGGGAAATTCGTCTCCACGACCACGCCGCCGGTGAAATCCACGCCGAGATTCAACCCGCGGAACACGACCAGCGCGATCGAGGCGATGATCAGGACGGCCGACAGCCCGTACCACACCTTGCGGGTGTGCATGAACGGGAAGCGCGTTACCTTGTGAAAAAATTCCATATCGACCCCTCAAATCGACAAATGGTCGACCTTGCGTTTGCCGCCGTAAATGACTTGCACCAGAGCGCGGCTGCCCATCACCGCCGTGAACATCGAGGTGACGATTCCCAGCATCAGCACCACGGCGAAGCCGCGCACCGCGCCCGCGCCGAACAGCCACAGCACCAGGCCCGCGATGAAGGCGGTCACGTTGGAATCGAAGATGGCGGAGAACGCGCGATCGAATCCCGCGGTGATGGCCGCCCGCGGCGAAACGCCGATGCGCAATTCCTCGCGGATGCGCTCATAGATCAGAATATTGGCGTCCACCGCCATGCCGACCGTCAAGACCACCGCGGCAATCCCAGGCAAAGTCAGCGCCGCGCCGAGCAGCGACAGCAGCGCGGTCAGCATCACCACGTTGGCGGCGAGGGTCAGGTCCGCGATCAGGCCGAATACCTTGTAGTAGATGGCCATGAAGATGAATGCGGCCAGCATGCCGAACACCATGGCGTGCACGCCTTTGTCGATGTTGTCCTGGCCCAGGCTCGGGCCGATGGCGCGCTCCTCCACCGCGAACAGCGGCGCCGCCAATCCGCCGGCGCGCAGCAGCAACGCGAGTTCCCGCCCCTCGATCGGGTTGACGCCGGTGATCTGAAAGTTGTTGCTGAACACGCCGCGAATGGTCGCGCGATTGATGACCTCTTCGGTGGTGCGATCGACTTCCACTCCCTGGGCATTCTTCTCGCGCGAACGGTCGATGAACACCACCGCCATCAAATGACCGAGATTCTCCTGCGTGTTCTTCAGCATCTTGGCGGCCCCGCGGCTGTCCAAGCTCACCGACACGGCCGGGCCGTCCTGGGTGTTCGGCTGGAACGAGGCGTCGGTCAGCTGATCGCCCGTCACCACCACCTCGCGCTTCAGCAGCACCGGCTGCTTGTCGCGGGTGTAGTACAGCTTGGAACCCAGCGGGCACGTGCCCGGTGCTCGCCGCCTCGAGCGGATTATTGGACTCATCGACCATGCGAAATTCCAAGGTCGCGGTCTTGCCGAGGATCTTCTTCACCTCGGCCGAATTCTGCAGGCCGGGCAATTGAATGGCGATGCGGTCCACGCCCTGGCGGGCGACCTGCGGCTCGGACACCGCGAGCTCCGGACTGTTGAGGCGATTGCGCAGAATGACGATGTTCTGCTGAACCGCGTAATCCTCGCGCTCCTTGATGTCCTGCGGCGTCAGCGTCAATTCCAAGCGCGGGCGCGCCGTCGACCGTCGTATCGGTCAGCGTCAAATTGCGGTTGTCCGCCAGTATGGCCGCCTTGCCCTTGGCGAAACTGTCGGCGTCGCGGAACAGCACCCGCACGCGGTAGGTGGGGTAGTCCACCAGCACGTCCTGGTAGGGCACGCGCGCATTGCGCAGCGACGCGCGGAAATCCTGCTCATGCATGATCGAGCAGCTGCTTGACGGCACCCTGCACGTCGACCTGGTAGACCAGGTACACGCCGCCGCGAAGGTCCAGGCCCAGCTTCAGGGGGCTCAATCCCAGGTTGCGCATCCATTCCGGAACTCGCGAGGCCTGCGACAGGGCGATGGTGAACTGATCGGGACGCGCCTCGGCGATCACATCGCGCGCCTTCAATTGGTCCTGCTTGCTGCTGAAGCGCAGCGTCAGGCGTCCCTGATCGAGAAACGCGCCGCTCGGCGTCACGCCCTTGTCCTTGAGGATTTGCTCCACCGCGGTGCGATCCGCATCGACCACGGCCGCACGGTCGCGCGCCAGCTGCAGCGCGTTTTCCTCGCCGAATAGATTGGGCACCGCCAGAAAAATGCCTAGCAGCAGCACGATCGCGACCAACGCGATCTTCCAGCGCGGATACGCAATCATGCGTTCTTGACCGTGCCCTTGGGCAACACCTGCGAGACCTGGAATTTCTGCAGCTTGACGTTCACGCCGCTGGCGATTTCCAAGGTCAGGAACTGTTCGCCTACCTCGGTCACCTTGCCCAGAATGCCGCCCGTGGTCGCCACCTCATCGCCCACGGCGACCTTGGAGAGCATTTCGCGCTGTTCTTTGGCGCGCTTGTTCTGCGGCCTGATGAGCAGGAAATAAAACACCACCAGGAGCAGGACGGGCAGCAGCAAGGCGCTCAGCATGCTCTGCCCGCCGCCGCCGCCGGCAGCCTGCGCATTTGCCGTATTGATGAAGAAATCCATGGTTACACCCGAATTTTGCGACAGACGCCACGACACAAAGCCGCGCAGTATACAGCAGCCGAACGCAAACTTAACGCGGGCGGCCTCAACCGAATCAAGCCGGGCGTCCCGCCGCCTTCAGGGCATAGAACTCGGCGGCATAAGCCTCGAACCGGCCCGCCTCGATCGCCCCCCGAATCTCCCGCATCAGGCGCTGATAGAAATACAGATTATGAATGGTGTTCAGGTGCGCGCCCAATATTTCGCCGCACTTGTCCAGATGCCGCAGGTAGCTGCGGCTGTAGTTGACGGCAGGTATAGCAGCCGCATCCCTCCTCGATCGGGCCCGTATCCTTTTGATGGACGGCGTTGCGGATGTTGACCACCCCGCCGCGGGTGAACAGATGGGCATTGCGCGCATGCCGGGTCGGCATCACGCAGTCGAACATGTCGATGCCGCGGCGCACCGCCTCGACGATGTCCTCGGGCCGCCCACGCCCATGAGGTAGCGCGGCTTGGCCGACAGGCATGAGCGGCATCAGCTCATCGAGCACCAGGTCGCGCTGCTGCCTCGCTCTCGCCCACCGCCAGGCCGCCGACGGCGAGCCCCGCAAAGCCGATGTCCTCGAGAGCGGCCAGGGACGCGGCGCGCAAGTTCGGGTGGACCCCGCCTTGCACGATGCCGAACAGGGTGCCCGGCGGCTCGGTGCGGTAGTACTCGCGAAAGCCCCGCAGCGCCCAGCGCATGGACAATTCCATGGACGCGCGCGCCTCGCTCTCGCGTGGCCGGATACGGCGTGCATTCATCGAAGCTCATGGCCACATCCGGACGCCAGCGTGCGCTGAATGCGCATGGATTCCTCGGGCGAGAGGAACACCTGCGCGCCGTCGACGGGAGAGCGGAAATGCGCGCCCTCCTCGGTGATTTTGCGCATCTCCGCCAGGCTCCACACTTGAAAGCCGCCGGAGTCGGTGAGGATGGGCCGCTGCCAATGCATGAAGCGATGCAGTCCCTGATGCGCCGCGATCACCTCGAGGCCCGGGCCGCAGATACAGGTGAAAGGTGTTGCCGAGCACGATCTCGGCGCCTATGGCCTCGAGATCCTCCGGAGTCATGGCCTTGACCGTGCCGTAGGTACCGACCGGCATGAACGCCGGCGTCTCGCACGGTGCCGCGCGGGAAATCGAGCCGGCCGCGCCGCGCCGCGCCGTCCTGCGCCAGCAAGGCAAAGCGCATCGGCCCCAATGCCGCGGCGCGCGCCGGTGCGGCATCATCAGGCTCTCCGGCGCCGGCGCCGCAGCGCCGATGCCGAGGGGGTCAAAAACATCGCGTCACCGTAGCTGAAAAATCGGTACCGCGCCTGCACCGCGTGAGCGTACGCCGCCAGCAGCGCCTCGCGTCCGACAAAGGCCGCGCACAGCATCAGCAGCGTCGACTCCGGCAGGTGAAAATTGGTGACCATGGCATCCACCGCGCGAAACCGGTGGCCCGGCTTGATGAAAATTCGCGTGGCTCCGCGATACGGCGCGAGGGCGCCGGCGCACGCCCGCGGCCGCGCCGCCCTCTGCGCGCGCCGTGCGCCGCGGCCGCCGCCGCGGTCTCCAAACTCCTCACCACCGTCGTGCCCACCGCGATCACGCGCCCGCCGGCGGCGCGCGTCGCCTCGATGGCATCGCAGGCCGCCTCGGGCACCTCGAGGTATTCCTCGTGCATCTCATGCCCCTCGATGTCGTCCACCCGCACCGGCTGGAAGGTGCCGGCGCCCACGTGCAGGGTGACGAAGGCATGGCCTGATCCCGCGCGCTCCGAAGCGCCGCAAAAGTATCCGCATCGAAATGCAGGCCCGCCGTGGGCGCCGCGACGGCGCCCGAGAATGCGCGCATACACGGTCTGGTAGCGCTCGCGGTCCGCGCTTTCCGGCCGCGCGGTCGATGTAGGGAGGCAGCGGTATTTCGCCGTGGGCCTCGAAGAACGACGCCACTTCGCAGGAGAACTGCAGGTGGAACAGATCGCCCTGCCGTCCGAGCATGCTCGCCGAGTGGCCGCCGGCGCAGCTTGACCGACCGCGCCCGGCTTCAGGCCCTTGCTGGCGCGCAGGTGCACCAGCGCGGTGTTCGCCGTCAGCGCGCGCTCGAGCAGGATCTCGACGCGCCCGCCGCTTTCCTTGAGGCCGAATACCCGCGCGGGAATCACCCGCGTATCGTTGAAAACCAGCAGATCCGCCGGGTTCAGCAAGGACGGAAAATCGCGGAATTGCAGGTCGCGCAGCGATCCGGCGGCGCCGTCCAGCACCAACATCCGGCTGGCGGAGCGCGTCGCCGGCGGGCCGCTGCGCAATGAGTTCCTGGGGGAGATCGAAGTGAAAGTCCGTGCGCTGCATGTTTTGGGCATTCTACCAAGAGCGGCAATCGCCCCAAGAATCAAATATACTGCGCGGCCTGGCATGCCCGGATGGCGGAACTGGTAGACGCGCCGGACTCAAAATCCGGTGGTCCCTGAAAAGCGTGTGGGTTCGATTCCCTCTCCGGGCACCAGACTTTTATTTATGGATGTCCTTTGAATTTCTGCAGCAATTGCGGCTCGCCCGTCGAATTCAAGATTCCCGCCGGGGACCATCTGCCGCGCTTCGTATGCACGAGCTGCGGCATGGTCCACTACAAGAACCCGCTGTTGGTTCTGGGCTGCGTGCCCGAGTGGCAGGGCAAGATCTTGCTGTGCCGCCGCGCCATCGAGCCGCGGCTGGGATTTTGGACGGTGCCGGCCGGGTTCATGGAAAACGGCGAAACCTTGCAGGCCGCGGCGGCGCGCGAATGCTACGAGGAGGCGCTGGCGAAGGTCGAGATCGGCTCGCTGCTGGCGGTGGTCAGCGTGACCGGCGCCAGCCAGGTGCACGTGATGTTCCGCGCCAAATTGCTGCAGCCCGAATTCGCGCCGGGACCGGAGAGCTTGGAGGTCGGCTTGTACGAGGAAGCCGAGATCCCCTGGGAGCAGCTGGCGTTTCCCAGCGGCGAATTCACTTTGCGCAAGTATTTCGAGGATCGCAGCGCGGGACGCGAAGATCATCATTTCGTCGAGTTGAGCCGCCGGCTGAAATCCTGAGCCGCGCCGCCGTAGGTGCATGCAGGAGCGGCTGTGGCAGAATAGCGGCTGCACTCGATCGATCGGCTGTGGCAGAATAGTCATTTACATTCAACCGATCAATGAAGGGTAAGTCATGGCATTCGTGGTCACCGAAAGCTGCATCAAGTGCAAATATATGGATTGCGTGGAGGTCTGCCCCGTCGACTGCTTCCACGAAGGCCCGAATTTTCTGGTGATCGATCCCGATGAGTGCATCGATTGCACGCTGTGCGAGCCGGAGTGCCCGGTGGAGGCCATTTTCTCGGAAGAGGAGATCCCGGACGGCCAGGAGAGCTTTCTGAAGTTGAACGCCGAGCTGGCCAAGAAATGGCCGGTGATCAGCGAGAAGAAAGCGGCGCCGGCCGATGCCAAGCAGTGGGAAGGCGTGCCGGAGAAGATCAAGCTGCTCGAGCGCTAGCTGCGGTCGGTGCGTCGGCGGGCGAGCGCGCGGTGCAGGCCGGCGCCGTTCAGCGCTTCGCATTCAGCGCTTCGCCAACTGCAGATCCTTGATCTGCTGCACGAGTTCGCGCGGCGGCATGTAGCCCTCGATGTAGTCGCCGCTTCTCGGTGACGATGGCCGGCGTGCCGCGCACTCCGATGCTTTGGCCCAGGGCATATTCGCGCGCAACCGGCGTCGCCGCGCAGGTCTTGGTCATGTCCAGTTGAGCGCCGGCTTTGGCGCGCGTGAGCGCGTCGTTGCGATCCGGCGAGCACCAGACGACTTCGGCTTTCTTCCAGCTTTCCGTGTTGGGGCCGGTGCGCGGAAAGAACATGTAGCGCACGCGCACACCCAACCGGTTCAGCTCAGCCATCTCGCTGTGCAGCTTGCGGCAATAGGCGCAATCGACGTCGGTGAATACGGTGATGGTGTACAGCGGATTCTTCGGCCCGAAGATCACCATCTGCGACTCGGGCACCGCGCTGATCATGCGCGACGCGCGCGCGCGTGCGCTGCTCCTCCGTCAGATTTTCGCGCGAATCCATGTCATAGAGATTGCCGTCGAAGAAATACTTGCCGTCCGCGGTCATGTAGCTGACGTCCGCGCCCTGCGCGAATTCGTAGATGCCGGCGATCGGCGAAGGCCGCAAATCCTCGAGCTTCGATCCGGCCGGCAGGCGTTTCAACAAGGCCGCCCGGGGATCCGCAGCCTGCTCGGCAGGCGCCGCATGGGCGGCATCGGCCGGCGCCGCGTGCGCGGCATCGGCTGGCGTCGGGTGCGCCGGATCGGCGGGCGCGGCGCGCGCGGCCGACCCCTGCGGTGCAGACGAGCCAAAGCGAAGGCGGCAAGAAGAATTCTCAGCATGGAGGACTCCGGCGGAACTGACTGATTCGACCCTGCGGCGCGCTGCAGGTTCACCCAATCCTAGCAGCCCCGTCCGCATTTTGCGGCAGCCGGCCGCGGCGACGGCGCCCGCAACACGCGCTAGCCGCGCGGATGGTGCTGAGAGTGCAGTTCTTTCAGGCGCTCGCGCGCGACGTGAGTATAGATCTGAGTCGTCGACAGATCGCTGTGCCCGAGGAGCATCTGCACGACGCGCAGATCCGCCCCGTGATTCAGCAAATGGGTCGCGAAGGCGTGGCGCAAGGTGTGCGGCGAGAGCTCTTTCTCCACGCCGGCCTTCTTGGAATAGCGCTTGATGATGTGCCAAAACGCCTGGCGCGTCATGCGGTCGCCGCGGCGCGTCGGAAACAGGTAATCGGTCTGGCGCTCGAGCAATATTTCGACCCGCGGGCCCTGCATGAATTGCTGCAGCCATTTCACCGCCTCTTCGCCCAGCGGAATCAGGCGTTCGCGATTGCCCTTGCCGACCACGCGCATCACGCCTTGATTGAGATTCACCTGATTGTGCTTCAGGCTCACCAGCTCGGAGACCCGCAGTCCCGTGGCATACAGCACTTCGAGCATGGTGCGGTCGCGATGGCCGAGCGGGTCCGACACCGTCGGCGCCTCGAGCAAAGAATCGACTTCGGCTTCGGTCAGCGATTTGGGCAAGGACCGGCCGATCTTCGGCATGGCTATTTGCGCGGTCGGATCGAGCTCGATCAAACCCTCGCGCACCATGAAGCGGAAAAAGCGGCGAAAACTCGACAGCTGCCGGGCGGTTGACCGAGGCCGCGATCCACCCTCGACCCGGGCCGCGATGAAGCCCAGCAATTCGATGCGCGTGGCCTTGAGCAGTGCGCCGTCGCGCTCTTCCAACCAGCGCGCGAGTGCGGTCAAATCGGCGCGATAGGCGGCGAGCGTATTGGCCGACAGACCGCGCTCCAGCCACACGGCATCGAGGAAGCGCTGCAGGGCCGGATCCGCCGGTTCGCGGACAGCCGGTACCGCTGCACCCGAGGTGCGTGTATAAACCGTCCGTTTAAGAGCCGTCGCCATAGTTTTCCGCGTGGGTGTTCGCACGAAATGCTGCTGTATGTAGCGCCGAAGCCAGTATGCGAGGGGTGCGGTCGGGTCGGCGTGACCAGAATCACAGTACGCTTAAGTATTAACATAAGGAGAACCAGATCACAGTAAGCAAGCAATTTAGGCCGCATAAGGCCGTTTGGCGGCTGCTGTACAGCGCCTATTGCGTCGCCCTTTTCACGGCCATGGCTTCGATCGTGCTGGTGATCAATTTGTTCCTGCCGAGCCTGCGCCGCCGCCGCCGCGTGGCCGGGGTGTTCTCGCGGTTTTTTTTGCGCGCGGCGGGAGTTCCCTTCAGGGTCGAAGGGCTGAATCGTCTGCCGCAGGTTCCCTGTGTGGTGGTGGCCAATCACGCCAGCTATATCGACGGCCTGGTCGCCGCGGCGGCGCTGCCGCCGGATTTTGCCTTCGTGATCAAGAAGGAAATGGTGCGGGTGCCGCTCGCCGGGCTGCTGCTGCGGCGGTTGGGTTCACAGTTCGTCGAGCGCTTCAATCGGCACAAGGGCGGGGTGGACGCCCGCCGGGTGCTCAAGCTGGCCGCCACCGGCCAGTCCCTGGTGTTCTTTCCCGAGGGCACCTTCACTGAAATCCGCCAGATCGGCAAGTTTCTGGGCGGCGCCTTCACGACGGCGGCGCGCTCCGACATGCCGGTGGTGGCCATGGCCATCCACGGCACGCGCGCCGTCCTGCCCCCGGGGGGCTTGGCCGTCCATCGGCTGCCGATTCGCGTTGAAATACTTGAAGTTCTCGCGGCGGCCGAGGCCAGGCAGCGCAGCCGCGAACTGATCGCGCAGGCCGTCGGGCGAGCCGCTGGCCCCTTGAGTCGGGCGGCAGGGGCCAGGGAGGCGCATCGCGCTATACTAGGCAACCCCCGTTAAACCCCATGGAAATGCATCATGAATTCTGATCCTGTCGTCATTTTGGCCGCCCGCCGCACGCCCGTTGGGGCCTTTCAAGGCGCTTTCGCGTCGGTCACCGCCCCGCAGCTGGGGTCGGTCGCGATCAAAGCCGCCCTCGCCGATTCCGGCGGTCGATGTGTCGCAAGTCGACGAAGTCATCATGGGCTGCGTGCTGGCGGCCGGGCTCGGCCAGGCGCCCGCGCGCCAGGCCGCATTGGGCGGCGGTATTCCCGCCAGCGTTCCCACCACCACGGTCAACAAGATGTGCGGCTCGGCGATGCGCGCCGTGATGCTGGCCGGCGACCAAATCCTCGCCGGCTCCGCCAAGGTGGTCGTCGCCGGCGGCCTCGAGTCCATGACCAATGCACCCTACCTGCTGCCCAAGGCTCGCGCCGGCTATCGCATGGGCAACCAAGAAGTGCTGGACCATATGTTCTACGACGGCTTGCAGAGCCCCTGGGACGGCCAGCTCATGGGCTGTTTCGCGGAGGCCACGTCGGAGAAATACAAATTCACCCGCAAGGCCCAGGACGACTTCGCCGCCGAATCGGTGCGCCGCGCGCTGGCCGCCGTGAACGGCGGTGCCTTCGCCGCCGAGATCGCGGCCGGTGACGGCCAAGACCCGCAAGGGCGAGGTGATCGTCGACAAGGACGAAACGCCCTTCACCCTCGACATCGCCAAGATCCCGACGCTCAAGCCCGCGTTCAAGAAAGACGGCACCGTGACCGCCGCCAGTTCGTCCGGAATTTCCGATGGCGCGGCCGCATTGGTGCTGGCGCGCGAATCCTTCGCGGCCGCGCAGGGACGCAAGCCGCTGGCGCGCATTCTGGGCTATAGCAGTTTTGCCCGCGAGCCGGAATGGTTCACGCTGGCGCCGGTGGGCGCGATGCAAAAGCTGTTGAAGCAGCTTGGATTGGCAGGCCAAGGATGTGGATCTGTACGAGATCAACGAGGCATTCGCCGCCGTGCCGATGGCCGCGATGCAGGACTTGGGACTGGATCACCAGAAAGTGAATGTGAACGGCGGCGCCTGCGCGCTCGGGCATCCGATCGGCGCCACCGGCGCACGCATCGTCACCACCCTGCTGCATGCGCTGCGCGCGCGCGGCAAGCAGCGCGGCATTGCCAGCCTGTGCATCGGCGGCGGCGAAGCGACGGCGATCGCCATCGAACTGATGTGAACGCGCCGGTTCTGACGACCGTCGAAGCAGGCGTCGCGCGGGTCACGCTCAACCGGCCCGAGAAACGCAATGCCTTGGACCGCGCGACCATCGCCGCGCTGACCGCGCAACTGCAGCAGTGCGCAGGCAATGCGGCGGTGCGCGTCGTGCAGCTCACGGGCGCCGGCAAGGCCTTCTGCGCGGGCGCCGACCTCACCGAAATGCAGGCCCAGGCAGGCGCCAGCGAAGCGGCCAACCTGGCGGATGCCGAGCAGCTCGCGGCACTGCTCGCGCTTTTGGATACCATGCCGAAGCCGACCCTGGCGCGGGTCAATGGCGACGGCTACGGCGGAGCGCTCGGACTGATCGCTGCCTGCGACATCGTGGTGGCGGTCGAGGCGGCGAAGTTCGCCTTCACCGAGGTGCGGCTCGGGATCATCCCCGCGGTCATTTCGCCCTTCGTGCTGGGCAAGATCGGCGAGAGCGCCGCGCGGCGCTACTTCCTGACCGCCGAGACTCTGACGCGCGGCAGCCCTGAAGGAGCTTGGGCTGGTGCACGAAGTCGTGGCCGCCGATCAGCTCGACGCCGGCTGCACGCGCATCACCGAGGCACTGCTGCAGGGGGCACCGGGCGCCCTGGCCCAAGCCAAGCTACTGATTCGCGATATGGCCCAGCCGCCGCCCGCGACCGGTCGGCAGCCGCCGCGGGCATGGCCGCGCGGCTGGCGCGATTGCGGGTCCAAGCAGAGGCGCAGGAAGGTTTCAGCGCCTTCTTCGACAAGCGCAAACCCGCGTGGCGGCCGGACTGACGTCCGGCCGTCTGGTCGAAAAAACGGGGTGGGCGTCCTTGCCCAAGCCATGCCCAAATCCCTTGGCCATCCTGGAAGCCGGCGTCCGTGGCCTGTCAACATGGGTGTCCCCACTGAGTAAAGCGACAGCGCCAGCGAAGATTCCCTCATCGCATGTCCGCCAGGTGGACGTGCTCGCCCGGTCCTCCCGCGGTTTGTGATCTACTATCGGCCATTTTTCGGGGCCAAATCCCGATTTTAGGTGCTTGATGAGCGAAACCCCCCGCGATGTCATGGAATACGAGGTTGCGATCGTCGGCGCCGGCCCCGCCGGGCTCGCCTGCGCGATCCGGCTGAAGCAGCTGAACCCGGCATTGACCGTCTGCGTGCTGGAAAAGGCCGCCAGCCTCGGCGCCCATTCTCTGTCCGGGGCGGTGATGGAACCCGGCCCCCTCGATGAGTTGCTGCCCGAGTGGCGCACCCACGCCCCGGCAGTCTGCGTGCCGGCCGCGCGCGATGAGTTCTTGTTCATGACCCGCCGCAAGCGCTACCGGCTGCCCACTCCGCCGCAGATGGCGAATCACGGCAACTTCATCATTTCGCTGGGCCAGCTGACCCCGATTCTCGGTCAGGAGGCCGAAAAGCTCGGGGTCGATGTGTTCGCGGGATTTGCCGCGGCCGAAGCCCTGTTCGACGACGCCGGTGCCGTCAAGGGCGTGCGCATCGGCGACATGGGCGTCGAAAAGAACGGCGAGCCCGGACCGAATTTCGCCTTGGGGCCGGAGATTCACGCCAAGATCACCCTGTTCTGCGAGGGCTGCCGCGGCAGCGTCTCGAAGCAATTGATCAAGCGCTTCAAGCTCGACGCCGGCAAGTCGCCGCAGACCTATGGCCTGGGATTCAAGGAGCTGTGGCAGCTGCCGCCCGGCCGCGTCCAGCCCGGCCTCATTCAGCACACCCTGGGCTGGCCGCTCGACTCCCATACCTATGGCGGCAGCTTCCTGTATCACCTCGACAACGATCGGGTGTACGTCGGTTTCGTGGTCGGGCTGGACTATGAGGATCCGCGCTTCAAGCCCTTCGAGGCCTTCCAGCAGTACAAGAATCACCCCGACATCAAGAGCTCTGCTGCAGGGCGGCGAAATCATCGCCGGCGGCGCGCGCACCGTGATCGAAGGCGGCTATCAATCCATGCCCACCCTCGAAATGCCGGGTGCGATGCTGGTCGGCGACGCCGGCGGCACGCTCAACACGCCGAAGATCAAGGGCATCCATCAGGCCATTCGTTCCGGCATGACCGCCGCCGAGCATTTCGTCGCGCAGGGCACGCAGCGCTGGGCTTCGACAAGCGCTGGCGCGAATCGAAGGGCGGCCGGGAACTGTACAAGGTGCGCAATATCCGCCCCGGTTTCCGCCGCGGGCTGTGGTTCGGGCTCGCCAATGCCGCGCTCGAAACCGCGACCTTCGGAAAATTGCCCTGGACGCTCGCCAATCATGCCGACGACACGGCGCTCAAGACGCCTGGATGAGTACGCCTCGCCGGACCGCGACTGGGGCGAGCGCGAGCTGCCGCCGCGCGACCGGCTGGCGTTCGTATTCTTCGCCGCGACGACTCACGATGAGAATCAGCCGGTGCATCTGCATGTGGCGGACACCACGCTGTGCGCGACGCGCTGCATAAAGGAGTTCGGCAATCCCTGCACGAATTTTTGTCCGGCGAACGTCTACGAAATGATCGACGACGGCAGCGGCGGCAAGAAACTGCAGATCAATTCCTCCAACTGCGTGCATTGCAAGGCCTGCGACATCAAGGAGCCCTACGCCGGGCAGATCACCTGGGTGACGCCGGAGGGCGGTTCCGGTCCCAACTACCAGAGCCTCTAAGATCGCTCGCCGTCGGTGGCCGGCAACCTCAAGTCGGTGGAATCGCGCCTCGCGCGAGCAGGTCGCGGCGCATCGGCTCGAATTCGACCCGGCGCAGCGCGATGCGGCCGTCCGGCTCGACCGCCTGGGCGCGAGCTCTCACGGAGTCCTCGCAGTCCCTCGGGGAGAGACTGCGCGCGCACCTGCGCTGGCTGCCGCCCCGGCGCGGCGACCGCGCCGCGCGGCCTCTATCTTCTGGGGCGGCGTCGGCCGCGGCAAGACGATGCTGATGGACTGGTTCTACGAGTCGCTGCGTTTTCCGCGCCGCGAGCGCACGCACTTCTATCGGTTCATGCGCCAGGTGCACGCGGAGCTGCGCGCTGGCCAAGCGCCGCACTCAGCCTCTCGAGACCGTCGCGCAGCGGCTGGCCGCGACAGGCGCGCGTGATCTGCCTGGACGAATTCTTCGTCGCGGACATCGCCGATGCGATGATACTCGCCGGCCTGTTCGAGGGATTGTTCCGCCGCGGCGTGACTCTGGTGGCCACTTCCAATACGCACCCCGAGGATCTTGTACAAGGACGGCCTGCAGCGCGAACGCTTCCTGCCGGCCATCGAGTCTGATTCAAAGGCATGTGGACGTGGTGCACTTGGACGGCGGCATCGACTATCGCCTGCGGCAGCTCGAGCAGGCGCCGACTTACTTGGATTCGACGCTCGAGCAGACGCCGGCGCAACTGCAGCAGCGCTTCGCCGCGCTCGCCGGCGAGTCCGCCGCGGGGCCCCGGGAGCTGTCGATCGAGGACCGCGACATGGCCGCGGTGGCCACCGGCGCCGGCATGGCGTGGTTCGAATTCAGCGAACTGTGCGACGGGACCGCGCAGCCAGAACGACTACATCGAGCTTGCGCGCCTGTACCACACGATTTTCATTTCGAACATCCCCGAATTCACCGGGGCCGACGAGGACGCCGCGCGCCGCTTCATCGCGGCCATCGACGAGTTCTACGATCGCGGCGTCAAGATCGTGGTGTCGGCGGCGGCGGCGCCGGCGGCGCTGTATCGCGGCGAACGATTGCAGCTCGAATTTCAGCGCGCCGCGAGCCGCCTCATCGAAATGCAGACGCAACAATATCTGGCCGGCCGAGCATCGTCCCTGAGGCGCGCCTCGCCAAGCCCTGGCATAATTCGCCGCATGAAGACGGTCGCCGAGTTCAAAATTCACTACAGGCAGATCCTGGATCCGAGCGGCGAGGCCGTGGCGCCGCTGCCGCCGTTCGCGCAAGGATGCGGCCGAGGTGCTGCGCATGTATCGGGCCATGACTCTGGTGCGCGTCTTCGACGCCAAGGCGGTGAACCTGCAGCGCACCGGACAACTCGGCACCTATCCTTCATCCCTCGGCCACGAAGCCGCGCATGTCGGCATCGGCGCCGCGATGCGGCCCGAGGACGTGCTGGCGCCCGTCTATCGCGAATTCGGCACGCAGCTTTGGCGCGGCGTGACCATGACGGAGATACTGACGTACTGGGGCGGCGACGAATGCGGCAATGATTTTGCCGTAGCCTCGGCACGACTTCGCCTGGTGCGTACCCATCGCCACGCAGACCTTGCATGCGGCCGGCGCCGCCATGGCCTTCAAGGTGCGCAAGCGAGCCGCGCTGCGCGCTCGCCTACATCGGCGACGGCGGCACCTCCGAAGGCGCCTTCTACGAGGCGCTCAATCTGGCCGGCTCCCGCGCTCTGCCCGTGGTGTTCGTCATCGTCAACAACGGCTGGGCCATTTCCGTTCCGGTCGCCGCGCAGACGGCGGCGCAAACCCTGGCGCAGAAGGCGGTGGCGGCCGGCATTCCCGGCGTGCAGGTCGACGGCAACGATGTGTTCGCCGTCCGCGAGGTGGTGAGCGAGGCGCTCGAGGCCGCGCGGCGCGGCGCGGGACCCGCCTTGATCGAGGCGCTGACGTACCGCTTGAGCGATCACACCACCGCGGATGACGCCAGCCGCTATCGCTCCGGTCAGGAGGTCAAGGATGCCTGGGCGCTCGAGCCCCTGGTTCGCATGCGTCGATTTCATGCTCGGCGCCGGGATATGGGATGCCGGCAAGGAGCAAGCCCTGCTCGACGAGTGCGCCCTCGAGGTCGATGCGGCGGTCAGCCGAATATCTGGCAGAGCGAAGCCGTCGACCGATGCGATGTTCGACCATCTGTTCGCCGCTCTGCCCGGCCGCATCTGCACGAGCAGCGCCTCATCGCCCGCAAATACGCCTCCAAACCCAGCGGTCATTGAATTGGCGAAAATAACCATGGTCGAGGCCATCGCGATGGCGCATGGCTGGGAAATGCAGCATGACGCCGACGTGGTCGTGATCGGGCAGGATGTGGGCGCCAACGGCGGCGTGTTCCGCGCGACCGCCGGACTGCAGGAGCGCTTCGGCAAGGACCGGGTGCAGGATACGCCGCTGGCGGAGGCGACCATCGCCGGCATGTCGGTGGGCATGGCGACGCATGGACTGAAGCCCGTCGCCGAAATTCAGTTCATGGGATTTCTGTATCCGGCGCTGGATCAGATCGTGAATCACATGTCGCGGATGCGTAATCGCACCCGCGGCCGCCTGAGCTGTCCGGTGGTGATTCGCACGCCGCACGGCGGCGGCATTCACGCTCCCGAACATCATTCGGAAAGCACCGAAACCATGCTGTGCCACATTCCGGGCATACGCGTCGTCTGCCCCTCCTCGCCGGCGCGCGCCTACGGCCTGCTGCTGGCGGCGATCCGCGATCCCGACCCGGTGATGTTCTTGGAGCCGGTGCGCCTGTATCGCGCCATGCGCCAGGAAGTGAACGACGATGGCCAGGCTCTGCCGCTGGACGTCTGCTTCATCCTGCGCGAGGGCAGCGATGTGACCCTCGTCACCTGGGGCGCGATGACCATGGAGACGCTGCGCGCCGCCGCCGAGCTCGACAAGCGCGGGATCAGCGCCGAGGTCATCGATCTGGCGACCTTGAGCCCCATCGACATCGAGACCATTCTCGCGTCGGTGGCCAAGACCGGCCGGCTGGTGATCGTGCACGAGGCGGCCCGCAATGTCGGCGTCGGGGCCGAGATCGCGGCGCTGGTCGCGGAGCACGGCCTGTACGATCTGCAGGCGCCGATGCAGCGCGTCACCGGTTTCGACACCATCATGCCGCTGTTCAAGCTCGAGCACGATTACATTCCGAGCGTGCAGCGAATCATCGACGCGGTGGAACTCACATTCGCCGACTAGAGGCTGTTTCATGAGTACATTCAGGCTTCCGGATTTGGGCGAGGGCTTGGCCGAGGCCGAGATCGTCGAGTGGCACGTCAAGGTGGGCGATCACGTGCGGGTCGATCAGCCCATGGTGTCCGTGGAGACGGCCAAGGCGGTGGTCGAAGTGCCCGCGCCCTTCAGCGGCGTGGTGACCGCCCTGCGCGGCGCGCCCGGCGACATCGTGCCCACCGGCGCGCCGCTCATCGAATTCGATTCCGGCACCGTCGTCGGCAGCATGCCCGCGACCAGCGAGGAGGAATTCGTGGAGTCGGTGACCGTCGGCGGCACGCATCGCCACGGCAACAACGGGCGCGGCCGCGCCGTGCCGGCGGCCCGGGCACTCGCCAAAGGCCTGGGGGCGGATCTGGCCGCGGTACGCGGCAGCGGCCGCTGCCGGCTTGATCACCCTCGACGACGTGCTGCGGCACGCCGACCTCCCGGGAGCCACGCGCGGCGCCGCAACGGGCGCGAACGGCGCCGCCGCTTCGCCCGCCGCGCGTGCCATCGCCGCCGCCCGGCCCGCGGACGGCACGGTGGAGCCGCTGCGCGGCGTGCGCCGCGCGATGGCGCAAAGCATGTCGCTGTCGCGCGATCAGGTGGCCGGCAGCACGGTGTGCGACGATGCCGACATTCATCACTGGACCCATCGCGGCGATTACATGCTGCGGCTGATGCGCGCGATGATCTGCCGCCTGGCGTGCGGAACCCGCCTTGAACGCCTGGTACGATCCGGCGACGCAATCGCGACTGCTGGTCGCCCACATCGATCTGGCGATCGCCGTCGATACGCCCGGCGGCCTCATCGTTCCGGTGGTGCGCAACATCGAGAATCAAATCGCCGGAGGAGCTGCGCGCGGCCATCGCACTGCAGAAAGAGGCGGCGCACCGGCGCAGCACGCCGCCCGAGGACCTGCGCGACTTCACACTCATGCTGTCGAATTTCGGCACTCTCGCCGGCCGCTACGGAATCCCCTTGGTGGTGCCCCCCGCGGTGGCCATACTCGGAGCGGGCAAAGTGCGCGAGGATGCCGTCGTCGTCGGGGGTGCCGTGCTGGCTCATCGGCGCATGCCGCTTTCTTTGAGCTTCGATCACCGCTGCATCACGGGCGGCGAAGCGTGCCGTTTCTTGGGCGCAGTCATCGCCGATCTTGAAAAGCCGGACTAAACAAGGATCAATCATGTACCAGGCTTCCTCCGAACAGCATCGCAAGATCGTGTCCGCCATCGCGCGGTCCGCGATTCGCCCTCCCAAAGCCATGCGCAACTTGGACTGGCCGCGCTTTCTGCAGGCCTACTACGCCAACGTGGATGCGGAGGATCTCGCGGCGCGCGAGCCGGCCGAGCTTGCCGCCGCCGCCCTGTCGCACTTGATGTTCGCGCGCCGGCGGCAAAGGTCCGCCCTGGTGCGGGTATTCAATCCCACCCTGCGCGAGCACGGCTACACCTCGCCGCACACCGTCATCGAGATGGTGAACGACGACATGCCCTTCCTCGTGGATTCGATCGGCCTCGCGCTGACCCAGCGCTCGCTCACCCTGCATTTTTTGACGCATCCCGTCTTTGCCGTGACGCGCGACAGCTCGGGAAACTTGCTGTCCCTGCGCGAGCGCGGCGAGGCGTCCAAGGGCGAGAAGAGCGCCGGCCGCGACAAGCTGCGGCTGGAATCCTTCCAGCACATCGAAGTGGACAGGATCGTCGATCCTGCCGCGTTGCTCTCGCTAGCGGCACAGATCGAACGCAGCATGCGCGACGTGCGCGTCGCCTGCGCCGATTGGCTCAAGATGCAAAGCGCCGCGCAGCGCAGCGCGCAGGAATTGAGTGCCCTGAGCGACCGGTTCGACCCCAGCGACCTGAGCGAGGCGATCGCGCTGCTCACCTGGATGGAGAATCGCCACTTCACCTTCCTGGGCTACCGCGAATATCGGCTGCAGGGACGCAAGGGGCACGAGTCCCTGCAGCCCATCGCGGCCACCGGCCTCGGAATATTGCGCCGCGGCCACAGGCAGCCGACGGCCGCGAACCGCACCTTGTCGAGCGACATCCGCCGCCAGAGCCGCTCGCGCGACATCGTCCTCGTCACCAAGGCGAACTTCGAGTCCACCGTCCACCGCTCCGGCTACCTCGACTACGTGGGCGTCAAGCATTTCGATGCCAAGGGCCGGCTGATCGGCGAGAAGCGTTTCCTGGGGTTGTGGACTTCCGCGGCCTACAGCAGCAATCCACGCGAAATCCCGGTGCTGCGCCACAAGGTCGCGCAGGTGGTGGAGCACTTCGCGCTGGCCCCCGACAGTCATGACGGCAAGGCGCTGCAGCACATTCTCGAATCCTTTCCGCGCGACGAGTTGTTCCAGGCCAGCGTCGCCGAACTGAATCGCATCGTCACCGGCATTTTCGGCCTGCAGGAGCGTCCGCGAGTTCGGGTGTTGCTGCGTCGCGACGCGTTTCGCCGCTTCTATTCCTGCTTGGTGTACGTGCCGCGCGAGAAGTACAACACGCAGGTGCGCCAGCGCATCGAAAAGGTGATCCGCGAGGCGTTTTCCGCGTTCAGCATGGAATCGCAGGTGCAGATCGCGGAATCGAATCTCGCGCGCATCCACATCGTCGCGCGCACCAGGCCGAGCGATGAAGCGCGCGTCGACACGGACGCGTTGGAGCGGCGTGTGGCCGCGGCGGTGCGATCCTGGTTGGATGGATTCAAGAGCGCGCTGCTGGCGCGTCAGGACGAGGCGTACGCCTTGCAGCTGTTCGAGAAATACGCGCAGGCCTTCCCCGCGGCCTACACCGAGGACTTCCAGGGCGATGCCGCCGCCCTCGACGTGTCCTTCCTCGAAGCCGTCGAGAAGGAGCCGGCGCGCCTGCATCTGGATATTTACCGGCCCGAGCCGCGGCGCAAGGACAACTTTTTCCTGAAGATCTTCCGCAGCCAGGATGCCATTCCGATTTCGGATCTGCTGCCCATGCTCGAGAACATGGGACTCAAGGTGATCGCCGAACGGCCCTACCAGCTCGACTTCTCGGGCGGCCGGCGCGCCTGGATTCAGGATCTGGAACTGGTGATGCAGGCATCCACGGTGAGCCAGTTCGACGCCTTGGAACGCGAAATCAAGAGCGCGTTCACGGCGGTCTGGACCGGCCGCATGGACAGCGACAGCTTCAATCAATTGACCCTGGCCGCCGGGATACCGTGGCGAATCGTGATCGTCATGCGCGCCTACTGCCGCTACCTGCTGCAGACCGGGTTGCCGTTCAGCCAGGGATACATCGCGCAAGTGCTGGTCAACAATCCGCAGATCGCCCGCGCGCTCGCGGATTTGTTCGTCGCCCGCTTCAACCCGGAACCCTCCGCGGCGGCGCGGCAGAGCGCGCTCTCGCGCCTCGACAAGCGCATCCGTGCCGCCCTCGAGGAAGTGACGCGCTCCGACGAGGACCGGATTCTGCGGGCCCTGTGGAGCGCACTGACCGCGACCGTGCGCACCAATGCCTATCAGACCGGCCGCGACGGACAGCTCAAGGAATACCTCTCCTTCAAGATCGAAAGCCAGCAGCTGCGCGAGCTGCCTCTCCCGAAGCCGCTGTTCGAGATCTTCGTGTTCTCGCCACGCATGGAAGGCATCCATCTGCGCATGGGCTACGTCGCGCGCGGCGGCATTCGCTGGTCGGATCGGCGCGAGGACTTCCGCACCGAAGTGCTGGGGCTCATGAAGGCTCAGCAGGTGAAGAACACAGTGATCGTCCCCGTGGGCGCCAAGGGCGGATTCGTGGTCAAGCGCCTGCCCGCCGAGCGCGAAGCGCAGCAAGCCGAGGTGATCGGCTGCTATCAGACGCTCATCCGGGGCCTCTTGGACATTACCGACAACATCGTCGACGACAAGATCGTCGCGCCCGCCACGGTGGTGCGCCACGACAAGGACGACGCCTACCTGGTGGTCGCGGCGGACAAGGGCACCGCGACCTTCTCCGACATCGCCAACGCCATCTCCGAGGAGTACGGCTTCTGGCTGGGGGATGCCTTCGCCTCCGGCGGCTCGGCCGGCTACGACCACAAGAAGATGGCCATCACCGCACGCGGCGCCTGGGAATGCGTGAAGCGGCACTTCCGCGAAATGGGCATCGACATCCAGAAGCAGAATTTCTCAGTGGCCGGCATCGGCGACATGGCGGGGGATGTGTTCGGCAATGGGATGCTGCAATCGCCTCACATCCGGCTGGTCGCCGCCTTCAATCACATGCACATCTTCATCGATCCGCAGCCTGACGCCGCCCGCTCCTTTCGCGAGCGCGAACGGCTGTTCAAGATGCCGCGCTCGAGCTGGGACGACTACTCGCGCGAGGCCATCTCCAAGGGCGGCGGGGTATTCTCGAGGACCGCGAAGAGCCTGTCCCTGTCGAAAGAAGCGCAGGCGCTGCTCGAGCTGCCCGCACAAGTTACGCCGAACGAGGCGATCAAGGCCATTCTGAAGTCGCATGTCGACCTGTTCTGGAACGGCGGCATCGGCACCTACGTCAAGGCCACCTTCGAGAGCCACAGCGATGTCGGGGATCGCAGCAATGACGCCGTGCGCGTCGATGCCCGCGAGCTCAACTGCAAGGTCATCGGCGAAGGCGGCAACCTGGGTGTATCGCAGCTCGGGCGCATCGAGTTCGCGCGGCGCGGCGGCAGGCTCAACACGGATTTCATCGACAACTCGGCCGGGGTCAACACCTCGGACGTCGAGGTCAACTTGAAGATCCTGTTGAACGGCGCGGTGCGCGCCAAGGAAATCACCCGCGCCGGGCGCGACCGTCTGCTGGCGCAAATGACCGACGAAGTGGCGGCCTTGGTACTGCGCAACAATTACCTTCAGGGTCAGGCGATCAGCACCAGCGAGTTCCAGGCGAAGGAGCGTCTGAGCGAGCATGCCTTTGTGATCCGCGCGCTCGAGCGCTCGGGAGATTTGAACCGATCGCTCGAGTATCTGCCTACCGAGGAAGAAATCGCCGAGCGCCGCAAGGCCGGCGAGGGGCTGACGCGGCCCGAGCTCGCCATCGCCTTGAGCTACGGCAAGATCTGGCTGTATCGCGCGCTCATCCACTCCAACGTCCCCGAGGACCCCTACCTGTCGGGCGAGCTGAAGCGCTACTTTCCCGCGCCAGTGCAGAAGCGCTTCGCCCTGCGGCTGAAGCGCCATCGCCTGCGCCGCGAGATCATTGCGACGGCGATCACCAATAGCTTGATCAATCGGATGGGCCCGGTCTTCCCGGTTCGCGCCCAGGACGATACAGGCGCGGATCCGGCCGCCATTGCTCGCGCCTACAGCATTGCCCGCGAGGTGTTTGCCGCCCGCCATATCTGGATGCAAATCGAAGCGCTCGACAACCGCATCCCCGCTGCCCTGCAGTACACGGCCATGTCGAAGACCACGCGCCTGCTGCGGCACATGACCTACTGGCTGCTCGAGAACCGGCGCGAAGACCTGGACATCGAGCGCGGCGTGCTGCGCTACGCGGCCAAGGTGGGCGAGCTGTTCCACGGGTTGAGCGGCGTTCTCGGCGCCACGGAGCAGGCGCGGCTGCGCGCCCAGCGTTCGCAATTGATCGAGCAGCACGTGCCCGAAGATCTGGCGGCGCGCATTGCCTCGCTGGAAATGCTGCACTGCGCGCTCGACCTGGTCGAGGTCGCCATGGCTTCGCGCCTCGGAATCGTCTACGCGGCCAAGGCCTACTTCGACCTCGGCGACCGGCTGGGCCTGACCTGGATCAAGGAACAGATCGAAAGCCTGGCGGCGGAGGGCCACTGGCAGGCGGTTGCGCGCGGCACCTTGCGCGACAATTTGTACCAGCTACAGCGCAAGATCACTGGCGCCGTGCTGGCTTGCAAGGGCCGAGAGGCACCCGACCGGGTAGGCCAATGGATCGCGCGTCACGCCGCACCGGTCGATGCCTTGAAGCGGGTGGTCGTCGATCTGCGCACCGGGTCGCCGCCGGACTTCGCCACCCTGTCCGTTGCCATACAGGCGGTCAGGCGTCTCGCCCAGGATTGATGGCATGACCAGTCAGCCTACGAATTTCGGCTGCGAGTACCTGCAAAACCGCATCGTCGCGGAATTCGCGCTGGCGAAGCACATCGGCATCGTGGTCGAGACGGCCGACGACGATGCCGTGGTCTTGCGCGCCCCGCTCGCGCCCAATGCCAATTACAAGGGCACCGCTTTCGCCGGCAGCCTGTATTCGGTGGCGGTACTGACCGGCTGGGCCTGGGTCACCCGTTATCTTGCGGCGCGGGGCCTGGCGGCGGACGCCGTGATTCAAGAGTCCAGCGTGCGCTTTCTATCGCCCGTGCAAGGTGAACTGCGCGCCAGCACCGCGGCGCCCCCGGGTGCCCAGATCGACAAATTCCGCAAAATGCTGCAGCGTGCCGGCCGCGGGCGGATTCGGCTGCGCGTGGAAATCGATTACGGCGGAACCCTGGCCGCGTTCTTCGAAGGCGTGTTTGCCGCCGCCATACGTCACTAGGAGGGAGCATGCCCGGAAAATTGATTCTGGTTCGTCATGGACAAAGCATTTGGAATGTCGAGAACCTCTTCACCGGCTGGTATGACGTGGACCTGAGCGATCAGGGGCGCCGCGAGGCCGTGCAGGCCGGCGCCGAGTTGCAACGCGAGAAGCTCGAGCCGCAGATTGCCTTCACCTCGGTGTTGAAGCGGGCCGTCCGTACGCTGTGGCTGATCCTCGACACCACCGACCGCATGTGGATTCCCGTGGAGCGCAGCTGGCGTCTCAATGAGCGCCACTACGGCGCCCTGCAGGGACTGAACAAGGCACAGACCGTCGCGCAGCACGGCGCAGCGCAGGTGAAGATCTGGCGCCGCAGCTACGACATACCGCCGCCCTCACTCGGGCTCGACGATCCGCGCCATCCGCGTTTCGACCCACGCTATGCCGATGTGGGCGCCGCCTCGCTGCCCGCGGCGGAGTCGCTCAAGGACACGCTCGCCCGCGTCCTGCCGTACTGGGAGTCGCGCATCGTCCCGGAACTTCGAGCCGGCAAGAACGTGCTCATCGTCGCGCATGGAAACTCGCTGCGCGCATTGGTCAAGATGCTCGACATGATGTCCGAAAGCGACATCGTGGAGTTCAACATTCCTACCGGCGTGCCCATACTCTACGAGTTGGACGAGCAACTGCAGCCTCTCGGTCGCCGCTTCCTCGGAGACGCGCAGGCCATCGCGGCCGCCCAAGAGGCCGTACGCCGGCAAGCAGACAAGAAATGAGGCCGGATCGACGGCGACATCGCTCGGCGTCTCTGGACGCGCGTCTCGGCGTCTCTGAACGATATCGCGTTTCGGGAACGGCCCTCAGGAATCCGGGGCGATGGCAACCTTCAGACCCGAGAGCGCTTCGGTGAAGTCCACCTGGCATGACAGGCGCGAGCTGGCCTGCTTGAAATCCGGCAATTCCTTGAGCAACTCGAGCTCGTCGCTCTGCGGCTTGGGCAGGCGGTCGGCCCAGCTGGGATCCACGTACACATGACAGGTGGCGCAGGAGCACAGGCCGCCGCAGATGGCCGCGACACCGTAGTCGAGCTCGCGCAGGATCTCCATGACCTTCAAGCCGGGCTTGGCCTCGATGTCATGCTCCTTCCCGTCCCGGTCCACTACCATCATCCGCGCCATTGAGCTCTCCGTAAGGTTTCCCCCCGCTTTGGGGGCGGTCAAGGCCGGCTAGTGTGCCGGAACTTGATCGGCGCGACTACTTGGATGCATCGAGCCGTGCCGCCAGCTCGAGGGCCCGGGCCGACACGCCGGCCCTCGCATCGCCCTGCACCGCAATGCCGGGCCGGGGCATGCTCAAATACAGCTCGCTCCACCACAGGCAGACGTAGTCGTACAGCCAGCTCATGAGCTGCAGGCGCGAGCGTTCATCGCCGCTGGGCGGCCGCCCGGCGTAGCTCGCCAACAGCTCATCCCGCAGAGGGCCCTCGAAGTCGTTGTTGGCTCCCCAGCCGGCCAGATCCCAGAAGGGATCCGACGCATGCGCGTATTCCCAGTCCAGCAACACCAGGGACGCCCCGCGGTCGATCAGATTGAGAACGTGCAGGTCGCTGTGACACAGCACAGGATCGCTGCTCGGCAGGGCCGCCAACGCCGCCAGGCGCTTCGTCGCCGCCGGTTGCAGCGCCGCGGCGATGCCCGCCATCGTCGGGGCGCTCTGCCGCACCGCCGCCGAGTAGTGCTCGATCCACTTCGCCGGGCTCATCGACCGCGGCGGCGCCGGCATCGGCAGCGCATGGATACGGCGCATGAATTCGGCCATTCTGGAGATGTTCGAGGACCGGCGCGCCTCCTGCGGGGTCCAGCTCCGCCCCTCGATCCAGCGCGCAATCAGAATTCCTCGCTCTGGATCGCAGTACTCGAGCTCGGGGGCCAAGCCTGTCGCCGCCGCGTGTACGAGCAGGCGCGCCTCCCAGGCTCGATCCAAGCCGAGAGCGTCGCGGTCCGAGACCGCGAGCCGCATGGCATGGGCTTGCCCGTCGCGCAGCACCCGAAAGGTTTCATTGACCAGGCCCGCGCCGAGGCGGTGAATCTCGGGCTTTCCCGAGCCCGGCACGTGGCTGGCAGCCACGCGCTCGGGGTCATCCCGCCGCATGAGCCGCCGCCGGCAAGCTGCGGCGCCATTGCCTCAATCCGATGACGCTCAACACCACGTACACACAGAACAGCAGCATGGTGAGATACAAATGGCGAGTGAAGTACAGGCACGCGCTGACCGAGTCGATCACCACCCACCAATACCAGTTCTCGAACACCTTGCGCGCGACCAGGAAGGTGGCGAACACGCTGGACCAGGCCACCATCGAGTCCGGGAAGGGCAAGGCGGACGGAGTGTATTTCCACAGGAAGTACGAATTGACCGCCGATAGAAGGACGATGCCCGGCAAGGCCGCCCAGTAGCGCCTCATCGGCCAACGGCGTATCGCGAGCGCCGCACCGCCTTTGCCATGGCGCCATTGCCAGTATCCATAGGCTGCCATGCCCGCGTAGAAGGCATTCAGCACCGACTCCATGTACAGGTGGGCTCCGAACAGCACCCACACATAGAGAATGGAGCTCACGAACGCCGCGATCCAGCACTCGATGCGCTGCCGAATTGCCAGCAGGACATACGCCACCGCGAGCCCGGCCGCGATGATTTCGATCCAACCCGCGTCGCGCCACGCGCTCACGAGCTGGACCGAGAGAGTACGAATCACTGAGGCGCCGAATCCGGCGGCGCCAAGCCCGGCAGGACCTTCATGACGAAGACCAGCTGAGGAGCGCCCGCAATGGCCGCGGAGCGCCCCATCTCTTGGGTCAGAACCGCCATGACCTGGTCGAGGGGCCCCCAGATCTGAGTCGCCAGCGCATTGGTATGCACGCGCAATCCCGGGTGGGTGTTGAGACGATCGATGAAGGCTTGGATGGGTGGCCGGTACTCCCCCGTCAAGGGATACATGCTGATTTCGACGGCCGCACGCATTGAATGACTCACCTACTCCCTCCGCCGGCATTAACCGGTTCAGGTTCGACGGGTTCACAGGTCAATCGAGAATTCGATTTCCCGCATCTCAGGCCGCTTCGGACCACCCCAGGCTGTAAATCAACTATAGCCTGCGGCGCGGATGCGTGCAAAACTCCCGCGATAGGCTGCGGAGACAGACACCCTTGCGCATTTTCCAGGTAGACGCGTTTACCGCCACCCGCTTCACCGGCAACCCCGCGATCGTGGTAATCGACGCTGACGGCCAAAGCGATGCCACTCTGCTCGCCGTGGCGCGCGAGTTCTCGCACGCCGAGGTGGCATTCGTGTTCGCGGCCAACGGACCCGATCACGATGTTCGGCTGCGTTTCTACAATGCGCGCAAAGAGATGCCGTTCGTCGGGCACGCGACCGTGGCGGCACACACGGTGCTGCTCACCCTGGGGAGACGCGGCCACAGCGTGTGCCGCCAGTCCTCCGGCACGGGCACCATCGAGGTCAGCGCCCATGCGGATCCGCCCGGCTCCGCCTCGGGCACCCTCATCGAGTTCCGCCAAACCGTCCCCGAATTGGACCCCCCTCTGCCCTTCAAAACGACGCTGCGCGTCGCCGAGGCACTGCGCCTGCCGGCGACGCAGCTGCACGAAGTCATGCCCGCGCGGGTGGCCCGCAAAGGCGCGACGCGGCTTCTCGTGCCGATCGCCGACCCCCGCCAGCTGGACACCCTGGCACCGAATTACGACACCCTGCTGTCGCTCGGCAGCGAGTTGGGAGTTGAAGGTTTTTTTGTCTTCGCCTTGAATCGTAGCTCAGACACCTGGTCGACCGAATCTCGGATGTTCTGTCCCGCCCTCGGCATCCCCGAGGATCCCGTCAGCGGCAACGCCCACTCCATGCTCGCCGCGTACCTCTGGGATCTCGGTCAATTCGGCAAGAATTCCACATCCTTCGTCGGCCGCCAGGGCCGACAAATGAATCGCCCGGGTCAAGTGAGCGTGAAGCTCGAAGTGGACCAAGGCAATCTGGTCGCAGCCCACATCGGCGGAACTGCGATCATCGTCAGCGAAGGCACCCTCGCTCTCTAAATCGCTCAGTCCTGCTTCGCGCCGCAACGAACTGCTTATCGGGTGAAGGCAGTTCGCCTACGCCTAGACAAAGAGCCGAGCTCTTCGAGGGAGTAGCTTCGTTGCGCCAGTCCGCCGTGTTATTGCGCCGCTGCTGCCGCGGGGGCGGCCGGGGCAGGCAAATCCAGCTTCAAGCTCGCCGCAACCGCGTCGACCTTCGACTTGACGTCCTTCGCCGTGCTCACCGCCTCGTCCAGATTGCCCGCGGCAAATGCCGCCTGTGCCTTGGACCACAGCGAGCTTGCATCGCCGGCACCGGCCTTCGCCGCGTCGAGATCGATTCCCTTGGCTTGTTTCTTGTTGGCCTTCTTGCTCAGCATGTCGATACGATTCTGAATGGCGGTGACATCGGCCGGCAGCGCGGCGGCGAGCCCCGTCCATTGATCGTTCAGCGCCTTGAGAACTTCGTCCTTCTTGGCGGCCGCGGCCGTCGCGAGACCTTGCGCCGCGGTCAACACCGCGGGTCCGCCGGTCACCACCGCCGCGTAGTCCTGCTTGTCGAAGGAGGCCTTCAACCCGCTGAGCTTGGCTTGCACGTCGGCCAGCTGATCGGGCACGTACTTTGCGGCCTCGGTCGATGCGGCCGCCACCGTCGATTCGACATCGGCGATGAGTTTTTGGGCGGGCTCCTTCTGGCTGGCACAGGCCGCCAGGATGATCGCCGCCATGGAGATCACGGCGTACTGACTGACTCTTTGAAAAAATTGCATGGGGAACCCTCTCCTGGTTGCCGACAACCGGGAGATTCTAGCTCAATTCGCGCCTGGCGCGCTCCAGCCACTCGGCCTGTGCCTTGCGATAATGCGCGGGACCGAGCTTGGCCCCATCCAACAAATCCTTGAGAACTCGCTGCGCTTCGGCCAGCTTGCCGCGCCTCTTGAGCAGCAAGCCGTAGCGCAGACGCGCCTCCGCTCCGGGGTACGCCGGCGCCAGGGTTGCATAGACGCGTTCCGCTTCATCGAGCGCGCTCTGCGCCTCGAGAGTGCGGGCATACAGCAGTTGCGCGTCCGCCGATTTGAAATCGGGATTGTGCTGGGTCAACTCTTCGAGTTCCGTGCGCGCCGCGGCGTACTCCTGCTTGCCGAAATACGCCCGCGCCAGGCCGAGCAGCAAGGTGGGGTCGTGCTCGAAGATGCCTTTCAGCCCGCCGCGATACACCTCGATGGCCGCATCGAACTGGCTGCGCTCGAGCAACTCCTCGGCGAGCCTGCGCCGCGCATCCACGTTGCCGGATATTTCCACCTCGGCGCTCGCCCGGCGCAGCTCGCGGTCCGGATCCATCATGCGCTGCATTCCCGATCGGGCGCGGCGCGCGGTTCTGCCGCCCAATGCCTCGGGCAGGATTTCGACCACCACATAGGCGATGGATCCGACCAGCGGCAGCAGAGCGATGGCCCAGATCCACAGCATGTTTCGGCCGGTCTTGATCACATGGACGATCAAGCCCGCCTGGATGGCGATCGAGAGAATCGGTATGAGGTACAAAGACAAGCCTCCGGATGGGCGAGGCCTCCGGCCTTCGCGGTAGCCGGGTATTGTAACGAGAAACGCTACTAACTCTCGGCGATGCGAATCTTGCGTTCCACTTCACGGCAGTCGGACCAGCCGATGTTCGACAAGGAATACCCCAGCACGCGCTGGGAGCGCGCATCGACGGTGACTTCCATCTCGCAGCCGTGAAAGCCGCTCGGGGCGCCCGGCGGATTCTGCGGGAAGAACCATACATACACCCACTTCGTGGATGCCTGGTCGACCTTGCGCGGATCGCCGAATGCCTCCTGCAGCCGGCTCACGGGCTGGCCGACATTGTCCGCCGCGATGCGCGGCACCGGACGGACGGCATATGCCGAATGCCCGCAACCCGCCAAAGCCAGGGTTCCAGCGCAGATCGCCATAGTCGCGGCACGCAACATATTCCCGTCCTGCAATTTCTCCGTGGGATTGCAGTGTTGCCCTGCGCGCAGAGGCTTGCCGCCGACTCAAGTCGCAGAATAGGAATCTACCGGATACGCGCGCCGATTATGTAAACGCAGGCCGTGGGTCATGCCCTGCGGCAGATCCTCCGCGTGGTGCACGGCGGCGACGATGGTCACGCACTTCATCAGCCGCCGCAGCAATCTCTTCATGATGGCGCGCTGCATGGGATCCAAGCCCGTCAGCGGCTCATCCAGCAGCAAGATGCGCGCGTCGGCCGCCATGGCGCGAGCGATGAGCGCGCGGCGCAGCTGCCCATAGGACAGTTCCCGCGGCCGGCGCCTGGCGACCGTCAGCAGGCCGAAGAATCTCAGCCAATACTTGGCCACCCGGCGATCCTCCGCCGTTGCCTCATCCACCAGGCCGATGCTGGCATACCGGCCGCTCGCCACCAGATCCGACACGGTGACGTCCATCGCATAGTCGCTTTGCAGTTCCGGCGAAACATAGCCCGTCTGCCGCTTCCATTCGGCGATGGGCGTTCCTTTTGGAAAGCCCGCACGCTCGATGCGGCCGCCTACAGCCGGCGAGAGGTCGCCGTACAGCAGTTTCAAGAAGCTGGATTTTCCCGCACCGTTCGCCCCATAGACCGCCCAGTGCTCGCCCTTGCGCAGAACCCAGTCGAGATCGCGCAGCACCGGCCGATACTCGACGTACAGGTTCACCTGCGACAGCCGCACCAGCACCGGTGCGCTGCCGCGCACTCGTGTCGGCTTGCGCCGCGCCGCGCCGGCTCTCTGCACCGCCGCATCCTTGCGCGCGCCCAGCCGGGCGCGCGGGCGCTCCTCGGCAAGGTGCGCGAGGCGCTCGAGATCCGATGCACGGATGCGTTCGAGCACGGCTCGCACGCGCCCCTCGGAGAGCTGCAGCAGGCGGCGCGTTCCTTTCGGCACATCAGCCGCGCGGTGCGCGGTCACCACCCAGGACTGGCCGCGGCGCGCCGCGGCGCCGAGCACCGCGTCGATCCGCCGTCGGTGGTCGGCATCGAGACCGTTGTACAGTTCGTCGAGCAGCAGCCAGTCCGGATCCTGCACCAGCGCGCGCGCCAGCAGGGCAAGCCGCTTCTGCCCGTAGGACAGGGACAGGAATTCGCGGGCCGCATGCCGCGTCAGGCCGCAGAGCCGTAAACCGGCGGCCACCCGCCGCGCCTGCCGCGGCGTGACCGGCATGAGCAGCAAGTCCGTGCGATGCAGACCGGTTGCCACCAGATCGCGCACGCACAGGTTCCAACCATAGCGTGCGTACTTGTCCTGCTGCTCGGCGCCCACATAGGCAACCCGGCGCTTGGCGTCGAGGAGATCGACGGCGCGGCCATCCGCACTGTAGCGGCGCGCGCCCCGCGAGCCGCCGCTGTCGCCGCCGCCGCCGCCACCGCCACCGCCCGCCAGGCCGCTCGGCGCAGTGGGCGTCGGCCACACATCGCCGCTCAGCAGCTTGAGCAGCTGGGTCTTGCCGGCACCGTTGTCGCCGAGCAGCGCCCAACGCTCCCCGGGCCGCAAACGCCAGGAGATCTCGCGCAACACCCATTTGCCGCCGCGCCGCACGCTGGCCGCGTGCAGCAGCAGGGTGAGCCGCCCCTTCATGGCTGAATGGGCCGCCAGGATCCGCCGCGCTCGGCGGCGAGATTCTCGCGCGCCAGCTTGAGCAGGTGCGCCTCGAGGGTGAGCCTCGCCCAGCGGTGCCGCTCCACCGCCACATCGTCATACACCACCGGAGTCAGTTCATCGAGAGTGGCGGCGCCCAGCCGGCGCAGGCTGCGCAGGACTTTCTCCTCGCGCGCGATCCGGTGCGCGCGCAACGCCCGCAGCACCTCCTTGCCGCGCGCCATGACGGCCCCGTGTCCCGGGGCAATGTGCTCGAAATCGCGGTCCTGCAGCTTGTCGAGCGAGTACAGGTACGCCGACATGTCCCCGTCCGGCGGCAGAATCACCGGCGACACGCCTTCGAGAACGTGATCGCCCGTGAAGAGCATCCGCTCGCTCTGCAGCAGGTAGCACACGCAATTCGATGCGTGGCCCGGCGTGTGGATCGCGATCAGCCGGCACTCCCCCACCGACAGGCATTCGCCGTCCGCGGGCCGATGGTCGGGCGCAAAGGTCGGGTCTTGGCGGCCGTCGTCGGGAGCAGGCAGGCCGATGAGCTGCGCTCCGGTGCGCCGAGCGAGCCGCTGCGCGAGCGGCGAATGATCCGGATGGGTGTGGGTCGTCATGATCCAGCGAATGGCGGGGCCTGCCGCGGCCATGATGGCCTCCAAATGGCGAGCATCGTCGGGACCGGGATCCAGCACGGCCACTTCGCCCGATCCGAACAAGTAGGTGTTGGTGCCGGGCCCGGTCATCAGGCCCGCATTGCCTGCGACGATGCGGCGCACGCCGGGGGCAATGGGCACGCACTGCTCGGCGAGGAGCCCGGTGCCGGCTTGCGGATGGGGTTCATGCATTTGAATTAAATTTTTTCGGTAAGTCGGCGGTCGGGCCCGGGCCGAAGGCCAGCGCCCGCTAATTTTCGAATATTCGGCATGTCAGTGAAGTCGGTCTCATTTTGACATAGTTGCGATGAGCGGCGGAGCAGCTACACTGGGGGCCATGTCAAAGTCGCCGAACGCTAGACGAGTTGGTGGTCCGCTTTCCTGGGATCAATTGGCACGCCCCGATACGGAACAGTGCCAGCGATTTTTGGCCGAGTCGCTGTCCTTGTTGCTCGCCGACTTGCTGCGATCGGTACTGTCCGACGCCAGCCCGGCGTTGCCGGCGGACGAAGCGGCGGTGGAGCGTTATCGCAACCTCGCGGACTCCCTGGCGGACGGTGAATCGCGGCGCCGCACCAGCATCGGAATCACCCGGGCGGGGCTCGCGAAGCGCTGCGTCACCTGGCTGAAGCTGCTGCTAACCCCGGCGCCGAGCGCACCGTGCACTGCGGCGATGCGCGAATTCGTCGACGCCCTGGGGCTTTTCCCGGCTCTTTTCGACAGCGAGCCCTCCGCCCGCTCGCGGCGGGCGCGCCTGACCTGGCTATTGACCCATGACCGGCGGCTGGACGCCAGTACCCGGGAAGCTGCCACCGCCTTGATCGAGGCCTGCGAGCATCTAGGGGTTCTGCTCTGGCCCGATGCAGAAACGGCCTGAAGCGGACGCAATTCCGTGTCAATCGCCTGAACAGGCGTATAATAGGGAGTTAACCTGTTGATCGCACGACCCCTCAAGGCGACTTGAAGGCCGGAGTACTGAATGCAAACACCTCGCTCATCCGAGACCGAATCCGCACCGGCGCCCGCCGCCGACAAATCGCGCTTCAAGTTCCAGAAGCTGCTGCAGCCCTTCACGATCGAGCGCGGCATTGCCACGCCCATCATTTGGTTCCTGCTCGATTGGCTGGTGCTCGGGGTGTCGATCGCGAGTTTGCTGTTCGTGGAAGCCTGGTGGGTGAAGGTTTTCGCGTCTCTGGTGGCGGCCTTGTGGATCGCGCGCCTGTTCGTCATCGGCCACGATGCCTGCCATGGCTCCTACACGCCGAACAAGACGCTCAACAAATGGATCGGCAGAATCGCGTTCCTGCCGTCGCTCACACCGTACAGCCTGTGGGAAATCGGCCATAACCTCGCGCACCACGGCTTCACCAACTTGAAGGGCCGGGACTACGTCTGGACGCCCTACTCGCCCTCCGAATTCGCCAGCCTGCCCTGGATTCGGCGCCAGCTCGAGCGCATCTACCGCAGCGGCGTCGGTCAAGGCGTGTACTACATGATCGAGATGTGGTGGAAGAAGCTCTTCTTCCCGGGACGCAAGCATGTGACCACTCGGCGCATCAGCTATACCTGGGACAGTCTCTTGGTCTCCGCCTTCGGCGTTCTGTGGGTGGGCGGCTTGGTGCTCTGGGGAGCGTACAGCGGCAGATCGATCGGCTCACTGCTAGTGTTCGGATTCCTGGTGCCCTTCTTCCTGTGGAATTGCCTGATGGGCTTCGTCATTTATGTGCAGCACACGCACCCCCGCGTCGCCTGGTACGAGCGGCGCGACGAATGGTCGGCCAATGCCGGCTACGCGACGACGACGGTGCACGTCAAGCTCATGCGACCGCTCGACGGCCTGATTCACTACATTCTCGAACACGGAGCCCACCATGTGAACATGGGCATCCCGCTATACCGCCTCAAGGAGGCGCAGGCACGCCTGACCGCGACCCTCGACGAGCGGCTGAATTCCGAGGTCTTCAGCTGGCGTTACTACTGGAACACGGTGCGCCGCTGCAAGCTGTACGACTTCGCGCAGCATGTCTGGACGGATTTCGACGGGCGCATTACCTCCGAACCGCTGGTTCAGACCCGCTAGCCGCGGCCGGCCTGCCGGGCCGTCAGAACTTGGCCTTGATCCCCGCGAAGGCCCCTACGCTGGGCTGAAGAAATCCCACCGGCTGTTCGTAGTGCCGGTTGAATAGATTGTCGATGCGGGCGGTGAGCGTGAGGCGCGGCGTGAGATCGTAGCCGGCGGCCAGATTCACTACCGTATATCCCGGCGCCGTCAGCCTCGGGATCGAGAAATCCCGGTTGCCGTCGATCCAGGATCCCACCGACAGCACGCTGGCGTCGAGCGCAAGGCGGCTGGTGGCGTGCCACTCCGCGTTCAAAGTGCCCTTGTGCTTCGGCCGGCGCAACAGTTCCTCATGCAGGATCTCGTCGGTGGCTTGCGTGAAGGTGTAGTCCAGGCCGAAGGTCAGCTCCTGGATCGGCCGGTAGATGACGAAGCTCTCCACACCGTCCGTCACTGCGCGCCCGACATTGACCAATGTGGTGAATTCCGCGTTGTCGTCGATCAAATTCTTGATGTTGTTGCGAAAATAAGTGGCGCCGAAGCGCACGGCGTCGTTCGCCAACGCCTGCTCGAAGCCCAAGTCGTATCCCAGGCTGCTCTCCGGCTTGAGATTCGGATTGCCGTAGAAATCGAAATCCGGGAAATTCTGAAACATCTGGCTCAAGGTGGGCGCCTTGAAGCCGGTGCCGACGCTGGCCTTCAGCTTCGTTCCCGTGTCCTGAATGACATAGGCCGGCGCGATTCGGTAGGTGGTCTTGCCGCCGAATCGGTCGTTGTCGTCGTAGCGCAGGCTCACGGTATCGAAGAAAGCGTCGCCGAAGCTCGACTGCAGCTCGGCGTAGCCCGAATCGATGCTGGTGCTGGCCGAGAGCGGCACGGTCATTTCATCCAGCTGGTGTTCCGCGCCCAGCACGAGCTTTTCGTCGTCGGCGAGCCGGACATTGCCCTGCCAATCGACCTTGACCCGCGCGCCGAAGAAATCGCTCTCGGGATTGTCCGGACCGGTTTCAAAGGATTTGACGTTGCTATAGGCCAGGCCCATGGTCTGCTCGAAAGCCCCTCCCGCCGACACCAGGTGCCCCGTCGCTCGGGTGTAGTACTGGCGCGTGTCGTTCGCGCTCTGTGACGAATCCGGGAAATCGAATGGAAAATTGTCCTCGTTCTCTCCCGTGAGGCGCAGGTGCGAATCGGTGTAGCGCGCCACCAGGCCCAGGTCGAAGTCGTTCGTCACGTCGTAGCCGAGCTTGGTCGATCCGGTGATGTTGTCGTAGTAGTCGTCGATGCGCCGCTCATCCGGCGTGAGCAGGTCCAGCGGCGTCACCGGCGTTTCGCCCGAATGTAAATGCTCCACATTGGCCGAGTAATGAAACCCGTCGAGCGAGCCGCTCACGCCCGCGTTCTGGTTGAAGGTATCGAACGAGCCGGCCTCGGCGCCCGCATTGAATTGCGCCGGGCCCGAGCCGCTCTTGGTGATGATGTTGATGACCCCGCCGATGGCGTCGGAGCCGTAAAGCCCGCTCTGCGGGCCGCGCAGGATTTCCACGGTCTGAATGTCCTGCGCCGGGAATTGACCGAAATCGAAGGTGCCGCTCGGGCTGCTCGGATCGCTGACGTCGATGCCGTCGACGAACACCTTGGTGTGATTCGAATTGGTGCCGCGCATGAACACGGAAGTCTGGCCGCCCATGCCGCCCGTTTGCACCACATTGAGCCCGGGTACCTGCGCGAGCACGTCGGGCAGGGACTGGAACTGCTTGAGCGCAATGTCGTCGGCCGTCACCACGGAGATGCTGCTGGCGATCTGCAATTCCGGCGTGGGAATGCGGGTGGCGGTCACCACGATGGTCTGGGGCTCGTCTTCGGCCTCGGGGGTCGCGACCGCCACGCCGATGAACGCCGGAATGCAGGCGGCGGCAACAAGCCAGGATTTGCTCACAAGGTTCTCCCTTCGCAACGACGACTCGAACACTGTCGTCGCGATGGTTTCCCCTCGCCGCTACCAGCACACCCCGGCCAATAACAGGACGACGGCGCGAGGCGGGTGTCCTGGCTTCCGGGTTACTGCTCTGGTCCGCCTTCCCAAGGCATCGGGGCCTCAGTGGATTCGTGGACGGTCGCTCGCCGGTTACAGTTGCGGGGGCAGCCGCGGTATTGCACCGCGTTCCAATTTAAATCCCTTGCGGGAACCTTGCGCTGGGCCGCGATCATACTCGATATCGTGAAGCGGTCAATCCGGGCGCCGCATCGGGCGCTGTTCAGCTTTTCGGCGGCCGCTCAGCTTTTCCGCCGCCGCTCAGCTCTTCAGCTGCTTCGCGTGGTGGCGCAGGTGCTCCGCCACGAAGGTCTGGATGAAGTAGTAGCCGTGATCGTAGCCAGGCTGAATACGCAAATTGAGCGATTGTCCGGACTTGGCGGCGGCCGCGGAGAATTTCTCCGGCATCAGCTGCTCGGTGAGGAACGGGTCGGCCGCGCCCTGATCGATGAGGATGGGGCCGGGAAATGCCCGGCGCGCGACCAGCTCGCTGGCGTCGTACTCGCGCCAAGCCTGGGTGTCGGGCCCCAGATAATTGCTGAACGCTTTCTTCCCCCAGGGGCACTGCATCGGCGCCGCGATGGGCGAGAACGCGGAAACCGATTTGTACCGGTCCGGGTTGCGCAATGCGCACACCAGCGCGCCATGCCCGCCCATGGAATGTCCGAAAATTCCGGGGGCGCCCGCCTGGACGGGCAGATTCGCGGCAACGAGCTCCGGCAGCTCCCGCGTGACATAACTGTACATGCGATAGTACTGAGACCAGGGAGCCGCGGTGGCGTCGACATAGAATCCCGCCGAATAGCCGAAATCCCAATTGTCCGCATCGCCCGGCAGGCGCGGCTCGCGCGGGCTCGTGTCCGGCGAGATGAGCATCAGCCCCAACTCCGCCGCGACCTGTTGTGCATGCGATTTGACGGGGAAATTCTCCTCCGTACAGGTCAGGCCGGACAGGAAATACAGCGCCGGCACCTTTCCCGTGCGCGCCTGCGGCGGCAGATACACGGAGAATTTCATGGGCCCGCGGATTTCGCGCGAGTCATGCTTGTAGAAGCGCTGCACGCCGCCGAAACAGCCGTGCTCCGAAACCTGGGTTAGGGCGCTCATCAGTAAACCACCACGCTGCGGATCGATTCTCCGGAATGCATCAGATCGAAGGCCTTGTTGATGTCGCCGAGCGGCATCTGGTGAGTGATGAGATCGTCGATGTTGATCTTGCCGTCCATGTACCAGTCGACGATCTTCGGCACGTCGGTACGCCCGCGCGCTCCACCGAAGGCCGTGCCTTTCCAGACGCGTCCCGTGACGAGCTGGAAGGGCCGGGTGCTGATTTCCTTGCCGGCGCCGGCGACTCCCACCACCACCGACACGCCCCAGCCGCGATGGCAGCACTCGAGCGCCTGGCGCATAAGATCGACGCTGCCCACGCACTCGAAACTGTAGTCCGCGCCGCCGTCGGTGAGCGCCACCAAATGAGGCACCAGATCGCCCTGGACTTCCTTGGGGTTGACGAAATGCGTCAGGCCGAACTTTTCGGCGAGTGCCTTGCGGCCCGGATTCAAATCCACGCCGATGATCTTGTTCGCGCCCACCATGCGAGCGCCCTGTACGACGTTCAGGCCGATGCCGCCCAGGCCGAAGACCACCACATTGGCGCCGGCTTCCACTTTGGCGGTGTTGATCACCGCGCCGATTCCCGTGGTCACGCCGCAGCCGATGTAGCACACCTTGTCGAAGGGAGCGTCCTCGCGGATCTTCGCCAGTGCGATCTCGGGCAGCACCGTAAAATTCGAGAACGTGGAACAGCCCATGTAGTGGTGCACCATGTCCTTGCCGATGGAGAAACGGCTGGTTCCGTCCGGCATCACGCCCTTGCCTTGGGTGGCGCGGATCGCCGTGCACAGATTGGTTTTCTGGGAGGTGCAGGACTTGCACTGCCGGCATTCCGGCGTGTACAGCGGAATGACGTGATCGCCCTTGCGCAGGGTGGTGACGCCGGGGCCCACATCGACGACGATGCCGGCGCCTTCATGACCGAGGATCGCCGGAAACAAGCCCTCCGGATCCGCGCCCGATCGCGTAAACTCATCGGTATGGCACACGCCGCTCGCCTTGATTTCAACCAGTACTTCCCCTGCCTTGGGCCCGTCCAATTCCACGGTGACGATCTCTAGGGGCTTACGGGCGGCGACGGCGACGGCGGCTTTGGTCTTCATTACAGGATATCCTCAGAGGCAATTGAAGCGTTGGCTGGACTGGCGCGGACCGGGCACCCCCCGGCACTGGCCGGACATTACCCTAAAACAACCGGCGCCGACTTGGAAGCAGCAAAGATGAATATTGAATTCTCCCCGAACGAAGCGCGCGTCATCGGCTGCCTGATCGAGAAGGAAATCACCACACCCGACCAATATCCGCTCTCCCTGAACGCGCTCACCAACGCCTGCAACCAGAAAACCAACCGCGAGCCGGTGCTGGATCTGGCCGAATCCACCGTGCAACAGACGGTGGACGCGCTGATGAAAAAGCACATGGTGAGCGACAGATCCGCGGGCTACGGCGGCCGCGTCACCAAGTACAAGCATCGTTTTTGCAACACGGAATTCGGCTCCCTGAAGTTCTCGAAACAGGAACTCGGGATCCTATGCGTGCTGCTGCTGCGCGGAGCGCAGACGCCGGGCGAACTGCGCTCGCGCACCAACCGCTTGTGCGATTTCGCCGACGCAGGCGAGGTCGAAGCCGCTCTGCAAGGCTTGATGACTCGCGCGGACGGCCCTTTCATCGCTCGGTTGGCGCGCGCCCCCGGTGCGCGCGAATCGCGTTATGCCCATTTGTTCTCGGGGATCATCGAGTCGGTGGAAGAGCCCGCCGCGGAGCAGTCCGCGCCCGGTGCGGTCACAATGACCGCCGCCGCCGCCGCTACTCTGGCCGTCACTCTGGGCGAACGCGTAAGCCTGCTCGAAGAACGGGTGCGGCAGCTGCAAGCCGATATCGACGCGCTCAAGGGCGGCGCGCAATCCGCGGCGGCCGGCGCGGCCGACTAGGCCTGCCCGTCGGCGGACGCTCGCCGCGAGGCGGCGCGGCTACTGCGGAATGGACGCCGTTTGCTTCGCGATCCCGTCGCGCTCCTGCAGCCACTTGCCGAAGGAGTCGATGTCCGCCGCGCGCATGCCGTTTGCCGCCGCCCGATGATCTTCCATCCATTTCTGCATGGCCACCATCAATTGATCGGCGAGCGGTCGGTCGTGGTTGAACAGATCCATGTACGAGGCCTTGGCGTCGTCCAGGCGATCGACGGCCATGAAGGCCTCGGCACGGTGTTCGATGGCTTCGAGCAACTCGGGCTTGAGCGCGAGAGTATGGTTGTAGTCGTCGATCGATTCGTTGAACGCACCCAGGCGCAGGTGGATGTAGCCCACGTTGTTCCAGGCTTCGTACATGTCGCCCTTGTTGCTCAACGCCTCGGTGAATTGATCCAGCGCCTTGCCGTAGGCATCGCTCACCTTGTCCAAGGCCGCGGCCTTCTTGTCGGCGTTCGGCGCCTTCGCCGCCACCTCCTCGTATTCGCGCGCCTTGTCCAGCGATTTGACGCCGGCCTTGAAGGCCTTCTTCGCGGCAATGTCGGGCTTGATGTCCGGGGCCGAGGGGGGTGACTCATCGCCGGACTGACCCGCCCCGGGATCGATGCTGCCACTGCCGGGCCGGCCGCCGGGCATGCCGCCGCCCGGGTATCCCTGGCCCAGGGCCGTCTGCGCACCACCGCCAACCCAAGCAAGCAATAGCAGGCAAACCATCGTCATTCGGCGCATTCTGCCCTCCGCGGCGGCATTGCCGATTTGTGCAATACTCGATTCATGTCGCCCAATTTTAGGTTCTTAACGCTGTGCGCGCTGGCCTTTTTGTCAGGGCCCGTTGCAGCCGCCCAGCATCCCACCATGGCCGAGGTTTTGGCCGCCACAGGCCCCGCCGATTGGCGGCCGCTCGATCCCGATAACACCTTGTATGTCGAATTACCCGGTGGCCGGGTGGTCATCGAGCTGGCGCCCCGATTTGCGCCGCTGCACGTGGCCAATATCAAGGCGCTGGCCAGGGCGCGGTATTACGATTCGCTGTCCATCATTCGGGCGCAGGACAACTACGTGGTGCAATGGGGCGACCCGGACAACCGCCACCCCATTCCAGCCGCCGCGGCCAAGGTCGAGCCGGAATTCGATTCCGCCATTTCCGAACACAGGCCCTTCACGCCCCTGCCCGATGGCGATGTGTACGCGCCCGAAGTCGGCTTCACGGACGGCTTTCCGGTGGCCCGCTCGCCCGCGTTGCACCGCACCTGGCTGGCGCATTGCTACGCCATGGTGGGGGTGGGACGCGACTTGGACGTGCGCAGCGGCAGCGGCGCCGAACTCTATGTGGTGATCGGACACGCCCCGAGGCACTTGGACCGCAACGTGGCGCTGGTGGGGCGGGTGGTCAAGGGGATGGAACTGCTGTCCGCCCTGCCGCGCGGCAGTGCCGAGATGGGTTTCTATGCCAAAACGGAGGCGCCGCTGCCGATCAAGTCCATCCGCGTCGCCGCCGACCTGCCTGCATCGGAACGCTCCGACCTGGAGGTCATACGCACCGATTCGGCGGCCTTCGGTGCGCTGATCGAATCGCGCCGCAACCGTCCCGAGGCCTTCTTCACGGTGCCCGCGGGACGAATCGACTTGTGCAATGTGCCCATCGCGGTGCGCGAGCGGCATCCCCCCGCGGCTCATTCCTCCTGACGCGCGGCCGCCTCGATGCCGATGCGCAGCGATCGGGTCGCTATGCGCACTTCGATGAGAAATGCCGACAATGCCGCCGCCAGCGACAGCATCGACAAGATGAACATCCAGGCGATGAATGCCGATAGATCCCAGCGCAAGAAGGCGTTCACGAACAGCATCACGACCACCAGCGCAATGAACAGCGCGGAGACCGTGATCAGAGTGATGGCCGCATTGATGAAGCGGGCACGCCGCGCCAGCACGGCAAGCGCACCGTGCAGATCCCGCCCATCGTGCTTGTGGTCCGGGCGCCGCAGTACATCCTCCATCGCGCGTGCACGGTCCACGATGCGTGCCAGGCGGCTGGTCAGCACATTGAGCGTCACCCCGATGGCCGAGATGAGGAAAATGGGGGTAAGTGCGATTTGGATGAGGCGGGCAATGTCGATGGCTTGGACCGCGTTCTGAGTCATCCCGCCGATGCCGCTCATGGCTGCGCCTGCACCGCGACTTGCACCGTCAGGGTTCCGGCATCGCGAAAACGCAGCGATAGCGGAAACTGCGTGCCCGCGGCCAGCGGCCGGGTCAACCCCAGCAGCATGACGTGCAGGCCGCCCGGCTCGATCTTCACGGCAACACCCGGCGGACATTCCACCGAATCGACCGGGCGCATCTCCTCGACTCCTTGCACCAGCCGGCTCTCGTGGATTTCGGCCTTGCGCGCGATGGGAGTGCTGAGGCCCAAGAGCCGGTCCGGCTTGCGTCCGGTATTGAGGATGGACAGGTAAACGGCACCGGCCGCGGCAACCGGAGGCGTGGGGCGCGACCACACCTGCGTCACCAGCAAATTCCCCGCCCTGAATTCCGCCGCCCGCACCGGCAAATACAGCGCCAGCAACAAAGCCGCCAGCGCAGCGAGCCGCATGAACTCCTTGCTTCGGCGCGCGGCGCTCAGGGGGCTTGTCCCGGAAAGTACCTGCCGAGGATGAACACGGCGGCGGCGGCGAATAGACAGTAGTAGCCGAACAGATGCCAGCGGCCGCGCTCGAGCCAGCGTGACAACCACTTGAGCGACAGCCAACCGGCGACGAAGCTCAACCCCATCCCGGCCAGGCTTGGCCCCAGCAGCGCCAAAGTATCTGCGGCAACCCCCGCGGCGTGGCGGCCTCCCAGCAGCCGATAGCCCTCGCGCACGATGACGGCGGGGGTCAGAATGACCGCCAACGCGAAGCTGTAGTTCTCCAGCACATCTTTGTGCAGGCCGCGAAGCAGCCCCGTGGAGATGGTGGCACCCGAGCGTGAGAATCCTCTGAAGGGCAGGCACAGTCCCTGCACCAGTCCGATCCACACCGCATCGCTCGCGGCGATCGACTGCCTTCGATCGGCGGTCGCGCGCAGCCCGGACACGATGATCAAGACGCCGACCGACGCCAGCGCCACGGCAATCAGCGTGGTGTTGCCGAACAACTCCTCCACCTCCGCTTTGGCGGCCCCGCGCAACAGCACGCGTTCTACGAGGAGCATGAGCCCAAATCCCACGACCGCGGTACAGAGGGTGGCGAGGCACAGACTGCGTGCGAAGGACCAGAATGCGGGGGCACTCGAAAAGTAGCGGCTGCGCCAGGTATTCCAGAAATACCCGATGACCGCCAGCATGGTGCCGGTATGCAGCATGACCAGCAGGAAGGTCATGCTGGGCATGGTGGGATCGAGACCCATGAGCTTTTCGGCGATGATGACGTGCGCCGAACTCGAGACGGGCAGCAGTTCGCAGAACCCCTGCACGATCGCTAGGATCAATATCTTCAACGCCACAATGTCCCCCAAATAAAAACGCCCCGGCCGCCGTGAAGCGGTCGGGGCGTTATACCAATAATCTTACTTGGTTGTCGCAGGAGCGGCTGCGGCTTTCTTCTTCTTCTTGCTGTGCTTCTTGGCGGCGGGCTTCGGCGCATCCGCAGCAGGGGCGGCGGCGGCAGGAGCATCG
This sequence comes from uncultured Gammaproteobacteria bacterium, assembly GCA_963837435.1. GTDB lineage: Bacteria > Pseudomonadota > Gammaproteobacteria > Steroidobacterales > Steroidobacteraceae > Bog-1198. Next base: position 325,716 of record CAWINJ010000008.1, read on the forward strand.
GCAGCCATCGGCGCGGCAGCCTTCGGCATGTCGGCAGCGGAAGCTGCAACGGCAAGCCCAAGAGTCAACAACGCAGAGCTAATCAGGGTTCCGGACTTATTCATGAGATCTCCAAACGGTGGTATTAACAGGCCAATCGAAGAATACGCCGGATCCACCCAATTCATCCGAGATGAAGATCATTTCACAAAACCCGGCGGCCGGCGCCCCGGTTCAGTGATTGCGCCTCGACCGCAGGACGTGCCAGGCGAGATATATGACGATGGCGATGTTGGCAACCAGCACCGCCGCCTTGCCTAGGTTCGGCCGGAAGAACAGCTCCCAGACCTCTAAGGGGATCAGGGACGCGGTGATGATGGTGGTGAGCCATTCGGCCCAGCGCAATTGCATCCACAAGCCGATGCCCTCGGTCGCGAATACCGCCGCGTAGACGAAGGTCACGATGCGCAGCGCATGCACCCGCGCCGGGCTCAAGCCGCTGAACCACCCCAGCAGACCGGTGACGACGTGGTGCTCGAGTCCCAGGGGGCGCTCCGAAGCCCAGTTCAGTATCTTGGCAATGAGTGAGGCATCGCGCAGGCGCACTTCGCCATAGGCGATGGCCAGCAGCAGCAGCACCTTGACCAGCTTGTACAGCGCGATGCCGCGCAGAATATTGAAGCGCGGCTTCGGCGCCGGCCGAGCGTCGGTGGTCATGAGGCCTTAAGCCTGACCCGCTGGCGGTTGAAATTCCAATGTGGCATCGAGGAGCGCCGGGATGTCGAATACCGCTCTCTCATTGTCGATCACCAAGGGAGCGACTCCGGCGGCCGCCACCAGCGCGGCAGGCACCTGAATGCGATCGCGCTCGCGCGTGACGGTCCAGGTCTCCAATCGCTTGTCCTGAAACGCCAGATTGAGCGCCCCCCAGCGCAACAGGGCGGCGCGCGCCAGCGGCGTGTCCCCGCCCCAGTGGCGCTGCGCCAGCGTCATGGCCGAAGCCGCGGCAATTTCACCGTGAGGCAGCGTCATCAGGTCCTGGATATATTTCACCATTTCGTCCGGTGGGACGTGCAGGTTCAAATACGGCGCCGCCTCGCTCATGGTCGCCATCTTAAGTCGGATTCTCCAGACTGAACATGGCATTCTCGTCATCGTAGGCGAAGGCTTCGGCATATCGGCCCCAGCTCACGATGGCACGCAGGCTCTCCTCGGCCGCCGCCTCGCTCATGAAGTCCTCTAGCTCATCGACGAAGCGGCTTTTGCGTGCCGAATGCGATGCGCGTTCATCCAAAACCCGGCGCAGATGGGCAGCCAGCGGCACATAGGTCAATAAATGCCGCAAGAAGATCCGCTTGCGTTCATCGAGAGCGGCATGCGCGAACGCCAGTCCGTCCTCGGTCAGCTTCAGATCGCCCCCCTCGAGCTCCGCGAAACGCAGCATCTGCAGGGTTTCCGCCACAGGGAACAATTCATCGATCTCCATTTGCAAGTCCGAGGCGATTTCCGGCAAATCGGCCTTGCCGTTGAAGGGGGGGGCGGCAACCGCTTCCATGAGGCCCGCCAGCAGGTTGGAGGAGATATGCGGCAATTGGCTGCCGATCCCCAACCCTGGGAAGCGCTCGTGCCGGGCGCTGGGACCACCCTGCGGACGGGCGGTCATCTCCACATAGATGCTCTCCACCAGCTCGCGGAAAGTCGGGTCCAGGCGATTGCGCGGTTGGGGCAGCGAGACCTTGATTTCGCTCAGGATCCTGCCCGGATTGCTGCCGAACACCAATATGCGATCGCACATCAACACCGCTTCTTCGATGTTGTGAGTGACCAAAATGACGCCCTTGATGGGCATCCGTCCTTCCGCCCAGAGGTCCAGGAAATCGGTTCGCAGCGTCTCCGCGGTGAGCACGTCCAGCGCGGAAAACGGCTCGTCCATGAGCAGGATGTTCGGATGGACCACCAGCGCGCGGGCGAAACCCACGCGCTGGCGCATGCCCCCCGACAATTCGCGCGGATAAGCGGATTCGAACCCGTCCAGGCCGATGAGGTCGATCGCCGCCAGGGATCGCTTGCGGATATCGGCCCGCGCCATGCGCTGCGCCTCGAGGCCGAGCGCCACGTTCTCGAATACCGTCAGCCAGGGAAAAAGAGCGAAACTTTGGAATACCATGGCAATGCCGGATGCCGGGCCGGAAATAGGCTGGCCCATGTAGCGCAGATGGCCGGCCGAGGGCTCGGCCAAGCCGGCGATCAGACGCAGCAGTGTCGATTTACCCGAGCCCGAACGGCCCAACAACCCCACGATCTGCCCCTCCCGCAATTCGAGATTCATGCCCTCGAGCACGAGCAATTCCGCCCCATCGGGCTTGGGGAAGGCCTTGCGCACGTCGGTGCATTGCAGTAGCGGAGAATTGTTCATGGGCATCTCAGGTCAGTCGATATTTGCGCTCGGCGTAGTAATACAAGGGCCGCCAAAACAGCCTGTTGATGACGACGACGAACAGGCTCATCGTGCCGATTCCCAGCACGATGCGATGAAAGTCCCCGGCCGTCGTCGCCTCGGCGATGTAGGACCCCAGGCCCCTCGCCTGCACTTGAGTACTTCCCCAGCTCGCCAATTCGGCGACGATGGCGGCGTTCCACGATCCCCCGGATGCCGTGATGGCGCCCGTGACGTAGAACGGCAGTACGGCCGGCAACGCCACTTTGCGCCACCACAGCCAGCCGGTGATCCCGAAATTGGCGGCCACGTAGCGCATTTCCGCCGGGATGGCCGAGGCACCGGCGATGACATTGAACAGAATGTACCACTGGGTACCGAGAATCATCAGCGGGCTCAAATAGATGTCCGGATTGAGCTTCCACGCAACGATGCCGTACACCGCGATGGGGAACAATAAATTGGCGGGGAAGGCCGCCATGAACTGGGCGATGGGCTGGACAATCTGTGCCGCGCGCGGCCGCATGCCCACCCACACCCCGATGGGCACCCAGATGATGCTGGCCAGGGCGATCAGGATGAACACCCGCAACATGGTGAGGGTGGCCAGCCCGCACACCTGCAGAGCTTCGTGCAGCGGCGTGTTCTTGATGAGCACCCAGACGATGTGCCAGAGCCCGAGCACCACCGCGGCGATCAGCAGCAGCACCCACACCAGGTCCGAACGCCGCTTGGGAGGCGCCGACTCGAGCGGCGACTTATCCTCGGCGCGCTTCACCGCCCGGCTGGTCCACAGCACGGCCGCATGAAATGCCATGGTGGCGGCGAGGATCAAACGCGAGCGGCGCATCATGGTCAATGCCCAGGAGTCGGGGACGCGCACCCCCGGCTCCTGCTCGACCCGGAACCGGTCCACCCATGCCACCAAGGGCCGAAACAACAGTTGGTCGTACAGCAGAATCACGATCAGCATGGTGCCGATCGCCCAGCCGATGGCCGTGAGGTTCTTCTGCTCGATGGCGAGCGCGATGTAGGAACCGACTCCCGGCAACGCGACGGTGGTGTGTCCGACGCTGATGGACTCGGAGGCGACGACGAAGAACCAGCCGCCCGACATGGACATCATCATGTTCCAGATGAGCGCCGGCATGCCGAAGGGAACCTCGAGCTGCCAGAAGCGCATCCACGGCGACAAGCGGAACGATTCCGCCGCCTCCATGAGCTCGATCGGAATCGTGCGCAGCGACTGATAGAAGCTGAACGCCATGTTCCAGGCTTGGCTGGTGAATATGGCGAAGATGGCCGCGAATTCGGCGCCGAGCACCCGTCCGGGCGCCAGCGACATGAAGAACACCACTGTAATGGAAATGAAACCCAGGATCGGCACCGACTGCAGGATGTCCAGGATGGGCACCAGCAGCTTGCCGGCCCGCTCGCTCTTGGCCGCCCAGGTCGCGTAGGTCAGGGTGAATACCAGCGAGAGAAACAGCCCGGCGAGCATGCGGAAGGTGGTGCGCGCCGCATATTCCGGCAGATGCCGCGGATCGAGGGACAGCGGCACGACCTCGAGCTGCGACAGGGGCGCGAACAGGCCGCGCGAGGTCTCGCCCAGAAAGGCGATCAGGCCGATGACCACGATGAATGCCAGCACGTCCCAGCGCGAGGCGAGGTCGCGGAGAAAGACAAGGGTGCGAAGCGATTCATCGGCGCATTCTCTCAGGACAGGCAACGAAGTAGCTAGTAGGGTAGCGTCCATGGAAGAGAGTTTCACGGCCGACTCGCCAGGCAGTCGCTCGCAGCGCGGCGCACGACGCGCTTCAATGTTTTGGGCGCCATCAGTTTCTCGCACTTCCTCAACGACATGATGCAGTCGTTGATCGTCGCCATCTATCCCCTGCTGAAGGGCGAATTTCACCTGAGTTTCGTGCAGATCGGCGTGATCACTCTGACCTACCAGACTCTGCGCTTCGGTGTTGCAGCCGGTCATCGGCATCTACACCGACAAGCATCCCAAGCCCTATTCGCTCAGCATCGGCATGTGCTTCACCTTGGTCGGCATGGTGACGCTGGCCTTCGCGCCGAACTACGCCAGCGTGCTGGCGGCCGCTGCCCTGATCGGCGCGGGCTCCTCGATTTTCCATCCGGAATCCTCGCGCATCGCGCGCCTGGCCTCCGGCGGCCGGCACGGCCTGGCGCAGTCGATTTTCCAGGTGGGCGGCAATGCCGGCAGCGCCATGGGCCCGCTGCTGGCCGCCTGGATCATCATTCCGCATGGCCAGGCGAGCCTGGCCTGGTTCGCGCTCGCCGCCCTGCTCGCCATCGCCGTGCTGGCGCAGGTCGGCGGCCTGGTACAAGCGCCAGCATCTTGACCGCTCCGGCGGCTCGAGCAGCCGGCCCGATGTGCCCAGCCCGGTGTCGGCGCGGCGAGTCGCCTGGTCGATCGGCATTCTGGTGGTGTTGATCTTCTCCAAATATTTCTACGTCGCCAGCATCTCGAGCTACTACAGCTTCTACCTGATCGAGAAATTTCACGTCTCGGTGCAGTCCGCGCAGATCCATCTGTTCATATTCCTGCTCGCGATGGCGCTCGGCACGCTGTTCGGCGGGCCGATCGGCGACCGCATCGGGCGCAAGCGCGTCATCTGGGTCTCCATTCTCGGCGTGGCGCCCTTCACCCTGATCCTGCCCTTCGTCGATTTGAACTGGACCGGCGTTCTGAGCTTCATCATCGGGTTGATACTGTCCTCGGCATTCTCGGCCATCGTCGTGTTCGCGCAGGAATTGATGCCCGGCAAGGTGGGCGCCGTCTCCGGACTGTTCTTTGGATTCGCCTTCGGCATCGGCGGCATCGGCGCGGCGGTGCTCGGCGCGCTCGCCGACCGGGCACGGCATCGAGTTCGTGTACCGCATCTGCGCCTACCTGCCGCTGCTCGGCATGGTGGCCGCATTGCTGCCGAACATCGAGCAGCGTGTGCGCCCCGGCGCCGCGCCGGCGCGGCGGGCACTGCAGGTTCCCTGAGGAGCCGGATCCCATGACTCACCCGCTCATCCCCGGCCTCGGTCACTACGGCTTGATGATCGTGGCGGTCAATGTGCTGCTCGATCAAATCGGTCTTCCCGTGCCCGCGGTCCCGACCCTCATCGTCGCCGGCGCCGTCGCCTCGGAAGGGCAGATGCCGCTGCCGGCCTTGTTTGCCTGGTGCACGCTTGCCTGTCTTGCCGCCGACTGCGGCTGGTATGTGGTCGGAGAGAAGTACGGCATCCGCGTCTTGAAGACGCTGTGCAAGATTTCCTTGGAGCCCGATTCCTGCGTCAGCCAGACGCAAACCCGCTTCGAGCGCTGGGGCATCAACTCCCTGGTGATCGCCAAATTCGTGCCCGGGCTCGCCATCATCGCGCCGCCGATGGCCGGTGCCATGCGCATCGGCTGGCTGCGCTTCGTCGTCTTGAGCACCTGCGCCGCCGCCCTGTGGGTCGGGTCGGGACTTCTGGCCGGCGTCTTGTTCAAGTCCCAGATCGCCCGGCTGCTGGAACATTTGAGCGCCATCGGCAGCATTGCCGGCGCCGGCGTGGTCGTCTTGCTAGCCGCTTACATCGCCTACAAATGGTGGGAGCGAAGCCGTTTCTACCGAATGCTGCGCATGGCGCGGATCAGCGTCGCCGATCTGTACGAGATGATCCAGGCAGGAGCCGCGCCCGTGATCGTCGACGTGCGTTCGGTCACGGCGCGCGCCCTCGAGCCGCGCTGGATTCCCGGCGCGCTGCACGTCCCACTGCAAGACGTGGCACACCGCCTCAAGGAATTGCCGCGCGACCGGGAAATCATCCTGTATTGCACCTGCCCGAGCGAGGCTTCCGCGGCACGCGTCGCCAAGATCCTGATGAGCCACGGCTTCAAGCGAGTCCGCCCGCTGCACGGCGGACTCGATGCATGGGTCGCCGCGGGCTATGCGGTGGAAAAAACCCTGTGACGCATCACGTGGTCATCGTCGGGGCCGGCTTCGGCGGCTTGGCCGTGACCCAGGGCCTGGCCGGCGCCGGCGTCAACATTACCCTCATCGATCAGCGCAACCACCATTTGTTCCAGCCCTTGCTGTACCAGGTCGGCACCGCGTCGCTGGCCACCTCGGAAATTGCCTGGCCCATCCGCCATCTGCTGCGCAGGCGCAGGGAGGTCACGACGCTCCTCGGCGAAGTGACGGGAGTGGATTTGCAGAACCGCACTGTCTCGCTCGAGGACGGCGGCCTAGTGCGCTACGACACCCTGGTGCTGGCCACGGGCGCCCGGCACGCCTACTTCGGTCACGACGAATGGGAACCGCACGCGCCGGGCCTCAAGACTCTGGAAGACGCCACCACGATCCGGCGCCGCATTTTGTTGTCATTCGAGCGCGCCGAACGCGAGACCGACCTCGGGCGCCGGGCCGCCCTGCTGACCTTCGTCATCGTCGGCGGCGGCCCGACGGGAGTGGAACTGGCCGGCGCGATCGCCGAGCTTGCACATCACAATCTGCCGCTCGAGTACCGGCACATCGACACGCGCAAGGCGCGCGTGCTGCTGATCGAGGCAGGTCCGCGCATTCTGCCGAGCTTTACCGAAGATCTCTCCGCCTACGCGCACGCGGCGCTCGAGCGCTTGGGAGTCGAGATTCAACTGGGTTCGGCCGTGCGCGAATGCAGCGGCGAGGGTGTCGTCTACGGCGACCGGACGCTCGCCGCCAAGGTCATCCTGTGGGCGGCCGGCGTTCGCGCCTCGCCCGCCGCGGCTTGGGCCGGACTGCCGGCCGACAACGCCGGGCGCGCGCGAGTCGAGCCGGATCTCTCGGCACCCGGGCATCCCGAGATTTTCGTGATCGGCGACACCGCCTCCGTCGACGCCTGGCGGGGCAGGCCCGTGCCCGGCATCGCTCCGGCGGCGAAGCAGCAAGGCATGCACGTTGCCCGCGCGATCAGGGCGCGCCTGCGCGGCGACACCGCCCCACGAATCTTCCGCTACAAGCACTCCGGCAATCTGGCCACCATCGGCAAGCGCGCGGCCGTCATCGATTTCGGCAGGATCAAGGTGCGCGGCTGGCTCGCGTGGTGGATTTGGGGACTCGCCCATATCTACTTCTTGATCGGCGTGCGCAATCGGCTCGCCGTCGCCTTGAGCTGGCTGTGGATATACGCCACCGGCAGCCGCAGCGCCTGCCTGATCACTCAGAGCGAGCACCGGCCGCAGGCGTCGTAGACATCGGTTCAACCGTTGAGCAATGCCCGCATAGCGGTTCAGCCATTGAGCAATTGCGTCATGCCCCGGATCACGGCTCAGCCATTGAGCAATTGCATCATGCCCGGATGATAGCGTTGGCCCAGCGCGATTCCACGGGGCGCCACGGTTTCGATGCGCTGCAGATCGCTCTGGGTCAGAGTGATTTTCGGCGCCGCCAGGTTTTCCTCCAAGCGCTTCAGGCTGGTGGTTCCGGGAATGGGCACGATGTCCGGGGCTTGCGCCAGCAGCCAGGCCAGCGCCAGCTGTGAGGGAGTGCAGCCCTTCTCCTGGGCGATGAGATTGATCTGTTCCAGCACGGCCAGATTATTCGCGAAATTCTCGCCCTGGAAGCGCGGCGACTGGCGCCGCCAATCATCCGCCGCGAGGTCCTCCAATTGTCGGAAGCGGCCGGCGAGAAAGCCCCGGCCGAGCGGGCTGTAGGGCACGAAACCCACGCCGAGCTCGCGGATGGTCGGCAGGATTTCATCCTCCGGATCGCGGCTCCACAGCGAATACTCGGTCTGCAGCGCGCTGATGGGATGCACCTTGTGCGCGCGCCGCAGCGTGGCGGGGGCAGCTTCCGACAAGCCGAGATAGCGCACCTTGCCCTGGCTTACCAAGTCAGCCATGGCGCCCACCGTCTCTTCGATCGGCACCCTGGGATCGACGCGATGCTGGTAATACAGATCGATGTGCTCCACGTCGAGCCTTTTCAGCGACGCCTCACAACAGGCGCGGACATAGCCCGGGTTGCCGTTGACGCCGCGGGCGGCGCCGGGTTCGCGCACGATGCCAAACTTGGTGGCAAGCACGACCGAGGCGCGCCTGCCCTTCACTGCCTTGCCGACAGTGACTTCGTTGGTGTGAGGTCCGTACACATCGGCCGTATCCAGAAAGGTCACGCCGAGCGCCAGCGCACGCTGGATCAACGCAATGCCCTCGGCCTCGCTGATCGCGCTGCTCGAGTAAAAATCCGACAGACCCATGCAGCCCAACCCGATCTCGGATACTGTCAGTCCTTGCTTGCCCAATTGACGCATTTTCATTCGCTCTCCTTCAAATCTCGATTGTGAAGCCGGCTCGACACCTCAGAGGCCCGCGCGAAACCCGCTGCGGGCTAGGTCACTCCGGCACCGGCGCCCTCGAATCGGACGCGTTCCCAGTACCCGTCCGGCTTGTCGCCCATGGGAGCGCCGCCGTGAATCATGCCCTGCATCTCATTCTCGAAGAAAAAATAGGGAAACTGCGGCGGCGGCGCGCCGATCTCGTCCAGCTTCGCGCGCAGATCGGCCGGCAAAGTGAATTCGAGTGCCTGCAGATTATCCTGCAGTTGTTCCGGTCTGGTTGCACCCACGATCACCGAGGCAATCCCCGGGCGATTTGCCGTCCAGTTCAGCGCCACCTGCGCCATGCTGTGCCCGCAGGCCTGAGCCACGTCCTGCAGCACCGCGGCGATGCGCCAGTTGCGCTCACTCACCTTCGCCAGAGCCGGGTTCTTGCTGTCTTTCAAGGTCTGCAGCCGTCCTTCGCCCACGATCCCGTCGCGGGCGGCGCGGTACTTGCCCGACAGCAGTCCGCCGGCAAGCGGGCTCCATACCATGATGCCCATGCCGAGCGTCTGCGCCAGAGTGGTGAACTCGCGCTCGATATTGCGCTCCACCAGCGAGTACTCGAGCTGCAGCGCCGCCAGGGGTTCCCATCCGCGCCATTCCGCCAGGGTTTGGGCACGGGCCGCATGCCAGGCCGGCACATCGGAGAAACCCACGTAGCGCACCTTGCCGGCCCGCACCAGGTCATCGAAGGTCCGCATGACCTCCTCGACGGGAGTGATTCGGTCCCAGGCGTGCATCAGGTACAGATCGATGTAGTCGGTACCCAGGCGCTTCAACGACCCTTCCACGGCCCGCAACAGGTTCTTGCGATGATTGCCGCCGGTGTTGGGATCCGGGCGGCCGCCCGACAAATCGTTGAATGTGTACTTGGTCGTCAGAACGACTCGGTCGCGCACTCCCGCCTCTTGGATGAACCGGCCCAGCAGCCGCTCGCTGGTCCCGGCCGTGTAAACATCGGCGGTATCGATGAAATTGCCGCCCGCCTCGAGATAGCGGTCGAACAGGGCGCGCGCCGACTTCTCCTCCGTTCCCCAGCCCCAGTCGGTGCCGAAAGTCATGGTCCCCAGCGCCAGGCGGGAAACTCTCAGGCCGCTGCGGCCCAGCGTGAAATAGCGATCGATGGCCATGGTTGGGTCCTCTTTGCTGTCGGCAGCGAAGTGCCGCCTGGGACATAGGCTGCGCCTTGCGACTTCCCGGATAAATGGGGAGAATCTTCACGATTTATGAAGCGTCACTTCACAATAGACCGTGGAGCCCCTCTTCCCCTGGTGCCCGACCAGTTGCCGGCAGTGGCAGCTTTCGCCCGGGTGGCACAACTGGCCAGTTTCTCCAAGGCGGCCGCCACGTTGGGGATCAGCCCCTCCGCCCTATCCCAGACGGTGCGAGCGCTGGAAGCGCGGCTCGGCATTCGCCTTTTGAATAGAACCACGCGCCGGGTCGGCGTGACCGAGGCAGGCGCGGTGTTCCTGCAGCGCATCCTCCCCGCGCTCGAGCAATTCTCGACCGCCTTCAGCGAACTCGATGAGTTGCGGGGCCGGCCAACGGGGACTCTGCGCATCAGCCTGCCGCGCGTGGCCATGGCCACCATCGTCGCACCCCTTCTGCGGGACTTTTGCGACGCTTATCCGCAGATTCGCCTCGACCTGATCGCCGACGACCGTTTCGTGGATCTGATCGGCGAGGGTTTCGATGCCGGCATTCGTCTGGGCGAAAGTCTGGCCCTGGACATGATTGCGGTGCGCGCCACACGCGAGCAGCGCATCGCCGTCGTGGGCTCGCCGGAGTATTTCCGGCGCCACCCGCCGCCCCTGCAGCCCACCGACCTACACCGGCATCGCTGCCTGCGCTTTCGATTCAGCAGCGGCGTGACCTATCGCTGGGAGTTCGGCCAGGCCGGCCAGGAATTCGATATCGACGTCGACGGACCGCTGATCTGCAATGACAATGCACTGATGTTGAGCGCCGCCAAGGACGGGGTGGGACTGGCGCATTTGATGGAGGATCTGGTGGGGGAGGATCTGAGGTCCGGCGCCCTAGTGCGGGTGCTCGAGGACTGGTGCCCACCCTTTCCAGGCTTCTATCTGTACTACCCCAGCCGCGCACAGATGCCCTTGAAGCTACGTGCTCTGATCGACTTCTTCACGGCGCGGCTGAGTTGATCTCGCGATCGCCGTCCACCTGTCGGCGCGGCGCGGCATACGCGCTGCCGCGGCGCACTGCATAATGCGAGCCGTGCGACGTCATAGGCTCAAGGATGCCCGCGCAGGGCACGCACCGGAAGGCAACCACGATCACGCGGCGAGCTGCGGCGCGCTCGTGGCATTGATCGCGCTCGGCGCAACCCCCTACGCCGCGCACGGCGACTGGGTCGTGGCTGCCCAGGCCGGCGTGCGGCACGACGACAACGTCGGCAATGCGCAGAATCAATCGGATATCGTCGGCGATTCCGCGCTCGATGCACGCCTCTCGATGTTTCGGCTCTATGCGCTGGACGACGGTTACACGGTGACCGTCGGCGGCGATCTTGGCGGAGAGGCTTATCGCAGGCTCACCGGACTCGACAACGCCTCCCTGGACGGCATGATTGCGTTGAAGAAAAAGTGGGGACTCGGCGCCTTCGCCCCCTGGGCTCGCGCCGGATTCTCGGCTGGACGATCGAGCTATTCCGACAGCTACCGCAATGCCTGGGATTACCGCGCCGCGCTCGCCTCGGGCCGGCGCATCGACGAGCGATGGAACCTCTGGGGCGAATACGCCTACGAGCGCCGCGCCGCGACCCCGCAACCGGAGCTGGAACCCGGCTTATCCGGCGATGCATTCAGTCAAAATAGCCACAATGCCGCGGTTCATGTGGAATATTCCATGAGCGAACGCATGTATCTCGCGATCGGTGTGCTGGGCCGCCACGGCGATGTGGTGTCGACCACATCGGGCAGCACCAAGATCTACGATGCCTCCCAGGCGCTCGCCGAGGATCCGGCGTTCGGACCGGAGGCATACGCATACAAGCTCACCGGCACCACATTCGGGCTTCAGCTGGGGATCAATTACTCCCTCACGGTGCACAGCGTGATCGGCTGCGGATTCGAGCGCTTCGACACGCGCGCGGACGGCGGCAACAACTACACTAAGTCGATTGCGCAAATCACCTGGAACTATCTGCTGTAAATGAATAGATCGCTCGCAGCCGCAGCCGGTCTGGCCCTGATCCTGGGCTCCGCCCGCGCCGGCGCCGCGGAACTGCTCGTTCTGGTCAAGGACCAGCACGGAAAATCCGTGGCGGACGCCGTCGTATTGGCCACGCCCCTGGACCCCAAGATCGCGCAGCGGGCCAAGACGCAAACAGTCGCCGTCGATCAGGTCGACAAACAGTTCGTTCCCTACGTAAAGCCCATATTCGTCGGATCCAAAGTGCGGTTTCCCAACAGCGACAAGATCCGGCACCAGGTCTATTCCTTCTCGCCCGCGAAGACCTTCGAGCTCCCCTTGTACGGCGGCACGGATGCGCCGCCCGTTGTCTTCGACAAGCCCGGGGTCGTGGTCCTGGGCTGCAACATCCACGATTGGATGGTGGCGTACGTGTATGTCTCCGAGACTCCCTACTTCACCAAGACGGAAGCCGCGGGCACCGCGGCCATCGACGATATGCCGCCGGGCGAATACAGCGTGCGGGTCTGGCATCCGAGCCTCGAGCACGGCGAGGAAACGACGGCGCGGCGGGTCATCCTGAGCGCCGATGCTCCGACTCGGGTCGAGTGGGATGTCGGCCTCAAGCCCGCATTTCGGGTGCCGCGCGTATCCGGCGCGGCGTCCCCGGGGTACCCTTGAGGCCCGTCGCGCGGCTCTTTTGCTCGAGACAGCCGCGCTTGGGACGGCCGTTGCTCAGCTGAACGCTTGAATGCCGGTCTGCGCCCGGCCGAGAATCAGCGCATGAATATCGTGGGTGCCCTCGTAGGTGTTCACCACCTCGAGATTCACCAAATGGCGAATCACGGCGTACTCGTCCGAGATGCCGTTGCCGCCCAGCATGTCGCGCGCGGTGCGCGCCACGTCGAGCGCCTTGCCGCAGGAATTGCGCTTGAGCATGGAAGTGATCTCGACGGACGCGATGCCCGAGTCCTTCATGCGGCCGAGCCGCAGGCAGGCCTGCAGCGCCAGCGTGATCTCGGTCTGCATGTCCGCCAATTTCTTTTGCACCAGCTGGTTGGCCGCGAGCGGCCGGCCGAACTGCTTTCGGTCCAGCACGTACTGGCGCGCCGTATGCCAGCAACTCTCGGCCGCGCCGAGCGCGCCCCAGGCGATGCCGTAGCGCGCCGAATCGAGGCAGGTGAAGGGACCCTTCAACCCGGTGACTCCGGGCAGCAGGTTCTCCTCCGGCACGAACACCTCGTCCATGAGAATTTGCCCGGTGGTGGAGGCGCGCAGTCCCACCTTGCCGTGGATGACGGGCGCCGACAAGCCCTTCCAGTCTTTCTCCAAAATGAAGCCGCGGATGATGTCATCCTCGGTCTTCGCCCACACCACGAACACATCCGCGATGGGGCTGTTGGAAATCCAGGTCTTGGCACCCGATAGGCGATAGCCGCCCGCGGCGCTGCGCGCCCGGGTGATCATGCTGCCGGGGTCCGATCCATGATTGGGCTCGGTCAACCCGAAACACCCGATGGTCTCGCCGCGCGCCAGTGCCGGCAGATACTTTTGCTTTTGAATTTCCGTGCCGAACCGGTCGATCGGCAGCATCACCAGGGAGGATTGCACGCTCATCATGGATCGATATCCCGAGTCGACGCGCTCGACCTCGCGCGCAATCAGGCCGTAGCTCACATAGTTCAGACCGCCGCCGCCGTATTCCGCGGGGATGGTCGACCCCAACAATCCCAACTCGCCCATCTCCTTGAAGATGGCCGGATCGGTGTGCTCGCGGCGAAAAGCCTCGACCACGCGCGGCGCGAGGCGGCCTTGCGCATAATCGCGCGCGGCGTCGCGCACCATCGTCTCTTCTTCCGTCAACTGCTCCTCGAGCAGCAGCGGATCGTCCCAATGAAAGCTGCCAGTCACCATATTCCAACCCTTGGTACGCACGAAATAGCGAAGCATCGCATAATCTTGGGAGCCGGTGTGCGTTTCGATCGTGCTAAGTTGTGCCGATGAACGGCGCGCTTTCGCATCTCACGGTGTTGGATCTTTCGCGGGTCTTGGCCGGCCCCTGGGCGGGGCAGGTGCTGGGGGATCTGGGCGCCGAAGTCATCAAAATCGAGCGGCCCGGCTCGGGCGACGACACGCGCGGCTGGGGCCCGCCGTTCTTGCGCGATGCGCAAGGCAATGACTCCGCCGACGCCGCCTACTACCTGTGCGCCAATCGCAACAAGAAGTCGGTCACCGTGGACTTCACGACGCCCGAGGGCCAATCCATCGTCCGCGGTCTCGCGCGCGATGCGGATGTACTGCTCGAGAATTTCAAGGTCGGCGGCCTCGAGGCCTATGGCCTGGACTATGCGTCGCTGCGCGCCGTCAATCCGCGGCTGATCTACTGCTCCATCACCGGATTCGGACAGAGCGGCCCGTACGCGCCGCGGGCCGGATACGATTTGTTGGTGCAAGCCATGGGCGGCTTGATGAGCATCACCGGACGGCGGGACGATGAGGCCGGAGCGGGACCGCAGAAGGCCGGCGTGGCCGTCACCGATATCCTGACCGGGCTGTACGCGGCGATAGGAATATTGGCGGCGCTCGCGCACCGCGAACGGACGGGGCTGGGCCAGCACATCGACATCGGGCTGCTCGACGTGCAGGTGGCTTGCCTGGCGAATCAGGCCATGAACTACCTGGTCAGCGGCAATGCGCCGCAGCGCTCAGGCAATGCGCACCCGAACCTCGTGCCCTATCAGGATTTTCCGACCAGCGACGGATATATGATCATCGCCGTGGGCAATGACGCGCAGTTCGCGCGGCTGTGCGCCGTGCTCGGCCTGCCGGACCTGGCGCGCAATCCGAGCTTCCTCACGAATAAGCAGCGGGTCGCCAATCGACGCGAATTGATCGAGCGGCTGTGCTCGGTGACCGTGCGGCATCCCACGGCTCACTGGGTCGGTGCTCTCGAAAGCGTGGGCGTGCCCGCGGGCCCGATCAATTCATTGGACGCGGTCTTCGACGATGCGCAGGTGCGCGCCCGCCGCATGCGGATCGATCTGCCTCACCCCGTCGCCGGCAGCGTGCCTCTGGTCGCCAGTCCGCTGCGCCTGTCGGCGACTCCGGTCGCTTACCGCTCCGCTCCACCGCCCTTGGGTGCGCAAACCCGCGAGGTGCTCGCCGAGCGCCTGGCCATGTCGGCGGCCGATATCGAGAGCCTGCGCGCCAAGGGCGTCATTTGACCAGCACGCGCTCGATGCGTCGGTCCGGCACCAGCCATAGCAGCGCTACCAGGACATAGAGGATCTGCGCGAACCACGGGGCGCGGCAGGCGGCGATGGCTCCGACCAGATAAAGCGATGGGGATAGCTTCCCCTTCCAGTCCCCGCGTACCGCTTTCTTGAGCAGCGAGTCCTCGCCCTGCGAACGGATGATCGTTTGCTGCAGCAGCCAGTAGGCGAGCGCCGCCATCAGCAGCACCAGGCCATAGAGAGCCGAGGGCGCCGCCGCGAGATGATTCTCTCCGATCCAGGCGGTGGTGACGGGAAACAAGGAGAGCCAGAACAGCAGATGCAGATTGGCCCACAGAATCGGGCCGGTCACGTGCTCGCAGGTGTGCAGCATGTGATGGTGATTGTTCCAGAAGATTCCCACGTAGATGAAGCTCAAGACATAGCTCAGGAAGACAGGAACCAAGGGCAGCAGCGCCGCCGTGGTTGCGCCGTGCGGCACCCTCAGTTCCAGCACCATGATGGTGATGATGATGGCGATGACTCCGTCGCTGAAGGCTTCGAGCCGCCCGCTGTTCATGTCGGCGTCGCCATTCTCATTGGTTTATCCCGCGGTTCCGTTATGCTTGTCATTCTCAGTGAACTGCAAATGCCGGGAGAATTCAATGCGGGGATGGATGTTGACCTTTGGCCTCACGATGGCGGCGGCGACGTGCGCCTCCTCGGCGCAGCTCACCGCACCCCCCGCGGACCAGGAACTGGCGCGCGACATGCTGAAGAGCCTGGTGGAGTTGAACACCACCCATGAGCATGGTTCCACCATGGCCGCGCGCGCCATCCAAGGCTGGTTGTCGAGCGCCGGATTCCCGGCCGGCGATGTGGTTTTCGTGGCGCCGCCCGATCATCCGACCAAGGGCAATGTGGTGGTCCGCTACCGCGGCAAGCACCCCGGCAATGCGGTGTTGTTCCTCGGCCACTTGGATGTGGTGGAAGCCAAACCCGAGGACTGGTCGGTCGACCCCTTCAAGCTCACTGAGCGGGACGGCTGGTTCTATGGCCGCGGCACCATCGACATGAAGGATGGCGATGCGGCTCTGGTCGAGTCCTTGATCCGGCTGAAGCGCGAGAAATTCGTTCCGGATCGCGATGTGATCGTGGCATTCACGGCCGACGAAGAGGCCGGCGGCGACGCCAACGGTCCCGCCTTTCTCCTCAAAGAGCATCGCGACCTGATCGACGCCTCGCTGGTGGTCAACCTCGACGGCGGCGGCGGCAATACCCGAAACGGCGAACGTCTGTTCTTCGAGGTGGGGACCAGCGAGAAGACCTATGTCACCTTCACGTTGGAGACCACGAGTCCCGGCGGCCATGGCTCTCTTCCCGGTCCCGACAATGCGATTTACCGGCTGGCCGCCGGGCTGCTGCGCGTGCAGGCCTTCAAGTTTCCGGTCATGCTGACCGCCACCACCCGCGCCAGCTTCGACCAGCTCGCGGCTCTCGAGAGCGGATCGGTCGCCGCGGACATGCGCGCAGTCGCGCAGTCGCCGCCCGACCTGGCGGCGGCGGAGCGCCTGAGTCAAAACGTGCGCCTCAACGCGCAGCTGCGCACCACCTGTGTAGCGACCTTGATTTCCGGCGGCCACGCGGAAAATGCCTTGCCGCAGCGCGCCCGCGCCACTATTCAATGCCGCATGCTGCCCGGAGACTCGGCGGACAATGTGCAGCAGCTTCTCGTCGCCGTGCTCGCCGATCCGGCCATCCGCGTCACCCTCGACGCGCCGCCGATCGTGAGCCCGGAGTCGCCTCCCACGGCGCAAATCATGAACAAGGTGGCGCTGGTGGCGCATTCGATGTGGCCCAAAGTCCCCATCATCCCCACCATGGCCACGGGGTTCAGCGATGACCGGCAAACGCGCAATGCCGGCATACCGAGCTACGACATCAGCGGCGTGTGGGGAGACGTCGATGAGAATCGCGCCCACGGACGCGACGAGCGCGTCGGGGTTCAAGCCTTCGACGAAAGCGTGGAGTTCACCTACCGGCTGATCAAGGCAATGAGCAGCAGCAGCGCGAAATGAACCCGCGGCCGTGTCTCAGTGAGCCAGCCGGCTCCATTGGGGCCGCCAGCTCAGCGGATGCAGATCGCCGGCCTTCAGCTCCTGGCTGCTGTAGCTGATGATTTTGTTGCCCGCCATATCGAATACATCGATGCGCCAGTGAAGCTCGGCGGCGAGCAGATCGGAGGCGACGCTGAGGAGTTGATCCGGATTGCGATACGGACCCTCGGCAATGGTTCGGCCGGCGCCGATGTACCAATAGCCGTCGGCGTTGCCATGCACCGCCAGCACTTTCTCTGGCGCCTCGCTCCCCCGCTTCTCGCTCATGGGCTCACTGTTGCACGGCTCGCCTTGCATGCTCTGTAGGCGAAACTCCGAAAATCGTGTCGGTGCCCGCAAATCAGTCGTGCAGCTTGAAGTGGCCGGCCGCCGTGTCGATGTCGAAGGCGCCGGCGGCTATTTTCTGCATCCACCGCGCCGTCTCCAAGGCGCCGCCGAAGGCGAAGAAATGCGGCGCGACTATTTGCGCCGATACAGGGGTCCGCAGAACTCCGAGCAGGTGTTGATCCGGCGTGGTTGCCAGCGCCGCAGCGTGAGCGGCAGCCCCGACACTGCGCATCAAGACGCGCATCGACGCGCCGATGCCGCACTGAATCGCGAAATGCACGAGTTTGGCCATCGGCGCGGGGCCGGCTATGCCGATGCGCACGGGCAGCAGGATCTTGCGCCGCGTCAGTTCCCGTTCCCACGCCCGGAAAGCACCCCCATCCAGTCCGAACTGCGTGACGATGTGCGCCCGCACGCCGGTGCGCGCGGCGAACGCCTGCTTGGCCTCGAGTGCTCTCCAGAGCAAGGGGGTCGCCACCGCATTGTGGCCCTCCGGATGACCGGCGATGCCCATCCGGACGATGCCGGATTCCTCGACGATCCGCGATTCCAGAACATCCAAGGTGCCGGAGAATTCGCCCATGGGCCGCTGCGCATCGCCGGCGATGAGCAAAATGTCCTCCACCCCCGCTGCGCGCAATTCCGCCAGCCCGGCGCGCAGCGTCCGAGAGTCGGCGACGCGCCGCACCGCAATGTGCGGCGTTGCGCGAAATCCCGCATGACGCACCGCAAGAGCGGAGTGAATCACCTGCGCGAAGGTGGCGTGCGGCGTATGCGCGACATAGACAGCGCTGTCGCGCGGCAGTACGCGCGCGAGTTCAGACAGGCGGCCTTCCTCCGAGGGCGTAATTTCGGTGGAGGCGCCGAGCATGAAGGACACGATGCGCCCCTTCAGGTCATCCACCCCTAAGTCATCCACCCCGGGGACCGCGCGCCCCGATTGACTGCCATCGATCATTGACATCCCGTTCACGAACACACTCGCCCCAATATACCGGCCTCGCCTGCCGGTCTGACAAAAATATCAGCGTTTCTCCTACACCGGGGTCACGCCGCTGCGTTCAAAATCGAGACGTCCTCGATGTAGCGACGGTCACGGAGCGCGCCATGACAATCATCGTTGCCGTTTGCCTGTTCTCGGCCTTCTGCGTCGCACTGGTCGCGGGTCTGTTGAGCGTGCTGCGAGGACTCGTGGACCCCGGCGCCCAGGAGAGCCCCGTATTTCACGATCCGGGTCCGATCTTTCACGATCCAGTCGCGGAATACCGCGAAGCTAGATCTCAATTTGCCTGGCAATCTCGATCACATTTTCGGGCGCCAGACTGAACCGATCGACCACCTTGACCGAGTTGCGATAGAGAAACGCAAACAACGCCAGGCGCCAGCCGCTCAAGACCGAGTCCTTCTGCTTTCGCACGACGAGATCGCGCGTCCCGACGAACAAAGCCGCATCGAAGTCGACCGCGGATCCGAGACCCGAGGCCTGCTTCAGCACCCGCAGCAAATCCGGGATTTCGAAAAAGCCGAAGCGGGCCACGACTTGCCATAGACCCTCGGCCAGGTGATTCACGACCGTGCAAGCCGGCCCTGCGATGCGCGGCGTGCTCTCGAACACGATGCTCAGAGCGATCGCGTTCTTCGGCAGCACTCCCACGAAATGGGCATGCGCCATGATGAGCCCGGATACCTTCTGCGTGCTTCGCGTCAGGAACACCGTCGTTCCGTTCACTCTGGGAATCGCCTGGCCGTCGAGGTCGGATAAGAATTTCTCCACCGCCTCCGGCGTCTGGGTGAGGGTGGCGCGGATGGCCTCCACGCCCCGGCGCCAAGTGATCATGATCACGAACAAGATCGCCGCGAAACTCAACGGCAGCCAGCCGCCCTCCGCTATCTTCAAAAGGTTCGCGAGAAAGAAGCTGCCATCCACGATCAAGAACACGCCTGCGACGGCGGCGGCGCCTGCCATGGGCCAGCGCCACACATCGTGCATGGCTCGGTACAGCAACACCGTGGTCAGCAACATGGTGGTCGACACCGCCGTGCCATAGGCGCCGGCAAGCCGGTCCGAGCTGCCGAATCCCACCGTGATGGCGACCGTCGCGATCATCAGCAGCCAATTCACCACGGGAACGTAGATCTGGCCGTAGATTCGGTCCGAAGTCTGTCGGATTGCGACGCCCGGCAGCCAGCCGAGCTGCATGGCCTGCCGCGTCATGGAGAACGAGCCCGTGATGATGGCCTGGCTGGCGATGATGGTGGCGAGGGTGGCCAGAATCACCAACGGGTAGATCGACCAGGATGGCGCCATCTGAAAGAAGGGATTGCCCGTCACCGTTCCCTTGCCCATCAAGAATGCCGTCTGTCCGGCGTAGCTCAGAAGCAGCGACGGCAGCACGATGCCATACCAGGAAAGCCGGATCGGACCCTTGCCGAAATGACCCATGTCGGCATACAGCGCCTCTCCGCCCGTGATGCACAGAAACACTCCGCCGAGCACCAAGAAACCGGCGCCTCCCTCATGAACCATGAAGCGGATTGCATAGCGCGGATCGAGCGCTGCTACGACCCCCGGGTGCTGGACGATCGACACGAGACCCAGCAGCGCAATGACGCTGAACCAGAGCGCCATCACGGGCCCGAAGGCGCGGCCGATTTTTTCGGTTCCGAAGCGCTGCGCCGCGAACAGACCTAGCAGAATGATCACCGCCATCGGCATGACGAAGGGCTTGAAGGTATCGGTGACCACGTTGACGCCCTCGAGCGCGCTCAAGACCGAGATGGCCGGTGTGATGACGCCGTCGCCATAGATGAGCGCCGCTCCCAGCAAACCCATTCCGGTCAGCAGTTTGAAGCCGGGCTGAAACCCGTTCGCGCCGATGAGCGACATCAGCGCCAGAATTCCACCCTCACCGCGATTGTCGGCGCGCATGACGAACAGGCAGTACTTGATGGAGACCGTGACGATGAGGGTCCACACGATGAGCGAGAGGATTCCGATTGCGCTGTCTGGGGTAAACCGACCCCCCGTGGCCTGAACCACCGTTTGCAGGGTATACAGCGGGCTGGTGCCGAGATCGCCAAAG
Source organism: uncultured Gammaproteobacteria bacterium (assembly GCA_963837435.1). Lineage (GTDB taxonomy): Bacteria > Pseudomonadota > Gammaproteobacteria > Steroidobacterales > Steroidobacteraceae > Bog-1198. The sequence goes on from CAWINJ010000008.1 coordinate 346,381, forward strand.
ACTACGCCCAAGGCGCTCAACATCGCCCATTGGCCGGGATGGGCCCTGGGAGGCGAATCGTGTGCCGGTGAATCGATTGTCATGAACTCGCCGCCTTGCTGGTCTGCACATGAAGGTACCAGGGAAATATGACCAGAGTCCGGCGAATCGGCACCGCGTAGGCAAGGTCCCACAGGCGAATCCGGCCCTAGCGGCTGCCTCGGAGCGCCTGACCCCAGTAGCATGCAAGAGAAGGGATTTTGCGAGCGAAATTCACGCTCGACCGGATATTTCCTGAGGAGCGAAATATGCGCAGTCATCTAAAGACCCTGCTGATTCTGGGCGCCCTGCCCTTGCTCTGGGCAGGCGCGGCCTGCGCCGAAGGCGTCGATGTCAAGATTACCAACGACGGCACCCAAGACATCGTGGTCACTGTTTACGACATGAGCACCAGCCCACAACGGGTGGTTCTCACCAATGCCCGAATCAACGGCTTCACTTCGGTACCCATTTCCCTGGTCGCCGATGCCACCGGCAGAGCCAATCTCTCCTGGACGGCCACCAGCACCGATCCGACCTTTCCGAAATGCGGTCATGCGGATACCGTGGTCTCGCAACTGCCGCTTCCGTGAAAGTGCACGCGGATTCGAGCTGCAGGGCCTAACGAGTTGCCGGTGCCGTAGGCGTGGGTGCGGTGTTTGAGGGCGACGGTGCGGCGCTTGAGGGCGACGGTGCGGCGCTTGAGGGCGACGGTGCGGCGCTTGAGGGCGACGCGCCACTTGCGGGTGCTGTGGTCGCAGGCGCGGGTGGAGTTGTTGGCGCGGGCGTCGTCGCAGGGTCGGGCATCGGTGATCCCGCCGGAGTTGCCGTCGCCGGCTCGGGTGCGTTGGGATCGTCGGCTTCGAGCCCCACCGTGGCGATCACTCCGTTCGGCCTTTTGCAGCACTTCTCGCGCGTAATCCCAATGGATGGCGACCGTCGTATCGCCCACGGCCGCGCGCAGCATCTCCGCGAATTGATCGATGTTCGGTTCGAAGCTCTGTCCCTGTGCATCCACCGGCGGGTGCGCTTCGAGCAGCAGCTCGCCGTCCACCCAGGCCACTTTGATCGGCTCATTGATGAGCCGCACCTGCGTGCCCACCGCAATCAACGGAAACAAAGCCTCGACATCGTCCGGGTACATGCGAATGCAGCCATGCGTCACCGCCAACCCGACCGCGATGGGATTGTTCGTGCCGTGAATCAAGTAAGTGCCGTTTCCGGCGGCCAGCCGCATGGCGAACAAGCCGAGCGGATTGTCCGGACCCGACGGCACTATGGCGGGCAAGGGATCGCCTGCCTCGGCATGCTCCTTGCGCACCGACTCCGGCGGATACCAGATCGGATTCTTCTGCTTCCCGATGACATGAGTCACACCCAGCGGCGTGCGCCAATCCATCTTGCCGATGCTGACCGGATAGGTGATGACTTGAACGGGACCGCCGCGCTTCGGCTTCGGATAGTAGTAGAGCCGGTGCTCGGGAAGATTGACGACGATCCCCTCGCGCGGCCCCGGCGGCAGAATGTGCCGGTCCGGAACGATGAGAGTCTTGCCGGCGCCCGGCAGCCAGGGATCGACTCCCGGATTGACTCGAATCAGCTCCTCGGAGCCCAGGCTGAACTTTCGTGCGAGGTCGTAGAGCGTGTCCTCATAGACCGTCACGACCGATCTGATCCTGCCCGACCACCGAATCCGTGGGACTCGACAGCGTGTAGGCCGTGGCCTGCGCCAGATCCGCGCCCGCCAGCGTCAGAATGCCGATGCAAGCTGCCGCAGCACTGCCCAACATGCTCCGCAGGAGCGATTTCCTATCAACGACTATGCATTCCACCCAACTAGGTTAGCACGCGTGGTCGCAAACGAAAAAATCGCGCCGCGCCGATACCGGCCAGACCCAGCAGCGACAGCCAGTCGAGCGCGCCGCCGCCGGAGCTGGGGGGGGAAGTGACGGTCAGCACGACTGAGGCCGGCGCCGACGACCCGGCGGCATTTGCGCAGGTCAATGTGTAGGTATCGGAGCCGGCGGTGGTGGGCTTCACGGTCTGCGAACCGGTGGTCGACAGCGCACCGCTCCAGCTCCCCGACGCGGTGCAGCCCGTTGCAGCGGTTGAGGACCAAGTGATGGTGGTCGAGCTGCCGACGGTAATGGAATTCGCCGCCAGGGTGAGCGTCGGCGCCGCCGGCGGCGGGACGATGACCAAGGTCACGCTGCTCTCATCTGACTGTCCCGCCAGGTTGGCGCAGGTGAGCGAATACGTGGCGGTGCCGCCGGCGGTGGGGACCACGGCTTCGCTGCCGCTCGGCGCCAGTGTCCCGCCCCAATTTGCCGAGGCCGCGCAGCTCGCGGCATTCGCGGATGCCCAGGTGATCGTTGCCGCCTGGCCAAGATTGATGGAGCTCGCGCTCAACGCCAGTGTCGGCGCCGCGGGCGCCACGTCGGTCAAGCTCACCGCGCTCGAAGCGGAAACGCCGGACGCGTTGGTGCAAGAGAGCGTGTAAGTGCTGGTCCCGGTAATCGAGAGGGTGACCGTCTGGCTGCCGCTGGCTGCCCGCGCCCCGGTCCAGTCCGCCGTGCCGGACGCCGTGCAGCCGGTGGCGTCCACGGATGTCCATGTGAGCGTGGTCGTACCGCCGACCGCCACCGCGGTGGCGGCGAGGCTCAATGTGGGCACCACCAGCGCCGCATCGGCCTGAATGAATCCATATCCGGATTCGAAGCTGGGCGACGGGGAATTCATGGCGAGCGCGCTGCTGCGCAGGGCCTGGTAAATCTGCGTCGGAGTTGCGGACGGATTCGCCTGCAGCATCAGCGCCGCGATGGCGGCCGCATGCGGTGTCGCAGCCGAGGTACCGAAGAAATTCGGATAAGCTGCATTATTTTGGCAGCCTCCGCTACCCGCAGTGATGCCGGCGTTGGCCAGAGTGAAACCCAAGAAGGTGTTGTTGACCCCGTCGGGGCCAACGAAATCCGGCTTCTGGCGGACCACGGGCGTGGTCAGGCGAGTGCCCGTGGCATCGAATAGAATCGGCGCACCGCCTAGGGACGAATAGGGCTCTAGAATCGCCGGATTGCTGCCGCAAGCCGGCGTGTCATTGAAAAACGCCGCGCCCACGGCGGCTGCGCCTGCGGCGCCCGGATGGCCCTGGATGGTCGCGGTGTTCGTCTGGAAGGCATTGATGGTGCTGCCCGCGCCATCGTCCTCCACCGACACTTTGATGTGCCCGGGAGTGGTACCGCCCGCGAGACCGATCTGAATGTTCAGATTCTCCGCCGCGGTGTTGCCGCTGGCGTTGGCCGGATTACCGACGATCATGACCTGGTATGAATCCGCGCCTGTGGCGTTCGCGCCCGAGCAGGTCGCCGTATTGCCATCGTAGTCGATGATCTGATCGGAACCGGAAGCGCCCGTGATGCATAGATCGATCTCGCCGGTCGCCCCGCCGCTGTTGGGCGCCCCGGTCACATAGGGCTGATCCCACGAGACCACGATGGCGACGAATTCACCCGGCACCAACGCGGCAATGGTCACCGGCAGCGACGTGGTCGTAGTCGCGCCCGATGCGTCGAAATTCAGGAGGTGCTCGCCCGAATTGGGCGAGGTGCTCGACACCGTGGCGAAGCTCGGCGATGTATTGTCGTATGCCAGAGTGCCGTCGTTGCCCGCCGCAGAAAAATACGCCACCCCATTTGCCTCCACGGCGTCGATGGCCTGCGCGACGATGCCGTCCTGGAAGAAGGGCTCATCGAAATAGCCCAGATCGTCGGCAATGACCTTGGCGCCCGCGCCGCCCGCGGAGACCGCCGCCGCCAGCTGGCCGATGCCGTTGGCAAAATCCGCTTCGCTGTTCTCGCCCGTGTAGAAGGCGAGGCTCGCTCCGGGCGCAACGTCGTACACGATCTGCAGCATGGCGCGGCCTTCATCGGAGAAGGGCAGCTGCGTGGGAGCGCCATAGTTCATGCAGTCGCCGGTCGCAGACGGTGTTCCGGTCCCGGTGTAAGGTTCGGCCAGCACGTTCACAACCGACGGCAGATCGCCGGTCGATACGTCGGTGGCGGCCGTGGCCGTGAAGCCGTTGCTCGCATAGCCCGCCGGCCCGGACGCGGCTACCCCGTTGGTTGCGTACACCGCGTAGCAATCGAAGCTGTCGGAGAGGATGCCGACCGTGACTCCCGCGCCGGTGAGCGAATTCCCGGACCGCGCCACGTCGCTGTGTTCGACGTAGTCGCCTTGGGAGGTTACCGCACCGCTGCGCGTGTGCGGCATGGCGGCGCGAATGGAATGAACTTCCGCGCGGGCGGTCGCCGCATCGAGCTGCGACACCGGCAGCCAGCCGCCGACGTCATTCGAGTACACCGACGCATGCTGCAGACCCAGCCCGACTAATACCGCCTTCAATTGCTGCGGATCGCCGACGGTCACGGCGTCGATGAGCACGAGCGGCGCCGTACCGGCGGCGGCCTGCGTGAATCTCACCCCGGGTGCCAGCGATCGCAAATCCTCCACGGCGTGATCCGGCCGCGCGAGGAAGGCGTGCCTGTCCAGGTCAGCGAGCGGGCCGTCGAATTTTCCGCCGGCCGCATTTTGGCGCTGCTGCAGGCTGCGCGCCCCGAACACCTGCAAGTGCGCCTTTCCAGGTACCGTAGCGGCGCGCAAATGCGTATGTCGCGAAGTGGACACATCCGAGGCGGTGGCGAGAGCCGTGACTACCGCCAGGGTGCCAATTGCAAAGATACGTAAAGCCATCCGTGGTCTCCCTTTGCCACGACGAGTCCCGTGCTGAGACTAACCCGGATCGCAAAAGTTTGACACTCAATTGAAATATGAGCGACTCGGCGGGCGCCCGCAAAGCACATTTAACAGTGCCGTCCTCGCCGAAGGCCGATTCGCTCGATTCGAAGCCCCCGCCCTACGCCTGCGAAGCAACACGCGCATCCGCGCGCGCTTGGTCGCCGGTCGAATCGGAGCCGGGACGGCTCACCGAGAGACTAGGATAGTCCGTATACCCTTCCGCACCTCCGGCATAGAACTCCGGCACTCTCGGCTCATTGAGCGGCGTCCGCAGCGCAAATCGCTGCGGCAGGTCGGGATTCGCGATGAACAGCCTGCCGAATGCCACCGCATCGGCGTCGCCGGCTTGCAGTGCCTGCTCGGCGGTCTCGAAGGTGAACTTCTCGTTCGCAATGTAGGGGCCGCCGAACGCCGCCTTGAGCCTCGGGCCGAGACGATCGGGGCCGATGTACTCGCGCGCGCAGATGAACGCGATCTTGCGCTCGCCGAGGCGGCGCGCGACATACTCGAAGGTGCCCAGCCGATCGGAATCCCCCATGGAATGGGCATCGGCGCGCGGCGCCAGATGCACGCCGACCCGACCGGCGCCCCAGACGGAAATGGCCGCATCGACCGCTTCCAGCAGCAGCCGCGCGCGATTCTCGATCGAGCCACCGTAGTCATCGCCGCGCAGGTTGGTGGTGTCCTGCAGGAATTGATCGAGCAGATAGCCGTTGGCGCCATGCAGCTCCACGCCGTCGAAGCCGGCGAGCTGCGCGTTCTTGGCGCCCTTGCGGAACGCCTGGATGATCCCCGGAATTTCGCCGCGCTCGAGGGCGCGCGGCGTCACGAAGGGAGTCGGCGGGCGAATCAGGCTGACATTGCCGGCGGCGGCCACGGCGCTCGGCGCCACGGGCAGCGCTCCGTCGAGGAATCTCGGATCGGATATTCGGCCGACATGCCACAGCTGCAGAAAAATCCGGCCTCCGGCCTCATGCACGGCGCGCGTGGTGAGCTTCCAGCCTTCGACTTGCTCGGCCGACCAGATCCCCGGCGTATCGGCATAGCCTATCCCCATCGGCGATACCACGGTGGCCTCGGTCAGGATGAGCCCGGCCGATGCGCGCTGCGAGTAGTACTCTGCCATCAGCCGATTGGCGATGCGGCTGAGGCCGGCGCGGCTGCGGGTAAGCGGCGCCATGATGATGCGGTTGGGAAGCCGCAGGTCGCCCACTTGGATCGGATCAAATAGCTTGGTCATCGATAGTTCCTGCGGCGGCCGGCGCCGTTTATCATTAGTTCAGCATTATTGAACTATATGGTTATGCGGATTGCAAGTTTTGCGCTATCCTTGCCGCCATGGGGCGCCCTCTCACACATCCGCACATCGATGACGTGACGGTCGCGGGCATATTGCATGCCCTGTCCGACCCGGTGCGCATCGGGATCGTCAGCAAGCTGCTGAAATCGCCGGCGGGCATGAACTGCACCCAGACCACGCAGAAGCTCAAGCTCGCCATGCCCAAATCGACCTGCTCGCAGCACTACCGCATTCTTCGGGAGGCCGGTCTGATCGTCAGCGAGCGGCGCGGCGTGGACCTATCCAGCCGAGTGCGCGCCTTGGAACTGCAGATGCGCTTCCCAGGCCTGCTCGCCAGCATCCTGAAATCGTACCAGAAAGAGATTTCTCGCCCGACCCGCTGAGAAACCGGACGCCCGGCGGCAAAGTGCGGCAATCGTGCGCCCGGCGGCGATGTCCGGCACCGGCGCGATCTCGAATGCAGATGGCGCCTCTCAGCTCAGCCGCTCGAACGCCAGTTGGAAGCTCAGTCCGGGGCGATTGTCGCCGAGTTCGATTTTCGCATCGTGCAAATTGGCGATCGCGGCCACCAGCGCCAGGCCGAGGCCGTGGCCCGGGGTCGAGCGCGAAGCGCTGAGCCGATAGAAACGGCGGAACACCTTGTCGTGCTCGACCGCGGGGATTCCGGGCCCGTCGTCCTCGACGGCCGCGGCTGCCGTATTTCCCCACACGGCCAGGCGAATCAGTATCCGGGTACCCGCGGGGGCGTGCCGGATCGCGTTCTCGATCAAGTTGCTGAACATTTGCGTGAGTAGTTCGGCATCGCCGCGGATCCGCACGTCCGGCTGGATCTCGCGCAGCAGCACCCGATGCTCATCTTCAGCCACCGGCCGGTACATCTCGTAAATGCGTTCCAACAGTTCGCTCAACGACAGCGCCGTGAAGGCGGTCAAGCGGGATCCCGACTCTATTTGCGAGATGCGCAGCAGCGCGGCGAATATGACGAGCAGATGATCCGTATCGGCGATCGCGTGCCCGACGAGCGCAGCATAGTCGTCCGTGGTGACCGCCTTCTGGCGCGCCTCCTCGAGACGGCCGCGTAAGTGCGCGAGCGGCGTACGAAGGTCGTGCGCAACGTCGCTCGACACCTGCCGAAGATTGTCGAGCAGCGTCGAGATCCGATCGAGCATGTTGTTGATCGCGACGGCCAGTCGATCCAATTCGTCGCCGCTGCCGCGCAGCGGAATGCGGTCGTTGAACTTGCCGGAGATGATGGCCTGGCAGGTACGCGCCATCGCGTCGATTTGCCGCATGAAGCGCACACTGAAGAAGATTCCGCCCATGGCGGCGAGAACCATCGCCGCCCCTTCGATCCACGCAAACGCCTTGAGGATTCGCGCGCGAGTGGCCGCAATCGGAGACGTGTCGCGGCCGACGAACAAATAGACGCCCGGTGCGATGAACACGCCGCGGCCGAGCACCACCGCGGGTGTGCGCTCCCCGCCGCGCGGCACGGACAGGCTGAACAAGCCGAGTTGCGGCGCGCCGGGCGGGACGTTGCCCGCCCGCGTGCCGCTCACGGCATCGCGGATCAGTATGTATCCGCCCGGCAGATCCGCGCCCGCATATTTGCCCGAGCCGAGGCGCTGGTTCACCACTTCGATGGCTTCGGGCAGCCCCTCGGCGCGATAGCCGTTTCTGATGGTATTGATGTCCGCATCGACGGCGCCGATCAGCGTTGCGGTCAGAGTGTCGTCGACGATCCAGTACACCGCGCCCAGCATTGCCCAGGATAGAACGAGAAACAGAGTGGCGAACAGCGCCGCCGATCGAAAGCTCTCGGTCTTGAAGATTCTAATGGGGCGCAAGGAATCTGTACCCGGTCCCGCGGACGGTTTGAACGACGTCGAACTCGAAGCCTTGATTCACCTTGGCGCGCAGTCGGCTGATGTGGCTTTCGACGACGCTGGTCTGCGGGTCGAAATGAATCCCCCAGACGTTCTCGAGCAACATGCGCCGCGTCAGCACGCGATCCGCGTTGCGCACCAGGTATTCGAGCAGGCGAAATTCCTGCGGCAACAGCTCGATGCTCTGGCCGGAGCGCGTGACGCTGCGTTTCAGCAGATCCAGCTCCATCGACCCGGCGCTCAAGCGGGTCGCCGGCTCGGGCGCGCCGCCGGGGCGGCGCGCCAGCACCCTGACTCGCGCCAACAACTCGGCAAAGGCGAAGGGTTTGACCAGGTAGTCGTCGCCGCCGGCCTCCAGCCCTTGCACCCGATCGTCGATTCCGCTCATGGTGGTGAGGTAGATCACCGGTGTTATGATCGCGCGCTGGCGCAGCTGCCTGACGAACTCCAGACCATCCAGCCCCGGCAGCATCCGGTCGAGGATGATGACCTGATATTCGGCGCTGCAGGCGCTCGAGAGGCCGATCTTTCCGTCCACGCAATGCTGGACGGCATAACCCTGCTCGCGGAAATGGGCATTGATCGACTGCGCCAGCTCCATGTCGTCTTCCACCAGCAAGATGTTCATTCGGCCAATCTACCACCGGACCCAGAAACACAGGAGCCGACGCCGCGAATCCTTACAAATATACAAAAGTGGGCGGCGGCCGCGCGTGTTAATTTTGCAGCTTCGAGGTGGGGCAGCCGTGCGTCCGAGTTCGATCCTTGCGGTATTCATTGCCCTCGCCTGCACCTGCCTGGCGTGCAGCTCCTGTGCATTGCATGCCGCGCAGCCTGCCCCGCCGGTGCTCCCGCCGGCCTTCGAACGGTCCACGAGCGGCGACGCTGCGTGGCCGGATGCCGCCTGGTTTCACGGATTTGCGAGCGGCGAATTGGACTCCCTGATCGCCCTGGCCCAGGAAAACAATCTCGATATCGGCGCGGCCGCCGCGCGCGTTCGGCAGGCGGATGCCCGGGCGCGCCAAGCGGGCGCGGCGCTCCTTCCGGAAGTGGACGCCAACGGCAATGTCGAACAATTCAGCGGCGGATCGCACGGCGCCACCGCGCATGAAACCGACTGGGCGGCACTGCTATCGGCGAGCTACGAGGTGGATTTCTGGGGCAAGAATCGCGCCGCCGGCAGATCCGCCAACTCGCTGGCTCAGGCGAGCCGTGCGGACTTGGTCAGCGTGCGGATCACCATCTCGAGCGGCGTTGCCGAGAGCTACTTTCAGGTTCTGTCGCTTCGCGAACGCATTGCTCTGGCGCACCTGAACCTCCAGGCGGCCCAGGGCGTGTTGCATTTCACGGAGGCGCGATACGGCGCCGGCAGCGCAGGCCCCGCGGAGCTCGCGGCACAAGGCGCCGCGGTCGCCAACGCCGAGCTGATCGTTCCTCGGCTCGAGCAGCAAGAAGCCGAGGCGCTCGCTGCCCTGGCCCTGCTCGTCGGCCGTGCGCCCGAAGGATTCTTGGTGAGTGCGACGCGCCTGGACGGTCTGCGCGAGCCGCCGCTCGCCGCGGGACTGCCTTCGCAGCTGCTGCAGCGCCGGCCGGATTTGATCGCGGCCGAGGACAATCTCGCCGCGGCTCACGCGGACTTGATCGCCGCACGCGCCGCGCTATTCCCGACCTTGAGCCTGACGGCCGGCGGGGGCGTGCAGAATCCGGCCGTGCAGGCCGCGGTCATCACGCTGGCGGGAACCGGCTGGTCGCTCACCGCGGGAGCGTCCGTGGTGCAGACCATATTCGACAACGGGCGGCGCCGCGCCGTCGTCGCCGAGGCCGCCGCGAGGCAGGAAGAACTGGTGGCCGATTACCAGGGCTCGATTCTCGCGGCGCTGCGCGACGTGGAGAATGCGCTGGCGGCCGTTCATTCTCTCGAGCTGCAGAAGGAACCTCAGCAGCGAAACGTGGCTGAGAGCGAGCGCGCATTCGAGGGCGCCCAATCGCGCTATCGGGAAGGCGCGGGCGATTACCTCGCCGTCCTCGAAGCCGAACGCACCCTGTACGCCGCCCGCGAGCAATTCAGCCAGTTCAAGCTCGCGCGACTCGAGTCCTTGCTCGGATTGTGCAAGGCATTGGGCGGTGGCTGGCAGTATCCGAGACCGGAGGAACGACCGTGAAACCCAAGCCAACCCTGCGTTCGCGGCTGCTCTTCGCGGCGCCTCTGCTGTGCCTCGCGCTAGCCGGCGCCTGCAGCAAGCAGCTGCCCGCTTCTGACGCCGCCAAGCCAGAAGCCGAGGACAAGGCTGCGGACGCCGACAGGGCCGACTCGAACGCCCTGCTCATCACCCTCAAGCCCGAGGAGGTGGCGAGCCTGGGCATCGTCGCGGGCGCGCCGGTGGCCGTGACCTATCGAGCCGCGAGCAGCGGATTTGGCGCGGTGCTCAGTCATGACGCGATTGCGCAAGCGGTCGCCGATACAGCCACGGCGCAGGCAGCGGCCGCCCAAAGTCAGGCAGCGCTCGCCCGCACGCAGCGCCTCGCGGGCACGCCCGGCGCGGATAGCGCCGAAGCTCGCGAGAACGCCGCGCGTCAGGCGGCGATCGATGCGGCTGCGCTGCAGCTCGCCAAAGCCAAGTCCTCATCCATCCTGGGACAGCATCCGCCCTGGGCGGACCGGGATGACGGCAAGCTTCTCGTCGAACTCGCGGCGGGCCGGGCCAAGCTCGTACGCGTGACGTTTCCCTTGGGATCGGTGAACGGCCGCGCCCCGCAGAACCTATGGCTCGCGCGGCTCGACGCGGCAACCGCCGGTGAACGATGGAACGCGCATGCAGTGTGGGACGCGCCGGCGGATGCCGGCGTACCGGGTCGCAGCTTCTTTGCGCTCTTGCAGGGTCCGGACGTGAGTGAAGGGGAGCGGCTGCTGGCGTGGGCGGCGCTCGGCGATGCCGAGCATGGCGAATCAGGCTCATTGATCCCGGCGTCGGCCGTCGTCGTCAGCGACGGCAAATATTGGTACTACCTCGAGCGGCAACCCGGGCAGTTCGTGCGCACGCCGCTGGATATCGGCCGGCCGATGGCCGACGGCTATTTCATCAAGGGCGCGGTCAACCGCGGCGATTTGATCGTGACATCGGCGGCCGGCCTGCTGCTCGCGCGACAGACCAATCCCAGCACGGAAGCCGAATAAGGCATGCGGAAACTCGTGTCCCTCTGCGTTCGCCACTGCGGCATCGTGACCGCGTTGGCGGGGTTGGCGCTGCTGCTGGGATGCTGGGGCGCGATGCGCTCGCCCCTGGACGTATTTCCCGAATTCGTCCCCTCGCAAGTCGATATCCAAACCGAGGCCCCGGGCTTTGCCCCGCAACAGGTGGAGGAGCTGGTCACCAAACGCATCGAAAGTGCCGTAAACGGCGCGTCCGGATTGGCCACGCTGCGTTCCGAATCCATACCCGGCCTGTCGGTGGTGACCATTACCTTCAGCGACGGCGTGGATGTGCACGTAGCGCGCCAGGGAATTTCGGAGCGCCTCTCCGAGATCGGCGGCACTCTGCCCACCGGGGTGGGCACGCCGAAGCTCTCCCCGCTGGTATCGAGCACCATGGATTTGCTCAAAATCGGCCTGCTCTCGAACAAGCGTCGATGCCTTTGCGCTGCGGGACGCGGCCGACTGGGTCATCAAGCCGCGCCTGCTCGCCGTGCCCGGAGTGGCGCACGTCATCGTGTTCGGCGGCGACGTTCGCCAGATACAGATTCTGCCCGATCCGGACAAGCTGACAAGCTATCGCATCACTCTCGTCGATGTGGCCGATGCCGGCCGAGCCGCGCTGGCGCTGCGGGGCGCCGGATTCATCGACATGGAGGCGCAGCGCATTCTGCTCAAATCGCCCACTCCGACGCCCGACCTGCAGGCCATCGGCCAGGCCGTGGTCGCCGTGCGCGGTACCGTTCCGGTGCTGTTGCGCGACGTGGCGGCGGTCAAGGAGGCCCCGGCGCTGCGCTCCGGAGATGCCTTGATCATGGGCAAGCCGGGCGTGCTTCTGTCGCTCGCCAGCCAGTACGGCGCCAACACATTGACGACGACGCTGGCGGTTGAAAAAGCGCTGGCGAACCTCGAGCCCGCGCTGAAAGCCCAGGGAATCACGGTTTATCCCGCGCTGCACCGGCCCGCAAATTTCATCGAGCGCGCCTTGGGCGATCTCGAGAACTCCTTGACGATTGCCGCCGTGCTGATCCTGGCCGTGCTGTACCTGTTTCTGCGCGACGCGCGCGCGGCGTCGATCGCGTTCATGGCGATTCCCCTGTCGTTGCTGGCGGCCGTCCTGGTGCTGGACCGAATGGGACAGACCTTGAACACCATGACCCTGGGCGGTTTTGCGGTGGCCCTCGGCGTGTTGGTCGATGACGCGATCGTCGGCATCGAAAACATCCTGCGGCGAATGCGCGGCAACGCCTCCTCCGCGAACCCCCTTGCGCGCCTCGATGTGATCCGCGACGCCTCGCTCGAAGTGCGGGGACCGGTCATCTATGCCACCATCGTGGTGATCGCGGTATTCCTGCCGGAGCTGTTCACCTCGAGCGTGCAGGGGCACTTCGTCGGGCCCTTGGCGCTGTCCTTCATTCTGGCGGTGACGGCCTCCCTGGCGGTGGCCATGACCGCGACTCCGGCCTTGTGCGCCTTATTCCTACGCGAGCGCGATGCCCACGCGGAATCGCGCTGGCTGACCCGGCTCAAGCGGCGGCAAGTCGGCGCGGTGCAGTGGGTGGACCGGCACCTGAGGCTGGTCGCCGGTGCCCTGGCCGCATTCTGTATCGCGGCCATCGCCGCTCTGCCGCTGCTCGGCGGGACCTTCATGCCGGATTTTCGCGAAGGCCACTTCGTGATGCAGGTGATCAGCTCCATTCCCGGCACTTCGCTCGAGGAAATGCTCAAGCTCGGCCGGCGCATTTCAGCCGACGTGCTGCACCTGCGGTATGTGGCGACCGTCGAGCAACAGGTGGGGCGGGCCGAGTTGGGCGAGGACACCTGGGGTCCGCACCAGAGCGAATTTCACGTCGAGCTCAAATCCGGCGCCACGGTGAATCAGGGCCGCGCACAGCAGGACCTGCGCGCGATACTGCAGAAATATCCCGGCATTCAAAGCGAGGTCGTGACCTTCCTCGGCGACCGGATCAGCGAGAGCCTCACCGGCGACACCGCGCAGGTGGCCATCAAGGTATTCGGGGACGATCTGGACGCGCTGGATGGCGTCGGCGATGGAATCATGGCCGCACTTGCCCGTGAAAAGGGCCTGGTGGATCTGCAGTTCAAACGGCAAAGCGGCACGCCCACCCTGTCCATCCAGGTACAGCCGCAGAGTTTGGCGGCCACGGGGCTGCGCACCCAGGATGTGTTGGAATCCATCCAGTCGGCGTACACCGGAACGGACGTCGGTCAGACCTTCGTCGGCACGCGCACGGTGGACACGGTCGTTTTGCTGCCGGATGCGCTGCGGCATCGGCCCGAGCAGCTCGCCCGGCTCATGATCGGCGGTCCGCTCGGCGAGGTGCCGCTCTCGCAGGTGGCACATCTGTCCGTGGGCTCGGACCGCTACAGCATCGAACACGACGGCGGCCAGCGCCGCATCGCCGTGACCTTCAATGTGAGCGGCCGACCCCTGCGGGCGGCGGTTCTCGAGGCGCAGCAGCGCATCGCCCGCTCGGTCGCCCTGCCCGCCGGCTTTTACATCGAGTTCACCGGCGCCGCCGCCGCCGAGACACACACCCGCAATGAGCTCGCGATCTATTCCACGCTGGCGCTGGCGCTCATACTCATGGTGCTGCTGGTCGCCTTTCGCTGGCGCGCCAACAGCTGGTTGGTGATGATCAATCTGCCATTTAGCCTGATCGGCGGCGTGTTCGCGATCGCCGTTACCGGTATCGGCATCTCCCTCGGCACCCTGGTCGGCTTGGTCACGGTATTCGGCATCAGCGCTCGAAACGCCATCTTGCAGCTGGCTCACTACGAGCACCTGGTCGAGCAGGAGGCCGTCCCCTGGGACATGCAAGCCGTGCTGCGCGGCGCCAATGAGCGGCTGATTCCCATCCTCATGACGGCCGCCGTGACCGCCCTCGGCCTGGCGCCGCTGGCATTCAACATGACGCACCCGGGCCAGGAGATCGAGGGACCGATGGCCGTGACCGTGCTGGGCGGCTTGGTGTCCTCGACCTTCCTCAACCTATTGGTACTTCCGGCACTGGCGCGCCGCTTCAGCCGGCCCCGCGGTCGCTAGGTTCGTCGGCGCGGGCGTTCTTGCACGTGCAGCGTGCGACTCGTCGTCGCTAGTAGAGCAGCACCGCCTCGCGCTCGCTGCGCCAGCGGGTCTCGTCTTCAACCGTCAGCGATTCCAGGTCCGCCGGAGTCGCCGCGGGATCGTCCACCCAACGGCGCAGCAGATCGCTGCCGTTGATCACATCGATCGCCGGCCGGTTTTTCTCGTACTCGTAGGCGAAGTCGCGCCAGATCGGGTAATCCGGGCGCAGCCGCCGCAAGGCTTTGAATGCGAGTGCGAACAATCGCCAGGGCCTGAATCCCTCGTGGTCATAGTATGCGGCATCTTCCGTGTGCACCTGGATGCCCGCGCAGAGCTTGCCCGAGTGCTTATGAAACGTGGGCTCGAACCAGCAGGGCCGCAATCGACAGCCGCTCATCCATGGCGCGGCCAGCGAACGCATCTGCGTCAACAAGGCGCGCACGTCCAGATCCGGCGCCCCCAGCAGCTCCAGCGGTCTGGTCGTGCCGCGGCCTTCCGACAGCGTCGTGGCCTCGAGCATCACCGACCCCGGATAGCAGCGTGCCATCCAAAGGTTGGGCGCATTGGGACTGGGGTTGACCCAGGTGCGCCCGCCGAGCGGCCACCCATATCCGGGTGCGGCATTCGGCGCCCACCCCAGCATCGGCACGACGTGGCAGTCGACGTCGAGATGCAGAGTCTTGACGAACCACCGTGCCAGCTCTCCGAGGGTGAGGCCATGCCGCATCGGCATCGCGCCGGCGCCGACGAAGCTTTCGCAGCCAGGCCGGAGCATCAGCCCTTCCACGGGCCGGCCCACGGGGTTCGGCCGATCCAGAACCCACACGGACTTGTGCCGCTGCGCAGCCGCCTCGAGTACGTAGCGCAAGGTCGTGACGAAGGTGTAGATGCGGCAACCGAGGTCCTGCAAATCAACCAGCAGCACATCGAAGGCATCCATCATCTCCGGCGTCGGTCGGCGCACCTCACCGTATAGACTGAACACTGGAATGCCGTGCACGGGATCGGTGTAGTCCTGCGACTCGATCATGTTGTCCTGCTTGTCCCCGCGCAGCCCATGCTGCGGGCCGAACGCCGCGCTCAGGCGAACATCGCCGAGAGCCGCCAGCGCGTCGAGGGAATGGTCCAGGTTGCGCGTCACCGAGGCGGGGTGCGCCAATAGCGCCACGCGCCGACCCGCCAGCGGCTTGCGCAACTCGGGCTCTTCGAGCAGTCGGTCGATACCAAACTTCATGAGCGAAGCACCTCGAGCGCGAATCCTTGCGGATGGTGAAAATCGGGTTTGCCGGGCGGGTGCCGCAGCCCCCAGTACGAAAGACCACCTGCATTGTCTTCGATGACCGCGGCCATGGCGACCCGAAGTTGGCGGACATCACGCAAGTCAACCAGTTGTCCTAAGCTCACCCTGGACTCGAGTCGAGTCCCCGGTCGCTCCGGCGCACCGAGATCTGCGGCGCTGCGCCGCTCTCGGCGCGCGACATGCGCTCCCGGTAGGCGCTGAAGCGGTAGATGGCCCAGTCGTGGGAGGGCGAGAAATTGAATTCATGGTAGCCCGATGCATCCGCGCCTGCCACGAACGCCTCGAAGCAAGTGTGCTTCCAGAGAGCATCCGCCGGCCCACCCACGCCCGATGCGGGAACTCGCACACGAGACATGTCTGCGGCCAGCGAATAGTGGAACACCAGAATATCGGATCTTTCCGCTCGCACCCGCACCCCGAGGCTGTGGACGGCATCGTTCGGGGTCGAGGGATGGGCGGTCAATGCGGTCAGCTTTGCATCGATGATCGGCATTGGGGGCATTGTCGCACGGCTGATATGATGTGGGTGCAACCATGGGGAGAGATCTCGCGATGCAATTGCGCACCAGAATTCAAGGCGGCCGCACGCCTGCGCTCGACAGCTGGGGTGTCGACAGCGAATACGGCACCTTGCGCGACGTTCTGATCGGGCCGATCGATCATTTCACCTGGCAGCCGGGCAACGCCGTATGCGAGCGAGCCGAAAGGGTCGGCCTGAAATTCGACTTCCCGACCGCTCGTCGGCAATACGGCGAAATGATCGACGCCTACCGGCAGGCGGAAGTCAAAGTGCACTTTCTCGCCGCCGATCCGCTGCTGCCCTACCAGATCTTTGCGCGCGACAGCAGCGTCATGACTCCCTGGGGAGCCGTGATCATGCAGATGCAGAAGCCGTATCGGCGCGGAGAATATGCGGCCTGCCTGCAATTCTATCTGGATGCGGGCATCCCGATTTACGACATGGTGACCGCGGGCAATGTCGAGGGCGGAGACTTCATGGTGCTCAAGCCGGGTGTCGCCGCCTGCGGCTACTCGGGTGAGCGCTCCATCGAGCCCGCTGTGCGGCAGCTGCAGCATTGGTTCCAGGCGGAGGGATGGGAATTCCACACCTATGCCTTCGATTCGCACTTCCTGCATCTGGATGTGCAGATGGGCATGATCGCCGAAGGACTGGCGGTGGTGTGCGTGGAGGCGGTCGAGCCGGAACTCGTGGAGTGGCTGCGCTCGAAGGGCATCCGGGCCTTGCCCATTTCCTATGGCGACGCCATGCAAATGGGCACCAATGTGGTGGCTCTCGGCAGCGAGCGCGTATTGGTGCCGGCCTCGAGCAAGAAACTAGTCGCCGCCTGCCGCGCGGAGGGGCTGACCGTCTATGATCCCGATGTGTCCATGATCGGCAACGGCGGCGGCGCAGTGCATTGCATGTGCCAGGCGTTGAGGCGCGATCGTGTCGGAGCACGTTGAGATTTCGCGCCGTGCATTCGTGCTGGGAGCCACGGCATCGGTGGCGATGTCCGCAGCCGGCGCCAAGGCCGCAGGGGTGACTGCCGTGAAGGGGCCTGCCCAAGAGGGCTCAGCCGCCGCCGGCGGGAGCGACGACGACGCCGGGCTCAGCAACCTCGGCGCCGCGGAGGCCGTGGCCCACATGTCTCAGGGCGCGTTCACTTCGGAGCGCTACGCGCAGGCGCTGCTCGCGAGATGCCGATCGGCGCACGCGCTCAATGCTTTCATTACTCTGGAACCTGCACGGGTGCTCGAAGATGCCCGGGCCCGAGACCGCGAGCGTCTGGCGGGTGCGCCGCCGGGACCTCTGTTCGGACTTCCCATGCCGGTCAAGGACAGCGTCAACACGCGTGACTACCCGACCACCGCCGGGACGCCGGCGCTGCGGCATTTTCGCCCGGCCCAGGATGCGCCGGTGGTCGCCGCGCTGCGCGGCGCCGGTGCCCTGGTGCTCGGCAAGACCAATCTTCACGAACTATCCTACGGCTGGACCAGCAACAATCTGGCTTTCGGCGCGGTCCACAATCCCTACGATCCCACGCGCATTCCCGGGGGCAGCAGCGGCGGAACCGCGGCCGCGGTCGCCGCCCGTCTCGCCCCGCTCGGCATTGCCGAGGACACCGAAGGATCCATCCGCGTGCCCGCGGCGTTTTGCGGCATTGTCGGCTTCAGGCCCACCACCGGACGCTACTCGACCCACGGCTGCGTGCCGATCTCCCCGCTGTTCGATCAGGTCGGGCCGCACGCGCGCAGCGTCGCGGACATTTGCTTGTTCGATTCGGTGGTGGCCAATGACTGGCAAAAGCTTGAAGCCGCGCAGCTTCAGGGGCTGCGCCTGGGCGTGGTGCGCGATTATTGGTTCACCGAACTCGACCCGGAAATCCAGCGTCTGACCGAACTCGCGCTGGCGCGGCTGAAGGAAGCCGGCGTGCAAATCGTCGAGACCCAGCTGCCGGGACTCGCCGCGCTCATCGATGTCACCACAAACGCCGTGCAGAACCACGATGTGCGAGTCGCGCTCGCACACTATCTGAAGCAGTACGGCGCCGGCGTCGACTTCGATACCGTGGTCGCGCAAGCCAGCCCCGACATTCAGCGGGTGTTTCGCAGCGACGTTCTGCCCGGTGGCGCCAATTTCGTCACCGAAACGGCCTACACGGCGGCGCGCGATCGATACCTGCCGCAGCTGCGCCGCCTGTACCAGGAATACTTTGCGCGGACGGGCGTGGCCGCAATGGTATTTCCGACGACACTGGTGCCGGCGCCGAGAATCGGCGAGGAAAGCACCGTCGAGGCCGGCGGCCGGTCACTGCCCTTCGCTACGGCCGTCGCGCGCAACATCGCGCCCGGCAGCACCGCGGGGCTGCCGGGACTGGTTCTGCCGGTCGGGCTCACCCGCGGCGGTCTTCCCGTGTCGATCGAACTCGACGCGCCGGCCGGCGCCGACCGCGCGCTGCTCGCGCTCGGCCTCGGGGTGCAGGGCGTGCTCGAAACCCTGCCCGCGCCGCCGCTGCCGCTGCCGGCCAATCGACCCTCATAAGGCTCACGTCAAGGCACGCCCCAAGACTCACCTCAAGGCTCACCCAGCAATGCCTCTGCAAATCCGCCTCTCCCCGCGCATCGCCGCGTTAGGCACGCTCACCCTCGTTGCCGCGGCCGCATCGAGCGCCATCGCGCCGGCGCGGGCGGCGGCTCCGGCGCCCTTGGAGTCGGCCGGCGGCATGGTGGTGACGCGCACAGCATCTGGCCTCCGAGGTGGGCGCCGACATTCTGCGCCAGGGCGGCAACGCCGTGGACGCGGCCGTTGCGGTGGGCTATGCGCTCGCGGTGACGCATCCCTGCTGCGGCAACCTCGGCGGCGGCGGCTTCATGACCATTCACCTCGCCGACGGCAGAAACACCTTCATCAATTTTCGCGAGAAGGCGCCGCTCGCGGCGCGCGCCGACATGTTTCTCGACGCGCAGGGCAATCCCGTCAGCGACAAGAGCCTGAACGGCTATCTCGCGGCCGGCGTGCCCGGAACCGTGATGGGACTGGAAACGGCGCGGCAGGAATACGGCACCTTGCCGCGGGCGGCGCTGATGGCGCCCTCGATACGCCTCGCGCAGGAGGGCTTCATTCTGACCCGCGGCGACGTCGACGTGCTCGAGGCGGGCACCGCCGAGTTCCGCGGACAGCCGAACGTCGCCGCGATATTTCTCGCATCACGGCGCGCCTTTCAAACCCGGCGAGCGCCTGGTGCAAAAGGATCTGGCCGCGACCTTGCGCGCCATCAGCGACGGCGGCGCCGCAGGCCTTCTATCACGGCGCGATCGCCGACGCCGTGGCCGCGGCCTCCCATGCCAACGGCGGCCTGTTGACCAAGCAGGATTTCGCGGCCTACACCGTCACCGAATCCGCGCCGATTTCCTGCAACTATCGCGGCTTCACGGTTTTGTCGGCGCCCCCGCCGAGTTCGGGAGGCGTCACCCTGTGCGAGATGCTGCAGGTGCTCGAAGCCTACCCGCTGAAGGCCCTCGGCTTTCACTCCAGCGAGTCGGTGCACTTGATGGCCGAGGCCATGCGGCACGCCTATCGCGACCGCAATACCTACCTGGGCGATCCCGCGTTCGTCGACAATCCCATCGCGCGCCTGCTCTCGCCGCACCATACCGAGGCGATTCGAGCCGCGCATTCAGCCGCATCGCGCAACCCCGTCGGCAGCGCTCGGCAATGAGGCCGGCGGCCGAGGAAAACGCCACCACCACGCATTACTCCGTCGTCGACGCCCATGGCAACGCCGTGTCGGTCACCTACACCATCAACGATGACTTCGGCGCCAAGGTCATCGCCGGCAACACCGGCTTCTTCTTGAACGATGAAATGGACGACTTCACCGCCAAGCCCGGCGCGGCGAATCTATTCGGCCTGGTGCAGGGCAAGGCGAACGCGATTGCGCCGGGCAAGCGGCCCTTGAGCTCCATGACTCCGACCATCGTGCTCAAGGACGGCAAGCCATTGCTGGTGGTCGGCACGCCGGGCGGCTCGCGCATCATCACGACGGTGCTCGAGATCATCGTCAACGTCATCGACCATGGCATGACGCTGCAGGAAGCCGTCGATGCGCCGCGCATCCATCATCAATGGTTGCCGGACACTCTGGCGGCCGAGCCCTTCGCCTTCTCCGCCGACACGGCCGCGTCCCTGACGCAAATGGGCTATCGCGTGGTGCCCCTCGAGCCCTGGGGAACCGGCAATGCGGCCGAGGCCATCGGCATCGCTCCCGCGGATGCGGCCAAAGCCAAGGCTCTGGGATTCCCGCGCCCTGGAATCCTCTACGGAGCCAGCGACTCGCGCGCGCCCGCGGGTCGCGGCGCGCCCTCCGGCGGCGCCGCGATAGAACGTCGCCGCGGGCGTCGTCTTCAAGAATTGCATCGCCGTCTGCGCGATCGATTGGCTGCTGGGCGCGGCGGGATCGGGCCGCAGCGGCACCCGCTGACGAAACGCGTTCCATGCCGCCGTGGGCGCGGCGCCGAAGCCTCGCTTGGCATCCTGTGTGCTTCGCACATCCATCCACAGGCTCCCCTCGAGCAGATCGAAGCCCAGCAGATCGAAGGTGGTGTCGACGGCCTGCCGGGCCCGTTGCACCTTGATGCGCGTCTGCGCTTGCAGATCCTCGACGGTGCCCACGATGGCGCTGCCGAAGGGGGCCACGGGATTCATCACGCTCTGGATCTCTTGCTGAAGGTCGACGGGGGCATAATCGAAGAAACCGCCGCCCACGCCCGGCAGCACGTCGGAGAGGGAAACCCCGGTGAAGAAGGGGCTGCGGAAGCGCTCGATGCGCAGCATCACGGCAATATCCATGTTGCCCAACGCGATGACGAAGCTCTCGATCCGGTTCGCCAAGGGGTAGGGATCCCAATTGGCATTGGAGACGATGTAGCCATGCTGGCCGTGGCTATGTGCGCCGCCCTTCACGTAGAAGCGCATCAACTGAGGGGTGGCCAGTTCCCATGAATCCTGCGGGCTCAGGCCGACGTTGACGGCCGGATTGTGATCGGAGGAATTGGCCTGGAAGAGTACGGCGTCGCGCAACGCCCCCCACTCCTCCCAGGCCGATGCCTGGCGAATCGACGAGGCTCTCAGGCTTTCGGGATCCTGGATGATGCGCTTCACATCCCGGTCGAACAGATAGCTGCCCTTGATCATGTCGAGGATGCGGGCCGCGTGCCAGTTCAGCCATTTCTCCGGTCGGTCGCGCTGCACCGGCAGGCTCAAGGGCGTGATGCTGCTATTCATGCCGTCCAGATCGATGGCGTAGATCAGGTCCGCCCATTCGAGCGCCTCGCGGGCGTCGTGGACCAGGAGCGCCGCCTGTCCCGTGGCATAGGCATTGCTGCTGGTCAGCGCATTGTCGTCGGCGGCAAAGGGCTGGATGGGCGTGAGGCCGGCGCTCTTGAGGGCTTGATCGGCCTGCATGCGCACTGCCCCGATATACGCCTCGCCCGCCCCCACCATGGTCGCCCCGATATTGCCCAGCTGCGCCAGATCGCCCTCGCCCAGCGTGCCGCGAGACTGCACCACCGGCGTGATGCGGTGGTTGAGCAGATCCAGGAGCATTTGCGACAGCTGCGGGCTGGGCGCGTTGTAGACCATGTCATTGGCACGCACCACCATCATGGCGCGCACGATCTCTTCGTTAGCGACCTCGGGGCCCGTTCCCCACAGAGCGCCGGAGTGAAATCTCTCGGACTGCGTCTTTTCGATCAGCGCCCGATTCTTCGGCGACAATGGGTCGCCCTGGAACATCACCGTCTCGCGCTGATCGCCCGAGCCGCGGTTGAACCAATACACCGGCACCCCCTCGGCGGCCGCCTCGAGCAGCAATCCATAGCTGTCCGCCTGGTGCTGGCGCGCCTCAGCGCCCAGTTCGACCTTGGCGCCGTAGCGGGCGACCATGACGATCTGATCGATGGTCAGATCGTGGCCCGTGAGCGTAACGGTCCGGTCGCTCATCGAGGGCGTGATCGGCGCATAGGCCTGGGCGCACCAGGCGGGCGCCGAGCACAGGGCGGCGGCGGCGCCCAGCAAGGCCAGCATCGGGGATTTCTTCGCGCGAGTACTTCGATGAGTCATTGAGCACCTTGGATTGCGAATTCAATTCTTAGGGTCTGTTTCGTTCCTGGCCGCAGGCGTCGCGGCCGGATCTTTATGATAAGGCAGCCAGGCGTAGATTTCCGGCGATGTCTGCGGGTAGGCGAGAAATTCCTCGCGCGACTCCACGATGCGCTCGGCCTTGCGGCGGGTGAGCCGCCAGACGGCGAATAGCGTGAACACCAGCGTCAGCACGCCGACATAGACGAAGAACGCGCGCGGCGCGATGAGTTGTATGGCGTAGGTTCCGATGGGGGGCCCGAGCGAGGAGCCCAGCGCCCAGACGAACAGCAAGGTCGAGGACAGCGCCACATAGTCGGTCGCGACGGCGCGGTCGTTGGCATGCGCAACCCCCACCGCGTAGAGACTTTCCGCGAGACCGCCGAAAACGCCGAACAGCAGCGCCAGCAGCGCGAATGGCATGCGCTCGCCCGCCCACACCAGCGCGCCGGTCACGGCGAGAATGCCGAGCCCCAGCCCGATCAGCGCATGCAGGCGGTCTATCTTGTCCGACAGATGGCCGATCGGCCACTGCAGGAAAAGACCGCCGAGCGACACGCAGGCCATCAGCAAGACGATGTGCCGCTGATCGAAGCCGATGCGCTCGCTCAATAGCGGCCCCACCGTGGTGAAGGCGGTCAGAATGAGACCGTTCAAGAGGCAGGCGCTCACGCTCACCGGCGAGGTGCGCAACGCCTTGATGATTTCCAGCTTCACGCGGCGCGGCAGCACCGGCGCGCGCACGTCGATCCCGACCATGGGGACGAGGGCGAGAGTGGTCGACATGCCGGCGATGAGCAGCAATTCCGGCCCTTTGACGTCGAGCGATTGGCTGAATAGTTGGCCGAGGCCGAAGAACAGACCGTACACCAGCACGTAGATCGTGAGCACGCGGCCGCGCTGCGCATTCGGTGCCAGCGCATTCAGCCAGCTTTCGACGATGATGGCCAATCCCGCGGCGTTGACGCCGATCAGGAATCGCAGCAGCGCCAGCGCCGCCACGCCATCCGCGAAATACAGACCGAGAATGGCGACGGATTTCACCCCCGCGAAGGCGGCGTAGGCTCGCTCCAAACCCACCGGGACGATCACCTTGTGCGCGTACAGGCATCCCACCAAGAACCCCAGCGCCTCGGCGGCGGCGATCAGGCCGATCACGCCGTCCGACAATCCCAGGGCCGAGAATCGCAGCGGCAGCAGCGTGCCCAAGAAACCCGAGCCCAGCATGATCAGCGCCGTGCTGATCAGCGGCGGCGCGACCCGCCAGGGGATGGCGCCGGTCGGTCGCGAAAGGGGTGCGGTCTGCGCGGAATTCATGCGGGATGTTATCGCAGATTGTGCGACCGGACACAGGCTCTCGTGTACGCTTGGCCGATGACGATGCACCGATTGTTTCCGACCTTCGTGTATGCGAACGCCTTGCAGAGACGCGGCGCGCGGGAATTCAACCGCCAGCTTCTGAAGGAATGCCGACAGCTGCGCCACGACGACACGGCCGGCCGACGCTGGTCCGCCGAAAACTATCCGGGCGGCTACACCTCCTACGGGTCGGTGCACTGGCTGCAGCGCATATCGCCGAGCTTCAAGGCCCTGGAAACCAAGCTTGGCCGGCACGTGCAGGCTTTCGCCAAGACCGTCGACTGGGACCTCGATGGGCGCGAGCTGAAGATGACCGATTGCTGGGTCAACATCATGCCGCGGCATGTGGTGCACGGGCTGCATCTGCATCCTCTGTCGAGTTTGAGCGGCACCTACTACGTACGGGTCCCGCCGGGAACGCCCGGAATCAAATTCGAGGATCCGCGGCTGGATCGCTTCATGGCGGCGCCGCCGCGCAAGTCCACCGCCAGGCGCGAAACCCGGCCATGGGGAACATTTCCCGCGGCGGCGGGGCAGCTGCTGCTGTTCGAGAGTTGGCTGCGGCATGAAGTGGTGCCCAACCGCGTCGATGCGGAGCGCGTCAGCATCAGCTTCAACTACAATTGGTTTTAGCCGTTCGCGCAAACGCCTTGCGCGGAATGGAGTAAACTCGCCCTCCGCATGACGAATACCACCGAATGACTGCCCGAACTTCTTCCGACGCCACCATGGCGGTTTTTCTCGACTTGGAGAACATCGCCTTGGGCGCGCGCGATGCCAAGTATCCAAGCTTCGACGTGGAGAAGGTGCTCGAGCGGCTGCTGCTCAAGGGCCACATCGTGGTCAAGAAGGCCTACTGCGATTTCGATCGCTACAAGGATTTCAAGCGCGGCTTGCACGAAGCGGCGTTCGAGCTCATCGAGATTCCTCACGTGCGCCAGTCCGGCAAGAACTCGGCGGACATACGCATGGTCGTCGATGCGCTGGATCTGTGCTACACCAAGGGTCACGTGGATACCTTCGTCATCCTGAGCGGCGACTCCGACTTCTCGCCGCTGGTGAGCAAATTGCGCGAAAACGCCAAGACCGTCATCGGCGTGGGGGTCAAGAATTCGACCTCGGATCTATTCATCAACAATTGCGATGAATTCATCTACTACGATGATCTGGTGCGCAAGGAGCCTTCCAAGTCGCGGCGCCGCTCCGCGGCTCCACAGCGCGCCGCCGCCGCGTCCGCCGACGCCGCGCCGGCGGAAAACAAGGGACCGGATCTCAGCGATGCGCTCGAATTGATCGTGGAAACGCTCGAGGCGCTGGCCGAGGAGCGCGGCGGAAGTGAACCGATCTGGGGTTCCATGATCAAACAAGCCATCAAGCGCCGCCATCCGGGATTCAATGAACGAGCGTATGGATTCAAGTCGTTCAACGACCTGTTGGCCGATGGCGAAAAGCGCGGCCTGCTCGTTCTGCGCCCGGACGAGAAGTCCGGCGGCTACACGGTGCGGGTAGTGGATCGACCGCCACCGCGCTGAGCGAGTGCGGCGGCCGATCACCGCCGTGTTGTGCGGCGCGGCGCGGACCGGCTCAGAATACGCGCCCTTCGCCGGCGAGGCGCTGATCCACTTCGTTTTCCGCGGCCAGCCAATCCTGGAGCTCGTGACCGGGGGCGAAGCCGCGGCATTCGGCCTTGCGGTAGGCGAGCTTGGCAATCGAGACGCTGCGATCCTCGGCAATGTGGGGCACGATGTACAGCGCCCATTTGCCGATGAGTTTCCCCGAAACCATTTTCCTTGGCGAATCGGCAACACGGGGCGAATCGGCAACACGAGCCGTGGCGGGTCCGTAGAGCGGCATCCTGGCGGGGCGTACCGAGCCCGCTTCACTGATGTTCATGAAGACCTCCGCGCGTTGGGTTTCAATGGCGTCCATGATCTGACAGCGATCACGGCGATTGTATCCGCGGAATATGACTATTTCGATAGCGGCGCGCGGCCCGCATCGGCGCCCGCGGAGCTGAGCGCCGGTCTGGCCGGGGCCGACGGGTCCTCGGCTTCGAGGCCCACCGTCGCAATCACGCCATCGGCCTGCTGCAAGACCGCCCGCGCGTAGTCCCAATCGATCGCCACCGTGGTGTTGCCCACGGCGGCCTGCAGCAATGCCGAGAATTGATTCAGGTCGGGCTCGAAGCTCTGCCCTTGCGCATCCACCGGCGGATGCGCTTCCAGCAGAAGTTCGTCATCCACCCACGCCACCTTCACCGGATCGTTGATGAGCCGCACCGGCGTGCCCACCGGAACCAAGGGATAGAGGGCGGCCACATCGTCCGGGTACATGCGAATACAGCCATGAGTGATGGGCAGGCCGACCGCGACGGGGTTATTCGTGCCATGAATCTCGTACGTTCCATCCCCCAAGGCCAGACGCATGGCGAACAACCCCAGCGGATTGTCGGGTCCCGAGGGAACCATCGCCTTGAGAGGATCCCCCTCCTTGACATGTTCCGCGAGAATCGACTTGGTCGGATACCAAACCGGATTCTTGCGCTTATCGCTGATGTAAGTGACGCCCAAGGGGGTGTGTCGGCCCATTTTCCCGATGCTCACGGGGAAGGTCATGACTTCTTGGGGCTGGCCGCGCTTCGGCTTCGGATAGTAGTACAGCCGATGTTCCGGCAAATTGACCACGATGCCGACGTGCGGCCCGGGCGGCAGGATGTGTCGGCCGGGAACCGTCAGTGTCTTGCCGGCCCCGGGCAACCAGGGATCCACCCCGGGATTGACTCGAATGATTTCCTCCGAGCCCAGGCTGTACTTGCGCGCCAGATCGTACAGCGTGTCCTCGTAGACCGTCACGACGGTGCGGTCCTCGCCGACCACCTCGTCGCTGGCGCCCGACAAGGTGTAAGTCGTGGCCCGCGCATGCTGCGGCGACAGCGTCAGTAGAAGCCATAACACCGCCGCACCGCCGAGGCCCCCAGGATGTCGGTCACTTGCCAGCATGCCCGCTATTTTAACCCATCGGGTGCACGCCGCGCAGGTCCCTGCCGAGCTAATGCGTCGTCATGGCGTTCAGCCGCGCGATGCGCTCGAGCGCCGGTGGATGCGAATCGAAGAACGCCGAATGCAGCGGATCGGGGGTCAGCGTGGACGCATTGTCGCGGAACAGCTTGACCAGGGCGGCTGCCAGCTTGCGGGCATCGGCGTGGCGGGCGGCGAAATCATCGGCCTGGCGCTCGTGCCGGCGCGACCACCAGGATGCAGCGGGCGTGGCGAAGAAGGCGAACACCGGCACGGTCATGAGAAAGAGCAGCAGCGCCATGGCGGCGGAGGGCACGGGCACGCCCAGAGCGGCATAGAAATCCGGCTGCCGCGCCAGCCAGGCGAGCAGTGCGAGACCGCCGAAAGTCAGCACCACCGACGCCACCAGCCGCTGCCGCACATGGTGCAGGCGGAAGTGGCCAAGCTCGTGGGCCAGCACCGCTTCGACCTCCTCCGCTTCGATGCGCGACAGCAAGGTATCGAAGAACACGATGCGCTTGTTGCGCCCGATGCCCGTGAAGTAGGCATTGCCGTGCGCCGAGCGCAGCGATCCGTCCATCACGAACACGCCGCCCTGCGCCGCGTAGCCGCAGCGCTGCAGCAGTGACTCGACGCGCTTCTTCAGCCCCTCATCGGCCAGCGGCGAGAATCGATTGAAAAGCGGCGCGATGAACCGAGGAGCGGCCCAGGTCAGCGCCAAAGTCCACGCCAGCCAGATCAACCACACCCAGACCCACCACCGCACCCCGGCACCGTCCATGAGGGCCAGCGTTGCGAGCAGCAGCGGAGCCCCGACCAGCGCCGCCAACAGCAGCTGCTTGGCCAGATCCACCGCATACAGGCGCGGCGAAATCCGATTGAACCCGAAACGCGCTTCTATCCTGAAAGTTCTCCACAGCGCGAAGGGCTGCTCGACCAGCTGCAGCAGCAGCATCACCGTGGCCACGACCAGCGCGCCGCGCCAGGGCTCGGCCAGCGAAGACTGCCTCCAGAGCGCATCGATGCCCGCCAGGCCGCCCCCCAGGGTAAGCCCCAGCTTGACCAGCGCCTCGACGGCCGCCGCCAAGCGGCCCAGCCTTGCTCTGGCCACGGTGTAGTCGGCGGCCTTCTGCTGGTCCGCCGCCGCGACCTGCCCGCGAAACGGCGCCGGGACCTCGTTGCGGTGCGCCCGCACGGCCGCCATCTGGCGCGACCCCAGCCACAGCCGGGTCAGCGCCTCCGCCGTGACGGCGATGAGAAACGCCCAAGTCAGCCACTGCATCGCGTCAGCCTACCCCCCTTTGGGGTGAAGCCTAGACGAATTGCGAGGGGTGCGAAATACCAAGGGCTGTTCCCGTGGCGCGCCCGCCGGCGCCGCGGCGGCGAGCAGCTCCGCTTGCGCCACGGCCTCGGTCACCAAGTGATGGTGCGGAGACAGGTCGCACACCGGGTCCGCATTCGCCGCATCTCCGGTCAGCAAATAGGCTTGGCAGCGGCATCCGCCGAAGTCCCGGCCCTTCTCCGGACAGCTTCGGCAGGGCTCTTTCATCCAGGCATCGCCGCGAAAATGCTCGAAGCTCGAGGAGCGGTACCAGATCTCCTCGATGCTGGCGGTGCGCACATTCGGAAATTCGAGGCCCGGCAGCATGCGCGCCGCGTGACAGGGCAACGCGGTCCCATCCGGTGCAATGGTCAGAAAAATGGAACCCAGGCCGTTCATGCAGGCCTTGGGGCGTCGCTCGAAATAGTCCGGCACCACGAAGTAAATCTGCATCTGGCGCCCGATCCGCTCCCGGAATCCCTGCATCACCTGCTCCGCCCGCTGCACTTGCGCGCGGCTGGGAAGCAATTGCTCGCGATTGTGCCAGGCCCACCCGTAGTACTGGGTATTGGCCAATTCGACATAATCGGCACCCAGCCTCACCGCCATCTCGAGGATTTGCTCGACGTGATCGATGTTCAGACGGTGCAACACCACATTGAGCACCATGGGGTAATCATATTGCTTGATCAACGCGGCCGCGGCGGCCTTCAAGTCGAAGGTACGCGTGCTGCTCAGAAAGTCATTCATCTGCCGGGTGCTGTCCTGGAAGGAGAGTTGAATGTGATCGAGACCGGCCCTCTTCAATGCGTGCAGGCGCGTGTCATTCAAGCCCACGCCCGAGGTGATGAGGTTGATATAGAACCCCAGCCGGTGCGCTTCGGCCACGATGGGCTCGAGATCCTCGCGAGCCAGCGGTTCGCCGCCCGACAGTCCCAGCTGCACCGCCCCGAGCGCCCGCGCTTCGCGCAGCACGCGCAGCCAGTCCTGCGTGTCGAGCTCCGCGCCGGTATTCGCGAAGTCCGTGGGGTTGTAGCAAAAGGCGCAGTGCAGGGGGCATCGGTAGGTGAGCTCGAGCAGCAGCCACAGCGGCGGCCCCGGCTTGGGTGCCGCGGCCGGCGTCGAGGTGCTCAGGTGCGGATTTGCAGCCATTTCTTCTCCACCGCCATGCGGATGAAACTCATGACATCGTTGAATAAATTGGCGGCGCCGAAAGCGCGTTCCAGATCCGCCGTGATGGCCTCGATGCTGGTGGCGCCGTCGCAGCGCTTCATGATCTCGCCGGCGCTGCCGTTGAGCTTGATCATTCCCTCCGGATAGAGCAGCACGTGGGCATTTTGCGCGGCCTCCCATTGCAGCCGAAAAACGCGCTCGATGGCGGGGCGCGACAGGGCGTCGATGGACTGGCTCACGGGGGCACCCCGTAGCGCAGCGCGATGGCATCGCTCATCTGCCACAGCACGTCGAGTTTGAATTTCAGAATCTCGAGCGCGCGCTCCTGCAGGGTGCGCGTATCGAAGCGATCCAGGGTCACGGCCAGGCTGAATTCCACGTCGCGGCGCGCCAAACTCACCCGGCTTTGAAAGTACTGCAGCCCGGCGCGGTCTATCCAGGGATAGTGCTGCGGCCAATTCGCCAGGCGCTGCTTGTGGATCTCCGGCGCAAACAGCTCGGTCAGCGAGGAGCAAACGGCCTCCGGCCACGGCGCCCGCCGCGCGAAGTTCACGTAGGCATCGACCGCGAACCGCACGCCCGGCAGCACCTCCCCCAGACCCTCCACCGTCTGCCGCGACAGCCCCACCGCCTCGGCCAGCCGCAGCCAGGACTCGATCCCGCCGGGATCCTCGCCATGACCGTCGTGATCGAGAATGCGCTGCACCCACTCGCGGCGCACCGCCCGATCGGTGCAATTGGACAGAATGGCCGCGTCCTTGATCGGGATGTTGATTTGATAGTAGAAGCGGTTGGCGACCCAGCCACGGATTTGCTCAGGCGAGGCCGCTCCCGAATTCAGCAGCACATTGAACGGGTGATGAATGTGATAGGCGCGCCCCTGGGCTCGCAGCTGCGCCTCGAACTGCTCGCGATTCCAGGCCGGGGTCATAGCGTGATTTCCATGCCGTCGCGCGCGACCTCGATGCCGCGGCGGGCTAGCTCCGCCGATTGCGCCGAGTCCTCGTCGAGAATGGGATTGGTATTGTTGATGTGAATCAAAATTCTGCGCGTGGTGGATGGCAGGCGATCCAACCATTCGAGCATCCCGCCCGCGCCGCTTTGCGGCAGGTGTCCGATGTCGCGGGCGCGTTTGGAGGAAATACCCAGGCGGACCATCTCATCGTCGGTCCAAAACGTGCCGTCGACGAGCACGCAGGCGGCCGATTGCATGGCACGCCACACACTCTCGTCGATGGCACCCAAGCCGGGCGCATACAGGACCGACTTGCCGCTGCCCTCCTCCTCGATGGCCAGCGCGATGTTGTCGCCGGGGATCGGCGACTCGCGGTTGGGAGAATAAGGAGCCGGCTTGCTGGCGACGGGCAGGCCGCGCCATCGCACCCCCGGCAGGCCCTCGACCCTGAAGCCCTCCCCCTCGAGATCGATGCGGCGCCGCTGCACGCCGCAAAAATGGTCCAGCACGCCGAACACCGGATTGCCGCGCGTGAGATCGGCGAAGGTGCTGTCGGTGCACCAAATGGGCCAGGGCCGGACCGCTTCGCGCAACATGTACAGGCCGGTGGTGTGGTCGACCTGGCCGTCGACCAGGACGATGGCGGCGATGGCGCTGTCGCGTATGGCTCGGCCCGGCTGCAGGTCAGGATTCGCCTGCAATTGCGCGAGGATGTCCGGAGAGGCGTTCACCAGCGCCCAGGCCTCGCCTGCGGCGACGGCGATCGACGATTGGGTACGGGCGCGAGCCCGCAGGGTGCCGGTGCGATGACCTCTGCAGTTGGGACAATTGCAATTCCATTGGGGAAAACCGCCCCCGGCGGCAGACCCCAGCACCCGGATTTTCACGAGATAGTGGGCGCCGCCCGCCGTTGCGGGCGCACACCCTCGCTAATCAGCGATTGGACACATACATCGTAATTTCCATACCGAACCGCAATTCGACCGCCTGCGGGGTTTCCCATTTCATATCGACACTCCTCTTTTAGCTGCCGCCCCATACTCTCCCCGCCGCGCGACCTGCCGAATCAGCGGCATCATGAAACTGCTCTCATGAATTTCATGAGACGGGCGCTGCGCCGCCCTCCCCGGCCTTCTCGGCGGCGGGCCCTGGTACCATGAGCCGCAATGCGATTGCGGAGCCGCTTGAATCTCGTGGTGGCAGGCCTCAGCGCCGCGTTCTTGGCCGTGTTGATCGCGGCCGAGATCGAGAGCGCGCGGGCTTCCGTGCGCGAGGAAATCGAGGCGGCAAACCGGGTGGCGACGCAGCTCCTGGGCCAGCTGGCGGGGGTCTACTCGCAGGTGGGGGGACCGGACCTGGTGTTGCAGTTCCTGCAGCGGCTGGGCCGGGTTCGCGCCAATGAGATATCCCTGCAAACGCCCTCAGGCGAGGTCCTTTACCAGGCTCCATCGGCCACCTACAAGGCCGGTCGCGAGGCGCCGGCATGGTTCACCCGGCTGCTGGCGCCGCAACCGGCTCGCTATACCTTTGAGCTGCGCGGCGGCGTGCAATTGGTGGTGCAAGCGCAGCCCTCGCGGGCCGTGCTCGATGCCTGGGATCACATCACCCAGCTCTCCGCCATCGCGGCGGCCATGTTCGTCATCGTGAACGGGCTGGCATTCTGGTCGGTGAAGCGCGCGCTCGGGCCCTTTCCCATCATCGCGGGCGGCCTGGAGCGCATCCAGCAGGGAGATCTGACCTTCCGTTTGCCGCCGCTCGCGGGCAACGAGGCCCATGCCATCGGCGCGGCCTTCAATCGCATGGCACAAGCCGTGCAGGACAAGGTTCAGGCCGAGCGCAAGGCTCACGAGGCGGAGGCGCGCCTCGAGGAACGGCGGGAGATGGCCTCGCTCGCCGACCAGCGCGTCGAGGAGGAGCGGCGTTTGATCGCGCACGAGCTGCACGATGAGTTCGGTCAATCGGTCACCGCCATTCGCAGCCTGGCCCTGGCCATTGCCAGCCAAGGGGGGCTGCGGGACCCGGCGACCGGCGATGTGGCGCGATTGATTTCCGAGGAGGCGGCCCGGCTGTACGACGCCATGCACGGTCTGATCCCCCGGCTCGCGCCCTTGTCGCTGGACACGCTCGGGCTGGCGGCGACCCTGGAGAGCTTGGTGCGCGATTGGCAGCGCCGCCACCCCTCCATCGCGCTGTCGCTTCGCCAGGAACTGCCCATTGAACTTGGGCCGAGCATCACCCTCACGATATATAGAGTGGTGCAGGAGGGACTGATCAACGCGCTGCGGCATGCGCAGGCCTCGCGGGTGGACATCGCCGTGCAATGCGACGCCACGCGAATCCTCGCCACCGTGATCGATGACGGGGTCGGATTGGCCGCCGAGTGGGCGCGGCCCGGGCATTTCGGCCTGCGTGGATTGGCGGACCGCGTGAGGCAGCTGGGCGGCACCTTCGGCATCGGCAGTCACGATGGCCGCGGCGTGAAGCTGTCGGCCGATATTCCCTTGGGCGTGCAATCGTGATTCGCGTCCTGCTGGTCGACGATCATGCCGTGGTGCGCATGGGATTTCGCCTGCTGCTGCAATCCGTGGCGGACATGTCGGTCATCGCCGAGGCCGACTCCGGCGAAACCGCCTGCCAGCTCTATCTCGAGCTCAAGCCCGACGTGGTGGTGATGGATCTGGCCATGCCCGGCATGGGGGGTATCGAGGCCCTGCGGCGCATTCGCGCCCGCCATCCTCAAGCTCAAGTGTTGACTCTATCGGCGCACGACGACCCCATGCACGCCCGCCGGGCCTTGCAGGAAGGCGCGCTGGGCTTTCTCTCGAAGCGCGGCGCCCCGGAGGCATTGCTCGAAGCGGTGGCGGCCGTCGCGGCGGGCCGCCGCTACCTCGACCCTGCGCTGGCGCAGAAGCTGGCGCTGGCGGAATTCGACGGCGGGGCGAAGTCGCCGGTCGAGCGGCTGTCGGAAAGAGAGTTCGAGGTCTTCGTGCGGCTTGCGGGCGGCGCGACGGTACAGCGCATCGCCACGGACCTGAATCTCTCGGCATCCACCATCGGCACTCATCTGTACAACATCAAGCAGAAACTCGGCGTGGTCAATCAATCCGAGCTGACGCTGATCGCCATTCGTCACGGACTCATCGACGCCTGATCCCGCGCCGGTCTTCGGCTATGATGCCGATTTTACCATCGCGACATCCAGGCCATGAGCAACCAGCCCATTCGGATACTCCCCCTCTCCGGCGATCAGCATGCCGCTTGGCTGCCGCTGTGGCGCGGCTACCAGGCTTTCTACAAGACCGACATAGCGCCCGAGGTATCGGCGGTGACCTGGTCGCGGCTGCTGGATCCTGCGGAGCCCATGGGGGCGGCGCTCGCCTGGGACGGCCCGGCGGCGGTGGGTCTGGTCCACCATATCCGCCATCGCTCCTGCTGGACCGTCGGCGACTATATGTACTTGCAGGATCTTTTCGTCGACCCGCAAGTGCGCGGCGCCGGCATCGGCCGCAAGCTCATCGAGCATGTGTACGAGTTCGCGCGCACCCAAGGATGCTCGCGCGTGTACTGGCTGACCCATGAATCGAATACCGATGCCATGGTGCTGTACGATCGCATCGCCGATCGTTCCGGCTTCCTACAGTACCGGCACATCCTCAAGTAGCGGGGTTCAGGAGTCTCCGTCCTTGCGATGCCTCGGCCACCAACGCTCGAGCATGGCGGCCGCCCACTCCTTGCCGCCGAGCCCGAAGGCCAGCGCGAATGCCAGCACCAGGCCGCCCAATAGGATGAGAAAGGTCCTCTGCACGATGTCGCCGCCCACCTCGACCTCGCCCAAGGCGATCATGACGACGAATATGACGATCAGATAGCGCGCAATCCTGCCCAGCAGGTCGGCATCCGGAATCTGCGCTTCCTCGCAATAGCTCTGCACGGCGCCGCCGACGAAGCGGGCGCAGTAGGATCCGAATACCACCACCAGCATGGACACCAGCAGCTTGGGCGCGAACCACACCACGCGGCCCAGCAGATCGGTGATGCGCGTGAGCCCCAGGCCGCTGAAGGCAATCATCAAGGTCACGAGAATGGCCAGCCAGAACGCGACCAGCCCGAACAGCGTGGTGGTGTCGCCGCGCATGCCGGCCTGCTGCAGGAAATTGTCGGTGCCGGCGCGCTCGGTCAGCACCGGCAAATTGAGCGCTCGCAGCCCCTTGTCGACGGCGAATCGCGCCGCCTTGGCGAGCAGCCATCCCACCGCGACCACCACCAGCGCCAGCAGCAGCCGCGGCAGGAATGCAGCGGCCTGATGCAGGAACTCCCGTGCAGTCTCAAGCAAAATATCGATGCTTTGCATGCCATCCTCCCGGATCGCGACCCCGCGTGCGATGGTGAGTCATTTACCCGGCGCCCCAGTCCAGGATGCCTTGCAGGGGAATTCCGACCCAGCCGGGACGGTTGCCCAGTTCGTAACGCAATTCGTACAGGGCTTTCTCCAGCTCGAACAGTCCCAGCAATCCGCCGCCCGCCTGCGGCGCCTCGGCACCCTGCAGCTTCGCTTCGCCCACGGCCGCATCGTAAGCTGCCAGGAAGGCCTCGCGCACTTCGATCTCCCAGGCTCGGGCCAGCGGGGAGAGCCTCGCGGCCTCGGCCTCATTATGAGCGACGTTGCGCAAGGCGCTGTGCTGCACGTAACTGAAGGAGCGCAGCATGCCCGCCACATCCCGCAGCGGCGAATGCTTGGCGCAGCGCTGCTCGAGGCTGTGCCCGGGCTCCCCTTCGAAATCGATGATGACGAAGTCGTTGCGCGTCAGCAGCACCTGGCCGAGATGGTAGTCGCCGTGAATGCGCAGCTTCAGGCCGTGCGGCACCTGGCTCGACAAGGCTTCGATGCGCGCCGTCAGCTTGTCGCCTTGCGCGAGTACGGCGCCGGCGCGCTCGCGGTCCGCCGCCGGCACCTGCTCCAAACCCGCGGAGAGCAGGCCCAATGCATTGCGCGACTCCTCGAGCGCCCGCTGCCGGTAGCCGTCGATGTCGGCGCGGGTCAGCGGCTGCGGCGAGAATGCCGCATTGTCCGTCGGCCGCGCGAGGGCCTTGTGAAGCTCCGCGGTTCGAAGCGCCAATACCCGGATCAGCGCCAGATACGATTCATGTGCATTCGCGGGCACGGCATCGCCCGCGGGCGTGGTGCGGTACTGTTCGAGATGGCGCTGCACGTACTCGAGCGAGTGGGTCCAGCCATCGCCCTGATTGGCGATGTAGCCTTGCAGCATCGCCAGCAGCCGGGTCTCGCCGTCCGCGGCAATGTATTCGAGGGCGCCGGCCAGTGGAGCGCAGTTTGGGTAGTGCGCGACTTCCGTGAGATATAGCCCCATGTCGAGTTCCGGGTTCACACCGGCACGCAGGCGGCGGTAACCCTTGAGCATCAATCGCTCGCCGATGGCGACCACCGTGTTCGAGCTCGAGCCCCGCGGCCGCGCCACCGGCAGTGTGCCGAAATCGCTGCCCGCCACCCGATTGAACTCGGTGGTCGGGCGGAACCGCAGCTTGCCCTGCGACATGGCGATCTCCTTGCGCGCCGCCATTGCCGCCACGACCGCGCGGCAGAACATCTCGTCGGCGAAGGCATCGCCCATCACGCCGACATTCGCCTGCTGGCGTATCTTGGCGATCGCGGCCGTGGACAGATTGCGCACACGTTCCTCGTCGCGCTCCTCCCACGCCAGCGCGAGGGGCATGAAGTAGCTGGTACGGTCGCCCGCGCTCTCGAGATCGAGCTGCGTGAGAAGCCAGCTTAGCTGGGTCTTGCCCGTGCCCTCCTGCCACAGGACGTACTCCGCGATGCGGGCGCGATCGATCGCCGTGCCCTTGGCCGCGTACCAGCGTTGCGTCTCGATGTAGCGCGGCAGCGTATCCGTTTCGAACTGCAGCCGGGTCTTTTCGGCGATGCCGATGCGCCACGGCACCACGCGCTCGCGAAACAGGCTGGTCCAGCCATCGAACAGCACCAGAACCGGGCGCTCCTCGATGGACACGATTTGCTCATGCCAGGACGGCACTTCGGCATCGGTGGCCAGCCTGAACCAGTAGAACCCGTAGGCCGAGATCGTCAGCAGATAGGGCAGCTCGCCAATGGGCGGGAAGGCGGTGCGGCCAAGCATCTCGACGGGCACCCGGCCCTTGAACTCGGAGAGATTCAGCTCCACCGGCTGTGCGGAGCGCGACAGGTTGGCGACGCACAGAATGGTGTCGTCGCCGAACTGGCGCAGGTACGCGAGAATCTTGCGGTTGCCCGGCCTCAGGAAGCGCCGCGCGCCCCGCCCGAACGCCCGGCTGCTCTTGCGCACGGCCAGCATGCGCTTGGTCCAGCTCAGCAGCGAATTCGGATCGCGCGACTGGGCTTCGACATTGGTCGAGGGATAGCCGTACACCGAATCCATGATGGGCGGTAGATACAGCCGCTGAGGGTCGGCGCGCGAGAAGCCGGCATTGCGGTCCGGGCTCCATTGCATGGGAGTGCGCACGCCGTTGCGGTCGCCGATGAAGAAATTGTCGCCCATGCCGATTTCATCGCCGTAGTAGACGATGGGCGAACCCGGCATCGACAACAGCAGGCTGTTCATGAGCTTGATGCGGTCCCTGTCGTTTTCCATGAGCGGCGCCAGCCGGCGGCGGATGCCGAGATTGATGCGCGCCTGCAGGTCCGACGCGTAGGTGGTGTACATGTAGTCGCGTTCCTTGCTGGTCACCATTTCCAGGGTCAGTTCATCGTGATTGCGCAGGAAGATCGCCCACTGGCAGGCGTCCGGGATGTCCGGTGTCTGCTGCATGATCTCGACGATGGGATAGCGATCCGCCTGCGCGATGGCCATGTAGATGCGCGGCATCAGCGGAAAGTGATAGGCCATGTGGCATTCGTCGCCCTCGCCGAAGTACTCGCGCACATCCTCGGGCCACTGGTTGGCTTCGGCCAGCAGGAATCGATTGGCGTAGTTCGCGTCGATGGCGGCGCGCAATTGCTTGATCACCGCGTGGGTCTCGCGCAGGTTTTCATTGTTGGTGCCTTCGCGCTCGACCAGGTAGGGAATCGCGTCCAGCCTGAACCCATCGACCCCCAGGTCGAGCCAGAAACGCATGGTTTGCAGCACCGCATCGAGGACCCGCGGATTGTCGAAATTCAAGTCCGGCTGGTGGCTGAAGAAGCGGTGCCAGTAATAGGCCTTGGCCTGCGGATCCCAGGTCCAGTTCGAGGTCTCGGTGTCGGTGAAAATGATGCGCGTGCCCAGGTATTTCTGGTCGGTGTCGCTCCACACATAGAAATCGCGCTGCGCGGAGCCGGCCGGCGCGGCGCGCGCGGCCTGGAACCAGGGATGCTGATCGGAGGTGTGATTGATGATGAGCTCGGTGACCACTTTGAGCCCCAGCCGGTGAGCCTCGAGCAACATGGCGCGAAAATCCTCGAGCGAGCCGAACTGCGGATGCACGTTCTGATAGTCGGAAATGTCGTAGCCATCGTCCTTGAGCGGCGACGGATAGAAGGGCATGAGCCAGAGGGTGTTGACCCCCAAATCCCGGATGTACACGAGCTTGGAAGTCAGTCCCTTGAAATCGCCGATGCCATCGTCGTTCGAATCGAAGAAGGCCTTGACGTTCAGCTGGTAGATGACCGCGTCCTTGTACCAGAGCGGGTCATTGGCATCGAGGCCGGAGAGCGCGGCCGGATCCGGCGCGGGCGGCTGGTCCAGAGCGGGAGTTTTTGCGTCGTTCATCGATTTACGGCGCTCGTCTGGGTTCACAGATAGTAGTCGAAATCCTGCTCGCTGCGCACGCGCCGCCTGAGCCTGAACACATGTGCGGGCGTGCGCTGCGGATCGAGCATGACGTAGTTGCGGCGGCCGCGCCAGATGTAGCGCTGCTCGCTCAGCAAATCGTGCACTTGGTAGGGTTGCTCGGCATCGAGCTGCAGGGCGCCGACGTCCACATCCACCCAACCGGATTGCGCCTGATGCGGATCGAGATTCACCACCGTGAGGATGACATTGTCTGATTTGGAATCCATCTTCAGATAGGCGATCAGCTGGTCGTTGTCGATGGGACAGAAGCGCAGGCCGTCATCGGATTGCAATGCGGCATTTTCCCGGCGGATGCGGTTTATCCGTGCAATCAACGACCAGAGACTGTCGGGGCTCTCGATGCTCCAGTGCCGCAGCTGATATTTCTCCGAATCGCGGTACTCCTCGCTGCCCGGCTCACGCGGCGTATTTTCCAGAAGCTCGTACGTCGGGCCATAGATGCCGTAGTTGGCGCTCAGCGTCGCGGCCAGCACCAGCCGCGCGGCAAACACCGGACGCAATCCCGATTGCAAGGTTTCGTGCAGGATGTCCGGCGTGTTCGGCCACACATTGGGACGGTAATATTGACGGCCCGGTCCGAGCGCGAGCTCCGTGAAATACTCCGTGAGCTCCTGCTTGCTGTTGCGCCAGGTAAAGTAGGTGTAGGACTGCGAAAATCCCAGCTTGGCCAGCCGATGCATGAGCTTGGGGCGCGTAAAGGCTTCCGCCAGGAAAAGCACCTCCGGTTGCTCGCGCCTGACCGCGCCGATGAGCCATTCCCAGAAGCCGAACGCCTTGGTGTGCGGATTGTCGACCCGGAAGATCTTGACCCCCTGCGCAATCCAGTAATCGACAATGCTCTTGAGCTCGCCCCACAAGGCGCGCCAATCCTCGGTCTCGAAATCGAAGGGATAAATGTCCTGATATTTCTTGGGCGGATTCTCCGCGTACTGCACGCTGCCGTCGGGACGATGTTTGAACCACTGCGGATGAGCCTTCACGTAGGGATGGTCCGGAGCGCATTGAAACGCCAGGTCGAGCGCGATCTCGATGCCGAACTCGCGCGCGCGCGCAAGCAGGCGGCGGAAGTCCTGCAAAGTGCCCAGCTGCGGCAGGATGTCCTTGTGCCCGCCCTCGGACGCACCGATGGCCCACGGGCTGCCGACATCCGCGGGCCCCGCCGCCAGGGAATTGTTGGTGCCCTTGCGGTTGATGCGCCCGATCGGATGGATGGGCGGAAAGTACAGCACATCGAAACCCATGCCGGCTAAGTAAGCCAGCCGTGTCTCCACATCCTGAAAGGTGCCGTGATGTCCGGGCTCCGCGCCCGCCGAGCGCGGAAACATCTCGTACCAGCTGCTGAATCCCGCCCGCTTGCGATCCGCCACGAGCTCCCGCTCGGCCGTCGCGGCGAGGCTGCGGTCCGCATGCCGCGCGACGATGGAGGCCCGCCCGGCATCCAATGCCAGGGCCTTGTGAGTGCCAGCGTCACCGCCGGCATCCGCGCCGCAGGCGCGCAGCTGCGCCGACCATTCGGCGAGGATGGCGCCATCGCTGCCCGAGGCGCGCGCGGCCGCCGCATCGATCAGCGCCGCGCCGACCTGCAGTGCCACGCGGATGTCCGCCGGATCCTCGCGCCTGTCGAGTTCGCGCCGCCACGATTCGAAGGGATCCACCCACGCCGACACCGTGAATCGATACAGTCCCGCGCGCGGCGGAGTGAATTCGCCCTGCCAGACATCGTTCGCCTGCGGCTTCATCTCCGTTTCGTATTCCTCGCGGGAGCCGGCGGCGCCCCAGCGCAGCATCACGCGAAGTTTGTCGTGACCGTCGGCGAAGCAGTGCGCTTCGATCGCGACGGCCTCCCCGGCGATGCGCTTGGCCGGGAAGCGGCCGCCGTCGACCGCCGGCAAGAGCGCATCGATGACCGCGCGCACCCTGCCCTCTGGAACGGCCGGCGCCGCAGCCTTGCGCTTCCTCTGCGCCGTGGGCTTCCTCTCAGCCATTCGCTTCCCAGCGCAGCACGATGGTCGCCAACGGCGGCAAGTTGAGACTCACCGACTCGAGGCGGCCTTGGGTGGCCACGGGTACCGACTCCACCGCACCCAGGTTGCCCCAACCGGCGCCGCCGTAATCTCGTGCATCGGTATTCAGAATCTCGCGCCATAGTCCGCGGCACGGCACACCGACCAGGAAGTTGCGCCGCGGGACGGGCGTGAAGTTGCATGCCACCAGCAACGGCGCGGCTTGGCCCGGGGCCTTGCGCAGGAATGCGATGACGCTGATGTCGGCGCTGCCCATATCCAGCCATTCGAAGCCGTCGGCTGAGAAGTCGATCCGGTGCATGGCCGCTTCGCTGCGGTAGATCCGGTTCAAATCGCGCACCAGGCGCTGCACGCCGGCGTGTTCCGGCAACTGCGCCACCCACCACTCGAGTTCAGCATCGTGCGTCCACTCGCGCCGCTGCGCGAATTCGCCCCCCATGAAGAGCAGTTTCTTGCCCGGATGCGTCCACATATAGCCGTAAAGAGCGCGTAAATTGGCGAACTTCTGCCAATCGTCGCCCGGCATCTTGCCGATCAGCGACCCCTTGCCGTACACCACTTCATCGTGCGACAGCGGCAGCACGAAATTCTCATTGAAGGCATAGATCAGAGAGAAGGTCAGCTGTCCCTGATGATACTTCCGGTTGACCGGATCCTGCTTCATGTACTCGAGGCTGTCGTGCATCCAGCCCATGTTCCATTTCAGGCCGAAGCCAAGACCGCCGGCATCCGTCGGGCGCGACACCATGGGCCACGCCGTCGACTCCTCGGCAATCATCGTCGCATCCGGATGATCGCGATAGACGGTACGGTTCAAGGTCTGCAGAAAGCCGATGGCGTCGAGGTTTTCGCGCCCGCCGAACCGGTTCGGAATCCACTCGCCCGCCTTGCGGGCATAGTCGAGGTAGAGCATGGAGGCCACCGCATCCACCCGCAGACCGTCGATATGGTACTGGTCGAACCAGAACAGCGCCGAGGAGAGCAAGAAGCTGCGAACCTCGTTGCGCCCGAAATTGAAGATCGAGGATTTCCATTCGGGATGGAAGCCCTGTTGCGGATCGGCGTGCTCGTACAAATGCGTGCCGTCGAAGTACACCAGCCCATGCTCATCCGCGGGGAAATGCGAAGGCACCCAGTCGAGTATCACGCCGATGCCCCGGCCGTGCAGGTGATCGACGAAGTACATCAAATCCTGCGGCGTGCCATAACGGGCGGTGGGCGCGAAGTACCCCGTCGTTTGATAGCCCCACGATCCGTAGAAGGGATGCTCGGTGACCGGCATCAGTTCGACGTGCGTGAAGCCCATGTCTTCCACATAGTCGGCCAGCGCATGCGCAAGTTCTCGATAGTTGAGAAAGCCCCCGTCCTTGCGGCGCCAGGAACCGGCGTGCAGTTCGTAAGTCGATATCGGCGCGTCCAGTCCGTTGTGGCGCGCCCTCCCGGCCATCCAAGTCGAGTCGCACCATTCGTAGTCGAGAGACCAGGCGCGCGACGCAGTGGCAGGCGGCAGCTCGCTGAACAGGGCGTAGGGATCGGCCTTTTCAACCACGAATCCATCGATCCGGGAGGTAATGCGATACTTATAGGCCTGGCCGTGCCGCACTGACTGCGCGGCTCCCTCCCAGATGCCCGACCCATCCGCACGCGGAGCGAGAACGTCATCTCCCGCCCGCCAGCCGTTCCAGTCGCCGACCACCGATATGGCGGTCGCGTTGGGAGCCCAGACGGCGAAATGCGCACCCGACTCGGGCAACAGCCGGCACCCCAGCCTGGTCCCCAGCTGCGAATGCGTGCCCTCGCGGAATAGATAAATATCCTGGTCGGTCAGCACAGCGTGGCTGGCTCTCGGTGCGGCATCGCGCTCCCCTTATGGTAGTTGACCATGCTAGGTGAGGGCGTCCGCCATTCCTGTCCCCGCGGGCCGGAATCTCGTGTAGGACAACGCTGGCGCGGTCAGCCGCCGTGAGAATCGACCCGATCGCGATAAAAGGCCAGGTGCCCGCGGATCTCGGCCACGGCGGCATAGGGATGCTCATACGTCCACACCGCGTTGACCGATTTTGCGCCGCCCGGCGCGATGCTGAAGTACGAGCAATCGCCCTTGTAGGGGCAGTAAGTCGAATGATCGGTGCGCACCAGCAGCGACATATCGACATCCTCTCTGGGAAGGTAGAGCACCGGCGGGTAATTGGCCTCGCGCAACAGCAGCGCGTTCATGCTGTTGGCGATTTCCGCCTGCGCGACTCGAACCACGACCCGCGAACGGTTCGGCTCGAGGGTTATCGGATGATCGGGCCCGGGTAGTTTCATGATTTTGGCGTTCATCACACCTCCGCAAATCTCAAACCTGAGCGGTTCCGCCGTCGACAAATAATTCGATGCCGGTAACGAAGCTCGAATCCTCCGATGCCAAGAACACCGCCGCCTTGGCGATTTCATCGGCATCGCCCATCCGCCCCATGGGGATGGCGGCGACGATCTGCGCGATGGCCTGCTTGGGCATCCCAGCCAGAATGGGCGTGTCGATGGTGCCGGGACTGATGACATTCGCACGAATTTTGCGCTCTTTGAGTTCCATGGTCCAGGTTCGAACGAAGGAGCGAATCGCCGCCTTGCTGGCGCTATAGACGCCGAAGGCCGGCAGGCCTTTGACGCCGGCGATCGAGCCGGTGAGGATGATGGAGCCGCCGTCATTGAACAGCGGCAGCGCTTTTTGCACGGTGAACAGCGTTCCCTTCACGTTGACGTCGAAAGTCTTGTCGAAGTGCTGCTCGGTGACCGCGACGGTGGGGACCACCTCGCCCACGCCCGCGTTGGCATACAGCACGTCGATGCGGCCCTTCTTTTCCTTGACCGTGTCATAGAGCCGGTCGAGGTCCGCCAGCGAGGCGACATCGCCTTGAACCCCCCACACGTTCTTGCCGATGTCCTCGAGGGCGGCATCGAGTTCCGGGCGGCGGCGGCCCATGATGAACACATAGGCACCTTCGGCGACGAAGCGCTTTGCGGTGGCGAGGCCTATTCCCGAGGTCCCGCCGGTGATGACTGCCACTTTGTTTTCAAGTTTGTTCATAAGAATCTCCGATTGAAAGGCGGATGAGGTGACTGGCTTCTCTCTGCTGTGATTGCAGTATCCACTCCTCGTGAATTGTGGATAAGTCCGTTCAGGGGGCATAACATTCATTCCTCATTTGCATGAATGCCAACCCCGGAGTGCGCCGCCAAACCCATGGACCGCTTTCTGCTCATGAATAGTTTCATCCGAGCCGTGGAAACAGGCAGTTTTTCGGCCGTCGCCCGAGAACTCGGCACGGGCCAACCCAATGTCAGCCGGCACATCGCCTCATTGGAGCGGCATCTCGGGGCACGGCTGTTTCACCGCTCCACCCGCAAGCTGACCCTGACCCCGGAGGGCGAGCGGTACTATTCCGAAGCGCGGCGGCTGCTCGATGCCATGGCGGAGGCGGAATCGAACGCGCGCGGCGAGGACGTACCGCGCGGCCTGTTGCGGGTTGCCTGCCCCACCCTGCTCGGCCGCTCCCACGTACTGCCTAACATCAAGCCCATCCTCACGCAGTTCCCAGACATGCAAATCGATTTGCAGATCGGCGACCGCTATGTCGACCTGGTCGAGGAGGGTCTCGATCTCGCCATTCGCATCGGCGCGCTCAAGGACAGCGCCCTCAAGGCGCGCCGAGTCGGCATGGCCGAACGACTCTGCGTCGCCAGCCCGGAGTACCTGGCGGCACACGGCGAGCCCTTGCTTCCCGGCGAGTTGACCCAGCACG
Organism: uncultured Gammaproteobacteria bacterium; assembly: GCA_963837435.1. Classification (GTDB taxonomy): domain Bacteria; phylum Pseudomonadota; class Gammaproteobacteria; order Steroidobacterales; family Steroidobacteraceae; genus Bog-1198. The sequence goes on from CAWINJ010000008.1 coordinate 390,078, forward strand.
ATTGCGTCATCTATACCCTGGCCTCCGCCGGCAGCGTCTGGTCATTCCGCGATGCCGACGTCACGGTGCACGGTCGCTTTCGTGTGAATACACCCGATGGCATCCGCGCCGCAGTGCTCGATGGCTTGGGGATTGCCTACTCGCCCGCATGGCTATTCGAGGATGCGATTCGAGCCGGCCGCGTCAAGCCATTGCTGAGCGAGCATCGCGGTCCGGCCGTGCCCATCCACTTCGTCTATGCAGCGAACCGCTTGCTGCCGAGCCGTGCACGCGTATTCATGGATTTCATTGCCGCCGCATTTGCGCGCGATCCGGCGCTCGGCGCTATACTTGCGCAGCCGCGGCTCGCGCATCGGCACGGCAACAAGAATCGATAAGAACGGGGTGCTCAATGACGAGTTTGCCTTCGCGTATGGCCCGGCTTCAGGGCGCGGCCGCCGCGGTGACCGCGGCCCTTGCAATATCCGCATTCCTTGCGGTGTCCGTGGGCTTCGCCGCCGAGCCCTTTCCCTCGACCTACCAGGTGCCGGTGAATCCGCCGCTGCTGGTGCAGGGGGCCACCGTTCTGACTGGCACAGGCGAACGCCTCGATGACGCGGATGTGTTGATCGAGAACGGGCGGATCACGGCCGTGGGCCGCGGCTTGAGTGCACCGGCGGGAGCACGCATCCTCAACGCCAAGGGCCGCTGGGTCACGCCCGGGATCATCGACATCCACTCGCACCTGGGCGTGTACGCGAGCCCCGCAACCAAGGGGCTCGACGACGGCAATGAGGCCACCAACCCCGTCACCGCCAATGTCTGGGCCGAGCATTCCATCTGGCCCGAGGATCCCGGTTTCGAGACCGCACTGGAAGGCGGCGTGACCACGCTGCAGATCCTGCCGGGCTCGGCCAATCTGATCGGCGGCCGCTCCGCCATCGTCAAGAACGTACCGGCCGTGACCTATGAAGCCATGAAATTTCCCGGTGCACAGTACGGGCTGAAGATGGCCTGCGGTGAGAATCCCAAACGCGTGTACGGCGAGAAAAATCAGGCCCCTTCCACGCGCATGGGCAATGTCGCAGGCTATCGGCAGGCCTTCGCCGACGCGCAAGACTATCAGCGGCAATGGGACAAGTACCAACGCGAAGTGGCCGAGTACGACAAGAAAAAGGCCGCGCAGGCCAAGGGCGGCCAGAGCGGCAAAGTCGGCCAGAGCGGCAAGGGCGCCGCCGGGGACAAGGAACTCGTGCCGCCCCAGCCGCCGAAGCGCGACCTGAAACTCGAGACCCTGGCCGAGGTTCTGAAGGGCAACATTCGGGTGCATGTGCATTGCTATCGCTCCGACGAGATGGCGACCATGCTCGACATCGCGGATGAATTCGGCTTCAAGATCGCCGCCTTCCACCATGCGGTGGAGGCCTACAAGATCGCCGATCTGCTGGCCCAGAGGGGCGTATGCGCGGCGATGTGGGCGGACTGGTGGGGATTCAAAATGGAGGCCTTCGACGGCATTCAGGAGAATCTGCCGATGGTGGACTACCCCGCGCACAGCTGCGCCATCGTGCACTCCGACTCCGAGGATGGCATTCAGCGCTTGAATCAGGAAGCTGCCAAGGCGATGGCGCACGGCGCACGGGTGGGCTTGTCCATCCCGCCGGAACACGCGATTCGCTGGCTCACGGCCAATCCGGCCAAGTCGCTGGGTCTCGAGGATCGTATCGGCACGCTCGAGGCCGGAAAAGGCGCGGACTTGGTGATCTGGAACGGCAATCCCTTCAGCGTCTATGCGCTCACCGAACAGGTGTTCATCGACGGCGCTCTGATTTTCGATCGAGAGCACCCCCAGGCCAGGCCGCGCTCGGATTTTCTGTTGGGTCAACCGGGCCAAGCGGGGGCACCGCTATGAAATCCTACTTTCTGCTGGGAGCCATCGTCGGCGCATCCTTGAGCCCTCTCTGCGCCTCGGCGCAAGATGTTCTCATCCGCGGCGCCACCGTCCATACCGCCTCGGCACAAGGAACGCTGAAGAACACCGACGTGCTGATGCACGGCGGAAGCATTGCCGCCATGGGCACGGCTCTGCAGGCCCCGCCGGGTGCGGCCGTCGTCGATGCCCAGGGTCGGGATTTGACGCCGGGATTGTTCGGCGGCATGGCCAATATCGGGCTCGAGGAGGTCTCCCTCGAATCGCAGACCGTGGACACGACCTTCAGCACGAAGGCACCGGCTTGGGAGCAGCAATGGCGCCCCGAGCTCGACGTCACTCGGGCCTATAACCCGCGCTCCTCGCTCGTCCCGGTTGCGCGCATCGAGGGAATCACCTGGACCATGCTCGCTCCCGACAGCGACGATGCCATCATCGGCGGCCAAGGCGCCGCCGTCACCCTGGATGGCCGTTATGACGCGGCGCTGCCCGGCAGCCGCTCGCTATTCGTGACCATGGGCAGCGAGGGAGCCAAGCGCGCCGGCGGCACTCGCACAGCCGAATTCATGCTGCTCGAACAGGCGATTCGCGAGGCGCGCACCAAAGGTTCCACCGACCCAGGGGCCCTGCTGCACGCCGCGGGCAGGGAAGCGCTGGCCGGCTACTTGTCGGGCGGGCGAGTCGTATTCCGCGTCGATCGGGCGGCGGACATCCTCGAGGTGGTGAGTTTTGCCCAGCGCAATGGCATCAAGCCGGTAATTGCGGGCGGTGGTGAAGCGTGGATGGTTGCCAGCGACCTCGCAAAAGCCGGAGTGCCGGTGATTCTCGATCCCTTGGCGGATCTCCCCAGCGACTTCGATCACCTGGGGGCCACCCTCGATAACGCCGCCCGGCTGCAGAAGGCGGGAGTACGCATTGCTTTTTCGAGTGGCGACAGCCACAACGCGCGGCTGGTGCGTCAACTCGCCGGCAATGCGGTCGCTCACGGCTTGCCGTGGGATGCGGCGCTCGCCGCCATCACCGCCAATCCTGCCGAGATCATGGGCTTGGGCGCGACCCGCGGCCGCATTGCGACCGGCCAGATCGCGGATCTGGTGCTGTGGAGCGGAGACCCGCTCGAGGTGTCGACACTGGCGGATCAGGTGTGGATCGCCGGCCAGCCGGTCGACATGCGGTCACGCCAGACCGAGCTGCGCGACCGCTATCTCGAGAAAATCAAAGCGCATCAGGCGCGCTGACCGGCGCCGCGGCGCGCCATCGAGGTCAGGCCATGGAGGTCAGGCCATGGAGGTCAGGTGAGAAACGCCACATGCTCCGTCATGCGCGACGCGGTCATCCGAATCGTGTCCTTCATGCGCCGCAGGTAAGCGAGATTTTCCGCGGAATCGATCGAATCGATCAGCGGATTGTAGTCTTTCGGTGCATGTCCCTGGCCGAGCAGCACGGCAAACCAGCTGGCGTCCCTGAATAGTTCGTCCGAGGTCAGGACTATTCGGCCGGTGCGGGCAAAATGTTCTTCCTTGTAGATCAGGCTCTGCGGCAACGGCATGGTGCGGCAGGACTCCCACAGCGGTTCCGGCCTGTCCTTGGTCGAATGATAGTGCAGGGCTAAAAAATCCCTGACGCCGAGAATTTCTTCGGAAGTGACCCGATTGTATTGTTCCAGCGTGCACGGATCGCAGTCGCGCGACGGAAACAGCGACAGCAGCTTGGCGATGCCGCTTTGTATGAAGTGAATGCTGGTCGATTCCAGCGGCTCGAGGAATCCGCCCGATAGGCCGATGGCAACCACGTTCTTGTTCCACATTTTCACGCGCCTGCCCGGCTTGAATGGAATGAACCGCGGCTCGGCCAGGGGGAGCCCGTCCAAATTGGCGAGCAACACGGCCGCCGCCTCATCGTCGCTGATGTAGCGGCTGCAGAACACGTAACCGTTGCCCGTGCGGTGCTGCAGCGGGATGCGCCACTGCCAACCCGCCGCGCGGGCGGTGGATCGGGTGAACGGCTGCGGCGGCCCGACCCGGGCAGAGGCGACGGCCACGGCGCGATCGCAGGGCAGCCAATGCGACCAATCCTCGAAGCCCGTTTTCAGGACGCCCTCGATCAGGAGGCCGCGCATTCCCGAGCAGTCGATGAAAAGGTCGCCCGCCGCTTCATCGCCCCGATGAGTATGTACCGCGGTGATGAATCCGCTTTCCGGGTGCTGATCGATTCTCTCGACCTTGCCTTCGAGACGCGCCACTCCCTTCGCTTCGCAGCGTGTGCGCAGGTACTTTGCGTACAAGCTGGCGTCGCAGTGATAGGCATATCCCAAGGTCGAAAGCAGGGATCGCGGATCGGTGGCGGGGAACTCGAACTTCCCGTGCAGCGCAGCCACCGTATTGAGCGAATAGTCCTCGAAGTTATCCGGATGCCCCTCGAGCCGCGCGCGCAGCCATCGATGCTGGAAGCTGATGCCGTCGCTGGGAAAGCCATAGCGGCCGAAGGGATGGAAGTAGCGGTGGCCTGGATAGGCCCAGTCCTTGAATTCGATGCCCAGCTTGTAACTGGCATGGGTTTCCTTCATGAACTCCTTTTCGTTCAGCCCCACGAATTTATTGAACCAATGGATGGTCGGGATGGTGGCTTCGCCGACTCCGATGATGCCGATGTCGTCGGATTCGATCAGCGTCACCGGACACTGACGCAGGTCGAGGGCCTGAGCCAGCGCCGCGGCAGTCATCCATCCGGCGGTGCCGCCGCCGAGGATGACGATCTTCCGGACGCGGTTGTCATTCATCGAAGCTTTCAGAATTTGTACGTCAGCGTCGCCGTGGCGTTCGGTCCCGCAATGCCGCGGGCGTAGAAATAACCGGTAAAGCCCACCGTCTCCGAGATGCCGGAATTCGGATTGCCTTCAGTCAAGCCCAATTTATTGGTCACGTTCCAAACGTTCAAATTCAAGTTGATGCGGTCGTTGAGATTGACGTTGGTGCCCACCGACAGCACGCCATAGCCCGGCAGCGCAAGACCATTGCCCACATCCGTGTAGATTTTTCCCGTGTATTCGTAGCGCAGGTAGGCGGCTCCCCAGTGATTCGGGAAATCATAGGTGGGTTGGATCGAGTACATGACCTGGGGGGTGCGCTGCACATAGTTGCCGTTGTACTGCGCCGCCGCCGCATTGTTGACGATCTGCCCGTTGATCAGCTCGCCCGTGACCACGTTCGCCAGCTTCGGCTGTTGATAGGTGGCGTTCACACGGATGGAGAATGCATCGAAATTCTCTATGGTCGGCCGATAGTTCAGATCCACGTCCACGCCGTTGATCCTCAGGTTGGCCTGGACGCTGCCTTGGATGGCCGGATCGTTGGGCTGAATGTAGGCGTAATTCTGATTGTTGAAATCCGTGTGAAAATACGTCAGCACGCCCGTCAATCCGTACCCGCCGAATCGCACTCCCGCCTCGCTGAGACTGAGACGGGTGGGTGCCGCCAAATCGTTGCCGCCATTGGTTTCGTTGCCATTGGCGTAGCGGCCGTACACCGACAAATACGGCAGGATCACGTAGGTGGCGCCCACGGTCCAGGAGGTGGGAATCGCCGTGGCCTGAGTGCGCGTGTAGGTGCCATCGAAGGACTGGCCCAGATCCGGCGCCACGCCCGGCAGCCCGGCCGGAACCGGCGGATTGGTTGCGTAGTAGTTGCCCGAGTACAGCACGTTGCTGACGTCTTCGTGGCGCAAACCGAAGTCGATATGCAGTTTCTTGTCGAGCAGCGCCATTTCGTCGTTGAAATATTCCGCGAAGGAATTGAGCGTGTTCGACCAGATGCCCTCGCCCCAATTGCCATAGCTTTCCAGGCCATTGTTGGTCAGGCTGCCGAGCGGCGCGCCCGAGGCGTTCAAGGCCTCGATGTCGTAAATCGACGAGCTGTTGGATACGCCATTGATCAGGGTGGCGACACCCGATTGGTCGTTGTACTGCCGCACGCGGTAGTACATGCCGCCCACGGTCAGGGAGTTGCTCCAGCCGTTGCCATCCAAGTTCCACTTCGCGCCGAAATCGGTGCCAAGGTCGCGGGTCGCCAGGTATTGGTGGTTGAGCACCGTCTGCTGCAGCAGGCCGTTGCCGTTGATGGCGTTCAACGCGGCAATATCGGAGGCCGGGATGATCTGTCCCGTGGTCAAATTACGGATTCCGAACTGCGTCGCGCCCGGAAATGCCGCCAGCCCCGCGGTCAGCAATGAGTTGATCGGCGATGCCGCGCCGGGCGTCAGGTAGCTGATTGCGCTGCCGAGCCCCTGGTTGCCGCCGGCGCCGCTGCCGGGAAATATGCCATTGAAGTCCCAGTTCGACTGCAGGAAGCGCGATCGGGCGAAAAGGCTCCACTGATCGCCGATCGGCACATTGATGTCGATGCGGTATTGATTGCCGGTCGCATGGATGCCCTCCGAGCCGCTGAAGTCGCGGAAGCAATTGCCCGTCGCACAAGAATCCGGCAAGGCGATATTGGCGAAGCCGGGACCCAGCACATTGCCGTATTGCGTGTTGAGGCCGGGCACCCCCTCGATTTGGCCGTTCACGTAACGATACGGCATATCGGCGTAGTAAGGATCGTGCTCGTCCCAGCGCTTGTAGGTCAGCTTCACGAAGGCGCCGTTGTCCCATTTTTTCTCGAGTGCGCCCTTGAGGTGATAGGTGTCGTAGGTGAACGGCGAGCTGCGCTGTCCCTTGTTCGAATCCACATAGCCGCCCACCATGAACGCCACGCCGTCGCCGAGCGCCTTGAGGGGAGCCGAGTAGTAAAGGTCGGCGCGCTGTTCGCCGTAAGTCGCGCCCATCAGCCGGCCCTCGCCCTCGCCCTCGTCGAAATTCAGCGGCTTGGAGATGAAATTGACCGACATACCCGCGCCGTTCGGTCCGAGAATGGCGGAGCTGCCGCCTTGTACCGCTTCCACGCGATCGATGGTGATGTCGTTCTGGAAGTACTCATCGGCGCCGCCGCCCCCGTACAGGATCGGCATGCCGTCTTCCTGCAGCATGATGAAGGTCTGGCCGCCGCCGGGCAGTCCACGCACGGAGTAATTGTTCGACACTGGACCTGCGGTGCTCTCCACGAATACGCCGGGAATGAGCTGCAGCACATCCACGGTGGCGCGCGGGGCCTTCTGCTCGATTTGCGCCGAATCGATGGGCGTCACATCCACCGAGGAATTGAGCAAGGTTCGCTGCGAGGTCACGCCGGTGACGATGATGGCATCCAAGCTCGGTTGTTGGCTCACCGCAGCGGCGGCCGGTTGCTGCGGGGTACCTTGATCCGCCGTGGCATCCTGCGCAGGGGCGCCGGGCGCCGAATTCGCAGTACCGCCGGTGTTCTGCGCAAGGACCGGTGCTGTCGCGGTCAAGGAGAGAGCAGCCAGGATGCTCAGGCGCAGTGTGTCGTTAGTGGTTCCTCTCACGGCCCCCTCGTCGATTCCCCGCTTCAGGGAATACATCGATGATCGTTGACGCTTGCGGTGCGTTGGACAGGGGGAAAATTATTTATTTAAGCGGGCGGTAATATCAGTCCGGTCGCCGCCGATTCTCTTGTAGGATCAGCTCACCCCGGCTGTAAGCCGGCCGACATTTGCAAGGACACTAGATTGGACCCGTTGAAACGCTTTACCGACATGCTCGACGAATTGAAGAATCGGGCGCTTTACCGCAGCCTGCGCCAGACCGCCGGCGCCGATTTCACCTCCAACGACTATTTGGCCCTTGCCGATAGCGAGCGAATGCGGCGGGCGCTGATCGATGCGCTCGAGCGCGGCGTGTCGAGCGGATCGGGAGGATCGAGGCTGCTGCGCGGCAATCACCCGGAGCATGAGCGCATCGAGCACGTGGCCGCGCAATTCTTCGGCGCGGAGCGGGCGCTTCTGTTCGGCTCCGGCTACGCCGCCAATACGGCCCTGCTGTCGACATTGCCACAACGCGACGATCTCGTCGTTTACGACCAATACGTGCATGCCAGCACGCACGACGGCATGAAGCTCGGACGCGCGAACTGCGTCTCCTTCCCGCACAACGACGCCGGGGCCGCGCACGACGCCATTCGCACCTGGCGGCAAGGCGGAGGGACCGGCACGCCCTGGATCGTGATCGAAAGCGTGTATTCGATGGAAGGAGACCGCGCTCCGCTCGCGGCACTCAAAGCCGTGGCCAAGAGATACGGCGCCTTTCTCATCATCGACGAAGCGCACGCCACCGGCGTATTCGGACCCGACGGGCGAGGCCTCGCGGCTGAACTGGAAGGCAGCGATCAGGTTCTGGTGCTGCACACCGGCGGGAAAGCTCTGGGCGTCAGCGGCGCCATCGTCACCGGACCTTCGATACTCTGCGACTTCCTCGTCAACCGTGCCCGCCCGTTCATCTTTGCAACCGCGCCTTCTCCGCTCGTCGCCGCGGCGCTCGGAGAATCATTGGCCATTCTTCGCGAAGAGCCGGAGCGGCGAACACGCCTGGCTGCCCTCGCAGCCCACGCTCGAAACGCGATTCAGGAGCAGCTTGGCCTCGCGACCCCCCAATCGCAAATCCTGCCCGTCATCATCGGCGAGAGCGAAGCGGCGCTTCAAGTGGCGGAAAAGCTGCGCGGCGCCGGGTTCGATGTGCGTGCAATCCGCCCGCCGACGGTGCCGCCCGGCACCGCCCGCCTGCGCATCTCCATTACGCTGCATACGAGTGAATCCGGCATCGATGCGTTGGTGCGCGCCATGAGCCAGGCGATGTACCATGATGCCGGCGTGATCCGGGCGCGGGCGTGAGGGCGTTGCGCCGACGGCACCTCACTGGAAATATCGCCATCGGCCCCCACAATGAGCACCAGGTTCACTCATCGCCAACGGATGCACGGGAGACGCCATGACCGCCTTCGATCTGACTCCGCCCACCGAGGCCGAGCGCCGCGAAATCACTGCCGGATTGAGCAACGCGGAACGGCACGTACTGCTACAGCATGGCACGGAGGCCGCATTCTGCGGCGTGTTCCTCGACAATAAAAAAGATGGCACCTATACCTGCCGATTCTGCGGATTACCGCTGTTTCGCTCCAGCGCGAAATTCGATTCGGGTACGGGCTGGCCGAGCTTCTTCGCGCCCTACGATGAATCGCACATCCGGCGCATCCGCGACGCCAGCTACGGCATGGTCCGGGTGGAGGAGGTGTGCGCACGCTGCGGCAGCCACCTCGGCCACGTGTTCCCCGACGGCCCGCCACCCACGGGCGAGAGGCACTGCTTGAACTCGGTTTCCTTGTCCTTCACCGAAAATGGCCACCCGCTGCCCCATGTGCTGAAAAGCCGCCCCGTCGGCTCGCAGAGCGACGGCTGACCGGCGGCGGCTCGCCGGCGCACCAGTCCCTGCCAACGGCTTCGCAGCAAGCCGAGCACCCGTCGGGGTAGCCGGGCCGCGGCGCCCGCGTCATAGGACGGCGTGCCGCAGTTCAACTGCGCGATGCGTCATGTTAGATTTGCGCTCACGCGACGGATTTTGCGCGGCCGTATGACAGGGAATAAGTCTATGCCAGAAACGCTCCAATACGATATCGAACCAAGCTCCGAGGCATCGATCTCGAAAATTTGCGCGCTTGCCGAGCAGGTATGGCGCGATCTTCAGGCCGAAGGCTCGAGCGCGCGACGGGCCGCGGCGACAATGAATATCGATGTCGCCGATCTACCGGCTCGCCTGGACCAGGCGCTGGTCGTCAAAGCGTCTGGCGCGGGATTCGATCCAACCTCCATTGTACTCATGGTGACGGGCGCGGCGACGGGCGCCGTGTCGAAGCAGCTGTCCCGGGTGGTTATGGATCTTTGGAAGTACGTGATCCTGCCGCAGGTGCGCGCGCGCTGGGGCGATCGCTCGCTCAAAGAGCGCAGGCAAGCCGCGACGCAGAGGAAAAGGCGCGCGGCACCCAAGTCGAGGCGCCGGGGCCATTCATGAGTCAAGTGTCCTGGCCGCGGCTGGTGCCATTGTCGCTCAAGCTCCATGGCTTCACGAGGCTGCTGGAGCTCGGCAGGCCGGGGCCTGCATTGCGGGCGGATGGCGATGCGGCGGCGATCCTCGAGAATTTTGACGCATTGGTGAAGAGCACTTCGCCGGCCAGGAATCAATCTTACTTCGTCTCTCGCCGCGGCGATCCGCGAGGCTGCGCGCCGCTCGACCTCTACTGTGCGCGCGTCGGCAAAGCGCTGCTGACGAACAATCGCCGCCCCGGTCTATCGGCGCTCGGCCAACGCTCGCTCGATGCGCTGTCGACCGTGTGCAGCGATGGCCTGTGCGCACCCTGCGCATCCGGATCCAGCGACAACCACGTATGCCGCTGGCAGCCCTGGACTTGCGGGGACGATAGGGAGGCGCTGCAGAATCGGGGCTTGTGCCTTCGGCCGGTGCGCCTGTTATTCGACTTTTGCTCGGAAATGGCAGATCGACACTATTCGACGAACACTGCCGTGCACGCCAGGAGGGTGCTGGATTGGGCGACCGGGCCCGCGAATGAGCCTGACTCGCACATGGGGATCGCGATTCACGGTCAGACTCTTGAGCGGGACGCCTACCTCGGTGGGCAATGGCACCCCGACTCCGATTCACCGATCGAGACTTCGCGACGCCGTACGGTACACGTCTCGTTCGACGTCGAGAGTTTTTGGATGGACGACTACCTAGCCCTGCCCTATCTGATTGCACACGAGTGCATCGTGCACGGTCATTGCGGCGTAGCCGTCGATGACGCAGAGGCCGATTGGTCAAAGGGCTTTCACGACGGATGGATGGATGTGGTGGCCTTTGCAATCCTCGAGAAGGAACTGGACCGCATGGCCGCGTCCGATGCCGATGCGTGGGTGCCCAAGTATCGAAGCGAGTTTCAGCGCGTGGCGTGCGCGGTCAAGGAGAAGCGCTACGACGAAAGCAGCCCTGCGGCACCGGCCGATGTGACGTATTGGTTGATGGGCGCCCTCGCCTTGCAGTCCTTCAGCCACGTGGTGTCGCAAGCCCTTTGGGAGATCGAGGCCTGCAGGCCCACGGATGCCCATGTCGAGAGTGAAGTGATATCCCTGTCGATCGCGCTCAATGCCTCGGACTTGAGTCACGCGGAACGGGGCGAACTGATCGATGTTCTCACCGACAAATTCTCCCGAAACAGCGATGCCGAGCGTCTCGAGGCATTGCGGGGAACCCCGGCCGTCGAAATCGTCGCGGATCATCTCGAGGGCCGGTCGAGCATAGGTGAAATGGCGCGACAGCTCACAGAACTGTAAGCTGATTCAATATTCAATTGACAAGCGAAACAGGAATGCCTAGCATTGGGCGTCTGGCGGGCGGTTGCCCCGCATTTTTATTGCTCTACGGCAGGAAATGTTTAAGACAATCAACGTCTTGGCAAAGGCCATGGAACTGGGCTCCTTCGACGTGGCCACACTGGCGGCAAGCAGTGGGGTAACCCCGGCGACCGTACAAACCGTCATCAATCGAGCCCCTTGCGGGTGGTTCGAGCAAGCCCGCATCGCCACCGGAGCGCGCGGCGGTCAGCCCGTCGAATACACCCTGACGCCGGAAGGGCGCGGCGGAATCAGCGAGCAATTGGGACGGCTGCCGGAAATGCCCACCTTGAAGATTCGCGAGCGGCCGACGAATGCCGCTCCGCTGGGATTGAAGTCCGCCCTATTGACTCTGGCCAAATTGCGCGCGGAACCGAGCATCGATGTCGCGAAGTACCTCATTCGCATCCGCCGTAATTTGGATTGGGCGGATCGGGAGCTGATGAATTCGCCCGCCTCCATCGACAATTCCAAACACCGTCTGCAGCTTGAAGTCGCGCGCCGGTACGTAGAGGCGCGCGAGGCCCTCGCGCGGCGCTCTCCTTCCGAGGCTTTGGTGCCGCTGCTCTCTGGACGGGTGCATAGGCCGGACGAGGTGAGCCGCGCCAGAGCGCGCGTGTGGATCGGCTGCCTCGGTGATGACGAGGATGTGCTGCGCATGGCTAGATCCGCACGAACGGCGGTGTCCGCGGCACACGTCGCCCGATCCTTTGGAGTCCCGCACCCCTTGGAGATCGGCGATATCGACCTGGAATTGGGATCCCCGGAGCTGATCGAGAGGTTGCGCGAGATCTTGGCGGTCAGCGTGGTCGATGCCTCGCCATCCGCAGATATGTTCGTCTGCGTGAATTCACGGCGCAATCCGGACCGGCTGTTGCGCACGCTCGATGACCTGGCCACTGTCATCGGAACTTGTCCCGCCACGGTGCTCGATTATGGCGAAAGCGAGGCGCTCGCGCGCTATGCGCTCACGAGCCCGTTCGACTATCAGCCGCATGCCGAGAAAGATTTGTCGTGGCTGGCCAATGCCCTATTGCGCGGCAGTTAGCCGCGAACCGACAGCCGCCCGATGCTGCTCATGCACCAGGCCACGCTCCATCACGCCCTGCTCCGGTATCGAGCGTCAGCAGTTCTTCGTAAAACCCGCCGATCTCCCGGACTCGATCGACAAAATGAATTTCCAAGATCCAATGCCGCGGCTTGCCCTTGGCGTCCGGCGCGCGCAGCGACTGCTGATTCCCGTGACGAATCGAAAACCGCTCCAAGTCGCTCGGCATGCGCTCATGGGGGAAGTGTCCGATCAGGTGCCCGGCCGATGACGCACCGAATTCCCAACCGGCCGGCGCCGCGAGTCCCGCGACAAAATCATATAACTGCCCGGCCGTTAGGTCCGGCGTAGTGCGGTAGAGATCCTTTCCGCGTTGAAATGCCGCGGCGATGTCGCCGACCAATCGCTGTTTTGCCGGATCCGCGCCCAGCACGTAGGTGCGGCCAAAATCCGCCTCCCACTCCTTGAATACCGGGCCGAAATCCAGAAACACGACGTCATCGTCGCCGATTCGGCGATCGGCGGCATCGTCGTCGTAGGTCAGCAGAGTATTGGGGCCGCAACGGGCTATTCGCCTATGCCAGTGCCGGCGCACATCGAACTTCGAGCGCGCCAGCGCATGAATCTCCGCGCTCAACTCGCTCTCGAGTTTTCCCGCGCAAATCATGCCGGTATCGACGACCTCCGCGTACAGCGCTTCGGCTTTTTTCTGCGCCGCAATCAGGGACTCTGCCACTGCGTCCATTTTTTCACCGACCCTCGATCGACTCTCGCAAAAACACTGTTATATTCTGCAGTATACACGGCGCAAGAACCCCGGCTGGCGACGGCAGTTTGTTGCGCGCTACTGCGATGAGAACCCCTGGCCCGAATTCACAACAGCACTGGAGTCAACGATGTCACGCATGCGAGCAGTGCAAGTAACCAGCGCCAATGGCCCCTGGAAGGTCGTCGAGCGGGATGTCCCGGTACCCGGTGTGCGCCAGGTCCGCATCAAGGTAGAAGCCTGCGGCATCTGCCATAGCGACTTCATTACCAAGGCGGGCCTTTTCCCGGGCATCCAATACCCGCGCGTGCCAGGTCATGAAGTGGTCGGTCTGATCGACGCCGTGGGCAGCGAAGTTCCCGATTGGAAGGTGGGCGCACGCGTGGGCGTCGGCTGGCATGGGGGTCATTGCGGGCACTGTAGCTCCTGCCGCCGCGGGGATTTCATCACTTGCAAGAGCGGTCAAATCCCGGGAATAACCTACGACGGCGGCTACGCGAACTTCATGATCGCTCCCTTCGAGGCGCTGGCAGCCGTGCCGGAAGAATTTTCCGCGGCCGAGGCCGCGCCGCTACTCTGCGCCGGCATCACGACCTACAACGCGCTGCGCCACAGCGGAGTGCAATCGGGGGATGTGGTCGCGATCTTGGGAATCGGCGGCTTGGGCCACCTGGGCGTGCAATACGCGGCAAAAATGGGCTGCCATACGGTTGCCGTGGCGCGCGGCACCGATAAGGAAGCGCTGGCGCGGCGCTTGGGCGCGCTTCACTACATCGATAGCACGACGCAAAACGTGGCTGAGGCGCTGACGAAGCTGGGCGGTGCGCGTGTGATCCTGGCAACGGTGACGGATTCCAAATCGATGAGTGCCGCGATCGAAGGATTGGGCATCGATGGAAAATTGGTGGTCCTCGGCGCATCGATGGAGCCGATCGAAGTCTCGCCCCTTGCCCTGATCAGGGCCCGGCGCTCCATTGCAGGTTGGCCGTCCGGGACCGCCAGCGATTCGGAAGACACCTTGGATTTCAGCGTGCTGTCGCAGATCCGCCCTCTCATCGAGACCTATCCTTTGGAGCGTGCGCCCGAGGCGTATGATCGAATGATGAGCGGCAAGGCGCGTTTTCGCGTGGTTCTTACCATGGACGCTCACTGATGTTTGGGATGATACCTACACCCCGAGCGTCCCGAGGCGCCGGTCGAGGGAGTGCCGCTTGAGATATAAAATTGCGCCTCTGCAGCTCACCGATCGCCCTCGCTGGGCACAGCTCTGGACGGAGTATCAGACCTTCTACGGCGTCGAACTGCCGGCGGCGGTCACCGAGAGCACCTGGCAGCGCATGCATAACGGACGAGTACGCGGTCTTGGCGCGCGTGACTCGACGGATCACTTGGTCGGCATCGTTCACTTCCTGTTTCACGAGGACACCTGGTCGACCGCGCCCGCCTGTTACTTGCAGGACCTGTACGTCGATGCAAAGGCCCGCGGCACCGGCTGTGCCCGCCAATTGATCGAGGCCGTCGCCGAATCTGCGAAAGCGGCCGGGGCCAACGACCCCTACTGGCTGACCCATGAGACGAACGCCACGGCGCGCCTGCTCTACGATCGCATCGGGAAGAACCAGGGATTCATTCAATACCTGTACTCACGTTAACCGTCCGAACCTAACGCTTTCTTTTCCTAGCAGACGCGGAATTGACGAAATCTACGAATGCGCGCAGAGGTGCGGGTAGCAGGCGCCGCCCGGGATAGTAGAGATAGGGGCCTGGAAACCGCTGCCACCACGGCTCGAGAACGGGCTCAAGTCCACCGCTGTCGAGATGCGGGCGCAGCCAGGCCTCGAAGAGATAAGCGATACCGGTGCCGGCGAGCGCCGCCTCCACGGCGAGGTCGGTGGCCGACCCGATCTGTACGAGAAGAGGCCCGGACGGATCCACCTGCACGATCTCACCTTTGCGCTCGAACTCCCACAGCGGCATGGCGCCGCTGGTGAATCGGCCGCGCAGGCACGCATGCTTGAGCAGTTCGCGCGGGTGTTGAGGCCGGCCAGCGCGATCGAGATAGGCCGGAGATGCGGCAGTGGCGAAGCGTTGAACGCGCGGTCCAATCGGCACGGCGATCATGTCTTTCTCCAACCGCTCGCCGTAGCGAATTCCGGCATCACAGCCGGCAGCAAGGACATCGACGAAGCGATCGTCGGCGATCACCTCTAGTCGGATGTCCGGGTAAGCGGCCAGGAAAGCCGGAACGATCGCCGGGAGCGTCAGGCGCACGGCGCTGACCGGGACATTGAGTCGCAGCGTCCCGGCGGGTCGGCTGCGAAAGTTATTCACCACATCGAGGGCCGCGTGCACCTCGCTCAAGGCCGGTCCGAGACGGTCGAGCAAGCGTTGTCCTGCCTCAGTCGGCATGACGCTGCGCGTGGTGCGGTGAAGCAGCCGCACACTTAATTCGGTTTCCAGCCGGCGCACGGCCTCGCTGAGCCCGGACGCGCTGCTGCCGCTGGCTCGCGCACCGTCACGAAAGCCCTTCGCGCGCGCCACCGCCACGAATGCCTTCAAGTCATTGAGGTCGATATCCATTGTTCACCAATCCGCACAGCCCGTGCAGATTATAGCGGATTGTAGAACGCCTTATGCGCGCCTAGCATTGCCCCCATTGATCCAGAGGAGAATTGCAATCATGTCCATTGTCCATCAATCCGGCACCTTCAAGCTCGGCGACCGCATCGTGAAACGGATGGGCTACGGGGCCATGCAGCTTGCGGGGCGCGGCGTGTTCGGTCCGCCCAAGGATCGCGACGCGGCGTTATCCGTATTGCGAGAGGCCCTGGCCAGCGGTGTGAATCACATTGACACCGCCGACTTTTATGGCCCGCACGTGACCAACCACATCATCCGCGAGGCTCTTCACCCCTACCTCGATGATCTGACCATCGTCACGAAAGTCAGCGCCCGGCGCGGCGAAGATGGCTCGTGGATCCCGGCCATGTCGCGCGAGGAACTCACTCAGGCGGTCCACGACAATCTTCGCCACCTGCGCCTGGACGTGCTCCCGGTCGTCAACCTACGCAGCATGTTCAACGTGCATCAGCCTGCGGAGGGATCGCTCGAAGCGCCGCTGTCCGTCCTGGCCGACCTTCAGCGCCAGGGCCTGGTGCGCCATATCGGACTGAGCAACGTCACTGCTGCTCAAGTCGCCGAGGGCCTGCGGATCTGCGAGATCGTCTGTGTTCAGAACTATTACAACCTGGCACATCGAGGCGACGACGCGTTGCTCGATGACTTGAACCGGCGCGGCATTGCCTACGTTCCCTTCTTTCCGCTCGGCGGGTTCACGCCCCTGCAATCATCGATCCTGAGTGAGGTGGCAGTGCGGCTGGGAGCCACGCCCATGCAGGTCGCGCTCGCGTGGCTGCTGCGGCGCTCGCCGAATATCCTTCTCATTCCTGGGACCTCGTCCGTCGCACATCTGCGCGAGAACCTAGCCGCGGTGCGATTGACCCTGTCGCCGGACGTTTTGGTGGAATTGGACGCTATCGGCGCCTCGGAGCTCGCCATGGAGCACTGAGTGCCATTCGCACTCACCAGGGAATCTTCCGACCCAGGTAATCGAGATACTGAAGACCGCGCTTTCCGGCCTGCGCGTCCATGGTATTCGCGAGATTGGGTATGCTCTCCTCGATGCTCAGGCGCGCTTGCGGGCCACCCAGATCGGTCCGCACCCAGCCCGGTGCCATCAGTAGCAGCGTTCGCGGGTCATCGGCGTGGCGGGCGGCGAAGCTGCGCATGAACATGTTGAGCGCCGCCTTGCTGCTGCGATAGACCTCCTCCTGCCCGTTGTCGTTGTTGGCGACGCTGCCCCGCCCGGAGGACATCACGCCGATCGTGCCACTCGGGAGTACCAGATCCTGCAGCGCCTCAATCACGCGCATCGGACTCAATGCGTTGGTGATCATGACGCGTACGAACTCCTCGGTCGACACATCGGGGATGGTTTTACCACCGTCGTTCGTGACGCCGGCATTGACGAACAGCATGTCGAACTTTCTCGATGCGAGGCGAGCTTGCAGTCCGGTCACCTGCTCCGGATAGTCGATGTCAACGGTTTCGATGTCGAGCCGGCCGCCGCAGGCCCCTAAAAGGTGGGCGAGTTTCGAGGTGGTTCGGTTCCGCTCGGTGGCCACGACGTGCCAGCCGCGCTTGAGGTACTCCTCAGCCAGAGCGAACCCGAGACCGCGGGACGCTCCAATCAGAAGCAGCTTTCGGTCAGACGATGGAGGTGTCATTTGCAATTCTCCTTGGCGAGCTATCGATGCAGGATAGAGTGTCGTGATGCGTCCGGGGCCGGGCATCCGACCTGGGAGTACCAAGGATAGCGGCCGCGATTCCCTGCGGAAGGCGCTCCAGCCACACTATATAAGTGCGCCAAACGCCATGGCCGGGTACGCTACCTTCGAATGGCCGGCACTGACCTGAACTTGTTGACCGCGTTGGACGCGCTGCTTGCGGAGGGCAGTGTGGCGGGTGCGGCGCGGCGCTTGGGCCTCAGTGCCTCGGCGATGAGCCGCACCCTCGCGCGGCTACGGGCGGCGATTGGAGACCCGCTGCTCGTGCGCGCGGGTCGAGGCATGGTGCCGACACCGCGCGCTGCCGAACTACGCGAGCGCGTGCGCGATCTGGCCCAGGATGCGCAAGCAGTGCTGCGTCCCGCCGCTGCCTCGTTGGATCTCGCCAAGCTGAAGCGGAGCTTCACAATCCGCTGTAACGACGGTTTTGTGGAGGTTTTCGCCGCGGGGCTCGTGGCGGCGGTGACTGCGGCGGCACCGAACGTGCGACTGCATTTCGCGCCGAAGCCCGACAAGGACGTGCGCGCACTACGAGAGGGGATGGTGGATCTCGAGATCGGCGTGCTGGGAGAATCGGGACCGGAGGTTCGATTGCAGGCTTTGTTTCGCGATCACTTTGTCGGCGCGGTCCGAGACGGTCACCCGCTGGTTGAGAAAGGCAAGATCACGCCCGAGCGATACGCGGCGTTCGGCCACGTCGTCGTTTCGCGTCGCGGTTTCGCGAGCGGCCCTGTGGACGTGGCACTTTCCGCGCTCGATCTTACGCGCAGGGTGGTCGCTGTGGTGCCGAGCTTCCGAGCGGCTTTGGCAGTCGCAAGCGTATCCGATCTAGTGGCGCTGGTGACGAGCTCGTTCTTTGACGCGACGCAGGGATATCAGTCCAAGTCCGGTCCCACACCAGTCAGGAGCTTTCGACTGCCGGTTCGCACCGAGACGATCACGGTCTCACAAATGTGGCACCCGCGCCTCGACGCGGATCCGGCACATCGCTGGCTGCGAGGCCTGGTGCTGGCAACCTGCCGTGAACGGGGTCGATAGATGCCCGGCGCAGCCGTAGCGCGTGAGCGAGCAAGCCTATGTCCTCCCCTCAAAGAGGGCTTGCAAATTAGGCGCCGCGCAGTCGTTCCAATCCGACGAGCGCGGCATACTGCAAGAGCATGATGGTCTTGCCGTCTTGAATCGCGCCCGTGCCGATCATCTGCAGCGCGGAGGACAGCGGCAGCTCGATTACCTCGATATCCTCTCCCTCGGCGACTTCGCCTCCACCCGCGGATATGCGATCTTCAGAGTCATACTCGGCGACGAAGAAGTGCAACTTCTCGGTGACGGAGCCGGGGCTCATGTATGCCTCTAGGATCTTGCGGGGCGACCTGACCGTAAAGCCCGTTTCTTCCTCAGCTTCACGGCGAATGCAAGTATGCGGGTCGTCTCCGTCGAGCAATCCCCCGCAGGCCTCTATCAAGAGTCCGTCGTGGCAACCGTTTACGAACGCAGGAAACCGGAACTGCCGGATTAGCACCACTGTAGAGCGTTCAACGTTGAACAACAGCACCACCGCACCATTGCCCCGATCATAGGTCTCCCGGCTCTGCCTCTGCCAACTGCCATTGCGGCGCCGGTATTCAAAGGTAGTTTTCTTCAAGATGTACCAGTCGTCCGAGAGCAGCCGTTCTTCTACGATACGCACTCGATCGCTGTCCGATGACTTTTCAGCCCCGCTCATGGGGTTTCCCCGCGCAGCGGCAGCTCACCCAGATCGGTATACACCGCCAAGCCGAGTTCCCGCGCTCGGGCCACGTCCAAATCGGCACCTTGCGATTCACCTCGGATCCGCAGCACGGCGTCACAGCACTCGAGCAGGCGATGGGCGACCGGGTATTGGTAGGCCCGAAACACCGCGTCGCCGGGCCTGAGCCCACCGGCGGCATGAATGATCGGCAATGCCATCCACTCGCCGACTACCGGCACGTGTCCGCGTTCATAGATGGGGAGCGCAAAGCTCTCGAGACGCTGCCGATTGACTACAATCTTCTGAGGATCGCCACTGGTCCCCGATAGGTAGGGCCCGGCAATCAGGACCAGCAGCGGCTTGGATACTTCAACGTGCGCAGTCATAGTGTCTTCATGCAATATCGTGCAGTTTCGTGCAATACTAAGGGTAGGCGATGTCATTGGCAAGCTTATGACGGTACCGACCATGCTCACTGCGCAACGAAAGAGACTGATCTTGAGTCGCCTGGCAACCGCAGGCCAGATTGTGGCCAAGGATCTGGCCAAAGAAGTAGGGACGTCCGAGGATACGATCCGTCGCGACCTACGCGAGTTGGCGCAAGACGGCAAATTGCAGCGGGTTCATGGGGGAGCGCTACCGGCGTCGGCGGCCATCGGCGGTCTCAAGGTGCGCGAGCAAGTCTCACCCAGGGACAAAAGCGAATTGGGTCGTGCCGGTGCCTCCATGATCCGCCCCCACCAAGTCATCATCTTGGACGGCGGCACTACCGCGCTCCAGGTGGCCAGCCATCTTGCCCCCGAACTGCGCGCCACGATCGTCACGCACAGTCCCACAGTGGCTGTCGAAGCCGCCAAACATCAGTACGTCGACATCATCATGTTGGGCGGCCGGCTGTTCCGACACTCGATGGTCAATGTGGGAGCCGCTGTAATCGATGCGGCTTCGCGCCTGCGGGCCGACATTTATTTCATGGGCGTAACAGGCGTGCACCCCGATGAAGGTCTGAGCACGGGCGACGCCGAAGAAGCTGCGGTGAAACGCGCGCTGCACGAACGCGCAGCGGAGACCATTGTTCTCGCATCGGCAGAAAAACTCATGGCGGCTTCACCCTTCCTCGTGACCTCGCTCTCCGAGATTAGTCTGCTAGTGGTCCCGCCGAGAACCCAGGATCGCGTGGTTCGCGCGCTACGCGCCGGCGGTACCGAGGTCGAGCGCGCTCGAGGATTGCAAAAGGGACTGAACGTCCGCTAAGCGATATCGCGCGGCGCTCGCTCAGGGTTTCATACAAGTCACAATGAATTGAGGAAGGCGATCAGTTCTTCCTTTTGCTCCTCTGTCAAATTCATCTGAAAACGCTGATTGTAGAAATTCACGAGCTCATCCAAGTTCGCGGCGGAGCCGTTATGGAAATACGGAGCGCGGGCGGCGAGGCCGCGCAGGATCGGGCCTTTGCCGCGGTTGAAGTCGCTGCACAGCCCCGAGATGAGCGCCTTCCCTAGATCGGTGGTGTAAAACGATTCGGGCTGCCCTGGATTGAAGGGATTCGGGCAGCCGTTGATGAGATAGACCGGCAGGTCCGGCACGGAAAGGGCTCTGAGCCCCGCGGCGATGTTCGGATCCGGCTCAACGCCGGGCAGCACGGAGTGTCCGGTACCGATATCGAGGGGCAGTGGAAATGAGTGGTTCCCGACGTTCGGGGTGTCGTGGCAGGTGGTGCAGTGACCCGTAAACGTTGTGGGGTTGCCGAGCGTGGCATTGTCGTTCAAGCCCCGGACATTGGAGATCTGCACCGGCGCGCTGTTGAATAGAGCGGCGCCCGCGGCGATCTTGCGGCGCTGTTCGTCCAGATACATTTCGATGAAGTTGCCATCGTTATTGTTCAGATTCGCCCACGCGGCAAACAGCGTCATGGCTGTCGGATTGAAGGGCGCACCGGAGGGATCCGCGCCCAAAGAGTCGTTGATGCCCGGGTAGTAGAGCTGGCCGGCAAGATTGACCGGACCTCCGTACGCGCCGCGGGCACCCAGCAGACCCGCTTCCGTGTCCGCGACTTGCGCGCTAAACAACCCGAGCTCGAATCCGACAATGTTCGCGAGCTGGCTCGCAGAGGGCGGCTGCGACGCCTGCGCGTGGGTGGTAATGGCATCGAGCGCCTGCTGCGTGAGATCAATGTTCAGGTTGGCGAGGAAGGTCTGTTCATTGTTGAGCGGCACGTGCGTTTCGCGGCCGTCGAACATGATGGTACTCAAGAAACCGAGATTGGTGGTCGGCAGGGGCCGCCGGTACACGGAGATGATGGGTTGGCCACTAGTCGGGTCCGGCACCATGGCGCACCCATAGGGGTCGTGCACCACCGATACGCTGAACTGCGCAGTCGAGGGTAGCGGGAGAAAGACGCGGATGAGCCCATTATTCAACAACAGGCTGTGGTCCGCCGCATTGCCGGTGCGGGCATTGGGGCAGTTGCCACCGTCAATGGCGGCAAACAGGGGGTCCTGTCCCCGGGTTTGGGCAAATCGAAGCTGGACGCCCAGCGCGCTTAGGCCCATGGCTTGGCTGGCGACATGGCAGGTCGCGCAGGAGCGGCCGTTCGTCCCCAGGCTTTGGAAGAACGCGCCCTGCTCGTTCACCGGCCCATTGACGTCCATGGTGCCGATGACGCCGGTGTGATCGAAGAATAGCTGCAGATTCTGCGGCGCCACGGGAGGCTCCGCATGGGCGGCACTGCCACAGAGTACGGCGGCCGCGATGGCAAGCGCGACTGTCGACGCGCCTGCGTGCGGGGAGGCCGAATGGCCCAACGCTATCAGCTGCCGGATGAGAACACGGGGTTTCATTATGTTCACCTCTTGATCGCCGCTATCCCTATGTCATGGATCGGATTCGGGGCTGCAAACCTGACATGGGGATACGCCGATCCGGATCACCGCGCTGCCGCACACAACGCAATGACCCCCGTGCAGCCGTGGGTTGCGGCGGCCTTCTCGATTGGGCATGCTGAGTTGTCTTCCTGGGAGTTCGTGCATGGGGATTGAGCCACCGATAGTCGCGGGCCAACGACTGGACGCGCCCGACGTCTCCAAAAATCAGCTCTTCGTCTCGCTCTACGGCGACCTGAGGCGCCTGGCGGAGCGTCAACTCCGCCACAACGCAACCGCCCTGGTCAGCCCGACGACGCTGCTCCATGAGGCCTATATCGGTATGGCCAATCGCGAGGCGCATTTCCCGGATCGGGAAAGATTCATGGGGTATGCGGCTCGAGTGATGCGGGGCCTCATCATCGATCTGGTACGTGAGCGGTGTGCGCTCAAGCGCGGCGGGGCTTATCGCATCACGCAGTTGCCCACGGAAGCCGAGGAATCCGCGCAGAGCGAGACCGATTTGGCGCATCTGTCGGACGCCCTCGATGAACTCGCGCTCCGCGAGCCGCGCCTCGCCGAAGTCGTGGACCTGAAGTACTTCTGCGGTTTTACATTCGAAGAAATCGCCGCTCAGCGCGGGACCTCGGTGCGCACCGTCATGCGAGACTGGGAAAAGGCCCGACTGATTCTCTTTAGAGGATTGAACGAGAGTTAGGCATCCGCGGGGCGGGTGACGCGTACTGGGTTCAGATTCCGATATAGACGATAGACGAGAGCATCACTGGGGAGATCGATGCCGAACTTATCGGAGGACCAATGGCACCTCTTCAGCGACTACCTCGATCGCGCCCTCGAGTTGCCGGAGCCGGAGCGCGGGCCGTGGCTCGCGGAGCTTGCAGGCAAGCATGCCGAGGTCGCCGCCGAGATTGAGCGGGCGCTCGCCGCGCGCGATCGGAAGGGCTATGCGGAGTTTCTGTCCGACTCTCCCTATCCGAGGACATCGATGACGGGCGCCACCCTCGTCGGTCGCCGCGTCGGTCCCTACCTGATCGAATCCGAGATCGGCCGGGGCGGCATGGGCAGCGTCTGGCGAGCCTGCCGCGCCGACGGACGATTCGAGGGGACGGTCGCGATCAAATTCGTCCATGCCTACTGGCTTGGCCGGGCAGCGGAGGAGCGATTCCGCAGCGAAGGCCGCATGCTCGGCCGGCTGGATCATCCCAATATCGCACGCCTCATCGATGCCGGGGTGATCGACGATTCCCAGCCCTACCTGGTGCTCGAATACGTCGAAGGTGAGCCTATCGACACTTACTGCGATCGTCTTGGGCTTGGCGTCGAGGCACGAGTTGCCTTGTTCCAGGGTGTCCTCGCCGCGGTTGGCCACGCGCACAGCCATCTCATTATTCATCGCGACCTGAAGCCGGCAAACGTTTTCGTTACCCGCGATGGTACTGTGAAGCTGCTCGATTTCGGCATTGCGAAGCTTCTCACTCAGGACGGCGACGTCGCTCTCACGCAAACCAACACCCAGGCGTTGACTCCCCAGTATGCTGCGCCGGAGCAACTTCTGGGCCAGCCCGTGACCACGGCCACTGACGTATACGCGCTCGGCCTCGTACTCTACGTGCTGCTTACCGGCGCGCATCCGCTGGGTGGCAGCGCGCGTTCCACGCCCGAGCTCATCCATGCCGTCGTCAAGGAGGAGGCCCCGCGTCCCTCGACGGTCGCAAGCGGGTCGATTTCGAGCCGCCGCGCTCTCGAAGGCGACCTCGACACCATTCTCGGCAAGGCGCTCAAGAAAGACCCCGCGGAGCGCTACGCTTCCGTCGCGGCATTCGCCGAGGATCTGCGGCGCTTCCTCGCCCACGAGCCGATCGGCGCCCGGCCCGACACGGTGCCCTATCGGGTGGCGAAATTCGTGCGCCGCAACCGCGGCAGCGTCGTTTCAGGCCTGCTCGTCGCCGTCGGACTCATCGTCACCAGCGCATTCGCCCTCAGCCAGATGCAGGTGGCGCGCGCGCAGCGCGACCGCGCCCTGGAAGAGGCCAAAAGAGCGAATGCCCAAGCCGATCTCACGCAATACATTCTGGACGACAAGTTGAGCCGACTGTCTCCCGATGCGGAGAGCCAGCGGCTGGATCGGGCGCGCCAATTCTTGGCGGCTCGATTCCGCAACGACCCGCTGCTGGCGGCGCGGCTGTTGATCGACGTGTCGGGACGCTACATCGATATCGGCGATTTTCGCACCGCGGCCGCAGTCACCGTCCAGGCGGAAAGCATCGGGCATCGCTTCGATGATGCGGATATTCTCGGGCAACTCGCCTGCATTCGCACCGAAGATCTCGCCATCGCCCGCGACTTCACCAAGGCGCGCGCTCAGCTAGAGCTGGGCCTTGCCCAAATGCACCGGCTCGATCCTGTCCCTCCCGGCATCGAGGCCGAGTGTGCCACCGCGGAGTCCTTCGTCGTGCAGGAGGATGGGGACTTCGCGCGCGCCATCGACCGTCTGCGCACGACCGTTTTGGATCTCGATCGGGCGGGAATGCATGGATCTTCTCGCTATCTGGCGACGTCGAACGATCTCATGCGCGCCTTGTCGATGGCCGGGCAATATCGGGAGGCCTGGGAGATCAGCAGTCGAAACGTCGCGCTGGCGAGCGAGATGGGGCGCGCGGACACCGGTGCCTACCTCGCCTATGTCATCGGCGTATGCACGGCCTTGCGCTATGGGGGACAGCCGACCAAGGCGGTTGAATATATCGACGCCCGCACAGCCAAGGTACGACACGATGCAGCCTATGCCGATATGGGCGCCAGCACCGAGAGCTGCTGGGCGTTGTCTCTTCTCGACCGCGGGGAACCGCAACAGGCCGACCCCGGCATCATCGAGGCGGCGCGCAAGGCCGAGCGGGGCGGCGTTAGTTATCAGGCCGCGCTCCTGCGCGCCTCATCCGTGACTGCCGCCCTCGCCCGCGGGGACCTCGCCTCGGCTGAGGCTCGCTGGGCGGAGCTCTTGCCGGATGAAGAGCACCGACTGGCGGCGAACGAGAAAGGGATGGAGGTGGTGCGCCTGCTGCTGGTGAGCGCACGCCTCGATATTGCCCGCAACCGCCCCGACGAGGCCTTGAAATCGCTCGAGCGTGCGGATGCATTGATCGCCTCGCGCCGGCAGCGAACCAACCCGGATGCACGCGAGTTGGAAGCGCTGCGCAGCTCGGCACAGCTCGCAAAGCAGAACTACGTCGAAGCCGAACGGCACGCGCAAGCGGCGCTCGAGCTGGCGAGGATCAGTGCTGTCGATCCCAAGTCCTCATCATGGATCGGCGAGGCGCTGGTGCTCCGCGCACGCGCCGAGGCGGGAGCCGGCCGCAAGGTCGCCTCGGCCACCGCCCAGGAAGCATTGAGCCACCTCATGGCAAACCTTGATCCTTCGCATCCGCTCATTGCGCAAGCGCGAGAGATGGCATCCAGGGTTGCGCCCTGACTACTGCCCCGCCTGCGCGGCAATGATGGGCTGCCACGTATGGCAGAAGTGCTCCCGCCGAAAGGTAAAAAAGGGATGTGGACGCTGCGGGCCGGGTATCAGGTCTTGCATCGTCTCGAAGAAATTGTACGGCAGCCAGACAGGCACCTGGCGCGGCCAATTCGGGTCCTAGAGTGCTCACGAAATTGGCCCAGTACGTCTGCATATGACCGGCCAATTCCTGTTCATCGGCGCTGAGCGGCGTACCGAAGGTGAACAGGAACTGTAACTCCGCGGAGTGCTCCGACGCGGACGGGAAGCCGAACACATCGTTGGGGGGCTTGACGGGAACACTGCCGAGGGGCGGTGCCTTGGGATCGTTGAATTCGTAGCCGAAGACTGGCACGAAACGCGCGAGATCACGATTGGAATCCGCGCCGTTGCAGGCGAAAACCACGTCCGTGAAAATCTGCGACAGCGCCTCATCGGCACTAGGCGCGTCATTGGGCAGGAAAGGATCTGGGAAGCTCGATAGCGGATACTCCTCGAGTACCTCCGCCACGAAACTCGGTGAAACATCTGTCGTGGGGAAACCGAGTCCAACGCTGAGCGCACCCAAGTACAGGCCGACCTCTTGCGGATAGCTGCATAACACCGGCGCGCCGGTGCCCTGCGGCGTGGCACAGTAGGTGTTCGCATGGGTCAGGTCGAAATTTGCCGGGCCACCGGCCGCCTGAATATTGGGCAGGGTACTGGCGAAGGGGATCTCGCCGGGCTCGAATAACCGGCCCTCGTTGGCATTCGTACCTTGCAACACCGGTACGCGAATGAAATCGCCCTGGGAGAGCGCGTCCTTCAGTGCACGCGGCAGCACGCGGGTGCCAAAATCGGGAGAGATGCCGTTGGCGCCGAAAACCTCGTTCTGG
Source organism: uncultured Gammaproteobacteria bacterium (assembly GCA_963837435.1). Lineage (GTDB taxonomy): Bacteria > Pseudomonadota > Gammaproteobacteria > Steroidobacterales > Steroidobacteraceae > Bog-1198. Next base: position 416,462 of record CAWINJ010000008.1, read on the forward strand.
GCAGCGAGAACGCTCGCGACCGGCGCCGCACGCAAACAGACCGCATCGCTCGCTGGGCTGCAGCCCAGGGCTTCATCGAAACCTGCGCCAAAGATCGCTCCATACACGGTCTGCGACGGGAGGTCGTGCAGCATGTATGCGCCGCTCTCGATGATGGCACCGCGGAACAGGCCGTTGGCGGTTGTGGTGGAGACAAGGTTGGACGTGACACTGAGGCCACCGGCTGATTCACCACCGACGGTCACTTTCTTGGGGTCGCCGCCGAAGCGTGCGATATTGCGCTGCACCCATTGAAGCGCGAATTGCTGGTCCATCAAGCCGTAGTTTCCGGCGTCGCCGGCGTTCTGGAAGAAGTTCGAGGCTGCAGCCAATAGTCCTGGCTCGACCAACCAGCCCAGCGCTCCGAGCCGATAGTTGATCGTCACCACGATAATATCGTTCTCGGCCACCATCACCGACGGGTCGTAAATCGCGCCCGTGCCGGTGATCAAGGCACCGCCATGAATCCACACGAACACCGGGCGCTTCGAGTGCGCCGCCACATCTGCGGGAACGTAGACGTTCAGAAACAGACAGTCCTCGGACTGAGGCAAGGGCGCAGTGCTGGCCGGTTGTGGGCAAGCCGGTCCCGGGATGGCCGCCACCACGGGGCCGGTGGGCAGCGCGGGAGGTTGCGGTGGCGTCCAGCGCAGCGCGCCCTCGGGCGGCGCCGCATAGCGGATCCCGAAGAACACATCGACTCCGGCCCCGCCGGCTGAGGGTACGCCGATGAAGGTGCCTGTGTCGGTGACGACAGTTGATGCGGCGCTCGGCGCAGCAAACGGAATGCCGAGCGCAAGGGCCAACAGACAGCTCAAGGCCGCGGGGCGCTGGCTCGCGCCACGCCTTGCCTGTGCCGAATCGAGTTGGTGAGGTGCCGACTTCATTTGTAGTCCTCCGTTCGAGCCCTAGCTCCATGAGCTTATCGAGCCGCAAATGCGTGAGCTAGCGAGGCAGCGAGTAGCGTCTCGCAATCGGTTTATGGGGCAAGTCCAGCCATTTACAAAAGGGATGTTCGCTATGCGTCAGAACTCGTCGGCGAATTATAGTGCTTATTCGATTGGCGCCTTTATCCTACGGCGACAAGCAACTGTCCCAGGCCGCCAAAAGTACCGGCCCGGCATCGATGCGGTAAATTGCCTCGGGCTGAGCGGCTTGCGGATGGGTGGAACTGGATGTGGTGTTACGGGAGAGCACACGTGAACGCCTTGACTGGTACAAGCGCACGAGACGCCGAGTCATCGGAAATTGCGCAATTGGCGAAGATCTGGTTCGATGGATGGCAAGACGCTCATGCGCGAATCGTACCGCCGGAGCTTGCGCGCCTACGTACGTTGAAGAGCTTCGAGGAAAGACTTCAAGCGGCTGCTCTCGGAGTGCGCGTAGTTGGAGCAGTAGGAGCACCTGTGGGCTTTTACTATCTGAAAGCTTCCGAGCTGTATCAACTCTATGTTTCTTCCAATGCGCGAGGTTCAGGGGTTGCCGCAGTTCTCATGGCCGATGCCGAAACTCGTCTCGGCGAAAGCGGTGTCCATACAGCTTGGCTCGCATGCGCTATTGGCAACGATCGCGCAGCCAAGTTCTATGAAAGATGTGGATGGTTGCGGACTGGCACAGTAACTGACGATGTCGAGGTGCCGGGCGGAACATTTGCGCTCGAAGTGTGGCGCTACGAGAAATCACTCCGGTAGTCGGTGCGTTTGAGACCCCGGCCGACCAGCCCGCTGAACTACATGCGCATGGAGGGAATGGGATTGCTTCCCAAGCAGGACGGCGGCAGCGCGTAGCTGCTGGACTTGGCTCGCCGCTGGCATACAACTAGGTCTGCTGTTATTAGTTCAGTAACGCCATATTTGACATGTATCTACATGATTATATTAGATTTTAATTAGTACATATTTAGCTTTTATTTTGTGATTTATTTAGTTGGAATTGCTATGCTGATCACATGGCGCATGCCACACTCAACACTGATTCGCTAATTGTTCGCCTGAACTCTGGCAACACGTCCTCTGCCGAGCTGGAACAAGCCACTGGGAGGTCGCAGTCCCGGGTGAGCACCGCACTACGCAGCTTGATCACCCAGCGGCGCGTCGTACGAATGGGCTCACGAAGAGGTGCGCGCTACGCGCTTCGCCGGGACATCACACCGATCGGATCCGCTTGGCCTTTATATCGTGTCGGTCGCGACGGCGAGCCCATCGAAGTCGGCACACTCTATGCCCTCGCAGCTGACGAGTTCTACCTCGAAGCCACCAAGGCTGCCGGCGCCGGTTTCGCTATAGCGTCCCTGAGCGCTGGGATCCCCTATCTGCTGCAAGATCAGCGTCCAGGCGGTTTCCTTGGCAGCGCGATTCCGCAACTATTTCCACAGCTGCATGCTCCTCCGCGAATTCAGGACTGGACCGATGAGCACTACCTACGATACCTGACGACCTACGGCAGCGATGTGGTGGGTGATCTCATCCTGGGCCGTCCAGCATTGGATGATTACCTGCTACAGATGCGTCAACTCGTCCCTCGAGATGCCGGGCAACGAAATAAGTATTTCCCTGAGCTCGCAGATCAGAGCATGCACGGTGGAGTGCCGGGGTCATCTGCCCAGGGTGAACATCCTAAGTTCGCCGTCACGCTTGCCGAGCAAGGTGAAGTGCGCCATACGCTCGTCAAGTTCTCACCTCCTGTTGAAACCGAGGTTGGGCGGCGTTGGTCGGATCTTCTGGTCGCCGAGCACCTGGCGCTCGAGACGCTGGCGACCGCAGGGATTTCCAGCGCGAAGTCTCGTGTTTTTCAATTCGAGAACCGAACCTACCTTGAAGTCGATCGCTTCGATCGGGTGGGCGTTGCCGGTCGTGTCGGCGTCACTTCCCTGCTGGCCATCGACACAGGTTTCTACGGAGCGCTGGACAACTGGATTGCAGCCGCGCAGCGACTGCATCAGGAGCGGCGCATCGACATACAGACGTTGGATGAAATCCGGCTCATATCGAGCTTCGCCGATTTGATAGCCAACACCGACAAGCACTTCGGAAACCTAGCCTTCTACGATGACTACGATGGTCGCTTCCGGCTGACACCAGCATACGACATGTTGCCGATGCTCTTTGCCCCCGCTCATGATCAGCTCGTCACGCGCATCTACACGCCGACGGATCCCACCAGCGACACTTTGAATGTGTGGGGACGTGCGCGCTCGCTCGCCGAAGAGTACTGGCGATCACTCGAAAGCGAACCACGCATCAGTGCAGAGTTCAGAACAATATGCGCTGCGTGCCTGCAAACTCTGCAGGCCCTGCCCAGAACCGGTGCTTACTCTCCACGCATCGCGGCAGGCGAGCGAGCAGCCGGCGAATAAACTAGCGGCGGTAACGCAAAGCTTCCACCACCAGTGCAAAGGCGGGAGATGATTGTCGGCGACTGGGGTAGTACAGGTGATATCCCGCAAATGGAGGACACCAGTCGGCTAGCACACGCACTAAACGGCCGGCGGCTATATCGCCCTGTACCTGGTCCTCCGGTAGATAGGCTAAACCGAGTCCCGCGAGAGCCGCGTGCTGACGCAAATAAATGTTATTGAAGACGAGCTGCCCCTCCACATGCACATTGACCTCGCGCTTGTTCTTCTCGAATTCCCAAGTGTAGAGACCACCGTGTGTCGGCAGGCGTAAATTGATGCAATCGTGAGCCGTCAGGTCGCGCGGCGTCTGGGGTCGCTTTCGTCTCTCAAAGTAAGATCGGGACCCGACGACCGCCATTCGAAGGTCGGGTCCGATCCGAACGGCAATCATGTCCTTCGCGACCCGTTCGCCCAAGCGAACGCCGGCGTCGTAGCGCTCGGCGACGATATCCGTGAGGCCGTAGTCAACGGTGATCTCGACCTTGATATCGGGATAGCTGGGAAGGATCTTTGCGAACGCCGGCCACAAGACCGCATTCGCCGCGTGCTCGCCCGCGGTGATGCGCACGGTGCCGGCGGGTTTGTCCCGAAGCTCGCTCAAAGAGGCCACCTCGGCCTCGATCTCGGCGAAGCGGGGGCCGACCGACTGGTACAGCCGATCTCCCGCCTGGGTTGGCGCGACGCTTCGAGTCGTACGCGTCAGCAATCTCAATCCCAAGCGCTCCTCGAGCCCGCGAATGGTGTGACTCAAGGCCTCATCGCCGAGGGCAAGGTCAAGCACTTCGGACTCTCAGAAGCGGGCGCTCAGTCGATCCGGCGGGCGCACGCGGTCCAACCGGTGACGGCGATTCAGAACGAGTATTCGCTTTGGTGGCGGGAGCCCGAGAAGGAGATATTGCCTACCTGCGAAGAGCTGGGAATCGGTTTCGTGGCTTTCAGTCCTTTGGGAAAGGGCTTTCTGACCGGCAAAATTAACGATCAAACCAAATTCGCCAAGGATGACTTTCGCAATATCGTACCGCGCTTCTCGCCGGAAGCCCGTAAGGCCAATCAAGCGTTGGTCGAGCTCTTGGCGTCGATCGCGGAAACGAAGCGCGCGACGCCGGCACAGCTCGCCCTCGCCTGGCTCCTGGCCCAGAAACCCTGGATAGTGCCGATTCCGGGGACGACGAAGTTCAATCGCCTGAAAGAGAACGTGCGCGCCGCGGCAATCGAACTCAGCACCGAGGACCTCAAGAAGATCGCAGATGCGCTGAGCGGCATTCAAGTGCAAGGGGACCGTTATCCCGCGCACTTGGCGGCACGCGTCGGCAAATAGCAGGAGCCATTCACACGCACTCGTTGGGTCAGATCTCGATGTCCCATATAGCGATTGTGGAAAAACTCGACGGCAAGGGGGTCGATTGGTTGGAACATGTCAGCGACGAGCAATACCTCTCTCATGAGTGAGCAACTTGGAGCTAAGTCCGGCTCCCCCCGGAGGCTGCGATGATCACGCGACAGCCTCGAAAGGCAGCCGCCGCCCAGTGATCGCCAATGGCTGACAGGCAGCAGATTTGTGTCCCCTGGTGACAATGAGAGAAACTCTCCTCTAAAGTGAGCCTATACCGTTGGATCATCGCAGGGTTGTGGCTGCTGTTTGCCGCCTACTGGGCAGTCGCCGCCGTGGGTGCCAAGCGCAACACCAGCGAGCACCGGTGGCGCAGGGAAATCGGCTTGCGCCTGGTCATGATCTTGCTGATCGTCGCGCTGCTGTGGCCCCGATCGCTTCGACAGCTCCTCGCGCAGATCCAGCGCTCTGCCGGCCACTCCGCCATCCTCGGCTGGGCCGGCGTCGCGCTGTGTCTGTTGGGCTTTGGCTTGGCGATCAACGCGCGGCGGCACCTCGGGCGCAATTGGGGCATGCCCATGTCTCGCAAGGAGCAGCCCGAACTGATCACAAGTGGGCCCTACGCGCTCATTCGTCATCCGATCTACACGGGCCTGATTCTGGCGATGCTCGGTTCCGCAATGGGCGTAACCATCTTGTGGGCGCTGCTGCTGCTCCTGGTCGGCCCGTACTTCATCTACAGCGCTCGACGCGAGGAAACCCTCATGTCGCAGCTATTCCCGGAGCAGTATGCCGCCTATAGGGCACGGACAGGGATGCTCGCGCCCTGCCCCTTCCAGCGCAGGCCAGATGGCCTAAATAGGCAAGAAAGGAAATAATGGGTATTATGGCCTATCCGGGCAAAATAGACTACTCAGGGTAGCTCATTTAAGGAGAAACCTATGGCCGCCTCAGCAAAACCAACCGCCTTTCTGCCCCTCGCGAAATTGCATCGCACCCCCGCGTCCGATGTCAAAAAGTTAGGTTGGCGCGGAATGATGTCCGCGCTGCGGAGCAACGGATCGCTTGTGGTGACAAATCACGATGAGCCCGAGGCCGTCATCATTCCGGTGGCCGAATATGACGCCATCATGCAGCTCCTAGAGCAGTCGCGGGCTCAAACTGAGACGACGCTTGCAGACTTAAGACAAACCTTTGATGAGCGTCTCTCGGTGCTGCAGGGACAGTCCGCCATCACTCGCCTGCAGTCAACGATGCGCGGTCCTGCCAAATTGGGTGGCAAAGTAAAGGCCGGCTCCGGCTATTGATGACGCGGCCGGTTCTCTATGTCCTTGCCGGCGTGAACGGAGCCGGCAAGAGTTCAGTCGGTGGTCATCTCCTTGAACGCAACGGTTTGACCTGGTTCAATCCCGATACGTTTGCGCGTGAACTCATGGCCTCCACCGGATGCGACCAAGGCACCGCGAACGGGTACGCGTGGCATGAAGGCATGCGTCGCCTTGATGAAGCCATCGCGACGGGTTCGAACCATGTCTTCGAAACGACGTTGGGCGGTAAGTCAGTAACGGAAAAAATTCTGCAGGCTGCAAAAACGCACGACGTCTTGATTTGGTTCTGCGGACTGTCATCTCCCGAGCTGCACATCGCCCGCGTCAAGGCTCGCGTCGCGGCAGGCGGTCACCCTATTCCGGAAGAAAAAATCCGCGAGCGCTATCCGAATGCCCAGCTGAACCTCATCAAACTCATGCCGCGCGCGGCATATATCAAGGTCTACGACAATAGCGCGGAGGCGGCCGCCGACGGCACCGTGCCGGACCCTGTGCTCGTGCTCGAGATGGAAAACGGCCAAGTCATCACCCCTGCCCCTGATAATCTCAGGGCATTGCGGCGCACCCCGGAGTGGGCCAAGGCCATTCTTGAGGCCGCACTACGCGGCAAAAGAAGTTCGGACTCTCGACCTCGTAGTTCGTAGCGCGCGAAGCGGTGAAGGCTTCGATCGAAACAAGCACAAGCAGCCCAGTGCGACCAGCTCTAGCCAGCCGAGGCTGCCGCCGCCGCCGAGGGTGGTTCCCACAACCAGGGTCTGTGTGGCGGCGGGCGTAGGGCCTGTGTTGCTGGCGGTGGTGGCTGCCAACGCCCAGGAGCCTGCGCCGTCGCTGAATATGAATGCCTCACCTTCGCCGATCTGGCTCGAGCCCATGAAAGATACCGCGGCGCCGGGCGCACCAATGAGGGCAGTCAGGTCGCTGCCGCTGCCCGACAAGGCGACGGCGTAGCCGAACTGATCGCAGTAGTTCTGCTGGTAGGGCGCCGTGCCATTGAGGACGCAGGCACCGGCGGGATTACTGACCCTGGCGCTCGGCGATGCCGGAAAGGTCCCATTGGTCGCGGCAAAGAGGTAGGCAGCACCGAGAATCCCGGGGGCGGGCGCGCCGCCCAAGGGTGGGTATGTTCCGATCGAACCCGGGGCGCCCACCAGCAGGGTGTTGCCGTCCTGGGAGATGGCCAGCGCCGCACCAAAGTTATCGCCGGCGGACGGGCTTGCCGCCGGATCCGCAAGCACCGCGACCGGCAAGCCACAACTCGCGGGGCTCACCGTGCAATGGTAGATGTGGACCGCACCGTAGGTGACGTTGGATGCCGAGGCTGGGCAGGCGGGGAGCAGTGCACCTCCCGCCGGCGAACCCACGGCCAGCGAGAAGCCATTGTTGGTGATGCCCGAGACGGCCACGCTGTTCGCGAAGAGGTCCGTGGGGTTATGGTCGAAGCAGTTCGCATTGGCAAGCGGGTCGCTCAAGGTGATGATCGGCGCGGCGCTCCAGGCGCCGCCGCCATATTCAAAGACGTACACCGAGGCCGGTGTATCGAGCGCGTAACCGCCGGCATTGGCGGCAACGATCGCGAGGCTGCCGTCCGGCGACAGGGTCACGGCAGAACCGTAGTAGTACCGCAGCGAGCTGCCGTTTGAATACAAGGGATCCGCCAGCGTCGTCGGTGTGAAGCTGGCGGCATGGACGACAGCACTCAAAGCCAGCAAACTCACCCCGAAAAAGAATCTCGCGGTTTTCTTCTGATGCCACATGATCCACCGACTCCCTGAGTTGATCTCTTGCTCGAGTCAAAGCGAAAAGCGCGGGGAAACTGGCTCAACAATCCGGCAAGCCCTAGAGAATTGCCTTTATGTTCAATCAGTTGACTTCGAATATGCGCACGGCTATCGTCCTGTCAAACACTCTGCGTTTCCCGCGTTGGGGGGCTGGTTGTCGAAACTTCCGTCCAACACCCTGAGCGGGTTGCTCGCGAACTGCCAGGCCGGTGACAACGAGGCGCTGCGCACGGTGTTTCCGCGCGTCTATGACGAGCTTCGCCGGCTGGCGCATCACTACCTGCGTAATGAACGCCCGGGTCACACGCTGCAAAGCGCCGCGCTGGTGCACGAGGCCTACTTGCGCCTCGCGAAGCAAGGCACCAATCAGTTCGAGAACCGCGATCACTTCCTCGCCATCTGCGCGCAGTTGATGCGGCAGATTCTCATCGAGTCCGCGCGAAGCAGAAAGGCCGCCAAGCGCGATGGGGGCTCACTCACCGCGCGAGGCCCTGGCTTTCGAGCGGCGCGCCGACGCGATGTACCGAGAGGTGGCGGTGCACGAACCGGACTCCCAGTCCAATGCCGTCGATCACGCCGTCGCACTCATCTACGCGGGCAGGGCCGAGGCCGGCCTGCATCTTGCAGAACAGGCCCGCAAAGACATCGAACAGGCACAGGCGATGATGGGAAAATTAGTGGTGGACAGCCCCAGACACCGATATTTTCGCGACACCCTGGAAGAAGCCCGCGCGGCGCTCCGTGCGCTGCCGGAAGACACGGCGCCCCCATCGCCGTCCACTGACAGCCTGCGGCAACAACTTGTTGAATTCCAGTCCGGCGGTTCTTCGTCTACACAGAGCCGAGACACGAAACGGGAGCGAGATCATGGCAAAGCTTATATTCGGTTTGCAACAGTCCTTGGACGGATACGTCGACCACCTGGAACTGGGGCCACCGGGTCCCGCGGTCTCTCGTCACTTCTCAGAGCGCGTGCGCGAGCTGGCAGGCATTGTGTACGGTCGCCGCACGTACGCGATCATGCGTTATTGGGACGAAGACCGTCCGGAGTGGGACGCGCAAGATCACGACTTCGCGGCGGCGTGGCGCAGCCGACCGAAACCTCGGTCTTATTGATGAGTATCGGCTTTACCTCCGCCCCATCGTACTGGGTCGCGGCACGCCATTCTTCGCCGGCCCTCGGCCGCCGCTCCGCCTTGTGGCCAGCGATCTCATTGGCGAGGATGTGATTGGATTGACGTACGTTCCCGCTTAATCGCGCGACTTACCCGACCGGCTTGATAGTCGCCGGTTCCAACGGCGCGCCGCGTCGGCGCATATTCGCTCATTCGATGAGTTCAATTTTTGCCCGATGACCGTGAGAACGCGCGAGCCTGCCATCGCAGGTCAGCAGCGGCGCATCCAATGCTTCGGCGAGGGTAACGTAGGCTGCGTCGTAGGCGGTGACGGACTCTCGTAACTCCCAGATCCGCGGCAGCATCTCGTAGTGCGGGGCGCGTTTAACGAGTAAGGCCGCGTGGTCGCCCAATGCTTCTTTGGCACGGGCCGGGGTGATTTCTTTGAGTTGCGTGAGGCGCCGTAGGGCTTGCGTTACTTCAACGTCCAGAAGGTGTGGGGCGTGCAACCGTTCGTCAGGTGCGAGTGCTCGGGTTTCAACTTTTTTGCCTCGATCCGTTCTCAGGAGAAGCTCCAGCACGGCCGAGGCATCGATGACAATCAACGGTGATCGCGCTCCGCTCGGACGATGTCGGTGGGCGAGGTTTTTCCTCGGTAGGGTTCGCGCAACCGCAGGCGTTCGCGCATTTCCTCCGGCGAGGGGTATTCCGCGATTTTGCGGACTTCGCGGATCAGGTAGTCGGATAGCGGCAGGCCGGACAGCGCCGCACGCGCCTTCAGCTGGCGGTGCAGGGTGTCAGGAACGTGGCGTAGCTGGATCATTTTGGACATGTGAGCATGATAGTTGCATGTGCATCACATGTCAAATTCACAAGACTCTGCGAACCCCGGCCGACTGCCTAGTATCTCGATGACTCGCGCGGCCTGCCGATCTAGGTCACAGACGAGCGCGTAGCGCGGCGTAGGAGCTTTCTCATAAGCGGCTCATCGGGCGGATATCTGATGGAACTCATCGATCCGCCGTACCGGCTCCGATGACATCATGTGCCACCGCGAATGCGTTGGTGGCCTCGCCGTACCGCAATTGCCGCATCGCAAACCAAAACGCCATCGAACTCAACACACTCATTCCGGCGGTCGCCATGAGCGCCCATCGCAGTGCCTCTGCCGTTCCCAATGAGCGGGCCAGATGGTCGCTAAGCGCCCCGACGCTCAACGGCCCGAGCCCAAGCCCAAGCAAGGTCAAGAACAGTACGGCGATTGCAGTGGCCGTGGCGCGCGACCGCTCGTGCGCCATGCCCTGGATGACAGCGTAGGCCGGACCTGCCCAAACGTTACTGAGTGCTGTTGCCGGCAGAAGCAGCGCCAAGGCGAGCGACAGCGAACGAATGGTGAAGACACACAGGAACACCGGCGCCGCCAGCACGCACGCAAACGATGCAACCCTGAGGTAACCGCGCATATTTCCTCTCCCGACTCGATCGCCCAGATAACCACCGAGTAGAAGACCGGCAGCACCGCCGAGCCCGAGGATCAGTCCCAGCGCAATGCCGATATAGCCGACGCCGCGGTATCGCGTCAAGCCGGCCAGGTCCGCCGAATAAACTCGGAGAAAGAACGAGGCCAAGAAGGCGTTCTGGGCATAGGTCACGAACGCAGCGAGGGACATGCCGATGATGAGTGGCCAGAATCCTCTGCGCCGCGCCAATTCACTCACTGTGACGCGAAACGAAGGCGGTGGCACCCGGGTTACCGTATGACTGGCGCGGCTGGGGTCCGGCAAGAGAAGCCTCACCAATGCCGCCAGCAAGAGCCCGGGAACTCCGGCCGCGACGAAGGCACCACGCCAGCCGTAACGTTCAGCAACGACTCCGCCAATCACCATGCCAAGCAGGAGGCCGAGTGGGGCGCCCATCATGAAAATCGACAGCGACCACGCCCGCCTTGTCGGCGGCAGATATTCGGAGATCATGGACTGGGATGCGGGAAAGCAGCCGGCTTCGCCGAAACCGACTCCTATGCGAGTGACCAGCAGCCACGCCATATTGCCGGCGAGGCCGCACAACATAGTGAAGCTGCTCCATATCGCGAGGCATCCGACTATGATACTCGACCGGTTTTTGGACTCTGAAAGTCGCGCGACCGGGATCCCAAGCGCGGTATAAAAGAGCGCGAAGGACAATCCCGTGAGCAGTCCAAGCTGGGCGTCGGTAAGTCCCAGATCCTTCTTGATCGGTTCGGCCAAGATGTTGATGACCTGCCTGTCCAGGAAGCAAATCGTATAAACCGCCAATAATAGATAGAGGCCGTAACCGGGAAACCCCCGCCCGTTCGGCTGCCCTGAACCCCTGTTCATTGAATCCGGCTCGACGATGATCATTGCCGTGCGACAGGCATTTGGATATCCAATGCGCTATGAACGATAGCGCCGTCTTTCACGATGAGCGGGGGCGGCGTCTTCGCGTCCGCAAGGACGGCGATATCATCGAGCGGATTGCCGTCCACCAACACGAGGTCGGCGAAGGCGCCGGGCGCCACGCATCCCAATCGGCCCTCCTGGCACAGGATGCGGGCATTGATGCTCGTGGCTTGACGCAAAATCTCAACCGGCTTGAAAACCGCTGCCCTCTCCGCAAATTCCAATCGCTGATGGGTTTCCAGGGGGCCCAGCAAATCGGTACCGAAGCCGACGTTCACGCCCGCATCGCGCAGGGTACGCAGGCCCTCGCGCATGGCCGCTTTTACCGGCACGAGCTTCTTCAAGGACTCCGGCGGATAGCCCAGTTCCGCGCCGAAGCGTTCGATTACCGTGACCACGGCGATCGTCGGCACGATGAATGTACCCCGCTCGGCCGCAAGATTCGCGGTTGGCGGGGAAATCATCGAGGCATGTTCGATGCAATGCACTCCAAGCTCGATGGCGCGGCGAATACCGGCGTCAGGATGGCAGTGAGCGGTGCAATATCGTTCATGGCGCTCGACTTCCTCGACGATCGTCCGCACTTCGCGGTCATTGAATTGCAGAGCGTTGACCGATCCGGCGACGCTCGTGACGCCCCCAGACGCCGCGAATTTGATGAATGAGGCGCCTCGTCGCAACTGCTCGCGAATCGTCTTCGTGATCGCCACTTCCCCGTCTACCGCCTGTGCAATCACGCCGCATCCGCCCATGCAGGACCAATCCGCACCGCAGCCGCCGCTTTCTCTGTCGTGAGGATGGCGTAGATCGCCATGGCCGCCCGTCTGGCTCAGCATGGGACCGCACCAGAACAGGCGCGGCGCGCGCAGCCAGCCCTGTTCGATGGCGAGCGCCAGCCCATGATCGGCTCCGCCGCAGTCGCGAACACTGGTAAAGCCTCGCATCAAGGTCCGTTCGAGCATGACGTTTGCGCGCTGTGCGAGGAAGCTGATAGGCCGAGTTTCATTGCGGATGAGGTTCACGTCGTGGGCATATACATGCACGTGTGCGTCGATCAGGCCCGGCAGCAACACGCGCCCGCCGCAATCGAGGGAGCGCGCGTCCGCCGGGACGATGACACCGGCTCCCGCCGCAGAGATTTGCCGTCCCTCCACGAGCACGGTCCAGTCCTCATGTAATTCGGCGGCGTAACCGTCGAAGACCCGTGCATTGAGAAGAGCGAGGGGGCTATCGCCCAAAGGGCTCATGGCACGAGGACGATCTTGCCGACGTGCCTGCCCGCAGCAGAGGCTTGGTGGGCCTTCACCACTTCATCCAGGGGAAAGCGCCGGGCGATGATCGGTTTCAGTGCGCCCGCAACGGTCCCAAAGGTAATGGCATCGACGGCCGCTTCGAGAGCCGCCGCGTCACGCGGCAATCCGTTCACCACGCTTCCGGTGTAGTTGTATATCGTAAAGCCGACGAGCGTCAGGGCGCCGAGCACCATGGGATAGATCGACGCTTCGATCTGCGGGCCGCTCAACGCTCCGTAGAACAGAACGCGGCCCCGGTGACGCATCATCGCAAGCAGCTGCTTTGTCCCCGGCCCGAGGACCGGGTCCATCGCCACATGAACGCCCCCATCGCTGATCGCGTTAACTTCGGCGGCAATGTTCTCCGACCAGATGAGCACATGGTCGTATCCGGCTCCTTGCAGCAGTTGCGCCTTTTCACGGCTGCGAACCGCGCCGATGACACGTGCGCCGGCGAGCTTGGCCATCTGCATCGCGGCAATGGAGGTGGTCGCGGCCGCGGCATTCAAGAATACCCACTCGCCCATTTTCAGATTGCATTCGCGGAACAGCGCCAGGTACATGGGTACATACGCCAGAGTCCACGCCGCACCTTCTTCATGACTGAATGTCGCGGGCGTGTGAAACAACGCGGTGACCGGCAGCACCGCATATTCGCCGTATAGCGGGTAGCGTGGGATCGAGAAACTCGAGATCGAACTGACCCGGTCACCCACTTTGAAATCGCCCGGGTCCTCGCCGACCGACTCGATCACGCCGCACGCCTCCGTCCCCAAGCCTGACGGAAAGGTGGGCTGTTCGAGATAGGTTCCCGAGCGGAACATGGCATCGCCCTGGGTGACGCCGATCGCAAGAACCTTGATGCGAACTTCGCCGCGCATGGGTTCGCGCATCGGGGCGTGGCCAAGCCGGAGCACTTCCGGGCCGCCGATCCGATCGAACAATACGATACGGTAATCTTTTGGCATATTTGTCGATGATCCGTCAGTGGGGAATCAGCCGCACGCTCAAGCGTTCCGCGCCTTCCAGAATGCCGTTGCCCATGCTCTTGTAGGAATCGTCGCCGCGGGTAAGCTCGATGTGTTTTGTCCGCTCCAGGAGCTGGCGATAGGCAATGCGCATCTCCACGCGGGCAAGCGCGTTGCCGATGCACATGTGAGGACCCGCCCCGAGCGCAAGATGCCGATTCGGGGTGCGCGTGATGTCGAACTCTTCGGGTCGATCGATCGCCGTCGGGTCGCGGCTGGCCGACGCGTTCCACAGAGCGATGGAGTCGCCTTTGTTGATCCGCACGCCATCGATCTCGGTATCGACCGTTGCAATGCGGTCTTGCTTGCGGATGGTGCCGCGGTAGCGGAGCATTTCTTCCACCGCCGAATCGATCAGTTCCGGACGTTTGCGCAGCAGCGCCAATTGCTGCGGATGGCGCAGCAATTCCTGCAGACCGTGGGCGAGCAGATTCGTGGTCGTTTCGTTGCCTGCGGCCAGGATCAGGATCGACATGCCGACCAGATGCCGCGGGTTTTCCAACATCTGGGTCAGCTTGGACAAGATATCCTCTCGGGGCTGTCTCTTGACGCGCTTGATGTGCTCGTCCAGATATTCGGTCATCTCCGCCATCACCCGGCCGACTCGTGCGATGACTGCTTCGTTGTTTTGCTTCCAGAACACCGGGCGTCCGTCTTCCCTGGCGATATCGATCGTCATCGCCCGCATCCGCGCGCGATCCTCCGCGGGGATGCCGACGATGTTGCAGACGACACGGACGGTGGCGGTGCCGGCGAAATCCTCCACGAAATTGATCTCGTCTTTGCCGACGCATTCATCGAGCGTGGCTTTGACCTCCCGTTCGATCATCGGCATGAGGGGCGCCATGGCGCCGGGCATGAACAGCGGCGCAGCGATGCTGCGGTATTGGGTGTGGGTGGGCGGATCGTTGCCGATCAGAATCGCCGCATCTCCCAGCGCTTTCTCGTTGTACTCGGGGCTTCGCTGGCTCGACCATGTCTTCCAGTCCAGAAGCATGGGCCGGATGTCGGCGTCGCGAAAGAAGGACACGACGGGCATCAACGTGCCATGGTGACGCCACGCTCGTCCCGTCTCGCGCATGCGCTTGAGTTCCACATAGGGGTTGCGCTCAAAATAGGCGGACAACGGATCGAAGTCCGGGCCGCCGTCCGGCAGCGTGGGTCGAATGCTGGGCTCGCTCACGGGGTATCTCCTTTAAATCTGCTGGACCGGCAGTCGGACCGTCAGCCCATCCAGCTCTTCGGTCAATGTGATCTGGCAGGCGAGGCGCGATTCGTCGGTGGGCTCGATCGTGCCGGTCAGCATGCCCGCCTCATTGGAATCGGCGGCCGGGAGCTTCGCCATCCACTCGGGCGGCACGTAGACATGGCAGGTGGCGCAGGCACAAAAGCCGCCGCATTCGGCGAGAATGCCCGGAACGCGGTGGTTGACGGCGGCAATCATGAGCGAGTCGCCCGGCGATGCTTGGATGACGCGCTCCTCGCCGGTCGCGTCGATGAAGCGAATGCTGATCATATCCTGCTCGTCGATGCGCGGAGGGAGTGGGAAGGCGCCTCGGAGCTGATGCCGGAAGCCGTGAGCTGCTCATACAACTTGACCGACTTCGCCTTCAGATCGTCCATCACGGCCGAGGGTACATAGATGTCCCGCGCGTCGTGTTTGCCGCCGGATATCACCACCTGAAGAATGCCTTCAACGTCGCCGACATTGCGGAATGCCCGATGCACCAGCGGCGGCACCGAAAAAGTATCGAACGGTCCTAGCCGCTGCGTGTGCTCTCCCGACTCGCCCCAGCGGAACTCGAACGTGCCCTGCAGCACGGTAAACGTCTCGTAAGTGGCCTTGTGCGCATGCAGCTGCGGGCCCTGCCCCGGAGGGCACACTGCCAGGGTAATGGTGATTCCCGCGGCTCCGATGATGGGAGCGGCGGACGACATCGCCGTCTGCGCGCCCGCTTCCAGCCCTACGACGGGCAGCAGCTTGCGGGAGAAGATGATGTCCAAAGCGTCCTGCGGTATCGAGGCGTCGCATTGGATCTGCAAGGGCCTCAGATCGGCGTAGCGTGCGAATCTTGCGGTCAGAGCATCCTCGGT
>CAWINJ010000009.1:0-1276912 GCA_963837435.1 uncultured Gammaproteobacteria bacterium
ACTAACTTCTTAATAACTAAGAAGATTGCGCCGGTAACTCCCCACCGTTGACACTCCCCACCACCTACACGCAGATGCTGCCTGCGTGTAATCATGTACTCAGGTGTAATCACCGATAAGGGTGAGAAAAAATGGCAAAGAGAAAATCATCGGGCAAGTGATTGCCGCGCCCCAAAGAGGAGTTGAGTTCCGCCGAATCGTGACGATTATGGAAGTTCGCCGCCGCGGCACTGGATGCCGTCGCTAAAGACGTTTGCGATCGGGGCCGAAAACGCATTGGCGAATATCGAGTTGAACTAACCCATCGCCCTGCGCGGCCAGACGCGCATTCGCGAATAGCATTCGGAGTCCTCGAAAGTCTGAGCAGGGCAATCTGGATGCGTCGCGAGCCAGTCGAGCAGCTCCATCGCATCTTTGACGCATTCACTCATTGCTTTGGAAGTCACGATGTCGGTCGGCCCGTCGGCCGCACGACTGCAAGCAAGCGTAAAGCCATCAGGCAGGAACTCATTCCCGATCAGAGGTTGGAGGCGCGCGTTTATCGCTGCGACTGTTTCAACGCCTCCCTCAACAATCGCGAGTGCAGGGAGACCAATCGATGACTCTCGGATAGCGTTCACGTACTTCCACCATGCAATAGGCTCCGGGGGGCCATGCGGATCGTGAAACTCGAATGCGCTTTGCTTCGC
This sequence comes from uncultured Gammaproteobacteria bacterium, assembly GCA_963837435.1. GTDB lineage: Bacteria > Pseudomonadota > Gammaproteobacteria > Steroidobacterales > Steroidobacteraceae > Bog-1198. The sequence goes on from CAWINJ010000009.1 coordinate 690, forward strand.
TAGTTGGCAACTCCACGGTGGCGGATCCAGATTGAGATTCGCCAAGGTAACCGCCGCAGCCACCGAAACGCGCCTGCCCGCTATCTCGCGCGACCGCACAACAATTGCAATGAAGTTTTGAAACCCTCTTAGTCGACCGTTGGCCTCTTGCGCCAAAGCAGCAGGGTTCTTGCCGCTCGCGGTGATGGGTGGCGGTTCCGAAACCTCAACGCTCACTATGACGGTGCCATCGGATAACTTAACGACAACTCCATCCGTCAGTCCCTCTAGATAACTGCCGGGAGCGACGGTGTAGCGACGATTTTCAATCACAATATCCGATGGTTCCCTTACCTGGAGTGTCCATCTCTCACCAGGTTTAACTACCGCCACAACTGCTCCTGACGGCGGGATCATGGTAATGCGGTCCCGGTATGTCCACGAAAGCAAGCCGCTTTCACCAATTCCGGTCAGATCGGCGATGGGATCGAAGCCATACGAGCCATCGGACACGCTGTTAATGTGAAAATAGACTGCTGCCTCGAGGCGCATTTTTTTCTGCACATATTCAGGCCGCAAAGCCACGTTATCGGCGCGACCATCGAACGCGAGGGATGGATATCGGACGCCTGCAAAAGCATCACCATCTGTAAAAACATGCGTGATCGCTGCGGTGAGAGCGTAGTTTGTGGGTCCCTCTGCGAGGAACGCTTCCGAGACAAATCGCCTCGCCTCCAGGGCCGTATTCGACGCATTCGCTACGTCTTCAATCTGATGGGGCTGACGCTGCCGATCTGCCGTAAAACGCCTGAACGCCTGCTCCTCGAAACCAAGATCCTGTAGGATCATCCGATCTTGAGTCACCCACTCCGAAACGACAACAACGGAGTAAGGACCGGCTTCGATCTCCGCAAGAGCTGGGCTTTGATGCACGGAGCAGTAGAACATTGGTTGACCGTCGAAGTTTGCACGCCCGGCCTTCGCACGAGCCGCGGGCGGAAACCATAGGTCCATCTTCGTTGTCGGCAGATCTCGGTGATACCGCGTCGCGCGATATAGCCGAATTCCCGCATCGAATACAGGTGCTACGACGTTTCCATAGCTCGTGGCGAGAACCCTGACGAGCGGAACAAAAGCTTCTGACCGAGCGCCAGCAGAAAGTAGCGCTCGAATCGATGCCATCGCGTTCTGCAGCTCATCCATCAACAGGACCCGTGAGGTGTGAATCGTCAAACCGGTTCGATACCGATCGGCGCCGCAATTCCTTGTTTCGATGGGCGCGCCCTGCAAAATCCCTGCCCAATGCTCAACGCCGGTTCGCACTAGGACTTGCCGAGATTTTCGGCAAGCATATTGCAGAACAGTGCACCCTGTTCGATAGCGTCGTCGAGGGCGACGTGGGTATGGGCATGCGAGTCGAACCAATGTTTGGGCATGCGGCCCTTAGTGCTTTTGCGGTAGTCCTTTTTCAGCAAGGCCATTGCGTAGGTTTTGATATCGAGGGCGGAGAAGCTGAAGGGGCTTTCGCCGGCGAAGCGAATCAGGTACCAGTAAACGAATAGAAAATCGAATCCGGCTGGGTAGCCGACGAATACTGGTTTTCCGGGAAGGGCTTTGAGCCGGAGGACGTAGCGGCGCATTGCTGTTTCAGGCATTTCCAGTTCTTGCCGGCAGGCGGCCCAGGCCTCGGGCTGTTGGGCCCACCATTCTGCCGTCTTGGGATCGGGCGTTGCGCCCGGAAGCGTTTCAAGGTTCGCGCTGAATGTGCCTATCAATGCCTTTCCGCGTGTATACGCCGCCGAGCCGAAGCTCAACATCGAGTTCGGACCGGGGATCGGCCCGTCGGCCTCAACATCGGTGCTCACATAGATTTCTTTGCTGCTCATGGCTGCGATTTGTGCCGCAAGACATCCCACCGTTCGGTGACTGCCACCCGTAGCTTGGGATCGTCGATCTTTGCGATCCACTCGCGCAATTCGCGACGAGAGAAGCTCGCTGGCCAACTCAGCTCGGGGAAATGTCGCAGCCGCCGGCCGCGCCGGGTCGATAAATACAGCGCGTCGAATAAAGCTTTAGCAGGGGTAGCGATGTCGAAGTTGCCGGTGTTTCTATACGGACCGTAGCCGCCGATGAGTGCGGGGTCGAGTCGGTGGAACTGATATGTCCCAAAAGGGGTTCGTACGGTGGGACGTATACGTTGCGCCACGATCTGAATCACGTGCGGCGCTTGGTCGATCATGCCGTGAAGATTAAGGGCGGAGAGGAGCGATATATAACCGCGAACGTCAGTCTTTTCTCCTTTTGTGGCGCGCAGCAATTGTGGAATGATGGCATAGGGTGAGAAGTCAGCATGGCCGGGCAATGCCCAAAGTCCACGTCGAACTTTGGCAATCAGCCCTTCCTTTGCCAAAGCCGAAAGTGATTGGGTCGCCCAGACGGGCGAACCTCCGGTGGTTTTGATGACGTCGGCCGTAGTGAACACGGGTTGATGGTGCGTCAGTTCGCCGAAGACAGCGGTATCTACGGCGTTCATGTGATTGTTTCCGGTGGTACGGCGAGGATCTGGTCGATGAGATCGCCGACAAACAATTGACGCGCGATCCAGGTGTCCTCGTCCTGCAACTGCTCGCGTTGCACTGGATCCAGGTAGGCCAGAACCGTGTCTGAATACTCGGCGTGGGAAATTTCGAGCGCTCGGCCGCGCGCGTTGCGTAGTGTGGCATCGTCTAGCCAGCGTCTTAGGAAGCCAGTGTCGATACCTCTGAGCGTTCCATCTCCAAGAAGAAACAGATCGAATACATCACGGGCCTGCACGTGCGTGCGCGAGGCAAGGGCATTGATCTTCTGCCGGATGGCTGCAGGCCGCGTGTAGCTCGGCAATAGAAGCGGCGGGTCATCTGGGCGAAGATACTCGCGGACGGCGGAATCATTCGCAGGGCTGACCGCGTGCTCGTCTCCCTCGCATCTATCCCGGTAAGACACGTCGATTTTGGTCGGCGGTCGGATGCCGCCGCGTCCGACCAGCTCAATTTTGTAACGCAGTGTCGTGTCGGTCGACTTACTCGATCGTCCACCGATCAGCGAGGCCTGGAGTATGCCGAGGGCTTGCAGACGCCGTTGCACATCTCCGTCAGCCAGTGTCGCCGGAATGGCGCGTTGCATGGCGCCCGCGACGTCCTTGCCCACATCCAGATCGATGTCTTCGCTGAATCGGATACTGCCGAAGTAAAGGCGTAGATTGGTTCCGCCTTTTAGAACCCAATCGCGTCCTTGCAGTCGCTCTGCCAGAGCTCTGAGCAGCACGACATGAAAGCCCTCGCGCAGGCCAAGCGGAGAAGCAGTTGTTTTATTAATCGACATAATTATCCTAAAGCCATAATAATATCGATTAATAAGAAGGGCAACTATCCTCAAAACAAGCGCTTGGGAAGAGGGGCCAAGCCACGTCGGGATCAGGTGCGCGCTGTCACGAGTCAGGATGCCGGCCATCATTGGCCTACGCAAGCGATTGAAATTACTTAAGTTTTATGCGCATCAAGATCGGAGGAACAGTCCAAATCGACCACGGCCCACCATATCCAAGAAATCCCTTGTAAATCAATGCGTGCGGGACAGAGCATGGCGAGGGGGCGAATCGAACCTACGCCCGTGTAACCCTAACTAGCTGAAAAAATAAGAAAATCGCACGCTTGCCTTCCTGTAACTCCTCACCATTCACACTCCCCACCATATACACGCTCACACGAATCACACTCGGTCTCAAAGCCCGCGACTCACCTGGCTCCGCCCAAGTCGCATCACATTCACTGACGAGTCAGGATATCAATCGTTCCCGAGTGATCTTGTCCTTGTCCATCGCAAACTTCCTCAATGCAACAGCTTTACTAGTCTTGCTTTCAGCTTTGCAACTTGTCGGGATATCGACGCGTGCCCGCGTAAATGTTCATCAGCCGCGATATCGCACACAGTCTTTCCCTGGCGCAGCGCGATGACGAGCCGTCGTTCTTTCAGGTTAAGGGCAGATAGAAGATCTCGGAACAGTACATCACCATACCCGTCACACTCTTCGACATCCCACACCGGAGCATCGTCCAATGTCTCAACGAGATCGACCATTAATTTGGCGCGCTTCGAGTGGAAGGTCCTTTCAAAATCTTCTTTGATCCGTAACCGTCCGGCCAGGGCCGTCTAGATTTTTATTTTGCCGTGGAGCCAAGCTCGTGCGCGCCGATTTTGCCGCGAGACGGGAGATTGGCGGTGGAAGTTCAAGGCGGGAAAGACGGAGCTGCGCAGACAAAATCACGACCGCGCAGGACAGGGAGTCAAGTATATAATTCCCCAAAAAAAGCCCCGCACGAGGCGGGGCTTTAAATGAACTTTTCCAGGAGGAATTTAAAAGGTGTATTTCAGATTGATATAGAAGTTCCGCAACAGCGGGTCAGCAGTGAGCGCGTTGTACCCGGCTGCAAAATTGTTTTGCGATGCATTGCTATACGGCGGACTCGTGTTGAGCAGATTCTTGATTCCAAACAACACGGTCAGTTGTTCGATCGGCTTGACGCTCGCGTAACCATCAACGAGCGAATAAGTGGCCACCATATGGTTCATGTTGCTGTTGGGACCTATTTGGTATTGGTCGACGTACCGCGAGTAGAGGCGATTGCTCAGTCCGCCACCCCACATCCTCTCCGGGCTGGTCCAATCGACCCTCAGGTTATGCTCCCATTTGTACGCCACGTTTAAGGGGGTTCCGGTGGTCGGAATATTGTTCCACCAGCCCGCTATATTCTGGAGCTGCCCGCCGTTGTACTGCTGCAACAAATACTGCGTGATCGCGGTCCCTTCCAGATCCTCGTGGAACGTTCCAATCGGGGTGTGCTGCAGGTATTGGATGCTTAAGTCGAAACCGTCAGTCGTGATTCGGCCCGTATTCTGAAACGTCTCAACGACGTATCCACAGGTCGGCGCCGTGTAAGGATTGCACGCCGTGGCTTCGCTGATCGTGCCAGGCAGCGTTCCACTTGAGTTCGGCACGATATACTTCGAGAAGGCCGTGGGATTACTGTAAATGGCAGACCCCGGAATGGTACTAATGGTATTTTTGAGGAGGATCCGATAATAGTCCAGCGTGATGCCCAAATCCGGTATCGGCGAGACGATGACACCGAGATCAAAGTTTTCCGATGTTTCGGGCGTCAGGCTGTTGTTTCCGCCGAAGAGCCCGATTCCCTGCGTGCCGCAGGAAGCTGGAGTCCACTCCGAGTTGTAGCTGCCCGGCTGGCAGAATGGATTTCCTTGTCCCATGTTGCCGCTGGTCGCGGCGGAGAGAGTAGGCGGCTCGTACAGTTGGTAGAGCGTCGGTGCCCGGAAGCCGGTGGAGGCGGCTCCCCGGAAGGTCAGGAAACTGGCCGGCTGATAGCGCAGTGATAGCTTCGGATTGTTGGTCGTGCCGAAATCGCTGTAGCGGTCCTGTCGATCCGATATGTCGAGATCGAGGTTCTTTAGGATGGGCAAGTCCAGCTCGATGAAAGCCGCCTGTTCAGTGCGAGTTCCTTCGATTGAAAAGTCTGTTTGTCCGCTACTGGCGACCACAAGGGTGTTTGAGGGCGTGGTCGCGTTTACGAAGCGCTCGCCATTCACAGTAAAGCCGACCGCCACGGTCGCCGGCGAGCCCGCATTAAAAGCATCGCCCAGCTCGTGGCTGGCATGGCCGTCGACGCTCCACCGTGTGTCCTCGCCGATCTCGTATGTGCCGTTTACATACGAAGAATTGATCAACGCCTGTCCTGCCGCGCTCTGGGGACCGAAGGGGTTGATCAGGTTGCTCAAGACGCCGCCTGGCGCAATCGCGCCCACACCTGGAACGCCGCCGATGATTTCATTGGGCCAGCCCCCGGTATAGCGATCATCGTTGGTGTTCTTGCTGTAATTGATGTCCGTCGAGTAGTCCCAGCCCGCATTACTGCCGGAGAATGTCAACAGCACCCGCTGCTCGACATTTAAGTTGCCCGCGTAGCGATAGTTGTTCGGGTCGGACCAGATCGCCTGGGCCACCGCACCACCGGGACCCGTAGCAGCCAGACTCGGTACTGAGGTGCTGCAGTTCACCGGGCTTCTGGGGTCGCATACCAGCGGAGACCTCGCCGTCGGGAAGTAGGGGCTGTTCGGGGTTATTTGGAAATCATAGTAACTGGGACCGGAATAGCCGTTTACTTCGGCTTGAGTATAGAAGTACTGCAGCTGCAGAGTGTTGTTGGCCGGCAGTGCCTTGGTGAGGGACACCAACCCGGAAAGCTGGTGGGACTCCGGGAGCAGATCCGTCGCCGCGGAATACCGGTATGCGCAGTCGCCGAAATAGGTGGTCAATTGCGGATTGCCCGCACACGCGGGATAACCGAACTGCCATCGCTCGCCGTTAACATCCTGAAATATACCGGGCCAATTTCCCGGATAATTCGTATTATTGACACCCAGTGCGGGGTTAAAACCCTGAGCGGAAAACGCCCGCTGCGTCGCCTGGAGTTCCTGTTGCTTGCTGTAATTCGCCGTGATCATGAAGTTATAGCCGTCGCCTTGCAGGTCGCCGTGTCCCAACGTGAAACCCGCCTGACCCGAGCCCCCGCCAGCTTCCTGCGGGTGGTCGAAATTGACCTGGACTTCGGCACCCTGGTAATTCTTCTTGGTGATGAAGTTGACCACGCCCGCGATCGCGTCCGAACCGTACAGCGCCGAGGCGCCTTCTCGCAGCACTTCGATTTGGTCGATGGCGGAGAAGGGAATGCCACTCAGGTCGACCGCATTGCCGTTGTAGGCACTGGGGGCCAGTCGTTGGCCATCGAGGAGTACCAAGGTGCGGGTGGACCCCAGGTCGCGCAGACTGGCATAGGAACCACCACCGGAAAACGACCCTACGGCTGAGGCCGTGTTTATCCCCGGGGTGTTGGACGTCAGCGTGCCCAGCACCTGTTCAACACTCGTGATGCCCTGATCTCTGAGGGCGGACGCCTTAATGATCGTGACGGCCTCGCTGGTCTCGGCATTGGCCCTCTTGATCATGGAGCCCGTGACGACAATCTCTTGCAGCTCGGGTTCGGGGGCAGCAGTTGTCGCGGGCGCCTGCTGCGCCATGGCAGGCATCTCTATGGCGAGCAAACACACCCATGCCAACGAGGCGATCGTGAATCGCATCACAAGCGACTTAGAGCCAATTAGTTTCGGCATCCCCATTTTTTTCCCTCCAAGTGAGTAATAGGTGGCAGCGTGTTTGCAAGTGCGCAGACTCCCGTTGTGTTGTCGCAACATAAAATACAAACGAACGCCGCTCTCATTCGGTGAACGATAGTCGCGCGTCAACTAATGAGTATAAAAATGGTATGAAGGCGGCTGGCAGCGTGATGAAGGCGGCTGGCAGCGTGATGAAGGCGGCTGGCAGCGTGATGAAGGCGGCTGGCAGCGTGACGAAGGCGGCTGGCAGCGCGCATTGCCTCATTAAAAATATTACTCGACGGTCTGGTTGCCTCACCTGGAATGGTACCCAGTTGGCCATGCCAACATGGTGTCTTCTCGAACAGGGAGACATCATGAAGTCCACAATGTCCCATGCGACCAGAGCGGAGCTCAACGCCGTCATTCGAAGCCGGTACAGCAAGAGTTCCGGTAAGGCGAAGCGCAAGATTCTCGATGAGTTTATCGCGGCGACCGGTTATCACGAGAAGTCGGCGATACGGGTGCTCAACAGCGATCCTTCAAGCAAGGTCCGTCAGACGCGCCAACGGCCATCGTTTTACGACGAGTCGGCTCGAGCTGCCCTCATTGTGCTGTGGGAAGCATCTGATCGAGTCTGTGGCAAGCGACTAAAAGCCTTGGTGCCGATCTTGCTGCCGGCATTGGAGCGCAACGGGCATCTTAAGCTCCAGGAAGAGATCCGGATGAAAGTGCAATCGATGAGCGCGGCATTGTCGCAAAGTATCAACTGGACCGAAAATCGACCCTCAGGTCAGTCACCCGTGAAATTATATGCAAGCCTCCGGTCTAGGATAGCGCCGATCCTGACATTCCTGACGCGCGATGTCGCGGACGCGGCTGCCTCGATTATGTAGTGCGACTAATCGAATTCGAAGGTTCTGTTCGGGCCGCGAGCGACGTCGCTCCATATCCGGTTCGGCAGATCATGTCGTGCGAAGAAGACCATTCTGTAGATCGCTCGTCCCTTTTCGTTTCGCACTAGAGGCATCTCCTTGCTATATTCAAAACCTAAAGCGCGGACACGGCCGCTGGGCGGAGTTCACGCTGCATCATGCGAGCGAATCCCGGCGCGCGCTTGATGTAGCGATCGCCAAGTTTGAAAAGGAAGCCGCGTACCAGATTGCCGATGCCTACGCCTAGTGTGGCGAGAAGGACCTGGCATTTCAGTGGCTCGAGCGCGCATACCAACAACACGACGGTGGCCTCCCGTTGATCAAGTGGGACCCGCTCTTGGTCTCGTTGCGCGGTGATCCACGGTACGCAGCGCTCCTGCACAAGATGAACCTGCCGGAACAGCCTGCGGCGCGGGGGCGATTGGCCGATTGATGCGGACCTGATCGACGCCGTCCGCGACCGAAGCCGCGCAACAGCCGCGCGCGCGATCAGGCTGTGGCATCCTTGCGTCGATGTTCACGTTTCGAACCCGCAGGCGACGGTGGTGGCTCGGTGCGGTCGCCACGGCGCTGGCCGTAAGCCTGGCCGTGCTGTTGCTGAGATCCATGCTCGAGCACGGGGTGCGAGCGCGGATCGAGTCCGCCGCCGTGCGCCATGGCGCGGTTGCCCGAATCGGTGTCGTACACGTCGGCGTCTGGCCGTTGCTGCGATTGGAGGGATTCGATCTCGACCTAAGGTCTGGAGTGCAACTGCATGCCGACATGATCGCGGCCACGTGGCCCGGCCGCTTGCGGCTCGCCGTTCGCGCCGCCACTCTCGCGGGGCCAGCCGGGGTGAGTGTCAGATCGCCGGCCACTGCCTGGGACATGGCGGGCATTTTCGGCGAGGACCTCCGGCTCACGCTGGTGGAGCCACAGGCAGGACTGTCAATCCGCAAGCTGGCATATCCGGTGGGCAGCGCGTGGAACATCGAGGCACGTGGGCTCGACGTCGGCCGTCTGATCGACGTGCGGCGCGACGCCCACCCGCTGCTCGATGGTGGTCTCGCGGACGGCCGCGTGGACCTTCTGGCCAGCGCCGATGCGCTCCGTTTGCACGTGGACATGGGAGCGCGCGGCGCGCGCTTGGGAGCGCTCGCAGATAACGCCGCAGACGAGCCGCAACTCGGCGATCCGACGGACGTGACCATACGATTCGATGGCGCTTGGCGGCGAATCGGGGGCACGATCGAGATCCCCGAGGTCCACGCGACGGTGGCCGGTGCCGCCCTGTTGGGCTCGATCACTCTGCGCGATCTCGACAGCGATCCGGTTGTCGATCTCGCACTCGGTGTGCAGCATCTGGACTTCGCGCAACTGCTGGGTGCATCCGGGCTCGCGGTGCCCGAAAGCTTGGGAATGGCGCCCGGCGCCGGCCGTGACCTTGGCTCGGCCACGATCGACGTGCGTGTGCGCGGACGCCTGGCGGACCCTGCCTCGCTCTCGGTGAGCCAGAAGATCGCCTTCAGGCCGCCACGTCAGATGCCGCCGGCAGTCGCGCGCCTACGCGGCGATTTCATCTTCAGATCCGAAGACGGCCCCGGGCCGCACCGCCCCATCGACGTCTCGCCCGCATCCCCCGACTTCATCGCCCTGCACGACGTTCCGCCGCTGTTCGTGCGCACTTTGCTGCTTGCCGAAGACACAGGTTTCTACGGGCATCGCGGCATCGACCTGCGCGAACTACCCGCCGCGCTGCTCACCAACTGGTCGCGCGGCGGCGCCGCGCGCGGAGCGTCGACAATCACCCAGCAACTGGCCAAGAACCTGTTCCTGTCGCGCGACAAGCAGCTCGGACGCAAGCTGCAGGAACTGGCGATCACGTTCTTGCTCGAGTCGGCGCTCGGCAAGGACCGTATCCTCGAGATCTACCTGAACATCATCGAATGGGGACCGGACCTGCGTGGCCTGCGGCCCGCGGCCCGCCGCTATTTCGGTCTCGAGCCCCGAGAGCTGACGCCGGCCGAGATGGCCTTCCTGGTCGCGATCATCCCCGGGCCGATCAAGTACCAGAGTTCATTCGCGCACGGAACGCCGGGGCCTGGGCTGCGTTCGATGATCGACGAACTGCTGGCGAAGCTGCGGTCCGTGGATGCGATCGGCGAGGAGGAGTATCGGCGAGCGCTCGGCGAACCCATCGTCGTTGCCGGCGGCAGGCAACGGCCGATTCCGCCTAAACAAAGCGGTATTAGAGCGCCTGCACGGACCTGGGTCCGTGCAGGCGAGGCCTCGAGTATCGGCCGATCGTCAAATTACCAGATGTGCCACCACGCCCGCTGCAGGTTCTGAGTTGCCTGAGTCTTGTGGGTATTGTCCGCCGCGTTGTGCGCCACCGTCGAGGAAGTCAATGCTACCTTTGCGGGCTCGACGGCGTTGCGTGACGCGCGCTGGTCCTGTTGCTCCGCAGGCCCCCATCCGTTGCCACGATCGCTCTGGTTGGCCGCAAGGATGGCATGGTCGTTGCGCAGATCGGACTGGTCCGCCCGGATGTCCTGGCGGTCCTGGCGGATGTTGTGCTCATCGGTACGAATGTTCGAGCGATCCTGCGCGAGGTCACCTCGCTCCGTGCGGATGTTGGTTTCATCGCGTCCAATCTGCGCCTGGTCATTCGTACCGTCCTGGCGTTCAGCCTTGTAGTCGGCTTGGATATTGTGCTGATCTGCGCGAATGTCATCGCGCGCCTGCATCATGTTGCCGCGGTCGGCGCCGATCGATGCCTTATCCTGGGCGATGTTGTTGCGGTCATTGCGAATATCGGTGCGATCCAAATGGGCGTCGGCGCGAGCGTTCTGGACGAGATTTTCCCGGTCACTCTGAGTCTGCTCGCGGTCCTTCCCAATCGCTTCGCGGTCGCCCTGTTCCTGCTGACGATAGCCGTGAATGTTGGTCTTATCCTGCGCGATTTTCGCCTGATCATTCACGCCGGTCGTCCGTTCCGCCGCGTAGTCGCTGCGAATGTCCGCTCGATCTTGGCGGATCTTTGCCTGGTCATCGCGGATGTCCTTTTGATAATTCCGGACGACCCCTTGGTCGTGCGCAATGGCCCGCTGATCCCGGGCGATCTGCTCATCCGCGGCCGTGGTGCTCGAGGTGCCGGCGGTCGAAGTTTGAGGCGTGACGGGCTGTCCGTTCGAGCCCGCGCCCGCGACAGCGGCGGGTGGTGGGCCGGAACTCGAGATGGCGACTGGCTGCTCGCCCGCGGCATAGGCCGCGCCTCCAAGGACTGATCCAACGGCAATTGCAATAAGCGCCTTGCGGTGCATAAGTGCCTCCTGTGTGTGCTCGCTTTGGAATGAAATGAATGAAGCCGTGAACCGGAGTCGATGTCAGCGGCCTCACCGCGCTCGCGCGCTCGAGAGCCTAGTGACCCTCTCTGGCCACTTCGGCGTGCTCATCGGTGTGGGGTCGCCGCTGTTCCTGCACGACATACCCCTCGACCAGGGTGAAGAAGCTGTCATAGAAATTCGGATCCGAGATGGTCTCTCGTTTGATGACGCCCAGCACCTTCGCGGAACCTGCTGGCATGGTGATCGTCGCCGGACCGATTCCCGCACTCGTCGTCTGCTTCATTTTTTGAAGCTTACTTTCCTCTCGCTCCGCGGTGACGAACACGATACTCGTGCCGTCCTTGTTGTCGGCGCAAGTCGTCTGCAAACGCACGGTCACGTTGACCTTGTCCGATGGCTGAAAATCCCGAGTGCCCGTTAGCACTCCGGGCTCGCTCGATCTATCGAGCATATAGCCCTGGCCCAGCAGCGCACGCTTCACGCTCCAGCAGACCGCATCGCCTGAGCCGGCGACCGTCTTCGAGAAAGGAGCGGCGCCGGTGAAGGGGCCTCGCGCCACACTCTCGCGCTTGGCAGACGATGCGCAACCGCTCGCCAGCGCCAGCGTGAGCAGCAACGACATGCATGGCACAAGGCCTTTCAAAGCGATCTCGCACTGAATACTCGGCATGGCCAACTCCAAACTTCGGTACGACATGCGACATTTAGACAGGGCGTGCCCGCGTTGGAGTTCCGCGCGTGGCGTTGTATCAAAGACGAGAGAGATCAGAGGGTTAGAAGAAAATGTAGGTCGAGTACTACGAGCCGGTTGCGCGAGCGTCTGCTGAAGAAGCGCCGAGATTGCTGTGGGATTGGACCGACGACGCGAGAAAGCGACAGATTTAGGGCGCTACTCTCGACACGAAAAGTACGCGAGCCCCGAAAGCTAAGCCGCTAAGACTCCATCTTTCGAGGCAATGACACTCGAACTTCAAGACCCCCGCTGTCGCGATTTCGCATGCTCAAAGTCCCATGGAGCTGTTGCGTAAGCTGCTTTGCAATTGCCAAGCCCAACCCTGTCCCGCCTGTTTCGCGATTACGCGAGCTTTCGATGCGATAGAAGGGCCGCAACACATCATTCATTTGATCCTCAGGAATGCCAGGACCCGCATCACGCACCACGATAGCAACGCACTCCTCACTTTCCGAGAGAAATATCAGCTCCGGTTCTTTGCCGAACTTCAGCGCATTGTCCAGCAGATTGCTGATGATTCGGCGCAATGTTCGCGGTCGCGTGAGCAGGGGCCTTTCGCAGTGACCGCTCAAACGCACGGCTCTTCCAGCGTCGCTGTAGTCACAAACGACGCTATCGAGCAACGCATTCATGTCGGTCACGCATGGCGCTTCGCTGACGCCCTGGCCATCGCGCGCGTATTCGATGCCCTCCTGCACCAGCAATTGCATGGCGTCCAGGTCGCCTAGAAATTTCTCTCGCAACGGCACATCGTCCATCAAGTCTGCGCGCAATCGCATCCGCGTAATGGGCGTTTTCAAGTCATGTGATATCGCAGCGAGAAGTTGCATCCGTTCGCCCAGGTAGTCGTTGATCCGACGCTGCATGGCGTTGAACGCGATGCCGGCGCGTGCAACCTCAAGGGGTCCATCCTCAGCCAGAGAAACACCTCTTGCGTCGCGCCCAAGCGCGTCAGCCGCCCTAGCAAGTTGCGCGAGCGGCCGCGTGGCTTGGCGAACGGCCAACCAGGAGATGGCAACTAGCGCACCGAATTGAACAGCGAGCAACGGCAATAGCCACGCCGGCAGGGGAGGAGATGAGAGTGATAGATCGATCGCCAACGGCGCGCCGTCGTGAAGATGCAGTTGAAGTGTCAGGTGACCTGGCGCCGTGCCAAGCGCTGACGGCGTATAGCCGGTCCCTAACTCATCGACGATCGGGCCGACACGGGCCCGCACCGCGTCAGCACCGAGCGGTACGCCATCAGCAATCGCCTGCAAGCGATATCTGTAGGTCCGGCGCGACAACTTGTCCAACCACTGAGGCCGCTCCGCTGCCGGCAGGCGATCCAGTATTGCGACTGAGCTGCCGATGTCCCGTGATGCGAAACGCAGCATCATGCTGCGTGAAGACTCGGTGCGCTCGTAAAACACCAGCCAGAACGACAGTAGGTGCGCCAGCAGCAGGCCCGCGAGCAGAATCATCATCAACCTGGCGGATAGTGTGCGCGGCGGAATGCGCAAGTGATTCAGCATTCCTCTACTCCGAAAGTACTCGGACATTCTGCGCGAGCACATAACCTTCATTGCGTACCGTTTTGATGTAGCGCGATTCGCGCGCGCCATCCTTCAATCGCTGCCGCAGGCGGCTCACCAAAAGATCGATGGAGCGGTCGAGCGGATCAGTATCGCGACCCTGCGTCAGGTTCAACAACTGATCGCGGCTTAGCACGCGCTGCGGATGATCGAGGAATACGCGCAGCAGACGGTATTCGCCGCCACTCAAAGACACGACGGTACCTTCCGGGTCGAGCAGATGACGGGCGGAGACGCTCAGGACCCATTCGCCAAATCCAATCTTTGGCGCCCCCTCCGCAATGCGCATGTTGGGTGGAAGCATCCTGGTTCGTCGTAGCACCGCCCGGATGCGCGCCATCAGTTCGCGCGCTGCAAACGGTTTAGTCAGGTAGTCGTCCGCGCCCATTTCGAGCCCAACGACCCGATCCGCCTCCTCATTGCGGGCAGTCAGCATCAGGATCGGAACCGATTTTGCCTTGCCGGTTCGCAGGTTGCGGCACAGTGTAAGCCCATCCTCGCCGGGCAACATTAGGTCGAGGACGATCAGATCGATTGAGTTTGTCTCGATCGCCGCATTCATACGCCGGCCGTTGGCGACCGCGGTGACTTTGAAGCCGTGCCTTTGCAAATACGCATCCAGGAGTTCTCGAATGTCTTTGTCATCATCGACGATGAGTATGTGATCAGGGCGCAGCATAGGGTCCTTCGACATTCTCCATTGAAGCATTGCACCGGGCAAACTATTTGTATCTCAATGTATCAATTCCGCGTCCGAACAAAGAGGCACACACAAGTCTGATGTTGCCGAAACACTGCGGATACAAATCGGCGGTCCAATGCCACCTCAGTGCAGACACAGAGTCGAGCGTAGATAAATCCGCATGAGGAGTTTCAATGAGAAGTAACAAAGGCGTGGAGACCGGTACTAAGAAGACTCGGGCGGTCGAAGCTTACGGTCGTGTCTTACGCCAGGTTCTACGGAGAGGTTATAGGAATATGCAAGCCATTCACGACGCTTTGCTGGACCGCGTGCTACTCAATGCTTACGCCGTGAAGGCTTCAAAACTCATCGACGAGGGGCGAAAAGTGAGATCGTTGTTTCCAATCGCCGCAGGATTTGTCATTCTCGGATGCGCCACGACTTCGGCACAAAATGCCGTTCCACCCAATATTGCAAGTGCGGTCGCAAATCAAGATCGCCCGGATCAGGATCGGCAAAGAGACGCTGATCGCAAACCCGCGGAAGTTCTGACGTTTGTGGGCGTCAAAAACGGCGAGAGGGTTGTCGACTTCATTCCCGGTACGGGCTATTTCTCCCGCATACTGTCGAGCGCGGTCGGGCCGCAGGGTCATGTCTATGGCTTCTTTCCATCGGAACTCGCAAATTTCATCAAGCGACCGCTACCCCCGAACGGATCGACGCCATATGTAGAATTCAAGAACGTTTCCGTCATAGCCGCGCCAGTCAACGACTTCGCGGCGCCGGAGCCTTTGGACCTGGTCTGGATTTCGTTGAACTATCATGACCTTCATGATCCGTTCTTCGTTCCGGCCGACCTTGCAAAAATCAACAAGGCTGTCTTTGCAGCATTGAAGCCAGGTGGACATTACGTCGTCATCGACCACTCTGCGGCAGCCGGCTCCGGTTTGCGCGACACCAACACACTGCATCGGATCGATGAGGCCTCGGTCAAGTCGGAAGTCGAAGCCGCGGGCTTCAGGCTCGAGGGCGAGAGTGCCTTGCTACACAATGCCGGCGATCCTCGAACCGCCAACGTGAAAGATCCGACGATTCGCGGCAAGACGGATCAATTCATCCTCAAATTCAGAAAACCCAGGCAGTAAATGTCTACGCACAGGGTCTCCCTCCGTGCCAAAAGTGCACTTCAGGGAAATTCAAAACATTCCTCGTCAGGATTATCGTCCTTGCGAACTCGGACAACGTCATTGATTCAACGCATCACAACAGGTGGAGAGAAAATGAACAAGCCCATTATCCTATCCATGTGTCTCGCCGCTTCCTCACTTTCGCTCAATGCACGTGCTCAGGATGAGCGCCAGTATACTGAGGGCCCGGTCACTGAGGTGGACTACATACAAGTTGAGTACGGGCATTTTGAAGAGTACATCGATTGGCTGAATTCGACATGGAAGCCGACCATGGAAGCCACGAAGAAGGCTGGGCTAATCATCGATTACAAGGTCTTCAGGGCCACTCCAAAATCACCGGATCAGCCCAATATATATCTCTGGATCACTTATAAAAACATGGCGGCTTTGGATAAGGGCGTCGAGCTAGAGGATGTGGCCAAGAAAGTAATCTGCAGCACCGAGTGTCAGAACAAGGCAAGAGTGGCCCGGAGCGAATACAGAAGAGTTCTAGGCACTGAAGATATTCGTGAACTTATTTTGAAATGAAATGGTTGCGTGTTCAAAGAGGGCCCGCCAATATTTATCGAGCTCGCATGGCGTATCTCGTTGTAATCCGCCAGCAGTGCCAGGCACAACGGAATAGTTGCTTGTTGTTGATTTAGAGGGCAAGGCGAAGCGGTTCGTTTCGCTATTCTAGGTAGGGCGCGAGCATATTTTCGATCCATTTCATGAATGCGCGGACTCGGCGCGACAGGTTGCGCCGATGCGCTACTACCAGGGAGACGTCGAGCGGCTTGTGCTGAAAATCTGGTAGAAGCTCTATCAACGCTCCACTCTCCAAATAACGGCCAATCGCCAACAGTGGAGCCTGAATCAGGCCAAGGCCGGCGACACCAGCGGCTTCGTAGGTCTGCACGCTGTTGACATGCAGCGCACCTCGCAACTGAAGCCTCTCGTGGCCGGCGCCGTGCGGATACTCCCATCCATAGGGCTTTGCGCCGAGCGTCCGTGCGAAATGAACTGCCCGATGTTTCTGATGCTGCAAATCCTGCAGCGACCGAGGGACGCCATAGCGCGCCAGGTACGCAGGACTGGCGGCGTTGACCATGCGTAACTTGCCCAACGGGCGCGCAATCAGCGTCTCGTCCCCGATGGGACCAAGTCGCAATACGCAGTCAAACCCCTCTTGAACCAGATCAACTTGGCGATCAGTACTCGACACCTCTAGCTCCAACTCGGGATAAGTCGCCATGAAGGCCGGCAACGCCGGCACGATAGTGGTGCGCGCCAGCTCGCTCGGCAGATCAACCCGTAAGCGCCCGCGAAGCGCTACTCGATCGCTTGCGAACATGGAGTGCAGACTATCAACGTCGGCAAGCAGATCGCGGGCGCGTGCATGAAATGCCCGTCCGTCTTCCGTCAACTGCACGCTACGCGTCGTCCGGTGCAGAAGCCGCACACCGACATCTTCTTCCAGCTTCCGAACGGCCGTTGAGGCGCGTCCCTTGTGAATCCCCAAGCTATCGGCTGCGTGGGTGAAGCTTCCCATTTCCGCCACCGTTATGAAAATACGGACAGGTTCGAGATTCTGCATTTTCGTGCCTCGGTATTGTTCACTGCAGAGAGAACAGTGAGTTCAGTTCCTCGGTGTTTATCACACCCAAGAGCGACAGTAAGCTTTCGAAATCGGGGATCCCCCCATCGGAGAATGACACGTGTCAGAAACTATGAACCTGCAGGAGCCTGAAACTGCGACCTTGCATCGCGCGCTGTGGGCCGGCCGGATAATGAGCGCGTTTGTCGTTATCGCGCTGGTGGCAGACGGCACTATTCAACTTTTCGCGCCGGCACAGATCGCGAGCATGTTGCGAGAAACCGGGTTCGCGGTGGACCTGACCCGTGTCGTGGCTCCGATCATACTCGCCTGCGCCATCCTTTACGCCATCCCGGCCACCGCCGTCCTCGGCGCGATACTGGTGACGGGTTTTTTAGGAGGTGCCATCTGCGCCCATGTCCGCATTGGCGAGTTGGGGTCGCCGCCGGAAATCATTTCCCTGCTTCTGGGCGCGATGGCGTGGGGCGGCCTCCACGCGCGCGATCCCCGTATCCGGGCCATTCTGCCGCTCATCCGTTGAATCAACCTGGGCAGTGCTCTGTCCCTCAATATCAGGAGAAAATGCATGTTTTTAGTCATGGGAATCTCGGGAAAAGTGGGCGGCGCAACGGCAGAACATCTGTTGGCGCAAGGCAAGGAAGTACGCGCGCTGGTCCGTAGTCGCGACAAGGCGTCAAGCTGGGCGAACCAGGGTGTGGAACTGGTTGACGGCGATTGGAATGACTCCGCAGCCATCGCGCGGGCGCTCAAAGGCGTCGAAGGCGCGTTTGTCATGTTGCCGGCTGTCTGGGCCCCCTCGCCCGATTACAAAGAAGCCAAGGGCGTGATTGCGAACTATGTCGAGGCGCTCACCAAGGCAGCGCCGTCACGGGTGGTAGCGCTTTCGTCGATGGGCGCGAACAGGACCAGCGGGCTTGGTATGATCACGGCATTGTCGCTGCTGGAGCGAGGTTTTCGCGACCTGATATCGCCAATCGCATTTGTGCGCGCAGGTGGATTCTTCGAAAACTTCCTCTACGGCTTGCAGGTCGCCCAGGGTGGAATGCTGCCGGTCTACTACAATCCGACAAACCGGAAATCTACCATGGTCGCGACGAACGACATCGGCGCGCAGGTCGCAGCCCTTTTGACCGGGCCAGCGTGGTCAAGGCAGCGCGTCGTCGAGCTTGGTTCGATGGTCAGCGCGGATGAAGTCGCGGAGCAATTGGGTGAAGTCCTGAATCTCGACGTGAAAGCCTTTGCAGTCCCGCGTGCAGGGTGGGCGGAAGCGTTCGAGCAATTCGGCATCCCGAAGGGTCATACCGGACCTGCCGAAGAAATGTTTGAGGCCGTGAATGCGGGATGGATGGATCTCGGAGTCGAGGGTACGGAGCACGTTGCGGGTACGACGTCCGCACGCGACGTCTTCGCGGCGGCCCAGCAGGCCGTTACGGCGTGAGCCATGTGGCGGCTTAGGGGAAAGCCTGAACGGGTCGCGGCAGAGCGTCGGCAAAAGTGAGAGGATGGTCAGCGCTTTTTACCTTAATGCAGGTCACGGTAACGTCTTCGTTCTAGGCAAAGGATGATTCGGTGACGATTAGTCGTGCGACGGATTGCCATGGCGGCGAGCAGCATAAAATTGCCTGCGGCATTGCCGCCGCGGCAATCTCCCTTTGTATGTCTGTCGCTGCCTACGGATCGAATGCAACGCCCGGCGATCAAGGCGATGCCCTCTCCACGAGTTCACTCAAGACCTTGAGCATCGAGGACTTGATGAATCTCGAGGTTACCTCCGTCTCCAAGAGGGGCGAGCCCCTGAGCGATGCGGCTGCCTCGGTCTACGTCATCACGCGCGAAGAGATCTTGAATTCCGGCGCAAGAAGTCTGCCGGACATTTTGCGCCTGGCCCCGAACCTTCAGGTGGCTCAGATCACGTCGAGTTCCTTCGCGATCACCGCGCGCGGCTTCAATGGACCGGCCGCCTCCAAGCTGTTGGTACTCATCGATGGGCGCAGTGTCTACACGCCTTACCACTCCGGCGTGTCGTGGGATGTCCAGGACGTACTGCCGGAGGATATCGAGCGGATAGAAGTCATCAGCGGCCCCGGCGCGACCCTCTGGGGCGCCAACGCAGTCAACGGGGTCATCAACATCATTACGCGCAAGGCCGGCGACACGCAGGATGGATCGCTGCGCCTCGGCGGCGGCAACCTCGAACAGAGGGGGAGCATTCAATACGGCGGTCAGGCGGGCAGCGATTTGGCCTACCGGGCTTATGTGGATTCATTCCACTACGGCGACGATCTTACCGCGGCCGGAATGAATGCACAGGACGCATGGCAAAAGTCCCAAGGCGGATTTCGTCTCGATTGGATGCCGGCGGGGGATATGGTGACCTTGCAGGGCGACCTCTACAGGGGTTCGGAACAAGAACTCCAATCCGCCGATGACGGGGTCTCCGGTCACAACCTGCTCACGCGCTGGAATCACGCCTTTTCGGAGGCGTCATCCCTGCAGGTTCAGGCTTATTACGACTACACCAGGACCTCGATCCCGGTCGTTGGATCTGATGATCTCAATACCTACGACCTCGATGTGCAACATGCTTTTACCTGGGGAAGCCGTCAGAGCATCGTGTGGGGCGGTGGTGTGCGTACCGAGGAGGACAACTTCTCGGTCTTTTCGCCGCGGGAGCGCACATTGAACTACTCCAATGCGTTTCTGCAGGACACCATCTCCCTGAGCCGGACACTCAAGCTGATCGTTGGGACGAAATACGAACATGATGCCTACACAGCCGGGGAGCCGCTGCCGGACGCTCGCCTTTCCTGGAAGGTGTCCGACAGCAATCTCTTGTGGGTGGCCGTATCGCAGGCCGTACGCGCGCCTTCGCGGGTCGACCGGGATCTGTTCGAGGAGGTCGGTCCCGTCGTGCTCCTCCGTGGTGGGGACTTTCAAGATGAAAAGCTGACGGCCTATGAACTGGGCTACCGCGCGCAGCCCTCGGCGAAGAGCTCGCTGTCAATCTCGACGTTTTATAACGTGTATAGCGACCTTCGCAGCGTCCAATACTCGCCGGTCACCGCATTTCCCCTGATGTTCGCCAATGGGATGTCCGGAGACACGGATGGACTCGAAGCCTGGGGCAATTACCAGATGAACGAGTGGTGGCGGATGAGCGCCGGAGGGAATTGGCTGCACGAGAACCTGCATTTCGACCCAGGTAGCGACAACATCGGGGGTATCGCACTCGCCGGTGATGACCCCAGCTATCAAGTCGCCCTGCGCTCGACGATGACCTTTGCCCACAATGGGTTGCTGTATTTGGATCTGCGGCATATCGGCGCGTTGCCAAGCCCTGCCTCACCCAGCTACACCGAACTCAACGCCCATGTCAGCTGGATAGCTTCGCGCGCGGTAACATTGGCGCTCACAGGATCGAATCTTCTTCATCCGCATCATTTAGAATTCGGTACGGCGTCAGCACCGCTGCAGCTGGGGGCGACCGGCGTAGAATCAGGCCGTAACGTCTTCTTCGAAGTGCAAAGCCGGTTCTGATTTCGTCGCCCTCGGACAGGGCGGTGGCCCCTTGGTTCGCATTGCCGCCTGTCGCCCCGCATCAGGAATCTAAGCCGTGTCTGATTCCGAGAATGCCGTGGCTGTGAGTTCGACATCGGCGCGCGCAATCCTGAGCGTCTGTGCCGCGCGCCTCCATCGCCGCGTTTCGTGCAGTACTTCAGCGACGATGGCGGCGCCACGATCCTTCGATTGTACATACCACTCTGAAGTCTCAATGACGGTCGCAAGGCTCGGGCGACTGTCGTGCTCGTCGATATTGAGGACGTGGTCGGCTCTATCCGTGTTGGGGTTGAGGTCGAACGCTGGCGCCAGGCGCCAGCCGGTCGGCGTCAACAGAAACCCATGGTTTCTCAGGTGATCGTCGCGGTTGCCTATTGCGACATTGAACGCGACCCGCCTGAAGAGTTGCTCGAGATCGGAACCGATATGGTCCTTGGCGCCATGTGCCTGCACGAACTCTGCGAGCTCGAGGTAACTTGTGCCCTCGCTCCGGTCCTTGCGCAAAAGAGCCATCGCCGAGGCATAGAAGCGCCGGCAAGCCGCCTCTCGATCGAAGCGCCGCACGCAGAAGGTATGGTATTCGCCGCCGAAGCGACGCAACTCTGATGCGGGCACGTCGACCCCGGCTCGGGCCGCAAGCCTTTGCGCTACCGCCTCCCAGGCTCCGACGTCGCGCGTGTCGTCGTGGGCAGGAAATTTCGCAATCCACAAGCTTCCGTTCGTTTCTGTGAAGCTGGCTTTTGGGCGTGCGCCGCCCAAGGAAGCGCCGGGCGCGACCAGAACTTTGAGCCACTGCCGTAGCGCCGGAAGATCGTCAATACGCTTCGCGGAGATTTTGCGTGCGACTGACTCGAGCTCTTTAAGATTCGCGACCGGCGGCACAGTCAATGCGTCGTGCGCGAGGAACGCTTCCTCGCCGGGTCGGCGATAGCGTAGCGCCCCTTGCCGGCTCGCGTCTTCGACGCCCAAAAGGAAGTCCCAGCCGTAGAGTGTCTTGGGCTTTCGGCCTTCGTCCTTGGCGGAGAGTGCCTCGCGGCGCCTCATGAGGGTCTGACCCCAACGATCGGGCGCCGAATCATCGAACACGCGGAAGTTCCCGGCTTCCGCGTTCGGGAAGTAGCTCCCGTCGCCCAAGGAGAGATCGGGATCCAGGGCGAAGGCCTGTGGACTCTTAAGCCACGCCGGCTCGTAGCCGAAGCGGAGCGTCCCGCGGTCGTGGGAGAGGGTGCCGACCCTGGTGCGTGCAAGAAAGTCTGCATCGAGCCAAACTTCCACGGCGTCCGTCACGGCGCGCGCTCCTTTGGTTGGGTGGCGGGTGCGCGTGCACTGGGACCGCGGCGACGCCTGCGCGCCGGAAGCGCTTGGTCCTGGAGGAGTCGGCCGGCCTTGTCGTCGCGCGCAATTGCCTCGAGGTCCCCCTCGAGCCCCAGCACCGCGAGAATTCGCAGCAGAGTTCCAAGCGCGATCGCCGGGCTTCCGGCCTCGGCCCGAAACAGGGTCATCCGCGAGAGATCGGCACGCTGACAAGTGACCTCGATCGTCAGTCTTCGGCGCAAGCGGGCGAGCCTCACCCGCTCACCGAGCGCCGTAAGGATGCGTTTCTGACTGGGGTAGAGGGGCGGTTGTTTGGCTGGCATGTATCGCAATATAGTCTAATCGCACAAATTAGTCTAAAATATGATACATATGACTTAGGAGTCCCAACCCTTTGAGTTTTAACGGGTATTTGCGACCCCTGCGGCTCGCACCCAGTGCGAGGCACCCGATGCTAAGGGCTACGGCTCGCTAGCCGCCGTCCGTCGGCACCCAGGAAACGCGAACCGGTTTTTGGGTCGAATCATCCAGAGCTGGTCGCGGCAGTCTTCAATGAAACGCCGATCCGCGACTGCTCGATCAAGGCATAACTGCGCGTCGCCAGATCGCCGATCTGGTGCCGATCCGGGTAGTCGGTATATCCCTTCGCGCCGCCGCCGTAGAAAGTTTTGCGGTCATAGACATTCAGCGGAGTGCCATCGCGCAGGCGATCCGGGAGATCGGGGTTTGCCAGGAACCACCGCCCGAAGGCGATCAGGTCATAACTGCCGCATGCTAGCGCTACTTCGGCGCTTTGCGGCGTGAATCCACCGGCGCCGATCAGCGTACCGCGATACAGGGCGCGAAACCGCGCATTGCGCATCGGGCGGGCGTGCGAGCCATCGACGTCCGGGTCGACCGACAGAGCACCCACGCGCGGTTCCGTCAGCATCAAGTAGGCCAGCGGGAATGCATTCAATCCCGCAACGGCGTGGTCGTACAGTGTCTCGGGGTCGGATGAGATCGCGCCGAAGTAAGTCTGGTACAGCCTGCCGGTTGCGGGATCGATCGCGGTCGGCGACAGGCGGACCGCGACGCGGCCGGGCCCCATCTCCTGCACCAGCGCTGCCACGACCGCGAATAGAAAGCGGCATCGGTTTTCGATCGAGCCGCCATACTGATCCGCCCGTCGATTGATGCCATCGCAGAGGAATTGCTCGACCAGGTATCCGTGCGCGGCATGCAATTCGATGTAGTCAAACCCTGCGCGCCGGGCGTTGCGCGCCGCATTGCAGTAGTCGCCTATGACCCGTGCGATTTCGCAGGTTTCCAGCGCCCGAGGCTCGGTCGCCGGACGATCCCAGTTGTAGTCGCCCGCATCCGGCCCCGGACGCAGCACCACCGCCGACGAAGAAACCGGCGGCAACGGCGCATCGCTGCCCCGTACGATCGGGTGATCCGCGATCCCCGGCTGCGCCACCCGGCCGGCATGCAGCAACTGACAACAGATCAGCGCACCTTTGTCATGTACCGCGCGGGTCACTGCCTGCCAGCCGTTGACCTGAGTTTCGGTCCAGATCCCAGGCACGTGCCCAGCGTCCTCGCGCACCGCTTCATAAATCGTCCACACGGGTGTTGCCTCGGGCGAGATATGCGTCGCCTCGGTTATCAGAAGGCCGCCGCGCGAGGCGCGCTGCGCATAGTACAGAGCGGTTTGTTCCGTCGGCGCAAGCGTCGTTTCATCAGCCCTCGTGCGGGTCATGGGCGCTAAAACGATGCGGTGTGCCACGGCGTGACACCCGACTTGGCAGGGCATGAACAACGAGCGCAGGGGCACGGCAATCCTCGAGGGACGATCGAATTCCATCGATGTTAGCTTGCTGATGCGTCGCGAGCTACAACCACCAACTCATTGCAGCCCACCGGATAGGGCAAAAAGCGTGCTTTGCCTGCAGCAGCCGAGGCACACTCTTGTTATGCTTGGCCAGGCATCGCCGCGTCTGCGGGCCTCTTGTGCGGCCGCGGTGTCAACAATTGAGGGATTACAATGAAAAGAGCAGGCGTAGCGGCAATCCTCATCGGCATCTGTGCCATTGCTTCCGGGGCTGACTCCCCCTTCACGTTGACAAGTCCCGACTTGCCGGCGGGTAAGCGTGTCGGCGAGCAATTCACCGCCAACACATGGGGATGTCACGGCGCCAATGAGTCGCCGACCCTGAAATGGACCAGCCCTCCCGCGGGCACGAAGAGCTTCGCCATTACCATGTTCGATCCGTATCGTCCGCCCGTGTCGGGCTGGTGGCACTGGCTGGTCTATGACATTCCGGCAGCGACCACCGAGCTACCGCGCAAAGCGGGCACGCCCGGAAACCCGGGGATGCCGGCGGGCGCGAGACAGGTGAAACCCGATGGCGACGCGCCGGAACCTCACTACTATGGTCCTTGCCCTGATGAAGGCGACCCGCCACACCACTACACAATCACCATCTATGCGCTGAACGTCGAGCATCTGAAGGTTCCCGACACCGCGACGCCCGCAGACATCGACTCTGAAATCTCGTCGAAGATGATCGGCAAGGCGCAACTGATTCGGTTGTACTCGAGGCCCAAGAAGGCCGAATGATCGCCGGACCGGATCGGCGGCGTGGCGCGCTGTGGCATCGTCTTTTCAAATTGCAGGCTGACTCGCCGCTCACCATCCAGGCCCAGCTTCGGGCGCAAATCATCGCGGCCATCGGCGAGGGCCAGATCCCCGCCGACCGGCCGATGCCGTCGAGCCGTGAGCTCGCCTCGCAGCTCGCCATTGCGCGCAATACCGTCGTCATCGTCTACCAGCAGCTCGCCGATGACGGCTATCTGGTGGCGCGTCAGCGCCGCGGGTATTTCGCGAACCCCGCTGTACTCGGGCGAAGGCTCGCGCCGCTCGAGTCCCCCTCGACGGAAGACCGCGTCGACTGGTCGTCGCGGATGCGGCTTCGGCCATCCCGCCAGCGCAATATCTCCAAGGTGCCCGACTGGCCGCAGTACGAGTACCCATTCACCTACGGCCAGTTCGATCCCACCTTGTTTCCGATTGCGGAGTGGCGCGCGAGTTGTCAGCAGGTGCTCGCGGGCACCGATGCGCACGATTGGGCGCAGGACCTGTTCACTCGGGATGACCCCCAGTTGCTCGAGCAGATCCGCGATCGTGTGCTGCCGCTGCGAGGTGTCTGGGCCGCCACCGACGAGATCATGGTGACCATGGGTGCGCAGCAGGCGCTGTTTCTGTTGGCAGATCTGCTGCTCGATGCCGCCTCCGAGGTCGGCCTCGAGAATCCGGGCTATCCCGACGCGCGCAACATCTTCTCGCTGCGCACCGCGCGCCTGCGGCCGTTGCCCCTCGACGAGCATGGGCTGTGCGTGAACGACTCGCTGCGGGGTTGCCACTTCGTGTACACGACGCCGAGTCACCAGTCGCCGACGACCGTGACCATGCCGGTGGACCGCCGGCTCGAGCTCCTGCGCCGCGCCGAGGCCGACGATTTCCTGATCATCGAGGACGACTACGAGAACGAGACCAGCTTTTCCGGTCTGCCGAATCCGGCGCTCAAGAGCCTCGACCGGGGCGAGCGTGTCATCTACGTCGGCAGCTTGTCGAAATCCTTCGCGCCCGGGCTGCGTCTGGGCTACGTCGTTGCCCCCCGGCTGCTGATCGAGGAACTGCGCGCGCTGCGGCGCCTGATGATCCGCCACCCCACCGCGTTCGTGCAGCGCAGCTTCGCGCAGTTTCTGACGCTGGGGTCCTACGATGTACTGAACCGCCGGCTGCTGACGGCGTATCGGGAGCGCGCCGCATTGCTCGCCGCGGCGCTCGCGGAGTTCGCGCCGGATCTGCGGCACCCGCCCGTGACCGGCGGATCGTCGTTCTGGGTGGAGGGCCCCGTGTGGCTGGACGCACGGCGATTGGCTGAGGAGGCGCGCGCCTTGCGGGTACTGATCGAGCCGGGCGACGTGCACTTCTACGAGGACCCGCCGCCCGTGAATTTCTTCCGACTGGGCTTCTCGTCGATCGCGCCGGCCAGCATTCGCGACGGCGTGTCGCGGCTCGCCTCGCTGATCAAGCGACAGCGCTCAGGCCGCTGAGGGGCGGCGTGGACCAATGGCCATGGCCTGCCTGGACCTACCGGGCCGTGGGGGTGCTGCCTACAATGGGTATTTCGCGCAAACACCGACCGCGCGGGGAGCCTGACATGCAAATGACGCCCGAGAAGCTGGAACGCCACTGGATGCCCTTCACCGCCAATCGGAATTTCAAGCGCGAACCGCGCCTATTCGCGCGCGCGAGCGGCATGCACTATTGGAGCTCCGCCGGCGAGAAAATCCTGGACGGTTGTTCCGGCCTGTTCACCTCGGCGGCGGGCCATTGCCGGCCGGAGATCGCGGCCGCGGTCGCCGAGCAGCTGCAGACGCTCGATTTCACCCCATCGTTCATGCGCGGCCATGCGGGGGCGTTTGCGTTTGCGGACGGCGTAGCGGCACTGACGCCCAAGGGCATCGACCACGTTTTTTTCTGCAATTCCGGATCCGAGGCCGTCGATACGGCCATGAAGATCGCGCTCGCCTATCATCTGGCCCGCAAGGAGGCGCAGCGCACCTACTTCGTGTCGCGCGAGCGCGCCTATCACGGCGTCAATATTGGCGGCACTGCGCTCTCGGGCATGATGCGCAATCGCGAGGCGTTTGGTGTGCTTATGCCGGGCGTACTGCACCTGCGGCACACGCTGCTGCCTGAGAATCGCCTTACTCGCGGCATGGGGGCGACGGGGGGCGAGCTTGCGGATGACCTGCTGCGTTTCGTGAACCTGGTGGGCGAGAAGCGCATTGCCGCCGTGTTCATCGAGCCGATTGCGGGCTCGACCGGGGTCATCGTGCCGCCGCGCGGCTATCTCGAGCGAATCCGCGAGATCTGCGACCGCTACGGCATCCTGCTGGTGTTCGACGAGGTGATCTGCGGTTTCGGCCGGACCGGCGAGCCGTTCGCGGCGACCTCCTTCGGCGTCACGCCCGATATCATGACCATGGCCAAGGCGCTGACGAACGGCGCGCAGCCGATGGGAGCCGTGGCCGTAAGGGACGGTATCTATCGGGCGATCCTCGAGGGCGCGCCCGAGGGCGCGACGGAGTTCTTCCACGGCTACACGTATTCGGCCCATCCGGCCGCCTGCGCCGCGGGCCTCGCCACTCTCGAGATATACCGCAAGGAATCGCTGTTTGCCCGGGGTCGGGAGTTGTCCGGATATTTCCAGGACGCCATGTTTTCGCTGCAAGAGCTCGGCGCCGTGGCGGATGTGCGCGGATTCGGTATGCTGGCCGGCATCGAGTTGAAGCCCGGCGCGGCCCCCGGGGTGCGCGGCGCGGAGCTGCAGGCGCGGCTGTTCGACCGCGGCCTGCACGTGAAGACCACAGGCGATGCCGCTATCATCGCTCCGGCGCTCATCGCGAGCCGCGCGGACATCGATTTGATGACCTCGATCCTGCGGGACGCAATCGCAGAATATTGAGCGGGCGCATCGCGGAACGCGCAGGACAAGCAGGAGAATCGCTGATGAAGATGACCACCGAAGAAGCTTTCGTCAAGGTGTTGCAGCAACATGGGATCGAGCATGCCTTTGGCATCATCGGCTCGGCCTTCATGCCGATCTCGGACCTCTTCCCGAAGGCCGGCATCACCTTCTGGGATGTCGCCCACGAGACCAACGGCGGCCTGATCTGCGACGGCTACACCCGCGCCACGGGCAAGATCGCGATGGCCATCGCCCAGAATGGGCCGGGGGTCACGGGGTTCGTCACCGCCGTCAAGACCGCGTATTGGAACCACACGCCGATGCTTCTGGTGACGCCGCAGGCCGCGAACAAGACGATCGGGCAGGGCGGTTTCCAGGAAGTCGAGCAGATGGCCTTGTTCCGCGACATGGTCGGCTATCAGGAAGAGGTGCGCGACGCGAGCCGGGTGCCGGAGGTGCTGAATCGGGTGATCGGCAAGGCGAGGCGCCTATCGGCGCCCGCGCAGATCAACATTCCGCGGGATTTCTGGACCCAGGTGATCGACGTGCCGTTGCCCGCCGCCATCGAATTCGAGCGCCCCGCGGGCGGCGCTCAGGCAATCGCGGAGGCGGCCCGCCTGCTCAGCGCCGCCAAATTTCCGGTGATTCTCGCCGGTGCCGGGGTCGTGCTCGGCAATGCGATGTCGGAGTGCGTGGCGCTCGCGGAGCGGCTCGACGCCGCGGTGTGCAACAACTACCAGCACAACGATTCGTTCCCGGGCAGACACCCGCTCGCGGCCGGCCCGCTCGGATACAATGGCTCGCGCGCCGCCATGGATCTCATTTCGAAGGCGGACGTCGTGCTCGCGCTCGGCACCCGGCTCAACCCCTTCTCGACGCTGCCTTGCTACGGGCTCGACTACTGGCCCAAGGCGGCCGCCGTCATCCAGGTCGACATCAATCCGGATCGCATCGGACTCACGAAGACCGTTGCCGTACCGATCTGCGGGGACGCGAAACAAGTGGCGGCGCAGCTGCTCGCGAAGCTCGGTGCCGGTGCGGGGGACGCCGGCCGCGCGGCGCGTCGCGCGCTGATCGTGGAGCGCAAGCAGTCGTGGGCTTCCGAGCTTGCCGCCATGGATCAAGAAGACGACGATCCCGGCACGCGCTGGAATGCCGAGTGCCGCTCCCGCGAGCCGGATCACATGTCGCCGCGCACGGCCTGGCGGGCGATCGTCGAGGGACTGCCGTCGAATGCCATCGTTTCGAGCGATATCGGCAACAACTGTGCGATCGGCAATGCCTATCCAATCTTCGAGCGCGGGCGCCAATACCTCGCGCCCGGCCTGTTCGGTCCGTGCGGCTATGGTTTTCCGTCCATCATCGGCGCGAAGCTCGGCAATCCGGACACGCCGGTGGTGGGTTTCGCCGGTGACGGCGCCTTTGGCATCTCCATGAACGAGATGACCTCGATAGGGCGCGATCCGTGGCCGGCCATCACCATGGTGATCTTCCGCAACTACCAATGGGGCGCCGAGAAGCGCAATTCCATCCTCTGGTATGACAATAATTTCGTGGGCACCGAACTGGACCGCAATTTCAGCTACGCGAGCGTGGCCGAAGCCTGCGGACACCGTGGGATTCTGGTGCGAAATCCGGCCGAACTCGCCCGCACGCTGCGCGAAGCCTGCGCGGGACAGTCGAAGGGGGTGACGACCTTCATCGAGGTATTGCTCAATCAGGAGCTCGGCGAGCCGTTTCGGCGCGACGCGATGAAGAAGCCGGTCGTCGTCGCCGGCATCCGCCGTGAGGACATGCAACCGCAAAGGCCCCTGTGAGGGCGATGGGCGGCCGGCGGATACTCGTTCTCAATGCAGGCTCCTCGTCGCTCAAATTCGCGGTATTCGAGGCAGAGGCGCGGCTCTGGCACGGTCAGGTCGAGGGAATCGGAACACGCCCGCGGTTCCTGATCTCGGGCGCGGTTTCGCTCGCCGCGGGACCGGTGGCGCGCGAGCTGCCGCTTGCGACCCGGCACGAGGGGGCGCTGCGCGAGATCCTGCGAGCGCTCGCGGGGCGCGGCATCGCGGCCGCGGATATCGCGGCCTGCGGCCATCGCATCGTCCACGGCGGGGCGCAATTCGTGGCCCCAATGATCGTCGACCAGGCCCACCTGGGTGCGCTGAACGCGCTTCGGGCGCTCGCGCCGCTGCACAATGGCTTTGGTCTCGCGGCCATCGATGCGCTGCGCGCCGTCGCGCCTGCGCTTGCGCAGGTCGCCTGTTTCGACACGGCGTTCCATGCGACCGTGCCCGAAGTCGCGACCCGCTATGCGCTGCCGGCGGAGCTGCAGGACGCGGGCTACCGCCGTTTTGGATTTCATGGGCTCAACTTCGAGCACGTCACGGCCCTGCTCACCGAGCAAGCGGGAGGCACGCCGCCCGAACGCCTGCTCATATTGCACCTGGGCAACGGCTGCAGCATTGCAGCGGTGGAGCATGGCAGGAGCATCGCAACCACCATGGGGTATTCGACGCTCGACGGTCTGGTCATGGGCACGCGTTGCGGCGCGATCGACCCGGGTGTCCTGCTGGCCCTGCAGCGCGACCGCGGCCTTGACCTCGATGCGCTCGAGGAACTGCTGTACCGGCGCTCCGGACTGCTCGGTCTATCCGGACGATCCTCGGACATGCGCGAGCTCGAGCGCATTTCGGACGACGCCTGTCGCTTTGCCGTGGAGCACTTTTGCTATTGGGCCGCGCGCCATGCCGGTTCTCTCGCCGTTGCGCTCGGCGGCGTGGACGCGCTCGCTTTCACCGGCGGCATCGGCACCGGCAGCTCCGCGGTAAGGCAGGCCATTGTCGCCCACCTGGCATGGCTCGGATTCGAGCTCGACGGGGAACGCAATCGCCGCGGCGAGCGCTCGCTCGCCGCCGGCCGGTCGCGCGGTTCAATCTGGAGGGTCGAAGCCGACGAGGAACTGGCGATACTGCGCCACGTTTACGCGACGCTCGACTCCACAATACGTCGGCCCATGAACCGAGGTCCCCTATGATTCCCGACTCTGCCAGCGATGCCGGTCCGACCGGGCTGCGACGCACCTTAAAAACCCGCCACATGAAAATGATCGCGCTCGGCGGCGTGATCGGCGCGGGGCTGTTCGTCGGCAGCGGCGTGGTGATCCAGGCGACCGGACCCGCCGCCGTGCTGTCCTTCGCTCTGACCGGCGCCCTTGTCGTGCTCGTCATGCGCATGCTCGGGGAGATGGCGGCGGCCTACCCCTCGGTGGGTGGCTTCTACGGATACAACCGGATCGCGCTCGGCGAGCTTGCCGGCTTCATGACCGGCTGGATGTACTGGTACTTCTGGATCATCGTGGTCGCGCTCGAGGCGGTGGCGGGCGCGCGCCTGCTGATCGGCTGGTTCCCCGGGGTCGCGCCCTGGATCTTCACGCTCGGGTTGATGACGCTGTTTACGCTGCTAAACCTGTTGTCGGTGCGCTCCTGGGGCGAGAGCGAGTACTGGTTCGCCTCGATCAAGGTCTCGGCGATCACGCTGTTCCTCGGCATCGGCGCGATCGTGGCAGCCGGATTCTGGCCGGGGGTTGCCGGCGGATTTGCGAACCTGACCGCGCACGGCGGGTTCATGCCCATGGGTATCGCGCCGGTATTGACCGGGGCGGTCGCCGCGACGGGCTTCTACTTCGGATCGGAGATCATCACGGTGGCCGCCGCCGAATCGGCGGAACCGGAGCGCGCGATCGCGCGCGCGACGCAGTCGGTGATCTCACGCGTGCTCGTGTTCTACGTCGGCTCCATACTCGTCGTGGTGTCGCTCGTTCCCTGGAACTCGCCCTCCATCATCCAGCCCTATGCCTCGGCGCTCGAGGCTGTGCACATACCGGCGGCGGCGCGCATCATGAACGGCGTGATCCTGACCGCGGTGCTGTCGGCACTCAACAGCGGATTGTTTGCGTCCTCCCGGATCATGATGGCGCTCGCTTTGAGGGGCGATGCGCCGCGGGGCGTCGCGCGCTTGAGCGCAAGCGGTGTCCCGGCGCGCGCCATCCTGATGAGCACCACGTTCGGCTACCTGGCCGTCGTCATGAACTACGTCTCGCCCGAACACGTGTTTGCATTCCTGGTGGATTCCTACGGCACGGTCGCAATCTTCGTCTATCTGCTGATCGCGGTGGCCGAATTGCGCCTTCGAGCGCGCCTCGAGCGCGAGGCGCCGGAACGGCTGCGGGTGCGAATGTGGGGCTATCCCGGGCTTACCCTCATTGCGATCTTCACCATGGTCGCGATCGTGGCCGCGATGGCGTTCATTCCGGATCAGCGTGCTCCGCTGCTGTTTGGGGTGCTGAGCGTCCTCGCGATGCTCGCCGGCTATGCCTTCCGCCGTCGCTTCGGCACAGCCGCCTCCGACACCGGGTCTCAATAGCTCGGCTATTTGACAACACCCGACCCGCGGGCCCGTGATGAGGCGGGTCACACCCGCAATCTCG
Source organism: uncultured Gammaproteobacteria bacterium (assembly GCA_963837435.1). GTDB lineage: Bacteria > Pseudomonadota > Gammaproteobacteria > Steroidobacterales > Steroidobacteraceae > Bog-1198. Next base: position 32,786 of record CAWINJ010000009.1, read on the forward strand.
CGGTTGCTCCCCGTCAGAGGGTGCTTCATCCCACAATTTTTCATCGTGTGAGCGGCTATGTAATTGTGCTGCCCATGAGGTTGGCCGATCGTATTGCGCAATGTCGAATTCCCTTCGTCGTGAAAAGCACGAAAGACGGAACCGTTGCGCACTTGAGCGGCGCAGCCACATTCGCCGAGCATATTCTCGCCTGCCCGACTCGCTACGTGCTCAGCGACGATCTCACGCGGCTGTGCACCGCGCTTGCCTATTCGAAGGGGACGAGAACCTTGGCCTGCGCCGATCTGCTGCACGTGCCGGCCGAGCGCGTTTGGGTCGAATGGTGCGAAGCGCCGTGGCTCGCCGAGCTCGCCCGCTATGGATTCAAACCCGATGAACGATCCTCGGTCGCGGGCCGTCGCGGCGCGTTCATCCACTCCTGCCCCTCGGGACGCCGCGGATTGATCAGGGCATTCTGGGCGAGTGGAGACACGGAAATGGATGTCCTCGCCAGCAGCATGGAGGCGTTCTTCGATTTCGACACCCCGGATGGCGAGGCGCCGGCTGCGCCGGATGCCGCAAATCGCCCGACGATCAGCGTCTTCGATCAGGGTGTCGGCAGCGCGGACATCTTGCGTCGTTGCTTTCGCTTCCGCTACGAGCGTACCTGGGCCGACTACTATGCGAACGCGGCGCTCTCCGCCGATCAGCTCCATGCCGTCGCGCGCCATGCTCTTGGCACCATTGCAATCGAAATCCCCGTGATGCTGACCTTCTTCCTACTGCTCGCGACCCGTCCCGGCCTGTCACGGCGGCCGCTCATGCTGGAACGGCTCAATCGAGCCCGGTCGAAGGCCGGGAAAGCCCCGCTCCTCGATCACATGGAGGTGTTTGCCCCATTGATTCCCGAATACTCCCCCTCTCGCGCTACAGGATCGGGTATCGAGCGGCGGCCGCCCAGGCTTCACCACGTGCGCGGGCATCTCGTGAGACACGGCAGTCAACTCTTTTGGAGAGTGCCGCACCTCCGGGGAAGCGCCCGCGCCGGTGTCGTTTGTACGCGAACGGTGACGTGGACGATGGATGGGCCGTTCGGCGACTCAAGTCACGCATCCTCGCCTCACACCAACTCTTGATGCCGACGTCGGCCGTCGTCCCATAGCCGGCCGTTTCATCACCGCCGAGGGGCGATTCGTCACATTTTCTCCCCTTGAACCGCTCAACGAGTATTTTTTGGGCTACAAACGATTGAGCCGTGAATCGCCGCACTGTGAATGGTTGCGATGGTGCAACGGAAGCGCTCTGGGGTCGGACACGTCGCAATCGACATCGAATGAATGGCCGGAAGGTACCAAGGCCGATCAGATTCATGAAGGAGAAATCTGAAATGACTCGCATCCACCGTTTTTCCGCCTGGAAAGGACAGCTTCTGGCGGGAGTCTTTGCCGCCGCAAGTAGCCTGTCTGCGGTCGCGCAGCAACAAGTCAAAGTAGCCGCCGAGACAGAACCTCTGCAGGAGATCGTCGTCACCGGCTCGCGTATCGCGGCGCCGAACGCGGTCAGCACCAGTCCGATACAGGTCATATCGGCCGAGTCCATCGCGACGACCGGTAAGACGGATATCAGCGACCTCATCATGCAATTGCCGCAGAACCTCAATAACTCCATTGGTCAGGATCTGGGCAACACCACGAGCGGTCTGACCACGGCCGGCGGCATCGCCACCGCGGATCTGCGGGGCCTCGGGCCGAATCGCACATTGGTGCTGGTCGACGGCCGGCGTCTCGGCCAAGGGTCCCCCAACACGGCGATTCAATCGCCTGCACCCGATCTGGACCAAATCCCCGCCGGTTTGGTGGATCGAATCGAAGTCGTCACCGGAGGAGCCTCGGCCGCCTACGGCTCCGACGCCATCGCCGGCGTCATCAACTTCATCATGAAGAAGGACTTCCAGGGCGTGCAATTCGATGGACAGTACAACGAGAACATGCACGACAACAACGACACTTACATGCAGAACCTGGTGAGGGGATTCGGCTATGCGCCGGCGACCGGTACCACCACCGATGGCCGGCAACGCTCATTCGACGTGCTGATGGGGACGAACTTTGCGGACGGCGACGGCAACGTCACGGCATATTTGAGCTTTCGACACGCCGATGCGGTGCCGAGCAGCGACTATGACTTCGGCGGCTGCGAGCTTTATCCAACCTTGGCGACCACCTCGCACGGCACTACCGTGGTGGGTTCGCATTGCGACGGTTCGGCGAACTCCAATCTCTTTCAGCCGAATACCGGTCCGCAAGCCAATAATGACTTTTCCGTGCTGGGCAATAATTTCGTGCCCTTCCCCACGGCGGGGACCAACCCGCCCGGCGCGTTCAATTCTCAGCCCTATATCTTCATGTCGCGCGAGGATGATCGCGCGAATGCGGCAGTGCTCGCTCATATGAAGGTGACGGATTACTTTCAGCCGTATGCCGATTTCTATTTCATGGACGATCGCACCGATCAAGCGGTGGCGCCCGCGGCGGCCTTCTTCGGGGCGAATCCATTCGATCCAACCGAGACGGGCGGCTACCCGGTCAATTGCAACAACCCCTTCCTGAGCACCCAGCAGCAGGCGATTTTGTGTACGCCTGCACAAATTTCCGCCGCGAATGCGAATCCGACCGCAGGCTGCACCTTGGCGCCGGGGGGGCAGCAGCTGTCGTCGAACTGCGTGGATCTGTTGATTGGACGCCGCAACGTGGAGGGCCTGCCCCGGCAATCGGACTATGAGCACGAGAATTATCGGGCGGTGCTCGGCACCAAGGGCGACGTGATCGAGAACGGCGCCCTGACTTACGACTTGTATGCTCAGTACTACTACACGACCTTTACCAATAACAATCTGAATTATTTCAATTTCGAGGGACTCGACAACGCCCTCTCCGTGTACAACAACAACGGCACGCCCACCTGCGTGAGCGGACCTCCGTGCGTCCCCTACAATATCTTCAAGGATGGCGGAGTCACGCAGGCTGCGCTCAACTATCTTTACATCAACGGTTCCAGCATCGGCACCTCCACCTTGCGCACCGAGCACGGCGAACTCACGGCGCAGCTGGGAACCTGGGGCATCACATCGCCGATTGCCCGCGACGGAGTGGCGATCAACGCCGGATTCGAGCATCGCAACGACCAGGAATACTTCCAGCCTGACTATGCCGAGCTGAACCAGCTGCTGTCCGGCTTTGGCAGTGCGTCGGCGCAAATTGATGAGAGTCTGGCCGTGACGGAAGGCTTCACGGAAATTCGCGCACCCTTGATCCAGGATATGCCCGGAGCGAAGGACCTACTGTTCGACACGGGCTATCGGTACTCGAGCTACACCAGCGCCAGCGCCTCGAACAACATCGGCTTTGAAGCCCACACCTACAAGTTCGAAGTGCAGTACGCGCCCATTCAGGATGTCCGTTTGCGGGTTTCCTATGACAAGGCCATTCGGGCGCCGAGCGTCATTGAACTGTACAATCCGGCGATCGTCGGCCTGACCAGTACGGGCAACGATCCCTGCGCGCCGCCGGTCGTGTACTCGCAGGCCCAGTGCGCCAACCTGGGAGTATCGGCCGCTCAGTATGCGGCGACAGTTGCGGGCCATGCGGTCGACGGAGCGAATCCCATCCCGCAGTGCGTCGCGGGTCAGTGCTCACAGTTGCAGGGGGGCAATACGGCGCTACAGCCGGAACAGGGTGAGACCTACACCATCGGCGTGAATTTTCAGCCTAGCTTCCTGCCAAAATTCACGGCCAGCCTCGACTACTGGCACATATTGATCGAGCACGAGGTCAATGTGCTGCCCTTGGAGGGCATCATCAGCGGCTGCGCCAACACCGGCAATCCGGTGCTGTGCAGCGCCGTTGTCCGCGCTCCGGCGACCGGCGGTCTGCAAGGATCCGATCTGGCGACCGGCGGTTACATCGTCCAGACCAACGTCAACCTCGGCTCGGTGTTGACCAGCGGCCTCGACCTGCAGATCGCTTACACACAGGATCTGCCGCCGGGCTTCGGCAGCGTGCACTTCGACTTGAACGGTACCTGGCTGCAGCACTCCATCACCACCCCGGTCCCCGGCGGCCCCAGCTATGACTGCGCGGGCCTGTTCGGTGCCACCTGCCAGACGGTGAATCCGCGTTGGCACCATATCCTGCGCACCACCTGGAATACTCCTTGGGATGTATCGGCATCTCTCACCTGGCGCTACATTGGCGCCGTCAGCCAGGATGCCGACACGGGCAACCCGCTGCTCGCGAATACAAACTACAACTATGACGAATACAACGCCCGCATAGGCTCCTACAGCTGGATGGATCTAGAAGCGACCTGGCATCCGACCAAGATCCTCACTGTCCGTGCCGGTGCCAACAACGTCTTGGACAAGAGTCCGCCGCTGCTGGTGGCCGAGACGGGAATCATCGCAGGCGGCAACGCCAACACCTCGGATGCCTACGACATGTTCGGCCGACAGTTATTCGTCGCGTTTACCGCGAAATTCTAGGGCGGCGCGAAATTATCGCGCGGTGATTTTTGGATGTTGGAGCGGCCCTTCGGGGCCGCTCATGGGCCACACACGAACGGTGACGAATGCAATTTGAAATCAGCGCGATGGCTTGGATCATCTCGGCGACGTTCATCGCAGCTTGCTCGAGCACGCCACGCACCACCGGGTCGGATGCGGGAGGCGCGACGCCCGCGCAGGCGGCGCCGCAGACGCTGGCTGCGGCGGGCGTCGCACCGGCCGCGGCCGCACCTGCTGCTGCGACGTCCACGGCAGCGACCGCCGCTGCGGCACCGGCCAGCGACGTCGATCCCAGTCTCGTCAAGGCTGGCTATTCGGTCATGAAGCGTCACGGCGCGGTTCTGTATTGCCGCAACGAAATCATCACCGGTGAGCGCATTGGAACGAGGGTTTGCCTCACCGCGGGGCAGATTCAAGCTGAGAAGGAGGAAGTGGCCAAAGCCAAGGATTTGATGACTAACCACGCCAACCGCTGCATGGCGGCGGATGGGTGCAACTGAGCTGCGCGGTTGGCTCTTGCTCACGGTGCTTGCGGCGCTGTATGTCTCGAGCGTCGCCAAGGCCGATGCGCAGACGCCCGCGACCACTGCGACCGGATCTTCTCCGCCTGCGGCGCAGGTCTCGGGAGAGGCGGCACGAACCGATCTGCAGCACCGCGTCGATGCCTTCGTCCGTGCCGTCACGCGCAGCTCCGGGTCGGCGGACGAAGACTCGCTGGTCCGCTGGAATGCGCCGATCTGCCTATTGGTAGCGGGATTGGGCGCGGAAGACGTCAAAGTCGTGTCGGCCCGGTTGTCGCAGATAGGCTCTTTCGCGGGGGCACCGCTTGCACGGAGCCCATGCCAGGCTAATTTTATCGTCGTTGCGACCTCCGAACCGGATCGGGTTCTCGATGCTTGGTACGCGCGGGATAGCCATCTATTCGGCGACGCGCCCCCGGCACACATTCGCCAATTCCTCGAGGGTTCTCAGTCCCGTCCCGTACTCGTCTGGTACAACGTCGATTCGGGTCGCAAGGCCGGGATGCGCAATGGCCACTTCGTGCCGAGCGACACTCAAGGCGATTCTTCGTCGTTCAATGCGCATGCGGTTCTCGGTTTCTCATCGATCGTCGCGATCATCGACACCCAGCGCACCGCGCACGCGACGCTGGATCAGCTGGCGGCCTATGTGGCCATGACGGGATTGACGCAGGTCGATCTCGACGCCGACCTTGGAAGCGCACCTTCGATTTTGCGGTTGTTCGCGCCCTCCGCGGAGAGCCATCCCTCGGGCCTCAGTACTTGGGACACCGCCTTTCTCAGGGCGCTCTACCGATCCAACCCGACCTCGCGGACTCAGCGCTTCGAAATCGCAGAGAGAGTGGCTCACGACCTCTCGCGATGAGCTAACGCCGGCTGCGTGCCAGTGGTGCCGGCTGCGTGCCGGTGGTGCCGGTTATCTGCTGGTGATGCCGTTTCGGTCCCGCCACTATTGCTTGCGCAGGGCACCGACGCTGGCGTTGTGGCCCGCCACCGAGATGAGGTAACCGCCCAGCAGCCGCCGAGAAATGACCACCGCGTCGTTTGTTTTGAACACGAGTGCCGAATCCGCCTCGATGGTATCCCAGACCTGCCCATTGTCCAGGGTGAGCCGGTACAAACCGGCGGGAAGGAGGGCAATTTCCCGCACCTGCGCCGACAGATTTTTCGGGACAGCGGGCCTGGCCTCGGTATGGAGTTGGCCGTCATCGCCAAATTTCGCTTGGGGTTCCGATCCCACCGCGTTGGCTGGCCCGGCCGGCTGCGCTTTGGCCGCGCCCAGCCCGGCCTGCCGGCCCAGGGCGGTGTCATAGCACGACAGCCGCGCGGCATCGTCGCCCAGCCGCGTGCAAGCCTTCGCGGCATGCAGATCCTGCCCGTGCGCACAGCCGAGCGCGAATACCATGGCCAGGCCGAAGGCAGGAGAGATCTCAGCAAGGGTGAAATTCATTTGCGGTGATAATACCGCTGCGCGAGCGATTGCACAGCAGTCCGTTCGAATGCAAACCTGCAGAGAGCGGTGAACCACCCGCAGAGAGTGGCAGTCTGCCAGACTCGACGTCATCAAGTGCTGTGCTTGGGAATCGGCGAGCCTGGCCACGCGTGTTCGGACTTGCCATTGAAAATGGCGTCCGGAACAGCGCGCTGGAGGGTCCAATCGCCGCGGTCGATCTCGGTCTCGAGCTGACCCGGCGCCCAGCCCGCGTGACCGATGAATATCCGCAGCCCTTCCATGGGCTTGTCGCGGCGGAGCAGCTTCAGCAGCAAAGCCCGATCTGCGCTCAGGTAGACGCCGTCAAAAGCTTGAATCGCGTGCTCGGGTGGCCTCGCCGCGCGAATTAGGAACCAGATGGAGCCGATTTCAACCGGTCCGCCGAAGTACACCTTGTAGTGCAAGCGCGCGAGGCGCTTGAGCTCGGGAAAAACTTCCGAAACGGCAATCTGCGTGGGTCTGTTGACAATAATGCCCACCGGGGCCGGACCGAGGTTGTTCATCGCGAGCACGACCGAATCGGCGAAATCGGGATCCGGTAGCTCAGATCGAGCGATGAGGAGAATGGCGGTCAGAGGCGGTGCGTCGCCGGCCGAGGCCGGCCGCGGCGTGACCAGCAGGAGCAGGAGTGCGAAAAGCGCACCTGCGACCTCACGCTGCAGGCACAAACCCTCTCTCGCCGGCGACACTGGCCTCAGTGTCATAGTAGGGCGTCCTCTGGCTACGCCGTTGTAACCGCGGCGCCGAACAGCGAATGAATCTGTGCGACGACGGCCGCTCCCTCGCCGACCGCGGACGCCACGCGTTTGGTCGATCCGGAGCGGACATCCCCGATCGCGAATACGCGCGGCAGGCTCGTCTGCAGGGACAGCGGGATCGTCACGCCATCGTCGGTGAGGGTGAACCCGGTGAGGATGTAGCCCTTCTCATCGAGGGCAACGCATCGATTGAGCCAAGCCGTATTCGGTTCCGCGCCAACGAACAGGAAGACATGGTGAACCGGCAGGCGTGAAATCGTCGCCGAGACGTTGTCGCGAACCGATGCGCCCTCAAGGACGCCCGCGCGATCGCCGTGCAGCTCGATGAGCTCCGATCGCACCCGGACATCGACGTTGTCCAGCGATTTTATGCGGTCGATAAGGTAGCGGGACATGGAAGCTTCCAACCCGACGCCCCTGACGAGCACGGTCAGGCGTTTGACATAGGGCGCGAGAAACACGACTGCTTGGCCGGCGGAGTTTCCTGCGCCAACCAGGATGATTTCCGCCTCGGCACAGAGCTTGGCCTCGACCGGCGATGCCCAATAGTGGACGCTCCGCCCCTCAAAGGGCTGTAGGTTCTTCACGGCGGGCCGCTTATAGCGCGCTCCCGAGGCCACGACGACTGCACGCGCTCTGACCGAACCTTGGTCAGACAGCGTCAACTCAATCGTCTCGCCGTCCGCCGAGCGGCCTGCGCCGCATTGAAGACGGGTGGCGACCAGGGGAATCGCCACCTCGGCGCCAAATTTCTGCGCTTGATTGAGCGCCCGTCCGGTCAGCGCTTGACCCGAGATCCCGGTCGGGAAGCCGAGGTAGTTCTCGATGCGCGCGGAGGCCCCCGCTTGACCGCCTACGACCTCGCCATCGAGAACCAGGACCGATAGTCCTTCCGACGCGGCATAGACGGCGGTCGCCAACCCTGCGGGTCCCGAGCCGACCACCGCGACATCGTAGAGAGCATCCATCTCGAGCTTGGGCGTGATGCCCAGCCAGGCGCCGGCCTCTTCATTCGAAGGGCGTTTCAACACTCGTCCGCAGGCGCAGACCAACAGCGGCAGGTCCTCGGCCGGCAAGCCCAAATCGTTGATGATCTGCAGTCCCCGCTCGCTCGCGCAACTCAGAACGAGATGGGGATACCCGTTTCGGGTCAAGAACGCCTGCAGCCGCAGAAGCTCAGCCGAGCCCGCACGTCCGAGCAAAATGGGACCGACACCGCGTTCCAAAAGACCTATGCGCCGCAGAATGAAGGCGCGCATGATCAGTTCCCCGAGCTCGGCGGATCCTACGATGAGCGCACGCAGTCGGCCCGCCTCAAGAGGCAGTGCGATGCACCCTTCGGCTCCGGCCCGCGCGCCCGCCAGGGCGGGCCGGTTCGAGAGCTGGCTCAACTCGCCGGTGAACTGCCCGATCTGAAGTGTGCGCAAGCTTGTCTCTTCGGCGAAGCCGTCGCGGGTGAAGATATCGGCGGAGCCTTCGAGAATGAACCAGGTAGGCACGCTATGATCTCCGGTCTGGAAGATCGATTCGCCGGGCGCGAACGAGCGGGCCGGGTCGTGGGCGAAACGCTTGACGATGGCGAGCTGGTCTTCGCGCAGCCCAGGGTAGCGCTGGGCGCTTCGATCGGAGACCGGTACCATTGCCTCGATCTGCTCTGGGGTTCTCATGACCGTTCAGCCTTCATCGCGTCCGGATGGCAGCGCCCTGGTCAATATTCTACTCCGCCTAGCGTCAACCGGCTTTTCCGGTGATCATCCGCTCGGCCTGCGCATGGGCGTCGGGATATGCGTGTCGAGCGCGTCGCGCGGCTGCACCCGAAACCGATGTGATGTCGGAAGCCAGTACCGGCTGCCCCTTGGCATCGCCGGCCGTACGCGAGGTTCCTAGGAGGAGGCGACGCGCCTGCTCCTGCGGATCATGATCGAGCTCAGATGCTCCGGCTGGAACGGCGACGCGCGTCGCGAGCGCCGTGGAGCGGTTCGCAGTTCCCGCAAGAAGCTGCCTTGCCTGCGCTTGCGCGTCGCCGGCGTGCGCCGCCGCGAATGCGGCTCCTGTGTTCAGGAGTAGCGCCGCGGAGGCCAGAAGTGCGGGACGGCCGATCAGTTTGCCGAAGATAGATAGGGTCATGATGATTCTCCATTGATGAATTACATTCGCAGTACATTGTATGTATATGCATATATCAATCAGTCAAAAACGCGATGGCGCAAACGCCCTCGGCTCTCCATTGCGCCGACTCGACGACCCGGGTTTGGGCTTGCAGCTTGCTCGAGTTCATCTCGCCCCCAGCTTGGCGGCCGCGAGAAACGCCGATTTCTTCAGAGCCGCCGCTTCGGCTCTCCCCAATTGATTCTCCAATGCAGCCTGCGCGGCCTCCCACTTGGGCCGAATGGTTCGATACGCCGTCTCCCCCGCGGCGGTCAGCGCCCAACGCCTCTCGCGCCGGTCGCTGCCCGACGAATCAATGGCCAGACCACTCTTTCTGACGAGGGCCAGCGTTCGGGTTGCGGTGGTTTGGTCGATCCCGATCGCATCGGCCAGCTCGGTGGTCGTCAGATTCGGAGCACTCTTGAGCACTTGCAAGGCCGTGAACTGGGTGGCGTGAAGTCCAGTTTCGCCGAGAACTTGCTCGTACAAGGTGGTCACGGCGCGCGCGGCCTGACGCAGTGTCGCGCAGTAGCAGGGAAGTGATTGCAGGTTCATTGCATTGCTCCTTAGGACACACATTACATGTATCTACATGCAATGTCAACATTCCCTTGCCTGCGGGATCAGCGGGGCCGTACTAGAACTTATAGCGCACGCCGATGGTGGGGTTGATATTGGTCGTGTGGAAGGTATAGCCGCTGGCGACGCCGTCGTGCACGCCGCTGTACATCGCGCCGCCGTAAGCATCGAAGTGCTTGTTGAAGAAGTAATCGGCGTCGAAGGAGAATGCCTCGAAGCTCCCGCTGCAGGCGCTGTTGACAGTCGTCGTGCAACCCGCGTCCTTGCCGGAGGCATAGGCATTCTGACGATAGCCGTAATACGCCGCCGTGAGGTCGAGGTGCGGAATGACGGTGTAGCGAACACCGGTCCAGTAGACCTGCAAGGTCCTCGCGATGTCGTAGGCATTGTCGGTGACAAATGCCAGAACGTAGCCGCCGATGTCGGTGAACCCGGCGGTCAGCGGGGTGGATGGGTTGGCGTACTTGATGTGCTCGTAGCCGGCAAAGAACTTCAATGGGTCGATCGTGTAGAAGGCCATGAGGGCATAGGCGGTATCGTCCGAAACCGTGGCCGAGACGGAATTCGTTATCGAATAGCCCAATGCAGGCAGCTTCGAGACCTGGGCCGCGGTCAGGGCGGCCGCCGAGATGGCGTCGTTCTCCTTCGAGTAGTAGGCGTCGACCGAAGCGCCGGCGTACTGCGCGCCCAACACCGCCTGAAAGGCGGTGTTGGCGCTGCCGGTGGCGCCATTGAATTTGTAGAGGGCGCCGACGTGCACCAGGTCGGCGACCGTTGCATAGTACTTCAGCATCGAGTCGAGCCGCTTATCCTCGGTGGTGCCGCCGCCCTGATACGCCCCCGACGCGCCGATCAGGCCGAACGCCGAGGCGTCGTAGTTTGGATCGTACTTGATCGTGCCCTCGGTCAGCAGCGTGAGCTGGCGACCGAAGGTGAATGTGCCGAATTGCTTCGAGCTCACGCCGACGAATGCGGTCTGGAAGGCTTGGCCCGCCGAGCTGCCATCGAGATTGGTGGAGGAATTGGCGGGAGTTCGGCCGTTGTTCACCGTCAGGGATTTCAGGGAATCGGCGATCTCGCCGGACTGCGGGTTGAAGAAGGTTTCGACCCTGAACACCGCCGACCAGTCCCCGTACAGCGGCTCGACTCCATCGAGACCGACTCTCGATTGGCCCATGTTGCTGGGCGTCACGCCGAACACCGATTCACGGCTGTTCTTCTGGACGATGTTTGCGCTGGCAGCCGGCCGATAATCGCTGAACGGTGCGCCATGCGTATCGTATTGCAGACCGACGTCGATGACGCCGTACAGCGTGATGCCATGAAAAGTCAGCGCGTCGTCGGACGTGATGCCCGGTCCGGTCTTCTGCTGCGCGAGCGCCGGGACCGATGCGGCCAGCGCGCCGAGCAGCACGCATGCCCCGCGCAAAAGAGCATGTCCCGTCGAAGGTATTGTGATCGTGCGATCCATGAATTTCCCATTCCTTTTCATGTATAGTTCTTGTAAACCATACTAGTCAGGTAGGAATATCAGGGATCCGCGGGGGACTGTCCAAGGCCCAAATGGCATAAGAACATAAAGGATCGTCCCTTGCTCTCGCAGAAGTCTCGCTATGCCTTGAAGGCGCTGCTGGAACTCGCCGCCCAGCCCCAGGGCGCTACCTTGTCTTCGGCGGCCATCTCGGTGCGGCAATCCATTCCCACGAAGTTCCTCGAGGCGATTCTCGCCGAGATGCAGCGTAACGGCGTGGTTCGCGGCCGGCGCGGGCGCGGCGGCGGGTATCAATTGGCGCGGAGTGCAGCGGAAATTTCCTTCGGCGGCGTGGTCCGTCTCATGCAAGGGCCGCTGGGGCTGCTTCCCTGCGTGAGCGTCAGCCGGCACCGGCGCTGTTCGGACTGCCACGACAACGATACCTGCGAGCTGAAGAAGCTGTTTCGCTCGGTGCGCGACAGCACCTCCGCGATTCTAGATGCTTGGACGCTTGCCGATGCCATTGGCGACAAGGGCGCTCTGCATTCCCCGCCAAGACGGCGCGCCGCTGCCCGCTATCCAACGGTGAAGGGCGCGCAAACAAAAGGCGTGGTAAAGTTTTCAGTCGATGACGGGACTCGGCCGAGACCGAGCCGTCGGGGATAGGGCTGCTAGGGGAGGGCACAAGAGGATGAGAACATGGATTTGGCTGGCCTATCTTCTTTGGCTCGGCCTCGCGTACTCCGCGCGTGCCGAGGTCACGCCGGCAATACAGCGCGCCATCCGCGAGAATACCTTTCGTCATTCACGCCGGCCGGACCCGGCGGCAAGTCGGTGGAATCCACCGCAATGCTGCCCATCGTGTTCAAGTTGCGGAACTAAGATTCTTTGCCGCGCGCGCCTAGCGGCCCTTGAACTGCCGCATCATATTGAGTTGGATCTCATCTCTTGAAAGCGAAGGCCCCAAGCCCGTGTTGTGAAAATAGAGCGCCTTCAAGAACGCCAAGTCGCCCGCCGTTATCCCGGTAGGCCTTTCCCGCGAGGCGCAGCTTGGTGCCATCAGATCCAGGATGCTCGGCAATGGGTCGCAGTGGTCGGGCAATTCCACCACCGACAAGGCCAGCAGGCTTACATAATCGGCGATGGACCCAATGGTGTATCCAGCTACCTTTGTCGTGTCGATGACAAAGATGGCGCTGACAATCCCGCCATTGCAGCAGCCGGCCCCTCGAAGCCCGGTCTGGACCACCAGCGGCCATACGGGCAGCAGTTCGACATGTCCGAGGAGCGTTGCGTCCGCATTCAAGATGCGGCCGCCGCCGGCCGCCGTGAGGTAGTAGCCTTGAACGGCGTGAGTGCTGCTGAACGCCAGCTGCTTTTGCATTTGATGCGGAAACTTCACCCCTAGCTTGCCTGCCGCCCGCTTCAGCACCTCGCCCATGAGCTTCTCGGGTTCGGTGGTGAATGCGAACCGCACATTGTCGTTGCAGTGTGGGTCCGCCTGTACGGGCGCACCGACGTAGGCGGCCAGCGCGCGAAGGCGGGCCGCCACGAAGGCGTTGTACGCGGCATCGAGCCCCAGAGTCAGCGGACAGATGGTTTCGGGCCTGCCGCCGCGCCAACGCAGCAGGCTGCCGACGACGGCCTCGCTGCTCGGGTAGGGCGTCGTCGCATGATGCACGATGAATTGATACAGGCCGTCTGCCGTCAATTGCTGATCGCTGGGCGCCGCCGCGGATATTGCGGCGACGTCGGGAAATTGTGCTTGGGGCTCGGCCGGGCCTGAAGCGGCACTTCGAATCGCCACGGTACTGGCACCGATGCGTGAGTATTCGAGGCTGGTGCCGTGAAGCAACATGTCCAATACTTGGTGAATTGGATATTCGCCGGCCACCGCCTTCGACTGCAGGTGCGCCACATCCTTGTCGGCAACGGCAACCTGGATTCCGCTCTGGGTGGAAAATTCAATCAATGCGCTCGCCAGCGGCGCCGCCGGGATATCGAAGCGCACGCTCCGGTCGAGCACCTCATCCGCGCGGGCCGGCGCAATCCATGCAGTGAATAACGCGAGCAGGGCGAATGCGATGCGATGAGTTCGAGGCTTACTTGAGGATGCCATGATCGGTTCTCGACAGGATGTGAATTCCATTGGCGCCTTGGTCGACTACGTCCACGGAAAATATCTGCGGCAGCGCATCGAGCCAGTCGGCGAGGTTCGCCGACGACACCGTTCCGGTGAAACGCATCTGCCGAAGTGCGGATGCCACGAATATCTTTCGGGCGCTGTAAAGGTTGACCGCGCCCACCACGCTCTCTAAAGGCTCGCTCACGAACGGCAGTATCCCGTCGCGCCATAATTCGGCGGTTCTGGGATCGACCGCAGCAACCTTCAGCCGTTGCTCGGCGCTCGAAAAGATCACGCGTTGACCCTCGCGGGCGCGCACGGTCTCTGTAACGGAGTTCGCCACGCCGCCGCGCTGGCTTGCGTTCGACGTCACGCTCACGCGCCCCTCGCTCACCGTCACGACGGTGCTGCTTGCGTCGATGCGCACATCGAATTCGGTTCCCCGGGATGTGACCGTGAGCCCGCCGGCATGCACGATGAATGGCCGCATGGCGTTATGCGCGACGGCGAAGAACGCCTGCCCGCGTTCGAGCTGCACATCGCGCCGCATCGGGGTAAAGCGAACGCTGATGCGCGAGTCCGGGGCCAACTCGAAGCGGGATCCGTCGAACAGAATAGCGCTGTGCCGCTCTCCCACGGCGCTCGTGAATGCTTCAGATCGCTCATATCGCAGCGCGAACCAGGCGGTGGTCGCCAGCAGCAGCAGTACGCTGGCCGCCAGGCCCATGAGCCGGCCGCGGCCGCCGAAGCGCTGCGCTGGGCTGGGCGCACGAAATGTCGCGCCCGAAGCTCCGTCGAACCCGTCCCACAGTTCCTGCATTCGCTCGAATGCCGGCAAATTCAGGGGATCTGAACTGCACCATTCCATCCACTGCTCGGCGAGCGCCGGGTCTGTGGAGGAGGGCAAGTTTTGGACCCATTCGGCGGCGTCTTGCCACCGGCCGATGTCCGATGCGGTCGAATTGGAGTCGCTCACAGGGATATCTTCCGTTGGATTTGATCGATGGCCATGCCTTCCAGGCGCAATCGGCAGTAAACCATTACATAGGTTACATAGCGCCTGACCATGCGCTCGGAGAGCCCCACGCTGGCTGCAACCTCGTGCTGCGCGAGCCCATCCAATCGATGCAGGCTGAAAACTCGGCGGCACTTGGGCGGCAGTTCTTCCAGGTAGCCGAGCAGCTGACTGGTCCGTTCCTGAGCCAGCAGTCGCGCGGCAGGGTCGTTTGACTCGCCACGGGTGGCTGCCGGGTCTTCGGACAGTTCACCCTGCTCGGCACGCCGGCGGATCGTACGATGCCGCAGGCGGTCGATGGCGAGATTCGCGGCAATCTTGAACAAATAGGCGCGAAATAAGCTGGATGTGCCGCCCTTTTGCAGCTGCAGTACGCGGACGTAGGCTTCTTGCGCGACTTCTTTCGCCTCCTGAGCCGATCGCAGGCGGCTCGTGAGGTAGCCCACCAAGGCATCGTTGTGCTCGCGGAACAAATACTTCGCGGCTTCGGCGCTCGAGTCGAATGAAGCGGCGCCTGCATCGCAGTGCAAAGCCGGCCGCTGATCCGCATCTGCCATCTGCCCGTAACCCCCTGTGCAGACTACATTCATATAGTAAGTACGTTCCACAGGGAAAAACCGGAACCGTGACACGGCCTGTTCGGCTGAAACGCTGTCAGTTGCGGCGCCGTGGCGAATTCACTTGCCAAGCCGGCATGGTTATATGCTACAGTTGGTAACACTATGGCAAGTAACACTACTCACGGTCACGACCCCGCCGAACTGGGCGAACTCGAGCGCGCCGTCCTCGAACTGATCTGGGAGCACGACGTGCAGAACGCGGACCAGGTCCGGGAACATCTCCTAAAACAAGGCCGGCCGCTCAAGGAATCCACCATTCGTACGGTGCTGCGTCGGCTCGAGGAAAAAGGCTACTTGGTTCACGCCGTCGAGAACCGCACGTTTCTGTACCGGCCGGCGGCGTCCCGCCAAGCGGTCGCGGGTAGAGCGGTGCAGCGCATCGTCGATTGGTTCTGCGAAGGGTCCGTCGAGACGCTTCTCGCCGGCATGGTCGATTCCGCGGTCCTGGACCGCAAAGAACTTCAGCGTCTTGCCGACCGCATCGCCGCGTCGAGAAAGGAGAAGAAATCATGAGCATTCATTTATTGCTCGAGTCCGCTCTGCGCACCCTGGTGATGGGTGTGATGGTGTTCGCCGCGTTGCGCCTGCTGCGAATCGAGCAGGTGCGTGCCCGGCGCATGGCCTGGTTGTTGACGCTCGCCGGCGCGCTTGCGATGCCGCTGCTGGTCGGCATGCACCTGGGGCCGCGGCTGTTGCCGGACACGGCCGTCGCCGGCGCTTCGCGGGCGGCGGAGCCCCTTGCGGCGCAATACGCCGGCGTCGCGGCTCCGCCCGGCGCCATCATTCCCTTGCCTGTGAGTGCCATCGAGGCCGAGGCCGCTTCGGGCACCGGAATTGGAAACCACGCCGCTGCGCTCGCCTTGCTCATTTACTGTGCCATCGCCGCGGTGTGGGCACTGCGCCTGTGTGCCGGAGTCGGTATTGCGTTGCGTCTGCGCAATCGGGCCCAACGCATCGCACTACCTTTCGATCCACGATTGGACGTGCGCATGAGCACGCGGATTACCAGCCCGGTGACCGTGGTCTCGAGCGTGTTGTTGCCCGGCAGCTATTCGGGATGGGACGAGCCCACCTTGCGCGCCGTGCTCGCGCACGAACGAGCGCATGTGCGGCAGCGAGATTTTTACGTGCATCTGCTCGCGGGTGCGCACTGCGCGCTCTTCTGGTTCAATCCTTTCAGCTGGTGGCTGCGGCGGCAACTATGCGATCTCGGCGAGGCACTCAGCGATGGCGCGGCGGTCGAGCAGGCCGAGAGCCGCTCCTCCTATGCGGAAATCTTGCTGGCGTTCGCGGCTCGAACCCCCTGGCCGCTCTCCGGCGCCGCCATGGCGAGCAACAGCAATCTCACACCTCGAATCGAGAGATTGCTGAGCGATCGCGGCTTCGAGCGCTCCTTCGCCGCCGCGCGGCGCCTGCCTTTCATCGCCACCGGCGTGGCGATTCTGGCGCTGGTGGCATCGACGTCGATGACCCGGGCGGACACTCAGACGATTCACATCGGCCGTCACGAGGAGGGAATCCTCGCCATTCGTGCGGGAAAATCCCAGGTCAGCATCAACTCGGGGAGCGGGCTCCCGAAGCAAGCGGGCGACTACATTTATTTTCAGCATGAGGGCAGGCCCTACCTCATTCAGGACCCCGGCGTCATCGCGCAGGCGCAGGCTTTGCTGGGTCCCATGGAGGGACTCGGGCAGAAGCAGAAGGACCTTGGCAGGCAGCAAGCCTTGCTGCGCGCGAAGCAGCGGGCCCTCGCCGCGAAGCAGCGGGTCATAACCATCCAAGCGCCTGACTTCAAGCGCGAGCTCGCGCAGCTCGAGGCGGCGATGCAGCGGATAAATCTGGCGCAAGTGCCGACACACATCGATCGGCAGGCCTTGAAGGAGCTGCAGTCTCATCTCGACGACCTCCAGTCCCACCTCGGTGACCTGCAGTCCGAGCTCGGCGAGCGGGAAGGAAGCTTCGGTGAAGAGCTGGGCGCGCTCGGTGAGCAGGAAGGCGCGCTTGGGGAAGAGCAGGCGCATCTGGCCGAGCAGAGTCGAAAGATCGTGGAGGACGTGATGCGTCAGTTGGACCCCATCATCGAGGAGGCGATCCGGGACGGCAAAGGGAAGACCTTGGATAACTACTAGGCTGAGTGTCCCGTCACTTTCCCAGGGCCGCCACGAATCCATCCAGCTCGGCATTGAAGCGGTCCGGCGCTTCAAAAAACACAGAGTGGCCGACGCCGTGGTAGATCGAGAGGCTCGAGTGGGCAATCAGTCGGTGAGTGACCTCCGCGATCTCGGGCGGCACCACCGCATCGATGTCGCCCTGAACGATCAACGTGGGCACATGGATCGACTTCAGTACTTCCATGTAGGCGAGCGGCCGGCCGGCGAGCTGCCTGCGCACATACAGCGGCGTTTGCATGCTGGCGGCGGTCAGCCATTCGATCTCCGCCGGCGCCGCGGGCCTGCCGAAGCAGAGTTCGACGAATTCCCGCGTGCCCTTCATGAACACAGCCGGGTCGGAGCTCAGGGCGTCCTGGCTCGCCTCGGTGCGGCGCGGGTCGGGCGCCGACGCCGAGCCATCGGCGGTCGAGCGTACCGCGACGTAGACGATGGCCCCGAGGCGCCCATCGCCGTACGCCGCCAGATAGTCGTTGAGTACTCGGCCGCCATAGGACCAGGGGACCATCACCGGGCGGCTCAAATGCAATGCATCCATCAATGCCGCGACGTCATCCGCCCAGCGTTTGCCGTCCCGATAGAACTGTGCGCCATCCGGCTTGTCGGACGCGCCGTGGCCGCGTAGGTCGATCGCTACCAAGTGGTATTTCGCCGCAAGGACCGGATCGGCGATCTGCTTGGTCCAGGACAGGGCCGATTGATAGATGCCGTGGATGAACACGATGGAACGACCGTCCGGTTTTCCCCATTCATAAGCCTCGAAGGTGACGCCGTCGGGCGATCGGACGGGAGTCACCCGGCTGGGTGGAGGCAGAGGGACCGCCGCCATCGAAGCGGCCGAACTCGGCGGCGCCGATATCGCTGCGAGCATGAGGCACGCGGCCGCGAAACATTGGCGCGTCATCTCGCGGTTGGCTTCCACAGCGACCCCAGATAGTTGTCGAACTCCTGAGGGCGAAAGCGTACGCAGCCTTCGTTCGGCGTCAAGGTGATCTCGCCGAAATACAGGCAGTCGGCGGTGTCATAGAAATCCACTCGGATGAAATCCCACTCCCGGCCCAGAATCTGCGCCGCATGGATCATCTCCCCGAGATGGGCGGGCTTTTGCGCCTCGCCGCTTGGGTCGTCGTCCACATAGCGTACGTCGAGCTTTTTCCAAGCTGGGCTATACAGCAGCTGCCTGTGGCAGGCGAACCGGTTTACATCGACTTGGATGAGTTCGACAGAGCCGCCGAAGACGAACAACTTGTAGTCGTTCGGCGTGGCGCCGCCGCCGATGAACTCCTCGATGAGAATGCGCGGTTCGATATGCTTGTAGGCCACCTCCCGGCTCTCCCGGTAATAGCTGCGCTTCAGCCAATCGGCGCAGGTGGCGATGAGAGCAGGGCGATCGAGAGTGGACTTGTCGGCAACCAGCCGCACCCAGCCTGAGCCGTGGGTTGGCTTGACGACGAACCTGTCGGGCAACTCATCGAAGGGAATGGCCTCGGGGCGGTCGGTGAGATGGTAGAGCTTCGGAAGCAGGCCGGGCCCGAGGCGCTGCTCGACGTAGTGGCGGACAGCGGCTTTGTCGGCGATTTGCCCGAATTCCGGGCGCCGTTCGAACAGGTTGCGGCACAGAATCTTCTCATTGAACGTGGCTGGGTGGAACACTCTCGGGAACGCTCCGTGCGCCCTGTGCCACTTCCACACTTGCACGACCCAATCGGGCATTGTGCCCTTGATCAGCTTTTTGACCCCCGTCATGCGCCGAGGATACCTCAAGCGCCCGCGTCGGGCGCGCCGCCGGGTCAGAACGTAATGCGCACTCCTGCAAATACCTCGAGCGGGGCCGCCGGGCTCAGGAATCGATTGTCGACTCCGGGACCGTTGGTCACGCCGTTCGGCGGGATTCCCGGTCCGTTGATGCCGGTGGGATCGCTCAGAATGCCCCAGGTCCCGTACTTGCGGTTGAAGAGGTTGTTGATCGAGGCGAACACCTCGAAGTGTGGGACGGGCTTGTAGTTGGTATGCAGATTGACCACGGCATAGCCGGGTATCGGCGCGAGTTGATTGGACTCGTCGCCGACGTAGAAGAAGCTGCTCACGGCGGTTACCGTGGTGCCCACCGACCACTGCGGCAGGATCTTGTAATCCGCGCCGAGCTTCAGGCGGTGCTCGGGGATGCCGGGCAGGCGGTCGCCCGGTTCGACCTGGATGTCGCCGAGCGCATCTTGATAGGGGTTCGAGGGTGACGGCACGACCAAGGGTGAGCGGAAGGTCGCCTGGACGAAGCTGTAGTTGGCGTAAGCCGACCACGTTTCGGCCCTATAATTCAAGCCCGCCTCGACACCCTGGCGGCGAGTGTCGCCGATGTTCTGGAAAAATCCCTGGCTGACCGAGGTCGCAATGCCATAAATGTCGTCCTTGAGCAGCGTGCGAAATACGCTCAAGTTCCAGGACATCTCGCTGCCGGCGCCCATCACTTGGGGAATCGTCCCGCGCAGACCCAGCTCCGCGGTGTGCGAGACCACCTGATGCAGATTGGGCGGATCACCCGCCAGATTGGTGGGCAGAAGGCACGGGGTCAGCGGGTTGGAGCATTCGATCTCGCTCGCCGTCGGGGTGCGCGTGTTCTGCGAGAGGCCGCCGTACAGGGTCATGCTCGGCAGCAGCTTGTATGTGGCGCCGAGCGCTGGATTGAAGTGAACGAACCGATTGTAGCCATTCAGATTGGTGCCCAGTTGGTCCGCCAGATTGATGTTGCTGATGTTGTAGCGCCCGCTCGCCGTCACCGCGAGATCCGGCGTGACGTTGAAGGTATCGGTCAGGTAGACACCCAAGTTCTTGTTGACCGAATCCACGCTTACCGGCACCGGATCGCCGTTGAGGACTGCACCGGGCGAATTCTCCGGCGTATCGACGATGAGATTCGAGGGCAGCACCAGAAGCTGCGAATTGATCAAACCGATTTGCGCGCCGGTATAGAAGCTGGTCGAGGCGTAATCAACCGCCGCGCCCACGGTGAATTGATTGTCATGGCCGAAAATCGACTCCGAGTCGGTGGCCTGCAGGGTGGCGCCCCGGCCCCACGCATGGATCGATTCAAAGTCGTTCTCGCCGATGATCAAGTTGCCGCCGTCCGAGATGTCGGGCAGGTTCTGCCCCGCCGAGTTGGTGAGCGGCGTGACCCCGTCGGGTTGGCACAGGATACCCGGTGTGTTCGTGCAGGCCTCGTAATTGGTGGTATTGCCGTTCGAGACCGTCTGCGCGTAGTCGCGGTAGTAGAGCACGCTCTGCAACGACCAGGTATCGGTCAGCTTCAGCGTGCCGTTCAACGTCACGAAGTCCAGCGAATTGATATTGGTTTGCGGTCCGGTGAACACCAGCGAGCGGTTGACCAAGAGTTCCTGCATCGGCGACGGACCCTGACCGTTCATCATGTTGTCCGCGCGGGTATAGCTCAGATCCAGGGTGGCGGCGTCGGTGTGCACGCTGAACACGGCGTACGCCTCACGCATCCTGTCATTGGAGAACTGCCGCCAGCCGTCCCAATCGAGCGCCCTGCCGGCGGCGTAGAAGCCGAAGGCGCCCGAATTCATCCCGAATTGCCCGGTAACCGCGCGTTGCCCGTAGGAACCGCCGGATAACTCCAAGTCCGTGCCTTGGTAGGTGAAGCCATTCTTCATCGTGACCGATATCGCGCCGCCGAGGGCATTGAGCCCGTACACGGGGCTGGAACTGACCAGTTCGACCTGGTTGATCGCGATATCCGGAAACAGATCCCAATTGACGGTGTCGCCGAAGGCCTCGTTGATGCGCACGCCGTTCTGATAAACCGCCAGTCCCTGCGGCGTTCCAAGCACCGGCGACGCCTCGAAGCCGCGATACAGAATGTCCGGCTGGAAGGGATCATCGAGATCGTCATTGATGCTGACGCTGCTGAGATTGGAGTTCAGCGCGTTGGTCAGGCTGGCCGATCCCTCCCGGATCAGGTCGGTGGCGGAGAGGATCTGGACGTTTCCCGGGATCTTGTCGATGGCGATGGTGCTGCCTGGAATCGCCGTCGACTCAACCACGATGGTCTGCAGCGGCGGGCCGCCGGACGCATCGTCGGCGCGCGCGGGGATGTCGAGCGCAAGCGTCGCGGCACAACACGGCAGAATCGCGGCGATATAAAGTCGGTTCATTGGATTCTCCCCTCAATTTGCTTTTGTCAGATGAGTCTCCACGAACGCTTTCGCTTGAACCAGAGAGAAATTCCCGATCTATACCGGGCATTTCCCGATTAGAGCGGGAATTTCTCCCGACCGCTGAAATCGCGCGGTTGTGGAATGCAGGCGAATGCGCGAATCTCGCGGTTCGGGTTGAACGGCAGGAGTCGTCATGGCGAAAAGCGGTAGAGATCAAGTCAGCGTGCTGCTGGTGGACGATCATGCGGTGGTCCGCGAGGGCTATAGAAGGCTGCTCGAACGGCACGGCGACATCGCGGTGATCGGCGAGGCGGCCGACGCCGCCACCGCTCATTCCTTGTTTTGCCACCTTGATCCGCAGATAGTGATCATGGATATCACGCTGCCATCGACCAGCGGGATCGAGGCCATGCGGCGCATGTTGATTTACAAGGCTGAAGCCCGCGTGTTGATCTTCAGCATGCACGAGGACGCCATCTTTGCGCAGCGCGCCATGCAAGCGGGCGCGTTCGGCTACGTGACGAAGGCGAGCGCACCGCATGTGCTGGTGGAGGCCATCCACTCGGTGGCCTCGGGCAGGAAGTATTTGAGCGCCGACGTCGCACAGAGGCTGGCCTTGCGCAATTATGCGGCCGACCAATCGGAGGGTTTGTCGGCGCGCGAAATCGAAGTGCTCGGTCTCCTGGCGCAAGGCCAGAGCATCAAGGAAATAGCCCAGTCGATGGGGCTCAGTCCGAAGACGATCGCCAATCATCAATCGGCGATCAAGCAGAAGCTCGATGCCGATACGGCGCTGCAGCTGTTGAGGAAGGCCAGCGACCTGGGGCTGGAACTATAGGGCGCAAGGACGGGGAGCCGGCTTTCGCGACAGGCGCAGGCCCTCGCCGGCATAGATAAGGAGTGCCGCCCAGATGATCGTGAATCCGATGGCGCGCGCGGCGTCGAACGGCTCGTGAAGTACGAAGACGCCGCAAACGAATTGCAGCGTCGGTGCGATGTATTGCAAAACGCCGACGGTGGAGTAGGGCAGCAGGCGGGTGCCGTATGCGAACAGGAACAGGGCGATGGCGGTGAGGGGGCCGCTGCCGATGAGCAGTGCATCGATGGCGGGTCCCGCATGGCCCAGCGCGCCGGTGCCGGCGGACTCGCACCAGAGCAGGTACCCGAGCGCGAAGGGGACGAGGACCAGAGTTTCAATGGCGAGTCCATGCAGCGATTCGACCTTGACGATCTTGCGCAGCAGGCCATAGGTGGCAAACGAGAATGCGAGCGTCAGTGCGATCCACGGAAGGCCGCCGGCCATGAATGTTAGGTAGCCCACCCCGACGGCGGCCAGCGCGACGGCGGTCCATTGCGTGGGAGTGAGCCTCTCGGAAAGCAGTACCACTCCCAGCAACACGTTGACCAGCGGGCCGATGAAATAGCCCAGGCTGGTCTCGATGACATGTCCGTTCGTGACGCCCCAGACATAGACCAGCCAGTTGAGGGTTATCAAGGTGGCCGTGGCGGCGAGGCGGCCGAGCACGCCGCGATCGGCGAGCGTCGCACGGAGCTTGGGCAACTCGCCGCGCATGCCCACCCAGGCGAGCACGAAGAGGCATGACCACACGACGCGGTGCGCGATCACCTGAACCGAAGAAACCCGCTGCAGCAGGTGAAAATAGAGCGGAAATCCGCCCCAAATCACGAACGCAGCCGCGGCCGGGGCCAGACCCTTGCTGGCAGGTCTCATGCGCGCGGCGCGCCGTTCATTGGTAGAACAGTCGTCAATGTGGCCACGGTGATTTCGGCCCTCAGGCCGGATCGCACGATGATATCACGCGCACGGCGCAAAACTTCCCGGGAGTTGCGGCTACCCCGTACCGGCGGGAACGGCGGCCGTGAGGTCGAACGCCGCGCCATGCGCATCGACCGTATGCAGTATCACCGGACGACGCCAGACTCTTTCTATGTACTCCAACACCTTCTTCGCCCGCTCGACGTCGATGCCACGGCCGTCGACCTTGTGCTCGTGCGCCAACTCCAGCGTTCCGTCGACCCGCACGTGCAAGGCCGACACCGACGGCGCCCCAAAATTGTACTTTGGCCCGACGATCACCTCATGCAGGGCATCCAGATCGGTTGTTAAGACTTTGACTGAGCCCGAAGAGTCCGCTCCGAAGCGAAATAGCTGCAGCTTCGCGGCCAGCTCGGCGTTGAGGTGATTGCGCACGAAGCTGACATCGTCGTCCTCGCGCATGATCCGGCGCGCCGCTTCCATGCCCTCCCGCTCCACGATGTCCTCCCACATGGAAAATCCCAGGTGGTAGGGGTTGATTCCCAGGGCCACCTTCTCTCCGCCCGCAATCGGCCGCACCACGTCCGAATGGCACTTGATCGCGTCGACGTAGGCCGCCTGAGGCAGGAAATCCGCCTCGCGCAGCAATCGCGCATGCCAGTACGAGGCCCAGCCTTCGTTCATGATCTGGGTTGCATGCACCGGGTGAAAGTAAAACGATTCCTCGCGTACCGCCAGAAAAATATCCCGCTCCCACCCTTCGAGCTCGGGGGCGTAATTGGCGATGAACCAGAGCAAATCCCGTTCCGGATGGGGTGGTATCGCCGCGCGCTTGAGTTTCGGTCCCGACTCGCGCGCGGCACTGTCGGGACTCAGCGAGGCGAACCGCTTGCTGAATGTGTCGTCGCGAAGCTCGTCGCTCGGGGCTTCATATTCGGGATACCGCTCCCGCTGCACGCGCCGATCGACGTCGATGTGCTGCTCGAGTGCGAGGGCCGCATCCAGCACCTGCTCGACGCGCTGCAAGCCATGCTCTTCGACCGCCAGGGTAATCTGCCGGGCATGCGATGCGGCCTGCTCGACGATGTGATCCCCAACCTGCTGCTGGCTGTTGTGGAAAAGCATGTTGTTGCGCGAGAAATCGGCATGTCCCAGCACGTGGGCCGCCACCAGCATGTTCTCGGCCAGGCTGTTGCCGGCGGCCAGGTAGGCGTGCCCGGGATTGCCCGGAAATACGACTTCGAACAGACGTGAGTGGCCCATTCGATGCTGAATGAGCTGACTGATGTAGCGCACGCCGAACGACCAGTGAGGCATGCGCACGGGCAGCCCGTAGACCGCGATTTCCATCATGAAAGTTTCCGGCACCGCTTCGAAGTCGACCGGGTTGTATTGAAGGCCGGCGCGCGATGCCAGCTCCTCGATGCGCGGCAGCAGTTCGCGCCATTGCTTGCTCACATGTGCCGACATTGCGATATCTCGTGCATGGCTCAGCCCGCGGCCTGGTGCTGGAAAAAATGCCGGACGGCATCCCAGATGTCCTCGAAGCGGCTGATCGCGAAACTCGCGGCGGGCTTGCCGCCGTCCGCCAGCGCCTTGAACAAGGCGCCGCATTCGCTGTTGAGCCGGCTCTGGGAGGTGGTCGAGATTTCGACGTAGCCCGTGTAGTTGGCGACATCGCCGATCTGTGCCAAGGCCGCCTCGGCGTCGGCATGATCGCTCGAGGCGTTGTCGCCGTCGGAGGCATAGAAGAGATAGACGTTGTAGCGATTGGGGTCGAAGCGGGCGCCGATGATTTCACGGATTTTCTTCAGCCCGGAGGAGGTTACCGTGCCGCCGCTGCCGCTCACCTTGAAGAATTCCTCTTCGCTGAATTCCCACGCTTCGGTGGTGTGCGCGACGAACACGCTGTCCAAATAGCGATACTGGCGGCGCAAGCCCTGAACGGCCCAGAAGAAGAAAGACTTGGCGAGCTGGCGATCGCGGTCCGACATGCTGGCAGAAACGTCCATGAGAAAGAATACGACGGCCTGCGTGGCAGGCTGTTCGCGCTTGGTCAGCTGGCGGAAACGCAGGTCATCGTCGGTGAATCGCGGCGAATCGGCGGATTGCACTTCGCGGCGCTTGATGGATTCGCGCAGGGAACGCCTGCGATCCAGGCGCGAACGCGCACCGCGCCGATCCCAGCCTTCGCGGGTCCAGTCGGCCTCTTCGGCGCGGCCGGCACGGGCGCGTAAATTCGGCAATTTCATCTCTTCCCACAGCCAGTCGACGATGTCGTCGACCTTGAACTCGAGAAGAAATTCGAAGCCGCCGTCGTTGCGGCCGCCGCCGCCCTTGCCGGATGCGGGTGTGCCGCCCGGCTGGCCGAGGGTGTCGCCGGGCTTGGCGGCGCCTTGGCCGACGCCCTGCGGCTCGTCTGCTGGCCGAAGCCGAAAGTGATAATGCTCGAGCATGCGAACCGGCACGCGGATGGTCTTGGTGCCCCCGCTCAGCACATCGCCGCCGGCGATGGCTTCGGGCAGGTGCGCGCGCACGGCCTCGCGCACCTTGTCGTTGTGCCGCAGCCAATCGCGCGCGCCGCGCGAGAACAGGTCGTACCAGCCGGCGACCGTCGTTCTGCTCGATGTGGACTCGTCTTTGCTCACTTCCAGCTCCTGTCGG
Source organism: uncultured Gammaproteobacteria bacterium (assembly GCA_963837435.1). Classification (GTDB taxonomy): domain Bacteria; phylum Pseudomonadota; class Gammaproteobacteria; order Steroidobacterales; family Steroidobacteraceae; genus Bog-1198. Next base: position 58,836 of record CAWINJ010000009.1, read on the forward strand.
AGACTTTCATCGAGGCTTACTCTTGCGACAACAATGTCGTGACGTAGTTCAATGCCTCCTTTGCGCTGTGCTCGTCATAGCCATATTCGGCGATCAGCCGCTGCTGCACGGCCGATATCTTCTTTTGGGCGTCGTCGTCGGGCCGCGCGCTCGAGGTCACCAGGCGCAGTACGTCGCGGCGCTCCGCGAATAAATACTGCTCGATCGCCTCGTGCATCCGGGCGTGTCTGTCGAGCGAAAATTTCTCGCCGGCCTTGAAGGTGACCATGGCCTTGCGAACCACTTCCTGGCGAAACGATTGTTTGCCGGAATCCGATACCTTGATTTTTTCCTCGACCGAGCGCAGAAACCGCTCATCGGGCGGCCGGGTCTCGCCGGTGATGGGATCGGTGACCTTGCGCTGGTCGAGCGAGGCTTCGACCTCGTCGAGGTATTTCTCCAGCAACTGCTGCGCTTCCTGCTCGAACGAGGCGAACATGGAGCGATGCACGTCCTCCTTCACCCAGCGGTTGTAGAACTCCTTGCGCGCGACCACCAAATGGTCCATCCACAGCTTCTTCTGCTTGGCGTCCATGCGCGCATCGCTGTCGATGGAGTCCTTGAGCGCCAGCAACAGCTCCATGCTCGTCAGGCTCTTGGCGTCGCTGCGGGTGATGGCATTGGAGATGGCGTTGACCACGAAGCGAGGGCTCACCCCCGACAACCCCTCGTCCGGCGATTCCGCCTTGAGGTGCGTCAATTCGGTATCGGCAAAGCCTTCGATGGACTCACCGGCATACAGGCGCAACTTCTTCGCGACATCCAGACCTTCCCTCTCGGGCTTCGCCAGGCGCGTCAGAATGGCGAAAACGGCGGCGAGTTTCAGCACGTGCGGATCAAGGTGCACGTGGCGGAAGGCGGGGGCGCAGGAGACCAACTTCTGGTAGATGCGCGCCTCATCATTATAGGACAGGGCGTAAGGCACCTTGATGATGACCATGCGGTCGAGCAGCGCCTCATTCTCCTTTTCCTGCAAGAACTTGTTGAACTCGGCAAGATTGGTGTGGGCCAGAATCGTCTCATCCAGATGGATCAGAGGAAAGCGCGAAACCTTGACGTTCTTTTCCTGAGTCAGGGTCAGCAGGAGATATAGAAACTCACGCTTTACCTTGAGAATCTCTATCATTTCGAGCATGCCGCGGCTCGCCGCGTAGACGGCCCCCGACCAGGACCAGACACGAGGATCGCCTTCATCGCCCACCTCGGCGACCTTGGACAGGTCGACCGAGCCGACGAGGTCCGCGATGTCGGCTGTCGTGGGATCGTGCGGAGCATAGGTGCCGACGCCGACGCGCAGGGCTTCGGAAAGAAACACGCGCTCAACGGGTGCACGCAGGTAGTCGCCCAGGTATTCACGCTCGAGGCGGTCGCGCGCCCAGGGGCTGAGCTCGCCGTTGATGTCGACGCCGTAAGTCTCCCGAAACGAGCCGCGCAGGCTTGCCGGAACGAGATTCAGCGGAGACTCGTGCATCGGCGAGCCCTTGATGGCGTAAATTGCGCCGTCGTCGGTGCGGCTGTATTCCTCGAGGGCGCGCTTCAGCAGGATGGCCAGCGTGGACTTGCCGCCCGACGGCGGCCCAAGCAGCAGGAGCAAACGGCGGCCCACATCCGATCCGGCCGCCGCCGCCTTGAAATAGTCGACGACGCGCGACAGCGGCTCGTCGATGCCGAATAGTTCGGGCCGAAACAGCTCCTGCGCGCGCGCCGTGTCGTCGCAGTCGACGCGCTCGCGTCCGTACCAGCGCAGCATGTCCCATATGTACTGATGACTTGCCCGCGTGAAGGCCGCGGGATTTTTCGGCAAGATGTCGGTGAGAAAGTCGCCGAAGGTGCCTTCCCAATGCTGGGCGCGGTGCTGGCGGCTGAATGCACTCAAAGATTCGAGAAAGGTCGACCGACGATCGGACTCGGTGTTGCTGGTCTCTGGCTGCATGTACTGATCCTCCGCGCAGCTATGTCACCAATCACTCTAAATCTAAACAACCCCCCACAAAATCACGCAATCGGTCGATGTACGATTTGTGTTAGAACGCCCGATGTCTCCTGCACTACACTGTAGTCAGCTGAGTCTTATGTCAACAGCGTTCTTGTTGCACGTGTCACAAATTGAAGGGCGTGTGCACGCGGGATGTTTGCGATTTCGATCGAGCGGATAGCGCGCGCCCGCGATGCGGCGACAGTGAAGGCCGCTCTCAGCCAGAGAAGGGTGGCGTGGGTCACAATTTAAGGGATTTGCCGCGGCCTAAAGAGCATCGACTCGCGGCAACGCGGGCGTTGCCCAAATGCTACGCCAGTAGCGCCGAAACACAATACCCGAAGGCAACGCAAGGCCGCGAGCGTCGAAGCGGCGGCGGGTTGCCGGAGCGGCGCCCGCAAGCGAAAAATATGTTCAGCGCAATCAAGCACTTTCCGGGCCGAGCGGCGCTCGTCCGGCCGGCAGCGGCAATCATCGCGACGGCCGGCGAAGCTTACGCAAAGCTTCCAACATCGCATCGCTCAGTCTGTCGACTTCATCGCCTCCCATCGGGGTCGACAACATTCCGGTCCCGGTCCCGATGAGAAGAATTCCACATTCCAGCAGATGCGAGAGCAGAAGCTCGCGGCACGCGGCCTCCTCTTTGCCGGCAAATGCGGCGCGGTAGTTATCGGGCGCCTCAGCCTTCATGTGAACCCTGAACATCGATCCTGCACCGGAGACGCAGGCCGGGACGCCGGCTATCGCGATCGCTTCGCGCAGCTGCGCACGCGCCCGTTCACCACGACATCGCTCAGGGCCGAGGCGGGAGTCCCCTGCGCCACCGGTACGCTCGACGGGCTGTCGTCGGGATCCCAGGTGGACGGGCCGGCGGTCTGGCTGATTTCCGCAAAGTGCGCACCCGCCGTTGACCGCGTGCGGCGTTGCCGCTAGTCTGTGTCCGCGCCGATTTGAAGTTCAGCTTGCGGGCGCGTTAAAAATGCAGCTAAAGCGGCGTCTCCCTCACGTCGTCGGCTGTCTTTTGCATCGGATCCCGGTCCGAGCTTGCCCGCGCCCCTGTCCTTGCTCATCAGCGCCCGTATTTCCAAGCTCACAGGTGCTGCATGACGTGTCGGACAGGTATCAACGTAGTATTGAAGTTTGGCAGCTCGGTGCTGCGGACCCCGGCATCGTTGCCGATCGCCGTGACCGAGATCTATCGCCATTATCGCGAAGGGCGGCGGGTCATCGCGGTGGTCTCGGCCTTCGAGGGCGTCACCGATCGATTGCTCGAGGACGGGTCGCCGCCGGGCGAGGCGCCCGATCCGGCGACTCTCGCCGTTCTATTGTCGACGGGCGAGGTCGCGAGCGCCGCGCAACTTGTCCTGGCCCTTCATAGGGCAGGGGTTCCCGCCCGCTATACCGATCCGCGCGACGTCGGCCTGACCGCAACGGGCGAGCGCGCGAACGCGGCACTCACTCAGGTTCGGGTCGACCGGCTCGAAGCGCTTCTCGATGCCACACCCATCCTGGTGATTCCGGGTTTTTTCGCCGCCGCACCCGATGGCGGCCTTGCGCTGCTCGGCCGCGGCGGCTCCGACCTGACGGCGCTTTACCTTGCTGCCCAATTGCGGGCGAGATGCATTCTGCTCAAGGATGTCGATGGGCTGTACGAGGCGGACCCGGCGACCTCACTCGAGCATCCGCGGCGCTTCACGCAGGCGGACTATGCCACGGCGGAGGCCTGCGCAGGTTCGCTGGTGCAGCCCAAGGCGGTGCGATTTGCGCGCGATCGAGCCCTGACGCTCGATCTTGCGCGAGTCGGGCTTCCACAGTTCACGCGGATTGGGCCGGGACCCTCCCGGATCGGAACCGCGCCGGCTCCAAGGCGCATTCGAATCGCGCTGCTCGGCCTGGGGATCGTGGGCCGAGGAGTGCTCGACTACTGCGCGCAATTCCCGGACCTTTTCGACGTGGTGGCGGCTCTGGTGAGAACTCCATCCAAGCACAGGGCGCTAGGCGTGCCGGAATCGCTCCTGGTGGATAGGGCGCAGGACGCATTCGATCGTCAGCCGGACATCGTGGTCGAGGTCCTGGCCGGCATCGAAGCGGCCCGGGCATGCCTACAAAGGGCCTGCCGCAGCGGCCTGCGGGTGGTCACGGCGAACAAGGCGCTGCTGTCGGCGGACTGGGACTCGCTGGCGCCCCAGCTGGCAGATCCTCGGCGCCTCATCCGCTACTCGGCCGCCGTCGGCGGCGCAGTGCCCATGCTCGAGGCAATCGAAGATTTGGCGGCTCGAGGCTCGATCGTCCGGCTTCGCGGGGTCGTCAACGGCACATGCAATTTCGTACTCGACCGCCGTTCGGAAGGGGCGTCCTTCGCCGACGCGCTGCGAAGCGCGCAGGACGGGGGCTTCGCCGAAGCGGATCCGGCCGCGGACCTCAGCGGTCTCGATGCGGCGCGGAAGATGGAGATCATGGGCAGGGTCGCCTTCGGCGGCGCGCCCTTGCGCGAGGCGCTCGTTGGAATAGACGAGCGCACGCTGAACGATGCGGGCCATGGCAGGTGGGCGCTGATAGCCGAGGCGCAGCGAACGGTCGGGGGCTTTCGTTATTCGGTCGCGCCACGTGTGCTTGCGCCGGACGACTTCCTGGCCAGGGCTCGCGGCGCGGAAAATCGACTGGAAATCATCACCGGCGACGGCGCCGTCGTGGCGCTGCGAGGGCTCGGGGCGGGGCGGGTACCCACGGCGACGGCCGTATTCGCCGATATTCTCGAGGACGCGACCGCGCTATGGACACATCGCCGGCAGGAACCGGTGCAAATGGCGTTGTGTACCTGACGAATATTGCCTTACATTGGCGCCGACATCGCTCCGCAGAGAGCTCGAATCTCAACCGCATTGAAGTCGAAAAAGGACATTCCGCCATGCGTAAGCCGTTCGCGCTGATTCTCAGGATTCTGCCCGGTCTTTTTCTCGTATTTCTTTCCGCCGCCGCCGGCGCGCAGACTGCGGGACCCATTCTCAACGCGCGCATCCTCGAATCGCAGCGGGTAACTCTCGAGGGCAACACACCGCCCGCGGCGCTGCGCCCGGAGAATGACCGCGGGCCAGTCGACGACTCCATGCAATTCGAGCATATGTTGCTGGTGCTCAAGGGAACTGCGCGCAGCGAAGCGGCGCTGCGGGCATGGATCGACCGGCTGCATGACCCGGCCGATTCCGCCGAGTACCACCGATGGCTCACGCCGCCACAGCTCGGCGCGCGATTCGGCCTTGCCCGCGAGGACCTGGATACCATTCAGCGCTGGCTGGAATCGCACGGCTTTAGCGTCAACCACGTGTATTCGAACGGCCTCATCATCGATTTCTCCGGCTCGGCCGCCCAGATCCGCGGCGCCTTTCATACCGAAATTCATCATCTGGTTCTGCCCAACGGCGAACGCCACATCGCCAATACGACGGATCCGCAGATACCGGCCGCCCTTGCGCCCGCAATTCAGGGAGTCGCGGCCCTGCACGATTTCTTTCCCAGGGCGCACTCGATTCATTTGGGTCCGGTCAGTTATGACCGCGCCACCAACACCTGGAAGCCGCATTTCAACATCAACATCGATGGAACTCTCTTTCACACGCTCGCTCCCTACGACTTCGCCACGATCTACGATCTTCTCCCGCTTTGGAAACGAGGCTTCACGGGCAAGGGCGTGACCATCGCCGCCGTCGAGGACAGCAATCTGCTGCATCCCGACGATTGGCAGAAATTCCGGGCGACCTTCGGCCTCGACAAATTCACCCGCGGCAACTTCCGGCAGATTTATCCGGGCTGCACGAATCCGGGTCAGAACGGCGATGAAACCGAAGCCGCCCTCGATGTCGAGTGGTCGAGCGCCGCAGCTCCCGACGCCACCATCGAGCTGTCCGCCTGTGCGAACACCGCGACCACCTCCGGGCTCGATCTGGCGATTCTCGGGCTGATCGATTTCGCTCCGCCGGACATCATCACCGACAGCTATGGCCTCTGCGAGACCATTACCGGTGCCGCCGAAATCGCGCTGGAAAACCGCGAAGCGCAGCTGGCGACGGCTGAGGGCACCACTTTCTTCATCGCGGAGGGCGACGACGGTGCGGATCAATGCGCTCCGGTCGAACCGACCAACTACGCCATCAACGGCATCAACGGCGGCGACAATACCGCGTCCGCCTACGCCGTCGACGTGGGCGGCACCGATTTCATGGCGCAATACAACTCCGACGTCAGCGGAGTCCCGCTCAGCAATTATTGGAGCGCCAAGAACGACCCGATCACCAAGGCGTCTGCGCTGTCCTATATTCCGGAAATTCCCTGGAACGACGGCTGCACCAGCCGGCTCATCTATAGTGATCCTGTCAACGGCGGCTTCTCCCAGTCGTATGGACCGAATGGCTTCTGCAATTCCACGCTGGGGCAGAGCTTCGTGATCGATGTGGCCGGCGGAGGCGGTCCCAGCACCTGCTTTACGGGCAAGCCCTCCATTCCGGGCGTGGTCAGCGGCACTTGCAAGGGCAACCCCAAGCCCGGCTATCAGTTCGGTGTGCCCGGCGTTCCCAACGATGGACTGCGGGATCAGCCGGACATTTCGCTCTTCGCCAGCAACGGGGCCTGGGGCAGCTTTTACCTCGAGTGTATGTCCGATACCAGCCAGGGCGGGGCCGTGTGCACCGTCGAGAACGATGCGATCGTGCAAGGCGGCGGCGGCACCTCGTTCAGCGCGCCGGCCATGGCGGGCATTCAGGCCCTCATCAATCAGAAATTCGGCAGACAGGGCGATGCCAACTATGTCTACTACGCTCTGGCTCACCGGCAGTTCTCGAAGTCCAACGCTTCGGCCTGCGATGCCAGTAAGACCGACGGCGCACTGCCCGACAGCAGCTGCATTTTTCACGATATTACCCGAGGCGATATGGACATTCCCTGCGGGCAGAACCCCGACGGCAAGTTCTTCGATTGCTTCGGTGCCGCAGGCAGCACCATCATCGGGGAGTTGTCCTCCTCGAATTCCAAGAACGAGCCGGCCTATCCGGCCACGGCCGGATACGATCTGGCAACCGGCCTGGGTTCGGTGGATGCGACGAATCTGTTCAATGCGTGGCCGCAGGAGCCCCAATGATCGGGTGTGGCGGGCGGGTGTATCATTCAGGCCTAGGCAAGTGAGGCAGGTGGCAACATGTCCGGAACATCGATGAATGCATCAAACGAGCGTGCAGTCCTGGCCGGCGGCTGCTTTTGGGGCGTGCAGGATCTGCTGCGGCGCTATCCCGGCGTCATATCCACGCGGGTGGGCTATTCGGGCGGCGATGTGCCGAACGCTACTTATCGAAATCATGGAACGCATGCCGAAGCCATCGAAATCATCTTCGATCCGAAGATCATCGGCTATCGGGCGCTGCTCGAATTCTTCTTCCAGATTCACGATCCGACGACCCCGAACCGTCAGGGGAACGATCGAGGGCCGAGCTACCGCTCGGCGCTCTTCTATACGAGCGAGGAGCAGCGCCGGGTCGCGCAGGACACCATCGCCGATGTCGAGGCCTCAGGCTTGTGGCCGGGCAAGGTCGTTACGGAGATCGCCCCCGCCGGGGACTTCTGGGAGGCTGAGCCCGAGCATCAGGATTACCTGGAGCGCTACCCGGACGGCTACACCTGTCATTTCATCCGGCCTCATTGGAAGCTGCCGGCCCGTCACTCGACGCCCGCCGCTTTGAAGACCGCTGTCTCACCCTGAAACGCGGTTGCGCGCGAGCTGCGCGGAATGCTTCCAGCCATCGCCGCTGCGGGCTACTGCACGATGGTCGTGTCGATCGTCACTCCGGCCGTCAGCGTGCGGGTGATGGGCGTCTTGGCGGCAATTTCCAAAAGCCTCTGCATCTGCTCGGCGGTCAGCGGCTTGGAGAAGGACAGCCGCCGATCGATGTGATGCTTCTGATCGTCGCTCGCCGTGTAGCGAAGTCCGACCGTTATCTTGCCCAGCTCCCACTCCTTGCGGCCGGCATACATTCGCAGCGTGATCGAGGTGCAGGCGCCGAGACTGGCGAGCAGCAATTCGTGGGGCGAGGCGCCCGAGTCGCTGCCGCCGCGCGCGATCGGCTCGTCCGCCGTCAGTCGATGATGGCCGGAGGAAATGAGCTGGGCGTACTGATGTTCGCTGGTGACGGTAACGTGAGCCATGGCATCTCCTCGACTTGTGGTGCATTGCCGGCGCCGCGGGCACGCGCTCATCCGGAGGCGTACAACGCCGCCTATACTACATCCAATGACCGCCCGTGCAATTGCGGCGCGCGCCCCATTCTTCCGGCGCTATACTTCGGCACGCATCGAACAATGCGCAGCGCGCAGTCATAGATCGGTCGAAATGGCCGGCGAGGGCGCCGGGCGAGAGGGAGATCAATGAATAGAGACTTTACACGTGCACTCGCCATGGCGGTGCTCCTGGCCGCCGCCGCCGGATGCTCGCAGAAGGCCAAGCAGGGGGACGCCGACGCCCGATTCAAGGCGATTTATGCCGCGGAATGGACCTGGCGCGAGGCGCAGTTTCCCGACGACGAAGACAGTCAGAAGCCCATTGCCGATCATCTTCCGGATGTCGGGCCGGCCGCGCAGGACACCCGGCTGCAATACTGGCTGGACGTGCAGCGCAAGCTCGGCGCGATTGCGCGCGATGATTTATCGCCGCAGGAGCGGCTGAACTACGACATTTATCTGCCGCAGATCGAGGTGCTGATCGCGAATCAGCGCTACCGCGATTTCGAGATGCCGGCCAATTCGGACACCACGTTCTGGACCAACCTGGGCTACACGGCGCGCCGCCCGTTTCGCAGACTGCAGGACTATAAGAATTGGATATCTCAGATGCACGATGTCCCGCGCTACTTTCGCCAGCAGATGGATGAAATGCGCGCCGGCCTGAAGCGCGGATTCACGCCCCCGCGAATCACCATGCAGGGCCGCGACGCCTCGATCACCGCCGTCACGGATGTTGCGCCGGATGCCAGTCTTTTTTATGTGCCTTTCCGCGAAATGACCGGAATTGCGCCCGCGGAGCAGGTCACGCTGCGGGCCGAGGCGGTCAAGACCATTCAGGAGTCGGTGCAACCGACGTACCGCGATCTGCTGCAGTTCATGCGCACGGAATATGTGCCTCAAACCCGAACGACCCTGGCCGCTCAAGATCTACCGGACGGAAAAGCCTATTACCGCGCCAAGATACGCGAATTCACGACTCTCGACATGAGTCCGGACGCAATCCACGATCTGGGTGTGCGCGAGGTCGCCCGGCTGCGCGATGCAATGATCGCGGCAATGCAGGAAACCGGCTTCAAGGGCGATTTGCCGGCGTTTCTCGCCTCGCTGCGCACCGATCCTCGGTTCTACGTGAAAACGCCCGAAGAGCTGCTCATGCGTGCCGCCTGGATCGCCAAGAGGTTCGACGGCAAGGCCTCGCAGTTCTTCGGCTACCTGCCGCGGGCACGCTTCGCCATCAAGCCGGTGCCGGATGACCTCGCACCGTTCTACACGGCAGGCCGAGGGGGCCCCGGGCTTTACCTGGTCAATACCTACGATTTGCCGAGCCGCCCGCTCTACAACCTCACGGCCCTGACCCTGCATGAGTCCGCGCCGGGCCATGCCTTCCAGATGCCCATCGCCATGGAACACAAGGATCAGCCGGAGTTTCGCCAGCACACCTATATCTCCGCCTTCGGCGAAGGCTGGGCTCTGTACTGCGAGAAGCTCGGCGTGGAGATGGGAATGTACGACACTCCTTATGACCGCTTCGGCATGCTCGGATACCAGATCTGGCGCGCGGCTCGCCTGGTCGTCGATACCGGCATTCATTCGCAGGGATGGACGCGCGATCAGGCGGTCGCTTACTTCCGCGAGTACACGGCTCTTCCCGACCATGAGATTCAGACCGAAATCGATCGCTACATCGCATGGCCTGCGCAGGCGCTGTCCTACTATCTCGGTGAAATGGCGATTCTCGAGGCCCGAGCCAAGGCCGAGAAGGCGCTCGGCGACCGATTCAACGTGCGGGCGTTTCACGATGCCGTGCTCGAAATGGGGTCCGTGCCGTTGCCGGTGCTGACGTCCCGCATCGACCGGTTTATCGCCGAAGGCGGCAAGGGCCCTTACCCGGATATGGAGTAGCCAGAGCGATGCCCGGTAGCCAGGACTTCCCCGCCGATCCGCGCAACGCCGCCGCGAAGGTCAGCCTAAACGGGCGCCTCGTCGAGCGCCAGGCGGCAAAAGTCTCCATCTTCGACGGCGGTTTCGCGGTCGGCGACGGTGTGTGGGAGGGACTGCGGCTGCACAACGGCACACTGCTGTTCCTGCGCCAGCATCTGGATCGGCTCTACGAGGGTGCCGCGAGAATCCGGCTCGATATCGGCCTGGACAGGGCCGCGCTCACCGCCGAGATCCGCCGCCTGCTCGCGGCCAACGGCATGCAACATGGGGTGCATATCCGGGTCATGGTCACGCGCGGCGAGAAATCCGCGCCGAACCAGGATCCGCGCAATGCCATCGGGCCGCCGACCGTTGCCATCGTCGCCGAATACAAAGTACCCAACCCGAGTCTTGCCACGGGCGGCCTGAGCCTGCGCACCGTGTCGATTCGCTGCACTCCGGCCCATATGTTCGACATGCGGTTGAATTCGCACAGCCGGTTGAATCTGATCACGGCGCTGTTGGAGGCAATCGACGCCGGCGCGGATGAGGCGCTGATGCTAGACCCTTCGGGCTTCGTCTCGAGCTGCAATGCGACGAATTTCTTCTGCGTTCGACAGGGGGAAGTGCTCACCTCGAGCGGCGAGTACTGCTTCAATGGCGTCACGCGCGCCAACGTCATTCACTTATGCGAGCGGCACGGCATACCCGTGCGGCAGTGCGCCTTTACGGTCGATGACGCCCGCGGCGCCCAGGAAGCCTTCGTCACCGGCACGTTCGGCGGATTGACCCCCGTGCGGGAGATCGACGGCCATCGGCTTGGCGCTGCGCTACCCGGGCCGGTTACGGCGCGGCTGCGCGCGCTGTACGATGCCCTCAAGGATTCGAGCGCGGCGGAAGGCTGATAGAGGTGGCGCCGATTCGCATCGCCATGTGGTCCGGGCCGCGCAATATCTCCACCGCGATGATGCGCTCGTTCGAAGCACGCGGCGATGCCGCGGTCAGCGACGAGCCGTTCTATGCCGCCTATCTGCATCGGACCGGCATGGATCACCCCCTGCGCGAGGAAGTGATCGCCTCGCAGCCGCGGGACCCGGCCGAGGTCGCTGCGCTGCTGCTTGGGCCCGTGCCTGGAAATAAGCCGATTTGGTACCAGAAGCACATGACGCTGCATCTGCTGCAAGGCGACGGGCGCGATTGGCTGTCGCACATGCGCAATGCCTTTCTCATTCGCGATCCGGTCTCGGTGCTGGCTTCCTACGCATTGAAACGCGACGAGGTCACGCTGGCGGACATCGGTTTCGTGCAGCAGCGGCAGCTATTCGAGGCGGAAGCGCAGCGTCTGGGAGGGCCGCCGCCGGTGGTGGACGCGGCGGACATCGTGGCCCATCCCGCCCGTACTCTCGAGCGCCTGTGCGGCGCGCTCGGCGTCCCCTACACGCCGGCCATGCTGCACTGGCCTCCGGGACGCAGGGCGAGCGACGGGGTTTGGGCGCCCGCATGGTATCAATCCGTCGAAAAATCCACGGGCTTCGAGACGCCGAAGGAGAGGGCGGCCGTGAAGCTGCCATCGCATCTCGAGGCGCTGGCAGACCAAGCGCGGCCGCATTACGAGGCGCTCGCCGTTCACCGCCTCCATTGAGTCTGCCGCGGCAATCGTTTCAGGCGCGGCCGCCGGGAAGCGGCTCAGCGGCTGCGCAACATCGCGACGACCGCGGCGCGCGCACTCGGGGAGTGCAGCGGCAAGGCGAGCACGTCGCCCGCAACGGCCCAATCGAGCGCGCAGCGCGCCGCTTCCACTTCGCTGCCGCGGACCGGCAGGCTCGACTCCGGGAATCCCAGGCGCAGCAGCTCGGCGCGAATGATGCGCGGTATTTCCCCCGGCGCGCGTCCCCGAAGGTGCGCCTCGTCCTCTTTGACGACGATCAGGTCGGGCCGAAATTCGCCGGCGGCCCGCGCCAGCTCCTCGATGTCGGCATTCTCGCGGTTGCCCGCGTGGCCGAGCAGCAATCCGAGACGGCCCCTGCCGCCGCGCAGATGGTCGGCCACCCGAAGAAATCCGCGCAGACCGTCGGGATTGTGGGCGTAGTCGATCAGTACCGTCACTCCACCCGCCGCAAAACGCATCATCCGGCCGGGATTGTCGTCGAGGCGGGAGCCGAATCGCGCAAACACCGCGGCGATCGTGTCCGGATCGATGCCGAGCGCAACGGCGGCGAGTGCCGCGCCGGCGAGATTTGCCACGTTGTAGGCGGCGACCCCATCCATCGACAGAGGCATGGAGGAAATCTGTCCTAGATCGTGCTCGGCGCCGCCGTCGCTCAGGCACAGGCGGCCCGCGCGCACGCCGCAGGTCGAGGCGCCGTGCAGGCGATGCTCGCGCAGCGCGGCCAGATCGGCATCGAGAGCAAACCACCCCAGCGGTGGGCAGCGTCCGAACCGCTGCAAGAGCCCTTCGGCCTGCGTACGCAGCAGCGCATCGTCGGCATTCAGCACCAGCAATCCGGCCGGCACGACGGCGGCGGCGACCGAGAGTTTGACCTCGGCCAGTGCCGCAAGATCGTGGATGCCGTATTCGCCGAAGTGATCGGAGCTCACGTTGGTCACCACCGCCGTGTCGGCCTGCGGCACGGCGATCCCACGGCGCAAAATGCCGCCGCGGGCCGTTTCCAGTATGGCGGCCTCGGTGCGCCGCTCGCGCATCACCATGCGTGCGCCGGCCGGCCCGGAATAATCTCCCAGCGCCAGCGGCTCATCGTCGAGATAGACCCCATCCGTGCAGTTGTATCCTGCGCGCCAGCCGTGTGCGCGTGCGCAGGCGGCCAGAAGGCGTACCGTCGTGGTTTTGCCGTTCGACCCGGTGACGATGGCCGTCGGGACGTCGCTCAGCTGCTCCCATCGAACGCCCGCGGGATCGGGCAAAGCGGCCAGCACAAAGCTGCGCCCGCCCACACCCGCTCCCAAGGTCAGATCCGATTCATCGAGCACGTGCGCCAGCCCGCGTTCCGCCGCCGCATCGAGCAACGCCCGCAGCTTCGGATGAGCCTCCACGGCAGCCAAGCGTTCGAAGCGCGCGAAGGCCGCGGACTCATCGATGACGGGGGCGAGGTCAGGATCCTCGAGCGCGGTGCTCTCGGCGGCATCCAGCGCCTGTGCGACCAGCGCCTCCTGCAGGCGATCCCATCGAACCGGATCGTGCTCGATCAGCGCCGCGCACAACGCCCATTCATTGACTTCGGTTGCGAGGAACAATTGATCGTGAGGCGCCGCGATGGCAAGCGATGCGCCGCCCGCATGCCTGCGTGCCACGGCCCGCCGCTCGATCCAGCCCAGCCGTGCACCCGCCCGATCGGCGCCCGCGCGCCAGGCAGCGAGCAGCGCGTCGTCGACGGGCACGATGACCTCGAGCACCGCGCCTGGGGAAGCAAAGAACAGATTGCCGCCGGTCAGGCGCCGCGAATCCTCGAACGGCAGCGCAATCGGAGCGCTCAGTCGTCGCTCTCCGGCGCGACGCGAATGCCGCGCTCGTCGCGGATGAATCCCTCGAGATTGAATTCCGCGGCAGCCTCGGCGGCCGGCGCCGCGCCAGAATCGCGGCGCGCGGCACCGCTTGGCGCCGCATCCTGCACCGGGGCGGCGTGCGCCGCACCGTTACCAGACGCGGCAGGGGGCGATGCTGCGGCGGGGCCCGATGCTGCCGCAGGGGCCGATGCGGCGGCGGGGGCGTGCGCGGCCTTCGAATGCAGGGCGGGCTGCGCAGAGGCGCCGCTCGGCTTGAATTTGGTGATCTGTTTCCACGAGCGCACCAGCGCGTCGGCGAAGATCAGCACCAGATCTCCCGCCGCACCCATGCGCAAGGCCGCATCGATGGCTTCCTGTTCATCGGGAATGATCGAGATCATGCCGTCCCGAACTCCCGCGGCGCGCAGCGCCTGCGCTTGGATGCGGGGCACTTCATCGGGTCCGCGGGCGCGCAGATTGTCGTCGCGGCGGCAGATATAGTGATCGAAGCGGCCCGCAACCGCCCTGGCGATCGCCACCAGATCCTCGTCGCGCCGGTCGCCTGGGCCCGCGAGCACCACGATGCGCCGGCCGGCGACGTCGAGCCGCTGCGCCAGATCGGCCAGCATGCCCACGGCGTGGGCGTTGTGTCCATAATCGAACAGCACCTTGAAGGGATGCTCATTGAAGATGTTCATGCGGCCCGGCGCCTGGTAGAACGTCGAGTCGAAGGTGCGCAAGCCCTGGCGGATCGCATCGAGCTTGATGCCGAGCGAAAAAGCCATCGCGGCGGCAAACATCGCATTCTGTACGTTGTGCGTCGCCCGGCCTTCGAGCGTTGCCGGGATCAAGTGAGTCCAGAGCAGCGGAATATGGCTGCCGCGATCATAGAGCGTGATCATCTGCCCATTGACCCCTGCTTCGAGCGCGCAGGCTCTTCCGCCGGCGCGAATGTGCTCTCGCACCAGGGTGTGCTGCGGGTTCATGGTCACGTAGCAGATGTTCTTCGCCTCGGTGTAGCCGGACATCTTGAGCACCAGCGGATCGTCGGCGTTCAGCACAGCGCAATCGGTCGCTACCTCCACGACAATGCGCTTCAACTCGGCGAGCTGCTCGAGCGTGTCGATGCCCTTGAGACCCAGGTGGTCGGACTGCACATTGAGCACTGCGCCGACGTTCACTTCTCTGACTCCCATGCCGGCGCGCAGCAGACCGCCGCGCGCCGTCTCGAGCACGGCAATATCGATCTGCGGATCGGCCAGCACCATACGCGCCGAGACCGGTCCCGTCATATCCCCCTGCACGGTACGCTGGCCGTCGACGTAGACCCCGTCCGTGGTGGTCAAACCCGGCGTGTACCCGCCCATCTTGGTGAGGTGCGCCAGCATTCGCGCCGTCGTGGTCTTGCCGTTGGTGCCGGTGATGGCCGCGATGGGCACGCGCGAGGCCGCGCCCGGGGGAAACAGCATGCCCACGACCGGCGCCGCGACGTCGCGCGGCGTGCCTTCGCTCGGCGCCACGTGCATGCGAAATCCGGGCGCCGCATTCACTTCGCAGATGCCGCCGCCGATCGTGCGGTAGCTTTCGGTAATGTTCTTGGAGAGAAAATCCACGCCGCCGACATCCAGGCCGATGGCGCGTACCGCGCGCTCGGCCATTTCGCGGTTGTCGGGATGGATGGCGTCGGTGACGTCGGTCGCCGTGCCGCCCGTGGATAGATTCGCCGTCGAGCGCAGATACACCGTCTGGCCGGGGGCCGGAACCGACCCGGCGTTCAGCTCCACCCGCGCGAGCATTTTCTCGGCCTGGGCGTCGAGTTCGAGGCGAGTCAGCACCTTTTCGTGCCCGACGCCGCGGCGCGGGTCCTGATTCACGATTTCGATCAATTGAGCAATCGTATGCCGGCCGTCGCCCACGACGTGGCCGGGCGTGCGCCGCGTGGCCGCAACCAGCTCGCCGTTCACCACCAGCAGGCGATGGTCGTCGCCCTCCAGGAAGGTCTCGACGATCACCGACCGGGAATGCTCGCGCGCCACGGCGAAGCCTTGCGCCACTTCTTCGTCCGTCATGAGCCGGATGGAAATGCCGCGGCCGTGATTGCCGTTGTAGGGCTTGGTCACGACGGGAAATCCGATGCGCTGGGCGGCGCGGACGGCCTGCGCCTCGTTTTGCACCAGTTCTTGCTTGGGCACGGGCAGGCCGAGCGTGGCCAAGATCTTGTTGGTCTCTTCCTTGTCGCTGGCGAGTTCCACCGCGATATGCGAGGTGCGGCTGGTGACCGTTGCCTGAATGCGCTGCTGATACTTGCCGTGGCCCAGCTGCACCAGCGATTGATCGTTGAGGCGCAGCCACGGGATGCCCCGGCTTTCCGCCGCCCGCACCAGTGCCGCGGTCGAAGGGCCCAGCGCGCGGCGCTGGGCAAAGCGGATGAACTCATCGCGCGCCTCGACCCAAGTCCAGCCATCGGGTACCGAGCCGGCCGGCCGGATCGCGCCGGGCAGCAGCGAGCACAGAAGCCGCAGCCCCAGATCTCCCGCTGCGATGCCCTCGTCGCGCTGCGCGTACTCGTAGACGACGGTATACACACCCGTCGAACCGCCGCTGCGTGTCTTGCCGAAGGTGACTTCCTCGCCGGCCATGTTCTGCAGCTCGATGGCTACGTGCTCGAGAACATGGCCTAGCCAGGTGCCTTCCTCCTCGCGCATGCGCCGAAAGAAACCGCCGGGCTCCCGATAGGAGCAGCCATGCTCGGCCAGTCCCGGCAAGGCGGCGGCCAGGGCATCGACGAACCCCGGTCCCAGCCGGCCGGTGGGCCAGGCCTCGAGAGAACCCAGATCCAGCTCGAGGCGAATGACGGGAAAGCGCGCATATAGCGACGGACCTACATAGACGGAACGATCGAGAATACGCATGACCTTGCTCCGCCGCCCCGATGCGGCCCTCGGTTATTCTTTTGCCTGGACCAGCCCTCCGGGCGCGGCCAGCCGTGTGTGCAGGTTGAATGTCGCACCGGCGACCAGAATGTGCAACCGCAGCCCCAGAACGCAGACCGGCTGACCCTCGCTGACTTCGCCGATGGAGGAGAAGCTGACCTCGGAGGCGTCCACGACCGTCACGCCGCCGCTGCCTTCGACTTCGAGGGTCTCGTCCGGGCCGATAAAGGCGGCGGTGTCCTCGTCAAGGCCGATGCCGATGGCAAAGGGGTTGTGGGCGAGGGCGGTGATCAGGCGCCCCAGGCGGTCTCGCTGACGGAAATGCTGGTCGATGATGAAGCGATTGGTGAGCCCGAGGCCGGGCGCGAGCCGTACGCTGCCGGAGATCACCGAGGAGCCTTCGTCGCCGAAGGCGATCATATGCTCGCTCAATATACTGGCGCCCGCACTGGTGCCGCCGACCGTGACCCCATGAGCGTTGCGAACGCGGATGAGCTTGGCCACCGGCGTGCCGCCGAGCAGCGTGGTGAGGCGCAGCTGGTTGCCGCCGGTAAAGAATATGCCGGTCGCCTGCCTCGAGCCGCCGCAATCGCCCCGCCTCCTGGCAATCACGGCGAGTGTCGAAGTCCATGACCGCAACTTGCGCGGCGCCCAAGTCGTTGAAGAGCTTTTCGTAGCGCGGCCCGGTCTCGTGCATGCGGCTGGCGGTGGGAATCACGACGATGTTGGCGTCGGTCGCCGCCCGAGAGGCGTACGAAGCGCTCCAGGATGTGGCGGTCATTTTCCTTATTCTCTGCACCGCCTATGGGCACGATCCAGCCGCGAGTCTCGCCGTCGGGAATTTTGCTGGGCATTAAGCTTGGTCGCCTCCTGAAGCGCTTGATTCGAGAATGATGACGGTTTGCGGGCGCGCTGTCGCGTCCAATGTCACGAGATCCAACTCGAGCTGCCAGTAATTGAACCCGAGCCGCAGATGTTTGATGTTATTTCATGTGCGTAAGAAAATGTATATAAATCAATATTTTATGAAACTAATTGAATCTAGTATCACCGCGCAAACGAGCGCTCGGGGCTTGCGAAGGCTGTGCCCCCGAGGTGCTCGGCAGCTCGCTCGAATCGATCGGCAAGGTCGGCGCGGTCGTCACCCCAAAGGTCCATGCGATTCGGCCGGATCGAGTATCCTGCGGCCTCGCTGCATTCCGCGAGATGTGGGTGATGAGTCAATGTGGGTGATGAGTAATTTGAATTGAACGCCGCCGCGAGCCATTGGTCCTCGAACCTTCTCTTTCTCATCATCGCGATCGGCACGGAAGCGGGCATCGCCAATGTCTGGAAGTTCAGTTATCTCGCCGGCGCCAACGGCGGAGGCTTGTTCGTCGCCCTGTACTTCATCGCCCTGATCGCGATCGCCATTCCGGCCCTGATGGCGGAGATGCTCATCGGCCGCCATGGCGGCAAAAGCGTCGTGGGTACCATGAAGGTCTTGGTGGCGCGCGATGGGATATCGCCCTTTTGGAAGACTTTCGGGGTCATGGCCACCATCGCCGTGTTCCTGATCCTCAGTTATTACTGCGTCATCTGCGGCTGGATGGTGGACTATTTCGTCTTTGGCCTGCGCGGCGGGTTCAAGGGGATCGATGCGGCGGGTTCCGCCG
This sequence comes from uncultured Gammaproteobacteria bacterium, assembly GCA_963837435.1. Taxonomy (GTDB): domain Bacteria; phylum Pseudomonadota; class Gammaproteobacteria; order Steroidobacterales; family Steroidobacteraceae; genus Bog-1198. Next base: position 77,123 of record CAWINJ010000009.1, read on the forward strand.
CCGCCTATCACCGCATGCTCGCAAACCCTGCCGGCATGCTCTTTTATTCGGGATTGATCGTCGCAATCACCGCGGCCGTGGTGGCGGGCGGCATCAATCGGGGGATCGAGCGCGTTTCCGGCGTGCTGACCCCCTTACGCCTGATGATCCTGGTTTGCTTGCTCATCTACTCCATCGGATTCGCGGACATCGGTGCGGCTTTGCGCTTCCTGTTCACCATCGATTGGAGCCGCTTGACGCCGGCCGTGGTGGTGACGGCGGCGGGGCAGGCATTCTTCTCGCTCGGCATCGGTGTCGGGGTGATGTTGACCATGGGGGCGTACATGAAGCCCGAATACTCGATTCCTAAGGCAGTGTTCACGGTGGCCATGGCCCAAGGTCTCGTGGCGCTGGTCGCGGGACTGTCGATTTTTCCACTGGTATTCACCTACGGCCTGGAACCGACTCAGGGTCCCGGCTTGATCTTCGTCACTCTGCCGGTGGCTTTTGGAAAGATGCCCTATGGGCAGGTATTCGGCACCTCCCTGTTTCTGACCCTGTCTTTCGCCGCCATTACCGCCACGACGGTGATCCTGGAAACCGTGGTGTCGGTGCTGCAGGAATACACGCAACTGCCGCGCCGCGTGGTCACCTACGCAAGTGCCGCACTGATTTGGCTCACGGGTATCTTGACGGTGCTGTCCTTCAACCGCTGGAGCGCGGTCTACCCGCTGCGCTTCATCGGCATCGCCTCGTCGAAAACACCCTTTGAAGTGCTCGACTATTTGACCTCCAACATCATGATGCCCGCCGGCGGCTTGATGGTGGCCCTGATCGCCGGCTGGGCCCTGTCGCGGGAGGCGACATGCCGGGAACTGGGTCTCGGCAGCGGGCGGGCCTTCACGCTGTGGCGTGGCCTGGTGCGCTACGTCGTGCCCCTCGCCATCGTGATCATCTTTCTGTCGGTGCGCTGATCGGGTTGCGCCGGCCTCGAATTCGTTGCGCTGAAGGCAACGAAGCGGCCCTGCAATGTCATTGCAAGAAGCCTGCGCCGGCCGGAATATCCTAAAAGTTTAGCGCCACGGGTGTATCCGAGGGATGGAAAATGCAGCGCAATAGATTGCTTCCTTGGGCGGTCATCGTTCTCGCCGCGGCGACAGCGGTCTGGGCGCCGCTTCCGAGTCGAGCAGCGCAGGCAGACGCTCCCGATCCATTGGTGGCCATGTTCGTCTGGTGGAATGCCGCGTACAAGCAAAAGGACGGCTTCACGGCCGAGGCGTTCTCCCGGTATTTCACCCCCGATGCGGTCATGCGCATCAATGGCAAGGATCGGTGCCGCGGTCTCGAAGATCTGGCGCAACATTTTCGCGACATCCAGGCGCGCACGGAAATGGTCGCCATCGACCTGCCTTTCATCGACGAATTCACCTCGCCGACCGGCGACCGCATCTTTACGCACCACTTCGTTCGCGCTCGCGAGCACGGCAAGGACAGCCGCGAGCGGGTCATGGGCTATGCCGCCATCAAGAACGGCAAGATCTCCTTGATCAATTTCGTCAGCGTGCCGGACCCGTCACCTGAGGACAGTGAGAAGAAAAGATGACCTAGGATGGGATGTTGGAGGGATTGGCTCAATCGTCGCGCCGCCGGCAGCCGGCACCGACCTGTCGAATATTCGGAGAATGGGAGAATTTCATGACACATGCCCTCGACCTGCGCCTGCGCGCAAGCCTCAGGCTGATCTTGTGCAGCACGGCTGTGCTATGGGCCGCATCGCATGCCACCTGCGCAATCGCCGATGCGCCGGCCGCGGACAGCGCCTCGGATACCCTGGATGAGGTCACGGTCACCGCGCAGCGCCGCGAGGAGAATGCCCGCGACGTGCCGATCAGCCTCACGGTGTTCAGCGCGGTGGAAATCGAACAGCAGAATTTCCAAGGCGTCGAAGGCTACTTCGCCGACACGCCGAACGTCAGCTTCACGTCCGAGGGCACCCGCGATCGCAAGGAATTGTCGCTGCGTGGAATCAGCGATCAGCTCTCCCCTGACAACAACATCAAGGAAGGCAGCTTCGGGTTCTACATCGATGAGTTCAACGTGGCGCAGGGCACCTCGAATCCGGAAATCGTCGACATCGATCAGATCGAAGTGCTGCGCGGACCGCAAGGAACTTATTTCGGCCGCAACGCCGTCGGCGGCGCAATCAACATCACCACCAAACAGCCGACCAACGATTACTTCGCGGAAGCGAGCGCTCAATACTCGAGCTTCAACACGGTCGACGCGCACGCAATCCTCAATCTGCCGCTGATCGACCACCTGCTGGCGGTGCGCTTCGTGGCACAGGAGGAAACCAGCGACGGCAACATCAAGAACGTCAATCCGATCGGCGGGGGCAACGACAGCAAGTACACCTACGGCAAGGTCATCGTGCGCTTTACGCCGACCGAGAACCTCACCATCGATGTGACCGGCGTGGCGACCTCGGAGACCGTCGGGATGCGCGACGGCGTTCCGTCGGGCGTTTTCGGCGACTTCGGCTGCGAGATCTACGGCGGCTCGCCGTACAGCAAGCCCAATCCGGGCTACCTCGGCGCGACCAAGACTCCGTTTGCCTGCCCCTACCTTCCGGTCGATCCGGACGGACTCGGCGTCTATCCGAACAACGTCAACACCGTGAACTACAACCGCGGCCAGAACGACGGCACGCACTTCAGCTACGTCACGAACCGCATCAAGTATGCGGCCGACGATTTCACGGTCACCAATGTGCTCGGGTATCTGTACTCGAATGAATTCGAAGGCGGCGACATCGACGGCTCGGGCCTCGACCTGTTCTACGAGTCGGAGTCGATCAAGCGCAGCTCAATCAGCGAAGAGCTGCGAATCCAATCGGTTCCCGCCGCCGGACGCGCCTTCGACTGGACCGGGGGCTTCTACTACGGGCACGACTATGGCCACATCAACCAGTACACCTTCGCGGGTTCGGTCGGCGGGGCGCTATTCGGGGTGCCCGAAGGCTACGAGCTCACCTCCTCGCTCGGCGACTCCTCGGACTTCAGCGATGCCGTGTTCGGCGAAGTAGTCTGGCATGCCGCGCCCAAGCTCTCGTTGACGCTCGGCGCCCGCTACACGCATGAGAATGTGTCGAACGACGGCTACAACACCTCGGGCGCGCAGGTCCTGAATTACGTCAACGGCAGCGTGAGCTTCAATAACTTCTCCCCCAGGTTCACCACCTTCTACGCAATCGACGATCAGACCAACTTGTACGCGACGGTCTCGCGCGGCTTCAAGGCGGGCGGCGTCGAGGCGCAGCCGGTCGCAGAGGGCGGCAATCAGGTCTACAAGCCCGAGACCTTGTGGAACTACGAGTTCGGAGTGAAGAGCGAGAGCGCCGACAAGCGGCTGCGCCTGGATGCCGACGTGTTCTTGATGAACTGGAAGGACATCCAGGCGGACTACTCCATCGGTCAGGTGTCGAGCAGCGGAGTGTCCTTCATCACCGGCATCGCCAACGCGGCCTCGGCGCGCAGCTACGGCTTCGAAACCGAGATGACCGCGTTGGTGGCCACCGGTCTGACCGTCGGCGCCGGCGCGGGCTACGACCGGGCCTACTACATCAGCTTCCCGAACGCGGAGAGCGGGCTCGGCACGACCGGCGATCTATCGGGCGCCACACTCCCGAATTCCCCCAAGTGGACCCTGCACGCCGACAGTCAGTACACGCGTAATTTCGACGCCGACCAGTCTGGCTTCCTGCGGCTCGAGTGGCATTACAAGGGCGGCATCGTGTCCGACCAGAATTCCGAGTTCCACACGGGGTTCCCGTGGGATGTGCCCTCGTACAACCTTTGGAACCTGCGGGCGGGCTACACCCGCGGCGACTGGACGGTCACGGCCTTCGACGAGAACTTCCTCAACAAGAAGTACTACACCAACGCCTACGAAAAGGCCTTCGTCGACGGCATGTTCATCGAGCCTGGATACCGCAATATAGGCGTCAGGCTCACTGTCCGGACCAAGTAGGGACATGCGTCGGGCCGACGTCGCGGGATTTGCCCGAACCCTCCTGCTGCTGGCCGGCCTGGCGTCCGCGGGATCGCTACGGACCGGGCCGGCGCATGCGGCGCCGGTGCATCCCGCGCCGGCGCACACGTCTGAGCCCCAGCGCTTCGCCGAGTTCCTCGAATCGGTCTATCGGCAAAATCTTGCCGAGAGCCCGCAGCTCGCGACCGAATTCGGCTCGAAGGCAGGGCGAGGATCGGTGGGACGATGAGTCCGAGCGCGCGCTTGCCGCCCGCGCCGCGGAGAACCGCCGGAACATCGAGACGGCGAAGCGCCGCTTCGACTACGCCAAACTCGACCCTGCCTCTCAGCTGCAATACCGGGTGTTCATCGACGAGCAGCAGCTGCTCCTCGATCGCTATCGGTGGCGCAATCATTTCTACGCGCTGAATCAGATCGTCGGCCTGCACATCGACGTCCCCGGCACGTTGACCGGCAAGCAGCCCTTCGACGACTCGCGCGATGCGGAGGCCTACATCCAGCGAATCCGCGCCGTCGTCCCGGCGTTCCGTAACCTCATCGCGCACATGAGAGCTCAGACACGGCAGGGCATTTACATGCTCAGGAGCGTGTATCCGCTCCTGACCGAAGGCGCGCGCAACGTCATCACCGGAGCGCCCCACGACTCGGGGCCTGACAGCCCCATCTATGCGGACTTCAAGCGGCGGCTCGCTGCGCTCGGCTTGCCCGCCGCGCGTGAGCGGCAGCTGCTCGCCGAAATCCGGGCGGCGCTGCTCAGGCAGCTTCAGCCCGCCTATGCCTCGCTCATCGAGGAGCTCGGCAAGGAGCAGGCTCGTACACCGATCACGGGCGGCGTGTGGCAGCTCCCCGACGGCGATGCGTTCTATGCGTTCCTGATCCATCAGTTCACGACGACCGACATGACTCCGGCCCAAATTCATGAGATGGGGCTCGCCGAGGTGGCCCGCAGCCAGGACGAGATCGGCGCGCTCATGCGCAGGATCCATTTCGATGGAACGGTCCGGGAATTCATGGCGAAGGTCAAGGCGGACCCGCGCAATTACGAGCCGAACGACGACGGCCGGCCGCGCCGCTTATCTCGATCGCGCGCGCGGCATCGTCGCCGCCATGCAGGGGAAGATCACCGATGCCTTCGTGGCGCCCGCCCCGCTGCCTCTGCGCGTCGTGAGAACCGAAGCCTACAAAGAGGCCTCTTCGCCGCCAGGCTTCTACGAGCCCGGTTCGGCCGACGGCACCCGCCCGGGCACGGTGTACTTGAACCTGGCCGACATGCGTCTCTGTCCGCTCGATGAGCTCGAGGATCTGCTCTATCACGAGGGAGTTCCGGGGCACCACATGCAGATCTCGACCATCCTGGTGGACCGCTCCATCCCGCGCCTTCGCAAGATCAACGAGTGGTGGCAGGACAGCGCCTTCGTCGAAGGGTGGGGACTGTACGCCGAGCGGCTCGGCAAGGACCTGGGGTTCTACCAGGACCCCTATTCGGAATTCGGACTGCTCTCCGGCGAGCTGTGGCGCGCCAGCCGCCTGGTCGTCGACAGCGGGCTGCATTACAAACACTGGACCCGCGAGCAGGCGATTCAATACCTGAACGAGAACACGCCGAGCCCGGAAGCGAGCAATGTGCGCGCCGTCGACCGTTACCTGGCGGTACCGGGACAGGCCACCTCGTTCATGGTCGGCATGCGCCAATTCGTCGCGGAACGGGAACGCGCCCGGCAAGCATTGGGGCCGCGCTTCGACTTGCGCGAGTACCATCGGGTCGCGCTCAGCAGCGGCTACATTCCGCTATGGGCATTGCATCAGAAGGTCTCCTCGTGGATCGAATCGACGGCAGCGGCACCCTCGCCGGCGAGTGCGGCTGCACCGGCACCGGCCGATGCCGCCGCGCCCGTACCGGCGAACGCGGCGTTCAATCAGATGCTCGAGGACTATTGGCAGGAGTACCTGCGGCAGAACCCCATCGAGGCCTTGTCCCACGGCGACCAGCGATTCGAAGGGCAATTCGACGATTCCTTGCAGGACGGCTGGCGGGTGCGCACATTGGCGATGCTCGACAAGTATCTGCAGGCGAGCGCCGCCTATTCCCTCGAGAGCCTCTCCCCAAGCGATGGGACCAGTCTTGCCATGTTGCGCGAGCGGCTGACCCTGGCCAAGGAGTTCTACTCCGGGGCCTTGTTCGAGACCTCCCGGATGCTGCCCATCGACCAATTCCAGGGCCGGCACAGCGAATTCGCCGCCGACGCGGCCGGGTCCGGAGCCTATCCCTTCAAAACGACGGCCGACTACGACCGGCAGCTGGATCGAGCCGATGCATTCGCACGGTGGGCGGACGATGCCATGGCGCGCCTGCGCGAGGGTGTCAAAGCCGGTGTGGTGCTGCCCCGCATGGTCGTGGAGCGGATCCTGCCGCAGTTGCAGGCGCACTTCGGAAAGCCGCCGCAGAAGACCGAATTCTGGCACCCCATCGTGAATTTCCCGGCTGCCGTGGCGCCCGCCGAGCGCCCTCGCCTCGAGAAGGCCTACGCCCGAAAAATCGCGGCGGTGATCGAGCCTGCATACCGGCGTCTCTTCGACTTCTTGAAGAACGACTACCTGCCGCATGCCCGCGAGAGCGTCGGCCTGGGACAGATACCGGGCGGGGCCGCGTTGTACCAGTATGACGTTCGCTTCCACACCACGACGGAGCTTTCGCCCGCGCAAATCAATGCCATCGGCTTGGCCGAGGTGACGCGGATCGAGGCTGAATTTGCCAAGGTGCAGGCTGCCGTCGGCTTTAAGGGTTCCCTGCAGGAGTTCTTTGCGAGCGTGCGCGCGGATCCCGCACAGAAGTTCACCTCCCGCGACCAGATCATTCCCGCCTTCGAAGCGGCGCGGCAAAGGATCGTCGGCAAGCTGCCGCAGCTGTTCGACGTCATGCCGCGCGCGGAATTCCAGATCCGTGCCTTGCCCGAGTCCTCCAAGAATTCGCAGGGCAACGGCTACTACTCACCGGCCGGCGCGGACGGCTCACGCCCCGGGATTCTATGGATCAATACCTATGCGCCGGGGGTCAGCGACAAGTTCAACGTGATGACTCTGACGCTGCACGAGGGTTTGCCGGGACACCATTTTCAGACCTCCGTCGCCCAGGAACAGCCCCAGCTTCCCGCCTTTCGCCGTTTCGACTTCACCAACGCCTACGGCGAGGGATGGGCCCTCTATTCAGAATCGCTGGGAAATGAACTCGGGCTATTCGACGACCCCTGGAACTACTACGGCCATCTGAACTACGCCATTATGAGGGCCAACCGCCTGGTGATCGACACCGGGCTGCATGCCATGGGCTGGGATGTCGAGAAGGGCGTGGAGTGGATGATGCAGCATTCCTCGATGACACGCGATCAGGCCGCCGCCGAGGTAGAGCGCTACGTGGCCTATCCCGGCCAGGCGCTATCCTACAAGCTCGGGGAATTGAAAATCCGCGAGCTGCGGCGCCGCGCGGAACAGACCTTGGGCGCGCGATTCGATGTGAAAGCCTTCCACGATCAAATTCTGCTGGGCGGCAGCATGCCCCTGACCATTCTCGAGCAGGGCGTCGATCGTTGGATCTCGGCTACGCGCGCCAGATAGGCCATACTGCGCGCGCTGCGCCCGCAGTATTCGAGGGTTCGGTGCGTGCAGGACTTGAATCTCCGCTATCTCTACGAAGCCGCCAAGCTCGGCTCGATGCGTGCGGCCGCGGACAGCCTGGGCGTGGCCGTGTCCTCGGTGAGCCGGCAAATTTCCCAGCTCGAAGCCGATATCGGTATCGGCCTGATCGAGCACGGGCGGCGCAACATCAAGCTGACCGAGACCGGGCTGCTGCTGATCGAGCACTACTCGGAGCAGCTGCGCCTCAACGAGGCCTTTGACGCCAAGCTCTCCGACATCAAGGGGCTGCGTACCGGCCGCATTCATCTGGCCGTCGGCGAGGGATTCATCGGGCAACCCTTGTCGACTCTGTTGATTCGCTTCAATGCCAAGCACCCCGGCCTGTTCATCAACGTGCACATGTCCGCCTCGTCGAATGAGGTGGTGCGATTGGTCGCGGAGGACGATGCGCACCTCGGGCTGGTGTTCCAGTCCTCCGACGACCCTCGGATCCGGGTGCTGGCGTCCGTGCGCCAGCCGCTGTGCGCCATCATGAACATCGATCACCCCCTCGCAGGGCATAAATTGCTCAAGCTGGCCGACTTGAAGACCTATCGGCTCTGCCTGCCGGAATCCTCCTTCAGGACCCGCCAGCTGCTGCAGACCGCCGAGTCCAACGAGCGCGTGTCGCTGCAGCCGAGCATCACCTGCAACTCCATCACCCTGCTCAAGAGCCTGCTGGCCTCCGGGGAGTTCTTCACCCTGCTGCCCGTCCTGGCGGTGGGCAAGGAGGTGGAGAACCGGCAGTTCGCCGCCGTGCCCATCGACAGCTCTGCGCTGCAAGATGCGGCGGTTCAGCTGATCAGCCGGCTGGGCCGGCGCCTCCCTCCGGCTCCTTCGCGCCTGCTCAGTGCGCTGACGACCTATCTCGAGGCCTGCGGCGGGACCATCGATCTCGGAGGAGTGGCGGTCGAGGGATCGAGCCCGGCCTGAACGGTTCGCCTGATTGCGCAGATTGCGGCAAACGCAATGCAGTTCGGCGTTCATGTTATTGATTGGGAATGGCCCGATCCAGCAGCATGGGCTCTAATGAGCGACGCCGAGAGCAAGGAATCCAAGGAGGCGAAGGACCGCTCGCCGTTCTTCGAGCTATACGACTTGCGGGTCGAAGTCATCGCGCCTCCCGGCGCCCAGCTTCTGTGCGGCGCCACCCCCGGCGATTGGTTCGAGTTGCGCGGCGAGATGCTGTACCTGCCCCCCAATCAAGGCTTCTCGCTCTATTCCCTGGCCGCCCTGATGCTGCTCCTGCCCGCCAAGCAGCGCATTCTGGACCCGTACGACTGGATGTATTCGGACTCGGATGTGGCCTGTCCGGATCCGAACTGCCCCTCCACGTTCAGGATTACCCGCTTGGGCAAGCGCCGCTTCGAACGCAGTTCGACAACCGCGACCCCCGTTCCGAGCATCCTCAAATAGACGCCGCGTCCATGCGAATCAAGATATCCGAGGGATATGAAATTTCGCGGGTCATTAAAGGAGGCTGGCATCTGGCAGGCGACCATGGCGTCATAGATCCCGAGCAGGCCGTGCACGACATGGCGGCATTCGTGCAGGGCGGGATTACGACGTTCGATTGCGCCGACATCTACACTGGGGTGGAGGCGCTCATCGGGCGCTTCCGCGCGCTGTATCCGCGGCTGGCGAAGGAGGTGCAGGTCCACACGAAGTTCATCCCCGATCTGCGCATGCTCGCCGAGGTGGATTCGACTTACGTGGAGCGTTCCATCGACCGCTCCCTCATGCGTTTGGGGGTCGAGCGCCTGGACCTGGTGCAGTTTCATTGGTGGGACTACGAGGTTCCCGGCTACGTAGAGGCCGCCGCCGCGCTTTCCCGGCTGCGCGACCAGGGGAAGATCGCCAATATCGGCATGACCAACTTCGACGTGCCTCGCCTCACGGAAATACTGGACGCCGGCGTGCCGGTGGTGTCCATGCAGGCGCAATATTCCCTGCTCGACGAGCGGCCCAGAAACGGCATGGTGGATCTGTGCCGCGGCAGGAACATCGCCATGATCTGCTATGGCACGGTGGCGGGCGGCTTTCTGTCGGAGCGTTGGCTGGGTCGGCGCGAGCCGGGCGGCGATCTGAGCAATCGGTCGTTGATCAAGTACAAGTTGATCATCGACGATTTCGGCGGCTGGGATTTGTTCCAGGAACTGCTCGCGACGCTGGGGCGAATTGCCGCCAAGCACGGCTGCGATATCGCCACGGTCGCTTCACGCACGGTGCTCGACTGGGATGATGTGGCGGCTATTATTGTCGGCGCGACCAATACCTCGCATCTGGCGGCCAATCGCAGGATCGCCGATTTGCGCCTCGACGCGGCCGACCGCCAGGACATCGAGGCGGTTCTGCGCAAGCGGCAGGGGCCCCACGGCGATGTCTATTCTCTGGAGCGCGACCGCACCGGCCGCCACGGCCGCATCATGAAATACGATCTGCATCAGAAAGAGAATTTTGCGACATAATGACGCATGAACCCAGTCCACGCCCGAGCCATGACCACCCATAGAATCTGCCTCATTGCGGCGGCGAGCCTTGCGGCCCTGAGCCTGGCCGCCGCCATTCCCGCCGCCGCCGCGGTGCCTGCCGCGCCCGGCGTGACCGCCTTGGTCGGCGGCACCGTCGTCGGGATCGACGGCGGCCCGGCGCTCAAGAACGCGACGGTGCTGATCGTGGGAGAACGCATTTCGCAAATCGGTACGGCGGCCTCGGTGACCGTGCCCCCGGGCGCCAAAGTCATTCCAATGACGGGCCGATGGCTCATCCCGGGGCTGACGAACGCGCACGTGCATTTGGGCCTGAAGCTGCCCGGCGCGGCGGGAGACTCGCTGGCTTTGGAGACCGATACCGAAGAGGTGCTGAGAATGGCCGGCAATGCCCGTCTCTCGCTGCTCTCGGGAGTCACGACGCTGCGCCTGGTCGGTGAAGACCACGGCACCGATTTCGCGCTGCGCAGGGCCATCGATAGCGGCGAAGTCGTCGGTCCGCGCATCAAGACCGCCGGTGAAGTCATCATCCCGACGGGCGGCCACGGCTCCATGGAGGCGGACGGTCCGTATGGATTCGCGCATGTGGTGCGCGAACAGATCAAGAGCGGCGCGGACTGGATCAAGATCGCCATTTCCGGGGGCATCTCCGATCCGCGCGGCAGCATCTCGGCGGCGCCGATGACCGATGAAGAGATGTCCACCCTCATCGAGGTGGCACACCGCAACGGCATCCGCGTCACGGCCCACAATGGTTCGAACGAGGCGGCTCGGCAAGCTCTGCGATTCGGCATCGACGGCTTCGAGCACGGCTATCATTTGAACGTCGAGGTCTTGAAAGAGATGAAGGCCAAGGGAGTCTGGCTGGTGCCCACCATCGTCGTGACGCAGCCCGGCGCGCTCGAGTTCTATCGCAAGATCGGCTCGCCGCCGTGGTACCTGGAACGGGTCAAGATCACCGGCGCCGACCACTGGGCCATGCTGCAGAATGCGATCCGATTGGGGGTGAAAATCGTGCTCGGGACGGATCAATTCCCATTCGAGCCGAACGACGGGACGACCGCCACCATTGCGGAGGCCGAGCTGTACGTGAAGGCCGGCATGACGCCGCTGCAGGCGCTGCAATCGGCGACTACGCAGGCTGCCAAGATGCTGGAGATGGAAGCGGACATCGGCAGCATCGCGGTCGGGAAATTCGCGGACATCGACGCGCTCGATGCGGACCCGGTGGAGGATATCCATGCGCTGCGGACCATCGATTTCGTCATGAAGGGCGGCACCGTGGTGCGCGACGACCGGCTCGGATACGTCCTGCACTAGACTGCAACGAGATTCCTATGAGCAGGCGGGCTGAAGCGTTCGAGCAGTGGATTCGCACCTCCTTCGTGCAGATGAACACGGAGCTGGAGAATCTGTACTTCGCCGGCGAGCATCGTGCGCAAGTGATCGGCCGCGGCGATCCGATCAAGGCACGGCTGCGCGACGAAGGCCATACGCATGTGGTCGCACTGCTCGCGGAAGGCAACACCGGTGAGGGTTTCGAGAGCGGCTACGGCGTCCTCGGCAGCGTGGGCCTTTACATGGGGGCGCTGCGGCGCCACGAGCTGACCAATCCGCTGCGGGAGGAGCGCTCGCCATTCCCGGAAGCCTCATCCCTGGCCCTGCACGTGGGCGCCTCCCTCGGCATGGCGCCGCGATTCTCGACCGGACACCTGGCCATGCACAACAAGGCGCGCGCCGGCGTCCGCAAGAGCTTCACTTCGCTGCCCGACGAATTCCTGTTCATCGATGAGAATACCCGCGGAATACTCTCATTGCAGCGTGCGGCCGATGCCCTCACGAGCATCGTGCACATCGGGGTTTCCAGTCCGGTGGCGGATGTCATGTTCGACACGGCCAAGCAGGCGCTGCGCGACGTCATGCGCTTCAACGACCGGCTCATGAATCAGTTGGACGTGGAGCGGTTCTTCTATTCGGTGAGACCGTATTACAAGCCCTACCGCGTCGGCCGCCAGGAGTATCGGGGCGCCAACGCCGGGGACTTTTCCGGGATCAACGAGGTCGATCTGCTGTTGGGCTTGTGCCGCGCCAACGATCCCTACTATGCACAACTGTTGGTCGACAAAATGCTGTTCATGTCGCCGGCCGATCAGGCGAGATTGCGCGACTGCATGACCCGCACGAGCTTGCTGGACGAACTGCTGGCGCTCGTCGACGAACATGGCAGGGCGGATTGGTTTCAGCAAAATGCTCGCGCCTTTCTCGAAGTCTGCGATCTTTTCGGGCAAAGCGCGGCGCAACACCACGACGGTCTGGTGAAGCGCTTCATCGAAGGCCCCGCGGCCACGCTCAACGATCAAGGTTTGGAGGGAATCACCGCCAGCGGGCCGCCGCTGCCGGTGCTATTGCGCTCCCTCGAAGTGCTGCGCGACTTGCGCCTGGCGGCCGATCGGCGCGACATCTGCACCCGGCACGAGGATCTGGCCAGGCTGCGCGGCGCAGTGCGCGCCGATCCCTGACCCATCATCATTGGGCGGTTCACTGGTGGTCCCGCGGAATCGGCTCCTCCCAAGTCTTCGTTCGAACGACCACGCCGTCTCGCAGCAGCGTGCGGGTGTACTTGTAATAGAAGGTCTGCGCATCGCTCGATACGTCCAGGCGGCCGCGCCAGGTGAGCACATGGTCCTTCACGGCCTGGATGTACTCCGAATCTCCCTGCACGCGCCCAACGTCCGGATGCGCATCGTCGACGTCGTAGGTGAGCTTTTCCGAGTGGCTGAAATTACCCCAGGGATAGGCGACCGCCGTCGCACCCTTCCAGGTCACGGTGCTGCGCTGCTTCGCTTCATCGCGCAGCACCGTCCACTCGCCCGGCCATGCGGCGCCGCCGCCGCCGATTCCCGCGATTCCGGCGGGCGCCTCGATGGGCTCGGGCGCCTCGCACGCGGGCGCTGCCGGCCCGTGAACCGGCACCCGCGGCAGGATGATGCGCGACGCGGAATCGCCGCCCAGCATCAGCGCCGTCGTCATCGGGTAGGGCGTCGGCCAGTTCATGGGCCAGAGCGCATTGGATACGGCAATGCGGATGCGGTGCCCCTTGGGGAATACCCAGGATGCCAAGTGCAGATCCAGCGAGATCGAATAGATCTTGCCGGGCACCAAGTCTTGCGGATTCGACATCGAATCGCGCTGCGCGCCGTTGATGCCGGCGCCCGTGACCATGGTCACCCGTCCATCGGGCGCGACGTCGGACAACCGCACGAACCAATCGGCCAGCCGCGCATCGGCAGCGACCTGCAAGCTTACGTGTGGCAGGCCGAGGATGGCCACATCCTCGTCGAGCGCTGGCGAGTCATAGGTCAGGCTAAAGGCGTCCACCGGCCGCTGGTCCGTCAACAGCTCTCCCCACCAGAACCCAGCCTCGACGCCGGCGGAGGGAGTGTAGCGAAGCTGGTCGCGCCCGGATCCGGGCTGCTCTCCCGACAGGCGATGATCCGTCTGTAGATACAAGGTCATCGGCGCCGAGCCGGCGGGCGGCCAGGTCTCGGCGCGCCATTCCCCCGGTACGTCCTGCGGCTGCGGCTCGGGAGGATGCCAGTGCTGTTGATAGATGACGACTCGAGGATCCTTTAGCACCCCCGTGTCGCGTCCCTTGAGCCAGTAATCGAACCAGCGCACGGCCTGATCGCGCCATTCGCACATGGGACCGTAGTCGCTGCCGTTGGGGTAGCCGTGGTTCCAAGGGCCGATCCACGCCTTGAGAGGCGCCTTTACCTTCTCGAGCATCCGGGGAATGCTGTCGCGGTATCCGTCCTGAAGCCCGCCGATCAGAAAGGCCGGCACCTGCAAGGATTCGATCGGCCGCAGCGGCGCGCGCCAGAAGGCGCCGTCGCGCTGGTGCTTCATGTAGTTGAGCGACCAGGGCGGGGAGTCCATGCGCGGGCCGATCACGGATTCGTCCAGGCTGAAATCCGGCGCGCCCGGTCGCCCCTGATCCAGATCCATGGTGAGCTCGAACTCATCGACGTGAAAGATTCCGTCGATGTAATGCACGTCTTCCTTGAACAACTCCTCGGTCGCGGCGGTTGCGAGAATGGCCTTGAGCGCGGGGGGCTTCCTCAATGCCATTTGGATGGAGTTGAACCCTCCCCAGGAAATGCCGAGCATGCCGACCTTGCCGTTCGACCACGGCTGCCGGGCCAGCCAGGCGATGACTTGCTCCCCATCCAGCTGCTCTTGCGCCGAGTATTCCCGATCGGGAGGCGTGCCCTCGCTCTCGCCGAATCCGCGAATGTCGACACGCGCGCCCACATATCCGCGCCGCGCGAAATAGCTATGCGTCCCGTAGTCGCGTGCGGCCTCATCGTCATCTTTCCGGTAGGGTAGATACTCGAGCAGCGCCGGGAAGCGTTCTCCGGCCTTGGGGGCGGCCGGCATATAGAGAGTGGCGGCGAGCCGGATCCCGTCCTTCATGGGGATCCAGACCTTTTCGAGCCGCACGCCGTATTCCGGTGCGGACGGCGGCAAGGCGGCTCCCGCATAGGAGGATGCCGTCGTCAATACCAGAAGAGCGATGAGGCGGCTTAGCATGACGGTCCCCGAACGGCCATGCGCTGCAATATACGCTATCGATCAGATGTTCAACAACGGCAACGACCGTGGACCGGCAACCCCGGGACGGTCCGTCCGCGCCGGGCCGCCGCCTACGCGCAGTCCGCCAAGTCGTCGTCAGCCGCGGATTCTTCCGCGAACAATGGATTTTCGGCCGCTATCTGCCGGCCCATGTAGGCGATCTTGTCCCATTGTTCACTCTGCAGCTGGTCGCGCTCGCGCGACATTTTCTGCACGACGTCGAGAAATGCCCGGCGGTTGGTGGCGGCAGCCGAGTAGTACAGCTCGAGCAGCTTCATGCGCAGATCATAGCGATCGGGCTCCCGCTCGATTGCCAGCTTGAGCACATCGGCGAGATTCGTGCGCCGTTCCTTCACCACCGCATGCTCGTTGAGCACGCTGGGCATTTGCACATGCTGCACGGTCAGATCGAGATCGAGCAGGTTGTAGTCGAGGCGCGTGGAGTCGGCGCGCATGTTCAGCGTGTCGACACGCATGTTGACCGTGGGTTCGTACGCCGCACTGAGCGGGGAAGGGGCGAATATCGGCAACAGGGGGTGCGTCGCCTCGGTTTCCGCGCCAGCCTCTGGTTCTTCGCTGCCGATGGGTGCAGCCTGCAATGGTCCATCGAGCTGCGCGCCCTGAAGCGCCGTAGCGTGATCCTGCTGCGGTTCCTCTACTGCCGGCTGGAGTTCGGGCATGACTTCGGCGCCCGTCGTGCCGGCAGCCGCCGCCTCGCCATCGATGCGTGAATCGAGCGAGGCGGGCATGCGGCGTCGGAAAGTGAAATAGAGACCCGCAAATGCAGCTCCCAATATCCCCAGGCCGGCCAAGATCGAGGCTAGGATTGCATGTCCGGGCTTGGCCTGCTGAGCATGAGGCATGCTGCCGGCCTCACTGACCGAAGCCGCTTGATGCTGCAGCTTGAGCAGTTGACCGCGCTCGCTTTCCAGCAGGCCCTTCATGTCATTGAGCTCATGCTCCAGCGACTGAACGCGAAGGTCGAGTCCTGCACCGGCCAAAGTATCGGCCATTTTCTCGGCGGCGGCCGAGGCAGGTACGCCACGATCCTCGGCCTTGGGAGACGCCTCGGGGCTCGGCGAGTCCGCGGTGCTGGGCGATGCCGTCGAATTCGATATAGGGGTGGCGTTCGACGTGGCGGTTCCTGCGACGCTTGCGGTCGCTCGCGATCGCCAGGCCGTCATTTGCGCGCGAACCTCTCGCTTCGCTTCGGCTTTGGAGATCGCCGCGAGCTCTGCGCGTGCCGGGATCGCGAGCACGGCGCCGCGATGCAGGCGGTTGATGTTGCCGTCGAAGGCCGCGGGGTTGGCGCGAAAAATTGCAATCATCATTCTCTGCATATCGGACTCGGAACGTTCGCCCACGCGCCAGGCGATGCCGCGCAAGGTTGCCCTGGCGCCCACTCTGATATGCGTGGTCTTCCGGCCGGCGAGGGCTGCCGCTGCACCGGAGCCAGCGACGAGGGGAGCAGTCCGGGAGACGGGCTGGGCCGCCGGAGTCACGGAGGCGGCCGGGGTTACAGAGGCAGCTGGGGTGCCAGCGGCCGCCGGGGAGACCGAAACAATCGGGGCCACCGGCGCTGCCGGAGCCAAAGCGCGCGCGGGGGCTGCGGCCGGAGTCGGTTCGGCCGGGACACTTCTGCCCGCGAATCCCGCCGGATCGAGCAGCAATGTATATTGCCGGACGATCTCGCCATTACGCCACCGCAGGTCGACGAGGAAGTTCACTACCGGTTCCGTGAAAGTTTCGGAGGAGCGAACTGAGAGGATCGGATGTCCCTGGCCGTCCTGGGCGACTTTGAAAGTTATCGAGGACAGGAATGCCGGACGCTCGGCGCCGTAGCGCAGAAATGTTTCGCGATTCGCCACCGCGGCCTGCAGGTCGGCGAGCTCGAGCGGGGTGGCGCCGACGATGTCGATCTCGGCGGCAAGGCGTTCGTTGAGGGCGGAGTCGACATGGATGTCGCCCAAGCCGAGTGCGCTCGCTGCACCGGGCATGGTAAGAGCCATCATCAATACCAACGGGTTCTTCCCGTTCGACATCGCCTAACTCCAGGGTACTGCTTGAACACCTCGACTTTCCGGCCGAGGCGGTACCCATCGCACACCATGGATTCTCCGCAGGCAAATGCTATGCGACAGAATACGGCTTTGGATACCGCCGCGTTCCAAGACTTCGACGCAGTTCACGCATGTTTCCGCGGGCGGGCGGCGGTGCGACGGGAAGGGTCTTGGGATCGGCTCCGCCGCCGCATCGCGGCGCCCGCGGCGGGCGGCTCCGGTTGCGCGCATTGCCATATTTCAGTAGAATGCAAACGTCAATTATATTTCCATAGGCATCAGATGCCACGCTCCGCGCCCGACACCAAACCCGAGCCCCGCCGAGTATTGACCGGCGCGGTATTGCGCGCATCGGCGTTGCTGGACATCACACAGTCCGACCTCGCGCAAATTCTCGGCTTGAGCCCCTCGACCGTGTCGCGCATGGCGAATGGATCCTATGTGTTGGATGTGCAGAGAAAGGAGTGGGAACTCGGCGCCCTGTTCGTGAGATTGTTCCGCTCTCTCGACGCCCTGATCGGCTCGAACGACGCGGCGGCCCGCGTCTGGCTGAACGGAGCGAATCAGGCGCTTGCGGGCCGCCCGATCGAATTGATTCGCAGCACCGAGGGGTTGGTTCGTGTCGTCCAATACCTGGACTCCGCCCGCGGTCGCATCTGAGGCGCTGCGCTCGAGGCGGCGTCTATGGCGGGCTGTTGAAGCCCAGCACGTGGCCTCGACGCTGCGGCTGGTGGCCGGCGTCGAGGAGCAGATCCTGCTCGAGCGTCTGCTGGATCAGAGCAAGCCGCCCTTGCCCGCACGCACGACCGGCTTTCATTACCTGCTGTCGACTCCATTTCGGTACTCCTCGCCCATCGGCTCGCGGTTCCGCGCTCCCGCCGATTCGGGTATTTGGTATGGCGCCGAGGCGCAGCGCACCGCCTGTGCCGAGCTCGGATATTGGCGCTGGCGGTTCCTGACGGACAGCCCCGCTCTGCAGAGCATCGGCCCTTCTCCGCAAACCGTGTTCCGCGCCGGCATCGACGCGCGCCTCGTCGACTTGACTCGATCGCCGTTCAAGAAGGCGCGCGCCGAATGGACTCATCCGGACAACTACGGTCCGCCGCAGGAATTTGCCCGCGTTGCGCGTGCCGCGGCCGTCGATGCCATTCGCTACGAATCGGTCCGCGATCCGCAGCACGGGGCGGCTGTGGCGGTGCTTCGGCCCGATTGTTTCAAGCCGCGAAAGCCTTTGGATCAGCAGACATGGTTCCTGACGGTGAAGCTGGCCGCGGTGATCTGGCAGCGCGAAGGTCAAACCTTCGAGTTCGACACCGGCGGCTGGCAGTAACCCCGTGCTCCCTAAAGCGCAACCCATCGGGGGGCGATGGAGGCGTTGACGCTTAGGGACGCGCTCCAAATCGCTTACAATCGCCTCAATGACATTGCACCTTGCCTGCGAATCCTGGGCCTACAAAGTGCCCTTCCGCGTATCGCGCGGCGCCGAGAGCGCGCTCGACGTCATTGTCGTCACGCTCGCCGATTCGCAGGGCCGCGTCGGCCGCGGCGAGGCGGCGGGCGTGGACTACGATGGCGAGAGCGTGCCGCTGCTGTGCGCGCAGATCGAAGCGGTTCGCCCGGCAATCGAAGCGATGCTGGGGCGAGGCCCTTCGGATCCGGGCGCACCCGACTTCGGCGGTTTGCAGGAACTGCTGCCGCCCGGCGGCGCGCGCAATGCGGTGGATTGCGCGCTGTGGGATTTGGCAGCCAAGCAACGCCGGACGACGGTGTGGGAATTGGCGCGCCTCGCGCCTCCCCGGCCGCTCACGAGCTGCATCACGCTGGGCATCGACACCGACGAGGCAGTGTCGGCGGGCGCCCGCCGTTATTCGACCTGGCCGATGATCAAGGTCAAGGTGGATGCCGAACGTCACCTCGAGGCGGTGCGCCTGGTGCACGCGGCGTGTCCCGCGGCACAACTCATCGTCGATCCGAATCAAGCTTGGTCTTGCGATCTGCTGAACCGCCTCGCGCCCGAACTGCAATCGCTCGGCGTGGCGCTGATCGAACAGCCCGTGCCGCGCGGCGAGGATGAAACCTTGCGCGGCTACACCGGCGCGCTGCGGCTCGCCGCCGATGAATCGGTGACCGATCGGCGCGCATTGGCGGCAGTCAAGGGTCTTTACCAGGTGGTGAACGTCAAGCTCGACAAGAGCGGCGGGCTCACCGAGGCGCTCGCCCTGGCCCGCGACGCGCGGGCGTTGGGGCTGCAAGTGATGGTGGGCTGCATGGCGGGAACCTCGCTGGCCATGGCGCCCGGAATGGTGGTGGGACAACTGGCGGAGTTCGTGGATCTGGACGGTCCGCTCCTGCACGGCGCAGACCGGGAGCACGGCATCGAGTACGATCGGGGGCTGATGCGCCTGCCCTCGCCTACATTATGGGGATAAGAAAAATGTCGCAGTCTTGGCTGGGTGTCGCCGCGTTGAGCGCCTGGGTTCTTTGCTCCCCCGCGCTGGGCGAATCCCCCGCGCCGGGCGCGCAAGCACCGTTCGATCTGGTCATCGCCAATGGCCACATCGTCGATGGCACGGGCTCACCTTGGTATTCGGGGGACGTCGGCATTCGCGCCGGGCGCATTGCGGCCATCGGCAATTTGGGCGCCGCAGCGGCGAAACGGCGCATCGATGCGGCAGGCGATGTCGTCGCCCCGGGCTTCATCGACATGCTAGGCCAATCGGAATTTACCATTCTGGTCGACCCACGGCTGCCGTCGAAAATCTATCAAGGGATCACCACGGAAATCACCGGCGAGGGCAACTCGGCGGCGCCCATGATGGGCCAGGCCCGCGTCGAAGCGGCGCAGACCCTGCAGCACTACGGTCTGAAGGCGGACTGGCAGACTCTGGGCGAGTACTTCGGCCGCCTCGAGCGCCAAGGCATCGGCATCAATCTGGCTTCGTATGTCGGGGCGACCACGGTGCGCGAAATCGTGATCGGCGATGAGAATCGGCCGCCCACGGCAGCGGAGCTTGCGCGCATGCAGGCGCTGGTGCGCGAGGCCATGGAGCAGGGCGCGGTCGGAGTGTCCACTGCGCTCGAGTATGCGCCGGCGCCCTATGCCGGCACCGATGAGTTGATCGCACTGGCGTCCGCAGCCGCCCCTTACGGCGGCATCTACGCCACGCACATGCGCTCGGAGGGGGACAGCATCAATGCCGCCCTCGATGAAACCTTCCGCATTGCGCGCGAGGCGCATATCTCGACGGAGATCTGGCATCTGAAGGTCGCGGGCAAGAGGAACTGGGGCCAAATGCCCGATGTGATCAAGCGCATCGAGGCGGCGCGCGCCGCCGGACTGGACGTTTCCGCGAATACCTACGCCTACACCGCCTGGTTCAACGACATGTCCGCATTCGTGCCGCCGTGGGCGCACGACGGGGGCAATGAGAAGATGATCCGGCGCCTGAAGGACCCCGCCACCCGAGCGCGCATCCTCAAGGACATCAAGACCCCGAGCGGCAGCTGGGACAACGAATGGGACGAGGTGCCGGGACCCGAATCGATACTCGTCGGCGTGGTCAAAAATCCGGCCCTTCATTCCTTGCAGGGCCAAACCATCGCCGCCATCGCCAAATCGCGCGGCAAGGACCCGCTCGACACTCTGCTCGACATTCTCGTCGAGGATGATGGGTTCACGCAGTGCGCGGTATTCGGCATGCAGGAAGACGACGTGGCGCTTGCTTTGGTGCAGCCCTGGGTCTCGATCGACAACGACAGCTCGGGCACCTCCCCGGAGGGCAGATTGGGCGAGGAGCATCCGCACCCGCGCGCCTATGGGACGTTTCCGCGAATCCTGCGCAAGTACGTGCGCGAGGAGCATCGACTGTCGCTCGAGGATGCCATCCGCAAATTCAGTGCACTGCCGGCGCAGCGCATGCGGCTCACCGATCGCGGCGTGCTGAAGCGCGGGTTGTGGGCCGACGTCGTGGTGTTCGATCCCGCGGTCGTCGCGGACCGCTCGACCTTCAGCGAACCGAATCAGCTGGCGGTGGGCATGCGCTGGGTGCTGGTGAACGGGGTGCCGGTGATCGCCGATGGACAGATGACCGGCGCCAAGCCGGGGCAGGTGTTGCGCGGTCCGGGATACAAGGCTCCCACGCCGCAATGAGCCGCCCGCCGGCGCGACGCTCCCGGCACGCACTGGGGGGCTCCTTCGGCTGTGGCGAGAAAAGCTTCTGAACGATCGTACAGTTCGCGCGCCATGCGCGGCCGCGCGCCCCATCATGCCGGGCCGCGACGCTCGATCCATGTGTAAAAGTATTATCTTTCAATGGCTTGTGAAGATCGCTGCGGGCAGCGCAGGCGATTTGGCCGGCCCGCTCGCCACGGCTTGCCGGCGCCGCCACCAGTTCACTGCGCCTGTTGCGGATTTGACAAAGCGGCCGCGGGAGATTCTTATAAGCTCATAACGAATGCGGGGATGGGTTTGGATGCACTATTGAACAGCGCTTCGGAGCCCGTTGGAACGGTAGACGTTGCGCTCGCTCACGCCGCGCGATTGCTCGACAGGGATGCCGCACTCGCCGCGGAACAGGCGAGTGAAATCCTGAAAAAGGTGCCCGGGCACCCGCATGCCCGCCTGATTCTGGGCGCCGCCCGCCGGATCGCCGGCCAGACACAGCTTGCCTTGGATGTGCTCGAGCCGCTCGCCCACGAGCAGCCGCGCTCGCCTCCCGCGCATCTGGAACTTGCCATGGCCCGCAGCGCCGCGGGGCGCGGCGCCGAGGCGATCGAGTCGCTGCGCCGCGCGATTCAATTGAAGCCAGATTCCGCCGACGCCTGGCGATTGCTGGCCGACCAGCTGGATGCGGCCGGGGATTCGAGTGCCGCCGATCAAGCCCGCGCGCGCTATCTGAAGGCCGCGACCCAGGATCCGCGCCTGACGGAGGCGGCCGCCGCGCTGGTTGGGAACGATCTGCCGGTGGCCGAGAACCGCATGCGAGCCCACCTTGCCCGGCACCCCACCGATATCGCCGCGCTGCGCATGCTGGCCGAAGTGGCGGGGCGCCTGCGCCGCTACGCCGACGCGCAAGCCTTGCTCGAACGTTGCTTGGAACTGGCGCCGAGTTTCGACGCCGCGCGCCATAACTACGCGGTGGTGCTCAATCGGCAGAGCAAAGCGGCGGCGGCGCTCATGCAGATCGAGCGGCTGCTGGCCAAGGAGCCTCGCAATCCGGCCTATCTGAACCTCAAGGCGGCGATTCTCGCGAACCTGGGCGACTACGCCGAATCGATAGGCGTGTACGAGGCGGTGCTGAGGGATCATCCGCGACAGCCGAAGATCTGGATGAGCTACGGCCATTCGCTCAAGACGGCGCGCCGCCAGGACGACAGCGTGGCCGCCTATCGGCGCGCCATCGCCATGCAGCCGACTCTCGGCGAGGCGTACTGGAGCCTCGCCAACCTCAAGACATTCCGCTTCTCCGACGCCGACCTGCTGGCGATGCGCAGTGCGCTCGAGCGCCGAGACCTGGGCGACGACGATCGTCTGCATTTCGAGTTCTCGCTCGGCAAAGCGCTCGAGGATGAGGCGCTGTACGAGGAGTCCTTCACCCATTACGCGGCGGGCAATGCCATCCGCCGCAAGCAGCAGCCCTCCGGCGCGGATGAAAACACGCGCTTCGTGCAACGCTCGAAGTCGCTGTTCACCCCCGATTTTTTCGCCGCGCGCGCGGCGGCCGGGAGCGCCGCCGCGGATCCGATTTTCATCGTTGGAATGCCGCGCGCCGGTTCAACGCTGATCGAGCAGATCTTGTCCTGTCATTCGGCCGTCGAAGGAACCATGGAACTGCCGGAGATGCCCCTGATCGCGCGCGAACTCGCCGGGCGAAACGAGTCGGCGGAGCGCGCCGCGCAGCCGGGGCGGGTCGAGGCTGCCGGGCAGGACGCATCGGCCGGCGAGGCACCGTTCTTCGATGCCGTGAAATCCCTGACGCGCGAGCAGCTGCGCGAGCTCGGCGAGCGGTATCTGGCGTCGACCCGGGTTCACCGCAAGACGCCGGCGCCGTTCTTCATCGACAAGATGCCGAACAATTGCCTGTACGTGGGGCTGATCCAGCTGATTCTGCCGAACGCAAAAATCATCGACGCGCGCCGCCACCCGCTCGGCTGCTGCTTTTCGGGTTTCAAACAGCATTTTGCGCGCGGCCAAAGCTTCTCGTACGGCCTTGCCGACCTCGGCCGTTACTATCGCGACTACGTAGAGCTCATGGCGCACTTCGATGCGGTGCTTCCCGGCCGGGTCCACCGCGTGCACTACGAATCGATGGTGGAGAATACCGAGACGGAGATCCGCGCGCTGCTCGATTACTGCGGGCTGCCGTTCGAAGCGGACTGCCTGCGCTTCTACGAGAACGACAGGGCGGTGCGCACCGCAAGTTCCGAGCAGGTGCGCCAGCCCATTTTTCGCGAGGGCATGGACCATTGGCGGCATTACGAACCCTGGCTCGGCTCCTTGAAAGAGGCGCTCGGTCCGGTGCTTGAATTCTATCCGTCGGTGCCGGAATTTCCGGCATCGTATTAGCCTGGCATTTGTCGATCGATCACAATTTCAAGTAGGGAGCAAGGTAACATCATGACCAGCAGCCGATTCAACACGCGCGGGCGTCAACACCGAAATGCCGGCGGCCGACCCGGCCACCGCCACGACCACCGCTGGTTGCTGCGCCAATTGCCGCTCGCGTCGGCCATTTCGGCGATTCTCGCCGGCGGTGCGGCGCACGCTCAGACCGCGCCGCAGGCGGCCCAGGCCACCGACACGCTCGAAGAGGTGACGGTCACCGCGCAGAAGGTGACGGAGAACCTGCAGAACGTACCGATCAGCATGGAGGCGATCGGCACACAGAAGCTCGAGCAGCTGAATATCGCGAACCTCGACGAATACGTCGAATACCTGGCCGGCGTCACCACCATCAAGAGCATCGGCCAGGGCGGCAACGGCGTCGGCACCAGCCACGTGTACATGCGCGGCATCGACAGCGGCCAGGACGGCAACCATTCCGGCTCGCAGCCGACCGTGGGTACGTACTTCGACGAGCAGCCGGTGACGACCATCGACGGAACGGTCGACGTGCACTTGTACGACATCGCCCGGGTGGAAGTGCTGGAAGGTCCCCAGGGCACCTTGTACGGCGCGAGTTCGGAGGCGGGCACCATCCGCATCATCAGCAACAAGCCGGACACGAGCAAGTTCGAGGCCGGCTACGATGTCGCCGGCGATGCCATCACCAACGGCGGCGGCCAGGGCTGGAAGGCCGAGGGGTTCGTCAACATCCCGCTGACGGACTGGGCGGCGGTACGCCTGGTCGGCTGGGATGAGCACGATCCTGGCTACATCAACAACGTCGCCGGAACCAACGTCAACGCCGGCATCGTCGACGGCAATCGTTCGTTCCCGACCTGGTCTGTCACGGGCCAGACCTTGAGCAACGCCGAATCGGTGAGCAACAACTACAACACCGTTGAATACAAGGGCGGCAGGGCCGCCTTGAAGTTCGATTTGAACGACAACTGGACGGTGACTCCGACCTTCATGGGGCAGCAGACCGCCGCCACCGGTTTCTTCGCCTACGACCCGGGCGTGGGCGATCTCGATGTCACGCATTTCGGGCCGGAGAACGATCAGGACTCCTTCACCCAGACCGCGCTCACCGTCGAAGGCAAGGAGAGCAACTTCGACATCGTCTATGCCGGCGCCTACTTCGTGCGCAATCAGCACTCGATCGCGGACTACTCGGACTATTCCTATTGGTATGACAAGCACTACGGGTCGGGATCGCTCTGGACCGACAATGCGGGAAATCCTGCGGAACCGCAGGAGTTCGTCATCGAAAAGAACCACTACACCAAGTGGAGCAATGAGCTGCGCGTGAGCACGCCGCAGCAGTATGCGGTCAAGGGAACGGTCGGTATCTTCGCGCAGCGCCAGGTGCACGAGATTTACGAGGACTATGTGTTGCCGGGCCTCAACGGCAATCCCTATGCTTTCAACCAGCAGGGCTTGGCGCAGGATCTGACCATCCCCACGCTGGCCAACAACACCATCTGGCTGACCGATGAGGAACGCGTCGACCGCGACCAGGCCGCCTTCGGCCAGGTGACTTGGGACATCTCATCGGCCTGGTCGTTGACCGGCGGCATGCGCTTCTATAAGTACGACAACTCCATCCAGGGGTACTACGGCTACTCTGAGAACTACCAAGCTCTGACCGGCTATGCCTCGGGCATGAACAAATGCGGACCGCCCGGAGGAGCCCCGGACCCGACGTATCAGCCTTTCCATTACGCGCCCTGCACCAATCTCAACGCGGCTGTTTCGGACTCCGGTCATACGGAACGGGCCACGTTGAGCTACAAGTTCGATCCGGACCGCATGGTGTATGCCACTTACTCCACGGGCTTCCGTCCCGGCGGCGTGAATCGCGTGTACGACGCCCAGATCAAGGCCATTTATCCGCCCTACCAGGCGGACCAGTTGAAGAACTATGAAGTCGGCTGGAAAACTCAGTGGCTGAACGGCCGGCTGCGGTGGAACGGCGCCCTGTTCCTCGAGGACTGGAACAACTTCCAATTCTCCTTCCTCGGCCCCAACAGCGTAACGGTGGTGCAGAACGCGGCGTCCGCGCGCAGCAAGGGACTCGAAACGAATTTCGAATGGGCAGCGGGAGGCGGCTTGGTGCTGAGCGGCAGCGCAACCGTGCTCGATGCGAAGCTGACCTCGAATTTCTGCGGCGGCTACGTGCCGGGAACGACGACGCTGGTCACGAATTGCCCGAATCAGGTCAACGGCGTTTCCGGATCGCCTCTGGGCTTCGCCGACGGAACTGTGACGACCGGGCCGCTGGCCCCCTCGGGGACGCGCATGCCGGGCGTGCCGAATCTGAAGGCGAACCTGATTGCGCGCTACAACTATCCAATCGGCGATTGGAACGGCTACACGCAGGCAGCGTATGTGTATCAGGACGCATCGGTGCCGCTGCTCTTCCCGGCGTTCTACCAGCCGGGACAGAACGGCCAGGAACATCTCGGCGAACTGCCGCCGTACAGCCTGGTCAATCTCGCCACCGGGGTCGAGCGCGACAAGATGACCTTCACGGTGCGCTTGGAGAATGCCTTCAACGTTCTGGGAGAGTTGACGCGGTTTGCGGCTTGCACGCCGACCACTTGCAACCAGCCCTACATCAGCCCGGTACAGCCGAGGACGGTCTGGGTACAGTTCGGGCAGAGGTTCTAGAGCCGACGGGGGAAGGGGAGTGGCTGGCGGACCGTTCGGGTCCGCCAGTCGATCGACCGAGCCGGATCGGCGCAAGTCGTACGGCTCCGGCGCAGCAGCACAATCATGGCGAAAGAATTGCGTGTGAACGGCGATCGACTGTGGTCGCGGCTGATGCAGATGGCGGCGATCGGCGCGACGGCGCATGGCGGCTGCAACCGGCAGGCGCTGAGCGATGCCGACATGGCCGGCCGCAAGCTGTTGTCGCAGTGGGCCGAGGCGGCCGGCTGCAGCGGACGCACGGATGCGGTGGGGAACCTGTTTCTGCGGCGTGCCGGTCGCGAGGACGCATTGCCGGCCGTCATGACCGGGAGCCATCTCGACACCCAGCCGACGGGCGGCAAGTTCGACGGTGTGTATGGGGTGCTCGCGGGTCTCGAAGTGATCGAATCGCTGAACGATCACGGCGTACGGACCGTGCATCCCATCGAATTGTCGGTGTGGTGCAACGAGGAGGGCAGCCGCTTCCCGATGGCGATGATGGGCTCGGCGGTGTGGTCCGGGCGCCTGGCGCTGGACACGGCGCTAGCTTTAACCGACCGCGCCGGGATCAGTGTGCGCCACGAACTGCAGCGCGCGGGAGTGCCCGTCGGCGCTCCTCTCGCGCGGCAGGCGGTCAAGGCCTCATTCGAGGCGCACATCGAGCAGGGGCCCGTGCTCGAGCAAAAGGCCAAGATCATCGGCATCGTCACGGGCGTGCAGCATATGAGCCGCCACGAGGTGGTGGTCGAGGGTCAAGAGGCGCATGCCGGGCCCACTCCCATGGAGATGCGGCGCGATCCGATCCGGGTGCTGGCGGATTTGCTGCCGGCCCTGTATGCGGCCGCGGAGCAACGCGGACGGGACGCGCGGATTACATTCGGCTTCATCGAGACCCTGCCGGGGTCGCCCAACACGGTTCCGGGCCGCCTGCGGTTCACCGTGGACATTCGCCATCCGGATGCGCGGCAGTACGCCGGCTTGCGCGAAGAGATGAACCGGCTGGTGCATGCCGCACTCGAACGCCGCGGCCTGACAGGCGCTGTCCGCTGCGTGTGGGAGGCGCCGGGGGTGAGTTTCGATCCGGCCTGCGTCGCGGCCGTGCGTGCCGCGACGGCCGCGCTCGGCTTGGATTCCTTGGAAATGGTGAGCGGTGCCGGCCACGATTCCTGCAATGTGGCGGCCGTGGTGCCCACGGCGATGGTGTTCGTCCCCTGCGCCGGAGGGCTGAGTCACAACGAGGCGGAGAGTGCGCTGCCGGGCGATTTGGCGGCCGGCGCCAATGTGCTGCTGCACGCGGTGCTGGCGATGGCCGTGAGCGCGCCGGCGTAGACCGCAGCGCCGGTCGCGGCGACGGATTGCGTTGAACGGACAGACTCCCTGTGTTGGAATGCGATTCCCTTGATGTCTGCCCAACATTAACCAATGTCTGCCCAACAGTAACCAGAGAGAATCTCATGCGGTACCCGCGGATCGACAGTCGATGCTCAATCGCCCTGGCGGCGAGCCTTGCCCCACTCTTGCTCGCCGGCGCCGCGTACGCGGCCGATGAGCCCGCGCCGGGCGCCGCCCCGATCACGGCATTGCAATGCGGCCATCTCATCGACACGGCCGGCGGCAAAATGCTGGGCGAGACCACGATTGTGATCGAGGCGGGCCGCATCAAGCAGGTCTTGAGCGGAGCACAGGCGCCCGCCGGCGCGAAAACGATCGACCTCGGCACGCAGACCTGCATGCCGGGATTGATCGATGCCCATACTCACCTCACCGACCAGACGAGCCGCACCGGCTATGTCGACAAGTTCCATTGGAACGTCGCGGACTACGCCGTGCGCTCCACGGTCTACGCGCGCCGCACCCTGCTGGCCGGATTCACCACGGTGCGCAACCTCGGCGACATGAACAACGAGTCGATCGCGCTGCGCAATGCCATCAATGCGGGAATCATTCCGGGACCCAGGATCTACACGGCCGGCAAGGCCATGGGCACCACCGGCGGCCACGCCGATCCGACCAACGGCTACCGCGAGGATTTGGCCGGAGATCCCGGGCCCACGGACGGCATCATCAATAGCGTCGACGATGCGGCGAAAGCCGTGCGGATGCATTACAAGGTGGGAGCCGATCTGATCAAGATCATGCCCTCGGGCGGAGTGCTCGACGAAAGCTCGAGCGGCGACAACGCGCAGATGACCCTGGAGGAAATCAAGGCGGTCGTGTCGATTGCGCACGATTATGGCTTCACCGTGGCCGCGCATGCGCACGGCGCCGAGGCGATACGCCGCGCCGTGATCGGCGGCGTCGATTCCATCGAACACGGAACCTACATGGATGCCGAGGACATGAAACTCATGGTGGAGCATGGCACCTGGTATGTGCCTACCATCATCGCCGGCGACTTCGTCGCGCGGCAATCCAAAGTACCCGGCTACTATCCGCCGCAGGTCGCCGCCAAGGCGGCGGCGATCGGACCCCTGATCCAGGCCACCGCGGGACGCGCCTACAAGGCGCACGTGAAAATCGCCTTCGGCACCGATGCCGCGGTATACCCGCACGGCCAGAATGCGCATGAATTCGAGCTCATGGTGGGGGCGGGCATGCCGCCGATGTTCACCATTCAGGCGGCCACCATCAATGCGGCGCAACTGCTGAAGCACGACAAGGATTTGGGCACCGTCGCCGAGGGCAAAATTGCCGACGTGGTGGCGGTTCCGGGCAATCCGATCGACGATATCAGCCTGATGAAGCGGGTCAGCTTCGTGATGAAGGACGGCGTCGTCTACAAGTTGAACTCCACACCGATCGATACGGGGACCTGACGCCGCCTCAGCGCAGTGATATCCCCCTCCGACCGTGCGCAATGGGCCGGTGCACATCACCGTGCATGGTGCCCTCGGTGCCGATTGATGGCCGAGTGCAGTTCACTGGCGGCCGCGCCGATCGCGGCTGACGTGCCGCCGCCGGCGTAGATGATGCCGCGCGAGGAATTGATCAAGAGCCCCGAACCGTGGGCATCCAGCCCGGCCGCCAGCGTCGCGTCGAGATCGCCGCCCTGAGCGCCGATGCCGGGCACCAAGAACGGCACATCGGGGTGCGCGCGGCGCAGCTCCGACATCTCTCGCGGATAGGTGGCGCCCACCACCAACATGAGATTGTGGTGCTGGTTCCAATGGCCGACCGCGCGCTCGGCGACGCGCCGATAGAGCGGCAGTCCGTCGACGAGCAATTCCTGGAAATCCTCGGCCCCCGGATTGGAGGTGCGGCAGAGCAGGATCGCGCCGCGGTCCGGACGGGCGAGAAAGGGGCGCACCGAGTCCTCGCCCATGTAGGGATTCACGGTGACCGCATCGGCGCCGTAGCGATCGAACGCCTCGCGCACATAGGCTTCGGCGGTATTGCCGATGTCGTTGCGTTTGGCATCGAGAATCACCAGCGCCGACGGGGCGCGCTCGCGGATGTAGCGGATGCTCGCGGCCAGTTGATCCTCCGCGGCCAGAGCGCTGTAAAAGGCGATCTGCGGTTTGTATGCCGCCGCCACGCCGGCCGTCGCGTCGACGATGCGGCGATTGAAGGCGTACAAGGGAGCGCCGGCAAAAGCGGGGGCGCCGGCAAAAGCGGCTTCGGCGCCGCCGCGCGGCTCGGCATCGAGATCCTTGGGCAGCTTCGCCGGATCGGGGTCGAGGCCGACACAGACCAAGCTGCCGCTGATTCGTTGCGCTCGGGCGAGCCTTTCGGCGAAGGTCATGGACATAACGCCATCATAGCCAGCGTGCCCCCAGGATGGCGAGCGTGCCGGCGTTTAGGGAGTATGCTTGGGGCATCATGAGCACGGCATTACCCAGCAAATCCCGCACCGGGCCCCGGTTGGTATTGCAGCCGGCGAGCCGCCGTGCGGCCAGGCATACCAGCACCAGCGCCCTGAAGCGATTTTTCGTGATTGCCGACGCTTGGGAACTCTCGCCCCTGCAGCAGTGCCGGCTGCTGAAGATTCCTTCTCCTCAAGTGCTCGAACGCTATCGCCTGGGGCAGGCACCGCGTCTTTCGGCAACGCAGCAGGAGCGTGCGGCGCTGATCGCGAATATCCAATATTCCTTGACCGCGGGCGCCGGCCTGAAGGATCGAGCTTGGGCCTGGGTGCATGCCCCGCGCGAATCCCCGCCGTTCCAGGGCGACAGTCCGCTGTACTTCATGCTCGAAAACGGCCTGCCGGCTTTGCGCGAAGTCGCCCGCCTGCTGGTTCGCGAAAGTGAACCGCGCTAGCGGGGCCACTGCCGCTCGCCAACCCCAAAATGGGGCGAGTCGGATATACTAGCGGGCTATTTCCGATTCGAATTTGGCGATGCGAATGTGGCGGAATTGGTAGACGCGCCAGACTTAGGATCTGGTGGGGCAACCCGTGCGAGTTCGAGTCTCGCCTTTCGCACCAAAGCATTGGTCCATTGCCGGCACGCAGAGCTAAACCACGAGGATTGACATGCAGGTTTCCGTCGAGAGTATCAGCAAATTAGAGCGCCGCATGCAAGTGCAGGTGCCGGCCGAACGAGTGAGCCAGGAGATTGCCGCGCGCTTGAAGAACTTGAGCCGCACCGCCCGGCTCAAGGGCTTTCGGCCGGGCAAGGCGCCCCTCACGGTGATCCGCCGGCAATTCGGCCCGCAGGTGCATCGCGAAGTGATCGGCGAGTTGCTGCAATCGAGCTTTGCCGAAGCGGTGACGGAAAAGCAGCTCTCACCGGCGGGCAACCCGCGCATCGAGCCGCAGAGCATGGACGAGGGCCAGGACCTTAGATACGTCGCGACCTTTGAGGTTTTCCCCGAGGTGACCCTGCAGCCGATGGAATCCCTGGAAATCGAGCGCATCACGGCCGAAGTCTCGGAGAGCGACATCGACGCCATGATCGAGCGTTTGCGCAAGCAGCAGATGAAGTACGTCCCGGCGGATCGCGTGGCGGCGGCCGGGGACAAGGTCACCATCGACTTTCTGGGGAAGGTCGATGGCGTGGAGTTCGGCGGCGGCAAGGGCGAGAACGTCGCGATCGTGCTGGGCGAGGGAAGGATGCTGCCCGAGCTCGAGCAGGGACTGGTGGGCGCCGCGGCGGGCGAGCATCGCGACATCGACGTGAACTTTCCCGCCGATTACCGCGCGACGGAGCTCGCCGGCAAGCGGGCGGTTTTCGCGACGCAGGTAAAGTCGGTGGAGGAGCCCCGCTTGCCCGAACTCGATGAGGAATTCTGTGCGGCATTCGGCGTTACCGAGGGCGGCATCCCGAAGTTGCGCGAGGACGTGGCGGCCAATATGCGCCGCGAGCTCGATCAGAACCTGCGCAACCGCAACAAGGCGGCGGTGATGGACAAGCTATACCAAGCCAATCCGATCGACGTGCCGAATGCCTTGCTCGAGTCGCAGATTCGGGACATGCAAGTCGAATCCATGCGCCGGGCCGGGGTCAAGGATGTCTCGCAGGCGCCGCCGCGCGAGCCGCTGGTGGAGCCCGCGCGCCGCCGCGTCGCGCTGGGGCTCTTGCTCAATGATGTCATCCGCCGCCAGAACCTGGTGGTGGATCCGCAGCGCTCGAACGCCCGCCTGGATGAAATGGTGGGTGCCTACGGCGATGCCGCAGCGCTCAAGCGGGCCTATCTGCAAAACGCCGACGCCATGCGCCAGGTGGAAAGTCTCGCGCTTGAGGACCAGGTCGTGGATTGGATTCTCGAGCATGCTAAGGTGCACGAGAAGGTGTCGAGTTTCAAAGAATTGATGAATTTCGAAGGGTAGCTCTAGGCATGCCTTGAAATGGCGCCGAGAAGTCCTCACACAAGCTGGATGGTCGGTATTTAGCACAAGGGCAAGAATTCATGACGACGCGCGCACTCAATCTGGTTCCGATGGTGGTCGAGCAAACCGCCCGCGGCGAGCGGGCCTACGACATTTATTCGCGGCTGCTCAAGGAGCGCCTGATCTTCATCGTGGGTCCGGTCGAGGACTATATGGCGAACCTGGTGGTGGCGCAGCTGCTGTTCCTCGAGTCGGAGAATCCTGAGAAGGACATCGCGATTTACATCAACTCCCCCGGCGGCTCGGTGAGCGCCGGACTGGCCATCTACGACACCATGCAGTTCATCAAACCGGACGTGAGCACGATCTGCGTCGGACTGGCCGCCTCGATGGGAGCGGTGCTGCTGGCCGGCGGCGCGGCGGGCAAGCGCTATTCGCTGCCGAACTCGAAAATCATGATTCATCAACCCTCGGCGGGCTTCCAGGGCCAGGCTTCCGACATCGACATCCATGCCCGCGACGTGATGGAGACCAAGCAGCGCCTGAACGGCATACTGGCCAAGCACACCGGCCAGACCGTCGAGCGCGTCAAGCAGGACAGCGACCGGGACAACTTCATGACGGCGGAAATGGCCCGAGCTTACGGTTTGGTCGATTCCATGCTCGAAAAGCGCGGCGACATCCCTGCAAAGGCCTGATGAGAGCCCGATTCGCCCGTTGAGCCCCTCGAATCGCCCGCCCCGGACCCCGGTCACAGCCCGCGAGACCTTATCTTTGCGTGAGGTCGGCCGGGTGCTATATAGTCGGTACTGTAGCCGCGTTCCCCGTGGATTCTCGGGGGCCGCGGTCAATTTGAGGACAGCATGAGCGAAGATTCGCGCGGCAAACATGATGACGGCAAGCTGTTGTACTGCTCCTTCTGTGGAAAGAGCCAACACGAGGTTCGCAAGCTCATTGCCGGCCCCAGCGTTTTCGTCTGCGACGAATGCGTGGAGCTGTGCAACGACATAATCCGGGAAGAGCTCGAGGAGCGCGCCGAGCGCACCCGCGACAAGCTGCCCAAGCCCCAGGAAATCAAGAAAGTCCTCGATGAATATGTCATCGGCCAGGAGCGCGCCAAGCGGGTCCTGTCGGTGGCCGTATACAACCACTACAAGCGGTTGCAGACGCGCGGCGCCGAAGGCGTGCGCTCGCGCGACGAAGTGGAGCTCGCGAAGAGCAACATTCTGCTGATCGGGCCCACCGGCTCGGGCAAGACCCTGCTGGCGGAAACTCTGGCGCGCCTGCTCAATGTCCCGTTCACCATCGCCGATGCGACCACCCTGACCGAGGCCGGGTACGTCGGCGAGGATGTCGAGAACATCATCCAAAAGCTGCTGCAGAAGTGCGATTACGACGTGGAGAAGGCTCAGACGGGCATCGTCTACATCGATGAAATCGACAAGATTTCGCGCAAGTCCGACAACCCGTCGATCACCCGCGACGTCTCGGGCGAAGGCGTGCAGCAGGCGCTGCTGAAGCTGATCGAAGGCACCATCGCCTCGGTACCCCCGCAGGGCGGCCGCAAGCATCCGCAGCAGGAATTCCTGCAGGTGGACACGACCAACATTCTGTTTATTTGCGGCGGTGCGTTTGCGGGTCTCGAAAAGATCATCATGAACCGCACGCACAAGAGCGGCATCGGCTTCGTCGCCGAGGTGCGCGAGCAGAATGCCCGCCCGCACGGCAACGACGTGTTCCACGACACCGAGCCGGAGGACCTGATCAAGTACGGCCTGATTCCGGAATTCGTCGGCCGCTTGCCGGTGGTCGCGACCTTGGAGGAACTGGACGAAGATGCGCTGATTTCGATTCTGATGCAGCCGAAGAATGCTCTCACCAAGCAGTATCGGAAGCTGTTCGACATGGAGGGCGTGGAATTGGATTTCCGCGAGGACGCATTGC
Organism: uncultured Gammaproteobacteria bacterium; assembly: GCA_963837435.1. GTDB lineage: Bacteria > Pseudomonadota > Gammaproteobacteria > Steroidobacterales > Steroidobacteraceae > Bog-1198. The sequence continues at coordinate 111,011 of CAWINJ010000009.1, forward strand.
GATCGGTGGCGCGCAAGGCCATGCAGCGCAAGACGGGTGCGCGCGGCCTGCGCACGATCCTGGAAAATGTGCTGCTCGACACCATGTACGATCTACCTTCCTTGCGCAATGTGCAGAAAGTCGTGGTCGACGAGCAGGTGATCGAAGGCCATACCAAGCCCTATATCGTCCACCGGACCGAAGAGACTCGTCTGGTGGCTCCTGTCGAGGAACAGCGGCGTCCCACGGGCTCGGATCATCTCTGACCCGAGCTTGAAACTGCTCAAGGCGGCCCGCATGTTGCTCAAGACCTGATTGCTGACATGCCCTCAACCATAAGGCTAGCCTCGTGAGCGACGAACCCATTGCCGATGCCCCCGAATCCGCACCGCCCGTGAGCGGCATGCCCGTCCTGCCGCTGCGCGACGTGGTGGTGTACCCGCACATGGTGATTCCGCTGTTCGTCGGGCGGGAGAAATCCATTGTCGCCCTGGATTTGGCCATGAAGGCCGACAAGCGCATTCTCCTGGTCGCGCAGAAACAGGCTGACGTCGACGATCCCAAGCCCGAGGACCTGTACCGGGTGGGCACGGTCGCGACCATCCTGCAACTGCTCAAGCTGCCCGACGGCACCGTCAAGGTGCTGGTGGAGGGAGTGGACCGCGCCAGCATCGAAAAGCTCACCGAGGGAGAATTCTTCTCCGCGGAAGTCACGGCATTGCCCGACGTCGAGCGCTACGAAGAGCGCGAAATGGATGTCCTGACGCGGTCCGTGATCACACAGTTCGAGCAATATGTCAAATTGAATAAGAAGGTGCCTCCCGAGATCCTGACCTCCTTGGCGGGAATCGAGCAGGCGGGCCGGCTGGCCGATACGGTCGCCGCCCACATGTCGTTGAAGCTTTCCGAGAAGCAGCGGGTGCTCGAGATTCCCGACGTGCGCAAGCGCCTCGAGCACATGCTGGCCGTCATCGAAGGCGAGATGGACGTGCTGCAGATCGAGAAGCGGATCCGCGGCCGCGTCAAGCAGCAAATGGAGAAGAGCCAGCGCGAGTACTACCTGAATGAGCAAATGAAGGCCATTCAGAAGGAACTCGGCGAGCTCGACGATGCGCCGAACGAGATCGGCGAGCTCGAGAAGCGCATCAAAGCCGCCGGCATGCCGAAGGAGGCACGCGAAAAAGCCAATTCCGAGCTCGCCAAGCTCAAGCTCATGTCGCCCATGTCGGCCGAGGCCACCGTGGTGCGCAACTACATCGACTGGCTGGTGAAGTCCCCGTGGAAGAAGCGCAGCAAGGTGCACCTGGAGATCACCGCCGCGGAAAAGGTGCTCGAGGCCGACCACTACGGCTTGGAGAAGGTCAAGGAGCGCATCGTCGAATACTTGGCGGTGCAGCAGCGGGTGAAAAACCTGCGCGGTCCGATCCTGTGCCTGGTCGGCCCCCCCGGCGTCGGCAAGACCTCGCTCGGCCAAAGCGTGGCGCGCGCCACCAACCGAAAATTCGTGCGCATGTCCCTGGGCGGCGTGCGCGATGAGGCGGAGATCCGCGGCCATCGGCGCACCTACATCGGCTCCATGCCCGGCAAGATCATTCAAAATCTCGCCAAGTGCGGCGTGCGCAACCCGCTGTTCCTGCTCGACGAAATCGACAAGATGTCGACCGATTTTCGCGGCGACCCTTCATCGGCGCTGCTCGAAGTGCTCGATCCCGAACAGAACAGCACCTTCAACGACCACTATCTGGAAGTCGACTTCGACCTCTCCGAGGTCATGTTCGTGTGCACGGCGAACAGCTTGAACATACCGGCGCCGCTGCTCGACCGCATGGAAGTGATCCGCCTTCCCGGCTACACGGAAGACGAAAAGAGCAACATCGCGCGCCGTTATCTGCTGCCCAAGCAGGTCAAGCAGAACGGCCTGAAGCCCGATGAGCTGGTGGTGGCGGACATCGCCATTCAGGACATGATCCGCTTCTATACGCGCGAGGCCGGGGTGCGCAATCTGGAGCGCGAGCTGTCGAAGATCGGGCGCAAGGCGGTCAAGCAGCTGCTGCTGGCGCCGGCGGAGAAAACCGTCAGCGTCGATTCGAAGAATCTCGACAAGTATCTGGGTGTGCGCCGCTTCCGCTACGGCAAGGCGGAGGAGAGCAATCGCGTCGGTCAGGTCACGGGCTTGGCGTGGACCGAGGTCGGCGGCGAACTTCTGACCATCGAAGCCGCCGTGGTCGCCGGCAAGGGCAAGCTCACGCACACGGGTCAGCTCGGCGAAGTGATGCAGGAGTCCATCCAGGCCGCGATGACCGTGGTGCGCAGCCGCTCCGCCGTGCTGGGCCTCGACGTGGATTTTTATCAGAAGGCCGACGTGCACATCCACGTGCCCGAGGGCGCAACCCCGAAGGACGGTCCGAGCGCCGGCGTGGGCATGTGCACTTCGCTGATTTCGGCGCTCACCAAGATTCCGGTCCGCTCGGATGTCGCGATGACGGGCGAGATCACCTTGCGCGGCGAAGTGCTGCCGATCGGCGGCCTGAAGGAGAAGCTGCTGGCGGCGCACCGCGGCGGCATCACCACCGTGCTGATCCCCGATGAGAACGTCAAAGACCTGGCGGAGATCCCCGACAACATCAAGGAAAAGCTCGATATCCGCTCAGTGAAGTGGATCGATGAGGTCCTGCAGGTCGCTCTGACTCACATGCCGGTGCCGCTGGCGGCGCCGGAGGTGAAAGCTCCCGAGGCCATTGCCGACGAGAAGCGCCGGCGCAAGCCGGCCCGCGTCAAGAGCCAAGTCCGCGCGCATTAAAGCCGAACCGCCTGGTCTTTCCGCTCGCGCAGCGAGCGCCTAACAGACGGGGTCGCTGCGACCCCGTTGATAGTTGCGCGAAGCGCATGGACACCGTAGACTTCCGCGCCTCTTCCAGTGGGTGCTTAGCTCAGCTGGTAGAGCATCGCCTTTACACGGCGAGGGTCGGGGGTTCGATCCCCTCAGCACCCACCAACAGCGGAGTGGTAGTTCAGCTGGTTAGAATACCGGCCTGTCACGCCGGGGGTCGCGGGTTCGAGTCCCGTCCACTCCGCCATTTCCTAAAGGTTGCGCGCGTGCCATCTGGCCGCGCCTTGGGGTATGAGAGGGTGGGATCATGCTGCAGTCGATACATGACAAGTTGAAAGGTTGGTTGGCCGGCGTGGTGCTGGGCATCATCGGCCTGGTGTTCGTGTTCTGGGGAATCAACTGGACCCTGAGCGCTCCGACCTACGCCGCCAAGGTGAACGGCAGCGAGATATCGGCCAACGAAGTCAGGCAATCCTACCAACAGCAACTCGCCCAGGCCGAGCGCCAGTCCAACGGTTCGGTCAGCGACGCGCAGCGCAACCAGATCAAGATGCGCGTGCTCGATGACTATGTGAACAGCGAGGCCCTGCTCACCCGCGCCGACAAGCTTGGCTACCGGGTCACGGATCCGCAGCTGCTGGCGGCCATGGCGCAAATCCCCATTTTTCAAGTGGACGGCAAGTTCGACTATGGCCATGCGGTCGCCGTGCTGAGGTCGCAGGGCCGTTCCATTCCCGAGATCGAGGCGCTGTTCAGACGCGACGTCAAGCTGCGGCAGCTCGATTCGGCCCTGTCTCTTTCGAGCTTCGCGACGGCGACCGAGATGAAGGAAATCCGCGCGCTCACCAAGCAGCAGCGAGAGCTCGGCTGGTTGACGCTGTCGGCGGAGAAATACGCCAGCCAGGCGACTCCCGACGATGCGGCCCTCAAGGCTTATTACGATGCGCACAAGGCGCAGTACATGACCCCGGAAACCGTGGATTTGCGCTATGCGGAAATCAGCCTGGCGCAACTCGCCTCGAAGGTCAACGTCGACGATGCGCAGCTGAAGGCCTATTACGAGGAACAGAAGGCGAAGACTCCGGAGCGATTCGTGCAGCCCGAGCAGCGCCGGGTCAGCCACATTCTGCTCACGGTCGCGAATCCGAAGGACGATGCGGCGGTCAAGGCCAAGGCGGCGGCGGTCCTCAAGCGGGCACAGGCCGGCGAGGATTTCGCGAAATTGGCGAAGGAGTTCTCGCAGGACCCCGGCTCCGCCCAGCAGGGCGGCGATCTGGGATGGTCGGAGCGCAAGGCCTGGGTGGCGCCGTTCGCGGACGCCGCGTTCAGCATGAAAGTCGATGAGATCCGGGGTCCGGTGAAGACGCAGTTCGGTTACCACATCCTCAAGCTGGTGGGAATCCAACCGGCCGACGTCAAGACATTCGAGCAGGCCAAGGCTGAGTTGGAAACCGAATATCGGCGCAATGAGGCCGAGAAGCTGTTCAACGACGCCCAGGATGCGCTCGCGGATGCGGCACTGCAGAACACGACCGATATCGACGTGGTGGCTCGCAAGGCCGGCCTGACCGTGCTCGAGATACCGGCGTTCAGCCGCACCGACGGCGGCGGCGCCTTGGGCAAGGTACCGGCGGTGATCGAAGCCGCCTTCAGCCAGGATGTGCTCGACGGGCGGCTCAGTTCCATGATCGAAGTGGAAAAGGGTCGCGGCGTGGTGCTGCGGGCCACCGATCACAAGCTGCCGCAGCAGAAGCCCTTGGACGCCGTGCGCACCGAGGTGACGGCCGCCTGGAAGAAGCAGCGCGGCATAGAGCTTGCGGCGGCGGCGGCGGCCGACGCCGTCGCGCGCCTGCAGGGCGGAGAATCCTGGGAGGCGGTCGCAAAGAGTTTGAATCAGGCGGTGGTGGCGCCCAAGTTCGTGGCCCGGACGGATCAACAAGTGCCGCTGTCGGTTCGAACCACGGCCTTCGGCGAGCCCAAGCCGGCGGGCAAGACGGTCTATTCCGATGCGCGGCTGGATAACGGCGATGCGGCCGTGATTGCGCTGAGCGCGGTGCGCGAGGAGCCGAGCGATCCGAGCCACCCGGATACGGAGATGCGCCGGCAGTATGCCGCGCAAATCGCTTCGAGCGAGGCGCAGAGCTATGCGGCCGCCGCGCGCGCCGATGCCAAGGTGACTCTCAATCCACAGGCTCTCGAGTAGTTGGCTGAAATACTGCACCACTTCTCGAATTGGTATCTCGAGACTCTTGGTCAGGGAGGTTATTGGCTGATCGCCGGATTGATGGCGATGGAGAGCACGCTCATACCCATCCCGAGCGAAGTGATCATCCCCCCGGCCGCCTATCTCGCGCACGTGCAGGGCCAATTCAGTCCGGCCGGCATCGTGTTGGCCGGAACCGCCGGGTCCTGGGTGGGAGCGTCCGCGATGTACTGGGCGGCCCGCCTGCTAGGTCATCCGGTCATCGTGCGCTACGGGCGCTACGTCGGGGTGGGGAGCGTCAAACTCGAATTGGCGGAGCGCTGGTGCACTCACTATGGCTCCCCGGGAGTGTTCCTGTCCCGGCTGCTACCGGTGATTCGCCACCTGATCGGTATTCCTACCGGCATTCTGCGCATGGATTTTCGCTGGTACGCGCTGGCCACGCTTCTGGGGTCATTGCTCTGGTGCTCGGTGCTCGCTTGGCTGGGCATGGCGGTAGGGCAGCATCCGGAGCTGCTGGCGGGCTCGCTGCACCGTTTCTTCGCATTGGTGCTGGCCGTGGCCGCGGCGCTGGCGCTGCTCTATTACCTGTTCGTAGAGAGGGCCTGGCGCCGCTAGGCAAGCCCGCTCGAACGCCAGGCGCCCCCGGCGTCCGCACGTAGCGTAACGCTAGGCGGTTGCCCGCAGCCGGCGCCGGCAACTCTAGGTTGCCCGCCCGCCCGGCGCTAGCGGCACGGCGATCGGGAACTTGGCGAAAATCGCCGCGGTGCCCTGACTGATCCTCGCCTCGGCGTTCGGGCCCGTCAGATTGGAGACGTTCTGGCTGACCGAGGCGTGCCAAATCGGGGTGTGAGATTTGGCGTCGAACACATCGACGGCGATGCGGGTTTCGTCATTCACGTACGGACCATCCCATCCCCAGCCGCCGTAGAATCCGCCGCGCCGCCCGTATCCCCAGCCGCCGTAGCCCCAGCCTCCCCAGCCGGCGTAATAATCGTTGAACACCTGCCGCGTACCGATGGCATAGCCGACCACGCACTCGGCCGTGGCACGGTCTGCGGGCTGAATGCCCTTGGCCGCCAGATTCGACGCGACCGCGATCCGCAGCCGCTCGGCATTCAAGGGATTGCCATAGGCGGCCGGGTGATCGGAGTTAGCGACATGCTCATTCGCAAACGCATAGGTATGGCAATTCGATACCGACATGTTGGGATTGGCATCGGTGGTGACAGGCAAACTGGTGCAGGCCGCAAGGCCGATGCCCAAGGCGCCTGCGACCGCAGCATGAACAAGGTGACGATTTAACATAATCAGATCCCTCCGGGCAGCCAACACCTGCGCACAGCGCATTTTAGCCTAAACGTAGGTGCCCCGGATCGGTTGACAAGGCGCAATCGCAGATCGGTCGAGCCGCACCCTTTGGACCGGTCGGAAGGCGAGAGACCGGTCGGCAAGGCGAGACCGGTCGGCCAGGAGAGCAGGGCGCTCGCCGGCTAGGGGCCGTCCCCGTCCGATGGGAAGCTCATTCCGACCGTATGGTAGCCGCCGTCGACGTACAGCACCTCGCCGCTGATGCCGGCGGCGAGATCGGAGCATAGGAAAGCCGCCGCATTGCCGACGTCGTCGATGGTTACGTTGCGCTTGATGGGTGCCGTTGCGGCCACGTGGGCCAGCATTTTGCGCAGGCCGGGGATGCCCGCCGCGGAGAGCGTCTTGATCGGGCCGGCCGAAATGGCGTTGACCCTGATGCCCGTGGCGCCCAGGTCGGCGGCGAGGAACCGCACATTGGCTTCGAGGCTGGCTTTGGCCAGCCCCATCACGTTGTAGCCCGGGATGGAGCGCATGGCGCCCAGGTAGCTTAAGGTGACCACCGAGCCGGCGCGTCCCCGCATGAAGGGCAGCGAGGCGCGTGCCAGCGCCGTGAGGCTGTAGCTGGACACATCGTGGGCCACCCGAAATCCCTCGCGCTCGGTGGCATCGATGAAGTTGCCGGTTAGCGCCTCGCGCGGCGCGAACGCCACGGCATGCACCAGGATGTCGAATCCATCCCAGCGGGACTTCAGGTGGGCAAATCCCTTCGAGATCTCCTCGTCGGAGGCGACGTCCATGATGAAGGTGATATCCGACCCCAATTGCTTGGCCAGCGGCACTACGCGGTCCGTCATCCGCTCGATGTGCGCGAATGCGAGCTCGGCGCCCTGGGCGTGCATGGCCTGTGCGATGCCCCAGGCAATGGAGCGGTCCGTGGCAAGTCCGACGATCAGTGCGCGCTTGCCGCTCAAAAAACCCATGGTGCTTATCCTTGTTGCCGGTTCGAGTCGACGTACATGACCAGGCGCTGGCCCGCTCGGATCTGGTGGTTCCGGTTCAGGCCGTTCCAGCTCTTGAGCTGTGGTACGGAGACCTGAAACTGCCGAGAGATACTATAAACCGTGTCGCCGCGGCGCACGGTATAAAGCACACGCCGGCCGGATTGCGCGCCCTCATCGCGGTAGCGGCGCGCGCTAGCCTTGATCAGCAGGCGCTGGCCCTTCACCAGCGAGTCGTCGGTCCCCATGTTGTTCAGCCGGGCGAGGGTGCTCACCGGCATGCCATGCCGCCTGGCGATGCTGCTCAGGGTCTCACCCGCGCGAACGCGGTAGACGATTTGACGCTGCCGGCGTCCGCCCACATCGCTCTGCGGCCGGTCGACTCTCGAGGCGGCGAGCAGTACTTTGTCGGGCAGCGGTCCGCTGATCTGCGGAATCTTCAGCGACTCCCCGACGGCCACCTTGCCGCCCTTCAGGTCGTTGATTTTGGAGATGACGGCGGCCGAGGTGCCGTACTGCTTGGCGATGGCTGCCAGCGTCTCGCGGCGCGCTACCTCGTGAACGGAGAAGGGCACGCGGTCTTCGGGCGACAGGCTCTTGAGGGCCGCCTCGAAGCCGTCGGCGTTGTCGATGGGCACCAGCATGCGGTGCGGACCGTCGGGGTCGGTGGCCCAGCGGTTATAGCCGGGATTCAGGGCGACCAGCTCATCGTAGCTCGTGCCCGCCAATTGCGCCGCGACCTTCAGGTCGATCTGCGAATCCGTATCGATGACGGCAAAGTAAGGCTCGTTCGGAATCGGTGCGAATTCCAGGCCGTAGCGCTCGGGCTCGGCCATCAAGCGCTTCATGGCGAGCAGCTTCGGGACGTAGGCGCGGGTCTCGGCAGGCAGCTTCAGGTGCCAGAAATCCGTGGGCTTGCCATGAGCGCGGTTGTAGTCCAATTCCCGCTGCACGGTATTCTCGCCGACATTGTAAGCGGCGATGGCGAGCAGCCAATCGCCGTCGAATTGATCGTGCAGAGCTTGCAGATAGTCGAGCGCCGCGCGGGTCGATTCGATGACATCGCGCCGGCCATCGAACCACCAATCCTGCTTCAAGCCGAAACGCCTGCCGGTGTCGGGTATGAACTGCCACAATCCGGCGGCACGGCTCACCGAATAGGCAAACGGCTCATAGGCGCTCTCCACCACCGGCAGCAGCGCGAACTCCAACGGCATGCCGCGCGCCTCCACCTCGGTGACCACGTGGTACATGTAGCGCTGAGCGCGTTGAAATACGCGCTCGAGGTAATCGGGGTTGTGCTCGAACCAGGCGAGCTGCTGATCGATGGCCGGCTCCTGCACCTCATCGAAGGCAAAGCCGGCGCGCATGCGGTCGAACAGGTCGTCGTAGTCCTCGCCGTTGTGGTGACGCCATTCGCTCGGCATGGCGAGCGAGGGCGTCGCCGCGGTCTCGCCCGGAGCGGCGACGCTGGTTTCCGGAACGGCCGGCGCCGCCGGAACCACGATGGGCTGGCGCTCGGGGGGTTTGGGCGCCTGATGCGCGCACGCGCCGAGCAATAGCAGCGCTCCGATGATGGGAAATTGCCGGAATACGATCGTCATACCTTACCGCTAGCGGAAATGATCCTTCCAGGCGCGCAACACCCCGAACACCTCGGCGGGCTCATCGAGGGACTTGCCGGCGTGGGTCTGCGCGGCCTGCACGATGGCCGGGACATCGCAGCGCAGGAACGGATTGACTCGAATCTCCAATCCCATGCTCGAGGGCAGAGTGGGCTCGTCCTTGGCGCGCAAGCTTTCCACGCGGCCTTGATACTCGATTGCGGCCCGATTGGCCGGATCCACCGTCAATGCAAATCGCAGGTTGGCTTGGGTGTATTCATGACCGCAGAACACCCGGGTGTCGGGCGGCAGGTTTCGCAGGCGGGTCAACGAGGCAGTCATCTGTGTGGGCGTTCCTTCGAACATTCGGCCGCAGCCTGCGCTGAACAGGGTGTCTCCGCAGAACAGCGCGCCGTGCCCCCAAAGGGCAATGTGGCTTAAAGTATGCCCGGGTACGTGCAAAGTCTCGAAGCTAAGTCCCAAGTCCGGCAACTCGCAGCGCTCGCCATCGTGCAGGGTCAGTGTGCGCTGCGCAATTCGGGGGTCGTCGGGCCCGATGACCGGTACCGGCCAGCGGCGCAGCAGTTCGGGTACGCCTCCTATGTGATCGGGGTGATGGTGGGTCAGCAAAATGGCGGCTAAGCTTGCGCCGCTGCGCTGCAGCTCGGCGATCACGGGGGCGGCATCGCCCGGATCGACCGCGACGATGCGGCCCGAAGCCCGGGGTGAGTCGATGAGCCAGATATAGTTATCGGAAAAGGCGCGCACCGAGCGCACGTCTATATGCGTGGCATGAATTGACATTTTGCGGCGTATTTAACCTGTAACATTCGACTTTCGCTAGTGTTTTGATAAAGGAGGAAGATTGGAGTCATCGCCCGATGCCCCGGCGGCCGACTGGTTCGAGGGTCCTCTCGGAGCCCGGGTGCTGCGCGAAGAGGCGGCGCTGGCGCCGCTCGCGCTCGATGACGTGTTCGGTTTCGAGCTCCTGCAGGTCGGGGCCTGGGGACCCGCGCGGCATTTGCTGGACGGGGCTCGCACCCAGCACACGACGCTGGTGGCGCCGGAGATGGGTTCAGAAGTCACTCTGTGCGCGCCGCTCGATTCCCTGCCCTTTCGTTCCGATTCCATCGATGCGATTTTCCTGCCGCATACCCTCGAGCTGGTGGAGGATCCGTACGCCGTGCTGCGCGAGGCCGAGCGCGTGCTGTGCGCGGAAGGCTGCCTGATGATTTGCGGCTTCAATCCCTTCAGCGGCTGGGGTCTGCGCCGTGCATTCGCACGCTATCTGAGGCGCCCGGTGTTTCCGCCGCAGACTCAGCGCATGCTGTCGGAGCGGCGGCTGCGCGATTGGGTGGCGCTGCTGGGTTTCGACGTGGATGGCGTCTACGGCTATCTCGGTCCGTTACCGACGAAGGGCCGTTTGCCGCGCCCCGGCGATGGTTCGCCGCGCGAGGCGTCTGCAAACGGCGCGGCGGCCAGGATCGGCGTCGCGCGGCCGCGCGCCTCGTGGACGGCCGGAGCCTACCTGCTCAAGGCGCGCAAGCGCGTGCAAACCATGACCCTAGTGCGGCCGCGGCGGCGTGTCCGCCAACGCGTGCTGGTCGGCGCGACCGAGCCCACTTCCAAAGTCCGTCCGTCCGCCACCAAAATCGCGCCATGACCCAGGTCGACATATTTACCGATGGGGCCTGTCGCGGCAATCCCGGTCCCGGCGGTTGGGCTGCCTTGCTGGTTGCGGGCCGGGAGCGCAAAGAGGTGTCGGGCGCGGAGCCTGCGACCACCAACAATCGCATGGAACTGATGGCGGCCATCGAGGGGCTGCGGGCCCTGAAGCGCCGCTGTGCCGTCAAACTCTATACCGACTCGAAATACGTACTGCAGGGCATCACCGAGTGGCTGCCGAACTGGAAGGCGCGCGGCTGGCGCACGGCGGCGCGCGAGCCGGTCAAGAATCAGGATTTGTGGCAGCTGCTGGATGCGGCGGCCGCGGAGCAGGACATCGAATGGCATTGGGTGAAGGGACATTCGGGACATGAAGGCAATGAATACGTCGATCAACTTGCCAATGTCGCCATCGACCGCCTGCTGGCGGCGCGGTAGATCCTAAGATGCGCCAGGTCGTCCTCGATACCGAAACCACGGGACTGGAAGTCGAGCAGCAGCACCGCATCATTGAAATCGGCTGCGTGGAGCTCAGCAACCGCCGGCTCACCGGCCGCACCTTCCATCGCTACCTGAATCCGGAGCGCGATGTCGACGAGGGTGCGCAGCAGGTGCACGGCCTGACGCGCGAACGGCTGGCCAAGGAGCCGACGTTTTCGCAGGTGCATGCGGAGTTCCTCGAGTTCGTCGGCGACGCGGAACTGATCATTCACAACGCCCCCTTCGACATCGCCTTTTTGGACTCCGAACTCGCCCGCGCCGCGCTCACGCACAAGATCGGCGATATGTGCCGGGTGTTGGACACCTTGGCGCTCGCCCGCCAGATGCACCCGGGGCAACGCAACAATCTCGACGCCCTGTGCAAGCGTTACTCGGTCGACAATTCGCATCGCGACTATCACGGCGCCTTGCTGGACGCGCGCATTCTCGCCGAGGTGTACCTGGCCATGACCGGCGGCCAGGCCATTCTCACGCTGAGCGCGGGATCCGACGCGGCGCGCAGCCGCGCGCGCCAGGCCGCGCCGCCGCGCGTGGGCGCCCTCCCGGCTGTCATCGTGATCAGGCCCGACGAGCAGGAAATGGCGGCGCACGAGCACATCCTCGCGCTGCTCGACAAGGCGTCCGGCGGCAAAACGGTGTGGCGAAAGTTGTAATACTCCGGTCACCTGGGCCGGCGTCGAAGCCCCCCGGCGAGATATGGGCCACCGGCCGGGCACCGATTTGGAAACGGGTGTGAAGCGCTTCGTCGAATGGTATCTTGAGTACCACCACCCGCAATCCTCAAGAGTCGACCGCTCGCCATGACACAGCTGAACTCGTCTCTCCCCGCATGGACGGCGGTAGCCGCTCACGCCGATGAACTGGGGCAGGCGCATCTGCGCGATTTGACCGCCGCCGACCCGCAGCGCTGGCAGAATTTTCACATCGTCCACGATTCCTGGCTGCTCGACTTCTCGCGTCAGCGCATCACCGGCAAGACTCTCGGGCTGCTGCTGGATCTGGCGCGCGCGGCGGATCTGCCGGCTCGCAGGGAGGCGATGTTCCGCGGCGACCCGATCAACCTGACCGAGCAGCGCGCGGTCCTGCACACGGCGCTGCGCTCGGAGTTTGCGGGCTCCGCGGCCATTCAAGCCGAGGTGCGCGAGTCGCGCGGCAAGCTCGCCGATTTCGTCGGCGCCGTGCGCTCGGGCGCGAAACGCGGCATCACCGGCAAGAGATTCAAGCACGTCGTGAATATCGGCATCGGCGGCTCGGACTTGGGACCGCTCCTGGTCTGCGACGCGCTCAGGGCCGAGTGGAGCGGGGACATCGCTCCGCACTTCGTATCGAACGTCGACCGCACGCAGCTCGAGGATTTGATCCGCAGCATCGATCCCGCCGAAACCTTGGTCGTCGTTTGCTCGAAGACCTTCACGACTCTCGAGACTCAGGCCAATGCCAATGCCACGCGCGCCTGGATCGTCGGCGCGCTCGGGGAGAAATCCCCCGGCTATCATTTCGTGGCGGTATCGACCAATGGCCCGGCCATGGACGCCTTCGGCATCGCGGCCGAGCACCGTTTCACCATGTGGGACTGGGTGGGCGGCCGCTATTCGGTGTGGTCGGCCATCGGGCTCATAGCCGAACTGGTGGTCGGCAGCGAGCGGTTCGAAGAATTCCTGCAAGGTGCCAGCGACATCGATCGGCATTTCACGCAGGCACCGCTCGAGAAGAACCTGCCCGTGCTGATGGGCTTGCTCGGGGTCTGGAACCGCACCTTTCTCAAGCTGCCGACCCTGGCGGTGTTGCCCTACGACCAAAGGCTTGCCCGATTGCCCGCCTACCTGCAGCAGCTCGAAATGGAGAGCAACGGCAAGTCGGTTTCGCTGGCCGGCGAGCGGGTCGATTTCGCCACCGCGCCGGTGGTCTGGGGCGAGCCGGGATCGAACGCCCAGCACTCGTTCTTTCAGATGCTGCACCAGGGAACGCCGACGGCGGCTCTGGACTTCGTTGCGCCGCTGCGCGATTCGTGGGGCGGCACGGAGGCTCAGGATTTGGCGCTGCAAAACTGCTTCGCCCAGTCCCAGGCGTTTGCATTCGGCTACACGGCCCCGGAGGTCGAGGCCGACATGCACAGGGCCCGTGCGTCGGCCGAGGACATCAAACGGCTCGTGCCGCATCGCATGCACGCGGGTAACCGGCCGAGCTCCCTGCTCATGTATCCGCAAACCACGGCCCGCACGCTCGGGGCAATCCTCGCCCTGTATGAGCACAGCGTGTTCGTGCAAGGCACCGTTTGGGGAGTGAACTCCTTCGATCAATTCGGCGTGGAGCTTGGCAAGAAGCTCGCCGTGGGCATCGACATGAAAGGCGCGAAGGCGCCGGGGGGGCCAGGGGCGGGGGCGCTGGCCTCGCTCATCGATTATGTAGCCACTCATCGGTGATCCGCGAACGGCGCCGGCGAAATACCCTATAATCGCCAGCCGAGTCATCGAGGCAATATTTTGTCAAAGCAACGCAAGGGCATCATTCTGGCGGGCGGCGCCGGCACCCGCCTGCACCCGATCACCACCTCGCTGAGCAAACAGCTGCTGCCGGTCTACGACAAGCCGATGATTTATTATCCGCTGGCGGCGTTGATGTCGGCGGGCATTCGCGACTATCTGATCATCACCACGCCGCGGGATCAGGCGGCCTTTCGCGATCTGCTGGGCAGCGGAGTGCAGTGGGGATTGTCGTTCGAGTACGCGGTCCAGGCGGTCCCGAACGGTATCGCGCAGGCGCTGATTCTCGGTGAATCGTTCCTGGACGGCGCACCCTGCGCGCTGATTCTCGGGGACAACATATTCTACGGCGCCAACCTGAGTGCGCTGCTGATGTCCGCGGCACAGCGCGAATCCGGCGCGACGGTATTCGGCTACTACGTCCAGGATCCGGAGCGCTACGGCGTGGTGCAGTTCGACGCCGACGGCCGCGTGACGGATTTGTTGGAAAAGCCCAAGACGCCGCCGTCGAATTACGCGGTGACCGGCATTTATTTCTACGACGGGCGCGCCCCGGCCTTCGCGAAGGCGCTCACGCCCTCGCCTCGAGGCGAGTTGGAAATCACCGATCTGAACCGCGCCTACCTGAAGATCGGCGCGCTGCACGTGGAGCGGCTGGGGCGCGGCACGGCGTGGCTCGACACCGGCACGCACAATTCCCTGCTCGACGCCGGCGTATTCGTGCGCATCATCGAGGAGCGGCAGGGCCTGAAAGTTGCCTGTGTGGAGGAGATCGCCTGGCGTTCGGGCTTCATCTCCGCCGATCAACTGGTGAAGCTGGCCAAGCCGCTGGAGAAAAGCGGCTATGGCGAGTATCTGCTGCGCATCGTCAACGAGCCGCCGCAAAATTGAAGTATTCGGCAGCATGAAGTTCACTCAGACTCCGATCGCCGGTGTGGTGCTCATCGAGCCGCAAGTGTTCGGAGACTCCCGCGGATTCTTCATGGAAACCTGGCAGGAAGAGAAATTCAAGGCCGCCGGTATCGATGCGGCATACGTGCAAGACAATCATAGCCGTTCCAACCAGTGGACCTTGCGAGGGCTGCACTTGCAGGTACGGCACACGCAGGGCAAGTTGGTGCGCGTCGCCTTGGGCTGCGTATTCGATGTGGTGGTCGATTTGCGCCGCAGCAGCCCAAGCTTCGGCGCCTCCTGGGGCGTGGAGTTGTCGGCCGAGAATCATCGCATGTTGTGGGTGCCGCCGGGCCTGGCACACGGCATATTGATCACCTCGGAGTCCGCCGATTTCATTTACAAGTGCACGGATTTTTATAGTCCCGAGCACGAGCGTACCTTGGCCTGGGATGATGCGGCCTTGGGCATTCGCTGGCCTCTGCCGCCGGGTGTGGTACCCAAGCTCTCCGCCAAGGATGCTCATGGCGCGAGCTTTGCCGAGATCGAGAAATTCGCGTGAAGGCGCTGGTGCTCGGCGGCGGCGGCCAGGTCGCTAGCGCGCTCGTTGCGGCGGCTCCTCCCCGCCATCAGGTGGCGGTACGAACTCATGCCGAACTCGACATCGGGGATGCGGCGGCCGTGGCGGCCGCATTTGCGGGCAGCGGTGCCGACTGTGTCATCAACGCCGCCGCCTACACCGCGGTGGACCTGGCCGAGGATCAGCCGGCTCGAGCCATCGCCGTCAATGACACCGCCGTGGGCGTCCTCGCGGCGGCGGCTTCCAAGGCGGGCTGCCGGCTGCTGCATCTATCGACGGACTTCGTATTCGACGGCAGCTCGAATCGCGCGTACCTGCCGACCGATCCGACCAATCCATTGAGCGTTTACGGCGTGAGCAAGCTCGGCGGCGAACGCCGTGTATTGACCGCAGAAGGCTCCGGTGTCGTGCTGCGCACGGCCTGGGTGTACGCAGCCGCCGGGCGAAACTTCGTGCTGACCATGCTGCGGCTGATGCGCGAAAAGGAGCAGGTGAGCGTGGTTTGCGACCAGATCGGCACGCCGACTTGGGCGGCCGGCATTGCGGCGGCGATTTGGGGCCTCATCGAGGCGGGGGTGCCGGGCGGCGTGTACCACTGGACGGATCTGGGGGTCGCGAGCTGGTACGATTTCGCCGTCGCCATTCAAGATGAGGCGCTGGCGCGGGGCCTGTTGAGGCGCGCCGTGCCCATTACGCCCATCCTGAGCGCCGCCTATCCGACGCGGGCGCGGCGTCCGGCGTTCAGCGTGCTCGATACCGCCGCCACACGCGACATGATCGATGTCCCGGCGCGGCACTGGCGACACAACTTGAGGACCATGCTGGATGACGTTCGAACCCCATAACGTGTTCATTACCGGCGGCGCCGGCTTCATCGGCGCCAATTTCGTGCATCACTGGCTGGGAAAAGCCGGCGAGGGGCGGGTGGTAGTGTTCGACGCACTGACCTATGCGGGCAATATCCATAACCTCGCCGGCCTGGACCGCGACCCTCGGTATGTCTTCGTGAAGGGCGACATCTGCGACGAGGCAACGGTGCGCGCGCTCCTTGAGCAGCATCGCATCGACACGGTGGTGCATTTTGCGGCGGAGTCGCATGTCGACAGATCCATCCTGGGCCCGGATGAGTTCATACGTACCAATATCGTCGGTACGCACTCGCTGCTCAAAGCGGCAAAAACGCTATGGATCGATCGAAAGGCCGTCGTGGCGCATCGTTTCCATCATGTTTCCACCGATGAGGTGTACGGGTCCCTCGGGCCGAAAGATGCTCCGTTTCATGAAGCCACTCCCTATGCACCCAACTCGCCGTACTCGGCCAGCAAGGCCTCTTCGGACCATTTGGTACGGGCCTACCATGAGACCTATGGGCTCGATACCACCGTCACCAATTGTTCCAACAACTATGGTCCCTTCCAGTTTCCCGAAAAATTGATTCCGCTCACCATCGTCAACATTTTGCTGGGTAAGCCGTTGCCGGTGTATGGCGACGGGCTGCAAGTGCGCGATTGGCTGCACGTGGAGGACCATTGCGTGGCGATTGCGCTGGCGCTCAGAGGTGGACGGGCGGGCGAGGTGTACAACGTCGGCGGCAACAGCGAAACGGCCAATATCGAGATCGTGAAGACGCTATGCAGCCTGGTGGATGACTCCCTCGGTCAGAGGGAGGAACTGCGCGCGGCCTTTCCGGCCTCGCCGGCAGTCCAGGGCGGCCGGGCGGCTGATCTGATCACTCATGTGCGCGATCGCCTTGGCCACGACCGGCGTTATGCCATCGACTATGCGAAGGCGAAAAGCCAGCTGGGGTACGTTCCGGCGCGCAGTCTCGCCGCAGGGCTGCGGACAACGATCGATTGGTACTTGGCCAATACGCGGTGGTGGCAGGCGCTCTTGGGACCCGGCTACTCGGAATGGCTGGCAAAGAACTACAAGCGCTGACGAGCGATATATCGGCTTCGACGAAGGTGCAGATGGGGTTACCCGGGCGAGCGTACAGGCTATGATACGCGCCTGGCACGAGCCGGGCCGGTCGTCCGGGTGCGCAATTGCGAGTGAGGTTGTTAAAGAGATGGTAGTGGGAGCATGACTTCACGTTGGACGCATTCCAGGCACCGGACGCATTCACCGACAGCGACTTCTTCCCCGAGCTCCATGAGCCGACGGCATGCGAACTAGAACTCTAGGCGCGTTGGCTGCGCTGCTTGCGGCCTGCCTGGCGGGATCGACCCAGGGCCAGAGCCAGACCTCCGATACCCTGCAGGCCCTGAAGAACAGCCTGTCGCCGGATCAGCAGGGCTCCATACTGCAGCAGGTGCTGGGGGGCAAGGGCAACGGCACGGGCGAGAAGACGGATCAGAAGCTCGAAACGCCCGAGACCAGCCGTACCAAGACCAGCGAGCAATGGGAGTTGGAGAAGGAAAGAGAACAAAAGTCCCTCGATGGCCGAATGCTTCGCCAGGCGGACGAAGATCCTGAGCTACGCGCCGATGACACCGTATTGATCGAGCTGCTCTCCCTCGATGAGCTGTGCGAACGCGACTCGAATCAAAACGGCGATCAGAACAATCTCAATGGGAGCAACGGCAACAACGCCATCGCCGCCATCGCCGGCATCCCCGGTCTGAGCGGCAGCAGTGCCGCAGCCGGCAATATCGCCACCTCGGTCAACAACGGCCTGCACGGGGCCGATGGCAAGGCGGCAAACACCGACTTCGCCAACACGCGCTGCCGCCCGGTCGAGACTCCCAAGACGGATCTGGAAAGGGAGAAAGAGGAGAAATTCCGCAACAGAATCCTCGACAACAATCCCTTCAAGCTCAATAGTTTCGGGGTGTTGGAGCTGCCGGGTTTGCCTGCGATCCCGTTGGCAGGCTTGACCTCGTCCGAGGCGACGAAGCGGCTCGGTGCCGACCCGGACCTGGCGGATTACGCGGTGAGAGTGACGCTGCTGCGCCTCGTGCCGTTCGACGTCGAGGCGCTGAAGCCGTTCGGCTACGACTTGTTCAAGGGCGAGCCGAGCACATTTGCTCCGGTCTCGGACATTCAGGTTCCGGTCGACTACATCGTGGGACCCGGCGACACGCTGCACATACAGCTTTACGGCAATGATTCTTCGCTCTACGAGCTGACAGTGCAGCGAGACGGCAGAGTGAATTTCCCGAAGCTCGGGCCCATCATGGTCAGCGGCATGACTTTCGATGCAGCTCGCTCGGCGATCGAAGAGCGCGTGTCCAAGCAGCTGATTGGAGAGCACGTGACGGTGACCATGGGCCAACTGCGCTCCATTCGCGTATTCGTGCTGGGCGACGTTGAGAAGCCCGGTTCCTACACGGTGAGCGGCCTGTCCACCGTGACGAATGCACTGTTCGTCAGCGGCGGCGTCAAGAAAATCGGCTCTCTGCGCAATATCCAGCTAAAGCGTGACGGGCGCTTGGTGACCACGCTCGATCTTTACGATCTCCTGCTGCACGGAGACACCAGCAAGGATAGCCAGCTGCTGCCCGGGGACGTGATCTTTATTCCCCCCATTGGCAAGACGGTGTCGGTGTACGGCGCAGTGCGGCGGCCGGCCATCTACGAGTTGAAAGGGGAAAATACTGCGGCGCAAGCCGTCGACATCGCCGGCGGCCTGCTGCCGGACGCCGACGCCAAATTGGGCCAGCTGGAACGAATCCTTCCGTCGAGCATGCGTGCAATGCGCAATGTCGACTTGACCACGCCGGCGGGGCGGGCGATTCAGGTGGACAACGGCGATAAGCTGAGGGTGCCTGCGATACGGCCGACGCTGGAAAACTCCGTGGTGCTCACGGGCTACGTGTTCCGGCCGGGCCAATTCGAATATCGTCCCGGGCTGCGGCTAAGCGACGTGCTGGGCAGCTTCGATGAGCTACGGCCGAACGCGGACGAGCACTACATCATGATTCGCCGCATAGTGCCGCCCGACTTGAAGGTGGAGGTGCTTTCCGCCGATCTGCGCCGGGCCCTTGCGGCGCGCGGTAGCGCGGCCGATCCGGAGCTACAGCCGCGCGACAAGATCTACGTGTTCGATCTGTCGTCCGATCGCGAACGCATTCTGGCGCCGGTCATCAGAGAGCTGCAGCTGCAGGCATCGCCCGACAGGCCGGAGCAGGTGGTCAGCATCGACGGCCGGGTGAAGGCACCGGGACATTATCCGCTCGAACCCAGCATGCGGGTCAGCGACTTGATCCGCGCCGGCGGCAGCCTGGAGGACTCGGCATTTCGCGGCGAAGCCGAGATTACGCGATACGAGGTACGCAGCGGAGACGCTCGCACGACCGAGCTGATCCCGGTGGATCTCGCCGCGATCCGCCGCGGCGATGCCCGCGCCGATCTCGAGCTCAAACCCTACGACGTCCTGGTCATCAAGCCCATTCCGCAATGGGTGGAGCCAGGATCGATTGAGCTGGCGGGCGAAGTGCGCTTCCCCGGCAAGTATCCCATCCATCAGGGCGAAACCCTGTCCTCGGTCTTGCACCGCGCCGGCGGGTTCACCGATTTTGCCTTCCCCGAGGGCGCGGTGTTCATTCGCGAGGAGTTGAAAAAGCGGGAGAAGGACCAGCTAGAGCTGTTGGCCAATCGGCTGCAAAGCGATCTCGCCTCCCTGTCGCTGGAGGCGGTCGCCGGCAGCGCGGCCACCAATTCCGGCGGAGGGGGTAGTGCGGCGCAAGGTTTGGCGGTAGGCCAACAATTGATGAACCAACTCCGGGAGACAAAACCGGTCGGCCGGCTCGTCATCGACGTCAATCGAGTGATCAAGGGACCGGTTGGCGCACCCGAAGACGTCGTGCTGAGAGACGGTGATAAGTTGTTGATTCCCAAGAAGAGCCAGGAGATCACCATCCTCGGAGAAGTGCAGAGCCCCACCTCGCATGTGTTCGAGGCGGGCCTGACCCGCGACGACTACATCGCGAGGAGCGGCGGAACCACTCAGAAGGCCGATAAGAAGCGGATCTACGTCGTGCGTGCCAATGGCGACGTCATCTCGGGAGAACGGTCGGGTTGGTTTAGGCGCTCGCAATCGGTGGAAATGCGGCCCGGAGATACCATCGTAGTGCCGCTCGACACGGAAAGGATCCGGGCCCTGCCGCTGTGGCAGGCCGTTACGACCATTATTTACAACCTGGCCGTGGCCTTGCTAGCGGTCCGAAGCGTATAGATGGCCGGGCAAGCTTCCCCTTCGGGGTCCGCGCTGTCCGACGATCGGCGATACGCCGACCGGGAAGACGATGTGGACATGGTGGCGATTTGGCGATTCCTATCGGGCGCCAGGGTCATCATATTGACGGCGACCGTGTTGTGCACGGCCGTCGCGCTGTATTTCGCGATTACGGCGACATTGATATATCGCGGGGAAACCGTGATCGCGCCCGTATCACGCAATGGCGGCATCAACGGATCAGGCTCTTTGGGCGGTCAGCTGGGCGGTTTGGCCGGCATCGCGAGCCTGGCAGGGGTCAATCTCGATTCGGCAAGCTCGAGCGATCGGGAGGCCAAAGCCATTCTGCAATCGCGCAGCTTGGTTGCGGAGTTCATCCAGAGAAATGATTTGGTGGGGGAACTGCTCCAAGGCGAGAGCAAGCAAACGCTGTGGCTCGCCGTCAAGGCGTTCAAGGAAGGTGTGCTGACCATCAAGGAGGACAAGCGCACGGGTCTCACGACCATCGATGTGGATTGGAAAAGTGCGGCGGTGGCGGCGAAGTGGGCCAATGGCTTCGTGGCGCTCGCCAATGAGCGCATCCGGGCTCGCGCGATAGACGAGGCGACCCGCAATATTGCATTTCTCACCAAGCAGATATCGCAAACGAATGTAGTTGAGATTCAGCATGCGCTTTATAGTCTGGTCGAGAACGAAACGAAGACGTTGATGCTGGCAAACGCGCGTGTGGAATACGCGTTCACGGTCATAGATCCGGCCGTGCCGCCCGAGAGAAAGTTCGGCCCGAAACGCTCGCTCATGGTTCTCGGCGGCATTCTGGCGGGGCTGGCTCTGGGCGTCATCATTGCCTATGTCCGGTCCGCGATGGCGAGGTTGAAAGCATCAATATCGACTTGAGCGCGGCTCATGCCGAATATTTGCGCCGTTCCTGCGGCTAGTTGAGGGCGATCTCCTGAAAAAAATCCTGGTTACCGGCGCCGACGGATTCATCGGTTCGCATCTGACCGAAGCTCTGGTGCGCGCTGGCTATGATGTGCGCGCGTTCGTCTTATACAACTCGTTCGGTTCCTGGGGCTGGCTGGATCGATGCGAGGCGGACGTGCGGAACAAGTTCGAGGTATTCGCCGGAGACATCCGCGATCCCAACGGAGTGCGTGCCGCAGTGAAGGGCTGCGATGCGGTGTTGCATCTTGCCGCCCTGATTGCGATCCCCTACTCGTATCATTCGCCCGATACCTACGTCGATACCAATATCAAAGGCACGCTCAACATCGTCCAAGCCGCCCGCGAGCTGGGCGTCCAGAGGGTGATACATACCTCGACCAGCGAAGTGTACGGAACGGCGCGGTATGTTCCGATCACCGAGGATCATCCCTTGCAGGGGCAATCCCCCTATTCGGCGAGCAAGATCGGCGCCGATCAGATCGCCATGTCCTTCTACACTTCATTCGCAACGCCGGTTGTGATCCTGCGTCCTTTCAATACCTACGGTCCGCGCCAATCGGCCCGCGCGGTGATCCCCACGATCATTACCCAGATCGCCCATGGGCTGCGCCGGATCAAACTGGGCGCACTGCACCCGACGCGCGACTTCAACTACGTGAGCGATACCGTGGCGGGATTCATATGTGCGCTGCGATCGCAAACTGGCATCGGTGAGGTCGTCAATCTCGGCAGCAACTTCGAGATATCGATCGGCGACGCCGCACGTGCGATCGCGGAGGTCATGGGCGTCGAGATCGAACTCTTGAGCGACAAGCAGCGTTTGCGCCCCGATAAGAGCGAAGTCGAAAGGCTCTGGGCGGACAACTCCAAAGCCCGCAAACTTCTCGATTGGCAGCCCCAGTACGGCGGACTGGATGGATTCCGCCGCGGCCTGTCCGCAACGGTAGAATGGTTCAAGGAGCCGGCGAATCTCAGGTCGTACCGATCGGATATCTACAATCTGTGAACATTGCGACTACCGAAAATTTGCTTGCGGAGCGGATCGTCGGCGCAATTCGCGCGGTGGTCGGCCGTGGGCCCGTTGCCTTGCACGAGCCGCGATTTGCCGGCAATGAATGGGCGTACGTCAAGGAATGCCTGGACTCGAGCTACGTATCCTCGGTGGGCAAGTTCGTCGACCGCTTCGAGGCAGACCTCGCGGCGTTCACCGGGGCAAAACGCGCCGTAGCGGTGGTCAACGGCACTGCCGCGCTGCATGTGGCGATGCTATTGGCGGGAGTCCGCCCGGGCGACGAGGTGCTCATTCCCGCGCTGACTTTCATAGCCACCGCGAATGCCGTCAGCTACTGCGGAGCCGTGCCGCATTTTGCCGACAGCGAAGAACACAACCTCGGGCTGGATCCGCGCGCACTGCGTGAATATTTGCGCACTGCCACCGAGATTCGCGCCAAGCAATGCATAAACCGCGCCACCGGCCGGGTCATCCGCTGCGTCGTCCCCATGCATGCGTTTGGCCACCCGGTCGACATCGAAACCCTATCGGCGGTGGCGCGCGACTTTCACTTGAGTTTGGTGGAAGACGCGGCGGAGTCGCTCGGCAGCACGGTCAATGGGCGGCACACCGGCACATTCGGGCTGATGGGAACACTCAGTTTCAACGGCAACAAGACCGTCACCACCGGCGGCGGCGGCGCCATCATCACCAACGATACCGCGCTCGGCCAGCGGGCAAAGCATTTGACCACGACCGCCAAGGTTGCGCATCGATGGGAGTATCGGCACGACGAAGTCGGCTACAACTATCGGATGCCGAATATCAATGCGGCTCTCGGCTGCGCGCAGCTCGAGCAGCTTCCCGGATTCCTTCAGGCGAAGCGCCGATTGTTCGAGCGTTATTCGGCGGCATTCGCGGATGTGGGGCCGGTGCACCTGGTCGCCGAGCCGCCGGGCTGCCGCAGCAATTACTGGCTGCAGACCTTGTTGCTGAATCCTTCTGCTGCGGCGCAGCGAGACGCGATTCTTGCCGCCACCAACGACGCGGGGTTGATGACCCGCCCGACGTGGACATTGATGCATCGGTTGGCCCCGTACCGGGATTGCCCGAGAATGTCCATGCAAGTGTCCGAGTCTTTGGAGGCCCGGCTGATGAATTTGCCCAGCAGCGCTCATCTTGGCTCGGATGGCAAATGAGCCTGATACCCCTATTGCTTCTGGGCGCAGGGGGCCATGCTCGAGCATGCATCGATGTCATCGAGCAGGAGGGCCGATTTGCCGTGGCGGGATTGGTTGGTCTACCCGAGGAGCGCGGCGCACGAGTTTTGGGTTACCCGGTGCTGGGTACGGATGCGGATTTCACAGAATTGCTTCGCAATTATTCTCATGCCTTGATTACGGTGGGCCACATCAAGACGCCGGAGCCGCGGATGCGCCTTTTCGGACAGCTGCAACACAGGGGCTGCACGTGCCCCGTGATCGTATCGCCGAGGGCCTATGTGTCGCCCCACGCGACCGTGGGCGCCGGCACCATCGTCATGCACGGCGCCGTGGTGAATGCCGCGGCGACGGTGGGGCGCAATTGCATCATCAATAGCCAGTCGCTCGTAGAGCATGATGCCGTGATCGCGGATCATTGCCATATTTCCACCGGTGCCGCCATCAACAGCGGGGTGCGTGTCGGTTCCGCCACGTTCATCGGAAGCAACAGCAGTGTGCGGCAACAGGTCACCATCGGAGAACGCTGCCTGATCGGGATGGGGCAGCGAGTCATAGCCGATTGCGAGGCGGGGACACGGATGCCTCCCGTCAAGGGGATTCCGTGAGAACGCTGGTGATCGCCGAGGCGGGCGTCAACCATAACGGCGACATGTCGCTCGCACGGCGATTGATAGATGTCGCGGCGGACGCGGGCGCCGACATGGTCAAGTTCCAGACTTTCAGCGCCGATCGGCTGGTCACGGCCCGGGCCGCCAAGGCCGACTACCAGTTGCGGACGGCGGGCGCCGCCGAATCGCAGCACGCCATGCTCAGGCGGTTGGAATTGACGCGCGCCATGCACACCGACTTGATCGCGCATTGCAAGAGCCGCGACATTCTATTCTTTTCCACCGGCTTCGACATCGAAAGTGTCGGGCTTCTGGCTGAATTGGGGTTGAATCGATTCAAGATTCCTTCCGGTGAGATAACGAATATGCCGTACCTGCGCCACATCGGCGGCTACGGCAGACCGGTCATACTCTCGAGCGGTATGGCGACCCTGGGTGAAATCGAGGCGGCAATGGAGGTGCTCGAAGCTGCCGGAACGCCGCGAGCGCATATTACCGTGCTTCATTGCAATACCGATTACCCGACATCCATGGCGGACGTGAATCTCCGCGCCATGCTGACCATCCGAGACGCCTTCGGAGTTGCGGTCGGCTACTCCGACCATACACTGGGAATCGAAGTCGCGATCGCGGCCGCAGCGCTGGGTGCCTCGGTGATTGAAAAGCATTTTACTCTGGATCGACATTCCCCGGGACCGGATCATCAGGCGAGTTTGGAGCCGGCGGAGCTCAAAGCCATGGTCGCCGCGATCCGAAACGTGTCGGAGGCGCTGGGCGACGGCATCAAGCGCCCGAGCACGGGCGAGGCGAAGAACAAATCCATCGCGCGCAAGTCGCTGGTTGCGGCGCGCTCGATTCGCGCCGGCGAGATTTTCGATGAATCCAACCTTGCCGCCAAGCGCCCGGGCACCGGCTTGTCGCCGATGCGCTGGGACGAAGTCATCGGCCGGGCGGCGCCGCGTAATTTCGCGCCGGATGAGTTGATCGAACTATGAAGCGCACGGCTAGAACGGTCGGTGTCGTGACCGGTACCCGGGCCGATTACGGGTGCCTGCGTTTTGTCATGCAAGGCATTCGAGATGCACCCGGTCTCGAACTGCAGGTCGTTGCCACAGGCATGCATCTCTCGCCGGAGTTTGGGCTCACCTACCGCGCCATAGAGGAGGATGGGTTCTGCATCGACGAGAAGATCGAGATCTTGCTGAGTTCGGACACGCCGGCGGCCGTGGCGAAGTCCATGGGCCTGGGGCTGATCGGCTTCGGCGAAGCGATGCAACGGCTTCGGCCCGACTTGCTGCTGGTGCTGGGAGACCGGTTCGAGATTTTTTCGGCCGCCGCCGCCGCCACTGTCGCACGAATTCCGATCGCGCATGTGCACGGCGGTGAATTGACGGAAGGTGCATTCGATGAGGCGATGCGCCATTCGATCACGAAAATGTCGCATTTGCATTTCGTGGCGGCTGAAGAATACAGGCAGCGAGTCATCCAGCTGGGGGAGGATCCGCGGCGTGTGTTCTTGGTGGGCGGCCTGGGGGTGGATAAAATCAGCAAGCTCGACCTGCTCGGGCGCGAGGCGTTGGAAAAAGCCCTTGATTTCAGGCTGGGCGACAAGAATCTACTGATCACCTTTCATCCCGCGACCTTGGAGAATTCGACGTCCGCCCAACAAATGACGGAGCTGCTTTGCGCGCTCGAGGGGATCAAGGACGCTCATCTCATTTTCACCATGCCCAATGCGGACACCGACGGCCGCGTATTGATCGAGATGCTCGAACGGTTCGTCGCGAACCGGCCCAGCGCCCGCGCGTATGCTTCCTTGGGCGAGTTGCGATATCTTTCCTGTATTGCCCATGTGGACGGCGTCGTGGGCAATTCCTCGAGCGGTTTGACGGAGGTGCCCACCTTCGGCAAGGGCACGGTGAACATCGGCGATCGTCAACGAGGCAGGCTTAAAGCCGCCAGCGTCATCGATTGCAAGCCCGATCGCGAGAACATTGCTGCAGCACTGCATCGGCTCTTTTCGCCAGCCTTCCAGGCAACGCTGCCGGCAGTCCGCAATCCCTATGGAGACGGAGGGGCAAGCGAGAGAATCGTGCGGGTGCTGCAGGAGTACCCGCTGGAATTCATTTTAAAGAAGTCATTTCACGATCTGGCTCCGGCGTGAAGCGGCGACTGCAATGAATCAACCCTCGAACAAACCCTCGGCGGATGGCGGCGAGCCGAAATTGACCGACCGGTGGCGGCAGGCGTTGCTGCCGGCCTCTTCGACGCTGCGCGAGGCCATCCGCAATTTGGATGAGAGCGCACTGCAGATCGTCCTGGCAGTGGCGGCCGATGGCACGCTGCTGGGTACCGTCACGGATGGCGACATTCGACGCGGCCTATTGCGCGGCATGGACATGAGCAGTTCGATCGATGCCATTATTTTTCGTGAACCGCTGGTCGTCCCTCCCCAGCTGAGCCGAGACACGGTGCTGCAGCTCATGCGGGCCAATAAGATTCACCAGTTGCCCGTCGTCGACGGCGACCGGCGGATCGTCGGCCTGCATTTGTGGGACGAGTTGATGGTGCCCGAGTGGCGCCCGAACCTGATGGTTATCATGGCGGGAGGTCAAGGCAGCCGCTTGCGGCCCCAGACCGAAAATTGCCCCAAACCGCTGCTGCTGGTGGGCGGCAAGCCCATGTTGGAGCACATTCTAGAGCGGGCCAGAGCGAACGGGTTTCAGCACTTCGTGGTTGCGGTGCATTATCTCGGCCGTATGATCGAGGAATATTTCGGCGACGGAAGCCGCTGGCAGATTGAAATCGAGTATCTGCGTGAAGAGTCACCCTTGGGTACCGCAGGAGCCTTGGCGCTTCTGAACCCCCGCCCCAATGCCCCGTTCGTGGTCTCGAATGGGGATGTCCTCACCGATATTCACTACGGCGAGGTCCTCGATTTTCATTGCCGCCACCAAGCCGCGGCCACCATGGCGGTTCGCCAGCATGAGTGGCAGCACCCCTTTGGCGTGGTGCGCACCAAAGGGGTTGATATCGTTGGTTTCGAGGAAAAGCCGGTGACCCGAAGCCATATCAATGCGGGTATCTATGTGCTGGAGCCGGACTCCCTGAACGCCCTGACGGCCGGTGAACAGTGCGACATGCCGGCTTTGTTCGGCCGCCTGCAAGAACGCGCCGCGCGCACCATTGTCTACCCGATGCATGAGCCTTGGCTGGATGTGGGACGCGCGGATGACCTGCAGCGTGCGCATGAGCGGCATTCCCCCAATCCCAGGCGCTAGCCGCGAATATTGGCGAAGCCACAACCCGATCGAGTATTTAAAGCAATGGTCAAAATGCAAAAGAGAGATCTGATCAGCCAGTATAAACTGCCTGCGGAGGTTCGATTCTGCAAGAAATGCACGATATCGAACCAACGTCCGCGCATTACTTTCGACGAGCATGGAGTGTGCTCGGCCTGCAACTTCGCTGAATTCAAACGCACGCGTGTCGATTGGGACGCGCGTGAGCGGGAGCTCATCGAATTGTGCGATCGGCATAGGAAGTCCAACGGCGACTACGACGTCATCGTCCCGTGCAGCGGCGGCAAGGACGGCGGTTTCGTCGCGCATCAGCTCAAGTACAAGTATGGAATGAATCCTCTCACCGTGACTTGGGCGCCCCTCAAGGCGACCGCCATCGGCCGCCGCAATCTGGATGCATTCATCGCTTCCGGGTTCGACAACATACTCGGTACCCCCAATGGCAAGGTCACCCGTCAACTGACGAATCTGGCATTCACTCATCTGGGCGACCCCTTTCAGCCCTTTATCTACGGCCAGACGAATTTTCCATTGCACATGGCTGTGAAATACGGCGTGTCCTTGATCATGTACGGAGAAAACGGCGAGGTCGAATACGGCGGCGACATGAAGAACGCTTTCCGCCCCGACAGGGACATCCAGGACCACGACAAGCATTATTTTTCCGGCTTGCCGCCGACGTTCTGGGTGGAACACGGAATCACGGACGCGGATTTGAAGCCGTTCATGGCGCCGAGCTACGAAGACATCGTGCGCAATCGCACCACCATACATTTCTTGGGCTATTACAAATTCTGGGACCCGCAGGAAAACTTCTACTATTGCACGGAAAATACCGGATTCACGCCGAATACCGAACGATCCGAAGGTACCTACTCGAAGTACGCAAGTCTGGACGATCGGATCGACGGCTATCACTATTATCTGGCTTATATCAAGTTCGGCATCGGCAGAACGACGTCCGATGCGGCACATGAAATTCGCGACGGCAAGATCGATCGGGAGGAAGGCATCGCACTGGTCAAACGCTACGACGGGGAGTTCCCGAAGAAGCACTTCGAGGAGTTTCTCGAGTACTGCTCCATCACCGATAGACAATTCCACGAGGTCGTCGACAGCTGGCGTTCGGATCACCTCTGGGAGCGGGTCGACGGCGCTTGGCGGCTCAAGCACCCGATATGGGACGAGGAGTCTCAAATCGTCAGGCTATGAGAAAGATCCGGCTGATTGCTCGACTCGATATCAAGGGTCCCAATCTCATCAAAGGCATTCACCTGGAGGGGCTGCGCGTCATCGGATCCCCCAACCTGCATGCCTTGCGCTACTACCAGCAGGGCGCCGATGAGTTGATCTATATGGATTGCGTCGCGAGTCTCTATGGACGCAACAGCCTGGGCGATATCGTGCAGGGGGCGGCGCAGGATGTGTTCGTCCCCATGACCGTCGGCGGCGGCATCCGGTCGGTCGATGACGCCACCTATTTGCTGCGTTCCGGCGCCGACAAGGTCGCGGTGAATACCGCGGCCGTGGCAAACCCCCGGCTCATCAGCGACATCGCCCGGCGATTTGGCAGTCAATGCATGGTGCTTTCGATAGAAGCGAAGCACATCGGTACGGACCGTTGGGAGGTTTATACCGACAACGGCCGTGAAAGGACCGGGCTGGACGTCATCGCTTGGGTTAAGCAGGGCGTGTCACTGGGGGCCGGCGAGATATTGCTGACGTCCGTGGACCGCGAAGGTACTCGTAAGGGCTTCGATGTGGCGATGATCCGCGCGGTGACTCAGGAAGTGGGGGTGCCGGTGATCGCCAGCGGCGGAATGGGCAAGCCGGAAGATCTGATCGACGCGGTTCAAAGAGGCGGCGCGGACGCGGTTGCCATGGCCGATATTCTCCACTACGGCCGCGCCACGGTGGGCGAGATTCGCAGTGCTGCCAGGAGCGGAGGCCTCGAAGTGAGAGCGTATGACCCGCCCTGAGATCGCGGTCGTCGACTACGGCGTGGGGAACCTGCTGAGCGTGCGGCGGGCATTGGAATACTGCGGTGCGGCCGTAACGGTAACCGCCGACCATGATGCCCTGCTGGCGTCACCCCGGGTGATCCTGCCCGGCGTGGGCGCATTCGCCAACGGCATGGCCGAGCTGCGCCGGCGGGGGCTCGATGGCGTTGCCAGGGAGATCGCGGCTCGAGGCACTCCATTGCTGGGCATTTGCTTGGGGATGCAGATGCTGCTGGATGGCAGCGAGGAATTCGGCGCCAGCACGGGTCTCGGCTTGATCCCAGGCAAAGTGGTGCCGGTTCCGGCCGTAACGGCGCTGGGCCAACCACAGAAGATCCCTCATATCGGCTGGAATGCGCTGACGGCCTCGGAGAATTCGCGCAGCTGGAGCGGAACATTGCTGTCCGGCATTGAGCCTTCTGAGGCCGTGTACTTCGTACATTCGTACATGGCGCAGCCCGCCGACAGTGGTCACCGCCTTGCCGATTGCTTGTATGGCGGCATTCGGATTTCGGCCGTCGTCGGCCGCGGGAATGTATACGGGTGCCAGTTTCATCCTGAAAAGAGCGGGTCGGTCGGCTTGAAGGTGCTGCGCTCCTTCTTGGATTATGTAGAGATCTCGCCGGCGGCCTAGGATCCAGGCGATTCCATTCGCTTGTCAAAACTTAACGATTCGGTCTGTGGCCGGGCCGAATCTTGCAGCGTAAGCTCGATTTGATTGGTAACATTTCGCAGCGCCGGCGTATATTCGCGGCTGAACACTCGATCAGGAGCCTAGAAGGAGAACAGCCAGGGCCGGCGCAGGAAAGGGGATGATCAAACTGAGGATTCTTGCTCTGATAGCGGCCCGCGGCGGCTCGAAGCGCGTTCCAGGTAAAAACGTCCGCCTGCTGGGCGGCAGCCCATTGATCGTGTGGAGTATCGATGTTGCCAAGAATATCCCGGACATCTGCGACATTTTGGTGTCGACCGACGCCCCCGACATCGCCGAGATAGCGCGCCGCGCCGGCGCGTCGGTGCCCTGGCTGCGCCCTGCGGAGCTGTCGAGCGATCTGGCCTCCTCGGCGGAGGTGTGTGTACACGCGCTTGACTGGTATGAAGAAGCTTGCGGCAAGGTTGACGGTTTGCTCCTATTGCAGCCCACCTCGCCGTTTCGTAGCCGCGATACCGTGCTGCGCGGAATCGAGCTTTTCCGTGCCAACCAACTCCGAACCGTACTCGGAGTATCGCCGGCCGCTTCGCACCCCCTGTGGTGTGTTCAGGTCAACGGGAGTTCGATTCGACCGTTCATCGAGGGCGACGGGATGAGCCGCAGATCGCAAGATCTGCCGCCCGCCTATGCGTTGAATGGCGCGTTCTACCTCATAGCGCCGGAAGAATTGCGAAGCAGGGGATCGTTCCGCAGCGAGGCGGCAATACCGCTGATCATTGCGGATCCTGCGGAAAGCATCGACATCGATACGGAGTGGGATTGGAAGCTGGCGCAAGCGCTGCTGGCCTCGAATAGCTCGAATAGCTCGAATAGCCCGATACGAAATGATGAGAATTACCTTTGCTGATTAGCTATCGTGAGGACATTATGAATTCGAAGAATTTTGCATCGATCATCAACCGCCTTTCGGCGCCGTTAGTCTGCGCTTGCTTATTTCCGGTCGGGCAGGTCGGCGCGGCAATCGTCAGTCCGAGCGCTTCTGTGACCGTCACGCAGTCCTACGCGTATACCGGTTACAACGGCGGCGACTTCGTCTTTTCCACCAGTGCTTCGGCGCCGGGATGCCCGAATGGCTGGTACATCAGTTCCACGGACCCCGGCTACAAAGCGGCAGTTGCCAGCGTGCTTACCGCGCAGGCGGCCGGGAGCTATATCCTGGTGTATGGGGACAATTCAGTTCTATGGTCCGGATCGCCCAGCGGGCAGTATTGCCACGTTCAGGCGGTCGGCCTCACCTCGTAGCGGCCGTCGTTTCGATGAGGCACAACGACAATTCCCTGCACAAGACGCTTGGGGCGGCGGTGATGCTGGGGTTGCTGGCGGTCGGAGGCCAGTTCAGCCGCGCCGCTACGCTCAGCTACGATGTGTATACGCTTCCCGTTGGCAATTCAGCCGCGTCCACGGTGACCAGCGTAATTTTCGACGGTAAGTACATCTGGGCCACGGTTCAAAATCCGAACGGCGGGGTTGTTCAGAAATTAGACTCATCCGGAGCAATTCTCTCGACCACGCCTGTGGGGGCCGCTCCGATCGAATTGGCCTACGATGGTGCCAACATATGGGTGACCGACTACACGTCGAGCGACGTCACCATCGTCACCAGGGGCGGCAATCCAGTCAAGACCATACCGCTTCCCGGGGCAAACCCCGAGGGTATCCTATTCGACGGCAAATATATTTGGGTCGCAAATAACGGCGTGGGCGCGAACAGCGTGAGTAAGTTCGACGTGGTCAGCCAAACTCTGATAGCGACCTATCCCGTCGGGCTCAACCCGGATGGCGTGGCATTCGACGGCGTCTCCATCTGGGTGACCAACAGCTACAATAATGACGTCTGGAAGATAAATCGCGACAGCGGCACCTATGTCGATGGGTATGGGACCGGCATTTATCCGCTCTCGATAATCTATGACGGCGCCAATATGTGGATAGGGAATGGCAACGGCGGCAGCGCCGGCACGGCTGTTTCCGGCGGCGGGAGTCTGACAAAAATACGGGCCTCGGACGGTGCAACTCTCGGCACTTATGCCGTAGGAAGCGTCGTGCGCGGTCTTTTGTTCGACGGCACCTCGATTTGGGTGTGCAACTCAGGTGACAATACGGTCAGCCGCCTGCAGTCCAGCAATGTTGCGCTGTTAGGGACGTATGCAACCGGGAAAGCGCCGCGCGCAGTCGCTTTCGACGGCACCAAGATTTGGATTGCAAACTCCGGCGACGACACGCTTACCGTCATCGCCCCCGCCGCGTTTCCCGACGCCACCGCGGCAATGCGTCCGCTTGCGGCAGGCGTTGTGTTTGGCGCCGTGGCAGATCAGCCTTCGACCGCGGTTCGCGGGCCCGCCCGACCGCCTCGACCCGGCCGCGGCTCCGCGGGCATCATGCCGGTAATCGTGACACAACGGGTCGTAGCAGCCCCCAGCACCCTTGGCTCGATGTTGAATCTACTCCTGGACGTCGATTAGCCCCGGACCCGTGCGCGCCCTACGCCGGAGACTGGGCCGGTTTCGTGTGTTTTTCGCCGGGCATCGATAAAACAAATGCATTGGGCGTCGAGAGCAGTCACAATTGCAGGCTGGTATTCGATCGGCCAGGGCAAGTCGCCGGCGGCCGCTGTTACCTACGGGCAATTTATCGACAAATATGACGGCAGGACTGAGGGATTCACACGACCATGACTGACCTGAGAGTCGGCATCGCCGGGTTCGGCGTGGTCGGAAAGCGGCGGAAGGATTGTGTCGCGCGCCACTCGGCCCTGCGCGTAGTGGCCGTGTGCGATCAAACCTTGGAAGGCGAGGGGACTTTTTCCGACGGGGTTCGCTACTACCGCAACTACCGGCGATTGTTGACCGAGAAATTGGATGTGCTGATCGTTTGTTTGACCAATGATGTCGCGGCGGAAGTGACGATGGCGGGTCTCGATGCCGGGGTGCACGTTTTTTGCGAGAAGCCGCCGGGCCGAAGCGTTGAAGACATCGCCAAGGTCATCGAGTGCGAGCGCCGGCATCCGCGTCTGAAGCTCATGTACGGATTCAATCATCGCTATCATGAGTCTGTGCAGGATGCCTTGAGGATCCTGCATTCAGGCGAGCTTGGGCGCGTCATCAATATGCGCGGGATGTATGGAAAGGCAAAGCTGGTAACCTTCAACCAGCCGGACTGGCGCACCAAGCGCAAGATCGCCGGAGGTGGAGTGCTGCTGGATCAGGGAATCCATATGGTGGATCTGATGCGCCTGTTCGCCGGTGAATTCACCGAGGTCAGCAGCTTCATATCGAACAGCCACTGGGGCTATGACGTGGAGGACAATGCCTACGCAATCATGCGCACGCCGGCGGGTGTCGTCGGTATGCTGAATTCCTCGGCCACCCAGTGGCGGCATCGCTTTCATCTCGACATCAACCTCGAGAGAGGCAGCCTCATTTTGGGGGGGATTTTGTCGGGGACGAAAAGCTACGGAGCCGAGACCTTGACCGTGGTGCGTGCCGACCCCGACAACGATCAAGGCGACCCGAGAGAACAGCTGACACGTTACAACCATGACCCCTCATGGGACGCCGAAATTGCGGCGTTTGCGACCAGCATCTTGAGCGATACTCCCGTGCAAAGCGGGACTTCCGACGATGCGCTGCGCACCATGCGAGTGGTCTTCAGGATCTACTATGCCGACCCCAATTGGCGCGAAACCTATGACATTCCCAATCCAGACATCTACCAATAATCTCGACCGCATCTTCACGCCCGATCCGGTGGATTTCGCACAGGCGTATCTCAGGTACGTGCAGACCGTGCTTCAGCGCATCGATGCAGCGGAGGTGGGAAATTTCATTGAAATTCTGCTCGCGGCGCGCGATCGCGGGTCAATGATTTTCTTCATCGGCAACGGCGGCAGCGCCGCGACGGCGAGTCATTTCGCCAACGACATCGCGGTGGGAACGAATGCATACGATCGGCCGTTCCGCGCCCTGAGCTTGACCGACAATGTGCCGCTCATCACCGCCGTGGGGAACGATTTCGGCTACGACGAGATATTCGTCAGACAGCTGCGCATATTGGGAAGAAGCGGCGATGTAGTGGTGGGCATTTCCGCCTCCGGCAACTCGCCCAACCTGGTAAAGGCTTTTGATTATGCGAATTCCGCCGGCATCGTCACGGTGGCGATCACCGCCTTTGACGGCGGCAAAATGAAAAGCATGTCGGCGCACGGAATCCATGTGCCGACCGGTCCGAAGGAATACGGGCCGGCTGAGGACGCGCACATGGTGCTCGATCACTTGATCGGCGCGTATCTGATGCGCCGCGTTAAAAGTGCCTGACGTCGATGCATTGTTGGATCTCGCCAAGTCTTCGGTGATTCAGGCCGGCAGGCGCTTGCTCGCCGGCGCGACAGACGGAGACTCGGACTATGTCCATAGCCCCGGTCTCCGGCGTGAAATCAAGGCGACGGCCGATACGATCATGGAAAAGGAGGTCTTGAGGGTTCTCGCCGACAGCGGACTTCCGGTCTTGAGCGAAGAGTCCGGATTCGCAAACTCGCCGCAGAAATCGAAATATTGGTTTATCGTGGACCCCTTGGACGGCACCTTCAATTTCGTCAAGGGCCTGGGTCCGAGCGCCATTTGCGTGGCATTGTGGGAGGGTCAACAGCCGATATTCGGCGTGATCTACAGTCTGATGGAACGGCAATTGGTTTGGGGCGGGAAGGATCTAGGGGCCTTCGCCGGCGACCGAAAAGTCTCGGTATCCGATACCTCGGATCGGTCCCTTGCCTCCATTTGCACCGGGTTTCCGGTTCGGTTCGATTTCGGGAGTGACTGCGCCTTGCGGCGCCTCTACGAGATGGTCAAGCCCTACGCCAAGGTACGGATGTTGGGTTCGGCGGCGGCGTCATTGCTGCACGTGGCCCGCGGATCGGCGGATGTCTACTCGGAATCTGGCATCATGCTCTGGGACGTCGCGGCTGGAATCGCGATCGTGGAGGGAGCGGGCGGAAAGTGGGCGATGGAGAAAAGAGGCAGCGACGATTGGTGTTACGACGTGTTTGCATCGAACGCGGCTCTGTACGCGCATCGTTCCGGCCAAACGTAATGGCGCTATTTGCCGTAACCTCTGCGGGGAGAAGCGTCTGATGGAACCGGCCTGGAAATCGGCCCAGCGCCGCGAATCGCCAAGAGTCGCGGTCTGTTCCCGTTCGTTCTCCAGGAACCCGATTCTGCGCGCAGAACTGCTGGCGCGGTACGGGCAGGTCAAGTTCAACGATGCCGGTGTCCAGCTGAGCGGGGATTCTTTGGTGGAATTTCTCAAGGGTCATGAGAAGGCGATCACGGCGCTCGAGGTGCTCGACGAAAATGTGCTGTCGCGATTGCCGGAATTGCAGGTGATTGGAAAATACGGCGTTGGATTGGATATGATCGACCTGGCTGCCATGCGGGCTCACGGCAAGCGCTTGGGCTGGACGGGAGGAGTGAATCGCCGCTCAGTGTCCGAGTTGGTAATCTCCTCTGCCATTGCGATGCTGCGGCACGTGCCAGCGGCGAATCGCGAGGTGCGGGCCGGGGTCTGGCGGCAACATGTCGGGGGCAACTTGACCGGAAGAGCCGTGGGCATCGTCGGCTGCGGACACATAGGCAAAGATCTCGTGCCCCTGCTCAAGGCATTTGACTGCGCCGTGCTTGCGAACGATATCGTGGAATTCCCCGACTTCTATTCGCGGCACGGGGTCGAGTCCGTCGGCTTGGAGGAGCTTTTGAGCAGATCCGACGTCGTCACGCTGCACGTGCCTCTCAACCACGGAACGCGCGGGCTCTTGGACGCGGCGCGGCTAGGGCTGATGAAACCCGGCGCAGTGCTGATCAATGCAGCCCGCGGCGGGTTGGTGGACGAGGCGGCATTGAAGGCGATGCTCATCGACGGGCGACTTGCGTCCGCGGCGTTCGACGTCTTTGACGAGGAGCCGCCTCAGGACAAGGAGCTGCTTTCGCTGCCCAACTTTTTGGCCACTCCGCATATCGGGGGGAGCGCCGAGGAAGCCATGTTGGCGATGGGGCGGGCCGCAATCGACGGCTTGGACGTCAATGAGATTCCAGGCTTCTAAGCTTCGTGTTTACACTGCAGTCAAAGAAATGACCATACGCCCGCGCAATTCGTTGTTGAATCCCGCTTTGCAGAGGCCGAGCGCACTGCAATCGACGCCGAGAAACGGGGATCTATTGTGGCTCGATAAGAACGAAAACCTCGACCCGGAGTTGTTGGCATTGACGCGAGAGGTATTGGCGTCGATACCCGCCTCCGCCCTGGGCACTTATCCCGAAGCAGGCGAGTTGTATCGCAAGCTGGGTCGCTGGGCGGGCGTGAGTCCGGAGTCTCTGCTGTTGACTCCGGGAAGCGACGGTGTGATCCGGCTCGTGTTCGAGGCATTCGTGGAACCTGGCGACCGCGTGGTGCACACCAGCCCGACATTTGCAATGTATCCTGTTTATGGCCAGATGTTCGGTGCGGACGTGCAGGAGGTCCATTATGAAAGGTCTCCGGCCGGGCCGTACTTGGACTTGGCGAAGATAATAGAGGCCGTTCGGCGAAGAAAGCCGAAATTGCTGTGCTTGCCGAACCCGGACAGTCCGACGGGCACGATACTGGCACCTGATGCATTGCGCGGGCTCCTTGCCGAGTGCGAGTCCGCAGGCACAGTGATGCTCCTGGACGAGGCGTATCATCCTTTTTATTCGTGGTCGGCCGTGCCGTGGACGGCGGCGTCGCCGAATCTAATAGTGGCCAGAACCTTCGCCAAAGCGTGGGCCGCCGCGGGCCTGCGGATCGGCTACGCAGTCGCGCAACCGGCGACGATAGCGCTATTGCACAAAATGCGCCCGATGTACGAAGTGAGCACGCTGGCAGTCGAGTTCATGTCGAGAATGATGGACCACGCGTCCGCCGTCTCGAAGGCCGTGGATCGAATCAACCAGGGAAAGGCGTTTTTCGCGGCGCAAATGCGCTCCCTGGGGTTTGCCGTCCTGCCGACCGAAGGCAATTTTACGCACGTTGAGTTCGGCGAATCGGGGCCGGCCGTGCATGCGGCGCTGGCGGGACGAGTGCTGTATCGCGCCTCATTCGCGCCGGCCGCGTTGGCGGGCTACAGTAGATTTACCGTCGCTCCGTCGGCGATCATGGCTCGGGTGGTCGATCTAATCAAGATTGCGGTGCAGAGAGAGAAAACATGAGCCGAGGGGTCGTGAGTGTGGCAATCATCGGCTGCGGGCGCGTCTCCGGGCATCATTGCCGATCGATCATCCAAACCGAAGGTGCCGAGCTGGTTGCCGTCTGCGATCTGGACATGGAGAAGGCGGCGCTGTATCGCGAGCAATTCGGCGCGAAGGCATACGATAACTACCACCGCATGCTGATCGACAATCCGCAGGTAGACACGGTGGCCATCATCACGCCGTCCGGAATGCATTACGAGCATGCGGTCGAAATCATCTCTCGCTACAAGAAGAATGTCATCGTGGAAAAGCCGACTTTCATGAAGCCTTCGCAGGTGACGGAAGTCTATGCGCTGGCCGAGGCAAACGGTGTCCGCGTATTCGCGGTATTTCAGAACAGGCACAACTTGGCGGTCACGCGCGTGCGGCGCGGATTGGCCCAGGGGGAACTTGGCCGCGTGAGAGTGGCTGCGGTGCGCGTTCGCTGGTGCAGGCCGCAGCGCTACTACGATATGGCGGCGTGGCGCGGAACCTTTGCAATGGACGGCGGCTGCCTGACCAATCAAGGAATTCATCACATCGACCTTTTGCGCCAACTCGGCGGTGAAGTCCTGCGCGTGAGCGCAACGCACGGCACCATGGGCGCCGATATCGAGGTGGAAGACACGGCCGCCGCGTCCATCGAGTTTCAGAGCGGAGCGGTCGGCGCGCTGGAGATTACCACCGCGGCGCGACCCATCGATTTTGAGGCGAGCCTGTCGCTGGTCTGTGAAAACGGATTGGCGCAAATCGGCGGAATTGCGGTCAATGAGCTGCAGATCTACACGCCCGACCCCGGGGCCTGCGCCCGCAATTCGGAGGATTTCTCGGGAAATGTGTATGGAAACGGCCATGTGAAGATATACGAGGATATCGTCGCGTTCTTCTCGGCGGGACGGCCTTATCCGGTTGCCTACGGCGATACGCTGGAGACCATCCGGTTGTTGAACTCATTCTATGTCGCGCATGAAACCCGCTCCTGGGTCAATGTCGCCTCGGCAGGCGACAGCATCCGGCTTGGGCGGGCGGACGATGCCTTGGCGGATCTGTATCGAACCCCCGATATCAACGGTTGAAACATGAAAATCGTCGGAATCGTTCCTGCCCGCATGGCAGCCAGCCGCTTTCCGGGCAAACCCTTGAAGCTCATACTGGGCCGCCCGTTGATTGAACACTGCTTCGTCCGGGCACGCATGTACTCGAGTTGGGACGGTTTATTTCTGGCGACATGCGACGCGGAGATTCATGATTTTGCGGCGGGCAAGGGCTTCCCGGTCATCATGACCGGATCTCATCACAGCCGGGCGCTGGACCGGGTGGCGGAGGCGGCGGCCAAGTGCGGCATTCCTCTCGCCCCGGACGATTTGGTGGTGTGCGTTCAGGGCGACGAGCCGCTGCTGGCGCCCGATGTCATCGATGCGGTGGTGAAGCCATTCTTGGACGACGAGAAAGTCAAGGCGACGATGCTGGCCGTGCCGATCGTGGACGAAGCGACATTTCTCAATCCGGACATCGTGAAGCTGGTGCACGATCTGCAAGGCAATGTGCTCTACACATCGCGCAGCCCGATACCATATTGCAAGAAATTCTCGCCTGAATTGGCTGCAATGCGGGTCGGCGGCATCTTCGGCTTTCGGTGGGAGCTTCTACAGTGGTTCACTGGAACTCCCGAATCGCCGCTCGAACGCGCGGAAGCCTGCGACAGCAATCGGCTGTGCGATAACGGGGTGTTTCAGCGGATTGCACCCATACCCTACCGGCCCTACGTGTCGGTCGACAGCCCGGAAGACGTCGCCATGGTGGAAAAATACATGGTGCACGACCCCTGCTGGGCTGAGTACAAATAACCCAATCCGGCCTCAATGGAACGCAACATCCCATATCAGACGGAGCAGCTGGTTCGTTACTTCGCGCGGAATCGGCTCGCCTGGCCGCAGTTCTATGAATCCGAGCGCGTCATAATCGCCCAGCTGAATCTCGATCCTAGTCGAACGGTGCTCGATATCGGATGCGGGTGCGGCGGCCTGGGTTTGGCGCTTCGAGATCAGTTTGGGGTTCAGGCATATACCGGCGTGGAGATCAATCCGCAGGCGGCAGAGGCGGGCCGGGCGCTGAATCCACAGGCGCATATTCTGTCCGGAGATATCCTGGATCTGGGCAGCGGCGAACTTCGCGGCAGGCGATTCGACGTCGTATTCTCTCTCAGCTGCGTCGATTGGAACGTGCAGTTCGACGATATGCTGGCCGCGGCCTGGAACTTTGTTTTGCCGGGCGGATACTTGGTCGCCACGTTCAGGTTGACCGATGAGGAGGGGTGCAATGACATTGGGCGCTCATATCAATACATCAATTTCGACGGCATCCGCGAGGGCGAATGCGCGCCGTATGTCGTCATCAATGCGCCGAGCTTGGTGCGCCAGCTGAGCGGCTTTCGTCCGGGTGAAATCAACGCGTATGGCTATTGGGGGCCGCCCTCGAGCACTGCCGTGACTCCGTACGAGCGGCTCTGTTTCAGTGCATTTTCCATCCGCAAAAGAATTGACGGCGACGGCGCTTGCCGGCTCGATCTGCGGCTGCCGCAGGAGATCGGCAGCGCTATTTGCTGAACGACATGACCAGCATGCCGCCGAGAACCGGCTCCAATACGCGGTCGAATCGGCGAATCAAGCCAAAGCGGGCCAATCGTGAACCAAAATACGGGATTTCGGCGATGGGCTGTCCGTTTTTTCTGATGGTCAGGCCGCGCACATTGTACTTGCGCACGACTTCTCGCAGCTGAGCCTTGGAAAACGTCTGCGTCCAAGGATTGACGCGGTCGCCGGTCCGCCAGGCTCCTTCGGAGGCCGCGCCCATCCAGCGCTGGATCGCCCGGGTACTCAGATTGCCGCGTAGAACTCCCACCATTCGCGTTATACCGAACTGAGTCGAATACGTGGCGTAGAGCGCGATGATGGCTTTGCCGCCCGGCTTCAGCACCCGATACGCTTCGTCCATGGCCGTCGGAAAATTCGGCGTGTGGTGCAGGACTCCATTCGAATACACGACATCCACGCTGTTGTCCCGGATCGGCAGAGCTTCTGCGTTGCCTTGCAAGGTGAAGCCATCGGCCCCGACGCCCCTGATGTGGCGCAAAGCGCAGCCGGCGGCATAGCCCGAGTGATCGATGCCGATATAGTGCGCACCCCGGTAGCCGAGCATCGCTCCGGACATTCCGCTGCCGCAGCCGATATCGATCACGACCTTGCCCTGCACGGTCCCGCGATCGGCTTCGACAGCGAGGACGTGTCCATGGGTGCCAAGAACCGCCGATTCTCGGTCGAGATACCGGCTCCAATCGGCGGGTGATTTCAACTCGGCCAGAAAGGCGTGGTCGCCTTCGAATCGAGCCTGCCAGCCCAGGTCCCAGTACTTGCGCCGGTCGTCGCGGCCGCCGTCTCCTTGGCCGGCTTCGGCCGGT
Organism: uncultured Gammaproteobacteria bacterium; assembly: GCA_963837435.1. Taxonomy (GTDB): domain Bacteria; phylum Pseudomonadota; class Gammaproteobacteria; order Steroidobacterales; family Steroidobacteraceae; genus Bog-1198. The sequence continues at coordinate 151,705 of CAWINJ010000009.1, forward strand.
TTGGGCAGATCGAACTGTGGGACGTCGTCGACCAACGGATATTCGGCCCGGCAGGTGTTGCATCGAAACGCCGCGCCCGAGCGCCCTAGGTCGCCGCGACACTTGGGGCAAACTAAATACGACGTCATCTCCATCATGAACTCCATCCCAGGGGAAAATTCGTCCGGCCGCGATGTCAGGTCCGGCGCAACGATTTCATGCCGTGCACGATTTGCGCGCGGTTGAGACCGGCGAGTTCCGGCCAGAGCCAGATCATCAGACCGAGGGCGGCCGCGTAGCCGGCGGAGGATAGCAACAGTGCCGTAACTTGCCCCATTCCGGCCCGCTGCAACCATGGCGCGCCGAAGCCGATCAGTCCGAGTCCGGCGGCGCCGACCGCGAGCAGCGCCATGGCTCGTCGCCCCAATGCCTGTAGATATAGTATGCCGAGAAACCGACAGTTGAGCCAGTCATATACCTGCGCGACGACGAGCCCGTAAACCGTTGTCTTGATCGCCATACCGATGGCGCCCAAGTGCAGCCCGGGAATGGGAGCCTGGGCCGGGGCCAGAAGCAAATAGGTCAGTCCCAAGTCGGGAACCGACAAGATCACCGTCCAAAGTGCGTAGCTTCTCGTGCGTTCAGTAGCCTTCAGCGAAGCCATGGCCAACTGGTTCATCGTTTGAGAGACAGGGTAGAATGCCATGACCGCAAGGACGCTGCCGGCAGCGCGAAAACGCGCTCCGGCAACCACCTGCACGAGTATGCTGCTGCTGGTCGACAGCCAAAATGCCAACGCCAGCACCAGAAACAAAAAGAGCCTGCTGAACCGCTCGTAGGTCCTGGCCGCGTGCTGCAGGTCTCCGGCGGCGCTATGGTGCGCGACTTCCCGCCAGAATATCCAAACCCCGGAATTGGTGAACACCATCGCGAAGGTCGACCACTGCAGAGCCAGCGCGTAGTAGCCCTGCTGTTCAGATCCGTACCACTTTTGGATGAGATACAGACCCAGGTAGGCCACGACCGGCAGGTACAGCTGCAGAAAAATGAGCGGCTTTGTGAATCTCCACCAACGCCGTACATAGCCTCGGGCTTCGATGGCTCCGCTCCAAACCAGCGCGCGGCTCTTCATCAGTAACCTGCGGCTTTGCACGATACATGTGAGCCCGATGCCCGCGAGGTTGAGCCAGACGAAGCTGTAGAAGTCGAGGGCTCCGGCGGCCTGCAGCAGCAGCAACGCGACCAGCGTAAGCGCGGCGAGTGCGGCTCCGGACAATTGCAGATAGGCCGTGAGCCCCTTGCTGTCTCCCAGCTGTTGCAGCGACAAGGCCAGGAACATCAGCCAATCGACCATCGTCACCAGAACGATCTGATCGAGCCGCTGCGCATGCCACAACCATCCGGTCGTGCCCGTCGCAGCCGATATGCCGATGACGGCGAATACGATGGCCAGCTGGGCGCCGAGCACCAAGGCATACAGACGCGTGAGCGGGCCGCTGGCGCGTTCTTGCGAGGAAAATGTGAAGAAGGCTTGCTGGGCCCCGGTGTCGAGTACCGCGCGCATTGCGGCCGAGGTCGACAAGATGAAATTGTAATTCCCGTACATCACAGGGCCAAGCGCCCGCGGTACGATTGCCGCCGTCGCGAGGGACAGCAGCAGCCGGAACACTTGCGCGCCTAGTGTGACGGCATATCGGGACCTGACGCTCTCCGTGGGAGTGTGCTCGGAACTCAAAGGCTGCGTCGGCGCCGAGCGACAGCCCGCAGCGCCTGATCCATCGGGACCGAGGTCCAGTCAGCGCAATTCTCGCCGCCAGCCTGGGCGTGGGATAATGGCGTTTTTTGGCGGTTTGGGACGAGATCAAATCCCAACGGTGCGTGCGCTATCGTGGTTTCTAAAGACACAGTCATGGTCCGCAGGGTAACCTGTCTGCGTTTTTTCCACGTGCCGTCCGAAGGTGCCAAACAAGTGTATAGACTCCACATTTGCGCTAATTATGGCTCAAATTGCCATGGATATGATGAATTTCCTAACATGGGCGCGGGCAATTAGCAATGGATGGCGCCCGAAACCCGCTCAGCTATCGACCCGACATCGACGGGCTCAGAAGCGTCGCCGTATTGAGCGTTATTTTTTTCCATCTCGGACTCAAACCGTTCGGCGGCGGCTGGGTGGGGGTCGATGTCTTTTTCGTAATCAGCGGATTCTTGATCACTCGCCTGATCGCAGAGGAGATCGATCGGGGCACTTTCTCCTTCGGCAGGTTTTATGCGAGGCGCGCCCGTCGCCTGTTCGCGAGTTTCATCTCTACGATTGCCGCGAGTTTTCTCGCCGGAAGCTTGATATTCGATCCCGTTTATCGGCAGCACTTCGCCGGCGAGATCGTGTATGCGCTTGCGGCAATCTCGAATGTTTTTTACTGGCTCGATGGCGGGTACTTCGGCATCGCCGAGGAGTACAAGCCGCTCCTGCATACCTGGTCGCTCGGCGTGGAAGAGCAGTTCTATTTGGTATGGCCGCTGGCCATCACCTTGATGCTGCGTTACCGGCCGAAATTTGTCTGGCCGATTCTCGCAGCGGCATTCGCGGCATCTTTATTGGCGGCCGAATACTTCTTCTATGCGGGCTATGAGAAAGCGGTATTTTTCCTTCTGCCGTCGAGAATATTCGAATTCGCCATCGGCGCCATGCTGGTATGGCTCCTGAAGATGCGCCTGCCCGGCGAAATAATTCGCCAGGCGGCGTTGATACTCGGACTCGGATTGATCGCTTACTCGGTATTTTCCTTCACGATCAGCACGCCATTTCCAACTCTATATGCGCTCGCGCCCTGCGGCGGTGCAGCATTAGTGATTTACGGCGGTACCGCCAGCGGTTTACGCGCGATTCTTGGGAACCGCCCCATGGTGTGGATTGGGAAGATCAGCTACTCGCTATACCTGATCCATTGGCCGATCATCGTCTTCTATGGATATCACCGCCTTGCTCCCCTCACACACCTCGAGCAATTCGCCATTTGCGCCGGCTCCATTGCAGCGGCGTCCCTGATGTACATTTTCATCGAGCAGCCATTTCGACATCCCGGAAGAGTGCGATTCTCGTCGAACGCCGCGCTCGGTTTGACGTGCACCGCCGCCGTCATCGTCGTGCTGATTCCTGCGTCCATCATCTGGGCCAAGGGCACTTTGCTCTGGCGCGGCCCCACCGTGCCGATCAGCAGCGCGCAGCTGCTGCAGATCGACGAGGACCGAAAGCAGGATGAGGTCGACAATCTGCTCGTCGACCGGCAGTTCTCTGCCGCCGATGGGCGCCGGCGGCTGATGTTCGTGGGCGATTCTCACGGCGGAGACATCGCGGGTGCGCTGTATCTGGCTCTCGGCATGGATAAGTTCGATTACGCGCGATTGGGCTTCGACGACCCGTGTTTCTCGTCCATGGACGACAGACCCTGGATACTTCGAGTCGCGGGAACTCAAACCGTCTGCGGAGACCAGATTGCTGCGCTGAAGAAGAGCAGGTCTCTTGCCGAAGCAAACTATGTGTTCATTGCGAATTACTGGAGCGAGGACACCGTCAAGGGTTTCGACGAAGGTCTGGCGCTCCTCCGAAAGTTGACGAAGGCCAAAATCGTGGTGGTGGGGCAGAATGCGACGTTTCCTACGTTCGATGTCAGCCTGCGTTTTCTCGGCGTCAAGCAACTGCAGACCCTGGATGCGGTCCTGTTTGAGCAGCAATCGTCGACCGACCACGCGATCAACGAGCAGCTGCGGCAGCTCGCCAAGGCCAATGGATTGGATTTCATCGACCGGCAGTCGCTGGTGTGTTCGAAAGCCGCATCGCGATGTCAGGTTATCGGCGAGGACGGAAAGCTTCTTTACAGCGACCGGACTCATTGGAGCTATGCAGGCCGGAAGCTGTTCGGGGAAATGATGGTCGAGAAATACAGGCCGCTTTTTACGGAGTGATGTTTGAAGAGAATTATCAAAGAAGGCGTCAAGAGGCTCGCCGGCGGCTTTGTCGCCGTGTGCGGCAGGAGCGCGTCCGGCCGCTATCTTTACGCGCAGATCGTGAACAACGCCATGGAACGTGTTCAGCGCGTCAGCCATCGCGGTTTGGACTTGATCTTCTCGGTTCCAAATGCAGTGTGCCGGTATCGTGCCGACTCTTTTTCGACCAAGGAGCCCGAGACGCTCGAATGGATCGACGCAATACCGGCGGGTTCGGTGGTTTGGGATATCGGAGCAAATGTCGGTCTGTATGCATGTTATGCCGCCAAGGCCCGCGGCTGTAGGGTGTTTGCGTTCGAGCCTTCGGTCTTCAATCTCGAGATCTTGGCACGCAACATCGTACTCAACGGGCTTACCGAGCAAATTACGATCATTCCATTGCCGCTGACCGATCATCTGACGATGAGCAAACTCAATATGTCGGCGACGGAGTGGGGCGGCGCGCTGTCCACTTTTGGTCAAGCCTATGGCCACGACGGCTCACCCATCCACAAGGTGTTCGAGGTTCCGACGATCGGCCTTTCCATGGTGGACGCGGTAAACATGCTTGGAGTGGCGCAGCCCGATTACATCAAGATGGATGTGGATGGTATCGAGCACCTGATCCTGGAGGGCGGAGAGCCGATTTTGCGCGGAATCAAAAGTGCGTCGATCGAGATCAATGACGAATTTTCCACTCAGGCGGACAACGCGGCCGCCGCCCTCAAGGCCGCGGGTCTGACACTGAGGCAAAAGCGCCACGCGGACCATTTTGACACTCAGTCCGGTCCGGCTCGGCATACGTTCAATCAGATCTGGGCAAAATAATTCAGTGGATTCGCTCGTCTTATGGGATCGGGACGAGGATCCCCCTGCGCAGACGCAGAAGTTGCTGCATTGGCGTCGTTTTGACCCGCGCGGGCCTGCGTCTTCGGTCCCCGGCTATCTTGAGGAACACGCCGACCGATTGAAGAGGAAATATCTGGCGTTCATCCACGATCTGGGCGAATACCGCGTTGCCGGCAAGAGAGTCATAGACCATCTCGATGCAGGCGAGGGGTTCAGCTTCTGGTGGATGACCCAACTGGCTGAGAAGAGCCCATTCAAGTCTCCACGAATCTACGACTGTCTGCGGCTGCTGGCGCTGGAGGAGATCCTACTTGCGCATCGGCCGGGTGCCTTGACGCTCTCGAGTTCCGATCGGGCGCTGGTTCAGGCGATATCGCGCCTGTGTCGAAACATGGGCATCCGCTTTCGCATGGATCAGCGGAGCGGAACCGCCAGTGGGCGCAAGGCGCTGAGAGCAGTCTATGGGAGGCTGCCCAGTTGGCTGCAGGGCATGATGAGTCTGCGCCACACGCTGCGGCGCTGGCCGTTGCGTCGGGTCGGCGTGCCACGATGGTATTCGGGCGCCAACGATTGCTTCATTTGTTCTTATTTCATCCACCTGGACCGGCAACGATGTGCGAACGGGAGTTTCTATTCAAGGCACTGGGAGGGATTGCCGAAGTTCCTGCATGACCGCGGGCGCAACATAAATTGGATGCAGCTGTTCTTGGTCAGTGAAGTCGTGCCGGACGCAGAGACCGGAATCGGCTGGGTGAAAAACTTCAATAGGGACGCGGCCAACCAAGGGCTGCACACATTCCTGGAAAGCTACCTGACGCCCCGGCGGGTAGCACGTGCATTGCGCCTGTGGTTTTGGTTGATGGGCGTCAAATGGCGGCTGCGGAACATTCGCCCTGCCTTCAATGTGACCGGCTCGAGCGTCTGGCTATGGCCCGTGCTCCGAAGCGACTGGCATTCATCCCTCAATGGGCCGGTTGCAATGTCCAACTGCCTGAACGTGGCGCTGTTTGACGATGCCCTCGCCGCCATGCCTCGCCAGAGTCTGGGGCTGTATCTGTTCGAAAATCAGGCATGGGAAAAGGCCCTGTTGCGAGCCTGGCGCCGCCACGGCCATGGCGAAATCATCGGCGTTCAGCACGCGACGGTGCCTTACTGGCACTTGTATTACTTCGATGACCCGCGCTCGTTGCGTCCCGGCGGAAGCTGCCCTTTGCCGTTGCCTGACGGCATCGCCGTCAACGGGGTTGCGGCGCGGGAGGCGTTTGCGGAAGGCGGGTACCCCAAGGAGAAGCTCATGGAGGTAGAAGCGCTGCGCTACCTCTATCTTTATAGGGTCGACGGCGCGCCCCGCGAGAGCGGCCGGCAACGGCGAACGGGACCGCTGCGGGTGCTGGTCGTCGGCGATATGATAGCGGCTTCAATGGATCGTGTTCTGAACCTCCTGCAGGATACTGCCGGGCAACTTCCGACCGGATATGAATTCACGCTCAAACCGCATCCAGGCTATGCGGTCGATCTCGGCCGTTTTCCGGGGCTGACAATGGCCCGGACCACCGAGTCGCTGGCGAAGCTGCTGGGCGACTATGACGTGGCGCTCGCGGCGAACAGCACTTCGGCCGCAGTCGATGCCTATGTTGCCCGACTTCCCGTGATCGTTGCCGTGGACGGGGCGAATCTGAACTTGAGCCCGCTGCGAGGCCGGCCGGGCGTAAGTTTTGTCAGTTCGCCGCAGGAGCTGACCAAGGCATTGGAATCGGCCGCCGGACGCCTCGAGGCGGACGAACGCAGCCGCGAGGACTTCTTCTTCTTGAGCCCCGATCTTCAACGATGGAGCAGGGCCCTGCAGAAGGTCGGTCACGGTTGATGGCTGCAATGCGGAATCACCAGTGAGGCCGACGTACTTGTGCACAATGAGAAGCGAACAGAGCTCTTTTGCCCGGCGTTTGGCCCGCGAGCCGCTCTTTTTGCTGAGGCATGTACCTGCGCTTGCATATGCAATCACGCGTAGACTCAAGAACCGCGTAGTGATGGCTCTGGCAAGCCCCCACCGTGGGCGCAAGGTCCGGCCGCGCTGGCTGCGCGCGGAGGGCCGGTCGCGCGGTGCGGTACGCCTCGCGGGCGCACTGCCCAGCCTTCCGGTCTATACGCGAAACGCATCGAAGCAGGTGGGCCTGCATCTCCCGAGCGTAGGCATTCGAACAGCCGACCGGGATCATGAGGACTATCTTGCGGAACACCGCTGGGGATTTCTCCTGGAGCGCATGCTCGACAATGATGTTGCGTGGAGCGCGTCCATCGACGAGTGCCTACGGTGGATCAGGGACAATGCGGATACCGCAGGGCCGGCATGGGAGCCCTATTCCGCCTGTGAACGCATCGCCAATGTTCTCGTATTCTTCGCGGCCATGCCTTCGAATATGCGCGCGCCTGGGATACCGGCGGAACTGCGCGAATTCCTCAATAGGTCCGTCACGTGGGTATACGAGCACCTGGAATACTACGGGCCGGCCGACACGAATAACCATATTCTCAATAACGCCCGGGCGCTCGTGCTTGGCGGAGTCGCTTGTGCCGATCGCCAAGCCGTGTCCGCGGGACTGCAAATATTTCATCGGTGCCTGCCGGTGCTCATTCTGAACGGCGGATTTCTACGGGAACGATCCTCGCACTATCAGCTGATCGTGTTGAACTGGATCCTCGACGCCTGGCGCTTTGTCGCGGCCGTCGACGGTTCCAGCGGCGCAGAAGCCGGGTTTCTGGCGGGCTACGCCGAGCGCATGCGGACCGCCGCCTGGAGTCTTTGCGAACGCGGGACATCTCTGCTGGCCGTCGTCGGGGATGTATCGCCGGATATTGCGCCTGCGCAAACCTTGGACCGCCTGCTGCTCCTGTATTCCGATTGGTGGACGCAGGGGGAGCCTGCGTCACTCGGTACCGGCTTCGTGGACGGCTGGTTCAGACTTTGCAAGGGTGATGAAATCGTCTTTGGGAATTTCCCGGAGGGAGAGTTTCCCGCTGAATTTCCGACGCATGGTCACAGCGACCATACGAGTTTCGTTTGGCTGCATGACGGTCAGGAAGTACTCGTCGATCGAGGCCGTCATCGGTACACGCCGGACGAAGTGTCGCTCGCTCAGATCGGTGCCTCGGGACACAGTTTACCGATGGTCGACGGTCTTGCTCCACTGAGCGAAAGCGTGTTGCCGGGCGGCGGATGGCGGCCGCTGCCCTATGCCGCCGCTCGGCTGCGCGCCACGGCGGTGCCGGACGGCATAGTTTTGCAGCACGACGGATTTGCCCGGGCGACGCCGGTCGTCCGGCATAGCCGGCGGATCGAGCTGCAGGAGAACGGTGTGCAAGTAGTCGACTCCTTCGAAGGGCTTGGTACGGTCGCGCTGTCGTTCTTCTGGCAATTCTGCGAAATGTTCGAACGCTTCGACACCGATCGAATGCTGGCAATCGGGCGCGGCGGAAAGGTCCGAGTCGATGTAAGAAATCTGGCCGCCCGGGATGATTCGACGCCGATGGCCGCGGAAGTCCTTCCAGGCGTCATTTCCCGTGCGTACGGCCACGCGTTGCCGAGCTTGGGGATTTGCCTGAGCGGGCGCGTCGAACTACCGGCGAGCTTTGCCACGCAGTTTTCCTGGATTGCCGGAGGCGGGTGATGGGCACGGCGCCGCGATCGATGCCGAGCAGTCCTCACGTAAGCGTCGTGCTGCCGACGCACAACAGGGTCGCTCTTTTGGAACGCGCCGTCGAATCCGTCTTGAGCCAGTCCGCTGCGGATCTCGAGCTGATCGTCGTCAACGATGCATCGCAAGACGGCACGGGCGCGTATCTTGCAGCCCTCGAAAAGCGAGACGGACGCGTTCGAGCCGTGCACACTCGCGCGGCACTGGGCGGCGCCGGGGCGCGAAACGAAGGCCTGCGGCTCTGCCGTGGTGAGTGGACTGCGTTTCTCGACGACGATGACCAATGGCTGCCGACCAAATTGCAGCATCAGCTCGAATTGCTGCGCGCCAACCCGTCTGCCGTTGCCTGCAGTTGCGGATATGTCAGATGCCTGCCGTCGGGTTCGTCCAAGAGGGTGCATGTACTGTCGAATGCGACTCTGCAGCAGCTGCTCGAGGGCAGCGCCTTGGGCAGCGCATCGCTGTGCATTTGCTCGACCCGGATTCTCGCGGAAATCGGCGGATTCGATTCGATGCTCAAGAGCGCGCAAGACATGGATTTGTGGATTCGCCTGCGGCAGCGCGGGGAAATTGTGGTGTGCCGCGAATTTCTGGTCCGCTATCAGGTTCATCTCGGACGACGTATCAGCACCGAAATGAACTCGCAATATGCCGGATCGAGGCGCCTGTACTTCAAGCACCGTCACCTGATGGACGAAACCCTGCGGCGCCACCGGATGGGTTACAGCTGTTATATCATGTCGCGCCAGCAAGCTCGGGGCATCCGGCGCAGATTCCATTACCTGCTTTTGGCGCTGCTCAATTCGGCGCCTCGAGTTTCAGTCGATTACGCGCGCAGCAGCGCGTTGCGGCTCATCAGGGATTCGTTGCGAAAATGACCATGTATTCTTCATCTCGTTATCGTGAGTGCAGGCCGGAGGCGGGCTGAATGTGCGGTATTGTCGGTATTGCTTCCCGTGCGGCAGTGGCGGAACGGCGTTGGCTCGGCGCGGGCGCTGATGCCGTGCGGCACCGCGGGCCGGACGACCAAGGTGAGTGGTGGTCCGAGAGCGGCAAGGTCGGTTTCGGTCACCGGCGGCTGGCGGTCATCGATTTGTCGCCTGCCGGTCATCAGCCGATGCTGGATGCGGGCGGCGATTATTGCGTCGTGTTCAATGGCGAGATCTACAACTATCGGGATCTGCGAAACGACCTTCTCAAAAGAGGGCATGAGTTCCGCTCCGACAGCGACACGGAAGTCCTGCTGGCGGCGTACCGAGAATGGGGCGCCGATTGCTTGGCGCGCTTGAATGGAATGTTCTCCTTTGCGCTGTACGATGGACTGCGCGATCGCGTGCTGATCGCCCGGGATCGAGCCGGAGAGAAGCCGCTGTTCTACTCGTTGGCAAACGGCGAGTTGCGTTTCGCTTCGGAGCTCAAAGCGTTGATGGCCGACGACACAATCTCTCGCCGGATCGACCCGGAGGCGCTGGATTGCTACCTGGCCATGGGTTACGTTCCCGGGCACCGCTGCATGCTCAAGGGATTTCGAAAGCTGCCCGCGGCTCATGCATTGATGTTCGATCTGGCAAGTGCGAATTGCCGAGTTTGGCGATATTGGCAATTGCCGGCATTGACGAGCGCGGCCGAAGGGAACCCGGCGGGGGAGGCCGGTCTGCTCGATGAGCTGGAGGCCTTGCTGGAAGACGCAGTCCGGCGACAGCTGGTTGCCGACGTCCCGGTCGGCGTACTTCTCAGTGGCGGCCTCGATTCCAGCTTGATCGCCGCAATGGCGGTCAGGAGCGGCCAGTCCGTCAAGACATTCACCGTACGCTTCCCGGGGTTCGCCGAGTATGACGAGAGCGAGCATGCGCGCCTCGTTGCCCGCCATTTCGGCACCGTACACGTGGAACTCGACGCCGGCGCCGCGACCGTAGACCTGCTGCCTGTGCTTGCCCGTCAAGTCGACGAGCCGATGGCGGATTCGTCCCTTTTTCCGACTTTCCTCGTCAGCCGGCTCGCCAGACAGCACTGCACTGTCGCCCTCGGCGGTGAAGGTGGCGATGAGCTATTCGGCGGCTATCTCCACTATGGCCGGCAGCTGCGTATGCAGCGCAAACTGCGAGCGCTGCCCCTGGGCTTGCGGCGGTACGCCGCGAAGGCGGCCGAGGCGATGCTGCCCGCGGGCTTTAGGGGGCGCAATTGGCTGCAGCAGGCGGGGATCGATGCCGCGTCCGGCGTGGCGTCGAACGGAAGCTATTTTGACCGGCAGCTTCGCCGGAAGCTGATGGCGCGGGACACCGAGTGGCCGTTGACCGCAGAAGCCGTACGAGCCGAGTCTATCCCCGCCGAGACCGACCCGCTGCAGCGCTCGACGCGATATGACTTCGAGAGTTATTTGGCGGACGACATCCTGGTCAAAGTGGATCGCGCCAGCATGCTGAGTTCGCTCGAGGTGCGTGCCCCGATGCTGGACTATCGGGTCGTCGAGTTTGCGTTCGGCCGCATTCCCTCGAGCCTGAAGGCGACGACGCGGGACCGCAAAGTGGTCCTCAAAAGGCTGGCGGCACGGGTGCTGCCGCCCGAATTCAATCGCCATCGGAAACAAGGATTCTCGATACCCCTGGCGTCCTGGCTGCGAACTCCTGCGTGGAGACAATTCTTTCACGACGTGCTGCTTGAGTCGCGCACCGGCCTCATTTGCAAGAAGACGGCGGCCGAGCTCTTGCAAGGCCAGGCAAAGGGCCGCTCCAACAGCGAGCGCCTGTTTGCATTGGTGATGCTGGAGCTTTGGCAGCGGGAGTATGCGGCATCGCTGTGATCGACGCGGCGCAATGGCAATGTAAAGCTCTCTAAAGGTAGAAGGGAATACTTTGGGCATTTTTCGACTCTTGCTGGCGATGTGTGTTCTTTTTGGGCACTCCGTTCCGTTTGGCCCCCTGCACTATCTCGACGGCGGCTTCGCGGTTGAGAGTTTCTTCGTCATTTCCGGCTTCTACATGGCTTTCGTACTGAGCGAGAAATACACGAGAGCGAGGCTCGGAAATTCGTATGTACGAAAATTCTATTTGTCCCGATACCTGAGACTGTATCCGGCCTATCTGCTCGGGTTGGTGTCGTTCTTGTTGCTCGATTCGTTCGCCGCGACGCTTTTCCATAGCCCGGTCGATACCTTCCTGGCTTGGAAACAAATGTTCTCGCTGCCGCTGACGGTCAATAACTGTCTGCTGATCTTTTGGGCGACCGTATCGAACCTAACGATCTTCCTTCAGGATTTGGGCGGGGTCATTGCCGTACGCGGACATCAAGCGGTCTTCACGATCGACAGGCACATCACGGAAGTCACGGCCTGGGCCCTTACCGTAACCAACGTGGCGTGGTCATTGGGGGTCGAGCTCGTATTCTATGGTTTTGCGCCGTACCTGCTCAGGAGGACGAATCGGCAGCTGTTTGCGCTGACGTCGCTGGCGCTTGCCTTGAAGATTTATGCGGTCGTTTGTATTCACAACGACCTGCCATACAGGATGCTGCCCTTCGTATTCGTGAATTTTCTTGCCGGCGTATGGGCTTACAAAATGCGCTCCTTGCTGATCGGCTCGCTGGGCAAGTATACGGCGCTGGTATGCTATTGCTTGATGCTTGCGGTCACTACGGCCCTGCCCAAGGGGTGGGACGCTTGGCAGTACTCACTCGTGGTCATTGGGGTTACGGCACTGATTGTACCGGTGTTGTTCGATTCCTCGAAGAAGAGCAAATGGGACAATAAAATTGGCGAGCTCTCGTACCCTTTTTACCTATTTCACATCATGGTCGCGACCATCGTCCACTTCGTGGTCACAAAGAGGGCCGGCATCACCAACATGTACTTCGTGTCTGCCTGCGACATATCTCTCACGATTGGCTGCTCGTGCCTCGTCTTGTGGCTCGAGGCGCGATACATTGAGCCATATCGGCAGGAACTAGGCCGGCCCATGGGGCGATAGCAGCTACAATCGGTGCCATGTCAAAAATCCGCGGCAAGATCGTCGACTATAATTCCATATTGATGGGATTGAATTTTGTGGTCGCCTGCCTGATTGCTTCCCGATATTCCCAGGTTCAAGGCAGCGACTACATCGATCAGCAAACGATCGTGTTGGGCGTATTGTTGTCTCTGCAGACTCACATCGCGCTGTTGCTGGAAAGAAGGCGGCGCGATCCGTTCGTGATTCTATTGTCGTTCACGACGATACTTTATTTTTCGCTGCGTCTGTTCACGCTGGCTCTCTACCCCTTCTCGGTGGTATTCCTTCGCTACTCATACGGACCCAAGGACTCCAATTACGCCTTGATCTTCATGCTCATTGCGAACTGTTTTCTGTACGCCGGGTTTCGTTGCGTAGGTTTTAGAAAAAACACGGCGATCGATTCGCACGATTGGAGGCCAAGGTCGCCATTCAGAGTCATCGTGCTGATGCTGATCTCTTTGGCTTATTCGTATTTCAGCGCAATCTATTGGACTCCCGAGGAGGTGCCGAGGGTCGTCGACTTTATCGGCATCTTCATATCGCCGCCCATCATCTTATTGATGGCCTTGTCGTATTTCATCCTATACAGGAGGACTCTCGATAGAAAACCCGCAATCGCCATAGCCGTGTTGATTGGCCTGGAAATATTGGCGCATACGCTGGCCGGCAGCCGCAGCGGCATTACCACCTTGATCCAAAATATAATGCTGGCGGTTCTGGCGATTTCCAGCTGTATTAGGATCCGAAGGAAGTACTTCATATTGGGCTGCGTGCTCGCGCCGTTTGTCTTGGTGGTGTTGATCGGCACGTTTGCGATCAGTACGTTCAATCGCGGCCACCGGGACGGCGAGGCCACTCTCAGCCTGAGCCAGGCGGTCGGATTGGCGGGGCAGGCGTTCGCCGAACTCAGCGCCAATTCCGAACTGGAGATCGTGCTCCCTCCGGTTTTCGACCGGGCTGGGTTCTTCGACTATTCGGCCGAGATCATTGCGCACCGCGATATCTACAAGCAAGTGTTCAATCTGTCGACGTATGCCAAGAGCATCATCGATAATCTATTGACGCCCGGATTCGATGTTTACGACCAGCCGAAAATTGCCAACACTCTGCAGTTCGTCTATCAAGATTTGGGCGAGCCCTCGAAAGAGGAGGTCACTGAGCAATATCAGTCCGATCAATTCGGCATATACGGAGAGTTGTACGGGTTATTCGCCTACGCATCGTTGCCGTTGTTTTTTCTGATCGCATTTCTATTGAAGCGGGTCTATGTGCGCCTCAGGAGCGAAAACCCGTTTACATTGGCGATGAAGCGGTTGATCGTGTTGTCGGTCTTCGTCAAGATAGTCGACAGCTACGGCATGGATTGGACCATCATCGAGACCATACCCTTCGTGGTGGCCATATACCTGTACAAATATCTTTTCCGGTCCAGGCCGGTCTTCATCGAGCCGGACTCCGGCGGCTCCCGTTCAGGCGGTGCGCTTCCGGGCCCTGAACTAGGGTCGATTACAGGTTGAGGTGCGGGGACCGGCCGCGCACCGCGGTCGGCTATTTCCCGCCGTAGTACTCGAGATACCAGTCGACAAAGCGCCGTACGCCTTCCTCGACGGGGGTCTGCGGCGCATAGCCCGTGTCTCGCACGAGATCGCCGATATCCGCCCAGGTATCGGGTACGTCTCCCGTTTGCAGCGGCAACAGCACTTTTTCGGCCTTCCGTCCCAGGCACTCCTCCAGAAGTGCGATGTAGTGGTTCAACTCCACCGGGCGGCCGTTGCCGATATTGTAGAGACTGTAGGGCGCGAAGCTGGCGGCTGGATCCGGAGAGTCGCTGTTCCAGGACGGGTGCCCGGCCGGCACGCGATCGAGCGCGCCTATGATTCCCGTGACGATATCGTCGATGTAGGTGAAGTCCCGGCGGTGGTGACCGAGGTTGAAGACCTCTATCGGTTGTCCGGCAAGAATGCGTTTCGTGAAGATGAACAGCGCCATGTCCGGACGTCCCCACGGGCCGTAGACGGTGAAGAACCTCAGGCCCGTGGTCGGCAGGCCGTACAAGCTGGAATAGCTGTGGGCCATCAGTTCATTGGCCTTCTTGGTTGCCGCGTAGAAGGACAGCGGATGATCGACGTTCTCGTGCACGGAGAACGGCATCTTGGTATTCGAGCCGTACACCGAACTCGACGAAGCGTAGACGAGATGTGCGACTTGCGAGCGGCGGCAGCCTTCGAGAATGTTGGCCGTACCCAAGACGTTGCTGTCCACATAGGCCAGCGGATTCTCGATTGAATGGCGTACCCCGGCTTGCGCACCCAAGTGCACGACGCGCATGAAACGTTCGCGTGAAAACAATTCCGGCAAGGCAAGGCGGTCGGCGAGTTCGAGCTTCACGAATCGAAAGCCGGGATATCGCAGCAGCCGTTCCAGGCGGGCGGCCTTCAGGGCCGGATCATAATAGGAGTTGAGGTTGTCGAGGCCGACCACCTCATCGCCGCGCTCCAGCAGCCGCAGCGCCGTGTGGTAACCGATGAAGCCGGCTGAACCGGTGACCAGAGTCTTCATTTTCTAGAGCCTTCCGTCTGTGGCATCGCGCTTGAACAGGTACTTTACGTCGTATATGACGTGTTTGGGTTTGGCGAAGCCCCGGATACGCTTTAACCCCAAGTCGCGGAATATTCGATGCGGCACCGCGAGAACGACGGCCTCGTAGGCCCCGGCTCTCGGCCTCTCGACCAAATTTGCAGCATATTCGTGCCGGGCGGCCCGGGCCGTGACCCACGGATCGTAGACGTCGATTCGCGCCCCATAGCGCTCGAGTTCGCGGATTACGTCGGCGACCTTGGAGTTGCGCAAATCGGGGCAGTTTTCCTTGAATGTGAGGCCCATCACCAGGACGCGTGCGCCCTTGACCGGCAGACGCTTCTGCGTCAACAGCTTCACGATCTCGCCGGCGACGTACAGCCCCATATTGTCGTTGACGCGCCGGCCGGCCAAGATCATGTCGGGGTGATAGCCGATCTCCTGCGCCTTGTGCGTGAGATAGTAAGGATCGACCCCGATGCAATGTCCGCCGACGAGGCCGGGCCGGAACGGCAGAAAATTCCACTTCGTTCCGGCCGCCTGCAGCACTTCCTCGGTGTCTATGTCGAGTCGGCGGAAAATAAGCGCAAGCTCGTTGATCAGTGCGATGTTGACGTCGCGCTGAGTGTTCTCAATGACCTTGGCAGCCTCCGCAACCCGGATCGAGGATGTCTTGTGCGTACCCGCCTTGATGATGCTGGCGTACAGCTCATCGACCCGTGTCGCCGCCGCCGGGGTCGAGCCGGAAGTTATCTTGCGGATGGTCGTGAGCCGGTGCTGAGCATCGCCCGGGTTGATTCGCTCTGGGCTGTAGCCCACGTAGAAGCCGCGATTGAACCGAAGTCCCGAGATCCGCTCGAGGACGGGAACGCAGATCTCCTCCGTGCACCCCGGGTAGACGGTCGACTCGTAGATCACGACGTCGTCTTTCGACAGCGCCCGGCCCACCGTGTGGCTGGCGGCAATGAGAGGCGCGAGATCGGGCCGATTGTACTTGTCGATCGGCGTAGGCACGGTCACGATGTAGTAATTGCAACGGTCGAGTGCGGCCGGATCCGTCGCATAACTGAGCTTCTTCGCCGCTCGCAGCTCCTCTTTGGATACCTCGAGAGTGCTGTCGCGGCCGCGCCGCAGCTGCGCCACGCGAGCCGTGCCGATATCGAAACCGACCGTCTCGAAGAGCTTGCCGAACTCCACGGCGAGCGGCAGGCCCACGTAGCCGAGCCCGATCACGCCGATCCGCCGTTTCTTGGGTCTCACCGTCTTCGCCATCACCGCTCCATCCTGAATGGTCGGGCAAGTATACGGTGCGCCACGGCGCCGGTCATGGCATGGATGCAGCCACTTGCGCCAGGAATTCGAAGGTCTCGCCGGCGCAGCGGTTCCAGGAGTAGATGCGGGCACGATCGGACGAGGCTTGCGCCAATTGCTCGCGCAGCTCCGGAGAGTCGATCAGCGCGCGCAGCGCCCGGGCAATGTCCGCCGGGCTTTCGGGATCGAAATACACGCCTGCGTCGCCGAGCACTTCGGGCATCGGGCCGCGTTTCGAACACGCTATCGGCAGTCCCGAAGCCATCCCTTCCAGGAGGATATTGGGCATATTCTCGCAGCTCGAGGCAAACACGCACACATCGGCGCCCGCATACTGCGTATGCAGCTCGGCATGAGGCACGGCACCGGCATAGTGGATGAACCGGCCCGCGGGATCGACGCGGTTCAGAGCCGCGGTCAGCCGCCTCAAAGCCGGCGGATACGCGGGCCCGACCAAATTCAAGGCGACTGGAATACCGTTCTTGCGCAGCTCGGACACCGCCTCGGCAACCTGCCATTGGTGCTTGTACATGTCGACGATAGAGACGTACAGCAGCCGCAGCGGCCGATCGACAGAATACTGGCCGATGGGCAATTGCCGTTTCGGCGGCCGGGTGAAGCGATCGTCGATGCCGTGAGGAATGATCACCTCCTTTCCCGAGGCCGACCCGATCGCCCGGGTAACCACCTCCCGGGCATAGCGCGTGAGAAATATCACCCCGTCCGCGTGCCGCAGCGTTGCCGTCTGGGCGAGGCGCAGGAGACATAGCTTCACGGCGAGCCAGGACCACCCGAAACGCGCCAGTTCAGTCCACTCGAACGGCAGCAAATTGCGGCTCATGGAAACGACAGGGCGGAAACTTCCCGCGTACGATCCCCCAGGTACGAAGAGAACGTCGCATCGAGCCGCTCGAGCCTGCGTCGTCAGTGAAAACCGCTGCCAGAGGGCCCTGCGGAAGAAGGCGTTCTTGTCCAACACCGCCAGATGCGACTTCACCAGCCACGGCCTGTCTTCGATGCGCCGCAGTGTCGTCGCACCCGCCCAGACGATCACTTGGGAGATACCGGCCGCCTCCGGTCTTGCCGCTCGAAGCACCTCGACCAGATGAGTGACGCCGCCTCCATGGCGAATATTGGACGCGTCGATACCGACTATCACGGCTGCCCTGCGCGCTCAGGAGCGTGTGAATAGCGCAAGCACCTCTCCGCCTCGCCGGGATAACAGAGGGCCGTTAACCGCACGCACCACGGTGCGCGTCACGGCGGCCGGAAGCCGGCGCAAGCCAGGCACGAACACATAGCGGTAAGAGCTCGAGAACTCGAGTCCAGCATCGAGCAGCTCGGTTTGGACCGACTCGAGAGTCATGTGATTCAATGTGTGCACGGATGAGTTCATTTGCCGACGCCTGAAGTCGCCCGCCCGGTGAGTCATCCTTCCCAGAAAGTAAGCATCGTCGGTGATTTGGATCAGGGCGTACCCATTCGGGCCCACGAGCCGCGCTATCTGACGCAATGTTGCCGCCGGGCTTTGCACGTGCGCGAGAACTCCGATGCAGAGCACGACATCATAGTGCCGCTGCGGCTCGAAGTCGGCCAGATCGACGCGCTGACAACGAACTCTGTCCGCCAAATTCGCTGGCACGCTGCGCATCGCGAGGTCCAACATGGCGGCGGACGAGTCCACGAGCATCAGATCGTCGGCTTCTCCGACCAGCGGAATCGAGATTCGACCGTCGCCGCAGCCGAGATCGACCATGGACATTCCGGCGCGCCGCGGCAGCAGGCGCCTGACGGCATTGGCGCGCAGGTCGACGTACGGATTATTCCGCAGATAAGGCTGGGGATCGGCGAAGAAATTGTTCACCCGTTCCTGTTCCGACTCCGTCACCATGAGAATTCCACCGAGTATTGTCCCCCCAGGTCTCGCCGAGGTGCGATGCTAACCATTCAGCCGGGCATGCGCCAGCGCCAATAAGCGAGCCCGCCGGGAAATACTGCTATTATGCGGTCCGGATGCGTATTTTTAGCGGCAAGCGAAGTGTTCCCAAGATTCCGCCGGCAGGGCCTTTCGCAGAGCGTCGCCAGCCGCCGTGATGGCCGATCTGGAATCGCGAATCGACCGGGATGAGAATCGTCGATGAGGGTACTGATCGTGAGTCAGTACTTCTGGCCGGAGTCATTCCGAATCAACGAGGTCGTCGAATCGTTGCGTCAGGCGGGCTGCGATGTCGCCGTGCTGACGGGGCAGCCCAACTATCCGGACGGGAAGATTTACCCCGGATATCGTGCCTGGTCGAGTGGCGGCCATGAACATGCCGGCGGCTACACGATTTACCGGGTGGCGATCTTTCCGCGAGGTTCGGGGCAGGGGTGGCGGTTGGCGCTGAACTATCTGTCGTTCGTCGTCAGTGCTTCGCTTCGCGGCCGTTGGTTGCTGCGCCGACAACGCTTTGACGTGATCCTGGTTTACGGCATGTCGCCGATTTTTCAGGCGATACCGGGAATCTTCCTGAAGCGGCCGATGCGTGCCAAGCTCGTGACCTGGGTTCAAGATCTTTGGCCGGAGAGCATCGCCGTGGCCGGTTTCGTGCGCAATCGCTGGATGCTTGCGTGCGTCGGCGCAGGGGTCAAATGGGTCTATCGGTGCTGCGACCTGCTCTTGGTGCAGTCTCAGGCATTTGTCCCCAGTGTGCAGTCGATGGCAGGAGGCGTGCCGGTGTTGTATCACCCCAACCCCGGCGAAATGCCGTCGGGCGAGTCGCCCGAAGCCGTCGATTCTGGGGTCACTCTCGAGGCGGGGTTCAACGTCGTATTTGCCGGCAACTTAGGCACGGTTCAAGCACTGGACACGGTGTTGGAGGCTGCCGACCTGCTGAGAGCGTATCCCGACATTCATATCGTGCTGGTGGGAGGCGGAAGTCGCCGCAACTGGTTGGTCCAGGAGGCAGCCGCCCGGAAACTGTCGAATGTGCGATTCGTCGCTCGTCTGCCGCCGCAGGCGATGCCCTCGGTTCTCGCGCAGGCGTCCGCCTTGCTGGTCAGCCTGGTGCGAAGCCCGACCATGAGCAAGACCATTCCCAGCAAGATTCAAGCCTACCTTGCCGCGGGGCGGCCGATCATTGCCAGTCTCGATGGCGAGGGTGCTCGGGTCATTGAGGAATCGGGGGCGGGTTTCAGCTGCAGGGCGGAGAATGCGTCCGCGCTCGCGCAGGCCATACTTCGAATGCACGACATGCCGGAGAGCGAACTGCGGCAGATGGGCGAAGCCGGACACTGCTATTATCGCCAACATTTCGACCCCGGCGCGATGGCGCAGAAGCTGATAGGGTATTTTCGGGACATCGTGTAAATGAGCGCGAAATCGACGGTTTTGGTTCTCGGCGCAACCGGCATGCTCGGCAGCGCGGTGCTGCGATTCTTTGCGCAGAGCCCTGGCCATTCGGTGATCGGATCGGCCCGCTGTTTCGATGCCGCGCGCTTGCTGCCGGATTCACTGCGTGGGCAGATCATAGGCGGAATAGATGTCCAGGACATGGACGGCCTGCTGCGGCTGTTCGAACGGGTGGCGCCGGATGTCGTCATCAATTGCGTCGGACTGGTCAAGCAGCTGGCCGGCGGCAATGACCCGCTCACGGCACTCCCCGTCAATTCAATGTTCCCGCATCGGCTGTTGGGCCTGTGCAAAGTGGCCGGATCCCGCCTGATTCACATCAGCACGGATTGTGTGTTCGACGGCGCCAAGGGCATGTATGGCGAGTCGGACAGTGCCGATGCACGGGACATGTATGGGCTCAGCAAATACTTGGGCGAGGTGCACGATTCGCCCGCAATCACCCTGAGAACATCGATTATCGGCCCCGAGCTCAACTCCGCTCATGGCTTGCTCGGTTGGTTTCTGGCGCAACGCTCCGAAACCAAGGGATTCACGCGGGCTATTTTTTCCGGCCTGCCGACCGTTGAATTGGCCCGGATCATCCGCGATTTCGTCATTCCGAAACCCGATATGAACGGCCTTTTCCATGTTTCCGCCGCGCCCATCAGCAAGCACGATCTGCTGCTGCTGATCGCCCGCGAGTACGGCAAGTCGATCGCGGTGGTTCCTGACGGTACACTGGTCATCGATCGCTCGCTCGATTCGACGCGCTTTCGCGAGCATACATCGTATGTTCCACCCAGCTGGCCGCAGCTGGTGCGCTCCATGCGTGAGTTTGGCTAGCTAATTTCGGGATACACAGGGAAATAGATCCGATGCTAACGAGCAAGACATTGCTCATAACGGGCGGTACCGGCTCCTTCGGTCACGCGGTCGTGGACCGCCTTCTGCGTACCGATGTCGCCGAGATCCGTGTCTTCAGCCGCGATGAAAAAAAGCAAGAGGACATGCGTCTCGAATTCAGGAACGACAGGCTCAAATTCCATATCGGCGATGTGCGCGACTACGAGAGCATTCACGATGCGCTGGCAGGCGTCGACTACGTCTTTCATGCCGCGGCCCTCAAGCAGGTTCCTTCGTGCGAGTTTCATCCCATGGAAGCCGTCAAGACCAATGTGATCGGCGCAGAGAACGTGATGCGGGCCTCCATGGCGAACAAGGTGGGCCGCTGCGTCGTGCTCAGCACCGACAAGGCGGTCTATCCCATCAATGCCATGGGCATATCGAAAGCGATGATGGAAAAGGTGATGATTGCCAAGTCCAGGATGTGCGAGCCCGAATCCACGGTGCTTTGTGCGACGCGATACGGCAATGTGATGGGATCCAGGGGATCCGTGATTCCTTTGTTCCTTCGACAGCTGCTTGCGGGAAGCGCACTGACGGTAACCGATCCCAATATGACCCGGTTCTTGATGAGTCTCGAGGAATCGGTGGATCTGGTTCTTTATGCATTCGAGCATGCCAGACCGGGAGATATCCTCGTGCAGAAGGCGCCTGCATCCACGGTGGGCGATCTTGCGCAGGCGCTGCGCGAGTTGCTCGATCGCGACAACGAGATTCGAATCATAGGCACTCGCCACGGTGAAAAACTGTACGAATCGCTGGTTTCGCGCGAGGAAATGGCGCACGCCGAGGATTTGGGCCGCTACTATCGCATTCCGGCGGATTCGCGCGATCTGAACTACGACAAGTATTTCGTTGAAGGCGAAACCGCCATCTCGGAATTCCAGGATTACACGTCGCACAGCGCGCAGCGGTTGAATGTTGCCGAGGTAAAGCAGCTGCTGCGGCGCCTGCCGATCATACGCGATGCCATCGATGCTTAAGGTAATGACCATCGTGGGAACCCGTCCCGAAGTGATTCGGCTGTCGCGAATCATCGAGAAGCTCGACCGGCATTGCGCCCATGTATTGATACATACGGGCCAAAATTTCGACTACGAGCTGAACGAACTTTTCTTTCTCGAGCTGGGGATCCGCCGGCCTGATGCTTTTCTTGGCGTCGCCGGTGCGAGCGCCGCCGAGACCATCGGCAATGTGATCATCGCCGCCGACCGGGTGCTCAAGGAGTACAAACCCGATGCGCTGCTGCTGCTCGGGGACACCAATAGTTCGCTGGCGGCGATTTCCGCGAAGCGATTGAAAGTGCCCATTTTTCACATGGAAGCGGGAAACAGGTGCTTCGATTTTCGCGTCCCGGAGGAAATCAATCGCCGGATCGTCGATCACATTGCCGATATAAATTTGCCGTACAGCGAAATCGCGCGAAATTATCTGTTGCGCGAAGGGCTTCCCGCCGACCAGATCATCAAGACCGGCAGCCCCTTGCGGGAGGTCATCGAGCACAACTGGGACAAGATCCAGGCGTCGAATATTCTGGCCGAACTCGGGTTGCTTCAGCAGCGATATTTCGTCGTGAGCCTGCATCGCGAGGAAAACGTGGACGTGGCCGCGACGCTGCGGCGTCTGTTCGACCTGTTGACGCATCTCGCCGAGAAATATGGGGATCCGGTGATCGTCTCGACTCATCCGCGCACGCGGCTGCGAATTGACGAGCTTGGAATGCCGATACACCCGAAGGTTCTTCTTCACAAGCCGTTTGGATTTCTCGACTATGTCAAATTGCAGGTCAATGCCCGCGCGGTGTTGTCGGATAGCGGAACGATCACCGAAGAATCTTCGATTCTCAACTTTCCCGCGCTGAACGTGCGTGAGGTGCACGAACGGCCCGAAGGATTCGAGGAGGCTGCGGTCATGATGGTCAGCCTGCACCCCGGCCGCGTGGATCAGGCATTGGGCGTGCTCGCTCAACAGCCGCGCGGCACCGAGCGGTCGTTGCGCATGGTGAGAGACTATGAGCCCAACAATGTTTCGGACAAGGTGCTCAGGATCATCTTGAGCTACACGGAATTCGTTCGCCGGCGCGTGTGGAGCGAAAGATAGCCGCCCACGCGGGAAGCGGCAGAGGTGTGTCTGGTTCTCGGGACGACCGCCGCTGGAATCGAAATTGCCGATGTCATATATAAAAGTGATTGCCCATGTTTTCGCCAATCCCTTGCTGCTGGCCGTGTTGGCAGCAATCGCGGGCTGCGTGCTTCGGCTGTCCGGACGCAAGCGGACTGCAGCCGTTTTGTTTGCCGCGGCCGTCGCGATAACGTACTGCGCGTCCACCGCAGTCGTGGGCGATGCTTTGCTGGGTTCGCTCGAAGAGCGGTATCCGCCCTTTCGCGGCGGTCAAACCTTGGCGCCGGCGCCCTGGATCGTCGTATTGGGCAGCGACTATGCGCCGCGTGACGGCATACCCGTGACCGCCGCGCTGGACCGCGACGGGCTCGTGCGCATCGTCGAGGGTGTGCGGCTGGCACGCGAATATTCCGGGAGCCGGCTGTTGGTATCGGGCGGGCAGCTGGCCGGCCTGACGCCTCCCGCGCACGGTTATGCCGAATTGGCGCGCGATCTTGGCATCGATCCGGCGGCCATAACGGTCTCGGACAAGCCGCTGGATACCGCTTCGGAGGCCCGGGCAGTGGCGAACCTGTTGGGAAAGACGCCGTTTCTGTTGGTGACCTCGGCTTATCACATGCCGCGTGCCATGCGATTGATGCAAAACGCCGGCGCGCGGCCCATCCCGGCGCCGACGGGTCAACTGGTCAATGGGTCGGCACGCACGACGTGGAGCGGTATAATTCCGGGTGCCGCCGGTTTGGGCAAGACTGAGCGCGCGCTGCATGAATATCTCGGTCTGTTGGCGGTGACGCTTGGCTTCAATTGAACGGTCGCATGATGCTTGAGGCAGCGCTGAGTACCATTGCGACGCTGATCGCTTCGGCGTCCCTGACCGGGTTCGTGCGCAAGTTTGCGTTGACACACCGCTTGCTGGACATACCGAACGATCGCAGCTCCCACTCGACCCCTACGCCCCGCGGCGGGGGCCTGGCAATCGTCATGACGCTGCTCGCGGCGATCGCGATTCTTGGAGTCATGGGCGTAATCACGGCTCGATTGGCCGTATCCATGCTGGCGGCCGGAGGAGCGGTTGCCGCCGTCGGCTTCGTGGATGATAAATGGCAAGTGGCGGCGCCGATTCGACTGACCGTTCACTTCGCCTGTGTGTCGATGTTCGTCTGGTCTGTGGGGCGGCTGCCGCCCGTCGACTTTGGAATCGCAATGTGGGATCTCGGCATCTTCGGGAGCGCACTGGGCGTAGTGACACTGGTTTGGTTCTTGAATCTCTTCAACTTCATGGATGGAATCGACGGCCTCGCCGGTGTCGAAGCCGTGAGCGTCGCGGCAACTGCCGCTGCAGTACTGGTGGCGCGCGGCGCCGAATCGCCGGCCCCCCTGTTGCTGCTGCTGACTGCGGCGGCTGCCGGCGGATTCCTGATCTGGAATTGGCCTCCCGCCCGGATTTTCATGGGCGATGCAGGCAGTGGATTTTTGGGTTTCTTGCTGGGCGCGATCGCCTGGTTGGCGATTTCATCCGGTCAACTGTCGATTTGGGTGTGGCTGATACTTTACGGCGCGTTTTTTGTCGATGCTACCGTGACCCTTTCGCGGCGATGGGCACGCGGCGAACCGCTCTCGATCGCGCATCGAAGCCATGCCTATCAACGCCTCAGCCGCCGATTCGGCAGCCATCGAAAGGTGACCCTGGGCTACCTCACCGTAAACATCGTCTGGCTGGCTCCCATTGCCTGGTTCGCCGCCGCCCATGCGTCTCTTGGCGCGGTTCTCATGCTGGCGGCCTGGACGCCGCTGGCCATCTATTCGTGGCGCTGCGGCGCCGGCCTGCCCGGCGACTGATCCACCGGCTCCTCGGTCAGGGCCCAACTCAGTTCTTCGTTCGTGGAGTAGGGCGGCCGCCACTCAAAAATCTCGCGCGCCCGCGATGGCGCGAGCTCGAACGGCAGCGCGAGCCTGCGATATTCCTCTTGAAGTCCCGCGGCGGCCAGCGACCTTTCGAGCAGCCACGAGGGCACCGGCAACAGCCGTACGCGTCGGCCGCGAACGCCAGCGATTCGCCGCGCGAAGTCCGCAACCGTCAAAGGCTCGGAATCCGCGACCAACATTGACGGCAGATCGCGCGGGACGTCTCGGTCGGACGCCGCAATCGTCATCAGCAGATCGCAGAGATTTCGGATGCCGATGAAGCTTCGGCGGGCAGTGATGCTGGCCAGCGGCAACGGCAGGCCCCGGTCGATCCAATTGCACAATCTCCGATAGCTGCCCGGAGCCCCGGCGCCATAGACCATGGGTGGCCGCAGGATGCTCACGGCGATGTGGATCCCCGCGGCGTCGAGAACTTGCCGTTCCGCCTCCCACTTCGAGGCAGTGTAGGCGTCGTAGGGTTTTGCGGGCGAAGAATCGCCGAATCCTCCTGGCGGAGACGCCTGTCCCAGTACGCCGGCGGAACTCAGCAGAATGAATTTCCGAACCCCCGCCTGAATACCCGCCCTGGCCATGCCGACGGCGACCTTTACATTGGCCTCGCGATATTTCGCCGATGGGTCATCCAAGGACTTGGACGAAACGTGTGCGAGCCCTGCGACGTGTACCAGCACCTCTACGCCGTCGAGGGCCCGCACTGCGGAATCCATGTCGAGGTAATTCAGCTGGATCAGATCCGGGTGCCGGTCGCCGCGGCTAAACCCGCGCACCGTCGCACCCGCGTTCCTGAAGGCGGCGGCCACATGATGGCCGATAAATCCGGAGGCGCCGCTGACCGCTATGGATTTCAATTTGTGGCAGCCCGATCGACGTAGTCGATGACGATGGTCCATAGGGGAAGATCCGGGCTGCCGTCCACCTTGATGTATTTGTTGCGATATTTGGCGTATTTGTCCAGGTCGATTTTCAATTCATCGCGCCAGTCGACGGTTCGCGGGTCGACGCGATCGAGATTGATCGGCCTCTTGCCGAGCTCCGCGGCCACTTTCTCGATCGATGCGCCCTCATATGCTCTTGAAAGTTCATCCGTGGTCAGGAATATGGCCGGTTTGCCGAACAGGACTGCATACTGAATGGCCGTGCTGTCGTGGCAAATGACCGCCCGGCACCCTCTGATCAGTTCGGCTGTCCTGCCTTGCTCGATTCGGAATCTGCGAAAAAATCCCTGCATGCCTTCTCGTTGGTAGCTCGCCCTGGGATGCGCGGCAATCCGGACCTCCAAGTCCAGCGCCGCCGATATCGCCTCCAAGCCGGCACAGACGGCGGGAAAATACCGTTCCGCGGTTACCACCGACGAAGTGCCTTGATAGATGAATTCGAGATGAAAGCAATAGTCTTGATCGATGAAGACCGCATACTGACCCGAATCCGTTTGCGCGGATTTCATCAGATCTAGGTAGATGTCGTAGTCAAAATTGTGGGCCTCGATCACGGAGCTGCCGGAACGAGCAAGCTTCATCGACTGCGTACCCGATATCACCGCCAGCTCGGGGGGGATGCGCGGCGCCACTACTTTGGTGAAAAAAGCCTGGGTAAGCCAGGTCCAGCCGGCGGCCGGCCCCTTTGCGATGATCTTTCCCAACCTCGAGGACAATTCACGGCTCGCGCCTTGATCCGGAACCGGAATGGAACCTACGGCGCAAACGACCCGCGCGGCGCCCTTTCGCTTGAGGGCTAATTTCGCTCGCAGCGAGTGGAAGTTCTCTCCGGTGAGGTCGATGAAGTATTCGATCGCCGTGGCGCCGGAAAGGCGACGTTGCAGGTCGCTCTTGGACCTCAAGGGGAAATATCCCGCAAACTCCTTCAATCGATGTCCGCGTTCCGTGAAATTTTGCCAGACTCGGGGATGAGCCCAGGGCGTAAGATCCCACACTTCGACGTTCCATCGTCTATCGACCCAAGCCTGGATTCCGAACCGCTGGAAATTGCGTTCATCGAAGGGTTGTTCGATCAGGTAAACGACGCGCTTCACGCGGAGGCTTTTTCCTGCACGACTACCACCGTGTTGCGCCGCTGCACGCTGTATTTCAATACCTTGTATCCCAGCATTTGCGCAAAGAAATAGTAATCGCTGCGGCGGTAGTAGTGATCGCCGAGTTCATTGTCCGGTGGAAACAACTCGAAGAAGTTCGTGGTCAGCCTGCGCTGCGTCAACAGGATTTTGACGACCCGCCGCGCCACCGACCAGCGGCTGACGTGCGTCTCGCCGATCAATATCAGCCTGCCGCCCGGCTTCAAGACTCGGTCGATCTCGGTCAGCAGGCGCAGCGGGTATTCCGCGTGATGAAAGGCGGATGACAGAAATACGACGTCGAGCGATGCCGTGTCGAATTTCAGCTCGTAGAAGGAACCAAGGTTGCGGCTGATCTTTGCCCAATTGCCGCCGAACATCCGGACCGCTTGCGGAAACAGCAGCTCGAGGCGGTGCTGGCTGATCTCGACGGCGTGAACTCGCTCCGCATTCGGCAATTTTGACAGCAGGCTGGAGGTCCAGCCGATGCCCGAGGCCAGATCGGCGATTGCCAGCCGTGATCCGGCCATGTTTGAGATGTAAGCCTCGGCAAGCCTGTAGTCCTCCATGAGACCGGACTCCTCGAGATAAGACTCCAAGCGCGCGCAGGCTGACTCGCTTCCGTCGGCGATCCACCACTCCTTCGTGCGCTCGGCGGCAAGGTCGTTCCAGTACCGCGAGGAATAGATCGCACTCAACGTCTGCCCGTCGAGCCAATGCTCGACCGGCGATACGATTTCATCAGTCACGTCGGCTTCCTCGCGAGCGATCCCGAGCCGGCATGTCCGCCGCTCGAGGTATCAAAGCTTGCCTTGTCCCAATACAGCTCGTTATTTTGGCATTGATCGGCGTGGCCGTCTAACTAGAATGCACCAGCTGCGCGGTGGGTCAATCTCGAGGGGCTGAATGGTGACGTCACTGGTTCCGGCGACCTACGCCGAAAAATAAGTTGCCGTGATGACGATACTGTCGGTGCCCACGTCGATTGCCGGCAAGTACAGTCTGGCGCCGTCGATGTACCCGCCGGTAAGGTCCGTCTGCGCCGTGATGTTGGTTACGGCCACATCCGAGGAATAATCCTTGGCGGCGAACGGCAGGCCCATGATGGCCGCGCCTTTGCCGCACCGAAGCGACGTGGATGCACTCAACACGATGTTGACGGTCACGAGCGGGCCATGCGCGGCGCATATCGCGCGCACGCTCAAGGTGCCTTTGACATCGAGGGCGCGGGTGTCCGCGGTCCATGTCTTGTTGCCATTGCCGTGATCGACCCACGAATCCCGGTATCTCGTCGTAACCGCCCATTCCTCCGACTGTCCCATGAGTACGTTGTTTTTCGACTTGAAGATGCGCAGCCGCATCGCGCCGGTATTGAGCACCGAATTCTGCAGTGTGCCAGCAGCCAACAAGCCGTTCGGCGCATGCTCCGAGATGTCTCCAACGTGGAAATTGTCCAGAGTGACAGATGGGCCGGCGTAAATCGCGTTCGTGCCGCTGGGCAGGCGGCAGCTGTCGATCTTCCACCCGGTGGGCGTGAAGTTATCGTTGCTGAAGCAAATTCCGTATGCCTGAAGGAACGTCGAGTTTTCGCCGGTTAATCCCTCGATCAACGCGAAATTGCTCGCACCACGGGTCATGTCGACATAGATGAGCGCCCGCCCGTTGGCTTGCAATGCCGCGCTGTAGGCCCAGCCGCCGAAGTTCTTCCACGAATCCACCTGTTCGAGATAGACGCAATCCGAGGTGTCCGTGCCGCCCTCGTTGTAATATTGATTTCCAAAGCAATTGTGGTCGAGGCAGGACTGCGCGCCGGTCGCGATCAATCCGGGAACGATCGACTTCAGGCCGGCGATGTTGCTGCTCGTCCAAACCGCAACTTTGGTTCCTGCGGTGGTCGCGTAGTTTGCGAGGTAGCAGTCGATGAGGGTGTCGCTTTCAGCCCCGTAGTTGTAGAAGGGCGCGACGCTGAACTTTCCCGCGATTCGGCAATTCTGCATCCTATGAAATAGATTTCCTGCATTCGAATTGCGCGCCCATAGGACACCGGTCTGCGGATATATCTTCGGGTCGGTGGCAATGGCGACATCGTAAAATTCGACATTGCTGGTGCCGGTACAGTCGAACACCGCCACACCCGTATGCCTGGCGACGATGCTGGGGAACTCGCCCGCGCCGTCGCCGATATTGCGGATGGCGACGCCGTGCTGATTGGCGCGGCCCGCAAACGTGCAATTGACCGGCGAATCCAGCAAGTATGGAGCCGTGCCGCCGTAGGTGACGCGGGCCCCCCCGGTCTGGGCTTGCCTGATCGCGCTGTTGAAAGCCGGGACCATGCTGGTGGTCCCCGGCGCCGAGTTGGAACCGTAGCGGTCGACGCAGCCGGGTGGGTGCGCAGGATTGACTATCGCGACATCCGCTTGAAGTTCGGCGGCGGTTTGCAACGATCCCGGCGCCGTTGCGGCGCGCGATTCCGCGCGCAAGCTTGGGAAGGCCGATCCGGCTGCCGATGTGAGCAGAGCGCTTGATATATCCCGGCGTCGCATGACGGAGCTCCTTGGGTGTCCGATCGGTAAATCCTACACTCGACTCCGGCGGGGGCGACAGCGGTGGTGGTTTCGCGGGCGATTCCCAAATGGTAACGTGTGAATGGTAACGTGTAGCTGAAGAAGGATGTCCCTTCTGCGGAGTGCGATTTGACAAAGATAGCGTTGATCACGGGCGTCACCGGGCAAGATGGCGCGTACCTGGCCGAGTTCCTGTTGGCAAAGGGCTACGAAGTTCACGGCATCAAGCGGCGCGCGTCATCCTTCAACACCGATCGAATCGATCACCTGTACCAGGACCCGCACGAGGCGAATGTACGCCTTACGCTGCACTACGGCGACCTGACGGACTCCACGAATTTGATTCGGATCATTCAAGAGGTTCAGCCCGACGAGATCTATAACTTGGCTGCACAAAGCCATGTCGCTGTGTCGTTCGAGACTCCCGAATACACCGCAAACTCCGACGCGCTGGGCACCCTTCGCGTGCTGGAGGCGATCCGGATTCTCGGCCTCGAGAAGAAGACTCGTTTCTACCAGGCTTCCACATCGGAGATGTTCGGCAAGGTTCAGGAAATACCCCAGCGAGAGTCGACGCCCTTCTATCCACGCTCGCCTTACGGCGCCGCCAAAGTGTATGCCTATTGGATTACGGTGAACTATCGCGAGGCATACGGACTTTTCGCCTGCAACGGCATCTTGTTCAACCACGAATCGCCGATGCGGGGCGAAACCTTCGTGTCGCGCAAGATCACCCGCGCGTTAACACGCATCAAGGTCGGGTTGCAGGAAACACTGCATCTCGGAAATCTGGATTCGCGGCGCGACTGGGGGCATGCGCGGGATTATGTCAGGGCTCAATGGTTGATGCTGCAGCAGGATGTGCCGGAGGACTTCGTCATCGCCACCGGTACGCAATACTCGGTTCGCGACTTTGTAGTGGCCGCCGGCACTCTGCTCGACATGAAAATCGAATGGCAGGGCGAGGGCGTGGACGAGGTAGGCATCGATACCGTGACCGGCCGTAAGCTGATTCGTGTGGATCCCCGCTACTTCCGGCCAACCGAGGTGGAGACACTGCTGGGCGATGCCACGAAGGCCAGGGAGAGATTGGGATGGAGGGCGGAAGTCACATTTCCGGAGCTGGTCGAGGAAATGGTCGAGTTCGGACATGGAGGTGGCGAAGCGCGACGCGCTGGTGGCCAAGGAAGGCTACAGAGTCTATAGCCACCACGAGTAAGAACCGGTGCAGCAAACGCAACCTTCTCGAATTTATGTGGCGGGCCACCGGGGATTGGTGGGTTCAGCCATCGTCAGAGCGCTGCGGCAACGGGGCAAGGTTGACCTCGTGCTTCGGACACACGCTGAACTCGATCTCACGGATCAGCCGGCAGTTCGCCAGTTCTTCGAGGCGGAGCGCCCGCAAGCGGTCATCATGGCCGCGGCACGCGTCGGCGGAATTCACGCCAACAATTCTCGCCCGGCATCGTTCATTCGAGACAATCTGTTGATTCAAGACAATGTCATCGACGCGGCGCATCGTTCGGGCGTCGGGAAATTCGTGTTTTTGGGATCGAGCTGCATCTATCCCAAACTTGCTCCCCAACCGATCAAGGAGGACTACCTCCTCACCGGTCCGCTCGAGCCGACCAACGAGTGGTATGCGATCGCCAAAATTGCGGGTGTGAAGATGTGTCAAGCATATCGCCGGGAATTTGGCTTCAAAGCGATTTCCTTGATGCCGACCAATTTATACGGTCCTGGCGACAACTTCGATCTGCAGAACTCTCACGTGCTGCCGGCATTGATTCGCCGTTTTCATGAAGCCAAGGTTCGCGGCGACGAGAGCGTGACGGTCTGGGGCACCGGCACGCCTCGCCGCGAATTCCTCCATGTGGACGATCTGGCTGACGCCGTTTTGTACCTTTTACAGGTGTACGATGCCGAGCCCATCGTCAATATCGGGTGGGGTCAGGACGTGACGATTCGCGAGTTGGCCGGGCTGGTGATGTCTGCGATTGGCTACAGTGGCCGTTTGATTTTTGATTCCACAAAGCCCGATGGCACGCCGCGCAAGCTGCTGGATGTGTCGCGGCTCGACCGGCTTGGGCTGGCAACCGCGAATCCCGCTCAAACGCGGCATCGAACAAACCTATGCGTGGTTCAAGGAACATTCCGCCGATGCACGACTCTAGACTCTCAGCAATGCAGTCAACGCGATCTCGTTTGGTACGTTACGACCATTAACTCGTTGTTAGTCTTGCAAGAACGCCGGTGACTGGCTAAATAAATTCGGTACACTGCACGGCAGGGAGACAAGAAACACCCTGTCAGTGGCTAAAATGAACGTTTGCGGCCGCCGGCAAGGGGGCGTGTCAGGGAGGCTCACTTTGGGTTCAAAGTCCGTGGAATATAACCGACGACTTTGCACGGCAAACCGTAGAGTTGCCGGGCCCACTGAAGCGGATCATCGCGATTTTCGCGGATTCGGTCATGATGCCACTCTGCTTGTGGGCGGCATTGAGCCTCAAAGCTGGGCAATCCTCCTTCTCGATCGCTGATTGGCCTGCTTATGCGACCGTCATCGCCGTCAGTACTCCGATTTTCGTGCGCATGGGCTTGTACCGCGCCGTGATTCGCTTTCTCGGGCACAAGGCCGTATTCGCGGTTGCCTTTGCGGTGTTTTTGAGCGGAATTTTGCTCGGAGTCTTAGGGTCCTTGCTGAACGTACCGGCGCTCTCCTGGAGCGTCGTGACGATCTATTCCTGCCTCGCCTTGCTGTACGTCGCGGGCTCGCGCTTCGTGGTGCGGTACTACCTGCTCACCCACTACATCCAGCCGACTGTGGCCCGCGTGGCTATTTATGGAGCGGGCGATGCGGGCGCGCGCCTGTCTACTGCACTATCCACTACCCGGGCCTTCGATCCCCTGGTCTTCATCGATGACAAAAAGAGCCTGCACGGGCGAATGGTCAACGGGATCAAGGTCTACCCGCCCGAACAGCTCCCGGCATTGATCAAGGACCGCAATATCGATCGAATTTTGCTGGCCCTGCCGTCCTTGACCCGGCGTCGGCGCCGGGAAATCCTGAGCGAATTGGAGCCGCTGGGAGTGCACGTTCAGACCGTCCCGGAATTCGAGCAGCTGGTCACGGGCAATGCGTCGGTGGGGGACATCCGCGAAGTGGACGTGTGCGACCTGCTCGGGCGCGACTCGGTGCCGCCGAAGGCGGGGCTGTTCGATGCGTGCATCCGCGACCGCGTGGTCATGGTGACCGGCGCGGGAGGGTCCATCGGCTCGGAGCTCTGCCGACAAATCATCGGACTCGGACCTAAGCGGCTGATTTTATTCGAAATGTCCGAGCTTGCGCTGTACAACATCGAGCGCGAGCTGCGCGCTTTCTGCGATCAGCATTGCGTCAAGGTCGACTTGGTCGGACTCATCGGCAACGCCCATCACAAGTTTCGCATGCGCGATATCCTGCAGGCCTACCGGGTACAAACCGTGTACCACGCAGCCGCCTACAAGCATGTGCCCATCGTCGAACAGAATGTCATCGAGGGCATTCACAACAACGTTATTTCCACCTGGTATGCCGCCGAGGCGGCCCACGAGACCGATGTAGACACCTTCGTTTTGGTGTCCACCGACAAGGCCGTGAATCCCACCAATGTCATGGGGGCGACCAAGCGGTTCGCGGAAATCGTGCTGCAAGGTCTGCATCGCCGGGGCAGCAAGACGCGGTTTTGCATGGTGCGGTTCGGCAATGTGCTGGCCTCGTCGGGTTCGGTGGTACCGCTGTTCAACGAGCAGATCAAGGCGGGCGGCCCGGTCACCGTGACCCATCCCGAGGTCATTCGCTACTTCATGACCATTCCGGAGGCCGCACAGCTCGTCATCCAGGCCGGTTCCATGGCCGAGGGGGGCGATGTGTTCGTGCTCGACATGGGCAAGCCGGTTCGAATCGGCGATCTGGCCCGGCGGATGATCAACCTCATGGGATTGACGGTGCGCGACGAGGGGCATCCCGACGGGGACATAGAGATCGCCTACACCGGCCTGCGTCCGGCGGAGAAGCTCTACGAGGAATTGCTGATCGGCAACAATGTCACCGGCACCGAGCACCCCATGATTCTGCGGGCCATCGAGCATTCCCTGCCCTGGGAACGGGTTCAGTTCCTGCTCGAGGAGATCCTGGTCGCGATGAGCCGCTTCGATTGTCATCGGGCGCTGCATTTGCTGGGCGAGGTGGTCGAGGAATACAAGCCGGCGCCTGAATCGCACGATCTGGTGTGGGCCCGGCAGACCGCCGTGGCCGCGGACGACCGCAAAGTAACCAGTCTGAAACCGCGCCGCATTGTAAGAAACACCGGACCCACCGATACTGCCCATTCTTGAAGCGGGCATCCGCCCGAGCGGCAGGAGCGGGAGTGGCAAACGGCAGCATTCTGGTCACCGGCGGCGCCGGTTACATCGGCAGTCACGTCGTACGGCAATTGGGCGAGGCCGGGGAGAAAGTCCTCGTCCTGGATAACCTGGGCCGCGGCTTCCGGCAGGCGGTCACCGCGGGGGAACTCATCGTCGGCGATGTCGGCGATCACGCCTTGGTGTCGCGGCTGTTGCGGGACCACGAGGTCGACACCGTCATGCACTTTGCGGCGCACACCATTGTGCCCGAATCCGTCGCTCAGCCCCTCAAGTACTACGGCAACAACACCTGCTCGACCCGGGCCCTGCTGCAGGCTTGCGTCGAGCAACAGGTCAAGAACTTCGTCTTCTCATCCACGGCGGCGGTGTACGGCATGCCGGACCAGGGTTATGCGGACGAGCAGTCGGCGACTCGTCCCATCAATGCCTACGGCACCTCCAAGCTCATGAGCGAGTGGATGCTGCGCGATGTCGCCGCGGTGAATCCCCTGCGTTATGTGGCCCTACGCTACTTCAACGTCGCCGGATCGGACCCTGGCGGCCGGATCGGGCAGGCCACCCTGGGAGCCACCTTGTTGACCAAGGTGGCCTGCGAGGCCGTGGTGGGTAAGCGTCCGCACGTGGCCGTGTTCGGCAGCGACTATCCCACTCCCGACGGCACGGGGGTGCGGGACTACCTGCACGTAGAAGACCTGGCCGCGGCGCATTTGAACGCCCTGGACTATCTGCGCAGGGATGGCAAGTCGGTTACGTTAAACGTCGGCTACGGCCACGGCTACTCGGTCCGCGAAGTGCTGCGCATGGTGGAAGCCGTCGGCGGGCAGCCGCTCACCATTCGCGAAGAAGCGCGCCGCGCCGGCGACCCGGCCTATCTAGTGGCCCGCGCCGACCGGATCCGCGCGGAGCTGGGCTGGCGGCCGCGCTACGATGATCTTCGGGCCATCGTGACCCATTCTCTGGAATGGGAGAAGAAGCTGCTGCGGGAACCTTGGAGCTGAATCGGGCCGAGTCCGCCACGTCCAAGACCTGCTTCGCCCCCGAGGCCGCACGGAGACGCCGCGCGCATCGCCGCGCTTTACTTGATTCCCCAAAACCGCTAGTCTTCCGCCTACTTTTCCCAGTTAAATCAGAATATTACGCATGCGGATCACGATCTTTGGCTCCGGCTACGTGGGCCTGGTCACAGGCGCCTGTCTGGCCGATGCCGGCAACAATGTGGTGTGCGTCGACGTCGACGAGCGCAAGATCGCCATGCTCAAGCGGGGCGAGGTCCCCATTCACGAGCCGGGTCTCGATGCAGTCGTGAAGCGCAATTTCGATGCGGGACGGCTGCACTTCACCACCAGCGCCAAAGAGGGGGTGGATCACGGGCTATTCCAGTTGATCGCCGTCGGCACGCCGCCCGACGAGGACGGGTCCGCGGACCTACGCTATGTGCTGGCGGTGGCGCGTTCGATCGGCGAGCACATGAGGGAGTACAAGGTGGTGATCACCAAATCGACGGTGCCGGTGGGCACCGCCGACAAGGTGCGCGAGGCGGTGGGACAATCCCTGGCGCAGCGCAAGGCGGCCGTCGAGTTCGACATGGTCTCAAACCCGGAATTCCTCAAGGAAGGTGCGGCCATCAACGATTTCATGAGGCCGGACCGGGTGATCGTCGGCACCGACTCGGCGCGCGCGACGGAGCTGCTGCGCTCGCTGTACGAGCCCTTTACCCACAATCGCGACCGCATGATCGTCATGGACGTGCGCTCGGCGGAACTGACCAAGTACGCCGCCAATGCCATGCTGGCGACCAAGATCAGCTTCATGAACGAGCTGGCCAATCTGGCGGAGCACTTCGGTGCCGACATCGAGTCGGTGCGGCTGGGCATCGGATCGGATCCGCGCATCGGCTATGCCTTCATTTACCCCGGCGTCGGCTACGGCGGCTCGTGCTTTCCCAAGGATGTGCAGGCGCTCAAGCGCTCGGCGGACGAGGTGGGCTACGAAGCCAGCGTTCTTGCCGCGGTGGAGAGCGTCAACAATCGCCAGAAGCACGTGCTGTTCAACAAGATCAAGGCGCATTTCGGCGATTTGCAGGGCAAGACTATCGCTCTGTGGGGCCTGGCCTTCAAGCCCAATACCGACGATATGCGCGAAGCGGCCAGCCGCGTCCTGATGGAGTCCCTGTGGGCGGCAGGCGCCCGCGTGCGCGCCTACGATCCGGTCGCCATGCCCGAGTGTCTGCGGCTTTACGGCCAGCGGGCCGACCTCGTCCTTTGCAAGACCAGTCCCGAGGTCATGCAAGGAGCGGACGCTCTGGCCATCGTGACCGAATGGCGCGAATTTCGCAGTCCTGATTTCGACTACATCAAGGGTGCGCTGCGCACGCCCGCGATATTCGACGGGCGCAACCTGTATGACCCTGAGCAAATGGCGCGCGCCGGCTTCAGTTATTATGCCATCGGCCGTGGCGACCGCCCCGGTCATCGTCCGAAGTGAGTGAGTCGTGACCCTACTAGTTCCGGTAATCCTATCGGGCGGCGCCGGCACCAGGCTGTGGCCGCTGTCGCGGGAAATGTATCCCAAGCAATTGCTGGCCCTCACCGGCAAGCACACCATGCTGCAGGATACGGCGCTGCGTTTGGCAGGCATGGAGGGCGCGGCGCCCCCCATCGTGGTCTGCAACGAGGCGCATCGCTTTACCGTGGCCGAGCAGATACGCGCCTTGGGAATGAATGCCTCGGCGATCTTGCTCGAGCCCGCGGGCCGCAATACGGCGCCGGCCGTCGCCCTGGCGGCGCTCAAGGCGCAACAGATCGATGCGGAGGCCACCCTCGTCGTGGCGCCGGCCGACCATGTGATTCGCGATGTGCGCGCCTTCCGGGCGGCGGCCGAGGTGGCGGCGCGATTGGCGCAGGACGGAAAGCTCGTGACCTTCGGCATCGTGGCCCATGCGGCGGAGACCGGCTACGGCTACATCCGCCGCGGCGAGGCCCAGAATCCGGCCGGCAACGGTCCCGCCTATCCGGTGGCCCAATTCATCGAGAAGCCGCCGCTGGATCTGGCGACGCAATTCGTCGCCTCGGGCGACTATTTCTGGAACAGCGGCATGTTCGTGTTCAAAGCGAGCTGCTACCTGGCGGAACTGGCCGTGTTCGCGCCGGACATTCTCGAGGCCTGCCGGGCGGCGTTTGGCGCGGCGAAGTCGGATCTGGATTTCGTGCGCATCGACAAGGTTGAATTCGAGAAATGCCGCAGCGAGTCGATCGACTATGCGGTGATGGAGAAGACACGCGATGCCCTGGTCCTGCCGCTCGATGCAGGCTGGAGCGACGTCGGCTCCTGGTCCTCGCTATTCGATGCGCTGCCGGCCGACGAGGAAGGCAATGTCCTGCAGGGCGACGTGCTGGTGCACGACACCCACGATTGCTACGTGCATTCCACCAGCCGCCTGGTCGCGGCCGTGGGCATGGACGATCACATCATCGTCGAAACCAAGGATGCCATACTGGTCGCGCCCAAGGGGCGCGTACAGGACGTGAAGGACCTGGTCTCCATGCTCAAGAAATCCGGCCGCAGCGAGTCGTCCCTGCACCGCGAAGTGTTCAGGCCCTGGGGCAGCTACGACAGCATCGACAACGGCGAGCGCTTTCAAGTGAAGCGCCTGTCGGTCAAGCCGGGCGGGGTGCTGTCGCTGCAGATGCATCACCATCGCGCCGAACATTGGATCGTGGTGCAGGGCACGGCACGCATCACCTGCAACGATAAGACATTCCTGTTGTCGGAGAACGAGTCGACCTATATTCCCATCGGCGCCACGCATCGCATCGAGAACCCCGGCAAGCTGCCCCTGCACATCGTCGAAGTGCAATCCGGCTCCTATCTGGGGGAGGACGATATCGTGCGCTTCGAGGACAACTACGGCCGTCAAGGGACGAATAATTGACTGCGAACACCGGCTTGAAATCGATCACCTGCTTCAAGGCGTACGACCTGCGTGGGCGGATTCCCGCGGAATTGAACGACGATGTGGCGTACCGGGTTGCGCGGGGCTATGCGCAGTTTCTCTCGCCGCGACGCGTGGTTGTCGGGCGCGATATTCGATTGTCGAGCGCCGGGCTCGCCGATGCGCTGTGCCGCGGCCTGACCGACAGCGGCGTGGATGTGTACGACATCGGAATCTGCGGGACGGAAGGGGTGTACTTCGCGACCTTCGACGGCGCCTATGACGGCGGCATCATGATCACCGCCAGCCACAATCCGCCCGATTACAACGGCATGAAATTCGTGCGCGACCAGTCGAAGCCCATCAGCGGCGACAATGGTCTGCGGGAGATCCGTGAGCTGGCGGAATGCGGCGAATTTCCCGCGCCGGCGCGCGCCGGTGTGCGCCGGGTCATCGACACCATGGATGCCTATGTCGCGCACCTGCTGTCCTATGTGGATGCAGCGAAGCTCAAGCCTCTCAAGATCGTGGTCAATGCCGGCAACGGCGGAGCGGGACTGATCATCGATGAGCTCGAGCCGCGGCTGCCGTTCAGATTCGTCAAAGTGCATCACGAGCCGGATGGCCGATTTCCGAACGGCATCCCGAATCCCATGATCGAGGAGAATCGCGCGCCCACGGCCGAGGCAATCCGCCGGCATGGCGCGGATTTCGGCATCGCCTGGGACGGCGATTTCGACCGCTGCTTCTTCTTCGACGAGCAAGGCGCTTTCATCGAGGGGTACTACATCGTGGGGCTGCTGGCCTCGGTTCTGCTGCGCGGGGCCGCCGGCGGCAAGGTGGTGCACGACCCGCGCCTCACCTGGAACACCATCGAGGTGGTCAAGGCGAGCGGCGGTGCATCGGTGCTGTCGAAATCCGGCCACGCCTTCATCAAGGAGCGCATGCGCGAGGTGGACGGGGTCTACGGCGGGGAAATGAGCGCGCACCATTACTTCCGGCGTTTCGCCTATTGCGACAGCGGCATGATTCCCTGGCTCATCGTCGCGCAAATCCTCTGCGAGTCGGGGTTGACGCTGTCGCAGCTGGTGGGCGAGCGCGTCGGCTTGTTTCCGGTCAGCGGCGAGCTCAACTATCGGGTCCCCGATGCCAAGGCGGCGATCGCGGCTTTCGAGGCGCGCTACGCCCCGCACGCCATCGTCCTCGACCGCACCGACGGCGTGTCGTTCGAGTTCGCGGACTGGCGCTTCAATCTTCGCAGCTCGAATACCGAGCCCTTGATCCGCCTGAACGTCGAGGCGCGCGGCTCGGTGCAGCTGATGCGCGCCAAGACCGAAGAATTGCTGGCGCTGCTGCAGTCGCAAGGCGCGGTCGCCGCGGACGCCTGAGGCGAGGACATGGCAGTCACCCCCAAACTCAGCGTCGTCATTCCGGTTTACAACGAGGAGGCGGTGCTGCCGGCGTTGTTCGCGCGCCTGTACCCGACTCTCGATGCCCTCGGCATCCCGTATGAGATCGTGTTCGTCAACGACGGCAGCCGGGACCGCTCGGTGGCGGTGCTGCGGGAACAGTTTGCGCGCCGGCCCAGGCACACGCGGGTGGTGCTGTTTCACGCGAATTTCGGCCAGCATTCGGCGGTGATGGCGGGCCTGGCCTATGCGCGCGGCGAGTATGTGATCACCTTGGATGCCGACCTGCAAAATCCGCCCGAAGAGATCGGCAAGCTGGTCGGCATGCTCGACCAGGGTTACGACTACGTGGGCACCATTCGCCAGCAGCGCCAGGATTCGTGGTGGCGGCGCTGGTTTTCCAAGCGCATCAACCAGATGCGGGAATTGATCACGCCGGTCCGCATCACCGATCAGGGCTGCATGATGCGCGGCTATGCGCGTTCGGTGGTCGTGGCGCTCAACCAGACCCGAGAAGTGAATACCTTCATTCCGGCGCTCGCATCCCTGTACGCCACCAGGCCGATCGAGGTGCCCATCGCTCACGAGGAGCGCTTCGCCGGCCGCTCGAAGTATTCGATGTACAGCCTGATCCGCCTGAACTTCGATTTGATCACGGGCTTTTCCGTGGTGCCCCTGCAGCTTTTCTCGATGGCGGGCATGACGGTCGCGGTCTTCTCGGCCCTGTTCGTGCTCTATCTGTTCGCGCGCCGCATCGTGGTCGGACCGGAAGCCGAAGGCGTGTTCACTTTGTTCGCCCTGGTCTTCTTCCTGATCGGCGTGGCGCTGTTCGGCATCGGCCTATTGGGTGAATACGTGGGCCGCATCTACGCCCAGGTGCGAGAACGGCCGCGCTATATCGTGGAGGCGGTGCTCGAGGAGGGCGGCACGGAACCGCCGGCTGCCCAAGCGCCCTCCGAGCAGGGCCAGACGGCCTCGCAGTGACCCGCGCGGTGGTATTTGCCTACAGCGAGGTCGGCGTTCGCTGTGTGCGCGAGCTGTTGGCGCAGGGTGTGGAAATTCCGCTGCTATTCACCCATGCCGATGATCCCGGCGAGAGCCAATGGTTCGGCAGCGTGCGGCAATTGGCCGAGGCGCACGGATTGCGGGTCGAAACGCCGGACGAGCCTAATTCGCCGCAATGGCTGGCGGCGGCGGCGGCCGCGGATCCGGATTTTTTGTTCTCGTTCTATTACCGCCATCTGCTGGGCAAGGACTGGCTCGGGGTGCCGCGCCGCGGAGCGCTCAATATGCATGGCTCGCTGCTGCCGAAATACCGGGGTAGGGCGCCGGTGCACTGGGCCATTCTCAATGGGGAAACCGAGACCGGCGCCAGCCTGCACTACATGGTGGAAAAGCCCGACGCCGGGGCGCTGGTGGATCAGCAGTCCGTGCCCATCGCGGAGAATGACACGGCGCTGGATGTGTCGCTCAAGGTGGCCGGCGCGGCCGAGCAGGTGCTGCGACGCAGCCTGCCGGCGCTGGCCGCGGGCAGCGCGAAGGCGACGCCGCTGGACCTGGCCGCAGGCTGCTACTTCGGCCGGCGCCGCCCCGAAGATGGACGCATCGATTGGCGATGCAAGGCGCGCGCAATACACGACCTGGTGCGCGCCGTGGCGCCGCCGTTTCCGGGCGCCTTTACCGAGGTAAACGGGTGTAGGCTTGCGTTCCTCGAGACACGGGTGGATGCGCAGCCGGCAAAATACGCCGGCCGGGCTCCCTGCCTGTATGCCGCCGGCGGCGAGTGGTTCGCCGACTGCGTCGACGGGCGGCGGCTGCGGATCGTGCGGCTGGCGCTCGACGGCGGGCTCGTGACCCCCGACGATGCGCCGCCGGCCTTGGCGCAGCAGCCGCTGGCACTTGGGTGAGCGCCGGCCCGAGGATTGATTCGTGAAAAGTTGCGCGAAGCGCATGGCAAGGGGCTTATTTTGAAAAACGTTCTCATTCTCGGGGTCAATGGATTCATCGGCCATCACTTGAGCAAGTACATCCTGGCTCACACCGATTGGCATATTTACGGCATGGACTTGCAGTCCGAGCGCGTCGGCACGCTGCTGGGGAATCCCCGATTCCATTTCGTGGAGGGCGATATCACCATCAACCTCGAGTGGGTCGAGTACCACGTGCGCAAGTGCGATGTGATATTGCCCTTGGTGGCCATCGCGACCCCGGCGACCTACGTCAGGCAGCCGCTGCGCGTGTTCGAGCTGGACTTCGAGGCCAACCTTCCCATCATTCGCCACTGCGTCAAATACAAGAAGCGCGTGGTGTTCCCATCGACATCGGAGGTCTACGGCGCCAGCAGGGACAAGGAGTTCGATTCGGAGACCACCGAGCTGGTGCTCGGTCCCATTCACAAGCAGCGCTGGATTTACTCCTGCGTGAAGCAGCTGCTGGACCGCATCATCTATGCCTACGGCCAGCAGGGACTGCAGTTCACGCTGTTCCGCCCCTTCAATTGGATCGGCTCCGGCCTCGACAGCATGGACGACCCGAAGGAGGGCAGCTCGCGGGTGCTCACCCAGTTCCTGGGCCACATCGTGCGGGGCGAATCGATCAAGCTGGTCGACGGCGGCAAGCAGACACGCGCCTTCACTTTCATCGACGACGCCGTCGAATGCCTGACCAAGATCATCGACAATCCGGGCGGCATCGCCGACGGCAAGATCTACAACATCGGCAATCCGCACAATTCCTACTCGATCCGCGAGCTGGCGCAAATGATGCTGCAAATCGCGCTGTCGCGGCCTGAGTACGCGCCCACGGCGCGCAATACCAAGCTCGTGGACATTTCCGCGCTCGACTACTACGGCAAGGGATATGCGGACATCCCGGCGCGGCTGCCGTCGATCAAGAACACCACGGCGGAGCTGGGCTGGACTCCCAAGACCGACATGCGTGCGGCATTGAATGCCATCTTCGAGTCCTACGCCCAGAGCCTGCCGTCGGCCTCGGCGCTGCTGTCGCCCGATGCTTGAGAGCGCACGCATCGGCCTGAAGGTCGATGTCGATACCCTGCGCGGCACGCGCGAGGGCGTGCCGCGGCTCGCGGCGCTCCTCAAGAAGCACGGCGTCGATGCCACTTTCTATTTTTCGGTGGGACCGGACCACACGGGACGCGCCATGCGCCGGGTGTTCCGCAAGGGCTTTGCGCAAAAGGTGGCGCGTACCTCGGTGCTCAAGCACTATGGCTTGAAGACGCTGCTGTACGGAGTGCTGCTGCCCGGACCGGATATCGGCCGCAGCGCCGGTGCGGTGATGCGCGGCGTGCATGACGCCGGCTTCGAGGTGGGCCTGCACACCTACGATCACGTGCGCTGGCAGGATTACGTCGCCCATGCCACGGCGGCGTGGACTCGGGCGGAATTCGAGCGCGGGGTCGAGGCCTTTCGGCGGGTTTTCGGGTTCTTGCCGCAATCGCATGCCGCCGCGGGCTGGCAGATCAACGCCCATGGTCTCGAGCTCGAGCAGGAATACGGCCTGCACTACGCCAGCGACACCCGCGGCGGCCCGCCGTTCTTCCCGGCGCTGGCGCGGGGTGCGAGCGCCTGCCCGCAATTGCCCACCACCTTGCCCACCTTCGATGAGATCCTGGGAGTCGGCGGCGTGGATGAATCGAGCATCGCCGAGGCCGTATTCTCGCTGTCCCGAGCGGCGCAGCAGGAGGACGGCTTGCAGGTGTTCACCTTGCACGCGGAGCTCGAGGGCATGCTGCTGCTCGATGCCTTCGAATCCCTGCTGGTGAAGTGGCGCGAGGCCGGTGCATCGATCGTGCGCATGGCCGCGATTCGCGAGGCCGCCATGCACCGGCCCTTGCCCACCCGGGCGGTGGTCATGGGGGAAGTGGCGGGGCGGTCCGGGCTGCTGGCGGTCTCGGCAGCGCGCGCGTGAATCCCGGCAGCGCGCCCGTGAACGAGGATTCGGTGCCGCCTCCGCGCGAGCGGTGGATGTATGCAGGATTGGCCGCGCTGCTCGCCCTGGTATGGTTCTCGACCCTGTCCTCCCGGCCGCTGTTCAATCCCGACGAGGGGCGCTATGCGGAGATTCCGCGCGAGATGCTGAGCGGCGGCGATTGGGTCATTCCGCACCTGAACGGCCTGGATTATATCGAGAAGCCGCCATTGCAATACTGGGCCACGGCCGTGAGCTATCGCGTGCTCGGGCCGAGCGCCTTCGCCGCCCGTTTGTATACGGCTCTGACCGCCGTAGGGACGGTCCTGGTGGCTTGGCTCGCGGCCGGGCGCCTGTGGGGCGCGAATGCCGCGCGGCGCGCCGTGGCCGTGCTCTGCGGCATGTTGATGTTCGTGGTCTTGGGCCAGCTGCTGACGCTGGATATGAGCCTGACGTTCTACATGACGCTGAGCCTGGCCGCCTTCCTGCTGGCGCAACGGGCAATACAGCCTCGCCCGTGGATGCTGCTGGCCTGGGCGGCAGCGGCGGTGCGGCGTGCTCACCAAGGGTCTGGTTGCCGCCGCCATTCCTGCCGCCGTGCTGATGCTCTACAGCGCCTATTCGCGCGACTTCGCGCCCTGGCGCCGGCTGTGCCTGAAATGCGGACTGCCGCTGTTTCTGTGCATCACCGTGCCCTGGCACTGGCTCGCCGCGCGCCGGCTGCCGGATTTCCTGCAGTTCTTTTTCGTGCACGAGCACGTGGCGCGATATCTGTCGCCGATCGCCGATCGCCAGGAACCCTGGTGGTTTTTCGCCGGCGTGTTCCTGGCCGGCAGCGTGCCGTGGACCGTGCCGGCCGTGCGGGTGCTGCTCGGCGGCTGGCGGCGGCGCGCGCCGCCCGCCGAGTTCGACCCCAGCCTGTTTCTGTGGATCTGGGTGGTGTTCATCGGCGTCTTCTTCTCCCTGTCCGACTCCAAGCTCATGCCCTACATCCTGCCGCTCATGCCGGCGCTGGCGCTGCTCATCGCTGCGCTGCCTGTGCAGCGCCTGAAGCGCGACTTTCTGGTCACTGCGGTGCTCACCCTGGCCGCGGGCGCTGGCGCTGGCATTGGCGAGCCTGCATTGGCCGAGCGTGGTCTCGGCATCGGATCGCAGCGCCTACTTCCTGCCGTTGGCGAAGCCGGCGCGGGAGATCGGCCTGCTGCTCGCGCTCACGGGTATCTATGTGCTTCTGCGCTGCGGGCAGGATGCGACCCGTGCCGGCATATTTCTCGGCGTGGGCTGGTGCCTGGCGTGGCTGCTGCTGATTCATGCCGCCGCCTGGGTGGCGCCCATTTATTCCGGGGTGGACCTCGCGGCGGCGCTCCCGGCATCCGAGCGCGATGCACCGCTCTACAGCGTGGCCACCTACGATCAATCGCTGACCTT
Organism: uncultured Gammaproteobacteria bacterium; assembly: GCA_963837435.1. GTDB lineage: Bacteria > Pseudomonadota > Gammaproteobacteria > Steroidobacterales > Steroidobacteraceae > Bog-1198. Next base: position 196,146 of record CAWINJ010000009.1, read on the forward strand.
TTATTTGCGCCGCACCGTCACGCTGGTCGCGTATCGCGGCGAACTCGATTATGGGCTGCGCAAGGCCCCCCGCGCCGAGATCGCCGACGTGGCGGAGTTCCTTCGGCGCTGGTCGGTGCAAACCCGGGCTTTCGCGGTGATGGAGAAGAGCATGTTCGAGGATCTCGAGCCGCGTGGCGTGCCGATGCGCTTGGTCGCACGGGACGTGAATCGCGTGCTGGTGGCGCGCCAATGAGCTGGATAACCTGGGCCTTGATTTTGACGGGCGTGGGCTTGAATGCCGCGGCGCAGCTGCTGCTCAAGGTGGCGACACGGCCGCTGGCGCACTTCACTCAGTTCAGTGCCGATACCCTCGGCGGCGCCATCGTGATCCTGTCGAGGAGCCCGGCTTTTTGGACGGGCATGGTGTGCTACGCGGCCAGCGTCTGCGTCTGGCTGGCTGCCTTGTCCAAGGCGCCCGTGAGCACCGCGTATCCGATGCTGTCCTTGGGCTACGTCGTGGTCGCCGTGGTCTCGGTGCTGTGGCTGGGCGAGGGAATGGCGCCCGCCAAAGTGCTCGGCATCGCATTGATCTGTGCCGGAGTGGTTCTGGTGTCGAGAAGTTCCGCCTGATGTTGCGGGTATGCCCGTGCTGCGCGAGAGTTGACCGCGGCGCCGACTGCGCGTCCACGCTGTAGACGCGCGGCGACGCGGCGGGCTGCCCGCCTGCCTTGGCGGTTGCGGGCCAAAAAGGGATGGCGCAGACTGTTTGCGAGCCCATCCGGCTCCCAAGGAACCCAACCATGAAGCGCTTTATGATTCTCGCCGCGGGCAGCGCCCTATTTACCGCGCCCCTGTACGCCGCATTGCCGACCGGAGCCCAAGCGCCGGACTTCACGACGCAGGCAACTCTCGCGGGCAAGCCGTTCAAGTTCTCCCTGGCCGATGCGCTCAAGCACGGTCCGGTCGTGTTGTATTTCTATCCCGCGGCGTTCACGCCCGGCTGCACGGTCGAAGCACACGAGTTTGCCGAGGCCACCGATAAATTCAAGGCGTTGGGCGCCACGGTCATCGGTGTGTCGCACGACCCCATCGAGACGCTCAACAAGTTCTCCGTGAGCGAATGCCGCAATAAATTCGCGGTGGCTTCGGATGCGGACCAGAGCATCACCAAGGCCTACGACGCCGTGCTGGCCGTCAAGCCCGAGTATGCGAACCGCACCTCCTATGTGATTGCGCCTGACGGCAAAATCATTTATGAGTACACGGCACTGAATCCCGACCAGCATGTTGGGAACACCATGGCCGCCGTCGAGAAGTGGAAGGCGGAGCACAAGGGGGCTTGAGGCCCCGGGCATTTCCCCTCTGCGGGGCCGGGTCAATTGACTGACCTTGTCCCGCTTTTCTCCGGTTACGATCCGCCGATCAAGGGCCCACGGAGCAATTCGACACGGCCGGCTTTCCGGCGAACCGCGCCCTGATCCACTCGAGCTGATACGGCGTGGACTTCTCCATGGTCGGATCGTGATCGAGGCCAGGATAGCTGCGGAAGGTCACCGCCTGCTTGGCCGCGCACATTTGCTTCACCGCGTCCCGCACGGCGTCGATCGGCACGGTTTGATCGGCTTCGCCGGCGACGACCAACAGCGGGCCGCCGATGGGGACCTTGGCCTCGGCGTTTCCCTCGAAGAAGCGGTGGATCCACACGCTCTTTTCCCAGTTCGGACGCAGCAGGGTGCCGCTGGGCAGCGCGGCGTAAGTGGCGAAGCCGTACTCGAAACAACCCTTGGTGGTGACATCGGTGTAGTGCTCGAGAACGGCATCCGATAGCAGGTCATGCGGATTGAACTGCGGATACCTGGCGTGGATTCCGGCGGCCATGAAGGCCAGATAGAACCCGACTCCCGGCGTGTTGCTCAAATGACTGAAAAAATCCGACTCGCGCGCAACTCCCGCCACCGAGACCGCACCGAGGTAATCGGGGTCCTTCAGGTCGTGCTCCGCCTCGGCCACGCCCCAGGCCGCAAGTCCCCCCTGCGAATGGCCATCGACCACCCACCGGGCTCCGAGAGTGGGGACCGCCGCGCGTGCCGCCGGAATCGAGTAAACCACATCCCGGGCCTGCGCGGTCTTGTTGACGTACTGGTGAGGTCCCTCGGTTCCCAGTCCGTGATAATCCGTGGCCACCACGGCGAATCCGGCCGCGACCATGGGCATCAGGCCTTCGTCGCCGTAGTACACATCCTTCATCGCCGACGGCGCACAGAGGCGCGCGACACCGCTGGTGCCATGCGCCCAGGCAATCACGGGCCAGCCCGTGGACGGGGCCTTGCCAGCCGGGATCAGCACCACTCCCGAGGTGGCGACGTCCCGACCGGTGGCGTCCAACGAGTGATAGAGAATTCGCACGGCGGTGGCGCCCTTCGGCAGGGAGTAGCCGGCGAAGGACTCTTTGCGCAACAGATCGCCAGGCTTGGTCGAGGATAGATTCGCGGGCGTGGAATAAAAATCGGTGATGGGCAGCGCATCGGCGCGCTCCATCGCCACCGCTTCGGCGGGCGTCTTGGGCATCTCCTGGGCAGACGCCTGGCCGATGCCCGATCCGACGAACAAGCACCACAGCGCTACGATTGCGCGCGGTGCCGCACTCACCCTGCCGACCCCGGTCATGATTCTTTTTGTTGTCATCATCTTCTCCCTTGGTGCCGGGGCCCGATCGGGAGCACCCTCAGGGATGGTCCGGCGTATGTACTATCTTAGCGCTATGGTGCCGGCGTTGGCTCCACGGAACTCGCGCGCCAAAAATCCGCGCCGCCATCCACATGCCGAGGCAGGGCGCCGTGAAGTAAATCCACAGGCCCCCCCATATTCTGCCCGGTAAGGCCGAGGCCAGCGTGCGCGCCGGGTTCATGCTCATCCCCGACAGCGGCGATTCGAAGGTCACGTAGCAGGCAATCAGCAGGCCCGCAACCAGCCCCGAATACTGCGACCAGCGCCGATGGTTCGACACTTCGAGGATGGCGAGCATCAGCACCAGTGAAATCGCGAGCTCCGCGATGAAGGCAACGCCCGTTCCGGCGCTGCCAGGCACCGTGGCGATGAAGGAGACCGGCGGCAGGGCGAAGCGGCTGCCGAGCAGCCACCAGGAGCCGAGCACGCCGAGCAGCCCGCCCGCGAACTGCGCCAGCACATAAAACAGTGCCTCGACGTATGACATGCGGCCCAGCGTCAGAAATGCCAGCGTGACCGCGGGGTTCATGTGCGCGCCGGATCGCTTGCCCCAGGGCGAATAGATCAAACCCACGGCCGTCGCGCCCATGGCGAGCCCAATCAGCGCCAGCCTCAGCCGGGAGTTGCCTATCGCCTGCCCCAGCGGCGCGCCGGCCGATTCCAGCTCGGTGGTGACCACCGAGGCGGACAGCATGAACATGCCGAGCGCCCAGGCCTCGATCAGATACTCCGCCCATCCGCGCCGATGCTCGACCCTGGCGTGCCTCGCCGTGCCCGCCGGCGCGGTCGCGGCGTTCATTTCGCCTGCCGGCGAATCAGTCATGCGTCGCCTGCCGGCGAATCAGTCATGCGCCCGCGGCATGAGCAGTTTGGCGATCAGCGAGGTCCAGCCCGACTGATGCGACGCGCCCACCCCGCGGCCGGTGTCGCCGTGGAAGTACTCATAGAAGGGGATGCAATCCCGGTAGTTCGGGTCATTCTGCAGCTGCGGTTGATGGCGCAGCACGGCCCGTTCGCCCTTGGCATCCTTCAGGAAGATCCGCGACAGGCGATGCGCAAGCTCATTGGCCACGGCGTCGATGGTGAGATAGCGCCCGGACCCCGTCGGACACTCCACTTTAAAGTCATTGCCGTAGTAGTGATGGAACTTCTGCAGCGATTCGACGATGAGGAAATTCATCGGGAACCAGATCGGCCCGCGCCAGTTGGAATTGCCGCCGAATTGCCTCGATTCTGACTCGGCCGGCGCATAGTGCACCGACTGGTCGACATCGCCGACTTTCAGAACGAAGGGCTGCTGCAGATGAGCGCGCGACAGTGCGCGCACGCCATAGTCGGACAGGAACTCGGATTCATCCAGCATGCGCCGCAACAGCCGTTTCATGCGATGCCCGCGCAGCAGCGACAATAACCGACGCTGGCCGCGGCCCGGCGACTGCCAATGCGAGACCAGGCTGGCGAGATCGGGGCGGTGATCGAGGAACCACTCCAGGCGCTTGCGAAAGCCGGGCAGCTTCTCGAGCAGCTCCGGCTCCAAGGTTTCGACCGCGAACAAGGGGATCAAGCCAACCATGGAGCGAATCCGCATGCGCACGCGCTCGCCGTCCGGCAGATTCAGAACATCGTAAAAGAACTGGTCCTGCTCGTCCCACAGACCGACGCCGTCGCTGTACATGGAGCTCATGGCTTCGGCGATGCTGAGAAAATGCTCGAAGAATTTGCTGGCAATGTCCTCGTACACGTGATTGTGCTGAGCGAGCTCGAGGGCGATGCGCATCAAATTGAGCGAATACATCGCCATCCAGCTGGTGCCGTCCGACTGATTGATGTAGCCGCCGGTGGGCAGCCGCGCGCTGCGGTCGAATATCCCGATGTTATCGAGGCCGAGGAATCCGCCCTGGAAGATGTTCTTGCCTGCGTGGTCCTTGCGATTCACCCACCAGGTGAAATTCAGCATGAGCTTGTGGAACACGCGCTCCAGGAACTCGAGGTCGCCGTTGCCGCCGTTCTGCTTGCGGTCGATCTGATACACGCGCCAGGCCGCCCAGGCGTGCACCGGCGGGTTGACGTCGCTGAATGCCCATTCGTAGGCGGGAATCTGGCCATTCGGGTGCATGTACCATTCCCGGGTCAGCAGCACCAATTGATGCTTGGCGAACTCCGCGTCGATCAAGGCAAAAGGGATGCAGTGGAAAGCCAGATCCCAGGAGGCATACCAGGGATATTCCCACTTGTCCGGCATGGACACGATGTCGGCATTGTTGAGATTGCGCCATTCGACGTTGCGGCCCTGCAGGCGCGATTCCGGCGGCGGGACCTGGCCGGGATCGCCCTTGAGCCAGCGCGGAATGTCCAATTGGTAGAATTGCTTGCTCCAAATCAGTCCGGCGAACGCCTGCCGCTGGATCACGCGTTCATCGGGCGAGACGATGTCCTGCTGCAAGTCCTCGTAGTACTGATCGGCCTCGGCGCGGCGCTGCGACAGGTAGCTCTCGAACTCCTCGAAGGGCTCGGCAACGGCGCGCCGCGACAGCCGCAGGCGAAATTCCTGCTTGCCGCCGCTCGGAATGGTCGACCGGAACCACACGCCCGCCTTGGTGCCCACGTGCGCCGGGTTGACCTTGTCGGCATGGCCGCCGACGATGCGTTCATGGAAGCCGTCCTTGAAATAGCCGGCGGCGCCGGTGCTCCACAGCAGCGGGGCGTTGGTCTCGTTCTCGGTGAACAGCAACTCGGCATCGCCGTCGAAGTACAACCGGCTCATGCCCAGGGAGGCGGGCTCGATACTGACGGCGCTGTCGCCGGCGGCGCGCAATTTGGGTTTGATCGAACCGGGTTCCCAGGTCCAGGTATTGCGCAGGACCAGCTGCGGGATCAGGTGCAGCGCTGCGGATTCGCCGCCGCGGTTCCACGCCGTGATCTTCATCAGCACATCGCCGGGCTCGGCCTGCGCATACTCGACGAAGATGTCGAAGTAGCGATTCCCGGCGAATACACCGGTGTCCAAGAGCTCGTACTCGGGCAGCTCGGTGCCCCGGCGGCCGTTCTCGGCGACCAGATCCGCATACGGGAAGGCGCGTTGCGGGTACTTGTAGAGCATTTTCAAATAGGAATGCGTGGGGGTGGCATCCAGATAGAAATAATGCTCCTTGACGTCCTCGCCGTGATTTCCTTCGGCGTTGGTGAGGCCGAACAATCGTTCCTTCAAAATCGGATCGCGGCCGTTCCACATCGCCAGCGACAGACAGATGAGCTGATCGGCGTCGGAGATCCCGGCGATGCCGTCTTCCCCCCAGCGATAGGCGCGGCTGCGCGCATGCTCGTGGGGAAAGTACTCCCAGGCCGTGCCTCCGGGGCTGTAGTCCTCGCGCACCGTGCCCCACTGGCGTTCGCTCAGGTACGGGCCCCAATGATGCCAGCCATCGTGCCCTGGGACGTTTGCAAGCAGGCGCCTGCGCTCGGTATTCATCGCTGCGAATATTCCTTAGTTCTTCGAGATCTTGCGCTCGAGGTAGATCCAGGAGCGCAGTATCTCAGCGACGCTCCATGCTTGCGCGAAACAGCCGCGCGCAGTGTGAGGTGCGTCACCATCGAATATCTCGCTGAGTGACCCCAAGCACGCGCCGTCCAGGTGCTGCGCCAGGGGTTCGAGAAAGGTTTGCGCCAGCCGTGCATCGCCGTGCACCCGATAGTGCGCCCTGGCAAAGGGACCCAGCAGCCAGGTCCACGCCGTTCCCATGTGGTAGGCGGCGTCGCGTTGGGCGGGGCCTCCCGAGTAGCTGCCGATGTAACCCGGCTCGGTCGGGCTCAAGCTGCGCAGTCCATAGCTGGTCAGAAGCTCGCGGCCGCAAGCATCGACCACGCCGCGCATCTGTCCTGCGCTCAAGGTACAGAGCGGCAGGGAGACCGCCAAGATCTGGTTTGGCCGCATGCGCGGATCGCCGGCGGTGCCGCCGTCGACATCGATCACATCGAACAGACAGGCGTGCTCCTCGTTCCAGAAGCGGCTGAAGCTCGAGCCGGCGCGCGCGAGCAAGGATTGGCAGAAGCGTTGCTCGGCCTCACCGCCCATCTGCGAGGCGAGGCGGGCGGCGACGTCCAGGGCATTGAGCCACAGCGCATTGATTTCCACCGGCTTGCCGATTCGCGCAGTGAACACTTGATCGCCGTGCTTGGCGTCCATCCACGTCAGCTGCGTTCCGGGCGCTCCCGCGCGCAGCAGGCCGTCGGCGGGATCGACACCGATGCCGTAGCGCGTGCCCTCGGCATGCGCATGGACGATCGACATCAGGATGGGAAACAGCTCACGCACCAGGTCCGGGTCGCGCTTCGCCTGCAAATGCTCGTCGAGCGCGTGGAACATCCACAAAGTGGCATCCGCGGTGTTGTATTGCGGCGCCTCGCCGCTGTCGGGAAAACAATTGGGCAGCATCCCGCCGTCGACGAAAGCGGCGTAGGTCCGCAGAATGCCGGCCGCAAGATCGTGGCGGCCCAGCGCGGTCGCCAGTCCGGGCAGCGAAATCATGGTGTCGCGGCCCCAGTCGTTGAACCAGGGGTAGCCCGCGATGACGCTCGATGAGGCGGCGCCCGGCTCACCGCGGCGCACGATGAATTGGTCCGACGCTTGTGCGAGGGTGCGAATCCATGCCGGAGCGGTCGTTGGCAAGGGCGCGGTCAGTCGTTGCGAGGCCGTCTCCAAAGCAGCGAGGATCTCATCGCCCGGCGCCGGCGCCGCGGTCTCGGCGGTGGCCACGAGGTACAGCGGCAGGTGCGGCTTCAGATCCGCGCCGAAGGTGCCGGGCGTCAGCAGATCCTCCAGCGCATCGAGGCCTCGCGCTGCCTCCATTCGATGCCAGAAGTTCCAATACCATTCGGGAGCCGCCGTGAACTGGCCCGAGCTGGCCGACAAGCGGTAGGGGCGGGCGCCGGCGAAGGCTTGCACCCGGCACTGCTTGGCATCGGTTTCGAGCTGGAACGGCTGCGCGCCGCGGTTCTGGCTGTGATAATCACGGTACGCGAGCAGGGGTTTGAGCTTGACGCTGAGTGGCGCGGAAGCGCGCAGCAACTCGAGCCGCAGATAGCTGGTGTTCGACCCAGGGGCCATGAATATCCGCTGCTCGAGCAGCGCGTCCGCCACCGCATAGCGCCAGGTTGGAATGCCTCGCCGCACTTCGAAAGCTTGCAGGTGAATGAAGCCCTGTCCGCTGATGGCGCCGCCGGCGAACTCGTTGGCCGACAGATCGGTCTCGACCCCGAGGTATTGCACGCTCACTTCGATTTTCGCCACCAGCAGGTAGCGCTCGACCGGCGGCCTGAGACTCGCCGCCAGAAATCCATGATAGCGGCGGGTATTGGCACCCGCGACCGTGCCGCAGGCAAAACCGCCAAGGCCGTTCGTCACCAGCCATTCATAGCGGCAGGCGCTCTCCCAACTGCCGCAGGTATCGCGTCCGAGGGTCAGAAGTGCGACTCGTCAAGTAAACGCTCGAGCGAGAGATTGAACGGTTCGTGAATGATCCTGACTCCCGCATGACTTATTGCCCTGCACCGGCCCTGCGATATTACCGCGATCCTCCGCGGCGCGGGTGGCCCTGAACAGGTCGCGATTCGCTACAGCGGCCGTCCCGTGTTTGCCTGTAGAATGCGCGTTTATCCCTATTGGACGGGCGAATGGTGCAGGAACGTTCGGGTGGACAAGCTGCCTTGATTTGCGGCTCGGTGGCTTATGACACGATTTTGCAGTTTCAGGACCGCTTCAAATCGCACATTCTGCCCGACAAGATTCATATCTTGAACGTGTCGTTCCTGGTTCCCGACATGCGCCGCGAGTTCGGCGGCTGCGCGGCGAATATCGCCTATAGCCTGAAGCTGCTGGGCGACCGGGGCATCCCCATGGCCACTGCCGGCCATGATTTTGGGCCGTACCGTGACCGCATGGCGGCGCAGGGCATCGCCCTCGACCACATCAAGGTGGTGGAGGGAACCTTTACCGCCCAGGCCTTCATCACCACCGATCTCGATGACAATCAAATTACCGCCTTTCATCCGGGCGCAATGCAGCACGCCCATCTGAACCGGGTCGCCGATGCGGGCTCCGGCATCGCGCTCGGGATCGTGGCGCCGGACGGCCGGCAGGCCATGATCGAGCATGCGGCACAGTTTGCGGCCGCGAAAATCCCCTTCATTTTCGACCCCGGGCAGGGGATGCCCCTGTTCGGCGGGGATGAGCTCAAGACCTTCATCGCCCAGGCGCGCTGGGTGGCGGTCAACGATTATGAGTGGGGCCTGCTGCAACAAAAGACCGGATTCACGGTCTCTGATATCACGGCGCAGGTCGAGGCCCTGGTGGTGACCCAGGGCGCCGAGGGATCGGTGATCTACACCCAGGGGCGCACGATCAGGGTGCAATGCGCCAAACCCAAGGCCGTGGTGGACCCCACGGGTTGCGGGGATGCCTATCGCGCTGGTCTAATTCACGGCCTGTTGAGGGGCCTGGACTGGGAAACCACGGGCCGGGTGGCGTCCCTGATGGGCGCCATCAAGATCGAGTCGCGCGGACCGCAGAACCATCGCTTCACCCAGGCGGAGTTCGACCGCCGCTATTGTGAGAATTTTGGTGAGAATTTTGGGGACAATTTTGGCCAAGCTTAAGGAATTCGACGCATGAGCAGAAGTTTCTCGTTTACCTCGGAATCGGTCTCCGAAGGCCACCCCGACAAGGTCGCCGACCAGATTTCGGATGCCATCCTCGATGCCATTCTGGCCGCGGATGTCAAGGGCCGGGTGGCCTGCGAGACGCTGGTCAAGACCGGCGTCGTGATCGTGGCCGGCGAAGTGACCACCAGCGCCTGGGTCGATGTGGAAGCCATCGTCCGCAAGACCGTGCTCGACATCGGCTACGACCACTCGGACATGGGTTTCGACGGCGCCAGCTGCGGCGTGCTCAACATCATCGGCAAGCAGTCTCCGGACATTGCGCAGGGCGTCGACCGCAAGGATGAGCGCAAGCAAGGAGCGGGCGATCAGGGCCTGATGTTCGGCTATGCCACCAACGAAACCGACGTGCTCATGCCGGCGCCCATTACCCTTGCGCATCGCCTGGTGAAGCGCCAGGCCCAGGTGCGCAAGAGCGGCAAGCTGCCCTGGCTGCGTCCGGACGCCAAGAGCCAGGTGACCTTGCGCTATGAGAACGACAAGCCGGTGGGCCTGGAAGCCGTGGTCCTGTCGACGCAACACGAGGACAGCATCAGCACCAAGCAGTTGCGCGAAGCCGTGGTGGAGGAGATCTTGAAGCCGGTGTTGCCGGCCAAGTGGATCGACAAGCACACCAAGTATCACATCAATCCCACGGGCCGATTCGTCATCGGCGGTCCGGTCGGGGATTGCGGCCTCACGGGCCGCAAGATCATCGTCGATACCTACGGCGGGTTCGCGCGCCATGGCGGCGGCGCTTTCTCCGGCAAGGACCCCTCCAAGGTGGACCGTTCAGCCGCCTATGCCGCGCGCTATGTGGCGAAGAACATCGTCGCCGCGGGCCTGGCCGAACGCTGCGAAGTGCAGGTGTCCTATGCCATCGGCGTGGCCGAGCCCACCTCCATCATGGTCGAGACCTTCGGCACCGGTAAATTGCCGGACACGCGCCTGACGCAGCTGGTGCGCGCGCATTTCGATCTCACGCCCTTCGGCCTGCGCGAAATGCTGGATCTGGCGCGGCCGATCTATCAGAAGACCGCCTCTTACGGGCATTTCGGCCGCAAGGAAGCGGAGTTCAGCTGGGAGCGCACCGACAAGGCGAGCACGCTCGCCGCGGAATGCAAGGCGACACGCGCCGCCTGAGCGCTCCGCGCAAAGACCATCGACATGTACGCTTCTTCTTCAACTAAAGGACGGGGTCGCATCGACCCCGTAGATTCGGCGCGAAGCGCGCCTGAGGATACTCGATGAACGCAGCAATCAAGCAATCTCATGATTTTCTGGTCAAGGATCTGGCGCTGGCCGACTGGGGCCGCAAGGAAATCAAGATCGCCGAAACGGAAATGCCGGGTCTGATGGCGATCCGGCACGAGTTCGCGGCGCAGCAACCCTTGCGCGGCGCGCGCATCACCGGCTCCTTGCACATGACCATTCAAACGGCGGTGCTGATCGAGACGCTGAACGCGCTGGGCGCGCAGGTGCGCTGGGCCTCGTGCAATATCTATTCGACCCAGGATCACGCGGCCGCGGCCATCGCCGCCGGCGGCACGCCGGTGTTCGCGGTCAAGGGCGAGTCGCTCGCCGAGTACTGGGACTACACGCATCGCATATTCGAGTGGCCCGACGGCGGCCATTCGAACATGATCCTGGACGACGGCGGCGATGCCACTCTGCTGCTGCATCTGGGCGCCAAGGCGGAGAAGGACGCCTCGCTGATCGCGCGCCCGGCCAACGAGGAAGAACAGTGCCTGTTCGCCGCGATCAAGGCCAAGCTCGGCGCCGATCCGAAGTGGTATTCGACCCGGCTTGCCAAGATCAAGGGCGTGACCGAGGAAACCACGACCGGGGTCAAGCGCCTGTATCAAATGGCCAAGGAAGGGCAGCTCGCTTTCCCCGCGTTCAACGTCAACGATTCGGTCACCAAGTCAAAATTCGACAATCTATACGGCTGCCGAGAATCGCTGGTCGACGCCATCAAGCGCGCCACCGATGTGATGATCGCCGGCAAGGTGGCCCTGGTGTGCGGCTATGGCGATGTGGGCAAGGGATCGGCGCAGGCCCTGCGCGCCTTGTCGGCCCAGGTGTGGGTCACCGAGATCGATCCGATCTGCGCCTTGCAGGCATCGATGGAAGGCTATCGCGTGGTCACCATGGAATACGCGGCGGACAAGGCCGACATTTTCGTCTCGGCGACCGGGAATTTTCACGTCATCACCCACGATCACATGAAGCGCATGAAGGATCAGGCCATCGTGTGCAACATCGGGCATTTCGACAATGAAATCGAAGTGGCGGCGCTCAGGCAGTACGCCTGGGACAACATCAAGCCGCAGGTCGACCATGTGATTTTCCCCGATGGCAAGCGAATCATTTTGCTGGCCGAGGGCCGGCTGGTGAATCTGGGCTGCGGCACAGGCCACCCGTCCTATGTCATGAGCTCCTCGTTCGCCAATCAAGTGCTGGCGCAAATCGAGCTGTACAGCAATACCAAGAAATATCCCATCGGTGTGTATGTGCTGCCCAAGCATCTCGATGAGAAGGTGGCCCGATTGCAGCTCTCCAAGCTGGGCGCGCAATTGACGGAATTGACGGACGTTCAGGCGCGCTACATCGGCGTCGACAAGCAAGGCCCCTACAAAGTTGATCAGTATCGCTATTGAGGGCCGGCCAAACGTCCAGGGGGGAGGGTGTGATGAGCGCTAATTCGAGTTCCAAAGTCTATCCGGATGCGGCGTCCGCGCTGCACGGGGTGGTCAAGGATGGGATGACCTTGATGTGCGGCGGCTTCGGGGCCTGCGGCATTCCGGAGAATCTGATCGATGCCCTGCATGCCTCGGGCGTGAAGAATCTGACCGTGGTGTCCAACAATGCCGGACTCGACGGAGTGGGGCTGGGATTGCTGCTGCAGACTCGCCAGATCCGCAAAATGATCTCCTCCTACGTGGGCGAGAACAAGGAGTTCGAACGGCAGTACCTGGCCGGCGAATTGCAGCTCGAATTCAATCCGCAGGGCACGCTCGCTGAACGCATCCGCGCGGGCGGGGCCGGCATCTACGGGTTCTACACCAAGGTGGGCGCCGGCACGCTCGTGGCCGAAGGCAAGGAAACCAAGACCGTCGAGGGCGAGACCTACGTGCTCGAGAAGGGGCTGGTGGCCGATGTGTCGCTGGTCAAGGCGTGGAAGGGCGACGCCGAGGGCAATCTCGTCTACCGCAAGACCGCGCGCAATTTCAATCCCAACATGGCCACCGCCGCGCGCATCACCGTCGCGGAGGTCGAAGAGCTGGTGCCCACCGGATCCCTGGATCCGGACAATATCCACACGCCGGGAATTTTCGTCCAGCGCATCGTTCAGGGGCCGCGTTACACCAAGCTGATCGAGAAGCGAACGGTGCGCAAGCGTCAGGAGAAGTCCAATGCCATGGTCGCGTGAAGATCTGGCCGCGCGCGCCGCCCGGGAGCTGTCCGACGGCTTCTACGTGAATCTCGGCATCGGCATACCGACCTTGGTGGCGAACTACATCCCGCCCGGGATGAAGGTGGTGCTGCAGTCGGAGAACGGCATGCTGGGCACCGGGCCCTTCCCCTACGAGGGCGAGGAGGACGCGGATCTGATCAATGCCGGCAAGCAGACCGTGACGGCGCTGCCGATGACCTCCTACTTCTCGTCCGCCGACAGCTTCGGCATGATTCGCGGCGGCCACATCGATCTGGCCATATTGGGCGCCATGGAAGTGGCGGAGAACGGGGATCTGGCCAACTGGATGATTCCGGGCAAGATGGTCAAGGGCATGGGCGGCGCCATGGATTTGGTGGCCGGGGTCAAGCGAGTCGTCGTGGTCATGGATCATACCTCGAAGGACGGGGACCCGAAGTTCAAGTCCCGCTGCGAGCTGCCTCTCACCGGGACCAATGTGGTCGACATGCTGATTACCGATCTGGCGGTGTTCGCCCGCCCCTCCCGCAGGGAGCCGTTCGCGCTCATCGAGGTCGCGCCCGGTGTGAGCGCCGAGGAAGTGCGCCGCAAGACGCCCGCGAAATACACCGGGTAATGTCCGCACTAGACTATTTGCAGAGGCTCGAGGCTGAGAGCATCCACATTTTCCGCGAAGTGGTGGCGGAGTGCGAAAAGCCCGTGATGCTGTATTCGGTGGGCAAGGACAGCTCGGTGATGCTGCATCTGGCGCGCAAGGCCTTTGCGCCGGCGAAGCCGCCGTTTCCGCTGCTGCAGATCGCATCGGGGTGGGATTTTCGCGAAATGCTCGAATTCCGGGACGCCACGGCCAAGAAATACGGCTTGGAACTGCTGGTGCACACCAACGAGGAGGGCGCGCGCGCCGGCGTCAAACCCTGGACCCATGGGGCGGCGTATTCCGACATCATGCTCACCCAGGCCTTGCGGCAGGGGTTGGACAAGTACGGCTTCGATGCGGCTTTCGGCGGCGGCCGCCGGGACGAGGAAAAGAGCCGCGCCAAAGAGCGGGTGTTTTCCTTCCGTTCGGCGCAGCACCGCTGGGACCCGAAGAATCAGCGCCCCGAGTTGTGGTCGCTCTACAACGCGCGCAAGAACCGCGGCGAAAGCATCCGCGTGTTCCCCCTGTCGAATTGGACCGAGCTGGATGTGTGGCAGTACATCCACGTGCAGAAGGTTCCCATCGTGCCCTTGTACCTTGCCAAGCGCCGTCCCGTGGTGCGGCGGGACGGCCGTTTGATCATGGTCGACGACGATCGATTGCCGCTGGGCGCGAGCGATCGGGTGGAGACCCTGTCGGTGCGGTTCCGCACCTTAGGCTGCTATCCCCTGACCGGCGCGACGCCGAGCAGCGCCAATGATGTGCCGGGCGTGATTCGCGAAATGCTGGCGACCAAGACATCGGAGCGCGAGGGGCGCGGTGTCGACAAGGATGGGGCCGCCTCGATGGAAAAGAGAAAGCAGGAGGGCTATTTCTGATGGGCGCGCCGTCCGAGGCCGGGATAGGGGACATCGAGGCCTATCTTCAAAGGCACAAGGCCAAAGGTCTGCTGCGTTTCATCACCTGCGGTTCCGTGGACGACGGCAAGTCCTCGCTGATCGGGCGGCTGCTGTACGAAACCAAGATGATCTTCGAGGATCAGTTCGCCGCGCTCAAGGACGACTCGAAGAAAGTCGGCACCCGGGGCGGCGACATCGATTTCGCACTGTTGGTCGATGGACTGGCGGCGGAACGGGAGCAGGGCATCACCATCGATGTGGCGTACCGCTTCTTCACCACCGAGCGGCGCAAATTCATCGTTGCCGACACGCCGGGCCACGAACAGTACACCCGCAACATGGTCACGGGCGCCTCGACGGCGGATCTGGCGGTGATATTGATCGATGCGCGCAAGGGCGTGCTGACGCAGACGCGGCGCCATAGCTACCTCGCGGCGCTGCTGGGCATTCGCCATGTCGTGGTCGCCGTGAACAAGATGGACCTGGTCGACTACTCGCAGGAGGCATTCGCCAGGATCGAGCGCGACTATCGGGAGTTCGCGGGCCAGATCAAGATCGAGGCCATCAGCTGCATTCCGGTGTCGGCGGTTGCCGGCGACAATGTCACCACGCGCAGCGGCCGCACTCCGTGGTATTCGGGACCCGCGCTGCTCGAGCACCTGGAGACCGTCGAATTGCCCGACCCGGCGCAAGGCGCGGCGTTTCGCATGCCGGTGCAATGGGTCAACCGCCCCAACGCGGAATTTCGGGGTTTTGCCGGGTTGATCGCCAGCGGTGTGGTGCGCCCAGGCGACGCGCTGCGCGTGCTGCCCTCGGGACGCATCAGCAGCGTGGCCCGGGTATTCTCCGGGGAGGGCGAGGCCGATCAAGCCGTGGCCGGCGAATCGGTGACGCTGACGCTCGCCGATGAGATCGACGTGAGCCGCGGGGATGTGCTCGCGGCCGCGGACGCGCCGCCGCCGGTCGCCAATCAATTCGAGGCCACCATCGTTTGGATGCACGATGAGCCCTTGCTGCAGGGCCGCTCCTACCTGCTCAAGCTCGGCACCAAGACGGTCACGGCCACGGTGGCGCCGATCAAGTATCGGGTCAACGTGAACACCCTTGAGCACCTGGCGGCGAAGAAACTCGATCTGAACGACATCGGCGTCTGCGGACTCGAGGTGTCCAGCGCCATCGCCTTCGAGTCCTACCGGGACAGCCGCGTTTTGGGCGGCTTCATTCTGATCGACCGGCTCAGCAACAATACCGTGGGCGCGGGACTGCTGCATTTCGCGCTGCGGCGCTCGCAGAACGTGCATTGGCAGGCGCTCGATGTGAACAAGGCCGCGCGCGCCCGGCTGAGCCATCAGAGGCCGTGCATACTCTGGTTCACCGGGCTGTCGGGCGCCGGCAAATCGACCATTGCCAACCTGGTCGAGAAACAGCTGCACGCCGACGGCCGGCAAACCTACTTGCTGGACGGTGACAATGTCCGGCACGGGCTCAACAAGGACTTGGGGTTCACCGACCAGGACCGGGTGGAAAACATCCGCCGTGTCGCCGAGGTGGCGCGCCTGATGGTCGACGCCGGGCTCATCGTCATGGTGTCCTTCATTTCGCCGTTTCGCTCGGAACGGCGCATGGCCCGCGGCCTGGTCGCGGCGGGCGAGTTCATCGAGGTGTTCGTCGACACGCCGCTGGCGCAGGCCGAGGCGCGCGACGTCAAGGGGCTCTACAAAAAGGCGCGCCGCGGCGAATTGAAGAATTTTACCGGCATCGATTCACCGTACGAGGCGCCGGAAAATCCGGAAATCCGCCTGGACACGGCCGCATTGACGCCGGAGGCGGCCGCTTTGCAGGTGATCCGGCATTTGCGCGAAGCGCGCATCATCGACGCCGATATGAGCTGGGAAATCTAGGCCCGCGCGTCCGCGCGCCGCTGCTGCTCGCCGCGCACGTCGGCGTCGGTGAGACCGGTGTTGGCCGCAATGATGTCGATCAAGCGATGCGCCGGATCGCGCGGCAGCGTGACCTCGTGAATGCGTTCCCAAATGCGGATGCGCTCTTCGGCGCTCTTCAGCCGGGAGGACTGTTCCGCCAAATCCAAGCGGCGGCGTTCCGCGGCTTCGGCTTGCTGGTGCACCAGGCGCGCACGGAAATCCATCATGGGATCTTCGCTGGGCGGGCTCGAGGGACGCCCCAGACTGGGGCTTGGCTTGTACTGGTTCACACGACTCTCCTGCAGGTTAGCCCATCACGGTATCACTGTATGGGCCGATGCGAGCCAGTTTCGTGTGTGGCCGGATCGGGCGAGCGCTCGGCTGGGGGAGGCGCATGAATCTCCACTGCTACCAGGCGACATACGCCTTAGAATGTCAATACGTCGTATTGACATCACTAGGAATTCCGAGGATGCTTGGAAAAATGAGCAAGATACCGAAGACGGCGCAGATGCAGATTCGAGTCTCCGCCGATCAAAAGACAGCGATTCAGCGCGCTGCCGCGCGGGCCGGAATGGATATGTCGGCCTATGTACTCGCGCAGGTATTGCCGGTTCCGATGACCCGGTTTCGCGAGATCGCCGCGGCTTGTGAAGTTTCCGACTCGCCGCGGTTTGCGCTCGCCGAGCTCAATTCATTGCTTTCCGGCCTGACGGCCGCCGAGCTTCGTGAAGCGGTTGCAACGCCTCCGCCTCCGGGACTGACGGCCTTCCTGGCGAACTACATCGCCGCCATGGTCGAGCACGCTTGCGCGAGACGTTCCATCGCGGTTCCCGCATGGGCACGCTCGATCCCGCCTCTTGCCGAGCCTGTATTCGGATCGGAACTGCAAAGCCTGCGTCTTTATCTTTTGACAAACTCGCCGCCGTCCTTCCGCAGTCGAAATATTTTCATCGACTCGACCTTGGGCGACCAGGTCTAGCCGTGGCACTCTCTCAATCGGATCTGCGCAGGTTGTTCGATCTGCTGAATGAGGAACTCGGCCGATCCGGGACGCGGGGCGAACTGTTCCTCGTCGGCGGCGCAGTCATGTGCCTCGCCTATGCTGCTCGACCCTCCACTCAGGACGTCGACGCATTGTTTCGTCCGCCGGCTCAAGTTCGTGAGGCGGCGGCTCGAGTTGCGGCTCGAGCAAAGATCAAGGCCGACTGGCTGAATGACGCCGTCAAGGGATTTGTCAGCGCGCAGGGAGAGTTCGCGCCATATCTCGAGTTCGACCATCTGCGAGTCATGGTGGCGCTCCCCGAGTACCTGCTGGCCATGAAATGCCTCGCAATGAGGATCGGTGCCGAGTTCCACGACGAGGATGATGTTCGGTATCTATTGCGCCACCTGGACATCCGCACCCACGACAAGGCGCTCGCGGTCATCACTAAGTACTATCCGCTCGAGCATTTTCCGCAGAAGACGCTGTACGCGCTCGCGGAGCTGTTACCGCACTCGGCCTGAGGAGGCGAGCGACAGTGCTTGCTTCGACAGTTTTGGCCAGCCGCGAATGTACTCGGCCTGCGCGGCTGTCTGCGGCACCGTGGGCCAGGCCGCGGAGCGTTCGCTCTGGCGCCACAGGCGGTTCAGGTTTTTGAGCGCCGCCTTGCCGTCGGAGGCTTCCTCAGCCAGGAAGCAGCCCACGACCAGACCGGTGCGGCCGATGCCGGCGCGGCAGTGCACGTAGACGCGCCTTTCGCGGAGCAGCGCGGTCCGAATGGCGGCGAGCAATTCCTGGGTCTGCGCGACCGTGTTGGGTATTCGCGTGTCGGCGATGGGGGAGCGCAGGTATTCGGCGTGCTTCGGCAGGAGCAGGCGGTACGGGGGCAGCTCGCCCTCTTCGGTGAGGTCCACGTAGCTATCGATGCCGGCGCCGCGCAAGCTCGCCAGGCGCAGGCGAGCCTGCGTGCCATTGGCGTCGCCGGGGTACTCTCCGGCCAGAAGCCGGCCGGGGATGACCCAATAGGTATTGGGGAGCGGTCGTTCCACCCCGGAATGTTAACAGTGGCCTAGATCGTTATGGTTGCTATGTTCGAGTCGGTGCTGTCGACGCCGGAAGCGTTATAGGCATTGACCGCAAAGTAGTAGGTCCCCGCCGCAAGACCCGTGACGATATAGGTCGTCGTCCCGGCTCCGGCGACGTCGATGGTCTTGGTGTAGTCGCCGGGGCTGGTGCCGTAATAGATGTGATATCCGGCAAGGCCGGTAATCGGGCTGCCGTTAACATTGGAAGTCGGTGCCTGCCAGGATAAGGTCGCCGACCCGCTCGGCGGAGCCGCCGGGGCTGCCGTGACGAGAATTGCGAACGGGCCGATGGAGGCGGTACTCCCGCCTTCACTCGCGGTGATGGTCACTTCACTGCTCTGCCCCTCGTCGCTCGCCGTCGGGGTGCCTGTCAGCGCACCGGTCGCGGCATCGAACTGGGCCCAGCTGGGCTGCCCTTGAATCGTGAAGCTGACGGTCGAACTGACCGGGGAGAGGACGGGCTGGAACGAATAGGCGGCACCGACGGCGATGCTACTTGCGGGCGTGCCCGTAACTTTGAGAGTCACTGATGTCGGGTTGGCCGTCTCGCTCGCAGAAGTAGGGCTGTTGCTGGTGACCTGCGCGCCTGAGCAGGCGGCCAAAAGCAGCACCAGGACCGATAATCCTGCGATTCGGCACCGCGGCGTCAGTTGATCCGTCTCGAGCATTCCGCCTCCTGAATTCTTATCTGGCGGGATTTAAATCGGTGATGGTGATTCGCGCAATATGTCGGCAAATGGGGACGCCGGTCACAGGATTATGGTGACATCCGCGACCTGTGACCAAAAGCGCATTTCTGTGGGACGCATCCCGGCACTCCCCGCGGCCGGTATGATTAAATCGATGGGTTCCGGGAGCTGCTGTTTCGAATTTGACAATTTTGACGCATGCCGACGGCCGTCGAGGTAAGATGACTTTCGTGATTAGCGCCAAACCATTGAAATCGCGGGGATTCCTAAAAGACTTAACACTGTGGCTCGCCTTGATCGCGGGCGGGATTGCCTTCAGTCCGGTGTGGCCTGCCGATGCGCCGGCGGCCGCCACAGCAGCGGCTGAAGTCGCCCCCGATTATCGGATCGGCCCAGGCGATACGCTGAAGGTCTCGGTGTTCCAGAACGACAATTTAACGGTCACCTTGCCGGTGCGCCCCGACGGGAAGATTTCCACCCCCCTGGTGGAGGATATGGTCGCCGTCGGCAAGACCCCTTCCCAGCTGGCTCGCGATATCGAACAGTCGCTGGCCGAATACATCAAGTCCCCCAAGGTCAGCGTCGTCGTCACGGTCGCGCTGAGTGTGTACAGCCAGGTCAAGGTCATCGGCCAGGTGAAAACCCCCGAATCCCTGCCGTTCAGAGAAGGGATGACGGTACTCGATGCGGTGCTTGCGGTCGGCGGATTGGGCCAGTTCGCGGCCGGCAACCGCGCTCAGTTGATTCGAACCGTGAACGGCAAGCAAACCGAAATCAAGGTCAAGCTCGACTCTCTTCTGAATAGCGGGGACATGAAGCAAAATCTCGCGCTTCAGCCCGGCGATGTGTTGGTCGTGCCGGAAACCCGGTTCTGAGCGGCGGGCCGCGTCATGAAACAGGAATTGGACCAAATTCTGGAAGACGTGCGCAGCGCCTGGCGCTTCCGGTGGATCGCGTTGGCTGCGGCGGCCATCGTTTGCTTGGTCGGCTGGATGGTGGTCTTTGCCCTTCCCGACCGATACGAGGCCAATGCCCGGGTTTTCGTCGATACGCGAACGGCGCTGAAACCGGCATTGCAGGGCCTGACCACCGACCAGAATGTCGATGCACAAATCAACTATGTGCGTCAGTCGTTGCTGGAAGGGCCTCAATTGGAACAGATCGCCAAGGAAACCGGCGTGCTGCCGGACACCGTCGCGGACGAACGGAGCCGCACCAGGATCCTCAATAAATTGAGCGACAACATTTCCCTGACCGTCGAAAATGCGGGCAGCCAGGGCGACGAGCGCAGCACGGCCGGCACCTTCTACAGCTTCCACTACATCGATGCCAGCCGGGATCGCGCCTTGCACGTGGTCTCGACGCTTCTCACCACCTTCGTCGAGCAAACCTTGGGGGGCAAGCGCCAGGGCTCGGAGCACGCACAAGCCTTTCTCGAGGCGCAGATCAAGGATTACGAGCAACGCCTGAGCTCCGCGGAAGACCGGCTGGCCGCATTCAAAAAGAAAAACGTGGGGCTGATGCCGAGCGAGCAGGGTGGTTATTTCACACAGCTGCAAAACGAAGTGGATGCGGCCAAGAAAGCCGACACGGATTTGTCGATTGCCTTGAGCCGCCGCGACGAATTGGCGAAGCAGTTGCACGGCGACGCGGCGATATCGGCCGCCGGCGCTTCTCCGACCGTCCTCGGCGAGCGAGGGGCGAGCGGGGGCGATACCCTCAGCCGCATTCAGGAGGCGCAGGCGAAGCTCGACGAATTACTCCTCAAATTCACCGACAAGCATCCCGATGTGATTGCCGCGCGCGCAACGCTCGATGAGCTGAAGAAGCGGCGCGCCGCCGAGCTCGAGAGTCTGCGGCGTGGGGATGCCAATGCCGTCGCCTCGAGCGGAGCGGGCAACAACCCCGTGTATCAGAACATCGAGCTCGAATTGAACAAGGAAGACGTCAATATCGCGGCCTTGCGGCGCGAACTGGCTCAGCATCAGGGCAGCGTCGCCGAGCTGCGGCAGCGTTTGAACAGCGCGCCCCAGGTGGAAGCGGAATATCAGCAGCTCAATCGAGACTACGACGTCAACAAGGCGCAGTACACCGCGCTGCTCGAGAGCTACCAAAAGGCACGGTTGGGCGAACGGGCAGACAATGCGGGTTCGGTCCGTTTCGAAGTGGTGCTGCCCCCGACGGCGCCGCTCGCGGCGGTATGGCCAAAGCGCACCAAGCTCCTCGGCGGCATTTGGATAGCCGCCATGTTGCTGGGCGGCGCAGTGGCATATGGTCTTCATATGTTGAAACCCATCGTAAGCTCGGTGCCTGCCGCTGCTGCGCTGACCGCCTTTCCTGTGCTGGGCGTGGTCAGCATGGCGTTTCCGAGCAGGCGCCAGCGGGAACTGCGCCGCGACCGCTGGCAGTTTTCAGCGGCCATCGCCTCTCTGGTGGTGGCCTTGATGATGGTGCTCGCCTTGAATTGGGTGGGCGCCAGGTTCACAGCCAAGGTCATTCACACTCTGGTGAACTCGTGAGTCTGGTCGAACAGGCAATCGCCAGGATGAGGAATCAGGCGCGTGCCTTGGCGCCGAACTTGGTGGACGCGGGATCGAAGCCGGCCGCGCCGCCGCCAATCGTCGACCGACTGTCGCCTCCGGCGCCGGGGGCGGAAAAACACATGTCGCTGGACATGGATGCCCTGCGTGCGCGCGGATATCTGCCTGAAGCGGGCGAAGATAGGCGCTTCGCCGATCACTATCGCCGCATCAAGCGCCCACTCATCGATAAAGCCATGTCGGGAATCACGGGCATCGGGGAGCCCTCGGTGATCATGATCACCAGTGCGCTGCCCGGCGACGGCAAGACATTCACCAGCGTCAATCTCGCGCTCAGCATGGCGCTCGAGCGCGATGTCTCCGTGCTGCTGGTCGATTGCGATGTCGCCAAGCGGCATATCAGCGACATCGTCGGATTGAAAGAGGAGCGCGGGCTCTTGGATGTCCTGGTCGATGATTCCCTGGACATTGAATCCATGGTGGTCCAGACCGGCTTGCGTGGCTTGTCCATCCTGCCGGCCGGAAGGCGCGTCGAGGCCACCGCGGAACTCTTGAGCAGTAACCGCATGCGGCACATCGTTACCCACCTGTGCAAACGCAATCCGCGCCGCATCGTGTTGCTGGACTCCCCACCCCTGCTGATTACCAACGAAGGGCGTGCGTTGCTGAAGGCGGCGGGCCAAGTCGTCTTGGTCGTGCGTGCGGGACACACGCCGCGGCAGGCGGTGCAGGACGCATTGGGTTTGTTCGACGCTCGGCAAGCGGGCGGCATCATTTTGAACCAGGTTGCGGAAAGCCGAACAGAGGGGTATTACGGGTACGGATCGTATGGGACCGCCGGCGATGCGACTTAGATCGGATGCGCGATGTGCGGTAATGGCATTCGCCTCCGTTCTTACCCTGGTCTCGGTCTCTCGAGCACAGACGCAACCTTACGGCCTCGATGCTCCGGCTTCTGCTGGCAAGGCTCAAACGTTGCTTTACGGGGTGGATGTGGGTGTGGCCGAATCCGACAACGTAACCCTGGTTTCCACGGACAAGATCAGCCAGACCATGGCGGTGGCGGATGCGGATGTCGACATCAAGCAGCAAAGCCGGCTGTTGGACGTGGACGCAAAGGGCGATTTCACCTACCTCGACTATTTGCAGGGTGCCTACAGTAGTCAGTTGATCGGCCGCTTGGATGGTTCAGCCCAGCTGGCGATCATTCCCGAGCGGCTGGTCTGGGTGGTACAGGATGACTTCGGGCAAGTCGCGCTCGATCCGTATACGCCGGTTACGCCGGCCAATCTTCAAGACGTCAATTACCTCAGCACGGGTCCGGATCTGGTGCTGCGTTTCGGCGCCACTAACTATCTGAACATGAGCGCGCGCTACGCCCGCGCCCAATATGAAACCAGTCCCTACGACAGCAATCGGGCGCTGGGCAACTTGACTTGGGGATACCAGTTGTCGGCGCGATCGAGCGTATCGCTGAACGGCGAGGCCGAGCGCGTGATGTTCGTGAATACGGCCCTCAACAGCGACTTTGACCGCAGCGCCGTCTTCGTGCGCTATGAACTTCAGGGGGCACGCACCGACTTGTCCGTGGATCTGGGCTCCAACACCATCAATCAGGATGGCGGTTCAATTACGGCTACCGGTCCGAATGGCGGCTTGACGACCATCGATCAGAATCGCAGCTCAACGACCGGCGGCCTCGCCAAATTTCAGCTGGCTCGAAAGCTCTCGGCGGCAGCCAAGCTAACCTTTTCGGCCGGTCGCTACTTGACCGACGCCAGCACCGGTTTCAGCAATCTGCAAAGCGGAGCGATCGGCACCATTGGAACGGCGCCGGCTCCACAGACCGCCGCCAACTACACCAGCAACTATGCGTCGGCCGGGTGGCAGTACCAGCGCAATCGGACGACGCTCGCGCTGAGCGGACGCTGGGAAAAAGACACCTACCAGGATCAACCTTCCCTCGATAACACGCTCAAAGGGGTGGAGTTCAGGGTGGCGCGTCAATTGACTCATGCGCTCAGCGCCGAAGTGCTGGGGCGAATCTACAAAACCGAGTATGTCCACGGCGTCGTGTCCCCAGAATTCGGCACGCCCCAGTACACCAACGAGTTGGTCGCCGGCGCACTAACCTGGCGGCATGGCCGCGGATTGGAAGTCAAGCTGCGCTATGAGCACAGCGCCGAAGACACGACGGGTATCTACGGATACGGCGAGAATCGCGTTTTCTTGACGGTGGGGTATCGGCCGAGCGCCCGTCACCCAGAAGGCGACCCGGGCGCGCTGGGCCCGGGTATGTAGGAGTGCAGACGGGAATCTAAGAGTTATTAGAGGCTTGCTTTATTCTTTGGATGTTATTCGACGACGACCGCGCAACACGGCCAAGCCGCCCGCCAACATCGTAAGCCCCGCCATGGCCGAAGCCGGATCGATTTCCGGAGCCTTGACCGGGGAAGGTGAAGCGGTCGGAAAGCAGACATTCCACCAGAGGATCTGGTAGCACTGCTCCGAGGATCCGCCGGACGCCGACGCTACACCCGCCATGGTCATCAACATTAACGCCAAACTGATCTTTCGAATCACTGTGAAGTCCTCAAACTAGATGCAAAGAGAGGGCCGAAGAAATGTTATCGACACTGTCTCCAAGTGGCAACACTGTATTCACAAAGTGCCGAGGACTTTCACACTCCAAAAACAATATGTTAAATAGATTCCATCGCAGTCTACCATAGCTGCCACTGACCCCAATGGAGCACGCTGACGGCGATGAGGGCATTGGTGGTGGCGTGGGCCGCCACTGCCTCGCCTAGGCTCCCGCGCCGAACCACGATGAGCCCATACACCAGCCCGGCCGCGATACCCGGCAACCACAGCGCCCCGTGCGCCAAGCCGAACAGACCGGCGGTCGCCGCAAGGGCAGGCCAACGAATGGACTGGAAGGGCAGTGATTCGAAGTCCTGCTGCATCAAGCGGCGCATGAGATACCCTCGATATGCCAGTTCCTCGGCGAGCGGTACGATCAGGACCGAGACCGCCACTCTCGCCGCCATCCACAGGCCCCGTGCGGCCGGCGAGGCGGCCGTCAACGGCCCGGGCATGGGCGCCGCCGGCGTCAGAATATGGGCGCACGAAATCCAGAGAATGAATATGCACACACCCGTCGCCGGTCCACGCCAGCTCCACCGCCAATCGAGAGTCAGCAGCTTATGGCGATAGGCGGCCAGTGCGCCCAATCCCGCCAGCAGCCGTAGCGGGTAGAGCGCTTCGAATCGGCCCGACATGGCGTGCGACAGCGCACCGGCTCCGAGTATCGCCAGCAGGGGCATCAAGTAGGCCGCGGTAGGGTTATGGGTCCCCGTCGGCTGCGCGGGCTGCGCCGCTGTACGATTGAGCCAGCTGCTGCGGCGGCTCAGGAACACCAAGCCGCAGGCCACCACATTGAATGCGATCCAGCCCGCCTGCGAATGAAATCCATACACGGCGACGTCGGGGAATCCGGCATTGCCGATGAGCACGAGGGCGGAAATTCTCAAGACGTTGAACGCAAAGATGGCCACGACGCCCGCCGGAATCAGCAGCAGGGCGCGGGGGAATAGGTACTCTCTGCGAAAATAGATGAGCCAGGCGGCACTGAAAACGAGCACGAGCCCTACTCCCTCGAGGCCCGAGCACACCTCCGCCACTTGAACCGCAAAGCGAGAGGTTCTGAGCACCAAGGTGGATGGATCGGCGGTCAGCGAAGGCAAAATCGGCGATAACAGAAGCCTCACCAAGTCGAAGGTCAGAGTGGCCGCCGGCACCCATAGCCGTTGACTCAATTGCATCGCGGCGGCGCCAAGAAACGCCGCCACCGCGGCGTACCACCAGATCATTCCAAGGCCGCGCGCCAGGGCCACCCACAGGGTCGCCGGCGACATGGCCAGCATTGCGGCCAGAGCGGCGGCAGATCCGACGATGACCCATGCGCCTACGATCGCCGCAAAGGAGATCTCCGTGACCGGCTGGCGGTAAAGCATGTAGGTCAAGGGAGCCAGAGCCGCGATCAACGCTACATGCGCGAGCAGCCAGAGCAGGCCGATCCGCGCCGTGCGCATCGATTGTGCGGTCGCGCGCAGTTCCGATCCGCCGCGAACATAGGCGAAAAGCGCGATGGCCGCCGCCAAGGCGACCAAGAATCGAAATCCCACATGCTGGGCGACCCGGACGATCGCTCCCAGACCCCGTGCCGCATCGGCGCGGTCGAAGTCGACAAATCCGTTGAGGAAAATCTTGTCCGCGAAAAATAGCAGCCCGAGGATGGCTAGCCGCGCGGGCAAGTTCAGCTGGATTCGGTGTGCCGGGCTCGATGCGTTTGGAAGCTGCATTGCCCCGGCATTCTAGCGACACCGCGCGATGCACGCGGCCCGAAAAGGCGGATTAGTGATCCCATGCGCAAAAACCGCCGGGCCAGAGGTTATCTCGGGCGCGTGATGACCCTCGACAGCGGCACGCACAGGCCGCTTTGCGCGCCCGACGCGGTATACGCCGACACGCTGAAATAATGGGTTCCTGGGCTCAGATGTCGAACCACGTAGCCCCTCGATGCGGGCTCGCGTATCTGGATGACATGCGTCAAGGCCGCAGGACTATCGCCGTAGTAAATGTAGTAGCCAGCGAGGCTCTCGAGCGGGGACCCATCGGTATTCTTGGTGGGCGCGTCCCACGCCAAGATTGCCGCGCCTTCGGCCGACACTTCATCGGAGGGAGCACCGCCATCCCTTTCGCAGCCGTGCAAAGCCGCTACGCCGACCAGAGCGAGCGCGCAGCGGCGAGCGAAGGCAGATCGTGGGAGTCGCATCGTTCCATTCTACGCGCACCCCGACCGGGCTCGAGACCGCACGCCATACGAACCAATTCAGTGAGATAAGTCCAATTTGGCGGCAGATTTGCCTATAAACTACCCGCTGCCTTGTTTCTTCCTTATATCGACATCAGAACAGTGAGATTATTTTCACGCCTCGGTAACCTCAAAGGGGAATTGTTCTCTTCGACGTTCACTTTTGGACTGACCGCGGTCATAAAACTCGGCAGCAGTCTGGTTCTCACCCGCCTGCTGAACCCGGACGCCTACGGGATTTTTGGGATCCTGTTCTCGTTCCTGTTCATGATCGAGCTCATGTCCGACGTGGGAACCGTCGGCCTTTTGATTCGTCACCCGCGAGGCGACGACGTGAGGTTCATTCACACCGTATGGACCATCCGGTTGATCCGCAGCTGCGTGAATTTTTGCCTGGTGTTCTTCGGCGCCCCGGTTATCGCGCATATCTACCAGGCGCCCGTATTGATCGGCGCGTTCAGGGCGCTCAGCTTCTGGTTTTTGCTTCTGGGCACTGAATCGATGTCGTTCGCGCTCGCGCAGCGGCATCAACGCGCACGCATCAGCAACTATGCCGAGCTGGCATCGAATGCCGTGATGGCGGTTTTCGTCATCGGCGTCGCTAGCGTTCTGAGGAATCATTTCGCTCTGATATACGGCGCCCTATTACAGCGTGGCCTGCTGATGATAGGCAGTCACTTTTTTTACCGGAAGGTGGGTGTAGGAATCGCATTCGATCGCGAGGCGCTGGTCGATCAATTCAAATTTGCGCGCTTCGTAATGCCATCCAGCATTCTGACCATCGTCCTGTCGCAGTACGACAAGGTGGTGCTGCTGAAGCTGTTCAATCTCGCTCTGCTCGGGATATACACCATCGCGGGCAACATGATTGCGCCGATATCGGGGGTCATCATCCACAATGCCCGGGTCATTTTGTACGCCCGTTGTTCGGAATACTTCAGAACCGACAGGGCCACTGCTTGCGCGCGATATTACGGCGAGAATCGGCGTCTCTTGTTGATAGGGGTGATGCTGCCGGCCCTGGTGGCGGGTTTCTCGCAATCGATCGTCGCGATCCTCTATGACGTGCGATATCTCATGGTCGGCACGGTCCTGATGGTGCTGGCATTGGGTGCGGTCATATTTGCGTTTCAAAATGCTTCGGAGAATGTGCTGGTCGCATCCGGACGAACCCACGCGGTGCTCGTCGCCAATGTCATCAGGCTCTGCAGCATCATTCCGGCCTCATTTCTCGGGTATTATCTTTACGGTTTCGACGGGTTTTTGTGGTTCAATCTGGCCGCGACCATTCCGCTGATGGTCTATTTCTTCTGCGAGCAGAAGAAATTCGGCCTGTTGAATTTGACGAACGAAATGCAACGGCTCGGCGCCGCGCTGTGCGTATTCCTAGTATCGTTGGCCCTGAGCCATCTTTTCTTGGCATGGGTACCGGCTGGCTGGCTGCATCTGGGACCGAAGAGACATTGAGCGAAGCGGACCGCTGAGCTTTTAAACATTTCTGTCGATGGTGAAACAGGAGCTCGAGACCGAATTTGGGCAAGAGAGGATAGAGCGCGAGGGGCGTAAAGCGCCCCTCGAGATGCTCCAACCTGCGACCTTCACTTTACCGTGAGATTGGCGGGCGCCATGGGAACCGCAGGAGCGCTGCCCCCGATCGAGCCGACACAACCGGACCACCAACAATTGTTTGCGCTGATGAAATTTTGAATTGCCTGGTATTTTGGCGGCGCACTCGTGAGCGGAGTGATGGTATCCCACAAGGATTCAAGCGTTCCCCACTCGCCGTATTGGCCCGGCTGGTAGATGTCGGCGAACACCGTGTAGATCGTGCCGCCATTCGACTTCCAATTGTTCATCGCCGTGGTGTATGCGGCGCCCATCCTCGCATCCCGGTTCGCCGCGATGTACAGCGCTTCGGTCGTGGCATTCGAGCCGGGAACCAATCCCTGGCCGGCCTCATACGCCACGTAGGGTAGACCGTATGGCGCAAGAGCTTTCTGATATGCGGCCCCCCAGCTCGCCACCTGCGGCAGGTTGCTGGTGATCGCCGAAAACAAGCTGGTAAGGTCCGCGCCCGTGACTTGCGCAAAATACGGGGCAATCGCCACAGCGCCAATGCCATGTCCGGAGCATGGCGCGTTCCCGGTGCCGGTCCAGAGTGAGCAATTCAATGCATCAATCGCCGTTTGTGTGACTGCCGCCTGGGCTCCCATCACGCAAACGACGCGCGATGCATCCGCGCCCCAAACCGACTTCCAGATATCGCAAGTCTGGGCAGCGCGCATTCCGTACCAATTGAGAGTGTAGTCCGCTCCTGAACCGGCGCTGGGCCACATAGCCTTGCCCTGGGCAGTCGCGTAAGCATTTTGAGCGTAACCGGTGTTCCACACCTCGTTGCTGTACTCGATGTAAGCTTTCTGGCTGGTCCCCAACATCGTGTGCGCCAGCGTGGCCATTTGAGTGATGTAGTCGTTGGTGGCCGTATGCGGAACGTTCATCCAGCAGTCGGCTCCGGTGGCGTTGCACAAATCAATGAGTGCTTCGATCGGCGTGCCGTTGGGGCCGCCCCAGGCGGCATCGGTGGCCTGGGGGCGCTGCGACCAGTTCGCCAGCAGTCCGCCGCCGTTGTCGATCTCGAGCCATTGCATGCCGCGCAATACTCGGAAGTTCTGTAGAACGCTCAGAAAGACCGGGTTGAAGATGCTTCCGCTGGTCAGCAGGGTCTCGTACTGCGCCTGTACGACCCGAATGTTTCGGACGTAGTTACCCGTGTGATTTGGATCCGTGGACGTAATCTGCAGGCTGACACCCGAGTAACTCGGCGATGCCACATTGAACACATCGCGGCCCGCCGAGGTGCTGACCATCTTGGCATCCATTCCGACGTTCAGCGTTCCCTGACCATCGTACAATATGACGTATTGCCCGGCCGGATAGGTCGATCCGGTACCGGCGTTGGACTTGCCTAGGTTGACGAAAAATATGACTTCCACACCGGCGAACGGAGCAGTGTTGGAATCACCTGAGCTCGGCGTGAGCGAGGTCGGCCAGCCACTGGCATCCGTTTGTACATAGGCTCCCTCGTTAGTGTTGGCGGCACTATCTCCTCGTTCGGTCCACCAGCCTTGAGAATTTGTCGGCGAAATCCATGTGGTCAAGAAAATATTCAGGAATGGCTGTTCCTGAGTGTAGTAATTCACATTCACCAAATTCATGCCGAGAGCTGAATTCGCGTTTGCGGCCGTGGCCGCCAGTGCCATGTTCGACGCTGCAAGCGTCAACGCCAAGCTCGAGATGCCAGCCAGAACAAAACCAGAGATGAAAGGGCGCATTGAATAGTCCTTCGGCCGCAATGTTTGGATATTGAAGATCTAGCGGTATTCAAACGCAGAGGGACCCCAACCGGCAACTGTCTGCTTTTGACGACCTGGGCCGAGCGGCCGCGGAAGCGCTATGTGCCTATATTTTCAGATAAATCCGGCCAGGAGTAGATCGCAAACAATGGTCTGACAACTCAAATGTCGTCCCCCGTATTATGTCGATTCAGGCCAAAATTCGGGAGATTTTTGCGGCCACGGATTGGCGGCAATGGACACTAGCGTCCGCCGCGAGCCAGGTAATCAAGGATGGCTGCCGATATCTTTTCCTCTCCGAAAGGATAGCCGGCCGAAACGAAATTGACGCTCCGCGCCAGAACATCCGCCAGGTCGCCATTGCCCCGCCATGGAAGGACAGCGCCGGATTTCGAAAAAACGTCGAGAATTTCCAGCTGATGATCGTCGATGTGCTCGTCGAACTTCGCAAGCCGTGCGATCGAAACGACCTTTTTACGCTTCTTGAGTCCCAACATGATCGAACCCACGCCGGCCTGGCAGATGACCAATGTCGCCTGTTCGTACATGTGTTCCAATTCTTGTTGCCCAAAGAACGGAGTGAGGCTCATGTGGGACGATGAGTAAGCCGTGTTGCCGCACTGCACGATTATCGGTTCGGTCACCAAGCCTCGACGAACCGCGTCCTCAATCTCCATGAGTGGCCGCGTAAAGGGCATTTCCCAAGTGCCGAGGACGACGAAAATCATCCGGTGAATGCCTTCGATCGAACGCTAAAAAAGCGGGCCGACATACTTGCCTTTCGGGTATGCGCCCAGCATCTGCCGCCATTGCACGAAAAACACATCGGCGATCGGGTAGACGGCGCTGGCGGCCGCAGCCTTGGAATCTATGCGGCAGAACGACAGGATATAAATGACCTTGCAGCCGAGCAACTTGCCAAGGAAGCAAAACGGGATCGCCGTGTGACTGCCCGTGGTCACGATGGCATGCGGCCGAAATTTCAGAAGTATCGGCACGGCAAGGATCCAATTCGTCAGAAAGTTCATCCAGAACCGCCAGTCTCGATTTCGACCGTTCGGCCTCACATACCGGCACGGGCGTTCCTTCATGAGACTTCGCGTCAGAGGCAAATCCTCGGTCACGAAAAGATGTTCCGTCGCGTCCAGCAACTCCCGCAGCTGGAATAATTCGGTGAGATGTCCTCCGCTCGAACTTGGCAGGAGGATGCGATATTTCATTCGACTGTTCAGGCTGGCACCCGTTACCGCGGCGCCCTCGTCAAGCGGCCGTAAGGCGGTCGATCAGTTGCTTGGTTTGCGCAATGTTTCGCCGGCTCGAAGCTCCGAAGACGATCGATTCGATCCGCGGATATCCGCACACGTACTCCAACGCCTCCTGCGGGGGCAAGGCTCCACTCGCGAAGACCGACATGGCAACCAGGCGGCAGCGGCCATTGGCGATCAAGTCATCGTACGCTTGCATTCCGCCGCACATCCTGAAGCCGATCTTGTTGATGTTCGCACAGATAATGGGGTTCTGAACCCCGACCTTCTCGAGTCTTTGAAGCAAGGAAGGTGCGTTCATGGTGATGAATCCAGGTTCAGCGTGGTAGTGCTCCCGCACGCAATCCGCAAATATCCTGAAGGCCTCGTCAAATCCGAGGCCGAGCAGAAAATCCGTGGCCACGTTCTGCAAAAAAATCACCGGCGTATCCAGCCCGGCGAACATCTTCATCTCCGCTCCGATCAGAAGCGTGGCGAGACCTTCTATGTCCTTTGTGGCAAGCGACACGCCGCCGCGCAGCAGCGCGCCCAACGCATTCTCTTGCGGCAGAAAACTGCGAATCGCCGCCATGACGCCAAGCTCGGCCGCCGCGTTGGCATACTTGTGCGCATAGGGAAGGCATGGGTAGAACTTGTAGTCCGGGTATCTCTCGCGGTTGGCGCGAAAGTGGTCGCAAATTTCCGAAATACGTTCGTGAGTCGTGCACATGAACGTTTTGATGCCTTCGGCATATGCGTCATCGAGTACATCGATGATCGCCGCACTATCCTGAAAGCGCATGGCTTGAGCGCGCGCCTTTTCCTCGGACATGTGGTTCACGCCGAAGAACTGGTTGTCGCCGAAGAGAATTCTGTCCATCAAATCACTGCCTACGATCTGCCAAGGAGAATTCGAACGAAGGACTTCGATCGTCGCGTCTTGGGCGCGGACTCCGCGACTCCGGAACCCTGGACGTTGTGGCGTTCGATGATGGTCTGCGGCTTGGCGGCGTCATCGCGCATTTTCTTGGCGACCAACGATGCGTCGCTGGCGGTGCGGAAGCTGCTGATCGCAGTCGCCCCTGTTTTGACGCATTGAACGAAGTGATCGATTTGCGCCGAGTATTCTTCGCCGCGAACATAAAACCATACCGGTTGCGTCAACTCGGTCGTGTAGCGAACGTTCCAACCGGACTTGTAATTCTCGAACGGCTGCGTCAGTGAGCGGAGATAGACCTGAAGTTCCTGCCGATCGACGTTGAGACGGCCATTCGTGCCCCAGATGCTCAGTTTGACGGACATCTTACGAAAGCTTTCGTCGCTCCAATTGGTGGCCAATTGGCCGGAAAATCCCGCCGCAAAGCGGAAGGTCGCATAGATCTCATCGTCGACGTCGCTCGAGAATACGCTGTTCAGCACGGTTCCCGCGACGCTGGCGGGTCTTCCAACCAGATAGTTCACCAGATCGATCGCGTGGCAGGAGTAATCGAACAGGCAGCCGCCGCCCTCGCTCTTCTGCGAGCGCCAAGTGGAACCCTTGGCACGCAGCACCACCGGGCCGTAGGCTTCAACGCGCAAATGATGCAGGTCACCGATGAGCTTTTGATCGAGGAGGCGCTTGGCCTCGTTGAACGCCGCGACGAAACGGTAGTGATAGCCGACCTGGTTGACCAAGCGCTTGCGTTCCGCCAGATCGGCGAGGCGATAGCCGGATTCTGGATCAAGTGCGAACGGTTTTTCGCAAAATACATGCAAGCCGCGATCCAGAGCCGCCGTAACGACATCGGTATGGTATCGCGACGGAGTTGCGACGAAGACGCAATCCAGCGGCACCTCTGCCAGCATCTTTTCGTAATCCGTGTAGGTGGTGACACCGGTGTACTTCGATAGCACGTCGAGCACGTAGGCCGACGTGTCGCACACGGCCGCCAGGCGCATATCCGGATGAGCGTTAACCATGGACTGATGGGACAGTCCCATTTTCCCGAGCCCTATGATCCCGGCTCTAAGCATTGTATTTCTCGTGGGGCTCGAGCGATCAGTGTGCGTTTCGCCGCGTCCGCAGTTTCATCAGTAGGTGACAAAGTGAATATTCAGGATTTTACAGTGATTTGCCTATTCAGGCCAGCAAGACCCGAGCAGTTTTTGGACCTAATTCACACATTGATGACCCGTTTTGGGGCGTGCGGCGGCAGCGGCTCGAACAGCGGCTATTCGTCATCCCGTTTCGAGCGCACCCAGTCCAATTGCCTCGCCACGACGAACTTCGCATACAGGGGTATTTTCAATAGGGCATAGCGCATCGCGAACCCGAGGTCGACGAGGGAGACGATGTGGCGCCCATAGCGGGCCCACGCCAACACGACAGATGCGCCCAACAAGCCCAAGGAGACGCTGGTAATCGCGAGTGGAAGGAGTATCCGGGTTGCGCCGAATAGAATCGCGCTGGCAATCCACATCGCGGCGTTCAGGAGGGTCAGGAGCGCCAAGGGCGGCACGCTGAGATCCAGGGCCATTGCGGCGAGTCTGAGGTCGATTTTGAGCAAGGAGTCCAGCAACAGGCGAGGCGCATCGCTCAATATGACGCTCATGTGACCATGTTCCCAGCGCGTGCGTTGGCTCTGACTTCCCTCGGGGTCCGAGGCGAACCGGCTGCTGACCAGCGCCTCGGGGCAGAACAAGGGCGGATCCCCGGCCCGAGCTAGTTCGATCCCCAGTTTGAGGTCCTCGACGATGTGGCCGGTGGCAAGCTGCGCCGTACGGATGCACGGCCAAGGAAACGCCATGCCGGTACCCATCAGTTGGCAAGGCAGGCGCAGGCGATGCAGTCCTGCCGGCCGGACATTATTTTTGACCAGGAATGCAAACTCCGCGATTCGCATTTTCACGCCGGCGCCCGCCGCGGTATGCATCAGATACATGCTCTGGACGGGCCGGCCGCTCGAGGCGCCGAGGCGGGCCAGCTTATCGATCGATCCCGCGGTCACCTCACAGTCCGCATCGATGACGATTACGACTTGCGGGGGGTCCTGTTCGAGGTGGCGCACACCGAAATCGAGTGCGAATCCCTTGCCGCGCCGGGTCGGGTCGGTGCGCACAATCACCTCGGCGCCCTCCGATTTTGCAATGGTGGACGTTTCGTCCGAACAATTATCCGCAATGACGATGAGTCTGTCGGAACCTGCGAGTTGCGGCAACACGGAGCGAAGCGATGCTGCAATGATGGACGCCTCGTTGTGGGCAGGCATCAAGACGGCGACTCGGGGACGCTCGCCCTTGATCTGCGACGCTCCGGCCGGGGCGATAGCCGATGCCAGAACTTCGATGAACAATACGGTTGCGGGCACGAGCAGCAAGGCGGCCGCGGCACATAGCAGATATACCAGAAAAGTCGTCACTGTCACGGCCCCTTCGGATTTAGGGCGGCGGACACGCCGACAGGCCTATTGCCCGCCGGGATCTCGAGTCGGCCCACGTAAACATACGCCGCCGCCAGTGCGCCAAGGACGTAAAACAGCTGCTTCAGGATCGTGCCGAAGCTGCCGTCTATCATCATGATGAGCGTCCCCACGATGCACGCCACGAGGCTTGCGCCCAACATGCCTAAATCGCGATCGGCGCTGACTACCCGCCTGCACAACGCCAGCGATTTCAACAGGCCGGTCAATATGAATCCCAGGAAGAGGCTCAAGCCAATGAAGCCGCTGCTCAGCGCAACATCCACATAAGTGTCTACGACATCGATGATGCCTTCGCCCTGCCGGAGGTCTTGCATTTTCAGGAGCGCGTCTTGATCTCCCAGGAACGGACTCAGTTGAATGATTTGCCAGGCGCGATCCAACAATTCGTGACGGTACAGGACAGTTCCGGTTCCGACCGCCCCCCCCAAAAACGGCAGTTCGCTCGCGATCCTGTCACCCAACGGAGAGAGAGAGATACAAAATGCCAAAAGCCCGGCTATGGCGGCGGCCTTGAGAAGCGCCGGTACCGCGCGAGGCCTCAGCGCGAAGGTTATGAAGAAAACGCATGCTGCCGCTATCCACGGCCCGCGGGACTGGGTGGCAAGCAGGCCCATCCATAGCAGCGCGGCAACTCCAAAACGATACCGCCTAGACATCGCATGGGACTGCAGGTACAACCAGAACCCGAAGGCTATCTCGAGCATATAACCCAGAGCCAGGGGGTGTCCGGCGGAGGCCATGGCTCTGACTGCCGCACCGCGCATGTAGTACACGCTGGCGATATT
Source organism: uncultured Gammaproteobacteria bacterium (assembly GCA_963837435.1). Lineage (GTDB taxonomy): Bacteria > Pseudomonadota > Gammaproteobacteria > Steroidobacterales > Steroidobacteraceae > Bog-1198. Next base: position 231,460 of record CAWINJ010000009.1, read on the forward strand.
GGCGAAGCCCCAATGGATGGCCGTCTCTCCGTAGAGCAGCCAGTGCGTCGCGCCCTCAAACATTGCAATGCCCGCCATCACGGCGCACGCAAGGCACAACGCCGCCATGTCCTCCACAATGACCCCGCGGCGCGAGACAGATCGGCTGATCACGAAATACGGCAGGTATATGCCGACGAAGAAGGCAAAAACCCGGCGCAATGCGCTGGCGAAGGTAAGCGACCAAACCATGCCGCGAGAGCTTTCCGGATGAAGGAAGAGAAAAACAGTCAGAATTCCATACGATATGAGCAGAGCGTCCATCCCCGCCAACCCGCGAATTCCAACCCTGGTTTTCGATCGCGCCAGTCGAAGCGCCGCGGGGAGCATGACAAAAAGCGACAGCAAAATGTAGATGTCGATTTCGAAAAGGCGTGATAACCCTGGCATGGGAACGTCGACGGGTATCGCAGGTATGACCTGCAGCAGCAACAGATAGAGAGCTCCCGGATTCGAGTCCTTGCGTCCGGCCGACATGAGTACGGGTATCGCTATCAGCGCGAACAGCCAGAAGCTAGGGCATACGAAAGCCGCCGCGGTCAATGTAAACCATGCATTGCGGCGGCGCGAGAAATCCTCTTTGCTGCTGAACAGCAGGGCGATGGGTTTTGCCAATCTGAACACCACCGCCGCGATCGCCAGGACGACTATCAACTCCTTGAGGCTAGTCATCATTGCGCCGGTCAACTCATGGTGTCAGCTGCGAGGCGGGAGTTCGAGGTCGGTGAGCCAGGCCCTTCAGCCAAGACGTCAGCGGCAGCTCGATAAATCGATAGACGAGGATCCCTGCGAGCACCGCGCTGATTATCGCCGCCACGACCAATGCGGCTCCCACGAGCGGGATCTGTACGGGAACACGCAGCATCGTGGTGGTTACGCGAAATAATGTGAGCGTAGTCGTGTGCGACAGATAAATGGAGTAAGACGCATCGCCGATCAACATCAACCAGGTCAGCTCCTTCAACTTGCCGGCGGTCTCGAAGGCCAATAGGCCCAATACAATCATGGCTGCCGGAATGCCGTAGACGACGGGACGGCCAACCGAGCGATATACAAACTCCGCTTCATCCGAAAATCGGGTCAAAATAATGGTCGCTGCGCAAACAACGACCAACAACAGACTCAACTTCGGATTGAATCGGCTCAAGTATCCATTGAGATAGGCGAAGCCTATAAATGCGCCCATGACGAACTCAAGAATGATGGGATTCGTGTAGACGATCGGAATTGCCTGTTGCGGCTTCACTAACACGAAAAGCAGGGCCGCGGCGCCCGCCCAGAGCGCCATGACCATCAGTCGCCTTGAAATCGGCCGAATGAACAACAACAGGGCAAATACCGCGTAGAAATACATTTCATAATTCAATGTCCAACCCAATTTGAAGAACGGGTCGGTCGTTCCCGTGATCGGATTGGTATGTGGAATGAAGAAGAGCGATACGAATATGTGCGGCCAAACAATCTCGTTATTCAGCATCGCGGCAGGATAGAAAAGTCCGGCGCAGGTGACCAGGCATGTGAAGAACCAGTACAGCGGGACGATACGGATTATTCGACGCAATAGAAACTCTCGCGGCGATGTTTCCTTCGAGGACGTCACGAACACCATAATGAAGCCGCTGATGACAAAGAATATATCAACCCCGGCTTTGCCAAAATCTCGGGTTACATATGCCGGCCATGCCAGATTCGCGCAGTTCACCCCGGTATGAAAATAGGCCACCGCAACTGCCGCGATTCCACGTAAGTATTGGATGCTCCGAATCTCGCCGTTCTTATGTGCGGCACTGGCCAAAGTAGTCACGGATTCCGATTCATCTTGCTGGGTGCTCATTCCGAAAGGAAGTCCTCAATTATGGTGAAACCGGCTCCAACGAATTGTCCAAGGCCTCGGTCGCAGGGCGCCGCGTCGGCTCTCGACTCACTCTTTGTGCAATTACCGACGCAAGGGACTCGACAAAGGGTTCTTGCAGCATGCTCGAGTGGCCACCATTCACGTCTACAATCTTGATTTTCGGCGCGATCTCCCTCCAGCCGAGGGTGTCGTCGAAAAATATATCTCTATAGGGCGTATCGGCGCCGTCACCGGAGCTTGCGCGCGCAAGCAGTACGCCGGCGTCCGAGAGGGGATGGGGAGAATATTGCGCCTCGGCGGAATCGTAAATTTCCCTGACGCTGAGCGCCGTCAGGAATGACGGCCAAGGCAAACCGCGGCCGAGCACTTCGCGCAGCACGCGAAAGCGTATCCGGGTGCTCAACTGCTTCGCGCGAGACGATAGCTGCCACGAGAGGAAGCCCACGAGCTTGTCGAATCCGGATCGGATAAGTTGAATCGCCCGTCCGAAGGCGGACTTGTTGCTCTGTCCGACGTTTGCAAGCATCAGTTTTAGACGGTCGACTCTCTGCGATGCGAGCCGGCCGGGGCGAACCGCGGCATGCGGGCTCGCCGCATCGAATATCGCGACCAGTGCCACTTCATGACCGGCGCTCTTGAGCTGGCGGCCCATTTCATACGCGATCACGCCGCCGGCACACAGTCCGCCGAGCATGTAGGGGCCGGCGGGTTGTTCTCTGCGGACTTCCTCGACGTAGAAGCGCGCCATGTCTTCGATACGCGCATGCGCGAGCGGCACTTTGGCAATTCGATGCGGCTCTATGCCAAAGACGGCAACCTCATCGGGCATGCGCCGCGCCAAATTACGATACAGAAGAGTCTCGCCGTCGCCATCGTGGACGAGAAAAAGGTGGCGTCCGCGGCCGCGCTTCAGCTCGACGAGATTTGCAGAACGCTCGAGTCCCTTGGGCTCTATATAGCGCGCGAGCGACCGGACTGTTGGGGAATCCAATATCGCGGTGAGTCGCAGGTTTACGCCGAAGCGCCGCGCGATCTCCGCAAACATCCGCGCCGCGAGCAGTGAAGTACCGCCGAGAGCAAAGTAGTCGTCCTCGACCCCGATTTCGTCCACATTGAGCAGTTCCTGCCAGAGCGAGGCAAGCTTCGATTCGGTTTCCGTGGCCGGCTTCGCCGGCGGCGCCGCTAGGGCCCGGATCCTCGCGTCCTGCGCGCGCACGGCCCGGATGATCGAACCGCCGGTGGCAAGCTCCAGCGCGAACTTTGCATAGCGTTCCGACCGGTTCGCCGTGGATGACGTCCCGGCGAAGAAAGCCGAAGGAGCCGGTTTCTTTTCCTCGGCGTTGCGCGCATTGGTGACGGCCTCTGGGTCGTATCCGGGGCGATGGGTTATTCCGCAAGCATGGGCGGCGGGGATACCGTAAAGAACGCCGTCACGCTGTTTGCTTGCAAACTCGCCGGCCACGCTGTCCGCAAAGGCCCCGGCGGGCTCATTTTTCGAAGTTCGCACATAGGGCAATTTGACTTGCGCGGCTTCGTGGTGGACTGCAAGCTCGCCAAGCCGCCGAAGCATGGCGTGCTCGACCCCGCGCCCGAGCACCCGACAGCTCAACAGCAGCGTATCGACAACCAAGTCGCGCCCGGTGAAATTGGCCACGAGCACGCCAACCAACCCGTAGTCGCCGAACCGGTCGCTCACGGTGACTCGCAGAACGAGGGAGCCGCCGCCCTGAGCCGCACGCATTTCAGCTTCCGAACGCCGCACAGTGGTGAAGTTGAATTGATTGGTGCGCTGGGTAAGCTGCGCGACCCGCGGCCACTCGCTGTCCTGCGGAGGGGAAATGTCGATTTGCAGCTCGAGCGAGGCGACGAATTGGGCAATGTCGGTCGTGGAATTTTCGTGCTGCTGGCGCGCGGCATTTTCGCGATAGAGGCTGGTCCGGCGAAGATCTTCGCCGGTAATCGCTACCTTGTCGAAAGTCCACAGGCGCGCCAGGAAGGCGTCGATTTCGCCTTCCGGCGGAAGCTGCAGCGTCACGACCTGCGGCAGCGCCGCGCGCAATTGCGCACACTCCACCGGGTTGTCGTCGAGAAACACGAATGAATCAAGTCCGAGATTGAGCTCGCTCGCCAAGGACCTGATGTTGTCGGATTTCGGCTGCCAGTTGACGCGATGCGCAATGATGTGCTCCAGCCTCAATGCCATATCCGGCCTGCGCTCGAACACCTCCAGCACGTCGCGCTCGGCATTCTTGCTGGCGAGGCAGAGTAATATTCCCTTCTTTTGCTGCTCCACCGCGTACTCCTGCACCCGCAGGAATGCCTGGGTCATTGCGATGCCCTCGACACCGTCCTCGCCGACGACGCCTCGCCACAGAGTATTGTCACAATCCAGGACCAGGACCTTGTGTGCCGGTACGCGCAGGGCGTGCACTTTGCGTCCGATGGCGAGGGCCATCGAGGCGTAGAAGTCCTCGGTGAATGGGATATGCGCCAGTTCATCGCGCGCGGGGTCGAATCTTTCAGTGGCACACAGTGCATCGATCTCCTCAGGCATGATCAGATGCATTGCCGGCAACTTCCGCGCGAGTTCGACCAGGTCGGTTGCGGCGCGGTCAAGATCCGCGTGCAGGGCAGCGGGCGCGCCCGGCGAGCGGGCCAATACGGCCAACAGTGTCGGAGACTTCGCGCGCTGGTCGAAGTGGCGCAGCGCATCGCCCAGCTCTCGAGTGGTTCTGTCGAGCAGGGCACGTGCGCCATCGATGTCGGTCGAGTCGCGGGTGAAGTCCTCCATGCGGATCACGAGCACATTGGTTCCGCCGGTATTCGTGGCGAGCGCGCTCGCGGCGGACAGCAGTTCCTGGAACACCTGGTGGTACGGGGCGCAATGCAAATCGAGCGTCAATCCCGCCTCGTTTAATACGAAGCGCAGGGGCGGCAAGAGAGGCTCGATCGTGAAAGTGGCCGCTAGGGCGACAACTGGACCGGCAACGGGTTCGGATTCGGACATAGATGCTCGAGGGATTCCTGACGCTGTGCAATTCGAGTGTCGTTACCCCCTCGATGATCGATTTGCCCACGCGGCGCTCGGTGGCAGCAGTTGGCGAGCAGATTACCTTGACTGGAACAGGTGGACAAGCAGCGCAAAGGCCGTAAATTCCCAATGCACGTCGCAGTTTAACATTTTGCGCGGGCAATCCAGAATTGCGTCACATGTTCAAACGCATTCGCCGGGGCCGGATTACCTGTCCTTGAAAAAATGCTTTTGACGAATGCGGCATAGTTCGGGCTCCATCGCAGCATCGAAGACGCCTTCCCGGCGGGCGATCAGGTCCGCCCAGGGAAATTGCATCGACTCGGCCTCCCAAAAGCGAATCAAGTCATCGACCTTGGCCACCACTTTCGCCGGGTTCCCCATCACGACACTGCCGGAGGGAACGCTCTTGCGCAGGACGGACCCGGCGCCGATGATCGAACCCTCGCCTATGGTGGTCCCGCCGAGCACGATGGCGGACTCCCCCACATACACGTCGTCCTCGATGACTATGGGTCCGATTCTATCGATCCGCAGGCCGTACTTTTGATAGAGCACCTCAATCGAGCCGTCGTGGCAGATCAACGTGCAGCTTCCAAGACAGACCCGGTTGCCTATCCACGTGTACTGAGGATCGGCGATCTTGGTCGCCGTCAAAATGCTGCAATCACTTCCGAGGTGGTACAGCCCGCCGTGCCGGCGCAGGTAGTTTGCCCATTCTTTGCCGCTGGGACGGTTGATTCTCTTGTAGAACGGCAACGCCCTGTTGTGATTCAGGGCAAGGTGTCGAATGATTTTTCGGATCACGTGCTTCAACTCCGCGCAGGAATGCGACTCCTCCTCATCGAGGGAGTCGCTTTGCTCATCTTTCGGTCTTTGCCCTGAGAATCTCGATCATATTGCCGACGTTCTGCCCGCGCCGCACCAAGGCGGCAATCTCGGCAGCGGCAAACTTGACCTCAAATCGCTTCTCGATCGCAATGATGAGATTGATGTTCGCCATCGAATCCCACCCATCGACATCCGCCGCGGACATCGAGTCGGTGATCGTGAGTTCGTCATCGTCGAATACCCGCCGAAAGACGTCTTGAAGATCAGACTGAAGTGAGTTCATCGGACGAAATCTCCCGAATAAAGTGCCGGTGCGGCTCCCATGGTTCGTCGACGCGAAGTTCCCAACGACTGTGTTCCGCGTTCTCGTCGACCGGACTGAAGCCCAGCGAGGCATAGTGATCCCGCACTAATGCGTTTTTCGCGGTTGGAATATACTCACCCAATATGCGCGTCAATCCGCGCCCGATGGCCGCGGCGACCACGCTATTGAGAAGCAAGCGTTCCACGCCGCGTTTCAATACGCGGCAACTCATCAGCCACGTGTCGATGACCAACGCATCGGATTCGACTCTCGCCATTAAGACGCTGATCAAACCGTTGTCGCCGAAACGATCGCGCAGGGACACCGTCCGTGTAATCCAGTTCGGGTCCGCCATAAATTTGAGAACGTCGGCGTTCGTGTAGCGCCGGGTGGTCAGGTTGAACTGGTTCGATCGATTGATCAGCTGCACCGCGCGCTCGATACTCGATGCGGTGATCGGCTCGTTCCGGGCGGCCATATCGAGGGACTGCAGAAACAAGCTGAGGTCGGAAGCGGTGGATTCAAGCGCCTGGCGCTTCGAGTCTGCTTGGTAGAATTCAGTTCGCTTCAGGTCCTCGGCGCTGATGGTCAGTGGTTCGAAGTAACGGTGCCGATCAAGCGCGCGAATATAGTAAGCGGGATCGCTGGGCACCTCCGGCACGGCTACTTCCGGACGCAGCCGGCGGATGATGGAGCGCTCCGCCGGATTGTCGTCAAAGAACACCAGAGAATTCGTGCCTATATTCAGTTGTTCGGCGATCCGACTTATATTCGTAGCCTTGTCGTCCCAATTGGCAATGAAGCAGGATATGTCTTCGAGACGCAGCACCATCTCCGGATGCTTCTCGAAAACCTCGCGCGCAATGCGATCGTCGTTCTTGCTGCAGACCGCGAGAATGACGCCACGCTCGCCCAAGGCCTTCACATATCGTTGAAATGCGGTGAACGCTTCGCTCTCGGGATCTCCTTGCCCCAGCCGGATGCCGCCCAAGCCGTCATCGCCGATCACGCCACCCCATAAAGTATTGTCCAAATCGAGAACGAGACATTTACGGCCGACGCCCGACTGGGCGAGGATCAGCGAAGCGAGGCTGTGGGCGAAATCGACGAGATGTTCCGGGGAACAGGGCAGCTTGGCTTGATGAAAAAAACGCTCATCGCCCCAGTCCCAAAGACCGGCCGCCGCAGCGAGCCGATCAACGTCGTGTATTGTGACCTCGGGCGGTGCGTTGTCCTGCAGCGCGTGATTGACAAGGGAAATGAACCTGCTGAGTCCGGCGGGGTGCCGTGCCTCCAAGTTACCGAGCACGCGCCAAGGCGGGGCGGCGAAGTTGCTCTGAATAACCTGGCATTGCAGCTCTTCACGGGCGATGCGCCAGAGCTTGGTCCAGATGGCAATTTCGGCATCGACTTTGCGGCGTGCTTCGTCCCGGCTGTCGCTCAATTGGGGTTTCGATTGCAAATCCCGCCAGGACGCAAAGATAAGAACAAGATCAGGCTTGAACCGGTGCAGACCCGACGAGGAATCTAGAAACTCTTGATTGATGGTGCCGTAGTCGGATTCATAGAATTCCCCGGCCAACCCCCCCGACTGAAGGTACAAATCGAGCAAGTCGATGAGCTGATGAGTGGTCATGCTTCCGAGGACGGCGATCTTGATCGGGCGCCCGAGAGCGGGGCGCTCTCGTCTCATCTGCTTGAGAATTCGGTGCAAGGACACGGCAATGGTGTAGTCCAGCTCCGGTAACAGCAGCCGTGGAAATAATGCTGCCACTCCATCAACGTTTCCGGCCTTCAGTTCGGCCTTCAGCCATGCAATGAGGCGACCGCCGCGACTTTGATCCTCGGCCGCGCCGGCCAGGAAATCCTCGACGATGCTTGCGGAATCCGGCGTGAAGCTGGCCTTTTGATTGTCGATGGCGGTCATTGAGTTCTAAGGCGTGGTAACGGGATGTCGCCCGACACCCAGGGAGCTTGTGATGGGCGCGGCGCTGCGTAGCGCGTTGGCGGCAATCGTGAGACTGGGGTTGACCGCACCGCTTCGAGGCATGAACGAAGAATCGACGATATACAAATTCTCGACGTCATGGGCGCGGTTGTCCCTATTCAGCACGCTCGTGGCGGGATCGTCACCAAACCGACAAGTCCCGCAAGGATGCCCGTAATTCATGGTCAGCTTCGGAGACAAGCGCATCAGGCGCCAAGGCCGTATTTTTTTTGCAAATGCCTCGCACAACGAGTCCGCTCGCCGGCGCAGGTCGTCGGTGACATTGTACGTGAAAGAGGCGCCATCCGGCTCCTGCGGGTCCAAAACAATACGGTTGTCCGGATCCGGATCGTCCTCAGTCATGGCGGCAAATATGCTGGCGTCGCCCAGCATCCAGGCCGCGACATGAGACGGTAACAATACTGCCAGCGACAACAGCCGCTCATGGCGCAAGCCGCGGCGACGCAGCGTGTCCTTCAGGAAGGCGGCAATATTGCCTCGTCCGGCATCCAGACCCATGCTTTGAACATATCCCAATCGACGTCCGTCCGCGACATAGAAGTCTCGTATCGAGATGGATTTTCTCTGACGGCCCTTGCGGTTGAAGCGGCGAGGAGCCCACAGGGCATAGAGATCCGAGGTGTGGAACATCAAGTTCCGGCCGACTTGATCGGAATGGTTGGCCAGGCCATTCTGCCAAAACGAGTTTCGTGACCGCAAAAGGACCTGCGGCGAATGAAATGCGCCTGCTGCCAGCACGACGATTCGCGCACTGACCTCGATGTGCTCTCCCCGATGCACTGCATGGATGCGGCGTATTCGCCTGGCGTCAGCTTCCAATGTCTGCACTTCACAATCGGTCAGAAGCCGGCAGCCGGGCTGACTCAAGGCATGTTCGAGACACGCGACGCGTGCGTCAGCCTTGCATTGCCGGGGGCAAACGGTGCCGATGCACTCCCGGCAATCCTCATCGTAGCGCATGGCGACGCGCAGCCGTGCGGGTTCCAGTCCGTTTTGCCTCATCGCCGCCAGCAATGCCTTGTCCCATTCGCTCAGAAGCTCTTCGCCTGAACCCTTGGCATAGGCCCCGAGCCCGTAGAGCGCTTCCGCAGCTTCGTAGAAGGGCAAGAATTCGCGATACGCTACGGGCCACGCCGGCAGCGCTCGCGATGGGGTCTGCAATGGCTCGAAGTCCGACGGTTCCATGCGTTCCAAGGCGGCGGCGTAATGTATCGTCGATCCGCCGACGGCGCAGCCGACCGCGACGAAGAATCGCTCGACACGCCCGTCAGGGAGGCGCTGTGAGACGGGGTGGGGCCACCAGCCTCGATCCATCCGTTCCCGGGGTGTTACAGCATCGGAATGGCTGGGCCCCGGTGCCACTCCCGGGCCCTTCTCGAGAAACAGAACGCTCAGGCCCGCCTTCGCCAATGCATATCCGAGCGTAGAGCCGCCCATCCCGGTGCCGACAATTGCGACGTCCCATTGCTTATTCGGATCTACCAAGGGGTTAACCGCGACGTCCATTTGACCTTTCTGATCCACGAGGCCGGTGGGGTGTGGCGACAAAAGACGGCGAATTGTGCCGCCGCCGGACCCCAGTTGCAATGCCGTAGATCCAGAACGGCGCCGGCAGTATGGAAATCGGATAAAATGACTTCGGTTCGATGCGGCGACATTAACTGATGAAAATATTGATTACCGGCGCTGCAGGCTTTATCGGCGAAATCGTTCTTGGCGAAGTGTTGGGACGCAAGCACCAGGTAATCGCCCTGGTGAGATCTTCGTCGCCGAGCCAATGGCGGGGCATCGAGAATCTGGAAGTTCTGCAGCGTGATCTGCGCTACCTGCAGGAATTAGATCTCAAAGACAGGGGTATCGACGTCGTTGTGCACTTGGCCGCCGCCACCAAGGGCAATGTCACGGAGCAGCTTCAAGACACCGTCCTGGGTACCGCGAATTTGTTGAATGCAGCCCGGCAATGCGGCATCCGCCGGGTCGTTGGGATCAGCAGCGTTGCTGTACTCGACTATCTCTCGGTGAGCCCCCAGGGGCTCATTGACGAGGCGGTTGGCGTGCCGAGCGGCGAGGGAATGGGGGCCTATGCAACGGCGAAACTCCAACAGGAAGCCCTTTTCATCGCGTTTGGCCGCGAAGGGGCCAACAGCTGCGCCATCCTACGTCCGGGTTTGGTCTACGACGAGTCGCATTTGGTCGCCGCTCATGCGGGAATCATCAAGGGCGGAGTCTGCTTGCTGGCCAATCATCGCGGCGAAGTGCCGACCATTGAGGTGCATGGTCTTGCCAGAGCGATTGTCGACGCCGCCGAACGGCGGCTGCCGGGCTCGGCCGTAATGCATTTGGTGGACGATCATTTGCCGAGCCAGCCGCAATACATCGCCGGGTTGCGCCGCCGGGGTTTGCTGCCGCGCCATGGGATTGTGGTTCCTTGGCGCATTTTGCAAGGACTATCCGCCACTCTGGCAACCGTACTGCGGGCGGCCGGATTTGGCGGGAAACTGCCGGAAATTCTCTTGCCCCGGGGTGTTTCGTCGCGCCTGAAGCCGTTCCGGTTTTCAAACGCCCGCGCCAAGGAATTGCTGGACTGGATACCCGGGCGCCACTTTGAATAAATCCATTCGCATCGGCTACTTCACCAATAGCTATCCCCGGGCGACGGATACCTTCATTCAGCGGGAAGTCCGCGGCCTGCGTCAACGGGGCATGGATTTACGTACATTTGCCGTGAGGCGACCCGGCGCGGAGCATGATGTCAGTCCGGAGGTCATCGAGGAGAAGCGCAAGACGCAGTATTTGTTTCCGGTCGGGCCCGTGAAGCTGATTGGCGCAAACCTACGCATATTCCTCCTCGGGCCAAGACGATATCTATCCTCATTGGCATTGGCGCTGAAGACCCGGCGACCGGGTTTGCGCGGTCTCGCCCTGCAGCTTGCGTACTTCCAGGAAGCGGTTCTCTTGGCGCAAGAATTGAAACGCCAGGCCATCAGCCACGTGCACAACCATCTGGGCGACAATAGTGGAACCGTCACTTTGCTGGCGAGCAAACTGATGCGCGTGGGCTACAGCATCACCGTTCACGGGCCCCACATTTTCTTCGACCCAACCCACTGGGCTTTGCGAGAGAAGCTGCGCCATTCGCGCTTTATCGCTTGCATCAGCCACTACTGCCAGAGCCAGATGATGCTGTTCTCGGATCAGGCGGATTGGGCAAAATTGAAGATAATCCGCTGCGGCGTGGATATCGAGCGCTTCCCCTATGGCGAGGTCAGGCAAAGAGTCGCCAGGCTGCTCTACGCGGGCCGCTTGGCCGTGGAAAAAGGCCTGCCGGTGCTGTTCGAGAGCCTGCGGCTACTGATGGATGAAGGGTACGATTTTGAACTGACGCTCGTCGGCGATGGCAGCGACCGCCAAGAGCTCGAGAGTCTAGCCGTGCGGCTGGGCATATCGGGGCGCCTGGTCTTCGCCGGTTTCGCCGGACAGGATGCTGTCCTGGGCCACTTGCGGCAAAGCGATATATTCGTGCTGCCCAGCTTCGCCGAGGGTGTGCCGGTGTCCCTGATGGAAGCGATGTCTTGCGGAATACCGGTGGTAGCGACTTACGTCGGTGGCGTCGCGGAACTGGTCGAACCCGGGCTGACGGGTATGCTGGTGCCTCCGTCGGACAGCGTCGCTCTCAGCAAGGCAATCGCCCGCTACTTCGAGGAATTCGAGTTGCGCAGGGTAGTCTCGTTAGCGGCACGACAGAAGGTGGTTGAAAGTTTCAACCTCGATACCGAGGTGAGCAAGCTCGCCGACCTGTTTTTGGCGAATGCCGAGAGCAAGGCCGATCTGGTTGACCCGTAACGGGCTAGTTCGCGGCCGGGTCGAGCGACTGCCTGATATGTTTGGCCAGTCTAACCGCCAGGGCGACGATGGTCAGCGTGGGGTTGGCATATCCGGAGGTGGGGAATACCGCCGAGCTCGCGATGAACAGGTTCGGAAGCCCGAAGACGGCGCAATCCGGTCCCACGACGCCGCCTTGCGCGGTGCTCGCCATTCGAGCCGTACCCATATGGTGCCCGCCCAAGGGCGCCGAACGGCTGATTCGATCGCGCAAGCGCTGCTCATCGAATTCCAACCGACAGACAGACCCGGAGTTGATCGAGTCGCGCAACAGCACAAACCCGCGGTAGGCGGACTCTATGTCGCGTTCACAAATGCGCCAGGCCACATGTACCCGCCGCAAACCGTCGCGATCCTGGTCGTGCGTGATCGAAACCCTATTCGAGGCAACGGGGGTTTGCTCACTGTTGAATTCCAGCGGAAAACTGCCGTCGGCGTTGGGTACCAGGGTGTAAGGCAGCTTGCGCCGCGCCAATTTAATGTTGAAAAGCCAGTCCCCGGCGAATCTGAACAATTGTGGCAGGCCGCTAAGGACGTTGAGGACGTGCGGGAGTGTCGGCGGCGAGGCCGTAGGCTGTCGGTTGTGCTGAAGAATCGAACGGTACTCGGCCGGTAGCGCCGACTTTGCCAGATAGATCGCCGACATGATGGAACTGCCGTGCCGCGAGTCCGAGTATTCCGGGAAATGCAGCCGAAAGACCATATTGAGCAGCTCGTTCCGCCGCTGGGAAGCTTCCGAGAAACGCAGTTGCCTGCGGCAATAAATTCCGTCCAGCGTCTTTTCGAAGTCGAAAGCGACCGGCGCGCCGTTCGAGATGAGCCGCCCGCAGGTGTTCTCGAAATGACAGGAGTAAAAATGCCCGAGCAAATCGCCGCGGTTGCCGAGCCCGTTGCCTTCGGGATCCGAATTCATGAGCAGCCGCGGCACCTCGATTCCACCCGTCGCCACGACCACCACTCGAGAAACCATGCGTCGATGAACGCCTTCGCGATCGACGAACTGCACGGACTCGATGGCATCGTCGCCCGGCCGCTTGCACAATTTGACGCACCTGGCGTGCAGGATGGCCGTGACGTTGGGAGATTGCTCGATTTGCCTGCGGTAGCGTTTGCCGAAATCCGTAGGCAGGCTGTATCGTTCGATTCGATCGGCGAGCACCGCGTCATTGCCATTGAATCCTCCGATCGTCGATGACGGCCGCGCCAGCGATCCGGCGACCGTGAAGTCGAAATTTCCTGCGTCGCAGTAGCTCAGGGCCCGTGGATAGTATTGCGCAACCTCCTCGTAGCCGATCGGCCAACCGCTGCAGGGCACATATTCCCGTCGTTCGAAATCGATCGGGTCGAGGGCGACGCAGCGGCCACCCCAAAGGCTGGTGGTTCCGCCGAATGCGGTCCGACGATACTGCGTTGGATCGGGGTGCGGTTCGGTTGCGGTGCCGCGGTGGTAGTCCGTCGATTGCACATCGGATTTCATCCCGCCGGCCTCGAGCAGAATGACCTTGAATCCGGCCCCGTCGAGTTCGCAGGCAAGGGTTATGCCGGCGGCCCCGGCGCCGATAATGCAGACATCGACCGATTCGAGAATCGAGGTCGGCAGATCGCGGGAAAAAATGATCATTCCCGACCCCGCTTGGAGCAAGCCCGGTTCATTGGGTAAGGTGTCGCGAGTCCCTACTTGTATTCGATGATACGAGAGGGCACACGGCTGAGCCGGCTAAAGACATACTTTAGCTGGCCAAAAAATTCCGGGAATTGGCATACCACGAGCGATATCGCGCGCCACCAATTCTGGCGGGGTGTATAGCTGCCGCGCTGAAATAGGCGCAACACCCGCAATGGATAGATCATCAGCAACGATAGCGCCCACCCGCTCGTCAGCAGGGCCAGGGCGACCACGCCGGCGGGATAGCCAAATCCCCACAGCCAAATCCGCCGGCATTCGGGAATGCAAAGCCGCTCCGGCGAACCTCTGTACAAAACGGCGCCATAGGCAAATCCATATCCGGTGCGCACCGCCCGCTTGCACCATTGGCTGAAGTGATAGATGGCGGCATCGTGCACGGTCATTTTCTCACCCAGACACCAGATGATCCAACCCGCCTGGCGCATGCGATAGCACAGTTCCGGTTCTTCCCCGCAAATCATTTGCGGGCTAAAGCCGTTCACTTGCTTAAAGACATCTACCCGCATCAAGGCGTCGCCGCCGCAGAATTTGGTCTCTCCCGCCGGAACGATCCATTCCAAGTTGATCAGCATGTTATAGACGGACTTGTCGGGATATTTCTCGGTTCGCCAGCCGCAAACCGCCGCGACATCCCGCCGCTGATCGAGGAAAAGGCTGGCTTTGTCCAGAAAGCCGTCGACGACCTCGCAATCGCCGTCGACGAAGAAAACGTAGTCGAGGCCGGGGCCAGCTTCCATCAATCGGCGGAAACCCTCGTTTCGGGCTCGAGCGGCAGTGAAGGGAGTGCTCAGGTCGAGTTCGACCACCAAAGCACCGCGGGCACGGCACATGCTCACCGAGTCGTCCTGGGAACCCGAATCCACGTAGACGATATGCTCTGCCTTGCCGCTGACTGAATCCAGGCAACGCCGCAGCCTGTCTCCCTCATTTCGCCCAATGACGACCAGGCCCATGCGCTGTCCCATGTCTCTTTTTTGAGACATCATAGGTTGCAGGCGCCGCTTGGCGTGGATTGTCTGGGGTGAGTCGCGGATCGGGGGCAGGGCATTGGTCGAAGGACCGTCAGCACACAGAAAGCCGGAATTTTCGCAATGCACACCTCATACGTAGCTCAGCCGATTATCGCCCGCCTGGCCGATCTTAGCGAGTTCATGTTGCAATAAGAACACATAACGCAGCAATCGGGTGGCATTCTAGCGAGACGCCGCTGCATTTCCGTGAAAAAGGCGCAAGGCTCCGGGCGCCGGCCGAAGTGATGGCTAGGCAGGTTTCTCGTGCGGAGCCAAGCCTGGACGAGGCTTCCCCGAGATGGGGTAGCTCCTGTTTTGGGCGAGTAATTCCTTACTCAGAGTCCTTTCCATGATCGCTCTCGAGGCCGCCTGGCTAAAGATATGATCCGCGTGGTCGATGATGTGGACGCGGCATCGGTCTCCCAGGCGTTTGACCGACGATCCCCCTTGAATCCTCAGCAGATCGAGACCGGCTTCGCCGCGCGAAAACACGAACACCACTCGTACACCCCGCGCCGCGAGCTCCTCGAGCTCCCATCCCAGGTCGCGCGGCAGACGCACCCGCAGAGTGCGTGCCAAATTGCGAAATACAGACTCCATGGCGAGCACAGGCCGCTGGATATAGATGCGCACCAGCCGCCAAATATTCACCTGCCCCGTCATCAGCCGCTTCCACGCCGCCATCGACAAAATTCGTTGGCGGTGCTCGCGCGACCTTTTGACGACTTCAGCCAACTCCAAGGTATGTATGTCGGCACCGGTCTTCCAGAAGAAATTCTCGGCATTGACCAGCAATACGCGATTGACAGGCATCGCCGCGACCGCTGCGCGCAGCGAATGGTAGGCGCCGGAGCAAAACCCGCAGAGGGTTATATCGTCCATGCCGTAGCGAGTGCGCACGAACTCGATCGCGGCGCGAATATCATCCAGGGCGTCCGGGGGGTACACGTCGTTGTCCAGTGCCTCCGGTCGTCTGCTGCTGTCACCCAAGCCTGACAGATCGATGCGCAAGACCAGATGTCCGCACTTAGCCCAGTGCCGGGCAAGCGATACATGAACCCGGTTGGGGCCGATGTGATAAGTGGAGCCTGCATTGACCAGAATGACGGCGCGTCGGCGCGCTTCGCCGAAGCGCGGCTCGGCGAGTATTCCAAAAACCGGGACGCGAGAGTCAATGCTCACGGCACGCTCGGTTATTACCGCATCCCGCGCTGGCCCGTCGCCGGGCAGTTCCAATACCGTCGTCGGCGAAATCGGCCCGCCATCAAGAGCTCGCGAGTCGCCGGTCTCGGCCGGTGCAGCCTGTCCATCCGGGACGCCCTTCAACCAATGGCACATGGCTTCCACCATTGCCTGCGGGGGCTTGGCGTCGTGCGGCGCGGTCATGATCATTTCGATCAATCCGGGCAACGACAAATATTCAGTTCTGCCGGCGCCTCCCGACAGCGCCTCGGACCATTTGCGAGCAACCGGCATGCTGCTGCCGTCGATGATGAGCATGCCGCGAGCCGGCCGCGCGGCCGTGGTCAAGTCGAGTTGGGCTAGTGCCGCGAGGGTAGCCGCGGAAAGCGAATAACCGCTCACTTCCATCGATCCGTCATTCACCGGCTTATCGCCACCGGGCGAATTCCCGGCATCGCCGGCAAGTCCCGCAGCCAACCGGGTGGTCCGAATGTCTCGCAGGAAACGTCGGCCGCTGACTATCGGCGAAATGGCGACGATGCTATCAACGCATTCGCATTGCGCCGCCGCGATCGTGGCGAGCACCGCACCGAGGCGAATTCCGAGAAGACATACACGTTTGACGCCGGTGCGCCGTTGCAATTCGGCAATGGCCGCCAGCACGTCCTTCGACCAGACTTCCAACTGGTTGGCATCGGGCGAAATATCGGCAGAATCGCCGGTGCCCAAATAATCGAATCGGAGCGCGGGCACACCGATGGCAGCGGATGCCTCGGCAAAGCCGCGAATGCTCTTGTGCGCGCAGATTGCCTCATAGCCGAACGGTTTGCAGATGACCAGACCGGTGGTACTTTCCGGCGAGTCACCGGTCGGCCGATGCAGCCAGCCGAAGAGTCCGTGTTCGCCGGAGCCGAAGTAGATTGGCTCGCATGGGCCGGAGACTTGTCCGCGTCCCTGGTCGACTGGGGGATGGCCGCTCATATCCCGCGGACACTCATAAAACAACGTCTCGGCGTTTTCATCGAACTCTGCTCCCTTCTGGCGAGCATTTTATAGGAGAACCCCTTTTATAGGAAAACAGTCCGCGGGTCTGCGAAATGGCGCAAGTCGCCGTTTGACAAAATCCCGGGCGGCTGTGGCGCAGTGATCTTCGTTTCGGGAGAATCTACTTAATCGATGATTATCCTGGCTTTTTCACCCCGAACCGAGGCGGCTGCGGCGGCGGGCGGCCAATGTTTCCGGCTGCGGCGGCGGGGAAGGCGCGGTTTCTTGGCCACCATACGCTGTGGTGCATGAGGTCACGAATGAAGTACGGAACCGTGGTGTGCCGCCGGCCTTGGACAAATCGCTTTAGCGATCCAATGCAATGCGCGAGCACGGCGACAACGTCGATGGCCATGGTCTGCGCGACGCCGAATGTCGTTGCAAAATAGCGCCGCCGCGACTCAAACCAATATGCCGGCAAGCGCTTGGGCTTCGCATCCCGGATCGTCAGCGTCGTGCTCTGTCCTGCAATGTGCATGACCCGGCTTTCAGGCACGTACCAGGTGGCGAAGCCCGCCTGCCGCGCGCGCCGACAAAAGTCCGTCTCCTCAAAATAAAGAAAATAATTCTCATCCAGGCCCCCGATTGCCGCAAAGACCTCGGGCCGGATCAGCATGGAGGCGCCGCAAATCCAGTCGACTTCCTCGTTTGATCGGCTCATCTGTCTTGCAACGATCCAAGGTTCGAGCAGTCGGGAAATGAATCCGAACTCGAGCCCCTGGGTGAGCTCGCTGACCAGCGAGGGGAAGCGAAACGCTATCGGCCAGTCGCTGCCGTCGAGATTCTCGAAGCTGCTGCCGGCGATGCCGATCTTAGGATGTGCCTCCATGAAATGCACCAGTGAGCCGATGGCCCCTGGCCGCACCTGCGCGTCCGGATTCAACAAGTAGACGTACGATGGAGTACCAGCTGCATAGGCGCGCTCGATTCCCAGGTTGTTGCCGTACGCGAAGCCACCATTCTTCGGCGCCTCTACGAGCGTGACCCACGCCGACCAATCATATTGCGTCACTGCCTGGGAAATGACGGGCAGATCGCCCGAGGCGTTATCCACGACGATCGCTCGAACGCGAAGGGTCGAGGCCGTGCGCTCGGTCAGTAAGGAGCTAAGACCCTCGATGGTGAGTTGAGCGGATTTATAGGTGACGATTACGACCGCGACATCGATCGGACCGAAGTCTGGAGGCGACATCGCTACAGTGTCATTTCGTGAAGTTCGTCGTATATCATCTCAGATCCTCTTATGCGCCATGCCATTGGGCAGTCCCCGGGAGCCAAGAAATAACACCCAATCCACCTCTCGAGCGGCCGCAGCAGCGGGATGGGCATTATCCGGCCCGGCGCGGGGTCAGAAATGCTGTTTAATTCGATAACGTTCTTCGAATTCCTTGCCGTTGTCTACTCTGCCTACTGCATCCTGCCATTCAGTTGGCAAAACCGGATGTTACTCGTCGCCGGGTACGTCTTCTATGGCGCCTGGGACGTTCGGTTCCTTTTTCTGATCGCGTTTTCGACCACGGTGGACTTTTGCATCGGCTTGTTGCTGACCGAGGGAATCATTCGATCGCGTCAGCGTTGGACGGCTTCCCTGTTTCTTATCGGCGCCGCGCTGGTCTTTCTCTGTCCGAATTGGTCCGCCATCAGCTTTGGTCACGGCCGTCCCGACCTGACGACGCTATTGACTCCGCAGCCCATGGGTCTTCGCGCATTGGCTGGAACGCTGGTATTCCTGTTGTTTGCAAACGCTCTCATCCGACGGCTTGCAAGACTGCCCGAAGAGCGCCGTCGCAGCGCGCTCATCCTGTGCTCGGTCCTGGTCAATCTGACCTTTCTGGGCTTCTTCAAGTATTTCAATTTCTTCGTCGACAGCGCCGGGGAACTGTTGCGGCATCTCGGCCTGGACGCGAGCAGAGCGCACTTGTCGGTGGTCCTGCCCGTGGGCATCAGCTTCTATACCTTTCAGTCGCTCAGCTATACGATAGATGTGTACAGGCGCCGCATCGCCGCGACGTCCCGGTTCTGGGACTTCGCCTTGTTCGTCGCGTATTTTCCCCCCATGGTGGCAGGGCCGATCGAGCGGGCGCGGCATCTGCTGCCGCAGTTGACCCGCCCGCGCCGCATACGCCTGTCTCGGTCCATGGACGGAGTCGTGCTCATCCTGCTGGGCCTCTTCAAAAAAGTGGCCATCGCCGATGGGATTGCGCCGGCTGTCGATGCGGTCTTCAGCTCGAGCGGCCTGGTTTCTCAGACCGATGTGGTATTCGCGAGCGTGCTATTCGCAGTCCAGATCTTTTGCGATTTCTCCGGTTACTCGGATATCGCGCGGGGCGTCAGCAAATTGCTGGGCATCGATCTATTGCTGAACTTCAACTTACCGTATTTCTCCAAAAATCCGAGCGAGTTCTGGCAGCGCTGGCACATCAGCCTGAGTTCATGGCTGCGGGACTATTTGTATATCCCCCTCGGCGGGAATCGACTGGGTGCGATCCGCACCTACGTCAATCTCATGCTCACCATGCTGTTGGGCGGGCTTTGGCATGGCGCAGCGTGGAATTACGTCCTGTGGGGAGGCTATCAGGGCGCCTTGCTGTGCGGCCATCGGGTGTTTACGCATCGCAACATCGGTGCTCCGGGCAGAGTCCCACGCTGGATTGCCACGCCGGCATCCATCGGAATTTTTCTGGTGTTTTGTTGCTACGGCTGGCTGCTGTTTCGTGCCCGTTCCTTCCATCAAATCCGAGTATTTACCGGATTGTTGTTTGGATTCGGCGCACATGCGCCATCGGTGATCTCGAAACCAACCACCTCGGCCGCGTTAGGTATGCTGCTGCTGGGCCTGACCCAAATCTGCGATTACTCATCCGGGTCGCTCGAGAGCTTCAGACGTTGGCCGCCGCCGCTGCAAGGGCTCCTGTACGCGGCACTGCTCTTCATACTGATCATGGGAACCAGTAATGCCCCCGTCCAATTCATCTACTTTCAGTTCTGACCGCCCGCGAATCCGGCGGCGCCTCGGCCGGGCGTGGTTTCGCAAGAGCGTGTTGCTCGTATTGCTATGGACGGTGACTTCGATGGCTTTGCTGGATGCCGTGGTCGGATATGTGTTTGGGCTTCCCAAAGATGCCCGGCAGGCTCCGACGGCGCTGCAGGCGTATTTCAACTATGGCCGGTCGATCGAGGGCAAATTGCGATATGAGGTCGGCGCGAGCGCGAACAAAGCCAGCCCCGTCATAGGCGCGGGGTGGCTGGCGAGCGAATGCGATATTTCAAAGATTCCCGAGGGTGGCAAGCCGGATCTGGATGTATACGGCATGTCGTTCTCCAATCAGATAGCCGCGCAGATGGCGCAGCTCGATCCGAGCCTCCTCATCCGGAACTTCGGCGGCCCGTCGGCTCCCCTTAGCCATAGCCATGCCTGCTTCACGCGCAGGATTGCCGCCGGCAAGTCACTTGCGCCGGTGCAGATAGTCGGGGTCCTGGCGTCATCGGTTATCCGCTTGGAGACCATCAGCGGTTTGAGCACCAGTTTTGAAGCGCCGCAACCCTTTACCTATCCGCGCTATGTTTTGGGAGCGGACGGCCAGCTCACGGGATTTTTCCCATCCATAAGATCCGAGGATGACTTGCGCGGGGCATTGAAAGATACGGAAAAATGGCGGGCATTTCTGGGCGAGCTTGCGCTGCATGACGCCTTTTATTCTCCCTTGGTCTTTCACTCGGATATCTTCGATTGCACTGTGTTGGGTCGTCTGGCGCGCCGCGCCCTCGGACAGCGCTTGCTGCGGGATCGAACATCGGCCTCATTGGCGGGCGGCGACTTCGCCGGGGCGCCACAGGTGCCCGCGCTGCTGCGCGCCCTCTTGGTCGATTTTGCCGAGAAAGCACGTGCGGCGGGAGCGAGGCCTATGGTGATTTTGATCGAGGACCGCGGCTACGCAGGAGTGCTGACAAAGATGTTGGCCTCGACGCTCGATGCCCGACATATCGATTTCGTTGCGACCTCGGCGGTCGCTTCCGCCAATGACTCGGCGAACTTTCTGGCCGACGGTCATTTCAAACCGGAGATCAATAGGGCGATCGCCCGGCTGCTACTCGGGCTCCTGTACCCTCAGGTCTAATGTGGCCCAGAGGAGGCGGCGGCCTGCTTGCCCGCGAGGCTCGCCCGGGGGGGCACCAAACATCTGCGCTGGCAAAAATCGGCCGTCGAAGCCACAATCACCCGCCATATGTGAAGCGTCGGTCAGGCGAACCTGGCTGATGAAGGCTCCCAGTATCGATGCGCGAGATTGGGGGGGGATGCGCCCCAGTTCCGGCTATCCTGCTGCAGGGCCGATATAGTAGAACGTTACAATCGCACAGGAGCCCCAAGGAATGACGTTAAGATCAACCATTACATCGCAGTTCGAGCAGGTCGCCGTCGAACAGAAGAGAAAGCTGGCTCAATTGTCCGACGACCTGAAGCTGCTGGATTCAGGCCTCGACTCGCTTAGTTTTGCATTGATCGTGATGCGCCTGGAAGAGTCGCTGGGCTTCGATCCTTTCGAAGCCGAGGAAGAGGTGAAATTCCCGGTTACATTCAGGGACTTCGTCAGACTCTACGAGAACCATCCCAAATAACTCGGGAGGTTTGTGCGGAAATTACGATAACCCCCTGATTATCCACATTTTACCTCGGCACGCAGCAATGACAGTACAAGCCATAGCGCCAAAGCGGTATTGCTGATGCACGGCCAAACCGGATTTCAGTCCCCATGAGCCTCAGGCGTATTCCCGACGGCCCAGCCGATCCCTACGACGCGGAACAGGCGCTGTTGGGCTGGTTGCACGAGAAATTCAATCAGTTCGGCGACATCTACCGCGCCTCCATCTACGGTGCCAATGTGTATGTGGTGAGTACTCCCCAGTACGCCGAGCACGTCCTGCTCAAGAATTGGCACAACTACACCAAAGGTCAGGCCATCAAACGCATAGCCCTGCTGCTCGGCAAGGGCCTGATGGTGAGCGAGGGCGATTTTTGGATAAAACAGCGCCGCATGATTCAACCCGCCTTTCACCGCAAGGCTTTGGGTGCGCTCACCGGCCTCATCGAGGATGGCAATCGCGCGCTGCTCGTCGACTGGGAGCGGGCGGCTCGTGAGAAATCGCCCATCAATGTCACGCGCGATCTCAGCCGCATGGTGCTTCAGGTCGTGCTGCGTTCGATCTTTAGTGAGGACTACGAGCAGGCCGCGGCGCATTTCAACATGCTCTCCAACGAGCCGGAGCGCAGCCTGGCGTTCGCGGACGCATTCAGGCCCCTGGCGGATATCGTGATTCAACTGGCGGTGCAAAGACGCGCGGCAAACCGGGTCTGCACCGACATTCTGGGCATGCTCATGCAGGCCCGCGACCGGGAAGACGGTCGGGCGATGTCGGACCGCCAATTGGCCAAGGAGATCATGACACTGGTGGTCGCCGGCCACGAAACGACGGCGAGCGTTTTAAATTTTACCTGGTACCTCCTGTCTCAACACCCGGCGGTCGAGCAGAAGCTGAGCAGCGAACTCGAGCAATTATCCTTGCGCAGGGAGTTTCCGCACCTGGATGATCTACCCCGATTCACCTACACCCGGCAGGTGATCGAAGAGGCAATGCGCCTGTATCCGCCGGGCTGGCTCATGACCCGCAAGGCGTTGAAGGACGATCAACTCGGTGATTACTTCGTTCCGGCCGGCACGGAAATCTACATCGCGCCCTACCTGATCCAACGGCACCCGAACCTGTGGCACGAGCCCGATCGCTTCGACCCGGATCGATTCAGCCCCGAACAATCAACAGGCCGACACCCGCTGGCGATGCTGCCATTCTCGGTGGGCCCGAGGAACTGCATCGGCGAGTTCCTGGCACGCATCGAAATGCAAATCCATCTTATGATGATCGCCTCGAAGCTGAGGTTGCGCTACGCCTCGAGCGAGGCGCCCGAACTCGTCGGCGGAGTGAACTTGCTCAGCCGGCACGACTTCCTGATGACCACCGAGCCGCGAGTGCCGGTCGACCGCTGAGCGGCTACCGGGCGGGATGTTTTTCGTACAGGTCGACGAAATCCCGGAACGTAACGGGATATTTCACCCCGTCCTTGGCGGCGAACGGATCCACGCCGAGAGCCTCTTCGAGGCGCAATACGATCACTGCAAAGCAGAGCGAATCGAGGCCTGAATCCAGGAGTTCAAGGTCGTCGGACAGTGGAGGCATGGTCCTGTTATGTTCGACAGCCACCCTCTCGAACTCCGAGGCGACAAGTGACCTGATCGTCATACCACGTGACTCCGCAAACAAGGGGCACGGGGAATTGTATCGACTCACGAGCTCTGTGCGAAGGGCGGCTAAATGGTCTTTGATCCAATGTTGCTCTGCGCGCTCTCGGTTCCGTCCGCTGCGTCGGCTGCCACCGCAAAGTACCAAGTGCCGGAGGCCAGCCCAGTGACCTGGTAAGTCGTCGTCGTCGCGCCGCTGACGGCGACCGACTGGGTCATCGACGATTGGGAAGTGCCGTAATAGATGTGATATCCGACGAGCGTCGTCACCGGCGTGCCGTCGGTATTGGTGGTGGGTGCCGTCCAGGTCAGCGTGGCCGTTCCGGTCGCCGGGGCTGCGGCAACGGTAACGGTCGCGCTCTGCGCAGCCGATCCGCCGGATCCGGTGCAAGTTAGCGTGAATTTGGTCGTGGCGCTCAATGCCGCGGTGCTCGCCGAACCGCTGGTCGCCTCGGATCCACTCCAACCTCCGGAGGCCGTGCAGGAGCTGGCGTTGGTGGACGACCAACTCAAAGTCGAGGTGGCATTGCTTTGCACCGTGCTGGGATTTGCGGAAAGCGTGACCGTAGGGGCCGGCGAGGTTACCGAGACCGTTACGGATTGCGAGGCGTTGCCGCCGGCGCCGGTACAGGCGAGCCCATAGGTTTGATTCGCGGTGAGGGCACCGGTGGACTGCGAACCGCTCGCTGCCTTGGTGCCCGACCAGGCTCCCGAGGCCGAGCACGAGGTCGCGTTCGTGGCCGACCAGCTGAGCGTCGAGCTGCTGCCGCTCGCCACGGTGCTGGGGCTTGCGGACAAAGTCACCGTCGGAGCCGGCGAGGTGACCGAGACTGTCGCGGATTGCGATGCGCTGCCGCCGGGACCGGTGCAGGTGAGCCCATAGGTTTGATTCGCGGTGAGGGCGCCGGTGGACTGCGAACCGCTCGCCGCCATCGTTCCTGACCAAGCTCCCGAGGCCGAGCATGAAGTGGCGGTCGCGGCCGACCAGCTGAGCGTCGAGCTGCTGCCGCTCGCCACGGTGCTGGGGCTTGCGGACAAAGTCACCGTCGGAGCCGGCGCGGTGACCGAGACCACCGCGGATTGCGATGCGCTGCCGCCGGCACCCGTGCAAGTGAGCACATAGGTTTCACTGGCGCTGAGCGCGCCGCTGGACTGGGAACCGCTGATTGCCTTGCTGCCCGACCAGGCCCCGGAGGCCGTGCAGGCAGTGGCGTTGGTGGACGACCAAGCTAAGGTGGAAGCGGCGCCGCTGGCAACGGTGCTGGGACTCGCGTTCATGCTGACCGTCGCACTCGGAGTCTTGCTCACGGTTACCGTGGCGGACTGGGCGGCGGTGCCTCCCGCACCAGTACAGGTCAGTGTATAGGTCGAGCTGGCCGTCAGCGCGCCAGTGGATTGAGTGCCGTGCACGGCTTTGGCGCCCGACCAGGAGCCCGAGGCCGTGCAGGAATCGGCGTTAGTGGCGGTCCAGTTCAATGTGGCACTGCTGCCGCTGGCAATGGCGCTGGGGCCGACACTCAAGCTGACGGTGGGCGCAGGTGACTTCATAGAGACCGTGACCGACTGGGTCGCAGTGCCTCCGGGCCCTGAACAGCTCAGCGTGTAGATTGCGTTGGCGGAGAGAATGCCGGTCGACTGTGATCCGGACAGAGGCTTCCCGCCGGACCACGCTCCCGATGCGGTACAAGACGTTGCGTTGGTTGAGGTCCAATTCAGCGTGGAACTCGTCCCGCTCGCGATGGTGCTTGGGGATGCGGAGATGCTGGCGGTGGGCGGTTTCGCATTCACAGAAACGGTCACCGACTGGGTTGCAGTCCCACCGGCACCCGTGCAAGTCAATCCATAGGTCGCGCTGGCCGTGAGCGCACCCGAGGATTGTGAACCGCTGAGCGACTTATTCCCCGGCCAAGCATCGGAGCCGGAACAGGTGGTGGCGTTCTTGGCGGACCAAGTCAGGATCGTGGACGAGCCCGAATTGACGGTGCTCGGGTTGGCGGTCAGGGTGATGGAAGGCGCCAAAGCCGAGACGGTGACGATGGCCGATTGGGTCGCGGAGCCGCCGGTTCCCGTACAAGTCAGTACATATTCGGTGGTATTGGAGAGCGCGCCCGTCGACCAGGTGCCGCTGGTGGCCACGGAACCCTGCCAGCCCCCCGAGGCGGCACATGAAGTGGCATTTTCCGACCGCCAGTTCAGGCTGGCCATGGCGCCGTTGGAGATGGTCGGCGGTGATGCGACCAGGGTGATCGTCGGGACCGGCGAGATCACGACGACCTCGGCCGATTGCGAGGCTGATCCGCCACGCCCGGAGCAGGTCAGCGTGTAATTGGTGGTCGCCGTCAGAGGGCTGGTGGTCAGCGTACCGTTGATCGGTTGCGGGCCGGTCCAGCCCCCGGAAGCCATGCAGCTTTGCGCGTTGACCGCGCTCCATTGCAAGGTCGTCGCAGTGCCCCTGGCGACGCTGCTTTTTTTCGCGATCAGAGTCACCGTCGGCTTCGACGGGTCGAGTGCAACCGCCGTGGCGCTGTCCGTGGAGGGGCTGGTGCTGCCTGTTTCGGCCGATGAGGAGTCGTTGCAGGCCGCCAGCGCCGCGAACACCGCGCAGCCGAGCGCCAAGCGCAAAACTCGTAAGACCGTGGCGCTGAATGAGGCTGGCCGCTCGCCGCTCAATTGGATGTCGTGCTGCGCGCTGCGATGAAATCCGGGCCTGCGGCTGACGATGCGTCCAACTGAGTTCATTGTGTGCTTCCCTTGAGACGTCTGCGTCGGCACCGACTGCCGTGAACTTCCCACGGTGTCTTGCGTTCTCGATTGGAGGGATAATTAATTGCTTTCCAAAATCTGCCAACCTGTCGCCATTCGGTTACTTGTCGGTGATTTGCGGCAGGCCAGGTGCTTCCTGGTGCTTATGTTCAGCGGATGAAGGTCGCTTGACAGATTTTCGGCTGCGATTGAGTCGCGGCGAGCCGCGCGGATAATCAAGGCCGGTGCCGCAACGATGCGGCATGCCGAGTCGAAGCCAAGCTAAGTATCGTAAGGAGTTTCAGTAGGGTACGTGCTCAATCTCAAGGAGCACCTCCCTATCGAAATCGGCGAGCGTGATTCGGTGGAGCTACCTAAGTGCTTGCCAAATGCGCGGCCACCCGTTGCGCCGCGAATTTGGCGCCATAGGCAAATCGCAAGAGAGGTCCGAAACTAGTGGCCGCGGCCGCTCCAACAAAGTACAGACCGGGCACCGATGATTCAAAGTGCCGGCCCAAGATCGGCGCTTCATCCGCCGTGTGCACGAGCGATTGCAGCGATTGCTCGATGAACGTCAGGCGCGATACCGCGGCTTTGTAGCCGGTCGCTGCGATGACATGATCGGCCTGGATTTGCCGATCTTCTCGCCCCGGTTGGTGCAGCGCGAGGCAGACCCTTCCGTCGCGCGTCTCAGCGCCGGCGATAGTGACCCCCAAGTGCATAGGCAGGCGGCCGGCAACCGCTTCCCGGACGAACCAGCCGGGGGCGGGTCCCAAGTGCTTGGCGACCACCTTGATCCGCAGCGACTCGGGCATGGCATGAAAGACCAGCGGAATGTCCGTGCACATGCGCGACCGCCAGCCCGTGCCCAGGCCGGAGCGCGGAGCTTTCAGTCTTTGCAGGAGTGGGCGCGGCTCGTTCGGAGGGTCGTGAAATTCTATCGACTGGCGCCGGGCGATGAGTTCGACGTCGGCGCCGCCTTCCAGCAGCAGCGCGGCAATGTCGACCGCCGAGGCGCCGGCACCCAGCACCGCGACTTTGCGGCCCTTGAACCCGCTCAGATCGCTGTGCTGCGAGCTGTGCGAGAGCATCGGAGCGCCAATCGAAGCGAGCGAGGGCGGCAGGTAGGCGAAGTTCACGATCCCGGCGGCAACGACGACCCGCCGCGACCGCACAGTTTCGCCGCGCGCCGTGGTCAATTGGAAATCTGCCGCCGACCGACTCAGCGAGGTTACCTGCACGTCTTCCAGATGCGGCACGTGGCGCCCCTGAAACTCCCGGCCGTAGGCAATGAAGGTCTCGATCGGCACCGGAAGACCGACGTGCGCATAGGGAATCGCATGCTCGGCGCAGTATTGCTGCAGAGTAAATTGGGCGCCTGGATCATACAGACTCGAGGCGAAACCCTCGGATTTTAAGCGCATTCCTTGCGGCATATGGTGTGACCAGGAGTGCATAGGAGACCCGAAGATCCGGACGCTTCGGTTGCCCTTGGGCATGTGCGCAGCCAGCGATAATCCATAGGGTCCCGCCCCGATTATGGCAACGTCTATAGTGGTGGCCGTCAAAATGCACTCCAGGAGATGTGTTCGAGCATAAAGTGTGGACAATAGCGTTTATTTTGTCGTAAGGATGCAATTTAATGCCGGCAACTGATCCCATTGCGGATTCAAGGAATCGTTAAATTGGGAAGCTCCCAGCCATCGGTGCTGATCGTGGTCGCCAAGTGGTGGCCGCTGTCGGCTCGATTGGCTTCGGCCTTGCTCCGACACGGCTGCATCGTGCGGGCCGTGTGTCCCTCCGGACATCCGCTGCACCACGTCCCGGGTATTCGCCATTTCTATCGCTACGATGGAATATTCTCGCTACGTAGTCTTCGCAACGCCCTGCGGGACTGCCGGCCGGATGTGGTCGTCCCTTGCGACGATGGGGTCGTGGCGCAATTGCACGCAGTTTACGAGCAGGAGCCCTCCCTCCGATCTCTCATCGAGAGATCCTTGGGGGCTGCGGAGAGCTATCCGGTGGTCGAGAGCCGCCACCGATTTCTCGATGCCGCTCTGCATTTGGGCGTCCGCGTACCGAGGATGCGTCGAATCGACAGTGCCGCCGATATCGAGGCCTGGCATGCCCATACGGCCTCGGCAAGTGTCCTCAAAGTGGATGGAGAATCCGGCGGCAACGGCGTCATCGTCTCGCATTCGATCGGTGAATCCGTCGCAGCTTGGCAAGCGCTACGCGCGCCGTGTAGTTCCGCGACCGCCTGGAAGCGCCTCGCCGTCGACCGTGACCCGATCGCCATGTGGCTGCGTGGCCGGCATCGAGTGCGGAATGTGACCGTCCAGGAATTCATTCGGGGGCGCCCGGCGAATTCCATGCTGGTCTGCTGGCGCGGCGCGCTGCTGTCCGTGGTGTCCGTTCTCGTGGTCGCGGCCGAAGGGCCGACGGGTGCTGCAACCATCGTTCGGGTGATCCAAAGCGAGCGTATGACGAAGATCGCCGAACTCATCGTATCTCGGCTGAATCTGTCGGGTTTCTACGGCCTGGACTACATCGTTGAAACCGGGACCGGCCAGCCGTACCTGATCGAAATGAATCCTCGTTGTACCCAGCTCGGACACATTGAACTGGCCGCTCAAGGTTGTCTCGCAGGAGTGTTTGCGGCGTTCTTGCGCGACGAGCCCCGCCCGCAGGTTCTGAATCCCGTCCGGAGCGAGACCATCGCCTTGTTTCCCCAGGCGCTCGGGGCCGGGGACGCGTGCCGTCCGTACCTGCACTCGAGCCACCACGACGTGCCGTCCGAAGAGCCGGCCTTGGTGGGCGAGCTCATGTTGAAATCATGGCCGCAGCGCCGTTGGGCCGCGCGCCTCTATCATGCGTTCAAGCCCATCGATCGGGCGGAGCCGGTGCTGTTCGAGGAGCTCTGCGCCAAATCCTCGGCATTCGCCAACTAATACTCGCCGGGCGGCGCCCTAAATGGTCTTGGAGCCGATGTTGCTCTTGGCGCTCTCGGTTCCATCCGCTGCTACGGCGGCCACCGCGAAGTACCATGTGCCGGAGCCAAGTGCGGTGATCTCGCAAGTAGTCGTACCGGCGCTGACGGAGATGGACTCCGTCATTGCGCTCTGTGAAGTGCCGTAGTAGACGTGATATCCGGAAAGGGGGGTCACTGGTGTGCCATTCGTATTGGTGGTGGGTGCCGCCCACGACAGGGTGGCGGTGCCGGTTGCGCTGGCCGCGTCGCCGTCGATGGTCACGATGGCCGAGGTTGGGCTGCCGAGATCGACGTTGATGCCATGGGCGATGGCAATTGCCAGAGTCTTGGTGCCGCTAAACGGCTTCGCATTGCTGATCGGGATGCTGAAGCTCTTCGGCGCCGCGTCGCCGTTTCCCCATGCCAGCTGTCCTTGTTCCGACGTGTAGTCGGTCCCTGCGATCGCCGTCATATTGGCCGTGGCGTAATAAACCACCGCCTGGCCGACGGAGCCCCCCGTGCGATCCACCGAAATCGTGACATGCCCTGCGCTCTGCGCAACGGTATAGCTGGATGCGGCCACCGACACGGCACCGCCCCCTTTATTGCCGTATATCGTCACGGTGACTTTGTTGCTTGCGCTGAGTGCCGCACCGGTCGCGTCCGATAGCTCGACGAAAAACGTCCGCGGGCCGCTGAAGGGTGCTGCGTCGCTGAGGGAAACGCTGCACAGCTTGGGCGCCGCATCTCCAATCCCCCAGTGCAGCGTGGTGCTCACCGCGGTGAAGTCCCGGCCGGCTATCGCGGTATTGTTGGCGGTCTGACACAGTACGCTGGCTGCGCCGCTGGTACTCCCGTTGCGGTACACCAAGACATTCTCTGTACCGCTGTTCTGTACCGTGGCGGCGGTTGTGTGGGCCACGTAGAGGTACTGAGAGTCAGCGGGCGTGGAGCTGGCCGTGGCCGCAAAGGCCGTGACGGCCGGAGCTGCCGAGAAATAGAGCGAGAGCGCCGCAATTGAAAATACTACAGCTCGATGTGACGACATCAAGTTCCCCAATTATTCGGTTGTTGAAAAAAACGCGAACAGTGACATGAAGCCACGGCAGCGGAATACCGGTGCGCCCGCGTTGACTTAGGAGTCAGGGAGCTTTTTAACCGCAATGGGAAAGGGTTTCTACTGTCTCCGATCAGCGCCATTGCTGTCGCAAACTGGCGTCGCTCCGTCGAGCGGCGGGTGAGCTGCGAGTGAGGCGCGCTTCAGTAGGCGTTTCGGTCGTACAGCATCAACAGCGCGGTCCGCGCCAGGATCTTCAAATCCAGCCACAAGGACCAATTCCTGAGATAGTCCAGGTCGTACTGGATTCGCCGCTGCATCTTGTCGATGGTCGAGGTTTCGCCGCGCAGGCCGTGAACCTGCGCCCAGCCGGTGATGCCCGGGCGGACCTTGTGTCGAATCATGTAGCCGTTGATCAGCTTGCGGTACTCTTCATTGTGAGCCACCGCATGCGGCCTCGGACCCACGAAACTCATCTTGCCTTCGAGAACATTGAAGATCTGCGGCAGCTCGTCCAATGAAGTCCGCCGCAGGAATGCACCCAGCGGGGTGACCCGAGAGTCCTGCTGGGTGGCTTGGGCGACGATGGGCCCGTCCTCGCACACCGTCATGGTGCGGAATTTGTAAATCAGCATTTCCTCACCGTTCAAACCGTAGCGGCGCTGCTTGAATAGCACCGGGCCCGGGGACGAGCGCTTGATCGCCAATGCCATGATGAGCAGCACCGGCAATGAGAACACGAGCGCAATGCACGCGAGCGCAATGTCGAAGGCGCGCTTCCAAAAGCCGCTCATCCCTTGCAGCGGCGAGTCGCAGATCGAGAATGCCGGCATGCCGTTAATTTGCACGTAGCGGGCCTGGACCAGATCGAAGGCAAAGAGATTCGGCACGAAGTAGACGGAGGCGGTCGTGTCGCGCAACTCCTTGAGCAGAACTTCGATACGCGGCGCGGTCGAGATGGGCAATGCCAGATAAACCCGGCCAATTGCGTGGGAACGGACGAAATTGGCGAAATCGCTCGCCGAACAGTTCCCCAAGACCGGCTTGCCGAGGACGCCGGCCGCACGTTCGGCGCTGCGGTAATCGAGGAAACCGAAGAATCGCTCGCCGGCGTGACCCGTCTCTATGCGCCGCGCCAGCTCGGCACCGACCTCGTTGGCGCCGATGATGATATAGCGCTGAGCCATGCCGTGATCCTCTGCCAGCCACCGCGCAACCGGATCTCTCAGCGAGTTCATTAGCAGTAGGGCGATGGGCGTCAGCAGGAACCAGCTCGCGATGACATCCCGCGAGAATACACGCGTGAGGTTGAAGGAAGCCGAGAGAAACACCAGGATGGCCGCCACGCAGCTCCACTCGAGCAGAATGCGCGGCGCGGCGCTCCTGGCCCGGCCGGCGCCTTGGCCGCCTTGCAGATCGAGCGGGCTGAATACCTGGGCGGCGATCAGGAATGCCGCGAGACCCAGCGCGGCGAATTGCGGGGACAGCGGCCGGCCGCAGGCCAGCACGCAGAGAGGGAGCACGAGAACGGCGACCAGCGGCAGGAGCATGCGCCTCGCCAAGGTGACGCGCGCCGATTCCAAGCTGCCGGAGCGCACTGACTTGTTCTGAAGGGAGCCGCCGCATGGCGGATCAGCGGACGCGCGACCGGGCCATGGCGATCGAAATTGCGCGTCATCGTGCGACAGGCGTCCTGCCCCCGTTGGGTTCTCAGGCATGGCAGCACTCCGTTGTTTGAAAGCATCATGACCTTCAAGCGCAGATGAAGCAATGTTCGTGCCGTCGCAATTCGCCGACTTTTCCAATGAAAAAACTACGTTGTGCCGGCCGCGTTCTCGGCTTTCGGAGCCAGTTTTGCGTGGGCTTCAGGCAACAGAGGCGAATCGCGCGACGCCAGGAGTCCGGCGCATGACAGTGCATCTCGGTTTCTCCGTGAGCGTAATCGGTGCGCGCTGGGTGCGCGGCGCCGGAACAGGAGCCACTTTAATATGGCGTCTCCGCAGGGATTCGAACCCCGGCGCATCCATGAAAGGGATGTGTCCTAGGCCTCCAGACACGCAGGGATCCAGGGCTTCGAGAAATCAAGTTACTCGATTAAAACTGGAAATAAAGGAACTGAACCGGCGGCCCACTGGCGCCAATCACAATTAAGCAGATTAATGCCGCATAGAACAACCCTTGAGCGGCCGCTGGCAGGGACACTCGTTCATAGCGGGCAAGAATTTCGTTACTGTTGGGAATTGCCCACGCCAAGAAGAAACATATCGTTATACGGCCGACCCAAGCCGTGATACTGGAGGTCTTTAGCGAGTTCATGACAGCCTCATCGGGCCGCATACCATGCAAACCAACCATTCCGGCAAGAATTTGCGAGGCGTCGCTTACCGACGCGGCGCGGAAAAAAACCTGCGCAACGAGGACGCCAGTATAGGTCAGCAGCACGCCCACAACCGTCGCTATCCAAGGCTTGGACGCCGCCCCTTGCTTTGTCGCGACAGGTGCGCGAAACACACGCCACGCATGGTTTGTCGTCAAATAGGCGCCGTGAAGAAGCCCGAAGATCAAGAACTGCACTCCGGCGCCATGCCATATCCCAGCCAAGGTCATCGTGTAGAACATCGGCAACGCGATCATCGTAACGAAACCACGGGGAGTCGCTACCGCCGCCCGCGACACCGCCTGTCCACGGGCGAGCCGACGACGAGTCACCCACATTACGGCCGGATTGTAGAGATATGCGGTCAGGTAGCGCGTGAGGGTCATGTGCCAGCGCTGCCAGAAATCAATGATGCTGGCCGCCTTGTAGGGAGAGTTGAAATTAAGCGGGAATCTAATTCCAAAAATTCTGGCGAGGCCGATCGCCATGTCGGAATAACCCGAAAAGTCAAAATATATCTGGAGTGAGTAGGCCAGAGCACCGAGCCAAGCCAACGGCAGCGCTACGCCATGCGGCTGCGCAAATGCAAGGTTGGCCATTGGCGATATATTGTCCGCAATGAACCTTTTTTTCGCCAACCCAATGACAAACAATGTGAGGCCAGCGCTGACGTCGTCCGGACTCAGGCGGTAGGTTTCCGGACGCGCAAATTGAGGCATCATCTCCCGGTGATGAAGAATGGGCCCTGCGATGAGGTGGGGGAAAAATGTGACAAACAGGACGTAATTCAACGGCCCGTGTTCTTTGATCCCGCCGGCTCGCATATCAATGAGATAGCCCAACTGCGTGAAGGTGAAGAAGGAAATTCCAAGTGGCAGAATGACACTGTCGCTTGCGTGCGGAACGTAAAAACCAAACGAAGCGAGCCAGCCCAACAATGGGAAAAGATACTTGAAGTAGACCAGCGCGAGCAGATTCACGGCCACGGCCACTGCCAATGTGGCCGATTGGAGCTTGGGTCGTCCCGCGAATCTTCGGATCAGGACGCTAAATGTGTAATTGATCCCGACGGACCCCGCCAACAACAACACGAAAGGAGGGTTCCATGCGGCATAGAAGATACCAGAGGCAATAATTAGCCAGACGCCCGCGGCCGCGTGCCTGATTTTGCCGAGAATGAAATAGCCGGCGACGACTATCGGCAGAAAAAGGAATACAAATTCAGCTGTATCAAAGAGCATTATCAGGAATCGCTGCTATCATTTTAAGTTAGTTTGTATTTTACGACGTCATGTATCGAGAGACCTTCCTTCAGGCCTGTTTCCTAAGGTCGTCAATTTTTTGCACTATCTCACCCACATTCGCAAAAGCTTCGACATCCGAGGTCGTGAACTTGATTCGAAATTTGCTCTCAACGGCAACCATGAACGTAATATAGTTGAATGAGTCCCAAGTCGGGATATCCGCACGCGCCGTGGTCGTCTTTAGTACGATATTGTCGTCCCCGAGTAGGTCGCGCAGAATCGTCGTCAATTCCCCAAGGATTTCTTCCGAGTTCATTGAATGTCTCTTTTAATGTGTGTTTGATGAGGCAGATACGTGGACAAGTCGAGTTGCCACTGCGTCCCGACGCCGTTACTTGCGCTCGCGGGACTGAAGCCTAGTTTTGGGTACAGGTCACTGATGATAGTGTTTTTGGGCGTCGATATATAATTGGCCGTGATGGTGCGAGCGGCCTTCTTTCGCGCGGCTTCAACGACAGCGTTCATAATTTCGTACTCCAGCTCGCGACTGAACACGCGACAGCTCATCACCCATGTCTCGATTTCCAACGTCTCCGCCTGACTGCATGGCGCCAACAGAATTGCACTTACGATTCCATTGTCTCCGTAACGATCAATCAGCCGGAACTGTAGAGTAATGAAGTCGGCCGAATTCGCGCTTGTTGCGACTTCCTCAGCGGTATAGCGTCGAGCAGTGGTGTTGAATTGATTCGTTTTGTTAATGAGTTGGGTAACGCGGCCTAATTCAGTGAAGGGACCGTACACCATGGACATTCCAAGGCCGCCCAGAAAATCGCCGATGCTGGTCGAAACGCTCAGCGCCTCCGAGCGTTCTGCGTCCATTGCATAGAGTTCCGCGCGTTCGCGATCTTCTTGAGTGAAATTCACCGCCTCAAAATAGCCGGCATCAGCCAAAGTGATCGCATACCCAGCAGGATCGTCCGACAACTCCGGAACAGCAACCATGGGAAGCGCTTCGCGAATCCGGGCCCGTTCAATCGGATTGTCATCAATGAATACCAGGCTATCTATTCCAATGTTCAGTTGAGCAGCAATCTTGATCAGGTTCTGGGCTTTGTCATCCCAATTCGCAACGAATGACGTAATGTCGGATCGCTTCAACAGCATTTCCGGATGGTTCTGGAAAGCACGCTCCGCGATGGATGGATCGTTCTTGGAGCACACGGCCAAAATGATGCCCCGCTGCTTCAGCTGCAAAACGTAACTCTGCAACATGACATGGGCTTCGCCCTTTGCGGTACCAGACCCAAGCACAATTCCTTCGAGGCCATCATCACCAATGACGCCGCCCCACAAGGTATTGTCGAGATCGCACACCAGACACTTGCGAGACCGTCCCTGTTGTGCCGACACGATCCGCGCGAAAAGCTCCCCGTAGTGCGCTGCTCCCTCGGGTCGGATCTCCTGCTTCGCCTGCAACCAACGCCTGACGTCGAACCAGGCGTCAACGCCATCGCGCTGTACCTGGGCCGCGATGTCGAGCAGAGGCACTCCATCCTCCTTCGCGGCATGAGCGACGAGATCGTTCAGCCGGGCCACGACCCGTGAGGGCGCGGCTGTGGCCATGCGATCGAAGCTGCCAAATAGTGGCAGACTCCGGTCGAAAAAAGTCTGCTGGACTACTGATGCCTTGATCGACGTGCGTATTGAGCGCCAAATATTGCGTAGGTCGGAAATCGAATTGGATAGTGCTGTTTCGACCTCCGCATCAGTCGACGTTAGCGGTATGCTGCCAATTGCATCGCCCGCGCTCAGCGATAGCAGAACAATATTGGGCGCGAAGCTGTGCAGGAACGATGTCGGCAGGAGAACCTCCTGCCGATACAGGCCATAGCCACCTGTGCGCAATTCGAATCGGAGCTTGTGACGCAGACCGGACACCCGGATCCCCGGCTCGAGCTGCTGCAACGTTGCGGAACCGATGAGGGCAAGACGCAGATTCGTGAACCCGTTAGCCTCGACCGAGGCAGTTTCTACGAGTGCGCGATCGAGCTGAAGCGTCTCGAGGAATCCGAGATCGTGATTCGCGAGCCAAGCCAACTTCTGCAGCCTCTCCTCAGCCTCTCCGATGGACAACGCCGTTCGGAGAACTTGCCGAAAGTTTTCAATTTTTGGAAGCCACTTCATCGCGGGCCGATCAACCGTATCCGTATTCCATGATTCAAGGCCCCGGCGCAGATGAAAACATTCCGCACCTCTATGGCCCTCCAGATTTTCCAGTGAGCAGTTGGTCCTCACGGCCAATGACGCCAATTAGTGCATTAGCAAGCTTGTCGTCGACTTCGTCCGTGAAATGACTGTCCGGCAGATAGCCTCGCGGGTTGTCGGCAGAGACAACTGTATGTGAGCTCAAATAAGGAACATGGTCTGCTTGCAACACGGGACTCAGGGCCTTGAAGAGGTAGTCAGAGTAGCCAAGATTGTTGACCAAATAAATCACCGGGATCATCCCGTCCCTTCGCGCGTCTATTGCAAACTCATGGATGATCGCTTCGGCCACCCGAACTTGTTCGCTGCCGGGCTTAAAGCCGGCTTTATCAATCACCGCCGCTCCGGTGTCAGCTAAGACACGCTGACCGACTGCACGACGGACCAAACGAAATAACGATGAATGATCCAGGATGCTCGCCCGCATCATGAAGCCATTGTACATTGGATCATTTTTTGCAAAAAAACTGAGTGCTGTCGACCACCTTACGGGATCATAAAATGTCTGCACGAAGCCGTTGAAAGATGAATACGGAGGGTGCATCACTCGAAGCTGATTGCCCTCGATATAGTAGCGATCGGAGGTGTAAGGCATCGGGCGGTCAAACACGAATGTCATCGGCGACATGCTCGTGATCCACGGGAGCGTTTGGGAGCTGAAGGCAAGTACGACAACGTGACTCTTGCCGCCGCCTCGATCGCGAAGGTAGGCCCCGTACGCCCAGTTGCTCGTGGCGCTGGGTGCGCCGACGATTCGAGGGGTAAATCGGTCGGATACGCGGCCGAGTGCATAGGCAAGTTTCACAGCATGTGACAGCCCATAAAACGTGACGATTGAATTGTGCGCCTTCGAAGGAAGCTCTAATGGTTGCAAAGGGTCATACCAGCCGGTAAGCGTAATCGGCGCCGTCTGAGATTTGTCCTGCCTAGTCATGCGCCTTAATTGGCCTTCGGCCGATCGCCCGTACTCAAAATACAATCGAAGCGATGACGGTTTCGTGACCTGTGGATCACTGGGATAGGCAAAGAGAAAATTAATCAGGGCGTCAATTGCTACCAGGCCAATGACCGCAAAAGCCGCCACCTGGATCGACCTTCGAACGCTATGCAATTTCTTGGTGTCAGAATTATTGATTGAACCCTGCACGTTAATTAGCCATGCCCATCTTGTGGATAGTCATCAAAGCAACCGGCCGGCAGGTATAGCCCCTGTGCTGCCACGACGGAGCGCAGCCAGCGCAAGTTACCTTAAACATATTTCGTGGGAAATTGAGATCGCATCCGCAGTTCTTAATTTGAGGCTCCAATCGATTCCATCGATGTCACTATATATCTATCCGACTATAGTAGAAAACAGAGACCGACAAGACGAAAAATTCTTCGCGCTCTGGAAATGCAGGCACGCGACGCGTATGGGAAGCCAGTAGCGACACAAGCTGGGAACGGCGTCAGCATGCTGCGCGAGTTTAGGTGTACAAACAATGAACTTGTCGCAATCTGAAATCTGAATTCTTCGTCCGGAAATTGCCCTCACCAAATACTTCGTGGAAATTCACACCGTGTAACTTGGTCACGAGGTTGTCGATCCACAGCTCGTAGCCTCTTGGACCAGACCGCGGAACAGATGCAAGATTCAGCGATCGCATGGTGACTATGAATGCGAACGGCAGGAGCTTGAGTCGAATTAATTGACGTGATCGACGGTGCGTCTTCGTGCTGAATGGCCCATAACCGATCGGATTTGGGGCGCCGAACATGACTAACTACAAGGTGGGCTGTCACCCCGGAGCCCCGATCAAGCTGGGTTAATGTGGCGTCCGCACGGGTACCAAGTTAACCCCGATAAATACGAGCACCGCCTTCGCGGCGGCAATTCGCCTTTGTTGAGTTCTAGATTGGAAGAGTGATGCGTGATGCGTTAGAATCTGATGCATGAGAACGACGCTCGACATTGCTGACGATGTGTTGCAGGCCGCCAGGGAGCGGGCTAGGCGGGAACGGAAGACTATCGGCGAGATGATTTCCGAGCTGGCTCGGCGCGCGCTGACGACTCCGCAAGAGCCGCTGTCCGCAAAGGAACCAAAGGCAATTTACGGGATCAAGCCCTTCGCACGTCGTGGCGGTATCGTCACGAATGAGTTGATAAACAATCTTCGTGACGAAGACGCGTACTAGCTGTTGCGTTCACCCAGGCTGGCCTAGTGCGCATTATCCCACTACAAACGCTCAAGATCGGCGGACTCTGAGCGGTGCGCGCACTATTGGATGTGAATGTGCTGATCGCGTTGCTGGACTCCGACCACGCATCCCACGATTCCGCGATTCACTGGTTTGAGAAGCATGCGCGGGAGGGTTGGGCATCATGTCCCATCGCGCAAAACGGGTGTATCCGTATCATGTCGAATCATGGCTATCCGAACCCATTACCAGTCCAGGCTGTCATTGAGCGCCTAGCTGAGGCTTGCGCCGAAGATATCCATGAATTCTGGCCGGATGAAGTCAGTCTATTGAATTCAGATGTCGTGGATTCGACGCGAATCCATGGACCGCGGCAACTAACCGGCATATACCTGCTTGCTCACGCGGTTCAGCACGAAGGAAGGCTGGTTACTTTCGATAACGGCATTCCGCTAGCCGCTGTCAGGAAAGCGACGACACAGAATATGTTGATTCTGTAAACAACAATGGTGGCCGTGCGTGCGGCAACCGTCCGCAAATTCCGGTGAGTGCGACCGATGTGCGATGGTGGGCGGTACAGGGATTGAACCTGTGACCCCTGCCGTGTGAAAGCAGTGCTCTACCGCTGAGCTAACCGCCCGCTAGTCAGCAGCAAAGTATGACATGCGGGCACCTGTTAAAACAAACGCGCGTCGGGCGGTGAGGCCTTGGCCGCGCTCCTTCACGGGGCCTCTGCTAAACTCTGCGCCCTTTAATTTTCCCAGACCAAGTCCATGACCGTCCGCACCCGATTTGCCCCCAGTCCCACCGGCTTTCTGCACATCGGAGGATTGCGGACCGCGCTGTTCTGCTGGCTGTACGCGCGGCGTCATGCCGGCCACTTCGTCCTGCGCATCGAGGACACCGACCTCGAGCGCTCGACCCCCGAGGCCATCCAGCAGATCCTGGACGGCATGGAATGGGCCGGGCTCGACCACGACGAAGGTCCCTTCTTTCAAACCAAGCGCTTCGAGCGCTACAAGGATGTGATCGAAGAGCTGCTCGCGAGCGGCAAGGCCTATCGCTGCTATTGCAGCAAGGAAGAGCTCGAGCAGATGCGCGCGCAGCAGATGGCGCGCGGCGAGAAGCCGCGATACGACGGCCGCTGGCGCGAGCGCACCGATTCGCTCCCCGGCGTCCCGTCCGTGGTGCGCTTCAAGAATCCGCTCGACCGGGCGAGGTGGTCGTCGATGACGTCGTGCACGGCCGCGTCGTGTTCCAGAACAGCGAACTCGACGATCTGATCATCGCGCGCTCGGACGGCACGCCCACCTATAATTTCTGCGTGGTGGTCGATGACATGGACATGCAGATCACGCATGTGATTCGCGGCGACGATCATTTGAACAACACGCCGCGGCAATTGAACATGCTGCTGGCATTGGGCCATCGGCCGCCGGTCTATGCGCACCTGCCCATGATTTTGGGTGCCGGACGGCGCCAAGCTGTCCAAGCGCCACGGCGCGGTCAGCGTGCTGCAGTATCGCGACGAGGGATTCTTGCCCGAGGCGGTGCTCAATTACCTGGTCCGCTTGGGCTGGTCGCACGGCGACCAGGAGATTTTTTCCGATCGAGGAGATGATCCGGCTTGTTCGACATCGCCGACGTCAATAAATCGGCCTCGGCCTTCAACGTCGAGAAGCTCAGCTGGCTCAATCAGCAGCACATGATGCGCGCGCCCGCCGGCCCGCATCGTGCCGGTGCTGCGCTGGCACCTGGAGCGCGAAGGCGTCCAGGCCGCCGATGAGGCGCAGCTCGAGCAAATCGTCGTCGTCGCAGCGCGAGCGTGCGAAGACGGTGCGCGAGATGGCGGTCAACAGCGTGTTCTTTTTCCGGGCGCCCGCGGCCTACGACGAGA
This sequence comes from uncultured Gammaproteobacteria bacterium, assembly GCA_963837435.1. Taxonomy (GTDB): domain Bacteria; phylum Pseudomonadota; class Gammaproteobacteria; order Steroidobacterales; family Steroidobacteraceae; genus Bog-1198. The sequence goes on from CAWINJ010000009.1 coordinate 271,360, forward strand.
AGGCGGTGCGCAAGCACGTGACCGCCGACGTGCTGGCGCTGCTGGGCGAGGCGTCGGACGAGCTGGGCCGGCTGGAGAACTGGTCGGCGCCGGCGATTCACGACCTCATCAGCGGCTTTGCGGCGGCGAAGGGCATCTCGCTCGGCAAGCTCGCGCAGCCGATTCGCCTGGCGGTATGCGGCGGGACCGTATCGCCGCCCATCGACGCCACGTTGGCCATTTTGGGGAAAGCCGAGGCATTGGCTCGACTGACCAAGGCGCGGGCGGTCTGGGGCGCGTAGCTCGTTCATTTTCTTGACGAATTGGCCCCCGTCAGGTAACGTGCCGCGCCTCCATGTGGGGCCATAGCTCAGCTGGGAGAGCGCTTGCATGGCATGCAAGAGGTCGGCGGTTCGATCCCGCCTGGCTCCACCAGATTTATTGCCGGTGAACGATTCGATTTTTTCAGGCCTGCGTCCCCATCGTCTAGAGGCCTAGGACACATCCCTTTCACGGATGCGACCGGGGTTCGAATCCCCGTGGGGACGCCACTTCCTGCGCGCCGGCTAGAGGAGCTTCGTAAGGCTCTGAAAGATACCGACCGAGGCATCAAGGAAGATCAAGGTCATTCAATGGACGACGATCTTGATGAGTGGCTCTGTGTACTTTCGATCGCGCAGCGCTGCTTGCACTCGTTCGAGCAGGTCAGCCGGGAGTCGTTTGGCCATAAAGCTTACTTGGCGCAGTTTGATTCATGCGCCAACAAGGCAGTGACGATTGGCGCATAAAGCAAATTACGCGCCAGAAACCGCCATGGATGGCGCATAAACGTCGCTATTGGCGCATAGAACTCAATCCTTGTCGCAATTGCGCCCCTTCAGCACCGGGTCGTTATTTCCGCTCGACTCCCGTGATGAGTGAGTAACTCGTGCTCCGCCCGCCACCGGGGTCTTTCCGCAGCGCGCCGCGCTCGACGAGATCCAGGATGTCACGGTAGGCCGTGTCCTGCGAGCCCTTGGTGAGCTTGGCGTATTTGGATGTCGTGAGTTTTCCCTCGAAGCCGTCGAGTAATCTGTTCAGCATCGCAACCTGGCGCGCATTCAGCGCCTGTTGCGCAAAGCGTTCCCAGAAGCGCGCCTTCGCCAACACCGCACCCAGAGTGTCTTGCGAGCCCTCGATCGCGCGGAGCAGGCACGAAAGGAACCATTCCTGCCACGGCGTAACATCGAGGGTACCCTTCTGCGTGCGTTCGAGCGTCGTGTAATAGTTGCTCCGCTCGCGGCGGATTTGTGCTGACATGCTGTAGAAGCGCTGGGTGCTTTGTTCGGAGCGGGCGAGCGCCATGTCGGCGATCGCGCGCGCAATGCGTCCGTTGCCGTCGTCGAAAGGGTGGATGGTGACGAACCACACATGCGCGAGTCCCGCGATGAGAAGCGGGTCGATTTTGCCGGGTGCCTCGAACCATCTTAGGAAGCGGTCCATATCTTCCGGGACGCGCGCGGCGGACGGCGCTTCATAGTGAACCTTCTGCCGGCCGATCGGTCCCGAGACAACCTGCATCGGCCCGCCGCTGTCATCCCGCCAGTGGCCGACGGTGATTTTCTGAAGGCCGATTCGACCCGTGGGGAAGAGTGCCGCGTGCCAGCCGAATAACCGATCGGCCGTCAGGGGCTGCGCGTAGCTAGTAGTTGCGTCGAGCATCATCTCGACGACGCCCTCGACATCGCGGTCGGCCGGCACTAGTCCGCCAACTTCCATGCCGAGCCGCCGTGCGATCGAGGATCTGACCTGATCGCTGTCGAGCTTTTCGCCCTCGATCTCACTTGAGCGGACCACGTCTTCGGTCAGCGTGTTCAGCTGGGCCTCACGACGCAGGTCGAAGCCCAGATCCTGCATCCTGCCGAGCAGACGGCCCTGCTCGCGCGAGGCCTGCCCCAGCAGAGCGGCGAGGTAGCCGCCATCCCACGTCAGGTCAGGCCAGTCAGGCTGTTCCCAGATATACATTTTAATATCCGCATTTTGCGCGGAGATTATGCCCTCTATTCTCCGCATTGGCAAGAATGATCTCCGCGCATCACGCGGAGAATGTGCCGGCTATTCTCCGCAAGGAGTCGCCTAATGAGTGAAATCAATGAATTGCGTGAGTTCCGTGAATACTGACAATATTATTGCCATATAAATCAATAAATGGCAGAATTTGCATGAATCATGATGTATATATCAATATGAAATCGCTCCAAGAACTGGGAGCCGCAGTGGCGGCCCGTCGCCAAGCTCTCCACTTGAGGCAAAAAGCGGTTGCGCACCAGGCCGGCGTAACCCCGGAATCCCTTTCCCGCTTCGAGCGCGGACGCGGGTCGGAATTTGGTTCCCGCAAACTCCTGGCGGTGCTCGCAGTGCTCGGCTTCGAACTCGAATTCACCGAAAGTGGCCAATCGGGTTCGCTCGATGAATTGCGCCGCGAACGGGCCAAATCATGAGGCTGTCAGCCTATGTCCTCGGCCGGGACGTCGCGGTGCTTGAGTCGGCGGGCGACTTTCGCAGCGTGCTTACTTACCATGCGAGCACACCAAGCGATGCCTTCGTGTCACTCACGATGCCGATGCGTACCGAGTCCTATGTATGGGACGACACGCTGCATCCAGTTTTCCAAATGAATCTCCCTGAAGGGTACCTTCTGCAAGTGCTCCAAGAGCAACTCGGCCCGCAAATCACGGCCAGCCCCATGGCGCTCCTTTCCGTCATCGGACGAAACATGGTCGGCCGCATTCAGGTCGCCGCGGCGGGCGCGAAACTCGATGAGCCGACCCAACCGGTCGAAGTCGCCGAACTCCTCCAAGGGGACAATTCAGAAGAAGCCTTCGTGGAGCTGGTCCGACAACATGCGGCAAGTGGTGTTTCAGGAGTCGTGCCGAAGTTCCTCGACACGCAGAGTGAAGATATTGGGAGAGGTGCCGTCCGCAAAAAGACCACACTGCTGACCCGCCGCCACATCATCAAAGGATCCACCGGTAGACTCCCCTACGTTACCCTGAACGAGCACCTCTGCATGCAGGTGGCAGCGCGAGTCCTGCCCACGGCTAGAACCGATCTCTCGCGGGACGGCAACGCCCTCGTCGTTAGTCGCTTCGACGTGGATGACAATGGGCAGTTGCGTTTGGGAATGGAAGATTTCTGCGCTCTGCTGGGACTACGCCCTGCCGCGAAGTACGAGACTACTTGGGAGCGCGTCGCTAGGGCGGTTCGCGATCACGTTCCTGGCGCGACACAACTCGAAACCTTCCGCCAGCTCGCGACAACGCTGCTGTTAACCTACGCGCTACGCAACGCCGATTGTCACGCAAAGAATCTAGCGCTGCTTTATACATCGCGGGCTGATGTTCACCTTTCACCGGCCTACGATATGATTACGACGGTCGCGTACCCCGGATACCAACAAAATCCTCCCGGCATCAGCTTTATGGGCAAGAAAACCTGGAGTCCGGGTAAGAGTCTCGGAAAGTTCATCGCCGCCACGTTTGGCGTTTCCGTCAAAGCACAAGTCGAAATCGTCGAAGCGATCAGTGATGCGGTTTCAGATATCGCGCCTCGGGTGCGAGAAGCGATGACAGGCTACGCCGCTTTTGAGGATATCGGCAAGCGAATGCTTCTTGCATGGAACGAGGGTGTAACGGGATTGCGTGGCAAGCGCGTGTATAGTCTTCAAGAATGGAATCCGAGCAGTGCCTTTGAAGGATTTTCCGATCCGCCCCCGCGTTCGAATGAGAAGGCAGTCATTGGCCGCTCCGAAGGATTGGCAGGACGCTCGTAAATCGCTGGCGGAAATCTGAGCAGATACGTGGGGCCCCTAACGCTCCGACGACTGCTGCGTCCGCGCCGCTGACTTGCGTTCTTGAGAGCACGTTGTGCCAAGATCGGGCTGGTATCCGTAACGGGAGGGGCAGCATGGTCACTACAGGTGCCAAATTCAATCCGCCAGACGCCATGATCGAAACACCTCGCTGGCCGGTACACGTGGCTCGAATCGCGTTGATACTTCTAACCGGCTGCATCGCGGTACCCGTGTCCGTGTGGGCTTCCAACCCCGGCCGCCTCTATGATGTCCACGGGACGAAGCTCTATGTTGAGGTGATGGGCAGCGGCCCGCCGATCGTGTTTCTGCACGGTGGGCTCAGCTTCTTCGACCGCAGTTTCACTTACCAGAAGGCCTACTTCGCTGCGTTCCGTACCGTGGTCGGCATTGACCAGAGGGGGCATGGCCACAGCCCGGACGACGCACAACCCTTCTCGTACCGCGCGATGGCGGAAGATACCGCGGCATTGCTGCAGCAGCTGCACCTCGGACCCGCCGACATAGTCGGCCACAGCGACGGCGGTAATGTGGCGCTTTTGCTTGCGCGGTACCACCCGGACCTGGTGCGACGAGTGGTGGTATCCGGAGCAAACTTCCGCGGCGATTTTGCCGGGCTGTTCGCCTACTTGCGGCTCCGCTGGGTGACATCCGAGCAACGTTTCGCCGCCGGCGTGCCTGTCGCTGCACGGCAGGACTACGATGCTGTTTCGCCCTACGGCGACCGGCACTGGGGCGTTCTGGTAGCCAAGACGAAGGATCTCTGGACGACTTGGACCGTGATTAGCCGGGAGGATCTTCGGGCCATCACCACCCCCGTGCTGGTCATGGCCGGCGACCACGACGTCATATCGCTGGAACACACCATCGCGCTGTACCGCAGCCTGCCGGCAGGCCGGCTGTGCATCCTTCCGAACACGGGTCACGAAACCATGGCCGCGAGGCCATCCCTGTTCAACGAACTGACGCGTGCGTTCCTCGACGAAGAAGGCCCGCGCTGATCTTGTAGCGTAACGTCTGCCGCCATGAAGCCCGCACGCCGACCGGCCACGTAGGTGACATAAAGTCCTCCGCCTTGCGGGGATTCAGATCGCCGAGCCGGCACACCGGCCGTCGGCGGGGTCTTCCAGCGCATGAAGCTATTCCACGGCAAATAGTCGGTGTACGCTCCGACCTGGTACGAACACATTGTCTCGCGTATGTATGCGTCGCTTCGCAACGGAACAAGCCAAATTGCAGGCGCACATGTAGATTGATTTTGGTCACTATCTTGTCGATGGCCCGTCCGTCTGCCGGCGCGCCGCAACCGGGCCGTAGTCACAGATCGTCCTCGAGAAAAAATGGAGCTGGGTAGATGCCGCTCGATAAAATTTCAACGGCACGTCATAGCGAGAGCGGCCTCAACCAAAGGAACGTCGTGCAGCGGCATGTAAATCATGCTGCCGGCCAAGACCAGAACCCCGGGGTCAACACAAGCGCGAGCGCCGGGCGCCCGGACAAGCTTCTGGAAAGAATGCTTGGCGGCGCCGATGGGCCGGCCGCGCCTTTCGGGCTTATCCGGGAGGAAGCGCCGGGCGGCGAATAGCGCCAGTCTCAAATTGGAACGCCATCTCACAAGCCGCCTCAGGGATCGGGCCGCAGCACTTGATATAAACATGGAAAGCCTCGTCTGCCTGGCATGGTCTCTTGTCCTTGTGCGGTTCTGCGGACAAGACAGCGTAACTTTTGGCGCCGCGCTCCCGCCGTTTACGAGAACTGTCCCGATGCGCATTGACGCCGCCACTCGCGCGGCTGAGATCGCCGCGCGGGAAACCTATGAATTAATCAACCAGATACGCAATTTCCTGCCCACTTGGGGAGCGCTCCTGCCGGAGGGCGACCCTGGCGTCGCATATTCCTTGTCAGCGCTGTTCGGATACGGTCTGCCCGAAGAGCACGTTTGGACTGAGGAATTATCCGGCGGCGCGTGGCCGCTGGCAGTCATCGCCTCGGAGCGGGAAGAAACGCTTCTGATTTCAGCCTGGGCTCAAAATCCGGCTGACCCGGCAACCGTATGCGACTATATGCGGACCGCACTGGAGCGCCTTGCCGGAACATTGGAAACGGCGCCCGATACGCCGGCGGCCTCTATCGACGTGATGCCGGAAGAGGAGCGGCACAAGCTGATCATCGAATGGAACGCGACCGGCGCCGCCTATCCGCGCGACAAGTGCATACATCACCTGATCGAAGAACAGGCATCCAGGACGCCGGACGCCGTGGCCGTCGTACATGACGGGCGCACACTCACCTACTCGCAACTGAACGCGCGAGCCAACCAACTGGCCCATCACCTGCGCAGCCTGGGGGTTGGCCCGGAGACCCTCATCGCCATTTGCGTCGAGCGGGGCCTGGAAATGGTCATTGGCCTGCTGGCCATCCTCAAGGCGGGTGGCGCCTATGTGCCAATGGACCCGAGCTATCCGCAGGAGCGGCTGGCCTACATGCTGAAGGACAGCGCGCCCGCGGCGCTGCTCACCCTGGCGCATCTCAAGGACATGCTGCCGGCCGGTGCGAACAGCCTGCCGATCATCGCCCTCGACGCCGGCGCGCCGCTCTGGGCAGGCATGCCGGAGAGCAATCCGGACCGGGCTGGGCTCAGCGCAGAGCATCTCGCCTATGTCATCTACACCTCCGGTTCAACCGGCATGCCCAAGGGCGTGATGATCGAACATAGGCATCTCTACAATTACCTATACTGGGCCTGGCGCTTCTACACCCCGACCGCCGGTTCAGCCGTCTCTTCATCGCTTTCCTTCGATGCCACGGTGACGAGTATCTTTGCGCCGCTATTGTGTGGAGGCGCGCTGCGGATTGTGCCGGAGGGGAAGGAAATCGATGGCCTGGGCCAGCTGCTTTGCGGTGAGCAGTCTGCCGGGCTGGTGAAGATCACCCCGTCGCATCTGGACGCCGTGGGGCGCACTGTGGCCACGGCAGGGAAACAGCCTTCTGCCAGTCTCTTCGTCGTTGGCGGCGAGGCACTGGCGCCTTCAACGGTGCGGCTCTGGCAGCAGATGCAGCCGGATGTGCGTATCGTGAACGAGTATGGGCCAACCGAAACGGTTGTCGGTTGCGTCGTTTACGAAGTTCCTGCGAATTTTACTTTGACCGCGACGACCCCTATCGGCCGGCCGATAGCGAACACGCAGATATATATCCTCGACGCCGGCGGAGGTCCCGCGCCCATCGGCGTTGCGGGCGAACTCTATATTGGCGGCGCCGGAGTGGCGCGGGGCTATTTGAACCGCCCGGATCTGACTTCCGAGCGGTTTGTGGCCGATCCGTTCTCCGCCGACCCGGCGCTCGCATGTACAGAACGGGGGATCTCGGCCGGTGGACGGCCGATGGGGTCATCGAGTATCTGGGTCGCAACGACTTCCAGGTGAAGATTCGCGGTTTCCGCATCGAGTTGGGCGAGATCGAGGCGAGGCTGGCGGAGTGCGAGGGCGTCAGCGAGGTCAGCGTCATCGCGCGTGAGGACAGCCCTGGAGACAAGCGTCTGGTTGCGTACTACATAGCCGGCGCGAACATCAGACCGCAAGCATTGCGGGCGCATCTCCTGGCCGAAGTCTGCCGGAATACATGGTGCCTGCCGCCTTCGTCCGGCTCGATCGCATGCCTTTGTCGCACAACGGCAAGTTAGAGCGCAAAGCCCTACCCGCGCCGGATAGTAGCTGCTTATATCCAGGACGCCTACGAAGCACCCGCTGGCCACATCGAAGAGAAGCTTGCGCGAATCTGGACCAGGCTCCTGGGCCTGGAACCGATAAGCCGGAACTCGAACTTCTTCGATCTCGGCGGACACTCTCTGCTTGCGGTCAGAATGCTGACGCTGGTAGAAGCGGAGTTTGGCCATTCGCTCGATCTGACTTCACTATTCAAAGCGCCGTCAATCGCCTCGCTTGGCATGCTGCTTAAGCGGGGAGGAAGCCCAAGCACCAGATCTCCCTGCGCGGTGGTGCCCATTCAGCCGAACGGATCCAAGCCTGCCTCTCTTCTGCATCGTTTCACCCATGCAGTATCTCAATATCGCAAGGAATTTGCGAAACGACCAGCCTGTGATCGGATTGCAACTTTTCGATCCTGCAAAGCCGCTCGAGATGAAATATTCCTGCGTGGAGGAGGCGGCCGGCGAATGTGTCAGGCTTATGCGCGAGATCCAGCCCCAGGGACCGTATGCGGTGATCGGCTGGTGCGCTGCCGGCGTCGTGGCTTTCGAAACGGCCCAGCAACTGGTTCAGATGGGCCACGAGGTTTCATTCATCGGCATCATCGACGGCTGGGCCCCGGACTACGTCCGGCGCCGGGGAGGACAGGCGTGGCTGCGGGCAACCGATCTTGCCTCCCGTTACAAGCGCTCTTACGCGGAAATGCGCGCCGGGCGAAAGAGCGTAAAGAGGTTGATGATCAAGCCCTTCACCTTGATGATGAAAGTCTTGAAATGGTTTCGTCGCGCCCGGCCGGTAGACATCAAACCGGTTTCGTCAGATCCGGAACTAGAAGCGATCGTGCAGTCCGGCCAGGAAATGTGGGCGTATTTGTGGAGACTGCAAAGCGCTTACGAACCGAAGGTCTTCCGTGGGCGCGTACACAGTTTTGTTTGCCAAGACCGCCCCACGGGATGGCTGGTCGACTCCAGCCTTGGCTGGAGGCGGCTCGCAACGGAAGGCGTCGAAGTGTCCACGTTCGAGGGAGAGCACTGGTCGATTTTCGATGAGCCTGGTGCTCGCCAAGCCGCGGCAATCATCGCCGCGGGGTTGCAAGCTCGATCGGTCCGCACCCCCTCGAAGGCACTGTCCGGTTCGGCGACCGTTCGCTCAAACGGCCACTTGACGCAAACTGATCCGCTCGTAAGCATTGTCATTCCCGCGTACAACGCGCAGGAAGATATCGCCCAGGCGATCCGCTGCGCTAGTTCCCAAACCTATCCGAAGATCGAGATCATTGTCGTCGACGATGGCTCGCAGGATGGAACCGTACTGACCGCGCGCGAAATATTGGAAGACAGCTTCAAGGGCCGTTGGTCGGTTCTGGAGCTTGGCGTCAACAGGGGTGTGAGCGCCGCGCGCAACGCCGCTGTGAAGCAGGCGAAAGGCGAGTGGATTCAGTTCCTTGATAGCGACGATGCCATTGCCGCAGAGAAGATCGAAGCGCAGATGAAGTACGCGCGGGCGGCGGGTCCGGGCGTATCGGTGATTTACTCCTCATGGCGCCATGTCTATCGGGAAGACGGGAATTTCGTTCCGGCCGGGCCGGTCAACACCCCGCAATACGAAGGGAAACATCCATTGATGTTCTGTATGTACTATGCCCCGCTGCATCACGGCGCTTGCCTCATACGCCGCAGCGCGCTGGAACGCGTTCAGGGGTTCAATGAAACCATGCGCAGCTATGAGGATGCCGATCTTCTGGTCCGCCTCGCCAAGGAGATCGGGCGGTTCCAATTCGTGGCGTCGAACAGCCCTTCCTATCTCTGGCGCTTATACAAGGAACAGGCGCGGGAGGGTGGAGAGAATGCCCGCTACAAATTGGAAGACACCGCCATGAATTGGATGAGGGTTGTCAAGGAAGCGGCTGGAAACCAGCAGATCGCCGATATCCTTTCGTCCCCTGACGATAGGATGGTGTGGGGTCAGCACTGTACAAGCTACGCGCGGCGGCTATTTGAAAGCGATCCCGGAGCGTTCAAGCTGTTCATGGGCGAATTAAGGTCGGTCGACCCGCACTTCACCTACCCGTAGGCTTGACTCCCAGGTTATTACGACTCCACGTGGGTGGGACCGACCGTTCGAATCCTATGAAAAACTCGAAAGTCAGTTTGAAGCGCAAGTCCGCCAGTATCTTGAGACGGGTACGTGCTAAGCGAGCACCGTCCATTCGGGTCGGCGTTGAGCCGATGGACAGCTTTTTTTCCCGAATGAAGGACAATGCGCGCAAGTTGGACCGTGGTAGGGCGGTCGAGCCCGGCTTTCATGTCTCTTTTGAAGACCCCGCGGATTTTTTGGAAGTGATAACGCCGGCTCGGGTGCGATTGTTGCGGGAAATCTCCATCGAGCCCGTGACTTTGAGCGCCTTGGCACTGGCCCTCGCACGTGATCCCTCGGCAGTGCGACGGGACGTTGCACTGCTCGAGAGTCAATGCCTTGTGACAACCAGCAAGGTTTCTAACTCCGGACACGGCAAACACACGGTGGTTAAGCGTGTTGCGACGCGTATCGAATTGGCGGCGGTCGTTTAATTATGTCTGGCTATTTGGTCAAGTGTCCCGAAGTCCTTGGGCTCATCAAATCCGAGTGCCGCGTTTCCGGCATGCGGTACGGCAAAATGGCGCCGAAGGCTCCGCCATAGAGCAGCGCGGAAGCGAGGGTGAAAGTCAGCAGGATCGCCGTCCCCGACGGCTCGGGCGGTGAGGCGGTGACGCCCCCGTATGTGCCCGCGGCAAGAACCAGGCTGAGGAGGATCCCGAATATGGTCCCCTCGCGCCGCTCACCGGTACGTGCCTGATCGAGATCAGCCGTATCGGGGGCCATGGCGTTCGGCAGCAATCGGGCACCGGTGTTGAGCCGCTCTGGGTGCGTTGCGGCCCATGCACCGTGGCGCTCAGGGGTGGCTCCGCTTGTTTGGACAGAAATTCTTCCGGGATAAGTGGATCTGCCTGAGCGGTTGATGTGATCGTGTCTTGCTCTGCGGTCTTCGTCAATGGTCTTGAACAGAGAGAGTCTGCCGCGTTTAGCGGCAGAAGCTCCGGTTTTTTTCTTTGGCCTGAAAAATCCGACCGCCGTAAACGCTCCAGGAACCGAGATCTCGATCGACCCGCTACCTCGGGTGTCCCGAAAAATCGATGACGCATCGGATTTTGCGATCATGCCGCGGCCGCCATGAGAGGCGCGAGCCCCGCAAAATACACCTCGTCGGGCGTGGCGTAGCCGAGAGCCTCATGAATGCGCCGACCGTTATAAAAATCGAAGTACTCGCTCAGTCCTCGTCGTAGCTGCGTGCCGTTCTCGTAGGCGCGCAGGTAAATGTTCTCGTACTTGACGCTGCGCCACAGCCGTTCGATAAACACGTTGTCGATCCATCGTCCCTTGCCGTCCATGCTGATCTGCACTCCGGCCGCCTTCAGCGTATCGATCCACTCCCCGCTGGTAAACTGAGATCCCTGGTCCGTGTTGAAAATCTCCGGCTTCCCGTATTTTCCCAGCGCCTCCTGTAGCGCCTCGAGGCAGAAGTCCGGCGTCATCGTGTTCGACACCCTCCAGGAGAGCGTCTTGCGGCTGCCCACATCGATGATGGCCACCAGATACTGAAACCCATGGGCCATCGGTATATAAGTCAGATCGGCGGCCCAGACGTGATTGGGCCGTTCGATCTTCAGGCCGTTAAGCAGGTAGGGGTAGATCGCAGATAGGGGCGCGGGGATGCTCGTGCGCGGTTTACGGTAGATCGTCTCCATGCCCATCCGCCGCATCAGCGTCCTCACATGCCGCCGGCCGACCTCGTGGCCCTGGTTTTGCAGCTCCCGGGTCAGCTTGCGAGCCCCGTAGAACGGCCACTTCAGGTGCAACTCGTCCAGAATCCGCATCAGCTTCAGATCCCGCTCCGGCAAGCCCCGCGCCACGTAGTAAACGCTCGAGCGACTCAGATCCAGGATCTCCGCCTGGCGTTTCACCGATACCTCACCGTCCCGCTCGATCATCGCTTTGCGCTCAGGCCGGGGAATTTCCCGAGCGCGCCCTCTAAAAACGAGTTCTCCATCGTCAGCTCGCCGATCTTCGCCTGCAGCTCCCGGATGCGCTCCTTGCCGTCCGCCGCCACCACATCCCCGCCGAAGATCGCCGCCGCGTTCTGCAGCAGTTCCGTCTTCCAGGCCGTCACCTGGGTCGCATGCACTTCGTGGTGTGCCGCGATCTCGGCCACGGTCTTCTCACCTCGAATCGCTTCCAATGCCACCCGCGCCTTGAACGCCGCTGAGTGATTACGTCTTGGCTTTCTCATGGATATCTGCCCTCCGGTTGCTATATTGCCCGGACAGCAATCCACTTACACCCCTGTCCGAAAAACCGGAACCACCTCTCTCTTCGTGGACCTCGGGGTGGAGAAGATCAAGCGCGGCGCCACGGGTCACCACCAACAGGCGCTCGAAGCGATTCGCGCGCGCCGGCCGGCCGCGGCCGAGGAGGCGATCATCGCCGACATCCGCGCCACCAGCGAGAGGTATCAGAAGTACCGGCGCGAGCACGCGGAGTTCTTCGCGGACCGCCACGGTGCCAGGGCGACCGGCGACAGCGACGATTGAGCAATTGAGCGCGGCTTGCGTCGCGGCGAGCACGTGTCACGATCGCGCGTCACACGCCGAAACGTCTGCTAACTATCTGGTGTTCTTAATGAGGTGGCTCGGGATCTTTTCCGCGTTACTGATCTGACGTCCCAACGGTGCGGGCAGTTCGACACCGAGTAGCGTCGCCGCTGTCCCGACCGACGCGACTTCTTCCGGCGGAATGTTCAGGTCGTCCAGGTCCGGGTGCCACCCCTTTTGGTCGCCGTACAAATCCGCTAGCGCGAGCGGCGCCGGCAAGGCTCGCAGACCATAGACTCGCTTATCGGGAGAGGGAACCACAGCGGGGTGGATTTCTTTGAACCAGGAAAGGGGGCGGCCGTGAATGTCGAACCCATGCAGCGCGACGTAACTCGGGCGCGAGATGACGGCGACTGAAAGACGGGCCGGGATCTGCGTAATCCATCCCGCTGCGTGCAATACTGATTCGCCGCACAGTACGGCGCTCGGATATTCGAATAGCAGCGCCGCGATCCGCAGCGATCCATCGACCTCGTTGCACTTGAGTTTGTTGAAGTACAGGCGCGCCCGTTCCCCGGCAGCCTCGACGAATCCTTTCTTCTTCCAGCGAGTCAGACACACCGCCGCCGCCTCGTTGGAAAGACGGGTGAGTTTGCAAAACCCGGCGAAAGTGAAAGCCTCGGGCAGATCGCGCAAGCGCGTTAGCGCACTCGTCATCGCCGCACCCGTTTCAGAGGGCGGTCCGTGAGGTTCTTCTCGATGGCATCCGCCACGCTTTCCAGAGCGCTTCCGACGTACTCGACCATCTCCGCCGTTACCCGAGGATGCATCTTGTCCCAAAGCGCTTTCGGCAGCCATCTCCGTAAATCCGGATCGGCCTTCTTGAGTACTTCAGCCGGATCGCTTTCCAAGAATTTCCGCAACGCCTGCGCCGGCGAAAGACCGTCGATGGTTTGGTAAGCGGAGACGTTATGAAGGAACTGCCGTGTGACCGACGACAGGTCGAGCTTGGCGTCTGTCTGCGTACCGATCCACCACAGGTCGTAGACATCTCGCCATTTGAGGTAGGGGCGAGTGGCGAACGCCGTGAGTTTGTCGCAGTAAGCGGTCTCGAGGGTCGCCGCCGGTACCGGGTTGGAAATCCGTGAAACCATCTCGCCGGGTTGGATCGGAGAGCGTAGCTCGACCGGATACTGCGCCAGGTACTCTGGGCTCACGCGCCAGAACTCCACCTTGATGAGCGCCTTGCCGAGATACGCCTCGTGGGCCACGCGCAGGTCGTAGGAAATCATCCTCTCTTCGTGTCGGGTCCGGTCCTGGATCTCGATCGCGAACTGCGGATCCTCCGAGCGGAATGCCTCCGCGACCTTTTGTCCGGCCCGCTCAACAATGGTCCCGAGGTCAGCCGCGCTTCGCGCGATCAAGAAATCCAAGTCCTCCGACAGTCGGGGCGATCGCCAGGAGAAATGCAATGAGGTTCCGCCATGGAATGCAATCTGTTCGTATTGGATCTGTGGGTCTGCCATCAATGCATCCAGAAACTGGTATTGCGCGGAGGCGGCCCAGGTGGAAGCGAGCTCAGGGGTCACAGGGCGGCGAGAGGGCGTCATAGTGTATTTAGATTATCACATTTGGTAATCTAAATTAAATACCCAGAAGATGAAGAAATGCGCTGGCGCCGGCTTGGACGCTCGTTATTAAGTATGACTCTGTAACCCCCGAAACTCCCCGGTAACTGCTTGGGTCTTGCTGCGTTAGTTCCGCTCGACTCCCAGGATGAGTGAGTAACTCGTGCTCCGCCCGCCACCGGGGTCTTTCCGCAGCGCGCCGCGCTCGACGAGATCCGGGCGAACGGGAACCTGGCGAGCCACCATCCCAGTACCGGTATCAGCAGCCAGATGAGCAGGTGGCTGGATAACTCCCACGTCATGGGCTTCCACCGTGGCAGCGGAGCGCCCATCCGGGCTAGATCCGCAACCACAGAATAGCCGTTGACGAGTGCCGAAACGGCGAGTAACGCCCCAAAGAACAGCATCTGCCAGACGAAGATCTTGCGGGCAGTAGCCGAGCTTAGTTCCTGGGTGGTTTGCGTCACAGACATTTCACGAAAGGGCGGGTCACGGGCCCTTCTACAAATCCATTGTCTTGATCAGCACGGAACCATCAGATTCCACGAGGTCCGCCAAATACTTCCGCCGAGCTTCATGCTCGATGCGTTGGCGGCTCGCCTTGAAGACTTTGAGTTTGTCTTTGTTGTCGCCGTCGAAGTGATCGTCGAGCGCTTCGCGGCTGATTGCACAAGGAATGATCTTGTCTCCGTCTTGACCTTTGAAAAGCACAACCATGCGCATGGGATCATAGTGTGCGCTGGCATCGTTAAATGCCAGTACGCGTTCGTCAAGCATACCGAGCACCCCCAGGATATTGGTGACTGTAGACAATTGGATGTCCCGCTCGCCGCCCTCGAAGTGCGAGATTGTCGGCGTGCTGACACCCGCCAGCTCACCGAGCCGCTGCTGCGTCAGCTTTTGGGTTTTCCGCCTTTGCTTCGCTTCTTCGACAATAGCGGGCCAGTTGATGCGAAACTGCCGTTCCATCTTTTCTCCATCCTCTCTTGTAATCGTTTGCGTAAAGCTGTTGAGCCGATGTCTGATTTCTCGAGCGCCGCCAATGCAGTCGGCAGGCGTTTGCCGAGCTGCTCCACCGCGCTCAAGAGCGCGTCCTCGGTTACGCCGAAACCCTGTGCCATACGTAGGAGATGTTTGGCTTGCAGTGATCCTATGGTGATACTTCCTGCCCCGGCAACGCTCAAAGCGATCGATTGGTATTCGGGATAGAAGGACGCCGCAACGAGGTCGTAAGCGGGAGTCAGTCGCAGCCCGTCGCGCGCGTGGAACATCGCAAAGTTCTTGAAATGCGCATCCGTGTTGCCGACGAGGAGGCACGCGAGAATCCGGCGCAACAGGCGGTCCGCCTCGGCGGGAATGCATGAGGGCGTGCGCATGATGAACTGTCCAAGGTCTTCGTAGGCACCTTCGTGTTTATCATCGCCCGAGTATTTGCCGAGGAGCTGGTTGAACTCCTCGAAATGAACGCGCTTCCCCGTGCTTGTGCGATCAAAGCGGGGGATGATCAATGCATCGTCGTTGATCGATGGCAAATGGACGATGTCCATATCAACGGTCTCATCACCGGGCAGCAGCGTGCGCACCGCGAATGTGGTCAGATATTCCAGCTCCAGCAGATTAGTGAGATTGCCGGAGGGGAGTTTTGCAATGTGTGTGCTGAGTTCCTCGGGTCCGACCGGGCGATAGCTTTTGCCATCGCGAACGACAAGCAGCTTGCGTTGGATGCCGGAGAGCGAAGCTCTGCCCAGCAGCGCAGCGATGGTTGCTGCGTCAGCATCCTCGAGTTGTCTGCGTTCCGCAGGTTCCGGGTCTTCAACCGAAACCGCGCCAGCCAGGTCATGACCGAAGCCGAGCAGCAACGCGAAACGGCTGCCAGGATCGATGCCCAACGCGCGCGCCTGCGCATTGCGAAACCATCCTTCGGCGACGAGATTGTCAAAGAAGGGATGCAGGCCGCGTTCCGAGACGTGGGGCTCTACCCGGACCGGCAGCGTATGGGCAATGGCGGCGGGTTGCTCGCGCTCCAGATACGCGGGATCGTAGGTAAACACGCAACGTCCGCCGGGCTCCTCCTGGAGCCGCCCGGCATAGATGTTTTTCAAATAGACCTTGCCCCAAAGCGTGCGTGCCATATAAACGATATTTTATATTACGCTTAGATTGCAATGTAAATATAAGCTATAGACGATATTCTATCGCAATATGTTAACTATATAAAGTATCCTTTATAATTACTTAGGCGGTCTGACGTTTCCCGCGGTAAACGCGAGAATTTATCGGTCCTTGGAGACTTCCCAGGTTGCAGCCACCACTGCCGCTTACAGAATCAACATGTTCTGCCTAGTCGCTCTCCTCACGGCGGCAAGCGGAATACCGTTATCGAAGGTTACGAGCCTTCCTGCGTGCTGAACTGCGAGAGCAAGCAGATATATGTCGGTCAGTTGCCGCGGTCCATGGATTCGCGTCGAATCCACGACATCCGAATCCAATAGACTGACTTCATCCGGCCAGAATTCATGGATATCTTCGGCGCTAGCCTCAGCTAGGCGCCCGATGACAGACTGGACTGGTAATGGGTTCGGATAGCCCTGATTCGACATGATTCGGATGCACCCGTTTTGCGTGATTGGACATGTTGCCCAACCCTCCCGCGCATGCTTCGCAAACCAACGAATCGCTGTATCGTGGGATGCGTGGTCGGAGTCCAGCATCGCGACCAGCACGTTCACATCCAATAGTGCGCGCACTATTTAGAGTCCGCCGGTCTCGAGCGTTTGTCGCGGGGTGATACGCACTAGCGCAGCCTGGTGGGTGAACGCGGCTAGTACGCGTCTTCGTCACGAAGCTTGTTTATCAACTCATTCGTGACGATACCGCCACGCCGCGGGAAGGGCTTGATCCCATAAACCGCCTTAGGTTCCTTCACGGAGGGCGGCTCTTGCGGAGTCGTGAGGGCGCGCCGAGCTAGCTCGGAGATCATCTCGCCGATGGTCTTTCGTTCCCGCCTAGCCCGCTCCCTGGCGGCCTGCATCACATCGTCAGCAATATCGAGCGTCGTTCTCATGCATCAGATGCTAACGCATCACGCATCAATTGTCCACGCCACGCCTTGCATGCGCTATTGGCGCATAGAATCGCAACCACTGTTGCAATTGCGCCAGTTTGAAATCAAGGCCGCGGCTGCCACGGGCAATGCTCGCGTAACTTCGGCTTGATGCTTTGGAATACGCCAAATAAAGGCGCGCCAATAATTGCGGCGAGGGCCAGATGTTTGCCTTTATGAACCGCCGTTCTGTGGCGATTCTAATCCGCGCGTGAAGTTCGGACAATTCTAAACTGAGACAGACCTACGGGGATGCGATCCCCCTCCGCAATTTCTCGCGGAGGGGATCGCGTACCGGAAAGAGAACGCCAAGGCTGAATTGATGCGGGTTATCAGGTCATCACCTGTAGACCGGTCCGTGGCAGGCACCCACGCCCTTGTCGGTGTAAGACCCAGTCGGCGCTACCACCGGCCATTGGCCGTTGTCCACCGGACCTTGCAATGCCGACTGGTAATGCCACGCGTAGCCATTCTGATTGAGCGTCAGGGCCATCACGCCCCAGTAGTCCCCGGTTGCCGCCACGAGATTCTCACCGTTGAAGTTGGTGTTGCCGCTGGGATCCTCCATGTTCGTTTCGCTTGACCCGCTCGTCACAGCGGTTGATACGACAGGATCGAGTGTCTCGCCGCCCGTGCCCACGATGAATTCCGTTATGCCTCGCTGGGGATCGAAATTCCCGGAGGGATCAAGAGGGCGGTAGTGGGCGTAGAGGTGGTCGTGTCCGTTCAGCACCAAGTCGGCTTTGTATTCGTAGAGCAGCTGCCAAAAGGCCTTGGCGGCAATGCCCTCCGGGGTGATGCCGTTCGTGGCGCTGAACGTGGGCTGATGCCAGTAGGCGAGGGTACACGCGGCGTGGTTCTCTTCGAGATCCTTTTGCAGCCATGCAAGTTCGGCGGCAAACCAGGCGCCCGTGGTCGAGCAGCCGCCCGGCTGCGTCGAGCACTCGATGTTGAGTGAGATAAGGTGCCAGGAGCCGAGATTGTACGAGTACCAGCCATCTCCGACTCCGGTTCCGTTCTGTCCTCCGTTCGCCCCCAACTCGAAGTGCCCCGCCTGGCCATCCGCCCGCGGAATGGGTTGGGGGCTGAGGTCAGCGGAGGGGGTAGAGCCCGGTCCGCAAGCTGAGTTCGATGGGCACGGGTCCGGGATCGTAGTCATCTGAGGCTTACCCTGATTGGCATCGGCATTGGTATCGATCAGAAAGCCGTTGAAGTAGGAGAAGTAGCCGTAGCCGGCAACGCCGGTCTCGCCATGCTCGTCATAAAACTCGTGGTTGCCGGGCGCGGGCCGGCTGATCGCTTTAAAAGCGCCATAGGTCAAGTCGTACGAGTTCTCAAAGTCCGAATATCGGCCAACCTGGTATTGCAGATCTCCGAGGAGCGCGACCGCGTCAGGCTTCATGGCCTCGATCTGATTCGCAGTGGCCTCCTGGGATTGATACAGAGAGGTGCTGGTGTAGGGCGCCTTGGGGTCGGTGCAGGTTTCTTTCGACGACTCACCGCTCGCCTCCTCGCCTGGTTGGCAGGAGATGTCACCAACCACTGCCACTACGGGGGACGAGCGCTGCGGATTGTTGTACGGCCACGGATTATCGGGCGCCGGCGGATTGCCCCACCCATTGGGATTGAATTGATTCTGTGCGTTGGCCCCGGCTGCAACTAGTAGTGCCGAGACGGCCGCCCCCATGAGCGTCGCCGCTCGCAACCTTTCCCCGATCGTCTTCATGCGATCCCTCCAGTGCTTTAGATTGGATTATGGATGAGACCAAGCATCCCACCTCTTCATTGTTTCGTTTCTATGTCCAACGCATGAACAAGTTGTGACAGTGGTTTATTCGAAGCGCCTTGATGCGACCGAGAGCTGAAGATGCTTCCGGCAAGCGGATTGGTCGCGGATTTGCACACGACGCGGTGCTCAGGCGTAGCGAAATAGTGCCTTGAAACCAAAGTCCATGTGATGCTGGATATGGCAGTGAAACAGCGAGAGGCCTGGTTGGTCGGCGACCAGATCCACGGTGGCGCGGCCAAATGCGGGAACGATCAGCGTATCCTTCATGATGCCGGCAGTGGGTTTGCCGTTGAGTTCGACAAGCTCGAATGCGTGCCGGTGCATATGCAGGGGGTGAGCATCGTCGCTGCGATTGTGAAACACCAGCCGGTAGCGTCCTCCCCGCCGGAACACAAATTCCCGCTCGTGCGGATATTCCTTGCCGTTGACCAGCCAATGATTGAACCCATGGGGCCCGCCCGGCACTTTTTCAAAGACCATGTCAATGGTTTCATCGGGCGGGGGATGCGGAGCGGGCTTGCCAAAGATGGTGTAGTCCCAGCGCGCCTTCGCAGGCGGAATCCACTGCGCGCGCGGCTGTGCCTGATTGGCGTACTCCACCACGAGCCCTAAGCCGGATTGCCGCGCGGTATCGCGCAGCTCGCCTAGAATCCAAACGCCCGGCAGATTCATCTCCACGATGGCATCCACGCGCTCGCCCGGGCCGATCTCAATCACATCGACGGGCCGGGGCATGGGCACGGGATTGCCGTCGAGCGCGATCACCTGAAAATGGTGGCCGAATAAACCAATGCGATGAATCTGCGAGGCGCTGGCGTTGAGCAGGTGCATCAGGACGCGCTCGCCGGGACGCACGCGAAGCGGCTCGCCCGCGCCCAGCATTTTGTCGTTAATCGAATGAAGAGGAGCGCCGACTTCGAGCCCGTTGGGGCGCAGGTCCGGAGTGGCGGGTTTTTCGGGCATCGGGTCGTCGGGATCCGCCGCCATTTCGTCCTGATCCATGGTGGTCAGATAGGGCTCCCATTCACGCAGCGCGAGAAAGACCTCTTGGTCGTAGCGCCCAGGGTCATTCGCGGAATCGATCATGAGAAAACCAAACTGGCCGGTGTAGGAGCCACGATGCAGATCCAGCATGGCCTCGGTGTGCGAGTGATACCACCGGGAACCCGCGGGCTTGGCGACGAATTGATAGCGCCGGCGCCCATGCGGTGGCACCGGGGGTGTCCCTTCTTCCGCCACTCCATCGACGTCCGAGGGAACGAACAGACCGTGCCAATGCACATATTCCGGAACATCCGTGTCGTTGACAACCTCAATGCCGACGCGTTGGCCCTCTCGCACCCGCAGTAAGGGGCCGGGAATCTTGTTGCCGTAGCCGATGGTGCTGATCACGACCTGAGGGGCCAGCTCGACAATCATCGGTGCGATTCGCAGCGAGAAATCCGCCGCGCCCGCGGTGGCCGTCTGTTCCGAGGCCAACGTCGGATGCGGTAGCGACCCCGGACTCTGCCCAGTCGCCGGCGCCCGCGCAAACGCCGGCCGCAGCTTGCCCGCCCGCGCGGCGATCAGGGTCGCCAATCCAAGTCGTACAAAATCCCTTCGGCTCATGCAGTCTTCATCCCGAGTGAAAGGTAACCTCCAATCATGGAGCGATTCCGTGGCGACTGAATTCGCCGGCGATATTCGGCCATAGGGCCGTCGCCTGCGCGATATCCGCGTCTCCCTCCGAAGTCCTTTGCTTCCGCCGCTTGTCGATTCCCCTGCCGTACCAGGACCAAGCGTCCTTCGGATTTATCTTCAGCGAGGCGTCGTAATCCGACATGGATTTATCGTATTCGCCCATGCGCAACAGAACGAGCCCTCGACTATCGGCGACTCGAGCGTAAAACGGACTCGATTTGTCGGCGCGGTCGAGTGCGGCACTGCAATCTTTCAAGGCAAGCCGCAGATCGACGCCGGCGAGCGCCCGCGCCCAGCAGCGAGAATTGAGCGCCTCAGGCAACCGCGCATCAGCCGCGTGCGAGTCGATCCATAAGCCGTATTGCGCGATGGCGGGGCCCGACAGATCGGCACGCTGGTAAGCACGCCCCATCGCGTAGCGCAAATCCGCCTGTTTGGGTGCGATCGCGTTCGCCGAGTCGAGGTCGGCGCCGGCGCGAAGTTTATCGCCGCTCTGAAGCGACAACTCGGCATGCGAAACCAATACATCCGCGTCCTCCGGGTTGAGTTTGAGCGCCTGATCGAAATCCGCCATCGCCGCAGCGCCTTGCTTCATCTGCCAGTAGACCATGCCGCGCTGGTAGAAATATTCGGCGTTATCAGGCGCCAACTCACAGGCGCGCGTCAAGTTCGTCAGGGCCCGCTCGAAATCTCCCCGCGACGACTGTAGTCCGCGGCATTCTCGGTATTACCGCCCGCCTTCTCCATATCCCCCGACGAGGCGTCCGGCGCCGCCTCGGTGGCGGCCGAGGCGTTTGTCGCTGCGGGCGCGGCGTCGGCATATTTCGCGCCGGAGAGGTTGAACACCGGTCCGCCGTTGTAGGTGAAATACAGCTTATGTTGGCTGTTCGCGACGTAGATTCGGTGCGACAGGAAAAAATCCGGCCCGATGAGCATGTCCGCATCCGGAAGATCGATATCGGCGATGCGCAATCTGGTATTTCGAATCTCCTCATCGCCGATCTTGAAGCTGGAGAAAGGCGCGATGTAACTCGGGATGGTGTTTCTCCCGATGCCGTGAGCCGGGCCGGCGTAGACGACGCCGGGAGAGCCGGGCTTGATCCCGACGCGTGCAGCCGCCTTGAGCGACAAGATGGAGACGCCCGCGCCCGAATCGAACATCACGCGTATCTGAGTCCCATTGATGGACGCGGAACTGGTGGTAAACGGCTTCAGCGGCGTGGTCGATTCGATATTGATGACCGAATACGGCGTTGAAGTCCCGTCGACCCAATAAGCAAGCAAGGTCTTGCGGCAGTTCCGGGGCCTCATCAGCCTTACGACCCCTTCCCCCAGGTCATACTCCACGTCAGCGATGTGGAGGATATTTTGACCGAGTACACCGACGCTGCCTCCGCCGACCTCGCTGCCGCCTACCAAGAACTCTACGTTGTGCAAGGGAACGCCGGCGAGGGTGAACACCCCGACCGTTGCGATCGACGCCTGGGCCGTTCCGCCGCCGATGCCGGTGATGTAGAAACCGAAAGGGGCGGGACGAGTCGCCAGTTTGAACTCCGCCGCGCTGGCGGCGCTGATCATGCTGTAGAAGGCGCCGCTGTCAACGAGCAATTGCACGTGGGTATCGTTGATCTTCGCAGTCGTCAACGGACGTAAGTTCGTCATCGTGATCGGAAACTCCGCCATCTTGCCTAGTTCGCATGAGTTCGCGACGGCGGGAACCGATGGAATCGAGGCAAAGAAAATCGTCAGCGCGACGATGCACAAACGGCCGCTCGGCCGGGAGCACGATGGCGGGGCGGTGACACAAATTGCTTGGTTACCAATCATTCGGGGCGCTTAAGAGGGATGGAAATCGATACGATAGTACCGCGTTCCCCGTTCCGCCCGATCTGAAAAGTTCCGCGCAGCGCGCCGACCCGCTCCTGAATCCCGAGCAGCCCGACCGTACCCTCATTCTCCTGATGCATTTTCTAGGATTCGCTTCGAGCAGCCATTCGGGAACGGATGGCGGGCTAGGCTCATATAACGATGAGCCGGATTCAGTCAGACGCGCCAAGCGCGCGATTCATTGGGCTCGGATCACCGATTTCACCGCAAGGAAATTCCTTCCGTCATGGTTTTCCTTGGAGAATTTGTATTCCAATTTTATGAGTTTGTTGGGGAATATCTCGTAGACGTCAAATCCTACCTGCTCAAAGAAACCGACAAAATCTCGCAGATTATGCCCCGACAGCACGTGACTGCGTCCATGTTCGAACTGTACGGCGCTTATCAAAATGAGCCCCGGCACTCGATTGATATCGTTGGAGTCGATGACGCTTGTGTCAGGAATCTCAACGCGGGCGAGCGACGGGCTCCGCCGTACTCACCGCCAGGTGCGGCCCGCGCTTCTTGGCGCGGCGCGGACCGTGCAGGATGGGATACGCAAAGCTCGCCAGATGCGAATGAATGCGCCGCAAATCGCGCACCGTGCGCAGGAACAGGCCGCTGTCCTCGGCCACCGATTCCGCGGCGTCCTTGTCCGCCAAACGGCTGGTGGCGGCGGCGGCACGCAGCAGCTGCGCGCTCAAGGTCATGGCGGAGGCCTCGAACTCGCGGAATTGCGCCTTACTCGCGACCAGGCGGGTCGCATCGCGCGGTTCCCCTTGCAGAAACACGGCGAGGGCTAGGCGCAGGCAATCGACCAGTTCGCCGTGCATGGCGGCGACGATTTCGAATTCCTCGACGGCGAGTTTCTTGCCCTGCTTGAGGCTGCGCAGAGAGTACTCCACCAAGCTATTGGCGATGATGTCGGCCACATGCTCGAGGTTGATCACCGCCGAGAGAATGTCCTGTCCGCGCGCCCCTCCGCGCTGGCTGTCGATGGATTGTTCATCGCCCAGGTCCGCAAGATAGCGGCGAATCGCCTCGCCCAGCTTATCGACGCATCGGGCGTTGGATGAGACCGCCTCGGCGCGCGCCCGGTCGTCGCGATAGATGACCGCGAGAGTATCGCGCAGCATGCAATCGACCATGTCCGCCATGCGCAAGGTTTCCCGCGAGGCGTTGGCGAGCGCCACCGTGGCTGAGTCGAGGGCGGCGGCGTCGAGATACACCGGCCGGGCAGGGTCGGCCGGCAGCGGCGGCTCGGGCAGCCAACGGGTGAGGGTGCGCGCCAGCAGACCCACGGGACCCAGGAACAGGCAGGCCAGCGACACGTTGAACAGCAGGTGAAAATCCACGACCAAGCGGGTGGAGTTAGGATCCATTTTGCCGACGGCTTGGGCGATTTGTGGCAGGAAGGGTAGGGCAGCGACGATGCCCACCAGGCGTACCAGAAGATTGCCCAAAGGCAGGCGCTTTGCCGCCAGGCTCGAGGCATCCAGAAGCGCCGGCAGCGCCCCGCCCAGGTTGGCGCCCAGCACCAGCGCCAGCGCGCCGGTCGGACCGACGACATGGCTGGCTTCGAACGATCCGACCAGCAGCACGATCGCAATGCTCGAATGACAGGCCCAGGTGAGCATGGCGGCCAGCAGCACGGCGAGGATGGGGTCGGCGGAAAGCGCACCCATCACCGGTCCCAGCAGGGGTGTGTTCTCGATGGGCCCGAGGGTATGCACCAGTCCGGCCAGCGCCATGAGCATGAGGCCAAGACCGATGCCGATGCGCCCGAGGTTCTTGGCGCGGCTATGGGTTGCCCAGCGGAAGGTCAGCACGCCGGCCAGCACCAAGGGCGGTCCCGCCAGGGCCACATTGAAGGACAACAGCTGAGTCAGAATGGCGGTGCCCACGTTGGCACCGAGCATCACGGCGAGCGCGGGAGCGAGCGCAATGACGCCGGTGGCCGCAAACGAGGTGGCCAACAGACCCGTGGCCGTGCTGCTCTGGAGCAGCGCCGTGACCCCTAGACCCGTGAAAAAGGCGCGCAGGCGGTTATCGAGATTACGCCCCAGCCATTGGCGCAGCCCCGTGCCGAATCCTCGCTGCACACCGCTGCCCACCATGTGGGTGCCCCATAGCAGCAGGCCCACATGGCCCGCGAGTTCGATGAGTATGAGAGTGCCGTTCACGATTGCATCGAGAGTGAGCCGGGACGCGGCGAAAGTAGTTGACGATGCGCACAGTTTTGGCGCTATGCCGTGTTGCCGGCATCGATGGTCAGCGTCGTGCCGGTCACGTTGCGGCCGCCCTCGCCCAGCAAGAATTCAACACTGCGGGCCACGTCGATGGGATCGGGCATGCGCTTCAGGGCACTGCGTCGTGCGATTTGCTGGCGCTGCGAGTCATCCAGTTCCTGCGTCATCTCGGTGGCAACGAAGCCGGGAGCCAGCGCATTTACCGTGATTCCGAGCTGCCCGACCTCGCGCGCCAGCGAGCGGGTAAAGCCGATCAGCGAGGCCTTGGTGGCGCTGTAGACGGAGAGCCCGCTATATCCGGTGGACGCCACGATCGAGGCGATATTGACGATCCGGCCTTCGCGTTGGGTCATCATCGAGCGAACCACGTACTTCGATAGGATCATGGGCGAGAGCGTATTGAGCTGCACCAGCCGCTGGATGTCCTGGTCGCGCATGGTGCTGAGAAGGCCGCTGGTACCGAGGCCCGCATTGTTGACGAGACCGTAGATCGGGCCGAAGTCCGCGCGCAGTGCTTTGACCAGCGGCGCAATTTGCCCCAGCTCGGATAAGTCGCAGGCGCGGAACTCGATCGCGCCGCGCCCGCCTTCGATGGCCGTGCGGCTCGCGGCGCCCAACTCCTCGGTATTGCCGCGCGCCAGTGCGATCACCCGATAGCCGGCCGCCGCGAGGGTGCGACCCATGGCCAGCCCCAGTCCACGACTGCCGCCCGTTACGATGACATTTTGCATTGGCCATTATTGTCCATGCCGCAGACGGGGTCCATGGCGCCGACCGGGCCAATGCCGCCGGCGGGGTCCATGCCGCCGATGGGGCGCAAGCCGCAAACTAGCGGCAAGGGCGAACCGCATCCTGGCACACTAATGCGATGAATCCGGCCACCTTGTGCACCCGCCTGGGAAGCCTGTTCTCCCTGGGTGCCGTCGTTGCGGTCCTGCGAGAGCCGGGGGATCCCAAGCTGCTGCTGCCGGCGGAAGCGGCGCACATGGGGCGTGCCGTTGCCAAACGCAGGCAGGAATTTGCGGCTGGGCGCCTGTGCGCGAGGCGCGCGTTGGCGGAGTTCGGAATGCCGGACTATCCCATTCGCGTGGGCGAAGATCGGCAACCGATCTGGCCCGACGCTGTGGCCGGGAGCATCACTCACACCGCCAGGTTCTGTGCCGCCGCGGTCGCCGAGCGGCGGCGCACCGCCGCTCTGGGACTGGACAGCGAAGTGGTCGGCGACGTCAAGGCCGAGATTTGGCCTCATATCTGTCTGCCGGATGAAATCGCCTGGATGCGGTCCCTGCCGGCTCCGGATCGGGCCGCCGCCGCGACGCTGATCTTCAGCGCCAAGGAGGCGTTCTACAAATGCCAGTACCCACTGGTGCACGAACGGCTGAATTTCCACGACGTGCGCGTGGAAGCGGCGGACTGGGACGGCTCGGACGGGACGTTCCGGATTCATCCGACTCGCAACATTGCCCTGGGCGCGCACACCGCGGAGCCCATGCGGGGGCGATATCTATTTCACGAGGAATTCTTGACGGCGGGGCTGGATCTGGCGGCGCCGCCTGGACCCGCCGCCGCGCAATCGGCTCAGTAGGCCTTGTCGTCGCGAAAGATCTTGATAGCGGTGAGCAAGATGATCTTGATGTCCAGCATCGGGGTCCAGCGCCGCAGGTAGTCCAGGTCGTAGTTCACCCGCGCCTCCATCTCTTCGAGCTGCGAAGTCTCTCCGCGGCAGCCGTTCACTTGGGCGAGGCCTGTGATGCCGGGCAGAACCTTGTGGCGCACCATGTAGCCCTTGATGAGCTTGCGGTACTCCTCGTTGTGCGCCACCGCGTGGGGCCGGGGCCCCACCAGGCTCATTCGCCCCTGCAGCACATTGATGAGCTGCGGCAGCTCGTCCATCGAGGTGCGCCTGAGAATGCCGCCGATGCGTGTGATGCGGCTGTCCGTCTTGGAAGCCTGCCGGATCTGTGCGCCGTCTTCGGTTACGCGCATGGTCCGAAACTTGTAGACCGCGATCTCGCGTCCATCCAGGCCATAGCGGCGCTGCTTGAAGATGACGGGTCCCGGCGAGGAGATCTTGACCATCACGGCGATCAGCAGCAGCAGCGGCAGGAACAGCAGCAGGATCATGATGGACAGGCCGATGTCGGTCAGCCGTTTGGTGACGCCGCGGTACCCGTAGAACGGAGTTTCGCACATGGCCACCACGGGGATGCCGTGGATCTCGCCCGAACGGGCCTGAATCAGGTCGAACACGAAGATGTCGGGCACGTAGTAAATCGAGGCCGTGGTGTCGCGCAAGTCATCGAGCAGGTTCATGACCCGCTTCACGTGCCGAATGGGGAGCGCAATGAATATGACGTCGGTGCTGTGTTCCTTCACGTAAGTGGATAGGTCGCTCAGGGTGCCGACGAGCTTGGCGTCCGACTCGAGGCCGAGCCGGTCGCTGCTGCGGTCATCGAAGAAGCCCGACACTTGCAGGCGCATGGCGGGGTTGCTCGTCAGCCGCCGGGCGAGCTCCAAGCTGCTGTTGTTGTACCCGGCAAAAATCGCGCTGCGGTTTTCGAAGGCGTTCATCAAGAAGTGGTGCATGATCTCTTGCATGGCCAGGGTCGAGAAAATCAGCGCGACGGGCGTGGCCACCGACCAGGTGATGAATATTCGGCGCGGATATTGCGCGAGCGATTTGGTGACATAGCCGATCGCCAGCATGACCGCGAGCAGCAGTATCCAGCGGAATATCACGTCGGCGACGGCGGAAATGCGCGCGGACGTGATCTGGGTCGTCACCTCGCGCGGCGCCTGCACCAGGATCAGGCACAGTACCGCGACGATGATGATGGCCTGGGATGAGCGGTCGAAGGTGATGCCGAAGAAGATGATGGTCAGGTACAGCGAACCGACGGCCACCACCGCCGGCATGATTGCCTGCACGCCCGCCAGGATCGCGATGAGAAAGCTCTGCTTGAACAAGACCGGCTGGGTCATCGGGTATCCATGGGGCCACGGGCAGCGTTCGCAATGCCGGCGCGTGGCGGAAGCGCGACAAAATCAAGCCGCATTATCGGTCAAAACCCCCGCTGCATGCGTGACCCATTTCGACAAATGTTAAATCGCCTCGTTTCCCGGGCCATGGCCGGCCGCATACCAATGGTATTCTTAAGGAACTATGACAAACGTCCCATTACTCGATCTTAAGGCGCAATTCGAGCAAATTCGCGCCGAGGTGATGCCGGCCATCGACCAGGTGTGCGCCAGCCAACACTTCATTCTGGGTGCGCAGGTCCAGGCGTTCGAGCAGGAGATTGCGCGCTACTGCGGGGCGTCGGCGGGCGTCGGTGTCTCTTCCGGTACCGATGCGCTGCTGCTCGCTCTCATGGCCCTGAACATCGGGGCGGGGGACGAGGTCATCACCTCTCCGTTTACCTTCTTCGCAACGGCGGGGACCATCGCGCGCACCGGGGCGCGGCCGGTGTTTTGCGACATCGACCCCTCGACCTTCAATCTGTCGCCCGGGGCGGTGCAGGCCTTCATCGAGGATCGCTGCACCAGCGAGGGCGGCCAGCTGATCAACCGCGCCACCGGCGGGCGGATCAAGGCAATGATGCCCGTGCACCTGTACGGCCAGTCCGCCGACATGGATCCGTTGATGGCGATGGCGCGGCGGCATGGATTGCAGGTGATCGAGGATGCGGCCCAGGCCATCGGCACGGACTACAAGAACGGCAAGCGTGTCGGCACGATCGGCGACGTTGGCTGCTTTTCGTTCTTTCCAAGCAAGAATTTGGGCGCGTTCGGCGATGCCGGCCTGTGCACCACCAATGACGCCGAGCTCGCCGAAAGCATGCGGGTGCTGCGCGTCCACGGCGGAAAACCGAAGTACTTCCATGCCGTGATCGGCGGCAACTTTCGCATCGATGAGCTGCAGGCGGCCGTATTGCGCGTGAAGCTCAAATACCTGGACGGCTGGACCCAAGGACGGCAGCGCAATGCCGCTTACTATGATTCGGCCTTTGCCGAGCGCCGGCTTGGGGCCGGATTGCGCACGCCCGCTGCCGCGGCGGGGCGGCGGCATATCTTCAATCAATACGTGGTGCGGGCGCCGCGGCGCGATGCGCTCAGGCAGCGACTCGCCGAGCGCGGCATCGGCAGCGAGATCTACTATCCCGTGCCTCTGCATCTGCAGGCCTGCTTCGCTTACCTAGGTCACGGCGCCGGGGATTTTCCGCATTCCGAGCGCGCCGCCGAGGAGACCCTGGCGCTGCCGATCTATCCCGGAGCTCGAGCAGCCGCAATTGGCGCACGTCGTGTCGACGGTCGCCGAGTTCTACGACTAGCCGAACGTGTGCTCAGGTCTTCTTGAAGTCGTCGGGCAGCAGCTGGTGGCGCGATAGCAGCTTGTAGAAATCCGTGCGATTGCGTTTCGCGAGGCGCGCGGCCTGACTGACGTTGCCGCCGGTGATCTGCAATATCTGCGACAGGTAATTGCGCGTGAATTCATCGCGCGCCTCATCGAATGAGGGCAGCCGCGTCGGGCTGCCGCCGAGCGATTGCTGTACCAGTTCGGCGGTAATGATCGCGCCATGGGACAGCGCCACGTTCTGGCGCACCACGTTGTACAGCTGGCGCACATTGCCCGGCCATTCGGCCGTTGCCAACAGCTCCACGGCTTCCGGAGCGTAGATTTTGCGCTGGCCGGTCTCCTTGGCGATCTGCTCGAGGAAATGCGCCACCAGCAAGGGGATGTCCTCGCGGCGGCGGCCGAGGGAGGGCACTTCGATGTGCACCACATTGAGCCGGTAGTACAGATCCTCGCGGAACTGGCCGCCGACCATGAGCTCGTGCAAATCGCGATGCGTGGCCGCGATGATGCGCACATTGGTGGGCACCGCCTCGGCGCCGCCCACCGGGCGAATCTGGTTCTCTTGCAGCACGCGCAGCAGCTTCACCTGCAGCCGCATGGGCATGTCGCCGACCTCATCGAGGAGCAGGGTACCGCCGTCCGCAGTCTCGAACAGCCCTTTTTGCGAGCGGGTGGCGCCCGCAAAGGCGCCTTTTTCGTGGCCGAAGAGCTCGGATTCGAGAAGATTCTCCGCCATCGCGCTGCAATTGATGGCAATGAAGGGCTTGTTGCGCCGCGGACTCGCTTCGTGAATGGCCCGCGCCAGCAGCTCCTTGCCCGTGCCGCTCTCTCCGGTCAGCAGTACCCGCGCATCGGTGCCGGCCACCATGTTGGCCTGCGCCAGCTTGTCTTCCATCAGCTGATTGCGCGTGATGATGTTCGAGCGCCAGTCTTCATCCACGTGGGCAAAGCCGGACACTTTGAGGGCTTTTTGCACGTGATCGAGCAAATCTTGCTTGTCCACCGGCTTGGTCAGAAAGCCGAAAGCCCCGCTCTGCGTGGCGTGCACGGCATCCGGTATGGTGCCATGCGCCGTCAGGATGATCACCCGCAGGCCCGGCCAGCGGCTTTGCAGCTCCTTGAGCAGGCCGATGCCGTCCATCTGGTCCATGCGCAAATCCGTGATCACGAGGTCGGGCCGGAAACGCACGCACGCGGCCAGGGCGGCCGCCGCGCTTTCCACCGCTTCCACCTCGTAGTTCTCGGCGCGCAGGCGGATGGTCAGCAGGCGCAAGAGCCCGGGATCATCGTCGACGACCAGGATGCGCGCCTTGCGCTTTTGCGGAGTCTGGGTCTCCCGGGTGCCGGCCTGCAGGCCGAAAGAGAGGGGCGTCGTCGCGGCAATCGAGTAGGCGTTCAATGCGGTATCTCCGGTATCTTTCACGGCGTGTGCGATCCGCTCGCGCCGCGATCGTTAATCGATCGCTCGATATGCGTAACCGCCTCGAGTTTCGCTCGAGCCTCGTCCAAAGCCTTGCGCAACTTCACATTTTCATCCGATTCTGCGGCCAAGCGGCGGTTGGTTGCCTGCAGCTTGTCGCGGGCGTCATCATGCGCTGCATCATCGCGAATGCGCTTGTTTTCGGCTTGAAGTATCAGCCTTTGCTCGACCTCCTTGAGCTCGACCAAGGCCAATAAGCGTTCAATCGGCAGCAGAGTTTCAGGCCTGGCCAGCAATTCCGACAACTGTCGCTGTGCTGCGACGGGATCGCTGCCGCTGTATCCGGGGGTCGCCAACGCCAAGGCATACCGGAGCCGGTTGCTGGTGGTCGGGGTCAGGTCGGCGGCATCCTTGGCCGACTGGAACAGTTCCGCCTGGCGAGCCGGGTCCCCTTGCGGCAAGGCGCTCATCATCTCGAGCAGGGGCGAGATGGGGCTCAGGTTCTGCTGCCCATGATCGGGCTCGGAGGGCGCCGCCGCCGGTTGGCGGGCAAAGGGTCCGCCGAGGCTGCAGGCGCCAGGCGCGAACCGATGACGGAGCGCGCATGCCGCCAGGCGCGGCCATTTACGCGGCATGAGCTTTTTCACGGGGTTTAGCCGCCTGCCTCAGGGGCAAACGCACTCGAAAGTGCGCGCCTCCCGCCTTGGCCTCGAGAATCTCGATGCTGCCGTCGTGTGCGTTGACGAACTCAGTCACCACCGACAGCCCTATTCCCGTTCCCTTCACATGGCCTCCCTGCGGGGTTTTTCCTTGATAAAAAGCCTCGAATATCCGGTTGCGCTCCTCGGGCGGTATTCCCGGCCCGCTGTCCATGACATCCAGCACCAGCTGCTCGCGCTCGCCGCGCGCATGGATCGAAATGGTGCCGCCGCGCGGAGTGAACTTGATGGCGTTCGACAGCAAGTTGTCGAGGATCAGGCGCACCTTGCCGCGGTCGGCAAGCGCGGTCAGATCCTCGACCTGGACATCGAGCCGCACGCGCTGCGCCACCAGCGTCAGCTGCTGATTCTCGAGCACGCTCTTGATCAAGGGCCGTAGTTTGAATTCACTGATCTCCAAGCCCACGCTCTTGGCCTGCCAGGCGCTGAAGGACAATAGGTTTTCAATGAGCCTCTGCAGCTTCATGCCGTTCTCGCGCAAGATCGCCGTTACTTCACGCTGGCTGCTTTGCAGCTCACCGACCGCGCCGTCCATCAAGAGTTCGGTTCCCTCGCGAATATTTGCCAGCGGGGTCTTGAGTTCATGCGACATATGTCGCAGAAATCGGTTCTTTTCCTGCGCCAGATCCAGCAAACGGCCTCTCAGCCACTCCAATTGCGCCGCCAGCCGCTCGAGGTCCGCCGGGCCCGCGGATGGCGATGGGCCGGGAGAACGTGCCGCGCCCCAGCTCGCTGATGGCGCGGTCGATGGCTCGGATGGGCCGGCCGAACAGATAGGTGAACAGGCCCACCACCGCGATCGTCAATGCCACGGCCAGCAGAGTCCCCCAAAACAGATTGCGCTGCGCGCCCAGGGTGGCGAGCTGCAGGTTCGATAGTTCGCTGTCGATCTGCGCACTGATACGGTCCGATACCTTGGAGGCCATATCCGAGAGCTGGGGGAATGCGTTGATCAGGTCCGTCATACCCGCTGAATTGGGCGTGTCGTGCTTCAGTGCTTCGTGCAGCCGTTCCGCCTCGTTTTCCAGGGCACGTGCGCCGTCGCGCGTCTCGGCGTCGAGCGGCAGCCCCAGCAGCTCATTGACGGTGGCGATCAGGCGGTCGTGGTTGCGCGCATACACATCGAGCAGGTCCCCATTGCCGACGATCTGATACAGCCGCGCGGTGCGTTCGAGCGCGCCAATTTCCTCGAACATGCGTTGATTGTTGCGGGTGGCCCGAACCCCGTGGACCACCAGCTGTTCGCTGCGGGTCGACAGGCGATTCATCTGCACGGCCGCATTCACGATGGCGAACAGCAACGGCGCGGCCACGATCGTGAAGCCGATCAGCATCAGCCCGCTCAATGACTTAGGTCGAGGAAATCGCATGGCCGGCATTCTAGCAGCGTGATTCGCCTAAAGAGTGACGGCATCGTACCTGTAGAATCCACCGGATGTTGAGCGATGCACCTTATTCCGAGCTCTCTCCGGAGATCCGTCTTGGACGCGATCGAGGCGCTGGGGCATCGCTGCGACGGCAGGGTGCTGGCGCTCAATAGCTATGAAAATAGGGTGTATCAGATCGGTATCGAGGACGGTGCGCCCTTGGTGGCCAAATTCTATCGGCCGGCCCGCTGGACCGATGCCGCCATTCGCGAAGAGCACGCATTTGCCGGCGAACTGGCGGCGCAGGAGATTCCGGTGGTGGCGCCGCTGCTTCGCGACGGCGTGTCTCTGCATGTCCATCACGGCTTTCGCTATGCCGTCTTTCCACGCCGCGGGGGCCGCTGGCCGGAACTCGGCAGCCGCCGATGAGCGGGAATGGGTGGGGCGGTTCCTGGGCCGCATCCATGCGGTCGGGCGTGCCGCGCGATTCCAAGAGCGGACTCGCCTGTCCATGGACGAGATGGGCCGCAAGGCGCGGGATTTCGTGCTCGAGGGCGATTGGATGCCCGACTATTTGGCCGAAAAGTATGCCGACGTGACCGATGCCTTGCTGGATGAGATCGAGGTGCGCGCGCAGGATTGGCGGGGCGCGGCGCTCGGGCGCATTCTCGGCGACTGTCATCGCGGCAATATCCTGTGGACGGACCAGGGGCCGCACTTCGTCGATCTGGATGACTGCCTGACCGGACCGGCCATTCAAGATCTGTGGATGCTGCTGTCGGGGGGGCAGCAGGACATGCGCACGGAGCTGCAGGATTTGCTGACGGGGTATGAACAATTCCTGCCCTTCGATCGCGGCGAAATCGCGCTCATCGAACCGCTGCGCGCGCTGCGAATGATCCATTATTCGGCTTGGTTGGCGCGCCGCTGGAATGACCCGGCATTTCCCCGCGCCTTCCCCTGGTTTGCCGAGCCGCGCTATTGGGAGCAGCACTACCGGGCGCTCGACGAGCAGCTCGCGGCGGTCATCGGACCGGTGCTCGAGTTGTGATCGGCGCCGTATTTGGTGATCATAGGTGTATGAAGACCGTTAGAGTCCTTACGCTGTGCACCGTGGCGGTGCTTGGCGCCTGCAACCGAGATTCAGGGACGCCAGTCGCACCCAAGCCCGTCACGAGCCCCCACCTGCCGGTGGCCGCCAAGAAGGGACCGACCGCAGAGGA
Organism: uncultured Gammaproteobacteria bacterium; assembly: GCA_963837435.1. Taxonomy (GTDB): domain Bacteria; phylum Pseudomonadota; class Gammaproteobacteria; order Steroidobacterales; family Steroidobacteraceae; genus Bog-1198. The sequence continues at coordinate 304,925 of CAWINJ010000009.1, forward strand.
TTTGACGGTCGGCATGGTGGAGGCGGCCGCCCTGGGGAAGTCCCAATTGGCGGTCAGGCTGAAGTTCGACCTCAGGCAGCGGCCGGCGGTCGGGCAGGCACTCGATATCGATGTTGCGGTCATGCCGCAAATCGACGCCGGCGCGGCGGGTATCCAAGTGGCGGGGGGCGACGGGCTGACCGTGCCGCCGGGGGCGAATCAGATCGATATGCCCGCCGTCGAGGCCGGCCAGGTGTATCGGCAAAGCCTCAAAGTGACTCCCACCGAGGACGGCGTGCTGGTGTTGAATTTGACCGTTTTCCTCAAACACGACGAAGTGACGGAGTCGCGGGCTTTTTCCATCCCCCTCGTCGTGCAACGCTGAAACTACGGCGCAAGCCTGAGTAAGGCCCTATAATGGTGGGTTTCCCCAGGGCCCCACTGTGACTCAGAAACTTCGCAACATCGCCATCATCGCGCACGTCGATCACGGCAAGACCACTCTCGTCGATCAGCTGCTGCGTCAATCCGGCACCCTGGACGCGCGCAAGGACCTGCAAGAGCGGGTCATGGACTCGAACGATCTGGAGCGCGAGCGCGGCATCACCATCCTGGCGAAGAACACCGCCATCACCTGGGGCGATTACCGCATCAACATCGTCGATACGCCCGGGCACGCCGATTTCGGGGGAGAAGTCGAGCGGGTGCTGGCCATGGTCGATTGCGTGCTGCTGCTGGTCGATGCGGTGGACGGGCCCATGCCGCAGACCCGCTTCGTCACGCAAAAGGCCTTCAAGCACGGCTTGCGGCCGATCGTCGTGATCAACAAGATCGATCGCGACGAAGCGCGTCCGGGGTGGGTGCTGGACCAGACGTTCGACTTGTTCGACCGGCTGGGCGCGACCGATGAGCAGCTGGACTTTCCCGTCGTGTACGCATCCGCCCTGCGGGGGTTCGCAGGCCTGGATTCGACCGTTCGCGACGGGGACATGCAACCTCTGTTCAAGACCGTCGTCGAGCACTGTCCGCCCCCCGACGTGGATGCGGACGGGCCGCTGCAGCTTCAGGTCACGCTGCTCGATTACTCGAGCTACGTCGGCGCCATCGGCATCGGGCGCATCAAGCGCGGCACCATCAAGCGCGGCATGGCCGTGACGGTGGTCGATCGGGAAGGCAAGCAACGCACCGAGCGGATCACCCAGATTTTAGGATTCCACGGCTTGACCCGGGTCGAGGTGGAGTCGGCGAGCGCCGGCGACATCGTGGCCTTCGCCGGAATCGCCGAACCGAAGGTGTCGGACACGCTGTGCGACCCCGCGACGCCCGAGCCGCTGCCGAGCCTAACCGTCGATGAGCCGACGATCAGCATGACCTTCGAGGTCAATACCTCGCCCTTCCTCGGCAGGGAAGGCAAATTCGTCACCAGCCGGCAGATTCGCGAGCGCTTGGACCGCGAGGCCATCCACAACGTGGCCTTGCGGGTGGAGCCCACCGCGGATCCCGACAAGTTCGTGGTGTTCGGCCGCGGCGAGCTGCATCTGGGCGTACTGCTCGAGAACATGCGGCGCGAGGGCTATGAAATGGCGGTCTCCCGGCCGCGAGTGGTGATCAAGCAAGTCGACGGCGCGGCCCACGAGCCCTACGAGCAGGTGACGGTGGACGCCGACTCCGATGCGCAGGGCGACATCATGTCGGCGCTCGGCAGCCGCGGCGCGGAACTCAAGGACATGCAAGCGGACGGCCGCGGCCGCGTGCGCCTGGACTACCTGGTGCCGTCGCGCGGATTGATCGGATTCCAGACGGAGTTTCGCACCATGACGCGCGGCACCGGGCTGCTGCACCATGTGTTCGACCATTACGGGCCGGTCGTGCAGCGCGAGCTGGGCCAGCGCCCGAATGGCGTGCTGATCGCGAACGGCCAGGGGGTGGCGTTGGCGTATTCGCTGTTCAGCCTGCAGGAGCGCGGCCGGCTGTGCATCGGTCCCGGAGAAGAGGTGTACGAGGGGATGATCATCGGCCTCAACAATCGCGACAACGATTTGGTCGTGAACCCGCTCAAGGGAAAGAAGCTCACCAATATGCGCGCGGCGGGCAAGGACGAGAATGTGGTGCTGACCCCGCCGATCCGCTTCTCCCTGGAACAGGCCATGGAGTTCATCGACGACGACGAGCTCATCGAAGTAACCCCGACATCCATCCGCCTGCGCAAGCGCAATCTGCGTGAAACCGACCGCAAGCGCTCGGAGCGCGAAACGGTGGATCAGGGATCCTGATACCGGGCATCCGGACAATGGATCATTTAACCGATTATTGACCGAACCGAGACGCCCGTCACGCCGCCATTGCGGGATCTCCCTAACATCTAGCGTACACCCGGCGCCCCGGTGCGCCGTCAATTAAGTGCGGGAGATCAGGGACTTGTCACGCGACACCGCGGCCGCAATTCGTAGCGAGGCGACGCAGCCCCCGGACAGCCTGAACCACCTGCTCGAGCGCCAGATTGCGGAGGCGCGAGCCCGCGTCGGTGACCTGGATCTCGAGGCTTTGCTCAAGTCGGTGAGCGCGCACTACGATCGGATCGACGGCGAGCGGCGCGGCATCGTGCGCTCCATGCAGCTCATGTCCGATGAGGCGCAGGCGCTGACGCGCGAGATCCGCGAGCAAACCGCCTCGCACCTTCAGGCCATCCTCGACAACGTCAAGGACGCCATCGTGACGGTGGACGACGCCGGCCACATCGAGACCTTCAACCCCACCGGAGAGCGCATTTTCGGCTACTCCTCGGCGGAGATCCTGGGCCGCTCGCTCGAATTCCTGCTCCCCGACATCGCCACCGGCAGCGGCGATTTTCTCGAACGCTTCGCCACCAAGATCGACGACACGCATGTGGATTTGGCGGCGCATCAGACCTGGGGGCGCGTCAAGGGAGGCAATCGCGTCGCGGTCGAGATCGCCGTCAGCAAGGCCAAGCTCAACTGGCGCGACGGCTACATCGTCAGCATCCGCGACATCACCGAGAGGCATCTGGCCGAGCAATCTATGCGCGAGAGCGAGGCGCGCTATCGCACGCTCGTCGAGCACGCTCCCGAAGTGATCGTGGTATTCGACGTCGACCAGGGCCGATTCGTCGACGTGAACGACAATGCCTGCCGCTTCTTCAAGATGACCCGCGAGACCCTGCTCGCCTGCGGCCCGGACAAGATCAGCGCCGCGCATCAGGCCGATGGCACGCTCTCCTTCGGGCGACCCCGCGGTTTCATCGAAGGTGCCCTGGCGGGCGCCGCGCCGGTGTTCGAATGGGCGCATTGCGATTCCACGGGGCAGATCATGCCCTGTGAAGTGCGCTTCGTGCGCCTGCCGAGCTCGAACCGGCGGCTGATCCGCGCCAGCATCACCGACATCACCGAACGCAAGCGCGCCGAGGCGATTGCCGCGGGCGAGCGCCGCGTGTTCGAGAAAATCGCGGCCAATGCGCCGCTCAGCTCGGCGCTCGAGTCGATCTGCGAGCTCATCGAGCGCGTCATGGCGGAGAGCCACTGCGCGATCAACCTGCTGGACCCTGAACGGCAGGCCCTGTATTTCGGCGTGGCACCGAATCTACCGCGCGAGTTCGTGGCGGCGATGGACAACGCCCCGGTCGGCATCCGCTACGGTTCCTGCGCCGCCGCGGTGTACCTGGCGCGCCATATCACCGTCGCCGACATCGACTCGGACGCGCTGTGGGAGTTTCGGCGCGAGGCCGCACAGCACGCCTCGCTGCGATCGGCCTGGTCCACGCCCATCATCGCCTCCGATGGGCGGGTGGTCGGAACCCTGGCGGTGTACCGGCGCCAGCCGGGGATTCCGCTCGCCAGGGATCACGAGCTGATGTCGCGAATGGCGCAGATCGCCGGCATCGCCATCGAGCGCCGCGGCGCCGAGGACGCGCTGCGCAACAGCGAGGCGAAGTTTCGCGGCCTGTTCGAAAGCATGATGGAGGGCGTGTACCAGACCGCGCGCGACGGGCGCATCCTCGTCGCCAATCCCGCATTCGTCAACCTGATGGGCTACGCCTCGGCCGAGGAGATGTATGAAGTGCCGGCGGAGGCGCTGTATTGGTACCCCAGCGACCGGGAAACCTTCGTGCGGCGCGTGGAGAGCGAAGGGGAGCTGCGCAACGAAGAATATGTATTGCGGCGCAAGGACGGATCCATGCTGGTGGTCATGGATTCGAGCCGGGTGGTGCGCGACAAGCAGGGCCGGGTCACCGGATACGAGGGAACGCTCACCGACATCACCGAACGCAAGAAGGCGGAAACCGCGGTATTTCAGGCCAAGGAGCGCGCCCAGGTCACTTTGCAATCGATCGGCGATGCAGTCATCACCACCGATTCGGAGGGACGCATCGATTACATGAATCCGGTGGCCGAGAGCCTGACCGGATGGGAGAACCGCGAAGCCCAGGGCCACCTCATCGGCGAGGTGCTGACCGTGGTCGAGGAGGCGACGCGGGAAGCGAGCGAAAGCCCCGTCATGCGCTGCCTGCGTGAAGGACAGATGCTGGGGCTGGCCGAGCATACGGTGCTCTTGAACCGGCGCGGCCAGGAGCTGGCCATCCAAGATTCGGCGGCGCCGATTCGCGACCGCGCGGGGAACCTCATCGGCGCCGTCATGGTGTTCCATGATGTGAGCAAGGAGCGCCGCCTGCATCGGGCGCTGCATTATCAGGCGAGCCACGATGCCCTGACCGGATTGATCAACCGGCGCGAATTCGAAAACCGCCTGACGGCGGCGGTGGAAAATGCCCGCCAGGAGGCCGGAGGGCGCCATGCCCTGCTGTACCTGGATTTGGACCAATTCAAGCTGGTCAACGACACCTGCGGGCATCCCGCGGGCGATCAGCTGCTGAAGCAGATCACCGCGCTGCTGCAATCCAGGGTGCGCAGCGGCGACACTCTGGCCCGGCTCGGCGGGGATGAATTCGGCATCTTGCTGCAGAGCTGCTCGCTGGACCAGGCGCTGCGCATCGCGGAGAGCCTGCGCCAGGCCATCCGCGATTATCGGTTCATCTGGCAGGACGGCATGCTCGAGATCGGTGCCAGCATCGGCATCGTCGAAATCACCCGCGAGACGCCGACCGTCGCCAATGTCATGAGCGCCGCCGACGTGGCCTGCTATTCGGCGAAGGATCTGGGCCGCAATCGCGTCCAGCTCTACAGGCCCGACGATGTGCCGGAGCGGCACCGTGAGATGCACTGGGTATCGAAGCTGGCGCGCGCCTGCGATGAAAGCCGCTTCGAATTGTTCTACCAGCCCATCGTACCGATCGGCTCGACCGTGCACGAGCGCGAACATTTCGAGCTGATGCTGCGCCTGCGCGATGAATCGGGCGCCCTGGTGACGCCGGCCGAATTCATTCCGGCGGCGGAGCGCTACAACGTCATGCCGGCGATCGATCGCTGGGTGGTCCGGCAGGCACTCGACCGCCTGGTGCATCGCATCGGGTCGGGAGTGAAGCCCTTCACGATCGCCGTCAACCTCTCCGGGACCTCGCTGAACGACGAGCGGTTTCTCGAATACCTGATCGGGGAGCTCAGCAACAATGAGTTGGCGGCGGGTGCGATGTGCTTCGAGATCACCGAAACGGCCGCCATCGCCAACCTGAGCAATGTGGTCTATTTCATGCGCGAGCTCAAGGCGCGCGGCTGCCACTTTGCGCTCGATGACTTCGGCAGCGGCCTGTCCTCGTTCATGTATCTGAAGACCCTGCCGGTGGATTACCTGAAGATCGACGGTCAGTTCGTGGAGAACGTGACGCGCGATCGAGTCGATCGCAGCATGGTGGAGGCGATCAGCCAGGTGGGCAAGACCATGGGCATTCAAACCATCGCCGAGCGCGTGGAATCGGCTGAAGTGCTGGCCGAGCTCGGCCGGCTCGGCATCGGCTACGCGCAGGGATTTCATATCGCCGAGCCTCGCTCCACCAAGGATTTTCCCTACCTGCGGGAGCCTCCGAGAAAGGCCTAGACGAGCCTGCGTCCCTTCCCGCGGCGCGACCCCGGGGGTCTTCGGTCGGGGCGCGCACAGGGTGCCATTCGGGAGATTTTCCCGATTTTCTCGGGAAATACTCCCGGCGCCTTCCGGGCGGCAATCCTTCGATGCTACAAGGGCTTTCGAACATCAGGGGGCGGAAGAACCGGGGAAGATGCAGACGCACTCGACGGGTTTGTTCACGCTGTACGCCTTGATGTGCTTCGCGGGATCAGCGCTGCCGGCCGACGCATCCGCCGCCGATTCGGACGCCGACGGCAACGCCACGGGACAGCAGCTGCCGCAGGTCACCGTCGTCGGCAATGCCCCGCATCCGGGCTTGGGCCTGCCCATGAACCTGGTCCCCGCGAATGTGCAAACCGCCGACAGCAGGGAGATGCAGCGCCAGCAGACCCTGGATCTGGCGGATTATCTGAACGGCAACTTCAGCGGCGTGAATGTCAGCGAAAGCGCCGACAACCCATTTCAGCTCGATGTCAATTATCACGGCTTCACCGCCTCGCCGCTGCTGGGCACCCCCGAAGGGCTGTCCGTGTACGTGGACGGCGTGCGCGTGAACGAGTCCTTCGGCGATACGGTCAATTGGGATTTGATACCCGAATCCGCGATATCCACGGCGACGCTCATGTCCGGCTCCAATCCGGTGTTCGGACTCAACACCTTGGGCGGCGCCCTGTCGGTGCAGACCAAGAACGGCCGCGACGACCCCGGCACGGAATTGGAGGCCTATGGCGGCTCCTTCGGCCGGCGCGTGTTTCAGGGGCAGAGCGGCGGGGAGCTGGGCCCTCTCGATTACTTCCTCACCGGCAATTACTTCGATGAGGTCGGCTGGCGCGACCTATCGCCGACCCGGGTTTATCAGGGGTTCGCCAAGGTCGGCTGGCGCAACGACGAGACCGACGTGCATCTAAGCTACACTTACGCGGACACCAGCCTGTACGGCAACGGCGCTACGCCCCAGAGTCTGCTCGACTTCCGGCGCGAGGCGAGCTACACGCCGGATTTCACGCAGAATCTGCTCAATTTCGTGAATCTGACCGCCACACAGTTCCTGGCCGATGAGCTGCTGTTGTCCAGCAACGCCTATTATCGGCACCTGGTCACCGGCAGCAGCAACGGCAACATCAACGACAGCTATCTCGAGGAGAACGCGGGGCCGCCGGTTGACTGCGGCGCGCCCCTCTCGAGCCGGGCCGCCATCGCCTACTGTTCCCCGGGTCAAAACGCCGTATCCCAGTTGACTCAGCGCACCGCCGGTTTCGGCGTGCAGCTGACCGATTCGCGGCAGCTCTTCGGAATGAAGAACCAAGCCGTCGCCGGAGCCGACTTCGACGATTCCCGGGACAGCTATGCGCAGCTGTTCCAGTACGGCGCATTGGCGGCGGATCACACCCTCGTTTATTTGGACAACCCGCTGAACGATGAAACCGTCATATCGCTCACCGGCAGCAACAAGATCTTCGGCGCCTATGTGACCGATACATTGTCGCCGAGCGCGCTGCTGCACCTCACGGCTGCCGCGCGCTACAACAGAAACACCGAAACTCTCGACGGCTACAGCGTCGACACCGACGTCGGCGATGTGGGCTCGGGCTTCGATGAAGCGAGCCCCTTAAGCGGCGTTCACACCTTCAGCCGGGTCAATCCGTCGATCGGATTCACGGTGACGCCGACCGATGCGCTGACCTTCTATGCCGACTACAACGAGGCAAGCAGGGCGCCGACGGTGATCGAATTGGGTTGCGCCAATCCCACGGCGCCATGCGGCCTGCCGGATGACTTTGCCAGCGACCCGGGTCTGAAGCAGGTGGTGGCCCGAACTGTGGAAGTGGGCTTGCGCGGCAACCTGCCGGACCAGCGATTGGTGTGGAGCGCGGACCTGTTCCGCACGGTGAACAGCGATGACATTCAGTTCGTGGCCACCAGCACCAATCAGGGTTACTTCGACAATGTCGGCAGTACGCGGCGCCAGGGCCTGGACCTGGCGCTGGGCGGCAAGCAGGGCGCCCTGAGCTGGCATGCGACCTATAGCTACGTCGACGCCACCTTCCAATCGAGCTTCGAAGTCAACGCCGAATCCAACAGCGCGGCCGATGCCGCCGGCAACATCCTGGTGCGCCCGGGAGATCGGATTCCGTTGATTCCCCGGCACACCGGCCGGCTGGTCCTGGACTATGACATCGACAAGCGCTGGGACGTGGGCGGCAACCTGGTGCTGGTCTCGGGCTCCTTCCTGCACGGAGACGAAAACAACGCCAATCAAGCCGGCGGCACCAATGAAGAGGGCGCCTTCATCGAGGGGTCGGGATGGATTCCCGGCTACGCGGTCGTCAATCTGCAAAGCACCTATCATGTGACCGACGATTTCGACCTGTTCGCGCGCCTGGTCAATCTGTTCGACAAGGAGTACTCGACCGCCGGGTTCCTGACCAGCAACTCGTTCAATCCGAACGGGACGTTTCGCTCCAACCCGAACGATTGGACCAACGAGAACGCGGTGTCTCCGGCTCAGCCGCGGGCGATCTGGGCGGGGGTACGCATACACTTCCGTTGAGAAGGGCGTTACCCTTCGGTCCTCGCTTTGCCGCCGGCAAAGCGGCCGGAGGTGAGCGATGAGCGCCGAATTCGACTTTGCGGACGATGCGGGCCGGAAAATCTCCGCGCACCGCGACATCGTGGTGGTCGTGCTCATCGCCATCGCCGCGGCATTTCTATGCGCGAGGTTCAACGTCAGCGAGGCGCTGGCCAAATGGACGCGCCCCTTCGAGAGTCTGCAGATCGATGAAATCCCCGGTGTTTTGCTGGTAGTCGCCGTCAGCCTGATATGGTTCTCATCGCGCCGCTACTTCGAAGCCAGTCGTGAGCTGCGCCTGCGCAGAGCCCTCGAGGCGCGGCTCGTGGAGGCGCTCGCCGAGAATCAGCGCCTGGCCCAGCAGTATGTGGACATGCAGGAACACGAGCGCAAGTCCCTGGCGCGCGATCTGCACGATGAGCTGGGCCAGTATCTCAATGCCATCAAGCTCGATGCCGTGGCGATCCGCGAGATGACGCTCGATCAGACCGGGCCCCGCGCCACGGCGCGCGGGATGATCGCGAACATCGACAAGGTGTATGGGGTGGTGTCGGGTCTCATTCGCCAGCTGCGGCCCGTAGGCTTCGACGACCTGGGCGTCGCGGCGGCGCTCGAGCACTGCATCGGGGAGTGGCGCTCGCGGCTTCCACGAGTCTCGATGCAGCTGTCGATCGACGCCGATTTGCAGGGCTTGGACGAAACCCGAGGACTGGTAGTATACAGGCTCGTGCAAGAGGCACTCACCAACATGGCGCGCCATTCCCAGGCCACGAAGCTCGAGGTTCGAATTGCCTCCGCACAAACCGCGGGCGGTGGGCCGAGCATCGACATTCTCATCGCCGACAATGGCCGCGGCTGCGACTTGCGGGCGCCTCGCGCCGGGTTGGGGTTGATCGGAATGCGCGAGCGGGTCTCCGCCCTGGGTGGATCGATCACGCTGGCAAGCGAGCACGGCGCCGGCTTCAGGGTCATTGCCGCGCTCCCCGTGTCCGGCGGCCCCTCTTGAATTCCCCGGCGCGCAAGCGGATCAGCGTGCTGCTGGTGGACGACCATGCGGTGGTGCGCGAGGGCTATCGGCGTCTCTTGGAAGGCGACGACTCCCTGGCCGTGGTCGGCGAGGCGGCGAGCGCCGCGGAGGCCATGCGCCTCGATGCCGATCTGCGGCCGGATGTCGTCGTGCTCGACATCGCGTTGCCCGGAGTCAGCGGGATTGAAATTCTCAGGCGCATCGTCGCACGCAGGCCCGAGGCCCGCGTCCTGATGTTCAGCATGTATCACGACGGGATCTACGCAAGCCGGGCGATCGGCGCCGGCGCGCTCGGCTATTTGAGCAAGGCGAGCGCGCCCGATCTGCTGGTGGAAGCGGTGCGGTGCGTGGGCGGCGGCCGCCCCTATCTGAGCCCGGATGTCGAAGCGGCGATGAACAAGCAATCGTCGGCGGCCAATCAGCTTGCCGATGCGCTGTCGACCCGCGAACTCGAGGTGCTGCGGATGCTGACCCAAGGGTTCGACGTCGAGGAAATCGGGGAACGCCTCGGCCTGAGTCCGAAGACCGCGGCGAATCATCAATCCTCCATCAAACAGAAGCTGGGCGCGAACAGCGCCCTGCAGCTGATGCTGATCGCCCAGCAGTACGGACTGGTTTCGGAATGAACGCCTGCCGCTAAGTGTTGCGCGGCCGAACCTACCTGTTGGCCTCGCTGTTCGCTTTGCTGCCGGCCTGCCATGCAAGCCCGGTGCAGTTCTCGGCGCCAGCCGACCCCGCCAGTACCTCGGCCATCTATGTAGTGCGGCGCGGCTGGCACATCGAGGTCGGGTTTGCGGCGGCCGACCTTCAGGCGCCTCTGGACCCGGTGGCGAGGCAATTCCCAGGGGTGCGCTACCTGTTCTTTGGATTCGGCGACCGGCGCTATTTGTTGTCCAAGCACCGCAACGCACCGGTCCTGCTCGGCGCGCTTTGGCCGGGCCGGGGATTGATTCTCGCGACCGGCCTCTCGTCCCCGCCCCAAGATGCCTTCGGAGCGCTCAACGTGGCAGTTCTATCCGTGACGAAGGCCCAGTCGCGCGACGCGCAGGACTTCATCCGGCATTCCTTGGACAAGCCGGCCGCGGATGCCGACGCTGACGCCGTCAAACCCGCCGCGAACGGCCCTTACGAAGGCAGCTTATTTTTCGACGCGACGCCACGCTACTCAGCTCTACATACTTGCAATACCTGGGCGGCGCAATTGCTCGCGGCCGGCGCCCTTCCCATACGCAGCGGCGGAGTGATATTCGCCGGACAGCTATGGAAGCAGGTTCGACGCCTGGAGCAGCAGCAGTCGGCTCAGTTACACGGCGGCTTGGTTCCATCCTGGCACACCACGGTCGTTCCGGAGCCCTGAGGGACGACCACGGTGGTCTTGGCCGGCGGCGAAGGATCGCTGCTGCTGATACAGCCCGACAGCATCGTTGCGGCAACAAACAAGCTGGCTAGTACTTTCATTTCGCCTCCTTCAATCATAGGACCCATCATCCAGGCTCCATTCTTGGTGCATGCAGGGCCGGCGCGGCAGCAGCCGATCGCGCATGCGGCTGTCCTCACGGGTCCTACAGCCGGCGCCTGCACTGCCCACTACTCGGGCCCCGCGGCCCCAAAACGGCCGTATACAGTGTTCGGTGCGCGCCAGTACTGGATTTACGATCGCCCGAACGGCGGGTAGAGTTTCGCCATGACGCGAAGCTTCATGGGCCATCGGCAATTCAAGGGACGAGGCGCAGCCTCGAATCCCCCCGTGCGCTTCGAGGCAACCAGGCGCGAGACCGCACATGACGGGTGGTACGAGGAGGAGATCGTCGAACATCTCAGCGAGAGCGTTCTTCCCGATCATGCGCGCAGCGTGATCAGCACCAATGATTCGCCCGATGTGGGCTTCGATCAATCGATCAACCCCTACCGTGGATGCAGTCACGGCTGCGTGTACTGCTTCGCCCGTCCGACTCACGCCTATCTGGGGCTGTCTCCGGGGCTGGACTTCGAGACGAAGCTGTTCTACAAGGCCGATGCCGCCGCGATCCTCGAAGCTGAACTGGCCAAGCCAAGATACGTTTGCAAGCCTATCGCACTGGGCATCAATACCGATGGATATCAGCCGCTCGAGAAACGGCTGAAGATCACCCGTGCCATTCTCGAGGTCCTGGCGGACTGCCGGCACCCGGTGACCATCGTCACCAAGAGTGCACTGGTGCTGCGCGACATCGATCTGCTGGCCGATCTGGCGCGGGACCGGTTGGTGCAAGTGATGCTCAGCATCACTTCGCTGACCAACGACATCAAGCGCACGCTCGAGCCAAGAGCTGCCTCGCCGCAGGCCCGTCTGAGGGTCGTCCGCGAGCTGGCCGAGGCGGGGGTGTCCGTCGGCGTTCTGGTGGCCCCCGTCATCCCGGCGATCACCGATCACGAAATGGAGGACATTCTCGCGGCCGCCAAGCAGGCGGGCGCGGGCAGCGCCGGCTATGTGTTGCTGCGGCTCCCGCACGAGGTCAAGGCGCTGTTTCGCGAATGGCTGGCGGAGCACTACCCTGACCGTGCCAAGCACGTGATGTCGCTGATCAATCAAACGCGCGGCGGCAAGGATTACGACGCCGAATTCGGCCAACGCATGAGCGGCACCGGCCCCTACGCCGAGTTGCTGCGTACCCGGTTCGAACTGGCGCGGCGTAAGTGCGGATTCGACTCCGCGCACGACAGGTACGAGTTGACCACCCAGCTATTTCGGCCGCCGCCGGCCGATCGATCGCAGTTGACTCTCGGCTTCTAGGACCGTGGCCGGCCGCCGCCGGGCGTCGGCAGCCACCGAATCCCGCCGCCGCGGCTCACCAGGGCGCCGGCTTGTAGTCCTTCAAGAATTGGCCCCACAAGTGCTCGCCCGTGAGTTGCCCGGCGAAGATCGGGTCGACGATGCGCGCGGCGCCGTCGATGATGTCCAGGGGCGGCGCGAAGCCCTGCTCGGCCTTGCGGGCCGCGTGGATGGCGGGATCCTCGTCGGTGACCCAGCCGGTGTCGACGGCGTTCATATGGATGCCATCCTTCACGAAGTCCGGCGCGCTGGTCCGCGTCATCATATTGAGCGCCGCTTTGGCCATGTTGGTGTGCGGATGCTTGTCGGTCTTGGTGGTGCGATAGAACTGACCCTCCATGGCGCTGACGTTGACCACATGCTTGTGGCGTCCGGGCGTGCGCAGCATCAGCGGCTTCAGGCGGGCGTTGAGAATGTAGGGTGCGACGGCGTTCACGAGCTGTACCTCGAGCAGCTCGGGCGTCTCGACTTCGTGCAGGCGCAGCCGCCAGCTGTTGACCTCGCGCAAATCGACCTGCTGCCTATCCTCATCGTAGCGGTTCGCCGGGAACAGCGCCTCGCCGCCGCAAAAGTCCTCATCGAGGTAGCGCCGCTGCGAGAGCGCCGCGCTGTGCACCAACCCCTCGCCGTAGCGTTGCGCGTTCGACGCCACCAGGGCGCCGGCATCGTGCGCCCGCGATCCCTGCAGGCTGTGCAACAATTCATGATGGCTCGCCAGCGGCCCACGCCAGTCATCGGGCAGCGCGGCGATCGGTTCGGCTTCGCCTGCGAGCAGGTGCCGGAAGAAGCCCGCCGGGCGGCGCACGGTCTGGCAGGCGTTGTTGACGATGTAATCGAGCCGCGGCAGCCGCTCGGTCAGAAACCGGGTGAAGATCTCGACGCTCGGAGTGTGCCGCAGATCGAGACCATGGATCTGCAGGCGCGCGCGGAAGGTGGGGAAATCCGCTTCCTGCGAGTAGCGGCCGGCGGCGTCGACCGGAAAACGCGTGGTGACCACGACGTGCGCACCGGCGCGCAGCAATTTGAGGGACGCCTGGAAGCCGATCTTGACCCGGGCGCCGGTGACCAGCGCATGGTGCCCCTCGAGATCGGCCGACTGTTCGCGCTTGGCATAATTGAAGTCGCCGCAGGCATCGCACAACGAGTCGTAATGGCGATGCACCCTTGCAAAGGGCTGCTTGCAGACGTAACAGTCTCGTTCCTGACGGAACTCGGGTCGCCCGCCAGAGAGATCCTCGGGCGGCGGCCGCTCGAGCCGCAGCGGGGCATATTCCGCGGCGCGGCGCTGCATGCGCAGGCCCGTCGTGGCCAGCACTTGCCGGTCATGTTGCTTCACCGCCGCGCGCTCTGCGCGCCGAAAGGCCTTGGCCATCTTGACCAGATCCTGCCGTTCGGGCTTCGCGACCAGGCCCGCGAGCGTCAACAGCTCGCGGCGCTGCTCCCGCGTGAGACGCGTGAGATGCGAGCGGTCGGCCTCGATGGCGCGCAGCACTCGCACGCACGCATGCACATCGGCTTCGGAGAGGGTGGAGTCGGGAGTCATTGCCGCGCTCGAGGGTTTGAATCAGGCAAGGGAGTATGACCCCGCTGGCAGCCCCGTCGTCAAGGTGGCCCAGGTGTTTTTCCAAGGAGTGGCGCTTAAGGCTTCGGGCGCAATGCGGATAATCGTCCTCAATGACCAAGCTTGCAGGAACATGGACCACGTCGGTTGCTTTCGCGGCAATGCTGCTTGGGGCGGCGATGCCGATGAATGCGGCGGAACTGGACCGTCAACACGACTTTGATTTCAATTTCGGTTCGTGGAAGACCCACGTGTCGCGGCTCGTACATCCGCTGACAGGGTCGACAACCTGGACCGACTACGAGGGTGTGTCGGACGTTCGCAAAGTCTGGAACGGCCGAGCCAGTCTGTTCGAACTCGACGTGCAGGGCCCGGCCGGCCGCATCGAAGGCGTCGGACTTCGCTTGTACAACCCCACCTCACACCAGTGGAATCTGAACTGGACCAACAGCCGCGTCGGCATGTTGACCGGCGCCATGATCGGCGAGTTCAGGAATGGGCGCGGAGATTTCTACGGCCAGGATACCTTCAATGATCGAAGTATCTTGGTGCGAAACAGCTTCTCGGAGATCACGCCAACCTCGTCCCGCTTCGAGCAGGCATTCTCTGCCGACGGAGGCAGAACTTGGGAGACGAACTGGATCATGACCTTCACCCGAACCTAGGGAAGGGCTGGCTCTCATCAGGGCGCAGGGGCCAACGGTGGACACTCTAGCCTTCCTCAAAGCCCAAGGCCGCCCTTGGGAGAGGAGCGTGAGGGGCCGGAGCGATGAGCACGAGGGAATACTTGGTTACGCAAAGGGAGCTGTGACGATGAAGGGCAAAACCATGTTGATCTGCGCGGGTATAGCGGTGGTGTTCGCGGGTCTGGCTGCGAGGGCGGCAATTTCAGGTGAGGACAAGTACACCGTAAAGGTGCCCGGTGGGCTGGCCTTCTCCGAGTTCAGAGGCTACGAATCCTGGCAGACGATCGCCGTCAGCCACAATGGAGAGAAGCTCGCGGTCATCCTCGGGAACCCCGCAATGATCGCGGCTTCAAGGCCGGCTATCCCGGCAAGATGAAGGATGCCAAACGGTTTGCGGACAGCGGTGGATGAGGATATGCCGCATTCGAATACGACCCGGCGTCCGATACTTTCAGTCCGGGCACATTGCAGAATAGTCCGCCCCAGGGGCACGACGCCAAGTGCGGGTTCGCCTGCCATACGCTGGTCAAGGCGCGTGATTTCGTTTTCACCGACTATCAAAAGAGGTGAGGCAAATGACGCACTCGAATCCTGCGCGTCACAATGACATCTCGGCAGTCGAGTTGACGGTAACCGCGAAGGCGGTCCGAAATCGCCCGCCCGGTTCGACCAGTTTCAACCCACGTCCGCTCCTGAGGGCGTTCGTCGCCGCCGTCATCGGCTCGATTGCGATGTAATCCTTGCCCTTTGGCGCAAAGACCTGCGCGAATCGGTAGCCGTCCAGGAACTCCACGGTGATTCGGCGGCCGGCGCCCGCGAGCGAAAACGCGGCATGCGCCTCCGGCACGGCAAAGCCGTCATCGAAGTCGCTCTCGCCGAGCGGCGAATCGAATGACCCGACCGGCTGCTCGGTGCCGGACGGAATCCCGTGTTGGTCGGACGCCAGCCTGCGCATCGCCGGCAAGGTCAACCGCCATTGCGCGCGAGGCAACCCGGGGATTCCGAAGTACGGATGAAATCCGAAACTCACGGGTACCGGGCCGTCGGAGCCGGCCACCAAGGTCGTGTCCACGGTCAAGCCATCCGGCCGAAGCCTCACCGTCATCTCCAGGCGGTGGGGGAATGGAAATACCGCGAGCAGCTCGCTGCGGTTCCAATCCAGCCGCGCCGCGATCCGCTGAGGCGTCGTTTCGTCCACTTCCCAGGCGAGCAATGGCCAGCCCACGCCGTGCATCGGCAGTCCATTGCCATCGAGGTGAAGCAGTCGAGACGAAAGATCGAGATGCACCTGGCGCCCGGCGGCCTCATAGAGGGGCCCCGCGAGGCGGTTGGCCCAAGGATGCAGGAGCGGAATCCCGGCGGTGCTGCCCCTCGCGGCGGCCGCCGCGAGGTCCTCGACCCGGCGCAGCAGCTCTTCACCCCGATGTCGCAGCGATGCGCCGAGCATTCCCCAGGCGGGCAAAAAGATCGCGTCCATATCGCCGGCGGCCAGCCGCAACGCATCCGGATCGTCCAGAAAATTGCCTGCACGGCTGTCGGTGCCGCGGCCGCAAAGCGTCATACTTACGCCTCGATAGTTTCGTTGAAGCCTAAGCGTCCATTCGTTCGACCCACTGCGCGCGCCATGCGGCCGCCTCGAATGGCTCGGCAAAGTATTGAGTTTCGCGGGCGACTCTATTGCCGCTGAATTCCATGACGCTGACGGTGTAGGACGGCTTGCCGTCGTACGTCAGGATGTATTCGGTGACCCAAAGATCGCCGCCGCCAACGATACGCTGCACGGAAAAGCGCTTTTGGCTCGGCTGTTTGCTGCGCGTAATTTGTATATTGCGTCGGCTGCGGATTCGCTCGCCTGACTGCGGGTATTCCAGTACGACGTCCTCCCGATAGATGGAGTGCTCGGTTTCAAAATCATTGCGATCGGATGCGGCCCAATGCCGCTCGAGGGCCTCACGTATCTCTTGATCACGCATTTGATCCTCCCATGCGATCGACGCCCTCAACCGGTATCAGAGAAAACCCATTGGCGGGAAGGGTAAAGGACTCCGGGCGTGCCGTACAATGGTAGGACGATGGCGCACCGTATCTCCTGGGACGAGTTGACGTCGCAGGGTTCGAGACGATTTATTATGCCGATTCAATCGGTTAGCTGCGGCGAAGTATCGATTTGCTTCGGCGCGCTTCGGTGTTAGGCTTTTCTACGTGAAGCGTCAGCTCATCGCCCTCATCGTGATGCTCGCCATCGGCCTGCAGGGGTCTGTGTCCGCAATGGCGGGTATCTCCCCTCTGATGCCGACGCATTGCCAAACCTCCGCCGATTCGCGCTCTGATGCGTCTCAAGACTCCTGTTGCCCTAAAGGCCAACACACGATGAGCTGCTGCCTCGAAGTCTGCGTGGGCACTGTCGCTGGTGTCGTCACGACGACACCGCAAGTGCTGAATTGGCTTGGCTCTGCAACGCTGTTTCCGCAATTCCTGTCGATACACTTCTCCTCTCGCGACGATTCGCCGCTCATTCGCCCACCCATTCTCTAAAGCCAATTGGTTCCGTCCTGTCGACGGTAACGGCGGCACTGGTAGTCGCTCCGTGACGGGCCCGCTTGGACTTTGCGGCCCTCTTGGGCTCGCTCAAGCTTTGGAGAATAGACATGTCTCGTTCATTCGCGGGCGCTCAGGCGCCCTTGCTACGCTGCCGAGAACAGCCAGTCCGTCGTTGGTCTGTCTGCGCTTTCACTTTGGTGCTCAGCCTCGCGGCTCAACAGTCGACCCAGGCGGAGCCTGGACCCCCAAACTCTGGCCCAACGGAGGCGCCCGCGCCGTTGACGATGGAAGAGGCGGCGCGGCTGGCTGCGGTCGATCAACCCCTGCTGACCGCACGCCAGGCGAAGATCCAGGCGGAGGATCAGCAGGCGATTGCCGCCTCGCAGTTACCCGATCCGCAGCTTTCCGGCGGACTCAAAGAGCTGCCGATCGATACGTCGGAAGCCTTCAGCACCCGCCGCGATGACTTTACCGAGTTTACGATCGGCCTAAGTCAGGATTTTCCTCGAGCCGAGAAACGGCGCCTGCAGGGAGCTCGCAAGCAACTCGACGCCGATGCGGACCGCGCTGCGCTCGATAATGAGCAGCGCAATGGTGCGTCGTGACGCGTCTTTGGCGTGGCTCGATGTGTATGAGGCTGAACAGGGCCTCCAGCTCGCCCAACGGTTGGTCGAGGAAGCGGCACTGCAGGTGCAGTCACAGGAAAAGGACTACGGCAACGGCAAGGTCAGCCAGGCTGATTGGCTGGCGGCGAAAGTGGATGCCGGCGTCATCGCCGACAAGGCTCATGACTGGCTGCATCATGAGTTGCGCGCACGCGCCGGTCTCGACACGGTGGATCGGCGATGCGGCTGAGCGCCCGATCGCCGAGTCGCTCACGATGCCGGCAATCCTCACTCCGCTGCCGGGTTTAATGGCGGGCGCCGACCATCATCCCGTGATCGGCAACGCTCGACAAGCAGATCGAAGCCTCGCAGACGGATGTTGCCCTCGCGAGGCAGTCCTACAAGCCGGACTATTCGGTCGAGGTGTATTACGCCTATCGGCGCGACTTCTCGGACTTCGTCGGCGTGCAGTTCAAAGTGGGACTGCCGTACTTCACCAAGAATCGCCAGGACCGGGGACTCGCCGCCGCACTGGAACAGTCGCACGCGAGCGAAGATCGAAGACGCGATTTGCTGCGCGAGTTGCACGCAGAGATCAATCAAGACTACGTGGATCGGCGGCACTACCAGGAACGCGTCGACGACTTCGATGCGTCGATCATTCCCGATGCCGAGCGCCGCGTCGAGGCGGCGCGCAGCGCGTATCAAGCAGGACGTGGCAGCTTCGATAGCGTGCTTCTCGCGCGCCGCGGCCTCCTGGATGTGAAGCTGCAACGTTTGGCGCTGGCCGTTGAGTCGGCGCGCGCGCAAGTTCGGCTGGACTATTGGAGTGCAGCACAACCCGCCAGCCGGAGAATCGCCATGAGCCGCCGTACACAGATTGCCGCGCTCGTGGCCGCAGCGGTCGTGATCGCGATCCTTGGCGTCTTGCTGGGCGTCCTGGGTCTGCGCCGCCAGGAACGCCCCGCTCAACAAGCGGTGACCCTTAGGGTGCCGAGCTACTGGTACGACCCGATGCACCCGAGCCTGCATTTCGACAAACCGGGTAAATCTCCATTCATGGACATGCAGTTAGTGCCGAAATATGCGGACCCATCGATGAGCGGCGGCAAGGGTGCGCCCGCCAGCATTGAGATCGACTCGCGCGTCGTTCAAAACCTTGGGAATCCGCCTCGTCAAGGTCGAGCAAGGCAGTTTTGCCCGCGTGGTCGATACCGTCGGGCTGGTGGCTGTCGATGAACACCGCATCGAAGCCATTCAGGTGCGGGAGCCCGGCTGGGTCGAGCGTCTGGATGTTCGCGCGGTCGGCGATTCGGTGCATCGCGGGCAGCTGCTGGCGGGCGTCTATTCGCCCGATCTGCTCGCCACGCAGCAGGAACTCTTGATTGCACGCGGCTCCAATGACCCCACTCTGATCGAGGCAGCCCGCCGGCGGCTTGGGCTTTTCGGCTTATCGGATGCGCAGATTGCTCGCATTGAGAAGACGGGCCATGTGGAGCGGCGCATCGACTACTACGCGCCGTTCGACGGGTACGTGATGGAACTGGGGGCCCGTCAGGGCGCGGCCGTCGAGCCCGGTGCGACGCTGTTTCAGCTCGCCAATCTGAGCAGCGTTTGGACGATTGCCGAAGTGCCCGAGGCGCAGGCTGCCTGGATCAAGACCGGCGATGCCGCCCGAGGTCCAGGTCCCGGCGCTGCCCGGCGAGCGCTTCGAAGGAAAGGTTGACTATCTCTACCCGGAACTGACGCAGGCCACCCGAACGCTGAAAGTCCGGGTGGTCATCAACAATCCGGGCCGACACTTGCGGCCGGGGATGTTTGCGACGGTTCACTTGGAGGGTCCGGTGCAAGGGTCGGTGCTGACCGTGCCGACCGAGGCGGTGATCAAGACGGGCACGCGAAGCATCGTGATCCTCGCCGAGGATGCCAATCACTTTCGTCCGGCGGTCGTGCGGGTCGGCGCCGAGCAGGGACGGCCGCTCGCAGATTCTGGAGGGACTCACCGTGGGGCAAAACATCGTCGCATCGGGGCAGTTCCTCATCGACTCGGAGGCGAACCTGCGCAGCGCGTTTGACGCCCTCGCCGGTCCGAACGAATCGACGCCGACGGACACCGACAATGATGCCGGCGCCGTCGCGACGATCCCCGGACGAGGTGCACTGAGATGCTCGCCTCCCTCATCCGCTGGTCGATTCAGAACCGCTTCCTCGTCCTGATGGCAACTGGGCTGCTTGCCGCGTGGGGGATTCACGCGACCCTCGCCACGCCGCTCGATGCACTGCCGGACCTCTCGGACACGCAGGTCATCATCCGCACCGAATTCCCCGGGCAGGCGCCGCAGGTGGTCGAGGATCAGGTCACCTATCCCTTGACCACGACGATGCTGTCGGTACCTGGTGCGCGCACGCGTGCGAGGCTATTCCTTCTTCGGCGACTCCTTCGTCTACATCATCTTCGACGACAAGACCGATCTCTACTGGGCGCGTTCGCGGGTGCTCGAATATCTGCCCAAGTCACCGGAAGACTGCCGCCGACGGCGAAGCCCACCCTGGGTCCCGATGGCACCGGAGTCGGTTGGATTTACGAGTACGCTCTGGTTGACCACAGCGGCAAATACGACATCTCGCAGTTGCGCGCGCTGCAAGACTGGTTTTTGAAATACGAGCTGAAAAGCGTGCCGAACGTCGCGGAAGTCGCGAGCGTCGGTGGTCTCGTCAAACAATATCAAGTGGTGCTGGACCCCGATCGTATGCGCGCGCTTGGGCTGACGATCGATCGGGTCAAGCAGGCGATCGGCAACTCCAACAGCGAGACGGGCGGCTCGGTGCTCGAGCTCGGCGAGGCCGAGTACGCAGTCCGCACGACCGGATATCTCAAGAGCCTGGAGGACTTTCGCAATGTGCCGGTTGGGTTGGCCGGCGGCGGTACCCCCATCCTGCTCGGTGATGTCGCGCGCATCCAGATCGGCCCGGAACTGCGCCGCGGTATTTCGGAACTCGATGGCAAGGGCGAGGTGGTCGGCGGGGTCATCGTCATGCGTGCCGGCAAGAATGCGCTGGAAACGATCGACGCCGTCAAGGCGAAGATCGCGAGCCTGAAGGCAAGCCTGCCGGCCGGCGTGGAGATCGTCCCGACCTATGACCGATCGGAGCTGATACACCGGTCGGTCGCGACCCTACGCGACCGGCTGATCGAGGAATTCATCGTCGTCGCGCTGGTGTGCGCACTGTTCCTGTTCCACCTGCGCTCGGCGTTCGTCGCCATCGTCAGCCTGCCGCTCGGCATACTGGCCGCCTTCACGGTCATGAACTGGCAGGGTGTCAACGCCAACATCATGTCGTTGGGCGGCATCGCCATCGCGATCGGTGCGATGGTCGATGCGGCCGTGGTGATGATCGAGAACGCGCCACAAGCATCTCGAAGCCTGGAATCGCGAGAATCCAGACCGGCGGCCTACGGCCGCCGAGCAGGCCCGCCTCATCGCCGAGGCCGCTGCTGAAGTCGGGCCGGCCTTGTTCTTCAGTCTGCTGGTCATCACCTTGAGCTTCGTACCGGTGTTCACGCTCGAAGCCCAGGAAGGCAAGTTGTTCGGGCCGCTGGCATTCACCAAAACGTACTCGATGGCCGCGGCCGCGGCTCTCTCGGTGACTCTGATTCCGGTGCTGATGTACTACTTCGTCCGCGGCCGGATACCGGACGAGCGAAGCAACCCGATCAACCGCTTCTTGATTCGCTTGTACCGGCCGTTGCTCGATTTCGTGCTCGAGCATCCGAAGACGGTCCTGGCCCTGTCGGCACTGCTGACGGCGTCGGCCATCGTGCCGCTGACCCGGCTTGGGAGCGAATTCATGCCGCCGCTGGTCGAAGGCGATCTGCTTTACATGCCCTCGGCGCTGCCGGGGCTGTCCGCCGACAAGGCCTCCCAGCTGCTGCAGCAGACCGACAAGGTGCTGATGCAGTTTTCCCGAGGTCGAACGCGTGTTCGGCAAGGTGGGCCGCGCCGAAACGGCGACCGATCCCGCGGGGCAGGAGATGTTCGAGACGACGATCCGGTTCAAACCGCAGTCGAAATGGCCGGGTCTTATGACTCAGGAGGAGCTGATCGACAAGATGAACAGCGCTCTGCAAATGCCCGGACTGTCCAATCTCTGGGTCCAGCCGATCCGCAACCGGATCGATATGCTCTCGACCGGGATCAAAAGCCCGGTCGGCATCAAGATTGCGGGTCCGGACTTGAAGATCATCGAGAAGATCGGCAGTCAGATCGAAGCGGCCGTCCGACAGGTCCCGGGGACGCGGTCGGTGTATGCCGAGCGTGTTCAGGGCGGGCGCTACATCGAAGTGCGGATCGATCGAGTCCGCGCGGCACGTTTCGGCCTCACGCTCGCGGACGTTCAGCAAGTCGTCGCGCTCGCCATCGGCGGCGAGAATGTCGGCGAGACCGTCGAGGGCCTGCAGCGCTTTCCCATCAATATCCGTTATCCGCGGGAACTTCGCGACTCGGTTGCAAAGCTCTCGGTGCTGCCCATCGTGACCGGCACGGGCGCCACCACGACCCTCGGCGCCGTCGCCGATCTGGTCGTCACCGACGGTCCGCCCCAGATCCGAAGCGAAAATGCGCGCCTGAACGGTTGGGTCTACGTGGACATCAGCGGGCGCGATCTTGGGCGGTATGTCCGGCAGGCGCAGCAGATCGTCGCGGAACGCGTTGTATTGCCGCCCGGATATTCAATCACCTGGTCGGGTCAGTTCGAATACCTGCAGCGGGCTGCCAGGAAGCTGTGGCTGGTCGTGCCGTTGACGCTCGCCATCATCTTCGTGCTGCTGTACCTCGCCTTCCGCAGCGTCGCGCGAGGCGGCGCTCATCATGGTGGCGCTGCCGCTTGCGCTGGTCGGCGGACTCTGGCTGCTGTTCTTGCTCGGCTACAACTCGTCAATTGCCTCCGCGATCGGCTTCATCGCTCTCGCCGGCGTGTCCGCCGAATTTGGCGTCGTCATGCTGATGTATCTCGATCACGCCATGGCGAAGCGCCGGGCGGCGAATCAGTTCAATACGGAAGGCGATCTGATCGATGCGATCGAGGAGGGTGCGGTACTGCGCGTCCGGCCGAAAGCGATGACGGTCACCGTGATCATCGCCGGTCTCCTGCCGATCATGTTCGGCGGCGGCACGGGCTCCGAGGTCATGCGCAGAATCGCGGCTCCCATGGTCGGCGGCATGATCACTGCGCCCCTGCTTTCGATGCTGGTGCTGCCTGCGGCCTACCTGCTGCTCCATCGGGGCAATATGCGGAGGGCCTGAGTCGCTAGCACCGCCCCTCGAAGCCGAGGATAACGGACTTGCCATCGCTTCCCTTGTGGATCTCGCGGGTACGAAAGCGTCGGTAGTCCAAGTACGCGCAGAGGCCAAGGACTACATCGACATGGACGCGCTCATTACAGCGGGCAAAGTGGATTTGCCTCTGGCGCTGTCTGCTGCACAACGGCTTAACGGCTCAACTTTTAATCCTCAAATCACACTCAAGGCTCTTTCTTTTTTTGGCGATGGAGATCTGCGACTCCTTCCCGAAGACGTGAAATTGCGTCTCACCATGGCGGCTCGCGAAGTCGACCTGGACCACCTGCCGGGTATCGACAAGTTCGCGTGTCGAATCGATCAGGACTGCGGCCACGAGCTATGAGACCGATTCCAGCTACAGCGCAAATGTTGGGTATCGCGCCAAGGATCATCTGGTCGAGCCGCCAGAGCGGGCCCTCGCGGACCCAGTCCGATTCATGGCGTATGCCATGACCTACGCGCGACACGAGGATATGAGGGTGATTCGCGAGTATGTTTCGGATGCGGATTTTCGCGAGGCGTTGGATCGGGCGCCGCCCGGGATCATCGATCCGCGGTCGTGGGCTTATTGGAACTCCAAGATGGGCCGCTATCCGCCGCCACCGTTGCCAGAGCGGCATTTCGGAGACGACAAGGCCTCGCCAACATTGAAGTAACGATCATCTTCGACGACCTCCAATCTAACGTCGATCACGCCCGATGGCCCGACTCAATCGTTTTCCTGGAATGACGGCGTGTGTGAAAACCAGTAGAGTCAAAGACTTAGAACCTCGATCCCGACACGGTCGGTCCGGTCGCAGCCGAGCTTATCGTGTCAAACAATATCTAAGCGAAATCAATGTGTTAGATCGACGAATTAACGTGGCTCCGATGATGGACTGGACCGACTGTCACTGCCGGTACGTGCACCGTCTGTTTTCGCCGCATGCATTGCTGTACACCGAGATGATCGTTTCCACCGCCCTGGTGCGCGGCGATGCGCGGCGCCTGCTCGAGCACAGCCGGGCCGAGCAGCCGGTGGCCTTGCAGCTGGGCGGTTGCGATCCGAAGGAACTGGCGGCGGCGGCGCGGATCGGCGCGGCGGCGGGCTTTGCGGAGATCAACCTGAACGTGGGCTGTCCCAGCGACCGGGTGAAAAACGGCTCCTTCGGCGCCTGTCTCATGCTCAAGCCCGCACTGGTGGCCGATTGCGTTCGAGCCTTGAAGGATGCGACCCCCTTGCCGGTCACCGTCAAATGCCGCATTGGCATCGACGATCGCGAAGACTATGAGTTCTTTTCCGCCTTCGTCGATGCGGTGGCGACGGTCGGGGTCGCCGCGCTGATGGTGCACGCCCGCGTCGCCATCTTGGGCGGCCTCTCGCCCAAGGAGAATCGCGAGATTCCGCCGCTCAAGTACGATTACGTGCACCGGCTCAAGCGCGAAAGGCCCGAGCTGACCGTGATATTGAACGGCGGATTATCCGGGGTGGAGGAAATCTGCGGCCACCTGGCAGCGGGGCTGGACGGCGTGATGCTCGGGCGTGCCGCCTACCACCGCCCCGCGCTGCTCGCGGAGTTGGAGCGGGCGCTCATCGATCCGGGCTGGGCCGTGCCTGAGCCTGCGCAGATCATCGAGCGCGTCGTGTCCTACGCCAAGGTTTGCGCCCGGCGCGGCATACGCCTGCATTCGATCACGCGGCACATGCATGGTTTGATGGCGGGGCGCGAGGGTGCGCGGGCCTGGCGGCGCTTCCTGTCCGAGGTCGCCGCGCGCCCCGACGCGGTGCCTGAAACCCTCTATTCGGCGCTTCCCATACTGAATCAGGGCATTGCGGCCTAAACGGCCTGAGGCCCCGCCGACGGATTAAGTATAATGGCCTGACATGGGCAAAGAAATAGAACTCGCCATCGTCTTCGCGGATGTCGTCGGCAGCACCAAGCTGTACGAGCTTTTGGGGGATCTGCGCGCACGGGACATGGTGGGTATCTGCATCGATGTCATGCGGGCGGCCACCGATCAAAACCACGGCACGGTCATCAAGACCATGGGGGATGAGGTCATGGCGACCTTCCCGACGGCCGACGATGCGCTGAATGCCGCCGCCCAGATGCAGAAGCAGATCGTTCTGCATCCCCAGCTGAAAGTCGACGAGCAAACCGTCGCCATCCGCATCGGCTGCAACTTCGGGCCCGTGGTGCAGGAGAACCGCGATATCTTCGGCTCGGCCGTGCACACGGCCAACCGCATGACCAGCCAGGCCAAAGCCGGGCAGATCATCACCACCGCCACCATGGTGGAACATCTATCGAGCGACTGGCGCGCCTCCGTGCGCCAGATCGATATCGCCACGCTGAAGGGACGCAGCAGCGAGGTGGCCTTGTTCGAGGTGCTGTGGCAGACCGAGGACATCACCAGCATGGTGCCCGCCATCGCCATCACCTCGCGCGAGCGCGAACGGGCGAACAAGGTCCACCGCCTGCGGCTGCGCTATCAGGGACAGGAGGTCCTGGTGGACGACGGGCGCGCCAATATCACCATCGGCCGCGCCGAGGAGAACGACCTGGTCGTCAAAGGCAACCTGATTTCGCGCCTGCATGCCCGCGTGGAGATGAACCGCAATAAATTCATGCTCATCGATCAGAGCACCAACGGCACCTTCGTGCTCGGCAAGGACGGCGAGGAAGCGTTCGTGCGCCGCGATTCCATGCAGATCCGCGGCGAGGGGCTGATCGGGCTCGGCAAGGCGCCGGACAGCAATTCATCCCAGGTGATTCGCTACACCTGCGAGGAGTGAACCCGCTCGATCGAGCGGTTGAGTTCGGCCTGCAGCGCCTGCGGCACCCGATCGCCGAATTCGCGCAAATACTTGTCGATGCCGGCAAATTCCTCCTGCCACAGCCGCGGATTGACGGTCAGCAGTTCCTCGATCGCGGCCGGCGCCACCTCGAGTCCCTGAAGATCCAAGTCGGCGCTGTTCGGCAGATGGCCGATCGCGGTCTCGCGCGCCTTGGCGGTGCCCTTGCATCGATCGATGATCCAGCGCAGCACCCGCAGATTCTCGCCGAACCCCGGCCATAGAAATTTGCCCGCTTCGTTCTGGCGGAACCAATTGACGTGGAAAATCTGCGGCGGCGATTTGAGCTTGGCGCCGACATTGATCCAATGCGACCAATAGTCGGCAAAGTTGTAGCCGGCGAACGGCTTCATGGCCATGGGATCGCGGCGCACGACACCGACGGCGTCGGTGGCCGCGGCGGTGGTTTCCGATGCGACGCCGGCGCCGACCAGCACGCCGTGCAGCCAGTTGCGAGCTTGATACACCAGCGGCGCCAGCGCGCGGCGCCGGCCGCCGAACACGATGGCGGAAATCGGCACGCCGCCGGGAGCGTCGGCCAACTTCGAATAGCCGGGATTTTGTCTGGCCGCCACGGTGAACCGGGAATTCGGCTGCGCCGCGGGCCCGTTGGCCGGATCGTAGGGCCGTCCCTGCCAGTCCGTCACCGGCTTGCCCTCCGTCAAGCCTTCCCACCAAGGTTGATTGTCCGCGGTGAGCCCCACATTGGTGAATATGGTGTCGTGGCGAATCATGTCGTAGGCATTGCGATTGGTCTTGGCGTTGGTGCCGGGCACCACGCCGAAGTAGCCCGATTCGGGATTGATGGCGTACAGGCGGCCATCCTTGCCCGGATGCAGCCAGGCGATGTCGTCGCCGACCGTCCAGACTTTCCAGCCCTTGTAGCCGGCCGGGGGAATCAGCATGGCCAGATTGGTCTTGCCGCAGGCGGAGGGGAAGGCGCAGGCCAGATAGTGGATTTCGCCTTGCGGATTTTCGATGCCGACGATGAGCATGTGCTCCGCCAGCCAGCCCTCGGTGCGCGCCTGCCAGCTGGCGATGCGCAGCGCATGGCACTTCTTGCCGAGCAGCGCATTGCCGCCGTAGCCGGATCCGAAGCTCTTGATCGACAGCTCTTCCGGAAAATGCATGATGAAGCGGCGCTTCGGATCCAGCTCGCCGGTGGAGTGCAGCCCTCGCACGAATTTGCCGTCGCGCGCGATGCGCTCGAGCGCCGCGCGGCCCATGCGCGTCATGATCTGCATGTTGAGCACCACATAGGCGCTGTCGGTGATCTCGACGCCGCATCGGGAGAACGGCGAGTCGATGGGCCCCATGCAATACGGCACCACGTACAGAGTGCGCCCCTTCATGCAGCCGGCAAACAGGGCATCCATCTGCGCGTGCGCCTGCGCGGGAGCCATCCAGTGATTGTTCGGGCCCGGCGTCATCCTTGTTCCGGGTGCAGACGAAGGTCAGGTGTTCCACTCGCGCGACGTCGGACGGATTCGAACGCGACAGCACGCAGCCGGGAAAGCTTTGCGGGTTGAGCGGCAGCAGTTCCTTGGCGGCGATCAGCTCGCGCTGCAGCGTTTGGAACTCGGCCTGGCTGCCATCGCACCAGTAGATGTGGTCCGGCTGGGTGAGCTTCGCGACCTCGTCGACCCAGGCCGAAACGTCGTGGTCAATGGAGTCGAGTGCGTTGACGTGCTGGGGTGCAGTGGCCATGAGGGGGTCCTTCGCAGCTAGACATTATTAGACTTAGAAGGATGACAGATGGCCGGGTTCACCGCCAAGTGCGGAATGCTGAAATGGGCGACAGCGCTGTCGCCCTTGCGCAGAGCCATGTCTTAGCTGCGATTTTTCCGATAAGTAATTGATTATAAATAATTTATAATGCACGACGCCCATGAAAACCTATCCCCCGACGTTCATTGTCTGCGGCACCCTCTGGGCACTGCTCACGGGGGCGATTGCCCGCGGCCAGGAGCCGGTCGAGCGCGCTCGAGATCAAGTCCATCGCCGAGGTCGAATCGCGAGTGGCGCAGCCGCAGGGCGCGCCGGGCAGTTCAGGGCGTCGAGCTGATTCCGGCGGACCGGGTCGTGCCGGGCGACCGGGTCATCTATACCCTCGAGGTGCGCAACGGCGGCACGACGCCCTCGATGCGCCGGACGTCACCTATCCCGTTCCCGAGCACATGCGCTATCGTGGCGGACTCCGCGGTGGGGCCCGGCGCCGAGGTGAGCTATTCGGTCGACGGCGGCCGCAGTTTCGCGCGCGCCGGAGAATCTCAAGGTGAAGGGGCCCGACGGCAAGCTGCGCGCGGCCGTGGCCGCGGATTACACCCACATCCGCTGGCAGCTGAAGAACAGCCTGAAGGCCAATTCGGTGGCGTTCGTGCGTTTTCGGCACTGGCATCGGTCGAAACTCGAAGCCGGGCCGCGACATGAACAGCGACTACAAGACGTCTTCAACCTCGAGGGACCGCTGGCGCGGGCCCTGCCGGGCTATGCCTATCGCCCCGAGCAAGCCGCGATGGCGAAGGCGGTGGGCCCGGCGCTGGCGCGCCTCGAACCTCTGATCGTCGAAGCCGGCACGGGCACGGGCAAGACCTTTGCCTACCTGGTTCCGGCACTGCTGTCGGGGCGCAGCGTGATCATCTCCACGGGCACACGCACCCTGCAGGATCAGCTGTTTCGCCGCGACGTCCCGCTGCTGGCACGCGCTCTGGGGCTGCCGGCGAAAATCGCCTTGCTCAAGGGCCGCGCCAATTATCTTTGCCGCCACCGGCTGGAGCTTGCGACCCAGCAAGGATCTTTGCTCGGAGGCGAGCGCGGCGCCGCGCGCACCCTGGCGCGGATTTCGCGCTGGGCCGCCACGACCAAGGCCGGCGATCTGTCGGAACTCACCGATTTGCCCGAACAGTCCTCGCTCTGGCCGCAGATCACCTCGACCCGCGAAAATTGCCTCGGATCGGAGTGTCCGCAGTTCTCGCAATGCCATGTGTTCGAGGCGCGCCGCAATGCCCAGGCGGCCGACATCGTGGTCGTGAATCACCATTTGCTGCTCGCGGATCTCGCGCTCAAGGACGAGGGCTTCGGCGATCTGCTGCCGGGCGCGGAGGCCGTCATCCTCGACGAGGCGCATCAAGTCCCGGATATCGCGGCGCAGTTCTTCGGCCAGACCTGGTCGGTGCGCCAGGTGCAGCTGCTGATGCGCGACATCACGGCGGAGATGACCGGCCGCGGGCGTGCGCGATCCGGCCACCGCCACGGCCGTCATCGACGTGGAGATCGCAGCTCGAGGAACTGCGCGGCGCCTTGCAGCGCGGACCGGGGCGCCACGAATGGGCCGGCCTGCCCGATGCCTTTCTGGATGCGCTGCCGGAACTCGAGACCGGTCATCAGCGACATCGCCACGCAGCTCGAGGGTCTCGGCGCGGGCGCGGGAGTCGCCAACTGCGCGCGGCGCGCCGCGACCCTTGCCAACTCGCTTGCCGCCCTGCGCGAGCTGTCGGACGACACGGGACTGCGCTGGGTCGATGCCAACGCCAATGGCCTGCTGCTGCAATACACGCCCTTCGAGATCGCCGAGCGGCTGCGCGAATATGTGGAGTCGCGGCCCTGCGCCTGGGTGTTCACTTCCGCGACCTTGGCCATCGGCGAGGATTTCTCGCACTTTGCCGCGCGCATCGGCTTGCCCGAAGCGCGCACGGTGCGCATCGACAGTCCGTTCGACTATCGCGAGCCAGGCGCGCATTTTTCTGCCGCCGCGCATGCCGCAGCCGCAGGAGCCGGCCTTCGCCGCCAAATTCATCGATGCCTGCGCGCCGCTGCTCGAGGCGAGCGGCGGGCGCGCCTTCCTGCTCTACACCAGCTATCGCGGATTGGCCGAGGGGGTTCGGGCGCTGCAGGCGCGATTTCCCGAATCCGCCGTTTCCGGTGCTGGTGCAGGGCGAGGCGCCGCGCGAGGCGCTGCTGAGCCGATTTCGCGAGCTCGGCAACGCGGTGCTGCTGGCCACCGGCAGTTTCTGGGAAGGCGTGGACGTGAAGGGCGAAGCGCTGTCCATCGTCGCCATCGACAAGCTGCCCTTTGCTTCGCCCGACGACCCGCTGCTCAAGGCGCGCCTGGAAGGCATTCGCCGGCGGGGCGGCAATCCATTCTTCGAATATCAGCTGCCGCAGGCGGTGCTGGCGTTGAAGCAGGGAGTGGGGCGCTTGATTCGGGATTCGATGATTTCGGCGTCATCGTCATCGGCGACCCGCGCGTCAGGACCAAGGCCTATGGGCGCGTGTTCTTGGAGGCGCTGCCGCCGAGTCCCGGTCATCACCGACGGCGCCGTCGCCGCCGCGTTTCTCGCCGAGCGATTGGCGAAGCTGCGTCCCGCGGTGCCGCGCGCGTCGCAGGCGACCTGAGCCATGCGCGTCGTGCTGGCGCTCGATACGGCCACCGAAGCCTGCTCGGTGGCGCTGCTCCGCGGCGATGAGTTGATCGGCCGATTGTCGCGAGGGCGGACGGTCGCACGCGCGCCGGATTCTCGGCATGGTCGATGCGGTGCTGGCGGAGGCCGCGATGTCTCTGTCCATGCTGGATGGCATCGCCGCCAGCATCGGTCCCGGCGCCTTCACCGGCGTGCGGATCAGCGTGGCGGTGGCCCAGGGTCTGGCCTTCGGCGCGGGCCTTGCCGGTGGTGCCGGTCACGACCCTGGAAGCCTTGGCGTATCGAGTCGTGGAGAGGGGCGCGGCGGGGCGCATTGGCCTGTCTCGATGCGCGCATGGGCGAGGTCTACTGGGGATGTTTCGCAGCGGACGCTGAGCGTGGTGCCTCGGCGCCGGCCGGCGCGGCACGGGTCGGTGCCGCCCGCGACAGTGTGCTGCCGCCCCGCGACCGGCGCTGTATCGTGGGATCGGCCGCGGCTTTGCGGCCTATCCGGCCCTTGCCGCACTGCCCGGTCTTGCATTCGATCCCGATGGACGGCCAGGCATTGCCGGACGCGCGCGAGTTCGCCCGCCTCGGCGCGCTGCGCTTGGGGCTGGGGGAGGGGATCGACCCCGCCGGACCTCAGTCCGCTGTATTTGCGCGATAAAGTGGCCTTGACCGAAGCGGAACGCGGCAGTCAAATAGACAGCTGTCATGGAACTGTCACACCCGAACGTTGTAATAGTGGGCTAAGGGAATCAAGGGACTACAGCTACATGACAGCCAAGCGCATCCTCATAGTCGAAGACGAAAAGGCGATTCGTGACATGGTCGCCTTCGGCTTGCGGCGCGCCGGCTACGAGGTCCGCGAGGCGGAAGACTGCCGCGAGGCGCGCGCCCGGATCGTCGACGTGCGGCCGGATCTGATGCTGGTCGACTGGATGCTGCCGGACATGAGCGGACTGGAGCTGACCCGATCCTTGAAGCGCGCCAAGGACACCGAAGAGATTCCGGTCATCATGCTCACGGCCCGCGCCGAGGAGCAGGACAAGGTGGGCGGCCTCGAGGGCGGCGCCGATGACTACATCACCAAGCCCTTTTCTCCGCGCGAATTGCTGGCGCGCATCCAAGCCGTGCTGCGGCGCGCGGCGCCGGCGGGCGCCGCCGACATCGTGGAGGCCGACGGCCTGAAGCTCGACGATTCGAGCCATCGGGTGAGCGCCGGCGAACGCGAAATCGCCCTGGGGCCCACGGAATACCGCCTGCTGCATTTCTTCATGACGCATCCCGGAACGGGTGTTCTCGCGCGGCCAGTTGCTCGATCGGGTCTGGGGCGGCAATACTTATGTCGAGGAGCGCACCGTGGATGTGCACATCCGCCGGCTGCGCAAGGCGCTCGAGCCTTATCTACTGGAGCGGTTGGTGCAAACCGTGCGCGGCGCCGGCTACCGGTTCTCCACTCGGGACTCATAGGGAGGGCGGGCGCGAAGTCAATGGCGGCGATGTGGACTTTCGCGCTCGCGCGGCTCGCGGGCATTCTGGGGTTGGGCCTGGTTGTGGGCCTGCTGATTGGGCCCATTTGGCTGTGGATTCTGGCGGCCGCCTGCCTGTACCTGGGCTGGCAGTTGGTGACTCTGTACCGCCTCGACCGCTGGCTGCGCCTGCGCTCGCAGATCGACCCGCCCAATCTCGGCGGGATCTGGGGCGATATCGTCGCCCAGGTCGTGCGGCTGCATCGGCGCAAGCAATTTCACAAGCAGCGACTGATCCAGCTGTTTCGCGAGCTGCGCCGTTCCACGGCCGCGCTGCCCGACGGCGTCATCATCTTGAGCACCCAGCGGGAAATCGTCTGGTTCAACCGCCAGGCGGCGCGGCTGCTCGGGCCTGAAGAGGCCGATGGATGTCGGGTCTGCGGATCGACAATTTGATCCGCTCGCCGGAGTTCGTGCTCTATCTGCATGGCGACGATTTCGCGATGCCGCTGGTCATCCGGCCGCCGGTGCAGCTGGACCTGTATCTGGCGCTGCAGGTGGTGCCCTATGGCGGCGGCCAATCGCTGCTGCTGGTGCGCGACGTGACCCGTCAAATGCGCCTCGAGGCGATGCGCAAGGACTTCGTCGCCAACGCCTCGCACGAGCTGCGCACTCCCTTGACCGTGATTTCCGGCTACCTCGATACCCTGGCCGACGATTCCTCGATCGATTCCGCCTGGGCCGGACCCATCCGGGATATGCGCGCGCAGGCGCAGCGCATGAACGCAATCATCGCCGACCTGTTGGTGCTGTCGCGGCTCGAGTCGACGGACGGCGAGGCGCCCCGCGATCCGATCGATGTGCCGAGGATGCTGGAACGGCTGCATCGGGACGCGCTGGCCAGCGCCGAACGGCCGCGCCAGGTGATCCTGGATCTCGAGTCCGCCGACGGGCTGTTCGGCTCCGCCCACGAACTCGAATCCGCGTTCACCAACCTGCTGGTCAACGGCATGAAGTACACGCCCGCCGAGGGTGCGGTACGAATGCGCTGGTGGGTCGATGGCGAGGGGGCGTACTTTTCCGTGGTGGACAGCGGCATCGGCATACCGGCGGAACACATTCCGCGGCTGACCGAGCGGTTCTATCGGGTGGATGCCGGCCGTTCCCGCGGTCAGGGCGGCTCGGGGCTGGGCCTGGCCATCGTGAAGCATGCCCTGCAGCGCCACGGCGGCTGGCTCGACGTGCAGAGCACCGAGGGCAAGGGCAGCACGTTTACCTGCCATTTCCCGCAGCCGCGGATTTGGCAGGAGGCGGTGAGTGCCGCGGCAAGCGCATGAGGTCACAAATATCGGGCGCGGTGTTGACGTGAGATGCAATCGGATGTAAACGAAGGCGAGTTTTTTTGAGCGTTCCCCAGGTTTTAGGCTTAAGGTAAGTTTTATGGAAACGGCCGATCTCACCCACCACATTTCCCGCCGCTTCAATGAAGACCTGGAGAAGGTCCGCAACCAGGTGCTGCAGATGGGCGGATTCGTGGAGCAGCAGCTGCACAAGGCGATCACCGCCCTGGTCGAAGGCGACAGCCGCCTGGGCGAGTCGGTCGCGACCGACGATTACAAGGTCAACGGCATGGAAGTCTCGATCGACGAGGAATGCAGCCGGATCCTCGCGATACGGGCGCCCGCGGCGGGTGATTTGCGGGTCATCGTCGCCATCATCAAGACCATCACCGATCTCGAGCGCATCGGCGACGAAGGCGAGAAAATCGGCTACATCGCCTCGCGGCTCGCCACGATGGAGCGGCCGGCGGACAAGTACCGCGAGGTCAAGCACCTCGGCAGGCAGGTCGCGCAGATGGTGCACGACGCGCTCGACGCCTTTGCGCGCATGGACTCCCACGCGGCGCTGAAGACGGCGCGGGAAGACAAGATGGTGGACGAAGAGTACGAGTCGATCCAACGCCAGTGCATCACCTTCATGATGGAGGATCCGCGCACCATCCGGCGCGCGCTCGAGATCATGTGGATCGTGCGCGCCTTGGAGCGCATCGGCGATCACGCCAAGAACATCTGCGAGTACGTGATCTACATGGTGCACGGCAAGGACATCCGCCACACCTCGCTCGAGGACGTCGCCAAGCAAATCGACGCCGCGCAAGCCTTGTTGCGCGGCTGATGACTTCGCGCCAGGGGAATCTTCTCGGATTTGCGGCATGCGCGGCCTTGCTGGCCTATGCCTACTACGCGCAGGTGATCCTGCACCTGGAACCCTGTCCGCTGTGCATTTTTCAGCGGATCGGCGTGTTCGCCCTGGGCATCGTCTTCCTGATCGCCGCGGCGCACGATCCGGTCGGCTGGGGCAGGCGTGCCTATGCGTCGCTGCTTGCCGTGGCGGCCCTAGCCACCATCGGGGTCGCGGTACGCCACTTGTACATTCAAAGCCTGCCGCAGGGCAGCGTACCGGCCTGTGGGGCATCCCTCGATTTCATGCTCAAGGTATTCTCGTTGAGCGAAGTGCTGGTCAAGGTGCTGACCGGTTCCGGAGAGTGCGCCAGGGTGACCTGGTCCTTCCTGGGCCTGGCGATGCCGGCCTGGGTCCTCATCGCCGCCCTTGCTCTCGGCCTGTACGGGGTCTGGGTCAATATGCGGCGCCAGGCCCCGGTATTGCGCTTCTAATGACCCGGCCGCCGAAGTCCGACACCCTGCGATTGACGCAGGATCTCATTGCACGGGCATCGGTCAGCCCCAGCGACGGCGGCTGCCAGGCATTGATGATCGAGCGGCTCGAAGCCATCGGCTTCATCGTGGAGAGAATGCGCTTCGGTCCGGTGGATAATTTCTGGGCCAAGCGCGGCAACGGCGGGCCGGTGTTTTGCTTTGCCGGGCATACCGATGTCGTGCCGTCGGGGCCGCCGGAGGAGTGGCACGGCGATCCCTTCACACCGATGGTCGAAGACGGTTTATTGTACGGCCGCGGCGCGGCCGACATGAAGAGCGGCCTGGCCGCCATGGTGACCGCTTGCGAGGAATTCGTCGGCCGGTATCCCGCGCACCGAGGCACCCTCGCACTGTTGATCACCAGCGACGAGGAAGGTCCGTCGGTCGACGGCACTCGCCGCGTGGTCGAGGTCCTGCGCGAGCGCCAGGAGCGCATCGATTGGTGCCTGGTCGGCGAGCCGTCGAGCGAGCGGGCGCTCGGCGATACCATCAAGATCGGGCGCCGCGGCAGCTTGAGCGGGCGTCTCACGGTGCACGGCATTCAGGGACATATCGCCTACCCGCAATTCGCGGACAACCCGGTGCATGCGGTGGCACCGGCGCTGGCCGAACTCGCCTCGCGCACCTGGGACCAGGGCAACGAGCATTTCCAGCCGACCACTTTCCAGGTGTCAAATATTTCCGCCGGCACGGGCGCACCCAATGTCATTCCGGGAGAGCTGAAGGCGCGATTCAATCTGCGCTATTCGACCGAGCAGACCGTCGATGGACTGAAGACCGTGGTGGAGGAGTTGCTGCGGCGGCATCGAGTCAAGTACTCGCTCGAATGGTTCATCTCCGGATACCCCTTCCTCACCGTTCCGGGCGAGCTGTCGAACGCCGCCAGCCGTGCCGTGCAAGAGCAGTTGCAAATCACCCCCAAATTGTCCACCGGCGGCGGCACCTCGGACGGGCGCTTCATCGCCCCCATGGGCGCCCAGGTGATCGAGATCGGGGTCATCAACGAGACCATTCACAAGGTGAACGAGTGCGTGCGCATCGCGGACATCGATGGGCTGCACCGCATCTACCTCCGCATACTCGAGTTGCTGCTCGCCTAGGAACAGTGACGTTGAGCGGGCGATGGCATTCGCCCAAGAGGCTGAGCTCGCGGCCTGGCAACAGGGAACATTTGCCAGGCCGCGAGCTCAGCCTCCCGGGCCAACATCATTACGCAGAGGTACTACAGTTCCTCGGGGGTCATGCGCAGGGTCACCGTGAGCGCCGTTCCTCGCCCGGCCGCGCTGTCGATCGCCAGGCTCGCGCCGATGAGCTGCGCCTGCTCGTGCAGTCCGACGATGCCGTAGTGCCCTTGCCGCGGGACGTCGGGGTCGAAGCCGATCCCGTCATCCTCGATGAATAGCTGCAGCTGCGCGCCGCCGATGGTGCGCAGCGTCAGCGCGGCGTGCGTGGCCATGGCATGCCGTTCGATATTGCGCAAAGCCTCTTCGGCCATGCGAAACAGCGTCTCGGCGCGTTCATCGCCGAAGCTCGCCGCTGCGGGATCGGCGCCGAATTCGCCCTGCAGCGCCGTGCGGTCGATGAACCGGTCGAACGCCGTGCGCAGCGCCGCACCGAGGCCGGTATCGCGAACCGCATTGACCCGCATCTGGGTGATGGCGGTGCGTGCCTCGTTCAGCCCCTCGTGCGCCACCTCCTCGGCCCGCGCCAGCTCTTCGCGCAGCGAGTCCGGGTCATGCACCTGCAGCTTGCGCAGCAGGCGCACCTCGCTGAGCATGGCCATCATCGAATGTGCGAGGGTGTCGTGCAGGTCGCGGGCGATTTTGAGGCGTTCGCGTACCACGGCGGCATAGCGGGACTCCTCGGCGAGACGTTCGACTTCACGGGTTCGAACGGCGACCCGGCGCTCGAGCTCGCCGCTCAGCGTGAGCAATTCGGTGCGCTCCTGGCGCAGCGCGTCCAATATCTTGGCGAATGCGACGCCGAGCTGGGCGACTTCATCGCGGCCGTCCGGCACCTCGATGCGTGCCATCTGATTGCGGCCCACCGCGGCGGCCGATCGAGTCAGGCGCCGCAAACGATTCGTCAGGTGGCGCGCACCCAGCGCACCGATCACCGCCGTGGCGGCGCCCAGGCAGATCGAAATCCAGAGAATGCGAATCGCGAGGGCGTTCGCGCGCTGATAGACCTGCTCTCGCGGCTCGCTGAGCTGTACCTGCCAGCCGAGCGCCGGGAAGCGGGCGCCTACGCTGATGGGCGCCCGCGTCACCAGGACTGTGGCGCCGTCGGGCAGCCGCTCGAACCGCGGAATGTCCGGGCTGGCGCCCGAAGGCGCATCCGCGGCCGCCGCGGGTTCGATCGGCGGCGGTTCCTCGAGTGCGATTCCGTCCCAGCGCTGTCCGCGCAGAGCGTCCGGCCCGACGAGCACGCGCGCGGCGCCATCCAGCACCAGGGTCTGTGCGGAGCCGCGAGCGTTCAATGCGTCGTTGAGCCGCTGCACGTCTCGCGATGCCCAATGCCAGTTCAAGTGCGCCGCAATCACCCCGCGGACCCGCCCGGAATCGTCGGTGATCGGCGCGGACAGATCGCCGAGCACGGGCGCGCGGCCGGCGCGCGGCGCCGCCTCGATCACTCCCAGCCAGGGGCCCTTCAGCCCCTCCGAAAACCACGCCTTTCCGCTCATATCGGCCCCTGCCGGCCAATTCCTCGTCGGCGGCGAGCACTGTGCCGTCGGCATCGGTCAGCGCAATCCAGCCCAGGTCCGGATAAGCCTCGGCCAGTTGCCTGAAGATTTCGCCAAGGCGCCCCGGATCTTCCGAGCGCGCCGAATTTCCGACGGCGCGCAGGGCGTCGAGGCGCGCGCTCACCGCCTGTCCCAGATCCGAGGCCAGTTGATCGGTCTCGAGAGCCAGTCTGCGGACATGTTGCTGCAGGACGATTTCGCGGGCGACGCGGCCCGCCCAGATCGATGCGGCGATCGCAAAGCTGGCCGCCAGCGCAACCATCAGCCAAATGATGCCCGCGACCAGGCTGCGCCGCGGGTCCATCCTCTGCAGCAGGACGGTCGCGAGAAATCAATAAGCGAAGCATGCTCATGGGTCTGCATCGACAGTGACGAAAGTCACTTCCAATGATGCCTGTTGAGCAGCATGATTACTAACGAGTCACGATGTGAGTGAATTCCATGAGCGAGGAAGAGGCGACGCGCCGTTCGCGGGTCCGCATTCTGATTGCGGAGGATCAGGCGCTCGTCAGGCGCGGCACCACCGTGCTGTTGTCCATGGAGCAGGACATGGAGGTGGTGGGCCAGGCTTGCGACGGCGTCGAAGCCGTGGCTATGGCGGAGCAGCTGCGCCCCGACGTGGTGCTCATGGATCTGCACATGCCGCGCCTGGGCGGCGTGGCCGCGACGCGCGAGATCACACGGACCCTTCCCGGCACCCAGGTATTGGTGCTGACCACGCTGAACGACGATGAAACCGTGTTCGAAGCGGTGCGGGCGGGCGCGCACGGGTATCTGCTGAAGGACGTGACCGAGCAGGAACTGCTCGACACCATCCGCGCCTTGCGGCGCGGCGAGTCGCGCCTCACGCCGCAGATCGCACGCAAGGTCATGGATCAGTTCCGCCGCCTGGCGGGATCTTCCGAGTACGTGCCGGAGGCGCCCGGCGCCGAGCGCAAGCCCGATGCCTCGGCCGAAAGGCTCAATGACAAGGAGGAGAAAATTCTGCGGCTCATCACCGAGGGCATGAGCAATCGGCAGATCGCCAACACGCTGTTTCTGGCCGAGGGCACCGTCAAGAACTACGTCAGCCGCATCATGGAAAAGCTGCACGCCAACACCCGCACCGCGCTCGCCGTGATTTCCGCCAAACAGCGCCGCACCGACTAGATGACTTTCGTCACGCGCAACTCATGACTTTCGTCATGACGTATTGATGACGTTAGGCAGCTGATCTCGCGCACCCCCACCCTCAGAATGTATGCTCTATGAGCGCTCGTGCTCGCTTGATCAATCGCCCGAGGGTGCTGTGTCCGTAGTCGACCTGGCGTTGAAGCGACCGTATACCGTGGTCGCCGCACTGATCCTGATTTGCCTGATGGGAATCGGCGCCGCGCTGCGCATGCCCGTCGATATATTTCCCGAAATCGACATCCCGGTGGTTGCAGTGGTGTGGACGTACAGCGGCATGAGCGCCGAGGACATCCAGAACCGCATCCTGACCTTTCACGAGAGGCAGATGGCCTCGCTGGTCGATGACATCTCGCGCATCGAGGCGGTGAGCTACGAAGGGGTGGGCGTGGAGAAGGTCTATCTGCACGAGGGCGCCGACGTGACACGGGCCATCTCGCAGCTGGCGAGCAGCGCCCTGGTGGTGCTCAAGTACATGCCGCGCAACATCACGCCGCCCCTGGTGCTGCGCTACGGGGCCACGGACGTGCCCATCATCCAGCTCAGCCTGTCGAGCAAGTCGCTGCCCGACACCAAACTCAACGATCTGGGGCAGAACATCATTCGTCCGGCGCTGGCGGTGGTGCACGGCGCGGAGGTTCCCTATCCCTACGGCGGCAAGCCGCGCGTCATCATGGCGGATCTCGATTCCCAGGCTCTGCAGGCGCGCGGCCTGTCCGCCTCCGATGTCAGCACTGCGCTGCAGAGTCAGAACGTCATTCTGCCCGCGGGCGACGTCAAGATCGGGGAGAAGGACTACACCTTGACGATGAACAACTCGCCGGACGTCATCGATCGCGATCAACGCATTTCCCATCAAGCAAATCGACGGCCATACGGTGTTCATGCGCGATGTGGCGCACGTTCACGATGGGTTTCAAGTACAGACCAATTCGGTGTCCGTCGATGGGACGCCCGGGGCGTTGATGACCATCCGCAAGACCGGCGGAGTGTCCACCCTGGCCGTGATCGACGGGGTGCGCTCGGCGCTCAAGGACATCCAGAAGGTGCTGCCGCCGAGCGTCTCCATCAAGGCTTTGTTCGATCAGTCGCTGTTCGTCAAGGCCGCGCTCAACAGCGTATTGCTGAGCGCCTGCATGGCGGCCGGCTTGACCGCCCTGGTCATCATTCTGTTCCTCGGCAACATGCGTCTGTCCCTGATCATCCTCGCGGCAATTCCATTGTCCATCATCACCGCCGTGTTGTTCATCGACATGGCCGGCCAAACCCTGAACACCATGACCCTGGGCGGCTTCGCCCTGGCGATCGGCATACTGGTCGACAACGGCACGGTGGTGATCGAGAACATCGAGCGGCATGTCGCCATGAACGAACCGCTGCGGCAATCCATCGTGGTCGGGCGCGAGCGAAGTGGCCGTGCCGACATTTCTGTCCACCCTGTGCATTTGCATCGTGTTCGTGCCGGTGTTCCTGCTGCAGGGCACGGCGAAGTATCTGTTCTCGCCCCTGTCCCTGTCGGTGATAGGGGCCCTGCTGGCCAGCCTGGCGCTGTCCTTCACCATGGTGCCCGTGCTGTTCAACATGCTCATGCGCAAGTCGGTCCAGGCCTTCGAATCCGAGGGGGTTCACCGGCCCGTCGGGCAGCACGCGCCGTCGGACAATCCCTTGGTGCGCCTGCAGCTGCGCTTCGAGCGGGGCTTCGAGGCGTTTCGGGAGAAGTATCGCAATGCCCTGGCGTGGACCCTTTCTCAGCCGCATGGCGACCGTCACTGCGTTCGTGATTTTAATGGTGGCATCGGCCTGTCTGTTCCCGCTGTTGGGACGGGATTTCTTCCCGCAGGTGGATGCCGGCCAGATGCGCCTGCACGTGCGCGCACCCGCCGGCACGCGGCTCGAGAAGACCCAGGAATACTTCGCGCAAGTCGAGGCGCAGATCCGCCGCCTGGTCGGCAACGATCAGATCGACGTCATGCTCGACAACATCGGCCTGCCATACAGCGGCATCAACATCGCGCTGAGCGATTCCGCCACCGTGGGTCCCGATGGACGGCGAGATATTGATCTCCTTGAAGAAGAAGCACACGCCGACCGCGCAATTGATCGCCAGGCTGCGCAAGGAATTGCCGGCGCATTTCGCGCAGCTGCAGTTCTTCTTCCAGCCCGCCGATATCGTCGATCAGGTGTTGAACTTCGGCCAGCCTGCGCCGATCGATGTCAGAGTATCCGGGCCGGATCAGGGCGGAGGCATTCAGCCTGGCATCGAGCATCGCGCGGGCGCTGACGCGGGTGCCGGGCGTCGTGGATTCGCATGTGTTTCAGGTTCCCAATGCCCCGGCGCTGACCGTGGACATGGACCGTGCGCTGGCCACCGAAACCGGCGTGACGCAGGAGGAGGCGGCCGACAACGTGCTCGTGGCCACCAATTCGAGCGCACAGACCGCGCCGAATTTCTGGGTGGATCCGCGCAACAGCGTGAGTTATCCGCTGGTGGTGCAGGTGCCGACCTACCGCATCGGCTCCTCGCAGGATCTGCAGACGATGCCGGTGACCACGGGACGGGGCGCGGCGGGGCAGGGTCAGCTGCTGCTCAATCTGGCTTCCTTCGGGCGCGATGCCATTCCCATGGTGGCCTCGCAATTGAATATCCGGCCGGTTTTCGACGTGCACGCCGACGTGCAGGGGCGCGATCTGTACGGTGCGGCCCAGGACATCGACAAGGTCTTGGATGCGCATCGCCCGGATGCCTCGAAAGCCCTGTCGGTGACCCTCAGCGGACAGGTGGAAACCATGCGCGAAAGTTACAATGGGCTGTTCACGGGCATCGCTCTGGCGATCGTCCTGGTGTACCTGTTCCTGGTGATGAACTTCCAGAGCTGGATCGACCCGCTGATCGTGCTCATGGCGGTGCCGTTCGCGCTGGGCGGCGTGCTGTGGATGCTGTTTCTGTCGCAAACGCCGATGAGCGTGCCGGCGCTCATGGGCACCCTGATGTGCATCGGATTGACGACCGCCAACAGCATCCTGGTCGTGAGCTTCGCCAACCAGCGCATGGCCGCGGGCGACGACCCGTCGCAGGCGGCGGCGTCCGCCGGCTACACGCGTCTGCGCCCGGTGCTGATGACGGC
This sequence comes from uncultured Gammaproteobacteria bacterium, assembly GCA_963837435.1. GTDB lineage: Bacteria > Pseudomonadota > Gammaproteobacteria > Steroidobacterales > Steroidobacteraceae > Bog-1198. The sequence continues at coordinate 346,540 of CAWINJ010000009.1, forward strand.
CGGAGCCATGATCCTCGGCATGGTGCCAATGGCCTTGGGGATTGGCGAGGGCGGCGAGCAGAACGCTCCATTGGGCCGGGCCGTCATCGGCGGCTTGCTGTTCGCGACTTTCGCGACCCTGATTTTCGTGCCCACGATGTACCGGTTGCTGCGCCGCCGACCCACCGCAATTTCCGAATCGGATGCGATAGGTACAGCCAATGCAACCGCATGACCCAGAACACACTTCGCCGGCGCCCGCTACGGATCAGGGTTCGCCGCGCGTAGAAACGCCCGACGACACCTCGCGCGCGGAACAACCCGTACGTGTCCACGGAATTTCATCCCGATACCGGCAGGATCCTGAAGAGAGGCGCCGCGACCGCGGCGGCTGTCTTGGTGGTCTGCTTCATCGTGGTGATGTTGTTTCATTTCATCGATGCACACAGCCTGGCGAAGTCGGCGGATGCCGCCTACGCCGCCCCGCCGCCGGTCGACGTGGTCACCGCCCAGCCCGCCAGAGTGGGCCAGGAACTGGTTCTGCCGGGGCAGACCGCGGCCTGGTACGAGACGACGATTTATGCGCGCGTCAATGGCTACGTCGCCAAGTGGCTGGTGGATATCGGCGATCACGTCAAGAAAGGCCAGGTTCTGGCGACCATCGAAACGCCCGAGCTCGATGCCGAATTGAGCGCCGCCCGCGCGCAACTGAAGGCCTCCGAGGCTCAAGTCGCCGCGCGTCAGGCCGAGGCCGAGTTCAGCAAGACCACCAACGAGCGCTGGCGCGACTCGCCGAAAGGAGTCGTCTCCGAGCAGGAGCGCGAATCGAAGAAAGCGGACTACCAAAGCTCCGAAGCACGGCTGTACGCGGCGAACGCCCAAGTCGCCCTCGACAAGGCCAAGGTCGATCAATACAGCGCGCTCGCTCAATTCAAGCAGGTGACGGCGCCCTTCGACGGCACCATCACCGAGCGCAAGATCGATATCGGCAATCTGGTGACCGCCGGCAGCACATCGGCGACGACTCCCTTGTACCGGATGGCGCAAACCGATCCACTGCGGGTGTTCGTGGATGTGCCGCAGAATTCGGCGGGGGAACTGGCGAAGGCCGGGGTGCCCGCGCAAATACGCTCGGCGGGAACTCCCGGGAGCGAAGTCGAGGGGAAAATCACCCGCTCGGCCGAATCGATCAACGCGCAGGCGCGTACCATGCGGGTGGAGGTCGACATACCCAATGCCGATCACGCGCTGCTCCCGGGAACCTATGTCAACGTGGCGTTCAGGCTGCAGCCCCGCGGCTTGGTCGAAGTCCCCGCGGCCGCACTGGTGTTCCGTCCCAACGGCACGCAAGTGGCGCGAGTGGATGAGAACGGCAAGATCGCCTTTCTGGACGTCAGCATCGCCCGCGACAACGGTAGCCTGGTCGAGCTCGGATCGGGGGTGAAGCCCGGCGACCGCCTGGTGTTGAACATCAGCAGCCAGATTGCGGCGGGCCAAAGCGTGACCGTGAACAACGCCGACGGCGCGGCCAATGGAAACCTCGCCGCGAAGGGCCCGGGGCCGTGACATGAAGGCTGGCGCAATTCTCGTCGGGTTTATTGGCCGGTTTGGCCGGGTGCGCCGTGGGTCCCAGCTACCGCACGCCCGAAGCCCGATGCTCCGCCGCAGTTCGCCGCAAAGCCGGCGAATTCCGCGGCATCCGCGGCGCAGGCGCCCGCGCCGGACCTCGCCACTTGGTGGCGCGCCCTCGGCGACGCAGAACTTGATTCCTTGGTCGAGCGAGCCATCAAATCCAATCTGGATCTGGAAATCGCGCTGACCCGCCTGCAACAGGCCCGAACCTACGAGGCCGGCATCGTCGGCGCCGCCTTGCCCGAGGTGGATGCCAGCGCCGCGGCAGGGCGGGGCACGGGAAGCGACCTGACCAAGGGACGGGCCGATCAAGCGCTCAGATCCGCCGACAATGGAACCGGGCTGCAGCACATCAATACGATTGCCGGTTTCGATGCGGTATGGGAGCTCGACCTTTTCGGCAAGTACCGCCGCGAGTTCGAGGCGGCGCGCGCGGATACCCAGGCGGCGCGGGCGGCGCGCTACGATGTGCTCACTTCGGTGGTTTCCGACGTGGTGCGCGCCTACATCGATCTGCGGGGATTTCAGCTTAGTGCCGGAATCTTGCACAAGGCGAGCGACGTGCTGCGTGAATCGCTGCGCATCGTCAATATTCGCTACGAGCGCGGGATCACCAATGAGCTCGATGTGGCGCTCGCGACCCGCGAACTCGCGACGCTCGAAGCCCAGATCGCTCCGGCAGAAGCCGAGGCGAGCGCCGCACAGTACACACTGGCGGTGCTGGTCGGCGAGTATCCCGAGAACATGGTCGAAGAGCTTTCCAAGCCCGATCTCATTCCATCGATGCCCGCGGCCACCGCGCCCGGCCTTCCGCTCGATTTGCTGAAGCGCCGGCCGGACATTCAGCAGGCGGAACGCGAGCTCGCGGCCGCGACCGCTCGCATTGGCGTGGCGACCGCGGATCTGTTTCCGCAGATCACCATCAGCGGATCGATCGGCACCCAGGGACAAGGTTGGGGCACCACTCCCAGCGTCAACAAACACATTTGGTCGTTCGGGCCTGGAGCGGAGTGGCCGCTTCTCGACTTCGGCACCCTCGATGCGCAGGTTGACATCGCCGACTTGGCGGCGCGCGCCAGCCTGGTGAACTATCGGAAAACCATCTTGAACGCCGTGCAACAGGTAGATACGTCTCTCGATGCGTACACGGCACAGCAGCAACGCCTGGAGCACCTGAGTACGGCGATGGTCGCCGCGCAACGCGCCGTCGACTTGGCCACCGCGAGGTACAATCGCGGTCTCACCGATTTTCTGAACGTCGTCGACGCCGAGCGTCAGTTCTACGATCTGCAGGAGCAGTATGTAGATGCGCAGGTGGCCCAGGGCGAGCAGTTCGTGCAGCTCTATAAGAGCCTCGGAGGCGGGTGGCAGAATTATCAGGCTGTTCCGGCCATCCGGCGGCCTCAGCCGGCCATCGTTGCCGCGTTTCGGCGCGTGTTGACGAACTCGGCGCCGTAACGAGCGGATAAGCTATGCGCTCAGGCTTGATCGCGGAGAAGTTGCTAATGACTCGTAACTTGGTGACGACCGGTAACCCGAGGGCAATCATAGGCGCCCGGCTGCGCGCCACGGTGCTTGGCCTCTGCCTGGCGGCGGTATCGGCGGGATGCGCCTCATTCGGCCAGTGCGGGCTGCGCGAGTGCTCTGGGGACGCCAAAATCAGCGCGGAGGTGCGCACCCTTCTCGCGCAAAGCCCCTCTCTCGATGCTCCGAACCTGATCAGCGTGCAGACCATACGAGGCGTGGTTTACCTCAGGGGTCTGGTATCCACCCCCTACCAAATCGAAGAGGCTGGGAGCATCGCCGAGCGGGCGGCGGGCGTGACCGACGTGCAGAATCTGCTGTCGATCGATAACTCACACTAACCCCGAACGCGCACTAACTCCGATGAACTCGCGCGGCTGCTCCGCGCCGCTTGTCGCATACACGCCATGCCGACCAGCTTACGGACCGCCCGTTGTGCCCATCAAGATGCGCACCAGGGATTTCGCGCCGGGAGTAGGCGCCCGCCTCCCGTGCGCGAGCCGCCAGCCGGACCTGCCGACTCCGGTGTACGGCCCTGAGGAACCCTAGGGCAGCCTTTTGTCGCGAGAATGGTATTTGGTGTCATACAATTGTAATATTGGAGGCGAATCATAGGCTCACACCCGATAAGCAGAGTGGGCTGAGCGCAACGGGGTAAGGAAGACCAAAGTTTCTGTCAGCGCGGAACGAATCAAAGGCGAACGAATCTACATAGCCGGACGCTCTCGAAGCCGCCCGAGCGGCGTCGCGTGATGCGATGCACCAAAAGTGACAAGACGTCTCGGTCCGAAGTAGCCGCCAATCATTTACCCGTAGCTAAAACGCAACAACCGTATAAAAACTGGAGTTCAACGTGAGGAATTTCAACTCGATCATCGCCGCTGCGATGAAACATAATCAGGCCCGCGGCCGTCGCGAGCTCTCGAATGCGAGCCTTCTGGCCTGTGCTCTGGCCGTAGCGGCGGTGGGAGGCGCCGCGCAGGCTGGAACCACCAGCTCCCCTCCTGCGGTGCCGGCGGACCAAAGCCTGACCTGGAACGGCATCACGCTCTACGGCATCGTCGACATGGATTTTCAGTATGAAACCCATGGCGCGCCCTTCAGCAATTACTTCATCTCCGGCGGCTCGGACATCGTCCAGAAGAACAGCAACAATGCCGTGTCGGGCTTTACCTCGAACGGCATGAGCCAGTCGCGGGTCGGCCTGCAAGGCAAAGAGCCGCTGCACGTCGGGGATTGGTCGGGCGTGTTCAAGCTCGAGTCCTATTTCAATCCGGCGTCGGGCCAGATCACCGACGCCCTGAAATCGGTCGCTCAGAACAACGGCCGCGCGCTCGATGCGCAGAGCACGAACATCGATTCGAGCATCGCCGGCCAGCCGTTCGAACAGGCCTTCGTCGGCATGAGCTCTCCCACCTGGGGAACGTTCACCTTCGGTCGCCAGAACACGACGCTCGCGGACCTGATCGCCAAATACGATCCGCAACAGACCTCGTATGCCTTCTCGCTGCTCGGCTTATCCGGCACTCCGGCCGGCGGCGGCGATACGCAGGATCGGCGTCTCGACAGCTCGATCAAGTACGACGGCCATTTCTTCGACATCGTGCACGTCGGCGCGCAGTACAAGACCCAGAACTCCTCGGCCCAGAACTATGCCGCCGCCGGCAGCGGCGAGGCTTTCTCCGGGTACGAGCTGGCGATCGGAGCGGAGTACGCAGGCGCGTCCGTGGATGGGTTCTACACCAAGATGCGGGACGCGGTATCGGTGAGTACCTTGAGCACCGAGCAACTGGCGACCTTGCCGGCGGCGAACCTCTCGGCGACCAACTCGGTCTCCGGCACGATCTCGGACAATGCCTCCTACGGCGTCATGACCTCCTACGCCCTCGCCCCGCTGTTCCCGGTGGTCCCCGTGACCGTCTACGGCGGCTTCCAGCACATCACCTACATGAATCCCTCGATCCCGCTGACGGTGGGATTCGACGATATCGGCGGGTACACACTGGGCGCCGTGAACAATACGGCCTATAAAAAGGCCGACAAGCAGCTGAACGTGTACTGGGTGGGCGGCCGGTATTCGGTGTCGCCGCAATTCACGGTCGCCGTCGCCTACTACGGAGAAAAGCAGTTCGCCTACGCGACTGGCGCCGATGCGGGCTGCTCGAGCGTCATCGCCGGCACTTGCAGCGGAAACTTCAACGCGCTGTCCGTGTCGCTCGACTATCACTTCACCAAGCGCTTCGACACTTATGGCGGCGCCATGTGGTCGAACGTGTCGCATGGCCTCGCCAACGGCTATATAAACACGACCATGGTCGACCCGACCATCGGCGCGCGGTTCTCGTTCTAGTCGATCGATCAGATCGAGATCGGAGGTCTCATGGCCGGCTCGCGGCCATGAGACCTCCCCTCGCCATAGTGATGATGGCGGAGGCTGAGGTCGACACGCGCCCGGAGAGGCGCGTAGGATCTGCCTCTACGGACGCTTGGCCGTAGGAGATTCGCCATGATCGATGCGGGAAAAAAGCGCGGCGGATGGAGCTGGTGGTACCTGCTCTTCCTGGTTCAGTTCGCCGTCGCTCTGTGGCCTCCCTTCTACAATCGAATCGAACCCACCTGGATGGGGATCCCGTTCTTCTACTGGTTCCAGCTTCTATGGGTAGTGGTCAGCGCCGTTTTCACGGCGATCGTTTACTTCGCCACCGACGACTGATTCATCCGCGTCGCCGGATTGCACAACCGCCATATAGCCAGCAGCAACAAGAATTAGACGAAACGCCGGGGGACTGTCGTGCAGGAAATTAACTGGGTGGCACTGAGCATTTTCATATTGCTGTTCGCGTTCATTTCGTGGCTGGGCTTCGCCGCGGCTCATTGGCGCAAGGGCGATCTGGATCAGCTGCACGAGTGGGGACTGGGCGGGCGACGCTTCGGCACCTTGATCACCTGGTTTCTGGTGGGCGGGGATGTGTATACCGCCTATACGTTCATCGCGGTTCCCGCGCTCGCCTTCGGCGCGGGGGCGGTCGCCTTCTTTGCGGTTCCGTACACCATCATCGTCTATCCCTTGCTGTTCCTGGCTTTTCGGCGCCTCTGGTATGTGTGTCACAAGCATGGCTACATCACGGCGGGCGATTTCGTGCGCGGCCGCTTCGGGAATCGCTGGCTGGCGCTGGCGGTGACGGTCACGGGAATCGTCGCGACCTTGCCCTATATCGCCTTGCAGCTGGTCGGCATCCAAGTCGTGATCGGCGCCCTCGGCATCTCCGGGACGGGAATTGCCGCCGACCTGCCGCTGTTCATCGCCTTCGTCGTGCTGGCCGCGTTCACCTACTCGAGCGGATTGCGGGCGCCCGCGTCGATCGCCATCGTCAAGGATATTTTGATCTATGGCACCGCCTTGGCCGCCATCATCGTCATTCCGATCGAATTGGGAGGATTCGGCAAGATCTTTGCGGCCGTCCCGCCGCAGAAGCTGCTGCTGGCGGTTCCCGGACCCGGCACCACGGGCTCGTACAGCGGCTACGCGACGCTGGCGCTGGGTTCGGCCATGGCGCTGTTCCTCTATCCACACTCGCTCACCGGGATATTGAGCGCCAGCAGCGGCCATGCCATCCGCCGCAACGCCGCCATGCTGCCCGGCTACAGCCTGATGCTGGGACTGCTGGCGTTGTTGGGCTTCTTCGTCATCGCCGCCGGAGTCGACAAGCTTCCCGAATACGCCGCGGGATTCAAGCAATTCGGCAGCAACTTCGCGGTGCCGGCGCTGCTGCTGCACAGCTTCCCGTCCTGGTTCGTGGGCATCGCCTTCGCCGCGATCGGAATCGGCGCCCTGGTACCCGCGGCAATCATGTCGATCGCGGCGGCTAATCTTTACACGCGCAATATCCACCGAGAATTCATCAACAAGAATCCGACCGACAAGCAGGAATCGCACATGGCGAAACTGGTGTCGCTGGTCGTCAAGGTGGGCGCGCTGGTCTTCATCCTGTTCGTGCCGACGAAATTCGCGATTCAGCTGCAGCTGCTCGGCGGCATCTGGATCATCCAGACGCTGCCGCCGGTGATGCTGGGCGCCTACACCCGCTGGTTCAATTCCTGGGCGTTGCTGGCCGGCTGGGCGGCGGGGACTTTCGCCGGTACGGCGATGGCCGTCGCCACGAAACTAACGCCGACTTTTCCGCTCGCGATCGGCGGTCATATTTTCCCGGGCTACACCGCGGTATACACGGTCATCCTCAATCTGGTGGTGGCTGCGGCGCTGACGCCGATGTTCAACGCGGTGAGCTCGCTGCGGGCGCCGCCCGACGAGACGGCCGCGGCCGACTACCACGCCTGAAGGCGGCTCACCGGCATTCTTCGGCGACTCCTGCGCGCCACGCGACAAATCGGCCACGGCAAATCGGCCGCGCGGCAATATGAATTGCACGGCATATTTGCGCATCGCTATATACGGTAATATATACCGAGCAGCGGCGGCCACTTCCTCGGGGACCAGGGTGCCATCTTGATGGCACCGCGCCATTTCCATGGGCGGGGGGCATTCCGCGCCGCAGTCTGCAGCGAAACAACCAAAACGTAAGAGGGCGATGCTTATGCCGTCATCCAGGTCGATTGCGACTGGTTCAATTATTTTCTTATTGGGTTCGAGCGCGGCCTGGGCGCAGACCCTTGCCGCCAAAACGGGCACGTCCGAGGCGTCGGACGGACTCGATCAAATCATCGTGACCGGCTCGCGCCAATCCGGGCTCAGGGCCGCGGACAGTCCGGCGCCGATCCAAATCATCGGCTCCGAGGCGCTGAAGACCGCCGCGGGCAGTCCGGATCTGTTGACGGCATTGGCGCAGGTCGTGCCCTCGTTCGTGATGCAGGCCTTCGGGAATGACCTGGCCGGCGAGACCTTGCAGGCGAAGCTGCGCGGCCTGAGCTGCAACGATGTATTGGTACTCGTCAACGGCAAGCGCCGGCACACCACGGCGAATCTCGAGGTGGATCCGGGCGATCCGTACCAAGGATGCGCCGGCGTCGACTGGACCATGATTCCGCTCGACTCCATCGATCACATCGAGGTGCTCACGGATGGCGCCGCGGCGCAGTACGGCAGCGACGCCATTGCGGGTGTGGTCAATATCATCCTTAAGAAGAACTCCTCGGGCGGCAGCGTCACCGGCACCTACGGCAACTACATGGACGGCGGCGGCAACACCGGCGATGTCTCGGCAAATGCCGGCTTCGCACCGATCGACAACAGCTATGTCAATCTGACGGCCGAAGTACACCATCACGGCGACAGCAATCGGGGCGCAATCGACCCGCGAGTGCTCAATGCGGCGAGCTCCGGCACGTATCCCAACGACAATGTCGTCAATGCGCCGGGGTATCCGTACCTGAACGGCCAGGAGGGCGATGCCGAATACGAGCTGAAGATTTTCTCGCTGAACGCGGGCTTCGATTTCGGCAACGGCCAGGAGTTCTATGCCTTGGGCACCTTTGGCGACAAGAGAGCGGCGGCGTTCCAGAATTACCGCACACCGAGCAAGGTGCAGTACACCGACCCGACGACGGGCGTCACCACCTACCCGTTCCCCTTCGGCTTCGACCCCCAGGAATCGACCCACGAGACCGATTACTCCGTCACGGGCGGCATCAAGGGTGTGGTCGCTCAATGGAATTGGGATTTGAGCAGCACCTATGGCGGGGACAAGCCCGACATCTACACCTTGAACTCCGCCAACAACGGGGTTTACGGGTCGACCGGCGTGCCCACTCCGTCGAATTACTACGACGGTTTTTTGCAGACGACGCAGTGGACCTCGACGCTCGATTTCAATCGCGACTTCGACGTGGGCCTGGCAGGGCCGTTGAACGTGGCCTTCGGCGCAGAATACCGGCGTGATTCCTATGGCGTGGGCGCCGGCGTGCCGATCTCGTACATCGATGGCGGCGCGCAGTCCTATCCCGGCTTCACGCCTACCGACGCCGGCACGCACGACCGGCGCAATGAGGCGGTCTACGTCGATTTTGCCGCCAAGCCGGTCGAGCAGCTGCGGGTCGATGCCGCCGCGCGCTACGAGCACTACAGCGATTTCGGCAGCGCCACGCTGGGAAAGCTCACCGCGCGGTATGACTTCACACCGGAGTTTGCGGTGCGCGGCACCGCCAGCAACGGATTTCGTGCGCCGACGCTGGCGGAGGAATATTACTCCGCCACCAACGTCACCTCGAATACCGCCACCGTCCAATTGCCGCCCGATTCGCCCGGCGGCAAATTATTGGGACTGGGCAACGGCCTGCAGGCCGAGCACTCGGTCAACTTGAGCCTCGGTCTGGTGTGGCGCCCGACGCCCGGCGTCAACGCGACGCTGGATGTCTATCAGATATCCATCACCAACCGCATCGTTGCAACCGGCGTTCTCGACGGCACGGTCAATGGTGTGCCGCTGCCTTCGGCCACGGCCGTCAATGCCGCCATCGCGGCGAACGGGAATTCTCTCGACCCGGACGTGGTGGTCGGCGGTACGACGGGCGTGGCGACGTTCGCCAATGGCATCGATACGCGCACGCACGGCGCCGACCTGGTATTCAATTTCCCGAACGACTATGAATTTGGGCACATCAATTGGTCGGTGGGGGCGGAGTTCAACCAGACCGACGTCACCCGCGTCCCGGGCACTCCCGCCGAATTGGTGGGTTTGACGCTGTATAACGCCGAGTCGCTGTCCGACATCACCACCGCGAGCCCGAAGTACGTGGTCAACCTTGGCGCCTTCTGGACCCTGGGCAAGGCATCGGTCAATCTCGTGGAGAAGATCTACGGGCCTTCGTCCGAGTGGGAAAACGACGACGGCGACAACCCGACGAACAATCTCGAGTACTACCGGACCGATCTCGGCGTGACGCCGGTGACCAACCTGGATCTGGGCTATCAATTCACGAGCTACTTCAGAATGAGCATCGGGGCGCTCAATCTGTTCGACCGCTACCCGAGCAAGCTCAATGGCGTGCTGCGCTCGCATTACGACGCTCCCACCTACAACGATAACCTGGGGGTTCAGCAGTACCCGTCCTTCTCTCCGATCGGCATTGACGGCGGCTTTTACTATGCGAGGGCCACTTTCAGCTTCTGATCGGGCCCGCTGCCTCTGTCGCGAGGCGGCGGCGGACCCTCATCGGTCCGCCGGCCGCCTCTTCCGGTAGCTGCACACGATGTCTGTGCTGCCGCTCGTCTCGGCCGTAAGCTGCTGATTTCCGTTTATTTTTGTTCGTTTCATAAAACTGTCACAATTCGCACCGATAATTTTGGGTTGACCCTGACGTCCGCCCGTACCGGAGCCCCTCTCAATGATCATCATGAAACGAGTTGCCGCCGCCGCCGCTGCGGCTTGCCTCAGCATTGCCGCCGCCGGCGCCGTCGACATTTCGGGGGCCGGTGCCACCTTCCCCTATCCGATCTATGCCAAATGGGCGGATGCCTATAAGAAGCTCACCGGGGTTGGCCTCAACTACCAGTCGATCGGGTCGGGCGGGGGAATCAAGCAGATCAAGGCCAAGACGGTGACCTTCGGCGCCTCGGACATGCCCTTGAAGCCGGAGGACTTGCAGGCTGCCGGCCTGCTGCAATTCCCCATGATCATCGGCGGCGTGGTGCCCGTGGTGAACATCAAGGGAGTGCAGGGCGGCCAATTGCGCCTGGATGGCGCCACGGTGGCGAGCATTTACCTGGGCGATATCACCGAGTGGGACGATCCGCAGATCAAGCGCCTGAATCCGAAATTGGCACTCCCGAACACCGCGATTGCTCCGGTGTACCGCTCGGATGGTTCGGGCACGAATTTCCTTTTCTCCGACTACCTGTCCAAATCCAACGCCAAATTCAAGTCGAGCATCGGAGCGAATACCTCGGTGCAATGGCCGGCGGGGATCGGGGCCAAGGGCAACGAGGGGGTCGCCAACATGACCACTCAAACTGACGGTGCCATCGGCTACGTGGAGTATGCCTACGCCAAGCAGAACAAGATGGCGTACACCCTGCTGACCAACAAGGCGGGCGCGGTCGTGGCGCCCAGCGCCGAGTCCTTTCAGGCGGCGGCCGCCAATGCCGACTGGGTTCATGCGAGCGGCTACTATCTGATATTGACCGATCAGCCGGGCGCCAAGAGTTGGCCGATCACCGGCGCCAGCTTCATTCTGCTGTACAAGCAGCCGAGCGACGCCGCATCGGTCAACGAGGCATTGAAGTTCTTTGCCTGGGCCTACAAAGATGGCGCTAGTATGGCAGCCGAGCTGGACTACGTGCCGTTGCCTGCCCCGTTGATCGCCCAGGTGAAGAAGACCTGGACCTCGGAAATCACCTCGGCGGGCCATCCGGTGTGGAGCGGTAAATAGCGGGAGCGAAACCGACATCGTGGCGATCATCGATCCGAGGCACGCCGCAAAGCAGTTGATTTACGAGAGAATCTTCCGCTCGGCCACCCTGAGCGCGGCGGTTCTCGTCTTGTTGATTCTGGGCGGGGTTGCGGTCTCCTTGGTGCGCGGTGCCTGGCCGGCCATCGGCCACTTCGGCTTCTCCTTCGTCACCCGCGAGGTTTGGAACCCGGTGACCGATGAGTTCGGCGCGCTGGCGCCGATTTACGGGACCGTGGTCACCTCGGCGATCGCCATGCTGCTGGCCGTACCCACGGGGTTCGGTATCGCCTTGTTCCTCACGGAGCTCTGTCCGCCTCTGTTGAAGCGGCCGATCGGCGTCGCCGTCGAATTGCTCGCCGCCGTACCCAGCATCATTTTCGGCATATGGGGGCTATTCGTGCTGGCTCCCGTGCTGCAGCGGCACGTGCAGCCCTGGTGCATCGCGCATCTCGGACACCTGGCATTGGTGGGGCATCTGTTCAAGGGCCCTCCCTACGGTATCGGCATCCTCACGGCCGGCGTGGTTCTGGCCATCATGGTACTGCCATTCATCGCGGCGACCATGCGCGATGTGTTCGATACCGTGCCTCCCATGCTCAAGGAATCCGGATACGGGCTGGGTGCGACGACCTGGGAAGTCATGTGGAACGTGGTGGTGCCGCATTCGCGAGTGGGCATCGTCGGCGGCGTCATGCTGGGACTGGGGCGGGCGCTCGGCGAGACCATGGCGGTGACCTTCGTGATCGGCAACGCGCATCGAATCAGCTCCTCCCTGCTGGCCCCCGGCACCACGATTTCCTCGGCCATTGCCAATGAGTTCACCGAAGCGGTGGGCGATCTGTATACCTCATCGCTCATCGCGCTCGGCTTGCTGTTGTTTCTCATCACTTTCACGGTGATCGCGGCGGCGCAGGCCATGCTGCGGCGCCTGGAGCGGGGAGGAGGGTCGCCCGCATGAGCCGGCGCACGCTGCGCAAGGCCAAGAACGCCGCCTTTCTGGTGCTGTCCCTCATCGCCACCATGACGGGGCTGGCTTGCCTGGCCGCGATACTCTGGACCCTGCTGTCCCATGGGCTGGCGGGGTTGTCATGGCATCTGTTCACACAGATGACCCCGCCCCCCGGTAATCAGGGCGGGTTGCTCAACGCCATCTACGGCAGCGCGGTCATGACGGTGCTCGGCATATTGATCGGATCGCCGATCGGGGTGCTGGCCGGCACTTATCTGGCCGAATATGGACGCAAGTCCCGTCTCAGCACGGTGATTCGCTTCATCAACGATGTGCTGCTCAGCGCACCGTCCATCATCATCGGCCTGTTCGTCTATGAGATCGTGGTGGTGAGCATGGGCCATTTCTCGGCCATTGCCGGCGCGCTGGCGCTCGCCATACTGGCCATTCCGGTGACCTTGCGGACCACGGAAGACATGCTCAATCTGGTGCCGGTGGGCATGAAGGATTCCTCCGCGGCGCTCGGTGCCTATCCCTGGCGCACCACGATCAGCGTGCTGTATCCGGCCGCCCGCAGCGGCATCGTCACCGGGCTGCTGCTGGCCGTCGCACGCATCAGCGGCGAGACCGCGCCGCTGCTGTTCACGGCCCTCAACAATCAATTTTGGAGCACGCAATTGACCGCTCCCATGGCGAACCTGCCGGTGGTCATATTCCAGTTCGCCCTGAGCCCCTACAAGGATTGGCAGGACCTCGCGTGGGCCGGCGCCCTGATCATCACGGTGACGATCCTGGTGCTGAGCATTTCCGCGCGGGTGATACTGGCGCTGCTGCAGGCTGAGCGAGGATCCGGCCGATGATTCCGTCGGCGAAGCCTCCCAAGCATCTGAAAATGCGCGCCCCGCTGCCGGTGCCCGCGGAGCCGGCGAAGGACCTGGGGCCGCCGAAGATCGAGATTCGCGCCTTGAACTTCTACTACGGCGACCTGCATTCCCTGCGTAACATCAACATGTCACTGGCGGACCGTTCCATCAGCGCATTCATCGGCCCCTCCGGTTGCGGCAAGTCCACGCTGCTTCGGGTGCTGAACCGGATGTACGCTCTGTATCCGAATCAGCGCGCCGACGGCGAGGTGCTCATCGGCGGCCGCGACATTTTCGGCCCGACGGTGGACGTGGCCGAGTTGCGCTACCGGGTCGGCATGGTGTTCCAAAAGCCGACGCCCTTTCCCATGTCGGTATTCGACAATGTGGCATTCGGCTTGCGGCTGGGCGGCGGGGTTCGCGGCGCGGAGCTGAAATCCCGCGTCGAGTCGGCGCTGCGCGATGCCGCGATTTGGGACGAGGTGAAGGACAAGCTGCAGGCCGACGCCCGCAGCCTTTCGGGGGGACAACAGCAGCGCGTGTGCATCGCGCGGGCCATCGCGGTGAAGCCGGAGGTGCTGCTGCTGGATGAGCCGACCGCGGCGCTCGACCCCATTTCCACATTGCGGGTCGAGGAAACCTTGCAGGCGTTGCGCGAGAAGTATTGTATCGTGGTGGTCACGCACAACCTGCAGCAGGCGGCGCGGGTCTCGAACGTCACCGGATTCATGTTCATGGGAGAACTCGTGGAAATAGGCCCATCCAGCCAGGTATTCACGTCTCCGAAAGATCGAAGAACCGACGATTACATCACTGGACGATTCGGCTGAGTCTGAAAGCCATGGACGAATCCTCTCCTCCCGCGCGGGCCGCGGGCGCCCCGCCCGGCGACGCATCCGCGTCGATTCAGGATGTGCTGAGCGATTCCGTCATGACGGCGCGGGCGGTGAACGTCCACTACGGCGACAAGCACGCCGTGAAGAACGTCAATCTCGACATCGGCCGCAATCAGGTGCTGGCCATGATCGGGCCGTCAGGATGCGGCAAATCCACCTTCCTGCGCTGCCTGAATCGCATGAATGACACCATCGCCGCTGCGCGGGTCGACGGGGTGATCACTCTCGATGGGAACAATATCTACGATCGCAGGCAGGACGTCGCGCAGCTGCGGGCGCGCGTCGGCATCGTATTTCAGAAGCCGACGCCGTTTCCGCACTCGATTTATGCCAATGTCGCCTATGGGCCGCGGATTCACGGGTTGGCGAGGAGCCGCGGCGACATGGACGAGTTGGTTCAAACCAGCCTGGCGCGCGCCGGACTGTGGGACGAGGTCAAGGACCGCCTGTCCACTCCGGGCACCAGCCTCTCCGGCGGACAGCAGCAGCGGCTCTGCATCGCGCGCACCATCGCCGTGAATCCCGAAGTCATCCTGATGGACGAGCCCACCTCGGCCCTGGATCCGATTGCCAGCGCGAACATCGAGGATTTGATCGATGAGTTGCGCGCCAATTATGCCATCGTCATCGTGACGCACAACATGCAGCAGGCGGCACGGGTATCGCAGCGCACCGCCTACTTCCATCTCGGCGACCTGGTCGAGGTGGGTCCCACGGATCGGATTTTCACCAATCCGCAGCAGAAGCTGACGGAGGACTACATCACCGGCCGCTTCGGATGACTTCATGAAGCCCTCTCTCTGGGATGGGTGGGCACATCGCAAGCCGGTCGCCGAGGCAATTCGCGACATCGATGACGGGCGCGGCGGCCCCAATCTGAAACGAGTTCTCGGCCCGGCGGACCTGTTGTTGGCCGGTGTCGGCGTCATCGTCGGCGGCGGGATCTTCGTCGTCACGGGGACCGCCGCCGCGCAGTTCGCGGGACCGGCAATCGTGCTGTCCTTTCTGCTCGCGGGTTTGGGCTGCGGGCTCACCTGCGTCTGCTACGCCGAGCTCGCCGCGATGATCCCGGCCGCGGGGAGCGCCTATGCATTCACCTACACCGCGCTGGGCGAGGCCGCCGCCTGGATCATCGGCTGGAATTTACTGTTGGAGTACGTCTTTGCCGCGTCCTATGTCGCGGTCGGCTGGTCGTCCTATCTCACGTCCCTGCTCGCGGAGTGGGGGATCGCCGCGCCGGCGTCGGTGGTCAACGCGCCGTTCACCATCGGGCCTCTCGGCCTGACGACGACGGGAACCCTGGTCAACGGGCCGGCCATCGTGCTCGCCGCCGTCATGTCGCTGATCGCGATGCGGGGGGTGCGCCTGTCGAGCATCGTCAACGGGATCATCGTTCTGCTCAAGGTGGGCGCGCTTCTGCTCGTCGTGGGCTTCGGCAGCCTGCACGTTCGGCCGCACCATTGGAGTCCGTTTCTGCCGCCCAACGAAGGATCCTTCGGACACTACGGCTGGAGCGGCGTGCTGCGCGGGGCGGCCGTCGTGTTCGTGTCCTATCTTGGCTTCGACGCAATCGCCGCGCTCGCACAGGACACCCGCCGTCCGCAGCGCGACGTTCCCGTGGGCATTCTCGGCTCGTTGGCGGCGGTCAGTTTGCTGTACATCGCCGTATCGCTGGTTCTGACGGGGCTGGTGTCGTATCGGCAGCTCGACAGCGCCAGTCCCCTGTCCGTGGCGCTGCGCGGCGCAGGCCCGGCCTTGACCTGGCTGCTGCCCATCGTCGATCTGGCCGCCGTGATCGGCTTGGGCTCCGTCGTGCTCGTCCTCATGCTGGCGCAACCGCGGGTTCTCATGGCGATGGGACGCGACGGGCTGCTCCCGCCGGCTCTTGCCCGGGTGCACGCGCGCTTCCGGACGCCTTACTGGGGCACCCTCGCCTGTGGAGCATCGGTCGCCGCATTGGCCGGCTTGTTCCCGCTGTCGATTCTGGTGCAACTGGTATCCGTGGGCACGCTGATCGTATTCATCGCCGTCGCCTTCTCGGTCATCGTCCTGCGGCGTATCGATCCGGATCGGCATCGTCCATTTCGCGCTCCCCTCGTGCCAGCCGTTCCCATCGCAGGTATGCTCGTGTGCGCCTATCTGCTCGCGGGAATTCCCTTGCGGACGTGGCAGGTTTACGGGCTGTGGGCGGCGCTCGGCATGTTGATTTACCTGGCTTACGGAAAGCGGTCGGCCGCCCGACTGCGTGCGGGAGAAGCGCTGCGATGATAGAGCTTGCCGAAATCCAGTCCGCCGCCGCCCGGATCGCAAAGCATGTTCGTCGCACGCCGCTGTGGCGCGTTCCCGCGGCGACATTGCCGGACGCGCTGCCCTATGAGCTGTATCTGAAATTGGAGCTGCTGCAGGTTACCGGTTCGTTCAAGCCGCGCGGTGCCTTCAACCGGGCGCTTTCGGAGCAAGCACCCCTGCGCGGTCTGGTCACCTCCTCGGGCGGCAACCACGGCATCGCCGTCGCCCACGTCGGCCGGGCCCTGGGCGTTCCGGCGGCGATCCCGCTGCCGGCCACCGTGGCGCCCGAAAAGCTGGCGGCGATGCGCGCCCTGGGTGCGGACGCCGAAATCGTGGGTCCGACATTTCAGGTATCCAATGCGCGGGCCAAGGAGATCGCCGCGGAGCGCGGCTTCTTGTACATCCACCCATTCGCGGAACCGGCGGGCATCGCGGGCCAGGGCACCGTCGGCCTCGAGATTCTAGAGGACCTTGCCGATGCCGACGTCGTCGTGGTTGCCGTCGGCGGCGGCGGCCTGATCGGCGGGGTGGCCGCCGCTATCAAGCAGCAGCGCCCAGGCGTTACCATCGTGGGAGTCGAGCCCGTGGGCGCGGACGCCCTCACGCGCAGCCTTGCAGCCGGTCAGCCGGTGACTTTGGCCAAGATACAAACCAGGGCGGCCACTCTGGCGCCCCCGATGACGGAACAGATCAATTTGGAGCTGGCGCGCCGATTCGTGAATGTCATGGTGCACGTCACGGATGAGGAGATGGATTCGGCGGCCCAGTGGCTGTGGCGTCACTGCAGCATTGCCGCCGAGTTGGGCGGCGCGGCCTCGACGGCGGCGCTTCTCTCGGGCCGCGTGGCCATTGCGCCCGGGAAGAAGGTGGTGAGCGTGGTATGCGGCGTGGGCACAGCCGGAATATATCGCGCGTAGGCGCCGCCTAATACGCCGCGTCAACCCTTGGGGAGCGAGGAGGCATTCTGTGAAAGCTACGCGGGAAGAATTGGTTCGGCTCGTGGCGGACGCGGCCTTCCTCAGACCCTTCGGCTTCGTCATCCAGTCCTGTGCGCCGGGAGAATGCACCATCACCGCGCCCTATGCCGCTTCCTTGGAGCGCCCGGGCGGCATCCTCAGCGGCATCACCCTCATGGGTGCCGCGGACGTGGCCATGTGGCTGGCCATCATGACCCAGCGCGGCACCGCCGAGCAGTGGGTCACCACCGACATGAAGACCGCCTTCTTGAGCAGCGCCCGAGGCACCGATGTCTCTTGCAGCGCGCAGGTTCTCAAGCTGGGAAAGCGCACGGCCTATGGCACGGCTGAGTGCCGCGCGGCCAACGGAGATTTGCTGGCCCATCACGTGTTGAGCTATGCGCTGACATCCGCTTGAATCGAGCGGGCAGGGCAATTCGGCCGGACGGCCGAATCAGTCGCTGTTGCGCAGCAGCTCGTTGAGCGAGGTTTTGGCGCGGGTTTGGGCATCGACCCGCTTGACGATGACGGCGCAGGAGAGCGCGTACTTGCCGTTTTTCGCGGGTAGCGAGCCCGGCACCACCACGGCGCCGGCGGGGACGCGGCCGTACAGGATCTCGTCGCGTTCGCGGTCGTAGATGCGCGTGCTTTGACCGATGAAGACTCCCATGGATATCACGGCACCGGACTCGACGATGACGCCTTCGACGATTTCCGAGCGCGCGCCGATGAAGCAGTCGTCCTCGATGATGGTGGGGCTGGCTTGCAGCGGCTCGAGCACGCCGCCGATGCCGACGCCGCCGGAGAGGTGCACGTTCTTGCCGATTTGCGCACACGAACCCACGGTTGCCCAGGTGTCCACCATGGTGCCCGTGTCCACATAAGCGCCGATATTGACATAGCTCGGCATCAGCACCACGTTCGAGGCGATGAACGCGCCGCGCCGCACGGTCGCCGGCGGAACCACCCGGGCGCCGGCGGCGGCGAAGCGCGCGGCGTCCCAGCCGTGGTGCTTCAGCGGCACCTTGTCGTAGAAAATCAGGCCGCCGGCTTGTACCGTCGAGTTATCCGCGATGCGAAACGACAGCAGCACGGCCTTCTTCAGCCACTCGTTGACCCGCCACGCGCCGTCGAGCTTCTCGGCGACGCGCAAGGTTCCGGCGTCGAGCAACCCGATCGCGCGCTCCACAGCGGCGCGAGTTTCCGCGGATACGTTTTGCGGCGTGATCCCGGCCCGCCCTTCGAAGGAGTTCTCGACGATTGTGCGTAGCTGGCTATATGGCATGAGGTCCCGATTCATTGCATTGGAGATGGTTGCTAAATTCTGCCGGAGTCGCGCCGGTCGAGCGCCCGCACCAGCGCTTCCTGCAAGCGCTGGCACGCCTCCTCCGGCAGCAGGCCGCCCTCGGCATCGGTGATGTAGAACACGTCCTCGGCACGCTCGCCGACCGTCATGATCTTCGCGCCGTTGATTGCCACGCGTTCGGTGCGGAACACCTTGCCCACCTCGGAGAGCAGCCCCGGACGATCCGCGGCCACCAGCTCGAGGATGGTGCGGCCGTTGCGGCTGTCGACGCTGAAATTGACCTGAGTGGGGGTGGAGAACATGCGCACCTGGCGCGGCGCGCGGCGGGTGACGGTCGCCGGGGAATCCTCGGGCTGCTGCAGGTTGCGCCACAGCCCTTGCTCGATTTCACGGACCCGCACGGCGTCGGTGATCACCGCACCGTTGTCCTCGAGCACGACGTAGGTTTCCAGGCTGAAGCCATTGGCGCTGCTGATCAGCCGGGCGTCAACGACGTTCAATCCCATTTGATCGAGCACCGCGGTGGTGCTCGCAAAGCTGCGCAGGCGCCGGGGCGCATAGGTGAGAACCGCGGTGCCGCCGCGCTCGGTCAGTTGCCGGATGGCGACCAGCGGGGTGTCGTCGTGCGGGTGTCGGTCGGCGAGCAGCGCGGTCTGCCAGGCGATCTCCTCGGGCGTGTAGCGCAGGAAATAGGCGTCGGTCCATTGCGCCCAGACCGCTGAAATCCGCGGCGCCGGGACGTCCGGCAGCTTCGCGCGCGCCTGTTCCTGGGTTTCGCGGATCAATTCCTCCTGATCGACCGGGGTCTCGAGCCCGCGGCGCAGGGCCCGCTTGGTGCGCTCGTAGAATTCCTCGAACAGGCGCGCCTTCCATGCGTTCCACAGTTTCGGGTTGGTGCCGCGCACGTCCGCGACGGTGAGGACGTAGAGGTAGTCCAAGTGCGCCTGGTCGCCCACCCGCCGCGCGAAATCATGGATGATGTCCGGATCGCTGATGTCCTTTTTCTGCGCGGTGATGGACAGGATCAAATGGTTCTTCACCAGCCATGCAACCAGCCGTGCCTCGTAGCGGCCGAGTCCTTGTTCCAGGCAAAATGCCTCGGCGTCGACCGCTCCCAATTCGGAGTGATCGCCGCCGCGGCCTTTGGCGATGTCGTGGAACAGCGCGGCCAGATAGGCGATCTCCTGGCGCGGCAGAGATTGCATGATCTGGCTCAGCGCGGGGAATTCCTCGTTGAATTTCGGCATCGCCAGACGGCGCAGATTGCTGACCACGAACAAGGTGTGCGCGTCCACGGTGTACGCGTGAAACAAGTCATATTGCATGCGCCCGACGACGCGGCCGAAGGCGGGAATGTAGCGCCCGAGCACCCCGTACAGATTCATGCGCCGCAGTTCGTGCGTGACCCCGACCGGCGCGCAGAGGATTTCCATGAACAGGCGATGATGCCGCGGGTTCTGCCGGAATTCCTCATCGATGAGCGCGACGTGGGTGCCGATCAGGCGTATGGTTTCGGCGCGCACGCCGCGCAGTTCCGGGTGCTGCTGCAGCAGCACGAACATCTCGAGCAGCGCGGACGGGTAGCGCGCGAACACCTCCGGATGCGTCACTTCCAGATAGTCGTTGCGGATCTGGAAGCGCGCATTGATGGGCTGCGGCGGCTCGCTCTGAGTCAGAATGGCCTCGCGAAACAGCTGCAGCAGCATTTCGTTCAGCAGGCTGACGTCCATGACGGTGCGGTAATACTTCTGCATCAGCTGTTCGACCGCCAGAGTGAAGCTGGCATCCTCGTAGCCGAACAGCTTCGCGAGCTTGATCTGATAGTCGAACAGCAGCCGGTCTTCGCGCCGACCGGTCAGCACGTGCAGGCCGAAGCGCACCTTCCAAAGAAACGACTGGCCGGCCTTGAGCTTGCGCAGCTCCTCGCGGGTGAGAAATCCGTGCGCCACCAGCTCATCGAGCGTGTCGGTGCCGAAATGGCGCTTCGCCACCCAGCCGATGGTCTGAATGTCGCGCAGGCCGCCGGGGCTCGATTTGACGTTGGGTTCCAAGTTGTAGGCGGTGTCGAAGTAGCGATGATGCCGTTCGGTCTGCTCCTTGACCTTGGCTTCGAAGAAGTCCTGCGAGGACCACAGCCGATCCGGCGCCAGCGCGCGGCGCATGCCGGCGAACAGCGACTCGGGGCCGGCCAGCAGGCGCGCCTCGAACAGCGTGGTCGCGACGCTGATGTCGGCGAGGCTCTCGCGCTGGCAGTCATCGATGGAGCGCACGCTGTGGCCGACCTCGAGGCCGATGTCCCAGAGAAAGGTCAGA
The DNA here is from genome assembly GCA_963837435.1 of uncultured Gammaproteobacteria bacterium. Taxonomy (GTDB): domain Bacteria; phylum Pseudomonadota; class Gammaproteobacteria; order Steroidobacterales; family Steroidobacteraceae; genus Bog-1198. The sequence continues at coordinate 367,653 of CAWINJ010000009.1, forward strand.
AAGTTCTCGATGTCCGGCTGCCAATCGGCCGAATCGCTCTTCGGCAGCAGCACCATGATGTCGATGTCGGAGCTCGGGTGCAGCTCGCCGCGCCCGTAGCCGCCCACGGCCACCAACGCCAGGTCCTCCGCAAATTTGCCGGCGTGGCGCACCCAGGCGGCGCGCAGCGCGATGTCGACCAGGCGCGCGCGGTCGCGCACCAGATCTTCGATGGCCTCGTCGGCCGCGAAGCGCTCCTGCAGCAGTTCGGTGCCGCGGTCCAGGACCTGGCGAAATACCAAGGGGGAGAACTGGCCGTCCTTCAGGGCGCGGGCGCGGCCGTCAGATAGGGCCAGTCGGCGGTTTGATCGAGGAATCTGCCGTGGGCGTTCAAGAGGCCGCCGCGGCGGCAGGGCATGTCCACGCTCGCGCCCAGGGTCAGCACCTCGAAACCCTGCTCGGTGACCAGAATGGTGTGCTCCCACTGCGCCGACAGCGACTGATCCTTGGTGACCACCGTCCAGCCGTCGGGAAGCAGTCGCACGTCGCGGCGCCCGGCATTGATCATGGGTTCGATGGTGAAGGTCATGCCCGTCGTCAGTTCCAGGCCGGTGCCGGTTTGCCGTAGTGCAGCACCTGCGGATCCTCGTGATAGATGCGGCCGATGCCGTGCCCGCAGTATTCGCGCACCACCGAGAAATTGTTGGCTCTCGGCATAGGTCTGGATGGCATGCCCGATGTCGCCCAACCGGGCGCCCGGCTTGACCACGCGGATGCCGCGCCACATGGCCTCGTGGCAGGCCGCCGTCAGGCGGCGGGCCAGAACGGCGGCATTGCCGACGAAGTACATGCGGCTGGTGTCGCCGTGGAAGCCGTCGCGGATCACGGTCACGTCGATATTGATGATGTCGCCGCTTTTCAGGCGCTTATCGCCCGGGATTCCATGGCAGACCACATGGTTCACCGAGGTGCAGATGGTCTTGGGGAAGCCGCGGTAATTGAGATTGGCCGGGAATCGACTTCAGCTCATCGACGATGAAGTCGTGGCAGCGCTTGTCGAGCTCGTCGGTGGTGGCCCCGGGTTGCACAAAGGGCTCGATCATGTCCAGGACGCTGGCGGCCAGGCGGCCGGCGGCGCGCATTTTGTCCTGTTCGGCGGGGGTTTTGATGGTCACGGTCATAGGGGCAGGCTTTGTTTCCAACAGGTGTTCATGGTATAAAGCGCGGCTATTTTTAACAACCCCGCACGCGTGTCGTCACAATCGGCCGGGTGCCCGGCGGAACCTTGAGAACTGAAGGCTCGAGGCTTCATTTTCAAGGCAACGGCGGGTTGCCGATTGGGATACGCGGAGGCTCAACCCGACCAGGAGTGTTTTATGACCAGCGTGTCCATGCGACAAATGCTGGAAGCGGGCGTCCATTTTGGACACCAAACCCGCTTCTGGAACCCGAAGATGGCTCCGTTCATCTTCGGCGAACGTAACAAAATCCACATCATCAATCTGGAAAAGACCCAGCCCCTGTATGCCCAGGCGGCGGCCTTCATCAAGGGCGTGGCCGCCGAGGGCGGCAAGGTGCTGTTCGTCGGCACCAAGCGCTCGGCCCGCGACGCGGTGCAGAAGGAGGCCGCGCGCTGCAGCATGCCCTATGTGAACCAGCGCTGGCTGGGCGGCATGCTCACCAATTTCAAGACCATTCGGCAGTCCATCAAGCGGCTGAACGAACTGGACGAGATGGCGCAGAGCGGCGCCCTGGACCGGCGCGGCAAGAAAGAGGCGCAGATGCTGCGCCGTGAAATGGACAAGCTGCTGCGCAGCCTGGGCGGCATCCGCGACATGACGGCGCTGCCCGATGCGCTGTTCGTCATCGACGTGGGCCATGAACAGATCGCGATTCACGAGGCCCGCAAGCTCGGCATCCCGGTGGTCGCGGTGGTGGACACCAATTGCTCGCCCGACGGCATCGACTATGTGATTCCCGGCAACGATGACGCCATGCGCGCCATCCTGCTGTACGCCGGCGGCGTGGCCGATTCGGTGCTGGAGGGCAAGGCCTCGCTGCCCGAAGTTCCGGTCGGCGAGGACGAATTCGTGGAATTGGACGAGGAAGGCAATCCGAAGAAGCGCTGCGGCCGGCGGCCGCCGCCCGCGCGCCGCCGCCGCGCGGTGGGCACAAGAAGCCGCCGCCGCGCCGCAAGGTTCCGGTGACGGTGGTGCCGAGCGTGGCCGCCGTCGCGGCCTCGCTCGACGAGGTCGAAGACCGACGACGTCGATGCCGCGGATACGCCGCCGGCGGAGACCCGTCCGGCCAGTGCCCCGCGGCGCCGGCCGGTCGGCCGCAGTGCGCCGAGGCGCGGCGCCTAAGCCGCGGACGCTCGTGGGCCGGCGCTCGGGAGATCGACGCCGGCTCATCGTCAATGGCGAATTTTCGAGGGAAACCGCCGCCCTGAGTCATCGCTAAACGGGCCGTTCTAAACCATGAATATTACGGCAGATACAGTCAAGCAGCTCCGCGAGCGCACCGGCGCGGGAATGATGGAGTGCAAGAAGGCGCTGGTCGAAACCCAGGGCGATCTGGACGCCGCCGCGGAACTGATGCGCAAGACCGGGCTCGCCAAGGCCGACAAGAAGGCGGCGCGCGTCGCGGCCGAAGGCACGGTCGCGGTCGAGCGGGACGGCAACAGCGCCGTGCTGGTGGAAGTCAATTGCGAAACCGACTTCGTGGCGCGCAGCGAGGAGTTCCTGGGCTTCGCGCGCGATGTGGCGCGGGCGGCCCTGCGAGAAGGCTCCCGCCGATGCTGAACGCGCTGCTCTCGCAGCAGCACGGCGCCACGACTCTCGAGGAGCAGCGCCGCGCCTTGATCGCCAAGATCGGCGAGAACATCTCGGTGCGGCGCTTCGTGCGCGTGACCGCGCCCGGGCGCGCTCGGCACCTATATCCACGGCGGCCGCATCGGCAGCCTGGTGGCGCTGCAAGGGCGGCGATGAAGCCCTGGCGCAAGGACCTGGCCATGCACGTCGCGGCCGTGAATCCCGCGTACATCGATGCGAGCGGCGTGCCGGCCGCCGTGCTCGACAAGGAGCGCGAGATCCTGGCCGAACAGACCAAGGGCGAGAAGAAGCCGCCGGAGATCATCGCCAAGATGGTCGAGGGCCGGCTGCGCAAGTATCTGGCGGAAATCACGCTGGTGGGCCAGCCCTTCGTCAAGGATGCGGACACGACGGTCGAGAAGCTGCTGAAGAAGGCCGGTGCCACGGTGGTGCAATTCGTGCGCTACGAAGTCGGCGCCGGCATCGAGAAGAAGCAGGACGATTTCGTCGGCGAGGTGATGGCGCAGGTGAAGGCGCAGGACAAAGACAAGCGGGAAGGACGGCGACGCCCCGAGCGGCGGTGCTCCTAGAAAGCACTAGGCCTCAAATGGCTTGGACTGTAAAGACCCCGCGCCTGCGGGGTCTTTTATAGTAGGGTACGAATACGAGATCATGACCAACACCAACGCCACGGCTCGCTATCGTAGAATTTTGGTCAAATTGTCCGGCGAGGCGCTGCTCGGCGGCGAGGATTACGGCATCGATCCGGTCATCCTCAAGCGCATCGCCGGCGAAATCCGCGACCTGACCCAGATGGGGGTTCAGGTCGCCGTCGTCTTGGGCGGCGGCAATATCTTCCGCGGCGCCGGTCTGGCGCGCGCCGGCATGGACCGGGTGACCGCCGATCACATGGGCATGCTCGCCACCGTGATCAATGCGCTCGCGATGCAGGACGCCCTGGAGAGCCTGGGCACCTACGCGCGCGTCATGTCGGCGCTGCGCATCAACGAGGTCTGCGAGGACTACATCCGGCGGCGCGCGGTGCGGCATCTCGAGAAGGGCCGGGTGGTGATTTTCGGCGCCGGCACCGGCAACCCGTTCTTCACCACCGACACGGCGGCGAGCCTGCGCGCCATCGAAATCAACGCCGAGATCCTGCTGAAGGCGACCAAGGTCAACGGCATCTACGACTCCGATCCGGTCACGAATCCGGACGCCAAGCGCTATGCGCGCCTGACCTTCGACAAGGTGCTGAACGACCGCCTCAATGTGATGGATGCCACGGCCATCGTCATGTGCCGGGAAAACAATTTGCCGCTGCAGGTCTTCAATCTGTTCAACGCCGGCGATTTGATGCGTATCGTTCAGGGCGAAGACGTCGGCACCGTCGTGACCGCCGGGCCTTAAGGGGGACCCATGCTCGAGGACTTGAAGAAAGACGCCACGCAACGCATGCAGAAATGCGTGTCGGCGTTCAGGGATCAGCTGAAGAAGCTGCGCACCGGGCGTGCGCACACCAGCCTGATCGAGCACATCAAGGTCGACTACTACGGCTCGGAAATGCCGTTGAACCAGGTGGCCAACATCGCCACCGAGGACGCGCGCACCTTGACCGTGAGTCCCTGGGAAAAGGCCATGGTGCCGATCATCGAGAAGGCCATCTACAAATCCGATCTGGGGCTGACGCCCAACACCGCCGGGCAGCTCATCCGCATCAACATGCCGGCGCTGACCGAGGAGCGCCGCCGCGACATCATCAAGGTCGTGAAGTCCGAGGCGGAAAACGCCCGCGTGGCCGTGCGCGGCGTGCGCCGCGAAGTCATGACCGAGCTGAAGGAAATGCTCAAGGAAAAGCTGATCGCGCAGGACGATGACCGGCGCGCCCAGGACGACGTGCAGAAGCTGACCGACAAGCACGTCGCGGAAATCGATCAGGCCATGGCGGACAAGGAAAAGGAGCTGATGCAGGTCTGATCGTGCGCGACAGACCCGCACTCATCCTAAACGCCAATGGCCGACTCGCCGCAGCATGTCGCAATCATCATGGACGGCAACGGCCGCTGGGCCCGCTCGCGCGGCATGCCGCGGGCCGCCGGACATCGCGCCAGCCTCAAGGTCGTGCGCAGGGTCGTGGAAGAATGCGCCGACCGCAAGGTCCGCTATCTGACTCTGTTCGCCTTCAGCAGCGAGAACTGGCGCCGGCCTCCCGACGAAGTCGGCATGCTCATGAGCCTGTTTCTCGACGCCTTGGAGCGCGAGGTCGCGGATTTGCACCGCAATCAGGTGCGCCTGGCGTTCATCGGCGATCGCGGCTCTGCTGGGCGCCGAACTCGCGCGGCGAATGCTGAGCGCCGAACAGCTCACCGCGGGCAACTCGGGGCTGCGGCTGATGGTGGCCATGGCCTATGGCGGGCGCTGGGACATCGCGCAGGCCTGCCGCTCGCTCGCCGCGGAGGCCGCGGCCGGCACCCTGGCCGCGGCCGACATCGGCGAAAAGCAGATCGCGGATCGTCTCGCGCTGGCCGGCATCCCCGATCCCGATCTGCTGATCCGCACCGGCGGCGAGCGGCGCATCAGCAACTTCCTGCTGTGGAATCTCGCCTACACCGAATTGTATTTTTCCGACGAGCTTTGGCCGGAGTTTTCGACGGCGCATCTGGAGGCGGCATTCGAGTACTTTGCGCAGCGCGAGCGCCGCTTCGGCAAGACTTCCGCGCAACTCGCGGCCAAAGCCGATGCTTAGGACCCGAATGCTTAGGACGAGAATCTCACCGCGGCGGTGCTTGCCTGCCTGTTGCTGGCGGGCTTGTTCCTGCTGCCCGCCGCCCTGGGCGGTGCTGGCGTTCGGCGCGGTCTTCACCATCGGCGCCTGGGAGTGGGCCGGCTTCGGCGCCTTGCGCGCCATCGCGGCCGCGTCTCGCCTATGCCGCCGCCATGGCGCTGCTGCATGGCGGCCGCGTGGCGCTGGAGCGCCGCGCCGGCGCATCTGATGCTGCTGTTGGGCGCGGCCTGCGTCTGGTGGGTCATCGCCTTGCTGTGGCTGTCCCTCGCTCCCGCCCGGCATCATCCGGCTCTGGTGCTCGTCTGCGGGCTGCCGGTGTTGGTGCCGGCCTTCGTCGCTCTGGCGAGGCTGCAGTTGGCGGCGCACGGCTTCGCGCGCGGCCCGCAAATCGTGCTGTGGCTGGTGCTGCTGGTGATCGCGGCGGACATCGGCGCCTACTTCGCCGGGCGCAGCCTGGGCAGGCGCAAACTGGCGCCGCGCGTGAGTCCGGGCAAGACCTGGGAGGGAGCGCTGGGCGGGCTCTGTGCTCGTGGCGCTGGTCGCCTGGGGCGGCGCCGTGCATTTCGGCTTGCCGCCGCTGTCCGGTGTGGTATTCGGCTGCGCGGTGGGTATTTTTTCCATCATCGGCGATCTGACCGAGAGCATGTTCAAACGCGCCGCGGGACTCAAGGACAGCGGCGTGCTGCTGCCCGGACATGGCGGTCTGCTGGATCGCATCGACAGCGTGACGGCGGCGGCGCCGCTGTATGCGCTCGGGCTGTTCGGCTCCGGGGTGATCGCATGAGCGCGCCCGTCGGCCTCGCGATCCTGGGCTCCACGGGGAGCATCGGGCGCAGCACGCTCAGCGTCGTGGCCCTGCATCCGGAGCGGTTCCGGGTGGCGGTGCTGGCCGCCCACGGCAGCTGGCAGGCGATCGTCGAGCAAGCGCGGCAGGTTCGCGCTGAAACGGTGGTGCTGGTGGACCCCGAGGCGGCGGCGCTGGCCCGCGAGGCGCTGCGCGCCGTGCGGTTCGGCGACCCGCGTGGAGAGCGGCGCCGAGGCGCTTGCCGAAGCGGTCGCCGCCGACAATGTCGATGTGGTGATGGCGGCGATCGTCGGGGCCGCCGGCTTGCCCTCGACCCTGGCCGCGGTGCGCGCCGCCAAGCGGGTGCTGCTCGCCAACAAGGAAGCGCTGGTCATGGCCGGCCAGATCCTGATGGACGAGGTGCGTCACGCCGGCGCCGAGCTCATTCCGATCGACAGCGAACACAATGCGATTTTTCAATGCATGCCGGCGGGCTATCTGCCCGGCGACGTCGCCCGCGGCGTGACTCGCGTGATCTCTGACCGCCTCCGGCGGACCGTTCCGCTGCGCCGACGTGCCGGCAGCCTGGCGCACGTCACGCCGGATGAAGCCTGCGCCCATCCGAAGTGGAAAATGGGCCGCAAGATTTCGGTCGATTCGGCAACCCTGATGAACAAGGGACTCGAAGTCATCGAGGCGACCTTGCTGTTCGGCTTGCCCGAGTCGCAGGTGGACGTCATCGTCCATCCGCAGAGCGTCGTGCACTCGCTGGTCGAGTATGCGGACGGCTCGATGCTGGCGCAGCTCGGCGCTCCCGACATGCGCACTCCGATCGCCCAGGCGCTGGCGTGGCCGGAGAGGTTTGCTTCCGGTGTACAATCGCTCGATCTGGCGCGAGATCGGGCAGCTCGGCTTTCGAGCCGCCGGATCACGAGCGATTCCCGAGCCTGGGGCTGGCCCGGGCGGCGGCGCGCGCCGGCGGCACCGCGCCGGCGGTGCTGAACGCGGCCAACGAGGTCGCCGTACAGGCGTTTCTTGACCGCCGCTTGAACTTTACGGCGATTGCCGCGGTCATTGACAAAGTGCTGCAGCGCCTCGATTCGTCGCCCGTCAAGGCTCTGGGCGATGTTTTGGACGCCGACGCCGCAGCGCGACGCTTGGCCGTAGCCTTGATCGAGCCCAGCTCTGGAGCCTTCGCATGAAGATGTTGTTTTTTCTCGCCGCCTTCCTGGTCGCGATCGGGATTTTGGTGGCGGTCCACGAGTTCGGACATTACTGGGTCGCCAAGAAACTCGGCTTCAAGGTTCTGCGCTTCAGCATCGGCTTCGGCAAACCGCTGCTGATGCGGGTCGGCAAGGACGCCGATCGCACCGAATACTGCGTGGCCGCCATCCCCTTGGGCGGCTACGTGAAATTGCTGGACGAGCGCGAGGGCGAGGTGAGCCCGGCGGAGCTGCACCGCTCCTTCACCCGCCGTCCCGTGACTGCATCGAATCGCGGTGCTGCTGGCGGGCCCCGCCATGAATCTGCTGTTCGCCGCGCTCCTGTACGCGATTCTGGCGATGGTCGGCACGGAAATCGATCAAGCCCGTGGTCGGCCAGGTGCGGCTCGACAGTCCCGCCGCGCGGCCGGGTCTGCAGCGCGGCGACGAGATCGTGCGCGTCGGCGACCGCGCCGTCGAGGACACCGAAGAGCTGCAGATCGCGCTGATCCGGCAATTCACCGACGACGGCGTGATTCCGCTGCGCGTGCGCCGCGACGGCAGCGAGCGCTCGCTGACCCTGCGGGTCGATGCGGATCGGCGCGCCATGACCGAGCCGGGCAAGCTGCTGCCGGGACTCGGCTTCGATCTTGCGACCTGGAACGCCAGATACCCTGGTTCACGATGCGCCCGCCGGCAGCGCCGGCGCGCGCGCCGGCTTGCGGGCCGGCGATCGGCTGCTGGCGGTGGACGGCCAGCCCGTCGCCAATCGGACGGAGTTCATCGACATGGTGAGCGGCTGCGCCGGGGCGCGACATCTCGATCGAAGTCGAGCGCGGCGGCCAGCGCTTGCGCATCGTGGCGGCCGGTGCCGCGCGTCATCGAGCAGGGCAAGCCGATCGGCCGGCTTGGGGATTTCGCTCGGCGGAGGGGCCCCAGACCTGGCCGCGCGGGGCTGGTGGAGACGCATCGCTCGGGCCCGATCGACGCGGTGGCGAGCGGCGTGGCGAAGACCTGGGAGATGTCCTCGCTCACCGTGCAGATGCTGTGGCGTATCGTGACCGGTCAGGTGTCCGCGAAGAACATCAGCGGCCCGATCAGCATCGCGGAGTTCGCCGGCATCAGCGCCTACCTCGGGACTGACCGCGTTTCTGGCGTTCCTGGCCATCATCAGCGTGAGCCTGGGCGTCCTCAATTTGATGCCGGTTCCGTTGTTGGACGGCGGTCAGGTGGTCTATCAGCTGGTGGAAGCGGTCAAGGGAACGCCGCTGTCCGAACGCGCCCAGCTGTTTGGGCAGCAAGTCGGGATTGCGCTGCTGGTCGTGTTGATGAGCCTGGCCTTTTATAACGATATATCAAGACATTTGAATTAACGGGAAATCATGATCAATAGAAATAGCAATCGGTCGTTGTCGCGTGCGGCTTGAATTGCGTTTGGCTTGCCTGGTGGCGCTTGCCATCCAGCCCTTGGGATCGGTCGTGCGCGCGCAAACGGCGCAGGACACGTTTCACGGTCGGCGACATCCGCATCGAAGGCCTGCAGCGAATCTCCGAAGGCACGGTATTCAATTACCTGCCGGTGAACATCGGCGATCACCTCGACGGCCAGCGCATCGGCGAAGCCATGCGGGCGCTGTACGCGACCGGGTTCTTTCGCGACGTGGAGCTGCGCCGCGACGGCAACACCCTGCTGGTCGTCGTGGTCGAGCGGCCCTCCATCGCCAAGTTCGAGATCAAGGGCAACAAGGACATCAAGACCGAGGATCTGCAAAAGAGCCTGCGCAACGTGGGCCTCGCACAGGGCAAGACCTTCGACCGCTCGGTCCTCGACGAGGTGAAGCAGTACCTCACCGACCAATATTTCAGCCGCGGCAAGTATGCCGTGCGCGTCGACACCAAGATCACCGAGTTGCCGGGCAACAAGGTCGACATTCTCGTCGACATCAAGGAAGGCAAGCGCGCCAAGATCGAGATGATCAACCTGGTCGGCAACACCACGTTCAAAGAGAAGGACGTGCTCGGCACCTTCGAGCTGAAAACGCCGAATTGGCTGTCGTGGTACAAGCAGGATGACCGCTACTCGCGCGAGTCCCTGACCGGCGACTTGGAGAAGCTGCGCTCCTACTACATGGACCGCGGCTACGCCAATTTCCAGATCGAGTCGACGCAGGTCACGATCGCTCCGGAAAAGGACAACATGTACATCACCGTGAACGTCAACGAAGGCGACGTTTTCAAGGTGTCGGAGATCAAGCTCGCGGGCACGATGGTGGTGCCCGAGGAGCAGCTGAGGAAATTGCTGCAGATCCACCCGGGCGACATCTTCTCGCGCAAGGCCGTCACCAACTCGCAGCAGCTGATGAGCTACCGGCTCGGCGCCGACGGCTATGCATTCGCCAAGATCGATCCGGTGCCCACCCCGGACAACGACAAGAAGACCGTGTCGCTCACGTTCTTCATCGAGCCCGGCAACCGCGTCTACGTGCGGCACATCAATTTCAACAACATCACGGCGATCAACGACGAAACGCTGCGCCGCGAGATGCGCCAGCTCGAAGGCGGATGGCTGTCGAATTCGGCGATCGAGCGTTCCAAGGAGCGCATGCAGCGGCTGCCGTACGTCGAGAAGGTCGAGTTCGAGAACAAGCCGGTCGCGGGCAGCGCGGATCTCGTGGACGTCGACTACAACATCAAGGAAGGCCTGCCGGGGCAGTTCGGCGGCGGCATCGGCTACTCGGAAGCGCAGAAATTCAGTCTGAACGGCAATTTCGTGCACAGCAACTTCATGGGCACCGGCGATCGCATCGCGGTGGAGATCAACGCCGGCAAGTACAGCAAGAGCTATGTGATTTCGCATACCGATCCGTACACCACCATCGACGGCGTTGCGCGCACCACCTCGTTCACCTACCGCGACATCACGCAATTCGTCGCGGCGTCCTCGGCGTTCTCGACCAAGCAGCTGACTCTGGCGGAGCAGTGGTCATACCCGATCACCGAGTACCAGTACCTGCAGGCGGGCCTGTCGGCCAACAAGAACACCCTGGTCGTCTCGCAGGGCTACAGCGCGCAGCAGGCCGTGGATTGGGTCAAGGCAGAACGGCAACACCTTCAAGCGCGATCTGGACGACACCAACGGCGACGGCGTGATCAATTCGCTGGACAGCCCCTACACGGTGTACGGCTCGAATTTCTATACCTATGAAATCACGGCCGGCTGGAATTACGATGCGCGCAACCGGGCCTTGTTCGCGGACCGCGGCCTGCATGTGAGCGTCTCGGGCCGCTATGCGCTGCCCTTGAGCGATGTGCGCTACTACGCCACCAACTTCCAATTCCTGCAGTACGTGCCCTTCTGGGACAAGTGGCTGCTGTCCTTCAATGCGCAGGTGGACTATGCCTCGGCGCTGGGCAAGACCACCTCGCTGCCGCCCTATCTGAACTACTTCGCCGGCGGCCCGGACAGCGTCCGCGGCTTTCGCGAGAGCACGCTCGGGCCCAGGGACAACATCGGCCTCGGCAATCCGTATGGCGGAAACTTCCGGGTGGTCAACCGCATGGAGCTGATATTCCCGGTGCCCGAAAAATGGAAGAGCGCGGCCCGGGTGAGCTGGTTCTACGACATGGGCAACGTGTTCCAGACCGGCGATAAGGTCAAATTCCTCGGGGAGGACGACATAACGCCGGTCAATTACCACTTCAGTTATGATAATCTGAAAAGATCGACCGGGATCGCGGTGCAGTGGCTTGCGCCCTTGGGTCTGTTCCGTTTCTCGTACGGCATCCCTTTGAATGCGTATCCCGGCGACACGGTAAAATTCAACGACGAAACAGAGCGTTTTCAATTTTCCATCGGTCAGGCGTTTTGACCGCAATATTCGAGGTCTCAAAGATCAATATGTCGACTTTCAATCGCAGCATTGCGTTCTTTGGCTTGTTCCTGTGCGGAGTCATGCTGTCCGCCCAGGCGAGCGCGGAGATCAAGATGGGCGTGGTCAATTTCCAGAAGCTTCTGGAGGAGGCGCCGCAGACCAAGACGGCGATGCAGGCTCTGGAGAACGAGTTTGCGCCCCGGCGCCGCGAGCTCCTGACCATGCAGAACGACCTGAAGGCGCGCGACGAGAAATTGCAGAAGGAAGGCGCCGTGATGTCCGAGGCCGACCGCGCGAAGAGCGAGAAGACGCTGCGGGACGAGCAGCGCGAGTTCTCCCGCAAGGCGGGCGAATTCCAGGACGACGCCTCGACCCGCCGCAACGAGGAAATCGGCAAGGTGCAGCGCTACCTGGTCACGGAGATTCAAGGCTACGCCAATGCGCAGGGCTTCGATCTGGTGCTGGGCGACGGCGTGTTCTTCGCCAAGCCGACGTTCGATATCACGGCCAACGTGCTGGCGGTGCTGGCGACCAAGCCGACGACGCTGCCCGCCAGCCGCACCGCCGGCAAGGCCGCGCCGGGACAGGCTCCGGCCGCGAAGCTCCCCCGGCAGTAAATAACGTCGCCAGCACAGAGAGCACGCCGATCGGGGACTAAAGATGGTGCGCGGGTGCAGGGAGAATTCAGCCTAGGGGATTTGGCGGTACGGTTCGGCCTCGGGCTGCGCGGCGAGCCCGGGCCTGCGGGTGTCGCGGGTCGCGACGCTGTCGCGGGCGGACGCGGGAAGCTTGAGTTTCCTGGCGAATCCGCGCTATCGCAGGCAGATGCAGTCCACCCAGCGCCACGGCGGTCCTGGTGGGACCCGAGCATGCGGCGGACTGCCCGGTTGCCGCGCTGATCGATCCGAACCCCTACTTGGCCTATGCGCGCATCGCGGATCTGCTGCATCCGCCGGCGCGCCCGCGCCGGGCATTCATCCGACCGCGGTCGTGTCGGCCGGCGCGCGCATCGCGCCCTCGGCGAGCGTGGGGCCGCTGGCCGTCATCGAGGACGATGCCGAGATCGGCGAGCGGGCGATCGTCGGCCCGGGCTGCATCGTGCAGACGGGGGCGCAGGTCGGCGCCGACTCGCTGCCTGACGTCGCGGGTCAATCTGTACGCCGGAGTGCGGATCGGGCGGCGCTGTATCGTGCATGCCGGAGCGGTGATCGGCGCCGACGGCTTCGGGTTTGCGTCCGATGCGGGGACCTGGGTGAAGGTGCCGCAGGTCGGCAGCGTGCAGATCGGCGACGACGTGGAGATCGGCGCGAACACCACCATCGACCGGGGCGCCATCGACGATACGGTGGTGGAGAACGGGGTGAAGCTGGACAATCAGATCCAAGTGGGCCACAACGTACCATCGGCGCCCACACGGCCGTCGCGGGTTGCGTGGGGATTTCCGGCAGCACGACCATCGGCCAGCGCTGCATGATCGGCGGCGGCGTCGGGATCGCCGGTCATTTGACGATTGCCGACGACGTGGTGGTGACGGGCTGCAGCCTGGTGAGCGCCTCGATCAGGCAGGCGGGCAGCTACTCGAGCGGCATGCCGACGGTGGAGACGCGGCTGTGGCGGCGCATGGTGGCGCATTTACGGCGACTGGACGAAAAGGAGCGATGATGGCGGATTCCGAGAAGATGGATATCGAAGCGATCATGCGGCAGTTGCCGCATCGGTATCCCTTCTTGCTGGTGGATCGCGTTCTGGAATGCGTGTCCGGGAAGCACATCCACGCACTGAAGAACGTGACGTTCAACGAGCCGTTCTTTCCGGGACATTTCCCGCATCGGCCGGTGATGCCGGGGGTGATGATCATCGAGGCGCTGGCGCAGGCCGCGGGCATCCTGGCGTTCAAGACCGTCGGGGTGGTGCCGGACACCGAAACGCGCTTCTACTTCGTCGCCATCGACAATGCGCGATTTCGCAAGCCGGTCGAGCCGGGCGATCAGCTCATGCTCAAGGTCACGTTGAAGCGCGCCTTCAAGGGAATCTGGAAGTTTCACGGGTTGGCCGAAGTCGACGGCGCCGAAGTGGCATCGGCGGAAATCATGGTGGCGCCGGAGACCAAGGGGCCCAAGGCCCATGGAGACGTCAAGGGAGATCCGGGATGATCGATCCGCGCGCGGTGATATCGCCGCAAGCGCAAATGGCGGCGGACGTCGAGATCGGGCCGTTCAGCATCATCGGTGCGGACGTCGTCATCGGCGCCGGCACCTGGGTCGGTCCGCACGCGGTGATCAACGGCCCGACGCGCATCGGCGCCGGCAACAAGATATTCCAGTTCGCCTCCCTGGGCGATGCGCCGCAGGACAAGAAATACGCAGGGCGAACCGACGCGCCTCGAGATCGGCGACCGCAATGTGTTTCGCGAGTCCGTCACCGTGAATCGGGGCACCACCCACGACAAGGGCGTGACGCGCATCGGCAACGACAATCTGCTCATGGCCTATTCGCATGTCGCTCATGACTGCCATCTGGGCGATCAGATCGTGATGGCGAACTGCGCCACACTGGGCGGGCATGTGGAGATCGGCGACTGGGTGACCATGGGCGGCCTGTCGGCCGTGCATCAGCACACCAAGGTGGGTGCGCACAGTTTCATCGCGCACAACGCCGCGGTGACCCGCGACGTGCCGCCCTACATCATGGCGGTCGGCCGGCCGGCCGTGCCGCACAGCGTCAACTCGGTGGGCCTGCAGCGCCGCGGCTTCACTGCGGCCCAGATTCAGAACATCCGGCGCGCCTACCGGGTGCTGTACCGCTCGGGGTTGAAACTGAAGGCGGCGCTGGAGGAACTCGAGAAGGCCGCAGTGACTCAGGCGGAAATCCGGCCCTTCGTCGAGTTCATCAAACGCAGCGAACGCAGCATCGTTCGGTAGCCGTGAACGGACAGCTAACTCGCGCCTCCTTCGGCGCTAGCTGTCCGTTCCCGCTAACTATGTCGGGTGCACTACGGGTTGGTCTGGTGGCGGGGGAAGCGTCGGGCGACACATTGGGCGCGGATCTGATCCATGCGCTGCGCCGGCTCGCGCCGGATGCGGAGTTTTTCGGCGTCGCGGGGCCGAAAATGCAGGCGGCGGGATGCGAGGTCTGGGAGCCGGCCGAGTCGCTCGCGGTCATGGGGCTGTTCGAAGTGCTGCGCGATCTGCCGCGCCTGCTGCGCTTGCTCGCGCGCATTCGAGGCATCGGTTCCTGGCGGCGCGGCCGGATGTGTTCGTCGGCATCGATGCGCCGGACACCAACTTGCGGCTTGGCGCGCCGTCTGCACGCCGCCGGCATTCCGACGGTGCAATACGTCAGCCCGCAGGTCTGGGCGTGGCGGCAGGGCCGGGCGCGCAGCATTCGCGAATCGGTGGACCTGGTGCTGTGCCTGCTGCCCTTCGAGAAAGCCTTCTACGATCGAGCACGGCATGCCGCCGAGTTCGTCGGGCATCCGCTGGCCGATGCGATTCCGCTCGAGGTCGACCGGTAGCGGCCGCGCGCCGCGCGCTGGAGCTGGACGCGAATGCGCAAGTCGTCGCGCTGCTGCCCGGCAGCCGGCGCGGCGAGGTGGCGCGGCTGGCGCGAGGATTTCGCCGCGACGGCGCGCTGGCTCGCCGCGCAGCGCCCGGAGCTGGTATTCGTCGCGCCGATGGCGAGTCCCGCGGCGCGGGAGATATTCGCGCGGGCGCTCGAGCTGCACGCGCCCGGGCGTCGAGCGTGCGGCTCATCGACGGCCAGGCGCAAACGCGCGCTGATCGCCGCCGACGTGGTCATGGTGGCCTCCGGAACGGCCAGCCTGGAGGCCGCACTGTGCAAGCGTCCCATGGTGGTGGTCTATCGGCTGGGGGCCATGACGGTGTGGATTCTGCGCCGGCTGAATCTGGTCAAATCCAAGTTCTTTGCGCAGCCAAATCTACTTGCGGATCGGCGCGTCGTCGGCGAGTATTTTCAGGACGAAATTGTTCCGGAGTCGATCGGAGCGGAGCTCTTGATGTGGCTTGACGATGCCGAACGCCGCAGCGGCCTGGAGGCTGAGTTCCGCGCAATTCACGCCGGCCTGCGCCGCGACGCGGGCACCCGCGCGGCGCAGGCCATCATCGCGCTGCTCGAAATCCCGCGGGCGCATTGCGACGGGGTCGCCATGAGGCGCCCGCCGTGAGGCGATGTCGCCGGCATCGACGAGGCGGGGCGCGGCCCGCTGGCGGGGCCGGTGGTCGCCGCGGCGGTGATATTGCGGCCCGGCCGTCCCATCGACGGAGTCGCGGATTCCAAGGCGCTGAGCGCCGCTGAGCGCGCCGTCTTGAGCGAGCGTCATTCGCCGCGATGCGCTGTGCTTCGGCATCGGCTGGGCGGACCGGGCCGAGATCGATGCGCTGAATATATTGCAGGCCACGTTCCTGGCGATGCGCCGCGCCCTGCTGGCGATGACCTTGACGCCCGATCATGTGTTGGTGGATGGTAATCGACTGCCGCCGTTGGGGGGCTTGGGGAAAAGGATCACCGCTCGCGCCATCGTCGGCGGCGATGCCACGCGAGCCGGCCATCAGCGCGGCGTCTATCCTGGCGAAAACGGCCCGAGATGGGTATATGAATCATATGGATACGCTATATCCTGCATATTCATTCGCAAGTCACAAGGGCTATGGCACGCCCGCCCATCAGCGGCTTCTCGAGCTGCATGGACCCTGTCCCTTGCACCGCCGCTCCTTTGCGCCGGTGCGTCTTGCGCTCAAGGTGAGCCATGTGAGGCAATTCGTCCACTTGCGGCTGCACACCGAGTACTCCCTGGTCGATGGGATCGTGCGCGTGCCCGAACTGATGGCTGCCGTGGCGGCGGCTCGGAATGCCGGCGGTGGCTCTGACCGATCAGAGCAATCTGTTTGCGATGGTGAAGTTCTACAAGGAGGCCCTGGCCGCCGGCGTCAAGCCGTTGATCGGAGTCGACGTGTGGATTCGCGAAGCGGGAGAACGCACGCCGCCGTCGCGCGTGGTATTTCTTTGCCAGAATCTCGCCGGATACCGGCACCTGACGCAGCTGGTGACCCGCTCCTTTCTCGAGGGCCAGCAGCGCGGCGCGCCGATGGTGGAGCGCAGCTGGCTGCAGACGGACATGCTGCGGGGATTGATCGTCTTGTCGGGCGGTGCGGACGGAGACATCGGGCAGGCATTCGCCCGCGGGCGGGACGATGAGGCGGCGCGATGCCTCGCGCGTTGGCAGGACCTGTGCGCGGATCGCTTCTACCTCGAGGTGCAGCGCACCGGGCGCGCCGGCGAGGAGGCCTATGTCGAGGCGGTCATGGAAATGGCCCGGGAACGCGGCGTGGCGGCGCTTGCGACCAACGATGTGCGGTTTCTGACGCGCGCCGAGTTCGAGGCGCACGAAGCGCGGGTGTGCATCCATGACGGCGCCCTGCTTGCCGACCCGAGCCGTGTGCGGCGCTACTCCGAAGAGCAGTACCTGAAGGGTCCCGGGGAAATGCTCGAACTGTTCAAGGACGCTCCGGAGCTTCTCGACAATACGGTGGAAGTCGCCCGGCGCTGCTCGCTGGAGATTCGCTTGGGCGCCTCCATGCTGCCGGCCTATCCGGTGCCCTCAGGCAGCACTATCGAGGGCTACCTGCGCGAGGAAGCGGTGCGCGGGCTGCAGTCGCGCCTGGCGGCGCCCGCCGCCGCGGCAGCCAAGGCCGCCGACGACGGGCACGCCGCGGCTTACGAGGCGCGCCTGGATCTCGAGCTCGGGGTCATCTGCTCCATGGGATTCGCCGGATATTTCTTGATCGTGGCCGATTTCATCCGCTGGGCGCGCTGCAATGGGGTGCCGGTGGGGCCGGGCCGCGGGTCGGGCGCGGGTTCATTGGTCGCGTACTCACTGGGCATCACCGATTTGGACCCGATCGAGCACGATCTTCTGTTCGAGCGATTCTTGAATCCAGAGCGCGTCTCCATGCCGGATTTCGACGTCGACTTTTGCATGGAAGGGCGCGACCGGGTCATCGAATACGTGGCCAACAAGTACGGGCGCGAGCGAGTGTCGCAGATCATCACCTACGGAACCTTGGCGGCCAAGGCCGTGGTGCGCGACGTCGGCCGGGTGCTGGGGCACAACTATGGGTATGTGGACAAGATCGCCAAGCTCATCCCGTTCGAGATCGGCATCACCCTCGACAAGGCGCTCGAACAAGAGGAGGAACTGAAGCGCCTGTACGACGGCGATTCGGAAATCCGCGAGCTCATCGAGCTTGCCGCGGTCCCTCGAGGGTCTCGCGCGCAATGCAGGCACCCATGCGGGCGGCGTGGTGATCGCCCCCTCGGTGCTGACCGATTTCACGCCCCTGTACTGCGAAGAGGGAGGCGCCGCCCCGGTTACCCAGTTCGACAAGGACGATGTCGAAGCCGCGGGGTTGGTCAAATTCGACTTCCTGGGATTGCGCACCCTGACCATCATCGACTGGGCGGTGCGCGACATCAACGCCGCTCGGGCACAGCTCAACGAAGCGCCGCTGGACATGAGTACTCTGCCCATGGACGATGCCGCGACTTATGCGCTGCTGAAGAGCACGCGGACCACGGCGGTGTTCCAGCTAGAGTCGCGCGGCATGAAGGATCTGATTCGCCGGCTGCAGCCCGACCGCTTCGGCGACATCGTGGCGCTGGTCGCGCTGTTCCGCCCGGGGCCGCTGCAGTCGGGCATGGTCGACGACTTCATCGCGCGCAAGCACGATACCAGCGGCGCGACCATCGACTACCTGCACCCGGACTTGAAGCCGGTGCTGGCGGCGACCTATGGCGTGATCCTGTACCAAGAGCAGGTCATGCAGATCGCGCAGATCCTGGCCGGCTATACCTTGGGCGGCGCGGATCTTCTGCGGCGCGCCATGGGCAAGAAAAAGGCCGAGGAAATGGCCAAGCAGCGCTCGGTGTTCGTCAGCGGGGCGGTGGCGCGCGGGGTGCGCGAAGCGCAGGCCACGCATATTTTCGATTTGATGGAAAAGTTCGCCGGCTACGGCTTCAACAAGTCTCACTCCGCGGCCTATGCGCTGCTGTCCTATCAGACGGGATGGCTCAAGGCGCATTATCCCGCCGCCTTCATGGCGGCGGTGCTGTCCTCGGACATGGACAAGACGGATAAAGTGGTCACGCTCATCGACGAATGCGCCAGCATGCATCTGGCCGTCCAGCCGCCCGACGTGAATGAATCGGTGTATGCGTTTCGAGTGTCTGGTCCGATGAGCATCCGCTACGGCATGGGCGCGATCAAGGGAGTCGGTGCTTCCGCCGTCGAGGCCATCATCGAGGAGCGCACCGCCAATGGGCCCTTCGAAAGCCTGCCCGAGCTGTGCCGGCGAATCGATTTGCAGCGCGTGAATCGGCGCGTCTTCGACGCATTGATCCGCTCGGGGAGCCTGGATCGGATCGGACCGAATCGTGCGACTCTGACCGCGGAGCTTGACCGCGCGATGCACCTGGGCGAACAGAATTCGCGGGCGATGAGCGTGGGCCAGGTGGACTTGTTCGGCTTGAGCACCGCCTCGGACAAGGTCGTGGTGGACTGGACCGAGGCGCAACGCCTGGCCGGCGAACGCGAAACTCTGGGCCTGTTTTTGAGCGGTCACCCCATCACCCCGTATGAGCCGGACCTGAAGTTTCTGGTGAGCGCGCGCCTCGCGGATGTGGGCGGCCCGAAGCCGGCGGCGCCCGCCGACGGAGTCCGCAGCTGGTCGGCCGGAAAGGCGACGACGGTCGCGGGCCTGGTGCTCGAGATCCGCCGGCGGCCGAATCGGGTGACATTGATCCTTGACGATCGCAGCGCCCGGCTCGAAGTCGGCCTGTACGAAGAGACCTTTCAGCAGCACCGTGACATCATCGTCAAGGATGCGATTCTCATCGTCGACGGCACGCTGCGCTTCGATGATTTCATCGAAGCCTGGCGTCTGCAGGCGAAGACTCTCATGGATATCGATCGCGCCCGCGAACGCTTCGCGCGCCGCCTCTGGCTGCGCTGGCCCGCCGAGCTCGACGGCCCGGACGGCATGACCCGATTCGAGCAAATGCTCAAGCCCCACTTGCGCGGTCCCTGCGGCAGTCAGCGTGGTGGTCAACCGGCCGCAGTACACGGGACGGGTCAATTTGGCGGACACTTGGTCGGTGCACGCTTCGCGGGCCTTGCTCGACAAATTGACGGCCCTGGTGGGCCGGGACGGCTGGCATTTAGTGTATGGTCCGCGTAACGATGTGCGCGGCGAGGAAACGTCTTCATGGCAATGAATTTTCTGGAATTTGAGCAGCCCATTGCGGAGCTCGAAGCGAAGATCGAGGAATTGAAGTTCCTGGGCGCGGATTCGAGCGTCAATATCACCGAGGAAATCAAGCGCCTGCAGTCGAAGAGCCGGGCGCTCACGAGCAGTATTTTTGCCAATCTTACTCCTTGGCAAATCACGGAGTTAGCGCGCCATCCTCAACGCCCTTATACGCTCGACTATGTGTCCATGATTTTCACCGACTGGCATGAATTGCATGGCGATCGCATGTACAGCGACGATCTCGCCATCGTCGGCGGTTTGGCGCGGATCGAGGGCATCCCGGTCGATGCTGATCGGCCATCAGAAGGGCCGCGATACCAAGGAGCGGGTGCGGCGCAATTACGGCATGCCCAAGCCCGAGGGGTATCGCAAGGCGCTGCGCCTGATGAAGATGGCAGAGCGCTTTCGGATCCCGGTGATCACCCTGATCGATACGCCGGGCGCCTATCCCGGAATCGGCTCGGAAGAGCGAGGCCAGAGCGAGGCCATCGCGAGGAATCTGTTCGAGATGTCCAATCTGGCGGCGCCCGTATTGAGCGTGGTCATCGGCGAGGGCGGATCGGGCGGTGCGCTCGCCATCGGTGTCTGCGATCGGCTGATCATGCTGCAGTTCAGCGTGTACTCGGTCATCTCGCCGGAGGCCTGCGCGTCGATTCTGTGGAAGAGCACCGACAAGAAGGAAATCGCGGCCGAAGCCATGGGCGGTACCGCTGAACGGCTGAAGAAGCTGGGGCTGGTGGACGAGGTGTTGAAGGAGCCGCATGGCGGCGCGCATCGCGATCCGCATGCCATGGCCGAAACTCTCAAGCAGAGCATGCTCAAGGCGCTGGGGGAACTGCGCAATCAGCCGGTGACGCAATTGCTCGATGCACGGCAGGCGCGCCTGCGCGGGCTTGGTGCATTCCGGGACGGCTGACCCATGACTCAACGCCTCGCGTCGCAAGATCCATAGAATCCCATGAGCTTCTCCGCGGCTGCCTTGCGCGCGGTCCTTGACGCCCATGCCCCCGCTGGCGCGACGGGGCTGGCGGTGGCGTTGAGCGGCGGTGCGGACTCGGCCAGCTTGTTGGCCGCCGCGTCTGCGCTGAACGCGGATTCTCGCGGCTTGCCGCTGCGCGCGGTGCACATCGATCATGGCTTGCAGCCGGCGGCCGGCGCCTTTCGCCGGGCTTGCGCGGCCTTGTGCGCGGACTTGAATGTTCCCTTGACGGTGATTTCCGTCGATGTCCGGGCGCCCGCCGGCGCGTCGCTCGAGGCGGCCGCGCGCGATGCGCGCTATGCCGCGTTCGAGGCGGAACTGCGGCTGCGTGAATGCCTCCTGACGGCGCATCACCGCGAGGACCAAGCCGAGACTCTGCTGCTGCAGGCTCTGCGCGGGGCGGGGCTGAAGGGCATGTCGGCCATGCCCGTTTGCCGGCCCTTGGGGCAGGGCTGGCACCTGCGGCCGGTGCTCGACATACCGCAACGCGACTTGCTGGATTTCGGGGCGCGCGCCGGCGGCGGCGCCGTCCACGATCCGATGAACGAGGATATGCGCTTCGATCGCGGCTATTTGCGCCGTCAAGTGTGGCCGCTGATCCAGAGGCCGATGGCCGGGCGCCGGCACGGCGCTGTCGCGTACCGCCCGGCACGTCGCGGAGGCGCAAGATCTGCTCGAGCGCGCGGCGGCGGCCGATGTGGGCCGGCTGCGCGATGGCGATGCGCTGTCGGTGCCGGGCCTGCGGGCGCTCAATTCTCAGGAACGCATCCATGCTCTGCGCCTGTGGCTGCGCGAGGCGGGCGTGGAGCCGCCGCCGGAGGCGCGCCTGATCGAGGCTCTGCGCCAGATTCTCGAAGCCGAAGCGGATCACCTGCCGGCGGTCGAGTGGGGCGGCCATGCCTTGCGGCGCTACCGCCACCGAGTATTTCTCACGGAAACTCGACGCGCCGCGTCTCGAGGCGGTGCTGCGCTGGTCGGCGGCGCCCGGTTCGGCGCTCGATCTGGGTTCGAATTTGGGGGTACTGCGCTGGACGTCGCAAAGCGGCGGCATCGATGCACGGCGCCTGCCGGAAACCCTGACGGTACGCCGCCGCAGCGGAGGTGAAACCCTAAAGCCCGGCTCCCTGGCCAAGACCCACAGCGTGCAGCACCTGTGTCAATCTCAAGGCGTGCTGCCGTGGCTGCGCGATGCGCTGCCCCTGGTGTTCGCCGGCGACTCCTTGATCGCAGTCGCGGATTTGTGGCTGGACGCGCGCTGGTGCGTGGCGCTCGGCGACCCCGGTCTCGGTCTCGCGTGGGAAAGAGGACCGATTATTGTCTAAGTGGATTGTCGCAAGCCTCATGTTCTGCTAACCTGAATTCCCGTCGAATTCCCATTGTTCCCTGTTGGGCTGTTAAGTTCTCGCGCGACGTATCGTTGCGCGAAGGTTTGATTTTTAATCGGCGGTGGCTACATGACTCGATTCGTATTCGTCACCGGCGGCGTCGTTTCCTCGCTGGGCAAAGGCATTGCATCCGCTTCCCTGGGGGCCATCCTCGAGGCGCGCGGGCTGAAGATCAGCATGGTGAAGCTGGATCCCTACATCAATGTGGATCCCGGCACCATGAGCCCGTTCCAGCACGGCGAGGTCTTCGTCACCGCGGACGGCACCGAGACCGATCTGGACCTGGGTCATTACGAGCGCTTCGTGCGCATGACGGCCGGGCGCAACAGCAACTTCACGACGGGACGAATTTACGAGCGCGTCATCGCCAAGGAGCGGCGCGGCGACTATCTGGGCGCGACGGTGCAGGTGATCCCGCACATCACCGATGAAATCAAGTATCGCGTGCGCATGGGCGCCGGCGACGCCGACGTGTGCATGGTGGAGATCGGCGGCACGGTGGGCGACATCGAATCGCTGCCGTTCCTCGAGGCGATTCGCCAAATGGGCGTGGAACTGGGGCGCAATCAGGTGCTGTACATGCATCTGACCCTGGTGCCCATCGTCGGAGGCTCGGGCGAGATCAAGACCAAGCCGACCCAGCACTCGGTCAAGGAATTGCGCGGCATCGGCATCCAGCCGGACATCCTGCTGTGCCGCTGCGCGCACTCGCTGCCCGACGAGCAGCGCCGCAAAATCGCTCTGTTCACCAATGTCGAGGAGCGCGCCGTCATTTCCGGTGTGGACGCCGACGACATTTACAAAATACCGATGCTGCTGCACGAGGAAGGGCTGGACGACATCGTGGTCGACAAGCTGCGCCTCGATGCGCCGCCCACGGACCTGCCCGAATGGCGCGCCGTGGTCGCCGCCAAGCAGAACCCCGAGGCCGTGGTCGACATCGGCATGGTGGGCAAGTACGTGCAGATTCGCGACTCGTATATTTCATTGAACGAGGCGCTGATGCACGGCGGCATCAAGACGCGCACCCGGGTCAACATCCACTATTTCGAGTCGCAGGACATCGAGCGCATGGGACCCGCGGCGCTGCAAAACATGGATGCGATACTGGTGCCGGGAGGCTTCGGCGACCGCGGCATCGAGGGCAAGATCCAGGCGATCCGTTGCGCGCGCGAAAACCGCATCCCCTATCTGGGCATTTGCCTCGGGATGCAGCTCGCCATCATCGAGTACGCGCGCAACGTGCTGGCCCTGAAAGGCGCGAACAGCACCGAGTTCGACCGCGCCACGAATCACCCGGTGATCGCCTTGATCACCGAGTGGCAGGATTTGGAGCGCGGCCAGCAGGTGCGCGACGAGAAATCCGACCTGGGCGGCAGCATGCGGCTCGGCGCGCAGGAAGCGAAGCTCGTGTCCGGCTCGCTGGCGCGTTCGGTGTACGGCAAGGAATCGATATTCGAACGTCATCGCCACCGCTATGAGTTCAACAATCACTATCTCGAGGAGCTGACCGCGGCGGGCATGAGCTTCTCAGGGTTTTCGGCGGACGGCTTGGTGGAGTTCATCGAGGTGCGGGCGCATCCCTGGTTCGTGGCGAGCCAGTTTCACCCCGAATTCACCTCCACGCCGCGCGACGGCCATCCCTTGTTCACCGGCTTCGTGCGGGCCGCCCGGGAGTACCGCGCGGCGCTGCAGCCCGGGCGCGCGACCGCATGAGATTGACCTCTTTCGAGGTCGGGCCCGACCGGCCGTTTGTTCCTGATCGCCGGGCCCTGCGTCATCGAAAGCGAAGGGCTGGTGCTCGATGTGGCCGGACGCTTGAAGGAGATGACCGGCAAGCTGGGCATACCGTTCATATTCAAGGCCTCGTTCGACAAAGCCAATCGTTCCTCGCGCGCCAGCTTTCGCGGGCCCGGCATGGATGCGGGGCTGAAGACATTGTCCAGCGTGCGCGAGCAGATCGGAGTGCCTGTGCTCACGGACGTGCATGAGGATACGCCGCTCGGCGAAGTCGCCGCCGTCGTCGATGTGCTGCAGACGCCGGCATTTCTCTGCCGTCAAACCAATTTCATCGTCGCCGCTTGCTCGCAGGGCAAACCGGTGAACATCAAGAAGGGCCAGTTCCTGCGCCCTTGGGAAATGCAGAACGTGGTCGACAAGGCGCGCTCCACCGGCAATGCTCAGATCATGGTGTGCGAGCGCGGCTTCTCCTTCGGCTACAACAACCTGGTGTCGGACATGCGCTCGCTGGCCATCATGCGCGGCACGGGATGCCCGGTGGTGTTCGATGCCACGCATTCGGTGCAGCTGCCCGGCGGGCAAGGGCAACGCTTCCGGCGGCCAGCGCGAATTCGTGCCGGTACTGGCGCGCGCCGCGGTCGCCGCCGGAGTCGCGGGAATATTCATGGAGACGCATCCGGATCCGGCGAAAGCCCTGTCCGACGGGCCGAATGCCTGGCCGCTGGACCGCATGGCGCCGCTGCTCGCCACGCTCAAGGAACTGGATGCCGCCGTGAAAAAGCAGCCATTCGAGGAATCGCTTCTATGAGTCGTATCGTCGATATTCGCGGCCGCCAAATCATCGATTCGCGCGGCAATCCCACCGTCGAAGCGGAAGTCGTGCTGCATTCGGGCATCGTCGGCCGGGCGGCGGTTCCCTCCGGGGCGTCCACCGGTTCGCGCGAGGCCGCGGAGTTGCGCGACGGCGACGCCAAACGCTACGGCGGCAAGGGCGTGCTCAAGGCGGTGGGGCACGTCAACGGAGCGCTGCGCGATCTGCTCGTCGGCTACAACGCGCAGGATCAGCGCGGCCTCGATGCCAAGATGATCAAGGCGGACGGCAGCGAATTCAAATCCAATTTGGGCGCGAACGCCATCTTGGCGGTGTCGCTGGCGGCCGCGCACGCGGCGGCGCGCGACAACGGCTTGCCGCTGTATCGGCACTTGAGCGGCCCCGGGGATCTGACCCTGCCGGTGCCGATGATGAACATCATCAACGGCGGTGCTCATGCCGACAACAGCGTGGACATTCAAGAATTCATGATTCTTCCCATCGGCGCGCCGTCCTTCTCGGAAGCGGTGCGCTACGGCGCCGAGGTGTTCCACAGCCTCAAGAAGGTGCTGCATGCCCAGGGTTTGAACACCGCGGTCGGCGATGAAGGCGGCTTCGCGCCCGATCTGCCGTCGAATGAGTCCGCGCTGACCACGATTCTGGAAGCCATCGACAAGGCAGGATACCGGGCGGGCAAGGACATTTACCTGGGCGTCGATGTGGCGAGCACGGAGTTCTACAAGGACGGGGTATACACGCTGGAATCCGAGGGACGGAAATTCAGCTCGGCGGAATTCGCCGATTACCTGGCGAACCTTGCCGCCAAGTATCCGATCGTGACCATCGAAGATGGCATGAGCGAGGGCGATTGGGACGGTTGGGCCATTCTCACCCGCAAGCTGGGATCCAAGCTGCAGCTGGTGGGCGACGACATATTCGTCACCAATACCAAGATATTTGCCGAGGGCATTGCCAAGAAAATCGCCAATGCCATCCTGATCAAGCCGAATCAAATCGGCACATTGACCGAAACGCTCGCGGCCATCGACATGGCGCACGCGGCCAAGTATGCGGCGGTCGTGTCGCATCGTTCGGGGGAAACCGAGGACTCGACCATCGCCGATATCGCGGCGGCCACCACTGCCACCCAAATCAAGACCGGTTCCATGTCGCGCTCCGATCGAATTGCCAAATATAACCAGCTGCTGCGGATCGAAGCGGAGCTCGGTTCCAAGGCCGGCTATGCAGGGATGCGCGCGTTATCGGTTCCAATCTCTTAAGATTTCATGCTAAGCTCCTGTCCCCATGAGGGTTTTGGCTGCCGTCCTGGGTCTTGCGCTGGTATTGCTGCAGTATCGGCTATGGCTCTCGGACCAAGGGCTGCGCGAGGTTTCGCGCCTGCAGGCCGCGGTCGACGCGCAGGCCTCGGCGAATCACGAGCAGAGCGAACGCAACCGGCAATTGGCCGCAGAAGTGACTGACCTCAAGGTGGGCTTGGCCGCGCTCGAGGAGCGGGCCCGCAGCGAACTCGGCATGGTCGGCAGCACCGAAACTTTCTACCAGATCGTGACCGCGGCGACACCGGCTCCCGCGCCTGCTCCCCTCGTCACCGCGCGAGCGGAATGAACTCGCCCTCGGCGCGGCGCGTGTGGGCGGTGGTTCCCGCGGCAGGCCGCGGTGCGCGCTTTGCCGCATCGATCGAGGGCTCCGCGCCCAAACAGTATGCGCCGCTGCTCGGTGCCACCGTTCTGGAGTGGTCGTTACGCGCGCTGTTGGCCGAGCCGCGGATACACGCGGTAATGGTTGGGCTGGCGGCGGGCGATGCTCACTGGCCGGGCATCGCCTCGCGGATCCCTAGCTCGAAGCTGCGCACCACTATCGGCGGAGCCAATCGCCAGGATACGGTGGCGAACGGCCTGGACGCATTGGCGCAGCAAGCGGCCGCGGACGATTGGATTTTGGTGCACGATGCGGCGCGTCCCTGCCTGAATGCGGGGGATCTGAGCGCCTTGCTCGATGCGGTCGGCGGCGTGAATGGTGCAAACCCCGACGGGGCGGTGCTCGCGGCGCCCATCGTCGACACGGTCAAACGCGAGCTGGGCGATCATGTCGCCACCGTCGATAGGCAGGGACTGTGGCGGGCGTTGACGCCGCAGGTGTTTGCCTTCGCGCAGCTGCGCCATGCGCTGCGGGAAGCGAAGCTCGCCGGCGTCGAGGTCACCGATGAGGCGCAGGCCGTCGAGCGCATGGGCCTGCGGCCGGTGCTGGTGCCCGGCTCGCCGTTCAACATCAAAGTGACGCGTCTGCAAGATCTGGCCACGGCAGCCAACATACTGAAGATGACGGAGGTTACACCGATGCGAGTCGGGCAAGGTTTCGACGTGCACGCCTTCGGCGAGGGCGATCACGTCATTCTGGGCGGCGTACGCATCGCCCACTCCAAGGCGGTGGTGGCGCACTCGGATGGCGACGTCGTCATTCACGCACTCTGCGATGCCATCCTGGGCGCGTTGGGCGACGGCGATATCGGCCAGCATTTCCCCGACAGCGATCCGCGCTACCGCGGGGCGGACAGCCGCGTGTTCCTGCGCGTGGTGGCGGCGCGCCTGCAGGCCGCGGGATTGAAATTGATCAACGCCGACATCACGGTGCTCGCCGAAGCACCGCGCGTCGCCGCGCATCGCCCGGCGATGGCGGCGAATCTCTCCGCCGACCTCGGCGTCGCACCGCAGCTCGTCAATATCAAAGCCACGACCACCGAGCGCCTGGGGTTCATCGGCCGCGGCGAAGGACTGGCCGCGATGGCGTCCGTGCTGCTGGGGCCTTGAGGCCTTGAACGTGCACGGCAGGCGCGCCGAGGCGTGGACGCGCGCGGCATTGCAGCCGCCCAGAGCGCATGGGACGGCGCTGCCGCCCGCGCAGCTCAAGGCCGTTCCGGAGGATTTTCACGTCGAAGAGCAGCTATCGTTCGAGCCCTCGGGGGCCGGGCCGCACTGGCTGCTGCGCGTGGAGAAGCGCACCGCCAATACCCGCTGGGTGGCGGCCGAAATCGCCCGCCTGGCCGGCGTACCGGCCGGCGATGTGGGTTACGCGGGCCTCAAGGACAGGCATGCGGTTGCCGTCCAGTGGTTCAGCGTGCCGAGCCTTGCCAACGCGGCCGACTTCTGGCTCGGCGTGCGCACGCCCGAATTCAAGGTGCTCGAGGCGCGCGCCAATTCGCGCAAGCTCAGGCGCGGCGCATTGTCGGGCAACCGCTTCCGCATCCGCCTGCGCCATGTGAGCTGGTCGCGCGAGCAACTGGACTTGAAGCTCGAGACTCTGCGGGCCCACGGGGCTCCCAATTATTTCGGGCCGCAGCGCTTCGGGCGCGATGGCTACAATCTCGATCGGGCGGCGGCGTGGATGCAAAGCGGCGCCGCGCCGCGCGGCCGCGCGGAACGCGGCTTCGCGCTCTCGGCCGCGCGATCGCTGGTGTTCAATGCGGTGCTGGCGCGGCGCGTGGAGGCGGGCGACTGGTCGCAACTCGCACCCGGCGATCTGGCCAGCCTCGAGGGCAGCGGCAGCCACTTTTCCGTCGCCGCCGTCGACGATGAATTGCGCCGCCGCTTGAGCCTGTTCGACATTCACCCGTCAGGCCCTCTGTGGGGCCGCGGACTGCCGGCGAGCCAGGGACAGGCCCTGCAGCACGAGCTCGAGGTGTCGCGCGAACTCGCGGCGGTGACCGATTTGCTGGCGGCTCAAGGCCTGCTGCAGGAACGGCGCGCGCTGCGCTGCGCGATTCGCGAGCTGTCCGCCGAGCGCGATGGCGGCACGCTGACCTTGAGCTTTTTACTGGGCCGCGGCCAGTTTGCCACGGCGGTGCTGCGCGAAATATGCGAGTTCGATGCCGTCCCCGAACTCGACGCGGACGAGGATTAGCCGGTCCCGGCAGCAGCACCAATAGCGGATAGGTCGATGCGGGCATCCATCTGCCTCCGAACCGCCAATGCCTCGGCTAGGCTCGGAGCAGCACGTACACGGCGCCCGCACCGCCGTCGATGGCGCGCGCGGACACGAAAGCCATGACATCGCTGTGACGGCGCAGCCAAAGGTTCACCGCGGTCTTCAGCACCGGGCCCCCGGCGCCCGAGCGATAGCCCTTGCCGTGGATGATTCTTATGCAGCGTAACCCGCTGTCGCGGCTGCGCGCGATGAAATCCGCGAGATGGTTGCGCGCCGCCGATTGCGTCAGACCGTGAAGATCCAATTCATCGTCGATGGGATACAGGCCGCGGCGCAGCCGCCGCATGACCTGGGTGCGCACGCCGGCACGCTGAAATGAAAGCGCGCCCTCGACCGTTACGGCACCCGCCACCGAAGTGCCTGCGTCTCCCGAGACACCTACCAGGGGCATGGCCGCGTCGAGATTTTCCGCGGCGAGGGCCGCAGGCTTGCGCAGGCGTCCACGGGGCTTGGGCTTCGCCAGGCCCGCCGCGGCGGGGGTGTGTGGCAGCGGTGTGACGTCGCGCACCGCCGCGCGAAATGCGGCGGCGTCGGCCGTGGCGGCGTCCGCGGTGATGCCGCCTGAGGTGCGTTGCTTGACCATGGATGGTGAACTCGATCGGCTATCGGGGTTTCCGTCCTTACAGTATAGTCCGCACGGCGACACCCGCCAGTTTGAGGCCGGCTGTTTAATCTCGTGAAAATTCTTCTCTCAAATGACGACGGCTACCGCGCCGAGGGCCTGATCGCGCTCGGAGTTGCGATCAAGCCCCTGGGCGATGTGACCATTGTCGCTCCGGACCGCAATCGCAGCGGCGCGAGCAATTCTCTGACCCTGGACGTACCCGTGCGCGCGGCGCGCTACGATACCGATGCCTACTACGTCAACGGCACGCCCACCGATTGTGTGCATCTGGCGATCTCGGGCCTGTTCGATTTCGAGCACGACATCGTGGTGTCCGGAGTGAACGACGGCGCGAATCTGGGCGACGATACCTTGTACTCCGGAACGGTGGCCGCGGCGGTGGAGGGCCGGTTTCTCGGCCTGCCGGCAGTCGCGGTGTCGCTCTGCGTCGAGCCGGGCAGTCCGCGCAATTTCGCGGGTGCCGCACGGGTGGCCGCGCAATTGGTGGGACGAATGGTGCGCGATCGATTGCAGGGGCCGGAGGTGGGGCCGATCATTCTCAACATCAATGTGCCGGATGTGCCCGATGGCCAGCTGCGGGGCATCAAGGTGACTCGCCTCGGCAGCCGCCACCGCAGCAAGTCCATCGTCAAGGCGAAGGACCCACGGGGGCGCAATGTGTACTGGGTGGGCAACGCCGGCGACGGTCAAGACGCGGGTCCGGGCACGGATTTTCATGCGGTGGCCGAAGGGTTTGCCTCCATCACGCCCCTGCAAATCGATTTGACCCGTCATGCAGCGCTGCCCAAGCTGCAGAGATGGCTCGAGATTGAGTAGCTTCATGGAAGGTCCGCGGCTCAGCGGCATCGGCATGACCTCGGCGCGGACCCGAGAGCGCTTGGTGCAGCGTCTGCAGGAACAGGGCATCGTCGATCCGCGCGTGCTCGATCGGATCCGCAATGTTCCGCGGCATCTGTTCATGGACGAGGCCCTGGCCAGCCGCGCCTACGAGGACACTGCTCTGCCCATCGGATTCGGCCAAACCATCTCGCAACCCTACGTGGTGGCGCGCATGACCGAGGCGCTGCTGGCGGCCGGAGAGACCCGCAATGTCCTCGAGATCGGCACGGGCTGCGGTTATCAGACGGCGGTGCTGTCTCCGCTGGTGGGGAAGATCTATACCATCGAGCGAATCGCGAGCTTGCTGGGGCGCGCGCGGCGCACGCTACGGGAGCTGCGGATCCGCAACGTCAATTTCCGCCATGACGACGGCAATATCGGTTGGGCGGCACGGGCGCCCTATGACGGCATATTGCTCACGGCGGCGCCGCACGCGGTGCCCCCCGCGCTGTTCGAGCAGCTCAGCATCGGCGGCCGGCTGATCGCGCCGGTAGGGCCTGAAGGCCGGCAGGAACTCTATCGTTACATCAAGGGTGAGACGCGGACCGAACGACAGTCGCTCGGCCCGGTGAGTTTCGTCCCCCTGCTATCGGGATTGCAGCGGTAAAGTTGCGCGGCGCGCGCCCGATTTGCACCCTTGGCTTGTGTTGTCTATTGCTGTGCGCCTGCGCCGAGGTCGCAGCCGAAGGTCCCGCAACTTACGTGGTCCGTCGCGACGACACGCTCTACAGCATCGCCTGGCGTCATAACCTCGATTTTCGCGACCTGGCGCGATGGAACGGCATCGGCGGCGATTTTCGAATCTCGGTCGGGCAGGTTCTGGCGCTGGGTCCCGGAACCGGGGCGTCGAGCCCGCGCGCCGCGCCGTCGTCCGCGCCCAAGCCATCGAGCCCGCGCAGTCAGCCATTCCCGGCACGCGCTGCAGCGCCGCGCGAGGCGGCGCCCGCACCGGGTGCCAGCCAGGGCGCATCCAGATGGGTTTGGCCCACTGAGCGGGCCGGCGCGCCTCGCTCGGTGCCGGGCGGTGGCATTCTCCTGTCGGGACGGTTGGGGCAGGATGTGCGCGCTGCGTGTGTCGGCCGGGTGGTGTATGCGGGCAGTGGTTTGCGCGGCTATGGGAATCTCATCATTATCAAGCATGCCGACAGCTTGCTGTCCGCGTACGCCCACAATCGCGAATTACTGGTGCACGATGGCGAGGAAGTTGCCGCAGGGCAGGTGATCGCCCACATGGGCGAGAGCCCGCAGCAGCTGCCCGTCCTGTACTTCGAGATACGCCAGAATGGCAGGCCAGTCGATCCCTTGCCGTTCCTGCCTAAAGCAAAGTGATTTCTATAATATTTATGTAACTATATGATATTAGACGATTCTTTGACGACTGGACATATTCTTCAATTGCTTGCGACCGTGCTTTACGTGTGTTTAACTGTGACCTGATCGGGAAAGTCCATTTGCGGGGCGCTGAAAGCTTACACGGAGTCAGAGGGATAAAAAGAGTAACAAGATCAAGAAGAAGAATAACAATTCTCGATGCCGTATTGATCGTGTAATCCGTAAGCGCCCTGCCATTTTGCTTCTTTGACCCTCACACCATCAGCAACGCCGCCACGCGGCGCTGCTCGGCCACGAGCACGTTGAACGTGCGGCAGGCTGCTCCCGTGTCCATGACCTCCACCCCAATGCCGGCGCTCAGGAACCGTGCGCGAAACGAGGCAGCCGGGAAGGTCTGGCGCTGCCCGGTTCCCAACAGGATGAGCTCGGGTTCGAGCGCGAGGATTCGCGCAGGATCCAATCCGATCAGATCGTTCACGTCGCGAATCTCGGGCAGCGGCACAACGGTGGATGCGGTGACGATGACGGTGGCGCGATACGTGTCTGCGTCGATGCGCAGTGCACCGGCCTCATACCCGCGGACGGTATGAGCGGCGGAACTCGAGTCTTGGGTGAAGCGCATGTGCGTAAGATACTGAAATTGGCGCCGGAGCGTGTGTGTTCACCCATTATTTCCGCATTACCCATCGAGGCGCCGGCAACCGGCAACGCGCGCGGCTGCTCGAAGCCTTGCTGGCGCGCGCCGAGACGGCGGCCGCCGTGACTGATTGGCGGGCCGATGCATTTCGCGTCCTTGCCCCGAGCTCGCTCACCATGCCCGGCCTGGGCGCTGCGGCCCTGTGCGCCGAGCGGGGGCGCGTGGATGCGGGGTGGGTGTTCATCGCAACACCGGTTCACTACATCGCCGAGATGGCCAATGTACGTCTGCACGCCGACGGGATCGTGTCGCTCGCGCCGCCACAGGCCGATGTGCTGGCGGCCGATTTCAATGGCATGTGGCATGACACCGGCATGCGCTTGGTTCCCGGTCGAAGCGGCGAGTTGTTTCTCCTCAGCGACCGGCCGCTCGAGGCAAGGACCCACGATCCGCGGGATGCCC
Source organism: uncultured Gammaproteobacteria bacterium (assembly GCA_963837435.1). GTDB lineage: Bacteria > Pseudomonadota > Gammaproteobacteria > Steroidobacterales > Steroidobacteraceae > Bog-1198. Next base: position 400,258 of record CAWINJ010000009.1, read on the forward strand.
TCGACCGGCACATCGACGATTATTTGCCGAGCGGCGCTGACGCACCGCAACTGCGGCGGCTCATGAGTGAAATCGAAATGTGGCTGTTCGAGCATGCCGTGAATCGAGCTCGGGCTGGAAGCGGGCAGCCCCCGGTCAAGGGCCTGTGGCTGTGGGGAGGCGGTCCCGCACTGGCGTCCCTGCCATCGGTGGCCGGCTGGACGGCGGGGGACGATCCGTTTTTCAACGCCCTCGGCGCGCGCACCTCTGCCCCCGGCATGCGTACCTCTGCTCCCGGCGCGCGTACCTCGGGCGGCGTCGATGCGGCGGCTGGCTGCTCTGCCTCCGGCGTCGTCGCCATCGACGCCGAACCCGGCACGGACGCCTGGCGCGATCCGGAGTCGCGTTGGCTCGAGCCTTCGTTCCGTGCCTTGAAATCAGGCCGGATCCAACGGCTCGATTTGTCGGCGGGCGACCGGTGTTTCAGCCTCACCGGGCGCTGGAATTGGCGTCCATGGCGCCGCCGCTCCCCTTGGTGGGAGGTCCTGGCGTGATCGCCCCGCAGATCCGGCGGCGTCCGCCGGCGCCGTGCGAGGGCTTCGCAGCCGATGTGCATCCCATTCTGCGGCGCGTGTATGCGGCGCGCGGCCTGCAGAACGACGCGGATCTGGACTTGTCCCTGGATCAAATGCTGCCGGTCGGCTCGCTCGAAGGAGTCGACGCGGCGGTGCAGTTGCTGACCAGGCATCGCTCCGCCGGACGGGTGCTGGTCATCGGGGACTTCGACGCCGATGGCGCCACCAGCACGGCATTGGTGGTTCGCGGTCTGCGCGCCCTGCATTTTGCACACGTCGATTTCTTGGTGCCGGATAGATTCCGTTTCGGCTATGGGCTCACCCCCGAAATCGTGGCGCTGGCCGCAACGCGCCAGCCCACCCTGATTGTGACCGTCGACAACGGCGTGTCGAGCGTGGCGGGGGTGGAAGCGGCGCGCCGCTTGGGCGTGCCCGTGCTGGTGACCGATCACCATCTGCCCGGCGCCGAGCTGCCGTCCGCCGAGGCCATGGTCAATCCCAACCTCGCGAGCGCCCGATTCGCCAGCCGCGCCTTGGCGGGCGTGGGGGTCGCGTTTTATGTCATCGCGGCGTTGGCGAGGAGCTTGACCCAGGAGAATTTTCGAGCTGCGGAGCTGCTGGACCTCGTGGCGCTCGGTACGGTTGCCGATGTGGTACCGCTGGATCGAAACAATCGGATATTGGTGTCGCAGGGGCTGCGGCGAATTCGCGCCGGGCGCTGCGTGCCGGGCATTCGCGCGCTGCTCGAATCGGCCGGCCGGCGCGCCGAGCAGATCACCGCCGCCGATTTAGGCTTTGCCGTGGCGCCGCGGCTGAATGCCGCAGGGCGGCTGGCCGACATGAGCGTGGGCATCGCCTGCCTGCTGGCCGACGACGCGTCCGAGGCAGGACGTCTGGCCGGCATGCTCGCCAAGCTCAACGAGGAAAGACGAGAAATCGAACAGCGAATGCAGCTCGAGGCCCTCGATTTGGTAGCCGGCCTGCGCTTTTCCGACAACGGCGCTGAATCGCCCGCGCTGTGCCTGTTCGACGAGACCTGGCACCAAGGCGTGGTGGGATTGGTGGCCGGCAGGATCAAGGACAGGCTGCATCGCCCCGTCATCGCCTTCGCGCGCGCCGAGAATGGCTCTCTGCGCGGCTCGGCGCGTTCGGTACAGGGCGTCAATATTCGCGACGCGCTCGAGAGCATCGCCACGGGCCATCCGGGCTTGATCGACAAGTTCGGCGGCCACGCCATGGCCGCCGGAATGAGCCTGCCGGAGGGCAAGCTCGAGGCGTTCAAAACCGCTTTCGCGGCCGAGATTGCCGCTCGCAGTGACCGCGATTCGCTCACCGGCGTCATTCAGTCGGACGGGGCGCTCAGCGCCGCCGACCTTTCGCTCGACACCGCCCGCATGCTGCGCGGCGCGGGCCCGTGGGGGCAGGGTTTTCCGGAGCCGGTATTCGATGGGGGTTTCCGCATCCTCGATGCCAGGATTGTCGGCGGCAAGCACCTCAAATTGCAGCTCGCATCGACCGATGCTCTGCAGGGCGTCCCGGCAGGCACGGATCCGATCGAGGCCATCGCCTTCGGCTACATCGGCGGCGCCGCTGAGGACCCGCTGTTGCGCAGCGGTGCGCGGATCCATCTTGCCTACCGGCTCGAGATCAACGAGTACCGGGGCTGCGAGCGCCTGCAATTGAATTGCCAGCATTTGACGCTCTCGCAGGCACCGCCGCCCGGCCTTGTGTGCTAGGCTTTCGCCATGGAACTCAATCAAATCAAGCGATTCATCAAAGATCTCGAGGAGCGCACCGGCTCTTTGAGGAGGTATCTTTGATTACGACAACAAGCACGAGCGGCTGCAGGAAGTAGAGCGCGAGCTCGAGCAACCCGGCATTTGGAGCAACCCCGACCGCGCCCAGGAACTGGGCAAGGAGCGAGCCAAGCTCGAGCAGGTCGTGGGCGGGCTCGATCGGCTCACGCGCGCTCTGAGCGATGCGGGAGAGCTTCTGGATCTGGCGGCCGCGGAGGCCGATTCGCATGCCATCGAAGGAATCGAGGCGGACGCCAAGCGATTGTCCGTCGAGGTGGAGCAGCTCGAATTCCAGCGGATGTTCCCCGGCAAGATGGACTCTCACAATGCGTTTCTCGACATTCAAGCCGGCGCGGGCGGCACCGAAGCGCAGGACTGGGCCGCCATGCTGCTGCGCATGTACCTGAAATGGGCGGATGGGCACGGGATCAAGACGGAAGTCATCGACCAGAGCGACGGTGAAGTGGCGGGGATCAAGGGTGCGACCATCAGCCTGACCGGCGACTACGCCTATGGATGGCTGCGCACCGAGACCGGCGTGCACCGTTTGGTGCGAAAATCGCCCTTCGATTCGGGCAATCGCCGCCACACCTCGTTCGCTTCGGTGTTCGTATCGCCGGAAGTGGACGATGACATCGACATCGAGATCAATCCGGCGGACTTGCGCACGGATGTGTACCGATCGAGCGGTGCCGGAGGCCAGCACGTCAACAAGACCGAGTCCGCGGTGCGAATCACCCACGTCCCGAGCGGCATCGTGGTGGCCTGCCAGGGCGAGCGCAGCCAGCACAAGAACCGCTCGACCGCCATGAAGATGCTCAAGGCCAAGCTCTACGAGCTCGAATTCAACAAGCGCAACGCGGCGGCGAAGGTGCTCGAGGATTCGAAATCGGACGTCAGCTGGGGGAATCAGATCCGCAGCTACGTGCTGGATCAGTCGCGCATCAAGGATTTGCGCACCGGGGTGGAGATCGGCAACACCACGGCGGTGCTCGATGGAGCGCTGGACGAATTCATGCAGGCCAGTTTGAAGCAGGGACTTTGATGAGTCAGCGAACATGAGCGACAACGACGAGAATCATTTGATCGCGGAACGGCGCGCCAAGCTCGCCAGGCTGCGCGATCGGGGCAATGCCTTTCCGAACGACTTCCGCCGCGACGCGCTGGCGGCGGACCTGCTCACCGCATACGGCGAGAAGAGCGCCGAAGCGCTCGAGGCGGCGCCGATTCGAGTGCGGGTGGCGGGGCGCATGCGCGCCAAGCGGGTCATGGGCAAGGCGAGTTTCGCGCGGCTCGAGGATTCGAGCGGCGGCATACAGGTGTTCCTGCAGCAGCAGGCGCTCGGCGAAATTTACGATGAATTCAAGGGCTGGGACGTAGGCGATGTGATCGGCGCCGAGGGAACGCTGTTCCGCACCAAGACCAACGAGCTCTCGGTGCGGGTCGAGAGGCTCCTGCTGCTCACCAAGTCGCTGCGGCCGCTGCCCGACAAGTGGCATGGGATCGCCGACACGGAGCTGCGCTACCGCCGGCGCTACGTCGATCTGATCATGAACGAGGACAGCCGGCGCGTGTTCGAAACGCGTTCGGCGATCGTGCGCTACCTGCGCGCCTTCCTGGATTCCCGCGGCTTTCTGGAGGTGGAGACGCCCATGCTGCACCCCATTCCCGGCGGCGCGGCGGCGCGTCCCTTCAAGACCCATCACAACGCCCTCGACGCGGACATGTATCTGCGCATCGCGCCCGAGCTGTATTTGAAGCGGCTCACCGTCGGCGGCTTCGAGCGCGTGTATGAAATCAACAGAAATTTCCGCAACGAAGGCGTCTCGACTCAGCACAATCCCGAATTCACCATGCTCGAGCTGTATCAGGCATATGCCGACTATGCCGATCTCATGGAGATGATGGAGACTCTGTTCCAGGGGCTCGCCGATACCTTGCTGGGTTCGCGAAAGCTCGTGTACCAGGGCACGGAGATCGATCTGTCGGGCAGCTTTGCGCGCATGAGCATCGAGGACATCATCCTCGCGAACAATCCCGACATCGACCCGATGTCGCTGCGCGACGTAGCCTATCTGCGCCGCGTCTGCGACCAGATGAAAATCGCCCACAAGGCCGGAGACGGCGCCGGCAAGCTGCAAATCGAGATCTTCGAGAAAACCGGCGAGCACACGCTGGTGCAGCCGACCTTCGCCTATGCTTATCCGGCCGAAGTGTCGCCGCTGTCGCGGCGCAACGATGCGGATCCCTTCATCACCGACCGATGGGAGCTGTTCGTCGGCGGCCGCGAGCTCGCCAACGGGTTCTCGGAGCTGAACGACGCCGAGGATCAGGCGCAGCGCTTCAAGGACCAGGTCGAGCGCAAGGACGCGGGCGACGAGGAAGCCATGTACTACGATGCCGACTACGTGCGGGCGCTGGAATACGGCATGCCGCCGACGGCCGGGCTGGGTCTGGGCGTCGACCGTGTGGTGATGCTGTACACGAACTCACCGTCGATTCGCGATGTCTTGCTGTTCCCGCACATGCGGCCCGAGACTTGAACGCGGGGAAGCAGCAGGCTCTGCCGATCGGAGTGTTCGATTCGGGCGTCGGCGGTTTGAGCGTGTTGCGGGCGCTGCGTCAAGCCATGCCGGGCGAGAACTTCATTTATCTCGGCGATACCGCGCGGCTGCCGTACGGCACCAAGAGCGCGGAGACGGTCGTGCGCTATTCACTGCAATGCGCGGATGCGCTGATTCGGCGGGGCATTCGCTGCCTCGTCGTCGCCTGCAATACCGCGTCGGCATCCGCGCTCGACGCCTTGCGCCTGCATCACCCCCTGCTGCCGGTGATAGGCGTCATCGAGCCCGGCGCGGCGGCGGCGGTGGCCGCGTCCCAGTCGCAACACATCGCCGTCATCGCGACCGAAGGTACGGTCGGCGGAGGCGCTTACCAGCGGGCCATCCACCGTCTGAAGCCTTCGGCTCGAATCACGGCGCGGGCCTGCTCCTTGTTCGTGTCGATGGCGGAGGAGGGCTGGACCGAGGGCCCGATCGCCGAGGCCGTGGCGCGGCGCTATCTCGATCCGATATTCCAGGCGGATGCGGCGCCCGACACCTTGGTGCTGGGTTGCACGCATTTTCCGGCACTGGCCTCGTCCATCCGCGCGGTGCTGCCCCGGCAAGTAAACATCGTCGACTCCGCGGCGACGACCGCTGCCGCCGTAGAGCGGCAGCTCCACGGGCCGCAGACGCCGGCGCGGACAGCGCCGCCCGCAGCAGGGACCGGGCCGCCCGCAGCACGGCCCGGGAGCGTCACCTGGCTGGCCACGGACGGCGCCGCGCGTTTCGCGCGGGTGGGAAGTACCTTTCTGGGCGAGGCCCTGCACGCCGACGCGGTTGAGATCATCGATCTCTAGCCGGCGCAGGCCCAGCGTATCGTGAACGTATGACGAGCGTACGGCGCGCCCTGTGCCGACAGGCGCTGCGCGTCAGTGCTTGACGAACGTCGCGCGGAAGCCCTCGCTCGAGAGAAGGTTGTACGTCGTGCGCAATATCATGTCCGACATCACTTCGAAGTAATTCTCGGCCTTGTAGGAGCGGCCCCAGCGTGTGGCGTCGCCGTTGACGATGCCCGTCCACAGTTCCTTGCCGCTCTTGTCCTTGACGTGAATCAACAGCGACATCTCGCCGTTGTAGGTGCTGTCCTCGGTCACGAAGAATTTGCGGATCTCACCGCTCACGCTGAGGTCCGCGTCGGCGTCGACGACGCTCAGGCCGGCACCGTGCACGCTGTCCTTGAGGTGCTCTGTGACGAATGCGGCCACATCGCTCGAGGTCGTCATCGGGCGGACTTTATCGGCCTTTTCGCGGTTTTCGGCGACCAGAGCCGGATTCTGCCGGGTATCGACCAGAGGCTCGAAGCGGATCTTCGTCGTGAGGATGGGACCGCTGAGGTCGATGGTGCCCATTTCGGAGAGAACCGAGGTCGGTTTCCAGGCCAGCGGGACGTTCTCGATCGGCGCCGCGGCGAAGACCGATCCGGTGACGAGCACGGAGCCAAAGATTGCAGCGGCGATGACGTGCTGGCGCATGTTTTATTCCTTGTGAGCGAGCCAACGAGTACTCCGCGGGCCGGAGTTCCCTGTTGGAGGCCATTCTAGCCAAAGGCAGGGATCGAGTGCCTGAATTTCGTCGCGCGCAGGGATGCCGACTGGAGGGATGCCGCTCAGATTGGGTAGGGCAGCGGTAATGGTGCCGCTGCGACCGCCGCGCTTGCCGCCGCGACCGCCGCGCTTGCTGCCGCGTCGCCGTCCGCCGCTTCCGTGGCGGGCGGAGAACCGGCGCCCGCTGGCAAGTTGAGCACCGCCAATGCTTCGAAGGCCTCGCCGACTCGAACCACCTCCACGAGACGCCCGGTTCGGCCATCGGTGAGGTGCAGCGGCTGGCCTATGCGCCAGTCGCCCGCGGGTAGCTGCAATCGATAGAGGCGCCGCTTGATGCGGCCCAGATGCTGGGTGCGCGCGATAATTTCCTGTCCGGTGTAGCACCCCTTGGTGAAGCTGATGCCATCGAGCAGATCGAGATTGAGCATTTGGGCGACGAAAGCTTCGCGCGTCGCCAGATATATCTGAGGTAGGCCGGCGCGGATGTCGGCAAGGCGCCAGCCATGCTCGACCCATTCGGCTCGGTGCGCATCGCCGGCCAGTCCGTGCTCCGCCAGGGTCTGCGCGCCCGCAATCACCCAGTAGCGGCTGCGGTCGCCGCCGACGGCCGCGACTCCGACGCCATCTCTTTCTATGTAGTCGGTGTTCGATTGCGGAAGGGCAACGCCGCAGGAGTGCAGGCGCTGGGCATCATGGTGGCCGGCTACGCTGAGAAGTTCGCCGCCGGCTTCGATTTTTACCTTGGCTCGGAGCACGAATTTGCGCAGGGTCTCAGCGGTGGCCGCGAGCAGTTCGCGCGGCAGGATCGCGGCAATGCCGCTGGAATGGGGCAGCAGATGCATGAGTGCGAGTACTCGGCCCTGCGGGCTCGAGTACGCCGCCAACAGGCTCCGGCCCTGCGCGAGGCGGGCGTGTCGTTGGACAGCTGGCCCTGCAGAAAACTTTGGGCGTCGGGTCCGGTGAATCGCAGAACGCCCAAATGTGGCAATCGGCCGGATTCCGGCGGCGTGTCGGTGTTCATCGGTACATCAAATGGGTACTGGATGACCGATGTCAACCCTGCGCCGGTCCGAGTTTGGGGTCGACGTGGGTGTCAGCACCGGCGTTTTCTGGCAAACTTTCGTCCTTCATGACGCGAACCGAGCCGCAGATCGAGCCTGAACCGAGGGAACCGCTTGCGGCGGCACCCGCTACGCTTTCCACTGCGCGCAAAGCCACGCCGCGCGAGGGCACGCCGCGCGAGGTCGGCGGACGCGAAGGGCCGGAGCCGACGCGCTTCGGGGACTGGGAACTGCGTGGCCGCTGCATCGATTTCTAACCGTGCGCACGTTCCATACTTCCCCGTCCGTGATCGACAGGAGTGGTGATGCCTGCACGCGCCCGTCCGACTTCTCCCCACGTAGGGATCTATCGCTGGCAGATCGGCAATAGCCTGTCGATATTGCACCGGGCGACCGGCATCGCTCTGGCATTGGGTCTGCTGGCGCTGTGTTATTGGCTGATGTCGCTGGCCGGCGGCGCGCAGTCCTATGCCGCGGCGGCGAAGCTGATGGCGAGTCCCGTGGGGATTGCTGGGTTTGTTCGGCTGGACGTTCGCCTTTTTTTATCATCTGTTGAACGGAGTGCGGCATCTGTTCTGGGACGTGGGCCGCGGCTTCGAGCGCACGCAGCGGCATGCCAGCGGCTGGTTCGTCGTATTCGGTTCGATCGCGTTGACCGCCGGCTTCTGGGTCCTGGCATGGGGGCATCGCGCATGAGCCTGCGAAGCCCCTTGGGCCGCGTGCTGGGACTGGGCTCGGCCAAGGACGGCACCGGCCATTGGTGGGCGCAGCGGGTGAGCGCGCGTCGCGCTGATCCCGCTCACGCTGTGGTTCGTGCTCTCGCTGCTGGCGCTGCCTGCGCTGGATTACGCCACGGTGAGGGCCTGGCTGTCGGTTCCCTTGAGCGGCTTGCTGGCGGTGCTGTTGGTCGCCGTGCTGACCTATCACTCCTATCTCGGAACCACCGTGGTGATCGAGGACTACGTGCATGCCGCAGGCACGAAGCTGTTGTCCTCGTTGCTGCTGCGATTCCTGTACGTGCTCGTCGGCGGCGCGAGCATATTTGCGATCTTGCGCGTCGCGTTCGGATCTTGAACCCAATGAGCGAATACAAATTCATCGACCACACCTACGATGTGGTGGTGGTCGGGGCCGGGAGGGGCGGGCCTGCGCGCCACCTTCGGCCTGGCCGAGGCGGGCCTGTCCACCGCCTGCCTGACCAAGGTGTTCCCGACCCGCAGCCACACCGTGGCCGCGCAGGGCGGCATCTCGGCGGCGCTCGGCAACATGGGCGCCGATGACTGGCGCTGGCATATGTACGACACCGTGAAGGGGTCGGACTGGCTCGGCGACCAGGACGCCATCGAGTTCATGTGCAAGGAGGCGCCGGCGGCGGTCATCGAACTCGAGCACTATGGCGTGCCGTTTTCGCGCACCGAGGACGGCCGCATCTACCAGCGGCCGTTCGGCGGCATGACCACGCACTTCGGCAAGGGCATCGCGCAGCGCACCTGCGCCGCGGCCGACCGCACCGGCCACGCCATGCTGCACACTCTGTATCAGCAATCGCTGAAGCATGAGGCGGCTTTCTTCATCGAGTACTTCGCTCTCGACCTCATCATGGAGAACGGCGAGTGCCGCGGCGTGATCGCTCTGGACATGTCCGACGGCACGCTGCATCGGTTTCGCGCGCACATGGTCATCATGGCGACCGGCGGCTACGGCCGCGCGTGGTTCTCATGCACCTCCGCCCATACCTGCACCGGCGACGGCGGCGGCATGGCGCTGCGCGCGGGCTTGCCGCTGCAGGACATGGAGTTCGTGCAATTCCATCCGACCGGCATCTACGGCGCCGGCTGTTTGATCACCGAAGGCTCGCGCGGCGAGGGCGGATACCTGACGAACGCCGCCGGGGAGCGCTTCATGGAGCGCTACGCGCCGAACGCCAAGGATCTGGCGTCGCGCGACGTCGTCAGCCGCGCGATGACGGTCGAGATCCGCGAAGGGCCGCGGCGTCGGCGCGCTCAAGGACCACATCGACCTGCATCTCGAGCACCTCGGGCCGGCGGTCATCAAGGAGCGACTGCCCGGCATCGCCGAGACGGCGCGAATATTCGCCGGAGTGGACGTCAACAAGGAGCCGATACCCGTATTGCCGACGGTGCATTACAACATGGGCGGCATCCCCTGCAATGTGCACGGCGAGGCGATCACGCGCGTGAACGGCAAGCGAGACGGTGGTTCCGGGACTGATGGCGGTCGGCGAGGCGGCCTGCGTGTCGGTGCACGGCGCGAACCGTCTGGGATCGAACTCGCTGCTCGATCTGGTGGTGTTCGGCCGCGAAGCGGCGCGGCATTGCGCGCGGGTGGTGAAACCGGAAACCGCGCATCGCGCGCTGCAAAGCCGACGCCGGCGACGACGCGCTGGCGCGCTTGGACCGGTTTCGCCATGCCAAGGGCTCGCGGCCCACCGCCGACGTGCGCCTGAGCATGCAGCGCGTCATGCAAAGCGACGCCGCGGTATTTCGCACCGGCGAAACCTTGAACGACGGCAAGCGCCGGCTCGCCGAAGTGTTCGCCTCCTTCGCCGACGTCCGGGTCACGGATCGTTCGCTGGTATGGAACACCGATCTGATCGAGACCTTGGAACTCGACAATCTGCTCGGGCAGGCGGTCGCCACCATGCATTCGGCGGAGAATCGCAAGGAAAGCCGCGGCGCGCAGGCGCGCGAGGATTTTCCGGACCGCGACGATCAAAATTGGATGAAGCACACGCTGTGCTGGGTGCTCGCCCGCAGGCGCGACCCGGTTCGACTATCGGCCGGTGCATCTGAACACCCTGACCGACGATGTCCAATCGATACCGCCCAAGGCGCGCACCTACTGAGGCCCGGGGATGACCAGGAGCATTTGATGGCTGAATTTTCGCTTCCCGCCAATTCCAAGGTGCGCAAGGACGGCCGCGTGTTCAAGGCGCCGGCCGGCGCCAAGAACGTCCGCGTCTTCAAGGTCTACCGCTTCGACCCGGATTCGGCCGAGAATCCGCGCCTCGACACCTATGAAATCGACATGGACGCCTGCGGCCCGATGGTGTTGGATGCCCTGATCAAGATCAAGAATGAGATCGATCCGAGCTTGAGCTTCCGCCGCTCCTGCCGCGAAGGAATATGCGGCTCGTGCGCCATGAACATCGACGGCAAGAACGGGCTTGCCTGCATCAGCGCCTGCGCCGACGTCAAGCACGACATCAAGATCTATCCCTTGCCCCACATGCCCGTCATCAAGGATTTGATCCCCGACCTGACCAACTTCTATGCGCAGTACGCCTCCATCAAGCCCTGGCTGCAGACCCGCACGCCGGCGCCGCCCGACGGCGAGCGCCTGCAGTCGAAGGAAGACCAGGAGAAGGTCGACCGGCCGTCGGCCTGCATCCTGTGTGCCTGCTGCTCCACCAGCTGTCCCAGCTATTGGTGGAACAGCGATCGCTACCTCGGTCCGGCGGCGCTGCTGGCGGCCTATCGCTGGATCGTCGACAGCCGCGACGAGGCGGCCGGCGAGCGCCTGGACCATCTCGAGGATCCGTTTCGGCTGTACCGCTGCCACACCATCATGAATTGCACCGAGGCATGCCCGAAGGATCTCAATCCCGCGAAGGCCATCGGCGAAATCAAGCAGATGATGGCTCATCGCCGCCATTGATGCCCGCCCCGCCGGCCGGCGGCCCCCGAGGATCTCGGCAGCTGCGCTGGCGCTGCCGCCGCGGCATGAAGGAGCTCGATGTATTGCTGGCGCGCTACCTGGATCGGCGCTTCTGCGGCGCACCGGCCCCGGAGCAGGAGGCGTTCAGGCAGCTGTTGGAGACCCAGGACACGATTCTCTACGCCTATTGCCTGGGGTCGGAGCGGCCGCCGCCGCAGTTTGCGGCCCTGATCGAGCGAATTACCGCAGATCCGCCGCCGGATCGCGATCCGGCCGTCCATGGAAACTCGACCGCGGACCGGTAGACCGGTACCCGCCGCTGTTAGAATCCCAACCTGTGCGCAAAGTCACGTTTAAAACCGTTTCGACTCTGGGAATTGTCGAACTTTTCCTCGGCCGGTCGGTCTATCGCGACAGGCTGGGTTGTGAGCTCGCCGGTTTGGGATCACGCATGAGCGTCGAAGAGAGTGACCTCAAACTGGTCGAGAGAGTCCAGCGCGGCGAGCGCGCGGCGTTCGATTTGTTGGTCCTGCGATACCAGCACAAGGTGCTGAAGCTGATCATGCGTTACGTGCACGATGCAACCGAGGCTGAGGACATCGCACAGGAGGCCTTCGTCAAAGCGTTCCGTGCGCTGCAATCGTTTCGCGGCGATAGCGCTTTTTATACCTGGCTGTATAGAATCGCGATCAACACCGCGAAGAACGCCCTGGTCGCCACGAAGCGGCGCCCCATGGATTACGATCTCGACCTTCAGGACCCCGAACAATATGACCTGCATGCCCGGCTGGCCGAGTCGGAGACGCCGGAAGGCTTGCTGCTCACCGACGAGATTCGCGACACCGTGAATCGCGCCATCGAGAATTTGCCGGAAGATCTGCGCACCGCAATCGTGCTGCGCGAGTTGGAAGGATTGAGTTACGAAGACATTGCGCAAACCATGGATTGCCCGGTAGGTACGGTGCGTTCGCGAATCTTTCGCGCACGCGAGGCGATCGACAAGAAGCTACGACCCATATTCGACGGCGGCCTTGGTCGGCCTGAGGACACATGAGCGAACAAATTCGTGAACAAGTCTCGGCATTTCTCGACGGAGAACTGCCCAACTCGGAAACCGAACTGCTGTTGAAGCGGCTCACTCGCGATGGGGAACTGCGCGAGAGCTTCGGCCGCTATGCCTTGATCGGCGAGGCGGTCCGCGGCGGCACCTTGAGTCTCATGACCCGGGGGTTCGCCGGGCGGGTCAATCTGGCCATCGACGGCGAGCCGATTCCGGGCGCCGGGCAGGTGCCTCAGAACCGCGGGGCGCGGTGGTGGCGGCCGTTCGCCGGAGCGGCCGTGGCGGCAGGCGTGGCGGCCGTGGCGGTCGTTGCCTTGCAGCAGCGGGCGGTCGCACCGGGGTTTCGACCCGGCGCGGCGATCACGGCGCAGAACGGCGCGGCTCCGGCGCCAGGCTCGCTGCTGGTCCAGAACGCCGTCGTGGCCCAGGGCAGCGCTGTCCCAACACCTCGGGAAGCCATTTCCTACACCGTGCCGGCGACCTCGCCGGCGGCCCCCGCGGCCATGCCACCGGCTCGGCTGACCAATTATGTGTTCGCGCACAGCCGATATTCCTCCGGCCTCGATCAGCGCGGAGTATTGGCGGATTTGCTCATCGAAGCCGAGGAGCAGCCTCCTCCGGCTCACGAAGCGGCGGCGCCCGTTGTTCCATGACGCGGATGACGCGCCATCGAGCCAACTGGCTGGTTCCCTGCGCCGTCGTGGGCGCTCTGCTGACCGCGCTGCCGCAGCGCTCCCGAGGGGCCGACGACCCGCGCGAATGGCTGCAGAAAATGAATCAGGCCCTGGCCACGCGCAACTACGACGGCACGTTCTTTCATTTGAGCGAGGGCCGCGTGGAGACCATGCGCATCGTGCACCGGGTGCGGGCGGGGCGGGTGACCGAGCGGCTGCAGTCTCTGGACGGCTCCGGCCGGGAGTTCGTGCGCAATAACGACGAATTGACGTGTTACTTGCCCGACCAGCATACGGTGCTGGTGGAGCCGCGGCCGGATCACGGTCCGTTTCTGGGTTCGCTGCCGCAGTTCGGCGCGGACGTCAATGAGTTCTATCGAATCGAATCCTTGCCCAATACCCACATCCTCGGCCGGGCGGCCCGGGTCATAGCCGTGAATCCCAAGGATCAGTTCCGATTCGGCTATCGTCTGTGGCTCGATGAAAAGACCGCGATGCCGCTCAAGACGCAGCTCTGCGATTCGCGCGGCCAGGTGATCGAGCAGATCTTCTTCGCGCGCCTGGACATGCCCGAGAGCATTCCGGACAGCGATCTTGCGCCCGCGGTACGCACCGAGGGCATGCGCTGGGTGCGCCAGGGACCGTCGCACGACAGCGCCTCGCCGGCACTGTCGGCCTATCGCGCCAGCGAATTGCCGCCGGGATTTCGCTTGACCGTGGCCGGCGCTCAGACCATCGGCGGGGCGACGGTACCGGCAAGTCATTTGGTGTATTCGGACGGCCTGGCCACCGTGTCGGTGTTCGTGGAAGCGCAGCCGGGCGATGTGTCGGGCACGGACTCGCCCCCCGGCTCGCCCGCCGAGCCGCCGATGCAGGGGCTGGCGCGGGTCGGATCGGGATTCGCCTTTTCCACCGTCGTGCAGGGTCACCAGGTCACTGCGGTCGGCGAGGTACCCGCACAGACCGTGGAGTTCATAGCCCACTCCGTGAAATCCTCCGCTCGCCCCGAACTTCCCAGCCGCTGACCGCATGCGCGGGGAGTCGCTGCGCTTCCTGATGTATTCGCGCCCTGGCTGCGGCCTTTGCGAGGAGATGCTGGGCGAGCTGGCGGCGCTGCCCGAGGCCGCCCCCTTCGGCATCGATGTGCTGGATGTCGATGCCGACCAGGCGGCGAAGGTGCGTTACGGCCATAAGATTCCCGTACTGCTGTTCGGGGGAGAATTGGTCTGCCACGGGCACTTGGACGCCGAGGAGGTGCATAAGGCCCTCGCTTATCACCGCCGACCGGTATAATCGGGAGTTTGTCCAAGCTCAGGCGTCGATGAAGAATATCCGCAATTTTTCCATCATTGCTCATGTTGATCACGGCAAATCGACCTTGGCCGATCGATTCATTCAGGAATGCGGTGGTCTCGACGCACGGGAGATGCAGGCCCAGGTTCTGGATTCCATGGATTTGGAGCGTGAACGGGGCATCACCATCAAGGCGCAGAGCGTCACATTGGGGTTCAAGTCCGTCACGGGCGAGCTGTACCAGCTGAATTTCATCGACACGCCGGGGCATGTGGATTTCTCCTACGAAGTATCGCGATCGCTGGCAGCCTGCGAAGGAGCGCTCCTGGTGGTGGATGCCGCGCAGGGCGTCGAGGCGCAGAGCGTTGCCAATTGCTACACAGCTCTCGAGCAGGGGCTCGAGGTGCTTCCCGTCATCAACAAGATCGACCTGCCCTCGGCGGACCCGGCCAAGGTCATCCACGAGATCGAGGAGATCATCGGCATTCCCGCGGACGATGCCGCCCTGGTCAGCGCCAAGACGGGGCTCGGTGTTTCGGAGCTGCTCGAGCAACTGGTCAAGCGCATACCCCCTCCCAAGGGCGATCCGGACGGACCCCTGCAGGCGTTGATCATCGATTCTTGGTTCGACAACTATGTGGGCGTCGTGTCATTGGTCCGCGTCATGAATGGTGCGCTGCACACCGGGGCCAAGATCCGCGTCATGTCCACGGGCCGCAGTCACCAAGTCGACAAGCTCGGCCGCTTCTCGCCCAAGCCCGTGACCCGCGATTCGCTGGACACCGGCGAAGTCGGATTCGTCATCGCCGGCATCAAGGAGATCGACGGCGCGCCGGTGGGCGACACCATCACGCTCGACAACAACCCCGCCCAGAAGCCGCTCGAGGGCTTCAAGCAGGTGCAGCCGCGGGTGTTCGCGGGCTTGTTCCCCACGAGCTCGGATGACTACGAGCAATTTCGCGAAGCGCTGAAGAAGCTGAAACTCAACGATTCGGCGCTGCACTTCGAGCCCGAGGTGTCGACGGCGCTGGGCTTCGGCTTTCGCTGCGGATTTCTCGGCCTGCTGCACATGGACATCGTGCAGGAGCGGCTGGAACGCGAGTACGACCTGGATCTGATCACCAGCGCGCCGACGGTGATCTACGAGGTTTTGCTGACGGACGGGACGGTGATCAATGTGGATAATCCGACCAAGCTGCCGCCCCAGGATCGCATTTCAGAGCTGCGCGAGCCCATCATCACCGCCAATATCTTGGTGCCCCCGGATCACGTGGGCGCAGTGCTTACATTGTGCAGCGAGAAGCGCGGAGTGCAGAAGAAAATGCTGTTTCTCGGCAGCCAGGTGTCGCTGCAGTATGAATTGCCCCTGGCCGAGGTCGTGCTCGATTTCTTCGACCGGCTCAAGTCCGCGAGCCGCGGTTATGCATCCTTCGACTACGAATTCAGCCACTTTCAGACAGCGCCCCTGGTCAAGCTCGACGTACTGATCAACGGCGATCCCGTCGATGCCCTCTCGCTCATCGTGCATCGAGACAATTCCTATAACAGCGCGGCCGGGAATTGGTCGACAAGATGCAGGAGCTGATACCGCGCCAGATGTTCGACATTGCGGTGCAGGCGGCGATCGGCAGCCATATCATTGCGCGGGCCAGCGTCAAAGCGATGCGCAAGAACGTGCTGGCCAAATGCTACGGCGGCGATATCACCCGCAAGCGCAAGCTGCTCGAGAAACAGAAGGCCGGCAAGAAACGCATGAAACAGGTGGGCCAGGTCGAGATTCCGCAGGAGGCCTTCCTGGCCGTTCTGCAAGTCGGCAAGAAGACCAATTGAGCGCCGCTTCCAGGTGACACATCCTTTTGCCAAGTTTGGGGGTATTTCGTGAATGACGGCGATAGCGTTTTCATGGCCTTGCTGTGCGCAGCTGCGCTCTGCGTTCTGGTGATTCTGGTGGACGGCTGGTTCTTTCGGCCCAAGCGCGACCCGGGCGCAATGAGCGTGGAGGAGCCCGCCTTGCCGAAAATGGCGGGGTATGCGCTGGTGGCCCTGTCGCTGGCGATGCTGTGGCGCTTGTTTCGCTATGAGGCGGTCGATTTCAGCCTGATGCTGGTGGTGGTCGGCGCCATTTCCGCCGTCATTTGGGCATTGGATCAGGTATTCTTCGCCCGCCTGCGCAAGCAGGCCGCGGCCGCCGCGGGCACGCCGCCGGAGCGGGTGCGCGAACCCATCGCCGTCGAATATGCGCGCTCATTCTTTCCGGTCATCGTCCTGGTGCTGGTGATCCGCTCGTTCCTATTCGAGCCATTCCGGATCCCCTCCGATTCGATGATGCCGACCCTGTTCGACGGCGATTTCATTTTCGTCAGCAAGTATTCCTACGGGTTGCGCCTGCCGGTCACCAACACTTTGCTGATTCCGACAGGCACTCCGCAGCGCGGCGACGTGATCGTGTTTCGTCTGCCGCCGAATCCGAAAATCAATTACATCAAACGGTTGGTGGGACTTCCGGGGGATCGGATCCGGGTGGATGAGAACAACCAGGTCTACATCAATGGCAAGCCCGTGCCTCAGCAGCCCGGGCCCATCTACAGCGGCCCCAAGCAGGACCTGTTGAATTACGCCGGCGTGCCCACCGCCTTCGAGGAATTGGGCACCAAGCGCCATCGCATCATGTTTGCCAATGGCGGCGTCAAAACGGGCGAGTGGGTGGTGCCGCCCGGGCATTATTTCTTCATGGGCGACAACCGCAACAACAGCAAGGACAGCCGGTTTCAGGACGATATGGATGCCCCGGGGTTCGTGCCGGCGCAAAATCTCGTGGGTAAGGCGGTCCGAATCTGGCTTAATCTCGATACCCGTGACGGACCTCTCTGGCACCGCATCGGAAATGCGATTCAATAGGGGCACGGCGCGAAGCGCCTAACAAGGGAGCTGAAGACATGAGACCACCGATGCGCCGGCCGCAACAAGGCATGACATTCATAGGGATGTTCTTCATTCTCATCCTGCTCGGCTTCATCGTGTATGCCGGGATCCGCTTAGTGCCGGTGTACCTCAACTACATGAATATCGTGCGCACGCTGAGTGCGGTCGCCGCGGATTTCAAGGGCGAGAATCCCGATGCCGAAGCGATACGCACGTCGCTGTCGAGGCATTGGGAGGTTCAAACCATCTCGGCCGTCGACTACAAGGACATCGAGATCACCAAGGACGACAGCGGCGTCTCGATGCATGTGGCCTATGACGATTCCGAGCCTTATATCGGCAACGTATCGCTGGCCGTGCATTTCGACAAGACCGTGAAGGTGCAGTGATTCCGCTGCGCAAGCCGGACGATCTGCTGGCCTGGGTCGAGCGCTCGTTCGGCCACGTTTTCCTGCAGCCGGCGCTGTGTCATGCCGCGCTCACTCATCGCAGCGCCGGCGCCGATCACAATGAGCGGCTGGAATTCCTGGGCGATTCGATTCTCAATTGCGCCGTGGCGCGCTTGCTCTACGATGCGCACCGACAGGCGGATGAGGGGGCTCTGTCGCGGCTGCGGGCGAGGCTGGTCAGCGGCGACACCCTGGCGCAGATCGCGGCCGATCTGGGCTTGGGCGAGCATCTGCGCCTGGGGTCGGGTGAACTGAAAACCGGCGGGTTTCGCCGGGCGTCGATACTCGCGGATGCCTTGGAGGCGATTTTGGGGGCGATCTTTGTGGATTCGGGGTTCGACGCGGCGGCGGCCGCCGTGGCACGCATCATGGGACCGCGGCTGTCGGAATTGCCGGCGGCAGGCCTGCTCAAGGATCCGAAAACACGCCTGCAGGAGACGCTGCAGGCGCATGGGCTCGCGCTGCCGACATACACCTTGACCGCGGTGTCGGGCGACCCTCACCTGCAATCCTTCACCGTCAGCTGCGAGGTTCCGGCGTTCGGGCTGGCCGCGGTGGCCGAGGGCGCCAGCCGCCGCCGCGCGGAGCAAGTAGCCGCCGCAAAGCTGCTCGAGCTGCTGCCCCCTGAAATTCGGAAGCCCTCGTGAGCGACCCGAAGTTTCGTGCCGGGCATGTGGCCATCGTGGGCCGGCCGAATGTAGGCAAGTCGACCTTGGTGAACGCCTTGGTCGGACGCAAGGTGTCCATCGTCACCGCCAAGCCGCAGACCACGCGGCATCGGATCTTGGGAGTGGTCAATCGTCCCGAAGCTCAGTTGGTGCTGGTCGATACGCCGGGTCTGCATGAATCGACCCGCCGCGTGATGAACCAGTACATGAACCGGGTGGCCATTTCCTCTTCCCAGGACGCGGATGTCATCCTGTTCGTGATCGAAGCCATGCAATTCACCGACGAGGATCTGTGGGTTTGGGAGCGTGTGCGCGGCTTGAAGCAACCGCTGTTTCTGGTCGTCAACAAGGTGGATCGGGTGTTCCCCAAGGAGCAGTTGCTGCCCTTCCTCGAAGAGATGACGCAGCGCATCCCGGCCTCGGGAATCGTGCCGGTTTCGGCCCTGCAGTCTGATAATCTTGAGCGGCTGGCCGATCTCATCGGTTCGCGCCTGCCGGTGTCGCCGCCGCTGTTCGCCTCCGATGTGGTCACCGATCGGGACGAGCCGTTCCACGCGGCCGAGATCGTACGCGAGAAATTGACTCTCAAGCTGCGCGAGGAGCTGCCCTATGGAATCAACGTGCAAATCGAGCGCTTTGCGGACGAGAACAACCGCATCATGATCAACGCCGTCATTTGGGTCGAGCGCGCCGGACAGAAGGCCATCGTGATCGGCCAGGGCGGCGAGCGGCTGAAGGAGATCGGCCGGCTGGCGCGCATCGAGCTGAACGATCTGTGGCAGCGCTCGGTGCATCTCGAGCTATGGGTGAAGGTCAAGGAAAACTGGGCCGACAGCGAAATGGCGCTGCGCCAGTTTGGGTACGACACGCTGTGAACGCCGCGGGCAGGCCGCCCGCGCGGCGCGTGTGGCTGGCGCCTGCCTATGTGCTGCATCAATACGCCTATCGGGACACCAGCCGCATCGTCGAGGCGTTCACCGGCGAGTACGGGCGGCTCACCTTGTTCGCCCGCGGCGCGAACGGCTCCAAATCCACCTTGAGAGGCGTGCTGCGCCCCTTCCAGCGCATGCTGGTGTCATGGTCCGGCAAGGGGGAGGCCTGCCAGCTGGTCGCCGCGGAGATCGATGGCCCGGCGACCCGCCTCGCGGCGGATCGTCTCATGAGCGGCTTCTATTTGAACGAGCTGCTCATGAAGCTGACGGAGCGCTGCGATCCGCATCCTGAGATTTTCTCCTCCTACGCATCGTGCGTGCAGGCCCTGTGCGACGGGGAAATCGAGGAGCCCGCGCTGCGCCGCTTCGAGAAGCGCCTGTTGGGCGATCTGGGCTATGGCCTCGAGCTCGCGAGGACGGGCGACGGCGCCCCGGTGGATCGCGATGGATACTACCGGTTCGCCCCGCAAAGCGGCCTGCAGCGCTGCGTGGCCGATGCGCCCGGCGCCGTGTGGGGCCGATCCCTGGCCGATCTGCAGGCGGAGAGCTTCGGCGATGCGCGCTCGCTGCGCGATGCCAAACGCCTGTTGCGCACCGCCATCGACGGCTGTCTCGATGGCCGCTCCCTCAAATCACGCGAGGTCGCATTGGCCTTGCGCCACCGGGAGCCGCCGGATGCGCGCGGCAATGGATCCTTGAGGGAGGAGTGCTCGTGAGCGGCGGCCCATTGCACCCAGGGATAGCGCTGGGCGTGAACATCGATCATGTGGCAACCCTGCGCCAGGCGCGCCGCGCCCGCTACCCCGATCCCTTGTATGCGGCGCTGATGGCCGAGGAGGCGGGGGCCGACAGCATCACCTTGCATCTGCGCGAGGACCGGCGGCACATCCAGGATAGGGACGTCACGATGCTGCGCGAGGCCTTGCAGACCCGGATGAATCTCGAGATGGCGGTGACCGAGGAGATGATCCGAATCGCGCAAAAGGTGCTGCCTCAGGATTGCTGCCTGGTGCCCGAATCCCGCCAGGAAATCACCACCGAAGGGGGCCTGGACGCGGCGGGCCAGGGCGCGCGGATCGGGGACGCCGTCAAGGCGCTCGGCGCCTCGGGTATCCGGGTCTCGCTGTTCATCGATCCGGATCCGGCGCAAATCGAAGCGGCCCAGCGGGCCGGCGCTCCGGTCATCGAGCTGCACACCGGCGCCTATGCGGACGCCGAGGGCGCCGCGCGCTCCCGGGAATTCGAGCGGCTGTGCGCCGCCGCAACATTTGCCGCCCGGCTCGGGCTCATCGTGAACGCCGGCCACGGCCTGAACTACCACAACGTCGAGCCGATCGCGGCCATCGCGGAAATCGCCGAGCTCAACATCGGCCACGCCATCGTGGCGCGCGCCGTGGTCGACGGTCTGGCGAAAGCGGTGCGCGACATGAAAGAGTTGATGCGCTCGGCGCGGGCTTGATTCGATGATTTTCGGCATCGGGATCGATGTACTCAAGGTGGACCGCATCGAACGCGTCTATGAGAAGCACGGCGAGCGCTTCCTGTCGCATCTATTGATGCCCGAGGAGCGGGTGCAGTTCGAGCGCACGGCACGACCGGTGCGTTTCATCGCCATGCGCTTTGCGGCCAAGGAGGCCATCGTCAAGGGCATGGGCACGGGATTCGCGCATGGCGTGTGGATACGCGACGTGGGGGTGGTGCAGAACCCCTGGGGCAAGCCCGAGGTCGTGTACTCGCCGCGCGGCGCCAAGGTTCGCGACGCCCTGGGCATCGGCGAGGGGCATGTGACGCTGACCGACGAGGCCGGCCTGGTCGTGGCGGTGGCCGTGCTCATGCGGCGCATGCCGGCATGAACACCCTCGCGTGAACACCCTCGCGTGAACACCCCCGCATGAACACCCTGGTCTTCGACATCGAGACCGTTCCCGACACGGATCTGGGCAGGCGTCTGTACGGCCTGCACGATCTGTCGGATGAGCAGGTGGCGCAGATCATGTTCACCAAGCGCCGCCAGGAGACCGGCAGCGAATTCCTCTCCCACGAACAGCATCGAGTCGTCGCCATCTCGGTGGCCATGCGCTCGAGAGACACGCTGAAGCTCTGGAGTCTCGGCGACGAGACCTCGTCGGAGGCGGTGTTGATCGAGCGTTTCTTCGACGGGCTGGACAAGTTCACGCCGGACTTGGTTTCCTGGAACGGCGCGGGTTTCGATTTGCCGGTGCTGCATTATAGAAGCCTGCTGCACGGTTTGACCGCGGCGCGCTATTGGGAAACGGGCGATTCCGATCACAGTTTCAGATTCAGCAATTACCTCAGCCGATTCCATTGGCGCCATATGGACCTGATGGACATCCTGTCGGGCTTTCAGGGCCGCGGCCGCGCGAGCTTGGACGACATCGCCACGCTGCTCGGCTTTCCCGGCAAGGTGGGAATGCACGGCGCGGATGTTTGGCCCGAGTATCTGCGCGGCGGCCTCGCGCGCATCCGCGCTTACTGCGAGACCGACGTCCTGAATACCTATTTGATTTACCTGCGCTTCGAGCTGTTGCGGGGACATCTGAATTCCGCCGAGCACGTCCACGAGGTGGCGCGCGTGCGCAAATTGCTGGACGAATCTGCCGCGGCGCATCTGCGGGAATTCGCCGCGGCATGGCCCCGCAGTTGAATCCCGGCGACATCCGCGAGGCCGACATCGTGGATTTGGCGCACGACGGCAGGGGAGTCGCGCGCCTCGACGGCAAGGCCGTGTTCATCGACGGCGCGCTGCCGGGCGAGCGGGTTCGCTTTCGAGTCATCAAGCGGCGCCGGCAATTGGATGAAGCGGGCTTGGTCGAGGTGCTGATTGCCTCGCCCGACCGCGTGGCGCCTGCGTGCGCGCACTTCGGGGTATGCGGCGGGTGCTCGCTGCAGCATCTGTCGGCGCCCGCCCAATTGGCGGCGAAGGAGCGGCAGCTGCTCGACAATCTGCAGCGAATCGGCAGAGTGCGGCCGGAGCAGGTGCTGGCGCCCTTGCGCGGTCCACAATGGGCCTATCGGCGCCGGGCGCGGATCGGCGTCAAGTACGTGCACAAGAAGGGCCGGGTGCTGGCCGGCTTTCGCGAGCGCGAAAAACCCTACATCGCGGACGTGCAGCGTTGCGCAGTGCTGCAGGAGCCTCTGGCCGATTTGCCGCGAGACCTGGCCGCGCTGGTGGAGAGCCTCGCCATTCGCGAGAAAGTCCCCCAGGTGGAGGTGGCCGCCGGCGACCGGGCCGTGGCGCTGGTGTTTCGCGTGCTCGAGCCGCCCGGCGATCCGGACCTTGAGAAAATTGCGGCCTTCGGCGCCAGGCTGGGCGTGCAGATCTTTTTGCAGAGCGGCGGCCTGGAGAGCGTGCGCCCCTTGCTGCCGAGCTATGCGCCCTTGAACTACGCCGTGGACGAGGGGCGAGTGGCCATCGAATTTGGACCGGTCGACTTCATTCAAGTCAACCGCGAAGTCAACGCATCCATGGTGAGCGCGGCGGTGGATATGCTCTCGCCGGCGCCCGACGATGCGGTGTTGGACCTATTTTGCGGCCTCGGCAACTTCACCCTGCCGCTGGCGCGCCGTGCGCAGCGTGTCGTGGGGGTGGAAGGGGATTCGGCGCTGACGGTCAAGGCGCAAGCCAATGCCGCCCGCAATGGCGTTGGCAACACGGCATTCTTCAGGGAGAATCTATTCGAACCGACGCAGTTCGGAGCGTGGGCGAACCAGCACTATGATTTGGTGCTTCTCGACCCGCCGCGAGCCGGCGCTGCGGCGCTGTTGGCGCGCATGGCCGATTGGCGGCCGCGGCGTGTCGTGTATATTTCCTGCCATCCGGGGAGTTTGGCGCGGGATGCTGAAATCTTGGTTCACACCCAAGGATTCAAGCTGACCCACGCCGGGGTGATGGACATGTTTCCGCATACGACGCACGTGGAATCGATGGCGGTGTTCGAGGGGCCGGCATGAGCCTGGGGCCCCTCATGATCGACATCGCCGGCACGGAACTGAGCGCCGAGGATGCCCGGGTGCTCGCGCACCCCTTGGTCGGCAGCGTCCTGCTGTTCGGCCGAAATTATGCCAATCCGCTGCAAATCGCCGCGCTTACGGCGGCCATCCGCAATTTGCGCACGCCGCATCTGTTGATCGCGGTCGACCACGAGGGCGGGCGGGTGCAGCGCTTTCGCGAGGGATTTACCCGGCTTCCGGCCGCGCGCCTGCTGGGCAGGCGCTATGACGAGGACCGGCGCGACGGCTTGGCGCTGGCGCAATCGGTAGGTTGGCTGCTGGCCGCCGAATTGCGTGCCGTGGGCGTGGACTTCAGCTTTGCGCCCTGCGTCGACCTGGACTACGGCGTGAGCGAGATCATCGGCGATCGCGCCTTCCACAGCGACCCGGACTCCGCGGCCGCCCTGGCCGTGGCCACCCTGACGGGCATGCGTGAGGCGGGTATGGCGGCCGTGGCCAAGCATTTTCCCGGTCATGGCGCCGTGGTCGCCGATTCGCATGTGGCCCTGCCGGTGGATCGGCGCGAATTCGCCGATTTGGAGCCCGATATCCGCCCGTACCGGCCGCTCATCGAGAACAATCTTCCCGGAGTCATGGCCGCCCACGTGGTGTTTCCGGCCGTGGACGCCCTCCCGGCCAGCCTGTCGAAGCGCTGGATCGGCGGGGTCCTGCGCGGCGAATTGGGGTTTCACGGCTGCGTTTTTGCGGATGACCTGAGCATGGCGGGGGCCGTCGCCTTCGGCGATGTCGTCGCACGCGCCGAGCTCGCGCTCGCCGCAGGTTGCGACGTCCTGCCCATTTGCAACGACCGGCATTCCGTAGAATGCGTCCTCGAGCGCCTTGCAGCGGATGCCGTCTCGGCGGCCTCCCAGGCGCGTCTGGTGCGGATGCGAGCCCGCGGCGAGGTGCCTGCGGACCTGCATGCGAACCGGCATTGGCAAGAGACGGTGGCGCGGATAGCGACCCTTTGGACTCCGCCGCCGCCCCTGGTCTTGACGGAGGGAGAGTCATGACGGGCTTTGATGCGGACATGTACCGGCGCTTGGTCGAGAGCTCGCCCGA
This sequence comes from uncultured Gammaproteobacteria bacterium, assembly GCA_963837435.1. GTDB lineage: Bacteria > Pseudomonadota > Gammaproteobacteria > Steroidobacterales > Steroidobacteraceae > Bog-1198. The sequence goes on from CAWINJ010000009.1 coordinate 424,565, forward strand.
GGGGGTGGTGCTCGTCGACGCACAAAATCCGGAACGTCCCGTGATCTACGCCAACCGCGGCTTCGAAGCCCTGACCGGCTACTCGGCGGCGGAATTGCTCGGCCGCAATCTGCGCCTGCTGCAGGGAGAGGACCGCGAACAGGACGGCAGGCATCGATTGCGCGAGGCGCTGGCGAAGGGCGAGTCCTGTCGCGTGCTGCTGCGCAACTACCGCAAGGACGGCACGGTGTTCTGGAACGAGATGACGGTTCTGCCGCTGCTCGATGCGGACGGGCGCGTGACCCATTTCGCGGGTCATCACCGCGATGCGGGCGAGCGGCTGCGGGTCGATCCGAAGCTCACCCGGGATTCTTTGAGCGGGGCGCATCAGCCGACCGCCGTGGCGATCCGCGACGATCGCCTGACGGGCCTGTTCACGCTGCCTTACCTGGAAGAGTTGTTGAAGCGCGATTGGTCGGTGGCGCAACGAGAAAAGCGCAGCATCGCCGTGTTCGCCATCGACATCGACGCCTTGGATCTATACAACGCAACGTTCGGGCGCGCGGCGGGCGATTCCACGATTCGCCGCGTCGCGCACGTGGTGTGCGGCTGCCTGCGCCGATCGAGCGACGTCACGGCGCGAATCGACGGCGGCAGTTTGATCGCCTTTGCGCCCGGCCTCACCACCGAGCAGGCATTGCGCATCGGCCAGCTCATGGCGGAAAGGGTGCGGGATCTGCGGATCCATCACCCGCGTTCGGCGGTGCTGCGCTATGTCAGTGTGAGCGTGGGCGTCAGCGCCGCCGTGCCGGATCCGGTCGACAGTCCCGCGAGCCTGCTCGAGAAGTCGCAGAAGCAGCTGCAAATCGCCAAGAAATCCGGCCGCAACCAAGCGGCTTGACGACCCGCCTTTCTTTCAAGCCTCAGGAGATCTCATGAATTTCACGCGTGCCATCGTACGTCCCCCGGCCCGCAACTTCGCCGCGGGCTTGTCGAGTGCCGCGGAAGGTCCTCCCGACGTGCAGCGGGCCCTCGATCAACATGCGCGCTACGTGGCGGCGCTGCGCGGCTGCAGCCTCGAAGTCACCTGCCTCGAGCCGGACGATGCATTTCCGGACGCGACCTTCGTCGAGGATACGGCCATCATGACCGAACGCGGCGCCATTCTCATGCGCCCGGGGGCGCCCAGCCGCGAGGGGGAGGCGGACGCCATGGCCCGGTGCCTGGGCAAGTTCTATCCGCAGCTGCCGGCCATCATGGCTCCCGGCACCGTGGACGGCGGCGACATCTGCGAAGCGGATGGGCATTTTCTGATCGGCGTGTCCGCGCGCACCAACGAGGAGGGCGCGCGCCAATTGGCGCAGCATCTGCATCGGTTCGGATACTCCTCGAGCATCATCGATATTCGCGGCAATCCCGCGCTGCTGCACCTGAAGAGCGGCATTGCCTATCTGGGCGATGGGGTCTGGGTCGCGCAAGACGGCGTCCAGGGTGAGCTTCGATCCCAGACAGGAATCGATGTGCGCGATTTGATCATGGCGACCCCGGAGGAAGCTTACGCCGCGAACTGCGTGCAAGTGAACGACGCCGTGCTGGTGGCCGCGGGCTACCCGCACCTGAGCGCGGCCATCGCCGCGCGCAGTCGCCGCGTGGTGTCGCTCGATGTGTCCGAATTCAGGAAAATGGACGGGGGATTGAGCTGCTTGTCGCTGCGGTTCTAGCTCAGCGACACGGGGCATCGCACATGGGGAAGCGATTACCGCTTCCCCATGACCCGTGACTTACCGTTGAGGTTACTTCGGCGGGATCTGATTGCTGAGGCCGTTCTCCTGGCCGTTCAGCGCCTTCTGCTCCGGCTTCGTGATATGGCCGCCATTCTGGCTCGCCATGTCGCGTTCCTCCTGCCGCACCTGGTGATCTTCGTGGTGCAGTTGCCCGGCCTGCGCCTTGCTGAGCGTGCCATTCTTGACGTCCTGATGGATGCGCTTGTCCTGATTCGCGAGACGATGATTCACCTGCGTGCGGCGCGGATGGTTCTTCTGCCAGGTGGTTTCAGCCGATGCCGTGCCGGTGAGTGCCGCCAGCGAAACGAGCATGGCAGCGAAGGTGAGGCCTTTGCGGGATGAACTTAACATAAGCGCTCCTTTTCAATCCGTGATTTGATCGATTCATGCTACGAGCGGAAGGCCGGCTCTTGACGTGAAGTAACGCGGAGACCCGCGACCCGGCTATGCCGATTACACAGAGTTAATGGCGCACCGCGCGAGCGGCATCGTGACCCGCGTCTCATTCCCATCTCTTGCCGTGCGATTCAGCGCTCTGGATGGAATGAAATAAGACAGGGGCACGGCTCCACGCGGGGATTTCTGGTACGAAGGGTCGGATGAATATCCGCACCAAAATGATTTCGCTGCTGGCGCTGCTGTTTGCCGTGCTGATTGCGCTCGAGATCGCCGTCCAGAAGCAGGTGCTGTTGCCGAGTTTTGCGCAGCTCGAACGCGAAGACGCCGACACGTCGATGAAGCGCATCGCATTCGCTCTCGACATGACGCTCGAGAGCCTGCAGTTGACGGCCGCCGACTGGGGCAACTGGGCGGATGTGTATCAATTCGTGCAATCCCCGAATACTGCCTTCGTCAGCGCCAATATCACGCCCGTGGCGATGAAGCAGCTCAAAGTCAATGCCATGCTCATCGTCGATTTGAACGGCGCCTACGTCTTGTCGAGCGCCCGCAGCCTCGACAATGGGGAGCCGATCGATCTCGATCTGGCCGCGCTCAAGGCCTTGCCGGCGGACTTCCCCTGGCGCAAGAACCTGGCCGAGGGCAAACCGGCCCGGGGGCTGCTGCGAACCAATCGAGGGGTCATGATGATTGCCGCGGCGCCGGTGCTGGATGGGAGCGGCGGAGGACAACACCTCGGGATGGTGATCCTGGGCAGACTGCTCACTCCCTTCCAAGTACATCTCATCGGCGCACAGGCGCAAGCCAGCCTGGCCATGCTGCCGGGCATTCCATCGAGCGACGGTGAGGTGATCGCGGAGACCGATGCCTCGACCCAGGTGGTCAGGCCGTTCACCGACATTTACGACCGTCCCATCATGAGCTTGCGCGTCGACGTGCCGCGCAGGATCACCGAACAGGGCCGGGGTGCCGTGACCTATGCTTCGCTGTACCTGATCGGCGCGGCGGTCGCCGTGCTGCTGCTGCTGGTCGTGGCGCTCAATCGGATCGTGCTCGAGCCCCTGGCCCGGGTGACGCGGCACGCCGTTGCGGTCGGCGACGGCACCGATTTGTCGGCGCGCCTGGACCTTCAGGGACACGACGAAATCGCCATGTTGGCGCGCGAATTCGATCGAATGGTCGAGCGGGTGGCGGACTCGCGCCGGCAACTGGTCGACCAGTCGTTCCAGGCTGGATTTGCCGAACTTGCCAAAGGCGTTCTGCACAACCTCGGCAACGCCATGACACCCCTCGGGGTGCGGGTGGCGAAGCTCGGCGAGCGGCTGCGCGATGCGCCAGCCGGCGATGTGGATCTGGCGCTGGCGGAACTCGCCAAGGGAACTGAAGGCTCGGCGCGGCACGCGGATCTCGAGGAATTCGTCCGACTCGCCTGCCGCGAGCTGGCGGGGTGCGTCAAGGAAGCGCGCAGCGACCTGGCCGTCGTGCAGCGGCAGACCACCATCGTGCAAACGGCGCTCAGCGAACTGATGCGCTCGACCCGAAACACGCACGTGATCGAGTCGGTGCGGCTGCCCGATCTGGTCGCTCAGACACTGGAAATCGTGCCCGATGCCTGCCGCCAGCGGCTGGTAGTCGACAGCGACGAATCCTTGCGCAAAGTCGGCGCCGTGCAGGTGGCACGCACGGTGCTGCGGCTTATCCTGCAGAATCTGATCATCAATGCCGCCGACGCGGTGCGCGACGCGGGGCGCGACCGAGGCATGTTGCGCTTTGCCGCCGAGATCGTCAGCGATGCCGACAGCCGGCAGCTGCACCTGCAATGCAAGGACGACGGCGTCGGCATCGCGGCCGACAATTTACAGCGTGTTTTCGACAAGGGGTTCTCCACCAAGTCGCGCGAAACCAATTACGGCATCGGACTGCATTGGTGCGCCAATGCCATCGCTGCCTTGGGCGGGCGGATTTGGGCGGCCAGCGAGGGCCCGGGTCTGGGTGCGTCCATGCATTTGATGTTGCCGTTGCCGGTCCGCGAAGATCGCTCGAGTACTTGAGAGCGCGTGAGGTTGTCCATGTCCGATAAAAAACGATTGCCGATCCGTGTGCTCGTCGCCGACGACGAGGCCGAGGTGCGCGAAGCCTACCGGCAGATCCTCTCCGACGCCGACATGAGCAGCGAGACCGCGGTGTTCCACAATTTGCGCGAACGGCTCTTCAACAAGGCCGTGCAGGATCAGCTGGCGAAGAACCTTTCCGGCAACGACACGACATTCACCCCGGTGTTTTGCCAGGGGGCCGAGGCCGCCGTCGCGGCGGTGCGCGAGGCGCTCGCCGCCGAGGACCCCTTCGCGGTCGCGTTCCTGGACATGCGCATGCCGCCCGGGCCCGACGGAGTGTGGGCCGCGGCGCGCATCAGGGAACTGGACCCCGCCATCGAAATCGTCATTTGCACGGCGTATTCGGATGTCGATCCGCGCGACATCGGTGGAATGGTGCCGCCGGAGGAGAAGCTCTCCTATCTGCAGAAGCCGTTTCATCCCCATGAGATTCGGCAGATGACAATTTCGCTCGCGAGCAAATGGCGCTCGGAGCATCGCATCGTGAAGCTCGCCTATTTCGACGCATTGACCGGCCTGCCGAACAGGGAGCAATCGCGCAACCGACTGAGCAGCGCGCTCAGCGCCGCCAAGCAGCATCAACGCCTGCTCGCGGTGCTGTACCTGGACCTCGACAACTTCAAGAGGGTGAACGACACGCTGGGCCACGCCGTCGGCGACGAACTGCTCTGCCTGGTCGCCACGCGCCTGCGCAGCTCATTGCGATCCGACGACATCATCGACGAATCGCCGGGCTCGCGTTCGAGCCATATCGCGCGCCTGGGCGGCGATGAATTCATCGTGATCCTGCCGAACATACGCTCGGCGGACGACGCGGCCTCGGTCGCCGCGCGCCTCATTTCCGAGCTGCAGGAGCCCATGCGCCTGGCGCTGCACACATTGGTCGTGACGCCGAGCATCGGGGTCGCGGTGTTTCCGGCGGACGGGGTGGAGGTGGATACCCTGTTGCGCAATGCCGACCTCGCCATGTATTTCGCCAAGCGCAAGGGTCCGGGCATGTATGCGTTCTTCGATGCGTCGATGAACGATGCGGCGCTGCATCGCTTCACCCTGGAAGCCAAATTGCGCGGCGCCTTGGAGCGCGGCGAATTCACTTTGCACTATCAGCCGCAGTTCGACGTGCGCACCGGAAGCGTTTCCGGGATGGAGGCGCTGCTGCGCTGGACCAACGATGAGCTGGGGGTGGTTCCGCCGGTGGAGTTCATTCCGGTGGCCGAGGAGACCGGCTTGATCCTGGGGATAGGCGAGTGGGTGCTGCGCAGTGCCTGCGCGCAGGCGAAGAGCTGGGTGGACGAGGGATTGCCCGTGGTGCGCATGGCCGTCAATGTGTCCGGCCAGCAGTTCGTGCTCAGGGACTTTCCGCAGCAGGTGGCCGCCATCATCAAGGAGACGGGCATCGAGGCGTCCATGCTCGAGCTGGAAATCACCGAGTCGGTGGTCATGAAGGATGAGGCGTGGGCCGAGCAGGCGCTGTCGCAGTTGAAGGAGCTGGGCGTCATGCTGGCCATCGATGATTTCGGGACGGGCTATTCGAGCTTCGGGCGGCTGCGGCACTTTGCGGTCGACAGGCTGAAGATCGACCGTTCGTTCATGACCAGTCTCATCGATTGCAGCGACGATCGGGCGATCGCGGCAGCCATCATCGCCATGTCGAAATCGCTGCGCATCAGTGTGACGGCGGAAGGTGTCGAGAGCTTCCCGCAACTGCTGTTCCTGCAGGAGCACGATTGCCACGAGGCGCAGGGGTTTCTCTTCAGCCGCGCCTTGCCGGCCGCGGACGCGCACAAGCTGCTGCGCCGGGCCGCCGACAGCACGGCAGGCACTCGCACGCAGCGGCTGCGGTCTCTGATCGGCTAGCGGCGCTGCGGCCATCACTAATCGGTAGCGGCGCTGCAGCGGGCCTGGGCAGGCTCGCGGCGATGCCCTTCAGAAGTGCTCGACCCACGGGCGCAGCTCGATTTCCTGCGACCAGGCGCTGCGCGGTTGCCGCAGCACGTCGAGATAGGTCTGCGCAATCGCATCGGGGTCGAGGGTGCTGTCGGGCTTCTCCGCGGGGTCGGGGCGATGCGCCGCGCGCACCATGCCATCGACGATGAAATGCGCGACATGGATGCCGCGGGGCCCCAATTCGCGTGCCGCGCTTTGTGCCAGGCCGCGCAAGGCAAATTTCCCCATGGCGAAGGCCGCTGAGTGCGCGAAGCCTTTGACGCTGGCGGTTGCGCCGGTCAGCAGGATGGCGCCGCGGCCCCGCGGCAGCATCCGTTTGGCCGCCTGCTGGACCACGAGAAAGCCGCCGAACGCCGTGGTCGCCAGCGCCTTTTGCACGCCGGCCGGATCGAGTTCGGCCAGCGGTCCGTGGGCGCGCGCGCCGGCGTTGTAGACGACGATTTCGGGCGCCCCGATGCGCTCGGACACTTGCTCGAAGAGCTGCGCGACGGACTCGGCATTGGAGGCATCGGCGGCGAAGGCTTGTGCCCCGGTATCCTGAACCAATGCGTCGAGCTTCTGAATATTGCGGGCCGCCAGCGCGGTCTTCACGCCCAGTCCGGCGAGACGGCGCGCCAGGGAGGCGCTGATCCCGGGGCCCGCGCCGACGATGAGCGCGCTAGCGTAGGGAAAATGCGGCATGGGAGATCCTCACGAGCGATGACGGGGGTCGAAAGCGGATGGTGGGTTGCACGGTCCTAGCCGGGTTCCTTGGTGAAAACCAACAGGCGGTTGTTGGCCGGCAGATCGCAGTCGGCATTCAAGTGCAAGCCGTACTGGTCCACGAGCAGGTTGATGGCCTCGATGTCGCGCAGCCCCGACTGAGGATCGCGTTCCTGCAGCATGCGATCGAAATCCCGGTTACTGTCCGACGTGTACTGGCCGGAGTAACGAAATGGGCCGTAGATGCACAGCACGCCGCCCGGCGTCAGCACGCTGCCTATGCCTTTGAACAGAGCCATAACCTCCGACCATGACATGATGTGTAGAGTGTTGGCGGTGAATATCGCATCGGCGCCGCGCAGCGGCCACAGCGCCTGGCGCACGTCGAGCAGCGCCGGCGCACGAAGATTGGGGGGACCTTCGAGCTTCACGCGCTCCTTCAGATCCGCCAGATACACCAGTTGTTCCGTGGGATGCCAGGCCAGGTGTCCCAGCGCCCGGGCGAAATACACGGCGTGCTGGCCCGTCCCGCTGCCGATCTCGAGCACCTGGGTGCGATCGGCGAAGCGCAGACGCAGCACCTCGAGGATGGGGTCTTTGTTGCGCTCGCAGGCGGCGGAGAAGGGAAGCATGAGGGCTCGATTTTACACCATGTTGCCGCGGCCGGTCGGCCGGGCGGTAGCGCTGCGCGCGGTGCTACTCAATCCACGCAACTTTGCGTTACAGTGTCGCCCCGGTTGAGTGCTCACGAAGGAGATATCGATGTCGATTTCCATGTACGATTTTTCGATCCCGATGCTGGCGCGCGGTCTGACGAATTTGTCGGCCATTCTCGACAAGGCGGCGGTCCATGCCGCCGCAAAGAAATTCGATTCGGCCGTCCTCGCGCAGTCGCGCCTGTTTCCCGACATGCATCCTCTCGTGCGCCAGGTGCAAATCGCCTGCGACACCGCCAAAGGCGCGGCGGCGCGCTTGGCAGGAGTCGACGTTCCCAGGCATGAAGACACCGAAACGACGTTCGCCGATCTGAAGGCGCGAATCGCCAAGACGCTGGACTTCGTCAAGTCGATCACACCCGCCCAGGTGAAAGACGCGGAGAGCCGACCCATCGAAATGAAGTTCCCGAGCGGAAGCTGGAAATTCACCGGCATCGCCTACTTGCGCGATTTCGTGCTGCCGAATTTTTACTTCCACGCCAGCATGGTGTACGCGTTGCTGCGCAAGGCTGGCGTCGACATCGGCAAAGACGATTATCTCGGCTCCATCCAATAACCGGGCCTCAATCCGCCAAACAATTCAATTCGGGTTGGTGTGTTGGAGTCAGATGAGTTGGTCGATGAGGTGTTCGATGCGGGAGAAGAGCTTGTCTTCGGTGCGCGCATCGTGGGTGAAGCGTAACTTCAGCGGGCCGTCCAGCCGATATTCCTTCGGCTTGCCCTGGATCAGCTTGAGCACGCGCTTCGGGTCGACCTTGTTGGTTTCCGCGAAGATGAAGTAGCCGCTGTTGGCGCCGGCGTCGATCTTGCGAATGCCGAACTCGGCGGCGCGCAGCTTGAGCTGGGTGGAGCGAAACAGCGACTGCGTGAACGGCGGCAGGGGGCCGAAGCGGTCGATCATCTCGACTTTCAACTCGTCGAGCTCCTCGCGCGAGGCGGTGCCGGCGATCCGCTTGTAGAGCACCAGGCGCAAATGCACATCCGGGACATAGTCCTCTGGGATGAGCACGGGCAGGTGCAGCTCCACCTCCGGTCCGGCGTCGAGCGGCCGTTCCAGATCGGGCTGCTTGCCGGATTTCAGCGCGGCGACGGCGCGCTCCAACAATTCCATGTACAGGTTGTAGCCGATCTCCTGAATCTGGCCGCTTTGTTCGTCGCCGAGCAGCTCGCCCGCGCCGCGGATCTCCAGGTCGTGGGTCGCCAGGGTGAACCCCGCGCCGAGTTCCTCGAGCGATTCGAGCGCCTCGAGGCGCTTGACCGCATCCGCGGTCATGGCCTTTCGAGGCGGCGTGATCAGGTAGGCATAGGCTCGGTGATGCGATCGCCCGACCCGGCCCCGCAATTGGTGGATTTGCGCCAGGCCGAACCGATCCGCACGATCGATGACGATGGTGTTCGCCGTCGGCACGTCGATGCCGCTCTCGATGATGGTGGTGCAGACGAGCACATTGAATCGCCGATGATAGAAGTCGAGCATGAGCTGCTCGAGATCGCGCTCGCGCATCTGGCCGTGTCCCACGGCGACGTTCGCTTCCGGCACCAGCTTGCGGATGGCCTGCGCGGTCTTTTCGATGGTCTCGATGGTGTTGTGCACGAAGTATATTTGCCCGCCGCGGCGAATCTCGCGCAACGCGGCCTCGCGCACCACCGTTTCATTCCATTCCAGGACGAAGGTCTTCACGGCTAGGCGCTCGGCGGGCGGGGTGGTGATCAAGGACAGATCACGCAGTCCGCCCATGGCCATGTTCAGGGTCCGCGGAATGGGCGTTGCCGTCAGCGTGAGCACGTCGACCTCCGTGCGCAGGGCCTTGAGCTTTTCCTTGTCGCGCACGCCGAAACGATGCTCCTCGTCGATCACGATCAGCCCCAGGTCCTTGAAGCGCGTCTTGCCCTGCAGCAGCCGCTGCGTGGCGATGACTATGTCCACCTTTCCCGAGGCGACGCCGGCGAGGACGCCCTCCGACTCCTTGCCGCTGCGAAAGCGCGACAGGCTCTCGATCCGTACCGGCCAGTCGGCGAAGCGGTCGACGAAGGTGGTGTAGTGCTGCTGCGCCAGCAGGGTGGTGGGCACCAGCACCGCCACTTGCTTGCCGGCCTGCACGGCGACGAAGGCGGCGCGCAAGGCGACCTCGGTCTTGCCGAAGCCGACGTCGCCGCAGATGACTCTGTCCATGGGCTTGTCGGACTTCAGGTCGCTCAGCACCTGGTCGATCGCAGCCGCCTGATCGACGGTCTCCTCGAACGGGAAGCCGGCCTGGAATGCCCGGTAGTCGGCCTCGCCGGCCAGCATCTGCGTGCCCTGGCGGGCGGCCCGGCGGGAATACAGATCCAGCAGTTCCGCGGCGACATCGCGGATGCGCTGCGCCGCCTTGCGGCGCGCCTTCTGCCACTGCTCGCCGCCGAGCTTGTGCAGCGGTGCGGATTCGGCCGGAGCGCCGGTGTAGCGCGACACCAGGTGCAGGGCCTGCACCGGAACGTACAACTTGTCGCCGTCCGCGTATTCGAGGACCAGGAACTCGCCGGTGTAGCCGGCGACGTCCATGGTCTGCAGCCCGACGTAGCGTCCGACGCCGTACGACTCGTGCACCACGGGCGCCCCGATTCGCAGGTCCGACAGCTCCTTGAGTATCTTCGCCGGATCGCGCTCGGCGCGTCGGCGTCTGCGTTCCTGCCGCGCACGGTCCCCGAACAATTGCGATTCGGTCAGAATCTCCAGCGCCGGAGCGTCGAGCCGCAGGCCCGATACGGCCGGAGAGACCGTGATGCCAAGATTCAGCGAGCCCGCGATGAAGGCCGCGAAATTGTCGAAGATCTTGGCTTGAATGCCTCTGCCGCGCAGCAGATCCAGCAGCAGCTCGCGGCGTCCCGCGGACTCGGCGGCCAGCAGAATTCGCGCCGGAGTGGCGCCGATGTGCGCCGCCAGCTCCGACGCGGGCTGCTCGGCGCGCGGGTCGATGCGCACCGTGGCCGGCGCGGCGCTCGGGAAATTCTGCGTGGGGCCCGGGGTTTCCGGAGGCCATTCGAAATTATGCAGCTGAATCTGCCGCAAAGCCGCATACGAGGCCTGGAATTCGGCGGGAGTCAAATAGACCTCGGCGGGATCGAGGATGGGACGATGGCGGTCGTGACGCAATTGCTCGTGGCGCTCGACGATGCCGTGCCAAAGGCCGTCCACCCCGGAGGCCGCGTCGTTCATGTCCACGAGGATGCTGTCGGGCGGCAGGTACTCGAACAGATGAGAGGTGCGATCGAAGAACAGAGGCAGGAAGAATTCAATTCCGCCGGGTGCCGCCCCGGCGCTCACGTCGCGATAGACGGTCTGCTCCGACAAATCGCCGGTGAAGCGCAGGCGGTAGCGTCGGCGAAATTCGCGCACCGCATCGGGGTTGAGCGGCGTCTCGCGCGCAGGCAGCAGCTGGATGCGGTCCAGCTTCTCCAAGGAGCGCTGCGAGTCCGGGTCGAAACGACGGATGCTGTCGACATCGCGATCCAGCAGGTCGATTCGATAAGGCGTGTCCGACCCCATGGGAAAGACATCGATGAGCGAACCGCGGACCGCGAATTCGCCGTGGGCCACGACCTGTGTGACGGCCGCGTAGCCGGCCAATGCCAATTGCGTGCGCAGCGCCTCGAGGTCCAGAGTTTCGCCCACATGAACCTTGAGCGAGTAGGCATCGACATAGCTGCGCGGCGCCAGCCGCTGCAGCAGCGTATCGACCGCAACCAGCCACACACCCTTGCGGGCCCGCGGCAGCTCCGCCAGGGTGGCGAGCCGCGCCGAGGTGATATCGGGATGAGCCGAGAATCCGTCGTAGGGCAGCGTCTCCAAATCGGGAAACACCCGCACCGGCAGTCCGGCGCCTGCGAAGAATCGAATCTCATCGGCGAGCGTCTCCGCCTCGCGCGAGCTTTGGGCGATGACGATGAGCGGCCCGTGCGAGCGCTGTGCGCCTTCGGCGATGGCGAGGGCCGCCGCGGCGCCGTAGAGCTTGCCCCATTTGACGATGGGCGCTTCGGCATGCGGAAGACTGGGTTCTAGTAGGGGCATCGAGGCTTCGAGGAATACGAAAAAATAAACGCCCGCCGCGAACCAGTCGCGGTGGGCATCAATCTTGAATCTTACGCGATTTTTAGCGCGATTTTTAGTCGGGAGTTCGGCGCAGCGCTGGGAGTTCGCCGCGGCACTGCTCGGCTGGCCGCCTCACGCGGCACCGGACGCGCGGCGCTGCCCGGCCCGTCGCTTCACGCGGCGCCAGAAGGCGCGGCACTGCTCGGCTGGTCGCTGGGAGCGGCACTGCCCGGCGGGGCGCTGGGTGCAGCGCTGCTCGGCGCCTCGCCGGCAGGGGCTTCACTGGCCGGCGCCTCAGTGCTTGGCGTCTCGTTGCCGGGAGCGGCGGTGCTCGGGACCACGCTGTGAATGACATGATCGGCTTCGAAATACACGATGAAGCCGGGGTATTCCCAGCGAGAAATCGGCGGCTTGCCGACGGCGGGAACCTTGGTGACGGGGGCTCCGAATTTGGCCGTCACTTGGCTCATGGTCATGCCGCGGGTCGGGGTGGCGACATCGGATTCCTTGACGGCGATGCCGTTGTCGACCGCAATGGTCGCGGCTCCCGCGAGGCCGCTGCTGGCGAGCGCTGCCGCAAGCACCAGGATTCGATACCTCATGGCGTACCTCATGTGTTTACCCCCTTCGATTCTATATAAACCTTGGTCCTCCGAAACTATAGCACCGCCTTGGGGGTCCAATACTTGACGCAATTAACACTCTGATTACATTGCTATTTGTGGTTTAATCCCAGGCGCATGTTCCAGCCCCTTCCAGTTTTCGTGGGCCTGCGCTACTCCCTGGCCCGCGAGCACAGCTTTTTTGTGTCCTTCATCACCTGGGTCTCTCTGGTCGGGGTCGCGCTGGGCGTGGCCGCCCTGATTACGGTGCTGTCGGTCATGAACGGCCTGGAGGCAGAATTGCGGACCCGCCTGCTGAGCCTGACCGCGCACGCGACCCTGAATGCGGCAGGCGCCCCGATCCGCGATTGGCGGGCACGTATCCAACAACTGCAGGGCTCCCCCGGCCTGGTAGGGGCGGCGCCGTTTCTCGACACGGATGCGATGCTGAGCCGGGCACCCTCCATGAGCGGCGCCATCGTGCGCGGCATAGACCCGGCCCTCGAGCCTCAAGTGACCTCGATCGCCGACACCCTGCGAGAGGGCAGGCTGAGCGACATCGAGCCGGGGTCCAATGGAATCATTCTCGGCCGCATGCTGGCCTATGAGCTGCAGGCGGGAGTGGGAGACACGGTTACGGTCATGATCCCGGGCACCGGAGCCGGCGATGCCATCGTGCCGCGCCTGCGGGATTTTCATGTGGTGGGAATTTTCGAGGTTGGACTGCAGGAGCACGACAGCGTGCTCGCGCTGGTCAATCTGCAGGATGCGGAGGCGCTTCGGGGCCTCGACGGCCCAACCGGTATACGGCTTCGATTCTACGATGTCCTCAAGGCGCCTGAGCTGGCGCGAACCGCCGCGGCGCGGCTCGCGCCGGGGCTGCAGGTGCGCGACTGGACTCAGGACAATGAGGCGTACTTTCGCGCCATTCGCATCGAAAAGACCATGATGGGGCTGATCCTGATGCTCATCGTCGCCGTCGCCGTGTTCAATATCGTGGCGACGCTGGTCATGGTGGTGAACGACAAGCGCACCGATATCGCCATCTTGCGCACACTGGGCCTGAGCCCGGGCGGAGTTGTCTCGGTGTTCATGACTCAGGGCGTGCTCATCGGCTGGATCGGCGCGGCCGCCGGGGTCGGTTTCGGCCTCGCCCTGGCGCTCAACGTCGATGTGATCGTGCCGTTTCTCGAACAGACATTCGGGTTTCACTTCATGGATCCGGATGTGTACTACATATCGGGTCTTCCCAGCGAAGTGCACTGGGGCGATGTCGTGAGAATAGGCATGGCCGCGTTCATTTTGACCCTGATCGCCACCGTGTATCCCGCCCTGCAGGCGGCGCGAACTCAGCCCGCCGAGGCACTGCGTTACGAATGATGCGCCACTGGTACGAGGGATTCATCGGATTGAGGTATCTGCGCGCTTCGCCCAAGCGCGGCTCCCTGTCCTTGATCGCGGGCATCGCCATCGCGGGCCTGGCTCTCGGAGTGGCCGTGCTGATCGTGGTGCTGTCGGTCATGAACGGCTTCGAGGAAGTGCTGCGCACGCGAATCTTGAGCCTGACGGCGCACGCGACGATTTCCGGACTTCAAGGGCAGGTGGCGGACTGGCGGCCGACGTCGAGAAGCTCGAGCATTTTCCGGGCATCATGGGCGCCGCACCGTACATCGAGGAGCAGGGCATGTTGATCCACGGCGAGAAGTCCTCCGGGGTCCTGCTGCGCGGCATCGTGCCGGAGGCGGAGGGGCGCGTCGTGGACCTGGCGCCGCATTTGCTGAGCGGCCGGTTGGCGGACCTGATCCCCGGCAAGTATCGGGTGATCCTGGGTCAGGCGCTCGCCGAGGAACTCGGCGCGAAAGTCGGCGACCGCGTGGTGCTGCTGGTCGCGCAGGGCGACGTCACGCCGGTGGGCGTGATTCCGCGCATGCGCGCGTTCGAGGTGGCGGGCATCCTCTCCATAGGCATGTACGAATACGATCGGCGCATCGCCATCGTGGCCATGCAGGATGCGGCGAAGCTGCTGCGCATGGGCGATGAGGTGACTGGGATACGCCTGAGGCTGGCCGACATGTACGCCGCGCCGCGCATATCGCGCGCCGCGGCCATCGGCGCTCGGCGGCGACTGGGAGGTTCAGGACTGGACCGCCGAACACGCCAATTTCTTCCGCTCCATATCGATCACCAAGCGCATGCTGTTCTTCATCCTGTCGCTGATGGTGGCCGTCGCGGCATTCAATATCGTCTCGACCATGGTCATGGTGGTGAAGGACAAGCGCCGCGACATTGCCATCTTGCGCACTTTCGGCTCCTCGCCCCGCAGTATCCGTCGCGTATTCATCGTCCAGGGCAGCTTGATCGGGCTGTTCGGCATCGGCCTGGGCGTGCTGCTGGGAGTGCTCGTCGCCGTCAATTTGCAGGATCTGGTGCATGGGCTCGAAAGCATCGTCGGATTCAAGTTCTTGGACGCGCGCGTGTACTTCATGAGCGATTTGCCGGCGCGCGTGCACGCCGCCGACGTGGTGCGCATTTGCGGCTTCGCCTTCGTGCTCGCCTGCCTCTCCACGGTCTATCCGGCGGTGCGCGCCGCGCGCTTGTTGCCCGCAGAATCTTTGCGAAACGATTGAGGACCGGAAGATGACGAATTCAAATGCGCTGGTGCTCGAAGGCAGGGATCTTGCCAAGGAGTTCGTCCAGGGCGATGTGAAGATCCAGGTGCTGCGGGGCGCCTCCATCGGCGTGTGCGCCGGGGAACGCATCGCGATCGTCGGGGCCTCGGGATCCGGGAAAACGACGCTGCTGCAGGTGCTGGGGGGGCTGGATTTGCCGACCGCCGGTACGGTGGAGATCGATGGGTCGGCGATGCATCGCTTGAGCGACGCCGAGCGCGGATACCTGCGCAATCGCGCCGTCGGATTCGTGTATCAATTCCATCACCTGCTGCCCGAATTCACCGCGCTGGAAAATGTCGCGATGCCGCTGCTCGTGCGCCGGATGAATCCGCGCGCCGCGCGGGAACGCGCCGCCGCTCTGCTGGCGCGCGTCGGACTGGCGGAAAGGCTGGCACATCGGCCCTCGCAGCTGTCCGGCGGCGAACGGCAGCGCGCCGCGGTGGCCCGCGCGCTCGTCACTCAACCGAAACTGGTGTTGGCCGACGAGCCGACGGGCAATCTCGACGGCCGGAATGCGGCGCAGGTGTTCGAATTGATGCTCGAGCTGAATCGCGAGCTGGGCACCAGCCTCGTCATCGTGACTCACGATGAGCGGCTGGCCGCCCGGCTCGACCGCGTGCTGGTCCTGTCGGACGGCATACTAGCCGCGCGCAATCCCCTCGGTTGATCGGGCGCGCCTGCGCCGCAGGTGGTAGACGACGCGCGCGCGCCACGCGAATTGCGCCAGCACATAGCCGGAACCGGCCGCGATCAGCCCCAGAACCAGCGCTCCGAGCAACAGCGGTGCCCACAGCTGCCCGACCTGCATCCAGAGATGCCGATGGTGCAGGACGTGCAGAAAGGGGGTCAGGTCCATGCCGAGGATCTTCGCACCCACCCAGATCGAGCCGGCCACCTGCGGCAGCCAGGTGAAGGGGTTGCTGAGGAATACCGTGGCGAACAGCACTGGCAAATTCAGCCGAAACATCATTCCCAGGATGACGCAGGTCACGATGTGCACGGGCAGGGGGGTGGGCGGAATGAACGCGATGAACAGGCCGAGCGCGAAGGCCCGCGTGACGCTGTGCCGATGGAAGGTCCAGCATCCACGGTCGAGCACGGCCGATTTGAAGGGCTTCAAACACCAGAGTTTCTCCAGCGTATGGCGGTCGGGTGTGATGCGTTTCAGCCGGCGTTGCATGGATCGCGATGGACTCCTCGGGAGGCGGCATTATGCCGTTTTCGCCGATCGGCGACAGTGATCCGCGCCCGGCCGGCAAATCAACGGGTTAGCCGCCGGGCGATGGCGGTATCTGAACCGTCGGCGGTCAAGTATCATGCCCGCAGCTTCATACTGGACCGAAGAGGACGCAATGTGGGAGATCATCCGCGCGGGCGGCGGCTTCATGTGGCCGATCATTTTATGTTCCATCGCGGCGGTGGCCATCATATTGGAAAGACTTTGGACCTTGCAGAGCAGCCGCGTCATACCGCGCGACCTGGCGCAAAAAGTCTGGAACTGGATCGAGGCGGATCAGCTCAGTGACAAGCTCGTGGCCGCGCTCGAGCAGAATTCGCCGCTCGGCAAGCTGCTCGCCATCGGACTCGCCAATCGCAACAAGTCGCGCGCGCTGATGGTGGAAAGGCTCGAGGACGGCGGCCGCCACGTGGTGCACGAACTCGAACGGTTCCTGAACACCCTGGGCACGATCGCGGCGGTCGCGCCTTTGCTGGGGCTGCTCGGAACCGTGGCGGGCATCATTCATGCCTTCAATGCGATCACCGCCAACGGCATCGGCGATCCGAGGATATTGTCGGGCGGCATCGGCGAAGCGCTCATCACCACGGCGGCGGGATTGACCGTCGCTATTCCCTCGCTGATCGCCTATCGGTTCTTGCGCGGCAAGGTCGAGCGGCTGGTCGTGCGCATGGAGAAGGAAGCCATGAAGCTGGTCGATGCGTTGGACGAGCGCGGCATGCTGGCGACGGGCGGCTGATATGAACCTGCGTCCGCGCCACCCTGAAGACCCGGAAATCAACTTGATTTCCATGATCGACGTGCTGCTGGTGCTGCTGATTTTCTTCATGGTGTCCACCACCTTCAACCAGGAAGGGCGCGTCAAGGTCCAGCTGCCCCAGGCAAGCGAAATTCCCGTGCCGAGGGGTTCGCACGAGCCCTTGGTGATCACCGTGACGGCCGAGGGCAGCTATCGGGTCAATGAGCGCACCCTGATCAACTCGAGTCCCGACACCCTGCGTGCCGCCCTGCTCAAGGAGGCCGGCGCCGACCGCGGTCCCATCACCATCCGCGCCGATGCGCGCACCACCCACCAGGCCGTGGTGACCGCCATGGACGTCGCGGGCCGGCTCGGCTTCGCGCAGCTGAACATCGCGACCGTGCATGAGGACGCCCCGCCTTGAGCGCGACCGCCGCCGCGGGCCGGCATCCCGCCGGCGATTCATGGCTGATTTATCGGCGCTTGTTGAGGTACGCGACGCCCTATCTGGGCGTATTTCTGATCGGCGTGCTGGGCTCGATCCTGTTCGCCGCCACCAATGTCGCGCTCGCCTACCTGGTCAAGAAGTTCCTGAACGGCGCGTTCATCGTGAAGAATCCGGACGTCCTGTGGGAAGTGCCCATCGGGGTCGTGGTGCTGTTCACGCTGCGCGGCATCGGGGACTATGTGCAGAGCTACTACCCCAGCTGGGTCGGCAGGCAGGTCATCAAGGGCCTGCGGCACGATGTGTTCTCGCATTATTTGCGGCTGCCCACGGCCTATCTGGACCGGCAGCAGTCCGGGCATCTGCTGTCGAAATTGACGAACAACATCGAGCTGGTGGCGACCGCGGCGACCGGCGCGGCCATGTCGCTGATCAGCAATAGCCTGAGCATCGTCGGGCTGCTTATTTGGATGTTTTACATGAACTGGCGCCTCGCGACGTTCTGCATCGTCGCGGCGCCCATCATCGGCTGGTTGATGAAAATCGCCAACCGCAGCTTTCGCCGCTACAGCGAACGCATTCAGAACTCCATGGGCGACATCACGCGGGTCTCGAAGGAGGCGATCGATGCGCATCGCCTCATCAAGATCTTCAATGCCGAGGATCATCAGACCGAGCGGTTCGAAAAAGTGAACGAGCTCAATCGCGCCTCGAATATGAAACTGATCCGCGCTCGGGCCATCAGCAATCCGGTGGTGCAGTGCATCGCCTCGATGGCGCTCGGCAGCGTGCTTTACGTGGCGATACGGCAGGTGTTCGCCGATCACATGCAGGTCGACGAATTCTTCAGTTTCCTGGCCGCGCTGATGTCGATTCCCTCGCCGCTGCGCAGCCTGGTCGACATGAGCGGCCCGCTGCAGCAGGGTATTGCGGCGGGGCAGAGTGTGTTCGAGATCATGGATCATCCGACCGAAGGCAGCGGCGGCGCGCTCGCGCTCGAGCGCGCCCGCGGCGAAATCGAATTTCGCAACGTCTCGTTTGCCTACGACGGCGAGAAGGGCGATGTCCTGCGCGAGGTGAGTTTCCATGTCCGCCCCGGCGAAACCGTGGCGATCGTGGGCCCGTCGGGCAGCGGCAAGACGACGCTGGCGGGACTGTTGCCGCGATTCTACGATGTGCAGCAGGGCGCGGTGCTGTTGGACGGAGTCGACGTGCGCGATTACCGCCTGACGGATTTGCGTGCCCAGGTGAGCCTTGTCAGTCAGGACGTCGTGCTGTTCAACGACACCATCCGCAACAACATTGCCTTCAATGCCGTCGGTAAAACGGATGAGGAGGTGGAGGCGGCCGCCCGTGCCGCCAATGTCATGGAGTTCGTCGCGCAGCAGCCGCGGGGGTTCGATACGGTATTGACCGACCGGGGCCAGAATTTCTCCGGCGGCCAGCGCCAGCGGATTTCCATCGCGCGGGCGCTGCTCAAGGATTCACCCGTGCTCATTCTGGATGAGGCGACGGCGTCGCTCGACAACGAGTCGGAGAGGCGGGTACAGCAGGAGCTTGCAACCTTGATGCAGGGACGCACGACTCTGGTGATCGCGCATCGCCTGTCCACGATAGAAGGAGCCGATCGCATCATCGTTCTGGATCACGGGCGGATCGTGGAGAGCGGCAACCATCAGCAGCTGCTGGCGCGGGGCGGGCTGTATTCGGCGCTGCATGGGATGCTGGCCAGCGCTTAGGCTCCGGCGCCGCTCATGTCGGTTCAATCCTGGCTCAATGGCATCTGGTACGACCGCGCGGCGCCGCCGTGGTGGCTGCTGCCGCTGTCGCTGACCTACGGCGCCGTGACGGTGTCGCGCCGCTATTTATATGCCAAGCACCTGCGCAAGCCGACGCGCATGAGCCTGCCCGTGGTGGTGATCGGGAACCTGAGCGTGGGAGGCACCGGCAAGACACCGCTGGTGTGCTGGCTGGTCGCGCGCCTGGCGGATCTGGGCTTCAAGCCGGGAGTCGTCACCCGCGGCTACGGAGGTTCCGCCACCAGCGTCCGGCTGGTCGAGGCATCCGATGACCCCTGCGTCGTGGGCGATGAAGCCATCTTGCTGGCGCGCCGCTCGGGGGTGCCGGTGGCGGTCGGCCGCGACCGGCCGGCGGCGGCGCAACTGCTGGTGAACGCCGGACGCGATGTCATCGTGAGCGACGATGGGTTGCAGCACTACGCCTTGGCGCGCGATTGCGAAATCGTCGTCATCGACGGCGATCGGCTGTTCGGCAATGGCTGGCTGCTGCCGGCGGGGCCGCTGCGGGAAACCCGGGCGCGGCTGGCGGGCGCCGATGCCGTCGTGGTGAATGGCGGGCGGGCGCTGCTCGATGGGGCCTTGAGCATGCGGCTCGAGGCAAAACATGCCTTGCGCCTGGCGGGAGGCGCCGTGAAGCCGCTGGATGAGTTCGCGGGACATGCCGTGCATGCGGTCGCGGGCATCGGCAATCCAGAGCGTTTTTTCAACATGCTGCGGGCCCGCGGCATCGAAGTGATCGGCCACCCGTTGCCGGACCATGCACGGCCGCGGGCCGCGGATATTTCCTTCGGCGACGGGCGCGCGGTGCTCATGACCGAGAAGGATGCCGTAAAATGCGGGCCGATGGCCGGTCCGCAGCATTGGTACGTGCCTGTCACCGCGAGTTTCGCCGGAGCCGAATCCGAAGCGCTGCTCAAGGTCGTAACTCGGGCTATACAGAAGCGCGCTGCGCGCGGGTGAGGGTTTCATGGATAAGCGGTTGCTCGATTTGTTGGTCTGCCCGATTTGCAAGGGGCCCCTGCTCAGCTCAGGCGGCGGGAGCGCGCTCGAGCTGGTGTGCCGCGCGGATCGGCTGGCCTACGGTGTACGTGAGGGAATTCCCGTGATGCTGCCCGAGGAGGCCCGCGTTCTGGGGGCGGACGATCCCTTGCTGGAGCGCTGAGGCAGATGCTGCACATCGTCATCCCGGCGCGTTTCGCCGCAGCGCGCCTTCCGGGCAAGCCGCTGCTCGCCATCGGCGACAGGCCCCTGATCCGATGGGTGTGGGACGCTGCGCGTGCCAGCGGCGCGGCGTCGGTCATCATCGCCACGGACGATGTTCGCGTATTCGATTCGGCCAGCCGTTTCGGCGCCGACTGCCTGATGACTTCGCCGCGGCACGCCTCCGGCACGGACCGGATTGCGGAAGTTGCCCGCGCGCGGGGTTTTGCGGCGGACGACATCGTGGTGAACCTGCAAGGCGACGAGCCCCTGATGCCGGCGGCGGTGATCGGGGGAGTGGCGCAGGCATTGAGTGAGCGGCCGCAGGTCGATATCGCCACGGCGGTCGCGCCAATTTTGTCGGCGGAGGAATTTCTCGATGCCAACTGCGTGAAGGCGCTGCGTGCCCCGGACGGCCGGGCGCTGTATTTCAGCCGCGCGCCGGTACCCTGGCCGCGCGACAGCGTCGCGGATGGCAGGCCGACGCGCTTTGCCGGCGCTTGGCGCCACATCGGCATCTATGCCTATCGAGTGCACAGTCTGCTGAAATTCGCTTCCTGGCCGCCGACGCCGCTGGAGGACACCGAGCGGCTCGAGCAGCTGCGCGCATTGGAGCACGGCATGAGGATTCATCTGGTGACTTTCCCGAAGGCGCCGCCGGCGGGGGTCGATACGCCGGAGGATCTCGAGCGCGTGCGCGCCAGCTTGGCGGCCGCGCAAGCTCTGCGCTGAATCCGCCGCGACGGATCCCCGTAGCGCAGCGGCGCGGCCTGCTCGCCGCCTTACAGAAGGTTTCGCAGCAGCCAGTACAGGCCGCCGGCCAGCGCGATCGATACCGGCAGGGTGAGCACCCAGGCCATCAACAGATTGCGCACCGTCGCCCACTGCAGCCCGGATTTATTCGCGACCATGGTTCCCGCCACGCCCGATGACAGCACATGCGTCGTGCTCACCGGCAAGCCATACATCTCGGCGGCACCGATCGTGGCCATGGCCACAATTTCGGCCGAAGCGCCCTGCGCGTAGGTCAGGTGGGTCTTGCCGATCCGTTCGCCCACCGTGACGACGATGCGCTTCCAGCCGATCATCGTGCCCAGTCCGAGGGCGATGGCCACCGCCACCTTGACCCAGGTCGGAATGAACTTGGTCGAGTGATCGAGCTGCTTCTTGTAGGCGCCGAGCACGTCCAGGTCGGCCTGGGAGACGTGCATGGACTTATCCTTGCCCATGAGACGCAGCCCTTCGCTCACCAGGTACATGTCGTTGCGGATGTTGACCATGGAGCCGGCCGGGACCTTGTCCAGCGAGTGGTATTGATTGACGCGGGACGAAATCGAATCCGCCAGCGCGCCGAGCGCCGCCACGCCCTGCGGAGTCACCGAGCGCGTCCGCACGACGTCCATGGCCGCCGCATGCGGGTCCGAGGGGGCGCCGCCCAGGCTGTAACGCGCCATCGCGGTCTGGGCCTGAGCGGAGATCGCGACGAACCGGTCGATATCCTTCTCGTGCATGGTGCGATTGAGCGCGTAGGCCGTGGGAACGGTGCCGATGAGGATCAGCATGATCAGTCCCATGCCTTTTTGCCCGTCGTTGCCGCCGTGGAAGAAACTCACGCCGGTGCAGGTGAGGATCAGCAGGCCGCGAATCCACAGCGGCGGGGGCTTGTTGCCCTCGGGCTCCTTGTATAGCGCGGGAATCTTGACCGTCGCCTTGAGCACCGACAGCAGCAGGAAAGCCAGGCTGAAGCCGATCAACGGCGACACCAGCAAGGTCTCGCCGATCTTGGTCGCCTGGCCCCAGTCGACGCCGCTCGTGCCGGAGGGATTCGCCGCCATCAGCTGGTTCATGAGCCCCACGCCGATGATGGAACCGATGAGGGTGTGCGAACTGGATGACGGCAGGCCGAAATACCAAGTGCCCAGGTTCCACAGGATGGCGGCAATCAACAAGGCGAACACCATGGCGAAGCCGGCGCCGCTGCCGACTTGCAGGATCAGCTCGACCGGCAACAGTGACACGATGCCGAAGGCAACGGCTCCGCTGGAGAGCAGCACGCCGAGGAAATTGAACGACCCGGACCAGATGACCGCCAGATTGGGCGACATCGAATTCGTGTAGATTACCGTGGCGACGGCGTTCGCGGTGTCGTGGAATCCATTGACGAATTCGAATCCCAAGGCGATCAATAGGGCGATGCCCAGCAATATGTACGGATACGCGCGAGTATCGCGGACCACCGACAGGTCGTCGGCCAGATGAATGCCGGCGTAAACGATTCCGGACACCACGACCACCCCCGCGAGCACATTGAACCAAGGGTTGGGTTTCTGTCCGATCAGGGACGAGGCGGCAGTCGCCTGAGCGATCCGAGGGGGCGCTTGATTGATCGCATCGATATTCGACATGCTGTACCCCAGATAAATAGTGGGACGAAACCCGTAATTTATAGATCTGTAATATGACGCTGAGATGACAGCCGAGGCTCGTTGATGCCATTTACCCTATCCCACGCCGCCGTCGTGCTGCCGTTTTCGCGCCCGCTGGCCCGCTGGCGGCTGCTCTCCGCGGTCGTCATCGGCAGCATGGTTCCCGACTTCGGGCTGTTCTTTCCCTGGCCCATGCACCGCTTCGAAACCCACAGCAGTCTGGCCTTGCTGACTTTTTGTCTTCCGGTGGGCATGGCTACCTACTGGATCTTCCAGTACTTCCTCAAAACCCCGCTATTGGAGGTGCTGCCCCCGGGCGCCTATGCGCGGTGGTGTCCGTTTTCCTCGCCTGCGGATGTGTACCGGGTCCGTCAGTGGATTCTGGCGGCCTGCGGGATTTTGGCCGGGGCGCTCACCCATCTGGTATGGGATGCGTTTACCCACGAGAATGCCCGCGGAATTCGCCTGATCCCCTGGCTCGAAGAGCCCGTCGTCGACATCGGCAGCCACCGCCTGGGCGGGATTCGCCTGTTACAGGAGGGCAGCTCGTTGATCGGGCTGGTCATCGTGATCGGGCTGGTTTGGTACGGCCTGCGCCGCGGTCACGGGCACGCGGTGCCGAAGCGCCCCTTGGGGACCGCGGAGCGCCGGGTTTGGGTACTGATCTACGTGGGGGCCACGGTGGGGCTGAGCGTTGCCTGGTGGCTGTGGGCGCGCGTGGGAGAGCCTTGGGCCCATTCCATCAGGGCGCCGGTGACCAGCATTGCGGTGGCCGCCCTGCGCGGCCTCGCCATGGCGCTGCTGTGCACCAGCCTGGTGCTCGACCTGCGTCTGCGCGCGCTCCGCTCAGCGAGCGCGCGCAGATCGCCCTAACCATCGAACGAACCCGCCGGGAGCCGGTTCAGCGCTCGTCCGGTCCGCCATGCGGGGCATCGCTCGGCCCGGAAGACCAGACTACGTATTTGTTGTCCGTGCCGGTGCTGGCCGCCGGTGTCTCGGGAAGCCGCGCCGGCGAGGGCGTGTCCGCCGCCATGGGCGCCGCGGGCCGCTCGCGCGGAGCTTCACGGGGAGCTTCAAAAGACGCGGGTGGGCTGCCTCCGACATTGCCTTCGGCAGCCGCGGAGGCCATTGGCGCCCCAGGCGCGGCCCCCTGGCCGGAATTCTGGCCGCCGCCATTGGCGTTGGCGGCATTCTCTCCGCCCTCACGCCGGCCCCGGCCGCGTCTGCGGCGGCTTCGGCCGCCGCGCTCGCCGCGCTCATTGCCGGAGCGCTCACCGTTTGGGCCCGGTTCTCCTGTACGAGGCTCCGCGCCACGTCCCTGCGAATCGTTGCGCGGTCCCTGCTCATTGCGCGGTCCCTGCGAATCGTTGCGCGGTCCTTGCTCATTGCGCGGCTGCTGGGCCTGCTCCGCACGCACCGCCTCCGGGCGCGGCGCGCCGGGATTGGCCGGGGCGCCGCCCTCCGGGCGGCGCGGCGCGGAATCGGTGCGGTTATCGCCGCGCGGGCGCCCGTCGCGGCGCGGATCGCGCGGCCCGTCCCGCCGCACATCGCGATTTCGATCGCGCTCGCCACGGTCACGATCGCGGTTTCTATCGCGGTCGCCGCCGCTGCGGTATCGATCGTGGCGCGCATCTCGATGCGCCGGCCGCTCACGATGAGCATGCGCGGTGGCGGGCGGGGTCTCCTTGGCCGCGGCGCCTGCGCCGCCGCCGAACAGCCAGCGCCACAACCGCACGAATATCCCCGCTTGCGGCGGGGCGGCGGCGGGCGGCGGCTCAGGGGCGGCCACGGGCATCGGGATAATGGGGGCCGCCGAGGCCGGCAGAATGCTCGGCACCAGCGGCACGTCGCCTTGCGGCTTCTTGTCGCGATTTCCTATGTTCGAATCGTCGAGGCCGGGCTGCTCCGCCAGCTGATAGCTCACCGTGGTGTTTTCGGGCAGCTCCTTTTCATCGTCGCGGATGCGGCGCAGCGTGTAGGCCGGCGTCTGCATGTGCGGATTCGGTACGATTACCAGCGAGACCTTGTCGCGCGATTCTATTTGACCGAGCCACTCGCGCTTCTCGTTCATGAGGTAGGTCGCCACGTCGACGGGAACCTGAGCGATCACCCGGCCGGTGCGCTCCTTGCGCGCCTCCTCGCCGATCAAGCGCAGCAGGGCGAGCGACATCGATTCCACCCCGCGAATCGTGCCCATGCCGCTGCATCGCGGGCAATTGATGTGAGTGGTCTCGCTCAGCGCCGGCCGCAGGCGCTGGCGCGACAGCTCGAGCAATCCGAAGCGCGACAATCGCCCGAGCTGGATTCGCGCGCGATCCATCTTGACCGCGTCCCGCAGCATGTCCTCGACCGCGCGTTGATTCGCCTGCGACTCCATGTCGATGAAGTCTATGACGATGAGTCCGCCGATATCCCGCAAGCGCAGCTGGCGCGCGATTTCCTCCGCGGCCTCCAAGTTGGTATTGCGCGCGGTGGCTTCGATATCTCCGCCGCGGGTGCTGCGAGCCGAATTGATGTCGATCGACACCAGCGCCTCGGTATGGTCGATCACCAAGCTTCCGCCCGAGGGCAGGGTGACCTTGTGCGAATAGGCGGACTCGATCTGGCTCTCGATCTGGTAGCGCGTGAACAGGGGCACCGGGTCCTGGTACAGCTTGAGCTTGCGCTGCGCATCGGGCGGCATGAAGCGCTGCATGTACTCCTGAGCCTTCTGGAAGGCCTCAGGCTGGTCGATGAGGCATTCGCCCACATCGTCGGAGAAGTAATCGCGCAAGCCGCGCGTCACCGCATCGCTCTCCTGGAAGATCAGGAAGGGCGCCGGCCGGCCGTCGTTGGCGGCCTCGATGGCGTCCCAGGCTGTCTTGAGGTTATTCAGGTCCCACTGCAGTTCTTCGGTGGACCGGCCGACGCCGGCGGTGCGCACGATGGCGCCCATGCCGTCGGGGATCTGCAGGCCATTCATGGCCTCGCGCATCTGATCCCGCTCCTCGCCTTCGATGCGGCGCGATACGCCGCCCGCGCGCGGATTGTTCGGCATCAGCACCAGGAAGCGGCCGGCCAGGCTGATGAAAGTGGTGAGCGCCGCGCCCTTGTTGCCGCGCTCCTCCTTCTCGACCTGAACGATCAGCTCCTGGCCTTCCTGCAGCAGATCCTTGATGTTCAACCGGCCGCCCGATGCCGGCTGCGAGCGGAAGTACTCCTTGGAGACTTCCTTCAGCGGTAAAAAGCCGTGGCGCTGCGCGCCGTATTCGACGAACGCCGCTTCGAGACTGGGCTCGACGCGGGTGATCCGGCCTTTATAGATATTGGATTTTTTCTGTTCCCGTGACGGGATCTCAATCGATAAGTCGTAGAGTTTCTGACCGTCGACGAGTGCGACTCGCAGTTCTTCTTCTTGAACTGCGTTGACGAGCATTCTTTTCATGTGCCCCAACTAAAATGGTAGGAGCCGAGGAGGTGAGCTTGAGAATAGAAGCCGGGACCGCGGCAAATGGGGAGATTAGGAATAGGGATGCGCCGAGCGCGAGCCACGCGACCGACATCAGTTCAACCCAATTCTGAGAAAACCCAATTCCGAAAAAAAACATACGGCAAGCCCGGGGCCTTGTTCTCGGTTAACCGCTTGTCAGACGCCGAAGCCCAACCAGGCTCTCTTGCGTTTGTCTCATCG
Organism: uncultured Gammaproteobacteria bacterium; assembly: GCA_963837435.1. Classification (GTDB taxonomy): domain Bacteria; phylum Pseudomonadota; class Gammaproteobacteria; order Steroidobacterales; family Steroidobacteraceae; genus Bog-1198. Next base: position 451,065 of record CAWINJ010000009.1, read on the forward strand.
GCCGAGCGATGGTCTGGAAATCCAGAACCAACTAATATGTGGCGCCCCCGTCCGACGGGCGCGCCACCGAAACCGGTGTCTTATTTTATGGGCCTCGCCCTTCAAATGGTTCAGCGCCTGACACGGTTTTAAGACATTATCACGACAGGCCGTCAGGGTCAATGTAATCAATACCTTAGAAGATAGCTCAGCGATGACCATCAACCATGAACACTAATGTGAGGGCGCCCGAGGCCGTGCGCGGATCGAAAAGTCCCGTGACTATGCGCACCGTGACGGGCGATGAAGCCGGCCAGAGAATCGACAATTTCCTCATGCGCCATTTCAAGACCGTGCCTCGCAGCCGGGTCTACCGACTGCTGCGCAAGGGCGAGGTACGGGTCAACCGCAAGCGGGTCGATGCGGAGTACCGCATCCAGGAAGGCGACGAAGTTCGTCTGCCGCCCGTGCGCATCGACGCCGGCGATGAACCCGGGCGGCCGTCGAGCAGCCTGCTGGAATTGATCGAGCGGGCCGTCATCTTCCAAGACCGGCATCTGTTGGTCATCGACAAGCCCGCGGGTGTTGCGGTGCACGGCGGCAGCGGCATGAGCTTTGGCGTCATCGAGGCGCTGCGGGCGTCGCGGCCGCGCGAGACGCTCGAGCTGGTGCATCGCCTGGATCGGGACACCAGCGGCTGCCTGCTGGTGGCGCGCGATCGCAGCACATTGACCGCGCTGCATGCCTTGATCCGCAACGGCGGCATGCACAAAACCTACATGGCCTTGGTTGCGGGCAGCTGGCAGCTGGGAACCAAACGCATCGACGCGCCGCTGGCCACCGACAATCGTCAGCACGGAGAAAGGCATGTGCGCGTGGCCGCGGCCGGCAAGGACTCGGTGAGCATTTTCAAGCCGCTGCAATTCTTCGGGCCGCTCGCCACTTTGATGGAGGTGGATATTCCCACCGGACGCACGCATCAAATCCGCGTGCACGCTTCCTTCGCCGGCCATCCGCTGCTCGGAGACGACAAATACGGCGATCGCGAGCGCAACGCCGAGCTCAAAGGTCACGGCCTGAGGCGCACTTTCTTGCACGCGCAATCGGTCGCCTTCGAGTGGCCGGGTTCCGGCGTCCCGTTTCACGCCAGCGCCCCCTTGCCCGGCGAGCTGGCCACGGTCCTGGACGCGATTACACCCATGAAGCGCTCGTCCAAGCGCAGCGCGCCGAAGGCCTCCGCCGCGAAGCGCGGCGCCTCGAAGCACCCGGTGAGACGCTAGCGCGCACCACATGAAGCGAGGCCCATTCGGGCTCAGGGCAGCTCGAAGCCTACGCTGCGCAAGACCTTGCTCAGCTGGATGAGCGGCAGCCCGATCAGCGCGCTCGGGTCCACGCTGTCGATGGATTCGCAGAGCGCGATACCGAGGCCCTCGCTTTTGAATCCCCCGGCGCAGTCCAGCGGCGACTCGAGTGCCACGTAGCGGGCGATCGTGGGGTCATCGAGCGTGCGAAATGCCACCCGGGTGGTATCGACGAACTCGTGCACCGAGTGGCTGTTGTGATGCACCACGGCCACGGCCGTCATGAACGCCAAGCCTTGTCCCGAGCACTGGCGCAACTGCTCCATGCAGAGCGCGGCCGTGCCGGGCTTCCCGAGGATCAACTCCTCCGACGAGCCCTCGGCGCGTGCGGCGACCTGATCCGAACCGATGACCCAAGCCTCGGGGTGCTGGAGGGCCACGGCGGAGGCCTTGGCCCTCGCCAGACGCAGCGCCAGGGCAAGCGGCCGTTCGCCTGCGCGGCGGGTCTCATTCACCCCGGGTGCAACGCAGGAGAAGGGCAGGCGGAGCCTCGCCAGAAGTTCGCGGCGATACGCCGAGGTTGACGCTAAAATAAGTGAAGACGGGGACTTCAAAAACAACGACTTGCACCGGATCTTATTTTGACAGGGGTGGGAACGGGCCCTATTATACGCGGCCCATGGCACCGGGCTTGCCTGACCGAGTCGATTGCGCACACCTGGCTGACGATGCAGTGGTGCTGGACCGTGTCTACCCGCTCGGTGAAATGTCTCGCCTGCAGGATTTATTGGCCGATGCGCGAGGGACCGTTCGAGCGAGTTTCGCATTTGCGAAATTAGGGGCGGGCCGCTCGGGCGCCACCGTGACGGTCGAAGCGGTTCCGCAGCTGGTATGCCAGCGTTGCCTGCAAGGTTTCGCATTTGCCGCGGCCGGCAGCAGCGGGATCGAATTTTCGGGCGACTCGGCCTCGGGCGCGCTGGACTCGCAGCGAGAGGTCTACGCGACCGAGGGAGGCCAGGTAAGCTTGCGCGAACTGGCGGAGGAAGAATTGTTGTTGGCCTTGCCGATCGTAGCGGCGTGCAGTACGCCGCAAACCTGCGGCCGGGCGCCGGCTTTCGAGGCGGGCGCCGAGATTCAGGATTCGTCGAGCGAGCGAACGCGGCCGTTTACCGCTTTGCAGGATTTGTTAAAGAAAACTTGATAGGACATAGCACTCATGGCAGTTCAAAAAAGCAGAAAAACTCCCTCCAAGCGCGGCATGCATCGCTCCCACTCCGCACTGGCCGCACCCGCGGTGTCGATCGACGCCAAGAGCGGCGAGACTCATTCGCGTCATCGGATTTCGCGCGAAGGATTCTACCGCGGCCGCAAGGTCCTGCAGACCAAGGCCGACGCGGCAGCGGCCGAAGAATAGGCCGTCCTTACCGCGTGGCAGGCGGATTGCCCGCCGCCCGGGCTTGATTGACGCACAGTGTCTGCGCTGCTCCATATTGCCATCGACGCCATGAGCGGCGACCGCGGCCCTTCGGTTTGCGTGCCGGCCGCGGTGGCCGCCGCCCGTGAATTCGGCGATGTGCGCTTCACCCTGATCGGACGCCGGTCCGAGTTGGAGCGCGAGTTGGGCGGCGCATTTCCCGCCAACGTTTCCTGCCTGCACGCGGCCGATGTCGTTGAAATGACCGATCATCCGCGCGAGGCTTTGCGCCGCAAGAAAGACTCCTCCATGCGCCGCGCCATCGATCTGGTGAAGGCGAACGATGCGCATGCGTGCGTCAGTGCGGGCAACACCGGCGCATTGATGGCCACGGCGCACTTCGTGCTGAAAATGCTCCCCGGCGTGGAGCGCCCCGCCATCGTGTCGCTCATCCCGTCGCGCGGCGGCCACACCTACATGCTGGATCTGGGCGCCAATGCCTCCTGCACTCCGCTGCAGCTGTCCCAGTTCGCGGTGATGGGGTCGGTGCTCGCGGCGGATCTGGAGGGTGCGCACGCGCGGCCCCGGGTGGGGCTGCTCAATATCGGCACGGAAGACATCAAAGGCAACGACATCGTGCAGGCCGCGCACAATTTGCTGGGGGCCCTGGACATCAACTACGTCGGTTTCGTCGAGGGCGACGATATATTTTCGGACAAGGTCGATGTCGTGGTCACCGACGGATTCACCGGCAATGTGGCGCTGAAAACCATGGAAGGTGCGGCGCGTCTGATCACCGACACCATGCGCGAGGAGTTCAGCCGCTCGACGCTGCGCAAGCTCGGCTACCTCGGCGCGCGCCCGACGCTCAAGGCCTTCCGCAACCGGATCGACCCCCGCCGCTACAATGGGGCGAGCATGATCGGCTTGAACGGCATCGTCATCAAAAGCCACGGCGGCACGGATCTGTTCGGATTTCAGCGCGCCATCGAAGTGGCCGTGCTGGAGGCGCGCAACGGCGTTCCGGCGCGCATCGCGCAACGGTTGGGCGCTTCTCGCGAAGCTTGAAGGAATTCAATGTACTCACGCATCGCCGGCACCGGCAGCTACCTGCCGAAGAAGATTCTGAGCAACGCCGATCTGGAAAAGCTGGTCGACACCAGCGATGAATGGATTCGCACCCGCACCGGCATCGAGCAGCGTCACGTGGCGGCGGAGGGTGAGACGACCACCGATCTTGCCGAGCACGCGTCGCGCCGCGCGCTGCAGGATGCCGGGGTCGCGGCGTCCGACATCGACCTGATTTGCGTGGGTACCACGACACCGGATCTGGTGTTCCCGAATGTCGGCACGCTGCTGCAGGATCGATTGGGAATTCACGGCTGTCCGGCCTTCAGCTTGGAGGCGGCCTGCACCGGCTTCGTCTACGCGCTGAGCGTGGCGGACAAATTCGTACGGCTCGGCGAGTCGAAGTGCGCTCTGGTGGTGGGCGCCGAGACGCTGACGCGAATCGTCGACTGGAAGGACCGCGGCACCTGCGTGCTGTTCGCGGACGGTGCGGGTGCCGTGGTGCTGAAACCCTCGAGCGACCCCGGCATCATCAGCACGCGCCTGCACTCGGACGGCAAGTACAAGGATTTGCTGCTGTATCCGGATGGTGTGTCGAAGGGCTTCAATCTGGTCCGCGAAGGCAAGGCGGGAGTGCAGATGAAGGGCAATGAGGTCTACAAGGTCGCCGTGAACACGCTCGGCCAGCTGGTCACCGAGACGCTGAACGCCAATGGCATCGGCAAGGATCAGCTCGATTGGCTGATTCCCCATCAGGCGAACATCCGCATCATCGAAGCCATCGCCAAGCGGCTCGATTTGCCCATGGAAAAGGTCATCGTGACCATCAATACGCAGGGCAACACGTCGGCCGCATCCGTGCCGCTGGCCCTGGACACGGGGATTCGCGACGGCCGCATCCAGCGCGGCCAGCTGCTGCTGCTCGAGGCGTTCGGCGGCGGCTTTACCTGGGGATCGGCGCTGATCCGCTATTGACGAGGGCCATCCTGGCCCTCGCCCTGCGGGCGCCCCTGCGGGCGTCGGCTTCGGCACCCTGCCTTCGCATTGACTCGGGCCATCCTGGCCCTCGCCCTGCGGGCGCCCCTGCGGGCGTCGGCTTCGGCATCCTGCCTCCGCATTGACTCGGGCCATCCTGGCCCTCGCCCTGCGGGCGCCCACAGGGCGGCCGCCGCGCCCGGCAGCTGGAATCTGCCGCGCTTTGGCGTAAAACTAACGCTGCCGCACGGGCCGGTTGGCCCAACGTCCACTCACTGCAGCCAAAGGAGCACAGTCATGAACACGCAACAGATCGCGACCCGCCTGGCCGAACTTTGCCGTCAAGGCCAATTCGAAGCCGCGCAGAAAGAGCTATTCGCCGAGGATGCGGTCAGCATCGAACCGCGTGCAACGCCGGACTTCCCCAAAGAGACCAAGGGGTTGCGCGCCATCATCGAAAAAGGCCACAAATTCGAGTCGATGGTGGAGAAAATGCATGAATGCAGCGCCTCAGCGCCGCTGGTCACCGGCAATGCCATCGCGCTCGCGCTCACGTTGGACGTCACGATGAAAGGACGCGGGCGCGTGAAGCTCGAGGAAATCTGTGCCTACGAAGTGAAGGACGGCAAGATCGTATCGGAGCAGTTCTTCATGTAACACCCCGCGCCAAAAAAAACGCCGCGGTGACCGCGGCGTTTCAAGCTCAAGCAAATGCTCGATTTACTTCGACACTGACTTCTTGAACATGCGATCGATCTTCTCGTTGATCGCTTCAATGGCCGTCGAATTCGACTGCGCGGTCGACAATGCCTGGTTCGCCGTGCTCTGCGCGCCGGAAGCGGCGGACTGGGCGCTGGCAGCGGCGCTTTGAGCCGCAGCAGCTTCGGACGCCGTCTTCTGGTCGTCGCTCGTGTTCTTGGCGACTTGTGATTTCAGATCATCGATCTGGGCTTGAATGGGCTTCAGGTCCGTGCAACCTGCGAAGGCAACAACGCAGGCCACGGCGAGAGAGGCCTTTAAAGTGGTGGTCAATGTCATATAAATATTCCCCTAGGGTTAATTCATTCGTATCGGAAAGTCCGAAGTGCTGCTACAAGCCGGGCCAGTCACGGTGTCGGGCCCGTCTGCGTCGCAACACAGTCACACATAAAGCCAAATTCGCGCGTCGAATGCAACTGAAATGCGTTATTTGTCGGTCCCTGGCGACGTTTTCTCATAAGTTCCATTCAGAGAAATTAAATCATCATTAAATATGCGGCCGGAGACGCGGCCAGGAGTGTAAATATTACAGTGATCGGTGCAATTTCACTAGCTGTGCAGCAGTTCCATCACGGCGCGATGCCCCTGATCGATGGCTGAGTCGGTGTATGCCCCGCCGCCGGAATCGGAATTGGCGATGGCGATGCGGCCGAACTGCGCGCGTCCGATGACATACGGCCGCTCGGCCTCGGGGACATCCGGATCGAACAGCGGATTGTATTCGGGCGCATAGCCATGCGGCCACCGATTCACGGTGATGGCCGTGATGTCCCGGGCGGGGTCGAAGCCTCCCTTTCCCAAGGTGCGGGCCAGCTGCTCGCGGATGTTGCGCTCGAAGGTCTCGAAGCTCGTGACCAATAGTTCGGCCCTGCCCGCGCGATTCTGTTCGTGCTCGGGCAACCCCGGCTTGCAGGGGGTGCGAACCATGTGCACGAGTATCGGCTCGTCGACCGACGCGGGGCTGCGGTAGGCGCCGATATCGACATGCGGGTTCAAATGAAAGTAGGTGTGATAGCCGCCCGGGGCATAGACGCGGTGGACCTTCAGCGCATCGAAGGCCTGTCGGTTGCGCACTGCGACACTGGTGTAGACCAGCGGAGTCTTGATCAACCGGTGCAGCGCCTCCTTCTGCGCCGCCGGCAGTTCCGGGCACAAATAGGGAATCATCATGTTGTAGCAGGCCAGCACCGCGCCGCGGGCGCGCGCCGTGAACGGCCGTCCGCCGCGCAGATAGGTGACTTCCACGCGGCCGGCGGACTTTGGATCGCCGAGATGGCGTACGCGGATGGCGATGCTGTTCAAGCGCAGGCGAATCGGGGCTCCACTGTGGTCGAGCTGCGCGTAGTTCACGCGCGCCGTGATCACGTCTTCGGCGCTGTTTCCGGGCACCGCGCCCGGGATCAGATCCCTCACCAGGAGGCGCGCGATGGTCGCGTTGCCGTCGGGAAAATGCAGCCGGTATGAACCCCCGGTGTCTTCGTATCCGGCGGGCGTGAAGCCCATGCGCGCGATCGAGCCCTTGGCCAGGCCCATGCCTTGGAATCCCGGGAGGCCGAATCCCCAGCAGTCGAGGGCGGACACGGCGTCGGCACCGACTCCCCATTCGCCCATGGTGCGCGCGTGATAGTAATGGAGCACGGCAGGTTCCGCGTGGACCAGATCGCGCAGGAACGCCTCGTAGCTCAGGCGCGACAGGCGCTGCTTCTTGTCATCCGAACTCAGGCCGGGGAGATAGTCGACCTTGCCCTCTTGAATCTGCACGATCGTGTCGCGCGCCGATGCGGACAGCGGTGCTTGGGCCAGGAATTGCTTGAACGGGATCCGGCCCAAGCCGACTGCGAGCCGATCCGCGCCAAAGGTTTCGCGGTCGAAGAACACCGCGCTCTGCAGGCCAAGATGCTCATAGTAGTCGAGGTCTTGAGTGGTTTTGGCGAGCTTGGGCACGTCGATGCCGAGCGTCTTCATCAGGCCTGCGGCGATCGGGCCATAAGGTCTCGGACTGTCGATTTCCAGGGTCCCGCCGTTCAACAGATTCAGATGGCCGTCCAAGTTGAATTCGTTGCGTTTGGCGTGGCCGCCGAAGTCGTCATGATTGTCCAAAATGAGTATGCGGCTGTCGGCGCGGCTGTGGGCGCGGTAGAAGTGCGCCGCGGCGAGGCCGCTGATGCCCCCGCCCACCACGATCAAATCGTATTCCTCGCCGGTATCCGTGGCGGCGGGCCAGGTCTTGCCATCGCGCAGGGCGTGAGCGCCCTCGAAGGAGCCGGGATGGCTGCCGCGCATACCGGTGAGCAGGGGCGGGTAGTAGCCGGCAGCGTCTTGGGCGGCGGGAGGCAGCTTCGCGGCGCCTGGCGTCTCTCCGGGCGCCGCGCCGGGGACGGTAGGGTCCGAGAGCGACGCGGCGAGCAGGGGCCCGGATGCGGCGGCGGTGGCGCCGATGGCGATGCCGTTCAAGAAATCGCGCCGTGTGATGGGTTGATCCATGCCGAGCAGGCGGTCGCGGGAGCGATCTTGTTTTTCTGGTGTCATGGCATACCTGTTAAATAGCGGGTGCAGCAAATTATCGCGCTCCGGATGGACTTGCCAGCGCCCCGAGACTGTATATAATGACAGTTACTGTCTACATATACAGGTGACGCATGTCGGACCTCACTCCCCGTCAAACCCAGATCCTCAGGCTCATTCAAGATGCCATCGTGGAAAGCGGGATGCCGCCGACGCGTGCCGAAATCGCGCGCACCCTGGGCTTCAAGTCACCGAATGCCGCCGAGGAACACTTACGCGCCTTGCAGCGCAAGGGGGTCATCGATTTGATCCCCGGCGCTTCACGCGGCATTCAGCTCAAAGACATTCTTCGCGAACAATTGGGGCTGCCGCTCATCGGGCGGGTGGCTGCCGGCCGTCCGATCTTGGCCGAAGAGCATATTGAAAAACGCTACCAAATCGATCCGCAGCTATTCCAACCCCAGCCGCACTACCTATTGAAGGTGCAAGGCATGAGCATGAAAAACGCCGGCATCTTGGATGGCGATCTGGTGGCCGTGCATCGCACGCCCGAGGTGCGCAATCGGCAAATCGTGGTCGCCCGCTTGGAAAACGAAGTCACCGTCAAACGCTACCGGCAAGAAGGCACCATCGTGTGGCTGCTGCCCGAAAATGACGACTTCAAACCCATTCGAGTCAATCTCAAAGAACAGCCCATGATTATCGAAGGGGTGGTGGTGGGAGTGCTTCGTCGCGGTAAAGATGTGGATGCCGCGTGAAGAGGCGCCCGAAGGGTGCGAGCCCAGGATGGGCGAGCGTCACCCATCCTCGCTTGCGGATATTTTGGCCGATGCACGTGTCTGGAAGGTAAAAGACGCCTCGGCTGCCCCCCTCGTCCGGTTTGGTCCACCGGTAAAAGCTCGCTGGATGCCCGCTTGCCCGGGGGTGGGTGGCCGACGGCGTCTCTCGTCGAGGTGCTGTTGGACGATACCGGGTTGGGCGAAGTGCAGCTTTTTCTGCCGGCTCTGGTGGAGTGCCAGCGCCACACCGGCCACGGCAGAGTCGAAGACGCTCCGTGGCTGGTCTGGATTGCACCGCCCCATGAACCCTATGCACCGGCTTTAACGCAGCAGGGAATCGAGCTGGGACGATTGCTCATCGTGCGGCCCGCCAGCGCCACGGAAGCATTGTGGGCTGCCGAACAGGCTTTGGCTTCGGGTGTCTGCGCCGCGGTGTTTCTCTGGTTGAAGGGTACCGATGATCGCTGGCTGCGGCGTTTGAAGCTCGCGGCGGAGGCGGGTGGTGCGCTCGGCGTGCTGTTTCGCCCCGAGCGGCATCGCTTCGAATCCTCGCCCGCCAGCCTGCGTTTGTTGCTGACACAGGGTGAGCGCGAGGCGCGCATCGATCTGCTCAAGGTACAAGGCGGCCGACCCGGCCCGGTCGATCTTGGCGGCCCGTGAAATCAAGAACTGCGAAGTCGCGGACGGCAGACCTGTTTGCCGCAGAGGACGCGTCGCCGGCGCCCGCGCACGAGCCGCCGACGCCCGCACACGAGCCGCCGCCGCCGCACGCCGCGGGCCACGCGCGCTCGAGACAGCTTTGGTATGCCGTCGTGTTTCCGGAATTGGCGGGCATGGAACACGCCGCCGCCGTGCTGCAGCGCCTTGGCCTGCATGCGCATCGATTCACTTCATTCGTCAGCATCGAGCCGCCTAACGCCCTGTTATTGGAGATCAGGGGCAGCTTGCGGCTGCTCGGTCCCCTTGCCCGATTGCACACCGACATCGATGCCTGCTGGCAGAGGCTGGCGTTGCCGGCTCGCAGCGCCACGGCTCCGTCGACCTTGGCGGCGCTCTGGATTGCGCGGGGCGGCCCACCGCGCTCCGCTACAGCCTTGCACGGCGTGCCGCCGGACATCGAAGATTTCCCGATGCTGCCCGGGCGGCTGGCGGATCTGCCCATCGCTTGTACGGCCTGGGATGGCGAACGCCTGCAACTTTTGCGCTCCATGGGCGTAACGCGCATGGGTGAGTTGCTGCGCCTGCCGCGCGCCGGTCTCGCGCGCCGCTTGGGCGTTGCCGCCGTACAGGATCTCGATATTGCGCTGGGGCGGCAATCGGCGCCGCGCAGGGCCTTCGTGCCGCGTGAACGGTTTCGAGCGCGCCGTGATTTGGAGACGGAAATCGAGAATGCCGCCTATCTGGAAAAGGCGTTCGAACCCTTGATGGAGCACTGTGCACGGTTTTTGCGGGAGCGCCAGGCCGGCGTGCAGGCATTGCGTCTGAGGCTGCGGCATCGTGCGGGGCCCGCGACCTGCGTGCACTTGGGATTGGCGAGCATCACGGGCGAACGCCGCCGCTTGACGGGCGTGCTTGCCCAAAAGCTGGCGCGGCTCGAGCTTCGAGCGCCGGTCCGCGCCCTGGAATTGATTTCCGGTTCCCTGCAGCCGCTCTCATCCGCATCGCTCGATGTGTTCGCAGGATTGGCCGGCATCGGTGCGGGCGTAGGCTCCCGCCAAGGACGCGACAGCGTGCCGCAACTGGTGGAACGCTTGCGCGCGCGCCTGGGCGAGGAGGCCGTGTATGGGGTGGCTTCCATCCCGGAACATCGGCCCGAGGCGGCCTGGCGGCGTGTCCGCGAACTGTCGCCGGCCTGCGCGCAGCGCATGACCGGAAAGATGGCCGAGCGCAGCGTCGGCGAGGGCATGCCGCGCCCCGTATGGCTGCTGGATGCGCCGCTGCCTCTGCCGGAGCCGGACACGCAGCCTCATCGCAGTGGATTGGTTCTAGAAGAGGGTCCCGAGCGCATCGAGACCGGCTGGTGGGATGGCAAGGGCGTGGCGCGAGATTACTATGTCGCCCGCCAAGTTCGCGGCGCAAGCGCACGCCAATCGCATGGCGCGAAACTGTGGGTCTTTCAGGAGCGCCAATCCAGGCGCTGGTACCTGCATGGGATGTTCGCTTGAACGGGTTGCGAGCAGCCGGTGCGTACGTCGAACTGCACACCTTGAGTAATTTCTCATTCTTGCGCGGCGCTTCGCAGCCCGAGGAATTGATTGCCCAGGCGCGGCGCTTGAATTACAGCGGGCTGGCGCTCACCGACGAATGCTCGCTGGCGGGCGTGGTGCGCGCTCACATGGCTGCCAAGCAGCACGGCCTGCCGCTGATCGTCGGCACGGAACTGACCTGCATCGAGGGGCTCAAGCTCGTCGCGCTGGCCACCGATCGGGCGAGCTACGGCGCCATGAGCCGTCTGATCAGCCGGGCGCGCCGTGCGGCCGTCAAGGGCCGCTACGCGCTGGCACGTGCCGACCTGGAAGGCGCTCTCGACGGCTGTTTGATCGTCTGGCTGCCGCCCACGGAGGCGACGCTGCCGCAGCGCCAGGAGCAGGATGGCCGCTGGCTGCGCGAGCGGTTCGCGGGGCGTTTGTGGCTGGGCGTGGAACTGCTGACCGGGGGCTTCGATGCGCGCCGTCTGGAACTGCTCGAGGCGCTGGGCAAGAGGCTGGAATTGCCCAGGGTGGCCGCGGGCGATGTGCATATGCACCGCCGCGGCCGCCGCGCCCTGCAGGATGTGTTGACGGCGATCCGCCTGAACACGCCGCTGCGGGCCGCGGGCTATGCCGTGTTTCCGAACGGCGAGCGCTGCCTGCGGCCCCTGCAGCGCTTGCGCGAGCTGTATCCCGCACCCTTGCTGGCGCAAACGCTCGAGATCGCCGAACGCTGCAGCTTCATGCTCGATGAACTGCGCTACGAGTATCCCGAGGAACTCGTGCCCGACGGCGCCACGCCCGCCAGCCGCTTGCGCGAACTGACGGAGCAAGGCTGCGGGGAGCGATGGCCCGCGGGCGTGTCCGACGCTGTGCGCAGGAACATCGAACACGAATTGCGCCTGATCGCGGAGCTGAAATTCGAGCCGTTCTTTCTGACCGTGCACGACGTGGTTCAATATGCACGCTCGCAAGGCATACTCTGCCAGGGCCGCGGTTCCGCGGCCAACTCCACCGTCTGCTACTGCCTGGGCATCACCGAGGTGGATCCCTCGCGCATGGCCATGCTGTTCGAGCGCTTCATTTCCAAGGAACGCAACGAACCGCCGGATATCGACGTGGATTTCGAGCATGAGCGGCGCGAGGAGGTGATTCAGTACATCTATACAAAGTATGGCCGCGAGCGGGCGGCGCTGGCGGCCACCGTGATCTGTTACCGGCCGCGCAGCGCCCTGCGGGACGTGGGCAAGGCATTGGGTTTGAATCTCGCGCAGGTCGACAAGCTGGCGCGAGGCATCCAGTGGTGGGACGGCCAGCGCATCGAGCCCGAGCGCATCCGCGCCTCCGGTTTCGATCCCGAGGATCCCGTGATCGGGCGTCTCATCGCGCTCACGGCGGAGATTCTGGGGTTTCCCCGCCATCTCTCGCAGCACGTGGGCGGCTTCGTCATTTCCCGCGGCCGCCTGGACGAGCTCGTGCCCATCGAAAACGCTTCCATGCCCGATCGCACGGTGATCGAGTGGGACAAGGACGATCTCGATGCACTCGGGCTGCTGAAAGTGGACGTGCTCGGTTTGGGGATGCTGAGCGCGCTGCGGCGGACGTTCCGGCTGATCGAGGAGTTCGGCGGCTCGTCCGCGCCCACGCCCACCCCCACGCCTACGGCCACGCCCACCCCCACGGCCGCTGCCGCGGGCCGGCTCAGCCTGGCGACCGTGCCGGCCGAGGATGCAGCCGTGTACGAGATGATCTGCCGCGCCGACACCGTGGGCGTGTTTCAAATCGAATCGCGGGCGCAGATGTCCATGCTGCCGCGATTGCGGCCGCGCAATTACTACGATCTGGTGATCGAAGTGGCCATCGTGCGTCCCGGCCCGATCCAGGGGGAGATGGTGCATCCCTACCTGCGCCGCCGCACCGGCGAGGAGGCGGTGACTTATCCCAGCAAGCAGGTCGAGAAGGTGCTCAAGCGCACCTTGGGCGTGCCGATTTTTCAGGAGCAGGTCATGCAGCTGGCGGTGGTCGCCGCCGGCTTTACGCCGGGAGAAGCGGACCGGCTGCGCCGCGCGATGGCGACTTGGAAGCGCAAAGGCGGCCTGGAGCCCTTCCAGCGGCAATTGATCGACGGCATGCGCGAGCGGGGATATCCGGAGAGCTTTGCACACCAGATATTCAACCAGATACTCGGCTTCGGCGAATTCGGCTTCCCGGAGGCGCACGCGGCGAGCTTTGCATTGCTCGCATACGCCTCGGCCTGGCTGAAGCACTACGAGCCCGCGGCATTCTGCGCGGCGCTCATCAACAGTCAGCCGATGGGCTTCTATGCGCCGGCGCAATTGGTGCGCGACGCGCGCTCGCACGGCGTGGAGGTGCGCGCAATCGATGCGACGTGCAGCGCTTGGGATTGCACGCTGGAAAGGCGGCCCGATGGCCGCCCGGCGCTGCGCCTGGGGCTGCGGCTGGTGAAGCGTTTATCGGCCGAGGGAGCGGCCCGGCTGGTCGCGGCGCGCGCCAGGCGCGGCTTTGACGGCATCGCCGATCTGGCGGAGCGCAGCGGCCTCGACCGGCGGGACCTGCAGGCGCTTGCGGCCGCCGACGCGCTCGCCGGCCTTGCGGGACATCGTCACCGTGCCGTGTGGCAGGTCACGGGGGTGGAGCGCGCACTGCCTCTGCTGCCCGCTGCCACGGTGCGCGAGGAGGGCATCCCGCTGCTGCGCGCCCCGCGCGAGGGCCAGAATATCGTCGCGGACTATGGCAGCACCGGTCTCACCCTGCGCCGCCATCCCTTGAGCCTGTTGCGCGAGAAACTGCAGCGGCGCGGCGTGCTGCCGACCCAGCAACTCTGGGAGCAGCCGAATGGCATGCAAGTGACCACGGCGGGCCTGGTCATCACACGCCAGCGGCCGGGCAGCGCGAGCGGCGTGATCTTCGTCACCATGGAAGATGAAACCGGTTGTGTGAATCTCATCGTCTGGAACAGCGTCGCCGTCGCGCAGCGGGCGGCATTGCTCGATTCACGCCTGCTCGAGGTGCGGGGCAAGCTGCAGCGGGAGGGCGACGTGCAGCATGTGATCGCGCAGCGGCTGACGAATCTCTCGGCGATGCTGGGGGATCTCACGGTGGAGTCGCGGAATTTTCATTAAGGCCGCGCGGCGTGCCCAGCGCGTGCTCCCTGACCGGTGCGTATCGGGGGCACACCGGCCGCCTAAGCGCGGCGGCCCTTTTTCTTCTTCGGTGCGCCCTTGTCGGCGGGCTCCGGCTCGAAGTCGGAATCCGATTCGGCGCGGCCGTCTGGGTCGCCTATCTTGTAATCGTCGAAATCGCTGAGTAATTCCGCAGTGCGGCGCTCCTCCATGACGCGCTCGAGGCGCCGCCACGCGGGCTCGGCGCCCTTGGGCGCGCGCCGGCGCTGCGATTCGACGTCGCGCATGATGTGATCGACGTCGACCTCATCGCCGCCGGGCGCGGCATCTTCGGCGTCCTCTTCCTCGAACTCGTCCGATTCAGGCTTTTCGCTCATGCTACTGAAGGGTCAGCGTTGGTACGGTAAGCACGCGCGTTATAAACGGAAAGACGGCTCAGGTGCAATACCCTGGCGCACAGTCCCTTACTTGACAAGGTCGTTGAGCTGGAAAATCGGTAACAGGAGTGCAATAACGATGAACATGACGACTGCGCCCATGAACACCACCATGAAGGGCCCCAGCAGGTTGGTCATGGTCGACAGCAGACCGTCCATCTCGCGTTCCTGATTGGTCGCGGCCCGTTCGAGCATTTTTTCCAGCTCGCCGCTGCTCTCGCCGCTGCTGATCAGGTGGATCATCATGGGGGGGAAGAGCTTGCGGGCGGCGAGCGATTTGCCGATGGGGGCTCCCTCGCGAACCCGCAGAGCCGCCTCCTCGACCGCCCTTTTCATGGGCAGGTTGTTCACCACGTCGGCGGAAATTCGCAGCGCCTCGAGCACCGGGACGGCGCTCGCTGTCAGGATGCTGAAGGTGCGGGAGAAACGCGCCGTATTGAGGCCGCGAATGAGCTTGCCCACCAGCGGCACCCGCAGCAAGAATCGATCGAAGCGCATGCGCGCTTCTGGTGCCTTCAGCCAGCGCAGGAATCCCCAGACGGCGAGCGCGATGACGATGGCGGCGTAGAACCAATAGTGGCGGATGAGATCGCTCATGCCGATGAGAATGCGGGTGGCGATGGGCAGCTCCTGGTGGCCCGATTCGAACACGGCGACGACCTGCGGCACCACATAGGCCAGCAAGAAGGACACGATGGCGAAAGACAAGACCATCAGCACGATGGGGTATACCAGTGCGTTACTCACCTGCTGGCCCATGACTTGCCGCGACTCGGTGTAGTCCGACAGCCGCTCGAGCACCGAATCGAGCTTGCCGGACTGCTCGCCCGCCGAGACGGTGGCGCGATAGATCTCGGGGAATGCCTGGGGAAAATCCCGCAAGCCGTCGGCCAGCGGGTGACCTTCGACGACCTTGCTGCGCACGCCGAGAACGATTCTCTGCACGCGTGGTTTCTCGGTTTGCTCGGCGACCGCCTGCAGGGACTCTTCCAACGGCAGACCGGAGCGCAGCAGGGTCGCCAGTTGGCGCGTCAACAGGGCCAAATCGAGGGTGGAGAGTCCGCGGCGCATGAAACCGCGCCTGCGGCTCTTTTTCAGCTCGCGCTGCGCCGTTTCCTGGATTTCCATGGGCAGCAGCTGCTTGTCGCGCAGCAGCTGACGGACGTGCTTCGGGGTATCGCCCTCGATCAGTCCCTTGCGTTCCCGGCCCTGCGCATCGAGGGCGGTATATTCGAACGCGCCCATCAGTCCTCGCGGGTGACGCGCAGGACTTCTTCGAGCGTCGTTTCGCCCGCCATCACCTTGCGGCGGCCGTCATCGCGGATTCCGGGGCTTGCGGTTCGCGCATAGCGCTCGAGGTCCTGCTCGGAGGATCCGTCATGGATCATGGTGCGCATGTGATCGTCGACCGCGATGAGCTCATAGATGCCGGTTCGTCCGCGGTAGCCGCTGCCCGGCTCCGTGCTCGGCCGGTACAGCTGAACGGGGCTGCCTTTGGAGTCGAGATTCAGCAGGCGGCGCTCGTATTCCCCGGCCATGAAGGGCTCGCGGGTTTCCGGGTTGAGCACCCGCACCAGGCGTTGTGCGAGCACCCCGATCAGGCTGGACGACAGCAGGAAGGGCTCGATTCCCATGTCGCGCAGCCGGGTGACCGCGCCTACCGCGGTGTTGGTGTGCAAGGTGGAGAGCACCAAGTGTCCCGTCAAGCTCGCCTGGACGGCGATTTGGGCGGTTTCCAGATCGCGAATTTCTCCCACCATCACGACGTCGGGGTCCTGCCGCAGGATGGCGCGCAGGCCGCGGGCGAAGGTCATTTCGACCTTGGTGTTCACCTGGGTCTGGCCGATGCCGTCGATGTAGTACTCGATGGGGTCTTCGACCGTCATGACGTTGCGGGTGTTGTCGTTGATGCGCTCGAGCGCGGCGTACAGGGTGGTGGTCTTGCCCGAGCCGGTGGGTCCGGTCACCAGAATGATGCCGTGCGGTTTGTGGATGATGTCATCCATGACCTCCTGGGTGCGCGGGTCCATCCCGAGCGAGGTGAGCTCGATGCGCCCGGCCTGCTTGTCGAGGAGCCGCAGCACCACGCGCTCGCCGTGTCCGGAGGGGAGGGTGGAGACTCGCACGTCGACGGCACGTCCGGCGATGCGCAGCGAGATTCGGCCGTCCTGCGGCAGGCGCCTCTCCGCGATGTCGAGTTTGGACATGACCTTGATGCGTGAAACCACCAGCGGCGCCACGGCGCGCTTGGTCTGCAGTACTTCGCGCAACACGCCATCCACGCGAAAGCGGATCACCAGCCGGTTCTCGTACGGCTCGATGTGGATGTCCGAGGCGTTTTCCTTGACGGCTTGCGTCAGCAGGGCGTTGATCAGCCGGATGATCGGCGCTTCGTCGTCGCTTTCCAGCAGATCCGAGGACTCGGGAATATCCTCCGCCAGATGCGCCAGGTCGGTGTTGTCATCCAGCCCCTCGAGCATCTGCATCGCCGCGCCGGAGCCCGCTTCGTAGGCGATGCGCAGCATGGAATCGAAGGCCTCGACGGACACGCGCTGCAGTTTCAAGGGGACACCGACGAAGCGTCGCACTTCCGCCAGGGTTTGCGGGGTCACGCCGGGGCGGCATACCGTGTCCGCTACCCCGTCAGCCACGCCTCGAATCAAGACCCCGTGCCGCTTGGCGAACGGAAACGACAGCTTGCGCTGCGCCTCGGAGTCTTGCAGTTCCGCGCTCATGGGTTGGGCGAGGGTGCGGTCGAAGGCGGCGGAGCGGCCGTGGCCGGGGGCTGGGCGGCCGGAGGCGCCGTAGCCGGCGCCGATGGCGGCAGCGCGATCGACGCCGGCGGCGCGTTCGGCAGCGCACCCTGGACATTGGCGCCCGCCGGCGGCGGCACGGGCAGGCCGGAGCCGGGCGGCACGGCAGGGATGGCCGGCTGTTTCTGGCCCGGCAGCAGCGTGATATGCCCGTTGTTGAGGGTTCGCTCCTGCTGCCGCATTTGATTGTACTTGTCCTCGCTGGTGGTCTCGGTGGCCTCGGCGTCGCGCAATATCTTGGGACGGATGAACACCAGCAAGTCCTTCTTCTGGCGCGAGCCGCTGCGCGACTTGAACAGGTTGCCGAGCAAGGGGATGGCGCCCAATCCGGGCACGCGATCTTCGCTCTCGGTGACCGTATCGGACATCAGGCCGCCGAGCACGATGACGCCGCCGTCCTCGATCAGCACGGTGGTCTTGATGGAGCGCTTGTTGGTGGAAATGTCGGCCGAATCGGTCAGCTTGGCGCCCGGCGAGGAGTCTTCCTGCTCGATCTTCAGCTGCACCGAATTGCCTTCGTTGATGTGCGGCGTCACCTTCAAGATCGTGCCCACTTCTTCGCGCTGAATGGTCGTGAAGGGACTCGTGGTGCCGTTCACGCTCGCCGTCGAGCTGCTGTAGGAGCCGGTGATCAACGGGATCTCCTGGGTGACCTTCACTTCGGCTTCCTCGTTGTTCATGGTGATCAGCGAGGGAGTGGAGATGATGTTGCTCGAGCCGTCGCTGCGCAATGCCTGAACCAGCGCGGCGAAGCCCTTGCCCGTGGTCGAGTTGTACTTGCCGATCGCAAAAGTGGCCCCGGTTCCGACCGTCGCGCTGCTCAGGCCGGCCGCGGCCGTGCTGCCGGTGGTGGTGACGGCCGTGGTGGCGGTGTTGCTCGTCACCCCGAGCGCGGCGGCGGCCAGATCGACGATGCTGGTGCCGCTGCCGGGCAGATTCACCACGCCGTAGCCCAGGCTGTTGCCTCCGTCGAGCAGCCACTGCACCCCGAGATTGGAGCTCTTATTGACGTCGACTTCGACGATGATGGCTTCCACCTGCACTTGTGCACGGCGGATATCGAGCTTGTCGATGACCGCCATGAGCGACTTCATGATCTTGGGCGGTGCCGTGATGATGAGCGCATTGGTGGCCACGTCCGCCCAGATCGTGACGCTGGCGTCGACGTTGGGTCCTCCGCCGCCGGTCGGGGATGCCGTGGGGGGGCCGCCCTGCGCCTTGGCCGAGGCGGTGGCCTGGCCCTTGAGCTTGTCGGCGATTTTCTCGGCGTCGGCGTAGCGCAGGTACCTGACTTGCGTGTCTCCGCCGGTCGCCAGCGGCGTATCCATGTTGATGATCAAGGCCTTGAGCCTCAGGCGCTGCGACTTCTCGCCGGTCAGCAGGATGCTGTTGGTGCGTTCGTCGGCCACGATTTTGACGGCGGCCCCCGCTCCCTCGGCACCCTGACCCTGATTGAGCGAATTGACGATGCGCACCACATCGGCGGCACTGGCATTGTGCAGCGCAATCACCTCGATGGGCTCATCGCCGCTCTCATCCATGCGTTCGACGATGCGTACGATACGGTTCACGTTGCTGGCGCGATCGGAGATGATCAGCATGTTGCCGGCGGCATAGGCCGCCAGCTGGCCGTATTGGGGCACGAAGGGCCGTAGCAGCGGCACCAGCTGCGCCGCGCTGATGTTCTTCACGGTCATGATTTGAGTCACGATCTCGTCGGAGGTGGAGCTGACGGAGTTCGGCAAGTCGTTGCCCGGTACTTGCCGTTGATCCGTATTCGGAATGATCTTGATGACCTTACCGGCCGGCACCGCCACGTATCCGTACACCTGCAGCACCGACAAGAACGCCTCATAGAATGCGGCCGGGGACATGGGAGTCGCCGACAGCATGGTGACCTTGGCATTCACCCGGGGATCGATGATGAAATTCTTGCCCGTGACTTCGCTCACCGCCTGGATGATCTGGCTCAGATCCGCATCCTTGTAATTCGGGGTGATAGTCGGGCCATCCTGAGCCTTCGCCGCGGGCGCCGCGGCCGCCGCCGGCGGCACGCCCGACACCAGCCACGCTGCAAGCGCGAAGGCAAGGGCAGGTGCAAGTCGGGCCTTGGGCTGCGGTTTGGCGTAATTCGGCATCATGGGTACTCGTATGTTGAACGCATTCGACCGTCGCCGGCGCTATTGGTTTGGATTCTCGGGCGGCGGCTCACTGGGCGGCGCGCCCGTGGGCGGCGGCTCATTGGGTTGCGCGCCGGCGGCCGGCGGCGGGGTGGCCGGCGCTGCACCGGCTGGGCTTGGGGGCGCCGCGGCTGGGTTCGCCGGGGCCGGATTGGCCTCGCCTTCCAATTCCCGGGTCGCTTGGGCCGCGACCTGGGCGATGTTCAGAGTGATCTCCTGCTTTTGACCGGCACGCTCGACCTCGACGGTGACGTGGTCCGAGGTCTGAATGGTATTGAACACCTCCTGGCTGTGCTGCGGATCGTCGAGCGGCGTGCCGTTGATCGCCGTGACCAGATCGCCCGGCTTGAGCCCCAGTTTGCTGAAGATCTGCCGGTTTCGGCCCGGGTAGGCGCGAAAGCCGCGCAGTTTACCGGCCGCCCGGTCGAAGGAGGGCACGGTGCGCATGACTTGATCGAGCAGGCCGGGGTCCTGCTGCACGAGGCGGCGGATGTTATCGACCGCCGCCACCGTGCGAGGATCGCCGCCGGTGCGGCGCATCACGGGCGGCCCGCGCATGCCGGGGCCCAATAGTCTCGGCAATAACAGGGTTTCCAGGGCGCCGGCGCGATCCAAAATAACATGATCCAGATAGACTGAATGCAAAGAGGCTCCGCCGACATTGTCGCCAACCGAATACACCTTGGAGGGACCCCCGTCGATGATGATGGCGACGCCGCGTTTCGGGTTTTGGGTCGCAATCGTCCCGGCCAGCACCAGGTTGGAGGTCGACTGCGGAGCATTGGCAGGATCCTGAGTGCTCGGATCCGCGGTGGCCACTCCGAACAGATGAGCGGAAACCACGCTTTGGATGTCGAGTCCGGCGTGCTGGCCGGCGCGCGGGGCGATATTGGCGAGATCCGGCTGAGGGGACTTCACCGGACCCCCTCCAAGCAGCGCTATGGCGATCCGCGCCAGCTCGACGGCGATCAGCGCCGCTAAGCCTAGCGATACCAACCGGGGGCCGTTGCCCTGCATCCGGGACAGCCACTCATGTGCGCGTGTATCAAGCATGTGGGAGTCGTGAATGGTTACCGTGATCGTCAATCATACGGGCTACCCGCTTGAACGCTCAAGCATTTGTTTTTACTTGTTAAAGTAAAGTGACATCGATTGGCGACAGTGGCTTCGCGGAGGGGTTAGGCTTGGCACGTCTTGTAAACGGTCGGACCGCACCCTATAAACTGATGATTCATGAGTGACATCGAACGTGGTCGGGACGGGACGGGCTTGGTGGTCGAAGAAGCGGCGCCCAAGCTCAAGCGCCCGCCTCTGTATCAAGTTGTGCTGATCAATGACGACTACACTCCTATGGAGTTCGTGGTCGATATCCTGCAGCGATTTTTCGCGATGGACCGCACCAAAGCAACTCGCGTTATGCTGGAAGTGCATACCAAGGGCAAGGGAGTCTGCGGGGTCTTTACTTATGAGATTGCGGAAACCAAGGTGGCTCAAGTGATCGCGTACGCGCGACAACATCAGCATCCGCTGATGGCAACGCTAGAAGAGGCGTAAAGTGCTAAGTCAAGAACTCGAATTTTGCTTGAACGATGCGTTTGCCGGTGCCCGCGAGGCGCGGCACGAATTCATGACCGTCGAGCACCTGCTGCTCGCCATCGTGGATACCCCGAAAGTCAGGGAGGTCCTGAAATCCTGCGGCGCCGATACCGCCAAGCTCAAGGCGGAGCTGAAGCAATTCATCGATCAGACCACACCGCGGCTGCCTGCAGGCGAGGATCGCGACGTGCAGCCGACCTTGGGATTCCAGCGAGTGCTGCAGCGTGCCGTGTTCCACGTGCAATCCAGCGGTAAGAAAGAGGTCACCGTGGCCAACGTGCTGGTGGCGATCTTCAGCGAAAAGCAGTCCCACGCCGCCTATCTGCTCAGCATGCAGGATGTGTCGCGACTGGACGTGGTCAACTTCATCGCGCACGGCCTGTCGAAGGCCGGCGGCGAGGAGCGCAGCGACCGGGACGAGGGCGCTGCCTCCACCGATGCCGAGCGCGAGGGCGACGGCGGCGGCAGTGCCCTGGAGAAGTACGCGACCAATCTCAATGAGGCGGCGCGCAAGGGCAAGATCGACCCGTTGATCGGCCGCAAGCTCGAGGTCGAGCGGACCATCGAGATTCTCTGCCGCCGGCGCAAGAACAATCCCTTGTACGTCGGTGAAGCCGGCGTCGGCAAGACGGCCATTGCCGAGGGGCTCGCCCGCATGATCGTCGAGAACCAGGTGCCCGACGTACTGCTGGACGCGACCATCTTCTCGCTCGACATGGGCTCCCTGGTTGCCGGCACCAAGTACCGGGGCGATTTCGAGAAGCGCCTGAAGGCGGTGCTCGCGGAGGTCAAGAAGCTGCCGGGCGCGATTCTGTTCGTCGATGAGATTCACACCGTCATCGGCGCCGGTGCGGCTTCAGGCGGCGTGATGGATGCCTCGAATCTCATCAAGCCCGCCCTGGCCAACGGCGACCTGCGCTGCATCGGTTCGACGACCTACAACGAATACCGCGGAATCTTCGAAAAGGATCATGCGCTGGCGCGGCGCTTTCAGAAAATCGACATCACCGAGCCGTCCGTTCAGGACACGGTGGACATCCTGCGCGGCCTGAAGTCGCGCTACGAAGAGCATCACGGCATCAAGTACGAGGACGATGCGCTGCGCGCGGCCGCGGAGCTCGCCGCCCGGCACATCAACGATCGGCACATGCCGGACAAGGCCATCGACGTGGTCGATGAGGCGGGCGCCAATTTGCGGCTGCAGCCGGTCGACCGGCGTGCCGTCTCCGTGACCGTCACGCAGATAGAGAACGTGGTGGCGCGCATCGCGCGCATTCCCCCGAAAAATGTATCGCTGTCGGATCGCGACGTGCTCAGGAATCTCGAGCGCAACTTGAAACTGACCATATTCGGCCAGGACAAGGCGATCGAGGCGCTGTCCGCCGCGATCAAGATGTCGCGTTCCGGCCTGGGCGACCAGCGCAAGCCCGTCGGTTCGTTCCTCTTCTCGGGCCCCACGGGAGTGGGCAAGACCGAGGTGACGCGGCAGCTGGCCATCGCCATGGGCGTGGAATTCGTGCGCTTCGACATGTCGGAATACATGGAGCGGCACACCGTGTCGCGCCTCATCGGCGCGCCGCCCGGCTATGTCGGGTTCGACCAGGGTGGATTGCTGACCGAGGCGATCGCCAAGCATCCGCACTGCGTGCTGCTGCTCGACGAAATCGAAAAGGCGCACCCCGACGTGTTCAACCTGCTGCTGCAGGTCATGGACCACGGCACGCTCACCGACAATAACGGCCGCAAGGCTGATTTCCGCCATGTCATCATCGTGATGACCACCAATGCCGGGGCCTTCGAAATGAGCCGGCCCAGCATCGGCTTCACCCAGTCGGACACCGGGACGGATGCGATGGAAGCGATCAGGCGCTTATTCTCACCGGAATTCCGCAATCGCCTGGATTCGGTCATTCAATTTGCCAGCCTGGATCAGGACACCATCGAGCGCGTGGTGGACAAGCTGCTGATCGAGGCCGAGGCGCAGCTCGAACAGAAGCGCGTCTCAATTTCCGTGGATGAGCCGGCGCGCCGCTGGATCGCCAAGCGCGGCTACGACCCGAAGATGGGCGCGCGCCCCATGGCCCGGGTCATTCAGGAGTTCATCAAGCGGCCGCTCGCCGAGGAGCTATTGTTCGGCAAGCTCGTCAATGGCGGGCACGTGGAAGTCACTCTCAGCGAGGACGGGGAGAAGCTCAAGCTCGACACCAGCGCGGCCGATCAACCGGCGTTGCTCTCGCACGAAAGCCGATCTTCTACCTCGACGGAGTGATGATATTGACCCTGCGCATCGGGCCGATGTACATCACCGTGCCGAGGGCGCTGAGCTATCTGCCGCGATAAACGATGCGTCCCTTGGTCAAATCGTAGGGCGTCATTTCGACGGTCACCTGATCCCCGGTGAGGATGCGAATGTAGTTTTTACGCATCTTTCCGGAAATATGCGCCGTGACGACGTGCCCGGTCTTGAGCTTGACCCGAAACGTCGTATTGGGCAGGGTCTCCACGACCTCGCCCTCGAATTGAATAGCCTCTTCTTTTGACATGCGTCCTTTGGTATGCGGGAAACCGCGCGCATTGTGCATAAAGCACCCTGTTAATGCAATTTACACAGGCGCGGCGGCCCAGCTGCCGGTGGGGATTCGCCGCGCGTAACGGCGTAATAGGGCTGCAAATTGGGTGCGCGAGACCTCGCGAGCGCCCAGGGAGGCCAGGTGGGAACTGGCCACCTGGCAGTCGATGAGCTGAATGTCGCGTGCGCGGCACTCATCGATCAGGCGTGCCAGCGCCACCTTGGAGGCATCGCGGCCAAGGCTGAACATCGATTCGCCGAAAAACACCTGGCCGAGCTGGATGCCATACAAGCCGCCCGCCAGGCGGCCGGCCTCGTAGACTTCGACGGAATGGCCGAATCCCATTTCATACAATTGCTCGTAGGAGGCGATCATGTCCCGGTTCAGCCAGGTGTCGGGCCCGCCGCGCCGCGGAGCCGCGCAGGCGCGGATGGTGGCGCCGAAGGCGTGATCGGTGCGGGTGGTGTAGGGGCCATTGCGCAAGGTCTTGCGCAAGCTGCGCGAGCACTTGAATTCCTGTGGAAACAACACCATGCGCGGATCGGGCGACCACCACAGTATGGGTTGCTGCGCCGAATACCAGGGAAACACGCCGCGCTCGTAGGCGGCGAGCAGCCGCGCGGGACTCAAGTCGCCGCCGGCCGCGAGCAGTCCGGGAGGCTCGCGCAGGGCATGCTCCAACGGCGGAAACCAGTCGGGATCGGCCTGCTCTCCCAGCCATATGAGTCTGCTCAGAGCTGCAATTCCTCATCCGGCGCGCGATGGTAGGGCACGTGCTCGTTGACCGCCGCCGCGTAGCTATCCACTCCCCGCGCCTCGCGTGCCGCAAAGTCGCGGATGGCCGCGGCAAAGCGCGGGTCGGCGACGAAATGCGCCGAACTCATCATCGTGGGCACGAATCCTCGCGGCACCTTGTGTTCGCCCTGGGTTCCCGGCTCGAAGCGCTGCAATTGCTTCTCGATGCAGTATTCGATGCCCTGGTAGTAGCAGGTCTCGAAGTGCAGGCTGTGGTAGTTGCCCCCGGCGCCCCAATAGCGGCCGAACAGAGCATCGTCGCTCGCGAAGAACACCGCGACGGCAATGGGTTCCCGGCCGATTCGGGCCACCTTGAGCATCAACCGATCCGGCATGGCGGCCGCCAACAGCTTGAAGAAGGGCAGATTCAGATACGGCTCGTGCCCGTGACGGTAAAAGGTGTCGGCGTAGAAGCCATACACCGTATCCCACAGCGCATCGTCCATGTCCCCGCCATGCAGCGTGTCGAATTCGATGCCCGCCTCGGCGACCCGCCGGCGTTCGCGCTTCGCCTTCTTGCGCTTCTCCGCCGTGAAAGTGGCGAGGAAGGCATCGAAGGACTCATAGCCGCGGTTGTGCCAATGAAACTGGCAGTCGCGGCGCAGGATCAGTCCCGCCGAACGCAATCGTTCCGCGGTGGCGTCGGCAGGAAACAGCACATGCCAGGACGACAGCCCTTCGCTGCGCGCGTAGTCGATCGCCGCGCCGATCAACAGGTCCGTCACGGCCTTGGCATCGGGCCGCGGCCCGATGAGAAGACGCGGCCCGCGCACCGGAGTGAAGGGTACGGCGCACAGCAATTTAGGATAGTAGTTCAGGCCGTGCTGCGCATAGGCGTTGGCCCAGGAGAAGTCGAATACGAACTCGCCGCGCGAATGGCCCTTGCGGAACAAGGGCATCGCGCCCGCCAGGTTTCCTTCCGCATCCTCGATCAGCAGGTGCCGTGGGGTCCAGCCGGTGCGCGGCACGGCGCAGCCGGACTGCTCCAACGCGAGGAGAAATTCGTGGCGCAGGAAGGGTTGGCTGTCCGCGAGCAGGGAATTCCAGCTCGCCGCATCGACCTCCGCGATGCTGTGCAAGAAGCGCGCTTTCGCCTTGATCACGCGCGTTGAACGCGCGGTTCTATCAAAGGCTCGGCCTCCGCACGTTCCAGATATTTGTCGGCGTCGAGCGCGGCCATGCAGCCGGTGCCCGCCGAGGTGACGGCCTGCCGGTAGACATGATCGGCCACATCGCCCGCGGCGAATACGCCGGCGATGCTGGTGGCCGTCGCTTCGCCGTCGCTGCCGCCCTTGACCACGATGTAGCCGCCGCGCATTTCCAGCTGGTTTTCAAACAGCTGAGTATTGGGTTGATGGCCCACGGCGATGAACACCCCATCGACGGCGATGGTGCGCGTCGCGCCTCCCGGGACGATGCTGCGCAAGCGCGCTCCGGTGACGCCGCTGTCGTCGCCGAGGATCTCGTCGATCGAATGATTCCAGACGATGGCGGCCTTGCCCGCCGATTCGAGCGCAAACAGGCGATCCTGCAATATCTTCTCGGCACGCAGCTTGTCGCGACGGTGCACCAAGGTCACGTGCGATGCGATGTTGGTCAGGTACAGCGCTTCCTCGACCGCCGTGTTGCCGCCGCCCACGACCGCCACCGCCTTGCCGCGATAGAAGAAGCCGTCGCAGGTTGCGCAGGCCGACACTCCCTTGCCGCGAAATGCTTCCTCGGACGGCAGCCCCAGGTACTTGGCCGAGGCGCCCGTGGCCACGATCAGCGCGTCGCAGGTGTACTGCCCGCTGTCGCCGAACAGGCGAAAGGGGCGCTGCCGCAACTCCACGCGGTTGATGTGATCGAACACGATGTCGGTATTGAATCGTTCGGCGTGACGGCGCATACGCTCCATGAGCGCGGGCCCTTGCAGGTGTTCGACATCGCCCGGCCAATTGTCCACATCGGTGGTGGTCATGAGCTGGCCGCCCTGTTCCAAGCCGGTAATGAGCAAGGGATGCCGATTGGCCCGCGCCGCGTACACCGCGGCGGAGTAACCTGCGGGACCCGACCCCAGGATGAGGAGTGGACTGTGCCTGTGGGCGCTCATGTATAATTTGCCTCTCTTCTGAATATCTTTAGCGGCTCATGGTAAGTAAATCTGTGGGCGCCAGCCAGTTCAATCAAGGCCGCGCTCCGCATTGGTGCCCGGGATTGGGCTAGGGTACTATCACATATTATTCAATTAGTTAAGAAGTAAATATCATTAAGGGTCTAGAATTGTCCGACGAGCCTCAGCCCAAGAAGGCCAAGCCCAAGAGCGTGCTCTCCGCGGCCGTGGCGCGCTCCTTGCGCGAGGGGACACTGTGGGTGCTGGCGGCGCTCGCGCTGATATTGCTGCTCGCCCTTCTCTCCTATCACGCGCAGGATCCAGGCTTCGCGGATACCGGAGAGCCCGGCCAGTCGGTGAGCAATTGGATAGGCCCGGTGGGGGCCTGGCTCGCCGGTTTCTTCCTGCTGCTGTTCGGGCGGCCTGCGTATTTGTTTCCCTTGATGCTGGCCTACGCGGGCTGGCTGGTGCACAAGGAACAGGCGCTCCCCGATGCCCGCTCGCGCATCAACACCTTGCTGCGCGCGGCGGGATTCATATTCACCCTGGTCACGAGCTGCGGCCTCGCGACTCTGCACTGGGATGGAACGGCATTGCCGAACAGCGCCGGCGGGGTTCTCGGCGTGCTGGCGGGGCGCGGCAGCGCGCAGGGCTTGAGCTTCCTCGGTGCGACATTGCTGCTGCTCGGGCTGTGGCTGGCCGGGGTGGCGCTGTTTCTCGGCGTCTCCTGGTTCGAGGTCATGGACCGGCTCGGCGCGTGGGTGCTGAAGGCCATCGACTGGATGCGGACCCGGATCGAGCAGCGGCGCGAACTGGCGTCCGGCCAGCAGCGCAAGCAGGCCCGGCAGGAGGTTGTGCGCGAGGAGCAGAAGAAAGTGGCGGGCCGGCCGCCGCCTCGAATCGAGGCGGCGGCGCCCGTGCCCCAGAAGAGCGACCGCGTCGAGCGCGAGCGGCAGGTGCCGCTTTTCGATGCACCCAAGTCGAGCGAATTGCCGGCCTTGTCGCTGCTCGATGAGGCGGGCCCGCGCGAGCAGTCCTATTCGGACGAGGCGCTCGAGGCGATGTCGCGCCTGGTCGAGCTGAAGCTGCGGGATTTCGGCGTGGAAGCCGAGGTCGTGGCGGTACAACCGGGCCCCGTGATCACGCGATTCGAATTGCGGCCGGCGCCGGGGGTCAAGGTCAGCCAGATCAGCAATCTGTCGAAGGATCTGGCTCGCGCGCTGTCGGCCATCAGCGTCCGGGTCGTCGAGATCATCCCCGGCAAGTCGGTGGTCGGCCTCGAGATACCGAATGAGAAGCGCGAGATCGTGACGTTGGGCGAGATCATCAAATCCAAGCCCTACGATGACGTGAGCTCGCCCCTGGTGCTGGCGCTCGGCAAGGACATCGGCGGCGTACCCATCGTCGCGGATTTGGCGCGCATGCCGCACCTGCTCATCGCAGGCACGACGGGTTCGGGCAAGTCGGTGGGAATCAATGCCATGGTGCTGAGCCTCCTGTACAAGGCGACTCCGGAACATGTGCGCATGATCATGATCGACCCGAAGATGCTGGAGCTGTCGGTGTACGAGGGTATACCGCACCTGCTGTCGCCGGTCGTCACCGACATGAAGCAGGCGGCCAACGCCCTGCGCTGGTGCGTGGCCGAGATGGAGAGACGCTACCAGCTCATGTCCATGCTCGGCGTGCGCAACATCGGCGGCTTCAACCGCAAGGTCAAGGATGCCGCGGAGGCGGGCAAGCCCATCAAAGACCCCGTCCGCATGCAGAAGATCGCGCAAGGAGTGCCCGGCGTCGTGGAGGAGGACGTTCCCGATCTGACCTCGCTGCCCTTCATCGTGGTGATCATCGACGAATTGGCCGATCTCATGATGATCGTCGGCAAAAAAGTCGAAGAGCTCATTGCGCGGCTGGCGCAAAAGGCTCGCGCCGCGGGCATCCACCTCATCCTGGCGACTCAGCGCCCCTCGGTGGACGTCATCACGGGTTTGATCAAGGCCAATATTCCGACGCGCATCGCATTCCAGGTCTCGGCCAAGGTCGACTCGCGCACCATCCTCGATCAGAGCGGCGCGGAGTCATTGCTCGGCCACGGCGACATGCTGTATCTGCCGCCCGGCACCTCCATTCCCACGCGCGTGCACGGCGCCTTCGTGTCGGATCAGGAGGTACATCGGGTGGTCGGGGGCCTCAAATCCGCCTCGCCGCCGATTTACATCGACGAAATTCTCGATGGCCCGCGCAATCCCATTCCAGGATTTCCGTCCGACGACGATGAGATGGGCGAGGGCGGTGCGGAGGATGCCGAGGCCGACCCCCTCTACGATGAAGCGGTGCGCATCGTCACCGAAACTCGTAAAGCGTCGATTTCCGGCGTGCAGCGCCGCCTCAAGATCGGCTACAACCGCGCGGCGCGCCTGGTCGAAGCCATGGAGGCAGCAGGCTTGGTGGGCCCCTTGCAGTCCAATGGCGGCCGCGAAATTTATGGGGCGGCCCCGCCCGAGGAATGATGGACCCGAGGAATGATCGACCCGAGGAATGATCGATGACAGTCATTGAATGTGCGCCCCGCGCGGCGACTGGCGCGGCGCGGTTTGCCGCGGCGGCGGCCCTGACTCTGCTGGGAGCGATCTCGATGGCGGGCGGGTCCGCGGCTACGGCCGGCGCTGCCGGGTCGGCCGCCGCCGCCACTTCCCCCGGCGCCACTTCCCCCGGCGCCACATCGTCCGCGGCTACACCGCCCGGGGCCGCATCGCCCGCGGCCGAAGTTCAGAAGTATTTGAGCGGCCTCGCCAGCTGGAGCGCGGATTTCGAGCAGACCATCGATGACGGCCATGGCAATGTGCTGCGCAGCGCCGCCGGACGGCTGTATCTCGAGCGGCCGGGCAAGTTCCGCTGGGACTACGTCAAGCCTTCCGAGCAGTTGGTGCTGGCGGACGGCAAGAAAATCTGGTTCTACGACAAGGATCTCGCGCAGGCCAATGTGCGCGACATGGATACCAGTCTCGCCAGCACGCCCGCGAGCCTGCTGGCGGGCAACAGCTCGGTCAGCAGCCAGTTCAACGTCACCGCGCTGCCGCCGGACGGGGGCCTGCAGTGGTTCCAGCTCGTGCCCAAGCACGCGGACACGGACTTTCAGGTGGTGCGCATCGGCTTCGACAAGGGCGAATTGCGCTCCATGTTTCTCGCCGACAAGCTCAATCAGATCACTCAGCTGACCTTTTCCAATTCGAAGCGCAACGAGAAATTGGCGCCCGATCTGTTCACCTTCGTGCCGCCGGCGGGAGTCGATGTGATCGGGCTCGGCGGCAAGTGACGGTCGGCGACGGCACCTACCGCCCGCTGGCGGACCGCCTGCGCCCTCGGTCTCTCGATGAGTACGTGGGCCAATCGCATCTATTGGGCGCAGGGGCGCCGCTGCGCCGAGCCTTGGAATCCGGCCGCCCTCATTCGATGATCTTGTGGGGCCCGCCGGGAACCGGCAAGACCACCTTGGCGCGCCTGGTGGCCAGCGGCGCACGCGCCGAATTCATCGCGCTATCCGCGGTGCTGGCGGGAATCAAGGATATCCGCGCCGTGGTGGAACAGGCTCGCTCGCTGCGCGGCACGCGCGATACGGTGCTGTTCCTCGATGAAGTGCATCGCTTCAACAAATCCCAGCAGGACACTTTCCTGCCCTATGTCGAGGATGGCACCTTGATCTTCGTCGGCGCGACCACCGAAAACCCTTCCTTCGAAGTCAACAATGCGCTGCTGTCGCGGGCGCGCGTCTATGTGCTGAAGTCCATCGACGCCGCGGATCTGGGCAAATTGCTCGATCGGGCCCTGACGGAT
Source organism: uncultured Gammaproteobacteria bacterium (assembly GCA_963837435.1). Lineage (GTDB taxonomy): Bacteria > Pseudomonadota > Gammaproteobacteria > Steroidobacterales > Steroidobacteraceae > Bog-1198. The sequence goes on from CAWINJ010000009.1 coordinate 481,494, forward strand.
CGCGAGCGGGGCCTGGGAAACCTGGATCTGCGAATCGATGCCGGCGCGCGTGAACTGCTGCTGGCCGCCGCCGACGGCGACGCGCGCCGCATGCTCAACTTGCTCGAGACCGCCGCGGATTTGAGTTCGCCGGGGCCCGAGCGGCGGCTCGACGCCGATACCATGCGCGCCGTGATCGGCAGCACCTATGTGCGTTTCGACAAGGGCGGGGAGAACTTCTACGACCAGATCTCAGCGCTGCACAAATCGGTACGCGGCAGCGATCCGGACGCGGCGCTCTACTGGCTCTGCCGGATGCTGGCGGGCGGCTGCGATCCCTTGTACATCGCCCGCCGTGCGCTGCGCATGGCGAGCGAGGACATCGGCAATGCCGATCCGCGTGCGCTGACGATGTGCTTGGAGGCCTGCGCCGTGTATGAACGTCTGGGCAGTCCGGAAGGCGAGCTGGCCATCGCTCAAGCCATCGTGTTCATGGCCTGCGCGGCCAAGAGCAATGCCGTCTATACGGCGTACAAGGCCGCCGCTGAGGACGCCGCGGGCCTGGGTTCTCTCGAGGTACCCCTGCATCTGCGCAATGCGCCCACGCGCCTGATGAAGGACATTGGCTACGGCAAGGGCTACCGGTATGCGCATGACGAGCCGGGCGGCTACGCCGCGGGCGAGCGCTACTTTCCCGACGAGATGCCCGATCGGCGTTACTACGTGCCGGCACCGCGCGGATTGGAGATCAAGATTGGCGAGGCGTTGAACGCACGGCGCGAGCGCGACCGACAGGCGCGGAGCGCTGGCGGTGCGCCCTCAGGCACAGGGTAGAAGACGAGCGCTTACGGCTGGTCTCCGGCAAATCAAGGAGTAATTAGCATCTCATAAGTCGCTGATTCTAAAATACTTTAGGCTGATCGGCAAGCGCTAAGTTGACAATATGGGGTCCCAAAGTTGACAATCATTTGGCCCTAAGTTGACAAACGCCTAGAGTTTTTTCATGACTCATGTCCGACCACGCGGCGAAAAGGTTCGTACCTTTATCATTGAAAATGTCGAAAGCCACCGTTCCGACATCGCCAAGGTCACCGCCACTGAATTCGAGCTTACCCGCCAAGCGGTAAACAAACACCTGCGCAATCTAGTAAGCGAAGGCGCTTTGATCGAGACAGGCTCGACTCGAAACAAAACTTTCCGGCTGTGTGCAGATCAAGTCTGGAACAAGTGGTATCACCCGTCCGGTCTCGAAGAGGACGTAGTTTGGACGAATGACGTAAATCCGAAGTTGCAGTTACCCGAAAATGCGATGCGCATTTGGAACTACTGCGTGACAGAAATATTAAGCAACGCAATCGACCATTCCGACGCAGCCTCAATTTCGATTGAAATCAAGAAAAGCGCCACGACGACAGAGATCACTATTTATGACAGTGGAGTCGGTATCTTCAAGAAAATCATGGACGCGCTGGGTTTGCCTGATCAAGAGTACAAGAATCACACGGCGCGCACGACGAAAAAGGTTTTTGATGACTTTTCGACCGCGGAGCAAGACGGATTTACCAAGACCATCGTTCCCGTACGGCTATCGCTGTACGGCGATGAGCAACTAGTTTCGAGATCGCAAGCGAAGCGACTGCTTGCTCGGGTCGATAAATTCAAAACCGTCGTGCTCGACTTCGAAGGTGTTAGCACAATCGGCCATTCATATGCGGACGAAATATTTCGCGTTTTTGCAAATGCCAATCCAGCAATCCAGTTGCTTTCGATAAACGCGAATGATGAAGTGCAAGCTAACATTAGCCAAGCCAGACGTGCCGCCGCATAGTTCCGTACAGTAACGGCAGCCTTTCCACAGGATGGGCACCGGATAGTAAGTGGGGTCGTTGCCATCCTGTTTGCATGATCGCGTTCCCCTATAATGGCGCACGTTTCCGCGGAAACGTGATCTTCTTTGGACCAAGGTACCCAACGTGCTCGACCCCAAGCTTTTGCGCAGCGATTTGACCGGAGTTGCTTCGGCCCTGGCGCGGCGCGGCTTCGTGCTCGACGTCGCGGCCTTTGCCGCCCTCGAAGAGCAGCGCAAAGGCGTGCAAATAGAAGCCGATCGGCTGCGCGCCGAGCGCAACGCCAATGCCAAAGCCGTGGGCCACGCCAAAGCCAAGGGGCAGGACGCGGCTGCCCTGCTGGCCGCCGGCGAATCCCTGGGCGGCCAGCTGCAGGGGGTAGACAGGCAGCTCGAGGCCATACAGGCGCAGGTCTCGGAGCTGCAGTTGGGCCTGCCCAATATCCCTCATTCGAGCGTGCCGGATGGGCGGGAGGAGTCGGCCAACGTCGAAGTTCGGCGCTGGGGCAATCCGCGGCAATTCGACTTCACGCCCAAGGACCACGTCGCGCTCGGCGAGCGGATCGGAATGGATTTCGAGGCGGCGGGGCGTATTTCCGGAGCGCGCTTCGTGGTGATGACCGGCAACCTGGCAAGGCTGCATCGTGCTCTGGTGCAGTTCATGCTCGATCTACACACCCGCGATCATGGCTACCGCGAGGCCTACGTGCCCTACCTGGTGCATGCCGCGGCGTTGGTCGGCACCGGGCAGTTGCCCAAGTTCGAGCAGGATCTATTTGCCGTGCGCGGCGATCCGGCTTTCTACCTGATTCCTACGGCCGAAGTGCCGGTGACCAACCTGGTGCGCGATCAAATCCTCGCGCCGGAGGCGTTGCCGCTCAAATTCACGGCCCATACGCCTTGCTTTCGCTCGGAGGCGGGCGCCGCGGGAAAGGACACTCGCGGCATGATTCGCCAGCACCAATTCGAGAAAGTGGAGCTGGTGCACATCGTGCGTCCCGATGACTCCTATGCCGCGCTCGAGGAACTCACGGGGCATGCCGAGGCGGTGCTGCAGGCCCTGGAATTACCCTATCGAATGCTGGCGCTGTGCGCCGGCGACACGGGTTTCAGCGCAGCCAAGACCTACGATCTCGAGGTCTGGCTGCCGTCGCAGCAGCGCTTCCGCGAGATCTCATCCTGCAGCAACTGCGAGTCCTTCCAAGCGCGCCGCCTGCAGGCCCGGTGGCGCAACCCCGTCACGGGCAAGCCGGAATTGGTGCACACGCTGAACGGATCCGGCGTCGCGGTGGGGCGCGCATTGGTCGCCATCCTCGAGAACTATCAGCAGGAAGATGGCGCCATCGCCATTCCGGCCGCGCTCGCGCCCTATATGGGGGGGCTCACCAAACTCTCCCCGTGAGGGGGATCAGTTGCGGCTGCCCATGACGAGGCGCAGCACGTACCAGAACATCAGCGCGATCGAGGCGAACAACTGCATCGCGGCCGAGACGTAGCGATCTTCGGGGTAGTTGTGAATGATGTTCGAGGTGTCGTAGAGAACCGCGACGCCGGCGAAACCGATCATGGCGACTGAGAACCAGGTGCCGAGCTGGAAGCCGAAGACGGCGCCGCCGATCATGGCGATCAGAGCCAGGATGCCGCCCCACATGAGCAGAGCGCGCAGGAAGGAGAAGTCCTTGCGCGTGCGGTGGGCGACGAACATGAGGCCGCCCGCTCCCAGGGCGGTCACCAGGGTGGCGCTGTCGATGGCACCGGGCGCCTTCGCGTCGGCAATATAGAGGAGGGGGACGAAGATCAGGGCTTCGGCGACCACGTAGGCGCCGTAGGCGAAGTACTGCATCCCGATCGAGGAACTGGTTTGCGCGGTACGCGACGCCAGCCAGCCGGCAGCATGAAGGCGCCGAGAATCAGGAACCAATTGAAGCCGAGCATGAACTGCGCGATTTGCAACGCCAGTCCGGATTCGAACAATGCCAGTTCGACCAAAATGAAACCGAGGATGCCTCCCACCAGGTGAGTGTAGGTGCGCGTGATAAAAGCGCTGCGGCTGTCCGCTTGGGCGCCGGGAAAGGCGGAGTAATTGCTCGGGAAATTGGCCATGGACGTGTCCTCCTAGTGCTCGACGGCCCATTTTAGCACCCCGCGCCCCGCGCGGTGCCGAATAAGCCCCTCTTGGCGTTTATATGGGGCCGCAACTGCCGCGATCAATGGCTTTCCGGCTCGAACTCCGCCCCCATCCAGCGCCGTAGTGCGTCCATGGACTGCGGCCGGCCGAGAAAGTTCTTGACTAAATCATTGGCCGATTCCGAGCCGCCGGGCTCGAGCACCGTTCGCCGGTAGCGCAGCGGCGTATCGCCGGCCAGCAGGTTCTTGGAATCGAATTGCTCGAAGAAGTCTTCGGCAATGACCTTGTCCCACATGTAGGTGTAGTAGGCGGAGGAATAGCCCGCGAGGTGTCCGAACGAGGCGTAGTCGCGCATGCCGAGGAGCGGCGTGAACAGGCTGTACTTGACGGTGTCGCGATGGTCGATCTCATCGAGATTCACCTGCCGCGGGTCGAGGGCGTAGATGTCGTAGGACAGGGCTGTATAGCCGTTTTGCTGACCGACGTAGCCGGCGCGCCCGAACGCGGACGCACGATTCATGCGCCTCACGAGATCGGCCGGGATCGGCTTGCCCGAGCGATAGTCCCGGGCGAACGACGCCAATACCTGGGGGCTCTGTATCCATTCCTCGAGCATCTGCGACGGCGCTTCGACGAAATCCGATTCCATCGAAATGCCGCTGATGCCGGCCCAGGGCTGTGCCCCTCCCAGAATGGCGTGCATCAGGTGCCCGAATTCGTGAAAGAAGGTCTGCACGTCGCCATACTCCATCAGAGCGGGGTCCTGCGCAGTCGGCTGCGGAAAATTGCAGATCAGGATGCCTTCGGGGAGTTGCTTGCCGCGGATGCCGTCGAGCACCGGCATCATTTCCGCGTGGGAGAACTTGCCCGGCCGCGGATGCATGTCCAGATAGATGCGGCCGATGACCTTGCCGTCATCGAGGACCAGCCAGGTCTCGACCGACGGGTCCCAGGCCGGTACGCCGGGTTCCTGCCGAAATCTCACGTGGAACAGGGTGGCCGCCGTGTCCAGTATTCCCTGCTTCACACGCTGGTAGGGGAAGTAAGGGCGCACCGATTGCGAGTCGAAATCGAAGCTCGAGCGGCGCACCTGTTCCTGGTAGTAGCTCCTCTCCTGAAGCCCGATGCTCGTTGCCTGCGGATCGGACTTGCGCTTCTCCGCCAGCAGCATCTGAAATTCCTTCTCCGCCAGCGGGCGTACCGCCGCATCGAGATCCCGGATGAATGCGGCAATTCGCGCGCCGCTCACGATCATCTTGTCGGCGGCGTTGTAATCCGCCCATGAGGCGTAGCCGAGCAAGGAGGCGATTTCGTGGCGCGTGACCAGCATTTTCATCAGTTCATCGCGGTTCTGCGGGTAGGCGCGTGTGGAGAAGGCCAGCAACAGGCGGCTGCGCAGCGCATCGCTCGCCGCGAACTTCATCGCCGGCAGGTAGTCCGGGTAGCTCGTGGTGATGCGGATGATGCCGTCCTTGCCCGGCGCGTGGCCGTCGATGTAGTCCTTGGGCAGTCCGGCGAGCTCGGCCGCGTCGTGGACCTCGACCGTCTTTTGCCCATCGTTGATGTTGCGCTCGAATGCCGACTGCTCCTCGGTGAGCTCGTCGTTGAGCACCTTGAGCCGCGCGCGCGTCTTGTCGTCCTTGTCGACTCCGGCGAGGCGAAATTCGAGCAGCTGACGCTGCACGTAGTAGCGGGTCGCGCGATCGGCATGCCCGAGGGGAAGCGCCGCCAGCGCATCATAGACGCCGCGATTCAGCGACAGGTCGGTTTGCAGGGCGCTCGCCTTGCGGGTCATTGCCGTGGCGCGGTCGCGAAACGACGCGTCGGGGTGGACCGCCTCCATGAGCATCGAGAAATAAATGGCGGCGTTGATCTGCCGGATGGATTCGTCGTAGGCCGACAGCGTGTTGTCGAGGGTCCTCGGGCCCTGGACGGCTACGATGCGGTCGATGGCCCGGCGTGCCGCGTCGAGGCGTCCGTTCTCGATCTTCTCGAACCCCGTCACGTCCGGCCGGTTGCTCCAAATCGGCGGCTGCGACTGCAGCAAGCCCGGGGCCTCGCCGGCCGCCGCACCCGAGGCTGCAATGATTCCGAAGACGAATAGATAGCGCATTTCCCCGCTCTCCGATCATATTTACGATGCGAGAGTATAAGGTGTACCGCCCGACTTGGCGGACTGGCATCGCAGGAGCGCAGGGACGGGGCATGCCGACGAACAAACCCCGCGGACGGTTATGTAATCCATTGAACATGCGGAACGGCAGGGATTGGCCATTTGTTTCTGGCCTGAATGCGGCACGTCCCGTATGATAGCGCTACCAATCGCGCGAGCGATCCGTGACCGTCAATGAGTGGCTGGCAAGAGGCGCATGCTAAAAGCTGAATTTCAGGCGGGAGGGTTGCCGGGACGCAATCTTTCCGGCACCAATCTCGAGCGTGCCGGGGACCACAATCAACGGGTGACCTTGCACGCGATTCGCGTCAACGGACCGGCGGTGCGCCCGGAACTGGCGGCGACCACGGGTCTGACGGCGGCCGCCATCGCGAACATCACCAAACGACTGCTGAAGTATCGCCTGATTCGCAAGGCCGGCACGACGCGCGGGTCCCGCGGCCAGCCCGCCACGAAACTGATCATCAATCCGGATTGCTGCTATTCGATCGGACTGAACATCGATCGCGACCACATCACGCTGGTAGTCGTGGACTTCGCCGGACGAGTGCGGGCGCGATCATCGCGAGAAATCAAATTCGCGCTGCCCGATACGGTGCAGGCTTTTTTCCGCCGCTCGGTCAATCCCCTGCTTGCGAAGGCGGGAATCGATCCCTCGAAACTGGTGGGCGTAGGCGTCGCCTTCCCCGATGACATCCAGGGCGCCGGGCTTCCCGAGCAACCGCCGGAATATGCCACCTGGGGCACCGTGGCGATCGACCGGCTGCTCTCCGCGACATTGCCCGTGCCGATCATCGTCGAGAACGACGCCGCCGCGGCCGCCATGGGCGAGATGCAATTCGGCCTCGGCCAGCAATACCAAAGCTTCTTCTACGTGCTGATCACCGCCGCATTGGGCGGCGGTCTGGTGATCGATGGGCACTATTTTCGGGGCGCCGCGGGACGCAGCGGCGAATTGGGCTGGCTGCACCGGCGCGGCGCGGCCGGTGAGATGCGGCAGCTGCAGAACATCGTCTCGCTGTCCGCGCTGTACGACAGTCTGGCGGCCAAAGGCCATCTCGTCTCCTCGCCACGGCGGCTGCTTCGGCTCGGCGAATCCGGGCAGCGTATCGTCAGCGCCTGGATAGAGAATTCCGTCGATGCGCTGGAAGACGTCCTGGTGGGAATCAACTGCCTGATCAATCCGGAAGCGATACTGATCGGCGGCCGTCTTCCCGCCGCGCTACTCGACCGTCTCGCCGGATCCATCAACGCGCGGCTGCGTACCTACGAAGGGAAAATACCCGCCGTCGCGCCGGTGGCCCGCGCCGCGCTGTCGAACGATGCTCCGGCCGTCGGTGCCGCCATCCTGCCCTTCAGCCAGCAATTTCTTCCGACACGCTTCGCTCTGATGAACAAAGCCGGCGAGGAGTGACCCCGAGCGGCGCGCCGAGGCGGCGGCCAGGAATTTTCGAGGGGGCGTGCACCATTCATTTGCTACACTAGGATGGCCGGGACACTGCTGAGGTAGGTAGTGAAAAGAACGCCAAGACGGAGCCGAAATGCGGTGACCATGCACGAGGTCGCGAAGCACGTGGGTGTCTCGCCGATGACCGTGTCGCGCGTCATCAGCGGCGATGCGAACGTCAGGGCCGAGACCATGCAGCGCGTGCAGGAGGCGATCAAGGAACTGGGGTATACGCCGAACGTTGCGGCCCGCAACCTGGCGAAGGCGGCCACGGTCCACATCGGTCTGCTGTACAACAATCCGAGCGCGGCTTATTTGAACGAACTTCTGGTCGGCGTGCTCGAGCAAAGCAGCCATGTCGGCTGCCAGATCGTCCTGGAGAAGTGCGGCGCCCGCAACGAGCGGACCGCGATCGAGCGGCTGCTGCGCGATGGAATCAGCGGACATCATTCTGCCGCCGCCGCTGTCGGATTCCAAGGCGGCGCTGGCGGCATTGCGCGGCGCGAAGGTTCCTTTCATCGCGGTGGCGACCGGCCGGCCGGAAGTGGAGGGTCTGTCCGTCCGCATCAACGATTTCGAGGCGGCCGCCGCCATGACGCGCTATCTGCTGTCGCTCGGACATCGCAATATCGGCTTCATCGTCGGCGCCCCGAATCAAACCGCCAGCGTGCAGCGCCAGGCCGGGTTCGGAGCGGCGCTGCGCGAGGCGGGAGTGCCGGTGCATTCCGAATGGGTGAAGCAGGGGTCATTCACCTACCGCTCGGGATTGGCCGCGGCGGAACAGATACTCGGTTCGGCGCATCGTCCGACCGCGATTTTCGCCAGCAACGACGATATGGCCGCCGCAGCCATCGCGGTGGCGCATCGGGTCGGACTCGACGTTCCCAAGGACTTGACCATCGTCGGCTTCGACGACACGCCGCTGGCCACGACGATCTGGCCGGCGTTGACGACCGTGCGCCAGCCGGTTGCGGCGATGGCACGAAAGGCCGTCGAGCTGCTGCTGGAGGAAATCCGCCTGCGCCGGCTCGGCGAAACGCTCGAGCCTCTGCTGCATTTCATGAATTTTACGCTGGTGAAGCGCGAGTCTTCGGCCGTAGTCTGAGCGTCCGCCGGACGGCTGCTTCAATAAATTGACGCTCGCCGGTTGATAGCGCTACCATGCAAATCATGCGGGCTGGATAAAAAATGCCCGGATACATGCGCCGGGAAGGGGGGGACCATCAAACACAACAGCGCCTCGCTGGTAACTGGATTGACATTCGTCGCCACACTGGGCGGCCTGCTGTTCGGCTACGACACCGCGGTGATTTCCGGGGCGGTCAGTTCCATCGATGCGAACTTCATCGATCCCGCAGCATCTTTCCGAGACCGCGCGCAGCAGCTTGTCGGGCTGGACGGTATCGAGCGCGCTGTTCGGCTGCATCATCGGCGCCATCGTCGGCCGGATGGGTCTCGAAGGCCATCGGCCGCAAGGGCGGCATGCTGGTCGCCGGCGCGTTGTTTCTGGTTTCCGCGGCCGGGTTCGGCCTACCCCGAATTGGGCCTGGGGCCGATCGGCGGCATGGGTCCGAAAGCGCTCACTCCTTTCATCCTCTATCGCATCTTGTGCGGCGTCGGCGTCGGCATCGCCTCGATGCTCTCGCCGCTCTACATCGCGGAGATCGCACCCAGCGAGATTCGCGGCCGGCTGGTGTCCTTCAACCAGCTGTCCATCGTGCTCGGCATGCTGCTGGTGTACTTCGTCAATTGGGCCATTGCCTCGCAGGGCGATGAGGCCTGGATCAGGACCACCGGTTGGCGGCTCATGCTGGTCTCGGAGGCCGTGCCGGCGCTGTTGTTCTTGGCGTTGCTCACCTTGGTACCGGACACGCCGCGATGGTTCGTGATGAAAGGCCGCAGCGACAAGGCGCTCGCGGTCCTGAGCCGACTGGTGGGCGACGACGAAGCGCGCACCACCGTCAAGGAAATCGAGGACTCGCTTGATCGTGCCCGCGAATTCGACCGGCACCAGCCTGTTCGCCTTCGGCAGTCTGGTGATCGTCGCCGGCAGTCATGCTGTCGGTGTTCCAGCAGTTCGTCGGCATCAACGCGGTGCTGTACTACGCGCCGCTGATGTTCAAGAACCTGGGCGCTTCCACCGACTCGGCGCTATGGCAGACCGTTATCGTCGGCCTCGCAAACGTCATCTTCACGGTGGTGGCGATTCTGACGGTGGACCGTCTTGGCCGCAAACCCTTGCTGATCATCGGCGGCGTGGTCATGGGCGCTGGCGATGCTGACCTTGGGATTTCAGTTCCAGGCCAATGCCGTCGGCACCGGCCCGCTGATCGCGGCGATCGCGTACATCGCCGGATTCGCCCTGTCCTGGGGTCCGGTGACCTGGGTGCTGCTGTCGGAGATGTTCCCGAACTCGATCAAGAACAGGGCCATGGCGATCGCCGTCGCGGCGCAGTGGATTGCGAATCTCTTCGTCTCCTGGTCGTTCAAGATCCTGATCGGCAATTCGGCGCTGAACGCGCTGTTCAATCACGGCTTTCCCTACTGGATCTATGGCGGCATGAGTTTCCTGGCCGCCGCATTCGTGTACTTCTACGTTCCGGAGACCAAACGACGGACTCTCGAGGAAATTCAACATCTGTGGACGCGGGGCGGCGCCCAGGCGACGGCCGCGGTCAAGCAGCCGGCGGCCGGCTGACTGCGCCGCCGACCTGCCCGGTGAGTAGCGATGAGGGATATCTGGTGCTGCGAGCACGGGTCGACGCGTCTCACGCTGGATCCGCGCCGGGGCGGCACTATCCGCGACTTCACTTGGCGTGGACAGAATGTGCTGCGGCCGACGCCGGCGGATGCCGGCGACGATCCGTTCGAGACGGCTTGCTTTCCGATGGTGCCGTTCGCCAATCGCATCGCGCAAGGACGCTTCAGCTTCGACGGCCGCGAGGTGCAGCTCGAACCGAACTGGAGCGAAGATCCGCATCCTCTGCACGGCCACGGCTGGCGCGCATCATGGGCCGTGGCGGCTAGAACTGCGTCGAGCGCGCGAGTGAGCTTCGAGGCGGTCGAGGACCAATGGCCGTGGCGCTTCCGCTGCGAGCAGTTCTTCAAAGTCATGCCGGAGGGGCTCGCGGTCGCACTGTCGGTCGATAATTTGAGCCGCACGCCCATGCCCGTCATGCTGGGGCTGCACCCGTATTTTCAGGATGCCGCGCACGCACAGCTGCAGGCGGAGCTGCCGCGGGTCTGGTTGACGGACGATGCCGCGCTGCCGGTGCGCGAAATGCCCACCCCGGCCGAATGGCGCTTCGAGCCGCGCAGGGCGATCGGCGCAGTGCCTCTCGACCACAGTTTTTCGGGCTGGAACGGCTTTGCATCGCTGCGCTGGCCGGATCGCACCGTCACGCTGCGCGCGACGCATTGCAGTCATCTGCATGTGTACGCGCCGGCGGGGAAGGATCTGTTCTGCGTCGAGCCGCAGACCGCTGCGGCGGGCGCTCTCGGGCGCAACGGCGGCGAAGCGACCGTGGTCGCACCCGGCGAGCGTTTCGGGATTCGAGTCAACTTCATGGTCGGAGCAAGCTGAGTGTATCTGGGCATAGACATCGGCACATCGAGCGTCAAGGCCGTGCTGGTGGATGAGCGCGGCGCCATTGCGGCACAGGCGTCCCACCCCCTGGATGTGAGCAGGCCCCAGCCCGGGTTCTCGGAGCAGGACCCTCGAAGCTGGTGGCAGGCGATGGTGAATGCGGTGCGGGGACTGCCGGCCGTGCCGCGCGCCGCCGTGCAGGGGATCGGCTTGAGCGGGCAGATGCATGGAGCGACGCTGCTGGACGCGGAGGATAGGCCGTTGCGCCCGGCCATACTCTGGAACGACGGGCGATCGGCCGCCGAGTGTCTCGATCTGGAGCGCCGCGAGCCCGATTCCCGCGCTCATTACCGGCAACATCATGATGCCGGGTTTCACGGCACCGAAACTGCTATGGGTGTCGCGCCACGAGCCCGAAGTGTTCGGGCGTACGGCCAGCATATTGCTGCCGAAGGACTATGTGCGATTGAATCTGACCGGCGAGAGAGTCAGCGACATGTCCGATGCATCGGGAACGGGCTGGCTGAATGTCGGTCAGCGCGACTGGTCGGATGCCATGCTCGCGGCGACGGGACTGACTCGTGCGCACATGCCCCGCCTGGTCGAGGGCTCGGCGCCATCGGGAAGAATCAGAGCCGCCGTGGCGGATGAGCTGGGCTTGCCGGAAGTATTGGTGGCCGGCGGCGCCGGCGACAATGCGGCGAGCGCAGCGGGGCTGGGCGTGGTGCTGCCGGGGCAGGCGTTTCTGTCGCTGGGAACCTCCGGGGTTCTCTTCGTCGTGACGGATCGATTCCGCCCGAATCCCGATCGGGCCGCCCATGCCTTTTGCCACTGTCTGCCCGGGCGCTGGCATCAGATGTCCGTGATGCTCAGCGCGGCGAGCGCATTGGATTGGGTGGCGCGGCTGACGGGTGAATCCGATTTGCCGCATCTGGTGGCCGCGGCCAAGGCCCGCGGATTGAGCCGTCGCTCGGCGTACTTCCTGCCGTATCTGTCGGGAGAACGCACTCCGCACAACGATCCGAACAGCCGCGGTGTCTTTTTCGGCATGACCGCGGATACGACGGCGGCGGATCTTGCAGTGGCGGTGCTCGAGGGGGTGGCGCTGGCATTTGCGGATGGCCTGGATGTCCTGCTGGAGAAAGGGGGCTCGATCGCCGAGATCAGCGTCACCGGCGGCGGCGCGCGCCTGCCGTATTGGGGCGAACTGCTGGCCGCGGCGCTCAATCGGCCGCTGACCTATCGGCTGGGGAGCGAAGTCGGAGCGGCGCTGGGCGCCGCGCGTCTCGCGCGCCTCGCGGTCCGCGGCGAGCCGGCAGTGGAAATCTGTACGGCGCCGCCCATCGAGCGCGTGGTCGAACCGGATCCTGGATTGTCCTCGCTGCTGGCGGCGCGCCGTCCCACCTTCGTGCGGCTCTATCGGGATCTCAAGAACGCCTTCGCGGAGAACTCAGCATGAGTTCATTGAAAGTATTGAGAGGTCGCGTCAGACCGGCGCCGGCGGCGGTACCAGGCATCAATCACGGTGAAAGCTTTCCGGCGGACCCAGGTAACTCGGCCGCAGACCCCCTGCATTCACCACGATCTTTTGCAGCACCACGCCCGGATCGATCATCCAGTACTTCAGAGTGTGATAGCCGGGTTTGGAAATCGTTATCGCCGCGTGAGTGTAGCGCGCGTTATCCTCGACCGATTCCACCCATGACTTGCTGAATTCGGGCGTGGCGGCATCCTCCGGCACCACCTCGACCATGCGGGGCGGCGCGTCATCGAGCGAAAGGGCGAACCGCAGGCCGCGGCCGGGCACAAAGTTCAAGGTTGGCGATGTCGTGGTGATGACATCGAAGGTACCAGTGGTGAATGAATATATTCCATACTCGAGGCGCGGCGAGTCCTTTCCGGGCGATGCACTGGGCGCATCCGGAGGACCTGTCGAGCGCATGCCCGATAGGGTGCGGCCATAGTCTTCGATTCGAACCCAGCGATTGGCGCCCGCATTCCTGTTGCCGGTGTAGTGCTCCGGTTCTATGGCCACAACGCCGTCGCCTTCGACAAAGCCATGTACGGACTCTCTCGTCATCTGCACCGGCTTGAAGGCCCTCACCTTGACGACCGCCACGGCGCCGCCGCCGGACACCGTCACCGTACCCTCCGCAACACCCTTCGACACCCTCGCCCAGTCGATGCCGATCCAGATACGGCGGTCCTTATCGACAGTGGCCTGCATGCCGTCGACGACAATCCATGGCTGGCTGGCCACCGTGGAGAATTCAAAGGCGGTGTCGCCCTTATTGAATATATCGATGTAATGCCGTTGCCGATTGAATACATCGAAGGCGGGCAGGGTCGCCCTGCCGCCGGCAACGGCGGCCGCGGATCCCTCCACGGCCACACCCATCGCCGCTCCGTGCGCGACCCTGACTTCCGACAAGGCAACCGCGTCCATGTTGTTGTGCGGCGGATCGAGCCAGCCGGTATAGCCTATGACTGGCTGGTCCATGAAGTGATCCCATTTGCCGCCCAGAAAGGAATGGTTGAAAGAGTCGATCAGCCGCATCTCTTTCTGAAACGCGGCTCGCGTCCGCGCGGCCCAGTCGTTGGCGCTCGCACGGCCCTGTTTCGCGAACAGCGCGTTCTTGGCCGCAGCCAGATACATCGCGTTGAGCTGCGCGGACGCTTGTATCGGGAACAGGATCAGTTCGTAGAACGCGGGGCGCTCGGATTCGGGCAGGCGCTGTGAAATGCCGCGTGCCTCGGCCTCGATCGCATCGAAATCAGCCAATACCCGGTCGAATTCCCGGTAGTTCACCAGGCTGTAGGTCGCGGCGTCGAGCAGCTCGGGTTTGCGCCGGCCGCTGAATTTCGTGAATCGCTCCATGACCCCGGCGATGTCGCCGGCAAAGGCAGGTCCGAATTCCCGCGCCGCCCAGAGCCGCGTGTATTCGTTGATATCTTCGTTCGACCACCGGCGGGTATTCCAGGCCAGGTGCATGAAGTATTCGGTGGGAAACTCGTACCCTTTGAAATGGCCGACATTGACGATCCAGATGCGATCCGCGCCGTATTGGGCGGCCAGCGACATCTGATCCCAGATCTTTGCAATGGGATTGGTATTGAGCCACTGGTAGCTCCTCGGTGCGCCGTGGTAGTCGAAGTGGTAGTAGATGCCCGCGCCGCCGCTCCGCATACGCTCCGCGGCGGTCGGCAGGCGGCGAAGATTGCCCCAATTGTCGTCAGGCCAAAGCAGAGTTACGTCGTCCGGAACGCGCATTCCGGCGGCGTAATAGTCCAAGACTTCCTTGTACAAGCACCAAAGCTGCGGAACTCGAGTCACGTCAGGATCGACTTCCTCGGCGATGATCCTGCGCTGGACTTTCACTATCGTCTGCAGCAGCGCCTGATTCTCCTGCGGGCCTCCGCTCGCCATGGGGGTGTCGTTCGCGCCGCGCAGGCCGATGGTGATGAGGCTCTCATAGCGCTTGTTGCGCCGGACTCCTTCACGCCAGAATTCTTCCATCAGCTGCGGATACTTGGCGTAGTTCCAGCTGCCATAGTCCTTTTGGTACCGCCGGTCCCACTCCTGTTGAGCGCGCAGCATGGGCTCCTGATGTGAAGTGCCCATGACGATGCCATATTCGTCTGCGAGCCGCGGATTTTCCGGGTCGTCTTCGTTGAAGGCGTTGTCCCACATCGCGGGCCACAGGTAGTTGCCCTTGAGGCGCAAAATCAACTCGAATAGCTCGGCATAGAATTCGCGGCCATAATTGGCCGCCGCCGGGTATCCCGGCGCATTGCCGTACTTCTCCCGAACCCATTGGCTCAGATCGGGCCACTCGTCGTTCAAGAATATGCCTCGATACTTGACTGATGGCTCGCCCTGTATGTATCTGCCCGCCTTGACGTACAGCGCGGAGTGACGCCGGGCCGGGAGGTCCGCCCAGTAGTGCCACGGGGAGACGCCGATCTGCTCCGACAGATCGTAGATGCCATAGATCGTGCCGCGCTTGTCGCTGCCGCAGATCACCAGCGCGCGCGCCACTCCCGGAAGCGGTGCCGGCACGACCTGCACGAGAAAGGATTCCCATTTGCCGGCGATGGCGGACACATCGATCTTGTGTTCGCGGATCAGCCGCGAAATGATTTCGCTATGGCCGATCGTGCCGATCAATACCGCATTCGTCTCCGAGAGCTTCTCCTGCGCGGATACGCCCGGCAAGACTCCCGTCACCCGCTCGACGTCGGCTCGCAGATTCTCCGCTGCGAGCCGGACTCCGGGAAAATCCTTCGAATCGACGACAAGGGTGGCCGCCGTGCCGCCGGCGGCCAACGCGAAGCCGCCGGGCGCGGGGGCGAAGTCCACATACCGCGGCTGACCCAGGGCGAGGCCGCTCGATGCATGCAGCAGCCCGAGCAGGGCCAAGGACCAGGCGGTCAGGCTGCCAGCGTGACACAATACAGCCGACCTCATGGAATGCAGTGCGGTAGCGGTACCATAAAAGCTTGGCCGCTCATCGTCAATGATGGCTCGCGCGGTCTCGGGCACGCTGCGCCGGTCAATTGACGGCTTTGTGTGATAGCGCTACCATTTGCCGCCGCCGGCTGCGCCGGCGAAGTCGGCGTGAATAGGGGCTTGGCGCGTCTTTCGTGGAGAATTCAGCATGAGTTTATTTTCGAGCGTGGAACCGGTTCGCTACGAAGGCGCAGGGTCGAGGAGCGAGTTTGCGTATCGGGTGTATGAGAAGGACCGGGTGGTGCTGGGCAAGCGGATGGAGGAGTGGCTGAAGGTAGCGGTGTGCTACTGGCATTCCTTCAATTGGCCCGGGGCGGACATCTTTGGCGGAGGGACACTGAATCGGCCATGGATAGGAGTGCCGGTCACGCAGGCGATGGCGGATATGAAGCTCGAGGCGGCGTTTGATTTTTTTGCGCGGCTCGGGGTGCCGTACTTCACCTTTCACGATGTGGACGCGATGGCGTCGGCGGCGACGCTGAAGGAGCATGCACAGAACCTGCGCAAAATAGAGGAGGGGATGGCGGCCAAGATGCAGGCGACGGGGGTGAAGCTGTTGTGGGGCACGGCGAACCTGTTCAGCCATCCGCGCTATGCCGGGGGTGCGGCGACCAGTCCGAATCCGGAAGTGTTTGCCTGGGCGGCGGCGCAGGTGCGTTGCTGCATGGAGAGCACGCAGCGGCTGGGCGGGGAGAACTACGTGCTGTGGGGCGGTCGGGAAGGCTACGACTCATTGCTGAACACGGATTTGGAGCGCGAGCTGGATCAGTACGGGCGGTTTTTGTCCTTGGTGGTGGAGCACAAGCACCGCATTGGATTCAAGGGCACGATTTTGATCGAACCGAAGCCCTTCGAGCCGACCAAGCATCAGTACGACCATGATGTAGCGGCGGTGTATGCCTTTTTGCAGCGTTACGACCTGACCCGGGAGGTGAAGGTCAATATTGAAGTCAATCATGCGACGCTGGCGGGCTTGGATTTTGAGCATGAGATTGCGGCGGCGCGCTGCTTTGGCATATTTGGCTCGATCGACATCAACCGCGGCGATCCGCGCAACGGCTGGGATACGGATCAATTTCCCAACAATGCGCAGGAACTGGTGCCCTCGCTGGTGCAATTGGTGCAGGACCAGGGGTTTGTCACGGGCGGATTCAATTTTGACGCCAAGTTGAGGCGCCAATCGGTGGATCCGGCGGATCTGTATCTGGCGCACATCGGGGGCATCGATACGATTGCGCGGGCCTTGTTGGCGGCGGCCGATGTGATGACGGAGGGGGCGCTGCAGCGGCTGCGCCAGGAGCGGTATCAGGGCTGGGGGGAGAGTTGGGCAAGCGGATCACCAGCGGTGCATTGAGTCTGGCGAGTCTGGCGGACCTGGCGAGCGAGGAGGGATTCGATCCCGCCCCGCGCTCCGGCCGCCAGGAACTGGCCGAGAGCCTCATCGCCAGACATTGCAAGTATTGAGCATGCGTCCCGGCGCCGTGCTGCTGTTGACGCTCCTCGGGCCGGGCATGCTGCATGCCGCCGCGGGCCCGGTGTACAAGGATCCCGCCGCCCCCGTCGCCGCGCGCGTCGACGATCTGCTCAGCCGCATGACCCTGGACGAGAAAGTCGCCCAGATGTGCGCGATCTGGCAGGACAAGGTCGAGGTCTTCGACAAGGACTTCCAATTCGATGCCGCCAAGGCCGCGGCGAAATACCCGAACGGCTTCGGCGGATTTTCCCGGCCTTCGGATCTGCGAGGCGCCGTCTCGCCGCGTCTGGCGCCTGGGAGGGACACGCGAGCGACCATCGCGCTGGTCAATGCCGTTCAGCATTTCGCGCTGGAAAAAACTCGGCTGGGCATTCCCGTGTGGTTCCATGAGGAAGGGCTTCACGGCTACGCCGCCGTCGATGCGACCAATTTTCCCCAGGCCATCGCCCTGGCCAGCAGCTGGGATCCGGAACTGATCCGGCGGGTGAATTCCATCGTTGCCCGCGAGATCCGCGCCCGCGGCGTCAGCGAGGCATTGTCGCCGGTGGTAGACGTCGCCCGGGATCCGCGCTGGGGGAGAATCGAGGAGACCTTCGGCGAAGATCCCTACCTGGTTTCGCAGCTCGGCGTGGCGGCGGTTCGCGGCCTGCAGGGAGATACTCTGCCGCTGGCCGAGGGCAAGGTGTTTGCGACTCTCAAGCATTTGACCGGACATGGACAGCCGGAGAGCGGCACCAACGCCGGACCGGCGAGCATTTCGGAACGCACGCTGCGCGAGAATTTCTTTCCGCCCTTCGAGGAAGCCATACGCCGCACCAACATCCGCGCCGTGATGCCGTCCTACAACGAGATCGACGGCGTGCCCTCGCATGCCAACCGCTGGCTCCTGCACGACGTATTGAGGGGCGAGTGGGGGTTCAAGGGCGCGGTGGTCAGCGACTACGACGGCATCGAGCAGCTCGTGAGCCTTCATCACGTGGCGGCCGACCTTCCCGCCGCGGCAATCCGCGCGCTGGATGCGGGAGTGGACGTCGATCTGCCGGACGGCCATGCCTATCGCACCCTGGCGGGATCGGTGCGTCAGGGCAGGGTGCCCGAGGCGCAGATCGACGCCGCGGTGCGCCGCATCCTCGAGTTGAAGTTTCTCGCCGGGCTGTTCGAGCATCCGTTCGCGGATGCCGCGTCCGCCGATGCCTTGACGGGTAATGCCGAAGCGCGCGCCGTCGCTCTCGATGCCGCGCACCGCGCCGCCGTGCTGCTGAAGAACGACGGTGTCCTGCCGCTGTCGATTTCGCCGCACAAAACCCTCGCGGTGATAGGCCCGAATGCCGCGGTAGCCCGGCTCGGCGGCTATTCGGGGACGCCGCGGCAGGCGATTTCGCCGCTCGATGGGATACGCGCCAAGCTCGGAACCCGGGAGCGTGTGGTGTACGCCGAAGGCGTGAAAATCACCCAGGACGACGATTGGTGGGCCGATGCGGTGAAGCTCGCCGATCCGGTGAAAAATGCCCAGCTCATCGCGGCCGCCGTAAAGACGGCTGCCGCGGCCGATGAAATCATCCTGGTGCTCGGGGACACGGAACAGACCAGCCGCGAAGCCTGGGCCGACACCCACTTGGGCGACCGGGACAGCCTCGAACTCGTCGGGCAGCAGAGCGACCTCGCGGCCGCCATTTTTGGACTGCACAAGCCCACGGTGGTCGTGCTGTTGAACGGACGCCCTCCCGCGGTGGTAAGCATCGCGGCGCACGCCGATGCCTTGATCGAAGGCTGGTACCTGGGGCAAGAGGGCGGCACGGCACTGGCCGATATCCTGTTCGGAGACTTCAATCCCGGCGGTAAGCTGCCGGTGACTTTCGCCCGCTCGGTCGGTCAGCTTCCGATGTTCTACAACCGCAAGCCGAGCGCTCGGCGCGGCTATCTCTTCGACACCACCGAGCCGTTGTTTCCATTTGGATTCGGACTGAGCTACACGACTTTCGAGATCGGGGCGCCGCGCTTGTCAACGCCGGACATCAAGACCGACGGTTCAGTGACGGTGACCGCGCAGGTGAGCAACACTGGGCGCCGCGCGGGCGACGAGGTGGTGCAGCTCTACATTCGCGACGAGGTCAGTTCAGTGACCCGCCCGGTCGAGGAACTGAAGGGCTTCCGGCGACTGAGCTTGGCGCCGGGAGAGACCCAAACCGTATCTTTCGAGCTCACACCGCGCGAATTGCAATTCTGGAACGCCGACATGCATCGGGTGGTCGAACCCGGCACCTTCAGCATCATGGTGGGCCCCAACTCGGTCGACTTGAAGAAGACTCTGCTGACGGTCACCGACTAAGGACGATGGGTTGAGAGCGCTGCGGCTGGGAGATCGTGCCGCCGCCCCAGTTGGTGCGCAATGGGCGGTTCGGTGCGCGCGAAGGGTCCTAGAACGGTCCCGACGAAGCCGCCCGCCACGTCGGTGCTCAAGAACACACCGTCGTCGTTCAGGAGCAACGGGCTCCACGCGCCGCCCCCCGCGCAATAAAAGAATGAAAATCGGCGCGCCTGGCCTACCACCTTGAACTTGATGAGCTCATGCGATTCTTCTCCTTCAAGCGCCGGCGCCGTGATGCCGGCGAGCACGGCCGCGCCTTGGCCGCTGTCCTTTTCGAGGAAAACCTGCAACAGCCCGCCAAGCCGGCGCACGCCGAGGAAGTACCAGTATTTCTCGTTTTGGAACACGGCGATGCCGGCGGCCACGCCGCTCGAGGGGAGTTCCAGCGCCGTGCTGGCCTCGAAGTTCATGTGCTGCTGGCGACGCGCCAAGAAAGAGGGATTATCCAGAGTGTCGAGGGACACGGATGAGGGGTGGATGGTAAGCCACCCCGGTCGGCTCTTCAGGTCCACCCAAGGCCTCTGCGGCACCCGGACTTGGAGCCAATCGAATCGCAAGGCAGGCGCGTCAAAATCGTCTCGCCAGGTGAAATTGCCGCTGGTCGGCGGCGGCAACCGCGCGGAGGATTGCGCCGCGGCGGCATTTCCCTGGGCGCCGGCCGGCGCCGCGGCCACGTAGGGAATTGCCTTTCCGTGCCGCAGGATGACCGGCCATCCGTGCTTCCAATCGACGGGCAACAGAAAGGTCTCGCGGCCCACGTTGTAGTGAACCTTCCCGTAAGGCCGCACGCCGAGAAACGTCGCCCACCAACGACCCCCGGGCGTCTGCACCAGATCCGCGTGGCCGGCGGCGGCGATCGGGTCCGACCGCTCGTCGTCCAGATCGCGCTGCGTGAGGATGGGATTGCCCGAATAGGCGATGAACGGTCCCCAGGGTGAATGGCCGCGCAGCACCACCTCAGAATGCTGCATGCCCGTACCGCCCTCGGCGCACATCAAGTAGTACCAACCGCGCCGTTTGTACAAGTGCGGACCTTCGATCCAGACCGGCATTTGGGAGAAGTCCACACCGCCATCGATCAGCACCCGTCGGGGGCCGATCAATGCCCGCGCTTTGAGATCGAATTGCTGGATCCAGATGGCGCGATGCCCTTCGTACTGCGGTTTGCCCGGCGGCGGTCCGTTGTTCAGTACATACGCCCGGCCGTCGTCGTCGAAGAAAAATGAGGGATCTATGCCGTCCAACTGGGGCAGCCAGATCGGATCGGACCACGGGCCTGCGGGATGCTTCGCGATGCTGAAGAAATTGCCACCGGCGTCGGCGGCCGTGCCGATCACATAGAATACGCCGCTGTGAAATCGAATCGACGGCGCAAATATGCCGCGGGACACGCTCAATCCCGCGAATTGCATTTCCGAGGGCCGGTCGATCACGTTGCCCAACTGGCGCCAGTGAACGAGGTCGGTGCTCTCGAAAATCGGAATGCCGGGGAAGTAAGTAAAGGTCGAGTTGACCAGGTAGAACCGCTTGCCCGCACGCGTAATGCTGGGATCCGGATAAAAGCCCGCGAGTATGGGATTACGATAACCTCCCGGCGGCAGGGGCGAATCGAATACCGGGTCGTGTCCCGAATATTCGAACCAATCGAAGGACGCAGAAGGTTCCTGCGCGGGCAGCGCCAGCGGGAATGAGAGTGCCAGGACCCATCCTAGCGCGACCCATCGCCCGGCGCAGAACGCTCTTGGTGTAAAATTGCCGCCCACGGTGGTCTTGATGATACCGCTACCAAGTTAGTCCGCGAGCGGAATCCCCGGGATCGATCAGCCTGTCCGCAGACAATAGACAGCGCTGTCAGAATAAAGTTGATTTCGGTTTGCAACCGTGCCTATACTCCGCCACAAGAAGGTAGCGCTACCATTTAGGAATCAGCTACACGAATTGAAGGGGAGGCAACCCGGGAGTTTCGCATAGCTGTTTTTGCTTGGGCTTTCGCCGAACGCGCGCAAGCCCGCGGTCGTTTTCGATAACTATATGCATGGGGGAGATTTCTAATGAGCCGAAAGACACGGCGGAATGCTTGTAAGAACGCTGCCAAGACTCACGCAGCCGGCAGCCAGCACACTCCACTGGCCGGCAACCGTCTGGCCCTCGCCATCAGAGGCTTGTCGGGACTGGCGCTGGGCGCCATGGCGTTCAGCGGACCCCTGCTTGCGGCCGACGCGACGACCGCCGCGGATACCTCCAGCGCGTCCGGGAAGAGCGACGACAGTCTTTCGGAAATCGTCGTCACGGGCATCAAGGCCTCCCTGCAAAAGAGCTTGGACATCAAGCAAGAATCGATCGGCGTCGTCGATGCGATATCCGCCGAAGACATCGGAACATTTCCCGACTCCGACCTCGCCGCCGCCCTGCAGCGTATTCCCGGCGTCTCGGTCAGCCGCGGCACCACCAGCATGGGTGGAGTTCCGACCTCGACCGGCGCGGCTACCGAAATCACGGTGCGCGGTTTCGGTCCTGCATTCAATGAAACCTTGCTCGACGGGCGCCCCATGGCCTCGGGCACCACCGCTCAGGGATTCGACTTCAGTTCTGTCGGCGCCGATTTCGTGAGCCAGGTCGACATCTTGAAGACGCCGGACTTCGCGCTGTCGAGCGGCGCGATCGGCGCGACGGTCAATATCCTGTATCCGAAGCCCTTCGATCACCCGGGCCTGCACCTGGCGGGATCGGTCTCCGGCAGCGACTCGCCGGATGCGGGTCAGATCACGCCGAACGGCGGAGTGCTGTTCAGCGATACCTTCGCCAACGACACCTTCGGCATCTTGGCGGATGCAGCCTATTCGGAGCACAAGACCCAGGCCAACCACGTCAACAGTCAGGGGTGGGAAGGCTTTCAGCTCGCCCCGTCGCAATTGGCGGGTGCGCCCGCGGGCGCCTCGACGGTGGGAAGCCTGCCTTCCTGGTTCATTCAGGACTACGGGATTTATCAGGAGCACACCACCGATGAGCGCAAGGATGCCCGGCTGGTGCTGCAATGGCATCCTTCCGACGATTTGATGATCACGGCCGATGACAATTACTCGAGCGACCTGCTGCGGCAAACCCAGTACGGCTACAGCGTATGGTTCAACTCCGGCTCCTTGACCAACGTAACGCGCGCGCCCGACGGCACATTGACCAGTTGGACTCAGCCCAACACGCCCACCGATTTTCAGTCGCAGGTCAACGGTTCCGTCATCGAAAACAACGAGATCGGCGTGAATGTGGCCTGGAACGTCAATAGCCACTTCAAGACGGCGTTGGACGTGGATCAGTCGGTGTCGAAGCTGAACCCTTCGGGCCAACTGAGCAGCATCGATTCAGATGTGGGCTACGGCAACGGCGCCAACGGCAACAACGTTGGGGTCGCCGGGGTGGGCGGCGGAGCGCTGCCTTATCTGACCGACTACGGCCCCAACGGCAACGCGGCTGACCTGCTCGGTACCGGCATCATCGGATCGCATGTGCTGCCGATCAGCAGCAACCAGAACGTCGAGACCGTCGATCAGCTGAACCTGTCCGGTGAATGGACGGAAGACAAGTTGAAGGCGAAATTCGGCTTTCAATACATTGGGGACAACAAGCAGCTGAGCGGGTACAGCGATTTCCAGAACGATCAGTGGCAGTCGTTCTCCGGCTACGGTCCGGCGTCGAACAACTATGCATCGGCTTGCGCCGGCAATACCCCGGCCCCTCCGGGCATCGCCTGCGGCACGCAGATTCCGCAGGGCGCCTTGTTGCCGCAGAATTACTTCACGGGTTCGTTCAGCACGGGCGGGAACTTCATTCCGGGGTTCAAGAACAACGGCAAACTGCCGCCGAATATCCTGCAGTTCAATGCCAACCAGGTGCTGGCATACCTGGAAAGCCTGGGCAATCCGCTGACGAAGTACGTTCCCGGCTATAACTACACGGCGCAGGGCAGCATGTCGCCCCCCTACTATGCCGGCGTATACACGATGGCATTCTCCCCGGGCAGCTACCAGATCATCAATCAGAAGACCTTCGCTCCATACCTGGTCTTGACTCAGCAGGCGGATATCGCGGGCATGCCCCTGACCATCAGGACGGGCCTGCGTGACGAGGAGATCTACCTGACCTCATCCGGACTGGGCCAGTTGCCGATCGCCATCACCCAGGCGGCCGGCGACCATACCTTGTTGAACTACACCCTCGGGCCCACCACCTTGGTGCGCAACGAGTACAACCAGCGCTACCTGCTGCCCAGCCTGGACTTGAATCTGGCGGTCACGGACGATCTCAAGCTGCGCTTCGATGCCTCGCGCACCTTGACGCCGCCGCCGCTCGCCGACATCAACCCGGTTCTGAACATCGGCAACAGCGGGCGTATCGGCGCGCTGAACGGTACGGGCGGCAACCCGAACCTGCAGCCGTTCTCTTCGGACAATTTCGACTTCGGCGCGGAGTGGTACTACGCCAGGAACTCCTATTTGTCGGCCGACGTGTTCGTGAAAGAGGTGAGCGACTTCATCGTTGCCGGCACCACGCAACAGAATCTCAATGGCCAGATCGATCCGACCACGGGCAAGCTGGCGGTGTTCAATATCACCACCTATGTGAACGGCCCCTCGGCCCAGGTTCATGGCTTGGAACTCGGGTTCCAGCAGGTGTTGGGCGATACAGGCTTCGGCGTACAGGCGAACGGCACCCTGGTGGGAACCAATCACCCCTACGACCCGAACAATCTGACGGTGGGACAGTTTGCGCTGCCCGGTTTGGCCGACTCGGCCAATGTCGTGCTCTTCTATGAGAAGTACGGCTTCCACGCTCGAATTGCGGCGAATTGGCGCGCGGGATACCTGGATCATTTCGGTCAACAGCAGAACAACTCGGCGTTCGGCATAGAACCGACGTTCGTAAACGCGAACACCGAAGTGGACTTCAGCTCGCAATACGACATCAACAGCCACCTGGATGTCTACTTCGAGGCTCTCAATATCAATAATTCGACCTACAGCACTCATGGCCGGTACGCCGATCAACTGCTCGATGCGATCAGTTTCGGTCCGACTTTGACCTTCGGTATCCACGCAAAACTGTAATTGAGACAAATCGATGAGAATGGGGTCGCCTCTGAAGGTTGGCGACCCCTTTTTTTCTGCGGTAGTATCCAAGCACGGGAGTTTCGAGCGTCATCAAGGGCGCCACCATGGTTCAACAAATTCAGTCGATAGTCATCGTCGGCGGCGGCACGGCGGGCTGGCTGACCGCGGGCATTATTGCCGCGCGTCACAAGGCACGGATGAAGGCCGGCTTCTCGGTTACATTGATCGAGTCGCCGAACGTCGGCATCATCGGCGTCGGCGAGGGCACCTGGCCCACCTTGCGCTCCACCCTGGAAAAAATGGGGGTCTCGGAAACCGATCTCTTCCGGCACAGCGATGCGGCCTTCAAGCAGGGAGCGAAATTCGCCCGCTGGACCACGGGTGCGGATGACGATGGCTACTATCATCCGCTGATGTTGCCGCAGGGCTTCACCCAGCTGAATTTGGCGCCGCACTGGCTGAGCGACCCGCAGGGCCGAAACTTCAGCGAGTCGGTCTGCCCGCAGGAGCAGCTCTGCGAGGATGGTCTGGCGCCGAAGATGATCACCACGCCGGAGTACAAGGCGGTCGCCAACTACGCCTACCATCTCGACGCCGGCAAGTTCGCGCCTTTCCTGCAGAAGCACTGCACGGAGAAGCTGGGAGTTCGCCACGTCCCGGCCGACGTGGTGAGCGTCAATCAGAGCGAGAACGGCGACATCAGGAGCGTGGTCACGAAACAGGCGGGCGAGATCGCCGGCGATCTGTTCGTCGATTGCACCGGATTCTCCTCGTTGCTGCTCGGCAAGACCTTGGGCGTGGGCTTCAAGGATTGCAGCGATGTGCTGTTCTGCGACACCGCGCTGGCGCTGCAGGTTCCCTACGACACGCCCGATGCGCCCATGGCGTCGCATACGATTTCCACCGCTCAGTCCGCGGGTTGGATATGGGACATCGGCTTGCCGACCCGGCGCGGCACCGGATACGTCTATTCCAGCCGCCACACGCAGCGAGGAGGAAGCCCACGAGACCTTGCTGCGCTACGTGGGTCCGCAGCACAAGGACCGCACGCCGCGCAAGATTCCCATACGCTCCGGGCATCGCGAGACCTTCTGGAAGAACAACTGCGTCGCCGTGGGGCTCGCCGCGGGCTTTCTCGAGCCGCTCGAGTCCTCGGCCATCGTGCTCATCGAATTGTCGGCGAAGCTGATCGCGGAGCAGATGCCCGCCGTGCCGTGAAGTGATGGACATCGTCGCCGCCCGGTTCAATGACGTGAATCATTACCGCTGGGGGCGGATCATCGATTTTCTCAAATTGCACTACGTGCTCACGCAGAGAACCGACAGCGCGTTCTGGCGCGACAATCTCGATCCAAAGTCGGTCCCCGACCGCTTGAAGAACCTGCTGCATCTTTGGAAGTATCAGTCACCGTGGTTCTTCGATGAATTCGACCGGCTCGAGGAGGTGTTTCCGGCCGCAAGCTATCAATACGTGCTGTATGGCATGGGGTTTCGCACCGAGGTGGGAGCCATGGACAATGTCGACACCGAACCGACGGCGGCGCGGCTGCTGCGCGAGAATGCGGTCACGACCAAGCAGCTGCGCTCCCAATTGCCCAAGAACCGCGACCTGCTTCGCAAGATTCACGAACACGGAATGCAGCGCATCTATAAGCAATGACCAATATCGTGGTACTCAACAGCCGGACGCATCGCGACTTGCGCGTCCAAACCGAGGCGTCGGCGAAGTTCGGCGACAATCAGCGGTTCGTGCAGGTGGTCGTCACGGAGTTTTCCCTGCTCGTGACGCATTGCCCTATTCTGTTTTCCAAGGATGCCGAGACGGGCGCGTTCTTCTGCGGCGCCATGTTGGGGATCGACGAAGGCGAGAACCTCTTTCTGAAGGAGGGCAAGGGCCACGAGGGCTATCGCCCGCTGAATCTGCAGCGTGCGCCGTTTTTCGTTTCCGGCGGCGACCTGGCGATCGACCTGGACCATTCGCGGGTGGCCGCCGACACGGGCCAGCCGCTGTTCAACGAAGACGGCGCAGCGACCCCGTATCTCGAAAGCATCAAGTCGGCCTTTCAGGAATTGAAACCCGCCATTGAAATGACCAGGCGTTTCATCGAAACGCTGTTGAAGCTCGATCTGTTGGAACCGATCGACATCGTGCTGGGGTTCGATGACGGTTCCAAACGAAATCTGGCGGACCTGTATACCGTCAATCAGGAAGCCCTGCGCAAGCTGGCGGATGCATCCGTGGTCGAATTGTTCCGGCGCGGCTATCTGCAGCTGATTTATCTGCTCATTGCCTCACTGAAGCAAATTCCGGTGCTGGCAAAGAAGAAAAACGACCGGTTTCTCGCCGCCTGACCCAGGTGAATCTTCGTGATGCCTGAAAGCATCCCAAGCATCGACGCCCCGGACCTCAAGGATCCCAAACAGTTCCTGCGCGAGGTGGTGGAACCCTGCCGCCCGGTGGTGCTGCGCGGTCTCGTGCGGGACTGGCCCATCGTCGAGGCCGGCCGGCGTTCGCCTCAGGCCGTACGCGATCATCTGATGCCCTTGGACGTTGGGGGGCAGGTCGACGCTTTTTTCGGGACGACGGAGACCGCCGGGAAGTATTTCTACGCCGAAGGTTTGCGGGGCTTCAATTTCGAGAATCGACGCATGAAGTTTGGGGAGGTGCTCGACATCATCGTATCCCGCCTCGGCGCGGATTCGCGCTCGGTTTACATGGGTTCGGTTCCGACCGAGGACCATCTGCCGGGGTTCGCCTCTCTGAACGCCATGCCGTTATTGAATCCGGGCATCGGCCCACGGGTATGGATAGGCCACGCCTCGAATGTCTCCGCGCACTACGATGCGATGGACAATTTGGCCTGCGTGGCGGCGGGAACCCGGCGCTTCACACTGTTCGCGCCGGAATCGATCGACAAACTCTACGTGGGTCCGATAGACAACACCATGGCAGGGCAGCCGGTCAGCCTGGCGGCCTCGTTGCCTCCCGACAAGGAGCGCTTTCCGCTCTTCGAGCAGGTCAAGGACCAGGCGCTGTGCGCGGAATTGCAGCCCGGCGATGCGCTGTACCTGCCGAAGCTCTGGTGGCACCAGGTCGAAGCCCTCGCGCCGTTCAATGTGCTGGTGAATTACTGGTGGGATGGGTTCAGCGCGGGTCCCGACGCGCCGTATACTAGCTTGCTGTTGAGCATGATCACGATTGCCGAACGGCCGCTGGCGGAGCGGCAGGCGTGGAAAGCCTTCTTCGATCACTATGTATTTCGCGGCAAAGGCCATCCCTTGGCGCACCTCCCGGCCGAGCAGCACGGATTGCTCGGGCCCTTGAAGCCACATAATTACGGCAGGCTGCGGGCGCGCATCATGCACTTGCTGCGGGGCGGTTGATGGCGGGCGGACCGGCAAAGATTCCGGAATGGCGCAACGTCGACGTCAAGACGTTCCGAGGCGAGATCGTCCCGCGCGATAGACCGGCTGTCATGCGCGGTCTGGTCGGACATTGGCCGGCCGTGCACGCCGGCATCCGCTCGCCTCAAGCTCTCTACGACTATATTCGGCCCCGCGACCTGGGCCATGCGACGACGACCTTCATCGGTCCCCCGGATATCAGGGGTGGATTCTTCTACAGCGACGACTTGAGCGGCATGAACTTCCGGCGCGTGCCTCAGGCTTTCCACGCTGCCATGGAAAGCATGCTGGCGCACCTGGACCATCTCGATCCGCCCGCGATCTATGCACCGGCGGCCTCGGGACTGGGGTTTCCCGATTTCGCCCGTGAAAATACCCTCGAGCTTTTGGACGCGTCGGTGGTTCCCCGATTGTGGCTCGGCAACGCGGTGACCGCGCCGACGCACTACGACATGCACGACAATGTCGCGTGCATGGTTGCCGGACACAAGCGCTTCACCCTATTTCCACCGGATCAATTGGCCAATCTGTACGTGGGCCCGCTGGACCTCTCGCCCGGCGGCCAGCCGACCAGCTTGGTGAGGCTGGCCAACCCCGATCTGCAGCGCTTTCCGCGTTTCGCCCAGGCATTGGCCGCGGCGGAAACGGCCGATCTCGAGCCTGGGGATGCCATCTTCATCCCCAACCTCTGGTGGCACAACGTGGAGTCGCTCGATCCCATCAACCTGTTGGTCAATTACTGGTGGTTCGGCGCGTCGCGCGGCGCGGGATCGCCCTATGCGGCGTTGGTGATGGGGTTGATGTCGATTACCGAGCTGCCCGAGAGCCGCCGGGAAATTTGGCGCACGATATTCGATCACTACGTGTTTCAAAGCAACGGCGATCCGGTGCCCTATCTGCCGGCCGACCGGCGTGGGGTGCTCGGCCCCATCGACGCGGCGCTGCTTGCCTACATGCGGGAAGGGGTGATCAAGTCGCTCGTGGCTCCCCTGTCGAAGGAGGCTGCGGAGCATTTATGGCGTCGGGTCACCTCGGGAGGCTAAGTTTCGCTGCGTCCCTGGGGTTCAATGCGCCAGCGCCTCGGGGAATCGGGCGTACACGGCATCGCGAAACGCCTTGTGCAAAGGCACCTTGCCGAACGGCTTGTACTGGGTGAACAGCACGGCGGTGATTTTGTTGTTCGGATCCACCCAGAACAGCGTATCGGCGGCGCCGTCCCAGAAGAACTCGCCGACGGCGCCGGAAGCCTCCTGCGCACCCGCCGGCGGCAGCACGCGCACGGCGAAATCGATGCCGAAGCCAACGCGGCCCTTGCTCGGGAGCCAGGACTTGTCGGTGATCTGCGGGGGCATTGCGTCGGTCGCCATCAACCGCACGGTCTCGGGCTGGAGTATGCGTCTGCCATCGAGCTCGCCGCCATTCTGCAGCATGCGCGCAAAGCGCATGTAGTCGTCCAGGGTCGATACCAGTCCGTAGCTGCCGGGCTTCGCCGGCCAATCGCGGCTGTTGAACTCGAATGCCGTGGCGTCGGGCTCGCGGGTCAGGGAACCGTCCTCATGCCAATCGTACATCGCGGCCAGGCGCCCCCAGTCCTGCGGCCGCAGCACGTAGCGGGTGTTCTTCATGCGCAGCGGTTCAAAAATGGCCTGCTGCAAATACCGGTCGAAGGGCATGCCCGATAGCCGCTCGACCAATAAGGCTTGCAGGTCGACCGAAGGCCCGTACAGCCAGCGGGAGCCCGGCTGATATAGCAGGGGCAGCGCCGCCAGCTTTTGCGCCTCCTCCGACAGGGAATTGGTCTTGTTGGTTGGATCGACGGCTCGGTAAATTTCGCCCACCGGCACAGGATCCGTGCCCCCGTAAAAGCCCGCGGTGTGCCGGGTGATGTCGCGAATCGTCGCGGGCCGGTGCGGCGCCTCGTAGATGACCTCGCCGTGTCCATCGATTCCTGCGTAAACCCGCGGGTTGGCAAATTCCGGGAGGTACTTGCTCAAGGGATCGTCCAGCTGAAACTTGCCAGCCTCGTACAGCGTCATGAGTGCGACGCCCGTGATCGGCTTGGTCATTGAATAGATCTGCACCAGAGTATCGCGGGTCATGGGCTTGCCGGCCTCGCGATCGGCCTGACCGAAGGCGCCGAAATACGCTTCGCGCCCGTTCTCGTAGATCAGCGCCGATACGCCGACCAGGGATTTCGATTCGATGAAGCCGCGCAATGCCGCATCGATTCTCGCCGTGTCGATGTTCCCGCTTGCGCTTGCGCTTGCGCTTGCCGCGCCCGCGCCCGCGCCCGCGCCCGCGCCCGCGCCCGCGCCCGCGCGCTGCGCCGTGCCGGCGGCCTTCGCTCCGTACGCACCGAGCAGCACTGCAAGGACCGCCCCCGCCATCATCACCGCCGCCGCCGGTGCTTTCATAGGTCCCTAATGTGCCAAGGCGGCCGCGGCATTGGCCGCCAGGATGAAGGTGCTCGCGGCATCGACCACATATTCGTTCTCATACCAAAGAAACGGCCAGGCATCCTTGAGCTCCGGAAAGTCGGGCTGGATGATCACGACCCCCGGGATCATGCCGCCGGGAATGAAGGTGTAGTCGGCGCGGTTGTTGCCGTAGCCGATCAATTTCGAGACCGTTCCCACCGAGGACACATACGAGACATTGGAGACCGGGTGGCGGCCGAGCACGTAGTCGAATCCCCGCAAGGTCTCCTCGACGCCGACGATGCCGGGAAATGCCTGGTGCAGAAAGTACATGTGGGCTGCAAAACCGGCCACGGTTGCCGAGCCTCCCCAGGTTCCGGTGCTGATCGGCACTCCGAAGGGATTGCGGGACAACTCCGCATCTTGCTGCGCCTTGAAGCGAGTCAGTGCGGTCGCAAGAGTGCCCTTGAACGTCGAGTCCATGAAGGGCAGGGCGCGCGCCGCGACCCACCCCAGTGCGGAGAAATGTTTCTCGATGACCGGCAGCAGCGCTGACAGTTGCGCCTTGTAAACGGCCCCGCCCTGGGTCGCGATCAGCAGCTCCACCGCGGCGTTGACCTCCTCGTCCTCGAGTTCTCCCCCCGTGGTATTGAACGAACGGAAGATGACGGGCGGGCGGCCTTGCTCCTCGTTCCACACCTGGACGGCGGTCTGCAGGCACTGCGTTGCGAGACCGGCATCGATCCGGCCAAGCACCCGGCTGGCGGCCGCCAGGGAAGCGGCCGCCGCATAGTTCAGCGGTGTCGTGTGCGATGTGAACACCCACCGGTCATCGGGCACGCCCGAGTACACCCCGTCGCTCTGCAGCGGCCCCAGGCGCGAGTCGAAGACTTTGCCGTCGGTCTGCGAAGCCGCGTCGCCGAGGTGCGTGTACTCCTCGAGGGTGGGTTCGACGATGCCGGGAACGGCATGTCCGAACGCGGCGTATTGCGCGAGCAAGGCCAGAACTCCATGCTTGATCTGCTGCAGGATGTCCGGGATCCCATCGGGCCGGCGGATCTGCACCAGGCGGGCTTCCTCGTCGACCGTCGTCTCGTCCCAGTCGATGTGAAACGCCTCTTCGGTCACGACAAGATCGGTGATCACGCGCGCCTGAGTCTGAGTGCGCAGATCATAGTCGCCCGCGTCGTACCAGCCGCCGCGGTTCAGGCCCGGGACATGCTCGCCGGCCGCGAAGGGCGAGTCGGAGGTCGCTCCCATGGAATAGCCGTCGAAATGCGTGGTGTTCACGGGCGCCTGGCGGGCGTCATCCAGATGTGAAACGCCGTGCCAGACACGATAGTTCTCGCGCACCTTCACATGGTCCATTTGCACCGCGAGGTAGGTATCGAGGGAGGGCTGCCATACGCCTTGTCGGTAGACGTCGGCCGCGATACGAAATGGTGCGGAGGTGTGGCCGGCATAGTCGATGGCGTAGACCCCGGGCGTGCGCACCGGCGAGAAGTCGAAGGAGGCGTAGCGGTAACGCAGCCATTTCCCCCAGGGTTTGATGGTGCCGCGGAAGACCTCGGCATAGTGACCCGCTGGATTCAGGCGCAGAATCCGCGCGGTCTGCGGCGGTGCGTAGTGGGAGTCGAATTCCAGCAGCGCAGTCTTCGAGCGCTCCGGCGTATAGCCCGTCTGATTGTAGGAAACCACCGGCGGGCGAATCCAGCCGGGAATGACGTTCGGCCGGATGTGCCACACCAATGCATTCTCGGTGCGGTTCGAGTCGATGAGCCCGCGCACGACGAACCAGCCGTTCTGAGCCCTGCTGCGTGCATCGAACAGCATGAGCGCGCCGCTGTCGGAGGTAATGGTCACGCGGGTGTATGGGTCTTCCGGCGAGAGCACCAATCGGCGTCCGCTGATCAGCGGCAGCGGTTCTGCCGCGCCAGCCGGGTTCCGCCGCATGGATCCATCGGGGTGCCGGGGAAAAATTCCGGCTGCCTCATCGGCCATGTAGCTCTTGCCGAAATACGCGGTGGGGAGGAAGTCCAGATTGAAGCCCGCCTTCCCCGCCAATGCCGCCGGCAGCGGCGCATCGAGATGCACGGCGATGCGGAACCCCTGACCTTCGGCGGTCACTTCGATGCGATAAGCCAGCGACAGTTCCGGATAGCCGGAGTAGGCAATCAGCTGGTCGGGCAACGGACCGCGCTTGCGCCCTGAGAATGTCGGCACCGCATCCCACTGCTCGGGCGTGGGCAACAAACGCACTTCGCCGTCGGTGGCGATGCGCTCGCCGTGCAGGATCATTTCGATTCCGCCCAATTTCTGGTCGCGGAAAACCTCGTGAAATCTGTTCTGGTAGGCCAGAACGCTCAGTCCCTGCGTTTCAAAGCTGTCGAACCCGGTCAGGTGCAGATCGCCGGCCCGCAGGGAAGCGCCGCACAGCAGCGCCAGGACGGCGGCGCCAAGACTTTGCGTGAACGTTCTCTTCAATGGATCTCGATGACGTCTGCCCGCGGATTGTTGCCGCGACCCATAATATGATAGCGCTACCAGAAATAGTCAACGGTACAATACGGGGCCGGCCGGGCGAGCGGTCATTTTCGCGGATCGGGAGCCGTGAATGGCGAGCAGTACGGCTTGCCGAGGGCGGGCCGGGTCAGGCCTCCACGCCCGCCGGAATGACGTAGCCGGCACGCGGCAGCAGGACGCGCAGCAGCGGGCCCGTCATCACCGTCGTCACCACGGCCATGATCACCAGCATGGTGAAGACATTCTGCGGGATGAAGCCAAGATCGAAGCCGATGTTGAGGACGATGAGCTCCATCAGCGCCCGGGTGTTCATCAACGAACCGAGGATGGTCGATTCCTTGTGATTGAAGCCTGCAATGCGGCTCGCCACATACACGGGGACGACCTTGCCGAAGATCGCGGCGATCAACACCACGCTCAACCACTCCCAGTCCGACCCGCTCACCAGGCCGAGCACATTGGTGCGCAGGCCCGTGTAAGTGAAGAACACCGGCAGGAAGAACACCATCACGAATTTTCCCACCTGCCCGCGCCACGCCTCGACGAAGGTCTTGTCGTGATGAAACAGCAATCCCGCGAGGAATCCACCGAATATCGCAAAGATTCCCAGCTCATAGGTGCAGATGCCCATCGCGAATACCAGGCAAACGACGATGGTCATGAGATTGGGCGGCAGCTGGCCCTTCACGACGGGCATGCTGGTGAGCAGGCGGTGAACCAGCGGACGCAGCGTAAGCCATGCGAGGGCGGCCAGGACGAAGATACCGCCGACCTGCAGCCCGATCGCGCCCGCCGAGAAATGTGCGGCGGCGTAGGCGGAGATGCCTGCCAGCAGCACCCAGCCCACCACGTCATTGATCGCTGCCGCGGAGATGGCGACGACGCCGATTTCCGTGCGCGTCAGGTCGAACTCGCGCAGGATGCGCCCGAGGATGGGAACCGCCGTGATGGCGAGGCCCACGCCGAAGAATAAACTGTAGGTCAGGCGATCGATGTGCGGCGCCAGGAGCGGAGCCGACATCTCTCCGATGCCGAAGCCCAGGGCGAAAGGGACGACGATGGACGCCGCTGCAATGCCGAGGGTGCCATGACGGTTGCGCCGGCGCGAGAGATGGCCGAACTCGAAGTCGATCCCGATCTGGAACATCAGCAGAACCAGGCCGATCTGACTGATGATGGTGATGGGCGTGGAGGGCGTGGCGCCGAACACGTAGTCCGAGGCACCGGGAAAGAAGTGACCGAATAAGGAGGGACCCAGCAGCAGACCGGCGACGATCTCGCCGACCACCCCCGGCTGGCCCCAGGCGCGAAGCAGCCTGTTGCCTGCGCGCGCCGCGGCGATCATCACCATCAGCTGCAGCAACGTGACGAACAGAAGGTTTTCCGTTGCGTGGACCGATGAGGTCATATTTCCCCACTCCCCTGTTTCAGAATCCGTCAGTCATCTGTTTTGTCTCTGGATGGTAGCGCTATCAAAAGGTTTCAGCAAATCAGGCCGGGCCGAATCCACATAATGCAGGCGTTCATGTCGCAGTCCGCGGCCTTCATGGGTGAATTCTTAGCTCGAACGGTCCCACCGGCAAGCCGGACAGATCGAACAAGGTACACACCGGACTGTCAGCCCAGCAGTAGCGGACGCGGGTTGGCTCCGCGGCCCCCGCGGCCGACAGCAGCACGCGGCTGCCCTCGATGCGCGATTCGGCGAATCGGCACGTTCCGGGAGAATCTCCGCAGAGCTCGAAACCGATGGGGCTGTCGTGACTGTAGGCCGCAAGACCTCGCTCGATGCCGCCGAATTGCACCGCAATCTCGGCGCCCGAGCGCACGGCGCTCAAAGGCACCGGACCGGACGCCGAAATCGCCTCGCCGTAAATCACCCGGCGCGCCGCACGCGCCAGCCGGATGCCCACGTCCTGCTTGTTCGTGGGATGCAGATTGTGGACCTCGCCGAGGTCGATGGTGACGGCAAGACCGGCGTGCGGGTCATTGGCGGCCGCCTGCCGCTGCGCTTCGCGCACCGCCGCCCAACCGGATTCGCCCGGTGCGACCGGCGGGGGCCCGAAATTGGGCAACTGCACGATGAGAAAGGGCGTCTGCGCGCCGAACTGACTGCGCCAGTCTGCCATCAGGCCGGTGAGCAGCGCCTGATAGGTCTCAGGCTCGCCCGTATTGGATTCTCCCTGGTACCACAGGGCGCCCCGGATGCCGTAGGAGCCCAGCGGTGCGATCATGGCGTTATACAGCGTGCTCAGGCCGCCCACCGATTCCCAGGGAGCGCGCGGTGGATAACCGATCGCCGGAGGGACGATGCGGTACTCCCACGGGCCGTCGATCGGAACCGTTTCTCCCCCGCTCAGCAGCAATGCGCGCCGGGCGCCGCCGGCCAATAGTCCGCCGTGGCCGTAGGTGCTGAGCACGTTCATCACCAGAATATTGTCCCCAGCGTGCAGCCTGCCGGCCGCGATGTCATAGCTGCGTTCGGCGTCATAGCCGAAGGTATTTCCGAGCGGCCGGCCGTTGATCCAGGTCTCATCCACCTGGTTGATCCGCCCCAATATCAGTGTCGCCGCCGATCGAGCCTGCGTGGCGCTCAGGTGCACATGAGTGCGGTACCAGAGCAGGCCCGTGAAATCCTTGAGCTCGGGCACTCCCCAATCGCGCCAGTCGCCGAGACCCGCCGGTGCGGCACGCCAGTCCCCCGCGGCTGACGCCCGTGAGGTCGCCGCCGGTGAGGCCGACGCCGGTGAGGCCGACGCGCGTGCGCTCCAAGGTTCGCTGCCGGATGGTTCGTTGCCAGCGCGGTCCGCCGTCTTGCCGCGCCACCAGTCTTCCCACTGCGTTGCGAAGCGGTCCTGTGCCGCCGGCGGATTCTTCGCATACTCGGCGAGAATATCGAGCGAGGATCGCAAGCCTGCGAAGGACCGCAAAGTCGAGGCGCTGATCCATGGCCGAATATTCGCTCCTCCCCAGGAGGCATGGATCAAGCCGATGGGTACGTGGATGCTGGCCTGTAGTTCGCGCGCGAAAAAGAAACACACGGCGGACCAGTCGGGTACGGTCTTGGGGCCGGCAATCTGCCAGGTGAGAGGGGAAGCAAAATCCCGAAGTGGCACCGCACTCGCCGAGTGCTCGATGGTCAGCATTCGAATGGTACCGTTGGCCGAATCGTCTATCTCGTTTTGTGCATTGCCGGCGCGCAGTACCGGAAACTCCATGTTCGACTGTCCGGAACACAGGAAGACATCGCCGACCAAGATGTCCTGCACCGATTGGGCGGCGCCCGAACTGCTGCGCGCCGTCAGCACATAGGGTCCGCCGGCACCCAGGGCCGGCAGCGATGCGCGCCAGCGCCCCGATGAGTCCGTCTCCGTGCGCACCGAGGCGGCCGCCAGCGAGACCGTAACGATCTCCCCAGGCGAGGCGTAACCCCATACGGCAATGGGCTGCTCGCGCTGCAAAACGGCGTGGTCCCGGAATATGCCATGCAGCAGGGGCGGGGTTTCGGCGCGCGCGCCGGCTCCACCCAGCGCGAGCAGCAGGCAGAGCAACCTCGACACCAGACGACTAGCGTGACGCATGATGTTCCTGCAGGGCCGCAATCAATGTCTGCTCGAAGGCATGGACGGCCGCGACATTGCCGTCCGCCTTGATGGCCGCTCGACGGATGGCTTCGCGCCCCGCCGCCCACGAGCCGGACCTGCATCGCTCCGCCCACTCAACGACGATTTCGACATATCGATCTTCGGAGGATGCAATCCCCTCCGTCATGCCGATCTGCCGCAACAGGCCTGCCGCCAGGCGTTGGCGCAAGAACTCGCCTTCCAAGGTAACGATGGGCAGCCCACGATGAATTGCCTGCCAGGCGGTTGTGTAGCCCGAGAAGGCGGGACAGTCCAAATAAATGTCCATCTCATCCAGAAAGCCGTCGAACTGTTCGCGCGGCAGCCACGGCGTCACACGCAGGTACACATCGGGATCCAGTCCCTGTGAGCGGAAAGCGGCAGCCAGTCGATGGTGCAGCCTTGCTCCGGTCCACGGTAGATTCTTCGGCGAGGCCAGCCAGAACTCGCAGGGCCCCGAGGCCCGGGCAATGCGGGTCAGCAACAGGTCGTGCGCCGGGTCGAACTTTATCGGCTGATGGCACAGTGCGAAGCGGAGGATCGGGCTTTGCCGCGCGGGACCGCTCCAGTGCGGCGGCTCGGCCCCGGGCAGTTCCGTGCAAACGCCGGTTCCGGGCAAGCACACGAGCTTTTCGCGATAGTGCCTTTGCGCGTCGGGCCCTTCCAGCAGCTCTCCCGAGAGAAACAAATCCATGCTCGGCAATCCCGTTGTCACGGGATGTCCCCACCCGGCGACTTGCAGCGGCGCCAGCCGCAGCGCCGCCAGCGCGCAGGTGGCCGGATCCATGCCGACTTCCGGATAAAACAGCACATCGGGAGTATCCCGTGCGATCTCATCCAGCCACCGCGGTGTCGGTTTGGGTCCTTGCACGAAGCGATTGGCATGGGCTCTCGCCCAGTCCGTTTCCTCGTCGGTCATCGCGACGGTGTGGTAGATGAAGATTTCGAAGCGCCCGCGATCGATGTGCGCCATCAGGCCGCGGAGAACCACGTCCCACACGGGATGCCGCCGCACCTGGCCGCATACCACTCCCAGGCGGATGCGATCGGCTGAGGTTCGTGCGCCCTCATTGTCATGCGCTTCGCGCCGAGGGGCAACGGCTGCCGCGCACACCAAATCTCCGTATCGGCACAGCAGGTCGGTGGCATTTCCAGGTCTGTATGCCAAATAGAAGGGTTGAGTCGCACCCATCGCCTGAGCCAGCTTTCCAGGATTCGCGGCATGCCAGGCAGTCAAGGCCTGCAAAGATTTTGTGAAATCCTCGGCGGCGCCAAGGCTCGCCGCGACGCTATCGGTAAAGACGGGTATCGCGGCCATCGCCGCAGCCAATCTTGCCTCGGCGTAGTCCGGCCTTAGGGCGAGCGCCCGGCCGTAAGAGGCCAAGGCCTCATCCCTCCTGCCGCTCGCCTGCAGTGCATGGCCCAGGTAATTGTGCGCTTCCGCAAAAGTGGGTTTGAGAGTCAAGGCTCGCTCATAGGAGGCTAGCGCCTCATCCAGCCTGCCGCGCTCCTGCAGGACGATACCGAGGTTGCCATGCACCTCGGCGTAATCCGGTTTGTGGATCAGCGCCCGTTCGTACGAGGCGAGTGCCCCCTCGAGCTTGCCTTGCGCCTTGAGGACATTGGCTAGATTGCCGTGCGCCTCGGCGTAATCCGGTTTGTGAGCCAGCGCCTGCTCATAGCAGGCTATCGCCTCGTCCAACTGGCCTTGCCCATGCAGAACATTGCCCAGATTGTTGTGCGCGGCGGCATGGTTTGGCTTGAGGGCCAATGCCCGGCGATAGGAGGCCGCCGCCGCGACGAGATCCCCCTGCGCGTGCAGCGTGACGCCCAGATTGTAGTGCGCCTCCAAGTAGTCGGGCCTGCCGGCCAAAGCCCACCCATACGATGCGATTGCCTCGGGCAACTTACCCTGCGCCTTGAGGGCATTGCCCAGATTGTTCTGGAATACTGGCACTCGGCCGCCCTGTGCAATGGCGCGGGTGATCAGATCGACAGCGGTGTCATTGCGCCCAACCTGATGAGCCAGAACACCCAGAGCGTGCAGGGCGTCGCTGTGCCGGGGATCGAACCGCAGAATATGCTCGTACAGCTGCTTCGCTTCGTTCAAGCGACCGGCCTGGTGATACTGCCGGGCAAGCACGAACATATCTTGAACACCCGGTCCCCCTGGCTGCATTCGTCTATTTCTCGCCTTGGCTGTTGTCGCCGCATAATGCCTTAAATTGCGCCGGCTCTGGCGTCGGCGGTGCGCGGATGCGCGCTTGTCGGGTAAAATCGCGCCTGGCAGTAAATCAGGGGAAACTTGAGATAGGTACTGTAAGTAATTGATTATAATTTGATGTGGTGGGATGGCCGAGCGGTTTAAGGCAGTAGTCTTGAAAACTACCGAAGGGGCAACCCTTCCGTGAGTTCGAATCTCACTCCCACCGCCACTGAAATTCGCTTTTGCGCCAGGCGCTGAGGAGTTCATTGCGTAAGGTCGAGATGGGCAATCCAAGTTCGGTGAATCGGGTCAACCATGTCCAGCGTTGACGCCGGCGGCGCACATCGGCCGCCGCCCACGGTGTTCCTGAGCTACGCATCGGAGGATCGCGCGGCGGCGCGGGTGCTCGGCGACGCGCTGCCGGCCTTCGGGCTCGAGGTGTGGTACGACGAAAGCGAATTGGGCGGCGGGGATTTGTGGGATCAGAAGATTCGCCGGCAAATACGCGAATGCGATTATTTCATGCCGCTGGTGTCCGCCCAAACCGAAGCACGGCACGAAGGCTATTTCCGCAGGGAGTGGCGGCTGGCCGTCGAGCGGACCTTGGACATGGCGGACGATCACCCCTTTCTGCTGCCCATCGTCATCGACGACACCAATCAATCGGCCGCACGGGTCCCTGAGAAATTCCTGGCGGCCCAATGGCTGAGGGTTCCCGGAGGCCAGCCAACCCCGGCTCTCGAGGCACTGTGCCGGCGCATCGTCTCGGGGGAAGCGATTGCGGCGCCGCCGGCGCGCAAGACGTCGGTCAGGGCGGGCGGGGGTGGCTCACCGTCACCGATTGGCGGTTCGCCGTTACCGGTTGGCGGCTCACCGTCACCAGCGCCTGCGGAGACCTATCCTTTCCCGAGAGAAGAGCCGGGCCAGAGGGTGCAGTTCTGGTTTGCCGTCGCGGGATGGGCCTGTCGCTCGGGCTGGGCCGTATTCAAGCGAGTGCCTCGTTGGATCAGAATCATCATTTACATCTGGCTCTGCTTCGCCTTGCTGTCGCTGTGTTCCACTCGACACCATAGTTCTCCGAAGACACCGCCGCCATCCGTCATGACGCCTGCGTCTCTCGACAAGCTCAAGGCGATTTCGGATGAGTACCGGGCCAGCGGCAGGTCGAACGCCGCCGACATCGCCAAGATGAGCGCGCAAATTGCGCGCGAGTTCTCGGGCGGCGTCGAGGAAGGAGCGGGGACCCACAGCCCGTTGCTGGCGATACCGTTCACGGCGCCCGCCGGCGACGCGGCCGCCAAGAAGCTCGCGGATTCCGCATTCGCCATGTCTTACGGCATGGCCGCATCCTCCCACCGCGGGCTGGTCGGTTTGAGCAAGGAGCCGGTGCTTTCCCCGGATTTTGCTGCAGCCCTGGAGCGTGGTCGGGCGAGCCATTCGACTTACATACTCTACGGCACCGTCTATGGTGAAGGGCCGGCACAGACACTGAGCATCAAGGTTGCCGAGGTGGCGGACGGTTCGGTGGTGTGGTCCAAGTCCTATCCCGCAGCGGGCGCCGATCCGGCGAAGATTGCGACGGAGGTAAATTCCGAATTACCCGACCTGGACGATGAGTAGGGCCTTTTGACCGGCGACCGGCGACTGGCGCGCGCGGCGAGCCTCACACTTCCAGCCGATCTCCGGAGCGTGCCACCAGCGTGTACAACACCGGCATGAGAAACACGCTGATCAACAACCGCGTGAACAGGCCGCTGACGATGACCAGGGCAAATGGCCTCTGAGTGTCGGTGCCGACGCCCGTGGCGAGCGCCACCGGCAACAGGCCCAGCGCCGCCACCAGCGCAGTCATCATGATGGGACGCAGGCGCAGGATCGCGCCTTCGCGTATGGCGTCGGCGACGGGGGTGCCGCCGCGCCGCAGTTCATTGACGTAGGAGATATAGACGACGGCGGTTTGCACCGAAACGCCGAACAGCGCGAGGAAGCCGATGCCGGAAGAGACGGAAAACGGCGTGTCCGTGATCCACAGGGCGACGAGGCCGCCCACCGGCGCGGACAGCACCACGCCGAGCACGGTGATGAACGGGAATTTGAAATTGCTGTACAGAGCGAACAGCAGCAGGAATATCAGAAACAAGGTCAGCGGCAGGATGACATTCATCTGCGCACGCGAGGCGGTGTATTCGGTGTACTCGCCGCCCCAATCCAGGCGATAGCCCTGCGGCAGGGAGACTTTCTTGTTGACCTGCTGGATGGCATCGTCGACCGCGCCGGCCAGGTCGCGTCCCTCCACCGAGAATTGCACGCCGATGTAGCGCGAATTGTCCTGGCGGTAGATGAAGGACGCGCCGCTCGTCACTCGAATGTCGGCGAATTCCTTGAGCGGAATCTGTTGCCCGGCCGGAGTGGCGACCAGAATGTTGCCGATCTCCTCGGGATTGTCCCGGTATTGCCGTTCCAGGCGGACGACCAGATCGAATTGCTTCTCTTCCTGCACCACCTGGGTCGCGACGTCCCCGCCGATGGCGGTCTGGATCAGGCTGTTGATGTCGGCGACGTTCAATCCGTAACGGGCGATTTTGGCGCGGTCGATCTTGATGGTCAGGCTGGGCTGCCCGAGTTCCTGCACCAGGGTGACGTCGCGGATTCCGCGCACCCGCTCCAGAATCTGCTTGATGGCTTTGCCCTTCTTCTCCAGCGTTTCCAGATCGGAGCCGAACACCTTGACGGCCAGGGCGCTTTTCAAGCCCGTTTCCGCCTCATCCACCGCGTCTTCCGCCGGCTGGGTGTAGTTGAAGGTGATCCCCGGAAATGCCTCGAGCTTCTTGTTGATGGCCTCGATCAGCCCGGCCTTGGTGCGGTAAGCGCCGGTCCAGGTCGAGTAGGGTTTCAGATCGACGTAGAACTCGACATTGAAAAAGCCGGTCGGGTCGGTGCCGTCGTCGGGCCGTGCCAGTTCGGAGGCGACCGTCGTGACTTCGGGGAAGGAGCGCAGGATGTCGCGCACCTGCGGCGTGATTCTCGCCGACTCATCGAACGAGATGGTGTAAGGCATGGTTGCGCGCACCCACAGCGCGCCTTCATCCAGCTGCGGCATGAATTCGGCGCCGATGCGCGGGATGAGCAGCAGCGACAGGACCAGCAGCACGGCCGAGGCGATGGTGATGCCCCATGGGCGGGCAAGGCAAAAATCCAGGCCCTTGGTGTAGGCCGATTTGATGGCTTCGAAGGCGGCGTTGCGCCGCTCCTGCACGCCCTTGCGCATGAACCAGGCGCACAGCACCGGCAGCAAGGTCAGGGTGACGATCAAGGAGCCGATCAGCGCGAACACCATGGTGTCGGCCATGGGCTTGAACAAGGTCCCGGAGGGACCGGACAGCACGTAGATCGGCAGAAAGCCCGCCACGATCACCGCCACCGCATAGAACAGCGGACGATCCACCTCCGCCGCGGCGTCTTGGATGATTTCCCGGACGTTGAGCGCCGTGCCCTTGCGCGCCACGACTTGCCGGAAAATATTCTCCACCATGACGACTGCGCCGTCGACCAGGATTCCGAAATCCACCGCGCCGATGGAGAGCAGATTGGCCGAAGCGTTTTGCAGGTCGAGGCAGACGAATGCGAACAGCAGCGCCAGGGGAATGCTCGTCGCGACGATCAATCCCGCGCGAAAATCGTAGAGGAAAAATATCAGGACCACGACGACCAGCACCATGCCGCGCAGCAGGTTGCGCTCCACGGTCTGCGTCGTCAGATCGACCAGATCGCTGCGGTCGTAGAAGGGCAGGACCTTGACATCCTTGGGCAGGATTTCTTCGTTGAGCTCCTTGGTCTTCGCCTCGACGCGCTTCAGGACGTCTTGCGTCTTCTCGCCCGTGCGCAGCAGGATGACGCCCTCCACGGCATCGTCCTGCTTCATGTAGCCGAACTCGCCCAGCCGCGGGGCGATGCCGATGACCACGCGGCCGACGTCCTTCACCAGCACCGGGGTGCCGTCGTGCACCGCCACGACCACGTTGCCGATATCCTCCAGAGTGACCAGGCGCCCCATGCCGCGCACGTAGTAGAACTGGCCGCCTTGCGAATAGAACCCGCCGCCGGAATTGTCGTTGTTGGCCGTCAAGGCGCTTTCCACCTGCGGCACCGACAAGCCGATGGCGGCGACCTTGGCCGGATCGAGCAGCACCTGGTACTGCATGGTTCCGCCGCCGAACCCCGAATCGTCCGCCACGCCGGGAACGGATTTGTACTGGGGCTCGACGACCCAGTCCTCGAAGGTCTTCAGTTCCATCGGCGACCGGTCGGGACTTTGCAGCACGTAGCGATAGATGAGGCCGGAAGGCGCGGACATCGGCGACACCGACGGGCTCACGCCGGTCGGCAAGCTCAGATCGCCCAGCCGGTTGAATACCTGCTGGCGCGCGAAGTAATTGTCGGTGCTGGTTTCGAAGGTGAGGATGACGTCGGACAATCCGTATAGCGAGATCGAGCGGATCGCCGTCATCTGCGGAATGCCGTTCATTTCCTTCTCGACGGGCACCGTGATCAGCCGCTCCACTTCCTCGGCGGCGCGTCCCGGCCATTGCGTGATGACCTCGACCATCGGAGGGGAAAGATCCGGATAGGCGTCCACGGGCAGGCGGTCCAGCGACCGGGTCCCCGCGCCGATGAGGATCAGCGTCATGAGGACGACCAGGAAGCGACTGCCGCAACGAGGAGGCCACGATCCGATTCATGATCGAACGGCTTCGCGGCGCGGACTCGTCGGGGGGCAGAGGCTCGCTCATTGAGTTTGCATGAACTGAACGAAGATGCCCCCGTCGACCACGA
Source organism: uncultured Gammaproteobacteria bacterium (assembly GCA_963837435.1). Lineage (GTDB taxonomy): Bacteria > Pseudomonadota > Gammaproteobacteria > Steroidobacterales > Steroidobacteraceae > Bog-1198. The sequence continues at coordinate 525,114 of CAWINJ010000009.1, forward strand.
TCACATCGCCCGCCTTGAGTCCGGCGGCGATTTCGTACTGGTCGCCGCTGCGATACCCCAGGGTCACATGCTGCCGCGCGAAGCTGCCGTCGGACTGGACGAGATAGACGAACGGCAGGTTCTCATCGTCGCGCAGGATGGAAGAGACCGGGACCAGCAGCCCGGTCGCTCTCCTGGCGGGCCCGGATCAGCACGCGCACGTACATCTGCTTCTTGAGAATACGCTGCGGATTCTCCACGACCACGCGCACGGCCACCGCGCGGGTGTCGGGATCCACCAGGGAGGAGATGTTCTCCACCCGTCCCGGAAAGCTTCGTCGACCGTCATCGGCCGATATCTCGGCCGGGTCGCCGACGCTCACCGAGGCAAGGTCGGAGCCGAAAATTTGCGCCATGACCCAGACGCGGGAAAGGTCGGCGACGGTAAAGCAGGGCGTGGTGCCGGCCTGCAGCAGTTCGCCGGGGGTGATGAGTTTTTCCACCACGGTTCCCGCGACCGGCGAGCGGATCATCGCCTCGAGGCGCGGAACGGCACGGCCTTCTTGAATGTCCTTGATGGTCTCATCGGGAACGTTGAGCGACACCAGTTCCTGCAGGGCGGCATCGCGGTCCGCCTCGGCATTGACCGCGTCGGTTTCCGCCTGAGCCGCCTCTCGCTGCGCGACCCCTTGGTGCTGCAGCAGGTCCTTGTCGAGGTCGGCGAGGCGGCGGTTGGTTTTGGCGGTGGCGAGCGCCTTCTGATAGGCGCTGACGGCGGCCGCGAAGTCCGGCGAGTCCACCGCCGCCAGCGCAGCGCCTTTCTTGACTTGATCGCCGGGGGACACCAATAAGCGCGACACCGGACCGGAGAAGGGCGCCAGCACGCTGGTGGCCTGATCGTTGTCGAAATCCACGATGCCGGTGGGCTCGATGGACTTGCGAAATTTGGCAGGCTCAACGGTGTAGAGGCGGATGTTCTGCCGCTGGGCTGCCGTCAGCGTCACGCTGCCGGCCGCCCCGGCGGCTGTCGGGGTGGAGTCGACGGCCTTCGTACAGCCGGCAACGAACACGATTGCCGCCGCCGCCATCAGCGCCCGCGCAACTGCGCCGCCGCGTTCTTCGCACGATCCGGTACAAGGAGCTTTATTTTTCATGATTTTCCGTCGCTAAATCGGTCCGGTGCCACCAGCCTCCGCCGAGCGCCTGGAACAGCGCCGCCGTGTCGGCAAAACGGGCGGCCTGGGCTTGCACCAGGTTGATCCGGCTTTGCTGATAGGCCTGCTCGGCGCTCAGCCACGCGAGATAGCCGGCATAGCCGTCCTGCCACTGACGCTTGGCCAGATCCAGTGTGACCTTGGCGGCGTCCGCGGCGGTTGCAGCCGCTCTCAATGCCTCGGCATCCTGTTCGAGCGCAGTCAATGTGTCCGCCACATTTTGAAAGGCGGCGAGAACGGTGCTGCGATATTGTTCGGCTGCTTGAGCGTAGGCCGCCTTCGCCGCGCGCTCCTCATGCAGCAATGTTCCGCCTTGGAAGATCGGCGCCGCCGCATCCACTCCCACGCCCCAGAATCCCGTGCCCGAGGTGAACAGCTGACTCATCGCCGCGGCGGAACTGCCGGCGTTGGCGCTCAGTACGATGTTCGGCAGCCGGTTCGCGGTGGCGATGCCGATCTTGGCGCTGGCGTCGTGCAGGTTGGCCTCGGCCTGCAGCACATCGGGGCGCTGTGCCACGAGCGTCGAGGGCAGGCTTACCGGCAATTCCTGCGGCAGCTGCAGGCTCGACAGATCGAATGTCTGCGCCGGGGCCTGGCTTGGATAGCGGCCGGCCAGAACGGCCAATAGGTCTTGCAGCTGCGCGAGTTGCTTGACGAGCGGAGGCAGGGTGGCCTCGACTTGCGCGAGCTGCGATTCCTGCGCGGCCACATCGAGGCGGCTGGCATAGCCCTTGGCCAGTTGATATTGCAGAATCTTCAGAGTATTGGAATTGCTCTCGATCAGCTCGCGTGTCGCATCGACCTGCATCTGCAGCGAGCCTTCTTGAATCGCCGTGACCGCGACATTGGCGGTGAGCGTGGTGTACGTCGCGATCATCTGGAAGCGTGCTTCCTGCGCCTGCGCCTGCAATGACTCGACGGTGCGCCGATTCAGCCCGAAGACGTCCGGCACATAGGAGACGGTGACCTGAGGGGTGAACAGATCGTACAGAAAGGCGTTCGAGTTGAGCGCGGGCGCGATCTGTCCCGACTGCCTCTGCCGGGTGGCGGAGAAATTCGCCGCCACGCTGGGGTAGTAGACGCCCCGCTGCGCCAGGACCTGTTCTCTCGCCACCGACAGCGCCGCCTTGCGCCGCCTTGAGGTCGTGATTGTTCGCGAGCGACAGATCGATCAGCTCATTGAGCGGCTGGGAATGAAACAAGCTCCACCAATCCGCGGCAATGTCGGCTCCCACCGTGAAGCTCTGGGATTCTCCGCCTGACACGTTCGGGGTGGCCGCCGTGGTCGAGAGGGGATGGGGAGTGTAGCCGGTCACATCCGGAGCGGCGGGCCGCTTGAAATTCGGTCCCACGGCGCAAGCCGCGAGGGTAAAACCCGCAAGCAACAGCAGGCCCCAACCGGCAGCCTGGGGCCGCACGCATGACTGACTATTCCGGGTCATGATGTTCGATTGGGAATCGTCGCCAGATGCCGATTTCCTCGTTGTTGTATCGCTGCCCGATGGCGCGGTAGTGGTGGGACAGCGGGGCCTCACGGAAATTCCCTGCTTCCGACGAATATTTCGGCGGCTGGCTCACGCCGCCGAAATCGGCCTCAACGCCGCCCGCGGCTGCCGGGCGTCCTCGAGGCCATGGCCGCGCGGGCCGGTTTCGCGGCGCCAGAGCAGCACGGCCGAGGACAACGCGACCAGACTGAGCAGGAAGAAGAACCACATCATGACCGTGTATCCGGCCGGGTTTTGCGCTCCGGCGCCCGCGGCATCCGCCAGCCAGCCGGCCGCCAGATTGGACGCCGCCATGCCGAGCGCCTGAATCAGCGTGATGAGGCCGAGCGCCGTGCCCAGGCGGCGCGGCTCGACGATCATGGTCGTGGCCGGCCAGATGACCGCCGGCACCAGCGAGAAGCTGATGCCCATCATGACGGTCGACACCCACAGGCTCAGATGGGTCAGCCCGAGCACCACGAAGGTCAGCGGGCAGCAGCAGGGTGCCGAAGGTCAGCATCAGCGCGCGGTGTCCGAGCCGGTCCGCGAGCAGGCCGAAGAAGGGCGTGGCGAAGATGGCCGCGAAGAACACCCAGCTGTTGGCCACCCCGGCCTGCTGCAGGGTGAGGCCCTTGACGTGCTGGAAATACTCGATGGCATAGGTGGTTCGGAACGGGAAGAACACCGCCGCGTACAGCACGTGCAGCCCGAGGATGTACCAATAGGACATGTCGAATTTCAACAGGTGCCGCCACTCCACCCGCTCGGCGACCGCGGCATGCGGCCGGCGCGGCCCGGCCGGTGATGCCGGTCGAGCCAGTAGTAAAGCAGCGCGGCCACAAGGCCGGCGCCGCGTGATGCCGGCGCCCAGCCACAGCGGCGGCTGCCAGCCGCGTTCGTAGAGCGGCGTTCGCCCAGGCGGTCGAGGTATCCACGGCATAGGAGCCGACGCGCGCGAGGCTCAGGTAGAGGGCGGTCGCGAGCGCGATGCCGCTGCGCGAGAACCACTGCGCCAATCCCGCGACCAGCGCGATGAAGATCGCGCCCTTCGCTGATACCGAAGATGAAGCGGCCGGCCACCATGAGCGTGTAGGGAGTGCCGACCGCCGTGAGCGCGGCGCCGACGCACGCCGATCGCCGCCGACCAGAGCGCGACGCGCGCCGGCCCGTAGCGGTCGATCAGCAGCCCGTTGATGAGCGCGAGCGCCACATTGGGGATGCTGATGACGCCGTTCAGCATGCCGAGCTGCGATTGGCTGAATCCGCGCTGCCGCTGCAGCAGATCGGCGATGGGTCCGATCACATCGTCATTCGTAGTAGCTGCTGGACACGGCGATCGCCGCCAACGCCAGCGCCCACCAGCGCAGCCGCGCAGTGCCGCTGCCGGGGCCGCCGCCGAGTCCGGTGGCGTCTTGCATCACCGGAAGCGGGCGCCCTGGCGTGCAAGTTCCTTTTGCACCGCGCCGATGTTCAGCCGATCGAAGCGCTTCGCTCACGCTGCAGCGACACGGCCGCCGCGACTCCCGCGCCCTGGCCGCTCACGGCGCAGCACATCATGTTGCGCGCCGAGGCATGCGATATCTTGTCGCCGCCGATGCAGCGTCCGGCGACCAGCAGGTTGCCGACGCCCTTGGGCACCAGGGCGCGGTAGGGCACATGCCAGTAGCGCCCCGTGGTGGGCAGGATCAGGATGCCGTAGCCGTCGATGAACTCCGGGAAAATGCCGATGGCATCGTCGAAGCGGGCCTGTTCGCGCACATCGTTGCCGGTGAGATTGTAGAGCGCGTCGATTTTGCGGGTGTCGCGGATGCCGAGCGTCATGCCGAAGTTGCGCAGCTTGGCGTCCTCGCAGCCCGGCATGAAGCCGCGCAGCGCCTCGAGCGCGTAAATCGCCTCGCGCCGGCCGCGCATCTCGCCGATGGTCAGATCGTTCGGGTCGGTGCCGTCGATTTCGGGCACGTGCACCAGATTCAAATAGGTCAGGTCGCCCTGATCGGTGACCGTGCCCCAGGTGCCGGCGATGGTCTTCAGGCTGGGCGGGATGATGCCCGGCCTCGAGCGCCTGCTGGAAGGGCTTGCGCAGGAAGGGCGAGAACAGCTGGTCTTCCTTGCCCGTGGTCTCGTAGTCCCATTCGCCGTTGCCCGACCAGTCGGCGTAGGTCTGCGGATCGGCCTTCACCGCGTCGATGAAGCGTTGCTTGTTGACGCCGCTCATGGAGAACATGACGGAGACCGCCATCATCTCCTCCTTGGGCGACTTGCGCACGGGCGCCCCGGCGCGGGTGGCAATGTCGGCATCGCCGGTGGCGTCGATCACGCGCTTGGCGAGGATGGCTTCGCGGCCCGCCTTGCTCTCGGTGATGACGCCGCGAATCTCGCCATTCTCCATGATCGGGCGCCACGCCGAGGCGGTGCAGCAGCGGCGTGATACCGGCTTCCTGCACCAGCACGTCGGCGACCCATTTGAACATCTCCGCGTCGAGCGCATGGCTCAGGGACTGCGGCTCGGGCATGGCGGCGCCCATGGCCTTGGCGCGCTGCTCGAACTCGATGCCGATGCCCTCGCAGTCGACCGTATGCTCGTGGCGGTACCAGGCGAAGCCCTCGACTCCGACCTGGGTGATATTGCCGCCGAAGCAGCCGTTGCGATCGATCAGCGCCGTGCGCGCGCCGGCACGCGCCGCGGCAAGCGCCGCCGCGAGGCCGCCCGGGCCGCTGCCGACGACCAGCACATCGGTTTCCAGGATGACGTCGATCGAGCGGGCAGGTTCGGCGATCTGCTTCATCTTGGTGCATTCCTTCGGAATCCGGGCGCCAATCATGCCCTAAGGCATGGAGGTCCGGCGACCATTCGAATGTCACTATTTTGTAACGTTCGCCTTTTAACATTTTGTGGCTTACCGCAATTTGCTGTAAAACAGCCTCAGGGATGAATTCTGATGTGATTCGTTGCGGGACCCTCCCGAGGGATGCCCGCAGGCGTAGCCGTGCGATCGAAGAACCCAACGATAAGACTGGGTATTGGAAGGACTTGATTGGCCTGCTTGGCCGATGCGATGCCATATCGACCGACTGAATTCAAAAAACGAAGGGATGTAAACATGAACTCAAATCCAAAGCTGTCTTATGCAATTGCCGCCATATTGAGCGGAACAGGCTTGGGAGTCGCGCACGCCGCTCCGGCGGCGGACACGAGCGAGGCCGAAGGGATCCAGGAAATCACGGTGACGGCGCAGCGCCGGACGGAGTCGATTCAGGACGTCCCGATCACGATTCAGGCGCTCACCGGCGAGCAACTCGGCCAGTTGAACGTGACCACTTTCGACGATGTGCTCAAGTATCTGCCGAACGTGACCTTCAGCTCGAACGGCCCGGGGCAGGGCAACATCTACATGCGCGGACTGAGCGCCGGCTTCGCCGGCAACCAGTCGAGCGCCGCCATCGATCCGTTCCCGAATGTCGCGACCTACCTTGACGATCAGTCCATGTCCTTCCCGGGGCGCAATGTCGATGTGTACATGGCGGACATGGAACGCATCGAGGTGCTCGAAGGTCCGCAGGGCACGCTGTTCGGGGGTGGTGCCGAGGCGGGCGCGATCCGCTACATCACCAACAAGCCGAAGCTGAATGTCACGGAGGGCAACGTCGACGCCTCCTACGGCACCACCGCCCATGGCGATCCGAACTCAGCGCTCACGGCCGTGCTCAATGTGCCGCTGATCCCGGACACACTGGCCGTCCGAGCGGTCATCTACAACGACCGCCGCGGCGGCTACATCGACAATGTACCGAGCCAGTTCACGCGTTTCCCGACGGACCCAGGCACCGTTTCCTATCACATCCCTTACCCGGCGGACGCGGCCACGGCCAACAACTACGCGCTCGCGGGAAGGGCGCAGAACCCGGTGACCTACCAGGGCATCCGGGCCTCGGCGCTTTGGCAGATCAACTCGGATTGGAGCCTGCTCATCCAGCAGACCTATCAGTACATGGATGCGGAGGGCGTCGACGAGCAGTTCCCGCTCAGCTCGCAGGAGACACCGCTCGGCCCCTGGGAAGAGACTTCATTCTCGCCATCCTACGACAAGGACAAGTGGGAGAACACCTCCTGGACCGTCAACGGCAAGGTCGGCGACCTCAAGCTGGTGTACACCGGCGGCTACCTCAGCCGCACGATCGACAATGCGATGGATTACACGAACTACGCACGCTCGGCGGGCGGCTTCTACTACACCTGCGGCGGCGGCGCCGCCCCCATGGGCCATGGAGTGGGGCCGCTCACCTGCTACTCGCCGGTCTCGTCCTGGCAGGACCATGTCGAAACTACGCACCAGAGTCACGAGCTGCGGCTCAGCACCCCCGACGATTGGCGGCTGCGGGGCCTGGTCGGCGCGTTCTGGGAGGACTTCGACATCAAGGACGACATGAACTTCCTGTACAAGTCATTCCCTTCTTGTACTCCGGCGAACCTCACGCTTTACCAGGAAGGCCTGCAGGTGTGCACAGCCAACGTCATTCCGGCTCCCGGCTACGCGGCGATCGATCCGACCGAGCGCAATCAAGATGTCGCATTCGGCGAGGACCTCGAGCGCGGCTACAAACAGCTGGCGTTCTTCACATCGATCGATTACGACCTGATCCCGAAGGTTTTGACGCTGACCGCCGGAACCCGCTACTACGACTACAAGGAAACCTTTCGCGGTTCGCAGTACTCCACGAGCACCGGGTGCGCGGGTATCCCGAACGGCGCGTGTGTGGGCTCGAAGCTCACGGATGCGACGCACGATGCGGACTACACGGGGTTCAAGAGCCGCGCTAACCTGACCTGGCACATCATTCCGGACGCGATGGTGTACTACACCTTCTCGCAGGGCTTCCGTCCGGGCGCCGGCAACCGCAAGAACAGTGCCGAGGTGAAGATCGACGTGGATCCGGCCACGGGATTGCCGACGGTCGGCCCGGATGCGAACCCGACGCTGGTCAAGCAGTACAACAAGCCCTATACCTATCCGCCGGATACATTGGTCAACAACGAGATCGGCTGGAAGACCGAGTGGCTGGACCACCGGCTACTGGTCAACGGCTCGGCATACGTCATGGACTGGAAAAATGTCCAGACGCTGATCTATAACCCGCCGATCTTCGGCAACACCACGTTTGGCGTGGCGGGACCCGATTATCGGATCAAGGGCATCGAGTTGCAGATCGTCGGGCGGGTTACCGAGGGCTTGACCCTGCAGGGTTCGATTTCGCACAACAACGCCAAGGAGACTAACTCGCCGTGTCTGCAGTCGTCGAACCCGGGCAACCCCACACCGATCGGCAGCTGCATCACGCAGGTGTGGTCGCCCACCTTGAGCGAGAACGTGCCTCTGCAAAATCCGCTCGGCAGCGTCGGTTCAACGCCGGCCTTTTCGCCGACCATCGAGTACAACGTGCGCGCACGCTACGACTGGCAGGTCAACGATTACAAGATGTTCTTCACGGTGGGCGCGCAGCACGTCGGCGACATGCAGAACGAGCCGAGCAGCTTCCAGTCCGGCGCAGGGGTCATCGTGCCGACAACCTCATGGCTGCGCTACGACCAGCCGGCCTACACGACGTATGACGCGGCCTTCAATGTCGGAAAGGATCAGTGGTCAGTCCAGGCCTTCGGCTCGAACCTCAGCAACTCGGACGCGAGCCTGTTCACGACCTCCGGGCAGTTCATCAAGGCGGAGGTGCCGCTGCGGCCACGGGTGCTCGGCATCAAGATTGGATACAAGTTCTAGCGTTTGGGCGCCGATGCGCGCCGTTGAGCTAGACTAGTGGGTGGGCAGCGATGCCCACCCTTTGTTCTTTCCGGAAGCCCATGACTGCACTCGTGCGCTACCGCGGCTGATGCGCTCTTAAGATGCCGCCCGCTCGCAACGAGGCCGACGCGCACTATCGGCTCGGCCAGGCGCTCGAGGAGCGCGGCTTGCTCGAGCGGGCCGCCGAGAGCTTCGGGCGCGCAATTGCTCTGCACCCCGAGCTCGCCGACGCCCATAACGACCTGGGCCAGGTGCTGTTGCGGCTGGGACGGACGGACGCGGCGATCGCAAGCTGCCGGCGTGCGCTCGAGCTTCGGCCGCTCTTCGCTGCGGCGCTCGGCAACCTCGCCAACGCCGAGCGCGCTCGGGGGGCGCTCGCAGCGGCAATCGCGGGATACCGGCGCGTGATCGCGCTCGAACCGGGACTCGCCGAGGCTCACCGCAACTTGGGCAGCGCGCTCCTCGAAGCCGGCGCGCGGGAGGCGGCGATCGCCAGCTTGCAGACGGCGGTGCAGCTGCGACCCGAATTCACAGCCGCCGTAGCGCAATTGGCACGTGCGCTCGATCTGGTCGGCCGCGCCGCCGAGGCGCTGCCTCATTACGAGCGCCTCCTGGCTCGCGGCGTGCGCGACGACATCCTCGACGAGTATGCAGCCCTGCTGGCAGCACTGGGACGCTACTCAGCCTCCGCAGGTTGCTATCGCGATTTGCTCAGCCGAATGCCCGGCAATGGGCGACTGCACGCCAATTTGGGTCACGTGCTGCATTGTCTCGGTGACTTCCGCGCCGCGGTCGAGCATTCCCGCCGGGCGATCGAGCTCGAGCCGCGGCTGCCGGAAGCGCACCTGCACCTCGGCAATTCGCTGCTTGCGCTGAATGCCTTGCACGATGCCGGCGCCGCTTATCGTACGGGACTCGAGGTAGCCCCGGATCACGCCCCGCTTCATGCCGCCCATGCGATGGCCGAGCGAGCTCTCGGGCGGCTCGCCGAAGCGGAAGCGAGCGCACGGCGTGCGCTGGCGCTCCGTCCCGAGGCCGCGGACACGCTCGCGCTGCTGGGCAGCCTTGCGATCGACCATGGCCGATTCGACCAGGCCGAGGAGTGGCTGCGCAGAGCATTGGCCATCGATCCGCAGCTGCCCGAGGCGCTGGCGAGCCTCGCGGCGTTGCGCAAGATGAGCGTGGCCGACGCGACATGGCGCGACGCCGCCGAGCGTGTGCTGGCGCGCGGCGTGCCGGTGGCGCACGCCATCAATCTGCACCACGCTCTCGGCAAGTACTACGATGACGTCGACGAACGAGCTGCGGCCTTCGAACACCATCGGGTGGGCAACGAACTTGCCCGCGGCAGCCGCTTAACGTACGACCGCCCCGAGATGACGCAGCGAGTAACGCGCACTCTTGCGGCCTTCGATCGAGGCGCGCTCGCGACCCTGCGGTCCAATGGCTTGATCTCCGAGCGCCCGGTATTCGTCGTTGGCATGCCGCGGTCGGGCACCAGCCTGACCGAACAGATCCTCGCTTCGCATCCGCAGGTCCACGGCGCGGGCGAGCTGCTCTACTGGATTTTTGCGGCAGACGCCGAGCGTAAGGCACCCCCAGAGCAACGCGCCGCGACGATCGAGGAGCTCGGCCGCGCTTACCTGGAGGGACTCGCGGCACAGGCACCCGAGGCGTCCCGCATCGTCGACAAGCTGCCCGTCAACTTCAGGCACATCGGCCTCATTCACGCAGCGCTGCCGGGCGCCCGGTTCATTCATCTCGAGCGCGATCCCCTCGACACCTGCCTGTCGATCTACTTCCAAGGATTCTCCGCCGCGCATCCGTACGCGACCGATCTCGGCGACCTGGCGCACTACTACCGGGAGTACCGCCGCCTGATGGCGCACTGGCGTGCCGTACTACCGCCGGGGACGCTGCTCGAGGTCCGGTACGAGGATCTGGTCGACGATCCCGAGGCCTGGAGCCGCCGGATGCTCGCTCACATCGGGCTCCCCTGGGATGCGCGCTGCCTCGAGTTCCATCTCACCGTGCGGCCTGTGCTCACCGCGAGCAATTGGCAGGTGCGCCAGCCCATCAGCAGGGGGTCCGTCGGGCGGTGGCGCCGGTACGAGGGGTTCATCGGGCCGCTGCGCGAGGCGCTCGGCAAGGAGGAAACCTGACCTTAGGCGGCGCTTCGTTAGGGGTAATCCCTAATGGCACGGCGCAAAAGGCCTCGCAAATGTTCGCTTTCATTGGAAAATTCGAGCACAAAGGCTCGAATCCGAATACCCCAAATCGCGCCCGTCACGTTTCTGCAACAATTGGTTTGTAACATTTCGTTGAATACCCACTCATGTTGCGATAGTGTCACGCACTGACCATGGGTTGCGCCCGCGCCGCTCGCGGTGGTTGCGCCGATGGTCTTTTCTGCGCAACGAGAGACGAATTCAGGAAAGAGAGCGAAACTGAAGGCAGGGGATGCCAAGGATTTTGTTGTTTTTCGAAAGTCGCGCTGCGATGCAGCATGACTCCTAAGTTTTTAAAGAAGGGATGGAAACATGAATTCAAATCCGAAGTTGTCCTACGCCATTGCGGCGATTTTGAGCGGATCCGGCCTCGGGTTCGGCATCGCCCAAGCCGACACGGCGGCGGCCGCCAGCGACTCCGACGCTATCCAAGAGATCACGGTGACTGCCCAGCGGCGCACGGAAAACGTTCAGAACGTGCCGATCACGATTCAGGCGGTCACCGGCGAGCAGCTGAAGCAACTCAATGTCACCACCTTCGATGACTTGCTGCGGTACACGCCGAACGTGACCTACAGTGGAAACGGTCCCGGCGGCGGCAATATTTTCATGCGCGGCCTCAGTTCCGGTGGCTCCGGCAATCAATCGCAGTCGACGACGGCCCCCTTCCCGAACGTCGCGCTGTACTTGGATGACCAGTCCATGCAATTTCCGGCGCGCAACAACGATGTCTACATGGTCGACATGGAACGGGTGGAAGTGCTGGAAGGCCCGCAGGGTACGCTGTTCGGCGGCGGCTCGCAGGCAGGCGCCATTCGCTACATCACGAACAAGCCCAAGCTGGATGTCACCGAGGGCAATGTGAACGTGGGTTATGGCACGACTGCCGGCGGCGACCCGAACTCGAGCGGTAACGCGACCATCAATATTCCGCTGATCACGGACACTCTGGCCGTGCGCGCCACCATTTTCACCGACCATCGCGGCGGCTACATCAACAATGTGCCGGGCACCATCTCATTCCCCGGCAGTCCGGTCGCCAACAATGCGGCGCTGGTGGCGGACAACACCAACCCGGTCACCTATACGGGCATGCGCCTGTCGGCGCTGTTCAAGATCAATGACGATTGGAACGTGCTCATTCAGCAGAACTATCAGAACATGGAGGCGGATGGGTACTTTGCGCAGTATCCCGCGAACCCGCAGGGACAGGCCCTGGGACCCGACCAGATCACCGCCTTCGCCCCGGCCTATGACAAGGATCATTACGAGAGCACGGCCTGGACTCTCAACGGCAGGTTCGGAAATTTGGGCAGCTTCGGCGACCTGAAATTGGTCTACACCGGCAGCTATATGGTGCGCCACATCCAGCAGCAGGCGGATTATTCGAACTACGTGACCAGCGGCGGCGGCCAGTACTACGCCTGCACCGGAACGGGCACGGGTTTCGATGCGGGCAATGGCAAGCCGAAGACCTGCTACGCGCCGGTCGGCACTTGGAACGATACCGTCCAGAACACGCATCAGAGCCACGAAATCCGCGTCAGCACCTCGGAAGACAACCGTTTCCGAGCCCTGGTGGGCGCGTACTGGGAAAAGTTCGTGATCGACGATCAGATGAACTTCAACTATCTGGCCATTCCGCAGTGTAGTGCGGCCAATCTGACGATCTCCGAAAATGGCGGCCCGGACTGCTTGTCCGCGGTCGGCCCCATTCCCGGCAACTTTGCGACCGATCCCGGCCTGCGCGAGAACTCCGACACGGCGTTCGGCGAGGACGTGCAGCGCGGCTACAAGCAGACCGCCTTCTTCACCTCGCTGGATTTCGACATCCTGCCGAAGGTGCTGACGGCCACGGTCGGGACCCGCTTCTATCACTATGAAGAGTTCGAACAAGGTTCGGAGTTCTATACCTCGACGGCGGCCCTGAACAAGCCCAACGGGGCCTGCATTGCGGCCGGGAACTGCGGTTTCGGCATCGATTTGAACAAGAGCGAGACCGGGTCCCGGAGCCGCGCCAACCTGACCTGGCATATCACGCCGGACGTGATGGCCTACAGCACCTTCTCGCAGGGATTCCGTCCGGGCGGCTTCAACCGCACGGCGTCTCCCAATGGCGTGGTCTCGCTGGCCGGCGAGGCACCGTACACCACGAGCAAGACGACCGATCAATACGACAAGCCGTCGGGCTACGACTCCGACAGCCTGACCAACGTCGAGCTCGGCGTGAAGAGCGAATTCCTGGATCATCGGGTCCAGGTCAACGCCTCGGTGTACAAGATGAAGTGGTCCAATGTGCAATTGGCGCTGTTCGATCCGGTGCATCTCGGCAATACCACCTTCGACGTGAACGGACCCACCTATGAGGTCAAGGGTGTCGAGCTGCAGCTCGTCGCTCGCGTGACGGAAGGTCTCACCGTGCAGGGATCGAGCTCTTGGAACAGCACGAACCAAACCAATGCGCCGTGCTTGACCAGCGACCGGGTGTCCGCGGGCAACCCCACGCCCATCGGCCAGTGCATCACTCAGGTCAAGAATCTGCCGTACACCAACCCCTACGGTGTGCTCGATACCTCTCCGCCGTTCTCGCCGCCCCTGCAGTTCAACGTGCGAGCGCGCTACGATTTCGTGAGCACGGGCGACTACAAGCCCTTCGCCATGGTGGGAGCCAACCACATCGCGTCGCAGCGGAACGAGCCGGCGAGTTTCCCCGCGGGCGCCAGCGCATTCTGCACGCCGGTTCCGACCACCACGCTGTGTCAGTACACGATGCCGGGTTACACGACCTATGATGCGGCGGTCGGCGTGGCCAAGGATAATTGGACGGCGCAGATCAACGGCAGCAACCTGTCGAACTCCAATGCCAGCACGAACACCAGCTCGGCTCAGTTCATCAAGTCCGAGGTGCCTCTGCGGCCGCGCGTGCTGATGCTGCAGTTCGGGTATAAGTTCTGATCGGCGGGCCGGTCCCGGACAGCCGGACCGGCGTTTGCAGTAGAATCGAGGGCGGACTCTGTGTCCGCCCTTTTTTTTCGGGACTCTCAATGGATTCAACGGACGTCGAGCCGGCGGCATCGGCGATTGCTGCCGAAATTCCCCGCATACGTGCGCTGCTCAGACAGCAAAAATTCGCCGATGCGCTGGCGGCGTCCGAGGCGCTGGTGGCATCCGAGGCCCTGGCGGCGCAAGGGGTGCTGCGCCCCGGGGCCCGGGACCACCGGGATTTGCAGTTGCTCCTGGCCGTCTCGCGGCGCTGTCTCGGCCGTGTCGAGGGTGCGCTGAAGACGCTAGCGGACCTCGAGCGGCATCACCCGCGCTTCAGCCGTCTGCACGAGGAACGCGGGCATTGTTTCGTGATGATGAAGCAGGCGACGCAGGCCATCGATGCCTTTCTCCACGCGGTGAACATCAATCATGCGCTGCCCGCCAGCTGGCGCATGCTGGAAGGCCTCTACCGCATGACGGGGCAGGCCGACAATATGGCCATGTCGGCGGCCCATGTCGCCACGCTTCGGAAGCTGCCGCCCGAGGTGGTGATTGCGACGGGGCTGTTCATGGACGGCGATCTGGACGCGGCCGAGCCGATGGTGCGCGCCTTTCTTCTGAAGCACGGCGATCATGTGGAAGCCATGCGGCTGCTCGCCCGGATCGGCATTGCCCGCAAGGTGTTCGACGACGCGGAACTGCTGCTGGGTGCGGTCTTGGCGCAGGCGCCCGGCTACCGGCCCGCGCGCCGGGAGTACGCCGAGGTGTTGATGGAGCTGCATCGATATCCCGAGGCGCGCCGCGAACTCGATCTGCTGTTGAAGGAGGAGCCCGAAAACCTGCTCTATAAGACCCTCTACGCCACGGCCAGCGTGGGGCTCGGCGAGCAGGAACGGGCCGTGCAATTGTACCGGGAGCTTTTGCAGGGGACGCCGCAGGACGCGGAGCTGCACCTGTCGATAGCCCACGCATTGAAGACCCTGGGTCGAGGCGACGAGGCGGTCGAGTCCTATCGCCGGGCGGCGGCCTGCAGGCCGAATTTCGGCGACGCCTATTGGAGCCTCGCCAATCTCAAAACCTACCGCTTCACCGAGGCGGAACTGGCGCGGCTGCGTGCCGCGGAAGCCGATCCGGCGATCGGCGATGTCGACCGTTATCACCTCTACTTTGCGCTCGGTAAGGCGCTCGAAGATCAGGGCGACCACGCGGAGTCGTTCCGCTACTACGCGCTCGGCAATGCGCAGAAGCGGCTCGAGAGCAGGTATCGCCCCGAAATCCTCGAGAACAACACGCGGCAGCAGATCGAAGTCTGCACCTCGGAATTCTTTGCCGCCCGGCGCGGCTGCGGCGCGCAGGAGCCGGATCCGATCTTCATCGTGGGTTTGCCGCGGTCGGGTTCCACCTTGCTCGAGCAGATCCTCGCCTCTCACTCCCGGGTGGAGGGCACGCAGGAACTCGCCAACGTTCAGCAAATCGTCGCCGAACTGCGCGGCCGCGATCCGGATCTCGACAATCCGCGCTATCCGCGCGTGCTCGCGCAGATGCCGGCCGCCGAATTTCAGCGGCTCGGGGAGCGGTATCTGGCCGCCACGCGCATTTATCGCACGGACAAACCCTTCTTCATCGACAAGATGCCGAACAACTTCCGGCATCTCGGGCTGATTCACCTGATGCTGCCGAAGGCGAAGATCATCGACGCGCGGCGCGAGCCCATCGCCTGCTGCTTCAGCAATCTGAAGCAATTGTTCGCCAACGGCCAGGAATTCACCTACAGCATCGAGGACATTGCCCGCTACTACCGGACTTATCTGGACTTGATGGGTCACTGGGACCGCGTCCTGCCGGGATGGGTGCTGCGCGTGCATCATGAAGACGTGGTCGACGATCTCGAGGGCAATGTACGGCGGATCCTCGATTTCTGCGGCCTCGAGTTCGAACCGGGCTGCGTCGAATTTCACCAGACCGTGCGCAGCGTGCGCACAGCCAGCTCGGAGCAGGTTCGCCGGCCCATTTTTCGCGAAGGGCTCGATCAGTGGAGACGCTTCGAACCCTGGCTCGGGCCGCTCAAGAGCGCACTCGGCGATGCGATGACCCGCTACCGTGATGCATGAGAAGGGTCTGAATGCGCGTCAGATCGGCGCGCTCGTTGCGCTGGTCGAGCAGGGCAGATTCGATGAAGCGGAGCGGCAGACCGGCGCTTTGCTGAAGATCCACCCCGACGTCGGTGTGCTCTGGAAAATATTGAGCGTGGTACTGGTGCGCCAAGGCAGGGAAGCGCTGCCGGCGCTGAGCCGCACGGCGCAGCTGATGCCGGACGATGCCGAGGCGCACGCCAATCTGGGGGCGGCGCTCCACGACAGGGGACGTTGGGTCGAGGCCTGGGCGAGCTTGGGGCGGGCGCTTGCAATCCGGCCGGACGATCCCGCAACTCTGGTCGACGCCGCCAATTCGCTGAAAGCTCTGGGACGGTCTGGCGAAGCGGTTCCCTTGTACCTGCGTGCCATCGAGCTGCAACCGCGGCTGGCCGAGGCGCACAACAATCTGGGGAACGCCTTCATGGCGTTGGGCCAATATCGCGACGCCGCGGGCTGCTACCGGCACGCCGCTGCCGCGAAGCCTGACGATGCGCAAATCCTGTGCAATCTGAGCAACGCGCTCCGGCAGCTCGGGCTGCGGGAAGAGGCGGCGGCGAGCTACCGGCGGGCATTGTCATTGAATCCCAGCGACGTGGAAGCAATCAACAACCTGGGAAACGTGCTGCGCGATCTCGGCGACTATACGCAAGCCGCATCCCTCTATGCGCGCGCCATCGAGCTTGACCCGGCGTCCGCCGTGAGCCATTGCAATCTCGGCAACGCCCTGCTCGAATTGCGGCGGTTCGACGCGGCGGCGGAGAGCTTCCGCCGCGCCGAGGCGGCGCAGCCCGGCCATCCGCTTGCCCAGGTCAGCCTCGCCACGTTGCTGCGCACGCAACGCCGCGACGCGGCAGCGGAAGCCTGCTGCCGGGCCGCACTGGCCAGCGATCCGAACTACGTCGAGGCCCTGTCCCTGCTCGGTGAATTGCGCGCCGACCAAGGCCGATTTGCGGAGGCACAGGAGCTTTTCCAGCGGGCTATCGACCTCGATCCGCAATTTCCTTTTGCCTACTGGGGCATTGCAGCGCATCGCAAGATGACGCAGGAAGATACCGCCTGGCTGAACGGCGCCGAGGCTCTGCTTGCAAGGCAGCCGCCGCTGGGGCATGAAATCAGCCTGCGTTACGCGCTCGGAAAATACTGCGACGATGTCGGGCGATACGATGACGCCTTTGCGCATTTTCGGCGGGCGAACGAACTGGCCAAACGCCATGGACCGCAGTACGACGCAGCGAAGCTGAGCCGGCGCGTCGATGCGATCGTCGGCGGTTTCGATGCGGCATTCGTGCAGCGGCGCCGGGCCGGGGCATCGGCCTCGGAACTGCCGGTTTTCATCGTCGGCATGCCCAGATCGGGCACTTCGCTCGCCGAGCAAATTCTGGCGTCTCATCCGCAGGTGTTCGGCGCGGGGGAAGTGACGTACTGGGATTCCGCATTCGCCGCCTACGAGAGATCGCGGGCCGACGGCGTCGATGCGGTGCCGCCGGGCCTGATTGACGACTACCTCGCCCGGCTGACCGCATTCTCCGGCGCGGCATCGCGAGTGATCGACAAGATGCCGTCGAATTTCCTGTATGCCGGACTGATTCATGCGGTCTTTCCCAACGCCCGCATCATCCACATGCGGCGGCATCCGCTCGATACCTGCCTGTCGATCTACTTTCAGCATTTTTTCAACATGGGTCCCTACGCCAACGATTTGAGCAATCTGGCGCACTACTACGGCGAATATGTCCGTCTCACCGATCACTGGCGCACAGTGCTTCCCGCGACGTCGCTCCTCGAGGTGCCGTATGAGGCGCTGATCGCGGATCAAGAAGGGTGGACGCGGCGGATGCTGGATTTCGTCGGACTGCCCTGGGATCCGAAATGCCTGGAATTTCACCAGACCGAACGCCTCGTCATCACGGCCAGCAAGTGGCAGGTGCGGCAAAAAATCTACGCCGCATCGACCGGGCGCTGGAAGAATTACGACAAGTTTCTGGGGCCGCTGCGCAGCCTTGCTGCCATCGGACAGTAAACTTATGTCAAGTGCTTATTGTCGACAATCTGCAATTGTGCTATAGTCTCGACACATCTCATTGAGTTTCGTCCATGCCCCAAGCCGCCCCCTCGGTGCTCCAATTGGTCCAGTCGAACTCGCTCCCGGCGCTGGTGCAAGCTGAGATCGAGCAGCTGATCCTGCGCGGCGAGCTCGCCGTCGGTCAGCACGTCAACGAGAGCGATCTGGCGCAGCGTTTTCGAACCAGCCGCGGGCCGATTCGGGAAGCGTTGCGCGCGCTCGAGGAAGCGCGCCTGGTGCGCTCCGAAAAGAATCGAGGCGTTTTCGTGCGCGAGATATCCATCGCCGAGGCCGATGAGATCTACGATGTGCGCGAGGCGCTCGACCAATTGATCGGCCGGCGGGTGGCTGAGCGCGCGACGCCCGAAACTCTGCGCCGCCTCGAGGCGGCCCTGGCGCAGATGGATGAGGCGGTGCGCATGCACGACATCAAGCGCTACCACGGCCTGAACTTGAAGTTTCACGACCTGCTGGTCGAGTTCGCCGGGAACGCACGCCTGACCGAAAGCTACCGCGTGCTCACCAAGGGATTGCTGCTGTTTCGCCTGCGCGGGCTGCAGGACGGCGGCGGGTTTGCCGTGTCCAATTCCGAGCACAGGGCCGTGGTGGACGCCATCGCCGCGCGAGATTCCAAGCGGGCGGGCCGCCTGCTGAGCCAGCATGCGGCGCAGAGCCGCGACCGCATGCACAAGGCCGCGGCCGTAGCGGCATCCTGAGGAGCAAACCATGCCTACCGACATTTGCGTGAACGGCCGAACCTACCGCTGGATGCATGGACCGCTGGTCATAGTCTGCGTCGACGGCTGCCAGCACGAGTACATCACGGCCGCCGTGGAGGCGGGCGATGCGCCGTTTCTCGGCCGGCTGCTGGCGGGTGCCGGAACCTGCTTCATGGCCGACTGCGTCATGCCCAGTTTCACCAATCCCAATAATCTGTCCATCGTGACCGGCGTGCCGCCCTCGGTGCACGGCATATGCGGCAACTATTTCTTCGACCCCGAGAGCGGCGAGGAAGTCATGATGAACGATCCGCGCCATTTGCGGGCCGGAACCATACTCGCGGCATTTTCCGAGGCCGGCGCCAAGGTGGCCGTGATCACCGCGAAGGACAAGCTGCGCAAGCTCCTGGGCCACCGGATGCAGGGCATCTGTTTCTCGTCGGAGAAAGCCGATCAAGTCACCCTGGCCGAGAACGGCATCGAGGACGTGCTCGGTCGCGTCGGCATGCCGGTCCCCTCGGTGTACAGCGCCGCGCTGTCGGAATTCGTCTTCGTCGCGGGCGTCAAGCTCATGGAGCGCGAGCGGCCCGACCTGATGTACCTGTCGACCACCGACTATGTCCAGCACAAGGCCGCTCCGGGCACGCCGGCGGCCAATGAGTTCTATGCGATGATGGACCGCAATCTGGCGCGCCTCGACGAGTTGGGAGCGACCATCGTGCTCACCGCGGATCACGGCATGAACGCAAAGCACGGCAGCGACGGCCAACCCAATGTGATTTATCTTCAGGACGTGCTCGACACCTGGCTCGGCGTCGGCAAGGCGCGGGTGATTCTGCCGATCACCGACCCTTATGTCGTGCACCATGGCGCGCTCGGCTCGTTCGCGCTTGCGTACCTGCCGCCGCTGGGCATCGAGAGCGCGGTCGCGGAACGGATCTCGAAGCTGCCCGGGATCGAAGCGGTATTGACCCGGGAAGAAGCCGCCGCGCGCTTCGAGCTGCCACCCGACCGCATCGGCGACCTGGTGGTGGTATCGCGGCGCGACACTGTCATCGGCACCAGCCGCGAGCGGCACGACCTGTCCGGCCTCGACGTGCCCTTGCGCTCTCACGGCGGCATGTCGGAACAGACGGTGCCGCTGCTGGTCAATCGCGCGCTCGCCAGACAGCCCGATGCGCGCCGCTGGCGCAACTTCGATGCGTTCGATCTGGGGCTGAACCTCGCCGCACCCCGCGAGTAGGTGTCCCATGCCCGCCAGCACTGCTCAGCGCCAGCCGATTCACGAGTCGCTGCGGATCGCGGGCGAGAAGCTGTCGCGCGACCGGGTCATCGAGGTTCGACACCCCTACAGCGGCGAGTTGGTCGGCACCGTGCCCAAGGCCACGGTCGGCGATGTCAAACGGGCGCTGCGCATCGCGCGCGAATTCAAGTCCACGCTCACGCGCCACGAGCGATACAAAATCCTCATGCAGGCGGGCGCCATCATTGCTTCCAGGCGCGCTGAACTGGCGGCTCTGATCACGCTGGAATCGGGGCTGTGCCTGAAGGATTCGCAGTACGAGGTCGGCCGCGCCGCGGATGTGCTGCTGTTCGCAGCCAACCTGGCGCTGGTCGACGATGCTCAGGTGTTCTCCTGCGACCTGACCGCGCACGGCAAGAGCCGCAAGGTCTACACCCTGAAGGAGCCCTTGCTGGGCGCCATTGTGGCCATCACCCCGTTCAACCATCCCCTGAACCAGGTGATCCACAAGGTGGCTCCGGCGGTGGCCACCAACAACCGCGTCGTGCTCAAGCCCAGCGAGAAGACGCCGCTCACGGCATTTGCGCTGGCGGACATCCTGTACGAGGCGGGCCTGCCGCCTGAAATGCTCTCGGTGCTGACGGGCGATCCGGCGGAGATAGCCGATGAGCTGCTGTCCAGCGCGGACGTCGACCTCGTCACCTTCACCGGGGGCGTGTCCATCGGCAAGTACATTGCCGGAAAGGCCGTCTACAAGCGTCAGGTGCTGGAACTCGGCGGCAACGATCCGCTCATCGTGCTCGAGGACGCGGACATCGAGGAGGCCGCTTCCCTGGCGGCAAGCGGGTCGTACAAGAACTCTGGGCAGCGCTGCACGGCCGTGAAGCGCATGCTGGTTCAGGAGAGCGTGGCCGATCGTTTCGTCGAGCTGCTGGTCGAAAAGACGCGCGCCGTCAAATACGGCGATCCCTTCGATCCGGACATGGACATGGGCACGGTGATCGACGAGGCGTCGGCGCGGCGCTTCGAAGCCGTGGTGAACGAAGCGGTGGCCGGCGGCGCGCGGCTGCTGATCGGCAACACCCGCCGTGGCGCGCTGTACTCGCCGACGGTGCTCGACCGGGTCGTGCCCGAGATGACGGTGGTGCGGCAGGAGACCTTCGGCCCGGTCTCGCCCGTGATCCGCTTCAAGACCGTGGAACAGGCCATCGCTATTTCGAACGGCACCGCCTATGGCCTATCATCGTCCCTCTGCACCAACCGAATGGACCTGATCGTGCGCTTCGTCCGCGAGCTCAACGTCGGCAGCGTCAATGTGCGCGAGGTTCCGGGCTACCGTATCGAGATCACGCCCTTCGGAGGCATCAAGGACTCCGGCCTGGGCTTCAAGGAAGGCGTGATGGAGACGATGAAAAGCTACTGCAACACGAAGACTTATTCTCTGCCCTGGTGAACGATATGGAACCGATACTGCTGACGCCCGGCCCCCTGACGACCTCGGCGGCCACCAAGTCCGCGATGCTCGTGGATTGGGGATCCTGGGATGGGTCCTTCAACGAGCTGACCGCGTCGGTGTGCCGCGATCTGGTCGCCATTCTCGACGCGCAGGCTGAACATGCCTGTGTGCCGCTGCAGGGCAGCGGCACATTCTCTGTCGAAGCGGCGCTCGGCACGCTGGTCCCGCGCGGCGGCAAGGTGCTCGTGCCCGACAATGGCAGCTACTGCAAGCGCATCGTGCGGATCCTGGGTTATCTCGGCCGCGAGGCCGTGGTGCTCGCGCATGGCGAGCAGGAGCCCGCCGATCCTGCGCGGATAGACGCGGCGCTCGGCGCCGATCCGGCGATCACGCATGTTGCACAGGTGCACTGTGAAACCGGCACGGGGATACTCAATCCGCTGTCGGACATCTCGGCGGTGGTTGCCAGGCGCGGGCGGGCCCTGATCGTGGACGCGATGAGTTCCTACGGGGCCATCCCGATCGACGCACGCACCCTGCGCTTCGACGCCCTGATTGCGGCGTCCGGGAAATGCCTCGAGGGGGTGCCGGGCATGGGCTTCGTCATCGCGCGCCGCACGGCGCTCGAGAGCGCCGCCGGCAACAGCGGCTCGCTTGCCATGGACTTGGTGGACCAGTGGCAGTACATGCAGAAGACCGGCCAATGGCGATTCACACCGCCGACCCACGTGCTCGCCGCGCTACGCGAAGCCATCGACCAATATCAGGCGGAGGGAGGCCTGCCGGCCCGGCTGAAGCGCTACGAGCAGAATTGTGCGGCGTTGGTCTCGGGCATGCGGGGTCTGGGCTTCAAGACATTCCTGCCGGACGCGCTGCAGGCCCCCATCATCGTCACCTTCCATTCGCCTCCCGATCCGGCCTACGACTTCAAGACCTTCTATCAGCGGGTGCGCGAACGCGGCTTCATCCTGTACCCGGGCAAGCTGACCGCGGTCGATACTTTTCGGGTCGGCTGCATCGGCGCCATCGAACCGAGCACGCTGAAGCGGGCGGTCGCCGCCGTTGCCGACGTGCTGCGCGACATGGGGGTCCGCCGGCTCGCATGATGCGGCACGCGCAAATCGAACAACTGCGCGAGACGGGTTATGTGGTCGTGCCGCAGTTCGTGCCGGCCGACGCACTGGCGAAGCTCAATGAAGCGGCCCGCGCGCAGCTGACCGCCCGCGCAGAACCTCTCGAGTTCGAGGCGGATCTGCGATATCCGGGCGCGCCGGCGTCGCGGGGCGCCGCCGGCGGGGAGACCGTGCGGCGGCTGCTCGATGCGTACGGCCGCCACGCGCTGTTCGCGCAATGGGGCACGGCACCCGCCGTGCGCGACTGGATGGAGGACTATTTCGGCGAGCGGGCGCTGATGTCGCGCACTCATCACAACTGCGTGATGACCAAGCATCCGCGCTACGGCAGCCTGACGAATTGGCACCGGGACATCCGCTACTGGTCGTTCCAGCGCGAGGACCTGGTCTCGGTTTGGTTCGCGCTCGGCGCGGAGCACATCGACAATGGCGCGCTGTGGCTCGTGCCGGGCTCGCACCGCATGAGATTCGACGCCGGCCGCTTCGATGAGGCCAAGTTCTTCCGCGCCGACGAGGCGCAGAATGCCGAGATCCTGCGCAGCGCCGAATCGCCGCGCCTCGCGCCCGGCGATGCCGTGTTCTTCCATTGCAATACGCTGCACTCGGCCGGAAAAAATCAGACCGACTCCACGAAATTCTCGCTGGTCTACACCTATCACGGGCGCAGCAACGCGCCGCTGGCGGGCACTCGATCGGCGTCCAAACCCGAAGTGGAATTGAACTGAACCGCGGGCCGCCGCGCGATGCTATCCTGGCGCATCTGTGTGAAGAGGATGTGAATGGTGGCAAAGATAACCGCCGGCGTAGGCCCCCAGTTTCCTCAAGTCGTGGTGCTGGTCGGCGCCACGGGCGATCTCGCCAAGCGCAAGCTGCTGCCGGGCTTGTTTCAGCTGACCGGCAGAGGGTTCATCCCCGGATGCCGCATCATCGGTGTGTCCCTGGAAGATCTGGATACGGCGGGGTTCCGCCGCATCGCACGTGAGGCACTCAAGGAGTTCTCCACCCGCGAGGTGGCGGAGGCGGACTGGGCGGCCTTCGAGACGCATCTGCACTACGTGCCCATGGCGGCCGGCGCCGAGGCCTTGAAGGCGGCGGTCCTCGAGGCCGAGCGCTCGTTCGACGGCGAAAGCCGGCGGCTGCACTACCTGAGTGTGCCGCCCAACGCGGCGCTGTCGGCGGTGCGCCTGCTGGGCGACGCGGGTCTGGTCAAGGGCTCGCGGATCATCATGGAAAAGCCGTTCGGCACCGACCTGGCGAGCGCCGTTGCGCTCAATTCCCGGCTGCACGAGGTCTTCGACGAGGAGCAGATTTTCCGAATCGATCATTTTCTGGGGAAGGAGGCGGCGCAGAACATTCTCGCCTTCCGCTTCGCCAACGGCCTGTTCGAGCCGATCTGGAACCGCAACTTCATCGATCACGTGCAGATCGATGTGCCGGAAACCCTGGGTCTCGGCCAGCGAAGCGCATTCTACGAGCAGACGGGCGCCTATCGGGACATGGTCGTGACGCACCTGTTCCAGATCCTGGGCTTCATGGCAATGGAGGCGCCCACCTCGCTCGAGCCGACTCCGATCAGCGAGGAGAAGAACAAGGTTTTTCGCAGCATGCTGCCGATCAAGCCGTCGGACGTCATTCGCGGGCAGTACACCGGATACCGGTCGGAGGAAGGTGTCGCCCACGAATCGGACACGGAGACCTTCATCGCCCTGCGATGCTTCATCGACAATTGGCGCTGGGCCGGTGTGCCGTTCTACCTGCGCACGGGCAAGCGGCTGGCCCAAGGGCAACGAATCATTTCCATCGCGTTCAAGGAGCCGCCCAAGAGCATGTTCCCGGCCGGTTCCGGCGTCAGTGCGCAGGGCCCGGATCATCTGACTTTCGACCTGGCGGACGCCGCGAAGATGTCCCTCTCCTTCTACGGCAAGCGCCCCGGTCCCGGGATGCGCCTGGATAAATTGAGCATGCAGTTTGCGATGCACGATACCGGCCATATCGGCGATGTGCTCGAGGCGTACGAGCGTTTGATCCTCGATGCCATGCGCGGCGACCACACGCTGTTCACGACCGCCGAAGGCATCGAAAGGCTGTGGGAAGTGTCGACCACTCTGCTCGAGTCGGCTCCGCCGGTCCGATTCTACGACCCAGGGTCGTGGGGTCCGAATGCAATCCATCAGCTCATCGCGCCGCATGCCTGGCGGCTGCCCTTCGAAAGAGTTTGGCGAGATCCCAACAACGTAGGGAGTTGATGCAAAACAAGCCCGCCGATTCCACCGTTCCGTCCGACTGGCAAGCCGTCGTGTCCGGCAACGCGGAGCTCGTGCTGTCTTCGGCCGCAGCGGGGCGGATGCCGGCGCTGCAATTGGACTTCGATTTCAAGGGCGGGGGAGGCTTCGTGGTCGCGCGCCGCCCGCTGAAGCGCGGCATGCCCGAAGAGTATGCGGTGAAATTTCGTCTGCGCGGCCGCGGCCCGGTCAACAATCTCGAACTGAAGCTGGTGGATGCCTCGGGCCAGAACGTCTGGCGCCACGTGCAGAAGGATCTGCGGCTTCCTTCGCGCTGGACTCAGGTGACGGTATACAGCCGGGACATCGACTTTGCCTGGGGACCATCGAGCGGCGACCGCCTCTCCGACCTCGGTTCCATGGAATTTGCCGTCGTCGCGGGCGAGGGTGGCCGGGGCACGCTGTGGATTGCCGACGTGCGGATCGAGGATTGCACTCCTTCCGAGCCGCCGAGGGTCAGCGCCTCGAGCGAACTGGCGCCGTTCGCCGCCGCCGGCGCCTTGCTCGGCTCCGGTTGGAAGCCGCGGCCCGACGACCGGCGGCCGTGGATCGTCATCGATTCGATCCAGCCGCGCTCGATCGGCGGCTTGATCGTCGACTGGCTCGAGCAGGCGCCGACGAGCGGCTTTCGGGTGCGCGGTTCGATGAGCGGCCGGCGCTGGAAGACCCTGCATGAAGCGAAGGCGGCCGCCGGCAAGCGCAGCTATGTCTATCTTCCGGGGCTGCGGACTCGATTGCTGCGCCTGGAAATCGATGAACCGTCGGCCGGCGCCGCACTGCGCATGCAATCCTTCGAGTTCTCACGTTCGATCGATGCATTCTGGAACCACATCGCCGACGGCGAGGCGCGCGGCTGGCATCCGCGATGGCTGCACAATGAACAGGCCCTGTGGACACCCTTCGGCACGGCGGACGGCGTTCAATGTGCGCTGATGAACGAGGATGGCATGGTCGAGGTGGCGCAGGGCTCCTTCTCCATCGAACCCATGCTGTGGGTCGAGGAGCGGCTCTTTACCTGGGCGGATGTGGCCGCGCGGCAGGAGCTGCTCGAGGACTGGATGCCGGTGCCGACCGTGATCTGGGAGACGGCGGAGTGGCGCCTGCGCATGCGGGGCGAGGCAACGGCGAGCGGAGCGGTATCGCGTGCGCTATGCATTGGAGAATCTCACCGATCGGAAATTCTCCGCGCGCCTGTTCGTGCTGGTGCGGCCGTTTCAAGTCACGCCGCCCTGGCAGAGTTTCCGCGGTCTGGGCGGGGTCAGTCCCATCCACGATTTGGCTTGGCGCGAATCGACGGTTCATGTCAATGGCGCCGCGCGGATAGTGCCTGCGCGCGCGACCGATGAGGCCGCGGCGGCAGGATTCGGAGCGTTGAGTTTCGATCAAGGGTTCATGGCTTCCTACTTGGCGACCGGCGCACTTCCAGCGGCCGCCGAGGTCCACGATCCCTTCGGTTTCGCCACCGGTACCCTTCAGTTCCAGTTGTCTCCCGAGGCTCATCGAAGCGTCGAATGCGCCCTGAACTGCCTGCCAGCCGCTGACGCGAGCGCGGGCGCGGGCGCGGGCCTGGGCCTGGGCCTGGGCCTGGGCCCGGGCCCGGGCCCGGGCCCGGGCCCGGGGCGCACGGCCGACATCGCCGGCGAGCCACCGTTCGAGTGGGGCGGCAGGGTTCCCCAGACTCAGTGGACGGGGAGCGGCTGGATGATGGACGCGGTGCGTGCCGCGCTCACTGCGACGGCGCACATTCTGGTGACCCGCTCCGGTCCTGCCCTGCAACCCGGCCCGCGCCGCTACACGCGCTCCTGGATTCGCGACGGCGCCATGATGAGCGCGGCCCTGCTGCGCATGGGGCGGGCGCAGGAGGTCAAGGAGTTCATCGGCTGGTATGCCCCGCATCAGCGGGCGGACGGCTTCGTGCCCTGCTGCGTCGACCGCGAGGGTGTCGACTGGCTGGTGGAGCACGATAGTCATGGAGAACTGCTGGCGTTGATCGCCGACTATCATCGATTCACCTCGGATGATGCTCAGCTCGAGGAATCCTGGACGTACATCGACAAGGCGGTGGGATGCATCGAAGGGCTGCTCGGCCCCGACGGCCTGCTGCCGATTTCGGTGAGCCACGAAGGCTACCTGGCGCAGCCGGTGCATTCCTACTGGGACGATTTCTGGGCGCTGCGCGGATTGGGCGATGCCGTCGAATTGGCCAAGGCGGCCGGCCGCGGCGACTCGGCGCAACGCTGGGCGGCGCTGCGCGAACGCTTCGCCGCCTCGCTGTTCGCCTCCATCGAGACGACCCGGGCGCAGCGCGCGCTGGACTTCATACCGGGGAGCATCGAGTGGGCGGATTTCGATCCGACGGCGACCGCGAACGCGATCTACCTGCTCGATGTGCCCGACGGCCTGGACCGCAAGGCGGTCGAGCGCACCTTCGACAAGTATCTCGCCGACTGGCGCAGCAGGCGCAGCGGCGCCGTCGCGTGGACCAATTACACGCCTTACGAGATCCGCATCATCGGCGCCTTCGTGCGATTGGGGCGGCGGGACGACGCACTCGAACTGTTGCGGTTCTTTCTGTCGGATCGGCGCCCGCAACCTTGGAACCAGTGGCCGGAAATCGCATGGCGCGACCCCAAGACGCCCGCCCACCTGGGGGATCTGCCGCACACCTGGATTGCCGCCGAATATGTGCTCGCCGTGCGCAGTCTGTTCGCCTACGAGCGCGACGCGGATCGCACCTTGGTGGTCGCGGCGGGCCTTGCACCGGAGTGGCTCGAGGGCGGCGGCGTGCGGGTCAGGGAGATGCCGACGCCCTACGGCGCCCTCAGTTATTCGCTTCGCAGGGTGGATGCGGCGACGTTGCGATTCGAACTCGCCAATGCAATCGACGCTCGAATCGTTCTGCGTCCGCCGCTCGGATCGGCGCTGCGCGCCGTGCGCGTCGGTGGCCGTGAATACTCCGAATTCGACTCTGACTCCGTGACCCTGCCCGGGACTCCCGCCGAAGTGATCTGCACGGGGTCCTGAGGCCGCGATGGGTGGTATCCTGCGCCATCCAAGCATGGCAGGGTGCTGAGCAGGTGATGGCAAGCCCGACAGAAATCTCCGGCACCGCATCCGAGGGCGAAACCGCCCATCTGAGCTTCGCCCGGCAGATCCGCCTCATCATCCGTACCATCATCGGCACGAAGGCGGGCAAGGCGATCATCGCGGTGTTCACCGCCATCGTTCTGGTCGTCGCCGCCACCGCCTACGGGCAAATTCGCCTCAACGGCTGGAACAAGCCCTTCTACGATGCCCTGTCGCGCCGCGACCTGCGGGACTTTCTGTTCCAGCTCGGCGTCTTTTTCCTGATCGCGGGCTTTCTCCTTGCGCTGAACGTGCTGCAGCGCTGGCTGGTCGAAACCCTGGAGCTGAAGCTGCGCCAGGGGTTGGTGCTCGGCCTGCTGCGGGACTGGATGCTGCCGCGCCGTGCGTTTTGGCTCGCCAATGCGGGATCGATGGGCGTCAATCCGGATCAGCGCATTCACGAGGATGCGCGCAAGCTTTGCGAGCTGTCGGCCGATCTCGCCGTCGGGCTGCTGCAGGCCTCGATACTGTTCTTCACTTTCGCGGGCATTCTCTGGGGTCTATCCAACGACTTCGTGTTTCGCGTCGGCGAGCGGGACTATACGGTTCCCGGCTTCATGGTCTGGGCGGCGATCATCTACGCGAGCGCCGGCTCGCTGCTCAGCTACTGGGTGGGCCGCGGCCTCATCGGCCGCAACGCGCAGCGCTACGCCCGCGAGGCGGACCTGCGCTTCTCGCTGGTGCGGGTCAACGAGCACGTCGATGACATCTCGTTGGCGGAGGGCGAGGCGGACGAGAAACGCCGCATCGAGCTGCATCTCGACAATGTGCTCGCCGCGACGCGCCGCATCGTCATGGGGCATGCGAACCTGACCTGGGTCACCGCCGGTTTCGGCTGGGTCACCATCGTCGCCCCCATACTGGTGGCCGCGCCCCTGTATTTCAGCGGCAAGGTTTCCTTCGGCGGGCTGATGATGGCGGCCGGCGCGTTCAGCCAGGCGCAGTCCTCGTTGCGATGGTTCATCGACAATTTCAGCGCCATCGCCGACTGGAGCGCCACCCTGCTGCGAGTGGCAAATTTCCGCCACGCCTTGATCGGCGCCCATGAGCCGCGCGGATTCGAAAGCCGCATCGCTTATACCGAGGGCGAGGCGGGGGCGATCTCGATCGAGAATCTCGAAATCGTATCGGCCGCGAACGCCGACAGGCTCAAGGAAACGAACGTGATCGTGCGCAGCGGCGAGCGGGTGCTCATCCTGGGTGCGCCGGGAACCGGCAAGACGCAGCTGTTCCGGGCGTTGGCGGGACTGTGGCCCTGGGGCACGGGACACATCGCGCGCCCGGCGGGCGAACAGATATTCTACCTGCCGCGCGGCACGCCCTACATGCCCCGCGGAACCCTGCGCGAAATCCTCGCGTATCCATTGAAGGCGGAGAGTTTCGACGAGGCGGCTTTCAAACGCGCCCTGTATCGGCTGGGGCTCGAGCGGCTCGCGCCGCTGCTCGACCGCACTCATCGCTGGGACCGGGAGCTGAGCCAGGACGAGCAGCTCTGTCTCGCCGTCGCCCGCATTCTGCTGCAGAATCCGCCCTGGGTACTCATCGACGGCACCTTCGGCTCCCTCGACGACGATGTGCTCGAATTGGTCATCGACGTCTTCACCAACGAGCTGCAGCGCAGCGGCGTCATTCACATCGGCGGCCCCGCTCAAGCTCACCCCCTGTTCACGCGCGTTCTGCATCTGGTCAAGGCTCCCCGGGCTCGACACAGTGCGGCGCCCTCGAAAGAATCCGGAAATCAAGAATGAAAAGCACCTTCATGCGCCCCGCGACCGGCAGCCTGAAGCGGCTGGCAATTGGCCTCGCCGCACTTCTCCTGGCGGGGACATCGCCCGCGTGGGGCGCCGGCCCGACGCTGGATTTTCGGGCGCCCGCATCCGCCGGCGATGCGGCGGCCGGCGATGCGCGATCTGGCATCGAGGCTCATTCCCGTCTACCAGGAACCCGATCCGGACCGCTATCTCGCGAATCTGTCGGCATTGCAAATGGTTGCCGGCAACTACTGCGGCGGCGGACATGTCGCGGCAATCGCTGCGCGAGCGGCGGCATGCGAACGGCGCGCAGTCGATGAGCCGCGCGGTGATATACGACATGTATGTGCACGCTAGAGCCAAGGAAGCCGAAAAAAGAATTCCGTTTGCGCAGGCCTTCGCGAACTCCTACCTCGAGTCGATCCAGGGCTTGAGCGATCAGGACGCTTACTCGGTCACCGAGTGGCTCGGGACCTCGCCGATGGCATATAGGGACGCCCTGCAAAAGTCATTGGATCAGCAGCGGGCCCAAGACAGCATCGGGCAGTCGGACGCGGTGGAGCTGATTTGGGCCTACCTGTCCTTCGACGCCTATCGAAGCTTCGGACCCTTGGTCGGTCGCGTTGAACGCGGAGGATGACCGCCGGCGTTATGTATTCGACGGCGACATTCTCATCGATGCTCCCGGCGCCGGCCATGTCGCCGCCGTCGTGGTTCGGCCGAAGAACCCCTCCAAGCCGGTGCCCACCTTGCTGGAATTCACCATCTACGACGCCGGCAACTATGCCAAGGAGTGCGCGGCGCACGGTTACGCGGGCGTGGTCGCTTACACCCACGGAGTGCGCAGCAGCCCGCGGCAGGTCGTTCCCTACCAGCGCGACGGCGACGAGGCGCGCGCGGTCATCCATTGGATCGCAAAGCAACCTTGGAGCGACGGCCGCGTGGGAATGTATGGCGACGGCTACAGCGGCTTCGCCGCGTGGGCGGCGGCAAAGCACCCGCCGCCGGCGCTCAAGGCCATCGCGACCTCGGGGGCGAGCGCCCCGGGGATAGACGTCCCCATGGCCGGCAATATCTTCCAAAATTCCGGCTACCGCTGGTCTTCCTATGTGACCAACACCAAGGCATCCGATCAAAGCAACTATTACGACGATGCGCTGTGGCGCGCGCTCGATCAGAAGTGGTACATCGAGCGGGGGGCGATACCGGGATCTGGGCCGCCTCTACGGCAAGCCGAATCCGATATTCATCCGCTGGCTGAACCATCCGAGCTACGACCGGTACTGGCAGGAGATGATTCCTTATCGGGAGCAATTCGCGCACATCGACATTCCGGTATTGACGATCACCGGCTACTACTCCGGCAGCGAACCGGGTGCCCTGTACTACTTCACCCAGCACCATCGATTCAATCCGCACGCAGATCACACGCTCATCGTCGGTCCCTACGACGATGCCGTCATGGAGCGCGGACCTTTGGCGACGCTGCAGAGCTACGCGGTGGATCCGGTGGCGCTGGTCGATCTGCATGAGCTGCGCTATCAGTGGTTCGACCACGTGCTCAAAGGAGGTGCGACACCCCCGTTGCTGAAGAACAGAGTCAACTACGAGGTCATGGGCGCGAACGAGTGGCGCCACGCGGCCTCGATCGAAGCCATGGCCAAGGGCTCGCTCAAGTTCTATCTGGATGCAGGCGCCGCAGCCGGCGGCGGCCACCGCTTGACCCAGCACAAGAATGCGAACGCGTTCGTGCGCCAGACCGTGAATTTCGTCGACCGCAAGGATTCGGCGTGGGTTCCCTCCATCGATCTGATCAACGCCAGTCTCGCCACGCGCAACGACGTGATGTTCGTCAGCGAGGCGCTCAGCAAGCCGACCCAGTTCAACGGCCTGTTCTCCGGGCGGCTGGATTTCACCGTCAACAAGATGGACATGGACTTGAACATCATTCTTTACGAGCGGCTGGCGAGCGGGGATTACGTCCGTTTGTTCAGTCCAAGCTACGAGATCCGCGCCAGCTACGCCCGGGACCGCGTTCATCGGCACCTGCTGAAGGCCGGGGAGCGCCAGGAGCTGGCGTTCCGCAGCGAGCGTCTGACCAGCCGGCAGCTGAGCGCCGGCAGCCGGCTGGTTCTGGTCCTGGGCATCAACAAGCGTCCGGATCGCGAGATCAACTATGGGACGGGCAACGATGTGAGCGAGGAGACCATCGCCGACGGAAAAATACCCCTCAAGATCCGCTGGTACAGGGACAGCTACATCGACATCCCGATTCAGCGCCAGCCGTAGCCCTGCCGGCCGCCTCAGACTCCGGACAAGTAGCGCGGGATCTCTCGACCCGTGACCGCGTGCTCGAATCCGCACGCCAGTTTGATCAGCACCGGCTCGCTGAACGCGGTTCCGAAGAACGAGAGCCCAATGGGAAGGCCGCGATACAGCCCGGCCGGCACCGTGATGTGCGGGTAACCCGCGACCGCCGCCGGGGTCGAGCATCCGCCCGTGTCCGAGTCGCCGTTCACCGAATCGATCAACCACGCGGGGCCCGAGGTCAGCGTGACGATGGCATCGAGACGATGCTCGAGCAGCACCGCGTCGATGCCTCCCGCACGCGTCGCGTTCAGGCAAGTCGCGCGCGCGTCCTGGTAGGCGGCTTCCTGCAGGGAGCCTTTGGCCTGCGCCTGGCGCAGCAGTTCCTGGTCGAACAGCGCCAGTTCCTGCGCCGGATGCGCCTCGTTGAAACGGATCAGGTCCGCGAGCGATCGAACCGCAAAGTCGCCAGGCAGGCGCGCGAGAAATTTATCCAGGTCGGTCTTGAACTCGTACAGCAGCACTTCCTGCTCGGCCGCCGCTGCGGCGCCGTGCATCGGCAGATCGGCGGGGTCGATCAGGATCGCGCCGGCGCGTTTCAGCGCTGCAATGCAGCCGTCCAAGAAGCCGTTCAGGGGTGCGTTGTCGGCGAAGAAGCGGCGTGCGATTCCCAGCCGCGCACCACGCAGTCCCTGCGGATCCAGGAAGCGCGCATAGTCGCTTTCGAAGCGATTCCCCACCTCGGCGCTCGCCGGATCGGCGGCGTCCGGACCCGACATCGCGCCCAGCAGCACGGCGGCGTCGCGCACGCTTCTCGCCAGCGGTCCCGCCGTGTCCTGACTATGCGATATGGGCACGACGCCGCTGCGGCTGACCAATCCCACCGTGGGCTTCAAGCCGACGATGCCGTTGACCGACGCCGGGCTGACGATCGAGCCGTCGGTCTCCGTGCCGACGGCGACGGCGCATAGGTTGGCGGCGACGGCGACCGCCGAACCGGAACTGGACCCCGAGGGCGTCCGGTTGAGCGCATAGGGGTTGCGGGTTTGACCGCCCCGGCCGCTCCATCCGCTCGAGGAGTGGCTGGACCGAAAGTTGGCCCACTCACTCAGATTGGTCTTGCCGAGGATCACGGCACCGGCCGCGCGCAGTCGTCCCACCAGGGGCGCATCCTTGGGCGCGTACCAGCCGGCGAGGGCCAGCGACCCTGCGGTGGTCATCATGGGGTCCTGTGTCTCCACATTGTCCTTGATGAGGATGGGTACGCCGTGAAGAGGGCCGCGCGGTCCGCGAGATTGGCGTTCCCGGTCCAGTTCGGCCGCATCGTCGAGCGCGCGGGGATTCGTTTCAAGCACGGCGCACAGCCCGGGGCCGCGGCGGTCGAGCGCGCCGATGCGATCGAGGTAGATTTGAGTGAGCTGCCGCGAGGTCAATCGGCCCTGTGCATAGGCCGCGGCAATGTCCGCCAAGGTCAGTTCTTCCACGGCGAAGGGCGCCTTGGCGCTGGCTGCGGTCCTCGGGATGGCAACGGCGGCAAGCGCCGATGCCAGGAGAAAGTCACGCCGATCCATTGGGAATTCCTTGGGGGTTTGGCTTGAGTACTGGCCGACCCTGACAAGCTATCCGAGATTCTGGTGCCACGCAAAACGGCGATGCCGGCCATCTAAGCTCTCTCGACCTTCGATGAATTCGACGACAAGCCTGGGCGATTCGTCGTAGGCTCTCATCATGGGTGCTGCACAGCCGATACCTATACTCAAGTGGCTGGCCATTTTTGCCGCCGTGTTCACGTCGGGCGCCGTCGGACTCATTCTGCCGAGCGTCGGCGCATACCCGACGCTGCCGTTGTTGGCGGGGGGCATTTCGGCAGCCGCCTGCATTCGATGGGGGCGGCGCATGTGGCCCGCGGTCTTTGCCGCCGGGGTGGCCATCGATTTGTGGACCCACCATACGCTGATCGCCTCGCTGAGCGTCGGCGCCGGGGCGTCGGCCGCCGCGGTATTCACGGCATGGTTTCTCGAAACGGGCGGCTTCGATGCGGATTTCCGCCGGGCGCGCGATGTACCGCTGTTCATTCTCGCCGCGGCCATCGGCACCATGTTGACCCCAACCTTCGGACTCCTGGGTTTTTGGCTTTCCGGGGATCATGGCGCGGCGGATATACTTCGCTGGGTTCGCTGGTGGAGCAATGCGGCGGCCGGAGTGCTGCTCGCCGGTCCGATGCTGGTGGCCTTGAGCCGGCAGAGCCTGGCGCAGTTCGTCGCGCATTGGATCGAGGGAGGAATCTGGTTGCTGGGGGTGGCGGCTTGCTGCGCAGGCATGCTGTCCTTCGATCCGGCCGGCGTCGGCAGGCCCCTCATCGGCGTGCTGGCTTTTCTGCTGGTGGTCGTCGGCGCCATCCGCTTCGGTCTCGTGGTCGCGGCGTTCGGCGCACTGGTCATCTCGACCGCATCGGGGCTGAGTTTCGCATTCGGCCGCGGTATTTTTGGCAAACTCGACGCGCTCGCGGGACTCGCCACCATCTGGTCGTTCGGCGCGGCGCTCACGAGCGTGAGCCTGATCATCACGGCGCTGCTCGACGAACGCGACAGAGCGGCTTTGGAACGGCTTCGCGCCGAGCACCGTTACGCACAGATATTCGACGGCAACCCGCAGCCGCTCTGGGTCCATGATCCGGACACGCTCGCATTTCTCATGGTCAACGAGGCGGCTTTGCGCCAGTACGGCTGGAGCCGCGCGGAATTCCTGGCGCAGAGTGTCCCCGCGCTCGCGCCGCCTGGCAGCCCGCGCGTGCTGCCGCCCCCGGCAGGGCCCGACGGCGCCGATGCGGTTCCCGAGCCGTTCGAAACGCAGCATCGAGGCCGCGATGGGCGCGTGCTGGCCGTCGAAGTCTGGACGCGGGCCATCGACTTGGGCGGTCGGCGGGCTGTATTGGTGTATGCCTGCGATGTGACTGAACGCCGCGCGCTGGGCAGTGCCCTCATCGATGCCATCGGCACCGAGCAGCGCCGCATCGGCCAGGAATTGCACGATGGTTTGGGACAGGAATTGACCGGCCTGTCACTTTCGGCGCGCGCACTGGCGACCCGTGCTGAACGCGAGGGTCAGCCCATCGCCGCAGCCCTGGCGCAGCTCGCGGCGCTGGCGGGCACGTGCATTCAGGCGGCGCGCCGCATCGCGCAGGGAGTCTCGCCGCTGAGCGATGCCGAGGGCAGCCTGCGCAGCGCGCTCGAGGCGCTGGCGGCGCGCAGTTCCATCGGCGGTACGGTGGTGCGCTTCCGCTCGCGCCTCGAAACCTCCGTCGTTCCCGCAACTCGACGTGCGCAATCATCTGTATCGGATTGCCCAGGAGGCGGTGCAAAACGCGCTCAAGCATGCTCAAGCTCGACTCATCGAGATCGACCTGTGGGCGTATCCCGGCGGCGTTCGACTGACGATCGACGACGATGGCGTGGGATTGCCCAGGTCCAGCCCGCCCGGCAGCGGCCTTGGCATGCGCACCATGCATTTTCGCGCCAGTTCGATCGGCGGCCGGCTCACTATCGCGGCTCGCACCGAAGGCGGCGTGTCGATCCGCTGTGAGGTTCCGCAGCTGCAAATCGTGGCGAAGACCGCCTGACAGTCGGGATCGGATGGCGCAGGCTCGGCGCGCTCCTCTGCAAATGTGACGCAAGTGCTTGGGTTGAACTGCCCTGAAATTGCGATGTCTTATATAATTGCGCCCAGTTCACATTCATCGACCGCCATTGGTGACGTTATGCAAAAGCCCAGGATGCTCCATTCGCTCTCCCTGATTGCCTGCGGCGGAATCGCCGCGCTGGTCATGAGTGCGCCGGTGTTCGCGCAGCACGCGGGCGGCGGCGGCGGACATGCGGCCGTGCGGAGGCGGGCACGCTGCGGTCGGCGGCTATCGTGGGGGCTACGGCTATGGAGGCTACCGCGGAGGCTACTATGGCTGGCGCGGCGGCTACTGGCTGGCGGGGCGGCTACTACGGGCCTTGGGGCTGGGGTTGGGGAGGCCTGGGGTTGGGATTGTATTTTGCGAGCCTGCCCCTGTACTACTCCACGTACTGGTGGAACGGCGTTCCCTACTACTATGCGGACAACACCTACTATCGCTGGGACGGCACGGTCAACCAATATGAGACCGTGAGCCCGCCGGCCGGCCTTCAGGGGCAGGCAGGGGCGCCGGCCCCGGCCGTATCGGAGCTGATTGCCTATCCCAAGAATGGCCAGAGCCAGGATCAGCAGGGAAAGGATAAATTCGAGTGCCATCAATGGGCCGTCTCCCAGACGGGGTTCGACCCGACCCAGCCGGCGGGTGCGACCGCCGCGGCCAAACGCTCGGATTACCTCCGAGCCCAGGCAGCCTGCCTCGAGGGCCGTGGATATAGCGTCGAGTAGGCCGGTCGAGTAGGCCCGCGCGAGTAGCCCGCGCCCGTGACCTCGGCCGGGCTGTCCGGAAGGGGCTCCCCAGGGGCGAATAGCGCCCCCCTGGCGCGGCGGGTGCTCGGTCCCCGTAGGACACCGCCCAATTCCCCGAATTTTTCGACACATCCGCCGGAGCATGTCAGACTATGCGGTTTTGACGCCAGCCCACCGCGGCTCTCCTTAATTACACTTTTTACGGAAGTTTGCCATGCCCCGCACAACCCCCCTTTCCGATATCCGCAATATCGGCATCATCGCCCACGTCGACGCCGGCAAGACGACGACGACCGAGCGCATCCTGTATTACACCGGGCGCAAGCACACCATCATCGACATTCACGATACCAAGGATCTGAAGACCTCGACGACGACGGACTATCTCGAGCAGGAACAGAAGCGCGGCATCACGATTCAAAGCGCCGCCGTGTCCGCCTTCTGGCGCGACAAGAAAATCAATCTCATCGACACCCCGGGACACGTGGACTTCACCATCGAGGTCAATCGCAGCCTGCGCGTGCTCGACGGCGCCGTCGTGGTATTCGACGGCGTCGCCGGCGTCGAGCCGCAATCGGAGACCAATTGGCGCCTGGCCGACAACTACGGCGTGCCGCGCATTTGCTACGTGAACAAGA
Organism: uncultured Gammaproteobacteria bacterium; assembly: GCA_963837435.1. Classification (GTDB taxonomy): domain Bacteria; phylum Pseudomonadota; class Gammaproteobacteria; order Steroidobacterales; family Steroidobacteraceae; genus Bog-1198. The sequence continues at coordinate 562,073 of CAWINJ010000009.1, forward strand.
TGGATCGCAGCGGCGCCAATTTCCTGCGCTGCGTCGACATGATCAAGAAGCGCCTGGGCGCGCGTCCGCTGCCGGCGCAGCTTCCGATCGGATCGGAGGAGAATTTCAAGGGCATGATCGATCTGGTCGAGATGAAGGCGCTGGTCTGGGACTCGGACGACAAGGACGCCCAGTGGCAGATCCTGGACATCACACCGGACATCGCCGACAAGCTGCACATCAACACGCCGAGCGACCGCAAGCTCCTGGGCGACATCCAGAAGTACCGCACGGAATTGGTCGATACCTGCCTCGAGCAGGACGATGAGGCCATGGAAGCCTACCTGACCCACGGCACCGTTCCCTCGGCCGACGTGCTGCGCAAGTGCCTTCGCAAGGGAACCCTGAACTCCGCATTCACCGTGGTGCTGTGCGGTTCGTCCTACAAGAACAAGGGCGTGCAGCAGGTGCTCGACGCGGTCGTCGACTACATGCCGGCCCCGACCGACGTGCCTTCGATCAAGACCGTGGATGCGGACGGCGAACCCATCGGCGAGCGCAAGTGCTCGGACGACGAGCCCTTCTCCGCCCTGGCGTTCAAGGTCATCAACGACGCCTACGGCGCGCTGACCTTCATCCGCGTCTATTCCGGCGTGCTCACCAAGGGCGCCTCGGTTCAGAATTCCACCCGCGGCAAGCGCGAGAAAATCGGCCGCATGGTGGAAATGTTCGCCAAGGAAGCCAATCCCGTGGAAGAGGCGCGCGCCGGCGACATCATCGCGCTGGTGTCCCTGGCGGATACCGAGACCGGCGACACCTTGTGCGATGCCGCCGACGCCGGTGGTGCTCGAGCGCATGCGCTTTCCGGACCCCGTCATCAGCGTCTCCGTGAAATCGAAGCTCAAGGCCGAACAGGAAAAATTCGGCACCGCGCTCGGCAAGATGGTCCGCGCCGATCCTTCGCTGCATCTGGAAACCGACCGCGAAACCGGTCAGACCATCCTGCGCGGCATGGGCGAGCTGCATCTGGAAGTCACGCTGGACCGCATGCGCACCGAATTCGGCGTCGAAGGCATCATGGGCGAGCCGCAGGTCGCGTATCGCGAGACCTTCACCAAGAAGCTGACCGAGCAGTACATCCACAAGAAGCAGACCGGCGGTTCCGGCCAGTTCGCCGAAGTGTGGATCACGTTCGAGCCGCTGGAGCGCAGCGCCGGATTCGAGTTCGTCGATGAAACCGTCGGCGGCTCGGTGCCGCGGGAGTTCGTGCCCGTCGGTCGAGAAGGGCCTGAAGATCCAGAAGGAAGACGGCGTGCTCGCCCATTATCCGACGGTGGATTTCCGGGCGACGCTGATCGACGGCAGCTTCCACGACGTCGATTCCAATGCGCTCACCTTCGAAATCGCCGCCAAGGCCTGCTTCCGCGAAGCCATCCGCAAGGCCGGACCGATACTGCTCGAGCCGGTCATGAAGGTGGAGACGGTGACTCCGGGCGACTATCTCGGCGATGTCATCGGCGACATCAATCGCCGCCGCGGCGCCATCCAGGATCAGCTCGAGCGCGGCACCAACATCGCCGTCGTGGCGAACGTGCCGCTGTCGGAGATGTTCGGCTACATCGGGCAGCTGCGCGGCATGACCAGCGGCCGCGCCTCCTACACCATGGAGTTCTCGCACTACGAGCCCGTGCCGCGGCAGGTTGCGGACGAGGTCATCGCCGAGGTGGCCAAGGCCAAGGCGGCCGCCGTCGGCTAGCGGCGCGCCGGGGCGCGCATTGGGGGCAGGGATCGTCACCGAGGCGCGACCGGCTTCCCGGCGCGCGGCGCGCCGCGGCGATTTATTGCTTTACACATCCGCGGCGCCGGTCTATCGTCGCGCCCGTCATCGGTTACATAGGCCGTCCTCGTGAGTAGTTGTACGTGTGGTGATCGGTGCTGCGCGTGCGGCACCCGTGTACCGGCTCGATGACGCCCTAGGTTCTCCTGAAGCGCCGTCCGGCCGAATGCGGAAGGCGCAAATGGCTCGAACCATCCGGTTCGCGCCGGTCTTGATCCTCCGATTTCCACCCCTTCTCCCATGCGGGACTCGAAGTCCATTTTTGGAGTTTGGCGATGGTCAATCTGCTCAAGAAGCATTACGGAAGATCCGCGGGTGAAGCAATTGGGCCCGGGCCTGATCACGGGCGCCGCCGACGACGATCCGAGCGGCATCGCCACCTATTCGCAGGCCGGAGCGCAGTTCGGCTACAGCATGCTGTGGACCGTGCTGTTCACCTATCCCCTGATGGTGGGCATCCAAATGGTGAGCGCGCGTCTGGGCTGCATCACGGGCCGGGGACTGGCGGCGAACGTCAAGGCGGTGTTTCCCGCGTTCGGTGCTGTACGGCATCGTCGGCCTGCTGCTGATCGCCAATACCATCAATATCGCGGCGGATATCGCCGCCATGGGCGAGGCGATGCGCTTGCTGCTCGGCGGCTCCGCGCATCTGTATTCCGTGGCGTTCGGCATGCTTGTGCCTGGGACTGCAGGTTTTTTTGCGCTATGCCGACTATGTGCGCTATTTGAAGTGGCTGACGCTCGCGCTGCTGTCCTATGTTGCGGTGATATTCACCGTCCACGTCCACTGGGGCGCCGTCGTCTCCGAAATGGTCATGCCCCGGCTGGTCCTCGATCACAACACCATCACCATGATCGTGGCGGTGTTCGGCACCACGATCAGCCCCTACCTGTTCTTCTGGCAGGCCGCGCAGGAGATGGAAGACCTGCGCGCGGTCACCGCCCGCAACGGCGGCGGCTCGCTGCTGCCGCACGCCGAGGAGGTGGCGCGCAAGCACCTGCGGCGCATACGCTGGGATACCTACGTGGGAATGGGCTTCTCGAACCTGATCGCGTTCTTCATCATCTTGAGCACGGCGGCGACCTTGCACGCCGCCGGCGTCGTCGACATTCAAACCTCGGCCCAGGCCGCCGAGGCGCTGCGCCCGCTCGGCGGACAGACCACCTTTTTGCTGTTCAGCCTGGGCATCATCGGCACGGGCATGCTGGCCGTGCCGGTGCTGGCGGGTTCGGCAGCCTACGCGGTGACGGAGAGCTTCGATTGGCAGTCGGGCCTGGACATGAAACTCCACGAGGCGCTGGAATTCTACGCCATCATCGCCATCGCGACGGTGGGCGGCGTGGCCTTGAATTTCACGCATTTGGACCCGATGCGGGCACTGGTGTGGAGTGCCGAAATCAACGGCGTCATTGCGGTCCCCATCATGGCGATCATGATGCTGCTGGCGTCCCGCGAGGACATCATGGGGCGGTTCGTGATCCGGCCGCGATTGCGCCGGCTCGGATGGAGCGCCACGGCGGTCATGGCGGTCACGGTGGTGGCGATGATCGCCACGACGTGATGCGTGGCGTTAGGTAAGCTAGGGACCAATGAGTGATCGCGCATCGCCTCCCGCCGCCGCCGCGGATGAGCCCACCGAGAAGCTGAACACCAAGGCGGCGGGCATCATCGGCCTGGCGGTGATGTGCAGCCGCCTGCTGGGATTGGCCCGCGATCAGATCTTCGCCGCCTTGTTCGGCGGCGGCGGCGCGATGGACGCCTTTACCGCGGCATTCCGCATCCCGAACCTGCTGCGCGACCTGTTCGCGGAAGGCGCGCTGTCGACCGCATTCGTCACCACTTTCAGCAAGACCATCGCGCGCGGCGGCGATGACGCGGCCTGGCGTCTCGCCAACAAGGTCGCGACCATGACGGCGGTGGTGCTCGGCCTCCTGTGCATTGCCGGCGTGGTCTTCTCGCCGCAGCTGGTGGCGGCGATGGCGCCGGGCTTCGACCCGGAGAAGGCGGCGCTGACCGTGAGCTGACGCGCATCATGTTCCCGTTCATTCTCCTGGTCTCGCTCGCGGCCCTGGTCATGGGGATGCTCAATTCCAAGAGCGTCTTCGGCATGCCGGCGATGGCATCGAGCTTCTTCAACATCGGCTCGATCGTCGGCGGGGTGATTCTCGGCTTCTGGATCGACCCTCACTTCGGCCCGCGCGCGCTGCTGGGCCTGGCCGCCGCGACGGTCTTCGGCGGTGCATTGCAGCTCGCCGTGCAGCTGCCCTCGCTGGCGCGACTCGGCTATCGATTCCGTCCCGATTTTCGCTGGCGCGATGCGGGGGTGAAGGCAATTTTGTTGCTGATGGGTCCCTCGGTGATCGCCGCCAGCACCACCCAGCTCAATGTGCTGGTCAACTCGATGTTTGCCTCGACCTTGGGCGACGGGCCGATCTACTGGCTGTCCATCGCCTTTCGTCTGATGCAGCTGCCCCTGGGCTTGTTCGGAGTCGCGCTGGGCACGGTGACTCTGCCGCTGCTGTCGCGCCTGGTGGCGGCGGGGCAATTGACGGCGGTCCGCGCCGAGCTGGCGCGCGCCATGCGCCTGGCGCTGCTGCTCACCATACCCTCGACCGTGGGCCTGATCATGCTCGCCGAGCCCATCATTTCCGTGCTCTATCAGCATGGGAAATTCACTGCCCATGAGGCGGCGCAGGCCGCCGGCGCGCTGCGTTACTACGCGATCGGCCTGGCCGGCTACGCCGCGCTCAAGGTGCTGGTGAACGCCTTCTATGCGCTCGACCGGCGCAAGACTCCCATGCTCGTGAGCTTTCTCGCGGTGGGGCTGAACCTGCTGCTCAATTGGCTGTTCACTTTCCACCTGGGATGGGGGTTTCGCGGACTGGCATTCTCCACCGGCTGCATCGCGACGTTCAATTTTCTGCTGCTGTACGCGCTCATGCGCAGGCACCTCGGCGGTCTCGAGTCCGGGCGCATGCTGGCGATGCTGGGAAAAGTCGTCGTGGCGGCTGCCGCCCTGGCCGCCGTCTGCGCCGCCTCGTCCCACTGGGCTGCTGGCCGGCTGGGACACCAGGACATTTTTGTACAAGCTCGCGGCGCTGCTCGCAACCATCGTCGCCGGGGCGCTGGTGTTTGCCGGCTGCGGCGCGGCACTGCATATCGAAGAACTCAAGGAACTGCAGGGGGCGATCGAGCGCCGGCTGAAGCGCGCGAGGTGACTCTCGCTACGCGACCGGCGCTACGCGACCGGTGCTAGGTGACCCGCGCTAGGTGACCCGCGCTACTTGACCCGCGCTACTTGACCCGCGCTACTTGACCCGCGGGGGTATGTTCAGTCCCCGGGCCACGGCCGGACGCGCCAGGAATGCGCTCAGCGCGCGCGTCACGTGCGGGAAATTCGCGATACCGACCAGGCCTCCCGCCTCGTAGAACCCGATCAGATTATTGATCCAGGGAAAGGTGGCGATGTCGGCAATCGTGAAATCCGCCCCGGTGATCCAGGGGCGATCCGCCAGCTGCCGGTTCAGCACACCCAATAAGCGCTTCGATTCCCCGATATAGCGGTCGCGCGGCCGCTTATCCTCGTAGTCCTTGCCGGCGAATTTGTTGAAGAAGCCGACCTGGCCGAACATGGGTCCGATGCCGCCCATCTGGAACATCAGCCACTGGATGGTTCGGTAGCGGCCGGCCGGATCCAACGGCATGAGCCGTGCGGTTTTCTCCGCAAGATAGATCAGGATCGCGCCGGACTCGAACAGCGCCAGGGGTTCTCCGCCCGGCCCATTCGGATCGAGGATGGCCGGGATCTTGTTGTTCGGATTCAGCGATAGGAACTCCGGCGACATCTGATCGTTGGAGTCGAAGCTCACCCGATGCGCCTCGTAGGGCAGTCCGGTTTCCTCGAGCATGATGGAAACCTTCACGCCGTTCGGGGTCGGGAGCGAATAAAGCTGCAACCGGTCGGGATGCTGGGCGGGCCATTTCTGGGTGATCGGAAACGCGGAAAGTCCGGTCATGTCCAATTCCTCTTGGGAGTGAGCGGCTCATCCTAGCGAAAATGCGCCGCGGCCGTCGACGCGGTGCGGGCGAGCGGCGCTTGCGCTCGGCGTATTTGAACGATCGAAAAATAGTATCATTGCGCGGTCAGCCGCGTCATGGCAATCAGGGGATGGTTCATGCATATCAAGATACCGCTTCCGGCACTGTGTTCGTCGATTCTGTCCGTGATATTCCTGGCGCAATACTCGGCCGCCGGATCCCCGGCGGCGCCCGGGTCCTCGCCGGCCGACCCTCCCGTGACCGTCATCCGCGCCGGCCACCTCATCGACGTGTTGGCCGGCCGCGTGCTTGCGCATCAGCTCATCGTCATCCGCGGCACGAAAATCCAAGAGGTGGGTGCGGACCTGGCCATACCGGAGGGAGCCAAGGTCATCGACCTGTCGAATGAGACCGTTTTGCCGGGACTCATGGATTGCCACACGCACCTGGCCGATCTCGCCGATTCGGAGCCGCTCGATGTGCTGAAAAGGACGGCGGTGGACACCGCCTACGCCGCCATCCCCAACGCCAGGGTCACGCTGCTCGCCGGCTTCACGACGGTGCGCGACGTCGGCGTGTACCGTGCCTTCAACGACGTGGCGATGCGCGATGCCATCGCCAACGGCATATTCATCGGGCCCCGTATGTATGTGGCCGGCGCCTACATCACCATCAGCGAGGGCGCCGGCGCAATGACCGGACTGTCGCCGGACATCCAGCTGCCCTGGGACCTGCACTACGGCGAGGCAAACAGCCCCTGGGAGGTGCGGCAGAAGATCCGGGAGCTTGCTCACCGGGGCGCCGATCACATCAAGATTCTGTCCACCGGGGCCGTCCTCACCCACGGCAGCAATCCGAAGTCCATCGAGTTCACGCCCGAGGAACTGCGCGCCGCCGTCGAGGAGGCCGCAAACTTCGGCCTGCGGGTCGCCGCCCACGCGCATGCGGCCGAGGGCATCAAGAATGCGATTCGTGCGGGTGTCGCGTCGGTCGAGCACGCCACCCTCATCGACGATGAAGGCATAGCGCTCGCCAAACAGCATGGCACTTATCTGGACATGGACATCTACGATGAGGAGTGCATCCAGTCGGCTCCGGACACGCCGGCCGATTTTCTGCAGCATGACCGCGACTTAGCGGAGGCGCAGCGCCGCAACTTCACCAAGGCGGTACGGGCCGGCGTGAAGATGACCTTCGGCACCGACGCGGGCGTGTGCCCGCATGGCATCAATGCACGGCAATTCGCCTTCATGGTGAAGTACGGCATGACGCCGATGCAGGCCATTCAATCGGCCACGGTCAATGCCGCGGACCTCATCGGCCATTCCGAGCTCTTCGGCTCGATCACCGCCGGCAAGTCGGCGGACATCGTCGCGGTGAACGGCGATCCGCTCGCCGACATCCGCGAACTAGAGCACGTTCACTTCGTGATGAAGGAGGGCAAGGTCTACAAGTTCGAGGAGTGAGGCGGCGGCTCGGGCGAGCGCTCGGCCGAGTATTCGGCCGAGAATTCGGCAATGGCGGCGATGAATTGGCTGCCGTAGCGCGCCAGCTTGGCCTGGCCGACGCCGGGGAGTTCGGCGAACTGACCCAGGGTGGGCGGCCGGCGCGCGGCCATTTCGCGCAGAGTGGCGTCATGGAACACAACGTAGGGAGGCAATCCGCTTTCGTCGGCCAAACGCTTGCGCAGGGCGCGTAGGCGGTCGAACAGCGCGACGTTTTGTGCGCCGGCGGCGGGCGGCGCGGCAGCGGAGCCGGAATCCGCACCCGCGTGCGGCCGGTTCCGTTTGGCCGGGGCCGCCATGCGCACCGCGGCTTCCTGCCGCAGCACCGGACCGCTTTTCGCATTGAGCGACAGCACGGGAAAGCCGTCCTGGGTCTCATCGATGAGCCCTTGATGGAGCAGGGCGCGTGCGACGCCGCGCCACTCCTCGAGCGAGCGCTGCTTGCCTATGCCGTAAACGCTCAAAGTGTCATGTCCCCTCGACAGCACGCGCTCGCTGCGCGCCCCGCGCAGAATGTCGATGATTTGCGCGGCTCCGAAGCGCTGGCCGCGCTGCGCGAGCCGCGCGATGCAGGACATGAATTGGCGGGCCTCCATGCTCCAATCCTGCAGGATCCGCGGCTCGCAGCAATTGTCGCAGGCGTCGCAGGGCGCGGCGAAATTCTCGCCCAGGTAGCGCAGCTGCACGGCCCTGCGGCATTCGGTCGACTCGGCATAGTCGAGCACCTGGCGCAGCTGCTGCCGCGCAATGCGCTGCTCCTCCTCGAGCGCCTCCCCCGTGTCGGGGTCGATCTTCTGCTGGATCAAGAATTCCGAGGTGCGGATGTCGGCGGGACCGAAATACAGGGTGCAGCGCGCCGGGTCCCCGTCGCGCCCGGCCCGGCCGGATTCTTGGTAGTAGCCCTCCAATGTCCTCGGCAGGTCGTAGTGCGCCACCCAGCGCACATCCGGCTTGTTGATGCCCATTCCGAAGGCAATGGTTGCGACCATCACCTGGATGTCGTCGCGGATGAAGGCCTCTTGATTGTCGCGCCGTGCCGCGGCATCCAGTCCCGCATGATAGGGACGCGCGCGGACCACGTCGTTCTGCAGCTGCAGGGTCAATTCGTCGACTCGCCGACGCGACAGGCAGTAGACGATCCCGGCGCCTCCGGCTCGAATCTGCGCCAGCAATTCGGCGTAAGTGTGCTTGCCCTTGGCGCGCACCCGATAGAAGAGATTGGGCCGGTTGAAGCTGGCGACGTGCAGCGCCGGACTGCGCAAGGCCAGCTGCGTCACGATATCGGCGCGCACCCGCGGCGTCGCCGTGGCCGTGAATGCCAGCATCGGAATTCGCGGGTGGCGCCGGCGCAGAGCGGCTAGTTGCCGATATTCGCGCCGAAAATCGTGGCCCCACTCCGAGACGCAGTGCGCCTCATCGATGACGAAGGCGTTGATGCCGGGTCCCAGGCTCAAGGCGTGCAGCGGCCCGTCGAGAAACTCGGGGCTCAACAGCCGCTCGGGAGCCAGATAGAACAGCTTGAACTCGCCCCGCAGCAGCGCCGCCGTGCGCCGCGACACCTCGTGGGTTTCCAAGCCGGAGTTGATGAAGCTGGCCGCGATATCGTTGTCCCGCAGCAGGCGCACCTGATCCTGCATCAATGCGATCAGCGGCGAGACGACCAGGGTGACGCCGGGCTGCAGCAGCGCGGGGAGCTGGAAACATAGGGATTTGCCCCCGCCGGTGGGCATGAGGGCGAGCACATCGCGGCCCGCCAAGGCATCGCGCACCACCGCCTCCTGCCCGTGCCGAAACTCATCGAAGCCGAAGATCCGCTTCAACTCCGCCTTCAAATCCGTCATGCCGCCCACCCGTTGAACTGGGGCGCGATTCTATCCGAACCCGGCCGGGCCGCGGCGGCCGGCTGGCCGCGCCTTTGCACGGATTCGGGCCCCAGGGCGGTCGCCGGTCGGCATTCGGCGACGGTGCGCGCAGGGGCGGATGTGACATCGGCGGTATCGGCTATGATAGGCAGGGAGTAGTTACCGGGGAGCTAGCCGTGAAATCATACCTGCCAACACTCGTTTGGCTCAGCGTGTCGGCCTGGGCTCTGGGCGCCGCCGGTGCCGCAGCGGCCCCCGTGACTCGCCTGGAAGTCCGCGTCGTCATGGGCTCCCAGGAATTGAGCGCGGGCAGCACGCTGGAATTGCGCATCTATGAGGCCGGAAGAGGCGCCAGGCACCTGCCATTGGTGCACGGCGAGGCATGGGCGCGCGATTCCACCCATCTCATTCCGGTGAAGTTGAACGAGGCGCTGGACCCGCGCAATGTGGTGCGCTTCAGCTTGTACTATCGCGGCGCGAGTCCCTTGACGCCCGATCTGGAAATCGCCGCCGCCGACGTCGAACTACCCTCGGCTCAGGAGCCGCCCGAGCTGCTGCTCGGCGCCACGCTGTCGGGCGTGACCGGACGCCAAGGCGAGCTCGCGACCATGGACCGCGACCAGTCCGCGATTGCCTGCAGAACCGACGCGGACTGCGATGACAAGCAAAGCTGCAATGGGTTGGAGCGGTGCCTGCCCCGCGCGCCGGATGCCGATGCGCGCGGCTGCGTGAAGGGAACCCCGGTGGTGTGCCCCGTCAATCAGGTATGCAGGGAGGGAGTGGGTTGCCGCGGCCTGCCCGGTGCTTCGAAACCTTGACTGCGCCTTCAGGCGCCCAAGGCATCGTGCAGCGAGCCGAGATGCTGCTTGGCCTGAGCGAGAACGGCGGCGCAGTCCTCAGCCGTCAAACCGACGTGCTGGAAGGCGCTGACTTCGCTCACCACCTTGGGCGTGGATGCGGGATTCTTGAGGGTGCCGGCGATCGCGACGCCGACGGCGAGAACGTCCGATAATTCATTGCCGCGCACCTTGCGGCGTTCGCGGTCGTCCTGTTCGCCCACGGCGTTGCACATTTCTTCCGCAAAACCCCAGTTCTCGAGCACTGCCTTGCCGATGGACGCATGCCAGTCGGCAACCAAAAGCAGGAAAGTCTGGTCGTAGCCGAACTCCTCCGCCTGGCCGACCGCACGCACCATGATGTACAGCCGGCCGATGCCGTGGAGCAGCCCCGTCAAGAATGCTTCATCCGGACGGACCTGGGTGCGCTCGGCGACCGCCTGGCTGACGGAGGCCACCAAGATGCAATCTCTCCACAACTCATTCAAGGGCTTGGCGATGGGACGTAGCACGGCCGCATTTTTCATTTGCTGGACCGCGTAGGCCATGGCCGCGCTCTGCACCAGCTGGTGCCCGAGGCGAGTGATCGCGGATCGCAGGTCGGTCAGAGGTTTGCCCGTGGTATTGAACGCGGCCGAGTTTGCGGTCTGCAGCAGCCGTGCCGCGAGACGCGGCTCGTTGCCGACGATGGCCACGGTTTTTTCCGTCGTCGTGGTGGGATTCGCCAGGGCGTGGCGAATTCGGATCACCACGTCGGGGAAGCAGGGCAAATCCATGCTGCCCTTGGACAGCTCCATGGCCAGATTCCGCAGAAACTCGAGCGCGGCGCCCCGCGTCTCGGGAGCCGCTGCCGCGCCTTCTGCAAGCACGGATCCACCCCTGGACTGGTAGGTAGGCGGAGCGGAAGCTTTGGGCATGAGTCGATCCTAAAACCGGGCGTGTGCCCGTCATCTCCGAAGTTTCGGCCGGCCCGCGTTAATCTTAAATCCTAAGGCTCAGATATTATGTCGAATCGCTGTCGGCGCCCGAAGCCCGCAATTTCGCCAGCCGTTCCAGCGCCTCTCGGGCGAGCGACTTTGTCAGCTGCGCGGCCGGCATGGACCTCCGCGCCAAGCACAGCGCCTGTCCCGACCAGAGATTGGTGAAATCGCCGGAGCCGGCCGCCTCGGACTTGGCCTTGAGCGGCGCCAGCGCTGCGGCGGCCAGCGGAAACTGCGGCGTCAGCGATGAGAGGGGCCCCTGCTCGCGCATGATGCGGTTGACGATCCCCCGGGCCGGACGGCCGGTGAATACATTGGTGAGCAGGGTGTCGTCGTCCGCCGCGCTGTTCAGTGCCTCCCGATGCACCCGCGGCACATTGGCTTCGGGACAAAAAAGATAGGCGGTGCCGATTTGCACCGCCGCTGCGCCGAGCGCGAAGGCCGCGACGATGCCGCGGGCATCGGCGATCCCGCCGGCCGCGATGACCGGAACCGTCACCGCATCCACCACCTGCGGCACCAAGGCGAAAGTGCCGATCTGCCTTGAGATGTCCTCGACCAGAAAATTGCCGCGGTGACCTCCGGCCTCGACTCCCATTGCGATGATCGCATCGCAGCCTTGATCCTGCAGATAGCGCGCTTCCGCGACAGTGGTTGCGGAGGAAATTACCTTGCAGCCGGCCGCCTTGACGCGATCCAGCAGGTCGCGGGACGGCAGCCCGAAATGAAAACTCACCACCTGCGGTCGATACTCCTCGACGAGCTTGCAATACTCGCCGTCGAAGGGCCGACGTCCGGCCTGCGGCGGGGCTGCTTCGGGATCGAGGCCGAGTTCCACATAGTACGGTGCCAGGCGTGCTCGCCAATTCAGACTGCGCACCGCGTCGGCCGCCGGCGCGGGATGGCAAAAGAAGTTGAGATTGGTCGGCCGCGAGGGCGAGGGGCGGATGCGCTCGAGGGCTGCCCGGGCCTGTTCCACACTCAGTTGAGCGCAGGGCAGGGACCCAAGGCCGCCGGCGTCGCTCACGGCGATCGCCAATTCTGCGGTGCCGGGCCCGGCCATGGGCGCCTGGATAATGGGCAGTGAGATGCCGAACAACTCGAGCAGCCGCCGATCGGGCCAGTTTTTCAAGGAAATCTCCCGCGGCTCAACGAAACGCGACGACCACGGCGGCCGTGAGCGCCAGCAGGGCCGCCGCCTGGAAGCGGTAATCCTGCCACAAGGGCACGAGCTTGAGCCGCAATTGCTCGGCGCGGCTGAAGTCGAACCTCCACATGGCGATTCCGCCGGAAACGGCGCACGCGCCTCGCCTGAGGCGGCTGACCCCCACCAGTATCGAGGCATCCAGTGCCGTCAGAATCGGCGCCGCATACAAGAAATGCAGGTGCGTCCAGCCCAGCACCCCATTGACGAGGAACAGCGCGAAGCCGAGCAGCGATCCCAGCAGCATGGCCGCCGCCGCGCCATCGGCGTTGGCTCCGTCCCAGAACATTCCCGCCAAGAAGAGCGCGACCACTGGGGGCACCGCATAGGCCAGCACGGCCTGCAGGTATTGCCACAGCGAGGGAAACAGCTGCAGCTGCGGAGCCCAGGCTACGGCCACCACCAAGAGGGCAACGGTGCTCACGCGGCCGATCCGCACCACCTGCGAATCCGTCAGGCCGGGCTTGAGCTGCTTGATGACGTCCATGGTCATCAGCGTCGATGCGGAGTTGAGCATGGAGGCAATCGACACCATGGTGGCCGCGACGAATCCTGCGACCACCAACCCGACCAGGCCGGCCGGCAGCAGGTGCAGGATCAAGTGCGGATACACCAAGTCGGCGCGCGGCAAGTTCGGGAACAGCAGCAGCGCGCAGGTGCCCGGCAGCACGATCAGGAACAGCACCGGCAGCTTCAGCAAGCCGGCGAACAGCGCGCCCCAGCGGGCATGATCGAGGTTCTTGGCCGACAACATGCGCTGCACGATCGATTGGTTGGTGCACCAATAATAAAATCCCAGCAGCGGAATGCCGAGCAGCAGTCCGGGCCACGGAACGCCGGGATCGCCGGGCGGCCGGATGAGCGACAGCGCGGCGGGAGCGACGCCGTGCATGACGGTGCTGCCAGCCTCCGGCACGGCTGAAGGCACCGATGGAGATCATGAGTGCGCCCAGCATCAGCACGATGGCTTGCACCGCTTCGGTGTAGATCACGGCGCGCAGGCCCCCCAAGGTGGTGTACAGGCCGGCCGTGCCCGCCAGCAGCGCCACGATCAGCCACAAAGGCCAGGCGGGAAACAGCAACTGACAGACCAGCGAGCCGCTGTACAGCACGCCGGCGGAATCGACGAAAATATTGAGGAACAAAGTCAGCAGCGCAAAATATAGGCGAACGCGGCGGTCGTAGCGGCGTTCGAGGAACTCCGGCATGGTGTAGATCTGGCTGCGAATGATGGAGGGCAGCAAGAACACACAGAAGAACACCAGGATGACGATGGCCGACCATTCATAGTCGTAGACCGCGACGCCCATGGCGTAAGCGCCGCCGGCCAGCCCGACCAATGCCGTCGAGGACATGTTGGAGGCGAGCAGCGCCAATCCGATCACCGGCCAGCGGGTGGCCCGCGAAGCGAGAAAGTAATCCACGGGCGCAATGCGACGCCGCGACATCAACAGCCCGAGGAGGATGAGACCTCCGGTGTAAGCGGCGACCACCGCCCAGTCGAGCAGGCCGAGCAAGCCGGCGGAGGAGTTAGGGGGCATGACCCATCCTCGACCCCGCGTCCTGCGGCGCAGCCGATACGATCATTGACAGCGCTGACATTTTTTCATCGAATCCTGTAAGCTCGGCTCTCGAAGACGATTGCGACCGTATCCGACCGCGTTGAGTTTGTAGAAAAGTACAAATATTACAAAGAGTTATGATGCATTCATCCCCGGGGCGCTGGCAACTTCACGTGCATAGGTCGGGCTACGGCGCACTCGCCGCCTTCGTCTTGCTGGCTTGCGCCGTCGCCTCTCCCGCGGCGCCTGCTTCCGGCGCCAGTGTACATCCGGAACTATGGCCCGCCGTGGCACAGCCGGCGCCGGACCCGGCCACCGAGGCCTTCGTGCAGCAGCTGCTGACGCATATGAGCTTGGAGGAGAAGATCGGCCAAATGATTCAGGCCGACATTGCCTCGATTTCTCCGGCGGAGTTGCGTACCTACAAGCTGGGTTCGATTCTCGCCGGCGGAAATGCGGCCCCCGGCGACAATGTGCGCGCGCCGCCGCAAGCCTGGTTGGACATGACCGATGCGTTCTTTCGCGCCTCATTGGCGGCGACCGGCGCCGATCACCCGCCGATCCCCATTCTGTTCGGCATCGACGCGGTGCACGGACATGCAAAGGTCGTGGGCGCCACGATATTCCCGCACAACGTGGCTCTGGGAGCCGCGCACGATCCAGACTTGGTGCGCCGGATCGGCGAGGCGACGGCACAGGAAGTTGCCGCGACGGGGATTGATTGGACTTTCGCGCCCACGGTGGCGGTTGCGCGCGACGTGCGCTGGGGCCGATCCTATGAAAGCTACTCCGAATCGCCGCAGCTGGTCGCCGAGTACGCCGCCGCAATGGTCACGGGACTTCAGGGTGAGCGCGGCACGGCGCAATTCATGGCACCGGGGCACACCCTCTCGTCGGTGAAGCATTTTCTCGGCGATGGCGGCACGCTGAACGGCCGAGATCAGGGCGATGACCTGGTTTCCGAGGCCGAGCTCAGCGCCGTGCATGGGGCAGGATATCCGGCCGCGATCAAGGCCGGAGCCATGATCGTCATGGCCTCCTACAACAGCTGGAACGGCGTGAAGATGCACGCAAATCACTACTTGCTCACCGACATCTTGAAGGGACGGATGGGCTTTGAAGGGTTCGTGGTCGGGGATTGGAATGCTCACGAGGAGATTCCGGGCTGCACCAAGTATCGATGCGCGGCCGCCATACTCGCCGGCATCGACATGCTGATGGCGCCGGACAGCTGGCGGGATCTGTACAAGAACACGCTGGCCGAAGCGCGGTCCGGGGAGATTCCACAAGCCCGCATCGATGACGCCGTGCGGCGCATTTTGAGGGTCAAGACCCTGGCAGGCGCGTTCCAGAGAGCAGCGCCGGCACAGCGCTTCGGCGGCGGCGGTCTCGCGGTGCTCGGCAGCGCGGCACATCGCGCGTTGGCGCGCGAGGCCGTGCGCAAATCGCTGGTGCTGCTCAAGAACGACCACCACACTCTGCCCTTGAATCCCCACGCCCGGATATTGGTGGCCGGCGATGGGGCGGATAGCATCGGCATGCAGTCGGGCGGCTGGACCATCGACTGGCAGGGCGATCACAACAGCAACGCGGATTTCCCCGGCGCCACCTCGATTTTTGGCGGCATTCAAAAAGTGGTAACGGCAGCGGGAGGAACGGCCGTGCTGAGCAGGGACGGGCGCTTTGCGGAGAAACCCGATGCCGCCATCGTGGTGTTCGGCGAAGGTCCCTACGCGGAATTCCAGGGGGATCGAGAAAATCTCGAATTCTCCCCGTACGATGCGCACGATCTCGAGCTGTTGCGGCGGCTGCATGCACAGGGCCTGCCGACCGTCGCGGTTTTCCTGTCGGGCCGTCCGCTGTGGGTGAACCCGGAGATCAACGCCTCCGACGCCTTCGTCGCGGCGTGGCTGCCGGGAAGCGAGGGCGAGGGGGTTGCCGATGTACTGTTCGCGGCGGCCGGGGCAG
Source organism: uncultured Gammaproteobacteria bacterium (assembly GCA_963837435.1). Taxonomy (GTDB): domain Bacteria; phylum Pseudomonadota; class Gammaproteobacteria; order Steroidobacterales; family Steroidobacteraceae; genus Bog-1198. The sequence goes on from CAWINJ010000009.1 coordinate 577,845, forward strand.
AGCACTTCGATTTTACCGGCCGGTTGGCCTTCTCCTGGCCGCGGACCGCCATGCCGGTGACTTTCGATGCGGCCGGGAATGTCTCCGGTGCACTGTTTGCCCGAGGATGGGGCCTCGATTATCACAGCAGCGTGGAGTCGCCGCGGCTGTCGGAAGATCCACACATACCGCCGCGTTGGGCCGCGCCCCGCGGAAGCCTATTTCGTGCGGGGCACGTCACCGCGCCCTGGTCCATCTTCGTCGCCGATGACAGCGCAGAAGTCCATCTGACCACCCAGCGCCAGGATAGCCCGCAGGGCAATGTCGAAGCGGCCTTGGTACCTGCCGGCAGCAGCATAGTTTGGGCGGGCACGGGGAGCGGATTGTTCACCATATCCGGCCGTCCGGGCGATTTGCGGCCGCAGGCGCGACAAGGGGTGGCCCTCGAGCTGCGCTATCGGGTCGACCGGGCGCCGGATCAAAGCGTCACCGTCGGCCTGCGTTGCACCGAGCCGCTGTGCGGCACCCATGCCGGCGCCATGCTGGATGTGACTCGACTTTTCAAGAGCTCGCCGGCGGGGGAATGGCGAACCTTGTCGCTGCCCTTGTCCTGCTTTGCCGCCGCCGGCGCCGACCTAGGCCAGGTGGCGGCCCCCTTCGCCCTGGCCACCGCGGGGCATTTCGGGCTGACCATCTCGGAGGTGAGCCTGGCCGCCAAGGCGCCGGGTGCTTCACCAAGGTGCCCCGCAGCGAACTGATGTTTTGCAGCCCGCGGACCCAGGCGAATCGCTAAACTAGGCAGATGCTCGCGAGGTTCGCCCATTGGCCATCAATTTAAATCCCGCCTCAGTCACCATCCAGGAGGTCGCAGACCTCGCCAAGGTTTCGCCCAAAACGGTATCGAGAGTCATCAACAATGAGCCGCGGGTCCGTTCCGACACCCGCGCGCGGATTCTCGACGCCATCGAGCAGCTCAATTACCGCCCGAATCTCAACGCGCGCGGGCTGGCGAGCAACCGCTCCTTTCTCATCGGCCTGTTCTGCGAAAGGCCCGGCGACTATTTGAGCGAATTTCAGGCAGGCGCGGTCGCCCGCTGCCGCGAGTCCAGCCTGCACTTGATGGTGGAACCCTGGGATGTGGCGAAGTCCGGACATCGACAAGCAGATCGATACCATGCTGGGGCAGCTGCGCCTGGAAGGAGTCATTCTTCTGCCTCCCCTGAGCGATCATCCCGTGGTCTTGAGCAAGCTGCACGAGGCCTCCATTCCCATCGTGCGAATCGCGCCCAAGAATCAATTGAGCGCCACTCCGTCCATCGGCATCGATGACTACGCGGCCGCGCGGCAGGTCACCGCGCACCTGGTGAGCCTGGGACATCGGCGCATCGGGTTCATCTTGGGAAGGCCGGAGCACGGCGCCACCGAGCAGCGTTACCTCGGATTCGTCGACGAAATGCGCGCGCAGCAGATCCCTGTCGACTCCGACTTGGTGCAGACCGGCAACTTCGATTTCGGCGACGGCTTGATCTGCGCCGAGCGGATGCTGCGGGCGGCGCTGCCGCCCACCGCCATCTTCGCCAGCAACGACGACATGGCCGCTGCCGCTGTGTCGATGGCGCGCAAGTTCGGGCTCGATCTGCCGGGACAATTGTCGGTGGCAGGATTCGACGATGCGCCCGTGGCCAGCATGATATGGCCCGAGCTGACCACGGTTCGCCAGCCGGTGGCGGCGATGGCGAGGATCGCCGCCGATCTGATCATTCAGCTCGAACCCCGGCGCCATGGCTGGCCCGAGCGCATTCCCCGGCACCTGCTGGATCACGAATTGGTGATTCGCAATTCGACCGCACGGCCGTCGAGGCGCTCGCAATGATGGATCAGAATCGCGTAAATTTTCGTGCCTGGTATGTCGATACGCTCGAGCTGCTGTATCCCAGGCGCGGTGCCGGCATTGCCGTGTTCATGATCGCGTTGCCTTTGCTCGAGCGATATCTCAGGCAGGCCAACCAGCGGACGGCGGAGGATGAATTGAACGCGGGGTGCTGGCGCACCTTGCGCACCTTGTTCCCGACCTTGTCCTCCGACAAGGCGGCGAGCGAGTTCTGGACCGCCTGCCGGCAGGGGTTCGTCCACCAGGCAACCCTGTCGATGCGCGCCAAGGGAGCTCGAAGCGCGCCTGCGGCCTCGCTCACCCACGACATCGTCATCGATCCGGTGACGCTGAATCCCGACGGCAGCTTCGTGATTCATCCGGTGCTGTTCAGCAAGCTGGTGGTTCGAACCATCGAGCAGGACTTCGCCGTGTTTGCCGGCGCCGGCACGCCGGCGGTGCCGCTGCCGAAGATTGTCGCCACGGCTCCGCCGGCGGACGGACTCATCGTCCCGTCGATCAGCCCCAAGATGCGTATCCCGTAGCCGTCTCGAGGAGATTGCATGACGAAGAAAATCGACGTGAGCCTGGCCAAGACGGTCACGGGTTCCAGCTATCCCGCTCCCTACGGTGAGCCCTGCAAGGAACGCTTCCGCCGCCGCCTCGCAGAGGCCGGCGGACTCACGCAGTTTGGGGTGAACCTCACGCGGCTTCCCGCCGGCGCATGGTCGAGTCAGCGGCATTGGCATGCCTTGGAAGACGAATTCATCTATGTGGTGGACGGCGAACTCGTTCTGGTCACCGATGACGGCGAAGAGATTCTGCGCGCCGGCGATTGCGCCGGTTTCAAGTCGGGCGCGCCGGATGGGCATCATTTGCAAAACCGCAGCGGCAGGGATGCGCTCTACTTGGAGGTGGGTTCGCGCCACCCGCAGGAAGAGGTCGTCTATCCCGACATTGACCTGGCGATCAAGAACGGCGCGGGCTTCTGCCACCGGGACGGCAAGCCCTACTAGGGGGACGCAGCCGCTGCCGCCAGGTGCAGCAGCGGCCCGAGGAATTTCTCGTAATTGCGCCACCGACCGATGGATGAGCGATTGAGCGCCTGCCGAACCTGCCATCGGCTGGCGGTAATGACCGTGCGCTCGGTCCTGTGGAAGTCCATGCAGCGCGGGTCCCAGGGCAGATCGATGAATTCCAGCATTCTTCGGCTCCACGCCTCTTGGTCGTCCACCAACCCTTCATAGGGAACGTCCAGGATGAGGTTGGCGGGCAGGGCCGATCGCCAGTGGTCCATCACGCGCCGATATTCGGTGTAGTAGTGCGCCAGGTCTTCCAGGTCGTTCGCGTAAGCGACCGTCGCTTCCAGGGGCTGCATGTAGATGGAAAGACAGGTATCGAGGGGATTGCGCCGCATGTGAATGATGCGCGCGTTCGGTAGCGCCGCATGGATCAGTCCCAGGAAGGGGAAGTTGGTCGGCATCTTGTCGATGACGCGTGCGGCATCGCCGGCCAGACCCTGCAATGAGAGCAGGTAGTCATCGGCCAGCTCGCGCAGCAAGCTCTCGCTCATCTGGTCCTCGCGCGTGCGCATGCCGTACAGCGTCCATGCAGCGCTCCAGTAGCTTTGCTCACCGGCGCCGAACACGGCCGGATGCGAGGCCAGAATCTGCTCGGCCAGCGTGGTGCCGGAGCGCAGCATTCCGACGATGAACACCGGGCGTGCGGATGGGTTGGCGCCGGCGCTCGGCCGATTCTGCCAGCCTCGATCGCCGATGATGAGATCGACGGTCCGGGTCAGCTGCCTGCGGTCGTGCCTGGCGTGGCGCAGCTTCGTCAGCTCGTTCGCGCGTCGGAAATTGTCGAATGCCGGCTCGAAATCCTGGACGTCATCGAGGAATTTGCCGATGGCATAGCGCAAGGTGATTTCGTGGCGAGGAGACAATCCCTGTCCTGCGATTCGCCGCGCCTGCCTCAGCCAGTCCGCATCCGCAAGGGTCATTTTCCGCAGGTGCGCCAAGCCGGACCAGGCTGGCGGCGAATCCGGCTGAATCGAGATGGCGCGCTTGAAAAGATCCTCAGCCGGCGCGAATTCGCCCAGGTCGGCGCTTGATTCCGCCAATGCCACGAGGGCCGAAGCCGACCGTGGATCGATTTCCAGCGCGCGGCGGCAGCTCGCTTGGGCTGGTGCCGTGTGTCCCTGTAGTCTCAACACGGTGGCGAGATTGCAGTGCGCTTCGGCGAATCGAGGATTGACCTCGAGTGCCCTGAGATAGCTTGCCGCGGCATCCTCGAGCTTCCCGAGGCTTCTCAGTCCATTGCCGAGATTGTTGTGTGCCTCGGCGAGATGAGGATTGATCTGCAGTGCTCTGCCATAGCTCGCCAGCGCCGCATCGATCTGCCCGAGCTCCTGCAGGGCGGCGCCTAGATTGTTGTGCGCTTCGGCGAATCCGGGTTCGATATCTATCGCCCGCCGGTAGCTCGCCAGTGCCTCCTCGAGTTGCCCGAGCGCCAGCTGCGCGCCGCCCAGATTGTCGTGCGCTTCGGCATGGCGGGGCTTGAGTTCGATGGCGCGGCGGCAGCTGGCCGCCGCTTCATCGAATCGACCGAGATCCAGCAAGGCATGACCCAGGTTATTGTGCGCCTCGGCGAATTCGGGGTGCAGGAGCAGAGCGCGACGATAAGCGGCAAGCGCTTCGTCCAGCCGCCCAAGTCGCGCCAATTCGTTGCCCTGGTTGTTGTACGCAACGGCATCGCTCGGCATCGACCCCGCCATGATCCGCCCGCAGCATTGCTTGAATTTTCTGCGGCTGCCGCAGGGGCATGGTTCGTTTCTTGCGGGCTTCATGTGCCGTCAGGATGATAACTCGAGCGCATCGTCCAGAGCCGCAATGGCACCCACCAAGTGATAGAAGCTGCTTGCCGGAGACGGCGAGTCGGCGAATTCGCCGTTCGGCAGCCGCACGTCGAACCAAAGCCCGGGCAGGGTGGTGTTCAGATAGGGGAACAGGCTCTGCGCCGCGGCCTCCGCGATGGAGCGGTATTGCGGCTCCCCCGCGACCGCCAGCGCGAGCAGCGCCGCCTTGAGCCGTTCGCACTGCGGCCACAAGCGTGCCCGGGCATCCTGGATGGTGAAGTCGTCGAACAGCGCGTTGATGACGCCGCCATGGTGCACGCCAAATCGCTCGCCGAGGCCGATGAGCCGCAACGCCGCGCCGCGCAGGGTCGGGGAGGGATGCCGGCGCTCGCAGCGCAGCAGCAGCCAGGCCCACTCGAACTGATGCCCCGGCTCGATGCGCCGCCCCGCCATTCCCGGCGCGGCGTGCCAGGTGGCGAGATAGGACTCGCCGATGGCGCCGCCGTCCCTGCCGATCAGGCGCGACAGTGCCAGCTCTGCCAGCCCCTTTGCGCCCGCGGCCCATCCCGAATCGCGTCCCGTCTCGGCCCACGCCAGGTAGGCTTCGAGCAAGTGCATGTGCGGATTCGACTCGCGATGGCCGCTGCGCTGCTCGTCCGAGTAGAACGCGCCATCCTCCGCACTCAGGTGCATCTCGATGGCGTGCCGCAGCTCGAGCGCGCGCTCTTCGAATTCGCCGCGCGCATCGAGCGCCGCCGCCGCGGCTGCATACCCGAGCAGCGCAAAGGCCTGGTCGTAGAGCAGCGCGCGATCGTCGAGCACCGCGCCGTCGGCGTCCGCCAGGGTGCGGAACAATCCGTCGGAGCGTCGATAGCACCGCGTGAAATAGTCCATCCCGCGTCCCACCAGGCCGGCCGCGTCGCCGCACCAGCCGAAGCCGCGCGCCTGCGCGAAGGCATAGGCCTGGCGCGGATGAACGCGCGCGCGCCGCGGCTGGGTCAATGCAGCGCCCTTGCTATCGAGGGCTTCGACGAATCCGCCATTGCGCGGATCCACGCCGTTGCGCGACCATATCGGATAGGCGTCGGCGACCAACCAATGGACGAGGCGCACCCGCGCCGTCTCGAGCGCGCTCATGTCGCCTTGAGCAGTGCGAAGCGGGTCGGCAACAGCCGATAGCTGAAGGGCAGAATGGCCGCACCCACCGCCGGCGCATCGTCCGAGGTCAGGGCTCGGGCAATCGGCGCGATTGCCGGTATCTGGGCGGCCAACGCCGCCATGCGACGGTTCAAGGAAGCGGCCAGGCTGTCGACCAAGGCCGCGGGCAGGCGGCCGCCGATTAGGATGGCCTCCGGGTTGATCAGACAATTGATGGCGGCAAATGAGTCCACCAATGCCTCAGTGGATTCGTGAATCCAACGATCCACGATCAGGCGCGCGGAGGGCGCGAGACGCATGAGCCCCCGCGGGGTCGCCACGCTGACGCCATGCTCGGCGAGACGGCTGTACAGGCAGGACAGAGAAACGATGTTTTGCAGCTGGCTGTCCTCGCCCGTCTCGCTGCGGGCGCGCAGCCAGCCGATCTCGCCGCTGCGGCCGCTGGCGCCGCGGAAGTAGCTGCCGTCGACCACCAGGCCGCCCCCGAGGGCCGCAGTCACCAGCAGATAGAAGAAGCTTCGATACCGGTGGCCCGAGCCGAATTGCATTTCGCCGATGGCTGCGGCCGCCGCGTCGTTCTCGATGAACACGGGAATCCCGAGCACATCGCGGATCAGATCGTCGATACGCACCGAGGCCCAGGCCGCATAGTCCGCGGGCTGATCCGGCAGATGGGCGCGGGCTATGTCGTCCGGAAAGGCCACGCCGACCCCGATGAGGCGATTGCGCGCAATGCCCGCCTTGGCCAGCATCCGGCCTATGGAGCGCTGGAAGAATATGCGCACGGTGGAGGGCTTGGCGAAGCGAATTTCGCGCGACGCACGGGCGCGTACCTTGCCGACGAAGTCCAGCACCACCAGGGTCACATGATCGCGATCGACGTTGAGCCCTATGGAGAAGCAGCTATCGGGGTTGATCACGAACTTGCTGGCCGGTTGGCCGCGGGCACCGTGCAGGCGTCCGGCGCGCAGAATGAGCCGATCGCGCAGAAGGCGATTGGTGATATTGGCAATCGCCGCCGGCGTGAGTCCGGTCATCAGAGCCAGTTCGGTGCGGGTGACCGGCCCGTTGACCCTCACGGCGTGCAAGGTGACGCGCTGGTTATGATCGCCGGCACGCGCCAGGTTGGTGCCGGATAGCTGCGGTCCGGCAGCGCCCGTCCCTTCGACTCGATCATCGGCTGAGAACTTCTTTCGCATGGCTCCGCGCAAAGGGTGAGTACCGAGCGGCGCGGTCAAATCATGTCGGCTGCGAGCGCCAGCGCGCCGAGCGGCCCAGCCTGCGGCCCAAGCCCCGGCGGCACCGCATAGCCGTCGATGCCGCCCGGGAGCCGGTCCATTTTCAAGTATCCGTTCAAACTATGCACGAGCTGCCGCCGCACGCATCGAAGCAGCTCCGGCCGCCCCTCGGCCACTCCGCCGCCGATCAATATGCGCCGTGGGGCCGTCGCGAGCACGATGGTATGCAGCAATTGCGCCAGCGCATGCGCCACCAGTTCCCAGACCGGACTATCCGGCGGCAATTGATTGGCGGGCAAACCGGCGCGCGCCGCGATCGCCGCGCCGGAAGCGAGGCCCTCGACGCAGTCGCCGTGGAACGCGCAGGCGCCCTGCCAGTCGTCTCCCGCCTTGCGCGCGATGCGAATGTGGCCGAGCTCCGGGTGGCTGAAGCCGTAGGCCGGCCGGCCGTCGACCACCAGACCCACGCCCACGCCGGTGCCCACCGTGACATAGGCGAAATCCGCCAGGTGCCTGGCAGCGCCCCAGCGGCCCTCGGCCAGCGCCGCCCCGTTCACATCGGTATCGAAGCCCACGGGCACGCAGAACAATGCCGACAGGCGCCTCGCAATGTCGACGTTGCGCCATCCCGGTTTTGGAGTCGATGTGATGAAGCCGTAGCGCGGCGAGGTTCGATCAAGTTCCACCGGGCCGAACGAGGCGATGCCGAACGCGGCGATCGGGCCGTGCTCACCGGCCCAGCCGCGATGAATGGCTTCGATCCGGGTGAGCGTGGCGTCCGCGTCCTCTCCGGTAGGCACCGACACCTGGGCCCGGATATCGTCCGGCCCCGTACCGATCAGGCACACACACTTCGTTCCGCCCAGTTCGACTCCGCCCAACAGGGGCTTCGACACATTCATCGAGTCGGGATCCCGGCCGGGAAGTAACTGTCGTGAGAGGGCACCGATTGGGCGGCGAGCGCGGTGGACTGCGCGAGCGACCCCAGGATCTCGCGCAATTGCTTCATGCTCACCACGTCCATCAAGGGATCGTAACTGTCGGGTGAGATGCCGATGCCCTCGAAAATGTAGAACCAGCTCAGATCGGTGAACAATTCGCCGGGCTTGCAGCGAATGCGGCCGGCGTGCTTGTAGAGTTCAATGGACTGCGCGAGGCTATCGGGCAGCTTCATATTCTGGCAGTAGGCCCAATGCGGCGTATCGGTGCGCCCAGTCAGGTAATGCAGCACGATGAAGTCGCGAATGCGCTCGATTTCCTGAATCAATTCGGAGTTGTAAGAGTCGATGTTCGATTGTGCGAATGAGCTGTTGGGGAAGTGCTCGAGCAGCTTGTATGCGCCGGCCATCACCATGTGAATGCTGGTGGACTCGAGCGGCTCGAGAAACCCCGAGGCGAGGCCGAGCGCGACGCAGTTGCGATTCCACAGCAGTTTTCGACGGCCGGTGACGAATCGCAGGAAAAATGGATCCTGCAGTGGCTTCTCGGCAACCGAGGCCACCAGTTCGTCCGCCGCTTGGGTGTCGCTGATATGGGCGCTGCAATACACATAGCCGTTGCCGACGCGGTGCTGCAGCGGAATGCGCCAGCGCCAACCGGCGGCGTGCGCGATGGCCTCGGTGTAGGGCGGCCGGGTGGCGGGCCTATCGGTCATTACGGCGACCGCGCGATCGCAGGGCAGCACATCGGTCCAATCGATATAACCGGTCTTGAGCGCGCCTTCGATCAGTACGCCGCGAAATCCGCTGCAGTCGATGTACAAGTCCGCCTGCAGCCGGCTTGCGTCGCTGAAGATGATCTCGTCGATGAAGCCGTCTTCGCGCAAGGTGGCTTGCGCGACGGTGCGCTCCAGGCGCACGACCCCCAGACGCTCCGAGTAATTGCGCAAATACTGGGCCACCAGCCCGGCATCGAAGTGCAGCGCGTAGCGCAGGCCGGAGACGGGTCCCTGCACCGTGGCATCGGGAAAGCGAAACTTGCCCGCATCCCCAAGCGCCGAGCACAGACTAAAGTCGTTGAATCGAGGAGCGAGGCCAGCCGCCTTGGCCTTGTGCCAGGCGTGAAAGAAGGGCCGCAGATTGATCATGCTGCCGAAGCTGCCGAACGGATGCCAGTAGGAATGCCCGGTACGCGGCCAATCGGTGAACTTGATGCCGAGTTTGTAAGTCGCCTGAGTGTGCTTGACGAAATCGCCTTCGTTGATGTTGAGAAACCGCAGCAGATCCACCAGGGGAGGGATGGTAGCCTCGCCGACTCCCACCCTGCCGATATCGGGCGACTCGATGACGGTGATGGCGCAGCCGCTGCCCGGCAGAGCCCGCGCCAGGATGCTCGCGGCCATCCAGCCGGCGGTGCCGCCGCCGACGATGGCGATGCTTTTTATTGGGGAGTTATCCGGCATATGGATCAGGACCTTCGACCGAGAACGATCCATGACTGGCATGGATGTCCTCGCGTCTCTGCACGCTGGTGGCTGGAAAACGGCACCGCCGCATCGAAAGAATGCGCCGGTGCCGGAACCCCTTACAGCTTACCCTTGATTCCCAGGAAGAAGCGCCGTCCGCTTTCGTCGTACGTGAACGGCAGGTCGGACCATTGCAGGTACGTGTGCTGCGCCGAATTGGTCAGATTCTGGAAGGAGAGAAACACGCCCACATGCTTGTTGAAGTCGTAGCCCACCTGGCCGTCGAGTTGCCCGTACGGTGCGGAGAACACCTGATAGGTCGTCTCCACCCCTTTGGCATTCGGGAAGGTGAAGGTGGATCCCACCTGGCTGTCATTGACGGCCTTATCCCGCCAGGAGTACGACAATCGGGTCGAGAAGCCGAAGCGCTCATAGAACAAGGTCCCGGTGGCGGCGTTCAGGGCAACTCCGGGTATGGCAGAGTCGTATGAGAAGCTGGTGCTCGCGCTGTCGGTGGTCGACTTGGAGTAGGTGTAGTTCGCCGCGAACCCAAAGCCATTGAGCCAATCGGCCAAATTCCCGAAGGAGTACTGGGCACCGAACTCCACTCCGTAAATGCGGCCGGAACCTTCATTGACCGGTTGCGTAACATCGCCCGTGTCGCCGCCGAAATCGTCGTTGACGAAGGTGGGGATGGTTTTGATTTCGGTGAAGTTGTCCACCTGCTTGTAGAAAGTCGACACGCTTGCAATGGCGCCCGGCGCAAAGTAGTTCTCGTAGGACAGATAGAACTGCGAGGCGCGATACGGATCGAGCTCAGGATTTCCCGCCGTGCCGTTGACGAAGAAGAACCCACCCACCGTGCCGTTGGGCTGCACCCGGGTGGTGCTGCGCGTGAAGTTGAACGTATTGCCCGTGCCCAGCTGGAACAGATCCTGCGGCGACATGACGCGCGCCGCGCCGAACCGGACCTTCTGCTGTTCGGTGACATCGAGCACAAAATTGAACGAGGGCAGCACGTCGGTGTAGTTGCGCCGGGTGGTCACGGGCACCACATTGGAGTCGACGCCGTTCCACGATGCCGTTCCATAATAGGTCGGCGACGCCGCCGTCTGACCGCCTTGAATGGTCAGGTCGGTGTCCACGATCCGGACACCGAAGTTCGCATGGAATCGGCTCGCCGGGCTGCCGATGTCCATCATCAGGTAGGTAGCGGTGGTGCGCTCGGTGACCTGGAACGAACTCAATTTATCGACGAAGAACTTTTCGGTGTTGTTGGGCACCCCGGCGCCCGACCAGACCGACTCCAAGAAGGTGGAGGGATTGGTCATCCCGCCCGTGGTGGGATTCTTCACGGTGATGGTACCGACGCCAAAGTTATTGACGTTCAGAGCCAGGCCCGGATTCGACAGCGCCGTGGAATAGGGGATGTTGGGCTTGCCATAGCCCGGGTCCTGGTAGTACAGCCACGGGCCGCACGCGCAGCCGTTGTCGCCGCCCGCAACCTGGCCGTCGGCCAGCGTCCCATTGATGAGGTAGCGGCCGAAGGTTTGATCGACATCGCGGCCGGCGTAGCGCACGCCCGCCGATATGGTCGTGGGAACATCGGTAATGAAGGCCGGATCCCAATGAAGGTCGCCCTTGACCGCAAACTGCTTGTAGTCGGTCAGGTTGGCCCAGGCCCAGTTCGACTTGAACGTGGTGTAGGCCGGATTGTTCAAGATATCCGCGTAGGGCGCCAGGTAACTAACGGACGGCAGACCGGAGGTGCCGCCGTTCGCATAATTAAACTCATACCCGTGGTGGCTGGTTCCCCCCGTGCAGGTCGATGAGCCGTTGTTGCAGCCGGGTGCGGCGGGCGCGGTCGGCACGCCGGCGCTGGTCGGATACTGCTCGTGTTCAACGTCGGCTTGATCGGCCTGCAGGTTCGAGGTGGCGTGCGAATACGATGCGTCGACGCTGCCGCGTAGCGCGCCGCCCTCATTGAATTTAGTCAGCCATTGAAAGTTGTTCGCCTGAGACTTGTTCTGCTGATACAGGGTCGCGGTCTCGGCGCCATTGGCATTGAAGGTGCCGCTTTGCACCACGCCATTGCCGTCGATGGAATAGGGCTTCGTGGGGTCGATGCCCGGGAGCAGGCTGCCGGACGCCGCCCCCTGGCCGTTGAACCAGGCCTTATCGGTGTAGCTATAGTTGGTGTCGGTCTCATTCGAGAAGAACCAATTCAAGCTGGTCTCGATGTGATCGGTCACCTTGGCATCGACACCGAACGAAGCGCCCTTGTCGTCGCGATAGTCAAAGGCATCCGTGAAATAGCCCAATTGCGGGTCAATATAGGTCTTGCCGTTGGGAAGGGCGGTAAGGCCGGCCGCGGTCAAGGAACCGCTGTAGGGCCCGGTCGCGCCCGGCGTGATGATCCAGTCGGCGCGATTTTGATCCTGGAATTCCTTGGTGTGGGTCTTTTCGTCGTCAAACGTAAAGCTCCCGGTGAAGGCCAAACGATCGCTGACCTTGTAGGAGCCGACCACGGTACCCCCCGGAGTCTTGCTGTTGCCGGTGAAATCTCCACTGGTTTCTTGGAAAACCCCGCTGAGGGAAAGGCCATCGGGCTGCGCCAGCGGATTGAGAGTCTTCAGATCGATGGTGCCGCCGAGCCCGCCTTCAGTCATCGCCGCATTGGGATTCTTGTATACATCGATGCCGCCGATGATTTGACTCGGAATGCCTTCGAGGGAGGCATATTGCGAGTCGGCGCCGCCACCGGAATTCGCCCCTTCGCCGGAAACATAGAACTCTCTTCCGGTCAGGAACGTGTCACCGTTCAGCGTCGTCAGATTCTGGCGCAATCCGTCGATCAACACCGACGTGCCTTGGCCAGCCTGTCCACGGTCGATTTGCACGCCGGGCAGGCGTTGCAGAGACTCCGCCACGTTTTGGTCGGGCATCTTGCCGATGTCTTCGGGAGCCACCGACTCGATCGGAAGATTGGAGTTGCGCTTGGCGTCCAAGGCCGTTTGCAGCGACTGGCGGTACCCGGTCACCACTATTTCCTGCAAATCGTCGGACTTGGCGGACGTCTGGGTCGTTGTCTGCGTCTGGTCGGCGAAGGCGGAATGCCCGACAAACGAGGCTTCGAGTGACACCGCTGTCATTATTGCTAAACGAGCAGCTTGACGCGCCCGCTTTTCCCTACGATGCGACATGGTACTGAATCTCCCAGTAATTTGACTTTCCGGCCATCGGCGAGGTTCGACCCATGCCGGCGTCACGCTTGGGCGTGCTTCTGCCGGTCTGCGGTCCCTCTGCTTCTTCCCCATCAGCTGGGCCATCGCCCGACCTGATCTGCAGCGAAGGCTAACTCCAATTCCTCACCAGAGTCAACGATTAAATATTTTCTTTGTCTTTAATCGGTCAAGCGACCGATGTTCGCCGCCGGCATTCACATATTGCGGTGCGCGGCAGCGGGGCGCGCAGCGCACATGAGTTCTTGCATGCCTTCGAGCGTCACGCCGCGCGTTTCGGGCATGAAGAACAACGCGGCGACGAACTGCAGCAGCATCATGGCCGCGAAGAATGCAAACGGCGCGGACTTCGAATGCACGGCGATCACCGGAAAGGCACCGGCGATCGCCGCATTCAATATCCAGTGCGTGGCGCTGCCGATCGCCTGGCCTCGCGCCCGCACGGCGGTCGGAAAGATTTCGCTCAAATACACCCAAATGACGGCGCCCTGCGACATCGCGAAGGAGGCGATGAACAGGATGAGCAGCGGCAGCAGCCAGGTGCGCGGCGCGGCCCCTGCCATGATGAAGGCGACGCCGAGCAGTGCCGACGCGGTGCCGATCGAGCCGGCGAGAATGAGGGTGCGCCTGCCGGCGCGGTCGAGCAGAGCGATGCCCGCCAAAGTCGCGAGGAGATTGGCGGCGCCGACCGCCACCGACTGCAGATCGGCCGACCACGCCTCGAAACCGGCGGCTGCGAATATGTCGCCCAGGTAGTATAAAACCGCATTAATTCCCGAGAATTGATTGAAGCAGGCAAGTCCGATGGCCAAGAGAATGGGACGCCGGTGGCGCGCCCACGTCACGCGGCCGCGGGCGCCGGACGGCTCCCGGGAGATCGCGAAGTCGGCGAGCGCGACGCGCGGGTCGGCGCATCCGAGGCGGCGCAAACTCGCTTCGGCCTCCGCGCTCCGCGCCCGAGCGGCGAGCCAGCGCGGGCTGTGCGGGATGGTGAACATAAGAAGAAAAAATATGGCGGCCGGCAGCGCGGATACCGCGAGCCGGTAGCGCCAGAGGTCGGGTCCCTGGATGAGCTGGGCGACGCAGAAGTTGCTCGCGTAGGCGAGCAGGATGCCGATCACGATGTTGAGCTGGAACAGACCGACCAGTACGCCGCGCCGTTGCGCGGGTGCAATTTCCGCGAGATACACCGGAGCGAGCACCGACGATGCACCGATGGCGATGCCGGCGAGGAAGCGGCACGCGATGAACGAATACAGATTCCACGCGAGCGCGCTGCCCAGGGCGGAGATCAGGTACAACAGTCCGACGAGACGCAGCATGTCGCGGCTGCCGTAGCGGTCGCCGGGACGTCCGGCGGCGAGAGCGCCGAGCAATGTGCCCCACAGCGCACTCGACACGGCGGCTCCGAGAGCGATCGGAGTGAGAGAGAATATTTCGCGCAGCGCGCGCGTGATGCCAGCGATCACCGCGGTGTCGAAGCCGAATAAAATTCCAGCGAGGCTTGCGATGATGACGACTCTGAGGTGTGCCGCGCCGCCCATGGAACTCTCCGCGAAAATACTTCCGTGCTGCCGGATGCTGTTGGAAATGCCTGAAACAAGCTACTGTAGTGTGTCAGCGTTGTCACTATGGACCGCGAGTCAGGGCCGCGAGCCGCAACGGGAGTTAGCATGTCCATCGCTTGTTTTCGCTGTGTAGCGCTTCGGGCGCTGTGCGCCGCTGGCGTCATGCTGTCCGCGCTGTCACCGGTCGTGCAGGCGGGCACTGCGCGCGCCACGGGCCGGGAACCGAGCGCGAACTTCGGTCCCTACAATGCGGACTTTCTCGAGGGGGGTGTGGGTGTGACGCGGCCCTTGGATGAGGCGGCGGCATTGCTTGCGCCCGGAGCGCCGTGGTCCATCACCGGCTGGCTGCGCATCACCCGGCTGCAGCCTGGCGAGGTGATCGTCGCCGCCGTCGGCGATGTGGGCGGCGAATGGCGCGGCCTCGCAGTGGCGGATGGCGTGCCGGAGTTCGTCGCACAGCCGGGGAGCGCGGAGCGCGGTGCCGGGGCGCGCGGTGCCGGGGCGCGCGGTGCCGGGGCGCTCGAGGCCGGCCGCTGGTATGCGGTGGCCGCGGTTTTCGATGGGGTGGCGGCGCACCTGTATGTGGACGGCCGAGAAGTCGATGCCCGCCCCGCGTCGACGTCGCGGGTTCGTGCGCAGCTCGAGCTGGCGCCCATTTCCACCGCGACGGCGCCTCGGCAGCACTTCGGCGGCTCGCTGGCCGAGTGGACGCTGGTGCCCGCGGCTCTGGACGCCGCGTCGATACAATCCCTCGCGCAGGCGCGGCCGAACTTCTCGCTGGTGACCTTCGATGCCGTCGGGGTGGGCTGGCCCTGGCAGGAGCATGCGTGGCGCGGCCTGCAGCAGCCGCAGGACCCTTGGACCTTGCCGCGGGCAAAGAGTCCGCCGAGCGCGCCGGTGGCCGAGCCCGTCGCTGCAACCAAGGATTTGGAGCCGCGCGGCGCCGCCATTTGGGCGCTTGGGCGCTGGCGATTGACTGCGGCACCGGGTGTGCAGGCCGGCGGCGCGCAACTGTCGATGCCGGGGTACGATGACTCGGCCTGGTATGCGGCGGTCGTCCCCGGCACGGTGCTGACGACCTTGATCGCGCGCGGGGTGTATCCCGATCCGAACTATGGATTGAATAATCTCGCCATCCCCGACTCACTGAGCCGGCAGGACTATTGGTATCGCAGCGTATTCAGCGCCCCTGCCGACCTTCGCGGCAAGGAACTCACACTGACCTTCAAGGGCATCAACTACGCTGCGGAGGTGTGGTTGAACGGCACGTGCCTGGGCGACATCAAGGGTGCATTCATCCGCGGCGTATTCGATGTCACCGGGCGGTTGCGGCCGGGGGAAACCAATGTGCTGGCGGTCCGCGTGTCGCCGCCGCCCCATCCCGGCATTCCGCATGAGCAATCGATTGCCGCGGGCCCCGGGGAGAATGGCGGCAGTCTGGCCATCGACGGCCCGACGTTCATCGCCACCGAAGGCTGGGATTGGATTCCCGGGATCCGCGACCGCAACACGGGTATTTGGCAGGAGGTGGAATTGGCTGCGACGGGCAAATTGCGGCTGCTGGATCCGCATGTGGTCACTCGCTTGCCGCTGCCGCGCACGGATGCGGCCGATATTTCCATCGCCGTCGGGATCGAGAAC
Organism: uncultured Gammaproteobacteria bacterium; assembly: GCA_963837435.1. Lineage (GTDB taxonomy): Bacteria > Pseudomonadota > Gammaproteobacteria > Steroidobacterales > Steroidobacteraceae > Bog-1198. The sequence goes on from CAWINJ010000009.1 coordinate 593,802, forward strand.
CGCGCAGCGGCCGCGGTTCAAGCCACTTTGGTGGCGCGCTTCGGCGCCGTCGAGGTGCGCAAGACGCTGACCTTGAGCCCGGGAGTGAGCGAGGTATCGCTCGATCCCCAGGAATTTCCACAATTGCATCTGGCGGCGCCGCGCCTGTGGTGGCCCAACGGCTACGGACCTGCGAACCTTTACGCGCTCGACCTCGAAGTGCTGGCGGACGGCGAGCGATCGGACTCGTTGGCGCTCAAATTCGGCGTTCGCGAGTTGACCTATGAACTATCGCTGTTCGACAGCCAGGGCCGACTGCGTCGCGTCGAGGTGGATCCCGCCGCGGGCAGCGCCCTGGGTCAGCGCTTGATCGACGTGCGCCATGAAGCGATCAAACGAACCCCTCGAGGCTGGGCCGAGTCGTTGACGCCGGCGGGCGAGACTTCGCCGGCGGTGCGGCCCATCGCCACCGAATCCTTGACGCCCTACCTGGTCATCCGCGTCAACGGCGTGCCGATCGCGGCGCGCGGCGGCAGCTGGGGCATGGACGATTCGCGCAAGCGCATTTCGCGCGAGCGCCTGGAACCGTATTTTCGGCTGCATCGCGCGGCGCACCTGAACATCATCCGCAACTGGCTCGGGCAAGACACCGAAGACGTCTTCTACGATCTGGCGGACGAGTACGGATTGCTGGTATTGAACGACTTTTGGGAGTCGACACAGGATTTTCAGGTCGAGGCGCAGGATCCGGCATTGTTTCTGGCCAATGCGCGCGATGTGATCAGCCGCTATCGGAATCACCCCTCCATTGCGGTTTGGTTCGGGCGTAACGAGGGCGTACCGCAACCCATCATCAACGAGGGCTTGGCCGATTTGACGGCCGCGCTCGACGGCACGCGCTACTACACGGGCAGCTCGAACTCGGTGAATTTGCAGGGCAGCGGGCCGTACAATTACCGGCCGCCCGAGCAGTACTTCACCCAGCTGGCGCAGGGTTTCTCGGTCGAGGTGGGAACGCCTTCCCTGGCGACGCTCGAGTCTTTGCGCGCCTCCATTCCCGCGGCGGACCGCTGGCCCTTGAGCGACACCTATGCGTATCACGACTGGCATTTCGGCGGCAACGGCGATGTCGCGACCTTCATGGCGGCACTGGCTGAGCAGTATGGCGCCGCCACGAATCTCGAGGATTTCGAGCGCAAGGCGCAACTCATGGACTATGTGTCGTATCGCGCGATTTTCGAGGGATTCCAGGCGCATCTGTGGACCCGCAACAGCGGCCGCCTGCTTTGGATGACCCATCCGGCGTGGCCGAGCAACACCTGGCAGATCTACAGTTCGGACTACGATGCGGCCGCGGCCTACTATGCCGTCAAGAAAGCCTGCGAACCGGTGCACGCGCAGCTGAATCTGCCCGACTACACGCTATCCGTGGCGAACATATCGCGCACCGCCCAATCCGCCCTGAGTCTCCGGACCCGCATCGTCTCGCTCGACAATCGCCAGCTCGCCGAGCGCGTCGATGCGGTGGACGTCGCGGCGAATGCGGTCGCGACTTTGCCGCCGCTCGATCTGCGCGGCGTGCTCGCGCGCGAAGGCTTGGTGCTCGTCGAACTGACCTTGACGAATTCCGCCGGGGCAACGCTGTCGGAGAATCTCTACTGGCAGGGACGGGATGCCGCGAGCCAAAGGCGGCTCGATGAGCTGCGCCCGCAACCCATCGGCGTGTCGGCCCATGCCCGCAAGACCGGTGAGGACACGCGGGTCGCGGTGCAGCTCACCAATCAGGGCCGCGCTGCGGCGCTGGCAGTGAAAATTACCCTGCTGGACGAGCAGGGCGAGAGGGTGTTGCCGGTGTACTACGACGACAACTACGTGTCTCTGTTGCCCGGCGAGTCGCGCCGGATCGAAGTGCAATGCCCGAGCGCCTCCGGGCGATGCGCGAGGGTGGCATTGCGGGGCTGGAACGCCGAGCCGCGGGAGGTGGCGGTGCAGGCGGCGCCCTGATCGAAACGGTACAATGAGCCCGGGCTTGAATATCGGAGACTGCCTTGGACTCGCGCCGTCATGACATCGATTTACGCAGCGACACGGTAACGCGGCCTTCGCCGGAGATGCGCGCCGCCATGGCCGCGGCCGAAGTGGGCGATGACGTGTATGGCGACGACCCCACGGTCAATCGCCTGCAGGCGCTGCTCGCGGAACGATTCGGCTTCGAGAGCGGGCTGTTCTTCGCCAGCGGCACGCAAAGCAATCTGGCCGCCCTGATGGCTCATTGCGGCCGCGGCGAGGAATACCTGGTCGGTCAGGAGGCGCACACCTACAGCTACGAGCAGGGCGGGGCAGCGGTCCTCGGCAGCATTCAGCCACAGCCGCTGGACAATGAGCCGGACGGCTCCATTTCTATCGCGCGCATCGCCAAGGCCATCAAGCCCGAGGACATTCATTTCGCCCCCACACGGTTGCTGGCGCTGGAAAACACCATCGGCGGGCGAGTGCTGCCGCCGGCTTACCAAAGGCAGGCCACACAGTTCGCCCACGAGCGCGGCTTGATCACGCATCTGGACGGGGCGCGAATCTACAACGCCATCGTGAAGCTGCAAACCGATGAGCGAACGGCCGTAGCAGGCTTCGATTCTGTGTCGGTTTGCCTGTCCAAGGGTCTCGGCGCGCCGGCGGGTTCCGTGTTGGTGGGCACCCGCGACTGCATCGCGCGGGCGCGCCGCTGGCGCAAAGCCCTGGGCGGCGGCATGCGGCAGGCGGGGGTGCTGGCGGCGGCCGGGCTCTATGCCCTCGAGCACAGTGTGCGCCGCCTGGCGCAGGATCACGAGAATGCGCAGCATCTTGCGCAGCGGGTTGCGCGGCATCGGATTGCACGTCGAGCCGCCGCAGACCAACATTGTCTATGTGCAGATCCCGGCGCCCCAGGTGGACGGCCTGAAGAGCCATCTCGAGGAGCGGGGCATTCTTGCCACCGTCAGGCCGCGCACCCGGCTGGTGACTCATTTGGACGTGCCGCGCGCCAAGATCGAGGCGGCGTTGCAGGCATTTCGCGAGTACCCGCACTGGGCCTGAGGCCGCCCCCGCACGGCCTCTTCGTTTACACCGCCTTTACAGCGCCTGCCGGCAAATACTGCCGCGTTTTTCCACCCTCCCATCTAAGGTGCCGCTGCTGCGCTCAGTCGCGTGGCGTCACGTGCCCGAAGGAGATGCGGTGGATATCCTGTTTTTGACCGTCCTCGCAGTGTTCTTGCTGCTCGCCCTGGCGCTGGTCGCCGGCTGCGCCGCACTGGAGCGCAGAAAGTGACCTGGGCCTACGTGTTGAGCGGCGCCATCGCCGTGGCGCTGCTGGTCTATTTGGTGGTCGCGTTGATCCGCGCCGAGGATCTGTGATGTCCGGCCAAGCTTGGTTCACGCTGCTGTTGTTCCTGGCGGTCCTCGCGGCGCTGGCTTATCCGCTCGGGATCTACATGGCGCGCATCGCGGATGCGGCGCCGATCGGCGGATTCATCGGCCGATTGGAGCGGGGCATTTATCGCGCGGCCGGCGTCGATCCGCACAAGGACATGCCCTGGACCCGCTATGCCGTGGCGGTCCTGCTGTTCGGCGCCTTGGGCGTGGTGGTCGTGTATCTCATGCAGCGGCTGCAGGTCTGGCTGCCGCTGAACCCGCAGGCCATGGCCAATGTCTCCGCGGATTCGGCCTTCAATACGGCCGTGAGCTTCGTCACCAACACCAATTGGCAGGGCTATGGCGGCGAATCCACGATGAGCTATTTCACGCAGATGCTCGCGCTCGCCGTGCAGAATTTCCTCTCGGCGGCCACCGGCATCGCGGTGGCCTTCGCGCTGATCCGCGGCTTCGCGCGCCGCTCGGCGCAGGGCATCGGCAATTTTTGGGTGGATCTGACGCGCGGCACTCTCTACATCCTGCTGCCTCTGTCCCTGCTGCTGGCCGTCATTTTCATGGGGCAGGGCGTCATCCAGAATTTCGACACCTACAAGGACGTCGACACCGTGGAGAGCCTGACCTACACGCAGCCCAAGCTCGATGCCGCCGGCCAGCCGCTGAAGGATGCGCAAGGCAATGCGGTCACCGAGACCTTGACGACGCATACCCAAACCCTGGCGATGGGTCCGGTGGCTTCCCAGGAAGCGATCAAGATGCTGGGCACCAACGGCGGCGGCTTCTTCAATGCCAACTCCGCGCATCCGTACGAGAATCCGACTCCGCTCAGCAACTTCCTGCAGATGATTGCGATGTTCCTGATTCCCGCCGGCCTGTGCTTCACCTTCGGCCGCATGGTGGGCGACTCGCGCCAGGGCTGGGCGGTGTTCAGCGCCATGACAGTGATCTTCGTGGTGATGGCGGTGGTCGCCATCTGGGCCGAGGGACAGGGCAACCCGCTGTTTGCGCCTCTGGGCGTGGATCAGACCAGCAGCGCGCTGCAGGCGGGCGGAAACATGGAAGGCAAGGAGACGCGCTTCGGAATCGTCGCCTCGGCCTTGTTCGCCACCATCACCACCGCGGCCTCCTGCGGCGCGGTGAACGCCGTGCACGATTCCTTCACGCCGCTCGGCGGCATGGTGCCCATGTGGCTGATTCAATTGGGCGAGGTCGTATTCGGCGGCGTCGGAGCGGGCCTCTACGGCATGCTGATTTTCGCCATCATGGCGGTGTTCGTCGCCGGGCCTGATGATCGGCCGCACACCGGAATACATCGGCAAGAAGATCGAGTCATTCGAAATGAAAATGACCTCGATCGTCATTCTGGTGACGCCGTTCCTGGTGCTGGTCGGCACCGCGATCGCGGTCATGACGCGAGGCGGGCAGGCTGGGAATATTCAATCCCGGAGCGCATGGCTTCTCGGAAATCCTCTACGCCTTGTCGTCGGCGGCCAACAACAACGGCAGCGCCTTCGCCGGGCTCTCGGCCAATACGCCCTTCTACAACACCCTGCTGGCCGTGGCCATGTGGTTCGGGCGCTTCGCCTTCATCATTCCGGTGCTGGCCATCGCCGGATCCCTCGCCAAGAAGAAACGCATCGAAGCCACCGCCGGCACTTTGCCGACTCACGGGCCGCTGTTCGTCGCGCTGCTGGTGGGCACCGTGGTGCTGGTGGGTGCGCTGACCTACGTGCCGGCGCTGGCGCTCGGGCCCGGTGGTCGAGCATCTGCAGCTTCATGCGATTCACTAAAGGGTCTACCATGGTTCGTAAATCTTTGACCTTGTTCGATTCTGCGCTGATGGGGCCGGCCATCGCCGACTCCTTCCGCAAGCTCTCGCCGGCGGTGCAGTTTCGCAATCCCGTCATGTTCGTCGTGTACATCGGCAGCATCCTGACCACGATGTTGTTCGTACAGGCGCTGCGCGGCCAGGGGGAGGCTCCGCCCTGGTTCATTCTGGGCATCGCCGCGTGGCTGTGGTTCACGGTGCTGTTCGCGAATTTTGCCGAGGCCCTGGCCGAAGGGCGCAGCAAGGCTCAGGCCGCTTCCCTGCGCGGCTTGAAGCAATCGATCAGCGCCAAGAAATTGCGCTCGGCCAAGCTGGCCAAGGATTGGGTTGCGACCCCCGCGCCGCAGCTGCGCAAGGGCGACTTCTTCCTGGTCGAGGCGGGCGACATGATTCCCGCCGACGGCGAAGTGGTCGACGGGCGTCGCCTCGGTGGACGAGAGCGCGATCACCGGCGAATCGGCGCCCGTGGTGCGCGAGTCCGGGCGGCGACTTTTCGGCCGTGACCGGCGGCACGCGCGTGCTGTCGGACTGGCTGGTGGTGCGCGTGGCCGTGAATCCCGGCGAGGCCTTCATCGACCGCATGATCGCCATGGTCGAGGGAGCCAAGCGGCAGAAGACCCCGAATGAAATCGCCCTGACCATTCTGCTCATCGCGCTGACCCTGGTGTTTCTGCTGGCGACCGCCACGTTGCTGCCGTTTTCGCTGTTCAGCGTGGCGGTGGCCAAGCTCGGCGCGCCGGTGACCATCACCGTGCTGGTCGCGCTGCTGGTGTGCCTCATTCCGACCACCATCGGCGGCCTGCTGTCGGCCATCGGCGTCGCCGGCATGAGCCGCATGATGGCCTCCAATGTCATCGCCACCTCGGGCCGCGCGGTCGAGGCGGCGGGGGATGTCGATGTGCTGCTGCTCGACAAGACCGGCACCATCACCCTCGGCAATCGGCAGGCCGCGGCATTCATACCGGCGGAGGGCTTCACCGAGCAGCAGCTCGCGGACACCGCGCAGCTGAGCTCGCTCGCGGACGAAACCCCCGAAGGGCGCAGCATCGTGGTTCTGGCGAAGCAACGCTTCAATTTGCGCGAGCGCAACCTGAGCCAGCTCGAAGCGACCTTCGTGCCCTTCTCGGCGCAAACCCGCATGAGCGGAGTGAACATCGGTGCGCGCGAAGTGCGCAAGGGCGCCGCGGATGCGGTGCGCCAGTACATCGAGGCGCAGGGTTTCACCTTTCCGCCGCGCGTCTCCCAGGTGGTCGACGAGGTGGCGCGCAAGGGCAGTACTCCCTTGGTCGTCTGCGACGGCGGCCGCGTGCTCGGCGTGGTGGAGCTGAAGGACATCGTCAAGGGCGGAATCAAGGAGAGATTCGGCGAGCTGCGCCGCATGGGCATTCGCACCGTGATGATCACCGGGGACAACCGCCTCACCGCGGCGGCGATCGCCGCCGAGGCGGGGGTCGATGATTTTCTCGCCGAGGCCACTCCGGAAGCGAAGCTCAAGCTGATCCGCCAATATCAGAGCGAGGGCCGCCTGGTCGCGATGACCGGCGACGGCACGAACGATGCGCCGGCGCTGGCCCAGGCCGATGTGGCCGTGGCCATGAACTCCGGCACCCAGGCGGCCAAAGAGGCCGGCAACATGGTGGATCTGGATTCGAATCCCACCAAGCTGATCGAGATCGTGGAGGTGGGCAAGCAATTGCTGATCACTCGCGGATCGCTCACGACCTTTTCGATCGCCAACGATGTCGCCAAGTATTTTGCGATCATACCGGCCGCCTTTGCCACCACCTATCCGCAGCTCGCGGCATTGGATGTGATGCGCTTGACCAGTCCGAATTCGGCGATCCTGTCCGCGGTGATTTTCAATGCGCTGATCATCGTCCTGTTGATTCCCCTGGCTCTCAAAGGCGTGAAGTACCGCGCGCTCGGCGCCGCGGCGCTGCTGCGCCGGAATCTGCTGATCTACGGCGTGGGCGGCATCCTCGTGCCATTCGCCGGCATCAAGCTGATCGACATGACGCTCACGGCGCTGCGGCTGGTATAGAGGTGAGGAACATGAGTGCGATGCTGCGTCCCCTGCTGGTGTTGTTCATCCTGCTGACGGTGCTCACCGGAGCCGTGTATCCCTTGGTCGTCACCGGCATCGGCTGGCTGTTCTTCTCCGATCAGGTCTCGGGCAGCCTGGTCATGCGCGACGGCAAGACCGTGGGTTCGTCGCTGATCGGCCAGTCCTTCCAGGAGCCGAAGTACTTCTGGGGCCGCCTCTCCGCGACATCGCCCATGCCGAACAACGCCGCCTCCTCGAGCGGTTCGAATTTCGGGCCCACCAACCCGGCGCTGATCGATGCGGTGCAAGGCGCGGATCGAGGCGCTGAAGGCCGCCGATCCGGAGAATTCCGCCGCCGATTCCCGTGGACCTCGTGACCGCATCGGGAAGCGGACTCGACCCGCACATCAGTCCGGCCGCGGCGCTGTACCAGGTGGCGCGCGTGGCGCGGGCGCGGGACATGGACCCCGGCCAAGGTGCGCCAGATCGTCCTGGCTCATCGTCGAGGCGCCGCAATGGTGGGTGTTCGGCGAGCCGCGGGTCAACGTTTTATTGCTCAACCTCGCCCTGGATCGCGCACAATAGCGGCCGATTGCGCACAATATGCGTATCGCGACAAGGCAGATGCCGACCCTGAGCGAACAACGCCCCGATCCCGATCTGCTGCTGGCCAAGGTCAAGCGCCAAGAGGCCGACGCCCACCGCGGCAAGCTGCGCATCTACTTCGGCTCCTCGGCCGGCGTGGGCAAGACCTACGCCATGCTGGTGGCGGGCCGCAAGCTCAAGGCCGAGGGACGCGATGTCGTCATCGGCATCGTCGAGACCCACGGCCGCGCGGAAACCGCGGCGCTGCTGAGCGATCTGCAGATCCTCCCGCCGAAGCTCGATGCCCTATCGCGGCAAGGATCTGAGCGAATTCGATCTCGACGCCGCATTGCTGCGCCGTCCCTCGCTGATCCTGGTCGACGAGCTCGCGCACTCGAATGTGCAGGGGGCGCGCCATCCGAAGCGCTGGCAGGATGTTGAGGAGCTGCTGGCGGCGGGCATCGACGTATTCACGACCTTGAACGTGCAGCACCTGGAAAGCCTCAACGATGTCGTCGGCGGCATCACCAACGTGCGGGTATGGGAGACCGTTCCCGACACGGTGTTCGACGATGCCGATGAGGTGGTGCTGGTCGATATCCCGGCGGAGGAATTGCTCGAGCGGCTGAAAGCCGGCAAGGTGTATCTGCCGCAGCAGGCGGAGCGGGCGGCGAACAATTTCTTCCGCAAGGGCAATCTGATGGCGCTGCGCGAGCTGGCGCTGCGGCGCACCGCCGATCGCATCGAGGGCGACGTCCAAGCCTATCGCGTCGACAAATCCATCGGCTCGGTGTGGAAAACCGCGAATGCGCTGCTGACCTGCGTGGGTCCCGACGCCGGCGCGGAGCGGGTGGTGCGGGCGGCGGCCCGGCTCGCGGGCCAGTTGAATGCCGAATGGCACGCCATTTATGTGGAGACGCCCGGATTGCAGCGCCTGCCGGCGGCGCGGCGCGAGAAGATATCTGGGAACGCTGAGCCTCGCCAAGGAATTGGGCGCCACGACGGCGGTGATCGCCGATGCCGACGTGGCGATGAGCGTGGTCGCCTACGCGCGCAGCCACAATCTGTCGAAACTGGTCATCGGCCGCGATCCGGCGCGGCGTCTGTGGCCTTGGCAGCGATCCAGCGGCCAGAAATTGGCGTTGCTCGCGCCCGGACATCGATCTCATCGAGGTGGGCCGCACCGACGGCGCCATGCAGAACGGCGATGCGAAGAATTCCGCGTCGTCGTGGCCCGCATCGCCGGGTCCGGAGTCCGGCGAGCGCCGCAGGCTCAAGCGGCTGCGCTATCTATGGTCGGCGATCGCCTGCGTCGCGGTGACCCTGCTGTCGATTCCCTTGGCCGAGCATTTCGACCGGTCGAATATCGTGGCCATCTTCATATTGACCGTGGTGCTGGTGGCGGTGCGCTTCGGCCGCGGCGCCGCGGCGCTGGCGGCGGTGCTCAGCGTGTGCTCCTTCGATTTTTTCTTCGTGCCGCCGCGCTTTTCTTTCGCGGTGAGCGATGTGCAGTACATTCTGACCTTCATCATCATGCTGGCGGTCGGCTTGATCACGGGGCAATTGACCGCGGGCCTGCGCTTTCAGGCGCGCGTCGCCGGCGCACCGCGAGGAGCGCGCGGGTTCGCTGTACGAGATTGCGCGCGATTTGTCCGGCGCGGTGCAGATCGATCAAGTCGTGAGAATCAGCGATGAGTCCATCGAGCGGACGTTTCGTGCCAGCGCGGCATTGCTGTTGCCGAACGACGCCGGTCAGTTGACCGCCGACTTCCTCGCGCGGCGATGCGGCGCTCGCCGTCGATATCGGCATCGCGCAATGGGCGTTCGACAAGGGTCGTCCGGCGGGCTTCGGCACCGACACTCTGCCGGGCACCGAGGTGCTGTACATTCCGCTGCGCGCTCCGTCGCACGCGCGCGGCGTATTGGCGGTCAAGGCGCGCAATCGCCGCCTTCTGCGCATACCCGAGCAGCGTCAGCTGCTCGACACCTTCGCGGCGCTGATCGCCATCGCGCTCGAGCGGGTGCACTATGTGGAGGTGGCGCAGAATGCGGTGGTGCGAATGGAGTCGGAGCGCCTGAGAAACTCCCTGCTCGCCGCGCTGTCGCATGATTTGCGCACGCCACTCACCGTTCTGGTCGGCCTGGCCGAATCGCTGACGCTCACCAAGCCGCCCCTGTCCGAGTCGCAGCTCGAGAGCGCGGTGGCCATCCAGGACGAGGCGAGGCGCATGAGCACCCTGGTCAGCAATCTGCTCGACATGGCGCGGATCGAGAGCGGCGAGGTCAAACTCAACCTGCAATGGCAGCCCTTGGAGGAAGTGGTCGGCTCGGCTTTGAATGCGACGCGCGGCATGCTGCAGCGGCACCAGGTGGAGGTCAATCTGCCGCGGGATTTGCCGCTGGTGCGCATCGATGCGCTGCTGATCGAGAGAGTGTTGGTCAATTTGCTGGAAAATGCCTCGAAGTACACGCCGCCGGGGAGCACCATCACGCTGGCCGCCGAGGTCGTCGTCGATAAGCTCAGCGTGTCGGTCTCGGACAATGGCCCAGGTCTGCCCGTGGGAAGGGAGGAGGCGGTGTTTCAGAAATTTACCCGAGGAGAACGGGAATCGGCGACGCCGGGAGTGGGGCTGGGATTGTCCATATGCCGCGCCATCGTCGAGTCGCACCAAGGCCAGATCGTCGCCAGCCACCGCCCGGGCGGCGGCGCGCGATTCACCTTCACTCTGCCCCTGGGACACCCGCCGGCCGCGGCCGCGGCCGAGGAAGCGGAGGCTGCCCATGGCTGAATCCTCGCCGGTGGCCATTCTCGTCGAGGATGAACGCCAGATTCGGCGCTTCGTGCGCACCGCCTTAGAGGCGGAGGGCTGGAACGTGCATGAAACCGACACGCTGCGACAGGGACTGATCGATGCCGGGACCCGCAAGCCCGATCTGATCATCCTGGATCTTGGAATGCCCGACGGCGATGGCATGGATTTGCTGCGCGACTTGCGCGGCTGGTCGAGTGTGCCGGTGATCGTATTGTCGGCCCGGGTCGGCGAGCAGGATAAGATCGAGGCGCTGGATGCCGGCGCCGACGATTATTTGACCAAGCCCTTCGGCGTCGGAGAGTTGCTGGCGAGAGTGCGTGCCGCGTCGCGCAGACGCCGCGATGCGGGCGCAAACCTCGGCTCGATTTTCGAGTTCGGCGACGTCAAGGTCGACCTGAGCCTGCGCACCGTTCACAAGGGCGGGGCGCCCATCCACCTGACCCCGATCGAATACCGCCTGTTGACCCTGCTCATCGCCAATTCGGGAAAGGTGCTGACGCACCGGCAAATCCTGCGCGAGGTGTGGGGACCTTCGCACACGGAGGACGGCCACTACGTGCGGGTCTACATGGGACATCTGCGGCAGAAGCTCGAGAACGATCCCACGCAGCCCAAGCATATCCTGACCGAGACCGCGGTCGGGTATCGTCTAGTGCAGAGCATCAGCGGCTAGGTTCGGGGGCGGGCGGCATTCATTGGTATCATGGCGCCATGAAAATGGACCCAGTGAGCTTGAAGCACCGGCCCTTCCTGATCCCGATCTGGCTGACGGGGATCTCGGCCGCCATGGTGCTGGCGTTTGCGGTATTTGCGGCCTGGGTGTGTGCGACGGCCGGCGCGACCACCATCATCGTCATTCGACATGCCGAAAAGGATACGAGCGTCAGCGCCACGGATCCTCCCCTGAATCAGGCAGGAGAGGCGCGGGCGGCGCTGCTCGCGCGCATGTTCGGCGATGCCAAGGTTCTAGGTCGCCTGGACGCAATCTACGTGTCGCCGGCTTTGCGCAATCGACAGACCGCCGCGCCGCTGGCGGCGGCCCTGGGCATTTCCGAGACTGTCGTGCCGGCCGACGACCCTCGCGCCCTGGCGCGCCAGGCATTGCATGAGCATCGCGGCGGCAGAGTATTGATCGTGGGGCACAGCGACACCGTCCCGCAGATCGTTGCCGCGCTGAGCGGGGACCCCGATATTCCGGAAGTAGGCGCTCAGGAATACGGCACCATGTACATCGTCACGGTGCCGCGAATCGGACACGCCAATCTGCTACGGCTGGAGTATTGAAGTGCTGCGGAGACGCAGCTGGGACTAGTGCGGCGGGTGGCGAAGGATAGATGCCGCCGGGAAGCGGCTGGAACTGATGCAGCTGGGACGCGCCTAGGACGACGTGGCGGCGCGCAGCATGACGGCCTTGCGGACGAATTCCTCGTGGCGGCCTATTTTGAAATCCGCCAAGATTGCGTCGCGAATGCGGCGGCTGCCGTCGATCAAGTAGGTCGCCCGGCGCACGCCCAGCCCCAGGGGGCCGTTGACCCCATACATTTTGACGACCGTTTTTTGCTCATCCGACAGCAAGGTGAAGGGCAAATTGTATTTTGCCTTGAATTTGGCGTGGGATTCCGGGCTCTGCGGGCTGATGCCGACGACGCGCAAGCCGGCGCTCTCGATTTCCGTGTGGATGTCGCGCAGGACGCAGGCCTGACGAGTGCAGCCGGGAGTGAAATCGGCCGGGTAAAAGTACAGAACTATCGCGCCGCTGCTCAAGAATTCGGTCAGGGACCGGTCTTTCCCAGTCTCATCCGGGAGTGTGAATTCCGGTGCGCGCTCGCCTACTTTAATCATGCCTTTGCCTCCTGACGCCTATCCTAGCCCAGGATAGCCGGGTGAGGCGCTATACTTTGGCAGAACGGGCCTTTGCTGCTAATATTCCGGGCCCTTTGCCGGGGGAGTAGCTCAGTTGGGAGAGCGTCGCGTTCGCAATGCGAAGGTCGAGGGTTCGATCCCCTTCTCCTCCACCAATCCCGGGGCCGGAGTCCGCACTCCGGCCCGCCGGTTCTCGGCCCCGGTAGCTCAGTGGATAGAGCGAGTGCCTCCTAAGCGCTAGGTCGCAGGTTCGATTCCTGCCCGGGGCACTTTTTGTGCTTCTCATCATATTTCTTGGTCCATCGTGTTCCAAGCCGACATCGCTTGCCCGTTCTGGTAGTAGTAGTGCAGCGGGCCCAAGCATCAACAGTTTTCTCTCAGTGTCAGTGTAGTTAGCCCACATGATGCGATACCGTATCGCGCAGCAAGGATAGGTTATCTGTCTACGCGTTGACGCGAAGAAGACTGTTCAAAGTGGCTAGGCTCAAGGTCTTCAAAGGTAGTCGCACTCAGTTCGCAGCACGTTGCTGTCGGCGGTGGATTTTTCACGCTGACAACAGATGAGGAATTTCGAAATTGCCGAGTGAAAAGGGCAAGGTTGCGCTTGCTTGTTCGCGTCGAACTGTAAAGTACACCCTCAAATCCGGCCTGAGCCAGTAAGTGACCAAAGAGCTGAGGGTTCGCGGGCGTGTTCCACATCACCGGATATTGGCGCCACTCTTCAGCCATAAAAGTCGTGTGGAGTTGCGCGCTGTCGGTAATGACCTTCATTGGGGCAACGCCCGTCAGTCGCTCTAGATGCCTAACGCGAGCTGAAAGCTGAAACGACGCGATGACATCCGTGAAGGCTGTTAAATTGGAGGGGGTTGTCAAATCAAAAACATTGTTAACGGAGCCTGCGACGCTCACCCATGCGAGTCCGTTCTCTGAGCAAAGTCCGAGTTCGTGGGCGGTTAGGCCGCTCCGCATGTCTTGACTGGTGAGCCCGAGCATCTCGCGAATTCCAGTTTCAATATCTTCGGCAAGATATAGCGCTGGAAACGGAGGAAACCGAGTGCTATCAATGTCGTTGCCGTAGTTAAAACGCCCTCCTACCCATGGGAATAGACGTACGGAAGGGCCCGCCCCCAACCAACAGTTAGCTCGACATCAACTGCCGGAGTTTTGCGAAGGGCATCAAGCAGTTCTTCTTGACGCGCTGCCCGTTGTGCTTCGAGTTCGAAGTACCACAAGTAGTGGTAGCTTTGGTACTCAGCGCCGCGATTTCGCCAAGCTTCAATTTCCGCATCAGTGAAATGCTCCACGAGTATTTCGCCGGGCGGAATGTGAGGCAATTGCCCCACCGGAGCGCGATAAATGTGGTGCTTAAGTTGACGCCTTTTGCCCTTCTTCAACTGTGCGTCCTTCTACAATTGCGTTCGCGACGAAACGCTGGAGCTTCGCAAATCGACCAAAGCGGATCATGTCTCTTGGGCTCAAGTTGCCGAGCATAGGATTAGGTGTTTGCAGCCAGACTTTGGTTTTCACGTTGTCATTGAAGAACTCAAATACTAGGTTGCAAATATTGGCGATGTTCTCCAGGTGCTCGCGAACTTGCTTCGGTGCCTTCGAGTCGTTCCGAACGGAGCCTTTTGGCACTCCTGCAATTTTCGCTAGGTCGTTATTGTCGAGGCCGGTGATTTCCCGGACGCGTTCAATATTGACGACGTTTCCCTGGAAAAAATTCAGGCCATCGTTGGGCGCCACGGTGCTAAAGAGGTTCATAGAGATGTAGTCACTGGTATTTGGGCGGTCACTGTACTACATGTTGGGGGCGAACTTATGCCAGACAATCCCCACTTTCTCACCAGAATTTGAACATTAAGTAATTTAGAATATATTTACATATATAATTGATTTATATTGGAGAATTCCCTGGATTATCTCATAAATAGACAATCTAGATGCGAAAAATATTATATTATGGAATCAGGATCTCCCTTCTAGAACGCGCATCCTTTGACCGTGGGTACCATCAGGGGTATTTCATTCCCCTGTCCTACGAAAACCAGCCATTTACGGTATTTTCGACAGTAACTAGGTGGTTGCCCGGGGCACAAACGAAGTCGCTGCCGGTGTACAGCCGATCAGGCAAGGACTCCCTGCGGCCCTCGAACGCGGCAGGCAAGCGCCGCTCGGAGCCATCCACGGTGGGCACACAAGGGACGGCGCCAAGTGTACGGCGCAACGCATCGTGGCGCGCGTCTTCATGTGCCGAAATATCAATTTGAAGAAATTGAAGGATGCCGGTAAACCGCTTCTGAAGTAATACCTTCTTGTCAAACATAGCGAAACTTCGGTAGTGTCTTCTGAGACTCTACCGAAGTTTCCGATGCAACCCCTGGATGACTATTTTTCGCCGGATGTCCGCCTACCAAAAAATCCGAAGGAACTGAGGTCCCCCGACGTGCAAGTCCCATTGAATTTCTTAGTGCTGATGTCCGCAGCCATCGTTGATGGGCTGTGATCCGCAAGTACCTCCAAGGTTTCAGCACAAGCCGACGAATTAAAGTCATTCGATCAGCGCTTGGGAGCCTAAGGGTGACATCGGACAGCAAGTGAGGACGTGCGGGCGGTGATCGAAAAGTGGCGGAGGGACTACAACGACGAGAGAGGTCGAAGTGAGCCAAGAAAGCCCATTACGATCATATGTTTGCATGATATAGTCGTCATTCGGCATAGGTATTGGATGTTTGAAATATGCCTAGAGGTCCATCCCCTGCCGTCTTCATCGCCGACGCCGTCGGTCTCGATTTTCTCAATACGATTGCCGTGCCGTCGGGCGCTCCGGTCGAATCGCTCGGTTCGGGTGAGGCGCTGTTGGATTGGCTGGAACAAACCAACTTGGTGCCGGCGGAGGCTGTGGCGGAATTTCGTCGCTTGGCCATGCCTGGTGAGCTCGACTCGGTCGCCGCGCAGGCGCGCGCGCTTCGGGAATGGTTTCGGGGTTTCGTGCGCGAGCACATGGGGAAGCCTCTGACTTCCCGTGCTCTGCAAGAACTGGCGGCCCTCAATCGAATATTGGAACGCGACGAGGAATTCGGGCAGATCGCCAAGCGCGACCGGCGCGACGAGGCGGCGGCAGGTGGATTGGTTTGGCGGGCGGGCCGGCGCTGGCGCTCGCCCGACACCTTGCTTCTGCCCATCGCCAGAGCGCTGGCCGATCTGGTCTGCCACGAAGATTTCACTCATGTGAAGGCTTGTCAGGGCGAGACGTGCACGCTGCTGTTTATCGACCGAACCCATGGCCGTGCGCGTCGCTGGTGCAGCATGGAAATCTGCGGCAATCGCGCCAAGCAGGCGGCGCATCGTAGGCGGGCGAGCACGAAGCAAGCGCGAGTCCGCAAATAGGGCGAGCATGCGGGTCCGCCGCCGGGCGCCATCGCCGCCGCGGGTGGATCTGCGGGAACTACGGCCGGTCCGCTGCTCTTGCCGCTTCCACGATGATGTCTACGACCGTCTCCGGCGCGCTGACGCTGGGCATGTGATCCAGGGGCTGCGACCTCACGGTCGCCCGCATCCGTCCCGCCATGAATGCCTGCGTTTCGGCTTTGATCATCCGATCTTGCTCGGCGAGCAAGTACCACGCGGGACGATCTCGCCATAGGGGGCGCCCCATTTTGACTGCGATGCAGCCCGCGTGAATCGGACGCTGCACAGCCGCCAAAACGATTTGCTCGGCTGCCGAGGCGTGGGGAGCGAAGGAAGAAGCAAACGCGGAATCGGGCAGCCAGATCAGGCCATGGTCGTCCGGGGCCAATGTCGGAGCCAGGGGGTGCGGCTCGACGCGATAGAAAACCTCCGCGACGGTTTCCCCTTCATCGGGAGCCAATCCAGCAAGGTAGACCAGCGCACCGACTCGTTCCGAACGCGTCGCGGCGATGACGGCGCCGGCGTAGGCGTGCCCGACCAGGATCACGGTGGCGTTCATTCGCTCGATGACACGCTCCAGAGCCGCGATGTCCTCCGGCATCGACGAGAGCGGCAGAGGGGCGGCAACCACATTGTGGCCCCGATCCTTCAGCGGGCCGATGACTTTGGACCAGCTCGAACCGTCGGCCCATGCGCCGTGGGCGAGAACTACATTCATCCTAGGGACAGACACAATTGCTCTCCAGGGGGGCGGGGGCTGCAACGGATCGAACATTCATCCGTGGATCGATCGTGCATTCGTCCGTCGATTGGCGGGAAGGTTATGTCTCTCGTCGTAACCTGTCAACATAGTTAGGGCGGGTTATATTGATCGAATGCTCACCCATGCGGATTGATGCGCTACGCTGGACGCTTCGAATCGCCATGACGGCGAAATGATGCATTGCAGCTGCGCCAGGACGCTCAGTCGAAGGGCGAGTAGCCGCCGACGCCTCTCGCGTGACCGCTTGATTACAAGTGATTTCGATTGTAGTAACTACAATGATACAAATTGACAGGTTACATCGAAGCGGGCAGTGTTATGCCTCCGTGAAGCCAAACCATTCAGGAGTTGCCTATGACCATGTACAAGAAGGTCGATGTCGATGGGTTCAAGATCGCTTATCGCGAGGCGGGCCGCTCCGGCTTGCCGAAACTATTGTTGTTGCATGGGTTTCCGAGCGCGAGTCACATGTTTCGCGATCTGATTCCCCTCTTGGACGATAGCTTTCACATCGTCGCACCCGACCTGCCGGGGTTCGGTCAGTCCGACATGCCGAGCAGGAACGAATTCACCTACAGCTTCGACAACGTGGCGAAGAAAATAGACCGATTCACCGAAATCATAGGCTTCGATCGCTTCGCGGTGTATGTGTTCGACTACGGCGCGCCCACCGGCTTTAGAATCGCGGCCGCGCATCCGGAGCGCATAGCGGCCATCATTTCCCAGAATGGAAATGCCTACGAAGAAGGGTTGAGCGAGGGCTGGGACCCCATTCGTGCCTATTGGAAGGAGGCATCGAAGCAGAACCGGGAGGCGTTGCGCGACTTCCTGACTCCTCAGACGACTCATTGGCAGTACACGCACGGTGTGTCCGACACCGCCACGGTCTCACCGGACGGGTATTCGCTGGATAATTTCTATCTGGCGCGACCGGGTGCGGATGAGGTGCAGCTGGATTTGTTCGGCGACTACAAGAGCAACGTTGCCTTGTATCCGGCGTTTCAAAAATACTTCCGCACGAACAAGCCCGCCTTGCTCGCGATCTGGGGAAAGAACGACCCCTTCTTCATCCCTCCCGGGGCTGAAGCCTTCAAGCGCGACCTGCCGGGCGCCGTGGTGCGCTTCCTGGATACGGGCCACTTCGCGCTGGAAACGCACGCCGCCGAGATCGCCGGCGCCATCGGCGATTTCCTGGGGCAGAAAGCTGCGCGGACCGGCTAGAGGGTCGCTTCCACCGCCTCCAGGAGATGTCCATGCTTCCCGCGATCGTATTCGACGTCAATGAGACTCTGCTCGATCTTGAAACCATGTCGCCGATTTTTGAGCGGATCTTCCGCGACAAGTGCGCCATGCGGCTGTGGTTCGCCCAATTCATTCTGTATTCCGGGGCGCTGACTCTCGCGGACGCCTATGTACCGTTCACCGACATTGGCGGGGCCGTCCTGACCATGCTGGCCGCCGCCCAAGGCATTGACATCACCGATGAGCAGCGAAGAGAGCTCACCGACCAATTCGCGTCGATGCCTCCTCACAAGGAAGTCCCCGACGCGCTGCGCAAGCTGCGGGCAGCGGGGTTCCGTCTGTTCACGCTGACCGACAACACCCTGGCGATCTCGAAACGGCAGCTCGAGCACGGTGGAATCATCGATCTGTTCGAACGGCGCTTCAGCGTTGACGAAAGCGTACGCAGACACAAGCCGGCACCCGAGGCCTATGCTTCGGTGGCGAAAACCCTGCAGCTTCCCCCGTCGCAAATCTACTTGGTGGCTTCGCATACCTGGGATACTTTGGGCGCGGTGGCGGCCGGCTGGCACGCGGCGCTCATCAAGCGGCCGGGCAACGACATCCTGTCCGTCGGGCCTCAGCCGGACTTCGTGGCGGGCGATCTGGCGGAGGTGGCCGACAAACTGATCGCCCTGCACGTTGCGCGCTGAGCTCACCCACCGGTGGGCGACAGCACCGCATTGCCGCGCCCAAGGAGCTGGGCTTACACTGGGCTCTGGGCTGCAAGAGGCTCTGCGCCGCGAGAGGAAGATCCGTGCCGTCACTCACTCCGTTTCACATTGCCTTCCCCGTCGATGATCTCGATGCGGCCCGCGCCTTCTATCACGGCGTATTGGGATGTCCGGAGGGGCGCAGCAGCGCGCAGTGGATCGATTTCGATCTCTTCGGACATCAGATCGTGGCTCACCTCACACCTCCTACCACCCCGCGCGATGCCGTGGCGGGCCACAATGCGGTAGACGGACATGCGGTTCCCGTGCCGCATTTCGGGGTGGTGCTGACACCGGGCGAATGGTCAAGGCTGGCGGCGCGGGTCGAGGCGGCCGGCGTGAAATTCGGCATCGCGCCGCATACGCGATTTGCCGGTCAGCCGGGCGAGCAGTCGACGATGTTTTTCTACGATCCGTCCGGCAATGCGCTCGAATTCAAAGCATTTGCCGACTTCGGGCAGCTATTCGCCAAAGCTTAGGCGTGTTCAAAAAGTTTAGGGGTGTTCAACAATAAGCTTAGGCGGGTTCAAGGTGAGCCGACGACCAGCACCGTGAAGGAGTCGGGTAGGGGCACCGGGCGAGGGTGCGGCTGCGGCTCCTCTGAGGTCGGGGCGGGCGCCGGCGTGAACTCGGCGGTGACCGTGTAGACCTTGCCGCTCAATGCATCCAATGCCATGGTGCGAGCACCGCGCTGAGTCGGTACCGTGGCCCGCACCGCGTATCGATCCGCCGAGAGTTGCCGCACGACGGTCAAGGTGCCGTCTCCGTTGGAACTGAATGCCAGGCCGCGCTTCGCGTCGTATGCAGCGGCATCCGGGCCATCGCCGATGGGTACCCGGGCCACTTGCGCGCCGGTCCGCGCATTCGTGACCGCCATGGTCTTGCCGTCGCACACGGAAAATAATCGGCCATGCACTCTGTCGATGGCCAGTCCGCTTGGACTGGCGCAACCTGGTAGGGGAAATGTTCGTAGAACGGCGAGTTTGCGGCTGTCGATGAGCGCCATCTGACCCGCCTCGCTTTCGATGTTGACGAAGATATGGCCCTTGCCGTCGTCGGCGGCGAATTCGGGCTTGTCGGCAACCGCAAAGGTGGCGACGACCGCCAGGCTCGAGGCGTCGAGCACGGTGACATCCTTGCTCTTGCCGTTGAAAGTGAAGACGTGCTTGCCGACGGGCTCGTACAGGATGGCGTCGGGATTCTGCCCCGCAATCTTCACTTGGCGAATCACCTGGTAGCTCTGCAGGTCGAAAACCGTCACGGCGTCGGCCTTGCCGTCGCTCACGTAGCCGCGGTTCAAGTCCTCGGCCAGCGCGATGCCGTGCACGCCCAAGGTGTCGGGAATGGTGGCGATCACCTTTCCGGAGTCGGTACTGACGACATCGACGTGCGTGCCGCGGCTCAGAAACAGATGCTTACCCGATGCATCGACGGTCAAATAGTCCCAGCCACCGGTGCCCCCGAGCGTCCAGCGCTGTAATACCCGCATGTCGGAAGCGCCGGATGCAGAGCCCGCCGCCGCAGCTGTGGCAAGCGTTGCGAACAGCCCTAAACCGATCGCGCGAAGCGTCATTGGGGTTTTTACGTCCATGGGATCTCCTTGGCCGCTACTATGACTCGCGGGCGCAGCCGCTTCACTTGTAAATTTGTATAGAAGGCGCGTTGTGCAAAAGTCCCCACGCGCGTTTGCGCAGTGGCGCCGAGGCGCCGGCCTACGCTCTGGGTTGCGCGCGAACGAAGGGTCCTTTCTGGGAGGGCGGCACCGGCCGGCGCCTGGACTTGCGCCATAGGTCGTAGATCGCGAGCGCGCCGGTCAGCGAGGCGAGGGTGGCGAAATAGGCGCGCGGTCCGAATCCGGTCATCAAGCTGCCGGCCAGCAGCGGTCCCACGGCGGCGGCGGAGCCATTCAGCAGCAGCAGGGTGCTGCTCGAAGCAACCATCTGCGCCGGCTCGAGCTTGTCGTTGACATGCGATACGGATAGCGAGTAGAGCGTGAGGGCGAAGCCGCTGAACAGCGCGGCCAGCAGCAGGAATACCGCATGGGACATTTCGGGCAGCGCGACGATGCTGCCCGCCACCAGCGCGGCCAGCGTGCAAATTCCCGCGATCACCGTACGCCGGTCCATGCGATCCGACAGACGGCCGACGGGGTATTGAGTGATCACGGCGGCGAGAATGCTGGCCGCCATGAAAGTGGCGACGCCGCCGGTGTCCAAGCCGCTGAGGCGCGCATAAACCGGACCCATCGAGAATATGATGGCGGAAACCAAGCCGGAGATGGTGACCGCCACCACCCCGAGCGGCGAATTGCGGTACAGGTCGAGTAAGCGCACTTTGCGCGGAGCCGCGTGTTCGGGCAGTTGCTGCGCGGAGATGACGATCGGCACCATGGCGAGCGAGATCAGCACCGACACCAGCATGAAGGGAATGGGCGTACGCGGGTCCGACAAGATCAGCAGGAACTGCGCGGTGCCGAGACCTCCGTACAAGACCAGCATGTACACCGCGAACAGCCTGCCGCGGTTCGCGCGGCTGGCGCGATCGTTGAGCCAGCTTTCGGCCACGACATAGATTCCGGCGAAGCACAGACCGGAGATCAGGCGCATCGCGCCCCAGGTCCACGGATAGACGAAGCAGCCTTGAACGAGGATGGCCACCGAGGCGACGGCCGCCAGGGCCGCGAACACCCGGATATGGCCGACTTGCCGCAGCAGCCGCGGCGCGATCAGGGTTCCGAGCAGATACCCCACGTAGTAGCAGGACATGATCAGGCCGGTCACCAGGGTGGGGAATCCCTCGATCGTGGCGCGAAGTCCGAGAAGAGTGCTCTGCAGCCCGGCGCCCAGCATGAGCACGCCCATGCCGAGAAGCAGCGGCCAGGTGGTCGAGACGACGCTAAGCGGCACGGCGACTCTCCCTGCAAAAGGCGCCTGGCCAGGAAATCCGAGCCTCGCCAGGCAGTGACGATGAGCTGATGGTGCATCCTCCGAGTGGCAGTTGAGCGCGGCCTGGCAGGCAATCGCATCGCCTGTGCGCGCAGGGGATATTATAGGAGTTATTGCCCGGCGGCTTTGTAGGAGATGAGCAATTTGAACCGGCGGACCCGCCTCAGCTCGATCGCAGCTACGTCCCTGTTCTCGTTCTTGCAGGCCGCATCGAGTACCTGGGCCAGGGACGTTTACAACTTGACCGGATTGCCGGTGTATCCCTATCTGAGCGCGGCGGAAATGGACACCGTCGCGAGAACCGACAGCATGGGGCACTGGTGCACTCGATTTGCGGCCGAGGCATCCGCTCCCCTCGAGGTGGTGGAGAACTGGTACCGCAAAGCCCTGGCCAACGCCAGTGAAACCAACTTGCACGGCGACGCAAATTACAGGAACTACGTCAATTTGTCGGGCATCAAGCTGGCCGTGGGGCTGGACTACGTCACCGTGTTCAGAGTCGGCAATGGATCGACGACATCGATCGAGCTGTTCAAATGCAGCGCAGGCAGATGAGGCCGGCAAGCGGCGGCGCCGACGCGCACGGCCGCCACCCTTGTGCTGCTCAGTGGGTCATCACGGCGGGGTGCAGGGTCATCACGGCGGGGTGCAGCAGATAGAATCCGACGGCGACGATGATCAGGTAGGCCAGCAGAATGAAGGTCCAGCCCATGTTGTGGCGGATGACATCACCCTCCTTGCGCACGAACTTGCTGGTCGAGACACCGACGCTGGCGGTTTGCGGCGCCACGGGCTTGCCGATCTCGGCGCCCACCGAATTGAGCGTCGGCAGCAGCAGCGGCGGCATGCCGAGCTGGGCGCCGACCAGCGCCTGGAACTTGCCGAACATGGCGTTGGTGGAGGTATTCGAGCCCGACAGGGCGACTCCGATGAAGCCGAGTATGGGCGCGACGATGATGAATGCGCTGCCCATGGAGGAGAAGCCCTTCGCGAGCGAGGCCGCCATGCCGGAATAATTGAACACATAGGCCAGCCCGAAGATGAACACGCCGACCAGGCATGCACCCCACATTTGACGCAAGGTGCGGCGGAATATTTCGCCGATCTGCGCGCCCTTGAGGGTTCCCATCGCCGTCAGCAATGCCGCAACGATGAGCCACGAGGCGAGGATGGCGGTGCCGCCAATGTACGGGGCGAATTTGAATACGGCGCTGACATTGGCCTTGTCCACGCTGCAATCGGTCACGAGCGCCGCGCAGGCGACGGCCTTGGCGCTGAACCAGCTGATCTTCGGCAAGGGCGACCAGGGGCCGGTCCATGCGGCCACCACGATCAGCAGCACGGCGAACGGCATCCAGGCCTGCAACACTTCACTCAACTTGAGCCCGTGTCCGCGCATCTGCGTTGCCGTGGCCGCATCCACCGGCACGCCGCCGTACCCCAGCACGGTTTTCGGCTGCCAGAATTTGAGCAAGGTGAGCAGGGCGACGAAGCTGACGATGGCGCCAGTGACGTCGGGCAGATAGGGCCCCAGATGCACGGCGACCGGGTATTGGCCGGCGATGTAGCCGAGGGAACCGACGACGGCCAGGGGCCAGCCACCTATCATTCCTCGTTTGCCGGAGACCAGGTACAACAGCACCCAGGGCGGCAGCAGTGCCAGCACCGCCACCACGCTCCCCACCGAAGCCGACAGTGCCAGCAGCGGATAGCCTGTGACCGCGGCCAGCGCGATCAGCGGCGCACCGAGCGCGCCGAAGGAGACCGGCGCATTGTTGGCAATCGCGGCGACCCGGATGGCATTGAGGTCCGATATGCCGAGGGAAATCAGAATGGGCGCAACCACCGCCCACGGATAGCCGAAGCCCACCAGGCCCTCGAGCAATGCGCCGAATGCCCACGCGAAGAGCATGGTCTGCACCCGCACGTCCATGCTGCCTTGCGCGATCAGCCAGCGACGGAAGTTCTCGAACACGCCGCTCACTCCCAGCGTGTTGAACAGCACCATGCCCCAGAAGGTAATCCAGTCGACGCTCCACACGCCGGTGGCCGCGCCGTAGGCATAGGCATGAGCGCCGTCCGCAAACGGCATTTTCCAGATCCACGCTGCCAGCGAGAAGGTGATGATGGAACCGACCAGCGTCGCCAGCCAGGCAGGCCAGCGAAACACCGCGAGCAGGACCAGCAGGGATACGACGGGAACCAGTGCCACCAGGCAGGTGAGCGTGAGGTTATCGAGCGGGTCGATCAGTTGCGTGAACATGATTTCTCCGGGTCGGCACTACCGCATTTGATTCTTCTACTGGCGAACTCCGAATTCATAACCTAGCACGGGCGCCGTGCGGGCTCAAATGGGGCCTCGGCGCAGGCTCGGGCGATCCCGCCCGCCTGGCGGGCACGGGTGCAAAGATGTGATGCATAATGCTTCGCAGGACCATGAACGAGACGAAGATGAATGCCTTTCGGGCCGATGCGCCGGCGGGCGATGTGCACGAGCGGCGCCAAGCTCGAGTCGTAGCCGCGCTCGCGGAGGTCCTGCCGCGCGCGGCCCTTTTGTTTCGCTCTGAGGACACCTTGCCCTATGAGTGCGATGCGCTGACCGCCTACCGTACCGCGCCCATGGCGGTGGCGATGCCGGAAACCGAGGCGCAGGTAGCGGCGGTACTGAGGATCTGTCACCGCCTGGGGGTGCCGGTCGTAGCGCGCGGCGCGGGCACGGGATTGTCCGGCGGGGCGACCCCGCATGCCGAGGGGGTGATCCTCTCGCTGGCGAAGTTCAACAAGATCCTCGAGATCGATGTCGCGGCGTGCACGGCGGTCGTGCAATGCGGCGTGCGCAATCTGGCCATCAGCGAGGCGGCGGCGCCCTACGGCTTGTACTATGCGCCGGATCCGAGCAGCCAAATCGCCTGCACCATCGGCGGCAATGTGGCCGAGAACTCCGGCGGCGTGCATTGCTTGAAATACGGCCTGACCGTGCACAATGTGCTGCGCGTGCGCGGCTACATGATGGACGGAGAGCCGGTGGAATTCGGGTCGCACGCACTCGATGCGCCGGGACTCGATCTGCTGTCGGTGATCGTGGGCAGCGAAGGCATGCTGGCCGTTACCACGGAAGTCACGGTGAAGCTCATTCCCCGGCCGCCGCTGGCCCGCTGCATCATGGCGAGCTTCGATGACATCGAGATCGGCCGGCGCCGCGGTGGCCAGCGTGATCGCGCGGGGCATCATTCCCGCGGGCCTCGAACTCATGGACAAGGCCATGACCGCAGCCGTCGAAGCCTTCGTGCACGCCGATTACGACCTCGACGCCGCCGCGATTCTGCTGTGCGAGAGCGACGGCACCGAGGAGGAAGTGGCCGAGGAAATCGCGCGGATGGAGCAGGTTCTCGGCGCCGCGGGGGCCTCGCGCATCGAGGTCAGCCGCGATGAGGCGCAGCGCCTGAAATTTTGGAGCGGCCGCAAGAATGCCTTTCCGGCTTCCGGCGGCATCAGCCCGGACTACATGTGCATGGACTCGACCATTCCTCGCAAGCGGCTGGCGGAGATGCTGCGCGCCATCGAGCAAATGCAGGGCAAGTATGGCCTGCGCTGCGTGAATGTATTCCATGCCGGCGACGGCAACCTGCATCCCCTGATCCTGTTCGACGCGGAATCGCCGGACGAAATGCGCCGCTGCGAGCTGTTCGGTGCCGACATTCTGGAGACCAGCGTGCGCTTGGGCGGTACCGTGACCGGCGAGCACGGAGTCGGGGTGGAGAAATTGAACTCCATGTGCGTGCAGTTCTCGCCGGCCGAGCGCGCGCAATTCCTCGCGGTCAAACATGCCTTCGATCCGCTCGAGCTGCTCAATCCGGGCAAGGTAATCCCGACTCTGCATCGCTGCGCCGAGTACGGCAAGATGCATGTGCGCCGCGGCATGCTGCCCTTCGCCCACTTGCCGAGGTTTTGATGGACGCCCAGGATCCGGCGCTGGCGGGCCTGATCGAGCGCGTCATGCTCGCGCAAGCCGAGCGCCGGCCGCTCTACATCCGCGGCGGGGGCACCAAGGATTTTTACGGCGGCAGTCCGCAAGGCGAACCGCTGGCGCTGAGCGGCCTCGCCGGCATCAGTTCCTACGAGCCCACCGAGTTGGTCGTGACGGCCCGTGCCGGCACGTCGCTCGCCGAGCTGGAGGCGGCGCTCGAGGAGCAGGGCCAGTGCCTGCCTTTCGAGCCGCCGCGCTTCGCGCCCGGCGGCACCGTGGGGGGAATGGTGGCGGCGGGACTGTCGGGGCCGGCGCGCGCCAGCGTCGGCGCGGTGCGCGATCACGTGCTGGGGCTGACCCTGCTCAATGGGCGCGGCGAGGTGCTCACCTTCGGCGGCCAGGTCGCCAAGAATGTGGCGGGCTACGATGTGTCGCGATTGATGGCGGGCTCCCTGGGGATTCTGGGCGTCATTTGCGAGGTATCGCTGAAGGTGCTGCCCGTCAATCGCGTCCACGGCGACCCTGTGCTTCGATTGGCAGGAGAGCCGAGCTCTCGAGCAGCTCAGAGCCTGGGCCTCGCAGCCTCTGCCCGTGAATGCCAGCGCCTGGCACGAAGGGCGGCTGTACGTGCGCCTGGCGGGTGCGGCGGCGGCCGTGAGCGCGGCCTGCGGCAGGCTGGGCGGGAGCCTGGTCGAGCCCGACGCGGCGCAGGCTTGGTGGGTGGGCCTGCGCGACCAGACCCAGGAGTTCTTTGCGCTTGGCGCAGTGGCAACTGGCCGGCGGGGAATGCCTGTGGCGGCTGTCCTTGCCGGCCGCGGCCGCGCCGCTCGAATTGCCCGGGCGGCAGCTCATCGAATGGCACGGCGCGCAGCGTTGGTGGCGCACCGCGGCCGCGGCCGCAGAGGTGCGCGCGGCGGCGGCGCGGGCCGGGGGCCATGCCACACTGCATCCGCGGCGCCCGACAGTCCGTCGCCGTGTTCTCGCCCGTGAGCGAGTGTCTGATGCGCATTCACCGCGCATTGAAGCAGGCCTTCGATCCGGCGCGCATCTTCAACCCCGGGCGCTTGTACGCCGAGCTTTGACTCGCATGCAAACGCATTTGAGCCCGGAATTCGAGAGCACCCCCGAGGGCGACGAGGCGCGGGACATCATCCGCAAATGCGTGCACTGCGGCTTCTGCAATGCGACCTGTCCGACTTATCAATTGCTGGGCGATGAACTCGATGGCCCGCGCGGGCGCATTTATTTGATCAAGCAGGTGCTCGAGGGCGGAGAAGTCACGCGCAGCACTCAGCAGCATCTGGATCGCTGTCTGACTTGCCTGAACTGCCAGACCACCTGCCCGAGCGGTGTCGAGTACGGGCACTTGGTCGACATCGGCCGCAAGATCGTCGATGCGCGGGTGGAGCGCCCGCCGGCGCAGCGGGCGGTCGCGTTGGCTGCTCAAGGAGGGACTCACCTCGCCGCTTGTTCGCTACGGCGCTGCGGATTGGGCGCGCGCATGCGACCGCTGCTGCCGGCGGTATTGAAGAACAAGATGCCGCGCGCTCGGCGCCGTGGATCGCGGCCGATTCGCCGCTGGCGCGCATCGCTCTCGGAAGGTGTTGATGCTGCAGGGGCTGCGTGCAGCCCTCGATGATGCCCAGTATCGATAGCCGCGGCGGCGCGCGTGCTCGACAGGGCGGGCATCCAGATCGTGTATGCCGGCGGGCACGGGCTGCTGCGGCGCCGTGCGCACCCATCTCGGCGATCAGCCGGGCGGCCTCGACGACATGCGCCGCAATATCGATGCGTGGTTGCCTATGATCGCGGCCGGCGAGCGTGGAGGCCATCGTCACCTCCGCGTCGGCCTGCAGTCTCGCGATCAAGGAGTATGGGCATGCGCTGTCCGGCGACGCCGAGTATGCGCGAGAAGGCGGCGCGAATCAGCGCGCTGGCGCGCGATCTGAGCGAATTGCTGCCGCGAGCTCGTGCCCGCGCTGCAAGGCAAGCTGCGCTCCGGCCTGCCTCGCGGCTTGCCTTTCACCCGCCCTGCACATTGCAGCATGGCCAGCGCATTGAGACGGCGGCATCGAGACGCATCTGCGCGCGCTGGGATTCGATGTCGAGTGTCGCGGGCAGCGAAAGCCATTGTGCTGCGGCTCCGCGGGCACTTACTCACTACTGCAACCGCAGATCGCCCGCCAACTGCGCGACCGCAAGCTCGAGCAACCTCGCCGAAGCTCGAACCGCAATGCATCGTGTCGGCCAACATGGGCTGCATTCAGCACCTGCAGTCGGGCACGCCGATACCGGTCAAGCACTGGGTCGAGGTGTTGGACGGGCGCTTGCGGCGGACTCGGGCGCCTAGCGCATCGAGAGAGGAATCCATGTGTCTGGTTCTCGTGGTCTGGCGCGCTGCACCCGCGGTATCCCTGCCTGGTGGCGGCGAACCGCGACGAGTTCCACGCGCGCCCGGCGGCCGCGCGCCGAGTGGTGGCCGGATCGATCCGCAGATACTCGCGGGGCGGGATCTCGAGGCCGGAGGGACCTGGCTCGGCGTTACTCGCACGGGCCGATTTGCCGCGCTCACGAATTATCGCGATCCGCAGGCGCACGCGAAAGCCGCGGCCGCGAGGCACCCAGCCGCGGCGCATTGGTGACTCCGATGCTCGACTCGGGAGCCTCGGTCGCCGAAGGGCTTGGCGTATCTGCGAGGGGTGGGCGCCGACTACAATGGCTTCAATCTGATTTTCTCGGACGGCGAGCGGCTCGGCATCTATGAAAGCGTGCGCGGCTCCGGCCGCGAACTTGGAGCCCGGGATTTATGGACTGTCGAATCACTTGCTCGACACCCCCTGGCCCAAGGTTCAAAACGCCAAGAGCCGGATTGGAAGCGGCGCTGCTCGGACATGACCGACACGGCGCCGCTGCTGGCGCTGTTGCGCGATGACCAGCCCGGCGCCCGATGAGCAATTGCCGCAGACGGGCGTGAGTCTGGAATGGGAGCGCCTGCTGTCGAGCGCCTTCGTGCGGGCGCCGGATTATGGTACCCGCTGCTCGACAATTATTCGCATTGAGCGCGAAGGCCGAGCATACTTTGACGAGTGGAGTTGGGACCCCGACGGGGCGGACATCGGCAGGATCAGCCTGCAGTTCGAACTGGAGTGACTTATGTTCAAGCGCGTGCTGCTCTGTTACGACGGGTCCGAAGTGGGCCGCCGGGCGCTGAAGCGCGGCGCGGAACTGGCGATACTGGTCGGCGCGCAAGTCTACGTGCTGTCCATCGTTCCGAGCGGAGTGGCGGACGCCGCGATCGTCGCCGGCGCGGCCGGCCATGCCTGCCTCGTCGATGAGGCGGGCGGCTATCGCAAACTGCTCGACGAATCCATCGAATGGCTGAAGAGCCGCGGCTGTCGCTGCCGAAGGATACCTGGCGAGCGGCAATACCATCGAGCAGATCATCGCATTCTCGCGGCGGCTGGCGATCGATCTCATCGTGCTGGGCCACTATCCCCAGCCCTCGGGCGGCTTCTGGTGGGGCAGCTCGCATCGGACCTCCCTGGCCGAGCGCGCCAATTGCTGCGTGTTCGTCGCCGTGAATGCGGCGGATGAGGCGCCGGCGAGCACCGCGCGACAAGCGCCGGCCAGCACCGCGTGACAAGCGCCGGCGAGCACCGCGGGACAAGCGCCGGCGAGCACCGCGGGACAAGCGCCGGCGAGCACCGCGGGATCTAGCTCAGCGCGCCGTCGATGGCGCGCGCCAGCTTGGCGACGATTTCTTCCAGTTCGCCGTCGCTGGCGTTGTAGGGCGGCGCGATGATGATGGTATCGCCGGCGATCGCCGTCGACATTGCCCGAGCAGGGATAGCAAATGAGTCCATCGGCGAAGGCGCGCGCACCGACGTCGAAACTCAATGCGCGCTCGGCGGGAAACGGCGCCTTGGTGCGCCGGTCCCGAACCAATTCGACGCCGATGAAAAATCCCCGCCCGCGGACATCGCCCACCTCGTCGAATCTCGACAGGCTGCTGACGGATGGCATGCTGCAGGACTCGCGCCGGCGGTGCGCACCCGATCGAGCAGGCCGTCGCGCTCGATGATGCGCTGCACGGCGAGTCCCGCCGCGCAGGCGGCGGTGTGGCCGGTGAAGGTGTGTCCGGTCATGTAGGCGCCATGCTCGCTGTGAATGGGCGCGGCGACCCGCGGCGTCACCAGCGTCGCTCCCAAGGGGATGTAGCCGCCGGCCAAACCCTTGGCGATGCTCATGATGTCGGGCACCACGCCGTCATGCTCCAAGGCGCGCCAGGTGCCGCAGCGCCCCGCGCCGCACATGACTTCGTCGGCGATCAGCAGAACATCGTACTTGCGGCACACCGCCTGGATGGCCTGCGCATAGCCGTCCGGCGCCGGCACGACGCCGCCGGCCGCGCCCACGATGGGCTCGAACACGAAGCCGCGACAGTACTGCGGGCCCAGGGATAGGATGGCCTGCTCGAGCTCCGCGGCCAGATGAGCGAGCCAGATCCTCGGCGGCGATGCCGTCGGGCGGCCGGTAGGCATTGGCCGCCGACACGAAGGTGACGTCGAGCAGGCTGCCCTCGAAGGCGCGGCGCCGCTGGGCGAAATCCGAGATCGACAGTGCTCCGAGCGTATTGCCGTGCCAGGAGCGCCGCCGCGCAATGAAGCGGCGCTTGCTCATCAGGCCGCGCGCCGCAAAATACTGAAGCGCGATTTTCAGCGCCGATTCGACGGCTTCCGATCCGCTGCCGGTGAAGACGATATCCTGGAACTCGCCGCCGCATAGCCGCAGCACCGTTTCAGTCAGATCTTCGAGCGCCGAGCTCGTGAATAGATATCGGTAGGCGTAGGCGATCTCCTCGAACTGCCGCGCGATGGCGGCATTGACCTCGGGGTGGGCGTGGCCCAGGCAGAACGACCGCGGGGCCGCCCGATCCGTCGAGATAGCGCTTTCCCGCCGCATCGAACAAATAACTGCCTTGACCGCGCACGATCCGCGGCAATTGCTCTATTCCGAACCCGCTGGGACGGTTTTTCATCGAGCTAAACTCTCCTGGCAATATGCGAATATATCGCATGGATTCGCCAGTCTCGCCAGGTACCCGACTCCTCGCCGCTCGCGAACCGCGAGCGCGCCCTGGGAATCATCGCGACGGCCTCGGTATTGGCGCTGCTGTATTTTGCCCGGGACGTGTTGGTCCCCATCACCCTGGCGATCATTCTGAGCCTGTTGATCGCGCCGCTGGTGCGGGTGCTGCGGCGTCTCGGCCTGGGCCAAACGCTGTCGGTGCTGGCGGCCGTGCTGGTGCTGGCGTTGTCATTTGCGGCGGTCGCCGGCGTCATCGGCTCGCAATTGATGCACATGGCGCAGAGCCTGCCCCGATACGAGCGAACCATCGAACACAAGCTGAAGACCCTGAACGACGTCACCGTCGGCAAGTTCAATGCGCTCACCGGGCAGGCGGGACGCTTCATTTACCGGCGCGCCACGGATGATGAGCCGGAGCCTGAGGAGCGGACCCGCGCCCCGCAGCAACGGGCAATCCCGCGCGAGTCGGCCGCCCCGCGGGAGTCCAAGCAGCAGTCGAGCGCCGCCGCCGGGGGAGGTACTTCGCAGGAATTGGGCGCCACGCCAGGGGCGGGCGCCGCACAGGGCGCCGGCATGGCGCGGGAGTCGGGCGCGGAGCCGGGGGCGGGCACGGCGCAAGGAGCGGGCGCGGCGCAAGAATCGTCCGGGTCCGAGGACGCCCGCGCCGCGCAGCAGTCAGTCGCTGCGCCGGAATCGAGCGCCTTGCCACAGTCCGGCAGCGTGCAGGAATCGAGCGCATCTCGCGACCCGTCCGCTGCCGAGGAGGGGAGTACCGAGCGGCAGTCGGCGACCCTGCGCCCGGCGCGCGCCGTGGAGCAACGCCGCACTTTGCGGCAGGCCAACTCAGCGGCGAACCGGTTCCGGTGGAGCTGCACGAACCGCCGCTCAATCCCCTGCAGATCATTGAGAAGATTCTCGGGTCGATCTGGGTGCCGATCGAGACCGCGGGCATCGTGCTGGTGGTGCTGGTGTTCGTGCTGCTGGAGCACGAGGCGTTGCGCGATCGGTTCATCCGCATCGCGGGCGGCAACGACATCCGCCTGACCACGCTCGCGATCAACGATGCCGGCGAGCGTCTGTCGCGATTCTTCGTGTCGCAGTTCGCCGTCAACTTCGGGCTCGGGATTACGATCTGGGTGGGACTCAGCATCATCGGCCTGCCGCATCCGCTGCTGTGGGCGGCGCTGGCGGGCGTACTGCGCTTCGTTCCCTACGTCGGGCGTATGGATCGCGGCGCTGTGTGCGGTGCTGCTGGCGGCCGCCGTGGATCCGGGCTGGGCGCCTGGCCTTGACCACTCTGGGTCTGTTCGTCGGTCGTGGAGTTGATCGCCGGACAGCTGGTCGAGCCGCAGCTGTACGGCCATACCACGGGGTTGTCGCCGCTGTCGGTGGTGATCGCGGCGATATTCTGGAGCTGGCTGTGGGGTCCGATCGGCTTGATCGTATCGACTCCGTTGACTCTGTGCCTGTTGGTGGCCGGACGGCACATCAAGGCGCTCAGCCTGCTCGATGTCTTGCTGGGGGACACGCCAGGCGCTGACCATGCCGGAGCGCTTCTATCAGCGCGCGCTGTCGGCCGATTCGGCCGAGATCATCGCCAGCGCGCGGGTGTTTCTCAAGCGCAATTCCTTCGCGAACTTACTGCGATCTGGTGCTGATGCCCGCTCTGCACCTGGCGCGCATCGATCTGGTAGGCGGGCGCCATCAGCGTCGATCAGCAAGCCAAGGTGCGCAGCGCCATGGTCGCGGTGATCGCGGCCATCGGCGGCGAGAGCCACAGAACTGTCGCGCCGGCAGCGCCAAGCCTCGGTGCTCGACAGCGCCAACGCCGGCCGGCAGCTGCGCCGGCAGCGCGAACAAATCAGCGGCCGGTGGCAGGGACCGCTGGTGGTGCCCGCCGGGCTCGGTCATGGTGTGCGTGGGCTTGGGATCCATGGCCGATGATTTGGCGACCGAACTGTTGGTGCGCATCTTGCGCGACCAGAAGATCGATGCCCGCCACATGTCGCTCGAGGACTTGAGCGCGGTGCCGCCTCCCGGGGCTGCCGACGCGGTCTCCATCGTCTACGTGGTCAGCGCCTTTCCCAGCGAGGAGCGAAGCCGCGGCGAGGCCACGGCCGAGGAAATGCGCCGGCGATTCCCGCACGCCTGCATCGTCGCGGTGCTGCTGCCCGGGATGCTGCTGCAGCCGGAAGGCCGGCGTCGAAGTCATCCGCGGAGCCGACAAGGCGGCGTCCTCGCTGGGTCATGCGGTGCAAATCTGCCTCGACATGCATCGCGCCGACGCCATATAAGCCAAGCTGCGCACAGTGAGAATGACAACATGCTGAAGCCCCTGACGCGCGTCCCGGCAATTCGTATCCGCTGGCGCATTTTCTCCCTGTTGTTCGGCTTCGGCTTTCTGGCCTATCTGCAGCAAAAGAGCATCACGGTCACGGCCGAGCCCATGATGCCGGAGCTGCGGGCTCGAGCCAATTTCAGATCAGCCTGATCGAGTGGGCTTTCGTTCTGGGCTACGGGCTGTTCCAGCTTCCCGGCGGCATATTCGGGCAGCGTCAGGGTGCGCGGCGCACCTTCGTCATCATCGGCATCGCCGCGTTTCTGGCGACCGTCGCGACGCCGTTGGCGCCGTACTGGCTGAGCGGACGCCGGCTTGTTCGCGGCGCTGCTGCTGCTGCAGCTGTTGCTGGGCTGCTCGCAGGCGCGCGATTTTCCCCGTGTCTGCCGGCGTGTTCGAAGTGTGGTTTCCGCCGCGCCGCTGGGCGTCCGTGCAGGGCCTGCAGACCATGGGACTTGGGTCTCGGTGCGGCCTTCACGCCGCCGCTCATTGCGTCGCTCATGTCGGTGATGGGATGGCAGCGGGCGTTGCTGTGGGCGAGCTTGCCGGCCGTCGTATTGATCGCGCTCTGGGCCTGGTATGGGCGCAATTCGCCGCGCGAGCATCCGTCGGTGACTGCGGAGGAACTCGAGGAGATCGGCGGCCAGAATACCGCGCCGGTCGATGCCAACATCAGCGGGCGGCAGCTGCTGAACATTCTCACCAACCGCAATGTGCTGCTGCTGGGGATTTCCTATCTGTGCATGAATTATTCCTTCTATCTGCTCTCGAACTGGGTGTTTCTCTACCTGGTGCAGGAGCGGAAATTTTCGGTGCTGGAAAGCGGCTGGCTGGCGAGCACGCCGCCGCTGGCCGCCGCCGTCGGCGCCGGGGTCGGCGGCTTGATCACCGCAGCGCTCTGTGTGCGCTTCGGCAATCGCTGGGGCTACCGGCTCGTGCCGCTGTTTGCCATGCCCTCGCGCGGCGCTTGCTGCTGATCTCGGTCGATGCCGCGAATCCTTACTGGGCGGTGGCGGGGCTCGCTTGCTGTTTCGCGGCCGTCGAGCTCAATGAGGGCGCCTATTGGGGTGCGGCCATGACGGTGGGGCGCGGCGAGACCATGGCCGTGAGCGGCGTCATGAACACCGGCGGCAATTTGGGCGGCATCATCGGCATACCCATCGTCGGCTACTTGGTCCGGAGAGCATCTGTGGCGCACGGCCTTCCTCATCGGCGCGGGATTTGCGCTCGCCAGCGCTGTCGCGTGGCTGGGCATCGGGGTCGATCAGCCCGCGGATGCACATACGCCGCCGGATGCGCACACGGGCTTGGGCGCACAGGCACACGCGGAGGCGGTGGAGTGAAAACCATCGTGGTGACCGGGGCGGCGCAGGGCGTGGGCCTTGCGACTGCAACCTTGCTGGCACAGCGCCATTGCCGGGTGATTCTGTTGGACCTGCAGCCCCTCGACCGGCAGCTCGAGGGGCTGCGCGCCACGGGGGCGCAAGTCGAGGGATTGTCGGGCGATGTCTCCTCCGAGCCCTTCATGCGGCACCTGGCGGAGCGCATCGCGCGCGATTACGGCGCCGCCGACGGCCTGGTGAACAATGCCGGAATCAGCCTCATCGCGCCCGCGGAAGAAACCACCGCGGCGCAGTGGCAGCGGGTCATGAACATCAATTTATTCGCTCCCTTTCTTCTGTGCCGCTATCTCGGTGCGCAAATGCTGGCGAGAGGGCAGGGCAGCATCGTGAATGTCGCCTCGGTCGCCGGCCTCGCCGGGGTGAGCCATCGCAGCGCTTACAACTCCTCGAAGCACGGCCTGATCGGCTTGACCAGGACGCTGGCGGCCGAGTGGGGCGGCCGCGGGGTGCGCGTCAATGCCGTGTGTCCGGGATGGATCAAGACCGAGATGGATGTGGCGGACCAGGGGAGCGGTGCTTACACCGACGCCGACATCGTCAACCGCGTGCCCATGGCGCGTTTCGCCAAGGGAGCGGATGTGGCCGAGGCGATCGCTTTTCTGGTGGATGGCGAGCGCAGCGGGTTCATCAACGGAGTCAGCCTGCCGGTCGATGGCGGCTGGACCGCCGATGCCAGCTGGGACAGCTTGCGCATGCGCACCCGGCAATAGCCATGTGGCTGCGGCAGACCTCCGTCAAGCAACGGCGCGCCATGCTGGCGGCTTACGCGGGCTATGGATTGGACGGCTTCGACTTCATGATCTACACCTTCATCATTCCACGCTGATCGCGCTATGGGGCATGAGCAAGGCCCAAGCCGGCTACATCGCGAGCGCCTCGCTGATCACCTCGGCCATCGGCGGCTGGGCTGCGGGCGTGCTGGCGGATCGCTACGGGCGGGTGCGCATTCTGCAGCTCACCGTGCTGTGGTTTGCGGTGTTTACTTGCTTGAGCGGCTTTACCCATTCCTTCGGTCAGCTGCTGTTCACTCGCGCCATGCAGGGCTTCGGATTCGGCGGTGAATGGTGCGTGGGCTCGGTTCTGGTGGCCGAAACCATCGAGGCTCGTCATCGCGGCAAGGCCGTCGGGCTGGTGCAGAGCAGCTGGTCGGTGGGCTGGGCCGCGGCGGCGCTGGCGTTCTGGGCCGCGAGCGCGTTGCTGCCGCCCGATCTGGCTTGGAAGGTGCTCTTCTGGGTGGGCATTCTTCCGGCACTGTTGGTTGTCTACGTTAGGCGCCGGGTGCAGGAGCCGGCGATCTACGTGGATTCGCGTGCCAGGCAGGCGCGCGCCAGCGCGGGAGCGGCGGATTTTTTGGACATCTTTCGGCCGCCCTTGCTGCTCACCACCGTTCTGGCGACCCTGCTGTCGAGCGGAATGCTCGCCGCCTACTACTCGGTCACGACTTGGCTGCCGACGTTTCTGGAAACCGAGCGGCATCTGTCCGTGAGCGGCAGGACCGGATACTTGCTGATGATGATCCTCGGCTCGCTGGCGGGGTACTTGACCAGCGCCTGGCTGTCGGATGCGCTGGGGCGCCGGCACGGTTTCATGCTGTTCGCCAGCGGCGGAGCCTTGTTGATTCTTGCCTACACCCACATGCCGGTGAGCGACGGGATGCTGTTGATCGGCTTTCCGCTGGGATTCTTCGTGCTCGGAATATTCTCCGGCATGGGCGCATTCTTCGCCGAACTATTTCCGAGCGCGGTGCGCGGCTCGGGCCAGGGATTTTGCTACAGCATGGGCCGTGCCGTCGGCGCAGCCTGCCCCGCGCTGATCGGGCTCTGGAGCGCCCATGTATCCCTGGGTCAGTCGATCGGCAGCATGACCGTGGCGGCGTACGCGCTGGTGATTCTGGCGGCCTGGGCGCTTCCGGAAACTCGCGGCCGGGTGCTCGGTGTCGAGGCCGACACCGCAGGCTAGCGCCGCGGGCAGGATATGAGCGAGCGCTGGCAATTCTGGATCGATCGGGGAGGCACGTTCACCGACATCGTCGGGCGTGCACCCGACGGCCGCCTGCATACCTACAAGCTGCTGTCGGAGAATCCCTCGCAGTACGCCGACGCAGCGGTGGAAGGCATCCGGCGGCTGCTCGGACTGGCGCCGGGCGAGCCCATCACCGCGCGGCGCGTGGCCTGCGTGAAAATGGGCACCACGGTGGCCACCAATGCCCTGCTCGAGCGCAAGGGCGAGCGCACGCTGCTGGTCATTACCCGCGGCTTTCGCGATGCGCTGCGGATTGCGACTCAGGCAAGGCCGCGGCTGTTCGACCGCCACATCGTGCTCCCGGAAATGCTGTACGAGCGCGTCATCGAGGCGGCGGAACGCGTCGGCGCTCGCGGCGAGCTCATCGAGGCTCTGGACGAAGCGGCGCTGCGCGCCGATTTGAGCGCGGCCTTCGCGCAGGGCTTGCGCTCCTGCGCCATCGTGTTTCTGCATGGCTACCGCTACGAGGCGCACGAGCTCGCGGCCGAACGCCTGGCGCGGCACATCGGCTTTACGCAGATCTCGGTGTCGCACCGAGTGAGCCCGCTGATGAAGCTGGTGCCGCGCGGCGATACGACGGTGGTGGATGCCTATCTGTCGCCTATTTTGCGCCGCTATGTGGATCGGGTGGCGCAGCTGATGCCGGGGGTGCCGCTGTTTTTCATGCAGAGCTCGGGGGGTCTGGCCCAAGCACACCATTTCCAGGGCAAGGATGCCATCCTCTCGGGGCCCGCCGGCGGGATCGTCGGCATGGTGCGCACGGGGCAGGCGGCCGGGCACTCCAAGCTCATCGGCTTCGACATGGGAGGCACGTCCACCGACGTGAGCCATTTCGGCGGCGAGTTCGAGCGCGCATTCGACACCGAGGTCGGCGGAGTGCGCGTGCGCGCTCCCATGATGAGCATCCACAGCATCGCGGCCGGCGGCGGCTCCATCATTCATTTCGACGGCGCGCGCCTGCGGGTGGGCCCGGAATCCGCGGGGGCAAACCCCGGGCCTGCCTGCTATCGGCGCGCAGGTCCGCTCACCATGACGGATGCCAATCTCTTGCTGGGCCGCATTCAAGCGGATTTTTTTCCGCGGGTGTTTGGCCCCGGAGCCGACCAACCCCTGGATACCGACGTGGTTGCCCGGGGCTTCGCGCTGCTGGCGCAGCGCATGACGGCGGCCACGGGTAGCCCGATCGGCGCCGAGCAGGCGGCGGCCGGTGCGCTGCGGATTGCCATCGGCAGCATGGCCAATGCCGTGAAGCGGATTTCGGTGATGCGCGGCTATGACGTGAGCGACTACACCCTGCAGTGTTTCGGCGGTGCCGGCGGGCAGCACGCCTGCCAGGTGGCCGATGCGCTGGGGATGACACGAGTGTTCATCCATCCGCTGGCCGGAGTGCTCTCGGCCTATGGCATGGGACTCGCCGACCAGGCCGTGATGTGCCATGCGGCGCTCGAGCTGGCGCTGAGCGAGCCGGGAGTGCTGGCAGCCCGGCAGCAGGCGGTGAATCTGCAGGCGCAGGCGAGCGCGGAGCTCGAGGCGCAGGGCCTGGGAGCGGCAGCATCGCCCGCTGCGGCAGCGGGCGCCCCCGCGTCGGGCACCGCGGCGTCGGGCGCCGCGGCCTCGCGCGCCGCGCTGCGATTCGTGACCCGCGTGCACGTTCGCTACCAGGGCACCGACACGGCCTTGGCCATCGAGCTGCCCATGCAGGGTACGCCGCTCGATGCCGCCGCCGTGGTCCGCGACGGCTTCGAGCAGGCCTATCGGCGCCGATTCGCCTTTCTGATGCCGCATCAGTCCCTGGTGATCGAGTCCGTCTCCGTGGAGGGCATCGCCCCCGGAGCGGACGGGCTGGGCGTCGAGGCGATGGCGCTGACGGCAGCCGCGGCTGTCGACGCCGCCCCGGATGCCGAGTTGCCCATGTACTGTTTCGCCGACGATGCGCCCGCCGGGAGGCGAACGGCGCGCCTGTATCGGGCGGAAGGCTTGCATGCCGGCGCGCAAATCGACGGCCCGGCCATCTTGGCCGAACGGCACGCGACCACCGTGGTCGAGCCGGGGTGGCAGGCCTCGGTGACGTCCGCGGGATGCATCGAATTGCGCAGGGTGCTGCCGCGCATCGTGCGCCACGCGGCCGGCACCCAGGTCGATCCGGTGATGCTCGAGCTGTTCAACAATGTGTTCATGAACATCGCCGAACAAATGGGACTGCGGCTGCAGAACACGGCCTACTCGGTGAACATCAAGGAGCGGCTGGATTTCAGCTGTGCGCTGTTCGATTCCGAGGGGTCGCTGATCGCGAATGCGCCGCACATGCCGGTGCACCTGGGCTCGATGAGCGAGTCGATCCGCACGGTCATCGCGGGCAATCCGCACATGCGCAGCGGCGATGTGTACGTGCTGAACGATCCCTATCATGGCGGGACGCACCTGCCGGACGTCACGGTGGTGACGCCGGTGTATTTGACCCAAGGCGACGACGGCGACGAGGAGAGCGGCGGCCCCGGCGATTCCGCCGCGGCATTCTTCGTGGCCTCGCGCGGCCACCATGCCGACATCGGCGGCATCACGCCGGGCTCCATGCCGCCTTTCTCGACATCCATCGCCGAGGAAGGAGTGCTGATCGACAACTTCAAGCTCATCGAAAGCGGCACTCTGCGCGAGGCGGCGCTGCGCGACCTGCTCGCGGGCGGACCGTATCCGTCGCGCAATCTCGAGCAGAATCTCGCCGACTTGCGCGCGCAGATTGCCGCCAACGAGAAGGGCGCTCAGGAACTCAGGTCGACCGTCGCGCACTTCGGCCGCCGCACAGTGCAGGCCTACATGAGGCATGTGCAGGACAATGCCGAGGAGTCGGTGCGCCGCGTCATCACCGCGCTCAAGGACGGCGAGTTCACACTGCCGCTCGACAATGGGGCAAGGATAACGGTCACGGTGCGTGTCGACGCGCGCCAGCGCAGCGCCCGCATCGACTTCAGCGGCACCAGCCCGCAGTTGGCGAACAACTTCAATGCGCCGCGCGCCATTACCACGGCCGCGGTGCTCTATGTATTCCGTACCTTGGTCGCGGACGACATCCCGCTGAACGCGGGGTGTCTGAAGCCATTGCACATCGTGCTTCCCGAAGGCTGCATGTTGAACCCGCATTCTCCCGCCGCCGTGGTCGCCGGCAATGTCGAGACCTCGACCTGCATCACCAACGCCTTGTTCGGCGCCCTGGGTGTTCTCGCCGCGAGCCAGTGCACCATGAATAATTTCACTTTTGGCAATGCGCAATACCAGTACTACGAGACCGTCGCGGGCGGTTCCGGC
The DNA here is from genome assembly GCA_963837435.1 of uncultured Gammaproteobacteria bacterium. Taxonomy (GTDB): domain Bacteria; phylum Pseudomonadota; class Gammaproteobacteria; order Steroidobacterales; family Steroidobacteraceae; genus Bog-1198. The sequence goes on from CAWINJ010000009.1 coordinate 633,553, forward strand.
GCCGGCCCTGAATTTGCCGGCACCAGTGTGGTCCAAACGCACATGACCAATTCGCGGCTGACGGATCCGGAAGTGCTCGAGTTCCGCTTCCCGGTGCGCCTCGAGTCCTATGAGATTCGGGCGGGCTCGGGGGGCGCCGGGCGTTGGCGGGGCGGCGAGGGCGGCGTTCGGCGAATTCGTTTCTTAGAGGCCATGACCGCCTCCATCCTGAGCAATGGCCGCCACCACGGCGCCTTCGGCCTGCAGGGGGGAGAGGCCGGTGCGGTGGGCGAGAACTGGATAGAGCGGGCGGACGGGCACACCCAGAAGCTCGATCATCTGGCTCAAGTACAGATGCGGCCCGGCGATGTGTTCGAGATCCGCACGCCGGGCGGCGGTGGCTATGGGTCATGCGAGCGAGTAGAAAAAGCATAATGTTATATACTTAATCTACTGAAATTAAAGAGCTTAATATGACTGACATAGAGATACTCGAGGTCGGTGCGCGCGACGGGCTGCAGAACGAGTCGGTGCTGTTCACGACCTCGCAGAAACTGGAATTGATCGGCCGCGCGCTCGACGCCGGTGTGCGGCGGCTCGAGGCGAACAGCTTCGTGAATCCGAAGCTCGTGCCGCAAATGGCCGACGCGGAGGCCGTGGCGGCTGCACTGCCCCGGCGCGAAGGAATCACCTACATCGGTTTGGTGCTGAACAAGCGCGGCGCGTTGCGCGCCATCGAAGCGGGCATGGATGAACTGGGCGCGGTGTGCGCGGCCTCCGACGGCTTTGCCACGCGCAATCAAGGCAAGTCCTCGGATGCCTCGCTCGCCATGTGCGTCGAAGTGGTGCGTCTGGCACGTGCTCATGGCCGCCGCGCGCAAATCACCATTTCAACGGCCTTCGGCTGTCCGTTCGACGGCGAGGTGGATCCCTCGCGGGTGGTGGAGATGGCGCGCATGGCGGCGGCGGCCGGTCCGGTGGAAGTCGCCATTGCCGATACCATCGGAGTGGCCAGCCCGGGGGAGGCATCGAGCCTCGTCGCCCGGGTCGCCGCCGCGATCAAGCCCCTGCCGGTGCGCGTGCACTTTCACAATACCAGGAACACCGGCCTTGCCAATGTGTGGGCGGCGGTGCAGGCCGGTGCCAAGACCGTGGACGCTTCCTTGGGCGGCATCGGCGGCTGCCCGTTCGCGCCTCGCGCCACCGGCAATGTGCCGACGGAGGACGTGGCGTACATGTTGCAGCGCTCGGGCTATCACACCGGTTTGGACCTGGACCGTCTGATCAGCTCGACGCGTTGGCTGGCCGCCGCCATGGGCCGCGACGTTCCGGGCATGTTGAGCAGGGCCGGGGCCTTCCCGAAGAAATTACCGGAGCCGCATCTATGAGCAATACCGACGAGGCGACCCTGGGCCTCGAGATTCGCGATCACATCGCATTCCTCACGCTGGCGCGGCCCGAGGCTGCGAACACCATGAACTTGCAATTCGGCCGCGAGTTCCTCGCCGCTGCCCTCGCCATCGAGGCGGCGTCCGCGGTGCGCGCGGTGGTGCTGACGGGGCGAGGCAAGAATTTCTGTTTCGGCGGCGACCTGAAGGGCATGGTGGCCTCGGGCGGCGACGTGCGGGCTTTTCTAAGCGAGCTCACCACGAACTTGCACGCGGGGATCGCTCTGCTGGCCCGCCTGGATGCGCCGGTCATCGCCGCCGTGAACGGCACGGCGGCGGGCGCAGGCTTGGGCTTGGTGCTGGCGGCGGATCTTGCGATTGCGGCGCGCAGTGCGAAGTTTGCCCCGGCTTATACGGCGGTGGGCCTCACCCCCGATGCGGGCTGCACCTTCCTGCTGCCGCGTGCGGTGGGCTACAAGCGCGCCATGGAGATGTTCCTGACGAATCGCGTGCTCGATGCACAAACGGCGCTCGAGTGGGGGCTCATCAACCAGGTGGTCGAAGATGAGACTCTCGCCGAGACGGCAGCGGCGCTGGCCGCGCGCTTCGCCGCCGGACCGGCGGGCGCCTTTGGCGCCGTCAAGCGGCTGATGGGAGAGGCGGTGGGGGGCTTCGAAGCGCAGCTAGCCCGCGAGAGCCGCTCGATTGCCTCTCGAGGCGCCACCGCCGAGGGCCGCGAGGGCATCGCCGCATTCTTGGAGAAAAGGCCGCCGTGCTTTCTCTAAGGCAGGCAGCGAGATTACCTTTACCTGCCGCAGCATCAATCTGGTGGCCATGCGGCCGAAATAGGTGCACAGTTCGCGCGCTTGGGCGCAGGGGGGGCGCAGAAATGAACTCACAGATCGACAGCGGCGAGTCCGAGCCGCCGATTCTTCAACGCCGGCGGGAGAGTGTCGCCTTCCTCACGCTCAACCGTGCGGCCCAGTACAACGCGCTGTCCGAGCAGATGTTGGGGGCGCTGCAGGCCGCACTCGATGCGCTGGCCGCGGATCCGTCCGTGCGCGTCGTGGTGCTGGGCGGGGCGGGCAGGGCATTTTGCGCCGGCCACGATCTGAAGCAAATGCGGGCCAATCCACGGTTGGATTACTACCGGCGCCTGTTCGAGGATTGCAGCCGGCTGATGATGCGCATTCAGACCCTGCCGCAGCCGGTGATCGCGCGAGTGCACGGCATCGCCACCGCCGCGGGCTGCCAGCTCGTGGCCATGTGCGACCTGGCGATTGCCGCAGCCGATGCGCGCTTCGCTGTGTCGGGCATCAACGCGGGGTTGTTCTGCGCCACGCCGTCGGTGCCCCTCGCCCGTAATGTGGGGCGCAAGGCTGCTTTCGAAATGCTGGTGACGGGGGAGTTCATCGATGCCGCTGCCGCCGTGCAGCGCGGGCTCATCAATCGCTGCGTGCCGCCGGACCGCCTCGATGCGGAGATCGACGCCCTGGCCGCGGCGATCGCCGGCAAGCCGCCGGCGGTGATCGCCGCGGGCAAGAAATTGTTCTATCGCCAGATCGAGCTGGGGGTCGAAGCGGCTTACCGCATCGCCGGCGAGGCCATGGCCTGCAACATGATCGACGAGGCTGCACAGGAGGGGGTCTCGGCGTTCATCGAGAAGCGTGCTCCGAGCTGGGCTCCCGGCCGCCCGAGGTGATCCGGCTCACGTCCGGCGCGCCGCCTGGCAGGGGGCGGGAACGGGGATGGGTTCGGGGAGCCAAAAAGGGGTGCCAAAAAGAGGAGCCAAAAAGGGGAGCCAAAAAGAGGTGCCAAAAAGAGGTGTAAGGCCCGAATAATGTTGCAAATTCGCTCACCGGGGGCGATGGATTTGGGCATTTGTTTCGGTGCATGGGTTCTCTAAAATGAACCACCAAGCCTGTTACTCTGGGCACCCAGGACGCGAGCATCCCATGAGCGCCGTTTCCATCGCAGCCAAGCCGAATTACCAGCCCACGAACAAGGTTCGGTTCGTCACCGCCACCTCGCTGTTCGACGGGCACGACGCGTCCGTCAACATCATGCGCCGCGTGCTGCAGGCCTCGGGAGCCGAGGTCATTCACCTGGGCCACAACCGCTCCGTGCAGGAGATCGTCAGCGCGGCCTTGCAGGAGGATGTTCAAGGCGTCGCCATCACCTCCTATCAGGGCGGGCATGTCGAGTTCTTCAAGTACATGATGGATTTGCTGCGGCAGAACGGCGGCGAGAACATCAAGGTATTCGGCGGCGGCGGCGGCGTCATCGTGCCGGCTGAGATTCGCGAGCTGATGGCTTATGGAGTGACGCGCCTGTACTCCCCTGAGGACGGCGCCAAGCTGGGTTTGCAGGGCATGATCGATGACGTCATTCGCGCCAGCGACTACGATCTGTCCGCATTGGCGCCCGCCGAGGCAGATGCCTTGCAGGCGCTGCGCTCGGGCGACCGGCGCCGGCTGGCACGCGTCATTACGGCGGTGGAAAACCGCACCTACTCGATGCGTGCCCGCCAGTCGCTGCTGCAGGCGGCCTCCGGCATCAAAACCCCCATTCTGGGGATCACCGGAACCGGCGGCGCCGGCAAATCCTCGCTCACCGACGAGCTCATCCTGCGCCTGCGCCTCGATCAAGAGGACAAGGTCCGCGTCGCCATCATCTCCATCGACCCCTCGCGCAAGCGCACCGGGGGCGCGCTGCTCGGCGACCGCATCCGCATGAACGCGATCGAGTCCGAGCGCATCTTCATGCGCTCGCTGGCCACGCGCGACACGGGCACGGAAATCTCCGCGGCGCTGCCCGAAGTGCTGGCGTGCTGCAAGCTGAGCGGCTTCGATTTGATCGTGGTGGAGACCTCCGGCATCGGTCAGGGCGAATCGGCGATCGTTCCCCTGGTCGACACCTCGGTATACGTCATGACTCCCGAATTCGGCGCAGCGTCGCAGCTCGAGAAAATCGACATGCTCGATTTCGCCGACTTCGTCGCCATCAACAAGTTCGACCGCAAGGGCTCGGAAGATGCGCTGCGCGACGTGCGCAAGCAATACCAGCGCAACCATGAAGCGTTTTCCCAGAGCCCCGACAGCATGCCTGTCTACGGCACCATGGCCTCGCGCTTCAACGACGACGGCGTGACGGCGCTCTACCAGGCCATGCTGCCGCGGCTGACGGAGCAGGGTCTGAAGCTGGGCGCCGGCAGGCTGCCGCGCGCCGCGGTAAAGGCCTCCTCGCGCGGCCGCGCCATCGTGCCGCCCGAGCGGGTGCGCTATCTGGCGGAGATTGCGCAGTCCGTGCGCGAATTCCACCGCTTCGTCGGGCGTCAGGCGCGAATCGCGCGCGAGCGGCAGTCGTTGAGCACTTCGAAGAGCTTGTTTGCGGCCTCGGGGCGCGCGGTCGCGGGCTTCGATGAACTGGTCGCGGCCAAGGCCGCGGAACTCGACCCCGCGGCGGCCAAGCTGCTGGAACAGTGGCCGAAGACCCAGGAGCTGTACGCTCTACCCGAGTACGTGGTGAAGATCCGCGACAAGGAAATTCGCACCAAGCTCACCTACGAATCGCTGTCGGGCACCCGAATCCGCAAGGTGTCGCTGCCGCGCTTCGAGGACGAGGGCGAGGTGCTGCGCTTCTTGCTGAAGGAGAATGTCCCGGGCTCCTATCCCTACACCGCCGGCGTGTTCGCGTTCAAGCGCGAAGGAGAGGATCCGACGCGCATGTTTGCCGGTGAAGGCGATGCCTTCCGCACCAATCAGCGCTTCAAGCGGGTGTCCGAAGGCATGCCGGCGCACCGCCTGTCCACGGCCTTCGATTCGGTGACGCTGTACGGCTGGGACCCGGACCTGCGCCCGGACATTTACGGCAAGGTGGGCAATTCCGGCGTCTCCATCGCGACGCTCGATGACATGAAAGTGCTGTATTCGGGCTTCAACCTGTGCGCGCCGACGACCTCGGTGTCCATGACCATCAATGGGCCGGCGCCGATGATCCTGGCCATGTTCATGAACACCGCCATCGACCAGCAGGTGGACAAGTTCCTGCAGCAGAACGGCCGCGATCCCACCGCGGATGAATATCAAAAGATCCGGGCATGGACCCTCTCGACCGTGCGCGGCACGGTGCAGGCAGATATTTTGAAGGAAGACCAGGGCCAGAACACCTGCATCTTCTCCACCGAGTTCGCGCTCAAGATGATGGGCGACATGCAGGAATACTTCGTGCACCACCAGGTGCAGAATTTCTACTCTGTGTCGATCTCGGGCTACCACATCGCCGAAGCCGGCGCGAATCCGATTTCGCAGCTCGCCTTCACCCTCGCCAACGGCTTCACCTACGTGGAATCCTATCTGGCGCGCGGCATGCACATCGATGACTTCGCCCCGAACCTGTCATTCTTCTTCTCCAACGGCATGGATCCCGAATACTCGGTGATCGGCCGCGTCGCGCGCCGCATCTGGGCCGTGGCGATGAAAAACAAGTACGGCGCGAACGAGCGCAGCCAGAAGCTCAAGTATCACGTGCAGACCTCCGGCCGCTCGCTGCATGCGCAGGAAATGGCCTTCAACGACATACGCACCACGCTGCAGGCGCTGTGCGCCATTTACGACAACTGCAACAGCCTGCACACCAATGCCTACGATGAGGCCATCACCACCCCCACGGAAGAGAGCGTGCGCCGCGCCATGGCGATCCAGCTCATCATCAACCGCGAATGGGGCCTGGCCAAGAACGAGAACCCCAACCAGGGCAGCTTCATCATCGACGAGCTGACCGACCTGGTCGAAGAAGCGGTGCTCAAGGAATTCGACGCCATCGCCGAACGGGGCGGGGTGCTGGGGGCCATGGAAACCGGCTACCAACGCGGCAAGATCCAGGAAGAGTCGCTGTTCTATGAGCGCCAGAAGCACGACGGTTCCTATCCCATCATCGGGGTCAACACCTTCCGCAATCCGAACCCGGGCGCGGCTCCGGAGACCATCGAGCTGGCGCGTTCCACCGATGCCGAAAAGCAGTCGCAGCTCGCGCGTCTCAAGGATTTCCAAGCACGCCACGCCGGGCAAGCCGAACAAGTTCTCGAGCGCTTGCGCCGCACCGTCATCGACAACGGCAATACCTTCGAGGTGCTGATGGATGCGGTGCGGGCCTGCTCCTTGGGCCAGATCACGCACACCCTGTACGACGTCGGCGGCCGCTACCGGCGCAACATGTAAACAAGCGGCCGCGAGGATGAATTGACCATGCATGAGTACCAGGCGCCCCTGGCCGACATGAATTTCGTGCTGCGCGAGCTGGTGGACTTCCAGTCGCTGACTCAGCTGCCGGGGTTCGGCGACATGACCTTGGATGTGGCCGAAGCCGTGCTCGGGGAAGGGGAGAAGTTCGCCTCCGGGGTGCTATCGCCCTTGAATCGCGGCGGTGATGTGCAGGGTGCGCGCTGGCGGGACGGCGACGTGCTGACGGCCGACGGTTGGAAGCAAGCCTACGCGCGCTTCATTGCCGACGGCTGGGCGGCGCTGTCCTGCCCGGCGCAATTCGGCGGTCAGAATCTGCCTCGGGTGCTCTCGGCAATGGTCGAGGAGATGTGGAACGGCGCGAACATGGCCTTCGCCCTGTGCCCGATGTTGACCCGCGGAACGGTGGATGCGATCGAGTTGCGCGGCTCGCAGGCGCTGCAGAGCACCTACCTCGCGAAGCTGGTGAGCGGCGAGTGGACCGGGACCATGAATCTTACCGAATCGCAGGCCGGCTCCGACCTGGCCGCGGTGCGCACGCGGGCCGTTCCCGCCGCCGATGGCCGCTACCTGCTGACGGGCCAGAAGATCTTCATCACCTACGGCGAGCACGACCTCACCGACAACATCGTGCACCTGGTGCTGGGACGCATCGCCGGGGCGCCTGAGGGCGTCAGGGGCATTTCGCTGTTCGTGGTGCCGAAGTTCCTGGTCAAGGCCGATGGCTCTCTGGGCGGGCGCAATGACGTTCACTGCGCCTCCATCGAGAACAAGCTGGGGATCCATGGCAGCCCGACCTGCGTTCTGGCCTTCGGGCAGAACGGCGGCGCGGTCGGCGAACTGGTCGGCGAGGAGAATCGCGGACTGGAATACATGTTCATCATGATGAACGCGGCGCGGTATTCGGTGGGTATCGAGGGCGTGGGCCTCTCGGAGCGCGCCTACCAGACGGCGCTGGCCTACGCGCGCGAAAGGATACAGAGCAGCGAAGCCGGTCTGCGCGGCGGCGCGCGCGTACCCATCATCCGGCATCCCGACGTGCGCCGCATGCTGATGCTCATGAAATCGCAGACCGAGGCCATGCGAGCCCTCGCCACGGTGGCGGCGGTGTCGCTGGACGCCGCCCGTGTGCATCCGGACGCGCAGGAGCGCCAGCGCCATCAGGCCTTCGTGGATCTGATGATTCCCGTGATCAAGGGCTGGTGCACCGAGAATTCGGTCGAGATCGCCTCCATCGGGATCCAGGTGCATGGCGGCGTCGGATTCGTCGAAGAGACGGGCGCCGCGCAGTACCTGCGCGATGCCCGCATCACGCCGATCTACGAGGGTACGACCGGCATTCAAGCCAACGATTTGATCGGGCGCAAGCTGGCGCGCGACGGCGGCCTCGCCGCGCAGGCGGTCATCGCCCAGATGCGCGCCCTGGCGGCGGAGCTGGCGGCCGAGGCAAATCTGTCCGTGCTCGCCCCGGCATTTTCCGCCGCCGTCGATGCGCTCGAGCGCGCGATTCACTATGTCGTGCAGAATTACGCCTCCGATATTCGCGGCGTGTCGGTCGGAGCAGTGCCGCTGCTCAAACTGTTCGGCATCGTCGCCGGAGGATGGCAGCTGCTGCGTTCGGCCTCGATCGCCCAGAGGCGGCTGGGCGAGGCCAAGGCAGAGGAGGGCGCCGGCGCGGCGTTCTACTCGGCAAAGATCTCAACGGCGCGCTTCTACGCCGATTACCTGCTGTCGCGGGCACCGGGTCTGGCGCATGCCGTCGTCCACGGGGCAGCGGGCGCGCTGGCGGAGGGCGTGCTGTAGGTGGCTGCCGGATATCCGCAGCGCATCGTTTGTCTGACCGAAGAACCCACGGAAGTTCTTTACGCACTCGGGCTCGAGGCGCTGATCGTGGGTATCTCGGGCTTCACGGTGCGCCCTGCCCGAGCCAGGCGGGAAAAGCCGCGGGTGTCGGCATTCACCAGCGCCAAGGTCGATCGCATCCTCGCGCTGCGGCCGGATCTAGTGGTCGGCTTCTCCGACATCCAGGCCGATATTGCGCAGGCGTTGATCAAGAGCGGGATCGAGGTGTGGATCAGCAATCATCGCTCGGTCGATGGGATCTTGGGGTACGTGCGCCGGCTCGGCGCATTGGTCGGCGCGGCCGACCGGGCCGAAAGCTATGCCCGCGAACTCGAAGCGCATGTGCATGACGTGCGGCAGGCAGCTGCTCGATTGCGCCGCCATCCACGCGTGTACTTCGAAGAGTGGGACGAGCCTCTGATCACCGGCATTCGCTGGGTGAGCGAGATCATCGGCATCGCCGGCGGCGATGATGTGTTTCCCGAGCGGGCGGCGTGCGCCCTGGGCAAGGATCGCATTCTGGCGGATCCCGGCGAGGTGGTGCGCCGCGCCCCCGACATCATCCTCGGCTCCTGGTGCGGCAAGCGCTTCCGCCCGGAACGAGTGGCCGCCCGCAGCGGCTGGGACGCCGTGCCCGCGGTGCGCGATGGGGAACTGCACGAAATCAAGTCGCCACTCATCCTGCAGCCGGGCCCGGCCGCGCTCACCGATGGGCTCGATGCCATTCACAACGTGATTCGCCAATGGTCGGAGCGGTGAGCGTCGACCCGGTGCCCTCGCCCTGTGTGGACATCTGCCGGCTGGATGCGCAGGGACTGTGCATCGGCTGCCGCCGCACCATCGGCGAGATTTCCGAATGGCCGCGAGCCAGCGAGACGCGACGGCGCGAAATACTGAATGCGCTGGCACAAAGGAAGGGTGTCCCCATTCCGCCGCGAAGCCAGTAGCGTTGCCGCGCAGTCAGTAGCGGGTGGTCAAGGCCGTGAGCCACGCCGGCGAATGGTCCAGCAGCCAGGCCTCGAGCCGACGGTCCGCATGCGAGAGAATCAGCACGCCCACCAATAGCAAGGCAATGCCGAGCACCTGTTTGCCGCGCTTGCCCGCTGTGTTGAGCGAGCCTCGAACCCGCAGCAGCGTTGCCCGCGAGAGCGAGCCGATCAGCAGCATCGGGACGCTGGCACCGATCCCGAAAACGGCCATGAGCAGTGAGATGTGGCCCAGATCCCGGCCCTGGCTGGCAAGCGTGGTGGCGGCGCCCAGCATGGGTCCGACGCAGGGGCTCCAGACCATGCCCAGCAGCAGCCCGAGCGCAAACTGGCCGGCCACCCCGTCGAGAGTGAACCGGGAAAGAAGTGTCTGCCCGGAACCTGTGAGGCCGGCGGCCGCCCGCACGAACAGCGCTTGAAGATGAGCCGAGAGCAGGACCAGCCCAAACACAATCAACAGCGTGGCCGCGGTCTGCCGGAAGGTCTCCGGATCGAGGCCGAGCGATGCGCCGACGCTGGCGATAAACACTCCGGCGATGGTGTACGACAGGGCGACTCCGGCTGCCAGAGCCCACGGTCCCCAACGATGGGCGGTGACGGCCGATCCCATGAGGACGGGAACCAGCGGCAGCACACAGGGCGACAAGGTCGTGAGGATGCCGGCGAGCAGAGCAATGCCGTAGGTTCCAATCCCGAAGGTCATGAGAGACTCTTGCCGCGATGCCTCACGAGATGGCTTTCTTGAACAGCGCCGCCAGACCGTCGCGGGTCGTGTCCCCGGTGGAGCGTGCGACTTCCTTGCCCTGGCGGAACACGACGAAGGTGCTTTGATTGGCCACCTTCAGCGACTTTCGCAGGGCGAGCTCGGTATCGTAGTCGGCGAGCAGAACGGTGACGTTCTTCAGCTCCGGCGTGGACAGCAGATCCTTGACGATGGGCGCCTGGGCGCGGCAGGTGGGGCACCAATCCGCATGAAAGTCGACCACCACCGGCTGGCCGGCGGCGAGCATCCGGCTAAGCGTGGCTGCGGTGTAGGGCTGCTCGCCCGCCATTGCAGGTGCAGCCAGCAGAATCAAGGCCGTCGAGACCAGCGCGAGTAAGGCTTTCATGAAGATTTCCCCCGGGTTTTGCCAGCATCAATATAGACCGTGCCCCGGGGCGAAATATTGCAAGGCGTCGAGGCGCGCTCCGCCCGGCTTGGCTACCTCGCCTGCATTCTGACCGCTCCATCCAAGCGAATGGTTTCGCCATTCAGCATGACGTTCTCGATGATTTGGCCGACCAAAGCGGCATATTCATCGGGTTCGCCCAGCCGCGGCGGGAACGGGGTCTGTTTGCCGAGGGAATCCTGCGCCTCTTGCGGCAGACCCTTCATCATGGGGGTCGCGAACAGGCCCGGCGCGACGGTCATGACGCGAATTCCGGAGGACGCCAGTTCGCGCGCCATGGGCAGAGTCATGCCGACGATGGCGCCCTTGGAGGCCGAGTAGGCAACCTGGCCGATTTGGCCGTCGAAGGCGGCCACCGAGGCTGTCATGACGATGACGCCGCGCTCGCCTTGGGCATTCGGCGCATTGCGCTGCATCGCGGCCGCCGCCGCCTTGGCAACCAGAACGGTGCCCACCAGATTGATGTCGATCATTTTCCTGAAGAATGCGCCGGGCATGACGCCTTGTTTGCCGATCAAGCGGGCGGGAGTCGCGATTCCGGCGCAATTGACGGCGGTGTTGATGGAGCCCATGCGTTCGCGGGCGCGTTCGATCGCGGCGTCGACCGCGGATTCGTTGCTCACGTCGGTGGCAATGAAGGCGGCGCGTTCGCCGAGCGATGCGGCCGCTGCGGCGCCCTGTGTCTCGTTGACGTCGAGGAGAGTGACCTTGCCTCCGGCCTGCACGATTCGGGTCGCGACGGCGAGGCCGAGCCCGGAGGCGCCGCCGGTGACGACGGCATGTGATTCTTTTATATGCATGGGTGAGTTCTCATAGGGTTTCGAAGCTTGCGAGAGGGTGCCCGGCCGCGGTCCACCGATTGCGGAAGAAAGCCTCGACCATGGTGTCGGTGACCTCTTCAATCCGGTCGGGCTTCCAGTGGGGCGTGTTGTCCTTGTCGATGATCAAAGCGCGCACGCCCTCGAGAAAATCTCCTTGCTCGAAGCATTGCTGCGCCATGGAAAGTTCCATGCGAAAGCAGGCGGCTAGGCTCAAATCCTTGCCCCGCTGCAGTTGGCGCAGGGTGACGCCGAGCATGGTCGGAGAGCGGCTGCGCAGGAGCTTGGCGGACTGCCGCGCCCAATCGGCGAACTCCGGACGGGTTTCGGAGTCCAGGGAAGCCAGAATGGCGGGGACCGTGGGCCGGGAAAAATGCGCATCGATGCCCGGGCGCAGCACGCTGAGCGACGGCGCGGGCAGTCCCAGGGCGGCCCGCGCATGAATGAAACGCCGCAGGTCTCCTGCGTGATCCTCGCTCCAATTCAGGGCAGCCAAGTCATCGGTCAGCCGCTCGATGGCTTCCGGGGTCAGGTACACATCGGCGAGCTGACTGTACAGGGCGTCCGCTCCGCGAATCTGCACCCCGGTCAAGGCGAGATACATCCCGAGCGCGCCCGGCAGCCGGGATAAGAAGTAGCTGGCGCCCACGTCCGGGAAGAAGCCGATGGCCACTTCCGGCATGGCAATGCGGGTGCGCTCGCCGACGATGCGCAGCGTCGAGCCCTGCGCGATGCCCATGCCGCCGCCCATGGTGATGCCGTTCATCAAGACCACATAGGGCTTGGGGTAGGCATACAACGAGTAGTCGAGCGGGTATTCCCGGATGAAGAACTCGCGGTGCAAGCTTCCCGAGTCCTTGAAGCTTTGATACAGAGCCCGAAGGTCGCCGCCGGCGCAGAAGGCCTTGTCGCCCGCTCCTCGGATGAGGATGGCGTAGACCTCTGGGTCGGTCCCATAGCCGCCCAGCAGCGAGCGCAGCGCGAGGATCATATTGAGCGACAGGGCGTTGAGCGCCTCGGGGCGGTTCAGCGTAATCAACGCCAGGTGATTGCGAACCTCATGCAGTATCTCCCCGGAGCTCCCCGCCGCGCTCATTTCTCTGAAGTACTCTTATTTCAAGCTGATGGTGGTATTGACCCCGGTGGAGCTGGCGCCGTCCTCGAACCATCGTGTCGTCACGGTCTTGGTCTGGGTGTAGAACTGCACGGCCTGCTTTCCATAGGGACCCAGATCGCCGAGCTTGGAGCCGCGCGATCCGGTGAAGCTGAAGAAGGGCACGGGCACCGGAATCGGCACGTTGATGCCCACCTGTCCCACGTCGATCTCGCTTTGAAACTTGCGCGCGGCGGCGCCGCTCTGAGTGAAGATGCCGGTGCCGTTGCCGAAGGGATTGTCGTTGATGAGGGCGATGGCTTCGTTCAGGGTGTCCACCCCGACGATGACCATCACCGGCCCGAAGATTTCGGTGGTGTAGATCTTCATGCCGGGCGTCACGCCGGAGAAAATCGTGGGGCCGATGAAATTGCCTTTCTCGTAGCCCGCCACCTTGATGCCGCGGCCGTCCAACTCGAGCTTGGCGCCTTCCTTGATGCCGTCTTCCACCAGGCCGAGGACGCGATTCTTCGCGTTCTTGGAGACCACGGGCCCGAGGTCGGTGCCCTTCTCGACGCCGGCGTTGACCTTGAGGGTCTTCGCCTTGGCCACGATGTCGGGGATCCACTTGCGCGCTTCTCCCACCAGCACCGTGACGGAGGTGGCCATGCAGCGCTGCCCCGCGGCGCCGAAGGTCGACCCGACCAGGGAATTGAGCGATTGCTCCTTGTTGGCGTCCGGCATCACCACCGCGTGATTCTTGGCGCCCATCATGCATTGCACGCGCTTGCCGTGCTGCGAGGCCAGGTTGTAGACATGCGTGCCCACCGCGGTCGAACCGACGAAGGAGACGGCGACGATGTCGGGGTGAGTGCAGATCGCGTCCACGGCACGCTTGCCGCCGTGGATGATGTTGAGCACGCCCGGCGGCACGCCCGCCTCGAGGGCGAGTTCGGCCAACAACATCGGGGTCAGGGGGTCTTGCTCGGAGGGCTTGAGGACGAAGGTATTGCCGCAGACGATGGCCATGGGAAACATCCACAGCGGGATCATGGCCGGGAAATTGAAGGGCGAAATGCCCGCGCAGACCCCGATGGGCTGCCGCAGGGTGTAGGTGTCCACGCCGCCGGCGACGTTCTCGGCGAATTCACCCAATTGCAGAGTGCCGATCGAGCAGGCGTGCTCGACCACTTCGAGACCGCGGAACACATCCCCTTCCGCATCCGCCAGAGTCTTGCCCTGTTCCGCGCTCAAGGTCTGTGCAATGCGGCTCATGTGCTCGCGCACCAACGCTTGGAGCTTGAGCATGATCCGGGCCCGAGCCGCCAGCGGCGTATTCTTCCAGGTCTTGTAGGCTTTTTTGGCCGAGGCCACCGCGGCGTTGATTTCATCGTCCGTGGCGAAGGGGACTTGGGCAAGCAGTTCCTGGGTGGCCGGGTTGACCACATCCTGCCATTCGCTGGTTTGTGAATCGACGAATTTGCCGTCGAGCAGCATTTTGACGGTGGGAGTCTGACTGGCCAGCGTTGCGAGTTTGCTTGTCATGGCGAATTTCCTGTTTCCTAAAGGCGGATGTGCACGGTGTTGCAACTTCGTAGTTTAACCTGGCGCGGCCCCGAGAGGCAGGCCGGGCCGGCGGGCGGCCTTTACGTGATCGCGCCCGTGCGGCATCGCGTAAACTATAGGGGGTCATACCGGTCATTTTGGTGCCCAAACTGTTCAAAATGCGTAAGCGAAATTGCAACACTGAGGCCGTCGCGGTGAGCCGGGGCACGGCCGCCGCCGCCGGGCGTTCCGCGGAGCCTGGGACCATCGCCATTTGCTTCGTCGCCGCGGCGCTGCAAGGCGTGCGCGCCCGCGACTTGAACGCCGATGAGCTGCTGGCGAACGTGGGGCTGTCCTCGAGCCTGCTGCAGGTGCCGCAGGCGCGGGTATCGGCGAAGCACTACGGCGCCCTATGGCGCACCATCGCGCTCGCCCTCGACGATGAGTTCTTCGGCCAGGATTCGCGCCGCATGAAAGCCGGCAGTTTCGCCATGCTCTGCCATTCGGTCCTCAGCTGCAAGACCTTGGCCCATGCCCTCGACCGCAGCCTGCGCTTCTATGCGCTGCTGCTGGACGACATTTCAGGAACCTCGGAACGCGACGCCGAACGAGGCGAAGATCATTCTGCACGAGCGCGCCGCGGGCGCCGCACAGCGGGTGTTCGCGCATGAGCTTCTGCTGCTGCTGCTCTATGGGGTGTCTTGCTGGCTGGTGGGCCGCCGTATTCCCATTCTGCGCGCCGAATTCAGCTATCCGGAACCCGCGCACAGCGCGGAATACCGGCTGATGTATTGCGCGGACCTGAGCTTCGACAGGCCGAATACCCTGATTGCCTTCGAAGCGAGCTACCTGGATCTGCCGGTGGTGCAGAACGAGCGCTCGCTCAAGGAGTTTCTGCGCACCGCCCCGGAGAGCATCCTGGTGAAATACAAGAACGGCAGCAGCCTGACCGCGAGGATCCGGCGGCGGCTGCGCCAGTTCCTGCCGGGCGAGGTCCCGGACTTCGAATCGCTGGCCGATGAGATGAACATGACGGCCGCGACCATGCGCCGCCGGCTGCACGAGGAGGGCGAGTCCTACCAATCGATCAAGGACCAGCTGCGGCGGGATCTCGCCATCGGCTACTTGAGTCATTCGAGCCGCAGCGTCATGGAGATCGCCCTGGAATTGGGATTCTCGGAACGCAGCGCATTTCATCGCGCCTTCAGAAAATGGACCGGTGCCTCTCCGGGAGAATTTCGCCGCACATTGCAGGCCTGAGCGGGAAATCCCCTTGCAAATGTTGCATTTCTGCTCAACTATTTTGAGCGGTTTGGTCACCCTGCCCGCAGCGGCGAATCAAGGATAATTCAGCTATGAATGCATCGGGCACAGCACACAGCGCATCGCCCGGCGCCCGATTTCGCGCGGCCGTTGCCGAGGAACGTCCCCTGCAAGTCGTCGGCGCCATCAATGCCTATGCGGCCAGAATGGCGGCCGCCTGCGGCTTCAAGGCCCTGTATCTGTCAGGAGGCGGGGTTGCCGCCAATTCGCTCGGCGTTCCGGACCTCGGTATCAGCAGCATGGACGATGTGCTGATCGACATGCGCCGCATCACCGATGCCTGCCCGCTGCCGCTGCTGGTGGATGCCGATACCGGCTGGGGCGGGGCCTTCAATATCGCGCGCACCGTGAGGTCCTTCATCAAGTTCGGCGCCGCGGGACTGCACATCGAGGACCAGGTTCAAGCCAAGCGTTGCGGTCATCGGCCGGGCAAAGAGGTGGTCTCGCAGCAGGAAATGGTGGATCGGATCAAGGCCGCCGTCGACGCGCGCACCGATTCCACCTTCGTCATCATGGCGCGCACCGATGCCCTGGCCGTGGAGGGCATGGACAGCGCCATCGAACGCGCGGTCGCCTGCGTCGAGGCGGGCGCCGATATGATTTTCCCGGAAGCGATGACCGAGCTTCCCATGTACAAGCGCTTCAAGGACGCGGTCAAGGTGCCGATTCTCGCGAATATCACGGAGTTCGGGCAAACCCCCCTGTATACCCGGGAGGAACTGGGCTCGGTGGGGGTCGACATCGTCCTGCATTGCTGCTCCGCCTATCGGTCGATGAATGCGGCCGCCCTGGCGACCTACGAAGCGATTCGCCGCGACGGGACGCAGAAGAACGTGCTGCATCTGATGCAAACCCGCGCCGATCTGTACAAGTACCTCGACTACTACGCTTATGAAGCCAAGCTCGATGAATTATTCGCCGTCGGCAAGGAAAAGTGACGGATTCCAGGAGACGACCATGCCCGAAGCCCTATCGACGACCGCCGCATCGACCCCCGGCCAAAGCGCCGCGTTCAAGCCCAAGAAATCCGTCGCCTTGTCGGGGGTGACCGCGGGCAACACGGCGATCTGCACCGTCGGCAACACCGGCAATGATTTGCACTATCGCGGCTATGACATCCTCGACGTGGCCACGCAGTGCGAATTCGAAGAGATCGCGCACCTGCTGGTGCACGGCAAGCTGCCGAATCGTACCGAGCTCGCCGCCTACAAGAGCAAGCTCAAAACCTTGCGGGTGCTGCCCGCCGCGGTCGCGACGGTGCTCGAGCAGCTGCCGGCGTCCAGCCATCCCATGGATGTGCTGCGTACGGGCGTGTCGGCCCTCGGCTGCTTGATGCCCGAAGCGAACGAGCACCCGGCCGCGGGGGCCCGCGACATCGCCGACCGGCTGCTGGCGTCTTTGGGTTCGATGCTGTGCTACTGGTATCACTTCGCGCGCGACGGCGCGCGCATCGACGTGCAGACCGACGACGATTCGATCGGCGCTCATTTCCTGCACCTGCTGCACCGGCGCAAGCCCTCGGCATCCTGGGTGCGCGCCATGCACACCTCGCTCAATCTGTACGCCGAGCATGAGTTCAACGCCTCGACCTTTACCGCGCGGGTGATCGCCGGGACGGGGTCGGATTTGTACTCCTGCATCGCCGGCGCCATCGGGGCGCTGCGCGGGCCGAAGCACGGCGGCGCCAACGAGGTGGCCTTCGAAATTCAGAGCCGCTACGGCACGCCGGACGAGGCCGACACCGATATCCGCCGGCGCGTCGCGAACAAGGAGGTGATCATCGGATTCGGTCACCCCGTGTACACCATTTCCGATCCCCGCAACGAGGTCATCAAGGAGGTGTCCCGCGGGCTGGCGCGCGAGGCGAAGGACATGCGCGGCTTCGAGGTCGCCGCGCGCATCGAGTCGGTCATGCACGAGATCAAGAAGATGTTCCCGAATCTCGACTGGTTCTCGGCCGTGTCCTATCACTTGATGGGCGTACCGACCGCCATGTTCACGCCGCTGTTCGTAATCAGCCGCACCTCGGGCTGGGCGGCGCACGTCATCGAGCAGCGCGAGGATGGAAAAATCATTCGCCCGAGCGCCAATTACATCGGTCCGGACAATCTACCCTTCGTGCCGCTGGCGCAGCGTCCGTAAGGGAGCCTCATGTCGCACGACATCAAGTCCGCCGAACGTCCCGTACCCGATCGCCTCCTGACGGCGATCGCCGCAGTACGCATCGAGCTTCAAGATCGACGGCAAATTGGCCTATGAGACCGCCGGCTACTGTCTCATGGATACCCTGGCCTGCGGTTTCCAGGCGCTGAAGTACCCGGCCTGCACGAAATTGCTGGGGCCGGTGGTTCCGGGCGCCACGCTCACCAACGGCGCACGCGTTCCCGGCACCGCCTACGAACTCGATCCGATCAATGCGGCGTTCAATATCGGCGCCATGATTCGCTGGCTCGATTTCAACGATACCTGGCTGGCGGCGGAGTGGGGTCACCCGTCGGACAATCTGGGCGGCATTCTCGCCGTGGCCGACTATCTGTCGCGCTCGGGCAAGCCGGTGTCGGTGCGCGATGTGCTCACGGCGATGATCAAGGCTCACGAGATCCAGGGCATCCTCGCCTTGGAGAACAGCTTCAATCGGGTCGGGCTCGATCATGTGCTGCTGGTGCGCGTCGCCTCCACCGCCGTCGTCACGGCGATGCTCGGCGGCTCGCGCGAGCAAATCATCAATGCCGTGTCGAATGCCTGGGTGGATGGCGGTGCGCTGCGAACCTATCGGCACGCGCCGAACACCGGGTCGCGCAAGAGTTGGGCCGCGGGCGACGCGACCAGCCGCGCCGTGCGGCATGCGCTGTTCGCCTTGAAGGGCGAGATGGGGTATCCCATCGGCGCTGTCGGCCAAGACCTGGGGCTTTGAAGATGTTCTCTTCAAGGGAAAGGCGCTCACCGTGCCGCAGCCCTTTGGCAGCTACGTGATGGAAAACGTCCTGTTCAAGATCTCCTACCCGGCGGAGTTTCATGCGCAGACCGCCGTCGAGGCGGCGATGACCTTGCATGGCCCAGTGAGCGCCAGGATCGGCGAGATCGAGAGGGTGAGCATCGAGACCCAGGAACCCGGGGTGCGCATCATCGACAAGACGGGGCCGCTGGCGAATCCCGCGGACCGCGATCACTGCATTCAATATATGGTGGCCATTCCGCTGCTGTTCGGCAGGCTCGAGGCCGCCGACTACGAGGACAAGATCGCCGCCGATCCGCGGGTCGACGCGCTGCGGGCGAAGATGCAGGTCCGAGGAGAACGCCACGTTCACGCAGGAATACTACGACCCGGACAAGCGCTACATCGGCAACGCCGTGCAGGTGTTCTTCAAGGACGGCAGCGCCAGCGGACGCGTGCAGGTCGACTTTCCCATCGGCCATCGCAAGCGCCGCGAGGAAGGAATGCCGGTGCTGGTGAAAAAGTTCGAGGCCAGCGTCGCGGCGCATTTCAATCCCAGGCAAACCGAGTCGATCAAGGCGATGTTCGCGGACCGCAAGGCTCTGGCGGCGATGCCGGTGAGCGAGTTCGTCGCCAAGTTGGTGACGGCGTCCTAGGCGCGCGGCCAGACGGGCTGAAAATATACCTGGCCGAGTCCGCGCATTATGACGCATAGGGCTTGCCGCGCACCCGGCCCTATCGGGATAGTGTCGCGGATGAGCCGAGCGAACCGCGCAGATACCCCCCGCATGCACGAGCGGCGCAGCCGCGCCGACAGGCGCCGCCGCCCGTGGTGGTCGGTTTGTTACGGCAGCTTCAATCCCCGCCGCCGCACCCCGCCGCGCCGCGCCGATGAGTTGCAATTCCAATCGCTCGACTGGCATTCCTCGCATTTGCTGGCCGTGGCCATCGGCATCTTGTTATTGAGCATTACGGACGCATTTTTTACCTTGGCGCTGCTGCAGGGAGGCGCCGCCGAGGTGAATCCCATCATGGCGCTGCTGGTCTACCGCAACGTGGCGGCGTTCGCGGCGCTCAAAATCACCCTCACGGCCGTGTGCACCGTGTCGATGGTGATCCTGGCGCGCTACCGGTTCATGCGCCTGCTGCGCGTCGAGTGGGCGCTGTACGGGGTTCTGATCGTGTATGCCGGGCTCATCGGCTACGAGTTGTGGATGCTGAAAGGTCCTGCCGCGCCGCCTATCTTGTAATTCTGCCGGACGGCATCACATTCCATATTGTGCCGTCATCGGCTAAACTAGCGGTCCATCTGAAAACCTGCCCGCGCTACCCATCATATTGATGTACTTGAGGTTTTTGCCGCCCTTACTATGAGTCAATCACTCGCCGACCAACTAGCCACCACGGCTCTCTCCGGCGGAAATGCCGGCTTCATCGAGGATCTCTACGAACAGTTCTTGAAGGATCCGGCGGCAATCGATCCGACTTGGGCCGCCTACTTCAGGAATGTCCGGGGCGGCGCCACGGGCGAGATCGCTCACAGCACCGTTCGCGAACGCCTGCTCGAGCGCCTGAAATCGCCGCCGGCACCGGGTGGCGAGGTTCGCGGCGCCGAGTCCGGCGGAGCGAGCGCCAAGCAGGGCGCCGTGTCGCGGCTCATTCAGATCTATGCCAATCGCGGCCACTTGGCGGCCAACCTGGATCCGCTCGGCCTGCAGCAGCGCGCCAAGCCCTATGTGCTCGATCCGGGGTATTTCGGCCTGTCCGATGCGGATCTCGAGACCGAATTCTTCACCGGCAGCCGCAATCATGCGATCGCCGAGCGCGCCAAGCTCAGGGATATCATCGCGGACCTGAAGTTCATTTACACCGATACCATCGGCGCCGAGTTCGCGCATGTCTCGAATTCCGACGAGCGCCTGTGGCTGCAGGATGGCTTTCAGCTGGCGCGCATGCAGCGGCGATTCAGCGCCGATGAGAAGAAGAACATTCTCTGGCAGTTGACCGCCGCGGAAGGCCTGGAGCGCTACCTGCACACCAAGTACGTGGGCCAGAAGCGCTTCTCGCTCGAGGGCGGCGACAGCCTGATGCCGCTGCTCGACGATCTGGTGCAGCATGGCGGCGGGATGGGGGTCGAGGAAACCATCATCGGCATGGCGCACCGCGGCCGCCTCAACGTGCTGGTGAACCTGCTCGGCAAGTCGCCCAAGGATTTGTTCAGCGAGTTCGAAGGCCAGTACGACCTGGCGAAGCTGCGCGGCTCGGGCGACGTCAAGTACCACAAGGGGTTCTCCTCCGACTTGAAGACCGGCTCGGGCAACGTGCACGTGGCGCTGGCGTTCAATCCCTCGCACCTCGAGGTCGTGAACGCGGTGGTCGAGGGCTCGGTGCGCGCGCGCCAGGAGCGGCGCGGCGATGCTCTGGGCGACAAGGTGCTGCCCGTGCAGATTCACGGCGACGCCGCCTTCGCGGGGCAGGGCGTCATCATGGAAACCCTGCAGCTGTCGCAGGCGCGCGGTTTCTACACCGGCGGATCGGTGCACATCATCGTCAACAATCAGGTCGGCTTCACGACCAGCGATCCGCACGACGCGCGCTCCACCCTGTATTGCTCCGATGTCGCGAAGATGATCGAGGCGCCGATTTTCCACGTCAACGCCGACGATCCCGAGGCGGTGTGCTTCGTCGCGCGTTTCGCGCTCGAATATCGCATGAAATTCCACAAGGACGTGGTCATCGATCTGGTGTGCTACCGGCGGCACGGCCACAACGAGGGCGATGAGCCTGCGGCCACTCAGCCTCTCATGTACCAGGTCATCCGCAAGAAGCCGACGGTGCGGCAGCTGTATGCGGACAAGCTGGCTGCCGAGGGCGTGATCGCGGCGGCGGACGCGGCCGCGATGGTGGAGCAGTACCGCAACGGCCTGGACGAGGGCAAGCCGCAGGCCCGCGCCGCGCTCGGCCTCATCGGCAATAAATTCACGGTGGATTGGAGCGAGTACCTGGGCGCGGATTGGTCCGAGCCGGTGAAGACCGCGGTCGACATGGGCCGTTTGCGGGCGCTCGGCAAGGCGATCACCACGTATCCGGCGGATTGGGTGCTGCACCCGCGCGTTCTCGCCGTCATGCAGGCGCGCGAAAGAATGCTGAACGGCGAACTCGCCCTCGACTGGGGTGCCGCCGAGAACCTGGCCTACGCCACCCTGGTGCAGGAGGGGTATCCGGTACGCCTCACCGGCCAGGACAGCGGCCGCGGCACCTTCTTCCATCGGCACGCCGTGCTGCACGATCAGGTCACGGGCCGCCGCTATGTCCCGCTGCAGCATCTGGCGACCAATCAGCCGACCTTCACGGTGACCGATTCGGTGCTGTCCGAAGAGGCGGTCATGGGTTTCGAGTACGGCTTCTCGACCACCGAGCCGCATTGCCTGACGATTTGGGAAGGGCAGTTCGGCGATTTCTGCAACGGCGCGCAGGTCATCATCGATCAGTTCATCAGCTCGGGCGAGGCCAAATGGGGCCGCCTGTCCGGCCTCACCCTGTTCCTGCCGCATGGCTACGAAGGGCAGGGCCCCGAGCATTCCTCGGCGCGCCTGGAGCGCTTCCTGCAGCTGTGTGCCGAGTACAACATGCAGGTGTGCGTGCCCTCGACGCCGGCGCAGATGTTTCACATGCTGCGCCGGCAGATGGTGCGGCCGCTGCGCAAGCCGCTCATCGTCATGACGCCGAAGAGCCTGCTGCGCCATCCCCTGTCGGTGTCGCGCCTCGGAGGACTCGGCCTCGGGCGGCTTCAATGCCGTGATCGACGAGATCGACGACATCAAGCCCTCCGCGGTGACGCGCGTCGTGCTCTGCAGCGGCAAGGTGTATTTCGATTTGCTGAAATCGCGGCGCGACGTCAAGAGCCGAGTCGGTGGCCATCGTGCGGCTCGAGCAGCTCTATCCCTTTCCCTCGGACGAGTACGAGGCCATTCTGCGCAAGTATGCGAATGCGCAGCGAAATCGTCTGGTGCCAGGAAGAGCCGCAGAATCAGGGCGGCTGGTATCAGATCCGCCATCGCCTGCAGTCGAAGCTCGGTCCCCAGCACGAGCTGCTCTACGCGGGCCGTGCCGGCGCGGCGGCGCCCGCCACGGGCATCGCCGCCCTGCACGATCAGCAACAGAAAAATCTGGTGACCGCGGCGCTGCAGGGCGTTCCGCCGGAAGAAACCTCACGACAAACGATGCGCCTCCCGGCGGCTCAAACTAGGACGGGTTCATGACAATCGAAGTTCGCGTGCCGCAGCTGCCGGAATCGGTGGCTGACGCCACGCATTGTCTCTTGGCACAAGAAGCCCGGCGATGCCGTGGCGCGCGATGAAAATCTCGTCGATCTGGAGACCGACAAGGTCGTTCTCGAGGTGCCGGCGCCCGCGGCCGGCGTGCTCAAGGAAATCAAGCTCGGCGACGGCACCACCGTGACCAGCGGGCAGCTGCTGGCGCGTGATCGAGGAGGGCGCCACGGCGCTGCCCGGCGCCAGCGCGCCGGCCGTCATGGCCGCCTCCGGGGGCGCCGCCACGCCGGCAACGGCGGCCGTCGCCGCGGCGAAGGAGGCCGCCAAGCCCGATGCGGCCGCGGCCAAGCTGAGTCCCGCGGCCAAGCGGGTGGTCGAAGAGAACAAAGTCGATCCGAAGGCCGTTCCCGGCTCGGGCCGCGACGGGCGGGTCTCGAAGTCGGACGTGGTGAATTATCTGTCCGCCAAGGACGCGGCGCCCGCGGCGGCGGCATCGAAAACGGCGGCACGCCCTCCCGGCAGCGCGCGGCGCGCGCGCCGATCAGCGGGTGCCCATGACCCGGCTGCGTGCGCGCATCGCCGAGCGCATGGTGCAGGCACAGACCACCCAGGCCTTGCTGACCTCGTTCAACGAGGTCGACTTGACGGCCGTCAACGAGCTGCGCGCCCGCTACAAGGATCAATTCGAGAAGCAGCATGGAGTGAAGCTCGGTTTCATGTCGTTCTTCGCCAAGGCCTGCGTCGAAGCGCTGAAGAAGTTTCCCGCCGTGAACGCCTCGGTCGAGGGCAACGACATCGTCTATCACGAATACTTCGACATCGGCGTCGCGGTATCCACGGATCGCGGCTTGATCGTGCCGGTGTTGCGCGATGCGGATTTGCAGAGCTTCGCCGACATCGAAAAATCGATCGCCAATTTCGCGGCGCGCGCGCGGGCCGGAACCATCACCATGGAGGAGCTGACCGGCGGCACCTTCACCATCACCAACGGCGGCGTGTTCGGATCGCTGTTGTCCACGCCCATCGTCAATTCGCCGCAGAGCGCGATTCTCGGCATGCACAAGATCCAGGAACGGCCGGTCGTCATCGACGGCCAGGTGGCGGTGCGCCCCATGATGTACATCGCGCTCACCTACGATCATCGCATCATCGACGGCCGTGAAGCGGTGCTGTTCCTGGTGACGGTCAAGCAATGCCTCGAGGATCCGGCGCGCATGGTGCTCGGCGTATGAGCGAGATCTACGATGTCATCGTCATCGGCTCCGGGCCGGCGGGCTATCCGGCCGCAATTCGCGCCGCGCAGAACAAGCTCAAAGTCGCCTGCATCGATGAGTGGAAGAACACCGACGGCAGCTTCGCCTTCGGCGGAACCTGCCTGAACGCCGGCTGCATCCCTTCCAAGGCCCTGCTCGAATCCTCGGAACTGTATCAACGCGCCAAGGATGAGTTCGGCGTCCACGGCATCAAGATCGGCGATCTGAAGCTCGATCTGGCGGCCATGCAGAAGCGCCGGGCATCGGTGGTCAAGACCATGACGGGCGGGATCACCGCCTTGTTCAAGGCCAACGGCGTGGTCGGCATTCAAGGCCATGGGCGGCTGCTGCCCGGCAACAAGGTGCTGGTGACCGCCGCGGACGGCACGGAAAGGACCTTGGAAGCCAAGCACGTGGTGCTGGCATCGGGCTCGGTGCCGGTGCAGCTCAAGAGCGTGCCGCACGATGGAAAATTCATCGTCGATTCGTGGAATGCCTTGGAGTTCGATGCCGTGCCCGCGCGCCTCGGCGTCATCGGCGCCGGCGTCATCGGGCTCGAGCTCGGCAGCGTCTGGCGGCGTCTCGGCAGCGAAGTGACGGTGCTCGAGGCGCTGGAACAATTTCTGCCGATCGCGGACGGCGCGGTCGCGAAAGAGGCCCTGCGGCATTTCAAGAAGCAGGGACTCGACATCAAGCTGGGCGCCAAGGTGTCCGGCGCCGCGGTCAATGGATCGGCGGTGGATGTCACGCTATAGCGACGCCCAGGGCGAACATACGCTGCAGGTGGACAAGCTGGTGGTCGCCGTCGGCCGCAGGCCCTTCACGCAGGGGCTGCTGGCGGAGGGCACGGGCGTCAAGCTCGATGAGCGAGGCTTCATCCAAGTCGACGAACATTGCCGCACCGGCGTGCGCCAATGTCTGGGCGATCGGCGATGTGGTGCGCGGCCCCATGCTCGCGCACAAGGGCAAGGAAGAGGGCGTGATGGTCGCCGACCTGATCGCCGGCCAATTCGGCGAGGTGAACTACAAGGTCATTCCCTCGGTGATCTACACCGCCCCGGAAATTGCCTGGGTCGGGCAGACCGAGGAACAGGTCAAGGCCAGCGGCCGGCCCTACAAGGTCGGCACCTTTCCCTTCGCGGCGAGCGGCCGGGCGCGGGCGATGGAAGCCGGGCAGGGCTTCGCGAAAATCGTATCCGCCAAGGACGATGACGAGGTTCTCGGCATTCACGTGATCGGGCCGATGGCGGGCGAGCTGATCAGCGAGGCGGTGCTCGCCATGGAATACTCGGCCAGCACCGAGGATATTCAGCGCACCATTCATGCCCATCCGACGCTCTCGGAGGCCATGCACGAGGCCGCGTTGGCGGTGGACAAGAAGGCGATCGACGGCATTAACCGCTAGGGTCCCCGGATCGATGTTCTTGCTGCGCCACGGCCAGAGCTACTTCAATCTGCTCTTCAACAAGACGCGCGTCGATCCGGGAATCGAAGACCCGGAATTGACGCCGCTCGGGATCGAGCAGGCGGCCGCGGCGGCGGCGCGGCTGGCGGATGCCGCATTGACGCGCATCATCATGTCGCCCTATACGCGAGCCTTGCAGACTGCACAGCCCATCCTGGGCATGCACAAGGTGCCGGTCAGCATCATGCACGAGGTCCGCGAACAGGCAGCGTTCGTCTGCGACGTCGGCAGCCCGCCGGATCTGCTCAGCGCCCGTTTTCCGCAGCACGATTTCGCGCACCTGCCGCCGAGGTGGTGGAATGAGGACGGCGAGACTTCGGAGCAGACCCAGCTGCGTGCGAATGCCTTCCGCGATTACATGTCGGCCCGCGACGATGGCGCGACGACGCTGCTGGTCAGCCACTGGGCGTTCATTCAGGCGCTGACGGGAGTATCGCTGGCCAACGGCGAGCTTCTGGAATACGACCCCTCGGGGTGAGGCATCAAGTTTGATGCAAGTACTTCGACAAGGGCTCCCAATAGTGAACATGCCAGCCCTCGGCAAGGTGCGAGCCTTCGCCTTCCGGGAAGCCTCGATGGTCGAATATCAGCTGGGTGGCGGCGCCGTCCTCGACGAGCACGAATTTTACGATCGAGTAGTCGCCCGCCTTCCACCGGACCGTGCGCCAGGCTTGCACCAGGCGCTGCTCGCGCAGCAGTTCCAAATTCCGGCCGGTGATATAGCCCCCAAATAGCGTGAACGGGCCTCCCACCTCGGGGCTGATCGAGGTGGATTTCGCCCCCGGTGCCGTCACCAGCGCCAGCGCATCGCTGAGGCGGGTGACTGCATCGAACTGCGTCGAGCTGGTCAGCGCCTCGAAAACACGCCCGCGACCGGCGTCGAACCTGACTTCCTGATGGATGGACTCCGATGAGCGAGACAGTCCGCCGGCGTCCGGCGTGACCGAGGCGACCATGGCATCGGCAGCGCGGGGCGCGCGAGCTGCCGCGCAGAGGGCGGCCGGCACCGCCGCCAAGCGAAGCGCCAGGGCGCGGCGGGAGAGGAGAGGGGAAGTCATGAGTCGATTCCTCCATGTAGGATTTTGCTTCCGGCACGAATAGCGCCGCTGACGCGAACCGCGCCAGTGACGCGAACCGCGGGTTTAGATTGCGCTCACCGCCGCAATTCCTCAATCACCGCGTGCGGATGCACTGCAAGAATGCCTCGCGAGCCTCCTTCGGGGTGGTCACGTTGAAGCGCATCCAGGTGCTCCGTGCCTGATGCGGCGAGAACAGGCTTCCCGGCGCCAGCAACAGGCCTCTGTCGCGGCAGGCCACGGCGAGCTCGTCGGTGTCGGCATGCACCTGCACCCAGAGAAACATGCCGTCGGCCGGATCGCCGAAGATTTGCATTCCCGCCTCGAGGAGCGCCTTCTTGGTCTGGGCGCGACAGAGGGCGAGGCGGTGGCGCAAGGCCTGGACGTGCCTGGCGTATCTGCCCTCCACCAGCAGCTTGTGCACGAGACGCTCATTGAGCTCCGGCGTCGTGAAACCGCTGACGATCTTGGTGACCGCCAGCGATTCGGCCATATCGGCTCGTGCAACTAGGTGGCCGACACGGATGTTCGACGCCAGGGTCTTGGAGAAACTGCCCGCATAGATGACGCGGTTCAGTCCATCCGCGGCCGCCAGGCGGGTAATCGCCGAGCCGCACAGATCGGCGTAAACATCGTCTTCGAAGATCAGGAAATCGTGGCGTTCCGCGATATCCACGATGCGCGCCACCGCCTCGCGGGATAGCGAGGTTCCGGTGGGGTTCTGCGCGGCCGAACTGATGATGAGAAGCCTGGGTTGTTCCTCCCGCGCCAGGCGTTCCATGACCTCGAGATCGGGCCCGGAGGAGTTGCACGGCACCTCGAGCACCCGGGTTCCGCGCGCACTCAGTAAACCCAGCGCGCCGAACCAACAGGGGTCCAGTACCAGGACCGCATCGGCGGGCCCCACGAAAGTACGCAGCACCAGGTCCAGCGCATGTGTGATTCCCGTCGTGAGTACGATCTGCTCGGGCGCCGCGAGGATATCCATCGCGGCGAGCCGTTGCTGCAAGACGGATCGTAAGGGCTCGTGGCCGCGCCGGCTGCCGCTCTGCAGCCACAGCCCCGGGGCCTGGCGCCCCAGTGAACGCAACGCGGGGCCCAGCTGAATGCTGCCCAGCCACGCCGCCGGCAGCACACCCAGTCCCGGTCCCTGCGCGGCCGAATCGGCCAGCATATTGCGCATCAGCCAGCTCAGATCGATGCGCGGCTGCTGGCGGCGAGCGGAGTCGGATGGAAGCGTCTCGCGTCGCAGTACATAGAATCCGGATCCCCTGCGGGCTTCCAGGTAGCCGCTGGCGACCAGGCGTTCATAGGCCTCGACGACAGTGAACGGGGAGACGCCGCGTTCCCGGGCGAGCCTGCGGATGGAAGGCAGGCGCATGCCCGGCCGGAAGACCTGTCCGTCAATGCGGTGGGTGGCCCACTGGACGCATTCCTCCACCCGTGTCTGGCCTGAATCCGCCAATTTGCCGAGCATGAGACCCCAACTGTACCGATGGAAAGGGCAAAAAGTGTATAGGGACTGTATTGGTCCCGCAGCATAGCTTATTTGCGGGGCTTGTCCGCCATCGCAACACCGTCAGGGAGTGCAAGACTTTGACCATGACTCAATCGCTGTCCGCCGTGCTTGCGGCCTGCATCGCGGCCGCGGGCATGACTGGCTCGCCGGCACGCGCCGATAGTGCTTCGTCCGATTCACCCTCCAGCAGCGGCGCCGCTCAATTGCAGGACTTGAATGTGGTGCGCACCCAGTATCTACCGAAGGAGATGGCCTATTCGCCGGCGACTCGCGCCCTGGCGGAGGCAGAGCTGGACAAGCTCGAGCAGCAGGCCGGATCGTTATCGCCGGCGCAGTTCACCGTTGGACTGGCGCTGGTCGGTGCACTGACGGATAACGCGCACAGCGGGCTGCGCCGCTTCGATCCGCGGGCGCAGCCGGTCTCGAGGCTGCCGCTGCGGCTTCTGTGGTTTCCGGACGCCCTGATCGTCGCCCGCGCCACCGGCGCCGCGGCCTCGTTGGCGGGCGCTCGGGTGATCCGTGTCGAAGGGCGATCGCCCGAGGCGCTGTTCGCGGATTCGAAAGCCATACTCGGAGGATCTCCGAGCGGCCGCAAGCATTGGCTCAACGAATGGATCGAATCGGCGGGAATTCTGCACGCGCTGGGGCTGGCTGCCTCGCCGGAAAAGCTGTCCATGACCTTGCGTTTGCGCGACGGCAGCATCGTCGACCGGGTCATCGACATGAGGCCGGTGTCCGAGATGCCGCCGACGGCGGCGCGGGCCCGCCTATGGTCCCCGGAGCCCATGCCGGGAGAGCATGACTGGGCCACCGCCATTGGAACGGAGCGAATTCCTCTCTACCTGCGCGACGCCGACCGGCCGTTTCGAGCGGTGCCGCTGCCCGACCTGCATGCGCTGTATGTGCAGTTCCGCTCCAACGAGGATGAGGAGGGTTTCCCCATCAAGACCTTTCTGGATTCGGTGACTGCAAAAATCGCCGCCACGCACCCCGCGCGCCTGATCGTCGATCTGCGCTTCGACGAAGGCGGCAATTTGCTCACCACCCTGGATTTCATGCGCCAGCTGCCCGGCTCGGTCCGCGGGAGGATTTACCTCCTGGTGGGCCCGTACACTTTCTCCGCGGGCATCATCTCGGCGGCGGCTCTGAAGAAGAGCGGCGGCGCCCGGGTGACGGTGGTGGGCGATACCATCGGCGACCGCCTGCATTTCTGGTCGGAGGGGGACAGCATCGATCTGCCCAATTCTCACTACAGTTTCCGCTACACGGATGGGCAGTTCAATCTGAAGGATGGGTGCACCGGGGAACCCGGCTGCATGGATGACCGCTACCCCATCATCAATGTCAACTTCGCGCCCCTTGCGCCCACCCTGCGCGCGCCGCTCACGGCCGCGGTGTACTTCGCGCTGCGCGATCCGGGAATGGAGGCCGTCGCGGCGGACATCGGGACGCACACCGTGGCGCACACCGCGGCGCACACCGCGGCACACACTGCGGCACAGGCTACGCGACCCTCTCGATCGGCGCGGCCTTAGGCGATCGGCGCGGCCTTAGGCGATCGGCGCAGCCTTAGGCGATCGGCGCGGCCTCAGGCCCACGGGCGCCGCGGCTATTTCTTTCGCTTGGCGCTGACCACATTGGCCAGCTGCGCGATGCGCGCCAGCACCTGCGAGAGCTGCGGCAGCCCGGTGATGGATATCTTGATGAGCATGTGCGCCACGTTGTCGCGCTTGTCGGTGACGGTGTTCATCCCCGAGATGCTGATCTTCTCGTCCGCCAGCGCGGCGCTGACATCGCGCACCAGGCCGCGCCGGTCGAAGGCCTGCACTTCGATGTCCACGGGAAATTCGTGCGACGCCAGCTTGCCCCAGCTCACCGCCAGCACCCGCGCGGGCGATTTGACGCTGAGTCGGCCGAGATTGGCGCAGGACTGTGCATGGATGCTCACGCCCCGGCCGACGGTGATGTAGCCGACGATGGCCTCGCGGCGGCACGGGCTTGCAGCAGCGCGCGTACGTGGACAGTAAATCGCCGATGCCCTGGACTTCGAGCTCCGGTCCCCGGCCCGCCGGCGGGCTTTTGGCGCGAGCGGGGTGCTCGGGCGCATGTCGCGCGCATGGACGATGCGCTGGATGGCCCCCGCCATTTGCGCGGGGCTGACTTCGCCCAACCCCAAGGCTTCGTGCAAGGCATCGGTGCTGGGCAATTTCAGTTCGCCCAGCAGTTCGGGGATGGGCGGATTGTTGATCCCCAGCCGATGCAGTTCGCGGTCGAACATCGCCCGGCCCTCGGCTTTGTTCTGAGTGGCATTCTGCTTGCGGAACCAGGCGCGCACCTTGTTGCGGTGCCTGGGGCTGGCCAGAAATCCGGACTGGGGAGACAGCCAGTCGCGGGAAGGCTGCCCCGTCTTGGCGGTGATGATCTCCACCGTTTCGCCGTTCTTGAGCTGATAGTCGAGCGGCACCATGCGCCCATTGACCTTGGCGCCGCGGGTGCGATGGCCCAGGTCGGTGTGCACTTGATAGGCGAAATCCAGCGGCGTCCCGCCCACGGGAACATCGACGATCTCGCCCTTGGGCGAGATCACATAGATCCGATCCTGGAACAAATCCACGCGCATGCGGTCGAGGAAATCGCGCGAGCGTGTCGCCGCCCTCGGCCGGCGCCAACAAGGATCGCAGCTGGTTGATCTTGCGCTCGTAGGCCTGGTCGGTCCGGCCGCCTTCCTTGTAGCGCCAATGGGACGCGACGCCGCGCTCGGAATCGGCGTGCATCTCATGCGTGCGGATCTGGATCTCCACGGGCTGGGCGCCGGGTCCGATGACGGCCGTGTGAATCGAACGGTAGCGGTTGTCCTTCGGGGTGGCGATGTAGTCGTCGAACTCCCCGGCGATGAATTGCCACAGCGAATGCACCACGCCGAGCGCCGCATAGCATTCCGCGACGCTGTTCACCAGGACGCGCGCCGCGCGAATGTCCATGAGCTGCTCGAAGGCGAGCTGCTTGGCCTGCATCTTGCGCCAGATGCTGTAGATGTGCTTCGGCCGGCCCTCGATGATGGCCTCGACGCCGGCGCCCTGCAATTCGCCGCGCAGCAGCGCCTTCAGCTCTTCCATGTAGCGCTCGCGTTCGGCGCGCCGCACCTTGAGCGCGGCGGCGATGCGTTTGTAGTCGGCCGGCTGAAGGTAGCGAAACGCCAGATCCTCGAGCTCCCACTTCAATTGCCACACGCCCAAGCGATTGGCGAGCGGCGCATACACCTCGCGCGTCTCGGTGGCGAGCTTGCGCTGCAGGATGGGTTCGAGCGATTTGGCGGCGCGCATTTTTTGCAGCTGCCCGGCGAGCCGCACGACCACCAAACGCACATCGCCGATGACCGCCAGCAGCATCTTGCGCAGCGCCTCGGCCTGGCCGGCCTCGAGGCCCTGCTCGGGCGTCCAATCGGCCGGTAAACCGAACTCGCCCAATTGGCTCAAGCTGCGCGCCAGGCGGCACGCATCGGCTCCGAAGAGCTTCTCGGCGGCCTCTCGGTCCAAGAGCTGGGCGTCGAGCAGCGGTTGCAGCATGGCCGCGATCACCACCTCGTCGTCGGCATCGAGAGTGCGCACGATGTGCGCGACATCCAGGGCGGCGAGCAAGACGCCCTGGCCGGCCTCGGGCAGATCGAGGGCGCGAGCCGCGGCGAAGGCGGCGTGCAGCCGCTCGCTCGCCGTGCTCCGGGTTAAAGCCGTTGTTTCCACTTGAATTGCGCTGACGCCGGTGGGTTTAAGCGCCTATTGCCGGTATCATACGCGCCATATGAAGGATCCGAAGAATGCGGCTGCAGTCGGCGTACGGGTGCTGGGCATCGACCCCGGTTCGCAGCGCACAGGATTCGGCGTGTTGGACGCTGTCGGACCTCGCCTGACCTATGTGGCCAGCGGCGTCATCCGCACGCAGAAAGGAGAATTCGCCGAGCGCCTGTGCGAGATCTTTCGCTGCATGCAGACCCTGGTCGCCCAATACCGGCCTCAGGAGATCGCGATCGAGCGGGTGTTCGTCAATCGAAATCCCGACAGCGCGCTGAAATTGGGGCAGGCGCGCGGCGCCGCCATCTGCGGCATCGCGGATGCGAACGCCGCGGTATTCGAGTATGCGACCCGGCAGATCAAGCAGGCCGTGGTCGGTTCGGGCAGTGCGGAAAAGGGCCAGGTTCAGCTCATGATGAAAAGCATTCTCAAGCTCGACGGGCCGCTCTCACCCGATGCAGCCGATGCCTTGGCCGCGGCCGTGTGCCATGCGCTGCGTGGCCGCGTGCGGGTCTCGGTGCAGCGCTCGGTGGGCCGCGGGTGATCGGGTTTCTCAAGGGCCGTTTGGCGGCCAAGCAACCGCCGTTTTTGATGGTCGACGTCAATGGCGTCGGCTATGAGATGGAAGCGCCGATGTCGACCTTCTATGGCTGCCCGCCGCCGGCGAACCGGTGGCGCTGTTCACGCACCTGGTGGTGCGGGAGGATGCGCATATTTTGTACGCCTTCGGCACCGACGGTGAGCGGCGGCTGTTTCGCGGGCTTCTGAAGGTTTCCGGGGTGGGGCCGAAGATAGCGCTCGGAATACTGTCGGGCGCCAGTGTCGATGATTTCCTGCGCACCGTCGAGGCCGAGGACATCGCCATGCTGACGAGGATTCCCGGCATCGGCCGCAAGACCGCGGAACGGGTGATCATCGAGATGCGCGACAGCGTCAAGAAGCTCTCGATGCCGCCGGCCGGTGCCGGCCCGGCGAGCCTGGGCGTCGGGGCCACGGCGCAAAGCGAGGCCTTCAGCGCGCTGATTGCACTGGGCTACAAACCGCCCGAGGTGGTGCGGCTGCTGAAGACGGTCGACGAGCCTGATCTCGCGACCACCGAGATCATCCGACGCGCCCTGAAGTCGGCGGCCAAGGCGTAAAGAACCCGCATGGGCATTGAACAGGATCGAATCATTGCAGGGCCGGCGAAGCGCGAGGACGAAGTCGTCGACCGCGCGGTGCGGCCGAAGAGTCTGGCCGATTATGTGGGGCAGGCGAGCGTCAAAACCCAGATGGAGATCTTCATCCAGGCGGCGCGCAATCGCGGCGAGGCGCTGGATCATGTGCTGATCTTCGGCCCGCCGGGGCTGGGCAAGACCACGCTCGCGAACATCATCGCCAATGAGCTGCAAGTCAATCTACGGCAGACCTCGGGGCCCGTCTTGGAGCGCCCGGGCGACCTGGCGGCCTTGCTGACCAATCTCGAGCCGCGCGATGTGCTGTTCGTGGATGAGATCCATCGGCTGAGTCCAGTGGTCGAGGAAGTGCTGTACCCCGCCATGGAGGACTCGCAGCTCGATCTGATGATCGGCGAAGGACCCGGGGCCCGGTCGATCAAGCTCGATCTGCCGCCCTTCACCCTGGTGGGAGCCACCACCCGCGCGGGGCTGCTGACCTCGCCGCTGCGGGATCGCTTCGGCATCGTGCAGAGGCTCGAGTTCTACTCCACCGAGGATTTGATCAAGATCGTGACTCGCAGCGCCTCGATCCTGAAGCTGCGGCTGCAAGCCGACGGCGCTCATCGCATCGCCGAGCGATCGCGCGGCACGCCGCGCATCGCCAACCGGCTGCTGCGCCGGGTGCGCGACTTCGCCGAGGTCAAGGCCGAGGGGCTCATCAGCGCGGAGGTCGCGATCGCCGCGCTCGACATGCTGGCGGTGGATCCCCAAGGGTTCGACATGCTGGATAGAAAATTGCTGCTGACGGTGATCGAGAAATTCGACGGGGGGCCGGTGGGGGTCGACAGCCTGGCCGCCGCCATGAGCGAGGAGCGCGGCACCATCGAGGATGTAATCGAACCCTTCCTGATCCAGCAGGGATTCCTGATGCGCACCGCGCGCGGCCGGGTCGCGACCCGAAGCGCCTATGCGCACTTTGGCTTGACCCCTCCCGCCATGGATCGGGACTTGAACATGCCCTTGTTCTAAACGCGCCACGGCCGGCCGCGCAAATCCGCGCGTATTTTCGCGTCGTCGCTTGAGGGATCGTTTCCGCCCGCGCGCGGTCATAAAGAATCATGTGCGGGCGCCGCAGGGTCGATACTGTAAAATGCGGCACCGCTGCGGCCCGGGAAGGGGTCGAGCTTCGAATAAAGTTGTTTAGAGAAAAGGTCTATAACTAGTTGACTAAAAAAGAAAAAACACATGCACACCGCTTCGAAATCAAGACACGCATCTACTGGGAGGATACGGATGCGGGCGGCGTTGTGTACTACGCCAATTACCTGAAATTCATGGAGCGATGCAGGACCGACTGGCTGCGTGCACTGGGCATCGACCAGCTGCAGTTGCGCGCGGCGCGGCAGCTGCAGTTCGCGGTGGTCAATGTGGCGGTGGAGTTTCTCCGTCCGGCCGTGCTCGACGATGAAATTCTCGTCACGGCGCAGCTCGAGCGCCTGAGCGGCGCGACATTTACCTTCAAACAAACCATCATGCGAGGCGACGTGCAGCTCATCGATGCCAGCACGCGCGTCGCCTGTCTCGATTCCGGAACGCTGAAACCGCGTCCGATTCCCAAGGATTTATTCGTGGAGTGGCGCAATGGGCAATGACTTATCGATCTGGACCCTGGTGCTCGATGCGAGCGTCATCGTACAGGCGGTCATGGCGTTGCTCATGATTGCGTCCATCGCCTCCTGGGCCGTCATCTTCAAGAAGGGCCGCGTCATCTCGCACTCGCGCCGCCAGGCCGATCAGTTCGAGACTGCGTTCTGGTCCGGGGGCGATTTGTCCTCTCTGTATCGCAGCATCGAGACCAAGGGGCGGGCCGGCACCGGCGAGCAGAGCATCTTCGAGTCGGGCTTCGGTGAATTCAGCCGGCTGCGTCAACTGGGGACCCCCGCGGATCAGCTGCTCGAGGGGGCCCGGCGCGCCATGCGCGTTGCCCAGATGCGGGAAATGGATCGCCTCGAGCGGAATCTCGCGATGCTCGCCACGGTCGGATCGACCAGTCCCTACGTGGGCCTGTTCGGCACGGTGTGGGGCATCATGAGTGCCTTCCACAACCTCGGCAATGTGCAGCAGGCCACCCTCGCGGCGGTGGCGCCGGGCATCGCCGAGGCGCTGATCGCCACGGCCATCGGATTGTTCGCGGCGATTCCCGCGGTCATCGCCTACAACCGCTTTGCCGATCAGGTGAGCCGTCTGGAATTGCGGTTCGACACCTTCGTCGAGGAGTTTTCGACCATTCTGCAGCGCCACGGCCCGTCCCGCGCTGCCCAGGCCTGACGCCGATGCCCAAGCCGCTTCGCCGCCGCAAGCTGATGGGAGAGATCAATGTGGTGCCCTACATCGACGTGATGCTGGTGCTGCTGGTGATCTTCATGATCACGGCGCCGCTGCTCAAGGAGGGCGTGAAGGTGGACCTGCCCGATGCCGGCGCCAAGCCCATCGACCCGGAATTTCTCGCCAAGCACGAACCCCTGATCGTGACCATCGATGCCCGCGGGCGCCTGTACGTGAATTTTGGCCCGAACCCGGACAAGCCCAGCTCCGAAGCGACCGTGAGCGCCCGCACCACCGCGCTTGCTGCGCCGAGATCCGCAGACGCCGGTCCTGGTCAAGGCCGACACCACCGTGCCCTATGGCACCGTGGTGCGCGCCATGGTTCTGCTGCAGCATGCCGGTGCCACGAAGGTCGGTTTCTTGACGGATCCGGTGCGGCCGCCGGCGCGGGGGCAAGCGAGCGGAGCCGGCAGCGGTGCGAATTGAATGCGGGACTTTCTGCGTGAACATTCCTGGGCGGTCGTGGTGTCCGTGCTGCTGCACGGGATGCTGGTGGCCGGCCTGATAGTCACCGCGTTCATGTCGGCGTTCCGGACCCCCGAGCCTGCAGCCGCTGCCCATCGATGCGGTGGTGGTGGACTCGCAAGTCATCCATGCCGCGCAACAGGCGAAGGACGAGGCCGCCGCCAATGCGCGGGCGGCCGAACAGGCGCGGGCCGCCGCGGCGGACGCCAAGGCGGCGGAGGAGGCCAAGGCCGTCGAAGATGCCAAGGCAGCCGACGCCGAGAAGGCGGCGCAAGAGGCCAAAGCCGCGCAGGAGGCCAAAGCCGCGGAAGAGGCCCAGGCCGCG
Organism: uncultured Gammaproteobacteria bacterium; assembly: GCA_963837435.1. GTDB lineage: Bacteria > Pseudomonadota > Gammaproteobacteria > Steroidobacterales > Steroidobacteraceae > Bog-1198. The sequence continues at coordinate 669,578 of CAWINJ010000009.1, forward strand.
GCTGCCGCGCAGGACGCCGCCAAAGCGGCGGCGGCCGAGCAGCAGCGCCTCATGAAGACGCAGAAGGCGGACCTCGCGCGGCGCGCCGCCGCCTCCGAGGCTGCCGAGGAGGCCAAGATAGCGGCCGACGCAAAAAAGGCGGCCGATGCCAAGCAAGCCGCGGAGGCCAAGCAGGCCGCCGATGCCAAGCAAGCCGCCGACGCCAAGCGCGCGGCCGATGAGCGCGCCCGCCAGGACCGCGAGAGCGAGTTGCAAAAGCAGATGGCGGACGAGGAACACCGCAGAGCCGTGGAGTCCGGACCCTTACGCGACAGCTATATCGCCAAATTGCGTAATAGAATTCAGAATGCCTGGATCAAGCCGCCGTCGGCTAGCGTGGGGCTTGATTGCCTGGTGGCAGTCACCCAGGTGCCGGGCGGCGAGGTGACCAGCGCCCGCGTGACTCAGTGCAACGGCGATGCGGCCGCGCGCCAGTCGATCGAGAACGCGGTGTATCGCGCATCGCCCCTGCCGGATCCCCCGGATCCGGCGCTGTTCGAAAGAAACTTCGTATTTAGGTTCAAACCCGATGAATAAACGCTTTGCATTCTTGGTGGCACTCGGCTTCTTGATGTTCTGCCCGCGCAGCCGGGCGGAACTCGTGGTCGAGATTACGAAAGGGCAGGCGGAGGCCATTCCGATTGCCATCGTGCCCTTCGGCTCGCCGGCGGGCGCCGCCTCGCCCTTCGACGTGGCGCAGCTGGTCGGCGCCGATCTGGCCCGCAGCGGGCGCTTCAATTCCATGGACCGCAAGGACATGGTCGAGCAGCCCCACACGGGCAACGCGATTTCCTTCGACGATTGGCGGCGCCTCAACAACGACTACATCGTGGTCGGACAGGTCCAGGCGCTGGACGCGGATCACTTCAACATCAGTTTCGAGCTCTACAATGTGCTGACTCGCCAGCGCATGCTGGGCTACCAGTTCAGCGCGAACCGGCCGGGATTGCGCCTCGCCAGCCATCAGGTGGCGGACATGGTGTTCCAGAAGATCCTCGGCATACGCGGCGCCTTCGCCACGCGCATCGCCTATATCTCCGTGCTCGGCACCTTACCCAACCGGAGCTACCGGCTCATCGTGTCGGACGCGGATGGGGAGAATCCGCATGTGGTGATGCAGTCGAATGAGCCCTTGATGTCGCCCGCGTGGTCGCCCGACGGCCAGAGTCTCGCGTACGTCTCCTTCGAGCAGCGCCTGCCCACGGTGTACGTGCAGTTCCTGCAGACCGGAGAGCGGCATGTGGTGTCGGCGCGGGCGGGCGTGAACCAGGCACCGGCCTGGTCGCCGGACGGCAAGAAGCTGGCGCTCACGCTCTCGACGCGCGACGGCAATCTGGACATCTATGTGCTGGATCTGGCCACTCAGGCCTTGACCCGTCTGACCACCGATCCCGGCATCGACACCGAGCCGCAGTGGTCGAAGGACGGCCAAAGCATCTATTTCACCTCGGATCGGGCGGGGGGGCCGCAAATCTATCGCATCGGCATCCATGGCGGCGACAAGCCTGAGCGCCTGACGTTTCAAGGCAGCTATAACGCGCGCCCCCGGGTCTCGCCCGACGAGTCTCAGCTGGCCTTTGTGACTCAGGAAGATGGCGCGTATCGCATTGCGACCATGGATCTTCACGGGCGCGGCGATGTCCAAGTGCTCACCAAGGGCCGCTTCGACGTGTCTCCGAGCTATGCGCCGAACGGCGCGGAGATCATCTACGCGACCCGCGACCGCGGGCGCGGCGTGCTGGCCCTGGTCAGCGCCGATGGGCGGGTGCAGGAGCGCCTGGTATCGAGCGAAGGCGAGTTGCAAGAGCCGGCATGGGCGCCCTTCTGAGGGGGCGGCGGGCAAACGAGGTACACTTAGTCATGTCAATCGGATGGAGAAATAAATGAAAAGAATCGTGTCGATCGCGCTGCTGTTGGCCGGAGCCGCACTGTTGTCCGGCTGCCCGAAGAAGTCCAACGTGGTTGAGCCGCCGACGGCGGGGTCCCAGGTTTCCGGCGGAGCCGGAGAGGGTGCCTCGAGCTCCGGGAATGCCTTGGGAGGCGATGCCTCCACGCAGGGCGCCAATACCAACGGCGCTGAGGGATCGGGCCCGATGTCCGGCAGAGTGATCTATTTCGACTTCGACAAGTCGGAGATCAAGCCCGAATACGCCAACGTCATCACCGCGAATGCGCGCAATTTGAGCAGCCATCCGAACATGAAAATGAAGCTCGAAGGCAACACCGATGAGCGCGGTACCCGCGAATACAATATCGGACTCGGCGAGCGCCGTGCGCAGGCGGTGAAACGCGCGCTGATGCTGCAGGGGGTCGCCGAGTCGCAGCTCACCACGGTCAGCTTCGGTTCCGAAAGGCCGGCGGTCGAGGGCGACGATGAAGCGGCCTGGGCCAAGAATCGGCGCGTGGAATTGGTCTCCTCCCCGTGATCAGCCGCGCCTCATTCAGTTGGGGTGCGGCCGGCCTGCTGGCGCTGGCCATGGCGGGGTGCGCGAACACTCCGCCGGACCAGGATCCGGTGCAAATCAAGCTGAACGACCTCGAAACCCGCCTCGGGCGCATCGAGCGGGTGGTCGCGAATCAGAGCCTGCTGGATCTGGCCAATCAAAACGAGGCCATGCGCAGCGATTTGCGCGCCATGCACAACGACATCGATCAGTTGAACAATAAGTTCGAGACCAGCCGCAAGGAGCAGCGCGACTTGTACGCGGATCTTGACCGGCGCCTGAAGGCTCTCGAGGCACGAGGAGGCGGCGGCGGCGGTTCGGCTCCCTCGGCCTCCGGGAACGCATCGGCCGGCGCCGGCACCGCCGCCGGTGCCGCTGCCGGAGATGCGTCGGCATCGGGCGGCGATGACACGGCCGCCTATCAAGCGGCGTTTAATTTGCTGAAGAACAGTCAATTCGACGCGGCCATTACGGCATTCCAGAAATTCTTGGTCTCGTATCCCAGCAGTCAGCTGGCCGACAACGCCCAGTACTGGCTGGGCGAGGCCAATTACGTGAACAAGTCCTTCCCCGAGGCGCAGGCCGACTTTCAAACAGTGGTCGACAAATACCCGCAGTCGCGCAAGGTTCCGGACGCCATGCTCAAAATGGGCTACTGCCAGTACGAATTGAAGCAATTCGACAAGGCCAAGGACACCTTGTCGAAGGTGGTCGCGCAGTTTCCCGACGCGCCGGCGGCACACCTGGCGCAGCAGCGGCTCGACAAGATGGCCGCCGAGAAACATTGATTGACGCGGCAGCCAAATCCGACCGCCTGCGCATCAACGAGATATTCCACTCGTTGCAAGGGGAGGCCGATGCGGTCGGCTATCCGACGGTGTTCGTGCGGCTGACGGGCTGTCCGCTGCGCTGCCAATATTGCGATACCGAGTACGCCTTTCATGCCGGCGATTGGCTGGGCATGGACGATATCCTGGCCCGGGTCAGCAGCTACGGAGCGCGGCATGTCTGCGTCACCGGCGGGGAGCCCCTGGCGCAGCCCAATTGCCTGAAGCTGCTCGAACGCCTGTGCGACCATGGCTTCAATGTATCGCTTGAAACCAGCGGCGCGCTGAACGTCGCCGCGGTCGATGCCCGGGTCTCTCGAGTGGTGGACGTGAAGACTCCGGGCTCGCGCGAGGCCGCGCGCAATCGAATCGAGAACTTCGCCTGTCTGACCCAGCGCGATCAAGTCAAATTCGTGATCTGCTCCCGCGAGGACTACGACTGGAGCAAGGCCTTCATGCAGGAGCACGGACTCGCCGCGCAATGCCGGATTCTGTTCTCACCCAGCTACAACGAGGTATCGCCCACCGCGCTGGCGGACTGGATTCTGGCGGATCGCCTGCCGGTGCGCTTCCAACTGCAGCTCCACAAGATCCTGTGGGGCGACGTCCCCGGCAAGTGAACACCGCGGCTGCCGGCGCGCACCCCGCACGCGCCGTCGTTCTACTCTCCGGCGGATTGGATTCTTCCACGGTGCTCGCCATGGCCCGCGCGCGCGGCTTCGACTGCTATGCCTTGAGCGTGCACTACGGCCAGCGCCACAGCGCCGAATTGCAGGCCGCGCGGCGCATCGCAGGCGCGCTCGGTGCGCGCGAACATCGGGTCATGGGCGTCGATCTGGCCGGCGTTGGCGGCTCGGCGCTCACCGATGAAGCCATCGCCGTGCCCGAATCGCCCGTCGCCGGCATCCCGGTGACCTATGTGCCGGCGCGCAACACTCTGCTGCTGGCCCTGGCGCTTGGATGGGCCGAGGTCCTCGGCGCCACCGATATTTTCGTGGGCGTGAATGCCGTCGACTACTCCGGTTATCCCGATTGCCGGCCCGAATTCATCCAAGCATTCGAGAGTCTCGCGAGGCTCGCGACCAAGGCCGGCGTCGAAGGCGCCCGCTTCAAAATCCAGGCCCCGCTCATCGCCATGTCCAAGGCCGATATCATCCGCGCCGGCACCGAGCTTGGCGTGGATTTCAGCATGACGGTGTCCTGCTACCAGGCAGCGGCCGATGGCGCCGCCTGCGGCAAATGCGATTCCTGCCGGCTACGAGCCGCCGGCTTTGCCGCGGCCCGCCTACCCGATCCCACCCGCTACCGCTGAGCGGAATTGCCGGTGATCTCATCCCGCAGTTCGGCTATCATGCGCGCCTCATTGGGACGGTAGCTCAGTTGGTAGAGCAAGGCCCTTTTAAGGCTTTGGTCCTGGGTTCGAGTCCCAGCCGTCCCACCATAAAATCAATGACTTAGCCTTACTTGCTCGGCCTCGGTACGGAAAAAGTACGGAAACTTGCGCAGTCAACATGGAGCAGCCTGCAATGACCGACAAAGATCCGCTTATGTGGGGGGCCGGGGGATGGTGATTACCGCAAGTGACTGGGCCATCGTCACGGCCACATTGCTAGGGCCGATTCTCGCCGTCCAGGCGCAAAAGACGATCGAGAGATGGCGCGACATACAACGACAAAAGTTGTGGGTGTTCTCGACCCTCATGTCCAGTCGGGCCGCAAGGCTTACCCCGGACCACGTTCGAGCGTTGAACATGATCGATCTCGCGTTCTATGGCACGCGACGATTCGGGAAAAATCGGCGCTCCGCCAATGAACAGGCCGTGCTGAATAAATGGAAAGAGTACCTTGATGAGCTGTCCGAGCCATGGAACGTGGAGGCTAACAACGAAGCGCGCATTGCCCACAGAGTCGAAATTTTCTTGGATCTGCTGGAAAACATCGGCGCGGACGTGGGTTTTAAATTCGATCGGGTACAGCTCAAGAAGGGGGCGTACCAGCCGATTGCCCACAACACAGAAGGTGAGGAGCAGCAGCAGTTAAGGCGCGCTGCAATCGCAGTTTTTGACGGAACCAAGAACCTCAAGATGGATATCGCAACATTCCCAGTTAATGAAGCTGCGACCAATGCGATGAAAGAGTTTCACGAACGCTTAAGCGACGCGCTGGATGGGAAACGTTCGCTAAGTGTGAACGTGCAAGATGATAAAAAAGGGGAGTAGGGCCTCTCGCTAAACACGCGGTAACCCTTACTCGAATGGAGCCTTCAGAAATGACTGCGGAAGAACTTCGCCAAGCCGCCCGAGCTGCGATCAACGCGGGAAGGCTGCCGATGCCGGGACATGCCTTGGAAGGGGAGCCGTACCAGGTCGTGAACGTACCGAAGACGCACATCCGTTGCATTGCCTGCGGGCAGTACATATACGCGGGGGAGGCGTCATACAGGCTGGCTGCTTATGAGGGTCGGCCAGTGATGCACCATCCGCAGTGCTTCAACGCCTGGCACCAGGCGGCACGGGACGTGTGGGGAAGCGCATTCAACGATGAAGACTTCCATCTAGGCGACGAGCGGACAGGTGAAGGTTGTCTGATTTGGGCCTCTCTGTCTCCATCCACACGTGTGCGCTTCTTCGTCAATCGCTCTGTCTTGATCCATGTGCTGGATTGCCCTAGCTTCTTGGCCGGGGCCACGGCACTGGCGCGTTGCCGGGAGCGGCGCCCATCAATCGAATACGCGTGCCGACAGGCATTCGGTGAGCGGCCAGGCGACCTTATCGAGTTACAAGCCAGCGATTTTGTGTAGCACTATTTGGCCAATATCGACGTGAGATAGGGGGGTAGGCGAGTGGCTGACCATCAATTTCCAGGAAGCGAGACTAGATGCGTGGTTTGTGGCGTGCATAAGAAAGACGCACATCGCGTGTCATGTAACAAACGTGTGCTCGACTTCCCCATCCCTGGCGAGAAGTCGCCGCCACGCGCTGACCGCAAACCTCGTAAATAGTCATAGGGAGGCGACAATGAAGGTATTTCTCAGTTGGTCGGGCAATCGCAGCAAAGCCGTCGCGTTGGCGCTAAAAGAGCTATTGCCGTCAGTCCTCCAACCAATTACCTGTTGGATGTCGGATGCAAACATGGCGAAGGGCAAGCCCTGGTTCGATCAGCTAAGAAGCACCTTAGATGACATCGTGTTCGGCGTCTTTTGCGTAACCCCCGAAAACGAGTCCGCCATATGGCTTCAATGGGAGGCGGGGTTCCTATCGTCCAAGACGACAATCGGTGACCGGCGTGTAGCTCCTATCGCCATTGGGATGTCGAAAGGTTCCTTGAGCGGTCCTCTCTCCATATACCAAGCGACCGACGCGGCCCACGATGATTTACTTCGTCTAATCAAAGAAATTAACTTGGCGCTTCCCGAAGATCGGCGAGTCCCAGAAAACACTCTAGAAAGAACTTATGGCTTTATCTGGCCTGAGTTGGAGAAGCAGATCAATGCCGCACTCGCTCTGCCGGTGAGTGCTCCCGCAACGCCCAAACCATCCGAAGGAGAGCAACTTACGGAGATCATGGCTCTATTGCGAGATAATCAGCGCGAGGCGGCCGAGACTAAAGAAATTGTGCGCCGTCTGGAATTTCAATCCGGCCCTTCCTGGCTAGGTGGTTCGGACCCGACAAATATTGCCGCCGCTCTGACGGCGTACGGCATACGTGCTCCTGCCGTCACTGGACCCACTCCCCACCATTCTATGTTTCAAAAGCCGTTCCAAAGTCTGCTTGATAATCCGGCGGCCGGGGCGGGCACGGTCTTCAAACCGTCTAGCTCGCCTAAAACAAGTGGTCCGACCGGACCGACCGGTCCTTCGCCCATAACAAAATAATAGACCTTCCGCACAGAACAGCTACCGCGATTCTTTCGCCGCATCCACACCAGAGCATCAATCAGCGTATCGATTCTGGATCGCTTGCGTATCTTGTGATCGGCCACGCCCGAATCGTTGCCGCATTCGAGACAAAAAGAACAGCCCGATATTTAACCCGTTTCCATAGATTTGCGAGTGTCGCCACAAGCCGAGACTACCCCTGCCGCGATGGCGGCGAGGGTGCCTAAATAGTCACGCTCAGCGTGACGTGGGGTCACGCAATGTCCAAACGGTGAGAACGACTGCTTGCGCGCATTTACTGACGGCAATAATTACGCGATCAGTTCACAGAAATAGAAGCACGGCGCAATTTGCCAAGCCGATGTGAACTGACCGCTCGCGCTTAAAACTTACTGGTGTTGGAATCCTTTCGCTGATGCGCTCGACCATATCTAGAGGAGAAATGGCTCAATGCCTAAACTACTTGTTCTTGGCGTTGCTGTGTGCGCGCTTTGCGGGTGTACAACGATGTACTACAAACCTGGCGCAACAGCGCAAGAAGGAAAAGAGGCCGTCTACAATTGCGAGCGCGACGTGAGTCAAAGCCGTCTGGGCGGTCTTTCGAATCAAGCGCTGTTGCGCGATTGTATGAACGCACAAGGCTGGTATTCTGGCACCGGCGCACCCACCAGTACAGCCGCAGCTACTAGCCCCGCACTCGCAACGCCGGTTCCTGGAGCGGATCAACTCGCCCTCGCGCTTCCAACTGGTTTTGTCCTGCGACGCGCTCCTGAGAACCTGAAAGCTGTCGGCGCAGTTTTCTACGCCATAAATGGGACGTTGGACATCGGCATGACAGTCATTCCATTGCGGCACGAGGGAGTCACCGATTTGATTGCGTTCGCTACGACAAAGAGAGCTAGTGAATCCGATGCGCTGAGGGATGCAACGTCTTCGGAAGTCACTACCCTCAAAATCGGCGGGCACAATGCCGCGCAGTTCAAGGTCACGGGAATGATGTCCGGCAATATCAAAGTCACATATGTGACGACGTTCATCGAGGGCCACGATCAGATCGTGATTGTTAATGCTTGGACGGGCGCAACCAACGCACTACAACAGATGACTATGCTCGAAAGTCTTGCCGGTACAGTATCCGGCATCTCGTAAAGCGCCCGCGTACAGTAAGCCGCGTCCCCTAAGAGTATGTGTTTGGCACTCTTAACGCATCCCAGCGGAATCTGATAGCGAAGTGCAATTTCTTCCTGCGGCTCAGTCGGCCGGCTTCGCGGGCGGAAAAAGTAATTTGTAGCTGCGCAGATCCTCTTGAAAGGCATTGCAGCGCGCGAGCGATTCGCGCAATTGCGCTCGCGGCAACGAATAATCGAAAGCGGCGGACCAGCGCTGCACGCGGCTCAAGGCACTGATGAGCGGTTCGGCAATACGGTTGTGGCTAAGCGCCTTCAAAGGCAGCAGGTAGTCTTCCCGGTAGACGGTCGGAATGATGATTCGGCTCAAAGCGCGCGCGCTCAACATGCAATTCATGGCGAGCCGCGCCGTGCGGCCGTTGCCGTCGCTGAACGGGTGCACTTCGGCTACCACGAACATGATCATGATGGCCTGGGCGAGGGGATGGGGCAGGGCGCGTATCCGTTCGAATCCTTCCCGCAAGCTCCCGACGACAAGTTCCGGTACGACGAAGTAAGTGCTGCCGGCCTGATTGGCTTTTTCTTTCCATTCTCCGGGTTTTCTGTCCGCCCGTTTTTGCATGACGAGGGCGTTGACGTTCTGCAGCCACACAAGAAATTCATCGGCGTTTTGCGGCGGACGGTCCCGCCAGGGGGCGGTCGTCGCTGCTTGGAAGGTGCCCAAGATGTCATGCGAGTCTGCATCACGGTTCTCGATGATCTTGCCCTCGAAGACTATGGATTCCGCCTCCTCGACCTCGAACGTCGTTCCCTCGATGTAGTTAGAGAAGTACGCCTCGAAGAATGCGAAATCCTCTCGCGCGACGCCCGCGGGTGCGGGATCCTCGATGCTTTCCAATGCGGCTTGATTGAGCGCAGTGAACAGCGCATCAAAGATTTCCAGCCGATGAGGATCGTAGGGACGGCCCGCAGCCCGCGCTAAGGCCTGCTTGGCGGTCAAGATTTTTGATTCGTGCGTACCGAGTAGCGCGCCGATGAGGTTGTTGAGGCGCTGGAATTGCGCGTCGTAACCTAGTGATGGGGCGATTTCGCGCGCATGATCGCGCAATTGGTTTAGGCGCTTGGGGCCGCCGACCATCAGAATGCGGTCGAGCGCCGCCTCGAGGGTCGGTTGCGGCAGCACGCGATTACTCCAACCGCGCCCGCGGGTAAGATTTTCCAAGAATCGCCGCGGATCACTCGCCAGATACAGCTTGCCGAAGCGCGAATCCGGCGCAGGAGGTTCAAGTCGGGGGCCGGGGCCCGGCACGATGTGTATCGTCAATCCCGGCAATCGTACGTCGCGTCGGGTCTTGCCGCGGGTGATGGAGAGGCTACCCTCAAAGGGCCGGCTGTCGAATGCCGAACGATGCGAGATCACACCGCCCGGCAGCAGATGTCCGACGATCGCCTGCCAGTGCCGCAAGACGATGGATTCTGGCGGGCTGTCTACATTGGACGTGTAGACGCTCGGGTACAATCGCTTGAGTACGCCCCCGCCCGCCAGCCGGCGCGCGCGCCGGGCGGCCGCCGGATCGGTCTCGGCGACCAGGACGAGTTCGGGCATCGTGTCCGCCATGGAGATCATTCGGGTGCTCGGCAGGGCCTAGATGTCCGTATTATGCCCTATTCAAAGCATTATTGTCCGTAAAATACCGAATAGTCGGCGCGACGCTCTAACCCGCTCCCAGGCGCCAACACCCCTCCGTGGCGGTCATTGCCCGCGTGGTCGCCCCGGGAACACCTCGTCGATCGTGGGGATCCCCCCTTGCTGCTACCGGCGGTGATGGGGAGGATGAAGATGACCATGGTGGTCATGACCATCGCCGGGCCAAATCGAGTGCTTCACCGCGGGTCTTTGGTCTTCGTCGAACACGGACATTCACGACGTCGTGACTCAATCCCACGAGTTCGGCGCCATACCGGTGGCGCCAGGATCGGAAAGCCGCGACGTGATATTCCGGGAAAACTAATAGAAAAGCGACGTTTCATCGTCCGCGGACGTCCGAGGTAGTTCGCGTACAGCCGGACGGTTTGGGGGCCTCTTTCGAGGGCCTTTTGAGAAGCCCGAAAAGGGAGGCCCCCAAAATGGCTGGATATGTCGGGAAAATAGCTGTCGGAACGACTTCGCTAGGGCCGAAAGTCGCCGCCGGTTCGAGTCCGACTCGCGCCACCAAATGCGATTAATTCATGCGAGCGGACCTGAACTCGTCGTCATGATGCCTGCGCGACGGGGGAGGGCGGCAGCGGTTCGATCGCCACCTGGGTCCGCAGCCGCACGTTGAGTGCGTCTAAAATCTTGGCTGCACGCTCGAGCGTGATGCCGAAATACTCGTTTCGCTCATCGCGAGAGACCTGCGTTTCATGCACACCCAGACGTCGCGCGAGCTCGCGCTGGGAGATACCTTGCGCAATGCGCGAGGTAATGAGTAAGTGGCCAACGCCTCGAAGGTTATCGAGCTCCTCGAATTCTCCACGCTTCAATCGCTCGTAGGCCTCAACTTCTTCCTTTAACTGCAGATGAAAGGATTCGAGTGGATCGATGACGCGCTTGACCTCAACGTCCCCCAGACCTGCTTCTTTGAGCCGCGCACGATGCTCGCCGAGCCGCTTTAGCTCGTCGCCCAATCTCTTTGAGGCTTCCTGGTACTCGGCTTCGTTACGGATCATGGCAGTCCTCCGAATTTCAATTTGACAATGCCGCGTGGTCTGCCATCGCGGCGCGACTGACGAAAGGCCGATGGAAACTCGAGCTCGTGCCCCTGCGGATCGCGGATGCCGCTCGAAAATCCTGCCACATGCGGATACAGCTCGACGCGATAGCGGTGCCACATGGGAAGTTGCTTCTTGGGATAGCCGCGAAAAGCCTGCCTTGACCGCGGATCCCAGGTCCAAATTTTATAGGGATCGAGCAGATTCAATTTTCGCGTGAGTTCCCCGCTCGACAAATCGGTCAGGCTGCAGACGAAGTATCCGTCGATGTCATTGGGGTGATCTTTCTCTTCCACGAAGGAACCGTCGGCGAAGACGTCACGGACTCCGACCTGCCACAACTGCCGGGTCGTCACTTCGAGATTGCCGACGAGCGACTCACGCCATGTAGCGTCCCAGGTGCTAACCCCGGTGCCTGATCCCACGACGAGCGAGGAGCGGCGTAGCTCCTCGAACGTGAGTTCGTACTCGCCATAGGTGTCCGCAGATATTCCGAGAAATCCACACTTTTGCGGGGCCTGTTTTGGGCCCTCGAATTGAATGAGAAAATATTTTCTCCGCATAAACAAGCGCTTAAGTCGAGAATTCGGTGGCCAGCCGCCCCACTTTTTATGCATATGAATCAGTTAATTATAACGTATACCAAGAGCTGACATTAACGTGCGTTTCCGCGGAAACGTCCGCCGCCACCTTCCCTAATTCACGCTGCAAGAGCGGTGGCATATTGCGGCACGATACAAGCAAGAATTGCTGCCAATACCTTGCGGGGCCCTAGATGGCGAAACCGGTCCGGTCGGCTATCATTCAAGAGATCCTGGGCACCGGCGTGCAGCGGTAGAAATCGCGTCTTGCTGCTTTTGCCGAGTACCCGCCGGTGCGGCACGCCGCGCCTCAAATGGATATCCTCGACCTCCAAGCGGCAGAGTTCAGCATAGATCTGAATTGCGTTTAGGGGGGCACCTCAATAAAGGGGATTTTTTAGCACGCCAAGGCAGCCATCGCTCGTCAAGGCCTTTGCTGTGCAATAACGCGAACCATTCCACTGAGTCCTGGCTCACGACGGACAGTGAAGCCAAGAGATCTGAGGACGCTCAGCACCCATTCTGGCGATAGGCGCAACTTTGGGTAGCTGCTGAGTCGAAGTCGCCACTGGCCCCCATCCCGCTCGTGCAATGCATCGTGGACTTGAACCGTCGTCTCACCGTATTCGAGAAAGCACGCGAGAATCCGATTCTCATCGCTGCGGACTAAGATAACTCGCGCATCACCGTTTAAGGGAGCTGACGCAAAGTCGCGGAACGTGACCGCGAACAGACCACCGGGGAGCAGAGAAGCCGAGATGGCCTTGAACAAAGCTTCGACGGATGCGGTATCCGGCAAATGCGTGAGCGTGTCCCCCATGCAAAGAATCACAGTGGCGGGTTGCGGGACGTGACTCTTGAACTCCAACAGATTGGCGTTGACCGTGCGGATCGGGAGGGAGCCGGCGCGAGCTCCCAATTCGCTCAACAATGGCCCGTAACTATCCATGGCTATCACCTGGTAGCCGCGTCGAGCCAGTGGTACGGAATGCATTCCAAAGCCGGCGCCGAGATCGACTGCAATACCAGACCCGTTGGTGTGCAGACCGATGGCTTCAAGTTCAGCATCTGCCCGGATCATCGCCGCGTCGATGTCACCGACCATCCAAGAATAAACAGGGCCAAGGAGCCTTTCGTAATGATCACGGACGGGGCTTACCAAGGGGGGCCTCGCAAAACAGAAGGTGTTTGGCGAACATGCGCAATACCCTGCGCCACGACCGGCGCGGATCGCTGGTACGGTGAGTTCACGCGTGCGCTGCGCCAACGTTGCAGTGTGCGGTGCAAGCGAGGCATGTTTACTGGCACCCGACCATCTGCGGGGCTGCGGCACAGTCCTTGGAGTAGAGCTGCATCAGCCAATCGGCAAGGTAGGGAATCGGTTGCTTGCTGTGGTCCTGGCGCGCGTACAAGAACCCCGAATGGCCGTCGATGATCGACTTTGGGGCTCGCACCACCCAGACCGGCGTGTCGTTGTTGGGCGTGGGGGTTTGCGAGGGTAGGGGGCTCGCGAGGGTTTTCCGCGGCGTGTCGGACGTCAGCATCAGCGTATGAGTTTCGTAGGGGGGATTGAAGCCCACGGCATGCAGATTCGCGGTGCGTTCGTTCGCGGTCGCCATATCGTCGGATCGGTCGTAGGCTTCGAACAAGGTCGACACGGTTCGCGCCGCGGTGAAGACCTTGCCGGTCCATTGATCGTTTTCAGCTGTCACGACGATGACATTGGGCACCACCAATCGCTTCGCGGCGTCGTCGAGAGTGCAGGGTACTCGCCGAGTGAGCAGGCGGTGCAGGGGTTCGAATCGGGTGGCTTCGAAGGCAGGATTGATGAGCACCACACCATCGGGCCACACCTTGGATTGGCCCTGGCCCAAGGCTTTGGCTTCGGTGGCGGTGCATGGGTGCGGCTGGTCCAGCGCCGCCAGCGTCAGGTCGTCGATCAACCCTTGGGACAGCGCGGCGAAGGCGATCAAGCCGCCGAAGCTGTGTCCGATGACGACGGTGCGCATCTTGTCGGGCCGAACTAGCTGGGCCTTGACCTGGATGTCGTGAACGTCCGCGAGCAGTTGGCGGACCGATCCCTTCGCGACGCGCTCCGCCACATCGCGGCGGTCGATGACGGTGGTGTAGCGCAGGCCAGGCGCGTCGACGGATTCGCCGCGCCATCCGACATAGATGCCGATGATCCGACGGGGCAGCACCAGCTGACGCTGTTCGCGCGCCTTTTCGGCCTCCTGCGATGCAATCCGTACCATCTGGCGAAATTCTTGAACGTTGCAATCGTTGTCGTGCGCGTTGTGATGCCATCCATGGATGAACACCATGACGAGGTAGTCGGTATTCGCAGTCTGCGCATCAGCGATTTCCGCGCTGAGTCGCCGCTTGAGTGCATCGATTTGGCGGTCGTGATCGTAAGCCCATCCCTGGTCGTCGAACTCGGCGTAGCCAATCAGGTAATCGCCATAGTTCTCGAGCATGCTCCGGTTCTCGTCCTTCATGGCGCGACCGGTGGAGCACTTCACGAAGGCTTCGGTATTGGGACTGGGCGCGGGCAGCGGCGCTGAATCGGACTCGGGGTCGAAGCCGGTGGGAGGCACGGTGCGGATCATCTTTACCGGCGTGCAGCCGATCAGAATCAAGCAGCACAGTGCAAGGCATGCATGCTGCCGGAAGCTCGCGGGACGAGTGCGTTCGGGACGGAGCCGTCCTGAGTGGGAATCCGTGTCCATGAATCGACGCTCCCTGTCAGCCAACTCCGAGGCGGCAACTTATCTCCATTCGCGACCCAGCGCAACCGAGCATCGAAGGCGGGGGCGGAGCACTTATGCGGTGTCGCACCATCAATACGCCGCTTTCCGCAGCAGTCGAACTGCGAGGCCTACGACCGTCGTGCAACATGGTCTGGCGTGCGCGGGCTGATCCTGGTGTTGGCCGCGCAAAATGAGAAAAATAATTGGGTGGTCGCGCGCGCACCTATTGACGTGGCAAGTTGCCGGGCGCTTACTTTGGAGCAAACAACACCAACCCAACACAATTCATGGATGAAATGATGTTCCTTGATTCCGCCTTGGCATTGCGTTGCACCGTCCCGGCTCCGTTTCGTTATATGCAATTCGCGAGTCCAGGGCCAAGCCGACCTTGAGAGGACGTTCATGAGCAATCAGATTAGGCTGATTGTCGGCGGAGCGGTGATAGCCCTGCTCGCGCTGGTGATTTGGGGCCGGCACTACTGGCGAGAGAATTTCTCAGTCAGGTTACCCGAATACCCTGCGATCGAAAAAGTCGTCTGGCTCGACCAAAATTGGAGCACGGAACAACGGCAGTGGTTTCACTTCGCGGACCAGGGAACGGTTACCTTCGGTATTCCCTACGAGTGGTTCATGGCTTTAGAGCAGCCGACTCTGTCATTCACTGCTCCTCCGGGCCTGGTGAGTGATCCTGGTTATCTCGACCGCTTTGGATTTATTCCGGGCAGCGTGGATGGCGACAAACATGCATTGCCGATAGGCTTTGCGCAGGGTGGGCCGATCGCCAGCGCGGATGGCAGCCCCTGGGTCAATCCGCAAACGAAGGTGGCGATGACCGGCGTGGGATTGACCTGCGCCGGATGCCACACCGGTCGATTGTCTTATAAAAACACCACGGTGCTGATCGATGGGGGCTCGGCGCTGACCAATCTGTACGCGCTGCGAAACGCAGTTCCGCTTGCTCTGGTCTTTGCGCGATACGTTCCTTTCCGCTTCGGTCGATTCGCCGATCGAGTGCTGGGTCCTGGTGCCACGGAGAAAGCGAAGTCTGATTTGCGTACGCAGCTCGATCAAGTGCTGGCGGAATTCAAGCGGATTCACAAGCACGATGAGTTGGTGAAGCCGCAAAGCGTTGACGAAGGTTACGCGCGACTCGATGCGCTCAATCGCATCGGCAACATGGTCTTTGCGATTGACCTCAATAATTTCGACAATTACGTTGCATGGTCTGCACCGGTCCATTTTCCAAGAATTTGGAACGCACCCTGGTTCACGTGGGTGCAATACAACGGCGCAGTGGAGCAGCCCATGGTACGCAATGCCGGCGAGGCGCTTGGCGTAGGAGCGCCGATCAACCTGATCGATGCCAATCGGAGTCTGTATACTTCCGGAATACAGGTGAAAACTCTGTTCGATATGGAACGATTGGTGGCTGGAAAGCAGCCCGACGCCACGCACCCTTTCAGCGGCCTGAATTCGCCCAAATGGCCGGCCGATGTCCTACCGCCCATTGACGAGAAACTCGCCGGCCAAGGCGCCAAGCTCTATGCGGAGATCTGTCAGGCGTGCCACTTGGCTCCTGTCACCGATGCCGCCTTCTGGGCCTCCGAGCGATGGCTGCCGGCAAACTCTGCGGGAGAGCGCTATCTCGATCTCGAGATGGTCCCGATCAAGCATGTGGGCACCGATTCGGCGCAGGCTGAAGACATGATGAACCGGAAGGTCTCGGTACCGGCGGGCCTCAGCATCAACACCAAGGAATTCGCTCCCGCGCTCGGCCAACTGGTCGAGAACACGGTGACCCACTGGTACGACGGCCAACAGCCGCCGGTTTCGGTTACGACGCGCGATGAAATGAACGGACATCGAGACAATGGCGCTCGGGTCCTACTCGCCTACAAGGTACGATCTTTGAACGGAATCTGGGCGACTCCGCCCTATTTGCACAACGGATCGGTGCCGAACCTCTACGCGTTGCTATCGCCGGTTGCCGAACGGCCCAGGAAGTTTTACTTGGGCAATCGAGAATACGATCCCGTGAACGTCGGTTACCGCACCGACAAATTGGCCGGGGGATTTGAAGTCGACACGTCGATCAAGGGTAATAGCAACGCCGGCCACGAGTTCGTCGACGGCGAGGAAAGGACCGGGCGTATCGGGCGCTATTTGGCGCCGGATGAGCGACGCGCACTGGTGGAATATTTGAAAACGCTGTGACGCGCTCCGGCGCTATAGCGGCGGAACCGAGTTGGGTTACAAGGAGAGGGCCTCATGAGTCGTTCGCGAGCACTGGCCTTCGGGCGTAAGGGCTATGGGTTAGTGCTCATGCTGGGCATCGGCGGTGTCAGTTGTGGGTCAGGTCCGACCCCACCCAGTGGGCCTGCCGTTGACGCTGGATCCGTAAGCTCTAAATCGGTGCAGGCAATGGCACCACAGCCATTGTCTGCCGATGACGTGTCGTGGCTTTTCCCTGCGCCGACGCGCGCCGAAGATTTTGCCAAGTTGATTTCATTAAAGGAGCTCACCGCGCCGAATCCCCAGGATCCGGCGGCACGTGATCCTGTCTGGCCAGCCGCAGCATTCCAGCAATTCATTGGCATCGCGGCGAGTCCGGCCGCGCAGGTTGCCGGCACGCCAAACCATATTGGCTTGCCCGCCGACATTCAGTCGATCGACGCGTGGTTCATCGCGGGCATTCGCATCGATGCCGGCGCGCCGGGCCTTGCGGACGGTATTCGTGCCCAATACGGGCAGTCGCCGCAGATAAGGCTCATCGTGCAGCCAGTGACGCGCAATCCGGATGGAACCCCCCTCGTCCACGACATTGCAGGACATCTCATTTTTGCATTCACGGTCGATAAGCAGGACCCGCCGGCACAAGTCGGTTGTCTGCAGCGGCCCATCCCTGACCTCAATGCCTTCAAGGAAATCGTTTCGGAGCTCGCCGCGCTGCGGACGAAATTGAGCGGGGGGCAGTTAGGAACTAACAAAGTTGTCACGGCCGGTGCGCCGCTCGGCGTACATCCCGGCTTGGCGGACGTGACCACTGCCAGCAATGTGCGGCAGGAGATGAAGGCATTTCTCGAGCGGCATATTTCCGGCCAGCGCTTGATTGCCATGGCCATTATGGGGCTTCCGGCAGGCGCCGCCAAGCCGTGGATGTTTCTGTCCATGGTGAGGGTGCTGCCCGGACAAGTGCCGAGCTTGCCGAATGGCGGATTCATCCCCGTGCACGGGCCGACACTAGACGGCCAGCAATTCACGCAAATGTTGAATCCCGTCGGAGCGACGCCGCGAGTCTTCCCGGCGCCGCACACGAATAACTTGAACGCCATCACCTGCGTGAATGCCGCCAATCCCGTCCCGGGTCCGGCCATTGCCGCACGCTCGGGTTCCGCCACCGCAGACGTGTTCGGCAGTCCGCCTCCAACTGCGAAAATCACTCAAGATGTACTCGATCTGATCGCCGATCCCACGAGAAGCCACTTCTTCAATACCGATTGTGTCAGTTGCCACACGGAAACGCGACGTGCCATGGAGCTGCTGGCGGTCAAGTCCATCCCCGGGATCGACACGGCTGTTTTGCCAGACAGCCCATGGAACGTGCGCAACTTCGGCTGGTCGCCACCGCCCGCGCAGGCCACGGTGACCCGGCGCACGGCGGCCGAGACCGCGGCAGTGGTGTCGTTCATCAATTCGGAAGTGCTCGGCAAGTAGCAGTGTGCGTTGCTGCTCCCTTAGCTTCGTGGATTTGCCGCGAAGGATAGACCTTGAGTTCGCAGCCGGTCGAAATAGACCTCGGCAAAGCAGATGCGGAGGGCGTTGATCTGCTTGACTGACTGAGACCCGTTCATAGGCATTAGCAGTGATGCGGGACAAGTCCTGTGGCACCCCGCCACTTCTGTCTTGACCATTGGCGGTCATCATTCGCAATTCGCGCGAGCGAGGGCAGGAGACCCGAACGACCGGGTAGGACGGAGCTTTTTTGTTGATTGCTATCAATGCTAGCATCTGGTTGGTCAAAGAGCTAGAATTAACCGATTTGAGACAGAGGAGGGCTCGAAGTGGCGCAACTCATCGTACGGGACCTATCGGAAGATCTGGTCAAGGTGCTCAAGCAACGGGCTGCGAAGCGCAATCACAGCACAGAGCAGGAGCATCGCGAAATCCTCCAATCGGTACTACGAGGTCCAAAGAGGCGACGCTTGGCGGATGTTCTTGCGGCGATTCCCAACGTCGGCGAAGACGGCGATTTCGAGCGAGAACAAACCGACAAACGGGGTTGATATGTACCTGATTGATACGGATGTCATCAGTGAGATTCGCAAAGGCGACAAGGCCAACCCCGGTGTTCGGGCTTTTTTTGCAGACGCGAGTCGCGAGTCAGTCGATCTTTATCTGTCGGTGGTCACGATCGGAGAGCTACGGCAGGGCGTGGAGCGCATCCGACATCGAGGGGATGACGCGCAGGCCAAGCGTCTCGGGCGCTGGCTCAAACAGGTGACGAGGACCTACGGGGAGTCAATTTTAGCCTTCGACGAGGAGACGGCACACGTCTGGGGACGGCTGCGGGTACCAAATCCTGAGAATCCACTCGACAAGCAAATTGCAGCTACGGCGCTCATTCATGAGCTCACGGTGGTTACCCGGAATACGGCGCACTATGCGCCGACTGGCGCGCGGCTACTCAATCCATTTGCGTAGTTGCGTGCCACGACCGCGCCGAACCTTGAGCCGACGCGAGGCGTCACGCCAATTGCTCTCTCGTGAAGAAGCCGACAAGACGGTGCGCATCGCGCGCGTCACAGCCCGCGCGCATCAGGTGTTTGGCGGGAAGCCGGGGAGCTTGCTTGCGTCCGCGCGATGGCACACGCGGGGAAAGGAACGGCTCTTTGTGCGCGACTAACATCGGTCCCGACTTCGAACCAGATCCGTCCCACGCATGGGGTGTGCCGCCGCGGCTGGATCAGCGGCCGCGGCGGCACCCCTTGCTCATCGCCTCAGATCAGACGGGAACCTTCAGGGTGACAAGGCCACCCATCGCCGGATCCGAGATGCTCTCGCGGCCGGTCTCGATGTGGCCCGCGAAGCGATACTCGAAAGTCGGGTCCTGCTCGACCGTGATGACGAGGTCATACCAACCCTGGAACTCTTCCAACGACCAGTCGTACACAAATTCCTCGCCATGGCGGGTGAAGAACGCCGGGACGATCTTGCCCGTATAGGCGTCGGTCACGCTGACGCTCGCCTTGTTCTCGGTCAGGTTGGCGATTTGCAGCACCAGCGAACCGCAGCCCCCGAATCCGTGCGTCGCAGTAACGGCGAGCACGGCGGCGGCGCTGTCGTTGCTGCCGCCGAACTGGCGCAGGAAGCCGTTCGGGCCGTAAACCGACAGGCCGTAGACCGGCGAAATGTCCCAGGTGCCCGACAGCGACTTGCCCGATTCCACGGTATAGGCACGCACCGCGTCCGCGGCGCTGACCGAACGCACCGAGAACACCGCGGCCTTGCGGCCCGTGTTGATGAACGTCAGGGTCACGGTGCCGGCGGAGGCGTTCACCTCGGCGGTGACCTCCAGGTCGTAGGGCAGGGCGCGCGCCGGGCGCACGCCCTGCTCCTGCTTCGGGATGCCTAAGGTGATCTGCGAAACCGATGACGGAGTCAGGCTGGAACCGCCCCCCGCAGCCAGCTCCTCCGGCAGCCACGCGGACGTGTTCGGCAGCTGCGGGATCGGACCGTTGGGGTTGGCGAAATTGAAGAAGGAGGTCAAGTCACTACTCACGGCACGACGCCAGGGCGTGATGTTCGGGCAATACACCCCGAAGCGCTTCTCGATGAACTTGACCACCGAGGTGTGATCCGACAGTTCGGAGTTCACGTAGCCGCCCTTGCTCCAGGGCGAGATGGTCAGGAAAGGTACACGGAAGCCGAAGCCAAGCGGCAGCGTGGGGAATCCCGCCTCCGAACCTGCCGGCACCTGCTCGTAGTTGGCGGTGACGGTCGTGGCACCGTCCGAACCGTCGGTGCTGATTGCCGGGACTGGCGCTGGCAGGTGGTCGAAGGAACCATCGTTCTCGTCGTAGTTGATGATGAACACGGTCTTGCTGAACACCTCCGGGTTGGACGTCAGGATGTCCAGGACCTGAGAGATGTACCAGGCACCGTAGCCGTTCGGGGCGGCCGGGTGCTCGCAATAGCCGTACGGGGCGACCAGCCAAGACACCTGCGGCAGCGTGCCGTTCTTGACATCGTTCTGAAACTGGTCGAACAGGCCCTCGGCCCAGGTTTCCCACGCAGCGCGGGGCGCCGTGAGCGCGGGGGTGTTGTAGGCGAGGGCGGTGCCCGTCGCGGCCTTCTCGAACAGCGGCGAGCTCGCCGGCGCACCGACGTACTGCTGGAAGTACAACACCGGGTTGTCGGTGTAGGTACCGACGAAGCTGCCATTGCAGACCGGTTGACCGGCGGAGTTCGTCGGAATCGGCCCGCTGCCCTGGTCGTTGGTGATGGCGGTCGGGGTCGACACCGTGTCACCCACGATATCCTGGTAGATGCGCCAGCTCACGCCGCCAGCCTGCAGCATCTCCGGATAGGTCGGCCACGACAGCGGATAGCCATTCACATAACCGTTGCTGAGCACGATGCCCCCGCCATGGCCGTTGGTGCCCTGGGCGGTTGGGGTACCGTTGGGCAGGATGTTGCCCGGGATGTTGCCGTTGCAACCCGTCCACAGGTAGCAGCGGTTCACATTGGTTGGACCACGGAACGAGCAGTAGTAGTTGTCGCCGACCGTGAAGGCATCGGCCAGCGCGCGGTGATACGGAACGTCCGCGCGCTCGCGGTACGCCATGGTCAGGGGGTTCTTGGCCGGGACCCAGCCATCCCACTCACCGCCGTCTCGAGCTTCGGTGCCGAGAGGCCAGCCGTGGTCCAGTCCCGGACGGTACACCAGATTCAAGCTGTTGATCGGAAGGGTGGCGGAGGGCGCGTTCGCCGCGGTCGCGGCCGACGCATTGATCTGGAATGGCGGCACCACCGGATCGGCGGTCACACCGCCGTACTGATTGGCGGGCCAGCCATAGGTCACGCCGTTCTCCACATAGCCGGTGGCGGGAGCGCCGAACGTCTGCGCGGCCGGCTGCAGGAACACGGGGTTACCGTTCTTCTGCTTGACCGCGCGCGGGTCGGAGAAGCCGCGCACGCCGCGCAGGGTACCGAATACCTCGTCGAACGAGTTGTTCTCCTGCATCAGGATGACGATGTGCTCGACGTCCTGGATGGTGCCGCTCTTGAAGTTCGCGGGAATGGTCAGCGCCTTGGCGATGGACGAGTTGAGCATGGCGGCGGCCGAGCTCAGGCCCATCAGCTGCAAAAATTCACGACGGTCCGTCAGCTTGCGATCATTTGCCACAAAACCTCCCCTGCCCGGATAGAAATCCAGGCGTTGAATTCAATGAAGCGATGGCGACGTGCTGCCACCGCGCTGCATCGCCACCCTATGGCCGGATTGTTAAGTCGCAGTGAAGAGTTTGTGACGCGATCATGGCATCCTGTGTCGTCATGAGTTCCTCAGCCGAACTGCTGTCGCCATTGCCGCAGAACCGCGGCGAGCTTTACCGGCAGGCCGTGAACTTGCGCTTGCTCAACCATGTCGATGAGGCGCTGGACGTACTTGAGCGGCTGCAGCAGCTGCATCCCCGTTACAGCCGCTTGTACGAGGAGCGTGGCCACTGTTACGCCGCTCTGAGCAATGCCCCGAAAGCCATCGGCGCCTTCTGGCAGGCCGTGAACATCAATGCCGCACTGCCCGCCAGCTGGCAGATGCTGCACACCCTGTATCGAGGAATGGGGGATGAAGAGAACGCCGCCAGGATCGCGGATCGCCTCGCCACGCTGCGCAACCTGCCCCCTGAGATCATCGAGGCCGGCAGCCTGTTCGCTGACGGGGAGCTTGCCCATGCCGAGCGACTCCTGCGGATATACCTGGCGCAGCATGGGGAGCACATCGAGGCCCTACGCCTGCTGGGGCGCGTCTGCACCGCACGCGGGTTGCGGGACGATGCCGAGCTGCTGCTGGAAGCCGTCGTGCAACGGGCCCCCGGTTATCGCGCCGCGCGTGCCGACTACGCCCGAGCACTGCTCGATCAACACCAGTACGTGCGGTCCCGCCAGGAAATCCAGCAGCTGCTCGAGCTCGATCCGGGTAACAGAGCATACCTCCGGCAATACGGAGAGGCCTGCATCAGGTTGGGTGACTATGAGCCCGGGATCAGCCTGTACCGTCGGCTGCTGGGCGATGCCCAGCCGGGTCGGGAATCCGCAGAGCTGCACTTGTGGATCGCGTTTTCCCTGAGAGCCATGGGGCACCAGTGGGAGGCGATTCAGGGCTACCGTGCCACCATCGCCGAATTGCCGGACTCGGGCGAGGCCTGGTGGGGTCTGGCTAACCTCAAGACCTATCGCTTTGCGGAAGACGAGATCGCGCGCATGCGCACCGTGGAAGCGGCACCGGCCACCTCCCCGGTAGACCGGTACCACCTGTGCTTCGCGCTCGGCAAGGCGCTGGAGGATCAGGGCCGATATGAAGAATCTTGGGCGATCTATGAGCGTGGCAATGCCCTCAAGCACGCGGAAGTTCGTTACCTGCCCGGGCCCGCCGAGACCCACATCCGACTGTCGAAGCTGGTGTGCATACGGGAATTCTTCGAGACGCGCAGGGGCTGGGGCGTCGCGGACGCGGATCCCATCTTCATCCTGGGGCTGACCCGGTCTGGCTCGACGCTCATCGAACAGATCCTGGCTTCGCATTCACAGGTCGAGGGCACCCAGGAACTGGCGGACATCCAACGCATCGTGAGGGCGCTACGCGGCCGCGACACGGACCTTAAGAACCCGCGCTACCCGGGAGTAATGGCCGAGCTGGGGGCGCAGGACTTCCGCCAGTTCGGCGAACGCTTCATGGCCGACACCCGGATCTATCGCCGGACGCAGCGCCCGTTCTTCATCGACAAGTTGCCGGATAACTTCCGCGACATCGGCCTCATCCACTTGATGCTGCCGAATGCGAAAATCATCGATGTCCGGCGCGAACCCATGGCCTGCTGCTTCGGCAACCTCAGGCAGCTGTTCTCGGGCGGTCAGGAGTTCAGTTACAGCATTGGCGACATGGCGCACTACTACCGCAACTATCTCGAGTTCATGCGGCACTGGAACGAGGCGCTGCCGGGGCGGATCCTGACCGTGCATTACGAGGACGTGGTAGCTGACCTTGAGGGCAGCGTGCGCCGCATCTTGGACTTCTGTGGCCTGCGCTTCGAGCCGGCCTGCCTGCAGTTCCACAGGACCTCGCGCAACGTGCGCACGGCGAGTTCCGAGCAGGTGCGACAGCCCATCAGCCGCGAAGGCGTCGACCAGTGGCGAAACTACGAACCCTGGCTGGGCCCGCTCAAGGATGGCCTCGGCGACGCGCTGACTACCTACAGGGACTGACCTGCTCGTCGTACGCCGCGCGCGGCGGCGGTTTGAGCCTCGTACAAGCAGATGGTAGAGATCCTGCGCGAGGCCGACAAAGCGACGCTGGCCACATTGAAAATACCGGTCACTCTGACAAATATTGGGCATGATCAAGCGATAAACTGTCTCGGGACCCGGTCTGAATTGTGAACGCCGAAGGCTCATTGGATGCACTCTTCGATCGGCTAACCTGCTCATTCGTGACGCGCGGAATTTTTTATGTCAACACTTCCGGTGCTTGTTTTTGACGTTAACGAAACCCTGTTAGATCTTGACGCGCTGGCGCCGCACTTCGAGCGCATTTTTGGCCGATCCACTGTGTTGAGAGAATGGTTCGCACAATTGATCCTCTATTCAGAGGCAATCACGCTGACCGGCAACTACGTTCCCTTCGGCGAGCTTGGGGGGGCCGTCTTAAGGATGATTGGCGCGACTGAAGGGATTCACATTCCAGACCGTGAGACCCAAATGGTCAAGGAAGCCATAGCGACGTTGCCGCCTCACGCGGAAGTTCCTGAGGCGCTAGCAAGGCTCAGATCTGCCGGATTCGGTATGTTCACTCTCACAAACAACCCGAGAGCGACCTGCGAGAAGCAACTGCGCCATGCCGGCATCGGGCACCTGTTCGATGGGCAGTTCAGCGTCGATGACGAGGTGCATCGGTACAAACCGGCGCGTGAAGTCTATCGCGCGGTTGAAGAAGCTGTTGGTGTCCCCACTAGCCAATTGTGGCTAGTCGCCTGTCACACGTGGGATGTCTTGGGCGCGTCGGCAGCAGGCTGGAATACCGCCCTGATCCTTCGACCGGGCAATGCTCCTCTTGGAGTGGGGGGGCAACCGTTGATCACAGGAGACGATCTAGGCGAGGTGGCTGACGAGATTCTCAAGCGCTACCTCGGGTGACAGAGGCCCTTGACCGACAGCACCCGACGCACGGTGCTGACAGTGAATGTCTCAAATCGATAAGTAACGACGCCCCGACTTCTGTGCCGCTGGCGGCCCTGGAGGTCGGGACCAGCCTTCGACCGACGCGATCGCTTCGCCATCTATTCAGGTGCGCCGTTTGCGATCTTGGCCGCCGCAGGGTCACCGCGCATAACGGTGTTGCCGTTCTTCTGAATGATGGAAACCATCAGGACCGCCAGCAGGAATAGCGCGAACCAAAGATATTCGCGAACTTGTCGCCTGCGCGGTTCTGTATCCATAGGCGTCCGCTTCCAAATGTTCCGGAAGTTCCAGGGTAGCGGGGAGCCGCCTCGCCAGGAACTACAAAGACGGCATATGGATATACCGTTAGTGAATGTAGGTTCCGTGCGCGATCAAGATGGATGACAGACGTCCGTGCCAGTCGGGGCGGGCACGGACACGTCTACGGCCGCAACGATCTGCCAAATCCCGCCGCGTCGAACCCAAGTGTCGATGAAGACGAAGTGGCCCGAATGACCATCCCTTCGCGTCCAGGTCTCGCTGCCGTGGACGACCGCGGTGTCGCCAAAGAAACGCACGTTGGCGTAATCCAAGTGATTGGAAACCAGGTCGCCTGAACCCTGGTGGGCTACGGTCACGGCACCAGACTTGTCCAGCACCTTGCCTTCCCGCAGCCAGGCAATATCGTCGGCCAAGATCCGCTTCACGACGGAGGCGTCGTTCGTGACTATGCTTTCGGCCCAAGCCGACGAGCTATCAATGATGTATTTCTCCGCCTCGGTGTGTGAATAGCTTTCCACGGCCTCTCCCTATTTGAGCTGCAGCCCATCCATCAGAATGTCGATGAGACGCCGTGCGCTCGCTTCCCAGCCTGGATCGGGATTACTGTAGCTCACACCAACCAGCGCCCGCAGCAAGTCCGATGCATCGATATCCTTGCGCACATCGCCGCTTCGGACCCCGGCCTTTATGAGGGTGGAGATCGCCCGTGTGATCAGTTCCGCGGGGGTTGCGTTAGGCGTGGAAGTACGGACCATCGCCGCCCCGAGGGATGGCGCAATCAAGCGCTTGGTGGCGATGTAGTTGACGAACAGGTGCATCCATCGGTGCAAGGCCTCACCGGCCGGTGAGGTCTCGAGCAGATGCGGCACGGCATCGACCAGCTGTTCGACTTCGCGTCGGTATACCGCCTCCATAATCGCCTCCCTGCTGGGGAAATGGCGATATAGCGTGCCGATACCGACGTCGGCGCGGCGCGCGATTTCTTCCAGGCTCACATTGACCCCGACTTCCGAGAACGCCTCCTTGGCGGCATCGATCAGCAATTGTCTATTTCGGGCGCTGTCGGCGCGGGGTTTGCGCGCCTGGCTCACTGGCTTTCGTTTCATGTCATCGGGCTGCTCCAGACAGCACTTGCAAAACGGAGGGGTCCTCCGTATATTAAGCGGAGGCTCCCTCCACTTGCTATTAGACCATGTTTATACGGTGCGGCGGTAGGGCGGTATGGAAATACAGCGAGGTTATGACCATGAGCAATTCTTTTGGAGCCACATCGACGACTGACGAGGTGCTGCGAGGCATTGATTTGAGGGGAAAGCGCGTGCTTGTCACCGGCGTTTCCGCGGGATTGGGTGTCGAGACCGCGCGCGCATTGGCGGCGCACGGGGCGGAAGTCATCGGAGCGGCGCGGAGCCTGTCCAAGGCCCAGGCCGCCACCGAGCAGGTGCGCGCACAGGCTGCGAACGGCGGGTCTCTGCACCTCGTCGAGCTTGACCTGGCGTCGCTCGACAGCGTGCGCCGCTGTGCGGACGGACTGCTGGCCGCAGACCAGTCTTTCGACGTCATCATCGCCAATGCCGGTGTCATGGCGTGCCCCAAGGGCACGACAGCCGATGGCTTTGAGACCCAGTTCGGCACCAACCATCTCGGGCACTTCGTTTTGGTGAACCGAATCGCCTCGCTGCTGCGGCCCGGGTCGAGACTGGTGAACCTGTCTTCAGCAGGCCACCGATATGCGGACGTCGATCTGGCGGACCCGAACTTCGAGAACACGCCCTATGCCGAATTCACTGCCTATGGCCGGTCCAAGACAGCCAATGTGCTGTTCGCAGTCGAGTTCGATCGCCGTCACAAGTCGAATGGGGTGCGGGCGACGGCGGTGCACCCGGGGGTCATCCAAACCGAACTCAGTCGACACCTGGCGGCCGGGGTGCTGGAGAAATTGATTGCCGAGATCACAGCCACTCAGCCCAAGGGTGCTGCGCCATTTAGCTATAAGACCATTCCCCAAGGGGCGGCCACCTCTGTGTGGGCCGCTTGTGTCGCCGACGCCGAGGCGATCGGCGGTCGATATTGCGAGAACTGCCACGTCGCCGAGATTGCTTCCGCTCCTGGCCTGCGTACGGGTGTGCAACCGTACGCCCTCGATCTGCAACGCGCGCGGGCGCTCTGGCAAAAGAGCGAGGAGTTGGTTGGCGAACGCTTTTGACTCTAGGAGAAGACCAATGACCCTATCCACATCCACAATCACATCCGCATCCATATCGACGTCGAACGCGGACCTTGCGCAGGCCGCGGTGGCCGACGTGCTCAATCCGATTGCCGGAGCAGGGGCGACCATCGGCGTTGTCATCACGCCGTGTTCGCTGGGCTTCGTCATCATCGCCTTATCCGGGCAATTGATTCGATCGATCATGGTGGGGGATGACCCGGTGATGCTCATGAGCGATTTACAGAATCAGTTTCCGAGCAATGACATCGAGGTTGACGGAAACCTGGATCCCGAGCTGGTAGCGAAAGTCGTGGAATTACTTGATTACCTCGGCCGAACGTTGGGGCTGCCTCTCGATTCGACCTGCATCAAGTCTTTTATCCTGGGAAACTAATGCTACTGTGAACTCGGCTCTCGCCAGGGAGGGTTGGCTCGGGTAGCCTCTGCGGACCGGTGGCAACGCTTGCGGAGGTACTGTGCTTGTCGTGACAACAGAGAACGTGCCCGGGCATCGGGTGCTCGAGGTCAAGGGTCAGGTGTTCGGCGTGGTGGTCAGAAGCCGCGGGCTTGGCGGCAATATCATGGCGGGGCTGCGCTCAATCGTCGGCGGCGAAATCACCGAGTACACACAATTGCTAGAAGAGGCGCGGCGTCATGCCGTCGACCGGATGGTCCGCAACGCGAGTCTCATGCACGCCAATGCCATTGTCATGATGCGATTCGATTCGGCCGAGATCGGCCAGACCATGAGCGAGATCGTCGCCTACGGAACGGCAGTGGTGCTGGACTCGGCGGCCTGACCATGTTGCGGAGTGTCGTGATTGCGGCGGGAGCGATCCTCACCTGCGTCGGTATCGGACTCATCGCACGCGGCGTTCACGCGCCCGGCTGGCAGGCGCTGGCCATCGGCGTGCTGATTCTCATCGGCACGCTGTTCGAGCGCTGGCGCTACCGTCAGATCGAGGAGCCGCCCAAGGGCGATTGGCAGCGGACGGGCGAGCAATTTATCGATCCGTCGACCGGTGATCCCGTTGAAGTGATGTTTGACCCGCGCACCGGCGAGCGGCGCTATGTCGCCGGAGAGTCACGAGCAGCAAAGGATCCGCGGACGGGTTAGTCTGTAGCGCGACTGCAAAACCCAGTCTGCGGCGGCACTGAGTGTCTGAGCTGCTCCTGGCTACTTATTATAAATCAATAAGTTATATATAATACCAAGATTGGACATTAATGTACGTTTCCGCGGAAACGTTTAGTGTTCATCACGTGCGGTGTGCCAACGCGAAATCAATCGCCGCACACACCGCTCCCACCTGTGCCTTATTGCATTGCTCTGGCGTTGTCCGAGGACTGTCGGGATAGACCTCGGTGGTTGTCTTGTAGGAGGCGTCAGTGATGCCGGCACAGAGGCCGAGCTTCTTGAGCGGGTAGTTAGACTCCGGGGCGACCATGGGCGATCCGATGATTGCGCCGTGGCGATCTGCCGGCGCGATGTGCGTGATTTTCGCCACCGCCGCGATCACCGCCTGCTGAAACTCCGGTTGCGGATGCTCGCCGTCGTCGACCAAGTAGAAGCCGTCCGGGATTTCACCGGGCTCGTACGTCACGCCGTCACGAGCGGCCAGCGCCGGGCGAAACTCGGACTCATCGGTATCGGTGGTCTCATGCAAGTCGATATGCACCAGAACTCTGTCGCGGAAGGGCGCAAGCAGGCGCATCAACGCCGCCGATTCCTGCGCCGGGCTGTCGGCGCGAAATGAGCGATTCGGGTCGACCGCGTGCATGTTCCAGCGATGTATGACTTCGTAGGCCCAGGGGCTGATGCAGGGTGCCACGATGAGGTTGATCCGACCCTCGTAGCTCGCCGCGTGCTGGTCGATAAATTGCAACGCGCCGTGCACCCCGCTGGTTTCATAGCCGTGGACGCCTCCCGTTACCAACGCACAGGGAAGCGCGCCGCCCCAACTGCGGCTCTTCATCGCGAATAGTGGATACTTGTCAGGGTGATAATCAAGGCGGCCGTACTGCTCCACCTCGTAGCGCGAACTTAGGGCCTCGATCACGCGCAGCACGTCGGCGTTATAACTGCGCTTGATCGTCTGCCGGGAGCGCCAGGTAGCCACTTCCGCTTCGCCCCAAGGGAGTCCTGGGGTGCCGATCGGGTAGGGGGTATGGGTGGGTATCATTGGCAACGGCCCTGTAAGTGATGCGGCATCGCCGCATGGTCTCTCCAACGATGCTGCACTCACAAATCGAGTACCGAGTCTAGTCCTCGGTGGACACCCACCAGATTTGCCACCTTGTGAATGGCGAGCAGAGCCCCATCGACGTACGGGCGCGCACTATTGCCCGAGTCGTGCCGGATTGACAGTCGTTGATCCGGCATGCCGAAGATTATTTCGGCGCTGATCATGTATCCGGGCAGTCGAACGGAGTGAATCTGCGAACCAGACAGCGTGGCCCCGCGGGCCTCTGGCGGACCCACGGTCTGGTCCACGGGAACAGACGGTTCGGGACGGCGCACTTTCAACAAGCGCGCCGCGAGTTCTCGGGCCGTCCCGCTCGGTGCGTCGATCTTGTCGCCGTGCGCATAGTCGATGATCTCCCACTGCGGAATGAGCTTGGCAGCTGCTTCAGCAAACTTCTGTAGCAACACGACTGTGAGGGCAAAATTGCCGCAGGCGAGAACCCCTCGTTGCCGCCGGCGTGCCTCGACATCGATCCCTGCAAAATCACCGTCAGTGAGACCCGAGGTACCGACGACCACGTGCGCGCCGCGCTCAAGGGCAGCCAAAATATTGGCTTTGGCGCAATCCGGTTGGGTGTATTCGACAAAGACGTCGCAGGGATTGGCGAGCGCATCCATGGCCGAGGCATAGACGGGACAGTCAAGGCGCGGCTCGCCGAGTACCTCCCCCAGGGTGCGGCCGGCGTGCTTGCGAGAAACAGCCGCGACGAGAGCAAGGTCCGCGGTCCGCGCAATCGCGCGGGCGAGTTCGGAACCCGCCCAGCCTGTTGCCCCCGCCAGACAAACTTTGATCACCATTGGTCACCCCAGGTCACCATTTCCGTGGGTGCAACGACCGCTTTTGCCCCGATCGGTGACGTCACGGTGGCCCTAGCACAGCAGCCGCCATCTCAGTATCCATGTACTCCGTTAGCTCCACCAACTGACCCTCGAGTAGGCGGCACACGTAGCAGTAACTGTTGTTGTACGCTTTCCCGGACTTGGTAGTCACCTTGCCTTGCGCCTCAACGACCACGAAATCGCCTTCCGCGATCATTCGGCGCGCCTCGCAGGTGTAGATGTCCGAAAAGCGAGCGAATAGGGGCGTCATCAGCTCATTGAGGACCGCCTCCTTTCCGCGCCATGTGCGGCCCCAAGTGGATGTGCCTGCGATGGTCCAGCTGAAATCCTTCGCCATCGCCTCTGCGAAGGGCTTGAGATTTCCTCGCGCCAGCTCCGCAAAGATGCGCTGCATGAGGGCTTTGTTATCGGTGCTCATCGCCTACGCTCCGTTTTAACTGGGGTGTGGTCGTCCATTGGAAGAGGTGGCCCCACAAATTTAGACAGATTTCGCGGCCGGGATAAGTGGAACTCCGTGGGTTATGCAGCCGCCGCGAGCGGCTGAGAGTCGAAGTAAACGTGATCGGGAGTCTGTCGGTCAAGTGACGTGTGCGGACGCCGGCTGTTGTAAAAGGAAAAATAGCGTTGGATCCCGGCCTTGGCCGCCGCGACGGAGTCGTACGCATGCAGATACACCTCTTCGTACTTGACCGACTTCCAGAGCCGCTCGACGAACACGTTATCGCGCCAGGCGCCGCGTCCATCCATGCTGATGCGGATTTTGTTTCTCTGCAGCACATCGATGAAGTTCGCCGCGGTAAATTGGGAGCCCTGGTCGGTGTTGAAGATCTCCGGCGCTCCGTAGCGGCTGATTGCTTCCTCGAGCGCTTCGACGCAGAAGTCCGCCGTCATGCTGTTGGAGACCCGCCAGCTCAGAACCCGGCGGCTGAACCAATCGAGCACCGCGACCAAATATACAAAGCCGCGGGCCATCGGTATGTACGTCACATCGGTCGCCCAGACTTGATTGGGTCGATCGATTTCCAGGTTTCTCAGCAGATACGGATAGATCGCGTGTCGTGGATGCCGCCGGCTCGTGTTGGCGCGCCGGTAGATCGCCTCGATGCCCATCTTTCGCATCAGCGTCGCAACGTGTTTGCGTCCGATCGCAATGCCTTCGAGGCGAAGCATGTTGCGCAGCATCCGGCTGCCCAGGAACGGCCACTCCAGGTGCAGCTCATCGATGCGACGCATGAGCTTCAGATCCGCCGGCGAGACGCCTACGGGCTCGTAGTACAGCGATGCACGCGAGATCTGCAAAAGCTCAGCCTGGCGCGTGAGACTCAAATCGTGCTCGGGGTTGATCATCGCTTGGCGCTCGATCCGGGTGCCCGTCCGAGCGCGCCTGCTAAAAAATCATTCTCAAGCGCGAGTTGTCCGATCTTCGCATGCAGAGTTTTGATGTCGGGCCCAGCCTCTGCCGCCTGTCCCGAACCGTTAAAGGCATCCGCCGCTCGTTCTAGCAACTGGTTCTTCCATTGAACGATCTGATTCGGATGAATATCGAACCGAGTGGCCAACTGCGCCAGGGTCTCTTCGCCCTTGATCGCAGCCAATGCCACTTTGGCTTTAAATGCCGCAGAGTGATTGCGGCGGGATCTCTTCGTCATGGCTCTCCTTCCTTTCAAGCGATATCCTCGCCTGTAATGAACGAAGTTGCCACTTATCCCGTTGTCTCAAAGAGTGGGTCCAGCTCACGACGGAAGCGGGCAGAACCGTAAACGGGCGACGACCAAAACCCCATTGCTGCCCTATGTCCGCTACCGGGAGGGCTATTCTAACAGGTGACCGTCAGCTCGCGACCCTGAGCTGCCCGTGGTGAACGTCAGCTCTGCGGCACTCTAGCAGGCGATTCGCTCGCGCCCAGATCTCGCGGCACGGTGCCTTTGATCACTAGCCAAAGCGTCAATGCTATTTCGCAGAAGGTAGCGGGCTGTGAGATCGTAAATACCGTGTTCTGATACTGCGGCCAGAGCGTCCCGGCCATACTTAATGCCAAGTAGGCTGCACCGCCGATCGCCAACCATACGCCCAGAAACCGCGGTACCAAGCGAGATTTGTAAACAAGCACGGCCAAGGGGAAGAGCCATACTCCCCATAAAACTTCGGCTGCTGTGTTTTGAGCATCACGCAGCTTCAGAAAGAGCATTGCCAGGGCATCGCGTTGGGGCTCGTCGAATACTGATAGGAAATCCGCGTGCCTCACGACCATCAGTGTGCCAAAGTCATCCACAACGCCAACGAAGTAAATGACAGCTGGCATCACGCCTCCGAGGATGACCACGAGAGTTGCGAGGGTGCGGTCAACAGCAACGAACAACCGGTAAAAGGCGAGTGTGAGAAAAATTAGGATAACCGCGCCGGCCAGCTCGCTGGCGATGCCCATACGAAAAAGAAACTCGTGGTCGGCGATATTGTTGACCGTGGCTGCGGCGTTGCCTTGCACAAAGAGTTTGCTGGGTATGTAGATGAGGCGAAGCGGGCCGACGATAATCAGTAGCAGGTACCACAGTCCGGCGACTCTTCCGGGGTTGCGAGCTATGCGCATTTACGTTCCTTGTTTAAGGATTCGGTGTGGGTTTCGATGATTGGTGACAGGCAGGGTGAGACTACCCTAACCGCCGATCGACTGCTTAAAGCCCGCTTCTGGCTGACTGTTGCCGGTTCCCTATTCCCGTGTAGACCCGAAAGCCGGTCGTGTAAGTCGCGCGATTAAGCAGGAACGTACCTCAACCTGATGACGTCCTCGCCGATTCGATCGCTGGACACCAGGCGGAGCGGCGGCCGGGGGCCGGCGAAGAATGGCGTGCCACGACCCAGCACGATGGGGCGGAGGTAGAGTCGATACTCATCGATCAGACCAAGATTGGTCAGACTTCCTGCCAGGTTTGGTCCGGCAACGTCAATCTCCCCATCCAATTGAGCCTTCAGTCCACGTATCGCCGCCTCGAGGTCATGGTCGATAAGTGTGGCGTTGGGGCCGACCGACTTCAACGAGCGCGACACAACCCACTTGCGCTGGCTCCGCCACACCGCCGCGAAGTCGCGATCCTCTGCGTCCCAGTCGGGAAGGTCCTCATCCCAATAGCGCATGATCTGGTACATGACGCGACCGTACACCACGCCCGTCAGACCGCGCGCCTGCTCAATGAAATGACGAGAGAGCGCCGGACTGGGTGGCCCCAGTTCCATGTGGTCGATGTAGCCGTCCAAGGACTGCTGCAAACCGAATACAAGCTTTGCCATGTGATCTCAACGAATCTCTGCAGTGCGGCGAGGGATGAGGAATGCCAGAACAACGGCGACGACCAAGAGACCGAACACGATGAGCGCAATACGCAAGAATTTCACCCGATCTGCGGTATTCATTGGGCCTCCATTATTAGTTGTCGGATCCGGGCTTCGGCCGATGTTGTTCGTGGCTGTCGTACCAGCGGTGGACAGTGTCAATTCGATCCCCAGGCTACGCCGCATTTTTCAACTTGGGTATAAGGGGCTAGTTCTGAGCCACACCGGCCGATGCTCAACGCCGGCGTTTGTGGCTCAGTCCTAAATCTAGTGGCCTAATAGATGGAGGAGATAACCTTCCACATGTGGCGCCCAGTTATCCTATTATTTACCGTTATAAATCAATATATTATAGGGCATATCAAGATTCGATGTTATTATAAGTTTCCGCGGGAACGTTTCGAGCCAGCCGACTCGAGTCGCGGATACGGGGTAACGGATTGAAGGCATGCCATACGTTTGCGTTGCTGGCTGTGCTCTGCATTGACGCATGCAGCCCAGGTCACCTAACGAAACCCAGCCCGACAGCCACTGCAGCTACTGCCGCCACTGCCGCCACTGCCGCCAATGTAGCGCCGGAATCGAGCGCTGCCACGGATCCATTGGCCGGCGTCATGAACACGATCGCCGAGAAAAACTGGCCACAAGCGCTGGCGGCGCTGCGATCGATCATCGACAGCAAGACGTTCGGCAGTCTTCCCTTGGACGTTCAGTACAGAGCGCTATCAACCGCCGGTAGGGTGGCTCTTTATCACGGACCACCGAAGCTGGCGTACGTGTACCTTGGCCGTGTCACTGCCATGCCCCAGGCAGATTATGACGATTGGTTGCGGCGACTGCAGACCGCGTACAAATTGGGCAATGAGGAAGACTCAGTCGCCACCCTGGCGGTATTGATGCGCCGATGGCCCGATCGCGCTGGAAAACTGGATTCCGACTACATTCGTAAGGTCGCCAATGACTCGCAACGTTTGTCCAGCGACGCTGCATTGGCTCTATTGCAAGCCCTTTATGATGCCCACTGGAAACTGCAGTGGGGTATCGAACCCAGCCCAATCTGGCGGGATCTCGCGCTCCTTCTCATCGAAAGTAATCGATTGACCGAGGCGAATGATGTGGCCGGTCATGTCACAAATGCATACGTTCTCATTGCCATGCGCGCCGACCGACGTTTCGACGCCGTGGCGACGGTGAATCCCGCGCTGCTTGATATCGAGGCGGCAGCTCAGCGCGAGTTCGAAACATTGCAACGGCAGGCCGAAAAGCTGCCGCAATCGCTCGAGCTCAAATCTCAGGTGATCAACGCGCTGCTCAATCAGCAGCACTATGAAGCGGCACTCGCCGCCTCGGATTCCATACTCCTGGATATTCGTTCGACCAACTTCCCTGGAAAGCTCTTTCAAGATTTCGATCAGCAGCAATCATGGTTTCTGAATCTAAGATCGATCGCGCTTCAACGGGTGGGTCGTTGGGACGAAGCGGTCGCCCAATTGACCGCAGCCAGCCTCTTGACGGAGAAATATAGTGGCAACGTCGATCAGCTGATTTACCTTGGAGACTTGTATTGCTCACTAGGCCGCCCCAAGGATGCACTGTCAGCCATCGCGAGCATGGTGGCCGCCACTAGCCCGTACGGGGCCATGGAAATGGAATCCGTGCGGACCGACGCGGCCTACCAATTGGGAGACTTCAAGCAGGCAGAGCGCTCGTTGGGATATCTGCGTACTCACCGTGCAGATGCACCCGGTGCCTATGAAGATGCATTGATATCCGTGAATCAATTGGATCGAGCAGCCCAAGAGTTGGTGGCCGAATTGCTGGACACGGCTCAGCGACAAGATGCGCTCCTGAGCATCCAGTCTTTCGCGCCGACGCCGGGGACGACGCGCGACATGGAATTGGATGCCCGGCGCCGCGCGGTGATCGCCAGACCCGACGTGCAGGCGGTGATTCGGAAAGTGGGGCGAGTTGAGAGCTACTCGCTCGAGGCACCGTAGGCGCGACTCTAGTCGCCGACCTCAGATGATAAAAAGCGCGATGGGTACGACAATGCCGGCCGATAGCAGCCACCAGCCCGTTCGCTTGCGTTGCAGATGCGTCAACCCGATCCACAGCCCGAGCAGCGTCGAGGCCGTGAGCGCCAGGGCCACGAACAAGAAGAACCACTTCAGCAAAGCGGTGCCCAGCGCCGGGGCCTCTTCTTTCTCGGCCGGCGGGGCAGGGTGCTCTTGGCCATTGCCCGAGGTCGCGTCCGGTGCGGGTTCTTTGGGCGGTTTTTGCGCGAATACCTGGTCCTTATGCATGGAACTCAACTTCTCGATGAGCGCCGGCGGCACATAGCTGCCGTGCGATTCGTGAAGATTGAAGATCTGCAGCGAGCCGGTAAGAGCGAAGAAAATCACACTGGGAGCAATGAATATCCCAATGTAGTTATGCCAGAGACGGATCGAGGACATGTAGAAATCCTAAAGTTGATTCGCGCGAGCAGACTCGCAGACTTATGGCATGCCGCGCAAGAGCTCTGTCGTATCTTCGGACAGGTCGCCGCCTAGCGCAGCATGTCGCGCAATTCGCGGCATACTCGGCCGACGTCGTCGTCCTCCATGGCGGGGAACAGCGGCAATGTCACCGTCTCGCGGCCGACGCGCGCCGCCACCGGCGTGTCTTCAGGCCGGTATCCCTGGCTGCGGTAGTAGGCGAGGCTGGGAATGGAAGGGTAGTGCACCCCGATGCCGATGCCGCGGTCGGCCATGCGCGCCTGAAATTCCGGACGAGTCATGCCCTGCGCCGGGAAGTCGATGAGCACCTGGAACATATGCCAGCTGTGCCCGGAGTCGCCGCGGGCCGGCAGGACCACGGGCTTGAATCCTTCGAGCTCGGTGAAATACCGTGCCGCCAGCGCCAGGCGCCGCGCGTTGAAGCCGTCGAGGCGGCGCAGCTGGTCGATGCCGATTTGCGCGGCCACATCGGTGAGGTTGCTCTTCGCACCGGGAAACAGCACGTCCACCTCGCCCGCGGCGTTGCGCTTGATCCCGTGAAATCGATACTGCTCCAGTTTTTCTGCCTCGGCTTCGTCGGCGGTGGAGATGGCGCCACCCTCCGTCGTGGTCATGTTCTTGTTGGGATGAAAGCTGAACACCACCAGATCGCCGAAGCTGCCGATCAGGCGGCCGCGGTGACGCGTGCCGATGGCATGTGCCGCATCCTCCACCACACGCAAGCCATGGTTCCGAGCGATGTCGTACAGCGCGTCCTGATCCACCGGCAGGCCGGCGAAATGCACCGGCATGATGGCGCGGGTGCGGGGCGTTATCGCGGAGGCCACGAGGTCGATATTGAGATTGCGCGTGAACAGATCTATGTCGACGAAGACAGGCTTGGCGCCGACCCGGGCGACGACATTGGCGCTGGCGGCAAAGCTCATGGCGGGCACGATGACCTCATGGCCCTCGCCGACGCCGGCCACTTCGAGCGCCATTTCCAAGCCCGCCGTCGCCGATGTCATGACCCGCAGATGGCGCGACTGCCCAAGGTAGGCCGCCAAGGCCGCCTCGAAGGCTTGCACCTTGGGGCCGCTCGCCAATTGGCCTGAGCGAAGCACCTCGGCCACCGCCGCCATGGAGTCTGCATCGATTGACGGGCGGGTAAACGGTAGGAAAGGCTTCATGCGCGCTCGCAAAGTCAAACGAGCATTATAGAACCAAACCGTTTGGATGGCAGCGGCGGATTTCGAAGGCTTACGATGAAAACGCGACGGCGGCGGGTGCGCCGTCACTGACGCCGCGAGCGCGGCATCATTCCACGTCGATCTCGCTGGTTGGAAAAACGGGAAAAACTGGGGTCGCGCCTACCGGCTCGATGTTGGCAATCGCCTCGCCCGTGCGGCTGGCGTCGAAGCGGGCCTTGGTCTTCCAGACGTCGTGGTCCCAGTCGTTGCCTATTCGGGCGAACAGTTGTTTGGCCGTCGCTGCATCCCCGGCTCGCAACGCCAGATAGGCCATGGCATTGCGCTGATAATTGGTGGAGCCATAGAGCTGCTCGATGCTCGCAAACCCTTCCTGGACACGCGGCCAGGACATTGCAGGCGCTTGCGTCCTGCCGCAGCAATTCACCGCCGCTGCGATTCGAAAGTACACCGCCGCGCCCTCGGCACCGCCCGTTCTGTCGGCCACTTGGCCGGCATAGCGCTCGGTATCGCCCTGCTGGCCGTACCATTTGGGCAGCAGGTAATTGGCTTCGGCCAAGGCAAAGTAGAAATAGCTCGGTTCATTGGCCATGGCCTGATCCGCCAGGGTGTCGAATTGCTTGCGGTCCCATTGCTGCGCGAGAGCGACGGTCTGCATTTGCCGATACCACTCAGGACAGGTGCCGGTGAGCTTTGCGGCCTCTTCCAAGACGTCGCGAGCGGACTGCACCCGCTGTCGAAACAGGGTCCAACCTTCCGGCGTCACCGTATCCGCAAAGCCCGTGCCCCGCGCCTTCCATGCAAATCGCAAATAGGTTCGAGCCA
The DNA here is from genome assembly GCA_963837435.1 of uncultured Gammaproteobacteria bacterium. Classification (GTDB taxonomy): domain Bacteria; phylum Pseudomonadota; class Gammaproteobacteria; order Steroidobacterales; family Steroidobacteraceae; genus Bog-1198. Next base: position 707,821 of record CAWINJ010000009.1, read on the forward strand.
AGGTCACTCGAGGGGTGGGCGAGGCGGGGCTATTCTCCGTCCAGCGTTGCAGCTTTGCGATCAGCGCCCGCCATTCTGCATCCGGGGCGGTTGCCGATCCGGGGTAGCTCAGCGTGCCGTAGAAGGCATGGAGGCGCCAGGCACCTCCCTTGAAGCGCGATTGCTGGGTTCGCAGTCCATCCGCCACTGCGTCGAGGTCTGCGAATCTATCCTGCGCCAAGAGAGCGACGAGGTTTGCCCTGAAGTCGCGCGGGCTCTGGTCCGGTGAAAGGGCGGGGAGCGTTGCCGAGGAGGGGTTGGATTGGCCATTCGCGCTCAGCATCCCCTGAGCTGCGACCAACAGAGCCCCGCTGAGCAGGGCGCATCGGAACACGGAACGGATGAGTTTCATTGAACACCTCGCGCCATCCTTGCCGGGGAAATCATAGCATTGGCGCGGCTGGGCGGGCGCAGGAATCTAGCTTCCCGGGCATTGAAATAATTGTGTAATTGAGCCAGGGTGGCGGCGTGTTTCAATTCCGCCAAGGGATGTTTGCGGGCCTGCGGCCGATCAGCCGCCATGGTGCCCTGCGCGATTTGTTCGCCGGCGTGAATCTTGCCTCGATCAATATCCCCCAGGTGCTGGGCTATGCCCGTATCGCGGGCATGCCCGTGGTCACCGGGCTCTATACCTTGCTGCTGCCTCTCATTGCCTTTGCCGTGTTCGGATCGTCCCGACACCTGGTGGTGGCGGCCGACTCGGCGACCGCGGCGATCTTTTCCAGCTCCCTGGCGCACTCGGCCGCACCCGCGAGCGAGCAGTACATGGCGCTGGTCAGCATGGTGGCCTTGCTGACGGGCGGATTTTTGCTGCTGGCGCGCATCTTCAAACTAGGGTTTCTCGCGGATTTTCTCTCGCGCACGGTGCTCACCGGATTTCTGACGGGCGTGGGCTTTCAGGTCGGCATCGCCATGCTGGGCGATATGTCTGGGGTCGCGGTCAGCTCGCGTTACTCGCTCGTGCGATTGTGGGAAGTATTGCAAGCCTTGTCCCACCCCAATGTGCCGACGCTGGCGCTGTCCGCCTTGGTGGTGGGCGGCATCTTGCTCGGCAATCGTCTGGCCCCGCGATGGCCTCTCTCCTTGCTTGCCGTCGTAGGGTCGATCGCGGCGAGCACCCTGTGGCATTTCGAGGCTCAGGGCATCGCCGTCATCGGTGCGGTGGCCGGGGGATTGCCCTCGATTCGATTGCCGAGCGTCACGTGGGGCGAGGTACTGGGGCTGCTGCCCGTCTCCGCCTCCTGCTTCGTGATGATCATCGCGCAAAGCGCGGCGACCTCGAGGGGATTCGCGGCGCGCTATCAGGAGAGCGTCGATGCCGACGCGGACATCCTCGGGCTGTCGGCGGCGAACCTGGCGGCCTCGCTCAGCGGTACCTTCGTGGTCAACGGCAGCCCCACGCAGACCGCCATGGCGGATCGGGTGGGTGCCCGCAGCCAGATCGCACAGCTGGCGCTGGCGGGAGTCGTGCTGTTGGTGCTGCTGGCTTTCTCGGCGCCGCTGCATTACCTGCCGCGATGCGTGCTGGCGTCCATCGTATTCACGATCGCGGTGGGAATGATCGATGTGGCGCGGATGCGCGACATCCGCCGCGAAAGTCCCGGCGAGTATCAGCTCGCCGTCGTGACCGCGGCGGCGGTCGTCGTGCTCGGCGTCGAGCAGGGGATCTTGCTGGCGATCGCCTTGTCGCTGTTTCGGCACGTGCGCCACAGCTATCGCCCGCACACCATGGTGCTCGAACCGGATGCGGCCGGGCAGTGGGCGCCTGCGCCTGCGACGCCCGGCAAGGTGACCGAGCCGGGGCTCATTGTCTATCGTTTCGGCTCGGATCTGTTCTACGCGAACCAGAGCCGCTTCACCGACGAGGTGCGCGCGCTCGTGGCGCATGCGCCGGCGCCCGTGCATTGGCTGGTGGTCGATGCGGGAGCCATCACGGATGTCGACTATGACGCGGCGAAGTCTCTCTGCGGGCTCCTCGGTGAATTGCGCCGCCAAAATGTCGCCGTGGTGTTCGGGCGCGTCACCCGCTATTTGCGATCCGACATGGACCGGCATGGCATCACCGCCACGGTGGGGGCGGATCGGATTTTCGCGACGCTGCATGAGGCCATTGCATTGACGCGCCGCCAGCCGCCCTCCGGCCAACCGCCCTCCGGCCAACCGCGCGCCTAGTCGTTGCCGGGCCGCGCACTCTGGCAGTGGGCGATGAATCCGCGCAGGGCGTCGGACAGCAACTTTCTTTGATGATGAATGATGGTGAGGCGGCGCGTCAGGCGGGGTAGCCGCGTGTTGAGCACGCTGAGCCGGTTGACCGCGGCCAGATCCTGCACGACATACCGCGAGAGGCAGCTCAGGCCGAGTCCCTCCGCCACCGAATTCTTGATCGCCTCCGAGCTGCCCAGTGTCATCGTCGACTGAATGTTCGGCAGATGCGGCAACAGGGCTTGCTCGACGGCCTCGCGCGTGCCGGAGCCGGGCTCGCGCAGCAGCCAGTGAGCCTGACTGAGCTGCTTGGCGGTCAGCTTGCGGCGCTTCGCCGCTTCAGCCAAGGGATGCAAGGGCGATGCGACGATGACCAGCTCGTCCTCGAGCCAGGGCACCAGCAGGATATCGGAGGCATGGCAGGGACCCTCGATCAATCCCAGGTCGGCGGCAAAGTCGCGCACCGCGGTGACGACATCCCGTGTGTTGCCGATTTGCAATTGCAGCTGCGCGCCGGGAACCAGTTCGCGAAAACGCGCCAGCAGCCGCGGCAAGATGTAGTTGCCGATGGTGGTGCTCGCGAACAGATGCAAGTCGACGCGGGAGGCGCGCCCGGCGGAGAGGAAGGCCGTCTCGAGGTTCCGAGCGCCGTCCAGCACCGCCAGCGCCGTGGGCAGCAGAGTCCTGCCCGCATCGTTCAGCAATAGACGTTTCCCCACCCGGTCGAAAAGGCGGGCGCCCAAGGTTTGCTCGAGTTCCTTGAGGGCCGCGCTCGCAGCCGACTGCGATAGCGGGACGCTTTGTGCGGCGGCGGTGGTGCTGCCGCTGAGCGCAATGGCCCGGAAAATCTGCAGTTGCCGCAGGGTGACACGCATCGTCGCCAGATTAACCTATTAAATCGATTGATTATAGATAAATAATCTATTTTACGAATAGAAACGCTGCAGCCATAGTAGCTGCCATGAAATCGCCGAGCTTTCATGGGTTTACGCGCATCAAGGAGCGCATGCCCGGTGTCGCTCTGGCCGCTGTCCTGGCGGCGCTTGCCATGGAAATCGGCAAGCTTCCCTGGCTTCAGGCGAACGGCATCAGTGCACTGACCCTGGCCATCGTGCTCGGCATGTTGGTCGGCAATACCGTGTACCCGAGGCTGGCGGCCGCCAGCGCCGGCGGAGTGATGTTCTCCAAGCAGACTTTGTTGCGGGCGGGGATCATTCTGTATGGGCTGCGGCTGACGTTTCAGGATATCGCCGCAGTCGGCGTCTCGGGATCGCTCATCGATACCCTGGTGCTGAGCAGTACCTTCGCCCTGTCGTGGTGGGTGGGCACTCGGGTGTTCGGGTTGGATCGAAAGACCGCGATGCTCATCGGCGCCGGTAGCTCGATCTGCGGCGCCGCTGCGGTCATGGCGACGGAGCCCGTGGTGCGCGGCCGCGCCGATCAAGTCGCCGTGGCCATCTCCACGGTGGTCGTCTTCGGCACGCTGGACATTTTCCTCTACCCAGCCATGTACCACTTGAACGCGCACTACCAGCTATTCGCGGCATCGCCGACCGCCTATGGGATTTACGCCGGATCCACGATTCACGAAGTGGCGCAGGTGGTTGCGGCGGGGCGGGCGATTGCCGATGCCGCCGCCAATACCGGCAGTCATCACCAAGATGGTGCGGGTCATGATGCTGGCGCCCTTTCTGATCATCCTGTCCGCCTATCTGGCGCGCACACCCGGCGGAGATGAGGCGGCGCGCCATCGGGCGATGCATCGGCGTCTGGCGCTCCGGCGGACTCGCGGCGCATCGTCGTGCCGTGGTTTGCGCTGGGATTCGTCGCGGTGGCGGGATCAATTCGCTGGCGGTGCTGCCTCGGCCCTGGTGAGTTGCGGCGGTGGATTTGGACACGGGCTTGCTCGCCATGGCCATGGCGGCACTCGGGGTCACGACGCATGTGTCGGCCGTGCGCACCGCGGGAATCAAGCCGCTGGCGTTGGCGGCATTGCTGTTCCTCTGGTTGATATTCGGCGGCGTGGCCATCAACGCCGCCATCTCCGCGCTGTTCGCCTGAGGCGTCGCCCGGCGCCTGAACGCCGCAGGCACTTTGACGGCTCCGGCCGGCTTCCGATATTTCGGCATACGGAGCGACAATATGACCAGAACATGCCTGTACATGGGAGTGCTGTTGCCGCGACGGTCAGCGTGGCGCGCGCAGCTGGCCCGCCGCGCCTTCTGGAAGGTCTTTGGGAGATCAGTGTCCACAGCACCGAGAATCCGGGCGGCAAAGAGACGGAATATTCCTTCAGGCTGTGCCGAGACCATGCCTTCGACAAGCAGACGGACGAACTGGTAAAGAATAACAAGAATTGCGCCACCAATTGCAGAGCCTGGGACGCAGACAGATTCTCCGGCGGCGTCCCGCTGCACCGTGTCCGGCATCGTCATCGTGTCGAAAGGGCTGTCCGTCTATCAGAGGACACTGCCGTGCATTCCGAGTCGGCCGCCACCTATACGCCGCCTCTGTACGGAAAGACAGACGAAACCATGGTTCAGGACCAGCGCTATTTGGGGAACTGCCCGGCCGGGATGAAGCCGGGGGATCGGATATTGGCCGATGGCAGCCTGGTGCGCCGCGCGAAGTAAGCGGATCCGGCCGATGCGCTAGCTTCGAGTCGGTGCAGCTTGCTTTTTCAAGGCGGCGAGAAGTTCGCGGAATTGCGGGTCATTGCGCAGGTCTTCAAGTCGCTCTTCCGAAGCCATAAGCTGCCGAGGTCCTGATATCCGCGGCTGACGGCATTGCGCAGATTTTGCATGGCGTCCTGTTCGTGGCCGGCAATGGCCGCTGCGCAAGCGAACTGGTACCACGCGCTCGAGGAAGATTGCGCTCGTTGGTCCGGTCCGCGTTGCGTACCGCATCCAGGAAAAGGGGTTTCGCCTCCTCGTAGCGCTTCTCATGACTGAGGTCGAGCGCCAGCGAGCTTTCAATTTCCAGAATGTCCGGGTGGTCGGGCTTGAAGATCCGCGTGGCCGTGTCGAGCGCCTCGCGATGCGTCTTCTCGGCGTCGGCATAGCGGCCCTGACCGCGCAGAGTATTGGCCAAAATGTTCATGGCAGTCAGCGTTCCCGGATGATCGGGCCCCGAGCACCCGCCGATCGGCCTCGAGAGCGGCCCGGGCAAGGGCTTCGGCTTCCGCGTAGCGCCGCTCCAATCGGAGCGTCTCGGCGAGGATATAGCTCGTTCTCAAGGTGTCGGGATGATCCGGTCCGAGAACCTGACGCCTCAGCTGAGTGTTTGCCGCAGCAGCTTCTCCGCTTCGCCATGGCGTCCTTCATCATCGAGGACCAAGCTGAGATTTTCAGTGACCAAGAGAGTGGCCGGATTGGACTCTCCCTGGACCCGGCGCCGGATTTCGACCGCCTGGCGCAGCACAGTCTCCGCCTCCGCCAAGTGGCCTTCGTCCCGCAGCACATTGGCCAGATTGGCCTGGACATTGACCGTCGTGGAGTGATCTGGACCGAGAACGTGGCGGTCGAGATCGAGCGCTTCGCGATACATCGCCTCGGCGTCCGCCATATTGCCTTCGTTGTACAGCGTGTTTCCCAGGCTGTTGATCGACTTGGCCGTGTTGGGATGATCGGACCCGAGCACGCGCCGCTGAATGCCGACGACTTCGCCGCTGCAGGAATCTCCGCTTCGGCGTACTTGCCCTGCGAGCGCAGGCTGGCGCCCGAGATCGCTCATGGTGGCCAGCGCGGCCGGATGCTCCGCGCCTTCGACGCGCCGCCGGGCTGCAAGGGTGCGGCGCTGCAAGCTCTCGGCGTCCAGAGAAATTGCCTTCGCGATACAGGGTGCTCGGCGAGATTATCCATCGACTCCAAGGTATCGGGATCGTCGCCGCCCAGCAAACGGGTTTGAGTCGTCGAGCGTTTCTCGGTTGATGTTCTCCGCTTCCGGATATCTTCCGAGGTAACGCAGAGTGCGCCCGAGGCTGGTCATCGATTGCAGGGTCTCGCGATTCTGCAGTCCCAATACGCTGCGTTGCAATCTTCACGGCGTCTTCCAGCAGAGACAGCGCCTGAGGATCCAGGGCCAGTTCCCGGTACACATTTCCCATGGTGTACATGAGGCGAGCCTGCAATGCCGGGTCTTGCTGCAGTCCGGATTTGATTTGGCGGGCGGCCTTGTCGAGGATTTCCCTCGCCGTGACGCTGTTGCCGCGCGCCTCGCTCGGGTCGGCGACCTTGAACATGCTGGTCATGAAATCGGCGATGCGGGCGGCGCGCAGTCGAGTTCGCGGTTTGCGCGGTCGCGCTCTTGGATGGTCTGGCGCAGCTGCCGGCGTCTGAAGAACGGCGAACACGGCGAGCAGCATCAATGAGCCGCCCGCCACTCCCACGGCCACGCGATGTCGCCGGACGTACTTGCGCAAGCGATAGGCGGCGCTGGCCGGGCGCGCCATCGTCGGCTCGTGGTTCAGGTAGCGGCGGAGATCGGCGGCGAGTTCCGCGGGCGAGCTATAGCGGCGCTCGCGGTCGCGCTCGACCGCCTTCATGGTGATCCAATCCAGGTCGCCGCGCAGCTGCCTGACCAGTTGCGCGGGCAGGGTGCTGCGCTTCGCGGCGGCCGCCAGTCGAAGTGTCCCGATCGGCGCCGATCTTGGCGCTGGGCGGCGGCGGCTCATCCTCGCGAAGTTTGCGCAGCAATTCATCGAAGGGCGGCGCTTTCGCCGCTTGGTCTGGAATGGCTGCATGCCGGTCAGAAGCACATACAGGACCACGCCCAGAGAATAGACGTCGGTGCGCGTGTCGACGTCTTGAACGTCGGGATCGGCCTGCTCGGGGCTTACGTAGCCGGGGGTGCCGAAAAAAAGCCCATAGCGGGTATAGAGGGTCTTCTCCGCCTACTTCCCGCGCCGTCGCTTTGGCCAGTCCGAAGTCGATGATGCGCGGCACGGGCTTGCCGTCCACTTCCACCACCAGCACATTGGCCGGCTTCAGGTCGCGATGAATGACGGCCTTCAGGTGCGCGTGCTGCACGCCCTCGCAGGCCTGAATGAAGAGTTCGAGGCGCTCCCGGATGTCGAGCCGTGTGCTGATCGCAATACTCCGTGATCGGCAGCCCGGGCACGTACTCCATCACGAAATACGGCTGGCCCTGCAGCGTGGCTCCGGCGTCCAGGACCTTGGCGATGGCCGGATGATCCATGATCGCCAGCGATTGCCGCTCGGATTTGAAGCGCTGCACCACGGTCTCGTCGTACATTCCGGCCTTGATCAGTTTCACGGCAACCTGGCGGCGCACCGGGGAGGTTTGCTCCGCCAGCCAGACCTGCCCCATGCCGCCTTCTCCCAGCTTGCGGATCAGAATGAAGCGCTCCGCAAATACCTGTCCGGCCGCCAAGCCGCCCGCCAAGCCGTCCTCACCCGGGTCCGGCGCCCGATTCGGCGATCCGGCGGCGGCTGAAGAAAGCCGGAGCGGACATCGGACTCGGCCGACAGCAGCGACTCGACCTCGGCGCGAAGCGAAGCGTCGGATCCGCAAGCCTCATCGAGAAAGCGGCTGCGTTCCGGCGGGGCGAGCTGCATCGCCTGGTACAGCAGTTCCTTGATGCGCTCCCAGCGCTCGATGCCGAGGGACACATCGCGTCACGGCGCGGCGGCCCCGCTCATTTGCCGATGCAGCCAGACGCGGGCGGTCGCCCAGTCCCGGTCGACGGTGGCCCGCGAGATCCCGAGCACTTCGGATATTTCGGGCGCGGACAGGCCGCCGAAGAATTTCATTTCGACGATTCTTGCCTGCCGTGCATCGAAGCGGGACAGCTCATCGAGTGCCTCGTCCAAGGCGACCAGTTCCGTGTCCTCGGCGCCCGGCAGGGCGGCCAGCTCGTCCAGAGCTGCACCCGGTATCCTCCATCCCGCTTGCTCGCGCCGCGGCTGCGCGCGTAGTCGACCAGGATCTGACGCATGAGCCCGGAAGCCACGGCGATGAAATGCGAGCGGTTGCGCAGCTCCACCGGTTGACTTCCCAACAGCCGCAGGAAAGCCTCGTTGACCAGCGCTGTGCTTTGCAGCGTATGATCGGCGCGCTCGGATTTTAGATGATAATGAGCGAGACGCCTGAGTTCCCTGTGCATGACGGGAACGAGAGTGCTCAGCGCCCTGGCGTCACCCCGCAGCCAATGCCGTAGTAGTTGGGTGACATCGCCGGATGGACCCGTCGGCATGGGCACCTCCGTAGCCGCTCCCGTTGATCGTTGCCAGCATATTCGCGTGCATCGGCAGGGTCAATTTCGCACGTTTGACATATACCGAAGAGGCCTAGCCCATGCGTGAAGAGGCCTGCCCCATGCGTGCCGTCGTGTCCTCTCATCCGCCGGCGCCGCCGGCGATGGCGCAGGAGGAATCCAACAGCAGCTCCCCGGTGAGACCGGTGCCCGCCAGCACGATGAATCCAGGGCCGCTCTTGTACTGCATGCCGGCGACCACCAGGGTGTAGTTGCCCATGTGATGCCGGGCATCCGCGCTCATATTGGCGAGCAGATCGAATGGATTCGAGGCATTGAGCCCCGAATCCGAGAGTTTCAGGGCTTGATACGCCGCCCCCATCAAGGTCACGGGCGACCAGGTGTCCGTGAGGCGCTCGGCCGCCGCGCTCAGAGAATCGGCGACGTCGCGCCTCAGGCATTCGATGTGGATGTGGAATTGATTCTGCGAGCGGGAGTGCGCGTTGTTCACCGCCAGCGCCACGTCGCTTCTCGGGACCTCGTGGCCGACGAATTTGGCAAGCACATCGCGCGCGCGCCAGGCCTCCGCGAAATAATTCGGCAGGTCGGGATCGAGCAATTCACTGCCCTCGGTGCCCGCCATCGTCTGGGTCGGAATGAGCAGGTAGTGCGCGCCGCCTTTGCGGTCCGCGAGCACCGCATATCCGGAGCTGTCGGTCTTGGCGTCGGCAAGAAACACCCGCTCGCAGGGTGCGGGGTTGTTGTGCTGGGTCCAGTTCACGACGCATTGTTCCTGCACGATCTGGCGCAATGCGTCCGGGCCGGCGTCGGGCGGCAGGTCCGCGGACTTCTCGCCGGGGGTGTGCAGAGTCGACTTGCCGGCCGCCGCGGTTGCCGCCGCGATGGCCGCACATAGAAGGAGAATTGCGCACAGTTTCACGTTCACCTGGATACCGCCTGATTGCTTACGACGACTTCAGCCTGTCGATGAATGCGGCAATCTTGTACCAGGCTTCGCCGGCGACGATCGACTCGCATTCCTCAACCTCGCCCGCCTGCAGGTCCAGGTGGGCCGCAGATTCCCCCACCGTCACGCTGAGCCTCGCGGTGTCGCGAGGAATTTGCGTGCCGCCCGATCTGCAGCTAATCGCCTCGAAGGCAATCCCGGCGCGGTCGAGCTCCTCGCGCACGTGCGCCGCGATTTTCAGCTTGCCCCTGACGAAGGCGGACGCCAATAGCTAGCCTGCCGGGCTGCCTTCAACCTGGATCTGCAGAGTCACTTCCTGCTTGAAGCCGTATTTGTCGCCGAAATTGACTCCGAAATCGCTACGGTTGAACGAGGCCGAGGCATCCGCGCCGCAGACTTCCTTCTTGGACATTGGGTTCTGTTTGCAGAGGAAGGAGTTGATGATCAAGGTTACGGGCTTGGTGACTCCATGCATGGTCAAAGTGCCCTGTGCCTCGGTCGGAGCGTCGCCATTGAACTTGGTGAACTTGCCGGTATAGGTGGCGGTGGGGTACTTGGCCACATCGAACATTTCCGCCGACTTGGCATGCTCATCGAGCTTCGGCACGCCGAAGCTCACCGAGCTCATGTCCACCGTCACGTCGATAGAGCCGGACTTCGCCGCCTTGTCGTAGACTACCTTGCCGGAGCTGGAGTCGAATTTGCCGCGCCATACCGACAAGCCGCCCATGTGGTCCGCCGCAAAGCTGGGGAAGGTGTGGTTGGGGTCGAGTACGTAGGTGACCGGCGCCGCGAACGCGCTCGCGCCCGCCAGAGCGGCCATGGCCGCCAAAACAATACGATTCATTGAAGGCTCCTTGGAAGACTATATAATTTCGACCCGCCGCCGTTCGGCAGGCTCGAACCCAAATCATAGCCCATATGCCATGAGGTTTATCCGCTGATGGAACTATTCACCGCCGTTCAGACCCGTTCTTCCGCCTCCCGCCTGTCCGAGCCGGGGCCCAGTCCCGAGGATCTCGAGCGGCTGTTGCTGGCGGCCGCACGGGCCCCCGATCACGGCCGCCTCAAGCCTTGGCGCCTGATCGTGCTGAAAGATGCGGTACGCGCGGCCTTCACGGCGGCGGCGGCCGAGGCCAAGCGGGCCCGCTTGCCCGATATGAGCGGGGAGCAACTCGCGGCAGAGCGCGAGAAAATGCACCGCTCGCCCACCATCGTGGTCGTCGGCTGCGCAGTCAATCGCGAACAGAACAAGATACCCGAGATCGAGCAGGTCGTGGCCGTGGGCGCCGCCGCACAGAATCTGTTCCTCGCAGCGCATGACCTGGGACTCGGGGTGATGTGGAAAACCGGCGCCGCGGCCTACGATCCTGCCGTCAAGGCGACGGTGGGGCTGCGTCCGGATGACCACATCGTGGCCATCATGCATCTCGGCGCACGGGTGAAGTAGTCGCCGGTGCCGCATGGCTGCGTAGCGACACGGCCTTCACCAGCACCCACGCAGCTAGGCCGGGTACCAGCGCCAGCTCGCGGCTGGCCTCCCGGGTGACTCGAGCCATTACCACAGGGCCGCCGATATCGATGGCGATCAAATTCGAATCGGCGGAGTCGCTCGTCACCGCGGTGACGGTGCCGGACAGGACGTTGCGCACGCTCAAATTGCGCGGCGCCTCGGTTGCCACGATGAGATCCCGCGCCAGCAATTGAACTCTCAATCGGGCGCCCACCGCGGCATTTGCGGCTTGCAGCCTGAGCTCACCGTGCCCCACCTGGATTCGAACGAGGCCGCTCGACGGATCGGTGCCAAGTACGATGCCGTCCACCGCGGCGCCCACCGCGTCTGCCCCAACAATGGTGCGCAGGTCGGCGTTCAAGCTCATGTCGGCGACATTGCCCTGCGCGATGGTCCTCCCGGATTCCATGAGCACGACATGGGTCGCGAGCCTCAAGACCTCATCGAAATCATGGCTGACATAGACCATGGGGATGGCCAATTGGTCCCGCAGGCTCTCAAGATACGGCAGCACTTCCTCACGCCGTGCCGCATCGAGCGAAGCCAGGGGCTCATCCAACAGCAGCAGGCTCGGCTGGGACAGAAGGGCACGACCGATGGCGACGCGCTGCCGCTCGCCGCCCGATAACCGATGAGTGCGCCGGTCCATGAGCGATCCCAGACCCAGCAGGCCGATCACCGTATCGAGGCTCACGTAGCGGCTCCCCGGCGCGCGCCGTTCGCCGTAGCGAAGATTGGCGGCGACGCTCAGGTGGGGAAACAAGCGCGCGTCCTGGAACACGTAGCCGATGCGCCGCTTCTCGGGCGGCACCTCGATCCGCTGCGCGGTATCCAGCAAGATCCGCTCATCGAGGCTCACTCGGCCCGCGTCGGCATCGAGCAGTCCGGCGATGATGTTGACGAGGGTGCTCTTGCCGCAGCCCGAACGGCCGAACAGAGCTGCCGCCCCCGGGGTCGGCAGCTCGAACCGCGCATCCAGCGAGAAGCTGCCACGGCGTTTCTTGACGGCAACGCTGAGCATCAACGACCCAAAAGGCGCCGTACCCGGCGCGCGAACCATTCCGACAGCAACAATCCACCCAGCCCCAGGATGAAGGAGATGCATGCCAGCCGCGCGGCCTCCGTATCGCCGCCCGGGGTCTGTAGGGCCGTGTACAGCGCCAGGGGCAGGGTGCGGGTTTCCCCGGGAATATTCGACACGAAGGTGATCACCGCACCGAACTCGCCCAGCGCGGCGGAGAACGCGGTAATGGCTCCGGCGAGTACCCCGGGCAGCATCAAGGGTAGCGTGACGGTGGCGAACCGATCGATGGCGCCGGCGCCCAGGGTCCGCGCCGCCTCCTCGAGCCCCCGGTCGACGTTCTCGAGAGAGATCCGCATGGCGCGCACCATCAGCGGAAAGGACATCACGGCCGTGGCCAGCGCCGCGCCGTTGCGCGTGAAGATGATCTCCACACCGAATACCCGCTCGAGCCAGGAGCCGATCGGTCCGCGTATGCCGAACAACAAGAGCAATAGATAGCCGACCACCACCGGCGGCAGCACCATGGGAAGGTGCACGAAGGCATCGAGTAGCGTATGGCCTAAAAATCGGCGCCGCGTCAGCAGCCACGCCAGCAGCAGCGCCAGGGGCAGGCTCAGTATGACGCTGCGAGCGGCCACGCTCAGGCTCAAGTGCAAGGCTTCCGCTTCACTCGGGCTGAGCCACATCATGAGGGGTCGCGCGCGGTGCAGGGCTTCATCGCCAGGCAGTATACTGTGAGGGCGACCCCGCTTAAGGATCCGATCAATGGCCTACTATCGCACCGTGGCGCATGCGCACGCCGCCACGGCGCCCGAGTCCGACCGAATCGGCGTGTTGCTCGTCAACCTGGGTACGCCGGATTCCCCGACGTATTGGGCCGTTCAGCGCTATCTGCGCGAATTCCTGGGCGACCGACGCGTCATCAACACCTCGCGCCTGATTTGGCTGCCCCTGCTGTACGGGGTGATTCTGCCGCTGCGTCCGCTGCGCACCGCGCGCAAGTACCGCAAGATCTGGCTACCCGAGGGCTCGCCGTTGGCGGTGTATTCGACGCGGCTGGCGGCGAAGGTGGCCGCGGTGCTGCAGGCAGATTTCGGCGACCGGATGCGCGTCGCGCTGGGCATGACCTACGGCAATCCGAGCATTGCACGGGCGGTGGAGTCCTTGAACGCCCAGGGCATCCGCAAGCTCCTGGTGCTGCCCCTGTATCCGCAATACTGTTCCTCGACGACGGGCTCGGTATTCGATCGCACCAGCCAAGTCCTCGAGCGCTGGCGCTGGCTGCCCGAGACGCGCTTCATCAACGACTACTGCCGCGAGAACGCCTACATCGAGGCCGTGGCGGCGCGCATCCTCGCACATTGGTCCGAGGTGGGAGAGCGCTCGCACCTGCTTTTCTCCTATCACGGCATTCCCGCCGCCTATGTGGCCGGCGGAGATCCCTACGAGGCTCAGGCGGAGGCGACCACCCGGCTGGTGGCCGAGCGCTTGGGGATGACGCCGGACCAATGGTCGCATTGTTATCAATCGCGCTTCGGCCGGGTGGAATGGCTGCAGCCATACACGGAAGACACCTTGAAAGCCCTGGCCGAACGCGGCGTGCGCAGGCTCAGCGTCGTGTCCCCCTCGTTCGCGGTGGATTGTCTGGAAACCCTGGAAGAAGTGGCCATGGAATACCGCGACAAGTTCTTGGGGTGGGGGGGCGAACGGTTGACGCTGGTTCCCGCGCTCAACGATGACGACCGCCACGCGCAGCTCCTCGCTGCGCTCGTCAAGAAGCAGGTGCGGGGTTGGATCGTTCAATAAGCGATGGCTGGCAATGGATGGGAGATGCGATGAGATATGTATCGGCCCTTGGACTCACGTTGGTGTTGCTGTCCCTGCTCGGCTCGCCGGCGCGCGGCATGGCCGCAACCGCCGATCAATACGGACCCCTGTATGCGAATCTCAAAGGCGAGGTGGTGCTGGACAATGCGCGAGTATTCGTCCAGAAGTTCATCGTTCAACCGGGCCAGTCCACGGGCCGCCGCACGCACCCGGGCGATCAGCTGCTGGTGTTCATCAAGGGCGGCGTGCTGACCACCCAGGCGGGGCGCTCGATCCTGTGGAGAGACGGCCGGGTCATGTGGCGGGCTGCCGCCGACGGCGCCACCGATGGCAGCGATGCGGGCAGCACCAACACCGGCAAGACGCCGATCGAGATGATCTGGGTGACTCTCAAGCCGGTGACGGTGCCCGCCGCGGCGCCGCCCGGCGCGGCGCCCAAGTACCGCTATTTGAATTATCCGAACATTCCGGGACAGGACCTGCTCGAGAACGACCTGGTGATCGTGCAGCGTTTCACGGTGAATCCGGGACAATGGGAGGGTGTGCATGCCCACCATCCGGACATGCTCTACATCCACATCAGGGGCGGTCAGTGGGCGGTTCGCTCCCTGCATGAGGCGGAACATCCATACCCCGCGCCGTCGCCCGACGGCAAGGTGGGCTGGGAACCGACCATCGACATCAGCGAAGGGCACGAGTCGGGGAATATCGGCAAGAACCCCATCGACCTGATCTGGGTGACGCTGAAGAAGTGAAATCGGCCGCGCCGGGCAAAGCGCCGGTCCTATTCATCCCACGCCCGCCTGAGAATGGCGGCGCTATCGATCGATGCGCCGCTCGCCCCGAACACCGCTCCCCAGCCGGCTTCGGCAGACAGACGGGTGGTGCAAAAGGCCTCCGCCATCGCGGTGGCACCTGGGTTCGCGGCCGTGCTGAGCAGCAGGCCGCCTTGTACCAGCGTGACGAACATCTGTGCGAAACGGCGCGCCTGCGACTCGGCTGGGGCGGGCGCATCGAGCATGGTCGTGAAGCGCTCGAGCGCCGCGTCGAATTGGCGATGGCGCCCGCGGGCCGCGGCCAGTTCCTGAAGCACCGCGTCGCGAGTCGCAGCGGATTTTGCGAATGCGCGCAGCACGTCCAGGCACATGATGTTGCCGGATCCTTCCCAAATCGAATTGACCGGCATCTCGCGCGCCATGCGAGCCAGCGGCATCTCTTCGGTGTAGCCATTGCCGCCCAGCACTTCCATGGCCTCGGCCGCCATTTCACAGCCGCGCTTGCAGACCCAGAATTTCGCGGCGGAGGTGAGTGCGCGGCGCAGCGCCGCCTCGCTGTCCGCCTCGCCGTCGAAGGCGCGGGCCAGGCGCATGGCCAGCGCCGTGGCGGCCTCCGACTCGATGGCCAGGTCGGCCAACACGCTTTGCATCAGCGGCTGATCGATCAGCAGGGCGCCGAATGCCTTGCGGTGGCGGGCATGGTGCACGGCCTGCACCAGGGCCTGGCGCATCATTCCGGCGGAGCCGGTGACGCAGTCCAGGCGGGTGTAGGTGCCCATTTCAAGGATGGTCGGAATGCCGCGTCCCTCTTCGCCGAGTGGGTGCGCCCAGGCGTCGATGAACTCGACTTCCGATGAGGCATTGGAGCGGTTGCCGAGCTTGTCCTTGAGGCGCTGGATGTAGATGCCATTGCGCGTGCCGTCCGGCAGCCGGCGCGGCATGAAGAAGCACGACAGCCCGTGCTCGCTCTGCGCGAGCACCAGATGCGCATCGCACTGCGGCGCCGAGAAGAACCACTTATGCCCCGTGATGCGATACGAGCCATCGGCCGAGCGCACCGCCCGCGTGGTGTTGGCCCGCACATCCGAACCTCCCTGCTTCTCCGTCATTCCCATGCCGATGAGGCCGCCGCGCTTCTGCTCGAAGGGCAGATCGCGCGGGTCGTATTCGCGCATGAGAAGACGAGGGACCCAGTCGCGCTCGAGCCAGGCGTCCCGGCGCATGGCCGCGATGGCTCCATAGGTCATGGTGGTCGGGCACAACGTGCCGCACTCGACCTGCGCCTGCATCAGGTAGCCGGCGGCCCGCGCCACATGTGCGCCGGGGATGGCCCGGCCCTCGGCCAGAACCCACGGCCCGCTGTGATAGCCCCGGGCCGCGATGCCCTGCATCAGGGCATGCCAGGACGGATGAAATTCGATGGTATCGATGCGCTCGCCGTGAACATTGAAGGCATGCAGCACCGGCGGGTAGCGATTGGCGAGGCGGCCATCCTCGAATGCCGCCGTGGTGCCGAGAGCCTCGCCCGCCACAAGGAGCGCGGGTGCAGCCGCGCCTGCCCCCTCCCGGTGCACGGCTTCCTGCAGCGCCGAATCGGTGGCGAACAGGTTGTACTGCGCCAGTGTGGGGGTTTGGTTATAGGCCGTGTAAGTGGCCGAGGTGAGGTACATGGCGGGCCCGCTCGATGCTCGAGGGGGTAAGTATTGCGCCGAACCTGACTCCAATGCTAGATTCAGCCTCAATGTGCGCTTCCGCCTGCAAGCTACTCGACACCCTGTGCAGCTCCTCGCTGCCGGGTCTGCTTGCTCTGCTGCTGCGCCGCTAGGCGCCACATACCCCGCGCTATCGGTCGGCGCTGACAAGACCGGAAAAATCTCAAAAGTCGCGCCACGAATTACATGGCGCCCAAGATCAGCCGCCTAGCGCCAGTGAGAAAAGACCATGTTGCGTAATCCCTCGAGCAAGTACCGTCCCTTTGCCCCCATCGACATCGCCGATCGAACCTGGCCGAGCCGGGTCATCGGCGCGCCGCCCACCTGGTGCAGCGTGGACCTGCGCGACGGCAATCAGGCGCTGATCGAGCCGATGGACGGCGCCCGCAAGCGCCGCATGTTCGACATGCTGGTGAAAATAGGCTTCAAGGAAATCGAAGTCGGATTTCCCGCCGCCTCGCAAACGGATTTCGATTTCGTGCGCGAGATCATCGAGCAGGATCTGGTGCCGGAGGATGTCACCATTCAGGTGCTCACGCAGGCGCGCCCCGAGCTCATCGCGCGCACCTACGAGTCCTTGAAGGGCGCCCGGCGCGCCATCGTGCACGTGTACAACTCCACCTCGGCGGCTCAGCGCCGGGTGGTGTTTCGCCTGGATCGCGCGGGCATCGTCGACATCGCCGTGCGCGGCGCCGAGGCGGTGCGCGAGCACGCGCTGCGCGATCGCGGGACTGAATGGATATTCCAGTACAGCCCCGAAAGCTTCACCGGCACGGAACTGGACTTTGCCGTGGAGATTTGCGACGCGGTCAACGCCGTGTGGGAGCCCACTCCGCAGCATCGCTCCATCCTCAATCTGCCGGCGACGGTGGAAATGGCCACGCCCAATGTCTATGCCGATCAAATCGAATGGTTCTTGCGGCACGTCGGCCGACGCGATTCGCTCATATTGAGCGTGCACCCCCACAACGATCGAGGGACGGCCGTGGCGGCGGCCGAATTGGCCGTCATGGCAGGCGCCGAGCGCATCGAGGGCACCTTATTTGGCAATGGCGAGCGCACGGGCAATGTCGACATCGTCACCTTAGCCCTTAACCTTTATTCGCAAGGCGTTGATCCAAAACTAGATTTTGCCAATATCAATGAGGCTGCGCGCTGCGCCGAATCCTGCAATCAATTGCCCATTCACCCGCGCCATCCCTATGTGGGAGACCTGGTTTTCACGGCCTTCTCGGGATCCCACCAAGACGCCATCAAAAAGGGCCTTGCCGCCCGACAAGAGGCGGATATCTGGGACGTACCCTACTTGCCCATCGATCCGTCCGATCTCGGCCGCTCCTACGATTCCATCATTCGGGTCAACAGCCAGTCCGGCAAGGGCGGGGTGGCCTACCTGCTAGAGCGCGACTACCAACTGGTCATGCCGCGCCGGCTGCAGATCGAGTTCAGCCAGGTCGTACAAGCAGCAGCAGATATCACGGGTAAGGAGTTGACTTCGCAGGAGATATATAGTCTTTTTGAGCGCGAGTATTGGGCTTCGCGCAGTCCTTTCGTGTATCGCTCCCACCAGCTGGCGGCCTCCACGGATGGCGCGGACAGCGAGCGCATCACCGTCCAGGTCGAGAACGACGGCCGGCTCGAAACCTGGCATGGTCAGGGTTCCGGACCCATCGACGCCATGGTCAAGGCCATCGCACTGCCCTTCGACGTACTCTCTTATGAGGAGCATTCCCGCGGCCAAGGCAGCGCCGCCAAGGCTGTGTCCTACATCGAGATTACCACCCGATCGCGGCGCACCTTGTTTGGGGCCGGCATGCACCCCAATATCATTACAGCCTCGCTGCTGGCGATTTTCTCGGCCGTGAACCGGGCCGTCGCCCAGCAGGCCCTGCCGGCGCGGGCCGACAAGGCGCGCACGGGCACCTGAACGCTGGTCGAGGGCTGTGTAGGACAAACGCCGCCCTCGAGGCAAGGATTTCGCCCTAACAGTTGAATGGCGGGCAGAATCGGCTATAGTGCGCAGCTTCAGCGGTTGGGCCGATTGATCCTATTGATTTCAAGGGCTTTTCTCGAACAATGAGTGAACGCGAAGACGAACATTTTGATATCGATGACGAGTTTCTCGGGGAAGCCGAAGAATCGCACGACTTCGATCCCCTCTTGGAGCGTACCGAGCGGCGCCCCAAAGCCGTTGCCGTGGGCAAACGCGGCAAAGCGGCTTGGAGCCGAGTGGAAGACGTACTCGCCGAACGCCAGTTAGAAAAAGAACTGCGCGACATTTTCGAAGACGATTAGCCGTCTGCCGGCGCCGATCTGCACGCTCCGAGTCACCGAGGAGCGGCACGGTTGGGCGGCGCGGAATTGCAATCACATGTGCGACACTCTCTGTGCAGGAAGATAGTCAACGCTGGGTGGTCCTCAAGTTCGGCGGCACCAGCGTGTCCTCCGCCGCCAATTGGCACAACATCGCCGCCGTAGTGCGGGCCCGCATTGCGTCGTCCTTAAGGCCGGTGATCGTTCATTCCGCCCTCTCCGGCATCACCGATCGTCTCGAGTCGCTGCTGTCGGCCGCCGCGGGCGGAAATCACTCGCCGGTGCTCGAGCAAATCGAGGCCAAACACCGCGATCTGGCGGCCTCGCTGGGCATCGTGCCGAGCCCGCAATTCGAGCGCTTCATGCAGGAACTGCGGCAAATGGCGGATTCCGCGGCCGTCGGTCGCGAAGTCAGCGATGGGCTTCGGGCCCGCGTGATGGCGATGGGCGAGCTGCTGGCGACCACCTTGGGAGCGGCGTTCTTGAATGCCCAAGGAATCGATACCGCCTGGGCGGATGCGCGCCAGGTGCTGCGCGCCGACACTCGACCAGGCGCCACTCTGAAGTCGAGTCTGTTGTCGGCCACCTGCGATTTTGCGCCGGATGCCTCCTTGCAGCGGCAGTGGCGGGCGCTCGATCGAGTGGTCATCACCCAGGGTTTCATTGCCGCCAACGAGGCCGGAGAGACCGTGCTGCTGGGCCGCGGCGGATCGGACACGTCGGGTTCTTACTTTGCGGCCAAATTGAACGCGGCGCGCCTCGAGATTTGGACCGATGTGCCCGGGATGTTCAGCGCCAATCCACGCGCCGTGCCGACGGCGCGGCTGCTGCGCGCCTTGCACTACGATGAAGCACAGGAAATTGCCAGCAATGGCGCCAAGGTCCTGCACCCGCGTTGCGTGCTGCCGGTCCGCCAGTACGGGATTCCGCTGCATGTGTATGCCACGCAGGCGCCGGGCCTCGAAGGCACCATCGTGTCCGCGAATGTGGCCGGCAGCGCCGCCCAGGTCAAAGCGATCGCCATCAAGAAGGGCATCACCCTGGTCTCGATGGAAAGCCCCGGTATGTGGCATCAGGTGGGCTTCTTGGCGGATGCGTTCCAGATTTTCAAGCAGGAAGGCCTGTCGGTCGACCTGGTGTCCACCTCCGAGACCAATGTCACCGTCTCGCTGGATCCCACCGCCAATACCTTGGATGCCGCCGCGCTCGAGCGCCTGACCTCGGCGCTCGGCGAATTGTGCCGAGTCGAGATCCTCGGGCCGTGCGCCTCGTTGAGCCTGTTGGGCCACAACATCCGCGGCATCCTGCACGAGCTGGGGTCGGCCTTCGAGCTGTTCCAGGACCAGAAGATTTATCTGGTGACCCAGGCCGCCAACGATCTGAACTTCACCTTCGTCATCGACGAATCCCAGGGCGATCGCCTGGTGCAGCAGCTGCACGAGCGCCTGATCCAGGGCATCGGCTCGGACAAGGTCCTGGGTCCCACCTGGCAGCAGCTGTTCGCCGAGGAGAAGCGCGCCGCGCCCGCGAAGAACTGGTGGGAAGATGCGCGCAAGCGCCGCCGCCTGATCGAGATCGCCCCGCGCGAGTCGGCGGCCTTCGTCTATGACGCGGCAACCTTGGATGCGGCCATCGCGGCAGTGCAGGGCGTGAAGTCCGTGAAGCGCTGGGCCTATGCCATGAAGGCCAATTGGCATCCGCAGACTATTGCGGCGGGTGTACGCCGCGGGCTTGACCTTGGAGTGCGTGTCGCAGGGCGAGCTCGAGCATGCCTTTGCCTCGGTGCCCGCATCTGGATCCCGAGCGCGTGTTGTTCACGCCCAATTTCGCGCCGCGCGCCGAATACGAGTTCGGTTTCGCCCGGGGCGTGCGCGTCACCTTGGACAATCTGCACCCGCTCAAGGTGTGGCCGGAGATGTTTCGCGGCAGGGATATCTTTCTGCGCATCGATCCGGGATTCGGCCGCGGCCATCACAGCCACGTGCGCACCGGCGGCGTGCACTCGAAGTTCGGCGTGCCCTTGAGCGAGGCCGACGAATTGGTGGCATTGACGAGCAGCGCCGGCGCACGGGTGACCGGGCTGCACGCGCACACGGGCAGCGGCGTCTTCAATGTGGACAATTGGACCGAGACCGGCGCGCTGCTGTCGGATCTGGCGGCGCGATTTCCGCACGTCACGGTGGTGGATTTGGGCGGCGGCATCGGCGTTCCCGAGCAATTGGGCCACGGCGAAATCGATTTGCGCGCACTGGACCGCGGCGTCGCCGAGCTCGCGAAGCGCTTTCCGCACATCGAGTTCTGGATGGAGCCCGGCCGCTTCCTGGTGGCCAAGGCCGGTGTGCTGGTGGCGGTCGTGACCCAATTGAAGGGCAAGGGCGATGTCCACTATGTGGGCGTCGCAACCGGCATGAATTCCTTGATTCGGCCGGCGCTGTACGGCGCGCATCACGACATCCGCAATCTGACGCGGCTCGAGGAGCCGATGAGCCATCGCGTCACCGTGGTGGGGCCCGATCTGCGAGAGCGCGGATCAGCTCGGTGCCGATCGCTGGCTGCCGCAGACCCAGGAGGGAGACGTGCTTCTCATCGCGACCTGCGGGGCCTACGGCTATGCCATGGCTTCGAACTATAATCTGCGTCCTCCTGCGGCAGAGTTTATGATGGACTTTTGAAGATGAAACAGATCGGCATCATCGGTTGGCGCGGCATGGTGGGTTCGGTGCTTCTCGACAGAATGCGCGAGGAGAAGGATTTCGATCTCGTCACGCCGACTTTTTTCAGCACCTCGCAGGCCGGGGCGGCGGCGCCGGCGATCGGCGCCGGCGCGCACTGCGTCGGGGCCGACGCGCGCACGGTGCAGGACGCCAACGACATCGCGGCGCTGGCCAAGCTGCCCATGCTCATCAGCACCCAGGGCGGCGATTACACGCAGGACATCCATCCGCGGCTGCGCGCGGCGGGCTGGCAGGGCTATTGGATCGACGCCGCCTCGACCCTGCGAATGCAAAAGGACGCCGTCATCGTGCTGGATCCGGTCAATCTGCCGGTGATGCAGGCGGCGCGCGAGCGCCGGGATCAAGGATTTCATCGGCGGCAATTGCACCGTATCGCTGATGCTGATGGCGGTGGGCGGGCTGCTGCGGGCGGGCGCTGGTCGAGTGGATCACGGCCATGACTTATCAGTCGGCCTCGGGCGCCGGCGCGAAGCACATGCGCGAGTTGCTGGAACAGATGGGCGCATTGCATCGCTCGGCCGCTCCGCTGCTGCAGAGCACCGCTTCCGGAATTCTCGACATCGATCGCGCCGTGAGCGCGGAATTGGCCAGCCCGAAGTTTCCCCAGGAGCAATTCGGCGTGCCGCTCGCGGCAAGCCTGATCCCCTGGATCGACAAGGATCTGGGCAACGGCCAGAGCCGCGAAGAATGGAAGGCGGGCGCCGAGGCGAACAAGATCTTGGGATCGGAGGCGCATCCGGTGCCGGTGGAGGGCATCTGCGTGCGGGTGAGCGCCATGCGCTGCCACTCGCAGGCGCTGACCATCAAGCTGAAGCGGGACCTGCCGCTGGCGGAGATCGAGCGATTGCTCGCCGGCGCCAACCCCTGGGTGCGCGTGGTGCCGAACGACCGCGAGTCCTCGATCCGCGAGCTCTCGCCGGCGGCGGTCAGCGGCGGAATGAACATCCCCATCGGCCGTCTGCGCAAGCTGGCCATGGGCGGGGAATATCTGTCCGCCTTCACCGTGGGCGATCAGCTGCTCTGGGGCGCGGCCGAGCCGCTGCGCAGGACTATGCGGTTCCTGCTTCCGCATGTGTGAGCAGCTGAATCGGCACCGGCTTGACGCGCCAGATGTCCGCGCAGTATTCGCGGATGGTGCGGTCCGATGAGAACTTGCCGCTGCGCGCCGTATTGAGGATGGACATGCGCGTCCAGTGCTCGGTGTCGCCGTAGGCCTGCGGACCACCTTGGCCTGGCAGTGCGACATAGGACTGAAAATCCGCCAGCACCAGATACGGATCGTGATGCAGCAGGCCGTCGATCAGCGGACGGAACAGTTCCGTGTCGCCGCGCGTGAAGAAGCCGCTGCGGATCAGATCGATCACGTCGCGCAGCCCCTGGTTGGCGTCGTAATAGTCCATCGGCCGATAACCCTGGGACTTCAGGGCGTAACACCTCCGGCGCGCTCAATCCGAACAGGAAGAAATTGTCGGCGCCGACTTCCTCGCGGATCTCGATGTTGGCCCCGTCCAGCGTGCCGATGGTGAGCGCGCCGTTCATCGAGAATTTCATATTGCCGGTGCCGGAGGCTTCCTTGCCGGCGGTGGAGATCTGCTCCGACAGATCCGCGGCCGGATACACTCTCTGGCCGTTGGTCACGTTGAAGTTGGGCAGAAACACCACTTTCAAGCGGTCGCGCACGTCCGGATCCCGATTGACGACGTCGCCCACGGCGGTGATCAGTTTGATCATGAGCTTGGCGAGATGATATCCGGGAGCCGCCTTGCCGCCGAAAATGAAGGTGCGCGGCTGAATCTGCGCCGCGGGATTCGATTTGATGCCGTGATACAGCGAGACTGATGTGCAGCACCTTCAGGTGCTGGCGCTTGTACTCGTGGATGCGCTTCACCAGGACATCGAACAGGGAGCGCGGGTCGATCGCGATGCCGGTGCGCTGCCAGGGCGAGGGCGGCGAATTCCCGCTTGTTGTGCTGCTTGATCTCGCGCCATCGGGCTGCGGAATTCGGGGTTCTCGGCCAGCGGT
This sequence comes from uncultured Gammaproteobacteria bacterium, assembly GCA_963837435.1. GTDB lineage: Bacteria > Pseudomonadota > Gammaproteobacteria > Steroidobacterales > Steroidobacteraceae > Bog-1198. The sequence goes on from CAWINJ010000009.1 coordinate 731,166, forward strand.
TCGAGCGCCCTCAGCTGCGCCAAGTCCTTGATCCAGCCGGCGCCGATGTGCCCGGTAATGAGTTCCGAGAGCTTCGGGTTCGACAGCACCATCCAGCGTCGCGGCGTCACGCCGTTGGTCTTGTTGCTGAATTTCTCCGGCCACAGCTCGTAGAAATCCTTCAGCACGTCGCGCTTGAGCAACTCCGAATGCAGCTCGGCGACGCCGTTGATGGCGTGGCTGCCGACGCAGGCCAGATGCGCCATGCGCACGTAGCGCTCGCCGGTTTCATCGATCAGGGACAGGCGGGCGATGCGCGCTTCGTCGCCGAGGAATCGAATGCGCACCTCCTCGAGGAATTGCGCGTTGATTTCGTGGATGATCTGCAGGTGGCGCGGCAATACCCGGCCGAACACTGCGAGCGGCCAGCGCTCCAAGGCCTCCGGCAGCAGGGTGTGATTGGTATAGGCGAAGGTGCGGCGGGTGACCTTCCACGCCTCGGCCCACGGCAGCAGCGCCTCGTCGACCAGAAGGCGCATCAATTCCGCGATGGCGATCGCCGGATGGGTGTCGTTGAGCTGCACGGCGAATTTCACGTGGAACTGGTCCACCGGCAGCTTTCTGCGTGCGCAGGATGCGCAGCATGTCCTGCAAGGAGCAGGACACGAAGAAAATATTGCTGTTCCAGGCGCAGCTCCTTGCCGCGCACCTGCTCGTCGTTCGGATAGAGCACCTTGCTCAGGTTCTCGGACGCGACTTTTTGGTTGACGGCGCCGTAGTAGTCGCCGCGGTTGAAGACCGCGAAGTCGAAGGACTCGGGTGGCTTCGGAGCGCCACAGCCGCAGAGTGTTCGCGGTGTTGGTCCGGTAGCCCAAGATGGGAGTGTCGTAAGGCACGCCCATGACGGTCTTGTGCGGCACCCAGCGCACCCGCTGCCGATTGCGCTCATCGATGTATTGCTCCACCGTGCCGCCGAGCTTGACCTCCACCGCCCATTCGGGCCGCACCAGCTCCCAGGGATTGCCGAAGCGCAGCCATTTGTCGGTCTTCTCGACCTGCCAGCCGTCGACGATCTCCTGGTGGAAAATGCCGAATTCGTAGCGTATGCCGTAGCCCACCGACGGCACTTCGAGAGTCGCCAGGGAATCGATGAAGCATGCCGCCAGGCGCCCGAGACCGCCGTTGCCGAGTCCGGGCTCTTCTTCCTGCTGCAGCAATTCCTCGAAGTCGAGTCCCAGTTCGGCCATGCATTCCTTGACCTGCGTCGAAGATGCCGAGATTGATGAGATTGTTGCCGAGATGCGGGCCCATCAGAGAATTCGGCCGACAGATAGGCCACGGTGCGCGAGGCTTGCTTGGTGTACGCCGCGGCCGTGCTGATCCAGCGCTGCAGCATGCGGTCGCGAACCGCGTAGGCCAGCGCCATGTAGTAGTCGTTCTTGGTGGCGAGCGCCGGGAATTTGCCCTGCACATAGAAGAGGTCGTCCAGGAAGGCGTTCTTCATCGCCTCCTTGCTGAGCGCGGTGCGGTCGTCTTCGATGCAGGATTGAACTCACCGCCGCCTCTCTAGGGCGACCACATCACATCGACCGGAGTGCGCGATTGGCGCAGCACGGCGCGCACCGGCATGTCTTCGATCGGACCGGCTGCGCAGGCGGCCGCATAGGTGCGCCGCTTCGATTCGCCGGTCATCAGCACGACGATGCGCCGCGAATCGAGCAATGCCGTCAGATTCAAGCTCAATCGGGGCTGCGGCGGCACGGGCGACCACATGCCGATGCAACCGGCGGCGGCCGTCGCGGTTCAGCGCGCTGGGCAGATTCGGCGAGCCGGGGAACAGGGAGGCCGTGTGCCCATCATCGCCCATGCCCAGTATCACGGCATCGAACGGGCGCGGCACCCGCGCGAAGGTCTCCCAGGCCGACACCGCGCCCAGATCCGGCGTGGGCGCGCCGTTCTTCAGGCCATTGAAAGCGGGCGGCGGCGGCTTGATCCTTCAGCAGCACGTCGCGCACCAGTCGTTCGTTGCTCGCTGCGTCCTCCGGGCTCCACCCAGCGCTCGTCGGCCAGGGCAATGCAGACGCGGCTCCAATCGAGGGTCTGCGTGCGCAGGATTTCGAACATTCTCACCGGCGAGCGGCCGCCCGAAACGACCAGGCTGGCGAGTCCCGCGCGCGCCGATGGCCGCGGCGAGGGCCGCGGCGATCTGGGTCGCCAGCTCGCGCGAGACGGTCTCGGCATCCGCGAAGCTGTTGCAGGATGCAGGGCCGGAGTGTGGTGGGTGATTCACGGTTCATGAGGCTGTGTGTTCTCAGAGCTCATCATGCCAGCAAATCCATCGCGCCCTATCATGGCGCTCGAGGCCGCCGGCCCCCAGCTGCCTGCAATGTAGGCCTTCGGCCGTTCGTCGTATTGTTCCCAGCCGGCGCGAATGGGATCTATCCACGCCCAGGCGGCGTCGAGTTCGTCTCTGCGCATGAACAAGGTCAGGTTCCCCTTCACGGTGTCCATGAGCAGCCGCTCATAGGCGTCGAGGCTGCGGGTCTTGAAGGTCTCGCCCAAATCGAGCGCGAGACTCACGGGCTTCAGGCGCATCCCCTCGCCGGGGTTCTTGGCCAAGATGGTCATGGTGATGCTTTCGTCCGGCTGCAGCCGAATCACCAGCTCGTTGGCGCTGCGCGTGCTGGGCGGATTTTCAAAGATGGGATGCGGCACCTCGTCGAAAGTCACCACGAGTTCCGTCAGCCTGTCCTGCAGGCGTTTGCCGGTGCGCAGATAAAACGGCACTCCCGCCCAGCGCCAGGTGTCGATCTCGACCTTGAGCGCCGCGAATGTCTCGGTGCTGCTGTCCGCCGCGATGTCCGCCTCCTCGAGATACCCGGGCACCGGCGCGCCGCGCACGGCGCCCGGCCTTGTACTGGCCGCGCACCGTTTTGGTGAGCACATCGCGATCGCGCAAGGGGCGCAGCGCCCGCAGCACCTTGAGCTTCTCGTCGCGCACCGCGTCCGGATCGCTGCTGGCCGGCGGCTCCATGGCCATGATGCACAGCAACTGCAGCAGGTGATTCTGCACCATGTCGCGCAAGGCGCCGGTCTTGTCGTAGAACTGGCCGCGCCGTCTCCACGCCCAGTTCTTCGGCCACCGTGATCTGCACGTGCTTGATCAGTCCGCGGCGCCACAGCGGCTCGAACAGCGCATTGCCGAAACGCAGCGCCATGAGGTTCTGCACGGCCTCCTTGCCCAGGTAATGATCGATGCGATAAATCTGCTTCTCGGCAAACACCGCCCCCACCTGGGTATTGATGAGGTCGGCGGATTCGATATCGTGCCCCAGCGGCTTCTCCAACACCACCCGCGACAGAGGGGTCACGACTGCGGCCTTGGCCAGATTGCGGCAAATCGCCGAAAACAGATTCGACGCGGTGGAAAAGAAGAATACGCGCACGAGGCTCTCGCGGCCCTTGAGCACGCTGTTCAGCGCCGCGTAGTCCGCTTCGGCCGCCGCGTCCAGCTTGATATAGCCGAGCAAGCCGCTGAATGCCGTCCAATGCGCCGCGTCGAATTCCTTGCCGAGAAATTCGCGGCAGGCGGATTCCGCCTGAGTCAGGTATTCGATTCGCGTCAGCGCCGTGCGCGCGACGCCGAAAATGCGCGATTCCGCGCTCACCTGCCCGGCCGCGTAGCGCCGATACAGCGCGGGCAGCAATTTGCGCGTCACCAGGTCCCCGGTGCCGCCGAAAAGCAACATATCGAAAGTCGGAAGTACGGTCACCGTCGAATATTCCTGATTTACCCGCGTGCGAGCGTAGCACTTGCGTGCGCGTTCTAGTAGGTCTTCGCGATGTGGCACAATGAAGCATGTCCCCGCAAATGTCCGAAAAAACGCCGAAAATTCATGCGCGCGTGCGCGAAGTCACCGAGCGCATGCGCGAGCGCAGCCGCGCGGGCCGCGCCGAGTATCTGGCGCGCATGGATGCCGCTCGCCGGCGCGGCTCGGCGCGCGCGGGGCTGTCGTGCACCAATCTTGCGCATGGCTTTGCCGCCTCGGATGCGCCGGACAAAGAGGCGCTGAAGCTCATGCGCTGGCCCAACATCGCCATCGTGTCGGCGTACAACGACATGTTGTCCGCGCACCAGCCCTTGGAGCGCTATCCGGCGCTGATCAAGCGTGCGGCGCGCGAGGCCGGCGCCGTCGCGCAATTCGCGGGCGGCGTGCCCGCCATGTGCGATGGCGTGACTCAGGGCCAGCCCGGCATGGAATTGTCGCTGTTCAGCCGCGACGTGATCGCGATGGCGACCGGGGTCGCGCTGGCGCACAACATGTTCGACTCGGCCCTCTGTCTCGGCATCTGCGACAAGATCGTTCCCGGCATGTTCATGGGCGCGCTGGCGTTCGGACATTTGCCGGTGATTTTCGTACCCGGCGGCCCCATGCCCTCGGGCGTTCCGAACAAGGAGAAGGCGCGCATACGCCAGCTGTACGCGGAGGGCAAGGTCGGCCGCGACGAGCTGCTGGAATCCGAGGCCGGCAGCTACCACACGGCGGGAACCTGCACTTTCTACGGCACCGCCAACAGCAATCAGATGCTGATGGAGGTCATGGGCCTGCACATGCCGGGAGCGGCCTTCGTGCCGCCGGATACGCCGCTGCGAGATGCCTTGACAGGTGCGGCCGCCGGCCGCGCGGCGCGAACCACTGCCCTGGGGGACGAGTACCTGCCGCTCGCGCATGTCGTGGATGAAGCGGCCATGGTGAATGCCATCGTCGGCTTGCTGGCGACCGGCGGCTCGACCAACCACACACTGCACCTGGTTGCGATTGCGCGCTGTGCCGGCATCACGGTGACCTGGGATGACTTCAGCGACTTGTCCGCGGTCGTGCCGCTGCTGGCGCGCATCTATCCAAATGGCAGCGCCGACGTCAACCGCTTTCACACGGCGGGCGGGATGGCCTTCCTGATTCGCGAGCTGCTGCGCGGCGGCTTTCTGCACGGCGACACCATGACGGTCATGGGCCGGGGATTGGGCGCCTACGCGATGGAGCCATGGCTCGACGACGGCCGCCTGGCCTGGCGCGCGGCGCCGGATACGAGCGGCGATTCGCAGGTGCTGCGTCCGCTGTCCGAACCGTTCAGCAGTCACGGCGGCTTGCGCTTGCTCACCGGCAATCTCGGACGGGCCGTCATCAAGACCTCCGCGATGAAGCACGAGCACCACGTCATCGAGGCGCCGGCGCTGGTGTTCGACGATCAAGAGGACGTCATCGCCGCCTTCCAGGCCGGGAAACTGAACCGCGATTTCGTCGCGGTCGTGCGCTTTCAGGGGCCGCGCGCCAACGGCATGCCCGAGCTGCACGCCTTGACGCCCTCGCTCGCCTCCCTGCAGAGCAAGGGATTCCACGTGGCGCTGGTGACGGACGGGCGCATGTCGGGCGCGTCGGGCAGCGTGCCCGCGGCCATTCATATCACGCCCGAGTGCCTGAACGGCGGCCCCTTGGGCCGGGTGCGGGACGGCGATGTGATCCGCATGGATTGTCACACCGGCGAGCTGCAGGCGATGGTGGACGAGCACATCTGGCGGCAACGCGAGATACCGCCGCTCGATCCTGCGCGCAACAGTACCGGTTGCGGTCGCGAGCTGTTTGCGAACTTTCGCCGCGCGGCGGGCGACGCCGAAGCCGGCGCTCTTTCTTTACTGTGAGCCTCGCTCATTGCCGTGAGCTTCGGTACCAGTGAGGAGCGCTGCTGCATTACGTGCTAAGTTGGTGCAGCACTACAGGCTAAGTTGGTGCGGCATTAATGCTAAGTTAACCCTCATTCGGCCGAAGGATGCCCTGTGAATATTCGTGAAATTGCGGGTTTGGCACCAGTCATACCGGTGCTGACCGTGACCCAGATCGAGCATGCCGTGCCCCTGGCGCGCGCCTTGGCCGCGGGCGGCTTGCGCGTATTGGAAATCACCCTGCGCACGCCGGTGGCGCTCGCCGCCGTCGAGGCCATGCGCAAGGCCGTGCCCGATGCCGTCGTCGGCGTGGGTACCCTCACGCGGGCGGTGGATTTTGCCGCCGCCGGCCAGGCGGGTGCACAGTTCGGCGTGAGTCCGGGCCTGACCCCGGAACTTGCCGCGGCTGCGCGCGGCGCGCGATTTCCGCTCCTGCCGGGCGTCATGACGCCGAGCGATTTGATCGCTGCGCTCGGCGCGGGATTCAACGTGCTGAAGCTGTTCCCGGCGCAGCAGGCCGGCGGCGTGCCGATGCTGCAGGCCCTGGGCGCGCCGTTTCCCGATGTCTTGTTCTGCCCGACCGGGGGCATTACGCGGGCCACGGCACCTGATTACCTGGCGCTGCCCAATGTGGTGTGCGTGGGCGGCTCGTGGGTGGCGCCCAAGGCCATGCTCGAGGCCGGTGATTGGAGCGGCATCGAAGCACTGGCACGGGATGCGGCCTCGCTGAGGAAACCCTGATCGCAAGGAGGACGGTTCGATGAAAGATCTGACGAGCGGCTCGATCACCAAGAACATTCTGCAAATGGCCGTGCCCATCGCGGCGGGCATGTTCTTTCAGACCCTGTACTTCCTGATCGATCTGTACTTCGTGTCGGGACTGGGCGATGCGGCCATCGCCGGCGTCGGAGCGGCGGGCAACATCATGTTCATCGTGTTCGCCCTCACCCAGGTGCTCGGTGTGGGCACGGTGGCGCTCATTTCGCATGCGGTCGGGCGCAAGGACCAGCCCGACGCAAACCTGATATTCAATCAGAGCCTGGTGCTGTCGGCGGCCTGCGCCGCGGCCACCCTGCTGATCGGATACGGCATCGGACATACCTATATGGAGGCCCTGGGTGCGGGGGCGGCAACCGTACAGTCGGGGACCGTCTACTTATATTGGTTTCTGCCGAGTCTCGCGCTGCAGTTCGCGCTGGTCGCCATGGGATCGGCGCTGCGCGGCACTGGCATCGTGCAGCCCACCATGATGGTGCAGGTGCTGACCGTGATCCTCAATGCGGTATTGGCTCCGGTGCTGATCGCGGGGTGGGGCACGGGCCACCCGATGGGTGTGGCCGGCGCGGGCCTGGCGAGTTCGCTGTCGGTCGCCGTCGGCGTGGTGCTGCTCGGCCTCTACTTCCACCGCTTGGAGAAATACGTTGGATTCGATTCCCGTCAATGGCGGCCTCAGCTCGCCGCCTGGGCGCGGCTGCTGCGCATCGGATTGCCGGCCGGCGGAGAATTTGCGCTCATGTTCATCTATATGGTGGTGATCTACTCGATTACCCGCCGCTTCGGTCAGGACGCGCAGGCAGGATTCGGAATCGGCCAGCGCCTGATGCAGAGCATGTTCCTGCCGGCCATGGCGGTGGCCTTCGCCACGGCGCCCATCGTCGGCCAGAATTTCGGCGCCCGGCAGTTCGCGCGCGTGCGCGAGACCTTCGTGCTCGCGGCGCTCATCGGCAGCTGCATCATGGTGATGCTCACCTTATTTTGCCAATGGGGCTCGACCTGGGCGATTCGCGCATTTACCGCCGATCCGACCGCGCTCGCCGTCGGCACCCAGTTTCTACACGTGATCTCCTGGAACTTCCTAGCCTCGGGGCTGGTGTTCACCTGCTCGGCGGTATTTCAAGGCATGGGCCATACGCTGCCGGCGGTCATGAGCTCGGCGACCCGCCTGGTGAGCTTCGTCGCGCCGGCACTGTGGCTGGCCGCAACGCCCCAATTCCAGCTCATAGAGCTCTGGTACGTCTCGATCGCCAGCATCACTCTGCAAGCCTGCGTCAGCCTGTGGCTGGTGCGCAGCGAATTCCGGCGCCGCCTGGGCGCTCCCGCGGCATCGTCCGCATGACGCTGAGAGGATTCCTAGAGCTGTCGGGTTGGCTGGGAGCGCTGCTGATTCTCGGCAGCTACGGCATGCTGTCCTTCGGCAAGATCGTGGCCCGCTCGCCCCTCTATCAATGGATGAACATCGTCGGTGCCCTAGGTTTCGTCATCAATTGCAGCTGGAAGGGCGCATGGCCCTCGGTGGCGCTCAATGTGGTGTGGATGGGGATTGCCGTGTATGCGCTGAGGCGCAACAGCCGGATGAAGGCGGCCTAGAAGTCTCTGCGTCGACAAGAGATCCTACTCCTAGCGGAATAGCGATGAACGGACCCAGCGGCCAAGGATTCAATGCGAGACCCATTGACCACTTCATGCGCCTACCACACGCGGAATTTATTCTTGCGGCGATGGCGTTCAGTCTGTGTTCCGCAATGATCCTGAGTTCTTCTGGTATTCACATGAATGGATTGGATTTTTGGCGCGTCATAAGTACCCGTTGGAAGTTCATTTTGTTTTTTTCGTTGATCTTCGCAGTTGGCGGCTGGTGGACTGGTCGCACTTGGCGTCACTTGTGGCGATGCGGTCGCAGCGCGTGGGAAAGACTCGTATATGACTATGGCGTGAGGCTATTGGGTTTCTCAACTGCAATTGGCATAGTGTGCATCGTTAGCTGGCTCGGCTCGACCGCCGATTCCGGAGCTCTATTCGGCCCAATGATGATTCTTGGCGCACTTGCTGGTGTATTCTTTGGGGTGCCCGTCGGTCTGCACCTGGGATATTTCTGGGGTAGCATTTTTGCGGCGATAATGAACGTTGAACATGATTCGAAACTGGAAATCGGTGAGCCGCCGCTTTTGGCCTAGATCTAATTCGAAAGGCGCAGAGTCAGGACTCAACACAAAGTCAGCCGGCAGGCGATCCGGCTGCGCACAAGGCACGCCCGTGCCGCGTAAGTCAATTTGGGCGATGACCGCGAGTGTTCCGGGCCCGTTGTATGATGTTGCAGCACCAAGTGGAGGGTATCCATGTCGTCGCGCAAGCTCACAGTCACACTCGTAGGGATCGTAGTGGCAGCTGCCTGCACGTTTATCTTGGTCGTTGGTGCACTCCAACTTGCGCATTTAGGCATGCGCCTGTTCGCTTCCTACTCCGCGCAGTGGTGGTGGGCACCTGCCATGTCGTCTTTCGCACTATTCGCAGCGTGCATCGGCAGTATGCTGCACCGGAAGCGAGTGCGAAGAATGTCCCCACGGGAAGGTTCCCGACTATACCCTTGAGACTTAATGGACGGCGGTTTACGGGCCCAACGGCAATCCGCTAGTCACGGGTGCCGGTGCTGGCGTGGCGGCTACCACGCCGAGACTTGCCTTCCCTGCATCTAAGGAACGATGGCGACCCCCGTCCCGATCGCCGTCTGCTCGTACAGTTCCTGCATGTCCTCGTCGCTCAAGGCGATGCAGCCGCGGGTGTCCAGCGGCGCTCCGCGGCCGCCTTGACCGTGAATATAGATTTCACCGCCCAGGCGCGTATGTTGAGGCGGCATTCGACCGGCCTTCAAGGCGTCCAGAGTTAGGCCATGCTCCTCGGCGCTGATCAGGCCGCACGCCAAGCCGCGCTCGGCATGTTCGGCGTTGGGGTAGCTGATGCATAGCGACAGAAAATATCGGCTGCGCGGGTTCTTGGCGCAGATGTAGAAGTCGCCGAGCGGGGTGGCCTCATCGCCCTCGACGGACTTGTCCGCTGCGTCATTGCGGCCAAGCGCGATGGGGTAGGTGCGCAATAAATTCGGTCCCGACCACAAGGTGAGCTGCCGCGACCCTTTAGAGACGACGATCCGATGCTCAGTCGCCATCGGCGGGGCGATCGCTTGTGCCGGCGCTGCGGCCGGCGTGCCGCGATTCGAGTTCTGCGACAACTTGGGACAGGGACAGGCCCTTGACCTTGAGGAGCAACAGCGTGTGAAACAACAAATCCGCGGCCTCGCCGATGATCTCCCCATCGGACTGCGCGACGGCCGCCAGCGCCAGCTCCAGTCCTTCCTCACCCACCTTCTGCGCGATTCGCCGCGTGCCTTGCGCCAGAAGCTGGGCGGTGTAGCTGCCTGGCGGCCTTGCTTCGATTCGCTGCACGATGATTCCTTCCAGCCGGGCGAGGAACTCCACCCGCTGAGCCGCTGATTGCGGCGGACTGTCTCCCCAGCAAGTTGGCGTGCCCTTGTGACAGGCTGGCCCTGTGGGCGCGGCGAGAATTAATAGAGTGTCGGCGTCGCAATCGGCGGCGATCTGTCTGACCTGCAGGAAGTGGCCCGAGGACTCGCCCTTGGTCCACAAGCGCCCCTTGCTGCGGCTCCAAAAAGTGACGCAGCCGGTCGCCTGGGTCACGGCCAGCGCCTCCCGGTTCATATATCCCAGCATGAGCACGGCGCCGCTGCCGGCGTCTTGAATCACCGCGGGAATCAGGCCGCCGCCCTTGTCCCAGTCGAGACCGGCCGAGTCGAGTTCCTGTGTCGTCATGAAAGCCGCACCTCGATGCCGTCGCCGCGTAGCCGGCGCTTCAGATCTGGAATAGCCATCTCGCCCGAGTGAAATACGCTGGCGGCGAGCGCCGCGTCCACTTGGGCTTGCTGAAACACCGCCGCAAAGTGTTCCGCCGCGCCGGCTCCGCCGGAGGCCACCAGCGGCACCTGGCACACCTTGCGCACGGCGCGCAGCTGGGCGATATCATAGCCCCGGCGAACCCCATCGCTCGACATGCAGTTGAGCACGATTTCACCGGCCCCGCGGCGCTGTGCCTCGATGACCCAATCCAGGGTGTTGCGCGAGGTGTCGCGCGTGCGTGCGGCATCGCCCGTGAACTGCTGGACTCGATAGTTGTTGTCGAAGCTCTGACTGTCCACGCCCACCACTACGCACTGGGCGCCGAAGCGCCGGCTCAGCTCGTCGATCAATTGCGGACGCTCGAGCGCCGGTGAATTGACGGAGATCTTCTCCGCGCCGGCCGCCAGCACTTGCTCGGCTTGGGCCACGGAGCGGATGCCGCCGGCCACGCAGAAGGGAATGTCCAGGATGCGCGCCACGCGCGTCACCCAGGAGCGGTCCACGCCGCGGCCCTCAGGGCTGGCGGAAATATCGTAGAACACCAGTTCGTCCGCGCCTTCCTCGCCATAGCGCGCCGCAAGTTCCAGGATGTCGCCGACCACGCGATGATCGCGGAAGCGCACGCCCTTGACGACCTGCCCGTCGCGCACATCGAGACAGGGGATTATGCGTTTGGCAAGAATGGCTGCAGCTCCTCGACGGGAATGAGTTCTTCCAGGAGCGCCTTGCCGCTGATGGCCGCCGCCGCTCCCACCTCGGCCAGCGCATGCAGATCGAGCGCATGGCGGATGCCACCCGATGCCTGCCATTGGACTTCTGGATGGCGTTGCACGGCCTCGCGATACAGCGCCACATTCGGTCCGGTCAGCGCCCCGTCCCGCCCCACATCCGTGCACAGCACGTGCTCGAGTCCGGACCCGGCGAAATTCTCCACGGCGTCCCACAGCGACACCTCGGACTGCCGCTGCCAGCCATGCGTCGCAATCCTCGGTATGCCGCCGTCGTCGAGACGCACATCGAAGGCCAGGGTGATGCGCTCGGGCCCGAAGTGATCCAGCCAGTCGCGCACCTGCTCCGGTTGAGTGATGGCGGCGCTGCCGATCACCGCCCGGGCGGCTCCCAGCTCAAATATTTGCGACAGGGCGGCTGTGTTGCGCAGGCCGCCGCCCACCTGCAGCTTGACGCTTCGGCGGTCGGCGAGCTGCGCGATGAGGGCGCGGTTGCCGAAGCTGCCGTCCTTGGCGCCGTCCAGATCGACGATGTGCAGCCAATCGGCGCCGAAGCCCCGATAACGAGCGAGCAAGGCCTCGGGCTGCGCCTCGTAACGCGTCTCCTCGGCGAAATTGCCATGCAGCAGCCGCACACAGCGTCCGGACTTCAAATCGATGGCAGGGATGAGTCGCATGTCTGGCGTCGCTCGCTCAATCGAGCGCCAGGAAATTCCGCAGCAGCCGCGCACCCACTGCGGCGGAGCGCTCGGGGTGGAATTGCGCGCCGTAGAAATTGCGCCACTGCGCGCAGGCGCTGAAGGGCGGCCCGTACGACGTGCTGGCCACGGTGGCTTCGCCCACCGCGAGCGCATAGCTGTGCACGAAGTAGGCGTAGTCGCCGTCATCGAGGCCCGCCAGCAGCGCGCAGGGCCGGCGTATGTCGAGAGTATTCCATCCCATGTGCGGTACGGGGCGCCCGGGCGCCGACGCGAAGCGGGCGGCGCGGCCGGGAATGACGCCGAGGCAGCGCGCATCGCCTTCCTCGGACGCCTCGAACAGCAGCTGCATCCCCAGGCAAATGCCGAGCACCGGCTGGCGCAGGGTAGGGATCAGGGCATCCAGGCCGCTCCGCCGCAGGCGCGACATGGCGTCGCCGGCGGCGCCCACCCCGGGCAGAATGACGTGGCTGGCGGCACGAATCTCATCCGGGTCCGCGGATACGAACGAAGCGGCATCGAGCCGCTGCAAGGCGAAGCTCAGCGAGGCGATGTTCGCGCCGCCGTTGGCAACGATGACGACGCGCGGCGGGCTCACCGCACGCCCTCGCCTTCGACGCCTTCGCCTTGTGGGGCCGCCCTTTGCGCGGCCTTGCTGTGCGCGCCGCGGCTCACAGCGTCCCCTTTGTGCTCGGCAATTCCCGGCCTTCGAGCCGGATGGCCTGCCGAAGGCTGCGGCCCACGCCCTTGAAGCAGGATTCGATCATGTGATGCGAGTTCTCGCCGCGCACGGTGATGTGCAGCGCCGCTCCCAGAGCCTGCGCCAGCGAGCGGAAGAAATGCGGCACCAGCTCGGTCGGCAGCTCGCCGACGCGCTCGCGGTCGAAGCGCCCCTCCCACACGAAGAAGGGCCGGCCCGAGATGTCGAGCGCCACCTGCGCCTCGGCCTCGTCCATGGCCAGGAGGAACCCATAGCGCGCGATGCCGCGTTTGTCGCCGAGGGCTTGGCGCAGCGCGGCGCCGAGGGCGAGGGCGCAGTCCTCCACCGTGTGATGCTCGTCGATGTGCAGATCGCCGCTGCATTTCAATTCGAGCGCGAACCCGCCGTGTCTGGCGATCTGCTCGAGCATGTGATCGAAAAACCCCAGGCCGGTGGCGATGCTGCTGGGACCCTCGCGCGACAGGTCGACATCGGCATGGACGTCGGTTTCCTTGGTCTTGCGGTGCACCTGCGCACGCCGCGCCTGTCCGAGAATGCGCCGCACGATGGCGGGCCAGGTCTCGGCCGTCTCGCCGTCCAGGCGTATTTTAAGTCCCTGCAGCCCCAGATTGGCCGCGAACTCCATGTCCGTGTCGCGATCGCCGATCATGTAGCTGCGCGAGGTGTCGATGCTCTGCGCCGCGAGATAGTCCTTCACCATGCCGATGCCGGGCTTGCGGCAGGCGCAGCCCTCGTGCTTGAAGTGCGGGCAGACGAACACCGCTTCGAATTCGATTCCCTGTGATGTGAACAGCTCGAGGATGAAGCGGTGCGCGCGCTCGAAATTCTCCTGCGGAAACCGCGGAGTTCCGAGGCCGTCCTGATTGGTGACCATGACGAAGGCAAAGCCCGCTGCCTTGAGCTCGAGCAAGGCGGGCACCACACCCGGCATGAGCTTGATCTTCTCCAGGCTATCGATTTGTTCGTCGGCGGTCTCCTCGTTCAAGGTGCCGTCGCGATCGAGGAACAGGATGTGTCGTCCGGTCATTGAAGTCTCACGATGAAGAATCGGGCCCCACGCAGCGAAGCAGGGTGTCATTGTGCGCGCGGGTGCCCACCGTCACGCGCAGGGAGCGCGGCAGCAGCGGGCTGGCGCGCAGATCGCGAACGACCATACCGCCGGCCAGCGCGCTGCTCATGAATCGGTCGGCGTCGCGGCAATCGATGAGCAGGAAGTTGGCGTCGCTCGGCCAGACCCGCTCCACCCAGGGCGAGGCCGCGAGACCGCGGGCCAGGTATTCGCGTTCCGCCAGCAATCCCTCGAGCCGCGCGCGGCCGGCGGCCAGTTCGGAGGGTACCAGAGCCCGCAAGGCCGCCTCCACCGTGGGCTGCGCCAGGCAGTAGGGCGGAATGACCCGCCTCGCCAGCTCGATGAGCGCGGGGTGCGCCAGCAATGCGCCGATCCGCGCACCCGCGAGAGCATGCGCCTTGGACAGCGTGCGCACGATCGCCAGCGTCGAGAAGCGATCCAGCCAGCGAGTGAGACTCGCCGAATGCGACCATTCCACATAGGCCTCGTCGATCACCACCATGGCCTTGCCGTCGAGCGCCACGCAAATGGCTTCGAGGGCGGCGTCGTCGAGAAGATTCGCCGTGGGGTTATTCGGTGAACACAGATACACCAGCTTGATGTGCGGTTGCCAGGCCGCCAGCAGGCGTTCGGGGTCGAGAGCCCATCCACGGTCCCGGTCCAGCGGGATCTCGATGACCTGGGCGCCTTGAATGCGCGCGGCCACCTGGTACATGCCGAAGGTGGGCGTACATTGCAAAATCGCGTCGACGCCGGCGCGCAAATAGATGCGCGACAGCACATCGATGGCCTCATCGCCGCCGCGGGTCGCCAGCACCTGCGATGGGGCGACGCCATACAGCACGGCCAGCCGTTCGATCAGGGCTTGGGGCTGCGGTTCCGGATAGCGATTCAGCCCCGCCGCGCTCGAGTCCTGCGCGGGCCGCCACGGCGCCTCGTTGGCATGCAGCCGCGTGAGCGAGGGCAGCCATGCGGCATGTGCATAGGGTTTGAGCGTGACAATCTCCGGACGTGCCAGGGCGAGGACGGCGTTCACGGCGCCATTCCCGGAGAGTCGCTGCGGATCGCGGCCAGCCGCAGGGTCACGGACGCCGCGTGCGCGTCCAGTCCTTCGAGATCCGCCAGGATTTGAGTAGTGGGCCCAAGCTCCTCGAGCCCCGCGCGCGTCAGTTCCTGCACCGTGATGCGCTTTTGAAAATCTTCCAGCGACAGGCCGCTGTGCGCCTTGGCATAACCGTAGGTGGGCAGGGTGTGGTTGGGCCCGCTGCAATAGTCGCCCACCGATTCCGGCGACCACGGTCCGAGGAACACCGCGCCCGCGGCGCGGACTTTGCGCAGCCAGCGGCGCGGTTCTTGCACTTGGATCAACAGGTGCTCGGGAGCATAGGCATTGGCGATATCGAAGGCCGCGTCAAGATCATCGACGATGAGCAGCCGCATGTGCGGGATGGACTTTGCCAGTATCTCGCTGCGCGACAAGCGCTCGGCCTGCAGCGGAATCTGCCGCGCCACCTCCTCGGCGAGAGCCGTTGACGTGGTGACGAGCAGGGATTGTGCATCCGCGCCGTGCTCGGCCTGTGCAAGCAGGTCCGCCGCGATGAAGTCGGCCCGGGAGGAGTGGTCCGCGATCACCATGACCTCGGTCACGCCGGCGGGAAGGTCCGCGGCGGCGCCCTCCGGGTCCTGCGCGACCAGCATTTTGGCGGCGGTGACGAAGGCGTTTCCCGGCCCGAACAGCTTGTCGCACTTGGGGATGCTGGGGGTGCCATAGGCCATGGCGGCGATGGCTTGAGCGCCGCCGGCCTTGAACACCTGCTCGATTCCCGCCCTGCGCGCGGCGATGAGCACGGCCGGGTCGGCGCTGCCGTCGGCGCGGGGTGGGGTGCACAGGATGCGCACCGGGCAGCCGGCAATGGCGGCGGGCACAGCGAGCATGACGGCGGTGGAGGGCAGCGGGGCGGAGCCCGCCGGCACGTACAAACCCACCGCGCGGATCGGAACGCGGATGCGTTCGCAGGTCACTCCCGGCGCGGTTTCCACCCGCAGCGCTGCGCCGTCCTGGGCGGCGTGAAAGGTGCGCACATTGGCGATGGCCCGATCGAGCGCGCCCAGTTGCGCGGCGTTCAAGACTCGCTCGGCCGCGTCGAACTCCTGCGGGGTCACCCGC
The DNA here is from genome assembly GCA_963837435.1 of uncultured Gammaproteobacteria bacterium. Lineage (GTDB taxonomy): Bacteria > Pseudomonadota > Gammaproteobacteria > Steroidobacterales > Steroidobacteraceae > Bog-1198. The sequence continues at coordinate 746,938 of CAWINJ010000009.1, forward strand.
AGCGAAGCCGGCCGCACGCCATCGAACTTTTCGGTGAGGGTGAGAACGGCGGCATCGCCGCCGCGGCGCACCGCCTCGATGATGGCACGTGCGGCGTCCTGGGTGGCCGCGGCGTCGCGCTGCGCGGGACGCCGCAGGGTCTCGTCGCGTTGCTCCGCGGACAGCGATTTCCAGTCTAGAATGCGCATGACTCCGCCCGGCGCTAGGCCAGCATCTTCTCGACCGGGAGCACCAGCACCGAACTCGCGCCCACGGCCTTCAGCTCTTCCAGCGTTTCCCAGAACACATTCTCGCGGCATACGGCGTGCACGGCCACCCGGTCGCCCCGGCCCTCGAGCGGAATGACCGTCGGGGCCTCGCTGCCGGGCAGAAGTTTGGCGATGGCCGGGAGCGCCGAACGGGGCGCGTGCAGCATGATGTACTTGCTGCCCTTGACCTGCTCGACCCCATCGATGCGCATCAGCAGCCGCCGGGTCCATTCCTGTTTCTCCGGGGCGATCGGCACCGGCGTGCGGATCAGCACCGCCTGGCTGTCGAGCACGGTTTCGGCCTGGCGCAAGTGATTCGCCGCCAGCGTGGAACCGGTCGACACCAGGTCGCAGATCAAATCCGCCCGGCCGAGGCGCGGCGCGATTTCCACCGAACCAGATAACACCACCACTTCGGCCGTGATGCCGTGATCGGCGAGAAAGCGCCCGAGGATTTGCGGATACGTCGTCGCAATGCGCTTGCCCTGCAGCGAGGCGGCGCCGCGATACTCGAAGCCGTCGGGCACGGCGATGCACAGCCGGCAGCGCCCGAAATCCAGCAGCTGCACCGTGTCGAACAGCGGCGCGATGCCGCGCGCGGCGAACGCCAGGCGCTTCTCCTGCACCACGTTCAGCCCCACCAGCCCCAGATCGCACACATCCTCCTGCACCAGGTCCGGGATGTCATCGTCGCGCACGAATAGCACATCGAGCGGCATGTTCTCGCCGTAGCACATCAGCTGATCCTTGCCGCGGCTGTACTTAAGGCCGCAACGCGACAAGAGATCGAGCGAGCTGTCGGTGAGACGGCCGCTCTTCTGCACGGCGATCTTCAGGCGCATCGCATCGGGCGAACTCATTGCATCACCCATTGAGCTTCAGCCTTTCGGTCACGGCCCGGTAGCCGCCGCTGCCGGAGGTCAAATAGCGCGCCACCCGCCCGATGGTCGTGACGCTCACCCCGGTCTGCCGATGGATCTCGCGATAGGGCAGGCCGCGCTCGAGCAGCTCGACCACCGCCCAGCGGTCGGCCATGGCCTGCAGTTCGGCCGGCGTGCACAGGTCGCGGAAGAAGCTGCGGCATTCCTCGACGCTGTGCAAGGCCAGTATCGCCGTGCACAGCGCCCGCTCGTGCTGCTGCTCCTGCCGCTGGGTGACCGGACGGTTGGTTTTCATGTGCGGTGCCGCTCGCCATATCAATGTATTAACGTACTAGTACATTAATACATTGGTGGAGCCCAGGCAAGCCCGGGAGGGCAAAATTCCTTGACGCAAACGCGCCGGCTGCCTACACTTCGCGCAGCTTATCTAGACCGGCTGAGGGAAAGGCCCTTAGAAGCCGGGGCAACCACCGAAGATCGCGGGATATCGGAACGGTGCCAACTCCTGCGGAGTCAAGCCAAGGCTCGATTCCGGTAGATAGGCGGCCGATTGCGCGGTACACCGCGGGCAATAGGCTACGAGCGCTGGCGCTGCAGGGGTTATGTCAACCTTTAGGAGCTCGAGCGCAGTGGCCGGAAAATCCTCGAATCAACCGGATCAAACCCTGGTGGACCAAGTCCTGGGGTTGCCGCAACCCTTTACCCTGCATTACGGCGATGTCCTGCCGGATGCCAAGATCGCCTTTCGCCTCGAAGGCCCCAAGGATGCGCCGGTGATCGCCGTGCTCGGCGGAATTTCCGCTCATCGCGTGGTCGCCGGCAAGGCGGGCGAGGGGTGGTGGCCGGAGATCGTCGGCCCCGGACTCGGCGCCGATACACGCCAATACCGGATCCTCGGCATGGACTACCTCGGCGGCCGCGGCGACAGCTCGACGCCGCAGAGCGGCGGCAAGTTTCCACCGCTCAGCTCCTACGATCAGGCCGACGCCTTGTGCGCCATCGTCAAGCACCTGCGCTTGAAGCCGCTGCATGCCATCGTCGGCGCCTCGTATGGGGGAATGGTGGCGCTGTGCTTCGCGGAGCGCTACGCCGAGCTCGTCAACCACATCGTCGTGCTGAGCGCCGCCGACAAGTCTCAGGTGCTCTCGACCGCCTGGCGCAGCGTGCAGAGACAAATCGTGCGCGAGGCGATTGCGCGCGGCGACGGGGCTTCCGGGCTCAAGCTGGCGCGCGCACTGGCGATGGCCACCTATCGCAGCGCCGTGGAGTTCCAGCTGCGCTTCGGCGCGGCGCCCACGCGCAACGCGGACCGGTTCCGCTTTCCGATCGAAGACTACCTGTTCGCGCGCGGCGATGACTATGTGCAGAAATACCGCGCCGAGTCATTCCTGGTCCTGAGCGAATCGATCGACTTGCATCAGATGGACGCCACCGCCGTGCACACCCCGGCCACGCTGATCGCCGTGCGCGAAGACCAGCTGGTGCCCTTCCACGACATGCAAGCCCTGTCGGCGCGCCTCAACGGGCCGCGGCAGCTGATCGAGATCAATTCCATATTCGGGCATGACGCCTTCCTGAAGGAAGGCGCCGCCCTGACCCCCATCCTCAAACTAGCATTAGCGGAGCGGACGACATGAGCAGCAAAGCCCCCCCCAAGAAAGGCATCGCAACGCGGTCGGTCCGCGCGGGGCTCGAGTCCGATGCGCTGCACGGCTCGGTGGTGCCGCCGATCTATCTATCGTCGAACTTCGCCTTTGAGAAGTATCGCAAGCCGCGCAAGTACGATTACACGCGCTCGGGAAATCCGACCCGGGATCAGCTGGGCAATGCCTTGGCGGACCTCGAGGGCGGCGCCGGCGCGGTGGTGACCTGCACCGGTCTGTCGGCCATCACCCTGATTCTCGCGACCCTGCCCGCCGGCGCGCGGGTCATCGCACCCTACGACTGCTACGGCGGCAGCTACCGGCTGCTGACCGCCTTGCACGGGCAGGGCACCCTCGTCGCCGACTTCATCGATCAGGGCGATGCGGCCGATTTGCGGGCGGCCCTGGGCCGGGGCGCCAATCTCGTCTGGATCGAAACGCCGAGCAATCCCTTGCTGCGGGTGGTCGACATCGCCTCGATTGCCGAAGCCGCGCATGCGGCCGGTGCCTTGGTGGTGGTGGACAATACCTTTCTCTCGCCGCTGTGGCAGCAGCCGCTCAAGCTGGGCGCCGACCTGGTCATGCATTCGACCACCAAGTACCTGAACGGCCATAGCGATGTGGTCGGCGGCGCGGTGGTCGCGGCGACGGCGAAGCTGCACGAGAACCTCGCCTGGTGGGCCAATGCCATCGGCGTCACCGGCGCTCCTTTCGACAGCTTCCTGACGCTGCGCGGCGTGCGCAGCCTGCATGCGCGCATGCGCGTGCACGCGGAGAATGCCGCCGCGGTGGTGGCTTGCTTGCACAAGCATCCCGGCGTGGAGCGTGTGTACTACCCCGGGCTGCCCGATCACCCGGGCCACGAGATCGCGCGGCGCCAGCAAAGCGGCTTCGGCGCCATGCTGAGTTTCGAGCTGGCCGGCGGCGAGGCGGCGGTCGAAGCCTTTCTCTCCGGGCTCGAGTGCTTCACCCTGGCCGAGTCGCTCGGCGGGGTGGAGAGCCTGATCTCGCACCCTGCCACCATGACCCATGCCGGCATGGAGGAATCGGCGCGATTGCACGCGGGCATCGGGGCCGGCTTGCTGCGGATTTCGGTCGGAATCGAAGATTCCGCGGATCTGGTGGCCGACCTGACCGCGGGATTGGAGCGCGCCGCTAAAGTCCGGCCAATACCGCATCTGCGGCGGCACGCGTCGTAATCCCCGAACCCGCCGCCGCGAGGTCGGCCGGGAGCGCGCCGGAATCGACGGCCCGCGACACGGCCGCTTCGATGGCGCGCGCCTCGCTCTCGAGCTGCAGCGCGTAGCGCAGCAGCAGCGCGCCGCTCAATATCGCCGCATAGGGATTGGCGATGCCGCGGCCCGCGATGTCCGGCGCGGAACCGTGAATGGGTTCGAACAGGCCGCCGCGCCCCGCGGCACCGAGCGAGGCCGAGGGCAGCAGGCCCATGGAGCCCGCCAGCATGGAGGCTTCGTCGGTGAGAATGTCGCCGAACATGTTTTCCGTGACGATCACATCGAAGTCGCGCGGCCGCTTCAGCAGGTGCATCGCGGCCGCGTCCACCAGCATGTGCTCGAACTGCACGCCGGGAAACTCGCTCGGCATGATCCGCTCGACCACCGAACGCCACAGGCGCGAGGTCTCGAGCACATTGGCCTTGTCGATCGAGGTCAATTTGCGCCGCCGGCCGAGCGCCAGTTGCGCCGCCAGGCGCACGACGCGCTCGATTTCCTGCACCGTGTAGCGGCAGACATCGACGGCCTCGCTCGCCGTGCGCGTCTTCTCGCCGAAATAAATGCCGCCGGTCAGCTCGCGCACCACCATGATGTCCACGCCGCGCAGCAGCTCCGCCTTGATGGGCGAGGCCTCGAGGACCTTCGGGTGCGGCACGACGGGGCGCAGATTGGCGAACAGCGCGAGCGCCTTGCGCAGTCCGAGCAGGCCCTGTTCTGGCCGCACCTTGGCGTCGGGAGCCGACCATTTCGGGCCGCCGACCGCGCCCAGCAAAATCGCATCCGCGCGCCGCGACAGCTGCAGCGTCGCCGGCGGCAGCGCCTCGCCCGTGGCATCGATGGCGGCGCCGCCGATCGGTGCCTCCTGGAAGTCAAAGCCATGCCCGAAGCGCGCCGCGACGGCGCCGAGCACCCGTACCGCCTCGGCGGTCACCTCGCCGCCGATGCCGTCGCCGGCGAGCACTGCAATCAGCGCCTTCACCAGGAACGCGCCGCTTCGTAGCGTTCGATATCGCCCATGCGGCTGCGCAGATAGCCGAGCTCATCGATGCCGTTCAACAGGCAATGCCGCGCGAAGGCCTCGAGGGGAAGGACACGATGGCACCGGTCGGCAGCTTCAGGCTCAGCGCGTCGAGGTCGATGTCGAGCTCGGCGCCCGGATTGCTCAGCAGCCATTGCGAGGTGGCCTCGTCCACGACGATGGGCAGCAGTCCGTTCTTCAGTGAGTTGCCGCGAAAAATATCGGCGATTTCCGTGCTGATGACGGCGCGGAACCCGTAGTCGAGCAGAGCCCAGGGCGCGTGCTCGCGCGAGGAGCCGCAGCCGAAATTGCGGCCGGCGATGAGCACCTGCGCGCCGCGGGCCGCGGGGCGGTTCAGCGCGAAGTCCGGGTCGGGCGAGCCGTCGGCCCGATAGCGCCAGTCGGCGAACAATTGCCGTCCCAAGCCCTCCTTGGTCGTCGTCGTCAGGAAACGGGCCGGAATGATCTGGTCCGTGTCGATGTTGCTCTGGGCAATGACCACGGTTTTGGAATGCACTCGCTTCAGCGGATTCATCCGAGCATTTCCCGGGGGTCGGCTATCTTGCCTTGCACGGCGCTCGCGGCCGCGGTGAACGGGCTGGCGAGCAAGGTGCGCGCCCCCACGCCTTGGCGGCCTTCGAAATTGCGGTTGCTGGTGCTGACCGAATACTGGCCGGCGCCGACCGTGTCGCCGTTCATGCCTAAGCACATGGAGCAGCCGGATTCGCGCCAGTCCGCGCCCGCCGCCTTGAAGATGTCAGCCAGGCCCGCCGCCTCGGCCTCGCGCTTGATCGATTGCGACCCCGGCACGATGAGCAGCCGTACTCCGGGCGCAATCTTGCGCCCCTTCAATATGCGGGCGGCGTCCTGCAAATCGGCGAGGCGGCCATTGGTGCAGCTGCCGATGAAGACCACGTCGACCGGCTTGCCGATCATGGCCTCGCCGCCGTGGAAGCCCATGTAGCGCAGCGCCTTGTCGAAGGCCTCGTCTCCCGTCTTGTTCGGGATGGAGGCTCGGATCGGCAGCACCATGCCGGGATTCGTGCCGTAGGTGATCATGGGTTCGATGCCCGAGGCATCGATGTCCACCGAGGCGTCGAACTCGGCGCCCGGATCGGTGACGAAACTCCGCCATCGTGCAACGGCTGCCTCCCAGTCGGCGCCTTGCGGGGAGCGTGGCTTGTCCTTGAGGTAGGCGAAGGTGGTCTCGTCCGCCGCCACCATGCCGGCGCGCGCGCCGGCTTCGATGGACATGTTGCACACCGTCATGCGTTCATCCATGGACAGTGCGCGAATCGCCGATCCGCGGTATTCAAACACATGGCCGGTGCCGCCCGAGACGCCGATCTTGCCGATGACGGCCAGGATCAAATCCTTGGCGGTCACGCCCGGGCGCAGCTGCCCCTCGACGTTCACGGCAAAGGTCTTCGGCTTGCGCTGCAATAGCGACTGAGTGGCGAACACGTGGCCGACCTCGGTCGAGCCGATGCCGAAGGCCAGTGCGCCGAATGCGCCGTGGGTACTGGTATGGCTGTCGCCGCACACGATGGTCATGCCGGGCTGGGTGGTGCCGAGCTCGGGACTGATGACGTGCACGATGCCGCGCCGCGCGTCGCGCATGCCGAACAGCTCGATGCCGAACTCGGCCGCGTTCTGCTCGAGCTGGCGGACCTGCCTGGCGGCGGCATCCACCTTGATCGGCACGTTGCCGAACACCTGGTCGGTGCTGGTGGGAATCGAATGATCCATGGTGGCGAGCGTTCGATCGGGGCGGCGCACCGGCAGCCCCAGGCTCTTCAGCACGCTGAAGGCCTGCGGCGAGGTCACTTCGTGGATCAGGTGCAAATCGATGTACAGCACCGCCGGCGTGTCGGCAGTTTCAGCCGCCACCTCGTGCGCCGCCCATATCTTGTCGAACAGCGTGCGCGCCGCCACGAACGTCAGGCCTTTCCGGATTCCAGCCAGGGCATGCGGGCGCGCAGCTGGGCGCCGACCTTCTCGATGGGGTGAGTCAGATCCGCCTTCAGCAGTTTGGAGTACTTGCGCCGGCCGTTCTTGTTCTCCGCGATCCACTGGCGGGCAAATTTGCCCTGCTGGATCTCGGTCAGGATCTTGCGCATCTCTTTCTTGGTGGCCTTGTTGACGATGCGCGGACCGCGGGTCAAATCCCCGTACTTGGCCGTCTCGCTGATGAAGCGGTGCATTTTCGTGATGCCCCCTTCATGCAGCAGGTCGACGATCAGCTTCAGCTCATGCAGACATTCGTAGTAGGCAACCGCCGGCTGGTACCCGGCCTCGACCAAGGTCTCGTAGCCGCGCACCACCAGTTCGGTGGCGCCGCCGCACAGCACCGCTTGCTCGCCGAACAGATCCGTCTCGGTCTCCTCGCCGAAGCTAGTCTCGAGGACGCCGCCGCGCGAGGCGCCGATGCCGTCCGCATAGGCCAGCGCCTTGGCCTTGGCCCGCTTGGAGGGATTCTGAGAGATGGCGATCAGGGCGGGCACGCCGCGTCCCTGCTGATATTGGCGGCGCACCAAATCTCCCGGGCCCTTCGGCGCGATGAGCACCACGTCAAGATCCTTGCGCGGCTTGATCTGCTTGAAGTGAATGTTGAAGCCGTGCGCGAAGAGCAGCGTGGCGCCCTTCTCGATGTCGTTCTTCAGCTCGGCATACAGGGGCTTTTGCGTCAGATCCGGCACCAGCATGGCCACCAGCTGCGCGCCCTTGACGGCCGCGGCCGGTTCCAGCACTTTCAGGCCGTCTTTCTTGGCCTTGTTCCAGCTGTCGCCTTTGCGCACGCCGACCACCACGTCATAACCGCTGTCGCGCAAATTGAGCGCGTGCGCGCGGCCCTGGCTGCCATAGCCCAAGATCGCGATCCGCGCACCGCGCAACGCTTTCTTGTCGACGTCTTTCTGCGAATACAAACGCATGCAATTCTCCTGATGACCCTAAACCGCATCGGCATGGACAAGACCCCGCCAGAAACGCTTTTTTGCCTAAGCGGGGTCCGTTAATATCGAACTGGGGCGCCGTGTTAACGAGCCGCAAATAGCACCACAGAATCTCTTATGATGCAAGACCTTCCCCGGCCGGCCAGCGCTTCGTGAGGACGCAGGATCATGAACCTCGATAGCGGTGATTCCATTCCACTGTGGTTGCTTTACGAGCATGAAGTGGAGGCGTGGCGAGCCGGGCTCGCGGCGCCTTGGGCGCGCTGGGTCGCGCAGCAAAATTTCAAGGGAGAAAAGCATCGCGTGGTGCTGCTGCCGGATTCCGACGGCGGGCTCGCCGCCGCAGTGGGCGGATTGGGCAGGCGTCAGGGAGAGTTGTCCCTGTGGCATGCGGCGGGCTTCGTCGAGCGCTTGCCGCCGCGGCGTTTCCGCCTCGCCCAGCAGTTCAGCGCCGAAGAGGCGACGCAGCTGTGCCTGGGGTTCGCTTACGGCGGCTATCGTTTCGACCGCTATCGACCGGCGAAGAACGGACCCGCCAAGAGCGAGGCCGCCAGCATCGAAGCGCCGCCGAATGCCGATATGCAGTTCGTCGCTCTGGCAGCCGAGGGTTCGCGCATGGCCCGCGATTGGATCAATACCCCGGCGCAGGATATGGGCCCGGCGGAGCTTGCAGGCGCCGCCCGCAGGCTGGCCGAGCGTCATCAAGCCGTCTATCGGGAGTGGGTGGGCGAGGAATTGCTCGCGGCCAATTTTCCGGCCATCCATGCCGTGGGACGCGCGAGCAGCGAGGCGCCCCGGCTGCTCGAGCTGCGCTCGGCGCCGCGCGCCGGCGAGAGCCTCCCGCGGCTGACCCTGGTGGGCAAGGGGGTGTGCTTCGACAGCGGCGGGCTGGACATCAAGCCGGGGTCCGGCATGGCCTTGATGAAAAAGGACATGGGCGGAGCGGCGGTGGCGCTGGCGCTCGCCCACATGCTCATGAGCGCGAGAATTCGGGCTGAGCTGCGCGTGTTGGTGCCGGCGGTGGAGAATGCCATCAGCGGCAATGCCTACCGGCCGGGCGACGTGCTCGCCACCCGCAAGGGCCTGACGGTGGAGGTTGGCAACACGGATGCGGAGGGACGCCTGGTGCTTTGCGATGCGCTGGCCTTCGCCGATGCGGAACAGCCGGACTTGATCGTCGATCTCGCCACCCTGACCGGCGCCGCCCGGGTCGCGCTCGGTCCGGAATTGCCGGCCTTGTTCGGCAACGACGATGCCGTCGTGCAGGACCTCGCCCGCGTGGCCGCCGCAGAGCATGACCCCTTGTGGCCCATGCCGCTGTGGGCGGGCTACGAGGATGAACTCGTAGGGAAGATTTCGGATCTCAACAATGTGGCCGCATCGACGCTGGCGGGAGCCATATTCGGCGCCTTGTTCTTGAAGCGATTCGTCAGTGAGTCGACGCGCTGGCTGCACATCGACTTGTACGCCTGGAATTCCAAGGATCGGCCGGGCCGCAGCGTCGGCGCGGAAGCGCAGGGGCTGCGCGGCCTGTACCGCTACCTGGTGAAGCGCTATGGCACTGCCTAGCGCCAAGCTGGGCGTTGCGCGCACGTCCGGCCTTGCGCGCGCCAGGTTGGGCGTTGCGCGACGGCAACGAGGGTGACTATCCTGACCGCCGTGTTGTTCACAGCCATTCTTCTTTAAAGCTCAAGGTCATGCAAAAAAAATCCAAACCCGTCGATACCCGTCACTACTCGCGCATCGTCGTCGATGGCGTAAAACAAACACCCAGCCGGGCGATGTTGCGCGCCGTCGGATTCGCCGATGCCGATTTCGAAAAGCCGCAAGTGGGCGTCGCCTCCACTTGGAGCAACCTGACGCCCTGCAATGTGCACATCGATGAGCTGGCGCGCGTAGCCGCGGCCGGCGTGGAGACGGCGGGCGCCAAGGCGATCACCTTCAATACCATCACCGTGTCGGACGGAATTTCGATGGGCACGCCCGGCATGCGCTACTCGCTGGTGTCGCGCGAAGTGATCGCCGATTCCATCGAAACGGTGGTGGGAGCTCAGGGCTTCGATGGGGTGGTGGCCATCGGCGGCTGCGACAAGAACATGCCCGGCTGCTTGATGGCGCTCGCGCGCCTCGACCGCCCCGCAGTGTTCGTCTACGGGGGCACCATTCGGCCCGGAACCGACCAGCGGGACATCGTTTCCGTATTCGAAGCGGTGGGCGGTTATGCCCGCGGGACCGTGTCCGAGCAGCAACTGAAATTCGTCGAGCGCACCTCGATTCCCGGCCCGGGGTCCTGCTCCGGAATGTACACGGCCAATACCATGGCGTCGGCCATCGAGGCGCTCGGCATGAGCCTGCCGCACAGTTCCGCCCAGGATGCGGTCTCCGGGCACAAGCGCGAGGACTGCGCGCGTGCGGGTGCCGCGGTGGTCAATTTGATCAAGTTGGGTATTGCTCCGCGGCAAATCATGACTCGGCGGGCCTTTGAAAACGCAATCACCGTGGTCATCGCGCTCGGCGGTTCGACCAATGCTGTGCTGCACTTAATGGCCATGGCGTCCTCTGCCCATGTCAAATTGGGGCTGGACGATTTCACGCGCATTGGTAAGCGCGTTCCGGTACTGGCGGACCTGCGCCCCAGCGGGCGCTATTCCATGTCCGAGCTCGGCGCCATCGGCGGGATTGCCCCGCTCATGAAGACCCTGCTGGACGCGGGTTTGCTGCATGGCGATTGCCTGACCGTCACGGGGTCGACCCTGGCGGACAACTTACGCACCGTCGCTCCCTATCCGCAGGGCCAGCACATCGTGCGCCCGCTCGGCGACCCCATCAAAAAGAACAGCCACCTGGTGATACTGTCCGGGAACCTCGCGCCCGAGGGCGCCGTTGCAAAGATTACCGGCAAAGAGGGCCTGCGCTTCGAGGGAAAAGCGCGGGTGTTCGATTCAGAGGAAGCCTCTTTGCAGGGAATTCTCAGCGGGAAGGTGCGCGCCGGGGACGTGGTGGTGATCCGTTACGAGGGCCCGAAGGGCGGACCCGGTATGCGCGAAATGTTAAGTCCCACCTCGGCCATCATGGGCAAGGGATTGGGGCAGGACGTTGCGCTCATCACCGATGGGCGGTTCTCCGGCGGCAGCCATGGCTTCGTGGTCGGGCATGTGTCGCCGGAAGCGGCGCTCGGCGGACCGTTGGCCCTGGTCAAGACCGGCGATGGCATCACCATTGACGCGGAGCGCCGTGAAATCACCTTGAATGTCGCTGCGGCCGAGTTGCGGCGCCGGCGCAAATCTTGGGTAGCGCCCAAACCCTATGCGATTCGGGGTGCGCTTGCAAAGTATGCAAGACAGGTCAGCAGCGCATCCTTGGGCGCGGTCACGGACCTCGAGCAAACGGTGCCGCGGGGCGCCAAGAAAACATGAGGCCGGCGCGTCATGACGGCCTTTCACGTAGCAACGCCGCGCTTGCAGTTCAGGCGCGATGTGTGTCAGGCTCTTTACTCGCCGAGGGGAAAGAAGGGACGTTACTATAATCTAGTACGTACCTTCGAGACGTGGTGGGGACGCGCATCGAGGCGCGCGCGGCGCCGCCAGATGAATCGATTCAGGGGTAGGGTCGTTTAGACTTATGTATAAATACGAAGAGCCATCGCTATTTTCGGGCAGGAGAGGCGCTGCCTTTGTTGCCGTCATCATTCTTCACATAGGTATCGTTTGGGCTTTCTATACCGGACTGGCCGGCAAGCTGGTTCAAAAGATCATTCCGCCGGTGGAAATCGCGCAGATCGATAAGCCGAAGGACATCGACAAGCCGCCGCCGCCGCCACCCAAGCTCGAAGAGATCAAGCCGTTCGTGCCGCCGCCGGAGTTCGTCGACATCCAGGCGCCTCAGCAAGAGACGACGGCCATCACTCAAACGACTCAGGTCAACCGCCCGGCGCCGCCGCCCGTGGTTGCCGCGCCGCCCAAGCCGGGCACCCCGATCAGAATGGATCCGAGGCATCCTCTGAAGATCGGCGAGGACTATTATCCCGACGCATCCAAGCGTGCCAATGAAGAGGGCCGTTGCGTCGTGTTGATGACTGTTGCAGCGGATGGACGCATCACCAATGAATCCATCCAGCAGAGTTCGGGCTTTCCGCGCCTGGACGAAGCGTGTTTGAAAGGGGTGCATGGCCAACGCATGCTGCCGGCGACCGAAGAAGGCAAGCCAGTCGAGAAAACAGTCTCGATTCCGATTGTCTGGAAGCTCACGGGCAAGTAGCGGTCACTGGTTCGGAAGTCGGTTTTTCTAATTACTAAACCATTACGCATTTATAAGTAGAGGGAATCGGTCAATGCAAGAGACAGCTGTTGATAACCCATATGGTCTTGGGGCCCTGATCGCGAACGGCGATATTATCGCCCGATCGATCCTTGCAATCTTGTTGATCATGTCGCTGCTGACGTGGTTCATCATGATCACGAAGTTCTTCGATCAGCGCCGCCAGCGCAAGCAAGGGGCGGAGGCCGAGCGGGAGTTTTGGACTTCCACCAGCCTGACCGACGCGCTGAACAAATTGAAGGGTACGTCGAATCCGTTCCGTGCGCTGGCCGAAACCGGCAAGCAGGCGTACGAGTACCACGAGACCAACAAGACGCGCTTGTCCGGTGCCATCGGCACCAGCGAGTGGATCACCGAGTCGCTGCAGCGCACCGCGAACACCGTATCGAGCCGCATGCAGTCGGGCCTGCCGGTGCTGGCATCCGTCGGCGCGACCGCGCCTTTCATCGGACTGCTGGGCACGGTCATCGGTATCTATCACGCCTTGATCGCCATCGGCGTCGCCGGACAGGCATCCATCGACAAGGTCGCAGGACCCGTCGGCGAGGCCTTGATCATGACCGCCATCGGCTTGGCCGTCGCGGTGCCCGCGGTATTGGGCTACAATATTCTGTTGCGCCGCAATAAGGGCGTTCAGGAAATGGTCAGCCACTTCACCCATGAGCTGCACGCCTACTTGATCTCGGGCGCAAAGATGGGACTAGGCATGGACAAGGGACCAGCACCCGTCGGCAAGCCAGCCGCCCCCGCGGCCGCTCGCTAGGAAAACGTCCATGGCGCTCACTATCGGTGGCGGCGAAGACGAAGCCGAAGCCATGTCGGACATCAACGTCACGCCCCTCGTGGACGTGATGTTGGTGCTCCTGATCATTTTCATCATCACGATCCGGGTCATCATCCAACAGGTGCCGGTGGAACTGCCGAAGGCGACCAACCTGCCCACGCAGACCAAGCCGGAAAACATCACCATTGCGGTCGACAAGCAAGGAGGCATTTATTGGAACACGAAGTTGTTGTCGGGCCAGGATGATTTGAAGCAGCGGCTCCGCGAGATCGCCCGCATCGACCCGCAGCCGGAAGTTCATATCCGCGGCGATGCCAATGTTCGGTACCAGTTCGTGGGTCAGGTGCTCGTGGCCACGCAGCAGATCGGCATTCGCAAGGTGGCGTTCATAACCACGCCGGATCATTTCGGCCCCGGAACCTAGGAGAGAACGCATGGCCATGAATGTAGGTGGAGGTGGCGAAGGCCAGTCGTATTCCGATATCAACATGACGCCGTTGATCGACGTCATGCTGGTGCTCCTGATCATTTTCATCATTACGATTCCCAGCATGACGCATGCGGTGAAAATCGATAATCCGCTGCCGCCGCCGCCGAATCAGCCGCCGCCGCCGCCGCCCGAAGTCATCGATTTGACCATCGATTTCGACGGTACGCTGCTGTGGAACAAGACTCCGGTGGATCGGGCGACCCTGCAGGGCTATATCAGCCAGGAAGCGGCGAAGTCTCCTCAGCCTGAGGTGCACATCTCGGTCGATAAGTTCGCCAAGTATGAAATCGTGGCGCAGACTTTGGCCGACCTGCAGCACCGCGGCTTGAAGAAGATAGGATTCGTCAACAACGACTATTTCTGATCAGGCGTTCCCCAGGTGGTATTTACGGCGCGTCAGTCCTTGCATTGGGTTGACGCGCCGTTCGTTTGACCAGGGGTGAGATGCCGGTGATATGTTCACTGAAGCGGCCAACAATAAATTCAAGAGTACGTAGCGAGGTTTGGTAATGACTCATTCGATACACGATGTTGGGTGCCGGCCGGCGAAGTTCCGGCTCGGTTTTTTGAGCGTAGCGGCAGTGCTCGCGCTGGTGTGCGTCGCGATGAGCCCGCGGACGGCATTTTCGGCCGACAAGGAAAAGGGTCCTGAGATCAGCCGGGTCATCGCCAAGGAGATCACGGCGGCGCAGAAAGATCTGCAGACCAGTCAATGGGCCGATGCGCTCAAGAACCTGGACGCGGCGGAAGCGAAGTCCGGATTGAAGCCGTTCGACTTGAAGACGATTTACTACTTCAAGGGCTTCGCCAATATCAAGCTGAACAATTTGAAGGCCGCCCAGGCGGAATTCGAGAAATCCATTGCCACGGGCGCGGCGAGCCCCGAAGACAAAGTCAGCATGACTCGTACGCTGTTCGGCATCGCCGCGAGCACCCAGCAATTCCAGAAAACCATCGACTATGGCAAGGAGATGGTCGATGGCGGCACGGCGACGCCCAACGACATCGCCATCATCGCGCAGAGCTTCTTTCAGCTGAAGGACTGCAAGAACTCCGGGGTTTGGGCCGACAAGGCCGTGGCGGCCAGCCGCAAGGCCGGCGAGACTCCGAAGGAGAACCTCTACCTGTTCAAATTACAGTGCGCGTCGGACGCGGGCGACAATGCCGCGATGATTCCCGTGCTGTCCGATCTGATTCGGCTGAACAACAAGTCCACGTATTGGAATACCTTGCTGCGCATCGAGCGGCAGGATGAGCGTGACGATCACAATACCCTGATGCTGTACCGGGTCATGTACGACACCAGTGCCATGACGGTCGGCAGCGATTACGTCGAAATGGCGCAGCTGCTGGGTGATGCGGCTCTGCCCGCCGAGGCGCAGACCGTTCTCGAAAAAGCGATCAGCGGCGGCCTCATCACCGACCAGCAGAAGGAGCGTACCAACCGGCTGTTGAACTCGTTCAAGACCCGGGCGGATTCGGACAAGAAGGGCCAGGCTCAATTGGACGCGGAAGCGACCAAAAATCCGGCCGGCGAGCTCGACGTCAAGCTGGGTGAGGTTTATTTCGGCTTCGGCGACTACCAGAACGCGGTGACGGCGATCAACCGCGGATTGCAGAAGGGCAATATCAAGCACCTGGACGAGGGCTATGTGTATCTGGGCCGCTCGCAGGCCGCGCTGAAGAACTACCCGGAGGCGAAGAAGGCATTTGCGGGCCTGAAGACGGTGCCGAACATCAGCCCACGGGTCTTGAAACTGTTCGATCTGTATTCTGAGACGCTGGGTCGATAGGCAGATCCGGGGAGAATTGCAATGACCATCAAAGCCGGCGACAAGATGCCCGAGGGTGCGTTTACCCGCATGACGGCGGACGGGCCTCAGAAAATCACCACGGAGCAGCTCTTCGCGGGCAAGACCGTGGTGCTGTTTTCCGTTCCGGGTGCGTTCACTCCGACCTGTGATGCCAAGCACTTACCGGGTTTTGTTGAACTAGCGGATCAAATAAAGGCCAAGGGTGTCGACACCATTGCCTGCACTGCGGTGAACGATGTGTTCGTGATGAATGCCTGGGGCAAGCATGGCGGCGTCGGCGACAAGATACTGATGCTGGCGGACGGCAATGGCACCTATGTCAAAGCCTTGGGGCTCGAGCTGGACGGATCGAAATTTGGGATGGGCGTGCGCGGCCAGCGCTTCGCCCTGATCGTCAAGAACGGAGTCGCCACCCAGGTGAACATCGAAGGGCCGGGCGAGTTCAAGGTGTCGGCGGCCGAATTCGTTCTCAAACAGCTCTAGCGCGCTCGCTCGATTGCTAGCCCTGCGGACGTGTCAGCCCTCGTTCGGCGTCGCGGAGGGCGAGCGCATCGCGCGCGATTTATACGGGCTCACCGGGTCGGCGAGCCCGTTGCCGGGGGAGCGGGACAGCAACTTCCAGCTGCGTAGCGCCGATGGGCGCGAGTTCGTCCTGAAGATCCAGGCGGTCGCGGACGATGCACAAAGCACCGCCTGCCTGGTCAGCGTGCTCGGCCATCTGGCGGAGCAGGATCCCGCCTTGCCGGTGCCCCGACTTTTTCCGACACAGCGTGGAGAGGCCATCGGGCATTTCAGCCACGACTCAACGGGCTATGCGGCCTGCCTGGTGGGCTTTTTGCCCGGCCGGCTGCTGGTCGAAGCGAGGCCGGACGAGCACCTGCTTGGCAGCGCCGGCGCCACTCTGGCCCAGCTCGACCGGGCTCTGCAGGGATACTTTCATCCATCTCTCACCCGGCCTCTGGCGTGGGATGTGAGGCGCCTGCCCGAACTGGCGGAGTTCAGCGACTATATCGAATCGGTGGCGCTGCGTGAGTCCGTCGAGCGGATTGCGAGTGCCTTTCGGACTTGTCTGCCGCGGCTGCGCGGCCTGCGCAGCCAGGCCATCCATGGCGACTGCCACGCGGCCAACCTGCTGGTGGATGCCGATGCGCGATCGATCTGCGGCATTCTTGATTTCGGGGACATGATTCATGCGCCCCTGATCTTCGAGCCGGCGGTCGCCATGTCGGAACTGTTGACCGAAGCCGTGGTGCCGGCCGCTTCGATCGCGGCCCTGCTGCGCGGCTTTGCGCAGGGGCAACCGCTGCGAGCCGAGGAGGTGGACCTGCTCTACGACATCATCGTCGCCAGGCATGCGGTGACCCTTCTGGTGCACGCCTGGCGCCGCCGTCACGACAGCCACGGCGCCGGTGCATTGGATGAGGCCGCGATGCATAGCGGCCGCTCGCTGGATCGATTGCTGGCCGCCGACCGCCAGGCACTGACCGGCGCCTGGCACGAGGCGGCCGGCACCCAAAGCGCACCGGCCGGCATTTCTGGCGGAGCCTCGCCGGCCGTGGATCTCGCCCGGCGGCATCGGCTGATGGGGGCCGGCGCGGAGCTTTTCTACGAGCAGCCCCTGCATCTGGTGCGCGGCAGCGGCGTTTGGCTGTACGACCCCCAGGGGCGCGCGTATCTGGACGTGTACAACAATGTGCCGCACGTCGGTCATACGCACCCGACGGTGGTGGCGGCGGTGCAAAGGCAGACCGCGATTCTCGCGACCCACACGCGCTACTTGCACGAGAACATCCTCGAGTATGCCGAGCGGCTCACGGCACGCTTCCCGGCGCATCTGAATGCCTGCTTATTCGTGAATTCGGGCAGCGAGGCGAACGATGTGGCGTGGCGCATGGCACAGATGGCCACCGGCCACCAGGGCGGCCTGGTGATGGAAAACGCCTATCATGGGATCACCGATGCCGTGGCGGCGCTCACCCCCGGGGTGGGAAAGCCCCGCGACCCGCGAGTCCTCACCATTGCGCCGCCGCCCGATGCCTTGCGGGTCGGGGATGCCATGAGCGAGGCGCAGGCGGCGGAGGCGGCACGAGACACCGACCATTCCATCGCGGCGCTGCGCGAGCGGGGCTTCGCGCCGGCGGCCTTCTACATCGACACGGCGATCACCAGCAGCGGTATCTTCGATCCGCCGGCTGCCTGGTCCGAGGCCATCACTTCCCGCATGCGCGCCGCGGGCAGTCTCATCGTCGCCGATGAGGTGCAATATGGATTGGGCCGCAGCGGGTCGCACTGGTGGGGATTCCAAAGACGCGGACTCGAGCCCGACATCGTCACCATGGGAAAGCCGGTTGCCAATGGCTACCCCATGGGTGTGGTCGTCGCCAACCGTGCCTTGATCGAGGCTTTTCAGGTGAAGTTCGGCTTCTTCTCGACCTTCGGCGGCAGCGCCGTGGCGGCGGCCGCGGGCCTCGCCGTCCTCGAGGTGCTCGATCGTGAGCAATTGATGGCGAATGCGTCGAGTGTCGGTGAGTACTTGCGTGAGCAGCTCGAGTCGGTTGCCGCCCGGCACGAGTGCCTGGGCAGGGTGCGCGGTACCGGCCTGTTACTCGGCCTGGAAGTGCTGGAGCGCGACGGCTCGCCTTCCAAGCTGCGCAATAAGCGGATCGTGAATGCACTGGCCTCGCGGTCCCGCGTGCTCATCGGCTACGAGGGACCTCACGCCAGCATTCTCAAGCTGCGGCCGCCAATGCCCTTCCGCCGCGAGCATGCCGATCTTCTGGCACAGGCGATCGACGAGGCGGCGACGGCGGTCGACCGCGCCTGAGCCAGCCCGGCCCCTGGCGCGGTACGCTGTCCGTGAATGCAATGTGCCGGCTGGCTAGCCGCCGACCAGGCGCTCGAGTTCCGGCACGATCTGGAACAAGTCGCCGACCAGGCCGACATCGGCCACCTCGAAGATCGGCGCCTCGCCGTCCTTGTTGATGGCCACGATGGTGCGCGCGTCCTTGATGCCCGTCAGGTGCTGGATAGCGCCGGAAATGCCGATGGCGATGTAGATATCGGGGGAAATGATCTTGCCGGTCTGGCCCACCTGCATTTCGTTCGCTGCGTAGCCCGCATCGACGGCGGCGCGCGAGGCGCCGACCGCGGCGCCGATCTTGTCCGCCAGGCTGAACAGCAGCTTGAAATTCTCCGCGCTGCCGAGGGCCCGCCCGCCGGACACCACGCGCTTGGCGGTCTGCAGGTCGGGGCGATCGGTCGAACCGGATTTCGCGCCGACGTAGCGCGTGTGCGAGGGCAGGGCGACGTTGAGGCTCTTGGATTCCACCGATGCGCTGCCGCCCGGCTTGGCCGCTTCGAAGGAAGCCACTCTCACGGTGGCGATGAGCTTTCGCGCGGGGTCGGCTTCCACGGTCAGGATGGCATTCCCCGCATAGGTCGGCCGCTTGAAACGATACGCCGCCTCGACCGCCATCAAATCGCTCACCTGCGGTGCGCCGAGCAATGCGGCGACGCGCGGCATCAGATCCTTGCCGAAGCTCGTGGAGGGTCCGAACACATGGGTGTAATCGGCCGCGAGCGCCGCCAGCTGGGGCGCGAAAATCGCCGCGAGCGGATGTTCGTTCTCGGCGCGATCCACGCGCAGCACCGATTTTACTCCCGCGACGGCGGCGGCTTGGGCGGCGACGGCGGCCGTGTCCGCGCCCAGCACAACGATGGTGATTTCAGCGTCCGGCACCGCGCGTGCGCAGGTAACGCACTTCGCCGTGGCGGGATTGAGATTCTTGCCGTCGTGTTCGCCAACAATGAGTACCTTGTGCATTAGATCAAACCCTTCTTCTTGAGTACATCGACCAGTTCAGCCACGTCCTTGACCATCACGCCTTTCTGGCGCTGCGCCGGCGGCTCCGTCTTCACGGTCTTGAGCAGCACTCCTGTGCTCACCCCCAGCGCATCCAGCGAGGTGACATCCAAGGGCTTCTTCTTGGCCTTCATGATGTCGGGCAATTTGACGTAGCGCGGCTCGTTCAAGCGCAGGTCCACGGTGACCACCGCCGGCAGGTCGACCTCGATGGTTTCCAATCCCGAATCGACCTCGCGGGTCACCGCGGCCTTGCCGGCGGAGATTTCCACTTTCGAAGCGTAAGTCGCCTGCGGCCGCTCCCACAGTGCGGCGAGCATCTGGCCGGTTTGGTTGGCGTCGTCATCGATGGCCTGCTTGCCCAGAAAGATCAGGTCCGGGTTTTCCTTCTTGGCCACCGCGAGGAAGGTCTGGGCGGCCGTGAGCGGCTCGACCGCGCCGTCGGTCTGCACCAAGATTGCGCGGTCCGCGCCCATCGCCAGGGCCGTGCGCAGCTGCTGCTGAGTATCGGCCACGCCGATGCTGACGGCGACCACTTCGATGTTCGTGCCGCGCTCCTTGATGCGCAGCGCCTCCTCGAGAGCGATTTCGTCGAAGGGATTCACGCTCATCTTCACCCCGTCGAGCATCACGCCGCTGCCGTCGGGCTTGACGCGGATGCGTACGTTGTAGTCGACGACCCGCTTGATACATACCATGATCTTCTGCATTTACCTCTCCAGGCGCTTATGCGCCGCTGTTCACGGGGTCGAGGCGACGGGCCTCGGCCTGCTGCTCGGAAAACAAGGCACTGATTTTAGCGGCGCATTGGCGCAACTTCGGCAAAAAGCGTTCGACGCCGCCCTTCAGCGGCACGGCGGAAGCGGCAAAACGCACCGTCAAACTGGCGAGCACCCGGTCGTGCAGCAGCACGGGAACGGCCAAGCTGACTTCCTCCGCCAGACGGCGGGTGCGGGTGGAGGTGGCGTATCCCGACACCTTGATGGCGCCTAGCTGGCGCTGCAGCTCCCCGCGCGCACGCGCGGGCTTGTCCTCTTCCTTGTTGGAGCGGGCCAGAATATCGATCAAGGTGTCGCACTGCGGCGCCCGGCAATGCGCCAGATAGGCGCAGCCGGTGGCCGTCGTCAGCAGCGGCGCACGGAATCCGGGAGGAAATCGTTCGATCGCCAGGGGGCTCATGTGGTCGGTGGATTCGCGCACCAGCATGGTCGTTCCCGACAAGGTGGCGATGGACACGGGCCAGACGACTTCGCGGCATAGATCGTTGATGAAGGGCTTGGCGATCTGCGTCACCCAGGCTTCATCGTCGAAGCCGTCGCTCAAGCCGCGCACCAGGATGGTCAAGCGGTAGCGCTCATCGGCCGGGTCGCGGAACACGAAGCCGGCATTGCACAGGGTTTCCAATATTCGATACACGGTGGTGCGCGGCAGGTGAATTTCCTGGGCCACCTCAGAAACGGTCGCCCCGTCGCGTAAATTCAGAACAGTGAGCGCATCGAGGCCGCGCATCAGCGCACGGATAGGGCGTGTGGATTCCATGAAACCTCGAATTTATGGGGCGATGGGCTCGCGCGGGTCGGTCTGGGCGCCAGCGCAAATCCGGCGCGCTAGTGTAAGGATCGCCGCTTCGCTTGTCCACCTTGCGGTCAGCCGATAGACTGGCGCGAGATGCTGCGCTACTTCCTGACCCGCTTGGCCGGCGCGGTTCCCACCCTGTTCATCATCGTCACGCTGGCGTTCTTTCTGATTCGCGCGGCCCCGGGCGGTCCCTTCGATCAAGAGCAGGCGCTGCCCGCGGAAATCCTGGCGAATCTGCAGAGTGCCTACGGCCTGGACAAGCCGATCTGGGTGCAGTACGGCCGCTATCTCGGCGCCCTGGCCCATGGAGATTTCGGGCCCTCGTTCAAGTACAAGGATTTCTCGGTGACGGAGCTGATCGCTCAAGGGTTTCCCGTGACGCTCGAGCTCGGGACGATAGCCATGGCGTTGGCTCTGCTCCTCGGCATTCCCATCGGCACCTTCGCCGCGCTTCGCCGCAACCGGGCGGCCGATTATGCGGCGATGTCGCTGGCCGTGGTGGGCATTGCCATCCCGCCCTTCGTGGTGCTGCCATTTCTTGGCCTGGTGTTCGGCATCTACCTGCACTGGCTGCCGGTGGCCGGCTGGGAACCCGGCTCGATACGGGACCTGGTGCTGCCCGTCGCCGCGCTGGCGCTGCCGCCGCTCAGCGTGATCGCGCGGCTCACCCGCGCCAACATGCTCGAAGTGCTGCGCAGCCATTACGTCCGCACGGCCGTTGCGAAGGGACTGCCGCTGCGCACGGTGATCGTGCGGCACGCACTGCGGCCCTGCTTGCTGCCGGTGGCAAGCTACTTGACGCCCGCGGTCGCCTCCATCATGACCGGCTCGCTGGTGGTCGAATCCATCGCCGGATTGCCCGGCATCGGGCGATACATGGTGCAAGGCGCGCTGAACAGGGACTACACCCTCGTCATGGGCATGGTGATCATCTATTCGGCGTTGCTCATCGGCATGGGCCTGCTGGTCGACCTGTTGTACGCCTGGCTGGATCCGCGCGTAAGGCTTGCGCGATGAGCGGCCTGCTCGCGGATGCCGCGCGCCGCTTGCGATCGAATCCGGGCGCCGTGTGCGCGCTGCTCGTCATCGTGGGTGTGGTGGCTTTGGCCTTGTTCGGCCCGTGGTTCAATCCGAACGGCGGCGAGAGCCTGGATTGGCAGCACGTGGCTTCGAAACCCTCCCTGCAGCATGCACATTGGTTCGGCACGGACCGGCTGGGGCGCGACCTGTTCGCACGCACTCTCGAGGGCACCCGGGTGTCGCTGGCGGTCGGCTTGGTGGCGAGCGCGGTGAGCTTTCTGGTCGGCATCGGCTATGGCGCCGTTGCCGGCTATGTCGGCGGACGCACCGATCATGTGATGATGCGCATCATCGAGATCCTGAGCGGCCTGCCGCTGATATTTTTCGTCATATTTCTGACCGTGATCTTCGGCCGCAACGAATACTTGCTCTATCTGTCCATCGGCGCGGTGGGATGGCTCACCATGGCGCGCATCGTGCGCGGACAAACCATGAGCATACGCCAGAGGGAATTCATCGAGGCCGCCGTGGCGTCGGGAGCGGGTACCGCGCGTATCATTCTCAGGCATGTGATCCCCAACGTCATCGGACCGGTCATCGTCTATGCCACCCTCACCATCCCCCAGATCATCATGCTCGAGAGCTTCCTGAGCTTCTTGGGATTGGGCATTCAAGAACCGGGTGCGAGCCTGGGGACCTTGATTGCCGAAGGTGCGGGAGAAATGGAAGCGGCGCCCTGGATATTGCTGGTGCCCGGCGGATTCCTGGCGCTGCTGCTCCTGGCGCTCAACATTTTCGGCGACGGATTGCGCGACGCCCTCGACGCCGAGGAGCGCTGAATTGCCGCCCACCTTGAGCATCGATGAGTTGAGCGTGAGTTTCGCGCAGCCGGCACGCAGCATCCACGCCGTGCGGCAGGTGTCGCTCGAGGTGGGGGCGGGCGAGTGCATCGGAATCGTCGGGGAGTCCGGATCGGGCAAGACCCAGGTGTTCATGGCGGCCATGGGACTGCTGGCCTCGAATGCCGCCGCCTCGGGCAGCGTGCGCTTCGAGGAGCGGGAAATTCTGGGCGCATCGCCCGGCTCGCTGAATCGCATCCGCGGGTCGAAGCTCACGATGATTTTCCAAGATCCGATGACCTCGCTCACGCCGCATCTGAAGATCGGCACGCAGCTGGCCGAGATCCTGGTCTGCCACGCGGGCCGGTCCTGGGCCGAGGCGCGCGGCGCCGCGCGGCGCATGCTCGAGCGGGTGCGCGTGCCGCAGGCACAGCAGCGGCTGAATCAGTATCCGCACGAGCTGTCCGGGGGGTTGCGTCAGCGCGTGATGATCGGGATGAGCTTGATGTGCGAGCCCAAGCTCGTCGTGGCCGACGAGCCGACGACGGCGCTGGACGTGACCGTGCAGGCTCAGATCATCGACCTGCTGCGCGACATGCGGGGCGAGATCGGCATGGCGCTGGCGCTGATCAGCCACGATATGGCGGTGGTCGCGGGCCTCGCCGACCGGATCGTGGTCATGTATGCGGGACGGATCGTCGAGAGCGCCGCGGCGGGGGATCTGTTCCGTCATGCGCGCCACCCCTACACCGCGGAGCTGCTCAAGTGCATTCCGAGTTTGTCGGGACCGCATCAGGAGCGCTTGCCCACCCTGGCGGGTCAACCGCCGAGGGCGGGCGAGGACCCGGGCGGCTGCGCCTTCGCGCCGCGCTGTGCCCGGGCGATCGAGCGCTGCCGCGTGGAGCGGCCGCTCCTCGGGGAGGCCGGCCATGGGGGCAGGGTGGCGTGTCACTTCCCGTTGACCCCATGAATGCCGATGTGTCCATGAATGAACCCTTGCTGCGAATCGCCGGATTGAGCGTGCAATTCGGCGCCTACGCGGCGCTGAGCGACGTGGGCTTCGAACTGTCGGCGGGCGAGACACTGGGTCTGGTGGGAGAGTCGGGCTCGGGCAAGTCGACATTGGCCCGCGCCATCCTGCGCCTGGTGCGCGCCAGCCGCGGTTCGGTGCTGTGGCGCGGCCGGGATCTGCTCTCCTGCGAAGGAGACGCGCTGCGCCGGTTGCGCCGCGACTTGCAGATCGTTTTTCAGGATCCGCTCGCCAGCTTGAACCCGCGCATGACGGTGGGCGAAGCCATCGCCGAGCCGCTGCGCATATTCGAGCCGGGTCTGGACGCGCGGGCGTGCCGCGGCCGCGTTGCCGCCATGCTCGAGAGAGTGGGTCTGACCGCGGACATGATCGGCCGCTATCCGCATGAGTTCAGCGGCGGCCAGTGCCAGCGCATCGGCATCGCCCGGGCCATGATATTGAGCCCGAAACTTCTGATCTGCGATGAGCCCGTCAGTTCCTTGGACGTGTCCATCCAGGGCCAGATCGTCAACCTGCTGCTCGATCTGCAGCGCGATGCCGGCACGGCCATGCTGTTCATCAGCCACAATCTGGCCGTCGTGAGGCACCTGAGCCATCGGATTCTGGTGATGTATTCGGGCAGGCTGGTGGAGATTGCGCCCCGCGATGCGCTATTCGCCGCACCCATCCATCCGTACACGCGGGCGCTGCTCGCGGCCGTGCCGTCGCTCCCTCCGGCAGCGCCGGCAGCTGCAGCCGAACCCCCGTGGCTCGCGACTTCGGCCGAGGCGGCGCTGACGCCCGCGGGCTGCGCGTATCGCGATC
Source organism: uncultured Gammaproteobacteria bacterium (assembly GCA_963837435.1). Lineage (GTDB taxonomy): Bacteria > Pseudomonadota > Gammaproteobacteria > Steroidobacterales > Steroidobacteraceae > Bog-1198. Next base: position 771,455 of record CAWINJ010000009.1, read on the forward strand.
GCTGCCCCTATGCACTGGCGGTGTGTGCGACCACGCCGCCGCTCGAGGAGGCGCTGCCGGGGCACTGGGCCGCGTGCCACCGTGCGCAGGAGCTGCGGCTTCCGCAGGTGCCTGAGTGACTGCGGCGGCCGCCCTGCACCAGGAGGTGCATCGTTTGATGTCGGCCGCGGATCTGCCGCGCGCCGCCCAGGCCTGCGAGTCGCTCAACCAGGCGCACCCCGGCTACGCGCCCGGATGGGCGACTGCGAGCTCGATTGCCTTGCACCTGGGCAAGCCCGAAGAGGCTCTGCGGCTCATCGAGATCGCCGCCTCCTTGGCGGGGTCCGATCCCCTCATCCAGATTCAAAGGGCCCATTGCCTCCTGGCGCTGCGGCGCACCGCCGACGCGCTGCTCGCGGCCGAGTCGGCGCGAGAACGGGCCGGCGCCAATGACGCGGCGCTCGATGCCATCGGCACCCTGTTCAATGCGGCCAACGAGGAGGCGCGGGCGCTGGCTTGCTACGACCAGGCGGTGGCGATCGCACCGTCGAATCCGGCGTACCTGTTCAACCGCGCGGCGGTGAGGCGCTTCGTCGGCGATCTGGCCGGTGCGGAGCAGGACTACGATCGGGTGATCGCGCTCAACCCGCAGGACTACGAGGCCTACCATAATCGGGCGGACCTCGGTCCCCAGACGGCCGAGCACAATCACATCGAGGCGCTGCAGGCGCTGCTCGCGGGCGGCATTCGCGAGTGGCGAGGCGAGGTGCAGACTCGGTTCGCGTTGGCGAAGGAGCTCGAGGATGTGGGCCGGTTCGAAGAATCCTTCGGCCAGCTTGCGATCGGATCGTCGATGCGCCGGCGGCACCTTCGCTACGATGTGGCGCTGGATGTCGCCACCGCCGAGTGGATTGCCCAAACCTTCCCCGCCGCGCCCGACTCCTCGGTTGCGGGCTGCGATAGCCGGGCGCCCATGTTCATCCTCGGCCTGCCGCGCAGCGGCACGACCCTGGTCGAAAGGATTCTCGCCAGTCACTCCCGGGTGCACTCGGCCGGGGAGCTCGATTGTTTTGCGCAGGCCCTGGTGGCCGCGTGCCGCAGCCTCTCGGGTCAGTCGAACCCGCAGCGCGAACAGTTGGTCAAGCTGTCGGAGTCCCTGGATTTCGCTGCCTTGGGACGAGACTATCTTCGCAGAGCGCGCCCCCCGTGGCTCGCCAAGCCGCATTTCACGGACAAGATGCCGCTGAACCATCTGTATTGCGGCCTGATTCGCCGCGCGCTGCCGAACGCCCGCATCATTCATCTCACCCGGGGACCGATGGCCGCCTGCTACGCGATCTACAAGACCCTGTTCAAGGACGGCTATCCCTACTCTTACGACATCGAGGATCTGGCCCGCTACTACGCCGCTTACCGCAAGCTGATGGCCCACTGGCAGCGGAGCATGCCCGCGCACATTTACGAACTCAGCTATGAACGCCTGGTGAGCGACCCCGAGGGAGAATCGCGGCGGCTGCTCGCTTACTGCGGCCTCGACTGGGAAGAAGGGTGTGCGCAGTTTCACCGCAATCCCTCCGCCGCCAAGACTGCGAGCGCATCCCAGATCCGCAGGCCGGTGTACCGCTCCTCGCTCGCGCAGTGGCGCAACTACGAGCGTCAGCTCGAGCCTCTGCGCCGCGCGCTGATCGCGACGGGAGTTTCCGACGTGGAGCCTCCTGCGGCATGAAAGGGCCGACGCCCGCGCCGCCCGCGCCGCCCGCGCGGACCCTGCGCGGCATGGCGGCCGCAGTATTTTGCCGGCGCATATTCCGCTATTCTTCTGCTCCATGACCCAAAGAAAACCGATACGAGCCAGCAGCGGCCTAGCCAATGTGCGCTATGAGATTCGCGGCAAGCTGGCGCGGCGGGCGTCCGCCTTGGAGCGGCAGGGATACGACATCATTTCTCTCAATATCGGCAATCCTTTTGCCTTCGGTTTCAGAACCCCGGAGACCATGCGTCTGGCGATGATCGAGAATCTGCGCCACAGCGAGGGGTACGTGCACCAGAAGGGCATCTTTCCGGCGCGCGAGGCCGTCGTGATGCAGCAGCAGGAGCGCGGCGTGCGCGGGGTCACGGCCGAGGAGGTGTTCATCGGCAACGGCGTGAGCGAGCTGATCGATCTGACCTTGCGCGCGCTGTTGAACCCGGGAGACGAGGTGCTGGTACCCAGCCCCGATTATCCCTTGTGGACGGCGGCGGTGAATCTCAATTCGGGGCGCGCCGTGCACTATCCCTGTCATCCGGCGCGCTCCTTCATTCCCGATCCGCAGGACATCGAAGCCTTGGTGACCAAGCGCACCCGCGCCATCGTCATCGTCAATCCCAACAATCCGACGGGCGCCGTGTACCCGCGGGAGACCTTGGCGGCCATTGCAAAGATGGCCGAGGAGCATCGTTTGGTGGTGCTCTGCGACGAGATCTACGACCACATCGTGTACGACGATGCGCAGTTCGTACCCATGGCGACGCTGGTGCACAACACCCTGTGCTGCACCATGAGCGGCCTCTCGAAGGTGTACCGGGCATGCGGTTATCGGGTGGGGTGGGCAGCGTTCTCCGGCGACATCGAGAGCGCGGCTGAATACCTCGCCGGTCTCGAGCTGCTGTCCTCGCTGCGCCTGTGCAGCAATGTCCCGGGCCAGTGGGCGGTGCAAACGGCACTCGGCGGCTATCAAAGCATCCGCGAGCTGACTCTGCCGGGCGGCCGCCTGTACGAATCGCGGCAGACCATCCTGGACGGGGTCGCGCGCAGCAAGTATCTGCGGCTGGCGCGCCCCATGGGTGCGCTGTACTCCTTCGTCGAGGTGCGCAGCGATGTGCTGCCGGACTTCGACGACCAGGCCTTCGCGCTCGATCTGCTCGAGAACAAGCATGTCTTGGTCGCGCCGGGAGTGAGCTTCAACGTGCCGTACCACAACTGCTTTCGCATCACCAATCTACCCGAGCCGCAAGTGCTCGAGACCGTATTCGCGCGCATCGAAGAGGTGCTCGAGGCGCAGGCCGCCGCGCGGCCCGAGCTGCAGCTGGTCGGCACCGTCGCCAAGGTCCAGCAGCACTGAGCGCAGAATCCGCCGTCCCCGGCCTGATGGCGGCCCTCGCGGCCGGGCACACCGTGCTCGCGCCCAACGCCGAACTGGCGGCGGCTTTGAGCGATGCGGTCGAGCGAGCGCACCAGGAGGTCGGCCGCGAGATTTGGCCCACCCCGCGGGTGCGCGACCTCGGCAGCTGGCTGCGAGAAACGCATGCCAGCCGCCAATTGACGGACGCCACCTTGCCGCGGGTCCTCGGCGACGTCGATGAGCGCGAGATGTGGCGCGCCGTGATCGATTCGGGCGATGCGGGCCCGGAGCTGCTCGAGCCCACCGCAGCGGCGCGCGCGGCGCGCCGCGCCCGGCACGCCCTGCACGACTACGGCATTCCTCTGAGTGCCGTCGCCAGCCATCCTTCGGCGTCCGAGGAGTCGAGCGCATTTTTGCACTGGAACGGGCGCTTCGATGAGCGCTGCCGGCAAATGAATTGCATCGGTGCCGACGAGCTGCTGGCGCAGACACCGCCGCCGGCGCAGGCCTTCAGTTGGATCGAGAGTCCGCTCTGGCGGCCGGTGGCGCGCCGCTGGCTCGAGCGCCACGGCCGGATGCTGGCGCCTCCGGGCGGGGTGGCGAGGACCGTGTGCCGGCTGCACGCCGCATCGCCGGCGGCGGAACTGGCGGCGATCGCCGACTGGGCGCAGATGAATTTGCGATCCACGCCGGGGTTTCGCGCCTGGATCTGCATGGCGGACCTGAGCCTGCGGCGCGCGGAGGCCATCGACGCCTTCGACGCGGCATTGGCACGGCCGCGATTTGCTCTGTCGGCCGGCGCGGCCGCGGCGCCCTATGCGCTGGCGGGCGGCACGCCGCTTGCCGAGTTCGCGCCGGTGCGCGCGGCGCTGCAGCTACTGGCCGCGAGCTTGGGCGCGGTTTCCTTCGAGCGCTTCAGTGCTTTGTTGCGTTCGCCCGAGATGCAGGCATCCGACGCGGAAGCCGGAGCTGCGGCCCTGCTTGATGTGCATCTGCGTCGGGAAGGTCCGAGCGAAGCGGATCTCAACGGGTGGTTGGCGCTGACGGAGCGAATCGCCGCGGCTCACGCTATCGGCTCGGCGGCAGCCGTGCAACGGCTGCGCGCTGCGCTACGCGCGGTCGAAAACGTGACCGGCAGTCATCCCTTGAGCCGTTGGGTTCAGGCATGGATCGCGGCGCTCGAAGCCGGCCCCTGGGAGCTGCGGCATCGCTGGTCCAGCGTCGAGTACCAGGGCGCGGAGCGTTTTCGCAAGCTTCTGGGCGCGCTCGCCGCCGCGGACTCGATTTTCGGCACGACAGTCGCGCGGCACCGCGCAGCGCCTGCTCGAGCGCGCGGCGCGCGACACGGCATTCCAGGTGCAGACCGGCATTCCACCCATCTGGGTGAGCGGACAGCTCATCGATCCCTGGTTGAACTACCAGGCAGTGTGGATCAGCGGCTGCAGCGACCAGCGATGGCCGCCTCCGGCCGACCCCATTCCTCTGTTGCCGGTGAGATTGCAGCGTGAGTTCGGCGTGATTGCCGCCGCCCCGGAATCGCAACTGCAGTTCGCGCTGGACTTGCAGAGTCGCTGGGCGGCACGTGCCGGCGAGTGCGTGTTCAGCTACGCCGATCCGGGCGACGGCCGCACCGCCGCCGCCAGTCCGCTGCTGCCGGCCGACGCGGCGGCCCTGCCGCCGGCGCTGCCGCGGCCTCATTGGCGCGCGCTGCTGCTTGAGGCGCCCGCGCTCGAACAATTCACGGACGAGCTCGCGCCGCCGTTCGGGGAGGGCGAGCGCACGCGCGGCGTGGCGACATTGAAGGCGCAATCGCGCTGTGCATTTCGCGGCTTCAGCCGAGACCCGGCTGCGCACCGAGGAGCTGGTGCGGCCGGTACCGGGATTCAATGAGCGCGAGCGCGGCGACCTGGTGCATCACGCGCTCGAGCATCATGTGGTCGAAGCTGCGCCATTCGAGCGCCCTGACCTCGATCGAGCCGGAGGCGGAGGCGCGGCTGTTGGAGGAGGCGGTGAGCGGCGCGATCGCCAAGGTATGCCGCGTGCGCGATCCCGGTCCTCGCTGGCGGGAGCGCGAGCGCGAGCGCATGCGCAACCTGCTGCGCAAATGGCTGCAGGTCGAGCGGCAGCGTGAGCCCTTCGAGGTGGAGCAGCTCGATGAGGGCAAGCAGTCGGTGCGGCACGCGAACCTCGAGTTCTCGCTGCGGATCGATCGCATCGACCGGCTCGCAGACGGATCGCGCGTGCTCATCGACTACAAGACAGGGATGGTGGCCGTGGATTGGCGCGGCGAGCGTCCCGACAACCCGCAGCTGCCGCTCTATGCGCTGTGGCGTCCCGAGGCCCTGGTCGCGGTGGCCTACGGCCGAGTCAACGCCGGCGACTGCAGCTTCCTCGCCGAGGCTGAACGAGGCGGCATTTTCAAACCCAAGGGCCACAAGTCGCGCGCTCGAGGGCATGCCTGACTTTGCCGCGCTGATCCGAGCTTTGGTCGCGGCGCATCGAGGGTTTGGCCGCGGATTTTGCGGCCGGCCGGGCCGCCGTGGCGCCGACCTTACGCGCCTGCAGGAGCTGCAGTCTTCAGGGACTGTGCCGCGTGCCGGCGGCGCTCGAGGACGGCAGCCCTCATGACTGAGAAGGCACGGCCGGCATCGGACGCAGCGGCGCGCGAGCGCGCGATCGAGTCGAATGGCTCGGTGCTGGTGCAGGCGCCCGCGGGCTCGGGCAAGACGACGCTGCTGGTCGCAGCGCTACCTGCGGCTGTTGGCGCGCGGTCGAGGCGCCCGAGCGAATCCTGGCGCTCACGTTCACGCGCCGCGCCGCGGAGGAGATGCGAGAGCGGGTGCTGCAGGCGCTCGGCGCCGCCGGCCAGGACGCCTGTCCCGTGGGCATGAATCGGGAGACCTTGGGCTGGCGGTGGCCGCGAGCCGGCATCTACATGCCCTGCGCCTCGATGTCCGGCGCCAGCCTTCGCGGCTGCGCATCGAGACCATCGACGCCTTCAATGCCTGGCTGGCCGGCCAGCTGCCCGTATCCGCCGGAGCGGGGTCCGGCCTGAAGTGCTCACCGACGCCAAGCCCTGCTACGAAGAGGCGGCGCGCCGGGCGCTGGCGCGACAGGCGGGCGATCGGTTCGGCGCCGCCGTCGATCGGGTGCTGGCGCTCGACGATCAGCGCTGGCGCCGGCTGGTAAAGCTCATGTCGAGCATGCTGCCGAGCCGCGACCGCTGGTTGCCGCTGCTGGCGGGACGGCTGCAGGCGGCCAGTGCGCTCGATGAGGCGCAGCTTCTGCGGGTGCGGCAGCATCTCGATGAGGATTTGCGGCTGTTGGTGTCGCGCATCTGAAGCGCGCGCGCGAGATCCTCGGCGTGGAGAGACTCTGCGCGCTGTCGCCGCTGATGCATGGCGCGGCGCTGCGCGCCGCTCGGCCGGACCTGTTCGGATTGGGCGGCGGATGGCTCGACACTGCGGACCGACACCGCCGATCTTGCACGCTGGCGCGGCATGGCGCGCCTGCTGCTCACGGCGAAGAACGCAGATTCGCCGGCAGCTCACCAAAGAGGAGGGTTTTCCGCCGCGGTGCGCCGACAAGCCGCCGATGCAGGATCTGTTGCAGGAACTCGATCGGGAGCCGCATGCGCGGCAAATCCTGGTCGAAATTCGCGACCTGCCGGAGCCAGCCTATGAGCGATGAGCAGTGGGGGCAGGGTTCGCGAGGTGGCGCAGGTGCTGGTGCTGGCGGCGGCGGAATTGGATCAGGTGTTTCGCGAGCAGGGCGCCGCCGATTTTCCTGCCGTGTCCCTGGCCGCGCTGCGCGCGCTCGGCTCCGCGGATGCGCCGACCGACCTCGCCCTGCGGCTCGACTATCGCCTGCAGCACATTCTGCTGGATGAATTTCAGGACACCTCGAGCGCCCAGCTCGCGCTGATCGCGCTGTTGACGGCCGGCTGGCAGGAGGGCGATGGGCGCAGTGTGTTCTGCGTCGGCGATCCCATGCAGTCCATTTACGGCTTTCGCCAGGCGGAAGTGCGCGCCTTCCTGGAACTGGCGGAAGACGGCATCGGCGAAGTGCGTTTCGAAGTGCAGCGCCTGCGCGACAATTTTCGCTCCGCCGCGCCCGTGGTGGATTGGATCAATGCCTGCTTTGCGCGCATCCTGCCGCGAGCCGACGATCGCGATCGCGGCGCCATCGCGTTTCGGCCCAGCGTGGCGGCGGTGGTCGAATCGCCCGAATCGACGGCGGCTCCCGCCGTGGCGCTGCGCGGCTTCGCGACCCGGGCCGAGGAGTCGACGGCCATCGCCCGCATGATCGAGGCGCAGCTCGAGCGGCATCCGGCATGGCACATCGCCGTCCTGGTGCGCGCCCGAACGCATGCGCGCGAGATCGCGGCCGCATTGCGCGCGCGGGGCATCGCCTTCCGCGCGGTGGACATCGAACCCTTGCAGGATCGCGCCGTCGTTCGCGACATCATCATGCTCACGGGCGCGCTGCTGCATCTCGGCGATCGCACCGCCTGGCTCGCCGTGCTGCGCGCGCCTTGGGTGGGCCTCTGCCTGGCCGACCTGTTGCCGATTGCGCGCGGCGCCGCGCTGATCTGGGATGCATTGGCCGATGAATCCGTCCTCAGCGGCTTGAGCGAGGATGGCAGGTCGCGGTGCCGGCGCCTGCGCTCGACTCTGCAGGCCGCATTTCAGCTGCGCAACGACACCTCGATGGCGCGCTGGGTCGAGCGTACCTGGCTCGGCATCGGCGGGGCGAGCTGTGTGTCTTCGCCGCAGGATCTCGATCTTGCCGCCGCTGCATTCGCGCGTCTGCGGGAGTTGGAACAGCGCGGCCTGCCGGACCCCGCCGACCTGCCAGGTGCCTTTGCGGATCTGTACGCCGATCATGGCGCGGCGGGCGCGGTGGAGATCATGACCATCCACAAGGCCAAGGGATTGGAATTCGACATGGTGGTGGTGCCGGCGCTCGATCGGCCTATTCCGCACAACCGCGACCCGTTGTTGGTTTGGCACGAATTCGCGCGCACGGCCGCGACGGCATGGTGATGGCGGCGCGGCCGGCGGTAGGCGCGGAAGGGGATCGGCTGTTCGAATTTCTGCGCCGACAGCTTCGCAATGCGGCCGAGCTCGAGGCCGAGCGCCTGCTTGTACGTGGCGTGCACGCGCGCCAAATGGCAGCTGCGGCTGACCGCGAGGATAGGCAGGGCGGAGGATCATCCTCTGGACGATTCGAGCGAGGATTCGGCGGAAGCGTCGGGCGAGGCAAGCCGTCCGTGGTCGCCGCGTGCCGGCAGTTTGCTGGCCGTGCTGTGGCCCGTGGTGGGCGCTGAATTCGCAGAGACCGAGGCCCGCACGGCGGCGTCGAGCGAAATCATGGGCGCGCCGCGCGGTGGCCCGCTGCGGCGAGTCCCGCGAAACTGGGCCCCCGGCCTCGACACGGCAATGGCAGCGACTGCGCCGATGTCGGCTCCGCCCGAAACGCGCGAGGATTCGCCGGTGTTCGACTGGGCGGGCGAAACCGCACGGCGGGTCGGGACGCTGGTGCATGCCGAGCTTCAGGCCATGGATGCGGCGGGCGGCGACGAGGCCGTCATTCGCGCCAGACATCCGCATTTTCGCCGCTGGCTCGCCCTGCACGGTGTTCCTGCCGAGCGGCTGCAGGAAGCGGCCGACGCGAGTGGTCGAGGCGCTGGCGGCCGTGCACCGCGATCCGCGCGGCCGCTGGATTCTGCAGCAATCGCGTGAGGACGTGCGCGAGTACGCCCTGTCCGGTCCGGCCACGGGCGCGGCAGGCTTCCGGGGCGAAGTGATTCGGGTGGTGTTCGACCGCAGCTTCATCGATGAGCAGGGGATACGCTGGGTCATCGACTACAAGACCAGCCAGCACATCGGCGGGGGCCTCGAGGAATTCCTGGACCGGGAGGTGGAGCGGTACCGGCCGCAGCTGCAGCGCTATGGCATGCTGGCGAAACGCTTGGGCCCCGAACCGGTACGCTTGGGCCTGTATTTCCCGCTGATGGGCGCCTGGCGCGAATGGGCGGCGTAGGGGGCGCAGGGGGTCTGCAGTGATGACTGCCAACACGGAATTCGAAATCCTCACATTCGAGTCGGCCGCGCAGTGGGAGCGGTGGCTGGCGCGATCTCACGCAGTCTCGAGCGGCGTATGGCTGCGGTTCTTCAAGGAGAGCTCCGGGGTCGCCTCCGTGAGCCACGCCGAGGCATTGGACGCCGCACTTTGCTACGGCTGGATCGACGGCCAGATCAAGAAGCATGATGAGGCCTCGTGGCTGCGCAAATTCACGCCGCGGCGTGCAAGAAGCATGTGGTCCAAGCGCAATTGTGAGATCGTGGCGCGGCTTGCCGAGGGCGGCAGGATGAAGCCTGCGGGATTGAAGGAGGTGGCAGAGGCCAAAACGGACGGCCGATGGCACCGGGCTTACGATTCGCCCAGCAAGATGACGCTGCCCCGCGACTTTCTGCAGGCGCTTGCGGGCCATAAGAAGGCGCGGGCCTTCATGCGGACCTTGAACAGGGCCAACACCTACGCGATTGCGTGGCGGCTGCAAACCGCCAAGAAGCCCGAGACCCGGACGAAGCGCATGCAGGCCATCATTGCCATGCTCGCCGAAGGCAAACGATTCCACGAAACGCCGCCGCCAAAGAGGGCGCGTCGGCCCAAAGAATAGGGCGCCGCCGCCGCCCGGCCCTACAGCGCAAGCTCGAGGTCCACGGGAATCCGCCCCTGCGGATCTCGCCCGCGCAATTGCGACAGATCGTTGATCTCGCTGAGCAGCGCCGGGGAGGCGCCCGCCCGCTCCTGCAAGGTTCCGCTCAGCATGCCGGTGCGCTCCTTGGCGGAATAGCGGACGACGGCCTGTAAGTCCAGCGGGCCGCCGGTGTCGGTGAGTTGCGCGGTCACATTGCCGGCGGCATCGACCGCGCCCTGCGGCAGGTGCAGATCGTAGCCTCCCAGATCCGCGCCGCCGGCAAATTGCGCCGAGGTGAGATTCGATACGCGAAGATCGCCCACGGCGGCGAGCGGCTTGGAGAAATCGCCCCTCAATTCGCTGAAATCGAGTTCGGCGATGCCGCGCCATCCGGGCGCGACGCCGAAGTCGCGCAGATCCCCGATGGGTCCGCCTCCCTTGACGGCCCGCGCCGAGAAGCCGCGGCGATCGAGGGTTACGGCGGCATCCGCCACGAAGCCTATCTTCACCCAGTGCAGCTCCACGGCCACGGTCATTCCCAGCAGGGGCAGGGGGTGCAGCCACCACTCGAGCGCGCCGGCGTCCCGCCCATTGATGCTGATCTTTCCCGCGGAGCCGTGCCAGACGCTGCCGGAGAAATCCTCGGCGCGAATTCCCGCAGGCAGGAAGCGCGCGATCAGGGAGGCGGGCAGTGTTGCTACGATCACGGCGAGCACCGCCGCAAGCCCGATGAGAATCAGCGGCCGGTAGGATCGCGAAGCAGGCTCGGGCTTAGGGGCGCGACTGGGCGAACGTGATGTTGGCATTCACCGCTCCCGGCCGCACAGCGCGATCCACCGTAATGGATTCGATCGCGAGCCCATAGCGCTCGTCGAGCGTGGCAAGCCAGGTAATCATGGTATCGAAGGGCGCGGCCTCGAGCTGCACGCGAACCCCCGTGCCACTCGGCTGGGTGCCGCGCAAAGCACCGCCGAGCCCGGCCTCGCGGCCGATCCGATCGACCAGGACCACCGGGGCTTCGCCCGTGTTTGCCGGCAGCTGGCCGCCGGCCGCGCGAATTTCCGGCGCGTTCACCTGCATCCAGGCCAGATCTTCTCGCTTGGTTGCATTGCGCGACACCGCAGTCGATACCGCCGATTGCAGCGGCACCAGAATTCCCACCACCACGATGAGCAGCGCCACGGCGACGCCGCCGATGGCCACCATGCGCTGTTCGCGCTGCTGCAAACCGGCGTACCAGGCGCGAAGCTTGTTCATCGGTGCGCCCTCGATGAGCCGCTGTGCATTTGAATCTGCGCTTCGACTCCGGTGGCGACCGGCGTCGAGGATTGGATGTCCGCGCTCATTCCCTGCTTGCCGATGAACTGCGAGAACTGCGAGAGCGAGGCGAGGCTCGGCGCGGTCACCTTCAAGTCGAGGGAGTTCTCGTGATAGCTCAGGGCATCGATGCCGGTCTTGGGCGTGACCGCGATTGCGCCGCTCAGGACCTTCAGCGCGCGCAGAAAGTACGCCGGACCCGCCCCCGACTTGCGAATGCGGCTGAGCCGCGATTCCATCTGGCGCCGCGCATCCTGCAGCGGCTCGGCCGGCATGGCGGAGGAGAAGACTTGGGCGATTTGCGCATCGAGCGCGGCGCCTTCGCGCTTGGCCTGAGTGATTTGCAGCGCCTGGACGCCGATGTGCACGGCGAGCAAGGCGGCCGCCAGCAGCGCCGGCGTGCGCCATTGGTGCCAGCGCGCACCGAATGAAGTAGTGCGCGCGAACTCGCCCTGCAACAGGTTGACCGCCTCGGTGCCCTCGAGTCCCCGAGCCAGCCATGGCAGCGGCCCATCCGGCAGCAGCTGCACCTTCAGCGATTCGAATTTCTCGGTGAGCTCCTCGAACTCGGCGTGCGAATGCGCCCAATCCTCGCGGCTGATGTACAGCACGGCGCTTTCCGGCACCTTGGGTTCCGACTCGTCATCCAGGGGATCGGCAATGACCCCGGCGACCACCAGGGCTTCGCGGACCGGCGATAATTCCACGGCGAAGGGCAGCGTGCCGGGGCGGCGCACGGACGAGCCTATGCTTCTCGAGCCACAGGACCGTTTGGCCTGGGTTCTCAGGCATCAGCGAGATGTCCGGGTACAGGGCCAGAGGCTCGAGGCCGGCGGCGCGCAAATCCGCCAGCCAGCCCTGCTAGGACGGTGCGCGACACCGCGGCCACGGGCGTGCGCGCCGCTCGGGCAGGCGCCGGCCGACGGCAAAGCTCATGTGGTCGATGTCCTCGGTGAGCTGCTCTTCCAGGGCGAAGGGGACCGCCCGTGCCAGCTTCACGCCGCTGCCCGGGGGCAGTTCGGGCTCGGCCAGCAGAATCTGCGTGGCCGGAGCGAGCGCCACCACCTTGCCGGTGCGCGATACCGCCGCGGCCAGGGTCAGCGAGCCGCGCTGCCGAATCGTCTCCGACTGGCCCGTGTCATCGATGGTGAGCCATTCGGTCTCTTCTTGGCCGGGCGGGGGAAGGCGCAGCAGTAGTGTTTGTGGCATGTGGCTATGGGGTTCCGAAAGAGCGCAGCAGCGGAGTTACCTTGCCGCCGCTACCGCGCAGCAAAAGACTGTACAAGGTGAACTCCGTAGTGCCAAGGGTGACGCGGGTGGTCAGGCGGAAATACTGGCTGACCTGGCCATAGCGGCCGTTGATGGCCGCGAGTTCCTTCGGGCCGACGACGTTGCGGAAAGCGTTCAAATCGGGAAAACAGCCGCTCTTGCGGCCGTTCGTCAGCAATTCATCGCTGTATTCCCCGTTCAAATCGTCGGCCAGACTCTCGAGCACCACCGCGGGCGCCGTGCAGATATTGATGGGCACCGTCGCACTCGGCAGCGCGGTGACGTAGGGGGCGATCTTGCGATAGCGGTCGGCGCCGAATCCCGGCAGATTCATCAGTTCCGTGGGAGACATCATGGGCCAGTTGCCGGTGCGATAGGGTGGAATCTGCGAGGTGTAGACCTGGTCTTCGGCACCGTCCGGGCTCCCGGGGATGTCGTCGGCATCGATCCAATCGCGCGCGATCGCCGCCCATTTGGGTTCCAGGCCGACCAGGGCCAGCAGCCGCTGGAACTGCTCGAGGGGCTGCGGATCCTGCGTCGGTTGATTCGCCTGGGGGCCGGTGCCGGGAACGACCCTGGCCAGATTGTTCAGATTGAAGCGGCCCTGCATGTCCTCCAGCTGGCCCTGCAAGGTGCCGATGGGCTCCCCTTCGGGATCCTCCGGAGGGGTGATGGGCAGGGGCTGGGTGGGCTGCGCCCACGGCGCGGTGAGGGTGGTTTGCTGGCTGCTGCTCTGCAGGTCCTGGGCCAGCGCGTCGGCCGCCAGTGCTTCGGCACCGAAACCGAATTGCAGGGCTTGTTCCGCGGCCAGCACCCCGATGGTACGCCTGCGCTCGAGGAACCCGTCGAAGGTGAGTTTGGTCGCCAGAATGGTGGCGAGCGCCACCAGAATGAGCGCAATGATGAGCGCGACGCCGCGCTGGCCTCGGCGGCTCGCCGGGCGGCCCTGAGAAGACCGGCCCTGAGAAGACCGGCGATGAGGGGGCCGCGTCTTCATCCGGCCACCTCCACGAGGCGGCGCACGCGCCCCCAATCCTTGAACTCGATGATCAGCTCCACGGCCACCGGCCTGGCCGTGAGGCTGTCGGGGAGCATCAGATTCGGCGGCGGCCATTGGGTCTGCCAGGTTTGATTTCCGTCCAGGTAGCGCAATTGGATGGCCTTGACGCCGGTGAACAAATCCTGCACTACCGGCTTGTTGCCCTGCACGGTGTCCAAGTTCTCCTGGTAGCTGCGCTTGAGCACATCGTCCACCAGGCCGTAAGACACGCGCTGTAGGGTGCTGCGCTGCTGGCCCGCCGTGTTCGACCAGCCGGCGCGCGTCAGATCGATGATGGAGGCGAGGCTCGAGCTCGATCCGCCGTTCAAGCCGCCGGTGTTCACGCCGTTGAAGGTCTGGCTTTTGAAGCCCTGAGTGGCGAAGCTCATGCTCGAGTTCGAGCCCAGGCCCGAATCCGTGGTCGCGCTGAGCGTGCCCATGCCGCCCGTACCCTGCATGGCCGGCAGGCGAGATTGCCCCAGGATGTCGCGTACCGGGCGCGGCACCGTTTCGGCCAGGTCCTGCACCAGGATGCGCATCCCGAATTCGATCTCGCGCGAGCGCTTCAGCGACGCTTCGGTGCGCTCCGCCGAGAGTCGCGCGGCGCGGTAGGTGCCGTAGCCCAAGGCGGCCATGATTCCGAGAATCAACAGCGCCACCAGGATCTCGATCAGGGTGAAGCCGGCCGCGGCGGCGCGGGATGCGGTGCGGGTTGAATGGCTCATTCGGAAGTGGGCGCAGGCGTCGTGGTCGGCACCGGCACTTGCGTGGCAGAGCCGGGGCTCACGGCGCCGTTGGGGCTCACGGTGCCGTTGGGCGAGGTAATGCCGTTCGGCGTGACCGGAGTCCCGGTGGTGCCCATGGTCCAGTCCACGGCATTGGAACCGCCGGCCGTCGCCACCGAACTGCCGAGAAAGCCGGTGGATTCGGCCAGGGGATTACCCTTGGTTTTGGCATCCCCGGCGTAGACCCGCACCACCACGCGTTTCATGGTACCGATGCTGGTGTCGAAATAGCGGGTGTCGTAATGCCAGGTTCGATTGGCAAAATTCAGTTCCCCCGTATCGGTGTTCGCCGCGAATTTGTTCAAGTTCAGGCGCACTTCGGTGAGCCGATTGAGCGCTATCCACTGCGCCACCGTTTTATCGCGTAAAAAGCCGCTGGTCCGTGCGGTGCTGCTCACTGTGATCATCAGCGCGGCCAGGCCGATGGCGACGATCAGCAATGCCACCATGACCTCGATCAGCGTGAAGCCGCGGCTGCGGCGCGCAGGGTGCAACGGCCGGCGGTTCACGAGTGCTTCTCCGCCTGACCGGAACCCACGCGGGTGATCTTGCCCAGCGCATCGCCGTCCACGGAAGCCTTCGCCGCCGTGCCATCGCGCAGCAAGGTGAGGCGAAACGGCGTGCCTTCGCCGCTCGCCGCGATGGCCACCTGGGGTGGGGGCGGCGGCTGATCGGTGGCCAAGCTCCGGTCGATGGGCTTGATCACGACGACCTGCGAATCGAGCTCGAGCTGAAAACTGATCCCCTTGGGCAGATTTCGGTGCCGAAATTCCTGGTCCTGATCGAGCGGCAACCAGCGGTCGCGGCGCGGATCGTACACCACGAACTCATACGCGGTGGGTTCGAGCCTCAAGCCGAAGTCGCGGCCCTCGAGCAGCGCTTTATCGTGCAGCAGATCGACCAGCCCGGCGATGCGCCGGCTCTCCTCATCGAGCTGGCTGTCACGCCCGGTGACCCCGATGGACAGGACGGCGAGCGAGACCATGATGGCGATGATCACGATCACCACCAATATCTCGACCAGCGTGAAGCCCCTGTCGCGCAGGCCGCCCCACCGCCGCGCGCTGCCGCTACTTGGAATCGAGAGTCGCAGTGCTAATGTCCGCGTCGTACCCTTCGCCGCCCGGCTTGCCGTCGCGGCCATAGGTGGTGATGTCATACTCGCGGCCATCGGCCCCCGGACTGGCGTATATATAGATATTGCCCCAGGGATCCTTGGGAAGCGACTTCAAGTACCCATTGGGATTGTAATTGGTCAGAGAGGGGTCCGCCGGCTGCTTCACCAGGGCCTGCAGGCCCTGTTCGGTGGTGGGATATTTGAAATTGTCGAGACGGTACAGATCGAGCGCCGTCTGAATGGCCCGGATGTCGCTTTGCGCCCGCTTCACTTTCGCCACGTCGACTTTATCTATAATTTGCGGCACCACGAGCGCGCCCAGCACGGAGAGAATGACCACGACGACCATGATCTCGATGAGGGTAAAGCCGCGTTGGCGATTGCGCATGGTGACCTCGAAAATTCCAAGAATGATACCAAAATAAGGGACATCGATGGCTCGCGCCGCCGCAAATCGCCTCGCCGAGATCTCAGCCGCACTCCAATGGGATCGCGGCCGCTGGATTTGGTTGCTGATAATTTTGCTCACCCTGGCTGCGGTGTTGGGTCTTGGCGACAGCGTGAGCCAGCTCTTACGCTATGATCGCAGCGCCATAGCGGCGGGCGGATGGTGGCGGTTGCTTACAGCCCACATCGTGCATCTGGACGTTCACCATCTGGTCCTGAACGAAATGGGCATCGTGCTGGTGTGGTCCCTGTTCGCACAAGACTACGATGCCGTGGAATGGTGCGCCATCGTGCTGGGCGGAGCGCTGGCCATCAGTTCGGGCCTTTGGTGGCTCAGTCCGCAGGTTAGCTGGTATGTTGGCGCCTCCGGCGTGCTGCATGCGGTGATGGCGGCGGGCGCCGCGAAGCATCTGGTGGATCACGCCTGGGACCGATGGATACTGATCGTCGGACTGGCTGCAAAGCTGGCGTGGGAGCAATGGTTCGCGGCACCGGCGCCCCTGATCGTGGTCGATGCGCATCTTTATGGAGCGTGCTGTGGGTTTCTCATGGGGGCTGCACTGTCCTTGCGGATGGCTATAATTCGCCGCCGCCCCCGAGTCTAGAGGCTAATTGCATGTCACTCGCTTTTGTATTTCCCGGTCAAGGCTCGCAGTCCATCGGCATGTTGGGCGCGCTGGCGAAGAGTTCGCCGTTGATCGAGGCGACCTTCGCCGAAGCCTCGGCGGTGCTGGGCTACGACCTTTGGCGGCGCTGCCAGGAAGGACCGGTCGAGGTGCTGAATTCCACCGAATGCACTCAACCGGCGATGCTCACCGCGGGCGTGGCCACGTATCGATTGTGGCGTGCGCGCGGCGGTGCGGCCCCCGCGCTGATGGCCGGGCACAGTCTCGGAGAGTTCACTGCACTGGCGGCCGCAGGAACCTTGGAATTCAAAGCGGCGGTCGATCTGGTCAGGTACCGCGGCGAATTGATGCAAGCGGCCGTGCCGCCGGGTCAAGGCGCCATGGCCGCGATCCTGGGACTGGAAGACATCGACGTCGAAGAGGCCTGCGTCGAGGCCTCGCAGGGCGAGGTGGTGGAGGCCGTGAACTTCAACGCGCCCGGGCAGGTGGTGATTGCCGGGCATGCGGCGGCGGTGGCGCGCGCCATCGAGATCGCCGGCGGCAAGGGCGCCCGGCGGGCGCTGGCGCTGCCCATCAGCGTGCCGGCGCACAGCTCTCTCATGCAGCCGGCGGCGGAGAAATTGCGGGTGCGGCTCGAGAATACCGCCTTCACACCGGCGCCGGACGTGGCGGTCTATGGGGTCGATATCAAAACGCATGCCACGGCGGATGGCATTCGTGCCGGGCTTGTCAAGCAATTGTATACACCGGTGTATTGGGCCTCGACGGTGCGCACCATGATCACCGCCGGCGCCACTCAAATCGTGGAATGCGGTCCGGGGAAAGTGTTGACCGGGCTGAACCGCAGAGTCGACAAGAACCGGGACCTGAAGATGATGGCGCTCGAGGATCCGCTGGCGTTGGAAGACGCTCTGGCGGGCTAGCGCGCCCGGCAGTTTGACGAACGAGGATGGCTAACGAGCGAACGAGGATGGGTACATGCTGAACGGAGAGATTGCCCTGGTCACGGGGGCCACACGCGGCATCGGGGCGGCCATTGCCGAGCGCCTGGCCCGCGATGGGGCGCGGGTCATCGGAACCGCCACGACAGCGGAAGGGGCGGCGCGGATCGGTGCCAGCCTGGCGCCGAGCGGCGGCCGCGGCCTGGTTCTGGATGTGGTGAAGCCGGACTCGATCGAGGCTTTGCTCGCGGACATCGAAGCCAAGGAGGGTGCCGTCGGCATCCTATGCAATAACGCCGGTATCACGCGCGATACCTTGCTGCTGCGGATGAAGCAGGAGGATTGGGATGCCGTGCTCGACACCAACCTGGCGTCGGTATTTCGGCTGTCGAAGGCGGTTTTGCGCGGCATGATGAAGGCCCGCAAAGGTCGAATCGTCAGCATCGCCTCGGTGGTCGGTCTGACCGGAAATCCGGGCCAGGCCAACTATGCCGCGGCCAAGGCGGGAATCCTCGGATTCACCAAATCCCTGGCCCGGGAGGTGGGTTCGCGCGGCATTACGGTGAACGCCATCGCACCGGGGTTCATCGACACCGATATGACACGGGGGCTGCCCGAGGCGCAGCGCGCGGCCCTCAATGCCCAGATCCCCCTGGGGAGGCTGGGCGAGCCGGCGGACATCGCCGCCGCGGTGGCGTTTCTGTGTTCCTCGGACGGCGCCTATATCACCGGCGAGACCCTGCATGTGAACGGCGGAATGTACATGCCCTGAAGCTCCCTGGACCCTAACTCGACGGGGTTGTCAATACGATCGAGGCGCGGCGGAGGTCAAATATGCGTTGTAGGTAGCCTCCGTCCCCGCGTTCACATAAAATACGCGCCCTGTCGATTCCTTTAGGCTGGTCGCGGGCTTAAGTTAGTTTGACTGCATACATAGCAATTCCGAGAGGACACCATAACGATGAGTACTGTTGAGCAGCAGGTTAAGAAGATCGTGGCCGAACAATTGGGCGTGAAAGAAGAAGAAGTCACCAATGACGCCTCGTTCGTCGACGATCTAGGCGCAGACTCGCTCGATACGGTTGAACTAGTGATGGCGCTCGAGGAAGAATTCGAGACGGAAATTCCCGACGAGGACGCCGAGAAGATCACCACGGTTCAGCAGGCGATCGACTACATCAATTCGCACAAGGGCAAGGCCTGAACCGCATTGGCCCGAATCCCAATTGGGGATGGCGTGGGATGCCTTGACCCCCCTGGGGGGTCAGGACGGACCATGCAAATCCTCGTGAGGAGTCGCCGTTGAGCAAACGACGCGTCGTTGTTACGGGTCTTGGAATCGTCTCGCCGGTGGGCAACGATGTGCCGGGCGCGTGGGACTCCATCCTGGCGGGACGCAGCGGCATCGGCCCGGTGGCGCGGTTCGATACCGTCAATTTTCCCACGCATTTTGGCGGTGAGATCCGCGAGCTGAATCTCGAACCCTACATGAGCGCCAAGGACGCCCGCCGCATGGACGCCTTCATGCAGTACGGGGTGGTTGCGGGCATGCAGGCCATGCGCGACTCGGGACTGGTGGTCACGGAGGCCAATTCCGATCGCATCGGCGTGCTCATGGGTTCGGGAATGGGGGACTCGAGTCCATCGAGCAAACCTACGACAAATATCTCGAGACACACTCGCCGAAGAAAGTGTCGCCGTTTTTCATTCCGGCCAGCATCATCAACCTGGTGAGCGGGCATCTGTCGATCGCCTTCAATGTCACCGGACCGAATCTTGCCATCGCCACGGCCTGTACCACCTCCACCCATTCCATCGGCCTGGCCACGCGGCTCATCCAGTATGGCGAGGCGGACGCCATGCTGGCAGGCGGGTCGGAAATGGCGACTTGCGTGACCGGTATGAGCGGCTTCGCGCAGGCCAAGGCCCTGTCACAGCGCAATGACGATCCGCAGGGCGCCAGCCGTCCCTGGGACAAGGATCGGGACGGCTTCGTCATGGGCGACGGCGCCGGCGCGATGCTGCTCGAGGAGTACGAGCAGGCCAAGGCGCGTGGTGCGAAGATCTACGCGGAAATCGTCGGATTCGGCATGAGCGGCGATGCCTTCCACGTCACGGCTCCGCCGGAGGACGGCGAGGGCGCCCGCAAGGCCATGGCCAAGGCGCTCATCGACGCGCAGCTGAATCCGGACCAAGTGCAGTACATCAATGCGCATGCCACCTCCACGGGCCTGGGTGATCGCGCCGAAACCCTGGCGATCCGCCGCGCCTTCGGCGCGGCCGCCGACAAATTAGCGGTGAGCTCCACCAAATCCATGACCGGGCATCTGCTGGGCGCCGCGGGAGCGGTCGAGGCGATCTTCTCGGTGCTGGCATTGCGCGATCAGGTCGCCCCTCCGACCATCAATCTGCACACGCCGGGCGAGGGCTGCGATCTCGACTATGTTCCCAACACGGCGCGCAAAATGCCGCTGCAATATGCCCTTTCCAATTCCTTTGGGTTCGGTGGCACCAACGGTTCGCTCATTTTCCGCCGACCTTGAACCGCTGACTCTCGTTCAGAAGTTTCCGGCGGCCTATCCCGGGCTTCTCGAGAGCGGCGCCGGCATGGCGGCCGCCGGCAGCGGCAGCCGGTTCGACATTCTTCCCATCGCCAACGGAGAGTGTCTGCGGCTGGGCTCGGACCGCCGGCTATCCGGGCCTCATTCGCAGGGCGACCCTGGTCCGCACAGCGGCGGATTTCTCGCGGCGCTCGAGCGCTGGTGGAGCGCCTCACGGGTGCCCGAAACGGTCTCCCCTCTGCCTTTCATCGGCGGCTGGCTGCTGTACCTGGGCTATGAGCTGGCATCGGAAATCGAGCCTCGCCTGCGGCTGCCGCCCAGTGAGGACCCCGTCGTCGCCCTGGCCATCCGCGCGCCGGCAGCCTGGATTCGCGACCGCGCGACTCGGGCTGCGTGGCTGGTCGCCGAGCCGGGATACGATGGATTGCTCGATGAATTCGCACAGCGCGCCGGGCAGTTGAGCGGGGCGCCGGCACCGCTCGCGGCCGCATTCGAAATCGAAGAGGATGAGCCGGAGATTTTTCTCCGATCCGTGCGCCGCGGCCTCGAGTACATCGCCGCCGGCGATGTGTATCAGACCAATCTGTCGCGAGGCTGGCGCGGGCGGGCGGTGGGGCCGGCCGATCCCGTGGATGTCTACCGGCGCTTGCGCGCCACCAATCCCAGTCCCTTCGCGGCGCTGCTGCGCCATGAGGGCTTCGCGCTGTTGAGTTCCTCGCCGGAACGGCTGGTGTCCATTCGCGGCAATACAGTGTCCACCCGGCCGATCGCCGGGACCCGCCCGCGCGGCGCCACGCCGGAGAAGGACGCGGCGCTGATCCGATCGCTGTTGGACAATGAGAAGGAGCGCGCCGAGCATGTGATGCTGATCGATTTGGAGCGCAACGATCTGGGCCGCGTGTGCGCCGGCGGCTCGGTGCGGGTGGATGAGTACATGAGCGTGGAGACCTATGCGCACGTGCATCACATCGTCTCGAACGTGAGCGGCCGGTTGCGCAACGATGTATCGCCCATCGGCGTGATCCGCGCGCTGTTCCCCGGCGGCACCATCACCGGCTGTCCCAAGGTTCGCTGCATGGAGATCATCGCGGAGCTCGAAGGCGTCGGCCGCGGAGCCTACACCGGATCCATCGGCTACTTGAATCGCGACGGCAGCTGCGACCTCAACATCCTGATCCGCACCATCACCGCGCAGGGCGGCCTGTTCAAATTTCGCGCCGGCGCCGGCATCGTCGCAGACTCGAATCCGGCGCAGGAGCTGGCGGAGACGCGCGCCAAGGCCGAGGGCCTGCTGCGCGCGCTGGCGGCTCCCGCTTGAGCACCTGGATCAACGGCCGCAAGGGCGCGCGGATCGATGTGCGCGATCGCGGCCTGCAGTACGGCGACGGGCGTGTTCGAAACCATGCGGGTGCGCGGCGGCCGAGGTCCGTTTCCTGGACTATCATCTGGAACGGCTTGCCGAGCCGGGTGCAGCCGGCTCAAGATCGCGGGCCCTTCGAGCGCCGCGCTGCGCCGGGAACTGGCGCGCATCGCCGCGCTGCGCAGCGAGGGCGTCTTGAAGCTCATCGTCACGCGCGGCCGCGGCCGGCGCGGCTACCGGCCGACGGGCCGCGAGCGCTGCACGCGCATCGTCGCGCTGCACCCTCCACCGGCGGCCGCCCCGCGGGGCGCGGCGGCGCCTGTGCGCGTGCGCCTGTGCGCGACGCCGCTCGGCCTGAATCCCCGGCTGGCGGGTCTGAAGACGCTCAATCGCCTGGAATCGGTGCTGGCGCGCGCCGAATGGAGCGATGCGCGGATTTGGGAAGGATTGATGCAGGACGTGGAGGGCAACATCGTCTGCGGTACGATGTCGAACTTGTTCCTGAGGCGGGGATCCATCCTGATGACGCCGGTGCTCGATCGCTGCGGGGTGGCCGGCGTGATGCGCCGCTGGGTCTTGGAAGCGGCGGGCGGGCTGCGCCTGCGCGCCGTCGAGCGCCGCATCCGCTGGCGCGATCTGGGCGCGGCCGACGAGGTGTTCATGAGCAACGCCGTCATCGGATTGAAATCGGTCGGGGCCATCGAGCAGGGCCGGCAAGCGGCTGCGGCCCGGCGGCGTTCGACACGGCGAACGAGCTGCGCCGGCGGCTGGAGCTGTTGTGAGGCGCGCCTGGCGTTCGATTCTTGCCGCCTGCGTGCTGCTGCTCGGCGCGGCCGCGGCCGCGATCGTGTGGACGGGAGTGCGCAGCCTCGATGAGCCGCTGCGGCTCGCCGCGCCCGTGACGATTCAAGGTCGCTCCGGGCGCGAGCTTTGCCCGGGTCGCGGCGGAATTGGCCGCGCAGCATGTGATCGCCAATCCACGCGCTTGGGTCGTCTACGCGCGCCTGTACCGCCTCGCACCCGGCGGTCAAGGCGGGAGAATACGAAATTCCGCCGGGAATCACGCCGCGCGCGCTGCTGGCGAAAATGGTGAACGGCCAGGTGCTGCTGCACTCCTTCACCATCGTCGACGGCTGGCGGGTGCAGGACATGCTCGGTGCCTTGCGGCGCAATCCCGACATCGTCGCCACGCTCGGCCGGCAAGGCGCCGGATCTCATGGCGCAAGCTGGGGTTTCCCGGCATGGATGCGGAAGGGCAATTCCTGCCGGAGACCTATCGCTTCACGGCCGGGACCACGGACCTCGAGCTGCTGCGCCAGGCGCATGCCGCGCTCGCCAAGGAGCTGGATTCGGACTGGACGAATCGCGATCCGGATCTGCCGCTCAAGGATTCCTACGAATTGTTGATCATGGCCTCCATCGTCCAGAAGGAGAGCGGCTTGCCGCAGGAACTCGGCAAGATCGCCGGGCTGTACCTGCACCGCCTGTCCATCGGCATGCGGCTGCAGGCCGATCCCACGGTGATCTATGGGCTGGGCGATCGCTACGACGGCGACATTCATACGGTGGATCTGCGCACCGACGGGCCCTACAACACCTATACCCGCGCCGGGCTGCCGCCCACGCCCATCGCCCTGGCCGGCGCCGCGGTGATTCGCGCGACCGCGCATCCGGAAAAAACCGACGCGATTTACTTCGTCGCGTCGCCCAAGGACGACGGCAGCCATGTGTTTTCCTCCACCTTGGAGCAGCACAATGCGGCGGTCGCGTCCTATGTCGCGCATCAGCGCCAAAAGGCGGCGGGAGAGCGAGTGCAATGAGCGCGGTCAGCGGCGCGATTCTTGACCGTCGAAGGGATCGAGGGAGTGGGCAAGTCGACGCAGGTGGCGCGGCTGTCCGAGGCCTTGAGCGAGCGCGGCATCGCTCATGTGGTGACGCGCGAGCCCGGGGGCACGCCCCTGGCGGAGAGAATCCGCGACCTCGTGCTGCAACTGCTCGCGACGAGGCCGTGCCGCCCGTGGCGGAGCTGCTGCTCATGTTCGCCGCGCGCGCGGTGCATCTCGCCAATCACGTGGAGCCCAACCTCGAGGCCGGCCGATGGGTGGTGTGCGACCGCTTCATCGATGCCACCTATGCCTATCAGGGAGGCGGCCGCGGCGTGAGCCTGGACGCCATCCGGCAGCTCGAGGTCATGGTGCTCGGCGCGCGCCGTCCCGATCTGACCGTGCTGCTGGATGCGCCGGTGGAGCAGGCCCTGCGGCGCGCGCGGCAGCGCAATGCCGGTGCCGCGGCGGATCGCTTCGAAAGCGAGCGCGCGGAATTCTTCGAGCGCGTGCGCGGTGCCTATCTGCGCGCGCGCGGCGGCCGAGCCGGATCGAATCGCGGTTGTCGATGCAGCCCAGTCCGTCGATGAAGTCGCGGCGCGCATCCGTCGGCTGCTCGAGGAGCGATCATGGATTATCCTGAGCGCCGATTCGCTGCCCTGGCTGCAGGGCGCGCAAACGCGCTCTGCGCGCCGCGCTGGCGGCGCAGCGCCTGCCGCATTCGCTGCTGCTGCTGTCGAACCCCGGACTCGGCGCCGAGCAGCTGGCGAATTGGATCACCGCCCTGGCCCTGTGCGAGTCGCAGGGCGACACGGCCCTGCGGCGCGGTGCGCCTCCTGTCGGTTGCTGCGCGCGGACAGTCATCCGGATTCGCACATCGTGCGGCTCGAGGAAGACGCGCAACAGATCAAGGTCGACCAGGTGCGCGCGCTGATCGAATCGCTGTCGCTCAAGAGCTATCGCGGCGGCTACAAGGTGGGCGTCATCGAAGGGGCCGAGTCGCTCAATGTCAACGGCGCGAACGCCTTCTTGAAAACTCTGGAGGAGCCCACCGCCAACACGGTGCTGATCCTGATCGCGCGACCCAGCCATCGCCTGCCGGCGACCATCGCCAGCCGCTGCCTGCGCCTGACGCTGGCGCCGCCCCCGTCGCGAGGCCGCCATTGACTGGCTCGAACGGCGCGCCGCGACGCCATGCAACGGCGGCCGGCGCCGAAGGGCACTCCGCCGCCAAGCACTCGTGGCCTGCGCGCCCTGGCCCTGGCCGGCGGCGCGCCTCTGCTGGCCCTGGAATTGGATGCCTTGGGAATGGCGGCGCTCGATGCCGACATGCAGGAGTCCTTGAGGCAGCTGGCGGCCGGTTCCGTGGACGTCACCTTGCTGGCCGATCGCTGGATGAAATCCAATCCGGGACTGCGCATCACCTGGCTTGAGAACTGGATCACACAGCGAGTACACGCCTCCCTCGGAGACGGCTACTTCGCCTCAAAGTGCGGAACCCGTCGGCTTGCCTGCCGCTTTACTTAAGCCCAAGATAAGAGCCCTATTCGAGCTGCTGGACGCCGCCCGCGAGTTGCGGCGTCTTGCATCGACCGGAATGAATCAACAACTGGCGCTGGAGGCTTTGCTGCTCGGCGGCCGGGCGGCGCTGGCGAGATGAGGACTTATCGTGGGAATGGTAGGAATTGCGAAGTCCAAGTAACAAACCGGGTTTGCTGACGCTTACGATCAAGGATAAGAGCGCGCTATATCTCGCCTATATGCCTTTCGTGAAGAACGGCGGCCTGTTCATTCCGACGAACAGCAATTATCGCTGGGCGACGAAGTGTTCATGCTGCTGAATCTGATGGGCGAGGAAGAGAAGCTTCCCGTCGCCGGCCGCGTGATCTGGATGACCCCGAAGGGCGCGCAGGGCAAGCGCACCGCCGGCATCGGCGTGCAGTTCAGCGATCAGGACCGCGGCAACACCCAAAAGAAAATCGAGAATTATCTCGCCGGTGCATTGGGCGGGGACAAGCCGACCCACACGATGTAGACCGGCTCTGTCTCAGGGAGGCGCGGGCGCCTTGGCGGGATCCGCTGCGGGCGTTGCCTGCGGCGGAACGGCCTCGACGTACACCGACTGCACGGGCGGCGAGAGGCCGCTTCGGCGCCTACAGAACCGATTTGATGAAGTACGCCGTCAGGGCCAGCGCCAGGATCGCGAACACGATGGCGAGCGGCCTGTATTCCTCGACCACGGACCGCCCTCGGTATTGATGAACGTCGCCGGGCAGCGGAATCTCCGGCCGCTCTCCGCGAAACGCTCTGGGCATGACCGGCCTCTGCAGCGGCATGGCTCAGGCTCTGTGCGAGCGCGCGGCCTCGGTGGCGGCGAGGCCGCCCTTCAACACGTACGCTTCGAAGCCGCGTTCGCTCAGGATATAGGCGGCCGCGGAGCTGCGGCGGCCGGTGTCGCAGCACACCACGTACTGGGTGTTCTTATCCAGCGCGTTGAGCTTCAGCCGAATGAAGTACAGCGGAATATTGACCGCGCCGTCGATGCGGAAATTCTGAAATTCGCTGGGCAGCCGCACATCCAGCCACTTGCCGCCGGCGGCGACGATTTCCCTGGCCTTGTCCTGATCCACCCACTGCAGCAGCGGCTCGTTGAGCAGGGTCTGGAAATCATTCTTGCCGAGCCGCATGAGCGTGCCGTCGGCGGACATGGTGACCGTGGCATTGCGTTTCGCCTCGGCAATCAGGGCTTCCTCGCCGAAGCTGTCGCCGGGACCCAGCTCGGCGAGCTTGATGCCTTCCTTGTTCAGCGGCGTCTCGCGCGTCACCACGCATTTGCCGGCCACCACGACGTAGAAATAATCGCCCTCGGTGCCCTGCTTGATGACGACGTCGCCCGCGCGATAGTTGATGCGCTGCATGCGCATGAAGATCGCCTGGATATTCGCCGGCGGGATGCGATGAAACGCCTTGGTCTGCAGCAGCGTGGTCATCCAGTCGCCGGTGACATCGAGGCCGTCGCCGCGCAGCTCGGCCACCTCGTACTGGCCGGTCTGGTCCCAGGTCAGCAGCACGTCGAGCAGGTCGCTGTCGATCATGATGTATTCGATATCGACTGCGGCACGGGCGGTGAATTTTCGCGGCAGGCCGGGAGCCAGCGCCGCGCGCGCCTCGGGAGTGCCGGCGCGAATGGTTCCGATGAGCTTGTCGTCCGCCCGCAGCTCGACGCTGCCGGCGACCAGGTAGAAGGTGCGCTTGTCGGTGTCGCCTTCCTTGAACAGGACGCGGCCTGCCGCCAATTCGCGGATCTGGGTCTTGCGGGCGAGCGCGTGCAGGTTCTCGGCCTTCAAGCCGTCCAGCGGCGAGAAAGTCCTGAGTACTGCGAGATCGAGAGGTCGTTCATCCATCGAGCAATTCGCCGGCGCCTATGGTTTCAACCCTATGATTTTGGCTGCGAATCCTACCATATGCGGCGGCAGCGTCCGCCCACGTAGTGGGTCACATGAGAGCGACGGATTAGAGGGGAAGTTGCCGCCAACCGGGGTCCGGCCGGAAGCGCTCGCCATAGCGCTGCGCGAGTTCCTCCAGCCGTGCCGTGACCTCGGCGATGCCTCGCTGCCTGCGCATATTGCAGCGGTCCGCCGCGAAAAGGCGCGAAGCCGGTCGCAAATATGGCTCCCGCGTCCAGTAAATCGGCATCTTCGATGACTCCCTCGCGCAGGCAGGCCACGGCTTCATTGAGCATGGGCAGTATCAGCCGGTCCTCCAGATCCGCCGGCACGGCGAATTGCGGCGACTCGGGCTTGACCGGCTTGCCGTCCCGCCATACGTAGAATCCTTCGCCGCTCTTGCGGCCCAGCTTCTTCTGCTCCACCAGTTTGACCAGATATGTCGGGCACGCGCCGCTGCAAAGCCTCCGCGAGAACCCGGCCGACGTGCAGCGAGACGTCCAAGCCGACCACGTCGGTCAATTCGATCGGCCCCATGGGCATGCCGAAATCCTTGCCGGCACGGTCGATGACGGCGGCAGGGATGCCGCCTTCCAGGGCGAACAGGGCTTCGTTGACATAGGGGGTCAAGATGCGGTTCACCACGAATCCGGGCGCGCTCTTGCAGGGCAGCGGCAGCTTGTCGAGCTTGCGCGTGAACTGCAGCGCGTTTTGCACCGCCTGCGGCTGGGTGCGCGGCGCCGCGCACGATTTCCACCAACTGCAATTGCGCCACGGGATTGAAGAAATGGATGCCGACCAGGCGGCTCGGGTCCTCGAGCTTCTCGCACAGGGTCTCGATCTTGATGCTCGAGGTATTGGTGGCGAGGATGGCGTTCGGCTTGAGCTTCGGCTCGAGCTCTGCGCATACAGGGCGCGCTTGGCCTCGACATTCTCGAAGATGGCCTCGATGACCACATCGGCATCGGCGACGCCGTCGCCGTTCACGTCCATGCGCAGCCTGGCGACCGCCGCGGCCGCGGCAGCGGGGTCCTTGAGGCGCTTCTCGAAGAAGGCCTTGGCGCGGTCCATCGCCGGTTGGATCAACTCCGGGGAGCGGTCTTGCAGAGTGACCGTCATGCCGCGAAACGCCGACCAGGCGGCGATATCGCCGCCCATGACGCCGGCGCCGATCACATGGACGTGGCGAAACTCGGCGGGCGACTTTCCGCCCAGGCTTTTCAGCCGATCCTGCAGCATGAACACCCGCACCAGATTGCGGGAGGTCGGCGTGCACATCAGCTCGCTGATGGATCGTGCCTCGGCCTCGTAGCTCTCCGCGCCGGCGGCGCCGTGGCGCTGCCACAGATCGAGGATGGCGTAGGGCGCCGGGTACTGATCGCGCCGCACCGTATGACGCAGCGCCGAGGCTGTCTGCCGGGCGACGAATGGCCGTGCCGCAGCCAGGTTCAAGAGCTGGTCGACGAAGGGGGCGCCGGCCTTCGGCGGCGAGCGCAGCAAGCGTGCCTTGGCGCGCTCGAGAAGCGCCGGCGGCGGCACGAGCTCGTCGATCAAGCCCACGGCGAGCGCGCGGGAGCCCTTGTACGGTTTGCCCTTGAGCATCAGATCGAGCGCCGGGCGCACACCGATGAGCTGAACGCTGCGCACGGTGCCGCCAAATCCCGGATGGATGCCGAGCAGCACCTCGGGCAAGCCCAAGGACAGCTTGGCATCGTCCGCGGCCACTCGATAGGTGCAGGCGAGGGCGAGTTCCAGCCCGCCTCCCAGTGCAAAGCCATGCAGTGCGGCAACGCTGGGGCAGGGCAGATATTCGAGCGCCTGCAGCACGGTCTGTCCCGCGCGCACCAGCTCGTAGCCCTCCTCGGGGGTGCGTATTTTCAGGAATTCCTTGATATCGGCCCCGGCAATGAAGCCGCTCGGCTTGGCGGAGCGAATCACCACGCCGCCTGGGCGGATTCGCGGCCAGATTCTCGAGCTGCGTGCCCAGATCGTGCAGCACCGGCGCCGACAAGACATTGGTCGAGGTTCCCGGCGTGTCGCAGACCAGCCATGCAATGCGGTCGGCGTCGATCTCCAAGCTCCAATTCTCGGTATTGCTCATCACGCCGCCTGCTGTGCCCGTTGATGGATGGTGAAATCGCAAATCAGCGGCAGATGATCCGAGAATTGCACGTCGGGGATGTCAAAGCGATCCACCACGATTTGCGCGCTGTGCAGGATGAAATCCAGCTCCTTGCGCGGGCTGCGGCTCGGATAGGAGGGCAGGCCCTGCAGGTTGGCGCTGCTCAGGCCGGCAGCCTGGGTGAACAAATACAGCTCATGGTCGCCCCAGTAGGTATTGAAGTCGCCGGCCACGATCACGGGCTTGCGGGTCTTGCGCACCAGATCGTACAGATACCGCAGCTGGTATTGGCGGTGCCTGAATTTCAGCGACAGGTGCACCAGAAAAATTGCGACATCGTCCAATTCCAATTCGATGATCAGGCGCTTGATGCCGGTGTCGAAATAGTGGAAGCGCTCGCCGCGAACTCGCGGCGCCGCAAGAAAGGCGTTGGCTTGCTTGCGCACGATGGGAACCAGATGGTTCACCGAGGAGACACCGTACTTGCACTCGAAGGTGGAGTAGTGGCCGAGCGAGCGGGCGATGAAGTCCGCCTGATTGACCATGCCGGTGCGGATGGAGCCGGTATCGACCTCGATCAGGCCCACCACGTCCGGGTCCTGTTGCTTGATGAAGTCGGTGATCCGCGACAGAACCTGCCGGCTCGAGCGAAGGTAGCCGGCCCCCGGGACGGGAAGGTGGAACGCCGGGCCGGTTCCGGTGGCATATCGTATATTGTAAATCAGCAACCGCACCCGGCTCATTGTATCGGCGCCCGGTGCTTCGCGCATGACCATCGTCAGGCTACACTAGGGCCATGTCGACCCACGCCAATCCCATTCGGCTGTTCGTCACCCATGCGTGGGTGGAAAACGATGATTACGTGCGGGTTTTCGAGTATCTCGAGGCATCGGGAACTTTTTACTATCTCAATACCAGCCAGCCGCAAGCCAAACGGCCGATCGACAAGGAGTCGCAGCGCGAAGATTTACGGCGGCAGATCGCGCCCTGCGAAGTCATCGTCGTACTGCCCGCGGTCTACCATCTGGCGCCGGAGCTGGTTCTGTTTCAGATGAATTTCGCCAAGGCCGCCGACAAGCCCATCGTCGCGATGGAGAATTTCGGCTCGACGGATCCCCTGCCCAAGGCCATCAAGGATCTCGCCGATGAGGTGAGCGCGTGGAATGAACGCAGCTTGATCGATGCGCTGCGCCGCCAGGCGCGGCATCAGGAAACGACGCGCTGGGACACCATCGAATTCAAGCTCGATTGATCGGGTGCAGGTCTAATTGGCGGCGGTGAGCGCGGGGGTTTCGAACTCGGCGGAGGTAGCGAACTCAGCGGAGGTCCCGAACTCGGCGGAGGTCCCGAACTTGGGCTGAGCCTCGAACTCGGCGGGCGCACAATCCACGCTGTGCAATTGCACCACGGAGCTCGCTCGGCTGGGCGCCGCAGCCGCTCGGCACATGCAGCCGAACATCTCGACGATCAGGGCGGCACATTCGTCGGCTTCTTGATTCGACATCTTGCGCACCGAGGCGGCCACCGCATCCTCTCCCCGCAGGGGCTGTACGCCGCGCAGGGAGCGCATGACTTGGCCGAAGGTTTCGCGTACTTCGATCGGTAACTCGTCTTCCGGCAGTGCGGCAAGGAAGCGGCGGTAGGCGGAGACCAGGCGTTGCTTGATTGGAGTCGAGCGCACCAGCTCCAAGGCCGCACAATGGAAACATTCCCAAGCACTGATCATGGACGCCCCATCAGCTTAATAAGACTGAAACCTTAAAGTGGTTTCGAGGCTGTAACCTTTGCATGAATCTTGTTAAATCAAGAAACTGCAATCGGAATATACAAGACAATCACGGAAACGCAACGCGGAATTTATCAGGAAGGCGAAGGAGTCGACATTGTGTCCCGAGCTGGGTTTTGCCGGAGTTTTAGAGTCCTATCTAGAAATTCAATTACGAAGGATTCGTAAGTAACTGAATTATAGATATAGAAGGGCGGCCAATCGGTGCGGCGAGGCCAAACGCCTCGCCGCACCGATCGGCGGCGGCCCTCTCAGCCCTCAGACCCCGACAAGTCGGGAGGGGTCGATCATCGGGCCTCGGAAGGGGATGCCGGTAGGGGCGCGGTCTCCGAGTCCGTCCGCGCCGAGTGATCCGCCCCGATCAGCATGTAGACGGCCGGCACCACGAACAAGGTGAACAGCGTGCCGATCGACAGTCCCGTGAAGATCACCAGTCCCATGTCATGCCGGCCGGCGGCGCCCGCACCCGATGCGAGGACCAGCGGCACGACGCCCAGGACCATGGCGGCCGTCGTCATGAGAATCGGCCGCAAGCGCACCGAGGATGCCTCTTCGATCGCCTCGCGCTTCGAGCGTCCGGCCCGCTGCAGCTCGTTCGCGAACTGCACGATCAGAATGCCGTGCTTGCTGATCAGTCCCAGCAGCGTCACCAGACCCACCTGGGTGTAGATGTTGAGCGAGGCAAACCCCATGGTCAGGAACATCACCGCACCCAACAGAGCCAACGGCACCGACATGAGAATCACGATCGGATCGCGGAAGCTTTCGAACTGCGCGGCGAGCGCCAGAAACACGATGATGATCGCGAAGCCGAGAGTGACGAAGAAGCCGCCGGACTCCTGGATGAACTGGCGCGACTGGCCCGAGTAATCCACGGTATATCCGCTCGGCGCGACCTGAGCGGTCGTGTCCTTGAGGAACTTGAGAATATCCCCCTGGGACATGCCGCTGACACCGCCGCAATGGTCACCGAATTCAACTGCTGAAACCGGTTGATGGACTCGGGCTCGAACCGAATACTTGATGTGCGCCACGGTGCTTGCGGGCAAGGTCGCGCCCGATGGAGTGCGGATGTAGTAGTCCAGTACCTGCTCGGGATTCAGCCGATCCACTTGCAGGACCTGCGGAATCACCTTGTAGGAGCGGCCGGCGATCGAGAAGTAGTTGACGTATCCGCCGCCCAAGGCGGCGCCCAACGCGCTGCCCACATCGGATTCGCTCAGGCCCAAGGCGGCCACCTTGTCGCGATCCACCTCGAGGGTGGCCTGCGGCTTGTCGAGTTTCAGGTCGACGTCCGCGAAGTAGAAGGCATGCTTGGCTCAAGGCCTTGGCGACCACGGCCTGGGCGACGTCGTTCAGATTCTGGAACGGCTCGGTGGTCGTGATCACGAACTGCACCGGGTAGCCGCTCGAGCCCGGGAAGCGGCGGGAACTGGAAGGCGAACACCTGGGCGCCGGCGATCTGCGCCCATTTTTGCTGCAGATCGAGCTGCAGCTCGATGCGCGCTGCGGTGTGCGCTGATCTCCACGGCTTGAACAGCGCGCCGCCGATGCCCTGGTTGACGGTCGGAACGCCCGTGATCTGGAACATCTGCTGCGTATTCGGGCTCCTGCTTGGCAATTTGGAAGACCTGGTCCGCATAGGTCTGCATCTGCTGCGCGGTCGCATTGGGCGGCCGTTGGATATGCGACGAGTACGACGCCCTGGTCTTCCTCCGGCGCGAGTTCCGACTTGGTGAACTTGAAGCAGGCCAACAGCACCAGCACCAGCAGCACGCACATGACGATCACCACCGGCCAGGTATCGAGCAGGGCATGCAGAGCGCGGTGATAGCGCGCGCGGAACCATTCGAAATTTCGATCGATGAGCTGGACGAATCGGCCGGTGTCCTGGCTCGAGCGGAAGAACACCGCGCACATCATGGGCGAGAGCGTCAGCGCGACGATGCCCGGACACGGCCACCGCGCCCGCCAGCGAGAATGCGAACTCGGTGAACAGCGCGCCGGTCAGGCCGCCCTGAAAGCCGATCGGCACGTACACGGCAACCAGCACCACCGTCATGGCCAGGATGGGACCGCCGAGCTCGCGCGCCGCGACGATGGCGGCATCGAGCGGCGATCTGTGCTCCTGCTTCATATGCCGATCGACATTTTCGACCACGATGATGGCGTCATCGACCACGAGTCCGATGGCCAGCACCAGCGCCAACAGCGTCAATAGATTGATCGAGTACCCCAGCACCAGCATCACGAAGAAGGTGCCGACCAGCGACAGCGGCATGGCG
This sequence comes from uncultured Gammaproteobacteria bacterium, assembly GCA_963837435.1. Lineage (GTDB taxonomy): Bacteria > Pseudomonadota > Gammaproteobacteria > Steroidobacterales > Steroidobacteraceae > Bog-1198. The sequence goes on from CAWINJ010000009.1 coordinate 804,165, forward strand.
ATGACGGGAATGATGACCGCGCGCAGACTTCCGAGGAACAGGAAGATGACGATCGTCACGATGACGAGCGATTCCACCAATGTCTTCACGACCTCGGTGATCGAGGTGTTGATGAACTCGGTCGAGTCGTAGACGATCTCGCCGGTGACGCCGGTCGGCAGCTGCGCCTGCAGCTCCGGAAAGGCCTCGCGGACGCGTTTGGCGACGGTGAGGATATTCGCCTTCGGCGCCACCTTGATGCCGATGAACACCGAGCGCTTGCCGCTGAACGCCACGTTCAGATCGTAGTTCTCGGCGCCGAGCGTGACCTCGGCCACATCCTCGCAGGCGCACGATGGAGTCGCCCGACCTGCTTGACGACCAATTGGCGAAATTCCTGCACCGAATGCAGATCCGTGCCGCGCGGTCATGTCGACGGTGACCATCTGGCCCTTGCTGCTGCCCACGGCCGCCAAATAATTGTTGTTGCCCAAGGCCGTGAATACGTCCTGCGCCGTGACGTTGTGTGCCGCGAGCTTCGCGGCGTCCAGCCAGGCGCGCAGCGCGAATTGACGGGCGCCGAGAATCTCGGCGGTCTGCACGCCCTCGAGCGAGTCGAGCTTCGGCTTGACCACGCGGACCAGGTAGTCGGTGACGTTATTGGTCGGGATGGTGTCGCTGTAGAACCCCATGTACATCGCATCGATCGTCTGGCCGACTTGCACCGTCAATACCGGCTGCTGGGCCTGCGGCGGCAGCTGGTTCTTGACCGAGTTGACCTGCGTGTTGATTTCGGTCAGCGCGCGGTTCGAGTCGTAGTTCAGCCGCAGGGTCGCCGTGATGGTCGAGGATCCGGTGGTGCTCGAGGAGGACAGGTAATCGATGCCCTGAGCCTGCGCGATCGCCGATTCGAGCGGCTGCGTGATGAAGCCCGCCACGGTCGCCGCGTCCGCGCCGTAGTAAGCGGTGCTGATGGTGACGACCGCGTTTTCCGTGTGCGGATACTGGTTGACCGGCAGGCTGCCGACCGAGCGCAGGCCCAGCACCAGGATCAGCAGGCTGATGACGACCGCGAGTACCGGACGCTTGATGAAGATATCGGTGAAGTTCATGGCTCGAGGCCTCATTGTTCTTGAGGCGTCGGGTTCTGGGCGTTGAGCGGCTGCACGCTGTTGTCGATGCGCAGCGGCGAGCCGTTCTTCAATTTGAGCTGTCCGCTCGTGACCACCATCGCGCCCTCGGACACCCCCTTGAGGATCGCGACTTGATCTCCACGCGTCGGACCCGGCGGTGATGAATACCTGCTGCGCCTGCAGTTGCGGGCATTGCCCTTCGCGTCCTTCTTCTCGGCCGCGACGAACACGGTTGCGCCGTAGGGGTTGTAGGTGATCGCCGTCTGGGGAAGAGTCAGGTAGGTCTTCTTCTCGCCCGAATCGACGGCGGCGCGCCCGAACATGCCGGGCAACAACAGTTTCTTCGGGTTGGCGAGCGTGGCCTCGACCTGCACATTGCGGGTGGTCGGTATCGACCTTCGCATCGATGGCCGTCACCTTGCCGCCGAACGTCTGGTCCTGGATAGGCATCGCTCACCACCGTCACCGGCTGGCCCACCGAGACCTGGCTGACTTGCTGCTGGGGCAAATTGAAGTCGATGTAGATCGGATCGATGGTCTGCAGCGTGACCACCTTGTCGCCCGGGTTCAGGTACTGGCCCGGATTGACGAGCGTGATGCCGAGGCGTCCGGCAAACGGCGCGCGAATCGTCTTCTTGTCGATGGTCGCCTGCTGGCTGTCGGCCTGCGCGCGCTTGCTCTTCAAATCGGCTTCGTCGCTGTCGACCTGCGCTTGGGAGATCGCTTCGGCGGCCAGCTGCGCCCGGTCGCGGGTCAGCGTGACCTGCGCCAAGTCGGCGGCCGCCTTGAGCGAGGCGAGCGTCGCGAGATCGGAATCGGCGTTCAGCTGGATCAGGACCGCGCCTGCCTTGACTTCGTCGCCCGACTTGAAGCGAATCTCGCGCACCAGGCCCGCGATTTCGGTGGTCACGTCCACGCCTCGCATGGCGCGCAAGCTGCCCACCGCGTTCAGTTGGGGCTGCCACTCCTGCGTGGCGGCCTTCATGGCCGTCACCACGACCGCAGGTTGCGGAGCCGATCCCTGGGCGATCTGCTTCATGATGTTGCGGAAAACCACGAAGCCGATCCCGCCGACCAGGAGGACCACCCCCAAAATCATAATGATCATGCGTTTCTTCACGGAGTTTCTCTCGATTTTCAGAGGTGTTCGTTGAGTCTGCTTTCAGAGGTGTTCGTTGGGTCTGCCGGACATCAGTTGCGGATCTGGCGGGCAGGCGCCGGAGCTGAAATTTCTGCGAGCGCTTCGTTGCGATTCCACCAGCCGCCGCCGAGCGCCTGAAACAGCGCCGCCGTATCCGCGAAGCGCTGCGCGCGCGCCTTGACGAGCGCGACGGCCGCGTTTTGATAGGTTTGCTCCGCGGTCAAGCACTTGCAGGTAGCTCGCGCCGCCGCTTTTGTACTGCGCCTGCACCAGCGTCAAGCTGTCGGCCGCCGAGCGCTCTGCGGTGGTTTGCGCCGCGAGCGCGTCCGCATCGCCTGCAGGGCGTACAAGGTGTCCGACACGTTCTGAAAGGCGGTGAGACCGTGGCCTTGTAGTTGGCGGCCGCTTCCTGCGCGGCGGCGACGGCGGCGCGGCGCTGATGCAGCAATTGGCCGCCCTTGAAAATCGGCTGCGTCAGCGAGCCGATCGAGGCTCCACACATTGGAGCCGGCCGAGAATATATTCGAGAACGATGCGGCTTCCTGGCCGTAGCTGCCGGTGATCGTGATCTGCGGCAGCATGTTGGCGGTGGCGATTCCGACCTGCGCGGTGGCCTCATGCAGCAGCGCCGAGTACTCGCGCACGTCCGGCCGCTGCTCGACGAACTTGGACGGCAGGCTCACGGGCAGGTCGGTCGGGATGCTCAAGGAATCCAGACTGAACTCGCTGCCCGCATAGTCGGCCGGCAGATCGCCCACGTAGGTCGCCAGTTGATTGCGCTGCTGCGCCAGCTGGCTGCGCAAGGCCGGCAGGGTGGCAAGAGTGGCTTGCAGGGTGGCCTGCTGCTGCAGCACGTCGGCGCGCGATGCGCCGCCGGCGCGTGACGCGGCGCTGGGTGATGTCGAGCTGCTTCTGCTGCGAGCCTGCGATGTCCACCGTGGCCGCGATCTGCGCGCGCAGCGAGGCCTCGTTGATCGCCGCGGTGACGATGTTCGCGGTGAGGGTGAGGTAGCTGGCCTCGAGCTCGAAGCGCTGGTACTCGGCCTGGGCCTGCAGCGCCTCCACCTGGCGGCGGATGCCGCCGAATGCATCGAGCGTGTACGACACATTCACCTGGGCGGTCTGCAGATTGTAGAAGTAGGAGCGTCGGAAATCCGGGAATGGCGCCGAAGGCGGCACCGGAGGCTTTCTGGCGCTGGCTTTGGACCTGTCCCGACACGCTCGGGTAGTAGCTGCCGCGCTGCGCGGCGACATTCTCATTGGCCTGGCGCAGCGCCGCCTGCGCGGCCTCGAGCGTCGGGCTGTTCTTGAGCGCACGCTCGATGAGCGCGTTGAGCTCGGTGCGACTGAAACAGCGTCCACCACTGGCCGGGAATATCCATGCCGTCCACGAAGTGCTGCGCCTGTCCACCGGGGCCGGGTGCGGCTGCGGTTTCGGGTGCAATCTGGCCCGCCGGCGCAAAGCCGGAGGTGTGCGGAGCCGCGGGGGGCTTGAAGTTCGGGCCGACCGCACAGCCGGCCAGCAGGGAGAGCGGCGACGGTGGCAGCGCCGGCGAAGGCCGCGCTCTTGGATAGGACGTGATTCATGAGCTTAGGCGCCATCAGGGTTGGGTCCCTCGGTGCGCGCTGCCGCACCGTAGAGGAAAATGTCGATCGCGTGCGTCAGGTGCGGCGTGAAATCGATTCGAGCCATCGCTTCGGCGCGGCCGAACAGCAGGCACTCGTGCAGCTCCGCGCAGATCATCTGCATGAACAGCGCGGCGGCTCGGTCAGGGTCGGCAAGCGCAAGGTGCCGCGCTCGACTTGGCCGCGTAAGTAGTTGGCGATGACGCGCTTCCCAGCGCAGCTTGCCGCTCTCGCGCATTTTTCCGCCAGATCGGGAAAGCGCACCGCCTCGGTGGCCACGATGCGAAACAGCGCCGCCGCCTCCGGATCGCGCGCCCGGCTGGTGATGGTCTGCGCAATCGCGGTGAGCGCATCCTTCGGATCCAGCCGATCGAGTTCCGCGGTCGCCAGCACCGTGGCCATGTCGTGCTCCACCAAGCGGGTGATCACGGCGGCGAGACAGATCGGCCTTGTTCTTGAATCGCTCGTAAATGGTGCGCGTCGAGACGCCGGCCTCGCTCGCGACCTTGTCGATGCTGGCGAGCCCATAGCCTTCCCGCAGGAATACCCGCGTCGCCGCATTGATCAATGCTGCGCGTGCGTGCCAGTTCCGTTCCCCGCTTGGGCCGTGCCGACCTTGCTAATCGGCTGTTCAGAGGTCTGTTGACTGGCATCATCCATGCGTAAAAAATGACATGTGTCGTTTTCCATTGCAAGAACTATTTACAAATTAGATATTCATTTGATAAAATATATACTATTAAATGATTAGTATGCAAATGAATAATACGCGAATTGCCCGTTCGACAAGTTGGAGGCGAATCTGCGGCAACTTGAGCGCGCGAATGCCGGATTTGCCGCTCACCGAGGTGTTGCTTTGCCGGCTGATGCTGCACATGGGACGTGAGATGGCGGCCATGCTCGAGCAGGAGATCAGGCCCTTCGGGCTGGCCGAGGCCGAGTTTCGGGTCCTGACCACGTTGTTCTCGCAGCCCGACGGGCGTGGCGCACCCCAGCGATCTGTGCGCGCGCGCGGGGCAGAGTCCCGCCAACATGTCGCGCATCAGCGATGCGTTGGTGAGCCGCGACCTCATTACCCGCGTGCTCAGCGTTCAGGACCGGCGTCGCATGGTGTTGCGCATCACCGAGCAGGGCGAGGAGCTGGTGCGCCAGCTGCTGCCCAAGATGTTCGTGCCGCTGCGCGCGCATCTATGCAGACTTTCCCGGAGGCGGAGCAGCGCCAAATGATCGAGCAGCTCAAGCGTCTTGGCGATGCAATCTCGCCGAGGCGAACCAGGATTGCATCGGAGCGGGCGCTGTGAAGGGCACTGCATTTCGCGGCCTTGGCGCTGCTGCTGCTCGGCGCCGGCTGCGCCGGGCTGCCGCCGAAGCAGGCGCCGGTGCAGCTGCACGCGCGAGGCGCCGCTTGAGGGCTCGGAGGCGGCGGGCGGCGGCGAGTGGCCGGCGCAGGAATGGTGGAAGCGCTACCAGGATCCCACGCTGGATCAGTTGATCGAGCTCGGCGCTGGCCTCCTCGCCGACCTTGGCCACCGCGCATGCCCGCTACGATTCGGCGCGCCAGTCGGTGCGCATCGCGGGCGCGGCGTCCGGGGCGCGCGTCGATGCCAATGCCGACATCGACCGTCAGCGCCTGAGCGACAACGGCCTGTTCCCGCCGCAATTGCTCGGCTTCACCTGGTACAACCAGGCCGACCTCGGACTGCAGGCGAGCTACACCTTCGATTGGTGGGGCAAGCAGCGCGACGCGGTGGAATCGGCCGTGGACCAGGCGCATGCGGCGCAGGCGGATCGCAGCGCCGCCGCGTTGATGCTGGCGAGCTCGATTGCGGACACCTATTTCGGCTGGCAGGCGGATCAGAGCCGCATCGCGCTGGCGCGCGAGCGCGAGAGCATCGTGGAGCGCGAGGGCGGCGATCGCCGCGGCGCGCGTCGAGGCGGACTTGGATGCCGCGGAGAACCTGAATCGTTCGGCCCTCGATCTGGCGGCCGCGCGCGAGCAGATCGCCGCGCTGGAAGGCTCCGCCAAGCTGCGCGTGGTGGCGCTGGCGGCCCTGGTCGGCCGTTCCATCGCCGAATTGCCGCCGCTCGCAGCCGAAGCCGCTGCCGGCGCTTTCCGGCAACCTGCCCGACGACGTCAAGATCGATTTGATTTCGCGCCGCGCCGACATCACCGCCAGCCGCTGGCGCGTGGAGGCGGCGGAACGGAACCTCGCATTCCGCGCGCGCCGAGTTCTTTCCGGACGTGACCATCAATGCGCTTGCCGGCCTCTCGAGCATCGAGCGTCGAGCAAGTTGCTCGAGTACGGCAGCCGCGTGCCGCAGGCCAGCGCCGCGATCCATCTGCCGATATTCGATTCCGGCCGGCTCAAGGCGCGCTACGGCGCCTCGCAGGCCGCGATCGACTCCGCGGTCGCGAGCTATCAAGACACGCTGGTCGGCGCCGCGCGCGACGTGGCGACTCAGGCTTCGACCCGCGCGCAGATCGAGGCGCAGCGGGCGCAGCGCGCTGATCGAGGTCGATGCGGCGCACTGAGCTGCAGAGCAGCGCGGCGGCGCGCGTCGCGCCAGGGAATCACCGATTTGCGCACCGAGCTGACGGCGACAGCAATCCTGGATCGATCAGCGCGATGCGCTGCTGCAGCTCGACGCGGCGGCGCTCTCCGCGGACATCGCTCTGCAGCGCGCCCTCGGCGGCGGCTACGAAAGCCCGCAAAAACTTGCCAATTCCCACTCGGCCACGGCGACGAACACCATGAATGCAAACGTAGAACCCGCAGCAGCGGCGCCCGAGCCGGCCAACGGCAAACGGCGCAGGATCCTGCTTCTGATTGCGCTGATCTTCATCGTGCTGGGCGCGCTATGGGCGGCCTACTGGGTGCTCGTGCTGTCGAAGCGCGAGCAGACCGACGATGCCTACGTGAACGGCAACAAGGTGGTGATCTCGGCGCAGGTCTCCGGCACGGTGATCGCGGTGCTCGCGGACGACACCCAGCTGGTCAAGGCGGGCCAGGTGCTGGTGCGCCTCGATCCCATCGATGCGGAGACCGCCTTGAGCCGCACGGCGCAGCGCGCTGGCGCAGACCGTCCGCCAGGTGCGCCAGGAAAAGGCGACGGCGGATCAATATGATTCGGTCATCGAGACCCGCAAGCTGGAGCTGGCGCGCGCCGAGGCGGATCTTGCCAAGCGCGAGCCCTTGGTGGCGGATCATGCCATCGCGCCGGAGGAGGTGCGGCACGCGCGCGAGAGCGTCGAATTGGCGCGCGCCGCGCTGACCCAGGCCGAGCGCCAGGCGATTTCCTCGCACGCCTTGGTCGACGGCACGCGACGTGGAGGACAATCCCGCGGTGCTGCAGGCCAAGGCCGCGTACCGCGATGCGTGGATCGCCGCGCAGCGCAATGCCGTCGTGGCGCCCGGTCACCGGCTATGTGGCGGAGCGCAGCGTGCAGCTGGGCCAGCACATCCAGGCCGGACAGGCGCTCATGACCGTGATTCCGCTGAACTCCTTGTGGGTGGATGCGAATTTCAAGGAAGTGCAGCTGCGGCACCTGCGCATCGGGCAGCCGGCCGAGGTGCGCAGCGACCTGTACGGCGGATCCTTCATATTCCACGGCCACGTGCAGGGCATGTCGGCCGGCACCGGCGCGGCGTTTTCCCTGCTGCCGGCGCAGAACGCCTCGGGCAATTGGATCAAGGTGGTGCAGCGCGTGCCGGTGCGGATTCGGATCGATGACGCCGATCTGGTGAAATCGCCGCTGCGCGTGGGCCTGTCCGCCACCGTGACGGTGGAAACCACCGCATCGCGACGGGCCGGTGCTCGCCATGCAGGCCGCGCGACACGCCGGTGGGCGACACGCAGGTCTACACCCAGGATCTCGACAAGGCCAATGCCGAAGCCGATGCGGTCGTGCGCCGCAATCTCGGGCCAGGCCAAGATCGCTAGCCGCGGAGGCGCCCATGGCTGAGCCCGCACAGACGGCCGCGGCGCCTACGAGTATCCGCCGCTGCACGGCGGCAAGCTGCTGTTCCTGACGGCGGCCATCGCCACCGCGTCGTTCATGGAGATCCTCGACATGACCATCGTCAATGTCTCCGTGCCGGCCATTTCCGGCAGTCTCGGGGTCACCACGTCGGAGGGGACCTGGGCCATCAGCTCCTACATGCTCGCCGCGGCCATCATGCAGCCGCTGACCGGCTGGATCGGTCGGCGCTTCGGCGAGGTCAGGACCTTCGTCACCTCCATCTTGCTGTTCATGTGTCTTCTCGGCCGTGTGCGGGCTGGCCACCAGCCTGCCGATGCTGGTCGGCGCGCGCCTCATCCAGGGCCTGGTTTCCGGACCCATGATGTCGGTGGCGCAGGCGATCCTGCTGCGCAACTATCCGATCGAGCGGCGCGGCATGGCGATCGCGCTGTGGTCCATGGTGATCATCATCGCGCCCATTTTCGGCCCCATCATCGGCGGCTGGATCACCGACAATCTGTCCTGGCCCTGGCTGTTCTACATCAACCTGCCCGTGGGCGCCTTCTCGGCCGCGGCGTGCTGGTCGATCCTGCGCCACCGCGAGTCGAAGAAGGTGAAACTGCCCATCGACGTCATCGGGCTCGCCCTGCTGGTCGTGGGCGTGGGCAGCCTGCAGTTCATGCTGGACAACGGCAACGAGAAGGATTGGTTCAACTCGCCGGTCATCCTGATCGCGGGCTTGGTCTCGCTGATCAGCGTGAGCTTCCTCATTCCCTGGGAACTCACCGACAAGCACCCGGTGATCGATTTGCATTTGTTCGAGCGGCGCAATTTCCGGGTCGGCACGGTGGTCATCGGCGTCGCCTATTTCGCCTTGTCCGGGGTCAACGTCATCTTCCCCCTGTGGCTGCAAACCACGGTCGGCTACACGGCCACCTGGGCGGGACTGGCGGTGGCGCCCGATCGGCCTGCTGGCCTTGGTGGCGGCGCCCATCGTGGGCCGCAATATGAATCGCATGAATCTGCGGCTCGCCGCCAGCTTCGCCTTCTGCGTGTTCGCCTTCGCGATTTTCTGGGCCGCCACTCTGAACGACACGGCGAGCTTCAGCCAATTCGCCACGCCGCGTTTCCTGCAGGGCCTGGGAATCGCGTTTTTCTTTCTGCCGCTGAATCAAATCATGCTGTCCGGGATTCCGCCAAGCGATCTGGCGTCGGCCTCGGGCTTGAGCAATTTCGTGCGCACCATGTCGGGCAGCATCGCGACCGCGCTGACCGTGTTCATGTGGAATCGGCGCACGGACTATCACCATGCGGTGCTGACCGAGCATGTCAGCAACTCGGCGGGCGCGTGGACCCAGTACCAGGCCCAGCTCGATGACCATGGGGTCGCGGGCACGGGCGCCTTTCAATACGTGGACCAAGTCATCACGAGCCAGGCGATGACCCTGGGGGTCAACGATGTATTCCATTTTCTGGGATGGATGTACCTGCTGTTGATCCCCTTCGTCTGGCTCGACCAAACCGCCGTTTACTGCGCGCGGAGCCGACGCGGCGCACTGATCAACGCGCGCCGATACCGTGTAGGATTGCGGCTACGTCGGCCATTAGCTGGGTAGACCCTTGAGCTCACCATATATCGTTGCCGTCGGCGGGACACTGCGTGCCAATTCCTCGACCGAAAGGGCCATGCGGCACGTGCTCGCGGCCGCGCAACGCGCGGGCGCGAGAACCAAGCTGATCAGCGGCGCCTCGCTGCAGCTGCCGCTGTACCAGCCCGACAATCCGGAGCGCAGCGATGCGGCGCGCGAGCTGGTGGCGGAGCTCGCCCTGGCCGACGGCATCATTTTGGGCTCGCCCGGCTATCACGGCAGCATCTCCGGCCTCGTCAAAAACGCGTTGGACTACGCGGAAGATCTGCGCACGGACGTGCGGCCATACTTCAGCGGCCGCGCCGTCGGCTGCATCGCGACGGCGGGCGGATGGCCCGGCGCGGTCAATACGCTCGGGCGCCTGCGCGACATCGTGCATGCGCTGCGCGGCTGGCCGACGCCGCTCGGCGCCGCCATCAATTCGGCGGAGAAGGTATTCGACGAGGATGGCACCTGTCAGGTGCCGCGCGTGGCGCAGATGCTGGATTTGATCGCCGGCGAAGTGCTCGGTTTTGCACGGCCTTTGGCGGGAGGGTAAATGGTGGTACGCCGGTTCCTGTTCCTAATAGCGTCGCTCGCGCCCGGTTTGGCGGCCGCCGCGGCTGCGGCGCCTGCCGATCTGGTGCTGATTCACGGCAAGATCCACACCGAGGATGCCGGCCGCAGCGTGGTGCAGGCGCTGGCGGTGCGGGGCAACACCATGGTGGCGGTGGGCAGCGATCAGAGCATGGCTGCGTTCATCGGTCCGGGCACCATCAAGGTCGATCTGGGCGGCCGCGTCGTGCTGCCGGGCATCATCGATGCCCATACGCATCCGGCGCAGAGCGCCCAGGATGTGGGCAAGTGCAGTCTGGATGACAAGCCGCTCACGTCCGAGCAAGTCAAGAGCCGGGTCGCGGCATGCCTGAAGGAGCGGCCGGATTCCGGCTCTCAGTGGTTCGAAGTGGTCATGGTCAATCCCTCCGGCCTGACGCTCACGCTGGCGGACCTCGACTCCCTGCTGCCTGGCAGGCCTGTGCTGCTCGAAGGCTCGGACGGACACACCGTCTGGGCGGACTCGCCGGCGTTGAGGCTCGCGCACATCGACGCCGCCACCCAGGATCCCGCCGGGGGCCGTATCGAGCATGACGCGGCGGGCAGGCCCACGGGCACGCTGCGCGACAACGCCGCGGAAATCGTGCTGGCCGCCAAGCCGCCGGCAAGCCTCGATGAGGAAGCCTCGCAGCTCGACAGGGCGTTCCAATCGATGCGCGCAACCGGCATCACCTCCGTGCAGGACGCCGCCGTCGACGATCACCTCATGCAGATCTACAAGCGCCTGTATGACACGCATCGGCTGAACATGCGCGTGCGCGGTTCGTTGTGGATCAAGGATCTTCACGAGCCCGCGGCCGTGGTGATCGGGCGGGCGATTCGGTTTCGTACGAAATGGGCGATCGATCCGGACTTTCTGCGCGCCGATGCCGTGAAGATATTCGCCGACGGCGTCATCGAATATCCGTCGCAAACCGCGGCCTTGCTGCAGCCCTATCTCGATGCTCAGGGCCGACCGACCCACAATCGCGGACCGTCCTATTTCACCCAGGAGAACTTGAATCGGATCGTGACCGCGGCCGATGCCGCCGGCTTCACCGTGCACATTCACGCCATCGGCGATCGCGCCATTCGCTCGGCGCTGGATGCGTTTGCGGACGCCCGACGCCGCAACGGCAGCTTGGACAACCGCGACCAGATCGCGCACCTCGAACTGATCGATCCCGCCGATTTTCCCCGCTTCAAGGAGCTGGGCGTGATCGCCAATTTTCAGCTGCTGTGGGCGGAGCGCGACGACTACATCGACAACGCGACCATCAAGTACCTTGGGCCGCAGCGCTCGCGCTACCTCTATCCGGCACGCTCGCTGCGCGATGCGGGCGCGCTGATCGTGGGGGGCAGCGATTGGGGGGTCAGCAGCTTCAATGCCTTCGTCGCCATGGAACATGCCATCACCCGCTCTGAGTCGCGGGGCAAGCCCGCACTGCTGCCCGAGCAAAGCCTGACCCTTCAGGATATGCTGGATGCGTACACCATCAATGCGGCGAGGGCGCTGAAGCAGGAACGCACCACCGGCAGCCTCGAGGCCGGCAAGAGAGGTGATTTCATCGTGCTCGACCGCGACATTTTTTCGATTGATCCCTTCGATCTGCACGCCACCAGGGTAACGGCAACCTATCTCGATGGGCGCGAGGTTTACACGGCAAAGGCGAAGTAGAGCCATGAACGTTCTGAAGACAGACGAACACGATATGCTGTCCTTCGTACGGCCCGACACCCTGTGGGGCGCGCTCGCCTACCTGGCGATATTCGTCATTCTCGCCATGCTCTTCTCCAAGGCACTGCGCGCGGCCGTGCATGCGGCGATGACCCGGAATGGGCACCTCGATCGCACCAGCATCAGCTTCCTGCAGCAGATCTGCACGGCGCTGATCTGGGTGGTCATGCTGATCCTGTACGCGCATCTCATTCCGGCCCTGCAGATCCATGGGTACGGCGCTGCTGGCGGGCGCAAGCGTCGCGTCGGTGGTCATCGGATTGGCGGCGCAGAGCACGCTGGGAAACCTAGTGGCGGGCATCGCGATCACCATCTACCGGCCGTTTCGTCTGGGCGACACGCTGCAGGTGGCGACGCCGACGGGAAACGACATCGGCACGGTGGAGTTGATATCTCTGGGATACACGACTCTGCGCGCGCCCGCCGGCCACCTGATCGTGCTGCCCAACGCCAGCGCGGCCAGCCAGGTCATCATCAACCTGAACTCGACCTTCAGCGCCGTGGCCGATCGCGATCACCATCCGCTTGAGCAGAAATGCCGATCAGGAGGCGGCTCGAAAGCTGGCGGTCAGCGTCGCCACGGAGCATGCCGGGGAGGAGTCCGTGATCGGCTGCTTTCTGACCAAGATGGACGGAGCGTCGATCACCTTGGAATTGCGCGCTGCTGGCACCCGACGCCGCCGGCCGCGACGCGCTGCGCTCGAAATTGATCGTCGAGCTTGCCCGTCGCTTCGGCGAGCTGCGGCTCGATCCCGGCAACGCCGATATGCCGGCTTTTTCCTAGCCGCCGGCCTGGGGCGGGGACTCGGCGGTGCGGGCGGCGCGTGCGCTCAAGACTTTCTTCGGATCGGGATAGGGACCTCCCGGCTTTCATTCCGCCACCCGGCAGCGGCACCTCGAGCGGGGCGACTTCGACTTTGGTTACGCCTTGCTTCGGCTCGAGCCCGATTTTATGTGCCGTCGAGGGCGACAGATCGACGATGCGGCCCTTCACATAGGGTCCTCGATCGCGAATCGTGACGATGGCCGTGCGGCCGGTCTGTATGTTCGTCACCATCGCGGTCGTCCCCAGCGGCAGTGTCTTGCTGGCGGCATTGTTTCCCTGAGGCTGCATGGGCGTGCCGTCGGCCATTTTCTTCCGGCAAATCGATTGGCATAGAACGACGCCTTGCCGACGCGCGCGCGGCCAGATCGGTCAAGATGCGGTGTGCCCACGGGCTGCATCTGGGGCGCCGGGGGCGCCGCCCATCCGCTTGCGGCGGCGAGCACAGCGGCGAACACAGCAAGGACCGCTGATAGTACCGCCGGACGTGGATAGCTCAATGGATATGCCATGACCGCAGTCTCGCCGCCGCCGCCCGCGGGATCTGTAGGCGAGAGACCCGTGCCGAAGTGGGAAGACATAACGCCGGCGCAGCGCGGCGATGACTTGCTTGACATAAACCCGCGGTGTCGCTGCGAGGAGACGCCGATCACGGATTCATGTGACCGGCTTCGACAATATCATCAGTGACTCAATCGCTCGCGGAACAAAATATGACAGGGCCGACAGGTACGCCTTTGACCGGGGACATTTGGCACTTGAGCATCGAGGATTTGCTCGCGCCACTGCCTGAAAAGACCCGACTCGGAGGCCCCGGTCCTTTCGTGATCAATCTGAGTGCCTCATCCGCCCCCATAGATCTTCCGCCCAAGGGCTTCGTCGATTGCCAGCGCGGCGTACACGTGTATCAGGTGCAGCGCATGGAAGACAGGCGCCCGCGCTATAGGCTGCGCGTGGGGCCGTTCGCCAGCGAAGACGACGCCGACGCCGTGCTGCTCAAGGTGCGCGACCTCTATCCCAGCGCGCTGACCGCCACCGCGGACGCCGACGATCTCCGAGCGATTGCCGGACTGCAGGCAAAGTCGCCCATGCCGACTTCGCCGCCTTTGGCATCGGAGAAACCTGCCGACCGGCTCGCGGAGAAACAAATTCTCGCGGAGAAATCGCCGGCGAGGCCTGCCCTGCAGGCTGCCGTGAAGCTCGTGGTGCCGACACTGGTCGAAGTCGTGGACAAGCCGGCAATTGCGGCAGTAGCTAGACCGGTGGCTGCAGAGGTCGCGAAGCCGACACTTGCGGCCGCAGTCAAACCGGCCGTTGCAGAGGCCGCCAAGCCGGTAATTACAGCAGCAGTCAAAGCAGTCGTCGCAGAAGCGATGAAGCCGGCAATTGCAGCGACAGTCAAGGCTGCTGTGGCAGAAGTGGCCAAGCCGCCACTTCCGGCGATAACCAAGTCCGCCGTTGCAGAGGTGACCAAGCCGGCAGTTGCAGCGACAGCCAAGCAGGTCGTTGCAGCAGCGGTCAAGCCGCCAGTTCCAGCGACGCCAAAACCCGCCCTTGCAGAAGTGGCCAAGCCGATCGTCGCCGCGGCGGCCAAACCCATCGAAAGGCCGGCTGCTTCGGCCGCCGATAAGCCCGCCGAAAAACCAGTGCCGAGGGCGGCGGCCTTCAAGCCCACTGAAAAATCTCCCGCATCTGCCGCGCCGGTGCCGCCTGCACCAACGCTGCACGACAAGCATGTGCCCAGCCTCGAGTCGACGCAAACCATTCGCGCGTTGACCCAGCTCGAGCTAGAGGACGACGAGGCCTCGCGCTGGTTCGCAATTCAGCTGGCGCTGTCCGAGGAGCCCTTCGATCCGGAAACCTTGCCCAACCTGGACATTTTCAGCGTGTATCGCCTGTACTCGGTCGCGGGCATCGAGCAGGGCCGCATCGTTCACGTACTGCGCCTGGGCTTTTTCACGGACCAGATCGCCGCCGGCGCGGTCGCGAGCTACCTTGGCGCCTTCTACGAGAAGCCGTCGACAAAGCGCGTGAGCTCCGCGGAGCGCGAACGTTTTGCCGATGAATCGTTCGAAGCGCGCAAGGACGTGGGTGCGACGGGCAGGCAGGCCGTCATCGAGATCACCAATGAGCGCTACATCCGCGAAAAGCGCATGAGCCAGGCCGCCGCCAAGTAATACAGACTTCCGCGAAGTGGTGCCGCCGCCGCGCGCTCTAGCCGCTGCCGGGCTGAGCCTGTGCTGCGCGCGGCGGTGCCGGCGGCGCGGCGAAGGATTCAAATTTCAGGTTGATGATCGATCCTGACTCCTGATGCGGAATGCAGGTGGTGTGATTGTCGATGTTGCGTGTGGCAAACATCGGCAACACGCTGCTGCGGAACTGCTCCACGAGTTCGCAGTCTCCCGTACTCAGTTCGCGCGGCGAGCGGCTGGCGAGGCTCACGGGCCGCCAGACTCCATCCACCGGATTGTGGCCGGAAGGCGCATCGGCTGCGTTCGGTGCCAGTGTAAAGAACGTCAGATTGGCGCGCGCAAACTTGTCGGCGCGCCCGAATCCGTTCGCGCAGGCTCCCGGCACCGATTTCACGTCATACCGCGCTCCGGCGGCGAGCAACAGTAATTTCAATTTGTCGGCCAGCCCGTCGCAGGAATAGGTGCTGGTAAAGCCCAAGAAGGCGAAGGAGTACTGGTGCTTCTGCCACAGCCCGGTTTGTCCTGGGGACGCCTCGTCGGCAAAGCTCGCGCCCGAGGCGAGCAGGGCAGGGAGGGCGCAGGCCAGGACGGCCGCAAACTTCCAGCGTGTGTTCATGAGATGTGCTCCTGCGGCATGGACGCCGCATTATCCGCCTTGTACACAACGAAGGACATAGCGCCGCGGTTGACCGGCGGGCGCCCGGCGGCGAGATAAATTTGTACCCGTTCAGTTCGCCTGGCGAATCCCTCATTGGCCGCGTCCGTGAAAAATAAACGAAAATCTTGGCGCGCGCTCAATATAATCCGCGCTTCTTTTAAAGCGGGTGTGCCTGAATGCTGTTCAAGAATCTGATTTTCCATCGCCTGCCCGCAGAATGGACACTGTCCGCGGCCGACTTGGAGGGCCGACTGGCTGCCCGTCCTCTGCAGCCCTGCGGGCCGTTCGAAATGTCGAGCCGTGGCTGGATGCCGGTCACCGCGGGTGGTCGACTGCTGCATACCGTCAATCGGCAGCACATGATTGCGCTCGGCGAGAATCAAAAACTGCTCCCCGGGTCGATCGTGCGGCAAGTTGCCGAGGAGCGTGCGCAGATACAAGCCGACGAGCAGGGTTTTCCGGTCGGGCGCAAGCAGATGCGCGATCTTCGGGCCCGAGTAGCCGATGAGCTGCGCGCACGAGCCCTCACCCGCCGCCGGGTGACGCGGGCCTGGATCGATCCCCAGGCGGGCTGGTTCGCCGTCGATGCGGCCGGCGTCCCCCGAGGGGAGGCCGTGGTCGAAGTCTTGGGCGATACTCTCGGTAGCTTTGCTCCGCTAGCCGTCGAGACCGAGCGCTCGCCGCAGGCCGCGATGGCCGCCTGGCTGCTGCGCGGCGCGGCGCCCGCGCGCTTCTCCATCGACGATGAGTTGGAACTGCAAACGGCGGACAAATCCAAGACCATCATCCGCTACACGCGCCACCCTCTCGACGGCAAGGACATCCAGACGCATCTTGCATCGGGGAAATATCCAACGCGTCTCGGGTTGACATGGAACGAGCGCGTGTCCTTCGTGCTCACCGACAAACTGCAGATCAAGCGCTTGGAATTTCTGGGGATGACCAAGGAAACCGCGGATGCGGAGGAAGTCGATCCGGCGGAGCAGTTCGACATCGATTTCGCGGTGATGTCGGGCGAGCTGGCGAGCCTGCTCGCCGATCTTGCGCGAGTGCTCGGCAAGGAAGCGGCGGGCGACGCGGGCTGGCCGGCGCGCAGTAAAGTCGCATAACCGCGCCGCGGTCGCGGCGCCTTCGGCTCCCGATTCGAATTGAACAGAATCCGCAACGCCCTCGCAACGGGCGAGCGGCGCCGAGTCGCCGCGGCGGGTTCCCTCTATCGCGTCACAGAATTGCGTCACAAATCCGCCAGGTCGGCGGTCAGCGCGCTTGAACGATCGGATATCGTGTATTCCTACATGCAAGTCAGTGAAGCTCTCTAGCACAAGGATTTGGGATTCGCTAAGAATTTCGACGCCATGAACCTGAAATACTCATCCGCGGCTGCCAATCTCACCGGCGTCGCCGCCGAAGCGGCGCAGATGGCGATGGAGGCTGGCCTGATCTACGTATCGGACGCGGAGCCCGGCATCCGGCGCCTGCGCGCGGGCAGGGGCTTTCGCTACGTGACTCCGGCGAATCGCAGGCTCGCGGCGGCCAAGGAATTGAAGCGCATCGCCAGCCTGGCGATACCGCCGGCCTATCGCAATGTGTGGATCTCGGCCAAGGCGCGCGGCCATCTGCAGGCCACCGGCCGCGATGCGCGCGGCCGCAAGCAATACCGCTATCATCCCGAATGGCGTCAGGCGCGCGACAGCGCCAAGTTCGACCGCATGGTGGCGTTCGGCGAGGCCTTGTTGAAGCTGCGCCGCAAGTTGCGGCGCGACCTGGCTCTGCCCGGACTGCCGCGCGAGAAAGTCCTGGCGGTGGTGGTCAGCATTCTCGATGCGACGCGGGTGCGCATCGGCAATCCGGAGTACGCGCGCGAGAACAAGAGCTTCGGCCTTACCACCCTGCGCAATCGCCACGTCAGCTTCATCCGCGATGGGCGCGCGGTGCTGAATTTCCGCGGCAAAGGCGGCGTGCAGCACGAAGTGCACATCGACGACAAGCGGATTGCGCAAATCGTGCGGCGCTGCCAGGAGATACCTGGGCAGCACTTGTTCCAGTACGTGAGCGACGAGGGGGAGCGCTGTCCCATCGATTCGGGGCAGGTCAACGACTATTTGCGTGAGGCGATGGGAGATGATTTCACCGCCAAGGATTTTCGCACCTGGGGTGCGACTCTGCACGCCATCACCTTGCTCGCACGCACGCCCTTGCCGGAGTCGCCCAGCGAGCGCGCCTTGAAAATCCAAATTGCCGACGTGGTCAAGCAGGTGGCTGCCAAGCTGCGCAACACTCCGGCCGTCTGCCGCAAGTCCTACATCAACCCGGCGGTATTCGATTCTTGGCGGTCAGGCGTGATTCACAGGGTGTTCAACGGCAGCCTGAGTCTTGCCGCGCCTCGCAAGGCCGAAACCCTGGTGCTTGCCTTCCTGCGAGACGAGGCCCGATTGCGCAACGAAGCCAGATTGCGCGACGAGGCCAAGGTTCCGACCGCCGATTAGCCCGGCTGCGGACTCTGCACCGCCGGTCGGCGAAAGACGAGCGTGCGGCCCCACAAGATCGCTGGGGAACCTCAAGATGGGTCAGAATGCGGCAATGAAACCCGCACCCACTGTGTATTCCGCGGCATACAAGCGCATCGTCGTCCTGCTGCTGATGACGGCGTACACCTTCAACGCCATGGACCGCACCATCATCTCCATCGTCAGCCAGTCGATGAAGCTCGATCTGAAGCTCAGCGATACCCAATTGGGTCTGCTCGGCGGCACCGCCTTTGCGGTGCTGTACGCCTTCGGAGGGATACCCATCGCCAGGCTCGCCGAGCGCTTCAACCGGGTCAGCATCCTCACGGCTGCGCTCATCCTGTGGTCGGGTTTGAGCGCGCTGTGCGGAGCGGCGCGGAGCTTCTCGCAGCTGCTGCTGATCAGGGTGGGCGTGGGGGTCGCAGAGTCCGGTTGCTCGCCGCCCGCGCACTCACTGATTTCCGACTACTTCGAGCCGTCGCGGCGCAGCTCCGCGCTGTCGGTCTATACCTGCGGAATCTCGATCGGCTATCTGCTGGCGGCGGCGGGCGGCGGCTACGTGGCGCAGCACTGGGGCTGGCGCGCCGCCTGCGCCATGGTGGGACTGCCGGGGTTGCTGATTGCCGTGCTGATCAAGCTGTTCATTCAAGAGCCGCCGCGGGGGTATTCGGCGTTGCCGCCCCTTTCCCTGAAGTCCGAACTGCGCGAGCTGCGCGCGGTCGCGAAGGCGCTATTCGCCGACCGGGCGGTTCTGCACATGTTTCTCGGGGTCAACCTGGGGGCCTTTGCGGCCTACGGGTTTTATGCCTTCGTGCCGTCTTATTTCAGCCGGCTCTTCGACCTCGACTACGCCACCATCGGAGTGCTTGCCGGGCTCGCGGGAGGCGTTGCAGTCGGTTTGGGAATCATCGCCGGCGGGTTCGTTGCCGATGCCCTGGCCGCGCGCGACATGCGTTGGTATGCGCTGGTCCCCGCGCTCGGCGGCCTCATCGCCGTGCCGTGTTATTTCCTGGCCGTTCTGCAGGGGGACTGGCGCTGGGCCACGGCCTTGCTCGCGGTCGCGGGGTTCTTTCAGTATGCCTCGCTCGGACCCACTTTCGGCGTGGTGCAGAACGTGGTCGGTGAGCGGCGGCGAGCCACCGCCACGGCCGTGCTGTACATCTGCCTGAATGTGTTCGCGCTGGGCGGCGGTCCCTTGTTCACGGGCTGGATCATCGACCGTTTCGCGCAAGCCGACTTTCATGCGCTGCAGGGAGGAGGCGCGGCGCAGATCGGTGCGGGGGCCTCGTTCGCCGACCGCTGCCCGGGCGGCGCGGCTCAGGCGGCTGCCGGCATCGAAACCCGATCAATGTGCCATGCGACGCTGGCGCGTGCGACGCGGCAGGGGATTCTCGTGACGCTGTTGCTCTTCGCCTGGGCGGCCATCCACTACTTGCTTGCCTCGGCCGGCATCGCCAGATCTTTGAAAGGAGCCATCCTTCGACAGCGCGCCGAAGGCTGATCGGCGCTCAGGATTGCGCGCGGGCTACGGCGGCCTTCTTGGCTTCCTCGGTCCAATCGGATTCGATGTAGAACGGGCCAGGGCGCTCGTGCAGCTGCTCGTACTTGCAGATCTGCGGCTCGGCCCCGAGCGGCGCGGACACGCCGTCGCGAAACGCCCATTCGCCGCGTTCGCTGTCGCCTGCGCGCACGTAGCTGTTGATCATGAAGCGACGGTCGTAGTCGCTGACGTTGGCGGCGGAGCCGTGCACCGTGAACAGGGTCCACAGCAGCAGATCGCCGGGCTCCATTTCGCACGCAACGATGTTCGAGGGATCGAGCCCGGCGCGCCGCAGTTCCTCATCCTGGGTTTGCCCGACCATGATGGGACCGTCGTCGGAAATCCCGAGGTACCCCAGGCGGTGGCTGCGGGGGATGACCCGCAAGGCTCCGTTCGCGACGGTTTGCCGGTCGATGGCGAGCCCGCTGGTCAGCGAGCTGCGCAGGAAGCTGAAGTCCTTGACGTTGCCTTCGCGGAAGCGCGCGTCCTGGTGGAATCGATAGGAAGTGTATTTCGCGCCCGGCGGCTTCCAATGCACTTGATGCGAAATCTGCTTGATGTCGCGGCCGAGGAAGGGCTCGAGCACGGCGAAGTACTTCTCGCTGCGTCTCATGCGCTCCATCAAGGGGCTTATCCATGCCGTCCAGTGGGCCTGCAGGACGACCCGCCGGTTGGCCTTCGGGTCATCGAGCACTTCGAACATCAGGTTCTTGTCGCGGTAGGTCGCGTGATGCTTCAGGCCCTCCTGGTACATCCGGTGCGTTTCTTGGCTGATCTCCGCCGTTTCCGCGGGGGAGAGAAATCCGCGCACGATGGCGTAGCCTTCGGCTTCGAGTTCTGCGACCAGGTTCTGCATGAGCTTAGGGGCGAATCATGCCCTTGTAAGCATGCCAAGTCGCGTGGCCGAGCAGGGGCGCGATGATGAGCAGCCCGCACAGCAGCGGCGCATAGCCGATGATGGTCAGCAGCAGGATCAGCCCGCTCCATAGGATCATGGCGGGGATATTGTGAAATACCGCGTTGACGCTGGCGCGCATCGCCTGGCCGGCCGAGGCATGGCGGTCGATGATGAGCGGAATCGCCACGACCGATACCGCGAACACACCGGTGGCGAGCACTCCGCCGATGACGATGTAGGCGATGACCTGGGAGCGGTTGGTCGAGTCGAGAAATCCCCGGTACAGGGTCTCGCTGATATCCGGCGCGGCGACGTGAAACACGGTGCCGAGAAGCAGCGCCGAGACGCCGAACCATACGGCCGCGCAGATGGCCAGGATGACGCCGAACTCGAACAGCGCCGGAGCATTGCGCCCGAATCCCTCCAAGGAGTCGTCGAAGTTCGCCGTCTGCCCGAGGGAATAGCGCCGCGACATTTCGCAAAGGCCGGCCGACATCAGCGGGCCGACCAGCAAGAATCCGGTAATGGCCGCGGCGACGAAGTAGGGATGAGTGCCGCAAAACACCAGCAGCGTCCAGCCCAGCGCCACGATCAATGCGCCGTAGCCCAAGCTGGCTCCCCAGTGCCTGCGCATGTCGCGCCATCCGTCCCATAGCCAGACGAAAGGCCGGTAAACGGGGATCCGCATGACGTCGACATGCAGAATCTGTTCTTGACCGCCGACGAGTGTCGTGCCCATGGTCGTATCCTCCGATCGAGAGGTGAACCCAGCGAATCGCCAGGGGGGCAGTTTAGTCCCATTTGTCGCGCCGCGCCGCCCCTGCCGGGCGCCTGGCTGCGTTGCCGCCTGGCGCAGCGGGGCTCCGCCGGCGCGGCCTTCTTGGCCATGATTTCGCCCCTGCCGTGCGCTAACATTCAACGTTTGCCCAGCGGCGGCATCCCGGCCGCGCCCCGCACACCCGAGGATAGGAATTGACCGCAGATCATCGCATCGAGCAGATCAAGGAAGCCCGCAAGAAGGCGGCGCTGGACTATCACGAGTTTCCGACTCCCGGGAAACTGTCGATCACGGCCACCAAGCAATTGCTCAATCAGAGCGACTTGGCGCTGGCCTATTCGCCCGGCGTCGCCTCCGCCTGCGAGGCCATCGTCGAGGATCCGCTCAATGTCTTTCGCTTCACCGCGCGCGGCAACCTGGTCGGCGTCATCACCAACGGCACGGCGGTGCTGGGGCTGGGGGCCATCGGGCCCGCTGGCCGCCAAGCCGGTGATGGAAGGCAAGGCGGTGCTGTTCAAGAAATTCGCCGGCATCGACGTATTCGACATCGAAGTCGAACAGCGCGATCCGCTGAAGCTGGTCGAGCTCATCGCCGCCCTCGAGCCCACTTTCGGCGCCATCAATCTCGAGGACATCAAGGCCCCGGAATGCTTCATCGTCGAGCGCGAGTTGCGCCGACGCATGAAAATCCCGGTGTTCCATGACGACCAGCACGGCACCGCCATCATCGTCGGCGCGGCCTGCCTCAATGGGCTGCAGGTGGTCGGCAAGGACATCAAGAAAATCAAAATGGTGGTGAGCGGCGCCGGCGCCGCGGCGCTCGCCTGCGTGGACTTGCTGCTGGATCTGGGGCTGGTGCGCGAGAACGTCTGGCTGACCGATCTGGCCGGCGTCGTCTACGAGGGGCGGCGGGAGCTGATGGATCCCGAGAAAGCCCGCTTCGCGCAGCCCACCGAGCGCCCGCAGCTCTGGCGGAGGTCATCGGCGGCGCGGATGTGTTTCTCGGCCTGTCGGCGGGCGGTGTGCTCACGCAGGACATGGTCGAGCAAGATGGCGGCGAGGCCGCTTGATCCTGGCGCTCGCCAATCCCGACGCCGGAGATTCTGCCGGAGGAGGTGCGCGCGGTGCGCGCGCGATGCCGTCATCGCCACGGGCCGCAGCGACTATCCCAATCAGGTCAACAATGTCCTGTGCTTTCCCTTCATCTTTCGCGGCGCGCTGGATGTGGGCGCCACCACCATCACCCGGCAGATGGAAATCGCCGCCGTGCACGCCATCGCCGAGCTGGCGCGCCAGGAGCAGAGCGATGTGGTGGCCGCCGCCTACGGCGGCATCGAGGATCTGGCCTTCGGCCCGGAATACCTCATCCCCAAACCCTTCGATCCGCGGCTGATCGTCAAGATCGCGCCGGCGGTGGCCAAGGCCGCCATGGACTCCGGCGTGGCCACGCGGCCCATCGCCGACCTGGAGGCCTATGGCCAGCGCCTGCTGCAGTTCGTGTACCACAGCGGCACCTTGATGCAGCCCATATTTGCCGCCGCGCGCACGGTGCCGGCCGAACGCAGCCGCATCGTCTATGCGGAAGGCGAGGGCGAGCGGGTGCTGCGCGCCGTGCAAATCATCGTCGACGAGAAGCTCGCCACGCCCATTCTGGTCGGCCGCCCGGCGGTGATCGAGCGCGGCATCAAGCGCCACGGCTTGCGCATCCGGATCGGCGAGCACTTCACCGTCGTCAATCCCGGAGCACGACGAGCGCTATCGCGAGTACTGGCAGGACTATCACCGGCTCACCGAGCGCAGCGGGGTGACCGCGCAGTACGCCAAGCTGGAAATGCGCCGCCGCACCACCTTGATTGCCGCCATGCTGCTGAAAAAGGGCGAGGCGGACGGCTTGATCTGCGGCACCATCAGCACCACGGCGCGGCATCTGCACTACATCGACCAGGTGATCGGGCGGCGCGCGGGGGTCAATGTATACGGCGCCATGAGCGGGCTGATACTCCCCGGGCGCCAGGCGTTCATCGTCGACACCCACGTCAATCTCGATCCGAGCGCCGCGGAACTGGCGGAGATTACCCAGCTTGCCGCCGATCAACTCTGCGCCTTCGGGCTGAATCCCAAGGTGGCCTTGCTGTCGCACTCGAATTTCGGCAGCAGCGATGCGCCCTCGGCGCTGAAGATGCGCGCCACGCTGGCCTTGCTGCAGCGAGCGCATGCCCGAACTGGAAGTGGACGGCGAAATGCACGGCGATTGCGCCCTGGATGAGGCCGCCCGCAGGGCGATTCTGCCGAACAGCACCCTGCAGGGCAGCGCCAATCTGTTGGTTTGCCCGAATCTGGACAGCGCCAATATCGCCTACAATTTGCTCAAATCGGCAGCGGGCCACAATGTGGCCATCGGTCCGATCCTGCTCGGCTGCGCCGCACCCGCGCACATTCTGACCCCGGCGGCCACGGTGCGGCGCATCGTCAATATGACCGCGGTCACGGTGGTGGAGGCCGAGCAGAGCCGCGGCCGGCGCGGCGCCGGCGCTGTTGAAGCTTGAACAGATGATTGGAGAGTCTACTCTCGAGAGTACGCAGGAACGGCGTAACAGAGGTGACCGTCATGCGACACGGCAATGGAAACCGGATCTGTTCAGTGGAGGGCGGCGGCCCTGCTCGTGGTGCTGGCGTGCGGATCGCCGCTCGGACATGCCGCGGCACCGAGCCACCGACAGTCCGTCCGGCGATATCGTGACCGGCATCTGGCAGCATCACAAAGCGACTTTCAGCTACTTCGGCGTCACCACCTTGTACACCTGCGATGGGCTCGAAGGTCACGTGGGCCAGATTCTCCGGCATCTCGGGGCCCGAAAGGACGTTCAGGTCAGTGCGCGTGGCTGCCCGGGGCCGTATAACACGCCCAGCCACACAGCCTGGGTGGAGGCGGATTTCTATACCTTGGCGCCCGCCGCCGCGGCGGCAAGTGCCGCCGAGACGGTCGATGCACGTTGGACTCCCATGGAAGTGACGGCGCGAGCGACCCTTCTTCATGAGCCAGGGCGATTGCGAACTCATCCAAGAAATGAAGGATCTCATCGCTCAGAACTTCAGCCTGCGGGACGTCGAATACCGCGCCGAATGCGTTCCTTACCAGTACATGCAGAATCGTTTTCGATCAAGGGCCAGGCCCTGACGGCGCTGCCGCCATCGCGCACGGCGGCGAGCCGGCCGACGAGGCGCAAGGCGGCAGCGGGCTAACCCGCCCCGTAGTCGCGGCTCTTCCAGCGGGCGCCGCGCCCGCGCCAGTAATTCAGCGCCGAGCCGCAGGTCGCGGCCATGTAGAACAGCGCAATCAGCGGCAGCGCCAGCGCCCAGCCGGGGCTGCGGCCGATATCGCGCCAAGGTGGGCAGATAGCTCACCGCCGAGAGGGCGAAGGCGAGTGCACCGGCGGCCAAGGCCGCGCCGTGGCCCAGCAGCATGGCCGCCGCCGGCACCAGCCACACCAGGGTCAGCCCGAGCAGGGTGAGGACCAGCAGCAATGCCGAATGGCGCAGCTGGGTAAAGGCGGTGCGCGAAATCATGTGCCAGATATCGGCAAATGCCGGGTAGGGGCGGATGGAGGCGGCAAGCCCGGAATGTCCCAGAAAAATCCTTCCGGACTCCGCTTCACCGCGCTCGCCAGCGCCACATCGTCGATGAGCGAGTGCTTGATCGAGGCGATGCCGCCGATGCGCTGCAACGCCTCGCGCCGAATCAGCACGGTGCCGCCGGCGGCCGCGGCGGTCGACGAGGCCGGGTCATTGACCCGGCTGAAGGGATAGAGCATCTGAAAAAAATAGACGAAGGCCGGCACCAAGGCGCGCTCGGCCAGGCTGGCGCAGTTCAAGCGCACCATTTCGCTCACCAGGTCGAGGCGGGCCTGCAGGAGTTTTGCCACCAGCGAGGCCAGATGCCGCGGGTCATGCACGATGTCGGCGTCGGTGAACAGCAGCAGCGGCGCGCGGCTTGCCTCAACACCCTGGCTCAACGCCCACAGCTTGCCGGACCACTCCGCGGGTTTGGATTGCAAGGTGATGACGTCGAGGTGCGCCGCCGTACCCGCGAGAGCGGCGGTGCCGTCGGTGGAATTGTCGTCGACCAGGATGACTCGGAAGCGGCCGCCATAGTCCTGCGCCAACAGCGAGCGGATGACCGGGGCGATGGTCCCGGCTTCGTCGCGTGCGGGAACGATGATGTCGACATCCGGCGCCTCCCCCGGCGAGGCGGGGGGCAGTTGCGGAGAGGACAGCCAGAATCTTCCATGCACGAAAAACAAATACAGCCAGATGAGCAAGGACAGCAGACAGATCATCGCTGCCTCCGCAGCTAGGTATCTCAAATAGGCTCGTCCAGGGACTTCGCCAGTGGCGTGAACAGCTTCGGGCCGGAGTCGGTCATGTACCAGCAGTCCTCCAAGCGAACGCCGAATTCACCCGGGATGTAGATTCCAGGCTCGTCGGAGAAGCACATGCCCGCCTCGAGAGGGGTGGCATCGCCGTGCACCAGGTAAGCCGGCTCATGGCCGTCCAACCCGATGCCGTGTCCGGTGCGATGCGGAAGTCCCGGCAGTTTGTATCCCGGGCCCCAGCCTTCCTTTTCATAGTAGGCGCGCACCGTGTCGTCGATCGTGCCCACCGGCACGCCGATCTTGGCGGTCTCGAGAGCGATTTCCTGGCCGCGCTTGACCGTGTTCCACACCTTGCGCTGACGGGCGTTCGCCTGGCCGAACACCCAGGTGCGCGAGATATCGGACTGATAGCCCTGCACCGTGCAGCCGCAGTCCATCAGGATGATCGAGCCCTCGCGTATTCTTTGAACCTGCAGCGACCCATGCGGATAGGCGGATGCTTCGTTCAGGAGCGCCATCGAAAACTCCGGTGCGCCGCCCAGGGCGATGGTGGTGCGGTCCATGAGCCCGCTGACGTCCGCGGAGCTCATACCCCGCTCCACATGCGCGTGCATGTAGCGCAGCGCTTCGATGGTGACGTTATTGGCGGTTTGCATGAGCGCCAATTCCGCCGGCGACTTCACGAGGCGGCAGGCGCGCACCAGAGGGTCCGCCGAGATGATGTCGTATCCGCTCGCCGCCCGGTGGATGCCGTCGACGACGAAGAAGCGGGTGGTGGACTCCACGGCCAGCACTCCGGAGGCGATGCCCCGATCCCGCAGGCCCTGGACGATTCTCTCGATCGGGCTTTCATGCTCGTTCCAAGGCCGTACTTCACCGCCCACCTGCAGGGTTTCGCGAACCGAGGGTTCCTCGAAGGCCGGGGTCACGACCAGCACCTCGCCGCGGGCGGGAATGATGGCCAGTGTGATGCGTTCGGAGCGACGCCACCGGATGCCGGTGAAATAGTCGAGCGATGAGCCGGGCTCGATGAGAAGCGCCGCGACCTTGCGCTCCGCCATGAGCTTTTGCACCTTGGCGATGCGCGCCCGTCTCTCATCCGCCGAGATGGGTTTGGCGCCGGCGGCCAGTGACTTGAGCTGCGTGGTCGGGTCCGCCGTGGGCGCGGTCGAGGCAGCCAGGGAGAACTTGCTGCCCGCGGTTGCGGCGATCAGGGGAGCACCGGCGGCGCCGGCAAGAAACACGCGTCTGGATAGCATGGTCAGCCTTTTCTTGGTTTGAAACTCGCGCAAGGATACTGCAATTCAGTACGTGCGAGGCTTCGAGACGGTAATATGCGCGGGGTCGAAGCTTGGCAAGGGGAGAGGCGATGAGCGTGCAAGGGGAGAGGCGATGAGCGTGGCGTACAAACTCTATGGGCGGCCCGGTTCGGGCTCGGTCGCGGTGCAGGTGGCGCTCGAGGAGATCGGTGCCCAGTATGAGCGGATATGGGTGGGCCGCGACCCGGCCGACGTTGCACGCTTTCGCGCCACGAACCCTACAGGCCGGGTGCCGGCCTTGGTGCTGCCGGACGGCACCCCCCTGTTCGAATCGGCCGCGATGCTGATCCATCTGGCGCTCGCACATCCTCGCGCCGGCTTGGCGCCGCCGCCGGGGACCACGGCTCACGCGGTCTTTCTGCAGTGGATGGTGTTTCTCTCGGCCAATATGTACGAGTCGGTGCTGCGCGTGTATTACCCGGCGCGCTACTCGGTGCGCGGCGAGGCGGATTCCGAGGCAATCGTCAAACAGGGCACGGAGGATTTTCGAACTCATGTAGCCCTCGTCGGTCAGGCGCTCGAGCCCTACGTGCTGGGCAAAGATTATTCGATTGCCGACGTCTATCTGCACATGCTTGCTTCGTGGTACCCGGGGGAGAAGTCCGAACTGTACGCCCGGGCGCCGAAGTTGGAGGCGCATGCCAAGCTCATGGCGGCGCGCCCCGCGGTCGCGACAGTCGAGGCTGACCACGCGCAGTAGCGCCGGCGCAGGCGCAGGCGCTCAGGCATTGCGGCCGGAGATCCGGCGTATGCCGTCCCGGATCGAGCGCTCGGACAGGGAGGAGAACCCGAACAGGTATTGATGCGGGTCTCCGCCCTCGAGAAAGCAGGGCTGGGCGCTTCGCAATTGAACCTTGTGGCGCCTGGCGCGCTCGCGCAGCGTCTTATCCTCGATGCGCACGAACGCGTGCATTCCCGCCGCCTCGCCCTGCAGGGTAAGGCAGTCGTCGAAGTGGCGGCGCAGGGACTCTAGCAGCGCTGCATGCCGGCTGCCGTACAGGCGGCGCATGCGCCGAATGTGCCTCGCCAGGTGCCCCTCCGCGATGAAGTCCCGCAACGCAATCTGCTCCAATACCGGCGTGTAGTTGTCCGCCAGGCGTTTGGCGCGGGCGAAGGGCGTCACCAGGTTCTGCGGCACGATCAGATAGCCGATGCGCAAGCCCGGAAACATCACCTTGGAAAAGGTGCCGCAGTAGACGACCGGTACTTCCTCGGCGAGCCCCTGCAGGGCCGGCAGGGGCGAGCCGCTGTAGCGATACTCGCTGTCGTAGTCGTCCTCGATGATGACGGCCGATTGTCGGCGCGCCCAGGCGAGCAGTTCCAAGCGGCGGTTCAGCGACATCGCCACGCCCGTCGGGTATTGGTGCGACGGCGTCACATACACGACGCGCGCACCGCGTCCGAGATTCCCGCAGATCAGGCCGTCATGATCCACCGGCACGGGCTGCAGCTCCGCTCCATAGGCGGCGAAGGTGAGCAGCGCGCCGGGATACCCAGGGTTCTCCACGGCGACTTTGTCGCCGCGCTCGAATAGCAGGCGGGCGCACAGGTCCAGTCCCTGCTGCGAGCCATTGACCACGATCACTTGCGAGGGGGCGCAGTTGACCGCGCGGGATCGGCTCACGTAGGCGGCGATCTCCCGGCGCAGCGGCTCATATCCCTGCACCTGCCCGGCGTAGTCGAACACATCCTGGCTGACGCTGCGCAGGTGCCGCGATAGGATCCGCCGCCACAGCATCCACGGGAAGTGCGACTGGTCCGGGCCCCACTGGGAAAAACAAATGAATCCAGGGCGGGGCGATTCATCCGGGCAGTCCGCCAGCAAGCCCGAACCGTAGCGAGACAGCGGCAGCGCGATGGTCGGCAGAGGGAGCTTCGCGGCTCCCTGCGCGCGCGGCGAGCGATCCGGCAACTCGCGGCACACGAAAGTTCCGGAGCCGCGCGCCGATTGCAGGTAGCCCTCCGAAATCAGCTGCTCATAGGCCTGCGTCACCGTGCTGCGGGAGACCGCGAGCGTCACGGCCAATTCACGCGTCGATGGCACCCGGTCGCCCGAGGCGAAGCGCCCGCTCAATATTCCCCGCTGCCACGCTTCGTATATTTGCCGGTGAATGGGAATGGGGGAGGGCTGTTCTATGCTGATCGCGAGCGCCATAAGTGGACTGCACCAAATTGCCGATAGTGGCTATTTTATCTCGCCACTGTCGGCGGCACAGTACTATTTCCATGAACTACGCGCCGACTCCTCGAACCCAAGTGCGCCGGCTGAAGAAGCGCGCGGCTTACGACCGCACCACCGTCCACGCCATTCTCGATGAGGGCTTCATCTGCCACGTCGGTTTCGTCGTCGACGGCCAGCCCTACGTCATCCCCACCGTGTACGCCCGCGACAAGGAATGCCTGTACCTGCACGGCGCCATGGCGAGCCGCATGCTGCGAACCTTGAGCGCCGGTATCGCTGTATGCGTCACCGTGACTCTGGTCGACGGCCTGGTGCTCGCCCGTTCGGCGTTCCATCATTCGATCAACTATCGCTCCGTGGTCGCGCTCGGCACGGCGCGGCTGGTGGAAGATCCGCAGGAGCGGATGCACGCCTTGCATCGGATCACCGATCACGTCGTACCGCGCCGCTGGGCCGAGGTTCGAGGCCCGAACAAGCTCGAGCTGAAGCAGACCAGCGTGCTCGCGCTGCCCTTGAAGGAGGTGTCCGCCAAGGCGCGCAGCGGCCCTCCGGTCGACGACGAAGAGGATTATTCGCTGCCCATTTGGGCGGGTGTGCTGCCCATTGAAACCCGGCTGCGCAAGCCGCTCGGAGACGAACGGCTGCTGCCTGGTGCGCGCAAACCCAGCCTGGCCAAATTCACCCGCTTCCTCGCACCGAAGAAATAAGCCGCGCGGGCACACCGCGCCGCCAAGCGCTGAGCGTAGCTATCCGCCGCACGCTGTCGTAGCATCAGATTTTTCGGGCGGGGAGCCTTCGGTGGACGAAGTGTTCGTGCGGCGCGACGTGATCGATGGCGCAAAGCTGCGCAGCTTGTGCGTTGCGTCGAATTGCCGGGGCGCGCTGCAAACGGCATCGCATGTCGGTGCCGTCGGCGTCACGGGCACACTGCTGTGGCTCACCCGCGGCACCGTGTGGATGCTGCCCTCATTTGCCGTGCATGGCGTCTTGTTGAACTTCCTTTATGCCGGGCAGCACGAACTGAGCCACTGGACGGTGTTTCGCACAGGCTGGCTGAACGAGTGGGTGGGGCGCGCGTTCGGATTCGTGCTGTTCTATCCGCGCACCTTCGACCAGGTGCAGCACATGGCGCATCACCGCTTCACGCAAGACTGGGCAAGGGACGGCGAGCTGGCCCGCAGGCGCTATACCTTGGGGTCCTACCTGCTGTGGATGTCCGGGGTGAGCTACTGGTACACCCGATGGCGGCGCATCCTGCGCTTCTCCGTGGGGCTGATCGCCGAGCCGTATCTACCCGCGAAGCGCCACGCCGAGCTGGCGCGCGAGGCGCGCCTGCACCTCGCCGGCTATGCGCTGATCGTCGCTGCGTCGCTGTGGCTGCAGAGCGCGGCGGCGGTGTTTCTCTGGCTGGCGCCCATGCTGACGATGAAGCCCGTGCATCAGCTGCAGAACACCATCGAACACCTGGGTCTGTCCCACGAGGACAATGTGCTCGCCAATACGCGCAGTACGCGCACCAATGCCCTGATGCGCTGGCTCGGCTGGCAGATGCAGTATCACACGGCGCACCATGCCTTTCCCGGCGTGCCCTTCCATCGGCTGCGCGAGCTGCACGACGCGATTTTCACCGCGCGCGGTGCCGCGCCTCCCTCGATGACCTATGTCGGTTTCCAAATCGCCGTGCTGCGCGCCTTTGCGCGCGGTAAGACCGAGGCCGATTATCCCGACGATGGCACTTGGATAGCCGACTCGCCGCATGGCTAGCCGCCTTCTGGTTTACCAGGCCCTGTGGGCCATGGATCGTCTGGTCGCGCCCGAAGCAACGGTGGCGGAGAAATTCGATCGCGTGCGCGCGGCTGGGTTCGACGGAATGGCCATCGACCTGGGCGCCCTCACCCAGGAGCAGGCCGAAGCCACGGTGCCGCATTTTGCGCGCACCGGCTTGGCAGGTGGCCTGACCGCGTTCCCAGCCTCGGTCGAGGCGTTACGCCCGGCGCTAGGGCTGGCCCACCGGATCGGCGCACCCTTCGTGGTGGTGATCGGCCAGGAAATGCCGCTACGTCTCGCCGAGATGGTGCCGCTGATCGAGGGCTGGCTGAAGGTGGCTGAGCAGGAGTCAATGCCCATCCAGTTCGAGACGCACCGCAACTGCATCACCAACGATCTTTACACCACGGTACAGCTGCTCGAGGCGGTTCCGCGGATGCGCCTGGCGGCGGACCTGTCCCACTATGTCGTGGATCGCGAGATGCCCTGTCCGCCGCCGCCGTCTTTGCAAGGCCTGATCGCCCAGGTGCTCGAGCGCTCCGACTCCTTTCAGGGCCGGGTCGCGGCACGCGGACAAATTCAAATCGCACTGGATTTTCCGCAGAACGCCAAATGGGTGGCACTGTTTCGAGAATGGTGGCGGCGGGGCTTTGCGGCCTGGCGGGCGCGGCAGGCCGGGGCGGACGCGGCGCTGGTGTTTCTGTGCGAGCTCGGGCCACCCGACTATGCCATCACGGACTCCCGGGGGAGGGAGCTTTCGGACCGCTGGGCGGAGGCCTTGCTGCTGGCACAGTGGGCGAGGGATCTCTGGCGCGAAACGATGCGTTAGCCCGAATGGCTCATTCTCCGACCGCGGGTTCATGCCTCCTCCTACAGGCCGCACGGCGCGGCCGCGTAGCATGTGGCCTGCCGGCCCTTTGCCGGCGCACGCAGGCGGAGGAGTCAGTCCATGAACATCAACAAAGACCAAGTGCAAGGCCGCGTCAAAGAGACCGCGGGCAAGATTCAAGAGGCGACGGGCAAGGCGGTGGGCAGCACCCGCCAGCAGGTCAAGGGAACCATCAGGAAGAATGTCGGCTCGGCTCAGGCAAAATTCGGCGACATGAAGAGCCACGTCAAGGATTCGCTCGACCATACGCAGGACTCGCACGACGATACGAAGTAACGCCGCCAGGCCCTCGCCGTCATCGGCGAGGAGGGCCGTGGCCTCACAGTGCCGTGCCGTGGCCTCACAATGCCACGCCGTGGGGCTCACAGCGCCATGAGCACCGCGCCGGCGGCGACCAGAATGCCGCCGAGCCCCACCTTCCAGGTGAGCCGTTCGCCGAGGAAGGCGGCCGCGAATAGCACGACGAAGACGACGCTGAGCTTGTCGATCGGCGCCACGCGCGAGGCGGGCCCGCTCTGCAGCGCGCGATAGTAGCAAAGCCATGACAGGCCGGTGGCGATCCCGGACAGCACCAGAAACAGTACTCCCTTGCCGGACAGGCTGTCCGGACGCTGCCACTCGTGCCGGACGCAAATCAACAAAGCGGCCACGGCGAGAATGACCAGGGTGCGCAGGAAGGTGGCCAGGTCGGAATTGATTTCGGATACGCCGACCTTGCCGAAAATCGCCGTGAGCGCCGCGAAGAAGGCCGAGCCGAGCGCAAATATTCGCCAGTCCGTATTCACGGCCGATCATGGCTGCGAATCGGGACCGGAGTCAACGTATGGCGTGATATCCGCCAAGCAGGCGTGACATCCGCCGTGCGAGGGCCGCCGCTAAGCCAGGTGCTTGCCGCGGTCATTGGGCGGCCCGTGTAGGAGGAGGCCGACGGACGATGGCGGCGCACAATGATGGCGCCCAGGGCACGGGACCCCTATGTTTGCCATCATTCATGCCCCTGCCGATTGAGAACTATGCCTTGGTTGGCGATTGCCATACCGCCGCGCTGGTCGGCAGCGATGGCTCCATCGACTGGCTATGCCTGCCCCGCTTCGACTCCGGCGCATGTTTTGCGGCGCTGCTGGGGGGTCCGGAGCATGGACGCTGGCTGCTGGCACCCGTGGCGCAAGTGCGCCAGGTACGGCGCCGCTATCGCGGCGACAGCCTGATTCTGGAAACGGAGTTCGAGACCGACTCGGGCAGCGTTCGGCTCATCGACTTCATGCCCCTGTCCGATCGGCGCTGGGATGTCGTGCGCATCGTCGAGGGGCTCACCGGCCGGGTCGATCTGTGCATGGAACTCACGGTGCGCTTCGATTACGGGTCCATCGTGCCCTGGGTGCATCGGTCCGGGAATATATTGCTGTTCACCGCCGGCCCCGATACTCTCGAACTGGCCGCCTCGGTGCCCGTCGAAGGCGAAAATTTGAAGAGCGTCGCCAGGTTTTGCGTGAGCGCCGGCGAGCGCCAGTCCTTCGTGCTCAACTACAGACCCTCGCACCTCGATACCGAAGCCGCCGTCGACGCGCAGCGGGAGCTGTGTGAAACCGAGGCTCAATGGAAGGAGTGGTCGGGCGGATGCACCTACGCGGGCCCGTGGCGCAGCGCCATGATTCGCTCCTTGATCACTCTGAAAGCGCTCACCTACAAACCGACGGGCGGCCTGATTGCGGCGCCCACCACCTCCTTGCCCGAGTGGCCGGGGGGTGCGCGCAATTGGGACTACCGCTATTGCTGGCTGCGCGACGCAACCTTCGCCTTGAATGCGCTGCTGCTTGCGGGCTATGAGGACGAGGCGGCTGCCTGGCGCGAGTGGCTGCTGCGCGCCGTCGCGGGCTCACCCGATGATTTGCAGATTCTCTACGGCGTCACCGGCGTGCGGCGCCTCGATGAATACGAAGTCTCCTGGCTGCCGGGCTACGAGAATTCCGTTCCGGTGCGCATCGGAAATGCCGCATCGAAGCAATTCCAGCTCGATGTGTACGGCGAGGTCATGGATACGCTGCACCTTGCGAGGGCCGCGGGCCTGCCGCCGGAGCCCGAGGCTTGGAAGGTTCAGGTGGAGCTGCTGACATTCCTCGAGTCGCATTGGGAGCTGCCGGACGAGGGGCTGTGGGAGATCCGCGGTCCGCGCCGCCACTTCACGCATTCCAAGGTCATGGCCTGGGTGGCATTCGACCGCGCCATCAAGGATGCGGAGCAAGACCGCCTGGAGGGACCCCTCGATCGATGGCGGCAGGTGCGGGATGCCATCCATGCCCAGGTGTGCGAGAAGGGCTTCGACCCGCGCCGCAATTGCTTCGTGCAATCCTACGGCTCGAGCTTCCTGGACGCCAGTTTGCTGCTGATCCCTCAGGTGGGGTTTCTGCCCGCGCAGGATCCGCGGGTGCTTGGCACCATTGCGGCGATCGAACGCGGCTTGATGGCCGATGGCCTGGTGCTGCGCTATTCCACCGACACTGCGGTGGACGGGCTGCCGGCCGGAGAGGGGGCATTCCTGCCGTGTTCGTTCTGGCTCGCCGATTGCCACTTTCTGACCGGCCGCCGCAAAGAGGGCGAGGCGCTGTTCGAGCGTCTGCTATCGCTGAGCAACGACGTCGGCCTGTTCGCCGAAGAATACGATCGCGAGGCACAAGCGCATGCTGGGAAATTTTCCGCAGGCGTTGACGCACATGGCGTTGGTCAATACCGCCCGCCTGCTGTCCATGCCCGAACACGAGGCTCGAGGGGCCGCCGCCCGAGGCGAACGGCCGAGCGCCGCCGCCGTACGCGCAATCCGCGGTCCTGATTGTGGGATATGACCGTCAGGCTTTGCGTGTCCGCGCCTACAGATGCCGCGCTGAGTGCGGTGCCACCGTAGAGCCCGAAGAGAGCCGATAGGGCCGATCGCAACCAATTTGCAGGAGTAAACACAATGAAACGACTCATACTCGCCGGCATGGTCGCAGCCAGCTTCGTCTGCGCGCCGATGGTGCTCGCGGATGACACGGGAACGGCGCCGGATTCCTCGCATCATTTCGTCAAGGATTCGGTGATCACCACCAAGGTCAAGTCGAAATTGGCGGCGAAACACCTGACCTCTTTGACCCGAATCAAGGTGGACACCGACGAGGACGGCGTGGTCTGGCTGAGCGGACGGGCGCCCAACCAGGACGCGGTCGATATGGCTGCGATGATCGCCAAGGACACCGAAGGCGTGACCTCGGTCCATAACGACGTCGCGGTTCAGCCGTAACAAGGGTGGGCTCCGCGGCAGCATCGTGTGTCGATGCCGCGGAGCCCGGGGGCGGCCCGCCGCCCCGGATGTCGTCACATAGGCATCATGGCAACTGGCACACAGGCTTCATGGCAACTGTGATGGCAACTGTGCCGCCAAGCGGTCGGCGAGCAGGCCGAGGCAGCGGCTCAGGCCCTGCGCGATCGCCGCATAATCGTCCGTTCCCAAGGGGGCGCTGAACAGCTCGCTGCCCACCGCGTCCTTGCCCGTGCGTGGATCGATGATCCGCCAGTGAGCCTCGATGCTGGCTTGCTGGCCGCGGTGTACGGTCATTTGCACCACATCGACATTGATCTTGACGATCGAGCCGCTCGATCGAGCGGCGCCGGAGTCGGCGACCAGCAGATCGGCGCGCCGGCGCTCGAGGTCTCGGGCCAGCGTCTGCGTCGCGAGATCGCTCGGCGGCGCGGCCCATCGCTCATGCTCTTGAATGACGACGCCGTCCGCGGAGTCGTTGAGCACCATTTCAGGCCGATCCACCACGGAGGGCAGCGTCACTTTCAGAACCACCTGCGTCAGGGGCGCCGACCTTGCATCTGCGGCGCCGGATGGCTGTGCGCTCAGGATGTAGAAACTGTCCGGATGGCTGGCCGCGCAGGCGCTCAGCAGGCCCAGTGCGGCCAGGGCAGCTAGGAGTGATTTCACGGTGAGTCTCCCGGTTTGCCGCGGATCAGGGATTCCGGATGGCGCTCGAGATAGTCGACCAGCGCGGTGACCGATTTCGCCGCCCGCGAGAGCTGCAGCAGCGTGGCGCCCAGATCGCTCTGCAAGGGAGCATCTTGTCCCAGCAACTCCTTGGCATTCTTCATGGCAGCCTGGGCCTCCGCCAGGGTGGCCTTGACCTGCGGCGCGATGTCGCTGTCGACGTGGCGCATCAGCTGATCGGTGCTCTTCAAGGTCTGATCGAGGCTGGTCATGGTGGAGAGCAGCCGATAGGAGATCTGATCGAAGGGAACCTTGCTCAGCTTGCGGGCGATGGTGCCCACGGAATCCTGGATTTCGTCGAGGCCGTTGGACACCGTCGGGAATACCGAGGGCTGTTCGTTCCACCACACCTTCTCCGCGGGCGCGTCCGCATGCATGTCCAAGTCCACGTACTTCTGCCCCGTCAGCAGGTTGCCCGTCTTCAGTTCGGCGCGCAGGCCATGAGCGACCAGGCTGTCGACCAGCTTGCGGCTGGCCGCCGCGGGATTGCCGCTGCAGCGGCGGAGGGCGGCGCTCCCTTCGCCTTGCGGCCGCGAATGCGCTGCGGGTAGAGCTCGACGACCACGGGAAACCGCAGCGCGCCGGCGTCCCGGTCGTATTCCACATCCACGCTTTTGACTTCGCCCACGCCGATGCCATGCAATTCGACCGGCGCGCCCGCCGACAGTCCGCGCAGCGAACCCTTGAAGTACATGACGAACGTCCGAATCTCCGTTTCGATCGGCCGCATGGCGCGATCTTCGTCCGCGAACAGAGTGAATGAGTATCGGCCGGCGCCGGCACCGGCTCGCTGCCCGGCAGCGCTCGAAATGCAACGCCGCCCTGCAGAATGGAAGTCAGGGATTCGGTGCGCAGCTTGACGCCGTTGGAGCTCAGCGACATATCGATGCCGCTCGCCTGCCAGAAGCGCGTGCCCGCGGTGACATAGGCGTCGAAGGGCGCGTTGACGAAGACCTTGATGGTCACGCCGGCGCCGCCCGAGTCCAGCGCATAGCCCACCACCTGGCCCACCTCGATGTGCCGATAGAAGACCAGGGAGCCGATGCTCAACGAGCCCAGGTCATCCGCGTGCAGCACGAACTCCCGTCCCGGCTGGTCCGAGGTGACGAAGGGCGGTGCTTCCAGGCCGACGAATTGCCGGCTGCGCAGCGCCGACTTTGCCCACATCGACGCTGATGTAGGCGCCCGATACCAGGGTTCCCAAGCCGGTGATGCCGGCGGCCGACACCCGCGGCCGCACCACCCAGAAGCGGGTGTCGCTCACCAGATACTCGCTGGCATCGCGGTGGATCATGGCGGTCACGATGACGCCCTTGCGATCCTTCGATACGTGAATGTCGCGCACCTCGCCGATCTCGACATCCTTGTAGCGGATCTTGGTCTTGTTCGCCTCGAGGTCTTCGGCGTTGCGAAAGCGGATTTCGATGCTGGTTCCTTGCGCGAGCTTCTCGTGAATCACGACGAAGGCGCCCGCCAGAATCACCACCGCGGGCAGGATCCAGATCAGCGGCAGCCGCGACCAGCGCGAGGGAGCGGGCACGGCGCTGGGCAGATCGTCCAGGTCCGGATGGGTGGGTTCAGTCATGCCGCGGTGCGTCCCATAGGAGCCGTTCGTCGAAGGTGCGCGCCGCGAGCAGGGTCAGCACCACCACGGCGCCGAATGCCCAGGCACCCCAGCCGACGATGATGGAGGCGAAAGACTGGATCTGCACCAGCGTGGCGAGCAGTGAAATGGCATAGACATCCAGCATCGACCATCGTCCGATGAATTCTACCATCCGAAACAGCTCGCTGCGCTGCCTGCGGCGGCGCGGCGAGGGACGCCAGGCGGAATAGATCAATACGGCCAGCGCGAGAATCTTCAGCAGGGGAACGACGATGCTGGCGATGAACACCAGCACGGCGATCGGCCAGGATCCGGAATGCAGCAGCACCAGCACGCCGCTCATGATGGTGTCGGGCTCGTCGTCGAAGAAGGTCCGCGTGGTCATCACCGGCAGAACGTTCGCGGGGACATAGAGCGCGGCGGCGGCAATGACCAGGAGCGTCGTGATGCGCGAGGCTGTGCGGCTTGCGCTCGTGCAGCCGTGCACGGCAGCGCGGGCAGCGCAAGTGAGCGGCCTTGGTGCCGCGCACCGTCGCGCGGCAGGCCAGGCACACGAGCAGCCCGAGGCTGCGCCCGGTCGCGGGGCCGCTCACCGCCGGCTCCGCTCGACCCAGCGCCACAATTGCTCGGGCGAGGTGATGCTGGTCAGCTCGGACAGGCACAGCATGAGCAGGACGCAGGACCACAGGGAGATTCCCGGGGTGATGTGCGCGAACTTCGCCAGGCGCACCAGCGCGGCCAGCGCGCCGAGCATGAACACTTCCATGAAGCTCCACGAGCCGCACCTGCGTGAATATGCGCAGCACGGCATCCCTGGCCGGGCGCGCGCCGCCCGCGCCACAGAGGAATCAGCACATACAGCAGCGCGCACGATCTGCAGTAGCGGGCGCGATCACCGTGGTCAGGAAGACCAGCGCCGCCAGCGAATCGAACCCTTGCGCGTACAGGCCGAGCGCGGCGCCGATCAGCGTGGTATCGCGTGAACTGCCGTTGATCTGCATGGTCACCAGCGGATAGACATTGGTCAGCAGCAGCAGCACCAGGGCGCAGACCGCCAGCGCGATCGCGGTGTCGATGGCGGCGCTTTCCGGGCGCTGCAGAGCGGCGCCGGCATCGCGCGCACCTCAGGCGGCCGGCCACGGGAGCCTCGGTGCGGCGCTGCGCCAGATCACAGGCGGGGCAGACGATCAGCGGCGGCATGCTTGTCTCGTTGGCATTCCCTGCCGCGCTTCAGCGCGGCTTGGCTCCGGTTTCCATCAGCAATCGGGTGAAAAGGTACAGCCGGGGGGCGACGCTGTCCAAATCGATCCACTCATGATCGGTGTGAAAGTCGCCGCCGACGAACCCCAGGCCATCGAGCGCCGGAGTGCCTTCCGCCATCGCCAGCGCGGACTCGGATGCGCCGCCATTGCCCGAGAGCTGCACTGTCTTGCCGATTTCCGCGTAAATGGCCTGCGCGCGGGCGGCGAGGGCGTCGATCTGGGCGTTCTCGGTGAGCGGCGGGTAAGCGGCGCCATGCGACACGGTGACGCGAGTATCGGGGACCACCGTGTTCGCCGCGCCGGCCTCGACGCGCGCCAGCACGGCGGCGAAATCTTCGGGCTTGCGATAGCGGACATTGAGCGTCGCCTCGGCGAGATCGGGGATGATGTTGTCGCGCTCGCCTGCCCGGAGAATCGTCAAGTTGACGGTGACCCCGTCGCCGGAGTGCGGAAAGGCCCCTTCCAGCGCCGAGAGCTGGTGCAACAGTTCCACCGCGGCGTTGCGCCCGTCCTGGGGCGCCATGCCGGCGTGGGCCGCGCGCCCCTGAACCGCGATGTGAATGCCGCTCGAACCCTTGCGCCAGACGGTGAGTGCATCGGGCGGGTCCCCGGGTTCCATGTTGAATTCGACATCGTGCTGTTTTGCCAGGGCCGAGATCAGCCGACGGGAGCCGGGCGAGCCGCGCTCTTCGCTGTCATCGAGGAGCAGCGTGATGGTGGCGTAATTCTTGAATCCCAGATCGTGCAGAATTTTCAATGCAGTGACGGCGTTGACCACGCCGGCCTTCTCGTCCCCAACGCCCGGACCGTGAGCGCGCTGTGCGTCCGTGCTGAAGGGCCGTGCGGCCGCCGTACCGGCCGTGAACACGGTGTCGATGTGGGCGATGATGAGAATCTTGCCCTTGCCCGTGCCGTGAAATACGGCCAGCAGATTGTCCGGCAGCCCGGGAGCTTCGGCGGGCTCGGTTCTGACCTCGGCGCCGAGCGCCTTCAGGCGGGCGGCGAGCACCGCCTCAACCTGGGCGCCGCCCGCGGCATCGCCGGTGCCCGAATCGATGTTCACGATTTCCTTCAGTAAGTCGAGCGCCCCGGCGCGGTTGGCCGCCACGGCCTTGTACACGCTGTCGTTGCGATGTGTAGAGGCCGCCGCGATGGGGCCGCACAGCAGGCCCGACGCCGCGGCGAGCAAACCCGCCGATAGAATTGTCCGCATGATCTCGAGCTCCGGGTGATGGGGTTGCGCCAAACGTTAGCACGAGGCAGGGGGACTATTCTTTATTTTGGAACCCGCTACGCTAGGCGCCGGGGTCAGGGCTGATCGGGGGGGGAATCGGCACGTGAGAGCAGTATCAACGGTTCAAGTCGACAATGAACGCGTGATCGTCACCGAATGGCGCTTCGCGCCCGGAGCCGACACCGGTCCTCACGTGCACGCTCACGACTATGTGGTCGTGCCGCTGAGCAGCGGCACTCTGCGCCTGGAAGAGGCATCGGGCGTGAGGGAGGCCGCTCTTCAGGCGGGCGTTTCCTATGCGCGCAAGGCCGGTGTCGCGCACAATGTCATCAACGCCAACGACCATGAGTTTCGCTTCGTCGAAATTGAACTCAAATGAAACGGCACCCGAGCAGCGCTGTGGACCGGCAGGGCCGCCGTCGCCTGCTGGCGGGGGCGGGCGCAGCCTTGTTGACCGCAGCCGTCGAGGGCTGCAGCGTCGCCGACCTTCGCACCGGGCGCGGGTCCGCGCCGGCACCCGCACCCGCACTGAATCTGCCGCCGCTCCGCGCCAGCACCGATAGGATCACGCAAATCACGGTGTGCACCCGGCCCTTCCGCGCGCAGGGCCCGCGTCTCGATGTGGAGCAGGTCGGACAGAAAATCGTCGTGCATAACTACGGCCATGGGGGCAGCGGCTGGTCGCTGTCCTGGGGGTCGAGCACCATCGCCGTGGAAAAGGCCATGGCCGCCGGCGCGCACATGGCCGACGGCGCACAGGAGATCGCCGTCATCGGATGCGGTGCGCTGGGACTGACCTCGGGCCTGCTGGCGCAGCGCGCCGGCGCGCGCGTCACCATTTATGCCAAGGATCTGCCTCCCAACGTGCGCTCCTCGCTCGCCTCGGGCGTGTGGACGCCGGACTCACGGATTTGCCTCGAGCAGCATGCGACGCCCGAATTCAAGCAGCTGTGGTCGGCCATGGCGCGCCGCTCCTTTCAGACCTATCAGAGCCTGCTCGGTTTGCCCGGCAATCCCGTGGAATTCATCGACAACTACTTCGTATCCGATGAGCCGATGAGCGCACCGCGCGCCGCGGCGCCCGACGATCCACGGCCCAAATTCGCAGAGTTGCAGCACGAGCTGATCCCCGACCTGATGCCGCGCAGGCAGGACTTCGAGCCCGGCAGCCATTCTCTCGGCCGGCATTATCTCCGGCGCAACACCTTCATGATGTTCAATATCAGCGACTACGCCCGGCTCCTCATGTCGGACTTCATCTCGGGCGGCGGCAGGATCGAAATCGCCGAATTCCATACCCCCGCCGATTTTGCCCGGTTGCGCGAGAAGGTCCTGATCAATGCCACGGGGTATGGGGCGCGCGCGCTGTTCGGCGATGAATCCATCACGCCGGTGCGCGGCCAGCTGGCGCGCATGATTCCCCAGCCGGAAGTCCGGTATGGGTTGTTCTACCGGGATGTCTCCTTCATTCCGCGCCGCGACGGCATGGTATTCCAAGTCGTCGGCGACAGCGATTACTACGGATTCAACGACGCTACCACCGTGCCCGACCGCGCCGAGGCGGAGCTCGCGGTCAACACCATCGCGGGGCTGTTCGCATGACTTTGCAAATCACGGGTTTGTCCAAGACCTATCCCAACGGCGTGCGCGCCTTGAAGAATCTGTCGCTGACCGTGGGCAACAACATGTTCGGCCTGCTCGGGCCGAATGGCGCGGGCAAGAGTTCCCTGATGCGTACCATCGCGACTCTGCAGGATCCGGACGCGGGCAGCATCGAGCTCGACGGGCTGAATGTGCTGACGCAGAAGAACGAAGTCAGGAAGATTCTCGGCTACCTGCCGCAGGAATTCGGCGTGTACCCCAAGATGTCGGCCCTCGACATGCTGAGCCATCTGGCCATCCTCAAAGGCGTGACCGCCAAGGGCGAACGGCAGGAAATGGTCGATGCCCTGCTGCATCAGACCAATCTGTGGGAGGCGCGCAAGAAGGCGCTGTCCACTTACTCGGGAGGCATGAAGCAGCGCTTCGGGATCGCCCAGGCGCTGCTCGCCAATCCGCGCCTGATCATCGTCGATGAGCCGACCGCGGGCCTGGATCCCGCGGAGCGCAACCGCTTCTTGAATCTATTGTCCTCGATCGGCCGGGACGTCACCGTCATTCTCTCCACGCACATCGTCGACGACGTGCGGGAGCTGTGCTCGCGCATGGCCATCATTGCCGCCGGCGAAGTGCTGCTCGAGGGAGCGCCCAACGAGGCCTTGCTGGCGCTCGAGGGGCAGATGTGGTCGCGCATCGTCGCCACCGATGAGGAATTGCGCGCCCTCGAGAGCGCAGATGCAGATCGTCAGCACGCACTTGGTGGGCGGCCTGCACGAGATCCGGGTGTTTGCGCCGTCCTCTCCGGGCGCCGAGTTCCGGCCGGTGGCATCGGGCCTCGAGGACGTGTATTTCTTGAATCTTGTCCCGGCGCGCGAAGCACTAGCGCAGAGCCGCGGGGAGTCTGGGATCATGGGTATGTTCTGGGAGTTCTTCACCTTCGAGCTGCGCTTTCGCGTCAAGAGCATCTCGACCTACGTCTACTTCCTGCTGTGGTTCGCTTTCTCGTTCTTCTGCGTCGCCTCGGAGAGCTTCGGGCCCGTCGGCCAACTCCAACGGCAAGGTCCTGCTGAACGGCCCCTACGGCAACAGCCTCGACGACGCGTATTGCCTGCCTGTTCGGTCTCATCGTCATTGCCGCGATATTCGGCACTTCGATTCTGCGCGATTTTCAGCGCGACACCTATCCAGATGCTGTTCACCAAGCCGATCTCCAAGTTCGCCTATCTGGGCGGGCGTTGGGCCGGCTCCTTCGTCACCACGGTGCTGGTGTTCTTCGGAATGGTGGCCGGCGCCTTCGTCGGCACCTTCGCGCCCTGGGCCGATCACGCCCGCATCGGGCCGAATCATGCTGCCTGGTATCTGCAGCCCTTCCTCTCCATCGTCGTGGTGCAGATCTTCTTCATCGGCTCGCTGTTCTTCGCCGTCGCCGCGCTCACGCCGCAAATTGTTCATCGTGTATCTGCAGGGCGTGGCGCTGTTCATGCTGTACGTCATCGGCATGACGGTGTTCTCCGCGACGCGCTCGCTCGAGCACTTCTGGTCCGGCATTCTCGATCCGGTCGGCCTGCGGCTGATCGATACCATTACGCGCTATTGGAGCGTGGCCGAGAAGAACAGCCGGCTTCTGCCCTGGGATTTTTCCGGATATTCGCCGGGCGTTTTTCTGTTCAACCGGCTGCTGTGGACGGGGGTCGGCGCTGATCGGCGCTCGCCGCGGTCTGGGCGCTGTTTCCGATGTCGGTGGAGGCGTTGACGGCGCGTTCGCAGGGCAGGCGCGCCGACAGAGTGCGCGCCGGCAGGAGGCGGAGGCGGCGCGGCGCCGCGC
Organism: uncultured Gammaproteobacteria bacterium; assembly: GCA_963837435.1. GTDB lineage: Bacteria > Pseudomonadota > Gammaproteobacteria > Steroidobacterales > Steroidobacteraceae > Bog-1198. The sequence continues at coordinate 847,438 of CAWINJ010000009.1, forward strand.
GTCGCGCGTCGGCCGGCGAGCCTGCCGCAGGTACGGCAGGCGTTCGGCGCGGCGCACGGCGCTGCTGCAGTTTCTGTCGCTGACCCGGCTGCGCATCCGCACCATCGTGCGCGAGATTCCCTTCTGGGCCATCGTCGGCCTGCTGATCGCCTTTGCGGTCAACAACGGCCATTTCGCGGGGCGGGTGGGCGGGCGAGAATGTCTGGCCGGTCACCTACCTCATGCTGCAGGCGGTGGAGGGCTCGGCGACGCTGTTCTTCATCATCGTCGCCGCCCTGTATGCCGCGGAGCTCATCTGGCGCGAGCGCGACACCCGCTTCGACGGCATCCACGATGCATTGCCGATGCCGCGAGTCCATCGATTGGCTGTCGAAATTCACCGCGATTGCCGCGATCGAGGTGTTTCTGCTCGCCCTCACCATGCTGGTGGGCATGCTGATGCAGACCCTCGACGGCTACTACCACTACGAAGTGCTGCAGTACTTCAAGGAACTGTACCTCATCACCCTGCCGCAGATGCTGGGCTTCGCGCTGCTGGCCATGTTCGTGCAGACCATGGTGTCGAACAAGTTCATCGGCCACGGCATCGTCATCGGCATCGTCGTGCTGCAGCCCATCCTGTTCGCCTTCGGCTGGGAAAACACCCTCTATCTTCCCGGCGCCGTTCCGGCCTACGTGTACTCGGACATGAACGGCTACGGCCATTTCGTGCCGGCGCTGTTCTGGTCGATCGTCTACTGGTTCGCGATCTTCGCGTTCCTCGGCGTCATCTCCATCGCCTATGCCCGCCGCGGGGCCGATGTGTCCCTGCGCCGCGCGCGGCCGCCTGGCGCTGCGCCTCGCGCCGCGTCTGGCGCCGGCGGCGGCGCTGTTCTCGCTGCTGGCCGCGGCTTCCGGCGCCTGGTACTACTACAACGCGCACGTGCTCAACGAGTACATGACGGCCGGCGACCGCCGTCATGTGCTCGCCGACTATGAGCGCAGTTCAAGAAATACGAGAATCTGGCGCAGCCCAAGGTGACGGCCGTGGATGCGGCGATCGACATCTATCCCGAGCGGCGGTCCTTCGCCGGCACCGGGCGATTCACGCTGCAAAACAAGAGCGCGCAGCCGATTTCCGAGATTCATCTGACCGATCGACACGAGGCGGTCACGCAGGTGCAATTCGACCGGCCGTTCCATCTGCGTCAGCCGCGAGCCCCGCGATCTGTACTCGATTTACGCCCTGGACCAGCCGCTGGCGCCCGGCGAGGTGCTGACGCTGACGTTCTGCGGTCGGCCACGAATCGCGGGGTTTTCGCGACGGCAATGAGCTGGCGCAGTTCGCCTACAACGGCACCTTCTTCGACACCGAGTTCTTTCCCGCGCATCGGCTACGATCGCGGACTTGGAAATCGACGATCCGCGCCGCCGCCGCGAGGAGCACTTGGGCGCGCTGGAGGAGATGGCGCCGCGCGGCGATCCGGTCCAGTCCCGCGTCAATCTATTCACGACGCAGGCGGACTGGATCACCTATCACACCATCGCTCAGCACCTCCGGCGATCAGCTGGGCATCGCGCCGGGATATCTGGTGCGCGCCTGGGAGAAGGGCGGGCGCCACTACTACGAATACAGCATGGGCGTCCACGCATATCGCGGACTTCTTTGCGTATATGTCCGGCCGCTATGCGGTGCGCAAAGAGGTGTACTCGGGGCCCGAGCGGTCCGGTGAACCTCGAGGTCTACTACGATCCTGCGCATGAGTTCAACGTGGATGAGATGCTCGAAGCGTCGCGCGCGGGGCTCGATTACTTCCAGGCGAATTTCAGCCCTTATCAGTTCACTCAGTACCGCATCATGGAGTTTCCGCGCTACCGCACCTTTGCGCAGTCCTTCCCCAATACCGTGCCTTTTTCCGAAGGGATCGGCTTCATCACCCGGGTGCTCAAGCCGACGGATGTGGATCTGACGTATTTCGTGACCGCGCACGAACTCGGCCACCAATGGTGGGGGCATCAGCTGGTCGGCGGCCGGGTCGAGGGCTCCAACATGATGTCCGAAACTCTGGCGCAGTATTCCGCCTACATGGTGATGCAGCAGAAGTATGGCAAGGACTACATGCGGCGGGTCCTGCGCCATTTCCTGGACCGCTACTTGCGCGGCCGCGCCGGCGAGGTGCGCCGCGAGCGGCCGCTGGCGCTGGTGCAGCGCGAGGACTACGTGTGGTACTACAAGGGCGGCCAGATCATGTACACGCTCGCCGACTATCATCGGCGAGGACAAGGTGAATCTGGCGCTGCACGATTTCCTGATGCAGTACCGCTACGCCAACGCCGCCAACCAGGTCGACGCCGTGCAGAACACCGCCGGCGCGGCGGCCGAGGATCAGCCCTATCCCGATACCCGGCAGCTGGTCGACGCGCTGCGCGCGCAGACGCCGCCGGAGCTGCAGTACCTGATCGACGATGGCTTCAACCGCATCGTCCTCTACGACAACAAGGCGCTCTCGGCGACCTCGCAGCGGCGGCCGGACGGCAAGTACGCGGTGACGCTCACGGTCCAGGCGCGCAAGGTGCAGGCCGACGGCAATGGCGTCGAGACCGAGATGCCGCTGGCCGACTACATCGACATCGGCGTCTTCAAGGGAAGCAAGGATGAGGAGACAGCCGCTGTACATGCACCGGGAGAAGATCACGCAGGGCCGTCAAACCTTCAACCTGGTGGTCGACGAACGGCCGACGCGCGCCGGCATCGATCCTTACAACAAGCTGATCGACCGCATTGCCGACGACAATGTGATGGACGTAACCGAGCATGTGATGCGGGCGGCAAAATGCTCGGAAAATTAGTGCTTTCCCGTACATTGGTGCGCCGCAAAACTGACATAAGCCGTTCGCGAGCTGGGCACTAAAACACTGCACGCCGGGAGGCATAACTCGAGATAATGACCCCCGATGCCCGGCAGCACGGAGGCGATCGTCAGGGCATCGATTTCGAGCAAAGTCGCGCGCACGGATGCGCGCGCATCCGTCCAGGGCCGGCCCAGCGCTTCTGCGCCGAAATTCAAACCTTTGCCCCGCTCCTGTCCTCCAATGGCTATGAGCAGAGATAATTGGGAACAAGTGGGGACGGTTCAGATGCTGCAGATGGTGGACGCGATGGATCCGGCCGATCCGGCCGAACTCATCGCCGCCGCGGCGGGCGGCGACTGCGCGCCTTCGAGCATCTGTATCGGCAGTTCTCGCCGCGAGTCTACGGCCTGTGTCTGCGGCTGACAGGACAGCGCGAAGCGGCCGAGGACTGCACCCAGGAGTCCTTCGTTGCCGCATGGCGGGCCTTGGCGCAGCTTCGAAAGCGCAGCCGATTCTCGACCTGGCTGCACCGCATTGCCGTGCACACCGTGCTCTCGCGGCGCAGGGGCTTGCGTGTGCAGTACGAAGTGGCGGAGCCGGCGACCGGGCCTGCCCGATGTGGCCGATCCCGGCGGCGATGGTCCGCCGCTCGACATCGAGCGCGCGATCGCCGCGCTTCCGGAGGGCGCGCGCCACGTACTGGTGCTGGTGGGCATCTATGGTTTTAGTCATGCGGAGGCGGCCCAGACCCTGGGCATCGCCGAAGGCACCTGCAAGGCGCAACTGCATCGTGCGCGCTGGCTGCTGGCCGCTGCGCTCGGAGTGGAGAATCCATGAACGATCCAATGAAGAAATCTCTCGACGATCTGCTCGCGGATCTGCCGCGCGACGTGCCGCCGCCGCCCTATCTGTGGTCCGGCATCGCGCCGCCGGCTGCCGCGTCGTCTCGCCGTGCCAGCCGTCCCATGGCGCTCGCCGCGGCGGCGGGAGTGGCCGGCGCCTGCCTGGCGAGCGCGCTCACCTGGGCGGTGCTGCATGGACGCTCCGACGGCGCCTGCGTCGCAGGTGGTGGTGGCGGCGGCGCCGCGCGCCGACCCTCGATGAGCCGCGCAACGCGAGCTATGTGGCCGCGCGCGACTCTCTGGAAGCTGAGTTTTCGCGAGCGGCTGGCGCTTCTCGACCCGGCCACGCGCGCGAAAATAGAAGCCAATCTGGCGATCATTCGCCAGGCGCACGAAGACATCCGCAAGGCGCTGGCGAGCGATCCCGCAAGCCCGGTGCTCGAACAGCTCTGGCAGAGCACCTGGCACGATGAAATCGACCTGTACGAGCATGTCGTGCAGGCGACCCAACCCACGATGACGAGGATATGACCATGTCGAAAGCACAATTCAAGACCCGTCGTCGCGGCTGGATCATCGTCTTCGCGCTCGGCGGCGCTGATCGTTCCCTGGTCGCTGGTCGAGGCGGGCAGGGCCATCCACGAGAGCCGGGCCGCCGATCCGCAGGGCGAGGTGGAGATCTTCAATCTGGCCGGCAAGGTGGAGGTCGAGGGCTGGGACCGCAACGAGGTCGAGGTCGGCGGCACTGCCGACGACGGCGTGGACCGGGTCGATGTGAACGGTTCGGGCCGCCGTACCTCCATTCATGTCGTGACCCGATCCGCGCACCTCTGGGGTTCGGACGGCGAGGCGCACCTCATCGTTCACGTGCCCGCCAAGAGTTCGCTGATGGTCACGCTCGTCAGCTCGGACTTCGAGGTGAAGGGCGTGCTCGGCGACCTGAAGATCCAGTCGGTCAGCGGCAAGGTGAGCGGCGAGCCGGGGGGCGATGTCCGCGCGGCCACGGTGAGCGGCGACGTGCGCCTGAAGGCGCCGGGCGCGAAGTCCATCGAGGTCCGCACCATCAGCGGCGACATCCAGCTGACGGGCGGAGGCGGCGAGGTGGACATCAATACCGTGAGCGGCATGTGAAGCTGGAACTCGGCGGAGGTGAGCAGCGGCCGATTCAAGAGCATCTCGGGCGACATGAGCGGTGGCACTGTCGCTGGCGCCCGATGGCAGGATCGAAAGCGAATCGGTGAGCGGCGACATGAACTTCAAATTCGCCGCCATGCCGGCCGCGGAATTCGACGTGCAGAGCTTCAGCGGCGAGATCAGAGAACTGCTTCGGCCCCAAGCCGATGGAGTCGCACTACGGCCCCGGATCGCGGCTGCAGTTCATGAACGGTGAAGGGCATGGCCACGTGCGCATCAATACCAAGAGCGGCGATGTGCGGATGTGCGTCAAAGGCATGACAGCGGACACGCGCCGGCGCGTCGGACATGGCGCATGTCGTCGCTGGCGCAGGTGCGGGACGTGCGCCTGCAGGTAAGGGGCTCGTGCGGGTGGCGCTGCCCTACGTGTACTAGCCTGCGGCCGTCAGAGCATGCCTACGGCGGCCGGGTAATGCATGCCGATTGCAGAGCGTGGGTGCGTGGTCCGTAGTGTGGCGTCTATCCCGCATCACCCTGTTAGCAGCCACTCAGGAGTCTCCATGAATTCGGCCACCGTTTCATCCCCGCCCATCTCTGCTGCCGCGCGCTGCCCTATGAGCAGAGCGCGCTGCAGCCTGTCATTTCCGCCAATACGCTGAGCTTTCCACTACGGCAAGCACCACAAGACTATGTCGACACGTTGAACAAGCTCATCGCGGGCACGGAATTCTCGGACATGCCGCTCGAGAAAATCATCAAGGCGACCGCCGGCCAGGCGGAACACGCCGCCATTTTCAACAATGCGGCGCAGGCCTGGAATCACACCTTCTACTGGCACAGCCTCAAGCCCAAGGGCGGCGGCGAGCCGCCGGCGGCGCTCAAGCGGCTGATGGAATCCGCCTTCGGCAGCGTCGAGGCCTGCAAGAAGGAATTGGCCGGCCGCGGCCGTGGGGCAATTCGGCAGCGGCTGGGCATGGCTGGTCATGGACGGCGAGAAGCTCAAGGTGGTCAAGACGGGCAATGCCAACACCCCGCTGACGCAGAGCGCGAAGCCGCTGCTCACCATCGACGTCTGGGAGCATGCCTACTATCTCGACTACCAGAATCGGCGCGCCGACTACGTGAACGCCGTGCTCGATACTCTCGTCAATTGGGAGTTCGCAGCGGAAAACCTGGACAAGAAGTAGATTCGGACCGCGGCGACGGGCCGAGAGCCCCGACGCCGCGGGACTATTTCACGTCGGCGTGCCGTTCGAGGAGCAGCTGGCGCAGCACCGAGCGATGGCAGCGAGATTCCTCGGCGCAGTAGCAGCCCACGGAGAAGTCGGCCCGATGAGACAGGGCGGCGAGAACCTCGAGCGCGGCTCTCTCATCCCGTCCCGCCATTTCGCGCCGGTATTTTGTTACGAAGCGCTTCCAATCCCGTTCGGAGCGAGCCGCCAGCGCCTGCTTGACCAGTTCCTGGCTGGGTGCGAGCAGCGGCAGCCACACGTCGTAGAAATTCTTCGAGGCAAATTCGGCCTTGGGCACGCCGCGAGGAGGACGCCTCACCGTGCCGATGCGAAGGCCTTCCCCGGGGAGCCGCTCGCTGCCCAGACGAACGATTCTGACTGCCAGGTGGATCTCCAGCGTGTGAGATGACGGGATTGTAACGCTTCGGCCCGCAAGCGGTACTGACCGGATGTTGGTTCAGTGTTTCAAGTCGAGAAGGCAACATGGACAACTCCACCCGGGTGGTTGTGCTCGCAGCCTACCTCTGTGGTTGCAGCAGCACGCAGCTTCCCCTGTTGGACGCACCCGTTGCGCAGCGCCTGAGGGACGATCCTGACGGCTTCATCGTTGCCGGGGTCGATAATGACGATGCGACGATCGCCGGCCACCCGGGCAGCTCGCCCAAGGGCTATGACGATCTTCGGGTGTATGCGCCGTCCGCCCGGGCAACGGCAGTCATGAAGGCTCTGGAACACGACTATGACCTGCGCGAAATTACTGCGTGGCCCATCCCTCCCTTGCACATGCAATGCGCGGTACTCGAGCTGCCGGCAGGGGCCGACCGCGCGGCCATTCTCGCGGCGCTGACGCACGATCAGCGCGTTCGAACCGCACAGCCCTTGCAGAAATTCGCGACCAAACCCATCGTGCATGACCCATCGTTTCCGGCTCCGCTTCCGACCAACGAACGCGTCCGCGGGACCAAACCCAGAGGCGCATGATAGTCTGAGCTTCAGGAACCGGCTCCCCGCGCTCGACAGGTGGCAAAGTGTCGGCGACCGGCTAAGACGGAGTCCTCGGGATGGAAGCGTTTCTCGTCTCTTTGTCGACGGTGGCGATCGCCGAAATGGGCGATCGCACCCAGCTGCTGGCGTTGGTGCTGGCCGCTCACTACCGCAAGCCCTGGCCGATTCTTGCCGGCATTCTTTGTGCGACGCTGGCGAATCATGCGGTAGCCGGCTACGTCGGAGCGCACCTCGGTAAGTACCTTACTCCGTCCCGCCTGGACCTGATCGTCGGTATCAGCATGATCGCGATGGCGCTCTGGACATTGAAGCCCGACAAGCTCGACGAGAAGGAGGCTGAGCCGCGTCGCACCAGCGCCTTCGTCGGGACGCTGATTGCGTTCTTCATTGCCGAAATCGGCGACAAGACACAGATCGCCACCATGGCGCTGGCCGCCGCCTACGCGAACCTGGCCCTGGTCGTCGCGGGGACGACTCTTGGCATGATGCTCGCCAATGGGCCGGTGGTGTTCCTGGGGCATGCCTTTTCCAAACGCCTGCCGCTCAAATCCCTTCATATCGGCGCCAGCGTCTTGTTCCTGGCCTTGGGCGCCCTGTTCATTTGGCGCGGCCTTCGTCCCGTGCCGATCGGCTGACCGAGAAGCGGCCGCGCCTCAATCCGCTGCGACGGCCCGCGACTCTGCCCGCTGCCAGCCGCCGCCCAGCGCCTTGACCAGCAGCACGCTGGCATTCATACGGCGCATTTCAATGGTGACATTGGCGAGCTGTGCGGCCAGAGCGGTATTCTCGGTGGTCGCGACTTCAAGATAGGTGACCAGGCCGGCCTTGTAGCGGTACTGCGCCTGCTGCAGGGCCGTCCCGGTGGCGGTCACGGCCGCGGCCTCGCTGACGCTTTCCTGCTGCAATTGGCGCAGGGCGGCCAAATTGTCTTCGACCTCTTGGTAGGCGGTGAGCACCGTGCCGCGATAGTCCGCGACTTGTTCGTCGTAGGCGGCTCTGGCCTGGGCGTTCTGTGCGCGGTGCCGCCCGGCGTCGAACAGGGTCAGTACACCGGCCGGACCGAACGACCAGAGCTGGCTGGGGGCGGTGAGCCAATTGGAGGTGCTGGTGCTGTTGTAGCCGGCGGCCGCGTTCAGGCTGAATACGGGGAAGTAGGCGGCGCGCGCCACGCCGATCTGCGCATTCGCGGCGGCGACTCGGCGCTCGGCCGCGGCCACATCCGGGCGGCGCTCGAGAAGTGCGGAGGGCAGGCCGGGGTCGATGGGCGGAGGCGACAACTCGATGGGCAGGGGACTGGGCTGCGCGTGGAAGGCGGAGGGGTTCTCACCCAGCAACACGGCAATGGCGTGCTCGCTCTGGTCGCGCTGCAGCCGGATGTCGGCGGCCTGGGTGCGCGCCGTTTCCAGCTGCGCCTGCGCCTGCGCGACGTCTGCCAGCGCGGCGCCGCCGCCCTGGTACAAGTTCTGAGTCAGCTTCAAAGAGGCGGCGTAGTCCTCCACCGTCTTATCCAGCAGCACCTGCTGGGCATCCTCGGCGCGCAGTGAGAAATAGTCGGTGGCTAATTCGGCGTGAATCGCCAGATCGAGAGCGGCGAGGTCGGCGCCGCTCGCCTGTTGGTTGGCTTTCGCGGAGTTCACGGCACTGCGCACCCTGCCCCACAGATCGATCTCATAGGAGAAATCGGCTTCCAGGTCGAAATCGTTGTACACCGGCCGGGCCCCCTTGGGGAAGGTCGGCGAATTGACCGAAGCCCGCGCGCGCTCGGCGGAGGAAGCCGCGTTCAGCGTGGGGAATAGATCCGCGCGGGCGATGCGGGTGGCGGCGCGCGCCTGCTGCAGGCGCGCGAAGGCCGCCTTGAGGTCTTGGTTGGCGCCGGCCACCTTGGCTTCGAGGGCATCCAGCTGTGGATCCTGGAACACCGTCCACCAGCCGCCGCGACTCTGCTCGTCCGCGGGCTGCGCCGCTTTCCAGTCGCCGGATTCCTTGTAGGCGGCGGGTGCCGGCGCGCTATCGGGCACCTTGTAGCGGGGCGCGAGCGTGCATGCCGCCAGGGTGCCGAGGAGCAGCAGCGTTGCGCTCGAATGCGTGGCGTTCATGTGGTCCTACCCCTTGGCCTTCGAATCCGCGGCGGGCGCGGGCGCAATGCGTACCGGCACCCCATCGGTGAGCGAGTCGGGCGGATTGACGATCACCCGGTCGTCGGCGTCGATGCCGGACAGTATCTCGATGCTGTTGCCGAAGTCGCGCCCCTGGACGACGCTCTTGAGCTTCACGTGTTCGTGGCTGTCGACGGTCGCGACCTGCAGTCCGGCGGCTCGGAACAACACGGTATTTGCCGGCAGCCGCAAGCTCGAGGCGCTCGCCGGCAGCTTGAAATGCACTTCGGCGTAGGCGCCGGGGAACACCTCGTGAGCGTCGTTGTCCATTTGCAGCTCGACTTGCAGGGTCTTCAACGTGGGGTTCAAGGCGTTCGAGGTGCGCACGGTTTGGGCCGTGTAGGTCTTATGCGGGTGCTCGGCGAAGTGCAGCTCGGCCTCGAGGCCGGGATTGGTCACCGCGGCGTAGGTTTCGGGAACCTGCACGTAGATGCGCAGCTTGTGCGTGTCGGCGATTCGGAACAGCTCCGTGCCCGCGCTCTGGCCGGCATTGATCAGGGCGCCGATGTCGGTGTTGCGCGCGGTGATGACGCCCGCGAAAGGGGCGACCACGCGCTTGAAAGACTCGAGCTCACGCAATCGCGCGAGATTCGCGGCGGCCGAATCGGCCGCGGCCTTCTTGGCCGCGAAATCGCCCGCCTTTTCGTCCGCGTCCTGCTTGGAGACCGACTCGGTGGCGAGCAGCCCTTTCCAGCGCTCATTGGTGGTGTTGGACAGCGCTTCATTGGCTTGCGCCGTGGCCAGGTCAGCCTGCGCCTGGGAGTATTGTTGGTCGACTTCGGGGGTTTCGATTTCGGCCAGCAATTGACCCTTGGTCACCTGCGATCCGATATCGGTGGACCAGTTCTTGAGGTACCCATTGGTGCGCGCGTAGATAGGCGCTTCGATGTATGCCTGCACGGCGCCGGGCAGCACCAAGTCGTCGACCAGCGCCGCCTGGCGGGGCACGACGGTCGACACCGTGGGCATGGCGGCCTGCGCCGCGTCTTTGGCGAGTGCGGCGCGCGCCAGCGAGCGGCTGACCTCGCCCCACACTCCCAGAGCCACCGCAATTGCGAGCAGCACGAGCGAATAACGATGCACCTTGCGGCGCAGCTTCCGGTCCGAGTCGTCGGCGCCCTGCTCAGTCATGGGGAATCTCCGCGGAGTGAATCGGGTGCGAGGAGGCGCGCCCGTGAATGATCGAGAACACAGTGGGTACGAAAAATAGCGTCGCGACGGTCGCAAATATCAGGCCGCCGATGACTGCCCGCCCCAGGGGCGCATTCTGCTCGCCGCCGTCGCCCAGGCCCAGCGCCATCGGGATCATGCCGATGATCATGGCCAGGGCCGTCATGAGCACGGGGCGCAAGCGCGTGAATCCGGCCTGCAGGGCCGCCTCGAAGGCATTGTCGCCGGCATTCATGCGTTCGCGGGCGAAGCTCACCACCAGCACGCTGTTGGCCGTGGCCACGCCCATGCACATGATGGCGCCGGTCAGCGCGGGCACGCTCACCGTCGTATGGGTGAGGAACAGCATCCAGACGATTCCGGCCAGCGCCGCGGGCAGCGCCGTGACGATGATGAAGGGGTCGAGCAGGGACTGAAAATTCACCACGATCAGCATGTACACCAGCACGATGGCGCCCACTAGGCCGATCAGCAGGCCATTGAACGAGGCCTTCATGGTCTGGGCCTGGCCGCGCAGCACCACATGCGAGCCCTTGGGCAGATCCTTCTGCGAGTCGGCGATGATCTGGCGGATTTGTGTGGAGACGTATCCCAGGTCCATGTCTTGCACGGCGCCGTATATGTCGATGGCGGGTGTCGCATTGTAATGGGTCACGACCGCGGGAGCCACGCTGCGGTGGATGTTGGCGACATTGGATAATATTTGCGAGGAGCCGCCGATGCCGCCGCTCAAGGGCGTATTGCCGAGATCGTTCAGGCTCTCCATGCGGAATTGCGGAGTTTGCGAGGCGACCTGGTACTGAGTGCCGCTCTTCGGATCCACCCAGAAGGTGGGCGCCGTCTGGAAGCTGCCGGACAGGGAGACCAGGATATTGTTGGCGACGTTCTGCTCCGTGAGGCCGAGCAGCTGCGCCTTGGTGCGGTCGACATCGACGTTGAATTGCGGATAGTCCGCCGATTGCTGGATGTGCAGGTCCACGGCGCCCGCCACGCTGCGCAGCTTCTGCAGCAGGTTGTTGGCGAAAACGCGATTCGCCGGCTCATTGAAGCCGACGATTTGCACATCGATGGGCGAAGGCAGGCCGAAATTCAATATCTGCGTGATCATGTCGGCCGGCAGGAAGGAGAACGTCGTCGACGGGAAGGTCGCCGGCAGCTGGGTGCGCAGGCTGCGCACGAAATCCGCGGTGGGCCGATGCCCCTTGTTGAGATTCACGAAAATGTCGGCATCGCCCGGGCCCACCGGCGCCGAGGTGCTGTAGGCGAGGTTGATGCCGCTGTAGGGCAGGCCCAGGTTATCGACGATGTTGGCCAGCTGATCCTGCGGGATCACCTCGCGGATCGTCGCCTCGATGGCGTCGCAAAGCGCCGCGGTCTCCTCGATTCGCGTGCCGGTGCGCGCGCGCACGTGCAGCTTGATCTGGCCGCCGTCGACGGAGGGGAAGAAATCCTGGCCGAGGCCGGGCAGCGGGCCGAGCGGAAAGGCCAGCAGGGCGGTGGCGGCCATCGAGCCCAGGAAGATGGCGGCGAAGCGCGGGCCGCTGCGGATGGCCATGCCGAGCAGGGCATGATACCGCTCGCGCATCGCCTCGAAGCCGCGTTCGAAGCGCTCCTGAAAGCGCGCCAGAAAATGCCGCGCCTTGGCCTTCGCGCCCGTGTCGTGCTGCTTGAGCCAGAATTTTGCCAGCGTCGGGACCAGGGTGCGCGACAGGATGTAGGAGGCCAGCATGGCGAATACGACGGCCTCGGCCAGCGGAATGAAGAGGAATTTGGCGATTCCCGCCAGCAGGAACATGGGCACGAACACGATGCAGATGGACAGGGTGGATACCAGCGCGGGCAGGGCGATCTGGTGCGCGCCGTCGAGGATGGCCGTCTCCACGTCCTTGCCCTGTTCGAGGTGGTAGTTGATGTTCTCGATGGTCACCGTCGCATCGTCCACCAAGATGCCGACCGCGAGCGCGAGTCCGCCCAGAGTCATGATGTTGATGGTCTCGCCGAGCGCCGAGAGACAGCAGATCGAGGCCAGGATCGACAGGGGAATGGAAATGGTGATGATGAGGGTGCTGCGCCAGCTGCCGAGGAACAGCAGTATCAGAAGGCCGGTGAGCGCGCCGGCGATCGCCGCCTCGCGAACCACCCCCGAGATGGCCGCGCGCACGAACACCGACTGATCGCTCAAAGGCTCGATCTTGAGTTCGGACGGCAGCGAGGCGCGGATCTGCGGCAGCTTCTCGTTGATGCATTGATGATGTCGATGGTGGACGCCTTGCCGGTCTTCAGCACGCTCATCAATACGGCGCGGCGGCCCTGCAGGCGCACCATGTTGGTCTGCGGCGAATAGCCGTCGCGCACATGCGCCACGTCGCGTACATAGGTGACGGTGCCGCTGCTCGCATTGATCGGGATGTTGTTCAAGTCATCGATCTGATTCGGGCTGGCGTTGAGCTTGATGAAGTACTCGAGCGCGCCGATCTTCTGCGTGCCGGCCGGCAGGATCAGGTTTTGCGCGCCGATGGCGTTGACGACGTCGTTGGCCGACAAGCCTCGGGCGCGCAGCGCCTTCGGGGTCGAGATCGACCTGAACCTGGCGCTGCTTGCCGCCGAAGGGAAAGGGGATCGAGGCGCCCCGCCACGGTTGCCAACTGTGTGCGCAGAATGGTGTTGCCGAGATCGTAGATCTGCGACTCGGGCAGAGTGTCGCTCGACAGCGCCAATTGCAGGATGGGTACGCTCGAGGCGTTGTAGTTCAGGACGAAGGGCGGGGTGGTGCCCGGCGGCGAAAAGGCCAGCTGTACCTGCGAGACGGCCGTGATCTGCGACATGGACAGGTCGTTGTCGGCATCGGGCTGGAAGAAGTACTTCACCACCGCGGTGCCGTTCACCGACTGCGATTCGGTGTGCTCGACGTCGTTCACCGTGGTTTGCGCGACCCGCTCGGAGAACAGCACGATGCGGTTCGCGATCTCCTCCGGCAGCATGCCGGTGTAACGCCAGATCACCGCGGCGATCGGGATCTTGATGTTCGGAAAGATGTCCGTGGCCGTGTTCGCGATGGAGTAGATGCCCATCAGCACGATCAGCAGCGCCAGCATGAGGAAGGTGTAGGGTCGATTCAGGGCTACTTTGACAATCCACATGATCGGCTCCGATAGGATCGCGGAGGTCGCCGGCGACCCGCCGGCTGCGCCTCCGAAGGAAAGCGACTAGGAAAAAATCAACCAGGAAAAACTAAACCAGCGGGTGCGCGTCACGGGCTATCGACGCGGGACTGCAAGCATTGATCTTGGTCAAATAGGGGCATATGCCCATATATATCAGAAATGTAAGCGATACGATGCATCAAGTCAATCGGCGCCGGGCGCGCAACAGCGCGCCCATGCTAGCGAATCGGCAGCGAATTCAATTCCTTGTTGCCGGCGATATTCAGCAGCACCGCGCGAAGTTCCGCGGCGGGGCGCTTGCCGAATATGGTCTCGAAGCGCCGTTCGGCCCGGCGCCACAGAAGCCGCGCCTCCTGCAGGATGGCGCGGCCTTTTTTCGTCAGTTCCACGTAGCGCTTGCGGCGGTCCTCGTCCGACAGGCGAACGAGCACCAGATCGTCGCGTTCCAGGGGCTTGAGGTTATGCCCTAAGGTCGATCGATCCATGACCATGGCCGTGGCAAGCTCGCGCATGGTGACCGAGCCCTCGGGACGGCCGCGATCGACCTCCGAGAGTATCGAGTACTGGGTGGACTTGATGCCGACCGGAGCGAGCGCCATGTCGTAGAACTGCGATATGCGGCGCGAAGCTTTGCGCAAGCTGCCGCAGGTGCAGGCGTTGTGCGGCGGCGCGGAGGCAGCCTGCTTGCGTTGGGCGCGGGGATTCAGGGGCATATGCCCCTATTATAAGCCGTCATACCGCAAATTGCGATGCCCCGCGCGCAGTCAAGCCGCTTCCTGCAGGGAATGATCCGGCGCGAGACCGTGCCGCGCGACGATCTCCTCGGACACTTGCCAGAGACGCCGGGCGAGCACACCGTCCTCGAGCAGCGGACTGCCCTTGGCAATCCGGCAATTCGCCCAGAATTCCCCGCTGATCCCGGCCACACTCGGATTCGCGGCGAGCAGCGCCTGGGTCGCCGCCCCGCGCGGCGCGGATTTCATGAACCAGCGCGCCACCGAAAGCAGGATCTTCAGAGGCCGGGCCAGGTGCTTGTTGAGTCGGGTGCCGCGGGTGGCGCCGGGGTGCAGCGAATTGACCGCGATGCCCCGGTTGCTCAAGCGGCGCGAGAGCTCCTTGGCAAAGAGCGCATTCGCGAGCTTCGACTGCCCGTAGAAGGCGCTCGGCTCGTAGGATCGATGACCGTCGAGGTTGTCGAAGTGGATGCCTTCGGGCGGCGCCTGTTGCAGGGCAGCGCTGCTGCTGACGATGACGATGCGCCCGGTACCGTCGCGCACCAGGCCTTGAATCCGGTTGATCAGCGCAAAGTGGCCGACATGATTGACCAGAAACTGCATCTCGACGCCGTAGCGGGTCTGCAGGGTGGGCAGGTTCGCGATGCCGGCATTGGCGACGATGGCATCGAGCGGAACCCTCAACGCGCGAATCGTCTCGGCGGCGGCCGCCACCGAGGCCAGGTCCGACAGATCACAGGCCACGGGAATGCAGGACGCACCCGCCTTGGCGCAGGCGACCCGTGCGATCTCGAACGATCGGGCGAGGCCGATGACCTGCGCGCCGTTGGCGGCGAGCGCGCTCATCGTTTCGAATCCGATCCCCGAGTTGCAGCCCGTCACGACGATGCGCCTGCCGCTGAGGTCGATTCCCGCCAGCACTTGATCCGCCGTGGAGCGGGCCCCGAATCGAATTGACATTGCCATCGATCAGTCCTCTTTACTTGCGTCGATTCAGCGGCGCGCAGAACATGCGCGCCGCGACCGTCATACCTTTCACGAATTCCTCTCGAGATGCCGACCGCTGCTTCAGGCCGCGGGCGGTGGCATGCAGAGTGCGCGCCAAATCCACCGGCGACATGCCCGCCGTGCTGCAGAAGGCCGACAGCGGCGAGTCCGCGATGGCGCGCGTCAGCGCCGCTTCGAACTGTCCCTCGTAGTGCGTGAGCGTGGCTCCGGCCAACGAGGTGCTCGCACACATCAGGTCCGCGGCGTCCGCGCCCAGCGATCCGACGAAGCGGCCGGACCATGCATTGCAGGCGGCGATGATACGCAGCTCGAGGCTCTGCTCCCCCTGGCTCAGCGCCGCGATGGCTTCATTCAGCTGGCTGCTCAAGGAGTGTTCGAGCGCCTTGCGGAACAACTCTTCTTTGTTGGCGAATTGCAGGTACAGTCCCTGGCGCGATACGCCGGCGGCGCGCGCGACCTCCTCCATGGAGGTCTTGCGAAAGCCATAGCGCGCGAACACACCGACGGCGGCGTCCAACAACGCCGATTGGCGCGTATCGGTGGGTTCGGCTTCGGGGACAGACATTATGTTCACAGGAACACAATAGACAAAGTAGAGTCACTTTGTCAAGGATGTCGGCCTTGGGCAGGGGACCTGCGGTGCCGCAAAGGGCTATCATGAGGCAGGTTACGCAGGCAGGAAAATAACAATGAGTCAGGGGATGAGGGCGAGTCAGGCGATAGGGGCGAGTCGCGGGCGGGCGGCCGGCCGGGGCTCGCGGGCAAGGGCTGGCTTGGTCGGCATGTTGGGGCTGGGTCTGCTGCTGTGCCTGCCGGCGGCCTGGGGCGCCGAGGATTATCAGCAGCGCGTCGAGCACGTGCTGCAGCAAACGCCGCTGATCGACGGCCATAACGATTTGCCTTGGGAAATCCGCGACCGATTCAAGAGCGATCTGTCGGCGATCGACCTGAACTCCGATACCGCGCACCTGCCGCTTCACGGCGGAGAGGCGGCGCTGATGACGGATATCCCGCGGCTTCGCGCCGGACTGGTGGGAGGCCAGTTCTGGTCGGTGTGGATCCCGACGCAAATGAAGGGCTACGAGGCCGTTCAGGTCACGCTCGAGCAAATTGACTTGGTCAAGCGCATGGCGGCCCGGTATCCGGGCGACCTTGAAATGGCTTACACCGCCGCGGACGTGCGCCGCATCCATCGCTCGCACAAGGTCGCTTCCATGATCGGCATCGAGGGCGGCCATCAAATCAACAATTCCCTGGCCGTCCTGCGCCAAATGTACGACGCCGGTGCGCGCTACATGACGTTGACTCACACCTCCAATACGGACTGGGCGGACTCCGCGACCGACGCCCCGGCGCATCACGGTCTCACGCCCTTCGGCGTCGAGGTGGTGCGGGAAATGAACCGGCTCGGCATGCTGGTGGATCTGAGCCATGTGTCCCCCGAGACCATGCGCGCGGCGCTCGCGGCGAGCGAGGCGCCGGTGATCTTCTCGCACTCCTCGGCACGAGCATTGGTCGATCATCCGCGCAATGTTCCCGACGACATCTTGCGCAGGGTGGCTGCGAACGGCGGCGTGGTCATGGTGAATTTCGCGCCGGGCTATGTGTCGGATGCCCGCAATCACTGGGATGCGGACCGATGCGGCCGAACAGACCCGCTTCAACAGCCCGCCGTATGTGGGCCTGTACATCGGGCAGCCGGACCGGGCGAAGGCGGCGCTCGCGGCCTGGGAGGAGAAGCATCCGCGGCCCGGTGACCACTCTGGCCCAGGTCGCCGACCACATCGATCACATTCGCCAGGTGGCGGGCATCGATCATGTCGGCTTGGGTTCCGACTTCGACGGCAATCGGCGATGCACCCGTCGGGCTCGAGGGCGTGGACCGGTACCCGGCGCTGCTCGAGGAACTGATGCGCCGCGGCTGGACGGATGCCGACATTGCCAAGCTGGCCGGCGAGAATGTGCTGCGCGTGATGGCGGCGGCGGAGAAGGTCGCCGCGAAGTTGCGCGCCGAGCGGCCCGCGTCCGGCATGGTATTCGTGGAGCCGAAGGCGCTCTGAGCGCTCGTGGAGCCGAGTGCGGCCTGAGCGCGCGCGGCGGCGATTATTTGGTCACGATGGAGGGCGCACGCATCTGACGGGCGAGCGTCGGATTGTCCTGGGTCTCTCCGGCGATCACGCCTTCGCGATCCGCCGCGGTCTTGTTCTGGCTCAACTTCCGCACGCCGATCATCTGGGTGATGTGCATCACCACCCCGACGATGGCTTTGAGCTGCATGGCCACATAGTCCTCCGGCGCGTCGCTGACTTTCCAGGGCGCCTTGCGCGCCCCTTCGAAACGGTTGGTCAGATTCGTCACGATCTCCAGGATGCGATCCGGTTCCTGGATGATTTCCAACCGGCCGTAGACGTGCACGGCCTCGTAATTCCAGGTCGGCACGACCCGGCCGGTCTCCTGCTTGGTGGCGTAGTAGGACGGGCTGACATAGCCGTCGACTCCGCTGAAGATCGCCAAGGATTCCACCGAGGTGTCGAGCAACTTCCACTGCTTGTTGGCCCGGGCGACATGCCCGACCAGCCGGTCTTCCACCAAGGTCAGCGGCAAATGGGTGGCCGTCATCCGCGCCACGCCGTCCTCCTTGAGCACTGAGACTAGTACCGGCAAGGAGCAGGCTCGCATGATGGCCTGGATTTCCTCGGGGCGCTCTTCGGCGAACAGGGTGGGCACGTACATGAGATTTTCATCCTAGACCGGCGGAACCGGCATGATTAAATAGCTTTTCACGCCTGATGGGAAGCACGCCATGAATTCACCTCGACCGTCCGCGCGCAAGGCGCTGCCCATCGCTCACCGTCTCTCGGGTGGCGCGCGCCACGGAGCGATCTCGGCTCTGGCGGCGCTCATCGCCTACTTGCCGACGCGCGCCCTGGGATTGCAGGAAGGATTCTGGAGCGCCATCACCGCCATCGCGGTGGTGCAGATGGAGTTCCACGCCACGGAGACGACGGCGCGCGATCAATTCATCGGCGCGGGCGTCGGCGGGGTCACGGCGCTGTGCGCGCTGCTCGCTTTCGGCCCGCACCTGTCCATGGCTCTGCATCTGGCCGTGTACGGCGCCGCGATCATCGCGGCCATGGCGGCCTGCTGGGCCATCAATGCCGCGACCGCGAGCCGCCTGTCCGGCACCACCGCCACCATCATTTTACTCGTTCCCCATTCCGGTCCGCCCTGGGCCATGTTCGAATCGCGCATCGGCGAAGTGGGCTGGGGCGTGTCGGTGGCCGTCGCCACGGTGTGGCTGGCGGCGCGCTTGCTGACTCGGCCGGACGCTCAAGGCTCGTAGCGCAACCCGTCGCGCGCAAACTCGATGGGTCCGGCGTAGCTCTGCGCGATCGAGCGGCGCACGGCATCGCGGGCCTGGTCCACCGCCGGGTTCAGATGACTGAGCAGCAGTTTCTTGACGCCCGCGCGCCCGGCGATGAGGCCGATCTCCCGGGGCGCCGTGTGCAGGGTGTAGAGCACGGCCGGAGAGCCGGGCGGATCGAGCACCACCGCATCGAACACCAGTGCATCGGAGCCTTGCGCCAATCGTTCGAGCGCGGCGTGCCCGGCTGCATCGATGTCGCCGCTGAACGTCACGCTGCGGCCGCGATAGTCGATTCGATAGATGACGCTGGGTGCATCGCCGTGATGTCCGGTACTGGCCGAGATCCGCAGGCCGCGCTCCTTCAACAAGACCTGCGGCCCCGGGCTGGGCGGCACATCGTGCGCGTGCAGCGTCAAGTGACCGGCGAAGTCGCGCACATAACTGAATGCGCCGTGCGCACCGAACAGCAAATCCACGAATTGCGTGGTCGACGGAAAGCGCGCGTCGCCATGCCCTCCGGCACTGCCCGAGGGACCAAAAATGGTGAATTCCAAGTCGCGATGCTCCGCCACGACCCGTGCCTTGATCAGGCCCGCCAACTCCCCGGCATGATCGATGTGCAAATGCGTCAGCAGCACGATATCGACCGGCCCGAGATCCACGCCGGCTTCCCCCGCCCGCACGAAGGTACCGGGACCCGCATCCACCAGAATCCGCGGCCGGCCATCGAGCAGGATCAAGTAGCCGGCGCCGGCGCGTCCGGTGGCACCCGGACCGCCCGAACCCAGCACGAGCACGGACAGGGCCCCGGCCCCAGGGCCCGCGGTATCGGCCGCGCGGGCCGGCCCGGCAAGCCAGCCCAGCAGGAATATGACACCAAAGCCGCGTATGATCGGAGGGACAAGATTTCTGCGCATAGTCTTGATTTCCTTGGCCGTCACGAAACCGACATGTCGGCAGGATAGGGTCACCCAATGCCTGAATGCAGTCCCTTGGCTACGATCGTCATCGTAAACTACAACTACGAGCGATACGTCGGGTCTGCGATCGAGAGCGCCCTCGAACAAACCTACCAACCGCTGGAAGTGATCGTGGTCGACGATGGCTCGAGCGACGGGTCGCGGGAGATCATCGGCGGCTACGGCGCGCGAATTCGCAGCGTTTTTCAAAGCAATGAAGGACAGGGCTCGGCCTACAACGCCGGCTGGCGGGAGGCGCGGGGCGAATTCGTCCTGTTCCTCGACTCCGATGACTTGCTGGCCCGCGATGCCATGGCCAAGGTGGCGGCCGCCTTCCAGGCCGGCGATGCGGTCAAGGTGCAGTTCTACCTCAGGCAGGTGGATCGGGACCTCGAGCCTCTCGGCTATCTTCTGCCGAGCTACGGCTTCTCGCGCATGGCGCCGCGCGAGCAGATCCGCAGATACGGCTACTACGTCAGTCCGCCGGCAAGCGGCAATGCATTTCGCAAGAGCTTCCTCGACGCCATCATGCCGATCGCGGACATCGAGGCTTATCGCCGCGCCGCCGACGGCTATACCACCGGCTTGGCGGGGGTGGCAGGAAGCGTGGTCTCGATCCCGGAAGTCCTGGGGTCCTACCGTATTCACGGCGACAACGGCGGCGGCGAGGGCGGCGTCAAATCCATCGAACAGCTGCATCACCTGTTCATGCGCGACATCAAGCGCGAAGACTCCCAGCACGCCTTCGCAGAGCAATTCGACTTTCGTTTCTCCGCGGACAGATCCCGCTATTGTCCCGGCCATACCAAGCATCGGCTGCTGTCGCGCCGGATGTTTCCGGACGCACACCCCATCAAGACGGACAAGGTGGGCGACCTCATCGTGAGCGGCGTGCTATCCGCGGCCAGATTTCCTCACCTGAAGTTTGGCCGGCGTTTTACCGTCGGCATGGGATTCATCGTGTTGGGGGTGGTTCCGCGCTTCTTGTTGCGTACTTATTTTGGCGCCATCGTGGCGGCGCAAATGCGCAATACAGCCTCGCCGAGCCGTTTGGTGTTGACTGCCGGCAAGGTGCGCGGCGCCGGGCCGGTCAGTCCCCCGTAACGAGTCCGGGCCCGGATCTCGATCAGGCCACTTTGGGCCGATCTTTGCCGCCTGCCTGGTGCGCCTGCAACGCGGTGAGGGCGCGCGCTTCCAAGATTTCCAGGATGTCGAGGCGATCCCGGGCCTTCTCGAGCAGGTTGGCGGCGGCACGCACCCGCTCGCATACCGTCTCATGGTGGCTTCGAGCGGCGAGCATGGCTTCGTGCGCCTGGCGCCATTGCAATTCCAAATCGCCGGGCGGCGAATCCAATTCCCATTCGAGGCTGCTGCTGCTCATAGACTCACCGGAGTTTGCAGATTCACTGTCAAATATTGCGCCTCGTTCATGACAGTTCATGGACAGGACGGTGAATTTCCGCCCCCTGGGCCGGGAGCGGTTCGGTATGATGCGGAAACGAATATGAGCATTCATTGCCAGTTCATTGAAGCGGGCCAGTTCATGAGAGCGACCCTCGCAGCTCTTGCTCTTCTTGCGCTGCCGGCCGGCGCCGCGTCGGCGAAGAATTCCGCACTGCTGTCGCTCAGCATGGAGCACTTTCGCGACACTGCCGTCGTCACCGAGAACCCGCAGAATGCCGTGGTCACCATTTCCACGGAGAATGGATTCCAGGAGGGCCATGGCCCCATGCGAACGGTGTGGGACGATGAGTTTCTCGAGGCGGCCATCGATGAGAACACCGGGCAGAAGTCGTTTCTGGTGCACGTGTGGGTCACCTACATCGGAAATCTGCGCTCCTACCGGAGCGCGAGCTATCAGGCGGCCGAGGGAATGCGGTCGGTGCCGGTAACGCCGGGCCGTCAGGAGAAGAGCCTTTGCGCGGTCGGCGACTGCACCTACACCGAGCGCCTCACCTTTCCGGTCGAGGAGAAGTTGCTGCGAAGCGTGGCAGTCGCCAGCGCTTCCGGCCAACCGACCCTATGGTCCTTCAACCTGGCCGCGAAATCGGGCCCCGGTTACCGCGGCGAATTCTCGAGTGCGGAAATCGCGGGCCTTCTCGCCAGGCTCGACGGTTATAAAAATGAGATCCGTGCGGCCGCGCTGCCGCCGGCCGGTGCCTCGGTGCCCACCGCAGCCTCGATGGCGGCCGTGGCATCACTGCAGCGGGGTTTTGGAGTGGGAGGCATGGCCGTGGACGCTGGCGCCGAGCAGCCGAGTCGAGCGGGCGTGTTGATCTATGCCGTCGCCGGGGGATCGGTGGCCCACAACGCCGGCATCATCGTGGGCGACATCCTGTACGAATTCGGCGGGCATCCCTTGAGCACGCCGGCGGAGCTTCAAGCCGCGGTGGCTGCCTGCGCCGTGAATACCTCGGTCGCGGTAAAACTCTATCGCGGCACCACTTCCATGGCCGTCACAGCCCGATTCTAGTTCGCCGCCCGACGAGTGGCGTAGTGATTCACCGCAGTGGCCTGGTCATTTCTCCCCATAGTGGCCCTGTCGACCGGACCGCTATCGCGGAATAATTGAGGCCAAAATCGGGGCCTCCTGCGCCATGCAAGAGGGATTCAGGCGGTTTGTCGAGGGGTTCAATGCGGCCATCGTGGAATGCAATGAGAATAAGTTCTGTCATCGGGTGCGTGGTTTGCGCGCTGGCTGCCGCGGGCCCGGCGGCGGCGGAGTCTGTGGATGCCGATGCTTCGCGCCAGTCCTTGGATGATGCCTGGTGGACGGGTCCTTTGCTGGCGGCCAATGCCTCCACCCTGCCTCAGGGGCATTTTCTCATCGAACCCTATGTGTTCGATGCGCTGCCCTATGGGCGTTTCGACAGTCACGGTGTCGTGCGCGACGCGTCGCACGCCAATGACTTCGGATCCCAGTCCTATGTGAACTACGGGGTCACCGATGGGTTCACCGTGGGGCTTATTCCGCGGTTCGGCTACGATGTGCCCGGCAATGGCCAGAGCAGCTCCGGCATAGGGGTAGGGGATTTGTCGGTACAGGGGCAGTACCGGCTCAGCCAGTTCCAGGAAGGACATTGGTTGCCCACGATCTCGGTGAACCTCATGGAAACCCTGCCGACGGGAGCGTACGACCGGCTCGAGCGACCGAGCGACGGGTTCGGCGCGGGTGCGTACACGACGACCCTGTCGCTGTATTCGCAGTCTTACTTCTGGCTGAACAACGGCCGCATATTGCGCGCACGTTTGGATCTTGCCTACTCGGTATCCGGCGCAGTCAACCTCGAGGGCGCGAGTGTCTATGGCAGCACGGCCGGATTCAACGGCCGTGCCTCTCCCGGCGATACCGCCGTCGCCGATTTGGCGGTCGAATACAGCGCGACCCGCAATTGGGTGCTGGCGCTGGATCTGTGGTTCGAGCGGGACGGCGCCACCTCGGTGTCCGGGATGTATTCGCCCAAGGGCAATGCATCTGCGGCCGCCTTCCAAAGCAACACGGGCGTCGGCCGGGTACTCTATGTCGCCCCGGCGCTCGAGTACAACTGGAACAGCCGGATCGGGGTGATCTTCGGCTTCCGGCTGGCGGCGGCGGGCCGCAGCGAAAGCGCCACGTTCACGCCCGTGATGGCGATCAACTGCTACATCTAGCAGGCAGCCGCGCGCCCGGCACGGCCATGACGGCCGAACCACCACGCGGCTACGCGGAAATGTCTGACATACATTCAACCGCGAACGAACGGAGACTATGCCTGTCTCAGGGATAGAGGCCGCAATCGGCAGGGGCGTTGCGGCAATGCAGAGATTCTGCGGGAGCAGGGACAACCGACGAATCAGTGCGCCTTATGAACGACATTTTTCCGCGGCACGACGCTGCCGCAGCGCGAATGCCACAAAAAGGCAGTGTGTTGAAGGACCGATACGCGGTCGAGGGCCGGTTGGGCGGTACTGGCGCTGGAACCGTGTTCAAGGCCACGGACCGGCTGCAGCGCGATGAAGCGCAGCGGGTCGTCGCGATCAAGGTGGTCCAACACGGCGGCGACAACCGCTCCGAACGGTTGTCGAATCTACGCCGCGAGTACTACCGCACGCTATCGCTCTGTCACGAGAGCATCGTCAAGGTCCATGAACTCGATCAAGCCGATGGCGCAGCGTTCTTCACCATGGAGTTCATCGACGGCAAGCCTTTGAGCCAGCTGATCAAGCTGTGGAGCCCCCGCCACATACCCCGCCCCGATGCCTGGCGCATCATCGCCAGGCTCAGCGCGGCGCTGGCTCACGTGCATTCACACAGCTTCGTTCATGGAGACTTGAATCCGCACAACGTGATGGTCACTCAAACGGGAGAACTGCGCATCCTGGACTTCGGCGCATCGCGCCCCATCGGCGGACGGCGCTCGCGCATCGAAGTGTCCGAGGGCGGTGCCGCGAGCCCGCTGCCGGCTTACTCGTGCTGGGAGGTTCTGGATGGACGGCCGGCCGATCCGCGCGATGATATTTATTCTCTCGGCTGCATCGCTTATGAGCTGCTGGCCGGTGTCCACCCATTTCAGCGCCGGCCGGCCCGTCGCTCGCGAGACCGTCGGCCGAGGATCGACAGTCCGCCGGGATTGACCCGACGCCAGTGGCAGACGCTTCGCGCGGCGTTGTCCGCGAAAGCCGAGACCCGGCCTTTGTCGGCGGCCGAATGGTTTGCCGAACTGAAGGCAGGGCAGGCATCGACCAGGCTCCTGCTGTCGGGACCGAGCATGAGCGTCGCGCACCTGCACCAGAAAAAGCCGTTGCCCTCGTGGATCGTCGTCCCAGTCATCGGGGTGCTGGTGACCTTGAGCGTATTGAGCTCGATTCACGATCGATTGCCCACTTACGCCGCGATCATCCCGGGTGAGCCCTCTGCCGTTACACCGGCGCCGGCATCGACGGCAGAACCGCAGCCGGCCGATGCCGCACAGGCGCCGGAGACGGTTGCACGCGCCGCGAGCACGGCGCCCGAGATCGTCCGGACGGCGCGACACGAGACGGGGCAGGAGACGGCGGGCAGGACCAGGCAGGCCGGCAATATCGTCATTCCGGAACACTCCTACAGCCTGCGGCCGCGGCAGGATTTCGCCGAGATCCGCGTGCGGCGCACCGCGGCGTCCGCGGGCGATGTGCGCTTCAATTGGTGGACCGAGCCGGCCTCGGCGAAGCCAGGCACGGACTTCGTCCCGCAAGAGCCGGTGACCCGGTACATTCCGCCGGGAACGCGGGCGGCGAGCCTGTTCATCAAAGTGTTGCCGAACAGCGCCCGCAAGCAGCCCGAGACTTTCTATGTGAATGTCGCCGATTCGAGCGGCGGCGGCGAGTCACCGTCGATCTCGCGCGTCGCCGTCGTTCTGCCGCAATCACGCTGAGCGGACCGCGGCAGTGGCTTACCAGATGCCGCCGAGAGCCACCGTGATCGCCTCTCCGTTCACGCCGCCGGCCGCATCGCTGCAGAGGAAGGCAATCACCTGCGCGACCTCGCGCGGCTCGAGTACCCGCTTCTGTGGGTAGATCGCGGCGCGCTCCTGCCATACCTGCTCGACGCTCACGCCCCGTCGCTGGGCTTCTGTCTGCGCCGAGCGCTCGGCCATGGCCGTTCGCACCCAGCCGGGAAGCACCGCATTGGATGTGACTCCGAACGGCCCCGCGTCCTGAGCAACCGCGCGTGCCAGGCCGATGACCCCGTGCTTCGACGCCGTATAGGCGCTGCCGGATCGTTCGGCCTTCTCCCCGGCGGTCGAGCTGGTGAATACCAGCCGGCCGAACCCGCGCTTGCACATGCCACCCACCGTGAGTCGGGCAAGTTCGAAGGGGCCGTCGAGATTGATGCGCATGGTTTCACGCCATACAGCGGGATCCTGCTCCCAAACGAGCCGCTCGTGGGCCGTGCCGATGCCGTGGTTCACGACCAGCAGGTCGATGGGACCCAGTCGGCGCTCGGTCTCGGCGACGGCGAGGGCGCAGCCCTCGGGCGTGCCCAGGTCCGCCGCGACATACTCGAGACCGACCCCCGCCAGCTCCTCGACGCTGCGCGACACAATCATCACTCGCGCGCCGGCAGCCGCCAGCAGCAGCGCCGCCTCGCGCCCGATTCCCCGGCCACCGCCGGTGACCAACGCCACCCGTTCTTGCATTCGCCATCCCTCATGTGCCCAGATCGCGGAATCATCCCACGTTCTATTGGAGAGTCACAATCGACGCGGCGCTGCGTATCGACCGTTCGGTCCTGCATGTCGACCGTCCGTCATGATTATCCTGCGGCGGCGTTGCCGGGGACTAGCATCGCCGCCGGATCAGGTTCATTCAGGAGAACACCGATGACTCTTCACCACCGCCTGCCGTTGGTTCCGCGCGCTCCGCCTTTGCAACTCGTGCGCCGCAGTTTGCTCGGCATGACGTTCGCCCTCGGGTGGCTCGCCGGTCCCGTGCAGGCCGCCGCGACATTGAGCGAGTCGGTCGTGAGGCAAATGCATGCCCGCTACCAGGATGCCTGGTACGGCACCGCCTCATTTACTCAAAAGACCACGACTTTCCAGCCCGACGGCACCTCGTCCGTCGAAACCTGGTACGAACAAGGGATGTTTCCGGGAAAACTGCGGATCGACATGGGTCCCCCCGCGGACGGTCACGTGCTCCTGATGACTCAAGGGCAGCTGTACACGGTCGAGCACGGCACGCTGACGGGCAGCCGCCCACGACTCAATCTGGCGCTGGTGCTCGGCTTCGATGTCTACAGGCAGCAACCCGAGATCACCTTGTCGCAACTTCGGGATGCGGGCATCGACCTATCGAAGGCGCACGTGGACGTATGGCAGGGCCATCCCGCTTATGTCGTGGGTACGGCCAATGGCGGCGATGTTGGAGTCCCGCAATTCTGGGTGGACGCGGATCGCCTGGTGGTAGTGCGGATGATTGCCGTGGACTCGCATCAACCCGGGGCGCTGCTCGATATCCGCTTCCTGAGCTTTCGATCGCTGCGCCACGGGCTGATCGCCACCAAAGTCGAGGTATACCGTAGCCATCGCTTGGCCACAGAGGAGGAGTACAGCGACATAAAAATCGACTTGCCACTCGACCCTGCGTTGTTCGATCCCGACCAATTGGCAAATCTGCGACCGCAAGCACATTAGTTCGAAGATGCGCTCCCCCATGATGTTGTTTATTTGAGCCGCGGCGTCGTGGCGAGGGTCCATCCATGTTCGACAAGATCTCTCGCAGTTGGTCGCTCGCTGGGCAATGCTGGGACGTGCTCAAGGAAGATCCCGCACTCCTGGTGTTCCCGCTGCTGTCCTCGATTGCCTTATTGCTCCTGCTCGGCTCCTTCGCCTTGCCCGTGCTGGCGCTGTACCACAGCCTGCAGCCCGCCGCGATGGAAGGCAGTACGACGCACACCAGCCGCCTGTTGTTCTATCTGGCGATGTACGGGTTCTACCTCATCAGCTATGCCGTGATGATGTTCTTCAATTCGGCGCTGATCGGCGTGGCCCTCAAGCGGCTCGACGGTGAATCGGCGAGCGTCGGCGAGGGCTTGCAAATGGCGCTCGCCAACCTGCCCGCCATATTGGGCTACGCCTTCATCGCGGCCACGGTGGGCGCCATCCTGCGCGCGATCGAGGAACGGGTGGGTCTTGTCGGCCGCATTGTGGTCGCCATCGTCGGCGCGGGCTGGACGCTGGCAACCGCGATGACCCTGCCGGTGCTGGTGGAGGAGAACGTCGGACCGGTCGAAGCCATCTCCCGCAGCCTCGAACTTCTGAAGCGCAACTGGGGGGAGAATCTGGTCGGCAACAGCGGCATCAGTCTGGGAGTGGTCGTCGTGGCGCTTCCCATCATCGGCCTCGCCTTCTTCCTGGTGTCCGCCGCGCAGGCGACGCACTCCTTCGGCTCGATGGTCTTGGCCATGGCATTTTTCGTGCTCGCCATGATCGGCGTCGGCCTGGTGAGCACCACATTGCATGCCATTTACACGGCGGCCCTGTATCGCTTTGCGACCGGCAACAAGCACACTGCGGGCATCGATGGAGACTTGCTGGCCGCCGCGTACTGGTCGAAGTAAGCCGCCGGCGCTGCAGCGCCGATGTCCACGTCAAAAGGCGTAGTAGGGACCTAGTCCATCGGCTGTCGCTTGGCCGTCGATCGCCGTAAACACATTGCGCCCGAAGAAGAACGGCAGCCCCAGATCGAAGACTTGGGGCAGATAGGGGGTGCCCGCGATGTTGAAGGCCGCAAACGATGGTTCGTTGTCAAGCAGTCCTTCCGCGTTCTCGACGCTGAAGGAGAGAATCGAGGCCGAGCCGCCGACCGAGGTGATAACCGCGCTCAGGCTCAGAGGCGAGGCCGGGCAATATCGCCCCGATCCGTCCGCGCACTGCCTGATCGAAGGGTCATCGAGTTGGTTGATCGGCGATCCGCTATCGATGAGGCCGTAAGTATAGGTGGTGCCGCGGTAAATCACTGTCAAAGCGCCGAAGTCATCGGTGGGGTAAACCTTCGCGCCGCCGAGCGCGTTATTGCTCTGGGTACCGATACCGAACACCAAGGACCCCTCGAGTGTCCCGGCTCCCGAGGCGGGGATGGGCGGCAGTTCGACGATGGTGCCGTTATTGTCCCTCGCGAATTTGGCTACTGGATTGACGACTTGCTCCGCCAGGGTGGCGAGGCTGGGAACACAGGTGCCGGCGCCCGGCGTGCAGACGTAGTACCGCCCGAACTCCTGCATGCAGTCCTGGCCGCAATCTTGCAGCGATGGACCGACGCCTATGATGCCGTTGGCGCCCAGCGACGCAGCATTCTTGACGATCGGGCCCTCACTCGCGCAGGCCGCGGGCACTGCCGGGAACTGCGGGTCGGCCATGACTTGGATCGGGATGCCGCTTGCCGCCTCGCCGGATATCTTCAGGTCCGCGGTCCGGACTCCTCCCCAGCCATAACCATCCGCGACGGGCGTGCACTCCGCGAGCGCACCGTTCGAGTTGCCCCGGAGCTGCTGCGGCAGCTTCCCCAGCAGTTGAGGCGAGATCGCCGCGGAGAGAATCCGCAGCCCGGAGGAGGCGGTATGAACCGCTATTCGATCGATCGTCTGACAGTTGCCGGTGCTCCCAGGCTCGCACAGTGTGATGCTGATGTAGGGAATATTGACGGGGCCGACGACGATCCCCGCGACGTTGGGGGCGGCGTCCGCGATGCTCTGACCGCTGCCTTTGCCCGCCGCGAGTCCGGGACCGTTTCCCGAGCCCGAATCGTCGGCGGGTGCGCTGCCCGAACCAACCCCGGATGCGCCGCAGCCGGCCAGAACCATGATGTGCAGCAGTGCCGCCGCTCTTATGGACCCGGCGAGCGCCTCCCGGAGGTCAGGCTTGTGTTCCATGGTCGATTCCCGGAGGGCCGCGCGACAGGCAGCGAGGAGAATTGTATCCGATGCATGCGGCGCCGACCGGCCAAGCGCGGGAAGTGTGAAGCGCCTTCTATTTCGGCTTCAGCTTGTTCATCAGGGGGTCTATTCCAATGTAAGCGACCAGAAATCCGAGCAGGGGATACGATCGCAGCACGGCGGGATCGAGTTTGATGCCGAGCAGATCCAGATCGGCGATGAGATATCCAAGGACGCCCGCCAATATGCTCGTCACGATGATTGCCGTTACTGCCAAGCCTTTTCGGTGGTGCGGCAACTTTTGGAAATCCAGTATCTTGTAGATTCCAAAGATCAGGCCGCCACTGACCGCAAGAACGATCGGCAGCCACATGACGGGGTCCGTTTGCACGGTAATCGACTGCGAGTCGATCACGGCGCCGCTGACCAGCAAGGTGGTGTTCAAGTGAACATCGCCGCCGCGCACCTTTTGCGGGATCACTTGAAACTGCGGACTCACCGTCGCGTTCGCCGGCAAAGGCAATTCGAGCGTGTGATTGTCTTTTGCACCTTGAATCATTACGTCCGCGCTTTCTATCTTGATATCCAATTCGGAACTGCTGGCGAAGAGCTTTCCATCCTTGTCGACCAGGGACAGAGTGAGCGTGCTCGGCACGCCGTAGGGCAGGCTGCTCAAGGCGTTCAGCCGAAGATGGCCGACAAATCCCACATTGATCTCGGCCCACGCGTCAGGGTAGCGATCGGCAAAAGCGTGAACCCACGCAAGGCCATCGGCTCTCGCCCTTTTTATCTTCACGACAATTGACTTGGTTTGTCCCGGCTCGATCGTGATATTGCTGTTGACTCCATAGTCGATATTGTCGGTATCGAACTCCACGCGAACCGGCGTTTGGGAACTCGGGACCAGGCTCACCGGCAGCAGGAAGGTATCGCCCACTTTGGCGGTCCATGGAACACTGAGGCTGATGCGCGGTTGCGCTGTCTCATCGTCGGCGATGGCGCTACGCGTTAGCACGCTGCCGGCAACGACGAGAAGAATCGAAACGGCGCTGCAAACAACCCTGGAGAGACGCCTGAATACGCGGGCTTGCGGGCTCTGTGGCGCTCGCCAGTTGGGGTCGCTACCGGTCATTTCTCGTCCCTGAGTCTTCCCTGCTAGGGTGTGGTAGCGAACATAGGCGCGTTCGCGCCCGGCGTCAATCGCGAGCCGCGGCTTCCGCCATCAAGGGTTTGTACATCCCCGGACGATAGTCTCCGGCCGGCGTCCGGAAGGCGACATTCAGGCGATTCCAGGCATTGATGTTGGTGATGGCAAAGGTCAGATCGATCACTTCCTGCTCGCTGAAGTGCCGCCTCACCCGCTCGTACACCTCATCGGGCACATGACTCTCGGCGACGCGCGTCACCGCCTCGGTCCATTGCAGTGCGGCGCGCTCGCGCTCATCGAAGAATGGAGTCTCGCGCCAGGCATCGAGTGCGTAGAGGCGCTGTTCGGATTCGCCCTCGGCGCGGGCGTCCTTCGTATGCATGTCCAGGCAGAACGCGCAGCCGTTGATCTGCGAGGCGCGCGTCTTGATCAGGTGTTGCAGGCGGGAACCCAAGCTCGACCCGTGCAGGTGGCCTTCGATGGCCAGCAACGGCTGCATGAGCTTCGGATGGGCGTGCTGCAATTCGATTCGGGTCTTCATGTCGATCTCCTGGGTTGATGGAAGGGCCGCCTCATAGACGGAGCGAAAGGCATGCTTGTGACAGGACGATCAAGCCTGCCCGCGCGCCGCGAGCTTGTCTGGATTCAATACCGTGTAGGCATCGAGGATTCGCGCGCCGTCGGTGCGTACCGTGATGACTGAAAAGAGCTTACCCTCGGCCCGCAGCGCCAGTGCCGGCTCGCCGTTCACCGAAGTCATTTCGAAGTCGAACCGGTTCGTGTGGCGCCCCAGCACGCCAAGCACGAAGCGCACCACGCGATCGCGGCCTCGAATCACCTTCAGAGCGGCGCGGGTCTTGCCGCCGCCGTCCGAAGTCCAGCTCGCTCCCTCGGCGAGCAGCTCCAGAAGCGCGGCTCTGTCCTGCATCTGAATCGCCGATGCGAAGCGCTCGAGCACCGAGCGGCGTGCCGCATCGCTCACTTGTACACGAGGGCGCTTCTCGCGCACCCGCTTGCGGGCCCGGCTCACAATCTGACGGCAAGCCGACTCGCTCTTGCCGAGTATCTGCGAGAGGTCGGCGTACTCAGTATCGAACACATCGTGCAGCAGGAAGGCGGCGCGTTCATCCGGCGCGAGCTGCTCGAGCACGACGAGGAAAGCGATCGAGAGGCTGGAAGACAGTTCGGCCGACGCATCAGGGGGCGATGCCGCTTCGCCGATCAGCGGTTCCGGAAGCCAGGGTCCGACATAGTGTTCCCGCTCGGCGCGCACGGCGCGTAGCCGATCGATGCACAGCCGCGTCACAATGGTCACAAGCCATGCTTCGGCCGATCGCAGCTCCTCCGAGGACCCTCGATGCCAGCGAAGGTAGGCATCTTGCAGCACATCCTCGGCATCCGCACGGGAACTGAGCATGCGATAGGCAATGCCGAACAGGCGCGGGCGATGCCGCTCGAATTCGCTCGGGCTCTGCATTGGTTTCATGATTTGAAACCCCCTGATGCCACTTCCTCAAGGCAGACGAGCGAGGATGTCCTTTTGTGACAGGATGGGGCGAAATTAATTCATGGAATGCCGGATCGGGCCGGAACCTCAATTTGCGTCGGGCTCGAGCCGCTCCACGTGGCGCAACGCTGGAAACAACTTCATCCACAGAAGCCCGATCAGCACGGTACCAATGCCGCCAAGCAGCACTGCCGGCACCGTCCCCAGCAGGGCGGCGGTGAGGCCGCTCTCGAAGCCGCCGAGCTGGTTGGACGCATCGATGAACAGGAAATTCACCGCGCCCACCCGGCCGCGCATCGAGTCGGGGGTGCCCAGCTGCACCAGCGCCAAACGGATGAGTACGCTCACCGTGTCCGCGGCCCCCGCCACAGCGAGCGCCAGCAGCGACAGCCACATGTTGCGCGACACGGCGAATACCATGGTGGCCAGCCCGAAGACGATCACCGCTTGAAACATGCGCATGCCGGCACGGCGCGCGATCGCGTGCCGGGCCAGCAACGCCGTCATCAGCAAGGCCCCGACGGCGGGAGCGGCACGAAGCACCCCCAGTCCCCAGGGCCCCGTATGCAGGATGTCGCGCGCATAGATGGGCAGCAAAGCCGTGGCGCCGCCCAGCAGTACGGCGAACAGATCCAAGGAGATGGTGCCGAGGATGGCGGGACTGTGCCGCACGAATGCCACGCCCGCGAACAGGGCGGCGAAAGTCGGGGGTTCGTTGACGGTGACCGGCCGCTCGAGGCGGATTCGGCCGCTCAGTACTCCCGCCAGCAGCAAAAACAGCGCCATGATTCCGTACGCCAGCCCCGGT
Organism: uncultured Gammaproteobacteria bacterium; assembly: GCA_963837435.1. Taxonomy (GTDB): domain Bacteria; phylum Pseudomonadota; class Gammaproteobacteria; order Steroidobacterales; family Steroidobacteraceae; genus Bog-1198. The sequence goes on from CAWINJ010000009.1 coordinate 879,897, forward strand.
GTCACCGCATAGGCAAGTCCCCCGAGCGCCGGCGCACCGATGGTCGCGATCTGGAACGCGCCGCTCGACAGCGATGCACCCTTCTGCAGCATTCCCTGCGGAGTGACGCCGGTCAGGATGGCTTGCCTTGCCGGTCTTTCAAAGGACGATGCCCCACCCAGTATGGCTGCGGCGGCAAAGATTTCGAGGGTGTTGAGCCACCCCGCGAAACTCCCGAATGCCAGGAACGCGGCGACCAGCCCCTTGACGATCATGGCGACCTGCACCACGCGCTGACGCGGATAGCGGTCGGCCGCATGCCCCGCCGCGAAGGTCAGCAGCGCCGCGGGAATGAACTCGACCAGACCCACCAGGCCGAGATCGAAGGCACTGTGCGTCAGGTCATAGACCTGCCAGCCCAGGGCCACCGCACCGATCTGGAAGGAAAATCGAGAGAAGGCGCTGGCCCAGAACAAGAAGGCGAACGGCGGATGGCGCAGCAACTTCGTCGCGGTGTCGATCGGCACCTCTTTCACCGGGACGGGAGTTCTCGGACCTGATTGCATGGCCTCTCGACGATCAACGCCTAAGTCCAAGGATTCAGCATGAACTTCAAGGACGCCTTGAAATCAGAGACGTTGCGCGTTACGAGCGTGAGCCCGTGCACCTGCGCGGTAGCCGCAATGAGCGCCTCCATGGCATGGATTGGGCGACCGGCAGCCTCATGGCGGGCCACCAAGCGACCCCATTCATCGGCGACGCTGCCATCAACGAGAGCGATTCGCCCCTCGAATCGTGTCGGAAGCTCGCCACGCAGCCAGTCATCGAGTCGTCTGCGACGAGCGCTTGCCGGTAATCGCTCGATACCATGCCGTAGCTCGGCAAAGGTCACGACACTCAGGAAAACATCGTCCTCATTTACCTGCTCCAACCACTCGATCACCCCGGTGTTGGGGTGAGGCTTGGTCCATTCAGAGACGACGATTGTGTCGAGTAAAAAGCTCATAGGCCCGACTTGCGCAGCCTGTCTTTCGAGCGCCTGACGCTCAGACCCGATCCTCGCAAAGGTGAGGCCGCGAAGAAGTCCGCGAGCGAGCCGGCGCGCCGCGTCCTGCGCTCCCACTCCTCAGCCGAAACGAGGACTGCGGCCTTCCTGCCATTACGGGTGATGGCCTGCGGGCCTTGTGCTTGCGCTTGCTCGATTACCTCACTCAACTTTGCCTTCGCTTGTGCGACGGTCCAGATAGTCGTGTCCACGATTTAGCCCTCCATAGTCACAATAGTCACAATAGTCACAATAGTCACAATGGTCATTATAGCCAGTTCTCGGAAAGTATCCAACGCGCCGGTCGCAGATCAGAAAGCTCCCGGCGGAAGCTTGGCCCTGCGTCATTTGGGAGAGGTAGAGTCTTGTAAAGCCGGCGCGTCAAGGCGGCCGGCGTGCGGCGCCAAATTCCCTCTCCTCACGATAAATCTTTCGCACCCATGCCAAAGCGGGCCGCGCGCTCCAGGGCGCAAGCTGGGCTCGCAGCAAGCTGCGGTAATCCTCGCGGCCGTAGACGGGATGTTGATCGGGGCAGGCTAACGGGGCGAGTAGGGCGCACACGGTGATGTCGGCGGCGCTCAGCGCCGAGGTCAGCAGGTGGTCCCGGCCATCTGCGATCTGCGCTTCGAGCCAGTCCAGGGCCTCCCCGATGGCATGCCGCGATTTCTCCACATTGGCGGGCGTTATCGCCCGCGCACGCCGCAGCACGGTACGAAATACCGGGAAACACCCGTGCACCACCGCGGCGGAAAGCGGACCTGAGGTCAGCGTCCAGAAGCGCGCTATTCCCCGGCGGTCGTTCAGCGACTCGGAGTAAGCGTAGCGGATGACGTAGGCGCCGATGCGATCGAAGCGCCTTTCAATGTCGAGGATGCCGGCGTGTACCTGAGTGTCCTGCGGCAGCAGCCGGCACGGTCTGCGGTTTGTCGCCAGCCACTGCAGAATGCGCGCGCTGCCTTGGATGTTGACGCCATCCGCCCGCAGGATGGGCACCGTGGTGGCGCGTCCGCCGCTCAGCCACAGCGCGCGCGGCACGTGCAGGAAGGGGGTGAGTGTGACTTCGCGGTAGTCGGTGGCCGTGGCGTCCAGCATCCAGCGTGTCTTCTCGCTGAAATGGGATAGGCTGAAGGTGTAGAGGCGGACAGGTTCGCTCATGGGCGGGTGCTCTTGCGACGGAAATGGTATTCCATTGGCTGTTAGAATAGGCCGTGATGCTCTCAATATCCCAATGCAGCCGGCTGAGCCTGGCGATTTGCGCCCTGGCCATCCCCGTATTTGCCGCTGCCGCCGACCCGAGCAATATTTCCATGACCTGCGCTGACGCGGCGGGCGGTGCGCGGTGCGGCTTGCGCGCGGCGGCGACCCGGCACGGCGGAAAGCTGACGGATCCGGGCCATGCGGGAATCTGGAAGGTGGCGACGCCGCCGAAGGGCAGCATGCACGGCGAATTCGGCGGCAACGATCCGGTGGGCCTGGCCGCCGGCGCTAGAATTCCGGCGGATTGCTCTCTGAACTGGAAGGATCCCGACTCGGGCAAGCTCTATTGCTTCTCCTCGGCCACATCGCTGGTCTTTTTTTTGGATGGACCACAGTCCTACGTCACACGGGCCAAGAGCAACTGGATTGCGCTGAGTCGGTCGAAGAGCTGAGCTTCGCCGCGTGGGCCGCGGCAAACCGTCTCAAAGATCCAATGTTCGGTCGGCGAGTATGTCGTCGCTGTTCAATATCACGTATTCGATGGCCGATAGTACCGCGGTGTGAGCGGCGACAGCGTTGTTGTTGCGCTCCTCCGGACTCATGAAGCGCTCCATTTCGGCTGCGCGCCGACAGTAGCGCGGTTTCAAGTGATTGAGCGCAATGCATGCCACATCCAGCTGAAGCTCAGGTTTGGAAACGAGTTCGGGATAAGTCGGTGCGAGTTTCTTTATCTGCTCTTCCACCAACAGTTCCTGGTAGTTCTTCATAAGACCTCGATTATCCAGCCACACGCCCAATGTCGAATCGTGTCCGGAAAACAACGACTCTGGTGTTTTTTCAAGGGGGCGCTTCTCCTTGTCTCGAAGCATACACGATCCTCCGGGTAGATCCGCTTCAGGGGGGGGTTGCAGCGAACTCGGACCCTATGTAGACTTCCTACTATGGGTAAACCAGATCGCGACGTTCGGATGTCTCTGCAGACGCTCAAGGTGCTCGAGGCATTTCTCGATGAACCCACCGAAGAGCTTTCGGGAGCCGACTTGCTGCAGCGCTGTCAACTCGCCTCCGGAACCCTGTATCCCATTCTGCTTCGACTCGAGTCCGCCGGTTGGTTCGTCAGTCGATGGGAGTCCATCGATCCGGCGCGTGCCGGACGGCCGCGGCGTCGCTTCTATCGACTCACGCCGACCGGACTGAGGCGCAGCAGTGAGGTCTTCGCAGGTTTTGGTCGCGGTGTTCTAGCTTAGCCGGCGCAGCCGCCGGCGCCAGGAGGGCCTATGACTTCCGAGCGAACGTGGGATTGGGTGGATCGGCTTGCGCACCGTTTGATTCATCGCGCGGCACGCAGCGCGCCGGAGTCCTTGTCGGAACGGCTCGAGGAAGAGTGGCTGGCGGACCTATCGGCGCAGCGTGGGCCGGTCGCGCGCCTGCTCTTCGCGGCCGGCTGCTGCCGCGCGATCAATGTCATCTCGCGCGAGCTTGCCGTGGCAGCGCCTGCGGCGGCCGGTTCGTCCGGGCAGGGAGCGTACCTTCGTCCTTCTCAGGATGACTTTCCATTATTCACCGGCCGCACGATCACCTTCGTGCTGGTGGCTTCTCTGCATGCGGCCTTGCTCTACGGGCTCGCCATGGGGCTGGGCCCGAAATTCACCAGGATCATCACCGGTCCCCTGGAGACTCACATTGTTCAGCCTCCGCCACGCAGCAGCCTGCCGCCGCCGCCTCGTCCAAAACTATCGCCCACGAAACTCGAACTGCCGCCGCCAGAAATAATGCCCCAGATCGAATCCGACCCGGACGTTCCGCGCGCGGTGCCGACCGACCCGCCGCTCCCTCCGACGCCGCCCACAGGTCCTACGGTGGTCAATCGAGTGCAAGGGGGACCGGGGACAGGATTTCCGAGTACCGCCGAATTTTATCCGGACGCCTCCATTCGCATGGGAGAGAAGGGGGCTGCGACCGTCAAGGTATGCGTCGACGCAAAAGGGCGTCTCACGTCCGCGCCGACCATGGTCGAGTCGTCCGAAAGTGCCCGGCTCGACGAGGCTGCCCTGAGACTTGCACAGGCGGGCTCCGGGCACTATCGAGCGAGCACGGAAGACGGTCAGCCGGTGTACTCTTGCTATCCGTTTCGGATTCGTTTCGAGCTGCGCAATTAACAGCGGCTGGGGTACTCATGATATTTGAAACCGTGGCGAGCGGAGGATGTCGCTCTTACCTCCTCGGCTGCGACGATACCTGCGCGGCGGTGCTGATCGATCCAGAGCTCAGCCAAGTCGACCGATATAAGGCGCTCTGTGCACGCCATGGTCTGCGCGTGCGCTATCTCATCGACACTCACACGCATGCTGATCATTTCTCCGCGACTCGCCAGCTCGCGCGCCAGTTCGAGGTGCCGGTGGTCATGCACCGCTCGAGTCCTGCGCCCTTCGTCGACTTACGCCTGGAGAGCGGCGATCTGCTGGTGGTCGGGCGCCTGCGCCTGCAATCTCTGCATACGCCCGGACATACGCGCGATTCGATGTGTCTGTGCACCGAGGATCGGGTGTTCACGGGCGACACGCTGCTGATTGGGGCGACCGGCAGGACGGACCTGCCCAGCGGCGACGCGGGAGCCCTGTACGACAGCTTATTCGACGGACTTCTGAAGCTCGACCCGGTGTTGAAGGTATTTCCGGCGCACGAATACAAGGGACAGCGGGAAGGGAGTAGCGACAGAGCATGGTCGGTGCATGCTTTCTCGACGTAATTCATAAATATATATATTTACAAATCAATAATATACGATGTATATATAACCTAGTACAGCAATAGGCACGCAGGACTTCCGGTTGCCTCGTGTCCGGTGGTTTGCGGCCTTCGGCCATACCGATGATGGAGACATGGACTGTGGACCGACGCACGGCAACACGGACCGCCGCAAGCTAGCCTTGTCGGATTGGAAAAAATAGCGGCCCGCCATGCTCTGGATTCTCGCTTCTCTGTTCTTCCTCTGGTGCGCCTATCGAGAAATCCGCAACAGCCTCATCGCTCCGCCGGGTTTCGATAGTCCTTCGCCCATCTCCAAGCCATACCTTGCCATCGTACTGGGCTTGACCGTGCTGTTCGCTTGGCCGACCGTTCACACCTGGTATTTTCAGTGGTTCTTGTCCAGAAAGGCGACCGAGCTCGCCGACGGTCATCGCGCGACCGTCCATTGCAATACCGGCTTCGACACCATGCTGGACACCGAAATGCTGGCCGCCGGTCACGCGAATCCTCGAACCGGCAAAATCGCATTCCAGCATCCCTGGTGCAATATCTTGATGGCGTACCTGCGCCATCCAGGTCGCGCCAGCGAGAAGGAGATCGAAAGCCTGGATATCTTCACGCACGAGAGCATGCACATACGCGGAGAGATGAACGAGGCACGCACGGAATGCGAGGCGGTACAGCGCAACTACCGAGCGGCGAAGATACTCGGCGTTCCCGATGCCACGGCGAAGCAAAACGCGCTTGACTACTTCAACAACAGCTACCAGGAGCGCGGGAGAATCGGCGGCATGCAGGGCGCTTATTATTCCGTTGAATGCGCGCCCGGCGGGGCGATGGACGAGCACCTGCCCGATTCGACCTGGGCGCCCTAGAACGGCAACGAGAGCCACTTCATCAGCGTGGCTGCGTTAGAATAAATCGGATCATGATATTCGGACGACAGACAGTTGGGTGGATGCCGGCTGGCGCCCTGGCTGCTGCCCTGGGCGCCGCACTGTGCGCCTGCCATCACGATGCTTCACCATCGGCGCCCCCCTCACCGCCGCTGGTCAAGGCGGCCGCGGTCGACGCCCAGCGGCTGGCCGTGCGCGATCCGGACCAGTGGCTGAGTCCGGGCGGGGATCCACAGGGCACCTACTTTTCACCGCTCAAAGACGTCAACACCGGCAATGTCGCGCAGCTGGGATTCGCCTGGGACTATCGCCTGGGCACGCATCGCGGCCAGGAGTCGACGCCGCTGGTGATCGACGGGGTGATGTACGCCACCAGCAACTTTGGGCGCGTGTATGCGCTGGATGCCGCGACCGGCAAAGAGCTGTGGAAGTACGATCCGCACATCGATGGGCAGTGGGCCCGCTACGCCTGTTGCGATGCCGTCAACCGCGGGCTGGTGGCCTTCGACGGGCGGTTGTATGTGGGCGCGCTGGACGGCTGGCTGCATGCGCTGGATGCGCGCACCGGACAACTTCTGTGGAAGGTCGACACTCTGATCGGGCGCCATGAGCGCAAGCCCTATACGGTGTCGGGCGCGCCGCTGCTGGCGGGCGATCTGGTCATCATCGGTAATGGCGGCGGGGATTTTGCCGGCGCTCGCGGCTATATATCGGCCTACGATTTGAAGAGCGGCGATCTGAGGTGGCGATTCTTCACCGTGCCGCGCGATCCCGGCGCGGGTCCGCAGGACCAGCCGCATCTCGAGGCTGCGGTGAAATCATGGAACCCCAGTCACCGTTGGGATGCCGGCAGCGGTGCGACGGTGTGGGACGGCATGGCTTACGATCCGACGCTGCGTCTGGTGTACATCGGCACGGCCAATGCGGCTCCCTACAATAGCTACGTGGGCGGCCGTCACAGCGGCGATCAGCTGTATGCCGCCTCGATCATCGCCGTGCATGCCGACAGCGGCACCATGGCCTGGTACTACCAGACCGTCCCCGGTGATCGGTGGGACTTCGACAGCACGCAGAAGCTGGTATTGGCGGATCTGGATTGGGACGGGCGGCCGCGCCAGGTGCTGATGCAGGCGGCCAAGAACGGCTTCTACTACGTGCTCGATCGCACCTCCGGCGAGTTGCTGTCGGCGCACAACTTTGCCTTCGTGAATTGGACGCTCGGCATCGACTCGAAAACCGGCCGGCCCATCCCCGACCCGGCGGCGGATTACGGCCGCGGTCCGGCATTGGTATTTCCCTCCGAAGCCGGCGCCCACAGTTGGCAGCCCATGGCCTTCGATCCGCAGCGCGGCCTGACATTCATACCCGTGATCGAGTCCGGCAATGTGCTGGTGGAAACCAGCGACCGCAGGGCAGGGCTGGTCGAGGGTCAGTTCACCACGCCCGCCTTCCCGCCGGAGGGCTACGATCCGGCGTCCATGCGGCATCTGTACGGAGCGCTGCCCGCGTTCGCGCAGCTGTCGCGCGGCGTGAAAACCGACACCGCCACCCGCGGCTACCTGCGTGCCTGGAGCGTCGCCGAGCACCGCACGGTGTGGGAAGTTCAAACCGCGACGAGCTGGGATGGCGGGGTGCTGGCTACCGGCGGCGGCCTGGTGTTCCAGGGCGACGCCAATGGCAACCTCAACGCCTACTCGGCGGATGGCGGTAAACGGCTGGCGTCCATTGCCCTGGGCAGCTCATTGATGGCGGCGCCCATCGCGTATCGGCTCAACGGCACCGAGTACATTGCCATCGTCGCGGGATACGGCGGCGGAGCGGTGATCACGGGCGTTCCTCTGGACCCGGCCTCCGCCGCCTATCGATACGGCAATGAGGGCAGGATCATAGCCCTCAAGATCGGAGGAGCGGCACCGCCGTTGCCGCCGCCATGGAGGGACTCGCCGGTGCCGCAGCCGCCGGCGCGGCCCACCGACAAGGCGCAGATCGACGCGGGAGAAGTGCTCTACAATCGCTTCTGCTCCCGCTGTCACGTATTTGGCCGCGGCATACTGCCCGACCTGCGGCGCTTGGATCCGGCCACCCATGCCATCTTCGAGGCCGTCGTGCTGGGCGGCGCCTATGGACCGAAGGGCATGGGCCGCTTTGACGATGTGCTCACGCCCGCCGACGCGCAAGCCCTGCATGCCTACCTCATCGATCAGGCATGGCAGCTGAAGGAAGCGCCCGCCGCCTCGGGCACGGCACACTGAGGCCTTGGGTCAATCCACGCCGGCCCGGCAATGGTGCCAGGGCAATACGCTCAGGATCGTCTCGCGGTACGTTTTGCTGGAATGTACGCAGGCCCCGGACGTGAGAGTGAAGGCCAGGGTTCCATGGCCCACGGGCTCCGCAAACTCGACCGCGCGGATATTCAACAGAATCGAGCGATCGATCCGCACGAACCCAAAGGCAGCGAGGTCCGCGGACAGGCGCTTGATGGTATCCCGGCTGATGTACTCCGCGTTGCCTGCCCGAATGGTCACATAGTTCCCATCGGCCTCGATGTAGTCGATCTTCTCGATGTCCAGCGGATAGAGCCGATGCTGCCGCTCGCCGACCAGCAGTTTGGGCCGGCGTCCCAAAAGGTGCAGGATGCTCCGTGTCAGTTGCGCTTCCGCGGCCTGCTCGAGGACATGGCGCTGCCGCACCAGCGCCATCGCATGCTCGAAGCGATCGGCGCTGACCGGCTTGATCAAGTAATCGACCGCTCCTTCGGCGATGGCACGACCGGCGAAGTCCGGCCGGTGCGAGGTCATGATGCCGAGCGGCCCGGAGTTGCCGGCGCCGCGCAGCACATCGAATCCCGACATGTCCGGTAAGGCGACGTCGATGAGCATGACGTCGGGAGACAGGCTCAGCGCGGCATCGATGGCCGCGCCGCCCGACTCCACCTCGCCAACCACCTGCAAATCGGTGATCGGGCGGCACAACTGGGCAAATGCGGAGCGCACCGACGCCTCTTTGTCGACGATGAGAAGCGTCAGGGGGCGCAGATCCGGTACGGCGGGCTTCTCTGGTTCCAGCATATATTGCCTTGTGAATCCCTAGAATTTCGCCGTGAACGCCAGGAACAGCTGGCGACCGAACAGGTCGTAGGTGCTATAGGTGTTGGCAGCGCCGCCGGCCACGATATCCGTGTTGACGAGAGGCGGATCCTTGTCGAGCACGTTGTTGGCGCCGGCGCGGACTTGCACGATTTTGTTGATATTCCACGTCGCCTCGAGGTCCAGGTAGTTGTAAGCCGCGATTCTGGCGTTGATGTAATCGTATCCGCCGGTGAACGTCGACAAGCGCAGCGCCGCTTGCGAGCTGTCGTTATCCTGCAAGACCCCACCGATGTAACGCCAGGTGAGCGACACGGACACATACCAGGGGGTCTCCCACGTCGCGCGCAGCAGGTGGTGCCAGCGGGGATTGACCGTTTGGCAGGTGAAGCCGAACAAGCCGGCGCAATCGTAGCTGGCCGCGCCGGGCAGCGGCGTGGTCACGTTGTGCAGCAGGTAGGTCCCATTGAGCCCGAACGCCACGTCTCCAAAGCCTGCGGGCAGATCGAGCTTGTAGTTCACCTGCGCGTCGATGCCGCTGTTCAGGGCGGTTCCCAGGTTGTAGTTCTCCTGAATGACATAGCCGCCGCCCGCGACGCTATTGCCGTTCAGGCTGCCGGTTTTCGGCTGGCGCACGATCTGGTCGCAGTACAGCCGATTGCCGGTGTCGGCGCAGTTCGACAGCACCAACAAGTAGGGGATGACGCCGATCTCGTCCTTGATCTGGATATGGTAGTAATCGATGCTGCCCGTCAGATGGGGAATCCGGCTGGGCGCGAAATTCACGCCCAACGTGTAGGTGTCGGCCTGTTCGGGCCTGAGGTTGGGGTTGCCGCTGGTTTCCTCCGACAACTGCGCGGCCGTTCCTTGCGGGATGCTGCCCTGGTAGAACTGGGTGGCCGTCGCTCCGGTGCGTTCGCACTGCAGGAGACTGTATTTGATGGGTGGAGCGCAGGGATCGGCAACCGCCGTGGTGATCCCGACGATGGGCGGAGTGAAGGCCTCGGCAACGCTCGGCGCACGAATCGCCCGGTCATAGGAGGCGCGGATCCGATAGTCCGCGACCGGTGCGTATTGCACTTCGAACTTGTAAGTGTTGGCCACGCCGATCGTCGAATAATCCGATCGGCGGTAGCCCGTATCGAACAGCACCTCCTTGGCGCCCGGCATATCTTGCAGCAGCGGCGCGCGCAGCTCCAAGAACTCCTCCGCCACCGAAATACTGTTGTCGATCGGCGCCACCGCGCTGCCGAATCCGGACAGCAGGCCGCTCTCCTCGGCGGCGTCCGGTTGCAGCAGTTCGTGATCGTTGCGGTGCTCGAACCCCACATTCACGCCCACGCCCTCGCTCGCGAGCGGCGACTGCAGGCCGTATTCCCCAAGCTTGCCGGTGACATCGGCATGCAAGGTACGCAAGGTCGAAGCTCCGGTGGCGGTGCCCAACTCGTAGAGATAGTTGAGCTGCTGCTGCGTGACCGCGCCGTCCGAGAAGATATTGTACGGTACGCATCCCGGAGGCGCGCCTATGCACGTCGGGTGGGCGGCCGTCCCCGTCACCAATAGAGCGTTGGCGATGCTCTGAAAATTCAAGTATTTCTGATTGGAATCGAAAAACGCCGTGTAGAAATACTGCCCATAGGCATCGTAGCTCCACGCATCCGCGAAATTGCCCTTGGCGCCGAACACGGTGCGGTAGTTGGTGTGCTCGAAATCCGTATACCGCGCCCCGCCCTCGATGTTGCGGCGGCCGATGTTCACCTGCGCAGTCGCCGATCCAGGGTCCGCCTTGTCGGCGGCGACCTGTGCCGGCGTACAGAGAATGCTTTGCTGCTGCGCGCTCAACAGCGGATTGCTGCAATTGATGGAGTAGTCGCCCGCGCCGGTCGGATCGAGCGGATTGGCATTCTGGAACAAGGCGGCCGGCGCCACTTGCTGGTGCGTCTTGTCGTCCATGAAAAAAAACTCGGCATACGGCTGAAAGTAGTCGGTGATCTCTTCGTGAGCCATGATGGCGGCGTTGTAGCGGTCGTCTTCGCGCGTCAGCGAGATGTCGCCCTGGCCGTTGTAGATGGCCGGAGGCGTGGTCGCGAGCGTGCCCCAAGGGACGAAGCTGTGCCCGTACACGCTGTAGGCCGTACCCGCGTTGGGACCCGTGACCGGGTTGAAATAATTCGAGTTGGTGGAGCCGCCGCACTCGACGCCGACGACATTGTTGTGCGCGTCCTGGATCGGATTCAACTCGCAGGCGCCGTAATCGCGTTGGCTGCTCTCGACCGGGTCGGCATGACGAAAGCTCAAGTAGGCCGTGATATTGCCTTTCCCGTCCGCGAAATTGGTGCCCATCAACATATCGAAAGTGCGGTTGCGCCCGTCCTGCACCATGCCCATCGGCGGCGTGTAGCCGAATTGCCGCACCAGGCCCTGCATGAAGGTGTCGTCATTGTCGTGCAAGTTCTCGCCCACCTGGGCGTCGACCTGGAAGCCCTGGAAATCTCGCTTCATGATGAAATTCACGACACCGGCGATGGCGTCCGAACCGTAGGCCGCGGAAGCGCCGCCGGTGACGACTTCGACGCGGTCCACCAAACCGGCCGGAATTTGGTCCAGATCGGGGGCGGGTTGTGCGATGGCCGTGTTCGGAGAGCCCACCCCGAGGCGGCGGCCGTCGACGAGCACCAAGGTGCGTCCCGGCCCGAGCCCGCGCAGATCCGCGGTGGCGACGCCGCCCGCGGTCGCGAGGCCGGAGGTGCCGTTGCCCAGATCCTGCCCGAGATCGTTGGTGTAGATCTGCGGCAGCTGGCTGATGATATCGGCGATGTCGGTCTTGCCGGACACCTGGATGGACTGCGCGGAGATGACTTGAATCGGGCTGGTGCTCACTTCATTCGGCGCGGCGATGCGCGAGCCCGTGACGATGATTTCTTGCAGCGGCTGAGAGTCGGCCGGCGCACCGGGCGACTGCTGTGCGGAAGCCGGGACCGCCTGCGCAAGCGCAATTCGATCGGAAGCCGAAGCCTTGGCCGAGCGCCGGGGCGAATCGGCGGCGAGTGCATTGCCCGAAGGCGCCGCCCGCGACGCCCCGGTCCCGTCTGAAAAGGAGGGGTTGTCCAGCGGGATGACGGTCACTGTCTTCTCGTCCAGATAGCGGTAGGTCAGACCGGTGCCGTCGAGCAATTGATTGAAGGCCTCGTTGGCGGTGATCTCGCCATCCGCGCCGTGCGTGTGCACGTCGCGAACCGTATTGGAGAGGTAGAGAACCTGTAGTCCGCGGCTTTGCGCGAGTTGCTTGAGCGCCGGCCCCAGATCCTGTGCGGCGATGTGCGTCAGTTTACGCTCAGCCGCGCTCGCAGTGTCGGCGGAGGCCACGCCGGCCACGGAAGCACCCACGGCAGCTGAGAATACTGCAAGACGCAAAAACGCTCCTACGCCCCTCGAGAGGCTTTTGATGCCGGCCTGCCGACTAGGCCGCCGGTTCCCATGACAGTAGAGCGTTGTCACATAAAAAATGGGTATGCTCAGCGCGCGTCGCCGCGCACGACACGCACTTGCTGATCCGTTTCAATGACGCGGATGGAGGCCTGGCTGCGCAGAAAATTAATGAGCGATGTTGGATCGGTAGACGAATAGATGCCGCTGATCTTGATCTTCTGCAGATCGCGGTCATCGATGCTGAGCGGCCGCCGGTTATAGCGGTTGAATTCTTCGGCCACATCGCTCAGAGGCGTCTCTTCGAATATCAGGCGCTTCTGCAGCCAGGCAGTGGCCACCCCGGTATCGGTGCGCGTCGGCTTCGTCAGCGTGTTCGGCAACACCGTGAGCTGCTCGCCGGCCGACAGAACGACGGTGGCCGCGCCGGGGCTGCCGGACTGTTCGTAGGTTTCAACCCGGCCCTCGACCACGGTGACGACGGTCGCGGCTTGCTTGCGGTAAACGTCGAACTCGGTGCCCACCGCGCGCACTTGCGCATCGCCCGCGCTTACGATGAAGGGCCGATGCTTATCCTTCGCAACGCGAAACAGAGCCTGACCCTCGAGCAGCGCCACATCTCGCTGACGGTCGGTGAGGCGAACCTTGACCGTCGAACGCGCATTGAGCTCGACGGTCGATCCATCCGCGAGCTGAATGGTGCGCTGCTCGCCGATACCGGTGGAGTACGAGCGACCGCCCTCGCCGCGGCCCCACAACAGGGCCGTGGCCAGCACCACAAGCACGCTCGCGGCCATGACGGCGCGTCGCGACCGCCGCCACATGGCAAGCGTCTCGGCGGAGGGCGGAGCGGGAGGAGGGCGGGGGTTCTCGGCGCAGAGCGGGATGACATCGGCTTCGCCGCGGGCACGGGCGATCAGTGAAGCGATGTCGAACCTGCCATCGGGGTCCGAGGTAGGAAGCTCCGCCCAGATGCCCGATACTTCGAGATAGGCCTGGATGTGCTCGGGGGAGCGCCGCAGCCACTCGATGAAATGCTGCCGCGCCTCGCCGTTGACATCGCCGGCGCGGAACTCGATAAACCACTCCGACGCCTCGGCAACGATGGCACCGCGAGTCTTACCGTGCGAGCTTCTGATTCTCATAGAGTTCTATTGCCCTCGACCGCGCGCATATTGCGGCAATGCTCCACCGCGCGCGCCAGATATTTCTTGGCGGTTTCCCGCGAGACGCCCAATTCATCCCCGACTTCCTGCACGGAATAGCCGGCGACCTTGTGCAGAACCAGCGCGGTTGCGATGCGCGCGGGGAGGTGGGCGAGAATTCGTTCCAGTTCATCGAGCTGTTGCGCGTGGGCTACTTGATCCGGGGGGTCGTCGCTCGAGGAGGTTTTAAGTTCAGAGAACACTTCCGCAATATCCACCGACACCGGCTCGTTCGAGCGCCGTACGGCGTGCTGATGAATCACATGGCTGGCAATGGTGAACAAATAGGCTTCCGGGCTGCGGATGCTTTCGTAGCCCTCGACGCGCAATAGTCGCAAGAAAACCTCCTGGGCCAAGTCCGGGACGTCGTCGGCATTGCGCAGGCGCACCGACAAAAATCGGCGCAGCCGGGGCCCGAACCGGGCCGCAATGCTGGCGACGAAATTACGATTGCCGGACGTTCCCACGTCAATTCAACCCCATACCGAATCTCCCCTCGGTAGGTATTAGAGCGCTCCGCGCGTCAAAATGGGTATGCCTCGAGCGTGACGGGCGGGGAGGGGAGCCATCGATGTCGTGGCACGACGTCGCCATATCATTGATTTATATAACAAAGAGAGCGTCGTTGGGCTCCCCTCGCAGGCGCGCGCAGACGCCTGAATTCTAGGCGGTGCGCCCCAGCGTGCGATACTTTCCGCTGCGGTGTTCCATCTGCCAGCGCACGCTCGCGGCCGAGAGCAGCTTCTTGGCGCGCAGGGCGTCCAGTTGAGTCACCCAGGTGCCCGAGGTGAAATAATCCGGGTCTCCGATGATTTCACCCGCCTCGACCGGATCCAGCGTCTTGTGGCAGAGCGTCCATCCCTCATAGGCACGCTCGACGATGGTTTCGCGCGCGATCAACGTTGCTTGAGTCTGGCGCTTGTCGCGCAGAATGACACCGTATACGGCCTCGACCAGGTCAGGTTGTCCCTCCAGCACCTGCAGGAAATTGCCGTTGATGTAGAGGAGCATTCCCGTGAGTTCGTGCTTGGCATTCGCCAGGCGGGCCTGTTTCAACAAATCGGGGATCTGGTGTTCCTGGAAATGCTCGGTCGAGCGGCTGGCATAGATCACGCTAATCAGAGCCTTCATCGATATCCCCTTGACTCAGTCTGGGCGCGAGAATAGCCAGTCTTGCGCGCGCGCTTCGAGCGACATCGCCAATTTCTGAGACGTGTGTCTCATTCGCGCCGGCGCGGACATCCGGCACCGCGTCATATTGCATTGCGCGTTCGTGGGCCGAGCGCGGCGCCGAGGCATATGCGGGCGGCATATGCAGGCGGCATATGCAGGCGGATTTGTAGGGCGAAATGTTTGGCAGAAAAAACCGATTGCCGGCGGCCCGACTTTTTATTAGGCTCCCGCATGCTGCTCGACCAAACATGAAGGGGACGTTCATGAAAAAGGAATTGAGTCTGCTCGCAGCGGCCTTCGCGGCCATGCTGCCCTTCGCGGCGGCGAACGCATGGCAAACCATCGAATTCGGACCGAGCTTGCCTTCGGGGACGGTTCCCAACGGCTATGCGGGATTCAATTGGTACGGCGCACAGAACGATGTGTATGCCGATTCGAGCGCCACGTTCTTCGACAGCGCCTCCGTCACGGAATTTGGCCGCAGCCAGGCATTCGATCTCAACAGCGTCGATTTTCTGACCTTGAATTCCGACGTGCCGAGCGGCGGGGATACGGCCGCCTTCACGACCGTCATATCCGGATATCTGAACGGCACATTGGTTCAGAAATTGACCGAGAACTATGCCTGGGGCGGCGGGAACTTCGCCGGCCTCAATCTCGACGGGGTCAACCAGGTCACGTTCAATACCACGATTACCACGACGGCGTTCGGAATACCCGGCAGCTCGACAGGCTCCGATTTCACTCTGGTGAACAACCTCAATGTCGGCAATGCGGCCAAGGCACCGGAGATGGATCCGGCCTCCGCGGCCGGCGCTCTGACCCTGCTCGTCGGTGGACTACTGGTACTTCGCGGCCGTCGCGCTAGAGCTTGAAGAAGTAATTCGCCAATAGAACCACGGCGATCCCGGCGGCCAAGGTGAAGTAGGGCAGAAGGCCGGCTCTGGTTTGGTCGAGCGAACGCCCGCCCACCTGCAGATCCTGCAGCATCTGGCGGGGAAATTGACCCTTGTCCTGCACGTAGTGGCGAAACCAGAACACGGGCAATATGAGCGCCGCCGTGAGTGCGCCCACACCCAGCGTCCAAGGATTCCAGACTTTCGCGCCGGCGCCCATGAAGGCGGCGTTTACGAAGGCAAAGATTGCGCCGAGCGCGAGCAGCCAGGTAGGCGCGCGGTAGGGCCGCGCGATGTCGCCGGAATCGATTCGATGGATCCACCCGGCGTTGAGATTGAGAAAGTTGAAAATCATGTAGCAGCAATTCGACAGAGTCAGGATGAACACGAAGCTCGGGCCGCCGCCGCAGGCGATCGACAACACCGCCAAATTGAAAACCAGATCCGTCCACATGGCGCGCGTCGGCGCGCCGTGGGAGTTCACCTGGCCGAGGTAGCGCGGCAGCCAGCCGTCGACGGAACCCTGATACAGAGTGCGCGAGGATCCGGCCATGGCCATCATGATCGACAGCAGCAGAGCGAGGATCATCATCGCGACCAGCAGCGCCTCGGTCGCGCGACCGCCGCCGACCATTCCCGCCAGGGCGGCGGCGACGCCGGAGCCATCGTTGATGGGTGCGGCCAGCATGCCGGAGACGCCCAGCACTCCTTGAAACGTGAACGGCACCAAGACGAATAAACCGATGCATAGCAGGCCCGAGTAGAATATGGCCTTGGACGTATCCTTGCCCGGATTGCGGAATTCGCTCGTGTAGCAGATGGCGGTCTCGAAGGCGTAAGTGGACCAGGCCGCCAGGAACATGCCGCCGAGCACCAGCGTCCACCCACCCAGATTCCAGTGACCCGATTCCGCGGCGCCGTTGGCGGCGGGCGGAACGAGCCGCATGAAGTTGGCATAGTGCACGTGCCCATTCAGCAGGGGCACCACGCCGACGACGATCAGCGGCACGATCACCAATAACCCCAGATATTTTTGGATGTTCGCCGTGCTGCCGATGCCCCGGTGTTGGATGGCGAATGTGATCAGCATGAGCGCTGCGCCGACGAAGAATGCCGCATTGAGTGAAATCGTGACCGGACCGAACGTGTGGCTGAACAGGGTCCAGGCCGTGAAGTCGTGAATCGGCGAGAGTGCCGTTAGGATGTAGGCCGCGGCGATGGTGCAGCCGAGCGACAGCACCGGCGACCAGGCCAGCCAATTGCACCACACCGATAGCGGCGCGATGGTCTTGCTGTAGCGAACCCACGCCGCGGCGCCGTAGATGGAGGCGCCGCCCGACTTGTTGGGAAACAGCCCGGCAATTTCGGCGTAGGTGAACGATTGAATGAATCCCATCAGGATGGATACCGACCACACGACAAAGCTGAGCTTGCCGACGGCCCCCGCGACTTGACCGATGGAGAAGAGCACCAGCGCGGGCACGCCGCTCGCGACCCAGAAGGCGCCCGTCCAGTTGATGCTGCGATGAAGCGTTGGCGATGCATCGGAGGACTGAACGACTTGCGGAATCTCAACGCTAGACATGCAACGATCCCTCTCCCCGGTAATTCATCCCCGTCCCCGGGGTTTATACACTGACTCGGCAGATCGCCGCTGATGCATTGCAGGAATCCTTTACAAAACTTCACCAAACTCATCCATCATTCGGTCGCGAATGCGGCGCTGTCCGACATAAATTTGCCGTGAATCGTGAGTAGAATTCGCCTCACGCTCGCGGCGGAGGTCATGTGGTTGACCTGAGGCCGAGCGAGCGCGGGCTGAATGTGCTCGGATCCGGTAAGCCATGACTTCGCGGATTTGTGCGTATCGATCGCCTTCTCTACGCGCCCATCGATCGATGCGAGGCGCGTCGACGCGCAAGTGCGACCTTCGGATTGTTCTCAGCGTTGCGCTCTGCCTGGCAGGGTCGAGGCCGGTGTCGGCGCAGTCTCCCGCGCCGAGTCCGGCGCCCACGCAGGGAAGTGCGGCGCCCGCGCAGGGCGCACCCGCAGTGGCTGCGGCGGGAGGTTTTTACATCTACCCGCGCAACGGACAGAGCGAACAGCAGCAGTCAACCGACCGCTACGCCTGCCACACGTGGGCGCACCAACAGACAGGTTTCGATCCCACCGTGTCGGGCGGCGGCGTGGCGCCGAACGAAGAGGCGGCGAAGCGCTCGGAGTATGGGCGTGCAATGACCGCCTGTCTCGATGCCCGCGGCTACAGTGTGCGCTATGCGGCTCCGACCTACGTGGTGCCGGCCGGTCCCGCGCCCATCGCCTCGGCGAGCGTGCAGCATTATTCAGTGGGCCCGCAGCTCAAGTATCGCCCGTTCGAAGCGCAGATCGACGGCGGCTACAGCATCGCGACCGGCAAGACCAAGCAGTACCTCGACAATGGTTCGAACGTCGGTCTGGGGTTCGCCTGGTTCCCAACCTCGGCGCTGCCGTTGGGCCTGCGCGTGGACGGAAGCTATAGTTCGTTCGATGCCAGGAATGCGCTGCTCGATCTGAACGGTGCGGGATACACTTACGGCCACGAGCACATCTACGGCGGCGATGCGGACCTGCAGTTGGATCTGGCACATCGATCCTCGCGCGCGAAATTGTACCTGTTCGGCGGACTCGGCTGGTACCGCGAGCAGACGGAGTTGCGCCAGGTGTCGTGGGTCAACGGAACGGTGTGCGGCTGGTACTTCTGCGGGCCCGGCTACTTCCCCGCGCTGACGGCGGCGGAGAGCGTGACCAGCGCCTGGCACAAATCGTGGAATGCCGGGATCGGATGGGAGATCGCGGTGGCCGATCGCACCTCGTTCTTCATCGAGGCGCGCTATCAGCGCATCCTGCCCAATGACGGCAACATGCAGTTCGTGCCGATCAAAGTGGGGCTTCGCTTCTGAGCCCTGGGAGAGGTCAATGGCCATCGTCGCATGCACGGAATGCGGCCATCAGGTCTCGGACCATGCCGCGAGCTGCCCCAGTTGCGGAGCTCCGATAGCGGCACCGGCCAAGCCAAAGCCGCGCGCCAATCGAACCGTCTTCGGCGTTTTATTCGCGCTCGCGGCGCTCTGCCTGATCGCGGCCGCACTCTGGTGGAACGGCGCGCCGACCCAGCTCATGGGAATGATGGAGAAGTTCAATCATGGGTCCGAGCTCGTGCCCGCGACCCAATCGTCCGTGGCCGCGATCCCGGTGTCCGTGCCGGCCGATGCTTCCGAGTCCAAGAGCGCAGCGCGTGCCGTGTACCAAACGACGGCGGAGCAGCTCTATCGAGACTACAACACCAACGCGGTCGCGACTCAGAGCCGTATCGGCGGCAGCCGGGTTCGAGTCACGGGCACTGTCGCCGAGATCGACGAGGACGCCTCGGGCCATCCCTTGGTGAAGCTCTGGGCGAGCAACGACGACAGCGCCGGCATGCTGTTGAGCGACGATCAAAAGGCCGCCGCCGCCGAACTCGCCAAGGGGGAAACGGTCGACATTCAATGCGACAAGATGCGGCACAGCAGCGCCTCTCCCCAGGGCAGCGGCTGCGCCCTGGTGTCGGTCTCCGCCGATACCAAGCAAGCGTATCTCGCCGTGCTGCTATCGTCCGACCGAGGCAGCGCGCCGTTGTTCATCGTCGGCCCGATGTCCGAGGCCACGTGCCTGACTCGCAGCGACGGCATGTCGGCACAGCTGAGCACCGATCGAAGGCGCGAGCACATCGTCTCGAAGAACTGCGCCGCGACGGCGCGCGAAAGCATCCCGTCCGAGGGATGCCGCCTCAGTTCTTCGATGTCCGCGATGCCCGACCTGCCCAGCGCTCATTTGTGGCGATACGATTGCATCGAGCCGGCCGTGCAAAGACCGGCACTGACCGTCCCACCCAGCGAAGACATGGCCGTGCTGCCGGCGCCGACGCCGGCCGCGGCCGCGATGCCAAAAGCGGCGCCCCCATCCGCCGGCGCCGTGACCGTGGTCGACTTGGCCGGCCCGCTGCCTCAAAACTCCGTGCCCCAAAACCCCATGCCCCAAACCCCCGTGCCTCAGAACGCCGCGGCAGGGAATTCTCCGGTCGCAGGGAGCGCCGGGCAGAATGCAGCTGCCGGAGCCAATTCCTCTGCCGTGCCCGATACCAGTACGGATACCGCCGCTGCGATTCCCAGCGATTTGCTGATGGTAAAGACGGCCGACCCGGGAGCCGCCGACCGCATCGACTCCTATTGCAATACCGCGACGGCGGCCGCGGCCGACCGGGTCACCGTGGCGGCCGGTTGCCGGCACCAGGAGGTCGATGCCTGGACGCGGCTGGTTCTGCACAACGAATTCCCGTCGCTGGATGAGGCCACGCGCCGCAAGTGCAATCAGCCGCCATTTCCCGACAGCTATGTCGCGAAGGAGTCCTGCGCAAGATACGAATTGCGCATCAATTAGCGGCAGCCCGGGACTGCTCCGGCCAGGGCTCGGCCCACGCGGGAATTCGCATCAGGCCCTCGATCCAACGCACGATGTGCGGGAATGATTCCAAGGGCATCTCCGACTCGCGCCAGTCGCTGACCATCGATGCCAGCTGGAAATCCGCAATGGTGAGTCTCCCGCACGCGGCATACGTGCGGCCCACCAAATGGCCGTCGAGCACCTTGGCATACTTCATGAAGTCCGCCACGGCGGCGGTCAGGGACTGGCGGTCGGGCGGTCCGATGCCGAAGGTCGACTTGACGATGTGTTCGAAATAGTAGGGTCCGACGGCCGGTGCCCAGTGACAATTGTTCCAGGACAGCCAGCGCAGGACCTCGACCTGCTCGCGGGCGTCGTGCGCGGGCCACATGTCGGAATTCGCCCGGATGCACAAATAGGCCATGATGGCCGCGGACTCCCAGATCACCTGGTCGCCATCGACCAGCGTCGGGGCCTTCATGTTGGGATTGAGCGCCGCGTATTCCGGCGCCTTCAACCCCCGGCCCGCCACGTGCACCAGTTCCGCCTGGATGCCCAGATGCTTGACCAAGGCCAGTACCCGCCGCGGCGCCTGCGCCTTGATCCAGTAAATCTTCATAACCCCTCCCGTTGGTCCCGCCGGATGCGGCGGTTTATCGATTCTACGACGAAGCAGCCCCGCCCATTTCGACCCACTCGAGGCACCCCGATGGGGCTCCGGGCGCCCCGATGGCGGCTCGGGGCGCCCGTGGGCTCTGAATGTGCACACCATCGCCGTTTTGCTGAGAAATGCGGACTTTGTCTCAAGATCCGGCCCCCATGGCCGATGACCATGGCGCAGACTAAATAGAATCTTGATCAAGAGGATCGACGTAATGGCGGCCATGAAATCTGGCTTCGGGGCCTTGGGTTGGCGGACGAACCGGGCGCGCCTGCGCGAGTTGGAGTCCCTCTATACGGCGATCAATAAGTCGCAAGCCGTGCTCGAGATGGGCATGGACGGCACCGTGCTCGCGGTGAACGAGAATTATCTGAAGATGTTCGGCTACGCACCGGCGGAAGTCGAAGGAAAGTCCTACACCATGTTCCTCGATCCGGCCGAGCGCGATGGCGCCGCCTACCGAACCTTGTGGGAGCACATGCAGGCGGGCCAGCACGACCATGGGCGCTTCAAGCGCATGGGCAAGAATGGCCGCGAAGTGTGGGTCCGGGCGAGCTTCAATCCGCTCATCGGTGAGGATGGCAAACCCTGGAAGGTGGTGAAGTTTGCCAGCGAAATTACACCCATTATCATCGAATCGCGGGCCTTGGATGCTGCAGTGCAAGAATCGCAGGACGTCATCCAGGCCGTTCTGGGCGGAGCCGGGGATCGACGCATCGGGATGGCCGGGAAAACCGGCAACCTCGAGCGCCTCGCGCGCAGCATCAACCAGCTGATCGACAGCGTATCGAGCACCGTCGGGGAAACCATCCAGGTGGTGAAGCGGGCCGTCGACGGCGACCTGGCGGCGCGAATGAAGGTCGAGGACAAGTCCGGCCACCTCAAATCCCTGGCCTCTTCGGTGAACTCGATGGTTGCGGCGATGATGGAAGTCATCACCGGCCTGGCAAAAACTTCCAAGGAGGTTCAGGTCGGCGCCGAGGAGATTTCCCGGGGCAATCTCGAGCTGAGCAAGCGCACCGAGGAGCAGGCCGCGAGCTTGGAGGAGACGGCCTCCTCGATGGAGGAGATGACCGCCACGGTCAGGAACAATGCGGACAATGCGGCTCAGGCCAACCAGCTGGCGGCGGCAGCGCGCGAGCAGGCGGAGCGCGGCGGGCAGGTGGTCGGCTCGGCGGTGGCGGCGATGAGCGAGATCAATGCGGCGAGCAAGAAGATCGCCGACATCATTGGCGTGATCGATGAGATTGCCTTCCAGACGAATCTATTGGCGCTGAATGCGGCGGTGGAAGCCGCGCGGGCGGGCGAACAGGGGCGAGGCTTCGCGGTCGTGGCCTCGGAAGTACGCAATCTCGCCTCGCGAAGCGCCGGAGCGGCCAAGGAGATCAAGGCGCTCATTCAGGATTCGGTGGGCAAGGTCAACGAGGGAACCAAGCTGGTCGACGAGTCGGGGAAGGTGCTCGGCGAGATCGTGACGCGAGTGAAGAAAGTAACGGATGTGATGTCCGAGATCGCCAACTCGAGCCGCGAACAGGCCTCCGGCATCGAGCAGGTGAACAAGGCGGTGACCACGATGGACGCGGTCACGCAGCAGAATGCGGCGCTGGTCGAAGAGGCTGCGGCGGCGGCACAGGCGTTGAACGAGCAGGCGATCAACCTGACCAAGCTGATTGCGAACTATCGCACGGACGAATCCACGTCCGACCCCATTCCAATCGGCCGCCCACGCTTGAGCGTCGCCGGCTAGGCGATCCCGGCTAGGCAATCCCAGGGCACACAGCCTCGCGAGGCGCGAGGGCACACGGCGTCGAGAGGCGCGAGGGCACACAGCCGAAGGCCAGCGTCGCCGG
This sequence comes from uncultured Gammaproteobacteria bacterium, assembly GCA_963837435.1. GTDB lineage: Bacteria > Pseudomonadota > Gammaproteobacteria > Steroidobacterales > Steroidobacteraceae > Bog-1198. Next base: position 902,520 of record CAWINJ010000009.1, read on the forward strand.
ATTGGCGCGCGCGTGCGCGTTGACGGTAGCATGGCGCATGCAGTCTCTCCACCCAGGCGGAGCCGATGGCCGATAGAATTCTGGTTTTCTATGGCTCCTATCGGGCCGACCGCAGAGGAATCCGCCTCGCCCAGTTCGTCACGGCGGGTTTGGCCGAACGCGGCAGCCTGCCCGAGCTCATCGATGCGCAGGCCGTCAATCTGCCGATGCTCGACCGGATGTACAAGGAGTATCCCGCCGGCGCGGCGCCTCCCGCGATGCAGGCCTTGGCGGAAAAGATTCGCGCCGCCGATGCCTTCGTGTTCGTCAGCGGCGAATACAATTGGGGCGTGCAGCCGGGCCTGAAGAACCTCACCGACCATTATCTCGAAGAGTGGTTTTGGCGGCCGGCCGCCGTCGCGAGCTACTCGGCCGGACGGCTGTCCGGCGCGCGCGCCAACACGAGCTGGCATGGAACCCTCTCTGAGATGGGCATGGTGGTCATCTCGAGTACGCTCGCCGTGGGGCCCATCGAGCACAGCTTGAATGCCGAGGGACTGCCCATCGGCGAGGGCGGAACCCAGCTGCAAAGAGCATTTGCGCGCTTCGCCGATGATCTGGCTTGGTGGACCGAGGCGGCAAGAAATCAGCGCGCGCGGCGAGCACCCCCTTACTGACACGGAATCCCAGAGCTCATGAACGACACGTCCGCAGCGCTGCAGTACCCCTTGTCTCGCGAACCGGGGGTGGGCGATGGCTCGGCCGTGGAAGTGGCGTCCGGAGTGCTGTGGCTGAGAATGCCGCTGTTCGCTCCGCTCAAGTGGATCAATGTCTGGGCCATTGCAGAGGAGGGTGCCTGGTCGATCGTGGATACCGGCATCCGTACCGAGGCGACGGCGGCGGCCTGGCAGTCGGCCTTTCAAGGCGCTCTTCGCGGCATGCCCGTTCGGCGCGTCCTGGTCACTCACATGCACCCCGATCACTGCGGAATGGCCGGCTGGCTCACCGAGCGCTTCGAGGCCCGGCTGTGGATGAGCCGTCTCGAGTACCTCACCTGCCGCGTAATGGCCGCGGACACCGGACGGGAGCCGCCCATCGATGGCATCGCGTTTTATCGCGCCACCGGATGGGACGATGAGGCCATCGACCGATACAAGCGCAGGTTCGGATTTTTTGGCGAGTCGATCTCGCCCCTGCCGGCCTCTTATCGGCGCTTGTCCGACCGCGATGTCGTGCGCCTGGGCGCCCACGATTGGACCGTGGTCGTGGGCAGCGGCCATTCGCCCGAGCATGCCTGCCTGTACTGCAAGGACCTGCGCTTGCTGATCTCCGGAGATCAAGTCCTGCCTCGCATCAGCTCCAATGTATCGGTCTATCCGACCGAACCGGACGCCAATCCTCTGCGCGATTGGCTGAGCTCCCTGGCCGAGGTACGGCGCAGCGTGCCGAACGATGTGCTGGTGCTGCCCTCTCACAATAGCCCCTTCACAGGTTTGCATGCTCGAATCGAGGATCTCATTGCTTCCCACCATCGCGGCCTGCGGCAGCTCGAAGCGCTGCTCGCCTCGCCCAAGCGCGCCATCGACGTGTTCGCCGCCTTGTTCGGCAGGCCGATTTCGCCCGAGCTGCTCGGCATGGCCACCGGCGAGGCCGTGGCACATCTCAATTATCTGGTCGACGCGGGGCGAGCGGCCCGCGAGCGCGACGCTGCGGGCGTTTGGCATTGGCGCAGCACGGAGCCGAGCGTCAGGAAATTGCCCACGGCGGTTTAGGCGCAAACGCCAAAACCAAGAAATCGATCATGGCCCTGACCTTTGCCGCGGGGGTGTGGTCGCGGGCGTAAAGAACATGGATGCCGCCCAGATCGGCCGTGGGTACATCCAAGGAGACGGCTTGCAATCGGCCGGCGCGAATCTCGTCGGCGACGATGAACTCGGGCGAGTACAGAACGCCCAGGCCCGCGATGCCGGCAGCCATCAGCGCATCGCCGTTGTTGGCCCGCAGCGTGCCGTTGATTGCCACGTGCACGTCGCGATCGATGCCGAGCGACCACTGCTGAGGCGCCGCGAAGGTGGGGATGGTGAAGCCCAGGCAATTGTGATGAGCGAGGTCTTTCGCCCGAGATGGCCGCCCTACACGCGACCAATACGCCGGTGCGGCGCAGATCAGCATGGCGCTGTCGGCGAGCTTGCGCGACACGAGACGGCTGTCCTTCAGCCGGCCGACGCGGACGGTCAGGTCCCAGCCCTCATCCACCAGGTCCACGAAGCGGTCGTTGAGGCCGAGATCCACGGTGACGTTCGGGTGCTGCTGAAGGAAGGCGGGGATGAGCGGCGCGATATACCGAACGCCCAAGGACAGAGGTGCGTTGAGCCGCAGAGTGCCGGTTGCGACGACTCGCTGGGAGGAGACCAATGCCTCGGCTGCTTCGAGCTCGGGCAACAGCCTTGCCACCGTGTCGAGATATTGCTGCCCCGGCTGAGTGAGGCTGAGCTTCCGGGTGCTGCGCTGGAACAGCCGCACGCCCAGGCGCTTCTCGAGCGCATCCAAGTGCTTCGTAGCCATGCCGGCTGACAGGCCCAGCTGCCGCGCCGCTCCGGAAAGGGTTCCGACCTGCGCCGTTCGAGCAAACACCTGCATGCCGGTGAGGCGGTCAAGCATGTCGATTTCCTACTGGCAAGAAAAACTGAATGGACTATTGGGCAGATTATCACCTGGGAGCATGAGCCGTACATTAGGCGCCGAGTCTTTCATTCCTAACGGAGAGTGTCATGAACCCCTTGGAGCAACAGAACCCCGCCTCGCCACTGAATGAGGTGATCGACGCGGCCATCGGCAGCCGGCGCATCGTCGGTACCGTAGTCATCGCCGCACGCCGCGGCGAGATCTTCTATCAGCGGGCCGCGGGCCTCGCCGACCGCGAATCGCGCCGGGCCATGCGCGAGGTCGAGGTGTTTCGACTGGCATCCATGACCAAGGCCATCGTGGCTGTCGCCGCCCTGTCCCTGGTGGATCGAGGCCAGTGGCGCCTCGACGATCCGGTCACGCGCTGGCTGCCGGACTTCCGGCCGAGGCTGGCAGATGGGCGCGAGCCGGCCATTACTCTTCGCCACCTGCTCACGCATACCGCGGGTCTCAACTATGGATTCCTGGAAGCGGCGGATGGACCGTATCATCGCCTCGGTGTATCGGACGGCTTGGACGCATCCGCTCTGACCCTCGAGGAGAATCTGCGGCGACTCGCTGCGGCACCGCTCTTATTCGAGCCGGGGAGCAACTGGCACTATTCGCTCGCGATGGATGTGCTGGGCGCGGCGATCGAGCAGGTGACGCACTCGAATCTGCCGGAGGTGATTCGCAACACGGTGACCGGGCCGCTCGGGATGGCCGCCGTTGAATTCACGGCCCGCTCGGGCACGCTGCTGGCCACCCCCTACGGCGATGCGACGCCGGAACCGGTGCGCATGACCGAGCCATTCCAGCTGCCTTTCTGGGGCAATGCCATCGATTACTCGCCGGCGCGTGCTTTCGATTCCAAGGCCTTCAGCTCGGGCGGCACGGGGATGATCGGTACGGCTGGGGACTACTTGAAGTTCCTCGAGGCGATCCGCACCGGCGGCGCCGGCGTGCTTCGTCCGGAGACCGCGGCGGCCATGACGCGCAATGCCGTCGGCGATCTTGCGCCGGCGCCCGGATTCGGCTGGGGGCTTGGGGTCCAGGTTCTGAAGGATCCCGCAGCCGCGCAATCGCCAATGCAGGCGGGAGCATGGAACTGGGGAGGGGTGTACGGGACGAATTTTTGGGTCGATCCCGCCGCGGGCCTCTCCGTCGTCGTGTTGACGAACACGGCGGTGGCCGGAATGGTGGGCGAGTTTCCACTGGCGTTGCAACGGGCAGCTTACTCAGTCTCGGCCTAGGCGAGACGCAGGGTGAGCGCCCCGAGCGCAATGATGCACGCCGCGGTGACTCGCAGCAGGCCGGTCCGTTCCCTGAGCAGGAGCCTCGCGATGACGATGCCGAACAATATCGAGGTTTCCCTCAGGGCCGCGACCACGGCAACCGGCGCAACCGTCATCGCCCAAAGGGCGAGACCGTAGGAGACGAGGCTGCCGGCGCCGCCGATCGACACCAGGGGCCAGTTGCCGCGCAGGTAGCTGCCGAGGGATCCGCGCCGCAGGTGAATGGCCCATGCCGCAAGCGGCAGTCCGGTGAGGAGAAAATCCCAGAATACATAGGCTGCCGGCGCGCCGGACAGGCGCACGCCGCGGCCGTCGATCAAGGTGTAGCCGGCAATCACCAGGGCATTGAGCAGCGCCAGTAGCACGCCCTTGGCGTCGGTGCGTCGAACGCCGGCCGCCATGCTGAGAATGCCCAGGCAGATCATGCCGATGCCGGCGCACATCCCCGCGGACAAGGGCTCTCCGAAGCCGACGGCGCTCACGAGCGCGACCAGCAGCGGCGCGGTGCCGCGCATCATGGGATAGGCCTGGCCCATGTCGGCCGCTTGGTAGGTGCGAGCCAGCAGCAGAAAATAAGTAATCTGCAGCGTGACCGAGGCAGGAAGATACGGCCAGCTCGCCGGATTCGGCTGCCGCAGAAAGGGCAGCGCGATCGCCGCGAGGATCGAACCTGAGGCGGCAACCAGCATCGACATCAGAAGCTTGTCGCCGGCTCCCTTGACGATGGCGTTCCAGCTCGCGTGCAGGGCGGCCGCGAACAACACGATTCCAAACACGGCAATGGGCATCGCTGCTGTGTAGCAGAGCGGCGCCGGGGGCGCCACTCCGTGCGCGATGCCTTACTGTATGATGGCATCGAATGAGGATCCACGAGGCGGCAACCTGGCTGCGGCGACGGGGCGCGGCGCGCGGCGCGACCGTCTCGATCATAGGAGCCTGGATGTTAATGTCGTCCAACAACGTCAATGCCGCGATTCGACCTTCCGAGTGGCATTGGGCCGACATTCAAGGCCACAAGATCTACTACGCCGTGAAGGGCCGCGGCCCGACGCTGCTGCTGCTGCACGGAGGCGGCGATTCCGGCGAGCATTCCTTTGCCCGCCAGCTCGACGCCTTCTCGCAGCACCATCGCATCGTGGCGCCCGATCAAGTAGGCCAGGGCCGCACGCCCGAAGTGCCGGGCGCTCTGACCTACACGGGGATGATGGATGACACGGCCGCCCTGCTGCGTCACCTGCAACTCGATCACGTCGATGTCGTGGGATTCAGCGACGGCGGAATCCTCGCCCTCATGCTGGCGGTGCGCCACCCGGAGCTGGTGCGGCGGCTGGTCGTGAGCGGAGTCAATATTGCGCCCGAGGGGCTGGGCGCGGACAACCTAGAGCAGCTGCGGGCCGCCGAAAACCCGCAGCCCAAGACCATGGATGAGAAACTGGCGCATCTGTGGCTCACTTCGCCGACGCCGGCGGAACTAAGCCTCGCCATGCTCGCAAAAATCCATCAGCCGGTGCTGCTGATTTCCGGCGACCGGGATGCCGTGACGCTCGAACATACCTTGACCATATTTCATGCGCTTCCCGGGGCGGAATTGTGCGTGCTGCCGGGCACGGACCACGCAACCTTCTCCGGTCGCCCCGAGTGGCTGAATCCCATCATTGGCGCGTTTCTGGATCGCCCGGTGAGCGGGTCTCGATGACCTTAGGGCGCGGCCGCGGGCGCGGTGCGCCCGGCCGCGCGTAGCAGTCCTTCGAAATCGTGCATCTTGTCGTCGAGCAGATTGAGCTTGCGCGCCAGGCCTTGGATCTCGGCCTCGGCGCGCCGGTTGACTTCGAAGTCCAGCTCGCTGCGCAGCCGATCTCGCGTGTTTTGGCGATTTTGGCTCATCATGATCACCGGCGCCTGAATGGCCGCCAGCATGGATAGAAACAGATTGAGCAGGATGAAGGGGTAGGGGTCCCAGGCTCTCTGCGACAGCAGGATATTGGCGAGCGTGTACAGGACCAGCACGATGCCGAACAGCGAAATGAAGGTCCAGGATCCGCCGAATCCTGCGACCGTATCGGCGACCCGTTCGCCCAGAGTGGCTTCCTTCTCGATGATGTCGTTCGGATTGCGTCCGGCGCGGTGCCTCGCGAGCTCCTGGGCGGCGTGGAATTGCCGGCCGAGCACCGTCAGCAGATCCATGCCCGCGTGCGGCTTTCGCTGCAGTAATACGCCGATGTCTTCCCGGTCGATTTCGAGGCAGACGGATTCCTCGAGGGCAATGGCGTTGGTGTGGTGCGGCGTCTGCTCCAGCATCGAGGCGAAGCCGAAGATTTCACCCACCGAGGGCTCATCGACGACCACTTCCTGCCCCTCTTCGTCCACGGTCGAGACGCGCACCTTGCCGGTGATCATGACGTATGCCTGTCCGCCGGGCGCGCCGATCTTATAAATGCGCTCGCGCGCAGCGAAGGTCTTCACTTCAACCTGGCCGGCCAGTACCGCCGTTTCCTCGTCATCCAGCAAGGCGAAAAGCGGCACGCTCCTGAGCAGTTCCGGCTTACAGGTCATGAACGGTCTCCAAGGCAATGGGTGGATTGCAGACCCTACTCTCGTACAATGATGAATTCGTGTCCATCGGTACAGGGTGCGCGATGCAAGCGACGCAGATGATTGCCGGCGCCATCATGAGCATGCTGCTGCTCGGGGCGCCTCCGGCCGGCGCACAGGAGGGGATCCATTGGACCGGCCGCTGGCTGATCGCCAATGGGTCGGGCGTTGCGAGCTACGCAGGCTCCACGGTGCTGCTCGAATTCAAGCACTCGGCCAGCGTCTCGGCGGACCTGACCGTGCTGCGACCTCGAGCCGATCAAGATCTGTACATTTCGGTCACCGTCGATGGCGGGAAGCCCGTGCGCATGGGCCTGAGTCGAGGCGCTCACCCGCATGTCGTCCTCGCCTCCGGCCTCTCCTTCGGCCGCCATGAGGTGGCGGTGAGAAAGGAGGGCGAGCCGGCGTTCGGAGCGCTGCAATTTGCCGAGCCGAAGCTCGAGCTGGGCGGCCGCTGGCGCGACGTCGCCGAGGATCGGCCCGTCGTGGAAGTGATTGGCGACAGCGATGCCACGGGCATATGTGCGCTCGGTCCGGACAGCCCTGCGGATCCGGTCGGCATCTATCACTCGGAATGGGCTTCGCAATCCAGTTCCTGGGTGGGATTGCTCGAGGCGGAGCTGGCAGGGGTCGGACATCCGGTCGACATGGTCGATCTGGCCATCTCGGGCTCGACCACCGGTTCGGAGGCGAAACTCTACGACCTCACCGCTCCCCGCTATAGTGATACAGTCTTCGCGGAGTACTCGGGGCCGAGCCGCCGGCACGCCTCGCTGGTGCTGATGTGGGGCGGAGCGAACGATCGGCATGGCGGCGGCGATGTGGCGAAAGAGTCGCCGGTCACTTACGAGCAACTGAGCAAGTTCCAAAAGGGCGTGTACGATCAAATCACGAAGATCATCGCGCGCAATCCCGGCGTGAAGATCGTGTTGCTCGACTACATCGACACGGCCATCCCGGGCTGGCGCGCGGCTTACGATCAGGTGGTTGGCCTGCTGCCCGAGGAGCAGCAACAGCAGATCCTGTTCCTGCGAGTGCATGACTCGAAGGGGCGGGCGGACGCATGTGAGACCGATCCTGACGGCCATCCGAACTTGTCGATGCACCAATCCTGGGCCGCGCAGATCTTCGCTTGGATGATGACGCCGGAAGTGTTCGGCCGCTTGGACTTTCCCAGCGGTGAACAATGGTACGACGAGTGAACAACGGCACGGCGAGTGAGCAAATAATGATCGAATCGACATTGGATCCCTGGCCGGTTCAGGCGCTGCAGGCCACGCTCGGGATGGGCACGGACCGGGCGGCGGAACTCACCGAGCTGCCGCCGCTGTGGCATTGGCTGTACTTCCTGCGGACCGCCCCACGCGCCACGATCGGTCCGGACGGACATATGATCAATCAGGAGTGGGTCGATTCGACCTTGAGGCGGCGGCGCTTGTTCGCCGCGGCTCGAACGGAATTCATTCGGCCGCTGCAGATCGGCGTGCGGGCGCAAATGAGCGAGCGAGTCCTCGGCAAGCACGACAAGCAGGGGCGGCACGGCCCCTTCCAGATCCTCACCGTCGAACATCGCTACTTCCAGCACGATGCGCTGTGCGTGCGCGAGGAGCGCGATATCGTCTACTTGCAAGGCCCGGTGCAGCCCCAGGCCGCGCCCCAGGACGGGTTTGCGATCAAGAGCGCGGCGGGCGATCCGTGGACCCTCTCCTTGAGTCCGGATCCGGTCATGCTCATGCGCTTTTCCGCATTGACCTTCAATTCGCATCTCATCCATTTCGACCAGCTGTACACGCAGCGCGAAGAAGGCTACCCGGAGCGCGTGGTGCATGGGCCCTTGGTCGCCATCGTGCTGGCGGAGCTGCTGTCGTCGAATCGAGTCGCTCGAATCGGCCGCTTCGAATTTCGCGCCCGCAGCCCGCTGTACGTGAATCAGCGGGTTCAATTCATGGGAAAGCCGGAACAGGATCGCGTGGAGCTCAGGGCCGTCGGCCCCTCCGGGATGCTCGCCATGCATGCGACCGCCTGGTTCGCTGCGGCGCCGTGAGCCTGGCGGCGATCGGCCGCGGCTACTGGAAGCCCGCGCCGCAAGCGGCCGCGCGACCGAGCAGCAGGGCTCTCTCGCGGGCATTCTTGGCGAGTGCGGCGGCCTTGCTGAATTCGGCGCGCGCTTCCGCGTATCGACCGAGCTTCTCGAGCAGATCGCCCCTGACACTCGGCAATAAATGGTATTCATTCAGCCGAGGCTCGGCGGCAAGGGCATCGACCAGGCCGAGGGCGGCTGCCGGGCCGAAGGCCATGGACACGGCGACCGCGCGGTTGAGTTCGACCACCGGCGAGGGTGTGAGCTGCGCCAGCGCATCGTAGAGCGCGACGATTCGGTTCCAGTCGGTCTCCGCCGCCGTGCGCGCCCGCGCATGGCAGGCCGCCGCGGCTGCCTGCAGGGTATAGGGCCCGAGTGCGCCGCCGAGCGCCGCGGCGCGCTCCAAGGCGGCGAGACCGCGGCGGATGAGCAGCTGATCCCAGCGTCCTCGATTCTGCTCGAGCAGCAGTATCGGCTCACCGGCCGGATCGGTGCGCGCGCCGGCGCGAGAGGCGTGAATTTCCATCAGTGCGACCAGCCCATGGACCTCCGGCTCCATCGGCACGAGCTCGGCCAGGATGCGCCCGAGGCGCAGCGCCTCCTCGCACAAGGCCGGCCGCATCCAGTCGTCGCCCGCGGTCGCCGCATAGCCTTCGTTGAATATGAGGTAGATCACCTCGAGCACCGAGGAGAGGCGCTGCGCGCGCTCTTCGGCGCGCGGTACCTCGAAGGGGATGCGGGCCTCCGTGAGCGTGCGCTTGGCGCGCACGATCCGTTGCGCGATGGTGGGCTCGGGTACCAGGAAAGCCCTGGCGATTTCCATGGTGCTCAGGCCGCCGAGCAGACGCAGGGTGAGCGCCGTGCGCGCTTCGGTCGAGAGCACCGGGTGACAGGCGATGAAGGTCAGGCGCAGCAAGTCATCGCCGATGTCGTCGTCGGCCGCCGCATCGGGCTCGGCACTTGCTTGACTCAGGAGCGGCGCTTCGTGTTCGATGGCCGCGGCTTTGCGCTCGATGAGCTTGCGCCGCCGCAGCTCATCGAGTGCGCGATTCTTCGCCGTCGCCATCAGCCAGGCGCCGGGGTTGTCCGGCGCGCCGCCGCGCGGCCACTGCTCGAGCGCCGATACCAGCGCGTCCTGTGCCAATTCTTCGGCGAGCGCCACATTGCGCAGCATGCGCGCCAGCTTCGCAATGATCTTGGCGGATTCCATGCGCCAGACGGCCTCGAGGGTGCGGCGAATGGCCGCCTCGTCATTCAAAGCAGGGACCCAGTTCGCGCACTTCGACCGTCGCCCACGCCGCCGCCGGGCACCTCCCGGCGATGTCGATCGCTTCTTCGCGGGTCCCGCAGGTGAGCAGCAGAAAGCCGCCGACGATTTCCTTGGCCTCGGCGAAGGGCCCATCCACCACCAGGGGCTGATGGCCGCGCACATGCACGCGGGCGCCTTTGGTCTCGGTCTTCAGGGATTGACTCATGCTGAGAAGTCCGCGGCTCTTCAGATCCGCGCTGAAGCGCACCATGCGCTCGTAGCAATCGTGCGCCTCCGCCTCGGTGCGCGCCTGGCGCTGTCCCGCGGGCTCGACGATCAATAGCAGGTAGGACATTGCAGCCTCCTCAGTGTTTGGCGGCGTCGGCCATTCGCTCGCGCTGCTGTTCCGCTTGAGTGCGCAGCTCCGGCGTCAGCTCGGCGCCGAAATCCTCCATCTCGGTCAACGGACGAATCTCGATCTCCGGTTCGCCGGGCATGGGATTCGGGCAGCGCTTCAGCCATTCCACGGCCTCATCGATGGACTTGACCTGCCAAATCCAGAAACCGCCGATGAGCTCCTTGGCTTCGGCGAAGGGTCCGTCAATGACGGTACGCTTCTCGCCCGTAAAGCGCACGCGCTTGCCGTGGGCGCTCGGGCGCAGGCCTTCGGCCGCGAGCATGACGCCCGCCTTGACCAGCTCCTCGTTGAATTTTCCCATGTCGCGCAGCAGAGTCTCGCTCGGCATCGCTCCGGCTTCGTAGTCTGCGCCGGCCTTGACTAGCACTATGACCTTCATCGGCATTCTCCTGATGATTCAAATCGTTACAGTCCGCAGCGGCTGAGCCCGGCGGGCGCCGCCCTGCATGGAGCGACGAACCAGCCGGTGCCGGATCGACAAAGTCCTCGTCCTTTTTATCTCAGCGGCCCCGCGGGAGAAAGGAATATATTGTCGCCGCGCCATCCGGGGGCGCAGTTGCCGGGTGAAACATGAAACTGTCCTTCGCTTCCGTAAGCCTTGGCCTGTGGTTGCTCCTGAGCCTTGCCGGCGATGCGCTCGCCCAGCCGGAACCTCAATACGATGTGGTGATCCGCAACGGCCGCCTGCTCGATGGAGAAGGCAATCCCTGGGTGCGGGCCGATGTGGCGATCAAGAACGGGCGCTTCGCCAAGATCGGGCGGGTCGAAGGCAGCGGCGCGCGCGAGATCGACGCCCAAGGCGACTTCGTGTCCCCGGGCTGGATCGACATGATGGATCAGTCGGGCGAGGTGCTGCTCAAGAATGGCCTGGCCGAGAACAAATTGCGCGAAGGAATCACGACGGCGATTGCCGGCGAAGGCGGCACTCCCGTGCCCTCCGCGAAAATCGCCGACTACTTCAAGCAGCTGCAAACGCAAGGCATTTCGCTGAACTTCGGCACCTACTACAGCAGCGGACAGGCGCGGGTCGAAACCATGGGAGACGGCGCCGGGCGGCCCACCGCGCAGCAGATGGAAACAATGAAGGCGCACGTCGATGAAGCCATGCGCGCCGGCGCCATGGGAATCGCCACGGCCCTCATCTATCCTCCGGACAGCTTCCAGAACACCGAGGATCTGATCGAACTGGCGCGCGTCGCGCAGAAATACGGCGGCATCTACGCGAGCCATATGCGCGACGAAAGCGCGAACTTGCTGCAGGCCATCGGCGAATCCATCGAGATCGGCGCGAAGACCGGCATTCAGGTGGAGATATTCCACTTCAAGGGCGCTTACGCGCCGGGCTGGGGAGAGCTGGTGCCGCAGGCGGGCGAACTCATCGAGGCGGCGCGCGCGCGCGGTGTGAATATCGCCGCCGACATGTACGTCTACACGGCCGGCGGTACCGGGCTCGACATCACGGTGCCGAACTGGGTGTGGGAACAAGGCGAGAGGCGCGGCTTGAAGCGTCTCGCGGATTCTGCCGTGCGCGCGCGTCTCAAAAAGGAGGTCGCCGCGGGCTCGATGCCCGGCTGGTCCAATCTGGTCCAGGCGAGCGGCGGCTGGGATCATGTGGTGCTCGCCAATGCCTTCAACCCAAAATACGATGGCTATCGCTTTCAGAGCATCGAAGCCATCGCGCGCCAATTGGGCAAGGACCCCGCGGATGTGTCCTGGGACATCGTCCTCGCCGCCCAGCCGAATCGCGCCATGGGGCTGTACTTCATGATGAGCGAGCAGGACATCGCAACCGCGCTGCGCTGGCCGTGGATGAGCATCGGCAGCGACGCCGGCGCCAATGAAGGACCGGGGACCATCGATGCCATCGGCTTACCCCATCCGCGCGCCTATGCGAATTTCCCCCGGGTCATTGCCGAGTACGTCAAGAGGCGCCACGTCTTGACGCTCGAGGATGCGATTCGCAAGATGACTTCGTGGCCGGCCACGCGCATGCGGCTCTACGATCGCGGCGCCATACGCGAGGGGTTAAAGGCCGATGTGACGATTTTCAACGAGGAACGTCTGGATGACGTTGCCAGCTACGAGCATCCCACGGCCTATCCCACCGGCATCGACTACGTGCTGGTCAACGGGCAACTGGTGGTCGATCAAGGCCGCCACACCGGCGCCAAGCCCGGCAGCGTATTGCGGGGCGCGGGCTACACACCGCCGGGCGGGAATTCCCCCTAGCGTGCAGCCCACCTAGCGTGCAGCCCACCTAGCGTGCAGCCCACCTAGCGTGCAGCCCACCTAGCGTGCAGCCCACCTAGCGCGGAGCCCACCTAGCGCGGAGCCCACCTACGCACGATTCTACCGCTTGCGCTTCTTGGCTTGCGCCTGGGCCGGTCGGGTCGAATTGGCCGGTTTTTGCGGCGTGACGGCGGCCACATCCCCGTGCAGCGACAGCAATGAATCCATCAGGCCCTCATCCGGGCCCGAACACACGGCCAGCACCGTCGCCTCATCGCAACCCTCGACGGTGACGTAGGCATGCCCCATGTTGCTGTCGAGATAAATGGATTCACCCACATGGAGCACGACGGGGTCATAGAACTCGGTCAAGACCTTGATGCCGCCTTCCAGGACGTAGATATATTCCTCGCCGGAGTGACGTACGAGTTCGCCGAACTCCTGCGCGCTTTTCGCCCGGATGCGCGTCAAAATTGGGATCATGCGCTTCCTGCGCAATTCGGGGCACAGGTAGTGATAATCGTAATTCCTGGTATTCACGCGGACCGCGTCGTCCATGCGCCCGATGCTGCGGCGGGCGGTCACGGCCGGCTCGACCAGATCGGCCGGATCGGCGAATAGCTCGGAAATTCGAATATTGAGCCGTTGGCTCAGTTGTACCAGCTTGTCGTAAGTCAGGGTCAACCGGTCGTGCTCGACTTTCGAGAGCGTGGATACCGGAATGCTGGTGCGCTGACTCATTTCCTTCAGCGTCCACCGGTTGCGCAGACGCAGCGAGCGCAACAAGCTGCCGAGCGTCGGGTGACGAGCTTTTACATCCATCTCATATCCATTCGGGAGTCAAAGCCGCCTCGTAAAAAAAGATCGCGTTTCGATTATACATGCCCCGATATTGCGGCCGGGTGGCGCAGATTTTTGCGCTGCGATCCTGTCTCGAAAATATTGTTTGCGAATTTTCTAATCAGGACTATGATGTCTCAATCACGACAATAGTGGGCTGGGCGCCGCCGCGCCGCCATTGTGGCGTCACCGGCATTCGAGCCGTGCTCGATCAATCGAGGGGAGAACAACACATGAGAAACACCTACAAACAAGCCGTGTTAGCTTTGCTGGGATCCGTGGGAGCCTTGCAGTCCCAGCAGAGCAGGGCGCTCGACGCGACCACCACCTCGAGCAGCGATACCAGCGGCCTCGAGACCATCATCGTCACCGCCGAAAAGCGCGACGAGCGTCTTCAGGACGTGCCCATGAGCGTGAGCGCCTTGAGCTCCAACGTCATCGACAAGCTGCAGCTGCGGGATTTCGCGGACTACGCCGCCATGGTGCCCGGGCTATCGATGATGAGCTCGGGGCCGGGCATCACCCAACTGACCCTGCGGGGCCAGAACGCCGGCGGCGACGGCTCGACGGTCGCCGTGTACGTCGATGAATCGCCCTTCGGGTCGAGCAGCGCCTTGCTCAACGGCTCGATTCTCACCGGCGACTTCGATACCTGGGACCTGCAGCGCATCGAGGTGTTGCGCGGACCTCAGGGCACCTTATACGGCGCCAACAGCGAAGGGGGACTTCTCAAGTTCGTCACCAAGGCGCCGGTTCTCGGCAGTTTCTCCGGTGAGGTTCAAGCGACGGGCGAGAGCGTGGATCATGGCGGCAACGGCGGGGAAGTGCGCGGTGTCGTCAATCTGCCGCTGGGAGACAAGATGGCGCTTCGCATCAGCGCCTTCGACCAGGATATGCCGGGCTTCATCGACAATACTCTGAGCGGCAAGAGCGACGTGAACGACGGGCACAAGAATGGCGGCCGGGTCTCCTTGTTGGCCGAGCCGGTCGATGACTCTGTCCATCCGCTTGACCGCCACGGAACAGGAGACGAGGACCAATGGAAATCCGGCGGTCGACGTCAACCCCGTCACCTTGCAGCCCTTGCACGGCGATCTGACCCAAGAGCGCTACTTCGCCGAACCGAATGAATTCAAGTACGAGAACTACAATGCGACCATCGACTGGAATCCCGGTCCGGTGAGCCTCCTGTCGACCACGAGCTACGGCGTCCTGAATTCGGACCAGATCACCGACTCCACCTCCGCGGTGCTCATTCCGCCCAGCACCACCCTCGGCGAATTCCTCACCGCGAACTTCGGCACGCCGCTGGGCGGCTACGAAGACAACAACGCGGGCTTGGAGAAGTTCACGCAAGAGATTCGGCTGGCATCCCCGACGTCGGATCGGCTGGAATGGCAGATTGGCGGCTACTATACCCGTGAAACCGGCCTCATCGATCAGCACCTGAACGCCTTGACGCTGACGGGCGGGTCGGCCGGCCTGCCCAGCCTCGAGTACGTCACCCTGGCCTCGACTTACAAGGAGAGCGCTGGGTTCGGCGATGTCACTTATCATTTCAATTCCCAGTTCGACGTGCAGTTGGGCGGCCGGTGGTCGACGAATAAGCAGAGCGCCACCGAGTCCATTTCGGGACTGCTAGTGGGAGCGACCACCTTCACCACCCCCTCTGAAGGCAATGTCTTCACCTATTCGCGTGGCGCCGCGCTGGCACATCGACGCGGATACCATGGTTTATGCCCGTCTGGCCACGGGCTATCGCCCGGGCGGTCCCAATGCCTTGCCGCCCCTCGCGCCGCCCGGTGTCCCGCGCCAGTACGGGTCGGACACCACCGTCAATGTCGAGCTCGGGATCCGCTCGACGCAGCTCGACGGACGACTGTCCATCGACGTCGCGGCCTTCCACGTCGATTGGAAGGACATTCAGCTGCTCGAATACGTCGACAATTACGGCGTGGATGCCAACGGCGGAACGGCGCGCAGCCAGGGGCTGGAATGGACCCTCGGATACGTGCCGGTCACGGGATTGACGTTCGCCTGGGTCGGGGCCTTCACGGATGCGGAGCTGACCTCGCCCGCGCCGGCGGTGAACGGCCATGCCCGGCGATCCGCTGCCATTCGCCCCCAAATGGAGCACATCGCTCGACGGCGCAGTACGAATGGGCCGCGTTCGCCGACTACAAGGGTTTCGTCGGCACGACTTGGAGCTACGTCGGCACCCGCAGCACCGACTTTGCCAGCTCCGCCGCAACCGTTCCTACCCAAGTCGGCTTGCCGCACTATGACACGCTCGCCGTTCGCGCCGGGATCGAAAACGACCGCTACCGTGTCGAGCTATACGGCAAGAATCTGGGAGACTCCCGCGGCATCACCGATTACTTCAGCAGCGGTGCACCGAACCTCGCCGGGGAACTGAGCGTCATTCAACCGCGCACCATCGGCGTCACGCTGTCCGCGAAGTTCTGAGGCGCTTGCAGGATGAGCACACAGCGAGAACTGCGGATGCCGCAAGCACGCGCGCCGGGAGTCGTGGATCTGCCCTATCCCTATCTGCTGTTTCTCGGTGACACGACCGAGCCTGGTTACGCCAAGACTGCGTTCGGCCTGCGAGATTGGGCTCCCGAGCGCTGTGTCGGCGAATGGTCGTGCGGCGGCGCCACGGTCAGCACCAATCTGCCGCGGCTGACTCCCAAGGAGGCGCGCGCTCTGGGTGCACGCGCGCTTGGTGATCGGCGTTGCAAATCTCGGCGGCGTGATCGGCGAAGGGTGGATACCGTCGCTGGTCGAAGCGCTCGAATCGGGGCTGGACATCATCAGCGGCATGCATGCCAAGCTCGGCGAGGTCCCGCAGCTCCGAGGCGCGGCGGAGCGGCACGGCCGCAGACTGATCGATGTGCGCACGCCGCCGCGCAATATCGCCGATGGCTTCGGGCCGCAAGCGATCGGGAAAGCGCCTGCTGACCGTCGGCACGGATTGCGCCATCGGCAAGAAATACACCGCCCTGGTCGTGGCGCGGGCATTCGCGGCGCGGGGCGTCGATGTCGATTTTCGCGCCACCGGGCAAACCGGAATCCTGATCGCAGGCGGCGGCATCCCCATGGATGCGGTCGTTGCGGATTTCGAGGCGGGCGCCGCCGAATTGCTCAGTCCCGATGCATCGGCTCAGCACTGGGACGTCATCGAGGGTCAGGGTTCGTTGTTTCATCCCGCCTACGCCGCGGTGTCGCTCGGCCTGCTGCATGGCAGTCAGCCGGACGTGATCGTGGTCTGCCACGAGCCGGGCCGCCAAAAAATGCTGGGCCATTCCGGCTATTCGCTGCCGGATGTCGCCGAGACCATCGACTTGAATCTGCGCCTGGGACGGCGCACCAATCCGGCGATCCGCTGCGCCGGCGTCAGCCTGAATACGGCGCGGCTCGCGGCGAACGAGGCCAGGCAGTTGCTCGCCGCGGAGAGCGCCCGGCTGGGGCTGCCCGTCGCGGATCCCATGCGCGGCGGAGCGGAACTCGACGCACTGCTCGACGCCTGTTTGATCCCGGCCGCATGAGCCGCCTGAATCACGCCCGGACAAAGCCTGCGTCGCCGGACGCACGATTATCGATGACAACTGCAATTCGATCGCAAGAAGAGAAAAAAATGCATACGCACACCATCTCGCGCGCAATCGTTCTGATCCTGGCAACGGCATTTGCCGCGGCAATCGGCAATGCGGCGCCGGCGAAGACGACCCCCGCGACGACAGGCCCGGCGATGACAGGCCCGGCGATGACAGGCCCCGCGATGACAGGCTCCGCGACGACAGCCCCGGCCGCTGGGGATGCCGCCGCCGCCGCGCCCGCGGGCGAAGCCGGCGCTGTGGCACTCACCGCGGACGATGTCAACGCCTGGCTCGACGGCTATCTGCCGTATGCCTTGCATACCGGCGACATCGCCGGCGCCGTGGTCGCGGTGGTCAAGGATGGGGCCATCCTGACGGAACGCGGCTTCGGCTACTCGGACGTGGCCAAACGATCCCCCGTCGATCCGAAACTGACCCTTTTCCGCCCAGGATCGGTATCGAAGCTGTTCACTTGGACCGCCGTCATGCAGCTGGTCGAGCAGGGAAAGATCGATCTGGATGCCGACGTCAATCAGTATTTGGATTTTCATATTCCCGCGCGCGACGGCCAGCCGATCACCATGCGAAATCTCATGCAGCACACCGCGGGCTTCGAGGAGCAGGTCAAGGGCCTGATATCGGCGGATCCGCAAGCTCCGAGATTCGAAGCCTTGCTGAAGGAGTGGGTGCCGAATCGCGTCTACGCCCCGGGCTCGACGCCCGCCTATTCGAACTATGGTGCGTCGCTGGCCGGCTATATCGTGCAGAGGGTGTCGGGGGAGCCGTTCGACGACTACCTCGACAAGCACATTTTCCAGCCCCTCGACATGCCGCACTCGACTTTCCGTCAGCCATTGCCCGCCGCCTTGGAACCGCTGATGTCCAAGGGGTACGTGCTCGGTTCCGACAAGCCCCATCCCTTCGAGATCGTCGGGGAATCGCCGGCGGGCGCCTTGTCGGCTCCTGCCGATGACATGGCGCATTTCATGATCGCCCATCTACAGGACGGCGAGTATCACGGCAACCGCATTCTGCGCGCGGAAACCGCGCAGACCATGCACAACAGTCCGCTCACCCTCCTGCCGCCGCTCAACCGGATGGAGCTGGGTTTCTTCGAAACCAACATCAATGGGCGAGAGGTCATTGGACATCTGGGCGACACCGCCTATTTCCACACCTCGCTGCACCTGTTCCTCAAGGAAGGCGTTGGCTTCTATGTGTCGTTCAATAGCCTGGGCAAGGAGGGCGCCGCGGGCACGTTGCGCAACGCCCTGTTCTTCGCCTTCGCGGACCGCTATTTTCCAGGTGGGGAGAAACAGGGCGCCGTCGATCCGAAGACCAGCGCCGTGCACGCGGCCATGGTGAGCGGGCGGTGGATCAACTCCCGCGGGTCGCATTCGACCTTCCTGGCCCTGCTGGGATTGTTCGGCCAGACCAAGGCCGGCGTCAATGCTCAGGGCGAGCTGGTGCTGCCCGTGCACGGATTGAACGGCAAACCGCGGCATTGGGTCGAGATCGCCCCCTTCCTGTGGCGCGACGTCGATGGGCACGATCTCCTGGCCGCCCAGGTCGTCGACGGGAAAGTCGTGCGATTCAGTTTCGATGAGATTTCCCCGTTCATGGTGTTCTACCGCGCCCCTTGGTACATGGATGGCGCATGGCTGATGCCGCTGTTGTATGCGGGCCTTGGAGCGCTGGCGATTACCGTACTGTGGTGGCCGATTGCCGCCATCGTCAGGCGCCGGTACGGCGCGGCTCTGGCGCTCGACGCGCACGAGCTTCGGGCCTATCGCGCGAGCAAGATCGGGGCGATCCTGATCCTGGCGGGCCTGGCCGCATGGGCGTTGCTGGTCAGCCGCATGCTCAACGACGATAGCAATGTCAGCGCCAAGATGGATCCCTCGCTGCTCTTCACGGAATTCTTCGGCGCCATCGCCTTCATCGGCGGCTGCGCCGCCATTCTGTGGAACCTGCGCATCGTGTGGGCGGGGAAGCGACGCTGGCCCGCCAAGACCTGGAGCATCGTGCTCGCGATATCGGGACTGGCCGTGCTGTGGGCCGCCTGGGTGTTCAATCTCATCAGTTTCGGGACGAACTACTGATGGCTCGGGTGAGCCTGCACATCGGCGTCGAGAAGCTGCGCCTGGCGGCGCCGTTTCGCATCTCGGGATTTGTCTTTGAGGAGCAAGATGCCGTCCTCGTCACCCTCGAGGAGGGCGGGCACCGGGGGCGCGGCGAGGCCTCGGGGGTCTACTACCTGGGCGACACCGCACAGAGTATGGTCGAGGCCATCGAAGCGCAACGCAGCGCGATCGAGGCGGGCATGGATCGGGCCGCGCTGCAGCGCTCGATGCCGCCCGGCGGCGCGCGCAATGCCGTCGATTGCGCCCTGTGGGAATTGGATGCGCATCGTGCCGGCGTGCCGGTGTGGAAGCTCGCCGCACAGCAAGCGCCGCGGCCGCTGCTGACCACCTTCACTCTGGGCGCGGACGATCCGGCGGTCATGGCGGCCGGCGCACGCAAGTACGGGCAGGCCCGCGCCTTGAAGCTCAAGCTGACGGGCGAATTGGATCTCGACATTGCCCGTGTGCGGGCGGTGCGCGCCGCGCGGCCGGGCGTCTGGATGGGGGTGGACGCCAATCAGGGCTATGGCATCGATGGGCTACCGGGGCTGCTAGAGGCTCTCGCGGGCGCGGACATTTCCTTGCTCGAGCAGCCGCTGAAACGCGGGCGCGAGGCCGATCTGCAGGGGTTTGCATCGAAGATTCCGATTGCGGCGGATGAAAGCGCGCTCAGCCTGGGCGATCTGCCGGGTTTGGTCGGGCGATTCGCCGTCGTCAATATCAAGCTCGACAAGTGCGGCGGACTGACGGAGGGGCTGGCCATGGCGCACGCGGCACGCGCGCTCGGGCTGCGGGTCATGGTGGGCAATATGGTCGGCTCCAGCCTCGCGATGGCGCCGGCGTTCGTCCTCGGTCAGCTGTGCGACGTGGTCGACCTGGATGGGCCGATATTCCTCGCCCAAGACCGAGTCCCCGGCATGACCTACGTCGATGGCATGGCGTGGAGCGGCGAGCAGGTGTGGGGGGCACCGCAGCCGGTTTCGGCATGAGCCTCGGCTCCGCCATGCCCCTCCGGTCCGCCATGCCCCCCGGGTCCGCCATGCGCAAGGGCCCGACATGGTTCGGCCAGCCGCCCGGGCTAACCGTACTGTTTCTCACCGAAATGTGGGAGATATTTTCCTACTACGGCATGCGCGCGCTGCTGGTCTATTACATGACCAAGCAGCTGCTCATCGGGCAGGAGAAGGCATCGCTCATTTACGGAACGTACACGGCGATGTCCTATTTCACGCCCATCATCGGGGGCGTGATTGCCGACCGTTGGCTCGGCAAGCGGCGGGCCGTGATCATCGGCGGCAGCATCATGGCCGCGGGTCATTTCATGATGACCTTCGTACCGCTGTTCTATCCGGCGCTCGCGACCATCGCGCTCGGCAATGGGCTGTTCGTGCCCAGCCTGCCGAGCCAGATCGACGGCCTTTACAGGCCCGAGGATCCGCGCCGAGGTTGGGCCTACAATGTCTATTACGTGGGCATCAACCTCGGCGGATTTCTGGCCCCGCTGATTTGCGGCACTCTCGGCGAGTTCTACGGCTGGCATTGGGGCTTCGGCGCGGCCGGCATCGGCATGCTGGCGGGACTGGCGATTTACACCGCCGGCAGCAGGCACTTGCCTGACCAAGGGCCTATTGCGCGCCCGCGCTCGGCCGCGCGCCCGTCCGCCGCACGCTCTGCGACGGTACATCGCTCCATCTTCGCACTGCTGTTGGCGGTCGGCTTCGCCGTGACCGTGTTTCGAGGCGCGTACGAGCAGATCGGCAATACCGTGGCGCTCTGGGCAGATGTCGGCATCGATCGCAGGACCGCGCTCTTGACGGTGCCCATGACCTGGTTTCAATCTTTGAATCCGCTGCTCGTCTTTCTCATGACGCCGGCCTTGCTGGCGCATTGGCGCCGGCGAGCCGGGGTGGGACGGGAGCAGTCCTCCATGCGCAAAATGACTCGCGGCGCGCTGCTGGTCGCCGCGGCCTACTTGCTGCTGGCCCTGGTGTCGGCGTACGCCGGAGCAGGCCGCGCCAGCTGGCTTTGGCTGGTTCTCTTCTTCGTCGTATTCACCGTCGGCGAACTGCACATCTTACCCACGGGATTGGGATTGTTCGCCCGGCTCGCGCCGGCCGGATTCGGCGCGACGACGGTGGCTGCCTGGTATCTGGCGATATTCAGCGGCAGCCTGGCAGCCGGAGCGGTGGGTACGCTGTGGGACCGCCTGAGCCACGCATTTTTCTTTGCCGTGCTCGCCGCCGTGGCCGCGATCTCGGCCGCGATGCTGTTCGCGCTCGATGGCAGCGCGCGTCGGGTCGAGGCGGCGCGGGCGGAGGAAGCCGCGGCGCCGGCCGCCATTCAACCGGAGGTATCATGAAAACTGCTGCGTCGAGGATCTTGCTGTTCTCTTTTGCCCTGCTCGGCGCGGCTGCGCCCGTGTTGGCTGCGCCGCCCGCCGGATTCGAGAAGCGGGTGGAGAGCTTGCGCCGCGAGGTCGGCGTCCCCGGTATGGCGATCGCCATTGTCGAGGACGACAAGGTCACTCTGGCCCGCGGCTTCGGAGTCAGAGCACTCGGCGCCCCCGAGCCGGTGGACGCGGACACCATATTTCCCACCGGCTCCACCGGCAAGGCCTTCACCGTGGCCGCGCTCGGCATCTTGGTCGATGAGGGCCGGATCGGCTGGGATGACAAGGTGATCGATCATCTGCCTGGATTTCAAATGTACGATCCATGGGTCACTCGAGAGATGACCGTCCGCGATCTACTCGTGCATCGCAGTGGCCTGGGGCTCGGTGCCGGCGACCTGCTGTTCGTGCCGCGCACCAACCTGACCCGCGCGGAATCGGTCCGGAGGCTGCGCTACATCAAACCCGCGACGAGCTTTCGCAGCGGTTTCGCCTACGACAATGTGCTCTA
Organism: uncultured Gammaproteobacteria bacterium; assembly: GCA_963837435.1. Lineage (GTDB taxonomy): Bacteria > Pseudomonadota > Gammaproteobacteria > Steroidobacterales > Steroidobacteraceae > Bog-1198. The sequence continues at coordinate 924,488 of CAWINJ010000009.1, forward strand.
CATGGTGGCGGGACAGATGATCGAAGCGGTGACCGGCGAGACCTGGGAGAAATTCACCGCCGAGCATGTTCTCAAGCGCGCCGGAATGCGTCAGTCGACCACCGACGATGCAACGCGCTTCGCCACTCAAGACCGCGCGCAGCCTCACGCGCGAACGGGCGGTGCTCTTCGCGGCATCGGCGATCAGCAGCGCCTCGATGAGCGCGACGATCTGGGGAGCAATGCCTCGCCGGCCGGCGGGCTTGCCATCAGCGCCAACGACATGGCGCGATGGCTGACCATACAACTGGACGGCGGCAAGCTGCCGGGAAGCGCCGATCGATTGTTCAGCGAGGCGGCGCACGAGCAAATGTGGACGCCGGTGATCCTGCAGCCGATCACGCCGCGTCCGGGCGTGTTGAAGCCCACGCAGCCCATGTTCAATACTTATGCTCTGGGCTGGGATGTGCGCGACTACCACGGCGCCAGGATCGTCTGGCACGGCGGGGCGGTCTTCGGCTTCCTCTCGGCGGTGGTGCTGATACCGGAGAAGCACGTGGGTTTCGCCATCGAAATCAACAGCGAGGACGGCGAGATCATCAACGGCCTGATGTACGAGCTGCTCGATCATTATCTGGGGCTGCCGATGAACGACTGGCCGGCCAAATTCATTGCCTTCAAGCATGAGCGGGTCGCCGAAGCGCTGAAGACCTATCGAGCGGATACCGCCAAGCCTGCCGAGGTGGGGCCTTCGCTGCCGCTGGCGCGCTATGTGGGGACCTACACCGACCCCTGGTACGGCAACATCGAGATCACCCAGGGGAAGGAGGGGCTGAGAATCGATTTCAAGTCGACGCCGCGCATGGCCGGCGCCCTCGAGCACTGGCAGTACGACAGCTTCGTGGCCCGCTTCGATGACAAGACCATCGAGCCGGCCTACCTCACCTTCGCCCTCGACGCCGACGGCAAGGTCAGCCGCATCACGATGAAGGCCGTATCTCCGCTCGCGGATTTCAGCTACGACTATCAGGACCTCTCGTTCACGCCGGCGCGCTGAAGTACACGCGCGCCGGAGAAGCGGCTATCGCGCTCCGAGCGAATAGCTCACGGTCAGGCCGACCGTGCGGGGCCGCGACACCAGCGCCTGATAGTACTTTCCCCACTGAATGGGGTCGGTATAGGAGTTGACTCCGAGCTGGTTGGTCAGATTGTCGACGTATAGCGTTGTCTGCCAGTGCGACAGGGTATAGCTCATGCGCGTCCCGGCCATTGTGTGTTGCTCCCTCTTTTTTTCGTCGTGGTTAATCGAGTTAACCTGCGGCGAAATCTAGCAACGCTTCAAAGTGATGTCAAACTGCCGCCCGCGGTGCAAGATGGCGCATCGCGATATCCCACAGCCAGCGCTTCACGTCGCGCACCTGCCGTGCGCTCGGACGCCGCAGCAACAGCGTGTCGTCGGGAAACACCAGCCGGATCAACAGCGAGGCCTTCAGCACGCGATACACATCCAGGCCGTCGACCTTGCGGAACTCGCCGCCTCGCACCCCCGCGCGGATGAGCTTGCGCAGCCTCGAGTGCATGGCGGCGAGCGGCCCGCGCACGAAGTTCTCCTTGAAGGATCCGCCGGCCGCCAGCTTGACGTACTCCATGCCGCCGCCCGGGGTCGCGAAGTCGACCAGTGCGAGACGCGCGTACGCCGGGTGCCGCATGATGAGTTCGACGAAGGCATCGACGGCGACGCGCAGCGCCGCCGCGGGATGGAGTTCGGGGCGAAGCTGGAATTGACCCGCCAGCAGATCGATGAACCGCCGCGACACTTCGATCAGCACGTCGTCCCGGCTCGCGTAGTGCTTGTAGATCGCCGGCACTTGCACGCCGAGGGGAACGGCGATGTCGCGCAGGGTGAAACCGTAAACGCCTTTGACGGCAATCAGGCGCTCGGCCTCGTCGAGGATGCGCAGGCGCATCGGTGTGCGCGCAGTCCGTGCGTCGGCCGCCGGCATGAGGGACTCCTGCCCAATGGAAGATGCACGACTCTGGCAGAGTCTTGCCCGCACGACAACCGGCGCTCCGACTTGCCAGAGATACGCCGGTGGTTTAGCTTTGCGTAAGGTTAACTCTATTAACATCGAACACAAATCAATCGACTACATTGCCGAGGGGGAACGGCACGGCCGGGTGATCGACCAGGGTCCGTTCTGGTTCCTCGGCAATTTTCACTTCTTCACCATCGCCATCGGCTTCGTCGGGCCGAGCATGGGCTTGAGCTTCGGCTTCACCTCGCTCGCCGGCACGCTCGGCATCCTCTTCGGCACGATATTCGTGGCCTTTCATGCCTCCCAGGGGGCCGAGCTCGGGCTGCCGCAGATGATCCAGTCGCGCGCCCAATTCGGCTACCGCGGCGTGGTCGTGGTGCTGATCGGCACTTTGTTCACCTTCATCGGTTTCAACGTCGCCGACTCGGTCCTGGTGGCGCGCGGCCTGAACGGGATTCTCGGCTGGAACGAAACGCTGGTCACGCTGACGGCCGCCGCGATAGCGACCGGGATCGCCGTATATGGGCATGACTGGCTGCACCGGATTTTCCGCGGGTGCTTCTGGGTCTGCCTGCCGCTCTATACCTTGCTGACGCTCGCCATCGCGACGGGGCGGGTGCCCGCAACGCATCCGACGGCGGGCGGCTTCAGCTGGGTGGCATTCATCGCACAGTTCGCGGCGAGCGCGGCCTACAACATCACCTACGCCCCTTCCGTATCCGACTATTCGCGGTACTTGCCCCGCCATACGCGGCCGCGTCGCATCATTCTGGCGGTATTCCTCGGGGCTACCTCGGCCGCGATCTGGCTGATCTCGCTGGGCGCGTGGCTTGCCACCCGGCTCGGCGCCTCCGACGGGCTGGTCGCGCTGCACGATGCGGGCAACGCTCTGTTTGCGGGCTTCGGGGTGCTGATGGCGCTCGCTTCGGTCACGGCGCTGGTGGCCACGATGGGGCTGAACGCCTACAGCGGCATGCTGACGGTGGTCACGGCGCTCAATTCCTTGTTCGAGCTGCATCCGAGCCCGCGGCTGCGGATCGTCACCATAGTCGGGCTCGCGGCGGTGTGGGTCGCGGTGACATTCGCCATTACGACCGATGCCATTGCGCTGCTGTTTGCAACCCTCACCATCATGCTGTACCTGCTCGTCCCCTGGACGTCGGTCAATCTGGCGGACTACTTCTTCGTGCGCCGGGGCCGCTACGCGATTACGCACCTGTTCATGCCGCACGGCATCTACGGCGCGTGGGGAACTCGCGGGCTCATCGCCTACGTGCTCGGTTTCCTCGCGACGCTGCCCTTCTTCGTGCTGCCGGACGTCTACATGGGCCCGGCGGCGCGGGCCTTGGGAGGCGTGGATGTGGGGTGGCTGATCGGCCTCATCGTCTCCGGTGGCTGCTACCTATTGCTGTGCCGATCGCTCGATGTCTCGCGGGAAAGCAGCGCCATCGCCGAGAGCGAGTCCGCATTGCGCCGTGGCGCTGCCCCCTCCGGGTGACCCTGTACCCCACCGGGGAGAGGCGTTAGGCTAAAGGCCCGAGGGTCCGAGGGCGAGCAATGCGCAAGAGCCGCGCCGGCAGACTGTCGGACGAACAAGCGCTGCTGGTCGAGTGTCGTGCGCGCTGCATCGAGCTGTTGAAGCGAAATCTGACTCCCTCGGGCATCCTGGCCGCTTCTCCCGGCGCCAGGGCGCAGAAGCGCGGCTACATGGCCGTGTTCGGCAGGGACGCCGCCGTCTGTGCCATCGGCATGGCGGTGTCCGGGGACGCAACGCTCGAGCGCGCGGCCGCTGCGGGCCTGCATACCCTGGCATTGCACCAGGCAGCCAACGGACAGATTGCGAAATTCGTCGACTTGCACAAGCAGGAGGCGGATTTCTGGTATCTGGGATGCATCGATTCGACGCTGTGGTGGCTCATCGCCCTGGCATTCCTGGATGGCAGGCCGGGATCCGGCGGTCTTCGCCGGCGCTACGCCCGGCGCATCCGGCTCGCCGTGCAATGGCTCTTGGCCCAGGAACATCAGCGGTTTTTCCTGCTGCAGCAGAACGAGGCCAGCGATTGGGCCGACATCATGCCGCGCTCGGGGTTCGTTCTGTACTCCAATGCCTTGTGGTATTGCGTGAAGCGGCTGTATGGCATCGCGCAGGCGCGCGAGACTCGCGAGAATTTCAACGGGTTGTTCCATCCATTCTCCGCAGGCATCGCCGAGTACCGGCGCGCGCGCCTGCTCAACGACTACGCGCTCAGGCGGGGCCGGGACCGCGACTTGTACCTGAGCTTCGTGAACTTCTCCTTCTTCGGCGAGGAGGGGGATGTGTTCGGCAATGTGTTGGCGGTGCTTCTCGGGCTCGCCGACCCGCGGGCGAGCAGGCGCACCTTGGATGCGCTCGCCAAGGCCCGGGTCAACGATCCGTATCCCGTGCGGGCGGTGACTCGCCCCATCAAGCAGCACAGTTCGCTGTGGCGCCCCTATATGGCGCGCCATCGGCAGAATCATGTCTGGCAGTACCACAACGGAGGCATCTGGCCGATGGTGGGCGGTTTCTGGATAGCCGCGCTCGCAGGAGCAGGACGGCTCGATCAAGCCAGGGCGGAATTGCTCAAGCTGGCAAATGTCTGCGCGCTTGGGAATTGGGCCTTCACGGAATGGCTGCACGGCAAGACACTCGGCGCCGCGCGGCATGCGGGGTCAGTCCTGGAATGCCGCCGCGTTCCTGCTGGCGCAGTACGCCCTGTCCTCGGGAACCCCGCTATTGCGGCCGCACGGGCGATGAGGTAGCCGTCCGCTCGGCGGGCCTCCCTCTGGGCGAGAAATGGCGCGATTAGTGAGAAATGGCGCGCAAACCATTGAGTATTCTGCGAGAAATCACTCCGAGGCTTCTATAATCGCTGTCGAGTAGCAACGTGGGGTGGGGAGGTTAGCAGCTTGCGATATCGCTCCGGCCTCGCCATGAGCGTCCTCGGCGGATTGGCGGCCTGGCTGCTGTCGGCCGTCGGTGCACAGGCATGGGCGGCCCAGGAGCAATCCGCGCTCGACGCTCATCGAACAGGGCACCCTGGCCATGCGCGCCAATCCGGATGAGAGCAAGCAGGATGCGGAGCGGGCGCTCGCGATCGTGCGCCTGCATCCGGATGCGCGACCTCGAAATTCGCGCGCGGCTTCTGTTATGCGATTACTACTCCGAGCGCGACGCCGCCTCGGCGCAACAGCAGATCGACGCAGCCAATGCCTTGCTCTCCCAGGCGCAGCGCAAGGGCCTGCGCGCCGGGGTGCTGACCTGCCAGGGAGAGACCTTCGAGACGGCCGGCGACAACGCCCACGCCAGGACCGAATTCGACGAGGCGGTCGCGGTCGCCACGGCGGCGAACGACGAGGAAATGCTGGCCGAGGCATTGTTCTCGCGCGGCTATCTGCGCGCCCTGCAGGGTGACTATGCGGCCGGCATGAGCGATGTGCGGCGCTCGCAGGAATTGTTCGATCGCATTCACATGCCGCAGCATGCGCTGACGGTGCTGAACACCATCGCCACGATCTACAACAAAATGGGCGACTACGAGCAGGCCGCGCAAATCTATGAGCGCGCGCGAAGCCAGCAGCACGACGCCGGATTGCGCCGGGACGAGGCGGTGACGCTATACAACCTCGGGCGCGCGCGCCGCAAACTCGCGCAATGGGATGCCGCGCGTGCCAGCTTCTCCGGCTGTCTCGCGCTCAGCCGCGAAATCAATTACACGCGAGGCGAGGCCTATGGGCTGCTCGGTCTTGCATCGGTCGACAACGCCAATGCGGATCCGGCGGGTGCACTGCGCCTGTTGACGCAAGCCGCCGAGCTGCAGCGCCGGAGTGCCGGACTCGCGGCTGAATGCCCAGATTCAACTGGCCCGCGGCACCGCGCTACGGCAGGAGCAGCGCGGGCCCGAGGCCGCTGTCGGCGCTCGAGCAGTCGGCCGCCGCGTTCAAGCAGGCCAATTCGCTCGAAGAGTTGGTCGCCACCTATGGCGAGCTCGCGATCGTGCAGGCTCAGATGGGCGATTGGCAAAGTGCCTACAAGTATCGGAGCGAGGCGCAGAATGCTTCCGAGGAACTGCTGCACAATCAGCTGGATCAGCGCTTTGCGACTCTCAAGGTGGAATTCGACACGGCAACGAAGGAGAAGGAAAACAAGCTGCTGCTCAGCCAGAACGCCGCCAATGAGAAGGCGCTGACCCAGGAGCGGCGCGCGAATGCCCTGCAGACCGCCGTCATTCTGCTGAGCTGCAATGCTGCTGGCGCTGCTGACCATGCTGGTGCTTCGGCAGCGCCGCGGTGCGCGCCACATGCGTGCATTGGCAATGACCGACGAGCTGACCGGTGCACCCAATCGCCGCGCCGTGCTGACGTTTTTGGGCACGCTATTGCATCCGGGCGATGCGCCGCCGTGCTCCATTCTCGTCATCGACATCGATCACTTCAAGAGCATCAACGATCAGTACGGCCATCCCGTCGGCGATGTCACCTTGCAGCTTCTCACCACGTCGGCTGCGCAGCGCCGTCGCCGAGCCCGCATTCCTGGGTAGGCTGGGCGGGGAGGAGTTCGTCGTGGTGCTGCCGAACACGGACATGCACGCGGCGCGGGTCATCGCGGAGCAGATCCGCTGCCCAGGTACCCTCGATCGACCTGTCGCCCTGGCTGGGCGAGCGGCGCATCACCGTCAGCATCGGCATTGCCACCTCGACGGCGGGGGACACGGTGAGCACCATGCTTCGACGCGCCGATGCGGCGCTGTACGCGGCCAAGCGCGCCGGCCGCAACTGCGTGCGGATGGATCGGATCGCGGAGGCGGACCGGGCATTGGCCTAGCGGGCGCGCCGCTCCCGGCGTCCCTCAGCGACTGGATGCGGCCCTCAGAGACTGGATGCAGGAAGTGTCTTGGCTCGCGATGCGTCCGAATTCTTGACCGAGCCGCCCGCCGCTTGAATCAAATGCTCCGCGGCCGTGGCGCCGGCGAGGCCGATCGAAGGGCTGTAGGCCGTCACGGTGAATCGCGTCACCAGACGATCCGCGCGCAGCGCTCCGCCGTTCGCCGTGTAGTGATCTTCCGTCACGATGGCGACCCCGCAGCGCTCGATCTGCGATTTGAAATCCTGCGGGGTCCACTTCAGGGCAAGATTCTCCCGCGCGGCGTTCGCGACGCTGAGTGCGCCGAGCCCGCCCAACACGCCGCGCCGATTGCAGGGATCCCCGATCTGCACATTGCCCGCGCTCTGCAGGCGCCAGGTGGGCGAGGTGGGCAGTGTGCCGGCTTCGGCAAAGCCGCCGTATTTTTGAGTCAAGCCAGTCTCGAGAGCGGTTTCATGAATGGCGTTGGCCGGCGAATATCCCACCGAGTGAATGATTCCCATCACCTGCTCCTTGCCCGGAACCGGCGTGAACAGGACCTCGTAGGACTCCCCGTCGCCCTGGTAACTGTCCGCGGCGGCGGAGGGCGGCGCACTCCACGCGGCAATGACGTTGACGAAGCGGCCGTTCGGGATCACCTGCATGGCGCCCTTGACCGAGTCCAGATAGCTGAGAGTCTCGGCCGATTCGGTGTAATCGAGCAGCTTCCTCGCCTTCAATACGCTGCGCACCTCATCGGGCGACATTCCCAGCCTGACCCCGCCAATGTCGATCTGGTCGGGCGACACCTTCGGAGCGGCCGCCACCGGGGCAGGCGGCAATTCGGCGGCCGGTACCGGCGCCGGCGGCGCGGCGGGATTTGCCGCGGCCGCGGGGAGTGGCGCACTCGTCGCGGCCGCAGCCGCAGTCACGCCGTATCCGGCGGTGACCAGCAGCCCATGCTGTTCGGCATTGGCGCAGGTATACAGCGATACGGCCGCATTCTTCAGGCCCGTCTTTCCGTCGGGCAGCGCAACCGTGTCGCCGACCACGCCGTTCGGCTCCCGCGCGCCCGTCTTGGCGTCCACCAAACAATAGTAGCGGTGAGCGTTGGGCGCGGATCCCAGGTCGAAATGACCGCGCACCACTTCATGATCGAAATCCCGTTTGGCGGCTTGCTTCAAGGAGGACAAAAAGCCGTCCTGAGGCAGGGATGCCGGCTCGGCGGCCGCCGCATCGGCCGGTGGATCCGCCCATGCACCGCTCATGGCGCCAATGAATAAAGAGAGCCCCGACACCCACGCGCTGAAATGCACTCGCTGCGAAGTCCCCACGTCTTCTCCCCGCCAAGGATTCGATCTTGGTCAGCTGGGATTCTAGTCTTTGACGAGCGATCCCGCACCATCATTGCCGGAAGCCGGGTCGAGAACCACATAGGCCATGAGCTTGCGCAGTATTTCCTGGCGCCGCCGCGACACGCCGAGCGCAAGCCAGAACTTGGCCATCCAGGGCAGGGGCATCGGCCGATCCAGCGCCTGCGCTTCGTCCCACAGGTATCGAATCTGCGCCGGCCTCCAACCATGCTGCTCGAAGAAGCCGAAATAATCGCCGGGATCGAACCGAAATGGCGCATTCGCCATGGTGCGCCGGATGGCGTTGCGCTTCCTGTACCGCATGGATTCGGGGGAGAAGTAGTCCACTATCCAGTGCCGGAATGAACCATAGGCGCGCAGATCCTGCGCCAGGCGCGCGACCTCATCGACGGAGAGATAGGGAATCACACCCTCGGTCAGCACGAGGACCCGCTCGCAGCGGGCGCTCACCTGCGCGAACAGCTCGGCGCGGGCGGCGATGTCGGCGAGATCCAGTTTGACGCGCTCGAGGCGGCATCGGGGCCTCTCATCCTCGAGCCGCTCCTCCTTCAGCTCGATCATATGAGGATAGTCGGCCTCGATCCACAAGAGCGATTCGGCCAGAGGCAGCCGATAGGGCCGGGTATCCAAGCCGGCGCCGAGATTCAAAATGGCCTGGGTTCCACGCGTAACGCAGTCGAGCAGGAGTTCATCGATGATGCGGGTACGCAGGCCGAGCGTCCACACCATCATGCGCGTGCGGCGGCCGGACATGCTGGCCACAATCCTTGCGCCGTGCTCGCCGGCCAGCTTCCTCGCCAGCGGGTCGTGATACAGAGCATCCGTCCGCTCGCTTTCCATGGCGCGATACACGGCCACCATGAAGGCCGTGTCGGAAACATGCTTGATCGGGACATCGTCGCGTGGCATGGCGGGCCTGCAGCAGCAATGCGGGAGCGATGTAAATTTAACACGAGGCGCTGTAGGAGCGCTGCTTACAAGAATGAGTGAAACATGCGTACAAGCGGCGCCGATCCAGTGCGTTATGCTTCGACCATCTATGGCGCTGGAGGAATCATGACAAATATACAACGCATTGTAAGAGGCAGCTTTCTCATGGGCCTGATTGCGCTTGCATCCGCCTGTGTCGTCGCCGAGCCGCGCGAGGGCTTCTACGACCACGATCACCATCGCTATTACCACGAGCACGCCTGGCACGAGTGCGTCGTGGGGGATCCGTACTGCCGCTGATCGGATGGGGTGCCTTTGCACCCCGCGTGGTCTATATTCGGCCGCGTGACACCATCATCGACCGGTACACCCGCCGACCGGGGGCTCTTGCGCGCCCTCGGCCGGTGGGATCTGCTGGCGCTGGTCATCAATGGGATCGTCGGCGCCGGCATCTTCGGGCTGCCGGCCAAGGTGCATTCCCTGCTCGGCCTGTACGGGTTGTGGGCCGTTCTCGCCTGTGCGGCCGTGATCGGGCTGGTGATTCTATGTTTCGCCGAGGTGGCCAGCCGGTTCGATGAGACGGGCGGCCCGTTCGTGTATGCCGGCGCCGCATTCGGGCCATTTACCGGCTTTCTGACCGGTTGGCTGCTGTGGGTGGCGCGAGTCACGGGATGCTGCGCCATCGCCAGCCTGTTGATCGAGTACACGGCCTTCTTCGATCCCGCCTGGAATCAGGGCAGAGGCCGCGCCGCGAGTGCGGCAATCGTCATCGGGGCGCTCACCGCCCTGCATTATTTCGGCATCAAGCGGGCGGCCCTGTTCGGCAATATCGTCACCGTCGCCAAGCTGGTGCCGTTACTCCTGTTCATTGCATTCGGACTTTGGCACCTGCACGCCGCAGCCTTCGTCTACGGCGCCGTGCCGGCGAATGCGCACTTCGCGCAGGCGGTGCTGCTGCTCGGCTTTGCATTCATGGGATGGGAGAGCGTGGTGGTGACCGCGGGCGAGACCCGAAACCCGCAACGCGACCTGCCCTTTGCGCTGTTGGCGGGCCTCGGCAGCGTGGCCGTTCTGTATCTACTGATACAGCTGGTATGCATCGGCACCTTGCCGGACCTTGCGCAATCCGAGCGGCCCATCGTCGAGGCGGCCGGCATCTTTCTCGGACCGCGGGGTGCCTCGTTGATCACGCTGGGCGCGATGATTTCCATGGTCGGCACTCTGCATGTGACCATGCTGACCGTCTCGCGGGTGCCCTATGCCATGGCGGCGGCGGGCCAATTGCCACCGGCGCTGGCCGCCGTGCATCCACGCTACCGCACGCCGCATGTATCCGTGATCCTGTGTGGAGTCCTGGTGCTGGCACTCACGCTCAGCGGCAGCTTCGTGTACCTGCTCACCGTCAGCACCATCGCGCGGCTGGTGGTCTTTTCCGTGACTTGCGCTTCGCTGCCGAGGCTGCGGCGCATCGCTGCGGCACCCGCGGCCCGCTTCAAGCTGCCGGGCGGTCCGCTCATTCCGGGCGCCGCGCTGGTCCTGATCGTCTGGCTCCTGGCGAGCTCGTCGTGGGCCGAGACACGCGATGTGGCATTCTTGTCCTTATTGGGTGCGCTGCTCTACCGGCTGGGACGCTTCCGCCATGCTGCATGAGGTTCCGACCTTGGTATTCGACGGCGACTGCGGCATCTGCCGCCGCTGGGTCGACTACTGGCGGGAGCTGACCGGCGGGCGCGTCGCCTACCGCCCCTATCAGGAGGCGGCCGCCGACTTCCCGAATATTCCGGCGGCCTCGTTTCAGCGCGCCATTCAGCTGATCGAGACGAATGGGCAGGTCTATTCGGGCGCGGCGGCGACCTTCCGTGTTCTGCGTCGAGTGCCGGGACGCGCGGGGTGGTGGTGGTGCTATGCGAAGCTGCCGGGCTTCGCGACCCTGAGCGAATGGAACTACGACTGCTTCGCACGGCACCGTCGCCTGCTGAACCTGTTCACCCGCCTGCTGTGGGGCCCGCTGCACGCCGAACACTATTCCGTGCTCAGCTGGGTGTTCCTGCGCGCCTTCGGGGCAATCTACGTAGCCGCATTCGCATCCCTGAGCGTGCAGATCCTGGGCCTGGTCGGCCACGAGGGTATTTTGCCCGTGGGCAACTTCCTCGATGCGGCACACGCGGCGCTCGGCGCTTCGGCGTATTGGTTCCTGCCCACGCTGTTCTGGGTCAACGGCAGCGACACCGCCTTGGTTGCGGGCACGATCGCCGGCGTGCTGCTGGGACTGCTGGTGGTCGCGGACCGGTGGACCCGGCCGGCGCTCATCGGACTGTTCGTACTCTATCTTTCTTATGTCTACGCCGGGCAGGCCTTCATGAGCTTCCAGTGGGACTCCCTGCTGCTCGAGGTGGGGTTTCTGGCGATATTTCTCACCGGCGGATCGAAAATCGTCGTGTGGCTATTTCGCTGGCTGGTATTTCGTTATGTGTTTCTGGCGGGCATCGTGAAACTGCTGTCGGGCGATCCGACCTGGCATGACTTGACGGCGCTCGAGTATCACTTCTGGACTCAGCCGCTGCCGACGCCGCTTGCGTGGTACGCCGCGCAGCTGCCCTCATGGCTGCTCGACGCGGGAACGGCCGCAGCCCTCGGCGTCGAGCTGGGCAGTGTATTCCTCATCTTCCTGCCGCGCCGCCTGCGGGCGGCGGCGGCCTGCTGCGTGCTGCTCTTGCAATTACTGATCGCGCTCACGGGCAACTATAATTTCTTCAACCTGCTCACCATGCTGTTGTGCATTTTCCTGTTCGATGACGCGGCGCTGTGCCGCGTGATTCCACGCCGGCTGCAATCGCGCGCAGAGCGGCGCGCGCCGCAGCCGGGACGCCGGGCAACAGTGACCGCCTGCGTGCTGGCGCTCATCGTGGTGCCCGTGGGCTTGAATCGTATCGCCCAGACCATGATGCGAACTGATTTGCCGGGCCTCGGCATCCTGAGCCGGGCCGTCTCGCCGTTTCTCATCGTGAATCCCTACGGCCTGTTCGCCGTCATGACGACCACGCGGCCCGAGATCGTGATCGAGGGTTCGGCCGACGGGCGGGACTGGCGCGAATATGTTTTCCGCTACAAGCCGGGACCGGTTTCTCGTCCGGCGCGCTGGAATATTCCGCATCAGCCGCGGCTCGATTGGCAGATGTGGTTCGCGGCCCTCGGCAGCATCAGAGACAATCCCTGGATCATCAACCTCATGCTGCGCTTGCTGCAAGGCAGTCCGCCCGTGCTGGGCTTGTTGGAATCGAATCCCTTTGCGGGCGGCGTTCCCCGCTATGTGCGGGCGCAGCTCTATGACTATCGATTCGCCGACCGGCGCACGCATGCGCTCACCGGCGAGTGGTGGGTGCGCAGTCCGCAGGGTTTGTATTTCCCCGAAGTCAGCCTGGCGGATTTCAAGCCGCCCTAGGGAATCAGCTGGTGTTGCGTACGGTGAAGAGCTTGCCGCGATCGTGCAATCGGTTGAACCGCGGATCGGTTTTCAGCGAGGCGTAGCTGCGCCAGCCACGGCCGCTGGCGATCCGCAGCAGCGTCAGTGCTCGGGTTTCGTCGCCGCGCATGGCGGCGGCGGCGGCTTCGAGATAATCATAGGCGATCGGATTCACGCCGCGGTCGCGATCCGCCGAGACCTGCTCTTCGGCGCGGGCGATCAAGCGCATGGCGCGCGCCCCATCGCCGGTCATCTGGTAGGCGCACGCCAAATCCAGGATCGGTGCGGGACCGCCCAGCACGTCGACCTCGCGGCGCAATTGATTGTCTCCCAGCCGCTCTTCGAGGTGCGCGTCTTGATAGAACTTGAGCGCTGCCCGAGGATTGCCGCTGAACAGCTGAATCTGCGCCGCGGCCAAATCGGCCCATAGAGGGTCCACGCCGCGGCCGCGCTGCAGCGCCGCCTGATCGAGCAGCTCCGCATGCTCGCCGGTGGCCATGGCCAGGCTCACGCGCGCCGCCCAAACCGTGGGCGCGTCCGTATCCAGGCTCTCGGCGTGGGTCAGCGCCGCCGACGCGCCGGCCGCATCATCGCGCTGCGCGAGCAGAATCGAATATTGGCCATAGAGCATGGCGTAGTCCGCGCCAAGCTCGATGGCCTTGCGATAGGCGGCGACGCCGTCATCCAATTGACCACGCTCGGCGAGCACATGGCCATAGGCCCAGTACAGATTCGCGAATCGGGGCGCATAGCCGATGCCCTCCTGCAGCACCGCGGCAGCCGCGTCATAACGCCCCTCCTGGTCGAGGGCCAGTCCCAAATTCAAGGCGGCGATGGGCGCCTGCGGGTCCAGGAGGTGGGCGCGCTCGAAGGCCGCCTCGGCACGGCGCACATCGGACTGCGCCATGAAGTTTCTGCCGAGCCACAGATGCGCCTGCACATCGCTCGGCCGCAGCGCGGTCGCGCGGCGCAGGGCTTCCGCCGCGGCCTCAAAGCGCCCATTGTAGAGAGCCAACAGACCCGATGCCGCCTGCGCTTCGGGCAGCGCCGGCTGCAATTGCAGCGCATGATCCAAGGCGGGCTGCGCCTCCGCGGTGGCCGAGACCACCGAGCGATTGCCGAAGTCGACCATCAGCATGTCGGTGACGCAGAGCGCGGCCCACGCCCGGGCAAATTGCGGATCGATCTGCACGGCTTGCAGCAAGTAGTCGTGGGATTGCTGGAAGCCTCCCGGGTTATTCAGGTGGGCGTAGTAGCGAGCTTGGAGAAAGAGCCGATAGGCCTCCGGGCTCGCCTGATGAGGCGCACCGGGCGCGGCAAGGGGGTGAAAGGCCGCGCCCAGCGCCTCTGCGACGTCGTTGATCACACTGGCCTGCAGCACACCGTCGGTGGCGAAGGGACCGGCGTAATTTTTCTCCCGCAGCACCTGGCCGGTACCGGTGTCGATCAAGCGGACTTGCAGCGACAGATCGCCGGGTTCACCGGACACCCGTCCTTCGAGCACGGCCGAGGCATCGAGCTCACGTGCCATGTCCCGATACGTCGAGTGCTCGGCCTGTGCTCGCGCCGCCGAGACCGGACCGACCACCCGGAGTGTTTCGATCGATCCCAGCCCCGCGACGATGTCATCGGTCAAGCCGGCGCTCAGATAGGGTGCGTCGCGCACGGGACCGACGCCAACGAAGGGCAGTACGACGATGACGGGCTGGCCGTGATGCGAAACCAGCGGGGTGTCGACCGCGTCCCGCTGCGACACGAAACGCGGCGGCTCGAGGTAGGCAGATCCGGCAACCAGCAGGGACAAGGCGAGAGTCACCGCGACCGGCAATGCCCGCAGGCCGGCTCGGTGACGAGGCATCGGGGCGAGCAGGGGTGCAACCGACGACACTTGGGGCAGCAACGCCCTGTCGGGCATCGCCGTCGGCGTCGCGGTTGCCGCCGCCGGAGTTGCGGGCGCCGCCGCCGGAGTTGCGGGCGCCGCCGTCGGAGTTATGGGCATCGCCGCCGGCGTCACAGGCTCAGGCACCGCCGCGGTCTGCGCCGATGTCGACGGGGCCGTGGGGTTTGCGAGCCGTGCGGTGGCGAGCGTATCCGTCGATCGCCTCCCGCGGGGGCTGGGGTGCGGCACCTCGAGCCCCTGGGCGGACGCAACCAAGCGGTAGCCGCGCTTCGGAATGGTCTCGATCAGCGGCGAACTGCGCTCGGCGCCGCTGGCGTACAACGCCTTGCGTATGCGATAGACGGATCGGGAGATGACGTCGTCCGTCACCATGGCGCCGCGCCACACATGCTTGATGATGGCTTCCCGGGTCACGACCTGCCCCTGATGCCGGGCCAGATACACCAGAAGCTCCATGACTCGCGGTTCGAGACGCGTCGCGCCGGCGGCGCCTTCGACTCGTCCCAGCTCGGGTCGAACCGTTGCACCGGCCAAACTGAAGCCCTGCGGCAACTCGGCGTGGTTCATGCCGGCCTCGAAGGATCTGAATACGCCTTGTTCATGCGTCTGTTCGTGGTGGCGAGCGATGGATCCTAGCGGCCCGATGTTTCCATCAGGTTTCCATCATGACGATGCTAGCGCGTTTCTCTACGGTTCAGTAGCGAAAAGACCCCCAATCATACAAAGGAAGGGATTATGTATATCCATCGGATTGCCGCCTGGCTAGCCCTGACTCTTGCATGGCTCGCCACGCTTGCCAGCGCCCAAGCGGGGATCTTGAGCTTTGCCTCAGGCAGCGGCGTGACCACCTCGGATATCGTCTTCTCGCTGAACCCCGGGCAGGAGGGCGCCACGCTGCAGGCCAGCTGCTCAGGCTGCGTCACGGCGAGCTCCCCCGCCAACGCCGTGGGTGTCTACAATCTGTCGGTCAATGGCTTCGACATCAGCCCGACGAATGCGCTGCCGAATCCCTCCGGTCCCTTGAGCGGCGCCTCGCTTCCGCCGGGCATCTACTCGCAATCGTTCGACGGCGACATGACGATCTCGGTGAGCAATTCGACGGCAACGCTGCTGTCCGGAAGCTGCGCCAGCATCACCTTTTTCGCCCAGGTCGGCGGCAATAATGCCGTTCTGCAGTGTCAGTTCTCTGTCACTCCGGGCAGTCTGGTGACGCTGCCGGCGGGTACCCTGTACCTCATCATCAGCGGCACGACGCCCAACACCATCACCACCGCCTCGTCCTGCGTGCCGTCGATCACCAGCAGCTCGCAATGCCCCCAGGCGGGGGAGGTGGAGGTGACCGAATTCACCGGCCTGAACCTGGATTGGTACGCCACCCTCTCGAGCACCCCCTACACCGCAGAAAATCCCGTCGTGGTCCCCAATGTGGTCGGACAGAGCCAGTCGCAGGCCAGCAACGCCATCAGCGGCGCGGGTCTGAGCGTCGAGACGGTGACGACGCAGAGCAGTACGACCGTGCCCGTCGGCACAGTGATCAGCCAAAGCCCCGCGGCCGGCGCCAGTGTGCCGGGAGGCTGGCCCGTGGATTTGTCGGTGTCCTCCGGTCCACCGCTGGTGAGCGTGCCGAATCTGACGAGCGACACCGAGAGTGCCGCGATCGCGGCGCTCAAAGCGCTGGGGCTGACGGTCACCACGGTCACCAGTCTGCCGAGCAGCGCCAGCGTTGCGGGGCAGGTGACCGGCCAAAGTCCGGTTGCAGGCACCGTGGTCGCACCGGGATCCGCCGTCAGCCTCACCGTCAACGGCGGCCCGGCGACGCTCACCCAGAGCATCAACTACACGGGCGATGGAACCTCGAGCTTCAATTACAGCCTGTACCCCAGTTCCCCGACATTCGTCGAAGCGTTCATCAGCCCGGCCGAGAACAATTCGTCCTCGCCCTACGGGGTGTTTGGCAATGCCGCCGGCGGCTTCGACAGCAGCCAGAATCCGGTGCTCTACCAGATGAACTACGTCGATGAAACCACCGCCGTCGTGTGCGGCGTCGGCCCGAATTGCTCTCAGGCCTTGAGCGGTGCCGGCGCGCTGACCATCATCAGCGTCAACACCTGTCAGCCCGGCACCCTGTCGGCGACGACCTGCGATTCAGTGCAGGGAGCGCTCGGGGCCGGGTTTATCTATGCGGGCGCAAGCTTGGCGGCCGTCAATAGCAACACGGTGACCCAGGCGACGTTCCAGCTCAGCTACACGCCGACCCAGTCTTATTCCGAGGCGACTGGAATCACCACCAAAACCCCGCAGGCCTCGCAGGCCTACTTGATCGTCTCCGGAGTCACCGTGACCGATCAACAGGGAGTCACTCCGGCGCCCGCCGCGGTGCAATTCTGCTATTTGAATACCACCGGCGAGCAGTGCGGCCCATTCGGGACCTCGGGATTCGGCGGCATCTTCAATATCGGCCCGTGGTTCAG
This sequence comes from uncultured Gammaproteobacteria bacterium, assembly GCA_963837435.1. Lineage (GTDB taxonomy): Bacteria > Pseudomonadota > Gammaproteobacteria > Steroidobacterales > Steroidobacteraceae > Bog-1198. The sequence goes on from CAWINJ010000009.1 coordinate 941,501, forward strand.
CCCCTTCGGGATCGATTGGAGCGCCTCACTGTCGCCCACGCCCTATGCCGCGCCACCCAGCTCGGTCATCGTGCCGAGCGTGGTGGGCGATAGCCAATCCGCGGCCAGCGCCGCCATCGGGGCGACCGGGCTGATCCTGGGCACAGTCACCTCCCAGTCCAGCGCCACGGTCGCCGCCGGTGCGGTCATCAGTCAAAGTCCGGCCGGCGGGGCCAGCGTCGCAGACGGATCGACCGTCAATCTGGTGGTCTCCTCCGGTCCTGCACCGGACACGGTCCCGAACGTGGTGGGCGATACACAGACGGCGGCGGCGAGCGCTCTGGGCTCGGCGGGCCTGACGCTGGGCACCGTCACCACTCAGTCGAGCACCTCGGTCGCCAACGGGGCGGTGATCAGTGAAACGCCGGCCGCCGGCACCAGCGTCACCGCCGGGTCATCGGTTGCCCTCGTCGTCAGCAGCGGACCTCTGCCCGGCGACATCAATCTCGACGGCGAGGTCGACAAGCTGGATCTGGCCTACATCACCTCGGCGTTGAACACGCCCGCATCGGGGCCGAACGATCCGCGCGATCTGAATCATGACGGCGTCATCAATGCGCTGGACGCGCGCATTCTCATCACCTTGTGCACGCACCCGGGGTGCGTCCATGAATAATTTCCATCCAGGGAGTCACGCGATGAAACTGCTATCCATTGTCGTTCTCACTGCGGCCGCGGCTTTGCCGCTGACCGCGGCGGCGCAAGTATTGTCCATAGGCTCGGAGACCGTCACCGCGGGCGGCACGGCGACCGTGGATTTGAATATTTCCGGCCTGAGCGCCAGCACAGCCCTCGGTGCATACGATATCAACGTCGGCTTCAATCCGGGCATCGTCAATTTCACCGCTGCCGCCTATGGCGACCCGGCGCTCGGCGATCAATTGAACCTCGAGGGCTTCGGCCAGGTGACGAACACCACCCCGGGTACCGGTACGGTGGATGTGTTCGAAGTGTCGCTCGATTCTTCCTCCGTGCTGCTGGCATCGCAGGCCAAGAGCTTTACGCTGGCGACCCTGACCTTCAATGCGCTGACCGCGGGCGTCTCCGCCCTCGACCTGTCGCTCAATGCGGTGTCGGACCAGAACGGCAATGCACTGACGCCCTCGTTGCTCAACGGCTCGATCACGGTATCGGCGAAAACCGTGGCGGCGCCGGAGATCGGCGCGGCAGCGGCGGGCGCGAACCTCACTTTGTTGCTGGGAGTCCTGGCCGTGATGCAGAGCCGGCGGCGACCGGTGCCGGCGCGAGTGCGCTTACCCGGCTGATCTCAACCGGGTGTGCCCGCCGTCGGCAACACTCTGCAGCTTTGGTGCGAACGCGCGAGCTGCGCGCAGGCAGAGCTGGCATCGGCTTGGGTCATGGGCTCCGAGGTGACTCGGTAGACCGTGTGTATCGAGTTGGGGGTCATGATCACGACATCGTGGACCACCGTGCCGAAGCGGGCCTGCAGCTGCTCGCGCCGACGTTCGGCCGCCGATTGGCTGCGAGCGACCGCGAGCTGCACGCGGTAGTCGAGGGTGCTGAGTCTCGCGCGCGCTTGGTTCGATTCCAGGCCCTGGGGATACTGGCGCAAGAAGGCTTGCAGCGCTGCCGCCGATTCATCCTTCTGCACCTCCTTCCAAGCCGCGGCGCGCTGCAGGGCGGTGATCTGGTATTGGGCATCCCCGGCGTGAACACCGCCGCTTTCGCTCTTTAAATAGTCCTGATAACCGGCGAGCGTGTTCGTTGCCTGGGCCAACGCCCAGGCCTGGTCGTCCCGAAGAGCGAGCATGCGCCCGCGGGCATCGTCGGCGTGCTTGTTCGTGGGATGATGCTGTAGAAATGTTTGATAAGCAGTCGCCGTGTTGGCGGCCAGCGTCTTGTTCCAATCGTATTCGGCGAAGCCGCAGCCCGCCAGCGTGAGTCCGGCGCACAACACCATTGTCATTGTCAGCTTGCTCATCAGTGCCTCCTTCTGCATCGGCACTACTCGCAACAATTGCTCATTTTATGACGCTTGCGGCAGGGGAAAGTTCCCCTTCGGACGCCGCCCGCAGGCGGCGGATGCGCTCCCGAGCCCGTCCGTATTAGACTGCGGGCACAGATAACAATCGCGAGGATGCCCTGCATGAAATCGGCGAAGATCGGTATGGCGATGCTGCTGCTATGTGCAACGGCCGCTCTGGCGGACCCGCCGGCGGCGAAGCCCTGGGTGACGAGCAAACCCGTCAAGGTTACTTCCGCGGATGCCGTGGGCCCGGTGTTCTCGAGCAAGAACGCGGCCAAGGAAAACGGGCCGGACGGTCCAGCCACGGATGTGCTGTTGCTCAGATCGAAGGATGCCAAGGTCGAAATGGGGCTCTACGAGGCAGGCCCTTCCGAGCAGGACATCGATTCCTACGAGGACGATGAATTCATGTTCTTTCTGGCCGGCAGCGTGACCCTGACTTCGGCGGATGGAACGGTGCTCGAGGCCCATGCCGGGGAGGGCGTGGCCATGCCCAAGGGCTGGAAGGGTCACTGGTCCACCAAGGGCTACAAAAAGTACTACGTGACCTACACCGGCGGCGCAAAACCGAAGTGAGCGGCGCAAAACCGAAGTGAGCACGGCAAAGCGGACATAGGCCGCAAATCCCTGTTCTCGTCAAGAGGCGAGGTGCACCATGCGAAAGGACTGTTGGATTCTGCTGCTGCCGGCGGCGACGCTCTGCGGGCCGTGGGCGATAGTGCAAGCGCAGGAAGCTGAGCCGGCGCACCACTATGTGTCCCCCTGGCGCACGCCGTGGACGTACGAGCAGGCAGATCGATGGGCCGACATGGACACGCAGTACGCTGCTTGCAATGGCAGGGAGCAGTCTCCCATCGACATTCGACACCCGCAGAAGGCGCAGCTGCCCGCGCTGCGATTCGAGTATCAGAGCGCGCCGGTGAAGTATGTGAACAACAACGGCCACACGATCCGCGTGAATTATCCCGCCCCCGGGAGCGGCGACTTCCTCATGGTTGGGGACAAGCGCTACGAGCTGACTCAGTTCCACTTTCATCATCCCAGCGAAGAGCATATTCGCGGTAAGCCCTACGACATGGTGGTGCACTTGATGCACCAAGCCAGCGATGGGGAGGTGGTGGGAGTTGCGGTGCTGATCAAGTCGGGGCGCGCCAATGCCCTCATCCGGCGGCTCTGGGAGCATATGCCGAAGAGCGAGGGCGACGAGGCGGCGACGGGGCTCGAGGTCAACCCGGCGGAGCTGCTGCCGCAGACCCTGGGTTTCTACAGTTACCGCGGTTCGCAGACGGCTCCTCCGTGCAAGGAGGGAGTGACTTGGTTCGTTCTTAAAACTCCGGTGGAACTTTCGCCGGCGCAGATCGAGGCCTTCGCCGAACTCTATCCCCACGACGTGCGGCCCGTGCAGCCGTTGAATGGGCGGGTGGTCACTGAAAGCCCTTAAAACATGCGCTATATTAATAAGTTACATAGTATTTGAATAATTAACTGTAGATGTTGGTCTTTGACGCCGTCGGCGCGCACCTGCGCAAACTCTCGCCAGAAAGCCCAATGGGCGCGCATACTTGGAAACTGACGCTGAAGCGACTTGGAGTCGCTGTCGAGTTACGGAAGGCTCAATGACCGATATGATCTTGGCGGCAGGTCGAGCGCTGGCGCGCGATCTGACGCCGGTAACCATCGTTACGCGAAGCAGCCAAGGGCCGCAGCCCTCCGCTGAGGTACCGCGTCAAGAGTGGCTGGGCGCCGCAGTCTCCGCGGGTGACTCGGCATCGATTCGCTTGGTCGGTCACAAAGTGCTGGCGCAGGGAGCGGGCCGGGCGCCGCCCCAGCCGGCAGAGGACGAGGCCGAGACCCCCTCCCATGCGAGCCGCGCCATCGCATCCTTCGCGCAGCAGCTCGGCGGCTACACGGCCACGAAGGGAACGCAGGTCGACACCTACGCCTAGCCGGGGACCCGGCACACCACCGTGGTGCCGCCGCCGGCATTCGAGATCAGCAGCAAGCTCCCGCCGATACTGGCCGCACGATCGTGCATGGTGTGCAGCCCGAGTCCCTTGTGCCCGGAGCCGGAGGCCTCGAGGCCGCTGCCATCGTCTTCGACCTCGAGCTGCAATGCTCCTTGGTGCATCTTCAACCGAAGTGTCACGTGCTGCGCGCCGGCGTGCTTGATGGCATTCGTCACCGCCTCCTGGGCGATGCGGTACAGCTGATCGCAGGTCTCGCTCGCCAGCCCCGCGAGAGAGGCGGCCTCGACCTGCAATTCCAGGCTGGGTCCGGGCGGCCCGCCAAGCCGCCGTTTCAGGGCGGTGAGCGCTTCAGCCAAGCCGCCCGACATTCCCGCGAGCGGCGAGAGGCCGTGGGCGATGTCGTGACAGGCCTTGAGCGCATTGCGGATGACGAGCAGCATGCGTTCCATCTCCTCTGCCGCCAGCGGTCGCCCGGCGCCCACATCCTTCATCGCACCCTGCATGAGCATGCTGAGCCCGGCAAGATCCTGCCCCAGGCCATCGTGCAGCTCCTGCGCGAGACGCCGCTGCTCATCGTCGGTAGCGGATAGGAAGGATTGCTGCAGTCGCCGGCGCTCGCTGATTTCGGCGTGCAACTGCCGATTTCGATCGTTGAGCTCGACCGTGCGCGCGCTGACCTGCCGCTCGAGATTTAGCCGGTAGCGATCCAGTGCTTCCGTGGCCTCGGTCCGGCGCGCAATTTCCGCGTGCAGCTCGGCATTGCGGGCGGCGAGCTGCTTCTGCATGGTATGCAGCCGCAGATGCGCGGCAACCCGCGCGCGCAGCTCGTGGATTTCGATGGGCTTGGTGACGAAGTCCACGCCGCCCGCCTCGAAGCCGCGAATTCTCTCGCGCGGCTCGCTCAGTGCCGTCATGAAGATGACCGGTATGTCGCGCAGCGCCTCCACGCTCTTCAGGCGACGGCAGACCTCGAAGCCGTCCATCTTGGGCATGATGACATCGAGCAGGATGATGTCCGGCCGAGCCTCCTCGGCCAGACGCAGCGCCTCCTCGCCGTTGGATGCCAAGAGAGTGCGCAGCTCCTCGATATCGAGGAGCTCGGCGATGGCGCGAAGGTTGGTGGGCGTATCATCGACGATGAGTGCGGTCGACGCTGAGCTCTCCGGTGCGGTATTGCTCACGGTGCCCCTCAAAACCTATAGCGCACGCCCGCCAGGAACTGGCGATCGTCGATATAGGTTGCATTGGGCGATAACACCGAGCCAATGAAAACCTGGTGCCTTGCCTGAGTGAGGTTGGTGCCTTCGAGCGTCAAGGTGAATTGCCGGCTCGCCCGGTAGTTGAGCGCGGCGGCCAGATTGCCGAAGGCCATGCTCTCGACCGGGACGACGCCGACGCCCGAGGCGACGGCAATGCTTTGCAGGAACTGCGAACGCCAGAAGTAGGCGATCCGGGCGGACCAGGGGCCCTGCTCATAGATTCCAACGATGTTGTAGCTCCACTTCGACAGATTCGGCAGAGGCGCAGTGTATCCGGAGACCGAGGTGGGCGCCGAGCTGTCGATGAAGGTGAGGTTCGTCTGCAACCCCAGTCCGCCGAGCGGCCAGGGCAGCTGAGTGTAGAGTTGTTGATAGCTCGCCTCCATACCCTGCACCTTGCCCGAGCCGCTGTTGATCGGTTGCGAGACGATGTAGCTGGCGCCATCGATGAGCTGATCGGTGCCCTCGGTGAAGGGGAATCCCTTCACTTTCTTGTAGAAAAAATCCGCACTCACGCTGCTCGTCGCCGCGAAATACCACTCCACCGTGGCGTCGTAGTTCACTGCCTTGAAGGGTGCGAGATGCGGATTGCCCTGGCTGCCGGTCAAATTGCCGGGAACCAAGGTAAGGCCGGGATTGAGGTTGGAGAACTCCGGCCGGGTGAGAGATTCGTACACGGCCCCGCGCAGCAACAGCGCATCGGTCAGGGCGGCGCGCACGTTCAGGCTGGGCAGAAGATCGGTATAGCCGTTCGTGACCTCGATGGGTCGATAGACCGAGGTGGGGCCGCTGATGGTTTCGGTGCCCGTGAGATCCTCGGCGGTGTGGACCAGTCGAAGCCCGAGGTTGCCGGTGAGCTTGGCCGCGGGGCCGGTGAAATTCGCCTTGAAGTAGGCGGCGCTATCCTGTTCGCCGATCGAGTAAATGCCCTGGTTTTGCACCGCCGGATCGCCGCCGAGCCCGAGCGTGGATATGATGCCATCGATGTTCTGCAGCGCTGCGGGGTTGACCAGCAAGTAATTGCCGATCGTGGCGGCGCTGCTGCCGCTGAAGGGGTTGCCGAGCGGATAGGCCTGGATCAGGCTGGGATACGCGGAGGCGGGACCGTCAGCCAGCGGGTTGAAATAGCGCACCGGGGTGAGCCCATCGGCAAGGTTGGCATAGCGCGCACCGAAATCCAGCGTCGTCAAAGGACCCCAATCGAAGTCGTAGCTGGCGCTGATCTGCAACGCCGTCTCCCGTCCCGACCAAAGGTTCACGCTATCGGTGAGGCCGGCGAAACTGTAGTTCGCGATATTCGACAAGTTCACCCCGGCATAGCTCTCCGAGGGCGGCGAGGTGGACGTGTTGATGCTGAAGGTCGGGAGCGTGGTTTGAAGGTCCAGTTCGTGGTAGTCGAGAGTCTCGCGCGTGTCGAGGTAGCTAAGGTCCATGAGGAGGGCGAGCCTTCCCGCATGCCAATCGGCGCCGGCGGCCACCTGTTGGTTGGTATCGACTTGTAGTCGGTTGATGGACAGAGTGTTCATGGGTTGGTCGAGGTAGGTCGCCGACTCGATGATGTCCGTGCCCGGATAGAAGCTGGTCGCGGAGCGCGCGAGCGCGCTGTCGGGCAGCGGATAGGTGCCATAGTCCAGCTGCGGCGTCTGGAACTTGACGTAGTAGGCGTCAAGATAAAATTCCAGACGACTGTCCACGCGCCACTGCAGGACGGCATTGAGACCCGTTCTGGTGCGATCCGCGGTGTACTGTGGATTGTAGAAACCATTCGGGCCGATGGTCCTGCTGGTGCACACCGTGCCCGCCAGGGGACCGTAGCAGGTGGGTGCGCCGGCGGAGATGTAGTCCTCCTGCAGCGCCCGGTCTTGGTAGGAGCCGCTGACCAGAGCGCCGACCTCGCCCACGCCCGTCTCCCAGCGATCGCTGAGCAGAGCCGAGAGTTGCGGCTTCACCTCGCCCGCCAGGTCGCCGACATTGCCGAGCGCGGAGGCATCCGCGGTGAAGCCCTTGAAGTCGAAGGGACGGCGGGTGCGCACATCGATGGTGCCGCCGAGTCCTCCCTCGATCAAATCCGCGGATTGCGTCTTGTACACATCGATGTTCGACAGCAGTTCGGAGGGGATGAACTCGAAGTCCAAGGTGCGTGTTCCGGCCGCAGAAAAGGTTTCGCGGCCATTGAGCAGGGTCTCGACCTGGCTCAGACCGCGGATCACGACGGCGGAACCCTCGCCCAGATCGCTGCCGACCTGCACGCCGGGGACTCGTTGCAATGCCTCCGCCGCGTTGGTGTCGGGAAGCTTGCCAATGTCGTCCGCGACGATGGAATCGATGACCTGGGTGGCGTCGCGTTTTTTTTTCTGCGCGAGCTCGAGGCTTTGGCGGTAGCCGGTGACGACGACTTCCTGCAGATCGGACTCGCCCTCGGCGGGCAGTTGTTGCTGCGCAGTGATGGCCGAGAATTGGTGCGGGGCAATGTCCTGCGCATACACCGGGCCGCGACCCGCCAAGGCCACGGCAGCACCGCACGACAGTGCAGTGGTGAAGCGCATAGTCACCTCCCTCTGACGGGCTGATGATGCGCGCAATGTCGCGAACTTGCTGCACCCCCTGAGTTGCTCCTATGATGACTCGAAACGAGGCTGCAAGATGCGTGCGATGCACGTCGAGTCGGCAATCGGGGTGGCTGGTCGATGGTGCTCGGGTGCTGTGCTCCTTGCCTTCCTGCTGGCGTTTCCAGGGCACGCCGATAGCATCGACGATTGGCACGCACAAGCCGCCCTCATCAGAACGTTGGCGGAAAATGATGCACCGCGCGCCTATGAGGCGGCCAAGCAGCTGCAGGCGGCACTTCCCTCCGATGCGGGCCCCGTCGATCGGGCGCTCGCCCTCAATCTGCTGGCGCGCATCGAGACCTACATGGGCCTCACCGAGGCGGCCGCAGCACACGCTCGAGACGCTTTCGATTTGGCTTTGAAGAGCGGCGATCGGGTGGGCCAGGCCGAGGCGGATCTGAACGTGGTTCTGATCTCGATCAACGAGGGCAAGCTCGACGCCATGGTGGCCGCCACCCAGCACAGCGTCGCCGTGCTCGAGGGCGTGAATCGCCCCGAATTGCTCGGTGAGGCGATGCTGCGGGCAACGGCGATGTACCGCCGCTTCGAGCAGCTCGACGAATCCGTGGCCGTCGCAGTCCGGGCGATGGAGATCGCCCGCCGCTCGAACAATCCTCTGGTGCTGACCTATGCCTATCAGGGCCTGGCGATCGCCTACGATCAGAGCTTCCGCTACGCCGAGGCGCGCGAGCAGTATTTACAGATGCGCGTGCAGGCGCGTGCGGCTCACTCTCATTTCCTCGAAGCCTATGCGGTGACGGGGCTCGCCGGTTGGAGCGCCGAGACCGGCCATCTGGACGATGCCGAGCAGCTCACGCGAGATGCCATCGGGATGTTCCGCGACGTGGGCGTGCCGTTCGCCGTGAGCTACGGGCTGTATGGCCTCGCCGACATCGTGTCCCAGCGGGGCCGCCGCGCGGAGGCCATCCAGTACCTCGACGAAACCCTGGCTATCTATCAGCGCTATCCGAATCGCATCAGCCTCTGGTATGTCTTGAATGCGCTCAGCAGCGATTACCAGGCCCTGGGCGATCTTTCGAAGGCGGAAGCCGATGCGCGGCAAGCGAATGCCGTGGCCCAGGATCTGGGCATTCCGCTGTATCTCAGCGGCAGCGCGATGCGTCTGGCGGCGATCGCCGCCGCCAAGGGGGACTACCGACGCGCCTATGCGCTGGCAGTGCAAGCGCGCGACCTGACTGCCAAAGCGACTCGCGACAAGGCGGGCGAGCGCCTGGTGCAATTGATCGGTCGCTATGAATTGGAAAACAAGCAGCGCAGTATCGAGGAGCTGACTCGCCGCAGCGAACAGCAGTCTGTCCAGTTGGTCGAACGAGAGCTGCAGCAGCGCTGGCTGTGGACCTTGCTCGCCGGCGTCGTCGTGGCGCTGGCGGGCGCGTGGCTGTTCGTTTTTCGCCTGCGTCACTCGCAGCGCCAGCTGCAGGCTCTGAACCAACAGTTGCGGCGCTCGGAGATCGACATCCGCGCGCTCAATGCCGAGCTCGAGCAGCGCGTGCAGTTCCGCACCTTGGAGCTGCGCCAGCAGGCTCGTTACCTGCGAACTCTGATCGATGTGTTGCCGATGTGGGCGTGGTTCAAGGATACGCAAAGCCGCTACCTGGTCGTGAATCAGGCGCATGCCGCGGCGCGCGGCCACACCGTGGCGTCCATGGAGGGTCAGTCCGACCAAGAGTTGCTGCCGCCGGAGCTGGCGCGTCAACAGCGGGCCGAGGACGAGGAGGCCATGGCTTCTTCGCATCGCAGGACCACCGAGGAGCATGTGACCGATGGCCACGGAGCCATATGGATGGAGACCTACAAGGCCGCGGTGCGCGACGAGGATGGCACGCTGCTGGGCACGGTGGGCGTGGCGCGCAACATCAGCGAGCGCAAGGCGGCCGAAGCCGCGCGCGAGGCGGCCCTCGCGCAGGCGCGCCAGCTCGCACGCCAGCGCAGTCAATTTCTCGCCCAGATGAGCCACGAGCTGCGCACTCCGCTGAACGGCATCATGGGCTTTGCGCAGATCCTGCAACGCGACAAGACCCTCACCGAACGTCAGATCAGAGCCGTCAACGTCATCGATGAATGCGGGCAGCATCTGCTGATCCTGATCAACGACATTCTCGATTTGGCGCGCATCGATGCGGGCAAGCTCGAACTGCACCCGAACGACATCGCCCTGGGCGCCTTCTTGCAGATGGTCTGCGACACCATCCGGGTCAGGGCGGACGACAAGGGGCTGCCCTTCGTCTTCGAAGCGGCGCCGGATCTGCCCTCCGCCGTGCATGTGGACGAGAAGCGCCTGCGCCAGGTGTTGCTGAACCTGCTGTCGAATGCCGTGAAGTTCACGGATTCGGGGCAGGTGACGCTGCGCGCCCAGTCTCGAGGCGTTCCGGTGCGCTTAAGCTTCGAGGTGCAGGACCAGGGCATCGGCATGAGCGAGGCGCAGCTATCGCGCCTGTTCCAGCCCTTCGAGCAGGTCGCCGAAGTCAACCGCCGAGAAGGCGGCACGGGCCTCGGATTGGCCATCAGCCGGCAGCTCATCCATTTGATGGGCGGGGAGATCCGGGTGCGCAGCGCGGTGGGCGAGGGCAGTGTCTTTCAGTTCGAGATCCCCGTACAAGCGGCGCAGCACGAGATTCCCCCTGCGCCGGTGCGCGGCGCGCCCGTCGGCTATGTAGGCGAGCGCCGCAGAATTCTGGTGGTTGACGATGTGCCGCAGAATCGGACCATGCTGGTCGACACCTTGAGCGCATTGGGCTTCCAGATGGCCGAGGCGGCAAACGGTCTGGACGCCCTCGGAGTGGCCACGCGGTTTCGCCCGGAACTGGTCATGATGGACTTGACCATGCCGGTCATGGACGGATTCGAGGCCATGCGGCGGCTGCGACAAATGCCGGAAGGGGCGGATGTGCCCATCGTCGCCACCTCGGCGAGTGCGACGGCGGAAGCGGAAGCATTCAGCCGCGCGGCGGGCGCGGATGCCTTCATTACCAAGCCCATTCAAGAATCGATTCTTCTGAATGCCGTCGGGTTGCTGCTGCGGCTGGAATGGCTTTACGAGCCGGTGGCGGTCGGCGGGGATCGCTGAATGGCGCCGCCGAGCAATTCCGAGAACCGCTCCGCCGGCACCGGCCGGCTGTAGTAGTAGCCCTGCGCGGTCCGGCAGCCGCGGTCCTTGAGGAAGGCGATCTGCTCCGCGATTTCCACCCCTTCGGCGAGCACCCGCAGGTGCAGGCTGTGCGCTAGCGCGATGATGGCGCCGACGATGGCGTCATCTTGAAGGGTGCGCCCGATACGGTTGACGAAGCTGCGATCGATTTTCAGCGCTTGGATGGGAAAGCTCTGCAGATAGGAGAGGCTAGAGTAGCCCATGCCGAAGTCATCCACCGTCAGCTGCACACCCATCTGGTTGAAGGCGTACAGTATCCGCATGACTTCCTGAGTGGGCCGCATCAGCAGGTTCTCGGTGATTTCCAGATCGAGCGCCCGGGCCGGAAATCCCGTCTCTTGGAGAATGCCGGCCACCCTCTGGTCCAGGTGCAAATCCGAGAGCTGGCGCACCGATAAATTGACCGCCAGGGTCAGGTCCGCATGTCCGGCATCGCGCCACCGCCGTCCCTGCTCACAGGTGCGGCGCAGCACCCACTCTCCGAGCGGCTGAATCAGGCCGCTCTCCTCGGCGATCGGAATGAACTCCGCCGGCGACACCGAGCCGAGGTCCGGATGCTGCCAGCGCAGCAGCGCTTCGGCCCCCAGAATGCGGCCGCTGTCCATGTCGACCTGCGGCTGGTAGTGCAGGGACAATTCATTGCGCGCCAGCGCCCCGCGCAGCTGCGCTGCGAGATTCGTCCGATGCCGCACGTTCTCGGCGAGCGCCGGCGTGAAGAACTCGAGCGCACCGCGGCCTTTTTCCTTGGCGTGGTACATGGCCGTGTCGGCCGCACGCATCAGGGTCTGCACATCGTTGCCGTCGGCGGGATAGATGCTGATGCCGATGCTGCCGCCCAAATGCAGTTCATGCTTCTCGGCACTGACCGGCTCGTTCAACGCCTGCAGAATGGCCTCGGCGACGAGCTTCGAGGCGCCATGCACGTCCGGCCCCGCCAGCGCAACGACGAACTCATCGCCCCCCCAGCGCGCCAGTGCATCCCCTTCGCGCAGGCAAAGACTCAGACGCTTGGATATCTCGCGCAGCACGATGTCGCCCACGTAGTGACCGAAGGAATCGTTGATCTGGTTGAAATGATCCAGATCCAGAAACATCATGGCCACCGATTCGCGCCGGCGCCGCGCGTTCGCGATGAGCTGCCCCAGCCGCTCCTGAAAGAGCGTGCGGTTGGCGAGACCGGTGAGCGGGTCGTGGTGGGCCATGTGGCGGATGACCTCTTCGGTCTGCTTGCGCTCCGATAGGTCGTAGAGAGTGGTGCGCGTCATGACGAACTCACCCTGGGCGTTGCGCACCGCCGAGGCGCTGAGCAGAACCGGAAGGGCGTCGCCGTCGGCGCGGATCAACTGCAGCTCGAGGTCGCGGACCCAGCCTCGCTGCTTGATCAGGGGGAAGGCCTTGGCGAAGGCGCGCGATGATTTGGGAGCGAGGAACTCCGCCAGGCGGCGCTTGCCGATGAGATCCTCGCGCTGGCAGCCCAGCCAGTTCAACTGCGTATCGTTGATGCGGACGAACACGCCATCGGCGTTCAGCGAGTGATAGCCGCAGGGCGCGTGATTGTAGAGATCGTGAATTTGCTCGAAGGAAGCCTGCAATTCGCGTTCGGTGCGGGTTCGTTCCTGGATCTCGGCGGTGAGGGCTGCGGTGCGCGAGCGCACGCGCTCCTCGAGTTCATCGCGGGCCAGCCGCAGCTCCTGGTTCTGCGCGGCCAGCAACCGGCGCAGCGCGCTCAATTCCAGATGTGTCCGCACGCGCGTCACGAGTTCCGCCAACTGCAAGGGCTTGGAGACATAGTCCACCGCGCCGGCGGCGAATCCGGCGAGCTTGTCGCTCAGTTCGTCCAGCGCCGTCATGAATATCACGGGAATGTGGCGGGTGGCCTCGGTGGCTTTCAATTGCCGGCACACGGCGAACCCATCGGCACCGGGCATCATCACATCGAGCAGTATCAGGTCAGGCTGCTCGAGCTCGGCGCGCCGCAATCCTTCATGGCCATCCTTCGCGACGAGCACGCGATACGCTTCGGCTTCCAGGACATCGACCATGACGCCCAAATTGGCCGGTATATCGTCGATGATCAATATGGCGGCCGGGGTATCGGTCGCCGCGGCTGCGCTCATTTCACCTCGAGCTGGCGCAAGGCGAGTTAGCTCTTGTTGACGCTATGTTACAGCGCCTGCCGTGGTTTATCGAAATGGCGCAGCGCGACAGATCGAACGATGCGGCACAAGCTCCGAATTGACCCGGCCACCTAAAAATCTGTGATCGAGTTCCGCCGGCGGCGGTCATCCGATGCGAAGCTGGCGCGTTTTCCTCCCCTAAGCAAGCGCGCCAGGGACACCACGGCGCGCCTACGGGTACAACGGAGAAGCACGGTTGAAGCGCTCATCGGTCAGCTCACTCGGGGTCCTCGCGATCCTGTTCGGCGGACTCTCGGCAGGTCTGGCGCAAGCCGACGCCGTCGCCGCGGTGCAAGTGCTTCGAGAGGGCGGCTGCGGCGGCACCCTGCCGCCCGCCACGCGGGTCCATCGCAATCCATCGCTGGATCGCGCGGCGCAGGCCTGGGCCCGCGGAAGCTCGCTCGACGCGGCCGTTGAAGGCAGCGGCTACGGGGCCGAAGCCGCCTCGGGCCTGCATATCACGGGCCCCGAGACAGCCACGCTGCGGTTGCTCCGGCAATCCGGCTGCCGTACCGTCGCGAACCCCAAGCTGCACGACCTGGGAGCCTATCAGCGCGGAATGGATACCTGGCTGGTGCTGGCCTCCGCCTATGTGGCGCCGCCTCGCGCCCAGGCGCCCATGCTGGCCTCGCGCACGCTCGAACTGGTGAACCAGGTGCGCGCCCGTGGTGCCCGCTGCGGCGAGCGGGCCTTTGCGCCGGCGCCGCCGGTGAGGCTGTCGGGCACCCTCGATAGCGTCGCGCTCGGGCATGCCGTCGACATGGCCGAACACAATTATTTTGAGCACGAGGATCTGGCCGGGCACTCTCCCGCGGATCGCGTGCGCGCCGTCGGGTACCAGGAAAAGCTGGTCGGCGAGAACATTGCCTACGGTCCGAAGTCGGCCGACGAAGTGGTGCAGGGCTGGCTCGACAGTCCGGGTCATTGCGAGAACATCATGGATCCGCGCTTCGCCGAGATGGGCATTGCCTACGCGCCGGGTCAAGCCTCCAAACGCGGCTTGTACTGGGTGCAGTTGCTGGCGGCGCCGCGAGCCGCCGCGCTTTGAATCAGCGCACGTTGCGGTCCGTGGCGATCCTCAGGTTTCCATGGCGGCGAAAGCGAAACGTTACTCGCGACTCGACCCCGACAGGACTTTGATGACGCGCCGCTCGCCGCTGCCGACATAGGTCTGCTCTCGATAGACCACCGAGTTTCCCATGCGTACTTCCACACTATGCTCGCCGGCCGTTACCGTCAGAACCTGCGGCCGGTCATTCACTTCCGTGGTTTGGCCATTCTGCACATTGTCGACGAACACCGTCGATCCCGCCGGAGCGCCGGTCACGATGAGTTCGGAGGGGTCCGGGGGAGGCTTGGGGCGCGAATGAAACCAACTGCAACCGGACAGGCAGACCAATATCAGACACATGAGGATCTTCAAATCCAGGCCTCCTAAACTGCGATCTGCGCGAGAATACCATCCCTCAAGATCAGGCGTGCCTCAGCCAGTGCCTGCCGCGGTAGGAATCCGCTACCACCCAGCCGCCGGCCGTCAGCGCCACGGAAACGATGGTCTCGCTCCATTGGAAGGCGCTGGGGCTTCCCGCCACGATGGGTATCCATACCAACAGCGTGAACAGGCCCATCTGCAGCGTGGAGAGGGCGGCGGCCAATCGCGCATACACGCCGATGAGCATGGCCACGCCCGCCGCGACGTATGCGCAGCCGGTGAAAATGGCCCAGCCCATATGCAAGGGCAGCCAGCCAGGTACCAGCTCGGCGGTCTCATGTGGAAAAATGAAATGGCCGAGACCGAAGAGCATCATGGTCAGGCCGTACAGCCCCCTCGCGATTCGCAGACCCCCATCGCCAGCGACGAAACCGAGACGCTGCCGATCCCAGTCCGTGGCGAACCAGGTGTACAGAACCCAGGCTGCAGCCACAATCACCGCGGTCTCCGCGGAACCATACCAGGAGCCCTGCATCACGGAGGCGCGGAAGATGTCCGGAACTCTGAAGAGCAGCAACCAGAGCAGCAGGTAGACGAGCAACACGCGCGCAGCGAGGGCGGCCGTGCTTCGCCAGAGCACACCGATGCCGCCGGCGAGCGAGACCAAAGCGCAGAGATACACCAGGATTTCACGCGCGGGCACCCCCTTGGGAACCGGCTGCCACACCGGGGTGAAATCGCCCTTGATCAGGCCGAGAATGCCAAGGCCGATCAAGGTCGCCGCAAAGACCGCATGACCCACGCTCGCGATACGCATCGTCTCCCCCCGGCGTTCGGTGCTTTGTTCTCGGGTCATTGTAGTGCTTTCTCGGCCTTTCGCGCAGCAGGGGGCTCACTGGCACATTGGATCGTCGATATATAGAATCGAATAGGGCGAGAATTACTCGATTTAGGATCGCGGACCGCGAGGTCGATGCGATAGCTCGCCGTCCACTCACCTCATTTGGGTTCAAGCATGCAGCATTTCATTCGCATCGGGCTCCTCGTCGCTGTTGCGTTGTGCTCGAGCGGCATGGGGGCGCTCGCCGCGCCGACCTCGATCGACCTGCCGGGTGCTACGGCCTATCCCGAAAGCCTCTCTTCCAGCAAGGACGGAACGCTGTACGTGGGAAATATCCCCGATGGGGGAGTCTTGCGAATCCGCCCCAACGGCCAGCCGGAGAGGTGGATCAAGCCCGGAGCGTTTGGCAGCGCGTCGATATTGGGTGTACTCGTCGATGAAGCGTCCAATACCTTGTGGGTGTGTTCGGACGATCTGTCGAGCGCCGGGATAAAAATACCGGGGGCGCCGGTGGGAAGCGCCCTGATCGGCTTCGATCTGCAATCGGGCTCCGGAAAGCTGCGCGCGCAATTTCCCGGCGACCGCAATTTATGCAATGACATGGCGATTGGCGCCGATGGCTCGGCTTACGTCACGAACTCCGATGCGCCGCAGATATTGAAGCTGCCGGCAGGCGGTCAGCAGCTGCAAGTGTGGTTCAGCGATCCTGCATTGCAGCCAGAGCCCAACGGCACCGGGCTCGACGGCATCGCATTCGGCAATGATGGGAACCTGTACTTCAACCGATTCGACGCTGCGGATTTATATCGCATCGAGGTCAAAG
Source organism: uncultured Gammaproteobacteria bacterium (assembly GCA_963837435.1). Taxonomy (GTDB): domain Bacteria; phylum Pseudomonadota; class Gammaproteobacteria; order Steroidobacterales; family Steroidobacteraceae; genus Bog-1198. The sequence goes on from CAWINJ010000009.1 coordinate 957,804, forward strand.
GCGGCAAAGCCGGCAAGCTGACGAAGCTCAATCCGTCGCGCCAGCTGGTACTGACCGATGCTATCCGGCCGATGGGCCATGGCGTGTTTCTGCTCATTGAAGGCGGCGGCCGGTTGGACACCATGACCGTCAAGGGCGACGACGCCCTGATCGCCACCCTGAAGGATGGTTACGTGACGCCCACGGGAGTGACGCGGGTCGGGGATGTCGCCTGGGTGAGCGAAGGGCAGCTTGATTATCTCTTCGATCCCGCTAAGCACGGTCAGAAACCGCGGCTGCCGTTCAAACTGTTCGCCGTTCCCTTGCCAAAATAATGGCCAAAGTAATGGCCAAAAAATGGCCAAAATAATGGCTGCCGTCGATTATCTGAATCCCGGGTTACCGGCCGGTCTGGGGCGAGTATCGATGCCCATCGTGGATGCCACGCCCGAGTCGTTGAAGGGTTATGGCTGCTTGGTGGATGATCCTCAACACTGCCGCATCGAAATTGTCCGTTGGCCGGCACTCGGCAGCCGTCCGGTGGACGAGGACACGGGAGACCAAGGGGGCACCACAGAGGGGGTATTCGCGTGCGAGTGGCAGGGCGACATTCTCTACGGGCGAAATGAGGCCGTGGGTGGTCACTATATTCTGGCCTATGCCGAACCCCCGGAGTCGGCGCGCACCGACCACTCGAATGCCGCTCAGCGCATGATGCTGTGGCACGCGAACTATCATCCCGACGGCGGCCAGCTGTTTTTCCCGCTTGAGCGGCGGCCCTTTTACGTGCCCCTGGCGCTCCCCGGGGACGATGTCACGCCGCAGCGCTTCGTGTGCTTCCGCTTCGAGGGCAATCGGGGTCTGTATATTCATCCGTGCATCTGGCACGAGGGCGTATTCACTCTCAGTGGTTCCCAACGTTTCTTCGACCGGCAGGGCAGGGTGCACGCGCGGATTTCAGTGGACTTCGCCCGGGAGTTCGGCTGTCTGCTCGAGGCGGCGATCTAAAGCACCTGCAGGGGTAGGGTAAGTAGCGCTATTGATCGAAAGGAGGCGCGCGTTATGGCATTCACTCAACTAGGTCCGATCGGACAGATCGCCAGATCGGTCAAGGACGTTCCGGAAGCAGAACGCTGGTATCGGGATGTGCTCGGACTGCGGCACCTGTACACGTTCGGAAAACTCGCCTTCTTCGACTGCGGGGGAATCCGCTTGCTGCTGACTCAGGAGGCTGCCGCACCCACTGTCGAATCGATCCTGTACTTTCGGGTCGAGGACATCCAGCAGAGCTGGCGCAACCTTGAATCGCAGGGCATCGAATTCATCAACGCTCCGCACATGATCCACAAGCACGCGGACGGCACCGAAGAATGGATGGCCTTTTTCAAGGACCCCGAAGGCAGGGCGCTGGCCATCATGTCCCAAAACAAGCCGTAGAGCTTCAGGTCGCCAATTCTTGCGGTCCGACGGGCACGCTGATCGACCAGAGCGACACCCCGTCAGGCTGATGCGAGATCGTGAGGTTTCCTTGCAGCGTCGCAATGCGGTGCGACATCGACGCGAATTCCGGCAGCGCCGACAAAAGGTCGTGAGCGACGGCGCTGCCGTTGTGCGAGATTCGTAGGATCAGCACTCCCTCGCGTACCTGGGCGCGCGATGCCACTGACTGTGCCCGGAGAGAGTTCGAAATGAGCCGCAGCGCCTCCTCGGCGATGCGATAGATTCCGATCGCGACGTCGGGCTTCAGCGTGGGCTCGGGCTCATTCATATCGAGCGTGCATTCAAGCGCATTGGCGGCGCAAAGCGTCACGATATGCGAGCGCACTGCCGCGAATAGTCCGACATTGTCCAGCAGGGTCGGGCGAATGCCCTCGATCAAATTGCGCGACAGACCCACGGCCGCACGCAGAGACTCGTGCGCCCGATTCAGCTTCTCCCGGAATTCCGGCTCGCGCAGCCGGGATTCCACCAGGGCGACGTCCATCAGGGCGCCCACCAGCAAGCCGCCTAAGTGATCGTGCAATTCCCGGGTCAGCTGGGAGCGTTCGACCTCCATACTGGCCTGTAAATGCGAGGCGAGGGCATTGTCTGAGGACAAGCAGCACTCCGGCATGCACGGGACACGACTCTAGCGCTCATGGCGCTTCGCCGCCCGCCCTGGAGTGCGCGGTACCGCGTAGGGGGACGCCGACAGGCATTGTCAGAAAAGGGCGCGTTTCAAGGTAGCCGGGCGTTTCGCAGCGGGCACTCGTTTGCCTCACGAAAATCGAAGCGATTGGCCAACCCCCATTGCCGCCGCCTTCCTCAACAGAGCATGGCCCAGCGCAATATCGCTCAAACTCAGTCCGCGGTGCCAGAACAGGATGGTCTCCCGGTCGGTTTCTCGGCCGGCTTTGACTCCGGCCACGATCTGCCCGAGTTCCGCATGTAAGGACTGTTCGGTGATTTTGTCCAAATCGACGTGGCGGCGCAGAGCCCCGTAGGGGAGGCCTTTGCGGCACTGGCCCCAGTCATCGACCACGACCTTATCCATGATGTCGGTCAGCGACAATTCGACGGCGCTCATCGTGCCGTAGGGAATGACCAGTGAACCCGGCTTTATCCACTCGGTCTTGAGCAGCTCTTGCGGCTGCGCCAGGCGCGTGGCTTCCACGACAATATCGGCCCCGCGTACGCAACCTTCCCAGGAATCGACGGGCACGACATCCTTTCCGAGATCCAGCGACATTCGACGGGCGAACGCCATGCAGCTCTCCGCGCGCTTCGAATGCACGCGAATCTCCTTGAAATCGAAAAAGTGATTCAGCAGCCGGATATTCCAGTACGAGGTGCCGCGGGCGCCGACATGCCCGAGCACCTTGCTGCCGCTGCGCGCCAGGTATTTTGCGCCGAGCGCAGTGATCGCGCCGGTGCGCATGTCCGTGATCGAGGTGGCATCGAGGATTGCCAGGGGCACGCCGGTGGACGGGTCGAAGAGATTGAGCAGCGCCAGCTCGGAAGGCAGCCCGATTTTGTAGTTGTTCACGAAGTCGCCCACCACCTTGACCCCCGCGAGTCCGAGAGGATGCACGACGCCACGCAAAACGTTGAAATGGCCGAGCGAGGAATCCTCCGGGACCAGATGCACCCGCGGCTCGATGACGACCTTCCCCTTGCCCTGGGCGTCGAGAGCCTGCTCCACGGCGGTGAGAATTTCGTCATTGTCGAGCGCAAGGCGATCGATATCGGGGCCGTTCAGATACGTGAGATGAATGGACGGCACTTCAATCGACCCGCGAGACGGCGCTACAGCCCCGCCTGCGCAATCAGATCTTTGAGGGCATCGGCGCTCACGGGTTTCAATATATATTCCCACACGAGCAGTTGCTGACTCTCGAAGAATTCGTTCTCTTGCGAAGAGCCCGTGAGAATTCCAACGGGGATATGCTGCGTCGATGGGGTTGCCCGGAGCCGGCGAAGCACCTCGAGGCCGCCGAGAATGGGCATGTGGATGTCCAACAATATCAGCTTGGGGAGCGTTTGATCGCGAGCGGCGAATTCTGCCTCCCTGAAAATAAAGGAGAGCGCTTCGAGGCCGTTGTGGACACGCAGCAATTTGCCCCTGACCTTGAGCTTGCGTAAGGCCCGCAGCGTCAGCTCGGCATCCCCCTCGTTGTCTTCCGCGAGAAGAATTTCGACCGCATTCCATTGGTCCATGAGACACCCGCTCCCTGTAAGGCTTCTATTCCGTTGTCGTTCAGCAGGTTACGCCTGCGCCGCGGAATTTCTTCGAGTCCCGTTTGCGGATCGTAACGAGTTTCGCCGCATAAATCATGCGGCGAGATAATGGTAAAATTTTCAATCATCGAGCATCGGCCCAACGCGTTATGCGCCCCGGGTGGCCTCCCGATTGACGTGCTCCCATACCTTGGAGATCACGACGGAGCCTTCGCCCACCGCCGAGGCCACCCGTTTGACCGACCCCGCCCGCACGTCGCCGACGGCGAAAATGCCGGGGTGGGAGGTCCCAAACGGGGAAGCCGGTGAGCCGACGCCGGTGATCACGAACCCTTTGCCGTCGAGCTTCACCAAACCAGAAAGCCATTCGGTGTTCGGCGCGGCACCCACCATGATAAATAGCGCGCGCGTCGCCAATTTCCGCGACTGCCCGGTCACGGCATTGCGAATGTCGATGCCGTCCAGATGCTCGTCGCCTTGCAGGCCCGTGACTTCGCAGTTGTACTCGATCTTGATGGCCGGATCGGCCTCGAGCCGGCTGGTCAGATAGCTGGACATGGAAGCGGCGAGCGAGGCACCCCGAACCAGCAAACGGACGCAGCGGGCGTAGCGGCACAGGAACATCGCCGCCTGGCCGGCAGAATTGCCGCCCCCGACGATCACGGCCTCGGTGTCCTTGCAGTAGCGAGCCTCCATGTCGGTGGCCGAATAGTACACGCCCGACCCCTCGAAGTCGGCGAGCCGCTCCAAGGGAAGCCGCCGATACTGCACGCCGCTTGCCACCACCACCGCTCCGGCGCGCACACGCTGGCCGTTTTCGAAGACCGCGCAGAAGGTGCCGTTCGCTTGAGCCTCCAGGGCCGTGACTCGGCGCGGCATCGCAAATTGGGCGCCGAACTTCATGGCCTGCACCTCGCCGCGCCACAACAGGTCCGCGCCCGAGATGCCGGTCGGGAACCCCATGTAGTTCTCGATCCGGCTCGAGGTTCCCGCCTGGCCTCCCAAAGCGATGTCCTCGACGACCAGCGCGTGCAGGCCCTCGGCGCCCGCATAGACGGCCGCCGCCACGCCCGCCGGACCCCCGCCGACGATCAGCACATCGAAGTGCTCGTCACCGCTGAAGTCGATGTTGAGTCCGAGGAGCCGCGCTATCTTATCCGGCGTCGCATCCGTGATCGGTACTTTGCTACCGAAAATAACCGCCGGGGTTCTGGTATCGATTGCGCAACTCTTGGCCGATGCCTCGGCTTCCGGGCTATGCAGGGGGACCGAGACGTACGGCAAGCGATTGCGGCTCGCGAACTCGGCGATGCGGCGCACGTTGCGATCGGCCTCCTCGCCGATCAGATACAGGCCGCTGCGCCCGTCCTCGAGTTGCCGGCGGCGTCGGGCCGCGAACACCGTGATGACGATGTCCGACATCTCGGGGATCTGCGACATGAGCGTCAGGAAGGTCTCGCGCGCCACCTCGATCACTCGCGTATCGATTACCGTGCGCAGCGGCAGGGAGGCGTTGCCGCCGTACAGAAGGCTGATCTCCCCCATGAACTGGGTGGGCCCAATGGTCGACGCATAGTGACGTTCGCCCGTGAATGGATTGACTACTTCAATCTCGCCATGCTCGACATAGATGAAGCGGTCCGCCTTTTCGCCCGGCTGGGCCATGAGCGTGCCCTTGGGATAGGTCACGACTTTGCCGGCCGCCCGCAATGCCTCCACATGCGAGGAGGCAAGCGGTGTACGTATCATCTGGCGCAGGTCTTCGCCTATGGTTTCCACGGAGCCTCCCAAGCTTGTAACTTCTTACATGGTACGATTAGTCAGACCCGATGCGCTACGACACAATCCAGTCGGCGGCGAAGGGAGGCGGTTATAGCTCGTCGACCGGCTCACGTTTGACCGTCACGATCCGAAAGCCCGCCTTCTGGTACACCGGCACCGCTGCGCTATGATCCCAGGTATCCGTATGTAGCCAGATGCGGCTCGGGCCTCTTTGCCACTCGAACTCCAGAGCTATGCCCAGCAGCCACGGTCCGAGTCCCTGTCCATAAGCCTCCGGGATGAGCCCGAAGTTCTTGAGTTCGATTTGCGGAAAATCCGCGCGGCTGAACTCGCAGAGCCCCAGGGCATCTCCTTGAGAGTTGCGCAACACATAGATGGCGAGCTCCCCGGATTCCAACAGCAGCCGCAGTTGCGAACGCGGCATGCGAAGTCGTTGGTCCCATCGCAATGGCTCGCCGACCCGACGATACAGCGCCAAGTATGGTTCGAGACCCAGCTGCTCCGCAGCCACCCGTTCCGGGCCGAAGCGCGAACGCGCCGGAGTCGGCGCGTTCAGAAGTTCCATGTAGGTCACCTCGAGCATCTGTTGTTTCACTGGGCAAGCTCTCAGCGGCGGCTCATTGGCCATGCTACGTGCCGTATTCATGAAAGACAAACCCGCTGCAATCTCGCGCGACTTCGGCCTTGCAGCGTTACCGCGCTCGCCCGGCCGCCTCCAAGATTAACTGTGCGATTTCATCGGGATGCGAGATCAATGAGAGATGGCCGGCCTTCACTTCGATGGTTCTGGCGCCCATTCGCTTTGCCATGAACCGCTGAAGGTCGGGATCGATCGTGCGGTCTTGGGTCGAAACGGCGTAATAACTCGGCTTCGACCTCCATGCGGCCTGCGTGGTCTTGCCGCCGAGCAGAGCCTTGTGAAAGGGCTCCTGGACCGCATAGAGCACCTTCGCCTGTGCCTCCGGCAGGTCGCCCGCGAAGTCGCGCAGGAAAGCTTCTTCGGAAAGGCGCCCTTCGTCGCCGTCAAAGAGGATGCCGGCTGCGGCCGGCGCCGTCGGGTAGGTCTTGGCCAGGGCAGCGTAATCTTCGCCCGCATCCGGCGCCCTTGCAGCCACATAGACCAGCGCGGACACGTTCGGATGCACGCCCGCCTCGGTAACGATCATGCCCGAGAAGGAGTGACCGGCGAGAACCGTCGGTCCGTCCTGCCGTGACAGCACGCGCTGCGCACTCGCGACCGCTTCAGGCAGTGTGGTCAGCGGATTTTGCACGGAGGTCACATTGAGGCCGGCCCTCTGCAATCGAGGGATCACCTCAGACCAGCTCGAGCCATCGGCAAACAACCCGTGCACGAGCACGACATTACGCGCTCTTTCCCGAGTCGTATTGGCGGCTATGCCGCGCGTGCAGATCAGGGAAGCCGCTGCGCCGGCAAGCAGCCCCGTGGAGAAATCGCGTCGATTGATCATCATATATCCTCTTACTTCACTCTGACGATTGATTCGGCTAGGCCTCGTTGCAGCCAGTAGACCTCCGGCGAGAGCATTTTATTGCGCCGTCGCGCGCGAAGGCTTCATGATCCTCGGTGCCGTTTGGGCTCTAGGCCGGGAGCGTGATGTGCGAGATCTCCGCGCAGATCGCAATCAGGCGATCTTGCAAGTCCGGGTCGCGGGCTTGTGCGTTGGGCTTCATGCGCTGCAGGTGATAGAAGTAATCACCCGAGACATCGGCCTCGGGATCGTCGCCGGCCGCGAGCCATGCCTGCGTGAGGTGCGCTTGCTCCATGTCGTCGGGTGCGCCCGGTCCTCCCATCTTGGTCGGGACCCAGCCGGGCTCGAGCGAATTTGAGAAGACCTGCGGCCAGCGCTTCGCGATCGCAAAGGCCAGCATCGCGTCGTGCAGCTTGCTCTCCGCATAGGCGGTCGACCCGTCCCAGCGACGTTTCTGCCAGAGGATGTCGTCAAGATCGGCATGGGCATGGCGATGCATGCCCGAGCTTAGGTAGACCAGCCTTTTTGGCCGGTCAATCAGTGCCGTCAAGAGATAGACCGACAGCGTGTTGATGGCGAACACATGAGGCAACCCATCGGCGGTCAATCGATGCCGCTCGCGATAGCCGACGGCGGCATTGTGAATCACCGCATCGAAGGGGCCTAGCGCGTTGATCCGGTGCGCCAATTCTCTGGCGCCGGCGATGGTCTCGAGATCCCCGGTCACGATCGAATGGGCCTGAGGCACCTCGCTACGCACCTTCTCGGCCTGTGAGGCGCTCCGTGCGTGCAAGATTACTTCGTGTCCGCGACCGATCAGCAATTGGGCGGTCATCCGTCCGAGACCTGCGGATGATCCTGAGATGAAAATGCGTGACATAGAATTCTCCAAAGCAAGGTACCGATGGACTATCGGAGCGATCGGGGCCGGCGCGAACCGGCGGTGAGCACCAGGGTGGCGCCGAGAAGAGCACTTCCCGCACCGAACAAATAGACGGCCTCGTAACCGAAGCGACCGGCAATTAAACCTGCCGCGGGGCCGGAAATTCCATAGGCGATGTCGAGGAATGCCACGAAGGCGCCCATCGCGCTGCCTCGGCTGGCCGGCGGGACGCGCTTCAGGGCTTCGACCCCCAGCGCCGGAAATACCAGCGCACAGCCCAGTCCGGTGATGAGCGCGCCGCCGAGAGCGGCGGCCTCTCCCGGAGCGGCCCAGATCAAGGCCTGACCCAAGGCCTCGACCGTCAGCGACAGGAGCGCCACCCGATAGCCACTCATGCGGTCGGGTAGCGAACCAAAGAATAGGCGAACCACGATGAAACCGACGCCGAAGGCCGTCATGACGAGTCCGGCGTGCCCCCAGTGTCGGGCGGCAAAGTAAAGCGATGCGAAGGCAGTCAAGCCCGAAAGCCCGACACCTTGCAACATCAGGGCCAACCCCTCACGCCAGATCTGCGCAATCACTCGGTGGAAGGGCAGGCGAGGACCGGCCGCAGTCGCATAGGGCGATTCGTAAAGCGCAATGACGGCGGCCACGAGCGGCGCTGCCACGCAGGCGAACATCGCGATCTGAAATCCGTAAACCTGGTAGAGCTGCATACCGACGGGTGCACCGATGGCGAGTGCGGCGAACATGGCAATGCCGGTCCAGGACATAGAGAGACCGGCGCGTTGCGGGCCCACGGAGGCGATCGACCAGGAAACACAGCCGGTGACGAGCTGGCTCTCGCCCAAGCCGGCCGCAAGGCGTCCGAGGACGATGAAGCTCAGGCTCATCGTGGGGGACAGGCGCGGCATCCCCGATAACAGATAGAACAACCCGCTCACCGCGCACACTCCCGCGCCCTGCAGGGCGGCGCGCCGTCCCCCATGTCGATCGGTCAATCGGCCCGCGTAGCCGCGGGTCAGCACGGTAGCGAGGAATTGGATGCCGATGACAAGACCCACCATGAGCGTGCTGTAACCCAACCGATCGTGGATGAACAACGGAAGGCTCGGCAGCGGCAGACCCACGCACAGATAACCACAGAAAAGCGCCGCGAGAATGCCGGCGGCCGGCTGATTGCGCGCTGCCGTAGCAACTTGCGGAAGACTGGCTCGATTCGCCGATGACACAGACATGGGACTCTCCTGGGTGGGGATGTGGCCGCTCAGACCGCCGAATTCATCGGGGAAGTGCCAAAGAGGTGGCTCCGGTAAGCGCCTGCCTCGAGCAGACGCTCGAGCGAGGCGTTGACCTCGGCATGCAGCTTGGCAGTGTCGATCCCGATCAGCTTTCCGGCGCGCTTGCGGATCTCGCCGGCTACCATGACCGTGTCGATGTCGGAGCGCTCGACGGCCTGAACGATGGTGCCAATAGCGTTCGAGACGGGGAAGACCGCGACAGCGTCGGTCCGCACCATGAGCACGTCGGCCTGCTTGCCCGGTGTCAGAGTGCCGATGGCATGCGCCAAACCCGCCGCACCGGCGCCGCTGACAGTGGCTGCTCTTAGGACGGCGTCGACCGATATCGGCGCGGGTACGCCGACCTCGCCGCGCAAGCGGCGGTAGCGCATGGCCGAACGCTGCTGTCCAAACAGGGCGTGCATTTCACCGAACAGATCGCTGCCGAAGGCAGTGTCCAGATCGATGCCGAGCGCCGGGGTGAGGCCGTGATCGATCGCCCGTTGGTAGGCAAAACTCTCATCGTCGAACCCGAACAGGGCATCGGATCGTGGATTGACGGTGATGTTGACTCCGGCGTCCGCAAACAGCTGCCAGGTCTGCTCCGGCAGGCGCGTGCAGTGATTGAAAATATTGTGCGGGCCAAGCACACCCGGAGCGGAGAATTCCGGCCCAAGCTTGGCTAGATCGCCGATGAACTCGGTCAGGATGTGCATGTCGAGGCTGCGGGCCGCATTCCACCAGTCCAGTTTGAGTTGACCGAAGAGCCCCACACGCACCAGCCCCTCGCCTTGATTCCAATGGGCGGCAAGACGCTTCAGATCCCCCGGCAGATGGTCGGTGGATGCCTTCTTGTCCATCGCAGCACCCACCATGTGCAGTGCGCGAATGCCGCTGTCCTGCAATGCATCGAGTGCCGCATCGGTGTGGGCCGGGCTGCGCGAAGCGTGGCAGGCGTCAATAATGGTCGTGATGCCGGCATCGAGACAGGCGACAGCAGTGAGCTTCGTGCCGAGATACATATCCAGGGGGCGATAGTGCGCGCCCACCGACTCGGCAACGACATCGATGTAGGCGAACAAATCGTCCACGTCCGGCATCAAGCGACGCATCGCCCCCAGCCACATGTGATGGTGGGCATTGACGAGACCCGGCATGACGATGCAGCCGGAGGCATCGATCGACTCGGCACCCTCGGAGGAGAGGTTTGCACCCACCGCGACGATCCGGCCTCCCTCGATGAGCAGATCGCCGACGGCGAGGTTGGGGACCTTCGGGTCCATGCTGATCACTGTGCCGCCCTTGAAGAGTGTGCGTTTCTGTTGAATACCCATGGTCGGCTCCTTGCTGGTGTGATTCAGGTGCGACAGTTATCGCTCCGCAGGGCCCTTGAATAAAGGGGCTCTATGTCAGATGATTCATGACTCTTTGTCAGGAGTGCCGCATGCCATTCGATGGACGCATCTTGTCTGGGGTTACCGTACTGACGGCCGTGGTGGAAGGAGGCAGCTTCGTCAAGGCCGCCGAGCTCACCGGTGTCACCGGTTCGGGGGTGAGTCGCTCAATCAGCCGCTTAGAGAGGCGCCTGGGCGTGCGCCTGCTCGACCGCACCACCCGTTCCGTGACACTGACGGACGAGGGTCGTCGCTTCTACGAGGAAGTGAAGCCTCATCTTCACGCCATCGAAGATGCCGCGGTGGTTGCTTCGGGCGCGGCCTCTGCCGCGCGCGGCCGCCTCAAGGTGGACATCGATCCTTTCTTTCTGCCGCTGGTGCTCGCCGGACGTCTGGGCGGATTCTGTGAACGCTATCCCGAACTCTCGATCGAGTTCGTCACCAGCGAGCACATCGGTGATTTGGTCGCGCAAGGCATCGATCTGGCCATCCGTTTCGGCCAACCGCGGCGCGCGAGCCTGGTCGCACGCAAATTGATCGAGGCACCCATTCTCACGGTCGCCTCGCCGCGCTACCTCGCGCGGCATGGCAAACCCACCCATCCCTCCGACCTAGTGCGCCACCGTTGCCTGCAGTTCCTGGATCCCTATTCGGGGCGGCCGTTCGAGTGGACATTCATCCGCGGCAACACCTCCATTAACGTGGCGACGCAGGGACCACTCACATTCACCGATCCTAAGACCATGCTGGATGAATGCTTGGCCGGCACCGGCGTTGCGCAGGTCATCGGCTGGGGAATACGCCCGTGGCTGGATAAGGGAGCGCTGATCGATCTGTTCCCCGCATGGCACGGAGAGCGTTTTCCGCTGTTTGCTTTCCACCCCTCGCGCAAACACCCGCCGGCCAAGGTGCGCGCCTTCGTCGATTTTTGTCTCGAAATCGCTCAGAGTTTATAGGATGCTCATCCGTTGGCAGTCGGGCGGTGAGCATCCTAAATATTCCCTGCCGATTCGCGGCATTCCTACGCCAATGCCTTCGAGAACAATGCCAGCTGACGGCTCCACGCCTTTTCCGCTTGATCGTGGTTGTATACGGCAGAGTCCGGCGGGCACCAGCCATGCTGGGCGCCCGCATACACCTCCACCTCGGCCGGTAGATTCGCCTTGGCGAAGGCATCCTTCAGCGTGGTCTTGGCCTCCGGCTGACGCGCGTCGTCGTTCTCGGCGATGGCGACCAAGAACTGCGCCTTCATCTGCGCAATGAGCAGGTGCGGACTCTCGGGCTTGTCGGTGACCAGACCGCCTCCATGGAAGGTCGCGGCTGCGCCGACCCGATCCGGATGCGCGGCGGCTGTGCGAAATACGAAGGGACCGCCCATGCAGTAGCCGGTGGTGCCCATTTTCTTCTTCTTGTTCACCGCAGGCTGAGCATCCAAGTAGGCGATCAAGGCATTTGCATCGGTGGCCGCCGTCGTTGGATTGAGCGAACCCGCCAGCGCCATGAGCGCATCGCGCGTGTCAGGATCCTTGAAGTCCGGATGCTCGGGGGCGGTGGGCGCCTTCCTGACTCGGTAAAAGGGATTGATGACCAGGACGGAATAGCCCGAACCGGCCAGCCGGGTCGCCATGTCCTTGAAGGCCGGCCGCAGGCCGAAGATATCGGGCCAAATCAGCACGGCAGGATACCTGCCCTTCGCCGGATGGACGAAATACGCATCGCAGCTGCCATCGGGAGTCTTGATGTCTACATCGGCGCCCTGGGTTTCGAGGGCATCGGCGAGCCTCGGCAGAGCCAGTGCAATTCCGGCTCCCAACGCCAGGGCCCCAAATTGGCGCCGCGACACGGCGCTCGATCGCTTGGAAAACTCGTCCATATCATCGAGCTCGCACATGGTCGCTCCGGGTCGGGGTGAGGTTCGCGATCATGCGCTTCTTCTGGCGGTGATCGCAATCGGCGGGCTGCGCAAATAGGTTTCGAGGATATCCGTAAAGCGCTCGAAGATCTCCTTCACCAAGGCCGGTTCGCTCACGAAGGATTCCAGGCACAGCCCACGCAGGAAGCAGCCGATCACGTACTGCACCAGCAGGGGGGATTGGGTATCGGCAAGCCCGGGCAGCAGAGACACGTAGTTCTCCGAAATGGAGCCGATCCAGCGACCCATTTCCTGGTCGAAGGACTTGCGCAACGCGGCATCGGTGCGCATGGCGTTCATGAACTCGAGGGTCACTGGAAACCAGTCGCGCACCTCCTCGTGCATGATGACCAGGCCGGCGCGCAGATCAGGCTTGCGCGCTTTCACGAGCATCTGCAGGCGCTCGATCCTCAGGCGATAGAAGTGAACCAGGGTGGCCGCGAACAGCGCCCGCTTGGTCGGAAAGTGATAGAGCAGCGCACCGCGTGTCATGCGGGCGGCCTTTTCGATCTGCTGCAGCGTCGTGTTGGCAAGGCCGTGACGCCTCATGCAGCCCAAGGTGGCATCGAGCACTGCCCTTTGCGTCGATGCACTGCGCTCGCTCTGCGTGGGGCGCCGGGCGGGCTTGCGCCGGGCGGGGGTGGGGGAGGTCATGTCCCGAGGCTTGCGAACGTGCGAGCGAGCAGGCCCAAGGACTTGCGCACGCGCCCGCGGGCCATGTCTACATCGTCGCCCCGTTCGACGAACAGCCGCGCCAATGTGCTCTCGATGAGGGCGCGTTCCTGCGGCGCGTGGCGCGCGAGCGCCGCGATGTATCGCGCGCCGAGTTCGAAGCGCGTGGTCTTGCCGGCTGTTTCCTCGTAGGAGCGGCGCCACCAACGCAGGGCTTCATCGCGATCATTCTCTTCCATGTACATCTCGGCCACATAGGGCATGAAGTAGGTGGGCCAGGGCGAGCGGCCGATCTCCGCTCGGAACAGGCGTAGGGATTCCTCGCGCAATCCGCTCTGCCGCAATAGATGTGCTGCCATGTTCATCACCGATTGCCGCTCGGTCGCGCTGCTCGTGGCCGCATCGGCGCTCGCCACCAAGGCCTGAGTCCGTCCGACGAGCTCCGCCGGACCGCCGGGAAGCTCCGGGGTCGAGTGCAGGGAGACGCTCGCCGACTGGGCGATCAGCCGCTCCGTCCAAGACAGCGTGGTGTCGTCCACCAGCCGCAGCAGTACCCGCCCAGTGCTCTGGCTCAACTCGCGGCGACGGCCGGCAATATCGTTCTCGCATAGCAGGTCCAGCACGGACTCCAACCCCACCAGCAAGTAGTATAGCGTGGAGTAGGTGGCATGCCGGGAATGCAGCAATGCCTGGAATCGATCGAACAGCCGGTGTCGGACGGCAGGCACCGTCTCCGCAGCCGGCCGCGCGGCGCGTTCCACGAGCTGCCAGGTGAGGGTGCGAGCCGCGGACTCGGATCCTGCCGGCAGCACCTCATCCAATCGATCCAGGAGGGCGAGCCGCGCGGACCCGCCGTGGATGCGCCGGTCCTGCGGCCAGTAGTGGAAGGCGAGCAGCGTGAGATCGTCCTCATGGAGGCGGGACGCCGCGTCCTTGAGCGCATGGGCAAGCTCGGCCATGGGCGTGCGCCGGCGTAGCGCCGCATCGATCACCGCGCAGAACGCGTCCTCGCTCAGTCCGCAGGGCATGCGAATCCATTCACGTTCATCGCCGCCGAGAACGAGCAGGGTGGGGTAGACCTCGGTATCCAGCCGCTCGCCGCAAGCCTGGGCACCCAGGGCATCGCCATCGACGTCCAAGGCCACCATGTGCGCGAGCCGCGCCCGAAACGAGGAGCGCTTGAGCACCGTCGCGTGCAACTCGGCGCAGGGCGGACACCATTTCGTGCCCCAATAGAGAAAAACCGGCGCATCGATTTGCCGTGACCGCGCGAGCGCGGTATCGAGATCGGAGAATGGCGCCGCGTCCATCGTGGTGGTGTCTACCTCGCGCATTCACCGCCCCGGTGATGAGTCTGGCGGAGTCGGCGCGGGCAGCGCTTCGAGGAGCGCGCTGGCCTCCGCGAACGCCGGGTAGGCCAGCAACTGGCGGCTCCATGCGCCGAGACGGGGATGGCCATCGAGCAGGCGCCGCGCGGCTTGCAATTGCTCCGTCCGTTCGAGCACATCGAACAAGGACCAGTAGCAGATATCCGTCAGCGATGGCTGCGGGCCGCCCCAGAAAGCGCCGGGTTGTGCGTAATAGAATACGTGAGCATCGAGCCGCTCGAGAGCGGCACGGAAGTCCTCGTGCGCCCGCCGCCGCGCCGCCGGCTTTCCCGCCGCCGCCACTTGCAGGTATCTCATGAGTTCCTCATCGCAGTAGGCATTCCAGATGCGCGCCCAGGCGCGCTCCAACGGGTCCCGCGGCAGAAGCTTGCGCCCGGGTGCGACCTCTTCGATGTACTCGTTGATCACTCGGCTCTCGACCACGATACGGTCCGCGTGTCGCAGCGCCGGTGTCTTGCCGAAGGGCGTCAAGGCGTCGTACCAGGGCGCTTTGCGACCGTTCTGCGACACATCGACGAGGCGATAGCCGGCTGGCTTCTCGCCGAGCGCGACCATGGCCCGGATCGACCAGCGGCAGCTCGTCATGGTGAGGATCTCGAAGCTCATACGGATGGGGCGGGTGCAAGCCGGACCTCACGGCGCTGCAGGCGCCGGCGCACGATGGCCTGGCGGCGCGGATCGAGAGGAAAGGCGCCGGCGCAGAGACTGGCGATGCCGTTCAGGATGATCGGAATCACAATGAAGGCGGCGAAGAATCCGCGCATCGCCATCGGGCCGTTGGCATGTTCGGCGCTGAAGCCGAACAGTCCCG
Source organism: uncultured Gammaproteobacteria bacterium (assembly GCA_963837435.1). Lineage (GTDB taxonomy): Bacteria > Pseudomonadota > Gammaproteobacteria > Steroidobacterales > Steroidobacteraceae > Bog-1198. Next base: position 973,112 of record CAWINJ010000009.1, read on the forward strand.
CGATGATGAGAGCCAGACCCCCGCCCGCGGCCAGGCTGATCTTGGCGACGAAGGACATCACCGCGTAGTAGTTGCCGGCGCGCCGCTCGCCGCTGCGCAGCGTACCGTAGTCGACGATGTCGGCCATCATCGACCAGCCCGCCGATTCGAACCCCGCGGAGGAGAAGGCCGACACGGCGAACAGGGCGAAGATCAGGGGAAACGCGCTCGGGCCCGGGCGAACGAAGGCCATCCCCACCAGCGTGAGTAAGGTGGCGGCGCAGCAGATGGCGAGCGAGCGGTGCTTGCCGATGCGCAGCATGAGCCGCAGCCAAAAGGCGGTGCCGGCGAGGCTGGTGAGGAGCGCCACGATCTGGATGTGCGCAAATTTCTCGCCAATGCCCAGGTAGTCCTGGAGATAGAAGAAGAACAACGCAGCCACCATCCCCGAGGCCATGCCGGAACAGACGCTCGAGGCGATGAAGATCCAGAACGGGCGGTTGTCCTTGACCTCTCGCAACACGGACAGAATGGATGATCGATCCGCTACCACTCCCCCTGCGTCGGGTACGCGGTACAGCGCCCACAGCACGGTCACCGGCATCAATCCCAGGACGACCCAGGAGGCCGCCGCGGTCACATCGGGAGTGATCTGGGTGCTCGGCAGCCAGGGCAGAAAGGCGCAAAATTGAAACAGCAGCATGCCCCCGAAGCCGGCGATCGAGCGGTACGCCGCGAGCCGCGAGCGCTCGTCGTATTCCTGCGAGATCTCGTTGATCCAGGCGGTGTGCGGGATCTCTCCGAATGTCCAGCCGAGGTACATCAGAAAGTACCAGAGCGTGAAGTACAGTGCGCCGGTGGCCTCCGAAGGCCGGAATAGAAAATACGCGGCCACCGAACTGACCGCCGCGCCCGCGACGATCCAGGGCTTGCGTCGTCCGAAACGCGAACGGGTGCGGTCCGAGGCGTAGCCGATCACCGGATCGAGCACGCAATCGAGGACGCGCGCAAGGGCGAGCACCATGCCGATGAACACCAGGTGCAGATGCGCGTACTTGGCGTACAGCGCCGGCAGCACGGACAGTGCCGGTGCATGCAGTATCGCAAACGGCGCGTACACGGCGGCGTAAGCCAGCCGCCGAGTCACGCGCGAAGGTTGGGGCCCGGCGCCTTGCACGGTGTCATCGGCTCCAGCGCAGCTCCGCACCGATGGTTCGCGGCCGATTGCGGAAGACGCCGTAGTACGAGTCGTAGTATTTGTACAAATTGGCCACGGTATCGGTGGCATTGTTCACGAAGAGGTCGACCCGCCAGTGCTTGCCGATGTCGACGCCCGCCCGCAGGTTGAGCAGGGTGTAGCCGCCCGAGCTCAAGGTGTTGCTGCCATCATTGTAGAAGAGACCCGTGTGTTCCACATCGGCGCGAGCGAAGCCATCGACGCTGCCGGTCAGGGGCGCCGAGTACTGCGTGAAGGCGCTCCACTTGTTGGCCGGAACCTGGGGCAGGCGGTTGCCGGCCGGGCCCTCGAAAGGCGCATCCTCGGTATAGCGCGCATCGGTGACATTGCCGCTGGCGCCGAGCGTTACCCCAGGCAGTACCGGGGGCGCATAGGTCACCTCGAGCTCGATCCCCTTGCTCAAGGCCGCCGACACATTTTCCACGAAGTAGGCGAAGGGACCGACGTCGGGTCGATACACGAAGGTCTGCAGGTCGTGCCAGGCAATGTAGTAGAGGGATGCATCGACGATGAGGTGATGATCCAGGAAGCCGAGCTTGCTGCCCACCTCGTAATTCCAGGTGCTGTCGGGCTTGTAGGTATTGTTCACGCCGGGCACGTTGTACAGATTCACGCCGCCGGAGCGAAAGCCCTCGGTGGCACTGGCATAGATCATCCGATCATTGGTGAATTGATACTGTAGCAGGAATTTTGGAATGACCTTGTCGGCGTCGACCGTGAAGAGTTCTCCGGCCTCGGTGACGGCGGTCTGGTGCTCATCGAACCAGCGCAGTCCCAGAGTCGCCGACAGCGCGCTGGTCATCGAATAGGTGAGCTCGCCGAACAGCGCCTCCTGGCGGAAGGTCTGGTTCTGATAAATGGTGTCGACGTAGGCACCGGTTCCGGTGGTGTCGTAGTCGTTCTCATCTTGAATGACATTCTGGCGCTTGAAATAGAATCCCCCGACCCACTTGAAGGGACCCGCCAGCACCGACGCGGCACGCAGCTCCTCGGTGATCACCTTGTAGCTATTGTCGATGAAACTGTAGAGCGGGAAGGGGGTGGCATCGTCGTATAGCTCGTCCGCCCGGGACTGGATGTCCTGATGGGTGATGCGTTCGAAGTAGGAGGTCGAGGACTGAAAATTCGCCCAGGGGGTCCGATACTCCGCGGTGATGCCTGTCTGATAGAGAATGTCGCGATAGGAGGCGGGCGCGGTGTCGAAGTTCTCGTAGGAGCCGAGCGGGGCGTCCAAGCTCTCGACATTCGGGCCGCCTTGCTCGATGTTCTGGTACATGGCGCTTCCGCGGATGGTCAGATCGTCGCTCGCCTTCAGCGTCAACTTCACACGCGCCTCATCGGTGCGGCTATTATTGAAATCATGGATCCCTAAAGGCACATTGTCGATGAATCCGGAGTCCTCGCGATGCTGCAGCTCCCCGCGGATGGCCATGATCCCATCGATCAGCGGGGCGTTCAGCATGGCCCCGACACTGTAGTTGGTGCCGCCGTGTTCGGTGTTCGATACCACCGAATCGATGTTGGCGTCGACCTGATCGAGTTCGGCCGGGTGGGTGATGTAGCGGATGGTACCGCCGAGGGAGCCCTCACCGTAGAGAGTGCCCTGCGGCCCGCGCAGCACTTCGATGCGCTCGAGATCGTAGAGCGAGAGGCTGGGTTGGGTGTAATTGATGGGCGAGGCGATGGGCGAGTCGTCGAGGTAGATCCCGATGACCGACACCCCGGAAAAGGTGGAAATGCCGCGGATGGTGACCCGGTTCTGGCCGGCGCCCAGATTGGCGAAATCAAGCCCCGGGACGGTACGCGCGAAATCCTCGAAGTTGACCGCACCGAGGTTCTGCAGCGCTTCGGAGGTCAGCGCCGTGATGGCGATAGGGACGCTTTGCAGGGACTCATCGCGTTTGGTTGCAGTGACGATGATCTCCTCGAGATCCCCGTCGGCCGCTACTGCGATGCTTTCAACGCCGGCGCACAGGCACAGCGCCGCGCACCCGATAGATCCCATTGCCCACTTGATGCGACCCATCGCGTGTTCATCCCCTGGTTTGATTGTCCGACGCCGCCCGTTCGGGCGATTCCATAAAGATACCGTCCAGATGGTATATATCTATCGGAGTATGTCAAGGCGCGGCAAGCAACGATTTGGCATGTCGTTATGCCGTGAATGGGTGGTTACCGGGTGCAGGCGCCGTTCAACTGCTGTTTAGACTGGCAGTCGGTGCTAACCTAGCCAAAAACTGGAATACCATCCACCTTGAGTCCGGTGAGCCAGAAGTGACAGGGAGAACAGGGTACCGGCAGATGCCGGCTGCGATGTGCTGCATCCTGTTGCTCGGCATCGGCGCCGTACGCGCGGCGGCCGCACCCCTCTACGCCCTGGACCACATCGGCCGCAGCGACGGTTTGTCTCAGCCGAGCGTGCGGGCCATTGCCGTCGATAACCTCGGATTTCTGTGGGTCGGCACCGAGACGGGCGTCGCGCGCTACGACGGGTATCGATTCAAATACATCAATCCGCCTTTCGGGCACGGAGTGGTGGACTCCCTGCACGTGGATTCCCGCGGGCGCCTGTGGATTCACTGGTACGGTCATCCCGTGACCCTATACGATCCAATTCAGGAGCGATGGCGGGTGCTGGACGGGGCTACCGACGACGCGAGTTTGATCGACGGATTCATGGAAGATCCGCACGGCACGATATGGCTTTCCAGCGGTTCTGCGCTCAGCTACTACGATGAACGCCTGCAGCACCCGGTCGCGGTGGCGGCCTTGCCCTTTGTGCCGATTACCGCCAAGAACATCGAACCTCATTTAAATGTGAATAAACTCCTCTGGCAACCGATCGCGTGGTACCACGAATTAGTATGGATTGGCGCGCAGCACGAATTGGTGGCTTTCGACCCCGTCAAGAAAGCAGTGTTACAGCGCATCAAGGTGCCGTCACTGATTGCGTGGCGTCTGTGGGTTCACCAGGACAGGCTGTGGCTTTGCAATCCTTCGGGTGCTTTCTATTGGCAGAACAAGAGTGCCAAGTGGGATCCCTTGTACCGCGATGCGACCGAGCAAGTCAGCGCCTGCGAATTCGGCGCCGACGGCGCGCTGTGGATCGGCACGCGCAATGCGGGCGCCATCCGCATTCTCGATGGAATCGAGCAGCGTTTTCGGCAGCGGGACGGCGACGTCTCCAGCCTCGCCGACAATTCGGTGCTCAACATCCAGCGCGACAGCCGCGGCGAATTATGGATCATCACCCCGGGCGTGGTCCATCGCTGGCTCGGCAGGGGATTCGAACGTTTCATCCATAGCCCCGACAGTCGACAAGGAAATCTGGGCGGAGCCTCAGTGGCGGAGATGGTGGAAGACGAGAGCGGGGTCCTCTGGCTGGGTACGGAGGGCTCGGGACTGGCAAAGCTCTCGCGTTTCGCACGCAAGGCGCGGCTCTTGGTGCCGCCCTCGGACATCAGCCCTCATGTGCGGGCGCCGGTCGTGGACCGAGAGGGCAACGTATGGATGGGTATGAACGAGGACGGCGTCTTTCGCTGGAACCGCGCGAGCGATAGCTGGACCCACTTCGCGGCCGATGCCAATACCTCGTCGGCATTGCCCACACCCGAAGTGCGCGCATTGCTCGCCGCGCACGACGGCACCATCTGGGCGGGAAGCCGCAGCGGCGGTTCGATCAGCAGATACGACCCGGCCACGGGCGCTTGGAAGCGGATCGCGACCGGCCAGGATTCAATGATCTTCAATTTTCTCGAGCTTCCCGATGGCCGCATCATCATCGGTCGCGTGTCCTCGGTGACCGAATTCGATCCGGCGACACTGCAAAGCCGGCACTTTCCGGCTTCCGACCGCTACCAGTTGCGGACGTCGGTCCTATCGCGCAGCGGCAGCGTATTCTTCGGCACCCACCAAGGCGGTGTGGTGGAATTCATTCCCGGCCGTGGGTTCGCCCGAACCTGGGAAAAGCAGCTCAGCGACCCCAATGTGTTCTCGATCTACGAAGACGGCAACGGCGTGTTATGGGTCGGCACCTGGGGCGGAGGCCTCGATCGGCTGGATCCGGACAGCGGCAGAGTGCAGGTCATCACCGCGAAAGACGGGCTTCCGGACGACACCATCTACGGCATTCTGCCCGGCAAGCACAATGACCTCTGGGTGAGCACCTCCGCGGGCCTGGCGCGAATCGAGAATTGTCTGGGGCCCGAATGGCCCTGCCGGCCCAGCATTTCCGTGCTCGACGACAGCAACGGCTTGCCGACTGCCGAGTTCAATTCCGAATCGGCCACGCGAGCGGCCAACGGGGAGCTTTTCTTCGGCGGCGACGATGGCTTGCTGTATTTCGATCCCGACAACATCGAGTTGAACAGGCGCGCGCCGCATTTGCAGTTCTCGGCAATGCTGCTGAACGACGAAGAGCTGGCGCCCTTTTGGTTGTCGGCGGCGGACCCGATGGCACCTGATCTCGAGCTGCCGCATCATTTCGGCACTCTCAAGCTGGAGTTCAGTGCGCTGGATTTTCACGCGAGCATCAATAATCGCTACCGCTATCGCTTATCTTCGGGCGGGAAGTGGCTGCCGCTCGGCGGCAACGCCGCCGTGGTGCTGAGCAATTTGGATCCCGGTCGCTATGCATTGCAGATCATGGGTGCCAACAATGACGGCGTTTGGAGTAAACGACCCCTCAGTTTGAGCATTCACGTGTTGACGCCCTGGTACCGCCACCCCTTGGCGCTGCTGGCCTATGTCGTGTTGCTCGCGGCCGCCGTGGCTGCATTGATAAAGTGGCGAGAACGGCGCCTGCGTGCAAGCAATATCCGATTGGAGGCCACCGTCACCGCGCGCACTCGGGAACTCGCCGCCGCCAACAGTGCCCGCGACGAATTCTATGCCAACATCTCTCACGAAATTCGTACACCGCTGACCCTGTTGGCCGGCACGGCGGAGTCACTCAAGAAAAATCCTGATCCGCGTCAGGATATGCATCTTGCTGACGACCTGCTGCGCCACAGCGAGAGCCTGCGCCGCTACGTCGAGAGCCTGATCACCGTCTCGCATCTGAACAGCTCGTCCACCATCGCTTGGTTGGGTGAGGACTTGGCGGCGTATCTGCGCGGCGCCATCGCCGATTTTCAGCGCGTCGCGGGTACCCGGACCATTACACTGAGCTTGGCCGGCGGATCGTTTATTGTGCGCAGCTACGCCAACGCGCTCGACACGATCTTTTCCAATCTCTTGATCAACGCCATACGCCACACCCCGGACGGCGGCGTCATCGCGGTGACGGTATCCGATCAGGGAGCCGGCGTCACGGTCGCCATCGTGGACGCGGGTGCTGGTATCGATCCGCATTTGTCGGCGGCCTTGTTCGAGCGCGGGCGGCGCGGCGCATCCGCGGCGCCGGCGGCCATCGGTCATGGCATTGGACTCAATCTGGTGAAGCAGACGGTGCTCGCCCTGCAAGGAACGATTACCGCTCACAATACCGAGGGTAGGGGAGCTTGCTTCACGGTGACGCTGCCACGCGCGGATCCCAACTTGCCGGTCGCGCCGATTCATCGTGCGTCCCTTGCCATCGCCACGCCCCAGCCCACGCCAGGCGAGCCGGTTGGGGAGGGTGAGCTCGCCGACAAAAGAATCCGCGGCCGCATCCTCATCATCGAGGATCACGACGAATTGCGCGCCCATCTCGTCGGCGTATTCTCCGGGCATTACCGCATTCGCGAGGCCGCGACCGTGGCCGGCGGCCTCGCGGATGCCAAAGCCTATGTGCCCGATCTCGTCATTTGCGATGTCATGCTTCCCGATGGACAAGGCTTCGATGTCCTATCCGCATTAAGGTCCGATCCCATTACCGATCACATTGGCGTGATCCTGTTGACGGCGCTGGCTGATGATTCCTCGCGCAGGCGCGGTCTTGCCGCGGAGGCGGACCTTTACATCACCAAACCCTTCCGGCGCGATGAGCTCGAGGTGCAAGTCGGCAATCTGATCAATCAACGGCGGCGCATCCGGCGCGCCGCTGCCCAAGACTTGTGGAAGGAGAAGATCGCGACGGGCGATACCAAGCGACCGCCGGCGAGGGAGAGCTTCGAGTCCCGCTTGCTCGCCGCCCTGGAGACCCTGTATCCCGATTCAGGATGCGGCGTCGAGACCATCTCCCGGCATCTGGCCATGTCGCGCAAGCAGCTGGAGCGCAAGGCGCACTATTGCTTCCAGTGTTCACCCAACGCCCTGCTGAATCGCTATCGATTGGACAAAGCGGTGGTCTTGCTGCGACAGGGAGTTCGCATCCTCGAGGTCGCCGAGCGCTGCGGGTTCGGTAGCCAATCGCACTTTGGTGCGCTGTTTAAAAAGCGCTTCGGCTACGCACCGAGCAAGCAGAGGGCGGAGCAGGGCGTCACCACCCTCGGAACCTAAGGCCGCCTAGCGACGATCGGGCCCGGCGGCTGGGTCCATTTCGGTTCCACAACCGGTCTCCAAGCTAAATTGTCGCAATTTTGAGTGACGATGGCGCGATTTCGAGAGTCTCGCCTGTCTTGCGCCGATACGATCGGGCCACAACAGCAGTCCGGGCGAGCAGCCGACACCGGATGTGCGCCCGTTATCAGGCGCGTCCCAGAGCATGGTCCAGCGCGCTTGATGAGCGAGGGCGCCGCCCAGCGATTGCGGTTTGGACGAAGAACAACTGCCAATCGCGGGGACAACCATGAAGACTCTGAGCATTTGGGCGGCGACAGCTTGCCTGGTTTTGACCATATCGGGCTGCGGCGGCGATGACGGCTCTGCCGCCCCCGTCTCGGCACCCAATGTCGTCGCAGACACCCAGGCGGCGGCCACCACGGCGATCAAGGACGCGGGCCTTACCCTCGGCACGGTGACGATGCAGTCGAGCAACTCGGTGGCCTTGGGCGATGTCATCAGCGAAAGCCCGGCGGCGGGCACTTCTGTGGCGAAAGGCGCCGCGGTCAATCTCGTCATCTCCTCCGGCCCCGCGACCGTCGCCGTACCCAATGTGGCCGGAGACACGCAGGCGGCCGCCACCACGGCGATCACGGGTGCGGGTCTTAAGGTCGGCACAGTTACGCAAGGATTCAGCAGCACTCTATCTGCGGGAAGCGTCATGAGTCTAAATCCGGCGGCAGGCACGGCAGTGGCTCCGGGGAGTGTCGTCAATCTGGTGGTGTCCTCCACATTCGCAGCGCTCAGCGCGACCATGGTCTCGCCTCGTGCCGGGCACACCGCGACGCTGCTCAATAGCGGTGACGTGATCCTGATGGGCGGCGACGACAAATTCCCCAGTACAGGAACCACCTACGCTACGGCCGAACTCTATAACCCCACGGCCGATACTTTCACCGCGGTCAGCGCCTCGATGACCACGGCGCGGGAAGACTTTGCCTCCGCCTTGCTTCCAAACGGCCAGGTACTGCTCACCGGCGGCTTCAACAACAATTCCAGCGACTTGGATACCGCCGAACTTTACGACCCGGTGGCCGGGACATTTACCGCACTGAACGCCGTCATGACCTCTCCTCGCAGTTCCCACACGGCGACTCTCCTGCAGAGCGGCAAGGTTCTCATCACGGGGGGGTCCGATCAGAGCGGAACTACGCTCAACAGCGCTGAATTGTATGACCCAGTGGCACAGAGCTTCACGGCAATGACCGCGACGCTGACCACGGGCAGGCAGGGCCATACGGCAACCCTGCTCTCCGACGGAACGGTGCTCCTGACGGGTGGCTTCGACCCCAGCAAGAACAACCTGAACACAGCGGAGATCTATGATCCCGTCGCCAATACGTTCACGGCGCTCAGCGCCACGATGACCACTGCGCGCACGTTTCATCAGGCAGCGCTGTTGGCCAATGGTCAGGTGCTGATTACCGGCGGAGGTAGCGGACCCGAAGCGCTGGGGTCCTTTACGATGCTCGACACCATTGAGGTGTACGACCCCACAACCAAGACGTTCACCGGCGTGATCGCCACTTTAGCGGTGCCCCGCGCCGGCCACACTGAAACCCTGCTTCCCGGTGGACAGATACTCATCACAGGCGGCAATAGCAACACCAGCAGCCCAGCCCTTGCCACGGCAGAGCAGTCCGCCCCGTGAGGGAAGCAAGTGAAGACGATAATGAGAGTGGGAGTGCTGGCCATTGGCGGCACGGGACGCTTGCCGTGCCCGATCCAGTGATGGGTGCCGCCGGGACCAAAGGGTGAGGGCGCCAAATTCGTAGGTCACCCGGCAGCAAGGATGTGATCGTCAGGGTGTCCGCTACGGCGAGAAAGCCGCACGCAGGGATGCGTGCGCACTTGCCCTTCAGCGAGGTTTCCGCGCCACTCGTTTTGTCGACGTGATTGGGTTCTTCCGCTTGCGGTGAATGGGCGGTCGCGGTCTCTTGACCGTGATCGTCCGGTTCTTCGCAATAGCGCGTGCAGTCAGTGTGGAGAACTGCCGTCGGTAGTCCTCGAGCTGAGCATCGAGATCGGCGATGCGCGCATCGCGCGCCCGCAATGCGACCCGATCCGCAGCGAGCTCTTTCATCAACAGGCTGATCTGTTCGCGAGCCTCCGCCAGGGCGCGTTCGCGCACGCGTGCGGCCAGATCCCACTCCTTCTCCCGCAGTTCCACGGAGTGAGCGCGGGCCTCGGTGTCACGGTGCAACTCTTCGAGGCGCGCGCGTGCCGCGCTGTCCTCGACCTTTGCCGTTTGCAGGGCGAGTCGGAGCGCCTGCTCCCACTGCGCGACGGCGGCTTCCGCGAGCTCGGGCGGCAGGCGGGTGAGGGCCACGGGGTCGCCGGCATTTAATGCCGCCTGGTCCTTCCAAAACCGCCGCAGGGAGTCCGTGAGGTGATTCGGGGAGCCACGGCCGAGCGCCTTGCGCACGGCGTCGATGGTCGGGCGTTCGCCTTTCATCATCAGCGCGCGCGCCGCCCGCTCGATCTCGCCGTAGGAGACGGAGGGACCACGCTCGCGAGTGACGCCATAAACGAGGGATTCACTCATGCATAGATATTATCATATAGATATATATAATTGCATTATCGTTAAGTATAGTGATAATTACAGTTATCGCATCTATACCCCGTTTCGTGTTACGCTCTTCAAATGGAACTGCGCGACCCGCCGTCTGAATTTGGTCCCAGGCCGATTGCTCCGCGGCCGATACTTGAGGGTCCGCTAACCGCGCTACTCGAATGGCAGGCGATGGCGGAGGGCGCGTACTCGGCCAATACCCTGCGTGCCCAGAAAGCGGACGGGGCGATCTTCCAGGCGTTCTGCGAATCGCGAGGCGAGCCGTATTTGCCGGCGGAGCCGAAAACCATTCGTGCGTTTATCGAAGATCGAACAACTGTCGGGAAGAAGCCGGCTACCATCAGGCGCTATGTGGCAACCATCGCGCGCGTGCACGTAGCTGCGGGGCTTCTGAATCCCTGCTCCAGCGAGGCCGTGCGATTGGGACTAAAAAAGATGGGGCGGGAAACTTCTGCGCGCCAGGATCAGGCACATGCCCTGGGTTGGAAAGACATCAAGGAATTTATAACGAGCGCAGGCGAAGGCCTCCGTGCGGATCGCGAACGAGCAATGCTGTGTGTCGCGTATGAGACGCTTGCTCGACGGGGCGAGCTCGTGGCACTTGAGCTTCGAGATATCGATTTCCATCCAGATGGAACTGGGCGGGCGTTGATCCGGCGAGGCAAGACAGACGCGGACGGCCAGGGGAGGGCCGCCTATCTTTCACGGGAGACCATCAGGTGGCTGAAGATTTGGTTGGAACATGCAGCGATCGACGAGGGGGCGATATTCCGGCGCCTGGTTGGCCAGCAGCAGATCGGCGGCCCGTTGAATGCCGGAAGCATCGCACCGATATTTAAGCGGGTGGCACATTGGGTAGGGATGCCCGAGCGTGTCGTAAAGCAAGTAAGCGGGCATTCAACTAGGGTGGGCGCGACCCAGGACCTGGCAGCCCTGAACATCGACCTTGCAGCGATCACCCAGGCCGGCGGCTGGAAATCCACTAGAATGCCCTTGCAGTATGGAGAGAAAATAAGCGCGGAAAGATCGGCAATGGCTAGAGCTGCGGCCGCGATGGATCGAGATATCATTATTGCGTAATCGACTCGTCGGGTTCAGGGGCAACTACGCAGCGAGCAAAACCGAGTATTATTCCACGAACGTCGCGGCTTCCAGTCTGCGAAGGTGGAAAATTTCAGGGAAGAACGGCGTCACGCGGCCGATTACTACGGGCGCTTCAATGTCACATAGGGAAGTGAAATGAATATAAAGAATCTGAGCCTGCCCGTCACTATCTCTGAAGAGGATATCAAGGCTGCGCTGAAGCCTTGTATCGAGGAGGAACTTCAAAAGCTTCGCGCGTCATCCGTGGTGCGAAGCGATTGTGCCAATGCTCGCGAACGCCGGTTCCTCGACGAATCAATGACCTGAGTCACTTGGGCTAAGACGGATTGGCAATGTCTTTGCGCATTCCAAGGCAATGAAGTTGCCACTTTTTCGTGGCCGGTAATAATAGTGTCAATTATTGCGGGTATTCCTATGCCCCATGGCGCCTGAATACGCTCAAGCGGTAGAAATAAAGCGGCGGCCGTGGCAGCGGCGTATCGAGGTCTTCAGCCCGAAACTTCGACGGCGACTGACGCTGTTTTCGCGTGATGCGCAAGACGCTTGGATACTGCTCGAAGCTGATCCACACGTGCAAACGTTCTGCGAGCGCCCAGCGTACATGGAAGGCAACGCCGGCCGAGTGCTTGATTTCTGGGTCGATCAGGGCCGCCACCACAAGTTCTGGGTCGTTTCACCGAACGACGCGGAGAGAAGTTCGATTGCAAAGACCGTCAACGGAATCGCTGTCCGCATTCTTCAACGAGCGGACTTGGTCGCATTGACGATACGTATTCAGAATTGGTCGAAAATCGTTCCTTATCGAGTCTGCTCGGCTCGTTTTGTTGATCGCAGGCTGCAGAACGAAATTCTGACTCGGCTGGAGAAACCCCACCGTTTGGAGCGGCTCGAGGCCGCGTTTCATCCTCTCGACGTGAATGCGGTGCGGTCCGCGCTCTTCGATTTGCTGGCCGCGGGCAAGGTGATCGCACCGGAAATCGACTCAACGCCACTCGGCTTAAACACGGTCTTTCGGCGACCGCCTCCTTGAAGCGCCCAGGCCCAGACAGCCTCGACACTACGCTCTGGCCTAGCACGGATTTTAGCGTGCTTGATCCACAAACGCGTCGACGATATCAAAGTCGCGCCGCGGCGATCGAGTTCTACAGCAGAGGGTTGCCGGTCGGCGAAGTCGAGGGGAAAACGCGAGTTGACCGACGAACACTCTATCGAATGATTGAGCGGGCGCTCCGACGACACCCGGATGGCCGACCGTGGGGCTTCAGAGCCTTGATCCCGAGCCTGCGAACAGTCGCCTATCAGCGGCGAAAGAATAGCAAAGGCAAGGGTAGGGGGCTTTCAGGATCGTTCGGTCAGCTGCTCGACCGACATCGGGAACTTGAAGGCTTGCTGTGCAAATTGATCCAGAGCCGAGAAGTATTGTTAATGCAGCGGGGGGAGCGCTTTTATGTGAAGGGTTTGAATCTCGCACACAACCGCTTCACTGCCCTCTGCCGTTCGCTCGGGCTGACCGCCAAGGACTACCCGCTGAACCAAGATGAGCAGGGGCGCCGCAGTCTTGGCAATACGCTGCGCAATCGAATGCTCGAGGGATTCGCAGGCGCACACCGCTCAGCGGGCGGCGAACGCGTAAAGCCCGCCGCGGCTTTGAAATGGGGGCACGCAAAGGTAGTGACCGATCCATTTGACACCGTCGAGTTTGATGCTCACAAATTGGACCTGCGTCTGAAGATCTTAGATCAAGATCCCTACGGCGATGAGCAGGCCTTCGAGATTGAACGCGTGTGGTTGCTGGCTATGATCGACATCGGCACACGCGCGATTATCGGCTACACGCTCTGCTTGCGTCGCGAGTACGGTCGCTATGATGTGATACGAACTTTGGAGAAGGCGCTAGCACCCGCACAGCGGCCGCCAATCACGATCCCAGATCTTGAACCGATCAAGAACGGGGGATTTGTCTCCGAAGTATTCCCCGAGACCGCCTACGCGTGCTGGAGGCAAATCCGTTTTGACAACGCGCGCGCCCATCTGGCGGCTGACAGCTTGGATGTCGCCTGTGAACTGCTTGGATGCACCGTCGATGTGGGCCCGGCATATGAACCGGACGATCGACCGTTCATTGAGCGATTCTTCGGCACGGTCGCGACGCGCTTTACCCATCGTCTACCTGGCACGACTGGGTCGAAAGCGAGCGATGTCCTGCGCCTGCTGAAGGACCCTGGCAACGATCTTCGCCTCGTCGTGTCACTGGACGAACTGCGCGAATTACTCGCCGTTTGGGTAATGAACTATAACGGCACACCGCATGGAGGCTTGGGAAGCGGGCGAACGCCTCTGGAAGCCATGAGAGTGGGTATTCGGGATCGACCTATCCTGCTGAGACATCTCCCTCAAGCGCTGCGGGGAAATCTGTGTCTGTTGCAGCGTGTGCATCCGGCGCGCGTTCGAGGTCATGTTGGTCGAGGCGACAAGCCGCATATTAGCTTCTATCACGTGCGATATACCAGCGAGAGGCTTGCCAGAGCGCCCGAATTGATCGGCAAACGCTTGCGGATCTATTACGACGCCGATGATATTCGTGTGCTGCGTGCATTTCTGGCGGATGGCACTGAATTCAGTGAGCTCACGGCCGGCGGCTTGTGGTCCGCAACGCCACATTCACTCGAAGTGCGCACACGCATCTTTAAGGCGAAACGGCTGCGTCAGTTGCGCTTTGGACAGTGGGACGACCCGGTACAGGTGTACTTGGATTTTAAGCGCGGGAAAGCCAAAGGCTCCCGGAGAGTGGCGAGTGAAATCGCACAGATCAAGGATCGCATCCAAGCCAAGCAAACGATGCGTATGGACCCCGCCGCCAGTGTCGACGCGCTGCCATTAGCGAGGGGGCCGGTGAAAGCGCAGCGCCTGCGAATTCCGCCTGGATTTACGTAAACTGCCGAGGGTCAATGATGTCGCAAACCCATTTCGAGCGTCATGAGCATCCGCTACTGCGACGAAACTATCGCGTAGCGACCACGGCGATCGAATCTTTCGTCGATTTGGTCGAACGTTGCCTTCGCGTCCTAATGCCCGGCGCCTTGGTGTACGCGCGCCCGCGAATGGGAAAGACTCACGCGGTCGACTATGTATGCCTGCATCTGGCGCGGGTGCGTCCCGAGGTGTTGACCATACGCATGTCGTGCGAACATCATCGAACAGATTTCGAGGGGCCGTTTTTCAGCTCCCTGTTGATAGCAGCCGGCGCGAGTGGCGATGTGCTCAAACGATCCATCACCGTCAAGCGCCAAGAGCTTATTCGTCGTTTACGCGAGCGTCTTGCGGCGCGAAAAGGACACATCGTGGCGTTATTTTGCGACGAGGCCCAGCGCCAATCGCGAAACTCCTACGAATGGCTGCGTGACGTCCACGATCAGCTGGCTTATCACGGGATTCGTTTGATCACCTTTCTGATCGGGCAACCGCAGCTGCTAGCTCAGAAGGCCGGTTTTCAAATGAGCGGGGATGAGCAGATTGTCGCTCGTTTCATGATTGAGCAGATGTTATTCCATGGTATTCGCGATGCGAGCGAGGCAGCGACTTGCCTGGCAGGATACGATAAGACCCGGTATCCCGAAGGTAGTGGGCCTACGTTTACGGGATATTTTCTGGCGAAAAGCTTCGCCGCCGGGTTGCGCCTTGAGCACAGTGGGGCGGATCTCTGGAACGCATTCGTCAGAGCGCATGCACAGGCTCAACTGACGGGCCCGCCGGAAATCCAAATGGATTACTTCACCCGCGCTATTGAAAGCTTGCTGGCCCAGGGGAACCGGTTTGATGATCCCGCCTTGGCGCTGAATGAATCCTATTGGACACAAGCGGTCGAGGAGTCCGGTTATGTCGGTGCGCAGCGGTCTGTCGCTCCGGCGCTTGGCTGACGCGCAGCATGCTGCCCATACTGATTGTACCCGCGGCGCGACGGGGCAAACACCCGGACTATGTGGAGGCGAGGCGGATCGACGAACGCGATGCCAAGCGCGAAGCCGTCGAATTAGACGAGCGTGCTCGGATAATCGATGATTTGGAGGAGCGTCGCGACCGGTGGCGGCAGCGGTGTCGGCTTTCGCGAGTTATTATGATGCGGCATACCTTGCAGCCGGTTCGGCGCAGCAGGTTTGCTATTCCAGCGAAGCTCGAACACTGCGAGAATCTCGTCAACGTGTTGCTGGCGCGCAAGCGCTTGACGTTTTCACCTCGTACTCATGCGGATATCCAGCGGCTACTTCATTGGACTTACCCGGTGACTCTGCCGGCGGCAGGGATTCGCGCTGATGCATTGGCGTTCTTGCTATGGGAAACAAGTTGGCGGGGCATGAGTACCGTGCAGCAGACGAGCATACCTGCGTTGCACATTCAGACGCTGACTGTGAAGTGGTGGGTCAGTCTGCCGGAATGGCTGCGTTTCGGCTCGGCCGCCACCTTGCTGCGCGTTCTTTCGAGCTGTGTGGAAAATCTGCTTCGATTTTGGCAGAGCGTGGTCGAGCGCATGAAGCCGTACGAATTCTATTTCTTAGATCCGCGCCTGGTATCCATCGACTGGCAGGCGCGAGAATATGGCCGCTCGTCCTAATTTGCCAACGATTGACAGTATTACTTCCCAACACGGCGACAAATCAATGGGTTGGCAGACGGCCGCGACTTAAAATGACTTGTCACGAGCGGGATTGACACTTTTACTTCCCAGGATTGGCAATTTCGCTTCGCTTCACGGCACTCGAGTTGACGGATGTAGGCGCGATCTACTGTCTCATGGCCATAACCCAGCAGGTTCGGTCCGAACGCGCACATGAAATCCAGGTAACGACGGCCGTCAACGTCCCACAGGTAAGCACCCTTGGCGCGTTCAAAAAACTGCGGAAAGCCATCGGGTAGGAACCGCGTTGAAAGGTGCCCATACATTCCTCCCGGGATCACCGCGCGCGCGCGGCGCCGCAGGGACTGGTCGCTGTTGCTTGACATTGTCGACACCATGCGACGGGAAGGTCGCCTTAAACGATACTGTAATCTACCGATTTGGGAGGCGCAACAGTAGAGTTTAGTATCGAATTCCCCTGGCGGCGGCGCTGCGTCAGTGGTTCGCTTGTCTGTCGAGTTCGAGGCCGCATATGATACTGAGAAGTACTGAACGGCCGTGCTCGTTCAACCCCGGCAAAGAGGTCACGCGGTTGCAGGCCCATAATCATCTGTTCCGACGGCTGCCCGGCGCTTACAGGTAGTGGCAAGGATGCGAAGAAGCTCGCGTGCCGGGCGTGTGCTCGAGACCAAGACTCTCCCTCTGCAGGAGCGCTCTCGCACCACGTTTGACGCGATTTTGAGTTTTGCGGCCGACGTGCTGGCGCGAGACACTTCGAGGACGTTCTCGATCAATGCGGTGTGCGAACGGTCCGGTCTGACCCCGCCGGCGGTCTATCGTTACTTTCCCAACAAATATGCGCTGCTCAAGTCGTTGGCTGAGCGCCTGATGGCGGCCGAGGATGAGGCTGCTCTGAGCGTAATGGCCAACCGGGCGATTCCGAAAAGCGAGGGTGAGATCGTCGATGAGGTCCGCGAGCGTCTCAAACGGGTCATCGCCGTCACTTCGTCCTTTCCGGGTAGCGTGGCGATCCTGAGAGCATTGCGAACTACACCCGCAATGTTTGAAGTGCGTCGTGCTTCGATGACCAAGGTCGCGTCGCGCTGGTTCGAGCGGTTACGTGAGACGTTTCCGGGCGCCGATCCGGCCCGGCTGCGCCGCGGAGCGTGGCTCGGGCTAGAGATTTCCACTCAGGTCATTGAGCTGATAGTGGAGGGAGAGAGCCAAATGGCCAGCGAAAGCGTGGAAGTCATGATTGATGAGGTTGCCGTGATGGTCGGGCGCTTCTATTGGCAGTTGGGTCCACCGGAGCTTACGCGCGC
Source organism: uncultured Gammaproteobacteria bacterium (assembly GCA_963837435.1). GTDB lineage: Bacteria > Pseudomonadota > Gammaproteobacteria > Steroidobacterales > Steroidobacteraceae > Bog-1198. The sequence continues at coordinate 990,403 of CAWINJ010000009.1, forward strand.
GAAGGAAGTTGGGCGGCGCACGAGATGACGCAACCGCTGTAACGGCTAGCGGCGCGCCGTCAATGTTCGACCCCTTGCGAGGCGCCGAGGTGCCAGTAATACCGCGCGAGCATCACCGCAGCGTCATCAATCGTCGCTTGAACGGTCTTACTTGCTTCCTTGTAGGCTCCTTCGACAATCAACTCCACGGCAATGTTGGCGGTCTCGAGGCCAAGCCAGACCCCGCGACGTAGTCGTGTAGGGTCGGCGTTGGGGAACATTGCGCGCAACCGCTCGAGCCTGCGAGCTGCAACCCTGGCCGTCGAAGCAAGCTGTACCTGACGCATTTCGGGTGTTGAGCGGAGGGCCCTCAGGATTTGCACACTTCCTGGAAAAGAAGCCGTTGCAGTCACCAAGGCAGTGAGAACCCTACGCAGCTCGCCCAGGAGCTGTTCTTCTGTTTGCGGCAACCCGTCCCGTGCCATGGCCATCACGACCGCATCGTCCCCGGCATCCATTAAACGTTGGGCCAACGCCTTGAGGAGGGCATATTTGTTTGGAAAGTAGCGATAGAAGGCGGGGGGTGAAAATTCGCCTCGAAGGCAGACCACATTCACCGAAAACGCATCGGGACCTTTCTCGGCGAGCGTCTCTCCCGCTACCCGCAATATCGCATCGAACGTGCTCCGCGAACGCGCCTGCGAGGGCAGGGTCTTGGTCTCGAGGTCCACCTGCGGCCGCCGGCGTGCCCGCTGACTTCGTGGCTTCGCCGTCTTTATACGAGACTTGGACTTTGCCGACCTGAGGGCTGTGCTCACCGTCACTCCCGATTCGCCTTTCCGGCCCATAGTATCTCAGCCCCGAGCGGCCGCATTGATTTGCTCGCCGACCCCTCATCCCCCAGACTAGCGGGTCTCATGAGTAAGACCGCTGTTAAATCGAAGACCGGATCGCGCATCAGGCGTGCTGCACCGGATATGCGTGAGCAGGCACTCGCTGCCGCTCGCCGCCTCATTGTTGAAAAGCCGAACGACGTTCTCACAATGCGCGCCGTAGCGGAAGCGACGGGCGTCACTCATCCGAATCTGAGTCATCACTTCGGGTCCCTGGCCGGCTTGCATGCGGCGCTCGCCGAGGAGTTGGTTCGCGAGCTTCTGGCCGGCCTGCGGGGCTTGCATCTCGAAGTGGACAAGAACGAGGACTACCCCCCTCTGGTCGAGCGGATCTTCGGCCTGTTCGATAATCAGGGTCTGGGGCGTGTTCTGTCGTGGCTGGTCCGCTCAGGCGAGACCGACCGCCTGAAACCGGTCAACTATCTGCTCAATCAATTCATTGAAGAGCTCGCTCACGGACGCTCCAACAATGAGGCCCGGATGATCGCGCGCGACGCGCTCATATTGTCCTTCGCCGCCTTCGCAGAATCCTCAGTGGGACCTCTCCTGGGTGACCTTCTCAAAATCTCCGCAGCCCAGCGCCGGCGGTACTTCGTCCAGGCCCTTACGGCGTTGAACACACTGTACCGACAGCCTGGCGCCTGATTCTTCCGGTCCATCCGACTTCCCCCCAGCAGCCAGTTGGCTTCCCCCGGCGCGACGCCCCCCAAATCGACCCCGCTATTGACGCCTTGGTAAATAGCTATTGACCACGCGGTAAATAGGGAATAGCTTGTAGCCTCCAACCCGAGGGCTTTCCTATGGAACGTATATCCGGTACGCCTGCTGACCTCGTGATCAACCCCCGCAACGTAATGCTGGGCCGTGGACAGCGCTGGCCGCGCTGGTGGAAGCATGGCGATCCCGTCGCGACCGCGTTCTACAACAGCCTGTCACTGGTCTTTCCCGAGGGTGAGGCGTTCTTCATTGAGAGCGTGCGGCATTATCGAGACTCGGTGCCCCCGGCTCTACAGCCGCAGATCGATGCATTTATCAAGCAGGAGGCCGTGCACAGCCGCGAGCATGCGTACTTCAACAAACAGGTACGTGAAGCAGGCTATGACACCTCGTACATCGACGAGGACGTGGCCAAGTGGCGGGCTGAAGCGAAGGGATTCCCTGCCGACGTCAACCTCGCGGCAACCGTGGCCACGGAACACCTGACGGCCATCATCGCGCACGCCTTTCTCCAAAGTGACCGTCACTTCAAACACGATTCACCCGAGTCCGCGCGACTCTGGAGATGGCACGCGCTCGAAGAAATCGAGCACAAGGCCGTCGCCTTCGACACATTCATGGCGGTTACCCAGGAGCTGACCCGCTACCAGCGCTGGAAATTCCGCTCCCTGGTGTTGCTCCTGACCACGGCCCAGTTCCTGAGCGAGCGCGTGCGATACATGAAACGGTTCTTTGTCCAGGATGGCATCAAGGGGCCGACGATCTGGATTCGCACCTTCTGGTACCTGTTGGTCTATCCGGGTCTGGTACGGCAGGTGTTTCCCGCTTGGCTGTCTTTCTTCCGGCCGAACTTTCACCCCTGGCAACAGGATGATCGCGCGCTCATAGCGGCACACGAGTCGAAGCTGGCCCTGCGCGTGATCGGACAGTCGGCCGTTGCGCCCGAAGCATGAGCGCGCAACTGGCGGGCAAAGTCGCGATCGTCACAGGCGCGGGCTCGGGCATCGGTCGCGCGGCCTCGACACTGTTTGCCCAGGCGGGCGCACGGGTGGTGATCGCTGACAAAACCGAGGCCGCGCATGAGACGGCCGCGAGCATCAAACGAATCGGGGGCGTAGCCACTGCCGTCGTCGGTGATGCAGGCGATGAATCGGAAGTTGAGGCACTTGTGCATACCGCCGTCGCCACCTACGGTGGCGTCGATGTTTTCTACGCCAATGCCGGCATCACCGGTACGGCCGCTGGCGGAATTTTTGATTCGAGCGCAGCCGACTGGCTCGAAGTATTGCGTGTCAATCTCGTGGGTCCCTTTCTGGCCATCAAGTTTGCCGCGCCCGTGATGAACAGGCGCGGAGGAGGCTCGATCATCTGCACCGCTTCCGTCGCGGGCTTGCGCGCGGGCGCGGGGCCGGTGCATTACTCGGCCTCCAAAGCCGGTCTGATCAATCTAGTGCAAAGCGCCTGTCAGAACCTCGTCGGAACCAACATACGCGTGAATGCAATCTGCCCTGGACTCATCGCGACCGCCATGACGCGGGACATGTATGACGAAAGCGGCGCCCCCGCCAAGGAGTTGACCCAACTGATTCCCGAACAGCGAGGAGGCACAGCGGAGGAGATCGCGGCGGTTGCGCTTTTCCTGGCCTGCGATGATTCTCGCTATGTCAACGGCCATCACCTCGTCGTCGACGGAGGTCTGACATCGTCCATTCCGTCGGCGTGGCGCCCGCGTCCTGAGGACGTCCAGGCGATGTTGCGGGCGGACTCGTGAATCCGGCTGAGACCCCCGTCTACAGTCAGTCAATCCTGCGGACACGTCTGGATTCCGCCATAGATCGTGCGCTGCAGGAACAGCGCATTGTTGGGGCAGTTGTTCTCGTGGCGCACCACGGCACACAGGTCTACGGTCGGGCGGCGGGCTGGGCCGACCGCGAGGCGCGAGTGCCCATGACAGAAGAGTCGATTTTCCTGCTCGCCTCGGTGACAAAACCGATTGTGACGGCTACGGCGATGCGGCTGATCGAGTCAGGTCGTCTATGTCTTGACGACCCCGTAACCCTTTGGTTGCCGGATTTCATACCACGCTTGCCGAATGGGCGCGTCCCGATCATTGCGGTTCGTGATCTTCTAACTCACATGGCCGGCTTGACCTATCGTTCGTTCGAGCCGGCAGACTCGCCCTACCACGCGCTCGACATATCGGACGGACTCGATCAGGCGGGCCTCAGCCTCGATGAAAATCTGCAACGCTTGGCGCGGGCGCCCCTGGTCTACGAACCCGGTACCTCTTGGCGGTATTCGTTGGCATTAGACGTGCTCGGCGCGGTGATTGCCAAAGCGGGCGAGGCGCCATTGGCGCAAGTCGTTCGCAGTTTGATCACCGACCCGCTGGAGATGAAAGACACTGATTTCGTCGTCGTCGATCAGGCGCGCCTGGTCACACATTACGCGGACGCGACGCCCGAGCCCGTGCGGATGACCGACGGCACAACAGTCCCGCTGTTCGGTGCTCCGGTGACCTTTGTGCCCAGCCGTATTCTCAATCGCTCGTCATATGCATCCGGTGGAGCGGGCATGGCCGGTACGGCGCACGATGTTCTGCGCTTCTTCGAGACTGCTCGCAAGGGACTCGACGGAGTGCTTCGTGCCTCAACCTGGGAGCAGATGTTTGTCGCCCACGTGGGTTCCTGGGCTGAAACGTTCGGACCCGGGTGGGGTTTCGGCTGGGGTTGGGGGGTTCTCGAGGATCCGAAGCTCGCCGCAACCCCACAATCAAAAGGAACCATCCTTTGGGGTGGCGTCTACGGACACAACTGGTTCGTGGATCGGACGAATGCGCTGAGCGTCGTCGTTCTCACGAATACAACCTTCGAGGGCATGTCAGGCGCATTCCCGGTCGAAATCCGCGACGTCATTTACAACGTCCTGCAAGGCTAAATCCGTGACTACCCAACACTTCGATGTCTTGATTGTGGGCGCCGGCATTTCGGGTATCGGTGCGGCCTATCACCTGACACGTCAAACACCCGAGCTCACCTTCGCGGTGTTGGAGGCCAAGGAGAGCTTCGGAGGCACGTGGCTAACACACACCTATCCGGGTATCCGCTCGGACAGTGACCTCTACACATTTGGATACCGGTTCAAGCCTTGGGTCGGAGCGCCGATTGCGCGCGGTGAGGCGATCCGCCGTTATATCGGAGAAGTCATTGACGAGGCGGATCTGGCTCGCCACATCCGCTACGGTCACCGGATCGAATCGGCCCACTGGTCCAGCCGCGACCAACTCTGGAGCGTGCAGGTCCGCCGGACAGACAGTGGCCAGACTCTTCGGTTCACAGCCCGCTTCCTGTGGATGTGCCAGGGATACTATCGGCACGAACAGGCGTATACCCCGGAATGGCCGGGAATGCAGGAGTACCGCGGCCGAATCGTCCATCCGCAGGCGTGGCCGAAGAGCCTGGACCTCAGCGGCAAGCACGTTGTGGTCGTTGGATCAGGCGCCACGGCGGCCACGCTGATACCCAACATTGCCGATCAGTGCGGCAAGGTCACCATGCTGCAGCGCTCGCCCACGTATTTTGCCTACGCGGCGAACGCGAACGAGCTCGCCGACCGGCTGCGAGCACTCGCGATCGACGAAAGTTGGATCCACGAGATCGTCCGCCGCCAGATTCTGGCTGATGAGGCGCAGTTTACGCAGCGCACGTTCACGGAGCCCGAGGTGGTGCGCAATGAGCTGCTCGGGGCAGTCAGTCAGATGCTGGGGCCTGAGGTCACCGAAAAGCATTTCACGCCGAAATATCGGCCGTGGCGGCAACGTCTAGCCTTCCTGCCGGATGGGGATCTGTTCCGCGCCATCCAGGCCGGCAAGGCGTTTGTGGAAACCGATGAGATCGAGCGATTCACCCAGACCGGCCTGATGTTGAAATCGGGCAAGCTCCTCGAGGCCGATGTAGTCATCGCCGCCACGGGCTTCAATCTCTGCGTGATGGGAGATATACAATTCGCCGTGGATGGCGAGCCTGTGAATTTCGCGGATACGGTCACGTACCGTGGCATGATGTTTACCGGCGTGCCCAACCTGTTCTATGTTTTCGGCTATTTGCGCTCCAGCTGGACTTTGCGGGTGGACCTCGTCAGCGATTTCGTCTGTCGCATGCTGAAGCACATGCAGGCGCGCGGCGCGAAGAAGGTTGAAGTGGCCCTGCGGCCCAAGAATCTCGCAGCTCCCAAGCTGCCCTGGATTGATCCGGAGAATTTCAATCCGGGCTACCTGATGCGCTCCGTGCATCTGATGCCCAAGCGACTCAACGAGCCCGAGTGGCAGCATTCCCAGGATTACCCGAGCGACCGGAAGGCATTTCCGGCGGTCAACCTCGATGCGCCGGAATTCGTCTATGACGGGCGCCGCACCGCACTCCCGACCGCGGTGCGTGGCGCAACAGCAGAAGAGGGCGCATGAAAGCGGCAGTCCTGCGAGAAGTGGGTAAGCCGCTTCAAATCGACGACGTTCAGATCAGCAAGCCCGGCCCGCGAGAAGTGTTGATACGGACTGCCGCCGTAGGCCTGTGTCATTCGGACCTCCACTTTATCGAAGGTCATTATCCGCATCCGCTGCCGGTAGTGCTGGGCCATGAGAGTTCCGGCATTGTCGAAGCCGTAGGTGCAGAGGTTCGCACGGTCAAGCCTGGCGATCATGTCATCACGTGTCTATCGGTGTTTTGCGGTCACTGCGAGCAGTGTCTGACGGGTCACATGTCTACCTGCTTCTCCTCTGAGACAGCGCGAGATTTCAACCTCGAGCCGCGTCTGAGTCAGAACGGGTCCGCATTACCCCAGTTCTTCAATCTGTCTTCCTTTGCCGAGCAATTGTTGATCCATGAGCACGCCTGTGTCGCCATCCGCAGTGACATGCCACTCGATCGTGCCGCGTTGATTGGTTGCGCGGTCATGACGGGCGTGGGTGCAGTGATTCATACCGCCGGCGTCAGACCGGGCGAAACAGTGGCTGTGATTGGCTGCGGTGGGGTAGGCCTGTCCGCAATCAACGGCGCGGCCATCGCAGGAGCGAGTCGCATCATTGCCATAGACCGGGTTGCTGCCAAGGCCGCGTTAGCCCGAACTTTTGGCGCTACTGACTTTATCGACGCTTCGCGAGTGGACCCGGTTGCGGCCGTGCGCGAGTTGAGCGCGAACGGCGTCCATCACGCGATCGAAGCGATTGGTCTTGCCAAGACTGCAGAGCAGGCGTTTCACATGTTGCGCCCCGGCGGCACCGCCACCATCGTCGGCATGATCCCCATGGGTCAGAACGTTTGCCTGCCGGGACACGCCTTCCTGGACGAGCGCCGAATCCAGGGGTCCGTCATGGGGTCCAATCGGTTTCCGGTCGACATGCCCCGTTTGGTTGATTTCTACCTGGCCGGCAAGCTCAAACTCGATGAGCTCATCGCGCAGCGTATTCAGCTGCCGCAGATAAACGACGGGTTTGCGGCGCTGAAGACTGGCGAGCTGGCGCGATCGGTCATCGTATTCGAACACTAGATGACGGGACTCAGATCTTTCCGCCGATCTCGCCCCTGATCTGCTCGCCGTGCTCATCGAGCGCTTCCCGCAGCGCTTTGGCCTCTGGAGACTCGATCAATTCAGGTGGGCGCCTCTGGGGACCGTCGCCTCGAACTTCGGATAATCTCTTTTATGGTAACTATCCTCCGCGCGCATTGACGTTCGTGCTGGTTGGGGCCGGTCCCACGGGCGTGGAATTGGCGGCCTCCATTGCACAGATGGCGCGGGTCACATTGCGCTCGAATTTCAGACGCATCGATCCGACCAGCACCACCGTCCTTTTGCTCGAAGGTGCGGGGCGTGTGTTGCCGACGTTCCATGAATCTCTTGCAAAGAAAGCCGCCGGACGGCTTCAGGCCATTGGGGTAACAATTAGAACGGGGGTGGTGGTTGAGCGGGTCGACGCTCGGGGCGTCATTGTCGCCGGCGAGAGGATCGAGAGCGATACCGTCTTGTGGACGGCCGGGGTCCAAGCTTCCGCAGTGATCAAACATCTCAACGCAGATACGGATCGCGCCGGGCGGGTCAGTGTGGGACCCTTGTTGTCCCTTTCCAATCAACCGCACGTGTACGTGATCGGCGATGCAGCCTCCCTGTTTCAGGACGGTCGTCCATTACCCGGAGTGGCTCAAGTCGCCATCCAGCAGGGACGCTTCGTCGGGCGGTCGATCTCGGCACAAATCAAAAACCGCCCTAACGCAAAATCGTTCAGGTATCGAGACCGCGGCAACATGGCAGTGGTCGGCAAGAACTTCGCCGTCCTCGAGCGCGGCAGGCTGCGCGCGAGCGGCTTTACCATGTGGGTGGTCTGGGCGCTCGTCCATGTCATGTTTCTTCCACAGGGGCAGAACCGACTGCGAGTTCAAATGCAGTGGCTGTGGAGCTACATCACCGGCCAACGAAGTTCGCGCCTTATCCCAGAGCCGCGTGCCGAGTTGGGGATCAAGCGCACCCTGCAAGCGACCGAGAGTTCCTAATATCGGAGTTTTTCTATGCCTGCTTTCGCAAATATCTCGTACGAGAAGAGGAATGCAATCGGCTATCTGACCGTCAACCGTCCAAAAGCGCTCAACGCGCTGAGCCAGGCCACACTCAGGGAAATCCAATCCGCCTTGGAGGAGGCTCGAGATGACAGTATCGTTCGAGGCATCATACTCACCGGCGCCGGTAACCGGGCATTCGTCGCCGGCGCGGACATCACGGAGATTGCAAGCATCTCCGCAGTCGAAGCGGCCGAGTTCACGCGCAGGGGCCAGTCTGTGCTCAATCTCATCGAGAACCTCGGTAAGCCCGTGATTGCAGCGATCAACGGATTCGCCCTTGGCGGAGGATGCGAAATAGCGATGGCGTGCACGTTGCGTTTGGCGACGGAGAATGCGAAGTTTGGCCAACCGGAAGTCAAACTGGGGGTGATCCCTGGGTTTGGCGGTACGCAACGCCTGCCGCGCCTGATCGGCAAAGGTCGAGCGCTGCAGCTGATTCTGACGGCGGAGACGATCGATGCCAATGAGGCGTACCGGATCGGTTTGGTGAACGAGATCGTTGCGCCAGACAGATTGCTTGCTCGGGCGGAAGAGATTTTTCACGCGATTTGCGCCAATGCGCCGCTGGCGGTGCGCTTCTCCCTGGAAGCGGTGAACCGTGGACTTGATGTCGGCCAGGCGGAGGGTCTCGTCATCGAAAGCGCGCTATTCGCCGTATGCGCTTCCTCCGAGGACAAGAAGGAAGGAACGGCGGCGTTTCTGGAGAAACGCATCGCCCAATTCAGCGGTCGCTAACAGCCCTAGGCCTTGGATATTCACGGCCGATTTATCGCCCAACCTATCCTGAAGAACATGCTGCTAAGGTCTCTTTGCTTTTCTTCCATTCCGGGGACGGGTCGAGCCGCCGCACCCCTGCAAGAGTTTGTCGCGGTCTGGATGCGATGGTATCCCTCACGCGCAGCTTTCGCCTTACGCAGACGATCGGCGAGCGGTTCAGGAACATGGCTAAGGTAACCATTGCCAAAAATCGAGGGACGGGCCCGGGGCGGAGGGAGCGAGACCGCGCTCGCCATGGACATGTGTTTTGCCGCCCTCGGACCCATTGCAACGCCAGAAGACGCCGCCTACGTGCTTGCGCGTACCGATGCGGTAGGGTTCGTGGGAGCTTCAGCGATGGAGCGCCTGCCAGTAGAAACAGCCATTGAGGCTACGACACGCGCGTTCAAGGAGTTTGACTTCGGCCATCGTTACAGCCGACGCGAGTCAGGGATTCGCGTAACGTGTAAAGCGCTAGACTCTACGTATGCCGACTGCCGGGAGGTCCCAAATGAAGCCGCAACAAACCCTGGCAGCGAGAAGCGCCTCCGGTTCTGATTTCGAGGTTCGTCTCGCCAAGAATCTGACTCAGGCTGCCTCGGCCAATGCGTCCACGATGTGGATACTCTGCCCTTCGCTCGATCGCTTGTCCAAAGACACGGGGTCTGGTTAAGTGTCCTCGCCGTATACGATGCCAACGAAGGCATGTTGGAGGCCTTGTCTGCATCCAAGAAGCGATGGCCGAACGTGTATGCCGGCGTGTTCGCTGTCGACACGCTGCGCCCGATGGGACAATTGATTCGTTTTCTTAATGGTTCGGGGGTCGACGGTGTCATCAACTTTCCGAGTACTTCGTTTATCGACGGTGAAGCCCGCGCTGTACTCAATGAGTTATCTCTAGGAATCGATCTGGAAATAGAATTTCTGCGGGCTTGTTCCATGGAGGGCCTGCGCATAGCCGGCGTGGCAAACACTCGGGAGGTCGCGCAGCGGTTGGTTCAGATAGGAGTGGATTTCCTAGTTGCCCATGGTAGACCACCGACACGTGATAAGCCGGACCGCAGTCAAGACGTGGTGAGACTGATTGAGGATGTCGCACTGTTTCGTAACACCCGCGTGATTCCGATGTCACGCGTACGCCACGGCTGTCCTTCAGATCCTTTATAATTGCACCCGACTCGGGGCACTTCTCTGCGCACCCAGGCGCGTCACCGAAAAGGACGCGGCGCGAACCGCAAACCTGCAAGCTTCAACGAGAGAGGCGCCTTCCGAGCATGATACAGCCAGAGCCGCGTTGAAGACGTCTCCCGCACCCGTGCTGTCAATCGCATGAACCCTGGGCGCGCCTATCAGCATTGTGCTTTCGGCGTCGGCTAGCAAACAGCCCTGGGCTCCTAGCTTAATAATGACAATCCTCGCACCCATCGCCCGCAGTTGTGTTGATGCCGCACGCGCCTCCTCGACGGTGAGCTGACCAGGTCGGCCGCTCAACAGTTGGGTCGTTTCGGCCTCATTGGGAGTGAGAATATCGATGTACCGAAGTAGTTCGACAGGGAATCCGGACGGCGCCGGAGCGGGATCCAAGATCACCTCGGCGCCGATGCGGCGCGCCTCCTTGGCTGCCACCGCCACAGTTTCGATGGGCGTCTCTAACTGCAGAAGTACGTAACGGGCGCCTACTAGACAAGGGGCGTCGGATTCAAAATCGCTCGGCAAGTACCGTTCGTTGGCGCCGGGGACAACCACGATGGAATTCTCCCCCGATTCCGCCACGAGGATTACCGCTACGCCGCTACGGCCGTCTATGCTTCCCACTTGAGCGACATTGCAGCCCGCGGACAGCAAATTCTCCCGCATCCTCCTACCGTGTTCGTCCGTTCCCACTCGACCGAACATTGCCACATCACCACCGAGTTTGGCAGCGGCATAAGCTTGATTGGCGCCCTTCCCACCGGGCTCGTTCACATACTGCAAACCCATAAGGGTCTCGCCCGCCATCGGCAAACGGGGCGCCACGGCGATCACATCCATGTTCAAGCTGCCGATAACAACGATCTTCGCCATTTTTGCTTGCCGCCCCTTGAGCCGTTACTCAGCCCTTGTACGCCGACCCGATGATGCTAATCGCGGCGATATAGCACGCAAACATCAAGCCCAAGGACAGCCAGGCACTCTTAGGTGCGTCACGAAATTCCCGCCAAACAAATACGCCCCACGCGGCCGCAATGAGAGGTGCGGATTGGCCAATCGCATAGGAAATTGGTACGCCGACCAAGCCTGCCGCAATGAAGTTGAAGCACCCGCCGATACCCCAAGCCACCCCGCCGCCGAGACCTAAGAGATGATTGCGCATTCCGGCACGCCAATATCCAGCGAGAGCTACGGGTTCACCCCGGATAGGCCGCTTCATAAAATAAACGTTGGCGATGAAACAACAGAAAAATGCCCCGACGCTGAAGAGGACCGCGACGCTGTAGGGCGTCAACGTGTGACCCGAGGTCATGGCTCGTGTGATGAAGGGCGCAAATCCACCCATTAGGACGCCCGATATGACGCTTACCACAACACCGGCCCGAGATGCCGGCGCCTTGGTCCCGAGGGCTTTGTAGGCCATGGCATCGAAGAGTACCGCAGCGATCGCAAATGCAATTCCGACGGACAGAAGAAAAATGTCTCCCTTGGGCTGAAGCGAATAGCTCAGCACGACCCCTTCGACCACCGCAATACCAATAGCGATCGGGAAGGCGACGGCCAATCCCGCGATATCCACGGCCGCGACCAACAGGAGGTTTGCCACATTAAAGATCACGCCCGCAAGGAGCGCGTGCATCACATTTCCGACGTCGGCACCACGCATATTGTCGATGAATGACTCGCCATTCGATCCATGACTCCCCAAGGTCACGGCAAATATCAAGGAGCAGAGCACGACACCCAAGATGTAGTCCCAATAGAAGAGCTCGAAGGGGTAACTTCGGGTCCCTTTGAACGTATTCGCCCAGGACCCCCAAAATACGGCGCTAAAAACGGTCAGGAGCAACGCGGCCGAAAAGTTTCCTGGCAAATACATGTATCCACCAATGGTCGATCGTGGGGCTCGAGGCAGGGAATATAACGGGTAGCGCTACCCGATACAAGCGGGTTTCGGCCTTGAAGAGCGGCTTCTTGGATCCCATTATCGGTCGGGTCGACCCGCCGAATCCCTTTTCACCAACTTCAGGCTCACGACCACCTGGTGCTGAAGCGGCGGCTTTGCACGGCGACGCCGGTGAATGTCCTGGATCAGCAGTTCGAGGGCCATGCGGGTCAACCTACCCACCGGCTGCCGAATGGTCGTCAAACTCGGCCAAACCGAGGATGCCAGCGGTGTATCGTCAAATCCGACGATGCTTAGATCCTTCGGCACTTCCAACTTCATTCGATGGGCGGCTGCCAAGGCGCCGGCGGCCATATCATCATTGCTTGCAAAGATGGCCGTCGGCTTATTTTTACCCTTCAGGAGTTGCGCGGCGGCGTTGAATCCCGACTGGAATGTGTACTGTCCCTGTTTGACCCGGTTGGCGGGTGCTGTCAGGCCGGCCGCCTCGAGAGCGGCCACGAATCCCTGATACCGCTGCGCGCTGTCGATTTGTCGGGGATGCCCAAGGATAAAGCCGATATCGCGATGCCCAAGCGATAGCAGGTAGCGTGTCATCTCTTCCGCCGCCTTGAAATTATCAATGCGGAGCGAAATACCCATACTGTCCTCGCGGCCTGTGCCAACTGCGACGGTCGGCATGCCTGCAGTGCGAAAATGCCTTAACAGGGGCTGGGAATCGCAGACGGGCGTGGGGAGAATAACTCCGTCAACACCTTCCCGAATGAGTGCATTTGCCGCCGCTTTCTCGAATCGCGTAATGGCACACCTTTCGATGACCAACTGGCAACCGATTCGACGACTGTTTTCGAAAAGATCGACGAGAAATTCGCTGGTAAAGGTGGCACTTGGGTTTCCATACAACAAGCCGATCCTAGTGGCCCGTGAGCTGGCGAGCGTACGCGCCGCCGAGTCCGGTGAGTAGCCCAATTCCTCGATGGCGGCCTTCACGCGCGGCGCATCTCGTACTTGCCGACTTCCGTCGATGAATCGCGACACCGTCATCGGCGACACACCCGCGAGTTTGGCGACATCATGCAAGGTAACGAGATTTCGACTATGCCGCCTTTTTCTCATGGAAAAATATCCTCCTGGAGAAATACTAACGCGCGTTGCTCGAATGCGACATCCTGGGGCGAGCCATCCTGAGAGTGATGGGAGAACTGCTCTGCAGTTCACGCCGACGGTCACAGTGAACGGTGCCGGCCAACATCGTCGCTTACGGCCTAGGGCTGCCATCCGTGCTTGCATCAGCGGTGGGAATCACAGAGAATGATATCTATCACTATCATCTAGTGGCGTATCTTTGCCTCGTTGCGGCGGATATACGGAGGATAGGTATACATGTTTTCCCTGGCCGATATGATCCCGCAGGCCACTATACGGGAAGTATGCCGGGAACGTTGGCAGGTGAGCCTCGGGGAAAGGGAGGTTGAGTGGATTGATCGCTCCCCGTGGCATTTGGCGACTAGGGCGGATTGGAGTAGCGATGCAGACTGAACGAAGGCGAGGGCCGACCACCCGTACCGGAAAGGCGGCTTCTTCTCGAGCTGCCGGTGTTGACTGGAACCTTGAGACGAAGACGCTACCCTCTCAGGCTCGCTCCAAGGACACCTTCGATGCGATTCTCCGTGTAGCCGGTGAGATCCTGAACAATGATGGCCTGGACGGGTTGTCGGTCAATGCGGTCTGTCGCCGAGCAGAGCTCACGCCCCCGGCCGTTTACCGCTACTTCCCAAACAAGTATGCGTTGCTTAGGGTCTTGGCAGAACGATTGATGGAGGCACAGGACGATGCCGTCTTAGCGGTCGCGAAGCGACGCAAGCCTGCTCACAGCGAGAAGGAGCTGGCCGAGGAGATGAGTGAGAGTCTGCGAGATGTCGCAGCGGTGACCGCTGCATTCCCGGGCAACGTTATCCTCCTTCGTGCGCTACGTATAACGCCGGTGCTGCAAGCCGTTCGGCGGGCCTCGACGGCCAAGGTTGCTGCGGGACGATTTGAAAGATTGCGCAGTATATTCCCAGCCGCTGATGCGACGGCGCTTCGAAGAGGGGTGTGGATCGGAATCGAGGTTGCCAACGCCATGATCGAGCTGATTGCCGAGCGCGAATGGGAGGTGGTTGGAGAATCCCGGCAGGCCACCATCGACACGGCGGCAGGACTTCTCGCTCGCCATTATTGGCAGCTTGGCGCTAGACCGCTATCCAAGCGAACCCGCAAGCGTTCGCCGAGCCAGGCGGAGAAGGATTCCTGGTGAGGGCAGTAAGCGCGAGCTCGGCGGCGGCGGGGATAGCGCTTGGGTGCGTGGGTCTTCTGATGCTTGGACTGCAGCCGTTGCTGCTCGGCGCGCTGCTCGACGAACATCGAGTGTCGGTGTCACAGTTGACTCAGGCAGCGATGGTGGAACAGCTGATGATTGGACTGGTCTCAGGATCGCTCGGCGGGCTGGCGCCTCGTCGACGATTGCGCCTTATTGCCGGGATAGCTTGCCTCGCGCTGGCCGCCGCGAATGCAGGTTGTCTGAGGGCTCACGGTCTCGAGTTTGTCGCGTATAGAGCCATCTGCGGTGTCGGCGGGGGTGCGTTGATGTGGATTGCGAGCGCAATTGTTTCTTTCAGCCGGGCGCCTGCGCGCTACTCCGGCATATTTGTAGGTTCACAAGCGGCATCGCAATTCGCCCTCGCAGCGCTTCTACCGATGACCCTGATGTCCACCTTTGGCTCGAATGGCGGGTTCGCCGCAATTGCGGCTTTGAGTGCCATGGGGCTGGCGCTTTGCGCGTTTGTACCCTCGACGATCCCGAATATCGCACGTGAGAGATCGATCCTTCGCGGTGTCAACTTCGCGGCGCTTGCGGGGTTGGCGGCAAGCTTCTGTTTCATGGCTGCCATCGTCGGATTCTGGGTGTTCGTCGAACCCCTGGCGGCTTTAAATCACGTTTCGCCGGTCGTTGCGCAGTATTCGGTCGCTGCCAACCTCGCGGCGCAGATCACAGGAGCGAGCCTCTGCGTGATCTTCGCTGCACGACTCCCCTCGGCCGCAAGCACGGTATTGTCGCTATCGGCCATCGCCTTTTTGCTTGCGATGGCAATGGTCTGGACGCAAGCGGGCACCGCTCCCTTCGTCGCAGCCGTGCTCATCCATGGCCTAGTCTGGACGGTTGGCCTGACCCTCTTCACCCCACTTCTCATCGTCGTCGATCCGACGCGGCGTGGCGCGATGCTGCTGTCCGGGACGCTTCTTTTGGGAGGGAGCGCCGGTCCTCTTATGACGGGGTGGTATGCGGCCGAGACGCATCTCGCACCGGTACTCGCAACCGCGGCTGCACTTGGTGTGGCCTGGTTACTCGCCGTCCAAACGTCTGCCATTCTTGGCCGGCGGAGCACTTATCTCGTGATTGGCCAACCGGATTCGCCGCAGCCGGAATAGAGAACCCCGCAAAAGACCCGCTTTCGGATCTCAGGAACGATGTAGTGCGGCCGTCTGCATGTAAGTCTCGGCTTGTTCGTAGCTCTTGAGCCTTCCCAGAGTCCCGGCACCCTGGGCGACGAGAGCAGCGACGGCCGTCCCCAGGCGAGATGCGCCCCGATCATCAACACCTCTAAGCCGCGCTGCAATAAAGCCTGCGCAGTAGCTGTCTCCACAGCTCGTGGTGTCTTTGGGGCTTATCGCGTAAGCGGGGATACGCTCGCAGGTCGAAGTTGTTACGAGAAGCGAGCCATTCGCCCCATCCTTGAAGATGCAAGTACGCGCTCCCATCGTCATGAACCATCGCGCGGCGTTCTCGAGGGAAGCCGACTCTGATAACCCGAGAGCCTCGGACGCATTGGGCATGAAGTAGTCAACATAGGGTAGGATGCGCGCCAGCTCATCAACCGCGCCGGGTCGGGGCGAGATCAGGTCACACGTAATCGTGGCGCCGGAGTCTCGGGCCAGTGCTAGAAGATGCGCTCCCGGTCCGCGATCCATGTGTGCCGCTCCAATGGCTGCGTAATGCACGAACCGGGCGCGACGAACAGCCTGCTCCAGGTTATTTGAAGAGCTGCACAGGGCGCTAGCACCCAAGGCGTGAAAGCGACTGCGTTCGCCCGAGGGTCGCACGAGAATGATCGTTGTTGAGGTGGGAGCAGAGGGGTGCACCCCCAACAGTCGAAGATCGACCCCCGCCTCCTGCAGCAACACTTGGACCGCCCGGCCCGCTGCATCAGCTCCAACCAGAGAAGCAACCGCGGCGCGGACGCCGAGCGTTGCCGCGATGTAGGCGGCACCACCCGCCGTTCCTGCCGGGGAGATCACGGCCCCTTCGATCAGCGCAAGACCGTCTTCCGGGATGGCGTCCACGGGTCGGGCCACGACATCGAGTGTCGTCAACCCTATGCAGATGAGGTCGTCTCCCATGAGTGAGTTCCCAAACGCAATTGTCTGACGGCTCGCCGGAAGGCCGACATGGCTCCCCGCCCGTACTTGCGCCAACGATAACAGTGGGATATATAATACTCAAGTCTACTGTTATCAGTACTTACATATACCGTTCTTTTGCAAATGTGATATCGAGGTACACCCAAATTGAATCTCGTCACGCAGTGCGCCTTCCGCCTCGTTCTCTGGGTGTGACGCTCAATTGCCGACTTTGAAGGGAAGGAATTTCCGGTGATAGATCACGCCGAGCACACCTTGAGAACAAAGCTCGTCGAGGTCATGCAAGAGATGACCGAGCGGGGGATGAACCGCGGAACCTCGGGCAATACGTCGGCTCGCTGCCACGATGGGATGCTCATCACACCGAGCGGTGTTCCGCCGGCACAATTAACGCCTGACTCCATCGTGCGGATGGACGCGTCCGGCACGGCAGCGCCTGGCGGGCTGCAGCCCTCGAGCGAATGGCAGATGCACCTCGGTATTTATGAACGTCGCGCGGATGCCATGGCGATCGTTCACTGCCATTGCCGCTACGCGACAACGCTCGCCTGCGCAGGCCGCACGATTCCATCCATGCATTACATGGTCGGCGTATCCGGAAAAACAACGATACCGCTCTCACCCTATGCGCTCTTCGGCTCGCCCGACCTCGCTCGTGTCGTGATCGAGACCCTCGACGGTGGATTGGCCTGCATCATGGCAAACCACGGCCTGATCACCTTGGGCCGAGACCTCGATCGCGCCCTGGCGATTGCGGAGCAAGTGGAGGAACAGGCTGCTGTGTACTGGGGAACATTGCTGATCGGTGGCCCGACGCTCCTCACCGCCGAGCAGATGGATGCAGTGTTCGAGCAATTTCATCGCTATCGAGGCTACAAGCAATGAGGCACAGAGCGCGCCGCTCGCCGGCGTGACGATGGAGAACTGATTGACCCTCGGATCGCTTGCGATGCAGCAAACTTGCCCGCGGGTCAGCAAGTAGAAATCACCCTCCTCAATTTGGACGGGCGGTGCGTCGTCTTCAGTCCATAACCAAAACGACCCCCTTCCGAAACGCCGGCAGGCGTCATGTGCCGACAGGCTGTGAAGCGCAGCGACCAAGGTCCGAGGACCTCAAGCCGAGCCGACAGAACGCTTTCGACTCTGAGCAGCGAGAAACCTCCGACAGCGGATCCGTGGTTCCCTACGATCGATTGAGGATTAGGACGAATCGATTATGAGTTTGTGCGACGGGAACAAACCTGGATGGCGCAGAGAAAGGAGTTGCTCGGTCGGCTCGCAGTCGAGTTGCATCGACGATAGCGGTAGTGTATACGGTACTTTAGTCTACCGTTAACAGTACTGATATCTACCATTAAAAACATAGGAAACTGATGTGACTGCTCGATTATCGCGCACTGCCGATCAACAGCTGCGTCGGCGCGCAGAAAAGGTTATCCCGGGGGGGATGTACGGGCACTTATCTGTTGGACTATTGCCGACCAACTATCCGCAGTTCTTTACCCGCGCTCACGGTGCCCACGTCTGGGATGCAGACCGCAATCGATACCTTGACTTCATGTGCGCCTACGGTCCCAATCTTCTAGGGTACGGACACGAGGCGATCGATCGCGTGTTTCGTGAACAACTTGCGCGCGGCGATATCGCGTCGGGTCCATACCCAGTGATGGTGGACCTCGCGGAGCAATTTGTCGCGATGGTTTCGCATGCGCGTTGGGCGATGTTCTGCAAGAACGGCACTGATGCGACGACCATGGCACTAATGGTCGCCCGCGCCCATACAGGGAGGCGCGGCCTGATTCGATGTACGGGCTCCTACCATGGCTCCGCTCCGTGGTGTACGCCGGTACCCAGTGGGACGACCGCCGAGGATCACTCCGGCCAGTTTTTCTGTACCTACAATGACGTTGTGAGCCTTGACGCGGCCTTCGAGGCTGCGGGGGAAGACCTTGCAGCTATCATCGTCGCGCCTTATCGGCATGACGCGTTTACCGACCAAGCTAGCATCGAGCGCGACTTCGCTCAGCGCATTCGTGCCGCATGCGACAAGCGCGGGGTCGTGCTGATTCTGGATGAGGTGCGCGCGGGACTGCGTCTCGCGCGCACCTCGAGCTGGGAGACTTTGGGGGTGGAACCCGATCTCTCCTGTTGGGGCAAATCCATCGCCAATGGGCATGCCATTTCCGCACTGCTAGGGTCGGAAACGCTCAGGGAGGCCGCGGGCAGGATCTACGTCACAGGCTCGTTCTGGTATGCGGCTGCCCCGATGGCGGCGGCCGTAGAGACCCTCGCTCTGGTACGTGATGGCGATTATCTGGAGCGCACCGTGCGACTCGGGGAGCGTTTACGCAACGGGCTCGGTGCCGCGGCTGCGCGCCACGGGTTTGGATTCCGACAAACTGGGCCGGTACAAATGCCGCTGTTCTTATTCGATGAAGATCCTGATTTCCGCCGGGGCTATTGCTGGTCGAGCGAAATGATGGAGCGGGGCATCTATGTGCACCCCTGGCACAACATGTTTATTTGCGCAGCGATGACTGAAGCGGACATCGACTCTGCGGTAGAGGCGTCTGACGGAGCATTCGTGGCATTGAGGTCGCAACTACATTTGTTGCAGCCGAATGAAAGACTCAAGGCCCACTCAGGGGACTGACGAGCAACACGGGCCGGATTCGATCTTTGGGATGTTTGAGCACTTAGAGGAGGGGGAACGATGTCGACCTATTTCGGTCCAGCTAGACTGGGCTTCGCTCTGGCCATGATCGCAGGCGTCTTCGCAGGCCGGACTGCGCTTGCTCAATCGACCGCCGGTGCGTCCACGGGGGAGGGGGCTCTGGAGGAAGTCATCGTGACGGCTACGCGTCGCGAAGAGTCGGTGGAAAAAGTCCCGATCAGTATCGAAGTGCTGGGTCAAGAGCAGCTGACTCAATACGGGATCAAGAGCATCACGGACCTTGCGGCGATGGTCCCTGGCCTGCAGTTCGGGACCTACGGTGCTGCGACAAATTACACGTCGGTCGCCATCCGCGGTTTTAATACCATGGTCGGAGCCTCGACCGTCGGCATCTATCTGGACGATACACCTCTTCAGGGGCGCATGTCTCCCTTGGGAAATGTGGGATTCATCTTCCCGCTGGTTTTTGATCTCGATCGAGTTGAAGTGCTCAGAGGACCTCAGGGCACCCTTTTTGGCGCAAGTTCGGAATCAGGCGCGGTCCGATTCATCACGAATCAGCCGAGCCTGACGCAGGACAGCGGCTTTTCACATGCGGAGTACAGCGTCACGCAGAACGGCGCGCCCAGTTACGAGGCCGGCGCAGCTTTTGGTGGACCGATCATCAAGGACGAACTCGGTTTCCGCGTCAGTGCGTGGTTCCGAGGAGACGGCGGCTACATCAACCGAATCAATCCGGTGAGCGCTCAGTTGAGCAGTTCTGACGCGAACTCCGACCGCAAGGGGGTCGTCAGAGCGGCTCTCGGAATGAAGGTCGCAGACGACATTCTCATCACGCCCTCGCTGACCTATCAGATGACGGACGTAAACAACACCGGCTCCTTCTACGATTATTTCTCCAATCCGTCCGAAGGGTCGTTTGCCAATGGCAGGCTGCTTCCGGATGTCTCGTCCGAGCATTTGATCGTGCCCTCGGTCAAGGTGGAGGCGCCACTCTCGTTTGCAACGCTTACCTTTAATGCGTCCTACGTTGAGCGCGGATTCAATGAAACCCAGGACTTGAGCACGTTGAATTGCGCGATCTTCGGTGGCTGTGGCAGCCCGATCGGGATTGCCTTTCCAAGTTCGCTCTCCGACATTTCTCCCGGTGCCACGGGCGAGACCCTGCAGACCTACACTGCTGAGGTCAGGTTGGCGTCCAACGCAACTGACCCGGTCGCTTCCTGGGTTGTCGGACTCTACGCTGATCATCGCAAACAGCGGGATTACCAAACCGTAAATGCACCCCTCGAGTTCGTAGGACCCACAGGCAATCCGGTTTTCTACATCAATCAGTACGTTTGGGACGATCAATATGCCGCGTTTGCTCAAACCGATCTGCACGTCACCTCACAGTTCACGGCCACGCTGGGCGTGCGCCAGGAAATGGCGCGAACCAACCAACTGAATTTCAGTGGCAAGGGTCTCTTTAACTCAGGCGTCCCCCTCGCAGCGCAGTCATCGGAGCGGGAAAACCCGTTTCTTCCCAAGGCCACGCTGTCTTACCAACTCACGCAGGGCGACATGGTGTATGCCTCGGCGAGCAAAGGACTACGCGTGGGCGGGGGCAACAACGGTCTGCCGGGTTTTTGCGATGTGAACGATACGTCGACGTACAATGCGGACTATCTGTGGAGCTACGAGGTGGGCACCAAGGATCGTTTCTTCGGCGGACGGATGCAGGTAGACGCGAGCGTGTTTCATGTTCGCTGGTCCCAGATTCAATCCGCCGTACTGCTGTCCTGCGGCTTGAGTTATACGGCGAATCTAGGCACCGCAGACAGCGACGGCTTCGACCTCGCGCTGCAGGCCATGTTGACGGATAATTTGCGCGTCGATCTGAACGTGGGATATGCGGATGCTCGCTACGTCAGCAACGCATACACACCCAATGGCCTCCCCCTGTCGCTCAAGGGCGACGCGATCCAGGCACTCAACGTGGTCAATCCTCCTTGGGACATCTCGATGTCCCCAAACTATACGTTCGATCTCGCCGGCGGCGACAAGGTTCAGGTACGAGCGCAATACATATACCACAGCCGCAACAACCGACCGGTGATCACCGAAGACCCGGGGGCGCCGGCGTATGCGCCACTGGACGTTCCGGATCCGCCAACGCATCTGACGAATCTACGCGCTGATTACACGACCGGCACCTTTGACTGGGGCGTGTACCTCAACAACGCCTTCAACAGCCATCCGCTGCTAGGTGCCTTGCAGGATACGCCGACGTCGAACCTCGTCACCAACACTACGTTCCGACCGCGAACGCTCGGCGTGTCTGCGAATTATTCGTTCTAATCAGGCGCTCTCACATGGATCCCGATTTCAGTGCCCAAGACGAAGCCTTTCGCGGCTCCGTTCGAGTCTTTCTTCAGGAGAATCTTCCCGCTCGCTTGTCGGGAAAGGTAAGAGACGACGAACCCCTGACAAAGGAGGATCAGGTAGAGTGGCACGCCACCCTTCATCGACGAGGTTGGCTTGCGAGTCATTGGCCGGAAACTCTTGGCGGTACCGGTTGGAGCCCGGTACAGAGATTTATCTTCGAGCACGAATGCGCAATAGCTCACGCCCCCCGCATCGTCCCGTTTGGTGTGAACATGCTGGGGCCGGTGCTCATCAAGTTCGGTAGTGAGGCGCAGCAGAAGCGTTGGCTGCCTCGCATCCTGGATGGCTCGGATTGGTGGTGCCAGGGATTCTCGGAGCCGGGGGCGGGCTCGGATCTCGCGGCCCTCCAATTGAGCGCCAACCGGGTGCGTGACGATTCGGGAGAGTACTACTTGGTCAACGGTCAGAAAACCTGGACGACACAAGCGCAGCACGCCAATATGATTTTCTGCCTCGCTCGAACGTCGCAGCAGGCACCGCAGCAGTCGGGAATCAGCTTCCTGATGGTCGACATGGCGACGCCGGGCGTTGAGGTTCGTCCCATTATCACGCTCGATGGCCGCCACGAAATCAACGAAGTCTTCTTTTCAAATGTACGCGTGCCCGTTGAAAATCGGGTGGGAGAAGAGAACGAGGGCTGGAGCTACGCCAAGTACCTGTTGACATATGAAAGGACCAACATTGCCGAACTCGGCTTCTCCGTGGCGGCGTTTGCAAATCTGCGGCACATTGCTTCTGTGCGGACGAGACGTGGCAGGCCGCTGGAGGAAGATCCCCTGTTTGCCGCGCGCATTGCGCGGGTCGAGATCGATCTCGAAAACATGAAGACGACGAATCTGCGCGTCATTGCGACCGCATCCCGGGGAGAGGCTCCGGGAGTTGAGAGCTCGATGCTCAAGATTCGGGGGACCGAGATCCGCCAGGAGATCATGTCTTTGACGCGCCGCGCGCTCGGCATGGATGCACGCTTCGAGACATCGGCTGCCGCGCTTTATTTCAATGCTCGCAAACTGTCCATCTTTGGCGGGTCCAATGAAGTCCAGAAGAACATCATTGCCAAGAGGATTCTAGGACTGCCAGAGTTACTGCGATGAACTTCCAGGATACCGAGAGCCAAACGCACCTCCGCGACATGCTTGCGCGCTTTGTGCGTAGTGAGTACACATTTGCGGTTCGCGATGGCATTGCCCGTTCGCCTCACGGCTACGACCACGCGATTTGGCGGAAACTCGGTTCGCTGGGCGTGATAGGAGCGCTCTTTTCGAAAACGGACGGGGGATATGGAGGCACGGGATTCGATATTGCCGTGGTGTTCGAGTCCCTGGGGCGCGGGTTGATATTGGAGCCATTTCTGAGCGCGTTGTTGGCGGGGCGGATTCTCGCTCGCGCGGGCGGCGTTGCCCAGAAGCAATGGATTCCAGGTCTGATCAGCGGTGAGGTGATCATCGCCTTCGCGCATGAGGAGTCAGGCGCCGGCTATACGCTGTCTCACGTGCGGACGCGGGCCGTCCCGGAGAGCCAGGGCTGGGTATTGCGCGGAGTCAAAGCAGGAGTGCTTCATGGCGACAGCGCCGATTTCTTTTTGACCTCGGCCCGGATCGAGGGCGAGGTGGAGGACGAGGAGGGCATCTCCCTCTTTCTCGTACCCGCAACGACGCCTGGTATCGGGACCCGGGGCCTGCCGGCCGTTGACGGCGGCCGGTCGGCTAGAGTGACCTTTACCGACGTGCACGTTCCAGCGCACTCCCTCGTGGGTGAGCCGGGTGGCGGCATGGCATCAATCGAACACGCGATCGGCGCCGGCGTCCTGGGCCTTTGCGCCGAAGGGCTAGGTGCAATGGAGGAGGCCAAATCCGCCACCCTCGCTTACCTTCGCAACCGCGGACAGTTCAACCAGCCTTTGGGCGCCTTCCAGGCTCTACAGCACCGGATGGCGACGCTGCTGCTCGAGGTCGAGCAGGCACGCTCCTCGGTCATCAATGCAGCCTCGACTCTGACCGCGGATAGGGCGCGCCGAGAACGCGCCTTATCCGCAGCGAAGTATACCGTCGGACGCGTCGGCGCATTGGTCGCCGAGGAGAGCATCCAACTGCATGGCGCCATGGGCATGACCTGGAATTTGCCGCTCGGTCATTACGCCAAGCGGCTGGTCATGCTCGACCATCAATTGGGGGACGAAGATTTTCACATCGAGAGATTTATCGAATTCGGACGACACCTGAAATTGCGCGAAGGCCAAACGGGCCAATTGTGCGCTATCGGCCGGGTGCACGCCCAATGAGTGGCGCGGCGAGCAGTCCGCTATCGGGAATCAGGGTGTTGGATCTGTCCCGCGTGTTGGCAGGGCCGTTGGCTGGAATGGTACTTGCGGACCTTGGAGCCGAAGTCATCAAGATTGAACACCCTGTGCGCGGCGATGACACGCGCGACTGGGGCTCGCGAATCGGCGACACTGAGACGACCTATTTCAACAGCGTCAACCGGAACAAGAAGTCAGTGGTGTTGGACTTGCAGTCGGCTGCGGGCGTCGGCATTGCGCGGGAACTCGCGGCCGAGTGTGACGTAGTGATCGAGAATTTCAAGCCGGGAGGCGCGGAGCAGCTGGGTTTGGGGGTCGACGAGCTGCTCGCCGTCAATTCGGCGCTCGTGTATTGCTCGATCAGCGGATACGATCAACTGGGTGTCGAGAAGCTGCGCCTCGGCTATGATCTTGTGGTGCAAGGCGAGTCAGGTCTCATGGCGATGAACGGCGAGGCGAGCCAGCCGCCCCTCAAATTCGGAGTGGCGGTTGTCGATTTGTTCACAGGAATGCACGCCGCACAGGCGATCATGGCTGCCCTGATCCGACGCGGACGCACCGGCAAGGGTTGTCGCGTGCAATTGGCTCTGTTTGATTGCGGAATTGGTCTCACCAGCTATTATGGGTTGGAGGCTTTGCAGCACGCCAAGGATCCTCCTCGGTACGGTAATGCGCACCCCGCGATCGTGCCATACGGCGTTTTCGAAGCGGCCGACGGTTCTCTCGTGATCACGGTAGGCACCAATCGGCAGTTCGCCGACCTTTGCCGTAACGTCATCAACAGGCCGGATCTTGCCGTCGACCCTCGGTTCTCAAGCAACTTACTGCGATCACGGAATAGGTTGGAGTTGCTTCCACAGATAGAGACAGAATTGGCGAAGAGGGCACGTTCGGACTTGTTGCAGGCCCTGTCGCAAAACTCCATTCCCTGCGGAGAGGTGCTGGGCCTGAGCGAAGCGCTCAACTCGGAGCGAGCCCGAGACATGGTCATCGTCCAAAAGCATCCTGTTGCCGGCGAAGTTCACGTGCTTTCGCCGCCTTATAGATTCGATGGAGAACGGAGCGCCGTTCGTTCGGGACCGCCGCGGCTCGGTGAGCACACTCAGGAAATTCTCTCCGGGCTATTGGGGAAACCGATGGCCCAGGTCGATGCACTCGGCACGGCTGGTCTCTGCCGCAAGCCATGAGCACCGCCGTTACGGGGTGCAGGCGCGTACCCAGCCCGAGAGGTTACGAAATGATGAGAGCAATCTGGGCTACAACCCATAGATCGATGCAATTTCGCGCGGCACCCGCGGATCGCGCATTGGGAAACGAACGGATGCGGCGCTGTTCGTTGTGGATCTCGGGTCTGCTTTTCGCGTGCTTGAATTGTGCTGCCCCCGCGATTGCAGACGAGACTCAGGAGGCCGGCCTATTCAGCGCAGACTCACCGATGATCAAAGGCCCCACGTGCCTGTCTATCCCAGCGGTAGCTCCGGCTACAGCGGTGACGGCGGTGGCCTCTTGCACACCGGATATTCATCGTGAGTTCATGGATACCATCAATCACTGGCGTAAGACCCGGAGAATCTACATAGGATACGACGGCTCACGATACGACGTCCCGGCTCTGCGATGGACGCAGTCGAGCTTCATTCAGCCCCAGACCATGGTAGAAGATCGTTACTTGTACGATCCCGTCGAAGGAAGATACACCGTTGAACGATATCTGGCGGATGTCGAGGGACGCTACGGTGGAATCGACGCTATCTTGCTGTGGCCGACCTACCCAAATATTGGGATCGATGACCGAAATCAGCTCGACATGATTCGCACAATGCCCGGCGGCGTCGGTGGCGTCAAGCAATTGATCGCGGGCTTTCACAGGCACGGCGTCCGGGTTCTATTTCCAATGAATATGTGGGACCAGGGAACCCACGATCCGGGTATGCCTTGGCCGCAGGCCATCGCGGAGCTCATGGCTGAGATCGGAGCGGACGGAATCAACGGTGACACTCAGGATGGGGTCCCGCTCGCTTTTTCAAAAGCCTCCGACGAGACAGGTCATCCGCTGGCGTTTCAGCCCGAGGATGTTCCCAGCGACGAGGCCGTGGCATGGAACGTGATGTCCTGGTGGGAAGACAACCTGTCCAAGCAGTTCGCACCCGAAATTTATCGCTTCAAGTGGCTCGAAACCAGGCATATGGCGAATATCTCCGATCGCGCGAATCGGAGCAAAACGAATAATTTGCAGGTGGCGTTCTTCAACGGCATCGGATGGGAGAGCTGGGAGAACGTATGGGGCATATGGAACGGCATTACTCCTCGTGACGGGGAGGCTACGCGGCGCGTCGCTGCAATAGAGCGGGCATTGGCGCCTTTTCTCATCAGCGCGCAATGGGAGCCTTTCTACCCGACAAGGACCTTCGGAGTATTTGCAAGCCGTTGGCCGCTCGGCGACCAGATCCTTTTCACGCTCATCAACCGAAGCGAATATAGCGTCAGCGGCTCACAGATATCCGTGCCGTTTCAAGCGGGCGCGCGGTTCTACGATATCTATAATGGCGTCGAGCTTCACGGACGGCGCGAGGGTGACTCGGTCACGTTGGACTTCCCGCTGGAAGCCGACGGATTTGGCGCGGTCCTGGTGGCTCCCGGGCAGGCGCCTCCGGGAATCGTCGCGCTAATGAGCAAGATGAGGACCATGACTGCTCGTCCGTTGTCGAGCTGGTCGAACGAATGGCGGCCACTGCCCCAGCACGTGGTCGCGATTGCGCCGAGCAAGGCGGCAAAATCGGCGCCGCCCGGGATGATCGAGATCCCAGCCGGCGACTTCGACTTTAGGGTAATGGGTGTGGAAATCGAGGGAGGAGATTATATAGGGGTTGACGTCGCCTACCCGTGGGAGGACTCGGCACGACGTTTTCATCATCATAGGATGACCATAAGCCGCTTCTACATCGACAAATACGCAGTGACCAATGCCCAGTTCAAGAGATTTATGGACACCATGCGCTATCGCCCCAAGGATGGCTTGAATTTCCTGAAGGACTGGAAGAATGGAACGTACCCGGATGGATGGGCCGACAAGCCGGTTACATGGGTTGCGCTCGACGACGCACGTGCATACGCGGCGTGGGCCGGGAAGCGTCTGCCCCACGAGTGGGAGTGGCAGTACGCCGCGCAGGGAACCGACGGGCGCTTATATCCATGGGGTAACGAATGGAGGGCGGATGCTGTTCCGGCGCCGGATAAGGATCGTACAT
Source organism: uncultured Gammaproteobacteria bacterium (assembly GCA_963837435.1). Classification (GTDB taxonomy): domain Bacteria; phylum Pseudomonadota; class Gammaproteobacteria; order Steroidobacterales; family Steroidobacteraceae; genus Bog-1198. Next base: position 1,017,559 of record CAWINJ010000009.1, read on the forward strand.
TGCGGGGTCCGGACAACAGCGACGCGCACCCACAAGGAACTAGTCCTTTCGGTGTCATGGACATGGTGGGGAACATCTGGCAGTGGACTGATGAATACGCGGATCAGCATACGCGCGCGGCGATATTGCGAGGAGGCAGCTATTATCAGCCACAAGGCTCAATCTGGTACTTCCCACAAGCTTATCGCAATGACCAGCATGGAAAGCTTCTACTAATGGCTCCCAGCATGGATCGGGCAGGTACTTTGGGTTTCCGTTGTGTTGTCGACGCGGCGGCAGCGACTCACTAGTTCCAGCCAGGGAGTGGCTTCGGCAGCGGATTTTGGCGCGGACAACGAGCCTGATTGCGAGTCATACAAAATGCGAGCACCGGCCAACTCATCTTCGGCGTCTCCGCGCTGGTCGAAATGATCAGCATTGCGATGAGTCTGGAGCCGGGGGATGTGATCATCACCGGAACACCCGGTGGCGTCGGGGCGGCGCGCAAGCCGCCTGTTTACATGCAGCCGGGCGATATCTTCGAAGTGCCGATCGAGGGATGGGCGTCTTGAGCAACCCCGTCCAGGACGGCTGAAAAGATCGACCTGCCGAATCTCAAGGGCTCACGAGGGCGGCGTGGGCGGGGTCCGCCGCGAGATGCGTCAATCCTTGAGCAACAAGTCTGGAGTGGCTCGGTTGACATCACTACATCCGGTCAGAATCATGGCGACTCTGAGCTCCTCTCTAAGGATCTCCAACATGTCTCGTACCCCTGATTCGCCGGCCGCCCCCAATGCATATGCCCACGCCCGCCCTGCGAAGCACGCCTTGGCACCGAGTGCCAGCGCTTTCAATACGTCCAAGCCCGATCGAATGCCACCGTCCATAAACACCGGAATCGCATCTTGAACGGCATCGACAACCTTGGGCAACGCGCGAATGGTCGATGTCACGCTGTCGAGCTGCCTGCCGCCGTGGTTTGACACCACAATCCCGTCGATATGTGTCTGTACAGCGCGCTTGGCATCTTCAGGATCGAGAATGCCTTTCAGAATGATCTTTCCAGGAAAAATCGAGCGCACCCACTCGATGTCCTTCCACGTGGTCGATGCATCAAAATTGTCGTGAACAAATTTTCCATACGGGACGCCTTTGGGCATCGCTTCGGCTACAGTACCGAATTTCATCGGCCAGCCTTTGGTGACGATATCGAGGGCCCAGCGGGGGTGCGTGGCGCCTTGAGCGACGAACCCCAGCATACCCAGAAACGTCGGGTCCTTCTCCATCCCGTCGTGCACCTCGCTGTAACGCCGCCCGGGGGTCGCAAGATCGACGGTGAATACCAGCACTCTCGAGCCTGCGGAAACGGATCGTTCGATCACGCTCTTGACGAAACCGCGGTCCTTGAGCATATAGAGCTGGAACCAAGGGGGAACCCCGGTCTTTTGCGCGACCTCGTGGACATCGCACACTCCCATGGTCGAGAGCGTAAAGGGAACCCCAATCGCTTTGGCGGCCTTCGCCGCTTTGACTTCGCCGCGGCTCGAGTACATTCCGGCCATACCGACAGGTCCGAGGACGACTGGCAGTGACAGTGCCTGATCCCACAAGTGAATCGACGTGTTGAGATGTGATTCGTCCACCATCACACGCTGACGCAACAGCGTGCCCTGTAGCTCCGCAATATTCGCGCGCAGCGTGTTTTCCTGGAAGGAACCACCGCTGATGTAGTCAAACAGGAATCGGGGGAGTCTGGCTTCGCATTGTTTGCGATAGTCGTCAATGTTCGCGATGATCATGTAGCACCTTTGGAGCGCAGACGTACCTCGCCAGCGCGAATGGATGATCGTAGAATGTAATCCTGCATCTGCGCTCTAGAGTGTTTTATCCCCCCTGTGGGGGATGCCGGCGTAGAACAGACTCCACAAAGATACGCAAGCTGCTGAGGGCCGCTATGCGCGTGGGACTGTTCATTCCTTGCCACTTGGATGCATTCGAGCCCGGCGTCGGCAATCCGCATCAACGGCCTCCATGCGCGCCCCATTTATCACCCGATTGGTAATGGCAAATGTCGAGGCGCTGACCATCCTTTTAGTCTGGGCGGCCATCCTCGTGAGGTTGTTTTTGGATGATTGTTGATAAGGCCCACGCTCCGCTGGGGCGCGCCCCCCATTGGGGGGATACGCTCGCCGGCCGTTGAGCGGCAGCCTCTCGCCGAGGACCGCATAGCGGCCGACAGGCAGGTACGATCGAATGGGAAACTCTTCGCTGCTGGACAGACGTCGATTTCTTCTAGGGGTCGTGCCGGCGGCAACGTTAGGCACGCTGGGAATTTCGGCGTGCTCGAACAACGGAGGAACGCCAACCTCATCTAGCTATGCGCCGACGTACTTCAACACGGCCGAATGGGCGTTCGTCAATGCGGCTGTGGGGCGCCTGATTCCGTCGGAAGGGGCGGGCCCGGGCGGATTGGATGCCGGCGTACCGGAATTCATCGATCGCCAAATGGAGCTGCCATACGGTCACGGTGCATATTTCTATTTGAAAGGCCCCTTCCTCGACAATTCTCCGCCGACACTGGGGTACCAGCTACGCTATACACCACGCGAGATCTATAGGCTCGGCATAGCCGCTGCAAACTCCGCGACGCGGAAATCGCACTCCAGGGACTTCTCTCAGCTTGTCGCGGCCGACCAGGATCGCTTTCTTGCCGCAGTGGAGAAAGGCGAAGTCACTTTCGCGACGGTGCCTGCGACGGTCTTCTTTGCGCAGCTATTGACGAATACCAAAGAAGGCTACTTCGCGGACCCACTCTACGGCGGCAATCGAGGAATGGTCGCGTGGAATTGGATCGGCTTTCCCGGTGCCAGAGCGGACTTTACCGACTGGATCGATCAGGCCGGCCGGCACTACCCCTATGGAGCGGTCTCAATCAGCGGTGCAACCGATGGCTGAACGCAAAAGGAGCGTGGATGCGGTCATCATCGGCTATGGATGGACCGGCGCCATTCTGGCGAAGACGCTCACCGATGCCGGCTTATCGGTGGTGGCGCTCGAGCGCGGTCCGGCTCGCGATACGTCCCCGGATTTTGAGTTCCCAAGGATTGTGGACGAACTCAAGTACGGTGTCCGAGGTGATCTCTGGCAGCCGCTGGCCAAGGAGACCGTCACGGTCCGTCACAGCCCGAAGGACGTCGCGGCCCCGTATCGGAAGTACGGTTCCTTCGTCCTCGGCAATGGGGTGGGTGGCGCCGGCGTGCACTGGAACGGACAGCTATGGCGTGCATCGCCTGAAGACCTGAGTCTCCGTAGCCGCATCGAAGAACGCTACGGAAAGAAGTTCATTCCGCCGGAAATGACCATCCAGGACTATCCGGTCAGCTTCGGCGAATTGGAGCCGCACTTCGATCATTTCGAGAAGGTCTGCGGCGTGTCCGGTACCGCCGGCAACCTGCGCGGCCAGATAAAGCCCGGCGGCAATCCGTTCGAGGGGCCTCACAGCGACGAGTACCCGACGCCTCCGCTGCCGGCGATTTTTGCGGCTCAGATTTTCGAAAAAGCAGCTGCGCAGCTAGGGTACAAATCCTTCCCCGTGCCGGCGGCGAACAGCTCCATTGCCTACACGAATCCCTACGGTGTGCGCCTGGGGCCGTGCAATCTCTGCGGTTTCTGCGAGCGCTTCGGCTGCTTCCTGTACTCCAAGGCATCGCCCCAGACAACGATCTTGCCGATCCTGGAAGGCCGTTCCAATCTGGAAGTGCGTACGAACTCCTACGTTACCAAAATATTGCTCGATAACACGGGCAAGATCGCGACTGGTGTTCTCTACATCGATGACAGCGGACGCGAAGTTGAACAGCCGGCCTCGCTCGTCGTCCTTTCCGCATTCCAGATGCATAACGTTCGTTTGTTGCTGCTCTCGAAGATTGGTGCTCCCTATGATCCTGCCACCGGGAAAGGCGTCGTGGGCAAGAACTACGCTTACCAGATGTGTGCCGAGACTGCCGCCTACTTCAGCGAGGATGTCGAAATCAATCCATTCATCGGAGCGGGCGCGGCAGGTCTGCGAGTCATCGATGAGTTCAATTCAGATCATTTCGATCATTCACAGGTGGGATTCATCGGCGGATCGCTCATCTATGCCGGCGCGACGGGCGGACGGCCCATCGATCAGATGATGGTTCCGCCGGGAATACCCGCGTGGGGCGACGGGTGGAAGGCCGCGATACGCAAGCATTACCGCCATTCGGCGCCGCTGGGGACGCAGGGGAGCGTGATGTCGTATCGAGACCGGTATCTGTCGCTCGATCCCACTTATACGGACTCTCATGGGCTGCCGCTCCTGCGCATCACCTTTGACTGGCACGCGAACGAATACAAGATGGCTGCCTACAGCGCCTCGAAGATGGAGGAAGTCGTGCGAGCCATGAAGCCGGAAAAGCAGGCGACGATACTCATGCGCCCAGGCAATCCGTACGATGTGCGGATCTATCAGAGTACCCATACGACCGGCGGCGCGATCATGGGATCCAATCCGTCCAATAGCGTGATCAACCGCTATTCGCAGAGCTGGGACGTCTCGAATCTGTTCGTGTACGGCGCGTCGGCCTTCCCACAGAACATCGGCTACAACCCCACCGGTCTTCTGGCGGGGCTCGCCTATTTCTCGGCCGCCCAGCTGCGCGACACCTACCTTAAATCGCCGGGTCCGCTCGTAAAAGCATGAAGTGGAAGATCGGTCTGACGGTACTGGCGATCGGCCTCGCGAGCCTGCTGGTCGCTGTGGGCGTCGCCCACGTATCGGACAGCAGTACGGGCGAGAAGAATCTCGTCGCGCCGGCTGCGACTCCAGCCCTCATTGCTCGAGGGGCCTATCTTGCCAGGCTCGGCGATTGCGCGGCGTGCCACAGTGTTCCCGGCAAGCCGGCCTACTCGGGCGGCCTGCGAATGGGCATTCCGATCGGCGCCATCTATACCACCAACATCACGCCTGATTCGAAGGACGGGATAGGGCGCATGTCCCTGGATGATTTCGACCGTGCGCTTCGCTTCGGTGTCGCCGAGGGTCACAGTTTGTATCCGGCCATGCCGTTTACCTCGTACTACAACACACGTCCGGACGATGTCGCCGCGCTGTATGCGTTCTTCAAGTACGCGGTCGCGCCGGCGGCGGTTGCGAATCGGCCGAACGACATCGTATTTCCCTTGTCGATGCGTTGGCCGCTGACGTTCTGGCGGTGGTTCTTCGCGCCCAGCCCTAAGCCGTTCACGGCCTCACCCGGCATGGACTCCCAGCTGGCGCAGGGAGCCTATTTTGTCGAGGGACTCGGGCACTGCGGCGAATGCCACACTCCGCGTGCCGTCACGATGCAGATGAAAGCGACGACGCCCGCCGGGGGAGCCGCCTACCTTTCGGGAGCAGTCATCGAGAATTACTTCGCACCCAGTTTACGCAACAGCGGCCCCGGAACTCTCGGTACGTGGAATGAGAAGGAGCTGGCGCAATTTCTCGAGACAGGGGCAAACTCTCAGGGCATCGCCTTCGGCTCGATGAGCGATGTCATCATCCACAGCACGCAATACATGACGCACGCGGACGCGCTCGCGGCCGCGAAGTACCTCAAGTCTCTGAGCGGCCCAGGCGAGCAACCTGCGGCACGCTTCACCTATGACCCGACCGAACACCTCGCCCTCAAGAACGGTGATGCCAGCAAACCAGGAGCCCTAATCTATCTTGACAATTGTGCCGCGTGCCACCGTCCGGACGGCGTTGGATACGAAGAGGTATTCCCGCGCCTCGCCGGCAACCCGGTCGTGCAGGCGGCAAACCCGCGGTCGCTCGTCTCGATCGTCCTGGGCGGGTGGCGGACGCCGCGCACGGCTCGCACTCCGGCGCAATTCTCGATGCCCGGCTTTGCCTGGCGGCTTTCTGATGAAGACGTGGCCAATGTCGTGAATTTTATTCGCACGAGCTGGGGCAATGGTGCTTCGCCTGTCTCGCCTGCCTACGTGGCCAGGATCCGCGAGTCGCTGCAGCGCCGCCAGGCGTCGTCCACCAGGGTCCCCGACAAGCGTGGTGCGAAGCGATTGTGCCAATGCTCGCGAACGCCGGTTCCTCGACGAATCAATGACCTGAGTCACTTGGGCTAAGACGGATTGGCAATGTCTTTGCGCATTCCAAGGCAATGAAGTTGCCACTTTTTCGTGGCCGGTAATAATAGTGTCAATTATTGCGGGTATTCCTATGCCCCATGGCGCCTGAATACGCTCAAGCGGTAGAAATAAAGCGGCGGCCGTGGCAGCGGCGTATCGAGGTCTTCAGCCCGAAACTTCGACGGCGACTGACGCTGTTTTCGCGTGATGCGCAAGACGCTTGGATACTGCTCGAAGCTGATCCACACGTGCAAACGTTCTGCGAGCGCCCAGCGTACATGGAAGGCAACGCCGGCCGAGTGCTTGATTTCTGGGTCGATCAGGGCCGCCACCACAAGTTCTGGGTCGTTTCACCGAACGACGCGGAGAGAAGTTCGATTGCAAAGACCGTCAACGGAATCGCTGTCCGCATTCTTCAACGAGCGGACTTGGTCGCATTGACGATACGTATTCAGAATTGGTCGAAAATCGTTCCTTATCGAGTCTGCTCGGCTCGTTTTGTTGATCGCAGGCTGCAGAACGAAATTCTGACTCGGCTGGAGAAACCCCACCGTTTGGAGCGGCTCGAGGCCGCGTTTCATCCTCTCGACGTGAATGCGGTGCGGTCCGCGCTCTTCGATTTGCTGGCCGCGGGCAAGGTGATCGCACCGGAAATCGACTCAACGCCACTCGGCTTAAACACGGTCTTTCGGCGACCGCCTCCTTGAAGCGCCCAGGCCCAGACAGCCTCGACACTACGCTCTGGCCTAGCACGGATTTTAGCGTGCTTGATCCACAAACGCGTCGACGATATCAAAGTCGCGCCGCGGCGATCGAGTTCTACAGCAGAGGGTTGCCGGTCGGCGAAGTCGAGGGGAAAACGCGAGTTGACCGACGAACACTCTATCGAATGATTGAGCGGGCGCTCCGACGACACCCGGATGGCCGACCGTGGGGCTTCAGAGCCTTGATCCCGAGCCTGCGAACAGTCGCCTATCAGCGGCGAAAGAATAGCAAAGGCAAGGGTAGGGGGCTTTCAGGATCGTTCGGTCAGCTGCTCGACCGACATCGGGAACTTGAAGGCTTGCTGTGCAAATTGATCCAGAGCCGAGAAGTATTGTTAATGCAGCGGGGGGAGCGCTTTTATGTGAAGGGTTTGAATCTCGCACACAACCGCTTCACTGCCCTCTGCCGTTCGCTCGGGCTGACCGCCAAGGACTACCCGCTGAACCAAGATGAGCAGGGGCGCCGCAGTCTTGGCAATACGCTGCGCAATCGAATGCTCGAGGGATTCGCAGGCGCACACCGCTCAGCGGGCGGCGAACGCGTAAAGCCCGCCGCGGCTTTGAAATGGGGGCACGCAAAGGTAGTGACCGATCCATTTGACACCGTCGAGTTTGATGCTCACAAATTGGACCTGCGTCTGAAGATCTTAGATCAAGATCCCTACGGCGATGAGCAGGCCTTCGAGATTGAACGCGTGTGGTTGCTGGCTATGATCGACATCGGCACACGCGCGATTATCGGCTACACGCTCTGCTTGCGTCGCGAGTACGGTCGCTATGATGTGATACGAACTTTGGAGAAGGCGCTAGCACCCGCACAGCGGCCGCCAATCACGATCCCAGATCTTGAACCGATCAAGAACGGGGGATTTGTCTCCGAAGTATTCCCCGAGACCGCCTACGCGTGCTGGAGGCAAATCCGTTTTGACAACGCGCGCGCCCATCTGGCGGCTGACAGCTTGGATGTCGCCTGTGAACTGCTTGGATGCACCGTCGATGTGGGCCCGGCATATGAACCGGACGATCGACCGTTCATTGAGCGATTCTTCGGCACGGTCGCGACGCGCTTTACCCATCGTCTACCTGGCACGACTGGGTCGAAAGCGAGCGATGTCCTGCGCCTGCTGAAGGACCCTGGCAACGATCTTCGCCTCGTCGTGTCACTGGACGAACTGCGCGAATTACTCGCCGTTTGGGTAATGAACTATAACGGCACACCGCATGGAGGCTTGGGAAGCGGGCGAACGCCTCTGGAAGCCATGAGAGTGGGTATTCGGGATCGACCTATCCTGCTGAGACATCTCCCTCAAGCGCTGCGGGGAAATCTGTGTCTGTTGCAGCGTGTGCATCCGGCGCGCGTTCGAGGTCATGTTGGTCGAGGCGACAAGCCGCATATTAGCTTCTATCACGTGCGATATACCAGCGAGAGGCTTGCCAGAGCGCCCGAATTGATCGGCAAACGCTTGCGGATCTATTACGACGCCGATGATATTCGTGTGCTGCGTGCATTTCTGGCGGATGGCACTGAATTCAGTGAGCTCACGGCCGGCGGCTTGTGGTCCGCAACGCCACATTCACTCGAAGTGCGCACACGCATCTTTAAGGCGAAACGGCTGCGTCAGTTGCGCTTTGGACAGTGGGACGACCCGGTACAGGTGTACTTGGATTTTAAGCGCGGGAAAGCCAAAGGCTCCCGGAGAGTGGCGAGTGAAATCGCACAGATCAAGGATCGCATCCAAGCCAAGCAAACGATGCGTATGGACCCCGCCGCCAGTGTCGACGCGCTGCCATTAGCGAGGGGGCCGGTGAAAGCGCAGCGCCTGCGAATTCCGCCTGGATTTACGTAAACTGCCGAGGGTCAATGATGTCGCAAACCCATTTCGAGCGTCATGAGCATCCGCTACTGCGACGAAACTATCGCGTAGCGACCACGGCGATCGAATCTTTCGTCGATTTGGTCGAACGTTGCCTTCGCGTCCTAATGCCCGGCGCCTTGGTGTACGCGCGCCCGCGAATGGGAAAGACTCACGCGGTCGACTATGTATGCCTGCATCTGGCGCGGGTGCGTCCCGAGGTGTTGACCATACGCATGTCGTGCGAACATCATCGAACAGATTTCGAGGGGCCGTTTTTCAGCTCCCTGTTGATAGCAGCCGGCGCGAGTGGCGATGTGCTCAAACGATCCATCACCGTCAAGCGCCAAGAGCTTATTCGTCGTTTACGCGAGCGTCTTGCGGCGCGAAAAGGACACATCGTGGCGTTATTTTGCGACGAGGCCCAGCGCCAATCGCGAAACTCCTACGAATGGCTGCGTGACGTCCACGATCAGCTGGCTTATCACGGGATTCGTTTGATCACCTTTCTGATCGGGCAACCGCAGCTGCTAGCTCAGAAGGCCGGTTTTCAAATGAGCGGGGATGAGCAGATTGTCGCTCGTTTCATGATTGAGCAGATGTTATTCCATGGTATTCGCGATGCGAGCGAGGCAGCGACTTGCCTGGCAGGATACGATAAGACCCGGTATCCCGAAGGTAGTGGGCCTACGTTTACGGGATATTTTCTGGCGAAAAGCTTCGCCGCCGGGTTGCGCCTTGAGCACAGTGGGGCGGATCTCTGGAACGCATTCGTCAGAGCGCATGCACAGGCTCAACTGACGGGCCCGCCGGAAATCCAAATGGATTACTTCACCCGCGCTATTGAAAGCTTGCTGGCCCAGGGGAACCGGTTTGATGATCCCGCCTTGGCGCTGAATGAATCCTATTGGACACAAGCGGTCGAGGAGTCCGGTTATGTCGGTGCGCAGCGGTCTGTCGCTCCGGCGCTTGGCTGACGCGCAGCATGCTGCCCATACTGATTGTACCCGCGGCGCGACGGGGCAAACACCCGGACTATGTGGAGGCGAGGCGGATCGACGAACGCGATGCCAAGCGCGAAGCCGTCGAATTAGACGAGCGTGCTCGGATAATCGATGATTTGGAGGAGCGTCGCGACCGGTGGCGGCAGCGGTGTCGGCTTTCGCGAGTTATTATGATGCGGCATACCTTGCAGCCGGTTCGGCGCAGCAGGTTTGCTATTCCAGCGAAGCTCGAACACTGCGAGAATCTCGTCAACGTGTTGCTGGCGCGCAAGCGCTTGACGTTTTCACCTCGTACTCATGCGGATATCCAGCGGCTACTTCATTGGACTTACCCGGTGACTCTGCCGGCGGCAGGGATTCGCGCTGATGCATTGGCGTTCTTGCTATGGGAAACAAGTTGGCGGGGCATGAGTACCGTGCAGCAGACGAGCATACCTGCGTTGCACATTCAGACGCTGACTGTGAAGTGGTGGGTCAGTCTGCCGGAATGGCTGCGTTTCGGCTCGGCCGCCACCTTGCTGCGCGTTCTTTCGAGCTGTGTGGAAAATCTGCTTCGATTTTGGCAGAGCGTGGTCGAGCGCATGAAGCCGTACGAATTCTATTTCTTAGATCCGCGCCTGGTATCCATCGACTGGCAGGCGCGAGAATATGGCCGCTCGTCCTAATTTGCCAACGATTGACAGTATTACTTCCCAACACGGCGACAAATCAATGGGTTGGCAGACGGCCGCGACTTAAAATGACTTGTCACGAGCGGGATTGACACTTTTACTTCCCAGGATTGGCAATTTCGCTTCGCTTCACGATCGTGGGGGTCTGGAGAGGCGTACTTGCGAGTGTTACGCGGTCGTCAAGAAAGAGTACGACCGGCTGCTTCCGGAAAAGTTAGCTGCCTAAGGCAGTAACAGTCTCGTCCCATGCAGTTGATGAATTCGATGCGCTTTCAAGCGGCTACTTCAGCAAGGCGGTGTATGGCATCGATGCGGTGCGATGCAATGCCGGCGGACTCTCGCGAATGAATGCCTAACTCATGCCGGTATCAGAAGTACGACGATCGCCCCGCGAACAACGCGCGCCTCGGCACATTGGCTTTATTCCTGATGGCAATCGGCGATGGGCCGTCCAGAATGGGCTTGCAAAGGAAAGGAGATACGAGAACGGAATTGCGCCAGGATTGGCGCTTTTCGAGGCGTGCAAGGCGCTTGGCATCGCGGAGGTTTCGGTCTTCGGGTTCACCCAGGACAATACGCGGCGCCCCACGGCGCAGGCTAATCATTTTCGTGCCGCCTGTGTGGCCTTTGCGCGCGAGATATCCCGGCGCGGCGCCGCCCTGCTGGTACTGGGGGATGAGGAATCTGCGCGGTTTCCCGCTGAATTAGCCGCATTTCGAACCCGTCAAGGCGAAGGCATTAAAGTCAATTTCCTGGTGAACTACGGCTGGGAGTGGGACCTCGACGGCCTCAAGGAAGGAGGCCTGCGATCGGCCGATGTCTCGCGACTCGATCTCATTGTGCGCTGGGGAGGCGGAAGGCGCTTAAGTGGCTTTTTGCCGGTGCAATCGGTTTACGCCGACATTTTTGTGATAGAGGCGCTGTGGCCTGACTTCCAGCCACAGCATCTTGAGGCAGCGTTGTCTTGGCTGGGACAACAAGATCGAACGCTGGGAGACTGATGACGGTGCATCGGATCGATTTGCGGTCAGTGTCGAGCCTTTGGACACCATTGCTAAGTGCGAAGATGTCCGGGAAACGCCTGCGTTTGCAAGGTGTGTAGTGGAGAAAGCCCGTGCCTTATTGTTTGTGTCCTTCGCGTCTGACTCCTCTATTGGGTCTGGCACTTGTCGTCGCCGGCTGCGGCGTAACCCAAGTCAAAGATGCCGACTCCCAGGAAGTCGCGGCGTTAAACGGGCTTCGCTATCCGAGTCCTGATGCTCAATTAGGCGAGCATCTGTACCCTGACGAAAAGACGATCGCAAATACATTGTCGGTCGTGATCGAAGAGTCCATCCGTAAGAAATACTCCGGCGGCACCGCGCGCCGAGATGCCCATCCGAAAGCCCACGGGTGTGTGAAAGCGGAAATCACTATCATGGACATGTTGCCCGCGACGCTCTCCAAGGGGATGTTCATTCCCGGCAAAACCTACCAGGCATGGATTCGCTTCTCAAATGGTTCCGCCGATCCGACGCGCGCCGACATCAAGGGCGATGCGCGCGGGATGGCCATTAAAGTATTGGGGGTCCCCGGAAAGAAGCTGCTCGAGGATGAAGCGGAAGCGACGACGCAAGACTTCATCATGATCAATCACCCCGTTTTCTTCGCCACCGACCCTGCGCGATATTTGTCGTTTATAAACGATGCGAACGGTGATCACTCCTACCGAAAGCTGCTCATCCCTTTCGATCTTGGCGCCAAAGGCACGCTGATTGCGCTAAGGACCGGCAGCTCGAAGATTTCCAATCCCGTGCAAGCCCGCTATTGGTCAATGGTGCCGTACCAGTTAGGCACCGGTAATGACAGGCAGGCCGTGAAATATTCCGCGAGAGGCTGTTCTGCAACGAGGGATCCCCTGCCAAAGAATCCAGAGCACGATTTCTTGCGGGTCGCACTTCGACACACCCTGCAAAGCGGCGATGCATGCATGGAGTTTTTGGTGCAACCGCGAACTTCCGACAACATGGACGTCGAGGACTCGAGGATTGAGTGGAAGGAAGCCGCAGCTCCTTTCTACAAGCTAGCGACGATTCGTATCCCGCAGCAGACTTTCGATACCCTTAAACAAAATACGTTTTGCGAAAATCTTTCCTTCACTCCCTGGCATGCGCTGCCTGAGCACAAGCCCCTCGGGGTCACCAATCGGCTGCGCAAAGTCATCTATGACCATATCAGTCGGGTACGGCATGAAATGAACGATGCCAAGCGCGAAGAACCTTGAGGAACCCGGAGAAGCCGATGCAGATTGAAACGTTTTATGCACCCCGCCGATCAACCCTGATTGGCTTCGTCGCGTCAGCACTGTTGCTAACTTTCGCGGCGTGTGCCCAATTAAGCGGGGCGGAAAATGCCACTCCGAGTAAAACCACGCCGCGCACGCAGCTGTCCATCGGATATAGCCTGCTCTATCAGGAGGCCGATGGGATTCCCAAACTCAAGTGGATCTTCATGTTTAAGGACAAACCGGAAGAAATGGGGCGGCTCACCCATGATCTGGTTAAGTTTTACCAACAGCTAGCCGACACCCTGCAGAGGCTATCCAAGCAATATCCCGCCATGCGCATCGATGTGACAGCAATGTCCGAGATCGAGAGCAAGGAGCGGAAGGCCATTGGCGAGGACCTCGCCAAAGACTTCGCACCGCTCGTCGGCAAGACCGGCGTCAAATTCGAACGAGAGGCGCTGCTCATGTTTTACAACACGCTCAATGAGCAACGACATCTGACCGGGGTGATGATCGGGCTCGAAACCGACCCTGGCCTTAAGAAGTTCTTGGAGACGACAAAGGCGCAACTCGAGGAGCGGTACGCGGAAGTCGGAGCGCTGTTGGACCGCCACTATTTTACGCAGTAGATGGTTTTGTCAGTCATGTGGTGCGGGTGGATTCCAGGCGCGTAAGTCGCTTTGCTCGCAACGAACTCTTGGGCCCTTGGCGCTCCAGGAGCACAGCCTTGTCTCTATTCGATCACGACCACCAGGGATTTATGCGCGTTAACAGATCGGTGCTCGGCGTTGTCCGAAAGAGCTAGCGTCGAATGTGACGGAGGATCCCATGAATATTGTGTATGACCCGTGAAACATTCCCGATCGATTTGAGTGCGCTCGAGCCGCTTAAGCTCGATCCGGGCGCCTCGCATCTCACCGACACCCAGAAGTCGTCGCTGAAGCACAATATTCAGCTTTGTCGTGATGCGATTGTCTTTTTTACGGCACTCGCAGGCGCCAAGGGCTTATCCGGCCATACCGGCGGGGCATATGACTCCGTGCCCGAAGTCATGATTCTTCGCGCGTTCATCGCAGGCGGTGCCCCAATCGTTCCCATATTCTACGATGAGGCGGGACACCGGGTTGCAACGCAATATCTACTGAGTGTGCTAAACGGCGCCATGCCGGCAGAGAAGCTGCTGCATTATCGGGAGTTTGATAGCGCACTACCAGGGCACCCGGAAAAGGGGCTCACCCCTGGAATCGAATTTAGCTCCGGGCGCTTGGGCCATCTATGGGCCTTCTGTAATGGCGTCGCGCTCGCGAATCCGGGAAAGGCCATCATTCTGCTCGGCTCCGATGGCAGCCAGATGGAAGGCGACGACGCGGAGGCCGCTCGTTTGATGCTGGCTAAGCACCTCAACGTGAAGGTGATGATCGATGATAATAACGTGACCATTGCCGGCCACCCGCAAGAGTACATGGTCGGCTATGACTTGAGCCGGACACTCTCGGGCTATGGCCTTACCACCGAAACGACGATGGGCGAAGATCTTGACGCGCTACACGTTGATCTCTGCCGTATGTTTCGCGACGATAATCCTCACGCGCTGATCATCAAACGTCCGATGGCGCCGGGCATCGAGGGCGTGGAAGGCAGCCCGGAGGCGCATGAAGCCGTGAAAGCCGATGTGGCGATTCGGTATCTCGAAAAGCGGGGTGGCTATGGGGCGGCCATTGAGATGCTGAAGGCGGTCAAGCCGGACAAGAGCCCGCTCAAGTACCGAGGATCGAGCGGGGCGGGCAAAAATCGCGATGATTTTGGAAAGATCATCAATAGTTTGCTCGATGGCATGAGCATCGAGCAGCGGCTCGCCAGCGTTAGGGTCTTTGACAACGATCTTGAGGGGTCGTGCGGCCTTCGACACATCCGTGAGAAGCACCCGGAGATCTACATCCGCGGCGGCATCATGGAGCGCGGCAATTTCTCCGCGGCAGCTGGTTTTGGATCGTCGGCCGGCAAGCAAGGAATATTCGGTACGTTTAGCGCATTTCTTGAAATGTGCATCAGCGAAATCACCATGGCTCGGCTCAACTTCTCCAATGTGCTCGCCCATTTTAGCCACAGCGGCGTGGATGACATGGGAGACAATACGTGCCACTTCGGAATTAATAGTATGTATGCCGACGGGGGCGTCACGCCGGGTCATTCGCAGGATACGACGCGCCTGTACTTCCCAGTCGATCAACATCAATTCGCCGCGTGCGTAAAGCGGATTTATCAGGATCCTGGACTGCGCTTCGTGTTCAGCACGCGAGCCCCAGTGCCAGATATCCTCGACATCGAAGGTAAGCCGCTCTACCAGGGCCGCCTCTTCGAACCTGGCAAAGATTACATAGTTCGCGAATCGCCCGCGGGCGGAGGGTATGTCATTGCGACGGGGGAGACCGTGTACCGAGCGCTTGACGCCGTGATCTCCTTACAGAAACAGGGAGTCAAAGTGGGCCTCATCAACAAGCCGACTCTCAACGTCGTCGACGGCGAGATGATGAAAAGCCTTTCCAGAGTCCCCTTCGTGCTGGTCGTTGAAGGTTGGAATGTAAAAACGGGACTCGGCAGCCGCTTCGGCTCCTATCTACTTCAGGCAGGCTTTAAAGGGAAATATCAACACATCGGCACCCACAAGGAAGGCAACGGCGGCCAGTGGCAGCAGATGGGCTATCAGGGGCTCGATCCTCAGGGGATTACCGCAGCGATCCAAGCCTTGTTGTAGCCATTCGCCAATTGCTTCGCGGGCGCTGTCGTACGCGCAGAGGTCACGATCCACGAGCGACACCTCAATACAAGGTCCACGTCTGGCGGGCAATCTGCTCATCTTCTTGTGAAGGCAAGACCCGAACCTGGCAGCGCGAGGCGCCATCGCTAACCAGGTCTCTTCCGTCACGATTGCGTCCAGCATCTAGGCGCACACCGAAGACCGCAAGATGGCTACATATGAGAGAGCGGACTTGTGCATCGTTTTCACCGATGCCGCCGGTGAATACGATCGTATCGACAGCCCCCAGCGCCGCGCACATGGCCGCGAGCTGCTTTGCCGCACAGTAGCAAAACATATCGATGGCGAGGCGCGCATCGTGATTTGAGTGGCTCGCTTTATGCAGGTCCCGCAAATCTGCGGAGACCCCGGAAACACCCAGCAGGCCGCTTCGCCGGTCGACCAGCTCTTCGAGCTGGGTCGCATCGAGCTTCTTCTGCCTTGCAAGGTAAACCAACACACCGGGATCAAGATCGCCGCTGCGTGTCCCCATGATGATTCCACCTGTCGGGGTCAATCCCATGCTCGTGTCGATCGACTTACCGCCCTTCACGGCCGTGATGCTAGCGCCATTGCCAAGATGAGCAATGAGTAGGTTACTCGGCAACGCGCCGGCCAATTGACGCACAATCGATTCGCAGGAGAGGCCGTGAAACCCATAGCGCTCGACCCCCTCAGCTCTTAGCGCGTTTGGAATCGGCAACACGCGTGCGATGTCCGGCATGTGTGCATGAAAGCTCGTGTCGAAACACGCGACCTGCGGCAGCCCGGGAAAATGTGCCTCGGCAAATCGGATGACCGACAAAGCCGGTGGCATGTGCAGCGGGGCAAATGCCACAGCCGCGTTAAGCTCATCGAGTACTGAATCATCGATGAGGCAGTGGTGCTTGAGCCTGGGTCCCCCGTGCACGATGCGATGCCCGATGCTCTGCGGTGCGGGCAATTTAAGGTCCGTCAGCAGACGGGCGATGCGAATAATGGCATCTTTTTGGCCGGGAAGCGCGATTCTCTCGCGCACCAACGAGGCCCCTGTCGAGTCTTCCGCGTGGAAGACAGCCGCCTCCTCGCCGATCGACTCCGCCTCGCCGGTGATCAGTCGCAGGGTTTGTAAAGCGTGTACGCGATAGAGGCCGAACTTGAGGGATGAGGAGCCGCTGTTCAGCGCGAGTACATGCAGCTCTTGTTCGGCATTCACTTGATCGGACTTTTCGCCCCCACACTCGATGTGGGCGGGCTCGGAGATTCAATCGTCGCGGCCGACGGCTGGGTCGGTTGTGTCTGACTAGGCGCCTGCAGGCTCCCCATCAGCCACTGGATCAATAGCATGAAGATCAAATAAGTGAATACGGTCAAAAGAGTGGAGATGGCCTGAGGATGTTTTGCCGGCGCCGCTTGCGCGAACACCTTGAGCAAGAAAGGCGCATGATCGGGCGGCCGAGGCAAGAGTGCTATCAAAGGGGCGGCGAGGCGTGCGGGATCGAGGTCCGTCACCGGTGTATGTCGAAGTGCGCCGAGGAGCGACGCGAGTTGAGTCGCCGCGCTTCCTGGCGGCAGTCGCGTGAGTTTCGAGGCCTCCTCCCAGGGATCCACGTCCACTCGCGCGAGTGCCGAGAGAACTGTCAGCGGCATGCCATTGTTGTCATCACCCACTGAAGCGTACAGAAACTTATCGTACTCGCGCCCGAGACGAGCAGTTGTGACAGCACTCATCATAGGAGCCTCCGCGCTAATGCGCTTTGGAGAAGATAACTTGGCAAGCGCGCACCGTCGGTGCGTTATCGCACGGAGATCTACCGTTCAATCCAAGTACCTTCTTGGGAATTCCGAGAAGTCCTGAAGCTGGGGGGGCACGCACCAATGACACGGACGTTCGAAGGACTGTCTGTAGGCCACCGAACAGACGACGGACCATTGGGATTGTTACACCTAGCGTAACCCCATCGCCGATCTGCTCGACTCGCGAAATCGGATCCCCTGCACCTTGGAGCATTGATGAAGAACCTCTTTCCTGTCGCATTGCTCGCGCGAATTCGCGAGAAGTCCCATACGGTGGTTGCCGCCGTGTCGGCATGAGCGCGGCCTTGTCGATTACCGCGAGCGGACCAGCGGGCGGCCTGGTTTCACGGGGTACATGGAAGGCACTTCTTGCTCATCATGCACATCTGGGCGGCCGGCATTTGCGCGAGTTCTTCGCCGCAGATCCGCAGCGTGGCACCCGCTTCACGCTCAAGGCGGCCGGCCTATATCTTGACTATTCGAAGAACCGGATCGACGCCGAAACGCTTCAGCTACTTGTGGCGCTGGCACTTGACTGCGATCTACCTGGGCGCACCGAGGCGATGTTTCGTGGCGAATCGATCAACAGCAGCGAGGAACGGGCCGCACTACACACCGCGCTTCGGGCCCCGGCTAGCGAACGGATCGTCCTTGACGGCGTCAACATCGTCGCGCAGGTGCATGCAACACTTGATCGCATGGCGGAGCTCGCCGAAAAGATTCGCAGCGGCCAATGGCTCGGCTACACGGGCAAACGTATCCTCAACGTAATTAACATCGGTATCGGGGGATCTGACTTGGGCCCGGTGATGGCTTATGAGGCGCTGCGCCATTACAGCGATTCGAATCTCAAGCTGCGCTTCGTATCCAATGTCGATGGGACCGATCTTGTCGAAGCTACCCGAGATCTCGAGCCTGAGGAAACCCTTTTCATCGTGTGCTCGAAGAGCTTTGCGACGCTCGAGACGCTCACCAATGCGCAGGCGGCCCGCGCCTGGAGCCTGCGAAAGCTTAAGGACGAGCAATCCGTCGCCCGGCACTTTGTTGCCGTCTCGACGAACGCCGAGGCGGTCGCCAAATTCGGCATTGCACCGGCCAACCTGTTTCCGATGTGGGACTGGGTTGGCGGCCGCTACTCGATGGATTCGGCGATTGGGCTGTCGACCATGATCGCCATCGGAGATGCGCACTTCCGCGATTTACTTCGCGGTATGCGCGCCATGGACGAGCATTTTCGCTCAGCTCCCCTCGCATGCAACATGCCGGCGCTGCTGGGCCTCTTGTCGATCTGGAACAACAACTTTCTCGGGGCAACCACCCTCGCGGTGCTGCCCTACGATCAATACTTAAAGCGTTTTGCCGCATACCTGCAGCAACTCACGATGGAAAGCAACGGCAAGCACGTGACTCTTCAGGGCCTGCCCGTGACCGCCGCTACCTCGCCCATTGTGTGGGGCGAGCAAGGGACCAACGGTCAGCATTCCTTTTACCAGTTGCTACACCAGGGCACGCGCCTGGTCGCCTGCGATTTCATCGGCTTTTGCCAAACGCTGAACCCCTTGGGGAACCAGCATGATCTCCTGATGGCGAATCTGTTCGCCCAAACCGAAGCGCTGGCCTTTGGCAAGACGGCCGAGGAGGTTCGAGCCGAAGGGACAGCAGAGGCTTTGGTCCCACACCGAGTCTTCGAGGGTAACCGGCCAACCAATACCGTGCTTGCCGAGCGACTCACGCCGTTTACGCTAGGCGCGCTAGTGGCGTTGTACGAACACAGTGTGTTCACACAGGGCGTCATCTGGAATATCGATTCATTTGACCAGTGGGGCGTCGAACTCGGCAAAGTCCTCGCCCAGCGTACCGCCGCTGAGCTTGCGAGCGTCTGCGAGCCGACACTCACCCATGATAGCTCGACCAATGCACTGATACGTCGGTATCGGGCGCGGCGTGATACGCACCAATCGTCTAGGTCTACCTAACGCTTCTGCATGGATGTTTTGACGATCGAGCAAAGCCGCCCAGTGGCGGATTTCGCGTTACCGCAGGCTCAATGGCGTCGCGTTCTTGGCCATCACGTGTCAAGAGCGCTTGGCTGCGAATAGTTGTGCGCAGCGTTGATCGGCGCTTGCGCTTAAAGGGCAAAATCGTGCCGCATCTGGATGCCGTCACAAGCGGCATTTGGCGTACGCTTCCTGTCGCAGCACCAGACCGCCAATCCACAGCCGAAAAGGCTTCCGACTAGCGGCTCAGCGATCGATCTGCGCAGGCATTCCATAGCGCAAAGACCGGCACTTTCGGGTGGCCCGCTTCATATGCGAGGATGCTGATCGACGCCCGGCCGAGCGTGAAGTGTTGAGCTTCGATGACCGTTAGTCCGATCCATCGCGCTGCGAGAGCCGAGCCAAATTGGCCGTGCGAAAAAAGCGCAACATTGCCCGATAACTCGCGCAGATGGGCTAGAAGCTTGTCGGCGCGATCGGATATATCGGCGGGTGTTTCGCCGTGAGGGCACCCATCGCGCCATATATCCCAGCCGGGTCGCCCCTCGTGGATATCCGTGGTGCGCTTTCCTTCGTAAACGCCGTAATTCCATTCCACGAGCTCTGGATCGACCTCCGCTGCGGCTCCATACCCCGCCAGCTCACACGTCTGCCGTGCCCGCCGCAATGGACTGGTCAGGATTTTCGTGAAATGGATCTTCCGCAAGTGAGGCGCCAAATCCCGCGCCTCCTCCTCCCCGCGAGCAGTCAATGTGATGTCCGTAAATCCGGTATGTTGACCGGTGACGGACCAAGCAGTCTCCCCGTGTCGTATCAGATAAAGCTGCAGCGCGGCGCTCAAGACAATTCCATCGCAACCCCGTATTCGCCTCGCCGCGCGGCGCGATTGCATTGCGCCCTATGCAGCAGCGCTTCCTGCGCCGCTCCGCGGTGCGTCTCCTCGCCACTCCAAATCCCCAGCGCGGGCTGCTGAATGGCGCGGCCGAAAGAAAATGTCAGCATCCAAGGAAGTGGCGATGGTATCGACTCGGATCTCGCGTGCATCGCATTCAGACGAGCGGAGGCAAGTTCTCCAGTTTGACCTCCCGATAAAAACGCTATCCCGGGTACAGCGGCCGGCACGACTTCTAGGAGGCATTTCACGGTGGCCAGCGCAACCTCATCCTCCGATTCCTGGTGAGGGCAGGCGAGCCCCGGAAGCACCATGTTCGGCTTGAGAATCATCCCTTCCAATAGAACGCGCTGCATATGCAGTTGATCAAAGACGGTCCGCAGGCACTCCGCCGTCACTTCGCGGCTTCGCTCCAAGGTATGATCACCGTCCATCAAAACTTCAGGTTCCACCACGGGGACGAGCCCGGCTTCTTGACATAGCGCGGCATAACGCGCGAGTGCATGCGCATTCGCCTCAATACAACCCCGGCTCGGTCGGTGCTCATCGATGACAAAGACGGCTCGCCACTTGGCAAAGCGCGCCCCCATGTTGAAATACTCGCGCAGGCGGTCGCGCAACCCGTCCAGGCCCTCCGTGATTTTCTCTCCGGGGTGACCCGCCAATTCCTTGGCGCCCGTATCCACCTTGATGCCGGGAATGATTCCTGCATCGCGCAACACGTCGAGAAACGAAGTACCATTGTCTGTCTGCTGGCGAATCGTCTCATCGTAGAGGATGATGCCGCTGATGTCTTCACCGAGCCCAGCCGTCGTGATGATTAGCTCACGATAATGGCGCCGAGCCGCCGTCGTTTGGGGAATCCCTAGCTTGGCGAATCGCTTATCGCAGGTCGAGTTACTTTCATCGATCGCCAGGAGACCCTTGCCGGTGCCGACCAGGGACCTCGCAATGTCAATCAGCTGTTGGCTATTCATATGCATCAGTCCCGGATTTGGCCACCCAAGCGCCGTCTCTCATGGCGCGGCTGGCAATTCGAGGTTGTGAAAGAACGGCAGGCAGGCACTCCTCTACCGCGTGTTTCACTGAGTTAAGGGTCATGATGGTCTCTGGAATAGGTCAATTTGAGACTAACTCGCTTTCCGCAGGGTCTCGGGCTTCGCCCCCTTGCTGTCGGATCCAAGCGCGCGCTCGCCAGCGCCATCGTGTTGTCCTGCCTCCCCGTGCGGAGCCCATTTCCAGTTGCGAATCTCCGGCATATCTTGGCCGTGTTTATTGATGTAATGCTTGTGCTCGATGAGTTTGTCTTGTAGCTTCTGTTTCAGATAGGCACCCGCCGTGCTTAAATCCGGTAGCCGGTCGATGACATCAATCACCAAGTGGTATCGGTCTAGGTCATTCTGCACCCGCATATCGAAAGGCGTGGTGATCGTGCCTTCTTCTTTGTAACCCCGGACATGCAAGTTGCGATTGGTTCGTCGGTAGGTTAAGCGGTGCACGAGCCACGGGTATCCGTGAAAACCAAAAATAATGTGTTTGTCCTTGGTGAACAATGAGTCGTAGTCGCTTTCGTTCAATCCGTGCGGATGTTCACTACAGGACTGCAGCTTCATCAAGTCGACGACGTTGACGACGCGAATCTTAAGTTTCGGCAGATTCTCGCGCAGGATCGACACTGCCGCCAAGATTTCGAGCGTCGGCGTATCTCCACAGCATGCCATGACAACATCCGGCTCGTCGCCTTGGTCATTGCTGGCCCACTGCCAAATGCCGATGCCTTCGGTGCAATGCACGACAGCCGCGTCCATGCTGAGCCACTGCGGAAGCGCGTGTTTGCCCGCCACCACCACGTTGACGTAGTTGCGGCTTCGTAGGCAATGATCGAAGACCGACAATAGACAGTTCGCATCCGGCGGCAAGTACACACGGACGATGTCGGCTTTCTTGTTGATGACGTGATCGAGAAAGCCGGGATCCTGATGCGTAAAGCCATTGTGGTCCTGTTGCCACACGTGCGAGGCCAGCAAATAGTTCAACGAGGAAATTTTGCGCCGCCAGGGCAGCTCCAAACAGACTTTAAGCCACTTCGCATGCTGGCTGAACATCGAATCGATGATGCGAATGAAGGCCTCGTAGCTGTTGAACAGCCCATGCCTGCCGGTTAGTAAGTATCCCTCGAGCCAGCCCTCGCACTGATGTTCGCTCAGCATCGAATCGAGCACCTGACCTTGGGGCGCAAGGAACTCGTCATTGTTGACTTCTCGAGCGTCCCACTGGCGATTGGTGACCTCGAATACCGCCCCTAACAGGTTTGAGAGTGTCTCGTCGGGCCCAAAAACGCGAAAATTACGGTTACTCTGGTTGAGCTTTGCGACGTCTCGCAAAAACTCGCCGAGCACCTGCGTGTCACACGCCTTAGTAGCCCCTGGGGTCGACACCTTAACCGCATGTTCATGGAAGTCCGGCATCTTAAGATCGTGCAGCAACAATCCGCCGTTGGCGTGCGGATTGGCGCCCATGCGCCGATCACCCTTCGGCGCCAATTCCTGAAGCTCCGCGATGAGCCGGCCGCTCGCGTCGAACAACTCCTCCGGTTTATAGCTTTTCATCCAGTTCTCGAGCAGCGGCACGTGATCGAGATGATCGGGGTCCACGAGCATCGGCACCTGATGCGCGCGAAACGTGCCCTCGATCTGCAAGCCATCGACGAACTTCGGCCCCGTCCAACCCTTAGGCGATTTCAGCACGATCATCGGCCAGCGAGGTCGAGTGAGGTTATCCTCATTCCGTGCGGTGCTTTGCATGCGAAGGATGTCCTTAATCGCCGATTCCATGGCGGTGGCCATGAGTTCATGCATCGTGTTCGGGTCATCGCCTTCAACGAATAGAGGTGCCCAGCCGCAGCCTCGCAAGAACTGCTCCAGTTCTTCGCTCTCAATGCGCGCGAGCACGGTGGGATTGCTGATCTTGTAGCCGTTCAAGTGCAGGATTGGTAACACGGCGCCGTCGGTCACCGGGTCCAGAAATTTGTTGGATTGCCATGCGGTCGCCAAGGGCCCGGTTTCCGCTTCACCATCTCCGATCACACAGGCGACGATTAGCCCGGGATTATCGAAGACGGCGCCAAAAGCATGGCTTAGCGAGTAACCGAGCTCCCCGCCCTCGTGAATAGAACCTGGCGTGGTGGGCGCCACGTGGCTCGATATACCACCCGGAAAGGAAAATTGCTTGAAGAGTTCCTTGAGGCCCGCCTCATCTTGAGTCACGTTCGGGTATACATCGCTCCAAGTGCCCTCGAGGTACACGTTGCCCACGATCGCGGGACCGCCGTGACCGGGACCCGCGACATAGAACATGTCCAAGTCATATTTCTTGATGACTCGGTTCAAATGCACATAGATGAAATTCTGCCCGGGCGTCGTACCCCAGTGGCTGACGACCAGGGGTTTGACGTCAGAGATGGCGAGCGGTCTCTTTAGCAGCGGATTGTCGTAAAGATAGATCTGCCCGACCGAGACATAGTTCGCGGCGCGCCAGTAAGCGTTGATTTTGTGGAGCAGTTCAGGGGTGAGGGTGCTGGTCGTCATGATTTTAAGTTTCCTGTTTCAAGTGCTTTGACCTTCGCCAAACGACGTTGGTGGCGAGGGGCTTCGCTGAAATGAGCTTTAAGAAAGGTTTCGACCAATTCCAAGGCGAGCCCGAACCCGATCACCTTTCCGCCAAGACAAAGAATATTCATGTCATCGTCCTCGACGCCCTGGTGGGCGGAGAACACATCGTGTATCAGCCCGGCGCGCACGCCAGGGATTTTGTTCGCGGCGACGGATGCGCCCACTCCGCTGCCGCAGAGGGCCAAGCCGCGCCGCACGCGCGCGCTCGCGACCGCCCTTGCCAGTGGAATGATGAAGTCGGGATAGTCGTCAGCCGAGTCGAATTCGTACGCGCCGTAGTCCTCGATCTCATACCCCGCGGCGCGCAGTGACTCGGACAATTCCGATTTCAGTTCAAATCCTCCGTGATCGGCGGCGATTCCCACCCGCAGCACCTAAGCCACCGCAGAATGTTCAACGCGGGCCGCCGGGACCGGCAGCGCTCGGATAATCGCGATGAAATCCTTGGCTTTAAGACTGGCACCGCCGATCAGCGCGCCGCCGACCTCCGGCACCGAAAGGATCTTGTGCGCGTTCGCCGGATTGACGGATCCGCCATAGAGAATGCGGATGTCTTTGCCCGGCGCGCCGAAGCGCGCCACCAAACACTGTCGGATGTGCCCGTGCACTTCTGCCACCTGTGCGACGGTCGGCGTGTGGCCGGTGCCGATAGCCCACAGCGGCTCATAGCCAATGGCATTGCCGGCAGCGATGATACCGTCCGGGACACTGCCGGCGAGCTGCGCGGCGCACACGCTGAGCGCGTGGCCGGCGCGCCGCTGCGCCGCGGTCTCGCCGATACAGATGATGGCCTGCAATCCCGCGCGCCACGCAGCCTTTGCTTTCTGCGCCACTATCTCATTCGTCTCGCCATGGTGTTCACGCCGTTCGGAGTGTCCGATGATGACCCAGGCGGCGCCTGCATCCGTCAGCATCTCGGCGCTCAGATCGCCAGTGAATGCCCCAGAGATTTCGGCAGCGCAGTTCTGTCCACCGATGGCAATTTGGCCGCCGGCCGCCTGCACTGCGCGCGTAATCAGCGTCGAAGGGGAGCAGATGAGAATATCGGCGGCCGGGGGCACCGTGCGAACTGCAGCGGCAATGGCGGCAATTTCGCCCAGTTGCGCCGCCGTTCCATGCATCTTCCAGTTTCCGGCAATCAACGGTGGCATGGGCTACCTGGGTGTTTTATGGGGCGCAAAGGCCACGTTGATCGGCAAGAGTGAGATGGCAGGATTCTGCGACTTCGCAAGCTGCGCGCTTGTATTTCAGAATATCTCTACAATCGCGATCCTGCCTGCGCATGTTTCGCCTCACGAGGCCAGTAGCCGGTGCGCCCATAGTGAGTGTGGATCCCCGCTTCATGCTCGCGATCGAGCGGTGCCGCGGAGTCGTACGGTGGCGAGTGCTTGATAGCATCCCGCGTCAAGCCGACCGAAACGGTGGACTCCGCCCAATCGACATGCTCAATCCACTGCGGGGCGATGAGTGCCTCATGACCCAGCCACCAATTGCTGGTATTCACGATGAGATAGCGAATTGCCCAGGACTTCTCATCGACCAGAAACCCTGCTACATGACCCATATCGCCATCGCTCGCATGTACGTAGTAGCGCATGACCGCATTGCCGCTGCGCAGATGCGGATCGTCATGTCGATGCTGTTCGACGACTGCGCCCGCGTGGCCGGCCGACTTGTCCGTGTGTGTAACTCTGTTCTGTAATCCCGCCTGCAGCACGTCGGGGTATATGCCGGCGCCCCACAGTCCGCCGCCGCCCCAATAGCTCCCATAGCCGTAGTAGCCGAGATATCCCATCTCTTGTTGACGCGATACTGGCTTATCGGTGTCAATGTCGGGGCTATGTGCGACCTGCCTTCGCGTCAGGGAGACAGGAAGGATCTTTTCGGACCAATTGGGCTGCCCGATCGAAATAGGGGAGATGAGAACCTTGCGCTGCCCTTCACCTGCATCCACAACCAAATAGCGAATGACCCACGCATCATCATCAAAATAAAAGTCCTTTACCCGACCGATGATGCCGTCCGTCGCGCCAATCGTGTAGTCCTCCATGTCCTTCATGCTGCGTAACATAGCTGCCTCGTCGTGGAAGGATGTCGAGACACTAGATGCTCGACGGGCGGCGCAGATCGGCGGAACCCAGACACAGCGTGCGCTTAGGCGAGCGCTGGCGTCTGTTCGGTAGCACACATCGAGACTCCAGAGCGCGATGTCTTGTGCGCTCGCCTAAGTCACGGCGCCGGCTCGCAACATGCAGCTGTCCAAAAAGATGAGAGCATCTTTTGGATTGTAAGAGTTACGTACCTCGCAAGTCCGTTTCGGAACAGCTTAACGCCCAAGCGCCATGACGATCACGCGACATTTTAGGTCGTTCGCGAGCGTGGTACTTTGTCCGAACTCGGGTTGTGCCAACCGCCGTCGGTCTTGATCAGCGCGTCAGCCTCTTTGGGGCCCCAGCTGTGACGCCGATACGGGCGGGCGGCCCTGTGGCTGACGAGCACGGGATCGACGACCGCCCAAGCAGCCTCCACAGCGTCCTCGCGGGTAAAAAGCGCCCCATCTCCCGCCATGGCAGCCCACAGCAGTCGCTCGTAAGGCGCCTCCTCGCCAGGCTGAACATCAGATAGGTAGAGTTCTCGCTGATCACCAACAAATTCCTGTCCCGCGCGTTTGACCCGCGCCGCCAGTGCGATGGCCGAACTGGGCGAGAGCCGAAAGCGCAGGTAATTTGTTGATCCGGTGAGTGACACCGAGTCGGCGAATAGCCGCTGCGGCGGGGCCTTCAGCTTGACGATGACTTCGGTGGCTGTCTCGGGCAAGTATTTTCCGGAGCGCAGGTACCACGGCACCCCCTCCCAGCGCCAGGAATCGATGAACAACCGCAGTGCGCAGAATGTCTCAACGTCGGAGTGTCGCGCCACGCCCGGCTCCCGGCGGTAGCCCGCATATTGTCCGCGCACCAGGTCCCCGCGCTTCAGAGGGCGCATGCTTTGAAATACGTCAGCCGTTTCGCCATGCACGGCACCGAATCCCCGGTAGGTGGGCGGCTCCATCGCGAGAAGTGCGACGATCTGGAACAGATGGTTCTCGATGACGTCGCGCAGACAACCGGCCGTTTCATAGAACGAGCCGCGCCCGGCGACGCCAAACTTCTCCGCTAAGGTAATCTGAACGCTCGCCACGTAGTTGCGATTCCATATCGGCTCCAAAAACGCGTTCGCAAACCGAAAATACAGGATGTTCATGATCGCTTCCTTTGCGAGGAAGTGATCGATGCGGAAAATAGAATCTTCCGGAAACACGGCTCGAGCGACCCGGTTGAGCTTGCGCGCCGAGCGCAGGTCGCGTCCAAAGGGTTTCTCGACGATGACGCGGGCCTGATGGGCGAGCCCGGCGGCGCCCAACCCTTCGATGACCGTGGCAAATAGCGCCGGCGGAATGGCCAGGTAGTACGCCGGGTGCTTGGCAGCGCCCAGCGCGGTCTTCAGTGCCTTGAATGTCGCCGGATCGTTGTAATCGCCATCGACATAGGTGAGCAGCGATAGAAGATGACGGAGCGCCGCTCGGTCATCGATCCTGCTGCTTTCACGGATGCTGTCCGTCGCGTGTTTGTGCAGCTGCGCCACCGTCCATTTCGAGGAGGCCACGCCGATCAGGGGAACCTTGAGATCTCCTCGCTTTGCCATGGCATAGAGCGCGGGGAATGTCATCTTGTAGGCAAGATCTCCCGTGATGCCAAAAAGAACCAGCACGTCCGATTGCGCTACCTTGCTTTTAATGCCAGGCATTCGAGAGTCCCTCGTTACTTCTTTTCGTCGTGGCCGCCGAACTGCTTTCTCATCGCTGATAGAAGCCGATCGGCATAGTCGGCATTACCGCGAGACTGAAAACGTCCAAAGAGTGCGGCACCAATGACAGGCGCCGGTACACCCTCATCGATGGCCGCCGCCAAGGTCCACCGCCCTTCGCCGGAATCGGATACCCGTCCTGCATATTCCTTAAGCTCTGCATCATCCCGTAGTGCCTTCGCGGTAAGATCCAGCAACCAGGAACTGATCACGCTGCCGTGGCGCCACACTTCGGCGATATCCGGCAGGTTCAAATCGTATTGATAATATTCGGGATTGCGCAGCGGCGTCGTTTCAGCGTCGCCTTTCTCGTTTTTCTGCTTTCCAATGTTTGCGTCGTGCAAGATATTGAATCCTTCCGCATAAGCCGTCATGACTCCATATTCAATGCCGTTGTGGACCATCTTGACGAAGTGACCGGCGCCTTGCGCGCCGCAGTGGAAATAGCCTTGTTCAGCGGAAGTTTTGTTTATCTGTTGTCCATCTTTGGATGAATCCGTGGCAGGACCCGGAGCGAGGGCGGCGAAGATCGGCGTGAGATGTTCGACAATCGCCTTTTCCCCACCGATCATCAGGCAATAACCTCGCTCGATTCCCATGACCCCACCGCTGGTTCCGACATCGATGTAGTGGATTCCGCGCGACTTCAAATCGCGACCTCGCCGAATGTCGTCCTGGTAATGAGAGTTCCCTCCGTCAATAACAATATCGCCCGCGCTCAGCAGGGGAATGAGCAGCTCTAGCTCGTGATCGACCAGTGCTGCCGGCACCATCAACCAGATGGCGCGTGGCATGGTCAAGGCGGTCACCAACTCCGAGAGCGATGACGCCCCGATCACCCCATCCCCCGCAACAGAGCGAACGACCTTAGCGTTTACGTCGTAGACAACACAATGTTGACCGGCTCGCGTCAGGCGCTGCACCATATTGGCGCCCATGCGTCCCAGTCCAATCATTCCAAGCTGTTGCATCTTTGACCTCGATCAATCGGGCTCTTCGGAACAGTTATGATGTCGGGGATTAGGCGGCCACTGGCCGCTGCGCGATCCCGGAAGTAAGCGTCGCCGTCACTGAGCCGCCAGGACTCGCTTGTTGGATCATTGCCGGGCAACGCAGCTGATAGCAGTACGCTCATGCGTCTGCCGCCGAAAAGCCGAAACTGATAAATCGGTTCGAACTGCAGCGGATACAAACATTGATACAACACGGCACGTCGCTGCGCAATTCGACTGTTAGCCGGCGTATGCCCACCTCTTGACTCGTTCGACAATGGCAAAGCGATTGGGCTGTCACAGACGTTAATCGATCTCAATCGCTTGATTCTTCGTCGGCGTGCTCGGCCGGGTTCGCACCGATATCTGAGAGGATGATCTTGTGACTCGTCGTCGCGTGCTAACCCGTTGTGAGGGATCCAGTCGCCGAGCGCGCAGGTGTAACGTCGGTCGTATCGGGTCTGGATGCTTGGCCACGAGGCTCGTCACTATTGAGCCGATTTCTTCTGATCGGGAAATGAACTAAATCGCTCGTTCTGGGAGGTATGCATAAGACTCATGGATGTCACGAACCGCGCATTTGCGGACGCCTGATGGCAACTCACGTTCCAAGACTAGCCCTGCCTGCAAGGCAAGTCGGTACGCTCGCGCGCTTATGCGCGCGTTTTGAGAGCGCACTCGCGTGAAGATCTTACAACGACTCAAGTGGCTCAGTAGATCTCCGTACGGTGAGTTCTGACCCTGAAGTGATCATGCCGCAGCTTGCCCAGTTACCTTCGGTCCCACGCGCAATTGCCCGCGAGGCGTGGACATTGTGCTAACCCGCACTGGGGGGTTTTCACCCTTCGAGCGACAAGGTGCCAGAGGTTTTCCGTCATTGTCCCGCGTTTTTTACGTGCGCTGGCGTACAGACGTAGGTGCCTGGTCCTGTACCCTGGGACTGGCAAATCGGCGGCCCCACGGGGGCTTTCATCTGGCTCATCGAGACAACACACGCACACGAGTTCCTCTTGGCCAGTGTCGACGGCCAGTGCGGCGCCAGGACCGGGGTCTGACGCGACCGCCATCTTGTCGGGGCTTATGTTGCCGTCCCGCTTAGTCAGCGGCTGAGCGAGCCGCGTGACGACTCCTGTCAACCCGCTCGCCGGTAAGCCGGCGCCCGCCTCTTCGCTCATTGACGTCGCGAAATTGGTCACGGCCTATTATGAGATCGAGCCCGACCCGAGCGTCGCGGCGCAACGCGTCGTGTTCGGGACTTCTGGGCACCGCGGCTCCGCTTTTGACGGTTCGTTCAATGAACCGCATGTGCTCGCCATCACGCAGGCGATATGCGATTGCCGTCGAGCGCACGATCTGAGCGGGCCGCTGTTCCTCGGTATCGATACCCATGCTTTATCGGAGCCCGCATGCGCCAGCGGCCTCGAAGTACTCGCCGCCAATGGCATCACTGTCATGCTGGCGACGAACGACGAATTCACACCGACACCGGCGATCTCGCATGCGATCTTGACTTACAACCGCGGGCGCAGCACTGGCCTGGCCGACGGCATCGTCATCACGCCGTCGCACAATCCGCCGCGGGATGGCGGCTACAAGTACAACCCGCCGAACGGCGGCCCAGCCGACCAGAAGATCACGGATTGGATCGAAGCGACGGCCAACCGGTATCTCGAGGCGAAGTTGCAGGGGATCAAGCGGATGCTGCGCGCCAAAGCGCTCCAGGCCTCGACCACTCACCGTCATGACTACCTCGCCGCCTACGTGGCCGATCTTGCTTCAGTGATCGATATGGACGCGATCCGCGATGCGAAAATCCGCATGGGTGTCGATCCCTTGGGAGGCGCGGGTGTTCACTACTGGGCGGCGATCGCCGAGCACTACCAATTGGATCTCACGGCGGTGAGCGAGACGGTCGACGCAAGATTCGCCTTCATGACGCTCGACTGGGACGGGCAGATTCGCATGGACCCGTCTTCGCCGTACGCGATGCAGCGACTAATCAATATCAAGGACCGCTTTCAAATCGCTTTCGCCTGCGACACCGACCACGACCGGCACGGTATCGTGACGCCGGGGGCTGGCTTGCTGCCGCCCAACCACTACCTGTCGGTCGCCATCGATTACCTGTTCCGGCATCGGCCGCAGTGGGGCGCACACGCCGCGGTGGGTAAGACCGTAGTCAGCACCCGCCTGATCGATCGTGTCGCGACGAAGCTTAAGCGCCGCCTCTACGAAGTGCCCGTCGGATTCAAATGGTTCTCCTCCGGACTCCTTGACGGCAGCTTGGGTTTTGCTGGCGAGGAGAGCGCCGGTGCGACGTTTCTGCGCCGCGACGGCTCGGTTTGGACTACCGACAAGGATGGAATCATCGCGGCACTCCTTTCCGCCGAAATCACCGCCCGTATGGGCCGCGATCCCGGCGCACTCTACGTTGATTTGGCGAACGAATTCGGTAATCCGGTCGCGAATCGAGTGCAGGCCACCGCGAGCGCGAAGCAGAGGCAGGCACTCGCCGGGCTGTCTGCGCATGACATCTCAGCCACCGAACTCGCCGGGGCAAAGATCGACAGCGTCATCGACCGGGCCCCCGGGGACAATGCGCCGATTGGCGGTATCAAGGTGAGTGCCGCGAGCGACTGGTTTGCCGCGCGACCTTCCGGCACCGAAGACATTTACAAGATTTACGCCGAAAGCTTTCGCGGGCCGGCGCAGCTGCAGCAGATCTTAAAAGAGGCGCAAATGACCGTCGACGCCGTCTTGCGGCAGCCTTGAGCAGGCTGTCGATGATGAGACGAAGTCCCATTTACACATCGGCCCCAGAGGCACCCTCATGACAGCCAATCCCCCATCTCCGCAGCCGACAACCCCCGCTGCGAAAGCGCCATCCAAGCCTGACGCAAAGGCCAAGCCGGAGGCAAAGGACGATCTAAAAACCCTGCCGCTTGCTGAGGTTGAGAAGCGGCTCGAATCCTCCCCGGAGGGGCTCACCCAAGCCGAAGCGGCAAAGCGGCTCACGAAAGATGGGCCCAACGAACTGCCCGAGAAGAAGACCAATTCGCTGCTGAAGTTTCTCTCCTATTTTTGGGGTCCCATCCCCTGGATGATCGAAATCGCGGTAATTCTGTCGGGCGTGGTCAAGCACTGGCCTGATTTCTTCATCATCCTGGTACTCCTCTGCACCAACGCCGGGGTGGCATTCTGGGAGGAACGTGCCGCGGGCAACGCGATCGCCGCGCTGAAGGCGAAGCTTGCCACCAAGACACGGGTCAAACGCGACGGCAAGTGGGTCACCCCGCCCGCGCGCGAGTTGGTCGCCGGCGATGTCATCCAATTGAGGCAGGGCGACATCGTCCCCGCGGACACGCGCTTGCTCGATGGCGATCCCATGTCGGTCGATCAGTCTGCCCTGACGGGGGAATCCTTGCCCGCGACGCGCAAGCCCGGCGATGCGGTGTTTTCAGGCTCGATCGTGCGCCGCGGCCAGAGCAACGCACTGGTCTATGCGATCGGCGCGAATACCTACTTCGGCCGGACCGCGCAACTGGTCGAGCAGGCCCACACCGTCAGTCATTTCCAGAAAGCGGTGTTGAAAATCGGTAATTATCTCATCGTTCTCGCGGTGTGCCTGGTCGCGATCATCATTGGATTTGCGATCTACCGGGGAGATCCGATTCTCTCGACCTTGCAATTTGCACTCGTGCTGACCGTCGCAGCAATTCCCGTTGCGATGCCGACCGTTTTGTCGGTGACGATGGCCGTTGGCGCGCGGCTGCTCTCCAAAAAGCAGGCGGTGGTCAGTCGATTGGTGGCGATCGAGGAGCTGGCGGGCGTGGATATTTTGTGTGCGGACAAAACCGGCACCCTCACGCAGAACAAGCTGACGCTCGGCGATCCCTACTGTGTTGCCAATATCACGCCGCCGCAGGTCATCCTCGATGGGGCGCTGGCATCGCGCGCCGACAACGATGACACCATCGATCTGGCGGTGCTCAGCGGGGTAAAAGATACGGAGGAGTTAAAGAGCTATCAGGTCCTGCACTTCACACCCTTCGATCCGGTTCACAAGCGCACCGAGGCGCAAGTGAAGACAAGGACGGCAAGGTGTTCAAAGTCACCAAGGGGGCTCCCCAGGTTATCTTGGGGCTTGCTCACAACGCCGCTGAGGTCAAAGTCGCCGTGGAGAAGGCCGTTAACGAGTTTGCGGAGCGCGGCTTTCGCTCCCTCGGGGTGGCGAGGGCGGAAGGGGACGGCCCATGGCAGTTCACGGGTGTGTTGCCGCTGTTCGATCCGCCGCGGGAGGATGCCAAGGCGACAATTGCCACGGCGAAGGCGATGGGCGTCAAGGTCAAGATGGTCACCGGCGATGCGATCGCGATTGCCAAGGAAATGGCCAAGAAACTGGACATGGGGACCCATATCCTCGATGCGACCACCTTGGGTGACCTCGAGAAAAACGTGACGCCGGCGGCGGCCGATTCCATCGAGAAAGCCGATGGTTTCGCGCAAGTGTTTCCCGAACACAAGTACCACATCATCGATGTCCTGCAGACGCGCAATCATATTGTCGGTATGACGGGCGATGGCGTCAACGACGCGCCGGCGCTCAAGAAGGCCGACTGTGGAATCGCGGTATCGGGCGCGACGGATGCGGCCCGGGCGGCAGCGGCCATCGTGCTAATGACCCCTGGGCTGTCCGTCATCATCGACGCCATTAAGGAGAGTCGCAAGATCTTCCAGCGCATGAATAGCTATGCGATCTACCGCATCGCCGAGACGTTGCGCGTGCTGCTCTTCATGACAGTGGCGATCCTCATCTTTAACTTCTATCCGCTAACGGCCGTGATGATCGTCATGATCGCGTTGCTCAATGACGGTGCGATCCTCTCGATCGCCTACGACAACGTGCGTTATCGAAATCAACCCGAAGCCTGGAATATGCGGGTGGTACTTGGTGTCTCGACGGTGCTGGGCGTCATCGGCACGGTCGCCGCCTTTGGCCTTTTTTTTCTCGGCTTGAAAGTCTTTCATCTCGATCACGCGCACGTTCAGACGCTCATCTATCTGAAACTCTCGGTCGCCGGACACTTGACTATTTTTCTGACCCGCACCCGGGGCCCGTTCTGGTCAATCCGCCCGGCAAAGATCCTATGGATTGCCGTGCTCGGCACGCAGGCCATCGCGACGCTGATTGCGGTGTACGGGGTCTTCATGGCACCCCTCGGATGGCGGTACGCAGGAATCGTGTGGGGCTACGCTCTCGTCTGGTTCCTTCTCAATGATCGAATCAAACTACTTACCTATTGGATCCTGGATCGTTCCAAGTCTCAGGCGAAAGACAATGTGAAGGCGGTGGATGGGGAAAAAGAACCCAAGGTGGCGGCGACGGCGGCGGACATAAAAGAAGTCACTTCACGAGTCCCGGTGGAGGCGAGGCCGGACGCCCCAGCGGCATCCCCGTCCGACACTAAGGCGGTGGCCACGCCGGACGCCACGACTGCACCAGTCTTCGATGCTAAGGCAGAGACGAAGTCCGCGGCCCAGGCCGCGCCAGTGCAGGAAGCCAAAGCGGAGGCGAAGCCGGACGGTAAGGCCGCGCCAGTCTCAGAAGCCCAAGTGCCCGCTAAACCCGATGCCCAAGGTGAGGCAGCGCCCGAGGTCAATTCCAAACCTCCCGCCGATTTGACACCGAAACTCATCGAGCGCGTCCACGCACTGTATGAGGAGCTCGGGCGCCAGGATGTGCTGGCGGTCCAGGAATGGGAACAATCAAAAAAGGCATCCAAAGAGAAGGCCGTCCCTTAAAAGCCCTCATCCATAAACGCACCGGCAACTCTCAAAGGTCTGAAATTGAAAATCAACTCGAAGGATTTCCGAGTTCTGCCCGGCAAAAAGGTCAAGCTTGAGCGGTGGCCCACGTGTGTAGAGCCGTTTTTCAAGTCGAAGGAGCAGTATCAGGAACTGCTTAAGACACACGTCGAGGGCTTGAATTCGCTGCAGCAACTTCACTATGCATCCGGACGCTACGCGTTGCTCCTGATCTTTCAGGGCATGGACTCCGCGGGCAAGGACGGCGCCATTCGACACGTCATGTCCGGCGTGAACCCCGAAGGGTGCGAAGTCTACAGCTTCAAACAGCCGAGCGCGGAGGAACTGAAGCACGACTTTCTCTGGCGCACGACAGGCCGCCTGCCGGAACGCGGGCGAATCGGTATTTTCAATCGCTCGTATTATGAAGAAGTGCTGATTACGCGCGTGCACCCTGAAATCATCGATACTCAAAATCTGCCAAAACGTTCGCGCGATGAAAAGCATTTCTGGAGAGATCGATATCGTTCCATCACCGATTTGGAGGCGCACCTCCATCGGAATGGCACTCAGATCGTCAAATTCTTTCTTCACCTGTCGAAACAGGAACAAAAAAAGCGATTCCTGGAGCGTATCGAGGAGCCCGACAAGAACTGGAAATTCAGCGCGTCGGACATTCATGAGAGGACCTATTGGAAAGACTACATGCACGCGTACGAACATTGTCTGGCGCAAACCAGCACCCCTCACGCGCCCTGGTATGCAGTTCCCGCCGATGACAAGGAGAATGCCCGGCTGATCGTCTCCCAGATCCTCATGGATGCGTTCGACGACCTCAAGATGGCGTATCCCAAGAGCACTCCAAAACGGCGGCGGGAATTGCAGGCCATCAGGAAGCGGCTCACCAAGTCGGGCTAGACCATTGAACAACGTCAACCGTGTCATCGGCGCAGAGATTGAGACCCTGCAGCGCGAAACCTTTGGCTATTTCGAGCACGAAGTCAACGCCGTGAACGGTCTGGTGATCGACAAAACGGCGCCCGATTCCCCCGCGAGTATTGCAGCGACCGGCTTCGCACTCGCGGCCTACCCGGTTGGCGTCGAACGGGGATTCATCTCGCGGGCCGCGGCCGTGACTCGTACGTTGGCGACGCTGCGGTTCTTCTCGAACAGTCCACACGGCCCTGAACCCGATGCCACGGGGTACCAGGGCTTTTACTATCATTTCCTCGACATGCAAACCGGGCGACGCGCCCGGCAGTGCGAGCTGTCGACGGTCGACAGTGCTTTTTTGCTCGCGGGAATGTTGACGGCAGCGGCGTATTTCGATGCGCACACCGCCGAGGAGCAGGAAGTTCGCACGATTGCCGACGTACTTTATCGACGTGCCAATTGGCGCTGGGCGCAAAACGAGGGGGCGACGTTGACACACGGTTGGAATCCTGAGTGCGGTTTCCTCCCCTATCGTTGGGAAGGCTATGACGAGGGTTTGCTGTTGTACATGCTCGCGCTCGGTTCACCCACGTATCCACTGGCCGGGGACGGATATACCGCCTGGTGCTCGACTTATGAGTGGAAGAGCCAGTACGGCTACGAGTATCTCTATGCCGGATCGTTTTTTACCCATCAGCTCTCGCACTTATGGATCGACTTTCGCGAAATCCAGGACCGTTTCATGCGCGAGAAGGGGAGCGACTACTTCGAGAACACCCGTCGCGCCACCCACGTACAACGACAATATGCGATCGAGAATCCCCTCAAGTTCAAGGGATACGGCCCCCGTTGCTGGGGGATCACGGCGAGTGATGGCCCCGGGCCCGATACCGTCAAGATAGACGGGGTCGAGCGGCAGTTTTTCAATTACATCGCACGTGGCGTACCCTTTGGGCCCGACGATGGCACCATCGCGCCGTGGGCGGTCGTCGCCTCGCTGCCGTTCGCTCCCGGCATCGTGCTGCCGTCGATCGAGTATTTCGTTCGTGAGCTTCAACTGAAAGCCAGCAATCCCTACGGGTTCAAGGCGACGTTCAATGCCACGTATCCGGCGACGCTCGGCGATCCATGCGGATGGGTGTCGCCGTGGCACTACGGACTCAATCAAGGACCGATCGTGCTGATGATCGAGAATTATCGCAGCGAACTGCTGTGGCGATTGACGCGGCAGTCCTCCTACATCGTCAGCGGCCTGCGGCGAGCAGGGTTTCGTGGAGGCTGGCTTCAAGACCCTCCGCGCACCTGCCGTTCAGAGCGTGCTACCGCACAGACCGGCGACGTTAATAGCAGTACCATTTAACGCCAGAAGTGGCCATGAACCGACTAGCAACCATTGAATTCGGCCACCACGAACACAGGGAGCACGACATGCAAAACAATCCCCCGAAGACTGAGAGTGCGACCCTTAACGAGCGGGCGGGTGCAACGGCTCGGCAAGCTCAACCGCAGAGCCCGGCCGAGAAGAGTTGCTACGATGATACATCGAGTGCGGCGGGTGCCGCCAAGCAGGTTGGCCGTCTGCCGCTAAATCATAGGCGTTGATGGATTATCAACGCGGTCGCATGGCAGCCGCTCGAGCAACACCAGCTGGGTTGTGATGGGTATCGCAGGCATCGCTGTCGGTCCGTCCGTGCCTAAAACTTATTCAATTTAGCTCTCACTATCCGGTGCATCTGACAGACGGGCCAGTGCCCCGACGCGGCTGCCGACGATGAGCGTCGCGACTTCACTATCTTCAATACGCTATTCACCCCGTTTAACACGAATCACCGGACCGACTTTGCGCAGCTTATCGATCGAATCGTTGATGGATTTAGGAATCACTTGATCAACGCCAATTCGGTTTGCAATAAAGCGCTCGCTGTCTTTGCCAAAGAGTCGGTCCCCCGTTTGTATCC
Source organism: uncultured Gammaproteobacteria bacterium (assembly GCA_963837435.1). Lineage (GTDB taxonomy): Bacteria > Pseudomonadota > Gammaproteobacteria > Steroidobacterales > Steroidobacteraceae > Bog-1198. The sequence goes on from CAWINJ010000009.1 coordinate 1,054,916, forward strand.
GGTCCAGCACGGCGGCGTGCCCCGTGGTCAACTTCGGCATAGGCGGCTTACGCTCGATGTATTGAAGCAGTTCAGGCTGATCTATGGGTCGATGCGGCATCATTTCCGGCAAGTCGAAGTGACTTGTAAGATCTCCGGATCGCAACTTTGGATGCTGCACGAATTGAAAGAGACAGCGGGGATCGGCGTGTCTGATCTTGCCCATCGGCTCTCAATCCATCAAACCACGTGTAGTCAATTGGTTGAAACGCTCGTTGCGCGAGGCTACGTTTTGAAGACGCGATCGGCGGCAGACCAGCGTCGCGTCGGACTTTCGATCACCCGGAGCGCCGCGCAAGTTCTAAAAGAGGCGCCGGGGCCCGCCGAGGGCTTGATTCCGGAGGCACTGAGTTGTCTTTCGGACTCAACGCTCCAGTCGCTCACGGCCAATCTCGGCGAGCTCATCGAGGGGCTTCATGTGCAGGACCATCAAGTGGCCGAGAGACCGCTCTCTGATCTATGAGCCGCTCTCTTCCGTCTACCACGTTTCTTTTGCGCCATCCCCTCGCACGGGCGCCCCACAACTACGCGAGAGACATAAGAGAAATCTTCATGACCCGATACAGAAACACGCTAGGCACCCTCAGCGCGGCGTCGCTTTTTATTCTTCTTGCGTCGGGCTGCACGGACCTCAAACCCGTCCAGGCCCAGCTTGACGACTTGAAGGCACAACTCAATCAGATTTCCTCAAAGATCGCGAGCGCGGACAGTCAATCGATGGCGGGCGCGAGTTCGGCCCGTTCGGCGGCATCGACCGCACAGCAGGCTCAAAGCACCGCCGATAAGGCCAATGCGATGGCCAAGAGCAACCAGCAGGCCATCGAAGCGATCAATGAGAAGATCGATCGTATGTTCAAGAAGTCGGTGTCGAAGTAGGCGAGCAACCGCTGGCGGATTCGGCTTGCCTTGACGCTGCCGGAAAACTCTTTGAAGCGGCGAGCTGGCATTCGGTGGTTTTGGGCTCTACTCAGCGCAACCTTCTTTGCGACTCGCGCTACCTATGGCGATACCGTCGATGACTTCGTTCTCGCGACCATGAGCCAGCATCACGTAATCGGGCTTTCTCTTGCGGTTATCAGGCGTGGGGAGGTCGTAAAGGCAAACGGATACGGTTTTGCAAACAGCGGTGAGAGAACTCCCGTGACGACGACTACTCTGTTTCAAGCATGACCGCCATCCTACGCGTAGCTCTTGAGTTCGTCCGAAAGGACGATTTTGCAATCTGTCGTGGACTGCTCCTCGCCGACGAGATTATCGCCCCGTACCAAGCTCGCAGATTTGAAAAATGTGCAATGCACTTATGTCGACAATGCCTGCATGATCGCCAAAGTCCAATAGCAGCGCGGCACTGACGGAGAGCTTGCCTCCGACACATCTCATCTGTACGGTAGCGGACATCACTTGATCGCCCTAACTACCGAGTCGGGCGTTATGCCAGGCTTGTCTCTCTGCCAAAATGGGTGTTGTGACTCCTCCGCTGCGCCCAGGGAACCCCGTGAACAACCCGTCGCCTTCGCAGAACCATTTACTCGCTCAACTGCCACCGGCGGAGAGGGGGCGTTGGTGGCCACAATTGGAATATTTCGATATGCCGCTGGGTCAAGTGGTGTATGAGGCAGGTAGCACGCTGAGCCATGTCTATTTCCCGACAACCGCCATTGTTTCTCTCCTCTATGTGATGGAAAGCGGCGCTTCCGCCGAAATCGCCGTGGTGGGTAACGAGGGTATCGTTGGCATTTCGCTCTTTATGGGCGGTGAGTCCACGCCGAGCCGAGCCGTCGTACAAAGCGCAGGTAGCGCCTTTCGCTTAAAAGCGCAGTTGATGAAGGATGAATTCGACAAGGCAGGTCCGGTGCTGCATCTTTTGCTGCGGTACACCCAGGCCCTCATTACACAGATGTCGCAAACCGCGGTGTGCAATCGGCACCACTCCTTGGACCAGCAGCTATGTCGCTGGCTGCTCTTAAGCCTGGATCGTCTGCAGGGTAACGAACTCGTGATGACGCAGGAACTGATCGCCAACATGCTCGGTGTGCGCCGCGAGGGAGTCACTGAGGGAGCTCTCAAACTGCAAAAGGCGGGCCTCATTCGGTATGCGCGCGGCCATATCACCGTGCTCGACCGCGAAGGGTTGGAGACACGCAGTTGTGAGTGCTATGCGGTGGTCAAAAAGGAATACGGCCGACTCCTGCCAGAACAACTCGCTAGTTAGACCCGCGCGATTGCCCTGGATGTGCGTTAGCAGACGGTAAGATCGCAGCACGTGCCGCACACTGAGCCATGTTTCAGTGGAGTGCGGTATTGACCACTGCTAAAAATCACCTAATCGAACTGCTGCCACCCAAAGAGCGGCTGCATTTATTGAGCCTTACCGAGCCCGTGCAACTGGTTCAGTCTGTCGTATTGAGTGAAGTGGGCACCCCGACCCGACACATCTATTTTCCTGTCGAAGGGTTTATTTCGTTGGTGACCTCAATCGAGGGAAAGCCGGTTCTTGAAGTGGGGATGGCCGGCCGGGAAGGCATGTTGGGCGCGCAAGTCGCCTTGGGGGTTCCCAGTCAACCCATGCACGCCCTGGTCCAAGGGCCCGGTTCCGCGTTGCGCATAGGGCTTAAGGTCTTTCAAGAAGAGCTTGGACGCAATACTGCGCTGAAACCGCTGCTCGACCGCTATATCTACGTACTGATGGGCCAGCTCGCCTCATCGGCGGCGTGTACGCGATTTCACGAAATCAATCCGCGTCTCGCTCGCTGGCTTTTGATGATGCAGGATCGCGCACATAGCAATGCTTTCGGCGTAACTCACCAATTTTTGGGCTTTATGCTCGGCGTGCGCCGGGTTAGCATTACCGCGGCGGCCGGCGCGTTGCAAAAAAAAGGCTTGATCGAATACCACCGCGGCCAAGTAACCGTCCTGAACCGAAAAGGCCTAGAAGCCGCGAGCTGCAGTTGTTATGCCGACGACCGACGAGTCTACGCTCGGATCATGCATTAGATCTGCTTGTGGCGTGCCGATCTATGCCGACCGTCAAGTGACTCGGATGATCGCGTCGGTGGGCTGGGCAAGCGTGGCGTCAGGAACATTGTCGATCCGGACGTCGCCGGCGGCACACAATCTTGCGCGGCGCCTGTTCGGCGGGGTCGTCGGATCAGATCACTCGCGGCTTGAGGCATTTGATGCACGCAATTTCCTCGCTTGTCGAAGATTGAAGTCCTGTCACTTAGCTCGACCACCGACTGGGTTGACCCGTTGAGCGCGATGCACTGCACTTGTCTTGCCTGCGGCTATTTTGCTCCTGCAGGCTGTCGCATGCGAGTTGGCATGCAATGCGGACCATCCGGCTTCGAAGGCGCTAAAGCCGAATCGAGCTGCAACCCTTGTCGGTGATCAATGATGTCTTCGCATTTTGTGGATATCCGCAGATCGCGTCCTATCTGCAGTTGACGATGTCCTAAATCGGATTCTGCAAAGTCCGAGTCTATCTTTTTGCGAGTTTCACGATTTTGGCGCATCCGATTTAGGACAGCATTAACTGCCAGAATGGCGCAAACGCGACGTATTGTGGACAACGACGCAATTGGACCACTTTGCTTGATGAACGACGCCCCGAGGCTTGTTTTGCTGGGTCTCGGTGCAACCGAGCGAGGACATTAATTCATGACATTGTGGACATTATCTGGTGACATCCACACAAAGGATGCGTGCGATTAAGGCCATTAGCAGATAGGGCAGCGGCTCTTGTGTTGCGGGGCGACAATCACGACTATTCAGTGCGGTAGCACGATTAGAAAAGAGAGGTGTGCAGCGGAACACTTCCCATATCCGCGACTTTGGGCAGCAATCGATCATATTCCGTTTTAACGACCTCGTAGCATTCGCAGCTGCGCTCCTCAAGGCCTTTGCGATCGAGCACGGTGATCCGACCGCGTGCGTAACGAATCAGTCCCGCCTCTTGTAACTTAAGAGCGCCTTCGGTCACCCCTTCACGGCGCACACCGAGCATGTTGGCAATGAGTTCTTGAGTCATCACAAGATCGTAGCCTTCCAATCGGTCTAAGCTCAGGAGCAACCAGCGGCACAGTTGCTGATCGAGCGAGTGGTGGCGATTACATGCCGCGGTTTGCGTCATTTGCGTAATCAGCGCCTGGGTGAATCGCAGCAACAAATGAAGCACAGGACCATTCTGGTTAAAGCCGTCTTTCATCAATTGGCCTTTCAACCGATAGCCATCGCCGGCACTCTGCACCACTCCCCGGCTCGGGGTGGATTGGCCCCCCATAAAGAGGGAAATGCCTACCATGCCCTCATTTCCGACCACCGCGATCTCGGCGGAGGCGCCGTCATGCATGACATGAATGAGGGAGACAATTGCGGTGGTGGGGAAATACACATAACTCAGCGTAATGCCCGATTCATAGAGGACCTGCCCGAGGGGCATCTTGATGAGTTCCAAGTGCGGCCGCCAGCGTTCAAACTCCGCTTTCGGCAGCGCCGCGAGAAGATGATTCTGGACGGGGTTGGGCGCGGTGGCCATCAGCGGGTACCTCCGAACCGGGTGAGAGGTAGGGAACGCGTTTGCACTAAAGATCTCAATGGGTCGTTCACAGAGTCGCCTCATATGTTCGCTGCCGAACACACCCCAGATTGTAGGCTTAAAGGCGAGAACGCGTGTAGTTCTTATCTGTAGGCCTCTCCATCTAGGTTTTGCGGGCCTAAGTGGTCTAGCGCACGGACGATTTTGTAGGAACCCGCCTACAGTTCGACATGGCCACTTTAGTGTGGCCCTGGAGCGCCCAAGCAGAGACATTGGATTTTAGTGGCAGGTACCACCGTGTTTTACCGCTCAGAAGGCAGTTGGTTTTACCGCGCAAAATCCCAAAATTAGGAATTATGGACGACACTCTCAAGGGCATTGCCAAGGACGTTCACGCGGTGAGCCGGATTGCGGCCGTTCCCGCGTTGTTAAGGGTGCTGTGCGCGGTGACTGGTATGGGATTTGCAGCGGTAGCGCGCGTGACGCAGGACCGTTGGACGGCCTGCGCCGTGCAGGATGAGAGCAAATTCGGTTTAAAGGCTGGTGGCGAGCTGGATGTCGATGCGACCCTCGGTCGAGAAGTTCGGCAATCTCGCATCCCGATCGTGATCGAACATGCAAGTGCTGACCCCGCCTTGCGTAAAAATCACTCGCCCTCGCTTCACATCGAGAGCTACGTCTCGGTGCCCATCGTCATGTCAGGCAACCGATACTTTGGCAACCTCTGCGCGATCGGTCGACAGCCTGCTTCGGTCGCAGAGCCGCGCATTCTCTCGATGTTCACGGAGTTTGCCGAGCTCATTGCATTGGAATTGGGTCACGAGCGGCGGCGCGAGCAGGAGCACATAGCGCTCCTCGATGAGCGGGCAGCCGGAGAGTTGCGCGAACAATTTATCGCCGTTCTCGGTCACGATTTGCGTAATCCCTTGCACGCGGTTAGCGCGAGTGGGGAGCTACTGGCACGAAAACTTACCGACCCCGCCCTGTTAGAGGTGGCGGGACGGATAAAGACCAACAGCCGGCGCATGTCTGCCCTGATCGATGATGTACTCGATTTCGCGCGCGGCCGCCTCGGCGGTGGCATCGAGGTTCAGTTGCATGAGGTCAAGAATATCGAGCAGGCGCTGGACGCGGTGATCCGTGAGCTTCAAGACGCGCAACCTCACTGCCAGATCACCTCCACCATCAGCGTCACTCGCGCAGTGGTTTGCGATTTGGCTAGACTCCAGCAGGTCGCCTCCAATCTCTTGGGCAATGCGCTCACCCACGGATCCCCGGCACTCCCGGTCCAGCTGAAGGCCATGGAAGATGGCGATGAATGGGTGCTCGAAGTGTGGAATTCCGGCGATCCAATTCCGGCCGCATGCATCGACAAAATATTTGAACCCTTCTGGCGACACGCCACCTCCGGCAGCCGCAACGGCCTAGGGTTAGGCCTGTACATTTCCTCGCAAATCGTCAAGGCTCACGAAGGCAGGCTCACTGTGTCATCGACCCGAGAATTCGGCACCCGCTTCACCGCACGGTTTCCGGGAGGTCTTGTGCCAACCTCGCCATTACTTCGGGCAGCCACAATGGGCGATATCACTCGCCCCCAGATGAATGGACATTCAGCCGCTCAACCACGTCTGGCGATTCATATATAGGGTGCCGCCAAGAGGGCCAGCCAGTCGGCCCGTCTCGCTAGCGAGCTAGCCGGCTATTTGGTAATCGCAGTGAGCGCTCGCGGCAATGGCATCCACGCTGTTAAAACAGTCGCTCCTGACTCTGTCTTGGAGATCTCCACCTTGCCGCCGAGACTTCGGATCCTATGTCGCATTGACGCGAGGATTATTTGTCGATTTCAGTATTCCTTGGCCAAGATTTCAGTTCCATAGCCACTAATCCCGGAAAGTGTGTTGAGGCGAGGAAAGCGGCTCAAAGCCGCGAGCTGAAATGTTTGGTCACAAAATGCTGATGTCGACAGAAGCCGCGGCCCTTGCCGGTCTTGGCATGATTCAGGCACCAATTCTTGGGATTGGCCGATACTTGGAGAATGGAACGCTGGTGGAAGAATTTACCCGACTTTCGTCGCCGATCGCTTGCCGTGTCCATCGTAGTAGCACATCGACGCAACCTATCACGCCGAGTGCGCGCATTTATGAAGTGGATCGAAAATGTGCTGGCACCGCCTCTCGTGGTGCGAAGCGATTGTGCCAATGCTCGCGAACGCCGGTTCCTCGACGAATCAATGACCTGAGTCACTTGGGCTAAGACGGATTGGCAATGTCTTTGCGCATTCCAAGGCAATGAAGTTGCCACTTTTTCGTGGCCGGTAATAATAGTGTCAATTATTGCGGGTATTCCTATGCCCCATGGCGCCTGAATACGCTCAAGCGGTAGAAATAAAGCGGCGGCCGTGGCAGCGGCGTATCGAGGTCTTCAGCCCGAAACTTCGACGGCGACTGACGCTGTTTTCGCGTGATGCGCAAGACGCTTGGATACTGCTCGAAGCTGATCCACACGTGCAAACGTTCTGCGAGCGCCCAGCGTACATGGAAGGCAACGCCGGCCGAGTGCTTGATTTCTGGGTCGATCAGGGCCGCCACCACAAGTTCTGGGTCGTTTCACCGAACGACGCGGAGAGAAGTTCGATTGCAAAGACCGTCAACGGAATCGCTGTCCGCATTCTTCAACGAGCGGACTTGGTCGCATTGACGATACGTATTCAGAATTGGTCGAAAATCGTTCCTTATCGAGTCTGCTCGGCTCGTTTTGTTGATCGCAGGCTGCAGAACGAAATTCTGACTCGGCTGGAGAAACCCCACCGTTTGGAGCGGCTCGAGGCCGCGTTTCATCCTCTCGACGTGAATGCGGTGCGGTCCGCGCTCTTCGATTTGCTGGCCGCGGGCAAGGTGATCGCACCGGAAATCGACTCAACGCCACTCGGCTTAAACACGGTCTTTCGGCGACCGCCTCCTTGAAGCGCCCAGGCCCAGACAGCCTCGACACTACGCTCTGGCCTAGCACGGATTTTAGCGTGCTTGATCCACAAACGCGTCGACGATATCAAAGTCGCGCCGCGGCGATCGAGTTCTACAGCAGAGGGTTGCCGGTCGGCGAAGTCGAGGGGAAAACGCGAGTTGACCGACGAACACTCTATCGAATGATTGAGCGGGCGCTCCGACGACACCCGGATGGCCGACCGTGGGGCTTCAGAGCCTTGATCCCGAGCCTGCGAACAGTCGCCTATCAGCGGCGAAAGAATAGCAAAGGCAAGGGTAGGGGGCTTTCAGGATCGTTCGGTCAGCTGCTCGACCGACATCGGGAACTTGAAGGCTTGCTGTGCAAATTGATCCAGAGCCGAGAAGTATTGTTAATGCAGCGGGGGGAGCGCTTTTATGTGAAGGGTTTGAATCTCGCACACAACCGCTTCACTGCCCTCTGCCGTTCGCTCGGGCTGACCGCCAAGGACTACCCGCTGAACCAAGATGAGCAGGGGCGCCGCAGTCTTGGCAATACGCTGCGCAATCGAATGCTCGAGGGATTCGCAGGCGCACACCGCTCAGCGGGCGGCGAACGCGTAAAGCCCGCCGCGGCTTTGAAATGGGGGCACGCAAAGGTAGTGACCGATCCATTTGACACCGTCGAGTTTGATGCTCACAAATTGGACCTGCGTCTGAAGATCTTAGATCAAGATCCCTACGGCGATGAGCAGGCCTTCGAGATTGAACGCGTGTGGTTGCTGGCTATGATCGACATCGGCACACGCGCGATTATCGGCTACACGCTCTGCTTGCGTCGCGAGTACGGTCGCTATGATGTGATACGAACTTTGGAGAAGGCGCTAGCACCCGCACAGCGGCCGCCAATCACGATCCCAGATCTTGAACCGATCAAGAACGGGGGATTTGTCTCCGAAGTATTCCCCGAGACCGCCTACGCGTGCTGGAGGCAAATCCGTTTTGACAACGCGCGCGCCCATCTGGCGGCTGACAGCTTGGATGTCGCCTGTGAACTGCTTGGATGCACCGTCGATGTGGGCCCGGCATATGAACCGGACGATCGACCGTTCATTGAGCGATTCTTCGGCACGGTCGCGACGCGCTTTACCCATCGTCTACCTGGCACGACTGGGTCGAAAGCGAGCGATGTCCTGCGCCTGCTGAAGGACCCTGGCAACGATCTTCGCCTCGTCGTGTCACTGGACGAACTGCGCGAATTACTCGCCGTTTGGGTAATGAACTATAACGGCACACCGCATGGAGGCTTGGGAAGCGGGCGAACGCCTCTGGAAGCCATGAGAGTGGGTATTCGGGATCGACCTATCCTGCTGAGACATCTCCCTCAAGCGCTGCGGGGAAATCTGTGTCTGTTGCAGCGTGTGCATCCGGCGCGCGTTCGAGGTCATGTTGGTCGAGGCGACAAGCCGCATATTAGCTTCTATCACGTGCGATATACCAGCGAGAGGCTTGCCAGAGCGCCCGAATTGATCGGCAAACGCTTGCGGATCTATTACGACGCCGATGATATTCGTGTGCTGCGTGCATTTCTGGCGGATGGCACTGAATTCAGTGAGCTCACGGCCGGCGGCTTGTGGTCCGCAACGCCACATTCACTCGAAGTGCGCACACGCATCTTTAAGGCGAAACGGCTGCGTCAGTTGCGCTTTGGACAGTGGGACGACCCGGTACAGGTGTACTTGGATTTTAAGCGCGGGAAAGCCAAAGGCTCCCGGAGAGTGGCGAGTGAAATCGCACAGATCAAGGATCGCATCCAAGCCAAGCAAACGATGCGTATGGACCCCGCCGCCAGTGTCGACGCGCTGCCATTAGCGAGGGGGCCGGTGAAAGCGCAGCGCCTGCGAATTCCGCCTGGATTTACGTAAACTGCCGAGGGTCAATGATGTCGCAAACCCATTTCGAGCGTCATGAGCATCCGCTACTGCGACGAAACTATCGCGTAGCGACCACGGCGATCGAATCTTTCGTCGATTTGGTCGAACGTTGCCTTCGCGTCCTAATGCCCGGCGCCTTGGTGTACGCGCGCCCGCGAATGGGAAAGACTCACGCGGTCGACTATGTATGCCTGCATCTGGCGCGGGTGCGTCCCGAGGTGTTGACCATACGCATGTCGTGCGAACATCATCGAACAGATTTCGAGGGGCCGTTTTTCAGCTCCCTGTTGATAGCAGCCGGCGCGAGTGGCGATGTGCTCAAACGATCCATCACCGTCAAGCGCCAAGAGCTTATTCGTCGTTTACGCGAGCGTCTTGCGGCGCGAAAAGGACACATCGTGGCGTTATTTTGCGACGAGGCCCAGCGCCAATCGCGAAACTCCTACGAATGGCTGCGTGACGTCCACGATCAGCTGGCTTATCACGGGATTCGTTTGATCACCTTTCTGATCGGGCAACCGCAGCTGCTAGCTCAGAAGGCCGGTTTTCAAATGAGCGGGGATGAGCAGATTGTCGCTCGTTTCATGATTGAGCAGATGTTATTCCATGGTATTCGCGATGCGAGCGAGGCAGCGACTTGCCTGGCAGGATACGATAAGACCCGGTATCCCGAAGGTAGTGGGCCTACGTTTACGGGATATTTTCTGGCGAAAAGCTTCGCCGCCGGGTTGCGCCTTGAGCACAGTGGGGCGGATCTCTGGAACGCATTCGTCAGAGCGCATGCACAGGCTCAACTGACGGGCCCGCCGGAAATCCAAATGGATTACTTCACCCGCGCTATTGAAAGCTTGCTGGCCCAGGGGAACCGGTTTGATGATCCCGCCTTGGCGCTGAATGAATCCTATTGGACACAAGCGGTCGAGGAGTCCGGTTATGTCGGTGCGCAGCGGTCTGTCGCTCCGGCGCTTGGCTGACGCGCAGCATGCTGCCCATACTGATTGTACCCGCGGCGCGACGGGGCAAACACCCGGACTATGTGGAGGCGAGGCGGATCGACGAACGCGATGCCAAGCGCGAAGCCGTCGAATTAGACGAGCGTGCTCGGATAATCGATGATTTGGAGGAGCGTCGCGACCGGTGGCGGCAGCGGTGTCGGCTTTCGCGAGTTATTATGATGCGGCATACCTTGCAGCCGGTTCGGCGCAGCAGGTTTGCTATTCCAGCGAAGCTCGAACACTGCGAGAATCTCGTCAACGTGTTGCTGGCGCGCAAGCGCTTGACGTTTTCACCTCGTACTCATGCGGATATCCAGCGGCTACTTCATTGGACTTACCCGGTGACTCTGCCGGCGGCAGGGATTCGCGCTGATGCATTGGCGTTCTTGCTATGGGAAACAAGTTGGCGGGGCATGAGTACCGTGCAGCAGACGAGCATACCTGCGTTGCACATTCAGACGCTGACTGTGAAGTGGTGGGTCAGTCTGCCGGAATGGCTGCGTTTCGGCTCGGCCGCCACCTTGCTGCGCGTTCTTTCGAGCTGTGTGGAAAATCTGCTTCGATTTTGGCAGAGCGTGGTCGAGCGCATGAAGCCGTACGAATTCTATTTCTTAGATCCGCGCCTGGTATCCATCGACTGGCAGGCGCGAGAATATGGCCGCTCGTCCTAATTTGCCAACGATTGACAGTATTACTTCCCAACACGGCGACAAATCAATGGGTTGGCAGACGGCCGCGACTTAAAATGACTTGTCACGAGCGGGATTGACACTTTTACTTCCCAGGATTGGCAATTTCGCTTCGCTTCACGCTTGCAGGATCCCCATATGTATGCCAGGTAGAGCATCCTTTTTCCGCGAATCTCCCGTGTGGCTGCGATTAGTGTGTGGCCGTCTCTATCGGACAGGAAGATTAGTCTTCAGGCCCACGTAGATTGAAGAGCCGTCCATGCCGTCAAGTATTCCGAAAGGGAATCCGTGATGTTCGAAGGCGGGGTATGAGCCCTGTCTTTCCGGCTTTCTCCAGCAACCGCTGCAGGACCCGCATCGTCATATTCGAGGAGATACACGGCCCGATAATGATTTGATGAACGATCTTCTCCAAGGAGAAGTCGTCTGCCGTCACACCTTCAATCGGGCGGATTTTTAGCTTGAGCTTGGGCTCGACCCGCCCACCGCCGATGAAATAGTCTAGGTAGGGTTTCAAAGCGCCCGCAGTATCGCGGCTTTTCCAATACACCGCTCGCCACTCCGCCTCCTGCCGAAAGCCGCGGTGCTTTGAGAACAAGGCAAAAATCTTAATTCTCTCGAAGAGCATGGCGGCGGCGATGCTGAGCTTTTCGTCGGGCAGAGCCGACTGCTTTAGGATCTCGCAAAATTGCTCGATCGTCTTGTCGATCCAGGCTCCACGTTCTGGCCCGGTCGCATAGACGACCTTGGCGATCATGAAGGCCGAGGAATGAACCAAGTTGATCTTACTCGCATCGAAGACGACGGCGGCTCCGCTTCCATTGCCGCCGTAGCCTCGCCACATGGACAGTATGCCGTCAGAATCGTCGTCTTTCTTGGGATGCTCCGACATGCAAAAGACATAAGTGTCGAACACGTGGTCGCCCCGGAAGAGGCTCACCTCGCGCGAATATTCGGCATTGAAGCGTAGTCGTCGCTCAGGCGTCTTGAGTACAGACGCGATGAGCGAATTGGCGAGGATCAGCGGCTCGCTGTTATCTATCCCAAAGCTAACCTCCTCCAAGTCGTTCATGAACAAGGGGTTCGATAGCCAGATCTCATCGTTGCAAAGGATTCTCTCGAGCACTTCGATCGAGGTGTAGTGCGCGAGCAAAGGCTGCTTTCTGTAGAACTGATCTTCCTCAAGAACGTCCTGCCAAAGAGGCGAGAAGAGGATTTTCGGCTCATCGTTCATTGCGAGGACCCTCAAATCTGTGGCGCCCCTCAGGGCACATTGCCTACCGTCACTCTTGACACGGAAATCAAGAGGACCCCCCTAGGCACGACCACTGCTTTGCGGCGTTGTCGTTGGTCGTAATGTCAATTTTAAGGCGATTTGCGCCATCGGAGCTCGCCGGATGAAGCCTGAAAACAAAGTTGGCCGGAAACATTTCTCCAGTCTGCTTTACTCCGCCGATCGTATGGATTATTCGATCGGCACCTTCGGTTCTTTGTTGATCTACAGTCAAGATGGACCCAGTGTCACCGAGCATGACTGCCCCGGGTCCCGAGAAAGTGAAAAAGAGATGCCCCTGCTTCCATTCGCTTGGATAGTGATCTTCCGAGCACGACAAGGATGGTGGAAGTACCAGGTCCGGCTGGACTGCGGCCGGCGACGCCTGCGTCGAGGCTTCGGAGCCCTTGGGTCCCACTATGCCGACAAATGCCGCGCCGAAAAGCCCGACTGCAAGTAGACCCGCAACAAAACCGCCACCATGCCGAACAACGACGGTATTTAGCGCACCACCTCTGGTTCGAGCGAACTTTGCGACCAGCAGCCAAGTACCGATGAACACAATAATAGAAATAGCGGAATACATTGTTACCATGACAATTAGCCCTTAAGCGAGGTTTGACCATGCTGCGAACAATCGGCTGCGTTTCTAAATGAGACGGTGAAATGATTCGCACTCGTCATTCGTAGACCGTGTTCGGGCGCTCACCATTGCGCAGTGCCTTGCTGAAGTACTGCCAGCACGACACCTGGGTGATGGTGGTCCTGAGACACTTTTTGTGCGACCTGCCGACTCGCCCCACGAAGTCGCCGTGACAATGAGAATTTCTCACTGCACGCGAATCTTGCAACACATAGCAAAGACATCCTGGCGCCGGCACCCTTAGGCTCGATCGCAGATTGTTGCCCATGGTTACGAGTAAAACCTTAAGTCAGTGCCATTCGTCTATAAGGCTGATTCAGTTCCCTTACCAATATTGGCGAGCGCGCGCTGTGCATCGGCATTACCTTGCTGTGCTGATTTCCTTAGCCACACTGTAGCTTCTGTGAGATCCCGCGACACGCCTTCACCGCGGTAGAGCATGATGCCAAGGTTTGTTTGCGCGGAGGAGTTTCCTCCTTCGGCTGCCTTGCGATACCAAGAGGCTGCTTGAGTGACGTCCTTTGGGACGCCGTTACCCGAGTAATAAAGAATTCCTAACTGATTTTCAGCGCTGGCGTTGCCCTGAGCGGCAGCCCGCGATAGCCAATTTATGCCTTCGGAGACATTCTGTGAAATGCCTTCCCCTTGAATATAGGCATACCCCAGTCGGAACTGCGCTCCAGGTTGTCCTTGGGCCGCGGCCTTCTGATACCAAGTTACGGCCTGCCCGACGTCCTTGGGGATCCCATCACCCGTGTAGTAGAGGAACCCAAGATTGTTCTGTGCATTTTGGTAACCTTGGTCGGCCGATTTGCGGTACCACGTGGCGGCCCGCAAGGTGTCCTTGGTCACGCCATAGCCATTGTTAAAGATAAGCCCGACTACAAATTGGGCCCAGGCTACGCCATTATCGGCAAGCGGCTGCACCAGTGCGGCGAGCTCCGAGTATTGGCCGCTCTTAAGGAGTTCGGAGGCGTGGTTCATCACCGCTTGTCCCGGGTCAGCGGGTGCCGGCCGCGACACGGATGGCGGCGCCGCGCCCGCACCTGCTGACGATGCCGTGGCGGGCGGTGGCGAGGACGCCGAGCCTTGGCTCGCCGAGGCCTCCTTCGCCTCTTGGGGAAGTGTCTGCATCATCCACATGAAGGCAGCCCCCATATTGTTTTCCCGCCGCTGGGCCACCTGGTACATCCCGTTATGAATCGCCGTCAAACGATGCTCGCCAAGCTCGGCGAGGGCTGCCGCCCCGGCGGCAAGATACCCCTCGTTCTCCTTTGCTCCGTAGACCCAGAGAACGAACTTGCCGTGATCTTTCCCATCCAGATTCCAGCGGCCGGCGGTATGGGCGGCAAACGCCTCCCGGCTTTCCCCGCCAAATGAGGGCGAAAGATACACGTACACCCGTATCCCCGACTTCTTCTCGCTCTCCCGGGCCGCCTCCGAGAGTTGCAGGACATAGAAGTCATCGAAATACGAGATCTCATCGACCACCCGCGGCCACTGCGCGGGATCGCCCGTCCCATAGGCGGGCGTCGCCCGCAGGGCCGGGATGTGCACATAGAACGATTCGACCAAAGCCGTGGTACCGGTCGAGGCGATCGTGGCCAAAGCCGCCCTGGGGTGTAGCGCGAGGCGAACATCGGAGAGAGGTGTGCTCTCCTCCGTCGAAACGGTGCAGTCTTCGGGCAGCGGTCCGTTTTTCCACTGCTGCACGACTAGACCTCGTGCAAAGGATTCGAGCGACAGACACACGAGCGCGCCTTTCCCCAAATACGCCGCGCTGCCAGCTCGTGCCGTCTCAACTGGCCAGGCGGCAAGACCAGCAAACATCGCCGCCGTAGCCATGGTCGCGAGTAGAAACTTGTGCGTTACCGGTCGCGACAGCTGGTGGCCAAAATGGCTGGAGCATTGAGAGGCAGTTTGGTTGGGTAACATGGCGTCCACGACTTTCTGTTATTGCTGGAGCTAGTTTCCTCCTGGCGATGTCGACCTGCCGTGACCGGCGTCATCCCCTCGGGCGTGCGCTGTGACCGGTATCACACTGCGTCGCATTGATCGGGATCCGAAGCGGCTGTCAGCGGGAACCGTTTCATTCGGTGGGGTCAGGCGATTCATTTCCGACAGGTTGACTGCCGCAACGAGGGGGTCGCACTGCGACACCCCACTGTTCCAAACGGTTCCAAGGTTTTTATAGCCGAAGCTTGAATCGCTGATCAGATGCCCTTCGCTCGGTGGGTCCGATGGATCAGCCAACGTTGTGCTATTTTCGGATGCGGGCGAAAGACTAGAGGCAAGTGCTGGATAGGATAAGAGGATCAAAGTGGTAAGAACGAGCCTTCTCATGGCCCTGTTGCTGGCTCGGGGATTGCAATGCCTTTCTGCACCGCCGGGCGCGCATGGATGCGTGCGCGCCATAGAGCAAGGCTCTTATAGGAGTCCATTTCGAAATCGCAGAATCCAGCGACGTGGACCCATGCGAAGGTCGCGATGTCGGCAATCGAATATTCGTCACCGGCGAGGAACGGCACTTTGGCCAAACGTGCGTCCAAGATCGCAAATGCCTCCTCCGACAGCCTGCGGTAGCGTTCAATCGCGGTCGGAACCTTCGGACCGGAGGTCTCAAAGTGGACGCGCTGGCCGAGGATCGGACCCATGCTGCAGGAATGGAATTGCAGCCACTGGATTGCGGCCCACCGGCCTCTGGTATTTCTCGGCAGGAGTTGCCCCGTCTTTTCCGCGAGATACAACAGGATCGCCGCGCTCTCGAATAGCGTAATGTTTGTCTCGCGGTCCACGATGACCGGAATTCGTCCATAGGGATTGAGCGATAGAAACGCCGGCTGTCGGTTGTCCCCCGATGCAATCTTGATGTGATGAACCGTGTAAGGCAACGCCAGTTCTTCAAGCGCGATCGTGGCTTTGAATCCGTTTGGCGATGACGTCGTGTAGAGATCGATCACGGTACAACTTCACTGATCAAACAAACTCAGTACCAGCCTCCGGAGCCCCGGATGGGCCGGGAGCCGAGGTATCAAATACGCGACTCGGAAAAAATGGAAGCACGACCACTGAGAGAGCAGCCAACGCAAGGAAAAACAGGCACTACTCCAATTCGGGGCGCGATCCAGCCGAACACTATTGGACCTGTGATAGTGCCGATTGACTGGAAGAAAAAAACCGTTCCCGATCCGATCGACGGTCGCTCGTGAAAAAGCCGGATTCCCCACACCATGAAACCAGTGCCTGGCGCGATCGAGGCGGCGCCGAACAGGACGGCCGATCCGAGAATCACCCACGGGGTATTCGACGCGAGTACCAACATGGCGTAGGACAAGCCACACAACGGCAAGCTGACAGATAGAAGGCTGCGGACGCCGTAGCGGCTCACTGCACTGCCGGTGAAAACGGTGGTCAGACCGGCAATTCCGAGTAGCGGCCAGAAAAGTTTATCGACCGGAGATTTCATGGCGCCCACGGAAGAGAGCAGATCCACGGCAAATGTCAGATAGATGCTGAAGAGCAATCCATAAACTATCAGCGTTCCATAGAGCGGGATGCAGGCGGCTCGTGTGAACAGTCGAAAATGCAGGCGCTGCTTCGCTTTCGTTCCGGCGTGCGCAACAGCACGTTTGGGCAACAACCATGCATTCCACACGGTGACCCCAAAACTCACCGCTGCCAGGGCCAGCCATGCGTGCTGCCACGATGATTGAACCCAGAACGCGGCGAGCCCCGTCAGGATTTTGCCCGGTGTGGCTCCTGCATTAACGGCACCCATGGCCCGGCTTTTCCAGGGTGGCAAGAGCCATGCTTCGATCGCCTCAAACTGGGCCGGCGTGTAGATGCCGGCCCCCGCGCCTGCCAACAAAATTCCCCCCACAGCCGTTGGTGTGCTTGTCGCGATTCCGACGAGCGCCAAACCGAGCGTCGTGACCGCCCCGCCGATAACGGTGAATGTGCACGGCCTGAAGTGAATGGCAATCGCGGACGCTACAATATTGGATAGCAGGTAGACGACGGTGCCGACACTGGCGATCAGACCGAGAGTGAAGGTGTCGAGCGCGAAGTCGCGGCGAATTTGCGGTAGGAAAAGGCCATAGGCATAGCGCCCGATGCCGTAGGTGACGCTCGCCATGGCCACCGATGCCACGATGAACGCGAGAGAAAAACGCTCGCGCGCTGCATCGGTTTGGTAATGGGCACCGGGCGTCATAATATGAATTTCTTGAAAATTGGTTTCTGAGTCTCCAGTACAACTCATTGTGATATATAATAAAAACGAGTTATTTTTGAACTATCGGTGAAATTTATTTGAAGATGGCCTATGATCAAACAGATCGCGGGAACCCGTTCACTCAAAGTGCTCGACGCCGCCTGTCGGCATTTGAACTTCACGCGTGCCGCGGCCGAGCTTAAGCTCACGCCGGCGGCGATCAGCCATCAGATCAAAGAATTTGAAACCCAACTTGGCATTGAGTTGTTCGTCCGTGCTAACCGCACGTTGAAACTAACGGCGGCCGGAAAAATCATGCACGACACTGTCACCGCTGCGCTGGGCACTCTCGCCGACGGTGCCTCGCGTGCTCGTAAGACCCAAGGTCACGCGCAGTTGCGCGTTACCGCCTCATCATCCATCGCCGCAAAATGGCTCATTCCACGACTGGATCGTTTTTCGAAGTTGGAACCGAAAGCGGATGTACTCGTTGATATTTCATGTCAGTTGCGGGATTTGGAACGCGATGAGGTGGATGTTGCGATTCGCTTCGGTCGTGGCGATTATCCTAGAGTGCGCTCCGATCGCCTATTCGAGCACTCCATTTTTCCGATATGCAGTCCAAACTTTTTGCGCTCAGCACCGCCGCTGAGATCGCCGAAAGATATTCTCAATCACACGCTCATTCATGAGGCATGGAGTGGGCAGGGAGTAACGTGGCCCGACTGGAGCACGTGGTTGAAAGCGGCTGGGATCGACCGGTTTGAGCTGAAGCCCGGCCTACATTTCGATAATTCCGCGTATGCAATACAAGCCGCGATCGATGGTGCTGGCATCGCGCTGGGCGACATGTCTTTAGTCGCCGATGACCTGGCCGGCGGCCGATTAGTTAGGCCCTTTGAACTTGCCATTGGAGGGCCGCCCATGTTTGCTTATTTTTTGGTGTCACCGCTTCAACCTGTTTCAAACCCGTTGGTGTTGAGCTTTCGCGAGTGGGTGCTTCGCGAAGCGGAAGCAACCAGGTCCAATAACTTGGACGCCCGCGTGGAAGTTCCACGTCGCCCAAGAGTGGTAGCCGTTTAACAAGGTTAGGTCCCTATGAATATCCGGATGCGTAGCCGCAAGTCGTGGGCGGGCCGCTTTGGACCGCGCAATTCGGTATTTTGTCATCGTCAGCTGTAGGGCCGGACCGGCGGCCCGCTGTCGGGACCCGGAACAAACCTGGGGGTGCCTTTCACATAGCACGCTCGAACGAACCCGGATTCTCGCGGAATCCAGGAAACCACTCACGAAAGAAATTTGCTAGTTGACCGTCGAGGACAGCGCAGCGAACTTGAAGCAGCTGGTGAGCCCCCTCCGCGGACCAGCGCATGGATTGCTTTCTGCCCATTCGCTGATTCACTAGGTGAGCCATTCCGGACTCCGCGGGTGCGCTGGAGATGCGGAGGCCGTGGCGATAGGCGTAAGCGTAGTTGGTGAGACTCTGCCAGTTGTTCTTTAGATACTCGTGCAGGTCAAACAGGTGCTGGCGAAACCGGTGTAATCGCTCACGATCACCGGGTGCGACAGTCTCCAGGCTTCGTTTTGCCGCATCGTAAATCGTGTGCATGCGCTTGACCGCCTGAAGCCAGCGTCCGTTCCACATCTGATATCGGATTCGCGGTACCTTCTGCAGGGTCAGTACTGCGGCGTCTGGATCTCGTTCCTTGAGGACACTGGCGACCTTCGGAGCCATCTGTTCAATCGACCGAAGTCGCATGCTGATATGGAACCAATCCAGAATGCTCCATGACCCTTGCGGGCTCGCTGTTTTTACTAGAGACGCCAGTCCGTCGGCCCCGTCGGCGAGAACAGTGACCCGTGAGTGATCCGTCAATCCATGATTTTGCATTGCCGATTTTACAAATTCCAACGCGTCGTCGGGCCGTTGCGCCACGTACGCAAATCGGCCACCCAAGCGACCTTCGCGATCGATCCTCCCGGCGACCACGTAATGCTGGTATAAGCCGTTAGTAAGATCGGATCTCACATAGGTACCGTCGATCGCGATCGTCAATCGATTAGAGGCGGGAACAGGGAGTCGCGAAGGCACCAAACTGGCGTACTCGTCGGGTTCGATGATGCGCTCGTCCAGTAAGGCGCCAACGGCAAGGGTATGACGACGGATTGCGGTATGGGAGATCTTACGGTTCAACCCGGGCAGCATTTCATTGAGAAGCTCGGCGGCGCGCCGGTAAGGTAATTTACTACCCCACTCAGCGAGCAGATACAAATGCTCTGGCGTGGAGCGCTTCATCCCCAGCAATCCCCATGACGCCAGGGGCCATATCGAATGCGGCATTCCGCCGCGACAGGTACATCGACTGAAGCGTCGGCAGGACACCGTAACGCGCCCAAAGACTGTGTCGAGGCGCCGTTTTCTTATATCCTTGATGCGCAATCGAACCTGGCAGTGCTCGCATACGCTCGCCGCACCGCTCTGGAGTTCCACTTGGGATTGAACCACCTCTTGTTCAATGCCGCTGAGGATCGCTCTCCCTTCTTGCAGAGTCAGACCCAGCTTTGTCGGAACATTTGCGAGGCATTGACGCTCAACCACCGCCGCACGCTGCACTGCGACAGACTGGCCGGCAATTATCGTTTCCACCCTGACAACGAATTGCATGGCTGTGCCCTCCATAGTTCACGGGATACTCCGCCTGTCCCGACTTTGTGACAAGCTGACGGCCACACCCCCAGGTTTGTTCCGGGTCCCGACAAAGCGCAACTCGTGCAACCGACAATGCGCAGTGAGCATCGATGAATCTTTCGCCGAACCGGTCAGCGCGATCTACGCTGCGAGCATCGACCCCGTCCGTTGGCCGACCGCGAATTTCAAATCGATTGAGATGTACGTCCTCCCAGCCGAAAGCGATCTGCAGAATTTCGTGAAGGTCGACCAGTGTGCTATCGCTGCACACTAATTGGCGGCGCCAAATCAGCGGGCTAATCGAGCGCAGCACCGCCCGGAATTGATGGATTTCATCTGGCTCGTTCCGCGCCATTCCGGCAGCTTGTGCCTTGCATCACTACACCCCCGGATCTGGTTACTCTCGAAACGAACGCCGCGATTCTCTTGGTGAAGGATGAAACGCCGGAGCCCCCATGATCACTATGAATAAGTTGGAAATTGCCAGTTACAAGGAGCTTACAAGATGCCTCGTCCGACAGATGCCCATCCTTTGCCGGGCAGTGAACGTCCTCTGATTAAGGGATCGACGCTGCTTGGACCTGTAGAAGCAAACGAACCCATCACTGTCGCGGTGGTCGTTCGGCAGAAGCCGGGCAGTCCGGAGGTGCCCGATCTGAATTATTGGCAGAATACCCCGCCGGACCAACGCGTTTACCTTTCGCCGGAAGAGTTCTTCGAGCGGCATGGCGCCGCGAAGGAAGAGGTCGACCGGGTTGCGGACTATTTGAAAGACCGCGGGCTGCGGATCGTGGAGCAGCACGCTGGACAGCGGCGCATTATGGCGGAGGGTACGACGAAGCAGATGAATGCCGCGTTCGGCGTGACGCTGAACCGGTATCGGGCGCCGGAGCGCAAGGCGCCCGCGCATCCGCCGCGCAAGGAAGGAGAAGGGCGGCCCTTTGGCGACCATCGGGAGATGGGCGCGCATGAGTACCGTGGGTTCGAGGGTCGGGTGCATTTGCCGGCCAATTTGGCGGAGCTGGTGGAAGCGGTGATCGGCCTCGACAATCGCAAGTTGGGAAGGCCGGCGGGGAATGGCACGGGTGATCCTCCCGGAGCGGGTTATTTGACGCCGTTGCAGATCGCGCAGGATTACAATTTTCCGACCAACAGTGCCGCGGGCCAGACCATTGGAATTTTTGAAGATGCGTCCGCCGGAGCGGCGTATCTGCATAGCGACGTCAGTTCGTATGTAGCGACGTTAGGGTTGCCGGCACCGAAGCTCACGGACATTCTTCTTTTGGGCTACTCCAACAATGGAGCGCTGGTAGTAAGTCCCCCGCCGGGCGCGATCCTTGAATGCAACATCGACGTGTGTATCGCGGCGACCTCGGGTCAGGGAGCGAACATCAACGTCTATTTCACCGACGACAGCGAACTGGGATGGGACACGTTCTTTGATCGCGCGACGTTCCCGTTGGCGGGCGACAATCCACCTTCGGTCCTGACGGCGAGCTGGGTGCCTTCGTTGAGTGACGACACGGGTTCGATTGGTGACCACACCATCGCGGGGACGTTTGCGAACAATTTGCACGGGAAGCTGAAAACCGCGGCGGCGCGGGGCATCACGGTGTTCATGGCGATTGGCGACTGGGGCTCGGAAAACGACGTCGGCGACGGAAAGTGCCATATCTGCTATCCCAACGGGGATCCGTTCGTGACGGCGTGCGGCGGAACGATTCTGGGTTCGGCGAACCCCACACCGCCCGGGGCGCTGTACGAATATACTTGGAGTGACGGCAATGTACTGGCTTCGCCGTTCCAGGGCTGGTCCTTCCCCTACTATTACGAGGCGACGGGCGGCGGAGTGAGCGATCAATTTCCGAGGCCTCCGTATCAGGTCCACGCGGGGGTTCTGCCGATCTCAAAGAATGACGGCGGAATCCGGCGCGGCCTGCCCGACGTGGCCGGCATGGTGGCGATGACGGGGTTTGTCATCGCCGGCGCAGGGCCTCAAGCAGGGTACGGAACTAGTGCGGTCGCGCCGCTGTATGCGGGCCTGCTCGCGACCATCAATGCATTTCTGGGCCGCAACACGGGATTCCTGAATCCGACGCTGTACAAGTACGGACCGCGGATCTGTAACGACATTCGCTTCGGCAACAACGATTCGAGCTACCCGCCGGATGCGCCATTCTACACGGCGGGCGTGGGTTGGGATGCGGTCACCGGATGGGGCAGCATCAACGGGCTGCGGCTGCTGGCGGCGGTTGCGCCGGGCCCGGTCCTGGTGACGATGGTCGAGGATAACGGTCAATTCGGCGATGCGTGCCTCGGGAAATCCCACAACCGCGTACTGACGATCAATAATTCCGGATTCGCGGCGCTGCTGATTTGGAGCATCACGTCATCGAACCCGGAATTTGTGATTCCCAATGTCGCGGCGTATCCGCTGGAGGTGGCTCCGGGCGAATCCATCGAAGTGCCAATCCAATTCAAACCCACTGTTGCGGTTCCTGCGGGCGCGAACATCACGATTTTCAGCAACGACTTGTTCAGTCCGGAGACGGTCACGGTCAGCGGGACCGGAGTGATGCCGCGGCTGGTGGTGGGAATCGCGGATTCGGGGAATTTCGGCGACGTTTGCCGGTACTCGTTCCGCGACGAGTTGTTGGTGGTGAACAATGGGGGGCCGTGCACCCTGTTGATCCGGGCTATCACCTCATCGTCGCCGGAGTTCATTCCGCCACAAATCCTGGCCTACCCGATCGCGATTGCGGCGGGAGCGTCGGTGGACCTGCCCATCCGCTTTCAGCCGACGGCGCTGGGACCAGCGTTGGGCATGATCACGGTGGACAGTAACGCAGGTGCAAAGTCCGTTCCGGTGTCCGGGAACGCGCCGGCGGGCAAGCTGGCGGTGACGGGGTCGAATTTCTTCGGGGCGGTGAAGGCGTGCTGCACCGAGGAGCGGACGCTTTCGATCTGCAACGTTGGCGACTGCAAGCTGAAAGTCACCGACGTGTCGTTCCGGCGCAAGAACAAGCACTGGAAGCTGATCAACAATCCGTTCCCGGCAACGCTCCATCCGGGGTCGTGTCTGGGGTTGGTGATCCGCTACAAGGCGACCGAGCGATATCCGCGGGCGTGCGAGCTGATCATTACCTGCGACGATCCGACGGAGCCGGTGAAGGTCATCGAGCTGCTGGCGGCGACGATCTGGAGCGATTGCGGCTGCAAGACGTGCTGCGACAAGTGCAAATCGGGCAATTGCGACACGCGGCATTGCGATCCGTGCTGCTGCCAGAAGTGCGGCGGTGACGGCGAGAATGACGACGGCGACGAAGGGTAACTGAATGACGCCCAGGCCGGGACCACGGGTTAGAGAGTCGTGGTCCCGGCAGTGTCGCGTGGGTTTAGTGCCGCGTGTTCGCGCCACGCCTTGTTCAAGGATGGCTCGATGCGACAAAGAAGCCGGCCCAATAGTAGGGATCGGCATTGGCGCGGCCCTTGCGCAGCCTCAGCGCCTGTTGGGCGCGCTGCAGACCGAGCGCGGCGTCGCCGTGGTTCACCGCAAAAGCGCCGTACAGCGTGCGCATGAGCTGCGCGGTACTGGTATCTTCGACCGGCCACAGACTGGCGATGACCATCCCGGCACCGCGCCGCTGCACCAGTGCGCTCAGCCCCTCAATCTCACGCCCGTCGTCGCTGCGTGCACCGCCGAGGCCCGTCTGACAGGCCGAGAGCGTCACGAGATCGACGCCCTTGAAGCTCAGCGTGCCGATGGTATCGAGGGTGAGCTGCGAGCCATCGCCCAACAGCAGGTAAGAGCGCAGTGCGTTGCCGGGCCGCAGCCTGAAGTGGGTGCCGATGTGAAGCACGGAGAACGCGCCCGGCGCTGCGAGCAGGTCTCGCAGACGGGTCTCGGTAAAGGCGGCATCGGCGAAACCTTCGCCCGTGAGGGCGCCTCTTCCCCGCGTCGGCGACGCGCAAGCCGCGTCGCTCGACGTCAGCCCTAGGATGGGCCCATCGATCACAAAACACAGCTCATCGGCCACCGCGGGCAGCGCGGGAAAGCCTGCGATGGCCTGTGTCACCCCGAGACCCCGTATTTGGGGCGCGAGGTTCGACGGGATGCGCCCGGCTTTCCCCACAGCCGGTGAATAGATCTGGATCACATATTTATCGAGCAAGTAGCCATGGCCATCGCGCAGCGCGGCAATCGGCACGTAGCGCAGGGCTCCGTCCAGCCACAGAGTGAGACGGTGGACATGGTTCTCGGCAGCGAATTCGTCGACGTGCCGCAGCATCAACTCGTAGAGCACATCCGGGCGCGTACCCGGATCGCGCCGGTGCGCAATATCGTCGAGAAAATTGCCTATGTCCCGCTGCAGCTGTGCCGCATCCAGCGGCGTCACGAACTCCGCCTGGTGCCCGGCCGCGCTGACCAGAATGCGCAGGTGGTTGCTGGTCAGCAGGTACACGCAAAGGCCGTGTCCCTGCCAAACACGCGCGCTTCTCGGGCGAGCGCTGGGGCCGATACAACGGCGCTCCGCAAAGTCTTGGCGCTCGATGGCACCCCTTCCGATTGCAGCAGGTGGTCAATCCGGCCGGCACGTGCGGTTTCGGCAGTACCCAGGCCGGCTAGCAGCGCGTTCAGACGCTCCTGCTCGGCCGGACTGATTCGGCCTGACTCCTCGAGCGCACTGAGGCGCGCTACCTCATCCGAAGCGGCCTGCGACTGCGTTGCGCTCTGATAGCGGTCGAGGAGCGTCGCCTCCTCGCCAGTGAGCTCCACCCGCTGCACCTCGCTGGCAGATGCATCCCGAATCCCGAAGTCGGACCGTTCTTCGCGCTTCATCAGCTGCAGCACCGCGAGGCCTTCATCCAGCCGGCCGGATTCCATGAGCCAGTCGGCCACGCCACGGTAAGCCGCCACTTATCGCGCAGGAACCCGGTTTCGTAGCGCCGTTCGGCACCCACCAGCGAGCGACGCTCCTGCTCGATCTTGGCGACCGCCTGCTTACCAAAGAAAATGGCTTCGGAAGTCTGCGCGCTGGCGCGCAACACCCGCGCGAGCTGCAGGTAGCTCTGCCAAAGCGCCTCGGGTGTGCCGCTGGTCAGGAGAAATCTGCAACGGCGCCGTGACTGCACGTCGCCCAGCCTGCTGATCGGTGCAATAGGCGGGGGAGGGGCCTTTCGTCGACCTACCGATGCGGCTCGAGTCGCTTATGCGACTGGGTTACCCAGCCAGCTCACCGCGCCCGTGCTCACGTCATGCATGGCGCCCACGATCAGGAGCTTGCGCTCGCTCACGAGGGCCGCCAGTACCTTGCTGCGGGTCGTGAGCTGCGAGGTGGCATCCGCGACGTTGCGCTCGCTGACCTTCTGCACGAACTTCTTGTTCTTCGAGTCGCGCGCACCTCCGGCGTCGATCACTTCCGAGACTGCCGGACGAATATTCTCGAGCGCCGCGGTCAAATTCCCGAGTTGGACGTGATCGATGGCGCCTTTCACCGCGCCGCAGTCGGTGTGTCCCAGCACCACAATCAGCTTCGCTCCGGCGACTTGCGTCGCATACTCCAGACTCCCCAGGATGTCGGTATTCACGAAGTTGCCCGCAATGCGAACGGCAAAGATATCCCCGATGCGCTGGTCGAACACGAGCTCGGGTGCAGTCCGGCTGTCCATGCAGCTCAACACCGCGGCGAACGGCGCCTGACCGCTCGCCGTCGCCTTCACTTGCAATTGCGGATTGCAATGGACGGGGTGGCCGGCGACAAACCGAGCGTTGCCCGACTTGAGCCGATCGAGCGCCTGCTCCGCGCTGATCGCGGCTTGCATGTCCTTATTGAAAGCCGCGCAAATCTCATCGGCGCGTACGCTCGAGATCCCGGCGGCGACTGATCCCAGACCGATGACGAAGCTTCGGCGCGTGGTCATATATTCTCCTTGGTTCCGTCCCTGATACCTTTGCTGACCTTCTAATCCACTTCGCGGTCGAATGCAATTCTTGCGCTTGAGCCGCCACCCGTTCTTCACCTTGGTCTGCGCGTAGTGGCTTTCTCTAGCGGCGTCGAAAGATGGCCTCGACGAGGCTCGCTCTTCCTTCCTCGAGATTCCGGCGCAAGTTCTCCGCCATGGTTCGGAAGTCGGGTCCCATGGCGAGGTGTAGTCCCAGTGCCCTGTGCTCCGCCGGACTCTCCCGTCGGCGTCGTGCGGCTTCCCTGAACCAGTCCTTCGCTTCATCGGTGCGATCGATCCATGACACCGTCTCGAAACCCGTGCGCTCAATGACTGATCGCATCTTCTCAGGCGTCAGCAGATAGCTCGTCGAAGAATCGCGCGCCCAGGGAACCGGATAGATCAGGGGTTGCTCTTCGCCGAGGAGGACGTCGTAGACGGCCAGTTGGCCGTCCCGCTTGAGCACGCGGTGCGCCTCGGCATAAAGGCGGCCGCGGTCCGCAATATTCATCGCGACATGCTGAGTCCAGACGATGTCGAAATGCTCATCTTCAAAGGGAAGCGCCAGCGCATCGGCCTGTCGATAGCTAACTTTGTGCCCAAGTCCCGAGCGTGCCGCGAGATAGGATGCGGCTTCGACGAAGGAGGGGCTGAGGTCAACGCCTTCGACGCTACATCCGTAGGCACTGGCGAGATAGCGCGACGGCCCACCCAGCCCGGATCCTAAATCCAACACCGTCATCCCAGTCGGCTGTAGGTTTCCAGCCATGTCCCTGGTTGCCGCAAGGCCGCGGACGTGAAATTGGTCCAGGCCTTCGAGCTGCTCGGCGGTGAGTGTTCCGGAGTCGAGGCCGGCCGTGCGCAAGGCTTGCTGCACGCGTTCGAGCAGATCTTCCGTCGAGTAATGCCTTTTGACTGCATCCATCTCGGTCATTCTAAGCGCCGTTCTTGGGGTCCGGCATCGATGCCCTGGTCAAAGCGCGGCCATAGCCGCGCCATGCCTGATTGAGTCACGCGCTCAACTTGTAACGGGGCGCGGGCCGTTCCCCCGCGAGATGCGGTTTCAGAGCCAGCCGCGCCGACTCGAACTGATTCCACTTCTCGACATCGCCCAAGGTGGGGAGCGTGGCAAATTCCCCTGCGTCGAATCCTGCCAATGAGGCGTCGACCAGATCTTCGGGCGACATGACATGGCCCTTCATCGCTTGATCGATGTCAACGCCGGTCGGATGCCAGAGCGGCGTGCGTGTCGGTCCGGGCAGCACGGCCTGAACTGCCACTCCCTTGCCCTGAAGCTCATGCTGCAGGGACTGACTAAAGCTCAGCACATAGGCCTTGGAAGCGCCGTAGACCCCGTTCAGCAAATCGGGCGCGACCGCGACGATGGAGGCGATATTGATGACGGCGCCGGCACCTCGAGCCACGAGGTGCGGAACCACGGCATAGGTGAGGCGGGTGAGCGCGGTGATATTGAGCGCGATCATCTTTTCCATCTCATCGACATTCGAGCCTAACAGGGGACTAGCGCTCAGCGCACCGGCGTTATTCACCAGCACGGTAATGCCGGGGTCGCTCGAGAGCGTGGACTCGACGCCCGCCAGATCCTCTTTCTTGGTCAGATCGGCCGCTATCACGCGAACCGATCGGCCGGTGTCGCGAGCGATTTTCTTTGCCAGCGAGCCGAGCAGCGATCGATTGCGTGCGATCAGGATCAGGTCGTGTCCGCGTCGCGCCAGACGATCGGCATAAACGGCGCCGATTCCGGTCGATGCCCCCGTGATTACCGCCGTGCCGGGAATTAAAGAACTCATGATGGGCCTCCTTCTGACCGCGATATGCGGTTGCAGACACAATAGGGTCCTCACGCATGACCTAAATGACATATAGACGTCAATTTATGCCATACTATTGCCCGGAAGCTGCGATTGGCAGCGGAAGGGTTAGGGTTCTTATGTCAAGTCATCACCGCGTTCGGAGGGCCTCGCCATGAAGCGAATCGCCTATCTCCTCGTGCCTGATTTTCAGGTCATGGTGTTCTCGGGTCTCACAGCCTTTGAGTTGGCGAACCAGACCGCAGCCGCGCCCCATTACGAGATTCACTTGATCTCGGAGCAGGGCGGGAACATCCGCAGTTCGCTGGGTTACTCGGTCACCACCGATGGTTTTGACGACTCTGAGTACGACACCGTCATCGCGGCGGGCGCGACCGATGTGAAACCCGTGAGCGACGGGACTCTGGCCTTTCTTCAGCGGACCATGCTCTCGTCCCGCCGTGTGGCCTCGATGTGCACCGGTGCGTTCTACTTGGCCCAAGCGGGACTTCTCGATGGGCGACGGGTCACGACGCATTGGGCGTTTGCGCGGCGACTGCAGGCGGCCTATCCGAAACTCAGAGTGGAGGAGGATCGGATCTTCATCCAGGAGGGGCAGATATGGACCTCCGGAGGAATGAGCGCCGGGACCGATCTCGCGCTGGCCATGGTCGAGCAGGACTTAGGAAGCCAGGTGGCCCGCTCGGTCGCCAAGAAGCTGGTGATGTTTCAGCGCCGCGCGGGGGGCCAATTGCAGCATTCGGAATTTCTGGAACTCGAGGGCAAATCCGATCGCATGCAGAGGGCACTGACCTATGCCAAGAGTCACCTGCGTGCTGCGCTCAGCGTTGACGAGCTCGCCGAGGCGGCCCATTTGAGCCCGCGGCAATTCAGCCGTGCTTTTCGACAGGAGACCGGCCGGTCCCCGGCCAAGGCCGTCGAGACGCTGCGGGTCGAAGCGGCGCGAGCACTGATGGATCAAGGCCGACTCTCCATCGAGGTGATCGCGCGCGAGACGGGCTTCTCGGATAGAAACCGCATGCGCCGTGCTTTCTTGCGCGCATTCGGCCAGCCTCCCCAGACCATTCAGCGCACGACGCAGTCAACGCAAGCGGTTCGATAGTGGCCCCTTTTTGACCTCATAAGGCCTCGAAACGCATCGCGACCATGCCATCGCGTCGCGCGGCGAGCTTACGCTCGGTCAACACCCTGGCCGGGCCGAGCAAAGCTCGATGCACCTCACCCGGTGGCCATGGCCGTGCTGACCTTGCTGGCGCCATAGCCTGCGCAGCTCGGCAGAGAGGGCGTCGCGGCCGCGATGCTATACCGTCTGGTCTGACTGCATCGTCTGGATGCCCACCGGAACGATGCACAATACGATTCCATCCAACACCAATGCGACGGCGTACCGGCCATTGATCTGCACCAGCATCGAGGCGCTTCGTGCCCCTGTCTCGCGCCCAAGGGCGGTAGGGTAGACCGGCGCCTGAGCGGTAATACCCAGGAGCATTTCCATCAGCAGCGCGGGCTCGCGCGCCTCAAGGGCTCGGCAGCAAAGGGCGAAATAGGATTCCTCGGCTTCAGGGTGCGCTTCTGGTCCGCGCGCACGTAGTCTTGCCCGATGTAGAAACTGCCGAGTCGCCGATTCGCTCTTGTCGAGCATGTCTGCAATCTCGTGGTAATCGAGTTCAAATACGTCGCGCAGCAAGACGGCGGCGGCTTCCGAGGGGCTGACGCGGCTCAGGAGATGGCGTATCGCCGCTTCGCATTCAGACCGGACCTCCAACGGAGAATCCGATGAACTCTCGGCCGTCAATCCGGCATCCGCATGCAGCGACTCTGTCCTGAGGCGTCGACGCCGGTCGATGCCGATGTTCCGCAACACGGCATACATCCACGCCGAGTCCGGTGCCCGCCAATCCGAAAACGTGTCGAACGCTCGCACATAGGTGTCTTGGACGGCATCTTCAGCGTCCGCGCGAGAATCGAGCAGCCGGTGGGCGGCATTGACGAACCTTTGTCGGTCGGTGGCCATGGCCCGACTGTGCCACAGGTGAGGCCGCCTGAAAACCTGTCACAAACGGCGGGTCTCGTTCGTTAAGCAATACAACGAGGAGATGTAATGGAAACCCCCACGCCCGCTGGCCCCACCGATCCGAGAAGCGAGTTCCTGGAAGAGAAGACCTTCAAGTCACGCACAGTACTCATTTTCGGCACGATCACCGAGGCGAGTGCCGCAGAGACCGCGCGCCGGCTGCTCGCACTCGATGCGGATTCGGCTGAGCCCATCGATGTGATTGTCTCATCGCCCGGCGGACACCTGGAATCCGGCGACACCCTTCATGACCTGATCCGGTTCATCCGCGCGCCCGTTCGCATGATCGGCAGCGGCTGGGTGGGCAGCGCGGCAACCCACGTCTACCTGGCGGCACCTCGAGAGCGTCGCTTCTGCTTGCCGAATACGCGTTTCCTCATACACCAGCCCAGCGGCGGCATCGGCGGCAAGGCCAGCGATATCGCCATTCAGGCACAAGAGATCGTCCGGGCACGGCAACGGATCGCCGAACTCATTGCGCGCGAGACAGGCAAACCGCTTGCCACGGTACTGGCAGACATCGAACGGGACCACTGGCTGTCCGCGGAGGAGGCGATCGATTACGGCCTGGTCGGCCGGATCATCAAGGAACGCCAGGCGTTGTAGCGGCCGCATTGGTCACCTCATAAGACCGCACCGGGTTCCTCTCCGGCTTTTGCGTGTTGCGGGCAGTCGAGGCGAACTTCCGTACCCCCGCCGATCGTGCCGGACGCGGAGAGGAGGGCGCCGATCGCCGATGCCCGATGCCGCATGGAGGCTCGACCGAGCCCTCCGCTGTGTGCGGAACTCGATGGCAGACCTATTCCATCGTCGCGTACGGTGAGCTTGATGACCGCTTCGGTGACCCTGAGGAAAATCTCGATGCGCCGTGCAGCGGAATGCTTGAGCGCGTTCGTGAGGGCTTCCTGAGCGATGCGAAAGATGTGATCTTGCGCGCTTTCGGGCAGCGCGAGCGGCGCGTCGGCCTCGATCCTCACTGTGATGAGCGGCGATTCTTCCCGCTTGAACCGGTCCGGTAGGCGCCGAAGCGCGGCATACAGATCCCCTCCGGTCTCCGTGAGCGCGGAAAGCCCGCGCGCGATACTGCGGCAGCTCTCGAGGGCTCTGAGCGCCACGCTCTCGATGAGCGCCAGCGTTTTTAGCTCGGCAGCTCCACCCTTGCCGACCCGCTCAGTCTCGGCGCGCGCGATCAGCGACAGCGCTACCAGATCCTGGCCGAGCCCGTCATGCAGCTCCCGGCCCAGCTTCCGTTCGGCGTGATCTGCGGCATCCAGGAGCGCGCTGCGCAGGCGATTGCGGTCGGTCACATCGTCGCTAAACACGAGCTGTGCCGGACGGCCGTCGAACTCGATGAGCTCGGCGTGCAGCTCGACCTGGATGATTGAGCCGCCGCGCGTCCTGTGTCTGTGCTCGCCCTCGTCCGGATCCGTCGCGACCCCAATAGGTCCTGTGGTGTTGGTAGACGCATCCCTCGCTTCGAGGTCGCGCATGCCCAGTCCGGTGAACTCCTCGCGCGAGTAGCCATACAAACGGGCCGCCGCCTGATTGACCATCAATATGCGTAAGTCGCTCGGGTCGCAAACCCACATCGGTCGCGGGCTCGACTCGAACAACACGCGATAACGCATTTCCGACACCGCCTGCCGGCGGTAGGCCGCGTCACGCTCCGCGAGGAGCGAGGTGATCAGCATTCCGAGCATGGAGATGATCAGGATGAAGGTCCAAACGGCCCAAATGGCGTCCTCCGGCCGCGCTTGCAGCGGCCCGCGGCCCGCGATGAAGGCGGCACTTTCAATGAGCGCCAAGGCGAGCGGGATCAGCGAGGCCACTGCCGCCCCGAAGCGCATCGCGGACCAAGTGACCAGCGCGAGGGCGACGAGGCACAGCCCCAGGCTGGCCACCCAGGGCAGGGGGAGGAAGGCGGCGATAGCCCAACCGACCAGGATGAGGGTCATGACCAACATCTCTCGGAGTCGCCGGCGTAGCTTCTGCCGCGTTGCGCCGTTCAGTAAGCGCAGCGTCGGGACGACGAGCGCGACGCCGCTGGCCCAGTTCGCCGACCAGCAAGCGGCAAACACCAACAGCGGCTGAGTGAAAATGGGGTGCCCCTGGACATCAAGCAGCGCCCGCGCCATGCCGTGACCCGCACGCTCCATCTGAAAACCGGCGACCGCCAGCACGGCTGTGCCCGCGACGCAGCCCATGGCGGTCGCTCCGATCGCAGCGGCCACCCACAGCAAAAGTGGGTCTTGCCAGCGTTCGAGCGCGGGGTTCACACGCCAGACTCGCAGCAGTGTGCATATGCCGAGAGCGAACAGCGTGGCTGACAGCCCCTGCAGGACCGCGGCCAGCGGGGGGATACCTCCCACCACCAGGCAAGTTCCAATGATGCCGGCGAGAACTCCGGGCCAACGGTTGTATCCGCGCAAGTACAGCACACCGACGGCAATGCCCAGGGGTACCCAGGGGATCGGTATTCGCGTAGCGTCAAGCGGGTACTGCTCGCCCGCAGCGCGGACCAAGACGGATGCGATGGCGGCGAATGCAATCATGCCGCCTGCGAGAATGAGCGAATCCCATGCCCACTGGCAGCGGCGCTCACCCGCGGGATAGCCCGGGGTTCTGATCACCTCATTGTTCATGCGGGTTTGCGCGGCGAAGGCTGTTTGTTATTGTTATTGACTATCAAGCGGTTTCGATCTCGTACTCACGGTAGGGCTGGATTGCTCGAATGACATGTCTGGGAATCCGCGCAAATCCAGGTTCCCAGGCAAACCAGAAATTTAAGCATGTTGACGGCTGTGCCGCATCATAAATCTCAGGCGATCACCAAGTCGCCCGCTGGTTGCACGCCGCGGCTGCCTCAGTCAAGGTGAGCACGGTAGGGCGGCAATCAGCCGTGAACTGACGATACGCCTGATGGCATAGATATAAAGGAAGCAGCCATGCGTCTCTTATCTGCGCTTCTTGTCCTGGCCATCGCCGCGACCCCCGCATTTGCCGACGATCGAGGGATCATTACCGCGCAAATGCAGCAAATGTCGGATGCCATCGCGGCGGGCGACAGCGCGGTTTGGGATAAATATGTGGACGCGAATGTCATCTATGCCGAAGAAGATGACACCTATAAAGGCAAGGCCGAAGTGCTCAAGGAATTGAAGCCGCTGCCCAAAGGACTGGGAGGCACCATCCAAATCGAATTGCTGTCCTATCACGAGGAAGGCGACACGGCCGTTGCCTTATTCCGGCAGAACGAGACCGAGTATTATTATGCGCAAACAATTGCGGCCAAATATCTGACCAATACCACTTGGAAGAAGCGCGCCGATGGTTGGAAAATGATCGCCGGGCAGGTGCTGGCGGAAAAGACCGATCCGCCGGCCATCGCGTTGCCGGCAAGCCGGCTGGCGCAGTACGCCGGTACCTACCGGCTCAAGGATTCGGAGCCCACCTATGCGATCCAGCTTGTGAATGGAATACTCGTGGGCACCCGCAATGGCCGAAAGCCGACGCCTTGGAGCGCCGAAGCTTCGGACGTGTTTTTTATCGCGGGCGATCCGCGCATTCGGAAGATTTTTCAGCGCGACGCGTCAGGAAAAATCACCGGTTTCGTCGAGCGCCGCGAGAGCTGGGACATCGTTTGGGTGAAGACCAGCGGAGTGAGCGCCGATCATTGAACTGCCATTGGTACAGAATCACGGTACGTGCGGTGATGGCCGGCTTGACGAAGTTCATGAACCGAGCCACTAACTATCGGTTCATAGCAGTCTTAGGCCCTTGAGAGTCTGCCTGGTGGGTGCTACATTGTTATAACTATGAAGCGCACTCATATCGCCATTCGACGGATCGGCAACTCACAAGGAATTGTGATCCCTAAGCCGCTGCTCGCCCAGATCGGCCTGGAAGGTGAGGCGATCATGACCATAGAGCGTGATGCCTTGGTCTTGCGCCGCCCGGCGAAACCCAGCAGGGATGGATGGGCGGCGGCCGCGGGAAGGATTGCAGAATGTCGCGATGACGATCTAGTTATGGGGGAATTCGGCAATGATGGCGATGTGGACCTAACTTGGTAAAACGAGGTGACATTTGGCTTGTCACGCTCGATCCGACCGTGGGAAGCGAGATTCGTAAGGCCCGGCCCTGCGTAGTCGTGTCACCACCGGAATTGCACGATCATCTGCGCACAGTCATCGTTGCACCGATGACAACCAAGAGCCGGCCGGCACCTTTTCGAATCGCTCTTTCGCATGGTGGCAAGAAGGGCCTAATTCTGCTCGATCAAATACGATCGGTCGACAAAGTGAGACTAGCCAAGAGGTTAGGAGCAGTGCCGGGCAAAACCCTCGCGGCTGCTCTGGACACGCTCCAAGAAGTATTCGCCAGGTAAACATTCGATGCACATAATGCTTTTGTGCCCCTGCTGTTACCGCGTCCGCTACATTGGTACCGTCCCTCGGAACCCACCGTGCGCCATTGCGCGATCGCCCTCACCATAACCTGAAGGCAAATCCTTCTCGCGCCACGTTGGCTGCCACGATTTTGGGATCGAGCCTCGCCTTCGTCGATGGTTCGGTCGTGAATGTCGCGCTGCCGGCGTTGGCGCGTCAACTTCACGCGGATCCCGCGAAGCTATCGTGGGCCGTCACTGCCTACCTGTTGCCCCTGGGTACGTTGATCCTCCTGGGAGGCGGCCTCGGAGATCATTTCGGCAGACGCCGCGTGTTTCTCCTCGGTTTGATGCTGTTTACCGGGGCGTCGATACTCTGCGCGGTCGCGCCCACATTCGCATGGCTGCTCACCGGGCGAGCTGCACAGGGAGTAGGGGCCGCTCTCTTGATGCCCAACAGCCTCGCGATTCTGGGCGGGGCGTTCTCCGGCGAAGAGCGCGGCCGTGCGATCGGCACCTGGGCTGCGTTCGGCGCGATAGCGGGTGTGGTCGGTCCGGTCCTCGGTGGTTGGCTCATCGACGTCGCGGGCTGGCGCTTCGTATTCATTATCAATGTCCCGATAGCGATGGCCGCGGGGTATCTGGCCGGCAGACATGTCGCCGAGCAGAGGGAGCGGGGCAAGCAGGTTCGACTCGATGCATTGGGGGCGCTCCTGGCGACCGCCGCGCTCGGCATGTTGACCTGGTCGCTCACCGCAGCGGCGGACATTTCGCGCTCACTTTCATCGATAGGGGAGGTAGCTCTGAGCGGCCTGGTACTCCTGATCTTGTTCCTGGTCCAGGAGAAGCGTCTGCAAGATCGAGCACTGATGCCGTTCGCGCTGTTTTCCTCACGTACGTTCGTAGGCCTTACTCTGCTGACTTTCTTTCTCTACGGGAGCATGGGCGGTCTGATCGTCCTATTGCCGTTCCTGCTCATACAAATGAATCACTGGTCGGCGGTTGCGGCCGGCGCGGCGCTGCTGCCCGTGCCGCTATTGATCGGAATCGGTTCCCGATCGATGGGTCGGCTTGCTGCCCGCATCGGCAGCCGCATCCCTTTGTCCGGCGGATCCCTGCTGGTCGCTGCGGGCCTTGCACTGTACGCGCGGATGGGCCCGGCCGGAGTCGAGTACTGGCTCGACGTCTTCCCTGCCACCATCATGGTGGGACTGGGCATGGGAGTTTGTGTCGCTCCACTGACGACGTCGGTGGTGGCGTCGGTGAGCACGGATCATGTCGGAGTCGCTTCCGGTTTCAACAACGCCACCGCGCGCATTGCGGGTTTGGTAGCCACCGCACTGCTGGGTTTCGTGTTTGCAAAACAGAATTCCGCTTCGGACTTCATGGCGGCTTTCCGCGCGGCCGCTCTGATAGGCGCAGCCTCAGCCGCCGCCGCAACGGCTTTTGCGGCGACGCTCATCCGAAGCGAAGGAGCGGCGCCTAGATCTGGGGCTGGCGCCGTTAGATAGACGCGCGGGCGGACTGAACGCCCAACGCAAGGAGCGCGCGCGACCTACCAAGCAGGATGCCGGGGAGGCGAGTGATGCCTGTAACCCCTTGAATATATGGATTTGATTTGATTGCAGTTGTTGTTTATAATGTATTTACTATAAATCAAGAGTGCGACAGATGCTGTCCCCAGATCAGGCGACGATTCAGTCCTTACGCCGTGACATCGCCTTGCAGATTTCGCGACTCGCCAAGGGAATGGGTGGGACGCAGATGGCGGCCGCAAGGCAGTTGGGAGTGCCTCAGCCTACCTTGAGCAAGATCACGAACGGCCGCGTATCAGATCTCTCCATTGAGTTCTTAATTCGCGTCGCGGTTCGTGCGGGTCTTCCGATCACGCTTCAAACAGGCCGCGTGCCCGAAGAGGCCGGAGCATTTATCTCCAGGCGCGCACGAGAACCCCGTGCATCCCATTCGAAGCTGGCGGATAAAGCTCGTGAAACGCTCATGGATTCTGAGCGTCGCCTGACTCCTACTCAACGGCTTGAAGCATTTCTCGAGCACAATCAACTGCTCGGCACTCTACAGCAGGCGGGTCGCGCCGCTGAAAGGGCGCGGATGCAGGCAGGATCGAGGGTTGCGTGAGAACCAATAGAGCAGGCCAATCGGCGCTTCTGCTCCTTGATGTCGTCGAAATCCTACGGCGCGAGAATGTCGACTACCTGGTGATTGGTGCGTTTGCGCTCTCCGCGCACGCCGTCGTGCGGGCGTCCAGCGATGTGGATGCCTTGCTTAACATCTCGTATGCGCGCCTCACGAAACTATCGTCAATATTTGAGGGCGCGGCATTTACCGCGGTTCTGCGCCCCGGAGATGCCGACGACCCGATCCTGGGAATGCTTGTGCTGGGGGACTCCCATGGTAATCAAGTAGATCTACTGGGGGGGCTGCGAGGTCTCGACCCCAAGGTTTTCCCCAGGGGCATTGAAGTGCCGTTCCTCGATGAAAAATTACGCATCGTCGGGCGAGAAGACTTTATCGCCATGAAATGCTTCGCGGGCGCTCCACAAGATCTGGCGGACGCGAGAGCGGCCTATCAGGCTGCACAGGGGCCGGTGGATCTCGATCTTCTTCGCACTACGACCCGGCGATTTGGCCGCGACGCGGCCGACAAGCTGGAAGAGATACTCGCTCGGTAATGGACGCCCAGAAGGGAAGATATCGGCGGTGCGGAGTAAGTCGCCGTTGATATAGATGATGACGCGGCCTTGAGAAAATCAACGCGAATCTGTATGTCGGCGTCCACTTGACAGCTCGCCCAGGCGATCCTGGAAACGCTTGCGAACGCGTCGGCTTAGTTTGAGACGGATCTTGGAGTCCAGCACGACCTCGTACTCACCGCTTTCCTGCAGCTCGAGCCCCCGCACCCGTTCGAGGTTAACGATGATCGAGCGATGGATGCGGAAGAATGTGCGAGGGTCCAGGTCCTGCTCGAGTTCCTGGATCGTCCTCCGCACGATGTGCGTATCGTCACCCAGGTGCAGGCACGCATAGTATCTCGCGGCTTCGATCCAATCTATTTCCGAGGCCTTTAAGAACAGTGTCTGGCCGCGACTCTTCACTGCAATCCGACTGACCGAATGGGCGTGGTACGGATTTCCGCGAGCGAGCCTAACCTTGGCGCGCTCGAGCGCGCGGCCGAAGCGCGCCTCGTCCAAAGGCTTCAGAATGTAGTCAAGCGCGCCCGCTTCGAAAGCGCGCAGAGCATAGGCGGCGTAGGCGGTCACGAAAATGACGGTCTCGGGCAGATCCGCGCCCAGCATTTCAAGCACGTCAAACCCGCCGCATTCGGGCATTTGCACGTCCAAGAACACGAGGTCCGGTCTGGACCGCTTGATCTCCTCGATCGCCTCCAACCCGGATCCACATTCGATCACCGATCCGACATCGGGGTCTCGGCGCAACAGCAGGGTTACGTAGCGGCGCGCCGGTGCTTCGTCATCCACCACAAGGGCTCGAATCGAGCCGAGAGGTTTGGCAGGCAACACGTTCATGCCTCCTGTAGCGGTAGTGTCACGATGACCTCGACGCCGCCCCCTTCCGCCGGCTGCAGCAAAAGATTGGATCGGTCGCCATGGAGGATTTTAAGACGCGTACGCAGATTGCCGAGTCCGACGCGGTGGGGAGCGAGGACCATATCCTCCTGTTCCCATGGGCCGTCATTGTAGACGGTCAAGCGAAGCGCACCATCGCGGCTCATCCCGGCGACTCGAATTTCGCCGCCCGATCGGCGCTTGGATATTCCGTGCTTGATGGCGTTCTCAACGAGCGGCTGCAACAGCAGGCTCGGGACCTGCATTGCCAGCAGCTCATCGGGAATGTCGATGCTCACTCGCAGGCGGTCACCGAAACGGATCTTCTGGATGTCGACGTAGCGCTGCAGGTACTCCACTTCCTCCTGCAGGGTGACCTGTGCACGGTGAGAGTCTTCCGAGGCGCGGCGCAGGAGTTCGCTCAAACCCACGATCATGCGAACCGCCGCGTCGCCGCGTTGGTCGTATACGAGACTTGCGATCGAGTTCAAGGTGTTGAACATGAAATGAGGGTCCATCTGACCCCTGAGCGCGGCAAGTTGCGCTCGGGCGAGTTCCTCATTGCCTGCTGCGCCATTTTTTCGCGCGAGTCCACCACATAGGTGGCCGCCAAAATCAGCGCATAGGCGATCACAAACGTCACAATCTGCTCGAGCGAGCAAGTCGGACCAGGTGTCCACGAATGTGCGTGGCGAGTTCCGGTGCCACGGGTTGAAAATGACCTGGAGCAATGCCGACCAGCCTTCCGCCGCTGCGCTGAGCGCAGCGAACGCGGCCAGATGCAAGCTCATCGCTTTTAAGATCTCGCCTCGAACGAATGGCCACCGTCGCGCCAGCTCAATGACGATCGGCGTCGCAAGCGCCCAAGGTAGCCAGGAA
Source organism: uncultured Gammaproteobacteria bacterium (assembly GCA_963837435.1). Taxonomy (GTDB): domain Bacteria; phylum Pseudomonadota; class Gammaproteobacteria; order Steroidobacterales; family Steroidobacteraceae; genus Bog-1198. The sequence continues at coordinate 1,093,566 of CAWINJ010000009.1, forward strand.
ATAAATACGATCAAAAATGGGCGAAGCCAGGCCTTGCCCACACCCACCAAGTGCATGGTGAGAAGCGTCTGGCTCGCATCGAACAACGCTGCGGCGCCCCAGATGGCCGCAATCCAGATCCAGCCGGTCAAGCGTGCGTCTGCGCGAGCGTCGGTCATGAGCGACACACTACATCAAGTACGGGGAGAAGGTCCTGGGACTGCGACGAATGGCGGTTTTGCCGCAACGAGCGGTATTAATCGCTTTGGCTCTCGCCAATACACTGTTCGCGACTTCCAAACGGGGCGAAATCAATGAATAAGCGGATCGGCTTCAGCGCGGTGCTGCAACTGGCCCCACTCAATGTCTGTGCGAGCTAGACCAGAATATTCACGCCAGGAGCAACGATATGAAAATTATGGCTGTCTTGATAATAGCCGTCGCGCTTGTTTCCGGAGCAAATGCCTCGGAGAACGCAAGCAATTCAGCCGCCGCCACAATGGCGGTCGCCGATCCGTCGCGCCCGGACTCTGACACCGCACGGGATGCGGACCGAAAGCCGGCGCAAACTCTGGTGTTCGTAGGCATTAAATCGGGCGACAAGGTAGCCGACTATGTCGCCGCTTCAGGCTATTTCACTCGTCTCTTTGCCAGCGTGGTGGGGTCCAACGGTCACGTTTACGCAGTGGAGCCAACCGCCTTCTTCCAGTTCGAGCATTTCGTCAAGGCAGTCGCGGAGCTGCAAGGCTATGCGGTCGCCCATCCAAATGTAACGGTAACGACCGCGGCAGCGCTCGAAGGACTGAAGTTCCCCGAGAAGCTCGACCTGTTCTGGATTTCCCGAAATTATCACGACCTGCATGACAAGTTCATGGGGCCGGTTGACACTGCCGCGTTTAACAGGGCGGTATACGAAGCGCTGAAGCCGGGTGGCTTTTACGTGGTTCTCGATCATTCCGCAGCTATCGGCGCTGCGGCCAATGTAACCGAGACTTTGCATCGCATTGAGTCTTCGACCGTGCGCCGAGAGGTCGAGGCCGCGGGGTTCAAGTTCGACTCGGAGAGTTCGATTCTCGCCAATCCGGCGGACCCCCGCACGGCCGAAGTGTTCGACCAGACGATTCGCGGACATACCGACCAGTTCATCCTGAAGTTCCGCAAACCTAAGTATTGAGAATGGATGCCACCCGCAGACTCTCCCGGGAAAGCGGTCGCAGCCTCTTGTTAAGCAGTGAACGTAGTGGAGGCAGTATGAGCAGATCAGTGTGTAGAGTGATGGTGAGCGTCGCCGGCCTAGCGGTGCTCTGGATGACCGCAACGCGACCTGGCGCGCTCGCGGGAAGTGCGATGGCGCAGGCGCCGGATGCCGGCTGTGCGTTGCCTTCAGAGCCCGAGGGCATTCCCGCCGCGCTTGATGCGGCAATCAGCGGGCCCGCGGACAAGGATCGAGCCTGCATGAAGGCTCTGTTAATACCCGAAGCGCGCATGATGTTCGTTTCACTCGGTGCGGGCGGAGCGCCAACCTATACGCTCAAGACCTTGGACGATTGGATCGCCGGCGTCAAAGCCCGTGGCCACGCCATGCTGGAAGAAAAGCAGCTGAAATTTCATATTGAGCGTTACGGCAACATCGCGCACTTATGGAGCAGCTACGCGTTTCGCAGCGACGGCAAGCAAGTCGCGCGCGGCATCAACAGCATTCAAGCGATCAAAGAAGCCGGCCGCTGGCGAGTTGCGGGCATCATGGTGCAGGCCGAGTCGGCCGCTGCGCCGTTGCCCAAGGAATATCTGCCGTAAGGTGCGCGCGCTGAGCAATGGAGCGGCGCGAAGAGAGGCGGTTGAGTCGATTCGCTGAAGGCGGCGCTCGGGATTCCGTCGCTTTCGACGAGCCAGGTTATTCTGCTGGACCTTTCTCAGCCTGACCGCTGGTACGGTGCGCAGCATGGCGAGCGCGCTTGGCGAGCAAATTGGCTGGAGCGGGTTTCTCTCATCCCAAATGGTGGATGGCGACGTTCATGCTGTGTTCGTCAAAGAAAGGCGTCTCATCAAGTAGGTCCCCGTTCCAAAGGACTTCAATCCAAGATGTTCCTAGGTGCTTCGTCGTTACGATGAAGTTAAAAACCCAGTTTAAACGCCTGAAGAATGCGCCGAAGCGTAAGTTCGAATCTGGGAGGCGCTTGCATGGCGTATAGCGTAAGGTTACACTATACGAATGATAAGGAGCTTCAAGCATGATGGGATTGAGCGGTTTTTCAAGACCGAATCTAAGGCAGGGATTCAGCCTAAGCATGCCACGAGACTCAAGCTTCAGTTGCAATTGCTGAACACAGCAGAGAGCGCAGTCGAAATGAATGTTCCTGGTTGGAACTGGCATCCGCCGCAAAGCGATCTGGCGGGACACTGGGCGGTTAAGGTGAACGGAAATTGGCGATTGACGTTTTCGTTCGAGGGTAAAGACGCTGTCCTGGTGGATTACCAGGACTACCACTGAGGAGGATTTATGGGCGAAATGTTCAACCCCCCGCATCCGGGTCTGATTTTGAGGGATACGGTACTTCGGGAGGATGGCGGGATTTCTGTGAAGGAGTTCGCCGAGAAGTTGGGGATGACACGCACGGCGATTTCGCGTGTGGTCAATGGTAAGGCGGCAGTTAGCCCTGAGCTGGCGATACGCCTGGCGGCATTGCTCAATGTCACGGCTCGTTCGTGGCTCACGATGCAGGTTGAGTACGATTTGTGGCAGCTACGCAATAAACGGAGGCCGAAGATTCGGCGCCTGGCGGCGTAAATACACCAAAGAGGTAAGCTCGGCATTAAACCTCTTTTGTCAGGGATATAATCGCCAGCGTTGTCGGCGCCAGTTAAGAATGTCCCCATTTCCTGCCAAATAGATATGTCCTGATCGGATATCCAGGAGTGGGAATCGAACCTCTTTCTTTCTGTGTCCAGATTCTCATTTTCATCTGGTTCTTGTATGCGCGGTCTGACGCCCAGGCGCCAGAAGCTCCTCGTTTTTTTGATCTCCCTGAAGAACGGACCGCGTTCGGGCACCGTGGAGCGGTTTTCGGCAGCGGCACGCTACACTGTGCCGTCCCTCCGAGATCTCCGGGCGTCATTGCCTCCGTGAGCGTAACGCGTTACACTGTCACGCGTTACGATCTTGGGGAATACAATGGCAGCTGCTGAGCGAATGAGGGCGATGCGTGAACGACGGCGAGCGAGCGGCTTGCGCGAATTGCGACTCGTCGTGCCAGATGCGCGGTCGAAGGCGATTCGGCGACGGATAGCCAAGCAGGTTGCAGGCTTGGATCGAGCCCGCGAGCTGGCGGCGTTAGGGTGGATTGAGGCGGTATCGGAATTTGACCGCGAATGAGGCGCGGCGATGTGGTTACGGTTGCGGCGTCGGGCGACTATGGCAAGCCGCGGCCGGCGGTGATCGTGCAAACGGATGCTTTCCCGGCTAGTCACGCATCGGTGGTGGTTTGCCAGATGACCTCTGACTGCAGCGATGCACCGGATTTTCGCGTGACTGTCAATCCGACGGCCACAAATGGCTTGCGAGTGAGGTCGCAAGTCATGGCCGACAAGCCCGTCACAATCCGGCGCGAACGAATCGGACGGCAAATCGTCCATCTGGACGATCAGGATATTGCGCGGCTGAATGTTGCCTTGGCGTTCGTGATGGGGCTGGCGGATTAGCCAATTGATCGGCCGTCACGTGTACAAGGGTCATGAACGACAACAGTCATCATCGGATATTCAGGGCAAGAAGTCTCACCCGGTATTCTAGGCGTCGGTATTCCAGGCTCTGTCTGGCACGAAAGGCATTGGAAGCTGAAGGCTTCGTCGGCCGCAGTCGGCCAGATGCGGCCCTTCGTCATTGGCAGCTTCAGGCGAACCGGAACTCGTACCGGCTTGGGCCGGCAACCACGCGTCACGATGTCAGGTGCCTTGACTGCCGAGAAAATCCTATTTCCTACCTTTGCTTCGCTTCAGGTGATTGAATGAGCAACGCCGCCAACTCTGCGAACGCCAGTTCGACCGAGGCGAGATGACTAGCGAAGTCGCGTGCTGGTTCAACTTTCCCCTCGCGCATCATCTTGTCCGACAGTTCTAGGCCAGGCATGGTCGGTGCCACTCGCATCTTCAGGCCGTCGGCCACCTGCCGCAGTTGCGCGGCGCACTTGCCACCACCATGCCCCCCGTAGCTGACGATGATCGCTGATTTACCACGCCATTCGCGGTACAGGTGGTCGATCGCGTTCTTGAGCGCAGCAGGGTACCCCCAGTTGTACTGCGGCGCGACGAAGACGAAACCGGCACCGCCCGCAATCTTCTCGCTCCACGCGCGCGTTCTTTCAGTCGAATAACTGCCAAGCGCTGGGATTCCTGGCTCGTCGTCCAGCGGCAGTGGCCAGTCGGCGAGATCCACGATCTCCACGACGAACTCGGCGCGACTTCGACCGATGTCGGCGACCCACGCGGCTATGGTGGGGCAGAGCCGTTTGGCGCGTACGCTGCCGACGATGACAAAAACAATTGGGGGTGCAGTCATGCGCGGCCTTTAAAGAGTGTATGATACACGCACTGTATCCGAACCACCGAGGTATCGCAATGACAGACCCCGCTGCAGCGAACAGCGACGACATCGATGACGTCATCGCAGCGTTGATCGGCCTTATGGGCGCGCTGAACAACCCGAGGCAAGACGACGTCTTGCTGCGCGAGGCGGGAGTCTCGCTCGATCGTTCCCTCTTCCCGCTAGTCGCGCGGCTCGGTGCGCTTGGCGCGATGGGTGTGGCACAGCTCGCGGACCACGCCGGCCGCGATCACACAACCATCAGTCGCCAACTGGGAGTGCTGGAGGCGGCGGGTCTCGTTGAACGCCGTACACAGACCGACGATCGGCGCGTCCGCGAAGCGGCACTGACCGCCAAAGGCCGCGGCGTCGACCGCAGACTTGCGGCTGCCCGACGACGCTTGGTCGGCCTGCTTTTGGTTGATTGGAGCGCTGAAGAACGTGGTGCATTTTCGCGTCTAGCGCTAAAATTCGTCGCCGGTATGACGCGCGCGCGCGACGCGAATCGAGGCAAAGAGCGCTAGGAGAACGACGGCTTTGCCGCCTCGAGATTGTCGACTCGTGTGACCGCAATGGGTCGATCATGGTCGTTGCTCAAGTCAAGGACGCCGGAGCAGGGTAGCGCCGAGTAGGGCACTTCAGGCTCCGTTTTTCCTCCGGAAGTAGCTTTTGGTTGTGGCTTATTAGTTCCAGCATCGCCCCCAATCGCTTATGAGGGACGACTTCGCCTTGATGGGTGTGGGTCAATTTGTCGAACTCCCGATAGCCCAATTCTCGGCCTTCGTATTTGATCTTTATGCGGCCATCAGGGTAGTCGATCACCGTAACTCGCTTGCCGGCGAGCCGTTGGCTCTCTCGGACGGGATCCACCAAATACAAAACTTTGTCGTATTGTAGAGTTAGAGCTGCGGAAAGCGATCGTTGCTCTTGCCAAGTAAACGTATCATCAAGATCTTCGTAATCCATGAGAGGGAGGTGAACGTTCACCGGCAACGCTGGAGGCTTGGCGAATCGTGCGTTATAGATCTCTAGGAAGTGATCGATCCAATTGTTGGCATCGGCAATCGTGGAGATACCTTCCAGTCGCATCTCCTTAACCAGGCGATCCTGGAGCGTTCCATGCGCCCGCTCGACCCGGCCCTTTGCCGCTGGCGTGTTCGCACACATGATCTCGATGCCAAGTTCGTGCAACGCGCGACCATATTGAGTCATGCCGTTGCCATCGACGCCGGAACGCTTGTTGACGCTCGTGTCACACGCAGAATGAGGCCAGCCAGCGCCTCGCGGAAATCCCCGGCATCGGCCCCCTGACCGCGACTGCACTCGTCGCGAGCATTGGGGACGCAAAGACATTTCACAATGGACGTCAGCTCGCCGCCTGGCTCGGATTGGTGCCGCGACAAAATTCCACCGGCGGTAAGACGACGCTCCTGGGGATCAGCAAGCGCGGCGACAGCTATTTGCGCATGCTACTCATTCTCGGTGCCCGATCCGTATTGATTAAACTGAAGACCCATCCTGAGCGGGCTGAGGGTTGGCTCGGCAAACTGGCGGCTCGACGTAACGTCAATATCGCTGCAGTAGCACTGGCTAACAAGAATGCCCGCATGGCTTGGGCCTTGTTAGCGCGCGACCGGAACTATCAGGCCGATTACCGTTTGGCCGGCGCAGCCGTCTAAGTCCGATCAATATCAGCAACCATTTCCCACCACCGATTGCGCAGGCGTATTTTTAAGTGATGGCATTACAGGTCAGACCGGGGTTGGCTCAACCTAAAGTTACCGTGGGGCTTCAACAGCCCGTCTTTATGATTAGGCGTCAACCAGCATATTCCATTAGGGCCCGCGATCTCGCATCGCATACACAGGCCGGATGTATGGCAGCAATCTTTTCCTGTGATCCTGAAACGAAAAACGCGCTTGGCTCAAAGGGGGCGTCCATGTATGGTAACTATCCCCCGTGCCTGCCGGTTGATTGTCACCCATTATTGAAAACTACGAGCACCCCCCATGAATGCACTTACACACCCTGCCGCGCAGCCCGAAGCCCAGTCCCTGGTGGGCCACTGGATCGGCGGCCGCGCGCTCGTGCCGGCGGGACCGCGCGCGCCGGTGTTCAATCCCTCGCTCGGCCGGCAGGTGCGCGAAGTCGGTCTTGCCACCGTCGCGGAGGTCGACCTCGCGGTCCGTGCGGCCCACGAGGCGGCACCCGCCTGGGCCAAACTTCCGGCGCTGCGCCGCGCACGCGTGCTGTTTCGCTTCAAGACTCTTCTGGATCAGAACGCCAAAGCGCTTGCCCGGCTGCTCTCGGCCGAGCATGGCAAGACTCTGGCGGATGCCGAAGGAGAAGTTCAGCGCGGCATCGAAGTGGTCGAGTTCGCCTGCGGCGCGCCGCAACTGCTCAAGGGCGAGTTCAGCGATAGCGATCGGCACCGGTGTCGACAGCTACAGTCTGCGCCAGCCGCTCGGCGTGTGCGTCGGCATCACGCCGTTCAATTTTCCCGCGATGGTGCCGCTGTGGATGTTTCCGGTGGCGCTCGCCTGCGGCAATACGCTTCGTACTCAAGCCCTCCGAGCGCGATCCTTCCGCCTCGCTGATGCTCGCGGCGCTGCTCACGGAGGCCGGACTTCCGGACGGCGTCTTCAACGTCGTGCAGGGCGACAAGGTCGCGGTCGATGCGCTGCTCGAGCATCCGCTGGTCGCCGCCGTGAGCTTCGTCGGCTCGACGCCGATCGCCCGCTACATCCATGCGCAGGGCACGGCGCACGGCAAGCGCGTGCAGGCATTGGGCGGCGCCAAGAATCACATGGTGATCATGCCGGATGCGGATCTCGATACGGTAGACCGAAGCGCTGGTCGGTGCGGCTTACGGTTCGGCCGGCGAGCGCTGCATGGCGATTTCCGTGGCTGTCGCGGTGGGTGAAGCGCACCGCCGATGCGGTCGTCGAGCGGCTCAGGAGCGCGTCCGGACGCTCAAGATCGGGCCCTCCGATGCGCCGAGAACGTCGAGATGGGGCCGCTGGTGACGCAGGCGCACCTCGACAGGTGCGCGGCTATATCGAGACCGGCGTCCAGGAGGGTGCGCGCCTGGTGATCGACGGGCGGAGCCAGAAGGTCGCGGGCTTCGAGGACGGCTATTTTCTGGGCGCCGACCTGTTCGACGGCGTGCGTCCCGACATGCGCATCTATCAAGGAGGAGATCTTCGGACCGGTGCTGAGCCTCGTGCGCGTCCCGGACTACGCGAGCGCCGTGCGCCTGATCAATGCCCATGAATTCGCCAACGGCACGGCGGTCTTTACGCGCAGCGGCGAGGTCGCCCGCAACTTTGCCCACGACATCGAAGTCGGCATGGTCGGCATCAACGTGCCGATCCCGGTGCCGATGGCCTTCCACAGCTTCGGCGGCTGGCGCGCCTCACTGTTCGGCGACCATCACGCCTACGGCAGCGAGGGCGTGCGCTTCTACACCCGCCTCAAGACCGTCACGCAACGCTGGCCCGAGCGCCAGACCTTGCGCGCTGATTTCTCGATGCCGACGATGAAGTAGGCGTTTTCACAGAATGCCGAGCACCCGCGCCCGGGCCATCGCACCGGTGCGGTTCTTGACGTTGAGCTTGCCGTAGACATTGTGAAGATGCCATTTGAGCGTGCCTTCGGAGACGAAAATCGCTTCGGCGATCTCCTTGTTGCTCAGCTCCGACTCCAGGCGCTTGAGGATCGACAGCTCCCGCTTCGTCAGTTCTTCGCCCATGCCGGTCGGAGCATTGCCCTGAATCTCGGGCGCGCACATCGCGCGCTGCAGGCGGCGCGCCAGGGGCGCGGCCTCGGAGCCGCGCAGCTGCTCCATGTCGAGCCGATCGATCAGCGCGCCTAATTCGCGGCCTTCATCAAGGAAGACGCGGACAAAATTTCTGGGCGCCGCGATGGTGAGCGCGCGGCGCACGTCCGCCAAGGCGCTTGCCCAGTTGCCGTCCTCCTTTGCGGCCAGGGCGCGCAGGATCAGCAATTCCACCGAGCGGTGGGCGAGTTCGCGCTGCCGACTGCTGTCGATCGCAGCATCCAGTGCCTCGACGACGACGCCCGGAGACTGCTTGAGCAGGTAGCGCGAGGCTGCGCGCAGTGCTTTGTCGGAACCCAGCGCCGCCGCGCCGCTGCCGGCCGGCAGCTCGTGGAAGTCGAAGCGCGTCGCCACGAGCCTGGCCTCTTCGTGATGTCCCGCGCGGGCGAGACTACGGCACTCTTCGGCCGCCAGGGACAGGGTCACGCGCCGCCAGCCGCGATGCTCACCCAGTTCCTGTCCCTCTCTGAGCATGCCCAGTGCACCGCTCGCGTCGTTGCGCAGGTGCTGGATGCGGGCCTGAGTCAAGTAGGCAATGATGACCGCATCGGCATGGGGGCATTCGTCCACGCTGCTGAATGCTGGTTCGAGATGCGCGAGAGCCTGCTCGATCTCGTCGAACTCGTAACAGATGCCCGCAAGGAGCGCGTGAAACAGGCCGGTCTGCCCGGGATGCCCGTGGAGTTTTCGCTCAACCAGATCGAGTCCGCGCGCGCATGCGAGCCTCGAGTCGAAGTAACTCCCGCCTTTGAGGTGCAGCACGGCCTCGAGATAGGCGGTCCAGCTCAGCGCATAGTAGCCTTCGCTTTGCTCGAGCCACCGGCGCGTCTCGGCTATCACCGCCAATCCTGCATCGATGCGGCCCCGCGTCTTGTGTCCAAAACTCAGGACGTTGCCCATCACGCCCTTGCGCGTCAAGGAAGCCTCCGGCCAGCGTGCGAGCCACGCCGCCGCCAATTCGCCGCCGCGCATTCCGTCATCGCGCAAGCCGGCCGACATGGCGGCCTGCATCTCGACCGCGCAACGTAACTCGTCGATCCCGTGGGTGTCGTGATGTGCCTGCGCCTCGAGCGCTCGCAGCAGCTGCTGCAGGCGGTAGATCTGCGCTTCATATTCCTGATACCGGGGGTAGAACGAGAGCGCAAAGGCGTATTGGATACGGATGACCGGGTGGCGATCGACATAATCCTCCGGCAGGGCGTTCATCCAGCGCAAAATGGTCTGGTGGTAGCCGCGGCGAAAGACGAGCTCCTCCACACTATCGGCGACCCACTGTGTGGCGCACTCCCACTCCTGAGCCCGGATCATGCAATTCACGGCTTCTTCAACACGGGCGTTGGCGTGCAGCCATCGTGCTCCCCGCACCAGGCACTCCCTGGCTTGCCCGGGGGCCGTTCGGCGATAGGTTTCGCGGAAGAATTCGCCGACCAGATGATGAAATCGTACCCACTCCCAGGATCGATCCAGGGGAATCAGAAACAGGTTGCGCGCCCGCAGGGCCAACAGCGCCTCTTCGGCGTCATCGGCATCAGTGACGGCCCGGGCAAGCGGGGCGCAGACGTGATCGAACATCGAGATTCGGAATACGATGTCGCGAGTTCCTTGGTCCAACTGTGAAAGGACCATGTCGCACAGATAGTCCACCACGCTGGTGTCCGTGCCGGCAAAGTGCCGGATGAACGCTCCGGGCTCGCTCGACCCGGCGAGTACCAGCGCCGCCAGCTCGAGCGCCGCAGGCCAGCCTTCGGTTTTGCTCAGCAAGGCCTGCAAATCCGGCGCCGGCAAGTCTCGGCCGAGCCGGCTTTTGTAGAACTGAGCGGTTTCCGCGGCGTCAAATTGCAATTGCTCGGCGCCCAGTTCGAGCAGCCGGCCCCGTACCCGAAGCCCGCTCAAGCGAAGGCCGGGGTCCCGGCGAGTGCCGATGACACACTGCAGGGGTCGGGGCGCGTAGTTGATCAACCAGTCGAGGATTCCACGAACCTCCGTCCCCTCGACGAGTTGCAGGTCATCCAGGAACAGCACGATGCGGTGTTGGACCTGCGTGAGGTCGGCTGCAATCGCCTCCAGCACCGACCTTGAACCACTCGCGAAGTCGGCGATGAGGTCTTCCGCGACGTCCTTGCCGATGTGCGTACCGGCCTTCTGTAGCGCTGCAATCAAATGACGTAAGAAGCGAGCGGCGTCGTTGTCGTCCTCATCCAGGGACAGCCAGGCGCATGAAACGCCGCGTTCGAGGAGCCGTGCGTGCCACCGAGCCATCAGAGTGGATTTGCCGTATCCGGCGGGCGCGGCCACGACAATGACCGGAATAGTGCCGTCCAGCACGTCGCTGTTCGAATCAAGCCTCGGCCGGGGCAGAGGCTTCCTCGTTCCGGTGGCGGGAAACAGTTTGCCTTGGACTATCGCGTGCTCGTGTCGTTTGCCGGACATACCTTGGAGTCTGGTCCCGGGGTTTTAGTGATTCAGACCTATCTAATCCCTAACTTTGGATAGGTGCAACATAAGTCGCTGCAAGGCAAGGTTGATGCAGGACTCGCGTTGACAAGTCAAAAGATGGCTGATATTAACGACACCTCTCATCCACCGGCGCAGACGGCAAACCCTCAGCGCGTATCGCCCGACGGCACGCCGGGTCGACGCGCAGCCGGCGAGGAAAAGGACGGCTGCCCGCTCTGGGACGGTCACATCATCGACGCGGTCTTCCCGCCGGAGTGAGCGTGCCGGCAGAGCCCTCCCTCTATCCGTCCCGTGAGCTTGCCGTGAGCCGCCGCGCCCTAGTCTCGTTCCGAATCAACCATGCAGGAGCGTTCGGCCCCTGCCTGCTTGACGAACAACCCACGACTTCGGGAGGCTCAGTTCAAGCTGTGCATCAATCATCTCTCGCAGTTGTCCGGCCGTACGATTCGGCCACCCTGACGCGGGACTCTCGCCCGCGGCGTACCGTGCCAAGCACTCTGCTCGTGCGCGCCTGGCGGAGCCTCATCGAACTGCGTATCGACGATGTCCTGGCGACCCTCGCGCAGTTCGAAGAGGAGGTCGCGGTCGCGCGCTCGGATGCCCCGGTTGCACCCCGAGCGCGGCAGTTTGCCGATGTTCTGCGAGCCGTGCTGAATGTGCTAAGGAGCCGGGATGGCGCCACGGTACGCGCGGCGCTTGCCATACTCGAAAGCCGGTACCAGTCGGGCGGCAAGAGCTCCGCGCTGGCGGCGGCGCTGCGTATCGGCTACTGGAAGGTGCGAGACTTCGATCGATACTATGCGGTGCCGCGTCTCAATCACGCGGTGCCGGCTCATCGCGGCACGCATGGGCTTGCGACGATCATCGGACCGACGTTCGAAGCGATCGCGGAGGCCGAACAACTACGCCTGGCTGTGGCGGCGCGACTCGCTCGGAGCGCGCACGAACGCGCCCAGAGTCGTTTCGGGAAACGGTCACCGGTGACGGCCCGGGCCGCCGTCGTGCTCGCAGAGTTGCTCTACGAGGAAGGGCATTGCGCCGGCCTGGACGTTCTGGTCATGGAGAGCCTGACGGCGGTCCGAGCGTCCGGGGACGATGAGAGCGCCTTGCGGGGATATCGGGTTCTGACTCGTCTCGCCGCCGGTCGAGGCGACATGGAGTTCGCCTTCCTCGTCCTGAAGGAGGCGGAGGCCCTGGCGGCGGCGCACGACTGGACGGGGATGATGGCGGAGAGCTTGATGCTGCGCACTCAGCTTCTTCTCAAGGAGGGTCGTACACGCGACGCGGAGGCCTGCAGCCGGCGCATCGAGGCACTCGCGCGCGATCATCGGTTCTCCTCGGACGACACGTTGTACGCCAGCCATGCCTTGGCCCGTGCACAGGTACTGGTTGCCGCCGGGGACGCGTACCGGGGGGCGACGATTCTTCGGGAGCTTCAAGCGGCGAGCTGCGGCAAGCGAAACAATTACTGGGCTTTGGAATTGTCGGTGCAGCTGGCCGATGCGCTGCTCGGGTGCGGAGATCAAGCCGAAGGCCGTGCGATGCTCGTTCAAGCGCTTCAGGTCGGTGCGCGCGCCGGAGTATTTCAGACATTCGTCAACGCCGGAGCGCACGTGGCAGAGCTCCTCTTGATCCTTCACCACGCGGCCGCCCAGGATAGCCGCCTGCCGCCCGAGTTCAAACCCTACATCGGCAGCATTCTCGCGGACCGTGCCCGGCAGCGTACGCGTATGTTGCCGGCTCGTGCCTCGCGCGGCACGGAATCGCTGAGTCCGCGCGAACACAGCGTCCTGCGCTCGATGAGCTTCGGACTCTCCAACAAGCGCATCGCTCAAGACCTGCAGATCGCCCCCGAGACGGTGAAGTCCCACGTCAAAGGCATCTTCATCAAGCTCGCCGTGCAAACGCGCGCTCACGCCGTCTCGACGGCCGGCGCTCTGGGGCTGCTCTGAGCCGGGATGCCCCGGGCTCGTCGGCGCCCGCCGCCGAGCAGCTCGATCTCGAGAAAGCGCTGGCCTATCTTGCCGAAGCGCAGCGGTTGACTCACACAGGCAGCTGGGCTTTCAACCCCGCCACAGGCGAGGTGACTTACTGGTCCGACGAAATGTTCCGCATTTACGGAATGAATGCCCGCCGGAACCCCCCGCCGAACCGCGACGAGCAAATTCGGCTCACCCACCCCGAAGATCGGACTCGCAATGCCGAAGACATTGAAATCGCCATCCGCGACAAAACCGGCTTTGCACTGGACTACAGGCTCGTGATGACCAATGGAACGGTCAGACACCTGCGTTCGATCGGGCATCCGGTTCTCGACGGAACCGGTGCGCTGGCCGAGTTCGTGGGAACCGTGGTCGATGTGACCGAGCGCAGGCTTGCCGAGCATCGCTTGCTGGTGCAATACCGGGTGACGCGAATTCTCGCCGATGCCACGACCGTTGCGGAAGCAACGCCGAAAATCCTTCAGGAGATGTGTGAATGCCTCGGGTGGGATCTCGGTGCGGTGTGGCGCATCGATCCGAAAGCCGGCGTACTGCGCTGCTCGGAGTTGTGGCGCACATCCAGCGTCGAGGCCGAGAAATTCGAAGCCGTCACCCGGAAACGCACATTCCGGGCGGGGAGCGGGCTGCCCGGCCGTGTCTGGGAAACCGGCGTGCCCGCGTACATTCCGGATGTGGGGCTTGAGACGGCCTTTCGCGGCGTGGACAGCGCTGCACGCCAAATATTGCGGGCGGCCATCGCCATTCCGATACTGCTGGGGCGCGAGGTCATCGGCGTCATCGGCTTCATCAGCCGCGACGTTGCGCAGCCCGATCGGGAATTGCTCGTCGTACTGGCCAACATCGGCAGCCAAATCGGGCAATTTGCCAAACGCACCGCGGCGGTCGATGAGTTGCAGTTGCGGGTGAGCATGCTGCAAAACATACCCGTCGCGGCCTGGTCGGTGATGCCGGACGGGACTCCCGACATCGTGAATCAGTTGTGGTACGAGTATACCGGCCAGACTCCCGAATTCGTCAATTCGCACCGGGAGGCGTGGATGGCCACTCTTCATCCTGGGGATAGAGACAGTGCATCCCGGAGCTACTGGGACGGGATACACTCCGGGCGCGGTTTTACCATGGAAGCACGGTTTCTTCGCGCCCGAGACGGGGCATACCGCTGGCATTTGAACCGCGCGGTGCCGGTACTCGACCCGCAGGGGAACATCGTGAGGTTCGTCGGCACCTCGACCGACGTGCACGATTGGCGCCAGGCTCAGGAAGCCCTGCGCAACACGCAGACCGAGTTTGCGCACATGACGCGCGTGATGACGATGGGAGAGCTGACCGCGTCGATCGCGCATGAGGTGAATCAACCGCTCGGCGCCATCGTCACGAGTGCCGCCGCCGGCGCGCGCTGGCTGGCTGCTACGCCTCCTCAATTGGACAAGGCCCGGCGGGCGCTGGAACGCATCGCCGACGATGGTAAAAGGGCGGCCGAGGTCATCCGGCGCATTCGGGCGCTCATGAAGCGCCAGGCGCCGCGCAAGGAATGGCTGGGCATCAATGAAACGATTCTCGAAGTCATAGCGCTGGCGCAATACCAGCTGCGCCGCAGCGCAATCCTGCTCGAAACACGGCTCGGGCAGGATCTGCCGTTCGTTCGCTGCGACAGGGTGCAGCTGCAGCAGGTGCTGCTCAATCTGATGCTCAACGCGATCGAGGCGATGAGCGGGATCAACGAGCGGCCTCGCGAGTTGACGATAGCGTCAGCTTCGGACGGGCCGGACACCGTATCCGTTGAAGTGCGCGACGCCGGGACGGGACTGGACCCGGAACATGCCGCTCACCTGTTCGAACCATTCTATACAACCAAGGCTGAGGGACTTGGCGTCGGGTTGTCGATCAGCCGCTCGATCGTCGAAGCACATGGCGGCCGCCTTTCGGCGGCAGCGAACGCGCCGCATGGCACCGTGTTCTCGTTTTCGTTGCCGGTCAACGAGCCGGCGCTGTAGATACGCGCGGTGCCTTGGTATAGTCACGGCTTGGTTGGGCATGCGCGGACGCGGATCGATCCCAAGGGGAGTCTCATCATGGCCGAGGAACGAGCCATCGTCTTCGTCATCGACGATGATCCATCGATGCGCTCGGCGCTCGAGGATCTCGTGAACACCGTGGGCCTCGAGGTGCGTGCGTTCGCCTCGCCGCAGGAGTTTCTGCAGAGCAAGCCGCCGGACGCACCGGGCTGTCTGGTGCTCGACGTACGATTGCCGGGGATGAGCGGACTGACGTTTCAGACGGAGCTTGCGAAAGAAGGGCTGGCGCTGCCGGTGATTTTCATCACCGGCCACGGGGACATCCCGATGAGCGTACGGGCGATGAAGGCGGGCGCCGTCGAGTTCCTCACCAAGCCGTTTCACGATCAGGATTTGCTCGATGCCATTCACGCGGCGATCGAACGTGATCGAAAAGCACGCCGCGAGGCGGTACGCCTTGCCGAACTGCGCGAACGCTTCACTACTCTGAGCGAGCGCGAGCGTCAAATCATGACGCTCGTCGTCGTCGGGCGGCCCAACAAGCAGATCGCAGGTGAGCTCCGCCTGAGCGAGATGACGGTGAAGGTTCATCGTGGGCAAGTCATGCGGAAAATGCGCGCGGGATCGCTGCCCGAACTCGTGCGAATGGCGGACCGGTTGGGCGGCCCTATCGCAACGTCGTAGGCGATCCATACCAAGGTCGTAGTACCTACCTGCGTTTCCGACCTGGATTGTCCGCCGGTGCGGCCGCGCCCGCCGCTCGGGCAATTGTCTTCTACGGTCCTGGCGCACTACTGTCGCCCTCTAAGTGCCGATCGGGAGGTCGAGGTGGCCAAGGGGCCTCTGGTTGCGATCGTTGACGATGACGAGTCGATCCGGGACACAACCAAGGATCTTCTCGAGTCCGCCGGCTTCTCGGCGGCCGTGTTTGCGCGCCCTGCAAGCCTGCTCAAGTCCAGGCGGCTGGGCCAGGTACGCTGCCTGATCACGGACATGCGTATGCCGAAGATGACGGGACTCGAGCTGCATCAGCATCTGGTTGCCTCGAATCGTGCGATTCCCACCATTCTCATGACCGCCTATCCGGACGAGCGGTCGCGGACGCAAGCAATCAAGGCCGATGTGGTTTGCTATCTCATAAAGCCGTTCTCGGCGGACGAATTGCTCGCTTCCGTGCGTCGTGTCCTGCAGAGGAACGATGCGGGCGCCGGGTAACGGCAGGAGCAAGAGCTTTGCGGTATTTGGACTTGCAGCGCGGCCATGTCCGCATTTTGAGCCCTTTTTGCGCGTCGCCAGGCGGCAGGAGTTTCTCCGGTGACCACTCGAAATTGCTTGCACAGATGCGCCTGATCCGCAAATCCGCATCCAAGTGCAATATCGCTCAAGGACATATCGGTCTGAAGCATGTACTTGGCAGCTAATTCGACGCGACGCCGGACCACAAAGGCGTGGGGGGAGTATCCGAATGTGCCCCTAAAGGTGCGGGAAAAGTGCGCTTCGCTGCGCCACACCAGAGCGCATAGATCTGCGACGAGCACGCGACTGGTGATATGCCTGTCGATATGGTCGAGCACCTTCCTCGCCTGCCATGCGAGCAAACGCTCTTTTCCGTCTTCCGCGGTCCCTTCGACAGGTTGTAGACCAACCTGCCTTCGCAGCAGCGAGGTGGCCTCGAGTATCGCGCCGTGCGCCGCCTGTCCCTGGCGAAGGTGTCCAACGGCCGCATCCAGCAGTGCTATTACATGGTGCATCCAGTCGCCCGATCGGGTCTGACGGACCTTCTGACCGCCATCGGATACTGCCAGCGTCTCTCCGAGGTGACCATCCATTTCCAGTGCCTTCCTCTACACTCCACCCGCGATCCCACCGTGTGATAAGGTTACCCCTGTCGGGAATTGCCGCGACCTCAGATGCCGCAGTCGCTGTCCTGCACTCTTGTATAGGGTCGGACCGGAAGTGCCTTTATAATGAGCGGCGCAAAGCGGTCTGTCGCGTATTGAACCGAAGTCGCTGTTAGATTCGACTCCAAGAGGTGTTCCCGTGAGCTCCGCTGCGCCAATACGAATCCTGTGCGTTGAAGACCACCCGGTTTTCCGGGAGGGATTGGCCACCGTTATCGCGTCGCAGCCGGATATGCGGCTGATAGGATTTGCGGGCAATGGGGTGGAGGCTGTCGCTGAATTTCGCCGGTATCAGCCGGATGTTACCCTGATGGACCTGCAACTTCCCGGCTTGAACGGCACCGATGTTCTTATCGCCATTCGAGGCGAGTTCCCTCGAGCTCGTATAATCATGCTGACAACCTCGGACGGCGATGGTGAGATTCAACGAGCCATGCGGGCCGGTGCCGCCGCTTACCTCTTGAAAAGCATGGCCAAAGACGACCTGCTGACAGTGATCCGCTCGGTTCACGGCGGCCGGCGGCACGTGCCGGCCGAAGTTGCCGCTCGCTTGGCCGAGCATCTCGGCGAGGATGACCTGACGGTGCGCGAATTGGAGGTGCTCAGGCTCATTCGCGATGGGTATCGCAATAAACAGATCGCGGACCAGTTGGCTATTGCCGAGACGACGGTCAACTTCCACGTCAAAAATCTCGTCGCCAAACTGCAAGCAAAGGATAGAACGCATGCGGTCACGATCGCGCTTCGCCGCGGCCTGCTCCAGATGCAGCAATAGCACCTGTAGATAGCTACAGGACAGGCGCCCTTTCTCCTTACGGTGCGCGACCGACGTGGCGGAACTACTGTCGAGCCGATCTCAAAGCGCTGGATCCTCTGTATCCGAACATCTCGAGCGTGCATGAAACACCGTCGGAATCCTCCGTCGCTTTGTGCCTGGCCCCGCCACCGTACGGTCCTGTCGGTCTGTAGCTCTCTGCTGCTGTTCCTGACGGGCACCGCCTCGGCGCTCGATCCTCACCGGCTGATTTCCCAATATGCACACACAGTCTGGAGGGTCCAGGACGGTTTCCCCCATGGGCCGCACATGATCACGCAGACGAGCGACGGCTACATCTGGATTGCGGTCGGCGGTCTGCTTCGGTTTGACGGAGCGACAATGACCCCGGTGTTGCCGCAGAAATCCTTCCCGACGGACGCGGGCATCAACTGGCTGATGGGTAGCCGCGATGGAAGCCTGTGGATGGCCACCTATCACGGCGTGTACCGCCTCAAGGACGGCGAGGCATTCAGTTTGCCGATCAAGAGGGGCGGCGTGGAGAGCATCCTCGAGGACCACGACGGTGCAATCTGGATCACTCGCAGTCGCGTGAGCGGCGCCGAGGGGGCGCTTTGCCGGATCGGCGGGAACGATCTGAGGTGTTACGCCAAGGATCAGAGCGACGGCAACCCTGCCCGTTTCGCGACCGCCCTTACTGAGGACAGCTCAGGAGACATCTGGTTCGGATGCCAAATGCTATGCCGCTGGAACGGGAGTTCGATAAGCCACTATATGGAAGAGCAGATGGACCATCCATCCGGCGACGGTGTAGTAGGGCTTGCCGCCGGGGCTGCGGGCTCGGTCTGGGCGGCCATGGACGGCGTGGGGCCGGGGCTGGGAGTGCGCTACTACAGTAATGGAAGCTTCGCGAGCTATGTGGTTCCAGGGTTCGATGGAGCCGCGATTCGAGCGGCAGCTCTACTTCTGGACCGAGATCAGACTCTCTGGGTCGGAACAGAGTCTCAGGGCCTCTACCACATTCATGACGGCCATGCGGATCACTACGGCGCCGCGCAAGGTCTGACCGGCGAACGCGTGAATTCGATCTACGAAGACAGAGAGGGGAATTTGTGGGTCACGACTGACAAGGGCGTGGATCTGTTTCGAGATATCCCCGTGGTCAGCTTTTCCTCCGCCGAGGGCCTAAGTGGAGGAAGCGAGGTCAGCGCCGCAATGGCTCGAAAGGACAATTCTCTCTGGGTAGGGCTTCGAGGGGCCTTGGCCCTCATTCGTCCGGACTCTGTTTCGCTGACCACGACGGCCGACGGACGTCCCATTCAAGATGTCTATGCGCTGTTTGAGGACCACTTGGGTCAGGACTGGCTGGGGATCAATCGCACGGTGATGGTGCACCAGCTCGGGAAGTTCTTCGAGGTTAAAGGGCAGGATGGGAGCCGCTTGGACCAGATCGGAAAAATCCTTTCATTTACGGAAGACATTGACGGGAACATCTGGGCCATCGGATACGACGATCCGAAGCTTATAACCCATCTGCTGCGCATCAGAGACCGCCGGGTGCAGGAGGACATTCAGCTCACATCCCTTTTGCCACACGCTCATTTTCTCGGCGCCGATCCGGCCGGCGGAATCTGGATCGGCACGGGTGATGGCAACCTTGCGCACTATCAGCATGGCGTAGCGAACATTGTCTCCAACGGAAGTAGCGGGGGGGCCTCCATCCGCAGCGACGCGCCCCCGGTCATGATGTACAGCCTTTCCGTCGACTCAGCAGGAGCCGTATGGGGCGCAACCAGCAGAGGGCTATATCGATGGGGCCATGGAACATTGAACGTCATGGACTCGCACAACGGGTTACCGTGCTCCGGGGTTACTGCGGCACTCGTGGACGACTCCGGGTCACTGTGGCTCGACGCGAAGTGCGGCTATCTGCGGATTCCCGCGGCGGACCTCGCAAATTGGACCGCCCACCCCGACACCCAAGTGACGGTGACGACTCTCGGCGCACTCGATGGGGCAGACCCGGGATGGAATGGGGACCGGATCCAGCCGAGCGCCGCAAGATCGCCCGATGGGCGACTCTGGTTCATCGGCCTTTCATCTCTCCAAATGATCGATCCCGGCCGTTCATATAAGAACCCGACGCCGCCACCGGTACATGTCGAAGGACTCGTTGCCGACGGAAAAAGCTACTCACCGGCTTCTCCCATCACGCTTCCGCCACTCACGCGAGACCTTCAGATCGACTACACCGCGCTGAGCTTCGTCCTGCCGCAAAGGATCGGCTTTCGCTACATTCTCGAAGGCCGTGACGCGGGCTGGGAGAATCCGGGACTGCGCCGCGAGGCGTTCTACAGCGATCTTCGACCCGGGACTTATCGCTTTCGCGTGATCGCGTCCAACAACGATGGGGTGTGGAATGAAACCGGAGCCACGCTCGACTTCAAGATTGCTGCCGCCTGGTATCAGACGATCTGGTTTCGCTCGCTGTGTTCCGTGGTCGGCGTGCTGCTGCTCTGGGCTGATTTATAGATTGCGGGTGCGCCGGATTGCAGGAATCATGAAAGCTCGTTTCGACGAGCGCCTGGCCGAACGCACCCGAATCGCGCGCGACCTGCACGACACGTTCCTGCAAACCATCCAGGGCAGCAAACTGGTTGCCGACGATGCGCTGAGCGCCTCTACCGATCTGTCGCACATGCGTCAGGCGATGGAGAAACTGTCGGCCTGGCTGGGACGGGCGACCGAGGAGGGTCGGGCCGCCCTGAATTCCTTGCGCAGCTCAGCCACGGAGGCGAATGATCTCGCGGACGCCTTCCGGCGGGCACTCGAGGAGTGCCGGATCCATAGCTCAATGGAAGTTTCGCTTCAGGTGTCGGGGCAGATTCAAGAAATGCATCCCATAGTCCGTGACGAGGTATATCGCATCGGGTATGAGGCGATCCGCAACTCTTGCGTACACTCGGGGGCTACTCAGCTGAGAGTTGGGCTGTCTTATGCGCAAGATCTCAGCCTCCGTATCTGTGACAATGGCACGGGCATCGATCCGGATATCCTGCGTCGTGGCAAGCGAGGGCACTTTGGTCTGCAAGGCATGCACGAGCGTGCTGCCCGCATCATGGGAAAATTCTCAGTCCAGAGCTCCGCCGGCTCAGGTACGGCCATCACTCTTACTGTTCCCGGTGGGATCATCTATCGCAGCGTGAATACGTAGCCGCCTGCCGGTCCGACGAGAATTCGCAATAAGCCGCACGTCTCCATCGTTGCGAGAGCCACTCACTGAGGCTTCCGCAGGATTCCACAAAGCAGCCTTCTCTACGTACAAGCGCACCGTGTCCCCGTGATCTAGGCTTCGCCACATGTCATTGCTCGATGCGACCTCCGCGTTGTCTTTCGATCACGGTGCGGTGGTAACCGTGGAGTGGTCTGCCGCCTCCCGCGCGGCCGCATCGACCCTGTCCCTAAGTCGTAGCCGACTTCCACCAAGGTTCATCTTTTCGCGTCCCTAGGTTCGCGGTCTTTGCACGGGTTCAATGTTTCCTTATGCATGTGCAATGGTCTTACGCCGTACACCGGTGGTTTGCTGTCTTCGCAGCTGACGTTCCAGGGTATCTCAAAAGGGGGTTTGCCATGTCCGGCGGAGAACGTTTCAGGGTCCATGTGTTGGGACGCTTTCGCCTGTTCACGGGGGATACCCCTATCATCATCCCTCCGCGTTTACGCAAGCCGCAAGAATTGCTGCAAGCCCTGATTGCGTTTGGTGGAACCGAAGTGAGCGTGGGCGTGCTGATCGATGCGCTGTGGCCGGATTCCGAGGGGGACGCCGCGTATCACGCACTCGAAAGCGCGCTTTACAGGCTGCGTCAGCTGCTCGGTGCACGCGATGCAGTACGCATGGAGGGCGGCAAGGTCGGTCTGAACCGGGATCAAATGTGGGTCGACATGTGGGATTTCGAGCAGCAGCTGCGGTGTCCTCATGACCCGGAGGCGAATGGCATCGAAAGGATCGGCCGTCTGCGACGCCTCTACCAAGGAGATTTCCTGCAGCACGAGACCGAAAAGCCGTGGGTCATGAAGGCGCGCCAGGAACTGCGTGATCATTTGCTGCGCGCCATCCGCGATGCGGCGAGTGAGTGCGAACACGCACGCCGTTGGGAAGATGCTGCAGCATTATATCGATCGGGGATCGAACTCGACTCTCTCAACGAGGGTCTGTATCGGGGATTGATGCTCTGTCACCAGCAGCTCGGAGATCACAGCGAGGCGCTGCAGGCCTACAGGCGCTGCCGCGAGTTGCTGACGCGCTTCCTCGGCATACCGCCCAATGCCAAGACTCAAGCCCTCTATCACAGCGTGCGCGAGCGGGCAGCCTACGTTTCTGTCGGGAGCCTGCTGTGAGCGTGCGCACTTAGGCCGCGGCGACGCGGGCAACAGACGCTCTTCCGTGAGTCAGCGGTGAGTGCCGCGGCGTTAACGTTTGCCTCCCAAGCCGCGGCTAGCTGTTTGCTCGGCAAGAACCTAAGGAGATAAAGACACATGCGTAAGATATTCATGAGCCTCGTTGCCACCGTCCTCACGTCGACCGTTGCGGTGGCGGCAGGGGATGCCGCGTCCGCGCCCCCTGTTGCGGAGGGATCCATACCGTCCGGCTACGTGTGGTTGAGCGGCGGCGTGATCGCCGTCGGCATCGGCTACAGCTGGGGTCATGGGACGCTCTACAACAGCAAGGACCAAAAAGAATACAAGTTCAAGATCTCGGGCGTTTCGGTTGCTGACGTCGGCGGCGCAGGTATTACCGCCGAGGGTGAGGTCTACAATCTAAGCAGCCCGGCGGACCTGGGCGGCAACTATTCGGCGGTCACGGCCGGCATCACGATCGTCGAGGGCGGTTCGGTCGCTTACCTCAAGAATGACAAGGGCGTCGTCATCAAGCTGCATTCGCAGACCGGTGGGATTCGATTCAACTTGTCGGCCAACGGTATGCACGTGACGCTTCAGCAATCGTAGGATTGACTGCCGCCCGGCACTCGATCTCCCTCCTTCCCGCACCCCCTGCGGGAAGGCCCTTCGCGGCGGCTCCGTGCCGCCGCGCTCCTTTTCCCGAAGGCGCCGAGCGCGGCAATGTTTGCGCGGTTTGCACGTCCGCCGCCGGCGGATGCTTGGCGGTCGCCGTCTTAGGCCACGTTGAAGTCAGTCGGATTTGGCTGAGGAGCGCAACCCGGCGACCTTCGGCGCTTCGATGGGCTTGGCATCGTTACCCCAGCTGCTTCGAATGAAGCTGATGATGTCAGCCGCATCCTGATCCGTCAGGCGCCATGCGAATGCCGGCATTGCAAATTGTGCGGGTGTCGTTGACGTCCGGGAAGTCGTCGAGCCCAGCAATACGACGGAGACCAGCGACAAAGGGTTGTCGGCCTGCACCACCGGATTTCCGGCCAGACTCGGGAATACACCCTCGTAGCCGCGTCCATCCGGGCGGTGACAGGCGGCGCAGTTGTCCAGGTAAAGAAGCGCGCCGCGTTTCGTTGCATCGCCGGCGGCGAGTTCGCGGTCCGTCCGTTCATCGTAGGCAAATCTCGCTCGACCGGCTGCCGGCGGGTCCTGGAGTGTCTTCAGATACTTGGCGGTGGCCGCGGAATCTTCCGCGGACAGGAACTGCGTGCTATTGACGATTACGTCGCTCATAGAGCCGAACGCAATGCCGGTGTGATTTGCGCCGCTTTGCAAAAATTGGGAGAGTTGCGACTCAGACCACTCCGCGATGGTATCCGGCCCGCCGCTTCGAAGACTGGGGGCATACCAGTTCTCGACCGGGCCGCCTCGCAGAAATGCCTCGCCGTCCCTGCCGTTCTGGGCCTTCACCTGAAGAGCCAGGCCTCGTGGGGTGTGGCATTCTCCGCAGTGACCCAGCCCCTCTACGAAATACGCACCACGCGCCGTTGCGGGGTCGGCAAAGGCCTTGTCATCGAACGGTTTCGGCTTTGGCGCAAACGCCCAGCGCCAAAAGGTCAGCGGCCACCGCATCGACAATGGAAACAAGATGTCGCTCTTTCTGTTGGGCACGGAGGCGGGCTGCACGCCGAATTCAAAGTACGCATAGAGAGCCTTGAGATCCTCTCTCGTAACGATGGCGTAGGACGCGAACGGCATGGCCGGATAAAGAGTATGTCCGTCCGCGACCCCAAATCGCAGCGCGCGATCGAAGTCGGCCAGGGTGAAGCCCCCGATACCATACGTTTTATCCGGCGTGATATTGGTCGTGTAGATCGCGCCGATCGGCAGCGCCATCTTCAAACCGCCGGAAAACGGCGGGTTGCCGGGGGTGCTGTGGCAGGCGCCGCAATCGCCCAATTTAGCGAGGTATTCGCCGCGGGCGATGATCCCTCGGTCGATGTTCCCTGAAAGCGTGGCGGCATCCGCCGCGTAGAATGCGCCGTTCTCACCGGCCGTCGAATCAGACCAATGCGAGATGCCGGCAAGCACCGCTACGGCCAGGAGCGCCGCTCCGAGTGCGGGTACGACGAGTCTTCGCCAGTTCATGCATCCACCAAGGCGCGGGGCGACTTCAAATAGGTCTCGCGAATCTTGGCGGCTGAAAAGTATGCCAAGCCTGCGAGAAGCCCGGTAGGGTTATAACCGATGTTCTGCGGAAACGCAGAGGCCCCCATGACGAATAAGTTGGAGACATCCCAGCTCTGAGAATATCGATTGATCACGCTGTTGGACGGGTTCGATCCCATGATCGCTCCGCCCGTGGTGTGCGTGGACTGATAGATTCGAGTGTCGTAGTGAGTGCCGGGCTTGAACATCTCGGTGGCGTAGCTAGCCGGTTTCATCGCCTTGACGATCTCTTCGAGCCGGGCAGCCGAGTACGCCGCCACCTTGTACTCGTTGTCGTGCCAGTCGAAGGTCATTCGCAGCAGAGGCAGGCCGTGGCCGTCCTTGTAGGTCGGATCGAGGTCCAGATAGCGGCTGCGATACGACATGACCGACCCTTGAGAGGCGAACAGGGCGCTGTGGCGATAATGCTTCTTCACGGCCTCCTTCCAGCCGCTGCCCCATCGCGGCGCGCCGGGTGGTATCAGCATCTGCGCGATGGGCCGGCCGCCGGTGCCCGCCGCAAAGATCGCCGATCCGCCGATGAAGCCGTGGGCGGAGTGATCGAAATGATCGGAATTGAACTCATCGATCGCCGTCATCCCGGCCGCGCCGGCGCCGATGAAGGGATTGATCTCGACGTCTTCCTTGAAAAACGCCGCCGTGGCAGCCATCATTTGATAGGCATAGTTCTTACCCACGACTCCCTGGCCGGTCGACGGGTCATAGGGTTTTCCCACGCCTGACATGAGCAGCAGCCGTACGTTGTGCAGCTGAAATGCGGACAAAACCACCAGGTCTGCGGGTTGTTCCACTTCTTGGCCGCCCTCATCGACGTATAAGACCCCGGTAGCCCGCGTGCCGGATTTGTCCAGCAGTATTCGCGTGACGTACGAGTTGGCGCGCACTTCGAGGTTGGGGCGATTCGCCAGGATCGGAAGAATGGTCGTTTGCGGAGCGGCCTTCGAATACAGAAAGCAGCCGAAGCGCTCGCAAAACCCGCACATGTTGCACGGCCCCATTCGGACGCCGTACGGATTGGTATAAGCGCGTGAGCTGTTGGCTGCGGGCACCGGAAACGGCTTGTAGCCGAGCTCACTCGCCGCCTTGGAGAACAGTTGCGAACTGTAGATCGGCGGCAGCGGAGCGCTTGGAAATTCATCGCTTCTGGCGCCTTCGAAGGGATTGCCGCCGGCCTTGATGTTTCCGTGAAGGTTGCCTGCCGTACCCGTGGTGCCGCACACTTTCTCGAAATGGTCGAAGTGAGGTTCGAGTTCCTCGAACGTCACCGGATAATCCTGGATCGTCATGTCCTCGGGAATGAATTTCTTGCCGTAGCGCTGTTCGATATGGCTGCGCAGCCGTAAATCCTCCGGGGATGCGCGCCACAGTTGGCCGTTCCAGTGCACACCGGCGCCGCCGACTCCGGTGCCCAGGACGATCGAGCCGTACTGCCGGTACGGCGACGCCACGTCGTTGGGCGTATGACGGACGGTGATGGTCTCTTTGGCGAGCGGCTGCCACAAATCGCCTCGCACTCCATACTTGAGTTCATCGACGATCCGGGGGTATTCGAAATCCGGAGCGGTATCGCGTGCCGGACCGCGCTCGAGCGCGACGACCGATAAACCTGCGTCGGTCAGTGTTTTCGCCATGATGGCGCCGGTCCAACCGTAGCCGATGATGACCGCATCCACCGGTTTCTTGCGAGCGGGCATCAGGATCTCGACCCATTGATTGCGGTTGGGCCGTAGGGATATGGCCGGCCCTGTTGGTCCATCCAGTTGGTGAAGTCGGCCCGGGCGCCCGGGAATCCAATCATCTTCCAGCCGCCCATGCCGCGATTGCCGCCGTACATGGGGTCCGCAAAGTAGCCTTCCCGGGTATTGCCCAGGAGTTGTGCGAAGAACGTCGCGGGAGGAGGCCCCTGGAGCGCGACGTTGCCTTTTTCCAGCGACGTCAAAAACTGATCTTGTTCCGAATGCGGCAGGTCCGAAAACACTCGGCCTTGGGCTCGCTTGCACTCATTGTCGGCCGCGGCGATGCCCAATCGGTATAGATCGCGGGGCGTGTATTGAAGCTGGTAACCCAGTGAGGGGGGCGCATCCGTATGAAACGGTCCTTGCATGTAAAAGTAGGCGCCGTGTCCGTAGGGCATGTCCAATTGCCGGTCGATGAATACGGGCACGCCCGCCTCGACGCCGCCCGGCCCCTGAGCGTCGGCCGGAATCAGCCGGTCAACCGCTGCATTGACGAATGCCCATTCGGTGTCGTTGAAGAAAACGGGCCTATATTTCGGCTGCGCATTCTGGGGCTCCGTGGACTGCGCCGGTGCGATGGCTTGTCCGACGGCAATGGCCGCAGGGGCGGCCACTTTTAGAAAATCCCGCCGGTTATATCGCGAAGTCGTACTCATGCGATCGTTTCCTCCCGAGTTGCATGACCGTGTTGCGCCAAGGAGGCTGCCACGGGCAGCGTTGCACGCATGATCATCAGGTGGGAACGACTCGCTTTCCATCCCCTCAATGGGGGGATGGCCCTGGTAGGCCCCCCATAGGGGGGATTGGGAAGGGCGTGGAGTTTCCACAGAATCGCGACCCATGTCCGACCGCGTCAGTGGATGCCGATGGAGTACGTGATGCACGCCGCCAGCACCAATCGGTTGTCTCCGGAATTCGCCCAGGCGCCCAACGCACTCGCCTGGTGGCTGCGAGCCGGTTCCATCATGGGTGCCGCGGTGTTGTTGGCTTCGTGCGGCGAGGGCGTGCTCGATCCGCACGGTCCCGTGGGCAAGGCGGAGCGGGTCATTCTCTACGACTCGACCGTGATCATGCTTGCCGTCGTCATTCCGGTGATCTTGCTCACGCTGGTATTCGCGTGGTGGTTTCGGGCGGGAAACAAGCAAGCGAGCTACCGGCCGGACTGGGAATTCTCGGGCCGGATAGAGATGATCATCTGGTCCATTCCGGCCCTGGTCATCCTTTTTCTCGGCGGCATCGCGTGGACGAGTTCGCACGACCTCGATCCTCCGGCGCCGCTGGCAGACTCCACGGCACCTCTCGATATCGAAGTCATCTCCCTCGACTGGCGCTGGCTCTTCATCTATCCGCATGAAGGGGTCGCGAGCTTGAACCGCCTGGTCGTGCCGGCCGGCGTGCCGCTTCGATTTCGCCTGACATCTACGACGGTCATGAATAGCTTTTTCGTGCCTCAGTTGGGCAGTCAGATCTATGCGATGCCGAACATGGTCACCCGGCTCAATTTGAAGGCCGACGAAACCGGCACTTTCGAGGGGCTCTCGGCACAGTTCAGCGGCGATGGCTTTTCGGACATGCGCTTCGATCTGGTATCGGCCAAGGCCGAGGACTTCGAAGACTGGGTCAACACCACAAGGACGCATGGCGGCGTCCTTGACGCGACGACGTTCGAGGCACTGGTGAAGCCCGCCAAAGCAGCGGGTGTGCAGACGTACGCGCAGGTGAGCGAGGGCTTGTTCGACAGGATTTCGTCGGGTCATATGGCGGCCGTCTCGCCGCAACGAGGACAGTAAAATCATGGGCAGGCTCAGCTGGAGTGCAATTCCCTTCGACCAGCCGGTCGTCATGATCGCGTCAGGCACGGTCGGCTTCGTCATCTTCTGCGTGTTGGCGCTGGTGACGGTCAAAGGCTGGTGGCCCTACTTGTGGCGCGAATGGATCACCAGCGTCGATCACAAGCGGATCGGTGTGATGTACATATTCCTGGCGCTGTTGATGCTGGTGCGCGGTTTCTCGGATGCCATGTTGATGCGCAGCCAACTAGCCCTGGCCGCCGGCCACGCACAGGGGTACTTGCCGCCTGAACACTACGATCAGATCTTCTCGGCGCACGGCACCATCATGATCTTCTTCGTGGCCATGCCCTTCGTCGTCGGCCTGATGAACTTCGTCTTGCCGCTGCAGCTTGGCGTGCGCGATGTCGCCTTTCCAGTGCTCAACTCCGTCAGCTTCTGGCTGACCGCCGCGGGCGTGCTCCTGGTCAACGTATCGCTCGTGGTCGGCGAGTTCGCACGCACCGGCTGGCTCGCCTATCCCCCCTTGAGCGAAGTCGCCTACTCGCCGGGGGTCGGCGTCGACTATTACCTCTGGTCTCTGCAAATCTCGGGTCTAGGAACGTTGTTATCAGGCATCAATCTCCTGACAACCATCTTGAAATTGCGGGCGCCCGGTATGGGGTACCGTCAAATGCCGATTTTTTGCTGGACCGCACTTGCTTCGAATCTGCTGATCGTCGCGTCTTTTCCGATCTTGACCGCGACGTTCGCCATGCTGCTGCTCGATCGTTATTGCGATTTCCATTTCTTCACCAACGATTTCGGCGGCAATCCGATGATGTACATCAACCTCATCTGGAGCTGGGGCCACCCCGAGGTTTACATCTTGATACTCCCCGCGTTCGGAGTGTTCTCGGAGGTGGTGGCGACATTTTCGGGCAAGCCGCTGTTCGGCCGCCGCTCGATGGTGATGGCGACGATGGCGATCTGCATGCTGTCCTTCCTGGTGTGGCTGCATCATTTCTTCACCATGGGTGCCGGCGCGGACGTGAACGGCTTTTTCGGCATCATGACGATGATCATCGCGGTGCCGACGGGCGTGAAGATTTTCAATTGGCTGTTCACCCTTTACGGAGGCCGCATCCGTTTTACGGTGCCCGTCTATTGGGCGCTTGGATTCATGGTGACCTTCGTCATCGGCGGCATGACGGGGGTCCTCATGGCGATCCCGCCTGCCGACTTCGTGCTGCACAACAGCCTGTTTTTGATCGCGCATTTCCACAATGTGGCGATCGGCGGAGTCGTCTTCGGCGTCATGGCGGGCATCAGCTACTGGTTTCCCAAGGCCTTCGGCTTCACGCTGAATGAGCGGCTTGGCAAGGCGGTGTTCTGGTGCTGGTTCATCGGCTTTTATCTGGCCTTCATGCCGCTCTACGTGCTGGGGCTCATGGGTGCCACGCGGCGCATGCAGCATTACTCGAACATGCATTGGCAGCCGCTCATGCTGGTCGCGCTCGCCGGGGCGGTATTGATTCTCCTGGGAATAGCGTTGACGGGCGTGCAACTCGCGGTGAGCATTCGCCAGCGCGAACACAATCGCGATGTGACGGGGGACCCCTGGAACGGGCGCACCCTCGAGTGGTCGACCCCGTCACCGCCGCCGGCATGGAACTTCTCGCGTCTGCCGCAAGTGGACCGCCCGGACGCGTTCTGGGCCATGAAGCAGCAGCGCGGGACCGCGCAGGATCACAACGTCAAGCGGACCTATGAAGCGATCGAGGTGCCGCGGAACAATCCGACGGGTTTCTTCCTTGCGTTCTGCGCGGTATTGCTGGGATTTTCCCTGATCTGGCGCATCTGGTGGGGCGCCGGATTAGGACTGCTCGGGGCGATCGTGGTCTGCCTCATTCAGGCCTGGCGCACCGATGGCGAGATCGAGGTGTCCGCGGAGAAGGTCGCCGCCTTTGAGCGGCTCCACGGGCTGAAGGAGAGGGCGGTATGAGTGCTACGGAACAGGCGCTCGTCAGCGGCGATGCGGTGCCGCTCTCGCTTCGGGGCCCCGCGCCGAGGCGCGTAGTCGCAGGCTACGGATTTTGGTTGTTCTTGCTATCCGACATCATCATATTTGCCGCGCTTTTTGCCGCGTATGCGGTGCTTTCCGGCGAAACCGCCGGCGGCCCAACGGCCACCGACCTGTTCGACAAGAAGCACGTGCTGATCGAGACGGCCTGTCTGCTGGCCTCGAGCGTTACCTGCGGCTTTGGCTCGCTCGCGGTGCAGAGCGGCGACAGAAGCTCAACTTATTTTTGGATGGCGGTCACCTTCATCTTAGGCGTGGCGTTTCTGAGTCTCGAAGTGAGCGAATTCAGCCACATGCTCAGCATTGGTGCGGGACCTTCCCGTAGTGCCTTTCTATCGGCCTTCTTTACCCTGGTCGGTACCCACGGGCTACACGTGACTCTCGGCCTGTGTTGGCTGATCGTGATGCTATTGCAGGTGGCAACGCTCGGATTCCAACCGATGGTCACCCGCCGCTTTTTCTGCTTTGGCCTGTTCTGGCATGCGCTCGACATCGTGTGGATCGGCGTGTTTACCATCGTGTACCTGGGAGCCCATTTATGAGTACCGAAATCGAAGCTCAAGGCGTGGCTCCGGGGGCCAACGTGCGCGCGCACGGTACGCGCGCAAGCTACCTGATCGGGTTGGGGTATGCGGTCGTTTTGACACTGGCCTCCTTTTGGGCTTCGTCAACCGACGTGATCTATCCGCCGGGCGTCCCCATCCTGTTGGGGGTTCTCGCGATTGCCCAGATGGGGATTCACCTGGTGTTCTTTCTGCACATCTCGAGCGCACCGGACCAAACCAACAATATACTCGCACTGGCATTTGGCGCCTTCGTGGTGGGCCTCCTCGTGTTCGGATCCATGATCATCATGGCGCATTTGAATCACAACATGATGCCCATGGATCGGCTGATTCAGATGCAACGGTAGCATCACAGCCGAAGCCAATCATCCACCGCCCGTGGCGATCGCCCCCCATGATTCGCTGATAACCGCACTGTTCCGGCCAGGATGGCGGGATTTCATCGAGCTCACCAAACCCAAAGTGAGCTTATTGATCGTATTCACGGCGATCGTCGGGATGGTTCTCGCCTCACCCGGGATGGTACCGCTGCCGGCGTTGGTGTTCGGCACGCTGGGCATCGCCATGGCATCGGGCTCCGCGGCGACACTCAATCACATCCTCGACCGGCGCATCGATCAACAGATGGCGCGCACTCGGCGGCGACCGCTGGCGACGGGAAGTCTGCGGACCAATCAGGCACTTGCATTCGCGGGTGTCCTGTGTGTGGGATCAATGATAGTGCTGTGGTTTTCGGCCGGAGGCCTTTGTGCGCTTCTGACGTTCGGCTCCGTCATCGGCTATGCAGTCATCTATACGGTCTGGCTCAAACATGCGACGCCCCAAAACATCGTGATCGGCGGCGCCGCCGGCGCGGCGCCCCCGGTGCTCGGCTGGGTCGCCGTGACTCACTCCATCGATGTGCAGGCGTTGGCATTGTTCATGATCATATTTACCTGGACACCACCGCATTTCTGGTCGCTCGCGATCGCGCGGCGCGAGGAGTACGCGAAGGTGGGCATCCCCATGCTGCCGGTGACCCACGGCATTCCGTACACACGCCGGCAGATTCTGCTCTATACGGTCTTGCTCATTCTATGCACCCTGATCCCGGTGGTCATCGGCATGAGTGGATTGACCTATCTGGCGGCTGCGCTCGTGCTCGATGCGCGTTTTCTCTACCTGGCCTTGGTGCTTCACCGAGGCGCGCGGCCCGATCTTCCCATTCGAACGTTTCGATTCTCCATCACTTACCTGATGGCTCTGTTCAGTGCATTGATCGCCGATCACTATTGGAGGCTGCTCATGTAAGGACGCGGATTGGACGGCATTCCGCAACGGCCGATCGGTCTTTCACCCATTAGGGGGATGGGACTGCCTCGTACCCTGGGTCAATCTGAGCGGTGCGGGCCATCCAATTACCCCGACCCAATCGGAGATCCCAGTGAGTAAGAAAGTAGCGCAAGTCATTGTTGAGACCTTGCAATCAGCTGGTGTCAAGAATTGCTACGGCATCGTGGGAGACACGCTGAACACGTTTGCCACCAGCCTGAGTCGCAGTGACATTGAGTTCGTCCACATGCGCCATGAAGAGGCCGGCGCCTATGCGGCGCAGGCCGAAGCGCTGTTGATGGACCGCCTGACCGCCATGGCCGGCAGCTGCGGACCGGGCAGCTTGCATTTCATCAATGGATTGTATGAGGCGAACCGCAATCGCGCGCCGGTCATCCTGATCGCAAGCCAAGTAGTACGGCGGGAACTTGGATTCAATTTCATCCAAGAAGTGAATTTCGAAGACGTTTTCCGGGGCTGCAGTGTGTTTTGCGAAATGATCCTGACCCCGGAGCAAGCGCTGCGAAAGACGGTCATGGCGTGTCAGGCGGCGATTTCCAAGCGGGGGGTGGCGGTTCTCATTCTCCCCGTCGACATCGCGGATTCGGATGCGGTCAGCGAGCCCCCGTTCAGCGTTCATGTCAACAAGCCCGTCATCCGGCCGAGTGACGAGGATTTGGACCGGATCGCCGACACGCTGGCGGAAGGCACGAATATCACGATATATGCGGGGTCCGGCTGCGTGGACGCTCACGACGAAGTGATCAAGCTTGCCGGGCTCCTCAAAGCGCCGGTCGCGCATACCTCGCGCGGCAAGGATCAGATCGAATACGACAATCCCTACAACGTGGGAATGACCGGCGTGGTCGGGATGGAGTCCGGATATCACGCCATCTTGAAGTGCGACACCTTGCTGCTTCTCGGAACGGATTTTGCGTGGCGGCAATTCTATCCGGACCACGCCAAGATCATCCAGGTCGATATCGATTCGAGTCATGTCGGCCGGCGTCATCCGGTCAATATCGGCGTGGTGGGCAATATCAAGGATACGCTGCAGGCGCTGCTGCCGCGCATTGCGCAGCGAAAAGACGCCTCGTTCCTCGATACGTACGTGGCACGCCACAAGAAAGCCCTCAAAGCGCAGGCGGAGAGAGCCACGCCCGGCCCGCACGGAAAGATACCCGGCCAATATTTGACGTCGATCATCAATCGGCTCGCCAATCAAGATGCCTTGTTTGCAGCCGATGACGGGACGCCGCTCGTGTGGATGTTGAGAATGGTCGAGGCGAACGGCAAGCGGCGCATGTTCGGCAGCCTCCTGCATGGGACCATGGCGACCTCGATCGGAAATTGCATCGGGTTGCAGAAGGCTCAGCCGGGCCGCCAAGTCATCGCTTTGGCCGGAGACGGCGGTTTCAGCATGTTGCTCGGCGATGTGATCACCACCATACAAGAGAAGCTGCCGATCAAGATAGCGGTTTACGACAACGGTAAACTGGGATTCGTGGAACTCGAGCAGAAGGGCGAAGGATTGTTGCCGGTCTATACGGATCTCATCAATCCGGATTTCGGCAAGGTCGCAGAAGCCATGGGCCTCTGGGGCAGGACCGTCACCAAGGCGGAGGATCTGGAAGGCGCCGTCGCCGAGTGGCTCGGACAGCCCGGGCCCGCGCTGCTCAATGTCAAGGTGGAACCCATGGAACTCGTGATGCCGCCGTTCACGGCACCTGAGGCCGTTTACGGCATGGCCATGTATTCGATCAAGGCCGTCCTGCATGGAAAGGCCGGCGATGTCTTCGAAATGATAGGCGAGAACCTCTAGGCAAGGCGCCCGATGGGTGCCAAGACGATGAACACGGTACTCATTTGTCGCGATTGCGACACCGTGTACCGTGCGATTCCCTTGCGGCGGGGCGATGTGGCCCTCTGCCGACGTTGCGATGCGGTTATGGCGCGCTATTTTGGAGCGAACGCGGAGAGTGGATTGGCGCTGGTCTGCGCGGCGGCGATCTTCTTCGCCATCGCCAATCTCACGCCCATCCTCAGCATCGACATCGCCGGAATCGAGACGAAGGCCAATGTCTGGTTTGCGGTGCGCTCGTTGCAGCAGGGCTGGATTTCAGTCGCCGCTTTGGGGCTGGCGTTCACTACCTTTCTCATTCCAGGGGTGCAGATAGCGCTGCTCTTCTGGGTGCTGTTGTTCGTGCGCGCCGGGCACCGGCCGCCCGGCTTCGTGCCGATCATGAGGCTGCTGCATCGGATTCGTCCCTGGAGCATGACCGAGGTTTTCTTGCTGGGCGCCTTGGTCGCCATCGTGAAACTCGCGAACTGGGTACCCATCACGGCGGGGGCCGGCATCTGGGCGATCGCAGCCCTGACGATGGTGCTGGCCGTACTCGGGCGCTGTGACCCGGAGTCATGGTGGTCCATTGCTCCCTCGGTCAAGACATGACGCCGTTGAGGCAATCGCACGAACTCGGCCTGACTCTGTGCCGAATCTGCGGCCTGGCGGTGCTCCGGGCGACCCTTGGGATGGATCGGCGTTGTCCGCGCTGCCGAAGCCGAATCGAGCAGCGTACGCCCTCGAGCACCGAGATGACGCTTGCGTGGCTGGTTGCAGGCATGGTCTTGTACATTCCCGCCAACCTTTTGCCCGTGATGCACACGAGCGGATTGCTGGGCGACGCGGACAGCACCATTCTCGGCGGGATTCTCGAGTTCTGGCGCTCGGGAGATTGGGACATTGCCCTGTTGATATTCATCGCCAGCGTCGCCGTGCCGTTCACGAAGTTTATTGCGATCGGCTTGCTGCTCCTGACGGTACGCAAGAACAATCCGTGGGCGCAGCATCAAAGGACTGCGCTCTATCGGATCGTGGAGTTCATCGGTTACTGGTCGATGCTCGATGTCATCGTGGTGGCGTTGACCTCCGCACTGATGCAGTTTCAGGTGCTGGGCACCGCCGAACCGCGCGCCGGCATCGCTTTCTTCTGCGCCGTTGTGGTGGTGACCATGTTGTCGGCGTTGAGCTTCGACCCCCGCCTGATCTGGGATCGGCGCGCATGACTACGGCGTCCGTGCCGCCCTCCGAAGAGGAGCTTCCCACGCCGGCAATTCAGAACCGACGTTGGACTCCGCGATTGGTGTGGCTGGTGCCGATAGCCGCCGCCGTCATCGGCATTTCGCTGCTCATCAGGAATTGGGAGAACCAGGGTCCACAGATCACGATCAGCTTTCAGAGCGGCGAGGGAGTCCAAGTGGGCAAGACCCTGGTCAAGTATCGGGATGTGACGGTGGGGCGCGTGTCGGCGGTCGTGCTGAGCAAGGATCACCAAACGGTCGTGGTGAGCGCCGATTTGTCGAAAGACGCGGCGAGCTTGCTGAGGGCGGACACCCAATTCTGGATCGTTCGACCGCGCATCGGCGTGGGCTCGGTATCGGGACTCGATACCCTGCTCTCCGGGGTGTATATCGGAATGAAGACCGGCGCCGCCGCGCGCCGCGAACGCCGGTTCGTCGGATTGGAGAATCCGCCCGCTCTTTCACACGGCCCGCAGGGCCGCGAGCTGCAATTGCATGCCGTCCGTGCCGGGTCGCTCGCGATTGGTGCGCCGGTGTATTTCCGGCAGTTCCAGGTCGGTCGAGTGATCGATGCCAATTTACTACCCGACGGCAGCACGCGAGTGACTGTGTTCGTCGAGGCGCCGTATGATCGCTTCATAAAGCCCGTGACGCGCTTCTGGAATGCCAGCGGGATCGACGTGAGGCTCGGCGCCGATGGCCTGGACGTGCAGACCGAATCGCTGGCGGCGGTGCTTGCCGGGGGCCTCGCCTTCGACGATGGGCCCATTGAAGCCCTTTTCGTGGCGGGCGGCGTGCCGGGTGAATTCACCCTGTACAAAAACGAAACCGAAGCGATGGCGCCCCCCGATGGAGACCCGCACTACGTCCGGATGCGGTTCGCGCAGGCGCTGCGCGGCCTCGAGGTGGGCGCGCCGGTGGAATTCGTGGGGGTAAACATCGGGTCCGTCGTCGCCGTGGATTTGGGCTACGAAGCTCATGATGGATCTTTTCCGGTCATTGTGACCGCCAAGCTCTATCCGCGCCGTATGGGGCAGGCCTATGAGGCGCTCGCCGCGCAGGGGAAAACCGAAACCGTCGAAACGCTCGCGCAGTTCGTGGGAACCCTGGTCAATCGCGGTCTGCGCGCACAGCCGCGATCTGCAAGCCTGCTGACCGGAAAACTCTATATCGCACTCGATTTCCTGCCGGCGAGTCCTCGAGCCGCCTTCGATGCATCGATTCGGCCGCTCGAGCTGCCGACCGTGAATGGGACATTTCAAGAGCTCGAAGCAAACGTCGGCCGGCTGGTGAAGAAGGTGAGCGATCTGCCGCTCGAGCAGATCGCGGCGGATCTGCATACGGACCTGACCGACCTGCACGAAACCTTGAGCGAGCTCCACACCCAGGTACTGCCGGGCGCCGTCGATACTCTGTCGGCCCTGCATGGCACGCTCGATTCTGCCGGCCGGACTCTGGACGTGGAATCGCCCTTACAACGCGGTCTCACGGAGACTTTGTCGGAGAGCCGCATGACCTTGCAGGCCGTCCGTGAATTGGCCGATTATCTCGATCGTCATCCAGAGGCGCTTTTGCGAGGGAGGCGGCCACAGAAGACGCCGCAGAGCCCCGCGCCCCCGTCCTCGGACGCCAAACCATGAACGGCTACCACCTTCGCTTAGCTTTCCTCTGGCTCGTGAGCGTCGGCGTCGGCTGTACCTCCGCGCCGGTTCACTATTACACCCTGGCTGCGCCGCCCGACCGAACTTTGCCTGCCTCGCAGACAACCTTCGCAATCGATGTGCGAGTCGTCCATACCCCGCCGCAACTCAACCGCTCCGAGCTGATGGTACGCACCGGTCCGACCGAGGTGACGCTTCTCGAGAACGAGCGATGGGCATCGCCAATGAACGATGAAATCAAAGAGGCGGTGCGCCTCGAGTTACAGCGCCGGCTAAGCCCCATGACCGGATGGCACCCCGACTTTACAAAGCTGACGCTCGACATCGACGTGCACCAGCTCGAGGCGGAACTCGGCCGGTACGCGTTGTTCGAGGCGTCTTGGCGAGCAACCTTGTCGTCCACGGTCCGGCGATCGGCCGGCGCGCGGGTGACAACCTGCACATTCCGGGCCGACGAAAAGATCCAACCCGGCTACGCAGGAATGGTCGAGGGGTATCAACGACAGATCGCTGCGCTCGCCGACGGCATCGTGGCCGCATTGACCAGCCAGTCGGGCGGCATCGACCAGGCGAGCGGCATCGACGCTCCGTGCCAACAATCGATCTCAGGCTCGGCCGGCGGATCCAGCGAGAAAGATCAAGGTTCACCAACGCGGGGTTAAAACATGTTTCGCCGAGTTCACCGGGTCAAGTCAATCCTTCAGTTTCTACGTGAGCGAGCACCGCATTACGGCCCGCTCGCCAGAGATGATCTGCACAAGTTCCGCGACGAGATCGTCAAAGCGTCCGTGGGCGCGAGCATCTCTGCGGCCGCGGGCCTCATTTTTGCTTGCTTCCTGTCGGTCGCCGTAATCGTCTCGGCATGGGACGGCCTGCATCGGACCGCGGTGGCGTGGGCGGTTTGTGTCGGTTGGGGTGTGCTCGCGCTGGGCGGTTTGTGGTATGCGCGAAAGGCGATTTCGGGTCCACCGCCATTCAAACTCATGGCGGCCGCGCTGGCGCGCGACTATACGAGCCTGCTCGCGTTGGCGGATCGGGAAGAGCGGTAGGGAAAGCCGGAGTCGACCAGGCTACAGGATCGGGCGTTGGATTCGCGGTGCGGCGTCAAGGCTGCAATTCAGGGGCATCGATCGCGCCCATGGAAAGCGCCAGCGCGGCCGCGGCCGTGTGTGCATTTGCACGCGCATCTTCGACCTGGGTGTCGCCTTGGACAACTGCGTTCTCTTCGGTGGAGAGATCCGTATATGTCCCGACTCCCTGGCGGTAGGACCGCAGCGCCGCCTCGTAAGCTGTGTGCGCGGCCTGGCTCAAGGCCGTGGCGGCATCATACTCAGCGAGGCTGGTCGACAATGCGTTATAGGCGCGCACCACTTGTTGAGACGCGGAGTCGCGGGCGGCCGCCAGTTGCTCCTGTGCCTCCCGCGCTTTGGCGTCGGCCATGGAGATGCGATTTCGCCGCGCACCACCGTCAAAGAGGGGGACGCTAAAAGACAGAAGAATGCTTTGTCCGGGCCGATCGATGTTCGAATAAGGGCCGCCGTCGGAATTCAATGAACCGATATTCTGAAATGCCTGTCCCGAGAGCTGGATCACGGGATAGTAGGATCGCCGCTCGCCTTTGAGAGCCGCCTCGGCCGCATCCACTTTGCCGAGCGCCGCAATGACATCCGGCCGGTGCGCAAGAGCTTGGTCGACCGCCTTGGACACGCTGTCGGCCGGCGCGGGCGGCAGCGGCAGCTCCGCGCTATCCACCACATCGATCTCCGTCGCGGCAGGCACGCCGAGGGCCGCAACGAGATTCGCACGCATGGTTCTCTCCGTCCCTTCGGCCGCTGCCAGCGTATAGCGTGCTTGGGCCGTTTGTCGCTGAGCCTGCGCCACCGCAACCACGGTGGCCAGTCCGCTGGTCTGCTTGGCGGTGGCGGCTTCCTGAGTGGTCAGAGCGGTACTCAGGGCCTTTTGGGCAGCATGCAGCCTGCCCCGCGCGGCGCCCAAGTCGAAATACGCCTGTGACACTTCAAAGATGAGTTTCTGATGGACGCCGGTAAAAGACACGTTTGCGACGAAGGAATCCGCACGCGCAGCCTGCAATTGAGCATCGCGGCGGCCGAAATCGAAAAGCAGCCATTTCAGAGCCAGCGCGGGAATGACTTCCCGCGTATCGGAGACGAAATAGCCTGCGGGCACCAAGTTTTTGGGCATCGGCAGGGGCGTGTGCTGAAACCCTCCGATCGCTTGTAAGGAAAGCTGCGGGAGATACGCGCTTTCTGCGAGGCCGATACCCGCAGCCGCTTCGCGAGCAACCTCCCAGGCCTCACGCGTCTTTGGATTTTCTCTTTCTGCCAGATCCACCAACGCCGCCAGATCGTACTGCTTATGGGGCACCGGAACACTGGAATCACCCAGGGATTCGGCGCGACGGATGGCCGACTCTGG
This sequence comes from uncultured Gammaproteobacteria bacterium, assembly GCA_963837435.1. GTDB lineage: Bacteria > Pseudomonadota > Gammaproteobacteria > Steroidobacterales > Steroidobacteraceae > Bog-1198. Next base: position 1,132,377 of record CAWINJ010000009.1, read on the forward strand.
AATGGCCCAAGGCCGCTCGGGGGCTGACGGCGCCTGCGCGAGCGATAGATGACTACCGGCCAGGCCGACAATGAGAGCCAGTCCGACCGCCGGCCGATCAATGCGCCGCCGAAGCAACATGCTGAACCTCCGACTCGAGTTGTTCGATGGCGTGTTGGCCCAAGCGTGCATCGGGTCCCATCGCAGCGGCCGGCGCGGAGGCGGTCGGCACGGAGGCCGCTGGGACGGAGGCGGTTGGCACGGGACTCGGGGGCACCGGCCGGCCTCTCGAAACGTGGTCTGCAGCGGAATCGGCCCATGCGGCCAACCGGGCGGTGGGTGCCGTATCGGTGTACGAGGAGATCGCATCCGTAGTGACGACGAATGCCGCCCCCGCGAGGCGTTCTATACTCGCGACCGGGGGGATACTCAGGCTCTCTCTCTCGTGGCGCGGCAGCATTCGCAGTTCGAACAGGCTCAAAGTGTGCTGATGATCGGCCCGTACCAGTGCTTGGACGATGCGCAGGCGAGCCTGTTCGGCATTGCGCGGCCGGCGGATCACATCCGCCACGGCGCGCAGCGCTTCGGCAACCGCCGCGCGAACTCCCGCTCTGGCTGACTGAGGCCAAAAGGAACTGAATACGATCGTGATCACGATATTGCCGAGCAAAATGCCGGCGACCCGGTCGCGAAGGACCGTGAGATCCGTGGCGGGCGCGTAACCTTGTAGAACGCCCAAAAAGAAGGCGAATGCGATTTGCATGCCGGCGTAGGAGAGCAGTTCACTGCTGGTCGCCACCCAGGCGGCGCCCACCGACACGGCGGCAATCAGCAGAGACAGCTGGCCTATATCGGTGAGATGCGGGAGGACAAACACAATGCACAGGCCGGCGATGAGTCCGCCAATGACGGCGCCGGAGAGCCTGAGTACGAACTTGTGCACGGTCTCGCCCAAGCTGGAGAGGGCGACAAAAAAGCAAGTGACGATGGCGGTACGCATCCCGGGCCAGTCGAGCAGCGTGTAGATGGCGTACGAAATCATGACCGCTATCGTGGTCTTGAGGGCGAATTGCCAGTGCGCCGGATTGCTGAATGAGTCGGTGACGAAGAGCCGCCGTGCCGGATGATCCGCCGCAGTTTTGCCGGGCGAGGCGATGGGGGGTTGGTTAATCTCGCTCAAGAGTGCGGCCAGCGCGCTGCGCACGGCAATCACGGCCGGGGATCGTTCGTTGCTCACGCCTTCGTTGCTCGCGCCGATGAATGGCGGAGCCGGCGCCGGAGAGTCGTGCATCGCCGGCGCGGCATCCGACTCGATGGCCAGTCTGCAGGCTCGCAATCGGCTTGCCAGATCTTCTCGAACATCACTCGCCAGGTCGTCGGGAAGGGCCTCCAGGACCACCAGCATATCGAGAAGGGCACGTATCACGGGCGCGGTGATTCGGCGGGTTTGAGCTCCCTTCTGGGTGCCGTGTTGCGCGGTCTCGAGCAGTGGTAGAAGCTGTGCGCGCCACTCAGGAAGGAACTTGCGGAAGTCGCCGTTTGCAAGCGAGGCCTCCCACTCCTCGAGAACCTTTCGGACTCTGCGGTCCATGAATGCCGCCGCGGCCTGGCCGAACAGTAAATGCAGCATGACCGTCACGGCCACCGGGACGAATATGACCACCCATATCCACAAGGTGATGCGTGTCAGGGCCTCCGGACTGCGGACGTCATCGACCAGCGACTGCAGCAGCACGATGACAAAGCCGGCCAGGAAGGAGATCGGACCGAGCGCAAACGTGCGCGCGGTAAACATGGCGGCAAAGGTCGCCATCGCCATGAGAGGCAATCGCAGTGCGGGTTCGGCGGTGTCGATGAGCTCCAGGCCCAAGACCAGCAATATCGCGAGGGTGACGGCGGCCAAGCCGCCCAGAGCCGACGTCAAGGTCGCATTCTTTTCATCTTTGCTGATCAGAAAAACGATATAGGCCATGTAGGTTGGCTGGGGGATTTGAAAGATCATTGCGATAACCACTGTGATCGCAGATCCGCCGGCGATGCGCGCGACGGCCGCCCACCGGCCCTCCCGCCACGCCAGTTCGGCGGCGAGTACTTCGAGGAACGAGCGGCCGGGTCGCTGCGATTCAGTGAGCGCCGTCATGATGCACTTTGACGGATGCGGTTAGTCCCACGTGCATGGCAAAGGGGGGCGGGCCATCAAGCCGGACCCAGACGGGAAAACGCTGGGCGACCACCACCCAATTGAGGTCGCGGCCGACCACGGGAAGACCGGGACCGTCCTGATCCGTCGACTGCACGCCCGCACCCAAGCTCTCCACCCGCCCGGTAAAGGCGGTATTGCTCTCGGACATGGTCCACACCGTCGCTCGATCTCCGACAGTGATTCGCGGCAGTTCGGTTTCTCGGAAGTCGGCGATGGCATACCAGGCATCGGACTTGATGAGACTGAAGAGCGGATGGCCGGCGACGGCGAAAGTGCCTTCTGCTATTTGCAGTCCGACCACCTTTCCCGCAAACGGGGCACGCAGGGTCGTCAAGTCGTGGTTGCGCGCGGCATTGGCCTCCGCCGCTTCCGCCCCTTCCAATTGAGCTTCGAGGCTCAATGTGTCGCCCACCGCTTGACGGGCCTGGGTGGCGCTTCGGGTGAGCGCCTGCAGGGATGCTTCGGCGGCGGCTTCGTTGGTCTTGGCTTCGTCCAGCTGCTGTTGAGTCACGAAGCCGGGTTTCACCAACGGCTCGAGGCGCTTGCGTGTGTCCTGGGCGTACCTGAGTTGGTCGCGCGCCCTCTGTACTTGGCTTTCGGCCGCTTGGACGCCGGAACCCTGGGAGGTGACCTGACGACCCGTCAGAGCGATTTGTGCCTTGAGCGCGGCCACCTGAGCACGTGCTTGGCGCAGCTGCAATTCATAGGGCACCGGATCAATGACCAGAAGCGGCGCGCCTTTTGCAACATCCTGATCATTGCTCACGAGGATCTGGACGATACGCCCACCGATCTCCGACGCCATCGCTGCGCTATAGGCAAAGATGCGTGCATCATGCGTGCGAGGGCGCCGATCGATCGCGAAGATGACGAGAACGCCCAGAACGAGGGCCAATCCGACCGCCATCGCGGCAATCACTTTGCCGCGCAGTGACTTGCCTTCACTCACGAGTGTTTCTCAAGACAGCCATATCAGCCACATGGCGAAAGTGCCTGCACAGGCAATCGCCAGGATGACGAGGAAGGGGGCCGGCAGCTCCTCGAGTATTCCCAAGGCCTTGAATATCGCACGTGCCGCGAGCGCTACGGCGATACCCACCAGCGCGCAAAGCATCCAAGACGGAAAATACGAGCCCAGAATATTGCGCGACGGCGCACCATCGCAGCCACCCAGCAGACCCAGCATGGGCGCCGCGTGCCACAGCCGGGCCCCCGGCACAAAGCGGTGGAATGCGCCGCCTCGTTCCGCAGAGCTTATCGCGGTATTCATGGAAGGCAGTGTCATCGGTTTATTCATCGCCAGCATTCCCCCTTTTGGGGGAAGAGCGGTTTCGGCAAGGGCGGGTGCGCTAGCGTGGATTGTCGAAAAAAGCCCGAATGCGGTGGACCAGCGATTGGCCGGCGGTATCATCGGTAGCGCGAACAGCCACGACTCGATTGAGAATCTCGAGCCCGCGGCGTGCAGACCCGTCAAATTCGGCATACAGGTCGGAATTTGCCGCAAGCAGGGGTTTTATGACATTGCAGTCGAGGCCATAGACCTTGCAATGGGTGCGAGCCGTGGCCGTGGCCGCATAAGGTGCACCGGTGAGCAGACTGATTTCACCGATGTAGTCGCCGGCCCCGATAAAGCCGGCCGTCCGCTCCCCTGAATGCCCGGTATCTTGGCTGATCTGAAGAATTCCGGAAACGACGAGGAAAAGCTTCGCCTCAGTGCCCCCTTGTGCGAAAAGCACCTCTCGGGGCTCGAGCGACCTGGGCTTCAAGTGGGCGGCCACCTCGGCCAGTTGCCCGGCCTCCAGGGTTTCGAAAAGAACGATATCTTGAAGAAGCGGCAGCATTTCACGAATTGGCCGGCCGGTACCTTCATCGGCGGAACGAATATCTTGCGCGGCGCGCGGGAAATACAGACCGGAATAGTAAAGTTGCCGCCTTGCATTGCGAAGCAATAGGTCTTTGGTCGTCGAAAGGTGTTCAGTATCAGAGACGGAGAAGTTCACGCGATAGCGGCTTTCGGTCGAGCCCAGACGTGTCAGTACGGCGCTGGAAGGCGGCACGGAAAGAATCGTGGGGCATAGCAAGGTGGCTTGCTGGAGCGCGTCGATGACTCGCTCCGGATTCGAGCCGGCGGGACACGAGAGTTCTATGAATTCCGATCGAACGCGGGTCGGAAAACTGCGGTTCACGATGTTGGATTTCGCGACCACACTGTTGGGGACAATCGCGACATCATCGCCATCGGTCAGAATGCGAATCGAACGCCAGTTCATCTGCACCACCGTGCCTTCGATTTTGTCGCCGAGCGAAATACGATCGCTGACGTTGAAGGGCGATTCGATGCCGAACGAGATTCCCGCAAACACGTCCGCCAGTGTGTTCTGCAAAGCAAGACCCAGGACGATCGCGAGGACGCCGGAGGTCGCGAGCAGACCGCCAATGGGCAGCGCAAGCACGGAAATCAAGACTATGGATACGGCCGAGGTGTAGATCGCGGCGGCGGTGAGATCGGGAAAGAGCCGCGCCTCGCGCCATCGGCGGTTGTGATTGAGCGTGAAAGCCATGAGCGCAACCAGCACTCGCGCGCCGAGCAGCCACCATATACCGGCTACCGCATGCAGCCATGGCGAAGGCGCATTGGCCGCCCCGCCACTGCCAGGCAGGGGAAGAGCTTGATGCCGAAAAAGGATGAAGGTCGCGCCGGCAAAACACACGAAGTCAAACAGGTAGCGAACCCGCACGGAGAAGGGCCGCAACGCTATGTAGCTGACGATGACGAAACCGAGGATCAGGACAGGTAACAGAGAGGAGGTCATCGTGCTGTGTCGCCTCATAGAGCCGCTTGCGCGGCGTGCGGGCGCCTCATCCTAATGCTCTCACCGCTCTGCCTATCTCCCCCGAAAGGGGGGCGAACTCCCCCAATCGAGGGATAAGGTCTCATGCGCGCCGGGTACACAATATCGCCCGGACAATGTCGGCCGGTATTAGGAGGCGTTTTCATGCCCTTGTATACGATCACCACACAGGCCGGTGTCCTCGATGGTCCTGCCAAACTGGATCTGGCGGACAAGCTCAGCGCATTTCACGTGGAATATGCCGGGGTACCCAGAAACTGGGTGCATATAGTGTTTCATGAATACCCGAGTGGAAACGGCTTCACCGCGGGCAGGCCGTCCCCGACGGCGGCCCTCACCCTGCTGATCCGAATCGGGCGCTCCGCGGACTACAAGAGGGAGATGCTCAAACGCCTTTGGGCGTTGATGCAAGCCGCGACGGGCGCGCCCGATGAGGAGATCGTTTTGGGCATTCAGGAGGTTCCCTCCAGTCAGGCGATGGAAATGGGCCGCATCATGCCTGATGTCGTAAGCTCTTAATTGGCGGGGTTCGGTACGGTCTCCGGATTGAGAAGGGGCTCCATTCGAGAATTTCGCAGCAAAGTCGCGCGCAACCAGTGCTGCTGCGGAAGAGAGCCCTGAAGGCGCCCGCGGATGAGTCCGGCCAGTTCCGAGTATTGTTCGGCCAAGGCGCGTTCTCCAAGGCACGAGTGGGTCGCCGCCGCCGTGGAAAGAATGCGCCATTCGGCGAGCGGCGCTTCAAATCCGTGAATGACCTGCCTGGCGCGATCCAGACATGAGGCGGCTTCGACGAGCGCGCTCTCGGACAACAGGACACGCGTCTTGGTTTCCCACGCGATCGACTGCCAGGTGCGCTCGGCCGTGCGGCCCGTCAGCTCTATCAAGCGGCTGCTGCGACGATGTGCTTCCGCGAGATCGTCGCTCATCAGCGCAACGTTGACCAGGGACCATTCCAACGGCATCCGCCAATACCAGTCAAACACGGCCGGTTGGGTTTCCATCATGTGCTCGACATTGATCAGCGCGATCGCCGCATCAGCCGTATGGCCTAAACCCGCTTGTGCCATACCGACCAGCAGCAGACGCAGGCGCTGCTCCGCAGGCTGGGCCAAGCTCAAGGATACCGAGAGCGCCGCCTCGAGCGCATTGTCGAAATCCAGGGACAGAACCAGAAACCAGGCGCGAAACAGCTGCAGAGTTCGAAAGCCATAGGCATTGCCATTCTTGGCGAACGTTTCGATTCCCGCATCGAATGACTGTATCGCGGCGCCGAAATCCCCGAGCATGGTCGATGCCCAGGGAAAAACGCAGTGATACATCCAGATCGCGCGAGCGGTGTTCAACTCCGGATGCATGTCCACGCTCGAAAGCAGTACCTTGAAATGGCCCTGAATTGTCGACCGCGCCTCGCGATAGCGGGAGGAGACGAACTGAACCAGGCTGTATTCGATCATGGGCCATGCTGCCGCGAGTGCATTACCCGCTTCCAGCAGCACCGCGACGGCGCCGTCACAGACGTGCACTTCCTCAGCGTCCCAGCGATTCAGCCACATGCGCCACACATGACCGCTCATTTGCGTGCTGGCGCGTAATTGCGCATCTGTCTGGCGAAGGCTCAAGGACAAAGCCTCGTCCAGCAGTGCGAGGCTTGCCGGCGGGTCGCGCCAGCTGACGGCATAGGCCAAGCCGAGCAGGGCACGCGCGTGCTCGTCAACGAGTCCGGCGTCCGCGGCCTTTTCAACCATCTTAGTGTACACCTCGCAAGCCCTGGGGTCGTGCAAGGCGGCCGCGGTCGCGGCCTCCATCTCCAGAAATTCAATTTCCACGCCGATCCGCTCCGCCGGTGGTAAGCGCGCCACGAGTTTTTTCGCACGCTCAAAAATGACGAGCGCATCCTGATAGGCGAAGCGCTGCCTTGCCGTCATCAATGACATCCGGTTATAGACAATGGCCCTCGGCCAAACACCGGCTTTGGTAAAGTGTTCTTCGATGCTCGGCGCGAGCTCACCGAGGCCGGAAACGTGAAGGCGCTCGAGTTCCAGCGCGATCTTCTCGTGGGTAGCCGCCCGACGGAGCGGTCCTTGCCTGTCGTAGAAGACCTGCCGGTGGATTCCGTGCCTGAACTCGAACCGACCGCCCAGTCGGAAGCCGCTATCCGCATCCATCTCACTGCGGCGTACGTAGGAGTCGTTGCGCGAGAGCTCTTCGCAGATGTCTTCGAAGGCGACGGCGTCCAGGCCGGCAGCCGGCGCGACCACCATCGAGACAAATTCGAGACCGGCAACGCTGGCTGCTTCGAGGGCATGCCGCTGCGGCGAGGAAAGGCGCTCGATTCCGGACTCCACCACCATTTCGATGTTTGACGGCACTTCGAGCGGCACGTCGTTCTGCGGCTCCCTCAATTCCCAACCGTTGGCGGTGGCCGTAACGACACCGCGTGCGATCAGGTGCTCGAGGAGTGATTCGGTGTAGAGCGGATTGCCGCCGCTTTGCTCGAAAACCAGCCTCGTCAGCGCAAGGTCCGCGGTATGTCCCGGTTTGGCGATCATCATGGCGATCGCGTCGAGTCCAAGCCGTTCCAACGCGATCTCTTTGCAGAGTTTCTGTGCGTTCAGCTCGCGAAACAGGCTGCGTATCGGATGTCGAGCCCGGGCTGCCTCTTCGAGGCGCGTCGTCACTATCATCATCAATCGGGCCTTGGAGCGCCGGCGTGCAAACGCGGAAATAAGGTCCACCGTCGAATAGTCGACCCAGTGCGCATCTTCCAAGATCAGGATCAACGGCTTGGTCGATGCCAGGGCTTCGAAGAGTTCGCATCCCTCACGCAGCATCCTATCGTGCCCGGCGCCCGCGATCTGACGTTGGAGTGCCTGGCGCCGCTCGGCGGATAAGTGGCCCGGCATTTGGATGGCCCATGTCGGGGCCAATGACGATATTTGCTGGACAATGGTGTTCCCGTCGCTGCCCTTGCAGAGCTTGGTCAGCGCATCGAGGATTGGGTAATAAGCTTCGGTGCCGCCGAACCCTTCGACGCATTGACTGGCGGCGATTCCGACATTCGATGCCGCGGCCGTGCGACGCAGGAACTCCCGAGTCAGCGCGGTTTTTCCGATCCCCGATTCTCCGGAAACCAGCACAACCTGGGCGCTTCCCCGCAACGCTGTGTCGTAGGCGCTGCGCAGCTCGGCGAGAGGTATGGACCGCGCCACGAACTGAGGAGGGATTTCGGAATGGGCGCTGTCATCGGTGCCGGGAGGGAGCGTGCTCTTCAGCGGTGCAACGAACCGGTAGCCATGGCCGCGCAGTGTCTGCACGAAACGGGGATTGTCCGCATCGTCTTCGAGCGCGGCACGCAACGCGCGGACATGGCCCTTCAACACCTCGGGCTGGACAAATACGTTGGCCCATAAGGCTTCCAAGAGCTCCTCATGCGTGACCAGGCGATCGGCGTTGTCCAGGAAATAGTTCAGCAAGTCATATGACTTGGGGGTCAACGGCACGCGAATATCATCGCTCTGCGCCTGCGAACGCCATAGGCAATGATTGAGGGTGTCGAGTTTGAAAGGAGGGAAGGACTTGATGTGCATTCGCGTATGCCCGCCTCAGAGCAGCCTCAGCCCAACTGCGTGCGCGACGGCCTGCGCGCGAGTCTGAACCTTCAACTTGACGAAGATATGTTTCGCATGCGACTTGACCGTTTCAGGCGAAATATTCAAGTCTTGGGCAATTCGTTTATTCGACATCCCGCGGCCTATCAATTGCAGAATATGACGTTCGCGCGGGGTGAGAATTATTCGCGTTTCCGCTGCCATCCGCGACAGTTCTTTGGGAACCGGGCAATCCCGCAGGCGGCGGACCAGTCCGCTCAAGAACGGCAGTAGATCATGCGAATCGGGCAGCGCGCGGGCCAATAGGAAACCGGCTTCCTCGGTTTCCCCAATGATATGAAGCGCTTCGAGCAGTTTAACGGCAAGTACGATCGCTGCATAGCGATCGTTGCCGTCGAGCGTGGCTTGATGCAGCGCCGATTGGCGGGCAAGCCGGGCCATCCCCGCATCTTCGCTCCCGGCGAGAGCCATTGAGATCCCCGACGGGTCGTTGAAGTCGCTGACGTCCATGGCCTCACCTCTGTAAAGAGAGCAGAAGCTTAGGGGCCCACCGGTTGAGTTCGGTGATGCTTCGGTGGCGATTGCATGCCGACTTGGTGTTCCAGGTGAGCGGCGGCGTTGCCGCCGTGAGCGCTTCGTGCCGATCCCGCATCCCACAAGCGGGGGATAGCCGCTCAGGTTTCCAAGGGTAAGAATGATGCTCGTAAACGCGGGAGTGCGCATGAACGTAGCAGCGAAGATATTTTCCGGACTAAAGGTCATCGACTTGGCGAGCTATATCGCAGGACCGGCGGCCACGACGATACTATCGGATTTCGGTGCCGACGTGATCAAAGTCGAGCCGCCGGGAAGCGGCGATCCGTACCGCAACTTCTACGCCACGCCGCCGAATCCCGTGTGCGAGTACAACTACGCCTGGCAACTGACCAATCGCAACAAGCGCGGTCTCGCCCTCGATCTCAAGAACGCGGCTGCCAAGGAAGTGCTGAGCCGGCTGGTCCGGTGGGCCGACGTGCTCGTCACCAACTATCCCCCCAAGGTGAGAAAGGGGTTGGGATTGACCTACGAGGAAGTGGGTCCGGTCAACCCGCGCCTGATCTACGCGGATATCACCGGCTATGGCGCCAATGGACCCGAGGCGGACAAACCGGGCTTCGACATCACCGCCTACTGGGCGCGGACCGGGTTGATGCAAGTCACTCACGACGAAGGCAGTCCGCCGACGCTCCCGATACCGGGCATCGGCGATCACGCCACCGCGAGCACCTTGTATTCCGCCATTGTGACGGGCCTGTACCACCGGGAGAAAACCGGCAAGGGCAGCCATGTCACTACATCCCTCATTGCGGAAGGTGCATGGGCGGCCGCCGCATGGATCGAGGGCGGCTTGCACGGCGCGAAGTTCTTCAGCCAGCACAATCGCAAAACGCCGCCCAATGCCCTGCTCAATCCTTATCGCACCGCGGACAATCGCTGGCTGCTGCTGGTCGCCGCGCAGCAGAAGGATTGGCCCGGATTCGTAAAGGCCATCAATCTACCAAAGCTGATGGATGATCCTCGATTCATCGACGGCAAATCGCGTGTGCATAACGCCGCAGCATTGGTGGATATTTTGGATCCGATGTTCGCCGGCCGGCCGCTCGCGCATTGGAAGAAAGTGCTCGACGAGGGCCGGGTCATCTTCGGCGTGGTGCAGATTGCGGAGGAAATCATCAACGACCCGCAAATGCGCCAAAACGGCATCTTCCTCAATCTGGATGACGCGGGTATTCCCGGTGGCTTCACGGTGGGCAGCCCCATTCAAATCGCGACCCACGACAAGGTCGCGCCGTCGCGTGCGCCCGCACTCGGTGAGCACAGCGCCGAGGTGTTATCCGAACTGGGATTTTCGGCCGACGATGTGAGGGGCCTCTTCGCGGGCGGCGTGGTTGCAAAGCCCGCGGCCCCGAGCCCCTGAAATACTCGTTGACGCCGAGCCAGCCCCACACAACGCACGATTTACCCGATTTACGGAGAAGACCATGACAGAAGAAGAGGTATTGGAATCGGCCTATGCGATGCCGCTTACGAGCCCGGCCTATCCGAAGCCCCCCTTTCGATTCGTCAACCGAGAGTTCGTCATCATCACCTATCGAACCGACCCCCAGGCCCTGGCGCGCGTGATTCCCGCGCCCTTGCGGCCGGCGGACCCGATCGTCAAGTACGAATTCATCAACATGCCCGATTGCAGCGGGCTCGGGTCGTATACGGAATCAGGCCAGGTGCTTCCCGTTACGTTCAAGGGTCAGCCCGGCGGATTCACCCACGCGATGTATCTCGACAGCGAAGCGGGTATCGCCTCCGGGCGAGAATTGCTCGGCTTTCCCAAAGTACTGGCGCAGCCGAAGCTCGAGGTGAGAAACGATGCGCTCGTCGGCACGCTGGACTATAACGGCGTGCGCGTCGCCACCGCCACCATGGCGTACAAATACCACCCCGTGGATCTCGAGGCGGTCAAGAAATCGGTCGAGGCGCCCGGATACCTGCTCAAAATACTGCCGCACGTCGACGCCTCGCCGCGCGTGTGCGAATTGGTGCAATTCCGCGTCACGGATGTCCTGATGAAAGGAGCTTGGAGCGGTCCGGCTTCTTTGGAGCTTCATCCGCATTGTTTCGCCCCGGTTTCGCGCTTGCCCGTGCTCGAGGTCGTCTCCGCGCTCCATATTCTTTGCGATCTGACCATCGCCGGCGGCGAAGTCGTGCATGACTATCTGGCACCCGGCAGCAGCCCACTACCGCGTTCACGTTGAACTCTCATCCCGAATCATCAAGCGAATGCAGGAACAGACCTCATGACGAACCCCACCGCGAATGAAAAGCCCGCGAAGTTGCCCGAAGCGGACGGTGATTTTTATCTGCTCGTCGAACATCTTATCCAAGGAAGACAACGCATTGCGGCTCAAAGTGCGGGCCTTCATGGAAGCCGAAGTTCAGCCCGTCATCAACGACTATTGGAGCCGGGACGAATTTCCGTTCGAACTGCTGCCGAAATTCAAGTCCCTGGGCATCGCCGGGCTGCCCATCAAGGGATACGGCTGCCCCGGCAAGAGCACGACGATGATGGGATTCCTCATGATGGAGATGGCGCGCGTCGATGCTTCCATCTCGACCTTTTTCGGCGTGCATACGGGCCTCGCAATGGGTTCGATCGACATCTGCGGCTCGGAAGAACAGAAACAACGGTGGCTGCCGCCCATGGCGCGGTTGGAGAAGGTCGGCTCGTTCGGCTTGACGGAGCCGGAGGTCGGTTCCGGCGCCTCGGGCGGCCTGGCAACCACCGCCAAGCGAGACGGCGATTCCTGGATTCTCAACGGCCAGAAGAAGTGGATCGGCAACTCCACCTGGGGAGACCTGACGATCATCTGGGCCCGTGACGTATCCGACAATCAGGTCAAGGGGTTCATCGTCGAGAACCGTTCGCCGGGATTCAATGTCGAGAAAATTCAGCACAAAATGGCGCTGCGAGTCGTGCAGAACGGGCTCATCACACTCACGAATTGCCGCGTGAGCGAGGCCAATCGTCTGCAGAACGCGAACTCCTTCAAGGATACCGCATTGGTATTGCGACAGACGCGCGCCGCGGTGGCATGGGAATCGGTGGGCTGCGCAACGGGCGCTTATGAGCACGCGTTGCGCTACGCGCAGACCCGCCAGCAATTCGGCCGGCCGATCGCCCGATTTCAATTGATACAGGATCTGTTGTTCCGCATGCTGGGCAACATCACTTCGACTCAGTGTCTGTGTCTGCGGCTGTCGCAAATGCAGGATCAAGGCATCATGCGCGACGAGCACGCCTCGATGGCCAAAGGCGTTTGCACGATGCGGATGCGCGAGACCGTCGGCTGGGCGCGCGAAATACTGGGTGCCAACGGCATCCTCCTGGACTATCACATCGGCCGTTTCGTTGCCGATGCCGAGGCGCTGTACTCCTATGAGGGCACGCGCGAAATGAACTCGCTCATCGTCGGCAAGGCGATCACGGGCTTCAGCGCTTTCGTATGAGATCCGAAACACTGCAATTTTTCATTGGGAGCATCCATCGATGACGACTCAAATCAAGCGTGTGGCCGTGATTGGAACCGGCGTCATCGGCGCCAGTTGGACCGCGCTGTTCCTCGCCAAAGGCTTGAGTGTGACGGCAACCGACGTCGCCCCCGGCGCCGAAGCTCGATTGAGACAGTACGTCGACGAGGCTTGGCCGGCATTGGAGAGCCTGGGCCTCGCTCCGGGTGCTTCCCGGTCCAAATTGAAATTCACGGCGGACCTGGCGCAGGCCGTGGACGGAGCGGAACTGGTGCAGGAAAACGGTCCGGAGCGGATCGATTTCAAGAAGACTCTCTACGGTCAACTCGACGCCTTGCTGCCGCCGACCGCCATCATCGCGTCGAGTTCGTCGGGGCTCACCATGAGCGAGATTCAATCCGGATGCCCGACGCATCCCGAACGCTGCGTGATCGGGCATCCGTTCAATCCGCCCCACCTGGTCCCCTTGGTGGAAATCGTGGGCGGAGCAAAGACTTCGGAAGACACGATCCGGCGGGTGGCAGATTTTTACACGGCACTCGGCAAACGCACGATCCGTTTGCACAAGGAGGTTCCGGGTCACGTCGCCAATCGACTGCAGGCGGCTCTATGGCGTGAAATCGTGTACCTGATATCGGAAGGCGTGGTGGACGTGGCCGATGCGGACACCGCGGTGTGCTGGGGTCCCGGACTGCGTTGGGGCATCATGGGGCCCACGTTGTTGTTCCATCTCGGCGGAGGCCAGGGCGGCATCGAGCACTTTTTCGATCAATTCACGGGACCGATGACGGCGTGGTGGAAAGTCCTGGGCAATCCGCAGATCACCCCGGAATTGCGCAAGACGGTGATCGCGGGTGTGCTCAAGGAAGCCGGCAGCCGTTCGTTGGACGCTTTGGCCTTGGAGCGGGATGAGGTGCTGCTCGGTCTCCTCAAGCTGCGCGGGAACGCGTAGCGTACCGTGGAAGAGACGCCCGCGAAACGGGTTGTGATACTGGGCGGCGGCTTCGGGGGCGTTGCGGCCGCGCGCGCGCTGAGGAACGCGGATGTCGAAGTGCTGCTGATCGATCGGCGCAACCACCACATCTTTCAACCGCTGCTCTATCAAGTGGCGACCGCCGTACTCGCTCCGTCCGAAGTGGCGTCGCCCATTCGGCAGATCGCCCAGCGGCAGGCAAACCTGTCGGTACTGATGGCGGAAGTCAGCGGCGTGGATTTGGAGGCTCGGCGTGTGCGTGTCGCGCCGCCGGGTCTTACGGATAGGAGCATCGACTTCGACTACCTCATCGTGGCGACCGGCGTGCGCCCAACCTATTTCGGACATGATGATTTCGCCGCCTATGCACCCGCTCTGAAAACACTGGCTGATGCCGAGGCGATTCGCGCGAGAATTTTGAGCGCCTATGAGCTGGCCGAGCAGACCGACGATCCCGCGGTACGAGCGCGCGCGCTGACGTTCGTGCTGGTGGGTGCCGGCCCCACGGGCGTCGAACTGGCGGCCTCCATCGCACAGATGGCGCGGGTCACCTTGCGCTCGAACTTCAGGCGCATCGATCCGAACAGTACCACCGTCCTGCTGCTCGAGGGCGCGGGGCGTGTGCTGCCGACGTTCCATGAATCCCTCGCGAAAAAAGCCGCCGATCGGCTTCACGCCATCGGAGTAACCATTCGAACGGGAGTGATGGTGGAGCGGGTCGACGCGCAGGGCGTCATCGTCGCCGGCCGGAGAATCGACAGCGATACGGTCTTGTGGACGGCCGGGGTTCAAGCCTCCGCAGTGATCGAACAGCTCCACGCAAATACGGACCGCGCCGGGCGGGTCAAGGTGGGACCCTTGCTGTCTCTTCCCAGTCAACCGCGGGTGTACGTGATCGGCGATGCAGCCTCGGTGTTGCTGGACGGTCGTCCGTTACCTGGGGTGGCGCAAGTCGCCATCCAGCAGGGGCGCTTCGTCGGGCGAGCCATCGCGGCACAAGTCAACGGACGTCCTAACGCAGGCCCGTTCAAATATCGAGACCGCGGCAACATGGCGGTGGTCGGCAAGAACTTCGCCGTCCTCGAGCGCGGCACCCTGCGTTTGAGCGGCTTTGCCGTTTGGGTGGTCTGGGCACTCGTCCATGTGATGTTTCTGCCTCAGGGGCAGAACCGGCTGCGAGTCCAGATGCAGTGGCTGTGGAGCTACATGACCGGCCAACGCAGTTCGCGCCTCATCCCAGAGCCGCGCGCCGAGTTGGCGGCGAAGCCCGCGCTGCGAGCGACCGAGAGTTCTTAAAAGTGGAGTTTTCTCATGCCTGTTTTCGCAAATATCTCCTACGAGAAGAGGGATGCCGTCGGCTACCTGACCATCAACCGCCCGAAGGCGCTGAATGCACTGAGCCAGGCCACACTCGGGGAGATCCAATCGGCCTTGGAAGATGCCCGTGATGACAATGGCGTTCGAGGCGTCATCCTCACCGGCGCCGGCAACCGGGCATTCGTCGCCGGCGCCGACATCACGGAGATTGCAAGCATCTCCGCCGTCGAAGCGGCCGAGTTCACGCGCAGGGGCCAGTCGGTGCTCACTCTGATCGAGAATCTCGGCAAGCCCGTGATTGCCGCGGTCAACGGGTTCGCCCTCGGTGGGGGATGCGAAATCGCGATGGCGTGTACGTTGCGTCTGGCCACCGAGAATGCGAAGTTTGGCCAGCCCGAAGTCAAGCTGGGGGTAATCCCTGGCTTTGGCGGCACGCAACGCTTGCCCCGCCTCGTTGGCAAGGGTCGGGCGCTGCAACTGATTCTGACGGCAGAGCCGATCGATGCCAATGAGGCGCATCGGATCGGCTTGGTGAACGAGATCGTTGCGCCTGACAAACTGCTGGCCCGCGCGGAAGAGATATTGCGCTCCATCAGCGCCAATGCGCCGCTGGCTGTGCGCTTCTCCCTCGAAGCGGTGAACCGGGGGCTCGACGTCGGCCAGGCGGAGGGTCTGGTCATCGAAAGTGCGCTGTTCGCCGTATGCGCGTCCTCCCAGGACAAGCGGGAGGGAACGGCTGCTTTTCTCGAGAAGCGCACCCCCCAATTCAGCGGCCGCTAGTTTCTCGGCCGGCTCGTCCTGAACGACATGCTGCTCGAGTGTTGCTCGTTTTCCCCCTATTCGGGGGATATCGAGCGGCCGCACCCGTGTCAGACTTTGCAGGGGTTGCCTACGGGCAGGACAACTGAGTCGTCCGGGGGGCGGGCTAACGGCCGCCAAAAATGGAGCCACACCCATGCAGTATTCTGACCACAAATGTTTCCGGTTCAGATTTGATTCCGGAGTCGTATTTGTCAGCATCGATCACCCGCCCATCAATCTGCTCGACGAAGTGCTGTCGCAGGAATTCGACAAACTCGGCAGGCAACTCGAGGCCGATGAGAGCGTTCGGGTCGTGGTCTTGCAGAGCGAATTGCCCGAGTTCTTTATTGCCCACTCTGGTTTAGGCCGGGTCGGAGCCGCTTCCAAAATGGTGTCTACGACCCGCAGCTTTCGCTTTACGCAGACGATCGGCGAGCGCTTCAGGAACATGCCCAAGGTAACCATTGCCAAAATCGAGGGGCGGGCCCGAGGTGGAGGCAGTGAGATCGCGCTCGCCATGGACATGTGTTTTGCCGCCCTTGGAAAAGCGACCTTCGGCCAACCCGAGGTGGCGATCGGGCTCGTTCCGGGCGGCGGTTCCACGCAGAGATTGCCACGGCTCATCGGGCGGGGACGCGCGTTGGAGGTGCTCCTCGGTTGCAATGACTTTTCGGCAGAGCTGGCAGAACGTTACGGCTACATCAATCGAGCCTTGCCGGCCGACGAGCTGGGGCCTTTTGTCGAGAAACTGGCTCACCGCATTGCCTCCTTTCCTGCGCATGCCATCGCCCACGCCAAGGCGGCCGTGGATAGCGGAGCATTTGCGTCCATGGCCGAGGGACTTCTGGTGGAGGCTCATGAGTCCGACTTGAGCGTCGCAAGTGAGGTGACGCAAGCGCGCGTGAAGGAAGCATTGAAGGCCGGTGCCGAGACTTATGAAGGCGAACTGGAGCTGAACTTCATATCGCGGCTCTCTCCGGCAAGATAAACGAAATCTGTGGCGCCGAGGTAGGTCTCCGCGCGCTACAAAAAGGAATCCTATGCGTATTGTCCATTTCGAGAGGGCGGGTGTCTCCGGCATTGCGGCGGATGACGGCTCGGGCTGGCACGGCCTCACCGAGAACGAAAGCGGGTTCCCGGGCACATTACCCGATCTGATCGCACGGGGAGCAGATCTGTTGCGTACAGGCAAAGACCTTTTGCCCCTAAAGGCAATCGACCTGAATGCGGTTCGAATACTGCCGCCGGTGCCCAAGCCGCCGAAAATCATCTGTGTCGGCCTCAATTATGATGATCACCTCGAAGAAAGCGGTCTCAAGAAGCCGGTCTATCCCGAGATTTTCGCGCGTTTCGCGACGAGTCTGATCGCTCACGGTGAACCGATCCGGCGGCCGCCCGAATCGTCCGCGCTCGACTATGAGGCCGAACTCGCCGTGGTGATCGGCCGCAGAGGACGCCGCATCGGGCCCGACCACGCCCTCGACTACGTCGCGGGCTACTCCCTGTTCAATGATGCGACGATCCGCGATTTTCAACTGCGCACGCCGCAGTGGACGATGGGCAAGAATTTCGACGCCACAGGGGCATTCGGTCCCTGGCTGGTGACGCCCGATGCGGTGCCGCCGGGGGCCCGCGGGTTGCGCATTCAGGGCCGCTTGAACGGCCTCGTCATGCAGGATGCGCGTACCGAGCAGCTCATCTTCGGCGTCGCCGCCCTGATCGAATTGATCAGCGTCGCGCTGAGTCTGGAGCCGGGGGATGTGATCATCACCGGAACCCCCGGCGGCGTTGGGGCGGCACGCATGCCGCCCGTTTACATGCGTCCCGGCGATGTCTTCGAAGTGGAGATCGAGGGGATGGGCGTCTTGAGAAATTCCGTCCAGGATGAGTGAAAGGACCGGGGGGGCTCCTGCCAATCGTTTCTCTATCCCCCCTCTGGGGGATTCCGGCGTAGAACGGACTACACAAAGATTGCCATAGTGCTTTTCAGAAGAGACACCTCATGCTTCACGGATTTTCTGTTCCTCTGACGCCGCAGGGCAAGTCCGCATTGGCTTCACCGCCGCCCTGGCATTACTCGAGCGACTGCCTCGTCGTCGAATATTGGACTGATCCCGCTGCGATTGCGTCGCTCTTGCCCCCCGGCGTGACACCGGACGAGAAGTCCGCAGGCCGGGCGTTCTTTTGGTTTCTCGACTGGCAGTTCACGGGTTCAAATGACGAGGTCACCGATCCCGCGCGCTACCAATACCGCGAAGCCTTCGTGCTCGTCGAGGCCCTGTTCGAGCGCACACCCATCAACTTCTGCCCGTATATATTCGTCGACAATGACGCGGCCATCGCCCGCGGCTGGACGCAAGGGTTCCCGAAAAAATTGGGGAGTATCTACCAGACGCGGACATTCTCCGCGCCGAGCGCGGCCGCGGCCCCGCTCGCGAAGGGAAGCCGGTTCGGCGCCAGTGTTGCGGCGCATGGCGAGCGATTGGCGACGGCGCGTCTGCAGCTCGAGGAGAAGGTGACCGACCCTGCCAAGGTGTTCAACCGCCCGACGGTGATGCGTCGGTATTTCCCGCAGCTCGCGGCTGCGCGCCAGACGAAGCCGCCGGTCGATGAGCTCACCATGTCGCTCACCGACAATCTGGCGATCGTCGATGTGTGGGCGGGGTCGGCGGAGTTGACGATTCCGGACGTGCGCGGCGAAGATATGCATTCGCTGGCGCCATTGCGAATCGGGCGAGGTTATCGGCTCGGCATGGGGTACTCGGTTACTGATCTGCGGATATTGAAGAATTACGTCGCGTGAGGCCGGCGCGCAGGCGGCCGACAGCGGCGTGAGCGCGGCGTCGCCGGCTCTCGAGCGAGCAGTCGAGCGATCAATTGTGTCTGCGGCGCTGCACCTCTGGGACGCACAATAGGAGGTTTGAAATGGCCAATGTTGCGGACCGAATAGTGGAGATCCTCGAAGCCGCCAATGTGCAGCGCATATATGGGCTGGTGGGCGATTCGCTCAATGGCATCACCGAGTCGCTGCGCGTGCGCGACAAGATCCAGTGGATTGCCGTCAGGCACGAGGAGGTCGCCGCGTTTGCGGCCGGCGCGGAAGCGCAGCTGACGGGCGAGCTTGCCGTATGCGCCGGGAGCTGCGGCCCCGGTAATTTGCACCTGATCAATGGGCTTTTTGATTGCCATCGCAACCGGGTGCCGGTGGTGGCCATCGCGGCGCATATCCCCAGCACCGAGATCGGCTCCAGTTATTTTCAGGAAACCCATCCGCAAGCGCTCTTCAAGGAATGCAGCCACTATGTCGAGCTGATCTCTGATCCGCTTCAGGTGCCGCGAATCGTCGAAACAGCCATTCGCGAGGCAGTGGCGAAGCAGGGCGTCGCCGTCATCGTGATTTCCGGTGACGTGGCCCTGAAGGAGGCCGGACCGCTGGCCCCTTCGCCGAAGCCGGTGCCGCGATTGCCCCGAGTGTGCGCGGCCGAGGCGGACATCGAGGACCTGGTCGCCTTTCTGGAACGGGGCGAAAGAACGACGATCCTCTGCGGCGCCGGCTGTGCGGGCGCCCATGATGCCGTGGTCGCCCTGGCGGCAAAACTCAAGGCGCCCATCGTGCATGCGATGCGCGGCAAGGAGCACGTCGAATGGGACAATCCCTACGATGTGGGGATGACGGGGCTCATCGGTTTTTCCTCCGGATATCACGCCATGGAGGGTTGCGATACGCTGCTCATGCTGGGCACTGATTTCCCCTATCGGCAATTCTATCCGACGAAGGCCCGAATCGCGCAGATCGATATTCGCGGCGAGAACCTCGGCCGGCGCTGCCGGCTCGATCTCGGCGTGATCGGGGATGTGCGCGAAGTCCTATCGCGGCTGACCGAGCGGCTGTCGGGCAACGCCGACGATGCGCACCTAGGTGCCGCAGTCAGCCACTACGCCAAGGCCCGAAAGGGCCTCGACGATCTCGCGAACGAGAGTTCCAAGCACACACCCATTCACCCGCAGCTGCTCGCGAAAGTGGTGAGCGATCTTGCCAATGAGGATGCGATTTTCACCTGCGATGTGGGTGAGCCGGTGGTGTGGGCGGCAAGATATCTCAAGATGAACGGCAAGCGCCGGCTGCTGGGTTCATTCCTGCACGGATCGATGGCTAATGCAATGCCGCAAGCCATCGGCGCGCAGTTCGCGATGTCCGGCCGGCAGGTCATTTCGTTGTCCGGTGACGGCGGCTTCGGAATGCTCATGGGCGACTTGATGACCGTGCGCCAGTCGAAACTGCCGATCAAGATCGTCATCTTCAATAACGGACTCCTGGGCTTCGTCGACATCGAGATGAAGGCGGGCGGCTTTCTGCCGATGGGCACGCGGCTCGACAATCCGGACTTCGCGAGCATGGCCGAATCGATGGGTATTTACGGCGTACGCGTGGAAGACCCGGGCCAATTGAAGTCGGCAATCTCAGCAGCCTTTGCGCATGCCGGCCCGGCCGTCATCGACGTGTTGACCGATCGACAGGAGCTCGTCATGCCGCCCGAGATCAAGCTCGAGCATGCGAAGGGATTCAGTCTTTGGATGCTCAAGGCGGTACTCAATGGCCAAGCGACCGAGATCGTGGATGTGGCGAAGACGGCTCTGATCCGCTGAGGACGCCCCGCTTGAACGCAACCACTGATCTGCCGCGATCCCAGAGCGACACGGCCCGCGCCTTCATCGTCGCGTGGCTGTTCTCTCTGGCATTCTATTTTCTCGAATACGCTATGCGTTCTTCGCCCGCGGTGATGATTCCGCAATTGTCCAAGGCCTTCGGCGTCTCGGCGCTCGGTGTCAGCGACATCCTTGGGACGTACTACTACACCTACTCGACCGCGAGCCTCGTCGCGGGCGTCTTGCTCGACCGGTTGGGGGCCAAGTACGTGGTCTCCACGGGGATGGCCATCCTCGGGATTGGGTGTCTGTTGTTCATGGCCCCACAAGAAGGGGCTGGATACCTCGGACGGCTGTTACAAGGTGCGGGTTCCGCCTTTGCGTTCACGGGAGCGGTGTATCTGGCCTCCCATGGCCTGCCGGCGCGGCGTCTGGCGACTGCCATCGGCATCACGCAGTGCCTGGGCATGCTCGGCGGCACGGCCGGCCAGCTCGTCGTCGGGCACTGGATCGCCGACGGGCTGTCAGTCCCACAATACTGGGGTCGGGCGGGGGTCGTCGTGCTCCTGGTGGCGGTGGGTCTGTGGTGGATTACGCCAAAGGAGCGAGCCGGTGCGCCGCAGGGAAAAGCGGGCGGTGGAATCCTGGCGACGTACAAAATCGTCTTCTCGAATCCGCAGTCCTACCTGTGCGGCCTCGCGGCGGGGTTGCTGTTCGTCCCGACCACGGTAGGGGACATGGTCTGGGGCGTTCGGTTTTTCCAGACCGACAAATTGTTTTCCTTTGCGGATGCCGTGTTCGTCATTTCGATGGTGCCGCTCGGATGGGTGTTCGGCTGCCCGCTTCTCGGCTGGCTCGCGGACCGGCTCGGTCGCCGAAAGCCTGTTTATCTCGGCGGTGCGGCGATCATGCTGATCGGCTTCGTGCAGCTGATTTACATTCCCACACTGCTCCCCGCCTGGCTCACGCTGTTCGTCCTGGGTGTGGCGTCCGGTGCCGCCATGATCCCGTACACCATCATCAAAGAGGTGAATCCCGACGAGGTCAAAGGGAGTGCCACTGGTGCGATCAATTTCCTGACGTTCGCCGTTACCGCAGCGATCGGGCCAATTTTTTCCGAGCGCTTCGGCAGGACACTGGGCGCGCAAAGCATCGACACGACCCTGCATTTCAGGCACGCCGGTCTTTTCTGGATGGGTATTCTGATCGCGGCACTGGTGGTGGGATCGATGCTCCGGGAGACGGGACGAGTTCACTGATCGATGGGGGACCGGCTATGCGCGTGGGACTCTTCATTCCTTGCTACATGGATGCGTTCGAGCCCGAAGTCGGCATTGCAACATTGGAGCTGCTGGAACGGCTGGGTTGCACCGTCGAGTACCCGGTGGATCAGACCTGCTGCGGGCAACCGATGACGAATACCGGGTGCCATCAGGACGCAGCGGGCGCCGAGGCGCTATTCGTCAAGAATTTCTCGGGATACGACTTTGTCGTCGTTCCTTCCGGCAGCTGCGCGCATCAGGTACGCATGAACATGACCGCGATAGAGCAGACGCCGGAGGTTCGGGCGGTGCGTGAGCGCACCTTTGAACTGACCGAGTTCCTGCATGACATCCTCAAAGTGAGCGAGTTTCCGTGGGCGCATTTCCCTCACAAGGTCGGCATCCATTACAACTGCAACTCAATGCGGGGCATCAGCCTTGCGAGCCCGAGTGAAATCAAGGTGGCTCGTCCCTATTCAAAACCGCGGGCGCTGCTGGAGAAAGTGCCGGGTGTGGAATTCGTGGAGCCGGCTCGATGGGATGAATGCTGCGGCTTTGGCGGAACCTTTAGTGTTTTCGAGCCGGCCGTGTCGGTCAAGATGGGTCAGGACAAGGTGTCCGATCATTCCAGGGCGGGAGCCGAGTACATCGTTTCCGCGGACTCGTCCTGTCTTCTGCATCAAAAGGGGTGCGCACAGCATATCGGCAACCCCATCAAGTTCATGCATATCGCCCGGATTCTCAATGGAGCATCGGCATGAGCGGCGTAGACTCGACAGTCAGCCAGTCGTCCCGCGTGCTCCATCCTGAGGTCATAGGTGATCGCTTCGAAGGGGCGAAAGACGCCGAGGGCCGCCCATTGGTGCACGCAGAAGGCACCTCGAAGCCGATACGCGCACGCGTTGTTAACGAGCCTCAGCCCCGGGGAGCTCGCGATCGCGGCAACCGCCCCGTGGACCAGGTCGAGGCGTCCGAGCGCTTCATCGCAGCCACCGAGCACGAAAAAGCCCATGACGAGCGGCTGTGGGACATGCGGCTGCGCCGCGACCGGGCCGCTCACGCGCTGCCGGAATGGGAGGACATGCGTGCGCTGGCATCGCAGATCAAGGAGCATGCGCTCGCCCATTTAGATACCTACCTGGGCCAGTTTGAAGCGTCGGCCAAAGCGAACGGGGTCGTGGTTCACTGGGCGGCGGACGCGGCCGAGCATAACCGGATCGTGCACCAGATTTTGAAGGATCGGGGTGCCAAGACCCTGATCAAATCGAAGTCCATGTTGACGGATGAATGCGGTTTTCGCGCCTACATGGCGGGCGTGGGGATTGAAGTGATCGAGACGGACCTCGGCGAGCGCATCCAGCAGCTCGACGGCGAGGAGCCCAGCCATGTCATTGGGCCGGCGATTCATAAAACGCGCGCGGATGTTGCGGAACTGTTCGCCCGAACCCTGGGTTCGGACCCGGATGAGGAGGATATTCCGCATCTGGCCAGCGTCCAGCGCGAGGCCACCCGGCCGCTGATTCTCAAGGCGGATGCCGGCATGACGGGCTGCAATTTTGCAGTGGCCGAGACGGGCACGGTGGTCGTGTGCACCAACGAAGGCAACGCGGATCTATCCGCCAACACACCGCCGCTGCACATTGCCTCCATCGGCATAGAGAAGGTCATTCCTCGATTCGAGCATTTGGCGGTCTTCTTGCGGTTGCTCGCGCGCAATGCAATCGGCACGCCGATGACCCAATACACCTCGCACTTTCGCGCCCCCCGGGCGGGCGCCGAGATGCACTACGTGATGGTCGACAATGGGCGCAGCGAGCGGCTTGGTCTGAGGGAGTTCTGGACATCGCTCAAATGCATTCGCTGCGGCGCATGCATGAACACCTGCCCGGTCTATCGGCGCAGCGGCGGACTGAGCTATGGCGCCACGTATTCCGGCCCCATCGGACTCATCCTCGATCCGACGCTCAATCGCCGAAAATATTCATCGCTTCCGTTCTCTTCGACACTCAATGGTTCCTGTACGAACGTCTGTCCGGTCAAGATCAATATCCACGAGCAGATCTTTGCTTGGCGCAGGGTCATGTCCGAAGAACACCGGCTGCCCTTCGTCAAATCCGAAATGATGAAGGTTCTGGGCTATGTGCTGGCACGTCCCGCGCTCTATCGTGCGGCGCTGGGCGCCGCGGATGAGGCATTGCGGCTACTGCCGCATTTCGTTCTGGCCAATCCCTTGAATACATGGACCAGCAAGGGCCGCGACATGCCGGAGGCACCCCCTGAGACCTTTCACGGCTGGTGGCGCGAACATCGGGGTCAAACGAGGAATTCTCCATGAATGCGCGGGAAGATATTCTCGCTCGCGTGCGCCGCAACCGGCCGGCGGGAGAGCATGCATTGCCGCCGATACCGCACTTTGCGATCCCAGCCGGCGAGGAGGGGAAGCTCGAAACCTTTTCCTGCACCCTTCAGGCCATGGGAGGGCGGTTCTGCCGATCGAGTGAAATCTCCTCGCCGCTTGCGTGGATTCGAGAACATATCCCCGATACTAAAATCATTTGCTCCGCGGTTCCTGAGGTTCCGAGCGACCGCGCATGGTCGGCGGTTCGCAAGCCGCAGGATCTGGCCGATGTCGATGTGGCGGTGGTGCGTGCGGTTCTGGGTGTGGCAGAGAGCGGTTCCGTGCTGTTCACGGAGGCCGAGCTCAAGGTCAATACTCTCGCCTACCTGGCGCAACACCTCGTGGTTTTGCTGCATGAGAGCGCGATCGTGTCCGGTCTTCAAGATGCCTATCCGCATCCGGTGTTTCAGACCGCCCGTTACGCGGTGTTCCATACGGGGCCGTCGGCTACCGCAGACATCGAAGGCGTACTGATACACGGCGCCCAAGGGGTGCGGTCGCTGACGGTGATCGTCGATAATTGACAGCGCCGGGAGTTCGATGGCTGGTCGAAATGTCTTGATGTACTTCCCATGGAGCCGCCCGGACGAAGAGGGTGCTCCTCTCGGCAACCTGAACAATCGGTTCGGCGCGCTCTTCGAGCCCCTCGGCTGAGCGTCTGAACGCATCGGCCGCTTCGCTCCTGCGCGCCTGGTCGCCGGCGAGCTCCTAAACCGCCTTTCTCGGGCAAATCAGCTTCCAAAATGGGGGTCCCCGCATCGCTTTGGCGTCTGGGGGCTCGATCAATTCAGGGGGGCGCCTTGGGGGACTAGCACCTCGCTGTCTCGCCAACATACACAAGTCGTCTGTCTCGCCAACATACACAAGTCGTCTTCTCTCCAAAGTGGAAATGTCGTGTTGAACAGGAGGGCGCCTAATTCCCCCTGCTCTGCTTTTCCCGCGTTGGTAGGCGCGATCTGCCGCATCCGCGGCAGAAGCTCACCCGTTCGAGTGCGGCCGACGAAGAATTTGATGCAGAGCCCAGTCCTAATTTCGATTCTGTCGGGGCCTATGCGGCCGCGCGTTGCTCGGCTTCCCAGCCCTTGCAGGCCAGGAGTACGGTGCGTGGAACCACGTGCTCGCCACTGGCGTAGTAAGCCACCTGACGCCGCGAGAGGCCGAGCGCCTCAGCCGCATTGGTCAGGCTCAGTCCGTTACGCCAGCGCCAGCGGATGAACTCGACCGCATCGGTCCGGCCGTTCTGTTCAAGGGCCAGTTCCCAGAGCGTATCCGCACCGAGATCGAGATCGCCGGGCCAGGCGATACTGTGGCCACCTTCGCCAAGGGCGACGCGCGCAAAGAGCGATGCCCCGCGCAACGCCTTCAAACCCCTTGAGTGGCGCACGAGCACGCGTAGATCGACCGTGTAGGTCTTGCCATTGTCAAAGCGTAGCCGTACAGCTCGATCTCCCGCGCTCTTCACGCCCGTGATTCGATGCACCTTGCCCTCATTGATCCTCATAAGTCTTTCACTCCGAGTATTCCCGCCACAGGCGACGCAACGTATCGCGGTTAGTCTTGGCCCAAGTGAGCGCCTCGGTCACATCGCGCGAATCGGCCGTGCCCGCCAATACTTCGAGCGATTCTATAACCACGGATACACGTTCGTTACTTGTCGTGACGATGTGAAAGTGCGGAGGCGCATGGTCTTTGAAGTACATCTCGATGCGACAGCGATTGAACCGTTCCACTGTGGGCATGCGGCATCATAGTGCATATAGCACACTGGTGCAACATGTGCACTCGCCGGACCCTTCGGGTCCCGACGACGGTGTTCAGGAAAGGACCTCACTGCATGCTGCTGGTAGTCGGAAACGGCCTCGAGGGCAGCTCTTGCTGCGGCGCTCGTCGCTCGCGAGTTGAGCCTCGCGTGCCATCGTGAGCACGGAACCCAAACGTTTGCTGTTGACGATATCGGCTTGGCGAATCTGGCTCAGGCGATCAAAGACGGAGTAGGGCAGTTCGCGCCCTTCATATCGGATCTTAAACCGCCCGTCCGGATAGTCGAACACGGTCACGTGTTGCCCGGCGATCTTGTCGTTCTCTGGGCCTGGCTTGATCAGGTAGACGACCTTGTCGTACTGCAGGGTCAAGGAACGTGTGACGGCTCTAGACTCCTGCCAGCTGAAGATGTCGTCAATCCGGACACCTTCCGCCTTGATGAGCTTGCGATGTGCATCGTGATCCGACGCCGCGCCCGAAACGAGCGTTGTAATCGCTTCTGAAGGACTCCAGGAAGGTGTTCCCATCGGCGATCGATGAGATGCCGGCGAGCCGCAGCTCCTTAACTAAACGGTCCTGCAGCGTTCCATTGGCGCGTTCGACACGACCCTTGGCCGCCGGGCTGTTGGCACAAATGCTCTCGATGTTGAGATCATGAAGCGCCCGTCCGAACTGCGTGATGCCTTCACCGCGCGTGCCGCCGGCCTTGTTGACGCGAAATACGGCATGCTTGTCGCTGTAGAATGCGACTGGCTTGCCGTACTCCAAGAGATATCGCTTGGTGACGTTCATGTACTCGAACGTCGACTCGGCCTGACAGAAATGCATGCCGACCAGCTGTCCCGTGGCATCGTCGATGAAGACTAACAGCACACACGGCTTCGCTCGATCCTCAAACCAGCGATGATCCGAGCCGTCGATCTGGATCAGCTCGCCGAAGCACGGTCGTCTCAGCCGTGGCTGCTGGATCTTGGGCTTGCGCTGCGCTCGGGTCTGCCAGATCCCCGCCTCGATCATGAGCTTCCGGACGGTCTCGTTCGAGACCGTGATCTTGTGCCGTTCGAGCAGCTTCTCGGACGTCAGGGTTGGCCCGAAGTCCGAATAATGGGCGCTGATCAGCGTTAGGATCCCTCGCCTGAAACCGTCCGGGAATCGGCGGCTACTGGGCCGGCCACGCTTGCGGGACACCAAACCGTCGGCACCTTGCTGGGCTACCGCCGCGCACAGTCGTTGAACCTGACGCACTCCAAGGTCGAGGATCCTCGCAGCTTCGATCTGCGTGAGCCGGCGTTCGCGAACTCTGGTGATAACGCCAAATCGATCGAGCTCTGTATGACTCATCGTGACCGTCCTGGTGGTCATGTCGGTAGACTCCCAATGCCGCAAAACACGACATTTTCACGCTGGAGAAACCCGACATTTATACGTTGAGCCTACAAGCGTACTGGCGATTATATACTTGACAAAAGCGAGCTAAAAGCACACGATTGGCCCATCAGAAAAAGGATTTGGGCCATGTCTACCTTCACTGCTCCGATGTTTACCGACGAAAACGAAGCTCGCAAAGCGCTTGAGGCTGTGCGCTGGCCAACGGGTCCGGTTTGCCCGCATTGTGGCGGCACTGAGCAGATTGTCCGTGTTGAAGGCGTCAAGCAGTCTCACCGTCCTGGCCTTCTGTACTGCAATGACTGCAAGGGCCAGTTCACCGTCACCGTAGGCACTGTGTTCGAGCGCTCCAAGATTCCGCTCACCAAATGGTGGATGGCGACGCACCTGCTGTGTTCGTCCAAGAAAGGTATTAGCTCGCACCAGATTCACCGCACGTTGGGAGTCACCTATAAGACCGCGTGGTTCATGACTCACCGCATCCGCGAAGCGATGAAAAGCCCTGGTGGCCTTTTGGGTGGCGGCGGCAAGACGGTTGAGGCCGACGAAACCTATCTGTCGAAGTCTCCCAAGACCCGCAAGGCACCGGGAACCGCGTTGAATGCGAAACCCGCTACCCAGGTGTTCGCACTGGTCGAGCGCGGCGGAGATATCCGCAGCATGTACCTGGATGACAAGAATGTCCGTCGCGCGCTTGCCAAGCACCTGCATGACGAAAGCCGCCTCGTGACCGATGGCGCGCAGACGTACAAGTTTGTGATGCCAACCAAGGAACAGCATGAATCTGTCGATCACTCCAAGTTCGAATGGGCTCGTGGCGACGTGCATACCAATACGCTGGAAAGTCATTTCAGCCTGTTCAAATGCGGTTTAGTCGGAACTTATCAGCACATGGATAAGAAGCATTTACCCCGGTATTTAGCGGAGTTTGATTTCCGTTACAACAATCGCGCGAAGCTTGGCATCAGCGACGTAGCACGTACCGTCAATGCGATGAAGGGCATTGAAGGCAAGCGATTAACGTATCGGCAAGCTGACTAGGAAATAGGCACGAGCTGGCATCGATGAGCGACCCCGCATATTTGCGTAATCTCAAAGAGTACTCCCGTGCACAATTCGGCACGGAGTACGAAACAGAGGCTGTTGTAGGCGATCTTGATGACGAGAGCGACCGAACCGCAATTCTTGTCGCGGCAACGGCTATAGAAGATGCTCTCGAACAAGCCCTCATGCAGAGAATGCCGGCACTTGCTACGGATAACGATGCCCGAGTTAAAGTGTTCGGACCGGAAGGGACCATATCAACGTATTCGGCGAAAATTCTAATCGCCTACGCCATCGGAATACTGGATCGAAAAGCGCGCAAGGAAATAGACGTAGTACGGCACATTAGAAATGCTTGCGCGCACTCTCGAAAATCATTGTCCTTGCAGACACCAGCCCTCGCGGATGCAATCAAAGGCGCGCTTGGCGAAGATGTGGTAGCTAAGCTAAGGGATCAAGAGCCAGCCACCCTTCGGCGGGCCTTTATCTGCCACATTGCCGCACTCATCTATCAAGTGCTGTCAGGCAAGCGGATACCGATATGGGGTCTGATTGAAAAACTGTCCGAATAATCTCCGGGCTAGTTCCCCTCGCTGCCTTTGCCATGGCAACGTAGACGACTGAGAACTTCCATTCTAGCGGGTCATCAGAATCGACAAATTTCTCCCATGCAACTAGAGCGCTAGAGATCATTTCTTCCGTGACTTCGATTTCTTCTTCGCCCGTTTCTTCGGCACGTCCTGGTGCGTCTGCGGCGGGGATGCCAGCATCCGGCGCATGACTTCCTGCGCCATCTGCGCGGTCTCCGCTGGCGTTCGTTTCTCCGGGTCGCTCGACATCTGAGGCTCCTGTTTGGGTCCCAGAAGTCTGCGCGCTTGCCGCTTCAGATTCAAAACTACCAACAGAATCATCATTCGCGAAGGGTTTCATAGGTCACTTTTGTCATGTATACAATCGCCAGCGTACTGGCGACGTTACACTTGCCATACCCCGGCCATGGGAGCATCCTAGCCCGTGAGTCAGGTTTGGGAGATATTTCCGTACCTGTGCGGGTATCCGTCCGAGATACGACTTCGGAGATTAGTCCTGCCGATGCTTAGAGCCTTTTTTGATGACAGTGGGCGCGGCCAGGAGCCCATCTACGTACTCGCTGGCTTCGTCGCCCGCGCGGAAGCTTGGGCACGATTTAGTGACAAGTGGGCTGAGGCACTACACCAGGCACCGCGAATTGAATACTTCAAGATGAACGAGGCGAATACGCTCACAGGGCAGTTCAAGGGATGGACTGAAGATACTCGGGACAAAAAGATGCTGGCTCTTGTCCATGCCATCAAAGGGCATGTGCTTTGCGGCCTCTCTGTCGTTATGAGGCACAAAGATTACGCAGAGATATTCAAGGGCCACATTCATGAGCGAATGGATCAAGCCTACTTTTGGATGTACAACCGGGTCCTTCATCTATGCACGCTATGGCAAGCCAACAACGGACTAGATGAAAAAATGGATTTTGTATTTGACGAACAGCAGGGAGAGAGCGACTTCATTCTGTCCAATCACGACTTATTTATGTCCGTGGCCCCGGACGTCATTAGGAACAAATTAAGCCGACCTACGTTCATGAATGACAGGGACACTCCTGCTTTGCAAGCAGCGGACATGTATGTGGGCCACATGCGCTCAGAATTCCTGCATGAGGGAATCAACATACCGACGTTAAAGATATTCGGTGAGATAGCAACACTGCAGGGCCGGATCGAACGTAACGATTTGGAAGAATTTCGTTCCAAGTTAATGTTTGAAGCACTCAAAACGTTCGCGCTTTTCCCGCATCAAGCAAGGAAAGCAAAAACACGCTGGGAGGAACTTAGTACCAAGAAAACTATTGAGTTACTAGAGAGCGCCAAGCCTGGAGGGCTTATTTACATACTGCCCTTGCGGGCCAAGAGAACGAGCAAATATCAGCTAGTTCGTACGTGTCCTCGTGTTTGCAGCCCTCATTTGCACAACAAGTGCGGAGATGAATGTCTTGCGCAATAACGCCAGTGTCAAAGTCCTGCGCGGCTCCGAGCGTTATTGGGCACCCGCATTTTCTGCAACGAATGCCGAAGTATTCCCTTCCAGGAACTAAATCTATGAATGGCCACCATAGGTTTTGGTCAGTCATGCAGTCAGATCACTATGTTTTGCGGGCCTTAGCTTTGCCCAGCGGTACGATTTTCTTGAATGCCTTCTCAAAATCTTCCGGTTCTTCCGACGCTTCGACCTTGCGCGCAGTCTCAACAAAGCGCGCATGGCGATCCGCGTCCGTAAGTTTCGGACGCGCCCGCGCTTTCTTTTTCGCTACCGGTTTTTTCGGTGCCGTTGCCATATGAACACCATTTGTTCAGTTAGTTGTAGTGGCCGCCTAGCAATGAGTCGTTTCATAGGTCAATCGCTTGCCTTTGAATCCCTGCAACGCAAGCTCGGCGCGCTCAGTGTCGTTGATGCCGAGTTTGGCGCGGGTATTCATGCGGAAATCAAACTCAGACAAGTACCGGTGAAGGTGTTTGTTATTCATGTGCTGATAGATCCCGACCAAGCCACGCTTGAAGATGCTGAAATAGCCTTCGAGAGTATTGGTGTGAACGTCGCCGCGTACCCATTCACGCTTGGAATGGTCAACCGATTCGTGCTGATCTTTGCTCGGCATGATGAAGCGGTAGACGTTGGAACCATCGGTGACCAAGCGGCTGGCATCATGCAGATGCTTGTACACGGCACTGCGGACGTTGCGATGATCCAAGTACATGGAACGGATATTGCCGCCGCGCTCGACCAGGGCGAATACCATCGGCGCGGGCTTGGCATTCAGCGCGGTCCCAACGGGCTTGCGGGTCTTGGGAGACTTGCTGAGGTAAGTTTCGTCGGCTTCGACGGTCTTGCCGAATCCGCCGATCATGCCGCCGTTGTCCTTCATGGCTTCACGGATGCGATGACCCAGGAACCACGCGGTTTTCATGCTGCAATCAAGCATCCGCTGAATCTGGCGGGTGCTGATGCCTTTCTTGCTGGCGCACATCAGATGGATGATTTGCAGCCACAGATGCAACGCCAGGTGGCTGGACTCAAAAATGGTCCCCATACGCACGGTGAAAGGCTTCTTGCAGCTGTAACACTTGCAAAGGCCTGGACGGGTGGTCTTGCCGTTCAAGCGGCCGACGCGATCACCGGAGCCGCAAAACGGGCAAACGGGACCGTTGGGCCAGAGATGCGCTTCGACGTATTCGAAAGCAGCGGATTCGGTTTTGAACTGGGGGGCGGAAAAGATCGAGGTGGCCATGGCGGAATCTCCTATGGCCAAATTGTAGATTAGGAGCCTAGGTATGTCAAGTGTAACATCGCCAGCGTTGTCTCGCCAACATACACAAGTCGTCTTTTCTCCAAAGTGGAAATGTCGTGTAGGGATGTCAATTTGAGCAGCATCAGATCATTTCGTTTTAGGGCGCACGATTCGAATATTCATGAACTCTTGAGCGTCTTGCGCTATTTCCAGCTCACCCGTCTCCATTAGAAACTCGAGACGTTCCACGTAGAAAAGGTCCGTTACTTGAGGCAGAGATCCAGAGGAATCTTTGAGGGTAGCCAGGATAACTGTTCTAATCTTCTTAGGTTCAGATCGCACCTGCTCAATCAAGAATTGGTCTACCGGCGTGATCCTAGGCACTCGCAAATCATCCAGAATCCCATAGTCGTCGAGAGTCATTGGCCCGTGGATTGGATCGTCGAGATCGAACGCGTCGGATGCTTGCTTAAAGTCTTCGGGGGCTAGTTCACGTCCCAACCGGCGCCGAACGCAGCTGAGGCAGAGCATGCCGTGACGTTGTGTGCGTGGGACAAGCTCCCGCCAAAGTTGATCTTTCAGCCCGTAGTAATCACCCCCGGGACCGGCTAGATCCTTAGAGCAGTCGAGGCAGAGCCACTTGCTTGGATACAGCGATTTGGAGGTCACGCGTCGTCCATGAGATCGACGAGCGATGCTCGCCTGGTTGGTAACAGCATTGACGGATTATTGCATGCTGCTCGCGCTCGGAAACGGTCTCGAGGGGCAGCTTTTGCTGCGACGCTCGTTGCTCTCACACTGAGCTTCCCGCGCCATCGTGAGCGTGGCTCCCAGCCGCTTGTTGTTGACGATATCGGCCTGGCGAATCTGACTCAAGCGATCAAAGACGGAGTAGGGGAGTTCTCGCCCTTCGTAGCGGATCTTGAACCGCCCGTCCGGATAGTCGAATACAGTCACATGCTGTCCTGCGATCTTGTCGTTCTCGGGACCGGGCTTAATCAGGTAGACGACTTTGTCGTATTGCAGGGTCAACGAGCGTGTGACAGCTCGGGACTCTTGCCAGCTGAAGATGTCATCGATCCTGACTCGCTCGGCCTTGATGAGCTTGCGATGCGCGTCGTGATCAGAGGCGGGCGCCCTGCCGAAACGCGCGTTGTATTCGCGTCTGAACGACTCGAGGAACGCGTTCCCCTCAGCGATTGATGATATACCGCCGAGGCGCAGCTCCTTGACTAGACGATCCTGGAGCGTCCCGTTGGCTCGTTCAACACGACCCTTGGCCGCCGGACTGTTAGCACAGATGCTTTCGATGTTGAGATCGTGAAGCGCCCGTCCGAACTGCGTGATGCCTTCGCCGCGCGTCCCACCGGCCTTATTGACTCTGAACACGGCGTGCTTGTCGCTGTAGAACGCCACGGGCTTCCCGTACTCAATGAGATATCGCTTGGTGACGTTCATGTACTCGAACGTCGACTCCGCATGACAGAAATGCATCGCCACCAACTGGCCCGTGGCGTCGTCGATGAAAACCAGCAGCACGCATGGCTTGGCACGATCCTCGAACCACCGGTGGTCTGAGCCGTCGATCTGAATCAGCTCGCCGAAGCACGGCCGGCGCAGCCGCGGCTGCTGGACCTTGGGCCTGCGCTGGGCGCGGGTCTGCCAGATCCCAGCTTCGATCATAAGCTTCCGGACGGTCTCGTTCGAAACCTCGATCCCATGTCGCTCGAGCAGCTTCTCGGACGCCAGAGTCGGCCCGAAGTCCGAATAGTGGGCGCTGATCAAGGTCAGGATGGCTCGCCGGAACTGATCCGGGAACCGGCGGCTACTGGGCCGGCCGCGTTTCCGGGATACCAGACCGTCGGCACCTTGCTGGGCCACAGCGACACACAGTCGTTGAACCTGGCGGACGCCGAGATCCAAAATCCTGGCGGCTTCAACCTGCGTCAGTCGGCGTTCGCGAACTCGCGTGATGACGCCGAATCGATCGAGCTCTGCGTGACTCATCGTGACCGTCCTGGTGGTCATGTCGGTAGATTCCCAATGCCGTAAAACACGACATTTTCACGTTGGAGAAACCCGACATTTATACTTTGAGCCTACAAGCGTACTTCGCATAATGTATATTATGTTAAACAATGGAAATACCCGATCCAACGGTGACTATCGCGCCTCCCTCTTTTGTCGCATTGCCTCAACCAAACTTCTACGCCGCCCTAAACACCATCCATAAAACGCTTAACAAGCGTCCCTAATAACAATGTCATACGCTCGATACTTCACTGACATTCGCGGGTTACTTGCTCTGAGATTCGACAGTACCCGCCGAGCCTAGGCAGTGTCACCGTGCAGAAATGGCAGCAACGAATCCAGAACCGCCTCGGGCGCCTCCTCGGCAAGGTAGTGTCCCGCGCCGATTCCGCAGCCGACAACTGAGTCCGCATGCTGACGCCACACATCCAGCATATTGAAACGCTGCCAGACTGGATTTCGCTTGCCCCACAGAGCCATGAGAGGACAAAGAACCTTTCGGCCGGCATCTACGGCATCATGCTCGAGATCGATTGATGCCCCAGCCCGGTAGTCCTCGCACATGCCGTGCATGGCATCCCGGCTTGAAAGCACCCGAAGGTATTCTCGCCACGCCTCGGGCGGGATGACACCCTGGTCGAGCAGATCGCCAATTTCGTAGCGCAGGAAGGTCTCCGGATTCCCGGACAGCATCTGTTCCGGGAAATCGTATTCCTGGATGAAAAAGAACCACTCCCAGTAGGCCCCGGCAAAATGCCGGTCGGTCTGCGCGTATAGAAAAGGCGTCGGCAAGATGTCGAGCAACGCGATGCGGGTCATAGTGTCCGGATGATCGAGCGCCATTCGATGAAGAACGCGGGCGCCTCGGTCATGGCCGACCGCAGAGAATGACTTAAAGCCGAGAGTCGCCATCAGCGCAACTTGGTCGGACGCCATCGTTCGAAAGGAATAGTTGGAATGGTCCGGCAGGCCCCGCGGCTTGCTGCTGTCGCCGTAGCCGCGAAGGTCACTCACGATCACCGTAAAGTGTTTCGCGAGCGACGGCACGGTCTTGTGCCACATCACATGCGTCTGCGGACAGCCGTGCAGCAGTAGCAAGGGCGGCCCGCGGCCGCCGACCCGGCAGTGGACAATGGCATCGGTGACCTGGATATCATGAGTCGCAAAGTTCTCGAACACTGGGTCACCTTGGCCAACTCTTGGGTTCCAGATTGTGTCAGTGCGAGAAAGCCCAAACAACTCTGAAACACGGGTCTCGACCTGGGCCCGCAAAAAGAATTGGTGGGCATCCGCGGCTCGCGAAGGTGGGAATGACTCGGCAATAAGGACAGATCATTCAGACGATTCGTTCAAGGGGCGCGGTGCCCGATCTTCAAAGTACCTTCTATGCTGCACCCCAGCCAACACCGCTTGGTTCTATCGATATATCGTCCTGTAACGCCACCCACCGACTTCAATGAGGCGATTTGCCCGGGAGCGACAAGGACGCCTGTGCATAGTAGTAGCGCCACCCCTTGGGAGTGCGTACATAGACGTCGGTAAACCACTGCCGATAGTCGACTCGGACACCGTCCTCAATGCCGGTTGCGCGCAACTTTGCCGTTACCACACCGGTATCGCCAAATACCGCAATCGTGCGCTCGCTGTCGTCTTGGTGCACGTAATGAGTCGTCCCGCTCTTGGCGTCGTTGACCAGATCCGCCTTTGTAGATCGCTTGCCATCGCCTTCCACCAGCACAAAATCGTCCGCGAGAATCTCTGCCATCGTATTGGCGTCGTTCTGCTCAACGGCCTTTTGGTACTTGGTATCGAGAGCGGCGAGAGCTTGCCGATCGTCGGCGTCGGACGCGCGCGCGGCAACCACGGGCGCCAGCGCCAGACCGCTGACCATCAATCCTGCCACGACCTTGATTGCGTGCGCCGCAACAATCGATCGGGACGCCCGTTGCGAGGCATTGTTTCGTTCGTCCACACTCCGTGCTCGGTCCGTTAGAATCATGTCAACCTCCCTAGGGGTCCTCGAGGAGTCACAACAGCGATGCGATCCGGCCGAGCATACCGCACCTCTACTGACACCCAGTGTCAGCAGTCTCCGGGCGTCAAACCGTGAGTTCGTCGGGCCGCCTTCTGGAAATCCTGCAAATCCTCCGTAGTTCACGTCGGCCGGTGACCGCTCGGGCCATGGCGAGTCTCTTGGAGGTGACACAGAGAACGATATACCGCGATATCGTCACGCTACAGGGATTGCGGATACCCGTCGAAGGAACGGCAGGCGTCGGCTATGGTTTGGGTGCTCGGTGCGCCCTACCGGCGCTGAATTTTTCCAGCGACGAAATCGATGCCATCGTGGTCGGGCTGTCACTGCTCAACTGCACGGGCGATCGTGCCTTGCGGGTTGCCGCCTCCCAGGTCGTACAAAAGATCGCCGGAGTGCTCCCCGACATTGCTGCCGCCGACATGGAGTCAATGCCTTTGCGAGTCTGGCCGTGGAGTACGATCCCACCCTCGCGCATCGATGTGAGCGTCGTTCGACGGGCCATTCGCGATGAACATAAACTCGAAGTTCAATACACCGATGCCGAATCTCGATGCTCGGCGCGCACTGTTTGGCCAATAGCGCTCATCTACTATGTCGAAAGTGTGGTTCTGGCCGCATGGTGCGAGCTACGGCAGGATTTCCGGCACTTCCGTGTGGATCGCTTGAACGCATGTCATCCGTCGGTCGAGCGTTTCAAGGGCGAAGGACTCCGCCTTCGGACGCGGTGGCAGACCGTCCATTGGCCGCACATGGATGCGCTTTCGTTGCCCTGCCAGGTGCCAATAGCAATATAAGTTTCGCCACTCAATCGCCCGCGCCGAGGTAGAATCCCGCGAGCCGATGATATCCCGGAACTAGAGCCCCGGAGCCGATATGTCGTCCCTGCGTCGAATGAGCACGCTGCTGGTACTGTTGACCCTCGCTGGATGCCGTGCGGCCGTTCTTTCTCCCGCAGGGCCGATCGGGGCGGCGGACCGAACCATTCTGCTCGATGCCTTGGCCATCATGCTGGCCATCGTGGTTCCGACCATCGTGGCGATCTTGGCGTTTGCCTGGTGGTTTCGCGACTCGAACCCGCATGCGCGCCGCCGGCCCACCTTCACCTACTCGGGGCGTGTCGAACTCATCGTCTGGTCGATTCCCGCACTGGTGGTCTTCTTTCTCGGCGGCATCGCCTGGATCGGGTCTCAATTGCTCGATCCGGCCCGTCCGCTCTCCTCTCCCGTCAAGCCGCTCGAGATCCAGGTGGTGTCGCTCGACTGGAAGTGGCTGTTCATCTATCCCGAGCAGGGAATCGCCTCGATCAATGACGTGGTGGCACCCGCCGGGGTGCCGCTGCACTTTCAGATCACGTCGGCGAGCGTGTTCAATGTCTTCTTCGTGCCGCGGCTCGGCAGCGAAATCTACTCCATGTACGGCATGACGACTCAGCTCAACCTGCAGGCGGATCGACCCGGCATCTATCCCGGCCTCTCCGCGCATTTCAGCGGCGATGGCTTCTCCGACATGGCCTTCGAGCTGCGAGCCGTCACCGCCGAGCAGTTCTCGGCATGGGCCGCGGCGGCGAGTACCTCCGGCCCGGTGCTGGATGAGGCGGGCTACCGCGGCTTGCTCAGGCAAAGCCAGAAGGTCACGCCCTACACGTTTCGGGCGGTCCAGCCCGGACTCTTCGATGCCATCGTGGCGCAGAAGCTTCCCCCAGGCGAAGGGCCCCCATCGCCGATATCACCGGAGAACTGAAGTGTTCGGCAATCTCACCTGGCAGGCCATCCCCTTCGATCAACCGATCCCGCTTGCCGCCGGCGCGTTCGTCGTTTTCGCGATATGTGGCGTGCTCATCTGGGCGTGGGCCAAGGGCCATATCCCGTACCTGTGGCGCGAATGGATCACGAGCGTCGATCACAAGCACATCGGCATCATGTACTGCCTGCTCGCGCTCGTCATGCTGTTGCGCGGCTTCATCGATGCATTGATGATGCGCTCGCAGCAGGCGCTGGCCTTCCACGCTCCCGGCTACCTGCCTCCGGAGCACTACGATCAGATCTTCTCGGCGCACGGCACCATCATGATCTTCTTCGTGGCCATGCCCTTCGTCATCGGTCTGATGAACTTCGTCGTTCCTCTGCAGCTGGGCGTACGCGACGTGGCCTTCCCTACCCTGAACTCCGTGGGCTTCTGGCTGACGGCGGTGGGGGCATTGCTGGTCAACCTCTCGCTCGTCGTCGGTGAGTTTGCCCGCACCGGCTGGCTGCCCTACCCTCCGCTCTCCGAGCTCGCCTACTCGCCCGGGGTCGGGGTGGACTACTACTTGTGGGGCATCCAGATCTCCGGGATCGGTACGCTCATGACCGGCATCAACCTGGTCACCACCATTCTCAAGATGCGCGCCCCCGGCATGACCTACATGCGAATGCCGATTTTCTGTTGGACCTCGCTCGCCTCGAATCTACTGATCGTTGCCGCCTTTCCGGTGCTCACGGCGACGCTTGCCATGCTGCTGCTCGACCGCTACCTGGGCTTTCACTTTTTCACCAACACCGCGGGTGGCAACGCGATGATGTTCATGAACTTGATCTGGGCGTGGGGACACCCGGAGGTCTACATCCTCGTGCTGCCGGCGTTCGGCGTGTACTCCGAGGTGGTCGCCACCTTCTCCGGTAAGCCGCTGTTCGGCTATCGCTCCATGGTGATCGCCACCATGACGATCTGCATTCTCTCGTTCACCGTCTGGCTGCATCATTTCTTCACCATGGGTGCGGGCGCCGATGTGAACGCCATCTTCGGCATCGCCAGCATGCTCATCGCCATCCCGACGGGCGTGAAAATATATAACTGGCTCTTCACCATGTACGGGGGGCGCGTGCGCTTCAGCTCCCCGATGCTCTGGGCGATCGGTTTCATGGTGACCTTCGTGGTCGGCGGCATGACCGGGGTGCTGCTCGCGGTGCCGCCGGCGGATTTCCTGCTGCACAACAGCCTGTTTCTCGTGGCGCACTTTCACAACGTCATCATCGGCGGCGTGGTCTTCGGGGCTTTCGCGGGCTACACCTTCTGGTTCCCCAAGGCCTTCGGATTCACCCTGGATGAGCGGCTCGGCAAGGCGGCATTCTGGTGCTGGTTCGTCGGCTTCTACGTCGCCTTCGTGCCGCTTTACATCGTGGGTCTGGAAGGCATGACCCGGCGCATGCAGCACTACGACCGGCCGGAATGGCATCCGTGGTTGCTGGTCGCCGCGGCCGGCTCCTTGATCATTCTGTGCGGCATTGCCCTGCAGATCGCGCAGCTGGCGATTTCCATTCGCACCCGCGAGAAGCGCCGAGAGCCCACCGGGGATCCCTGGGATGGCCGCACCCTCGAATGGGCCACCCCATCGCCGCCGCCGGAGTTCAATTTCGCGGTGCTGCCGGACGTAGCCCACGAAGAGTCCTATTGGAGCGTCAAACAAAGCGCCCGCGAGCAGATGCGCTTGGTGACGCCCGAACCGCACTACGAGGCCATTGAGATGCCGCGCAACAGTCCGGTCGGTTTCGTCACGGCGTTCTTCGCGACCATCACCGGCTTCTCCCTGATCTGGCACATCTGGTGGCTGGTGGTGCTCGGGCTGGTGTGCGCCTACATCACCTTCGTGCTGTTCGCGTGGCGCGATGTGGCCGAATTCGAGATTCCCGCCGAGGAAGTGGCGCGCATCGACCGCGCCAATCGCCAGGCACGCGCCGACTACTTGCGCGGGCTCGCTTCATGAGCGCCGAGGCGATGCACGTCCCTTCGGCGGTGACCGGGCACGGCGCCGGCGGACCTGCGCCCAAGCGCATCGTGGTCGGGTACGGCTTTTGGATCTTCCTGCTCTCCGATGTGATCATGTTCTCGGCCTTCTTCGCCGCCTACGCGGTGCTCTTCAAGAATACCGCCGGCGGGCCGAGCGCGGAGCAGCTGTTCGATCTGCGCAATACGGCGGCGGAGACTGCCTGTCTTTTGGCCTCGACCTTCACCTGCGGCATGGCGAGTCTCGCGGTCGGTGCGCGCAGTCAGAAGTGGACTCAGCTCGCCCTGCTGGCGACCGGACTGCTCGGCCTGGCCTTCATCACGCTGGAAGTGCGCGAGTTCGCGAGCTTGGTCCAGCGCGGCGCCGGCCCGAGCCGCAGCGCCTTCCTCTCCTCCTTCTTCACCCTGGTGGGATGCCACGGTGTGCACGTGACCGCCGGTTTGTTATGGCTCGGCACCATGATGGCGCAGTTCTACGCCAAGGGATTCCGTCGGGACATCCGCCACCGGTTCCTGTGCTTCAGCCTCTTTTGGCATGCGTTGGACATCATCTGGGTGGGAATTTTCAGCTTGGTATACCTGGTCGGAACCCTGCCCCGGGAGTTGCTACCGTGAGCGAACATGAATTCGATGCAGGCTCGAACGTCGGCGAGGATCGCCTGCCAGGAGCCGAATCCGCCGGTGAGGAGCACACCCTCGGTCAGGAAGTGCGCGGCTACGCGCTGGGACTGCTGCTGGCCGTGGGGCTCACGGCAGCTTCGTTCTGGGTCAGAGGCACCGACCTCGTTTATGGGCCCGGGCTTGCCTTGGCGCTGCTGGTGCTTGCTGTCGCCCAAATGGGCATCCACCTCATCTTCTTCCTGCACATTACCACCGCTCCGGACAACGAGAATAACGTGCTCGCCCTCGCCTTCGGGGTGCTGATCGTTTGTCTGATCGTCTTCGGTTCCCTCTGGGTCATGGAACACCTCAACCACAACATGGTCCCGATGCAGGAATTGATGCAAATGCAACGGTGATGAGGTAGCGGCGCGGACGAGAATTTGCGAGTATCCCGATTGTTTCGAACCTAACCGGAAGGATTTGCTCATGCGAAAAATCGCACTCTCGGCATTGCTCGCCCTATCCATCGCCGCCGTCGCGTCGGCCGCGGAGCAGTCCCCGCAATCCGCCGCACCGGCGGTCGATCCGGCCTGGAAAGTGCCGGAGGTCATCGCATTCATCGGGGTGAAAAAAGGCGACAAGGTGGCCGAAGTCGTCGCGGGACGCCTGACGGCATCGCTGGCCCAAGCCGTGGGTCCTTCCGGAAAGGTTTACGCGATTGAGACCGCCGAGGTCGTCAAGAGCCACCCCCAGGCATTGAGCAAGATGCAGGAACTGGCGGCGCAGTCTCCC
The DNA here is from genome assembly GCA_963837435.1 of uncultured Gammaproteobacteria bacterium. GTDB lineage: Bacteria > Pseudomonadota > Gammaproteobacteria > Steroidobacterales > Steroidobacteraceae > Bog-1198. The sequence continues at coordinate 1,173,215 of CAWINJ010000009.1, forward strand.
AATGTCATCGTCAGTGCCGACCCCATCGCCGCGCCGCTGCCCTCCGGTCTCAATGCCGTGTTCATTCGGCAGAACTACCACGATCTGTACGACAAGTTCATGGGACCGGCGGACGTGCCCGCATTCAACAAGGCGGTCTTCGCTGCCCTGAAGCCGGGCGGCGTCTATGTCATCCTGGATCACGTGGCCGCGGCGGGCTCGGGAATCGATGCAACGGATACCCTGCACCGTATCGATCCGGCGAGGGTCAAGGCGGATGTGCTGGCGGCCGGGTTCAAATTCGATGCAGAGAGTTCGATTCTTGCCAACGGGAGCGACGATCACACCAAGAATGTGTTCGACCCCTCCGTGCGCGGTCACACCGACCAGTTCTTGTACCGCTTCAAGAAACCGAAATAACAAACCGAAATGCGGCGGCATCGGCCCAAAGGAGCTGATGCCGCCAGGTGGTCAGCCCAAGACGTCCCCTGGCTAGACGCCCGACACGATTCGCACATCGCGCTCGGCTCCGCCATCCAAGACGGCGAGCGCCTCGCGATAGCCTGGGCTGTCGTGAGTCGCGATGGCCTGCTCCACCGAATCGAACTCGATCAGCACGGTTCGCTCCGCCAGCCCCTCTTCGTAAGTCTTGGCGGCGACTCCGCGAGCCAAAAAACGCCCACCCCCGGCCGCGATCGAGGGACCGGCGAGCTGCGCGTAGGCGGCGAGCTTGCGCGGGTCGGTGATTTTGCGGTAGCAAGTGATCCAATAGGCCTTGGCCATGAAGCGCGTCCTCGTGGTATGTCATTCGATTGGCCCGCTGCTTGGTACATCGAGCCCGGTGCATGGGCTGCCCGTCTCCGGCAGGCTACTGTTTGCGGTTTTAGGCGGGACTTGTCAACAGATGATGGCCGAAGCCTTCCGCCTTCAACGCCTGCCACGACTCCAAAATCGCGGGCGGCAAGCGATGCGGCACTTGAAAGCCGCGGGCTGGATATTGGATGACACGATCGATGTCACCCACCATTTCATGCATGATGCCGAATACGCCGATGACATTGGATACCTCCTCAGGGAAGGAGAATCCCGGGGAGTCCACAAAAGCGGTCACACCGGGCCACTGCACGGGCACGGTCAGAGCAACCCGCAGGACGGAGGCGGGTTTCGTCACGAATGTCACGCGCCGCAGATCGGGCAGCAATTTTCTGACGAATGCGATGTTCTCACCGAAATTCGTGGCCCGATCTTCCAGATGGATCTTGTTCGATTCAATACCATTCGCCAGGGCTCGATCCCTGAAGATGTGCGCCTCCGGAACCTTCCACAGGTGCTTGGTCCAGTTGCCGGTATTCCCCGTCAACACCAAACAGGGAGCGACATCGTTCTTGATGAGCTCGCAGGCGTAGTCGCACACCCGCAAATCATAGGAGCAGCACAGCACCACGGCGTCGCAGAAATCGTGGGCGCGCATCGAGGACATGTAGGTCCACAATCGGGCGGCGTGCTGCAGGGCTGTCATGTCGGTCATTAATATCTCTATGTTTCTATAATCAATCACTTACACTATATATCTCGAACCAACTACACAAAGGCTAGACCGGCCGACGGAGACAATCGGCGACAATCATCGGTGCCGCCGCCGCCGCTCCAATAGCCGCCGGTACCGTCCTACATCAGAAATATAAACTCCGTCAATATAATAACTTGCGCTTCTTTCATCATATGAATTAGAGTTTGACCACCAATCGGTCTTTGGGGGATGGTTTCGGCATGGCTACTCAAGCGCGTTCGATTGCCTCGTTGACGATTTCCTTCGGCCTCGTGGCCATCCCGGTCAAGCTGTACTCGGCTACGGTTTCCTCCGAGCGGATCTCATTCAACCTGCTGCGCCAAAAAGATGGCTCGCGGGTGAAGCAGCAATACATCGCGGTCAATGACGGCAAACCCGTGGAACGCTCGGAGATGGTCAAGGGCTATGAGTTCGCCAAGGACCAATACGTCATGTTCAGCGCCGAGGAACTGAAGGCGCTCGAGGACGCGACCACGCACGCCATCGATATCGGCCAGTTCGTGCCCCTGGACTCGGTCGACCCGCTGTATTTCGACGGCACCTATTATTTGGCGCCGGACAAGGGTGGCGCCAAGCCCTACACCCTGCTCGCCACGGCGCTGCGCAAGGCCCAGCAATGTGCGGTGGGCCGCTGGATCTCCCGCGGCAAGGAGCACATCGTCATTGTTCGGGCATTGGCGGACGGTCTGGCGATGCACCAGCTGCACTTCAAGGCGGAGGTTCGCGACCTGAAGGATTTGGGAATCGAGGCGGCGCCGGTGTCGGAGCCGGAGTTGAAGCTCGCGCGCCAGCTCATCGATCAGCTGGGTGCCAAGCGCTTCGACCCGAACGAGTACTCCGATGAGCACAAGGTGAGAGTCGAGGCCGCGATTCAGAGGAAGGTGGACGGCAAGGAGGTATCGCTGGCCGAGGGACCGGTGTCGACCTCCGGCGGCAATGTCATCGACTTGATGGAGGCGTTGCGCGCCAGCATCGATGCTCGCGGGCCCAAGGCGGCCGACATCAAGGAGCGTAAGGCCCCCAAGCGGGCGGCGGCTCAGGCGCCGTCGCGCAAAACTGCTCGACGATGAGATGCATGCCTATAACAGCAAAGATTTGGAGCGACTTTTCGGCCTGCCTGCTTCGGCCGTCCGCTCGCTGACACGCGCCGGGCACATCAACCCGGTAAAGCGCGGCGGCAGGCTGCACTACTCCTTCCAAGATTTGCTCATGCTGCGCACGGCCAGTGCGCTGCGCTCGGCCAGCATCTCGGCGCAGCGCATCAACCGCACGCTGCAGACGCTGCGTGACACCCTGCCCGCCGGCGCGTCCATGGACAAGCGCTCGCTCACCGCCCTCGGGAATCAGATTGCGGTTCGGGAGGGACAGGTGCAGTGGGAGTCGGAGTCCGGACAGTATGTCCTGGCTCTCGACATCGGCGAGGCCCGGGGCGGCCTGCATGTGATCACCCGGCCCACGGCTCCGGAACCGGCCCCGGCTCCTGCACATGACACCGCCGAAAAGTACTATGCCGAGGCCTTCGTGCTCGAGGACACCGACCCCGAGAGCGCACGCGCCGCCTATATATCCTGTCTCGAGGCCGATCCGCGGCACGTCGAGGCACGCATCAACCTCGGCCGCCTGCTGCACCTGGCCGGCCGGCTCACAGAAGCGGAGCGAATTTATCGCGCGGCGCAGAAACCCGAGCCGCTCCTGGCCTTCAATCTGGCGGTGCTGCTCGAGGACTTGAACAAGGAGCCGGACGCCATCGTTGCCTATCGCGCGGCGCTGGCGCTCGATCCGCAGCTGGCCGATGCGCATTTCAATCTGGCGCGGCTGTATGAGCGGGCGCGAAATCCCAAGGCGTCCCTGCGCCATCTGCTGGCGTACCGACGTATGATCGATCAGCAGGGCACCTGACCGTGGCCCGGCCGGCGCTGTCCGCCTATCGCGCCAAGCGTGATTTTGCGAAGACCGCCGAGCCATCGGGCCGCACGCGGGCGGCGCCCTCCCCGCGCCTGCGCTTCGTCGTGCAGAAGCACGCGGCCCGGCGGCTGCACTATGACCTGCGGCTGGAATTCGACGGGGTGTTCAAGAGCTGGGCCGTCGCGAAGGGTCCCTCCCTCGATCCGGCGGACAAGCGCCTGGCCATTGAAGTGGAAGATCATCCGCTCGACTACGGCGATTTCGAGGGCACGATTCCTCGCGGCGAATACGGCGGTGGCACAGTTCAATTGTGGGACCGCGGCTATTGGGGACCCGAGGGCGGCCGATCGCCGCAGCAGGCATTCGACAGCGGCGATCTGAAATTCACCTTGGAAGGAAGCCGCCTGCGGGGCAGCTGGGTTTTGGTGCGCCTGCGCGGCGACCGCTATGGCGGCAAGAAAACCAATTGGTTGCTGATCAAGCACCGGGATGCGGAGGCCAAGCCGGGCGATGCCGATGCATTGCTCGAGGAGGATCGCTCCGTCGCGTCGGAACGAACTCTCGCGCAAATCGCCGCGGGCAAGGGCAAGTCCGTCATCACCGCCAAGGTCCCGGCATTCATCGAGCCGCAGCTCGCCAAGCTCGTCGATCGGCCGCCGGAGGGACCCGGATGGGTGCACGAGGTCAAGCTCGATGGCTACCGCATCCAGCTGCAAGTCTGCGCGGGGAGCAGTGTCACTCGAACGCGCACCGGCCTCGACTGGACGGGTCGCTTCTCCGCCGTCGCAGGTGAGGCGCAGAGCCTGCCCGACTGCGTGATCGACGCAGAGATCGTTGCCCTCGATCGGCGGGGCAATCCCAGCTTCGATGCGCTGCAAGCGGCGCTGTCCGAGGACGCGTCGGATAAGCTCTTGTTGTTCGCCTTCGACCTGCTGTTCGAGGGGCGAGAGGACCTGCGCGGCCTGCCTCTCGCGGATCGCAAGGCGCGCTTGGAGCAGCTGCTGGGCGCTCGCAAGCCCGACAGCCGTCTGCGCTACGTGGCACACCTGGCCGCGAGCGCGCGGGAGGTGTTTGCCTCTGCCTGCAAAATCGGATTCGAGGGCATCGTCTCGAAGCGCCTGGACGCGCCCTACCGATCCGGCCGAACCGGAGACTGGGTCAAAGCCAAGTGCCGCGCGGGACAGGAAGTGGTGCTCGGTGGCTGGACCACCGAAGCGGAAACGGTGCGCTCGCTCTTGGCGGGTGTATTCCGTGGAAAGCAATTCGTCTATGTCGGGCGAATCGGTACCGGGTTCGGGCAAGCGGCATCCAAGGCCTTGCTGCCCTTGCTCAAGAAGTCGACCCGGGCGCAGAGTCCATTCTCAGGCGACAATGCACCGCCCAAGGAGAAGAATGTCCGCTGGCTCGATCCTGAGCTGGTCGCACAGATCGAATTCGCGGGCTGGACCGATTCTGGCATGATCCGTCAGGCCGCCTTCAAAGGCCTGCGCCATGACAAGCCGGCCCGCGAAGTCGTCGCGGAGACACCCATGGCGGCTGCCGACGAGAATCACCGAGGGACCAGCGGTAAGCGCGCCAGAACCGCGCCCGAAGCGGTTCCGGCGCCGCGCTCCGGGTCCGCATCCATTCTCGGAGTGGCGATTTCCAAACCGGACAAGGCCCTTTGGCCCGATGCCGGCGACTCCCGACCCGTCACCAAACTCGACCTTGCCCACTACTACGAGAGTGTCGGCGATTGGATGCTGCCGCACCTGACCGGCCGCCCTTGCTCCTTGCTGCGCGTGCCCGATGGCATCGGCGCCGAGCAATTCTTTCAGCGGCATGCCGCACCCGGGATGTCGGAGTATTTCACCGCCGTGAAAATCAAGGGCGACAAGGCACCCTACGTGCAGATCGATCGGCTCGAGGGATTGATCGCCGCCGCGCAGGTCGGCGCGCTCGAAATCCATCCTTGGAATTGCGCGCCGGGCAAGCCGGAGCTCGCGGGGCGCCTGGTCTTCGATTTGGATCCGGCGCCGGACGTGCCCTTCGCCGCGGTCATCGCCGCCGCCATTGAAATTCACGATCGGCTCGATGCGGCCGGCCTACAGTCCTTTTGCAAGACCACCGGGGGCAAGGGCCTGCACGTGGTAACCCCCCTCGAGGCCGGCAAGGGCGCGATTCGCTGGCCCATCGCCAAGAATTTCGCGCACCTGCTGTGCGCGCAAATGGCCCAGGACAGTCCCGCCAAGTATCTGGACAACATGTCCAAGAGCCGGCGCACGGGCAAGATATTCCTGGACTATTTGCGCAATGACCGAACCTCGACGGCGGTGGCGGTGTTGTCGCCGCGAGCGCGCAGCGGCGCCCCCGTCTCCATGCCCGTGCATTGGCGGCAGGTTCGCACCGGGCTCGATCCGAGCAGGTTTACCGTGCGCAGCGCGCCGGGGCTGCTGCGCAAGGGCAAGCCCTGGGAGGGCTATGAGGATGCGGCACGATCCCTGGCAGATGCCATTCGCTCGATTACTCGGTCGGCCGCATCGAGATGAGGCGCGAGTGCGCTATCCTTGGCACGCAGGAGAGCTCCCATGAACAGACATGCCGCACTGGGTTGGATATCCGCAGCGGTGGCCGCCGCACTCTTGCTCGCCCTCCCTGCAAGCGCCGACACCTTCGGCAAAGTGGTCTATGATCGCCAGAACGACCAATTGGTCGTGACCATGCGCTATCGCGGCACCAATCCCAATCATGGGTTCTCGTTGAAATGGGGGCCCTGCGAGCCCAATCGGGCGGACGGACTGCCGGGCATCACGGCCGAAGTGCTCGACGATCAGTTCCAAGATGCGGCCCGCCAAGACTTCAAGAAAACCACGCGCTTCGATCTATCGGGCCTGCCCTGCCGACCGGTGCACCTGACGCTGAGGTCCGCGCCGCGGTTCTTCTATACGTTGACGATTCGCTGATCCGGCCGCGGACGGCGCCATCGGACATCGCCCGGCATGCGTGTGCTGCTCGTTGAGGACGATGCAATGATTGCGCAAGGCCTGCAGACGGCGCTTCGCCAGGCGGATTTGCCGTCGATTGGATGCGCGACGGCAACAGCGCGGGCGCGGCCTTGCAGACCTCTGCATTCGATCTGGTGCTGCTCGATCTGGGCTTGCCGCACCGCGACGGCATCGAAGTGCTGCGCGAGTTGCGCAAGCGCGGCGATGCCACGCCCGTCATCATCCTGACGGCTCGCGATGAAATTCAACATCGAATCGCCGGGCTCGATGCCGGCGCCGACGACTACATCGTCAAGCCGTTCGATCTGGACGAAGTGACCGCGCGCATGCGCTCGGTGCTGCGCCGTGCCGCGGGCCGCGGCGATCCCGGCATTCAGCATGGCGATCTGCGGCTCGACCCGCATCACCCGCACCGTCGAGCGCGCGCGGCGATGCCGGTGCATTTGTCCGGCGCATGAATATGCGGTGCTGGAGGCGCTGTTGCAGCGGCCGGGCGCGGTCCTGTCGCGCACGCAACTCGAGGATCGCCTGTACGGCTGGGACGAGCCGATCGGCAGCAACGCCATCGAAGTCTACGTTCACGGATTGCGCCGCAAGCTCGGCAGCGATGCCATTCGCACCCTGCGCGGCGTGGGCTACTTCGTGCCCAAATGCATGACCTCGATCCGCGCCCGGCTGCTGATTGCGCTGATCATCTTGGTGGCGCTGATCTCCCTGCATCGCCGCCGCGGTCACTTATCGGCGCGTGCTGAGCGAGACCTCGACGCTGTTCGACTATCAGCTGCGCCAAATGGCCCTGTCGCTGCGCGGCCAGGTGTCGCTGGCACCGCGCATCGAGGTACCCCCCGATCAGGGCGACATGGATTTCGTCGTGCAGATCTGGGACATCTTCGGTGCGCGCACCTATTTGTCGCGGCCCGGCCTGCCCATGATCAATCAAACCGTGCTGGGCTACGCGGATCTGTCGCTGCGCGGCGAAGCCTGGCGGGCCTACGGCCTGCAAACCGCGGACGGCGTCATTCAGATCGCTCAGCCCGTGCGGGTGCGCGAGGGGCTGGCGCGCGCCGCCGCCGAACGGGTCGTCATCCCGTTGATTCTGCTGTTGCCCATCATGATCGTGGCGGTCGCCTGGATCGTTCGAGCGCGGACTCAGCGCCGCTGCAGTATGTGGCCGCCGAAGTGCAGCGCCGCGATGCGCACAGCCTGCGGCCGCTCGGGGCGGACCACTTGCCGAGGGAAATCGAGCCCCTGGTCGGCGAGCTGAATCGCCTGCTGGGGCGCTTGCAAGAGGCCTTCGCCGCGCAGCGCGCCTTCATATCCGACGCCGCGCACGAGCTGCGCTCGCCGCTGACGGCGCTGCGGCTGCAGCTGCAGTTGCTGGATCGCGCCCCGGATGAGGCCGCCCGCCTCGAGGCGCGCAGCCGCCTCGGCGCCGCCGTGGAACGCGCCATCCATTTAGTGGAGCAGCTGCTGACCCTGGCGCGCAGCGATCCCCAGGAATTGGCGGGCGACTTCGCTGCGGTGGATCTGGCCGCCGTCGCCGCCGAGGGCATCACCGATACTCATGATTTGGCGCTGGCGCGCCACATCGAGTTGAGCCTCGAGGCAGTGCCTCCGGTGTCGGTTCGTGGGAATCGCGAGTCGCTGCGCATTCTGGTACGAAACCTGGTGGATAACGCGGTGCGCTACACGCCCGCAGGGAGGGGCCGTGCACGTGCACTGCCGCTCGAGTGCCCAGGGCGCCGACATCGAAGTGACCGACACCGGGCCCGGCATCCCTGCGGCGGATCGAGAGCGGGTATTCGACCGCTTCTATCGGCGTGCCGCGGCGCAGGAGAGCGGCACCGGCCTGGGCCTCGCCATCGTCAAGTCCATCGCCGAGCACCATGGCGCCCGAGTGGCGCTCGCGCAGGCCGCGGGCGGCGGGCTGCAAGTGACCGTGAGCTTTCCGCCCCCCTCTTAAGATTGCCTTAAGGAAGGCGTGTGAAGCTGGCGCCATTGCACTTGTCAGGTGCATCACTTTGGAGACTCAGATGCAACTTCGTACCAGGACACTGGTGTGGTCGGCGGTCGCTTTATTCGCCGTCGGCACCGCCACGGGTTTGTCCGCCCCCACCTTACTCCACGTCGCCGCGACCGACGGCGGCCAGGCCACCTCGAGCGGCTCGGCTTCGCCCGGCAGCGCGCCACAGCCCATCGCCATGACCACGGCGCCTAACTATCGCGCCATCGTGGCTGAGAACCAGGCCGCCGTGGTCGGCATCACCACCGCCGGTCCCGTGACCACCGCCATGCCCCAGCAGCAGTTCAATTTCGGCGATTCGAACGACGACAATCCGCTGCTGCAATTCTTCCGCGGGCAAACGGCGCCGCGTCGCCAGGGGGTCATGCATGCCCAGGGTTCGGGCTTCCTGATTTCGGCCGACGGCTTGGTGCTGACCAATGCCCATGTCGTCGATGGTGCCAAGGAGGTCACGGTCAAGCTCTCGGACCATCGAGAATTCAAGGCCAAGGTGCTGGGCGCGGACCGCAGCAGCGACATCGCGGTACTGAAGATCGACAGCCATGATCTGCCCACGGTGCGCATTGGAAACTCCGACCAATTGCGGGTCGGCGACTACGTCCTTGCCATCGGCGAGCCATTCGGCCTCGAGGAGACGGCCACCGCCGGCATCGTCAGCGCGAAAGGCCGCTCGCTGCCGGGCGACGGCTACGTGCCCTTCATTCAAACCGATGCGGCGGTCAATCCCGGCAATTCGGGCGGCCCGCTGTTCGATGCCACGGGCGCGGTGGTGGGAATCAATGCGCAGATCTACACCAACTCCGGCGGCTACGAGGGCGTGTCCTTCGCCATGCCGATCAATCTCGCGGTTCAGATCAAGGATCAAATCGTGAAGACCGGCAAGGTGGTGCACGCGCGCCTCGGAGTCGAGGTGCAAACCTTGGATCAATCGCTGGCCAATTCCTTCAAGCTCAAGGCGCCGAACGGCGCGCTGGTAGCCAAAGTGGTGCCCGATAGCGCAGCCGCGAAGGCAGGCATAGAAGTGGGCGATGTCATTCTTAAATTCGACGGTGAACCCATCGTGGATGCCGGGCAGCTGTCGGCCCGCGTGGGAGTGGCCGCCCCTGGCGACAGGGCAACGCTCGATGTCTGGCGTAACGGCAAGACGCTATCCCTGACCGCGACCATCGGCAATGCGGCGGCGCTGACGGCGGATAACGGCAACGGGTCGGGCACCGACTCCTCGAACCGATTGGGCCTGTCCCTGCGCCCGTTGAATCCGGACGAGCGCCGGCAGGCCGATGTTTCCGGCGGCCTAGTGGTCGAGGACTCCGAAGGACGCGCCGCGGAGGCCGGCATTCAAGCCGGCGATGTGGTGTTGTCCGTCGACGGGACGGCGGTGCAAAGCGTGGGCCAGATGCGCAGGTTGATTCAAGATCACGGCGATCAAGTCGCCCTGCTCATCCAGCGCGGCAACTCCCGTCTGTTCGTTCCCGTCACCTTGGGCTGACCTCGACGCCTCACTGGTTCGCGTGGCCTACGCGGACCGTGAGGCCTTTTGTGGGGGTAAACCCAACAGTCGGGTCATCTCAGAAACGCTGCTCGGACTCAGGCAATGCCCACACGGGCCCGGCAAATCCGAATCGAGCGAACATCCGGCGCGCTTCGTCAGTAGTCCACTTTTTCCAGTCGGGATCCAGGTGCCGGCCGTACCAGACGCCGGCGAAATCATAGGCGCGCTGAATGGGCTGGGCATCGCCCCTCGGAATGGCATGCCGAGCACACCACCCGTCGATCGCCGACTCCGAATCGAAAACCAGCATCGTCGAGCAGGTGTAGACAACGTTGTCCCAAGCGTGGGTCATCGGGATCGGGAAATGCACCCACAATTCTTCCCGAACCCTGCCGCTGTCAACGTGGATCGTCACGGGCCGGCCCTCGGCGCCAAGGGTCGTCTGAATCGTCACCTCATTCCCGCCGATGAGCGCCGCCACTCCGAGCGAACACCAGGCACAGTTGCCCCACCAGAGGCGCGCGTCGTGTCGAACTGTGAACGGTGTCGGGGCCGTCGAAAACGGATGCGCTATCCACACCTCCGGTACATGGGGATGCAGCACGACGCCATGCATGTCCTGCAGCGCGTGAAGAGCGCCAGCGACGACTTCCGCATCCACACCGAATCGTTCGGCCAGAGCCAACCGTGACGGCGCGCAGCCATAGTCCACCAGATGCTGCAAAATGGCGTGATGCAGGGTCGCGGAGTTGATTTCACCGATCGGCATGTCGCAACTCCCAACCCATCCACGCCTGCTCCGTCCACTCTACCCCCTTTTGGGCGGCGGCAGACCCCGAACGCCGCTAGCCCGCTCCGCGCGGCTTATAAGTGAACTTCTGGCCGGCGATGGTGGCTGCATACATGAGGCCGCCCTTCGCGATGCTGAACACCGCCATGCCTTTCTCGTAGACCCCCGTGGCTCTGGCGTCCTTTTCTCCGCCGCTGACTCCGGCGGAAGCGCCGTCGGTGGCCGCGCTGGCCGATGCGCCGGCGGTGACCGCCACCGCGCTCGCTCCGGCGGAAAACTCGAAGGAGCCGGATTCGAATTCATCGAGTGCGCGTTTGTCCTCGAAGAATATGATCTGGCTGTAGGCCTTGCCGCCCGCCTGGAATCCCACGCTGAGCTGGCTCATGGAGGTGTCGCCCACCGGATGGCCATGCACATAGACACGGCCTTTGCCGAAGGCTCCTCCTACTGCGAAACCGCCCTCGCCGATGGTCGGAAATACGGCATAGGCATAGCTCTTCTCGAAGAAGGAGGCGCTCTGCCCGGCATTTCTGAACAAAGCGATGGTATCGGCATACTTCCCCGCCGCATGAGCGGCACTGGCGCCGATCAACAGCAGGGCGGGTGTCAATCCTCGGATCAGGTTCTTAATTTTCATCAATTTACTCTCTGACCATGGGAGGCGCCATCCTCACCCAGCGGCCCGCTCGCCGATAGAAGCCTGCGCTTACAGCGCACGTAGGCGTTGTCCTATAGGCTCAGCGGCGGATCATTCGCTTCATCAGGTGATCGAGCGCCGCAGCAATATCGTCGCAGCGGCCCGTATGGACGGGCGAAGTCTGCACGATGGTGCTCTTGGGGGACACCAGCCAATGAAACCGCTCGCGCGCCGACAGCCGGCCGATCGGCCCGGCCTCGCTGCCGCCCAAGCAGATCAGCGGAATGACCGCGAGCGCCCGGCGGACCGCCTCGAGATCCACGGCGCCGTCGAGCGCGAGCAGCGTATTCTCGTCCAGGTCGATGTCAGCTTCGAGGATTCGCTCGACATCGCAGGATATGATGATGCCTGCGTTGACGAATTCGCCCCGCTCCACCCGTGGGACCACCCTCACGATGGCGTAGTCATAGGTGCGAAGATCGCGCACGCACGGCCTCCCCTACGAAGACATCCGAAGATTGCAGCCGCGAATTGAAATAGTTCAAGTAGGCTTCGCGTTGGGCGCTCTTGCCCGCAAAGCCCGGATCCTCGCGCAGCCAGGAGTCGGGAATCGAGCGCACGATGCTCGCCAGCTTGTCCTCGGTGAGCAGCTGGCGCATCTGTGCATCGACCTCGCCAAGTTCACTGGCCCGCTCGAGCAGTACATGATCCTTGATCATGGCGAAGGGATTCGTGGCAGGCCGATCGAGGCTGTTCCAGGCGTGATGAAAGTACAGCGCCGCCCCATGGTCGATGAGCCAGAGCCGCCGATGCCACAGCAACATGTTCACATTGCGCACGGTCCGATCGACGTTGCATACGAAGGCATCGAACCAGACCACCGCCGAGGCCAGGCGGGCATCGGGCACGAACACCAAGGGATCGAAGGTGACAGAACCCGGCAGATAATCCAATCCGATGTTCAAGCCGGCGCTCGCCCCGATCAGGCTCTGAATCTCGGGGTCCGGTTCGGTGCGGGCAAGCTCCGCCGGCAGCTCGACGAACACGATTTCCGGCACCGGCAGGCCTGCCGCCCTGCCTATTTCGCCCGCCAAGAGCTCGGCGATCAGCGCCTTGGGCCCCTGCCCGGCGCCCCGAAATTTGAGCACGTACAGGCCATCGTCGTCCGCCTCCACGATGGCCGGCAGCGAACCCCCCTCCCGCAGCGGAGTGACATAGCGGCTGGCGGCGACGCATCTGAGCATCGCGCAAGCTTACCGGATCTGTGAAACAGGCGCGGTGTCTCCGCAGCTAGTCGCCGAGTTCGGGGCGGCGGACATCGGACCGCCGTCGCCGCCGCAAGGCCGCCTCAATCGCGATGGCGATGTCATATTGCCTGCAAGGCTTGGCCAGACGGATGATTCCGAGCGACGCGGGGTCGAAGGGAAGCTCCGCATAACCGGTCGCCAGGATGATGGGCAGCCCGGAATAGCTTTCCTGAATGCTCTTGGCGAGCTGCAGCCCGGTCATCACCGGCATGGCGTGGTCGGTGATGACCACGTCGACGGCAAGGTCGGTGGCCAGCTTGGCGAGCGCCTCGGCGCCCGAATGGGCCTCGATCGGCGTATGCCCGAGATCCTCGATCATCGCTGAAATCCCCGTCATGACCAGCTGGTCGTCATCGACGATCAGCACCCGGCAGGCCGCCAGGTCCGGCGCCGGGACGCGCGGCGCAGTCTCGCCGGCCACGACCGCCGCCCCTGGTGTTTCAGCCTTGGGCAGCCACAAATCCAGGGTGGTGCCCAAGTTCGGTTCGCTGCGGATCCGCAGCAGCCCTCCGGACTGTGCTGCAAGCCCATGCACCATGGATAGGCCGAGACCCGTGCCCTTACCCGGGCCCTTGGTCGTGAAAAACGGCTCAGTGGCCTTGGCCAGCGTCATCTCGTCCATGCCGACCCCATCATCGACGATGCTGATGCGCACGTAATCGCCGGGCGCGAGCGCGGCATCGGGTGTTGCATTCGGCGTACCCCCGGCGCGGCTGCAGTACATTGCCGAGATCGTGAGCGTGCCGCCGTCCGGCATGGCGTCGCGCGCATTGAGCGAGACATTGAGCAGCGCCAATTCCAGCTGGTTGGCATCCACCAGCGCCGCCGGCATGTCGTTCTGGAACTGCAAGTGCAATTCCACGCCGTGCCCGAGCGCGCGTTCGAGCAGCTCCTTCATGCCGCGCACCAGGCCGGGAACGTCGACGGACTCCGGCTTGAGTTCCTGTCGGCGGGAAAATGCCAGCAGGCGCTGCGTCAGCGCCGCGCCCCGCTGGGCACCCTGCAGCGCGTTCTGCAATAGGCGATGGGAGCGCGGATCCTCGGGCAGCCGCTTCTCGAGCAGGCTCAGGCTGCCCAAAACCGCCATCAGCAAATTGTTGAAGTCGTGCGCCACACCCCCCGTCAATTGCCCGATGGTGTCGAGCTTCTGCGCTTCGAACAGCTGCGCGATGGCCGTTTCGCGCTCGCGCGTGCGCTGCTCGATCCGCAGCTCGAGCTCCTCATTGAATCGCTGCAGCTCCGCGGTGCGTTCGGCGACCCGCAGCTCGAGCTCGGCGTTGAAGCGCTCGAGCTGGCGCGTCTTGCGGTACAGATCCACGAACACCTTCACCTTGGCGCGCAGCAGCTCCGGCACCACCGGCACGGGCACGTAGTCGACGGCGCCGAGCTGATAGCCGCGCATCTGATCCGGATGGGTCATCATGACCGCGGAGACGAAGATGATGGCGGTGGCCTGAAAGCGCGGATGCTCGCGAATCATGCTGGCGAGCTCGAAGCCATCCAGGTCCGGCATGCACACGTCGATGAGAATCACGGCGATCTCGTTCTTGAGCAGGTAGTCGAACGCCTGGCGCGCCGAATTGGCCTTCAGAAGGTTTTCGCCCACCTCGGCCAGAATCGCTTCGTGGCTGAGCAATTTGGCGTGCTGGTCGTCGACCAGCAGGATGTTCACCCGCTCGCGGTCAGTCACGTGATCGGCGCCTCAACGGTGCAGCCACATGCGCAGCGCCGACAGCAGCTGCTCGATGTTCACCGGTTTGGCCAGATAGTCGGATGCTCCGGCCTCGAGGCACTTCTCGCGGTCCCCCTTCATGGCTTTTGCCGTCAACGTCAGGATGGGCAGCCGCCGGAACTTCGATGTGGCGCGGATCTCCTGGATGGTTTCGTAGCCGTCCATTCCCGGCATCATGATGTCCATGAGGACGATGGCCACATCCTCCCGCGCGTTCAGTACGGCGAGCGCCTCGCTGCCGGTGGTTGCGGTCAGCACCTCCATGCCGCGCCGTTCGAGCACGCTGCTCAATGCGAAAATATTGCGCGTGTCATCGTCCACCAACAGCACGGCGCGCTTCATCAAATCTTCGTCGGAACTGTGCAGCCGCTGCAGCATGCGCTGCTTCGCCGGCGGCAATTCGGCCACCACCTGGTGCAGGAACAGCGAGGTTTCATCCAACAGCCGCTCCGGCGACTCGACCCCCTTCACGATGACACTGCGCGCCATGGTGCGCAGCCTGGCGTCCTCATCCGCGGAGAGTTCCCGGCCGGTAAACACCACCACCGGAATGTCGCACAGGGCCTGATCGTCGCGGATATTCTCCAACACTTCGAAGCCGGACATATCGGGCAACCGCAAATCCAGCACCACGCAATCCGCAGGGTCCTCGCGCAGCAGTGCGATCGCCGCCTCGCCGCTGTCTGCGGTGGCAATCTCGATGTCGGGGGATTCGAGCAGCGCCGAGACGCTGGCACGCTCTGCCTGGTCGTCCTCCACCACCAGCAAGCGTTTGCGGCGCGGAGCGGCATAGTCCCGCATGCGCGCGAATGCCCCCTGCAGGGTCTTCGGCGTGGTCGGCTTCTGCACGAAGGCGAACGCACCGCCCGCCAATCCATGATTGCGATCCTCGTCCAGGCTGACGATTTGCACGGGAATATGCCGGGTCGCCGCGTCTTGTTTCAGCTGGGTCAACACCGTCCATCCGAGCATGTCCGGCAGGAATATATCGAGCGAGATCGCCGTCGGCAGGTGCGCGCGGGCAAGCTCGAGCGCCTCGGCGCCGCGCTGCGCCACCACGACCTTGAACCCCTGCTCCTTGGCCACCGCCTGCATGACGCGCGCATAGTGCGCATCGTCTTCGACGATGAGCACCACGCTGTCGCCCGGGCTCAGTGCGTTGCGATCGTCCAAAATCTGCTCGGCCTGCCGGTCCGGGGCGCGCAGCGCCGCCGCCGGGGTCGTGTACTGCGCCGAGTCCGCGGCGCCGCCGGAGGCGCCCTTCGATACCGCGACCGCCGAATAAGTGAGCGGCAGGTACAGCGTGAACACGCTTCCCCTGCCGGGGGCGCTGCGCAGCTGGATTTCGCCGCCGAGCAGATTGGCCAGCTCGCGGCTGATGGCGAGCCCCAGGCCGGTGCCGCCGTACTTGCGGCTGGTGCCGGCATCGGCCTGCTGAAAGGCCTCGAAGATGATGCGCTGTTTCTCCGGGGGGATGCCGATGCCGGTGTCGGACACCTCGAAGGACACGACGCTCGGCGCAAGCTGCAGGGTCGGGTGGTCGGGATTCCAGCCGCTCGCCGCGGGCGACACGGCGAGCTTGACCCCACCCTCGGCGGTGAACTTGAAGGCGTTCGACAGCAGGTTCTTCAGCACCTGCTGCAGGCGCTTCGAATCGGTGACCAGCGTGCGGTCCAGATCCGGCGATATCGACACCTCGAATTGCAGGCGCCGGCTCTCCGCTTCGTGGCGGAAGGGACGGGCGATCATCTCCAGCAAGTTGCTGAAATACACCTCCTCGGCGTCCACCGAGACGGTGCCGGACTCGATCTTCGACAGATCGAGGATATCGCTGATGAGGTTCAGCAAATCGGTGCCGGCGCCGTGAATGGTGCGTGCGAATTCGACCTGCTTGTTGCTCAGGTTGCCGTCCGGATTCTCCGTGAGCTGCTGGCCGAGGATCAGAATGCTGTTGAGCGGCGTGCGCAGCTCATGCGACATGTTGGCGAGGAACTCCGATTTGTACTTCGAGGTGAGCGCCAGTTCCGTGGCCTTCTCCTCCACCGCGCGCCGCGCCTCCTCGATCTCCTGGTTCTTCGCCTCCACTTCGACGTTGCGGTCGGCGAGCTGCTGCGCCTTCTGCTCGAGCTGCTCGTTGGTTTGCTGCAGCTCGCGCTGCTGCGTCTGCAGCTCGGTGGCCAGCTGCTGCGACTGCTTGAGCAGCCCCTCGGTCTGCATGGTCGCTTCGATGGAATTGAGCACGATGCCGATGGACATCGTCAGCTGCTCGAGAAAGGACAGCTGCAGCGCAGTGAATGCCCCGAGCGAGGCGAGCTCGATCACCGCCTTGACGTGGCCTTCGAACAGCACCGGCAGCACGATGACGTGGCGCGGCGGCGAGCGGAACAAGCCGGAGCGGATGGGCACCGCATCGGCGGGAATATCGGTGATGAACATGCGCCGCGCGTCGCGGGCGCATTGGCCGATGAGCCCCTCGCCCAGCTGCAAGTGCTGCGCGTAGCCCTCGCCCGGCTCGTCGGCATAGGCGGCCAGCAATTTCAGCCGCTGCGCCGCGCCGTCCGCCTCGACCTGGTAGAGCACGCCGTGCTGAGCCTCCACCAGCGGTGCCAGCTCCGAGAGCATCATCCGGCCGACGGTGGCCAGATCGCGCTGCCCCTGCAGCATGTTGGTGAATCGCGCCAGATTGGTCTTCAGCCAGTCCTGCTCGGTGTTGCGGTCCGTCGTCAGGCGCAGATTGCCGATCATGGTATTGATGTTGTCTTTGAGCTCCGCGACCTCGCCGCGCGCCTCCACCTGCACCGAGCGGGTCAAGTCTCCCTTGGTGACCGCCGTCGCGACCTCGGCGATGGCGCGCACCTGCGTGGTGAGATTCGCCGCCAGCAGGTTGACATTGCCCGTCAAATCCTTCCAGGTCCCGGCCGCGCCCGGCACATTGGCCTGCCCGCCGAGCCGGCCTTCGACCCCGACCTCGCGGGCCACGGTGGTCACCTGGTCGGCGAAAGTGGCGAGCGTATCGGTCATGTTGTTGATGGTCTCGGCCAGCGCCGCGACCTCGCCCTTGGAGGCGACGGTCAGGTTCTGCTTCAAATCGCCATTCGCGACCGCGGTCACCACTTTGACGATGCCGCGCACTTGCTCGGTGAGGTTGGCGGCCATGACATTGACCGTGTCGGTGAGATCCTTCCAGGTGCCCGCCACTCCCGGCACCTGCGCCTGCCCGCCGAGCCGCCCCTCGGTGCCCACCTCGCGCGCCACGCGGGTCACCTCGCCCGCGAAGCCGTTCAGCTGGTCCACCATGGTGTTGATGGTGTTCTTGAGCTCGAGGATTTCCCCCTTCACATCCACCGTGATCTTGCGCGACAGGTCGCCGCGTGCGACCGCGGTGGTGACCTCGGCAATATTGCGCACCTGGGTGGTGAGATTCGCGGCCAATAGGTTCACATTGTCGGTCAGATCCTTCCAGGTTCCGGCGACCCCGGGAACCACCGCCTGCCCGCCCAGGCGGCCGTCGGTGCCCACCTCGCGCGCCACGCGCGACACCTCGCCGGCGAAAGAGCGCAGCTGGTCGACCATGGTATTGAGCGTTTCCTTCAACAGCAGAATCTCGCCGCGCACGTCCACCGTGATCTTGCGCGACAAATCGCCGGTCGCGATGGCGGTCGCGACCTCGGCGATGTTGCGCACCTGAGCCGTGAGATTGCCCGCCATGGAATTGACGTTGTCGGTGAGGTCCTTCCAGGTGCCCGCCACTCCCGGCACCTGCGCCTGCCCGCCCAACTTCCCTTCGGTGCCCACCTCGCGCGCCACGCGGGTTACCTCGCCCGCGAAGCCGTTCAGCTGATCCACCATGGTATTGATGGTGTTCTTGAGTTCGAGGATCTCGCCCTTCACGTCCACCGTGATCTTGCGCGACAAATCGCCCCGTGCCACCGCCGTGGTCACTTCGGCGATGTTGCGCACCTGGCCGGTGAGGTTCGAGGCCATGGAGTTGACGTTCTCGGTCAGATCCTTCCAGGTGCCGGCAACGCCCGGCACATTGGCTTGGCCGCCCAACTTGCCTTCGGTGCCCACCTCGCGCGCCACGCGGGTCACTTCCGAGGCGAAGCGATTCAGCTGGTCGACCATGGTATTGAGCGTTTCTTTCAATTGCAGAATCTCGCCGCGCACGTCCACCGTGATCTTGCGCGACAGATCGCCGTTGGCGATGGCGGTGGAGACTTCGGCGATGTTGCGCACCTGCGCCGTGAGATTGCCCGCCATGGAGTTGACCGAATCGGTCAAGTCCTTCCAGGTGCCGGCGATGCCCGCGACTTGCGCCTGCCCGCCCAAGCGTCCTTCGGTGCCCACCTCGCGCGCCACGCGCGTCACCTCGCCCGCGAAGGAGCGCAGCTGGTCGACCATGGTATTGAGCGTTTCCTTCAGCAGCAGGATCTCGCCCGACACCGTGACCGTGATCTTCTTCGACAAATCGCCCTGCGCCACGGCGGTCGCGACCTCGGCGATATTGCGCACCTGGCCGGTCAAATTGGAGGCCATGGAATTCACGGAGTCCGTCAGATCCTTCCACGTGCCGGCCACGCCCTTGAGCTGCGCCTGGCCGCCCAACTTCCCTTCGGTGCCCACCTCGCGCGCCACGCGGGTCACCTCGCCCGCGAAGGCATTGAGCTGGTCCACCATGGTATTGATGGTGTCCTTGAGCTCGAGAATCTCGCCCTTCACGTCCACGGTGATTTTCTTCGACAAATCGCCGTTGGCCACCGCGGTCGTGACCTCGGCGATGTTGCGTACCTGGCCGGTGAGGTTCGAGGCCATGAAATTGACGTTCTCGGTCAAATCCTTCCATGTGCCCGCCACGCCGCGCACATTGGCCTGGCCGCCCAGACGCCCTTCGGTGCCCACCTCGCGCGCCACGCGGGTCACTTCCGAGGCGAAGGCGTTCAGCTGATCCACCATCGTGTTGATGGTCTCCTTGAGCTGCAGGATTTCGCCGGACACCGTCACCGTGATCTTCTTCGCCAGATTGCCGTTGGCGATGGCGGTCGACACTTCCGCGATGTTGCGCACCTGCGCCGTGAGATTCGAGGCCATGGAATTGACGTTGTCGGTCAAATCCTTCCAGGTGCCGGCGACGCCGGGCACCTGCGCCTGGCCGCCCAGACGACCCTCGGTGCCGACTTCGCGCGCCACGCGGGTCACTTCGCCCGCGAAGGCGTTCAACTGATCCACCATGGTGTTCATGGTCTGCTTGAGCTCGAGGATCTCTCCCGACACATCGACGGTGATCTTGTGGGACAAGTCGCCGCGCGCCACGGCGGTCGTGACCTGCGCGATGTTGCGCACCTGCGCGGTGAGGTTGCCGCACATGGCGTTCACCGAATCGGTGAGATCCTTCCAGGTGCCCGCCACCCCGGGTACCAGCGCCTGGCCGCCCAACTTGCCCTCGGTGCCCACCTCGCGCGCCACGCGCGTCACTTCGGAGGCGAAGGAGCGCAGTTGGTCCACCATCGTGTTGATGGCTTCCTTCAATTGCAATATCTCGCCGCGCACGTCTACCGTGATCTTCTTCGACAGATCGCCGTTGGCGACCGCGATGGTGACCTCCGCGATGTTGCGCACCTGCGCGGTCAAGTTCGAGGCCATGGAATTCACGCTCTCCGTGAGATCCTTCCAGACGCCGGTCACTTCGCGCACCTGCGCCTGCCCGCCCAACTTGCCGTCGGTGCCCACCTCGCGCGCCACGCGCGTCACCTCGGAGGTGAACACGCTGAGCTGCTTGATCATGGTGTTGACGATGTCGGCCGAGCGCAGGAACTCGCCCTTCAGGGCGCGGCCGTCGACGTCCAGCGGCACGGTCTGCAGCAGATCGCCGCGCGCCACGGCGGTCACTGTGCGGGTCACCGCTGTCGTCGGCCAGAGCAAGTCGTCGATCAAGGTGTTGACCGAGTCTTCCATATCGGCCCAAGCGCCTTCCGAGCGGCCGAAGCGAACCCGCGTGCGGGTCTTGCCCTGCCGCCCCACCACTTCGCCGACGTGCTCGAGCTGCTGCGCGATGCGCTCGTTCGCGGCGACGATGGCATTGAAGGCATCGCAGATTTTTCCGGCGACCCCGGTCTGCGAGCCCGACAGGCGCACGGAGAAATTGCCGGCGCGCATGGCCTGCAGCCCATCGAGCAACTGATTCAGGTCGAGAGCGGGGCCGGTCGGCGAGGCGCTGGAAGCACGCGCCCCGTTCTTTTTTCTGCGGACGGCGCTCACGTTGGCATCCATGAATTCTCTCCACGCAATTGGCCACGCCGGCGGCGCGCGCCTAAGCGTGAGTGCGAAGTCTCTCCCTGTCGAAGCTTGGCAAACGCTCTCCTAAAAGTCTATTTTCCACGCGAGGCCGCCGTTGTAACATTTACAAACCCGGCCTTATGACTAAACGGAGACGAACGAGCCCCGATTTGGGGGCGCAACGGTTAAATCGCTTCGACCTCGACCAGACAATCGTAGAACGTCGGCCCGCGTCCCATGTCGGTGAGCACGTCGCTGCTGGTGAGCTCATTGGCGTTCTTGCCGTCGCGGGCGAGTTTCTTCCACCAGACCGACAATCCGACCACCACGCCGCGCCGCGCTCGGTCGGTGATCCGCGCACGCAGCTCGATGCTGCCGCGGTCGTTGAAGACGCGCACGTAATGGCCGGCGCTCACGCCGCGCCGCGCCGCGTCCTCGGGATGAATGTCCAGCCATGGCTCGCCTTCCGAGGCGCGTAGGCTTTGTACATTGACGAAGGTGCTGTTGAGGAAATGCCGCGCGGGCGGCGAAATCATGGCCAGGGGATAGCGTGCAGCCGCGGCGCTTCGGGTATCTTCCTGCGGCGCGATGTAATCAGGCAGGGGATCCAAGCCCAGGGCCGCGGCCCGCGCCGAGAAGAATTCCACCTTGCCGGAAGGCGTGTCGAAGCCGCCGTCGGCAAAGCGTGCGGTGCCCATGGGTGCCCCGATGCGCTTCCAGCCGGCGGTGCGAACCGCATTGAAATCCCAATCCTCGGCCATGGCCGCCTGCGCAATGACTTCGTCCGAATCGCCGAAGCAGGGGTCCGTCAAGCCCATCGCCCGGGCCAGCAGGCGGAATATTTCAGAATTGGGTTTCGATTCCCCGAGAGGCGCAATCGCCGGATTGTTGGCCATCATGTAGTAATGACCGTAGGGCTTGATGACATCGAGATGTTCCAACTGGGTGGTCGCCGGCAACACGATGTCGGCATAGTCCGCCGTATCGGTTTGGAAATGCTCGAGCACCACGGTGAACAGGTCCTCGCGGGCGAATCCGCGCACCACCCGCGTGGAATCGGGCGCCACCGCCACCGGATTGGAGTTGTACACGAGCAGCGCGTTGATGGGCGAGCTGCGATCCAGCAGCGCATGGCCGATGCTCACCATGTTGATGGTGCGCGGCTTGCGGCCCGCCAGCAGATCGGGACGTTGCAGGGCGTTCGAATCGACCGCGAAGTTGCTCCCCGTGGACAGCAACAATCCGCCGGCGGCATCGCGAAATGCGCCGACCAGCGCGGGCAGGCAGGCGATGTTGCGCACGCCCATGCCGCCGCCGCGCGCACGCTGCATGCCGTAATTGACCCGGATCAGCGCCGGCCGGGTGGTGCCGTACAGCCGCGCGAGCGATTCGATCTGCGCGGCCTCGATGCCGCAAATCGCCGCCACTGTCGGCGGATCGTAGCGGCGGACTCGTTCGCGCAGAGCATCGAACCCCAGCGTGTGGCGCTGCACATAGTCGTGATCGATCAAATCGTCGCGAATCAACACATGCATCAGTCCGAGGGCCAGCGCGGAGTCGGTTCCGGGCAGGAGCGCGACGTGGTGGTGGCATTTCTCCGCGGTGAGCGAGCGGTAGGGATCGATGGCGATCAGAGTCGCGCCGCGGCGCTTGGCCTCTTGCGCGCGCGCCCAGAAATGCACGCTCGAGGTGATGGCATTGGAGCCCCAGAAAACGATCAGCCGGGCCTGCTCGACCAGCTCCACGTCGACGCCGATCCGGCTGCCCAGGGTGATCTGATGGCCGGCCGTGCCCGCCGTGGCGCAGATGGTGCGATCCAGAAGGCTGGCGCCGAGCTGGTGGAAGAAGCGCATGGACATCGACTCGCCCTGCACCAGACCCATGGTCCCGGCATAGCTGTAGGGAAGAATCTCCTGCGGGTCCCGCGCGGCGATCGGCGCCAGGCGCGCGGCAATGGCGGCGATTGCCTCCTCCCAGCCAATCCTCTCGAAGCGCCCCTCCCCTTTGCGGCCGATGCGCCGCATGGGATACAGCACACGGTCGGGATGGTAGGTGCGCTCGGTGTAGCGGGCGACCTTGGTGCACAGCACGCCGGCGGTGGGGCCATGCGCGGCGGAACCGGTCACCTTGATGGCAACGCCGTCCCTGACATGCACATGGAGCGCGCAGGTGTCGGGGCAGTCATGCGGGCACGCTCCCTTGACCAGTGTCGTCGCTGCCTCGTTCACCGCCTCTGCCTCGCTCAGCATCGTCTTGCTCGTGCCTTGCATGGGCCTAGGCACCGTACGGCAGGTCGAGAATACGGTCCACGAACCTCTCGCATTGCGCAAGCTGCTCGAGAGTCACGAATTCATTCGGCCCATGGGCCTGGGCAATGTCGCCCGGGCCGCAAATGACGGTGGGCACTCCCATTTTTTGAAACAGGCCCGCTTCGGTGCCGTAGGACACCTTGCCCACCTGCTTGTTTCTCGACAATTGCATGGCCCATCGCACGATGGCGTCGGTTTCCTCGGCGGCCAATCCGGCGGTCTGGCTCAGCCATTCAAGATCGATGCCCGAGGCCGCGTCCACGGCCTGCATCTCGCGCGTTAGATTTTGTGCGAAGGCACGGATTTCCTGATAGAGCTCATCGGCCGAGGTCTGCGGCAGGGTGCGCATGTCGAAATGAACCACGCAGTCCTTGGGCACGATGTTGAAGGCAATCCCGCCACGAATCATCCCGGTCGAGAGGGTGGAATACGGCACGGTGAAGCCGTAGTCGCGGGTCTCGGCCTGCGCCAGCCGATCGGCAATCTGGCGCACGAAGACCACCAAGCGCGCCGCGTACTCGATGGCGTTGACTCCGTGGGTGACGTAGCTGGAATGCGCCTCGCGCCCGTGCACCGAGCAGCGGAATCGATTCATGCTCTTGTGCGCGATGATGGGCTGCATGGAGGTCGGTTCCCCGACGATGCAGCCGGCCGGCCGGATGTGGTTCGCTTCCAAGTCGCGTATCAGCCCGCGCACGCCGATGCAGCCGACCTCCTCGTCGTAAGTCAGCGAATAGTGCAGCGGTGCCTGCAGCCGGTTCTCGTTCAGCGCCTGCACGAACTTCGGCGCCTGGGCGAGAATCACCCCGAGGAATCCCTTCATATCCGCCGACCCGCGCGCGAACAGCTTGCCGTCGTGCTCCACGGCCTGAAAGGGGTCGGATTCCCACTGCTGACCGTCCACCGGCACCACATCGGTGTGGCCGGACAGAATGAGGCCCGGCTTGTTCGAATCGCCCAAGGTGGCGAACAAATTCGCCTTCTTGCCACTCTCATCGTACGTCAGGCGGGTCAGCGCACCGTAACCCTGCAAGTAGTCGCGGGCCCACTCGATCAGTCCCAAATTCGAGTCGCGCGACACCGTCTTGAACGCGATCAAGCGCTCGATCATGGCGCGCGAGGCGGCGCTCGGGCGGATCGAGTTCGGCGCGGAATCGAGGGCTGCGTTCATGCGGAGCGTCTGGGCTGGAAAGACCCTACTCTACCTCAGCGGCAGGGATGCAGAATGAAGGCGAGGCCGTATTTAGCGCGAACTGGCCGCGCGACCGTAACTCGGTACAGGCGCCGACGACGCTTGCTGGACGATGCACGATGCGTAGAATATTTTTATATAAATCATGTAACCCATTATTTCTCCTATAACTATTAACCGCCTTTACCCCGCGGCGCCAGCGCCTGCTCAGCAATCCTCGCGACGGCCCGCTATGCTGCTGCGCCATGACGAGCGAGTCACGCGTGTTCGGTGCCGTCGAGGCGGGCGGCACCAAATTTGTCGTTGCCATCGGCAATGAGCGCGGCGACATCCTCGCTCAGGAACGATTCCCGACCACCGATCCGCACTCAACGTTGGCGAACACTCACGCCTTTCTGCGGCAGCGGGGCGCGGCATTTGGCCCGCTCGCGGCCATCGGCCTGGCTTCCTTCGGGCCCGTCCATCTCGATCCCGGCTCCCCCCGCTACGGCTGCATCGGCCGCACGCCCAAGGCGGGGTGGAGCGGCACCGACATGGTGGGCAGCCTCTCGAGGGAGTTCCGCTGTCCCATCGGTTTCGACACCGACGTCAATGCGGCCGCTCTGGCCGAGCATCGCTGGGGAGCGGCGCGCGACGTCGGCGATCTGGTGTATCTGACCATCGGCACGGGAATCGGCGGCGGAGTGATGGTGGGCGGCATGCCGATTCGAGGCCTCATGCACCCGGAAGTGGGACATATTTATCCGCGGCGCCATCCCCTGGACAGCGGATTCGACGGCGTGTGTCCCTTCCATGGCGATTGCCTGGAAGGCATCGCCTCCGGGCCCGCGATACTTGCCCGCACCGGAACATCGCTGCAGCAACTCGATGCGGCGCATCCTCAGTGGCAGATCGAAGCCGACTACCTGGGGCAGTTGTGCGCGCATCTGGTCCTCACCGTCTCACCGAGGCGCATCGTCATGGGCGGCGGAGTCATGAGCCAGGAGCGCCTGCTGCCGCTCATTCGGCCGCGCGTGCTGCACTGGCTGGGCGGCTATGTGGATCGTAGCGAGATCCTGTGCGGCATCGAGCAGTATGTGGTGGCGCCCCGGCTGGGCGATGACGCCGGTGTGCGCGGCGCCCTGTTGCTGGCCATGGACGCGGCGGCCCGACCCTGATCCCACGCGCTCGCCTGACGCCCTCGCCTCACCCCTGTATTTGCAGCAGCATTCGTTTCAGCGCGAAATGCCGATAACTCTGCAAGGTCAGCGCCTCGATCTCGGTCCAGTCGCAGTGCGCGCTCACATCGAGCGCGATCCAGCCCTTGTGGCCGATGTAGGGGGGAATTCGATAGCGGGAGTCCGCCGTCAGCAGACCCTGCTGATCCACCCCCACCCAGAAGCATAGCGTCAGCCGCTCCGCGTCATGGCGCGCCCAGACGAAGGTCTTCTTGCCCGCCTTCCACACCGGGTGGCCGAACTGCACCTGCTCGCACGACTCGGGCAGCCGCCGGCATAGCGCGCGAAAGGATTTGAGCACTCTCGCGGCGCGCGGAGATTTCATGGGATCGATCTGGCTGGCGGAGAGCGCCTTGTCGGGAGCCTTCAGCGGCGGCGTCTTGCCGAGTCCGCGGCTCAGCTTATCCGGCGCCACTTTCTCATAGGCCTCGCGCACCAGCGCCGCGACCCGTTTCCAAGCGATGCCCCGATCGAGCACCACGCCCAGCCAGCCGCGCGGCCCGACGTAGGGCGGAATGAAGAAGTGTTCCGGCTCGGCGCGCACATGCAGGTCCTGGGAACCGGCCGGTGCGTTCAGCCACAGCGCGACGCGACCGTCACCGTGGTGATTGACCACATAGATGGCAAAGGTCTTGCCGCGAACTCTGTAATTGGGTGAGCCGTGCGACAGAAATTCCTCCGCCTCCGGCAGCCACAGGCAGGTCTCCCGCACCGCTTGATGAAGATCGCGTGCCACCGCACCTCCCGCAACCAGTTCCGCGCGAATCGATCGGTTCCGATGCTACAGTGAGAGGCTGTCAATCACGAGCAATCTTCATTGCGGCAGCCACTCCTGCTCCTCTGCGGGCTATTGTGCGACGAAGTCGTTTGGGCGGACATCCCCGAGCGCCTCGAGGACGTGGCGCAGGTGAAAGTCCTGTCGTTCCGCGGATTCTCATCCATTGCCGCCATGGCCGAGCATGTCCTGGGCGCGGCGCCCGAGCGCTTCGCCATGGCGGGACATTCCATGGGCGGCCGGGTTGCGCTCGAAGCGATCCGCATGGCGCCGCACCGCGTGTCCGGTCTTGCTCTGCTCAATACCGGCATCCAGACCGTTCGCGACGGCGAGCCGCAGAGCCGCGGCCGGCTGCTGCGGCTGGCCTACGAGCACGGGATGTCGGCGCTCGCGGCCGAATGGCTGCCCCCGTTCCTGGCCGGAGGCTCGCGCGCGCAGGAGTTGCTCCCCTGCCTGAGGGCCATGGTCGAGCGCTCGACCCCGGACTCCTATGCCGGCCAGATCAACGCACTGCTGAACAGGCCGGACGCCTTGCCGGTGCTGCCGACCATCGGCGTGCCCACCCTGTTGCTCAGCGGCAGCGAGGATGCATGGTCGCCGGTTTCGCAGCAGGAGACCATGCGGCGCCGAATCCCTCACGCCACCGTTTTTGAAATCCTTGGGGCCGGCCACTTGGCACCGATCGAACGGCCGGACGGCGTGGCCCTGGCGATGCGCGAATGGCTGGCCAAGATCTAGCGCGAGCCGATAAAACCCAGCACTCGGCACCCGCCCTCGGCCCCCAGCGTGCCCGCAGCGAAGCCACGAACCCACCTCGTTCCGAGGGGTTGTATATACTTTGGCGAAGGGAGAAAAAATGATGCCGACCTGTCTGAAGTGCCTTGCCGCGTTGCTGATCGCCCTGAGCTGGCAGGCCGCGGCATTCGCCGGCGACACCTTGCTCATTCACGGCCATATCTACACCGGCAACCCGAAGGCCCCCTGGGCCACGGCATTGTCGGTGAGCGGCTCGCGCATCGAGGCGGTGGGCACGGATGCCGCCGTCTTGAAGCATCGCGCCGCTCATGCGCAAGTGATCGACCTGCACGGACAAACCGTCATCCCCGGGATCGTCGACTCGCACATGCATATGCTCTATGGAGCGTATGCGCTGCATGGCCTGAACCTGTCCACCCCGCAATCCAGCGTGACTCCGGACAAACCTGACCTGTTGGTCGAGCGCCTCAAGGCCTACGCCGCGGCGCATCCACAGGATGCCGTGCTGTTCGGCCGCGCGGATTTCAGCACCGTGCCTCCGACCACCCCGACGCATGCGCTGCTCGACCGCGCGGTCGCGAACCGGCCGGTGGTGATCCACAATACCTCCGAGCACGCGCTGTGGCTGAACTCTGCCGCCTTGCAGATGGCGGGCATCACCGATCGGCCGGTGGCCGACCGCGATGAGGAACGCGGCGTGATTCGCGATGCCAGCGGACACCCCAGCGGCGTTCTGCTCGAAGCCGGGATGCAGCTCGCCGCCCGGGCGGTCGCCGCTCGGGTGCCCAGGGAGGAGCAGTTGGCCATGCTGCAGGCCGCGGCCCACTACTTGAACAGTCTCGGAATCACCAGTGTCGTCAACGCCACGGGCGATCTGGCCGAGATCGAGCTCTACGCCGCTTTGCGCGATCGCGGCACCCTCACGGTGCGCACGCGAACGAGCTTCGGATCGGTGGCCGTCCAGCACCATCTGACGCCGCAGTTTCTGGCCGATCTCGAGCAGGCGCGGCGGCTGTATCACGACGACTGGGTATCGGCCAACTTGGTCAAATTCTTCGCCGACGGCAGCACCGGCTTGATCCCGCCGCTGGTCTACGATGCGCATGACTACGAGGCGTTGGTCATGGAACTCGATTCGCGCGGCTATCAAATCATGACCCATGCCTTGCGCGCCGACTCGGTGCACATGGTCCTGGACACCTATGAGCGGGTGGAACAGGCGCATGGCGCGCGCGACCGGCGCCTGCGCATCGAGCATGCGGATTTGGTCGAGGCGGTCGACCTGCCGCGCTTCGCCAAGCTCTCGGTCATCGCCGACATGCAGCCCTCCTTCTGCTGCGGCGATGACGGCGGCAATTTCGATCCCGCCGAGCACCTGCCCTCCGATCGATGGAATTCGCTGCAGCGAAGCGGGGCCGTGCTCGCCTTCAGCAGCGACTGGCCCTGCACCTGGCCGCCCGACCCCTTCGTCTCCATTCAGGAGACCGCCACCCGGCAGGTGTGGAAATCCGCCGACACGGCGAACGTCGCCGGCCAGCCCTTGGACGGAGCGGGTCAGGGCGGCGCCGCCGTGACCGGCGCGAGCTACATTCCGCAGGAGCGGATCGGCGTGGCCGACGCGGTTCGCGCCTACACTCAGGGCTCCGCCTACGCCGCCTTCTTCGATCAGAAGGTAGGCACCCTCGAGGTGGGCAAGCTCGCCGACCTCGCCGTCCTGTCGCAGGATATTTTTTCGGTGCCTCCCGACACCATCGGCAAGACCCGAGTGCTCACGACCCTGGTGGGCGGCAAGGTCGTCTACTCGGCGCCGCCGTAGGAATGGGTAACCTACTGATTCACAAGCCACCGCTAATCGAGAATTCCCTTGGACCCTAAAATGGCACTAGCTTCGCGCCAGACATTGTGTTCAAGGTATGTCACGGCGGCAATGCGTGAGCCCATGCTAGACTTTCTTTATGCATCCGCTGATTGAAAACAACCGCGAGGCCATCGCCAGCCTATGCCGTCTTCACGGCGTGCGCAGTCTGGAAGCATTCGGATCAATACTCCGGGACGACTTCGATGCTGCGCGTAGCGATGTAGATGTTCTGGTCGAGTTTGAAGCGCAAGCTGCCGATAGCTTCTCAAACTTTCTGGACCTCAAAGAATCGCTGGAGGCTCTGTTCCGGCGTTCGGTGGATTTGGTGGAGTTGCGAGCGATTCGCAACCGCCGGTTGCGCTATTACATCGAGCAGAGCAAATCACAAATTTATGCCGCAGCGTGATCCCGGCGTTTACCTGGAAGACATCGAGCACTATGCCGCTGCGGCCGTACGTTTCACGTCCGGATTCAGTTTAGAGCAGTATATGGCGGACGAGAAAACCAGAGCAGCGGTGGAACGCGTGCTTGAAGTCTGCGGTGAAGCCATGAGCAATCTCTACCGAGTGGCGCCCGCCGTTGCGGAAACAATTCCTCACGCCCGCGACATTATAGGGTTCCGCAACATTCTCGCGCATGGTTATGCGGAGCTCGATCACAATAAGGTCTACAACATAGCCATTGCACACGCGCCACAGCTTCTTCTCGCCGTGCGGGAGTCACTGAAGGCATTCCCCGACCCACCATCGTAGCAATTCGGCCTGCAGCCAAGCACGAGGCCGGCTGCAGCGGATATCGGCGCGCCCGTAATCGCCTCGGGAGCCATCAGATCTCTATCTCAGAGCTTCTTGAATTTCACTCAGCGCGCTTGCGCAGTTCGCGCTTCGCGGCTTCCCAGTCGACCGCCTGCTCCTTGCCTGCAACGAGACGCGCAGCGGTCTCCCGAAGCGCCTCCTCGTGCCACCGAGGAGATTCGAGCCGGGCTTCCTCTCGGCTTAACGACTTCCATAGCTCTTCCCTGGCCCGAAGTTTCTCATCCCAAGTCATATTCTCGATAGTCAATGCGTTCATGGCTACGGGATACCGCTCTCGTCGCTGGTCATCAAAGCCACTCGGTCTCGGACAGAAATCGCGGCTGCGCCGGACACCTTTTCCATTAACATCAGTATGTTACGCAATTTCGGCCCCGCGACTCACCGGGGCTCTTCGGTGTGGGCGCCATCCCTGGCGCCGCTATCCCCCGACCCGCGAGCCGTTCAGGTTGAACCACCTGGGCTTGCGCAGACGCATCAGCTCTTCCCGGCAATCTGGTCCTGCACCGCCAGCAGCAAGTCGTGGCGCGAAACTTCGCCGAGCAGTTTCGTGTGCCACTGGCTGGCGGTGACGGGAAGGGATTTCACCCGCTCGCGCAGGAATCCGTCGAGCGCGACGGCCAGGCTCATGTCCGGGGTCAACACGCAGTTGACGGGTGCGCCCGATCGGTTCACCGGATCGTCCGCATCGATGGCGCCGCTTTTCACGCGCGCCATGACGACCCGCGGGTCGAGCGCGGCAACCAGCTGCTCGCGCTCATCGACGATGTAGACCGTCTGCACCGGACGCTTGGGCAGGCCGTCGAGCATGGCGCGAATGGTGGTGCCCTCCGCCACCACCGCGGCCACCGGTTTCACCAAGGCATCGATGGTTCGCAGGCGCCACTCGGGCTCGCCGTCCTCACGCTCCGGCCGCAGCGAATCGTCGTACACCGAGCGGCCGCGGCGATAGGCCTTGGCCGTGTAGTGCGCCGTCACGCAGGCCAGCATCAGCGGCAGCACCACATCGTAGTCCAGGGTCATCTCGAAGATCATCAGGATCGAGGTCAGCGGCGCATGGGTCGTGGCCGCAAGGAATCCGCCCATGCCGACCAGGGCATAGGCTCCCGGCGAGGAAGCGGCGGCCGGCCAGGCCAGATGGATCACCGTATTTGCCAGAGCGCCGACCGCGGCGCCTATGAATAAAGTGGGGGTGAATATGCCGCCGACGGCCCCGGAGCCCACCGTCGCGGCGGTGCTGAGAATCTTCGCGGCGAAAATGGCCAGCAGCAGCCAGCCGCCGAGGTTGCCGTTCAATATGGTGCTGACGACGCTGTAGCCATTGCCCCAGACCTGCGGATAGAAATAGGAGATCAGCCCGACCACCAGCCCGCCGGCCCCGAGCTTGACGTACTGGGGTGCGGCGATCGCGGCGAAGCGCCGCTTCGTGGCTTCGATCAGCGAGAGAAACGGCGGGGCCAGATGCCCGAGCACGACGCCGAGCAGACCGTAGACCAGTAATTCCCAATTCCCGCCGAATTGCACGGGAGGAATCACGAACACCGGCCCGTAGCCGAGAAAGCGATGAATCGTGACATTCGCGGTGACCGATGCCACGAGCAAGGGACCGAAACTCTCCATGGCGATGGAGCCGAGGACGATTTCCGCGACGAACAGCGCGCCCGCAATGGGTGCATTGTAGGCGGCGGCCACGCCGGCAGCGGCACCGCAGGCCACCAGGAGCCGCCGCCGCGGCACCGGAGCCCTCGACAGCAATCCCAATTTGGAGCCGAGCAATGCGGCGAGTTGCACCATGGGCCCTTCCCGCCCGATCGATCCGCCGGAACCGATGGTGAACAGCGAGGAGATGCTGCGAATCAGCGACGGGCGCGCGGCAATCGTGCCGTCGGCCACTGCGACGGCTTCCATGTAGTCGACGGAGCGCCGGTTGCCGGACCAGCGTGCGCCGAAATGCAGGACCAAGCCCGCAGCCACG
This sequence comes from uncultured Gammaproteobacteria bacterium, assembly GCA_963837435.1. Classification (GTDB taxonomy): domain Bacteria; phylum Pseudomonadota; class Gammaproteobacteria; order Steroidobacterales; family Steroidobacteraceae; genus Bog-1198. Next base: position 1,204,801 of record CAWINJ010000009.1, read on the forward strand.
CCGCCGATCAAGGGCGTGAGCACTCGGTGCCATTTCGGCAGCGCCGTCGCGGCCATCACGAGTCCGCCCGACTCGCCAGTGAGCAGGTGCTCGAACAGGCGTATGCCTTCTCTGAAGGCAACACTGGCCAATGCACCGCAGAAGCCGGTCAATGCCGCCCAAAAGACCAGTCCCGCGAGATCCTCATGTCCCAGCAGCAGCAGGCGCGCGCGGGTCAGCCACCGGATCGGATGCGCCGCGAGCTCGGTAACGCGGCGCTTCACAACCGTCGAGAGAGGGTTGGCCGGGTCGCTATGCATATTGTTCTTGGCCCTTCAGGATAACTACGATAAAGAATGTTATCCGAAGCGCGAGCCGGCGAAGCTGCGACTAGAGCGTCAAGCGCATCAGAACCCTAGCACTACCTACCCACTGGATTCAGCGAGGCGTTGCAAAAGCGCCGTCATTTCGACATAGGGCAGCGGTTTGCTGATTAGGAATCCCTGAATTTGATCGCAACGCAACAAGCGCAATAACTTGGCCTGCTCCTCGGTCTCCACGCCTTCCGCAACGGCCTTTAATTTGAGGGAATGTGCGAGTGCAATCATCGTCGAAACGAGGGTCATGGCACTGGGGTCATCGAGCATCGCGACGATGAACGATCGGTCAATCTTGATGCTGTGCACCGGTAATCTTGCCAGATAGCCGAGCGATGCATATCCGGTACCAAAATCGTCGATCGCAATCTCCATCCCGAAATCACGTATGGCCCGTAACTTATCCGCGTTGGCGTCCGCCCGATCCACCAGCAAGGATTCCGTCACCTCAATGTCGATACCGGCGCCCGCCTCATCCTCTTGACCAACCGGCGAATCGCCGGGCCTGACCACACGACGTACCATCTCGACAAAATCGGGTCGACGCAGCTGCACCGTGGAGACATTCACGGCGATCCGCGGCGCCGGCAGCCCCGCATTCCGCCACAGCGCACGATCGACGCTCGCCTGCTGCAAAACCCAGGCGCCCACATCGACGATGATTCCGGTGTCTTCCATGAGAGGAATGAATTTGGCCGGCGGCATCAGCCCCAATTCGGGATTTTCCCATCGAAGCAAGGCTTCCACGCCTTGCAGCCGGCGTGCCTCCGCATCGACTTTCGGTTGATAATGCAACACGAATTCTCTTTTCTCGAGCGCTCGCCGGAGACGGGTTTCCATCGATAGCCGTTCGGCAATCCAATCGCTTATCTGACGGGTAAATAACACCGTCTTCTCGTCCGTTGCCTTGGCTCTTTTGAGGGCCGAATCGGCATTCTTCAATAACGACTCGGCGTTGATCCCGTCGTTCGGATATATCGATATTCCCGCGCGCACCGACACCGCCAGATCGTGGCCGGCAATACTGAAGGGCGCTGCAAGCCAGGACTTGTAGAGCTCTTGATACACTTCCGTGGCCGCGGGCGCACTGCCCACAAAAGGCAGGATCATCGCAAACTGGCCGGCGCCGATCCGCGCGACAGAGTCGATGTCGCCCGAGTATGTGAGAAGGCGGCGCGCGATTTCCTTGAGCAGTGCGTCCCCGTGATTGCGTCCAAAGGTGTCATTGATGGTATCGAAGCGCTCCGGATCCGCGATGACCACTGCCAGCTGCGCACCGCTTTGCTTGCTCATGGGCAGCCGCCGGCTGAGTTGTTCGGTGAAGTACGCACGATTCGGCAGCCCGGTAAGGCCATCGTAGTAGGCCAGGTAGTTGAGTTCTCTGACCTTCTCGAAGCGGTCAAGAGCGAAAGATAGATTCTCCGAAAGCTCAACCAAGAGTTGCATTTCGGCCGCGTCGAAAGAGCCCGGATGATCGGTGGCCAATACCAGGCACCCAACCGTGTTGCCGTGGACAACCAACGGCAGCGTGATCATGGATCGAAACCCCCGCTCGATCATCTCCTTGTGATACAAGACGGTCTGCCGTTCGGCTCGAAGGTCATTGCATACTCTGGGCTCCTGTTCGCGTATCGCCGCGAACAGGAAGTCATCCGAGTCGAGCAAGACGGGGATGCAGTCGCGAAATGACTGTGTAACGAGGAAGTCATCGCCGGCCCAGGCGACCGGGGTGACTCGCTCCTCGCCAGCCATCACGCAACCTACCCAGGCCAGGCGGAAGTCGCCTTGATCGACGGCGAGGTGGCACGCGTCGATGAACAAGGCATCTTGGTTTTGCGCACGCACGACCAGCGCGTTGATGCCGCTGAAAAGCCGGTAAACGCGATTCAAGCGCCTAATTCTCGCCTCTGCTTCCTTGCGTTCCGTCACGTCGGCAGAGACCCCCACGACGCGAAATGGTTGACCACGGTCATCGCATACGGTGAAGAGCCGCGTAGACAGCCAGCGAACCGCGCCACCGTGCTGAACAATCCGGTATTCCATTTCATCGTTGATTGCCTTGCCGACATGGCCCTGCAATCTCTTCACGATGCGCTCACGATCTTCTATATGAATGGCTTCGCGCAAATCCGCGAGGCGCAAGGAGGTCAATTTGCGTCCCCATATCTTCTCGAACGCGGGGCTGACGTAGATCATGTCTCGATAGTCGGGTAGCGTGATGAAGAATACGTCCTGGATGTTCTCCGCAAGCTGGCGCAGGAGTTCTTCGCTATTGCGAAGTTGCACCGTCGCACGTTCCCGCTCATCCATCTCCACGAGCAGTTGCGTGGCATGCATTTGTATTTCGTAGGTCAGGCTGCCATTTTCATATATTCGTCCGACCTGCGCGGCCAGTATTCCCAGAATTCTCTCATCCTCGGCATCGAACTCGGCGGCGCCGAGTTTGTCAGCGAGGCACAGCCAGCCATATGTGTGGGTGAGCGAAGATATCGGAGCCGCGACGTAGGCGTTTGCAGCAGGATATCCGGCGGGAAGGACAGCCAGCGGAAGGTCGGAGTCGCCGCGACTGGCGCGCCACGTGATGCGGGCGTTGAATACACGGCCAAGAGGGCCGCCACCATCGAGCGGCGGCATCATCGCGCTGGAACAGCCCGGGAATGTCAGGCCGCTCGTCGCGAAAAAGACAGAGTCTGCCTGATGCCTCTCATTGACTACGAGGACCGCATATTTTGCGCCAAGAAGGTTTCTGGCACCGTAACACACCTTCTCGACCAGAGTGCGCGGATCCCGCTCCGAGGCCAATTGAAGGTTGAACTCCGTGAGCGCCTTCAGTCGCGCGTTGGCAGCCCCCAACTCCTCGACTTTTTCCGCGAGTTTATTCGAGATCACCTGAAGGTGTTCCTGGTCAAACCCCTCACCGATGCATATCTTGGTATTGGCGCACGGCGCCTCCTGTAGGACCTCTTGGAGGGCGGACAGCATGCCTGGGGGCGCGCACGGCTTGGGGAGTACGCGAGCGACGCGGCACGCCTCGGCCAGGTGTTGCGCCTCTCCTTCGTTGTAGCTGGCGGAGTACAGGATGACCTTCACCGCCTCGAGCTGCGGATGGGCGCGAAGGCGACGGACGAATTCGTAGCCGTCCACGCTGGGCATCACGATTTCGGAAATTACCAGCTGCGGCTGTACCGCCAGGGCGACTTCCAACCCGACCTGGCCATCGCTCGCCTCGTGGACGCAATAGCCGTTGAGTGTCAATAGTGCGGTGACAATTTGACGATTTGCATCGTCATCGTCCACTACCAATACTATTGGCACGCGGGATATGGTTAGCGGGCTCAGCACGTTTTGCAGGCTTTACAGCGTGATGGCGCGCAATGCGCCGTACGGCGACCGCGGGACGCGAAATTCGACGGCATGAGAAACGGAATCCGGGGCTTCATGTTCTTATGCCGGGCTCTCGCCGAACATTGCCGGAGTCGATTTTCGCCAGGGTTGAACGTAGCCGCGCTGCAATCGCGCCGAACAACTGACTGACACGCGATTCGCTCACCCCCATGATTGCCGCGATGCGCCGCAATTCGAGACTCTCGTCGAGGCGTAAACGCAATAGCGTGCGGTCGCGTAGACATAGGCGGGTTATTGCATCTCGCAATTGCCGGCGGATACAGTGGTCGAGCAGCGGCTGAAGCGGATCAGTCGAGATTGCGGCGCAAGTGTGTGACCACAGCTCGGCCTCCGAGCGTATTTCTACCGCCTCGTGCACTGAATGTTCAAATAGCATGCGATGATACTTCGTGAGTGAGACGCCCGCTTCGGCCGCTATCTCTCGGCCGGTCACGGGGCGTCCGAGAATCTGTTCGAGTTTGCCGGCGCTGCGCAAAAGTTGCCGGATGTTGCGCCGCAGATGCCGTGGTGCAGTGTCGGCGGCTCTCAGCCCATCGAGCATCGCCCCGCGTATGCGCGGCAGGGCGAAATACCAAAAACCGGATCGCGTGCCCCGATAGCGCTGTGCCGCCTGCAATAGACCCAGTAGCCCGAATTGCAGCAGATCCTCGGCATCGACTTGCGTCGGCAGACGCCACTTCAGTCGCCAGGCGAGCTTTCGAATGCGCGGCATAAACTCGCGTGCGCAGGCTTCTAAATCAAGCTCATTGATGGCATCCAGACCCGACATACTCTTGTCCTCTGTCAGCAATAGAACGAAGACAGGCTTGAAGTATAGAAACTACAGACGACATACATTTTCGCAATTGCGTCATTGTTCTCTGGAAGAGCCACAATCGATCCGGCTGTCGGAAGGTTTTCGACCGGTCCGCCAACAAGGAAGGGCGGCGAGAGCGATGTTGGCCGGTCTGTACGCAGGCAAGCGCGGCTTTTTTTCGAAATTCGCCGAGCGTCTTGCATATTTCGATAAATATCTTGGCCAAACGCTTAAATGCGTGGGAATTGGCGGTATGAGTCGATACATTAATTGCCGTCGCGATACCGGCATGAATCCGGAAGGAGGAATAATGGATACTCTTCCTCATCCAACTCCCACGCGCCGCGTCGATGCGCTCGGAGCGATGGCTGACTTCCGCATCGGCACACTGGGTGATGTCGCCTCTCCCCGCGGCGTCAGGCTTATTGCCACTCAGAGTCTACACACTGGCATGCACGAGAGTCATCTGATCACGGATGCCAGAGCTGCCTTATTTCGCTACTCGCTTCGCATGCCGCGGGACGTGCAGTACAGGGTTGGGGGCCGACCGATGCGGCAAGCCGGGACACTGGGTTTTGCCGGATCTGGGATTACGGTCGACGTTTCCGTTAAGGGAGCGTTCACGACGCTCTGGTGTTCTCTAAGCGCGCAATTTCTTGATGCCCTTTCGGAAACTGATCGCGGTCTGGCACTCAGGGGAATCGAGCTCATGCATGCCATCGACTCGCCCCGACTGCTGCATCTTGGCCGGATCGCGTTTCGCGAGACGATCGAGCCGGGGTTCTGCGGTTCGGTGTTTGCAGAGGCGGCAGCCCTGTCGGTTGTCCTTGAGATTGCCCGACACAGCGGAGCGCGCCAAATCGATGATGAGCGCCGCCATCGCGGCGGGTTGGCCCCTTGGCAGCTGCGCCGCCTCGATGAGTATATCCGCAGCCATTTATCGGAGGACCTTACCCTGCACGACCTCGCTATGATGCTGAACATCAGCGTACGGCACTTGTCTCGCGCGGTCCGGCAATCCAAGGGCATCGGCCTGCATCGTTGGGTTGCCGACCATCGACTAGAAGAGGCGCGCCGCTTGATTGCCGATACGGAGCTTCCAATCACCGAGGTCGCGCTGCGCTGCGGGTTTAAAGCGACTGCTGCTTTTTCCACGGCATTTCGGAACGCAGTCGGCTTCTCGCCCAAGGAATTCAGGCGCCTCAGCAAGTAGCTTCGAATCCTTGCCCGGTCGGTTGGTCTTGGGCCGAGAATTTTGCCGTCTGTACTGTGTGATGTCGATCAATACCACGAGCAGGCCTGCCATTTCATTGTTCTCGTCCCGTGCCGCGACGACGGTCGCAAGCGCTACGTGGCGCCGGTCCGGCATCATCCATTCACGAGGCGGGGAACGCCCGCCCCCGACGGCGAGCGCCAGATCAGCGAGTACGCCGGAATCCGCTTGCGGTATGACTTCCTCGATCCGGCGTCCGGCAATTTGAGAGAGGTCGGTCTCAATCATCTCGGCATACCTCTTGTTGGCGCTGACCACACGGCGATGCCGATCGACGAAACACAGCGCGATGGGCGCGCTTGAATAGATCGCGTTCAACTGCGCCAGCCGTTGATTACAAGACAGATCCAACGGCGAAGGATCGTCAGGCTGTTCACCCCATAGCTCAATCAGTGCCGGGACCTCATCGGCCGGCAGCGGCCGGCTGAAAAGGTAGCCTTGCCCGAAATTGCATCCCAGATGCGTCAGCATGCGCAGTTGCGAGCGCGTTTCGATGCCCTCGGCCACGATGGGCATCCCCAGACTCTGTCCCAAACCAATTATCGCGCTCACGATTTTGCGGCTTTGGCGCGATGTCCTCATCGATCGAACGAAGCTCCCATCGACCTTGATTTTATCGAAAGGCAAGGCCTGCAATCGCGTAAGGCTCGAAAAGCCGGTTCCGAAGTCGTCTAGAATTACCTGCATTCCGAGCGCCTTCAGGCGACTGACGGCCGTACGCGCGGCGGAGATGTCGTCGATGATCGCACTCTCGGTAATTTCCAACTGCACGCGGGACAAGGGGAATCCAGAGAGCCGTACCGCGGCCTCGATCTGCGCGGGAAGCGCCAGGCTCTGAAACTGCAGCGGAGAGATGTTGAAAGCGAGTCTGAACGCTCCCTTCCAGGCGCTCGCGGCGGTACATGCATGTTGGATGATGTGGTAGGTCAGCTCGCCAATCAGTCCCGAGCGCTCAACGACGGGAATGAAGCGGCTCGGCGGGACTTCGCCCAACTCTTCATCAGCCAGACGAGCGAGTACCTCGAAGCTCGCGATGGAGCGGCCCGGAAGCTGGACGATGGGCTGAAAAACCGGAAACAGGCAACTTGACCGCAGGCGTTGGCGCAGCCAGATCTTGTCGGAAGCGAGCGATTGCAACACGGCCGACTTGTTATTTATCCTTGCCTCGCGTACTGCGCTCATGCGGTCCTCCGCGATCCATGAAGTGAAGCTGGGGGTAGTATAGTGAGCAAGTCGCGCAGCCATTTGCGCACTCTGGACAGACCTTTTAAGGACGGCCACATTCGCGGCTCGGGGCATGCACCGCGGCAGTGCTGGCGCAGCGGCAGAACATGGCTCCCACACTGCGATCGGTTTAGCAGTATTCTTGTGAGGATTTTGATAAGTTAATCAGGAATTTGACACGCCATTCCTGAGTATCGGCGCCTGGTTGGCTTGGTTGCCTCGTTCAACAATAGGACATTCATGAACAGGCTTCTCGTTGGCAGCCTCATGGTACTCGGCAGATTGTCTGCCGCAGCCGCAGATGATCTGTCCGCGGCAATGCCGGAGCATGCTTCCGACTCTCTCAACCACAGCTGGACTGGGTTCTACCTTGGCAATAATTTAGGGGGCGTATGGGGAGGGGGCAATCTACGGACGACGGCTGCATTGGCAGCGCCCGGTATCCAGTTCCCCGCCAGCTACTTCCAGGCGACGAGTATCCCTGCCATCGGCACGGTGGGCGCACAGAACATCAACTCCTCCGGGGTCACAGCCGGCATAACGGGCGGCTATAACTGGCAGAAAGGCAATCTGGTTCTGGGTTTCGAATCCGAATTCGGCCACTTTGACCTCCACGGCGACGTGACCGGCGCCGCCGTCTATCCTTGCTGTGCTCCCACGGGGTTCACGATCAAATCATCGGTTCGCTCCGATTTCCTGTTCACGGCACGCCCGCGCATCGGTTGGGCATATAGGGACGCACTGCTATTCATCAGCGGCGGCTTGGCAGGCAGTAAATTGAAGAGCGACTTTATGTTCAGCGACAATAATAGCGCTGCCGCCGCGTCCGGATCGCTCTCGAGCATCGCGGTTGGCTACAGCTTCGGCGGCGGCATCGAGGCGAGAGTAGGCGATCACTGGTCCGTTGAGGCGGAGTACCTCTACGTCGACCTCGGTCGAGAGTCCGCGACCAGCGCTAATTTGACGACCGCCTACGGACCATCGCCGCTCAATGTCTTCACTCATAGCGTCGATCTGTTCGCCAACCTCGCCCGCGTTGGCGTCAACTATCGCTTCTGAATGGCCGCCAATCCGGCTCGGGCTACTCCGCGACAATGCCTGCCGCAGAGACCAGAGTGGGCAGATCCGCGTCGATCTCCTGGCTTTCACGCGAAAAACCCTTGATGGTGGGATCGAACAATCTATAGGTATTTCTTCCGCTGCGTTTGGCGTGATACATCGCCTCATCGGCCTGCGCGAGAAGTTCCTCCGCCGCAATGCCGTCCTTCGGATATCGTGCCACGCCAATGCTGGATGAGACGCGAAGCTCTTTGTTCGCCAATCGATGAGGCTCTGACAGTACGAGAAGGCAACGTGCAACCTGCGCCTCGGCCTCCTCGATGCAGCGGATGCCGCGCAGCAACATCAAAAACTCGTCGCCGCCGGCGCGCGCGACGGTATCGTCTGCGCGCGTTGCGGAGAGAAGCCGCCGTGACACGCATTGCAGCAACGTATCGCCCGCGCCGTGTCCCAGCGAATCATTGATCACCTTGAAGCGGTCGAGATCGAGCGCGCAAACGGCGAAGGCCTCGCCCTCTCGCATCGCTTGCTCCATCCGCTCGACGAATAATCCTCGGTTCGCAAGCCCTGTGAGCGCATCGTGCGTCGCCTGCCGCTTCAGTTCAAGGTTGACGCGAGCCAACGATTTGTCGCGTTCTTCGAGCATCTCGACTGAAATTCGTAGTTGCCGCCGGCGGTCCTGCAAATGCAGCCTCATTGACCGCCCCAGAGCGCCCAGCAGTACGCATCTTCCCAGTGTGGCCACGAAGCAAAGCCATACGAGACACTGCTGCAGCGGTGTTGCTTGCGGTATCACAATGGCGATGTGCAGCGCCGATGTGACGGCGGCAACGGACATGGCGACACCGATCCAGACGTATGAGGACTGGCGCGAGGACAGCCCAAGACTGCCGAAGCCGAAAACGATGAAGAGCAACGCCAAGAAATAGAATGCCGTTTGCGGTGCGAGGACGATGAATGCCACCTGCAGTGCGCTCGCGGTTACTACATGCAGCAAGGGGAGATACCGATCCAGCCAAGCATTGAACGAATTCGTGGTCAGCCGGTAGAACACCGCGCAGGAAAGGAGTCCCGAAAATAGGTAGGCGGCAGGAATAGTTCCATTGACGATTCCAGCCGCCGCATACCCCGCGAGGAGCACGCCGTCGACGAGGTAGCTCAGGGCGGCGGCGGCGAACAACTTCGTTCCCAGTTTCACTTCGCTTACCGACTTCTCTGCGGGCATATCCGGATCCCTTTGCCCGGCGACAGTCGCGGCGGCTGAACGGGCATACCGATCGCGCCTGTGGCACTCTCAGGCACAGACGCGGATACTCCACGGACCAGGGCGCGTTTGCCGCGACATAGTTCAATATATGAGCATCTCGTACGGGAGCATCTGGTACAGGAGTAATCGCGCCAGGCATTTGCTGCGACGCGACCCCAAGCAGGGATCAGGACAGTACAACCTCGCGCTCACGCCAATCACTCGGCGATTGGCCGGTCCAACGCCGGAACGCACGGGTAAAGCAGCTGGAAGCCGAGAACCCGAGCAGATAGGTCACGTCAATGATGCTATATCGCGATGCGCTCAGATAGGCGATCGCGAGCTCACGGCGAGTCTCGTCCAATATCTGTTTGTAGGAATGACCGCTCTCGCCCAGTTTTCGTTGCAGCGTTCGCGCGCTCATGGTCAGAAGTTCTGCAACGTCGTTTTGGGACGGTTCCCCGCTGGGCAATCGTTGCAGCAGTATTTCTCGCACGCGCACCTGTATGTTTTGGCGGTCGATTCGTGAAAGGTATTGCAGCGCCATTGCATCGTTGTGCCGTGCTAATTCCGGATTGCCGGCATTGAGCGGCCGCTCGATGCCATCGGCATCGAATATCATGCGGGTCTGGGGCGCACCAAAATACAATGGCGCGCGCAGCAGCGCCGCAAAGTCCTCGAGCTTGGACGGCCGCGGTCGGCGCATGTCAATGCGGAGGGGCGAGAATTCGCGCCCGCACAAGGAGCGGCACATCCGTAAATAGGCCGCGACCAAGCAGTCCACCGATTCGTCGGGAACCTCCGCGGTGGGCTCCATGATGAAATGATACTCGGATCCGCGCCGCGAGAATTCATACTCCACGGCATCACTGATCACATGACAATAGCGCTGCGCACGCTCGAATGCCTCCTTGAGCGTTGAACTCGCCGAGATCCCGTAACTCAGTGCATGGAAGCTCGTATTCTTGATATAGCTCGCCGCCTTGATTCCGAAGGCCGGATCGCCGGTCGCGTCCAAAGCGATTCTCCACAGTCGCACGGAAACGGTAAGCGGACAGCGAACCATAGGGCCATCGAGAGATTTGAGATCGATACCCGCCTCCGCGAGCAGTGCCGCGCTGTCCCAGCCGGCTGCGTCCAATGCCCGGCCGATCGCGGTCACCCAGGTTCCCAAGGTCGTCCTGTCGCCAGGGAAGTGTTTGCTCGGCAATCCATCCTTCACAGACACTCGCGTGCGCACCATTCCCCCCGTTCAGCGTTCGGCGCGAATATCGTCGCTGACGCCGCCGCCGACTTACACGAAGACATTCTATCTTATAAGAATCCGCGCGGACACCGGCTGGGGATCCAGTGCATGTGCAGCATCTCGAGATCTCGTGCATGAGGTGGAATCTTCGGCTCTAGTATGGCGGCTCTCTTCTTTCGGCGGAATTCATTTGATTTCTGACACTGCTGATGCGGTCATAGACGATTTTACGCATGCGATTGACCGCGCCAAGCGGTCGATGCTCCGGCAATGCATGCCAGACGTTGAACGACAGGGTCTCGCCGAGGCGCTTGAATTCCGGCGTATCAAAGTCCTGAGACGGAATATGTATAGTCGCCACCTCATGAAACGGCGCGGCGTCTTCCTTCCATTCGGTCATGGTGTCCTCGACACTCTGGTTTACGGACGTTCTCGGCTGTATGAGAAAGTTGAGGGTCACGGCGCCCTTTTTTAGCGTCGCTTTCATCGCCGACGTCAGAAAATCATGTCCCGGATTTTCCGGCATGGGATCCACGTAACCAGCGGCAGGTTTCACGGACCACTTGACGGCCTGGCGCTCGGGCCCGATGCCCAAACGGAAGGCAGACGCCGAGAAATATTGTATTTGTAGGGGATTGGAAATCTTGCCGCTATTGAGTTCCCGGAACCGATTGGTGCCCTTGATCCCTAAATTGAAAGGTATCGTCAATTTAGTCAGAAGATTACCGCCCGCCTTGGTAATCAAGGTCAGATACGTTTGAGGATCACTGGTAAAGAAGAACGGATGATTGATCATGACGAAATCCTGCGTCATGGCACGGCGATCGGTTTCCAGAATCTTCTCTCCCGGAACCCCGAGCAGCTTGATCGCCAGGCCGCGGCCATCGTCGTGCCCGTCGGCGAACTGCTTGGGATCCCCCGATCCATTGGAAAATCGCAGATAGGCCTGATAGACCTTGCCGGGAACGAAGACTCCCTTCGCCAAATGCTTAGGGATTGAATCATTCACCCGGAATTCCGCTCGCAGGAAGCCGGTTGCCTTTGCGTGCACATCACGGCGGGCCGAGCCCGGCTGGTATTGTGCTCGAATACCCTTTTCCACTTCATCTGCAATCTGCGTGGTAATCGCCGCTTCATCCGGATTCAGCTTCTCGCCCAGGACCTCGTCGGCGCTGGGATAGGGTAAAGCATTCGCCATTTTCCTTCTCCACTGAGTTGACCAACACCATCTGCACAATCCCGTCTCACGGAGCTCCGCCTCGGCGCCTTGCACGATGGACCTGGGCGGCGATTGTTCCGTGCCCGTCAGTTTAGCGACGCACATTGGGTGCCGCCTATGGCACGAGGTCGCCGGTCTCTCGAAACCGCGGAACATGCAAAACACTCAGTGGATATTGCAATGGCGCCGCCTCCCCTCGTATCGGCGACGGCCGGCCAGGCTTCCTCATGACGTCCAAGGTGTGCAAGTTGACGGCCAAAGCAAGTCCGCCGGCGCACTCTTTCGGTACGCTGGGCTGCAGTGAAACCACGTGAATCCACCATTTTTCATGCCGAAGCTCTCGGCGGGAGTGCAGGATGTCAGAGTGGGATTTTTGCAGTCAGGACTCCGATGAGATACAGGAGTTTCTCGGCGGCATCTACGCCGAGAACGAATTCCAGTTCATAGGCGACAGCGGTCGCCCCTCGAGGACTCGAATCCGCGGCACGGATCTCGGCGACATTGCGCAGTATGACGTCAGCTATTCGGCGCGGTTTAGATTCCTGTCGGAAACAGAGCGCGAATCCGTTCTGATTCTGACCTGCACGGCTGGAAACGCGCATTTCCGCTGCGGCAACGACGTCATCGAATTTCGCGCGGGTCGGACCGCGCCGATTGCCGCCACCAGGGAATCTCGCGTGGAGAGCGGGGACACCTTCGCACATATATCCACTCACATCAGCTCGGACGCAATACAATCACTCTGTTCGCGGCTGCTGGGCCGCGCACTGGATGCGCCGGTCCAATTTGCACATGTGCCGTTCACCCCGGCGTTGAAAGCGCAATGGGATTTGGTGATCCGCTCGCTAAGCCTGTTGCTTGCCACTGATCATCCGTCGGACCTTGCGATCAACAGCCTCAATGAATATGCGATTACTTTGCTGCTCGTGGGACATCCACATAACTACAGCCGCCTTTTCGAATCCCGCAACCCGGTGAGCGCGAAAGTGGCGCGCGAGGCGAAACACTTCATCGACCAGAATTCGCACCGGAACATCAGTGTGGCCGATGTCGCGGCCTTTGCAAGCTGCGGCATTCGCGAGTTGCATGCAGGATTCTGCGAGCATCTCGGCGTGACGCCGCGGGCCTACCTGCATTTTTCAAGGATGAACTGGGCGCGATCCAGGCTGTCGAGCGACGCGGCGGAGAATATGGCGCCTGAAGCCGCGCAAGGCGGTGGACGCATGGGTCTCGCCGCCTTCGAATCCAATCCTGCTTTGCCGTGCGGCGACAACCCCATGGACGCCTTTCAACGATATTTTCAAGCAACCTGCAGGAATCTCGAACGCGGCCGCCGCCCGCTGACCGGCGTACTAACCCCCTCCAAAATGGATCTACTACGTCACCATGTCAACATCTCGCTTGGCAAGCGGATAACGGTGGGAAAATTGTCGGCCATCGTCTGCATGAGTCCGCAGAGCTTTGCGCCCGCGTTCAAGCGGGCATTCAAAATCACCCCGGCTCAGTACGTACTCCGGGAGCGTGTCAAATGGGCGTCTTGGCTGCTCGTAAACACCGATTCCAGCATCGCCGAGGTGGCGGCTCAAACGGGATTCGCCAGCCAGAGCCATCTCACCGCAGTGTTGAAGCGCCGCACGGGCGCGACTCCCTATGGGTTGCGCAAGTCGTCGCGAGTTCCATGACCGCCGCCATGGGCGTCATGAGAGCGAATTCCTCACCGCCTCTTCAAACAGGCACCGCTCCGTCGGCTACGGCGAGGCGGCCATTTGCGCCGGCAGCGTTTTGGGATGCCCTGGATCGTGCAACTGCTGGTCGGACCAGCCGCCGCCCAGATCGCCGATCAGCGACACCGCATCCACCAGCCGGCTCTGCTGCACGGTGAGCGCGTTTTGCTGATTGCTCAGCTGCGTCACCTGCGCCTGGGCGACCGTGGTGTAGTCGGCGGTGCCGGCCTGAAATTCGGCGAGTGCGATCTGCGTGCCGCGGATGGAGTCGTTCACGGCAACGTCCAGCGCCTGCGCCTGCTGCCCGAGGATGCGCAGTCCGGATAAATCATTCTCCACCGCCTGGAAGGCGTTGAGCACGGTGAGGCGGTAGTTGGCCACCGCCCCCTCGTAGGCCGCGTTGGCCGCTTCGACCTCGCCATGGCGCTCGCCGAAGTCGAGCAGCGTCTCGGTGCCGCTCGCACCGATGGACCACACATGATTGGCGGCATGCAGCAGTCCATCCAAGGGCGACTGGGAGAAGCCGGCGGCCGCGGACAGCGAGATCGTGGGATAGTAGGCGGCCACTGCGACACCCACCGCGGCGTTCTGCGCCTTCATGGTCCGTTCGGCGGCCGCGATATCGGGCCGGCGCTGCAGCAGGGTCGAGGGAACTCCGGCCGGCACGGTCGGCAGCGCCGGCATGATCGTGCTGTGCGGAATAGTCAGATCCTCCGGATTCTTGCCGACCAGGACGGCAATGGCATGCGCGTACTGAGCGCGGGCGACCCCCAAACCGACCAGATTGGCCTCGGCGGTTTCCAGCGCCACGCGCGCCGTAATCACGGCCGACGGTGGGGTTGCCGTGATGCCGGCGTTGCCCTGCTGTTCCGTGATGCGCAGCGATTCCCGATAGGAATCGACCGTCTTCTGCTGCAGGTCGATATCGGCGTCGGCCAGTCGCAACTGCACCACGGTGGTGGCCAGCAAGCTCTGCTCGGACAGCGTGGCATTGACCAAGGTGGCCTCATCGGCCTGCGCGATCGCCGCATTTTGCTCGACCAGGCGGCGCACCCTGCCCCATAGATCGAGCGACCAGCTGGCCGAGGCCTCGAGCGAGCCGGCATTGATGACGCTGCTGCCGCGGCCCGTAGCAGTGCCGGTCGCGGCTGCCGCGCCGGGTCCCCCCGATCGAGTCGCTGCCCCGGTGATGCCCACAGTCGGAAACAACTGGCTGCGCGCCACCTTGACCTCGGCCAGCGCTGCTTCGTAATTGGCGTAGTCCTGGCGCACGGTCTGGTTGGACACGGCGACGTGGGGCTCGAGCTCATCGAGCAAGGGATCGTGGAAATCCGTCCACCAATCGCCCTTGGGGGCCGCGTCCGCCGGGGCGGCCGCCGTCCAGCCAGGCATCTCCTGGTACTGTGCCGGCACGGGCACCGCCGGGCGGCGATAGCTGGGGCCGACCATGCAGGCGCTCACGGCTGCGCCGAGCGCCACGATGCATGAGAATCTAACGCTGCTGGTATTCATGCCGCACCCAAATCTCTGCGCCAGGACATGCCTTCCATCGACTTGCGCAGCCTGACCCGCGCTCGATCGAGGTAAAGATAGATCACCGGCGTGGTGTACAAAGTAAAAACCTGGCTCAAGATCAGGCCGCCCATCACCGTGATGCCGAGCGGCTGGCGCAACGATGCCCCCTGCCCGATGCCGATCGCCAGCGGCAGCGCGCCGAGCACGGCGGCCGCGGTGGTCATCATGATGGGCCGCAGACGCAGCACGGCGGCATCGTGAATCGCCTGCTTCGCTTCCATCCCCTGCTCGCGCTGCATGTGAATGGCTTGATCGATCATCATGATGGCATTCTTCTTGACGATGCCGATCAACAAGATGATGCCGATCAGCGCGATCACCGAGAAGGGTGTACCGAAAATCAGCAGCGCCAGGGTGGCGCCGATGCCGGCCGAAGGCAGCGTGGAGAGGATGGTGATCGGATGAACGGTGTTCTCGTAGAGGATGCCGAGCACGATATAGACGGCCGCGAGCGCGGCGAGCACCAACAGCGGCATGCTGGACATCGACTGGGCATAGACCTGCCCGGCTCCGGCGAAACTGCCGCGAATCGAGGCCGGCATCCCCAAATCCCGCATGGCCTTGTCGATGGTCGCGGCCGCCGCGCTCAAGGAGCCTCCCGGCGGCAGGTTGAAGGAAACGGTCGCCGCGACCAGGCCGCTTTGGTGATTCACTTGGGTCGCGGTGTGATTGCTGCGATAGGAGGCGAGCGCGGGCAGCGGCACCAGAGTCTCGGCCGCCGTGCTGTCCGCGCTGCCGGTGGAGCTGCCGCCCTTGCTGTTGGAAATGCTGTTGGTCACCGAATTGGCCTCGGCGCTGGCATTGAGCGCATTGGTGCTGGATGCCGCGCCCGCGCCGGCGGAAATCGCCGCGAAGGGCGTCACGGCACTCACCGTACTGCTCGGCGCCTGTGTCTGCTGAGTGCCGCTGGCATTGCCGGCGGCGGCGCTGAAATAGGTTCGGTCGAGCATCTGCGGGTATTGCCAGTACTTCGGCGCCACCTCCATGACGACGAAGTATTGATTGAACGGATTGAAAATCGTCGACACCGTGCGTTGACCGAAGGCATCGTAGAGCACATTGTCGATCTGATTCGGCGCGAATCCATAGCGGGCCGCGGTCGCGCGGCTGATGGTGACATAGGTCTGCAGGCCGTTCTGCTGCAGATCGGAATTAACGTCCACGAGCTGGCCGTGGTAATTGCCGAGCTCGGTGACGAGCTTGGGGGTCCAGGTGTACAGAGCAGCGGTGTCCTCGCTGGTCAGCGTGTACTGATACTCCGCCGCCGACTGCCGCCCGCCGATGTGCAGATCCTGGGCGGCCTGCAGAAACAGCCGCGCGCCGGAAACGCGATTGAGCTTCGGGCGCAGCCGCTGCACCACCTGATCGGCGGACAAATGCCGCTCTCCCAGGGATTTCAGGCCCACGTACACGTTGGCTGAATTGAGCGCACGGCCGCCGGCAAAGCCGATCACCGAGGAGACCGCGGGATCCTTCTGAACGATGTCCTGCAGCTGCTTGAGCTTCTTCTCCATTGCCTGGAAGGAAATGCTCTGATCCGCGATGATCTGGCCGAGCAGCAGCCCATTGTCCTGCTCCGGAAAAAAGGTCGAGGGCACCAGCCTCAGCAGGAAGACATTGAGCACGATCAGGCCGATCAGCGTCAGGATCACCAGCAGCGAATGGTCGAGCACCGAGGTCAGGGAGCGCGAGTACCCGCTCTTGAAGCGCTCGAACTGCGCTTCCACCCAGACCGCCCAACGAGCCTTGGAGTGCAGCGAATTGCCCCGGCGCAGCAGAAATGCGCACATGGTGGGGGTTACGGTGAGCGAGATCAGCAGCGAGAACAGGATGGCGATGGACAGGGTCACGGCGAATTCGTGAAACAGCAGGCCGATGATGCCGGGCATCAGCAGGATGGGTATGAACACCGAAATGAGCGACAAGCTCATCGAGATCACGGTGAAGCTGACCTCGGCGCTGCCGCGCAAAGCGGCCTCGACCGGTTCCATTCCGGCTTCCAGATGGCGCACGATGTTCTCGAGCACGACCACCGCGTCGTCGACGACGAATCCGGTGGCGATGGTGAGCGCCATCAGCGATAGATTGTCGATGCTATAGCCGAGCAGGTACATGGGCCCGAAGGTGCCGAGAATGGACAGCGGCACCACCACCGCGGGTATCAGCGTACAGCGCGGGGATTGCAGGAACACGAAGACCACGCCGATCACCAGCACCACGGCGATGCACAGGCTGCGCTCGGTGTCGCCCACCGCGGCGGTCACCGATTGCGAGCGGTCGAGCGCCAAGTGCACCTGAATGTTCGGCGGCAGCGTCGCCTCGACCGACGGCAACACCTTCTTGATCTGGGCGACGGTCTTGATGATGTTGGCGCCGGGCAGCGGATAGACGATGACCCCCACCGTCGGCATGTTGTTGTACAGGCCGGCATTGCGGATGTTCTCGTTCGAGTCCTCCACGTCAGCCACGTCGTGCAGCAGCACCGCGGCGCCGTTGCGATAGGCGATGACCAGGTCGCGATAGTCCGCCGCCTTGCTCGCCTGATCGTTGGAGATCACCTCGTAGCGCTGATCCCCCTGATCGATGTAGCCCTTGGCGCTATCGGCGTTGGCCGAGGCGATGGCGGCGCGCACGTCCTCGAGCCCGATGCCGTAGCCGCTGAGCTTTTCCGGCTCGAGCTCGACGCGCACCGAGGGCAAGGCGCTGCCGCCGAGCTCGATCTCGCCCACCCCGTTGATCTGCGACAGCTGCTGCTGGATGACGGTGTCGGCCGAGTCGTACAGCTGTGCCGTCGTCAACGTGGTCGAGGTGAGCGACAGGATGAGGATGGGCGAATCGGCCGGATTGTATTCGCGATAGGTGGGGTTGTTGCGCAGAGTGCTCGGCAAGTCGGCGCGCGCCGCCTGGATCGCCGCCTCGACATCGCGCGCCGCGCCGTTGATGTCGCGGTTCAAGGCGAACTGCACCACGACCCGCGAGGAGCCGACATAATTGCTCGAGGTCAGCTCGGTCACCCCGGCGATGGTCGCCAGGCGCCGCTCGAGCGGTTCGGCCACGGTGGAGGCCATGATCTCCGGGCTGGCGCCGGCCATGTTCGCCTGCACGGCGACGACCGGATAGGTGAAATTCGGCAGCGCCGCCACGGGCAGGTGAAAATAGGCCAGCACCCCGGACATCCCGATGGCGATCGCCAGCAGCGATGTCGCCACCGGCCGCTTGATGAATAGTGCGGGGATGTTCACCCAACACTCTCGGCCGCCGGCTGCGGCGGCCTGGGACTGAACCGCTGCGACAGGCGGTCGAACAAGAGATAGATGACCGGCGTGGTGAACAGGGTGAGCATCTGGCTCACGATCAGGCCGCCGATGATGGCCAATCCCAAGGGCCGGCGCAGCTCAGAACCCGTGCCGGTTCCGGCCAACAGCGGCAAGGCGCCGAGCATGGCCGCGAGCGTGGTCATCAGGATGGGGCGAAAGCGCAGCAGCGAGGCTTGGAAGATCGCCTCGTGCGGCGTCTTGCCGTGCTGGCGCTCCGCTTCGAGCGCGAAGTCGACGATCATGATGCCGTTCTTCTTGACGATGCCGATCAGCAGCACGATGCCGATGATGCCGATCACATCCAGGTCGCTGCCGGCCAGCATCAGCGCGAGCAGCGCGCCGATTCCCGCCGAAGGCAGCGTGGAGAGAATCGTCACGGGGTGGATATAGCTCTCGTAGAGCACGCCGAGCACGATGTACACGGTCACGAGCGCGGCGATCAGCAGGAATACTTCGCTCGAGAGCGAGTCTTGAAAGGCCTGGGCGGCGCCTTGAAACGAGGTCGTGATCGAGGCCGGCAGCTTCACCGCCTGCTCCGCCCGCTCGATTTCCGTTACCGCGGTGCTGAGCGAGGCATCCTTGGCCAGATTGAAAGAGATGGTGACGGCCGGAAACTGCGCCAGATGGCTGATCACCAGCGGCGCCTTGACGATCTTGATGTCGGCAATGCCGCTCAAGGGCACCTGCCCCGTGCTGCCGGTCTGGGTCGGCAGATACAGGGTTCCGAGCGCCTGTAGATTGGGCAGACTCTCGGGCTTGGCGACCAGCACCACCCGGTATTGATTGGACTGATTGAAGATCGTCGACACGATGCGCTGGCCGAGCGCATCGTAGAGCGCGTTGTCGATGGTCGCCGGAGTGATGCCGTAGCGGGCGGCCAATTGCCGGTTCACCTCGATGTCCACGCTCAGGCCGTCGTTGTTCAGGTCGCTGGTGACGTCGGTGATCGACTTGATGCCCTGCATGCGCTGCACCAGATCGGGAACGTATTTCTGGAAAGCCTGCTGGTTCGGGCCCCGCAGCACGAACTGATACTGGTTCGGCGACACGGTGGTATCGAGAGTCAGATCCTGCTCGGGCTGCAGGAACAGCTTGATGCCGGACACGCCGGCCACCTCGTCCTGCAAGCGCCTCGCGATCTCCTTGGCCGTGAGCGACCGATCGTCGTTCGGTTTCAGGTTGATCAGGAAGCGGCCGTTGTTCAGCGTGGTATTGGTGCCGTCGATGCCGATGTAGGAGGTCAGCGAGGTCACGTCGGGATCCTTCAGGATCGCCTCGGCAAGCGCCGTCTGGCGCGCCGCCATGGCCTTGTAGGACACGGAATTGTCGGCCACGCTGATGCCCTGGATCACCCCCACGTCCTGCACCGGGAACAGGCCCTTCGGGATCACGATGTACATGATGGCCGTCAAGACCACGGTGGCCGTGGCGACGATCAAGGTCGCGCCCTGGTGATCCAGCACCCAGCGCAGGCCGCGCTCGTAGGCGCCCAAGGTCTTATCGAACAGCCCTTCGCTGATGCGCTCGAAGCGGCTCGGACTGCGCTCAGCCTTGCGCCTGAGGATGCGCGCACACATCATCGGCACGAGAGTCAGGGAGACCACGGCCGAGATCACGATGGTGACCGCGAGAGTCACCGCAAATTCGCTGAACAGCCGTCCGATCACGCCGCCCATGAACAGCAGCGGAATCAGCACGGCAATCAGCGAGATGGTCAGGGACAGGATGGTGAAGCCGATCTGCCCCGCCCCTTCGAGGGCCGCCTCGAGCGGGCTCTTGCCTTCTTCGAGATAGCGCACGATGTTCTCGATCATCACGATCGAATCGTCGACCACGAAGCCCGTGGCGACGATCAGTGCCATCAGCGAGAGATTGTCGATCGAGTAATTCAGCTGGTACATGACGGCGAGAGTCGCGATCAAGGAGACGGGCACGGAAATGCTCGGAATGATGGTCGCCGGCACATTGCGCAGGAATACGAAGATCACCAGCACCACGAGCACGATGGAGAGCATCAGCTCGAACGCGGCGTCGGTCACCGAGGCACGGATCACGCCGGTGCCGTCGGCGACGATCTGCACGTGCATGGCCTGGGGCAGGCTCGCCAGCAGCTGCGGCAGCTGCTTCTTGATTTGGTTGACCGTGGCGAGCACGTTCGCCCCAGGCTGGCGCATCACATTGAGCACGATGGCGGGCGCCCGATCGTACCAAGCGCCCTGCTCGATGTCCTGGGCGGCCTGGGTGACCTTGGCGACATCGCGCATGAGCACCGGAGCGCCGTTCTGGTAGGCGATGACGGTGTTCAGATACTCGTTCGGATCCTGGATCTGATCGTTGTCGTTGATGGTGTAATCCAGATCCGGTCCGTCGAAATTACCCTTCGGCTGGCTGACGTTGATGTTGTTCAGCAGGGTGCGCAGATCGTCGATGTTGAGGCCGTAGCCGGCCAGCTTGTGCGGGTCCGCTTCCACCCGCACCGCCGGCACGTTGCCGCCCGAGGGCGTGACCTGCCCGACTCCGGGCACTTCGGAAATCTTCGAGGCAAGACGATTGTTGGCCACGTCCTGCAGCTGGGTGAGCGACATCGAGTCCGAGGTGACCGCCAGCGTGAGGATGGGCTGATCGGCCGGATTGACCTTCGCGTACACCGGCGGCGCGGGCAGCCCGCTCGGCAGCAGGCTGTTGGCCGCGTTGATGGCCTCTTGCACATTTTGCTCGGCGATATCCAGGTTGAGCGCCAGGTTGAATTGCAGCGTGATGACCGAGGCGCCGGCCGAGCTCGCCGAGGTCATCTGCGTCAGGCTGGGGATTTCGCCGAGCTGCACCTCGAGCGGCGCGGTCACGGTGGTGGCCATGACCTGGGGGCTCGCGCCCGGGTAGAAGGTCTGCACCTGGATGGTCGGATAGTCGACGTCGGGCAGAGAGGAAACCGGCAGGAATCGCGCGGCGACCAGGCCGATGAGCACGAGCGCGATCATCAGCAACGACGTAGCCACCGGCCTCAATACGAATAGGCGGGAAATATTCATCGGGCGCGCATCGGCTGTGGCCCCCTCTCAGCCGTCGGAGGGCGCGCCTGCGCCTTGACCGGAAGCCCCGGACTTTTTCTTTTTCTTCCCCGCCGGCGGCGATGGCGATGCGGGAGCCGCGGCGCCCGCGGCGGCGTTTGCCGTGGAGAGGCTGATCTTCGCGCCATTGCTGAGCCGATCGGTGCCGTCGATCACCACCGTATCGCCGATGGCGAGCCCGGAGAGAATGGCCGTGTTCTTGCCATCGCTCGGACCCGCGGTGATCTTGCGCACGGAAACCGTGCCGTCGGCATTGGCCAGGTACACGTAGTCGCCCGGCGCACCGCTCAACACCGCCGGGGTCGGCACCAGCACGGCGCCGCTCAGCGTGTCGACGAGTATCTTGACGTTCACGAACTCGTTGGGGAAAAGCGCTTCATCGTCGTTGGGAAAACTTGCCCGCAGAGTCACCGTGCCGGTGCTGGCGGCCATTTGATTGCCGATGGCATACAGGGTGCCGGTGCCGACTGCC
The DNA here is from genome assembly GCA_963837435.1 of uncultured Gammaproteobacteria bacterium. Lineage (GTDB taxonomy): Bacteria > Pseudomonadota > Gammaproteobacteria > Steroidobacterales > Steroidobacteraceae > Bog-1198. The sequence continues at coordinate 1,226,781 of CAWINJ010000009.1, forward strand.
CGGGTGTTGTCGCTCGAATAAGCAGTCACCGGCAGTTTCGCGCCCGAACCGAGACGTTCGATCACCTTGTCGATGTCGTTCTGCGCGACGGTGAATTGCACGGTCGTCGGCTTCATGGTGGTGATGACCACGATGCCGGGCGAACTCGAGGCCGTCACGTAATTGCCGGGATCGACCAACCGCAGCCCGACCCGCCCGGCCACCGGCGCCGTGATGCGGCAGAACGTCAGGTCGAGCTGAAATTGAGCGACGCTGGCCTGATCGGCCTTGACCTGGGCCTCGTCCTGCTCGACCGTGAACTCGGCGTCGGTGACGGTCTGCTCGGCGATGGCCTTTTGTGCGCGCAATTGTTCGTAGCGGACGAGGTCGGAGCGCGCCTGCTTCAGCGAGGACTGATCCTTGAGCAGCTGCGCCTGCGCCTGCTGCAGATCGATCTCGTACTGGCGCGGGTCGATTTGCGCGAGAAACTCCCCCTTCGTCACGTCCTGGCCTTCGCGATAACCCACCACGGTCAGGTAGCCGCTCAACTGCGGCAGCACGGTGACCGTGGCGGTGGGCGAGACGGTGCCGAGTTCCGACAGCATTTCCGGCATGTCGCCGCTGGCAGCCTTGGCGACTTTGACGACCTGAGGGGCGGAACCGCGGGTGGCGGGCTTGCGGGTGAGCAGATGGACGACGATGAGCAAAACCAATATCACGCCGACGGCGGTCAGGACCCAAAACAAACGACCGCGGCGAGGACTCTCTTGTGCCAGCGGGTCCTGCGTTGTGTTCATACGGTCTCCGGATGCCGCGCTGCCTGTCGCGATGGGCATGCTGGGCATTTCTTCATTGATTAGGCGTCACGCGGATCGATCGACTTAACCCAAGACCTTAGTACCCCGGAATATGCAAGGGTTCCCGAGGGCGATGAAAGCACGGGCATCGTCAGAGGATGATAGGTGCCGGGCACCACCCCCTACCTTGGCAAATGATTAAATCCGGTTAACTTGGGACGGCGTACAGCACGGGATAAGGCCCCATGCAAATACTTGCGGCCGTGCGCGGGGTATCTTCGATATGCGGCGGAGCGGCGTGCCCCGCCGCGCAGTACGATATTGAGACGGATCAGGCGCCCGGCTTTTGCGCCCACACCTTGCACCAGCCGCCGACCGGTACGCTCTTGCCCGCGAAGATATTGCAGCCGCCGCTGGCGTCGCCCGCCTTTCCCAGGAATTGCGCGCAGGTGCCGCATCTCTGGTTGGGCTTGTAGGTGGGATTGGCCGCAGCGTCGACTTGCTTGGCATCGAGCGTGAATCCCAGAGCCTGCGCGGTGGGATCCTTCGGGTCGAGCGGCGGAAGTCCCGCGGCGGATGCAGAGTCGGTCAGGAGACCCATGGCGGGAATGAGGGCGCCGGCGATCAGTCCGCCTTTGACGATGGCTCGGCGTGAAATCTTGCTGGGCATCGGAATGATCCTATGAGGTGAGAACTGAAAACATTTTGCTGCCTTTAGCCTGTCATTTGGCATAAAAAAACATTAATTGTCCATTCTCGAGGCGCGAACGATTCTCACTACGATTTACGGCGCGGTTGTCCGAGTTTGAAGAGACGCTGCCCAGGAAGCGGTTGTCTCGAGACAACCTACGGCGCGGGTGGTGTCTCTGACGACACGGCGAGCAGCCAATCGCGAAATAGCTGCACCTCGCGGCGAATTCTCTGCGGACGCTCCGGCGTAATCACGAAGTAGGAATTCTCGTCGGCGAATTCTTGAGACAGCGCCCGCACCAGACGTCCGGTGGCAAAATACGCATCCAGAAATAGCCGATGCGCCAGCGCGACCCCCGCGCCCGCCGCGGCCAGTTCCAAGGCGGCAATGGTCGTATCGACGGTTGGCCCCGCGCCGCCCGGCACATCCGCCAGCTCGAGCGCCTGCCGGACCTTCAGCCAATGGCTCTCATAGCCCATGATATGAATCACCGATAGCGGCAAAGAGTCGAGCAAGGCGCGCTGTGCCGGCGCACCCTGCGCGAGCGTCGGACTACAAACCGCCAGGATGCTCTGGTTCATCAAGCGTTCCGAGCGGTACCCATGCCAGTGGCCCGCGCCGTAGCGAATTTCCAGATCCGTGGCCTCATCGAGCACGGCGTTGTCCCAGATGACCGAGGACAGGCGCACGTCGATCGAGGGATTGTCGATATTGAAGGCCGGAAGCCGCGGGGCCAGCCACAGGGCCGCCAGCGACACCGGGGCATGCACGGTGATTTGCACCCGTTCGGATCCGCCGAAGAGCCCGACGGTCGAATCGGCAAGTTCTTCGAATGCCTTGCGCACGGGGGGCAGATAGGCGACCCCCATGGGCGTGAGCTTGACCCCGCGCGGGAGGCGCTCGAACAGCGCAAAGCCCAGATGCGCCTCGAGAGCGCGGATTTGATAGCTGATGGCGCCCGAGGTCAGGCTCAGTTCCGCTGCCGCCGCGGTGAAACTCGAGGTCCGCGCGGCCGCCTCGAAGGCGCGCAGCCAGGTCAATGTGGGCAGGCCCACGACGGGTCGAATGGGGCTCAAAAGGACCTCGAACCAAATTTTTAGGGCCAAAGGTACCAAAATATTGGGTTGTATACCGCCTATCGACCAATTTATTGTGGTCAAAACGCCCTACCGGCGGTACAAACGAGCCTGCATGAAAACAAACGCACGTGTGGTCGTCGTCGGCGGCGGCATGATGGGCGCAAGCCTTCTCTACCACTTGGCGCTCGAGGGCTGCACCGACACGGTGCTGATCGAGAAGGGCGAACTGACCTCCGGATCGACCTGGCACGCCGCGGGCCAATGCCCGAGCATCACCGGCAGCTACAACCTGGCTAAGATCCATGCGTACAGCAATGAGCTCTATCCGAAGCTCGAAGCGCTGACCGGCCAGTACGTGAGCTGGCATCCCTGCGGGGGCTTGCGCCTGGCGACCAATGCCCATGAGTTGGCCTGGCTCAAGTACGTGCATGGATATTCGAAGAGCATCGGCTTTCGCATGGAGATCGTCGGGCTCGATGAGATCAAGCGCCTGAATCCCTTCCTCACCACGGACAAGGTCATCGCCGCGGCGTGGACCCGCGATGACGGACATGGCGATCCGTCGGGTCTGTGCAATGCACTGGCCAAGGCCGCACGCGACTTGGGCGCCACGGTCATGCGCCGCAATCGCGTCCTCGACATCCGCCGGCGTCCCGGCGGCGAATGGGAAGTGCTCACCGAACAGGGCAACATCGTCGCCGAGATGGTGGTCAACGCGGCCGGCTGCTACGCGCGGCAAGTGGCCGCGATGGTAGGCGCGGATGCCCCCATCACGAACATGCAGCATCACTATGTGGTGACTCACCCCATACCCGCCTTCCAGCAGCGCAGCGAAGAGATTCCGGTGATGCGCGATTCCTATACCTCGGGATATTTTCGCCAGGAACAGAAATCCGGGCTCATGGGAATCTACGAGAGCACCGGGCTCCAAGAAGCCTGGGCACCGCGAGGCTTTCCGGAATGGGAAGCGTCCAACGAATTGTTTCCCGACGACCTGGATCGAATCGCACCCTGGCTGGAACGGGCCATCGAACGCATGCCCATCTTCGGCGAGGTGGGCATACGGCGGGTCATCAACGGCGCCATCCCGCACACGCCCGACGGCACACCTCTGCTGGGGCCCGCCCCGTCCTTGAGAAATTTTTGGATGTGCTGCGGAACCTCCTTCGGCATCGCGCAAGGCGGCGGCTGCGGCAAGTACCTGGCGCAGTGGATGCTGCACGGGGATGCCGAAATCAACATGGCCGAGTTCGACCCGAGGCGATTCGGCGCCTTCGCCGATGCGAGCTACGTGCGCGACAAGGTGTTCCTGGACTACCGGCTGACCTTCACCACGCGCCCGCCGGGCGAAGAGGAAATGGCGGGGCGCCCGCGCAAGGTCAGTCCGCTGCACGCGAGGCTGCAAGCGCAGGGCTGCGTGCACACGGAAACCTTCGGCTGGGAGCGCCCGAAATGGTTTTCCCCCGACGGCCGCAGCGAGGAGTATGGCTACGGGCGCAACAATGTGTTCGACGTGGTGCGCAATGAAGTCGCCGCCGTGCAGCAGCGCGTCGGCGTGCTTGACCTGACGGGGTTCGCCAAGTACGACATCGGCGGGCCGGACGCGGAGGCCTTTTTGAATCGCGTGTGCGCCAACCAAGTGCCGCGCAAGCCCGGCGGCATCGCGCTCGCGCACCTGCTCTCGCCGGGCGGCCGCATCCAAGGTGAGATGACGCTCACCCGGCTCGCGGACGACCGCTTCTATGCATTGTCCGCCGCCGCCGCGGAGCTGCGCGACCGGGATTGGCTGATGCAAAGCCTGCTGCCGGGCGAATCCGTGCAGATCGACAATGTCACCGAAGAGCGCGGCGTGCTGGTGCTGAGCGGGCCGCGCTCGCGCGAACTGTTGAGCTCGTTGACCGACGCGGATCTGGGCAACGAGGCCTTCCCCTGGCTGCGCGCCCGCGAAATCCACATTGCCGGACAAGCGGTGCGGGCGCTGCGGGTGAGCTACGTGGGCGAGCTCGGCTGGGAATTGCACCCGCCGCTCGAATCCCTGCCCGCCTTGTACGATGCCGTGTGGGAGGCCGGCCGCCGCCACGGGATTGCCAACTATGGACTGTATGCCGTCAATACCATGCGGGTGGAGAAGGGCTACAAGGCCTGGTCGGCCGAACTGACCAATGAATTGAACCTGCTGGAAGCGGACATGGAGCGTTTCATCCAGTTCAAGAAGGCCGACTTCGTCGGCAAGGCGGCGACTCTCGCGCAGGCGCCGCGGCCGCTGAAGATCGTGTACGTCGAGGTGGCGGCCACCGACACGGATGCGCGCGGCGGCGAGCCCGTGCTCGCGCAGGAGCGCTGCATCGGAGTGGTTACCTCCGGCGCCTACGGGCACCGAGTCCGAAAAAGTCTGGCATTTGCCTGCGTCACACCGGAGTTCGCTGCGCCCGGCAGCCGCTTCGACCTGCTCATCCAGGGCGAGCGGCGCGGCGCGACGGTATTGGGGGCCGCGGCCTACGATGCGGACAATTCCCGGATGAGGGGTTAGCGTGGCAATCGACCTTCCAACGCGCGCCAGAGTCGTCATCGTCGGCGGCGGCGTCATCGGCTGCTCGATCGCCTATCACCTGACCAAGATGGGCTGGGACGACATCGTCCTGCTCGAACGCAAGCAGCTGACCAGCGGCACCACCTGGCATGCGGCCGGCCTCATCGGGCAATTGCGCCAAAGCATCAACATGACGCAGCTGGCCCGCTACACGGGCGACTTGTACCGAGGTCTCGAGGCGGAGACCGGGCAGGCCACCGGCTATCGGCAATGCGGCTCGCTGTCCCTGGCGACCACGCCCGGCCGCATGGAGGAGCTGAAGCGCAATGCCTCCATGGCCAAGGTGTTCGGATTGACGGTCAATGTGGTGGGACCGCAGGAGATCCGTTCGCTCTATCCGCTCGCCAATCTCGAGGACGTCTTGGGCGGCATTCACATCCCCAGCGATGGGTACGCCAACGCCGTCGATATCACTCAGGCGCTCGCCAAGGGCGCGCGCAGCCGCGGCGCGGCGATTTTTCAGGATCTGAAAGTCACCGCCGTGCATCACGATGGACGGCGCGTGAGCGGCGTGCAGACCGACCGCGGCCGCATCGACGCCGACTATGTGGTGCTCTGCGGCGGCATGTGGACCCGCGATCTGGCCGCGGGCATCGGCGTCACCGTGCCTCTGCATGCCTGCGAGCACTACTACGTGCTGTTCAAGGATGTGCCCGGCCTCGATCCGGCCATGCCGGTGCTGCGCGACTACGATCATTGCAGCTATTTCAAATACGATGCCGGCAAGCTGCTGGTCGGCGCCTTCGAGCCCAACGCCCGCCCCTGGGGCGCCGAGGGCATTCCCGAGGATTTCTCCTTCGGCGAGATCGCGGGCGATTTCAGCCACTTCGAGCCGGTGCTCATGGATGCCATGCGCCGTATTCCCGCGCTCGAGAAGGCCGGCATTCAGAAATTCTTCTGCGGGCCGGAGAGCTTCACGCCCGACGTTCGCTACCATTTGGGCGAGTCGAGCGAGCTGCAACACTGCTTCATCGCGGCCGGACTCAATTCCATCGGCCTGCAATCGGCCGGCGGCATCGGCAAGGTGGTCTCCGAGTGGATCCGCGATGGGCATGCGCCGGCGGACCTGTGGGAGGTCGATGTCCGGCGCAACATGCCCTTCCAGATCAATCGCCGCTACCTGCGGGCGCGGGTCTCGGAGAGCTTGGGATTGCTGTATGCCACGCACTGGCCCTTCCGCCAGTACGAGACCGCGCGCGGCGTGCGCAAATCCGCCGTGCACGACCGCTTGGCCGCCGCGGGCGCCTGCTTCGGCGAAGCCTTCGGCTGGGAGCGCGCCAATTGGTACGCTCCCGCCGGGATCGAGGCTCGCTATGAATACAGCTACGGCCGCCAGAACTGGTTCGAGCACAGTGCCAACGAGCACCGCGCGGTGCGCACTGGCGTGGGGCTGTTCGATCAATCCTCGTTCGCCAAGTTTCGGCTCGAAGGCGCGGATGCCGCGCGCATTCTCAACCGGGTCTGCGCCAACGAGGTGGCGGTCGCGCCCGGGAAAATGGTCTACACGCAGTGGCTGAACGAGCGCGGCGGCATCGAGGCGGACCTGACCGTGACCCGGTTGAGCGAGACGGCGTACCTGATCGTGAGCGGCGCCGAAACCGAAACCAAGGATTTCAACTGGCTGCAGCGCCACATCGAGCCAGGCGCGCACTGCGTATTGACCAATGTGAGCTCGGGCATGGGCGTGCTGTCGGTGATGGGACCGCGGGCGCGCGAATTGCTGCAATCGCTCACGCCGCAGGACCTGTCGGACGCCGCCTTCCCCTTCGCCACCAGCCAGGTGATCGAGCTGGGCTACGCCCTGGTGCGCGCCTCGCGCATCACCTACGTCGGTGAGCTGGGATGGGAATTGTACGTGCCCACCGAGTTCATGCAGGGTGTGTACGACGAATTGCTGAGCGCGGGCCGCGGCTTCGGGCTCGCGCACGCCGGCTATCATGCGCTCAACTCCTTGCGCATTGAAAAGGCCTACCGGCACTGGGGCCATGACATCACCGACGAGGACACGCCGCTCGAGGCGGGCCTCGCCTTCGCGGTCAAATGGGACAAGCCCGGCGGCTTCATCGGCCGCGAGGCCTTGTTGCGCCAGAAGGCGACGGGGTGCGCCCGGCGCTTGGTGCAATTCCAGCTCAAATCCCCCGAGCCGCTGCTCTATCACAATGAACCCATCTGGCAGGGTGGCTCGCTGGTCGGGCATATTCGCTCGGCCATGTACGCGCATTCATTGGGCGCGGCCGTGGGCCTGGGCTATGTGAGCGATCCGGGCGGCGCGATGGTCTCGAGCATCGCACCCAACGACTACGACATCGAGGTCGCCGGGATCCGCTATCCGGCCACCGCATCTTTGCGGCCGCTCTATGACCCAAAGAACGAGCGCATCAAATGCTGAACACGGCTGAATCGAACGCCGCCGCTTCCCACACCGTTCAATTGCAATCGGAGCTAAGGACATGGGCAAGTCGGGCCTGATCGCGCGGCTTGCCGCCAATACCAGGCTGGGCTACAGCCTGGATCGATCATTTTACTGCAACGATGAGGTGTTCGCGGCGGACATGGAAGCGGTCATCGGCCGCAAATGGATAGTCGCCGGCCACGTCGACCGGGTGCGCAACAAGGGCGATTACTTTCTGTTCAAGGTGGGCGATGAGTCCCTCATCATCGTGCGCAGCGACGAGTCGACCATCAATGCCTTCTACAATGTCTGCCGGCACCGCGGTTCTCTGATCTGCACCAAGCCCGAGGGCCGGGTCGCACGCCTGACCTGCGGCTATCACGCGTGGAGCTACGGGCTCGACGGCGCGCTGCTCGCGGCCCGCTTGATGCCGGCGGATTTTTCCAAGCAGGAGAACGGCCTGCACCGCTGCCACGTGCGGGTGTTCCACGGCTTCATCTTCATCAATCTCTGCGATGGCGCCCCGGAGGATTTCGACGCGGCCTTCGGCGATCTCGCGCCCTATCTCGATTTCCATGGATTTGCCGGCGCGAAAATCGCCCATGCCCAGTCCTATCCCACCACCGCCAATTGGAAGCTGATCGTCGAGAACTTCGTCGAGTGCTATCACTGCGCGCCGGCGCACCCGGAATTCTGTTCCATGCATCCGCCGGAGGCGCTGATTGCCTTCGGCGCGGGGCCGAGCTCCGGGCCCCCCGAAGCGGTGGAAAAGTACCTGCCGGCGCTCAAGGCCTGGGAGGCCCGGGCGGCCGCCCTCGGACGGCCCCTGGGCACGGTCGACGACGGCCCGGAATCCTCCCATCTGCGGCTGCTGCTGCAGCGAACGATCCGCGAGGGCTACGAAACCGAGACTCAGGACGGCAGGCCGGCCTCCTCGCTGATGGGCAAGCGCCTGGGCTTCGACCAGGGGCGGATGTACCTGTCTTTCAGCCCTTTCACCCAGCTCGTGGCCACCAATGATTTCGCCGTATTGTTTCTGTTCACGCCCCGTAGCACCATGTACACGGATGTGGATCTGTACTGGCTGGTCGATGGCAAGGCGTCCGAGGTCGACGTCAAGCGCATGATCTGGGGCTGGGATGAGACCACGAAGCAGGACAAAGTCATCACGGAGAACAATCAGGCCGGAATCTTGTCCAAGCACTACCAGCCGGGGCGTTATTCGGAGCATGAGCGCCGGGTGGTGACGTTCCAGCAGTGGTACTTGGCACAGTACGGGCACGCGCTGTCATGAGGCACGGCGCCCAAAGAGATCAGGAGCTGCAATGCCGGGGCTCGATTTGGAGGGTATCAGCCGATCCGTCGTGAAGCTGCGTGCCGAGGTGCCCGAGGATGCGTTCACCGCCGCCATCCTGGGATCCCAGCGCACGGGTAACGGGGTCGTCATCAATTCCGACGGGTTGATTCTGACCATCGGCTACCTGGTGACGGAAGCCACCGATGTGTGGCTCACCACCCCGGACGGCCGCGAAGTCGCCGCTCACCCCCTGGCTTACGACCAGGTCACCGGCTTCGGGCTGGTGCTGCCCCTCGAGAAGGCCGGGCTCGAGCCGGTTGCGCTCGGGTCCTCGGCCGGCCTCAAAGCCGGCCATAAAGCCTTCGTGGTGAGTTCGCCGGAGTTCGCCGAGCCGCAGCCGGTGCGCGTGTTCGCGCGCCGCGAATTCGCCGGCGCCTGGGAGTACCTGCTCGAGGACGCCATATTCGCCACCCCCGCGCATCCGCATTGGTCGGGCGCCGCCCTCATCAACACCGGCGGCGAGCTGGTCGGGTTGGGCTCGCTGCTGGTGCGCGAGCTCACCGCGGGCGAAGAAATCAATGCCAATATGTTCGTGCCCATCGACTTGCTCAAACCCATTCTCGAGGACCTGAGCACCCGCGGCCGCGCCTCGCGCCGGCCGCGTCCCTGGCTCGGCGTCTACGCCGCCGAAATGACCGGCAAGGTATATGTGACCGGCGTGGCCGAAGGCAGCCCCGCGCACCTGGCCGACATCCGCGAAGGCGACCTGATCACTCGCGTGGCCGAACATGACGTGGCCACCCTGCCCGACTTTTACCGCCGGCTTTGGGCCGTGGGGCCGGCGGGCACCGGGGTGCCGCTGACCGCGATTCGCGGCGGGACCCGCCTGCATTTGAATGTGCGGTCGGTTGACAGGGTGGAGCTACTGAAGCGGCCGCAGGCACACTAGACATCGGGCTCCCCGCCGAATTTGCGGAAAGATCGCATCGCCCTACGCCTCTTGGCCCTTCTGCCGCGGAACCAAACTATTTCGTCAGACACCAGACGACGTTACCCGGAAGATTCTAGATCAGACCGCCGCCACGCTGTCCGCCGCCGAACTCGTACAGGACTACGGACGCCTCGCTGAAGTTGTCGAACCTCAACCCTTGCCGGCGCCTACCAGCCGTGATTCCGACGATGACCACGTACTCGCCTGCGCGCTCGTCGGCAAAGCCGATCTCATCGTCTCCGGCGATCACGATCTACTCACCCTGCGCGAGTATCAGGGCATCCCGATTCTCTCCACCGCGGCCGCCCTCGCGCGGGTCGCCGAGACGAGTGGTTAAAGGCATTTAATACCGCGTTTGGTCCAAACAGCAGCCGGCCATCTATCCTGCCATCCAACGATCGCCAGGCAAAAATGCCAGCAATCTGAGTCACGCACGTAACAAATGACATCGCCCAAAAGTTCGACTGCCGAACTCCTTCGCAAGATGCGTTGGGTGTGCCCCACTCACTGCCGATCTCGCCAAGAAGTGCTAAGCATTCGGGCCCACAATGGAAGCAAAAAATAACCGGTGCGCTATTCTGCAGTACAACCAATCTTGCCGGTTTCCAGCCTGTCGACTATGCTCAATCCTGATCCTCGGCCGATTTGATTCTGCTTTTCACCAGTTGATATATCAGCGCTCCAAGACCCCAGCTTGCCGCCGCGCATATACAGATGATTGCGAATGCCGCCCCAAGCGATAAAGCGCCAAATTTCCAAAATAGCCAGCAGAAAAAGATACTCATCGGAGTTGCCCACATAAAGGCAACGGATGCGATGAAAGATTCTTTACTGGGCAACTTGTTTCGCTTCATGTTCGCAGCTACGGAAATGGAGTGGGTGCCGCTGGTCCAGAAGGCCCATACGGGGAGGCCGGCGGGTTAGTTAGCATCTCATATAGCCCAAACATGACCAGTCCTACACCTCCCCCAGCCGCCGCGGAGTATCCGCCGATGGTCAAAGGAAGCGCCAAGGCATCCAGACCCATTTCGCCGCTTGCGGCTATGTAGCTCAGACTGTAATAGGAGATTGGGAGACTAGCTGTTCCACCCACCAATGCGCCTCCGGCCATAAACGATGCCGCGTCCGGTTTTGTAAATAACCTATAGGGCGTATAGGAACCTTGAGTCGACGTTCCCGGCTGGCCAATCATCAGACCAGAAATTCCAGGAAACGTTGGGAACGGGTTATTTGAGGGGGTCTGTGAATCCCCGAGGTGCTGTGCAGTAACCGCAATCGGATCGAGACAGCCTCCAGCGGCGCAAGGATCTGTCTGATTTTGTCCCGTCGCACCACAACTGTTCCCACAGCAGGGGCCGCATGCATCCTGACTTTGCGCCGCTCTCGGTATCGCAATCTCATCGCGGCAAATGCGAATAAGCCGCGCCGAAATAGTTGACGGCGATAACCGTAAGAACAATTAGGGCGACAACTACAACCCCGCCGCCAATCCTAATTGGTCTTGGGTAACTCTCAAACTCTTTGCGGAGTCGCTGCCAGCGCTTGTTTCCACCCCAAGCCGCTCCAACATTCAGGACAAGTACAACCAAAGCTACTATGTAAATATAGTGATCAATCAGTCTTCGCTCGTGATAGACCGACCAAGCGCTCATAAGCGCACCGAGCCCCAGGATCTCAACCACGATGATGATGCCCGTTGCGTTCCAGGCCGCCATACCATCGCCGGAATACCCCTTGAAAATCATGTGTAGCTCCCAGAAGGCAAATGCCAACCAAGTTCGCGGATCCCACCATTTCGCGGCTCGCTCTTTCATGCTTCGCTACTTCGGCAACTGCGTTTCGTCTTTCGCATGGCAAACCCTCAATTGCCCATGTAGCCAGCCGCAAATGGCATCATCGCTTCGGGGTTATCCAGCATCCATTGACCCAGACCGCCCGGGTATGTGCTGTTTATAAATATGTATGGCGCAATTAAAATGGGACCAGCCGGATTGAACATACTGGCTGTTCCAAGACCAAGATTCACGTTGAACTGTGTTTGACTGATTTCTCCGGTTTGCCACGAATCGAAATCGAAAGCCGTGCTGACGCCCAACCCCACCCAACCGAAGCTTTTGGTGAGCGCGCCAACCCTAACCGTCCTGCCGACCGCATTGGCCCAGGCACGCGAATAAAGGCCGCCGTTGGGTCTACCAAAGAATGATTCTCCATAACGTAATTCAACTCCGGCCGCGCCCATACCGAGAGCAGTGAAAAATCCTGATGCAGTGTCCGAACCGTCGGATTGGTCTTGCGCGGCAGTAACGGTTACCCCGCCAGGAGCTGTCGCATCACAATAGCCCCCGCAGCCGTCAGCCCATACTGTGCCAGGCGCGCCGCCTAGCGATGGGGCACTTAGCGCTGCAGCTGAGTCCTGACTTTGCGCCAACACCGGCATCTGACGCGACGTCGTAGGCAAGAGGCGGATTTCCCCTGATGCGATCAGGACTTGCCGGCGTGTTGGCCCTGATGCAGTTATTCGCCATCGTCGCGAACCCCGATGTGCGTTTTTTCGCCCAGGGGATCGTGATCCCCGACGCAGGATAATCCAGCGGGTGCGCAAAGATTGCGGTCTGACAGCGGTGCGAGGCATAGGACGGGAGTGTGCGGCGGCCCCGCCGCCTCGGCAAGGGTTCTCCTTTTAGCCGCTCCGCACTCGCGATGAACGGAACAAGACGGCGGCTAAGAGGGGCCGGCGCGAGCCGGCCCTCCGTTTGCCCCGCCTACCGTGGCGCATAGCCTTGATCGGCCAGCGCGCGGCGGATTTGCTCACCGGCGTCCCTCATGTGATACGCCTCGGCCTCGCTGGTGGCGCAACCGCGATAATCACTGAAGCACACTCGCTTTAAGAACTGGGCGAACTCCCAGGCTTGGGCGTCAGTCAAGGTGACGTGGATCTCGATGGTTTGCATAGTCAGTTCTCCTCGTCAGAGCGAGAGAGGCGGCGCGAACCACCTCTCTCGCGATCAGTTCAGCCGTCGTTCTCGATGTCGCGCCGCGTGGTGTCGATGAGGGTTTCGATCCGCCGTGCCAGCTGCGCGGAGCCGAGCAGGCGAGCGAGCTCTAGAGAGCCGTAGAGCCGCTGCAGACGCTCCATCAAGCGCTGATACCGTTCTGCCCCTTGGGCTGTGTCAAAGACACGCTGGGTTCTCTGTGAGAGGGCATCGAGGATATGATCGAAGGTATTCATGGGTGATCTCCTGGTGTGTCAGCGCCCCGAGGCGGTGCGCTGTTGGCCCGTCCCTCCCAGCACCGAGCGCAGCCGTGTCAAGGTCTGTCCTTGACACGGCGAGCACGGTGCTACACTCAAAGGGCCAGCAGCGAACGCTTAACTTTCGACGGTATGAGCAGCAGACATGGAGACAGGCGAGCCGGTGGGATCGAGCTCATCGAACGGCATGGAACAGTTCGATGGACTGCGGTTCAAGTGACGGCGCGCGCTGTACGGACACACACCGAACGCCGATGCGACGCGATCAAAGAAGTCGCGCGAGCGACCACCGCGCGGGGCGCGAGCCCCGTGCGGCGGGCATTGAACATAGCGCCCATTATGCGGCCGCCGCAGGCGGCGGACAGTTGGCCGCCGGCGCCGAGCGGATAGACACTCGCTGAGCGGCATCGATGCGGCGGCCGACTGCGCATAATGTCGGGGCGTTATGTTTGATGCCCGCTCCGACGTTCCATTCGCCCTGGCCGAGAGTGAGTATCGAGGCCCACTCATGCCGCATCGTCGCTGTCTTCGTCTTCTTCGGCGGCCTCCGCGGCTAAGAGAGCGAGGATGTCATCGGCGGTGGGCGCCGGCGCTGCAACGACGGCGGTGGATTCATCGACAGCGATCGCTGCCTTCACTCGGGCGCTGCGCACTTTCGCCGGATGCGTGGCCGAGTGGATTTCCTTGAGCTTGCGGATCGATACTTGCGTGTAGATTTGCGTGGTGGAGAGCTCGGCATGGCCGAGCATCGCCTGGATATAGCGGATGTCCGCGCCGTTCTCCAGCATCAACGTCGCCATCGTGTGGCGCAGCAGATGACACGAACCAGTCTTGCCGGTATCCGCTGCGTTCACGTAGCCGCGCACCAACTGCGTCAACCGATCGGGCGTGAACGATTCACCGCCTTGCGTCAAGAACAGGGTGGTGTTGCCCCTCTCGATCACGAGCTCCGGCCGCACCCGGGTTTGATATCGATCGATCCATCGAAGCGCTCGTTCGCCGATCGGGATCATGCGATCCTTCTTGCCCTTGCCCTGGCGGATCATGATGGTGCCGCGCTCGCGATCGAGGTCGAACAACCCCAAGCCCATCAGCTCCGAGCGGCGCATGCCGGTCGAGTAGAAGGTCTCCAGGATCGCCCGATCGCGCAGCCCCATCGCCTCGCTCGTGTCCGGTTGCCTAAGCACCTGCTCGACCTCCGTGATCGTCAGCACGTGTTTTGGTAGCCGATGCTCGAGGCGCGGCAACTCGATTTCACTCGCCGGGTTGTAGAGCAGATGATTCTGCCGTGCGAGCCACTTGAAGAACGCCCGCACCGGGACGAGCCGGGCGTGCTGAGCGCGGAACGTCAAGGGGTCGCCATTGCCCTTGCGGTGGATGTATAAACTCCGCTGATAACGCTCCAGGATCGGTTTGGTGATCTCCCGAGGGCTGACGAGGCCCCGCTCGGTGCACCAGGCGACGAACACCCCGAGATACGATTGTCGATTCTGCACCGTGGGGGCGGCGTAGTTGTGGATTTTCAGCCATTCGAGATACCGCATCACGTAGGCGGCGAGCCCCTGCGGATCGCTCGCCGACCGCAAGGCTGCTTGACCGGCCGATGAGGCGCGCGGCACGGCTTACTCCGCGCTCGCCGCAGTGACGGAGTCTCGATCAGCGGCTAAAAGGGAAGATAATTGAGGGGCGCGCGAGGGACTACGACTATGACCGTTCATCGAGATCGGCCTGTAATGTGCGGTTTCAGGCGCGACGGCCTCGATCTCGCCGTCGGCAGGCATTTCTCCGAGGTTTGCGGCGGATTCATCGTTCTGCGAGGTCCCCGCAAGCTCGGTGCGAACCCCCTGCAAGCCGGGTGCAAGGTGGGGCTTTTGACCCTGCGAGGTCGGCGTCGTAGAGGAGGATTCCGGGTGCGCGGCGCGCAGCGCCTCCACATCGATCAGCCCCATCATCTGCGGCGCCGCTTGGCTGATCTCCCCATCGAACAGAAGCTCATACTCGAACCGCTGGCCGTTCTTACCCGAGATCAGGCGCACGTACTCCATCGCCACCAGCCGCTCTAAGTGCACGCGGATCGCCGCATCGCTCATCCCGCAGCGGGATCGCAGTTCGCGGCGGGTGAACCGCACGTCGGCGCGCAGGAGAGCCTGTTGCTGCATGCGTTCGGTCAGGAACGTCTCGATCATCCCCAGTACCCGCCGGGTCTGCGGCGGCAGCTCATCGAGGCTACGTCCGAGCACTTCATGCGACAGTCGGTTGGCGAGCGCGATGTCGGCAAGCTCGACTTCGATGTATTCGATGACGGCACCGCCCCGGCGCAGCGTTTTGATCTCACGTTGATACTGGCGGAGTAAGGTAATCGCCTCGATCAACGTCAGATACTTCGCGTGATCCCGGCGCATGCGGGTGCGATCATCCAGGAACGTCAAGTCCTCGGCGTAGGGGTTCACGACCGCAAGAGGTCGCAGCAACCGCTGCGCATTTTGGTGCAGCTTCCGGATCGATTCGGCATCACTGGTTGCGACGAGCCCGGCGAGCGTGCGCCCCGATCGCTGGCGCGCCAAGATTCGCCGCGTCTGCTCGCGGCTCTCGTTGATCGTGAGCACCAGACAGCGATTCACCAGCTCCTCGTCCACGTCGATCGCGGTGGTGGTCAGGAACAACATCACCGGACCTTCGACCCGATACTGCTGCGTCACCAGCATGCCGGTGGCCGGGTCCTTCCCCGTGCTCGCGATGGTGAGTTCCCCTTGGGATTGCAGGACTTTGAGCGCATACGCGGCCTGGCGCACGCCTTCTTCCTCGGCGATGGCTAAGATGCGGTGCTTCAAGTCCGTCTCACCGAGGTAGAACAGCGATTGCCCGGTCATCGCCGAGTAATGCACCCGATCCTCGGCCGGCGTGAGCGCAAGCACCGTGTCCATCACGAGGGATTTCCCGGCGGCGCTCGTCGATTGGATCAAGACCGCCAAAGGGCTGCCAAGTTTGCGGCTGATGCAGGCAAGATACGCCACCACCGCGTTATGAGGCTCGCCGACCAGACCCACCCGCTCAACATCGGCGACGATCCGCTCGATGAGGGTTTCGTCACGCAGGAACGCGAGAGCTTCCTGAGTCTGCGCTACCGTCATCGCCGGCGCCGCCACCACCGGCGACTCGGCCACCTTGGCACGCTCCTCGATGATCTGCTCCAGCCTCAACAGCAGCCGGCCGAGATCACGCTGGACGATGTGTTCCTCCACCCGCAGCTCCGCAGCGGCGCTCTTGGCGAACACCTGGCGCTGCTTCGCCTGATAGAGATCCAGCGTATCGACGTGCAACGCGGCGCCCTCCGGCGCCGCGGATTTCTCGTCCGCGGAGGCAGCGATCAACGTCACCAGCACGTTGACCTTGAGCGCTTCGGTCAACTGCGTCGGCAACCCCCGCACCCGATAGCGACGCTCGCCGAAGGTGATATTCACCTGACGCTCATCGGCTTGGGGCTGGGTCTCGGGCTCCGGCGGCGCCGGCAGCGCGGCGGCGGGCAGCTCCGGTAAGGGCGCAATGGATTCCGCCTCGACGTGCGCATCAAGGACCATGCACGAAGAGGCGGCTAAGGGAAGAAGGGGTTCAACAGCGGCGCTCTGCTCGGCGGTGTCGGTGGGCATCACATCGCGGCTCGGATTCATGGCGACGACGATGCTCACCGCATGCGTGCTCGCCGGCTTTACCCCCTGGCCCAACCACTCGGCACTCCGGATCGCCACACCCAACGACTTCTCGGCCGGCTTCACCGCACAGGCATACGCGTTCGCATCCATCCCCTTCGGGAACAGAAGCCGGAAGCAGTCGAGGCCTTCGGCGGTGAGTCGCTTACTCAGTGCCTCGGCACCGCGATCACCAGCCTCGTCGCGATCGAAGGCAATGAGGATGCGCTGCGCGCCGCAAGATTTCAGCGCACCCAGCAGTTCATCCGTCAGGCCATTGACGCCGTAGCAGCTCGTGACGTTGCGATACCCCGCTGACCAGAAGGTCATCGCATCGATCAGCGCCTCGCAGAGGATGATTTCAGATTGTCCACCGAGGCCTTCGCGGTTGAACACGCCCCGATGCGGACCCGGCAGGTATAGATGCTTCGGCGTGCCGGCGCGCAGGTTGTCGAGTAACTTTCTCGCATAGGCGCTGACCACAGGGCGTCCCGTCGGATCGCTGCTGTCACCGCCAAAGAGCGGCACCACGATCGAGCCGTTAAAATGCTCGTGCCCTGAGTCGCGCAGGATGCCCACCCGCTGCAACGCCGTTCTCATCTCGGCCCCCGCCTTGTATTGTTTCGGGGCGAGCCGGTAGGCGAGCGTGCGATTCGCATGGCCCAGGCGGAAGCGCTCGATCAGCTCCGGATTCGCCAAGCCCCTCCGTTCCAGATACTCCAATGCCTCGGGGCTCGATTTCAGCGTCGTATGATAAAAGTCGATGACCTGATCGAGTAATGCTTGATCGCCGGCGCCGAGCGAGAAGGATTGCGCGGTCCGCAGCTTCCCTTGCGACAGTTTGACGGCCGACGGCGCCGCGCTCGTCGAGGGGGCAGCGGCTAAGACGGGGTGCTGCTTCGCCAAGAGCTCGCAGGCGTGCCGGAAGGAGACCCGGTGCGCCCGCATCACCCAGTCGATCACGCTGCCGCCCGCATCGCAGCCAAAGCAGTGCCAGAGATTGGTTTTCGGAGAGATGATGCAGGAGGGCGTATCGTCCCCCTCGTGCCACGGACAGCGGCAGGCGAGGTCTTTGCCTTGACGTGTGAGCGCGATCCCCTCACCCTCGATCAACCGCGTGAGACTCACCTCGCGCTTCAAGCGCTCGAGCTCGGCATCCGCGATACGCGCCATCGTGTAGCCCTCAGCGCTGCGGCGGTTCGGATTCGACGACTTCCACCACCAGCCGGCCCGGCGACACCACGACCACCTGCACGCTCGCGCCGACCACAAAGCCGGCCCGCTCGAGCCATCGACCGCGCAGCCGCAAGAACGGGATCGGCAATGGAGCCGCCAACCGAGAGAACGCACTCCGTATCCCCGGAGACAGGCTGTCGATCTTCAGACGGTGCGAGTTCATGGCGGCTCCTGGGGCAAAACCCTGTCAAGGGGTCGAGCAAAAATTCATGCTGCGATTCAATGGTTCATAGTAATATCACTGCTTGTGATATTGAGTCAAGCCATGCACCAAGAGCTCGTCAAACCGGGGATACACTTCTTGCCCATGATGGCGAGAAAGAGCAAGCATCCTTCACCGGCCGCGGATGAGACCTTTGGGCAACGCTTGGCGCGGCTGCGCAAGGCCGCGGGATTAAGCCAGGTGCAGCTGGCTGAGCACTTGGATACCACCCAGACCCTCATCTCCGAGTACGAGCACGATAATCGGCGCGTGCATGCCGCACGCCTCTCGACGATCGCGCACCTGCTGCAGGTCAGCGTGGATGAGCTATTGGGGCACAAGCCCTCAAAAGCGAACGGCGCGGCGAGCTTGAAGTTGGTACGGCGCCTCAAAGCCATCGAAGCGCTGCCGCCTCAGCGACAGAAGTTCGTGCTGCAAACACTCGATGCCTTGCTGCGCGATTCCACTCGCCATGAAGATTGATGGTCAGCATGCCGCGCAAGCCAGGCAGCTCTGATATCCAGCAGCATGAGCACCCCACCATGGGAAGTTACCTGGGATGCCCTCAAGGCAGAGGCCAACATAGCGAAGCATGGGGTGACTTTCGCGGAGGCCGCTACCGTGCTACTCGATCCCCTGGCCCTCACCGTGTTCGATGATGCCCACAGCCAGGAGGAAGACCGCTGGTTTACCCTCGGCACCTCCAGCGATGGTAAGCTCCTCGCTGTCGCTCATACCTTCCAGGAGCAAAGTGATTCGGTGCCAACGACGGCGCGCATCATCTCCGCCCGCCCAGCCACACGCCGTGAACGTGAGCAGTATGAGAACGAACCCCGATAGGCCCACACCATGAGTACCGCACAGACCCCACCCGATGATGAGCTGCCGGCGGAGATCGATTTCTCCGGCGGCACGCGCGGCAAATTCTACAAGCCCGGCGCCACCTTGAACTTGCCGGTGTATTTGGACGCCGAAGTGCAAAGCCGCCTCGCCCGGCTTGCCAACGCCAAGGGCATCGACTTTTCGACTCTCGTCAACGCCATGCTGCGCAAGGATATCGAGCTCATCGAGATGGCTCAGTAATGCCAGGCCAAGATCGGTCCCAAAGATTTCGAGGTCCCGAAGTCAGGCGCATGAGTGAACAGGATTCGAACCGCACACGCCGCCGGATAGTGCCTGCGCCCCAGCCCAGCAACCCGCGCTTGTATTCCACCGTGCTGAGCGTCGAGTGCGCCGAGAACGAGGAAGTCGAGTGGCACTGGACCGAGACGGTTGAAGGTCGCTTCGTATCGGGCTATCGTCTGGTGCCGCGCCTATCCAACCCCCGGACGTGAGCAGGCGGATGCCCGTGCTGACGGAAGCCTTAATGGAGAGAATGGCGAAGGCAAAGAAAACACCCGGCGAGATTTACGACGAGATGCTTGCCAATCCTCGCCGGTTGGCGATCGCGCATTTTTGTCTCGGTCTAATTGCGACATCTGCATACTGGATACGTCCGGGAACGGTTACTGTCCCGGTGCGGTGGTCTGTTCCACACTTTGCTGACGTAGTGCCTATTGTTGCGACCTCCATGGCGTGGTTGCCGTATCTAATTTCGATGATTGTTTGTCGATCGCTTTTATCGAGCCGTGACCGGAAGGCAACGTTGCTGTTCGTCGTTTTGGCTACCATTATTACGGCGTTGTATGTGGCCATCCTTCTGAACCTAGTCGGCCCGCGGAAAGGACTGTCGCCGACACTCGTATCGCTGCTGCTGACTCTGGCTTTGGTTGTGACGTCAGGAGTATGTTCTCTACTTTGGCCAGACGATGCCTCAAAAGAGTAGCTCGGCGATAGTGAACACATGACATCTCACGATCGACCACCTGGGCTGATCGAGTCCAATTACAATGAGGCAAATAAGGGCTTTTGAAGCTCAAGAGGGTGAGAAAAGACGCCGGCACTAAATGGACACAGCCGACATATTGAGGTAGCGCACAATACAGCCAAAGGAAAGCCAACATGCCCCAATACAGACATTCCGCTACTAAATTTTCCCTCTTTACATGCCCTAAAAAAATAGAGCGCTGATAAAAAATGCCCGCGCAGCAGTGCCCGGCGGAAGCAACGTTTGGCAAGAAGCCGATGCACACGATTGCTGGCAGTTTCTATCACGGCGCGGCCGAGGTCGCTGATAGCGGGAGGAAAATTTGCGCGCGCTGCCCGGTGTAACCATCGCGCGTAGGATTTGAAATTGCCTTGCTGATACTCCCGACACGCGACCACATATTGCGCGTAAGGGTAGGAACGATTCGCTGATGCTTTGCAAAGCCTTGCGGTCGATTCATAATCAACCGATGGCAAGCTTGGGTGACGCAGGCAAATGTAGTCCAGCGTTGCCGCAGCAGAATTCGAACCAAGCGCGGCGCGCGTCGATAGCTCGTTTATCGCTGCGGACAGATCACCCTGAGAAAGAAAATCCCGAACTTGACGCAGCTCTGAAGGAACATAAATTGGATACAGAAGCCCGTGACGCCATGCATGAGAATAACGAAGGAAATTGCCCAACATCCTCAATTTCCTATCGGCAAGCGGCGCAAATGTCGTGCGCCTCTGTTATAAACGCACAGCACTGAAGTATTGCTGACAACCCAGGCGCGCCGCTCCAGCCGCACCCATGTCCTGCGTGCAGAGTGTGAATTTATTACCAAAGAATTTCCGGCCCTGTGACTTCGACTTCTTCGAGGGACTTGAGCGCCTCCCCCAAGGCGTTTACGCCTTCCAAGAATTCTGCATAGCCCTCGGTTTCAATCACAGTTAGCACGTTCTGCGCCGCATACGTATTTACGGATGAGCCGCTCAACTCCATTAGCGCTCCCAGCGCTGGCCCCTTAAGAGCGGGAGCAAGCGCCACGCCGCCCGCGGCTATCACAGCTCCTCCGATGCCGACTCCCAGCGTCTGCAGGCCCGCTCGCATAGGATTATATTGGCTGAAGTTGGAGCCGAATAACGGCGCGAGGTTTACGCCCGCACCGGTAGTCCACCCATTCGGTCCAGAGTAGAATTGCGCAGCCGTCGATGCGGTCGCGTCATGCGAAGCAGATGGATAATACGGAATGGTATTAAGAGTAGCATCCTCACATACAGAGCCCTGAGAGTCACATCCTAACGTATATCCCGTGCCGCCACCTGAGCCCTGACTTTGCGCCAACACCGGCATCTGACGCATCGTCGTAGTGAAGAGGCGGATTTCCCCTGATGTCATCATCACTTAGCCGCGGATTTTCTCTGAGGGTGTTGCGGCGAGTCGTCGCAGACCCCGATGTGCGTTTTTCGCCATAGATGAGAGTGTCCCGCGTGCAGCCTACGCAGGCAAGCACCAGATCGGCGATTGGCAGAGAGACGGAGCGAGAGAGGCGGCTAAGGGGTAGAACCGATCGCAGCGCAAGCGCGGTAGATGTGACCGCCGATATTTTATCGGCCTTCGCGATCGAAGAAGCCGCGCAGCGGCGACCGCGCGGGGCGATAAGCCCCGTGCGGCGGGCATTTCCAACATAGTGCAGATTATGCGGCCGCGACAGCGGCGGACAGTGCGCGGCACGCGCACTGCGCATAAACTCTCAGCATTATGTTGAGATGCCCGCTCCGGCGCTGAGCGCACTCTCGGCATCGATTTCGCTGTCGTGTTCCTCGTCGGCTTCGGCGGCTAAAACGGCGAGGATGTCGTTGACGGTGGGTTCCGATGCTGGTGCTGCGACGACGATGACAGATTCATCGACGGCATTATTTTCTGCCTTCACTCGGGCACTGCGCACTTTTGCCGGATGCGTGGCGCTGTGGATTTCCTTGAGCTTGCGGATCGAGACCTGCGTGTAGATCTGCGTGGTCGAGAGTTCGGCGTGGCCCAACATCGCTTGGATATAGCGGATGTCCGCACCGTTCTCCAGCATCAAGGTCGCCATCGTGTGACGGAACAGATGACAGGAGCCGCTCTTACCCGTGTCCGCCGCGTTCACGTAGCCGCGCACCAACTGCGTCAGCCGATCGGGCGTGAACGCCTCGCCGGCTTGGGTCAAGAACAGCGTGGTGTTTCCCCTCGTGATGACCAGCTCCGGCCGCACCTGCGTTTGATATCGATCGATCCAGGTCACAGCTCGCTCACCGATCGGGATCATGCGATCTTTCTTGCCCTTGCCCTGACGGATCATCACCGTGCCGCGCTCGCGATCCAGATCGAACAACCCCAAGCCCATCAGCTCGGAGCGGCGCATACCGGTCGAGTAAAAAACTTCCAAGATGGCCCGATCACGCAGGCCCACCTGTTCGGTGGTGTCCGGTTGGGCCAACACCTGCTCGACTTCGGATTTCGTGAGGACATGCTTCGGCAACCGATGCTCGAGCCGCGGCAGCTCGATCTCGCTCGCCGGGTTGTAGAGTAAAAAGTTCTGCCGCGCGAGCCACTTAAAAAACGCACGCACCGGGATCAGCCGCGCGTGCTGGGCGCGGAACGTCAAGGGCTCGCCGTTGGCCTTGCGATGGGTGTAGAGACTCCGCTGATACCGCTCCAGGATCGGTTTGGTGATTTCCTTCGGGGTCACGAGGCCGCGCTCGGTGCACCAGGCAACAAACACTCCGAGATACGATTGGCGGTTCTGCACCGTGGGCGCGGCGTAGTTGTGGACCTGCAACCATTCGAGATATCGCAGCACGTAGGCGGCGAGCCCTTGGCTGTCGTGCGGCGCGCGCAGCGCCGCTTGACCGACCGATGAGGGGCGCGCCACGACTTACCCCGCGCTCGCCGCGGTGACGGAGTCTCGATCAGCGGCTAAAAGGGAAGATAAAACAGGTGCGCGCGAGGCACTACGACTATGACCGTTCATCGAGGCTGCACCGCTGCGTGCGGTTTCAGACTCGATGCCGTCGATTTCGCCTTGGACAGCTATTTCACCGAGGTTGTCGGTGGATTTCCCACTCTGCGAGGTACCCACGAGGACGGTGCGAGCCCCCTGCAAGTCGGGTGCAAGGTGGGGCCTCTGACCCTGCGAGGTCGGCGTCGTAGGGTCAGATTCAAAGTGCGCGGCACGCAACGCCTCCACGTCGATCAGCCCCATCATCTGCGGTGCCGAGCGCTCCAACGCCCCATCGAACAACAGCTCGTACTCGAACCGCTGGCCGTTCTTGCCGGTGACCAGCCGCACATACTCCATCGCCAGCAGCCTTTCTAAGTGCACCCGGATCGCCGCATCGCTCATCCCGCAGCGGGATCGTAGTTCGCGACGGGTGAAGCGCACATCGCTGCGCAGGACCGAGCGCTGCTGCATGCATTCAGCCACAAAGCTCTCGATGAGCCCCAGCACTCGGCGGGTCTGCGGCGGCAGCTCATCGAGGCTACGCCCCAGGACCTCATGCGCGAGCCGGTTGGCGAGTGCGATGTCCTCCAGCGTTACTTCGATGTACTCGATCACCGCGCCCACCTGGCGCAGCGTTTTGATTTCTCGCTGGTGCTGACGAAGCAACGTAATCGCCTCGATCAGCGTGAGGTATTTTGCGTGATCGCGCCGCATCCGCGTGCGGTCGTCCAGGAACGTCAAGTCCTCGGCGTAGGGGTTCACAACGCTAAGCGGCCGTAATAGCCGCTGCGCATTCTGGTGGCGCTGACGGATGGATTCGGCGTCGCTGGTTGCGACGAGCCCGGCGAGCGTGCGCCCCGATCGCTGACGCGCCAAGATTCTGCGGGTCTGCTCGCGGCTCTCGTTGATCGTCAGAACGAGACAGCGATTCACTAGCTCTTCGTCCACATCGATCGCGGTGGTGGTCAGGAACAACATCACGGGACCCTCCACTCGATACTGCTGCGTCACCAGCATGCCGGTGGCCGGGTCTTTCCCCGTGCTCGCGATGGTCAATTCCCCTTGCGATTGCAGGACTTTGAGCGCATACGCGGCCTGGCGCACGCCTTCTTCCTCGGCAATCGCGAGGATGCGGTGTTTCAAGTCCGTCTCGCCGAGGTAAAAAAGACTCTGCCCAGTCATCGCCGAGTAATGCACGCGGTCCTCCCCCGGCACCAGCGCGAGCACGGTGTCCATCAACAGGGATTTCCCGGCCGCACTCGTTGATTGGATCAACACCGCGAGCGGGGACTTAAGCTTGCGGCTGATGCAGGCCAGATACGCGACCAGCGCGTTATGGGGTTCTCCGACCAGGCCCACACGCTCCACATCGGCCATGATCCGCTCGATGAGGGTTTCGTCGCGCAGGAACGCGAGGGCTTCCTGGGTCTGCGCCGCTGTCATCGCCGCCGGCGCCACCACCGGCGACTCGGCCGCCTTTGCGCGCTCCTCGATGATCTGTTCGAGTCTCAGGAGCAGCCGGCCGAGATCGCGTTGGAGGACGTGCTCCTCGACCCGCAACTCCCCGGCGGCGCTCTTGGCGAACACCTGACGCTGCTTCGCCTGATATAAATCGAGCGTATCGACATGCAGTGCAGCGCCTTCTGGCGCTGCGGATGCCGGCTCAGTGGACGCCCCTGTCAACGTCACCAGCACATTGACCTTGAGCGCCTCGGTCAACTGCGTCGGCAACCCCCGCACCCGATAGCGCCGATCACCGAACACGAGCAGCAGTTGTCGCTCATCCGCCTGGTACTGCGGTTCGGCTTCCTGTGGTTCAGGCATCGCGGCGGCGCGCGGCTCCGGTAAGGTTGGCGAGGATTCAGCCGCGGCAGCCACCTCAGACGCTGCGCACGAAGAGGCGGCTAAGGGAAGAACGGTTTCGACGGCGGCTGCCTGCGCGATGGTTTGGACAGACGCCTCGTCGCGGATCGCACGCACCGCGTTCGGGATCACCGCCGGCACCCCCTGGCCCAACCACTGCGCACTGCGGATCACCACACCCAACGACTTCTCGGCGGGTTTCACTGCGCAGGCATACGCATTCGCGTCCATGCCCTTCGGGAACAATAGCCGGAAGCAGTCGAGGCCTTCGGTGGTGAGCCGCTTCGCCATGGCTTCGGCGCCACGATCGCCGGCCTCGTCGCGATCGAAGGCGATCAAGATACGCTGCGCGCCGCAGGATTTCAGCACACCCAGCAGTTCCTCCGTCATGCCGTTGACGCCGTAGCAGCTCGTGACGTTGCGATACCCCGCTGCCCAGAAGGTGAGCGCATCGATCAGCGCCTCGCATAGGATGATTTCCGGTTGGCCCCGAAGGCCTTCGCGATTTAACACGCCGCGGTGCGGACCCGGCAGATACAGATGTTTCGGCGTGCCGGCGCGCAGGTTGTCGAGTAATTTTCTAGCATAGGCGCCGACCACAGGTCGTGCCGCCGGATCATCGCGGTTGCTGCCGAAGAGCGGCACCACAATGGACCCGTTAAAATGCTCATGCCCCGAGTCGCGCAGGATACCGACGCGCTGCAATGCCGTTCTCATCTCCGCGCCCGCCTTGTACTGCTTCGGCGCCAGCCGATACGCGAGCGTGCGATTCGCGTAGCCCAGCCGGAAGTGCTCGATCAGCTCCATGCTCCCAAGACCCCGTTTCTCCAGATACTCCAGCGCCTCGGGACTCGCCTTTAAGGTCGTGTGATAAAAGTCGATTACCTGGTCGAGTAATTCCTGATCGCCGGCAGCGAGCGAGAAGGACTGTGCCGTTCGCAGTTTGCCCGCGGAGAGCTTGACGGCCGCCGGCGGCGGTATGTCCGTCGAGGCGGCAGCGGCTAAGGCAGGATGCTGTTTGGCGAGCAGCTCGCACGCGTGGCGGAAGCTCACTCGGTGCCTCCGCATCACCCAGTCGATGACACTCCCGCCGGCATCGCACCCAAAACAGTGCCACAGATTCGTTTTCGGGGAGACGATGCAGCTCGGCGTATCGTCCCCCTCATGCCACGGGCAGCGGCAGGCCAGGTCCTTGCCTTGCACGATGAGCTTCAGTCCCTGCGCCCCGATGAGGCGCGCCAGGCTCACCTCACGCTTCAAGCGCTCCAGCGCCTCGTCCGGGATGCGTGCCATCGGCTTTCTCCTGAAAAACCTGTCAAGACCCCCGCCGTGGATTTTTGTAAAGTCCGAACGGCTCAAGAAGCTTGCGCAACAATATCGGTACTGCCTATACTCGTCCACAGGCCCACACCATGTCAACCCCAGCCATTGCCGAACGCGGCTTTACAATTCCCCCAAGTATTCACTGCTTGGGAGAGTGGCCCGTGGCGGAGCGAGAAGAGTCGATCGGTGCGCGCATTTCGCAGCTGCGCAAAGACAAGGGGATGACCCAGAAGGAGCTGGCCGAGCGCCTGGAGGTCAGCCAGCCGGTCGTCTCCGACTACGAGAACGATGTAATTCGCCTGCCCGCCGATATCGTCGGCAAGATCGCTCAAGTGCTCGAAGTCACCAGCGATGAGCTGTTGGGTTTGAAGCGCGAAGCGCGCAGCACTGGCAACGTCAAGAACCGCCGGCTATCGCGGCGGCTGCAAGCGATCGATGCGTTACCTAAACGCGATCAGGAAGCGTTGCTGCGAACCATCGATGCCTTTATTTCCAAGACCGCTTGAGTACGGAGAGTCACCATGAACGCCCGTGATGCCTACAGCCTCATCGAGAAGCTCAAAGCCCTGCCGCCGCAACGCCAGGCCGAGGTCGAGGACTTCGTGGATTTCTTGCGCAGCCGCGATGACGATCGGCACCTCGTGACGGCCGCCGCCAAAGCCGCAGAACCCGCCTTCGCTGAAGTTTGGGACAACGATGACGATGCCGAGTATGACCGCCTATAACTTCGGCGATGTCATCCTCGTGCCGTTTCCGTTCACCGACCAAAGTCAGGCGAAGCAGCGGCCCGCGGTCATCGTCAGCTCCGCACGCTACAACACCGAACGGCCCGATCTGATCTTGATGGCCATCACCAGTCAGGTGCGCTCGCCGGCCACCTTCGGCGAAGTCATCGTGCAACACTGGCAAGCGGCTCAACTCTTGAAGCTCTCCGCCATCAAGCCGGTCTTCACCACCCTCGACAAGCGCCTCGTGCGCAAATCCCTCGGCCGGCTCCACGAGACCGATCGCGCCTCACTCAAAGCCGCCGTGCAACTCATCCTCGGCTGAGGATGAGCCGGCCCACCCACCGACCCCACTCCGTGCGCTGCACCGGACGGCAACGGACCCGGTTTGGTCCAAAGAGCAGCCGGGCGTCTATCCTGCACTCAACCCATCGGCCCTCAGTTTTGGACCAGGCTCGTCGTCGTCGTCTTCTGTCGTTTCCCACTGCATCAACTTGCATCAGATTGCTGGCGCTAGCCTATCCTGCCATCCAACGATTGGCAGGCAAAAATGCCAGCAATCTGAGTCACGCACGTAACAAACGACATCGCCCAAAAGTTCGGCTGCCGAACTCTTCGTTGTCGATTCACCGCCGTTGATGGATGCGCCGGGCGTGCCCTACCATGCCTCTCCGCCAAGAGAGCGGCTAAACGGGGGGATGAGCCGCCCAAACTGCCGCGCCGCTTCACACCCCCAGCCAGCCACTGAGAAGAGCAGCACGGCCGCGGCGCATCGCGGCTACGGTGCCGCCTTCACCGAACACGGCGCCAGTTCGGATCGGTATCGTCACTATCACCCTTCGTCGATAACCGACAGGAGGCCAACCGCCCAATACTCAACTTGGTTTGGTTCAAATTGTTGTGGCTTCAGATCCCAAAACCCGGGAAGCACTCGACCTACCGCAACAGCCGCCCCTCCGCGCCGGATATCTGCTAGTGCAACGCTTGCATAGCGTGGGGACAGCACGACGTATTTCAGTTCCTGTCCGCGGTAACTATTCGGAGCGATGCATCTTGCCAACATGTACTCGGCTTGCCAGTTGGGCAACTTTGGCCCTGCGATAGCTCCTTCGTCCAGAACCGTGATTTCGTCGATATCGCCGGGACCATGAGCGCCGTCACCAAGAGTCAACTTGTATCGTTTGGATGTCATGAATCTAAACCGCTTTGCATGTGCCTAGTTATTGAGAGAAAGGAACCCATGTGGCGCCACCGATCGGAATCGGGAGCGGCGTCGTGCCTTCGAAGCCACCACCTGGGAAGCCAAAGTTCGGCGCCACTACCGACCATGACAGCGGGCCCGGTAGATTCTGACTCGGAATCACAAAATATCCATCCGGTGTTGTCGGAAGAGCGAGCTGAGATTGTGCGCTAGCAGCAGTGGTATAGGGTGAAGGGCTAACATAGGCGACTCCAGACCCACCTGGACGGATGAACCCCGACGCAACAATACTGGCCCTATTCGCATTCGTCGTGTAGTGGAAAGCGAAACCGGATGGATCAATGGTGTCACTCGACGAGGTCGAGTCTGGCAGCAACACACCGGCGGCCGTCGACGCGGCAATGACAACGATCTCAGCTAAAGTAGCACCCTCAACCGCAGTGGCCGCAGGACCCACAAAGGCACCGACGGCTCCTCCATTTCCCGTCGAGTTACTTGTTTGCTGACTTTGCGCAGGGTCCTGACTTTGCGCCAACACCGGCATCTGACGCATCATCGTAGGCAAGAGGCGGATTTCCCCTGATGCCATCATCACTTAGCCGCGGATTTTCTCTGAGGCGGTTGTCACGGATCGCCACGGACCCCGATGTGCGTTTTTCGCCATGGGGACAGTGTCTCGGATGCCGACGACGCAGGCAAGTGCAGATCGGCGATTGCATGGAACCGGAGGGCAGAGGCGGCTAAGGGGTAAAACCGCTTACAGAGGCCGGGCGGGAGCCGCCGGCCTCATAGTTGATGGACTATCGCGGCGCGTAGCCTTGTTCTGCGAGAGCGCGGCGGATGTGCTCGCCGGCGTCGATCATGTGATACGCCTCGGCCTCGCTGGTGGCGTAACCGCGATAATCACTGAAGCACACTCGCTTTAAGAACTGGGCGAACTCCCAGGCTTGGGCGTCAGTCAAGATGACGTGGATCTCGATGGTTTGCATAGTCAGTTCTCCTGGTCAGAGCGAGAGAGGCAGCGCGAACCGCCTCTCTCGCGATCGGTTCAGCCGTCGTTCTCGATGTCGCGCCGCGTGGTATCGATGAGGGTTTCGATCCGCCGTGCCAGCTGCGCGGAGCCGAGCAGGCGAGCGAGTTCTAGAGCGCCGTAGAGCCGCTGCAGACGCTCCATCAAGCGCTGATACCGTTCTGCCCCTTCGGCGGTGTCAAAGACACGCTGGGTTCTCTGTGAGAGGGCATCGAGGATGTGATCGAAGGTATTCATGGGTGATCTCCTGGTGTCGTCAGCGCCCCGAGGCGGTGCGCTGTTGGCCCGTCCCCCAGCACCGAGCGCAGCCGTGTCAAGGTCTGTCCTTGACACGGCGAGCACGGTGCTACACTCAAAGGGCCAGCAGCGAACGCTTAACTTTCGACGGTATGAGCAGCAGGCATGGAGAGAGCCGAGCCGGTGGGATCGAGCTCATCGAACGGCATGGAACAGTCCGATGGACTGCGGTTCAAGTGACGGCGCGCGCTGGACGGACACACACCGAACGCCGATGCGACGCGATCAAAGAAGTCGCGCGAGCGACCACCGCGCGGGGCGCGAGCCCCGTGCGGCGGGCATTGAACATAGCGCCCATTATGCGGCCGCCGCAGGCGGCGGACAGTCGGCCGCCGGCGCCGAGCGGATGGAACTCGCTGAGCGGCATCGATGCGGCGGCCGACTGCGCATAATGTCGGGGCGTTATGTTCGATGCCCGCTCCGGCGTTCCATCCGCCCTGGGCGGCGGTGAGCATCGAGGCCGACTCATGCCGCATCGTCACGTCTTCGTCTTCTTCGGCGGCTTCCGCGGCTAAGACGGCGAGGATGTCGTCGACAGTGGGTTCCGACGCCGCCGGCGCGGTGTCAGATTCATCGACGGCGATCGATTCCTTCACGCGGGCGTTGCGCACTTTCGCCGGGTGCGTGGCGGAGTGGATCTCTTTGAGCTTGCGGATCGACACCTGCGTGTAGATCTGCGTGGTGGAGAGCTCGGCGTGGCCGAGCATCGCCTGGATGTAGCGGATATCCGCGCCGTTCTCCAGCATCAAGGTCGCCATCGTGTGGCGGAGCAGATGACAGGAACCATCTTGCCGGTTTCGGCCGCCTCGACGTAGCCGCGCACCAACTGCGTCAAGTCGATCGGGCGTGAACGCCTCGCCGGCTTGGGTCAGGAACAGCGTCGCGTTGCCCCGGCCGATCACGAGCTCCGGCCGCACCTGGGTTTGATATCGATCGATCCATCGAAGCGCCCGCTCGCCGATCGGGATCATGCGATCCTTCTTGCCCTTGCCCTGGCGGATCATCACCGTGCCGCGCTCGCGATCGAGGTCGAACACGCTTAAGGACATGAGCTCCGAGCGGCGCATGCCGGTCGAGTAGAAGGTCTCCAGGATCGCCCGATCGCGAAGGCCCATCGCCTCGCTCGTGTCCGGTTGGGCCAACACCTGCTCGACTTCGGTCTATCGTCAGCACGTGTTTCGGCAGCCGATGCTCGAGGCGCGGCAGCTCGAGTTCACTCGCCGGGTTGTAGAGCAAGTAATTCTGCCGCGCGAGCCACTTGAAGAACGCCCGCACCGGGACGAGCCGCGCGTGCTGGGCGCGGAACGTCAAGGGATCGCCATTGCCCTTGCGGTGGATGTATAAACTCCGCTGGTAGCGCTCCAGGATCGGTTTGGTGATCTCTTTGGGGGTCATCAGGCCCCGCTCGGCGCACCAGGCGACGAACACCCCGAGATACGATTGTCGGTTCTGCACCGTGGGCGCGGCGTAGTTGTGGACTTGCAGCCATTCGAGATACCGCATCACGTAGGCGGCGAGCCCTTGCGGGTCGCTGGGCGCGCTCAACGCCGCCCGACCGGCCGAGGAGGCGCGCGGCACGACTTACCCCGCGCTCGCTGCGGTGACGGAGTCTCGATCAGCGGCTAAAAGGGAAGATAAAACAGGCGCGCGCGTGGATGAGGCGATGCTGGTATGACTACGACCGTTCATCGAGACTGACCCGCGGCGTGCGGTTTCAGGCCCGATGACATCGATTTCGCAGCCGGCAGCTATTTCTCCGAGGTTTACGGCGGATTCATCACTCTGCGAGGTCCCCGCAAGCTCGGCACGAACCCCCTGCGAGCCGGGTGCAAGGTGGGGGTTTTGACCCTGCGAGGTCGGCGTCGTAGTGGCGGATTTCGGGTGCGCGGCTTGCAACGCTTCCACCTCGATCAGCCCCATCATCTGCGGTTCGGATCGCTCCAGCGCCCCATCGAACAGGAGCTCATACTCGAAGCGCTGACCGTTCTTCCCGGTGACCAACCGCACGTATTCCATCGCCACCAACCGCTCCAGGTGCACCCGGATCGCCGCATCGCTCATTCCGCAGCGGGATCGAAGCTCCCGGCGGGTAAAGCGCACATCGCTCCGCAGGATCGAGCGTTGCTGCATGTGTTCGGTGACGAACGTCTCGATCATCCCGAGCACCCGCCGGGTCTGCGGCGGTAGCTCATCGAGGCTACGCCCCAGGACTTCATGCGCAAGCCGGTTGGCGAGTGCGATGTCGGATAGCGTCACTTCGATATACTCGATGACAGCGCCGGCCTGGCGCAGCGTTTTGATCTCGCGCTGGTGCTGGCGGAGCAGCGCGATCGCCTCGATCAGCGTCAGATACTTTGCGTGATCCCGGCGCATGCGGGTGCGATCATCTAGGAACGTCAAGTCCTCGGCGTAAGGGTTCACCACGGCGAGCGGCCGTAGCAGCCGCTGCGCATTCTGGTGGAGCTTTCGGATCGATTCCGCCTCGCTCGTCGCTTGAAGTCCCGCGAGCGTGCGCGCCGATCGCTGCCGTGCGAGGATGCGCCGGGTCTGCTCGCGGCTCTCGTTGATCGTGAGCACCAGGCACCGATTGACCAGCTCCTCGTCCACATCGATCGCGGTCGTGGTCAGGAACAGCATCACCGGGCCTTCGACCCGATACTGCTGGGTCACGAGCATCCCCGTCGCCGGATCCTTCCCCGTGCTCGCGATGGTGAGCTCGCCTTGGCTCTGCAGGACTTTGAGCGCATACGCGGCCTGCCGCACGCCTTCTTCCTCGGCGATGGCTAAGATGCGGTGCTTTAAGTCCGTCTCGCCGAGATAAAACAGCGATTGCCCGGTCATCGCTGAGTAGTGCACTCGGTCCTCCGCCGGCACGAGTGCAAGTATCGTGTCCATCAAGAGGGATTTCCCGGCTGCGCTAGTCGATTGGATCAGCACCGCCAGGGGCGCAGCGAGTTTGCGGCTCACACAGGCGAGATACGCGACCAGCGCGTTACTCGGCTCACCGACCAGGCCCACGCGCTCGACATCGACCACGATCCGCTCGATGAGGTTCTCATCGCGCAGGAAGGAAAGTGCCTCCTGGGTCTGCGTCGCCGTCATCGTCGGCATCGCCCCCACCGGCGCCTCGGCCGCCTTGGCACGCTCCTCGATAATCTGCTCCAGCCTCAACAGCAGCCTGCCGAGATCGCGCTGGAGGATCGTTTCATCCACCTTGAGTTCCGCGGCGGCGAGCTTCGCGAACACCTGGCGCTGCTTCGCCTGATAGAGATCGAGCGTATCGACGTGCAGCGCGGCGCTGTCCGGCGTAGCGGATTTATCGTCCGCGGAGGCAGCGATCAACCTCACCAGCACGTTGACCTTGAGCGCTTCGGTCAACTGGGTGGGCAACCCCCGCACCCGATAGCGACGATCGCCGAAGGCGAGATTGATCTGCCGCTCATCGGCCTGAGCGGCAGGCTGCGGCTCGGGTGGCGTCGGCATCGCGGCGGCGGGCAGCTCCGGTAAGGCCGGGGTGGATTTCGCCTCAACGCCCCCATCAGCGGCCGCACACGAAGAGGCGGCTAAGGGAAGAACGGTTTCAACGGCGGCTCCCTGCTCGGCGGAGTCGGTGGATATGGCATCGCGGCTCAGATGCACGGCGCTGACGTCATTCGCGACGCTCACGGCATGCGGGTTCGCCGGCTTCGCTCCCTGGCCTAACCACTGCGCACTGCGGATCACCACCCCCAGCGTCTTATCGGCCGGTTTCACCGCGCAGGCATACGCATTCGCGTCCATCCCCTTCGGGAACAGAAGCCGGAAGCAGTCGATGCCTTCGGCAGTGAGCCGCTTCGCCACGGCCTCGGCGCCGCGATCGCCGGCCTCGTCGCGATCGAAGGCAATGAGGATGCGCTGTGCGCCGCTGGTTTCGAGGGCCGACATCAGCTCATCCGTCATGCCGTTGACGCCGTAACAGCTCGTCACGTTCCGATACCCCGCCGCCCAGAACGTCATCGCATCGAGCAGCGCCTCGCACAGGATGATTTCGGGTTGACCCTCAAGGCCTTCGCGATTGAACACGCCCCGATGCGGACCCGATAGATACAGATGCTTCGGCGTGCCGGCGCGTAAGTTGTCGAGCAACTTTCTCGCATACGCACCGACCACAGGGCGCGCTGTCGGATCGGAGCCGTCGCCGCCAAAGAGCGGCACCACGATCGACCCGTTAAAATGCTCGTGCCCCGAGTCGCGCAAGATACCGACCCGCTGCAACGCCGCTCGCATCTCGGCCCCCGCCTTGTACTGCTTCGGCGCCAGCCGATAGGCGAGCGTGCGGTTCGCATAGCCCAGCCGGAAGCGCTCGATGAGCTCCAGGCTCCCAAGGCCCCGTTTCTTGAGGTACTCCAGCGCCTCGGGGCTCGATTTCAGCGTCGTGTGATAAAACTCGATCACCTGATCGAGTAACGCTTGATCGCCGGCGACGAGCGAGAAGGACTGTGCGGCCCGCAGCTTCCCTTGCGACAGTTTGGCAGTCGCCGCCGGCGTGCTCGGCGAGCCGGCGGCTAAGGCGGGGTGCTGTTTCGCCAGGAGCTCGCACGCATGCCGGAAGGAGACTCGATGCGCCCTCATCACCCAGTCGATCACCGTGCCGCCGGCATCACAGCCAAAGCAGTGCCAGAGATTGGTTTTCGGGGAGATGATGCAGGAGGGTGTGTCGTCCCCTTCGTGCCACGGACAGCGGCAGGCCAGATCCTTACCCTGCAAGGTCGGCGTGATCCCTTGCCCCTCGATCAGGCGCGTCAGGCTCACTTCGCGCTTCAAGCGCTCCAGCTCGGCATCCGCGATACGCGCCATCGAGTATTCCTTAACGCTGGGATCGTTCGGATTTGATGACTTCCACCACCAGCCGGCCCGGCGACACCACGACAACCTGCACGCTCGCGCCGACCACAAAGCCGGCCCGCTCCAGCCAGCGGCCTCGCAGCCGCAAGAACGGGATCGGCAACGGAGCAGCCAACCGAGAGAACGCACTCCGTACCCCCGGAGACAGGCTGTCGATCTTCAGACGGTGCGAGTTCATAGCGGCTCCTAGGGTAAAAGCTGTCAAGTCCCCGGCACACATTTTTTGTGCTTGAAGATCGTGACAGCGTTTTGTACGATCTTCGGACATCATAAGACATGTCCTAACTTCGTACAACCCCTATGCACGAGAACCGGGTATATATTCCTGAGCCGATATCACTCAAGAGTCGGCCCATGCCCAAGTACACAGCTCCCGCCGGAGACGGCTTCCCCGCGCGCCTGACCGCTCTGCGCAAGGCCGCAGGCTTCACCCAGGCGCAGCTCGCCGCCGAGCTCGGCATCTCCCGTCGTCGCATCGCCTACTACGAGGCCGAGAGCGAGCACCCGCCGGCGAGCCTCTTGCGCGAGCTCGCGCGGGTCCTCAACACCACGATCGATGAACTGTTGGGCAGCGAGCCGGCCAAGCGCAAGCCGCGCCCAGCCCCTTTGAGTCCGCGATTAGAGCGACGGCTCAAGCAGATCGAGGATTTGAGCCCCAAGCCCAAGCAGCAGCTCATCTCGATCATCGATACCTTCATCGCCGCCGAGCAGAACCGGCGCGGATCCTCGACTTAAAATCGACGCCGCAGGAGTCCATTCCATGAACGCACAGACCGAGACCCTGATCGAGAAGGTGAAGTCGCTACCGCCTGAACAGCGCGCGGAGGTGGAGGATTTCGTCGATTTCCTCAAAGCGCGCAAGGATCGGGCTCGTGATGCGGCCGCTCAGCGCCTGGGCGAGGCCTTCGCCAAGCTCGATGCGCTGAACCTGCCGCCTCTCACCCCGGAAGAAGTGCAGGCCGAGATCGACGCGGTGCGCGCCGAGCGACGCGCCCGTCATGCGGATCGTCGCTGACACCAACACCGTCTTATCGGGCTTGCTTTGGCAGGGGCCGCCGCGACGCCTGCTCGACCTCGCCCGCGAGCGCACCGTCACGCTCTGCACCAGCCTGACCCTGCTCGCCGAGCTTGCCGAGGTGATCGGACGGGATAAATTCGCGCAGCGTGTGCACGCCGCCACTCTCTCCGCCGCCGAACTCGTCCAGGACTATGAGCGCATGGCTGATGTTGTCGAACCTCAACCCTTGCCGGCACCTGCCAGCCGCGATCCCGACGATGACCACGTGCTCGCCTGTGCGCTCGCCGCGCAAGCCGATCTCATCGTCTCCGGCGATCGCGATCTACTCACCCTCGGCGAGTATCGGAGCATCCCGATTCTCTCCACCACGGCCGCCCTTGCGCGGGTCGCTGAGCGTGGTGGTTAAAAGGGTTCGTTGCCGCGTTTTTTGGTCCAAAAAGCAGCCGCCCGTCTATCCTGCACCCTTACTCACGCCAGCCAAATTTGGATCACATAGAACGACTGTCGTTGTGCCGATATCCGCGAACTGCGTGCCGTAACCGTGAACTGTGGTCCTTAATCGTGAACTGAGGCGCCGGCAAAGTGGATTGGTGAGAAGAAAGTTCGGCAGCCGAACTTCGATCACGGGAGAAATTTAGGCAGCCAGGGAACGCGAACGAGAGCGTTCTGGAAGATTTACCGGACGATGCAGACCCTTCAAGCGTTTCGCGATGTCGCCCCGCTCTGAACCGCGAGTCGCCATGCAATCGACGCCATGGCGGCGTAAGTGACGGGCGAATCCTTGACGCCAGGCACGGAGGGTTGACTTGCGGATATGTAGCCGCTCGCCCGCCTCACTGATGGCTTTTACAACCGCATGGACGTGGGGGTGCCGATCATCCGTATGCAGGGCCAAGGCATAGCGGTGCTTAGGGGCAAACTCGGCCTCCGCAAAATCCCGAACGGCCGCCATGAGGTTGGCCGGAGGAGTACCCGCTGGCATCGAAAAGACGATTTTGTGGACCAACTTGGAGGGCTTAGACCTCGGCACGAAGCCCCAGAAACCGTAATAGCGACATATGATCTCATCCAACTCGAGGCTCCAGTCATCGACCAACTCCGCGATCGCCTTTGCACCGACGACTGGCGTGTTAAAGAAATCGGTCTCGAGCGCTCGATGGTGGCCGTGTTGCAGATCGCGCAGATGCTGGCAGATGGCTTTGAGGTTGTTGCTTCCGGGACTAATGACTTTGACAATGACCTCTGGCGCTCGCGGGCGGCATCGGTTCCTGGGCTTCTGCGCCTTAGCCGGCACCGGCCAGGGCCTGTAGGCGTTCTCGAATCGGTGACTCGAAGTTGTTGGGGCCTACGGTCCAAGGGTCTTCTTGCGCCGGATGGAGATGACGACATAGGCGATTGCGCTCAGCAGTCAGCCAACGACTGAGAAGATGATGAGCCACCGTCGCGCCAGGACTATCGGGCCACCCCGAGATCAGCCAGGCCAGAAAGAGGAGGCACGCATGGCGACGGTCGAAGATGCCATCAAGAGTTGGCCTCTCTTGGAGCGCGTCGGATGCAAACGCATGGAAGAGCTCCTCCTTCTCGGCCAGGGTGAGATCACCCCACACTGTGCCCAGCAGAACATCGGCGAGCGCGACCATCTCCTTCCAAGTCAGGCGGCCCAATCCGGCGAGATCGAATACCCCCCTGCGCTTCCCTTCGAGTAGGACTGCTTGCATAGAGACCACGGACGGGTGCGCAGTGAGGGATGCATTACCCAAGAGGCTCTTTGAGCAGCGAGCACATGTTCCTGGAGAAAAGGTGGTGGTGTTCGCGAAAGGCGCCACGCGGGGGGCGGTGCCGCAGGCAGGACATCGGTCAATCAGTTGGGTCCCATGAATCGGACAGACCGCCATCCATCCGATTAGCCAGCTCGACCGCAGATACGGCTTGGCATCTCCCTCAAGACAGTGGCCACAGACCACGAAGCGATACGTGCGATGATCAGGCGCGGGCCGATCATACCGTCTTCCTGAAAAGCGGCCGCTGTCCTCATCATCACGATAGATCGGCGCCCATCCCTCGAACGTCATTGTCCGCAGACGCGCGACCTCCACACCGCTGCGCTCGCTGATCCGCTTGAGCAACCACGGATGGGGACGACACCACCATCGCGAGTGCCCATATCGATCGTCGATGCCAAACGTGCAGCTAGCGAGCGCATGCATGGAACAACGCAACCGGGTCGCGAGCCGAAGCATCCATGAAAAAAGTGCCTCATCCTCCGAGGGCGCGACATAAAGTGGCAACGCCACATTAGGCTTTGAACTCGGAGCCGGTCGAAGAGCGACAGCGCGCACCATACTAAACAGCCATCCGGCGGCGCTGCGACGGAGGAATAAACCCGATCTCATCGAGGATCGCGGGCGTGATCGCTTCG
This sequence comes from uncultured Gammaproteobacteria bacterium, assembly GCA_963837435.1. Lineage (GTDB taxonomy): Bacteria > Pseudomonadota > Gammaproteobacteria > Steroidobacterales > Steroidobacteraceae > Bog-1198. The sequence continues at coordinate 1,264,560 of CAWINJ010000009.1, forward strand.
GCCCCTGACGCTACCGCTCTTGTCGCGGCGCGTGTCACGATCGTCAGTACCTCACCCAATACACCTTCCGCGGCGGACAGAATCTTGCGGGCGAGGACAGGCTTCGCCAGCTGTGAGGGCTGCCTCAGAGGCAACAAGACTTCAAGCGTCCCAAGGAGTTGTCGATACTGTGCGCCATCGGTCCAGCGCGGCAGTATCAGCGGCTCGAATCGGTTGGCAAGTTGGTCATCGCTCTGTACCGCATGGAGCGCCTCGGCTGTGCCCGCGGCGACCAAGGGGATCTGTAACTCATTGCCGAGCCATCGCAGCAGGTTCAACAGGCGCCGCTGATAGAGAGTAAGCGTGTGGCCCAGGCCCATTGAGGCACGCCGGCCCACCTGTTATGAGCCGCGTCGGCGTTTGATCTCAGGCAGCACTTCATCGACGACGGTATTTTCCGCAAGCGCCTTGCCGAGCGAGGCATCCAGGCGCTGCAGCAGGTCGGCGACCGTTTCATTGTCGCGGCACACGAGGGCTACGCGCACTTTCTTTCCCTCTGCTGCTAGGGTCGCCCGGCGGATCGGTGGTATTTCGCCGATGGTAATCTGACCGCGCGAGTTATCGAGGAAAGCCTGGATATGTTTGAAAGAGGTGGCGGCCGAGAACGGATTTTTCATTAGGCGGCCAACGCCGTGGTGACTTGCGTGGGTTGATTTAACTGATCGACGACATTCCACGGCAGCAGCTCCTCGATGCGATTGATCGGATGATCGGCGATGCGCTCGAGCACGTAATGCAGATAGCGTTGCGGATCGATGTGATTGAGTTTGCAGGTCTCCACGAGGCTATAAATGATCGCCGCGCGCTCACCGCCGCTGTCGGATCCGAAGAATAGATAATTGCGTCTCCCGGTTCCAATGCCACGAATGGAGCGCTCAGCAATACTGTTGTCTATCTCCACTCGGCCATCCTGGCTATAGCGGCACAGGGCATCCCAGCGGTTCAGTGAGTAGCGAAACGCCTCGGCAAGCACGGACTTTTGCTCAATCTGTGAGAGGCTCTCAACCATCCAGGCATGCAGTGCCTTGAGTAGCGGCACCGCGTATTGTTGCCGTGCCGCCAGGCGCTTCGCCGGCGAACTGCCGCGAATATGATCCTCGATCTGATACAGACCGCCGATGCGCTCGAGCGCTTCTTTGGCGAGCGGGGAGGCCTGCGCGACGTGCACTTCGAAGAAATGTCTCCTCGCGTGCGCCATGCAGGAAATCTCCTCGATGCGCGCTGCGACCCCGGGCTTCTTCGGCAGGAACAGTGGCTCGAAGCCGGCGTACGCATCGACCTGTAGCTTGCCTTCGAAGCTCGCCAGATGTTTTTGCGGATATTTGCCGTGCCAACTCGGGGAGTACTGATACCACACCGCCGGCGGATCGGTGGACCCCCACGCGGTGCCGTCGCGAACATAGGTCCACAGATGACCGCGTTTGGTCGTGCCCGAGCCCGGCGCCAGCACCTTGATCGGCGTGTCATCGGCGTTCAAGTTTTTGGCCGCCAATACGTGCTTGGCCAAGGCCGCGACTAAGGGACCGAGCAGTTGGCTCGATGCCCCGACCCACTGCATGAGGGTCGTGCGGCTCAAGGTCATGCCCGCATGGGCGAAGATCTGGCACTGCCGATACAGGGGTAGATGAAATCCGTACTTCCAGGTGAGCACCAGGGCGAGGAGCGAGGCTCCCGCAAAGCTGCGCTCGATCGGGCGGGAGGGCGCCGGCGCCTGTACGATGCAGGAGCACTTCGCACAGCGCTTCTTCGGGCGGATGTGCCGGGTTACGGTGAAGGTAACCGTCTTGACCTCCAGCACTTCGGCTTCGTCCGGTGTGCCCAGATCCTTCAGCTCCCCGCCGCAGTCCGGGCAGGCACACTCGGCCGGTACAATGAGGTTGTCGATGTGTTCAAAATGCTCAGGAAGCTTTTTGCGCCGCACCGGCTGGCCTTTGGCCGTCTCGGCGGCATTGAACGCGGTGTCGGCACGCTCGGCCTCGGCGACCGCGGCGATCAGTTCCTCGAGGGTCAAGGGCAACTGCCCGCTATCGATCTGCTCGGAGGACTGACCGAAGCGTGCGCGGCGCAGCTTCGCCAACTGGAACTTCAAGTGCTCGATCTGCTGATCGCGCTCGCGTAGCTGAAGATCTTTGGCCTGCGAGGCGGCGTGGTGCTCGCGAACGAGCAGCTTCAGTTCCGCTATATCATCAGGCAGAGCGTTGATGTCGAGCACGGGCTCATTATACCCGCAGCATCTGCTAGATGCGCGGCGTTTTGCCTATTTTTATAGGTGTTTTGATCTTTATCCGCTACTCACACCGCTCGCGTCGGATGGACACGATCCGGATCCTGCGGTGCCGGTGCACTTCTCTTCGGTTGCCGCCAATCGATCCCCTCCAGCAACATCGATAGCTGTGCCGCACTCATCGACACCGCGCCGCTCTGCGCCTGAGGCCACACGAACTTGCCCTCGCTCAAGCGTTTGCAAAACAGACACACCCCATCGCCGCTATGCCATAGCACCTTTATTTTGTCGCCGCGACGACCGCGAAAGACAAAAATATGACCGGAGTACGGGCTTCCATGCAATGCCGTCTGCACCAACGCACTCAAACCATCCATGCCTTTGCGAAGGTCCGTGAATCCCGCCGCCAACCAGATCCGCGATCCGGACGGCAATCCCATCAGCACCGAGACAGCTCCTGAAGCACTGTGCACAGTGCCGCCCGATCCACCACGCCGCGTACCGCCAGTCGCTGCCCGGCGGGAAAGACCACTTCCATGGCGCCCACTGTGGTGCCGCCGATCGTGGCCGGAGTCGGCCGACCCGCCACTCGCGAGGGCTGTGATTTACGAACCTGCACCGGCAACAGCTGCACGCGTCGGACCGCTTTCTTGGTGACCGCGGCACGACTCAGCTGCTCCGACCGCCATCGGTTCAACACGCTTACGTGGACACCGTGGCGGCGCGCAACGTCCCCTCTCACCGCACCCGATCTCTGCGACTCGCGCAGAATCCGTCGCTTCTCTTGCGCTGTCCAAACCCGACGAGTCCGCTTGCCGGGCTCCGCCGCCGCTCGACCCTCGCCGTGTACCTCGATCCCGTCCATCTCGCTCCTCGTGACACCGCTGCAGGGTGTTGCTGTTACGAAGAGCCGATCATCACACTCCAGCCGAACCCTCATCCATGGGCCTGGGCCACACGCTTACGATAGAGACGGGAGCCGGCCAAGATGTTGTGTACTTCATCGATGATGAGGAGCTGGACGGCCGTCTCGTGAAGTACCCGCACCGCCACTTCTTGTCGCTTCGGGGCACGCATCGGAAGCATGTCCGGCAAGTGCAACGCCTTCAATATCGCGCTGAAGAATCTCGACTCGTCCGGAGCTGCGGCATCTGTACCATGAGAACCGGAACGATCGCCGCGCCGTGCTCCGTTGCGCTGGCCTCAGTTGTCGGATGCGATCGACGGAACTTCTCGAGGATCATCGTTTTGCCGTTGTTCGTTGGGCCAACGAGCAGCAGGTTCGGCATCCGCGTACGCTTGGGGAATGTCAGTAGGTCATCTAACTGAAGAAGGGCCTCCTCGGCGCGAGCGTAGGTAATCCAGCGCTCGCTTCGAATATGCCGAATCCGTGTGTTGTTATCCTCGTGGGCGAGAGCTCGCACCGACTGATGTAGATGCGGAAAGTCCTTACTCACGACCACTCTTCGAACGGCAGAATATCGAGCTTCGAATACTCGTCTTCTTGATCTGAAGATACCTCCGTGGAGGTGCACCGTTGAGTCTCAGATGCATCGACCTTGCCGCCTTGGATCAGATCGCAAGCGGCGCTCGCGCTGCCGACGCGCCGTTTTGGTCTCCACGACCGCTCGGTCTGACGATCGTGCGCATCGTCTCAATCGTTCGGAAGATCGCCCTCCTCATCGACGTGAGCGCGGCCCTCCTCTTGCAGCCGCTTCAGCGCCAGACGTTGTTCCCACAAGGTGATCGGCGGGCGGCGCAGATCTCGATAGCGAAGGTCGTAGTACCGCCCGTCGGGCTCCAACAGGTAGATCCGGCTCAAGTTGCGCGGGTCGTAGCGAACGATCATCTTCTGCGGCACGCCGACCCAGGTCCGCAGCACATCAGACCAATACGACACCGAATGCAGACGAGATGCCCTCGCGCCGGATCAACCGGCGTTCGATCGGCAGGAAGTCGATCAGAAACCGATGAGGGTCGGGCACTGCAACGGGTTTACCACGCCCCGAGCGTCGTTGCATCGCCGAAATGCCGCGCTCCCAAGCTGCGAGCGGTGGCGTACCGAGAGCGCTCGATGTACCTCGCGATGATAGACGCCCGTGATCGCATGAACGAGCCAGCGCTCCAACTCATCGAGTGTGACTGCCGCGTGCTTCTCGGAATCGTAGATCGCCCTTGTCGCAGACGTTGGAGAAGGTCGTTCCGGGCAGGAGATGAACCTTCCCCATCATGGTGCCGATCAGCCGTTCGATGTGCCCACCATAGTGAGGTGTTCGCACCGGGCGGTACTCGATCCCGATGCCGTACTGCTCGCAACCCCGGCGCAGTGCCTCCGAATGGAACTCCTTGGCGTTGTCGAGATGGAGGTGCTCGATCAGGCCCTCCATCGCCCACTCGGCATCGATCTTCCGTTCCGATAACCACGGGAGCTTGTTAAGTACGGCGTGCGCAATGCATAGTGCAACACTGGTGGCGGAAGGCGGCTCGAGCGATAGATGAAATCCCACCACACAGCGCGAGTGGACGTCGATCGCCAACGTGAGCCAGGGTCGACGGATCGGCGCGCGGGTCATGGAGTCCACCACGATGATATCGACCAAGGTGTGATCGATCTGCACGAGGGACAATGGCCACTTCGGCTCGAGTGATCCCACTACCGGTGAAAAGCGATCGCGTGCTGCCTTGCGCCCGCGCCGTCGTGCAATCACCTCACTCTGGAGGGTTTGGCTGAAAGGCGAGCTGTCACCGCCCAACGACCCGGTGGCCTCAGTTGCGACGCGTGGCAGCGTCGTCGAATCTCCGTCAGCAGATCCGATACTCTGGGCTGCTGCCGCGTCAGATAGACACCATGGATGGCGTCATCGATCACGGCGTCGACTTCGGCCGATAGCAGCGAACCGCCTGGTCGGGGGCCGCGTTGATGCGGCAGCAGGCTCGTAAGCCGCGGATCTGCTCGATAGCGGCCCAGGAGCTCATACAGATAAGCGACGCCACAACCCAACTCGGCCGCCGCGGCTGCGACCTCCGAACGGGTGCGCGTTGAGCTCTCTCCCAATCGACGCACGACGTCCAAATAGCGGAGCGCCCGATCCCACTGCGGTGGCTTCACCGACAGCAGCTCCGGTGCTGTCGGCGCCTCTCTCATGGCAGCTTTATTGTGCTGCCGGGTGTAATGGGCAGCGACAGATCCACATAGAGCACGCCCCGCGCGAGCAGACACCATAGCGTGGCGAGCACCGACGGTTGGTCCGCCGGGATGACGATCATGACATCGGCGAAAGTGGCAGCCACGAGCCGGCGAACAGCTCGATACCACCGACTGAGCAATATCTGGATCAAACGCGGCGATCCGCAGCGGCAGCAATCGCTTGGCGTTCTCGAGCGCACAGCCTCGAATCTCGCGCTCTGTTGCAATACGGAAAGTCGCCCCGCGCGCACGAGCCCAGTCCTCCATGGCAGCGAACCGCTCTTTGAAGCGTTCTTGGTTCGCCCGCAGATCGCTCAGGTACTTGACCTCGACGATCTCGTGCTTGCCATCGCTCCATGCAACAGAATAGTCAGGGGTGTATCGGCGGGTCAGCGTCCCGACTTGGAACGTGATCGTAATCGGCTGGGCGGCTATAACGGCGTCAGGGTCCATGAAACTCGAAAGGACGACGAAGTCCCGTTCCAGCGCGCTCTCGTGTTCCGCAGTCCCTGTGGCGAGTGGCAGGAAGCCAATGATGTGCGACCGTCGGCTCAGCGGGATACGTCTCAACAACCCTCCTAGCTCTCTGTTCCCTCAGTTCGGGATAATGGCACATTTTTAGCCCAGTTCACAGTAAAGGTACAAACTGAACTGCCCTAACTCCCTGTTCTAACATGACCTCGGTGTCTCGCCAGTTCGCAGATAACGGCACACCGACAACGACGATGATGATGACGACCACGCAGCCCGACCGCCACCGCACTGCGTCATAGGCAAGGTAGATTCGTCAGCAAACCATCGATTGCTAAAGCACCCCTATCGTGCGATTTTGCATTCAGCGTAATGATCGTCTGGCGAGTACACGTAAATGAGCTATGACCTAGCGGTGTTTGAACCCACTGCCGAGCTTCGCGATCGATCGACCTTCATGCGGTGGTACGCGTCGCGAACCACGTGGCGCAATGGGCTGGATTACAGCAACGCGTCAAACGCAACACCTGCATTGCAGTCGTGGTACCAAGAAATGACTGGAGTATTCCCACCTCTCGACAGTGCGGCTCAGATGAGTAGCCAGAGAGCGGATGAGAGCGATAGGACCGCCGAATACGTCATCGGCATTGATATCATCTACGTAGCCTTTCGATGGAATAAAGCTGGACTCGCGTACGAAACGACACGACGTTTGGCGGAAAAACATACTGTTGGATTTTTCAATGCGAGCGGCGATCGGGGTGAAGTCTGGTTTCCGTCAGGTAATGGAAGGCTCGAGTTGATCCATGAAGGTCCCATCGAGGATGAGGGCCAGGGGAGATTGGCGAAGCAAGCGGCTGAGGCCAAAAAACGATCAGATATCGTTCATTGCGAGTCTATGGAAGCCCTGGTGACGCAAATGCTGGAGATGGACCCGGCGAACCCCAAAGTCATCATTGTTGATCCAACTGCGCCCAAATCCAAGTAACGAATGCGAACCTCAAGATATCGCGACGATCTCGCCATTCGCTTTTCTGATCTGGATTGTTAAGCGCTTGGGGATAATTGATGTTTCGGAGCGAGGCAACCCATTATCGTAGGTGACCCACCAGACATCGCCCTTATCGACGACAGTCCCCGCCCCCCGGGCCGAGAACACGTCTGCCGTATACTTTTCTTTGATCACCAGTAACGCCAAGTGCTCAGCGAACTCTCTAGAGACGAAAGGTCCATGCATGTTTCCCACAAGAATGGAGATGTCCAATCCGGGATGTGGAGTCGTCCTGCAGCCAACGAGCGTAATTAGCAGGGTTATAGGTACGAATGATCTCATGTTACAGCCTAGAAGGGAGCGGGCATCAGCTGCCCTTGAGTATTATTATTGAGCTGGTAGTAAAACAATAAGGTGACCGGCGGGAGAGACTGGCCTGGATATATACCGAATGCGATGAGTTGCGGATCCGCCGAGACAAGCACTCCACCGGCACTCAGGTGAGGATAGATATTAAGCTGACCAGGTGTGTACTGGGGATTCAGCCCAGTTTTTATCTCAATCGCAAATAACGAGCCGTCCTTGGGATTCCGTCCAAATATGTCAGGCTGACCGCATGGCACCGCCCCCGGCAAGCAAATTGTTGGATCATTTATAACTTGGAAACCTCCGCTCTGTAAGTAAGAGGTCATTTGAGCTTGAACCAGGTCATGGAAATCTGAGTTATAGGCCGCCGGAGTGACCGTAACCTCGGGACATACGGGGTCGCATTCGCCAGCTGGCATTACCCCATTCTGACTTTGCGTTGGGTCCTGACTTTGCGCCGACTGCAGCAAGCGGAACGAGTATTAGCCCCGCTTACATCGAATACTGGTCGCGAGATCGATGATCGGCCGCCGCTCTGACGGAGTCCAGCTAACGTCGGGGACCATCAGGAGGTCAGAGAGATACTCGCACGCGGATGCCTGCGGCACTACGCAACTTTGAATGTGTCCTCCAAGCCGCTCAGAAATACGGATTGCGTAATCGGGCGGAGGCAGCGGCACTGCAATCGGGCAGTCGGGGCGAACTACTCTCCCGTGGGTAAATCCCGCAACGAAATCGTATCGCTTACGCGACAGTACGATTAAAACTTCCGGCAATGAGGTTTCGAATTTCTGATCGGATATGTAGATAATCGGGAATACACGGCTACGGGGACCGACCATTGAAAGCCAGACCCAATGTTTTGCGGGCGGCGTCTTGCCCATTATCGGCGCGAGAATCGGAGCATCGATGGTTTCCCCGATAGTCGTCGCCGCGAAGAGCATCAAAGCTACCGCGGCTAACATTGGTCGAAGAGGTATCACTGTTCGGATCCCCCTATGGCCGGTACTTGTACACCATTAGGAACAGCCTGCGGCGTAAACAATATCGTCCCGCTGGCAGATGTCTGAAAGCCCCAGCCGAACGTAAACAGAACGTTATTTCCTTGCACATAAGACGTGAGCGCACTAAACGTTCCGGAATTGTAGACGCCCGCTTGATCGTAGAACTGAGATCCGTTTGTGTAGGGACCGGTATAAAAAGGACATCCGCTACTGCAGTCCTGGGCGGGCTGGGAGCCGTCACGTGAGTATGTTTGGGTCCACCTCCCATTGCCGGGACCTGGCACATGTACCTGCAGCGTGGCGCCTCGTAATGGCTGCCCCAGGAAATTGATCTGATAGGGGGTCATAGTATATCCGCACTGCGCACCTCCACAGTTGAAGGATCCGTACGCTGGTGTACCGTAGGCAATTCCCGGCGTACTAACCGTAATCAGAAGCGCCTGGCAGTCCGCATTGCAGCTGCCGCCCGCGGTCGGATCTGACATTTGACTTTGCGCCAACACCGGCATCTGACGCATCGTCTAGAGGAGAGGCGGATTTCCCCTGATGCCATCATCACTTAGCCGCGGATTTTCTCTGAGGCGGTTGCGGCGGTCGGCGCGGACCCCGATGTGCGTTTTTCGCCATAGAGGACAGTGTCCCGCGTGCAGCGTACGCAGGCAAGCACCAGAGCGGCATTGGCAGAGAGACGGAGCGGGAGAGGCGGCTAAGGGGTAGAACCGATCGCAGCGCAAGCGCGGTAGATGTGACCGCTAATATTTTATCGTCCTTCGCGATCGAAGCACCCGCGCAGCGGCGACCGCGCGGGGCGATAAGCCCCGTGCGGCGGGCATTTCCAACATAGTGCAGATTATGCGGCCGCGACAGCGGCGGACAGTGCGCGGCCGCGCACTGCGCATAAAGTCTCAGCATTATGTTGATGCCCGCTCCGACGTTGAACTCACTCTCGGCATCGATACTTCTGTTCTTCGTCGGCTTCCGCGGCTAAGACGGCGAGGATGTCATCGGCGGTAGGTGCCGGCGGCCGCAACGACGGCGGCGGATTCATCGACGGCATAAGCTCACGCGGGCGCTGCGCACTTTCGCCGGATGCGTGGCGCAGTGGATTTCCTTGAGCTTGCGGATCGAGACCTGCGTGTAGATTTGCGTGGTCGAGAGCTCGGCGTGTCCCAACATCGCTTGGATGTAGCGGATGTCCGCGCCGTTCTCCAGCATCAAGGTCGCCATCGTGTGACGGAGCAGATGACAGGAACCATGCTTGCCGGTGTCGGCCGCCTCCACGTAGCCGCGCACCAACTGGGTCAACCGATCGGGCGTGAACGCCTCGCCGGCTTGGGTCAGGAACAGCGTCGCGTTGCCTCGCTCGATCACCAACTCCGGCCGCACTTGGGTTTGATATCGATCGATCCAGGTATGGCTCGCTCACCGATAGGGATCATGCGATCCTTCTTGCCCTTGCCCTGGCGGATCATGACGGTGCCGCGCTCACGATCGAGGTCGAACACGCCCAAGGCCATCAGCTCCGAGCGGCGCATGCCGGTCGAGTAAAAGACCTCCAGGATGGCTCGATCGCGAAGGCCCATCGCCTCGCTCGTGTCCGGCTGGGCCAACACCTGCTCGACTTCGGATTTCGTCAGCACATGCTTCGGCAGCCGATGCTCGAGCCGCGGCAGCTCGATCTCGCTCGCCGGGTTGTAGAGCAGGTAATTCTGCTTCGCGAGCCACTTGAAGAACGCCCGCACCGGGATCAGCCGCGCGTGCTGGGCGCGGAACGTCAAGGGATCGCCATTCGCCTTGCGGTGGATGTATAGACTCCGCTGATAGCGCTCCAGGATCGGTTTGGTGATCTCCTTCGGGGTCACCAGGCCCCGCTCGGCGCACCACGCGACGAACACCCCGAGATACGACTGGCGGTTCTGCACCGTGGGGGCGGCGTAGTTGTGGACTTGCAGCCATTCGAGATACCGCATCACGTAGGCGGCGAGCCCTTGGCGGTCGTGCGGCGCGCTCAACGCCGCTCGACCGACCGATGAGGCGCGCGGCACGACTTACCCCGCGCTCGCTGCGGTGACGGAGTCTCGATCAGCGGCTAAAAGGGAAGATAAAACAGGCGCGCGCGAGGCACTACGACTATGACCGTTCATCGAGGCTGACCCGCGGCGTGCGGTTTCAGACTCGATGACATCGATTTCGCTGTCGGCAGGTATTTCTCCGAGGTTTTCGGCGGATTCATCACTCTGCGAGGTACCCACAAGGTCGGTACGAGCCCCCTGCGAGCCGGGTGCAAGGTGGGGGTTTTGACCCTGCGAGGTCGGCGTCGTAGGGCGGATTCAGGGTGCGCGGCTCGTAACGCCTCCACCTCGATCAGCCCCATCATCTGCGGTTCGGATCGCTCCAGCGCCCCATCGAACAACAGCTCATACTCGAAGCGCTGGCCGTTCTTGCCGGTGACCAGCCGCACATACTCCATCGCCACCAACCGCTCCAGGTGCACCCGGATCGCCGCATCGCTCATCCCACAGCGGGCTCGAAGTTCCCGGCGGGTAAAGCGCACATCGCTCCGCAGGACCGAGCGTTGCTGCATGCATTCGGTGACGAACGTCTCGATCATCCCGAGCACCCGGCGGGTCTGCGGCGGCAGCTCATCGAGGCTACGCCCCAGGACTTCATGCGCGAGCCGGTTGGCGAGTGCGATGTCGGCTAGCGTCACTTCGATATACTCGATCACGGCGCCGGCCTGGCGCAGCGTTTTGATTTCCCGCTGGTGCTGGCGGAGCAGCGCGATCGCCTCGATCAGCGTCAGGTACTTTGCGTGATCCCGGCGCATGCGCGTGCGGTCATCCAGGAACGTCAAGTCCTCGGCGTAGGGATTCACAACGCGAGCGGCCGTAACAGCCGCTGCGCATTCTGGTGGAGCTTTCGGATCGATTCGGCTTCGCTCGTCGCTTGAAGCCCCGCGAGCGTGCGCGCCGATCGCTGCCGCGCCAGGATTCGCCGGGTCTGCTCGCGGCTCTCGTTGATCGTGAGCACGAGACAGCGATTCACCAGCTCCTCGTCCACATCGATCGCGGTGGTGGTCAGGAACAACATCACCGGGCCTTCCACCCGATACTGCTGCGTCACCAGCATGCCGGTCGCCGGGTCCTTCCCCGTGCTCGCGATGGTGAGCTCGCCTTGGATTGCAGCACTTTGAGCGCATACGCGGCCTGGCGCACGCCTTCTTCCTCGGCGATGGCTAGGATGCGATGCTTTAAGTCCGTCTCGCCGAGATAAAACAGAGTTTGCCCGGTCATCGCTGAGTAGTGCACGCGGTCCTCCGCCGGCACGAGCGCGAGCACCGTGTCCATCAAGAGGGATTTCCCCGCCGCGCTCGTCGATTGGATCAGCACCGCGAGCGGCGCGGTGAGTTTGCGGCTGATGCAGGCCAGATACGCGACCAGCGCGTTATTGGGCTCACCGACCAGGCCCACGCGCTCGACATCGGCCATGATCCGCTCGATGAGGGTCTCATCGCGCAGGAACGCAAGCGCCTCCTGGGTCTGCGCCGCTGTCATCGCCGGCGTCGCCTCCACCGGCGACTCGGCCGCCTTGGCACGCTCCTCGATGATCTGTTCGAGCCTCAACAGCAGCCGGCCGAGATCGCGCTGGACGATCGTCTCATCCACCCGCAGCTCCGCGGCCGCGCTCTTGGCGAACACCTGGCGCTGCTTCGCCTGATAGAGATCGAGCGTATCGACATGCAGTGCAGCGCTCCGGCGCTGCGGATGGCTCCGCGGACACAGCGGTCAACGTCACCAGCACGTTGACCTTGAGCGCTTCGGTCAACTGCGTGGGCAACCCCCGCACCCGATAGCGACGCTCGCCGAAGGTGAGCATAAGTTGCCGCTCATCCGCCTGGTACTGGCTCCGCTCCGGTGGCGCGGCATCGCGGCGGCGGGCGGCTCTGGTAAGGCCGGCGAGGATTCGTCTCGACAGCCCCATCAGACGCTGCGCACGAAGAGGCGGCTAAGGGAAGAACGGTCCCGACGGCGGCTGCCTGCTCAACGGTTTCGACAGCCGCCTCGTCGCGGA
>CAWINJ010000010.1:0-739414 GCA_963837435.1 uncultured Gammaproteobacteria bacterium
GCGGAACCCGAGGCCGTGCTGATGGCGACGCTCGCCGCAGTTGCGCCGCCGGCCACCGTCATGGTGAACGCATTGCCCGTCAAACCGGTCGCGACCAGCCCGAGCGGCAGCGTCGAGGGCGTCAGAATACTGGCGCTGGCCGCCCAGCCGTCGGGGTTGGCCGGATCGTTCCATGTGGCGAAGCTGGTGTCGTAGGAGGGCACCGCTCCCGACCGAGCCGCCGAAGTTGACGCTGCCGCTGGTGGCCGCGACGAAATCGGCGATGGCGCTGGTGCCGCTCATCAGCAGGGTCGGATAGGCAAAGTTCCACCACTTGTATCCGGCGATGGCATTGCCGCTGTCATCCGTGCCGTTGGCCGTCGCATTGGCGATGTAGTCGAGCGTGTACACATAGTCGTCCTTGGCCGTGCGGAACAAGCGAGTCAGCGTGAAGCCGCTCGAATCGGGCGCGGAGACCTCGCCGTCGTACCGGGCGGTCTCGATGTCGAAGCTCTGCGCCACCAGCGGCGTCGCCAGAGGATCGACCACGCTGGCGTGCACCTTGAAGCCGCGCACCAGATCCTTGTCGGCGAGGAATGCCGTTCCGGTAGCGATGGGCGCGGAGTCCACCGCCGGATTTTGCGGTTCGCGGAAGAAGAATTGCGTGTTGGCATTGACCGTCAACGCGACTCCCTGACCGGACTCGTTCTCGACCGTGACGATGTCGTTGACGGCGTCCACGTGCAGCACATGGCCTTCCGGACTCAGCCACACATTGTTGAACTGGCTGCTGGCCCAGATGCGGGTGGCGACCAGGGTGCCGTCCTGCTGGTAGCGGGCGGCGATGCGCACCGATTTACCGGGCAGTGAGGACTCGGCGGAGAAGTCCTTGATGACGGTGCGCGTCTTGGCATCGAGATCGTAGAAGATCGTGCCGTTGGTCGCGTCCGCCAGGATCTGCAGGGACTGCGTCGTGACAACGGCCGTCTCCGGGTTCACCGGCGGTTCTGTCGGGAATTCCTTGGTGACCGTGATGGAGGCGTTGTCGGAGGCAATGGAGATCACATCGCCGTACAGATGCCGCAATACCAGGCGAGCCAGGTCGAACTGCGGATGATGGCGCACGGGACCGTCGAAGTTGACGGCCCACAGAGTGTTACCCACGCCGGGCGGTGTGTGGCCGACCACGAAGGCCGGGTGTCCGAGATCGAATTCCAGGTCGAGCGCATTGTTCTGGCTCGCAGTCACGACCAGCGGCGAGACGAGAGTCACCTTGATGGGCACGGTCATATTCGGCGCCGTGCCTTGCGGGTGCTGAATTTGAATCTGATCGGCGGGAATGCTCGCTCCGGGCGTGCCCGCGAAACCCACCTCAGGATCGGCAGCCACCGTCAAGGAGACATCTCCCGGATTGGCGCTGACGGTGAGCACGGCCGCGGTATAGGTGCCGACCGGCACGCTGGTATTGCCGAGTATCTCCGCTATCTGATCGAGCTCCGCCAGATTGATGGTGGGCACGGTCGCGGGCGCGGTATAGACGGTGACGCTTGTGCCGCCGCCTTGCGGCACCAGTGCGATGGAGAGGATCTTGACGCCGATGGTGGCCCAGTCCTCGGTGGATGCATCGCTGATCAGCATGGCGACGTTTCCGGTTTGAGCGGCGGGCGCCGACGGAGAAACCGGAGTGCTGCCGCTCGAGCCGCCGCCGCTGCAGCCGGCGATCAGCGCGGCGGCAACGCCGGCGGACAATAGTCGAGATGTATTGGGGACCATGATGGCTGTCTCCTTGAATTGAACAATAATTCCCTGGCCTTTCTGGCATCGGAGTGCGCGTGTTTGCGCCTCTATTGCGAGCACCAACGGTTCAAGGTAACGGGCGTTGACAGCGAATTGCGTCGCCAAATGCAGACGCGAGGAGGCTTGCGAACAAGATCTATCGAGACAGGGTGCGCCCGCAGTAGGTCTGCCACGTCTCTCGGTAGAGACGCTCGATGTGCCGGGCGAAGCGCGCGCCATCCATCAGTGCCGAGCGCTCGAGCCGCGGCCGAAGTTCGCTGCGCAGCGCGCCGAGACGGGCCAGATCCTTGCCGAGCGAGGCTGCGATGTCGACGAACGCCTCGTCGGATTCGGCGGCAAGCTCGAGCAGATCCAAGTGAAATAGCTGACTGAGGCCGCCCCTGCCGACGCTGGTGCGGCCCACCCGGGTCACGACCGGCACGCCCATCCAAAACGAATCCAGGCTGGTGGTGTGGCCGTTGTAGGGAAAGGTATCGAGACCCGAGATCGATATCGTGATAGGAGCGCAAGTAATCCGCGCGCGGCTGAAAGGCGCGAAACTCGACTCGCTCGCGCCGCGATGCCGTGCGCCGCGAGCCGCTGCGACAGCCGCTCGCGATGGCGGCCGGGCGGGGCCATCAACAGCAAGCGCGCCGCCGGCAGCGCGCGCATGACGCCGCCCCACAGGCGCAGCGTGTGATCGGTCAACTTGCAGGGATTGTTCAGGCAGCCGAGAGTCAGGTAGCCGCGCTCGAGCGCGGGCAATGGGCCGACCGGAACATCCGCCGCCAGCGGGTCGTAGCACCAAAACGAATCGGGCAGCCGCAGCGTGCGTTCGGAATAGTGGCCGTCGAAATCCGTCGGGGTCCAGCCGCGGATCGCTGAGGCGATAGTCCATCGCGCCGATCCCGGTGGTTCCGGGATAGGCCAGCCAGGCGATTTGCACCGGCGCCGGCTTGCGCGCGAAGAGCAGCGGCCGTCCGCCCGCCATGTGCATGGTCAGATCGACGAGAATGTCGATGCGGTCCTCGCGAATCAGGCGACAGAGCGCCTCATCATCGAGCGCACGCACATCGCGCCAGACAGTCGGCGTAACCGGCGATGCGGCGGGTGTGATCGTCCGGGCGCTTGATGCTGGCATAGCAGAAGATTTCGAACGCTGCGTGATCGTGCTGCGAGAGCAGCGGAATCGTGAACAGGCTCTGGCAATGGACGCGAAAATCCGGCGAGACATAGCCGATTTTCAACCGGCGGTCCGGGTCGGGATCGTTCGTCGTGGCTGTGCGCGCCGCTCAAGGGCAGTGCGGCGGCGAAGCGCGCGTTCCAGCGCAGGCATTCCTCGAGAATGGGACCGGCCTCCGGGGACTGAAAGCTGAGCGAGTAGGCCAGATTGCTGTGCGTCGCCGCGGCGCCCGGATCGAGCTCGATGGCTTTGCGGAAGCTGGCGATCGCCGCATCGAGGTCGCCGCGCATCCTTGTAGACATTGCCCGAGGGTGTCGTGCAGCGTTGCATTGCCCGGATCCAACTGCAGCGCGCGGCGCAGCGCGGCTTCCGCCTCGTCGATGCGCCCCATGGTGCGCATGAGACAGGCCGCGTTATTCAATGCCACGACCGAGTCGGGCCGCAGGCGCAGGGCAGCGTCGTAGGCCGCCTCCCCGGCGCTGAACTCGCCGATTTCCGTCAGCACATTGCCGAGGTTGATCCAGGCGTCCGCATAGCCGGGGCGCAGCGCCACCGCCTGCCGGTATCGTTCGATGGCTTCGCGCGATCTGCCGAGCCCATGCAAGGCATTGCCGAGATTGAACAGCGGCGTCGGCATCATTCGGCGCCCGCGCCAGCGCCTGGTTCAGCGTGCGTTCCGCCTCCGCGAAATTGCCCTGGTTCCAATAGGCGATGCCGAGATTGACGGCGTGTGAAGCGACGGCAGGCTCGAGATCCGCCGCGGCGCGCAGCAGCTCGACGGCTTCCGTCAAGCTCGCCCATTTCCCGCAGCACCGTGCCCAGGTTGGCCATGACGCCGGCGTTCGCCGGATCCAGCGCCAGGGCCTGCCGATAGGCCGCCGCCGCCTGCGGCAAATTGCCGGCGCAGCTGCCGGCAAATTCCCAGATTGTTCCAGGCGTCGAGGAAATCCGGCTGCAGCTTCAGGGCCGATCTCATAGGCGCGCGATGGCCTTGTCCCAGCGGCGCAGCGCCTGCAGCGCCTGACCCAGCACGAATTGATAGCGCGGTTCGCGCGGCATCGGCCGCCACGGCCTGCTCGACCAAGAGCGAGCGCGGCATTCGGCGTGGCCGTCTCTGCAATTCCAGCAGGCCGCTGCGAAACAGCGCCACGGTGTGCGCCGGGCGCGCGCGCAGCACCTCGCCGGTAGAGGCGGCGCGCCTCGGCGAATTCGCCCGCGCGGTGCCGCTCGGTTGCGGTTTCCAGCAATTGATCGACGGTTTCCATCGGGGAGCCCCTCGGGTCAGGCGCCCGGTCCCAGATCGCCCAGCGCCTCGACCAGCGGCAGCAAGTGCAGGCGCAGCGAATGGCCGCTGCCGACGCTCGATCGGTAGATGGGCCGCCGCACCTGGGCGAAGCTCGCGGTATTGACGATGCGGGCATTTTCGAAGAACCGCACACAGCCCTCGTGCCACGACAGGCCGAGGAAATCCAGCAGCCGGCGAGTCTGTTCGCGCGGCTCGGAGACCAGGGTTTCGTAGTCGATGTCCATGAATATTCGCTTCGGCAGCAGGGAGCGCCAGTGCGCCATTAGAGCATGGTAGTGGCGATAGTAGGCGCCCAGCTCGCGCTGCTCGTAGGTGAAGCCAAAATCGCCGGCGAACAGTTTGGTGTAGGCGGAATAGCAGGTGTCCATGGGATTGCGCCTGCAATGCATGATGCGCGCGTTGGGAAAGACCGGTGAATGATGCCCAGATGCAGAAAATTGCACAGGTCCTTGTCGACGATCCGGTCGGACCCGCGGCGAGAATCGCCGCAGTCTTTGCAGAGCCGTCTCGGCGATGGGCGATGGCCGGGTTCGCTCGCCTCGAACAGACGCGCGCAGCCGCACCAACTCGCCGGCCCCGTATACCTGCGGATGAGAGGCGAGTATTTGCTCGATCAGCGAGGAGCCACAGCGCGGCATGCCCACGATGAACACCGGCACCTCGCGATGAGCCCGAGCCGGCGTCATCTCCTCGCGAGCGTCAGGGTCCGGAGTCTCGACGGGCGATCGTCGCGAACAGCCGTGCCGCCGCATTCGGGTCGTAGTCGATGGCAGCGCGCTTCAGGCGGTTGCCCTCGTGCCAATGGGCGAAGGCCTGGTCCGGATCCCCCGCATCCATGTGCGCCTTGCCCAGCGCAAAATGCAGCAGCAGCCGATCCCGATACGAGCATCGGTCGAGCAGACGTTGCATGCCGCCGGATGTCCGGATCCTGATTCGCAAATTTCTTGGCGTAGCTCTTGTTGTACCAGGCATCCGTCCAGGTCGGCTCATGCGCCAAGGCTTGGTCGAAGGCGGCGCAGGCCTCGCCAAGCCGGCCCAAATGAGACAGCAGTGCGCCCTTGTCCGAGAGCGCCGGCGCCGGATTGCTCTTGGCCGACCGATCGAACACCGCCAATGCCTCCGTATCCTCGCCCGCCAGCTGCAGCGCAAGGCCGTAGGCACGCAGCAGTTCGCCGGACTCGATGCCCTGAGACAGCGCGTCGCGGCACAGCGCAACCGCCTCGTCGCAACGGTCATCCGCCCGGAGCAAATGCGCTTTCAGCGTCACCAGGTTGATCTCGCGCGGCCAGGCGTGTTCCACGGCGGCGAGGCGCGCCAGCGCCATCTTGGGCCGGCCCAGCAGCATTTCGATTTCGCCGGCGCGCACATGGTGATCGAGCTTTTCCGGCTGCTTCGCGATGGCGCGTTGCGCTTCGAGGAGCGCATCCGCGTAGCGACCCTGCTCCGCCAAGAAGGCGGCAAAACTGCCGATGATTTCCGCATTGTCGGGCTGCTCGCCCATGCAGACGCTCGAACTGCGCGTTCGCCCGGCCGCATCGCCCGCCCGCCCCAGCGGCGACTGCGAGGTGGGTGCGTGCCTGCCAGAAATGCGGGTCCAGATCGATCGCGCGTTGCAGGCAGCGCCGGCTTTCCTCGAGCTGGCGCATTTCCAGGAGCAGATGGCCCAGGTAGCACCACCCGAGCGGCAGCGCACTGTCCAAATCGGTGGCGCGCCGCGCCAAGGCCAGCGCGGCAGCGCGGTCGGTGGTCTTGCAGAAGAGATCCGCATAAGTCAGCAGGTACAAGGCCGAGGCATCGGGCGATTCGGTCGAACGGCGCAGCAGGTCCCGGGCGTTGGCCCAGTCGCCGTCTCGATGCGCGATGAGCCCAAGCAGGTGCAGCGCACCCGCCTCATCGGGAAATGCCGTCGAGGATTTCGCGGCACAGGCCGCGCGCGGCATCGAAATCGCCTCGAGAGAAACTCAGGCGCGCTGACTTCAGGGGCGCGGCGGGGGAAGACACGGCGAGCATCTTGGCATGGACCGCCGCCGCGCGCACGGGTTCGCTTAAAACAGGTATACTACATGCATCTTATGCTCTCTCGCGGCGGACCGCACCCATGCGCCTGACTCTGCACACCGATTACGCTCTGCGGCTGCTGATGCTGCTGGCGATCGAGCCGGAGAACCTGCATACCATCGAGTCGGTTGCGCACCGCTACGGCATATCCCGCAACCACCTGATGAAGATCGCCCAGACTCTGACGCAATCCGGCTGCATCGAGAGCTTGCGCGGCCGCGGCGGCGGCCTGCGGCTGGCGCGCCCGGCCGAATCGATCAACCTCGGCGACGTGGTGCGCGCCACGGAGGACAACTTCGAGCTCGTGGAGTGCTTCGATCGGGCGCGCAACACCTGCCGCATAGCGGCTGCCTGCGGCCTGCGCGGGCCTCTGGACGAAGCGTTACAGGCGTTTCTGCGCGTGCTCGATCGCTACTCGCTCCATGATTTGGTGAACAGCCCGAGGACCCTGCGCAGCATGCGCCAACTGTTGCTCGCCACTCGGCCCCCGATGCATCGGGAGGCGCGATGAGCGTGCCCGCCGCGAACGGCATCGACGAGGCGCTGATCGAGCGGCTCGTCCGCGGGTTCTACCTGCGGGTGCGGGAGGACTCGATTCTCGGTCCCATCTTTGCCGCCCGCATCGCCGACTGGGAGCCCCACTTGCAGCGCATGTTCGCCTTCTGGTCATCGGTCACCCTCATGAGCGGGCGCTATCAAGGTCAGCCCCTGCGCATGCATCTGCCCTTGCCGGTCGACGCCCGGCATTTCGATCGCTGGCTGGCGCTGTTCGAAGCAACGGCCCGCGAGCTCTGCCCGCCCCAGGCCGCGGATATATTCATCGATCGCGCGCGCCGGATCGCCCAGAGTCTGGAACTCGGCGTCGCCGCGGCTCGCGGCGTGATGCTGGGGAAGGGAGAGCGGCTAGCGCCGCAGGCAGACGAGGCGAGCTGAGCAGGGGCGGTCGTTCGAGGGCGGCGAGTGCGCTACAGTGTCGGGAACCGCGCACGGCGCCTCGATTCGGAGCGACACTTGTACCCCAACCATTCCCTAGGGCGCAGGCCTTGGCTGCGCGGCCTCGCCGTTCATTGCACAGTCCTGGTCTGTCTGCTGGCGGCAGGCGCCGCTCAGGCCGAGGATAAGCCCACCGACGCCATGATGGAGCCGGTGCACGGTCTCGTCGCCTTCATGAGCACCCTGCGCCGCGGCGAGCAACCCACGGTGTTTGCGCGCCGCGGGCTGTGCATCGTGGAGAACTTCGCACCGTTTGTGTTCTGCGGTTTGCAGGCGGCGGCGAACTGGGCGGCGGGATTTCGCGCCCATGCCCGGGCGGACGACCTCAAGGACTTGGCCGCGGCCTTCGGCGAAGCGCACGACTTCAATCAATCGGGGAAGCGAGTCTATTTTTCCCTGCCGACGACCTGGACGGGGCTGACGCACGGCAAACGCTTCGAAGAGCATGGAGCATGGTCCTTCGTGCTCGAGCAGGAGGACGCGGGCTGGCGGATCGTGGGCTATGGGTGGGGAGTGACGGCGTACTCCGAGACTCCGCGTTGATCGGCAATACACAAGGTTGCCAAAGCCTTGCTGGCGCGCCACGTAGAACGGCACGTGCGTCGATCCCGGCTCAGTGCCCCGGCGAATCCTGCCGCGCGTTCGCCAGTGCCTTCCTGAAGGGCTCGAGATCCGAGGTGGGGGTGTGCTCTGCTTCCATGGTTCTCACCGCGGGGGCGAGCAACGCGACGGCTTCGGCGTCATGCCCCTGCCCCCAGAGAATCGTCCCGTGCAGCGCATCGAGACGCGCTGCCCAATCGTCCCGCGGCTCGGCGCTGGCCAGGTCCGTTGGCTGTAGATCCTCGAGGAGTGGGGCGGCATCGGCGTAGCGCCGCACGGCCGCAAGAGAAGCCGCGAGATAGTAGGAGACGCTTTGCGCCTGGGGACTGCTCTTCCCGAGGAGACCGACGAGGTCAGTCCGTACTTCCGATAATGTGTCGACCGCTTTTTGGAATTGCGCCGTGCGATATTGGACGATGCCGAGGTTGGCGCCGACGATGAGCGTCGCCTGTCCGTGTTCGCCGGTGCGTTGACGTAGTATCTGCTGGGCTTCCTGCAGACTCTGCACGGCGAGCTCCCATTTGGCCTGACGGATGTACAGGTCTCCCAGCTCGTTCTGCACGACTGCGACGAAGAAGTGATCCGGGCCAAGAGAGTCGCGTAACTCGTCGAGCGCGGCGGTCATGACACGCTGCGCGTCGTCGTTCTTGCCCAAACTCTTGAGCGCGATACCGTAATCAATGCGCGCCTGGGCCCAGAACAAGGGGCCGACCCTCTGAGGAGGATACCGCGGAGTCATGAGGTCGCGGAGCACACGCTCGGCGTCCGCGTTGCGGCCCTGTCGAACGAAACACCAGCTCAATGCGTCCCGAAGACGCAGCAACAGCGTATCGTTGTCGGGATCGATCGCGGCGCGGATCTGATCCGCGGCGGCATACTCCCGGGCGGCATCTGCAACGCTCATGCGCAGCTTGTAGTAGCCGGCGCGCGTCCAGTGCGCCTGGAATGCGAGATGAGATTGATCGTTCAGCCGAGTTCCCGTCAGGCGATCCGCCGCCTGCAGACGGTTTGCCGCCTCGTCGAGCCGGTTCGTTTGCACGAGGACGGAGATCAGCTGATATTGAGCCTCGAGCGCCGCCGTGCTGTCGGCGCCTTCCCCGACTTGCAATAGCTCGAGCGCCTGGCCGCGGTACTTTTCGGCGTTCGCATAGTCGGTGAGGCCGAAGTAGGCGGTGCCGAGCGCCAGGTCGATCGAAGCCTTGGTCTCAGGGTCGTTTGCGAAGCGTCCATCGAGGTGTCCGGCCGTGCGGGCGAGGACATCGCGCATGGTCGGATTGTGGGCGCCGCCCGGACCGCTCGGGTCGGCCGCTCCGAGAAGATCATCGGCGAGAAAGCGATTGATGGCCTCCGCCCGAGCGGCGGCGTGGTCGGCTTCCCGCCGCGCCGACTTCTCGCCGAGATAAAGCGAGAAGCTGATGCCGAGTCCTAGAATCGACACCACCAGTGCGGCCCCGACCCACGGGCGTCGGGCCCGCGAGCGATCGAGCGCGCGTTCGGCGGAGACGGAGCGTTCGCGAGCGGCTCGAGATGTTGCCGCCGCCGTTCGGCGGGAGTCTTGCGTCCTCAGCCGATGGACGAGATCCGCAACACTCGACAGGCGGGCGGCCGGATCGCCATTGCAGGCGGCACCGATGTCATCGACCAGGAGCTCATCATCAATGCCTCGCTCCCAGCCCGCGGTCATGGGACGTCGCAGATCAGCCATGAGAATCTGGTACAGGATCAATCCCAGGGCGTAGACATCGCTCTGGACCGTGGGTGGTTTTCCGGCGATCAGCTCGGGCGCAAGGTACAGAATGGTGCCTGAGCCGGTCTCCGGCTCGATGTGTGCGGCAGGTGGGTCGAGGCACGTGATTCCCAACTCCGCCAGGCGGCCCGGATCGAGCAGTCTGCCGCTGCCGAAATCACCGACCCGAGCCTGCAAGCTGCCGTCGGCACGGCTCACGATCAGGATATTGGAGGGCTTGAGGTCTTTGTGAAGGACTCCGACGCTGTGGGCGGCGGCTACTGCCTCGGCGAATTGCAGGAAGAGCGCGATGCGCTGCTCCTGCGAGAGCTGTGCCAAGGCCTGATGCGTGCTCGCCCACTCCAGGAGATCCGGGCCGCCGTATTCGCACTCGAGGTAGTAGGGCGGGGTCTCGAAGTTCCAATCCAGGATCCGAATGAAATCGTCTCGCTCTCCGAGTCCCTCGCGCAGCACTCTATAGAGCGTCGCCTCGCGCTTGAGCGTGCGCAGCCGCTCGCCGTCATTGGTGAATTTGTAGACCCGGTCTTCGGCGGTCTTGCCGTGCCGGGCGATCCACACTTCGGCGCCCGCCGACACGCTCAATTGCCGCTGCAGGACGAAATGCTCGCGCCCCGCCACCGGCACGCCCGCCTTGAGATCAAGCCGGCTCGCAAGCCGCGTCCCGACGGCCACCTTCTCGACCGGCCCGGTGAGCCGATATCCGATGCGCGGCACCGTCAGGATACGTTCACCATCGGTCTGGCCGAGCGCCTTGCGCAGCTTTGCCACCGCGTTGGTGAGCACATGCTCGACAGTCATCCGGCCCGCCCAGATCTCCTCCAGGAGTTCCTCCCGGGAGACGACCTCGCCCGCATGGGCAAGGAGCTGGCCGAGTACTTGCAGCGGTTTCAGCTCGAGCTCGACGACGGCGCCGGCCACCTCGAGCTCGAAACGGGACTCGTCGAACTCCGCGCTTCCAAAACGGTGCCGGTAGAGGGGCGCGCGGCCAGAGCCATCTTTCGGGTCCACCATCCGCGCTCCCTTCGGCACGAGACAATCGCTGCTCGCAACAGTCTAGCAGGGAGTCATGTCGGCAAGGGACGTCCAGCGAGGCTCATGGCAGCGCCTGAATCGGGGTTTCACAGACGCGCGTTACAAGTTCGTGAGCAATGCGTGAGGAACCGTGGCGTGGTGTTGTGACAATGTGGCGCGAGTTGCGGCAATGTTCAATCACTCGGCCGACCGCTCGCAGTAACCAGGCTGAGTGATAATAGTCAGGAGCGTTCATGGTCTGGTTTGGGTTCGAGACAACTTCCCGCCTTTCGTGGGGTGGCCTGTGCGTATCGTTGGCCGCTCTATCCCTGACTGCCGGCGCCGCCCCGGGCGACTCCGATGTGGGGGCGCCGCCGGCGCATCTGCCGCGTTTCGTGTGGGAATGCGAGGCCGGGCCCGGGTTCAGCGCTTGCGGTGTTTGGATCTGGCAGGGTTCGTCGTATTCGGCGAGCTGGTCGAACGGTGAAACCGGTCGGTTAACGGTCGAGAACGGCAACAGCCGCGAGCTTATCGTCCACCGCACGGATACTGCGGGCACTTTCATGGGTCTCACCGCCGCCTACACCGGCACGTGGGATGGCGCTCGCTTCACCGACGGCAAGCTCACCTTGGGCTACAAGGGAGCCACGAATGCAGGCGGTTGGACGGGTGTGCCCGAGACAACGCCTGTGATCCACACGACGTTCGGCACCGTGCAGACCGTCAACACGGACGAAGTGTACGGGGTCGGCAGGCGACCAGGGATGTATTACAACTGGTATACGGCGGAACTCACCGGGTATGCGATCCATTCGCAAGGGATGGCCGGCTCAGGGGTTACGACGGCCATCGATGACTTTCGGGCGCGGGGCGAGGCGCCGATGAAGCCGGGAGAACGCCGCTTGATCGATTTGCGCTCCGTGCATCTGCAGCCGGACTACGAGAAGGGGCGCGTCTACTTTCCAGGCTCGGCAATCGCGGCCATCTACGCCGACGGGAGCACCTTCGGCGATCGAAAGGTGCTGGCGGCCATGATCGACTATCGTCGCTCCATGATCACGGCGCTCACCGGTATCGGCGCCACGCTCTGCACACTGGGTACTCAGAAGTCTTCCGTTCCCGACATCGCGACGGCGCTCGACAAGCAGCATGCATCGCAGGACGCCCGAGGCGAGGGGGGCAAGGCGCCTCGCGGGGCCGCGTACGCGTATGTGCAGAAGAGTCTGAGCGCTCGCGGCAACGGCCGCTTGCCCGCAAACCAGGTCATCAAGCGCACCTGGGATCAAGTCGACAAGCTTCGTTCCGGGCTGGCCGATCCGGTCAAGGACAGTTCGGGGCAATTGGCGATTCCCTCTGTGACCGCCCTGGAGTGCAACCTGTCATGATGATCAAACCCGACGGAATGTCATCCTTTGCACTGGCCTGTCTTCTCTGCGCAGGATGCTTGATCAGCCTTGGCGCGCAGGGTCAGACGAGCACGGACGGATGCGTAAAGACCCGATGTTTTACTCCCAGTTGCTTCCGCTACACTCCCGGCGGCTACTACATGCAATGTCCCGACGGGAGTCGGCACCTGATCGTCCAAAAGCCCGAGCAAGAGTCAAGCGAACACAAGCCGGTTGAAGGAGCGATTTCCCCGCGGGACGCGGCGGGAGACTGGGAAGTGCGGCTCGAGATGGGAACCGTCAGCCGGCTGATGGCAGTGCTTCGCCTGCGCCTCGATAAGAGCGGCGCTCTGACCGGATCGATCGAAACGCTGATGCCTGCACCGCAGAGGGTGCCGCTCAGCGACGTCAAGATCGAGGGGAAGACGCTCAGTTATACGACGTCCGCGAACAGCGAGTTTCAAGGCACGTTCAGCGACGACGGCAAGAGCATCGTGCGGACTACCGGCGGCCTTACATGGCAACGTGCGCGCACCCTCGAGCAGGCACAGGCCGCGGATGCCAAGGAATCGCCCTAGCTGACCGACGATACCTGTCGGGGTCTTCGGGCCTCGGCGGATAGGAGGCATCCGTCGCGCGGGTTCAGCGCGCCGCCGCCATGCTGGAATGCGGCCAGCGTGAACACCAGGCGCCTGGGCCTGTATATGTAAGTACCTGTTTTAATTGGCGCTCCCTACCGGATTCGAACCCGTGTACTTGCCTTGAGAGGGCAATGTCCTAGGCCTCTAGACGAAGGGAGCGGTGTATTTGCGGTTCTGGGCGCCTAGAACCCAAGAGGGCTGGTAGTATACGGGCCAATTTTTTGGACTCAAGCGGAACCCTCCTTTTTGAACGCATCGTCGACGCCCTTTGCCCCCCTTATCGATCCCTCGCTCCGAGCATTCGATATCGCGCGCAGCGATCTCGCCGAACGCCTTGAAAGTCCTGTACCGCCTCAAAGATGCGGGTTATCAGGGTTTTCTGGTGGGCGGGGCGGTCCGGGACCTGCTTCTGGGTATTACCCCGAAGGACTTCGACGTGGCGACCAATGCCTTGCCGGAGGAGGTGAGGCGGCTGTTCCGCAACTGCCGGCTCATCGGCCGGCGCTTTCGGCTGGCGCATGTGCATTTCGGCAATGAAATCATCGAAGTGGCGACTTTCCGCGCGGCGGCGGCGCCGGAACGCGAGGATGTGGAGGAACTAGATCCCGACGCGGAGAATGAAGGCTCTGCCGAAGAGGGTGCGTCGGGGCGGGGCGCCGCGAACGGCCGATCGGCGGACACGGTGGGCGAGTCGGCCGCAGCCTACGATTCGGAGCACCGAGCCTTCGACCAGACCGGCCGGATTCTGCGCGACAACATCTACGGCACCATCGAAGAAGATGTGTGGCGGCGCGATTTCGCGGCGAATGGTCTCTACTACAACATCGATGATTTTTCGATCTGGGATTTCGTCGATGGCGTTAGCCGATGTGCGGGCGCGCCGCCTGAAATTGATCGGCGATCCGGAAACGCGCTACCGCGAGGATCCGGTGCGCATGCTGCGCGCGGTGCGATTCGCGGCCAAGCTCGATTTCTCGATCGAGCCGGTGACGGAGGCGCCCATCGGCAAGCTCGCCTACTTGCTGGACGGCGTGCCGCCGGCGCGATTGTTCGATGAGTGCCTGAAACTGTTCCTTTCGGGATTCGCGGCCAAGTCGTATCGTCTGCTGAAGCGCTACGGGCTGTTCGAGCATCTGTTTCCGCTGTCCGCCGCGGCCTTTGCGCTGCCGCCCTACGCCTACGCGGAGGAGATGCTGGAACGCGGCCTGATCAATACCGACGAGCGCATCGCGGCCGACAAGCCGGTGACGCCGACCTTCCTGTTCGCGGTGCTGCTGTGGAGCGCGGTGCTGCGCGAGCTGAATGAACGGCAGGCGGGACCGGCGCCGGATCTTGCGCTGCTCATGCAGGCTTGCGACACCGTGCTGCGGGCGCAGCAGTCGCGGGTGGCGATTCCGCGGCGCTTCGCGCATTCCGATGCGGGAATTGCTGATGTTGCAGCCACGATTCAACCGCCGCAGCGGCGTCAAGTCCTTGAGCCTGCTGCAGCACCCGCGGTTTCGCGCGGCCTATGATTTCCTGCTGCTGCGCGCCCAGGTGGGCGTGGCCGACCCGGAACTCGCGAAGTGGTGGACCGACATTCAGGTGCTGCCACAGGAAGAGCGGGTGGCGTTGGTTCAGGCACGGCCCGCGGAGCCGGCCGCCGAGGGCGAGGGCGCCGCCGCCCCCGGCCGCCGCCGCCGCCGCCGCCGGCGCGGCGGAGCGGCGCGCAGCTAAGTGATGACCTCGCTCTGGCGCCCCGCGTATGTGGCGATCGGCAGCAATTTGAATCACCCGCAGGCGCGGGTGCTCGAGGCCTACGAGCGCCTGGCGGCGCTGCCCGCGACGCGCTTGGTGCAGCGATCGCGACTCTATCGAACACGGCCGATGGGGCCGCAGGATCAACCGGACTTCGTGAATGCGGCGGCGGGCTTGTTGTCGCAGCTGACGCGCGAGGGAGTTGCTCGGCGCCATGCTGGGGATCGAGGCGGCCATGGGCCGAAACCGACAGGAGCGCTGGGGACCGCGCGTCATCGATCTGGATCTGGTGTGGATGGTGGGGGAGGCGATCGATGAGCGCGGGTCTGACGCTGCCGCATCCCGGAGTGTCGACGCGCAACTTCGTCCTGTATCCTTTGGCCGATATTGCCCCCACGCTCGAGATTCCAGGACACGGCACGGTGTCGGAACTGTTGCGCCGTGCCGGCGATGCTGGAATTGTCGATAGCAGCAGAAGAAAACTGAATGGCGAGCGCAATACCGCACCGCTTCATCGTCGTCGAAGGCCCGATTGGCGTCGGCAAGACCAGCCTCGCCCGCCGTTTGGGGCAGTCCCTCGGCGGCCAGCTCGTCCTCGAGCAGGCGGATCAGAATCCCTTTCTCGAGCGCTTCTACAAGAATCCGCGCGCGGCGGCATTTCAGACTCAGCTGTTCTTTCTGTTTCAGCGGGCGCGGCAATTGGAAGAGGTGCGGCAGGAGGATTTGTTCGGTGCGGTGCGCGTGGCGGACTACCTGCTGGAGAAGGACCGGCTGTTCGCGCGCGTGACCCTCGATGATGCCGAGTACGCGCTTTACGAGCGTGTCTACGAACGAGTGGTGGTGGATGCGCCCAAGCCCGATCTGGTGGTGTACCTGCAGGCTCCCGTCGACGTGCTGGTGGACCGTATCGCCAAGCGCGGCATCCGCTATGAGCAGCACATCGAGCGCGGCTATCTGGAAAAGCTCACCCAGGCCTATGCGAGGTTCTTCCACAGCTATGACGCCGCGCCGCTGCTCATCGTGAATTCCGCGGCCATCGATCCGGTGAACAACGACAGCGACTATCAGCAGCTGTTTGCCGAGATCAGCAAGACCCGTCGCGGCCGCCATTTCTTCAATCCCGCCGGCAGCAGCTTGCTGCCGCCGGCTAAAGGTCTCAGCGTTGCGTTGCCGACCAATGGGCGGCAACCTTGAAAACGGGACCCCATGGAATTTCTCACACGCAGCGCCTCGGTACGGGACCGCGATCCGTATGTGGCGCGCCGCGGGCGCGCGCGTGGCACTGGTGCCCACCGCGGGTACCCTGCACAAGGGGCACATGAGCCTGGTCGCGGAGGCGCAGGAGCGCGCCGATCATGTCATCGTCAGCATCTTTGCCGACCCGCGCGAGCGCGAGGCGCCCACTCTCGAGGCGGATCGCGAGCTGCTGCAGAAGATGGGCGCAACCGTGGTGTTCGCGCCGCCGCTGACCAGGAGATCTATCCTCTCGGCCGCGAATCCGCGGTCCGCGTGAACGTGCCGAGCTCTCGACGACATCCTCGAGGGGGCTCACCGGCCCGGGCATTTCTCCGACGTGGCGACGGTGCTCGTCAAGCTGTTCAATCTCATCAAGCCGGACATCGCGCTGTTCGGCGAGCGGGATTTTCAGCAATTGGTGATGGTGCGGCGCCTGGTCGACGATCTGTTTCTGTCCGATCGAAATCGTGGGCTGCGCCACCTGGCGGGACAGCGATGGGCTCGCGGTCGCCACGGCCAACCGGCACCTCGCGGCGCAGGAGCGCGCTCTCGCGCCGCGGCTGTATGCGACCTTGGGCGAGATCGCCGCAAAAATCGATGCGGGCGCGCGCGACTACGACGGATCTGCGAGCGGCAGGGAATCGACAGCGCTGGTGGCGGCATGGATTCGTCGCCCGAATACTTCGCGATTCGTCAGGCGGCGGATCTGGAGCAGATCCGCGCCGGGGTCGCGCGACTTGGTGATTCTGGCGGCGGCGCGCCTGGGCGCCCACCGACTGACCGACAACCTACGGGTGCGGATCATCGAGCGGCATTGAGCCGCCCGGCGCCGAGCCTGAGCTCCTGCTGCGCCGACCTGCGCGATGCTGCGCCAGCGCCCAGTGCACGTGTTCGCGCACCAGGGGCGAGGGGTGCTGCGCGCGCTCCCGCAATGCTCGATGACGCGCGGGCGAGGCCGGTGCATTGCCGAGCGCGACCGCGATGTTGCGCAGCCATCGCTCGTAGCCGATGCGGCGGATGGCGCTGCCCTGCGGTGCGCTCCAGAAATTGCGCCTCGCTCCAGGAAAACAGCTCCGCGAGCTGCGAATGGTCCAGGCCGTGCCGCACCGCGAAGTCCTTCTCGGCGGTGGGGCGCGCGAACTTGTTCCAAGGGCAGACCAGCTGGCAGTCGTCGCAACCGTAGATGCGGTTGCCGATGGCGCGGCGAAATTCGAGCGGAATCGATCCGGCCAGCTCGATGGTGAGATAGGAAATGCAGCGCCGCGCGTCGAGCCGATAGGGCGCGACGATGGCGCCCGTGGGGCAGGCGGGCAGGCAGGCGCTGCAGCGTGCCGCAATGCGCGGTGCTCGGTCTGGTCGGCGGGCAAGTCGAGGTTCAGGTAAATCTCGCCGAGGAAGAAATACGATCCGGCGTCGCGATCGATCAGGTTGGTGTGCTTGCCGATCCAGCCCAGGCCGGCGTTGCGCGCCAAGGCCTTTTCCAACACCGGCGCGCTGTCGGTGAATACGCGGTAGCCGAAGGGACCGACGGCGCTTGCGATGCGGTCGCAGAGCTTCTGCAGGCGCGTGCGCATGAGCTTGTGATAGTCGCGTCCCAGGGCGTAGCGGGAAACATAGGCCACGGTGCGGTCCGCCAGCGCGGCTTCGGCGTCGGCCGCGTCCTCCGGCCAGTAATCCATGCGCACGCTGATGCAGCTGACGGTTCCCGGCAGCAGTTCCGCCGGCCGGCTGCGCTTGACCCCGTGGCGCGACATGTAGGCCATCTCGCCGTTGAATCCCGCGCGCAGCCAGTCGAGAAAATGCGCCTCGTCGTGCGCCAGGTCGATGTGCGCGACGCCGAGCCGCGCGAAGCCCAGCTCCTGGCTCCAGCGGCGCAGGTCGGCCAGCAAGGACGCCGGGTCGGGTACGGCGGCGCAGGCAGGGGTGAGGATTGCTCATGCGCCAAGGCTACGTGGACGCACCCGTATAATGGCTACCAAGGCCGCAACCGCTGCCGCGCCGCTGGACTACCCATGCCTCGAGTCTCGATGGATCTTGCACTTGGCCGACAGCGGCGTCACGGAGGCCTGGGGCAGGCTCTGGCGCGCGCTCTTCCGGCCGCTGCGTCGGGGCAGGGCGCCGTCGTGTACCTGCAGGGCGAGCTGGGAGCCGGGAAAGACCACTTGCGTGCGCAGCTTGCTGCGGGCACTTGGAGTCACCGGCCTGGTGCGCAGCCCGACCTACACCTTGGTCGAGACCTATGAGCTGGCGGCGCTGACTCTGTGTCCATGTGGACCTGTACCGCGTGCAAGTCCTGACCGAAGTCGACGAGCTGGGACTGCGCGATCTGGTGGGTCCGAAGCTGCCTGCTATTGGTCGAATGGCCCGAGAGAGGTGCGCGGTGCACTGCCTCCCGCGGACTTGGAATTGACGCTGAGCTACGCGGGCGAAGCGCGGCGCGCCAGCCTGAGTACGGGCACGGCGCTGGGGTGCGCGTGGCTGCGCAACCTGGGACTCGACACTAGCTTAGCGCCCTATGTCTCTAATTTAACTTGAAAAATACCGTGCCTGAGCCTAACTTAGCAGGCTATGAGCTTTCGGGTCTCGCCGCTCGCCTGGGTCATGCTGCTGTCGACGTCGTTGATGCTGCCGGCGCAGGCGGTCGATGTGCGCGCCATTCGGCTGTGGGCGGGGCCCGACAGCACGCGCGTGGTGCTGGATCTGTCGGGCAGCGCGCAGCATAGCCTGCAGGTACTGAAGAACCCCGATCGCGTGGTGCTCGATGTCGCGGGCGCGCGGCTTGCGAGGCGGCGCGCGCAGCGCTCCGGCCGGCAGCGGCATGGTGAAACAGGTGCGCATGGCTCGCCGACCCTCGGGGGAACTGCGCATCGTGCTCGACATGGCGCGGCCCATCCAAGCGAAGAGCTTTCTGGCGGCGCCCAATAACCGCTATGGGTATCGGTTGGTCATCGACCTGGGGCAGAGCCAGGAGCGTCGAGACGCCGGTCAAGGTGGAGCATGCGCGGCCGGACGCCCGCGATCTGGTCATCGCCGTCGACGCCGGCCATGGCGGGGAAGACCCCGGCGCCATCGGCATGAACGGCACGCGCGAGAAGGACGTGGTGCTCGCCATCGCCCGCGAGCTGGCGCTGAAGATCAATGCGGAGCCGGGCATGAAGCGCCGTGCTCACCCGCAACGGCGATTACTTCGTGCCCCTGCGCGATCGCATGCGGCGCGCCCGCGCGCAGTCGGCGGATCTGTTCGTCTCCATTCACGCCGATTCGATTCGCGATCGGCGCGTCGACGGTTCCTCGGTGTACATCCTGTCGCAGCGGGGCGCGACCGACGAGGCCTCGCGCTGGCTGGCCGAGCGCGAAAATGCTTCGGATTTGATCGGCGGGGTGTCGCTGGATGACAAGGACGATGTGCTCGCCTCGGTGCTGTTGGATCTGTCGCAGTCGGCGTCGTTGAGCGCCAGCCAGGTGGCGGCGGAGCGCGTGCTGCGCGAATTGAATCGCGTCGGCGAAGTGCGCAAGCCGCAGGTGCAGCAGGCGCGCTTCATGGTGCTGAAGTCCCCGGACATCCCCTCGATGCTGGTCGAGACGGCCTACATCTCGAATCCGCAGGAAGAGCTGCGGCTGCGTTCGCCGCCTGCATCAGGCGAAGCTCGCCGCCGCCATCCACCAGGGCGTGCACGACTATTTCTATGCCAATCCGCCCGCCGGCACGCGCGTCGCGCAACTCGCGGCCGGCGCCGCGCCGCGGGCGGTTCTGGCCACCGCGGGCGACTCGGGCGGCTAGCGAGGCGCCCCCCGAGAGGACTCGTGCTGTGCGAAAATGCACGGTTTACGAGGTCGCTCTTGCCCATTCAACTCCTATCCGATGCACTGATCAGCCAAATCGCCGCCGGCGAGGTGATCGAGCGGCCGGCTTCCGTGGTGAAGGAGCTGGTGGAGAACGCGCTCGACGCGCGGGCGCGGCGCATCGAGGTGGAGCTCGAACGCGGCGGCTGCGGCTTGATCCGGGTGCGCGACGACGGCATCGGGATTCAACCCGAGGAAATCGCGCTGGCGCTGGCGCGGCACGCCACCAGCAAAATCGCCTCGCTGGACGATCTGGAAAGCGTCGCCACGCTGGGGTTTCGCGGCGAGGCGCTGCCGAGCATCGCCTCGGTCTCGCGGCTGTCGCTGATCTCGCGCCCGGCGGCCTGCGCCCACGCCTGGTCGGTGGAGGCCCGCGACGGAGTGCTTGCCGCCCCGGCGCCCGCATCGCATCCGCCGGGAACCAGCGTCGAGGTGCGCGATCTATTCTTCAATGTGCCGGCGCGGCGCAAATTCCTGCGCAGCGAGGCCACCGAGTATCAGCACATCGTGCGCATGCTCGAGC
This sequence comes from uncultured Gammaproteobacteria bacterium, assembly GCA_963837435.1. Lineage (GTDB taxonomy): Bacteria > Pseudomonadota > Gammaproteobacteria > Steroidobacterales > Steroidobacteraceae > Bog-1198. The sequence goes on from CAWINJ010000010.1 coordinate 20,019, forward strand.
GCCTGGCGCTGTCGCGGTTCGAAGTCGCCTTTGCCCTGGTGCACAACGGCAAGGCGGTATGGTCGCTGCCGGCGGCGACAGCGCCGCCGCAGCGCCTGGCGCGCGTGGCGAAAATATGCGGCGAGGACTTCGCCGGCCACGTCATCGAGCTGAAGCACGACACCGAGAGCCTGCGCCTGTCGGGATGGCTGGCGCTGCCGACGTTTTCGCGCAGCCAGTCGGATCTGCAGTTCGCCTTTCTCAACGGCCGATTCGTGCGCGACAAGCTGTTGGCGGGCGCGGTGCGGCTGGCCTATCAGGACGTGCTGTTCCACGGCAGATTCTCCGCCTACCTGCTGTATTTGGAATTGGATCCCGCGGCGGTCGACGTCAACGCCCATCCGCAGAAGCTGGAGGTGCGATTTCGCGATTCGCGGCGCATCCATGATTTCGTGTTCCGCACGCTCGAGCGGGTGCTCTCCGACACGCGTCCCAGTGCCGAATCGGCGGGCAGCGCCCCGCTCGACTGGCTGACGGGCAGCGCGCGCTTCGACCGGGCGGCGCCGCCCAATCAGGCGCGCTTCGTGCTGCCCGAGGGACGATCGCCGCACGCGGGTGAGGATGCTTACCGCAGCCTGGTCGTGCGCGAGGACGTCCGCGTGAGCGAGGCGCAGCCCCCGGCCGTGGGTTCCGACACTGGGATGTCCGACCTTGGCGCACCCCTGGGATACGCGATCGCGCAGCTGCACGGGGTTTACATCCTGGCGCAGACCGCCCAGGGCATCGTGTTGGTGGATATGCACGCCGCGCACGAGCGGGTGATGTACGAGCGCATGAAGAAGTTGCTCGCGGGGCAGACGGCGCAGCAGCAGCTCCTGATGCCCGAGATTCTGCAGGTGACTCCGGCGCAGGCCGAAGCGGCCGAGGCGCATGCGGAGGAATTCGCCGCGTTGGGGTTTGCGGTGGTGCGTCTCGCGCCGGATCAGCTGGCGTTGCGGGCGATTCCCAGTCTGCTGGCGGGCCGCGATCCGGCGGGCATCGTGCGCGACGTTCTGTCGGATTTGCTCGAGCAGGGGCACTCGCGGCGGGTCGAGGAGTCGATCAATCACTTGCTCGCGACCATGGCCTGCCACGCGGCAGTGCGCGCCCAGCGCAATTTGAGCCTGCCGGAAATGAATGCCTTGCTGCGTGAAATGGAAGGCACGGAGCGCGCCGATCAATGCAATCACGGGCGCCCGACCTGGGTTCGCTTGTCGATCAACGATCTTGATCGGCTGTTCCTGCGCGGGCGATGAAGCGCGAGGCAGGCGCGCAGCCGGTGCCGCAACCCGGCGGGAGCGAGCGCCGGCGCGCGATCTTGCTGATGGGACCGACCGGGTCGGGCAAATCCGATCTTGCCATGCGCCTGGCCGAAGCACTGCCGCTGGAAATCCTCAGCGTGGATTCGGCGCTGGTCTATCGCGGCATGGACATCGGTACCGCCAAGCCGACGGCCGCCATGCGCACGCGCGTGCCGCATCACCTGCTCGACATTCGCGATCCGGCCGAAACCTACTCCGCGGGCGAGTTTACCCGCGATGCCGCCGCCGCCATGCAGGAGATCTGGCGGCGCGGACGGCATCCGCTGCTGGTGGGCGGCACGATGCTGTACTTCCACGCCCTGACGCATGGTATTGCGCAGCTGCCCGCGGCGGACTCCGCCTTGCGCGCCGAGATAGACGCCCAGGCGGCGGCCTCGGGGTGGACGGCGTTGCACGACGACCTCCGGAAGGTGGATCCGGCGGCGGCCGCGCGCATTCATGTCAATGATCCGCAGCGAATTCAGCGCGCGCTCGAGGTGTACCGGCTGACGGGACGAGAGCATCACGAGATTGCAACAAACGCGTGTGTCGGTGTTTGACGACGTGGACGTCACAGAATTTGTGGCCGCACCCCTTGAACGGCAGCGATTTGCACACCAGAATCGAGTTGCGCTTCCGCGCGATGATGGCGGCCGGACTGCTCGCGGAGGTGCGGGTGCTTTTTGAAAGATGCGATCTCGGCGCGGAACATCCATCGATGCGAGCGGTCGGATATCGACAGTTGTGGCGACATTTGGCGGGAGAGTGCGGGTTGGAAGAAGCGGAGAGCCAAGCAATTGCGGCAACGCGGCAACTCGCCAAGCGCCAGTTGACGTGGCTGCGCAGGCGCGATCGCGCGCAGTGGTTCGATTCCATGCACCTCGACGTCGCATCGCAGATGATCGATGCACTGTCGAGGGGCGCCTTCGCAGGATCGCCCGGTGTAACGCCGCAAGGAGCGCTGTGCTAGCATGAATACGTATGTGCCTGGTGCCGCAGGGAAGTGGTTCGGCAGTTCAAATGACACTAAAAAACAAGGAGCTTCACCCATGGCCCGTGGCCAGTCTCTGCAGGATCCATTCTTGAATGCCCTGCGCAAAGAACGCGTGCCCGTCTCAATTTATCTTGTGAACGGCATCAAATTACAGGGACAGATCGATTCCTTCGACCAGTTCGTCGTGCTACTCAGAAATAGCGTGAGCCAGATGGTCTACAAACATGCCATTTCCACCGTCGTGCCCGCGCGCAATGTGCGATTGCCGACCGGCGAAGATGGCGAAGTGACGGAACCCGCTATTGTCGAATGAGCCTGGCCGAATGAATCGTGGTCGAGTGACATCGATCAGGGTATGCGAGCCAATCAGGTGTTCACTGGCACCAGTGACCGGGCGGCACTCTGCAGCTGTTTGAACGACCGCGAGGCGGAGAGCGCGCCGTTCTGGTCGGCGTGGCTATCGGACACCCGGTCGATCCCAACGACACGGCGGAATTCAAGGCTCTGGCCGCCTCGGCGGGCACCTTGGGCGTCGGGCTCGTGCTCGCCTCCCGCGCGCGGCCCGACCCGAAATACTTCGTGGGCAGCGGCAAGGCCGAGGAGATTCGCGCCTGCGCGGATGAGCACCAGGCGGATGTGATCCTGGTGGACCAGACGCTCAGTCCGAGCCAGGAACGCAATCTTGAAAAACTTACAGGGCGTCGAGTATTGGACCGTAACGGGCTGATATTAGATATTTTTGCCCAGCGTGCGCGCAGCTTCGAAGGCAAGCTGCAAGTCGAATTGGCCCAGCTCTCGCACTTGTCGACCCGCTTGGTCCGGGGCTGGACTCACCTCGAGCGGCAGAAGGGCGGCATTGGCTTGCGAGGCCCGGGCGAAACCCAGCTGGAAACCGACCGGCGGTTGATCGCCAAGCGCATCCGCACTTTGAAGGGGCGATTGGAGAAGCTGGCCCGGCAGCGCGACACCAGCCGGCATGTGCGGCGCGAGGTGCCGGTGCCCACCGTGGCGCTGGTGGGCTATACCAACGCCGGCAAATCCACGCTATTCAATGCCCTCACCGGGTCGGCTACCTATGTCGCCGATCAGCTTTTCGCGACCCTGGACCCGACGGTGCGGCAGGTCAAATTGGCAGGGGTCGGCGAAGTGGTTCTGGCCGATACCGTGGGCTTCGTGCGCGCCCTGCCGCACGAGCTGGTGGCGGCATTTCGCTCCACCTTGCAGGAGGCGCGCGATGCCGAGCTCTTGCTGCACGTGGTCGATGCCAGCGATCCCCAGCGCGACGAACGCATCGAGCAGGTCCGCGAAGTGTTGCGCAGCATCGGTGCGGGCGATGTCCGCGAGTTGGTGGTGCTGAATAAGATCGATTTGGCCGGGGAAAAACCCCGTACCCTGCCGGGCAAGGACGGGGTGGCCGCTCGGGTGTCCGTCTCCGCCGTCACCGGCGAGGGCCTCGCGGAGCTGCGCGAGGCGCTGGCGCGGGCCGTGCGCCCCAATCAGGTACGGCGAACCCTGCACCTCGAGCTGGCGGCTGCCGCCGTCCGATCGGATCTGTATCGGCGCAACGCCGTGCGTGCCGAGCGGCAGTGCGAGGACGGCAGCTGGGACCTCGAAGTCGAACTCGATTTGACCGAAGTGGCCAAATTATTGGGCGCCAAAGGCGTCAATCTGGTGGAAACTCAGCAACGGACCCGCGAACAGCGCGTCGCCTGAGCATCTCTTGTGGGCGGCGGGTCGGCTGTTAGAATGCGCCGCTGTTCACACATAGGCATTACGCATGGCTTGGAACGAACCTGGCGGCGAGAAACGCAATCCCTGGAACCGTCCGCAACAATCGCAGAACGATTTGGACGATGTTCTGCGCAATTTCCAGCGGCGCCTCTCGGCGCTGTTCGGACGCGGCGGGGGCGGGGGCGGCGGAGGCGGCGGCCAGAGCCCGGCCAGCTTCGGCAAGGGATTGAGCAGCGTGCTCATCCTGATCGGCGCGGTGTGGATCGGCAGCGGCCTGTACCGCGTGGATGCCCAGGAGCGCGCCGTGGTGCTGCGCTTCGGCAAGTATCTGCAGACGACCGGGCCTGGCTACAACTGGCATCTGCCCTGGCCGATCGAGCGCAAGATCATCGTCAACGTCTCGCATCAATACAGCGTCGTGGACGATGCCAGCATGCTCACCGCCGACACCAACCTGGTGGAGGTGAAATCCGCAGTTCAATACATTCAGCCCGATGCGCTCAAATTGCTGTTCAAGGTGCGCGACGTCGAAGACACGCTGACGCAGGTGAGCGAGAGCGCGATGCGCGAGGCCGTGGGCCAAGCCTCGCTCGACAAGGCCCTGGCGTTCGACGTGTCGATCACCGACCGGGCCAAGTTCCTGCTGCAAAGGACGCTCGACAACTACGACATGGGCATCCACATCTTGAGCGTGAATCTCACCGGCGTGAATGTGCCCGAAGCGGTGCAGGACGCGCAGCGCGACGCCATCAAGGCCGACAAGGACCGCCAGCGCTACCAACAGGACGCGGAAACCTACCGCAATGACGTGCTGCCGCGGGCACGTGGCGAGGCGGCCAAAGAGGTGCTGGACGCCGAGGCTTACCGGCTGCAGGTGCTGGCACTTGCGCAAGGCGAGACGTCGCGCTTCGATCAGGTTCTCGCCCAGTACGAGCGCGCCCCGGCGGTCACGCGCGAACGCATGTATCTCGATACCATGGGAAATGTGTACAAGAACTCGCGCAAGGTGATCGTCGATACCAAGAACAGCAACAACCTGATGTATCTGCCCCTCGACAAGCTGATCGCGCCGGGTCCGCAGTCCATTGCGAATCCGAACGACACGATGACGGTGCCCCCGGCACGGGTGCCCGAGGTGCAGGTGGCGCCTTTGGAGGATCCTGCGCGCGCGCGTGGGGTACGCTGATGCAAAACAGGATTCTCTACACGCTTCTGGCCGCGGTCGTGCTGATTCTCGTGGTGCGCGCGAGCGCATTCACCGTGAGCGAAGGCCAACTCGCCATCAAATCGATCGGCGGAGAAATCGTCGACGCGAATTTCGCGCCGGGGCTGCATTTCCGGATTCCCTTGGTCGAGGAGGTCAGCCGCTTCGATAGGCGCATCATCACCCAGCTGTATCGGCAGGAGCTGTTCCTGACGCGCGAGCAGGAACAGTTGAAGGTGGATTTCTACGTGAAGTGGCGCATCAACAATCTGCGCCGCTACTACGAAGCCACCGGCGGAGCGGAGGAGGTTGCCAACGACCGCCTGGGCGAGACCGTCAAGGACAGCATCAAGACCGTGGTGACGCAACGCACGCTGCAGCAGGTGGTCAGCGCCGAGCGCGCCGAATTCACCGACGCCATGATGAAGAATGCGCGCCCGGCGGCCGAACAGCTGGGCGTGGATCTGGTCGATGTGCGCATCACCAAGATCGACTTGCCGCAGCAGGTACAGGACTCGGTATTCGAGCGCATGCGCGCCACCTTCAAGGCGCAGGCGGCGAAGCTGCGCGCCGAGGGCGTCGAATCCTCGGAGCGCACGCGCGCCGATGCGAACAAGCAGCAGACCGAAATCCTGGCCGACGCGGCCCGCCAGGCCAGCCAGATCCGCGGCGAGGGCGATGCCTCCGCGAGCGAGGTGTACGCCAAGTCCTATTCGAAGAACGCGGAGTTCTACAGCTTCTACCGCAGCATGCAGTCGTATCGGGACGCCGTGGGAACCCAGGGCGATGTGCTGGTGATCGCACCGGACAGCGCCTACTTCAAGTATTTCAATAAGTCGCAAGCGCAGCCCCCGCCGCGATGATGGACATAGGGTGGAGCGAGCTCGCGCGCTATTTCGCCGGCGCCTTTGCCTTGTATCTGGTCATCGAGGGAGTATTGCCCTTCGTCAATCCGGCAGCCGCGCAGCGGCTGATGGCGAAGCTGGCCGATACCGAGCCGAGGCAGCTGCGCTGGGGCGGATTGATCAGCATGGTGGCGGGTCTTGCATTGCTGTGGATGGCGCGCAATGGGTAAAAACCTGGTCGTAATCGGCTTGCAATGGGGCGATGAGGGCAAGGGCAAGGTCGTCGATCTGTTGACCGATCAGGTCAAGGCCGTGGTGCGCTTTCAAGGCGGCCACAACGCCGGGCACACGCTGGTCATCGGCGGCAAGAAGACCATCCTCTCGCTCATTCCTTCCGGAATCCTGCATGCACACGTGCAGTGCCTGATCGGCAATGGCGTGGTGCTGTCGCTCGAGGCGCTGTTCAAGGAAGCGCAAATGCTGATCGAGCAGGGAGTGCCGGTGTTCGAGCGCCTGCGCGTGAGCCCGGCCTGTCCGCTGATACTGGCCTCGCACGTGGCCCTCGATCGGGCGCGCGAGAAGGCGCAGGGCGCCAATGCCATCGGCACCACGGGACGCGGCATCGGTCCGGCCTACGAGGACAAGGTGGCGCGCCGCGCCCTGCGCGTCGCGGACCTGTTCCACCGCGAGCGCTTCGCCGCCAAGCTCGGTGAGATTCTCGATTTCCACAATTTCGTGCTACAGCGCTACTTCCAGGTGCCAGCGGTCGATTTCCAGCAGGTGCTCGAGTCGAACCTGGCGCTCGGCGAACGCCTCAAGCCCCTGGTGGCGGACGTGACCGGCATCCTCGAGCAATTGAGCGTGGACGGCCAGAACGCGCTGTTCGAGGGGGCCCAAGGCGCCATGCTCGATGTAGACCTGGGCACCTACCCCTACGTGACGTCCTCGACCACGACGGCCGGCGGCGCCGCCGCCGGCACCGGCTTGGGCCCGCGCCGGCTGCATGAAGTGCTCGGCATCGTCAAGGCCTACGCCACCCGCGTAGGCGCGGGCCCGTTTCCGACCGAACTATTCGACGAGTTCGGCGAATACCTCTCGCGCGTCGGCCACGAGTTCGGTTCGGTGACCGGCCGGCGGCGCCGCTGCGGCTGGTTCGACGCGGTCGCCTTGCGGCGCTCCATCGTTCACAGCAGCTGCTCCTTGCTGTGCGTCACCAAGCTCGATGTGCTCGATGAATTGGATACGATTCGAGTCTGCGTCGGCTACAAGATCGGCGGCAGCATCAGTCTGACGCCGCCCCTGCTGTCGGAGCACTTCGGCGATGCCGAGGCAGTGTACGAAGACCTTCCCGGCTGGAAGGAGAGCACCGTGGGGATCCAGCGCTTCGACGCGCTGCCCGCCAACGCGCGCAGCTACCTCGAGCGGCTGCAGTCCCTGGTCGGTGTGCCCATCACCATCATCTCCACCGGTCCGGATCGGGACCAAACCATCATCCGGCAGAACCCGTTTGGCTGATGGGCGGCGACGCGGCGAGTGCGATGTTGTACCCTAGCAGTAGCGGATGACAGCGATGTCATCCGTCTAAGGTTGAGCTGGCAAGGCATTCGGCCGACAAACATAAGACTCAGGGGGAAACATATCTCATGGTAACCGCAGTCGCCTCTTCGCCCACCCCGACAAACTCCGGCAATGAGGGCGCCGCCGCCTCTTATGCGACCAACCTGCAGGCCTTCGTCTACGCACTGTTTTTCGTGTTCGGCGGAATCACCAGTCTGAACGATGTGATCATCCCCAAGCTCAAGGCGCTGTTCACGCTCTCCGTGGCCGAGGTCATGCTGGTGCAGTCGGCGTTCTTCGCCGCTTATTTCATCATTTCACTCCCCGCCGCCGCGCTGGTGCGGCGCATCGGCTACATGCGCTCGGCGGTCGTTGGCCTGCTGACCATGACGGCCGGTTGCCTGTTGTTCATTCCGGCTTCCGCGCACGGGCTGTTCGCGCTGTTCTTGCTGGCGCTGTTCGTGCTGGCGTCGGGCATTACCACGGTGCAAGTGGTCGCGAACCCCCTGATTTCCATGCTCGGACCGCCGCGCACCGCGAGCAGCCGCTTGACCTTTGCGCAGGCCTTCAACTCCCTCGGCACCACGATATTTCCTTATGTGGGATCGATTCTGATCCTCGGCTCACTGGCGACGGTCGATCCGGCCACTCTGTCCGGAGCCGCCCTCGATGCCTTTCGTGGCGTCGAGACTCAGGTGGTGGTTCATACCTACATCGGGCTCGCCATCGCGCTCGTCGCGCTCGGCGCCGTCGTGTGGCTGCGGCGCAAGAGCCTGGTCGAGACGGCGGCGGCGCCGACGCCCATCTTGCGCGCATTCAACCTGCTCACCCGACCGCGCTTTGCCTTCGGCACCCTGTGCATTTTTCTCTACGTGGGCGGGGAGGTGGCCATCGGCTCGGTGATCGTCATTTATCTGATGCAGGCGGACGTGCTCGGCATGGAGGCCGGGCTGGCCGGAAAGCACGTCTCCTTCTACTGGGGCGGCGCCATGGTCGGGCGGTTCATCGGAGCGTGGCTGCTTGCGCCTTTTCTCGCCCGGCAAGGTCCTGGCCTGCGCCGCGGCCATCGTCATCGCCCTTCTGACCGTGTCGGCGAATAGCACCGGACTGGTGTCGGGTTGGTCGCTGCTGGCCATCGGACTGTTCAATTCCATCATGTTCCCGACGATTTTCACCCTGGCCAGCGAAGGCTTGGGCAAGCGGGCGGCGGAGGGTTCCGGAGTCATCTGCATGGCCATCGTCGGCGGCGCCATCGTTCCGCTCGTCACCGGGCACGCCGCGGACCTGTGGGGATTGAAGCACGCACTCATCGTGCCGGCGTTCTGCTACTTCACCATTCTGGCCTTCGGCTGGTACGCGCGCGGGCCGTTGGGAACCCACGCGAGGTCCTGAGGTCCCTATAGCTGGAAGGTCGGGCTTACAGGGGGAGTATCATGACCAGTATTCCTCTCAAGGGCAGCGAACGCGCCGCGGTGCCGGGAGCCCGGTCGATGGGGCCCGCCGAGCCGACCGAGCGTTTGAACGTGACCCTGCTCCTGCGCCGCCGCGCGCGTCTGGAGTTTGCCGCGCGAGCGGCCGCGATTGCTTCGGGCCGCGCGCCCGGCCCGATTCTCAGCCGCGATGAATTTGCCAAACGACATGGTGCGGAAGTCTCCGACATGGTAGCCGTGCGCGCCTTCGCGGCGGCGCGCGGCCTGGCGGTGGAGCAGGAGGATGCGGCTCGGCGCACCGTCCTGCTGTCGGGGACCGTGGCGCATTTCAGCGCCGCCTTCGGCGTGCAATTGCATCGCATGAGTCATGCCGGCCGCAGCTACCGCGGCCGCACCGGTGCGATTTCATTGCCCGCCGATTTGTCGGGCATCGTCGAGGCAGTCTTCGGGCTCGACAACCGCCCGCAAGCAGCACCGCATTTCCGCCGCCGCCGTGCGAGCCCCAAGGCCGTGTCGTACACGCCGCTACAGGTGGCCTCCGCCTATGGTTTTCCCGCCGGCACCGGGCAGGGCCAGTGCGTAGCCCTCATCGAGTTGGGCGGCGGATTTACCCCGGCGGATCTGGACACGTATTTCACGGGTCTTGGTCTCGCGACGCCCTCGGTGGCGGCCGTGCCGGTCGATGGCGGGACCAACAGCCCGACGGGCGATGCGGACGGGCCGGACGGCGAAGTCATGCTCGATATCGAGGTGGTGGGGGCCATCGCGCCGCAGGCGAGCATCGTGGTGTACTTCGCGCCCAATACCGATGCGGGCTTTCTGGACGCCATCACCACGGCGATTCACGACACCACCAACAAGCCCTCGGTGATCTCCATCAGTTGGGGCGGTGCGGAGTCGACCTGGACGGCCCAGGCGATGACATCGATGGACGAGGCATTCCAGGCCGCGGCCACCCTGGGCATCACCGTATGCGTGGCCTCCGGGGACAATGGCTCGAGCGACGGGGTCAGCAGCGGGGATCACGTGGATTTTCCGTCCTCGAGCCCCTTCGCGCTGGGCTGCGGCGGCACCAGTCTGCAGGCGAGCGGGAGCAGCATCCGCAGCGAGGTGGTGTGGAATGACGGCGGCGACAACGGCGCCAGCGGCGGCGGCATCAGCAGTTTCTTCGCGCTGCCCACCTGGCAGTCGGGCTTATCGGCCGTCGACCAGGGGAAATCGGTCGCCTTGTCGATGCGAGGGGTGCCCGATGTCGCCGGCAATGCCGATCCGGAAACGGGCTACAACGTGCGGATCGACGGCACGAATACCGTGATCGGCGGCACCAGCGCCGTCGCCCCTCTGTGGGCCGGATTGCTCGCCCGCATCAATCAAGTGTCGGGCAAACCCGCAGGCTACGTGAATCCGCAGCTCTACCAGAGCCCCAAGACGCTGCGCGACATCACCAGCGGCAACAACGGCGACTTCGCCGCCGCCGTGGGCTGGGATGCCTGCACGGGTCTCGGCAGTCCGAACGGCGCCGCGCTCGGCGGCATCATCTAGCGGCGCATTTCCCCCTAGTGGAGATGAAATGAGCCGCCGAACAGGCCGAGCAGTCCGATGACGATCAAGTAGATGGCGACAATGTAGTTGAGCAGCCGCGGCATGACCAAAATGAAAATGCCGGCGATCAGCGCAACGAGCGGGGCGAGGCTGAGATTCACACTCATCGGGAAGTCCTCCGCGGGTGACGGCACATGAGCTACAGGATTTCGGCGCGATTCACTCGAACAGCTTCATGGCGTTCTCGAGCGTCTTCATGACGCCCCACAGCAGCGGAATTCCGACCAACGTCCACAGAACGATGAGACGCCCCTTCATGATTGGGTGCTCCCGCGGTAGTGATACTTCTCGTTGACCGCACGCATGGCGAAGTTGCACAGGAAACCGATCAGCAGCAGGCCGCACATGATGTACATGGTGACCGAGTAGGCCTGCGCCTTGGGCACGCCGTTATCGATCTGGTACTCCCGTATGTAATTCACCAGCACGGGCCCCAGCACCCCCGCCGCCGCCCAGGCGGTCAGCAGCCGGCCGTGAATGGCGCCGACTTGATAGGTGCCGAATACATCGCGCAGATACGCCGGGATGGTGGCGAAGCCGCCGCCATACATGGACAGAATGATGCAGAAGGCGGCGACGAACAGCGGAGTCGAGCCCAGATGCCCGATCGTCGGCACGGTCGAGTACAGCAGGATGCCGAGCAGGAAGAACACCATGTAGGTGTTGCGCCGTCCGATGTAGTCCGAGGTGGTGGCCCAGAAGAATCGTCCGCCCATGTTGAACAGGCTGAGCAAGCCGACGAAACCCGCGGCGGAGGCCGGCGTGACGCGGCCGCTGAAAATTTCCTGAATCATCGGCGAGGCCACGCCCAGCACGCCGATGCCGGCGGTGACGTTCATGCACAACACCATCCATAGCAGCCAGAACTGCGGCGTGCGCCAGGCCATGTCGACCGCCACATTGGCTGTGGTCACCAGCTGTTTCGGCTGGGCCGGCGCGGTCCAGCCCGCGGGCTTCCAGTCGGCCGCCGGCACGCGAACGGCGTAGACGCCGATCATCATGAACATGAAGTAAATCACGCCCATGGTGACGAAGGTTTCGAGCACGCCGTTCGAGGTCGCCGTTCTGAAATGCGCCATCAGCATCACCGACAGCGGCGCGGCGATCAAAGCGCCGCCGCCGAAGCCCATGATGGCCATGCCCGTGGCCATGCCGGGGCGGTCCGGAAACCATTTGATCAGGGTCGATACGGGCGAGATGTACCCGATGCCGAGCCCGCAGCCCCCCAACACGCCGTAGCCCAGGTAAATCAGCCAGAGCTGGTGCAGGTGAATTCCCACCGCGGAGACGATGAAGCCGCCGCCGAAGCACAGCGCGGCGACGAACATCGATTTGCGCGGACCGACTCTTTCGACCCAGCGCCCGAATACCGCGGCAGAGGCCCCAGGATGACGATGGCGATGGAAAAGATCCAACCCACCTGCTTCAGATCCCAGTCGTCGGGCGCCGAATGGGTGAGCCCGATGAGCTTGGTGAGCGGCAGGTTGAAGGTCGAGAAGGCGTAGACCTGGCCGATCGACAGATGCACCGCCAAAGCGGCCGGAGGAACCAGGAACCGATTGTAGCCCGGCGGTGCGACCGTGTGCTGTCGATCCAAGAATGAAGCGGTCATAGATGGCCCTATCGGTTATTCATCTTAGGGGGCAACCTTCCTTAATATGCCCCTTGCGGCCGAACTTGTCACTATGCAGCACGGCGCGGCGCGTTCACGCCCCGGATGGCCCCTGCGAATCCTGTCACAATCCAGGCTCAGGCGAGGCTCGGCTGCGCGCAGCGTGGATTCCCCGGCACGGGAAAGTCAAAAACCGTGACATTCGAGGGCGAACCCGCCGCTCGAAACACGTACCTTCGCCTGCCTCATGTGCAAGCTCAGGATTGCGGGTCGATGCGCTTCCCGATCGGCAGGACGGTGGCTGTGCGCTGTTCTGGCGCTCGCCTGGGCGATGGTTCCGCCGCCCGCTCGAGCGATCTGCTTCCTCAGCGCCGACCCGGCCATCCTCGAGCTGCAGACTCTGGTCGACAAGGATGCAACGCGCGCGCTGAAGCAGGCGGCAGCCGGGCTGCAGGCCGCCCAGCGCTCGCCCAGGCCGGACGCACAGCATCTGGCATCGCTCTACGCCGTTCAGGCCCAGGCTTACAGCATTCTCGAACTCGACGCGGCCGCGGAAAATGCGGCCTCGCAGGGACTGAAGCTCGCGACCTCGGCCGGCGATCCCGTGCACGTGGACCTGCTCTCGGCGTACGCCGAGAATGTCTACGATACGGCGGGCATGGCCGAGGCGATGAGGGCCATCGACGCCGCGCGCGCTCTGCAGGTGCAAGGATCCCTCGCGGACACTTGCTTGCTGATCACTCACGGCCTGCTGCAGTATCGGCAAGACCGGGCGGATCTGGCGATCGACAGTCTCACCCAGGCCTATCGCGCAAGCACCGCTGCGCAATTCGCGGCGCCGCGGATCATTTCCGCGGGCGCCCTGTCCACGGTCATGCGAAGCATGGGCGACTATCCGCAGGCGCTCGCCCTCAACCAGGAATCGATCGACTGGCATGCCCAGCACGGGGCGACCCTTGCCCTTTCCGTCGACCGCTTTCTGCGCGGCAAGATCTTCAATTTGATGAGGCAGTACCGTTCCGCCATCGGGGAGTTCACCGAGGCGCGCAAGCTCAGCGTGCAGTTGAACGACACCCAGGGTGTGGCATTTGCCGACTTGCTCGATTGCACGGCGCGGGTCGAGCTCGGCCAGCTGCAGCGTGCCGCCGCGGAATGCAACGAGGCGCTGCGCACATTCCAGGCGGCGCGCTCGGCCGATGAGGTGAAGGACGCGCTCGGGCAACTTGCGCGCATCGAACTGGCCGGGGGTCAGGCGCAAAAGGCGCTCGACACGTTGAACCAGGTGCTCGATCGGGACGGGGCCGATCTGCTGCCCAGCCGGGTCGCCTCGCTGTACCAGTGGCGCGCGCGCGCCAACGCCGCCTTGCACAACTACCGCGACGCATACGCCGATCTGGCCGAATATGCGCGCCGCTTCGCGGCAGCGAACGATGCCGAACGATCCAAGGCCGCGGCTGCGCTGCGCGCCCGCTTCGAGACCGATCGGGAAATAGAGCGCAATACATTGTTGAATCGCGAGCTGGGAGTGTCGCGGGAGCAGTCGCAGCGTCAGGCGCGGGAGCTGCGCTGGAATGCGATCGCGGTAGCGTCGGGCGTGCTGGTCATTGCGCTGCTCATTTATTTTCTGATCGCCAACCGGCGCTACCGCCAGCAGCTGGTGAAGTTGGCGAGTCAAGACGGCCTGACCGGCCTGCCGAACCGGCGACGGACGGCGGAACTCGCGACGGCGGCGCTGGCCGAGGCGGGCGCCGCACAAACGCCGTTGACCATCGCCGTCATCGACATGGATCACTTCAAGGTCATCAACGACCGCTGCGGGCATGCCGCCGGCGACTTCGTGCTGAAGGAGTTCGCGCGCGTCGGGCGCGAGGCGCTGCGCACGAACGATGTGTTGGGACGATGGGGCGGCGAGGAGTTCCTCCTGATCATGCCCGACGCGACCCTCGAGGTCGCACTGGCGAGTCTCGAGCGCATGCGTACGCTGGTGTTCGGAATTCACCTGCCGGCATCCGGCGCGGGGCTGCGCGTGAGCCTGAGCGCGGGCCTCGCGAGCAGCCTCGAGCATGGGCAGTCGCTCGATGAACTGATCGCGCGCGCCGATTCGGCTTTGTACGCGGCCAAGAACGAGGGGCGAGACCTGGTGCGCGTGGCGGAGCAGGGCCATCTGTCCACCACCGCCATTCGGCGCGCCATCCGCCAGTGACGGCTATTTGCCGAGCGATTCCAGCCGCTCATTGAGTGGCGCTTGCCGATGGCAATGCCAGCCGGTAGTCGGAGCTAGCGGCGCTTGCCTCTGGGAATCGATGGACGCTGCAGGATCTCCTGCACCTCCGACGCTGCCACGAGCCAGGGCGTATTGAAGGATATGAACCACCGCGCCTGCTTGGCGGCTTGCCGGACCTGCGCGGTGAGCGCCGCGAAATCCTCGATCGTCGCGCTTGCGCCGGCGATCATCCGGCCGATCGAATTGAATTTCGGCACCGAGCTGGTGGCATCGATGTACGGGAACAGCAGATGCCTACCCTTTCCGTGCGCGACCACCCGGGTCAGAGTTTCATCGATGTCGGCCGAATCGAATGACTTGAGATTTTCCACTCGCTGTTGCTCGTAAGTAACAGAAATACAAGGAAATTTAGAATGGTGCCCAGGAGAGGACTCGAACCTCCACGAATTGCTCCACTGGTACCTGAAACCAGCGCGTCTACCAGTTCCGCCACCTGGGCAAGATGGGTCCGCCGTACGCGAGGCGCAGAAATGTACGCACTGGCCTGGGGCTTGTCAATGTAGGAGCGGCGGGGGTGGAGCGGCGGCGTGTAGGAGCGGCGGCGTGTAGGAGCGGCGGCGTGTAGGAGCGGCGGCGTGTAGGAGCGGCGGCGGCCAACCAGGCCGAATGCATCGCCCTTTGGTTAATCCCGGCAATGAGCGATCATGAAGCGGCAGATCATAAAGCCGGGGATGCACTGACGATGAGCGGCAAGCGAAAACAAGCGCAGCCTACGGCGGCGGAACGTGCCCTGCGGCAGCAATTCCTGCATGGCATGAGTCATGCCGCCTGCACGGTCAACGTGGTGACCACCGATGGGGTCGCGGGACGTCATGGGGTGACTGTCTCGGCCATGGTGTCGGTGTCGGCCGATACTCCGCAGCCGACGCTGCTGGTGTGCATTCACCATCTGAGCCCCGTGATCGATGCGCTGCTCAAGAACGGCGTGTTTTGCGTCAATGTGCTGCGCGACGATCAGGCGCATATATCCGACCATTTCGCCGGCCGCAGCGGGGTGCAGGGCGCCGCCAAATTCGATTGCGCCACCTGGACCACGCAGCTGACCGGTGCGCCGCGGGTGGTGGATTCGCTGGTCGCCTTCGATTGCCGCGTCACTGCCAGCGAAAGGGTGGGTTCGCACTTCGTGGTTTTCGGGTCGGTACAGGACATCTTCGTCGCGGGCGCGGGTGCGCCTCTGATCTATGCCAATCGCGCCTACGGGGTGCCGCGGCGGTTTCATCAGCGGCGCTCGCCGCGCGGTGCTTCCCTCGAGGGCGCCCTGGCGATCGGCTGCTATCAAGTATTTGCGCCTTACATCGTTCCTGCGCTGGTATCGCGCATGACGAAATTGCACCCCGCATTGGCCTTGACGCTCATCGAAGCCGATCAAGATCATCTGGTCGCGAGTCTGCGGCGCAGCGACACGGAAATCGCGCTGCTCTACGATTTCGGCCTCGGCGAGGAGCTGAACGTGGAGCGACTCGCAGAGCTGACGCCCTACGTGCTGCTCGCGGAAGGCCATCCTCTGGCCGCCTCGCCGGCGATTGCGATGGCCGATCTGATGCAGGAATCTCTGATCCTGCTCGAGGTCGAGCCGAGCCGGGATTATATTCTCTCGCTGTTTCGGGACCGCGGCCTGGAACCGCAAATCGCGTACCGCTCGAGATCCTTGGAAATGGTGCGGGGCCTCGTGGGGCATGGACTGGGGTACAGCCTATTGGCCACGAAACCGGCGAACAACATGACTTACGACGGCCGGGCGTTGGTGGCGCGGCCGCTGGCCGATCCGGTCAGGAACAGTTGCCTCGCACTGGCGAGTCTGCGCGGCCGTTCCCTGGGTCCAATGGCGCAGGAATTTGCCGAACACTGCCGTTCGCTCTTCGGTCTTACCCAGACTCACCTCTAGGTGCGGGCTCCTCGCGGCCGCGCCGATATGCGCCCGGCAACCGGCAAAGCTGGTAACCTTCCGCAGTGACACGACGTGGACCTACGGGCTCGCGACGACCAAAAGCCAACCAGGCGAAGACGTCCGGTGCGGATTGGCGCGGCGAGGATCCCAACCTAGAACTCGAGAAATCGCGGTATTCCGATCCCATCGCGAGTCGTGAGCTGCTGCTCAAGCATTTGGCGGAGGCGCCCGAGCCGCTGAGCGCCGCGCGCCTTGCCAAGCGTCTGGGATTGCACACGGCTGCGCAGCGCGAGGCATTGGCCAAGCGTCTGGCGGCGATGGTGCGCGACGGCCAGGCCATCGAGGGGCCGAACGGTTTTGCCACGGCGGGCGAGGGCGAGCGCGTGGCCGGCCGCGTGCGCGGCCGGGCCAGCGGCGAAGTGCTGATCATGCCCGATGACGGGTCCGCGCCTTTGGCGCTGGCGCGCGCCGACACCGCCACTCTGATGCACGGCGATCGCGTCGAGGTTCTCGCCGTCGGCATGAACGAGCGCGGCCGCAGAGTCGCGCGCCTGATCCGCCGCACGGGCGATGCGCCGGCGCGGATCGGCGGCATCTGGCACGCCGGCCACGAGCAGGGCAGGGTGGAACCCGAGGACCCGGGACATTGGTACTCGGTGAGCGTGGCGGCACCGGATCGGAGCGGCGCCAAGGACGGCGACTACGTCATCGTCGAGGTGACCAAGCGGCCGCAAGGGGATGCCGCGGCGCAGGGGCGCATCGTCGAGGTGCTCGAAAATTTGCGCCCCTCGGACCTGGCGGCGCGCTTCGCCATTCTGCGGCACGACCTGCCGCAGGAATTCCCGTCCGAAGTGATCCGCGCCGCGAATCGCTTTGCCCCCGAAGTGCAGACGGCCGACCAGGAGGGCCGCGAGGACTTGCGTGGCATGCCGCTGGTCACCATCGACGGCGAGGACGCCAGGGACTTCGACGATGCCGTGTACGCGGAGGCCCTGCGTGGCGGCGGATGGCGCCTCGTCGTCGCCATCGCGGACGTCAGCAATTACGTGCGCTACGGCAGCGAGCTGGACGCCGAAGCGCGCGCCCGCGCCACGTCGGTGTATTTCCCGGATCGCGTCATTCCGATGTTGCCGGAGAATCTCTCCAATCACCTGTGCTCCCTGATGCCGCACGTCGAGCGCCTGGCCTTCGTCTGCGACATGCGGGTCAGCAAGAACGGCACGCCGGGCAAGAGCCGATTCTATGAGGCGGTGATTCGCTCGCATGCGCGGCTCACCTACGATCAGGCCTGGGCTTGTCTCGAGAATCCGCAGGGGCCGGCGGCTGAAGGCTTGCCGCCCGCGGTGCGCACCTCGCTGCAAACGCTGTATGCGGTCTACGGTGCGCTCAAGCAGGCGCGCGATACGCGCGGTGCCCTGGACTTTCGCGGCGGCGAGGTCAAGGCGCGCATCGGCGCCGACGGCAGGATCGAAGGCTTCTACGCCGTGACGCGCAACGATGCGCACCGCTTGATCGAGGAGTGCATGATTGCCGCCAACGTCGAAGCGGCGGTGGCGCTGAGGCTGGCCAAAGTGGGGAGTCTGTACCGGGTTCACGGCCAGCCGGAAGACAAGCGGGTCACCGAACTGCAGAAGGTCTTGAACGCCTTGCAGGTGGGGGCGGTATTTTCAGAGAAGCCGACTCCGCGCGAGTTTCGTCAGTTGGTGGAACGGCTGGCCGCGCGGCCCGACGGCCAGCTGCTCGAGAGCCTGGTGATTCGTTCGCTGGCACAGGCCGTCTATCAGCAAACCAACATCGGCCACTTTGGCCTCGCGCTCGAAGAGTATGCGCACTTCACCTCGCCCATCCGCCGCTATCCCGACTTGCTCGTGCACCGCGCCATCAAGGCCGCGGCGCTGCACAATTGCGCCTCCGGGCATCGCTATACCACCGCTGAATTGCAGACGCTCGGCGCCGAGAGCTCACAGCGGGAGCGGCGCGCCGACGATGCATCGCGCGACGTGATGGGCTACCTCAAGTGCCTGTACATGCAGCCCCGGGTCGGCGAGACCTTCGATGCCACGATCACCAGTGCGCTCGAATTCGGACTGTTCGTGCAGCTGAAGGAGATGCCCGTCGACGGCCTGGTGCATATCTCCGCCATCCCGGGCGACTACTGGGAGCTCGAGAACGGCGGCATGGGTCTGGTGGGCCAGCGTACCGGGCGGCGCTGGCAGCTGGGCGATGCGGTGCGCGTGCGCTTGAGCCGCGTCGATCTGACCCAGCGCCAGATCGACTTCGAATTGCTGGATGCGGACGGCGCATCGGGACACGGCACGGTGCGGGCGCCGCGGCGCGGCCCGGGCGGGGGAGAGGATCGCGCGAGGCGCGGGCCCGGCAGCACCTCACGGCTCGGCTCGGGTCCGCGGCGCGGCGGGAGCGGCAAACGCGGGCGCGGCGGGCGTGGCTGAGAGCGGACGGGGCCGGAGGGGCGCGGCGGGTGCGCCTGACTCGCGGCGCAACTTCGTCTATGGATTGCATGCCATCAACGCGGTGCTCGAGCGCTCGCCGGAGCGGCTGCTGGAACTATGGGTCGCCGAGCCGCGCGACGATGCCCGCAGCCGCGATCTGCGAGCGCGGGCGCAGAGCGCGGGCGTGCACGTACAGTCCGCGAGCACCGAGGCGCTTGCCAAGCTGGTGGGGGAGGTGGCCCACCAGGGTGCGGTGGCCGCGGTGCGGCCCCTCAAAGGCTGGGACGAGCACGATCTCATCGCTGCGTTAAGTCAAATAGCCGGCGACCCCCTGCTGCTGGTCCTCGACGGGGTCACGGACCCGCACAACCTCGGTGCCTGCCTGCGCACGGCGGAGGGAGCGGGTGCGCACGCGGTGCTCATTCCCAAGGACCGGGCGGCCACCGTGGATGCGGTGGTGCGCAAGGTGGCGGCGGGCGCGGCCGAATTCGTGCCGGTGGCAAGCGTCACCAACCTGGCGCGCAGCCTCGATATGCTCAAGGAGCGCGGTATCTGGGTGGTCGGGACCGATGGAGAGGCCCCGCAGACCCTGTATGCGGCCGATCTGAAACGGCCGCTCGCCCTGGTGCTCGGCGCCGAGGGAGTGGGACTGCGCCGGCTCACCCGGGAGCGCTGCGATTTTCTGGTGCGCATTCCCATGGCCGGCCAGGTCGAGTCTCTCAATGTATCGGTGGCCGCGGGGATTGCGCTGTTCGAGGCGTGCCGGCAGCGGGCAAGTTGACCTCCGCCGCCCCAAACGAGTATCCTTCGCGCTCTTTTTCGCCGGCCGACCGGCTTTACTCCTTGCCTCACCGCTCGCAACGGGAGGCTTAAACCGTAGGGAGCCTACAATGCGGCATTATGAAATAGTGCTCCTGGTCCATCCGGACCAGAGCGAGCAAGTTCCTGCGATGGTCGATCGCTACCGAGGCATGGTCGCTGCCGGCGGCGGCGCCGTGCATCGCTTCGAGGATTGGGGCCGTCGCCAGCTGACTTTCCCCATCTCCAAGGTTCACAAGGCGCACTACATCCTGCTCAACATCGAGTGCGATCAGAAGACGCTGGCCGAACTCACCGGTTCGTTCCGCTTCAGCGACGCGGTGCTGCGCAACCTCGTCGTGAAGATGGACGAAGCCGTCACCGAGCCCTCGCCGATGGCCCGTGCGCCGGATGAGAACGCGCGCCGCCACGATGACTTCGGCGACGACGGCGACGATGACGACATGCCCATGGGCGCACGGTAAATCAGGAGACCAACATGGCACGTTTTTTCCGCCGCAAGAAGTTCTGCCGATTCACGGCCGACGACGTCAAGCAGATCGACTACAAGGATCTGACGACGCTCAAGAGCTACATCACCGAAACCGGCAAGATCGTCCCGAGCCGCATCACGGGCACGCGCGCTCACTATCAGCGCCAGCTGCAGCTTGCCATCCGGCGGGCGCGCTTCCTGGCTCTGCTGCCGTACACCGATCAGCATTAAACCGGCGAGCTAGCACATGGATATCATATTGTTGCAGAAGGTCGCGAACCTCGGCCAAATCGGCGATCGCGTCAAGGTGAAGTCGGGTTACGCGCGCAATTTCCTGGTGCCGACCGGCAGGGCGACGATGGCGACGCCGGCCAACATCGCCAAGTTCGAAGCGCAGCGCCACGAGCTCGAAGCCAAGGCGAATCAGGAACTGGCCGCGGCCCAGGCGCGCGCGCTGAAGTTCGAGAACTTCAAGCTCGAGCTCAAGGCCAAGGCCGGCGCGGAGGGTAAGCTGTTCGGTTCCATCGGCACCGCCGACATCGCCGAAGCGGCGGTCCAGGCCGGACAGCCGATCAGCCGCAGCGAAGTGCGCATGCCGACCGGACCCATCCGCGTCACCGGCGAACATCAGGTGCAATTGCATTTGCACACCGATGTTGATGTAACCTTGCAGGTCACAATCGTCGCCGAAGAGTAGCGGGGGGCAATCGCGTCCCCTTGGGGTTGCGCATGGCCTCTCGAGTCAGCAATCGTTCCTTTGGGCAGAGCGAAGCCGCGGGCGAGGGCCTGCGCCTGCCGCCCCATTCGGTGGAAGCCGAACAATCGGTGCTCGGCGGCCTGATGCTCGATTCGGTGGCCTGGGACCAGATTGCCGACCGCGTCGTCGCGGATGACTTTTACCGCCACGATCACCGGGTGATCTTCGAAGCCGTCGCCGGCCTGATCGAGCGCAGCCAGCCCTGCGATGCCGTCACCCTATCCGGGCACCTCGAGAGCCAGGGATTGCTCGACCAGGTGGGCGGGCTCGCCTATCTGGGATCGCTGGCGCGCGATACTCCCACCGCCGCGAACATTCGCGCCTATGCAGACATCGTGCGCGAACGCTCGGTGCTGCGCCAGCTCATCACCGCCGGGAATCGCATCGTCGGCAGCGCGCTCGAGCCCGAGGGGCGCGAAGCGCGTGAAATCGTCGACGACGCGGAACGGGCGGTGTTCGAGATCGCCGAGGCGGGTTCCCGCGGCAAAGTGGGATTCAGGGCCGTGAAGAACATCCTGCCGGAGGTGGTCAACCGCATCGACGAGCTGTACCACTCCGACGGCAAGATGACCGGTCTGTCCACCGGCTTCAAGCAACTCGACGAGATGACGTCGGGACTGCAGCAGGGCGACTTGATCATCATTGCCGGCCGTCCGTCGATGGGCAAGAGCACCTTGGCGGTGAATATCGCCGAGAACGCCGCCCTCGGAGCCGACAAATCGACGGCCATCTTCAGCATGGAAATGTCGGCCGAGTCGATCACTTTGCGCATGATTTCCTCATTGGGCCGCATCAATCAAAGCAATCTGCGTTCCGGCCGGCTGCAGGAAGAGGATTGGCCGCGTATCGATTCGGCGATGACGCAGTTGAGCGGCGCCAAGATCTTCGTCGACGAGACTCCGGGTCTCTCGCCCACCGAAATTCGGGCGCGTTCGCGCCGCTTGAAGCGCGAGCGGGGGCTCGACCTGATCGTGGTCGATTATTTGCAGCTCATGCAGGTTGCCGGTACCAAGGAGAATCGCGCGACGGAGATCTCCGAGATCTCGCGTTCGCTCAAGGCGCTGGCGAAGGAGCTGAAAGTGCCTGTGATCGCCCTGTCGCAGCTCAACCGCGGCGTGGAGCAGCGGGTGGAGAAGAAGCCGGTGATGTCGGACCTTCGCGAGAGCGGCAGCATCGAGCAGGACGCCGACGTCATTCTGTTGATCTATCGTGAAGAGGTCTACGACAAGAACACCACGCGCAAGGGCATCGCCGACATCATCATTGCCAAGCAACGCAATGGCCCGACCGGCGATGTGCAGCTCACCTTTCTGGGCCAGTACACCAAATTCGAAAACTTCGCGCCGGAGTCGTACGCCGAGGGCGTGTTCCGGTGAGGCGGTGAGATTCCGGTGACCCCCCTGGTCAGCGCGTCGGTGGATACCGGCGCTCTTCGCCACAATCTTCAAGTGGTGCGCCGCTGGGCGCCCAAGTCGCGCGTCATGGCCGTCATCAAGGCCAATGCCTACGGTCACGGTCTGGTGAATGTGGCGCGGGCGCTCGAGTCCACCGACGCCTTCGCGGTGGCGCGCGTCGATGAAGGGCTGACGCTGCGCGAGGCCGGCATCCGCACGCCCACGGTGCTGCTCGAAGGGGTCTTCGACCGCGAGCAGCTCGCCGCGGCCGCGGCCGCCGATTTCGAGCTGGTGGTGCACACCCCGGAGCAGATCGAGCTGCTGCGCGCGGCCCCGCCCGGGGTGGCTTTCAAGGTGTGGCTGAAATTCGACAGCGGCATGAATCGGCTGGGATTCAAGGGCACGGCGTTCGCCGCCGCGCATGCGGCCTTGAGCGCCTTGGCGGCGGTGCAGTCCCCCGTGAACCTGATCACCCATCTCGCCTGCGCCGATGAGCCGGAACTCTCCACCACGGCCGAGCAGCTGGCGCGCTTCGCCGCCGTGACCCGCTCCCTTCCCGGCGAGCGCAGCATCGCCAATTCGGCGGGCATGCTCAGCTTCTCGGAGGCCCAGGCCGACTGGGTGCGGCCGGGCCTGCTGCTGTACGGAGTCTCTCCCAACGAAGGCGCGATCGGCGCCGACTACGGCCTGCGGCCCGTGATGACGCTGCATTCGCATGTGATTGCGATGAAGGACCTCGCCGCGGGAGAGCAGGTGGGCTATGGCGGCGCCTGGACGGCGGCCCGGCCCACGCGCCTGGCGGTGGCGGCGGTGGGCTATGGCGATGGCTATCCTCGAAACCTGGCCTCAGGCGCTCCGGTGCTGGTCAACGGCGAACGTACCGGCTTGGCCGGCCGCGTGTCGATGGACATGATCGGAATCGACGTGACCGACCTCAAGCTACCGCCCAAATTGGGCGATCCGGTGGTTCTATGGGGCGAGGGATTGCCGGTGGAGGAGATTGCGGTCTGGGCGGAGACCATACCCTACGAGTTGCTGTGCGGAATCAGCCAGCGGGTGGCCGTGACGCTGCGCTAGCGGCGCAAACTCGCCGCACGAGGGGGTTGGCAACGGAGGCGTGATGCAAGGGATCTCCATGTCATGCGGCGTTCCGAGGGCAGCCGCGCTTGCGCTCCTCAGCTCGTGGCTTGCGGCGCCGGCCGCAATGTCCGCCTGCAAGCTCGCCCAAATGGCAGAGCTGCCCGTCACCATGAGCGGCTCCACGCCGCTGGTCACGGCGCAGATCAACGGCCAGGACGCGCAATTCGTCGCCGACAGCGGCGCTTTCTACAGCGTGATCACCCAGGCGGGCGCAGCGCGATACAGGCTGGAACTGAGCCCGGCCCCCGTCGGATTCCATGTCAAGGGCATCGCCGGCGACTTCGATCCATCGATCGCCACCGTCAAATTATTTGCTCTTGCCGGCGTTCCCATTCGCAATGTGCAGTTTCTGGTCGGCGGCGGCAGTGTAGGTAATTCGGAAAACGTCGGGGTATTGGGCCAGAATATATTTCGCATCGCGGACGTTGAATACGACCTCGCAAAAGGCGTCATCCGGTTGATGCGCACCGAGGGATGCGGCCATGCGCTGCTCGCCTATTGGGCCACTGCCTCCCAACCCTATTCCGTGATCGATATCGAGCACGCAACCGCGCTGCAGCCGCATACCGCGGGGACGGCGTATGTCAATGGAGCGAAAATTCGCGTGACGTTCGATACCGGTGCCGCCGCCTCGCTGCTGACGCTCAAGGCTGCCGAGCGGGCCGGCGTCAAGCCGGACTCGGCAGGCGTCGTGCCGGCCGGCTACATCCAGGGAATCGGGCGCGGCGCCGTCAAGACCTACATAGGGTCATTTGCTAGCTTCAAGATCGGCGACGAGGAGATCCGCAATACGCGGCTGAGGTTCGGCGGTATCAGCCTCGAGGATGCGGATATGCTCCTCGGCGCCGATTTTTTCCTGGCGCACCGGATCTACGTCGCGCGCAGCGAGAACAAGCTGTTCTTCACCTACAACGGCGGCCGGGTTTTCCGCTAGCTTTCGAAGAACCCCATCTTCACGCCGGCGAGCTGCACCACGTCATTGTCGTTGAGACGACGCGCCTGCGGCCCGATCGGCACCCCATTGACCTGTGGGAAATCATTCTCCTTGCCGCTGTCCACGTGCACGATGAAGTAGCCTTCCGCGCGGCGCGTGATAGCCGCCACCTGCACTCCGGGGCGGCCCAGAGTGGTGAGCGCCTTGGTGAGCTCGAGCTCGCGGCCGGCGAAGGCGCCGCTCAGCACCTGAAGCTTGGCCTTGGGCAGCGCCGTGGCGTTCTCCGGCACGCCGGGACGCTTGGCGGGTGCCGCGGCCTTCACGGCCTGATCCACAGCGACGCCGACCCGCCGTATGCGTTCCTCACCCTGCGAGCTCGGGGTGATGACCATGGTCTTTTCGAATTCGTCCTGCTCCGTCTCGCCGTCCTGGCTGTCCACGAAGCGCAGCTGATGATGGCCGACCGTGATCACATCGCCGTGCTGCATGGCGTGCTTCTTGATCAGCTTGCCGTTGACGTACGTGCCGTTGGTGCTGTTCAAGTCTTCCAAGAACGAGTCGTTCAGAATATTGATGATGAGCGAGTGATGGCCGCTCACCGCCGGATTGTCGATACGAATATCGTTGTCCGGCAGGCGCCCGATCGTGTAGCGCTCTTTATTCATGTTGTATTCCGCGAGGATCTGACCATCCAAGCTGAGCATCAGGCGTGCCATTTAGACTCCATATCCCTAGCCGAACCATCCCAAGATTTTGTCAAATATACGCCGGTGTGCGGGGAACGGCTCGGCCACGTGCGCCATGATCACCGATACGTTATCCCGCCCGCCATTGTCGTTAGAGAGCTGTATCAATTGCTTAGCTACAGTATCAAGATTAGCACTAAAGGTACTGATTGTTAAGTGAATATCCTCGTCCTCGATCATGTCCGAGAGGCCATCCGAGCAGAGTACGTAGTAATCGGACTTCTGCACCGGCTGTTCATGGATCTCCACTTCGACGTTTTGCTCGACCCCGAGGGCGCGGGTCACATAATTCTTGTTCGTCGCCCGCTGCGCTTCCTGCTGCGAATAAAAGCCTCGATCCACCAGCTCCTGAAGCAAGGAATGATCCAGGGTCATCTGCTCGAAACGGTTGTCGCGCAGGCGGTAAAGCCTTGAATCCCCGACATGCGCGATCGACATCTTATTGTCGTGAAACAAGCACGCCACCACCGTGGTGCCCATCCCCTCACATTGAGGCTGGGTCTTGGAGGTGTGGTAGATGATCTTGTTGGCTCTGTGAATCGCATCACGCAAGATGATGCTGGGGCGGGTGAGTCCCGTCTCGGGATCCGGCACGCTCAGGTCCTCGCGCATGATCGCATCCCGGACCAAATTGATGATGGTCTTCACGGCGATGCCGCTCGCGACTTCCCCGGCGTTGTAGCCGCCCATGCCGTCGGCCAGCACGAACAGGCCAATGTCGGCTTCGCTGCCGATCATGTCTTCGTTGTGCTCGCGGACCTTGCCTGTGTCGGTGAGCGCCACACTGGCGATTTTTCCCTTCAAGCTCATGGGCTATGATCCAACTTCTTGGCCAATCATGGCAATCCACTCGGTATTCGCGACCTACAGTCTTCCAAGGCTGCGGCCATCTGCGCCCCTGAGTCATATCTCGCATCGGGATTCTTGGCCAGCGCGCGATCGATCACACCTTCCACGCAGCTGGGCAGATCCGGCCTGATGGCCCGCAACGGCGGGTGCGGCGCTTCGGCGATCTGCTGCATCAGCCCGGTCATGGAATCGGCGGTGAAAGGAAGCTGGCCGGTCAAGAGCTGAAATAGGCTAACACCCAGGGAAAACAAGTCCGAGTGACCGGTCACAGTTCGTCCCTCGAGCTGCTCCGGGGACATGAAGGAGGGCGTGCCGAGCACGATGCCCGTGCGGGTGCTGCCGGCGCCCGACAGGCGCGCAATTCCGAAGTCGGTGATCTTCAACACGTCGGTGCCGGGATCGTACATCAGGTTCGCGGGCTTGATGTCTCGGTGAACCACTTGCTGTTTGTGCGCGAATCCCAGAGCGTCGGCCGTGCGGCCGATGATCTCCAACACCTTGCGCGGCTCCATGAGGCTGTCGGATTTCGCATAATCGCTCAAGTGCCGGCCTTTGAGGTATTCCATCGCGATATAGGCCAGCCCCCGTTCCTCGCCGACGTCGTAGATGGTCACGATGTTCGGGTGGTTGAGGCGGCCGGCGGTCTCCGCCTCGCGAAAGAAACGCGAACGGGCTTCGACCAGCTCGGCGTCGCTGAACTCACTGGCGAGCGGTATGGCTTTGATCGCCACCATTCGGTTGATGGCGGTATCGCGCCCCAGGTAGACGATTCCCATGGCGCCGCGTCCGATTTCTCGCTCGAGCTGGTAGCGGCCGAGGCGCTGTACATCCCCCGCCGCGTTCGCGTCTCCCGCGGCGACCGCCGCCGATGGGGGCGGCGTGCTCGCGACGATGGGCGGGGGCGGGGCTGGGGCTGGCGCGGCCTTGGGCTTGGCGCGTTCGGCATCCATCAGGCGTTTGAGCCGCGTGGCCACATCGCGGTAGGTATTGTCGAAGCGTGCCAAGTGGCGGTAGACGGCGGTCGCCTGCTGCACCCTGCCGCGCTGCTCGAGCTGCGATCCCAGCGTGTACAAATCACCCAACACGGTGGCATTGGGCTTGCGGCCCTTCAATTCGGCGAAGCGCTGCTCGAAGTTGTCGAGCAGCCGCGCGGTATCGGCGCCCACCGGTCTGCTGGGGATCCGGGGCGCCGGCGTGGCCGCGGCAGAGGCGGCGAATCGGCTCCAGAGCATCAGCCCGCTGCCGCCGGTCAACAGCACCATCCCCGGAAGCCACAGCCAAGTGTCCAGATGGGCGACGAACCGGAGCAAAAGACCCGATCCCACGGTCCCTAAGCCCACAATCGCTGCGATCAGCCCAAATTTGCGCATGCAATAGACATAATCCGATTCCAGAAGGCCGGCAGTATAGGTGATCGGGCCGTCATAACGGCAATGCTAAGCTCACAAATCGAAGCGAAGGAAGTCAATGGCGAAGTCCAAAGAGGTGTTTGTCTGCCAGAACTGCGGCACAGCGTCGCCGAAATGGCAGGGCCAGTGCGCCGGCTGCGGCGAATGGAATACCTTGCTGGCCGAGGTTTCTCGGGCAAATCCCCGCCAATCGGCAGGCTCGGCCCGCGCATCGCGGCCGGAGGCTTCCACCTCGCTCGCCGCCGAGGCGACTCTCGAACAACCGCGTTTGGCCACGGGCTCGGTCGAGCTGGACCGGGTGCTGGGCGGTGGGCTGGTTCCGGGCTCCGTGACCCTGATCGGCGGAGACCCGGGGATAGGCAAATCCACGCTCATGCTGCAGGCCGCCGCCGCCCTGAATGGCCTGGGGCCCGTTCTGTATGCCACGGGCGAGGAATCCTTGAAGCAGGTCGCACTTCGCGCCCGGCGCTTGGGCCTGGCGGAGGCTGCCGCGCGGCTGATGACCGAGACTTGCGTGGAGGACATCGTCGCCGCCGCAGCGGCTCTCTCCGCACGGGTGCTGATCGTGGATTCCATTCAAACCATGCACTCCGAGCGGATCGAATCGGCTCCCGGCGCGGTCTCGCAGCTGCGCGAATGCACGGCTGAGCTGGTGCGCTTCGCCAAGCGCGGCGGCACCGCCGTGCTGCTGGTCGGCCACGTCACCAAGGAAGGACAGATCGCCGGCCCCCGGGTGCTCGAGCACATGGTCGACACGGTTCTGTACTTCGAGAGCGACACGGGCAGCC
Organism: uncultured Gammaproteobacteria bacterium; assembly: GCA_963837435.1. Taxonomy (GTDB): domain Bacteria; phylum Pseudomonadota; class Gammaproteobacteria; order Steroidobacterales; family Steroidobacteraceae; genus Bog-1198. Next base: position 48,243 of record CAWINJ010000010.1, read on the forward strand.
GCTACCGCGTGCTGCGCTCGGTGAAGAACCGCTTCGGCGCGGCCAACGAAATCGGCGTGTTCGCCATGGTCGAGCAGGGTTTGCGCGAAGTGACCAATCCCTCCGCAATATTCTTATCGCGGCATGCGCAGCCGGTTCCGGGCAGCGTCATCACGGTGATGCGCGAGGGGACGCGCTCGCTGCTCATCGAGGTCCAGGTGCTGGCCGATGCGAGTCTCGGCGCCAATCCGCGGCGGGTGGCGGTGGGCATCGACGGCAATCGGCTCACCATGTTGCTCGCGGTCGCGCATCGCCACGCCGGACTGCAATTGCACGGCCAGGATGTGTTCGCCAATGTGGTCGGCGGCGTGCGCCTGGCGGAAACCGCGGGAGATTTGGCCATCGTCATGGCGGCGCGATCGAGCCTGCGCGACGCGCCGGTTGACAATTCCCTTGTTGCCTTCGGAGAGCTCGGGCTGGCCGGGGAAATCCGCCCGGTGCCTTTTGGCGAGGAGCGCCTGCGCGAAGCCGCGAAGCATGGCTTCAAGTCGGCAATCGTCCCCGAAGCCAACGTGCCCAAGCGTCCGCCCGACGGCATGAGCGTGCGCGGCGTGACCCGCCTGAATCAAGCCCTCGATGGGCTCTAGGACACAGCCGCGGGTCGGCACTACGGCGGCAAGGGTTCGGGAGGGCGAATGCGCACCGTTTTAATGGCATTGTCGGCGGTCTGCAGCACCTCGAGCATGTAGTCGGCCAACTTCAGGGTGGTGCCGGGCTCGGGAATGCTCTCCAAATATTCCACGATCAGGCCATTGAGGGTTTTTGGCCCGTCGGTGGGCAGGTTCCAGCGCATGGAGCGGTTGAGCGCGCGGATGGTGGCCGATCCGTTGGCGACAAAGCTGCCGTCGGCCTCGGCATGCACGTCCTTGTGCATCATGGTGGCGGGATCCGTGGTGAACTCGCCGACGATCTCTTCGAGGATGTCCTCGAGGGTCGACCAGGCCCTGGATATCGCCGTACTCATCGACGACGAAAGCCATGCGGCGCTTGTCGCGCTGGAAATTCAGCAACTGGGTATTGAGCGTGGTGCCGGAGGGCACGAAGTAGGCTTCACGTGCGCTCGCCGCCTCGCTGAGCGCGTCGCGATCCAGGCGGCCGCGCGCCAGCTCATGCACGACCTGCTTCATGTGCAGCACGCCGATGATACGGTCGATCTCCCCGCGGTACACGGGCAAGCGCGTGTGCTGGCTCTGGCGCAGCTGCTCGACGATCCGGTCCCAATCGTCGTCGACGTCGATGCCGACGATTTCATTGCGCGGCACCATGATGTCTTCGACGGTGGCGCTTTCCAGATCCAGAATGCTGACCAGCATTTGTTGGTGACGGTGCGGGATCATCGCGCCGGCTTCCGCCACCACGGTGCGCAGCTCCTCGCTGCTCAGCGAATTGGAGGCCTGCATGGGAGAGACGCCGAACAGGCGCAGCACGCCGTTGGCGAGCAGGTTCGTGGCCCACACGAACGGATACAGCAGCAACAGCAGCGGCGTGTAGATGTAGGCGGCCGGCAGCGCAAGCCGTTCCGGATGCAGCGCGCCGAAGGTCTTGGGCGCCACCTCGCAGAAGATCAGCAGCACCAAGATCAGCGCGGCCGCGGCGAATGCCACCAGGAATTCGCCGCCCAGCCGCAAGGCGATGAATCCCACCAGCATGGGTGCCGCAACATTGACCAGCGTGCTCAGCAGCAGGATCAGGCCGATCAATCGGTCGGGTTGCGCAAGCAGCTTCTCCGCGAGCCGCGCGCCGCGATGGCCCTCGCTGGCGCGGTGCCTTAGGCGATAGCGGTTCAGGCTCATGAGGGCGGTTTCGCTGCCCGCGAAAAACGCGGCGAGGATGAGCAATCCCGCTAACTCGCCGAACAGTAAACCGAGGGAGGGATGCGGCATGTTGCGCAGGCCGTCCTAGCCCCAGTGCCGCCCGAGCAGATCCTCAAGCACGAATTTCGCGCCGAAATACGCCAGCGCCAGTACACCGAAGCCGCTCAACGTCCAGCCCACGGCGGAGCGCCCTCGCCAGCCGAAGCGGATGCGGCCGATCAGCAGCACGCCGAAGATGAGCCAGGCGACCAAGGACAGGACGGTCTTTTGGACCAAGTGCTGGGCGAACAAGTTGGTCACGAACACAAAGCCCGTGAACAGCGACAAGGTGAGCAGCACGAAGCCGGCGCCGATCAGGCGGAACATCACTTTTTCCAGGGCATCGAGCGGCGGCAGCACGCTCGGCAGGTCGGCGATGCGCCGGGTGCGCAGGCGCCGATCGAGGAATACCAGCAGCAGCGCGGTGACCGCCGCCGCGAACAGCAGCGCGGCGGCGGCCATCGACAGCAGGATGTGCGCGGTCAGTTCCCACCCCGGCGCGGTGGTCTCGAGATAGGTATGCCCGGTTCCCGTCACGACCGCTCCGAGGCCGGCGCTCGCCAGCAGGATCGCGCCCAGCACGCGATTCTGCCTTTCGATGCAGATGAAGCAGGCGAGCACCGCCAGGGTCCAGGCCAGCAATGAGATGGCCTCGGGCAGGCCGATGGAAAAAGGCCCGTGGAGGCGCATGGTGTACACGAGCGCGTCGCTGTGCGCGACGATGGCCGCCAGGCTCAGCACCCAGGCGATGGGCTCCAAGCCGGGCCGGTTCGCACTGCGCAGCATGATCCACGCGCTCCCCGTGTAGAGCAGGTACAAACTGGTGGCGATGGCAAGAATCACGGCTGGCCTGGGATAGGGGATGGCCTGAATGATGACAGCGAAGATAATGACACAAGCACCCAATAGCGCCTAGCTGCCGGAATTGCGCGGTGTCGCGGGCAACGCGCCGCGCCGGTTGCAGTTTTGATAACATCTCCGTATGTTCGACCGACTCACTTCAAGCCTCTCCTCGGCGCTCAAGTCGCTGTCCGGCCGCGGTCGTCTGACCGAGGACAATATTGCCGAAACCGTCCGCGAGGTGCGCCTCGCGCTGCTCGACGCGGATGTGGCGCTGAGCGTCGTGAAGACGTTCACCGATGCCGTGAAGGCGCGGGCCGTCGGCGTCGAAGTCACCAAGAGCCTGAGCCCGGGGCAGGCCTTCATCAAAGTCGTGCACGAGGAGTTGACCCGGCTCATGGGCGAGCCGAGCAGCGGCCTGAACCTGCGTGCGCAGCGTCCGGTGGTGGTCATGCTGGCCGGTCTGCAGGGGGCGGGCAAGACGACCAGCGCCGGCAAACTTGCGCGTTGGCTGATCGAGAAACAAAAGAAGAAGGTGTTGATGGTCAGCACCGATGTGTACCGGCCGGCGGCGATCCTGCAGCTGCAGACTCTGGCCGCGCAGGTGGGTGCCGGATTCGCGGCCTCGCTCGCCAGCGAAGCGCCGGTCGCCATCGCCAAGCGCGCGTTCAACGAGGCGACGCTGCAGGCATACGATGTGCTGCTGCTCGATACGGCCGGGCGCCTGCATATCGACGCGGAGATGATGGCGGAAGTCAAGGAGCTCGAAGCCGCCCTCAATCCGCACGAGCGCCTGTTCGTCGTCGACAGCATGGCGGGGCAGGATGCGGTCAATGCCGCCAAGGCATTCAACGATGCCCTGAGCCTGACCGGCGTCATCCTAACCAAGGCCGACGGCGATGCGCGCGGCGGGGCGGCGCTGTCCGTGAGACAGGTCACGGGCAAGCCCATTCTGTTCGTCGGCACGGGCGAGAAATTGGAGGCGTTGGAGCTGTTTCAGCCCGAACGCATCGCCTCGCGCATTCTCGGGATGGGCGATGTGCTGTCGCTGGTCGAGCAGGTGCAGGGACAGGTCGATCAGGAGAAGGCCGAGAAGCTGGCCAAGAAGATCAGCAAGGGCAAATCCTTCGATCTGGCGGATCTGCGCGATCAGCTGAGCCAGCTGCAGAACATGGGCGGCATGGCGGCCCTCCTGGACAAGCTGCCCGCGCACCTGCAGGCCAATGCCCAGGCGGCGGCCGGCGCGGTCAATGCGCAGAACCTCAAACGTCAAATGGGGATCATCGACTCCATGACTCCGCGGGAGCGCCGCCGCCCCGAGATGATCGACGGCTCGCGCAAGCGCCGCATTGCAGCGGGCGCCGGGGTGCAGCTACCGGAGGTGAACCGCCTGTTGAAGCAATTCGACCACATGCAGAAAACCATGAAAAAGATGGCCAAAGGCGGCATGTTGCAGAACATGATGCGGGGCATGGCAGGGCGCCTGCCGCCTGGATTTGGCCGCTAGAGCCCGGTCCAGGCCCTGCCCATGGACCTACGCGACCCGCCCAGGCGCCTAGGCAGGCGCCTAGGGGCGGTCATTTGCTGGCGATTCAACGGGTTGTTGCCTCAGTTGTTCTTGCTCTGGCCCCCCGGTTGTCATTACAATTAGCGGCTACGCTTTGCAAGGTGAATTAAAGATGGTGACGATTCGTTTGACTCGACGCGGCGGCAAGAAGACCCCGTTCTATCACGTTGTGGTGACCGACAGCCGCAAGCGCCAGGGCGGCACCAGCCTCGAGAGCGTGGGGCTGTTCAATCCCATCGCCCGCGGCGGGGAAGTCAAACTGCGCCTGGACGTCGCCCGAATCGAGCATTGGGTGAGCAAGGGCGCGCATATGTCGGAACGCGTCAAGTTTCTGCTCACCAGCTTCCGCAAGCAGGCCGCTTAAGCGCTGATAACCTTAAAGGGGGCTTACGATGGGCGACGATTCATCGGCGCTCATCCAATTGGGGTTCGTCGGAGCGCCATTTGGCGTCCGAGGGTGGATCAAGCTACGTTCGCACACCGACCCCCCGGAGCGCCTGCTCGATCATCGCAGTTTGCGCATCGGGAGTGGCGGCCTGTGGCAGAACTACCGCATTGAGGCGAGCGGCCGCAGCGGCGGCGCGCTCACCGTGAAGCTGGCGGGGGTTGAGAATAGGGACCAGGCGCAGGCCCTGCGGGGCGCCCAGGTCTGCGTGCCGCGCAGCGAGCTGCCGCAGCGGGACGAGAAGGACTTTTACCGCGCCGACTTGATCGGCTGCGAGGTGGTGAATCTCGAGGGCCTGGGGTTGGGTGTCGTGCAGCACTTCATCGAGACCCCGGCGCAGGTCCTGATGGTGGTGCGCGGAGCGCAGGAGTTTTGGATACCGGCCGTGCCACGGCATTTGCGGCGGGTGGATTTGCAGGAGCGCCGGGTGGTGGTGGACTGGGACGCAGCCCGGGCGTGAGCGCCCACGCTGGAAGCGCATGCGTATTGCGGTGGTGACTTTGTTTCCGTCGATGATCCGCGAGGCTCTCGAGCACGGCGTGGTGGGGCGGGCGGTGGAGCGCGGCGTCCTGCAGGTCGACTGCTTCGACCCCCGGGACTATGCCGGCGACGTGCATCGCACGGTCGACGACAGGCCCTACGGCGGCGGTCCGGGCATGGTGCTGAAGATCGAGCCCCTGCGCAGCGCGCTGCGCAGCGCCGTGGCGGCGGTGCCCGAGGGCAGCCGGCGTGTGTACCTGGGTGCGGATGGGCGCACATTCGATCAAGGCGTGGCGCGGGCGGCGTGCGAGCATGCGGGCTTGGTGCTGGTGGCGGGACGCTACGAGGGGGTCGATGAGCGCTTCATCGAGCGCGAAACGCAGGAGCAGTGGTCGATCGGCGACTACGTGCTCTCCGGCGGCGAGCTGCCGGCGCTGGTGGTGATCGATGCGATTGCGCGGCTGATTCCGGGGACGCTCGGCAGCCCCGAATCGGCGGAGCAGGAATCGTTCAGCGACGGCTTGGTGGACTGGCCGCATTACACGCGCCCGCCGCTAATGGACGGGCAGGCGGTGCCGCCGGTGCTGATGTCGGGCGATCACGCGGCGATCCGCCGCTGGCGGTTGCGCGAGGCGCTGGGGCGCACCTGGCTGCGGCGGCCGGAATTGCTCGAACGGCGCGGCATGAACGATGAAGAGCGGGCTTTGTTGGAAGAATTCAAGATCGAGCGTGCCGGCGGTACGGGTCGATTCGACGATAGTCAAAGGTGAGGGCCGAAAGGCGAGGACAAGCTATGAACAAAATCATCCAAGAATTAAACGGCGAGCGCGCGACGCGCAAGCTTCCGGAATTCAATCCGGGCGACACCGTCGTCGTGCAAGTCAAAGTGGTGGAGGGTGATCGCGAGCGCGTGCAGGCCTACGAGGGCATCGTCATCGCCAAGAAGAATCGCGGCCTCAACTCCTCGTTCACGGTGCGCAAGATCTCGCACGGCGAGGGCGTGGAGCGTGTGTTCCAGACCTTCAGTCCCTCGATCAGCGAGGTCAGTGTGAAGCGCCGCGGCGCAGTTCGGCGCGCCAAGCTGTACTATTTGCGCGACTTGTCCGGCAAGGCCGCGCGCATCGACGAGAAAATCTGAACGCCGGCGGTTGAATCCCCCTGCGGTTGAGTCCGCAAGGGCGGACGTGAGGCTTTGAATGGGTGTCGGGTCCGCTCTGGTTGGGTTTTTCGGGCTGGTGTGGCGAATTCTCGAGCGGATCCGCAAGGTTCTGCACCTGATTCTATTGCTGGTGATTTTCGGGTTCGTTCTCGCCGCGCTGCATACCTCCATTCCCAACGTCCCGCGCAGCGCCGCGCTGGTGATCGCGCCGGAGGGAGAGCTCGTCGAGCAGTTGTCGAGCGATCCCGTGCGCCGGGCCTTCGGCGAGGCCTCCGGCGGGCCGGCGCCCGAGACCCTGCTGCGCGACGTGATCGACGCCATCAATGCGGCGAAGTCCGATGCGCGCATCAAGCTCATCGTGCTCGATCTCGGCTCCTTGGATACCTCGGGCTTGTCGAAGCTGCAGGAAATCGGCACGGCGCTGCGCGAGTTCCGCGCTTCGGGCAAGCGCGTGGTCGCGGCCGCCGATTCGCTGGATCAAACCCAGTACTACCTGGCGGCGCAGGCCGGCGAGGTGTACCTCGATCCCATGGGGCTGGTGTACCTCGACGGCTTCAGCTACTACCGCATGTTCTTGAAGGACGCCATCGAGAAGCTGGACGTCGACGTCAACGTGTTCCGCGCCGGCACCTTCAAGAGCTACACCGATCAGTTCTCGCGCAGCGACATGGCCCCGAGCGAGCGCGAGGAGAGCTCCGTGTGGCTCGAGGCGCTGTGGAACGCCTACCAGCAAGACGTCACCCGCGCCCGCTCGCTGCCCGCCGGCGCGCTCAATGAATTCATCGCCGATGAGCCGGCCGCGCTCGCCGCCGTCAACGGCGATGCGGCCAAATTGGCGCTGCAGCGCGGCCTGGTCACGGCCCTGAAGAGCCGCCGTCAAGTGGGCGATGAGCTCAAAGGGCTGGTGGGAGAGGATGAGGATTCGCATTCCTTCAACTCCATCGGGATGAGCCAGTACCTGACCTCGATACGCTCCAAGCACGTTCTGAAATCGAAATCCGATTCCAAGGTGGGCATCGTCGTGGCCTCGGGTGAGATTCTCGACGGCCACCAGCCGCCGGGCACCATCGGCGGCGAGAGCACGGCCGAGTTGTTGCGCGAGGCACGCTATGACAATGCGGTGAAGGCCGTGGTGCTGCGCGTGGACAGTCCCGGGGGCAGCATGTTTGCCTCGGAACAAATCCTGCGCGAGGTGCAGGCGCTGCGCAAAGCCGGCAAGCCCGTGGTGGTCTCCATGAGCACCTACGCCGCATCCGGCGGATATTATATTTCGGCCGCGGCGAACCAGATCTTCGCCAGCCCCACCACCTTGACCGGCTCCATCGGCGTGTTCTCCGTGGTGCCCACGTTTCAGCGCACGCTCGAAAAACTCGGGGTCAAGGTCGACGGCCTCGGCACCACGCCGCTCGCCGGCGATATGCGCCAGGACCGGCCGCTCACGGCCGCGACCCGCCAGATTCTGCAATCCTCGGTCGATCACGCCTACGCGGAATTCCTGCGCCGCGTGGGCGATGGCCGCAAGAAGCCCGTCGAGGACGTGGACAAGATCGCGCAGGGCCGGGTGTGGGCCGGTGTCGATGCCCAGCGCATCGGCCTGGTGGATCACTTGGGCGGTCTGAGGGATGCGACCGACGCCGCGGCGAAGCTCGCCGAACTCGGCTCCGACTACGACGTCGACTACATCGAACCCGAACTGAGCCTGCGCGAGGAGCTGCTGATGCAGCTGCGTTCGGAGACCCTGCACATCGCCCGCATGGCCGGGCTCATACCCCCGCCCAGCGGCATCGAACGGGTGCTCGATCCCGTGCTCGAGCAGGCGCGCGCCATCGCCAAGCTCAACGATCCACGGGGGCTGTATGCCTACTGCTGGTGCCGCGCGCCGCGCATGACGCTCAAGGGGTTCGCGGGCCGCTGAGGCGCGCAGCGCCGAGGCTCAAAGACTGGACCAATCCAGGGTGATCTTGCCCGACTTGCCGGAATTCATGATTTCGAAGCCTTCGCGGTAATCGTTGATTCCCAGGCGATGGGTGATCACCGGACGCACATCCAGACCGCTCTGCAACATGCTCGACATCTTGTACCAGGTCTCGAACATTTCGCGGCCGTAGATGCCCTTGATGACCAGGCCCTTGAAAATGACCTGGTTCCAGTCGATGGCGGTTTCGCCCGGGGGGATGCCGAGCATGGAGATGCTGCCGCCATGATTCATGGTGCGCAGCATTTCGCGCAGCGCCGTGGCATTGCCCGACATTTCGAAGCCCACATCGAAGCCTTCTTCCATGCCCAAGTCGCGCATGGCGGTATCCAGGGATTCGCGCGATACGTTGAGCGCCTTGGAGGCGCCCATTTTTGCGGCGAGGCCGAGCCGGTAGTCGTTCACGTCGGTGACGACGATGTGCCGCGCGCCGCAGTGGCGGGCGATGGCCACCGCCATGATGCCGATGGGACCTGCGCCGGTGATGAGCACATCCTCGCCGACCACGTTGAAGGCCAGCGCGGTGTGCGTGGCGTTGCCGAAGGGATCGAGGATGGAGGCGATTTCATCGTCGATGGCGTCCGGCAGCTTGAAGACATTGCTCGCCGGAATGGTCAGATACTCGGCGAAGGCGCCCGCTCTGTTCACGCCCACGCCCGAGGTATTGCGGCACAGGTGCCGGCGGCCGGCCCGGCAATTGCGGCAGTGTCCGCAGGTGATGTGGCCCTCGCCGGACACCCGATCGCCGGTGTTGAAGCCGCGCACTTCCATGCCCAATTCGACGATTTCGCCGGAATACTCGTGGCCCACGGCCATGGGTACGGGCACGGTTTTCTGCGCCCACGCGTCCCAGTTGTAGATATGCATGTCGGTGCCGCAGATCGCCGTGCGATGCACCTTGATGAGCACATCGTTGTGGCCCACCGAGGGCTCCGGTACGTCCTGCAGCCAGATGCCGGGTTCCGCGCGTGCCTTGACCAGTGCTTTCATGCCATTGTCCTAGTGAATGATGCCTAAATCGCGTCCCGCGCCGCCGAAGGCCCGAATGACCCGGTCGAGCTGCTCGCGGGTGTGCGCAGCACTCATCTGGGTGCGAATCCGAGCTTTTCCATGGGGAACGACCGGAAAGGCGAAGGCCACGACGTAAGCTCCCTGCGCCTGCACCCGCTCCGCCAGGCTGACCGCCAGCGGCGCTTCGCCCAGCATGACCGGGACGATGGGATGTTCGCCCGGCAGCAGATTGAATCCTGCGGCCTGCATCTGCTCTCTAAAGTAGCGCGCGTTCCCGTGCAGCCGCTCGCGCAGCTCGGTGGAGCTCTCGAGCAGGCCCAGTACCTGGATGGTGGCCGCGGCCACGGGCGGAGCGATGCTGTTCGAGAACAGATAGGGCCGCGAGCGCTGGCGCAGCCAGCCGACGATTTCCTTGCGGGCGGCGACGTAGCCGCCGCTGGCTCCGCCCAACGCCTTGCCCAGGGTTCCCGTCAGGATGTCGATCCGGCCGATGACGCCGCGCAGCTCGTGCGTGCCGCGGCCGCGCGCGCCGATGAAGCCGGTGGCGTGCGAGTCGTCCACCATGACCAGCGCGCCGTAGCGATCCGCCAGATCGCAGATCTCTTTCAATTTCGCGATCGAGCCGTCCATGGAAAACACACCGTCGGTGGCAATCATGCGCACGCGCGAGCTTTGCGAGTCCTTGAGGGCCTGCTCGAGCTCGTTCAAGTCGTTGTTGGCGTAGCGCAGACGGCGCGCCTTGCACAGGCGAATGCCGTCGATGATGCTGGCGTGATTCAGGGCATCGCTGATGACGGCGTCCTGCTCATCGAGCAGGGTTTCGAACAGACCGCCATTCGCGTCGAAGCACGAGGAATACAAAATAGTGTCTTCCATCGACAGGTAGGCGCTCAGGCGCTCCTCGAGCTCGCGATGTACGCTCTGGGTGCCGCAGATGAAGCGTACCGAGGCGACGCCGTAGCCGTAGCGCGTGAGACCATCCTGGGCGGCCTTCAGTACCGCCGGATGGTTGGCCAGTCCCAGGTAATTATTGGCACACAGATTGATCATCTCGCGGCCGTCGGCGAGCCGTACCACCGGGCCCTGCGCCGAGCCGATGATGCGTTCGCGTTTCAACAGCCCGGCAGCCTCGAGCCCTTGCGTATCGCGTGCAAGCCGTTCGCGAAATTCCTTTAGCACGGGGTCCCTGGGTCGCAAATCAAGCTTTGCATTCGAGTATTATAACGCGCGCCGCCTTCGTTTGGATCGAATGCGCACGGCTGAAGCGAACGCCGGGGCAGGCGCGAGCGGCATTGCCGCGCAGGCTTTGGGGTTTCATGACAATCGACGAGAAAAGCGACGATCACCGCCTCGATAAATGGCTGTGGCAGGCCCGTTTTTACAAAACGCGGAGCCTCGCGACCGCCGCCATCAACGGCGGGAAGGTGCATTTGAACGGCGAGCGCGTCAAGCCGGCGCATCGGGTTCGAACCGGCGATCGGGTAAGCCTGTCGCTGCAGGGAGTCGTGGCCGAGTTCGAGGTACTGGGGTTGCCGCAGCGGCGCGGCCCGGCGGCCGAGGCGCAAGACCACTATCTCGAAACGCCCGCCAGCGCCGAGCGCCGCGCCAAATTGCGCGAGCAGCAACGGCTCGCGCAGGTGTCGCGGCCGCGGCCCGAAGGCCGACCCGACAAGCGCGATCGGCGGCGGCTGATGCGCCTGCAACGCGATCAGACGTAACGCGGAAATGCAGCGCCCACTGAGGGAAATGACGAATTTTCCGCATTGCGGCGCCAAACGAGAAACGCCTCTCAGCATGCCGCCGGCAGGCTGCGGTAACGTGCTGAAAACGCGGCATTTCAGGTTCCCATGCAGTCCTCCTACAACAGCTGGCTCGTCGGCCTCTCGATCGGCGTGGCCATGGCGGTGTCCTACACGGCCTTGCGCCTGGCGGCGCGGGTGGCTACCAGCGAGACTCCGGCGACGCACCTGTGGTTGGCCGCCGGCGCGATGGCCATGGGGGTCGGAATCTGGTCCATGCACTTCATCGGCATGCTGGCCTTCTCTCTGCCGATTCGGCTTGCCTACGACATACCGACCACGGTGGCTTCGCTCGCCATCGCGGTCGTCACCTCGGGCTTCGCGCTCATTCTTGCCAGCGGCCAGCACCTGACACTGTCCCGCCTCGCCGGAGGGGCGCTTGCCATGGGCGCGGGAATATGCGCCATGCACTACACCGGGATGGCCGCGATAGCCGTGGTCCCCGCAATTTCCTACGACCCGGCACTCGTGGCGCTGTCCGTCATCATTGCCGTATCGGCATCCTTCGTTGCGCTGTGGCTGTTCTTCACGCTGCGTCACGGCCATTCGTACCTGCAGCGCCTGGCGCGAATCGGCGCGGCCGTAGTCATGGGACTCGCCATCAGCGGCATGCACTACACGGCGATGGCGGCGGCTCGCTTCTCTCAGGGGTCTTTTTGCCGCGGCGGGGTTACCTTCGACAATCTATGGCTGGCGGCGACGATCGGCCTGTTCGCGATCGGTTTGCTGATCGTCACTTTGGTCACGGCGGTGTACGACGCCCATCTGCAGTCGCGGACCCGGACTCACGCCCGGCGGCTCGAGGCGGCCAACGCCAAGCTGCAGCACCAGGCCACCCACGACGCGCTGACGGGCTTGCCGAACCGAGTGCTGTTCATGGATCGTCTCGAGCGCGAGATAGCCCATGCGCAGCGCGACGGCCACCGCTTCGCGGTGCTGCTGCTCGACCTCGACCGGTTCAAGCTCATCAACGATTCTCTGGGCCATGCCGCCGGAGACCGGCTGCTCGCCGACGTCGCGCGGCGCCTGTCCGGGGCCGTTAGGGAGGTCGACACCGTGGCGCGCACCGGGGGCGATGAGTTCTTGCTGTTGATCGCCGACACTCTCGATCAATCCAATCTGGCGGCTGTTGCCGCCAAGATAAGCAAGACGCTGGGCGAGCCGTTCCGCCTCGACTCAGCAGAGGTGCACAGCTCGGCGAGCATCGGCATCAGCGCATATCCGACGGATGGTACCGACGCGGACTCGCTGGTGGCCCGCGCCGATGAGGCCATGTATTTCGCCAAGCAGAGCGGCCGCAACTCCCACAAATTCTTCAATCTGAGCATGAGCGTGTTTTCGCAGGCTCGCTTGGATCTGGAAAACGATCTGCGGCGCGCTCTGCCGATGAACCAATTCGTGGTGTACTACCAGCCGAAGAGCGAAGTGGTATCGGGACGCATCAGCAGCGTCGAGGCGCTGCTGCGCTGGCGACATCCGGTCCGCGGCATGGTGAGCCCGGCGGAGTTCATCCCACTGGCGGAGGAAAGCGGGCTCATTCTCTCCATCGGCGAGTGGGTGCTGCGCGAGGCCTGCCGGCAGGCGCGCGAGTGGCAGCGCGCGGGCCTGCCCTTCCTGCGCATTGCCGTCAATGTGTCGCCCGTGCAATTCCGCCAGTCCAATTTCCTGCAGGCCGTGCGCACGGCCTTGCTCGACTTCGATCTCGAGCCTCAGTATCTCGAGATCGAGCTCACCGAAACGACGGTGATGGACAATGCCGAGGGTTCCGTCGCAATCCTCGAAGAGCTCAGCCGCATGGGAGTCGTCGTGTCGATCGACGACTTCGGAACCGGTTATTCGAGCATGAGCTACCTGCGGCGTTTCCCCATCGACAAGCTCAAGATCGATCGTACCTTCATCAGCGACTTGACCACGAATGCGGCCGACGCCTCCATCGTGCAGGCGATCATTTCGCTGGCTCACAGCCTGCGCCTCAAAGTGGTCGCCGAAGGCGTGGAAACCCAGGAGCAGCTCGAGCGGCTGCGCGAGCTGGGCTGCGACCAATATCAGGGATTCTATCGCAGCGCCGCGGTGCCCGCCGCCGAGCTCGAGGAATCGGTCCGCTCGAGCTTCGAGAGCGCGAACCAGCCAGAGGATCTAGAGTTCACGGTGACCCAGAGCCGCTTGGCTGCTTTCAAGGCGCGCTGAGTCGGCCATCTCGCGCGCCGCTCAGGCCCACAGATCCGCCATGCTCTCCGGGTCGTCCAATTCGCAGCTGATGGCGGATTCGGGCTGCAGCGTTTCCCACCGCGCATGGTGCCATACGGCGCTTGCAATGCCGGCGGTGGGCAATTCCCTGGGGGCAGGGTTGGGTCCCAGGCGGCTCGCGATTTGACTCAGGCCGGGATTGTGGCCGCATATCATGATGTGGCCCAGTCGATCGTCGCGCAGGGTGAGCAGCCGCCACGTGGTTTCCGGGGTGGCCAGGTACAGTTCGCGTGCGCATTGCAACTGCTTGGCATCCAATTCGCAGGCTTCGGCGACGATCTCGGCCGTGGCCCAGGCGCGTTCGGCGGGGCTGACCAATATCAGATCCGGGACGAGATCGCGATACACGATGCGCGTCGCCATCTCCCGTGCCTCGATGCAGCCTCGGCGGGTCAGCGCACGCTCGAAGTCTTCCGCGCAGGAGTCGATGGACTGCGCCTTGCCGTGCCGTAACAGCGTCAGTCTGCGCGTACCCACAGATGGCCACCTTCAATTCTCGTTTCGAAGACCCGAACCGGCTCGTATGCGGGCGGAGACAGCGCTTCCCCGGTTCGCAGGCAAAACCGCGCCCCATGGCGCGGACAGATGATTTCCGTTCCCTCGATGGCCCCGCCGGTCAATTCGGCGCCGTCATGGGTGCAGAGGTCTTCGATGGCGAAATACGCATCGCCGCTGCGCACCACCGCGACCATTCGGCGGCCGACCGGGATGGAGATCGTTTGACCGTCGCCGAGGGCGCTGGTGGGGCCCGCATCGATCCATTTCACACCCATGTCCTCACATCGTGCCGCATTGGCGCACCATCGGCCGCTACATCATGCCCGTCTGCAATCGCGCTTCTTCCGACATCATGGTCTGGTTCCACGGCGGGTCGAACACCAATTCGACATTGGCGCGCGCGACGGTGGGGACTATCTGCACCTTGTCGCGCACGTCCTGCACCAGGACCTCGCCCATTCCGCACCCGGGCGCGGTCAGGGTCATTTTGATGTCCACGGTGCGCGTCGAGTCTTCGTTCTTGGTGACATCGCACTCGTACACCAACCCGAGGTCGACGATATTCACCGGAATCTCCGGGTCATAGCAAGTCTTCAGCTGCTGCCACACGACGTTCTTGATGTCTTCCTCCGAGGCTCCCGGCGGCACCTCGGGCGCCGCCGCGGCGGTCTTGCCGATGGCGTCGGCGTCCTGGCCGGCGATGCGGAACAGGTTGCCGTCGATGTACACCGTGAAGCTGCCGCCCAGGGCCTGGGTGATGTAGCCCACCGAGCCGAGCTTCAGATTGACTTCGACCCCTGCCGGAATGGCCACGGCCTTGACGGCGCGTTGCACGACGATGGGTTCATTTTCATACGAGTGCATCGTTCAATCGCTCATTCGGTGCTGACCGCGGGCAAATCCCGCGGGTGGGTGGAGCGCAGCGCGGAGGCGAGGGTGTGCCAGCACAGGCTCGCGCATTTCACCCGCGCCGGATATTCCCGCACGCCGGACAGCGCAGCGAGCTTGCCGAGTTCCTCGGCGGGGGGCGCCCCGTCATCGGTAAGAAGCTGGTGCACGCGATCGAACAGCTGCAGCGCATCGGCGCGCGACCGGCCCTTCACCGCCTCGGTCATCAAGGAGGCGGAAGCGGTCGATATCGCGCATCCCTGGCCCTCGAAGCGGATGTCGCTGATCTTGTCGTCCTCGAGCCGCAGGCGCACGGTGAGCCGGTCGCCGCACAGCGGATTGAATCCCTCGACGCTGGCATCGGCGGGCTCCAGACCGCCGAAATTTCGCGGCCGGCGGTTGTGGTCGAGAATCACGTCCCGGTACAGATCGTTCAGTTCCATGGCATCAGGCGAAAAGCTTGCGCGCGCGTTCCACGCCGGCGGCAAGCCTATCGATCTCCTCGAAAGTGTTGTAGAAGGCGAACGAGGCGCGGGCCGTCGCGGGCAGCTTGAAGTGGTCCATGACCGGCATGGCGCAGTGATGGCCGGTTCTGATGGCGATGCCGTCCTCATCGAGGATGGTCCCCAGATCGTGGGGGTGCACACCCGCGACGACGAAGGACACCAGGCTCGCCTTGTCGCTCGCCGTACCCACGATGCGCAGGCCCGCAATCTTGCTCAAAATCGCCGTTGCATGCTCGAGCAGGGCGCTTTCGTGCGCGTGCGCGGCATCCCGGTCCAGATCCGAGAGGAAATCCACCGCCGCTCCCAGTCCGATGCTGCCGGAAATATTCGGGGTGCCGGCCTCGAATTTATTGGGCAGGCCGTTGTAGGTGGTCTTGGCAAAGGTCACGGCCAGGATCATCTCTCCGCCTCCCTGCCAGGGCGGCATGCGCTCGAGCAGCTGCTCGCGCCCGTACAGCACGCCGACGCCGGTGGGGCCGAACATCTTATGGCCCGAGAATGCGTAGAAGTCGCAGCCCAAGTCCTGCACGTCGACGCGCATGTGCGGAACCGCCTGCGCGCCGTCGACCAGAGTGGCAATGCCGCGCGCCTTGGCGGCGGCCATCAGGCGCTTGACCGGCAGCACCGTGCCCAGCGCGTTCGACACCTGTGCGCAGGCGAACAGCCGGGTGCGCGGGCTCATCAGCGCCGTCACGGCCTCCTCATGCACCTCGCCGTGCGCATCGATGGGCGCAACCACCAGCGTGGCGCCGGTTTGCTCGCAAACCATCTGCCACGGCACGATATTGGCGTGGTGCTCGAGGTGCGTGATGAGCACCTCGTCGCCCGCCTTGAGCAGCGGCCTCGCGTAGCTCTGCGCGACGAGATTGATCGCCTCGGTGGTGCCGCGCACGAAAATGATCTCGTGCCGCGATCGGGCATGGATGAACTCGGTCAGCCGGTCGCGCGCGGCCTCGTACATGCTCGTCGCTTCCTGGCTGAGCGTGTGGACGCCGCGGTGTATGTTGGCGTGGTGATGGCGTTCGTAGTCGTCGACGGCCTCGATCACCGCGTTCGGCCGCTGTGCCGAGGCGCCGTTATCCAGATAGGCGAGCGGCTTGCCGCGCACCATGCGCGACAGCACCGGAAATTGCCGGCGTAGGGCGTTGACGTCGAAGCTTCGGGTCCGGTCGGCCAGTGCAATATTTTTCATCGGAATTTCCGCAGGGTTTGCGAGTTGGGCAGCTGGGCGATCAGCGCGTTTTCGATCGCGGTTCGCGCCGAAGGCACCGACATGCCGGTGAGCACGTCGGCCAGGAAGGCATAGACCAGCAGGCTCTGCGCGGTGTCGCGGTCCAGGCCGCGCGACAGCATGTAGAAGAGCATGTCGGGGTCGAGGCGGCCGACGGTGGCGCCATGGGCGCACTTGACCTCATCGGCGTGAATTTCCAGTTGCGGCCGCGTATCGATTTCGGCGCTCGGCGAGAGCAGCAGGCCGCGGCACGATTGCTGCGACTGGGCATGTACTGCGCCGGCGTTGACGATCACCTTGCTGTTGAATATGACGCGGCTGGCGTCGCCCGCGATGGCGCGCGCCCATTGATTGCTGCGCGTGTCGGGCGCCGCGTGGGTCACGACATTCACGCAGTCGACGTGCCGGTTTTCATGTCCCACCAGCAGAGAATAACTGTCGAGCGAGGCACCGGGCTTGTCCAGGCGCGCCTCGAGAGTGCTGCGAACCAAACCGCCGCCCAGGGCGATGGTGAACTGCTTGCAGCGGCTGCCTTGACCCTGGCGGATGTCGAGCGAATCGAAGTGCGTGGCGTCGGCGTCGGTGGCATAGACGCGGTAGTGCTCCAATTGCGCATCGCGCTCGAGGGCGATGTGGGTGTCGGAATTGGTGAGCGGCGTGCGCTCGCCCTGGGTCACGTGATGCTCGATGATGGTGGCGCTCGATCCGGGGGCGGCCTCGATGATGACGCGCGGGTAGGCGATATCGTTGGCACCCTCGCCCACGGCTACATGCAGGATGAGCAGCGGCACCGGCACGCGGCCGGTGATCTTGAGATACAGGCCGTCGATGAACAGCGCCGTGTTGAGCAGGGACCAGCGGCGCTGGTCGGCGTCCGACAAGGGCTCGAGATAGCGGCGCAGCGACTGAGGATCTAGCTCATAGGTATCTCGTATACTATTGATTTCTATATTTTTAATAAGGCCGTCGGCAGGAGGCATGGTGGGATGGCCGTTGACCATGAGGAGCGACGCCGCCAGATCGGATTTGCCCAGCAGCGACAACGAAGCGTGCGGCTCGATCTCGCCGCGAGTCTTGCGCGGCGCATCGACGAAGCTTTGCGCGGCGAGGCTGCGCAGATTCGTATAGCGCCAAGTCTCGTCGTGCAGAGTCGGCAGACCGAGCTTGAGAAATCGCTGCATGGCCTGCTCGCGCAGCGGCGACATCCTGTCGGCGGGCCGCCTCTGCCACTGAGCGGCGAAGGAACTCAGCGCCGCCGATTGCGGCACGACGGAAGATTGCGCTCCGCTCATGCGACTTGGGCTCCCTGCACCCAGTCATAACCGCGGCGCTCCAGCTCCTGCGCGAGCGAGCGGTCGCCCGACTTCAATATGCGGCCGCCCGACAGCACGTGCACCTGGTCGGGCACGATGTAGTCGAGCAGGCGCTGGTAGTGCGTCACCAGCACCACGGCGCGCTTCGGATCGCGCAGAGTGTTCACCCCCGCGGACACCACCTTGAGCGCATCGATGTCGAGCCCGGAATCGGTTTCGTCCAGAATCGCCAGCTTCGGCTCCAGGACCAGCATCTGCAGAACTTCATTGCGCTTCTTCTCGCCGCCCGAGAAGCCCTCGTTGACCCCGCGCGTGAGGAAGGCCTCGTTCATCTGCATGACCTTCATCTTCTGCCTGATGAGACTCAGGAATTCATAGGCATCGACCTCGGGCTCGCCGGCCGCCTTGCGCTTCGCGTTCAGCGCCGCCTTCAACAAATAGACGTTGTTGACGCCGGGAATCTCCACCGGATACTGAAACCCGAGGAACAAGCCGCTGCGGGCGCGTTCCTCGGGCGGCAGCGCCAGCAGGTCGCGGCCCTCGAAAGTCACCGAGCCGCCGGTGACTTCGTAATCCTCGCGGCCCGCCAGCACCTGCGCGAGGGTGCTCTTGCCCGAGCCGTTCGGGCCCATGATGGCGTGCACCTCGCCGGCGCGGACCTCGAGGTTGACGCCCTTCAGTATGTCCTTGCCCGCGACGCGGGCGCTCAAGTCTTTGATGCTCAGCAAGATCTTCGTCCTTTATGGCCTGACGGCCAAACTTTCAACGGGACCCGCCGCGGACCCCGACAATAGAGCGGCGCTGCGCGCCGTGAATCAGCCGACAGCTCCTTCCAGGCTCACGCTCAGCAGATTCTGGGCTTCGACCGCAAACTCCATGGGCAGCTCCTTGAACACCACCTTGCAGAAGCCGCTGACGATCATGTTGACCGCGTCCTCCGCCGAGATGCCGCGCTGCAGGCAGTAGAACAGCTGGTCCTCGCCGATCTTGGAGGTGCTGGCCTCGTGCTCGACGGTGGCGCTGGGATTCTTGACCTCCATGTAGGGAAAGGTGTGCGCCGCGCATTTCGGGCCCATCAACAGCGAGTCGCACTGCGTGAAATTGCGCGCCCCCGCGGCGCTCGGCAGGATTTTCACCAGTCCGCGGTAGGTGTTCTGCGCATGGCCGGCCGAAATGCCCTTCGAGACGATGGTGCTCTTGGTATTCCGGCCGATGTGGATCATTTTCGTGCCGGTATCGGCCTGCTGATAATTGTTCGCGACCGCGACGGAATAGAACTCGCCGATCGAGCCCTCGCCCTTCAATACGCAGCTCGGATATTTCCAGGTGATGGCCGAGCCGGTTTCCACCTGGGTCCAGGAGATCTTCGAATTGCGCCCGCGGCACTCGCCGCGCTTGGTGACGAAGTTGTAGATGCCGCCCAGCCCGTTCTCATCGCCGGGATACCAGTTCTGAACGGTCGAATACTTGATCTGCGCGTTGTCGAGCGCCACCAGTTCCACCACGGCGGCGTGCAGCTGGTTCTCATCGCGCATGGGCGCGGTGCAGCCCTCCAAATAACTCACCGACGCGGCCTCCGCGGCGATGATCAAAGTGCGCTCGAATTGACCGGTCTTGGCGGCGTTGATGCGGAAGTAAGTCGACAATTCCATGGGGCAACGCACGCCCGGCGGCACGTAGACGAAGGAGCCGTCGGAGAACACGGCGGAATTCAGTGCCGCGAAGAAGTTATCGCCCGGCGGCACGACGCTGCCGAGATAACGCTCGATGAGTCCGGGGTGATCGCGGACCGCATCCGAGAAGGAACAGAAGATCACCCCGGCCTTGCCCAGCTTCTCCTTGAAAGTCGTAGCCACGGACACGCTGTCGAATACGGCGTCGACCGCGACGCCGGCGAGCCGCGCGCGCTCGTGCAGGGGAATGCCCAGCTTGGCGTAGGTCGCGAGCAGCTTCGGATCGACCTCATCGAGGCTCTTCGGTGCATTGGCCGGCGCCCGCGGCGCCGAGTAATACGAGATGTCCTGGTAGTCGATGGGCTTGTAGTGGACATGCGCCCAGGTCGGCTCCCGCATGGTCTGCCAGTGCCGAAACGCCTTCAGCCGCCAGTCCAACAGGAACTGCGGCTCGTGCTTCTTCTTCGATATGGCGGCGACGACGTTTTCATCGAGTCCGGGCGGCAGGCTGTCGGATTCGATGTCGGTGACGAAGCCGTGCCGATACTTTTGGGCGAGAAGGGCTTCTACGTCTTGGGGTTTGCTAGACACGAGAGGTTCCAGTTGGCAGCGTCGTTACGTTTAAATGGGGCCGGTTTTCGGGTATTCATCATCGGCATGCACACGAATTTCCGACGCGAGATCGGCCACGCGCAGGGCGGAGGAGTCCAGCCCCGCCAGCTGGCGCAGAGTCAATTCCTCGAGCGCGCGGCGAATGGCGGCGTTCACGCGCTGCCAAGCACCGCCGACGCGGCACTGGCGCTCGATTCCGCACTGGCTCGATGCGCCGCTGCATTCGGTAATGGCGATCGGGCCCTCGAAAACGTCTAGAATCTGCGCTGCCGTGATCTGCTCGGGGCCGCGCGCCAGGCGATAGCCGCCTTGGGCGCCGCGCGAGGAGATCACCATGCCGGCGCGCTGCAGTCCCTTCAGGACCTTGCTCACGGTGGGCCGGCTGAGGCGGGTGCGCGTGGCCAATTCCCCCGCCGCACGGTGCCGCGCGGGCTCTTGCGCTAGACTGGCGAGCACGACAGTTGCGTAGTCGGTCAATTTTCCCATTCGCAGCATGTGAACCTACGCCTCGGGTGGAAGCATCATGTAGGACAAGTTTAGTCCTATTTGATTTGAAGGTCCACCCACGGGACGGGTCGAGCCGTATTTTGTTATCCTTGCCGCGTCCGACATCCGTCCAAATCAACGAGACACGCCAGACATGAACACGGTAGAACTGAGCGCCACGGCGCGTGCATTGGTCGCGAAAAGCAGAGGGATTTTGGCTGCCGACGAGAGCACGAGCACGATCAAAAAGCGCTTCGACAGCATCAAGCTCGAATCCACGGAAGAGAATCGGCGCGCCTACCGCGAAATGCTGTTCACCGCGCCCGGCGCCCAGGAATACATCAGCGGGGTCATCATGTATGACGAGACTCTGCGCCAGAAAACCAAGGAGGGCGTGCCGTTCCCGGCCTATCTGTCGCAACACGGAATGCTGCCGGGCATCAAAGTAGACATGGGGGCAAAGCCGCTCGCCGGCTTTCCCGGCGAAACCATCACCGAAGGTCTCGATGGATTGCGTGAGCGCCTGGCCGAATACCACAAGCTGGGCGCGAAGTTCGCGAAGTGGCGCGCGGTCATCGACATCGGGTCCGGAATTCCCAGTCTGTACGCCATCGACGCCAACGCGGACGCATTGGCGCGCTATGCGACCCTGTGCCAGGAGGCGGGGATCGTCCCCATCGTCGAGCCTGAGGTCTTGATGGACGGAGGCCACCCCTTGGAGCGCTGCGAGGAGGTCACCAACCTGGTGCTCGACCGGGTGTTCGGACGCCTGTTTGCCGCGCGAGTATTCTTCGAAGGCATGATACTCAAGCCGAACATGGTGGTGCCGGGCAGGAAAAGCCTGCAGAAGGCGAGCCCTGAACAAGTCGCGGAAGCGACAGTGCGCACGCTCAAGCGTCACGTCCCCTCGGCCGTCCCCGGCATCG
Organism: uncultured Gammaproteobacteria bacterium; assembly: GCA_963837435.1. Classification (GTDB taxonomy): domain Bacteria; phylum Pseudomonadota; class Gammaproteobacteria; order Steroidobacterales; family Steroidobacteraceae; genus Bog-1198. Next base: position 69,791 of record CAWINJ010000010.1, read on the forward strand.
CCTTCTTGTCGGGCGGCCAAAGCCCCACCGAAGCGACGCTGCACCTGAGCCTGATGAACGCGGCGGGTCCCTTGCCCTGGGCGCTGACGTTCAGCTACGGACGGGCGCTGCAGGAGAATGCGCTCAGCGCCTGGGGTGGCAAATCGACGGGATTCTCCGGCGGCCAGCAGGCGTTGTCCGTGCGCGCGAAGCTGAATGGCCTGGCCGCGGTGGGGGCCTACAAGGGCTCCATGGAAAGCACCGCGGCTTGAAGCTGCGCGCTCTGTTAAGGTGACGCGTCAATTGGACGCCGAGCCCTACAGTCACGCCATTGAACCAGTCCGCCGCCATCATTGAGATCCGTAACGTGGATTACGCGATCAACGGTCGTCCGGTATTTACCGGACTCGACCTGGATTTTCCGCGCGGCCGTATCAGCGCCATCATGGGGCCGAGCGGCACGGGCAAGACGACGCTGCTGCGCCTGATCACGGGCCAGGTGCAGGCCGACAGCGGCTCCATCGTGGTGGCTGGACAGACCCTGCGCGGAATCCGGCGGCCGGATCTGTACGTGCTACGGCGCCGCATGGGGATGCTGTTCCAGAATGGAGCGCTGCTCACGGACTTGAGCGTCTTCGAGAACGTCGCCTTCCCGCTGCGCGAGCACACGGATCTGCCCGAGCGGCTCATTCGCCAGCTGGTGCTCACCAAGCTGCAAGCGGTGGGGCTGCGCGGCGCGGCCGAGCTCATGCCCGCGGAGCTGTCCGGCGGAATGAGCCGGCGAGTCGCGTTGGCGCGCGCCATCGTCATGGATCCGGAGATCCTGATCTACGATGAACCCTTCGTGGGCCTCGACCCCATCTCCTTGGGGGTCATATTACGGCTGATCCGGCGCCTGAACGACGCGCTCGGCATTACCAGCATCGTGGTTTCGCACGATGTGCAGGAGATCTCCACCGTGGCCGACGCGGTGTTCCTGCTCTCCGGAGGCAAGGTGGTGGCGAAGGGCACGCCTCAGCAGCTGCAATCCTACCCGTCGGAAATCGTGCGGCAATTCGTCGGCGGGCTGGCCGACGGACCGGTGCCGTTCCATTTTCCCGCCCCCGATTACTTCGGCGAACTGCTCGGCCGCGGCGAGGATTCGTGATTCTCATCCGGGAACTGTGGGACAGCCTGATCGACGCCCTGGTAGGGCTGGGCTCGGTCGTGCGTTTCCTGCTGCGCCTGGCGGCCGAGGTGCCGCGCGCTCTGCTGAGGTTGGACGTGCTCGGACTGCAGGTCTACAACTCCGGTGCCCTGTCGCTGGTCATCATCATGCTGTCCGGCTTATTCGTCGGGATGGTGCTCGGGCTGCAAGGGTTCGAGCTGCTGCGGCGATTCGGCTCCGAGGAGGCGCTGGGCACGGCGGCGGCCATCGGGCTGGTCAAGGAATTGGGGCCGGTGCTGACGGCGCTGCTGTTCGCCGGCCGCGCCGGGACGGCATTGGCCTCTGAATTGGGCCTGATGCGGGCGACCGATCAACTCTCGGCCATGGAAATGATGGCGGTGGACCCGATCCGGCGGGTGGTCGTGCCGCGCTTCCTCGGCGGCGTGATTGCGATGCCGCTGCTCGCCGCCATATTCAGCGTCATCGGCATCTACGGCGCACAGCTCATCGGAGTGCAGATCATGGGGGTCGACTCGGGCAGCTTCTGGTCGCAGATGCGTGCCGGTGTCAGCTTGTCGGACATCAATGAAGGCTTCGTCAAGAGTTGCATTTTCGGAGTCGCGTGCAGCCTGATCGCGGTGTACGAGGGCTATTATGCGATCCCAACGGCGGAGGGGGTCGGCCGCGCGACCACCCGCACCGTCGTCACATCCGCCGTGGTCATCTTGTTCTTCGACTATTTGATCACTGCCGCGTTTCTGTAAAGGGGTATTGCTATGCGCAAATCACGAACGTTGAATCTCGGCACCGGGACATTCGTGCTGCTGGGCTTTGCCGCGTTGTTCTTCCTGACCACGCAGACGACCAGCCGCGGCCTGAATTTCTTTTCCAGTCCGCCGCATTACGACTTGACGGCCAAGTTCGACAACATCGGCGATCTCAAAGTCGGCGCTCCGGTGTCGATGTCGGGAGTCGAGATGGGGCGGGTCACGAAAATCGGCTTTGATTCGAAGGAATACAAGGCAGTGGTCACCATGCGCATCGATGCGCGCTACAACCAAATCCCGACCGACAGCGACGCCAGCATCTACACTCAGGGCTTGCTGGGAGGCAAGTTCATCGGATTGACCGCCGGCGGCGCCGACACTTATCTCAAGGACAAGGATCAAGTCGACTTTACGCAGTCCGCTTTCGTGCTCGAAAACCTGATCGGGCAGCTGCTCGCGAACTTCGCGAAGAGCCCCGCGCAGTCGGATTCAGCCAAATCGAGCTCGGATGCGCCGGCCTCTGCCGCACCGAAAGCCACGGAGAAAAAGCAATGATCAAGATGACGACTCTCGCGCTCTTCGCCTCGATGATGGCGAGTTCGGCCTATGCCGCGGATGCGCCGGCGGCGCCCACCGCCGCCCCCAGTACCTTGGGTCCGCAGGAATTGGTGGAGAATTCCGCCAAACGCATGCTGCAGGAATTGGACGCGAACCGCCCGATGTACCAGAAGGACCCGTCGAAGGTCGACGCGCTGGTGGCCAATGTGCTGCTGCCGAATTTCGACACCGAGTATGCCGCCCGGCTGGTGCTCGGCCAGAACTGGCGCACCGCCACTCCCGACCAGCGCACGCGCTTCGTCGATGCCTTCTACCACTCGCTGCTGCGCAATTACGGCGCAGCCTTGGTCGACTTCACCGGCGATCGATTCGTGATCCTGCCCTACAAGGGCGATCCGGGCGACACCATGGCCACCGTTCGCACCGAGGTGAAGCGTTCCAACGGAGAGAAAGTGCCCGTGAACTTCAGCCTGCGCAAGACCGACGGTGTCTGGAAGGCCTGGGACGTGGTCATCGAAGGCATCTCCTACGTCAAAAGCTTCCGCACCGATTTTGGGGCTGAAATTCAGCAAAAGGGGCTGGACGAAGTGATCAATCGGCTGGAGGCCCAAAACAAGACGGCGGCTGCCGGCGGCGCGGCGAGCAGCCATTGATCGCTAGGCGCCGACATGCCGGCAGCGGTCTGCAGGAGGCCTCATTCGAATGTCAGGGCGGCGAGCGCTCGCGCGTGACCGGATCGCTGCATTTCAGCACGGTGAGCAAATTGTTGACGGCGGGCGCCGATGCCATCGGCCGCAACGAGGCCGGGGTGATCGATTTGGCCGGCGTCACGATGAGCGACAGCGCGGGACTGGCCCTATTGATCGAATGGCTGAGCGTGGCCAAGGCCGCGAATCGAACCCTGCGCTACGAGAACATTCCATCGCAATTGCAGCAGCTCGCGCGATTGAGCGAAGTCGAAGAGCTGCTGGTCCCCGGCTAGTTTGCTGGCCCGGGGGCGTAGGAATCGGCCTACCCGGGGTTGCGCTGGTGGCGCCGCCGGTGGTCGCCTACCCGCCCGCCGTGGGTGTGTACGGGCCGTACTACTACGGTCGGCCTTACTACTATGGACCGGGCTTGTATGGCCGCGGCTTCGTTGGCCGTGGCTACGGATTCCGTGGCTACGGCTCTGTCCACGGCGGCTACGCCCACGGCTACCGGCGCTAAGGGGCCGGCGGCCTAGGGCGCGGGCGGCGCTGTGGGCGCCGGGGAGGGTGTAGGCGGTGCGGCCTTGGAGTCGGGGGTGTCGTCGCCCGGATCGACCAGCGGCTCCTCGGAGGACTTCCCATCGGACACCAGGTAGGCGCGGCGCTGCAAATAGGCATCGCGGATGAAAGCGTAGGGATCGTAGACATTTTTCAATGTCTCGTCCAAGGACAGCAGGGATGCGCGAGCGTCGAGCAGATAGGGCAGGTAGAGCCCATATTTCACGTATTCGTTGCGGATGTACTGACGAGGATTCGTGTAAGTGTCGACCAGTTTGCTCGAGGCATCGCGCACGTCCGAAGGGCCGAGTATGGGCAGTTCCACGAATGGACCGGGATGTACTCCCCAGTGTCCTAAGGTCTGTCCGAAGTCCTCGTCGTTGCGGGCCAATCCTGCCGGAGTGGCGGGATCGAGTATTCCGCCCAATCCCAGGGTCGAATTGAGCAGGAATCGGCCCAGATCGTTCCCAGCCGCCAGAAGTTTGCCCTGCAAGGCATCGTTGATCATGACGGTGGGCGTGTTGAGATTGGCGAAGAAATTAGTGACGCCGGTGCGGATGGGCGAGGGCACGACTCGCACATAGGTCTTGGTCACCGGCTTCACCACGGCGCGATCGAGTTTGTCGTTGACCCGGTAGACTCCCCGATTCCACGACTCCCACGGATCCTGCGGCACCCGCTGGCTGTTGGGGGGCAACGTGACGCAAGCGCTCACGCTCACGACAAGGACCATGCCGAGCGCCGCGCGCGCGTACCATGCTTTCAGCATCTCTGACTTCTCCCTCGTAGAATCGAATCGGGTAGCGGAACGATACAGGGGTCTGCCGCCGCAATACAGCGGGCCGTGACAGGCGGCGCGGCCCCTCAATGGCGGCGGTTGCCGCCGCTGTCGCCGTTGTCGTCGGCGACCGTGTTCTTCCGGTCTTTGGGCATGGCGGCGCGAATCTCTTCGAGACGTGCGCTGATGCGCCCGCGCTGAACCGGGTCGAGTCCGGGAACGACCAGGCCGAGCTCGAGCTGGTTGGCCGCCATCTTGAGATTGCCGTCCATCACATAGTAGAACGACATGTAGTAGTACGCATCCGCCGGATCGCCGGCGGCGTTCGCAGCCTTGGCGATCAGCTTGGTCTGTTCGGGCGTGGGCTCCACCACATTGAACAGATCGTCCAGTATGAGATGGGCGCGTTTGTTGTCGCCCTCATGCATCAAGGTCTCGGCCAGACGAATGGTGACGGGGGCATTGCGAGGAAACAATTCCACCGCCTTGTCGAGCACGGCCTGGGATTCCTTGAACTGGCCGTTCGCCAAATACGCCTGGCCCAGTGCCCCATAGAACTGGTTCACCTTCGGATACTCCTTGACCAGCGCCTGCAAATCGGGGATGGCCGAGGCGGGATTGCGGGACGCGATGTCCGCGACGTCCTTCCCATAGCGGTTCTCGATGCTGAGGCCGGCCCCGTTTTTCGCGAGGTTGGCGTAGTACTCGCGCGCCGCCTGCGGATTGCCGACGAGCGATCTGAGACGCTCGCGCATGAGCGTATAGCTCAAGGAGTCCGTGTGGCGGATGCGGCCGATCTGTTCCGCGCGATTTTTCGCCTCGGCGACGCGATCGGAGAAAATAGGGTGATCGATCAAGAACTGGACGGCGTTGATGCGGCTTGGCTCGGGACCGCTCGAGCCCATGTATTCGAAAAAGCTGGCCATGCCCAACGGATCGTATCCGGCGCTGGCCATGGTGCCGATACCGATTCGGTCGGCCTCGAATTCGCTGGCACGCGTGTAATTGATTTGATGCTGAATGGCGGCGCTTTGAGTGGCGAGGATGGCTCCCTCCATGGCGCCCGGATCGCCTCTGCCCGCGGTAGCCCCCAATAGAATCGCGGCCAACATGGCGGCGGTCGATATGAGCCCGGCATGACTTTGGTCTATGAGCTGCCGCACCAAGTGCCGTTGGGTGACGTGCGCGGTTTCGTGGGCCATGACGCCCGCCAGCTCGTTTTCATTGCGGGTCGCCAGGATCAAGCCGCTTTGGATGGCGATAAACCCACCCGGCATCGCAAAGGCGTTGACGATGGGGTCCTTCAGCACGAAATAGTAAAACTGGTGCTGCCCCTCCTCGGCGTGACTCGACAAGCTGTGACCGATCTCCTGAATGTAGTCGCTCACCTCGGGATCTTCGAGGATCTGTCCGCTCTTGCGGATTTGCGCGAACCAGCTCAGGCCGACCTGGTACTCCTCATCGAGCGACACCGCGGCCGTCGCCGGGCTTCCCAAATCCGGCAGGTCTTGGTCGACGGCGCTCGAGCCATTGCCCAAGCCGTCCGCCCACGCGATGCTGACGCTGGCGCTGACCGCTGCGGCGGCCGCGAATGCGGACAGGGACTTCAACAATGACATTCGGCCTCCGTAAAGCTGCTTGGAGTGTGCTTGCGGAGCCAAAGTTCGCTCATTTTTCCCGCCAAATCAAAGAACTTCGGAGGCGTAGTCCGCCAGGCGCGAGCGTTCGCCCCGGACCAGGGTGATATGGCCGGAAAACGCCCAGCCGTGGAACCGGTTGACCACGTAGGTGAGGCCGGAGGTGGTTTCCGTCAAGTAGGGGGTGTCGATCTGCGCGATATTGCCCAGGCAGACCAGCTTGGTGCCGGGACCGGCGCGCGTGACCAGGGCCTTCATTTGCTTGGGAGTCAAATTCTGGGCCTCGTCGATGATGATGAAGCGGTTCAGGAAAGTGCGTCCCCGCATGAAATTCAGGGAGCGGATCTTGATCCGGTGCCTGAGCAGATCGTTCGTGGCGCCGCGTCCCCAGGTGCCTCCGGGCTGACCCTGAGTCAAGACCTCCAAATTGTCCATCAATGCGCCCATCCAAGGCTCCATCTTCTCCTCTTCCGTCCCCGGCAGGAATCCGATGTCCTCCCCCAAGGGGATGGTGACGCGCGTCATGATGATTTCACTGAAGCGGTTGTGATCCAGGGTTTGCGCCAGGCCGGCCGCGAGCGTCAGCAGGGTCTTGCCCGTGCCGGCCGGGCCCAGCACGGTCACGAAATCGATCTCCGGGTCCATCAGCAGATTCAACGCAAAGTTCTGTTCGCGATTGCGCGCCGTGACGCCCCAGACATTGTTGCGCTCGGCGCGGTAATCGATGTCAAGTTCCAAAATCGCCGATTCACCCTCGAGCTTGCGGACCACCGCCTCGACGCCGTTCTCGCCCGGATCGTAGACGAACTGGTTGGCGTGCCATTCCCGCACCAGCGGGCCGCGCACCCGATAATAGGTGCGGCTCTGTTGTTGCCAGGATTCCATGCCCTTGCCGTGCTTCTCCCAGAAGTTCGGCGGCAGCTGCTGCACGCCGCTCGCGAGCAGGTCCGCATCCTCGATGGTCTTGTCGCTCGAATAATCCTCGGCCTGCACGCCGAGGATCGCCGCCTTGATCCGCAGATTGATGTCCTTCGACACCAGCGTGACCCGGGCGCCCGGGAACTTCTGCTGCAGCGCCAGAGTGTTGGCCAGAATCGCATTGTCCGCCCCATGCCCCGGCAGACTGTCGGGGAGCACCGATTCGAGCAATTGAGTCTGAAAGAACAGCCGGCCGCCGGGAGGGCGCTTGCCGTGATTGATCGGCACCGCGGTCGGCAGCGCGAGCCCCCGATCGATCTGCTTCTTGCTGGCGCCCTTCATCAGTTCGTCGAGGAAGCGGCTGACCTGGCGCACGTTGCGGGCCGACTCCGACAGACCCTTCTTGCCGGCGTCGAGCTCTTCGAGCACCGTCATGGGAATGTAGATGTCGTGTTCTTCGAAGCGAAAGATCGCGGTCGGGTCGTGCATCAGCACATTCGTGTCGAGCACGAATATGCGGCGGACCTGCTTGGCCGATCGGCTTTTTGCGGCCGCCACAGGCCGCAGTTTGCCGGTCACAGTGCTTTTACCGCCGCCAATACCTCCGCGGCGTGACCTTTCACCTTGACCTTGCGCCACACGTGCCGCAGCACGCCCTTGCCGTCGACCAGGAAGGTGCTGCGCTCGATCCCTAAGAATTTCTTGCCGTACATGCTCTTCTCTTGGATCACGTCGTACTGCTTGCAGACCTTCTTGTCCGGGTCGCTCAGCAGTTCGAAGGGAAACGCCATCTTTTGCTTGAATTTCTCGTGCGCCGCCAGGCTGTCGGCAGAGATGCCGACGATCTGCGCCTTGGCCTTCTTGAACGCCGCATGCGCCGCCGCGAAGTCGGCGCCTTCCTGGGTGCAGCCCGGCGTGTTGTCGCGCGGATAGAAGTAAACGACCACGGGGCCGCCTGCCGCGCCGCTCAAGGACCAACTGCCTGCGGTCCCTTCGAGGGTGAATTGCGGCGCTTTCTTGCCTACATCTATGGTGCTCATGGTCGGTTTCAGCTCTTTACAGGTTCGAAAATGGCGTCCAGGTTCAGGTGGTCGCAGAAATCCATGAACTCCTCGCGCAGCACTCCGATGTGCAGCCGGCTCGGCACGTTCACGATCATCTGCACCGAAAACATCGGCGCTCCGGTATGCGCAGCCGCGTACGAGCGGGTCGACAATTCGGCAATGTCGACGCCGCGCTGCGCAAAGAAGCCGGAAAGACCCGCGACGATTCCCGTCTGGTCGAGGCAGACCACGTCGATGGAATAGGGAAGCATGTCATTGCGGGCAGCCCGCTCCTCGGTGCGCCGCAATTGAATGTTCATGCCGGTGGCGTCGGCGAGCTTTTTGAATTCGCCCTCGAGCTTGGCGAGAGTGTGCCAATTGCCGTTCACCAGCAGGAGCATGGCAAACTCGTTGCCGAGGGAGGTCATGCGGCTTTCGCTGATGCTTCCCCCGCAGTCGGCGATCGCTTTGGAGAGTTCATGGACCATTCCGACGCGGTCGCCCCCGACCGCGGAAATCACGATATGTTGTTTCATCGAACCAAATTCTACCGGATGGGCGCTTGCCAGGGTGAGTCACGCCACTTAAGGTAGCGATATTTCCCCTCGGAGCCCCCGATGTTTTCCGGAAGCATGGTAGCCATAGTGACGCCGATGACCGCCGAGGGCGGCCTGGACTGGCCTGCGTGGGACCGGCTGCTGGATTTTCACGCGCGCGAAGGCACCTCCGGAATCGTCGTCGCGGGGACTACCGGTGAGTCCCCGACGCTGACCGTGGATGAAGTCGAGGAACTGACCCGCCGGGCGGTCGCCCGCTGCCGCGGCAAGGTTCCGGTTGTCGTGGGGTCGGGTACCTATTCGACGGCCGATACTGTGGAGCGGACCCGCGCGTTGTCGCGCCTCGGTGTCGACGCGGTGATGCTGGTCACCCCGTACTACAGCAAACCCACCCAAGAGGGTCTTTACCGGCATTTCATGGCGGCCACGGAGACCTCTGAGGCGCCCGTTATCCTGTACAATGTGCCCAACCGCACTGCCGTAGATCTATTGCCCGGCACCGTCGCGCGATTGGCGCGGAATCCGCAGATAGTTGCGCTGAAGGAAGCGACTGGCTCGCTGAGCCGGGTGCGCGAGTTGCGCAGTGCCTGTCCGCCGGAGTTCACGCTGCTGTCGGGCGACGATGCCACGGCCGTTGAATTGATGAGCGCGGGATTGCAAGGGGTCATTTCCGTGACCGCCAATGTCGCACCACGCCGCATGAGCGAGGCCTGCGAAGCGGCTCTGTCCGGCGATTTAGTCAAGGCGCGGGCGATCGATGCCAGCCTGCAAGCCCTGCACCGGGATTTGTTCATCGAGGCAAGTCCCATACCGGTCAAATGGGCGGTGGCCAGGATGGGCCTCATGGGGAACGCAATCCGTTTACCATTGGTCGAATTGTCGGCTGCGCACCAAGATAGCGTGCTGCGCGCGATGCAGGCCGCCGGAGTTATTCTTGAGGACCAAGCAGCATGAGTCTTGATCGAGTTTTTATGTTGATTGTCGCCGCAGCGCTCATGAGCGGCTGCCATCTGTTCAGTAAACTGACGCCGGACTGCCACACTCGGCAGGAATATGAGCGTGCCGGCCAGGTGGCGCCGCTCAAGGTGCCGGAGGGGCTCGATTCGCCGAACACCCAGGGCGCCTTGGTGATTCCCACCGTGGCGCTTGCTTTGCCGCCGCCGGGGCCGAAGGATACCTGTCTGGACATCCCCCCGCGTTATGAGCCGGCGCCGCCCAATAAGGCGGCGAGCGAGCTGCACTCGGCGCCGCCGCCCGCTCCCCCCGTACCCACGGTCCCGACTCCTGCGGGGTCTGCGCCCCCGTAAATTTGATCGTGTGGGCCGCCTCCGGTACCCTTGCGGCCGCCGATTTGGGACGGCGGACGCGTCGGTCCGGAGCGAAGCGGAGGAGTAATCCCACCCGGAGCGGAGTTTCAGCAAGGGTTTATGGAGAGGTGGCCGAGCGGTCGAAGGCGCACGCCTGGAAAGTGTGTAACACCTAACCGTGTTCGTGGGTTCGAATCCCACCCTCTCCGCCAAATAAAAAAGGGCCTGAAAACAGGCCCTTTTTTATTTGGGGCGGCTCCGAAGTACGAAGAGTTGCGCGACGAGGTCGCGACCTTGGCCGCTTAGGCGCAACTTTCTTTGCGCCTAGAGAGTATAATTGCGCTTAACCTTGATTATTGCGGGTATCGGCATCATACTTGCGCTTATACTGTACGCGCAGGAAAGAACCTTTTGGCAAATCAGATCCCCGAGGAAGCGCTGGCAGCGATCGAAGACGTCGTGCGCCGCCACCCGAGCGTGTCGGGGCCGGAGGTTCTGCGCGCCCTGCGCACGTCCATTCCACCGCGTACGCTTCAGTATCGCCTCAAGTACCTCGTCAATCGAAATCGCCTCATCATGGATGGTAATGGGCGCTGGGCCAGATACCGGGTGCCCGATGGGGCCGTCGGCGGAATGGCTCTGGCAGATGCCAACGAACCTGTCATTCCGCTCTCCGAAGCAGGGACAGCCATTCGCGATTACGTCCGCCTCGCACCGGAGGCCCGCAAGCCGGTGGGTTACGACCGTAAATTCCTCGACGTCTACCGGCCCAATGTCTCGTTCTACCTGACCGAACAGGACCGCGCACATCTCGTGACCGTCGGCCGCCAAAAAATCGCAGAACAGCCCGCCGGCACCTATGCCAAGCAGATCCTCAACCGGCTGTTGATCGATCTATCGTGGAATTCAAGCCGCCTGGAAGGCAACACGTACTCGCTGCTCGACACCAAGCGCCTCATCGAGCTGGGCCAAGAGGCCGAAGGGCGCACGCATCTCGAAGCGCAGATGATTTTGAACCACAAGGACGCGATCGAGTTCCTGGTCGAAGATGCCGACGAGATCGGCTTCAACCGTTACACCATCCTGAATCTGCACGCGCTCCTGGCCAGCAACCTCCTCGCCGATTCCACAGCAGCCGGCCGACTGCGCTACATTGCCGTCGGCATCGAGCGCTCTACGTTCCATCCTCTGGAGATACCGCAGCTCATCGAGGAACGCTTCGATCAGATCCTAGCGACCGCAGCCGCGATCGCCGATCCCTTCGAGCAAGCGTTCTTCGTGATGGTGCAGCTTCCCTACCTGCAGCCTTTCGACGATGTGAATAAGCGCGTGTCCCGCCTCGCCGCCAGTATCCCATTCATCAAGGGCAACTTGTCGCCGCTGTCGTTCGCTGACGTGCCCCGGCAGGCCTACACGGAAGCCGTGCTCGGCGTTTACGAGCTGGCCAAAATCGACCTTCTCAAAGACGTCTTCATCTGGGCCTACGAGCGGTCAGCTGCCCGCTACGCTGCCGTTCGCCAATCCCTCGGGGAACCCGATCCCTTCCGGCTTCGCTACCGCGAAGAGCTTCGCAAACTCATCGCCGACCTCGTGCGGGCACGGGTGAGTCGCAAGGAGGCAGCAGCGCGAATAGCCGCTTGGTCAAAGAAAGAAATCGATCCCGACGGCCGCCAGCGCTTCGCCGAGTTGGCCGAAACCGAAATCATCAGCCTGCATGAAGGCAATTTCGCCCCCTATCGAATCCGTCCTTCGGAATTCGCTGCCTGGCGGCAGGTGTGGGAGGCGAAGTGACCCATACCGCAATGCCGGCCCCAGCGATGGAGAGACTCACGCGCATATATGCACTTGAGTTCCAGTTTCAATCGAAACCAAAGCGGGAAATCTTCGCGGTCGAGCGTTGTCGAACTCACTGCGGATCGGGACCTCGTTGGCGAGCAATCCACTCCAAGCAAATTGATGTGATCCCGGCATGACGGGTACGGTAAAGTTGGATTACTGACACACAACCGTTTTTACATTGGCGCAATGACCAAGCAAGACCATCCCGAAGATGTCGGCAAGGTGCGCAAATTCGAGCATCCGGGGCGCGGCCGTGAGCGGGCCCGGGCAGTCCCGAAGGGTCGTCAGGTTGATCCGCTCGCCCACGATGAGATCAAGTCGCTTCTCATCGATCTGCCCCGATCACGCGATCTTCTGATCGAGTACTTGCACATCATACAGGACAAGTACGGTCAGATTTCTGCCGCACATTTGGCCGCACTCGCCGAAGAAATGTCGCTTGCCTTCGCCGAAGCGTTCGAGACGGCAACCTTCTACGCGCATTTCGATGTCGTGAAGGAAGGCGAGAAGCGCATCCCCGAAATTACGGTTCGCGTGTGCGACAGCTTGACCTGCGCGATGTTCGGCGCTGAAAAATTGCTGACCGATCTGCAAAAGGCGCTCGGTCCCGAGGTTCGCGTCGTGCGCGCCCCCTGCGTGGGACTCTGCGATCAAGCCCCAGCGGTTGAGGTAGGCCACAACTTCTTGAATAAAGCGAGCCGCGAAAGCGTCGCGCATGCGGTCGCCCATCACAACACGCATTCGCAGCTTCCCGAGTACATCGATTATGAGGATTACCGCGCGGGCGGAGGCTATCGGACGCTCGAGCGTGTGCGCTCGGGGGCTTTGTCGGCAGACGAGGTTCTGAAGACTCTCGATGATGCATCCCTCAAAGGCTTGGGTGGCGCTGGCTTTCCGACCGGGCGTAAGTGGCGCTCGGTGCGCGGCGAGCCGGGCCCCCGCTTGATGGCGGTCAACGGCGATGAGGGTGAGCCTGGTACCTTCAAGGATCAGTACTACCTCAATACCGATCCGCATCGTTTCTTGGAAGGGATGCTGATTGGCGCGCACCTGGTCGAGGCGACCGACGTCTACATCTATATACGCGATGAATACCCCATCGCGCGGCAGATTCTTCGAACCGAGATTTCGAAGCTGCCACCCCAAGACCCCAAGATTCATCTGCGGCGAGGTGCCGGAGCGTACATCTGCGGTGAGGAGTCGTCCTTGATCGAATCGATCGAGGGCAAGCGCGGACTGCCCCGGCACAAGCCGCCGTTTCCCTTCCAAGTCGGCATTTTCGGTCGCCCCACACTCATCAACAATGTGGAGACCTTGTTCTGGGTGAGGGATTTGATCGAGCGCGGCGCGGAGTGGTGGAAGAGCCACGGCCGCAACGGCCGGTTGGGCCTGCGCTCTTTTTCGGTCTCAGGGCGCGTGAAGGAGCCCGGCGTCAAGCTCGCGCCGGCGGGCATCACCGTGCAACAGCTCATCGATGAATTCTGTGGCGGCATGGCGCAGGGCCACACGTTTTCGGCCTATCTTCCGGGCGGTGCTTCGGGCGGCATCCTGCCCGCCACGATGAACGACATCCCGCTGGATTTTGGGACCCTTGAGAAGTACGGCTGCTTCATCGGATCGGCGGCCGTGATCGTGCTGTCGGAGCAGGACGATGTGCAGGCGGCGGCCTTGAATCTGATGCGCTTCTTCGAGGACGAGTCCTGCGGTCAGTGCACGCCGTGCCGCGTGGGCACGCAAAAGGCGAGAGTCCTCATGGAAAAGCCCGTGTGGGACACTCGCTTGCTCGACGAGCTCTCGCAATGCATGCGCGATGCCTCCATTTGCGGACTTGGCCAGGCGGCTTCCAATCCACTGACGAGCGTCATCCGTTATTTCCCTCATCTGTTCTCGCCGCCCAAGCGGGCAGCTGCACAGTGAGCGGGCGGCAGGAATTCCCATGAGTACCGATCACATCGAGCAAGCCGGCGGCGAGGCGGGCGTCGTCGTGGCGAAACCTGCGATCATCTTCGAACTCGATGGAGAGCAGGTCGAGGCACAACCCGGGGAAACGATCTGGGCGGTCGCGCAGCGCCGAGGCACGCATATTCCGCATCTCTGCCACAAGCCGGCGCCCGGCTATCGGCCTGATGGCAATTGTCGCGCGTGCATGGTCGAGATCGAGGGCGAGCGCGTGCTCGCCGCCTCGTGCAGGCGCACGCCGGGCGTCGGCATGAAGGTGAAGACCGCCACCGATCGGGCCACCAAGGCTCGGGCGCTGGTGATGGAGCTTCTGGTCGCGGACCAACCGGCGCGCATGACCTCTCACGACCCCGATTCTCATTTCTGGACTCAGGCGGATTTCGTGTCCATCACCGAGAGCCGTTTTCCGAGTGCCGAACGGTGGATTCCCGATGCCAGCCATCCGGCGATGCGCGTCAACCTCGATGCCTGTATCCAGTGCAACCTGTGCGTTCGCGCCTGTCGCGAGGTGCAGGTCAACGATGTGATCGGCATGGCCTACCGTTCCCATGGCGCCAAGATCGTGTTCGATTTCGATGACCCGATGGGGCAGTCGACCTGCGTTGCCTGCGGCGAATGCGTCCAGGCGTGCCCAACGGGCGCGCTGATGCCGGCGGCGTACCTGGATGAAAATCAGACCCGTGCGGTGTATCCCGACCGCTCGGTCGACTCGCTCTGTCCCTATTGCGGAGTGGGATGCCAGGTTTCCTACAAGGTGAAGGGCGAGAAGATCGTCTACGCCGAGGGTCGCGATGGACCCGCGAACCACAACCGTCTGTGTGTCAAAGGTCGCTTTGGCTTTGACTACGTCCACCATCCGCATCGCCTGACCAAGCCCCTCGTGCGCCTCGATCATGTCGGGAAAGATGCCTACGATCAGGTCGATCCCGCCAATCCCTGGACGCATTTTCGCGAAGCGACCTGGGAAGAGGCGCTGGATCGGGCGGCAGGGGGCCTGAAATCGATTCGAGACACGCGCAGTCCAAAGGCCCTCGCGGGATTCGGTTCGGCCAAGGGTTCGAACGAGGAGGCCTATCTTTTCCAGAAACTCGTGCGTACCGGCTTTGGGTCCAATAACGTCGATCACTGCACCCGACTCTGTCACGCCTCTTCCGTGGCGGCTCTCATGGAGGGCCTGAATTCGGGTGCCGTGTCTGCGCCGTTCGAGGCCGCTCTCGATGCGGAAGTCATCATCGTCATCGGTGCGAATCCCACGGTCAACCACCCGGTGGCAGCCACCTTCATCAAAAATGCGGTGAAGCAAAAGGGCGCGAAACTCATCGTGATCGATCCGCGCCGCCAGTCGCTCTCGCGACATGCCTATCGGCATCTTTCCTTCAGGCCGGGCTCGGACGTTGCGATGCTCAATGCCATGCTCAACGTCATCGTCACCGAGAAGCTCTACGACCTCGACTACATCGAGGCGAACACGGAGAACTTCGAGGCTCTGAAGCAGAGCATCGTGGACTTTACGCCCGAGCGCATGGCGGAAGTTTGCGGCATCGATGCGGGCGCATTGCGCGAGGTCGCGCGCCTCTACGCGAAGTCGCGTGCCTCGATCATCTTTTGGGGCATGGGAATCAGCCAGCACGTGCACGGGACCGACAATGCGCGTTGCCTCATCGCGCTCGCGCTCACCACGGGACAGATCGGGCGCAAGGGCACGGGGCTCCACCCCTTGCGGGGTCAGAACAACGTGCAGGGTGCGTCGGACGCGGGCCTCATCCCGATGGTCTATCCCGATTACCAATCGGTTGAAAGTGCCGATGTGCGCAAGTTCTTTGAAGAGCTCTGGGGTCAGTCCCTCGATCCGCGCAAGGGTCTCACGGTGGTCGAGATCATGAATGCGGTGCATACGGGAGAGATCCGCGGGATGTACGTCGAGGGCGAGAACCCGGCGATGTCGGACCCGGATCTGAATCACGCGCGTCAGGCGCTCGCCATGCTCGAGCATCTGGTGGTGCAGGACCTGTTCCTGACGGAAACCGCCTTTTATGCGGACGTAGTCCTGCCGGCGTCCGCGTTTGCCGAGAAGTCGGGAAGCTTCACCAACACCGATCGACGCGTGCAGTTGGGACGACCCGTGCTGTCGCCCCCGGGCGATGCGCGCCAGGATCTCTGGGTCATTCAGGAGATTGCGAGGCGGCTCGGTCTTGACTGGAAGTATTCCGGGCCGGCGGACGTCTTTGCCGAGATGGCGAGCACCATGCCCTCCATGAAGAACATCACCTGGGAGCGTTTGGAGCGAGAGGGTGCCGTCACCTATCCGGTCGCAGGGCCCGACGTACCAGGCGACGACATCATTTTCGACCATGGATTTCCCACCGAGAACGGCCGCGCCAAGATCGTCCCGGCGCACATTCGACCGCCCGATGAAGTGCCCGACATGGAATACCCCATGGTGCTCTCCACCGGTCGGGTGCTCGAGCACTGGCACACGGGCTCAATGACGCGCCGGGCCGGCGTGCTCGATGCGCTGGAACCGGAAGCAGTGGTGTTCATGACGCCCCGTGAGCTGCGCCGATTGGGCGTCGAGCCGGGTGACTTCATTCGGCTCGAGACGCGCCGCGGCGCGATCGAAGTGAAAATCCGAGCGGACGGCGACGTGCCGGTCGGCATGGTCTTCATGCCGTTCTGCTACTCTGAGGCGGCCGCGAACTTGCTCACCAATCCAGCCTTGGATCCGGCCGGCAAGATCCCGGAGTTCAAGTTCTGCGCGGCACGAGTCTCCCCGGTCCGGGAGGCCGCTACGGTCGCGTAGGGCCCGTTGGAAGGCTTATTTGCAATTGCAGGCCGGAGTGGCTGTAATGTCGATGTCGGGGGACAGGCAGCCCCGAGTTTAGATGGTATCTGGTGATGGTATTCTAGTTCTGCGGCAGTAATGGTCGTTGAAAATCAGATACCTAGAGACGGGTGTGTCCCTCTCTCCCCGCCGGATACCGCGAGTCAATGGCGGCTCGCGTTTGCATCTTCGCGACGACTGGCCACGAACCCCGTGAGGCCCGGAAGGGAGCAGCGGTAGCGGCTTTAAGTCGGGCGCCGAAGTCCTGCTGGCGCGGGCCGCCTCCCAAAAGCCACGCGTGTGTGGCGTTCGGAAGCTAAAATCCATCTATGAGCTACGTGGTACTAGCGCGCAAGTGGCGCCCCAAGCGGTTTGCCGAGATGGTGGGGCAGGAGCATGTGCTGCGCGCGCTCGGCAATGCCCTCGACAGCGGCAAGGTGCACCACGCGTTTCTGTTCACCGGCACCCGCGGTGTGGGCAAGACCACGATCGCTCGCATCCTGGCCAAGTCCTTGAATTGCGAGACGGCGGGCGTGAGCTCCAATCCCTGCGGCACTTGCGCCGCATGCCGGGAAATCGATGAGGGCCGCTTCGTCGATCTCATCGAGGTCGATGCGGCCTCCCGCACCAAGGTGGACGACACGCGCGAGCTGCTCGACAACGTGCAGTACGCGCCGAGCCGCGGCCGCTACAAGGTGTACCTCATCGACGAGGTGCACATGCTCTCGAATCACTCCTTCAATGCCTTGCTGAAGACCCTGGAAGAACCTCCGCCGCACGTCAAGTTCCTGCTCGCGACCACCGACCCGCAGAAGCTGCCCGTGACCGTGCTGTCGCGCTGTCTGCAGTTCAGCCTCAAGCGGCTGCCGGCCTCTCTCATCGCGGATCGGCTGAAGTTCATTGCCGGGGAGGAGCAACTGCAGTTCGAGCCGCCGGCCATGGCGCTGCTGGCGCGCGCGGCAGAGGGCAGCATGCGCGATGCGCTGAGCTTGATGGACCAGCTGATCGCCTTCGGCGGCGGGAGCCTGAACGAGGCTGGCGCGCGCGCGATGCTCGGCACCATCGATCGCGGACACGTCGGCCGGCTCATCGATGCATTGGCGCGCGGAGATGGCTCCTCGATCTTGAGCGAAGTCAAAGACCTCGATCGCGATGCGCCCGACTATGACCGCGTGCTGATCGAACTCGCGGCATTCTTGCAGCGGATTGCCATCGTGCAAATCGTGCCCGACGCCGCGCTCCTGGATGAGGAATTCGATGCCGACTCGCTGACTCGCTTCGCGCAGGCGATCTCGCCCGAAGATGTTCAGCTTTACTATCAGATCGCGTTGAACGGGCGCCGCGATTTGAGCCTGGCGCCGGATCCGCGCGTGGGATTCGAAATGACTCTGCTGCGCATGCTGGCATTTCGTCCCGACGCAGCCGCGGCCGTTCATGGAGGGGCGAACGGGCGCGCGTCGGCCGGCGCGCCGGCCGCACACGCCGCCGCCAGCGTAGCGAATGCGCCGAGCAGCGCGTCGAATGCGCCGAGCGCCGGGTCGAACGCACCGAGCGCCATACCGGGAAGCATCGATGCAGGCAATTGGCCCGAGGTGGTCGAGGCGGCCAATCTGAGCGGGATGGCGCGGCAGTTCGCGCTGAATTGCGTTCCGGCCGCGTTCGAGCACAACCACCTGGTCTTGAAGCTCGATCAGGCGACGGCGGACCGGCGCACGCGGCCCATCGAGGACAAACTCCTGCAAGGCTTGTCGAAGTATCTTGGCAGGGACATTCGCATGACCTTCGAAACGGCGCAATCGGCGCTGGACACGCCCGCGCGCCAGCGCCTGCTGCAGGAGCAGGAAAAGACAATTCGCGCCGCGGCGGCATTCGAGGCGGATGGGACGGTGAAAGGGCTGCGCGAACGCTTCGGCGCCGACATCGACGCGGCTTCCGTGAAACCGGCGAACTAGCCGAGGAGATCGAATGATGAAGGGTGGATTGGGCAATCTGATGCGCCAGGCGCAGCAGATGCAAGAAACAATGAAGAAGGCACAGGCCGAACTCGCGGCACTCGAGGTCACGGGTGAGTCCGGCGCGGGCATGGTCAAGGTGACGCTCAACGGACATCACGAAGCGAAGAAAGTGGTCATCGAGCCGAAGCTGCTCGGCGAAGACAAGGACATGCTTGAGGACTTGCTCGCAGCCGCCTTCAACGATGCCGTGCGCAAGATTGCCGCACGCAGCCAGGAGAAGTACTCGGGGCTCATGTCCGGGCTGAATTTGCCGCCCGGCATGAAGCTGCCATTTTGAACGGCGCCGGGGCTCGATGAAGTACACTCCCACGCTGGCGCGCCTGATCGATTCTCTGCGCTGCCTCCCCGGCGTCGGCCCAAAGTCCGCGCAGCGAATGGCGTTTTATCTATTGGAGCGCGACCGCGACGGCGGCAAGATACTGAGCCAAGCCCTCGCCGAAGCGCTCGAGCTCGTCGGGCATTGCAAGCGCTGCCGCATGCTGACCGAGAGCGAGTTGTGCACGATTTGCGCCTCGACACAGCGCGATCCGGCGCAGCTGTGCGTGGTCGAATCCCCCGCCGACGTGGTTGCGATCGAACAATCGGGCGGCTTTCGCGGCCGCTACTTCGTGCTCATGGGGCATTTGTCGCCCCTCGACGGCGTCGGGCCGGCCGAACTCGGATTGGACGACTTCGAGCGACGGCTGGGCGAGGGCGAGGTGCGCGAGGTGATTCTGGCCACCAATCCGACGGCGGAGGGAGAGGCGACGGCGCACTACCTGGGCGAGATGGCGCTGCGCCTGGGGCTGAAGGCATCGCGAATTGCTCACGGCG
This sequence comes from uncultured Gammaproteobacteria bacterium, assembly GCA_963837435.1. GTDB lineage: Bacteria > Pseudomonadota > Gammaproteobacteria > Steroidobacterales > Steroidobacteraceae > Bog-1198. Next base: position 89,173 of record CAWINJ010000010.1, read on the forward strand.
TGCCCGTGGGCGGTGAGTTGGAGTACGTGGATGGCGGCACGCTGGCGCATGCCCTGGCCGGGCGCACCACGGTCTCCTGAGACGCGCCGCGGCTAGGGCGCCAATTTCTCGTAAAGGCGAAACAGACGCCGATAGCTCTCGTAGCGGCGCGCGGCGATTTCCTGGGACATGACGGCGGTGCGCACGGCGCAGCCCGGTTCCTCCATGTGCCGGCAATCCTTGAAGCGGCATTGGGCGCTCAGCCGGTGGATCTCGATGAACCCCCGCTCGGCGGCGCGCACCAAGCTTGCCGGAGGAGCGAAGTCGCGAACGCCCGGCGCATCGATAATGGCCGACGCGGTTCCCAGCGCATAGCGGCGCGCCGTGGTCGTGGTGTGACGCCCTTCCATGTCGCGTGTCAACTCGGCGGTTTGCGCCGCGGCATCCGGAATCAGGGCATTCACCAGCGAGGATTTACCGACCCCGGATTGGCCGACGAGGAGGGTGACGCCCGCCGCGAGGCTGCGCTCGAGTTCAGGCATGCCCGCCCCCGTTTGAGCCGCCACCTCGATGCAATTCAAGTGCAGGCTCCGATAGACCGCGAGTTCCTTCTGCAGCGCGTGCGCTCCCAAGTCCAGCTTATTGACGATGAGCAAGCCGTCCAGATCCTTCAACACTGCGCCCGCCCAGTAGCGGTCCACCAGGAACCAATCCGGTGCGGGTTCGGCCGCCACCACGATGGCCAGCCGGTCGACATTGGCTGCGACGGGCTCGGCTCGCCCGCGCGCATCGATGCGTTCGATGAGATTGCGCCGCGGTTCCACGGACTGAATGGTCGGCTCATCCGCGGAAGGTGGAATCGTCCAGGTGACGCGGTCGCCGCAAACGACCCGCTGCTTGCGCCCCGACAGGGCGCAGTGCAGGGTGGATCCCTCTGCCTGCACCAAGACCCCGCGGCCGTAGCTCGCGAGCACCGTGCCCGTGCCGCCGCCGGCGCGTTCGGGTTCCTTTCGCTCTGCTACCATGACGCTTTTGGCCGCCGAGACATCATGAAATCTCCCGAGAATCTGATTTGGATCGATTTGGAAATGACCGGCCTCAAGCCGGAGTCCGATGTCATCATCGAGATTGCGACGATCGTAACCGACAAACACCTCACGGTGCTCGCCGAAGGGCCGGTTTTCGCGATACAACAGACCGAGGCGGTGCTCGGCGCGATGGATGACTGGAATCGCAACCAGCACGGGCGCTCGGGATTGAGCGCGCGCGTCCTCGCCAGTGCGGTCGATACGGCCGCCGCCGAACGCGAGACTCTGCGCTTTCTCGAAGCTTGGGCGGAGCCGGGCAAATCGCCGATGTGCGGCAACAGCATATGCCAGGACCGTCGCTTCCTGGCGCGGCTGATGCCGGCGCTAGAGCGATTCTTTCACTACCGCAATCTGGACGTGAGCACGCTGAAGGAACTGGCGCAGCGCTGGGCGCCGCAGGCGGCCGAAGGATTCCGCAAGGCGTCCAGTCACCTGGCGATGGACGACGTGCGCGAATCCATCCGCGAGCTGCAGTACTACCGCGAGCGCATCCTCCGGATCTAATCGGACGGGGTCGCTTCGACCCCGTTGAAAGGTGGCGCGCAGCGCCTAACGAAACGCGGCGCGCAGCGCCTAACGAACAGCATCGCCCGCGAGGAACATCCAGGTTTCCACCACCGTGTCCGGATTCAAGGACAGACTGTCGATGCCTTGCTCGACCAGCCACCTTGCCAGCTCCGGATGATCGGAGGGCCCTTGCCCGCAGATTCCGACGTACTTGCCCTGGGCCCTGCAGGCCTTGATGGCCATGGCCATCAAGGCCTTGACCGCGGCATCGCGCTCGTCGAACGATTTGGCCACGACATCGAGTCTCGGTCCAGGCCGAGCGCAAGTTGCGTCATGTCGTTCGAGCCGATGGACATGCCGTCGAAATATTCGAGATATTGCTCGGCGAGCAGGGCGTTGGTCGGCAGCTCGCACATCATGATGTGCTTCAGACCGTTCTCACCGCGTTTTAGGCCGTTCTCGGCAAGCAGGGTGGTGACGGCTTTCGCCTCCCCCAGGGTGCGCACGAAGGGCACCATGACCTGCACGTTGGTCAAGCCCATCTCGTCGCGCACGCGCTTCAAGGCGCGGCACTCGAGCTCGAAGCAGGGCCTGAACACCTTGTCGATATAGCGCGATGCGCCGCGAAAACCCAGCATGGGGTTCTCCTCGTGCGGTTCGTAGTTCTTGCCGCCAATCAGGTTCGCGTATTCATTCGATTTGAAATCCGACAGGCGCACGATCACGGGCTCCGGCGCGAACGCGGCGGCGATTTGCGCGATGCCTTCGGCCAGCTTGTCGACATAGAAGTTCACCGGGCCGTCGTATCCCGCGATCTGCTTGGTGATGGTGTCCTTGAGCTCGGGGCTCTGCTTGTCGAACTCGAGCAGCGCCCGAGGATGAACGCCGATCATGCGATTGATGATGAATTCGAGGCGCGCGAGGCCCACGCCCTTGTGCGGTATGCCCGCGAAATCGAAGGCGCGGTCGGGGTTGCCGACGTTCATCGTGATCTTCACCGGAATGGGCGGCATGGCGTCCATCTCGATCGTGCGCTGATCGAATTCGAGCATGCCGTCGTATACATAACCGGTGTCGCCTTCGGCGCAGGACACCGTCACCGCCTGGCCCTCCTTGACGGCGCTGGTCGCACTGCCGCAGCCGACGACCGCCGGTATGCCGAGCTCGCGCGCGATTATCGCGGCATGGCAGGTGCGCCCGCCGCGATTGGTGACGATGGCCGCGGCGCGCTTCATCACCGGTTCCCAATCCGGATCCGTCATGTCGGCCACCAGCACGTCGCCGGCCCGAACTCGCGACATTTCCTTCACGTCCTTGATGATGCGCGCCTGGCCCGCACCGATGCGCTGGCCGATGCTGCGGCCGCTGATCAAGGCCTTGGAACGGGACTTGAGCGTGAATCGCAGTATGGTGCGTCCAGCGCGGCTCTGCACGGTCTCCGGGCGCGCCTGCAGGATGTAGATCTTGCCCGTCGCGCCGTCCTTGCCCCACTCGATGTCCATCGGCGCGCCATAGTGCTCCTCGATGATCAGCGCCTGCTTGGCCAGCTCGACGATGTCGTTCTCGGAGAGCGAAAAACGATTGCGATCCGCGGGCGCGACATCCACGGTGCGTACCCGATCCTTCGATCCCGGCTCGGCGTACACCATTTTGAGCGCCTTGCCGCCGAGGTTCTTGCGCAGTACCGAGCGGCGGCCGGCGCGCAGCGCAGGCTTGTACACGTAGAACTCATCCGGGTTGACGGCGCCTTGTACCACGGTCTCCCCCAGGCCGTACGCCGCCGTGATGAACACCACGTCGCGAAATCCCGAGTCGGTGTCGAGCGTGAACATCACCCCGGCGCTGCCCAGATCGCTGCGCACCATGTGCTGCACGCCGACGGAGAGGGCGACCGCACTGTGATCGAACTTATTGTGCACCCGGTAGGATATGGCGCGATCGTTGAACAGCGAGGCATACACCTCGTGCACGCAGGTCATCAGGTGTTCCTCGCCGCGCACGTTAAGGAAGGTCTCCTGCTGTCCGGCGAAGGAGGCCTCCGGCAGATCCTCGGCGGTTGCTGAAGAGCGGACGGCGACCGCGAACTCCCCCGCATCGCCGATCGACTTGCCCATTTTGCGCCAGGAGTCCAGGATTTCCTCCTGCAGCCGCTTCGGGAAGGGTGTGGCGAGCATCCAGCCGCGGATCTGCGCGCCGACCACGGCGAGCCGCTCGACATCGTCGACGTCGAGCGTCGCGAGAACGCCGCGGATGCGCTCGTCGAGACCGTCCTGAGCGAGGAAATCCCGGTAGGCGTGCGAGGTGGTCGCGAAGCCGCCGGGCACCGTCACCCCGAGGGCGGCCAGAGAGGAGATCATTTCACCGATGGAGGCATTCTTGCCGCCGACGAGTTCGACGTCTTTGTTCTTGAGCTGTTCGAAGGGGACGATGTAGGGCTTCATAGTGCGCTGCTTGTGGGGCGGTGATTTAAGTGAAACACTTTGCCGGCGGCGAGTCGCCGACACCTGAGGCTACCGTGATTAAGCGAACCGTGTTTTTTGTTTCCGATCAAACGGGCATAACTGCAGAAACGATGGGCCACAGCCTGATGACGCAGTTCGACGGCATCGAATTTCGTCAGGTGACTGTGCCATTTATCGCCACGGTTGACAAGGCGATCGAGGCGGTTCGCAAGATCGATTTGGTCGGCGTTCAGGAAGGTGTGCGGCCTATCATATTCAGCACTCTGGTGCAGGAGGACGTTCGCAACGTGGTTCGCGGCAGCAGCGGATTCTTTCTGGATTTCTTCGACCCCTTCCTAGCACCGCTCGAGAATGAACTCAAGACGCAATCCACCCATGTCGCGAGTAGGACACATCGCATGGCGGACACGCACGCCTATGCCACGCGCATAGACGCCACGAATTTCGCGCTGGCGAACGACGATGGCTCGGTGGTGCGCGATTACGAGCGGGCCGACCTGATCCTGGTGGGCGTCTCGCGTTCCGGAAAGACGCCGACCTGTCTGTATCTAGCAATGCAATACGGGATATTCGCCGCGAATTATCCGTTGACCGAGGACGATTTGGAATCGCGCAAGCTGCCGCCGGCGCTCGAAGCCTACGTGCGCAAGCTGTTCGGCCTGACGATCAAGGCGGATCGGCTGCAACAGATCCGCAATGAGCGGCGGCCGGACAGCCGCTACGCATCGGCGCAACAGGTGGCCTTCGAAATCAGGGCGGCCGAGTCGCTGTTCGAGAGGCACGGAGTGCCGATGCTCGATGCGACGGAGGTCTCGATCGAAGAAATTTCGAGCAGAATTCTCGACCGCACCGGAATCGAGCGGCGCCTACGGCCCTGACATCGCGGAGGTGCGTGGTATAGTTCCAGTATGTTAGCCGCCGATCAATGGTGCGAGACGACTTGGCGAGCGAAGCCCGGCAGCTTCGTCAGCCTGATGACGCTCTATGAGAGCAATTTCGTGCGTTTGGGCTGGCTGGTGAGCGACCTGCGCGCGGTGAGGGCACGACGCGTGTCGCATGCGGCCGCCGACTGTGATCTCCATCTCATCCCGCAGGAGTTGAGCCGCTATACCAGTGTGTTCCGTCTCACATATGAGTTCGAATTCGGCGCGGAACGGGTCCGCGACCCGGACTTGGAGGTATGCGTCTATCACGATGCCCGGTTGGCCGAGGTGCGCAGCTTTCGCGGATTCCAGCGCCATCCGCAGCTCTCCAAGCTGCAGTTAGGACTCAAGCGTGAACTGGATCAGCGCTGGACCCGAAACATGATGTTAAATAAATGGCTGGAATATTGTGCCGAGCGGGGGCATCACTTCTAGCGGCCGAGGTAGCCCTCCGTTGCCGGGGATGTCCTGCAAATTCGCTCTTCAGGCTAAGGCGGGACATTGATCGATAAGCTGAGTTTTCTCAAAGGAGTTGCGGAGGGAGGCGCTGTGAGCGCCGAAGAGGAGCGGCTCATGCAGCTCTTCCAGAATCGCGCGGGCCTGAAAAAGGCCTACGCCGACCTCAAGGACGAATTTCACCTGCTGCGCGACCGCCTCAAGCAGCAGGAGGGCGCGACCATCCGGGTACAGGAGCAACTGGACGCGCTCGGCGATCTGCTCGGCGACCCCAAGACCGGCTTCGGCGCACTGGTGTTCTATCAGCTGCGCACCCTGTGGAAAACCTGCCATCAGCAGCTCTCGACGTTCACCACCGACCTGACGCGCCAGCAGGAAGCGCGCGAGATGGCCAAGCACAAGTCGGAAACCGAAGCGGCGAAGAATGCGCGGCTCGCGGATGTCGATCAACGCCTGCAGGCGGCGGCGGCCGAGGCGGACACGCAGCGCCGTCAATTGACCGCCGCGCAGAACGAGATCGGCCGCCTGACCGCCTTTTGGCACTACTTCAAGCGCCGGCGCCGCCAGAAATCCCTGGAGGCATTACGCAGTCAGGTCGTGCTTGCAGATTCCGCGGTGGGCGACCTGCACGCCGAGCGCAGCGCCGTGGAACGCGAGGCCGCGCCGGATTTTTCCGGCATCTCCCTGGCCGCGCGCCGCAACATCAACCTTGCCATCATCAGCTTTGCCGAGCTGCTGTGCGAAAATGTCGACGCCTATGGTCTGGCGGCGCGCGCCAAGGAGGCGGTGGCGCGCAGAGTTCACGAGATGAGCTTCGGCGGCCGGGCCGAATGCGAGGGCTACATGCAGCGCGTTCAGCAAGCGCAGGCCGCGGTGGCCGGCCAGAAGCAAATCACCGTCGCGCTCAAGGCCAAGCTGGACCGCCTGCGCGCAACTTGCGAATACCGCAACAACGCCGACACCGTGCCCACGGCGGATTCGCTGGCGCCGGCGGCGGCCGATCTGGATCCGGGCAAGACGACCAAAACTCCGGGCACAGCGGCCTGGAACGTCCTCGCCGAAGATTACTGGGACCTCTACACTCTGTTGCTGCGCTAAAGGCCCGGTCAATGCCCGTCGATGCGGCGCGCTTGGGTCGGCCCGTTACGGTGCGCCGCCGTCACGGCAAGATCCGCGGCGATTTGCGAGGCCTCGTCGAGCAGGATTCCCGCGGCCGCGTCGTCCTTGATCTCATCCAGCGACTTCACCGGCTTCTCGCCGTGCGCCGTCCGCAAGGCGTTTTCGCGCTCGAGCCGCTCATCGTCCAGGCGCTTGCGCTCCGCCTCGCGCGTCTTGAGGTTCAAAGATACCGTCTTCTGGCTGCGCATGGCATCGAGAGCGGCGATGTCGTCGTGCAGGTAGCGGAAATCGGCGCTGTTCGCGGTGCGCTCCTCATGTAATTTATCGAGCGACGCCGCGATCGGTTTCAGGTCGCCCTCGGCCCTGAAAGCCGCGGGCTCGATATGATCCCAGGGCAGCGCCCGGTCACGGGTGCTCTCGCCGACCTCATTGGCATCGATCAGCGACGGCAGCGCAATGTCGGGAGTGACGCCGCGATCCTGAGTGCTCTCGCCGGTGATCCGGTAGTACTTGCCGATGGTGACGTTGAGCTGGCCGAGCTCCGGCTTGCGGCCGAAGATGGTGTAATTGAGCGGGTGGGCATTCTGCACCGTACCCTTGCCGTAGGTCTGCTGTCCGACGATCAGGGCGCGGCCATAATCCTGCATCGCGCCCGCAAAGATCTCCGACGCCGATGCGCTGAATCTGTCGACCAGCACGATCATCGGCCCGCTGTAGAAGACGGCGGGGTCCGGATCATCGTCGACCTCGATGCGGCCGGTGGTGTCGCGCAGCTGCACCACGGGGCCGCGATCGATGAACAGCCCCACGAGCGACTCGGCTTCGGGCAGATAACCGCCCCCATTGGCGCGCAGGTCCATGATCAGCACGTCGGCGCCCTGCTTCTTCAACTCGGTGATGAGGCGCTGCACATCGCGCGTCGTGCTGCGATAGTCCTTCGCTCCGGCGCGGCTGGCATCGTAGTCCTGATAGAAGCTCGGCACGGTGATGATGCCGACCTTCACGTCGTGACCATTGCGCTGCACCACGCGCAGGGTTTCGTGGGCTGCCTGCGCTTCGAGCGACACGCGGTTGCGCGTGAATTCCACCACCTTCTGCGGCGACCCGGGCGCCGCGCCCGCCGGCAGCAACTGCAGGCGCACATCGGTGCCGCCGGGCCCGCGAATCTTCTGCACCACGTCGTCCAGGCGCCAGCCGATCACATCGACGAGCTCTCCTGTCTTGCCTTCGCCGACCGCCGTGATGCGATCGTTGGCGGCGAGCTTGCCGCTGGTTGCCGCCGGGCCGCCGGCGATGACGTCGATCACGGTGACGTAGTCGTCGGTCAGCTGCAGCGAAGCGCCGATTCCCTCGTAGCTCAGGCTCATCTGAATGTTGTATTCCTCGGAATTGCGCGCCGAGAAATAATTCGAATGCGGATCCAAGGACAGCACGAAGGCGTTCATGAAGGCCTCGAACACGTCCTCCGGCTTGCTCTGGTCCATGCGCTTCTCGACATGCTCGTAGCGCTTGCGCAGCAGATCGGCGGCCTCGTTCCAGGTCTTGCCCGCCGTCACGAGCGACAATTCATCGTTCTTCACGCGCTTGCGCCACAGCTCGTTCATCTCGGCGGCGTTCGCCGGCCAAGGTTCCTTCTCGCGATCGAAATTGAACGACTCTTCGATGTCGAAGTCTGGTTTCTTGTTCAGCAGCTCGATCGCATAGGCCATGCGCTCGCGGCTGCGCTGCTGATAGCGTCGGAAGATCACGAACGCGGGGTCGACGTCGCCGGCCTTGATGGCATCGTCGAGCTGGTAGCGATAGCGCTCGAATTCTGCGATGTCGCTCGCGTAAAAATAGCTGCGTCCGCCGTCGATCGCATCGAGATAGCGGTCGAGGATCAGGCTCGAGAGATGATCGTCCAGCGGCGCGCGCCGATAGTGCTCGCGGGCGACGATGTCGGCCACCCGACGCGCGACGTAGTTTTCCTGTTCCGTCGGCGCGAGCGGCGCGGCGGCCGCCGGAACGGCGGGCGATGGCGTCATGGCGGCGCCCAACAATGCGGCCAGCCCCACCGCGCTGGCGCAAACGGCGACGCCGGTAATCCAGCGCGAACGCTTCGCCCAAGGCCTATTAGTCATCACCGTACCGGATCTCCTGTAAACTGCGATCCCCAATTCCCTTCAAGGCTAGAGAAGCCTGTGCCCGCAAGCAAGTGTATATGAGCCGTACGGTATGCGTCCGTTCACTGTTTTGATCGGTATCTTGCTGGGGTCCGCGGCATCGATCACTTTCGGCTTGGGAGCGGTCCTGATCGTGTTCGGGGTCCTGGCGGGAGAACACCCCGAGCTAACGCGCGAATTGCCGCAGTTGCTGTGGAGTTGGCTTGCATTCGGGGTTTTGACCGCCGCCAGCGCCGGGAGTTTCCTGGGGCAGATCAAGGCGCGCTCGTGGCGCCTCTGGGCGCATTTGGCGACCGCCGCCTGCCTGTGCGCGGTGGTCTTGCTGTACTGGCCGCGCCGCAACTGAACGAGGAGTGGGCTGAATCATGCGAATCTGGCGACTTTGCGGCATCGTGGCCTTCGCGGGCATGCTGCTGGCGGGCTGTGCCGGGCAGCCCAAGGTACCGCCGTCGACCGAAATCGATGAATCTGCCTACGGACTGGCAGTCTGGCGCCTCTCCTCGGACGACTTCGAGGGCCGCAGGCCCGGCACCCCGGGGGAGGATAAGACCGTCGCCTACCTGACCGATCAGTTCCGCAATTTGGGCTTGAAGCCCGGCAATGGCCAGAGTTTCGTGCAGTTGGTGCCGATGGTCGAGACCGCCACCGGCGCCGATGCCGAGCTCTCTGTTGCGGGCCGCCAGGGGACGATCCGGCTCGCCAGCGGCAAGGATATGGTGATTTGGAGCAAGCCCGGCCTGCCCGAGGCGGAACTTCGGCGCAGCGATCTGGTGTTCGTCGGCTATGGCATCGTCGCCCCGGAGTTTGGCTGGAACGACTATGAGGGTGTCGACGTGCACGGCAAGACCGTCATGGTGCTGAGCAACGATCCGGGATACGGCTCCAAGGACCCCAAAACCTTCAGGGGCGGCGCCATGACTTATTACGGGCGCTGGGCCTACAAGATCGAGGAGGCTGCGCGTCAGGGCGCGGCAGCCGTGCTGCTGGTTCACGACGACGCTACCGCCGGCTACGGCTGGAACGTCGTGCAGAACACTTGGGGCGGGCCGCAGCTCGAGCTAGCCACGGCGGACGCCGCCGAAGGACATGCCAGTGTCGAAGGCTGGCTGCAGAAGGACGCAGCACGGACCTTGTTCGGCGCTGCGGGGCTCGACTTCGCGGCCTCGGCGACGGCCGCGGCCCATGCGGGCTTCAAGGCGATTCCAATGGGGCTGTCGGTCGATGCGACCCTGCACAACAGCGTGCGTCGGTTCAATTCTTCGAATGTCATCGCCGTGTTGCCGGGCGGCGGCCGGCATAAGGAATATGTCTTGTACACCGCCCACTGGGACGGCTTGGGCCGTGAACCCGCACGCTCCGGCCACAATATTTTCAATGGGGCGGTCGCTGATGCGAGCGGAACGGCCGGGCTCTTGGTATTGGCGCAGTCCTTCGTCAGGACGAAGCCGGTCGCGGATAGAACCATCGTGTTTCTGGCCCTGACCGGCGGAGAATCCGGCCTGCTCGGTTCACGCTACTACGTGGCGAACCCCTTATTTCCATTGAGGGACACCGCGGCGGTGCTCAATCTGGACGGCTTGCGCGCCGGCGGGCGGGCCCGCAACTTGACTCTACTGGGTTCAGGGAACAGCGATCTCGAGGACTATGCTCGCGGGGCGGCGCTGCTGCAGGGACGGACGGTGACCCCGGATCCCCTGCCTGAGCGGGGGCTGTATTATCGTTCCGACAGTCTCATCTTTGCGGAGGCGGGCGTGCCGGCGTTGTACGCCTTGAGAGGGTTCGACGACGCTGCCCGCGGTCCGGAGTGGGGCCGGGCGCAGTTCGATGACTACATGATGCATCGCTATCGCCAGCCCGGCGATCAATACTCATCGGACTGGAACGTGCGCGGTGCGCTCGACGATCTCACGCTCTACTACGAAGTCGGCAATCGCGTGGCCCGCACCCGCCGATTTCCGCGCTGGTACCCCAACAGCGAATTTCGCGTGAGCCGCGCTCACAAGCCTGCTGCGCCCTGAGCGGCGCACTGCCAAGCGGCGGCAGTTAGCGCTTGCCGACTCGCATCCAGTTCTTCTTGCGGTCGAAGCTGCCGGAGGTATTGTAAGGATCGAAGCCGCGCTTTTCATTCGCCGCCTTGAGCGGGGCGTCTTCCAAGCTGAGCTTCTGCCCAACGTTCACCTGCCGCATCTCGCGCACGCCGAAACTGAATGTCGAATCGGGATCGTTCCCGGTCTTGCGGTCGCTCATCGTCTTCCCTCTACAAAAAAAAGCCAAATCGTCAATAGCTGAAACTATAATTTTGATTGTTCCGATGCAGCCATGTTCCCAAATTGCGACAGCAAATGGCCGGCGAGATAGCAAAACTGTGACGCAACTCAAATCGATGAAGACATAAGGCGGCGGGCAGGGTGCTTCAAGCCGGAGCGCCGCCATCTGAAGGCGATGCGGCGCCATCTGAATCGACGCGCCGCCGTCTCAACCGCTGCGGGCGAGCGTTCCGGACAATTGCCGGTCGAAGGGCACCGAGCGGTCGCGGCCACGCATCTTGGCGGTGTACAGGGCCTGATCGGCCGCCTTGACGAACTCCGCGACATTGCCGAACGGGGTCTGAGCGCCGTGAGTCGCGCACCCGATGGATACGGTCACCGTGGCATGATCGGAGCCGATCACGTGCCCGGTATTGCGGAATGCCATCACGATGCGCTCGCAAATGCTGCGTGCGGTCTCCGCATCGGTTGCCGGCAGCACCACGACGAACTCCTCGCCTCCGTAGCGCGCGATCAAATCCGTCTCGCGCGTGTTGCTGCGAAGTATGCGCGCGGTCGCCTGCAAGATCCGATCTCCGGCCTGGTGGCCGAAGTGGTCGTTGATGTTCTTGAATTTGTCCAGATCTACGCAGGCCACGCTCAAGGGCCATTTGTGGCGGGTCGAGTTGTCGAATTCGCGGCCCAGATACTGGTCGAGATAGGCTCGGGTGTACACCCCCGTCAGCGCGTCGCGGCGAGTCTCCTCCTCAAGTTCGAGCGCCCGCGGCGCGCCGCCCTCCGGTGCGCCCCGCAATGTGTTGATCTCGCGCAGGGTATGCAGACTGCGCAGCATGAGAACCTCGCGGGCTTGCTCGAGGATCAGCTCCGGATGCTGTTTGGCGAGCAAATCGGCTTCGAAAATGGCTTCGGTCTCCGGAATCATGGAACCGATGGTGCCCAAGACCTGGCCGAATGCCATCTTGTCGAGACCGAGACTGCGTTCCGCGCACAGTGCGGTCTCGGCAAACTGCCGCTGCTCGGGGTCCAGCAGGAACAGATCCGCCACGGGCCCCGACAGGGCCACGCAACGATCGAAGATCTGCGCCGGATCGGTGCTGGGGCTCAGATCCAGTTGATGGCTGTGCTCGATGGCCTGATGCAGGCGCGCCGGCAAATGCCACCCCTTCATCAGCCAACCGCCGACATGGGCGTGGTCGACCTGCAGGCGTTTCTTTTCGTGCTCGGCCAGTGCGCTGTGGTTGCGCTGCAGAGCTTCCCCTTGGGAGTACAGATCGGGCACGGCACCGTCGAGCGCCAGCATGCCCACGTCCTGCAGCAGCGCCGCCAGGAATATCTCTTCGGCCAGGGATTGACGCATTGCGTCGCCGAGCGCGCGAGCCGCGGTTGCCGCCAGCAGCGCGCGTCGCCAATAAAAGGCGTAGCTCAGGCCGTTGGATTTTCCGCCGCGTAGCGACTTGACCAGGGAAAAGCTCAACGCGAGCGTGAGCGTCGCGTTCAATCCCAGCACCACCAGCGCCTGGCGCAGATTCTCGCTCTTGCGGCGCTGCGCATACAGCGGCGAATTGGCGATGCGCAGAATTTTCGTCGAGAGGGCCGAGTCCATGCTCAGGGCCTTGGCCACTTTCCCCATCTCGATGTCCGGATCTTGCGCGAGCTCAATGATGTGCGTCGCCACGCCCGGAGGCGAGGGGAAGTTCACTGACATTCGAAGATGAGCTTCGATCTCGGGGTTCACGCGCAGTGCTCCAACAGTCAAAACCGGATCAAGATCCGCTTATTGTCAGTTAGCGTCCGCGGCGCAGAGAACTTGAATGGGGAATTAGGTTAAGTGAGCGCTAACCCGCCACCAGGCCCGAAGTCCTCTGAACAGGACATAGAGGGCGTAGGGACCGAGGAACACCGTCCACGAGGCGACCGATGCCTGCCCAAGCCCCTGGAATAGCGTGTGGTACAGGCGGCCGAGGCCGGCTCCCTCGTAGCGCCCGAGGGTCGCGGCCCCGGTGTAGAAGATCAGGATGGGCATGACCGCCACGCCGATCAGCAGCCCCAAGGCAGCCATTCCCAGTTCGATGGACCATGGACTGCTCAGTCCGGCGCGCCCGAGAAGTGTCCGAAACGTCATGCCGGCGATTGTAAACGAATCCGGCCGTCCGCCGCCCAAGCGCTGTAGAATCGGGGGCGTGCGATCCTGGATGCCTCAGACCCTGTACAACGCAAAACCCTGGGCCTTCATTGGGATCGGCGCGATTTTGGCGATCGGGATGACGCTCTGGTCGCTGTCGGCCGGTACTTGGACGGTCTGGCGCGGGCTGCTCTGCTTCGGCGGCGCGGCGCTCGCCATCGTGGGGGGAGCGACCTTGCAATTGCGCCAGGATTACCGTGCCCGTAGCAAGTGGCGGCGAGACGCGCCACCTTGATCCGCACGGCGGTCGTCGGGGTCGGTTACCTGGGCCGGTTCCATGCGCAGAAGTATGCGAGTCTGCCGAACTCGCATCTGCTGGGGGTGGCCGATCCTTCCGCGCAGGCACGATCCGCGGTGGCCGCCGAATTGGGGGTGGCCGCCTATGCCGACTATCGTGAGCTGCTGGGGCACGTCGACGCCGTCAGCATCGTGACCCCGACCCCCATGCACTTCGAAGTTGCAAAAGACTTTCTCGATGCGGGCGCAAGCGTGCTGGTCGAGAAACCGATGACCGTGACCGTGGAGGAGGGGGAGATCCTCATCCAGCTGGCGCGCCGCGCCAATCGCATCCTGCAGGTCGGGCACCTGGAACGCTTCAATGCGGCCGTGCAGGCCGTGCAGCCCTCGCTGACCGCGCCGCGCTTCATCGAGTCGGCGCGGTTGGCGCCGTTCAAGTATCGCGGCACGGACGTCGATGTGGTGCTGGACCTGATGATTCACGACATCGACTTGATTTTGAGCATCGTGCGCTCGCCGGTAGTCGCGGTCGATGCCATCGGCAGCAGCGTATTCTCCCGGGAGGTCGACATCGCGAATGCGCGCCTGCGCTTCGCCAACGGCTGCGTTGCGAACGCAACGGCCAGCCGCGTCAGCTTGAAGACGGAGCGCAAGCTGCGCCTGTTCCAAGATGACGCCTACATCTCGGTCGATCTGCAGCAGAAGGTACTGACCGTGATCCGCAAGGGCGCCGGGGTCGGCGCGGACGGAGTGCCGCAGGTCGCCATCGAGGAGAATAGCTACGAGCAGGGGGACGCGCTCAAGGATGAAATCGTCGCCTTTCTCGACTCCGTGGCGACCGGCAGCCCGCCGCCGGTGAGCGGCGAAGACGGACTGCTCGCACTGCGAACCGCCGTGAGCATCGCCGAGCAAGTGGCGAGCTCTCGCCGGCAATTCTCCTAGCGCGAAGTCGGGTTCGGAACCGAAGTGGCCGGGGGCGCCGCACCGGTCGGGGCAGGCGCGGCCGTGGCGCCGGACGCGCCCGCGGGTAGGGCGGGAAGCCCCGGTCCCGGCGCCGCCTGATTACCGGGCGCGTTGTCCGTCACCGTCACCCGATCCACCAGGTAGCGGGTTTCGGCGAAACAGCTGGTGGGTATTCCCGGGTGCTCGGTGTAGTGCAGTTGGACGCGGTGGCCCACCGCCTTGCTCAAGTCCGTCGCGACCGATTTGTCGCGCACGCTGAAGTCCCATAACTGCGGCGATCCGCCGGTGCCCAGGTATTGGCCGCCGCCGTAGTACAGCGCGATTTCGCCTTCCTGGGTCTTGCACACCCAGCCGCGGCGTACGAATTTCTGCAGTACGCCCGCGCGCTCGCCCTCGGCGTAGGCCCACGCGAGCGTCAACCAGGTCCAGAGCCCGGCGCCGACGATGATCAACAGCAGCAATGTGAGGAGCCAGCGGCCGAAACGGCCGCGAGACCCGCGCCTGGCGCCGGAGTTCGGAACTTCAATCCGCGTCATATATAGGCGCCCTGGGCCATGCCGCCCGCGAAAGTGGTGGAGCCGGGGGGAATCGAACCCCCGTCCATAAGTCCTACGCTGCAAGATCTACGTACGTAGCCCAGTCTATTGTTCTCGCCGCGCACTACCCAACGGGCAGGGAAAGCATGCAGCCAGCCCGGTAGTTTTTTCGTTGAACACACCCCAGACACGTGTGTTCCACTAGCTGATGAGCGCTACACCCAAACGTTCGCATCAGCACGAGCCGCCTGGGCTTCAACCGCGATTAGGCGGCTAGAGCGTAGTTGTCTTGATTGGCAACTATAGTTTTGCAAATGGTTTAACGAGGAACCTGCACCTCGGTACGCCCCCGCAGTTTCGCAACCCATGTCGAAACCGGTCGGCCCCAAATCGAGCTACTAGCTTACGCGTTCTGGGCCGGCGAACCAAATGCGCCCGGCGGCGCGCTCGTTGGTCGCCCGCACGCCCGCACGCCCGCACGCCCGGTCCCCCGGATCACCGGCGCATGGCCTTCATGATGCGTCCCTTGTCGCGCTGCCAGTCACGATCCTTGTCCGTGGCGCGCTTGTCGTGCTGCTTCTTGCCCTTGGCGAGGCCGATCTCCAATTTCGCCCGTCCTTCCTTCCAGTACAGCTCCAAGGGCACGATGGTGTAGCCGCGCCGCTCGACCGCGCCGATCATATGGTCGAGCTGCCGCCGATTGAGCAGCAGCTTGCGCGTGCGCGTGGGGTCGGTATTGACGTGAGTTGATGCCGAATTCAGGGCCCCGATGTGGGCGCCGAACAGGAAGGCCTCGCCGTTCTTCAAATACACGTACGCCTCGGCGATTTGCGCCTTGCCGGCGCGCATGCTCTTGACCTCCCAGCCCATGAGGGAGATGCCTGCCTCGAAACGCTCCTCGATGAAGTAATCGAAGCGCGCTTTGCGGTTGACGGCGATCGGCGGCAATTTCTCAGCGGTTTTCATCTTGGTTCACAATAATCGTCGGGCGGGGCCGCTTCGGCCCCGTTAACAGTTGCGCGAAGCGCATGATAAGTCTTCGCCGGTGGCGGCGCCCGCGCTTTTGCCGGAGAATCCGCTGAAACGGCGCTGTCGCGGGAATGCCCCGGCGGGCGCTCCGAGGGAGCAAGAATGCAGGTAGTGGAGCGCAGCTCGCTGGTGACCTATACGGCCGCCCAGATGTTCGCCTTGGTCAACGATGTGGCTCGCTATCCTGAGTTCCTGCCCTGGTGCGTCGGTGCGCGGGTCGAGGAGGTTGGCGCCGGCGAACGCGTCGCGTCGCTCAAGATCGCGCGCGGTGTCCTGCAGACGGAGTTTACGACCCGCAACACGCTGCAGCAGGATGCGCAAATCCACATGCAGCTGCTGCACGGGCCGTTCCGCAATTTGGTGGGCGAATGGCGCTTCGAGGCGATCAGTACGCGCGGCTCGAGGGTGCATTTTCGGGTTGAGTTCGAGTTCAAGAATCGCCTGACCGCGCACGCCTTCAACGCCGTATTCGAGGCGATTTGCGGCACCATCATCGAGGCCTTCGTGAAGCGCGCGCAGGCCGTCTATCCCGGTTAGAGGCATGAGCAGCGCACCGATCCGGGTCGAGATCGCCTATGCCGAGCCGCAGCGCGCCATCGTCAAGACCTTGAGCCTGCCGGCGGGGTCGCGCATCGCCGATGCGCTGCGGGCGGCGGCCCTCGACCCCGATTTCAAGGGCGTGGATCTGGTCAATTCCCCGCTCGGCGTCTTCGGCATAGCCGCCGGCAAGGATTACGTGCTGAAGGAGGGCGATCGAATCGAGATTTATCGCCCCCTGGCCGCCGATCCCAAGGACGCCCGCCGCTCCCGCGTCCAGCAAGCCCGCAAAACGCGTCAGCGCTCCGGTTCTTAACCCAAGCAATGTCGGGCGGGGTCGCTTCGACCCCGTTAAATCCGCGCGTCAGCGCTCAATAAGTCCGGCCGTTCTTGATTTGCGCCGCCGAAGCGTCCTGCGCCGCCGCCTCCGCATCGGTCGGCTTGTCGAGCTTTGCGACCTTGTCGCCGTCGAAATAGACCGTGACTCGCCGCGAGTCGACGTGTCTGCTGCGGCCCTTCTTCAGGTAGTAAATGTAGTCCCAACGATCCTTTTCGAAAGGATCCGCGACCATGGGCGTGCCCAGCAAGTAGCGAACCTGGCTGCGCGTCATGCCGGCCTTGACCTGGTCGACCGCCTTTTGATCGAGGAAATTGCCCTGTTGAATGTTGATTCGATAGACGCATCCCGATGCGAGCACGCCCAAGGCCATCCCGAAAATAATCCGTTGAAATATTGTCGTCAAAGTGGTGCGCAGCCGTTAAATGATTGATAATTGCCGCATCATACCCGAGGGCACAGCATGCCGCAGCGCCTGAAACCCGACTCGACCAGCGAAAGCACCGATCTGCGCAATGCAGGCCTCAAAGTTACGCTGCCCAGGCTGAAAATCCTGGACATTCTGGCGGACGGCTCGGCGCGGCACATGAGCGCTGAGGACATCTACAAGAAGCTGCTGGTTTCCAACGAAGACATCGGTCTTGCCACGGTGTACCGCGTGCTGACCCAGTTCGAGGCCGCGGGGCTCGTCACCCGCCATCATTTCGAAGGCGGAATGGCGGTGTTCGAGCTCAACCAGGGCGGGCATCACGATCACATCGTGTGTGTTGACTGCGGTCACGTCGAAGAGTTCATGGACGGCGGCATCGAAGAGCGCCAGCATGCGGTGGCGAAACGCCTGGGATTCGAGATCAGCGACCACGCGCTCATCCTGTACGGACATTGCCGCAAGCCCAATTGCCCGAATCAAAAGCGCGCTAAGTAGCCGCTCAGCGCCGCGCCGCCGGCGCGCGCTTTTTCTTCGGTTGAGCTTCGGCGGGCGCGGCATGCGCCAGCATTTCGCGCGCGTGGGCGCGCGCCTGCTCGGTGACGTCGATGCCGCCCAGCATGCGTGCGACCTCATCGACGCGCTCGGGCTCGCTCAGGGCCTTCACCGCGGTGCGGGTGATTTTGCCGTCCGTGAGCTTGGTGACGCGAAACTGCCCATGCGCCTGCGATGCGACCTGCGCCAGATGAGTGACGCACAGCACCTGGGCGCGTTCCCCCAAATCGCGCAGCTGCCGCCCGACGATTTCGGCCACCGCGCCGCCGATCCCGGCATCCACCTCGTCGAACACCATGGTCAGCGCCGAGGTCTTGGCCGCGGCCGCCACTTGCACGGCGAGGCTGATGCGCGACAGTTCGCCTCCGGAGGCGACCTTTGCGAGGTTCTTCGGCGCCTGCCCTGGGTTCGCACTGACCAGGAACTCGATGTCATCGCTGCCGTTGGCGCTGAACTCCGAGTCGCTGGGGGCGAGGCTGACCTCGAATCGGCCACCCGCCATACCGAGTGCCTGCATGAGCTGGGTGATGCGGGAGCCGAAGCGGCTGGCGGCGGCGTTGCGCGCCTCCGTTAGGCGCTGTGCGGCGCCGCGATAGCCTCGAGTCAATTCGCCGAGCTCGAGCTCGAGCTCGGCCAGGCTGAGCTGCGCATTGTCGAGCGCCGCCAATTCCGCCTCGGTGCGCAGCAGCTGCTCGGGAAGCTCGAGAACGCTCAGCCGGTGCTTGCGTGCCAGCGCCTCGAGCGCGGCGGCGCGCCGTTCGACTTCCTCCTGGCGCGCCGGATCCATGTCCAGCACATCCAGGTAGTGGCGCAGCGCGTCGGCCGCTTCGTGGGTGTTGATCAGGGCCTGCGCCAGCAGTTCGGCGGCCGGGGCGAGCTGGGGATCGGCGTCCCCGACATTGCGAAGCGCGGCGTGCGCCCGGCCCAGTAAATCGTGTGCGCTCTCGCCGTCCGATTCATAGGCGGCGACCAGCGCCCCGCGGGCTGCTTCGGCCAAGCGACCGCGGCTCGCGACGCGCTTACGGTCGGCGAACAGCTCTTCGATGCCGGCGACGCTGGTCACCTCGACCTTCAGTTCCGCCAGCTGGTAGCGCAGCAAATCCAGGCGTGAGTCGCGGTTCTCGGCGGCCGACTTGAGCGCCTCGTAGTCGCGGCGGCAGTTCCGGTAGCGCTCATACAGGTTGGAAACGGCGCCCAGCAGGCTCGCGTCCGCCAGGTGCTCATCGAGCATCTCACGCTGCGCGGCGCGGTTCACCAGATGCTGGAATTCTTGCTGACCGTGGATTTCGATGAGAAATTCCGCCAGCTCGCGCAATGCCTGGATCGGCACCATTTGGCCGTTTACATAGGCACGCGAACGGCCGTCGGCGCCGATCACCCGGCGCATCACCAGATCGCCGTCCTCTTCGATGGCCTGCGCTTCGAGCCAGGCCTTGGCCGCGGCTGGCAGGGCATCGAAACTCGCGGCGACCTCGGCGCGTTCGGCACCCTGGCGCACGACATCGCCGGCGGCGCGCCCGCCCGCGAGCAGCAGCAGAGCATCCACCACGATGGATTTTCCGGCACCGGTCTCCCCGGTCAGTGCGGTGAGGCCCGGCTTGAACTCGAGTTCCGCCTGATCCACCAGAACGAAGTCGCGCAGCTGCAGATGGGTCAGCATGCGCCCTCAGTCCGAGCCGGGGCCGCCGTCTTGGCGGCCGTACTCGCCGCGGCCCCAGTGCAGCTTGGAACGCAGCAGCCGGTAATAGTCGTAGCCCGGCGGATGCAGCAGGGTGATTTGAGCGTCGGCGCTCTCGACGTAGAGATGATCTCCCTGTTCGAGATCGCCGATGGCAGTACCGTCGCAGGTGACTTGCGCCCTGGATTCGAAGCGATCCGACATGCGCAGCTGGATCTTGCTGCCGGCACGCACCACGATGGGACGGTCGCTCAGGGTGTGCGGGGAGATGGGGGCCAGCACCCACACGTCGAGGTCAGGCTCGACGATGGGGCCGCCGCAGGACAGCGCATAGGCGGTCGAGCCGGTCGCCGTGGCGATCACCATGCCGTCGCCGCCATGCGAGTTGACGAAACGCCCGTTGATGGAGGTTTCGAAGTCCATGGTGCGGCCGGTTTTCCATTTGTTCACCACCACATCGTTCAAGGCGAGGGCGCTGACGGATTCGGCCCCGTGCTTCTCCAGGCGCGCCGCCAGCAGCGAGCGCCGATCCTCGCTGTATCGGCCGGCGAGCACGGTGTCCACGTCCTCGAGCATGGATTCGGGGCTGACGTCGGTCAAGAATCCCAGCCGGCCGCGATTGATGCCCAGCAAAGGTACCGAATAGCCGGCCACCAAGCGCGCCGCGTACAGCAGGGTGCCGTCGCCCCCGATGGCCACGATGAGATCCGCCCGGGCGGCGAAGGACTGTTCGGGGCAGAGCAGGACGCTGTCCGGCCGAAAAGCGAGCCCCACGCCCGGATCGACCAGGGCGCGAACCCCCCGCGACTGGAAGTGGCCGGCGAGGCTCAGCATGCATTCGGCGACGCGCAAGTCCTCGGCATTGCCGACCAGCGCGATGGATTGAAAGGTATGGGCCATGGGCGAGTCCTTGTAGCATGACGGCGCGCAGCCGGTCACGCCATGAAGCTGAACATTTTAAGCGGATTCGCTCGACTTGACTTGGGGCGGACACGCTAGGTAGCTTCAAACGTGATATATGGACCGTACCATGACAGACGGCGCCGATGAGGCACTCAACGAGCGGGCGCAGCTGCTGCTCAAGGCCCTGATCGAGAATTACATTCGCGATGGGCAGCCCGTGGGCTCGCGGACTTTGTCGCGCGACTCGGGATTGAGCCTCTCCTCGGCCACCATTCGCAATGTCATGGCCGACTTGGAAGATCTCGGCTTCGTGGCCTCGCCCCATACCTCCGCCGGGCGCATTCCCACCGACAAGGGTTACCGTTTTTTCGTCGACACGCTGCTCAAACTCAAGCCCCTGCACCACGAGGAGATCGAGGAAATCGAGCGGCGTCTGGGCTCGGATGCGGCCAGCGGCCGTTCGCTGGTGCAGACCGTGTCGCAAATGCTGTCCAATGTCACGCACATGGCGGGCCTGGTGACATTGCCCAATCCCAACTACGTGGCGCTGTCGCAAATCGAGTTCATCGCGCTGTCGGAGAATCGCGCGCTCGCCATCATGGTGATGAACAACCGCGAGGTGCAGAACCGGGTGGTCCAGCTCGACCGCTACTATTCGACCGAGGAGTTGCGCCGGGCCGCCAACTATCTGAACGAGGCATTCGGCGGGCGCTCGCTGCCGGAGGTGCGGGCGCAGCTGGTGGGGCAGCTGCAGGAGACCCGCCAGCACATGAACCAGCTCATGCAGGACGCCATCCAAATGGCGCAGAAGGTCTTCGACACCGAGCCGACCGGGGGCGTGGAATATGTCATCGCCGGCGAGACCAATCTCATGGGCTTTGCGGAACTGTCGAATGTCGACCGGCTGCGGCGCCTGTTCGAAGCGTTCAACGAAAAGCACGACATTTTGCGCCTGCTGGACAGCTGCCTGCGGGCCGATGGGATCCAGATTTTCATCGGCCAGGAATCGGGCTACCGGATTTTGGACGACATCAGCGTGGTGACGGCGCCTTACATGCTGGACAATCGGGTGGTCGGGGTATTGGGCATCATCGGTCCGACGCGCATGGCCTACGAGCGGGTCATTCCCATCGTGGACCTGACCGCGAAACTGCTGGGTTCGGCCTTGAACGCGCGTAAATAGGCCCCAGAATTGCGGACTGCGCGGCATCCATGCCGCCAATCTTTCGAGGATCTTGCAAGAGTGAACGAAACCAATCATGCCGAGGGCGCGGCTGCCCCGGATGCGGGGCAGTCAGGCGTCGTGGACCCGGCGGCGGCGCTGGCCGCGGCGGAGGCCCGGGCAACGGAAAACCGCAATAGCTATCTGCGCGCCGTGGCGGAATTGGAGAATTTCCGCAAGCGCAGCGAACGCGAGGTCGAAAACGCCCGCAAATTCGCCATCGAGCGCTTCGCCCAGGAGCTGGTCACCGTCGGGGATGCCCTGGAGGCCGGAATCAATGCCGGCCCGGCAAACCCCGGCCCGGCCCTGCTCGAAGGGGCCCAGGCCACCTTGCGGCAGCTGCACCGCGCCTTCGACAAGGCGGGCATCAAGATCATCGATCCCGCGGCGCAGCCATTCGATCCGGAGTGGCACGAGGCCATGGCGGTTCAGGAGAGCCCGGATCAGCCCGCCAATACCGTGCTGTCGGTGATACAAAAAGGCTATTCCCTGAACGGCCGCTTGCTGCGTCCGGCCCGGGTCATCGTGAGCAAGGCGCCCGGCGGCGGCAATTGAAAATGCCGCAGACTCCCCCACGTAGTGGTCAGGTCTAGAATTCTTTAGAGGGTTTGTACTATGGGTAAAATGATTGGCATCGATCTTGGCACGACCAACTCCTGCGTCGCGATCATGGAGGGCGGCAAGCCCAAGGTCATCGAGAACAGTGAGGGCGATCGAACCACCCCGTCGATCGTTGCCTTCACGAAGGATGGCGAAGTGCTGGTGGGTCAATCCGCCAAGCGCCAGGCCGTCACCAACCCCGCGAACACGCTGGCCGCCGTCAAGCGGCTCATCGGCCGCAAATTCGCCGACGACGTGGTGAAGAAGGACATGAGCATGGTGTCCTACAAGATCCTGAAGGCCGACAATGGCGATGCCTGGGTCGAGGCTCAGGGCAAGAAAATGGCGCCTCCCGAGGTCTCGGCCCGGGTCTTGATGAAAATGAAGAAGACCGCCGAGGACTACCTGGGCGAGACCGTCACCGAGGCCGTCATCACGGTTCCGGCCTACTTCAACGATTCCCAGCGCCAGGCCACCAAGGACGCCGGGCGCATCGCCGGCTTGAACGTCAAGCGCATCATCAACGAGCCCACGGCGGCGGCGCTCGCCTACGGCCTCGACAAGGACGGCGGCGACCGCAAGATCGCGGTCTATGACTTGGGCGGCGGCACCTTCGATGTCTCGGTGATCGAAATCGCCGAGGTGGACGGGGAGCGCCAGTTCGAAGTCATGTCGACCAACGGGGATACCTTCCTGGGCGGCGAGGACTTCGACTTGCGCGTCATCAACTATCTGGCCGACGAATTCAAGAAGGAAAGCGGCATCGACGTGCGCAAGGACCCGCTGGCGATGCAGCGCCTGAAGGAAGCCGCGGAGAAGGCCAAGATCGAGCTGTCCTCGAGCCAGCAGACCGAAATCAACCTGCCGTACATCACGGCGGATGCGGCCGGCCCCAAGCACCTGAATATGAAGCTCACCCGGGCCAAGCTCGAGTCGCTGGTGGAAGATCTGGTGCAGAAGACCATGGAGCCTTGCCGCATTGCGCTGAAGGATGCGGGCCTGTCCATGAAGGATGTGAGCGAGGTCATTCTGGTCGGCGGCCAGACGCGCATGCCCATGGTGCAGCAGGCGGTGAAGGACTTGTTCGGCAAGGAGCCGCGCAAGGACGTGAATCCCGACGAAGCGGTGGCGGTCGGCGCGGCCATTCAAGGCGGCGTGCTGTCCGGCGACGTCAAGGACGTGCTGCTGCTGGATGTGACTCCCCTGTCGCTCGGCATAGAGACCCTGGGCGGCGTGATGACCAAGGTGATCGAAAAGAACACCACCATCCCGACCAAGGCGTCGCAGACTTTTTCGACGGCGGACGACAATCAGACGGGGGTGACCATCCATGTGCTGCAGGGCGAGCGCGACCGCTCGACCGACAACAAGTCCTTGGGAAGGTTCGACCTGACGGATATTCCGCCGGCGCCCCGCGGCATGCCGCAGATCGAAGTAGCGTTCGATATCGACGCCAACGGCATCTTGAACGTGTCGGCCAAGGACGTGAAGACCGGCAAGGAGCAGCGCATCGTCATCAAGGCCTCGAGCGGCTTGTCCGAGGCGGAGATCAAGCGCATGGTCAGCGACGCCGAGGCGCACGCCGAGGAGGACAAGAAGTTCCGCGAGCTGGTCGGTGCACGCAATAAGGCGGACGCCACCATTCACACCGTGGAGAAGGCGCTCAAGGATGTCGGGGACAAGATCTCCGACGATGAGAAGAAGGCTGCCAGCGAGGCGGTTGCCGCGGTCAAGACCGCGATGAGCGGCGATGACCGGGAGGCCATCGAGAGCAAGACCCAGGCGCTCGAGCAGGCATCCAGCGCGCTGCTGCAGAAGATGTACGAGCAGTCGGCGGCGGGCGCCGGCGGCGGCACGGGAAGCGACGGCAACAGCTCGGCCGGGCACACGGAGAAGCCCAAGGATGACGTGCTGGATGCCGAGTTCGAGGAAGTGAAGGAAAGCGACCGCAAGAAGGCCTAAAGGACGCCGGCCGCGTGGAATTGTGTTGAGTGAACCGCCGGCGATGGGATTGCCGGCGGTTCGCTTTTATGGGCGTTGAGCCCCGGGTGAGCAATGGCGAAGCAGGATTACTACAAGCTCCTCGACGTGCCGAGAAACGCGACGGAAGTGGATATCAAGAAGGCCTATCGCCGCCTCGCCATGAAATACCATCCGGATCGCAATCCCGACGATCCGGAATCGGAACATAAGTTCAAGGAGGCCAAGGAGGCCTACGAGGTACTGTGCGACGCGCAAAAGCGCGCCGTGTACGACCAGTTCGGGCACGCCGGACTCGAAGGCGGCCGTGGCGGCGGCTTCAGCCCGGGGGAGGCATTCGGCGACATCTTCGGCGAGATGTTCGGGGATATTTTCTCCGGGGGCCAGCGCGGCCGGTCCCAGGTGTTCCGCGGCGCGGACCTGCGCTATGAACTCGAACTGGATCTCGAACAGGCGGTGTTCGGCACGGAAACCGAGATCCAGATTCCCTCGCTGGCGGAGTGCAAGACCTGCAAGGGCTCCGGAGCCGCCAAAGGCTCCACCCCCAAGACCTGCGATACCTGCCACGGCCAGGGCCAGGTGCGGGTGCAGCAATCCATCTTCACCATCCAGCAGCCCTGTCCTCGCTGCAAGGGCCGCGGCAAGATCATCAGCAACCCCTGCGATACCTGCTTTGGCCAGGGCCGCGTGCGCCAGGATAAGACCCTGGCCGTCACCGTGCCCGCGGGGGTCGACACGGGCGACCGCATTCGCCTGAACGGCGAGGGTGAGGCGGGACGCAACGGCGGCCCTGCCGGAGATCTGTACGTCGAAGTGCGCGTGCGCGAGCACGCCATCTTCGAGCGCGAAGGCAGCCATCTGTCCTGCGAGGTTCCGATCAGCTTCGCCACGGCCGCTCTCGGCGGCTCGGTGGAGGTGCCGACGCTCAACGGCGAGGTGGTGCTCAAAATACCGAGCGAAACTCAGTCCGGCCGCGTGTTTCGGGTGCGGGAAAAAGGCGTGCGACCGGTGCGCGGCGGTGCGGCCGGCGATTTGTTCTGCCGGGTCGTTGTCGAGACCCCCGTCAGCCTGAACGCCGACCAGAAGGAGCTGCTGCGCAAATTCCAGGTGACTCTCGAACAGGGCAGCCACCGGCCTCGAGAGCAGTCCTTCTTCGAGGGCGTCAGGAAATTCTTCACCGGCGCGGTCGACTAGGCCTGCGGCCATGCATGCCCTGGCAATATTCGGCATTACGGGGCGCATGGGGCAATCGCTGCTGCGGGCGCTCGGGGAGGCCCCCCGGTTCACGTTGAGCGGTGCCGTCGCCTCGGCGAGCAGCCGGCGGCTGGGGCAGGACGCGGCCGGCGAGGGCGCGCCCACCGGGGTCTTGATCACCTCGGATCCGGCACTGGGAATTCGAGGCGCTTCCGTGGCGGTGGATTTCAGTCTGGGGAGCGGCGTCGCCGAGCACGCGCTCGCCTGCGCGGCCGCCGGCGTTCCCCTCCTGGTCGGCGCCACGGGGTTCGATCCCGCGAGCCGCGGCACCCTGGAACGGGCCGCACGGGTCATTCCCGTGCTCATTGCGCCCAATACCAGCGTGGGGGTGGGCGTGGCGGCCGAGCTGGTAGCGATGGCGGCCCGCGGGCTCGGATCGTCCTACGATGTGGATATATTCGAGGCGCACCATCGCCTGAAGAAAGACGCCCCTTCCGGGACGGCGCTCGCCTTGGGTGAGGCCGTCGCTCAGGCGCGCGCCGTAGCGCTCGAGGATGTCGCGACCTACGATAGGGCGGGGCAGGCCTCACCGCGGGTTCCCGGCAGCATCGGGTTCTCCTGCATGCGCGCCGGGGATATCGTGGGCGAGCACACCGTGACCTTCGCCGGCGCCGGGGAGCTCGTCGAGATCACCCATCGGGCTACCGACCGCGCCACCTTCGCGCGGGGCGCCCTGCGGGCGGCCGAATGGCTGGTGGGGCGCCCGCCTGGCCTGTATGGCATGAAGAACGTTCTCGGCCTGTAGACAAGCATGGACAGTGGCCGCGAGCATCGTTAATATTCGCGCCCGGAAACTGATCGCGAATTAACCCATGAAGCGGGAGGACGTTCTCAAGAGCGCCTCCCGCTTTGCGCATCTGCGGAAAGCGCCGTAGCGCAAAGCGAGGAACCGGAGTGTCGACACCTGCAGTGCTAGCTCTCGAAGATGGCACCGTGTTCCGTGGCGTCTCAGTAGGCGCAAAAGGCAACACGACTGGTGAAGTAGTTTTCAATACGGCGATGACCGGCTATCAAGAGATCCTCACGGATCCCTCCTACTGTCGGCAGATTGTCACTCTCACGTACCCCCACGTGGGCAATACCGGCACCACGCCTGAGGATCTGGAATCGGGCGCGGTGTACGCCGCCGGCCTGGTGATCCGCGACCTGCCCTTGCTGCATTCGAATTGGCGGGCCACCGAGTCGCTGTCGAGCTTCCTGCTCCGCTGCAAGGTGGTCGCGATCGCGGATATCGACACCCGCAAGCTGACGCGCCTTTTGCGTGAGAAGGGCGCGCAGTCCGGATGCATCATGACGGGCGACAAGATCGACGAGACGGCGGCGGTGCGCGCCGCCAAGAAATTCCCCGGGTTGAAGGGGATGGATCTCGCCAAGGTGGTCACCACCAAGAAGATCTATCAGTGGAACGACGGCCTGATCTGGAAGACCTCCAGCAAGCCGCCGCGCCCGCAAAGCCGCGTGCATGTGGTGGCCTACGACTTCGGCATCAAGCGCGACATCCTGCGGATACTTGCCGAGCACGGTTGCCGCATGACTGTTGTGCCGGCACAAACTCCGGCAGATCAGGTACTTGCGATGAATCCTGATGGCATCTTCTTAAGTAACGGGCCCGGCGATCCGGAACCCTGCGACTATGCCATCGAGGCGATTTCGCGCTTTCTCGAGACCGAGGTGCCGGTGTTCGGCATCTGCCTTGGGCACCAGTTGCTGGGTTTGGCGAGCGGTGCAAAGACCATCAAGATGAAGTTCGGCCATCATGGGGCCAATCATCCCGTGTCGGAAATCGATTCGGGCCGGGTGCTGATCTCGAGTCAGAACCATGGTTTCGCGGTGGACGAGTCGACCCTGCCGGCCACGCTGCGCGCGACGCATCGCTCGCTGTTCGACGGCTCACTGCAGGGGGTCGCGCGTACCGACCGGCCCGCGTTCAGTTTCCAGGGACACCCCGAGGCCAGTCCGGGACCACACGATCTGCGGCTGCTGTTCGAGCACTTCATGTATTTGATGGTCAAACGCATGCAAGCCAATTCGCGCGGCCGCACCCCCATCAAACAGAAAGCCGCCGAGAGTTAAGTGTCCAAGCGAACAGATCTCGAGAGCATCCTGGTCATCGGCGCGGGTCCCATCATCATCGGCCAGGCTTGCGAGTTCGACTATTCCGGAGCTCAAGCGTGTAAGGCATTGAAACAAGAAGGTTATCGAGTCGTTCTGGTCAACTCCAATCCGGCCACGATCATGACCGACCCGGAAACCGCGGACGCCATTTACATCGAGCCCATCAACTGGCGCACCATTGCCCGCATCATCGAGAAGGAACGCCCGAGCGCCTTGCTGCCCACCATGGGCGGCCAGACGGCGCTCAATACGGCGCTCGATCTGGTGCGCGAGGGGGTACTCGAGAAATTCAATGTCGAAATGATCGGGGCCTCGCAGCGCGCCATCGACATGGCGGAGGACCGGGAGCTGTTCCGCAAGGCCATGGCCGACATCGGTCTCGAGACGGCGCGGGCCCGAATCGCGCACAGCATGGAGGAAGCGCTGGCAGTCCAGTCTGAGATCGGTTTTCCCACGGTCATCCGCCCCTCCTTCACCTTGGGCGGCAGCGGCGGGGGCATCGCCTATAACCGCGAAGAATTCGAGGCCATCGTGGCGCGCGGCATCGATGCCTCGCCCACCAACGAGGTGCTGCTCGAGGAGTCGGTGCTCGGCTGGAAAGAATACGAAATGGAAGTCGTCAGAGACCGAATCGATAATTGCATCATTGTCTGCTCGATCGAAAATCTCGATCCCATGGGGGTCCATACCGGCGATTCCATCACGGTGGCGCCGGCGCAGACGCTCACCGATCGCGAGTATCAGCGGCTGCGCGACGCGTCGATCGCGGTGCTGCGCAAGATCGGCGTGGACACCGGCGGTTCGAACGTGCAGTTCGCCATCAATCCCGACGACGGACGAGTACTGGTCATCGAAATGAACCCGCGAGTGTCGCGCTCATCGGCGCTCGCGTCCAAGGCGACCGGCTTTCCGATCGCCAAGATCGCCGCGAAGCTGGCCGTGGGCTACACGCTCGATGAGCTCAGGAACGAGATCACCGGGGGCGCGACCCCGGCCTCCTTCGAGCCCACCATCGACTATGTCGTCACCAAGATTCCGCGCTTTACCTTCGAGAAGTTCCCGGGCGCGAACACGCGCCTGACCACGCAGATGAAATCGGTGGGCGAGGCCATGGCCATCGGCCGCACCTTTCAGGAGTCGATGCAAAAGGCCCTACGCAGCTTGGAGACCGGCTTCGACGGCTTCAACGAGCAGCTGAGCCTGCCGCTCACCGACGAGGCGGCCGAGCAGCTGTCCTACGAGCTGCGCTGGCCGGGGCCGAACCGGATCCTGTACGTCGCCGATGCGTTTCGCGCCGGGTGGAGTCGGGAGCAGGTGTTCGAGGCCACCAAGATCGATCCGTGGTTCCTCGCGCAGATCGAGGACTTGCTGCGCGAGGAGGCGCTGCTCGCCAAGGATGGGTTCGAGAGCCTCGATCTGGCGCGCTTGCGGGTGCTGAAGCGCAAGGGCTTCTCCGATTCGCGCATCGCGAAGCTGACGGCGCGCGATGAAGCGACGATCCGCGGCCGGCGCCGCAAGCTCGGACTGCATCCGGTGTACAAGCGCGTGGATACCTGCGCGGCGGAGTTCTCCACCTCCACCGCCTACCTCTATTCCACCTATGAGGATGAGTGCGAGGCGAACCCCACCTCCCGCCGCAAGATCATGATTCTGGGAGGCGGCCCCAATCGCATCGGCCAGGGGATCGAATTCGACTACTGCTGCGTGCACGCCGCCATGGCGCTGCGCGAAGACGGCTTCGAGACGCTCATGGTGAACTGCAATCCGGAGACGGTCTCCACCGATTACGACACCTCGGACCGCCTGTACTTCGAGCCGCTGACCTTCGAAGACGTCATGGAAATCATCGAGAAAGAAAAGCCCGAGGGCGTGATCGTGCAGTACGGCGGGCAGACGCCCCTGAAGCTGTCGCGGGCGCTGGCCGCCGCGGGAGCTCCCATCATCGGCACCACCCCCGACAGCATCGATGTCGCCGAGGATCGCGAGCGGTTCCAGAAATTGGTGACCGCCTTGAAGCTCAAGCAGCCGGCCAATGCCTCGGCGCGCAATGAAGAGTCGGCCGTGCTGCTGGCACGAGAGGTCGGCTTTCCCCTGGTGGTGCGGCCGAGCTACGTCCTGGGCGGCCGCGCCATGGAAGTGGTATTCAATGAAGACGATCTGCGCCAGTACATGATCGATGCGGTGAAGGTGTCGAACGACAGCCCGGTGCTGCTGGATCGCTTCCTGGATCTGGCGGTGGAGGTGGATGTCGACGCCGTGTGCGACGGCGAGGATGTGCTGATCGGCGGCATCATGGAGCACATCGAGCAAGCCGGCGTGCATTCGGGGGACTCGAGCTGCTCGCTGCCGCCCAACGGCCTGTCGCCGGAGATCCAGGAGGAGCTGCGCGCCCAGACGCGCAAGCTCGCGAAGGCGCTCAATGTGGTGGGCCTGATGAACATCCAATTCGCCATCCAGAGCGGCGTGATCTACATCCTCGAGGTCAATCCGCGCGCCTCGCGCACCGTGCCCTTCGTGTCCAAGGCCACCGGGATCCCCCTGGCCAAGGTGGCCGCACGCGTCATGACCGGCAAGACGCTGGCCGCGCAGGAACGCACCCAGGAGCGCATCCCGCCGTATTTCTCGGTCAAGGAAGCCGTGTTTCCCTTCGTCAAATTCCCCGAGGCCGACCCCATCCTCGGGCCCGAAATGAAATCCACCGGCGAGGTGATGGGCACGGGGCACACCTTCGGGGAAGCCTATGCCAAGGCGCAGGCCGCCTCCGGGGTGGTGCTGCCCACCCACGGCCTGTGCTTCATCAGCGTGCGCGACCGCGACAAGCCGGGCGCGGTCGTGCTCGCGCAGATGCTCATCGCGCGCGGCTTCGAGATCGCGGCCACCGGCGGTACGGCCCGGGTGCTGGAAGAGGCCGGGGTGAGCTGCCGCCGGGTCAACAAGGTGCGCGAGGGTCGCCCGCACGTCGTCGATATGATAAAAAACGACGAGGTGGCGCTGATCGTCAATACCACCGAAGGCAAGCAAGCCGTGCGCGAGTCTCGCTCGATTCGCCGCGAAGCGGTCGCCAGGAAGGTAACCTATTACACGACGGTGGCGGCGGCACGCGCGACTTGCGATGCGCTCGATCATCTGGGCGACATAGAAGTGAACCGGCTGCAGGATTTGCACAAGGAATTGTTGGTGTGAAGCGAACCCCCATGACTCTGCGCGGCGCTGAGCGGTTGCGAGTGGAGTTGAAACAGCTCAAGAGCGAAGCTCGCCCGAACGTCATCAAGGCGATCGCGGAGGCGCGTGCCCATGGCGATTTGAGCGAGAATGCCGAGTATCACGCGGCGCGCGAGCAGCAAAGCTTCATCGAAGGACGGATCAATCAGATCGAGAACAGCCTGTCGAACTGCGAGATCATCGATGTCACCAAGTTGAGCGCCACGGGACGGGTCGTATTCGGCTCGACCCTGGAACTCGAAGACCAGGACGGCGGCAACAAGGTGGTGTACCAGCTGGTGGGCGACGATGAGGCCGATATCAAGAAGGGCCTGCTGTCGGTGTCCTCGCCCATCGCCCGCGCCCTGATCGGCAAGTCCGAGGGCGACGTGGTCGATGTCACCACTCCGGGCGGCACGCGCAGCTACGAAATAGTGTCCGTGAAGTACGTGTGAGGCCGCGGCGCGTGCCTCGGCCGGAGCGGCCCGCCTCGTGATCCGCAATCTCTTCAGGGTATTGCTGGTGCTATGGGCCGGCAGCCTGTGGTCGCTGGCTTGGGTGGCCTATACGCTGTTCCATGCCCAACCCGACCGCCACCTCTCGGGGATGCTGGTGGGGCGCCTGCTCAGCGCCGACACCTACCTGGGCGTCGGGGTCGGCATCCTGGCGCTGCTGCTGCCGGGCAGAACCAAATTCCTCTGGGGCTATCTGGCGGTCCTGCTGATGGCGGCCAATGAATGGGGGCTGCGGCGCGTCATGGAGGAAGCGCATACTCGGGGCGCGGCGTGGGGCTTGCCGTTCGGCGCCTGGCACGGGGTATCCGCACTGCTGTATGGCGTGGCCTGCATCGCCGTCCTTGTGGTGATTTGGCGCCAGGAATATCGCTGAAGCCAGATGAAACGCTCGCTAGCTGCGTTCAATCCGGTAGGAGGATTTTTGCCAGCTGGGCGCCGCGCCGGTAGAACACGCCGACGTGACCGATCTGCTGCACCAGTTCGCTGGCGGTGCGGCTCGCCAGGGTCGCCAGGGTGTCGTTGCGCACCTCGCGATCGCCGACCCGGGCGCTCACCTTGACCAGTTCATGGTCGTTCAGCGCTCGATCCAGCTCCGCGACGACCGCGTCGGTGAGCCCGGCATTGCCCAGCATGACGATGGGGTTCATGGGATGCGCGAGACGGCGCAGATGTTTCTTTTGTTTCTCGGTGAGTGCCATTGCGCGATTATAGTCGCTAACCTCAACTCCCAGTGTCCCATGCCCAAACGTTCCAAAAGCAGCGCTCGTTGGCTGGCAGAGCATGCCAGCGATGAGTTCGTCAAACGCGCGCAGAAGGAAGGCTGGCGATCGCGCGCCGTCTTCAAGCTGGCGCAGATCCAGGAGAGCGAGCGGCTGCTGCGCCCCGGAATTCGCTGCGTCGATCTGGGCGCCGCTCCCGGCGGGTGGAGCCAATACGCGGCGCGCATCGTCGGCGGCACGAGTCGCATCGTGGCGACAGATATCCTGCCGATGGATGCCATTCCCGGGGTCGACTTCGTGCAGGGCGACTTCCGTGAGGCGGCTGTCTTGGAGCAGGTTCTGCAATGCGTCGGCGCCGCCAAGGTCGACCTTGTTTTGTCCGATATGGCCCCCAACATGGCAGGATTAGACGCGATCGATCAGCCCCGATCGATGTATTTGGCGGAGCTGGCTCTGGAATTTGCGGATCGCGTACTGGCGCCGGGAGGCGATTTGCTATTGAAATTGTTTCAAGGCGCCGGGTTCGATCAGATCATCAAGGATGCACGCAGCCGGTATGGACGGGTGGTCACCAAAAAGCCAAGGGCCTCACGCACGCGCAGCCCTGAGATCTATCTGTTGGCGCGGCAGTTTGGGATGGTGTAAGTTCGGAACGACTGCCCCGCCTCCTTGTCCTATGTATGCCGGTTGTAGGTGAAACTTGAACGATTTGACCAAACAAATTCTGCTCTGGGTCGCATTGGCGGTGATTCTGCTCGCGATCTTCAGCCAGTTCGGGATGCGCACCGGCCAGCCCGCAACCATCGATTATTCGCAGTTTCTCTCCGAGGTGAAGAGCAACAACGTCGACTCGGTCACGCTCAAGGGCGAGATCATCGAGGGCAAGCGGCGCTCCACCGGCGACTCCTTCGTCACTTACAACCCTGAGACCAGCAACACGGCCCTGATCGGCCTGCTGCAGCAGCAAGGCGTGAAATTCCGCGGCGAGCCGCCCAAGCAGCAATCGGTGTTCCTGCAGCTGCTGATCTCGGCCTTTCCGATATTGATTCTCATTGGCTTCTGGGCCTACTTCATGCGCCAGATGCAGGGTGCCTCCGGCGGCCGGGGCGCCATGTCCTTCGGTAAGAGCCGGGCGCGACTGCTGGGCGAGGACCAGGTCAACATTACCTTCGCCGACGTCGCGGGCGTCGAGGAAGCCAAGCAAGAAGTGGTCGAAATCGTCGATTTCCTGAAAGATCCCGGCAAGTTCCAGAAACTTGGCGGCAAGATCCCGAAAGGTGTGCTCATGGTTGGTTCCCCCGGAACCGGCAAGACGCTGCTGGCGAGGGCCATTGCCGGCGAGGCCAAGGTGCCGTTTTTCACGATCTCCGGCTCGGATTTCGTCGAAATGTTCGTCGGCGTGGGCGCATCGCGGGTTCGCGACATGTTCGAGCAAGCCAAGAAGCATGCTCCTTGCATCATATTCATCGATGAAATCGATGCCGTGGGCCGGCACCGCGGGGCGGGCCTCGGCGGCGGTCACGATGAGCGCGAGCAGACCTTGAACCAATTGCTGGTCGAGATGGATGGGTTCGAAGGCAATGAGGGCATCATCGTCATTGCGGCCACCAACCGGCCGGATGTGCTCGATCCGGCACTGCTGCGCCCGGGCCGGTTCGATCGCCAGGTGGTCGTTCCGCTGCCCGATGTCCGCGGCCGGGAGCAGATTCTCAAAGTACACATGCGCAAGGTTCCCCTGGGCGACAACGTCAAGCCCTCGGTTATCGCTCGCGGCACTCCGGGGTTCTCCGGCGCGGACCTGGCGAATCTCGTGAACGAGGCCGCCCTGTTCGCGGCACGCGGCAACAAGCGCTCGGTCACGATGGAAGAGTTCGAGCGGGCCAAGGACAAAATCATGATGGGCTCCGAGCGGCGCTCCATGGTCATGACCGAAGAGGAGAAGCGCAACACCGCCTATCACGAATCCGGGCATGCCATCGTGGGCTTGAGCGTTCCGGAGCATGACCCGGTGTACAAGGTGACCATCATTCCCCGAGGCCGGGCCTTGGGGGTGACCATGTTCCTCCCCGAGAGCGACCGCTACAGCACCAGCAAGCGGCAGCTCGAAAGCCGTATTGCCACGCTGTTCGGCGGACGAGTGGCCGAAGAACTGGTGTTCGGCGCGGATGCGGTCACCACGGGCGCATCCAACGACATCGAGCGTGCCACCGAGCTGGCCCGCAATATGGTGACGCGCTGGGGCCTGTCGGACCGGCTGGGGCCGCAGACCTACAGCGAAGAGTCGGGCGAAGTGTTTCTCGGCCGCAGCGTCACTCAGCACAAGCAGGTGTCGGATGTGACCGCGCACGTCATCGACGAGGAAGTGCGCCGGGTGATCGACAGCAACTATCAGCGCGCCTACAAAATACTGCAGTCGAGCATGGATAAATTGCAGGCCATGTCGGAAGCCTTGATCAAGTACGAGACCATCGACGAGGAACAGATCAAGGACATCATGGAGGGCCGGGTGCCCCGCCCGCCGCGCGATTGGGACGATACGCCGACGCCGACACCGCGTGGACCCTCGGCCGAGAAGCCGGCGGCGCCCTTGGTGAACCCCGCCGGACAGCACTAGCAACGAGACCGAGGTACGGCATGAGGCCGATGGCGATGCCATCGGCCTTTTTGCATTCTTAAATCATGCAATGGCGTTGTCGACACAGAATCATCGATCTCGATCGGCCCATCGTCATGGGCATCTTGAACGTGACGCCCGATTCCTTTTCCGACGGCAACCGCTACGCGAGTCTCGACGCGGCGCTCGAGCGGGCAAAGCGTATCGCCGCAGAGGGAGCAGCCATCATCGATGTGGGCGGGGAATCCACGCGACCGGGCGCCTCGGCCGTCGACGAGGAGGTCGAGATTGCCCGCGTCGTACCCGTCATCGAGGCCATCGCCGCCCAATCGAGCATCGCCATCTCCATCGACACCAGCAAGCCGCGGGTCATGGCGGCAGCGGTGGCCGCGGGGGCCTGCATCGTCAACGATGTGAATGCCCTGCGCGCGCCGGGTGCGCGGTCATGGGCCGCCGTATCGGAAGTCGGCGTGTGCCTGATGCACATGCAGGGGGAGCCGCGTACGATGCAGGACAATCCGCACTATCAGGACGTGGTGGCCGAGGTGTGCGAGTTCCTGGCGCGGCAGCGGCACACCTGCATCCAGGCCGGTATCGCCCGCGAGGCCATCGTGCTGGATCCGGGGCTCGGGTTCGGCAAGGGTCTTGCGCATAATCTGGCGCTGCTGAAAAATCTGCAGCGCATCGCGGATCTTGGCGCGCCGGTGCTGGTCGGCGTGTCGCGCAAGAGCTTCATCGGAAAGATTCTTGGGAGAGCGGTCGATGAGCGGCTGCATGGCGGCTTGGGACTGGCGGCGCTGGCCGTGCTGAAGGGTGCGCGAATCATTCGCACCCACGATGTCGCTGCAACGCGCGACGCAATCGGCATGGTCGCTGCCGTGCTGCAAGGAACAGACGATTGAACAAATACTTCGGCACCGATGGTGTGCGCGGCCGGGTCGGTCAAGCGCCGATGACCGTGGATTTTGCATTGCGGCTGGCGAGCGCCGCGGCCCGAGTGTTGGCACCCGGCGGCGGGCGGGTGCTCATCGGCAAGGATACGCGTGTATCCGGATACATGTTCGAGTCCGCCCTCGAGGCGGGATTCGTCGCCGCCGGCGTCGATGTCATGCTGATCGGCCCGCTGCCGACGCCGGGCATCGCCTATATGACGCAGCGCTTGGACTGCAGCTTCGGCGTCGTCATCAGCGCCTCGCACAATTCGTATCAGGACAACGGCATCAAGTTCTTCGATGCCACCGGCAGCAAGCTCTCGGATGAGACGGAGAGCAAGATCGAATCCCTGCTCGAGGTGGCCGTCGTCACGCAGGAGTCGCAGCTTCTGGGCAAGGCGATCCGCATCGACCGCAGCCGGACGCAGTATCAGCAGTTTTGCGCCTCGACCATTCCCCCGGGAATGAATCTGCAGGGATTCAAAATCGTGATCGATTGCGCCAACGGTGCGGGCTACAAGGTCGCTCCGCGAGTGCTCGCCGATCTGGGGGCCGAGATCGTGCCCATCGGCTGCTCGCCGAATGGCCGCAACATCAATGACGGCTGCGGGTCGACTGCCCCCGAGCTGCTGCAGCTGACGGTTCCCGGGGTGCGCGCCCAGCTCGGGATGGCGCTCGACGGGGACGGCGACCGGGTCGTGATGGTGGATGAGCTGGGACGCTGCGTGGATGGCGATCAGTTGCTCTACATCCTGGCCAAGGCGGCACGGGGTCGAGGCGACCTGAAGGGGCCGGTGGTCGGTACCGTGATGAGCAACCTCGGGCTCGAGCATGCGCTGCGGGATCTGGGTATCGAGTTTCATCGCGCCCAGGTCGGCGACCGCCACGTGCTCGCGACGCTCAATGCGGTGGGTGGGACGCTGGGGGGCGAAACCTCGGGTCACATCCTGTGCCTGGACAAGACCACCACCGGGGACGGCTTGGTGAGCGCTCTGCAGGTGCTCAGCGTCATGAAGCAGACCGGGGCCGGACTGGCTGAACTGAGCGCCGGCATGCGCAAGTATCCCCAGGTGCTGCTCAACGTGCGTGTCGCCAAGCGCTTCGATCCGCTGCAGGAGCCCGCGGTGGTCAAGATGGTCCAAGAGGTGGAACGGCGCTTCGAGGGGCGTGGCCGGATCGTGCTGCGCGCCTCGGGCACAGAACCCGTGATCCGGGTGATGGTGGAGGGGTACGACGCGGGCCTGGTGAAGCAGGCGGCGCGCGATATTGCGGCCGTGGTCGAAGCGGCGGTCGCGGGGGCCTCTGCGCCGCCGCAGGGTCCGGGCCCCTGAGGGCTTGCAGTTAGCCGGCCGCGCGGCTAATCTTCGCCGCCTTTCCCGCAGGGCAGATGCCCGAAGGTAGCCTATGCGTCGTCAGATGGTCGCGGGTAATTGGAAGATGCACGGCTCTCGAGCCGCCAATCAAGCATTGCTCGCCGAATTGGAGATGAGTCTCAAGTCCGAGTGGCCGATCGACATCGTGGTCTGCCCGCCTTATGTCTATTTGAGCGACGTGGTCCGCATGTTGGAGGACGGCCGCATTGCCGTCGGCGCGCAGGACGTGTGCGCCGAGTCCGGCGGCGCTTTCACCGGCCAGGTCTCGGCCGGTATGCTCAAGGATGTGGGCTGCAGCTATGCCATCGTGGGGCACTCCGAACGGCGCCGCTGGTATCACGAGGACGATGCCCTGGTGGCCCGGAAATTCGCGGCGGTGCTGGGGGCCGGCCTGACTCCGGTGCTGTGCGTCGGGGAAACCCTGGATGAGCGGGAGGCGAAGCAGACCGAGGCGGTCATCGCCCGGCAGCTCGATGCCGTCACCTCCATGCATGGCGTCGGCGGCTTTTCGAAGGCCATTCTCGCCTATGAACCGGTCTGGGCCATCGGCACGGGGCGCACCGCCTCGCCGGAGCAGGCCCAGGCCGTGCACTCCTTCCTGCGCAATCGAATTCACGCACAAGATGCTAAGATGGCGCGCAATTTGCGGATCCTCTACGGCGGCAGCGTCAAGGCCGGCAACGCCGCGGAGCTGTTCTCCATGCCGGACGTGGATGGCGGATTGATAGGCGGCGCCTCCTTGAGCGCCGATGAGTTTCAGCAGATTTGCGCGGCCGCCGCTGTCGTCCGCTAATACCAGGGCTATCGAGAGATTTCATATGTTTCGCGGATTCATTTTGGGTGTGCACGTGCTGCTCGCATTGATGATCATCGGGCTCGTGCTGCTGCAGCGGGGCAAGGGAGCGGAGGCGGGAGCCGGTTTCGGCGCGGGAGCGTCGGGCACGGTGTTTGGCGCGCGCGGCACCAGCACGCTCTTCTCGAAATTGACCGCGGTGTTTGCGGCGATGTTCTTCGCCACCAGTTTGACTCTGGCTTATTTAGGCGCGCGTCCGGCCGCCGAGCCGACCAGCGTATTGGAGCGTGCGGCACAAGCCGCCGCCGCCGCGGCTTCGAAGTTGCCCGCGACGCCGGTGCCCGCGACGCCGGTGCCCGCGACGCCGGTGCCCGCGACGCCCGCACCTGCGACGCCTGCGCCCGTTGCTCCCGCGCCGGCGGGCAATACGCCTCCGAAATAGCCGGCCAGTGAATGACAGACGTTGTAATAGTGTTTATCTTATCGGCGCGAAGCGCCGCATCGAGTTCAGGGTCGCTTCGACCCCGTTGAAGGGTGGGCGAAGCCCATGACAAGAGTTGGGCGAAGCCCATGACAAAGCCGACGTGGCGAAATTGGTAGACGCGCTAGTTTGAGGGGCTAGTGGGGCAACCTGTGCCGGTTCGACTCCGGCCGTCGGCACCATCGTTTGTGTATCCGTGCGATTTTATGTATCCGTGCGATTTTTTTGTGTTCGCGCAGCACTCCTTTACGCGACGCAACACGGTCGCGCCTGCTACAATTATGGTCAATTGACGTGGTCGGACGCTGATGATGTTGCGACAGTACTTACCGATATTGATTTTCATGGGCCTGGCCACCGTTCTGGGGCTCGCCTTATTCACCATCGGCTGGATCCTCGGTCCGCGCCGGCCGGACGCAGAGAAACTGTCCCCCTACGAGTGCGGATTCGAGGCGTTCGAAGACTCGCGCATGCGCTTCGACGTTCGCTACTACCTGGTCGCCATCATTTTCATCGTATTCGACCTCGAAATTGCGTTTTTCTTTCCCTGGGCCGTGTCGCTGCGGCTGACCGGCTCCTTCGGCCTGCTGGCCATGCTGATCTTTGCATTGGTTCTGGTCGTCGCCCTGGTCTACGACTACAAGAAAGGGGCGCTTGAATGGGATTAGAGGCCGTGTCCGCCGACACCAGCACCGTGCGCGGCTTCGAAGTGACGACCGTCGACAAGCTCATCAACTGGGCCCGCACGGGTTCGCTGTGGCCGATGACCTTCGGTCTTGCCTGCTGCGCGGTGGAAATGATGCACGCCGGCGCGGCGCGCTACGACCTCGATCGCTTCGGGGTGGTGTTCAGGCCCAGTCCGCGGCAATCGGACGTGATGATCGTGGCCGGTACCTTGGTGAACAAGATGGCTCCGGCCCTGCGCAAGGTCTACGACCAGATGGCCGAGCCGCGCTGGGTGATCTCCATGGGCTCCTGCGCCAACGGCGGCGGCTACTATCACTATTCCTACGCGGTGGTGCGCGGCTGCGATCGCATCGTGCCCGTCGATGTGTACGTTCCGGGCTGCCCGCCGACGGCTGAAGCCCTGCTCTACGGGATCATTCAGCTGCAGAACAAGATCAGGCGCAACAAGGCGATCATCCGATGAGCGCGGACCCCGGCGCCGCGGCGGTGGCGGCAACGCCAACCCGCCTCGAGGCCCTTGCGGGCGCCGTGGCCGCGGCGCTGTCCGACAAGGTGCGCGCGGTGGCGAACCATGCCGGCGAATTGACGTATGAAACCGACGCGCAGCACCTGCTGGAAACGGCGGCGGCGCTGCGCGATTCCCCCGGCCTGAAGTTCGAGATGTGCATGGACGTGTGCGGGGTGGATTACCTCGAGCACGGCCGCGCCGAATGGAAGACTCAGGATGCAACCTCGTCGGGATTCAGCCGCGGTGTGGCGCGCGCCCCGCCGGGCATGGATGCGCCGATAGCCGCCGGACGGCGCTTCGCCGTGGTGTACCACCTGCTCTCGGTGTCGCTCAATCAACGGCTGCGGCTGCGCGTGTTTTGCGCCGACGAGGCCGAACCGATGGTCGACTCGGTGACGGGCATCTGGGCGGGCGTCGATTGGTTCGAGCGTGAGACCTTCGACCTGTTCGGCATTTTGTTCAGAGGGCATCCGGACCTGCGCCGCCTGCTGACCGACTACGGTTTCATCGGGCATCCGTTTCGCAAGGATTTTCCGCTATCCGGCAATGTCGAGGTGCGCTACGACCCCGAGAAGCGCCGCGTGGTGTACCAGCCCGTGAGCATCGAGCCGCGGGTGCTGGTGCCGAAAGTGATCCGGCACGACAATCGCTACGATCCTCAGTTGACCAATGCTCCGGTGAGCAAGAACGGGAATCCCAGTGCCTGAGATCCGTAACTACACCATGAATTTCGGGCCTCAGCATCCTGCGGCGCACGGCGTGCTGCGCCTGGTGCTCGAGATGGACGGCGAAGTGATTCAAAAGGCCGACCCGCACATCGGGCTGCTGCACCGCGGGACCGAGAAGCTGGCCGAGAGCAAGCCCTTCAACCAATCGATAGGCTACATGGACCGCCTGGACTACGTGTCCATGATGTGCAATGAGCATGCCTACGTCGGTGCGATCGAAAAGCTGCTCGGAATCGAGCCGCCGCCGCGCGCGCAGTACATCCGCGTGATGTTCGATGAGATCACGCGAGTATTGAATCACCTGATGTGGCTGGGGGCGCACGGGCTGGACATCGGCGCCATGACGGTGTTCCTGTATTGTTTTCGCGAGCGCGAAGACCTGATGGACTGCTACGAGGCGGTGTCTGGCACGCGCATGCACGCCACTTACTACCGGCCGGGCGGGGTATACCGAGATCTGCCCGACACCATGCCCAAGTACCAGCATTCCGAGTGGCGCAGCAAGAAGGACGTGGATCGCCTCAATGAGCGCCGCTCCGGCAGCTTGTTGGATTTCATCGCGGACTTCGCCAAGCGATTTCCCGCCTGCATCGACGAATACGAAACCCTGCTCACGGACAACCGTATCTGGAAGCAGCGCACGGTGAACATCGGGGTGGTGAGTCCGGAGCGGGCCCTGCAGCTGGGATTCTCGGGCCCCATGCTGCGCGGTTCCGGCATCGAGTGGGACCTGCGCAAGAAGCAGCCCTACGAGGTGTACGACCGGATGGATTTCGACATCCCGGTCGGAGTCAACGGCGATTGCTACGACCGCTACCTGGTGCGGGTCGAGGAACTGCGCCAGTCGACGCGCATCATCGAGCAATGCATCGCGTGGCTGCAGGCCAATCCCGGCGCCGTCATGATCGATGACCGCAAGGTGCGGCCGCCGCGGCGCGAACAGATGAAGGGCGACATGGAATCGCTGATCCATCACTTCAAGCTGATGACCGAAGGCTACTGCGTGCCGGCGGGCGAGGTGTACTGCGCGGTCGAGGCGCCGAAGGGCGAACTGGGCGTGTACCTGGTTTCCGACGGCGCCAATAAGCCCTATCGGCTGAAGGTGCGGGCGCCGGGGTTCGCGCATCTCGCCTCGCTCGATGAAATGGTGCGCGGCCACATGCTCGCCGACGTGGTGGCGGTGATCGGCACCCAGGACATCGTATTCGGAGAGGTCGATCGATGAGCGTGCAGTTGTCGGAGCATGTCCGCGAAGAAATCGATCGCTGGGTCGAGAAATTCCCGCCCGACCGCAAACGCTCCGCGGTGATTTCGGCGCTGCATGCGGTGCAGCACGAGAACAACGGGTTCTTGACGCCGGAACTGATGGACGCCGTGGCCGCTTATCTGGAACTCGCCCCCATTCAGGTGTACGAGGTCGCGACGTTCTACTCCATGTTCGAGACCAAGCCGGTGGGCCGCCATCATATTTCGGTGTGCACCAACATTTCCTGCATGCTGCGCGGCTCGCAGGAAGTGGTCGATCATGTGGAGAAGAGGCTCGGCATCAAGACGGGCGAGAGCACGCCGGACGGGCGCATCTACTTGAAGCGCGAAGAGGAATGCCTGGCGGCGTGCACCGGTGCGCCCATGATGATGGTCGATCACGTGTTCCACGAGAACCTGACGCCCGAGCGCATCGACAAAATTCTGGATGAACTGACATGAGCGGAGCCCGCTGATGGCTTACGAGGAAAATCTGGTGTTGTTCGAAGCGCTGAAGCACGAGCGCTCCTGGACGCTCGAGAGCTATCGCAAGTTCGGCGGCTATCAAGCCTGGGAGAAGATCCTGCGCGAGCAGACTCCGCGCGAGAAAATCATCGAGGAAGTCAAGGCCTCGGGGCTGCGCGGCAGGGGCGGCGCGGCATTTCCCACCGGCGTGAAATGGAGCTTCATGCCGCGCAGCTCGCCGGCGCAGAAATACGCGGTGTGCAATTCCGACGAGTCCGAGCCGGGCACCTGCCATGACCGCGACATCCTGCGCTACAACCCGCATTCGGTCATCGAGGGGATGGCCATCGGCGGCTATGCGATGACGGCCACGGTGGGCTACAACTACATCCGCGGCGAATTCCTGGGCGAGCCCATCCCGCGCTTCGAGGCGGCCCTGGCCGAGGCCTATGCGGCCGGTTTGCTCGGCAAGAACATCCTCGGCAGCGGCGTGGACTTCGACCTGCACATGTTCATCGGCGCCGGCGCCTACATTTGCGGAGAGGAGACGGCGCTGCTCGAATCCCTCGAGGGCAAGCCGGGCAAGCCGCGCTTCAAGCCCCCGTTCCCGGCGAATTTCGGCCTGTTCGGCAAGCCGACCACGATCAACAATACCCAGAGCTTTGCGACGGTGCCCACCATCATGCGCAAGGGAGCGGTGTGGTTTGCCGGCTTGGGGCCGGTCAATTCCGGCGGTACCGCGATCTTTTCGGTCTCGGGCCACGTCACCAACCCCCGCAACCTGGAACTGCCCATGGGGATTCCTTTCAAGGATCTGATGGCGCTCTGCGGCGGCGTGTGGAAGGGCCGCAAGCTCAAGGCGGTCATCCCCGGCGGATCCTCCTGCATGGTGGTCCCCGCCGAGGTGATGTGGGGCGTGAACATGGACTACGACTCGCTCAAGAAGGCGGGCTCCTCCTTCGGCACCGGCGCCGTCATCGTCATGGACGAGACCACTTGCATGGTGCGGGCGCTCGAGCGCCTGGCGCGCTTCTACATGTCCGAGTCCTGCGGCCAATGCACACCCTGCCGCGAAGGCACGGGCTGGCTCGACCGCATGTTGAAGAGAATCATCGCCGGCCAGGGCAGAAGCGAGGATCTCGGTCTGTTGATGGACGTGGCCAACCGCATCGAAGGCCACACCATCTGCGCTCTGGGCGATGCCGCGGCGTGGCCGGTACAGAGTTTCCTCAAGCACTTCC
The DNA here is from genome assembly GCA_963837435.1 of uncultured Gammaproteobacteria bacterium. Taxonomy (GTDB): domain Bacteria; phylum Pseudomonadota; class Gammaproteobacteria; order Steroidobacterales; family Steroidobacteraceae; genus Bog-1198. The sequence goes on from CAWINJ010000010.1 coordinate 132,193, forward strand.
GGCCTGAATTTCAATACATGATCGAGCACAAGGGCCGCTCGATCGTAGAAGGCGCGGTCAATGCCGCGGCTGCGGCGGCGTGACTCTATGAGCGACGACACGGTCAATATCGAAGTCAATGGAGTGCCGCTGAAGGCCCGCAAGGGCCAGATGATCATGCAGGCTACCGACCCGGCCAATATCTACATTCCGCGGTTTTGTTATCACGACAAGCTCAGCGTCGCCGCCAATTGCCGCATGTGCTTGGTGGAGGTGGAGAAGGCGCCGAAGCCGCTGCCGGCCTGCGCGACGCCGGTCGCCGAAGGCATGAAGGTGTTCACCAAATCGCCGAAGGCGGTCGCCGCGCAGCGCGCCACCATGGAATTTCTGCTGATCAATCATCCCCTCGACTGCCCGATCTGCGACCAGGGCGGGGAGTGCGAATTGCAGGATCTCGCGCTGGGATACGGGCGCGATATTTCCCGCTTCAGCGAGCGCAAGCGGGTGGTCAAGGACAAGAACCTGGGGCCTCTGGTATCCACCGACATGACGCGCTGCATTCACTGCACGCGCTGCGTGCGGTTCGGCCAGGAAATCCAGGGCTACCCGCAAATGGGCACCACCGGCCGCGGCGAGCACATGGAGGTGGGCACCTATATTGAGCACAGCGTCGATCACGAGCTGTCGGCCAACATCGTCGACCTGTGCCCGGTCGGGGCGCTCAACAACAAGCCCTTCCGCTACCACGCGCGCTCCTGGGAAATGATCCAGCAGCCCTTGGTATCGCCCCACGATGCCTTCGGCACCAACCTGTATGCGCACGTGCTGCGCGGCACGCTGATGCGCATGGTGCCGCGCGAGAATGAGGAGATCAACGAAACCTGGATTGCCGACCGCGATCGCTTCGGCTTCGAGGGCATGTATTCGGCGGATCGGGTATCGCAGCCCATGGTGCGCATCGACGGCGAACTGCAGGCCGTGGACTGGGAGGTGGCGCTCGCGGCCGCGGCCGAGGGTCTGCAAAAGGTGGCCGCGGCGCATGGCGGCTCCGCCTGCGGGTTCCTCGCCTCGCCGATGGCGACGGTGGAGGAGCTGTACCTGCTCGCGCAAGTTGCACGCGGGCTGGGCAGCGCCAATATCGACCATCGTCTGCGGCAGCTGGATTTTCGCGCTCCGGAACGCGATCCTGCCTTCCCCAGTCTCGGCCTGAAGATCGCCGACGTCGAGCGCCTCGAGGGCGTGCTCGTGATCGGCTCGAATCTGCGGCATGAGATGCCCTTGCTGGCGCACCGCATCCGCAAGGCGGCGGTCAGAAGCGGCGGCGCCAAGGTCGCCTTCCTCAACCCGCGCCGCTTCGAGTATCTGTTCCCCGTCGCGGCCTACGCCTTGGCCGAGACCGACCTGGCCGGCCAGTTGGCGGCGCTGGTGCATGCGGCCGCAGCGGCCGGCGGCAAGGCGGTGCCGGCCGGGGTGAGGGCCGCGCAAGTGGACGACTCTCACCGCGCACTCATCGCCGCGCTGATGAACGGGACTCGGCGCGCCGTCATTCTCGGCACCCTGGCGCAGCGGCACCCGGCCTACTCGGAGCTCAAGGCGCTGGCGGCGATGCTGGCGGAGCTGTGCGCGGCCAGCGTGGGCTGCATCACCGAGGGAGCCAATGCGGCCGGAGCTTATCTGGCGGGCGCGGTGCCGCACCGCGAACCCGGCGGCGCACCGGCGGCCGTGCAGGGACTGTCGGCGCGCGCCATGTTGGAGTCCGCGCTGCGGGCGTATGTGCTGTTCGGCAGCCTGGATCCGGCCTCCGACTTCGGGGTCGAGCCGAGCGGACTGGCTACGGCGGAACTGGTGGTCGCGGTCACCACGCACCTGCCCGAGAGTTTGCGCGCCTCGGCGCACGTGGTGCTGCCCATCGGATCCTTCGCTGAATCCTCCGGTACCTACGTCAATGCCGAAGGCCGATGGCAGAGCTGGGCGGCGGCCGCGAAACTGCCGGGAGAGAGCCGGCCGGGCTGGAAGGTGCTGCGAGTGCTTGCGAATTTGCTGAATCTGCGCGGCGTAGACTACGTCGGCTCGGACGAGATTCGCGATGCGCTGAAGGCCGTGTGCGGAACCCGCCTCGAGGCGTCGAGCAACGGTGTCGCGGCCGCGGCGCCCGGCGGCGGCGTGGGCGCGCCGAATGGACAGACGCCGGCGGGCTCGTGGGTGGATATTCCGCCGTATCAATCCGATGCGCTGGTACGCGGCTCCGATGCCCTGTCTAAGACCAAGGACGGGCGCATGACCCGCACCGTGATCTAGATGTGGGAGTGGAGCCCCATTCGGGATTGGCTGTCCGGGGTCATCACGGCGTACTGGACTTCGCCGCTGCTGCTCGCCGTGCAGACATTGATGGTGATGATCGGTCTGATTCTCACCATGGCGTTCTATACCTTGGCCGAGCGCAAGGTGATCGGCTGGATTCAAGCGCGCAAGGGCCCGAACCGCATCGGCGGACTGCTGATTCCGGGTCTGGCGCAGCCGTTTGCCGATGTCGTGAAGCTGATGTTCAAGGAAATCGTCATCCCGGCGGACTCGAACGGGTTCTTGTTCCGCCTGGCGCCGTTCCTGGCGCTGGTTCCCTCGCTGGCGATCTGGGCGGTGATTCCGTTCGCCCCGCAGCATGCCTTCTCCAATATCGATGCCGGACTTCTGTACGTGCTGGCGCTCACCTCCATGGGCGTGTACGGCATCATCCTCGCCGGCTGGGCCGCGAACTCCAAGTACGCCTTCCTCGGCGCCATGCGCTCCGCGGCGCAGATCGTTGCCTATGAAATCGCCATGGGATTCGCCATGGTGGGCGTGCTGATGGCCTCGGGCAGCCTCAATATCGGCGATATCATCCAGGCCCAGCACGGTTTCTTCGGTTGGAACTGGACCTGGCTGTTCCCGCTCATGCTCGTGTACTTCATCTCGGGAGTCGCCGAGACCAACCGTGCACCCTTCGATGTCGCCGAGGGCGAGTCGGAAATCGTGGCCGGTTTTCATGTCGACTACTCGGGCATGGCCTTTGCGCTGTTCTTCATCGCCGAATACGTCAACATGATCCTGATCTCGGCGCTCACCGTGATCTTCTTCTTCGGCGGATGGCTGTCGCCATTCGACGGCTGGTCCTGGTTCGAGGGCAGCTTGCTGGCCGAACCGGGCTTTTTCTGGTTCGGCCTGAAGACGCTGGTTCCCATGTTCACCTTTCTCTGGCTGCGTGCGACCTTTCCGCGCTATCGCTACGACCAGATCATGCGCTTGGGTTGGAAGGCCTTGATTCCCGTGACGCTGGTCTGGCTGCTGGTCGAGGGCGTCATGGTCTATTGCCAGGTGGGACCCTGGAAGGGGCATCCGTAATGCTGGGCATTCGCAATTTCCTGAAGACTTACCTGCTCGGGGAGCTGCTCGAGGGGCTGTGGGTGACCTGGAAGGGACTGTGGGCTCCCAAGGTCACGGTGAACTATCCGGAGGAGAAGACTCCGCAGAGCTTCCGGTTTCGCGGCCTGCATGCGCTGCGCCGCTACCCCAACGGCGAGGAGCGCTGCATCGCCTGCAAGCTCTGCGAGGCGGTATGCCCGGCGCTTGCCATCACCATCGAGTCGGATGTCGGCGCCGACGGCACGCGCCGCACCACGCGCTACGACATCGATTTGTTCAAGTGCATCTATTGCGGCTTTTGCGAGGAGGCCTGTCCCGTCGATGCCATCGTGGAGACGCGGCTGCACGAGTACCACATGGAGAACCGCGGCGAGAACATCATGAGCAAGGACAAGCTGCTCGGCATCGGCGAGCGCTACGAAGCCCTGATCGCGGCGGACCGCGCCGCCGACGCACGGTATCGCTGATGTTTCCGACCATTCTTTTTTTCATATTTGCCGCCACGCTGATCGCCGCCGCGCTCGGCGTCATCCTCGCGCGCAATCCCGTTTATTCGGCATTGCTGCTGGTGCTGTGCTTCTTCAACAGCGCCGTCATCTGGCTGCTGCTGGACGCCGAGTTCCTGGGAATCGTGCTGGTGCTGGTGTACGTCGGCGCCGTCATGGTGCTGTTCCTGTTCGTAGTGATGATGCTCGACATCAATCTGGCGGAAATGCGCGAGGGCCTGGCCAAGTACTGGCCGCTGGCGGTGGCCGTCGCGGGCTTCGTCGTCTTCGCCATCGTCAACGTCATCGTGGTGAAGAACCTGGGCGGCATGAGCCTGCGCACCGCGCCGGCGCTGGCGGCCCACTATTCCAACACGCGCGAGCTGGGCACGGCCCTGTTCACCCGCTATGCCTACCCGGCGCAGATCGCCGCCGTCATTCTGCTGGTGGCGAGCGTCGCCGCCATCGTGCTGACGCTGCGGCGGCGCGCGGGCGGCAAGCCGCAGAACATCGCGCTGCAGGTCGCGGCGCGCGCCAAGGACCGCGTCCGCATCGTCAAAATGGCCTCCGAGAAAAGACCATGATCACGCTCAACTACGTGCTGACCCTGTCGGGAATCCTGTTCGCGATCGCCGTCGCCGGGGTGTTCCTCAACCGGCGCAACATCATCGTGCTGCTCATGTGCATCGAGCTGATGCTGCTCTCCGTCAATTTCAATTTCGTCGCCTTCTCGCGCTACCTCGGGGACATCGGCGGGCAGATCTTCGTATTCTTCATACTGACCGTGGCGGCGGCCGAAGCGGCCATCGGTCTTGCGATCCTGGTCGTGGTGTTTCGCGAGCGCCGCAGCATCGAAGTCGAAGACCTCGACACCCTGCAAGGCTGAGGGACGAAGCAGATGCAGTCGATTTATCTCACGATCGCGATGGCGCCGCTGGCGGCGGCCATCGTTGCCGGGCTGTTCGGCAAGAGCATCGGCAAGGCGGGCGCTCACAGCGTCACCATTCTGGGCGTGGGGATTTCCTGCGTGCTGTCGTTCTATGTCCTCTATCAGATCCTGTTCAATGGACTCGCCCCCTTCAACGGCACCGTCTACACCTGGCTGGTGAGCGATGGCGTGACCATGGACGTGGGCTTCCTGATCGACCGTCTGTCGGCCTTGATGATGGTGGTGGTGACCTTCGTATCCTTGATGGTGCACATCTACACCATCGGCTACATGGATGAGGACCCCGGGTACCAGCGCTTCTTCAGCTACATTTCGCTGTTCACCTTCTCCATGCTGATGCTGGTCATGTCGAACAATTTCGTGCAATTGTTCTTCGGCTGGGAAGCGGTGGGCGTGATGTCCTATCTGCTCATCGGATTCTGGTACACGCGACCGACCGCCATCTTCGCCAACTTGAAGGCCTTCCTGCTGAATCGCGTGGGAGACTTCGGCTTCGTGCTCGGCATCGCGGCGGTGCTGCGCTACACAGGGTCGCTCGATTATGCGACGGTGTTCGCGCACGCGGACCAGATCGCCGCGGCGCAGATCCACATCAGCGACACCATCGTCTGGCCGGCCATCACCTTCACCTGCATCTGCCTGTTCGTCGGCGCCATGGGCAAATCGGCGCAGATGCCCCTGCATGTATGGCTGCCCGATTCCATGGAAGGCCCGACGCCCATCTCGGCGCTGATCCACGCGGCGACCATGGTGACCGCGGGCATCTTCATGGTGGCGCGCATGTCGCCGCTGTTCGAACTGTCGGAGACCGCGCTCTCGACGGTGCTGATCGTCGGCGCGACGACGGCGTTCTTCATGGGATTACTCGGCATCGTCGCCAACGACATCAAGCGGGTGGTGGCGTACTCGACGCTGTCCCAGCTGGGCTACATGGTCGCCTCGCTCGGGGTATCGGCCTACGGCGCCGGCATTTTCCACCTCATGACTCACGCCTTCTTCAAGGCCTTGCTGTTCCTGGCCGCGGGCTCGGTGATCATCGCCATGCATCATGAGCAGGACATGCGCAAGATGGGCGGCCTGAGAAAGTACATGCCGATCACGTACTGGACCTGCCTGGTGGGGTCTTTGGCCCTGATCGGCTTTCCCGGCTCATCGGGCTTTTTTTCCAAGGACGCGATGATCGACGCGATCCATCTGTCCCATCGGACCGGTGCCTCGTATGCCTATCTGTGCGTGCTCGGCGGCGTGTTCGTCACGGCCCTGTACACGTTTCGCATGTTCTTCATGACTTTCCACGGCCAGCCGCGCATGGACCACCACACCCAAGAACATCTGCACGAGAGTCCCTGGGTGGTGACCCTGCCGCTGATTCTGCTGGCCATTCCCTCCGCACTGGTGGGCTGGCTCACCGTGGAACCGGTGCTGTTCGGCGGCTATTTTGGCTCGGCCATTCACGTGCTGCCGGCCAACGATGTGCTCAGCCGCGTGGGCGAGGAATTCCACGGCTCGCCGGGCGAGTTCCTGTGGGCGGCATTCAGCGCACTGCCTGTCTGGTTCGCCGCATTGGGCGCGCTCACGGCCTGGTGGTTCTTCCTGAAGAGGCCGGAACTCGCGGCTGCGGCCGAGCGCCGGTTCAAATGGCTGCACTGGATCTTGATCAATAAATACGGCTTCGACTGGTTCTACGAGCATGTGATCATGGCGGCGGCGCGGGTTCTGGGCGGCGGCCTGTGGCGATTCGGCGATCAGCTGGTGATCGACGATGGCCTGGTGAACGGCAGCGCGCGCACCGTCGGCTGGCTCGGATCGGTGATGCGCTACGCGCAGTCGGGCTACCTGTACCACTACGCGTTTGCGATGATCTTGGGGCTGGCTTCCTTCCTGCTGTGGATTTTATGGCGAACATGACGTTCGGCGGGCATCTGCTGTCGCTGCTGATCTGGCTGCCCATTGTCGGCGGCTTCGCCGTGCTGGCGTTCAATGACCGCATCGAGGCGGCAAAGTGGCTGTCCTTGATCGTCAGCGGCCTGAGCCTTGCGCTCAGCGTGCCGCTGTATGCCGCGTTCAAGACCGGCACCGCCGCGATGCAGTTCGTGGAGCGCGCGCCGTGGATTTCGACCATCCATTCCGAGTACTACATCGGGGTGGACGGCATTTCGATGCCGTTGATCTTGCTGACCACCTTCACCACCGTGCTCATCGTGATCGCGAGCTGGACCAACGTTCAAAAGCGCGTGGCCCAGTATTTTGCCGCCTTTCTGATCTTGGAAGGCCTGATGACAGGCGTGTTCGCCGCGCTCGACGGCGCGCTGTTCTACGTGTTCTGGGAAGCTATGCTCATTCCGATGTTCATCATCATCGGCGTGTGGGGCGGGCCGCGCCGCGTGTATGCCACCATCAAGTTCTTCCTGTACACCTTCATCGGATCGCTGCTGATGCTGGTCGCGCTGATTTACATGTACCTGAAGTCGGGCAGCTACGAGCTCGCGGTGTTCCAGAGCATGCCGCTCACCTTGAGGGAACAGACTTTCATCTTCCTGGCCTTCTTTGCGGCCTTCGCGGTGAAGGTGCCCATGTGGCCGGTGCACACCTGGCTGCCAGATGCCCACGTGGAAGCGCCCACCGGCGGCTCGGTGGTGTTGGCCGCCATCATGCTGAAGATGGGCGGGTACGGCTTTTTGAGATTCTCCCTGCCGATTGCCCCGGATGCCAGCCGTGAGCTGGACTGGCTGATCATCGCACTGTCGCTGATTGCCGTCGTGTACATCGGCTTCGTGGCGCTGGCACAGCGCGACATGAAGAAGCTGATCGCCTACTCCTCGATCGCGCACATGGGCTTCGTCACGCTCGGCATGTTCATCGGCTTTCAGATCGTGAGCGCCACCGCCAGAACGAGCGGCATCGCGCTCGGCCTGGACGGCGCCGTGGTGCAGATGCTCTCGCATGGACTCGTCTCGGGCGCGATGTTCCTGTGCGTCGGGGTGATGTACGACCGCGTGCACAGCCGCGAGATCAGCGCCTATGGCGGTGTGATCAATACCATGCCGAAGTTCGCGGCCTTCATGGTGCTGTTTGCGTTCGCGAACTCCGGGGTGCCCGGCACCTCCGGTTTCATCGGCGAATTCATGGTCATCCTGGCCTCGTTCAAGGCGAATGTCTGGTACGCCTTCCTCGCGGCCACGATTCTGGTGCTGGGTGCGGCCTACACTCTCTGGCTGGTCAAGCGCGTCATCTACGGCGAAATCGCCAATGACCATGTGGCGGCGCTCAAGGATCTCAATGGCCGTGAATTCCTGGTGCTGGGGGCGCTCGCCGTGGCGGTGCTGCTGGTGGGATTGTGGCCCGCGCCGCTGCTGGATGTGATGCGGGCCTCCACGGCGCATTTAGCCCAGCAGCTGCTGGTCTCGAAGATCGTTCCCTAGGGCTCACGCATGAACTCCCTCGCTCAATTCAGTGCCAGCCAGTTCAACAACGGCTTGATCTATGCCTGCCCGGAGATTTTTCTCGGGCTGGCCGCATGCGCCCTGTTGATGTTGGATCTGCTGCTGAACGATGCGCAGCGGCGCTGGAACGGCGTGCTGTCGGTGGTCATCCTGGGACTGACGGCGGTGCTGGTGGCGATACAACCGATTGCCACGAAGATCGTCGCCCTCGGCGGGCTGTTCGAACTGGACCACATGGCACAGGTGCTGAAAGTCGTCACCCTCCTGACCGTGGCCGTGGTTTTCGTCTATTCCACCGACTATCTGCAGCGGCGCGCGATCCTCAAGGGCGAGTACTACGTGCTGGGGCTGTTTGCCACGCTCGGCGCCATGGTGCTGATTTCCGCGGGCAGCCTGATCACGCTGTATCTGGGGCTGGAATTGATGTCGCTGTGCCTGTACGCCATGGTCGCCTTCGACCGGGAGTCGGGCATAGCGGCCGAATCGGCGATCAAGTACTTCGTACTGGGATCGATGGCGTCCGGAACGCTGTTGTACGGGATGTCCATCGTCTATGGAGTGACGGGCAACCTTGAGCTCGCGGGCATCGCCGCGGCCGTGCATAACGGCCTGGGGAGCAATATCGGGCTGGTATTCGGCATTGCATTCCTGATCGTCGGTGTGGGATTCAAATTCGGCGCCGTGCCGTTTCACATGTGGATACCGGATGTGTACGAGGGCTCGCCCACCTGCGTGACGGTGTTCATAGGAACGGCCTCGAAGCTGGCCGCCTTCGCGCTCGCCATGCGCCTCTTGCCCGAAGCATTGGCGGGGTCGCAGGCGGACTGGAGCCAGATGCTGGTGGTGCTCGCGGTGCTGTCCATGGCCATCGGCAACATCGTCGCCATCGCGCAGAGCAATCTGAAACGCATGCTGGCTTACTCCACGATTTCCCATGTGGGGTACGTGCTTCTTGGAATCCTGTCGGGCACGGCGCAGGGCTATCAGGCGTCGATGTTCTACATGATCAGCTACGTCATCGTCGCCGCCGGCGCCTTCGGCATGATTCTCTTGCTGGCGCGCCAGGGCTTCGAGTCGGACAAGATCGTCGATTTCCGCGGGCTCAATGCGCGCAGCCCCTGGTTCGCCGCCATGATGGCCATCCTGATGTTCAGCCTGGCGGGCCTGCCGCCCTTCATCGGGTTCTGGGCAAAGCTCGGCGTCATTCAGGCCGTTCTGGGCGTGAACTACACCTGGCTCGCGGTGGTGGCGGTGCTGTTCTCGGTGGTGGGGGCGTTCTTCTACCTGCGTATCGTCAAGCTGATGTACTTCGACGAGCCTACCGAAACCTCCGCCATCGGCGGATCGACGCTGATGCGGATGGTGCTCAGCGTCAATGCGCTACTGGTGTTCGGGCTTGGAGTGATACCCGGGCAACTGCTACAGCTTTGTCAGCGAGCCTTGCAATAAGAAACACCGGGGCCGGGTGGGGAGACATCGGGACCGGCCGGGCAGGGCGATGCAGGCCCGTCAGAATTAGCTGCAACGATGCCGTTGGTGCTAGAGTAGCCGTGTTCTCGGATGTGTCGCGGCAACTCATCGGTCCGGCTGTAGGCGGACCCGGTGAGGCAGCGTAGGACGCCGTCGGCATCGATATAGTCTACTCAAGATGGGGCGCCAGCGATGCCAATACACGGGTCGCCTGTCACCACACCTTGGGACAACGACGAGATCCTCCGCGCCGAGCTCTTCGGCAGCGAGCGTCTCGAGCAGCACGCTGCGAGTCTTGCGGCCGCCCAACGCGTGACGCAACGGCGGTCGGCACGCCGTTCTTTGGGCGCGCGATTGAAAGAGAACGAGTCCGTTCTGCTTGCCGCATACCGGGCGATCGGGGCCGCGATCGGCGAAGGCCGACCGATCACACCGGCCGCCGAATGGCTGCTGGACAATTATCACTTGGTCGAAGAACAGATCCGCGAGATTCGCGAAGATCTGCCGCCGGGGTTCTATCGCCAATTGCCGAAGCTCGAGGACGGTCCGTTCGCCGGCTATCCCCGCGTGTTCGGCCTGGCCTGGGCGTTCATCGCCCATAACGACAGCCGATTCGACCCTGACTCGCTTCGCCTCTTCGTACGCGCCTATCAGCGCGTCGAGGCGCTGACCATCGGGGAGCTTTGGGCGGTTGCCATCACGCTACGTATCGTGCTGGTCGAGAACTTGCGGCGCGCCGCCACGCGCATCGTCAGCAGCCGTGCGGCACGCGAGGACGCGGACAATGTGGCCGACCGGCTGCTGGGTCTGAATGGATATGCGGCGGAGCCTGACGCGCTGGCTCACTTCGATACAACCGGCGCTTCCTTGCCTCCGGCCTTCGCCGTTCAGCTGGTGTTGCGGCTGCGCGATCAAGATCCCACGATAACGCCGGCACGTCGATGGCTGGACGATCGCCTGACATCGCAGGGTACGACGGCGGACGAAATCGTTCACGAGGAGCATCAGCGCCAGGGCACATCGAACGTCACCGTGCGCAACATCATCACCAGCATGAGGCTGCTCTCGGACGTGGATTGGCCGGAGTTTTTCGAGAGCGTCAGCCTCGTGGACGAGCTGTTGCGGTCGCAGAGCGACTTCGCAGCAATGGATTTCGCAAGCCGCGATCTGTACCGCCGTGCGATAGAGCGGCTGGCGCGCGGCTCCAAGCGGACCGAGATCGACATCGCGCGCGCCGCCATATCGGCCGGAAGCGGGCCGGCTGCGAGCGACAGCAATGGCGCCGCAGACCGCAGGCGTGATCCGGGATACCATTTGATCGGCGCCGGCCGGCGCGCCTTCGATGCGGCTGTCGGCTTTCGGGCCTCGCGATGGGTCTCGCTCGGCCGTTTCAGCACCCGCGTGGCCGGCGACTACATTGCGGCCATCCTTCTGATTGCCGGAATCGTGCTTTCCCTGCCATTGATCGAATTGCACGCGTGGGGCGTGAGCGCAACCCGCCTCGCCCTCTTGGCGCTTCTGGGACTGGTGCCGTCAATCGACGCGGCAATCGCTCTGGTGAACCGCTCCGTGACGAGAGGGCTGGGCGCGACGATTCTTCCCGGTCTCGCACTACGCGAAGGGATCCCGGCGCATCTGCGTACCCTGATCGTGGTGCCTGCGCTTCTGACAACGCGCGCGTCGATCGAAGAGCAAATTGAGCGCCTCGAGATCCACTATCTTGCCTCGCCGGACGCCGAACTGCACTTCGCATTGCTCTCGGACTGGACGGATGCCCCGACCGAGCACACGGCGGGAGACGCAGCGCTGCTCGACATTGCGGCCGAAGGAATCGGGCGCCTCAACCGCCTGCATGGAGCGGCTCCCGCGGGCAATCGCTTTATGCTGCTGCATCGGCGCAGAGTCTGGAGCGACGGACAGAAGCAATGGATGGGATGGGAGCGTAAGCGGGGGAAACTTCACGAATTGAATCAACTGCTGCGCGGCGCATCGGACACGACTTTCGTCGAATTCGGCGGTAGTCCCCCCGCCATACCGCCTGATATACGCTACGTCATCACCCTCGATTCGGATACCCGATTGCCCCGGGACGCGGCGCGGCGTCTGGTCGGTAAAATGGCTCACCCGCTGAACCGGCCTAGGTTCGATGTGGCGACCGGTCACGTCCTCGAGGGTTATGCAGTGCTGCAGCCACGGGTGGCGCCCTCCTTACCGATGGGCCGCGAAGGCTCCCTGTTTCAGCGAGTGTTTTCCAGCGCGAGCGGAATCGATCCCTATGCAGCCGCGGTTTCCGACGTGTACCAGGATCTTTTCGGTCTGGGTTCTTATGCAGGCAAAGGGATTTATGATGTCGATGCCTTCGAGGCCGCGCTGGCCGGCCGCGTGCCCGAGGGGACACTTCTCAGCCATGACCTCTTTGAGGGAACTTTTGCCCGTGCGGGCCTGGTTTCGGATATCGAAGTTGTCGAGGAATTTCCGTCGCGCTATGACGTGGCCGCCGCCCGTCAACACCGCTGGGCTCGCGGCGATTGGCAGCTTCTGCCGTGGATATTGGGCCGGGCGGACGCTGCGGGCGACAGCCGCGGCAGCAGTTCGTTGCCTCTCATCGCCCTGTGGAAGATGCTGGACAATCTGCGACGCACGCTGTCGGCGCCGGCCAGTGTCGCCGCTCTGCTCGCAGGATGGCTCTTTCCGACCAGCACCGCGCTTTTGTGGAGCGCCTTCATCATCGCGATGATTGCCTTGCCGGCGCTGCTGCCCGTCATCGCCGCGATCGTGCCGAGCCGTGCCGGCGTAACGGTTCGCAGTCATCTGCGCGCACTGCGCAGGGACGTTTGGCTCGCGGCGACACAGACCGCTTTCCTGGTCACGTTCCTGGCGCACCAGGCGACGTTAATGATGGACGCAATCGGCCGGACGCTGTTTCGCTTGTTCGTGAGCCAGCGGAATCTGCTGCAGTGGGTGACCGCGGCGCAGGCCAAACTCAGTTTTCGCCTCACAGTGCCGAACGCCTACCGACGCATGTCCGGCGCGGCCGCGATCGCCGCAGTCGGCGCCGTTCTCATCGCTCACTTCCGGCCGGACAACGGCTGGCTCGCGGCGCCTTTCTTGGTTCTTTGGCTGGCATCCCCGGCTATCGCAGTCTGGATCAGCGTTTCGCCGCTGGTGGCGGGCCGCCTCGCCATGACGGAAGTGGACGTGCGCGCCCTGAGATTGGTTGCACGCCGAACGTGGCGATACTTTGAGAGCTTCGTTACGGCGGATGATCAGATGCTGCCGCCGGACAACTTCCAGGAGGACCCCAGGCCGGTGTTGGCCCACCGTACCTCGCCGACCAACCTGGGTCTGTACCTGCTGTCCGCCGTCAGCGCCCGCGACTTTGGCTGGTTGGGGACCCTTGGCTTCGTCGAACGCACGGAGGCGACGCTCGCGACCATGAATCGCCTCGAGAGGTTTCGCGGTCATTTCTACAACTGGTATGACACGCGCGATCTGCGCCCTCTCGATCCGCGATACGTATCGACCGTGGACAGCGGAAATCTTGCGGCACACCTAATCGCACTCGCGAACGCCTGCCGCGGTTGGATCGATCCATCCCCAGCCGACCTGTGCTTCGCCGGCGTCCGAGACTCCCTGGATCTTGCGTGCGAGGCCCGGAGAGAACTGCCTGACGACCGCAGGATGCACGCCACTTCGCGGGATCAGATTGATGAAGCCCTCGCTGCTTTCGCTGCGGCGCTCGACCATGCTGAAACCGCGGCGACGGACATTGCGACACGATTGGCCGTCCTCGTCCCCCTTGCAATGACGCTGGCCGACATTGTCCGAACACTGGCCGGCGAGTGGGGCGACGAGGCGGGCGGAGAGTTGCTCTTTTGGAGCGAGGCCATGCAACGGTGCATGGAAAGTTGGCGCCAGGATGTCACGCTGACCGAAAGCTCATCCCTCAGTCTGAAAAATCGCCTGACCGCGATCGAAGTGACGGCGCGCGGGATGGCCGAAAGGATGCAGTTCGACTTTTTGTTCGATCAGCGGCGCCGGTTGCTGTCGATCGGCTGCACGGCGGACGGCACTCTCGACTCCAACTGTTATGACCTGCTCGCCTCCGAGGCCCGCCTGGCGAGTTTTTTTGCCATCGCAAAGAACGACATTCCGGCTCGCCACTGGTTCCGCCTCGGGCGCTCCGTGACGCCCGTCGGAAAGGGGGCGGCTCTCATCTCCTGGTCAGGCTCCATGTTCGAATACCTCATGCCCTCGCTGGTCATGCGCGCCCCGGCCGGAAGCTTGCTGGAGCAGACGAGCCGCCTGATTGTCCAACGGCAGATCGGCTATGGTGCCGAACTCGGTGTTCCGTGGGGTATTTCCGAGTCCGCCTACAATGCGCGCGACCTCGAGCTCACTTATCAGTATTCAAACTTCGGTGTCCCAGGCCTGGGGCTCAAGCGCGGACTGAGCGAGAACGCCGTCATCGCACCCTATGCCACGGCGCTGGCGGCCATGGTCGATCCTGGCGGCGCGATGCGCAATTTCGAGCGGCTCACCGGCATTGGCGCGCGCGGCCGATACGGCTTTCATGAGGCGCTCGACTACACCCGCTCGCGGCTTCCGGACGGTGCCCAAGTCGCCATTGTTCGAGCCTACATGGCACATCATCAAGGCATGACCATCGTGGCAATTGCGAACGTCCTGCTCGACGGCAAGATGCGCGGGCGATTTCACGCCGAGCCCAGCATTCAGGCGACGGAATTGCTCTTGCAGGAGCGCGCACCACGCGATGTCTCGGCAGTGCTGCCGAGGGCAGAGGAAGTGAAAATAGCCGCCCTGCTCACGGACGCACGGCTCCCCGATGTCCGTCGCCTGCATGGCGCACATGATGCCGCGCCGCAAACACATCTGCTCTCGAATGGGGGCTATTCGGTGATGCTCACCGCCGCCGGATCCGGGTACAGCCGCTGGCGCGATATCGCGGTGACACGCTGGAAGGAAGACATCACGCGCGACGACACGGGTAGCTACATCTTTCTGCGAGACGTCCAGAGCGGCGCCGTCTGGTCGGCGGGCTATCAGCCGAGCGGGGTCGAGCCTGAGAGCTACCAGGTGACGTTCACCGAGGACCGCGCAGAGTTCGTGCGCATAGACGACGCGATCACGACGATCCTGGAAATCATCGTATCGCCCGAAGACGACGCGGAGGTTAGACGCCTGTCGATCGCCAATAGGGGCCATCGGGACCTGCAGATCGAGGTCACGTCCTATTTAGAGCTCGCGCTCGCCCCGCCCGCGGTCGACGCGGCACATCAGGCTTTCTCGAAGCTCTTCGTGCAAACGGAGTATGTCGCCAAACTCAACACGCTGCTTGCGACGCGGCGAAAGCGCGCGCCCGACGAGCCGGATATCTGGGTGGCCCAACATGCAGTCGTTGAAGGCGCTGTGTCGGGCGAGCCGGAAATCGAGACGGATCGGGCGCGTTTCTTGGGCCGCGGGAGGGAAATCCGATCGCCCCTGGCGGTGATGGATGGGCGGCGCTTGTCCAACACGGTGGGGACGGTCTTGGACCCCGTATTCGCGCTTCGGTATCGATTGGAGGTGCCGGCCGGTTCGACCGCACGAATTGCCTTCTGGACCGGTGTCGCGTCCTCGCGCGAGGGCGTGCTCGATCTGCTCGACAAGCACCACGAAGCCAATTCGTTCGTGCGTGCGAGCACTCTCACCTGGACGCAGGCTCAGGTGGAGTTGCGCCATCTGGGCATCGACTCGAGCGAGGCGGCCTTGTTTCAACGCCTAGCAGGCCATCTGCTCTACGCAGACGCCTCGATGCGGCCGCCGTCCAACACCATACGCAGCGGCAGCGGCCCGCCGGCGGGGCTGTGGGCGCAGGGAATCTCGGGCGATTTGCCGATTCTGCTGCTGCAAATCGACGCCGTCGAAGACATCGCCGTCGCCCGCCAACTACTGCAGGCGCACGAATACTGGCGAATGAAGGGACTCGCGGCAGATCTGGTGATCTTGAACGAACGCGCAGCGTCCTACGTCCAGGATCTGCAAAACGCGTTGGAGACCCAGGTGCGCATGAGTCAGTCACGACCGCAAGCGGGCGCGCACCGTGTGCGCGGCTCGGTATTCGTGCTTCGGGCCGACCTCATTTCCGAACAAACGCGCACCTTGCTGTCGGCCGTGGCGCGAGTCGTGTTGGTGGCGCGGCGCGGCGACATCGCCAGTCAACTCGATCGCGCGCGCAAGCCTGCGGTACCGACCCCGCCGCCCTTGAAGCACGCGCCAAAGATGGAAGGGTCGGGAGACGCACCGGCGGCGCAGGATCTCGAGTTCTTCAACGGTCTGGGCGGGTTTGACGCGCAAGGCCGTGAATATGTGACCGTTCTGGGGCCAGGGCAGACGACTCCTGCGCCGTGGATCAATGTCATCGCCAATCCGCACTTTGGATTTCAGGTTGCCGCCGATGGCAGCGGCTTCACCTGGGCCCTCAACAGCCGGGATCATCAGATCACTCCGTGGTCCAACGATCCGGTCGTGGACCGCCCCGGCGAGGTGTTGTACCTGCGCGATGAGGACACCGGTGAAGTGTGGGGAGCGACGGCCGCGCCAATCCGCAACCCCGGTGCGACCTACGTCGCGCGGCACGGACAGGGGTACAGCAGATTCCAGCATGCCGCACACGGCCTCGAGCTGGATCTACTCATGTACGTACCGATGGGCGACCCGATCAAGATCTCCCGGCTGACGATCCGCAACACATCGCAGTACGCGCGGCGAATTTCAATCACCGCGTATGTGGAATGGGTGCTCGGTACTTCGCGCGGAGCTTCAGCGCCTTTCATTCTGACCGACCTTGATCCAGAGACCGGCGCCCTGTTTGCGCGCAATCCGTGGGATGCCAATTTCGGCTCCCGAGTTGCTTTCGCCGACCTCGCCGGGCGCCAATCGCAGTGGACCGCGGACCGAGGTGAATTTCTCGGCCGTCATGGGACCCTGAACATGCCGGCGGCTCTTGCGGCACAGGTGCCCTTGTCCGGCCGAGCCGGCGCCGGCCTCGATCCATGCTGTGCCATGCAGACGACGATGGAACTGGAACCAGGCCAGACGGCGCAGGCCGTATTTTTCCTGGGTGAAGCCGACAACGCGTCGGCCGCGAGGTTGCTGCTCACCCGCTACCGCAATGCGAATCTTGAGGCGGTAGTTCAAGAGGTCTCGGAGTATTGGGAAAACGTCCTCGGCGCAATTCAGGTCAATACTCCCGACCGGTCCTTTGACATCATCCTCAATCGCTGGGCGCTTTATCAAACGCTTGCATGCCGCATCTGGGCGCGCTCGGCCTTTTATCAGGCCAGCGGCGCATATGGTTTTCGCGACCAGCTGCAGGACGGAATGGCACTGGCAGTGACGCGGCCGGACCTGACTCGGGAGCATTTATTGCGTGCCGGCGGACGGCAATTCACCGAGGGAGATGTGCAGCACTGGTGGTTGCCGCCGGTGACCGCCGGATCGGCCGGCCAGGGAGTTCGCACCCGCATCAGCGACGATGTGGTCTGGCTCGCCTACTGCGCCATCCAATACATCGATGCGACGGGCGACGCGGCAGTGCTCGATGTGGGGATCCCGTTTCTCGAAGGCCGCGCGTTGATACCCGAGGAGCACGACGCCTTCTACATGCCCGGGATTTCGGGCGAATCCGCGACGCTCTTCGAGCACTGCGCGCGAGCGCTCGATCATGGACTGCAAGTCGGAGAGCACGGCCTGCCGTTGTTCGGAACCGGCGACTGGAACGACGGGATGAACCGTGTTGGCGAGAAGGGCAGAGGCGAGAGTGTCTGGCTCGGATGGTTTCTGCAAGCGACGCTGGTGTCTTTCGCGCCCGTGGCCGAGGCGCGCGGCGAGCATGCCCGCGCCGTCCGATGGCTGGCCCACGCAGCAGCCTTGACGAAGGCCCTCGATCAGGCATGGGACGGCGATTGGTACATGCGAGGTTACTTCGACGATGGAACGCCGCTGGGATCGGCTTCGAGCGCCGAATGCCGCATCGACTCGATCGCGCAATCTTGGAGCGTGATTGCCGGGGGCGCCGATCGAGACCGCGCGGCACGCGGCATGGCGAACGTGGACAGCCAGCTCGTTCGGCATGACGCCGGTCTGGTGTTGCTCTTCACGCCGCCGTTCGATCACATCGCACACGATCCGGGCTATATCAAGGGGTATCCGCCCGGCGTTCGGGAGAACGGCGGACAATACACTCATGCCGCGACTTGGGCCGTGATTGCGCAGGCGATCCTTGGGAATGGGGATCGCGCCGCGAAATTGTTTTCGCTCCTGAATCCAATCAGCCACACGGGTACGCGCGCGGACGTACAGCGCTACAAGGTCGAGCCCTACGTCGTGGCCGCGGACGTGTATTCAGTGGCGCCGCACGTCGGGCGCGGCGGTTGGACTTGGTACACGGGCTCGGCCGGCTGGATGTACCGCGCGGGTCTCGAGTGGATCCTGGGATTCCGGGTACGGGCAGGGAAGCTCTTTCTTATTCCGTGCATACCCGCGGAGTGGCCGCGCTTCGACATTGTCTTTAGGCACGCCTCCGCGCGCTACGAGATCCTCGTCGAGAACCCGCATCGCGTGAGCCGTGGCGTCGCCCTCGTCGAATTGGACGGCCAGAAGCTTCCGGGCGGCACATCTCACATCGTGCTGGCCGACGACGGCCGAACGCACGAGATCCGCGTGATACTCGGAGAGCCCATGTGACATTGGGGTTCGGTAAGGCGATGGTCCGCTCATCGTCGAGACCCGAGATACGGGTCGACATGAGTGTCGATGGTTGAATCAACCGAGTAGAACTCGGCGTGGCAGGCCGACACGGAACGTCTACTTTCCGACCGTGGGCTTTCCGAGCTGCGCACCGGCCAGCTCAATTTTCAGATGATGAGCAAGGCGGAGGTCTTGGCGCACCGCATACATCGGGAGGGACCGCCCGTCGCGCACCTGTGGGAGTCCAAATCCGCTTTGCTCAGCCTTGGATTGAATCAACGGGGCAGGCCTGGACTGTGGCTCACGCAGAAAGTCCCTTAGCGAAGGTTTATCGTTCGCCTGTCTCTTGCTTTAGTCAAATCGCTAGGTACAATGGGCGGCTCTTCCGGTGCGGGGTGGAGCAGTCTGGCAGCTCGTCGGGCTCATAACCCGAAGGTCGCAGGTTCAAATCCTGCCCCCGCTACCAATTAAAACAATAACTTACGATAGAAATCTCCAAACTGCATTGCGCGGGTTGTGACCAAATTGTGCCCTAGAAAGGCACAGTACTTACTGGAATCACGCAACGCCGGCTTACCGCGACCCGCCAGATCAATGGCGAATTCGCGAGGTGAATTTGCTGGTGCCGATAATCCCGCCGCCCCGCATTGGTCGCAAATTCAGCATCTTGCGATACGTATGATGCTCTTCTTCCGCGACGTAGCGGCGGCGTAGGAGCGGCTTGTCCATCGCACGTGAAGAGGCAATCCTCCTCGACGACCATCGGGTTCGTGCCCCCGTACGTCGATGTGTGTTCTAGGGCGTCTTGATTTTTCCCGCACACGTTTATTGCTTTGCGACATTCCGGGTTCACGTGATTCTATCGTTCGCCCAGATGTGTCTGGCGCCTGTCGGCCATGAACGGTCGTTGGATTACCCGAAGTGGCCGCCAGAAAGCCGCCGTTCGGCCAGGTCCCATTGATCTATTCAAACATCATGGGTCTACAGCGGGGAGGCTTTCCCCACAATCGACCGATCAGGCAAAGGAATTCGGGAATCATCGCAGCGTTGTAAGACCCTTGTTATGCTGACCCAATGCATTCGTTGAATATCTGTCGAGCGGCAGACACAATACCCCTGGATTCAGCAAGCCGAGGCTGTGCGTGAGTCAACCAATATGCACAGTTCCCAGATATTCAAGCACACCATGAACTACTTGGGCCCCAGGGACGTAAAGTCTGGGGATGTGCTCCTCTGCTATGCACCAGAACTCAAAGGGAAGCGCGAAGAGGTGCTATCCGGATACTCTCACGCCGCAATTTGCTTAGGAGATTGCCGACTTCTAGAGGCACAGAATCCCCAAGTTCATGAGACTTCTGTGGAGTCGCTACTAAACGACTATGCACACATTGCAGTTCTGAGATCCGAGGGATTCTGGAGTCCCGACAGGATAAGTCGGTTGTGGAAGTTCGCTGCGGACAACATCGGGAAGAGCTTTAATGGCATCGGCGCTGGGAAGGTTGGAATGCGCAGAGCGGAGCTCATCGAAACTGCGGATGATCGAGTCCGCGCGTACTTCGCAACCGGCGAGACCATAGATCCAAATCGTAGCATCTATTTCTGCTCTGAACTCGTCACTGCAGCGCTGATCCGTGTCGGAATAATTCATAAATCGGCAGCTCCTCTGTTCGACCCGCAGGCTTTCTCTCCACAAGACATTGGAAAAGACGGTGCCTTTGGTCTATTCATCGGATACATCAAAAGTTCCTGTGACTACGCAGTTCCAGAGACCGACATATTTTGGAACTCCTTACTATGAATGCGCCTCAGCATCGTGAGTGCTATGGTTTAGTGAAGCGCTTTGTTAAGACTTGTTTCGTGCAATGTGCCGCCCAACAACCCCATTCAGCGAGTGGCGAACGATAGAGTGCACCGCCGTAAATCGTCGATGTTCTCGTTTTCTCATTCACTTCGCTCCATCTGCGGGGCGCCCGCAGCAGATCGAAGTCTCTCATTTTCGCGCTAGCCTTTTGTCCGGAAGTCGCTGAAACTACACACAACCTCGGCATGGCGTCGCTGATGCGGGACGTTGACCTTCCCGAAACTAGCCATTCACGGCAGACCGGTGTGGGTCCAGAGTACTCACTCGCGGATCATTAGCTCAAGCGTGCGCCGCAGTTGCGGCAGATCGATGGGGACAAATCAACGCCGGATTGTCGGCCAAACAAATTCGGTCCGAGAATATTCCAGTATCCCATGGGGACTTCTTCACACTTAGGGCAGCGGTAATGACGTTGGGTGCCCTTTACAGTTCCCACGACGCCTATTCCCGACACAACAAATGAAACCAGGCTGATGATCAATTCACTCCCTGTCATGTCGTCAAGTGAAAGATGATACCTAACGCGAGAACCCATATTTTCAATCTTGACCTTTGTACGCTCCAAGTAGAAAGGCACCCAGAAACCGGCGAATCCAATGAAAAGCAAAAGCAACCAAATGCGAATGGCTTTCCAAGTGTCGCGCCTACGTTGTTTAAAGGCTGGGACTGTCCAAGGCACCGCTTCCATGTAGCTCTCACTCCATGATGTCAGCCGAGTATAAGGCAGCGCCGAGGCAATGCACTGAGAGCCAATTCAGCAAAAATGAGGTTCCCGACAGCCGACAGTCGTCTAGGACCGGAGTGGGTCGAATCGCGACCGATGGCGATTACCCATCTGCATCCGTCTCTGACCGGCCAATCAGCGACATTGGATCTCCCGAGTTGCCTTCCGGATAGGAGGCGTTCACAGCCCCGGCCTGGCAATTCCATCGTTGAACTTCAGGGTTCCTGACGCGGGCTGGTCAGCCAAACGGTTACGACGGCGAGCAGTGTCAACACGAGCGGCACCACGACCATTTCCGAGCTGCCCCACGTTGAATCCCCCCGAAGCACGGTGAGGGAAATGAAGGTTCCCGCCCCCACCGAGCAGGCGAGCACTACTGCTCCGGAGCGAGTGCACTTCGGCACAAAAAGCAGGACGGCTCCCGAAACATCCAGCATACCCGTCAGGTAGCGGAACCACTGTCCCCACCCTATGGCAGCAAAGTAATCCACCGTATTTCCGGTTCCCGTAAGTTTGGCGGCTCCTATGTATAGAAAGACGATTCCAAGAACCACTCGCAGCGCCCAAATGGCAATCATTCGCGATTTGCTTTGTATGCCCTCGGCCACGTTCATCTCTTTAGACTCGATTGGGGTGTTGGTTTGAACAGACATTGTATTTACTCAACGTCCTTAAGAATCTTCTCGATGACGGCAAGTCGGGTTTGCACTTGCCCGAGCGCGGCCGCTGTTTCGGTCTGGGCAGCGGCAGCCTTTGTCGCCAGCTCGCGATAGGCTTCGTCTTGGCCCAGGCGCACTCTGGCCTGTAGAACGGCAGACACGTATTTCATGAAGAAAACGAGCACCACCGCGGCAGCGGGCAAGAAAAATGCGGCATAGAAAGCATGCTCTGTCATAAATACCTCTAGGGTTCGGTTTTGGCTGAGAGGGACTGGGCCGCCTTGGCGATTGCAGGCGGTGTGATATTGAAGTCGAAATTGCGGACCTCGAAATAGTTGAGCGCTTTGCCGTCCTGCGACAGCTCGAGCTTGCTGGTGACAAGACCGGCTTCTTCGAGCCGCTGCAAATGCAAGTGCAGCAAGGGGCGACTGATGCCAAGCTCCCGCGCCAGTTGGCTTACGTAGTTGCGACCGCCCGATGCGAGGGCCCCAATGATTCGAAGGCGATGCGGATTTGCTAGCGCAGCCAGCATCAGCAGTAACCTGTCGCCGGGTGAGTGTCTATCTTTCATATGTCAGAGAAGACTGACATATGATAAGGACACGGTCAACTGTCGGTTGTAAATGGGGCCCGTAAGCTGCCTTTGGCAACCGTCAACTGTGGGTCGAAAGCGGAATTGGAATGTTGCCGGCGACAGCAGGCGCCAAGCGGGCTTTAACGCTGATTGCGATAGACATGGGGAATGAATCCGCACATGGACGAATGCGTAGTTAATTATTCAAAGGATGTGGCTCGGGCGGCGGCACATTTCTTTTTATGGCGGAGATATTTGACCAAGCTCGGCGTCGCCACGCTCGGGAGCCTGGTGATATGCATCGTGGCGCTCGTTTTTTCCTATAGGTTTGGGGGAACAGACTGGTTCTTTGGATTCATATGCACGATTCTGGGCATGAATGTCATTATGCTCATCACTGCGCACGCGGCTTTGCCACGTGCGATGGCAAAGGCGATCTCCAATTTGAGCGATCCGCATGCCAAAGTTGGCACAAACTCAGAAGGCTTTTCAGTTTCGCTGGCAGGGAACACGGTGCGACAGGACTGGTCGCGAGTGCGATATCTTTGGGTAACCGACCGATGTGTAGTTTTGGGATACTCCTTTTTCCGGGTGCTGCATATTCCGACAAACGGCATGACAACTGAGGTGCGTGCCGCATTCTTCCAGCATGTTCATCATTGACGCTTGGCCAAGCATCAATGTTGTAGCGCATACGCCCCGCGTTGTCCCAAAAGCGGACGGTGGTCGTAGTATGCGTCCTCTGGTTGACTCACTGTACCGCATAAGGTACAGTGTACATTCTGAGGTACAGAGAAAATGTCGGCATACCCGAAGCGCAAGATATTGCCGGCGATGTTTTATCGCAGTGCGGCCGGTTCCGAGCCGGTTAGAAATTGGCTCAAAGCCCTCTCGAAGGACGATAAGCGTATCGTAGGCCGAGACATTGCCACGGTAGAATTTGGCTGGCCCGTCGGCATGCCTACCTGCCGGTCGCTTACCTCAAGGCGAGGGCTCTGGGAGGTAAGAAGTTCATTAACGGGGAATAGAATCTCTCGGGTTTTGTTCTTTATATCGGCCGGTCAAATGATTCTGCTTCACGGTTTTATTAAGAAGTCGCAGCAGACTCCGGATGATGACCTGGACTTGGCGGTAAAGCGGAAAAAGGAGTTTGATCGTGAAAAGAAGGCGAAATAAACATTTGGGATCATCCTTCGATGACTTCCTCGTAGAGGAAGGTATTTACGAAGAAGTGAGTGCCGTTGCCTGGAAGCGCGTGCTGTCCTGGGAGGTAGCAGAGGCGATGAGGAAAGAGGGCATTAGCAAAAGCGAGATGGCCAAGCGTATGCATACGAGCCGCAGTCAACTTGAGCGTTTTCTCGATCCCGAGAATCCCAGCGTTCTCCTCGAGACTGTGCAGAAGGCGGCGGCGGCGGTTGGCAAGCGAGTGACCATCGGCCTGATTGACGCGCCGCGTGCAGCTGCATAATCAGAGAGCACTTGTGTGTGAGGACAAATCTTCTTCTGCGCCCAGATCGTGTCCAAGACAGATTGGCTGTGCCCAAATTGTGCCTGGAATGGCCGAGATAACGGAACGGCAAGCGCTGTAAGTGACTGATTTACAGCGTTCCCGTTACCCCGGCATTTGCCTCATAACCCGAAGGTCGTAGGTTCAAATCCTACCCCCGCTACCAATTAAATCAAAGGGTTATAGGCGACTCAAGAAGCAGATTTTTTGAGGTGTGCCCAAATTGTGCCCAAAAACCCGAAGGTCGTCGTTCAAATTTTTACTTCTGGAACCAACTAACTCAATGAGTTAGCGGCGGCGCAGCAGCTTCGAGATTTTGAGCTGTGCCCAAAATGTGCCAAATAACCCGAGGGTCGTTCAATCTTCCCAGAGAGTTGCGGACGTTACGAGTTAGCAGGCCGATGACCATCGTGTTCATGTTCCGTAGGTCGACGCAGGGAGCCTCGATTTTTGTCGTCGGTGAGCTGACTAGCTGACTTGGCGTCTATGCAAATTCTCTGATCATGTCGTCCGATGGATCGGCTTCGGCTAAAAGCGGAAGTAGGACTCGGTTGAATCCACGCCAGGAGGCGGCCATGCTCCGCAGGCGATAAGCTACCGTCGTGAGTCGACCCGGATCAGTTCCATGGTCAAAGCCCTATTCAAGTCATCGCTAATTGCGAGCGCGGTGTTCGCGGCAGCTTGGTTTCGTATGCCTCTCACGGGGGCGATGATTGTCCGCAACTTTCTTGGCTACGGCATATTGATCGCCATCTTTTCGATGGTGTTGGGCCTTCCGCTCGCTCGGCTTATCGAGCGCGCAAAGATCGGTCGGTGGTGGTCCTATCTCGCAATCGCAGCCGCGACAGGGGCGTTGCTGGCTTCAATCTTCTCGTCACGCCCGGGCTGCGGTGCGACTCCCATCGCTCGAACCGGAGAACAAGAATCGTGTGTCGAAAATCCCTTCGCCATAACCTTTTCGCCATGGACGAGATCGGAACCGGGATTCGCTGGGGAGAATCCCCCGATCCAATGGAGTGATTATCGGGGAACGATCGCCTACGGCGCCGTTATCGGTGGCGTTCTTGGGATTTCTTTTTGGTTTTTCTATTCGCGCAAGAAAACAACCTAAATCGGGTGACCGCGCTAGAGCGGACGCTCGCTGCCGCCTTCAACCGGTCGAGAGCGGAGCTACGGTCAATCTGCCAGCAGCCGGCCAGGACCGGTCACTCAGCCGCGTTTTCATCATTCTCAACAGCGGACACCGGTACGGTTCAGCAGTTGCTTCTGCTTGTACCGAACGTGGAGCGCTCCGCCCGGTAGTTCGCCCGAAGCACAAAAGGCATCCCAAAGCTTCTGCGGCTCAAGGTTCGGCCACAACACGTTTACGAAGTGGATGTGTGGACCGTGCTGCCAGTGGTTATCTACTTCCTCGCGGTCGCGGTTGTCGAAGTAGAAGAAATTCCAATCGGATAGATCAGAGGTGTAAAAGATGTGCCCGGTCAGCAAGCGCCGCTCTTCGAATAATTGCAGCATCTTATTTGCCGCCTTCTGTGTGCCCTTAGTGTGAGGTCCAACGGTTGCGTCCGACAACGCCGCATTGTCCCGCTCATTGAGAAACAGGTGCTCGGGGACTGAATCTTGAACACCTATTCGGTGCCGCCACGGCTGGTCACCGAGATCACACGACATTATAAACCAGACAAAGTCATCGCTATGAATCACCGCATCACGAGCGAAGACCTCCAACTCCTTCTTGGTGCTGAGCGTTAAAAGTTGGTTGAGCGTGTGCAAGTCGAGATGTTCGAACATTATCGGATTGTAGCAGTGGGCAAGCTACCTGCCTTCCTCGCAACCAGGGAACCCGCTGCCCGAGTAAGGGGTAGGGTTGTTGGGGAAGGCAGCGCTTATACGGAGGTCCGTTGTGGATAGGGCTCCAGGAGTATCCGCCCCGCGTAGAATTGGTGGCAGGCAACTACAACCGCAGGACGTGCGCCATGGATTCGACCTCCTACGAAGTAACTGGAACTATGATGGTGAAGCGGCATAACTCGCATCCGCCCAGCAATGTGTGTGCGCGCAAGAGTGATACGTTGGAGTCGATTGGGCAGAACGTATATTGGCTGACGCGCAGCGACGGCAAATTGAAGGTTGATATCGCACATAGCGATTTTCAGGCGCTGCTTGCGAACGGCAGAATCCGAAAGCTGTCGTAGATTCGCCCCCACTTCCCAATAAATCCCTGGTCGCAGGCACAGGGGAGTCCCGACGAGAACATTTTGAACAGACCGTCTAGCCCGGGCCAAACCTGCGACTTCCGGCTCGAATTTATCCTGAAAGTAGGATATCAGCCTAAAATGAGGATATTTTATCCATGCGCCGGAGGCTAGCGCCCGGTGAGGTTGCGAGTCTTGGCTCGATCGAACTCATCCTCAATTGACTACTGCAACGCTAATGCGGAATGCCGGGTCAATCATGTTGGTAAATTGTGAGGTAAATTGAGTGATGGCGGGAGCGGGAAGGGGATAAAGGGGTGGCTCCGCTTGTTTGGACAGAAATTCTTCCGGGATAAGTGGATCTGCCTGAGCGGTTGATGTGATCGTGTCTTGCTCTGCGGTCTTCGTCAATGGTCTTGAACAGAGAGAGTCTGCCGCGTTTAGCGGCAGAAGCTCCGGTTTTTTTCTTTGGCCTGAAAAATCCGACCGCCGTAAACGCTCCAGGAACCGAGATCTCGATCGACCCGCTACCTCGGGTGTCCCGAAAAATCGATGACGCATCGGATTTTGCGATCATGCCGCGGCCGCCATGAGAGGCGCGAGCCCCGCAAAATACACCTCGTCGGGCGTGGCGTAGCCGAGAGCCTCATGAATGCGCCGACCGTTATAAAAATCGAAGTACTCGCTCAGTCCTCGTCGTAGCTGCGTGCCGTTCTCGTAGGCGCGCAGGTAAATGTTCTCGTACTTGACGCTGCGCCACAGCCGTTCGATAAACACGTTGTCGATCCATCGTCCCTTGCCGTCCATGCTGATCTGCACTCCGGCCGCCTTCAGCGTATCGATCCACTCCCCGCTGGTAAACTGAGATCCCTGGTCCGTGTTGAAAATCTCCGGCTTCCCGTATTTTCCCAGCGCCTCCTGTAGCGCCTCGAGGCAGAAGTCCGGCGTCATCGTGTTCGACACCCTCCAGGAGAGCGTCTTGCGGCTGCCCACATCGATGATGGCCACCAGATACTGAAACCCATGGGCCATCGGTATATAAGTCAGATCGGCGGCCCAGACGTGATTGGGCCGTTCGATCTTCAGGCCGTTAAGCAGGTAGGGGTAGATCGCAGATAGGGGCGCGGGGATGCTCGTGCGCGGTTTACGGTAGATCGTCTCCATGCCCATCCGCCGCATCAGCGTCCTCACATGCCGCCGGCCGACCTCGTGGCCCTGGTTTTGCAGCTCCCGGGTCAGCTTGCGAGCCCCGTAGAACGGCCACTTCAGGTGCAACTCGTCCAGAATCCGCATCAGCTTCAGATCCCGCTCCGGCAAGCCCCGCGCCACGTAGTAAACGCTCGAGCGACTCAGATCCAGGATCTCCGCCTGGCGTTTCACCGATACCTCACCGTCCCGCTCGATCATCGCTTTGCGCTCAGGCCGGGGAATTTCCCGAGCGCGCCCTCTAAAAACGAGTTCTCCATCGTCAGCTCGCCGATCTTCGCCTGCAGCTCCCGGATGCGCTCCTTGCCGTCCGCCGCCACCACATCCCCGCCGAAGATCGCCGCCGCGTTCTGCAGCAGTTCCGTCTTCCAGGCCGTCACCTGGGTCGCATGCACTTCGTGGTGTGCCGCGATCTCGGCCACGGTCTTCTCACCTCGAATCGCTTCCAATGCCACCCGCGCCTTGAACGCCGCTGAGTGATTACGTCTTGGCTTTCTCATGGATATCTGCCCTCCGGTTGCTATATTGCCCGGACAGCAATCCACTTACACCCCTGTCCGAAAAACCGGAACCACCTCTTAATTACATTGCGCCAACTTGCATATCAATCTCGGCATTGGACATGGAGAGTCGAATATGGGGGATGTGAAATCAACTTTTATTATCGATTGCAATAAGTGCAAGGCCAAAGTCGCCGCCTTGGAGAGCGGGAGAGCAGAGCGCACGGCCTATGATGATGACGCTGGGCAACCGTACGCATGGAGGGTTTATGTTGGACTTTGCCCAAGTTGTGGCTCGATTCTGGCTGGCGAGTCCGAACAAATAGATTTTGAAGGTTTCGACGCGGAAGACGACCGTTGGAGCGACGTGGTTCGTGTATATCCAAGGCCGCCGAAAATATTCGCTAGTCATCGGATACCACGCGTCGTAACAGATTCACTCAACGAAGCCGACCGGTCGTTACAAAGCGGCGCCAATATTGCAGCGTGTGTAATGTTTGGACGTGCTCTTGAGGCGCTTTGTCGCAATATTCTCGATCCACCAGACGCTAGCGCTGCATCGGTGTTCGGTGAAAACGCGGAGACTTCCGAAAAGCCCAGGAAGAAGATCATGCTCGGGCAAGGACTAAAAGCGCTTCGGGATATGAACGTCATAGACGGCAGACTGTTCGACTGGAGTCAACAGCTTCAGGCCTTCCGCAATCTTGCGGCCCATCCAGAGGACATTGCGATCTCGCGTGAGGACGCGGAGGATTTACAGACGTTTGTCTATGCGATCGTCGAGTATGTTTACGATTTGACCGATCGTTATGAGGAATTTAAGACTCGCGTGGAAGCTCGCGCAAAGCGCAAGAAATCGTAACGGCTGACCAAAGAAAAGCCACCTCGACCGCCAGCGCTACTTGGCAGGCGCTGAGTTAAACACCCGGTCGTGCGTCCGTTCCTAGTGAAACCGGCTTCAATGAGCGATAATGATCATTGAGCGTGAAAAGGAAAAACGAAGGGAATCTGAACAATGACCAGCGCACCGCCTCCTGATGAATTCGACGCCGCACGCAGAATCGTGGAAATATTGAGGGCACTTAGGTCTGAGGAACAACCGCGCGTCATTCGATGGGTACAGGAATCGCTGGGCATAGCGACGATTGCGCCGACGTCTCCGGCACCGGGAGGCCCGGCCACACCTCGGGCAACTGGCTCCGACATTGCGACGTTTATAAAGGCGAAGAGTCCAAGCAACGACGTGCAGTTCGCCGCAACGGTTGCCTACTATTATGCGTTCGAGGCGCCCGATAAGAAGCCGGAGATTTCGGCGGACGATCTGCGGGAGGCCACAAGGCTAGCGAGCACGAAGCGGTTGGACAGTCCAATCCAAACGCTTCACAACACCGTACAGCGAGGATATGTTGACAAGGGCTCGACACGCGGCACATTTAAAATTAACTCAGTTGGCGAAAATTTGGTCGCCATGAGTCTGCCTATGGGAACAGTGGGGGCTACGGCGGCTCGTCCTACACGTCGCCCGGTTCGAAAGACGTCGCGCAAGAAGTGAGCGGGCAGGGAAGGTGAATAGGTAACGGCGGTGACTAAGTCTGAGCAGGGATCGGCAATCGGACCGCTCGTGGTCGACGTGGACAAATTGCGCATTGCGGTTGGTCGCGTGCGCATCGCGCAGATCCAGTCTGCTGAAGTCAAGGGGCACATTAAGGCTGTTGCGACGGCGTGGTTTAAGAGTTATCGAATCACCGCGTCCGGCCACGATGTGGCTGCAGTCGATAAAATATTTAGCTCGCTACTCACGGATTCAGAGCGGTCCCCATCCACCCAAAAGATTCGGAACCAGCTCAAGCAACTGCGGCGTGACGTAGTTACGCTGCAAACACAAATGATCGTGTCGCCTGCAACCCCGACGACAAGCGATGTTGCTCCCACCTTCGGTTTTATCCCGGACCCGGTGATGAGGGACATCCTAATTCGGCGTTGGAATGAGTGCGTGGCGTGCCTGGGTGCGAGAGCCCCGATCGCGGCAACCGTGATGATGGGCGGCTTGCTTGAAAGTCTGTTTTTGGCCCGGGTTAATAGGGAGCCAAATCAATCTGCCGTATTTACCGCAAAAGCCGCGCCGAAGGATAATAAAGCTGGACAAACACAACCCTTGAACAAGTGGGGGCTTGGCAATTTCATCGCCGTCGCCCATGAACTCAAATGGATCACGCAGTCCGGAAAAGACGTAAGCGAGGTGCTTCAAAACTATCGAAACTACATTCACCCGCAAAAAGAGCTTTCAAGCCAAGCCTCATTGACACCCGAAGACGCGCACATGCTTTGGGCCATCGCTAAGGCGATTGCAATTCGTTTGATTTAGGGCGCAAGTCGCCAACTGGGGCGCTTTGTGTGTGAGCGGACCAACTCGAGTCAGTAGCCCGCCCGGCAGCGCGCACGGGGGGCGACGGCGTCACACTGAATAGAATTGCTAAACTCCCTCTCGCAGCTATCCTAAAAGTAGGATAAAATACCAATATAGGGATATTAGCTTCATGCGCCGTAAATTGGCCCTGGGTGAGAAACCATTATTTTGGATCGGTTCAAGCAAGCGCGATTTGCTCGCAATGCCGGATCCCGTAGTTCGTCAGGTGGGTGCCGCCTTGAGCGTTGCGCAGTATGGCGGCAAACACCCGGATGCCAAGCCCTGGAAAGGCCTCGGGCCTGGTGTGTTTGAGGTCGTGAGCGACTATAAGACTGACACTTTTCGGGCGGGGTACGTGGTGCGATTTGAGCATGCGCTGTACGTTCTGCACTGCTTTCAGAAGAAATCGCCAAGTGGGACGCGTACGGCGAAGACGGATGTTGACATGATTGAGCGGCGCCTAAAGGCGGCACAAGCGGATTATGAGGCGAGGTATGGCCAAGCAAGCGAAAAGCGTTGATAGAGTAGTAGCGAGTTCCGGCAATGTTTTTGCCGATCTCGGTCTTCAAGATGCCGCAGAGCTCGATACAAAGGTACGGCTTGCCGTTGCGGTCAATCGTCTGCTGGAATCACGCCGACTAACGCAGGCGGCCGCAGCCATTGCGCTGTCCATCAATCAGCCCAAAATTTCTGCGCTCAAACACTACAAACTTGAGGGGTTTTCAGTCGAACGGCTGATGACTTTTCTAACTGCCCTCGGCAGCGATATCGAAATCCGTGTTCGTCTGCCGAAGCGATCTTTCTCACCCGGTAGAATTTTGGTCAATGCCGCCTAAAGGGTATTCACGGAGTGCCTCGGTAAAATGCTGTGTGCCCAGATCGTGTCCAAGACAAATTGGGTGTGCCCAAATTGTGCCTTAGATTGGCGGGATAATGGGTTGGCAAGCGCTGTAAGTGACTGATTTTACAGACTCCCATTACCCCGCCGTACGCCTCATAACCCGAAGGTCGTAGGTTCAAATCCTACCCCCGCTACCAATTAAAACAATAACTTACGATAGAAATCTCCAAACTGCATTGCGCGGGTTGTGACCAAATTGTGCCCTAGAAAGGCACAGTACTTACTGGAATCACGCAACGCCGGCTTACCGCGACCCGCCAGATCAATGGCGAATTCGCGAGGTGAATTTGCTGGTGCCGATAATCCCGCCGCCCCGCATTGGTCGCAAATTCAGCATCTTGCGATACGTATGATGCTCTTCTTCCGCGACGTAGCGGCGGGCGTAGGAGCGGCTTGTCCATCGCACGTGAAGAGGCAATCCTCCTCGACGACCATCGGGTTCGTGCCCCGTACGTCGATGTGTGTTCTAGGGCGTCTTGATTTTTCCCGCACACGTTTATTGGCTTTGCGACATTCCGGGTTCACGTGATTCTATCGTTCGCCCAGATGTGTCTGGAGCCTGTCGGCCAAGAGGGGTCAGTGGAGGCACCAAAGTGGTGGCGAGGGAGCGGACGTTCACGAGTTGCCTAATCGTCAAAAGATGACGCACGTTGACGGCACAGAAGGATGTCTTGATACGATTTTGTGAGAGAACCATCAATTTTACTTCAAGCCGCACGATAGTGTACAAGGGGCCAGGGTCGATAAGGGAATGCCAATGACACTAAATGCAAAGGCGGCTTGGATTCTCGCTGGAGCCTCGTTAATCACCGCGGCATCGACCCTTGCTGGTTGTGCTTCCGCGCCGTTGGCCGATTTAAGGAGTGACGAAAAAGTCGGCATCTCCAAAGACTATGATGGTTCGATAAGTAATAGTCCGCCGAATGCCAATATATGTCACGTCTTGCGGAACGCACTTGTAGACCTTAACGACGCGGGTATTTCTGTCAACTACTTCTTATTGTTCGGGCTGCCCGTGTTCATCCGGACTGCAAACTAACCACGACGATCGGCAACCTGCGGCCACTTTCGGACGTTCGGGGCTTGGAAATGCTCAGAACAAAGCGGCAATTCATGGCCGATCCAAATGGGGACTGGGTTCATCGTTTATATTCTGCGAGCACCAGTGCTGCGAAACACCTGCATAGCAGACTTAGGACTTGGTTTTGTCCGGGGAATTCTTGCGTCTTGTAATTGCTTGGCGCAACAAGAATTCAATTTGCGCATTGACGCTGCGTAAGTCGTCCGCCGCCCATTTCTCAAGCTCTTTCCAGAGATCCGGCGGCACTCGCAGTAAGAACGCCTTGCGTTGCTCTGCTGTCACAATCAGGTATAGAGCGTGCCGGTATTGATGACAGGCGATGCCTCCGAGTTGCCACACAACACCACGAGGAGATTGCTAACCATCGCAGCCTTCCGTTCATCATCGAGCGTTACAACGTCCTTTTCGTGCAACTCTTGCAATGCCATATGGACCATACTGACGGCGTTGTGCACAATGATCTGGCGCGCAGCAACGATGGCCTCTGCCTGCTGACGACGCAGCATTGCCGGCGCTATCTCGGGGGCGTATGCGAGGTGAGTCAGCCGCGCT
Source organism: uncultured Gammaproteobacteria bacterium (assembly GCA_963837435.1). Taxonomy (GTDB): domain Bacteria; phylum Pseudomonadota; class Gammaproteobacteria; order Steroidobacterales; family Steroidobacteraceae; genus Bog-1198. The sequence continues at coordinate 164,836 of CAWINJ010000010.1, forward strand.
TCTTCGACAACTACGCCGGCCTTCGCCAATCGAATCTGTAGCTCGTCGGTTAGTGCCAGAGCGACTTCGTCGGCGCCTCCGCGGAGGGTGAGCTCGTTCTCGTCGCCATGATCATACGCATAACGGCTGGCTATACTTCGCAGCGCCGACTCACTCTGTACTTGAACGTAACTCCCGTAGTCCTCAACATCAAATACTGCCTGCGCCGTATTCTCGACGCGCCAGACTACGACGGCAGCAATTTCGACTGGATTGCCTCTCTTGTCGTTGACCTTTAGCGTTTCACAGTTGAAGTTATGCGCTCTGAGCGAGAGCTTCGTCGTCAGTGGCAGGTAGCTGCCGCCAATGCTTTGCAGTTTCGGAATGAACCTGTTTCTAGACATGGACTCGGCCGGAGGCGTCGCCTTCAACGGACCAGCCCCGCGGCTTCGCGCATAAAATGGGTTCGCCCAAAAGAAGCCGCTTATCCGTACCGTACCTTTGTAATCACCAAAAAGGATAAGTACACGCGCTTCATTGGGCTGCAGTGTGAAGTATCCCCACAGCCCGGCAATACCGAGCGGCAATACCGCGACCGCTAGCCAAACAGCAATGCGTGTGGCAGTGCTCAGGTCATTTCCGCCGCCCACTGTCAGAGCGACGAACACTAATGCGCTAGCAAGCAGAACAAAATTGACGATCAACATTGGCCAGCCCGAGACAGCCTGTGTTTCGCGCTCGGGTGTGGCAGATTTGGCAAGTTGATTGCTCATTGCGGTCCCTTTCGAGTGATATCATACAGATATCATAGCGAAATCACGCAAAGAATCAAGTAGCTGGCCGGCGTCCGAGTCGTTTCCTTGAAGAAGTGTTGAGGGAGAGCGGATTCCGCACGCACTGCGAACCCCCAAATGTTTGCTAGATCGGATTCCGCGAAGTGCGGTCTCCGGCGCAACATAGCTGCCACTCGCGAATGGCGGAAATGGGTCGGCAGCAGTCGCCAACTCCGGCCACGAAGTGCTGCATTGAGTCGCTCTGACATCATCCCACAGTTCGTGGCATCGCTTCCCGAAGACGTCGGTGCGCAGTTGCGACGCCGGTATGCGTCTCCTGGTTGACTCATTGTACCGCATAAGGTACAGTGTACATTCTGAGGTACATAGAAAATGTCGGCAGAGCCGAAGCGCAAGATATTGCCGGCGATGTTTTATCGCAGTGCGGCCGGTTCCGAGCCGGTTAGAAATTGGCTCAAAGCCCTCTCGAAGGACGATAAGCGTATCGTAGGCCGAGACATTGCCACGGTAGAATTTGGCTGGCCCGTCGGCATGCCTACCTGCCGGTCGCTTACCTCAAGGCGAGGGCTCTGGGAGGTAAGAAGTTCATTAACGGGGAATAGAATCTCTCGGGTTTTGTTCTTTATATCGGCCGGTCAAATGATTCTGCTTCACGGTTTTATTAAGAAGTCGCAGCAGACCCCGGATGATGACCTGGACTTGGCGGTAAAGCGGAAAAAGGAGTTTGATCGTGAAAAGAAGGCGAAATAAACATTTGGGATCATCCTTCGATGACTTCCTCGTAGAGGAAGGTATTTACGAAGAAGTGAGTGCCGTTGCCTGGAAGCGCGTGCTGTCCTGGGAGGTAGCAGAGGCGATGAGGAAAGAGGGCATTAGCAAAAGCGAGATGGCCAAGCGTATGAATACGAGCCGCAGTCAACTTGAGCGTTTTCTCGATCCCGACAATCCCAGCGTTCTCCTCGAGACTGTGCAGAAGGCGGCGGCGGCGGTTGGCAAGCGAGTGACCATCGGCCTGATTGACGCGCCGCGTGCAGCTGCATAATCAGCCAGCACTTGTGTGTGAGAGAGGTGGTCGCGGTTTTTCGGACGGGTGTGTAAGTGGATTTCTGCCGGTGCAATATAGCAACCGGAGGGCAGAGATTCATGAGGAAACCAAGACGAAACCATTCGGCAGCATTCAAAGCGCGAGTGGCCCTGGAGGCGATCCGGGGTGAGAAGACGGTGGCGCAGATTGCGGCCCACCACGAGGTACATGCGACGCAGGTGACGGCATGGAAGACGGAGCTGTTGGAGAACGCCGCGGCGATCTTCGGCGGGGATGTGCTGGCTGCGGACGGCAAGGAGCGCATCCGGGAACTGCAGGCTAAGATCGGCGAGCTGACGATGGAGAACTCTTTTTTAGAAGGCGCGCTCGGGAAATTCCCCGGCCCGAGCGGAAAGCGATGATTGAGCGGGATGGTGAAGTGTCGGTGAAGCGCCAAGCAGAGCTGCTGGATCTAAGCCGCTCGAGCGTTTACTACGTGGCGCGGAGCTTGCCGGAGCGAGATCTGAAGCTGATGCGGATTTTGGACGAGTTGCATCTGAAGTGGCCGTTCTATGGAGCTCGCAAGCTGACTCGGGAGCTGCAGAACCAGGGGCACGAGGTCGGCCGTCGGCATGTGACGACGCTGATGCGGCGGATGGGCATCGAGACGATCTACCGCAAGCCGCGAACGAGCATCCCTGCGCCGATATCTGCAGTCTACCCCTACCTGCTCACGGGCCTGAAGATCGAACGGCCCAATCACGTCTGGGCGGCCGATCTGACCTACGTGCCTATGGCCCATGGGTTCCAGTATCTGGTGGCCATCATCGATGTGGGCAGTCGCAAGACTCTGTCCTGGCGGGTATCGAACACGATGACGCCGGACTTCTGCGTCGAGGCGCTGCAGGAAGCGCTGGGGAAATACGGGAAGCCGGAGATCTTCAACACAGACCAGGGGTCCCAATTTACCTGCGGGGAATGGATCGATACGCTCAAGGCGGCCGGAGTGCAGATCAGCATGGACGGCAAGGGGCGATGGATCGATAACGTGTTTATCGAACGCCTGTGGCGCAGCGTCAAATACGAGAATATTTACTTGCATGCCTACGAGACCGGAACGCAGCTGCGACGAGGACTGACCGAGTACTTTGACTTTTACAACGCCACGCGCACTCACCAGGCACTGGACTACCAGACCCCGGACGATGTTTACTACGGCGGCGAAGAGTGCAGGCTCGCGGCATGATGAGTGTCGCGGCATCACAATCCACGGAGCTTCTGCCGCTACGCGCCAGACTGCGTGGCTTAGGAACGATAGACGAACAGACAAACGGAAGAGATCATCAACAACGCCGGCAGATCCACTTATACCGCCAAGAAATCTGTCCTAAGAACCGAAGCCACCCGTGAGGACAAATCTTCTTCTGTGCCCAGATCGTGTCCAAGACAGATTGGCTGTGCCCAAATTGTGCCTGGAATGGCCGGGAAAACGGAATGGCAAGCGCTGTAAGTGACTGATTTACAACGTTCCCGTTACCCCGGCACTTGCCTCATAACCCGAAGGTCGTAGGTTCAAATCCTACCCCCGCTACCAATAAAAACAGAAACTTACGACAAAAATCTCCAAACAGGGTTCGCTAGACTGTGACCAAATTGTGCCCTAGAAAGGCACAGTAATTACTGGAATCACGCAACGCCGGCTCATCGCGACCCGCCAGATCAATGATGAATTCGCGAGCTGAGTTTACTGGCGGTCATAATCCCGCCGTCCCGCATAGGTTGCAAATTCAGCATCTTGCGATACGTATGATGCCCTTCTTCCGCGACTCACGGCATGCGTGCGAGCGGCTTATCCATCGCACGTGCTGAGGCAATCGTCCTCGACGACCATCGGGTTCCTCCCTCGTACGTCGATGCGGGGAGCTTTGATTAATCGTCGGCGAGTTTGTGGGGTCGGCCTCGCAATTTTGTTGTTGATAACTTTCCTCTGAGCATTTCATGTCGTCCCCCGAGCATTCGCGGTATTGGTATGGACCGGAAATTCCATGGACCGGCTTCGGCAGTAGCCGATCAAGTTTCGAGTTTAATTTTCCTTATAGCGATCACTGACCCGCGAACTGCAGCCTTCAGGAGTTGTTGTCGAGCGTAAGTCTGACGACAAGGGACGGTTTGACTGCGGCGGTGCTGCACGGGGTAACATTGACCGAACAGGGATAAGGTGACGTTCGCGGAATTGCCTAGCGTTCATGCAAAACAATAAGACAGGGGACGCGTTCCAATGACAGAGCCTTCGCGCGCTGTATTCCTGAGCTACGCCTCGCAGGATGCCGAGGCTGCGCAGAGGATTTGCGAGGCGCTGCGTGCTGCGGCCATTGAAGTCTGGTTCGACCAGAGCGAGCTGCGCGGCGGTGATGCTTGGGATCAGATGATCCGCAAGCAAATTAAGACATGCGCTATCTTCATCCCGGTGATCTCCCGCCACACCCATGAGCGCCGAGAAGGCTACTTCCGGCTCGAGTGGAATCTGGCCGTAGATCGATCAAGGCTGATTAGTACCACTCAAGCCTTCCTCGTTCCGGTCGTGATCGACGATACGCGTGAGGATGACGAGGAGGTTCCTGAGAAGATCCGAGACGTTCATTGGACTCGCTTGTCCGGCGGGAGGACGCCGCCAGTCTTTGTCGAGCGCATCCAACGTCTGCTCTCGGGCGAGCCCGCTGGTGCGGCGTACCATACCCCGTCGGGCGGCAGCTCTGTGGCGAATGCGGCGCCGGCCCCAGGCAGACTTATCCGCCGGCGGATGGGACTGTTGTACGGGGCCATTGCAGCAGCGCTATTCCTGTCACTCGGGTATCTCGAGATGGAGCGGCTAAACCGAGCGAAGTCGAGCACCGCAAGCACGGCCTCCATCGCCGTGCTACCCCTCGCGAACGAAAGTGGAGATGCAAGCCAGCAGTACTTCTCGGATGGGATTTCGGAGGATCTGACTACCGCGCTCTCGCAGTTCCCCGCTCTCAAGGTGATCGGGCGCACTTCGGCGTTCCAGTTCCGGGACTCGAAGGAGGACAGCCGCAGCATCGGTGCGAAACTCGGCGTGGCGCACCTCCTGGAGGGGAGTGTGCGGAAGTCGGGAGACACGGTCCGGGTGAGCGCCGAGCTCATCGACACCGGAGACGGCAGCACGCAGTGGTCGCAGCGTTACGATCGGCCTTATCAGGACCTCTTTGCGCTGCAGGATGAGATCACGCGCGCGGTGGCGGGGGCGCTCGAGGCTAAGCTGCTGCCGGGCGCGCATGCGGCCGCCGCGCAAAGCGAGCGGCCACCAGGGGGCAGCCTAGAGGCCTACAACGCTATCCTGCAGGGCCGGTTGTATTATCTTCGTAACACGGAAGTCGATTTGCGCAAGGCGATCGAGTACTACACCCAGGCGACTCAGCTGGATCCGCGCTATGCGATTGCCTGGAGCTACTTGTCGCGGGCCTGGACTGACCTTGGCACAGAATACCTCGGAGGCGCACCCGAGCAGGAAGCGTTCGCGAAGGCGCGCGCGGCGGCTGACCGTGCACTGACTCTCGCGCCGGACCTCGCGGCGGCGCATGTTGCCCGGGGCTCTCTGTTACAGTCCGCCGACTTCGACTGGCGCGGGGCGGAAGCGGAGTTTCGCCGTGCGCTGATGCTCGCGCCGAATGACGGCGAGGCTAAGTTCAACTTTGGGAACCAACTCGCGACTTTCGGTGAGGTCGAGCGGGCCATCGATCTCACGCGCCAGGCGCTTGTCACCGACCCACTGCGGACCACCTGGTACAGCTGGCTTGCCACATATCTTTCGGGAATCAACCGACTCCAGGACGCCGAGACGGCGATTTACAAAGCCATCGAGCTGCAGCCCGCTGCGGCGAACTATCACTTCACTCTGACGGTCATTCAGATACAGCACGGCCAGGTGCAGGCCGCGCTCGCGGCCGCGCAACAGGAGCCTCCCGGAGAGTGGCAGGACATCGCGCTCGCGCTCGCACGGCAGATCGGGAGCGACCGGAGCGCGGCCGATGCGGCGCTCAGGACGCTGATCGAGAAGTATGCGAACGGTTGGGCCTACCAAATCGCCGAGGTCTATGCGCTGCGCAACGATGCGAAAGCGACCTTCCAGTGGCTCGATCGAGCCTGGAGCAATCGGGATCCGGGGCTCACCAACCTGCTCTTCGACCCCTTCATCGCGCGCTACAAGGGCGATCCGCGCTTTGCGGCTTTCTGCCGCAAGGTTGGTCTACCCGTGGCCGGGGAGGCTGAAGCGCACGGGTCGCCTTGACCGAGTACTTCGGTGGATGTCCGCTCGGCACAAACTGAACGACGGGCTTTGGGCATCACGAGAGATGTCAACGGGTCGTCGATAGCGGAAATTGTGATATCCACTCGACCAGCTATCAGCGACCTGCCTTGGCCCAATCTGCTACGACCGCTCGTATTTATCCTGAAATTAGGATATCATCCTAAAACGAGGATATTTGATCCATGCGCCGAAGGTTGGCTCCCAGTGAGAAGCCACTGTTCTGGATTGATTCAAGCAAACGCGATTTGCTCGCAATGCCAGATCCCGTAGTTCGTCAGATGGGCGCCGCCTTGAGTGTGGCGCAGTATGGCGGCAAACACCCCGATGCCAAGCCTTGGAAAGGTCTCGGGCCTGATGTCTTTGAGGTGGTGAGCGATTATAAGACCGACACGTTTCGTGCGGGGTGTGTGGTGCGATTTGAGCACGCGCTGTACGTCCTGCACTGTTTTCAGAAGAAGTCGCCAAGAGTGGGACGCGCACGGCGAAGACGGATGTAGAAATGATTGAGCGACGCCTAAAGGCGGCACAAGCAGATCACGAGGCAAGATATGGCCAAGCAAGCCAAAAGCGCGAATAAAGTCGTAGCGAGTTCCGGCAATGTCTTTGCCGATCTCGGTCTTCCAGATGCCGCGGAACTCGATACGAAGGTACGGCTCGCGGTTGCGGTCAACCGCCTGCTGGAATCACGCCGGCTAACGCAGGCGGCCGCAGCCACCGCGCTATCCATCAATCAGCCCAAAATTTCCGCGCTCAAACATTACAAGCTTGAGGGGTTCTCAGTCGAACGGCTGATGACTTTCCTAACAGCCCTCGGCAGTGATATTGAAATCCGCGTTCATTTGCCAAAACAATCTTCTTCAACTGGGAGAATTTTGGTCAATGCCGCCTGAGTGGCTTTCGCCAAATGCTGATTGATTGAATGTTCATGCCTTCCCCTCCATTGGTTGGTCAGACAGGCGAGATTGTAATCCTCTAGATGGACGCAGGTGACCGCAGCCAACGCTTAGTCGCCGCGTCGTAATTCAATATCTTTCGGCAAGGCCCGATGGTTGCTTGGGGTCGCGACCCCCTAGTCGGGCGCGGCTTGAATGTCCTAAGGACCGACCCGTCAAACAAGCTAAAGTTTATCGACCTTTCCCACTTTGATTCGTTTAACCAGCCAGTGCCCCTTCACGCGCGCCAGTTCCATGGACGAGAAAGCGTGTGCGCCAATGGTATTGTCGTCCACGTTCATCCACAGGCATTCGAAGTCGAGCGTGCCGGTGTTTCCCGTTACGTTACTTTTGATTCGCATGGCCGGCGTGTAGCCGATCCAATGATGCTCGGGACGGAATGGACCGCTGACGTTCGCCCAGTAAGTACGGACTTGCTCCTTGCCCTGATACACCTTGTTGTCGTGCGCGGTGTCCGTCAGCACGGCGTCGTCGGCATATAGGCTCATCATCAGATCGAGATCTTTGTTTGGGAGGACGCTGCCGGCGGTGTGGAATATTATCTCGATATTACGGACCGCGAGAATGTCAGCCGGAGGTCCGCTGTCGCCTTGCGAAGCGGCGAAAACCGGCAAGCACAGAAGCGCTCCAAAAACTATGAAGAGTGGTCGTCGATTCATGTGAATACTCCCGAGTTTTTTGGATGACCATTGATTCTATAACATCAGCACCAATGCACGCGGGCGGCCGCGGCCACTGCGCTATCCATCAATCAGCCCAAAATTTCCGCGCTCAAACACTACAGCTTGAGGGGTTTTCAGTCGAACGGCTGATGACTTTTCTAACAGCCCTCGGCAGCGAATTCGAAATCCGCGTTCATTTTGCCGAAACGATCTTCCTTGCCCGGAAGAATTTTGGTCAATGCCGCCTGAGTGACTTTCGGGAAAATGCTGCATTGATTCGCTCCGTGCCCAGATCGTGTCGAGGACAAATTGGGTGTGCCCAAATTGTGCCTTGAATAGGCGGGATAATGGGGTGGCAAACGCTGCAAGTGACTGATTTTAAAGATCCCCATTACCCCGCCGTGCGCCTCATAACCCGAAGGTCGTAGGTTCAAATCCTACCCCCGCTACCAATTCACAAAGTGTCCATACCGGGCACTTCGGTAACGTTTTATACCGGAGACATAGGTAACACTTTAGCGCCGAAGGGATTTTCGGCGCATTCGATGCGACCCGTCTCATGATCGAAGAAGCCTAAGTCGTACTGCATAAAGCTGACGAGCCAGATTTTCTCCTCGATTTCCTTGATGCCCACCTTCTGGCCGGCGAACACCTGGCTGAGGTTGATTTTGCGCCTTCCAAAGCAGATACGACCACACTCGGTGACTAGGATGGTGCGGTCGTGGAAGGGGTATTCGAGATCGCCCACGCCTTCGTAGGGCCGCGTCGAGGGCACGTACAGCTCATCCGGATATTTCATTGCCAGCGCCTCGTGGGGCCGCTCATGGTTAAAGATCTGGATGAAGCGATCGAACCGCGATTGCTGCTGCAGGAAGTTCTTGGCGGCCGGCTTGGTCGCCTCTTTCTTCAGGGTTAGATGCATGCGCTCATGCCGGCCGTTCTGGGTCGGATGACCGGGTTTGATGCGCTCGAGATTGATCCCGAGGCGCAGCCACCAGACCGAGAGCTTGGACAGACCGAAGAAAGCGGAGCGGCTGGCGAAGGGGGTGCCGTTGTCGGTGCGGATGCCGCCGGGCAGCCCAAAGTCCTTAAAAGCCCGCTCAAAAGCGGTAAATGCATAGGTCTGCTGGGTGCTCTCCAGAGCGTCGCAGCACAACAGATACCGGCTCGCAAAGTCGGTAATGGTCAGCGGATAGCAATATCGCTTATCCGCCAGCATGAACTCCCCCTTGTAGTCAGCGCACCAAAGCTCGTTCGGTCGATTGGCGGCGTGCAGAGGCGTTCCCTCGGACCTGTAGCGGACTCTGCGGCGCTTAGAGTCAACCAAGCCATTGCGCTCCAACACCGCGTGGACGGTGCTGATCGCGGGTAGTTGGATCTCATTGTGCAGGCGCCGCAACTTCTCGCGGATCTTCGGCGCTCCCCACGTCGGGTACTCTTTGCGCAGCCGCACGATCAGCGTCTCGATCTGAAACGGCAACTGGTTGGCGTGCCGATAGGGACGTCGCGACCGGTCGTCAAAACCTCTAGTTCCCGAGTCTTTGTAGCGCTGAAAGATCTTGTAACCGGTCTTGCGCGAGATATCGAACTCTCGGCACAGCACCGCCATCTTCTCTCCCTCCAGCAACCGGGCCACAAACCGCATGCGTTCTTCCACTTTGGAACACTCCTGCCACGGCATTTGCGTCTCCCGCAAATACCGGAAAGTGTTACCTATGTGCCCGGAATGATGTGTAACCTATGATCGGAATACACAAAGTGTCATGCGGCCATGCTCCTCAGCCGCGAGAGCACGACTCCCACACGGTTTTCATCCGTGAGCAAACCGGGTAGGTAGTTCTCAATGTCCGATCGCGAAAGCAGACTCGTGAACTGCTCGCCAACGTACTTCCGCAGCGTATCGGTTGCCGCCGTCATCTCATCGACGATGGAGGGGCGTCCATCGATTACGTTTAGGATGTCCTCCAGATCGTGACTCGAGAGGATGTCGCTGCCACCACGGCTAAGGAATGCTTCCAGTTTGGTGGCTACGAATGACGGAGCTGAGATGACGCGAATTAGAATGCGGTCGTTGATTCGGACGTGCGTTGCGGTCTTCACTGCTTCCGGGTACCAGCGGTTGGAGAATCCAAGGATGGCAGGATCTGTCGGCATCAGATCGAACAACACACCGGAACTCACGTGTTTCCAGCGGCAAATTACCTTGCTGCTGGCATCTCGATTGAAGCCCGATGGCGGCAATCGCTTTTCCACTTGGTGATATTGGCCCAGGGTCGTAGCCTCAATGATGGCATCAACGTCCTTGGTGGCGCGGATACCCTCGGCGATCGGATCGGTGATCAACAGTCCGGCTACGCTTCCTCCGACAAACACCACTTCGTTGCACAGGTCGCCAAGGGCGCTCGCAACAACAAGCAGATATTCGCGATTCGGATCGTCACGCCGCACGTGAAAGCCTCAGCCGTTCCGACAGAAGCTTTTGCGCGAGCGTTCGTTCACGGCTGCGACCGGCGCGCAAGGCATCTAGAAGTGTCAGCAATTCATACAGGGCGCGGTCCGCCAAGGCCGCTTCCGGCACATATCTGTGGAGCGGATTCAGGGCCGGCCCCCTGGCCTGCCCCTCTGCATGCGGCCACACCGGGGCCTCGCCCTGAGTGGCGCTGATCTGCGCAGAAAGCGGTGGCGCGCCAAAGGAAGTGAGGACTCCGCGCCGGATGGCGCCCGTCTTAGCTGGGAAGGCATACCGAACGCCATGCACGGCGAACTCCAGCAGTGCCTCCGGCACCACTTGCCAGTCGCCTCGTCCCTTGGAGACTGCAAGGCCAGCTTCGGTAGCGCGTTGGACGCTGCGGTGCACCTGAGAGGCGCTCAGACCCAACGCCTTGCCCAAGGTGGCATAAGTCCATGACTGATCGGGGTTGGCGATCCGCTTCAGAAGCACCAGCAGATCCTGCGGTTTCAGTTCCATATCTATTCCATATTCCGGAATTTGGAATATCCATGATTTTGACATCCTTTGCAAGTTCAGGCGAGTCGCCGGGGGTCTAAAGGGGGGGGATCAGGAGTAGGGCCATATATACCGGGTCTATTGGGCGAGTCGGGTTTGAAAACAGTCTTCGTGAGCGGAAGGGTTCGAAAGTCATCTCTTTCGCGTTACGTCGAACTTGGCGAACGGGAAGGGCGCGGCCACTAACGTGCACTTCGAACGTTTCTAGCCTTTATCCCACATCAGCTGCGTTGGTACGCATCATACAACTGCAACCAGGTGGTCTGCCCAATGCCCACGGTTCCAAAAGTAAAGACAGTATTTATAGGAACGAGCTTCCCAAAGCCTACGAATTTGCTTCGGTCGACGCACTGGAACTTTTTACTGAAGAACTGCACAGCGTCCTGCGGAATGAGCACCGCGTGTCTGCAATTGTTCCGGTTTGTTCGGCCAGTCTCCTTAAGCAACTCACCAAAGATCTTGTGAGCAGCATTGTGCTTGTCTGGTGAGAGATTGCTTTTGGCTTCTATAACCCAGTGTATCTTCGACACCGATTTGAATTCCACATCGGCAAATGCCCGTGAATTGCAGTTGGCGTTAATCAACTCAGCGATGCGGAGCTGCGTTCGAACGTGTTTTCGCAGCGCTGCCACGAAGCCCTCAATTAGATTCATTTCATGCGTCAGCAGAGGCATATCTGCATTCGATTACAATGGTGACGGTGGATCGGGGAACGCCTTCAAGGCCTCATGCACGGCGAGAAGAAGGTGTGGTGCATGTGCAATGGCTATGTTGTAGACCTTATTATGATCGAGCTCCGCATAGCCATGCGCGAGAATGTTGCGGAACCCTATGATATCTCGGGCGTGAGGAATCGTTTCCGCAACGGCGGGCGCCACTCGGTAGAGATTGCTCATGGCCTCGCCGCAGACTTCCAGCACGCGTTCCACCGCCGCTCTGGTTTTCTCGTCCGCCAGGTACTGCTCTAGGCTGAATCCGGACGTGAAACGTACTGCCGCAGCGGCGTAATGCTCGATGTCTTCGAGGTAGACACCAGGATCACGCTGCGGCATAGATCGATGATTTGCTCTGCTCGATGTAATAGCGCAACCGGCGGTTGCGGATCGCTCGCAACTCCACCAAATCCACCGAGCGTTGGAATAAAGCCTCCAGCGACTCTTTCAGGTCCAGAAAGTTTGAGAAACTGTCTGCAGCTTGCGCCTTGAACTCGACTAGGACATCCACATCGCTGCGCCCAGCATCGAAGTCGTCGCGGAGTATTGATCCGAACGCTTTCAGGCTGTGCACGCCGTGAAGACGGCATAATCTGGCGATGGCCTCGAGATTGTTTTCGATCAGAGGATGCATAAAGAAAGTCTAGCATGGGCCCAAACGCCGCCGCCGAGAGGCGCGTTGAGATCCCCCAGTGCCCGTCATTTCGGCCCACGTGGAAGTGGCTACGGTAGCGGGCGGATCAAGTGTGGTAGCATAAAGCTGTATATCCAAACAGGTCCGCATGGTATTATGCGAACGTCCAAATTACAGGAGTTCCCCATGCGTGCAGTCGTCTCTATCGTTCTCGCGTTGAGCTGGGCAGTGGCCGCAGCGGATGACCCGAAGCCAGCCCCTGACACCCAGACCAAGGCTTGGACTGCCGACAGTACCAAGGTGACGGCCGGCAGCAGCACGGCAACAGCGGACGGCGGCACCAAACCGGTCAAGACCTGGACTACCGATAGCACCAAGGCCACGGTTGACGGCGCCGCCAAGCCGAAGACTTGGGCCGCTGACAGTACCAAGGTGACAGCCGATAGCACGAAGGCCACGGCCGACGGCGGCACCAAGCCGGCCAAGAAACACCACACCGCTAAGAAGCACAAGGCGGCGGCCAAGGTCACGGGTAGCGACGGAAGGGGAGTCACCGACGATAAGGGCCAGCCCATCACGACCGATCAGCCCGCCAAGCACTAGGTACCCGCAGTACTAGGGGTAGGGCCATATATATCGGGCCTATCGGGTGAATAGGGTTTGCACAAATCCTCCCCCCGCTACCAATTTTCCCAACTTTTGTCGATAAATTAGATACTTACACGCGTAGGTCCAAATCAGGTGCCGCTGGCGCTATCTGTAACATTGTCGATATCGCATCGTCGAAAGAGCGTTGATGCCGACGTCTTGCTCCGTGGCTGCGGCACGGTATCAAGTCTTTTAAACTCCTCGTCATGACCGAGGAACTCGATGTTCTCAGAATAATCAGCGAGCGGCTGCGCGCAGCCAATGTCCCCTTCATGTTGACGGGATCGTTTGCGCTTGGGTACTACGGCAAGCCGCGCATGACCCGCGATCTCGATTTTGTCGTGGCACTGTTGGAACGGCACGTCGACGCTCTTGTGAGCGCATTCTCCACGGACTTCTACATCGATGAGGATGCCGCGCGTTCTGCGATCAAGTCGCAGCGAATGTTCAATCTCATGCATCTGGATAGCGCGATCAAAGTTGATTTGATCGTACGGAAGAATTCGGAGTACCGGCACGCAGAGTTTGAGCGCCGCAAGTCGGTGGAGTTTGCCGGAATATCGACGTGGATTACGAGCCGCGAAGACCTGATCCTTTCAAAGCTTGTTTGGGCACGCGACACGGGCTCGGAGATGCAACTGCGCGACGTCCGCACGCTGATCGACGAAACCGTCGATTGGCTCTATCTGAAAGACTGGGCTGCGAAGTTGGGTGTCGCCGCCAAACTGGATGAGGTCTCCGAGTGAACGATACCTCCCCCGAAATGGACAAACTGGTCGCCGAGCGCTACAAGCTCATGACGCCGGATCGGCGTATGAGAATCGCCTCCTCGATGTTCGAGACGGCGCGAGCCATCATCGAATCTTCGCTGCCTCTCAACCTGACACGCCGGGAGCGCCGACTTGCATTCGCTAAAAGGCTGTACGCCGGTGAGCTGCCCGATGCAGCGTTGCTGGCATTCGCCGAGTGGAATGGCTGACATTTCGGGATTCAAAAATAACTTCGCTTACGTCAGTTATCCATTATCCGTATCGGATCGTGTCCATCCGGTTCATCGACACACACAAGCAGTACGACGGCATTGATGCGCAAGTTGAGGGTGGCCATGAATATCAAACCGATCAGAACCAAGTCAAAAAATAAGTTGACTTTGCGAAAGTCAGCAACTAGAGTCCCGCCCATGTTCAAACAGACGCATAGTCATTTTATTTATTGCCCGACCTTAGTCGGGGTCGCGACGGTGCGCCCCGATAATAGGTTCGCGCAAGAATCAGGTATGACAATCGATTGACGATGCGAGGCCCCCGGTGCCATGCCGGGGTCCAGAAAAGAGGGGAAAATCCCTCTAGATTCCCACTCCGAAACCCAATCACCGGTTGTTCTTTAACAACTTGGGAAAGTATTGAGCGGGCTTGGCCGAGAGGCTGGGTTTGCGGTTTCCACCCGCACTACGCGAGTTCGAATCTCGCAGCCCGCTCCACTTTATTTTCAATTCCGAGGTGGCAGAGCGGTAATGTTCCCGGCTGTTAACCGGAGGATCGCGTAAGCGACGTAGGTTCAATCCCTACCCTCGGAGCCAATCTAAGACCTACTAAGCATCTGGTGAGGCTGGCGAGCTGTCTACTCGCTGAGATGGATTCGATTTCCACGTGGGTCGCCAATATGCCCCTTTAGCTCAGACGCGAAGAGCACCCGGCTTACATCCGGAAGGTCGAAGGCACTCAATCTTCAGGGGGCACCAACAATGCGTTGTTAGACGGGGACGGACCCCGGTCGGGCTGTAACCCCGGCATCCTAGCGGGTCTGCTTGGTTCGACTCCAAGACGACGCACCACTTATGAGTCCTTAGCTCAATTGGCAGAGCATCTGGCCCTTACCCAGTAGGTTCTCGGATCGTTGCCGAGAGGACTCACCAAAACTTCGTCGTGATGTGAGGAAACCGCTGTAGGGACTTCACGATACAGCACACTACGGGCGAAAGCTCCAACGTTTTTGGGGATGTGTGTTGGGACACAGGCCGCTCCTGCAAAGCAGCCATGAGGATTCGATTTCCTACATCTCCACCAATTTGGTCGCATCATGCTAAAGGTCAGGCAACCGGCTTTTCACCCCGGAAATGAGAGTTCGAGTCTCTCTGCGACTACCAATTTGCTCCTATAGGTTAGTGGCTAGACCGACTGATTCTCAATCAGTAGATCAGGGTTCGATTCCCTGTCGGAGCGCCAATCATGCCTCGATGGCGAAACAGGCAGACGCGTTGGATCGAGAGTCCAGTGTTGAAAGGCGTGCCAGTTCAATTCTGGTTCGAGGCACCAATTTCATGCCGGCGTGGCGGAATGCATACGCACTGCGCTTAGAACGCAGCGCCTTCGGGATTGCGAGTTCAAGTCTCGCCGCCGGTACCAATTCAAAGTGTGTTTTGGAGTGGCTGTAGCCAAGTGGTAAAGGCCGAACGCTGTGACCGTTCTATACACGGGTTCGAATCCCGTCAGTCACCCCAAAGCACGCTTTCGGCGTCATGGCAGAGCATCCATGCAGGGGTCTGCAAAACCTCGTGCCCTGGTGAGATTCCAGATGACGCCTCCAAATTCAGGGTGTAAGTCAACAGCAGACGGCCGAGCTTGGAACTCGGAGGCAGCTGGGGCAGCACCAGCCACCCTGACCAATTTTGCTTCGTAGCTCAATGGGCCAGAGCGCCGAGCTGATAACTTGGAGACGTGTGGTTCGATTCCACTCGAAGCAACCAAACATGCGGGTTACAGCGAGGCGCGGGAAGACGTTGCCAACGTAATCTTGATGGGTTCAACTCCCATAACCCGCTCCAATTCAGCCTCGTCCGACCTAAGGCTTCCGACAGTGCTGGTTAGAATCCAGCATGACGCACCACGCGCCAGTAGCCCAACTCGGCAGAGGCATTACTGTCAAAAAGGTAATCAGCTTGGTTCGAATCCAAGGTAGCGCACCACTTCAACAAAGGAGGCAGTCATGACGTAGTTACCATCACAAGAGGTCTGCGTATATGGACAGAGGAACACGGCGGCATCACACCGCTCGCATACGGATCCGCAAGAGTCGTCGTCTCTGGGAAGAGCATGGCCGCTGGCTATGGGAGCCCGGTGCACGATCTAAACTCTGGTGGCCGATGCATAAGTTGACGATGAGTAGTTATCCGAAGTGGTGGGATGTTGAGTATCACACGCGTCCCGCGCGCATTCGCAGCAATGGATTACTGCATCTGATTGAGCGCGGGGTCGATAGTGACGTGTTGCATTTCCCCGATTATCGAAAACCGCACATCTATTATTGGTGAGTTTTTGCCTCGATAGCTGAGACAGAGTAGCGCCACGTTGAAGCCGTGGAGACGAAGATGCGAGCACTTCTCGGGGCACCGTTTTATTGCGGGCGATCAAGTGATCGGGCAAGTCTCATAAGCCAGTCCAGACGAGAGCGTTACTCGTGCCCGCTACCAATTCACTCCATAGCTCCGGCGAGCGGCGTGGTTTTATAAACCGCGGAGACCTGGCGGACTGCCGGGAACGGCTAGGCTCGACACCTAGATGGAGTACCAACTCCCGTTGGCCCGAGGGAATTGGGGGGGGTTGCCTACGAAGCCAATTCGCGGTGGTTCGACTCACTCAACGGGTCCAATTTCTCGCGGCCGATGGAGCTCGGCTTGTGCCCTCCAAAAGCGCTTTGCGGCAGTTCGATTCTGCCTCGCGAGTCCAGATATGCCGCTCCGCCCCAGATGGCGGGGCAAGTCCTTGGTAAGGACGAGATGCAGGGTTCAATCCCCTGGTGCGGCTCCAATTTGTCCGGTAAGCATTGCCGGCGATGCTGCCGTTTTGTACACGGATGATCCATTTTCAGTCTGGACAGAATGCTGGCCGCTCAGCACAGGCTGGAGACGCAATTTTTCGGCTCACTACCGAGCAAACCGGGCGCAAAACCGGCAGCAGAGGTGCTGTAAGACTCACTGGCGTGAGCAACTGTAAGATCGGCAGCCTTCACTGCGCCTCTCATTCGGCATCGTCGCCCGCTGGGCTTGTCGTCTGGCCTGATCTGGCGCGAATCTAACCGAGGCCCGGAGATTTTATCGCGGGGTCGCCTACCCGAGAGGTCCCGACGTGCCCTCAGTCTGCACATCTTCGCGCAGCCGAGGGATGAGATAGCGCATATGGCTATTCCGAATGATGGATTTGTTTGGCCAAGACCATTAAAAAGTGGGCTTTACTTTGGCCATGGCAGAGTCCGGTATTTATCAGTCACTTATCGGTAACATGATTCGAACCTGCGGCATCATTGATACGAACAGGATTTCGTCGGAGTCTTGGTCCGCGCTCAACTTTAGCGCGAGCTTGCGGCTTCGCCTGAGAGGTGATCTGCCCGACGCCGTTCTCCGATCCGGGGGCGACACCGTAGCCGATCGCCAGCGACGAGGTGTTGACATTGGACAACTGCGACGCCCCGATGCCCACCAGATCGAGGATGCCGTCACGATCCACGTCCATCACGGTGAGCGGCTGCAACTGGGCTCGATTGTCGACGAGTGGCGGTTGCAGCGTTCCACTCCCTGTCTGATATCGGATGGAGAATCCGGGTCCGTCGCCTCCGGCCACGCCCACGTCCATGAGGCCATCCCCATTGAAATCCGCGATGATGATGCGGTTCGTGATTCGATGTGTGCTCAGTGGCGCGGCGGCCTGGAGGGTGCCGTTCGGCTGCTGCAGATAGACGTGGATACCGGTGTTGCCGAGGTTGTCATCGACGGAAAAAAGAAGATCGTCCCGTCCATCTCCGTTGATGTCGCCCACTGCGACAGCGGGAAAACCGGCACCGGCCGGTAGGAACGACTCGGGCACGGTATATGGTGTTCCGAGGCCGTTCGTCCGGTCCCCTGGAATAATCATGATATTTGGGGTGAAACTGCTCAAGCCGATTACAAGATCGGCGAGTCCATCGCCGTTCAGGTCGCCGACCGCGAACTGTCCGGCCCCCCCGCCAGGAATCGAGATGCTCGGCCCTTGGTGCATGAGGCCGTCGGCCCCTTGCGTGAAGAGTACGAGTTGCCTGCAAAAACCGCCCACGACGAGGTCGGTTCGCCCGTCCCCGTTGAAATCAGCAGCAGCCAGGTACGCGCCGTCCTGGGGTAAGGAGCAGCCGGAGATACTGTATGACTGAGGGGAGGCGAGCGTGCCGTCCGCCTGTTGCAGCAGCACGTCGAAGCCGTTCGAGGTCGTCACGGCCAAGTCGGGCCTACCGTCTCCGTTGAAATCGCCGATCGCAACGGGGCCGCCGATGCCGTCCTTGATGATCACCGCGGGATCGAACCCCCCGGCCGCGTTGCCGTGGTAGATCTCAAGCGTCGGGTTCAGGGAGAAGTCACTGGCGCTCACCACCAGGTCCTTGAAGCCATCGCCGTTAAGATCACCCTGCGCGGTGAAGACGAATTCTGGCGATGGAAAGGCACGAGGCACGCTTGCGGTCGGGAGCCAGCGGAAATCCCCACCGATGGCGAGCCACTGGGTGTCGAGCGGGGCCTGATCCACAAGATCGGTCAAAACGAGGTTGTAGACCCCGGTCTCAGTCGGCGTGAATGTGTAGTTGTTACTCGAATCGATATCAACGAAGCACGTGGTACCGTCCGGGGCCTGACATTGCATGTACAGTGAAATGGCCGGATCGCTCAGGAAGCTGCTGGGTCTCTGAACTGTGAACGAGAGGCTCTCACCGACACTCGCCCGTGTGTCGGGGGCGAGCTGAGCGGCGGTAGATGGATGAGTGATGTTCTGGTTTACCGCGATAGACATTGCATCGGTGGTCTGCACGCTGCCGTCCGATGCTGTGAGCTCTATCAGATAATTGCCAGGTAGGTCGAAAGTTAGACTCGGCTGCACGGCGCTAGGGTCATCCAGCGCGGCTGTGCTTCCCGGCGGCTTGGATCGAAGCTTCCAGTTGAATCCGAGAAAGTCGCCGTTGGGCTGGTAGGAGAAGCGTCCATCGAGCATGCGCGTGGTTCCCGGGGCGACCACGGCCGCAGCGCCGGTGTCCGCGATCGGCGGAAGCGGGGCGCTGCTGGACGCCTCCGCTTTGCCACGCAGCTCCTGTGTGCCGACCTGTTGGGAGGCGGGAGACGACCAGGTGATGCGCGCCGAGCGGTCCGGTTGCGATGCGCCCGCCGACTCGTACGTGATCGCACCGAGCAGGGGAGTCAAGGAGCTCAGGGCGAGCGTTCGGCCATTTCCCCCTGTGCCGAGCAGCGGACCGCCATGGTCAGGTGTCGTCACGTTGTCCACGAATACCCAGGGAGTCGGCGTTGTCACATCCACATAACCGATCTGAGAATCGTATACGCGGCTGTTGACGTTGAGCTGCATTCCGCCGCTCACGGGTGTGCGTGTGATGTCGACGTTCTGCGCGTACCACTCCGACTGACCAATGAGGTCTTGGATGAGGACCGCTCCGGTCACAGACCATACCGCGCTCGGATCTCCCGAAGGAATCGACCGGTTGATCGTGCCGGTGTAGCTCGCGTTTAGATTGGCGCCGACAACGTTTAGACCGTAGTAACTGATGCGTCCTAGCTGAGCATGGCCGTTGCTCAAGGCTTGCGTGATCTCGATGACCTCGCGCCCGTTGTACGTGACGCCGCTCTGCTGGTAATTGGTGAAATCACCCTGGACCCACCCCGTCATGCCATCCGAATTGAGCACCCCATTAATCGCCACCGTGCCGCCCTGCGGGCCATTCTGAGTCGAGTTGAATGGACCGGGTTGGGAGGCGGCCGGTGAACCGATGTCGTTCGCGAGGTCGAGCGCCAAGAACGTCATTGCGAACATGCCATCGACGAGTACCGCAGCATTCTGGTCGCTGAAAATCGCAGGTGCCTGCGAGCCCGAGTACGTGATCGCCGGAGGCGCTGGGCTGACGCTTGACGTGGTTCCGGTGGAGCCGCCACCGGTCGAACTGCCACCGCCGCACGCGGCTAGAAAAAGAGTGGACGAGGCGAGGAGCAGCGAGAAAGATGATCGACGGTGAATGAAAAACATCCCTGTCCTTATGTTATATCGAAGCTGATTGCCGCATCCTAGATCGATCATACCCTACCGGCGAGCGTGAGCAACGAGCTTGGGCACGCGCGGAGGGCGCGTCGTAAAGGCGAGCTTTCAAGGCGGCGTGCCGCGTTTCCTGCTGTGGCGGCCGAATCTCGACACCTTCCGCGGATAGTGATCGAGGAAAATTTCGTGGTGACTCAGATGGTTATAATTCCGAATCATGCCCCCGCTACCAATTTCATCTTCTAAATCAACGAGTTAGCCTGGCATCGCGCTTCAGCGGTTCCGTTGCATTAGCGGGCAATACCGTGTAATCGCGGGCGTCCGGCGACGCCAAATGCCCAAGGGGCGATATCGTACAATCCGGCGTCCACGAGACGCCCCAATGACCAAACCAATTGTGCGAGATCCCATTTATCGACGGCGCCGGTTCGATGCCGAGATCATCGAGGTGTGCGTGCGCTGGTACATCACCTACCGATTGAGCTATCGGGATCTCGTGGCGATGATGGCCGAGCGCGGCATTGTCGTGTCGCACACGACGATTCATCGTTGGGTGATTGGATATGTGCCGGAGTTCGAGAAGCGATGGAATCGCTTCGCGCGGCCGGTGAATACTTCCTGGCGCGTGGACGAAACCTATATCCACATTCGGGGCAAGTTTAGTTATCTATATCGGGCCGTCGACAAGCACGGCAAGACTGTGGATTTTCCACTTTGGCCGGATCGTGGCATCGCCGCTGCACAGGCATTCTTTCGCAAGGCTCTGTCGACGAGTTTGCCGAGGTGGCCGCGCAAGATCACGCTCGACGGTCACTTGCAGAGCCACATGGCTCTACGGCTTCTGCGGCGGGAGGACCCGAAGTGGAAGTATGTTGAGGTGAGAAGTAACCAGTACCTCAACAATATCATCGAGCAGGATCATCGAGCGATTAAACGCCGCTGCGCCGCGATGGTAGGAGGCTTTAAATCCTTCAGGACTGCTGCCATTACCTTGGCCGGTATCGAACTTGCCCATCGGATTCGCAAGAGACAATTCTCGTTTGGGCGAGGCCGATATCAAAACTTCGGGTCACTAAAGCAAATCTGGGATCGAGCACTCAGAGGTGGTTCCGGTTTTTCGGACAGGGGTGTAAGTGGATTGCTGTCCGGGCAATATAGCAACCGGAGGGCAGATATCCATGAGAAAGCCAAGACGTAATCACTCAGCGGCGTTCAAGGCGCGGGTGGCATTGGAAGCGATTCGAGGTGAGAAGACCGTGGCCGAGATCGCGGCACACCACGAAGTGCATGCGACCCAGGTGACGGCCTGGAAGACGGAACTGCTGCAGAACGCGGCGGCGATCTTCGGCGGGGATGTGGTGGCGGCGGACGGCAAGGAGCGCATCCGGGAGCTGCAGGCGAAGATCGGCGAGCTGACGATGGAGAACTCGTTTTTAGAGGGCGCGCTCGGGAAATTCCCCGGCCTGAGCGCAAAGCGATGATCGAGCGGGACGGTGAGGTATCGGTGAAACGCCAGGCGGAGATCCTGGATCTGAGTCGCTCGAGCGTTTACTACGTGGCGCGGGGCTTGCCGGAGCGGGATCTGAAGCTGATGCGGATTCTGGACGAGTTGCACCTGAAGTGGCCGTTCTACGGGGCTCGCAAGCTGACCCGGGAGCTGCAAAACCAGGGCCACGAGGTCGGCCGGCGGCATGTGAGGACGCTGATGCGGCGGATGGGCATGGAGACGATCTACCGTAAACCGCGCACGAGCATCCCCGCGCCCCTATCTGCGATCTACCCCTACCTGCTTAACGGCCTGAAGATCGAACGGCCCAATCACGTCTGGGCCGCCGATCTGACTTATATACCGATGGCCCATGGGTTTCAGTATCTGGTGGCCATCATCGATGTGGGCAGCCGCAAGACGCTCTCCTGGAGGGTGTCGAACACGATGACGCCGGACTTCTGCCTCGAGGCGCTACAGGAGGCGCTGGGAAAATACGGGAAGCCGGAGATTTTCAACACGGACCAGGGATCTCAGTTTACCAGCGGGGAGTGGATCGATACGCTGAAGGCGGCCGGAGTGCAGATCAGCATGGACGGCAAGGGACGATGGATCGACAACGTGTTTATCGAACGGCTGTGGCGCAGCGTCAAGTACGAGAACATTTACCTGCGCGCCTACGAGAACGGCACGCAGCTACGACGAGGACTGAGCGAGTACTTCGATTTTTATAACGGTCGGCGCATTCATGAGGCTCTCGGCTACGCCACGCCCGACGAGGTGTATTTTGCGGGGCTCGCGCCTCTCATGGCGGCCGCGGCATGATCGCAAAATCCGATGCGTCATCGATTTTTCGGGACACCCGAGGTAGCGGGTCGATCGAGATCTCGGTTCCTGGAGCGTTTACGGCGGTCGGATTTTTCAGGCCAAAGAAAAAAACCGGAGCTTCTGCCGCTAAACGCGGCAGACTCTCTCTGTTCAAGACCATTGACGAAGACCGCAGAGCAAGACACGATCACATCAACCGCTCAGGCAGATCCACTTATCCCGGAAGAATTTCTGTCCAAACAAGCGGAGCCACCCCTCTCGCCTAGTAAGCCAATTGGTGAATCTCAATGTGCCGATACCGCGGTGAAGCGACTCCGAATGTCGTTTCGAGCGCCCCCTAATGCACCAGTTCCTGCAAAACTCGTAGGGTGCCGGACGTGCAAAACCCGAGAGGCGAGTGGTGCAATTCCCGTCGGGCTATGATCCGCGGGGTTGGCTTCCCAGTCTCGGCTTGCTGTATAGGATGAAGCTCTTCCGTCATGAAGCTGCTCGAAATCGTCACCTGCGCCCGTCCGGTTCTGTTCGCGAATGACAGTCCGGAGTTTCCCTTCTCTGTAGGTGGAACTGCGTTCATCGTGAAGTTCCTGGGCTGGAGCTACGTGATCACCGCCAAGCACGTGGTGAACCTTAGGAGCTTTGAGGCAGGGCAGTTTTGCATCCAATATCGACCCGATGCCCGGGAATTCTTGCCGCTCGGCGCACTTCATCTGGCACGTGGCGCAAATGAAGGGGACAGCGATCAATGTGATATTGCGGTCCGTGAGGTTGACGATAGCGTCGTGCGCGAAGAACTATACGGACCGTACCAGCCGTATTCGCTCTTGCAGATGGACCGCCTGACGATTTTCAGTGAGCGCGGGGCGTATATCTATCGCGGCTATCCCATCTCGATGCGCGAGGTCGACTTCGAGAATCACAACATTGAACAAGGCGCCGTAACGACGAGAGCCGAATATGTCGGCCGTACGCCGTATGAAAGCATTCACGAACTGCGGTTACTCGATCTGGGACCGTTGCCGAGCATCGACGGTCTCAGCGGCTCCCCCGTTTTCCAGGTTCACAACGAGGAAGGCACCAAGTACAGCCGAGAAGCGTTCGCCGGTATGCTCATACGGGGCTCAATCGAATCAGGGAAAATTTTCCTCATCGAGCATCGTCGGATCATCGAGGTGCTGCTCCAGATTGCCCACGGCACAAGCCCGTAAGGGTGTTCGGTGCATCCTCCCAAGGGTAACCTCCGGTAGGATTTTGCCAAGTTTTGCCAAATAAGCTATGATCGAGTTCATGAGTACCATGAATATTTCTTTGCCCGGACCGCTTAAAGAGTTCGTCGACGAGCAGGTCAAGCGCGGCTATGGCACCAGCAGCGAGTACGTTCGCGAGCTGATTCGCAGGGACCACGACCGGCTGCAACTGCGGGGCCTCCTGCTCGACGGTGCGGCATCTGCCAAGGGCGTTCCGGCGGACAAGCAGTACTTCAAGCGCCTGCGTAACCAGGTGCGCCGGCCGGCAAAGGCCCCCTGACGTTGAGCGGACTTGCGGGTGAAGCCAAAGCCGGTCGTTGTTCGTGAAATCGCCAGTCGTGATGTGGAAGAGGCCGTCGCCTATTACTTAGCGGGAGGTTCGCCGCGCGCTGCGCTTGGCTTTATCGATGCACTTGAGAGAGCGTACGGGCGTTTAAGCCGGCACCCAACCGCGGGCTCATCCCGCTATGCGAGCGAACTGAACCTGCCGGGCCTGCGCCATTGGCCCCTGAAGGGATATCCGCACTTGGTGTTCTATGTCGAACGTGACGATCACATCGACGTCTGGCGGGTCCTACATGGTCAGCGGGACATCCCGGCTTGGATGCAAGAGTCGGAAGGCTAAGCACCCAGCTACCAAACTGCGTTTTCAGGAAAAGAGTGTGGCGGGTCCGGGCCCGGACTATTCCACCGGTTGCGTGGACATCTTCTGACCATTGCCGTCATAGTGGATACCGCCGCGGCAGTGCTCGGAGTCTTGTCGCAGCATATGCTCGACATGATCTCGAGGCCTTTGATGAACCCTGACTGGTGCTGTCACGCTTCGAGGAGGCCGAGGCCGAGCTGGCGGCAATTCCACCGAATTTCGCTGCGGTGGAGCGACTTGTCATGCTCCTTTCGCAGCGGCGATTCCAGGAGGCAATCTTGGTTGCCACCGAGTCGCAAAGCCTCGACGTGGGGCGTGCCACCCTGTTGACACTGCGGATCTTAGGCTGCCGCGCGCGTTTTGATCAAGCCTTCGACATCAGGCCAGGGTCAACTTCACCGGCAACCGGTCCTCCAGGCCTTGATCCTCGGGAGTTGCAGCAGATTTGGTCCGAGGCAGACAAGTTGTCGGACCCGGCCAAATGAATTGATCGAGTTCGGTAGTAATGATCCAGGACCGTTGTGCATCGAGGCGAAGACGTTGCTTGGTACCAGCGGGAATCTCTATCCCATCCTCCTCGTTCAGTGGCGGGGTATGTGTGATCGGCAGGACGTACGCGATCGTGTTGCCCGCCTGTCTACGCGAGTGAGTACAACCCCGCACGGCCGATCCTTGGTGGCGTCCTCGCGGCCTAAGCGTGCTTCATTCCACCACAAGTAGGCGTAGCGAATGACCTGGCCAGGCAGGGGAGGGGAGTGAGCCATCCAACGGCGGTCAAGTCATTTCGTGATTGTAGCGAGCGGCTTCCGATGGAATTTCCACATTATCCAGAGCGGCTAACTCTTCATCAGTCAGATCGGAGACATGCATGGCTCGCCGATCCAAGCTTCGTAGACGCTGATATTCTTCCGCCGAAAGGAGCACGACATCGTCGCGGCCATGGCTGGTTACGATCACTGCCTCTCGATGGGCGACGCCACGCAAGCGGCCAAATTCTCGCTGAAATTCGCTGGCGGGCACTCGTGCCATAGGGGTCTCCGGAGATGAGATATCTCGCATTATACGCAAATTACGTATTCTACGGAATCCCATCTATCCATCGCCTCTGAGCAGCCTTTTTTCTACCGCGGACAACGGGTTAGGCTCGCCCGCACGATCGGCAGCGCAAGCGAATGAGTGATACAAAGATCAAATCCTCCCCCCGCTACCAATTTTCCCAATTTTTCCCGATAAATTAGATACTTACAGGCGCAGGTACAAATCAGGTGCCGCCGGCGCTATCCACAGCATTGTTGCTATCGCATCGTAGAAAGAGCGCTGATGCCGACGTCCGTAAGCACTCCAGCAAGCCCGTCTTTTCCGCCATGAGCTGACCGGGCGAAGCTTTCCACCGCGGCGCTGTTGCCGCTGAGGTGGAGAGCGCGATGTCGAAGTGGAACCTGGAAGCGTTGAATGAGCGTGAGCGAGCATGCTTGGGCCACCTGGAGCAGGCCAAGAGACTGGGCATGAGCTTTTCACGGTACTGCCGAGAGCAGGATCTGAGCCTGCACCAGTGGGCGTGGATCAAGCGGGTCTTGGTCCGCAAAGGGGTGGTCAGCGAGCGTCGCCAGAAGGAAGGACCCGAGGCCGTGGGATTTGCACCGGTGCGCATTGTCCCAGCGACGGCGACGACGCCAGCGACAGCAGTGTCGACGGGGTGTCGGATTCGGCATCCATCAGGTTGGACGATCGAGTGTGCGGGTTATCCGGAAGTGTCATGGCTGTCGGCCTTGATGTCGGGAGCAGCGCGATGATGCGCCCGAGCGGGGAGGTGAAGGTGTACCTGCATCGGGAACCGATCGACATGAGGAAGGGCCGCAACGGTCTGGCGGCGCTGGTACGCGAAGGCATGAGCCAAGATCCATTCGCGCCCGAGGCGCTGTATGTGTTCGTCGGACGTCGCTATGACGCGCTGAAGATTCTGGGATGGGATCGCAACGGCTTTTGCGTGTGGTGGAAGAAGATCGAGAGCGATGAGAAGTTTCGCTGGCCGCGGATGTTGGACGAGGACGTGGTCACGTTGACGGCGGAGCAGTTGAACTGGTTGCTGGATGGCTACGATGTGTGGTCGGCGCCGCATCGGGTGATCCGCTTTGCGCACATGAGTTGAGTGGGATTTTACGTATTTTTTTGTTGAGTTATTTGTTCGGCGCGGTACACTTTCTTGGTGCTCGCGCCGAACAAAAGCCCCGTAGCCCTTGCGAACAAAATCACCGAGCTGTCTGTTCGCCTGAACGTCACCGAAGAACAAAATCGGCTGCTGCGCGAAGAGAACCAAAGGCTCCAGCAGATCGCGCTCGCCCATCAGCAGCTCAAGAGCGAGCATCAGCAGACCGTCGAACGCAAGGTGCTGCTGGAGGAGGAAGTACGGTGGCTCAAAGCCCAGTACTACGGCCGCTCCACGCAGAGCAGTGATGCCGCCGAGCAGAACCCCGACCAGGCGATGCTGTTCAACGAGGCCGAAGTACTCGCCGCTATCGAAGCGGCGGATGAAGCGCACCGCGAGCGCACCACGAAGATCGATGCGCATGAGCGCAAGCGTTCCGCCGATGCCCACCGCAAGGCGATCCCGGAGCACTTCCCGCGCATCGAGATCGAATACGATCTGGCACCCGAACAAAAAATGTGCACGAAGTGCGCCGTTCCGCATCCCTTGACCCGGATGGGCCAAGAGATTCGCGAGTGCTATCGCTTCGAGCCCCCGAAGATCAGCGTCGAGCAGCACATCCGGCCGACCTATGTCTGCGAAGAACTGCACGAGGCGCCGATCACGGCGCCGGCGCCGCCCGTGATCCTGCCGAAGTCGATGGCGAGCCCGTCGTTGCTTGCGCACGTGACGAACTCGAAGTTCAACTTAGGATTGCCGCTGTACCGGGTGAGCCAGGATCTGAAGCGCTATCGGATGGACTTGAGTCCGGGCACGCTCGGCACCTGGATGAGCACCGTCGGCGGCGAGAAGATCGTGCCGGTGGTCAATCTGATCAGGGACGCCTTGTTCGCCGCTGCGTTCATGCATATTGATGAGACGCCGCTGCAAATCCTGCGCAGCGACAAGGCGACCGGGTCCGATCACTACATCGTCGTGCGGTCGGGAGGTCCGCCCGGACAGCGCATCATCTTGTACGACTATCTGGCCTCGCGCACCACGGCGGGCTTGAAGCAGTTCTTCATGGGTCCTGACGGAGCGTATCAGGGCAAACTCGTCAGCGACGGGCTCGAGCGCTACGACGACATCGCCGCAGAGCTCAAGCTGCTGCATTTTGGCTGTTTGACGCACTGCCGTACGATGTTCTTCAAGGCGCGCAAGGTCAGCAACCTACCTTCCACCCGCACGCTCGCCAACGCGGCGATCGAGGACTACATCGGCCCGGTCTATCGGATCGAGGGACAGATCAAGGCGCTGCGCGCAGAGTCTCAGCAGCGCGGGGAACCTCTGCCGCTCGCAACGGTGCTCAAACTGCGCCAAGAGAAGTCCAAGCCGATCTTGGAGAAGTTCAAAGCCTGGATCGATCAGATCCTACCTGCCACCCCGCCGAACAGCGCGCTCGGCAAGGCGCTCGGCTATGCGACTCGGCAGTGGCCGAAGTTGGTCCGGCATTTGGATCACCCCGAAATCCCGGTGGATAACAATTACAGCGAGCAGCAGATCAAACATTTTGCGACGGGACGAAAAGCGTGGCTCTTCAGCTACGATGCCGGCAGCGCCCAGGCGAGCGCCAACCTGTTCTCGCTGGTGACGACATGCCGTGTCAATGACGTCGAGCCCTACGCGTACCTGAACTATCTGTTCGAACATCTGCCGGCAGCCACCACCGTCGAGCATGTCGAGGCGCTGCTGCCTTGGAACCTCAAGTCGATGTTGGACGCGCAGCACACACCATCACAGCAGCACTCCACCGCGTGACGCGGAACCCGCCTATCGCGATCGCGCGAACAACACCAGTACGGGGTTAATCGAGCCCCATGGGTGATCACACGCGGGCGATGCCCGCGGTGCCGGCGCTTATCTCATCCAACGGGGATGCTGAAGTGCTTACCGACGTCCTGCTACGTAGCTGCGGCACGGTATCAAGTCTTTTAAACTCCTCGTCATGACCGAGGAACTCGATGTTCTCAGAATAATCAGCGAGCGGCTGCGTGCAGCCGATGTGCCCTTCATGCTGACCGGCTCATTTGCGCTTGGTTACTACGGCAAGCCGCGCATGACTCGCGATCTCGACTTTGTCGTGGCACTGATGGAACGTCACATCGACGCCCTTGTGAGCGCCTTCTCCACGGACTTCTACATCGATGAGGATGCCGTGCGTTCTGCGATCACGTCGCAGCGAATGTTCAATCTCATGCATCTGGACAGCGCGATCAAAGTTGATTTGATCGTACGGAAAAATTCGGAGTATCGGCACGCAGAGTTTGAACGCCGCAAGTCGGTGGAGTTCGCCGGAATATCGACGTGGATTACGAGCCGCGAAGACCTGATTCTTTCGAAGCTTGTTTGGGCACGCGACACGGGCTCGGAGATGCAACTGCGCGACGTCCGCACGCTGATCGACGAATCCGTTGATTGGCTCTATCTGAGAGACTGGGCTGCGAAGTTGGACATCGCCGACAAACTGGATGAGCTCTCCAAGTGAACGATACCTCCGCCGAAATGGACAAAATGGTCACCGAGCGCTACAAACTCATGACGCCGGATCGGCGCATGAGAATCGCCTCCTCGATGTTCGAGACGGCGCGAGCCATCATCGAGTCTTCGCTGCCTCTCGACCTGACACGCCGGGAGCGCCGCCTTGCGTTCGCTAAAAGGTTGTACGCCGGAGAACTGCCCGATGCAGCGTTGCTGGCGTTCGCCGAGTGGAATGGCTGCGGATAGATCCACAGGTCTCATCGCCGGGGAAATCGCAGGGCAGCGTGTTGAGTGCTCCGAGTACTGCGCCGATTTGCGAGCATGACGGCGGCAGGGCAGAGTTTGCCAACGATCACGAAGAGCGGCTTCACCACCAAGGTGATCCAACTCAACGGTCCGTGCGACTGGCCAAGTTGGGACCCGAAGACGGACGGCAAGAACGCCGCGGCAGGTCCGTGCGGTGTGACAGCCGCTCAGGTCGAAAAATATCTCGTGGGACGGCGAGATCTTGCGGCGCAGTGTACCGCTATGATTTCGAATCATGCCCCCGCTACCGATCAAATCAAGAATTTAGAGAGCATATCTTGCTGACACTGTCGGCGAATTGCCTAACGCCGACTCATCCAGTCCTTCCCGATGACAGCCAGCGCTCGAGACGGTCTGCGTAAGTGCGACTGGCGCGGTGTTCAGAACCGTCCGACACTTTGACAGTGAATTCTCGGTTTTCGATGGATTGCAGCTCCACAATGTTGGCTGCTTGGATAATCCGCGATCGATGTATGCGAATGAATTTTGCTGGATCGAGTCTCTGCTCCAACGACGCCATTGTCTCGCGAAATAGGTGGCAACGGCCGCCAACGTGCAACTCCACATAATCCCCGGCTGCGCCAATCCACTCGATATCGTCGGCCAACACGATCTGAATTCGGGTTCCGGTTTGTACTGTGAAGCGCGCTACATACTTTGCGGGCGTTTGACCAAGCATTTGCCATACGCGCTCGACCATGCTTGCCTTCAATGTCGAATCCATGAGCTTTCGAGCTCGATTGATTGCGGCTGCGAAGCGCTCGTCGTGCAACGGCTTGAGCAGATAGTCCAATGCATGGAATTCAAATGCCCGTAATGCATGCTGCTCATGCGCTGTGAGGAAAATGACGGCGGGCAACTTTTCCATTGGTAGAGTTCGAAGAACGTCGAAGCCATCCATGCCGGGCATCTGGACATCCAGGAATATCACGTCAGGCGATAGGTTTATGACCTTCTCCACGGCAGATGCCCCGTCGCCGCATTCGCCGATGACTTCGACGTCCTTAAACCTCCGCAGCCTCAGAATAACCCCGCGCCTGGCCAACGGCTCGTCATCAACAATCAGCGCACGCACCGTTATGCCTCTTGCTCGCGTACGGTAGGACGAAAAGGCAGCTCCACGGTGACTCGGCAGCCGCCCGCCTCTGGCCACTCCATCCAAAACTTATGATTGCTTCCATACAGTGTTTCGAGACGCGCGGCCGTGTTGCTTTGGCCAATCCCATTCCCGGCGTTTGGTTGCCGTTCCGACTCTCGCCGCCCGGAGTTGCTGATAACCATGCGTAGCCAGTTGTCGTGGAAATGGCTTTCTATCGCAATCCTGCCACCCTCGACCAGCGGTGCCACGCCATGACGCACTGCGTTCTCAACGAGTGGTTGGAGCAGCATGCTGGGTACGAGCGCATCCAGTGTCTCAGGATGGATCGCGAACTCGACCCGCAATCGATCGCCCAACCGAGTTTGCTCGATGGCGATGTATTGTTCCGTAAACGCCAACTCCTGCGAGAGCGCAATTTCGGGCGCCACTTTGTCATCGAGGCTTGTACGCAGCAGGTCCGAGATTTGCGCCAACATTCGCGTGGCCGCGGAAGCGTTGCCGTCTAGAACAAGTGTGGACACCGCGTTCAAGGAATTGAAAAGAAAATGAGGATTTAATTGATAGCGCAATGCCCGAAGTCGTACCTCGCGCACTTCTGTTTCGGCGTGTAGCAGGCGTTCTCTCTCGTGAACCGATTGCTGCCATTGCTTAATGCTAAGGTACAGGTTGGACCACATAAAAAACATAAATGCGAATTGGAGGGTGTTTGGTGCATGGCGGGCCCATGTGATTTTTTGGATACCCAATATCGCGAGTTCGGCGCCGAACGCACTGACAGTTCCCACCGCCAAGCACCATAGCGCGGCTCTCCACTCCAAGCTGAGCCACGGTAGCGAGCGTCGCGACAATGATCGGCAAGCGTAGCGAAGCGCGCAACTGCCGAGCAGCATAAATGCGACAGTGAGAGTAGGTTCGCGTAGCCCCCGGGCCGATGTATGGGAGCGATCGACTCGGCCAACTGCAGCAAATAGAAGCTACCCCAGCCGATCGCCTGCAGCTGCCAGAACGAATAGAATCGCAGCGGATTGTTACCTGCCATATAGCAGCATTCTTAACACAGAAACCCGGCATTCGAACTTCGATCTGTCGCAGAAAACCCTCGGCTCAGCGCATGTTCTTCTCGTCCTGCGGAACAGGCCCGCGAACCGGCCCGAACTCGAGTAGCCTCTGTTGCGAATCCCCTTTTGCCTCAGTGACCCAAAGGCACTGCGTGGTCACAGAATCCGAAAGGAAACGAACATGAAGGTTTACGAGATGGAAGATAACGTCGTTTGCGGGCCTGCTGTCAGTCGCTGCCCTATCCAGCGCTGCGGCGGCTCAAGGCAATCCTCAGGAACCCGCGAGGGAAGTGCACTTAATAGACGCTTCCTCCCCGCGCGGGCGGCAGATCGAACTGGCCTTGAGCGCGGCCCCAATAGAGGTATCAAGTAAGGCCGCAGTTTATGTCTTGGGACCCAAAGGGTACGAGAAGGCTCGCGACGGCACTAACGGCTTTACTTGTCTGATCGAGCGATCATTCTCGGGGACAATGCAAACTTCGTCGGCGCCTGCGTGCTTTGACGCAGAGGGCAGCCGCAGTATTATGCTTGCTTACCTGCGCAGGGAAGAACTACGGGCAGAGGGCAAGCCGGAGGCAGAGATAAAGGATGACATCGCGAAGGGATACAAGGATGGCCGCTTCAAAGTACCCGGGCCTGGTTTCCTTTACATGATGTCGAACGAGAACTATGTCTACAATTCCGAGTCCAAGAAAAGTGGTTTCGTGCCGCCGCACTTGATGTTCTATGCGCCTTATAAAACCGCGAAAGACGTGGGATATGAATCGGTCTCGCCCACAATGGTGCCTTATCTGACGGGGAGCGGAGTGGGGCCGGAATCATTGCTGGTCGTAGCCGCTGACAAGCCGTCCCTGGATGGCTCCTCCGGCGATTCCCACAAACATTAGGGCTCGCTAGGAAAACGACCGCGCTTGTCAGGCGCGGTCGTCGTCGGCTCAAACCTAATTATTAGCGTTTAACGAGCAACTCCCCGCCGCCGATGCGCGGCCACACCCAGCATCGACAGAGCCACCAGTTCCCAAAGCCCCATCGCACCGCCTCCATGCGTGCTGGCCGGCGGCGCCGCACTCACCGTCAACGTCGCAGTCCCGTTCGCCGTGCCGGCTGCACCCGTGCAGGCCAGCGCATAGCTCGCGGTGCCGCTGGCGGTTGGCGAGACGCTCAACGTACCGCTGGTCGCTTGCGCGCCGCTCCAGGAGCCACTCGCGGTGCAAGACGTCGCATTGGTCGATGACCACGTCACCGTGGCGCTTTGGCCCACGGCGATCGAGGTCGGCGCCACCGCAATGCTGATCGTCGGTGCCGACGCCTTCACCGTCAATACCGCCGTGGCGTGCGCGGATCCGCCGGCACCCGTGCAGGTGAGCACATAGCTCAAACTGCCCGCTGCCGTGGGCGTTTCGCGCAGCGTGCCGCTCACTGCTTCGCTGCCCGTCCAGGCGTTGGAAGCCGTGCAAGAGGTGGCATTGGTCGAGGACCACGTCACGGTGGAGCTCTGACCCAACGTAATGCTGGTCGGTGACGCTCCAAGGGTCACGGTCGGCAGCGATGCAGCGGTTACCGTTAAGGAGGCAGCGCCATTGCCGCTGCCGCCGGTCCCGGTGCAAGTCAGAACATAGCCCAACGAACCGGTCGCGGTAGGCGTCACGCTCTTCGTGCCGCTGGTGCCTTCGCTGCCGCTCCATGCGCCCGAGGCTGTGCACGAGGTCGCGTTGGTGGTGGACCATGTCAGAGTTGCGCTTTGGCCCAAGGCGATACTGGCGGGAAGCACGCGAATGGTGACGATGGGTGCCGGTACCGCCGTGATGGTCACGCTGGCGGCGGTGGATGTGGAGGTGCCATTGGCCGAGTCGCCGCCGTATGCGGCAGTGATGGAGTGCGCGCCCACCGCAAGAGTGCGGGTGGTGTACACCGCGATGCCGGTGGCGTTCAATGTCATCGAACCGAGTGTGGTCGCGCCGTCCTTGAAGGTCACCGTGCCGGTGGGCACGCTGGAGCCGCCTACTTCGGCCACCGTCGCGGTCAAGTTAATCGCAGTTCCGCCGGTTGCGGTGGTGGGCGCGGCGCTCACGGTGGTCGTGGTCGGCGTGTGCACCACGATCTTGGCCACGAAGGCATCCGAATCGCCGCCGCCATAGGCTGATTGAAACGCTCCCGAGGTTGCGGCAGAACTCGGCGGGGAGCCGACACTGCCTGCGATATAGATATTGCCGGCCGTGTCGAGCGCGAGACCGTCGACCGCGGTCTGGGATTGGCCGCCGGTGCTGAAAAGCGTCGAGAAGACCAGCGTCGTCAAGCTCGAATTGAGCTCCGCGACGAAGGGCGAGGTCGCGCCGCCGGTGCCGTCGTTGGTGCCCAGCGGATTGACTTGCGGCAGCCCGTTCGCGGCGACGCCGTCGATGTACACATTGCCCGTGGCGTCCAGCACGATCGGACCCATCGAAGTGACGTTATCGGGAATACCGTTCGCTCCGGCGTAATAGCCCCCAAAGTACGTGCTCGCCAGCAGCGCGGTGCCGCTCGGGTTCAGCTTGGCGATGAACGCAGAACCGCAGTCGGCATCGGTGTTGCCATTGACCCCGTACTGATCGCAGGTCGTCTGATAGGCACCCGAGGTGGTGGGAAAGGTGGCTTGGTTGGTATAGCCGTCGACATAGGCATCCCCCGCTGCGTCGGCCGCGATGCCGGTCATCAAATCGCCGTAGGCGCCGCCCACTGTATGGCCAAGGTAGGTGCCGTAGATCAGGCTCGGCGTGCCACTGCCCACCGGGGAGAACTTGGCCACGAAAGCGCAGTTGAGCAGCGTGTTGTTCGTCACCGTGCCGCAGCTCGACGCGCTGGCCTCATACGCGCCGGCGGTGGTCTCGAGCGAGGCATCCTCCGAGGTCCCCGCCAGGTAGAAGTTGCCTGAGGCATCCACGGTCACCGCCTGGCCTATAGTGAAACTGGCGCCCTCGAACCCCAGGCCGGCGTTTGAGACTTGCGGCTCACCGAAAAGCGACGAATAGAGCAAGGTGCTCAAGGTAGGATTGAACACGCTGATAAAGGCATCCTGCTGCGCACTCAGAACGTTCTGATACCCGCCACCGCCGGTCGAATAGGGCGGCGTGGTCAACACCGCGCCGGCCGTGGTCGGAAAGGGTATTGCCTGAGGCTCACCCCCGGTACCGGCGGGCACGATCGAACCGGGGAAAGTCCCTCCCGCCACGTACACCCGGCCGGTCGTGTCCACCGCCACGGCGTAGGCGGTAGTGAGGGTGTTGGAACCGCTCAAGAATGTGGAATACAGCAGTGCGCCGCTCGGACTGAATTTGCTCACGAACGCCGCGATGCCCGCGCCGCCAGGACAGTTCGGCGTTTCCACATTGGGGCCGCTCGCGAACCCCGGGTTGCATACGGTCTGATAGGCCCCGGAGGTGACCGGAAAATCATTGGATCCCGTGGTACCCACGACGATGGCATTGCCGCTCGAGTCCACGGCAATGCTCGAATGCCTGATCCGATCCCACCGTGCCGCCCAGATAGGTCGAGAAAATCACCGACTTGCCATCGGGGGCAAACTTGGTGACGAACGCCGAAGGCGGTGTGCCGCCCTGGACTTTGGCAGGTGCCGTTTCATAGGCCGCTTTGACCGGGAAATTGGTCGACTCTGTGTATCCGGTGACATACAGATCCCCGGCACTGTCGATCGCCGCCGCCTGCCCTGAGGTATTGAAAGGGCTGCCCGTCGGAGTCTCGACACCGGCGATGTCGTAACCGCTGCCGCCCAAATAGCTGAAGTAGGACAGCACCGGATCGATGATCAGCTGCCTGGAATGATCGTACCCGCCCACCTCGAATCGCACTTCGTTGCCGTGTACACGATAGCTGGCCGCCACCGGAGCGCGTTGTCCCTGCTCGTCAACTTGGTAAGCGACCGGTCGTCGGAAGGCAATCTCACGATCTCGCGTTCGGATCCTAAGATCCCCGTGATCGTCCACGCGCAGGCCTCGGGCGCCCGCGAAGCTGAGGCCAATCCTCTTCGGCGCGGCCCCGGGAGCCACGGCGAAGTCATATTCGAGTTTCCCCTGCGTGCCATAGTAGATGAGGTCGATTCCAGGGTACACGCCGGCATAGCGGACCTTATTGTAGGTGGCGATATTCGTGTGCCACCGGGAAGGATCATTGCCGATGAAATAATTGACTCGTCCGGGCAGAGGATTCTCGGCAGTCGGAGTCGAGGCATGATTGGCGCCGCGCACGCGCAATCGAACGATCTGCGGCGGCTCCGAGGCGCGAGCGCCCCGTCCCAAGGTCAGGGCGGCGCCCTGTTCCGTAATGGCAATCGCGTAGGCAGGTCCGTGCGCAAGATACTGGACCTGTTCCGGGGCTTGGCCCAGATTGCGCTCGAAGTTGAGCGGCAGCCCGGCGATGCTCGCACGCTGCGCCGCTGATGGTGTTGGTTCTGCGGCCAGCGCGTGACTGCTGGTGCCGTTCGCCATCGCAGCCACTAACAAGGCTAGAAGTGCCTTGCCGCCGTGCGATCGGATAGTGCCTTGCGGCCCCAAGATGCGTTTCATCTGCTTATCTCCCTAGCTGCGGAGCCGCGAATACGGTCCCTAGGGAGAGAGGCGTATTGCTGGGAGATTTCGTATCAGCGCGATGCAATCGCGAACGACAGACAGCTCAGTGCGAAAGCTTTGCATCCCAGCGGGCGGCCTCATCGGCTTTGCCCAGCGCGGAGTACAGATCGTGCAGCGCGCGATAGCCGTCCTGAGTTCGATTGAAATTGGCTCCCCGCGCGGCTTCGAGTGCCGCAACGGCAGCCAGCAGGGTGGCTTCGGATTCGCCGTATTGACGCATGCGGAACAGGCATACGCCAATCGACAGTTGCGAGCTTGAGATGACCCAGGTTCCCGGCGGATACAGCCGCTGCCGGGCGGCGGCCACGCGTTTGAGGGCGGCGAGACCCTGGTCCTCTTGGTGGCTTCCGCAGGCGGCGCCGCCGTAGAAGTTCCACGCGCTCATCGCATAGAGATTATCGGCGCCCAGCAGCGCTTCCAGCGAGCGCGCCACCGGCAACCCCATGGCGGCCGCCTCCTCGTTCCGATGTTGATCCACGAGGTCCGCGACCAGCGCAAGTCTAGTGAGTAATGTGTGCTTGTGATCCGGCCCGAGCGCTTTCGTCTGCGCGGCAATGACGTGCCGAATCAGCGGCTCGGCCTCCGCACTCTGATGAAGAGTGGTGAGGGTGTTGGCATAGGCCGTTTCAATGTTGAGCAGGACTAGGCTATCCGCCGGCAAGGTTTCGCGCGCCGCAGCCAGGGCTTGGCGGCCAAACTGCGCTGCTTCCTGATAGTGCCCGAGGTCAGCTTGTAACACAGTCATCCCGAATAACGGATTCACCCGTTGCGCGCGCAGTGGCGCATCGCCTGCCATCTCTATGGCGAGTTCTTCGCGATACATCGCCTCGGCCGCTTTCTCTTGGTCGGTGTGCGCAAGGACGGCGGCCAGCGTATCCATGACCGTGCATAGGTCCGGATTTGAGTGCTGCGGCTTGAGCAATGCCACGGCCTGTTGCAGCGGCGGCAATGCCTCGGACCACTTGCCGAGCTCCCGCAGCACCGAGCCTCGCGTCCCGAGCGCACGCCCGAGTTCCAATGCGCTGCCGTGCTGCGCGCGCAGAATGATGAGTTGACGGTCGCTCGCCGCCAGCGCTTCTGGATATCGGCCCAGCGAGGTATTGGTGTTGGCAATCATGCCCAGCATCGAGGCCTCTACCAGGGGCTCACCGCCCAGCTTCCGATCCAGCTCCTGCGCCGCCGAATCGAGCAGTGCGGCCACGGTGACGTTGGGTTTGTCGCTGCCGGGATCGGCGGATGACAACAAGTTCTCGATGAACTCCGCGCGGCGCGCCGCCAGTTCGCGCGCCTTGTCCGCGCGATGGCGTTGCAGTTCCACGAAGATCGCACCGACCAGCAGACCCACCACCAACAGACCCACGAGGCCGACGGCCAGCGTATTGCGGCGGAAGAATTTTCCGAACCGATAGAAAACGGTTGCGGCCCGAGCCTTTACCGGACGGCTCGCGAGATAACTCTGTAAATCCTCCTGCATGTCGATGGCGGAGACGTAGCGGCGCCCAGGGTCCCGCTCCAGCGCCTTGCACAGGATGGCATCCAGGTCCCCCCGCAATTGGCGCGCCTCGAGTGCGCGGCCGGCCTTCTGCGCGGCGCGGCTCGGCAGCTCCACGTCCCGTTGCGAGATGGCCAACATATAATCGAGGGGTTCGACCGCGTCCGGAAAGGTCGAGCGTCCGGTGAGCAGCCGATAGGCCAGCGCACCCAACCCGAACACATCGGTGGCCACCGTGACCGGGCCGCCATTGATTTGCTCGGGAGCTGCGAATCCGGGCGAGAACAATCGGCCCACGCCAACGGTCGCTGGGCCTCCCGGCAGTGCGGCACCCGCTTCTTGCAAGGCTCTGGAGATGCCGAAGTCGATCAGCTTTGGCACTCCCTCTGCCGTCACCAGCACGTTCGCGGGCTTGATGTCGTTGTGGACCACCAACATGCGGTGCGCCGCCGCGACCGCCCCGGCAAGCTGCGCCAGCAATCCTACAATGTGGCTCGAGCTCAAATTCTTGGCGCGGCAGTAGTCATCGATGCGCAGGCCGTTGACGAACTCCATCGCAATCCAGGCGCGGCCCTGCTGCACGCCGGCATCCACCAGACGCGCCACGGCGGCATGTTCGATTTGGGCCAACAACTGCGCTTCGCGCTCGAATCGCGCTTGGCCGGAATGACCCACGGTGGCAGAAATGAGCTTGATGGCCACCGACTGCTGCACCCCATCGATGCGCTCGGCCCGGTAGACGACGCCCATGCCGCCTTCGCCGATCCGCGTGGTCAAGCGAAAATGCCCATATGTTTGGCCCGCTAAATCCTCCGTATAGCGCTCAGGCGAGGGCAGCAGGGTGCCGGTGAGGGCGGTATCGCGGTTCGCGATCATCAGCAAGGCGTCGACTTCGGCACGAAATTTGAGATCGGCGCCGCACTCGCGCTTCAGGAACTGCTCCCGCAGCTCCTCAGAGTAGTCCAACGCCTCGGCAAACAACTGGTACGCGCGTGCCCGATCGCCGCCGCCGTTCAAGCCTCCCGGGTCAGTTCTCGAGCCAGCCATGCCTTGCCCGTCACCCAGCGCCGATTGACCGTCGCCACGGAAAGTTTCAACACCTCGGCCGCTTCCTCGATCGACAAGCCGCCGAATACGCGCAGCGAGACAATGTCGGCGGCCACTGAATCGAACTGCTGCAGCTCGGATAACAGCGTATCGACATCCAGCGCATCGTAAGCCGCCTCGGCCACCCCCAAATTGGTGTCGCTCAAGGTCACTGCCCGGCCGCCATCGCGCTTCTCGGCGCGCCGGCGCCGCGCCTCGTCCACCAGCGCCTGGCGGGTAACCCGGGCCGCCATCGACAAGAAATGAGCACGATCCTGCCATTGCATCTGACGCAATTCCGACAAACGCAGGTACACCTCATGGACCAGCGCCGTGGGCCGGATGGTAAGGAAGCGTTCACCATGCAGCTGCCGGACGGCAATGGCATGAATATCCCCATACAAATGGGTCAACAACTGGTCGTAGGCGTCCTTTTCGCCCTTTGACCACCGTTCCAGCAAGCCTGCAATCCCTGGCGAATCCGATTCGGTTGAGCCTGTCATTGACTGAAAACTCTATCATGCGGACTGCCTCCATTGGCCGATGTGACAAAACTCGTCCCGGAACGGGAACCGCTCCGCATTGCGGGGCCTATGGGTAAAGGCGTAGTCGGCGGCAAATTCGTATCGCCGCGCGCGGAAAAAGCCCGGCGGGCCATCCCACCGGGCGGAAATGCAGGCACCGGATCGCGCGCTCGGCCTCCCCCTTGCACGCCGCCAGCCCGTGTGTTACATACTGAACCACATGGTTCAGTATTCTCGGACCCGCGTCGATGCCTCGTTCGCCGCGCTTTCGGACGCCACCCGACGCGGCGTTCTGGAGCAGCTCGGGCGTGCCGACGCTTCGATCACTCACCTTGCCGGGAAGTTTCACATGACCCTCACGGGCATGAAGAAGCATGTCGGCGTCTTGGAGCAGGCGGGGCTCGTGACCACGGAGAAGGTCGGGCGCGTGCGAACCTGCAAGCTCGGCCTGCGCCCACTGGAAGAAGAGGCGGCATGGATCGAGAGGTACCGCCAGCTCTGGGGCGCACGCTTCGACGAGCTGGACAAGGTTGTCGAGGAACTGAAATGCAAGGAGAAACGCTATGGACGCAAGAAAAGAGAGTGAGCTCGCCGCCATGAAGAGCCGCACGACGGTGGAGTGTGTCGGGGGCAGGTACCGTTTCGAGTTCGGCCACGGGGGCTCAAAGCCTATGGCGTTCTTCGGTAGGTACATCGAAGTGACACCGTACTCGCGCCTCGTCTGGACCAATGAGGAAAGTCACGACGGTGCCGTCACCACGGTGACGTTCGAGGAGAGAGGCGGCAAGACGCTGCTGGTCATGCACGAACTGTATCCCTCGAAGGAAGCTCTCGACGGTTCCATCGCCGGGATGGAGGGTGGGATGCCCGAGACCTTCGCGCAACTGGACGAGCTTCTCGTTACCCTGGGCGCAAGCGTGGGGCGGTCATGAAGTCGTCGATTTCGCGGTGATAACCTACTGATTTTCTATAGATTATATTGCCCTTGCTCGAAACCGTGACCCGCACACTGCACCTCCTCGGGGTCCAAGGCTATCTTGGGTGCTCCTCTGATTCAGCTAGGAACGACGATGAAGAAGCAGCGAGCCGCTACTCAAGCCGAACGCGATTTCGATGCCGAGGTCGCCAAGTTCAATCAAGAAGCGCGGAAGATTCTGGATGACCGCAGCCTGCCCATGAGCGCCAGGAGAAAGCTCATTGGTCTCAAGGGAAAGGCGCTGCTCCGACGTCCAGCGCCGGGTTCTCAGGTCAGCTCCACTCGCTGAGTTCATTCTTCGGCTAATAGCGATCACTCCGGCAGGTGCATCTTTTGCAACGCCGTGCGGCGATCTGTCTAATCCTTGCTTCGCGATGTTCACGCCGAATGGCAATTCCACCATAAGGCAAACCGATGTTTCGTTGGCTCGTGCGCCTGCTCTATGACTCGACTCCCGCCGAGTTCCGCAGCCCTTACAACCTGGCGGAATCGGTCGAGCGGCTCAGCGCTGCGTCGAAGCGGTCCGCGTTCTCCGCTC
This sequence comes from uncultured Gammaproteobacteria bacterium, assembly GCA_963837435.1. Lineage (GTDB taxonomy): Bacteria > Pseudomonadota > Gammaproteobacteria > Steroidobacterales > Steroidobacteraceae > Bog-1198. The sequence goes on from CAWINJ010000010.1 coordinate 205,200, forward strand.
TGGCGGAAACGACAGCTGTTGGCAAGGTCTCGGAGAAAGCCGTTCGGCTGCAACGCGTTATTCCGATGGTGCGCAACTCGTTTAAACCGTTCTTCATTGGCCGCTTCGAATTGCGCGGCGACGGAGTTGTGCTGATCGGGAAATTTACGATGGTGCCGCTGGTGAAAGTCTTCATGAGCTTCTGGTTCGGCATGTGCGGCCTGTTTGCGGGTGAGGTGCTGCTGAGTGGATTCAAACCACATGCCCCGAAGGCGGTGTTCTTCTTGCTGCAGCCGTTTTTGATGATTGCGGCAGGTATTGCTCTCGTCGCTGCCGGCAAATGGTTCGCGAGAAACGATGCCGCGTGGTTGTCGGGGGTCATCGCGACGGCGCTTGGTACCCCGCGCGACAGGGCGTCGGTCTATCAGCCTGCGCTCAACAACGCTGACGTGAACGCTGTCCCCACGCCGCTGAAAATCGTAGCGATCCTCTTGGCCGTGAGCGGCGCGATGGCGCTGGTGGTCGGTGTGGTCGGGCCGCATCTTTGGCCAAGTCTGGCGCGGTCAGGCGAAGGCACTGCATCTTCGCAATTGGACAATTTGAATTTCGTCTATGCAATCCTCGTCATTGCGCTCTCAATCGGCATATGGAGCCGGCGGGTCTGGGCGTGGTGGTGTGGATTCCTGCTACTGGGGTTGTCGGTTTGCTGGTCGTTGTTCGCCATGTTGGTGCGGGTCGACGCCGGTCCGCCCGTCGGACTGAAACTGATCTTCGCGATCTTGTCGTGTGTGGTCGCGGGTACTTGGGCCCGCTGGTGGTATGCGCAGCGGCAGCATTTCTTATGGACCAGGAAGGGTGTATGAGCCCTTTCACATCGTAAGAGGTCGAATGGGCTTATCGCTTGCGGCGTTTGGGCTTGCGCTCCGCTGCAGCCGCTTTCTCGACCGGGGCCGCCAGCTGCCGCGGATCGGGAACGTCGCGGACCTTTCCCGCGACCACATCCGCGAGCAAGGCTTGCAGCCATTTTTGGTCGAGCCGGCGCTGCGCATCGAGATGATCGAGAAGCCGCAGCCCGCCGCTCGACAGAAGCGGCGAGAGCTGCCGCCGGACTTCGGCCACTTTGCGGGTGGCTTCAGCCTGCCGCTCGATTCTCGCCGCCAGCAGGTCGGCCATGCGCTGCAAGTCGCCCCAGTGCATGAATAGCAGCGCCCCATACAGCGTTTCGGACACTGACCCTGGCGCCGCGAAGCATTCGTGCAGCAGCTGCTGAAATCGCTCCTTTCCCGTGGGCGTGATCGAATACACGGTGCGCACGCCGCCGCGCGCCACGCGCTCGCGAGATACGGCCGCGATCAGGCGGGCCTTGGCGAGCTGCCGGATTGCATAGTAGAGCGTGCCGACATCGACATCCGTATAGCACTGCACCATCCCATTGAGCAGCCGCCGCTTGATTTCATAGGGGTGGAAATTGCCGCGGTGCAGCACTCCAAGAATGAGTAGCTCTGCTTTCATAGTTTAATTATACTAATGCAAACCAACTAAGGGGGGCATCGTGAAACGTCCCATTCTCGCCTTCATCGTCGGTCTCCTCACCTGGATCGTTGTGGTTTCGTTGATCGATCGCCTGCTGCGGCTGTCTCTCGTAGGATATACCGCGGCCGAGCCCACACTGACGTTCACGCTCGGGATGATGGTGGCGCGCCAGATCATGGCGGCGGTGACCTCTTTGATTGCCGGTGCGGCAGTGGGGGCCATCGCGCCGGGCAGCAGACGCATTCCGTGGATCCTCGGCTTGGTCATCCTGGCGGCATTCATCCCGGTCCACGTGCACGTCTGGCATGCCTTGCCGGTGTGGTACCACTTGACCTTCCTGATTCCGCTCGCACCGCTGATCGCCTTCGGTGCCTGGATGTCTGCCCGAAAGCGGGCGCAAGGCCCGCTCATGCCGGCCGCGACGAGTTCGTGAGCATGTCGATTCGAGGCCCGCGAAGCTGATCCGTTTCGCCCCACGTCGGGCGAGAATCTGGTGCAAGCACCGCACGCCACCGGTAGACTGCCCGGCACGGGACGCCCTCGCGGACGGAATTTTGCGGGGGCGACAGATGAACAAGGTGCTCGCGCCGCGCATCCATGATTGAAACGCGTTCGATCGACTACATTCCCGACTCGGAGCGCCACGGCGGGCTGGCGAGCCAATTCACCCTGTGGTTGAGCGCGAATATGCAGATCACGGCCATCGTGACCGGCGCGCTCGCCGTCGTTCTGGGCGGCGATGTCTTCTGGTCGCTGGTGGGTCTGCTCGCGGGCCAGTTGATCGGCGGGTCCGTGATGGCTTTGCACGGCGCGCAGGGTCCGCAGCTCGGGCTGCCGCAGATGATCTCCTCGCGGGTGCAATTCGGGGTCTACGGGGCTGCGATTCCCATCGTCGCCGTGTGTTTGATGTACGTGGGGTTCTCCGCCAGCGGCTCGATTCTTGCCGGCCAGGCGCTCGCGCAGCTGCTGGGTGTCGATCTGCGGTGGGGAATCCTCATCTTCGCAACGCTGATCGTCGCCGTGACCCTGTTCGGCTATCGCGTCATCCATTGGCTGGGGCGGGTATCGAGCGCCGTGGGAGTCGCCGCCTTCGCCTACATGTTCTACCGGCTGCTGGCTCAGCACGACGTCGCGGCCTTGCTGAGGATACGCCACTTCTCCGTGAATCAATTCCTGCTGGCCATGTCGCTCTCCGCCTCCTGGCAAATCGCCTACGGACCCTACGTGGCCGACTACTCGCGCTATCTGCCCCGTTCGATTCGCGCCGGCGGCGTTTTCACGGCTATCGGGCTGGGCTCGGTACTTGGGGCGCAGGTCGCCATGACATTCGGCGTGCTGGCCGCCGCGCTTGCCGGCGCCGAATTCGAGCACCACGAGGTGGCCTACATCGTGCGTCTCGGCTCGACGGGCGCCGTGGCCGCCGTTCTATTCTTCTGCATCGCCTTCGGCAAGATCATGGTGACCTCGCTCAACTCCTACGGAAGCTTCATGTCCCTGGCGACCTTGGTCGGCGGCTTTCGAGGCACGGTGCGGCTGTCTCGCCGGACCCGCGTGCTCTACATCGTTGCGGCCGTGGGCGTGGCCTGTGCGCTGGCCTTGGCGGGCAAGGATTCCTTCCTGAAGAGCTTCGAGGCCTTCATTCTCTTGTTGCTCGCGGTGTTCACACCCTGGAGTGCCATCAACCTGGTCGATTACTACTGTTTTACACGCTCGCGTTACGACGTACCGGCACTGACCGATCCGGACGGACGTTACGGCCGGTGGAATACCCGAGGAATAGCGGTTTATCTGATCGGCATTCTGGTGCAGATTCCGTTTCTCTCGACCGGCCTTTACACCGGGCCATGCGTCGCCGCCCTGGGCGGCGCCGACATCTCCTGGATCCTCGGTTTGATCGTTCCCAGCCTTCTTTACTACCTTGCCGCGCGCCGCTCGGATCGGCGGATTCCTGACGGTCTGATCCTGCCGATGGCCGGCTGATGGCGCGCACGGAACGGGCTGCGTTTGTGTATCAATCAACCAACGGGAAAACATCATGATCCGAATTTCAGTATCGATCGCGGCCGTGATTCTCAGCGCGGGCCTCTCGTCGGTTTCGGTCGCCGACCCGATTGCAACGGAACCGCCGCAGGCGGACCCGATCAAGACTCTGGTCGGACGCCTGAACCTGGATGCGTACAAGGCCACCATCAAGGGATTGACGAAATTCGGCGACAGACGCCAGGGGACGAGTCGAAACCGCGCCGCGATAGACTGGATCGAGGCACAGCTCAAGAGCTACGGTTGCTCGGATGTGTCGCGGCTCAAGTATTCCTATTCTCCCGCCGATGCGCGCCGGCCCAGCGGACCGCATATCGTCCGCGACCCCGACATTTCGGTCGGGGGTGCGCGCTACCGCGGCGTGCGGGCGCCCACCGGCGTCAACGAGGATCCGACGCGGCAGCCCGATGTAAAGCTGCGTGCTCTCGACACTCCGCCGAGCGAGGCGGGCCGGCGCGAGGAAGTGTATTGCACCAAGATAGGCACTACGCATCCGGATGAGATGTACATCGTCGGTGCGCACATGGACGGCATCGGCTGGGGGGAGGCGGCGAATGACGATGGCTCAGGCGCGGCGCTGGTCATGGAGGTGGCGCGCATCCTGTCGGCTCCCGGCGTGAAGACGGAAAGGTCGATCCGCTTCGCGCTCTGGAACAATGAGGAGACGGGGTTGGATGGCTCCTGGGCTTACGTGACCCAGCGGGCGGCGTTGCAGGGCATCGAGCAGCCGCCCGGTTCCGACCGGTATCCAGAACCAAAATGGCTGGGAATGGTTCAGCACGACATGATGATGTTCGATCACGGCATGCCGCGTCCGGACGGCACCCTGTCCAAGGATCAACGCCCGGAGGCGGACGTGAACATCGAGTTTCAGTCGCTCGCCAAGGCCGCCGATGGCGCGCAGAAACTGGCCTGGGCGTTTTACGCCGCCAATGAAGCCTACGCCACCGACTATCCGGCGAGCGTCGGGCCGCACATGACCAATACCGACAGCACGCCATTCATGGATCTCATACCGGCCATCAGCCTGCGTGAAAATGACAGAGGACGTGAAATCGGCGCCGGGTGGGATCCTCAGTGGCATCAGCCAACCGATGTCTACGCGACCTACAGCGACGCGGACTTCCGCCTCGGACTCAACGCCGCGCAGACCACGCTCGGCGCGATCGGCCGTTTGGCCGGCGCCACGCTCAGTCCTTAGAACGTTGGGCGGCCGCTTGGAACCTTGGGCGGCTTCTTAGAACCTCAGGCGGCCGCCGAACATCGTGGTCGTCTGATTCTCGCTTCCCGTGGTGCCGTCCGATGTCGTGCCGGCGAATCCATTGGCAAGGCCGTCTTTGACCTCCGACCAGTTCACGCCGGCATAGAGGTCGAAGTGCTTGTCGAAGGCGTAGTCCACCGAGAAGGAGACCTCGCTGAAGCTGCCGGCGCACAGCAGTCCCGCGGCCGTGCACCCCAGCCCCTGCGTGCCGGTGGTATCAAGTCCGATGGTCCAGCTGTTTTGACTGACGTGGTAGTAGGCGCCGGCGAAACTCCAGTGGACGGGGAGCGCGAATTTTGCGCCGACCCACTCCATGTTGTACTCGGCCGAGTCGTTGATGTTGATGCCGATCGACAGAGGATAGTCTCCTTGCGCGAAACCGTAGGACTCGCTGGCATGGGCCTTGGTGATGTGCGAGTAGCCCGCAAACACGGTGAGCTTGCTGCTGGGCGCGGGCTTGCCATCGGCACCGGCCGATCCGTCGCCGAGGTCGAAGGTGTATTTGCCCATGAGGTTCCACGATTCGTCATTCGATAGGTAGGCGGCCAGACCGGGAGCGGGCAGCGGGTTGGGGCCGTTGTCGAACGCGCTGCGCAAATTGACCGCGCCATTTTCCTTCTGATACACGCCATCGACCGAGAGCCCCTCGACGGTCGCACCTACATCGACACCATAGGCGCGGCCGAGCACTCCGGTATCCAGGCCGCCGCTCGAGTACATGAGTCCGCAGGTGAACGGGTCCGTTTTGATACAAGTACTTGACGGAATTATCCCATCGCGCGCCCTCGGTGCTGCCCGCGCCGCCGTTGAAACCCGAATAGCCGAGAAACGAGAAGGCATAGGAGAGGGCCTGCGGATCGTACTGCGCGAGAGCATCGAGTTGCAGCGCTTGCTGTCGGCCTATGGTCAGCGTGCCGTAGAGCTTGTTGCTCATGCCGGCAAAGGCCGGGCCATTGAAGGGCTGGCCGCAGCGGCTGCTGTCGGCGTTCGCCGTCTGCTTTCCCTGGGCCACACCGCTGTTGTCGGCGATGCTTGCGCAGGCATCGACGAGCTGGCCGGACAGCGGGTTGAACGCGGTTTCGAGGCGGCCGAACACTTTGAAGCCATCGCCGATCGGCAGGGCGACCCTGATTCCGACCTTGGACTGCTCGATGCCGCTTTCGGCCACGGTGGACTGAGATCCGGCAGAAATTCCGCGTGGTCGTGAACGCTTGATATTCGAGGCCGCCGAGATACTTGCTGCTCAGCGGAACGCCGTCGGACTGATAGGCGTAGCCGACGTCGATGGTTCCGTAGAGGGTGACGCCGGCGAGCGTGAAACTATCGGGCAGCGGATCCTTCCAAATGGCCGCCGGAGTCGTCCGCATGGGCAAACATGCATACCGATAAGCCGGCGAGCCAGCGCCATCGTCACCTTCAATCTCGTCTGTCTGTTCATTTGAATCTCCCCCTTAATTCCTTGTGCAAAATTCGTCTGTGCGCGTACTGTGAAGAGAGAAGTCATTCATCCCGGCACGAATAATAGACCTGCGTCGCCTAGGAACGACTTTCGACCAAAGTCGTAGCGACGCGCGACATGCCCGATGTTGGAAATACGTCAAAGTCAGCGAGCAGGGAGGCGATGCGGCCGCTGCATTGCGGCCGATGCGGTGGTTCGGCCGCCCGTAGATGAATGACCAAATTTTCATCGTTGACGATCATCCGCTGTACCGTGCTGCGCTTCGGGCCGCCGTCGCGGTGGTTTGCCCCGGGCGGCGAGTTTTTCGAGGCGGACAGCGTTCCCGGATTGTTCGATATCCTGGAACGCCACCCCCGCGCCGATTTGCTGCTGCTGGACCTGAACCTGCCCGGCGCCTGCGGCTTCAGCGCCCTGGCGCACTTGCGCGGGTCGCATCCGGAGGTGCCGATCATCGTGATTTCGGCGATGGATGCGCTGCACATCGTGCGTCAGGCGCTGGCGCTTCGGCGCGCAGGGCTTCATCTCCAAGTCCGCGGATGCGCAGAGCATCAGCCGCGACGTTCAAGCGGCGCTGCGCGGCGAGCTCGTGGTGCCGGCGGGCCTCGGCGACGGCGTGCAGGCGCGCGGTCGATGTCGGCGCACTCGACGCCGCTCAGCGCATGGCCCAGCTCACGCCGCAGCAGTTCCGGGTATTCGGCATGCTGTGCACGGGGCGGCTGAACAAGCAGATCGCCTACGATTTGCAGATCACCGAGGCCACCGTCAAAGCGCACATGACCGCCATCCTGCGCAAGTTCGGTACCGTCAACCGCACGCAGGCCGTGCTGCTCGCCGGCCGCCTGATGCTCGATCCCAGCGAACTCAAGCCCCAGCCCGAAGAGATGGAATGACCCGGCCGCCGGCGCGTCGGGTCACTCCTAGTGGATCTTCCGCTTGAAGGTTTCGGGTAGGAACAACAGGCCGATCACGATGGTCGCCCCCGCCACCACGATCGGGTACCACAGGCCATAGTAGATATCGCCGGTTGCGGCCACCATGGCGAATGCGGTGGTGGGCAGGAAGCCGCCGAACCAGCCGTTGCCGATGTGATAGGGCAGGGACATGCCGCTGTAGCGGATCCTGGCGGGGAACAATTCGACCAACAGCGCGGCGATCGGTCCATACACCATGGTCACGTACAACACCAGAATGAACAGTATCAGCACCACCATGGGCTTGTTGATGGCGGCAGGATCCGCCTTGTCCGGGTAACCGGCTGCCGACAGCACGGATTTGACTTCCTTCTGGAAGGCCGCAATCGCCGCCTTGCGCTCCTTCCCGGTCACGGTCGTCGGGTCGGGGGCCGTCAAAGTGCTGGTGCCGCTGCGGATCTGCGCGATTGCCCCGGGAGGCGCATCCATTCTTTGGTAGGACACTCCCGCCTTCGCCAGAAAGCTCTTCGCAATGTCGCACGAGGTTGAATCGAAGGTGTTCTTGCCGATGGGATCGAATTGGAACGAGCACTGCCGCGGATCCGCGATCACCGTGACGGGCGCCGCCGATTGCGCCGCGTACAGGGCGGGATTGGCGTAGCGCGTGAGCGCGCCGAACAGAGGAAAATAGGTGAGCATCGCGAGCAGGCAGCCGGCGAGGACGATCGGCTTTCTGCCGATCCTGTCGGAGAGCCAACCGAAGAAAATGAATCCGGGAGTGGCCAATACCAGGGCGATGGCGGTGAGTATATTGGTGGTCGCGCCGTCGACCCTCAGCATTCTCTCCAAGAAGAACAGGGCGTAGAACTGTCCCGTGTACCACACCACCGCCTGGCCCATCACCGCGCCGAGCAGCGCGATGAGCGCAATTTTCAAATTGCCCCAGCGCCCGAACGCCTCGGCCAGCGGCGCCTTGGAGGTGGTCCCCAGGTTCTTCATCTCGAGGAATACCGGACTCTCGGATAGTTGCATGCGTATCCACAAGGAAACGGCGAGCAGCACGATGGATACCAGGAACGGGATGCGCCAGCCCCAAGCCTTGAAGGCATCCTCGCCCATGGCGGTCCGAGTGCCGATGACCACCAGCAATGCCGCGAACAGCCCGAGGGTCGCGGTGGTTTGAATCCAACTGGTGTAGAGCCCGCGCTTTCCCTGCGGGGCGAATTCGGCGACATAGGTCGCGGCACCCCCGTATTCGCCGCCCAGTGCCAGACCTTGCAACAGGCGCAGCGACACCAGCAGGATGGGCGCGGACACGCCGACGCTGGCGTAGCTCGGCAGCAGACCGACCAGGAAGGTGGCTCCGCCCATGATGCTCATGGTGATCAAGAAGGTGTGCTTGCGTCCCACCAGATCGCCCAGTCTGCCGAACACCAGCGCGCCGAAGGGCCGCACCGCGAATCCGGCCGCAAACGCCGCCAGGGCGAATATGAAGCCGGTAATCTCGTTGACTCCGGAGAAGAACTGGCCGCTGATGATGCTCGCCAGCAGGCCATACAGATAGAAGTCATACCACTCGAATATGGTCCCGAGCGAAGAGGCGCCGATGACCAGCCATGGGTTGGCCGCCGCCCCCTGTTCCGTGGTCAAATCGGCCGTCGTGGACATGCTAGCCATGGTGTCTCCCCCTCGTTGAAGCATCCTGGGGTCGCCGAGCGCATCATCGGTATTCCACTTTGGTCGTAGATGGAGCAAATCGAGGGCGGAGTTCGACTAAGGTAGTAGGGAGCGGGGCGATCGAAGTAAGGGGAGGGGGAACGCATGTTTTCCGGCTGGCTGCTGTCCTCGTTGGCGGTTGCATACCTCGGTTGCCTGTTCGGCATCGCGTTTTATGGCGATCGGCGCCGCATCTACCCCACCCGGCGCCGCCTCAGGCCCTACATCTACAGCCTGACGCTCGGGGTGTATTGCACGTCGTGGACTTTCTTCGGCGCGGTCGGCACCGCCGTGCGCGATGGCTGGGGCTACCTGCCCATCTATCTCGGCCCGGCGCTGGTGTTCTTGTTCGGATTGCCGTTCATGGAGCGGCTGGTGGAAATCGGCCGCCTGCACAAGGTCAGCTCCATCGCCGATTTCATCGCGTCGCGTTTCGGCAAGAGCCGGGCGCTGGCGGTGCTGGTCACCGTCATCGCCGCGAGCGCGGCAATTCCCTACATAGCGCTGCAGTACAAGGCGGTGGCGGCGAGCATCGCCGCGCTCACCACGGTCGCTGCCGTTCACGCGCCCTGGTATCAGGATACGGCGCTTGCCGTGGCGCTGCTGTTGGCGCTGTTTGCCGTGCTGTTCGGCGCCCGGCGCGTGGACGCGACCGGCCACCGCGAGGGGTTGATGCTGGCAATCGCCTTTGAGTCGCTGCTCAAGCTGCTGGCCTTCGTCGCGATCGGCGTCTTTGCCTGCCTGCAGCTGCACGGGCGGCCGTGGCTGCTGCCGCCGCGGCTGGCGACCGCGGCGACTATGTTCAACGGCGATGCATTGAGCAGCACGGTGCTCGCGGCTGCGGCGATTTTCTGTCTGCCTCGCCAGTTTCAAGTGGGTGTGGTGGAGTGCGCCGACACGGCCGATCTTAAGTTTGCGCGCTGGTTGCTGCCGGCCTACCTCGGGCTGTTCTCGGCGGTGGTGGTTCCGGTCGTCGCACTCGGCACGATCGATGGTCTGGCCCTGCATACCGCCTCCGATTCACTGATCTTCGCGCTGCCGATGTCCTATGGCGCGCCGTGGCTGACGGTGCTGGTGTTCCTCGGAGGCCTGTCCGCCGCCACCGCGATGGTGGTCGTCGCCAGCACCGCGCTGGCGACGATGATCTCCAACGACATTGCGGCGCCGCTGCTGTGGCGCCAGCGGCTCGAGTCCGGTGCGAGTATGGGCAGGCGGGTCCTGTGGGTGCGACGCGCGGTGATCGTGACCCTGGCATTGCTGGCGTTTGCGTACTACCGCTCGACCGCAGAGTCGACCAGCCTGGCCGCGATCGGCCTGCTGGCCTTCGCAGCGGTCGTGCAATTTGCGCCGGGAATATTCGCCGCATTGTATTGGAGCGGCGCCAGCCGCGGCGGAGTGTTCTACGGCATGCTCATCGGCTTCGTTGCCTGGGCTGCGCTGCTGCTCCTGCCCAATCTCATGGCGGCGGGCGGGCTGCTGGCATCGCCGGCGATTGCCTCGCTGCGCGTGATCGGCTGGCTGCTGCCGCACGGACTGACGGACTATTCCACCGTGGGCGCCGTCGGGCCGCGCGCACTGATCGCATTGACGATGAATGTGTTCGTGATGCTCGTCGTCTCGGCGCGCCGCGGCGTGACCCTGCAAGAGCGCTTCGCCGCACGCGCCTTCATTGCACCGAGGCGTCCGGCCGCCATGCTGCACGCCATCACCTCCAAGGTGGGCGATCTCGAGAGCGTCGCGGCCCGGATCATCGGCGCCGCCGCGGCACGCCAGGCATTGCACGAGTATGCGGCGCAGACCGGCGAGGCCCTGCCCAAACCGGCCGAGCAGGCCGATCGCGGACTACTGCAGCACTTCGAGCGCGTGCTGGCCGGCTCCATCGGCGCTTCCTCCGCAAGAGTGGTGCTCACCCACGCGCTCAAGCGCAAGGGCCTCTCGCTGGATGAGGTCGCCGAAATGCTCGATGAGACCTCTCAGGAGCTGCGCTTCAGCCGCCAGCTACTGCAGGCAACCATGGAGAACGTCACCCAGGGCATCAGTGTCGTGGACGCGGAGATGCGCATCGTGGCGTGGAATCGCCGCTATCTCGAGCTGGTCGGCTATCCGGACGGCATGGTGTACGTCGGCCGCCCGGTGGCCGAGCTGATCCGCTGGAACGCCGAGCAGGGTGAACTCGGGCCGGGCGAGCCGGAGGCCCATGTGGAGAAGCGGCTGGCATACATGCGCGCCGGCACGGCGTACACCTTCCAACGCGCCCGGCGCAGCGGCCGCGTGTACAGCATTCATGGACAGCCGATGTCGGGCGGCGGCTATGTGGCAACCTATACGGACATCACCGAGTTCAAGCTGGCCGAGCAGGCCCTGCTCGAGGCCAAGCAGGGACTCGAGGAACGCGTCGCTCAACGGACCCAGGAATTGAGTCAGGCGCTCGAAGCGCAGCGCGCGGCCAAGCAGCTCGCGGAGGCCGCCAATGCCAGCAAGACCCGTTTCGTTGCGGCCGCCAGCCACGACTTGCTGCAGCCGCTGAATGCCGCCCGCTTGTTCGCTTCGGCGCTCGAATCGCGGGCTCGCGCGCATCCGGAATTGCTCGAGCTGGCGACGCGCATCGACGGCTCGATGCGCGCCGCCGAGGAGCTGCTCAACGATCTGCTCGACATCGCCCGCCTGGACAGCGGCGCCCTGCGTCCGGAAATCAGCAGCTTCTCGATCGCGGAGCTGCTCGAGGAGCTGCGCCGGCAATACGCGCCGCTGGCGCACGCGCGCTCCTTGCGGCTGAGCATCGTCGATTGCCGCGAAGTCGTGCGCAGCGATCGGGTGCTGCTGCGCCGGATCGTCCAAAATTACCTCTCCAACGCGTTGCGCTATACCGAGCGCGGCGGCGTCGTGGTCGGCTGCCGCCGGCGCGGCGAGGAGCTCGAGATCGTCGTGTACGACACGGGGCCGGGGGTTGCCGAGCACGAGCGCGAGCGCATCTATGCGGAGTTCAGCCGTCTCGATCAATCCTCGCCCTGGGGCGAGAAGGGACTGGGACTGGGTCTGTCGATCTGCGATCGCCTGGCGCGCCTGATGAACCATCACCTGACGCTCATCAGCAAGCCGGGTCGCGGTTCGCGCTTCGGAGTAAGGGTCGCACGCGATGCCAAGGCGCGGCGCAGACAGCGGCGCGAAACGCAGGTCCCGCCGATGGATCCGACCGGGCTGCGGGGCCTGCGGATACTGTGCGTCGATAACGATCGCCCGATTCTCGACGGCATGGAGGCGCTGCTCGGAACCTGGGGCGTGCTCGTCGTCAAGGCGAGGAACTCATCGGAGGCGCTGCGTCTCGCGTCCGAGCAAGACATCGACGCGGTGCTCGCCGACTACCATCTCGGCGACGGCAGCGACGGTCTCGAGCTATTGCGTCGTCTGCAGGCATCCCAGGAGGCCGAGTTGGCCGCGGCGTTGATCACCGCCGATCACTGTGCGGAGGTCGCGCTCATGGCGCGCACCGCGGGCTATCCCTTGCTGCACAAACCATTGCGCCCGGCTGCGCTGCGCTCGCTGTTGGGCGCGTTTCGGCGCCGGCCACGGCAGGTTTCGACGAGCGCTGGCCAGTAATCACCGTCGGGCGCGGCAGCGGAACCTCTGTATCTTTTTCGCAACAAAGGGCGCTTTCGTGCTGCGCTGAAGCGCATGCTCCTGTAGCATTCCGCCATCGGGCCGTCGCAGACGGTCAAGCTAACAAGAAGGAGAGGGATGCCATGCGGCTAAAACAATCGGGCCGAGTATCGAAGGGCCTATTCGCATCGGTTTTGGGGCTTGCCCTGGTGGGCGGAGCTGTCGCCGACGAGGCCAATTTGGATCAGCTCCAAGAAATCGTCGTCACCGCGCAGAAGCGCGAATCGACGGTACAGGCCACGCCGATCAGCATCACGGCGATCACGGGCCAGGATCTGCAGGATCGCGGCATTACCGACATTTCTTCCATCGTGCAATCCGTTCCCGGCGTCTCCATGAGAAGCAGCGGTCCGGGCCAGACCGAGCTCGAGATGCGCGGAATGACCTCATCGGGCGGCAATTCATCGACTGTCGGGTTCTACCTCGACGATACGCCGCTGACCGCACCGGCTTCCGCGCAGAACGGCAAGGTGGTCATCGACCCCAACCTGTACGACCTGAATCGAATCGAGGTGCTGCGCGGCCCGCAAGGCACGCTGTACGGATCCGGCTCCATGGGCGGCACGATCAAGCTGGTCCCCAACGCGCCGGACCCGAAGGCATTCGATGCCTCCGCAGAATTGATCCTCGGGCACACGGACGGCGGCAACACTCTGAACAATGGCGAAAACGCCATGGTCAATCTTCCTCTGTCCGACTCCGCGGCGCTGCGCATCGTCGGTTCCCAGGAACATTTGAGCGGATGGATCGATCGCATAGTGATCGCGCAGCCGGACTTCCCGCTGCCGACGGGCAATGTGCAAGGCGGCCGCGGCAATGTGGCGGCGGCGCCGATCGCGGCGAATTACCACGACGTCAATGACGAGGTGATGACGAGTGCCCGCGTCTCGCTGCTGTGGAACGTCACCGACCAATTGTCCATCGCGCCTTCTTTCATGTACCAGAAGCTCACTCAGGATGGTCTCAGTCTCATCGACAGTGCGCCGGGGACGAATACCCAGTACCAGCCGTACAACTCGCCGGAGCCGTTCGGGGACCGGATCGACATCGGGGCCCTCAACGTCAAGTATCATTTTGACTATTTCGATCTGACCTCGACGACTTCCTACTGGACGCGCGACGAGGATCTGCGCCAGGACGGCACGGAGCAAATCGCGACGGTGCTCGGTGTCCCGATTTATCCCACCCCGACGATTGGGGTCGGCCAGAATTTCCCGACCTCCCTCGAAGATGACAAGTCAACACAGAAGAGTGAGGAAATTCGCCTCACCTCGGCGGGCGACACGGCTTTCAAGTGGTTGGCGGGCTACTTCTACCAGGACTTCGAGTCGGATTGGAATCTGTTCGTCGATACGCCGTTCACGACCATTCCGGGCACCATCCCGGATGCGTTCACACAGTATCAGCCGACCAAGATTCTGCAGAACTCGTTCTTCGGCGAGGCGTCCTACACTTTCCTGCAGCAGTTCACCGTGACAGCCGGTCTGCGTCGATACTATTACCATGGGACGGTGAACACCGCGGTGTCGGGGTGGCTGAGTTCGTCGGGCACGAACGCCTACGACTATTACTCGACGGGTGAGCGCGATTCAGGTGTAACTCCCAAGTTGAATCTCGCATATCAAGTTGATCCGGACCTACTGGTCTACACGACCGCTTCGCAAGGTTTCCGGCCCGGTGGTGGTAACCAGCCCATTCCGACATCCGGGGCGCTCGGGACTCAGTGTTTGCAGAATCTGCAGGCTATCGGGTTGAACTCCTCGCCGCTGGGCTTCAAGGCGGACAAGGTGTGGAGCTACGAACTCGGCGAGAAATTCCGAGACAGCGAGGGTCGCATCACGGTCAACTCGGCCGTGTATTTCGAGAACTGGCAGCACATTCAGCAGAACATCCCACTGGCCTGCGGGTTCCCCTTCACGGGCAACGCGGGCGACGCGCATATTTACGGCACTGAGCTCGAGGTCAGCGCTGTAGTGGCCTCCGGGCTGGTGGCTTCAGTGAACGGAAGCTGGACGCACGCGCAGTACATCGCGAACGCCGTGCCGGATACGACCATCGACGAACGGGTGCAGGACGTCCCTGAGTTCACAGCCTCGGGATCGCTCGCGTACCGGCACCCCATCAACGACTCGCTCGGCTTTATCGCGCGTGTCGACAACAACTACGTCGGCTCACGAATCGATACGACCGCGCAGGCCAACTACCTGCCGAGTTATGACCTGACCAATTTGCGCGCGGGTGTCGAAGGCGATCATTGGAAGGCTGAATTGTTCGTGGACAATGTCACGAACAGGGTGGCATTGTTCAGCAACTCGCCGGCGATCAACGTCAATGTCTCGACCTTCAACCGGACAGCGATGGAGCAGCCACTGACGTTCGGGATCGACCTGAGCTACCATTTCGGCGGTGGCAGCCCCCCGCCGGCGCCGCCTCCGGCCGCGGCGCCTCCGCCTCCGCCCCCCCCACCGCCGCCCCCGCCGCCGCCAGCTGCGGTACCGCCGCCCCCGCCGCCTCCGCCGGCCAAGGAGCTGGTGCTCAAGGGCGTGAACTTCGAGACCGCCTCGGCCAAGCTGCGGCCCGAGTCAACCGCGGTTCTCGACGGGGTTGCGGCGACGATTGCGCAATGCCACTGCTCGGAGGTGGACATCCGCGGCTACACGGATTCGGTCGGCAAGCCGGAATTCAACCAGAAGCTGTCGGAGCGGCGCGCCAATGCGGTGAAGGACTATCTCGAATCGCATGGCGTGGCGGCGGGCATCTTGACGGCAAAGGGATTCGGCGAGGAGAACCCGATCGCCGACAACAAGACCGCGAAGGGGCGCGCCGAGAATCGTCGCGTCACGGTGCAGTTCAGCGCTCCGGTCACCGCGCACTGAGCATTGGATGAAGTGACCTGCGGGCTCGCCCATTTCCAAGGGCGAGCCCGCAGGCCAGCCTGCAACTGGCCTTATGTCAAGGGGCCGTCAAAACGATTCGCTCTCGAGGTATGTTTCCCGATCGGATACTTGCCGAGCGGCGAAACAATGCGTGTGCCTTGCAAGAGATGCTGACTTTCAGTGGCGTTCGGATCTGGGCCACGCCCATTGCTGTATCGATGTTGCTGGCGGCATGCGGCGGCGGTTCGGACTCGCCCGGGCCCTCATTGCAGCCCACCGCGTCGCTCAGCGCGGCACCGCTCACCATCGCCACCGGCGGCGCTTCCCTGCTGACCTGGAGTTCCACGGATGCCACGGCCTGCAGCGCCTCCGGCGGCTGGAGCGGGGCCAAGCCCACAAGCGGCAGCCAAAGCACCGGCGCTCTGGCGGCGAGCACCGCGTACTCATTGACTTGCACCGGCGCGGGCGGCGCCAGCAAGGTGGTCACCGCGGCCGTCACGGTGATGCCCGCCGCAACGGCAATGCTGGCGGCGAAACCGACGGCCGTCGAGAGCGGCGCCACCGCGACGCTGACGTGGAGCTCGACCAACGCCACGTCTTGTACCGCCTCGGGCACGTGGAGCGGGGACAAGCCAACCAGCGGCAGCCAAAGCACGGCGGCCCTCGCGTCTGCGGCTTCTTACTCGCTGGTTTGTTCGGGTGCAGGGGGCAGCAGCAAACCCGCCACCGCGTCGGTCGCCATCATCCCGGCCGCCGCGGTCACGCTGACAGCCAGCCCTACGGTGGTGGCCGGCGGCGCAGCCTCGACGCTGACCTGGAGTTCCGCCAATGCGACATCCTGCACGGCATCCGGAGGCTGGAGCGGCGTCTTGCCGACGAGCGGCGCGCAGAGCACGGGCGCTCTCAATTTGCCGAGCGCGTACTCGTTGACCTGCACGGGCCCGGGCGGCAGCAGCGCCGCGTCTTCCGTTCTGGTCAATATCGTGCCCGCCACCACGCTGAGCGTGTACCCCACTGTGGTTCCGAGCGGCGGCACCTCGGAATTGAAGTGGAGTTCGACGAACGCCAGCGCCTGTACCGCCACCGGCGGGTGGAGCGGCACCCTGGCCGCGAGCGGCACACAGAGCACGGGCGTTCTGTTGGCGACGAACTCGTACTACCTGAGCTGTACGGGAGCGGGGGGCACCAGCAATGTCGGTATCGGCACCGTCACGATCGCCAACGGCACGGTGACGGTGGCGCCCAAAATTGCCGCCATTACGGTCTGGCAACCCCAACAATTCGCGGCCACCGTGCCGGGCGGAGGTGCAGCTACCTGGACCGTCGACGGCATCGCCGGAGGCAGCGCCGGCGTCGGCACCATCAGCACGGCCGGTCTGTACACTCCCGGAACGGCGGTGGGCACGCATGCCATCGTGGCCACCAGCGTGGCCAACTCGTCGGAATCCGGAAGCGCGGTCGTGGCGGTCACCGCTCTGGCGGGCGTCTACACATACCACGACGATCTTGCGCGGGATGGAGTCGACAGCCAGGAATATGCGTTGACAACGGCCAGCGTCAACACCGGCGGGTTCGGCAAGCTCTTCTCCTGCGGCGTCGATGGTGCCGTGTACGCGCAGCCGCTGTGGGTCGCCAATCTGACCGTCAACGGGGCGCAGCACAACGTCGTCTTCGTCGCCACCGAGCACGACAGCCTGTTCGCTTTCGATGCCGACGCCGGCCCCTGTACGTCGCTGTGGACGATTAGTCTCATCGATGCCAACCACGGTGGGTTCACGGGTGAAACCACCGTACCGGCGGGACCGACGGGCAACCTGGTCGGTGCCGGATATGGCGACATCACCCCCGAAGTCGGGGTGACCGGTACACCCGTCATCGATCCGGCCATGAACGTGCTATACGTGGTGTCCAAATCGGTGAACTCCGCCCAGACCACTTTCTACCAACGTTTGCACGCCATCGATCTGGCCACGGGCAGTGAGAAACCCGGCTCCCCCGCAACCATTGCCGGCACCTATCCCGGAACCGGCGATGGCGGCACGACGGTGACCTTCAATCCGCGCCAACAAAATCAGCGGTCCGGTCTGGTGCTGCTCAACGGCGCCGTGTGTATTGCCTGGTCCGCTCACGAAGACGCTCGCCCGTACTACGGGTGGGTGATGAGCTACACCTACAATGGGACTTCGTTCACCCAGGGCAGTGTGCTGAATGTGACGCCCAACGCCCAAGGCGGCGGCATTTGGATGGACGGCGGCGCAATGGCCGCCGACTCGATGAATAATCTCTACGTGCTGACCGGCAACGGCGCCTTCGATGCGACCAACCCCGCCTCGCCCAACAATGACTTAGGCGATTCGATGCTGCAGCTGTCCGGTTCGCTCAGCATCTCTCAGTACTTCACCCCTTCCGATCAACTATCGGACGAGCAGAACGATGCCGACTTTGGGTCGGGAGGCGCCGCCGTTCTCGCCGATTTGCCGGCGGGGAGTCCGGTGACGCACCTGGTGGTAGGGGGTGGCAAGGACGGCAATCTGTACGTCCTGAATCGAGATCTCCTGGGCGGCCTGGGCGACACTGCGGCCGTCCAGAAAGTGGCGCTCGGGCATGGACTGTTTTCCACCGGGGCGTTTTGGAATAACAGTCTGTATGTGGCGGGCGCCGGCGGCGCGCTGAGCGCCTATTCGCTGAGCCTGTCTCAGGCGCAATTCACGCTCAGCTCCGCTTCTTCGACAGTCTATGGATGGCCGGGAGGCACGCCCTCGGTCTCCTCCTCGGGCGTCCAGGGCGGCATAGTGTGGATCTTGGACAACCATCTATATTGCACCAAGCAATCCTCGGGCTGCGGTCCCACCGTGCTGCATGCCTACGATGCCACCAACATGGCCAGCGAGCTATGGAACAGCACCATGGTGAGCTCGGACGCTGCGGGCAATGCGGTCAAGTTCACCGTTCCGACGGTCGCGAACGGCAGGGTGTATGTGGGCACCCGCGGCAACAACACGGGTGGGGTGTACGGGTCCACCTCGGTGTCCGGTGAATTGGAGGTCTACGGGCTGCAGCCCAACTAGCTGCGGGCGCAATCATCGCTTCGCGCGCCTGAGCAGCATCTGCGTTGCGGCAGTCAGCACCTGATCAATGGGGCCGCGGCGATAATCCCATACGGGCTCGGGATTCGGCGGGAACACCACCATGGTCGCATTGGCCTCGAACACCAGCACCGATCCATCGGGCGCCAGTGCGAAATCGATGCCGGCATAGTCGAGCCCGAGTGCGGCGCTTATTCGCGCCAGCGCCTGCATCGCTCGGCTGCCGAGCGCGCCCGGCATGTCCGCGAGGAAGAGCCGCTCTTCCTCGCGGTGGGCGGCATTGTCGGCCATCCCGGAGCTGAAATAATGCACCTTCCAGTCGGCGGATATCGCCAGGTGCAAGGGGTAGGCCACGCCGTCGATGAACATGACCCGGTATTTGCGCGCCATGCCGTCGGGCCCGCGCGCATCGAGGTACTGGATGAGCAGCAGTTGCTCCGCGCCGAGCGCCGCGACTGCCGGTGCCAGGGCATCGGAGCTCCGGACCTGGACGAAGTGCCGTCCGGTATGAAAACCCGGCCGCCGCAGCAGTAAGGGGAAGCTCAGATCGTCGGCGGCGAGCAGGGCGGCGGAGGACACGGAGCGGATCGCCGGCGCGACCACGCCCTCGAGGGCGGCCAGGCGGCCGGCATTCGCGGCGCGTCCGGTCAGGCGGATCCGCGCCGGTGGGTTGATGATCGGCGCGGTGCTGCGCGCGATGATTTGCTCGGCTCCCGCCAGCGCAGCGTCGCACAGGTCGGCGTCGCCCACGGCATTCACGATGAGCGCATGCGGCGGCAACGGCAGGCCGGGATCGCAGAACTCGGCATAAATCGCCGTCACCGCGAACTGCCGGTCCGTGATCCACAGCTGCGTCGGTATGTTGCCGCCGCGTGCCGAAACCAGCAGCAGCAGCGGCACTCCCACCCCGCTGCCGCGGTAAGGCTTGCTGACGAGGCAGCCGCCGGTGAACCCCTTGCGCCAATGCAGGTCGGCGGCCTCGAGACCGAGCTCGTTCAGCACCAGGGCCATGCCCCGGTGGGCTTCCGGAAAGTCCGGGTCGATGGCCAATGCGGCCTCGTAGTGGAGCCTGGCTCCCGCGGCGTCCTGCTCCTCGCGCAGCAGGTTGGCGAGATTGACCCGCACGACCTTGTCTCCCGGGTGATGCCGCACCGCCTGCAGGTAAGCGGTTCGCGCGGCGGAGCGAAACCCCCCGCCGAAGGCCAGCGTACCCAGCTCGTTGAGCGCGCACAGATGCGTGGGATCCTGGCGCAGGATGTCGAGGTAGGCTCGTTTCGCCTCCTCATCCTCGGCCTTCGCGGCCAGCGCCCGGGCGCGGCGCAGTGCCTCGCCGATGTCCGGCCCCGTCAAGATCGCAACCAGCGAAACACGATAATGTCCTATGTCAACCTGGATCTTTCAAGTGTAACCGACATGGTCCCGCCGCGCGGACCCCGCAATTTGACGCAAACCGATGTGACGAGGCTGGGGCGCAGACCTCCGGTGTAGACTTACAGCCTGGTTGCGAACGCGGGGCGCGGGCCCTCGCCGCCCATGGAGGAAAGCTGATGAAGTCCAAGTCACCGCCGCCGACGGCTTCGCTGGGCTTTGGCATTACTCGAAAGGACAGGAACTCCCGGCGCCGCGCCGACGATGTCGAGCCCTCGGCAGGCCGCAAGGCGAGAATCCTCGTCGTGGACCAGGACCCGGCATTGCGCCGTCTGATGGTGACCCGGCTGGGAGCGGCGAACTATGCCGTGGACACGGCGGGAACCGCGCACGCGGCATTGGACGCCTGCGTGCTGTCTCGCCCCAATCTCGTGATTACGGACTTGCGCATGGCGGACGCGGACGGGCTGACCTTCCTGAAGGAACTGAAGAGCCGCTGGCCGCAGTTGACCGTGATCATCCTGACCGCCCATGGAACCATTTCCGAGGCCGTGAACGCCACCCAGTGCGGGGCGTTCGGCTACTTGGTCAAGCCGGTGGGCAAGGAGGAGCTGTTGGGGCAGGTACAACGGGCGACGGAGATTTCAACTTTCACGCCGGTCGAGGGCGACTGGCGGGCGACCATCGTGTCCCGCAGCCAGCTCATGGAAGAGCGGCTGGAGATCGCCAATCGAGCGGCGTGCAGCGATGTGCCCGTGCTGTTGACGGGCGAGAACGGCACGGGCAAGGAACTCCTTGCGCGCGCCATCCACGCAGCGAGCGCCCGCCGCGAACAGCCTTTTGTCGCCGTCTCGTGCCGAAACGCGGACCATCGGGAATTGGAATTCGAGCTCTTCGGTGGCAAGTCCGCTCCATCGGGGGCCGCCGAGACGCTGCGGGAAGGGGCACTGAAACGAGCCTTCGGCGGCAGCTTGATGCTCGACGAAATCGGCGAGCTGCCCTTGGATTTGCAGGTGGCTCTGGCCAAGGCGCTGCCCAAAACCCAGATTCCCGCCGGAAGGAATGCGACGGTGGTTCGTGCCGATGCGCGGTTGATCTGCACCACCTCCCGCGACCTCAAGCCGCTCGCCGAGAGCGGCGGATTCTTTCGGGACTTGTACTACCAGATCAGTATTCTGCCGATCGAGATTCCGCCGCTGGGGCGCCGCCGCGAGGACATTCCATTGCTGGTATCGCACTTCCTCGAGCAGGCCACGGAACCGGGCGGCCAGAAGAAAATATATTCCCCGAAGGCCATCGAGCTGCTGGCGACCACCGATTGGCCCGGCAACGTTCGCCAGCTCTTCGAACTGGTGCGGCGAAATGTCGCCCTGTCGCACGGAGAAGTCATCACCAAGGAGATCGTGGAGCAGTCCCTGGGCGAGGATTCGGCCAAAATACCCACCTACGATGAAGCGCGCGAGAAGTTCTCGCGCGATTACCTCGCCGACAACCTGCAGCGCACCGCCGGCAACGTGGCGCAGGCTGCCCGCCTCGCCAAGCGCAGCCGCACCGACTTCTACAAGCTGCTGGCGCGATACCGGCTGCACCCCGAAGACTACAAGAATGCGGGGCCCAAGAACCGCAAAGACGATTGAGGAGCGGTGCGCCGTGGCGTTGGAGCAGGATGTAATTCTCGAGACCCGCGATCTGGTCAAGGCGTTCAAAGGATTCGTTGCCGTCGACGGCGTGTCGTTGCGCGTGCGCCGCGGCGAGATCCACGCCTTGATCGGCCCGAACGGCGCCGGCAAGACGACGTTCTTCAATCTTCTCACCAAGTTCCTGCAGCCGACTTCGGGCGCGATTTCCTACAACGGCCGCGACATCACCCGGGAGAACCCGCGGACATCGCCCGTCGCGGCATCGTGCGGTCCTTCCAGATCTGCGCGGTCTTTCCGCAGCTGACCGTGCTCGAGAACGTGCGCGTGGCGCTGCAGCGCCGCCTGGGCACCTCGTTTCATTTCTGGCGTTCGGAGAAAAGTCTTGCGGCCGCCTGGACGGCCGTGCCATGCACTTATTGAACGAGGTCCGTCTCGGCGCCTGGGCCCGCACGGCCGCCGCCGACCTGCCTTACGGGCGCAAGCGCGCCCTCGAGCTGGCCACCACTCTGGCCCTCGAACCGGAGCTGATGCTGCTGGACGAACCCACTCAGGGCATGGGCCACGAGGACGTGTCGCACGTCACGCAGCTCATCAAACAGGTCTCGGCCGGCCGCACGGTGCTCATGGTCGAGCACAACATGAGCGTGGTCGCCTCCATCGCCGATACGATCTCGGTGCTGCAGAGGGGCCGGGTGATCGCGGCGGGCCCTTATGCCGAGGTGTCGCAGAATCCCCAGGTCATCGAGGCCTACATGGGAACATCGGCTGATGGCCCGGGAGATGCTGAGGCTTACCGATCTTCAGGCGTGGTATGGCGAGTCGCACATACTGCACGGCGTCGAGATGAGCGTGCACGAGGGCGAAATAGTCACGCTGCTCGGGCGCAACGGCGCCGGGCGCACCACCACGCTGCGCGCCATCATGGGGCTGGTCGGCGTGCGTGCCGGCTCGGTGCTGATCGACGGGCGTGGAGACGGTGGCACTGGCGCCGCATCGGATCGCCCGGATCGGGCGTGGGCTATTGTCCGGAGGAGCGCGGCATTTTCTCGGCGCTGTCGACCGAGGAGAATCTGCTGCTGCCGCCCGAGGTCATGCAAGGCCAGGGCGATGCGGCTCGAGGAGATTTACGCTATTTTCCCCCAGCTGCTCGAGCGCGCCGCCAGTCCCGGCACCCGCCTGTCGGGCGGCGAGCAGCAAATGCTGGCGGTCGCGCGCATTCTGCGCACCGGCGCGCGCCTGCTGCTGCTGGACGAAATCTCCGAGGGCCTCGCGCCGGTGATCGTGCAGAAACTCGGCGATGTCATCCGCACGCTCAGGGCGAAAGGCTTCACCGTGGTGCTGGTCGAGCAGAACTTCCGGTTTGCGGCTCCCCTGGCGGATCGGTTCTATGTGATGGAGCATGGCCGGATCGTCGAGCAGTTCGAGCAGGGCGAACTCGCCTCGCACATGGAGTTGCTGCACGAGTATCTGGGCGTTTGAATCAACATCAACAATGGGAAAATGAGCATGTACAAATCAGTCACCGCGGCGTTCTGCGCACTAGTCAGCTTGGTTGCATTCTCTTCGGCCCGCGCCGCCGGCGGGCAAGTGGTCATCGGCGACATCGACGACCTGTCGGGCGTGTATGCGGATGCCTGCGGACAGGGCTGCATCGAGGCCGTCAACATGGCCATCGCCGACTTCGGCGGCACGGTACTCGGCAGGAAGATCGTACTGCTGAGCGTCGACCATCAGAACAAGCCCGACATCGGCGCGTCGAAGTTCCGCGAGTGGGCCGATCAGAGCGGCCTGAACATGCTCCTCGGCGGATCCAATACCGGGGTGAGCATCGCCATGGCCAAGGTGGCGGCCGCGAAGAAGGTGCCGTTCATCGCCATCGGGGCGGGCGGCGCCTCGCTGACCGGGGCCGACTGCACGCCTTACACGGTGCACTACGCCTACGACACCACCGCGCTGGGCAACGGCACGGCGAGCGCCATCGTCAAGCAGGGCGGCAAGAGCTGGTTTTTCGTGACCGCGGACTATGCGTTCGGCACTCAATTGCAGGACGCGGCCACGCGCGTGGTGCTCGCCAACGGCGGCAAGGTACTGGGCGCGGTGCGCGCGCCGCTGGGCACGACCGATTACTCGTCGTTTCTGCTGCAGGCGCAATCCTCGGGCGCGCAGGTGCTGGGCCTGGCAAACGCCGGGACCGATTTTTCGAACTCGCTCAAGGCGGCCAACGAATTCGGCATCACCAAGACCATGAAGCCGGCGGCGCTGCTGGCATTCATCAGCGACATACACAGCCTGACGCTGCAAACCGCGCAGGGCCTGTACCTCACCACCGGCTGGTACTGGGACTTGAACGAGGAGACGCGCGCATTCGCCAAGCGCTTACTTCGCCAAGATGAAAAGGGAGCCGACCATGGACCAGGCCGCGTACTATTCGGCCACGATGCAGTACTTGAGCGCGGTCAAGGCGGTGGGGTCGACCGATTCGGACCTGGTCATGGCGCAGCTGAAGAAGGTCAAGATCAACGATATGTTCACCAAGAACGGCTACGTCCGCGCCGACGGGCTGATGGTTCACACCATGTACGTCATGCAGGTGAAGACCCCGGCGGAGTCGAAGTACCCGTGGGATTACTACAAGGTGGTCAAGGTCATGCCGGGTGAGGAAGCCGACGGCTCGCAACCGGATCCCGCGTGTGCGATCTCGAAGCGCTAGCCTCGCCAGGCATACGGAGCCGGACTTGCGGCCGTTCATCTTCATGAGGTGCGCGGCTCGTGACGAGCGTGTTCGGCGTGCCGTTGCCCGCGGTGCTCGGCCAGCTGATGCTGGGGCTGGTCAATGGATCGTTCTACGCGCTGTTGAGCCTCGGTCTCGCGGTGATTTTCGGACTGCTCGGGGTGGTCAATTTCGCGCATGGCGCCTTGTACATGCTCGGCGCATTTGCCGCCTACATGGGGCTGCAGTATCTTCGGCGTGAACTACTGGTGGGCGCTGCTGCTGGCGCCGCTCGCGGTCGGGCTCGGCGGAGCGCTGATCGAGCGGCTGTTCCTGCGGCACCTGTACCGGCTCGACCCGCTTGTACGGGCTGCTGCTGACCTTCGGCATCGCTCTGATCGCGGAGGGGTGCATGCGCGGCCTGTTCGGTGCATCGGGCAATTCCTATCCGGTGCCGCGATCTGCTGCGAGGGCGGATTCAACCTCGGCTTCATGGTGCTGCCGATTTATCGGGCCTGGGTGATCCTCGCTTCATTGCTGGTGTGCGGTGCGACCTGGTTTCTGATCGAACGCACCCGCCTGGGAGCGACGCTGCGCGCGGCGACGGAGAATGCCCGGCTGGTGCAGGCCTTCGGCATCAACGTGCCGCTGCTGGTGACGGCGACCTATGGCGCCGGTGCGGCGCTTGCCGCGCTCGCGGGCGTGCTCGCGGCGCCCGGTGGTTCAGGTAAGTCCATTGATGGGTTCATCGCTGGTGATCGTGGTGTTCGCGGTGGTGGTCATCGGCGGCATGGGCTCGATCATCGGCGCCATCGTCAGCGGCCTGCTGCTCGGGCTCATCGAAGGCCTGACCAAGGTCGATCTATCCCGAAGCCTCGAACATCGTCGTGTTCATCATCATGGCGGTGGTCCTCATCTGGCGGCCCGCCGGCCTGTTCGGCAGGGAGTAGCGCCGGCATGCGCGCACGGACCGCGGTCTATGCCGCGCTGGCCGCCCTGGCGCTGAGCCGCACCTTGGCTCGGGCTCTACCCGGTGTTTCTGATGAAGCTGCTGTGCTTTGCCATGTTCGCCTGCGCCTTCAATTTGCTGCTCGGCTACACCAAGATGCTGTCCTTCGGTCACGCGGCGTATTTCGGCTCGTCCGCCTACGTCACCGGATGGCTGGCGACGGCACACGGCTGGGGGACGATCGCGGCCATGCTGGCCGGCGTCGCCGCCGCCACTGTGCTGGGCCTGGTGATAGGCGCGATCGCCGTGCGCCGCCAGGGGATTTATTTCGCGATGATCACGCTGGCGCTGGCGCAAGTGGTGTTCTTCGTCTGTCTGCAGGCGCAATTCACCGGCGGCGAGAACGGTTTGCAGGGCATACCGCGGGGCAGCGTCTTCGGGTTGATCGGCCTCGGCCGCGATCGGACCATGTACTACTTCGTGCTGGCGATCTTCGTCGCCGTGTATGCCGCTCATTCGCCGCATCGTGCATTCGCCCTTCGGTCAGGTCCTCAAGGCGATCCGCGCCAACGAGCCGCGCGCCGTCTCGCTGGGCTACAAGGTCGACCGCTACAAGCTCGTGGCCTTCGTCCTGTCGGCGAGCCTCGCCGGTCTCGCCGGCTCCCTCAAGGCGTTGGTGTTGGGCTTCGTCACGCTGTCGGACGTGAGCCAGGGCACATCGGGAGAGGTGATTCTGATGACCCTGCTCGGCGGCAGCGGGACCTTTCTCGGGCCCGCCGCCGGCGCGGTCATCGTCGTCACACTGCAGGAATACCTCTCCGATCTGGTGGGCGCCTGGGTCTCGGTGATCATCGGCGTCCTCTTCGTGGTCTGCGTGATGACTTTCCGGCTCGGCCTCGTCGGGGAAATTCAGCGGCGCTTTGCGCGCCGCGCCGCCGAACTTGCCAAGAAGGCAGGCTAGCCGCCTCAGACCATCGCGGCCGCGGTGCCTTTCGGCACGAAACGCCGCAGCGCCTGAGCGAGTTCGCCCGGCTGTACCGGCTTGCCGATGATGTCGTTCATGCCGGCGGCGATGCAGCGATCGCGGTCTTCCTGAAGCACGCTGGCCGTGAGCGCGACGATCGGCATGGGCTCGAGGCCGGTTTCGGACTCGCGGCGCCTGATTTGCTCCGTTGCATCGAAGCCGTCCATCTCGGGCATGTGGCAATCCATGAATACCAAGTGGTAGGGGAGGCGAGCCGCCATCTGCACCGCCTCCGCGCCGTTGGCCGCGACATCGACGCGGCACCCGAGCCGCTCGAGCAGGCGCACCGCCACCATTTGATTCACCGAGTTGTCTTCCGCGACCAGCACGCGCATCCGATGAGGCGCCGTCCGCGCATCGGCGCCAGCGCCGACGGCCGGCAGCAGGGCGGTGGCCGGCCTGGATGCCGCCGCCGCGGGATCGAGCGCACGGCACAGCGCGTCGCGCAGCAGACGCGAGCGCACCACCGGCTTGGTGAGATACGCGGAAAAGCCCTTCTCCAGGAGCTCTCTGGCGCCGCCGATCTGTTCGCTGGTCGTGAGCAGCACCAGCCTCAAGCCGCCGAAACGTGGGTCCGCATGCAGCATCTCGCCGAGTTCGGCACCGTCGACATCGGGCATCAGATGATCGACCAGTGCGGCATCGAAAGGCCGGCCCGCCGCGCTTGCCTGCGCCAGGAAGGCCAGCGCCTGGCGTCCGCTGTCGGCGCAGGTGCAGTCGGCGCCCCAGGCCTTGAGCTGCGATTCGAGCACGCGCCGATTCATCTCGAGATCGTCGACGATGAGCACGCGGCGCCCGGCAATCTGCGCGGGCGGCGCCTGCCGCTCGGCTGCTTCGTCCGGCTTGACGGGAATGGAGAACCAAAACGTCGAGCCCACGCCGGGAGAGCTGTCGATGCCTATTTCACCGCCCATGAGACCGACCAGCTGGCGGCAGATGGCGAGCCCCAGGCCGGTACCGCCATAGCGCCGGGTGGTGGATGCGTCGGCCTGGGTGAATTTTTGAAATAGACCGGCCTGCGAGGCGGGCGGGATCCCGATACCGGTGTCCTGCACACGGAATTTCAGCCGGTAGTCCCGGCCACTGCCGATGGCCGTAACCTCGACGTACACATGGCCGAGACTCGTGAACTTGACCGCGTTGCCGATCAGGTTCACCAGAATCTGCTTCAGGCGCCCCGGATCGGCGACGATGCGCGCCGGCAACCCAGGCTCGACGGAGAGGCCAAGTTCCAAGCGCTTCTCCTCGGCCTTGCCCGCCATCAGCGCCACCACTTCCTCGACGGCGTCCGAGAGGTCGAAAGGGATGTTCTCCAGAGTCATTGCACCGGCTTCGATCTTGGAGAAGTCGAGAATGTCGTTGATGATGGCGAGCAGGTTCTGACCCGAGCGTTCGATGGTACCGACGAATTCGCGCTGCTCGTCATCGAGCGGCGTGTCGCGCAGCAGGTTGGCGAAGCCGAGGACGCCGTTCATGGGGGTGCGGATTTCATGGCTCATCGTCGCGAGGAACTCGCTCTTGGCGCGATTCGCCCGTTCCGCGGCTTCCTTGGCGGCCTGCAAGGTTTCCCGTGCCTGGCGCCGTTCCGTGACGTCGGTGGCGACGCTCAGGTAGCCATTGACGTCGCCGCCGGCGCCGCGGATGGGCGTGACGCTGAGGCTCAAGGTGAGCCGGGATCCGTCCTTGCGAACGTAGGTGCATTCGCGAACCGAGAATTCGCCCTGCTGGGCCACCAGAGGGTCGGCGCGTCCTATCATCTCGTCGGCACGACATTGCAGCATGCGCTCGGCCCCCGAGTTGAACACCGTGATGAGGCCCTTGACGTCGGTGGCGATGATCGCAGCCTCCGTGGCGGCGTCGAGGACGCTCTGCAGCAGCGTTCGCGCATCGGCAATGGCCTGCATGGCGTTGCGCCGCTCGGTCACATCGGTGATGAACCCATGCCATAGCACGCTGCCGTCCGGCTCCCATTCGGGCGACGCGTTTCCAAGCACCCATCGCACTCGGCCATCCGGCAGGCGCACGCGGTACTCCTCGCGCCATTGAGTCAGCTGCGCGGCCGAGTCGGCGATCGCCTGGCGCACCCTCGGCAGGTCCTCCGGATGCAAGGCCGCCATGACGCCGCCGGCGTCGTCGCGCACCGATTCCGGCGACACACCGTAGACCTGTCGTATGCCCTCGCTGCAGTAGGGAAAGTGCGAGGTGCCGTCGCCCCGGAGCCGATATTGATACACCATGCCGGGCAGCTGGGGTCCCATCTTCTGCAAGCGGCTCACTAATTCCTGGCGGGCGTCCTGTTCGCGCTTGCGCTCGGTCACGTCCGTGCAAATCGCCATGAAGGAGGTCAGTGCGCCGCCGCTGGAGCGTATCGGCTGAAAATCGATCTGCGCCCAGTACTTCGCGCCGTCACGCGTGTACTTCATTAGCTCGACCTGACAGCCGTGCCCGGCATCGATGGCGGAGCGCAGCGCCGCGCGTGCGGCGGGATTGGCTTGATCGCCGCACAGAACCTCGTCCTGCTGCCGCCCCGCGACGGCGCCGGCGGCATAGCCCGTGAGGCGCGTGAATCCCTGATTGACCCACTCGATACGGCCCTTCGGGTCGGAAATGATGACGGCGCTGCCTGCGCGCTCGACGATGGCGATGAGGCGGCTGTGCCTTTCGGCGGCCAGGTCGCCCTCGGAGCGCTCGCGCTGCAGCCGCCGCAGCAAGGGTTCGACGACCACCGCCAGGATCAGAGCGGTGACGAGCACCTGGGCGATGGCCAGCATGAGCAGCGTGTGCTGCTGCGCCCTGGTCTGTACCGTGAAGCGCGCCGCCAGGTCCGATACCCAAACGTCGGCAGCCGCACCATAACGGCTTTGCAGCGCCGTGAGCCGCGCAAAGGCCGCGGCCCGATCGGCGGACGAGGCCTGCGCGGCAGCGCGGGCGGCGGCGGCGACGTCGAGCATTTGCGTGCCGAGTGCATGCAGGCGGGTGCACAGTGCGTCGGGGCCGGCGCACACCGGCGCGAGAATTTGCGCCACTCTCTCATGCTGCTCGGCCCAGACCCGGATTGCGCGATCGAGCGGCTCGCCGCCCGCCGTTTGGGGCGCATACGCTTGGACGAATGCCGCCTGCGACACGCCGGCTGACTCTGCGGAAAGGCGGCCGGCGATTTGCACCATCTCGCCATGCCGTGCATCGGATCCGAAAAAATCGTACACGCTGTGTACACCCCACATTCTCGCGACGAACAGCACGGCCAGCACCACGATGTAGTTGACGCGAATGCGGCGCCCAAAGAGGGCGGCGGCGGGGGTGTACGGCTTTGACATGGATCATCCGGGTATCGGCCGGCCGGCCCGTTACTTGACCGGAGCGGGGCGCCGGCAGGGCCGCTTTCGAGAACCGCGTCGCCGGCTCGGGAAAATCTCCCGCTGGATTCCGCACGGGGCGCGCTTATACTCGTTCCTCATTCGACCGTGAGAAGAGGGTGCCGATGTTTACGCATAGCCGCATGACCGGATTGCATGTTCCCCTGGCGCTGGGGGTTGTGTTGTCGATGGGTCTGTCCTCCGCGCCCAGCTTCGCCGGTCAGAACTATCAGGTCTGGGTATCGAACGAGAAGTCCGGCGACGTCACCGTCATTGACGCGAACTCCAATCAAGTGCTCGCGACGATTGCCGTGGGCAAGCGCCCGCGCGGCATTCACGCCGCCCCGGATGGCAAGACGGTGTACGTGGCGTTGAGCGGCACTCCAATTGCCGCGCCACCCCAGCTCGATGCCAAGGGCAATCCGATCTTTCAAAGGGGCAAGGACGACGATGACGACGACAGCGTCAAGGCCGACAAATCGGCCGATGCCATCGGCGTCGTGGACGTCGCGGGAAGGAAGCTGACGCGCAAGATATACGCGGGCTCGGACCCGGAGGAGTTCTCCCTCAGCAAGGACGGCTCGCGGCTGTATGTCTCGAACGAGGACGTCAAGACCGCCAGCGTGATCAATATCGCGACGGGAAAAGTGGAGCACATCATCGCCGTCGGCCAGGAGCCCGAAGGCGTGGCCACCTCACCCGACGGAAAGCGCTTCTACGTCACCTGCGAAGCGGGCGGCGAAATCTATGCCGTCGAAACCGCCGGCTACACCACCGTTGGGCATTTCAAGGTCAATGTGCGCCCGCGCAGCATGGCATTCCTGCCCGGGGGCGACGTCGGGTTCATTCCCTCGGAATCGACCGGCGAGTTGAATGTCATCGATACCGTGAACCTCAAGGTATCGAAGGTCATCGCTTTGCCGCCGGGATCGCGGCCGATGAGCGTGAAAACGAGGATCGACGGCGCCAAGGTCTATGTCAGCAACGGGCGCGCCGGGACGGTGTCCGTGCTCGACAGCCGTACGTATGCGCTGTTGGACACGATCAAGGTGGGAATCCGCCCCTGGGGTATAGCGCTGTCGCCCGATGGGCGGTTTCTGTACTCCGCCAACGGGCCGTCCAACGACATATCGGTCGTCGACCTCGGGACCAACAAGGAGATTGCGCGGATCAAAGCAGGCGAAAGCCCATGGTCCGTGGCCATCGTCCCGGTCGCCAATTGAGCTCGAGGGCGACGATCATTTGCCGACGATGAACACCTGCTGAGCGGTGATGCTTCGGGTGAAGCCATCTTTGTATGCCCGCGCCCTGACGACCGCGGGATCCGTGAGCTTGATCGGCTGTGAATAGAGCATGTCGGAGGGCCCCGGCACACTGCCGTCCAAGGTGTAGCGAATGTCGGCGCCGGGCTCGCGCTCGGACATCGTTATCTCGACCGGCCCGCCGAAAGTGCCGCCCTGCGGCGACATCGTGGGCGGGTCCAGCACCGCGCGCCCGGGCAGGCTCATGATCCAGTCCTCGAGCAACTGCACGCCGTTCCGATCGATGGTCTCGCGGGCGACCGGCGGCATCCTGATGTCGTCATTGGTGTTCACGCGCATGATGACGATCGAGCGCCAGATGTCGTGCGGCGAAATGATCCGCGGCCGGTCGATCCCCTGATCGATCAACACCGGCCCGTCCATCAGATCCTGCTTCTCGAGAGGAGTGTCGTAGCGGGCGTCGAAATAGGCCACCGTGCCTCCCGGCCGGTGGCATTGCGAGCAATTTGCGTCCAGATAGGATCGGGCCCGATCCTCGATGCTTCGCGTTGCATCGTCGGGCGCCGCGAGCGTCGGCAGTGCCGCGAGGTCCGCCTCGTTCACCGGCGTCGAGAACATCTTCAGGTGGTTCCAGGTGCGAATCTCGTTGTCGCTGATTCCTGTGGGGTAGGTGAAGGCGCGGTTCATTTGCCGCGCCTTCACGCCGAGCACGCCGGTGGTGTGCACATTGTGGCATTCCATGCAATCCGGCCGGCTCGGGTAGTACCAGGTCTGATTGCGGACCTCTCCGGCCGGCGTCTTGATCGGAATCGATTCGGTGCGGCTCGCGCTCAGCAGATCCGCGTCGCTGTCGTCGGACCGCCACTTGTAAACGACGCCGTATACTCCGCCCGCGCCGTCGCAGACCAGCAGGCGGGTCTCGATCCGGCGCTTGACGTCGGGGTGGGCTTCATCGGTCGGCAGTTCGAAAGTTTTGACGAAGACCGTGCCCTTGGGAAATTTCCAATCGCCCGTGGGCGAGAATTCGATTTTCCCGCTCGGCACGGCAACCCAGCGGGACTTGACGGCGCGGTCGGACCAGAAAGGCACCACGATGTCGTAGGGAATCAGCCCCCGGGCGGGAATGAGATGCCGGGTATCGCTGAACGCGCCGGTTTCGGAGAGCAGGGCCGGCATCTTGCCGTCGGCAAGGTGCGGCATGCGCAAATAGGCGTGCGGCACGTGTCTCGCGGGCATGCCATAGGGGGGAAGCCCGCCTTTGTTCTGCGCGTGCACCGTCGGCATGGCGCCGAGCGCGAGGGTCACGAGCAATAAAACAGGCGATTTGCGGAAGATGCCCTTCACTATCACGATTGACCCATTATGTAGCCGATAGTTGCAGCAATATGGGGTTAGCGCAAGACTGTCGCTACCGACACCTGCGGGCGAATAGAAATGAGCCGGGACGACGAGGATCGCATACTGCATGGCCTGTACTACCATCGTGAGGCCATCGACGAGGAAGTGCTGGTGAGCGACGATCAGGTATTGTGGCTTGCCATGCACCCGTTGCGCGAGGGCGAAGCATGGAACAAGCAGGGCCAGTTGCAAAGCGTCGACACATCGGCGTTTTCTGCCGACGTGCAATCCAAGCTGGTCACCGCGAAACTCGAGCTGCCGCTGCGCTACTTGCAATACCGCAGGCTGATCAAGTACACGAGCCGCGATGACGCGACCCGGTCCATCGCCGTGACATTTGCGGGTGCCGACCGCGCAATTCGTCTGCACACGCGGCGCGGCCGCCTGGACCTGTGGTACCGGGAACACAAGGACGGAATCCTCGGCTTGGTCACGACCTCCTTCGTGGCATTCGTGACGGCGCTGATCACCGTGCTGCTGATGCGCCGATTCGGCTGAACGAAACTCGTTGCCGGCGCGCCGCGACCTGCCTTGGGTGAGAGTGATGCGGCCGATCCTCCGCGATTATGTCAATACGGTCATTTTGCGGCCCCGGTGCGCGTTTCCCGCTGCCGGTTCGTGTTTACTGCCAGCGTGCGGGAACCCGATGAAAATCCGACCCTGATCGATGCGCTGCCCGATCTGGTCATGCTGATCCGGCGCGACGGAGTGCTTCTCGCCCATACCGGCGGCTGCGCGGTCGCCGCCCTCAAACCGGGAACGGATGCCGCGGGCAAGCGCCTCAAGTCGGTCTGGCCCGAACCGCTGGCGGGCGCCCTCATGCAGCTCGCGCGCCGTGCAATCGCCCAGCGTACGACGCTCGAGGCTCCCCTGAAGTGCGCCGACCTCGGCTACGAAGCGCGCGTCAGCGCTCAGGGACCCGATCGGGTGATCTGCGTCATTCGAGCCGCTTTGCCGGGCAGCGCTCCGGAGGAGCTGTTGAACTCGACCGGCGAGACTCTGCGGCCGCAATGGGACCGGCGCGGATTCTTGCGCCGCTTCCAGCAAACGCTGTCGCTGGCCATCCTCAGCGAGAAGCCGGCCGCGGTCGCCATCATTCACGTGGAGGGCGTCGAGGAGATCGCTCGGGTGGTCGACGCCAAGGTGGCTGAGCAAGTCCTCAGCGCCGCCGTTCTGCGGCTGCCGCTCGAATCCACCCGCGCACCGGAGGAGCGATTCTCTTGGTACCTCGGTCAGCTGAGTGAAACGCTGCTGGCGTTGGTCATGGAAACCGCGGATCGCGATGCCATCGAGACCCGCGTCGCGCAGATCTGCGCCTGCCTGCGTGAGCCGGTGAATCTCGGCGACGCGGCGTTTCACCTGACTCCCTACGCGGGCGTGGCCATCCTCGGCCAGGATGCGACCTCACCCAAAAACTTGATCGAGCATGCGCGCGCCGCCGCGACCGAGGCGCGGCGTTCCGGCTCCATTTATGCGCACTTCTTCACCGATACGCTGAAATTGCGGTCGCTGGCACGGCTCGATATCGCCCGGGAGTTGCGCGATGCCATTACCAACCGAGATATCCGTCTGCGCTACGTGGGCCGGCACGACCTCGCGACCGGCCGCCTGGTCGCCTGGGTGGGGTACCTGCGGTGGATGCATCCGCTGCGCGGCGAGGTGCATCCCACCGAGTTTCTGGGAGTGGCGGAGACGACCGGTCTTGCCGCGGCGCTGTCGCTCGCGGTTCTGCAGGGGGTGCGCGAAGATTTTGCCGCGGCGCTGCCGTATATCGATTCCGACGTGCGCATATCCTTCGGCGCTTTGCGCCATCACATCATGAACGATGATTTCGTGGGCGATGTACGGCGCTTTCTGCAAGAGGGCGCGGTTCCGGCGGACCGGCTGGAACTGCGCATTGCGGAGCGAACCTTCACCGTGCTCGACCCCTCGGTATGCAAGTCGCTGGCCGAGCTTGGGGTGCGGCTCGTGGTCGATGAAGTGGGGCGCGGGATGGTCTCGATCGACCGGCTGGCACGCGCGCCCATCTGGGGTCTACAGCTCGATCGTGCGTGGGTGACCGCCCTGCGCAGCGACGAGGTGGCGCTGAGGGTGTGCCGGGCCGGAATCAGCGCCGCGCGGGCGCTGGGCCTGACCGCCATCGCCACCGGCGTCGACAATGAGGAGCAGCGCCGCGCGCTCCTGGCCCTGCGGTGCGGTTACGGCAGCGGCGATCTCTACCTGGAAGCGGCCGCTGACATAATCCAAGCGCCCGACGCCGCTCGATCCGCCTGAACTCTGATTTGACACCCTGATTATGCGACGGACCGCACACTTCGCCGCCCGGGCGGTGGGGCTGGCTCGGCCGTACGGCGTCCTGCGCTGCGATGTAATGCACCGCATATAAGAACGGTTGCTGACTTACAGGTGAGTTCCCCATGCGAGCAAGTGCACTGCTTTCCTCGACCCTCATGTCACTGGTCTCGCTGACGGCTGCGGCCGCGGCAACGCCGCCCGCGGCGCCGCTCGCCGCGGCTTCGGACGGATCGGCGGGCGCGACGCGCTACATCGTGCAAGCCGCCAACGTTCGCGCGGCGCGCCAGGACGCGGTGCGCGTGGGCGCGAAGATCCAGCGCAACCTCGAGATCATCCATGCGGTGTCGGCGTACCTGAACCCTTGGCAGGTCGCGCAGCTGCGCAAATCCGCCGGCGTACATGTCTACGAGGATCGCTCGCTCACCACGGAGGGGACCGGGCTGCTGGGACTGCTCAGTCCTGTCACTTCGCCGGTGGTTACCGCCGTAAGCGCCCTCACCACTCCATCGGACGGAAACGGCGAGCTGCTGCCCACGCTTCTCTACCAGACCAATTACCCCTCGCGGGTCGGTGCCGACACGCTGCAGCAGGCGGGCATTACCGGCAAGGGTGTGACCGTTGCCGTGCTCGATTCGGGACTGTGGAAGGATCCTCTGCAGAACTATGGCTCTCGGGTGCTCGCCACCATCGATGTGGTGAACGGCGGTTCGGGGCCGGTGACCGGCGACGCCTATGGGCATGGCACGCATGTGACTTCCATCGCCGCCGGCGGCGCGATGAATGTGTCGGGCAGCTACCTGAGCATCGCCCCACAGGCCAATGTGGTCGAGGTCCAGGCTTTCAACGGCAGCGGCGCAGGACGCTACGCCGATGTGATCGCGGGCTTGAACTGGATCGTCGCGAACAAGAAGAAGTACAACATTCGCGTGGTGAATCTGTCCTTCGGCGCAACTCCGGAGTCCTACTATTGGAACGATCCGGTGGATCAGGCCGTCATGGCTGCCTGGCAGGCGGGCATCGTGGTCGTGGCCGCGGCCGGCAACGAAGGCCCCACGCCCATGACCATCGACGTGCCCGGCAACGTGCCCTATGTCATCACCACCGGCGCACTGACCGACAATTACACGCCCTACAACCTGACCGACGACAGGCTCGCCTCGTTCTCCTCCACCGGTCCGACCTTCGAGGGTTTCGTCAAGCCCGAGGTGGTGGCGCCGGGCGGCCACATCGTCGCCTCGATGTCGAGCACCAGCTACCTTGCGAACATCGACCCGGGCTCGATGCTGCCGACCGAGCAATTGTTCACCATGTCCGGCACCTCGATGGCGGCGGCCGTGACCACCGGCGTCGTCGCCCTCATGCTGCAGTCCGATCCGGCGCTGACCCCGGATGAGGTCAAATGCCGGCTGCTGGCTTCCTCGGCTCCGGCGGTCACCTCGAGCGGAACGCTGGCGTACAGCGTGTTTCAGCAGGGTGCGGGGCTGATCAACGCGGTGGCCGCGGTGAACAGCTCGGCGACCAACTGCGCCAACTTGGGACTCAATATCAGCGCGGATCTGGCGGGCACCGAGCACTTCGGCGGGCCGGCCAACCAGGCGGCCAACGGCGATTACTACATCATGAACATGACCGGTCCGACATGGAGCACGGCGCCGCAGTCTGCGGATGGCTATACCTGGGATCAGGGCTATGCCTACGATCAGGGCTATAGCTGGAGCCAGGGCTATCTCTGGTCGCAGGGATATGCATGGACTCAGGGCTATGTGTGGACCAACAGTTACACCTGGGCCAAGAGCTACACGTGGGCCAAGAGCTACACCTGGGCCAAGTCCGTCCCCTGGTGGGGCTCGTCCGGATCCCCGGCCGGCGTCACCACCCCCGCGTCCATCGAGAACTGGGTGGCGAACCAATAACTCGAGTGTGACGCAGTTCGGATAATCCGAGACCGCCATGGCGCCGACCGGTAGTCGATCAACGAATCCAGCGCCGCCTTCGGGCATCGTGCGCTGGTGACCACGAACATCGATGCAGGCGGCCGGCGCCGGCGCCTGCCGGCGTTCTGGCTGTGTCTACTCGCCGCGTCGGCCGTGCAGGCCGCCGCCGATGCGCCTCCGCTCGTTCTCGAGCATCTGACGACCTCGGACGGCCTGCCGCAGGGCACCGTCGTCGCGACCCTGCAGGACTCGCAGGGATTCGTCTGGCTAGGCACCGAGGATGGCCTGGCGCGCTACGACGGGCACGAAATGATCCGCTATGCCTACTCGCATGACGCGCGAGGTGGCTTGCCGGGCAATTTCATCAACCAGATCGCCGAAGATCCGCATCACGATCTGTGGATTGCGATCAAAGGAGCCGGCCTCGCCCGTTGGAACCGGGCCACGGACAGCTTCACCGTCTATCGTCACGATCCGGCGAATCCCGCCTCGCTTGCCAGCGACGCCGTGCACAACGTGCTGGTGGATGGGCGTGGGCGCATCTGGGTGGGAACCAGCGATGCAGGCATCGACATTCTCGAGCCGGCAACGGGACACATCGAGCACCTGCGCCACGATGCGCAGAATGCCAGCTCATTGGGCAACGACCAGGTCTACACCCTGATGCTCGACCGGTCCGCAACGATCTGGGTCGGCACTGCCGCGGGGCTCGACCAATGGCAACCCGATCACCGCACCTTCATGCACTTCCGCCACTCTGCTGAGGACCCGCACTCCTTGAGGGGCAATCAGGTGTACCAGGTTCTCGAGGACAGCAGCGGCGTCCTCTGGGTCGGCACCATCGATGGGGGCCTGAGCCAGATGGATCGCGGCGGCCGGGTCGTGCGCAGCTTCGTTCACGATCCCAGCCAACCCGCCTCGTTGAGCAACGATGAAGTGCGCGCGCTTCTCGAGGACCGCGCGGGCCATCTGTGGGTCGGCACCGCGGACGGGCTGAATCTGCTGAATCGCGAGACCGGAACCTTCAGCCACTACAGCCACGACGAGAGCGACGCCGGTTCGCTGCGGGACTCGTTCGTCATGTCGCTGTATGAGGATGCCGGCGGCCTGGTCTGGATAGGCACCCATGACGGCGGCGTCAGCCGCTGGAATCCGCATAGCTGGGAGTTCGGCGGCCGTCGTCCGGGGTGGCTCGTCGGCAAGCTCGTCACGGCATTCGCCGACGCTGCGAACAACAAGGTCTGGGTCGCATCGCTCGGCGGTGGCCTCGTTCAGTACGACGCCGACAGCGGCGAGGCGATCGACATCGACACCATTCTCGGCCGACGCGACTCGCTCGGCGACCGGCGCATCATGTCGCTGCGCCAGGACCGCCGCGGCACGCTGTGGATTGGCACCATGACGAGCGGGCTCGAGAAGCTCTCCGCCGACGGCCGTCTCGAATCGATTCCCGTCAAGCGCGGCGACCCTCGCAGCCTGAGCGATGCCGGCATCATGATGATATTCGAAGCGCACAACGGGCAGCTGTGGATCGGAACCCATGACGGCGGCGCCAATGTACTCGATCCGGTCACCGGGCTGGTGCGCCAATTGCCCTTTGCATCCTCGGTGGCCGGCGCCATCAGCGCCGCGAGCGTCACGACGGTCGCCGAGGACTCGCAAGGAAATTTCTGGATCGGCACCGACGGCGGGGGTCTCGACCTTGCCCGCCCGGACGGAGCCGTCGTCAAGGTGTTTCGGCACGATCCGAAGGACTCCGGCAGCCTGCCGGCGAACACGGTGTACGCACTGGACATCGACGCCCAAGGCCGGGTGTGGGTCGGAACCGACGGCGGCGGCCTGGCGCAGATCGTGGGCTCCGCGGCCGCTCCCGATGCGATTCGATTCCAAGTCATGGCGCGCGAGGAGGGGCTGTCGAGCGATACCATCTACGCCGTGCTGAGCGATGCCAAGGGGCGCCTTTGGCTCAGCGGCAATGCGGGCCTCATGCGCTTCGATCCCGAGACGCGCGCGGTGAAGTCCTTCCACCGCGAGCAGGGCCTGCAAGGGGAGGAATTCGACTACAACGCATCGCATCGGCTGCGCGACGGCCGCCTGTGCTTCGGCGGTCCGGGCGGATTCAACATCTTCGCTCCCTCGCGCCTGTCGGACAGCGCGCATCCGCCGCGCGTGGCATTGACGCGGCTCGAGGTATTGGGCGCGCCGATGGCCAGCCCCACGCCCTACTGGCTGCTCGACCGCATCGTGGTCGACTATCGTGCCAGCATCGTTTCTCTGGATTTCAGCGCACTCGACTTCACCTCGCCGAAGCGCAACCGGCTGGCTTACCGCGTGGCAGGTCTGTCCGATCGGTGGATCGACCTGGGCACCCAGCACCGGGTCACTCTCACCAATCTCGATGCGGGCGATCATTTGCTCGAAGTGCGCGCCGCCGACGCCGATTCGGTATGGAGCGATCCGCCGCTGCGTTTGATCGTCCACCGAAACCCCGCACCGTGGCGCTCCCCCTGGGCCTATGCCGCCTACGCGCTCATCGTGGTTCTGTTCATCGTCTATCGCGTGCGCATGCATCGCGCCAATATTCAACGCATCGTCGGCGCCCAGAAGCGCCTGGAATCCGAGGTGGCGCTGCGCACGCGAGAGCTGGTGGAGAGCAATCGGCAGCTGGCGGAAGCCGCGCAGGCGAAGAGCAATTTCCTGGCGCGGATGAGCCACGAGCTTCGCACCCCAATGAACGGCGTGGTCGGCATGACCGAGCTTTTGACGCGCACATCGCTGTCCTCGACCCAGGCGAGGCTGACTCAAACGATCCGCTCCTCGGCGCAGGTGCTGCTGCAGATCGTCAACGATTTGCTCGACCTGTCGAAGATACAGGCGGGCAAAGTCGAGTTCGAGGCGCTGCCCCTGGATCTGGTGCGCCTGCTCGAGGAATGCACCACGATGTTCGCGGGCGCCGCCGAAGCGAAGGGTGTCGAGCTGATCGTGTGTCCGCCGCGCGACGACTGCCGCGGGTTGGTGGGCGATCCGCTGCGGATTCGGCAGATTTTGATGAACCTGGTGGGCAACGCCGTCAAATTCACCATGCAGGGCGAAGTGGTCGTCAAGGCGGATGTGGATGGCGTGGGACAGGAGGGCGTCACCCTCCGAGTTGCCGTCGCCGACACCGGCGTCGGCATGGACGCCGCGACCATCGCCAGGATATTCGAGCCCTTTACGCAAGCCGACGAGTCGACCACGCGCCGCTTCGGCGGCACCGGGTTGGGACTTTCGATCTGCCGCGAGCTTGCGCAATTGATGGGCGGCACGGTTACCGTGGAGAGCCGGCCGGGCGTGGGGTCGACCTTCCACGTATCCCTGCCTCTGCGGGCGTCCGGCGGGGCGGTGCACAGCGATCCGGCGCCGCTTGCACATCGACGCGTACGCATACTGACGCGTCGGCCGGCGCTGGCGGAGTCCCTGGCGCGGCAGGCCTCCGCGCTGGGGTTCACCGCGGTATTCGAGGACTGCGACGATCCGCTGCGCGCGGCCATGGGAAAGGATCTCATCATCGCGGATCTCAGCACCCACGAGGCCTTCGTCAAAGCGGTGCTCGATGCCGCGGGCGCATCGCGGCCACCGTTGGCGATCGTCGCCTCGGCGGGCCAAATCGAGGCGCTGCAGGTCGCACGGCCGATCGATGCACAGCTCATCGTTCCCAAGCCCGTGCATCGCGAGGTGCTGGCCGTGGCACTCGCCGCGGCGGCGGGCGAGAGGCCGCTGGCGGCGCCGGCGCCGCTCACGGCGCAGGATCCCGCGATCGGCGGGCATGTGCTGCTGGTGGAAGATGAGCCGGTCAATGCGGCGGTGGCGCAGGGCTATCTGTCGGCGCTCGGCTGCACCCATGCCTGGGTGGAGAGCGGAGCTGAGGCCGTTGCTCGCAGCGCGACCGAGAAATTCGATCTCATCATGATGGACTTGAACATGCCGACGATGGATGGCTTCGCGACGACTCGGCTGATCCGCCAGCGCGAGGGAACGCGGCATGTGCCCATCATCGCCTTGACGGCGCATGACGCGAAGAATTACCGCGCTCTATGCCTGAACGCCGGAATGAACGATCTCTTGAGCAAGCCTTACACCCTGGATCAATGCGCACAGCTGCTGCGTCGCTGGTTGGGCCGCCCGCCGAGGTCCGCGCGCAAAGAACCCGTGTCGCTCGGCGTCGAGTCGGCACCGCCCGCCGCCGCGCCATCCGTCGCCGATGCCGCCGAGCCGCTGTCGAGTCTCGTCGCGCTCTCGTCCGTCGATTCCGCGGCGGTAGCCGGGCTGCGCAATCTGCGTGCCGGCGGCAACTCCGATCTGTATTCCAAGCTGGTCGATCTGTTTCGCGCCGGCTCGGCCGACGCCATCGCCCAGCTGGGGGCTGCGCTCGAAGCGGGCGACCTGCGGGCGGCGAGCGGCATCTGCCACAAATTGGCCTCCAGCGCCGCGAACGTGGGGGCGCTCGCCTTCGCGCGGGACGTGCGCCGGCTGGAGAAGATATGCGACGACGCGGACCTGTCGCGGGCGCGGCGGATGTGCGACGGGCTCGCCGCCGCGCATCCGGCCTTGCTCGAGGAGTTGGTGCGGCTGCAGCTGAGGGCGAGCGCATGAGCACGCCGCTCGCCTCGCGTCCGATCGCCATCATCGCCGACGATGAGGATCTAGGCCGGCTGCTGCTGGCGGAAACGGCGCAGGCGTCGGGCCTCGAGCCCATGAGCTTCGAGGACGGCGCGGCGGCGCTGCACGCGGCGCTGTCGCATGAGCCGGCCATCGTGCTGCTCGACGTCGACATGCCGGGAATGGACGGCTATTCGGTGTGCCGGCGGCTGCGCGCCGAGCCGCGCTTCGCGACCATCCCCATCGTGATGGTGACGGGCCACGAGGACTCCGCCGCCATCAGCCGAGCGTTCGAGGCGGGGGCGACCGACTTCATTTCCAAGCCGGTCAATTGGGCGCTATTGCCGCGGCGCCTGGCCTACATATTGCGCAATGCCGCGGCAGCCGAGCGAATCGAACGGCTCGCCTATTTCGACACATTGACCGGCCTACCGAACCGGCAGCGTTGTCTCGACACGGCGCAGCGGCTGTTCGCAGACGCCGAGCGATCTCAGGACCGGGTCGCCGTGCTCTACATGGACCTTAACAGCTTCAAGCGGGTCAACGATACATTCGGTCATTCGGTGGGCGACGCCGTGCTGCAAAATGTGGCGCAGAAGCTCTCGTGCGTCGTGAGCCGCTTCAAGGTAGACCGGACGCACGTGTCGGTGGCCCGCTTTGGGGGCGATGAGTTCGTCGTGCTGGTGCAGCACGAGGCGGCGCGAGCGCTGGCCGCCGACATCGCCGGCGAGTGCCAGGCCATCCTCAAGGATCCGATTGCGCACGATGGGCTCGAATTCTACTCTGCGCCGAGCATCGGCATAGCGGTCTATCCCGACGACGGCCCGGACGTCACCACCGTGCTGAAGCACGCGGACACCGCGATGTACCAAGCCAAGAGCGGCGCCAACGGCTCCGCGGTCATGTACACGGCCGCCATGAGCACGCGCCTGCGCGACTGGCTGGATCTCGAGGGCCGCCTGCGCCGCGCCGTGCAGGAGGATCTGCTGCATCTGCACTTTCAGCCGAAATTCCGCCTGAGCGACGATCGCCTCGTGGGCGTCGAGGCATTGGTGCGCTGGTGCGATTCGGAGCACGGGGAAATTCCGCCCACCCGATTCATCGAGATCGCGGAGGACAGCGGCCTGATCATCGAGTTGGGCAGCTGGGTGGTGCGCGCCGCTTGCCGGCAATTGCGCGCCTGGCAGGATCGCGGTCTGGCCGTGCCGGTCGCCATCAATGTGTCCGGAAGGGAACTGCTGCATGGAGACCCGGCACGAGTCGTCGAAGAGGAGGCGGCCGCGGCCGGCATCCCCGTGTCGCTGATCGAGATCGAGATTACCGAGTCGCTGCTGGTCAAGGACTCGGCCAAGGTGCGCGGTGCACTCGAGAGGCTGCGGCGGCTGGGGTGCCGCATCGCCCTCGATGATTTCGGCACCGGCTATTCTTCGCTGGCCTATATCACTCGTTTTCCCCCTGACCGCATCAAGATCGACAAGGCCTTCGTGGACAACCTGGATCGCTCGGCGAGCGATGCGGCGATTGCGAGCGCGATCCTGTCGCTGGGAGAGAGTCTCAATGTGACGATTACGGCCGAGGGCGTCGAGCGTACCGGCCAGCTGGAGTGGCTGCGCCGCCGCGGCTGTCACGAGGTACAGGGCTTTCTGCTGTCGATGCCCTTGTCGGCTCCCGATCTCGAGCGCCGCTTCTTG
Organism: uncultured Gammaproteobacteria bacterium; assembly: GCA_963837435.1. Classification (GTDB taxonomy): domain Bacteria; phylum Pseudomonadota; class Gammaproteobacteria; order Steroidobacterales; family Steroidobacteraceae; genus Bog-1198. Next base: position 247,983 of record CAWINJ010000010.1, read on the forward strand.
CGCGGTGCCCAGCCGGGTGCCGATCCGCAGCGGCTGCCGGATTCGGAGCGCGTGGCGCGGGTCACGCGACGATGAGAGGCGCCGCGCTGCCGCGCAGCCTGCGCAGCGTCGGATCCTTGACCAGGTGCAGAACCCGCGAGAACAGATGATCGTGGGCATCGGCGCGGCCGATGTGAATGACGCCGATGTGCGCCAGGTCCTGGCCGAATAGGTCGAGAACGGTTTGGCGAGCGTCCTCGTCCAGGGAATCGAGCACCTCGTCGATGAGAACCCAAGGCGGGGAGTGCAGCACCACTCGCGCGAATGCGAGGATCTGCTGTTCATCCTCGCTCAGCTCACGATCCCAGCGCTGCGACACGTCCAGCATGGGGACCAGCCGATCCAGCTTGAGCCGCACCAGCGCGCGAGTGTAGGCCGCCGTCTCGAAGGACGGCGTCGCGGCGGGGTAGGCGAGCACTTCGCGCAGCGTGCCGGGAGGAAGATAGGGCGTGCGCGGCATGTACAGAATTTCCTCGCCCGTCGGCTGTGCGATTTGTCCGGCGCCCCAGGGCCACAGCCCTGCCAAGGTGCGAAACAGCAAGGTCTTGCCCGTTCCGGATTCTCCGACGATCAGGACCCGCTCGCCGGCGGCAATCTCGATGTGCTTCTCCGCCAGCATGGTGGCGCCGGCGGGCGAGGCGATCTCCAAATCGTCGATGGCGATCTTGCCGGGACTTCCGGGCACGAAAGCGATGCGGCACTCCACATCGTGGAGCACGTCGGTGTCGATGACGGCGCGGCGGAAGCCGGCCACGCGCAGCAGCGTCGCGCGCCAATCGGCGATGGTGCTGAAGTTATCCACGAACCAGCGCAGAGAGGACTGCACCTGGTTGAAAGCGCCGGAAGCCAGCATGAGGCCGCCGAAGGAGATGTTCCCCGCAAAATACAGCGGCGCTGCGACCAGTATGGGAGCGACCAGCGTGAACCAGCCATAGCCGGCGGTGATCCAGGTCAGATTGGTCAAGCCGGTGACCAGACGGGCGGTGGCGGCCAGCACCCCCGCCAGATCGATTTCGATGCGCCGCTCCTCATCCGCCTCCCCCGCGCTGAGCGCGATGGCATCGATGTGCTCGTTGACTCTGCACCAGGGAGAAGCGCATGTCGGCTTCGCGTGCGTAGCGCTGCGCGTTGCGGTCGATCAGGGATCGGCCGACCCAATAGCTGAGCAGCGAGGCAGACCCTGAATAGATGATGGCCGCCCACACCATGTAGCCGGGAATCGCAAATTGCCGGCCCTCGACGTGGAACACGAAATTGCTCGACAGGGACCAGAGCACCTCGATGAAGCTGGCCAGCAATATCGAGGATTGCAGCAGGCCGATGCCAAGATCGGCGGACAGCTCGGTGAGATGACGCGCATCCTCGTGCATGCGCTGATCGGGATTCACGCCCATCGCGCCGGAATTGGCAAGCCTGAAAGCACGGCCCGGCTGCATCCAGTTGCGGATCAGATCGTGGGCGAGCCCCTGGCGCAGCTTGAGCTTCAGGGTCTCGCCCAGCCAGCGCTGCCCCACGTTGAGAACCAGCAGCGCGCCGGCGATCAGGCAGAAGACGCCCGAGTTGCTTCAGGAACTGCGCCAACTCGCGATGCGAGAGCGCATCATAGAAGGGCTGATTCCAGTCGTTCAGGCGGATCTGTCCGTAGGCGGTCACCGCGATGACCACGAACAGCGCTCCCGACAGAGCGAACAGGGTGTTGCGCACCGGTGCCGTCCACAGCGCCCGTGCCATCATGCCGAGTTGCGGCAGGAGGCCGGAATTGGCACTCTCTTCGGTATTCGATTCAAGATTCATGCAAACGCCCCGAAAGACCCAGTGATTGCGCCATTATCGGGGAATGCCGCCGCCCCGGAGGAAAATTAACGTGAGCCGTATCGAGACGCTGATCGGCAAGATGACCTTGGCCGAAAAGCTCGGTCAGATGACCATGACCGCCTCCGGCTATGCGGTTACCGGGCCGATCATGGTCGGCGACTCGACCGATTCGATCAAGAACGGGACGATCGGCAATCTGCTCAACATGGTCGGGGCGGCTCACGTACGCGAGATGCAGCGGCTGGCCGTCGAGGAGTCGCGCCTCGGCATCCCCTTGCTCATCGGCTTCGACGTCATCCATGGGCATCGCACTCTGTTTCCCGTGCCGCTCGGCGAGGCGTCGCTGTTCGATCCGGACACCTGGGCGCTGACCGCCCGCGAGTCGGCCAAGGAAGCCGCGGCCGAGGGGGTGGCAATGACCTTCGCACCCATGCTGGATGTGGCGCGCGACCCGCGTTGGGGGCGGATCGTCGAAGGTCCGGGAGAGGATCCCTGGCTCGGATCTCGCATCGCCGAGGCCAAGGTCCGCGGCTTTCAGGGCGCCGGCCTCGCGGCCGCCGATTCGCTCGCCGCGGTGGCCAAGCATTTTTGCGCCTATGGCGCGGTCACCGCGGGACGCGACTACGCCTCGGTCGACATCTCGGAGCGCACCTTGCGCGAGGTGTACATGCCGCCGTTCGAGGCGGCGGTGGCGTCCGGCGTGGCGGCCGTCATGCCGGCCTTCACGGACCTGGCCGGCATCCCCATGACGGCGGACAAGGAGTTGTTGCGGGGTTGGCTGCGCGGCCGCTGGCGCTTCAACGGAGTGATCGTCAGCGACTACAACGCCATTGCGGAGCTCATGCACCACGGCATCGCCGCCGATCTGGCCGAGGCGGCGGCTCACGCACTGCAGGCCGGAGTGGACATCGACATGATGGCCGATGCCTATCGCCGCGGCCTGCCCGCGGCGCTCGAGCGCGGGCTGGTGACCATGGCGCAAATCGACGAGGCCGTGCGGCGCGTGTTGACGCTCAAGGAGCGGCTGGGCCTGTTCGAGGATCCGTATCGGCGCGGCTCCGCCCCTGAATCCGCCGCCGCGATCTCTCATCGGCGCCGGCTGGCGCGTGAGGTCGGCGCCCGCGCCATCGTGATGCTGAAGAACGAGGGGGAGACGCTGCCGCTCGCAGGCTCGCTGCGGCGGCTCGCCGTCGTCGGTCCGCTGGCGGATGCGCCGGCGGAGATGCGCGGTCCTTGGTGGGGCGCGGCGGGCGCGGACGATCCCGTGAGCGTCGTCGCGGGCCTGCGCGCGCCTGCTGCCGCAAGCGGAGGTGCGGTACGAGCCGGCGTCGGCCATCGACGGTGAGGATGTGTCGGGAATCGCGGCGGCCCTCGATCTGTGCGCAAGCGCGGATGCCATGCTGCTGTGCCTGGGAGAATCCGCCGGCATGAGCGGGGAAGCGGCGAGCCGCGCGCACCTGGACCTGCCGGGAGCCCAGCGGCCATTCGCCGAGGCCGTGTTCGAACGCGCCAAGGCTGCGCGCAAGCGCGGTCATCGTGGTTTTGTTCTCGGGGCGCCCGCTGGCGGTGCCCTGGTTGGTCGACAAGGCCGATGCCGTGCTGGCGGCGTGGTTTCTCGGCAGCGAGGCGGGCAATGCGATCGGCGATGTGGTGACAGGGCGAGTCTCCCCGAGCGGCCGCACACCGGTGACGTGGCCGCGGTCAGTCGGGCAGGTCCCCATTTTCTTCGGCGAGCGGCCGGGCGGCCGGCCGGCCAATCCGCAGGATCATTACACGAGCAAGTATCTCGACGAGGCGAATGAACCCCTGTTTCCCTTCGGCCACGGACTCAGCTATGGGCGCTTTGCGCTCTCGAATCTGCGCGTGACCCCGCTCGACGTCGAGGATATCGACACCATGCAGATTCGGGTCGATGTCCTCAACGAGGGCGCGAGGGCCGCGCAAGAGACGGTATTTCTGTTCACGCACGACAAGGTCGCGAGCGTCTCGCGGCCGGTGCTCGAGCTGAAGGGCTTTGCCAGGATCCACTTGCGACCGGGCGAAACGGGGACGGTGACTTTGTCCTTGCGCGCCTCGGAATTGCGCTTTCTCGGCATCGATCTCGAGCCGGTGTTCGAGCCCGGCGAGGTGGAGGTATTGGTGGGTCCTTGCGCGGATCGGGCGCGGCTATTGGCCGCAACTATCCAGGTGTCATGGTCGCGCCCCTGCTGAGGAGACGCCGCAAGTCCAGTGAAAGGCGGATTCGCTTTGCGTGCCCGGGACGATGGCATCCCAGGGCGCCTGCTTCGGGTCCGCCTCTTCGCTTTGCTGGCTGCCCGCCAGATTGTTGGCGGTATAGTAAATGATCAACAGCACCCGGGCCTGCGCCTTGGTGCAGTCGTATTGGACCTTCTCGACGTCGCTCATGTACGCGTCGCCCGCGGGGCTGTGCTGCGCCTCGGCAAATTCCTGCCTGAGCCAGGCGGTCACCTGGTGACCTGAACGCTTCAATTGATGATCCGTGCTGTACATCGCCCAGGACCCGTCGGAACCGACCGCCTTGAATACCCAGCCTCCCGAGGACATGGGATCGAGAGTGTGCACCCAGGCCATCGGGTCGGCCCGCCGGGCCGCTCTTTCCTTGGCGAGCTGCTCAGCCTTGGCCCTCGCATCCGCCTGCATCTGGGCGCGCTGTGCCTCCCATTGTTTCTGCTCTTCGGGAGTCTGGCCGATGACGGCCGGAGCGTGCATGAGGCCCGCCGTCAGGAGCGCGGCCGCCGCGAGCCACGGAGAATTCGTCCCAGTCATCACAGTTCCTCCAAAAGTACTCGGGCGCCCGGTCATGGGCGCGGGATGAGGCGGTAATTGTAGGCGACCCGGGTGTAGTAGTGCCGCACGACTTGGCCGTCGCGAGTCAGCGCCTCATCCTGCACCGGTCCCCAGCGTTCAGCGTGGGATTCGATGGCGTCGCCCGTTAGGTCCGAGCGATCCCACCCGACCAGCAGCAAGGTCTTGCCGGCCAGCGCCTGCGCCGGTGTCCATCGTTCGAACATCAGGCCGTTTCCTCCGAACAGATGCACGCTCGATATGGGCGGCTCGGAGCGGCCCCCTTCGGCTGCGTAGAACGCCACCTCGCTGGCGATGGCGTAACGATCCATGCCCACGATCACCGGCTCGGAGCCGGTTTGCCGGCGCACCTCTGCCGCGGTGCCCGCGATACGGCGGCTGAGTTCCGGCCAGCCGATCGGGATCAGCTCGATGTGCTTGCCGTAGCCGAGCCCGGGAAGCCCCAGCACCAAGTAATGCAGTCCGGCGCCATAGATCAGCAGCATGGTCACCAGCGTCGGCGCCCAAGCGGCGCGGATCCGGGCACGCAGTCCGCCAACTTTCGCCGCCGCCGCGGTCATCCCCGCCGCCATGACGGGCAGTGCAGCCACCCAGGGTGCGCCGGTCCAATCGAGCTTGACCTCGTGGCGCAGGCTGAACAAGGCAAACACCGCCAGCGGCAGGAGAATCGCCAAATGGATGAATAGCCGCCGCCGCAAAGCCTCATCCGCGCCCGGGGTGCCCGCCGGCCGGGTACTCAGCAGGGCCGCTCCGACCGCGAGCACGCCTGTCGGGGTGATCAATATCAAGGCGGAGAGGACGAGCTTATGCAGCGCGAACCGGGGCGCCTCCGCCAGCCGTCTCGAGGTTTGAAATGCGAAGGAGGCCCAGTCGTGTTGCGCGTTCCAGAGGATGACGGGAGAAAAGACCGCCAGCGCGATCAGTGCTGCGATGTAGGGCTCGCGCCGCGACCACCAGCCGCGTGATTTGCGATCCCAGAGCATGAAGGCGAGCGCGACGGGGATGAGCAGACCGATGGAGTACTTTGAGATCGCGCCGAGTCCCAGCGCGAGACCCGCGCGCCACCAGGCCTTCGAGTCGCCTGCCACCAGGGCGCGCTCGAGGTAGTAGAGCGAGGCCGCCCACGCGGCCGCCAAGGGCGCATCGGGAGTCATGAGCAGACCGGACAGAAAGAAGTAGGGCAGGGTGTGCGACAGCACCAGGCCGGCTGGCGCACTCGACTCTCCCGAGAGATGGCGCGTCAGGCGATATGTAAATACAGAGCCGATCACGCCGCAGCACAGAGCGCCTGCGCGGACCCCGAATGGCGACTGGCCGAAAGCGGCCGTGCCGAGTCCGATCAGCCAGGCGACCATCGGCGGATGATCCAGGTACCCGATATCCAAATGCCGCGAGTAGTTCCAGTAATAGGCCTCCTCGGGAAGCAATTCGACGGATCCCATGTAGGTCAGGCGAAGCGCCACGGCATAGGCGACGAGAGCGATGGCCCAGGTGCGGGACAGCGCCGCCGCGTCGTCGTTGAGCGCCTGGGCGTATCCCGGCAGGCTCACCGCCAGCCCAGCAATCACCGCGAATAGAATGCAGATTTGCGCCGGCCAGCCCCAACTTTGCGACATAAAGCCGAGCACGCCGCCGCGCAGAAACAGCGCCATGAGGCTTACCGCGAGCAGACGCAAATGCAAACGCCAATCCCGCGTTCGCCCCGCCGCAACGAGCGTTGAACGAACTTTCAGTAAGTAATTCAAGGCCATGGCGAGCGATGAAGCTCGCGATATGGCTGGATCGCAACGGCAATCCCTGGCCGAGCAAAGCACAGAATACGACCACATCGAGGAGCGGCGCGGGCGCCGCTGCGAGGAAGCGGTTCAGTGTTTCATTGTTCTGAAGCAGTGGCGCCCGCCTGTCGGAAATACTGTTACGTTGTTGGAGCGCCTGCGGATATCATCAATTCGTGCGTCGGCGCCGCCGGGTGTTTATAGTAACAACGATAATTGGCGAGCGCTCGGCGAAACTGAAGGCTTGCGGGGAGATGACAGACGAGATGAACGTTGCCGAACCGCCGTCGACCGCTCGAGACTTATTTCGACGAGTCCCGGTTCCCGACGCAGGCCGCGCTGCGTTCCGGCCCGGAGTTGTCGGTCATCGTGCCGACCTTCAATGAAAGGGAAAATATCGCCGAGCTCATCGGGCGCCTCGTGCTGTGTCTCGGGAACTGCGTTCATGGGAAGTCGTTTTCGTCGACGACGATTCTCCGGACGGCACTGCGGATGTGGTGCGCGAGTACGCGGCGGCGGACAGCCGGATCCGCTGTCATGCAGAGAATCGGCCGCCGCGGCCTGTCCTCCGCCTGCATCGAGGGCATGCTCGCGACCACGGCGCCTTATCTCGCGGTGATCGACGCCGATCTGCAGCACGACGAGCGGCTGCTGCCGCAGATGCTCGATCTGCTGAAGCAGGGCGACACCGACATCGTGGTGGGCAGCCGCTACGCTCCCGGCGGCGACATCAGCGATTGGGATGCGACGGCGGGCCCGCATGAGCCGTCTCGCCGTGCGCCTCAGCCGCGTGCTGGTTCCGGCCGAATTGACGGATCCCATGAGCGGATTTTTCATGATGCGCCGGTCGGTGTTGAACGGCTCCGTGCACAGGCTCTCGGCGATCGGATTCAAGATACTGACCGATGTGTTCGCATCCTATCCCGCAGCCGCTGCGCTTCAAGGAGCTGGCGTACCGCTTCAGGGTCCGCCGGGCAGGGGAGAGCAAGGTCGACTCGGTCATGGCGTGGGACTACGTCATGCTGCTGCTCGACAAATTGGTCGGCCGTTGGATACCCGCGCGCTTCCTCGCCTTCTCGATCGTCGGCGCCGTGGGAGTCGCCGTGCATTTCGCGATTCTCACGCTGGTCTTTCAGGGACTGCATCGCAGCTTCGTGGCGGGCCAGGCGATCGCGACTCTGGGCGCCATGACTTTCAATTACGCCGTCAACAATGCGCTCACCTACCGCGACATGCGGCTGCGCGGGCTGCTGTGGCTGCGCGGCTGGGCATCGTTCGTGCTCGCCTGCAGCATCGGCGGGGCCGCGAATCTGGGCGTGGCGTCCATGGTCTACGGCTTGGGACCGCGGATGGCTCCCCGCCGCGGTGGCGGGAATATTGATCGGGGCGGTCTGGAATTATGCCGTCACGATGCTGCTGACGTGGGGCCGGCGCCGGCGCTGAGGATTGACGACGGGCGGCCGCCGAGATTTACTGAGAGCGGCACGAGGATACTGAGAGCGACCGCCGAGTATTTTGCTGATAGCGGTCGAGACTTATGAGCGGTGGCAATCGCGCCGGGCGTGCGGACCGCCGTGACTCGCACCGCCGTGGACCAGATCCGCCGCACATGCGCGTGTGCAATTTCGCGCGCCGCCGTCGTATCCAGGGTTCTCGCGGGGCTGCCCGTGAGCAATGCGCCGAGCTCGGCGAAAGTCGCGTAGGCGAATAGGGCGATTCCCCCTCCGATGACGAGCATCGGCAGGAGAACGAACCAGGCGATGACGCATCCGAGCGAGAACAAAATGGCTTTCAAGGACATTGCTGAAACCCCCAGGGCCGTACGGCGCTCTCATTGCAACCGCAGACGTGCGGTGAGGATAACCCCGATGGCGTGACCAAAACATTGCGCTACTTCTCAATTCCGGGAATATCTCTCGGATGCCTTAGATCCGAGTGCCTTGATTATGTCATATTCGCAACATGTTGAATTATAGTGATATAGTGCATCAACGATGCTGAGGTCAGCGGCAGCTGACGGCATGCTAGCTGCTCACGACGGTGCCATTGGCTGCCGACGATCACGCTGGCCGGCTGCGCTGCTCACTGCGGCTGTGTCGCGAGCGCCTGCGTACTCGGCGGCGTCGAGCGGCAGAGGTCAGCGAAACGCGCAGGCCCGGGTCGCGGTCGGACAAGGACAGGGCGCTGCCGTGCAGCTTGGCCACCGCCTGCACCAGGCTCAAGCCGAGGCCCACGCCGGGCGTGCCGCGGCTCGCATCGCCGCGATAGAAGCGCTCCACCACCTTGCTCTTTTCCGCATCGGCGATGCCCGGTCCATTGTCCGATACCGACATCTCGGCGGTGCCGTCGCCGCGCTTGAGCACGGCCACCTCGATGGTGCCGTTCACCGGCGCATACTTCAGCGCATTGTCGATCAGGTTGCTCAGCGCCTGGGCGAGCAGCACCGGATCGCCGGAGACCGGCACCGGACCGTCCGATCGAAACGCCGGATCGATATTCTTCAGCTCCGCGGCGGGCGCGTAGAATTCCACGGCATTCGCCGCAAGGTCGGCTGCATCGAGCGACACGAAGCCGGAGCGGCGCATGCCGGCATCGATTTCCGCCAGCCGCAGCAGGGCGTCGAATATGCGGATCACCCGGTCGACGTCCGCCACGGCGCCGTCGATTTCCGCGTACGTCTGCTCGGGCGGCGGCCGGATGAGCGCCAGCTCCTCGAGCCGCGAGCGCAGCTCGGCCAGCGGCGTGCGCAGATCGTGCGCGATGGAATTGGACACATTGCGCACGCCGTGCACCAGCAGTTCGATCTGCTCGAGCATGCCGTTGATGGTGCGCGACAGGGTGTTGAGTTCATCGTCGTTCAGCTGCGTCGGCAGGCGATGCTTCAGATCGCCGTGAATGATGGCCGACACGGTCTGGCGGATGCTGTGGATGCGCGACATCAGCGCGCGGCGGGTGATGAGGCCGACCAACAGCCCGGCGATCGACAGCACCGCGACGGCGGCGGCCAGGCCGTACCAGAAGTGGGTCTGCAGCGGCGCGAACAGCGCGTTGTCCCTGCCCACCAGCAGGTTGTAGCCGCCGCCGAGCGGAGTCGACATGCACCAGAGCCGTCTGCATGCCCTGATTGCGCACGTCGAACTCGATCGTGTAGTTGCCCGAGCGTGGCGGGCACGGTCGCCGGCCAGGCGGGCAGATTGCCGGCCAGCGGATGCATTGACGCATCGGTCAGCAGCAGGATGCGCTCGCCCGCGATCTGCATCTGCACGCGGGCATCGATGAAGGTCTTCAGGCCGTCCGCGCCGTCGCGCCGGAAGACATCGGTCAGGCGCTGCGCGTCGGCCTGCAGGATATTCCGCGCGGCCCTCCTGGATGGTGACCTGCCAGGCATACCACAGCGGCGCGGCGAACAGCACCAACGCCGTGATCCCCAGAGCGACATAGCCGAGCGCCAGCGACAATGCGGAGGAGCGCATCATGCTAGTCACCCGCGGTCACCGTGTAGCCGGCATTGCGCACGGTGCGCAGCAGCGGGCGCTCGAACTCGGCATCGATTTTCTGCCGCAGCTTGCTGATGTGCACGTCGACCACATTGGTCTGCGGATCGAAGTGATAATCCCACACGTTCTCCAGCAGCATGGTGCGCGTGACCACCTGGCCGGCATGGCGCATCAGGTACTCGAGCAGCTTGAATTCGCGCGGCTGCAGCGTGATCGGCCGATCGCCGCGGGTTACCTTGCGCGTCAGCGGATCCATGTGCAAGTCGCCGACGGTGAGCGGGATTTCGGTGTTGATGCCCTGCGCGCGGCGATGCAGCGCGTCAAGGCGCGCCAGCAGCTCGCCGAAGGCAAAGGGCTTGGTCAGATAGTCATCGCCGCCGCTGCGCAGCCCGCGGATGCGATCGTCGACCTCCGACAGCGCGCTCAAGATCAGGATCGGCGTGCGCTTGCCGGCCTTGCGCAGCACCTCGATGATGGCGAGCCCGTCGATGTCGCCCGGCAGCATGCGATCCATGATGATCACATCGTAGGGCTCGCTGGCCGCGAGGAACATGCCGTCGCGGCCGTTGCCGGCGTGATCCGTGGTATGGCCGGCTTCCTGCAGGCCTTTGACGACGAACTGGCTGACCCGCTCGTTGTCCTCGACCAGCAAAATTTTCACGTGGTCCCCCCGAGCGGCGGCACCGCATGCTCGGCGGAGCGCGGCGCCGGCTCCACGCTGGGCGCGTCGGGATGCTTTTGGCGGCGGCGGCGCTTGAACCGCAGGCTGAACTCATCCAGGTACAGGTAGATGACGGGCGTCGTGAACAGCGTCAGCGCCTGGCTCAGGATCAGGCCGCCCACCATGGTATAGCCGAGCGGCTGGCGCAGCTCCGAGCCCGTGCCGCGCCCCAGCGCCAGCGGCAGCGCGCCGAGCAGCGCCGCCATGGTGGTCATCATGATGGGCCGAAAGCGCAGCAGGCAGGCCTGGCGGATGGCGTCATGCGGCGACAGATGCTGCTCGCGCTCGGCCTGGATGGCGAAGTCCACCATCATGATGCCGTTCTTCTTCACGATGCCGATCAGCAGGATGATGCCGATCAGCGCCATCACCGACAGATCGATGTGAAATATCAGCAGCACCAGCAGCGCGCCCGACGCCCGCCGAAGGCAGCGTGGAGAGAATGGTCAGCGGATGGATGTAGCTCTCGTAGAGCATGCCGAGAATGATGTACACCGCCACCAGCGCCGCCAGGATCAGATACGGCTGGCTCTTCAGCGAGCTCTGGAAGGCCTGCGCGGTGCCCTGGAAGTTGCCGGTGATGGTGGCCGGCAGGCGCATCTGCGGCCGATACGCGGTTGATGGCATCGACGGCATCGCCCAGCGCCGCGCCCGGCGCCAGATTGAACGACAGCGTCACCGCCGGAAACTGCCCCTGGTGATTGATCGACAGGTAGGTGACGTGCTGCGTGTCGTACTTGGTCATGGCCGACAGCGGCACCATCTGCCCGGTCAGCGGCGACTTCAAGTACAGCTTGCTCGAGCGAGGCGGGATCGGTCTGCAGCGACGGGGTGATCTCCAGGACCACGTGGTAGCTGTTGGCCTGGGTGAAGAACTGCGCCGCCTGGCGCTGGCCGAAGGCATCGTACAGCGCCTGGTCGACGGCGGCCGGCTGAATGCCGAAGCGCGCCGCCTGATCGCGGTCGATGGTCAGCGACAGCATGCCGCTGCTGGTCTGCTGGTCGGAGGCCACGTCGCGCAGCATGGGCAGCTTCTGCAGCGCCGCGAGCAGCTTCGGCGCCCAGTTGTTGAGCTCGTCGATGTCCGAATCCTGCAGCGTGTACTGATACTGCGTGCGGCGTGGTGCGGCCGCCGACGTTGAGATCCTGCGCCGCCTGCATGAACAGCGTCGCGCCCGGCACCTTCGCGAGCTGCGGCCGCAGGCGGTTGATGATCTGATCGGCGCTGGCGCTGCGCTCATCGCGCGGCTTCAGGCCGATGACCACGAAGCCGTTGTTGATCGGCCGGCTGCCGCCGAGCCCGGTGCCGTAGCTCTCGACGTCCGGGTCCTTCGCGACCACGTCCAGGAGCGCGTGCTGCCGGCGCACCATTTCGTCGAAGGAAATGTCCTGCGGCGCATCCGACAGGCCGGAGATGATGCCGGTGTCCTGCTGCGGGAAAGAAGCCCTTGGGAATCTCGATGTACAGCACGACGGTCGCCGCGACCGTGATCAGAAACGTCGATCAAGCGTGGCGCGCTTGTGATCCAGGCAGAAATCCAGGCCGCGCGTGTATCCGGCCAGCAGGCGGTCGAAGGCCCGCTCGATGGCCATGTAGGCCTTGCCGTGCTTGACGTGCTTCTCGTCGCGCAGGAACAGCGCGCACATGGTCGGCGACAGCGTCAGCGCCACGAAGGCCGAGATGGCGATGGTCATGGTCATGGTGATCGCGAACTCGCGGAACAGCCGGCCGATGATGCCGCCCATCAGCAGCAGCGGAATGAACACCGCGACCAGCGAGATGCTGATGGACATGATGGTGAAGCCGATCTCGCCCGCGCCCTTGAGCGTCGCCTCCAGGGGCGACAGGCCGTCCTCGATGTGCCGGTAGATGTTCTCCAGCATCACGATGGCATCGTCGACCACGAAGCCGACCGCGATGGTCAGCGCCATCAGCGACAGATTGTCCAGGCTGTAGTTGAGCACGTACATCATCGCCGCGGTGCCGAGCAGCGCCAGCGGCACCGTCACGCCGGGAATGATGGTCGCCCAGGCATTGCGCAGGAACAGGAAAATCACCATCACCACCAGCGCGATGGTCAGCGCCAGCGTGAATTCCACATCGCGCACCGCGGCCTTGATGGTGGTGGTGCGGTTGGCGACCATGTCGACTTTGATCGACGGCGGCACGGAGGCGAGCGCGTGCGGCAGCAGCGCCTCGACGCGCTGCTCCGCGTCGATGACATTGGCGCCGGGCTGCTTGTAGATCAGCAGCAGGATGCCGTTGCGGCCGTTCTGCCAGGCGGTCAGCAGGGTATTTTCCGGGCCGTCCACCGCCACGCCGATGTCGCGGATGCGCACCGGAGCGCCGTTCTTGTAGGCGACGACCACGTCGTTCCAGGGCGCGGCCTTCAGCAGCTGATCGTTGTCGTAGATCGTCATGGCTGCGCTTCGGGCCGTTGATCGAGCCCTTCGGCGCATCGACCGTGGCGTGCGTGATGACGTTGGCCACGTCCTCCATCTGCAGGCCGAGCGCGGCGAGCTTGGCGGGGTCGATCTGCACCCGCACCGCCGGCTTCTGCTGGCCGCCGATCGACACCTGCGCGATGCCCGGAATCTGCGAGATCTGCTGCGCGAGGATGTTCTCCGCGTAGTCGTCCACGGTGGTGACCGGCAGCACGTCGGAGTGCACCGACAGGATCAGGATCGGCGAGTCGGCCGGGTTGACCTTGCGGTAGGTCGGCGGCGTCGGCAGATTCTTCGGCAACTGGCCGCCGGCGGCATCGATGCCGGTCTGCACGTCCTGCGCCGCCGCATCGATGTTGCGGTCCAGATCGAACTGCAGCGTGATCTGCGATGGTGCCGAGCACGTTGGTCGAGGTCATCTGCGACAGGCCGGAGATTTCCGCGAATTGATATTCCAGCGGCGTCGCCACCGAGGAGGCCATGGTCTCCGGGACTGGCGCCGGGCAGCTGCGCCGTGACCTGAATCGTCGGGAAGTCGACCTGCGGCAGCGGCGCCACCGGCAGCAGAGGATAGACCACCAGGCCGACCAGAAAAATGCCGCCCATCAGCAGCGAGGTGGCGATCGGCCGCCGGACGAAGGGCTCTGAAATGCTCATGAAGATTTGGAGAGCGCTTTGCGCCGGGCCGTTGGAGGCGTTGGTGGCGTTGACGCGCACGTGCGCGCCCGGCTGCAGCCGGTATTGGTTGCTGGTCACCACGCGCTCGTTCAGGCGCGAGGCCCGTATTGACGACGGTCATGCCGCCGCTCTCCTCGCCGATCTTCAGCGGCCGCACCTCCACGGTCGAGTCGGCCTTCACCACATAGGTGAAGGGGCCGTTGGGTCCGAGCTGCACCGCCGCCGTCGGCAGCGTCAGCACATCGTGCGCGGTGCGCACCAGCACCCGCGCGTTGACAAACTGCCCGGGCCACAGCGTGTTGTGCGCGTTGCTGAACGTGGCCTTGAGCCTCGCGGTGCCGGTGGTCTGGTCGATCTCGTTGTCGATCAGCGTCAGCGTGCCCTCGTCGAGTTCGGTACCGCCGTCGCGCGAAACGGTCGTGACCTTGACCGGGCCGCGTGCGACAGCGCCGCATTGACGGTCGGCCAGATCCTCCTCGGGCAGCGTGAAGATCACCGCAATGGGCTGCACCTGCGTCACGACCACGATGCCGGTGGTGGCCGCCGCATGCACGATGTTGCCCGGATCGACCAGGCGTATGCCGGTGCGGCCGTTGATCGGCGAGGTGATGCGCGTGTAGTCGAGCTGGGTGCGGGCATTGTCGATCACCGCCTGATCGACCTGCAGCTGGGCGGCGAGCTGATCGACCGTCGCGCGCTGGGTGTCGACGGTCTGCTTGCTGGCCAGATCCTGCGGCTGCAACACGAGTGTAGCGCGCGAGGTCGCGTTTGGCGTTCGCCAGCTGCGCCGCATCCTTGGCCTTGGCGGCAACGCGCCTGTTCATAGGCCGCCTGATTCGGGCGCGGATCGATCTGCGCCAGCAGGTCGCCCTTGTGCACGGTCTGGCCTTCGGTGAACGCGATCTTCTGCAGCTCCCCGTCGACGCGCGCGGTGACCGTCACCGTGTAGAAGGCCTGACCGTGCCCAGGCCGGAGAGATAAATCGGCACGTCCGCGTGCGTCACGGTGGCGGTGTCGACGGCGATCGCCGGGGGCGACTTGTTCGCGGCGGCATCGGCCGGCTTGTGCAGCAGCGCACGCCACGGCGATCAGCAGCAGCGCCGCCGCGGCGAGCGCCCAGATCCAACTTCGTCTTGCGGATAATTGAATCGTTCATCGGCGTCTCACCCTTGATGCCATCCGCCGCCGAGCGCGGTGAACAAGTCCACCAACGCCTGCAGGCGCAGATAATTCACTTGTACCAGCTGATCCTGCGCGCTGAACAGCGCGTTTTCGGTGTTCAGCACCGTCAGAATGTTCACGGTTCCCGCCGACATCTGCGCCTGCGCGAATTCGTAGGCGCGCTTGGCGGTGGCCACCGCGTCTTGCTGGCGCTTCTGCTGCTCGGCGGTTTGCTGAGTCGCGACCAGCGCGCCTTCGACGTTGCTGAAGGCCGTGAGCACCGTCTTGTGATAGGTGCGTCAGCAGCTCGGTATAGCGCGCCTTGCTGTAGGTCACCTGGGCGCGCAGCGCGCCGCCGTGAAATATCGGCTGAGTCAAGCCCGCGGCGATCGAATACACGCGATTCGGCGGGCTGACGAGCGATGCCAGCGCCGCACTCTCGTAGCCGCCGCCGGCGGTCAGCTGGATGTCGGGAAACAGCGCCGCCCGCGCGACGGTGATATCGGCATTGGCGGCGATCAATTGTTGTTCCGCTTCGGCGACGTCCGGACGGCGGGACAGGAGCTGGGAGGGCAGTCCCTCGACGACGGCCGGGCTGGACAGCTCCCGGAGCGTGCCCGCCTCGACGTCGACCGCCTCCGGCGTCTGGCCGACAAGCACGGCAAGCGCATACACGGTCTGGCGAAATTGCTGCTGCAGCGGCGGCATGGCGGCGTTGAGCAACGCCACCGCGGTTTCCTGCTGCGCGACATCGAGCCCGGTGGCCGTGCCGGCCGACTGCTCGAGCCTGAACCCCTGCAGAATTTTTTGGCCGTTGTCGAGATTCTGCTGGGCCACTTCGATGCGGTCGCGCAGCTCGAGCGCCTGAAAATACGTGGTCGCCACGCTGCTGATCACGGTCAGCGCCACGGTTTGCTGATCGTAGCGGCTGGCCGCGGCGGCCGCGCGGGCGGCGTCGCGCGCGGCGCGATTCTTGCCCCAGAAATCGATTTCGTAGCTCGCGCTCAGCTCGGGATTGAAGTCGTTGAACACCTGCGGGCCTTCGCCCGTCACCTGCGCGCGCTGGCGAGAGGCGCTCATCCCGGCATCGAGCGAGGGCAGCAGCGCCGCGCCGGCGATGCGCGCCTGAGCATCGGCCTCCTGAACGCGGGCGATGGCGCCGGCGAGGTCATCGTTGCTGCGCTCGGCCTCGGCAATCAGCTCATCGAGCCTGGCCGATCCGAATCCATGCCACCATTCGGCGTCGGGCCAGATCGAGGCCGAGGCATTGGCGCCGGGTGCATCGCCGGCCGACTCGTGCCAGTGCTCCGGCGCGGCGATTTGCGGCCGCCTGTAGGTGGGGCCAACGCTGCATCCGGCGAGAAGTGCGCCAGCGCAGCCGAGCAGTGCACCGGCACCGCCGAAAAACGCCAGCGCAGAGGGTTGCCATTTCATGCCCGCCACCCTGGGCTGGTGGCCATTAAACACGAGTGGTCGGATTGTTAAGATCCGTTAATCCGCCCGCGAGCCGGGGAGCGGCCGGCGGCCCGCCGGCCTTTACTCAGTCGGGCGGCGATCCTGCGGCAGGTGGGCATCGATCAGCGCCCGCACGGCGGGCAGAGCGGCACAAATCGGTCCGCTGCCGAGCGGGAACACCAGCCGCGTAAAATATCCTCCATCCAGCAGCAACATGAGCGCGTCGCCGAGGGTATCGGCATCGCGCGCTCCCATGGCTTGGGCCATGGCCTGCAGACGCCGGCGCACCCTTTCCTTGTAGGCGCGCACCAGGGTGCTCAACTCGTCTTCATCGTCGGAGAGTTCCGCCGCCGCGTTGCCGAGTGCGCAGCCCCGGCACTCATTCGACATGGCGATTTCGAATTGCGCCTCGAACAGCGCTTCCACCTGGCGGCGGGGTTCGCCCGGGTGGCGGCCCACCACGGTATCCCACCAAACCCAGTACTCGCGCTCCTGCTCGCGAAGGTATGCGACGACCAACGCATCCTTCGAAGCAAAGCTGCGATAGAAGCTCATTTTGTTGGAACCCGCTTCGGCGGCAATGGCGTCGACCCCCACACCGTGGATGCCGTGGCGATAGAAGAGGTCGCAGGCGGTTTCGAAAATGCGGTCGCGCACCCGCGATTTGGTGCACGGAGCGGTTTCGCCCGGGGCGGACTCGGTCGCGCCGGGCCATGCCCCGGATTTTTCGCTGCTCATAGCCAACTCTCTATTGACAACGATGTTACCGATCGGTAACTTATTGTCGTGTTACTTACTAGTAACTCACATAGACAGGATCGTCGCCTCAAAGTTCGAAGTCAAGTCCAGATTCACGGAGCTTCCCATGGTTTCGCGGACATACACCGCCATTTTAACGTCCATTTGCACCCTAGTGCTCGCTGCCTGCAGCCGTTCACAGGCCCAGCCCGTATCGAATGCTGCACCGCCACTGCCGGCAGTCACCGTGGCCGCGGTCCTGGTGCGGCCGCTGCACCACTGGGATGAGCTCACCGGGCAGCTGCAGGCGGTCAACACGGTGGAGGTGCACCCTCGGGTCAACGGATTCATCGACAGCGTGCATTTCATCGAGGGCGCCAGGGTCAGCAAGGGGCAAGTGCTGTTCCAGATCGACCCGCGGCCGTTCCAAATCGAAGTAGAGCGGCTCGAGGCGGAGCTCGTGCGCGCGCACTCGAAGCTCGATTTTGCAGTCGCCGGCCGGGCGCGCGCCGAGCGCCTGTTCGCGCAGAATGCGATTGCGCGCGAGGAATACGAGCAGCTTACCTCGGCGGAGGCCGAGGCCGCGGGCGACCTGGGTTCTCTGAATGCGCAATTGCACGCTGCGCGATTGAATCTCGAGTACAGCCATGTGCGTTCGCCCATCGACGGCCACGTGTCGCGCGCCCTGATCACGCCGGGCAATCTGGTATCGAGCGCCAATCTGCTGACCACCGTGGTCTCGGACGACCCGATCTATGCCTATTTCGATACCGATGAGGCGACCTATCTGAAATTCGCTCAGGAAGAGCGTGCCGATCGGCAGGCGCCGCGCAAGCGAACCGGCACGGGGGAGGCATCGAGTCCGGTGTTCATGGGTCTGGTCGGCGAAGAAGGATATCCGCACCAGGGCCGCCTGGACTTCATCGACAACCAGGTCGATGCGCGCAGCGGCACCATCCGCGTCCGCGCCGTGTTCGACAACAAGGACGGCCACTTCACGCCGGGCTTGTTCGCCCGCATCAAGCTGGTGGCGAACGACAGCCATGAGGCCGTCCTCATCGACGAGCGCGCGGTGGGCAATGACCTGGGCAAGAAATTCGTGCTGGTGTTGAAGCCCGACGACACGCTCGAGTACCGCGGGGTCACCCTGGGAACGCGCATCGACGGGCTTCGAGTGGTGGAGGAGGGCTTGCAGCCGGCCGAGACCATCGTCGTCAACGGCCTGCAGCATGTCATGGCCGGCGCCAAGGTTCAGGCCACTCGCGTCGCGATGAGCGCCGGGGGGACGGCACTTGCCCAGGTGGAGGCTCTCGACGGCAAGCCGCTGTTCGTGCGCAGCGATGCCGCCGCGGCCGCGGCCGTGGGCCACCCGTAATCAATCGAATTGGAATTCACATGAATCTGTCGCGTTTCTTCATTCAGCGGCCGATTTTCGCCGCGATGCTGTCGGCGCTCATTCTGCTGGCCGGACTGATCGCCTTGCCGGGGCTGCCGATCAGCGAATACCCGGAGGTGGTGCCGCCGACCATCGTGGTCCGCGCCACCTATCCCGGCGCCAATCCGACCGTGATCGCCGACACCGTCGCCTCGCCGCTGGAGCAGGCCATCAACGGCGTCGAGGACATGCTGTACCAGTACTCCCAGGCGACCAGCGACGGGGTCATGACGCTGACCGTCACCTTCAAGCTCGGCACCGACGTCGACAAGGCGCAGGTGCAGGTGCAGAACCGAGTGAGCCAGGCGCTGCCGAAACTGCCGCAGGAGGTGCAGCGGCTGGGCGTGGTCACCAACAAGTCCTCGCCCGACATCACGCTGGCGGTATTCGTGTATTCGCCCGAACGGCCGCTACGACCAGACGTATCTGGCGAATTTCGTCGCGCTGCGGATCAAGGATGAGCTGGCGCGGCTCGATGGCGTGGGCGACGTGCAGCGCTTCGGCGGCGGCGACTACTCGATGCGGGTCTGGCTGGATCCGGAAAAGGTGGCGGCGCGCGGCCTGACGGCCGGCGATGTGGTCGATGCCATCCGCGAGCAGAACGTGCAGGTCGCCGCCGGGCAGCTCGGCGCGCCGCCGTCGGCGAACGGCGCCAGCTTCCAGCTCGCCATCAACACCAAGGGCCGCCTGACCGATGAGACGGATTTCGGGAACATCATCGTCAAGACGGGCGACGACCGGACAGCTGGTGCATCTGCGCGACGTCGCCCGGGTCGAATTGGGCTCGGACAACTACGCACTGCGGGCCATGCTCGACAATCGCACCGCGGTGGCCATTCCGATCTTCCAGCGCCCCGGCAGCAATGCCATCGCCGTCTCCGATGCCGTGCGCGCCAAGATGGCGGAGCTGAAGAAGAGCTTTCCCGAGGGCATCGACTACAACGTCGCCTACGATCCGACCGTGTTCGTGCGCGGCTCGATCCACGCCGTGGTGCACACCTTGATCGAAGCCATCGTGCTGGTCGTCATCGTGGTCATCGTGTTCCTGCAGACCTGGCGCGCCTCGATCATCCCGCTGATCGCCGTGCCGGTCTCCCTGATCGGCACCTTCGCCGTCATGCATCTGTTGGGCTTCGGGCTGAACGCGCTGTCGCTGTTCGGCCTGGTGCTGGCCATCGGCATCGTCGTCGACGATGCCATCGTCGTCGTGGAAAACGTCGAGCGCAACATTCACAATGGGCTCGCGCCCATCGACGCCACCCGTCAGGCCATGAAGGAGGTGACGGGACCGATCATCGCGACCGCGCTGGTGCTGTGCGCGGTATTCGTGCCGACCGCCTTCATCAGCGGCCTGTCGGGCCAGTTCTACAAGCAGTTCGCGCTCACCATCGCCATCAGCACCATCATCTCGGCGTTCAATTCGCTGACGCTGTCGCCGGCGCTGTCGGCCGTGCTGTTGCGAGCCGCACGGCGCCGCGCCGGATCGAGTGACGCGCATGCTCAATTCGGCGCTCGGCTGGTTCTTCCGGCCATTCAACCGCTTCTTCGCCGCGCCAGTGCCGGCTACGTCGGCACCGTGGCACGAGTGCTGCGCTCGAGCGCGATCGCCTTGTTCGTCTACGGCGGCCTCATTGTTCTGACCTGGTTCGGCTTTGCCCACACGCCCACCGGCTTCGTGCCGCCGCAGGACAAGCAATACCTGGTCGCTTACGCGCAGCTTCCCGACGCCGCGACCCTCGATCGCACCGAGGCGGTCATCAAGCGCATGACGGCGACGGCGCTCGCCACCCCGGGCGTGGAATCCGTGCCGGCATTTCCCGGATTGTCGATCAACGGCTTCACCAACGCGACCAATGCGGGCATCGCCTTCACGCCGCTCAAATCCTTCGATGAACGGCGCGATCCGGCGCAGTCGGCCGGCGCGATCGCCGCCGCCGCTGACCGCCAAGTACAGCCAGATCCAGGACGCCTACATCGCGGTATTTCCGCCGCCGCCGGTGCAGGGGCTGGGCACGATCGGCGGCTTCAAGATGCAAATCGAGGACCGCGGCAACCTGGGAGCCGACGAGCTGTATCGCCAGACCCAGAACCTGCTCGCCAAGGCGCGCCAGCGCCCGGAGCTGGCCGGGCTGTTCTCGGGCTACCAGGTCAATGTGCCGCAGATCCAGGTCGACGTGGACCGCGAGAAGCTCAAGGCCGCGGGCGTCAATCTGCAGGATCTCTACGACACCATGCAGGTGTATCTGGGCGCGCTCTACGTCAATGACTTCAACCGCTTCGGCCGCACCTACCAGGTCAATGCCCAGGCGGAGTCCGCGCTTTCGCCTGAGCGCCGAGGATATCGGCCGCCTCAAGACCCGCAATGCGCGCGGCGACATGATTCCGCATCAGCAGCTTCATCACCGTGCGCGAGACCTCCGGTCCCGATCGCGTCATGCACTACAACGGCTATGCGGCCGCGGATGTCAACGGCGGTCCGGCGCCCGGCTACAGCACCGGCCAGGCCCAGCAAGGCGATGGAAGAGGTCGCGCGCCAGGTACTGCCGAACGGCATGCGCTTCGAGTGGACCGAGCTGACGTACCAGCAGATTCTCGCCGGCGACACCGCCGCCTATGTGTTCCCATTGGTGATCTTGCTGGTATTCATCGTGCTGGGCGCGCTGTACGAGAGCGTGAGCCTGCCGCTGGTGGTGATCCTGATCGTGCCGATGTGCCTGCTGAGCGCGATCCTCGGCGTGCAGGTCACCGGCGGCGACAACAACGTCTTCACCCAGATCGGCCTGATCGTGCTGGTCGGCCTGGCCTGCAAGAACGCCATCCTCATCGTCGAGTTCGCGCGCGATCGCGAGGCGCAGGGCGAGAGCATCTGGCAGGCGGTGCTCGATGCCTGCCGGCTGCGATTGCGGCCGATTCTGATGACCTCGCTGGCGTTCATCATGGGCGTGGTGCCGTTGGTGACCTCGCACGGCGCCGGCGCGGAGATGCGCCGCGCCATGGGCGTGGCGGTGTTCTCCGGCATGCTGGGCGTGACCTTTTTCGGCCTGCTGCTGACGCCGGTGTTCTACCTCGTGGTGCGCCGGCTGGCCGCCGCGCGGCGGCGCTCCGCGACCTTGCCCGCGGCACTGATTCGCACGGGCGAGGTGCAACCATGAGCCGCTTCACGCGCGCCGCCGTCGGCACTTTGTTGGCGGCCGCAGCTTCGCTGTCCGCCTGCGCCGTGGGGCCGGTCTACCATCGTCCCGAGGCGCCCGCGGTGCAGCCCCGCAACGTCGATGCACACTTCACGAACGCGGCACCCGGTGCGGCGTGGTGGCGGCAATTCGGTGACCCGGTGCTCGCCGATCTCGAGGCGCGCGCTCTGGCCGGCAATCTCGATGTGCACATCGCGATCGCGCGGGTGCATTCCGCGCGGGCCGCGTTCAGCGAGGCGCAGTACGACTACGCGCCGCATGTGCCGCTCGATGGATCCTACGCGCGCAGCAAGGAGCAGCAGCCGGGATTCACGCCCGGCCGCGTCGATATCGACAGCACGAGCGTGGGCTTCGATGCCACCTGGGAGATCGATCTGTTCGGTCACGTGCGCCACGAGGCGGGCGCCGCGCGTGCCGCGCTCGGCGCCGAGCAGGCGAGCCTGGCCGATGCGCAAGTCACCGTGGCCGCCGAAGTCGCGCGCAATTACTTCGAGCTGCGCGGCACCCAGCGTCAAATAGACGTTGCGAAGGACAATCTGCGCAATCAGCAGGAGGCGCTGCACCTGACTCAGGTGCGCTACGAGGCGGGTCGAGTGACGGAACTGGACACCGACAGCGCTCAGGCGCGTCTGAAGGCCACCGAGTCCACGCTACCCTTGCTCGAGGCGGCGGAAAAGCGCTACGACTACCGCCTGGCGGTGCTGCTGGGCGTGCCTCCCGGAAGCCTCGATGACCAGCTCGTCGCGGTGCCGGTGCGTGCCATGACGGCGCCGTTGCCCATCGGCGATGTCTCCTCGCTGCTCAGAACGCGCCCCGATGTGCGCATCGCCGAGCGCAATCTTGCGGCCGCCACCGAACGCGTCGGCGTCGCGACGGCGGATCTGTTTCCACGCGTCAGCTTCACGGGCTTCGTCGGCTTCTTGTCGGGCGACACCTCGCAGCTATGGAAAGCCTCGAGCCGCGCCTGGCTGATCAATCCGGCGGTCAGCTGGCCGGCGCTCGACTATGGCTCGATGCACGCGCGTCTGCGCGGCGCAAGGGCGGAAGCCGACGGCGCGCTTGCGGCCTATCAGAAGGCCGTGCTCGGCGCCTTGGAGGACTTCGAGGATGCATGCGTGGGCTACGGTACGCAGGAGGCGCGGCTCGCCAGCGTGATCGAGCAGGCACAGGCTTCGCGCCGCGCCGAGCGGCTGGCGGAAGTTCAATACCGCGAAGGCAGCATCAACTTTCTCGTCCTGCTCGATGCGCAGCGGACACTGCTGCAGGCCGAGGATGAACTGGCGCAAGCCGAAACCGCGGCGAATACCGGTGCGGTCGCAGTCTACAAGGCGCTTGGCGGAGTGGCTGCAGAGGGCGCCGGGTAGTCCGCCGCTTTTGGCGCCAGCCAGTCTTAGGGCCAGCCAGCCCAGGGCCGCCGCCTCGTGCGCCGGCTAGCCGATGGAACGTACGGCCGCGGCCACCGCTTCGGCAAGATCGTGTTGGGTGAAGGGCTTGGCCAGGCGCGGTATCAGGGGGCTCATCCCCGCGGGTATTTCCGTATAGCCCGTCACCAGGATCACGGGCAGGTCGGGTCGGCGCGCCATGATCGCCTTGGCTAGTTCCATGCCCGTCATGTCGGGCATGACCTGATCCGTGACCACGAGATCGACGGCGCCGCCGCCATCGACGATCTCGAGCGCGCGCGCGGCGGAGTCGGAGTCGATCACTTGGTGTCCCAGGTCTTCGAGCATGGCGCAGGTGCTCGATAGAACCAGGCCATCGTCGTCGACAACCAGCACCAGCAGCGGGCGAGTGGGCGGCGCGATCGCATGGGTGTCCGAGGACGCCGCGGTACAGCCGATCGCTTCCTTGCCGGCCGAGGGCAGCCAGAGTTCGACCGCGGTACCTTGACCCAATCCGCTGTGTATCATCAGCTTGCCGCCGGATTGTGCGGCCAGCCCATCGACCATGGACAGACCGAGCCCGGTTCCCTTGCCGACTGCCTTGGTCGTAAAGAAAGGTTCAGTCACCCGGGCAAGCGTCGCCTCATCCATGCCCTGACCCGTGTCGCTCACCGTGAGGCACGCATACAGGCCCGGGCTGAGACCGGTCGGATGTCCGGCACCGATGCGCGTCTCCTGCGCCGAAATTAAAATGGCTCCGCCGCCCGGCATGGCATCCCGGGCGTTCAGTGCCAGGTTGAGCAGCGCCGTTTCAAGCTGATTGAAATCGGTGGAGACTCGCGCTATCTGCCGCGGGACGCGCGCGGTGATGTGCACCGCGGGGCCCACCGATCGTTCGAGGAGCTCCTTCATGCCGCCAACCAGGATTGCAAGATCGACGGCTTCGAGCTTCAGTTCCTGGCGCCTGGCAAAGGACAGCATGCGCTGGGTGAGCGATATGCCGCGCTTGGACGCTTGCACGGCATTGTCCAACAGCGCCAGCATGCGCTGATCGTTGGGCAGACGCTTGCGCAGCAGCTCGAGACTGCCCGAGATCGCCATCAACAGATTGCTGAAATCGTGGGCCGCGCCCCCGGTAAATTGACCGACGACCTCCATCTTCTGGGCTTGGCGCAATTGCGCCTCGGCTGCTTTTCTCTCGGTGATATCGCGCGTGATCTTGGCAAAGCCAATGAGCTGTCCCTCGTCGTAAACCGCATCGATGATGACGTTCGCCCAGAAGCGGCTGCCGTCCTTGCGGACCCGCCAGCCCTCCTTCTCCAGCCGGCCTTCGCGCGCGGCGAGCCGCAGCCCCGTCATCGGAGCATCGGCTCGACGATCCTCCTCGGTGTAAAAGCAGGAGAAATGCCGCCCGACGATCTCGTGCGCCTCATAGCCTTTGATGCGCCTCGCGCCGGGGTTCCAGTTGAGCACTCGGCCTGCAGGGTCGAGCATGAAAATTGCATAGTCCGTCACGCTGCCGACGAGGAGCGCAAAGCTGCGCTCGCTTTCCTGAAGACGCTGCAGCGCCGTACCCAGCTCCTTGGTTCGGTCGGTGACCGTCTCCTCGAGCGCCTCGTTGACTTGTTGCAGCCCCTGTTCGGTCCGATCGCGAAGCGTGACATCCCGCGTGAACGCGAGTTGCGCCACGGTGCCGTCGCAGATCCCGATCGGAACTGCGTTCGTCTCCATGCGCCGGCGCGCGCCGGTGCGGCCGATGCTGTCGAACTGCCAGATGAGATGCTCGCCCTGGCACACCCGACGGTGGAACTCGATCCAAGCAGCCCTGTGCTCCGGCGCGACCAGATCGAACATGTAGGTTCCGGCAACCGCTTCGCGCGAGGCCGCTCCGATGCTGCGCCGGCCGGCCGAATTCACTTGCAGCAATCGCCCGTCCGCGGCGACTATGGCGATGGATTCGGGCGACGCCTCGACAATTGCACGCCAAAGTTCGCCTGGGTCGGCATTCAAATCGAGCGCCAACGATTCTGAGCTGCCGTTCGATGCGCGAACTTGGTCTGCCATCCGGTACACCCACTTTGTTGTGCCGACCTAGGCTATTTAACCCTATCCGAGATTTTGGCGGTAAGACGCCGCTGCAAAGAGGTGTAGGAACTCCCTGACGTCCCGAGTGCGAGAAGCCGAGAAAGGTCGCGCAGGGTCGGCGTCAGGCCGCGGGATTTGCCCGGTGCGAGGCAGGCTGTGGCGCGCCGCGCTGGTCCGCCTGCGCCGTGTCGCCCGGCATGGAGGGCGGCTGAAAGAAGTCCTTGATCAACAGCTCCCTCAGCAGATGCAGAAGACCCAGCAGCACCAGGACTCCCAGGCAAAGCATCGACAAGGTCAATACGGCGAGGCGCATGGGCTACCCTCAGTGACGTGCGCGTTTCAAGGTGAGCATGGTGCCGGCGTACAGCCAGAGGCACACGGCAATGACGCTGCCGCCCGGCAGCGACAGCACCTCGGGGTCGAAGCCGGCGCCGATCGCGCGGATTCCAGCCGCAATCCGGCTGGTGCTCGACTCGATAAAATGACTCATTTCAATCTCCTAAGGCGCCGATCCTGGTAGCTGCCTGAACAACATATGCCTGGGCAACCGTCGGCCCGAAAAAAAAGCTCAAGCGTTGGCGAGCATCCGTTTCAAAATCTTCTCCACCTCGCGAACCTGGGTCTTGCTGACGCCCTTCAGCAATCGATTCACCACCTTGGTCAAGCAGGCCAGCATCTTCGGGAACGCCGCCTTCCCGGCCTCGGTGACCTCGAGGGACATGGTGCGGCGGGTATGGGCCAGGGGCACCCGCTTGATCAGATCCTTGCTCTCGAGGCGATCGATCATGCGGCTCATGGCGCCGCGATCGTAGTCCATGTACTTGCACAACTCGCAGGCCGAACTCGCGTGCCCCTTCAGCACATTTGCGATGATCACGAACTGGGCGGCGGTCACCTCGAGCGAGGCGACTTCCTCATCGCGCAGGAACTCTTCATCCATGCCGCTGAGCATGGCCATACGCACTTGGGTCAGCAGCGGCGCCAGGCTATTGTTCAGGTCCATGGTTTTCGGATCGTAGACTTCGCTCATTGGGATACCGGACGATGTCCAGACCTCATAATAGATGCCTGGGCAACAATTGTCAACGTTGGCGCGAGGCAAAGCGCTCGATGAATGCATCATCGGCCGGGCAGGGCAATGCAGGCCCGCCCGGCGAGGCTCCCGCCATGATCGTCGTCTCGCCTGCGGCCGGTCGGAACGATGTCCAAAGGCGCCCGGCCCGCGCGCATTCATAGGCAAACCGATACAGGGGCTGGACGGCCCCGGCCTTGAAATCGAATGGACCCTCATAGGGATACGAGACGGGAATCGCCGCATAGTCGAGCCCAATGCCGCGCTGCTCGGCGGTGGCGGCGGTCAATTCCAGCGTGGTTCGCAGCATTCGATTGAGGCCCGCCGCGAGGCTTCGCGACACGATCGTCGTCGCCCTCAAGCGCGTGGCGCGCGGCTGCTCGCCGAGTTGACCGTCGATGAGCACGTATATCTTCACGCCGCGGGCCTGGTCGGTGTCGCGGGCCTGGTCCGCCAAGCCGTGGCTCAGGTCGATGGCGAAAGGGCTTAGGTCGATGGGGGAGGGCGCGATGAAGAAAGGCAGCGTGACTCCGCCGTCGACATGCGTCTCGTTGCGCGGGCCGCCGTCCTCCGGGATGCGCAGCACGATGGGCGGGAAAATGCCGGGCACGCTCGCCGAGGCGACCAATACGTCCCGAATCAGGGTTCTCGCCGCGGGGCCGCCGTGCATGGCAATGGAGCCGAGGTCCCAGATCACCGGCTCTCCGGTATTGACGTCGGTGGTTGCCACCAGCAACAGGCGGCCCTTGCCGGCTTCGCTCGCGATGGCCTGAATCACGATATCGCTGGCGTAACGATCGACCAGCTTCTTGAGCGGAGTCCCGCGGTACACGCTCGAACCGAAGATGACCCCGAGGCCCCGTGACTTCAGCACGTGCTCGCCCGGACCTCCGGCGTAGATCTGCGCCAGTTGACGGTCCCAGGCGGGCCCAAGAAAGGCATAGGGTGCGATCAGAGCGCCGGCGCTCACGCCGGTCACCACCGCAAACTGCGGCCGCCGCCCGGACTGTGTCATCCCGACGATGGCTCCCGCGCCGAAGGCTCCGCCGGCGCCTCCGCCCGACAGCGCGAGAATGTCGATGGGTCCTTCGGGGTTGTGCGCCCGGATCCGGCCGGCGATCTGCTCGGAACTCAGCTGTGCATAACGGCCGTCGGCGCCGAGCGTACGAATACTCATCGGCGAGCCTCCGGGCGGTTCGGCTGAGCCGAGCGGCGGCGAACTTCGGGATGAAAAGGAGACGCAGCCTTGCAGGGTGAGCAGAGCCAGCGAACAGGCTAGGAGAAATGCCGGCGATGTTCCTGGATATGACACGCGCCTAGGTTAGTTGCCTGGACAACAATTGTCAAGGCAGCACTGTGGGCCCGTCGACGGCGCTGCAGGTTCGGTACGGAGGCTAGGTCGCGGGAGGTTTCCAGCGCCTCAGAAATTCGGTGACCGCGGCGGATTGCATGCCGCGCATGGCCTCGAATTCTCCGGCCTTCTGGCTATAGAGGAGCTTGCCGCGCTCGTCGAGGACGGCCAGGGCCGGGACTCCCTTGTGCAATGGAATCCCGTAGCGCTCCGCAATGTCGACGTTCTCATCTATGCGCCCGATATTGACGTGAACGAGAATGAAGCTGGCGTCCAAGAGGGGCTTGTTGGACGAGTCGTGAAAGTACGAATCGAGAACGTGGCAGTCCGTGCACCAGTTGCCGCCGAAATCCACAATGATCCGCTTGTGCGCGGCGGCCGCTGCGGCGAGCGCGGCGGCGAGATCGCTCTGTGCCTGGCTGGGGGCCGGGTAGATGTCGCGCTCCGAGGAGCGCACGGGAGCGGCCGTCGAGGCGCACAGCACCATCAAGATCGCCGCCGCCCAATGGATCCGCGTCCGGTAAATGCGTGTCGAGGTCATCCGTTCACCATACCTCCCTGCGCGCCGCCTTTCAACCGCCGGCCAGGGATCTGAGCAAATCGCGCCAGCTGACGATGCCGACCGGTTTCGATGCATCGTCGACGATGGGCACGCATGAAATGCGATGTGCCAGCAGCAAGCCGACGGCTTCGGCAACCGTGGAGTGCGGGCGCAATGTGATGGGCCGGCGGCTCATGATTTGATGGACGCGCTTGTTCAGTGTGGCCAGATCCCGCTCGGTTTCCGCCGCGCTGCCCACGTAGGGGCTTATGGCCCTCAGCAGGTCCCGATCCGAGACCACGCCGCTCAATTTTCCCTCCTCGTCGACCACGAGCAAGTGGTGAAAGCTCTTGGTGTCGAAGATCTCTTTGACGACCTCCAAGCGATCGTCCATTTCGACGGTGACGACCCGCGCCGTCATGATACTGCCCAGATCCATCGGCATGCCCTCTCTACGATATGGCGGCTCTTCATCGGCCCTTTGCCGCAGTCGCGCCTGTTGCCCGGGTAATGGCCGCGCCCGCCCCTCGGGCGCCGTTCGACGCCGCACCCAGTGTATCCTTCGAATCGAATGACCCAAACCGTATTTGCCCTTCTATTGGCCGTGGCGTTCGGTTCCGCGGCGCAGGCAGCCGATCCACAGCCTTACCGGGTCGACATTGCTTCGGTCGGGGACGGCGGCATGGACGCAACCGTGAAGGCCACCTCCGATTTGCTGGCACTGCGTACCACCGCTCCCGTCAGCCCGTTTGGCCTGATCGCGCGGGCACGCAGCGACGTGGACCGGCTGACCACGGCGCTGGAGAGCTTCGGTTATTACCAGTGCACCGTGGTCGTCAAGATCAACGGCACCGCGCTGAGCAATCCGGGTCTTGCCGAGACGTTGACTGCGCTGCCGAAGGGTAGCGAGGCGCACGTTGCCATCAGCTTTACTCTCGGGCCTCAGTATCACCTCGGCAGCATCGATATCGACGGGGATCTGCCGGAGGGGGTGCAAAGCACTCTGGGGTTGACGTCCGGCCAACCGGCGCTGGCGTCGGCGGTGCTCGCAGGCGGAGCCCGATTGCAGACGGCCTTGCAGGAGCGAGGCTACGCCTTCGCCAAGGTGGACCCTCCGGTGGCTTACGAGTCGGCGACAGCGCCGGTGCTCGACCTGCGCTTTCACGTGGTCGTGGGATCGAAGGCAAATGTCGGCGCCGTTCGCTTCGAGGGGTTGAAGCGGGTGCATGAGGCGTTGTTGCGGGCCAGGCTTAGGTTGCATACGGGCGACGCCTACAGTCCTTCGGCCATCGAACGGGCGCGCAACGACCTACTGGCATTGGGCGTATTCAGCCAGGTCAGCCTGCAGATCGGAACCGCGCTCGACGATACCGGAGGCGTGCCCGTCACCTTCAAGGTGCACGAGCGCGCACGGCATGCGATCGCCCTCGGCGCGGCCTATTCCAGCGATTTGGGCGGCAGCGTCACCGTCAGTTGGACCGAC
The DNA here is from genome assembly GCA_963837435.1 of uncultured Gammaproteobacteria bacterium. Lineage (GTDB taxonomy): Bacteria > Pseudomonadota > Gammaproteobacteria > Steroidobacterales > Steroidobacteraceae > Bog-1198. Next base: position 277,673 of record CAWINJ010000010.1, read on the forward strand.
CGCAATGTATTCGGCAATGCAGAACAGCTGACGGTCAAAGCCTCCGCCAACGATCTGGGCGGCAGCGATACGACGGGATTGGGCTACAACACCAGCGCCACCTACCTCATGCAGGATTTCGGCCGGCGCGATCAATCGATGCAATTCAGCGTCGGCGCGCTCAAGCAGTCGCTGCAGGCCTACGACCAGACGGCCCGTACTTCCGGGGTAACCTTAAGCCGCAAGATTTCCAGCTACTGGACCGCCAGCGTCGGGGGCACGACGACCGACGAGCAGGTCGTTCAGAATCAGGTTACCTACAATTACACCCTGTTCGCATTGCCGCTGAACGTGAGTTTCGACTCAACCCAGCTCGCTTCACCGCTGGACGATCCCCGACGAGGCATACGTGCCTCGTTGACCTTGACGCCGACCCTGGCCCTGGGGCATCCCAATGCCACGTTCGTCATCAGCCAGCTGAAAACCTCCGGCTATTTCGACTTGGATCACTTGCTGCCCATCGATCCCGGGCGTACGGTGCTGGCAGCCAGCGCGCTCGCCGGACTTGCGCAGGGGGCCGGCGAAACCAGCCTGCCTCCCGATCAGCGCTTCTATGCCGGCGGCAGCGGTACGATTCGCGGCTACGCCTACCAGTCGGTGGGGCCGAAGTTCCCGGAAGGCCCGGACAAGGATCTGCCCATCGGCGGCACCGCGATCGAGGCGGGAGGTTTGGAACTGCGGCAGCGCTTCGGTGCCAATTTTGGCGCCGCCGTGTTCGTCGATGCCGGACGGGTCAGCGCGAACTTGAGGGCGGTGCCCGGCGAGGTGCACGCCGGCGTCGCGGCGATTCCCGACGGACTGCGCATCGGCGCCGGGATCGGCATGCGGTATTACACTCCGATCGGGCCCATCCGGTTGGATGTCGCGGTACCGGTCAACAGTATCGCGAGCGATCGGCAGGTTCCGGGCTATGGCGCCTTTCAGGTCTACATCGGGCTGGGGCAGGCATTCTGATGCGCAAGGCGTTGAAATTCTCCGCGTGGGCGCTGGGTGGGCTGGCGCTGCTGACCCTGTTGTTGAGCGGCGCGGTATTCATCGCGGGCAATACCAGCTCCGGCCGCGCCGCGATCGAAAGATTGACGCTGCACCTGACCGCGGGCCATGTCTCCTTGTCCGGGTTGAACGGTTCGTTTCCGCATCGATTGACTCTCGAGCGCCTGCAGCTGAGCGACTATCGCGGTGTGTGGCTCAGCGCCGATGGGGTGTCGGTCGATTGGTCGCCGCTGGCATTGTTGGCGCGCCGTTTTCAGATCAACTCCGTGCATGCCGCCGGTGTCGACCTGCAGCGTCTCCCGGAATCGCCGCCCAACGCGCCCGTCAGCGGCCCCGTGTCCATACCGCGCATCGATGTGGCCGCGCTGTCGGTCGATGTGGTCGCTCTCGGGGCGCAACTCGCCGGCGTGCCCGCGAAGCTGGCACTGCGCGGCAACGTGCATTTACGCTCGGTGCAGGATATGGTCATCGATGCCGCCGCCCATCGCCTCGACGGCGACGGCGACTATGATTTGCGGCTGCGATTCGACCGGAAAAGGATGGATGCCGCGTTGAATTTGCATGAGCCGGCCGGCGGACCCTTGGAGAACATTCTGCAGCTGCCCGGCCTGGGCGCCTTGCAGGCGACGGTAAATCTGAACGGACCGCGTTCCGCAGAGCGCCTGGAACTGTCCGTCGCCGCCGGCGCCCTTCGCGGGCAGGCGCAGGGCGGCATCGACTTCGACGATCTGTCGGCGGACCTTGAATTCGCGCTCGATTCGCCGGCCTTGGCTCCGCGGGCCGACCTGGCGTGGGATCGGGCCAGCGTACGCGGCCGCTGGCAGGGCAGCATCAAGGCGCCGCATGCGGACGGGCATGTCGAAATCAATGGATTGCGGCTGCCCGGAGCAGTGGCTCTCGCCGCGTTCAAGGGTGACCTGAAGGCCGACTCCGGCAAGGCCGCGCTGCATGCCGTCATCGAGGGTCTGAGGATTCCCGGGCCTCGCCCGCAATTACTGCAGAGCTCGCCGGTAACTCTGGACGCTTCGATGAGGCTGGATGCGGCGGCGCGCCCGCTGGAACTGACCGCCTCGCATTCATTGTTCTCTCTGCAGGCGTCGGCCCCGACGGCTGCCGCAGCGGGCAAGCGCAGCGCGGCTGTCGAATTGCGCCTGCCGAATGTGAGCGAGCTGGCGGCGCTCGCGGGACAGGATGTGCGCGGCAGCGCTGTGGTGAAAGTGCGGCTCCAAGAGCAGGGCGTCGCGACCCGAATGAATCTGGACGCGAACGCGGCACTGAGTGCGGGGCCGGAGATTTGGTCGGGGGTGGTGGGCGACAAGGCCTCGCTGCAGCTGTCCGGCGTGCTGACGGATCGGGTTGTCACGCTTGAGAGCATGAAATTCGCCGGCCGCGCCGCCTCGTTGAGCGCCAGCGGCGAGCTGGCGAGAGTGCCGCCGGGGAAACCAGGCGCCCCGAGCCTGCGAGGGCGCTGGGATCTGAATGTCTCGGACTTGAAGGCCGTATCGCCGCTGCTCGCCGGCAACTTCAAGGCGTCCGGCACCTTGGCGGGCCCGATGACCGCCCTGGCGGGCGATGCGCAACTGACATCCAGCGTGTCGGTGCGCAATTCGCCGAGCGGCACCGTGTCGGCCTCGATGAAAGTTCGCGGCCTGCCGTTCGCGCCGAGCGGCACGTTTTCGGCGCAAGGATTGTTGGACGAGGCACCCGTGCACGTCGATGTGGCCATGGAGCGCAATCCGGCCGGAGCGGTGCGCGTGCTCATTCGACGCGCGGATTGGAAGAGCGCGCATGCCGAGGGAGATGCCACCATTGCCATTGCCATTGCCAACGGCACGGCCGGTGCCGCGGCTGCCGCGCAAACCCATGGGCAGCTGCAGCTGCGGGTCGGAGATCTCGCCGATCTGAAGGATCTGCTGGGAACGGACCTCGGCGGCAGCCTGGCGGGAACCGTGCTGCTGCATCCCGATCGGGGCACCACCCACGCGCAGCTGCATTTCGACGCTCGCGACCTGGCGGTGGACCAGTTCAAGGGAAGCGCGCAGCTCAGCGCGGAAGGCGTCATCGATGCCTTGGGTTTCAAGCTGGAACTGCAACTGCCGGACCTGCGCGGCAGCAAGGCGAGCTTGTCGGCGAGCGGTTCATTGAATCTGGGGGAGCGCAAGCTGGCATTGGCCGCCGCCAACCTCAATTACCGCGGACAGGATGTGCGATTGCTGTCGGCGGCGCAGATCGCCTTCGCCGACGGCTTTTCCGTCGACGTGCTCAGGCTGGGAGTGCAATCGGCCGTACTGCAGCTGCGGGGTGAAATTTCGCCGGCGCTGGATCTACGCGCATCGCTGCGCCAGGTGCAGCCCGCCCTGGTCAACGCATTCGTGCCGGGATTGCTGACATCGGGCACCATCGAGGCTCGCGCGCGGCTGCAAGGCACGGTTGCGTCTCCGACCGGCCAGGTGAGGCTCACGGCGACGGACATGCGCATGGCCGACGATGCAGCTTTCGGCCTGCCGGCTGTCGATTTGCAGGCATCGGCGGATTTGACGGGAGATACCGCGAATCTCGACGTTCGCTTGTCGGCCGGCACGGCATCGCGACTCAATGTCACCGGCCAAGCGCCTCTGGCCGCCTCGGGAACACTCAATTTGAAGATCAGCGGCGGCGTCGATGTGGGAATGATCAATCCACTGCTCGAGGCGCGCGGTCAGCATGCCACCGGCGAACTGAGCGTCGATGCGACGGTGGGGGGCAGCGTCGCCGAGCCGAAGATCGAAGGTACGGTGAATCTGACCAAGGGCAGCGTGCGCGACTACGCGCGCGGATTGGGGCTCACCGACATCACCGCGGCGGTGGTCGGCAGCCAAGGAACCTTGCAGATCAAGAGTCTGACGGGGACAGCCGCGCCCGGGACGGTGTCCATGACGGGCAGCATCGGAGTGCTGCAAGCGGGCATCCCGGTGGATCTGCACATCAAGGCCGAGAACGCGCAGCCGCTGGTGAGTAAATTGGTGACGGCGAATCTGAATGCGGATTTGCGCGTGAGCGGCACCGCACGCGAGCGGCTCGACATCGCCGGCTCGGTGAATCTGAACCGCACCCTGATCGGGATTCCGAACAGCCTGCCTCCCAATGTCGCCGTGCTCGACCTGCGCCGGCGCGGCACGAAGGCGCCGGCGCCGGTGGACAAGCCCTTGGTGATCGGCCTCGACGTGGCGGTCAAGGCGCCTCAGGAGATTCTGGTGCAAGGGCGGGGGCTCGACGCAGAAATGGGCGGAGATCTGCATCTCAGCGGCACCACGGATGCGCCCGCGGCGAGCGGCCGCTTCGGCCTGCTGCGCGGGAATTTCTCGCTCTCGGGCAATAAGCTGAACTTCACGCCCGACAGCAACATCACCTTCAACGGCGCCGGGCTGAAGAATTCGATCGACCCGACATTGGACTTCACCGCGCAGACGACCGTGGGAGTCACGACCGTGACCCTGAAGATCACGGGTCAAGCGGATGCGCCGCAGTTCGAATTGACGAGCAGCCCGCCTCTGGGACAGGACGAAATCATGGCGCAGCTGCTGTTCGGCACCTCCGTGCAGCAGCTCTCCGGACTGCAGCTGGCGCAGATCGGCGCGACGCTCGCGACCTTGAGCGGAGTGGGCGGGGACAGCGGCCTGAATCCGCTCGCCAAACTGCAGAAGAGCTTGGGGCTGGACCGATTGGACGTGGGCTCGGGCACGACCTACACCTCCACCGGCGCCCAAAGTTCCGGCGCCAGCATTGCCGCGGGACGCTACATCACCAAGCGCATTTACGTGCAGGCGAAGCAGACTTCCCAGGGCAGCAGCCAGCTCGAGACGGACGTGGATCTAACCCGGCATCTGAAGCTGCAGACTCGGCTGGGAAACGGCACGGCGTCGGTCCAAGGCGTCACTCCGGACAACGATCCGGGCAGCAGCGTCGGCCTGCAGTATCTGTTCGAATATTAGCGGCGGCTCGAAATTTAGCTGCGCCGCTCTCTCCGAGCATACAATGGGGGATTGTGGTTTCGGAGAACGGACAATGGCATTACGGTTTACCCTCTTCGTCGGATCCTCATTGCTGGGCGCGACGCTGGCCGCTTCGCTGTCGCTGGGAGCCGAGCGCTCCGCCTCGAGCGATGCGCCGGACACCAAGATCGCGGTCGTGCCGGAACCCACCGAGTCGCCCCGCTATCTGCACGATGAGTCCAAGGTCACCCAAGGATCGATCAACGTCGGCGGCCGTGCGCTCGCCTATCAGGCCGAGGCGGGCATCCTGGTGGTGCACGTCAAGGATCCCATGGACGACGACGCGCCGCCGCCGCACGACGACAAGAGCGGGCCGCCGCCGCCGCAGCCGCCCGAGGCGGGCATGTCCTATGTCGCATACTTCCGCGGCGACAAAGAGGACTCTCACCGTCCCATCACGTTTCTGTACAACGGCGGTCCCGGTTCGTCCACCGTATGGCTGCACATGGGGGCGTTCGGTCCGAAGCGCGTGGTGACCTCGGATGACACCCACAGTCCCGCCGCCCCGTACCGGATCGTCGACAATGAATACACGCTGCTCGACACGAGCGATCTGGTGTTCATCGACGCGCCCGGCACCGGATTCGGGCATTTGCGCGGAACGGACAAGGAAAAGGCGTTCTACGGCGTCGACCAGGACGCACACGCGTTCGCCAATTTCATCGTTGAATTCCTGTCGCGGCACAACCGCTGGAACTCGCCGAAGTATCTGTTCGGCGAGAGCTATGGGACCACGCGCTCGGCTGCGCTCTCCAACATTCTCGAGAACGAGAAGGCTCTGGACCTGAACGGCATCATTCTGTTGTCGCAAATATTGAATTTCGACGACAGCGTCGACGCGCCGCAATTCAATCCCGGCGTGGATCTGCCGTACGCACTCGCGCTGCCCACCTACACGGCCACCGCCTGGTACCACCACAAGCTGCCGAATCAGCCCGCCGAGCTCGAGCCCTTGCTGAAGGAGGTCGAGAATTTCGCATTGACCGACTACCTGCAGGCGCTGGCGGCCGGAGCCTCGCTGAGCGCCGAACGCAAATCGGAAATCGCATCCAGGCTGCACAACTATACGGGGCTTGCGGCCGACTACATCGAGCGCGCCAACTTGCGGGTCAACGGCGGAGAGTTCGAAAAGACTCTCATGGGCAGCGAGGTCACGACGGGCCGGCTCGACACCCGGTTCGCAGGACCGACCATCGATCCGATGAGCAAGGAGGCCGACTACGACCCGCAATCCGCGGCGATCTCCTCCGCGTATGTATCGGCCTTCAACGACTACGTGCGCACCGTGCTCAAGTTCGGCGAAAGAAAAACCTACAAGCCCGAACTGAGCGTCGACAAGTTCTGGGACATGCTGCACCAGCCGCCAGGCTCGGAGACCAAGGTGCCCGGTCCGATCAACGTCATGCCTGACCTCGCCGTCGCCATGAAGCAGAATCCGAATCTCAAGATTCAGCTGAATGGCGGCTACTACGATCTCGCCACGCCGTTCTTCGCCGCGCAGTACGAGCTGAGTCAGCTGCCGATTCAGAGCGCTTTGCAAGGCAATATCGAGATGCATTTCTACACCTCCGGCCACATGGTCTACGCCCATGAACCGGACCTGAAGGCCTTGCACGCGAATGTCGCTTCGTTCATCGACAGGACCCGCAACGCCGCCGGCAAATAGCGGCGCAGGGCAATGACAAAGGGGGGCGGGCAGCCGGCGGCGCCGGCTCCCTCGCAGGCCGGCGCAGGCCTTTGCGCGCCGCGCCGCCATTGCCGGATGCGCGGTCACGCGCGTCGCAGAGGTGCGCAGCGCGAGTCGCACCGCCATGGCGTGTAAATAGTTCAACGGCGCCGCGCGCCTCCGCGATTGCGGCCCCGATTTGCAATTTGCCCAAAATTCCGGCGCCGGAGTTCCATTCCGAATGCGCCGACGTATAATTACTACCGTATCGTGACAATCTCTGGGTTCGAGAGGTGTCCCCATGCAGAATCAAGTACATACGGATTCTACGATGCCTCCCGCGGCGGCGGCCGGGAGCCGGATGCCGACTGGCCAGGCGCTGCAACGGGCCGTGGCACAAGGCTACCGTGGCGGCGAGCTGGCTTCCGAGTTGCTGACGCGCCTGTTCCACCGTTTGCCCTTCCGGCTCACTTTGCGATTGTGGGACGACCGCGTCGTGCAGGTGGGCGCGAGCGAGGCGGCCGCGCAAGAGTCTTCCTTCGCGCTGGTGTTCCGCAATCCCGAAGTGGTCAGTTCGGCGGTGCTGGGCAGAGATCCGCTGCGGCTCGCCGAGGCCTATTTTCGCGGAGATTTGGATATCGAAGGCGACTTCTTCGCGGCTCTCGCGCTCAAGGATCATTTGCAGGAGCTGCAATTGTCGGTGGGCGAGCAGATTGGAGCGGCCGCCTCGGCGCTTCGATTGCGCACCTTGAATGCGGGCCGGCGGCATGCGCGCACGCAGTGGACGCCCTCCCATGGGCCGGCGGTCAAGGCGCACTCCAAGGCGGAGAATCGCGACGCCATCCAATTCCACTATGACGTGTCGAACGAGTTCTATGCGCTGTGGCTGGATCATGCCATGGTCTACTCCTGCGCTTATTTCGAGAATCCCGACGTCGGGCTGGATGCCGCGCAGACGGCGAAACTGGACCATATTTGCCGAAAGCTGTCGCTGCAGCCCGGAGAGAAATTTCTCGACGTCGGCTGCGGCTGGGGCGCCCTGGTGATTCACGCGGCGCAGCGCTACGGAGTGCATGCGCATGGCGTGACCTTGAGCCCCCAGCAATTGAAAGTGGCTCAAGAGCGCATCGCCGAGGCGGGGCTCGGGGACAGAGTCAAGGTCGAGCTGCTGGACTATCGGGACCTGCCGGGCGAGTCGGTCTACGACAAGGTGGCCAGCGTCGGCATGTTCGAGCACGTGGGCCTGAAGAATCTGCCAGTCTATTTCTCCACCGTGCATCGCGTGCTCAAGCCGCACGGCCTGTTCCTCAACCATGGGATCACGCACAACGCCGAAGGCTGGCAGAAGTCGCTGTCCACGGATTTCATCAACCGCTACGTCTTTCCGGACGGCGAGCTGGACAATGTCAGCAATATCCAGCACGTCATGGAGAGGGCTAAATTCGAAATCGCGGACGTCGAGGCGCGGCGCCCGCACTATGCGATGACGCTGCGCCATTGGGTCGCGCGCCTGGAGCGCAATCATTCGCGGGCGTTGCAGTATGTCAACGAGGCCACGTATCGCGTCTGGCGGCTCTACATGGCGGCTTGCGCCCTCGAATTCGAGTCGGGCGATATCGGCATCTATCAGGTTTTGGCGGGAAAGCGGGCACCGGGCAAGCTGCCGCTGCCGCTCACGCGGCGGTATATGTACTCCTGACTTCGGTCTTCCGCGAAAATGCGCCGCTGCCGGCATCGGTCCGATGTTAGTATTTTCGGGGGATCCATAAAAAAGCAGCTACATGTCGGCAAAATTCGCGGAATTGATGATCGAAAAGCGCTCGATCGACTATGTGCCCGTTGCCGAGAGGCACGGCAAGGTCTGGCATCTGTGGCCGGTGTGGTTCTCGGGGGACGCGCACCTGGCGACGGTGGCCACGGGGGTGGTGGGCGTCGCCGTCGGCGGCCATCTGCTCTGGATGGCGATCGCGGTGCTCTGCGGCTGCGCCTTCGGTACATTCTTCATGGCCTTTCATTCCACCCAGGGCCCGCAGCTCGGGTTGCCGCAGATGATCCAGTCGCGGCCGCAGTTCGGCTATGTCGGCGCACTGTTGATATGGGTGGTGGCGCTCATCGCCTTCATCGGCTTCAATGCCTTCAATCAAATACTCGCAGCGCAGACGGTGGTGTCGCTCTGGGGCGGGAATTCCACGCTGATCATGCTGTCTTTCACGCTGCTGTCGGTCTCTCTGGCCGTGATCGGCTACGATCTGATCCATCTGGCGCAGCGTTGGGTCGCCTACATATTGATCGCGGCTCTGTTGGTGTTCACGGTCGCCGCGCTCGTCAAATTGCACCTCCCGCCGCAAGAGATCTCGCTGCGCGGCTTTCGCGCCGTGCCGTTTCTGACGCAGCTATTCGCCGCCGCGTCGTATCAGATCGCCTGGTCCATCTACGTGTCGGATTATTCTCGCTACCTGCCGCGCGACGTGGGGGTGGGCGCATCGTTCTGGTGGACCTACCTGGGCGCCTTCATCGGCGGGACCTGGATGATGCTGGTCGGGACCCTGGCCGCCGCGCTCTTTCCGGCCATGGAAGTGGCGACGGCGCTGCGTACCACGGCGGATGTGGTCCTGCCGGGGTTCGGCAAGCCGCTGCTGCTGTGCTCGCTGTTGGGGTTGGTGACCATCACCTCGCTCAATTACTACGGCGCATCGCTCACTCTGCTGAGCGTCATGGACTCCCTCAAACCCAGCCGGCTGACCCTGGCCAAGCGCCTTCTCACCCTGACGGTGTCGATGCTGATCGCGACCGGCCTCGCCCTGGCCTCGTCGCAGAACTTCGTCGCCCAGTTCAGCGAATTTCTGGCGGTTCTTCTATATCTATTCACACCCTGGACCGCGATCAACCTCGTCGACTTCTACTGGGTTCGAAAAGGTCATTACTCGGTGCGCGAGATATTCAATCCGCGCGGCATGTATGGGCGCTGGAACTGGCGCGGCTTGTGGGCCTACGGCATCGGCTTTGCCGCCATGATTCCATTCTTCAGCACCGATCACTTCAAGGGGCCGGTGGCCAAGGCGCTCGGCGGGGCCGATATCGCGATGCTGGTGGGTTTGCCGGTATCGGCGCTGGTGTACATCGCCGCGTGCCGCTCGCTCGACGTGATGTCGGATCGTCACCGATGTCATGCCGCCGACGTCGGCCTCGATCCCGATGCGGCCTAGCTCGGGCTCGAGCTCGAACTCGAGCTCGTACCCTAGAGCGGGGTGTCCAGAAACGCATTGACGGCCGCGGCCACGCCGCGCGGGTCCTCCCAGAAGGGATTGTGACCCAGGCGGTCGAAGATCTTGACCTTGGCCTTCGGCAAGGCATCGCGCAGGGATTGGCGCATGTCTTCCTCCATGATCGGGTCCTTGCTGCCCCAGATGAGCAGGGTGGGGGCCTTGAGACGGGGAAGGGTGCTCTGTAGGTCGCCATACACATTGTTGGCGGGCAGCGCCTCATCGAGAACCGCCAGCCACACCCGCAACGGGATGCCGGCGGCATCCTTGCGCTGCCTGCGAATGAAATCAGGATCCACCGGGGTCGGCGAGTCCCACCAGGCAATCATGAACGGCGAGTCCGGATCGATGGGTTCCTTGAGTTTGCGGATCTCGGCGGCGAAATCGAAGGCGGGTTTCTTCTTCAGGCCGGGAGGCGAACCGCCGGTCGAGGAGATCAGCACCACATGCGCCGTGCGCTCCGGCCAGTATTCGGCGAAGGTTTGGGCAATGATGCTTCCCAGGGAATGCCCGACGATGTCCGCCTTGCGCACGCCGAGCGCATCCAGCAGCAGCTTGATGTCATAGGCAAAGTCGAGCCGCGTGTAGCAGCACTCGGGTTTGCTCGATTGCCCGTGCCCGCGAATGTCCACCAGGATCAGCCGGTGACTCGACGACAGGTAGGGCAACATGGGCACCCAATCGCGCGCGCTGTCGGTGTAGCCGTGGATCAGCACCACGGCCGGACCGGAGCGCTCACCCCGGTCGATATAAGCCAGGGTCTCGCCGTCCGGCAGCGCGATGGACTTCTTGCTCGCGTCGAACGCGTTCAGGTCGATTCCGAGCGGCGGTGGCGCGGCCTTGGCCGCCGCAACGTCAGCCGGCGCGGCGACCCCAAGCGAGCCCAAGCTGCCTGCGCAAAGCAGCAGCCCTACGGCCGCAAAGCCACGCCCGCGGAATCTCCGGCTGCGCCTATTGCATGTTTTCATGTCTCGAATCCTACTTAATTACGCATGTTGAGTCAGTTCTTAAGGCGAAATCCGGTCTTGAACACCCAAGCGACGACGCCCAAGCATACCGCCAAGAATCCCACCGTCATGGCCATGCTGGTTCCCACGCTCACATCGGCGCTGCCGTAGAAGCTCCAGCGAAAGCCGCTGATCAGGTACACGATGGGATTGAACAGGCTGAAGGTGCGCCAGGCCCTCGGCAGCATGTCGATCGAATAGAAGGCGCCTCCGAGGAATGTGAGCGGCGTGACGATGAGCATGGGTATGAACTGCAGCTGCTCGAAGCCCTTGGCCCAGATGCCGATGATGAATCCGAACAAGCTGAAGGTGAATGCCGTCATCAACAGGAATGCGATCATCCACGCGGGGTGCAGGATTTCGATCGGTACGAACATCGAGGCGGTGACCAAGATCGTCAGGCCCAGCACCACCGACTTGGTTGCCGCCGCCCCCACGTAGGCGATGACGATCTCGACATAGGACACGGGCGCCGACAGCAGTTCATAGATGGTGCCCGTGAATTTCGGAAAGTAGATGCCGAAGGAGGCATTCGACAGGCTCTCCGTGAACAGCGCCAGCATGATCAATCCGGGCACGATGAATGCGCCGTAACTGACGCCGCCGGGGGTGGTCAGACGCGAGCCGATGGCCGCGCCGAAAACGACGAAGTAGAGCGAGGTAGTGATGACGGGCGTCACCAGGCTCTGCACCAGAGTGCGCAGCGAGCGCGCGATCTCGAACTTGTAGATTGCCCATACGCCGTGCCGATTGAATGCAATACGCAGCATCGGTGAGCTCACGCCTTCTCGCTCACCAGCTGGACGAAGATATCCTCGAGCGAGCTTTGATGCATCTGCAGATCCTTCACGGCTATCGACAGGTCGTTGACCCGCTTCAGCAAGGTGGAAATATCGATGCTGTCCGCGCTGTCCACGGTGTACACCAGATCCAGCCCTGCGGACTTCAGTTCCAGGCCCCAGGATTGCAATTCGGGCGGCACTTGTAGAATGGGTTCCCGCAGATGCAGCGTGAGCTGCCTCTTGCCGAGCTTTTTCATCAGCTGCGTCTTTTCCTCGACCAGAATCAGGGCGCCCTTGTTGATCACGCCGATTCTATCGGCCATCTCCTCGGCTTCCTCGATGTAGTGCGTGGTCAGGATGATGGTAACCCCCGTGTCGCGCAGCTTGCGCACCAGGGTCCACATGTCGCGGCGCAATTCCACGTCGACGCCGGCGGTCGGCTCATCGAGGAACAAGATCTCCGGTTCGTGGGACAGGGCCTTCGCAATCATCACTCGGCGCTTCATGCCGCCGGACAAGGTCATGATCTTGCTGTTTCGCTTGTCGATGAGCGACAAATCCGCGAGCAGGCGCTCGATGAAGCCGGGATTCGGCGCGCGGCCGAACAATCCGCGGCTGAACGACACGGTTGCCCAGACCGTTTCAAATGCGTCCGTGGTCAATTCCTGGGGCACCAAGCCGATCTTGGTGCGCGCGGCGCGGTAGTCGCGCACGATGTCATGACCGTCCGCAACCACGGAACCGCTGCTTGCGGTGACGATGCCGCAGACGATATTGATCAGCGTCGTCTTGCCGGCGCCGTTAGGGCCGAGCAGAGCGAAGATTTCGCCCTTGTCGATCTCGAGGTCGATGGGCTGCAGGGCACGCACCCCCGAAGCGTAGGATTTCCCCACGTTGCGGATGGAAATGACCGGCCTGGATACCATCTCGAGCTCGGACGATGCCGTCAGGCATGCGAGACGCGACTGAGGACGGCGCGCGTGAACTCGGCGGTGCCGGCATTCCCGCCGAGGTCGCGGGTTCTCGCCTGATCCACGTTGAGCGCCTGATCGATGGCGGTGCGCAGGCGCGCGGCCATGTGCGGCAGGTGGCAGTGATCGAGCATCATTGCCGCCGCCAGCATGAGTGCGGTGGGATTCGCCACTCCTTTGCCGGCAATATCGGGGGCCGAGCCGTGCACGGCCTCGAATATCGCCGCATCGGCCCCGATATTCGCGCCCGGGGTCATGCCCAGCCCGCCCACCAGCCCTGCGACCAGATCCGAGAGGATGTCGCCGAACAGGTTGGTGGTCACCAGCACGTCGAACTGCCATGGGTTCAGCACCAGCTTCATGGCGCAGGCGTCGATGATGACGGTCTCCAGGGCAAAGCGGCCCTTGTACTTGCGTTCATACAATTCCTGTCCCGCCTCCAGGAAGATGCCCGTCAGGACCTTCATGATGTTGGCCTTGTGCACGATGGTCACTTTCTTGCGGCCGGTTGCCACTGCGTGGTCGAAGGCGAATTGCAACAGGCGGCGGCTGCCCTGGCGCGTGTTCACCCCGGAGGCCATGGCGACGGCGTGCGGATCGTCGTCGATCTGAATGTAATACTCGTGCCCCAAGTACAGGCCCTCGAGGTTTTCGCGCACGACCACCAGGTCGATCTTGTCGAAGCGGCCGCCGGGGATCAGCGTGCGTGCAGGGCGCAGATTGGCGTAGAGCTTGAACTCCTCCCGTAAGCGCACGTTGGAGGAGCGGTATCCGCCGCCGGAAGGGGTCTCGAGCGGGCCCTTCAGCGCGAGACGAGTCCGCCTGATGCTCTCTACTGCCTTCGCGGGGAGGGGATCGCCGGCCGTCTTGACGCCTTCGAGCCCTGCAATCTGGGTGTCCCATTCGAATGGCGCACCGAGCGCCTTCAGTACGGCGAGGGTGGCGTCGATGATTTCGGGGCCGATCCCATCGCCGGGGATCAATGTGGCAGGAATTGTTTGCGGCATCGGCAGCGGACCTTGAGTGGAGGCGAGGCGATTAGGATACCCGATCGGGCGATTAGGATACTCGAAGTGGGTCGGATTAGACTTCGTGAGGACGGGGAAGCCTGGGAGGATGATTCATCAACGGCGAGGAAATCATCGCGGCAACGCGCCGCTGGCTGGAAAGATCGGTGATCGGCCTGAACCTGTGCCCATTTGCCGAGGGAGTCTATCGCGGCAACCGCGTGCGCTTCCAACTCAGCGAGCAACGCTCCGTGCAGGCGCTGCTGGCGGATTTTCGCTCGGAGTTGCAGTACCTGAACGCCGCCGACCCCTTGCTTTGCGAGACCACCCTGCTGATCCACCCCTGGGTTTTGTGCGATTTCATCGAGTACAACGATTTCGTCGCAGTGTGCGAGGCCGCGATCGTCGAGCTGGGGCTGGAAGGCGAGCTGCAGGTGGCCGGCTTTCACCCCCTGTACCAGTTTGCGGGCACGCAGCCCGAGGACATCGAGAACTACACCAATCGCTCACCGCACCCGATGCTGCACCTGCTGCGCGAGGTCAGCGTCGAAGGCGCGGTCGCGGCGGTGCCGGATACGGAGCAGATATACCGTAGAAATATCCGCACGCTGCGCGAATTGGGCCATGCCGGCTGGCAGCGGCTATGGCGCGACTAGGCTCTTGCGCATGGGAATGAATTCGATGATCTCGCCCAGCCCCATGTCGAAATGCACCATTGCCCCGGCAATATAGCCGCGGGCGGCGTAGAGCTTGACGCCGGGCAGGGTTGCCATGAGCTCCACCTGGGAGAAGCCGCGGCCGCGCGCTTCGTTCTCGCATCGCTCGAGCAATAAGGTTCCGATGCCGCGGCGGGCACTGCCGGGATCGACGAAGAAGGCGCGAATCTTGGCGGCCTGCGTGCGCGGGTCGAGTGTCGATGAATCGCGGTCGGCGCGTGCGTCGCTGCCGAACAGGGTGGAGCGGAAGCTCCAGCCGCCACAGCCGACCAGCCGACCCTCGTCCTCCGCGACGAAATAAGTCTCGTCGGCCAGCAGCTGAGTATCGACTCCGAACGCGCCGCGCAGCGCCCCCTCGACCTGCGAGGGCCGGTAGTCATCCTGGCTGAGGCCCCGGGCCGACCGGCCGATGAGCGCCTCGATTTGCGGGACATCGGGGAGGACAGCCTTGCGCAATGTGATTGCCACGAATTGAATGCTCCGCCGGCGCCGTGCCGGAACTGATTCGAACTGCAAAGTGTAACCTGCGGCAGGCCGGCGCGCGATTCGTCCGCCGGCGCGCTCCATGCTAGTCTTCGCGGACGCCGAAGAACAATGGGCTCAGGGAGGGAGGACGACGTGTACGCCAAACCTACAGCACCGCGCAGCATCGGTGGGATCGTCGACGATGCCGTCAGGCTGTATCGCGCTTCATTTGCGAAAGCATGGCCTTTGGCGCTTTGCGGTCAAATACTGATCGCCGCCCCGACACTCATCATTCAATACCAATTCATCGGCGTTCGCGGCCGCGATCCGACCGCGATTCTGGCGCTGTTCAAATCCCCGACGGTCTGGCTATCGTATGTCGTCGTCGTATTGCTCGCGCTCGGCTTCTACAATGCGCTCGTTGCGCTGGTGAATGGCTTCGCCACGGAGAAGCTCGAGACCGCCGGCCGATCCGTGTCGGTGGGGTTTCGGCTCCTGCCTCGCTCAGTCTTGCTGTTCGTAGTGCTGGCGGCCTTGCTCGCGGTTTGCGGTGTGGGAGCCGGCATTCTAATGGGCATATCCAGCGTGTTCGCATCGCCGGTCCTGCGCGCCATCCTCGTCATCGGCGTGGCCGTGGTCTTCATCTATGTGTGGGGCCGGGTTTTCCTCGCCAATATCGCGCTGATTGTGCAGGACGCGGGCATTTTCAAGTCGATCGGCATCAGCTGGGCGCTGATCAAGAATTACTGGTGGCGAACCGCGACGGTTTACACCATCGCCCTGATCATGGCGATGGTATTTTACGCCGCCATCGCGGCGCTCGATGCGCTTCTCGGAGCCGTGCTGCATAACTCGGGCGCACTCGCCGTGATCGTCGGCCAGGTCGTGGCGGTGCCCACCTACGCCGTGCTGATGTCTTTGCTTCCCGCCGTGCAGCTCGCCATGTATTACGACTTGAAGCTGCGCAAGGAAGGGGCGGATCTGGCGAGTCGGGTGAACGCCTTAGCGCCGCAGTGAGCGTGTGCCCAGGACGCCGAGGCGCGTGGATCGCCGGCGCAATCGCCGCGCTGCTGGCAGGGTCTTGGAGTACGGCTGCACCGATTGACGTGCTGAGCGCCTGCGCTGCGAAAGCCGCACCCGAGGCGAACGGAATCGAGGCGCTCGGCGCGGCCTGTCCCCAATTGGCCGATGCCCTTCAATCCTTGGGCCTCGAGCCCATGCTGTACGACGGCTGGCAGGGACAACTAAATCGCGATGCGCTGCGCGATCTGGTGACGCTCGCGCAGAACTACGGCGGATCCAAGCCGGCAGATGCGCCTGATGTTGCACTCTTGCCCGGAATACTCAAAGCACTGACGCAAGAACAGATCCCTGCGCGGACCTCCTGGTGGGATGCGTTCGTCAGCTGGCTCAAGACCCGGCTGTGGGACCGCTTGGGCGGCGCTCTCACCCGGTTGGGTAATTGGCTGGATCACATCCGACGCTCGACAACGTGGTTCGATAACATCGCCTACACATTGGTGGGACTGTTGGCGGCGGCGGCGGCAGCCGTCATCTGGAGTGAATGGAGGGCGGGTGGGGCGAGGCGCCGCCGTCCGCCCGTTGCGCAAGCGGGGAGTCCTGCGGAGGAGTCGGTCATGCCTGAGCGGCCGGCGTTTGCGGCGGAGCCGACCGAGCTGCTGCGGGCCATCGTCAGCCGCCTGATGCAGACCGGCCGGCTGCGGGCGGAACGCAGTCTGACGCACCGCGAGCTGGTGGCGCGCGGCGTGTTCGACGATGACTCACAGCGCGCGGTGTTCGCCGCGGTGGCGGGCGCCGCCGAATCGATTTTCTACGGGCCGCCGGGCGGGGCGCCGGAGCGCTGGAATTCGCTGCTCGAGGATGGCCGATCACTGCTGGCACAGTTGTCGAACTCCCCGGGCGGACGGTGAGGGAAAGACTGGTTACGCTCGGCCTCGCATTGGGTGCATTGGCATTGGTCTATGAATTGTTCGTCCCCAAGCCGCAGTTCCCGGACCATTCGCAGCTCATGCCCTTGAGCACCGAGACCGGTTCGAGCGGCTATCAGGCAGCGTGGCGCTGGCTCGAGGCGGCGCGGATACCGGTCGTCTCGCTGCGCGATCGCTACGATTCATTGGATTCGGCCGGCGCGCTCTTCCCGCGCACGGGAAATGTCTTGCTGACCACTCTGCCGCAAGAATTGCCGGCGCGTTCCCAGGAGTTGACCCGGCTCGATCAGTGGGTGGAACGCGGCAATACCCTGGTTGTGATGGCGGCACTCGACGACACACCCCTGTGGACCGTGGGAAGCTCGGGAGTGGTGCAGGCGGTGGGGCGGATGACGCGCCTGAAATTCAACGCCGTCGACGCCGAGCGCTCCGCTCAATCGCGCCGCGCCTTAGTCGAGTTTCTGCAATCGCGGAACAGCATCATCGAGCCGCGCGGCGCGCATCCTCTGCTGCAGGGTGTGCATTCGGTGCAAGTCATCTCGGATTTGCCCGCCTCACGCTGGCGCGCCAGTCCCATGGATCGGTCGGCGGTCCTGCAGATCGGCCGCATCGCGGGCAATGGAGATTCGGCGATTTGGCTGCGCCGCCAAGGCCGAGGCCAGGTGGTGACCTTTGCCGTTGCCAGTATCTTCAGCAATCAGCTCATCGGGCAAGCGGACAATTCGCGCTTGCTGTCGAATCTCATCGCATGGTCGGTCCAGAAGGGGAGCGCCGTCATATTCGACGATGCCCATCAGGGTGCGGTGAACTACTACGATGCCAAGGCGTTTTTCGCCGACCCTCGCCTGCACCGCAGCCTCGGCTGGATCGTTCTGCTGTGGCTCCTCCTCGTTCTCGGAGTGCAGCCCTTGCGGAGCCGATCGCGCGAGTGGAACCCGGTCGATGTCACGGCCTTCGTCGCCATGAGCGGAGAATTCTTCGCCTCCGCACTGCCGCCGCAGACGGCGGCTGCGCGCCTGTTCGCAAATTTCTTCAATTTCATTCGGCGGCGCCTCGACTTGCCTGAGGACGGCGCTCCGGTCTGGGAGTGGCTGTCTGCGCAGGCCGGCGTCGCGCGCGGCGAATTGTCCGAGCTTCGCCGCCTGCACGATCGGCTGCAGGCCGGCCGTCGCGTCGACCTGCCGCGATTGCAAACTCTTCTTTCCCAGTTGCAAGGAAGTCTTCTATGAGTACGGCATTGGAGATCTTGGAGCAGCGTCTGCAGGAGGCCCTCGGGACGACGGTCATCGGCCTGCGCTCGGTGATCCGCGGGCTGACGATTGCCGTGGTAGCGCGTGGGCACGTGCTCCTGCAGGGGCCGCCGGGCCTGGGCAAGACCTTGTTGAGCAAGACTCTTGCGGCCGCGTTGGGCGGAACCTTCCGCAGGATCCAAGGCACCGCCGATCTCATGCCCTCCGACATCATCGGCGTGCATGTGTTCGACGCGTCGAAGAGCGAGTTCGAGTTCCGCCCGGGGCCTTTGTTCGCGGATGTTTTGCTGGTCGATGAAATCAATCGCGCCAGCCCCAAGACTCAATCGGCGCTGCTCGAAGCCATGGAGGAGAGGCAGGTGTCGGTCGAGCGCAAGACCTATGCGCTGCCGCCCCAGTTCCTGGTGATCGCGACCCAAAATCCCGGCGACTTCGAGGGCACCTACCCGCTGCCGGAATCGCAGCTGGATCGTTTTATGCTGCGCATCGACATGAGCTATCCGGCACGCGATGACGAGCAGGCCATCCTCGCGCACTATGCGGCGCTGCATGCACCGCGCGCGCCGCTGCCGGCGCCGGCGGTGGCGCAAGCGGATCTCGATGCCGCCAGAGCCTGCGTCGATGAGGTGCATGTGGCGCCCGAGCTGCTCGGCTACATCCTCGATCTTGCGCTCGCCTCGAGACAACACGCTCACCTGAGCCTGGGACTGTCGACTCGCGGCGTGCTGGCGGTGCTGCATGCCGCGCGCATCGCCGCGGCGCTGCGCGGGGCAAGCTTCGTTGCCCCCGACGATGTCAAAGACGTGCTGCCCATGGCCATGTCGCACCGCCTGGTGGCTGCGCCGGAGGCATTGCTCGAGGGGGTGACCACCCAGGGGATCGTGCAGCGTCTGCTGGAACAGGTTTCGGTGCCTCGTTGACCGGCATGAGCCTGCGGCAGAACGCGCTGATTCTGGCATTGCTGACGGCCATCATCGCCGTCCTCGGCGACTGGGGCGGCGATCTGCTGCTGTCGGGCCTTTGGCGGCTGCCCGCCGCGGCGTTGCTGCTCGGTCTCGCCTATGAATACTGGGTGGTCTCGAGATGCGGCCTGTCCGCGGCGATGGAACCGCCGGACAGGCTATTGCTGGGCCGCGGCTGCCCGGTGCGCTTCACGTTCAGACATGAGCTGCGGCGCAGTCTCGATATCGAGCTTGCACCGTCGGCTCCCGACTCATTCGAGGTCGATGCGGGCACGATGCGGCTTCGCATTCCTGCCGGCGCGCCGGCGGTCGCCGAGTGGAGCGGCTGCCCCAGCCGACTCGGCCTGTATTCTTGGCCGGCGCCGCGGGCGCGAGCCGCAGGTCCATTGCGCCTGGCCTGGTGGCCCAACACACTGACCGGCGGGCGCGAGGTTCGAGTGTTGCCCGACTTGTTTCGCAGCGTACGGGAGGTCAAGGGTCTGGCCGCCCGCGGCGACAAGGCGGGGCCGCAAGCCGGGGCCAGCGTCGAAGTGATGCGGCTGCGCGATTACCGCGCCGGCGACCCGCCGCGGGCCGTCGATTGGAAGGCAACCGCTCGCGCCGGCCGCATGATCAGCCGCGATTTCGCCCAGGATCATCGCCTGCAAATGGTCATTGCCGTCGACGCCGGCCGCGCCAGTGCCTTGCGCGCCGGCGCACTCGACCGCTTCGGGCACTACGTGAACGTCGCGGCGCGCCTGGCGCAGCATGCCGCCACCCAGGACGACTGCGTCGGCTTGGTGCTCTACGCCGATCGCCCGCTGGCCGCGCTGGCCCCTGCCCGGGGCGTTCAAGCGGTGGCGCGCTTGCGCGCGGTGCTGGCGGCGGCGCGCGTCGAAGGCACCGAATCGAATCCGCTGTATGCGGCGACCCGAGTGTGTTCGCTGGTTTCCCACCGCAGTCTCATCGTGATGCTCACCGACGTCGATGACGCGACGGCGGCCAGCCAGCTGGTGCGGGCCGTCGGCCTGCTGCTGCCCAAGCATCTGCCCTTCGTTGCCGGACTGTCGAGCGCCGCGGTGGAGGCCATGTCCTCGGCACCGGCCCGCCATTGGTTGGATCCGTATCGCGCGCTAGCCGCGCAGGAATATCGCATCGGACTCGAGCGCAAGGTCCGCGCCTTGAACGCCTTGGGTGCGCCGGCGCTGGTAGCGAGGCCGGAGCAGCTCGAGGGCGCCGTGTTCGCGGCCTATGAGGACTTCAGGCGGCGGCGCAGCGCCTAGGAGCGCGGCGGATCGAGGACCGGGCTTGCGAGCAACCGCCCGCTCATCAGCGCCCACATCGCCGCCCAGTAGCAAACGCCGATCGTGATCCGGCTGGCCAAGGGAAATATGGGATCCGGGGACACGAAGCCCTCGATGAAGCCGCACCCGACCAGCAGCGCCGCGCACAACAGTAGCAGAGGCGCGATGCGGTGCGCGCACGCCTGGAACGAATCGCGGCGGGTGCCCGATGCCGGGCGCACGATGGAATCGCCGAGCGCGGTCCCGGCGGCGCCCGCCACGCAAATGACGGACAACTCCACGGGCCCGTGAGCGATGATGAAGGTGAACAGGGCGGTGCCGAGACCATGCTGATGCACGAAGGCGAATACTCCGCCGAGCATCAGCCCGTTGAGCGCCACCAGATAGAAGGTGCCCAGCCCGAGCAATGTCCCGGCGCAAAATACCAGCACGCTCACCACGATGTTGTTGGCGAATATGTTCACGGACAAGATGGAGGAGGGCAGGATGTTGAGCATGCCCTCGGTCCACAGATGGCCCTTCTCGACGTTATCTATCATCTGTTCGCTCGCGATGAGGCTGATCAGCGTGGGAAAGGCCGTGATGATCCACCAGCCTGCGGCCGCGCTCGCCGCCATCAAGCAGGCCATCCCGGCAATGCGGTAACGCAATTCATGAAACGCCCTTGGGATCTCGGCACGCAGCAAATCGAGCAGCGCCGCCGTGCCGGCGCGGGGCCTGCGTCCGATCAGTGCATGCAGCTGCAGGTACAGCGATTCCAGCGCTCCCGTGGTGCGGCTGCCGGGCGCCAGCCGGCGCGCAGTGGCCAGATCCCGTGCGAGGCCGCGGTAAGCCTCCACTGCGGCCAAGGCCTCCTCGACGCTCGCACGGCGTGTGCCCCGCAGCCGCACGACATTCTGAACGATGCCCGCCCAGGCGCCGGCGCGGGCGATGATCCAGGCGCGCATGTCGGTACTGTCAGCCATGAGTATCGTTGCTGCCCGCCGGCGTATTGGCGCGCTCGAGCAGCGCCGCGAGCCGCGCATGCAGCTGCGCGTCGCTCAGAGTCGACAGCTGTCCGGCGTCGCCGGGTTCGATGCGCGCCAGCAGCGCGCCCGCAATTTTCTTCCGGCTGTTCGAATCCAGGGACGGCCAGCGTTCGAGAGTTTGATCCACCAGTTCCAGGGCATCGAGCGGCAGGCGCGAGGCCGAGGCGATGGATTGCAGGCGCGACAGGGACTTTGCGGCGGCCGCATCGTCGATCACCAGCAAGGTGCCGGCGGCCATGTCCCCGATGCGCACGCGATTCGCGGTGAAAAAGCACGCGACGAGACCCACGGCGTATAGCGCCGGCAGGGCGTCGATCACACGGAAAATGTTGCGGATCAGCAGCGCCGCGGTGCCGGGTGTTGCGCCGCTGCGGTTCACGAGCACCACGCCGGCCATGCGCTTGCCCGGCGTCCAGCCGCGCATCGTCGTTTCCAAAATGGGGTGGTACAAGAAGTAGATGGCGGCGGCCGGCACCAGGCTGAGCAGCGCATCCGGCGATCGCAGATTCAGGCTCATATGCATGGCGAACCTTGCCAGGAACAGCCACGCGCAGCCCAGCAACAGCCGTATATGCCAGTCGACGATGAAGGCGTAGCTGCGGCTCCCGGGGCCTGCGATGCGCAGCGTCAAATCCACGCCGGTGGCGCTCTGCACGGATACTTGGTCGTCCAACGTTGCCCCCTGGCGATCGATGTCGCGAAAACTAGATCTCGGCCCGAGCCGCGGAACGCAGCATGGCGAACGCCGCATAGGCGATGACCACGATCACCAGCCAGCGCAACGCCGTCAGCGGCAGGCTCTTGACGATGAACGCGGCAATGAGCACGCCGATGACACCACCGAAGGCGAGGCCCAGCGCTGGACCCCACGCAAATCGACCGGTCTGAAAGAAGCGCAGGCTCGCGATCGGCTGCAGCAAGGCACAGGAGCCCATCATGATCGGGAAGGCCGCGAGCGGATGCATTCCGAGCAGCGCCAAGGCAACCATGCAAGGTGCATACAGCCCGATGCCGACGCTCATGAGCGAGCCGAGCACGAAGTTGATGCCCACGGCGAGCCCGAACCTCCAGCCGCCGAGGCTCATGGCCGTGCCGCCGCCGGGAAGCGCGCCGAGATTCATGCAGACGAAGATCACGCCGGCGATGAGCAGGGCGGCTCCCATGATGGCCTGAATCGAGCGGCGCGGCAGCCGCGCCACCACACCCGCGCCTAGCCAGGCACCGGCCACCGCACTGCCGATCGCGCAGGCCAGCAGCAGGGGGTCGACCACGATGGCCGTCACGAATATGAGCGCTTCGGTGACCGAGGCGGCGCCATGACCGACGGTCAAGGTGCCGGGGATCAATTCATCGGGAACGATGCGCCGCAATTTGTAGATCGCGGTGGTGGGCGCGTAGGAGCCGATGCCCAAGGTGTCGAAGAAATCGGTGACGAGGCCGATGAGCAGCTCGACGGGCGTCGGCCAGCGCACCTGCGTGCAGCGCCTTGCGGTGCGTACGGCGCCGATGATGAAAGCCGCGCCGGCGAGGCCCACGGCCGCAAAAAAAGCAAGTTGCGCCGCATTCATGCCGACAATATACCCGTTGGCAGCGGGGAAATACCCGGCAATGGGTAACAGTGTTCAGTTTTCGGCAGTTGACGTACACTGCTTCTCAAGAAGGCGGCCAGCCTCAAAAATACTGCGAGGGGAATGGGGGTGCGTCGGCGCGAATCAACCACCGCCGGGCATGCGCGGGCCGTGAAATATCGACAACAATGCGTCAAGGGGCCTAATGACATGAGAGCAAGCATTTTACGTGCAACGCCCATCGCGATGTGCGCATGGTTCGCCGCCGCAAGCGGGGCGGCTTCGCCCGAGTTTCCCACGCCGCTGCCGGCCGAAACCATTCCCAAGGTGGAGACGCTGCCCGCCAAGTATCCGACGACCTGGAGCTTTCTGAATTATGCGGGCGACCGCATCGAGCTGCGCAATGTCGGCAGCGACAGCCGCGACGTCAAGGGACAGCTGCAGGCGCACGATTCGGCGACCCTGCTGGTTCCGGACAAGCGCCCCGAGCTGTACGTGGCGGATACCGTATGGTCGCGCGGCTCGCGCGGCACGCGCACCGATTTCATCACCGTCTATGACACGCACACGCTGAACGCCATCGGCGAGGTCGTGTTGCCGGGCGCAAAACGCGCCCTGATCACCGCCATGGAAGGGCTGATCGCGTTCACCGACGATCAGCGCATGGCGCTGGTGTTCAATTTCACGCCCGCCTCGTCGGTCACCGTGGTCGACCTGGTGAAGCGGCAGGTGCTCGGAGAAGTCGAGATACCGGGCTGCTCCCTGGTTTACCCGTCGGGCACGCGCGGATTTTCCACGCTCTGCTCGAGCGGCACGATGCTGACCGTGAGGCTGGATGCCAACGGCGCGGTGGTCGGCCGCAACGAGTCGAAGCCCTTCAATCCGCTCGACAAGGACCCGCTGTTCACCGCCTCTGCGCTGGTCGGCGGGCTGCGCTACTTTCCGAGCCTGCATGGCCGCGTTCAGCCCATCGACATGCGAGGCGACGAGGTGAAAATACTGCCGGATTGGTCCTTGTTGTCGCCCGCCGACGAAAAGGCTCACTGGCGGCCGAGCGGTTGGCAGCTGGTCGCCGGCGACGATCAGAAGCTGCTGTACGTGCTGATGCAGCCGGACGCCCATGAAGGCACTCACAAGGATCCGGCGACGGAAGTGTGGGTGTACAACACGGCCACCAAGAGCCGTGTCAAGCGCCTGCGGCTGGTGCGGCCCGGCTCCTCGATCGCCTTGACTCACGGCACCGAGCAGTTGATGTTGGTGCAGGCGGGCGAACGGCTCGATGTGTACGAGCCGGACGGCAATCTGGTGCGCAGCCTGGATCTGCCCGGATTCCATACCCGCATGCAAATCGAGCCCGTGCGCTGATGAGCCCCGCGGTATCGCCGGCCGAAGTGTTCGAGTCGCTGGCTGCGCAGCTCGCGGCCTTTCAAGCCTTGCTGTTGGCTGCATCGGGGTTGCATAAATTGACGGCCCGCGCGCGCACGCGAGAGGTGGTGCGGGAATTCGCGGGAGTGCCGCGTGCCCTTGCGCCGTTTGCGGCGATTGCGGCCGCCGCGGCCGAAATTGCCGCGGCTGGGCTGCTGGTGACACCGACCTACCGGGCTGCGGGCGGCCTGCTTGCCCTGTTTATTTGGGGTGGCTATCTCGGACTGATCCTGCGCGCGATTGCGCGCGGCCGGCGCGATGTGGACTGCGGCTGCACCTTCGGCGCCGCCCGGCGTCCGCTCGGCGCCTATGCCGTGACGAGAAACGCCGGGCTGGCCGCCATGGCGTTGCTGACCTCGCTGGATTTCGCCCGGAGCGCGGCGCAGTCCATCGGCGGTCCGCAGATTTTGGCGGCGCTGGCCTTGCTGGCGCTGTACGTGGCGCTCGATCAAGCCATGGCTCTGGTGCCGCCGCGCGCCGGAGAACTGCTATGAGTTTCGTGATTGCCTCGCAGATCATGCTGTGGATCGGGTTGCTGGTTCTCGGCGTGGTGTGCGCGGCATTGGCGCGGCAAATCGGCGTTCTGCACCAGCGCATCGCCCCGGCGGGCGCGTTGTCGTTGCGCCAGCCATTGAAGCTCGGGGATCTCACGCCCGAGATGCTGCTGCCGGGCTTGGACGGAGCGCCGGTGAAGATCGGCGGAGTGCGCGGCGGCCGCAGTCAATTGCTGTTGTTCCTCTCGCCCGGCTGCGCGGTCTGCGAAAGCCTGCTGCCGGCGCTGCGTTCGGCGCAAGGCGCCGAACGCAGCTGGCTCGACATCGTTCTGGCGAGCGACGGCGAACTCGACCCGCATGAGGCCTATGTGCGCGAGAAAGGCCTGACCAAGTTTCCTTACGTGGTTTCGGAACATCTGGGCCGCAGCTATGGCGTGGCCAAGCTTCCCTACGCGGTGCTGATCGACGAGGCCGGCAAGCTGGCATCGAGCGGCCTGGTCAACACGCGCGAGCATTTGGAAAGTCTGTTCATCGCCAAGGAAACCGGCGTGAGCAGCATTCAACAATACCTCAGTCAACGGGGACCGAGGCAGGCATCTTCGGGAGAATAAGCGTGGCTCAATTCGATCATTTAGCGGAAAAGGTATTGCGCGGCTTCGCGAGCCGCACCTCGCGGCGTAGCATGTTCGGGGTGCTGGGAGGCTTCCTCGCCGGTGCGGCGGCGCTGCCCTTGCTGCCGGTGGCGCGGGCCGGGGAGGGGGATTCGAATTCGCCGACCGATCCGAATTCGGGTCAGACGGCGCCCCAAGGCGGCACCAATCCTCAGGACCCCGGCGATCCGACCAAGTGCGATTATTGGCGCTACTGCGCCATCGATGGATCCCTCTGCGCCTGCTACGGCGGCAGCGTCAATTCCTGCCCACCCGGCACCGAAATGTCGCCCATCACCTGGATCGGCACCTGCCGCAATCCGGCGGACCTGCGCAACTACATCATCTCCTACAACGATTGCTGCGGCGGCGTGGCCTGGGGACGCTGCGCCTGCCAGAACAATCAAGGCGATCGACCGGTGGTGCGCCCGCAGAACAACAACGAGGTCACCTGGTGTTTCGGCACCAAGAGCCAGTCCTACACCTGCTCGACCGCGGTCATTCTGGGCGTCGCGATTGATCAGAAGTAGCGTCCCAGCCGCCAGCGCGCTCGCTGCTCTGGCGCTCGTTGCTGTGGCACTCGTTGCTGTGGCGCTCGTTGCTGTGGCGCTCGGCGCCGCTGAGACCTGTGCGGCCGCGGAACCGCCGGCGGGCGATGCCGCCTCGACGGGCGCGTCGATATTCGCCAATCGCTGCGCCGTTTGCCACCAGTCCGACGCGGCGGGCATCCCCGGCAGCTTCCCCTCTCTGCACGAGCAGGTGGTGGCCTTTGCAAAAATGCCGCAGGGCCGTGACTACCTGGTGATGGTGGTGACCACCGGCCTCATGGGCGCTCTGACGGTGGGCGGCCACGGCTACAACGGCGTCATGCCGGCGCAATCCGGATTGAGCGAAGCGGAAGTGGCCGCGGTATTGAGTTATTTGGCGGGCGGTCTGGGGAAGAACACCGCAGGTCCCCCGGCGTTCTCTGCGGGCGACGTGACCGATGCGCGCGCGCGCCATCCCGACAAATCAGCCCAGGCCACGCGCTCGCTGCGGCCTGCAACGGACCTTTGACCGCCTCATGGCAGCGGCGCGCTTGAACGGACCGACGACCCTGCTGCTGTCGGCGGCGTGTTGCTCCTCATTTTTTTTCTGGGCCGGCTCGCAGATTGCGAGCGCGCAAACCCCCGCGCCCAAGGCGCAGAACTCGCCGGCGGGGGTCGAGGACTCGCAGCGCGCCTGGCAGCACTGGACGCTGAATTGCCAGGGTTGCCACCGCCCCGACGGCACGGGATCGGCGGGAACGGCGCCGAGCCTCGCCGGCACCGTGGCTCGATTCCTGTCGGTGCCCGGAGGACGTGAATATCTGGGCCGCGTGCCGGGCGTCGCCACTTCCCCGCTGTCGGATGCGGATTTGGCCGAGGTGGTGAACTGGATGCTATGGCGCTTCGACGAGGCACACCTGCCGAAGAATTTCAGGCCGTTCACGGCGGCCGAGATGGGGCGATTGCGCGGCGCGCCGCTTGCGGCTCGAAGCGTCGCAAATGCGCGCCGATTTGCTCAAGAAAGCGGATGAGTCCGCGCCGCCGTGACAGCCGGCGTTGAGATTTCGGTGCCGTCCCCATGAGCGCCGAGGCCGCGGTCGCCGGGAATGGCGCCGCCGGCGCCAAGCTGAAGCGCTCGCTGCGATATTGGGATTTGGTTCTCTACGGGCTGGCCTATATCGCGCCGTTCGCGCCCTTGAGCACGCTCGGCTTCGTGTGGAGCGAATCGAACGGACTGATCGTGCTCGCCTATGTGCTGGGCGCGGTGTGCATGTATTTCACGGCGCAAAGCTACGCCACCATGACCGAAACCATGCCGACGGCCGGATCGGTGTACGGGTTCGCCCGGCATTCATTGGGCGCCTTTCCGGGTTTCATCGCGGGGTGGATGATACTGCTGGACTACCTGCTGATACCCGCATTCGTGTACGTGCTGATCGCGGTGGCGCTCGAATCGCTGCTGCCCGGGGTCGATCGCGGAGTCTGGATCGTATCCATGGTGGCGATGACCACGGCCGTCAACTGGTTCGGCATCACCGTCACTTCCCGCGCCAACTTCATCGCGGTCGCTCTGCAGGTCATCATCATGGTGGGGTTCCTGGCCTTGGGAGTCGCCGCGCTGCATGCCGGCAAGGGCAACGGCGCGCTCACGCTCAAACCGCTGTTCGATGCCGCCACCTTCGATGCCGGCAAGATATTCAGCGCGACCTCGATCTGCATCATGTCCTTCCTGGGTTTCGACGCGGTGTCGACTCTGGCCGAGGAAGTGGAGGGCGGGGACCGGCGGGTCGTCGGCAGGGCCATCATTGCGACATTGGTGCTGGCGGCGATTTTCTTCGTGGCCGTCACCTGGGTGCTCGGCAATCTGCTGCCGGGAATTGCGATCAAGGACCCGGCCGCCGCCGTGTATGAATTGGCGGCATGGGCCACGGGCCCTTGGACCGCGGCGGTGCTGGCTTGGGCGTACGCCGGCATCGTCGGACTGTCGAATGCGCTGCCTATGCAGGTGGGCGTGGCGCGGGTGGTGTTCGCCATGGGACGCGATCGGCAGCTGCCGCGGGCTCTGGCGCGTGTGCATCCGCGCTACCATACTCCCTACGTGGGCATGCTGGTCACGGCCGACCTTGTCGCTCGCCGTGGCCCTGTACATGAAAAACCGTCTGGACGATCTGGCCTCGATCGTGAACTTCGGCGCCTTGAGCGGGTTTCTGTTCCTGCATGTCTCGGTGCTGGTCTATTTCGCCGTCAAGCGGCGCTCGGCGGCGTGGATCAGGCATGGACTGGTGCCGGTCTGCGGGATCGTGGTGGTGCTCGCGGTGTTTTCGGGCATGAGCGCGCTGGCCGTCAAGGTCGGCGTGTCGTGGCTGGTTGTTGGCCTGGCGTATGGGCTGGTGCTCAAGGCCAAGCACCGCGAAGAATTGCACGTGCCGTTGTAGGCGCGGAAGGGTCAGCGTCCCACGGGGACCTTGGGCACGAGAGCCGCCGCCGCGTCGATCGCCGCGGCCTGATGCGGCTGCAGGTCTTGTCCGCCCATACGCATCAATTCCTCGAGATAGGGATCGGCGACGCCGGTTCGGATACCGGCGAATTCCTCGATGACCGCCAGGCCGCAGAACGGCACGTAGGCATTGGAGTACCCGCCCTCATGCGTCGCCACGAGCCGGCCGGCGCACAGGGATTCGGCGGCCGCCACGATTCTCGAGGCCATGGCGCGGTAGGTTTCGCTGGTGCATAGCATGCGGCCCGAGAGGATCCATGGCACTCGCATCGAGGCCCGAGGCAACGACGATCAATTGCGGGCGAAAACGCTCGAGTGCCGGCAATACCACCCGGTCGAAGGCCGCGAGATACGCCCCGTGTCCGCAACCTGGCGGCAGGGGGACATTGAGATTGGTGCCGGCGGCGCGCCCGGTGCCGTTGACGCTCAATTGTCCCGCGTCGATGGGATAGCAGCGATCCTGATGAAGCGAGACGGTGAGCACCGAGGGATCCTCGATGAAGGCGCTCTCGGTGCCGTTGCCGTGGTGCACGTCCCAATCGACGACAGCGACGCGCTCGACGCCGTGCACGCGCTGCGCGTGGCGCACCGAGCAGAACTACATTGCCGAACACGCAGTAGCCGCGGCCCCGATCCGCCTCCGCATGATGGCCCGGCGGTCTGACCAGGGCATAGGCATTCTGGATGCGTCCCGCCAACACGGCGTCGGTGGCCTCGATGCAGCCGCCGGCCGCGAGCAGGGCGATTTCATAGCTGCCGGCGCCGATGCTGGCGCTCTCGCCGATGGGGCCGCCGCCTGCCGCCGATAATTCCGCGGACCGCTTCGATGTAGCGTTCGGTGTGAAAATAGCGCAGCTCGGCGCGCTCGGCCGGGCGCGGCTTCACCCGGGTCAGCTGCTCGGCGAGGCCGCTGACTTCCAGCAGCGCCAGCAGGCGCCGCTTGGATTCGGGAGACTCGGGATGCTGGTCCGGCTGCACGAAGGGGCTCGAGCTCGAAAAGCCGGCGCCGCTGCCGGGGTCATGCCAGAAATAGCGCTCGTGAGCGACCAGACCGGTGTGTTCCGCATGGCGATCAGGGTCGGCTTCGCGCACGGGCCGGCGCGATTGCGGGAATCGCGCCCGTAGTAGTCCGGATAGTCGGCAGTCAATCCCTTGAAGCGGCGGTGCACCCACAGATACTGCTCGGGAACCCGGCGGATCTGCGCTTCCAGCAAGCCGTTGAAACGCTCGACGTCGCAGATGGCATCGGCGCCGGGGAAATCCTCGAGTGCGGGCCCGATGACGACGCGGTAGCCCGCATTGCCCGGCAGCCGCTCGGGAAAGTAGGTCAATACGGCGGCGCCGGAAATGCGCGCCAGCCGGGAAGTGGCGGTGGTCGTGGCGGCCGGGATGCCGAAGAATTTGACCATGGCCGCGCCCTTGTTGCGGTAGCTCTGATCCGGCGCGTACCACACCGCCTCGTTCTTCTTCAGGGCGCGAATCATGGTGCGGATGTCATCGTGAGCGATGGGTTTGCCGTGGCGCGAGAAGCTGGTGTACATGGTGTGTGAAAGCAGCGCATTTTTCGTCGGCCGGTACACCACATTGAGCGGCACCACGGTGCCCAGGATGCGCGTGGCGATCTCGATGGTGGTGAAATGGCCGCCGATCATGATGGCGCCGCGGCCTTTGGCGAGCGCGGCCGTCAAATGATCCAGACCCTGGACCTCGGCGAGCTTGTGCACGCGCGCATCGCTGCTCCACCAGGTATTGGCGGTCTCGCACAGCGCGATGCCCAGACTTTGGCAGTGGCGGTCGACCAGGTCGGCCTGATCCTCGGGCGAGAGGCTGGGCATGCACAGCTCGATGTTGCGCCGTGCGATGCGCACGTAGGCCAGCGGCAGTCGCCGGATGAGGCATGCCGAGGGCCGAGCCGACGTGCCGCTGCGCGGCGAATGGCAGCAGCTCGATGGCGCGCAGCACGCTCAAGCCGACCCAAGTAGCCCAATACTTGGGCAGCAGAAACTCTAATCGCATTGCCTATGCGCGCGCTGCCCTCGACGCTGCCCCCCGACCCGCATAGCATTTGCCCAATGTATTCATCACTTCAGCGACTACGATCCTTGCGACACAGCTTTTGGTACGGCGTTTCTGAGCGCATACGCTGGTCGCGCGGTGCGTTTGAGGAAACACCCGCCCGCGAACTTTGCATCGTAGAACGCGAGCAGTCGCAAAGAATAGCCGCGTTGCGCGACCGTTACCAGGTGCAGTTCGAGATGCGGATGAGCGCCGCGACCAGCATCAACAACTACGAATATCTGGACCTCCTGGATCGCGGCTGGACCGAATCGGGCATGGCCCGGCCGGCGGGCGGGGAGCTCTGCGACGTCGGCTGCGCCAGTTTCTGGTATGCCGCGGCCTTGCAGGCCTTCTTCGGCCCGGCGCGAATGATGGGCGTGGAAGTCGAGGGCCATCGGCTGTTTCGGGATGGCCATTCGCGGACCGACTATGCCTCCGGCTACCTGCTGCGGCTGCCCAATACGCGGTTCGTGGTGGCCGACTACACCGCCTATCGGGAGCCGGCCGACCTCATCACCTCCTGGTTCCCCTTCCTGACGCCGGGGGCCATATTGGCCTGGCGGCTGCCGCTCACGCTGCTGAGGCCTGAGCGGCTATTTCGCCAGATTCGACATAATCTGCGTCCCGGCGGCGTCTTCTTCATGGTGAATCATGGCCCCAGGGAATCGGCCTTGGCCGAGCCATTGTGCACCGCAGCGGGCCTGAGGTTGGCGGCCCGCCGCTCGATCGAGGGAGTGCTCGGCCGGCACCGGATGTTACCCCCGGTGTTGTCATGGTGGACGCCGGCCTAAAGCAGAAATATTCGTATTTATCAGCGAATTGCTGTAGAGTCCGCGGCGGTTCGTGAATTTCTACTTGGTCCGTTTCTGGTCACCGCGCCGCTCCGGCGTCACCTTGGCCACAACCCACAAAGCAGGTTTCTTCGATCCAGGTGGCAGGCACTCTGCACATTGCATCGCAGTACGCACCGTGACCGGCCGATAGCTTCTTTTGTAGTAGGTATTCTTCACATGACGAAAATGTATGTTGGCAATCTCCCGTTCTCAATGGACGAGTCCGCGGTACGCGCGCTGTTCGAAAAGCATGGCGCCGTACAGTCGGTGGCGCTGATCAACGATCGCGACACCGGTCGGCCCCGCGGCTTCGGCTTCGTTGAAATGGCAAGTGCAGATGCTGCGCGCGCCATGCAGGCCTTGAATGGCCACGATGTCGACGGGCGAGCGCTGAAGGTGAACGAGGCTCAGGAGCGCACCGGCGGCGGCGGTGGGGTGGCGGTGGTGGTGGTGGATCGCGCGGTCCGAAGCGCTGGTAAGGCGTTTAGTTTCGAGCGAGAACTGGGGCCGCAGCGATGCGGCCCCAGTCATTTCAAAGTAGGGATTTGTGCGATCAGGGTTTACGCCCAAGGCGGCTTTGCCTATAATCGCGCCCCTCGGCGGGGGACCCAAGTCAATTCGGTCCGCGCCCGATAAGGTATGAGCCCCGGTGGGGCTCATCAGTAGATAAGAGGGGGCCGATGGTCCCCTTTTTTGTTTGCGGGCTTTTTGGGTGAGATAGGGTTCAGCAGAATGCGTGACGCCTTGATGCGCTTGTTAGAGCCGCCGATCGAGGCGTTGAATTATGAGCTGGTCGACGTGGAGTTTGCGCGGGAAGGGCGCGGCGGGGTCTTGCGGATTTTCATCGACCGATGTGCGCGGGATTCCGGCCTCGGCATCACCGTCGACGATTGCGCGAACGTGAGTCATGCGGTGAGCCAGGTGCTCGAGATCCAGGATCCGATCAAGGGGCATTACACGCTGGAAGTCTCCTCGCCCGGGATTCGATCGGATCCTGCGCACGCCCGCGCACTTCGAGCGGTTCGTCGGCGGGCGGATATTCGCCGAGCTGAAGCTGCCGATCGACGGTAGGCGGCGTTATGTCGGGGTATTGAAGTCGATTGTGGACGGCACGATTGTGGTGGAGGTCGACGGCAAGGAGCACAGCCTGCCGCTCGAACGAATTCAGAAGGCGAGATTGCGGCCGGAGTGAAGGAGTCTAAAAGGACCATGAACAAAGAAATTTTGATGGCCGTTGACGCGGTCTCCAACGAGAAGGGCGTCGACAAGGAAATAATCTTCGACGCGCTCGAGGCCGCGCTCGCATCGGCAACCCGCAAGAAACACGGCGAAGAACTCGACGTGCGCGTGTCGATCAACCGCAAGACCGGCGGCTACGATACCTTTCGACGCTGGAAGGTGTTTGCCGATGAGTCCACCGAGCTGGAAGTGCCCGAGCGGGAACTGCGCCTCGACGACGCGCGCGACATCGACAAGGACGTGGAGCCGGGCGGCTATGTGGAAGAGCCGATGGAATCGGTGCCCTTCGGCCGCATCCTCGCGCAGACCGCCAAGCAGGTCATCGTGCAGAAGGTGCGCGAGGCCGAGCGCGCCCAGGTGGTCGATGCCTACAAGGATCGGGCGGGTACGCTGGTCAGCGGCATCGTCAAGCGCGTCGATCGCAATGGCGTGTACGTGGATCTCGGTGCGAATGCCGAAGGATTCATCGCGCGCGAGGAAATGATTCCGCGCGAACCGGTGCGCTCCCAGGACCGCATCAAGGCCTACTTGAAGGAGGTGCGCACCGAGCCGCGCGGCCCGCAGCTGTTCCTGTCGCGCACCGCACCGGAGTTCCTGATCGAGCTGTTCAAGCTCGAAGTGCCGGAAGTGGGCCAGGGGCTCATCAACATCCTGGCGGCGGCCCGCGATGCGGGCGTGCGCGCCAAGATCGCCGTGCGCAGCAACGATCCGCGGGTCGATCCGGTGGGCGCCTGCGTCGGCATGCGCGGCTCGCGCGTCCAGGCGGTCTCCAATGAGATCGCCGGCGAGCGGGTCGACATCATCCCGTTCGACGACAACAACGCCCAATTCGTCATCAATGCGATGGCGCCCGCCGAGGTCACCTCCATCGTGGTGGACGAGGACTCGCATTCCATGGACATCGCCGTGTCCGAGGACAAGCTCTCGCAAGCCATCGGCAGGGGCGGCCAGAATATCCGCCTGGCGAGCGAATTGACGGGCTGGGAATTGAACGTCATGAGCGAATCGCAGGCCGAGGCGAAGAGCGAGACGGAGTCCCTGGCGCTGCGCGAGACCTTCATGAAGCAGCTGGATGTCGATGCCGACGTCGCAAGCATCCTGGTGCAGGAGGGCTTCTCCACCATCGAGGAGATCGCCTACGTGCCGGCCAGCGAATTGAACGGCATCGAGGAATTCGACGAAGAAATCGTCAAGGAGCTGCGCACGCGCGCCCGCGATGTGCTGCTGACGCAGGCGATCGCCAGCGAGGAGTCGGTGGACGGCGCCGAGCCGGCCGCCGAATCTGATCGAAATCGCCGGCGAGGCCCTCGCCAAGACCCTGGCCGCAAAGGGCGTGCGCACGCGCGATGACCTGGCGGACCTGGCGGTCGACGAATTGGTCGAGATGGGCAGCGTGGACGAGAAGAAGGCCGCGGAACTGATCATGGACGCCCGCAAGCACTGGTTCGCGGAAGAAGCTAAGGTTTAGGAGCAAGTATGGCAGACGTTACCGTCGCCCAATTCGCCGAGGTGCTGAAAGTGCCGGTCGATCGGCTGCTGCAGCAGCTCGATCAAGCGGGAATCAGGGTCGAGGGCGCCGAGGACATGATCAGCGAGGATGCGAAGCACGAGCTGCTGACGCACCTGCGGCGCAGCCACGGCCACGACGACGTGCAGGCCGACGCGGCTCCGCGCAAGATCACCCTGCGGCGCAAATCGCAGTCGGAACTGAAGCTCGCGAGCTCGCAGGGCCGCGCGCGCACCGTCAACGTCGAGGTGCGCAGCAAGCGCACCTACATCAAGCGCGAGGTGCTCGAAGATCAGGCGCGCCACCAGCAGGAAGAGCTCGACCGGCAGCGCGAGAGCGAGGAGCAGGCGCGGGCCGCCATCGAAAAGGCCGAGCACGAGCGGCTCGAGAAGGAGCGCCTCGACCGCGAGCGCCTGGAGGAGGAGAGCCGGCGCCGCAGCGACGAGGAGAACCGCAAGCGGACTGCCGAGGAAGAGGCGCGCCGCATGGCCGAAGTGCAGGCGCGTGAAGTAGCCGAGCGCGAGCGCAAGGCCGCCGCGGCCAAGCCGGGCAAGGCCGCGCGCGTCGAGGTGGACGACAAGGCCACCCGCTACGGCCGGCAGGAACTGCACATCGTCGGCGACGTGAGCTCGCGCCACAAGAAGAAGAAGTCCCGCGACGGGCGCCGCCGTTCCGTGGCAGCGATGCCGATACGCAAGCACGGATTCGAGATGCCGACTGCGCGGGTGGTGCGCGAGGTGGCGATCGGCGAGGCCATGACGGTCGGCGAGCTGGCGCAGAAAATGGCGGTCAAGGCCACCGAAGTCATCAAGGTCATGATGAACATGGGCGTGATGGCGACGATCAATCAGATGATCGAGCAGGACACCGCAGTGTTGGTGGTCGAGGAAATGGGCCACACGGCGGTGTTGCGCAAGGAAAACATCATCGAGGACGACCTGCAAGGCGAGACGGACTCCTCGCTCGAGGTGCTGCCGCGCCCGCCGGTCGTGACCGTGATGGGACACGTCGATCACGGCAAGACCTCGCTGCTCGATTACATCCGCCGCACCAAGGTCGCGGCCGGCGAGGCGGGCGGCATTACTCAGCACATCGGCGCCTACCACGTAGAGACCTCCAAGGGCATGGTGACCTTCCTCGATACCCCGGGTCATGCGGCCTTCACATCCATGCGCGCTCGAGGCGCGCAGGTGACGGACATCGTGATCCTGGTGGTCGGCGCCGACGACGGCGTGATGCCGCAGACGATCGAAGCCATACAGCATGCGCAGGCGGCCAAGGTGCCCCATCGTGGTCGCGCTCAACAAGATGGACAAGCCCGAGGCCGACGCAGAGAAGGTCAAGCAGGAATTGACCAAGTACGGCGTGATCCCCGAGGAATGGGGCGGCGAGAATATATTCGTGCCGGTGTCCGCTCGTACCGGGCAAGGCGTCGACCAGCTGCTCGACAGCATCCTGCTGCAGGCCGAGGTTCTGGAACTGAAAGCGCCCACCACGGGGTTGGCGGCGGGCTATGTGATCGAGTCGAGCCTCGAGAAGGGCCGCGGCGCCGTCGCCACGGTGCTGGTGCTGCGCGGCACGCTCAAGCTGGGAGATCCGCTGCTGATCGGCCAGGAGTTCGGCCGGGTGCGGGCGCTGTTCGATGAGGCGGGCCAGGCGGTCGATGCGGCGGGCCCCTCGATACCGGTGGTGGTGCTCGGCCTGTCGGGCGCGCCGAATGCGGGCGATGAACTGCTGGTGGTGGAGAGCGAGCGCAAGGCGCGTGAAGTCGCGATGCATCGCCAGTCCAAGTCCCGCGACGTCAAGCTCGCGCAGAAGAGCGCGAACATGCAGGACGTGTTCTCGACCATGGGCGAAACCAAGGCCAATGTGGTGCAGCTGTTGGTGAAGGCGGATGTGCAGGGCAGCGTGGAAGCGCTGCGCGACGCGTTGAACGGATTGTCCACGGGCGAAGTTGCCGTGAACATCGTCGCCTCCGGGGTGGGCGGCCTGACCGAATCGGATGTGACGCTCGCTGCCGCCTCCAAGGCGCGCATCATTGCATTCAACGTGCGCGGCGACGCGGCGGCGCGCACAGCCATCAAGGATCACGGCGTCGATGTGCGCTACTACAGCATCATTTACGAGGCCATCGACGACATCAAGGCGGTGCTCACCGGCATGCTGTCTCCCGAGGTCAAGGAGCAGATCGTCGGGCTGGCCGCGGTTCGCAGCGTATTCCGCTCGAGCAAATTCGGCACGGTCGCCGGCTGCATGGTGATCGACGGCTACGTGCGCCGCAACTTCCCGATTCGCGTGCTGCGCAACAACGTCGTCATCTTCGAGGGCGCCCTGGAATCGTTGAAGCGCTTCAAGGACGACGTCAACGAAGTGCGCGCCGGCACCGAGTGCGGCATCGGCGTGAAGAACTACAACGACGTCCAGGAAAACGATCAGATCGAGTGCTACTCGCGGGTGGAAGTTGCTCGGACTCTTTAGAAGGCGCTACGCGCCGAATTCAACGGGGTCGAAGCGAACGTGATTTATGGCTAAGGATAATCCGCGGGCGCGGCGGCTCGGCGAGCAGATCCAGCGGGAGCTGGGCGAGTTGCTGCGGCGCGATGTCAAGGACGAGCGCATCGGCAACGTGACGATCACTGCCGTGAATGTGACCGGGGATCTGCGCACGGCGCGGGTGTTCTATCTGGTCTTCGGCAAGGACGGCCCGGATCCGAAGGTGCAGCGGGGGCTCGAAAGCGCCGCCGGATTCCTGCGCAATGCCTTGTCGAAGTCGCTGATGATCCGCTATACGCCGACCTTGAGTTTCGAGCTCGACACCTCGATCGAGCACGGCGTGCGTCTGACTCAATTGATCGACTCGGTAAGCAAGCCGCAGAAGCCGCGAGATTGACCGGTGGCGTCTGACATCGACGGCATACTCCTGCTCGACAAGCCGGTCGGACTGAGCTCCGCGGCGGCGGTCGCGCGGGTCAAGCGGCTGTTCAACGCGCGCAAGGCGGGTCACACCGGATCTCTCGATCCCCTGGCATCGGGATTGCTGCCCGTCTGCTTCGGTGAAGCCACCAAGTTCGCCGCGCAGCTTCTGGATGCGGACAAAACCTATCGCGTGACGGCGCGGCTCGGCGAGCGCACGCCGAGTGCCGATCGGGAGTCCGAAGTCATCGAGAGGCGTGAATTGCCCGCCTATTCGGAGCGGCAGCTGCGCCAGGCGCTGTGCGAATTTCCGCGCGAATACGCCCAGGTGCCCCCCATGCATTCCGCGCTCAAGCAGGACGGCAAGCCGCTGTACGAATACGCGCGCGCCGGCATCACCCGCGATCGGGCAGCACGCGCCCTGGTCATTCGGGACATGCAGCTGATCGGCTGGCAGCCGCCGGATTTGTGCTTCGACGTGCGCTGTTCGAAGGGTACCTACATACGAGTTCTGGCCGAGGATTTGGCCGCAAGGATCGGAACGATCGCTCATTTGGCCGCGCTGCGCAGGCTGGGGGTCGAGCCATTTGGTGCGGAACCGCAATGGTCCATCGACGCGCTGGAAGCCTCGAGCCCGGCGCAGCGGCAACTTGCGCTGCTGCCGGTGGATGCCGCGCTCACCTGCTGGCGGCGGCTGGATCTGTCGGCGGGCGGGGTCAGCGCGTTTCGGCAGGGCCAGACGGTGTCGATTCCCGTCGAATTGCCGCAAAGCCCGCCGGAAACCGTGCGTATCTATGCAGCGGGCCTGGGATTTCTCGGTTTGGGGCAGGTTCAGCCGGCCGGACGCTTGGTTCCGCTGCGACTTATTTCGGCCGCGACGAATCGCGCTTGAGGGCGGGTGCCGCGACGCGTACAATGCGCGCCTTCTTAAAGGGTCTAAGTTATTGATTGAGGTTTGATTTCAATGCCACTCACTCGCGAAGAAAAGACGGGCGTCGTCGGTAAATTCCAGCGCAGCGCGCAGGATACCGGTTCCCCCGAAGTTCAAATTGCCTTGTTGTCCGAGCGCATCAACGGCTTGAGCCAGCATTTCACCACGCACAAAGCCGATCATGCATCGCGCCGCGGGCTGCTCAAGATGGTCAATCAGCGCCGCAAGCTGCTCGATTATCTGAAGAGCAGAATCCCGGACAAGTACACGCAATTGGTCGAACGCTTAGGATTACGCCGCTAACGGCGCTGTTTCCGGCCAGCACTTGGATGCTCGGCCTTCGTTCATTCGTTTTCTATTACGCTGAGGGGCTCCGTGAGCGCTATCAAAAAAAGTTTTAAGTATGGTGATCACACCGTAACCATCGAGACGGGCGAACTGGCGCGGCAGGCCGACGGCGCGGTGCTCGTGACCATGAGCGACACCGTGGTGCTGGTCACGGCGGTGGGCCTGAAGAAGGCGACGCCCGGCCGCGATTTCTTTCCGCTGACGGTCAACTATCAGGAAAAAACCTACGCGGCAGGCCGCATCCCCGGCGGCTTCTTCAAGCGTGAAGGCCGGCCGACGGAGAAGGAGACTTTGACGTCGCGCCTGATCGATCGCCCGATACGGCCGCTGTTTCCGGAAGGCTTCATCAACGATGTGCAAGTCGTGGCCTCCGTGATCTCGGTCAACGCCGAAGTCGACCCCGATATCGCCTCGCTGCTCGGCGCGTCGGCGGCCCTGGCCATTTCGGGCATGCCTTTCATGGGCCCCATCGGCGGCGCCCGCGTGGGCTACATCGGCGGCAAGTACGTCTTGAATCCTACCGCGACCCAGTTGGCCGAATCCAAGCTCGATCTGGTCGTCGCCGGCACCCAAGAAGGCGTGCTGATGGTCGAATCCGAGGCCGACGGCTTGAACGAGGAAGTCATGCTCGGTGCCGTCATGTTCGGCCACGAGCAGATGCAGGTGGCGATCAAGGCCATCAATGAGCTGACGGCCGAGGCCGGCAAGGCGAAGTGGACCTGGACCGCGCCCGAGGCGAACACGGCGTTGAAGGATGCAGTGAGCTCGCTGGCCGAGAAAAGCCTCACGGCCGCCTATGCCTTGACCGAGAAGCAGCAGCGCCACGCCAAGATCGGCGAGATCAAGACGGCAACCCTCGAGGCCTTGACCAAGGGCGACGCTGCCAAATTCACCGCCGATCAGGTCGGCACCGAATTCTTCAACCTGGAATATCGGCTGGTGCGCGAGCGCATCCTCGAAGGCCACCCGCGCATCGATGGCCGCGACACCAAGACGGTCCGCGGCATCAACATCCGCACCGGCGTGCTGGCGCGGACTCACGGCTCGGCGCTGTTCACCCGCGGCGAAACCCAGGCATTGGTGGTGACGACCTTGGGCACGGGACGCGATGCGCAGATCATCGACGGCCTGACGGGCGAGCGCAAAGAGCCGTTCATGCTGCATTACAATTTTCCCCCGTTCAGCGTCGGCGAGACCGGCATGATGGGCTCGCCGAAGCGGCGCGAGATCGGCCACGGAAATCTGGCCAAGCGCGGCGTCAAGGCGGTGATGCCCGGCGTGGAGAAATTTCCGTACGTGATCCGCGTCGTGTCGGAGATTCTCGAATCGAATGGATCGAGTTCCATGGCCTCGGTGTGCGGCACCAGCCTCGCCCTGATGGATGCGGGCGTGCCGATCAAGGCTCCGGTGGCCGGCGTGGCGATGGGCCTGGTCAAAGAGGGGGCGCGTTTCCAGGTTCTCACGGACATTCTCGGCGACGAGGATCACCTCGGCGACATGGATTTCAAGGTGGCCGGCACGAAGGACGGCATCACCGCGCTGCAGATGGACATCAAGATCACGAGCATCACGCGCGAAATCATGAAGGTGGCGCTGGATCAGGCGCGCGACGGCCGCCTGCACATCCTGGGCGAGATGAACAAAGTCCTGTCGAAGCCGCGCGAGAGCATGTCCGAGTGGGCTCCCACCATCATCACCCTGAAGATCGATCCGGAGAAGATCCGCGACGTGATCGGCAAGGGCGGCGCCGTGATCCGGCAGATTACCGAAGAGACCGGCACCTCGATCGACATCGAGAACGATGGGACGGTGAAGATCGCCTCGGTGCAGGGGGCCGCCGGCCGTGAGGCGCAGAGGCGCATCGAACTGATCACTGCCGACGTCGAAGTGGGCCGCGTCTACGAAGGCAAGGTCGCGCGTTTGATGGACTTCGGCGCCTTCGTGACCATTCTTCCCGGCCGGGACGGCCTGGTGCACATCTCGCAGATCTCCGAAGAGCGGGTCGAGCGCGTCGGCGACAAGCTGAAGGAGGGCGACGTCGTTCGGGTGAAAGTCCTCGAGGTGGATCGCCAGGGGCGAGTGCGCCTGTCGATGCGCAACGTCGACGCGGCGTAGGATATTCAGGCGTATCGCGCGCCGTTAACCCGGCGCGCGATTCAGTTGCCATCCTGTCGGGGGATGGCTTTTATGGCGTGCGCACCTCCGCGCGAGCTCGCCGCCCCGTTCGTGGCTCCCACCCCGGTTCACTTCGTGTCGAAGTGCTCGTCGCGCTCTTTATCAGCTTCGCGTGAACGGATCGCCGACAGTGCTTTGAAGGAATCGTCCGCCGCCGTGCGTATGCGCGGCGCGCGAACCTGCGGCTGCTGACTCATGATCTGCTTCAGGTTCTGCTCCAAGCTACCGCTGACCATGCCTTGCACGGTGGTGCCATAGGCGCGGATCACGTTGACCATGAAGTCCTGACTCAGAATGGGTTCAGCCAGATGCTCCTGCTCGGCAATCACCTGCAGCAAGATGCTGCGCGTAATGTCGGCATTGTTTTTCTTGTCGACCACTACGAACTCGATCCTTTCCACCACCAAGCGCCTGACGTCCGCCAATGTGATGTAACGGCTTTCGACCGTGTCATATAGGCGACGATTCGGGTATTTCTTTATCACTCGCGGTTCGCTCATACGGCTCCTCGCTCGTGTTGGCCGACGCGCCGCCGGAAGATGCCGGTTCGTGCCTGACCACGCGTGACCAATCCCTGGACTGGACGAGGTAAGGATAGCGCAATGCAGCGCCAAGGCAAATCGGCATTTTTTTCTATATTTTT
Source organism: uncultured Gammaproteobacteria bacterium (assembly GCA_963837435.1). Classification (GTDB taxonomy): domain Bacteria; phylum Pseudomonadota; class Gammaproteobacteria; order Steroidobacterales; family Steroidobacteraceae; genus Bog-1198. The sequence continues at coordinate 318,893 of CAWINJ010000010.1, forward strand.
TAGCTAGTTACACGCACATTTAAGCGTTTTGGAACGCGCTCGATGTCCCACTGGCGAATCGCCCAGGCCCAAGCTTCGCCGAGGTTGGCCACCCCCGGCGACTCGGGCGGCGCAAGTCCCAACAGTCCGAACACCAAGAGAAGCTGCGGGAGAGCCGCTTGCGCGTCCACGGCTACGCTGCGCCGCGACTTGGCGAGCTTGCAGTCGTCGGGCTCGGTGAGTACCGGAACGTGCGCGTAAGTTGGCAGGGGCATATTCAGCAGGCGCTGCAGATAGATTTGCCGCGGCGTGTTGTCGAGCAAATCGGCGCCGCGCACGATGTGGGTGATTCCCTGCGCGGCATCGTCGACGGCCACAGCCAATTGGTACGCGACGACCTGATCGCGGCGCCTGACGATGAAGTCGCCTACGGCCCGGGCGACGTCCTGTCGATAGGTTCCCTGGATACGGTCGCAGAACAGAACGAATCCCGGATCGACCCGGAGCCGGGTCGCGGTCGGTACCCCGAAGGCCGGTCCCGCACGGCACGTGCCCGGATAGCTGCTCTCGTCCTCCAATTGCAAGCGGCTGCAGGAGCACTCGAAGGTCAGGTGGCGGTCGCGCAAGCTCTGCAAGGCCGCGGCATAGAGTTCGGCGCGGTCGCGCTGGCGGACGATCTCCGCGTCCCATTCGAAGCCGAATGCCTGCAAAGTGCCGAGGATGCGTGCCGCGGAACCCGCGGCCTCGCGCGCCCTATCCAAATCTTCGAGCCGCACGAGCCAGCGTCCGCCATGTGCCCGCGCATCGAGATAGCTCGCCGCCGCCGCGTACAGCGAACCCAGATGCAGGTCGCCGGAGGGCGTCGGAGCGAAGCGGCCTATGTACCGCGGCGCTCTATCGGTAGCGGTCGTCGCGGTCGCCGTACTGCTTTTCGCGGCGCTCCCGCCGCTCCTGAGCTTCCACCGACAATGTGGCGACCGGCCGGGCTTCCAGCCGCTTGATGCCGATCTCCTCGCCGGTCTCGAGGCAGTAGCCGTAGGAGCCATCCTCGATACGCTTCAGCGCCTCGTCTATTTTCCGGATCAGCTTGCGCTCGCGATCGCGTGTGCGCAGCTCGAGGCTGAATTCCTCTTCCTGAGTGGCTCTGTCGTTCGGGTCGGGGAAATTCGCGGCCTCGTCCTTCATGTGCAGCACGGTGCGATCGACTTCGACCATCAAATCGCGCTTCCAGGTCTGCAGGATTCGGGCGAAGTGCTCGAGCTGCTCCTTGTTCATGTACTGCTCGCCGCGCCGGGCGATGTACGGTTTCACATTGCGCGGGCCGGCCAGCAAACTGGCGGAGGCGGAGGATTCGGCCTCGCCGTCTTCGTCGATTTGCGGCACCCGGGTCATGACCAGCGGTCGAGTATCGAATTTGATGGGAGTCACCTTTTCACCGTTGACTGCTTCCGGTTTCGGGCGCGCCGCTTTCGCGGGCGCGGGCTTCACCGGTACCGCTTTTGCGACCGCGGGTTTTGTGACCGCGGGTTTTGTGATCGCGGATTTGGCGATCGCGGATTTGACGATCGCGGGTTTGGCGATCGCGGGTTTGGGAACTGGCTTGTTGGGTTTCACTGGTACCTTCGATGTGGGAGGCGATGGCTTGGCTTTCGCAGGGGGTCGAAGCACCTTCTTGAGAGTGGCAGCTTTGTGCGCTGCTTTCTTAGGTGCTGCCTTACCTGGCCGCTTAGCCGCTTTATTGGGTTTCTTCGAGGGCATTTGAAGTCTCCGCCTCCTAACGAAAGAGCGCGCGATTATACCGACGCAATCAGGCGTGTACAGACTACAAAGGCAACATATTTGGCCGGCTTAAGCCTATGATTGAGAAGCGAATCCCCCGGCGCAGGGGTGGGGAGGGTGTGCGCTTGGACGGCTTCGACCCTAGGGAAGGGTAATCGGGGCGGTAGAGGTCCAGCCGGCCTGCCGATGTTCGGCCGCCACAGTGGTATAAATGCCGCCTCGAACGTTGAATTCCGCCAAAAGCCGCATGAATCTCGGCGCCGTGGCCGCCACCAGGTCGCCCAATATCTCGTTGGTGACCGCCTCGTGAAATGCGCCGCGGCTGCGAAACGACCAGATATAGAGCTTCAGGGATTTGAGCTCGACGCAGCGCTCGTCGGGGACGTATTCCAGCTTGAGAGTGGCGAAATCAGGCTGTCCCGTTTTCGGGCAGAGACAGCTAAACTCCGGGATAGTCATGCGTATGGTGTAGTCCCGCGCGGGCGCAGGGTTTGCAAAGGTTTCCAGGTGTGCGCGGGATTCGATCATATGGACTTCGGCGTCGCCGCCGGGGGTTTACGAAAGTGACGTTTACTTTACACTACGCGCCTCATCGACGGCCACGCGTCCAGGTTCACCGAAATAATGCGCTTAACGAAACTCAAGATCGCCGGCTTCAAAACCTTCGTCGATCCGACCACGGTCACCTTCCCCAGCAGCCTGACCGGAGTGGTGGGCCCTAACGGCTGCGGCAAGTCGAATATCATCGACGCGGTGCGCTGGGTGATGGGGGAGATCTCGGCGAAGCATCTGCGCGGCGAATCCATGGCGGACGTCATCTTCAACGGATCCGCCGCACGCAAGCCCCTGGGCGCCGCATCGGTCGAACTGGTGTTCGACAATTCCGATGGAAAGATCGCCGGGGAGTACGCCGCCTACAATGAGGTTTCGTTGCGTCGCGCGGTGAGCCGCGACGGCAACTCCGACTACTACATCAACGGCACCAAGGTGCGCCGCAAGGACATCACCCAGCTATTCCTCGGCACCGGCCTGGGCACCCGCAGCTACGCCATCATCGAGCAAGGCATGATCTCGCGCGTCATCGAGGCGCGGCCGGACGATTTGCGCGCATTCCTCGAGGAAGCCGCCGGCATTTCCCGCTACAAGGAGCGGCGCCGCGAGACCGAGAGCCGGATCGGCCATACCCGCGAGAATCTGGACCGGCTCAACGACCTGCGTGAGGAGGTGGAAAAGCAGATCCGCCACTTGCAGCGTCAGGCCGCGACCGCGCGGCGCTATCAGACGCTGAAGGAGGAGGAGCGCAAGCTGCAGGCGGAATTGCTGGCCTTGCGCTTGCAGAGCCTGGACGCCGAGGCGCAGGTGCGCGATGCCGAAGCCACCGGCTGCGAGACGGCCATGCAGGGCGTGCTTGCGGACCTTCGGGAAGTCGAAGCGGGAATCGAGCACATTCGAGCCGATCAGGCCGCGAAATCCGATGTGCTGGCAGCCATTCAGGCGCGCTTCTACGAGGCGGGAGCCGAGGCCACGCGGATCGAGCAAGGAATTCAATTCACCCGCGAACTGCGTCAGCGCCAGCGCTCGGACTTGGAGCAGGCTGAGGCCCAGGTCGCCGAGCTCACCGGAGTCCTGCAGCGCGACCGCGGCCAGCTCGAAGCGCTGTCGCAGGAATTGGCCGCCATGGTGCCAGGCCTCGACGCGGCGCACGGCGAGGAGCTGCGCGCTGCGCAGGCCTTGGAGGCGTGTGAGCAGGCCCTGTCGGCGTGGCAGCAGACCTGGGACACGCATGCCCAGGCCGTGGCGCTTGGCCAGCGCGAGACCGGGGTCGAGCGGGCGCGCATCGAACAGCTCGAGAGCCAGCAGCGGCGGCTGCTGCAACAGCAGGAGCGCCAGGAGAGCGAGCGGGCGGCGCTGGTGCAATTGCAGCCGGCGATTGCGCTGGAAACCCTCGAGAAGAATGCCGAATTGGCGCGCGATGCCGGGCAAAAGGCCGCGGCCGAGCTGCAAGAGCTGCTGGCGGAGATTTCGCTCACGAGAGATCGCGAGCGCGAACAATCGCAGGCGCTCAATGCCCTGCGTACGCGCTGGCAGCAGGCACTGGGCACTCAAGTGTCGACCGAAGCGCTGCAGACGGCGGCTCTCGGCAAGGCTTCGGGGCGCGTCACCGAATGGCTGAAATCGAAGTCGCTGGACCGGCAGCCGCGCGTCGCACAGCAGCTGCGCGTCGATCGGGGCTGGGAGCGCGCGGTCGAAACCGTGCTCGGTTCCTATCTCGAGGCGGTATGCGTCGACGGCCTGGACAGTGTCACCGATTTCCTCGAGAGCTTCGATGGCGGGCATCTGGCCGTCGTGAGCATGGGCGAAACGGCGGCCACGGCCGGCTCCGAATCGCTGCGGGCCAAGGTGCAGGGCACCGCCGTGCTGGGTTCGATGCTCTCTTCGGTATACACCGCCGAAACCTTGAGCGAGGCGCTCGGGCGCAGGCGCCGCCTGGCGGCGGGCGAGTCGGTGGTCACGCGCGATGGGATATGGCTGGGGCCGGATTGGCTGCGCATCGCGCGCGATGCAGACCCCCATACCGGCGTGATCGAACGCGAAGAAACCCTGCGTGAGCTGCGCGCGCAGTTGAGCGGCCTCGCCGACGAGGTCAAGGAACTGGAACATCGCCTGGAGCTGACCCGTGACAGGGTGCGCGACCACGAAGATCGGCGCGACCATTTTCAAGCGGACGTCAACCGGCTGCATCGCGAGCACGTCGATCGGCGCGCGGAGCTGGATTCGGCGCAGGCCCGCAGCGCCGATGCCGCCCGGCGGCTGGCGCAGCTCGAGACCGGGCTGGCCGATGTGCGCGCGGAGCTTGCGCGTACGGACACCGACCTGCGTGCGGCGCGCGGCCGCATGGAAGGGGCCATCGACAGGTTGGCCGCCCTCGAGCCGCAGCGGGTCGAGCTCGAGGAGGAGCGCGATCGCATGCGCAACGAGCTTGCCACGGCGCGCGCGGCTTCGCAGGCGACCCAGCAGTCGGCGCGTGAATTGGCGCTGCAGGTCGAGTCGCGGCGCTCCTCGCATGCCTCTCTCACGACGACGCTGTCGCGGGTCGAGAAGCAGCTCGAGACCCTCGAAGCGCGGCGCAACGAGCTCGCGAGCCAGCTCGCCGAGGGCGAGGCCCCGCTGCTCGCCGCGCAGGCCCAGCTCGATCAAGCCCTGCGCGTTCGCGCCGAAATCGAGGCTGAACTGCGGGCGGCGAAGATCGCGAGCGATGATTTGGAGGCGCAGCTGCGCGAGCGCGAGTCCGCCCGGCTCGGCGTCGAGCAGCGCGTCGAGGCCGTGCGCGCAACGCTGGACGAGGCGCGAATCGCCGCCTCGCAGGTGCGCGTGCGCCGCGAAAGCGTGGCCGAGCAGCTGGCGGCGACCAATTTCGAGCTTGCCGCGCTCCTGGCGCAGCTGACGGCGGATGCGACGGTGGAGGGCTGGGAATCGCAGCTCGAGGAGACCCGCGGCAAGATCGAGCGCCTCGGACAGGTCAATCTCGCGGCGATCGGGGAATTCAAGGAGCAATCCGAGCGCAAGGAGTATCTGGATCGGCAGTGCAAGGATTTGACGGATGCCCTCGAGACCCTCGAGTCGGCGATGCGCAAGATCGATCGCGAGACCCGCACGCGCTTCCAGGACACCTTCGACAAGGTCAACGCCGGCTTGAAGGAAAAATTTCCGCGATTGTTCGGCGGCGGCCATGCCTACCTGGAACAGACGGACGAGGAGGGCGCGGCAGCCGGTGTGTCCGTCATGGCGAGGCCCCCGGGAAAGCGCAACAGCACCATCAGCCAGCTCTCCGGCGGAGAGAAGGCACTGACCGCGGTCGCGTTGGTTTTCGCGATATTCGATTTGAACCCGGCGCCTTTCTGCCTGCTGGACGAAGTCGATGCGCCGCTCGATGACAACAACGTGGGCCGCTTCTGCGACATCGTGCGCGAGATGTCGCGCAATGTGCAGTTCATATTCATCACGCACAACAAGAGCACCATGGAAATGGCATCGCAGTTGGTCGGCGTGACCATGAACGAACCGGGGGTATCGCGCCTGGTTGCGGTCGATGTGGACGAAGCTGTGCGCATGGCGGCGATGTAGGGCGCAGGCGCTTGGCCGCGGAGCTGCGCTGGATTTTGCTGGGACTGAGCTTGCCGCTGCTCGCCGGCATCTGGTGGTGGACCGCGCGCCGCGCCGGCCGCACCCCGGGCAACACCGAGCTGCGGGAGTCGAGTGTCGCCAGGCCCGCCGAGGCCAGGCCGGCCGAGGTCAGGCCTGCGCTCGATCCTCGGTATGCCGATTCGGACGATGACCTCGATGCGGGCCGCGACGCCGGCCAGCGCGAGCCGCGAGATTGGGGCGTTCCGCCCTTCGAACCCCTCAATATCCGCACCGCCGAGTACGATCATGTCCCGGTTTTGGACGGCCCGATGATGGTCCACGCCGACCCCATGCCTGCGCTGCAGGCCATGCCGGTACCGACGGCGTCTCCCGCACGGACTGCTCGGTCCCGCGAGACTTCGCAGCCCCCCGAGACTGTGCTGTCCGCGGAGATTTCGTTCTCCCCGGAGATTTCTGCGCCCCCGGCGCCTGCGCCGCCCCCGGCTGCTGCCGCCGATCTGCAGAGGATAGTGACCATCCGCGTGTGTGCCGTCGGCGAGGCGCGCTGGCCCGGGTCCCGATTGATGGCCGCGCTGGAAACTCACGGGCTGGCCTTCGGGCGTTACCAGGTATTTCACCGCAAGCATACCGACGGCCGCAGCCTGTTCTGCGTCGCCAGCCTCATCGAGCCTGGGACTTTCGATGTAGCGGAGATGCCCGACCAGGAGTTTCGCGGTGTGACCCTGTTCGCCGTCTTGCCGGGGCCGATCGAACCTCTGGACACCATGGACGAGCTGTTCGGTACCGCGCGCGGGCTGGCGGAGGAACTGTCCGGCATGGTCCAGGACGGCAAGGGGATGCCGATGTCGCCGCAGAGGGCCGCCGCGTTGCGCGAGGACATTGCGCGTTTTCAGGCGCGCATGCCCAGGAATTGACCCGGATGTGCGCGCAGAAGGCAGCGGTTGCGACAAAGGCGGCGGCGCGGGCCGCGACGCGGGCCGCGGAGCTGAGGGAAACCCTCGAGCGCTACAACTATCGCTATCACGCGCTCGACGATCCGGAAGTGCCGGACGCCGAATACGACAGGCTCATGCTCGAGCTGAGGTCTCTCGAGACCGAGCATCCTGAATTGGCGACCCCGGATTCGCCGACACAGCGGGTGGGAGCCGCTCCGGTGGCCGCATTCGGCGTGGTGAAGCATCGGCTGGCCATGCTGTCCCTGGACAATGCATTCAGCGAACAGGATGTGCGGGATTTTGACCGGCGGGTCCGCGAACGCCTCGAGCAGGAAGGCATGGTTCGCTATTCGGCGGAGCCGAAATTGGACGGCTTGGCCATCAGCGCGCGCTACGAGAACGGTGTGTTCGTGCAGGGCGCGACCCGGGGCGACGGTGAAACCGGCGAAGACATCACCCACAATCTAAGGACCATCAAGGCGCTGCCGATGAAGCTGCGCGGCGATCGGCCGCCGCCGGTGCTCGAGGTGCGCGGCGAGGTGTTCATGCCCTTGGCCGGCTTCGAGCGCTTCAATGCGGCAGCGATTGCGCGCGGCGAGAAGAGTTTCGTCAACCCGCGCAATGCCGCCGCGGGGAGCCTGCGCCAGCTGGATCCGAAAATGACGGCGGCGCGTCCCCTCGACGTATTCATCTACGGGCTCGGGATGGTGGAGGGAGGCGGGCTGCCGGCGCATCACAGCGAGATCTTGCAGGCGCTGCGCCAGTGGGGCTTCAAGATCTGTCCGCAGTCGCGGGTCGTGGAGGGCGCCGACGGATGCCTGGATTACTTCCGCGAGATGGGCACACTGCGCGCGAAGCTGCCCTACCAGATCGACGGTGTCGTCTACAAGGTCGACGATATCGAGCTGCAGAAGCGGCTGGGCTTCGTGTCGCGCGCGCCGCGCTGGGCGGTGGCGCACAAGTTCCCCGCCGAGGAGGCGCTCACCACGGTGCGCGGCATAGAATTTCAAGTGGGGCGCACCGGTGCGCTGACGCCCGTGGCGCGGCTCGAGCCGGCGTTCGTCGGCGGCGTCACCGTCAGCAACGCGACCCTGCACAACATGGATGAATTGACGCGCAAGGACGTGCGGGTGGGCGATACCGTGGTCATTCGCCGCGCCGGGGACGTGATTCCCGAAGTTGCGAGAGTGCTGCTCGAGCGCCGCGTGGAGGGCGCCGCCGCGGTTGAGTTGCCGCGCCACTGCCCGGTGTGCGGATCGCCGGTGGTGCGGGAGGCCGATCAGGCGGTGGCGCGATGCACCGGCGGACGGACCTGCGCGGCGCAGCGCAAGGAAGAGATCAAGCACTTCGCCGCGCGCCGCGCGCTCGACATTCAGGGGCTCGGCGACAAGCTGGTCGAGCAGCTGGTGGATCGCGATTGGGTGCGTACGACGGCGGATCTGTTTGCGCTGCGCGCGCAGCAGCTCTCGGAGCTCGAGCGCATGGGTGAGAAATCAGCGCAAAAGCTGCAGTCGGCCATCGAGGCGGCCAAGCACACGAGCCTGCCGCGGTTTCTCTATGCCCTCGGCATCCGGGACGTGGGCGAGGCGACCGCGCTCGCCCTGGCGCAGCACTTCGGCGACATCGAGAAATTGCGCCGCGCGGGGGCCGAGGAAATACAGCGGGTGCCCGACGTGGGTCCGGTGGTGGCGGGAAATGTCGCGGCCTATTTCCAGGATGCCGACAATTCGGGCATCGTCGATCGGCTGCTCGGCGCCGGCATCGACTGGCCCGCGCCGCCACCCATCGAAGCGCAAACGGAATTGGCCGGGAAGACCTTCGTGCTGACGGGCACGCTGCAGGCAATGACCCGCGAGGCGGCGGCGGAAGCCATCGTGCGGCTGGGCGGCAAGGTGAGCGGCAGCGTGTCGAAGAAGACACACTACGTCGTGGCCGGTGCCGAGGCGGGCTCGAAACTGGCCAAGGCGGAACAACTCGGGATCGCCGTACTCGACGAGGCGGCGTTCCTCGAGCTTCTGAAGAGGTAGCGGACTCCCCTGAGTCCGCCACCGTTGCCTCGCCTCAGAGCTTCTTTTCGATCTTGGCGGCCTTCTTCAGGCTGTCGATATATTCCTGGAATTTCTTCTGCATGATGGTGTTGCCGAGCTGCCCCTTCATTTGGTCGAAGGGCGCATCGCGCGTGTCCACCAGCTTGATGATGTGCCAGCCGTACTGGGTCTGGATGGGATCGTTGGTCATTTCACCTTTCTTCAGGGCTTTCACGGCATCGCCGAAGGGCTTGACCATGCGCGCCGTCGTGAACCAACCGAGATCTCCACCGTTGGTCTTGGAATTGTCGGTGGACTCGGCCTTGGCGACGTCTTCGAACTTCGCGCCGCCCTTGATCTTCTTGATGAGCGCGTCGGCCTTGTCCTTGGTCGGCACCAGGATGTGCTCGGCGTGATACTCGGTCTTATCCGTGGCGGCATCGTACGCAGCATGCAGGTCCTGGTCGGAGGGCTCGTTGCTCTTGACGTACTTCTGCGCAGCGGCATCCGCCAGGATTTGCGTCCGCAACAGCGCTATGCGGGTGGCCACGTCGGGATCGTTCTGCAATCCCTCCTTCTCGGCCTGCGCAGCGATGAGCTGCATGTTGATCATCTGGTCGAGGACTTGATTCTTCTCCTCGGGGGTCACGTCGGTCGCCGGCTTGCCGCGCAGCAGACCCTTCAGATAGTCATCGAAGGCATCGCGGCTGATGGGCGTGCCGTCGACCACGGCGACCGGGGGCGATGCAGGCTTGTCGCTGGCCGCGGGCGCCGCCGGCTGCTGTCCCTTGCCGCAGGCCGCCAGCAGGAGGGTAATCGCGGCCACGGTGGACACGCGGGCCCACTGTGTACTGAAAAATTGCGTCATTTGGTTCCTCTACACACGAAAAAGGCGATTGGCCGACATTGACCGGCGCCCGGGGGCCGCAGTTTAGCCTTTACCGCGCAATCTTCCCAATTATACGTGCATTTCCCCGCAAACCGCGGGCGGTCACCCCGGCGGGGCGGATGCCTCGATCGCCAGGGCATGGATGTCGGTCTTCAAGAGCTCGTCGACGGCGGCATAGACCAACCGGTGCCGGGCCACCGGGGATAGGCCGCGAAAGGCTTCCGCCACGATGCTCACCCGGAAATGGCTTTGGCCACCCGCGGCCCCGGCATGGCCGGCGTGCAAGTGGCTGTCGTCCTCGATGATGAGGAGCGCGGGCGCAAATCGCTCCTCCAAGCGGCGGCGCAGGCGCTGCTCCCGGCTGGGATTCGCCTCGGCGACGGTTTGGCTTGTCCCCGGCACGGCCTGGCCTACCCTTGATTCGATTGCGCGGCCTTGGTCTTGCCGCTCAGCCAGAAGACCTGCGGCACCATGAATACCAGCATGGCCACGGTGATGCCGAAGACCTTGAAATTGACCCAGATGCTCTCGTCGAAGTTGCGGGCCACGTAGATGTTGGCCGCCGCCAGCAAGGCGAGCCATCCCACCCACAGCGAATTGATCAGCGACCAGGTGCGCGGCGAGATGTCCAATGGCTCGTTGAACACCGATTCCAACATGCGCCGCGCGAACGGTTGTCGGCCGACGAACATGCTGCCGAAAAAAGCCGCCGCCGTCAGCGCCAGCAGCACGGTGGGCTTCCACTGGATGAAGCGGCTGTCATGCAGCAGCAAAGTGGCGGAGCCCAGCACCAGCGCCACCGCCGTGGTGATGAGGTGCATGGTCTTGAATTCCCCGGTGCGCAGCCGGTGCACCACCAACTGCAACAACAAGGCGATCATCAGTGCCGCGGTGGCCCAGTAAATGCCCAGGAATTTGAATCCGGCAAAAAAAACGATGAGCGGCGACCATTCGAGGAGCAGGTTCATACGGGTATCATAGCTGACGACGTGAGCATCTATCTGCAACTCCATCCGGTGTCGCCGCAACGGCGATTCGTGCGCCAGGCGGTCGAGGCGCTGCGCGGCGGGGGAGTGATCGTCTATCCCACCGATTCTTGCTATGCGCTCGGCTGTCATATCGGCGACAAGGCCGCGCTCGAGCGGATTCGCGCCATCCGGCAGACGGACCGAAATCATCATTTCACCCTCGTGTGCCGCGACCTGGCCGAAGTCGGGAAGTACGCCTTGGTCGACAATTGGCAGTACCGGCTGCTGCGCGCGCATACGCCGGGCCCCTACACCTTCCTGCTCAAGGCCTCGCGCGAGACGCCGCGGCGCCTGAAGCACGAGAGACGAGGTACGATCGGACTGCGCGTTCCGGATCACCCCGTGACGGCCTTGATGCTTCAGGAGCTGGGGGAGCCCGTCATGAGCTCGACGCTGCTGCTGCCCGGCGAGGAGCTGCCGCGCACCGACGCCCGCGACATCTACGAGAAGCTCGAGCACAGCGTCGATCTGGTGCTCGACGGCGGCAATTGCGGACTGATCCCCACCTCGGTCATCGACCTGTCCGGCGACCGTGCCGTTGTGGTGCGGACCGGCCGAGGCGATGTCGCCCCCTTTACGGACTTGCCAACCGTATAATGCCGGCGCGACGCGGTCGCATGAGCTCGAATGTGGTTTCAGTAACGAGTGTAAGCATTGGATTTATTTGCGTTTCTCTACAAGATATCGATCTGGGCAATCCCGGTACTCTTTGCAATCACCTTGCACGAAGTTGCGCATGGCTGGGTGGCCAGGTACTTCGGTGACCGCACCGCCGAGATGCTGGGGCGCCTGAGCTTGAACCCGCTGCGTCACATCGATCCCATCGGTACCGTGCTGGTTCCCGGGCTGTTGCTCGCCGTCGGCGGCCCGTTGTTCGGATGGGCCAAGCCCGTGCCGGTGGCGACCAGCGCGCTGCGAAATCCGCGCCGATCGATGATCCTGGTGGCGCTGGCCGGGCCGGCGGCGAATCTGGTGATGGCGGTGTTCTGGTGCGGGGTGCTCGGGGCCATCATCCGGGCCGACGGCAATGAGACCATGACCCGCTGGGTCACGCTCATGGCGCAGGCGGGTATCCTGACCAACGTGGTACTCGCCGTGTTCAATTTGCTGCCCATTCCGCCTCTCGACGGCGGACGGGTACTTGCCGGACTGCTGCCGCCTCAGCTGAGCGCGCGCTTGGAGAAACTCGAGCCGGTGGGCTTGTTCATCGTCCTAGGGTTGTCCGGCTTTGGACTGCTCGGGTGGCTGTTCAATCCGGCCTTCCACCTCATCGGGCGGCTGATCAACGCCGTATTCGGATCGCAGGCATGAGCGGTCCCGTACAAAATCGGCGCGTCCTCTCGGGCATGCGGCCCACCGGGCAATTGCATCTGGGCAACTATCATGGGGCGCTGAAGAATTGGATCGAGCTGCAGTATCAGTACGAGTGCTATTTCTTCATTGCCGACTGGCATGCGCTGACCACCGGCTACGAGGACACCTCGAAACTCGAAGAGCATGTCTGGACCATGGCCATCGACTGGCTGGCGGCCGGGCTCAATCCGGGGGTCGCGACTCTGTTCATTCAATCGAAGGTGCCGGAACACGCGGAACTGCACCTGCTGTTGTCCATGATCACGCCCTTGGGCTGGCTCGAGCGCGTACCGTCCTTCAAGGATCAGCAAATTCAGATCCCCGACCGCGACCTGAGCACCTACGGTTTTCTCGGCTACCCGCTGCTGCAGTCGGCCGATATCCTGATGTACCGGGCGCAATACGTGCCGGTCGGGGAGGATCAGGTGGCGCATGTGGAGATTACGCGCGAGGTGGCGAGGCGCTTCAACCACATCTATGGCCGCGAGCCGGAATTCGAGCAAAAAGTGGAGAAGGCCATCAAGAGCCTGGGCTCGCGCAACTCCGCCATGTACCGCAGCCTGCGCAAGGAATTCCAGGAGAAGGGCAACTCGGACGCGCTCGCCAAGGCCCGCGCGCTGGTCGAAGCGAACGCGCGGTTGACCGTGGCCGACCGCGACCGGCTGTTCGGGTACTTGGAAGGCACCGGAATTTCCATCCTGCCGGAACCCGAAGTGCTGCTCACCGCCACCCCCAAGGTGCCGGGTTTGGACGGACGCAAAATGTCGAAGTCCTACGGCAACACCATCGGCCTGCGCGAGGATCCTGATTCCATCGTCAAGAAGCTCAAGGCCATGCAAACCGATCCGGCGCGCGTGCGGCGCACGGATCCCGGCGATCCGGACAAGTGTCCGGTGTGGGATCTGCATAAACTGTATTCAAACGCCGACACTCAGGCCTGGGTGCAGCAGGGCTGCCGCACCGCGGGCATCGGCTGCCTCGAATGCAAGGCGCCTCTGATCGAGAAAGTCGTCGAGGAGGTGTCGGCGATCTCGAAACGGGCGCAGGAGTTCGAGGAGAATCCCGAACTGGTACGCGGTATCATCGCCGAAGGCTGTGAACGGGCGCGCGCAGCGGCACGCGATACGCTGGACGCCGTCCGTCAAGCCATGGCAATGGACTACCGATGAAACCTGAATTGACGCTCGTGCAGAACATGGCGCCGCCGCCGCCCGCGGTGCCGCATCCTGCGCAGGCCGAAATGCCGTTTGCGGTCGTGGAGGGTCAGCCCATCACCGAGATGCCGAGAGATCTGTATATCCCGCCCCAGGCGCTCGAGGTGTTTCTCGAGGCCTTCGAGGGGCCGCTCGATATGCTGCTGTACCTGATCCGGCGGCAGAATCTGGACATCCTCGACATCCCGATCGCCGAGATCACGCGGCAGTACATGCGCTACATCGAATTGATGCAGGTGCTGCAGCTGGAATTGGCGGGCGAGTACCTGCTGATGGCGGCGACTCTCGCCGAGGTGAAATCGCGCATGCTGCTGCCGCGCATCGGCAACGATGAGTCCGCGGAAGAGGCGGATCCGCGCGCCGAGCTGGTGCGCCGCCTGCAGGAATACGAGCGCTTCAAGCGCGCCGCGGAAGGCATCGACCGGATGCCGCGCTTGGAGCGCGACACCTGGGTGGCATCGGCCGATCTGGTGGACCGCAAGGTCGTGCGCTTGCCGCCCCAGGTGAGCTTGCAGGAAATGCTGCTGGCCTTTCAAGAAGTGCTGTCGCGCAGCGACATGTTCGCGCATCACCACGTGCAGCGCGAGCCCTTGTCGGTTCGGCAGCGCATGACCGATGTGCTCGCGTCCCTGACCGCGAGCGCATTCGTGGATTTCGTGCAATTGTTCCGCGCCGAGGAAGGCCGCCGCGGAGTGACCGTCACCTTCGTCGCCATATTGGAATTGCTGCGCGAGGGGCTGATCGAAATGGCGCAGGCGGAGCCCTATGCGCCGCTGCACGTCCGCCTCGGCAATCCCGCCCGGCATCTGAAACTGGTGGCGGACGACGTCGCTGCCAACGACACCCAAGCGAACATCCAATGAACCACCAATACGTGAAAAATGTGATTGAGGCGGCGCTGCTGGCCGCCGGCCGCCCGTTGTCGATGGACGAGCTGGTGAGCGTGTTCGACGAGCGCGACGGGTCGAATGCCGAGGAGGTTCGCGGCGCCCTCGCGGCGTTGGTGGCTGACTACGAGACGCGCGGCCTGGAACTGCTCGAGGTGGCGAGCGGCTACCGGATACAAATCAGGGCGAGCGTGGCGCAGCCGGTGTCGCGGCTGTGGCAGGAGCGCCCCGCCAAGTATTCCCGGGCCTTGCTCGAAACCCTGGCGTTGGTCGCCTATCGCCAGCCGATTACCCGCGGCGAGATCGAACAGATCCGCGGCGTCGCCGTCAACCCCCACATCGTCAAAACCTTGCTCGAGCGCAGCTGGATCCGCGTGGTCGGCCACCGCGACGTGCCCGGCAGGCCGGAGTTGCTGGGCACGACCCGGGAGTTTCTCGATTATTTCAGCTTGAAGAAACTCGACGATCTGCCGACCTTGGCGCAGCTCAAGGAGCTCGAGGACCTGCGCGTTCAGTTGACTCTGCCGGGAGCGGGTCCCGAAGCCGCGGCCGATGCCGGCGCGGAAGCGAACCCCGAAGCGGTGACAGGCGAGTTGCCGGAAACCGCAGACGAGGATGAGGAACAGGAAGAGGGACACGGGCAGGATTTGGACGGTACTCAGGAATCGGACGGTGCGCCGCCGCAGGGCTTGGTCGCCAGCGGTGCGCAAGACGACCCGAATTAATGCCGCCCCGATCGCCGCCCCGATCGCCGCGCAGGCCGCCGCCTTCGCGCAGACCGGCGCCTTCACGTAAGCCATCATCGCCGCGCAAGGACGAGCCGCCCGGGGAGCGCGTGCAAAAGCTGCTGTCGGCGGCCGGCATCGGCTCGCGGCGCGAGGTGGAACGCTGGATTCGCGAGGGGCGGCTGCAGGTGAACGGAGAAGTGCCGGCTCTCGGCGCCAAGCTCGGGCCCCGCGACCGCATCACGCTCGACGGGCGTCCGGTCAGGCTGCACGCGCCGGCGGCGAAGGAATTGCGAGTGCTCCTGTTCCACCGCTCACCCGGCGAGACGCTCGATCTGAAGGCAGCCACCTCGCGTGCGTCCGAGCATCTGAACCTGCCGCGCTCCTCGGGAAGGTGGCTGGCGATCCAGCCCATGCCGCCGGTCGACGGCGGATTGGAGATTCTCACCGACGACGGATCCTGGGCGCATCGAGTGTCGCGCGGCGTGCATGCGCTCACCGTCGACTATGTCCTGCGCATGCGCGGGCCGCTCAAGGATGATCTGGTGGAGGAATTTCGCGCCGCCACGGACTGCGAGGGCGAGCCGATGAGCATTCTGCAAGCCGACGCGCAGTACGGCGAAGGTTTCAACCACTGGCTCAACGTCACGGTGCGCGCCACTCGCTCTGCCCAGGTCCGGCATTGGTGGGCTGCGCGCGGCCTCATCGTCAGCCGGCTGATGCGCGTGCGCTTCGGCCCGGTGCATCTCTCGCGCGATCTGCCGCGCGGACACTCGCGCGCCATGCTGGCGAGCGAGCGCAATGCGCTGATGAACGAGATCGACGCGGCGCAGCTCGCGGTCGAGGCGGCAAAGCTGGGCACTCCTGCGGACTAGGCTATTTGGCGGGCTGCGAGGTTTGGAGTAGCTGTGCGAGGTACTGGCTCCACAGGGCGGCCCAGGTGTGGCTGCTGTGGCCGTGGGTTTGGTCGGTGGCGGGCAACAGGATGAAGCGGCCATTCTTGACGAGCTTGATTTCGCGCTCCGCGATGCCGAGCTCGGGCGGGTTGACGAAGTCATCCGCCGAATTGACCTGCGTCAGGGGGGCTTGAATTTTCCCCAGCTCCGATGCGGGGTCGTAGTCGCGCGAGGCGTCCACCTGGTAGAGCAGATCGTTGGCATCCAGGTTCTGCATTTCGAGCGGCATGTACTCCTCCAAGAACTTGTCCGCGGCAGCAGCAGTCGGCAGCGCCAGCTGCATTGGAAGCGGCGCGCTGCCGGCGATCAGCAGCAGGCCGGCGGCCGTGCGCAGCGCCCCCGTGGGCTCGCTCTGGTACTCGCCCTGCTGCCACTGCGGGTCGTCGCGGATCGCCTGTATGAGAAGATCCCGCCACAGGCGGTTGCGGCCCGCGATTTGCACCGGCAGGCAGCCGAGCGGCATCAAGGCGTCCATGAAATCCGGAAAGCTCTCTCCCCACATGAAGGATTGCATGCATCCCATGGAGGTACCCATCACCAGCCGCAGGTGATTCACCTCGAGGCCCTGCTGCACCAGGGTGTGCTGCGCGGCGACCATGTCTGCATAGCCGTAGTGAGGGAAGCGCGCATGCAAGGCGTCGCTGGGCTTGCTCGAGCGTCCGTGGCCGATTCCGTCCGGCAATATGATGAAATATTTGCCGGCATCGAGCAGCTGCCCGTGCCCGAACAGCACACCGGAGAAATGATCGTTCAGAAAGCTGCGGCCGGAGCCGCCCGTGCCGTGCAGGATCAGCACTGCATTGTCGACCTTGCCCCGAGAGTCGCGGTGCACCTTGCCGAGAGTGGTGTAGTGCACACGCAGCTCCGGCAGCGATTCGCCCGATGCAAAGTGAAAGTCGCGGATGACATAGTCGCTTTCGATCGGCGGAGCGGCTTCGGCCGAGGAGGCGGCGCGGGCTGCGCCCGGCGGTGCTCCCATCGCGGCCGACAGCGCGCAAGCCAGTACGAATTGCCGTAAACGCATCATTGTTCCCCCGGGGATGTCACTGCGCCTCGATGTATTGTCCATCAATACCGCGGCCGTGGGCGCTCAGCAAGTACAAAAATGGGCCGCACACCGAGGCTGGGGTCGGAACCGTGCTCGGATCCTCGGCCGGATAGGCGGCGGCGCGCATGGCGGTGCGCATGCGTCCGGGATTCACGCTGTTCACCCGGATGTTCGGTTCGCCCTCGAGCTCCTGCGAGAGCATGCCGCGCACCGATTCCAATCCAGTCTTGGCGACGGCGTAGGCCCCCCAGTAGGGCCGCTGCTTGGTCGCGACGCCGCTGCTGACGAAGATCACGGACGCATCCGCGGATTTGCGCAGATTGGGCAGCAGTACCTGAGTCAGGATGAACGGCGCGGTCAAGTTGACGTGCAGCACCTTGCACCAGGTCGGCACATCGTATTGCTCGAGGGGAGTGCGGTCTCCCAGCAGCGCGGCGGCATGTACCACGCCGTCGAGCTTGCCGAATTCATCGTCGAGGGTCTTGGCCAGATTGTCGTAGTCGGCGGCGGTTGCGGCGGCCAGGTCGAGCATCGCGATCGCGGGCTGCGGCGCCGCCATTTTTTCTATCTCATCGTACACCCGGTCGAGCTTCGCGCCGCTGCGGCCGCACAGGATCACGCTCGCTCCCGCGCGGGCGCATTCCACGGCCAGCGCGCGGCCCAGACCGCTGCCGGCGCCGGTAATCAGGATGACGCGCCCGCTCAGCGAGCCGGCGTCCGGGATGAATTGCTTGGGAATCATGTCGAACTCCGATCAATGGGCGCGACGCGCCGTGGTCCAGGCGAGCAGCATATCCTTCCAGCGGCGCCTCTCCTCGGGCTGCACGCGGCTTTTCAGATGCGCACGTCCGATGGCGGCAAGCACCAGCAGATGCCTGTGCCGCTCCCGCTGCCCCTGCGGCAGCCTCTGCGCGGCACTCTCGAAATAGCGGACAGCCTGCTCGCGCAGGCCGTCCAGATAGGTTTGTAGACGCGGGGGCGGCGGATCGGCAACGAGATCGTCGTTCTCGATGCCTGCCGCCAGAAGCTCATCGACCGCGAAGGGCACGCGCCCGACGCGCGCTTCGCGCCGGTAGCCCAGGATGGCCTTCGACAGGTAATCGGCGGCCGCCAGAGCGCGCGTGCAGCCGAGCAGTGTCTCCGTTTCCGCCGCAGCCGCCGCAGCCTCACCAGCCGCATCGACGGCATCGGCGGCATCGGCGGCATCGGCGGCGAGGCGCGAGGCGAGCGTCAGCGGGCCGCCCCACAGGGCTTGGGATTGCGGCTCGAGATCGGCGCCGCGTTCCAAGGGCACGCCGCCGACCTGCGCCGCGGCGGCATCGATCGCGGTCAGCAGGGGCGAGAAATCCGACGCCGGCCGCGCGCGGCAGTCGCCGCGAGATAGGCGCTGATGGGATGCACGGCCGATCCGGCCGCGAGCCGCTGCATCTCATCGCGCCACCAGGCGAGCTTCAGGTGCGCCACGCTCGATTCGGTGGCGGGGTCCATGAGCGCCTGCCACTCCGCACTCAGGGCGTAGATGCCGAGCAGGGGTGCGCGCAGCTCCGCCGCGGCGAACAGCCAGCTCCAATAGCGAGGCGAGCCGGGCGGTACCGCGCGCGCCCGGTAGGTCGCATCAAGCGGCTTCAGAATGGGCCTCGCCCGCGGGGTCGGGCTCGACGCCCGCACCGCGCGGGATGCGCGCGAGGCTGGCCACCGGCTCGATGGCTTCGATGCTCGCGGCTCATGCGCAGTCCGAGCTCGGGAAATCGGCGTGCGGCGGGCAGCACTTGCTGTTCGAGCGATCCGACGGCCTTGTTGAAGGAATCGACGCTGCTGCCGAGGGATTTGCCGAGCTTGCCGAGATGTTCGCCGAATACCGCCAGGCGCTTGTACAACTCCTCGCCCAGGCGGCGAATCTCGGCGGCATTGTCGGCGAGCACCGATTGCTTCCAGCCATAGGCAGACGATTTTCAGCAGCGCCACCAGGCTGGTGGGCGTGGCCAGCATCACGTTCTGACGCAGCGACTCGTCGATCAAGCCCGGGTTCTCCTGCAGCGCCGCCGATCAGGAACTGATCGCCCGGCAGGAACAGCACGACGAAGTCCGGGCTGCGCTCGAACTGCGACCAATACTGCTTGGAGGAGAGTTCGCGGACCCGCGCGCCGACGATTTGCGCGTGGCGGCGCAGCTGCAGGGCGCGGTCCTCGTCGTTCTGCGCCTCGACCGCCGACAGATAGGCCTCGAGCGGCGTCTTCACGTCGACCACGATATCGCGCCGGTCCGGCATGTGCACGACCATGTCGGGGCGGATGGCGCCGGAGTCGGTGCTGCGATGCTGCTGCTCGGTGAAATCGACGTGCAAGGTCATGCCGGACAGTTCGACCAGGCGGCGCAGCGTGATCTCGCCCCACTGTCCGCGCACGTCGGGGCGGCGCAGGGCGGTGACCAGGTTTCGCGTCTCGCGGGACAGCAGGTTCTGGCCGCCGGCCAAGCGCCTCCATCTGGGTTTTGATGGTCGCGAAGGAGTCGATGCGATCGCGCTCGATGGCTTGAATCTGTGCCTCGGTCTTGGCCAGCGCTTCGCGAATGGGCTGCACCAGGGATTCGATCGCCGTTTCGCGTTCCTTCAGCGCCTGCGAGGCGTCCAGCTGCTGGCGCGCCAGCCGCTCGCGCGCCAGTTGCAGGAACACTTCACTGTTGCTCTGCAGGCTGTCGCGCGCCAGTTCGCCGAACACTGCCTGCAATTGCTCGCGCGCCCGCGCCAACGCTTGCTCGCGCTCGGCGCTCAAGGTTTCCTCGCTCTTGAGCCGCGCCCGCAGCAGTTCGGTCTCGACCGCGAGCATCTGCTCGCGCCGCGCGCGCCACACCAGCACTGCGAGCGCGCCGAGCGCGGCCCCGAGCAGCAGCGCCAGGCATAGCGCACCGTCGCTCATGCGTGGCCGCTGGCGTCGAGCCAACCGAGAAGGTCGAGCGCGCGCTCCAAGTAGCCCTCGGCGCCCCAAGCGGCCGAATCCTCGCCCTCCTGAAGGTAGCCATAGTTGGCGACCAGCGCCGGCATTCCCGCGGCATGCGCCGCCTGCACGTCGCGTTCGGCGTCCCCCACGTAGATGCATTCGGCGGAGCGCTGCTCCGGCGAGCTTTGCGGCATGCAGCAGAGGCAGGGGATGAGGCTTACGCTCGGTCACCGTATCGCCGCTCACCACGCAGGCGAAGCGCGCCCGCAGGCCCAGTTGCTCGAGCAGCGGATCGGTGAGCCACGCCGGCTTGTTGGTGACAATACCGGCCTTCAGGCCCCGCCCGGCGAGCGAATCGAGCACCTCGGCCATGCCGGGAAAGAGCCGCGTGCCCTGGCTCAGAGCGCCGCGGTAGATCTCGAGGAAGCGCCGCTGCAGGACGGCGGCACTCTCGGGCGCGGCATCCGGGAATCCGCATTTCACGAGGCGCGCGGCGCCATGGCTCACGACGACGCGCAGCTGCTCATAGGGCAGCGCTGCGAGGCCTTGCTCGCGGCGCAGGGCATTCAGCGCGCCCACCATGTCCGGGGCCGTGTCGAGCAAGGTGCCGTCCAGATCGAATAAAACCGCACGCAGGGGCAAGCTCATCGCTGTGCGGGCCGCTGAAAGTGCGCCAGGTAATTGACCTCGGTGCTCGGCGCCAGCCTGAATGAGCGGGTGATGGGATTGTAGGAGATTCCCGTCAGGTCGCGCAGCTCGAGGCCCGCCTTGCGCCCCCACCGCGCCAGCTCCGACGGGCGGATGAACTTCAAGTACTCGTGTGTGCCGCGCGGCAAGACTCGCGCCACGTACTCCGCTCCGACGATGGCCACCGCAAATGACAGCAGGATTGCGGTTTAGCGTCGACACGACGACGTCACCGCCCGGCCTCACCAAGGCGGCCAGCGCCGCAACGCTCGCGGCCGGATCGGGCACGTGCTCGAGCATTTCCATGCAGGTCACGACATCGAAGGCCGCGGGACGCTGCTGCGCGAGTTCCTCGGCCGCGATCGCCCGGTACTCCACCGCGATCTTGGCGTCGAGCGCGTGCAGCTCGGCCACGTCGAGCACCGCCTGCGACAGATCGATGCCGAGCACGCGCGCGCCGGCGCGCGCCATCGCTTCGGACAGAATGCCGCCGCCGCAGCCGACGTCGAGCGCCTGCTTGCCGGCCACGCCTACGGCGCGTTCGATGTACTGCAGACGCAGTGGATTCAAATCGTGCAGGGGTTTCGACGGCCCTTTCGGATCCCACCAGCTCTGCGCCAGGGCGGCGAATTTCGCGAGTTCCCCAGGATCGGCATTTTGAGCGCGGTCGGCATCTTGAGCAGGGTCGGCATTTTGGGTGGATTGGTGCATGGGGTTCATCCTTCGGATTTCATCCGCATGGCCCAGGCATCGGCGCGCGCAGCCACCTTGGGCCAGTCCAGGCGCGTGAACTCTCCGTCGCAGAGCAGCTGCCGCCCGGCCACCCAGACGTCGCGGACGATGTCGCGGCCGCCGCACAATACCAATTGTGCCACGGGATCGCGCAGGGGCTGTGTGGCTGGGCCGCCGAGATCGACGCAGCAGGCATCCGCCCACTTGCCGGGCTCGAGCGTGCCGGTATCGGCCTCCAGGCCCAGCGCCGAGGCGCCGCCGCGGGTGGCCGCGGCCAGAACATCCCATGCGCCATGGTCGGGTGCATCGCCGCGGACCGGACCCGACATCAGCAGCGCGAGCAGCTTCATCTCGCCCCACAGGTCCTGGTTCCCGCACGGATCCCCGCCGCTGCCCAGTCCGACGCGAGTCCCGCGCTCCGCCCAGGCGGCCACCGGCGGCAATCGCCCCTCGCACCGAACACTTGACGTCGGGCCGAGACTGACCGCGATGCCGGTGCGCTGCGCAAGGTCGGCGTCCGCCGCCGTGGCGTGGGTCATGTACACGGCATTCAATGCCGGTGTGAGCAGCCCCAGCTGCCACAGTCTTTCGATGGGGCGCATGCCATGCTCCGCGACCGAACGGGCGATGCCCTCGGTCGATTCGTGCAGATCGATCATGATCCCAGCGTCGAGCTCATCGGCGAGAGTAGCGACTCGCGCAAAGGTGGCGTCGCTGAGCGTATGCGGCGCGTGCGGTGCGAAAACCGTCGAAATCAGCGGATGTCCCGCATATTCGTCGCGAAGTCGCAGCCCCTCGGTCAGGCATTCCGCAGCCGTTCTCGCCCGCGGACCGACGCTCTCCGCCACCGGCAGACCGACCACGGCGCGCATTCCCTGTTCGCCGGCGGCCCGGGCCGTCTCCTGCGGATGGAAGTCCCGGTCCGCGAAGCAGGTGATGCCGGACTTGAGCATTTCGGCGATGGCCACCAATGCGCCGTCGCGCACGAAATCAGGGCCGACGAGATCCGCCTCGAGCGGCCCGCGGGGCGATACCGGTCCGCGACACAGCGTCATCGCGGCACGCGTATGCGCATTGATCATTCCCGGCAGCAGCAGGTGCGCGGGCCGCTGCACGGCAACCGTGGCGGCGTAGCGTTCGGCCGCCGCCGCGCGGGGCAGCAGATCGAGAATGCGCCCGTCGCGCACCACCAGCGTATGGTGTTCGAGCACCCGGCCGCGCGCGCTCATAGGCACGATCCAACGGGCTTCGATGCTCAAATCGGCGAGAACGGCGGGCATTCCCCAGTATATCGGCTAAAGCGCGCCCCCGGCTTAAGATCAGGGGCGGATATGTGCTAGAATTCGGCCATGTTGAGACCAGGTCTCGCCTCCTTTAAACCCGCTTAAGTTAGCCGCGAAGGCTTCACCGGACTCTCGCAAATGGCCGAGATCGCTCGCGAAATATTGCCCGTAAATCTCGAAGACGAGATGCGCAAGTCGTACCTGGATTACGCGATGAGCGTGATCGTCGGCCGCGCCCTGCCGGACGTGCGCGACGGCTTGAAGCCCGTGCACCGGCGCGTGCTCTATGCCATGCGCGAACTGAGCAACGACTACAACAAGGCGTACAAGAAAAGCGCGCGCGTGGTAGGCGATGTCATCGGCAAATACCATCCGCATGGCGATGCGTCGGTGTACGACGCCATCGTGCGCATGGCGCAGGAATTCTCGATGCGTTACCTGCTCGTCGATGGGCAGGGGAACTTCGGTTCCGTGGATGGCGATCCGCCGGCCGCGATGCGCTACACCGAAGTGCGCATGTCCAGGCTGGCCGGCGAGCTGCTCGCCGATATCGACAAGGAAACGGTCGACTTCAACCCGAATTACGACGAGTCGGAGAGCGAACCGGCCGTACTGCCCACGCGCATCCCGAATTTGCTGATCAATGGATCCTCGGGCATCGCCGTGGGCATGGCGACCAATATCCCGCCGCACAATTTGACTGAAATCGTCACGGCCTGCATCGCGCTCATCGAGAACCCCGAGATCACCCTGGGGCAGCTGATGCAAATCGTTCCGGGCCCGGATTTTCCGACCGCGGGGTTCATCAACGGGGCGCAGGAGATCGTGGCGGCGTACAAGACCGGCCGCGGACGCCTGCACCTGCGCGCGCGCACTCACTTCGAAGACGTCGGCCGGGGCGAGCGCCAGGCCATCATCATCACCGAATTGCCCTACCAGGTGAACAAGGCGCGGCTGATCGAACGCATTGCCGACCTGGTCCGCGACAAGCTCATCGACGGCATCGCCTCGGACGGGCTGCGCGACGAGTCCGACAAGGACGGCATGCGCGTCGTGATCGAGCTCAAGCGCGGCGAGGTGCCCGAGATACTGCTCAACAATCTGTATGCGCAGACCCCGATGGAGCAGGTGTTCGGCATCAACATGGTGGCGTTGGTCGACGGCCAGCCGCGGCTGCTCAGCCTGAAGGAAATGCTCGACGCCTTCCTGCGGCATCGGCGCGAAGTGGTCACCCGCCGAACGGTGTTCGAGCTGCGCAAGGCCCGCGAGCGCGGCCATATCCTGGAAGGCCTGGCGATCGCGCTGGCGAACATCGACGAGATCATCGCGGCCATCAAGGCTTCGCCATCACCCCCGGAGGCCAAGGCCGCGTTGATGTCGCGGGCCTGGGCGTCCGGCGCCGTGCCGCAGATGCTGGCGCGCGCCGGCGCCATCAGCACCCGCCCCGAGGGCGAGATCGCGGCGCTGGGCATCGTCGAAGGCGGCGGCTACCGTCTGACCGAGACGCAGGCGCAGGCCATCCTCGATATGCGCCTGCATCGGCTCACCGGGCTCGAGCAGGACAAGGTCATCGCCGAGTACCAAGAGCTGCTGGCGCAGATTCGGGACCTGTCGGACATTCTGGCCCGGCCGCAGCGCCTGCTCGAGGTGATCCGCAATGAGCTCGAGTACATCCGCGACACTTTCGGCGACAAGCGGCGCACGGAAATCCTGGTCAATCACGAGGACCTGACGACGGAGGATTTGATCTCTCCCGAGGACGTGGTGGTGACTCTCTCGCACGGGGGCTATGCCAAGGCGCAGCCCGTGTCCGACTACCAGGCGCAGCGCCGCGGCGGCCGCGGCAAGGCGGCGACCAGCGTCAAGGACGAGGACTTCGTCGACAAGCTGTTCGTGGCGAACACGCACGACACGCTGCTGTGCTTCTCCGATCACGGCAAGCTGTACTGGCTGAAAGTGTATCAACTGCCCCAGGCGAGCCGCGGCTCGCGCGGCAAACCCATCGTCAACTTGCTGCCCCTGCAGGAGGGCGAGCGCATCAGCGCCATGCTGCCGATCAAGGATTTCGACGAGGGCAAATTCGTATTCATGGCGACCAGCCTCGGCACCGTGAAGAAGACACCGCTCGCTCTTTTTTCGCGGCCGCGCGCGAGCGGCATCATCGCCGTTGCCCTCGAGGAGGGCGACAAGCTGGTGGGCGTCGCGATCACGGACGGCACCAAGGATATTCTGCTGTTCACCACCGCGGGCAAGGCCATCCGCTTCGTGGAGGAGGAGGTGCGGCCCATGGGGCGCGAAGCCGCGGGCGTGCGCGGGGTGCGCGTGACCGACGACAGCCAAGTGAACGCGCTGATCGTGGCGGAGCAGGGCTTCATTCTCACGGCCTCGCAGAACGGCTTCGGAAAGCTCACGCCGCTAGATGAATTCCCCAAGCACGGGCGCGGCGGCCAGGGCGTGATCGCCTTGCAAATCACCGACCGCAATGGGCGCATGGTCGGGGCGCTGCAAGTGAGCGCGGACGATGAAATCATGCTGGTGAGCCAGAACGGGGTGCTGGTGCGCACGCCGGTGAAGGATATCTCGATCGTCGGCCGCAATACTCAGGGCGTGCGATTGATCCGGCTCGAGGAAGGGGACCAGCTCTCCGGACTCGAGCGCATCGACGGCCTGGCGGGCGACGCCGACGTTGCGGGTGCCGACGTTGCGGGTGCCGACATTGCGGGTGCCGACGGCGCCGATGCCGACGGCGCCGATGCCGACGGAGCAGACGCCGACGCCGCGAACGGCCGGGCGGGCGACGACCCGCCTTCCGACAGCTAAGCATTGCCCGCAGTGCGCGCTTTCAACTTCTCCCCCGGACCTGCCGCGCTGCCCCTCGAGGTCTTGGAGCAGGCGCGCGAGGAACTGCTCGATTGGCATCTCAGCGGCATGTCGGTGATGGAGATCAGCCATCGCAGCAAGGCCTTCGAGCAGGTGGCGGCCGAGGCCGAGGCGGACTTGCGCAGCCTGTTGGCCATTCCGTCGAATTACAAAGTCCTGTTCCTGCAAGGCGGAGCCTCGGCGCAATTCGCCTTCGTGCCCATGAATCTCGCGACGCCGCAGTCCACGGTCGACTACCTGAATACGGGGCACTGGTCCCACAAGGCGATTGCCGAGGCGGGGCGGTACTGCCGGGTGCATGTCGCGGGCGATGCCGGCGGCAATTACACCCGGGTTCCGCCGCAGCGCGAATTGCAGTTCAGCGCCGGGGCCGCCTACACGCATTACACCCCGAACGAGACCATCGGCGGAGTCGAGTTCGGCTACGTGCCCGAGAGCGGAGCCGTGCCGCTGGTGGCGGACATGTCGTCGAGCATCTTGTCGCGGCCCATCGACGTTTCCCGGTTCGGACTGATCTACGCCGGAGCGCAGAAGAACATCGGCCCCTCCGGATTGACCGTGGTGATCGTGCGCGATGACCTCCTCGGGCATGCGCGCGCCGGGACGCCGCTGGTGTTCGACTATCAGGCGGTGGCCGCCAGTCAATCCATGTTGAATACGCCGCCGACCTTTGCCTGGTACATGGCGGCCCTAGTGTTCAAATGGCTGAAGCGCAGCGGGGGGCTGGCGGCGGTCGGAGAGCGAAACCGCATCAAGGCGCAAACCCTGTACGCGGGGATCGACGCCTCGCCGCTGTACGAGAACCGCGTCGCGAAGGATGCGCGCTCGTGGATGAACGTGACATTCACCTTGCGCAGGCCGGAGTTGGACGGCGCATTCCTCGCGGAGGCGGCCGATGCCGGCCTGCATGGCCTGAAGGGACATCGGATATCGGGCGGCATGCGCGCCAGCATCTACAATGCCATGCCGCTGTCGGGGGTCGACTCTTTGCTCGCGTTCATGCGTGAATTCGAGCGGCGGCACGCATGAGGGGCGCACATGGCAGGTCGTAGAACATCCTCCCGCAAGCACGCCGCCCCGCGCGGCGCGGCCGCTGCATCGCGCGGCAAGGCTGCGGTACAGCGCGGCGCCGCAGCCGAAGGGACGCCGGGACTGACGCCCGCCGCGCCGGGCTTGGGGAACATACGCGAGAGCATCGATGCCATCGATGCGCGAATCCATGCGCTGCTGAACGAACGCGCGCGCTTCGCGCAATTGGTCGGCATCTCCAAAACCGCTTCCGGCAAGGCGGTGGATTTCTATCGCCCCGAGCGCGAGGCCGAAGTGCTGCGCATGGCGCTCGGGCGCAATCGGGGCCCGCTGCGCAACGAGGAGATCGCGCGCTTGTTCCGCGAGATCATGTCAGCCTGCCTGGCGCAGCAGGAACCTCTCAAGGTGGCCTTCCTCGGGCCGGAAGGCACCTTCACCCAGGCGGCGGTGCTCAAGCATTTCGGGCATTCGGTGCGGGCGCTGCCGCTGCCGGCGATCGATGAGGTGTTCCATGAAGTCGAAGGCGGCATCGCCGACTTCGGCGTCGTGCCCATCGAGAACTCCAGCGAGGGCACGGTCAATCACACCTTGGATATGTTTTTATCGTCCGCGCTGAAGATATGCGGCGAGGTGGAGCTGCGGATCAATCATCATCTGATGGGCAAGATGAGCGGCACCGACGCCGTCAAGCGCGTCTGCGCCCATCCGCAGGCGCTGGCCCAGTGCCGGGGGTGGCTGGATGAGCAGCTCCCCGAGGCCGAACGCGTCGCGGTATCGAGCAACGCCGAGGGCGCGAGGCGGGCGCGCGACGAGCGCGGCACCGCGGCAATCGCCAGCCGGGCGGCCGCGGAGATTTATGGACTCAACTTGCTCGCCAACGAAATCGAGGACCGGCCGGACAATACGACCCGGTTTCTGGTGGTGGGCAGAAAATTATTCAGCGCCAGCGGCGCGGACCGCACCACGCTGCTGGTGTCCGCGGCCGATACGGACGATGCCGGCGCGCTGTTCCGCCTGCTCGAACCGCTGTCGAAGCATCGGGTCAACATGACCCGCATCGAATCGCGCCCCTCGCGCAAGCGCAAGTGGGACTATGTCTTCTTCATCGATATCGAAGGACACGTCAGCGATCCGCCGGTGGCCAAGGCGCTCGTCGCACTCGAGGAGCGCGCCTCCTTGTTCAAGGTGCTGGGCTCGTATCCGCGGGCCGTACTCTGACCCCGATGTCGACCATGCGTAAATTCGTGGCGCAGCCGGCGAGCAGCGTGACGGGCGCGGTTGCGGTCCCGGGCGACAAATCGATTTCGCATCGCGCGCTGATGCTGTCCGGCATCGCCGACGGCACCAGCGAGGTGAGCGGCTTTCTGGCGAGCGAGGATTGCCTGGCGAGCCTGGCCGCGATGCGTGCGCTCGGAGTGCCGATCGAGCAACCCGCACCCACGCAGGTGGTGATCCGCGGCGTGGGGCTGCGTGGCCTGCGCGGCGCCGGCTTCGCTCTGGACATGGGCAATGCGGGTACGGCCATGCGCTTGTTCACCGGCCTGCTGTCGGGACAATCCTTCGACTCGCAACTGATCGGCGACGCATCGCTGATGAAGCGGCCGATGGAGCGCGTCGCGAAACCCTTGCGCGAGATGGGAGCCGATGTGCGCACGCGCGCCGGCACTCCGCCGGTCGATATCGGGGGCGGCCGCAAGCTGCGGGGGATCGAGTACCGCATGCCGGTGGCGAGCGCGCAGGTGAAGTCGGCCATCCTGCTGGCGGCCCTGTATGCCGAGGGTCCGACCACGGTCATAGCACCCGCGGTCAACCGCGATCACAGCGAGCGCATGCTCGAGAGCTGCGGTGTGCGGCTCGATACCGACGGCCTGCGCACCACGCTGCATCCCCCGCGCCAATTGGCGAGTCAGCGGCTCGATGTGCCCGGGGATTTCTCCTCGGCCGCCTTTTTCATCGTGGCGGGCCTGCTGGGCGCGGCGCCGGGGGGCTTGCTGATTCGAAACGTCGGCCTGAACCCGACCCGCACGGGCCTGCTCGAGGTCCTGCGCAGCATGGGCGGACACATCGACATACAGAACCCGCGCCAGAGCGGCGCCGAGCCGGTGGCGGATCTTCGGGTGCACGCCTCCCCGCTGCACGGCGTGTGCATGCCGGCGGCGCTGGTGCCGCTCGCCATCGACGAGCTTCCGGTGCTATTCGTCGCGGCGGCCTGCGCGCGCGGGGAGACGGTGGTGACGGGCGCCGAGGAATTGCGCGTCAAGGAAAGCGACCGGATTGCGGCCATGAGCGCCGGTCTTCAGTCCCTGGGAGTGGCGCACAGCGCGCTGCCCGACGGCATGCGGATCGAGGGCCGCGGCGAGGGCGCCGCCTTCGGCGGCGGGGAAATCGACAGCTTCGGCGACCACCGGATCGCCATGTCCTTTGCCGTGGCGAGCTTGCGGGCCGCCAAGGCCATCTCGATTCGCGACGTGGCGAATGTCGCGACCTCCTTCCCGGGCTTCGTCGGACTGGCGCAGTCGGTGGGTCTCGACCTGAGTGAATCGGCCGAGTGAAGGGGCGCGCGATGAACAAGGTACCGGTGATGACCATCGACGGTCCCTCGGGGTCCGGCAAGGGCACGATCAGCCGCGCTGCCGCACGAGCCCTCGGCTGGGGGCTGCTGGATAGCGGTGCCCTGTACCGGTTGGTTGCCCTGGCGGGCCAAAGGGCCGGGCTCAGCCTGGCTGACGCCCCGGGGCTGGCCCGATTGGCGGGGCAGATCGACCTGCGATTCGGCTCCGGTGAGGGCGGGGGGGAAGTCGTGTGGCTCGACGCTCAGGAGGTCACCGACGCCATCCGGACCGAGGCGGCGGGAAATGACGCTTCCAAGGTGGCGGCCCTGCCCCTGGTCCGTACCGCCCTCCTAGAGCGCCAGCGGCGCTTTGCCGTAGCCCCCGGATTGGTGGCCGATGGGCGCGATATGGGCACGGTGGTGTTCCCGCAGGCGGAGGTGAAGATTTTTCTCACCGCAAGCGCCGCCGAACGGGCCCTCAGGCGCCATAAGCAGTTGAAAGAAAAGGGGGTTGCTGCTAACCTTGCCGCCCTTTCGCTGGAGATAGCGGAGCGGGATATGCGCGACACGAACCGCGCCGCTTCGCCTCTGGTCGCAAGTGCGGACGCAATCCTGCTGGATACAACGGGGATGTCCGTCGATGCAGTGGTCGAACGCGTCTTGGGAATAGCCCGCGGGCGTCTGTCGCTGGAACTTTAGGTGGATTTAGGTTGCGGCTTTCATGGATTGATGGCTGTTTTTTTATGGTAACCCCTCGGGCACACCGGATCGTGCCAGGGAAATAGTCAAGAGAACACATGACAGAAAGTTTTGCGGAACTGTTCGAACAGAGCATCGCGAGCCAGCGCATCCGTCCTGGCACCATCCTCAATGGATTGATCGTCGAAGTAGGCCAGGACTACGTCATCGTCAACGTCGGATTGAAATCCGAAGCGGTCATTCCCTCCGATCAATTCAAGAACGAAAAAGGTGAAATCGAAGTCGTCGTGGGCGAGACCGTCGAGGTTGCCCTGGACAGCGTCGAGGATGGTTCGGGCGAAACCCGCCTCTCGCGCGAGAAGGCCAAGCGTGCCAGAACCTGGACGCGCCTCGAAACCGCCTTCGAGAAGCAAGAGGTGGTCATCGGCATCATCACGGGCCGGGTCAAGGGCGGATTCACGGTCGAAATCGACAATGTGCGCGCCTTCTTGCCGGGCTCCCTGGTCGATGTGCGCCCGGTGCGCGACCCGTCGTACCTCGAGAACAAGCCGCTCGAATTCAAGGTGATCAAGCTCGATCAGAAGCGCAACAACGTGGTCGTGTCGCGCCGCGCCGTCGTCGAGCAGGAATACAGCGCCGAGCGTTCCGCGCTGCTGGACAATTTGCAGGAGGGGGCCGCGGTCAAGGGCGTGGTGAAGAACCTCACCGATTACGGCGCCTTCGTGGACCTCGGCGGCATCGACGGGCTGCTGCACATCACCGACATGGCGTGGAAGCGCGTCAAGCATCCGTCCGAAGTCGTCAAGGTCGGCGAAGAGATCGACGTGCGCATCCTGAAGTTCGACCGTGAGCGCCAGCGCGTCTCTCTGGGCCTGAAGCAACTGGGCGCGGATCCCTGGCAGAACATCGCGCGGCGCTACCCCGCCAATACGCGCCTGTTCGGCAAGGTCACCAACATCGCCGACTACGGCTGCTTCGTGGAAATCGAAGAAGGCGTGGAAGGCCTGGTGCACGTCTCGGAAATGGATTGGACCAACAAGAACGTCAATCCCGCCAAGGTGGTGCACGTCGGTCAAGAAGTCGAAGTCATGGTGCTGGACATCGACGAGGAGCGGCGCCGCATCAGCCTGGGCGTGAAGCAGTGCAAGACCAATCCGTGGAAGGAGTTCGCCGAGAACTACAACCGCGGCGACAAGGTGAGCGGCCAGATCAAGTCGATCACGGATTTCGGCATATTCATCGGGCTCGCCGGCGGAATCGACGGCCTGGTGCATCTATCGGACATCTCCTGGGATATGCCGGGCGAAGAGGCCGTGCGCAGCTACCAGAAGGCTCAGCAGGTCGATGCGATGGTGCTGTCGATCGATCCGGAGCGCGAGCGCATCAGCCTAGGGATCAAGCAGCTGGCGAAGGATCCGTTCTCCGCCTACATTGCCGAGCATCCGAAGGGCAGCATCGTCACCGGCGTGGTGAGAGAGGTGGACGCGAAGGGAGCGATCATCGATCTGGGCAATGGAGTCGACGGCCAGTTGCGGGCCTCGGAACTGTCGCGCGACCGCGTCGAGGATGCCCGCCTGCTGCTCAAAGTGGGCGAGGAAGTCGAAGCCAAATTTACCGGTGTGGATCGCAAGGGCCGCAGCATCTCGTTGTCTATCAAGGCGAAGGACATTCACGAGGAACAAGAAGCCATGCAGAATTATCGAACCGATTCACCGACCGGAACCAGCCTGGGAGATCTTCTCAAAGAGCAAATCTCCGGCCAGGATTGAGAGGACAGATGGCGCGGCGGTACATGCTTGCCGCGCCATCCTTTTAAAATATGTCCAGCGATGCCCACGGATCGATAATGACCAAATCGGAACTCATCGAGATCATTTCCGCCAAACAGAAG
The DNA here is from genome assembly GCA_963837435.1 of uncultured Gammaproteobacteria bacterium. Taxonomy (GTDB): domain Bacteria; phylum Pseudomonadota; class Gammaproteobacteria; order Steroidobacterales; family Steroidobacteraceae; genus Bog-1198. The sequence continues at coordinate 350,547 of CAWINJ010000010.1, forward strand.
CACCTCCCGGCGAAGGATGTGGAACTCGCCGTCAAGCAGCTGCTGGAGATCATGAGCGACGCACTGGCGACCGGAGAGCGGATCGAAATCCGCGGCTTCGGCAGTTTTTCCCTGCATTTCCGGCCGCCGCGGCAGGGCCGCAATCCGAAGACCGGAGAGGCCGTGGCCCTGGCCGGGAAGCACGTGCCGCATTTTAAGCCCGGCAAGGACCTGCGCGAGCGGGTCAACGACGGGGCGGATCAGCCGATCCGCGATTGACCCGTCCTTATGCGGCGGTCCTGGCCTAGATGACCGACCTACCGCTGCTAACCTGGGGTTTGGTGGTCGGGGCATTGGTGCTTGGGATATTGGCCGGCCATTTCGGCTGGGGCAAGCGCTGGCCGGGCTCTCTTAGCAAGCTGCATCCGGACTATCTGACCGGTCTCGACTATCTCGTCACGGAGCAGCCCGACCGGGCGCTCGACATGTTCCTGAAGCTGATGGACGCCAACGCGGACACCATCGAGACCCATTTTGCCCTCGGTGCCCTGTACCGCCGGCGCGGGGAGGTGGAGCGCGCCATCCGCATTCACCAGAATCTATTGGCACGCGATGCGCTCGCTCCGGAGCACCGCGAACAGGCGCTGCTCGCCCTGGCGCAGGACTACCTGCGGGCCGGCCTGCTCGACCGCGCGGAGGGCTTGTTCCAGCAGGTCAGCGAGGTCCCGCGCCTGCGGGCGAGCGCCCTCGATGCGCTGCGCTTGGTCTACGAACGCCAGCACGACTGGCAGCAGGCGCTGGGCGCCTTTCGCCTGCTGGCGCGCATCAAAGCCGCGCCGCCGCGCACGGTCGCGGCTCACTACCTATGCGAGCTCGCGGCTCTCGCCATGGAGCGCGGCGATGCCGCGGATGCGCGGCGGTTGCTGCGCGAGGCGCGCCAGGAGGCCAAGCCGTTCCCGCGGGCCGCGCTGCTGCGCGCCCAGATCGCCGAGCGCGACCGGCAGCCGCAACTCGCCGTGCGGCTGCTGCGCCAGGCGCTCACCGACTCGCCCGAACTGTTGCAGGACGAGCTGCCGCATTTGCTGGCATTGGTTGGACCGGAGGCCCGGGATGCGGTGCTCGCCGAACTCGTGGCGCAGGTCGAGGCGCGCGACTTCGGCGAAGTGAAGCGGCTGGTATTCGCCGCCATCGCCGCCGACCTAGCGGATGCGCAGCCGCTGCGCGCCTCGATCGAAAGGGTGTTCTCGCAGGATGCCACGCTGCAGGCCGTGTGGCAGGCCGGCCCGGCGCAATACGAGCGCTCGGCGCGCGAGATCGGGGCATTGCTCGCGCATGCGGAGCGATACCGGTGCAGTGAATGCGGTTTCTCGGGGCGCAGCTTCTACTGGCAGTGCCCGGCCTGCCACTCTTGGAGCAGCTTCGAAACACATGCCATCGTCAAACTTCGCTAGGGTGTGAGATTTGTCCGACGGCGCTTCTCGGGGAAATCCGTTATTATTTCGCCATGCCACACAAAGCCGTCAAAACAGCCGTGTTCCCCGTTGCCGGTCGCGGCACGCGATTTCTTCCCGTTACCAAGGCCAGCCCGAAGGAAATGCTGCCGGTGGTCGACAAGCCGCTCATTCAATACGCGGTGGACGAAGCGCTCTCCGCGGGCGCCGACACCTTGGTCTTCATCACCGGAAGTTCCAAGCGCGCCATTGAGGATCATTTCGACAGCAACCCCGAGCTCGAGGCCGTGCTGCAGGCCCAGGGCAAGCAGGAATTGCTCGATACCCTGCGCGGCATCCTGCCGAGCTGGGCATCCTGCGTGTACATCCGACAGCCCGCGCCTCTGGGCCTGGGACACGCCGTCCTGTGCGCGCGGCCCGTGGTGGGCGATGCACCCTTCATGGTGCACCTCGCGGACGATTTGATCGACGCCAAGGTGCCCTGCCTGAAACAAATGGTCGAAGTGTTCGAGACCCATGGCGGCAGCGTGCTCGGCGTGCAAAACGTGCCGCGGCAGGATACCGACAAGTACGGCATCGTGACATTGGAGCGCAATATCGCGCCCCGGGTCGGGAAGATGTCGCACATCGTGGAGAAGCCCAAGCCCGACAAGGCGGCCTCGACGCTCGCCGTCGTGGGCCGCTACCTCTTGACTGCCGCAGTCTTCGACGATCTGGCGAAAATCGGCAAGGGGGCGGGAGGCGAAATTCAACTCACCGACGGCATCGCACGGCTGATGCAGCGCGAGCCCATTTATGCGTTCGAATTCGAAGGCAAGCGCTACGACTGCGGCAGCAAGCTCGGATACCTGCAGGCCACCGTGGAGTTCGGCCTGAAGCATCCGAGCCTGGGCGCGGATTTCGCCAACTATCTGCGCGCGCTGGTGCCGAAGCTGTCCTAGCGGAAACGCCCGCGCTGCTGCCCGAAGCTTCTCGTGCCCGAGCCGCCGGCTGCCGGCGCACGCCGCGAATCGCGGCCCCCGTGATGGTGAGCTGGGCGGCCTTGGCCACTCGCCGGGCGGTTGCCATGACGATCGCCTTGGGGGCGATCCCCCGGCCCTCGATCGCCGCGGGAGGCGGGCTGGGGCGCCGTCTCGACGATCTTGAACACCGGCGTGGGCAGGGTGGGAATACTGCGGCGTAGGACCCGCTCGATGTCGCGCAGCAGTCCGGATTCATCGCTCGACACCAGAGAGATGGCTTCGCCCGCGGCGCCCGCGCGCCCGGTGCGGCCGATGCGGTGCACATAGTCCTCCGGCACATTGGGCAACTCGTAGTTGACCACTTGCGGCAATTCCTTGATGTCCAGACCGCGCGCGGCAACCTCCGTGGCCACCAACGCGGTGACTTGCCCGCGCTTGAACATGTCGAGCGCCTTGACGCGCGCCGCCTGGCTCTTGTTGCCGTGGATCGCCGCCGCTTGAATGCCGGCGCCCTCGAGCTGCTGCGTGAGGCGGTTCGCGCCATGCTTGGTGCGCGTGAAAATCAATACCTGGCGCCACTGGCCTTCCTGGATCAGGTGCACCAACAAATGCCGCTTCTGCTCCTTTTGCACGCGATAGGCGCGCTGCTCGACCAGCTCGATGGGCGCATTGCGCGGCGCGACCTGAATCGACAGGGGATCGTGCAGCAGCCGCTCGGCGAGGCCGCGAATGTCGTCGGAGTAGGTCGCGGAGAACAGCAGGTTCTGGCGCTTCTGCGGCAGCAGCTTGATGATCTTGCGGATGTCATTGATGAAGCCCATGTCGAGCATGCGGTCGGCCTCGTCGAGCACCAGCACCTGCACCTTGGACAGATCCGCCGCGCGCTGCTGCGCGAGATCGAGCAGGCGTCCGGGAGTGGCCACCAAAATATCGCAGCCGCTGCGCAGCGCGCTGATTTGCGGGTTGATGCTCACGCCGCCGAAAACCTGGTAGGTGCGCACTTGCAGGTACTTGCCGTAGTCGCGCGCGCTCTGCGCCACCTGGGCCGCGAGTTCGCGCGTCGGAGTCAGCACCAGCACTCGGGGCGCGCGGCTGCTGCCGTTGGCCTGATCGGCGCTGAGCCGCTGCAGAATGGGCAGCACGAAGCCGGCGGTCTTGCCGGTGCCGGTTTGCGCGCCGGCCAGAACGTCGCGGCCGGCGAGCACCGCCGGGATGGCCTGGACTTGAATGGGAGAAGGCGAGTCGTAGCCCTTATCGGCGACAGCACGCAGCAATTCGGGCAATAGCCCGAGATCGGAAAATGACATTGAACAATCCTTAAAGAAATATGGACTCGCACGACAGAAGCATTCGCTTCCGCAGCGGTCAGCAGCGAGGAGGGTGAAAAATCGAAGTGCGTCGAGGACGGACCGCGAGCTTAGGGTGGCACTGACCGAGCACCGACCCGAATTAAGCTGCGGGCACTATACCGGATGGCGGGGGCTGCGTCCAGGCAAGGGCATACTTCACGTGTAGTATGTGAAGTACGCCCGGATCGTCGCAGCGGTTCGCCGCGGTGAATGCCGTGCGTAGTTGCCCGGCATTACTGCGCCTTTCGCTCCATTCTGCGCGAGTGCAGAATCGCCTCGGTGTAGCCGTTGGGCTGCTCGCGGCCCTTGAATATCAAATCGCACGCGGCCTTGAATGCCACATTGTGGTCCGGATCGTCGCTCAGCCGTCGATAAGAAGGATCGGCGGCGTTTTGGCGGTCGACCACCGCAGCCATGCGGTGCAGCGCCTGCATCACCTGCTCGGCGGAGCAGACTCCGTGATACAGCCAGTTGGCGACGTGCTGGCTGGAAATGCGCAGTGTGGCGCGATCTTCCATCAACGCGACGTTGTAGTAATCCGGGACCTTCGAGCAGCCGACGCCGGCGTCGATCCAGCGCACCACGTAGCCGAGGATGCTCTGCGCATTGTTGTTGAGTTCCTCCTCGATGTCGGCGGGGCTCCATCGAGGTGCCGCGGCGAGCGGCGGCGTCAATATGTCATCGAGCGAGGCGCGCGTGCGGCCCGCAAGCTCGGTTTGCACCTGCGCGACGTCCACCTGGTGATAGTGCAGGGCGTGCAGAGTCGCGGCGGTGGGCGAGGGCACCCAGGCCGTGTTCGCACCGGCTTGCGGCTGCGAGAGCTTGGTCTTGAGCATATCGGCCATCAGGTCCGGCATGGCCCACATGCCCTTGCCGATTTGCGCCCTGCCGCGCAGTCCGCAGGCAAGCCCGATGTCCACGTTTTGCCGCTCATAGGCGTCCAGCCAGGAGGCCTTTTTGAGCTCGCCCTTGCGCGAGACCGCCGCGGCATACATGGAGGTGTGGATTTCGTCGCCGGTCCTGTCGAGAAACCCGGTGTTGATGAACACCACGCGGTGGCGCGCGGCACGAATGCACTCCGCCAAGTTGACGCTGGTGCGGCGTTCTTCGTCCATGATGCCGATCTTCAGCACATTCGGCGCCAGGCCGAGCAGCCTCTCGACCGCGGCGAACAATTCCCCGGCAAAGCCGACCTCCTCGGGCCCATGCATCTTGGGCTTGACGATGTAAATCGACCCGGACTGCGTATTTCGCCGTGCCCCACCGCCGCGCAAGTCATGCAGGGCGATGAGCGCGGTTACTGCGGCGTCGATGAAGGTTTCCGGTATGGGTTCACCGTCCAGGGTGACGGCGTCGGACAACATGTGGTGGCCGACGTTGCGCACCAGCATGAGGCTGCGGCCCGGCAGCGCGAGATCCGCGCCGTCCGGCGTGCGATAACGCCGATCCGGGTTCAGGCGTCGCAGCCGGGTCTCGCCGTCTTTCTCGATGCGCGCCTCCAAGCTGCCCTGCATCAGCCCCAGCCAGTTTCTGTACAGATGGACCTTGTCGGCGGCGTCCACGGCCGCCACCGAATCCTCGCAGTCTTGAATCGTGGTTATCGCGGATTCCAGCAGCACATCGCTGATGCCGGCGGCGTCCTCGCGGCCGATGGAGTGACCGCGATCGATGTGCAGTTCCACGTGCAGCCCGTTGTGCATCAAGAGCAACAGCGTCGGCGCATGGTCCGGTCCCTGCAGGCCGCGCAGCGCGGTCTCCTCTCTCAGTCGGGTCGTGGCGCCGCTCTTCAGCAGAACTTCGAGCCTCCGATCGGCGAGACGGTAGCCGGCGGCGTCGCGGTGCGAGCCGGCGGCCAGTGCGAAGTGCCGGTCCAGGAAATCGCGGGCGAAGGCGATGACCTTCGCGCCGCGCGCCGGGTCGTAGGGACCGGAGGCTCCCGCGCCGTTCTCGGGGATGGCATCGGTGCCGTAGAGAGCGTCGTACAAGCTGCCCCAACGCGCATTCGCGGCATTGAGGGCATAGCGGGCGTTGCTGAGCGGCACTACCAGTTGCGGCCCGGCGATTTGCGCGATCTCCGGGTCGACGCCGGCGGTATCGACGCGGAATGACGCCTGCTCGGGCAGCAGATAACCGATCTCGAACAGAAACTGCTTGTAGCGCGCGCGATCGAAGGCGGCGCCCGGATAGCGGCGATGCCAGGCGTCGATCCGCTCCTGCAGCTGATCGCGCTTCGCGAGCAGCGTGGCGTTTCGCGGCGCCAAAGCCTGCACGAGTGCCGCGAAGCCATCCCAGAACGGCCGCTCCCGCACGCCGGTGCCGGGCATGGCTTCCTGGTTGACGAAATCGTGCAAGACCTTGTCGATCTCGAGGCGATTCACGCTGACTCTCGCACGCATTCCTATTTTCCTACGGCCCGTGAAGGGGCAGATCCCAGGTGAGTTATCAGTGTAAATCATCTACTATACGGTCAAGAATGTCGCCTTGCGGCACAAATCAACGCGCGCTCGGCCATACGGGGCGCGTGGAAGTTCCAATGACGCGCACCCTGACTGCAGCATGAGTTTGTTGGTCCGAATCAACTTGGCGCTCGGTGCCGTGTTCATCGCCGCCGCGTTGACGGCCGGATGTGCCTGCCGCGGCATTCTCGAGGCCAATGCGCAACGCGAAGTGTTCGCCGAGGCAGGATTGATGATGGACAGCGCCCTGGCCATACGCGATTACACGGCCAAGGAGATCCTGCCTCTGCTCGGCGAGCAAATTCAAAAGGATTTCCCGCCACAGAGCGTTCCCTTCTATGCAGCGACGCAGAATTTTCTGAAGTTGCGCCTGCGGCATCCCGAATACACATACAAGGAGGCGACCCTCAATCCGACCAACCCGCGCGATCGTGCCGTGGACTGGGAGAACGACCTCGTTCAGCGCTTCCGCAACGATGCCCACGCCCAAGAGGTGGTGGGGGAGCGGGAAACTCCCATGGGAAAATCTCTGTACTTGGCGCGCCCCATCCGCAACGAGACTCAGTGTTCGACCTGCCACAGCCAGCCCTCCGTGGCGCCGCGCAGCCTGATTGCGCGCTACGGCGGCGACAATGGCTTCGGCTGGCAGCCGAATGAGGTAGTGGGGGCGCAGATAGTCTCGGTGCCCTTCGCCAACGCCACCGCGAGCGCGGACCGGGCCTTTCAGGCCTTCATGGTGTCGCTGGCTGCGGTATTCGCGGCGGTGTTCGTGGTGGTCAATGTGTTGCTGTACCTTCTGGTCGTGCGCCCGGTGCGCAAAATAGCGCGGGTCGCCGATCGATTGAGCCTCGGGGATATGTCGGCGGAAGAATTCTCCCGCACCGGCGCCCGCGAAATGGTGTCGCTGAGCCGCTCCTTCGATCGGATGCGCAAGAGCCTCGAGAAGGCCCTGCGCATGCTCGAGAAGTAGCCGATGCCGCGCGAGATATTCATCAGCTACTCGCAGCCGGATCGAAGTTGCGCCTTCGAGCTGGTGGCCCGGCTCGAGGCGCAGGGCATCGATTGCTGGATCGCGCCGCGCGATATCGCACCGTCGGCGGATTGGGCGGCGGAAATCATGGATGCCATTTCCGCGGCCCGGGTGATGATCTTGGTCTATTCCGCGAACAGCAACCTATCCCCACAGGTGCGCCGTGAAGTCGAAAGAGCGGTGCACAGGCAGCTGAGCATTCTGACGTTTCGAATGGAAGATGTGCCGCCCTCGAAGAGCCTGGAATTCTTTCTCAGCGCACAGCATTGGATGGATGCCTTTCCGCCACCCCGCGAGCCGCATTACGAGCGCCTGTGCGCGTATCTCAAGGCGCAGCTGGCCCGGGCGCCAGGCGAGCCGCCGCCGGCGACGCATGCCCCCGTGGGATTCCCCCCGGCGGCCCACAGTTTCGATGCCGCCGAACTGCGCTATATCGAGCGCTGCCTGGCCGGATACATAGGCCCGCTCGCCCGGCATTTGGTGAAGTCGGCGGCGGAGCGCGCCGCCGGCACCGAGGATCTGATCGCACGCCTCGCCGCGGAACTCGAGACCGAGGCCGATCGCTATGAATTTTCGCGCCGATGCCGCAGCGAGAGGCCGCACGCCTGAGCGGCCTATTTCGATTCGACGTAGATGGCCATTCCTTCCCCCGACATCCGGTAAAAGAAGCCCCATGCACCGACCCCGAGCCCATACGGGGAATGGCTGGATTGGTCTTCATAGCTGACTCCGGCGCCCACCGGTCTCGAGGTTTGATCTCCCACCCCGTAGAGCAGCACGCCGTTCGCGCCGAGCTTTGCCGCCTGCGCCTTGAGGCGCTCGATGACCTTGTCCGACTGTCCGTTTGCAGTGATGGTGAAGGACCCTCGGCTCGAGGCGGTCAGATTGGCGATCTGCTCGTACTGGGATGCGGGGGGCTGTAGATAAATTCGCACCTGATCGGGGGATATCGCGGGACGCGCCTGACCCACCAATTCGGCCTGCGATGCGGCGCATCCGCCCAGGGCCGCCATCATCAAGGCGGCCGCGCAGAGGGCCACGGGCGGATTCGGTGCATGGCTCACGGGGATCTCCACCGGTCCTAGCCTATCTCATGTGACCGATCTTGCGCTCATGTGACCGGTCTTGCGGCACTGCTCGGCCACGTGTTGGCGGATGATGTCGGCCAGGCGCAACGTGCCGGGGCCGGCATAGTCGCGGTCGGCGAATACCAGGTAGAGCTCCGCCCGGCGTTCGCCCCCTTCGCGCAGCGGCAGGGGCTTGAGCTCGCCGCGCTCGAGCTCGTCGCGCACCATGTCATCGGGAAACCAGGCGAATCCCAGGCCCATTCCCGCGGCATGGATCGAGGAGGCCTTGTGGCTCACGGTCCAGCTCTGCTCGGCGCCGAGCCAACTGCCGCTGCGGCGCTGGCTGCCGGTGTCGCGAATCACGAGGTGGCGGTGCTTGCGCAGGTCCTGCAGAGTCAGCTCGCGCCCAAGCTGGTGCAGCGGATGGTTCGGATGGGCCATGGCGTTGAAGCGCAACTGCATCAAGGGGGCACCGGTAAAGCCTGCCGGCACCTGCGAACAAATGGCCAGATCCACCCGGCGCTGCAGCAGGGCTTCCTCGGTGCCGCTCAGCACGGTCTCGTACAGCTCGATGCGAGTCTCAGGCCGCTCCTCGCCGAAGCGCGCAAAGCATTTCAGCAGCAACCAGGTGGGGAAGATGATCTCCACGGCGAGCCGCAGCTCCGATTCCCAGCCCGCCGCGAGGCTGGCGGCGGCTCCTTCGAGCGCGCCGGCCTCCTCGAGCAGCGCCTTGGCGCGGCGGTAGAGCACCGTCCCCGTGGGCGTGAGCTGTGCCTTGCGTCCGACCACCTCGAACACCTTCACGCCCAGCAGCCCCTCCATCCTTTGCACCGCATAGGTCACTGCCGATTGGCTCTTGTGCAACGCCGCTGCTGCCTGGGCATAGCCCCCGGCATCGACCACGGCCAGCAAGGAGCGCCACTGCTCCAGCGTAATTCGCGGATGCTCCATGATTCATTCATCCAATAGATAGGTAACCCCTAAATATTCTACTTTTTTATCTATTCAATCAATACTTAAATAGGATCAGGCAAAAGATCCTTCCAACACCCCTGAGGGCAATGTCATGACCACGCTGCTGCAAATCAACGCCAGTATCCACGAGGCCAACGGCCAATCCAGCCAGCTCGCCAATCAGTTCGTCGCCGCCTTCCGGCGCAGCCAACCGGACGCCAAGGTGGTGCTGCGCGACGTAGCGGTGAGCGACCCCGTACCGCACCTGACCGCGGAACGCTTCAGTGCCTTCATCGCCAAGCCCGAGGAGCGCAGCGACGCTCAGCACGCGGTGGTGGCCTACTCCGACAGCCTGATCAAGGAGCTGCAGGAAGCCGATGTGATCGTGCTCGGTCTGCCCATGTACAACTTCGGCGTGCCATCGCAGTTGAAGGCATACTTCGATCACATCTCCCGCGCCGGCGTGACTTTCAAGTACACCGACAAGGGTCCGGTGGGCCAGCTCACGGGCAAGAAGGCGTATGTGTTCGCGGCCCGCGGCGGGCTCTATGCGGGTTCGCCGCTCGACACGCAGACCAGCTATGTGCGCGATTTCCTGCGCTTCATCGGCATCGGCGCGGTCGAGTTCGTCTATGCCGAGGGCTTGCACTTGGGCCCGCAGAGCAAGGAGGCGGGGCTGGCCAAGGCTGCGGCCGACATCGCTCGTCTGGTGGCATGATGGGATTTCTGCACCGAAGGAGAAGGCCATGAGTACCCGTTCCCTGATTCATGTGATCGAGTCGATGCCGACATCCGACGGTGCCGGAGTGAAGTTGCGCCGCAGCCTGGGCAGCCAGCGCGGCGTGCATGTCGATCCCTTCTTGATGCTCGATGAGTTTTATTCGGACAACCCGGATGACTATATCGCCGGTTTCCCGGCGCATCCGCATCGGGGCTTCGAAACGGTCACCTACATGCTCGACGGCCACATGCGCCACGAGGACCATCTCGGCAACCAGGGCGACCTCGGCCCCGGCGGCGTGCAGTGGATGACGGCGGCGCGCGGCATCATCCACTCCGAGATGCCGCAGCAGAGCGAAGGACGCATGCGCGGATTTCAGCTCTGGCTCAATCTGCCCGCGAAAGAGAAAATGAAGCCCGCGGGCTATCGCGACATTCCCGCGGCCGAGATCCCCGTGGTGCGGCTGCCGCAGGGCGGCGAAGTGAAAGTCATCGCCGGCACGCTCATGCTGGACGGGGTGGCCACCAGCGGCCCCGTCAATGGCGGCGGCGCCAGGCTCACGACGGATCCGATGTACTTCGATGTGCACCTGCCGGCAGGAGCGGAATTTCGCGCACCGGTGACGGCGGGTCACAATGCCTTCCTTTACGCCTATGAAGGCGGGGCCTCGATTGGGCCGGCCGATGCGAGTAAGCCGCTGCCGCATCGTGCGGCGGGAGTCTTGTCCGACGGCGATGAGGTGCGCGTGCGCGCAGGGGTCGAGAGCGTGCGCTTCCTGCTGCTGGCGGCCCGGCCGCTGCGCGAGCCGGTGGTGCAATACGGCCCCTTCGTGATGAACACGCGCGAAGAGATCGAGCAGGCGATCGCCGACTATCGCGAGGGGCGGCTGGCCTCGGCGGCCTGAGGCTGGGGCGGCGCCGTCGCGCCTACGAGGTCATCGAAGGGAAAGCTTTGGACCAGCAAGCGCGCCCCGGTCAGGTTGACATGCTCGTCATTGTAGTAGAGACCGCCGAGGGACTCTGAGTAGGCATGGCAAACCGCGCGATCGCACAACACGCGCTGCGGCCTGAAGGCTATTGCGCCGGTGCGATTCGACAAACCATCCAGAAATTCGGTGACGTGGCGCGTCTCCTCGTCATACACAGCGGACCCTATGCCGTAGTCATGCAGAGGACGCCCGAGGGCATTCGATAGGCCAAGCCCGATCGGCGGATCGAAGGGCTGAATCGGTATCTGATAGACGATAATGACCGTCTTTCCCGCAGCCCGCAGTCCCTCGACGACACGGGCGAAGCCGGACGACAATGCCGGCCAATCCGCGCGTGAATTGCGAATGAAGTCGGCGGTGAGGACGACGGTGTCGATGTGCCGATCGTGCGTGATGCGATCGAACACCAGGCGATTGTGCGCTTTGCACAGCGGGCGGTCGTGCGGCTGATAGTCCAACGCCGGCGGGCAGGCCGATGAGGTAATTTGAATGATCGATCTGCCGTATGGGGCCAGGCGCTCGCCGAGCACCTGGACGAGTTCTATGCCATGGCTATCGCCCCAGACCACGGCCGCCGGAGGCACCTGGGTGTCGCCGAACACACAGTTTCTATCGTAAGGAACCTCACGGACCTCTGAGCTGTGGCACTGCGCTCGAGACTGGTTGTAGTCCTCCGCGCTTGCGAATAGACGAAGAGTCTCGGGCGAGAATCGAGAGGGCAGACCGGGCGAAAGGGCGAGAATTCCCGCCGCTGCGCTGCCCGCAGCCATCATCGCTGCGCCAAGGCCGAACACCTTCGATGGGTTTCCCCGCCAGGTGAGAAAAGGTCGCTCGATGAAGTGCCAAGAGAGACTCGCCGCCGCTATCGACACGAGGACCAGAGCACCGGCCTGCACTGGGGCGAGGGGAGCTGAAACATAATATCGGCCGAATACCAATAGAGGCCAATGCCACAGGTACAACGAATAGGAAATGTCTCCCAAATAAGTGACGATGCGCGAGCCGCCGATGATTCTCCCTGCGAGAGAAACCTTACCGGTTCCGGCGAGCAGCAGCAGCGCGGTCGCGCAGCACGGGAGCAGTGCCGCCAAGCCGGGAAATGGAGTCGAATCGTCAAAGGCGACGAGGCCGACCAGCAGCAAGCCCAGACCGATGAGCGAAACTACGTCGCGCTGGATTTGCGAGACGGAGGCCGGAAGCGCAGAACGCGCCACCAGGGCGCCTATCAGCAGCTCGAACATACGGGGCGGGGCCAGATAGAAATCCGCCGATGGATGGCGCCCCAAGGCCCATACGCTCACTGCCAAGGACATCGAGGCAACCAAGAACAGGATGAGCCTAAGGTGGCGCCGCCATCGCCCCCAAATCAACGCGAGGAAGAGCGGAAAGACGATGTAGAACTGCTCCTCGACTGCGAGCGACCATGTGTGCAGGAGCGGTTTTAGCCGTGATTCGCCGGCGAAATAGCCCGAGAGCTTCAAGAAGTCGAAGTTCGAGACGAAAAACACGGTGGCCACGGCAGTTTGACCCAGTTCCTTCAGGGCCCGGGGCGGCAACAAGATCATTCCCCCCGCCAGTACGACCGCCAGCATTGCATACAGCGCGGGGAACAATCGGCGTATGCGCCGACGATAGAATGCCGCGAGCGAATAGCCGCCGCGGTCCAGCTCATTCATGAGAATGCCGCCGATCAGAAACCCGGAAATGACGAAGAATACGTCGACACCGATGAAGCCGCCGGGAAGCAGTCCATGGCCGGCGTGGTAGATCACAACGGAAATGACTGCGATCGCGCGCAGACCCTGAATATCCGAGCGAATCGCACGATGCGAAGGCGGCAGGCCGCCGGCCGTTTCCATGGTCAAGACCTCGGACTGTCGACGGTTTATATCACCGGTACAAGATGTCAACTACATGACAGGAGCGGGTGGAGCGTGCGGCCCTTGGCGGTTTTGGCTCATGGGTTACTTTCCCGGGCGGCGGTGCGCGGATTGGTTTCCGTATCGGCTGGCAGCGCCGGCCCAAAAAAAGGATGCTGAAGGGCATCTTCGAGGGCGCCGAGCGCCTGACGTTGTTGAACGACGACATCCAGTTTCGACTGCTCGGCGGCAATTCGCTCCAAATGCACGCTCAGCAGCGTTGGGCGATCGATCTCGCCGGCCTTGAACATGAGCTCAGTTCGGCGCTCCCGGTCCTGCTCCCCGTCTAGCAGAGTATCGGCCGTCGTGAGCGTCCGATTCGTCGACCTATAGAGCGCAATGGCGCCGTCCAGCGAGTCGAGGATCTGGGTCTGCAGCGCGGTAAAGCGCGCCGCTGCCTGCTCGCGGCGCGCCATTGCCTGGGCGATCGGTCCCTGATTTTGATTGAAGATCGGCAAGTCGGCGGCCGGTAGCAGCATGTAGCGGTGCTGACCGGCATCCCATTCGTAGCCGGGGCTGAGCGTGAGATTCGGATATTGATTCGCCACCTCGAGCGCGAGCGCGGCCTCGGCCGCCGCGTAGTCGGCGAGAAGTGTCTGCACTTCGCTGCGGCTGGTGAGCGCTTGCTGCCGAAGGTCATTGCCGGCGACACTCGCCTCGGTCTGCGCGGGCTTGTCGAAGGCATCGAAGTTCAGGCGAACGCCGTCGAGCGCCTGCAGGGGGATGCCGATGGATGCGGCCAGTTGCGAGCGCGCCGCGACCGCCGCCCGCTCGGCATCGCGAGCGGCCAGGTCGATCCGGCTACGGTCGGAGCGTTCCCGTGCCAATTCGAGCGTGGAAGTCTCACCCAGGGACGAGCCACGCTCGAGCAGGGTCACGAGCTGGTCCTGGACATCGAGTCGAGCTTGCAGCAGATCGAGCCGCCGCTGTGCCGCCCACAGATCGATCAGTGCGTCGCGTACGCCCGCCCGCACCTGCCACGAGGCGCTGCGCAGTTCGCTGCGCGCGGCTTGCAGCAGGGCAGTCGCCTCGGCGGTGCGCTTCTCGCGCTTGCCGGCGGTCTCGATCAAGAAGTTGACGACCGGAGCGATGGTCCAAGCGGTGCCGGCCGCCGCGCTGGGGGCGTAGCTCAAGTCTTCGAAACTCAGCGAAGGATTCGGCACCTGGCGGGCCGTCTGCACGCCGGCGCGCGCCTCGGCGACGTCGGCGCGGGCAAGGTCCAGATTCGGATGGAAGTACAGCGCGGCCAGGATGAGCGCCTCCAAATCCCAGTTTGCGGGATTACCTCCATCGGCCGAAGCCCCAAGCTCGTGCGACGAATTGCCCGCTTGCGCCGCGGCGACGAAGGTCCGCAAGCGCGGATCATCGAGGGACCGCGCCTGAATCGACTGCGCGTTCTCAGCCGCGGACAGGGGTGCCGGCCGGTAGGCAGCACAGCCCGCGCAGAGCATGGCAAGCGCGGTCGCGATGAGGGTAAGGCGTGCCGGCATTCGCATCCCGTTGTCTCCACGAGTGCCTCACTATACCGTCCCCGCGGCCTCCCGAACACGGGCGAGGCCGCGAGCGGCGGCCGGGGCGGGGGTCAATAGCCGAATTTGTAATCGACCTGCGCATAGATCTGCCGGGGATCGTTGTAGTGAAAACCTCCGAAGGTCAGGCTGTTGTCGACCAGCAGATGACGATTGGTCGCATTCAGAATAGTGAGCGAGGCCGACAGGCTTGGGCTGAACGCCTTGCCCATGCTCAGGTTCAGTTCGGCATGGCTCGGCAAATGGCTCGGCGACCCTTCGCCGTTGGAGAACCCCGATCCGTAGTACACATCGGCAGAGGCAAATGCCTGCCGCGGCAAATTTGCATTCAGCCCGATATTCGCCGTGTTGCGTTGATCGTGATCGAGGGCAAAGTAGCCGGCAGGAGGGCTGAAATCCGTCAATCCGCCGTTGATGGCGCCGCGTCCGTCGGCGGTCTGATTCGAATAGGTGAGGTGTGCCTGGCCGACGCTCCAAAGCTTCGGCGAACGAATCGTGAGCTCATTGCCTTGAATCAACGCCCCGTCGATGGTGAGCGGGATGAAGGCGTTCGAGTTGCCGATGTTGTTGTGATCGAAGAAGTTTCTCGCCTGCGTGTGGAAGTGATCGACATCGATCGTCCAGCCGCGCAGCGGGATCGTGACCCCGGCTTGATATTCCTCGTCGCGCTCACCGTGCAGCGGCAGGAACCCCAAATTATTGTTCTGCGCGAACTCGAGCAGGGGGCCGCTCAGAGTCGTGAGCGGCGGCGCCTGGTAGTACTTCCCCCAAAATCCCCGCAGGATCCAGCGCAGCCCGGGGAGCAGGATCGTGACTCCGAGCCGCGGGCTGGTCGCGCTCTCCGTCAAATCTCCGTCGAAATGCGTCTGCCGGACCCCGCCCGCCCATTGCAGCCAATCGGTCGCCTTGAACGTGTCCTCGAGGTAGGCCGCAACCAAGGAACCGCTCGGGCGGGATGCCTGGTTGACGGGCGCATTGCTGCCATCGTTGAACAGGATGTCGAAGGCTTCGTGGTCCTGCTGGCTGAAGCCGGTCACGCCGGCTTGTAGCTCATTTCTCGATAGGTGCCAGCGCAGAGTTTCCTGCCCACCCAGATAGGTGGAGGAGCGCTGATCGGTGGTGCTGATGGGAAAGTCGTTGGGCGCGCCGTCGAGATCCGCCTGGTTCTGATGATAGAACAGGGAGGTGGTCAGCGTGGCGTCGGAGCTGAGCTTTCGTACCCAGGAGAGGATGGCGAAGGTGTCCGTCTCTCGCTGGACGTCGTCGGCGATCTGCCCCGGGGTGTTTGGAATGTCATAGTTGTCGCGCCGCGCGGAAAAGATAAGGCGGAATTGATCGTCCGGGGTGGCGTTGTATATCAATGTACTGAAGCCGCCATAGCCGTTGTCAGAGTCGTGAATGATCTGCGATGTGGGCGTCTGGATGCCCAAATCGCTGCGATTGCCGTTGATGCTGGCATAGTAGGCGAAGCGCTCCGTGTGGCTGCCCACGCTCAGATAGTCGTTCGTCTGGCCGTAATTGCCGCCGCTGGCGATCAGTTCGCCTTGGTCGTCGCGCTCGAACCCGGTGCGCGGCACGACATTGAAGACCCCGTAGGTGCGATCGCCTTGATCGGCCTCGTAGCTGCCGCGCTGCACCTCGAGGTAGTCGATGTCCTTGGGATCGATTTGCGGGCCCAAGTTGCTGGCGATGTTGGTGTTCGGAATCTCGACCCCATCGATCGCCCAGGTGGTCTGATGGCCGCCGCGCACGTGCAATTGGTCGTGAACGACATAGGCGCCCGGAACGAAATTGGTGATCATGGCGACGCTGTTGCTTTGTTCCGCGCCGGGCGTGCGCGCAATGTCCTCGCGAGTCACCACGGTGGTCGGAGTGGCTGTATTGAGGATGGCCGTATCCGCGGTGGCGGTGACGGTGATGGCCTCCATGGCTGGGCCCTTGGCGAGCTGCACGTGGGCGACGGGCGATGAGCCGGAGGCTACTGTCACGAGCTGCGACGTGGCGGTGAATTCGGGCCGCTGGACGCTCAAGACATAGTCTCCCAGCGGCACCGTCATGAAACTGAATTCGCCCCGGGGGTCGGTGCTCGTGGCTTGCGACCACTCGGAGCTCGCCGACTTGAGCGTCACGCGGGCTGCGGCGATGGGCAAATGGCCTGTGTCGTGAACGACTCCGCGCACGCTGCCCACGTCGGATGCGAAAAGCGGCGTCGGAGACATGAGCAGCGCGAGAACGAGTACGGCGCTGAAGGTTTGCCAATGAGCAATACGTTTCGGGCAGGCCCGCCCGGACTTGCGATATTCCGTCGACATGAATACTTCCCCCTTGAATCCAAGCTCAATTGTCGGCGCGGCGGCGAGCAGCGGCTCGTCGCCCGCGCCTCGAACGTTTCCGTTCGCCGGCGTGAGTCTTGAACTAGGCGGGAGGTCCGCGCGGCGACTGCGCGCGGGGAGAAACAGCGAAATAAGGAACCTGCGCTGAAGCCGGCGGCGAGTCCGCAGGGCGATGCGCCATTTCCGGCAACAGTGCCAGCGTGGGCAGGGCACCGACTGCGGGGCCGGATCCGTACAGGCACGCGGGGTGATCTTGATGCAGGGGAGGGCGGCCGCCCGGGTGGCTGGTGCGATCGGCGGGCTGATGCACCGGCATGTCGCCGCCATCCATGGGCATGTCCATGGGCATTCCCATGTCCATGGACGAGGTCGACCAGGGCAGCGGCGCAAAGCTTTCGCAGACCGCCAGATGGATGCTGTGATCCGGTCCAATCATCGGCATGAACCCGACCGGGATCAACGCGCGCAGCATGAGGCCGGGCAGCAGGACTCCCGCCCACCAGCGCGCTCGCTTGCGGCTCATCCCGCCCACGACATGCGGACCGGCGAGTGAACCTGCGGCCTAAGAATTAGCTTGCACATAGACGCGATCAGACCGAGAACCTATGCATTGATACCGCCCCCACCGGCGCCGCCCCAATCATAGGCCAGAAGCCACAATAATTCTCGCCGCCGATCAATCTCTGCAACTCGGGTCGACGACACCGGCAGCAGCCCGCCGGTCCCGTTGCCCTGCCGAGCCAAATGGGCTTAAATCGGTTGGGGATTCAAGCTCAGAACTCAAAGAAAGGGGCTGGCGTGGACGCATCCGCATATCTTTACACCATAGCGACCGTCGGCATGACCTTCGCGGGCTTGTCTGTCCTGACCATGATCCTCCGGCAGATGCTCGGCGGCGAAATGACCAAGTGGGACAGCTTCGTGACGCGCACTTGGGTTGAGCTGGGATTCATGACCACGTTCGGCTCGATCCTGCCGCCGCTGTTGATGTTGTTCGTTGCCCCGGCGCCGATCGTTTGGCGTGCTTCGAGCGCCCTCATGGCTGTCATCCTTGGCAACTGGGCGCTGACATTTCCGCGCCGCCGGCTCGCCGTGAACCCGACGCGTTTGCCGCGGCAGGTGGTGATATTTATTCTGGCGATGGATGCCGCGGCGCTCGCTTTGGCGGCCAACGCAATTGTCGTTCCCGGCGAGCGGCTGGCGGGTGCTTATGCCGCGGCGGTAACCGCCATCCTGATCGGCGCCGGTATGCTGTTCCTATTCACGTTCGTGCATTGGTACGACTCGCTCATCGGGCGCGAGCTGCCCTAGTCACGGAGTGGTGGTATCTGATTCCGAGCGTCCACGCCCGGCGGCTTTCGCGCGATAGGCCATGGCATCGGCCCGTTCGACCAGGGCCTTCCATCCACCGGTGGCATCGCGCGCCACGCCGACGCTGGCGCTGATCGAAATCTCATGCTCCTTGAATGCGAAGGGCAGTTTCGCCGCGGCGACGACTTTCTCCGCAACTGTGCCGGCGCCGGATATCGTTCTGACGCCGGAGAGCGCCATCGCGAACTCATCCCCGCCCAATCGAGCCACGGCGTCGGTGGGCCTCACCAGGTTCAGAAGCCGTAGAGCAAAATCGCAAAGCACCTTGTCGCCCGCTGCGTGGCCGTAGTTGTCATTGATGGGCTTGAAGTAATCGAGATCGATGTAGACGATGGCCATTGCGGCCGCTTCGCCTTGACGCACTCGCGACTCCATAAATTGTTCGAACCCTGCCCGGTTGAGAAGTCCAGTCAGCGGGTCGCGCTCGGCCAGGAGCATTAGGCGCAAGTTCTCTTCGCGGTGCTGGGTGATGTCCTGCGCGACGCCAAAGAAGCCGACAATGCTGTCATCCTCGAGCCGCAGCGGCAGATAGGTCAGGGAAACGTGGCGCAACTCCGCGGCATCGGGATATTCCTTTTCGTACGACACGGTCTCGCCGGCAAGAGCCCGCTCGGCCCAGGGACGGCTCGTCTCGTATTCCTCAGTGGTGAGAGTCTCCTGCGCGGTTCGCCCGATCAGCTCCGACCGGTGCGTTCTGCGCCACCCCTCGTAACCCTTGTTGACGAGCAAGTAGCGCATATCCCGGTCGAACACCGCCACCATGGCGGGAATCGCCTCGATGATGGTGTTGAGCATGGCGGTTTGCCTGGCCAGCTGACCTCGTGCTGCCACTTCGCGGGTGATGTCCCGCATCAGGGATGTATAGCGCGATACGCGTCCCTGGGAGTCGAGGTGTCCGACCACCATGTGATTCACCGGGACGACGCGATTGTGCTCGAGAACGACCTGGGTTTCGCCAATCCATGTGCCGCAGCGCTTTACCGTGGGAGCGATTTCCCGCATGAACCGCTCATTGGTTTCCGGTGTATAGAATTGGTCGAAGGTGTGGCCGTCCACGGGCTCGGTCTCGGCGAACCCCAAGGCTCGGCGAGCCGACTTGTTAATGAAATGAACCCGGCCCTTCCAGTCCGTCTGCGCCACGAAATCCGTGGTGTTGTCGAAGACTTCGGTCAGCTCGCGCAATTCCTTTTCGATACGCTTCAGATGCGTGATATCGATGCCGATGGTGTAGACGCCGCGGACTTCGCCATTCTCGCCGACATCGGGAATGAGCTGCGTCTCGATTCGGCGCTTCTCAACTTCAATGTCATCCTCGTATTCGTAGCGCTGCGCGCGCCCTTCCTGGACGACCTCCGCCATATGACTGCTGACCCGTCGCGCGGCCGGGGTGTCGAAATCGGCGATGTGGCGGCCGATGATGCTTTCTCGGGTGGCTTTCATGCGTTCCACGAGCGCGCGATTGGCAAATTGAAAGCGGCCCTCGCGGTCAAGGTAGGCAAGGCGCACCGGTACGCTGTCGGTGATGCCCCGAATGAAGCGCTCGTTGGCCTCGAGCCGCTGTTCGAGCCGGTGCCGGTCGGTCACGTCCTGCAAGGTTCCCACCAAACGGAAGGGGACTCCCTCCTCGTTGAACTCCGCCTCGCCGACGGCTCGCACGTAGATGAGGTGTCCGGAGGCCGGCATCAGCGGCAATTCAAGATCCCAGGCGACGCCGCGAAAGCGCGCCTCATCCATTGCCCGCCGCAGAGTCTCACGCGCTTCATCCGGGAAAAATGCAAACGCCCTCTCGACGGTGGCCAGGTAGTCATCGTCCACTTCGAGAATCCGCCGCACCTGCCTGGACCAATGCAGCTGCCCGGTGCCCAAGTTGATCTCCCAGCCGCCGATCCCCGCGACGCGGCCGGTGCGCATCAGGAAATCCTCGCTGGCCCGAAGCGAGGCTTCGGCTGTCTTCCTCGGTGTGACATCGCGGCCGACGGCGTGGACCGACGGCGCGGCGCCCGAGCCTTGCTGAAGACACAGGCGCCAGGAAAACCATCGCTCCCGGGCATCGCCCGATACGGCTCGAGCCTCGACGGCAACCGGCTCGGTGGCCACCAATGCCTCGGTCAACGCGGCTTGCATGGCGCCTCGATCGGCAGGCTGTATCCATTCCAGAAAGGGTTGGTCCTGCATCGAGCGGGATCCCCCGAAGAATCGGCCAAAGGCCGGGTTGGCATAGGACAGGCGGCCATCGGGTTGGATCAGCACGATGATTTCGGTCTGCTCGTCCACGAGCGCGCGATGGCGTTGCTCGCTGGCGGCAATGGCAATTTCGAAGCGCCGCTGCGCGGCAAGGAGCAAGGCGACTTGCAGTGCCGCCAGCAACAAGGAGATGAACAAGGTGCAGGCGACCAGCAAGGTGAGCCGCTCGCGATGCGCAACGCGCTGCAAGATGGCGTCGCCGATGGCACGATCCTGCACCAGTAGCTGGGCGGTGAGCGCTGCGATATCCGCGCGCACTTGCTCCATCAATGCCTGCCCGGAGTCGGTCGTCACCAAGGATACCGCGGCGGCGTATTCGCCCGCTTGCGCCAGCCGAATCGTTTCGGCCAGCTCGTCGAGCTTGAGAGTCGCGTTATACCGCAGATTCGCGACCTGAGGCGACGGCAAGCCTGCTTGCTCGCCGGAGATATTGAGCTTGCTCAGCAGTGCCGGCAATTCCGAGACGGCACTGCGGTAGGGGGTGAGGTAGCGCTCCTTGCGCGTGAGCAGGTATCCCCGCTGGCCGGTCTCGGCGTTGTTCAAGGACAGGAGCGCGGCCTGCAATTCCGTACGCGATTCGCCGATGACCCGGCGCTGATCGCCCGAATGTCTGACGAAGCGGGTGTCTTGCGCCAGCGAGTACACCGTTATTCCCAGCCACAGGAGCGAAGCGACCAATGCAATGGTCGTGATGCTCAAATGCCTGCGTAGCGCCGCTCGTCGAGCGCGACCGTGATCGTTCACCGTCGCAGCCTGCCAAGATTGAACAGAATCCGGTGCGAGGGGTTTCGCGTTTCCAGTCGATGCGCACCGCTCGGAGCGAATCAGTGCGCAGAATGCGCCATAGCACGCATTTTTTGCGCTCAAGTCGCCGCATTGCAGTTAAGGGTTTCCCTTACTTGAGCGTCCACGGGTGATAAGCTTCACCCCATCTGGGAGAGACACTCACGATGATCGAAGCGTCATGCTGCTGCGGCCGTGTCCGCGTCGGGGTTGGTCAGTAGATGGAGACGCCAACACCGCTCGCGCGCGATTTGCCTTCCTGCCTGTACCAGGTGGCGGCCCCGCCGGCGGTGGTCACGGCGGCCCTCGCGGATGGAGCCCGATTCGAGACGGTGGTCATCGGTGGAGGCTACACCGGGTTGTCCACGGCCTTGCACCTCGCAGAGCGCGGTCGCTCGGTGGCGGTGCTCGAAGCGCGCGAGCCCGGCTGGGGTGCTGCCGGGCGCAATGGCGGCCAAGTCAATGCGGGCGTGAAGCAAGAGCCCGAGACCGTGATGCGCGAGCTTGGCCCCGTGTATGGGCCGCGATTGGTGCGCCTGTCACTCGAAGGACCTGACTTACTCTTCAAGCTGATCGAGCGCCTGGGAATCGATTGCGGAGCCGCTCGGTGCGGCACCTTGCGGGCTGCGTATTCCGGCGCACATCTCGCTGCCCTGCAGGCCGCTGCGGAGCAGTGGCGAGCGCATGGTTCCGCCGTCGAATTGTGGAGCCAGGAACGGATGGCTGCCGAGACAGGCACGTCCCGATATACGGCGGGCATGTTCGACCCGCGCGGCGGTGCCGTGCAGCCGCTCGCCCTTGCACGCGGGCTGGCCGCAGCCGCGCAGCGAGCCGGAGCGAGCATTCATTCCCTGACTCCCGTCGTGGGCTTGGAAAGGCAGGGGACGGAGTGGCGCGTCCGCACGCCCACGGCCATGGTGCGCGCGAGCCAGGTCGTGATCGCGACGCAGGCCTACAGCGACGGCCTCTGGCCCGGACTTCGCACCAGTTTCGTGCCGGCCTTCAGTTCCATCATCGCCACTGAACCGATGCCGGACGAGATTGCCGCGAGTGTTTTGCCGGGCAGGCAAGTCGTTTATGAGGTCGGCAACATCGTCATGTACTTCAGGCGAGACGCCGCCAATCGACTGTTGATGGGAGGGCGGGGAGTGCAGCGCACTGCAGTCGACCCAAGCGATTTCCGGCATCTCACTCGCTACGCGCGGCGGCTGTGGCCGGCGCTCGACGGGATCCGCTGGACCCACTGGTGGAACGGTCAGCTGGCGATGACTCTCGACTTCAATCCACGTTTCCACATCCCGGCGCCGGGACTGTATATCATGCTCGGCTATGCTCGCGGTGTCGCGCTCGCTGCCGCATTCGGGGCCGAACTGGCGTCCGTGGTGGCAGGTGCACCGCCGGAGACCTTTCCGCTGCCGGTGTCGCCGATCCGGTCCATTCCTTTGCACCGCTTCTGGCGCTTGGGAGTTGCGGCTCGCGTGCTGCAGGGGCGATTGCTGGACAGTATTGGGAGGCGACATTGACTGACCCATCGCAGGATGAATCTCGACAATCTTCGCCCATGGAGTCGCCACGAGCATGAGTATCCAAGTCATCCTGCTGTTTGCCGTACTGTTCGCGGTCAACGCGGTATTTTTCTACAACTGGTATCGATCGCGTCGCGCCTTTGTGGGCCGCAAGCGGCCCCTGCCGATCGAAATAGCGGTGGGTGCTGTGGTCGCGTTCTTCGATACCCTGGGAATAGGGTCCTTTGCGCCCACAACCGCCATTCTCAAATTCCAGAAGAAGCTGGCTGATGAACTCATCCCGGGAACACTGAACGTCGGACTGAACGGCGCGGCTCTCTTGGAGACCGTCATCATGGTGACTGCCATCGCCGTCGACCCGGTGCTGCTGATTGCAACCGTGTTGAGCGCCACCATCGGCGCCTGGCTCGGTGCCGGTGTCGTCAGCCGTTGGTCGCGTCCGGCGATCCAATTCGGCATGGGGGTGGCGTTGCTGATCGCCGGCGGCGTTTTCACGGCGACCAATCTTCATATGCTGCCCGGCGGCGGCATGGCAATGACGCTGACGGGATGGCGGTTCGCCCTTGCCGTGATCGCCAATTTCGGCTTTGGCGCCCTGATGAGTCTCGGGATCGGCTTGTATGCGCCCTGCATGATAGTGGTCACCCTGCTCGGTCTACATCCTCTCGGGGCCTTTCCCATCATGATGGCATCGTGCGGGTTGGTGCAGCCCATGGCGGGGTTGCGGTTCATTCGTACCGGTCGCTTCGGCTTTGGAACCTCGGTGGCTTTGTTGATTGGGTCGATCCCCGGGGTGTTCCTCGCCGCATTCGTGGTCAAGCAATTGCCCCTGGCAACGCTGCGCTGGCTGGTGACCGTCGTGGTCGTCTATGCGGCGGTCTCGATGCTTCGCTCGTTCCATGCCGCTCGCGCGGCGAAACTGCCCGGCATCGAACCCGCCGCCGTGGGGACGACGGTCGACTGAGCGAGGGGCCGCGCCGTCCTCAGACGCTATTTATCGTTCCGCGCCGTGAAAACGAATTTCTCGCCGGAAATATCGGCGGCGAACATGAGGCCACCCTTGGCGATGGTGAATACGGCCATGCCGGTCTGGTAGTCGCCGTTGGTGGTGGCGTTGTTTGCCCCACTGCTCGCGTCGGAGGAGGAGCGATTGGTGCCTACGGCGGCAGAGGCTCCCGCGGTGATGGCGACGGCGCTGGCGCCGGCGGTAAATTCGAATTTGCCGGACTCGAACTCATCCAAGTAGCGCTTGTCCTGAAAGAATATGATTTGGCTGAACGCTTTGCCGCCGGCCTGAAACCCGATGCTCAGCTGCGTCATCAAGGCGGTGCCCACCACCTGATCGTGCACATACACCTGGCCTGTGCCTCGAGCGCCGCCGACGATGAGTCCTCCGGCGCCAATGGTCGGGAATACCGCGTAGGCATAGCAGTTGCGGAAGAACACGGCGCTTTCGCCGGCGTGTTTGAACAGCGCGATCGTGTCGTCGTATTGATCGGCATGGGCCAGGCCCGATCCTAGCGTCAGCGTCAGCATCAGCCCATAGAAGGGAAGTCGGATAGTCATATGGGTATTCGGCCTAATAGGGGGACATCGGTTCCACCAGCAGTATAACAGCGGCCAGCATGCTGCGGCGCCACCCGGGACCTGCGATTGCTCTGCATCGCGAGACAGAAAGCGCGGAGTAATACAAATCTGCGCATTCACGTGCAATCTCGGCGCCTTGGCGCGGGCCATAGTGGCCCCATGGAGCCGCGGACGATGCACCCCGCGATGTGTGGCGGCAATGAGGCGACAGTGATCAAATCGAAATTGGAGAGCTCGGTGGCCATGATTACCTTTCTCATCGTCGGCGCCACGGTGTGCGTGGCCGTTTTACTTTGCTTGTTGCGGCTGGTCGCGCAAATATTGTCCAGCAGCGAGCACGCATCACCCGTGGAGCCTGAGGAGGCATTGGATACCGCAGTCAGTCACGAGGAGCCGATGAGCGGTCATGCGGGTACTTTGTAGCCGAGCGATTTAAGCCGGGAGAATCGCTCCGAAGCGTTTGCTCTTCCACAGTCAGAACCGGTCGCCTCAGTCCGTGTAAACTCCCCTGCGCACAGGGTTTGGACCCATCCAATGGCGAGGCGAGCGGAGGGAGACAATGGACGAGCAGTCATACAACCGTCGGGCAATCATCAGCGGGGGCGTGCTGGCTGCGGGTCTTGCAACCGTGGCGCAACCGGCGTCGGTACTTGCCCGGTCGGAGGATGCGGCTTGGCGCGCCGCCATGGAGCCGCAGGACGCGTGGCTCGACAAGCCCGGCACGCGGCACCGGCTGGTGGCCGACACCTCGACTGCCGCCGCGGCGGAATTGGCCCTGTCGAATATCGACGGTTTCTACGCCGCGAACAAGAGTGGCTACGGCCTCGCGCCCGAGGCCTTGGGTGCGGTGATCGTGCTGCGCCATTTTTCAACCCCGTTCGGGTACAACGACAAGATGTGGTCGAAGTATGGCGCCATGTTCGCGGAGAAAATTAAGCTCTCCGGCCTAAGCGCCATTCGCGCAGCACACGCCAATCCTCTGCTGTCCGCGGCGACCCCGGAGGCCGGCGCGGCGAAGGGCGCTGACGATGAGGACCCGACCCTCGCCAGCCTTGCGGCCAAGGGAGTGCGCTTTGCCGTCTGCGGAGCGGCGACGACGCAAATCGCCAAGTTGCTCGCCAAGGCGGGCGAGGCGGCGGCCATCGAAGAGGAGCTCAAGGCCAACCTCATCCCCGGCGCCGTGCTGGTGGCCTCTGGCATCGTCGCGCTCAACCGAGCCCAGGAACACGGGTACGCCTTTATTTTCGTCGGAGAATGAGAAGGCGCATCGATTGATTCTTGGCTTGTAACGCGTTACGCTGTAACGCGTTACACACCGGGGAACATTCATGGCACAAACTGCCGAGCGAATGAAAGCTATGCGCGAACGACGCCGTGCTCGCGGCCTACGGGAATTGCGCTTGGTCGTACCGGATGCACGCTCGAAGGCGGTCCGCAGACGCGTCGCCAAACAGGTGGCGGGGCTGGATCGGTCGCGCGAAGCTGAAGCGATGCGCTGGACTGAGTCGGTTTCGGAATTCGATGCCCAATGAAGCGCGGCGACGTGGTGACAGTTGCGGCGACCGGCGACTATGGAAAGCCACGTCCGGCGGTTATTGTGCAGACGGACGCGCTCCCGGCCGAACATGCGTCGGTGGTCATTTGCCAGATGACTTCCGAGTGCAGCGATGCGCCGGATTTTCGGGTGACGATCGAACCGACCGAGAAGAATGGATTGCGAGTTAGATCGCAGGTGATGGCCGACAAGCCCGTCACCGTTCGGCGGGAGCGAATTGGGCGACAGGTCGGCCACTTGGACGACAAAGACATATCGCGACTGAATATCGCTTTGGCGTTCGTCATGGGCTTGGCGGACTGATATGGCCCTCCCTTGTCAACTGGGGCAGGGTTGATCCTCGCGATCTTTTTCACGTTTCTTCATTCTTCATGAGCAACGGGCGTTGTTCGATTGTTTACACCCCGCTCGAGGAAAATCAGTCGAGCGAGAAGCTCAAGGCGCTACTTTGAAACCGTTGAGCCGAGCGCAAGAAGTGGTGCTGCGGTTGAAATTGGCAATCAGTTCGCCAGACTGGTGCTGCGTATTCGCTCACGCACCGCGGCTTCGTACCGCGGCGAAAAGAGAAGTGCGCGGCCTCTGATCACCTGCTGGCCTTGGCGTTCGAATACTGGTCGTAGGCCCACCACCCGTTAGCTCTCTAGATCCGCTTCGAATTTGCACGCAGGAATTCGCAAAACCCCCTTTCGTCCATCCTGCCAGCGGCGAGATCAAGGACGGCTTGCGCCGCCGCTTCCTCGCTTGCGGTGAAGCGATAGCCGTTAAGTTCGAGAAAGAGCACGCCGACAACGAAACCCGTGCGCTTGTTGCCATCGACGAAGGGATGATTCTGCACAATGCCCGCTGTGTACTTAGCGGCAAGCTCGACGATATCGCTGCTCTCATGGGCGAAGTGGCTCAGCGGCCGTGCGAGTGCAGATTGGAGGAGTGCTTCGTCACGCAGACCCTCAGCGCCACCGTGTTCGACAAGCTGCCGATCATGGATGGCGAGCGCAAGCTCGTCCTCGATCCAGACCGGTTCGCTCATTTCGACAGGACGTGGAGTGTGTTCCTGTAGCGCGACATGATGTCCTCGGCCTTCGCCATCTTCTCTTGGAAAGCGGGATCGAAGGGCGTGAGCCGGTACGTGTTGTTGGGACCCTCGAGAAGGAAGACCTCTTCCCCCTCGCTAGTACGGAGGCGGCTGACCACCTCCTTCGGAAGTACGAGCCCGAGCGAATTTCCCACCTTACGAACTTTGAGCGCCACCATCTGTCACCTCGACGTAACCACGTATAGGGCTTCGCTACGCTAGCCCTGAGAAACAATAGTATTGACCCAGAGTGATGTTATCACAATAGTAATAACATGGCGACTACGCTAGGGTTAAGACGTTGAGAATTCCAGTATCTATTATTATGAAATTCAATGAATTATGGCGTCGGTGAGTAATGTTCGCCGACGGAGAATTACGCGCGGCAGGAGTAATTATTAGCTTCAGCAGCCCGTCCCTTAGGCCTAGTTGCCCCCCCCCCACATATAACAGGCTTTGCTAAAGTATGTCATGTTTCGGCTGTGATCGAACGAGGACCTCATGAACGTCTCGCTGACAGCAGAACTCGAGAAATACGTCAGGCGCAAGGTGGCCTCCGGTCTCTACAACAACGCCAGCGAAGTGATCCGCGAAGCGCTGCGTCTTCGAGTCGAGAGTGAAAGGAGACAGTCCACCAGGCGCGTTCTTGAATCGCCCAGGAAGGATGACATCGCGGCTGAACTAGCGGCGCTCGAGAAGCCGTTGCGCCAGCGCGGACTCACATCGCTTGCGCTTTTTGGGTCGGTAGTCCGCGGCGCAGCTCGCCCCGACAGCGACATCGACGTGCTCGTCGACGTCGCCCCTGGTGCCCAATTTAGTTTGATCGATCTGGTCGCAGTGAAGGACTTCCTAGAGGATCAGCTCGGAGGCCGGGTCGATGTCGTCACAAGAGGGGGGCTCGAACCCGCCATTCGGGATCGTGTGCTTCGCGAGGCCCACGCCGTGTTCTGATAGAGAAAGACCCGGCGATCTATGTCCGTCACATTATCGAGGCAATCGCCAATATCGAGACGGATATTGCGGGGTGCGACTTCGAGAAATTTCGCGACAAGGATCGGGAAGTGCAGACACCCTGGCGCGCAATCACCGGTATCGGCAATGTCCTGCGGCACGACTATCACGAAACTTATCCAACCATTCTCTGGGACACGTGCCAGAAGGACTTGCAGCCGCTGAAAGATGCTGTCGTGCGCATCGGTGCGGTCATCGCCGGTAGAAGTGATAGATGAAATGCCGCTCCCCGGGACGGAACCGAAATCGGCAGAAAAGGCCGGATTTGAGGGCTTTCGGATGACAGAAGCCGACCCGGAAATCGGTCTTCGACTGGATCCGACATGCGGCGCTCAAAGCCGAGGATTAAGCGCCTGTTGCGCCTCACGGCGATGCGTCTCAAGTTCGGCCCACTTACCACCATGAGCGCCAATGGCACTGCCATGCCTGGCAAGGCTCCCGTCATCGCAGATTTCGCGACGACGGGAGCGTGAGGTCTGCAGATCAATTGATACTACGGCTCGATTCGAACCGCCGACGACGTACCAGGATATCCCTCCGCCGGTGCCGGCGACGGTGCTCCCGGTGCCGGCACGACGTTGCCGGCCATGTCGTAGAAAATCGTAACGTTGGTTCCGGTATATGAGTTTCCGTCTTTCGACAGCGTGTCAGTCTCGGTCTCATTGAAATATCCGGCGATCAGTCCGGTCGTCGAATCAAAAATCCAACCGAAGTGGTTGCGGGAATAAGTCCGCGGGCCTGTCGCTACCCAAGAACCCATACAGATGTTTCCGCCTATGCTGGGGTGAGTGATATTTTCCCACTCAGTGCCATCGCTGTGCCATTGAATGAAAGCTTGGCCAACGGGGCCGTAATTCACAAGCCAGGTTCCCACGATGCCTTCATGGTCCATGAAGTGATGCGCAGGAAGTTGGATATCCTGATGATCGCCAGCGCTTGGATAGGCGCAGTTGGCATGCGCAGACAGTCCGAAAAGCGATAAGGCTGCAGTGGCGGCAATTCCGATGAGAGTTGTTTTCATGACGTTATCCCCCGAGTAATTTTGTTGCGTTGCAGGGCGTTTAAGAAAGGGTCGCATTGAGATCTTGAGCGTAGTGTCGGCAGCTCATCGCGATGAGGTCGACCTATGAGATAAGAGTCGGAGCTCGGCGATTCGGGTACCGCGAGTTGCTGATAGGCGCGGTGCGGCGAGGGTTTGGGCCCTCGAGCTCAGTTACAAGTACCCGAATTCCGGTCCGATCACTCCTAACATATTGTGGCGGGTGCGAAAATCCGGTTCGAGCGCTCGAGTCCCAATGACCGAAATAAAAAAATCGCTGGTGGAACGGCTGTTCGCGGAACATGGGGGTGCTCTTCAAGCATTCCTGTATCGGCGCGTCCGCAGGCATCCGGATGCCGCGGAACTCGCGCAAGAGGTGTATGTGCGCATGCTGCGGGTTCCGGATATGACCACAGTTCGCAATCCGGAGGCCTACCTTTACGCGGTCGCGAGCAATCTCGCCAAGGAACATGCCCGGCGGGGGCCGCACCACTCCAAGGTCCTCGATATCGATGATCCTCTGGTGCAGGAGCAGCTCTCCGAGCTGCCGGCCTTCGGCGGACAGCTCGATCGGGAGCAGCGCCTCAAGAGGCTGCGGGAAGTGCTGCGCCAGCTATCGCCAAAGTGCCAGGCCGCGGTGGAGCTGCAGTACTGGCATGGACTGAGTTACGAGGAGATTGCCCAGCGACTCGGGGTCTCGACCAATATGATCAAAAAGTATCTGAGCCAGGCGTTGGTGCATTGCCGCCGCCGCATGGCACGGCTGGGGTGAGCTCATGAGCGCGAGCGACGAACGACTGCGTGATCTCATAGCCCAGCAAGCGGCGGACTGGTTCGTGGCCAACCGAGGGCAGCCTTCCGTGCGAGAGCGCGAAGACTTTTCTGACTGGCTCAGGGCGTCCCCGCTGCACGTGGAGGAGTACCTGGGGATTGCCGCGATCGCGCGTGAATTGCCCGAGGCTGGTTCCGCTTCGGAGAGTTCCATCGATTCGATTGTCGATCGTGCGCGGGCCGCAGAGGACGAGCCGATGCGACCGCTTTGGCCGCGAATTCCGGAAACCAAGCGCGGCTCGGTTTTGTCCCGCTGGCGCACGGCCGCGGTGACGTTTGCGGCGTTCGCCGTGGTGAGCGTTGGCCTGCTCGCATGGTGGATTTTTAGGCCCGCGCAGCGGGGCCTTGCCCCCGACACGATAGCGACGCTGCGTTTTCAGACGCGGCATGGCGAACAGCAGACCCGCCGCCTGCCGGATGGTTCTATTTTGCACCTCAATACGGACACCGCAGTTGCCATCAGTTACAGTAAGTCCGAACGCATTGTCATGCTCACCTCCGGCGAGGCCGACTTCGAAGTGGCCCACGAACCCAAGCGCCCGTTCCGGGTGTTCGCCGGCTCGGCAGAGGTGGTCGATATCGGAACCCAATTTGATGTTCGTCTGGAGCGCGACTCGACCCTGATCACCGTGATCGAGGGAAGGGCCGCGGTAGGGCCCTCCTCAATGCTGCGCGTGCAGGGCACCAGTGTGAGCCAGGAGCTCCTGGCGCTATTCGTGGAGCTTCACGCCGATCAGCAGATTAGCGTAGCCCAAGGGGTGTGGCCCGCCGCACCCATCGCGGTCGACACACACCGCACGACGTCCTGGCTGCGGCATCAGATTATGTTCGATCACGAGCCCCTCTCGCTGGTCGCGACGGAATTCAATCGCTACGCCTCGAAGCCGATCGAGATCACGACGCCGGAGCTCCGGGATCTAAAAATTAGCGGAGTATTCACCACCGACGACACCGACAGCTTCATCGCCTTCCTACGCAGCCTCGAGCGTGTGCGCGTCGAGGTCACCGCGACGCGCATTCGGGTGTCGCGGGACTAGACCCGCACTGGCCGGATATACTCTCTCGTCAAAGAACACAAACAATCAGGGTTTGCATGCCCATTCGCTCGAGACACGCATCGACGGATATCGCGACGGCTGTCTCCGAAGCGCTGCGCGCCCTTGCGATGTGCGCACCCGTCGCGCTCGCCGGGGCGGGCACCTCAAGCGTGCGCGCCGCCGAATCTGCGACGCTGACCGCAGGCATCCCCGCGCAATCTCTCGCCCGCGCACTCGAAGCGTTGGCGAGCCAAACGGGCCTGCAGCTCGTGTATGTGTCCGGCGTCGTTCGCGGCCAGAAGTCCCATTCGGTAACAGCGGGCGAGAGCGTGCAGAAGGCGCTAGGGCGAATGCTGCAGGGCACTGGGCTACAGTTCGAGTATCTGACTTCGCGCACCGTCCGTATCCTCGCCACTCAGTCACCCAACACGACGACGACGAGTTTCGACGATCAAATTCCCGAGGTCATCGTCACCGCCAACCGCCGCGAGGAAAATCTTCAGGACGTCCCGATTTCGATTCAAGTACTCACAGGCGCCGAGCTTTCCAGGCTCAATATTACGACATTCGACGATCTTCTGAGCTATCTGCCCGGTGTCACCGCGCACGGCGTGGGCCCGAGTCAATACAACATCTACATACGGGGTCTCGGGACCGGCGATTTCAGCAATCAGGCCGCAGGATCGAACGGCAGCTTCCCGAACGTCGCGATCTACCTCGATGAGCAATCGGCCCAACTCCCCGGCCGCAATCTCGACATTTACGCCGCGGATCTCGAGCGCATCGAGGTATTGGAGGGCCCGCAGGGCACCTTGTTCGGAGCCGGCGCGCAGGCGGGTGTGCTGCGCTACATCACGAATAAGCCCAAACTTGACGAGACCGAGGCGAGCGTGAATGCCGGGTATGCCTCGACCGCCCATGGCGATCCGAGCAGCGCACTTCAGGCCATGATCAATCTGCCTATCATCACCGGCCTGCTGGCGGCGCGCGCCGTGATCTACAGTGAGAAACGCGGCGGATACATCGACAACATTCCGGCAACTTTCGTGCGCGCCGATACCGATCGAAGCATCTCTTATGCGGGCGGGCTGGTGCCGGCCAACAGTGTGGTCATCAACAATGCCGCAGTCGTGGCCGATAATATCAATCCAGTGACCTATAGTGGTCTGCGTGTCGAAGCCCTTTACCAATTCAACGACGAGTGGAGCGCCCTGATTGCACAGTCGTACCAGAACATGGAGGCGGCCGGGGTGTTCGCCGAGACGGCGGCGGATTCATTCGGCAATCCGCAACCGGATCTCACCACACAGATCTACAACCCCTCTTATGACAAAGACCGGTTCGAGAATACCGCGCTGACAATCCAGGGGCGCGTCGCGGACCTGAAGGTCGTTTACGCGGGCGCCTATTTAGTTCGCAACGTCGATCAGGTTCAAGACTATACGGCCTACGCACACATCGGAACTTATGTGGATTACTATCAATGCGTGAATCCGGGCCCGACGCGGGCCGCGGCGAAATGCTTTACGCCAAGTACGACCTGGCGTGATGTGGAGCGCAACACCCATCTGACGCAAGAGTTGCGGCTGAGTACTCCCGATGATTGGCGGGTCCGGGCCGTCGGCGGATTGTTCTACGAGAACTACATGATTCAGGACCAAGGCGACTGGTTCTATCTGACGGCGCTTCCCTACTTTTATCCGCTCGCACCGCCGACCGGCTACTACGCGATCAACGGTAAGGAGGTTTGCCCCTGTCAGTCGGGCGCCGTGTTCGTTCCCGGCCCGGTCACGTTGAACAATCCGAATGTTCGGTCGCTTGGCGACGCCTTCTTCAACGACATTACGCGCGGGTACCGACAGAAGGCCGCGTACACATCCGTCGACATCGAAGTCGTTCCCGGCGTGCTGACGCTGACCGCCGGCACGCGCTATTTCATTACCAATTCAACCGAAGTGGGGGCGATTGCCGGAAGTTTCGGCTGTGAACTCGCCTCTGATCCGCCGAATCCCTGTGTCGATCGCGAATTCAACAATCTCAATGAGAGGGGGCTTGACCGGACCTATTCGGGCTTCAGGAGCCGCGCGAACTTAAGCTGGAAAGCCGGCGAGGATGCGCTGCTTTACTACACGTGGTCGCAGGGGTTTCGCGCGGGCGGATTTAATCGGAGTTTCGGAACTCCCTTGGATTCGCCGCTGTCCCCGGGCTCCGGATCGTGGCAGGCCCAGGCCAATGCCCATGGAGGATGGAGCGCGCCCTTAGCCTACGGTCCGGACACCCTCACCAACAATGAGATTGGCTGGAAGACGTCCTGGCTGGGCCAACGCCTTCGATGGGTCGGTGCGATCTACCAGGAGAACTGGAATCAAGCCCAAATCGACGCATTTGCAACGAGTGTGCTGGCGGGTGCAACCATCAATGGAGGAAATTATCGAGTGCGGGGCGTCGAGAGCTTCGCGCAGGCGCGCGCCGCCGCCGGCTTGACCTTCGAGGTGGGTGCCGCCTGGAATTACAGCGCGCTCATCAAGGAGGCCCCGTTTTACTGGTCTGACGGTACGCCGATAGATTTCAGCGCGCTGCAAACCGCCACGGGACAGAAGCTCGCCAATCCAGCGGGTACGATCGGCAGTTCTCTCGCCGGAGCGCCTGCATTCCAGGGCAACTTCCGCGCACGCTATGAGTTCGCTTTGGACAGCTATCGTGCTTTCGTCCAGTTCGGCGTCATGCATCAATCGGAGTCAATCTCCACCACGGATCGGCTCTCGCTCGATCTGCAGGGCAACTCCATCGCTTACAACCTGCCATCCTTCACCACCTGCGATGCGGCGCTTGGTGCAGGAAAGGACGGATGGATCGTTCAGGCCTATGGAGAGAACGTGACCGACACGCGCGCAGAGCTCTTCGCGAACTACAGCCTGGGATACAAAGCGGTTACCGTGAATCGTCCCAGGACGATTGGATTGCGCATGACCTACAGCTTCGGTGGCCGCTAGCGTCAGTTTAGACTTCCCAAGACCTTTTGTGTATTCCGATCATAGGTTACACATCATTCCGGGCACATAGGTAACACTTTCCGGTATTTGCGGGAGACGCAAATGCCGTGGCAGGAGTGTTCCAAAGTGGAAGAACGCATGCGGTTTGTGGCCCGGTTGCTGGAGGGAGAGAAGATGGCGGTGCTGTGCCGAGAGTTCGATATCTCGCGCAAGACCGGTTACAAGATCTTTCAGCGCTACAAAGACTCGGGAACTAGAGGTTTTGACGACCGGTCGCGACGTCCCTATCGGCACGCCAACCAGTTGCCGTTTCAGATCGAGACGCTGATCGTGCGGCTGCGCAAAGAGTACCCGACGTGGGGAGCGCCGAAGATCCGCGAGAAGTTGCGGCGCCTGCACAATGAGATCCAACTACCCGCGATCAGCACCGTCCACGCGGTGTTGGAGCGCAATGGCTTGGTTGACTCTAAGCGCCGCAGAGTCCGCTACAGGTCCGAGGGAACGCCTCTGCACGCCGCCAATCGACCGAACGAGCTTTGGTGCGCTGACTACAAGGGGGAGTTCATGCTGGCGGATAAGCGATATTGCTATCCGCTGACCATTACCGACTTTGCGAGCCGGTATCTGTTGTGCTGCGACGCTCTGGAGAGCACCCAGCAGACCTATGCATTTACCGCTTTTGAGCGGGCTTTTAAGGACTTTGGGCTGCCCGGCGGCATCCGCACCGACAACGGCACCCCCTTCGCCAGCCGCTCCGCTTTCTTCGGTCTGTCCAAGCTCTCGGTCTGGTGGCTGCGCCTCGGGATCAATCTCGAGCGCATCAAACCCGGTCATCCGACCCAGAACGGCCGGCATGAGCGCATGCATCTAACCCTGAAGAAAGAGGCGACCAAGCCGGCCGCCAAGAACTTCCTGCAGCAGCAATCGCGGTTCGATCGCTTCATCCAGATCTTTAACCATGAGCGGCCCCACGAGGCGCTGGCAATGAAATATCCGGATGAGCTGTACGTGCCCTCGACGCGGCCCTACGAAGGCGTGGGCGATCTCGAATACCCCTTCCACGACCG
Source organism: uncultured Gammaproteobacteria bacterium (assembly GCA_963837435.1). GTDB lineage: Bacteria > Pseudomonadota > Gammaproteobacteria > Steroidobacterales > Steroidobacteraceae > Bog-1198. The sequence continues at coordinate 385,401 of CAWINJ010000010.1, forward strand.
CACCATCCTAGTCACCGAGTGTGGTCGTATCTGCTTTGGAAGGCGCAAAATCAACCTCAGCCAGGTGTTCGCCGGCCAGAAGGTGGGCATCAAGGAAATCGAGGAGAAAATCTGGCTCGTCAGCTTTATGCAGTACGACTTAGGCTTCTTCGATCATGAGACGGGTCGCATCGAATGCGCCGAAAATCCCTTCGGCGCTAAAGTGTTACCTATGTCTCCGGTATAAAACGTTACCGAAGTGCCCGGTATGGACATTTTGAAAATTGGCTCCCCGGGACGGATTCGAACCGCCGACCAACGGATTAACAGTCCGTCGCTCTACCACTGAGCTACCGGGGAATTCGGAGGAGGCGCGGATTGTCGGGAAGGCGCGTACCGAAGTCAAGGAATCAGGAGTGCCCGACGATGGCGTGGGGCACGTAGGGGGCCTCCAATTCAGCGATTTCCGCCGTATCCAGGCGCAGCTCCAAGGCGGCCAGCGCATCGGTGAGATGCTGCGGCTTCGATGCGCCGACGATGGGTGCGGTGACGAAGGGCTTCTGCGCAACCCAGGCCAGGGCGACCTGGGCATTGGGTACTCCACGGGCGGCCGCGATCTTGGCGACTTGTTCGACGACCCGACGGTCGGCCTCGACCGTGGATTGGTACAGTTTGTTGCCGTACTCGTCGGTTCGGATCCGTGCCGTATCAGTGTCCCACGGGCGGGTGAGCCGCCCCCGGGCGAGGGGACTCCAGGGGACCACTGCAATCCGCTCCGCCGCGCAGAGCGGCATCATTTCGCGTTCTTCTTCGCGGTATAGCAGGTTGTAGTGGTTTTGCATGCTGACGAAGGGGGTCCAGCCGCGCTGCCGGGCGAGATACAGCGCCTGGCTGAATTGCCAGGTGAACATCGAGGAGGCGCCGAGATAGCGCGCCTTGCCGCTCTTCACGACCTCGTGCAGGGCTTCGAGCGTCTCCTCGATGGGGGTGGAGTAATCCCAGCGATGAATCTGGTAGAGATCCACGTACTCGGTGCCCAGGCGCCTCAGACTGGCATCGATGGCCGCGAGTATGGACTTGCGGGATAGGCCTCCGCCGTTCGGGCCCTTGTGCATGGGGAAGTAGACCTTGGTGGCAATCACCACTTCCTCGCGCTGCGCAAAATCCTTCAAGGCGCGGCCGAGGATTTCCTCAGAAGTGCCGTCGGAGTAGGCGTTGGCAGTATCGAAGTAGTTGATTCCCGCCTCCACCGCCTGGCGTATGAGGGGACGGGATTGTTCTTCGGGCAGGGTCCAAGGGTGATCGCCCCGCTCAGGAACGCCAAAGGTCATGCAGCCCAAGCAGAGCTCCGAAATCTTCAAGCCCGTATTGCCTAAATTTATATATTTCATGATCTTGCCGACACAATAGAAGGTGGATTCCTGGAAGTTTCCGCGGAAACGCGACAACCTCCGTTGCTCAGCGAAGCAGAGGAAGACCTGCCAGCCGCGCGACACAGCGCGCGGCAAGCGCCGCTCCAATTCCGCGCCCCGATGCAAATGGGCCCGATGCGAACGATCAAGCCCGCTTTGCCACCGCCACTTTGAGCACCCGCTCGATGCGCCCCAGCGCATCCGCCAACATCTCCTGGCTGCAGGCAAAGGAGATCCGCATGTGGCCGGGCGCGCCGAACCCCGATCCCGGGACCACGGCGACCCCGGCCTCGACCAGCAGGTATTCGGCGAAGTCGTTGTCGTCCTTCATGCCGAGGGTGCGCATGGCTCCGCTCACGTCAGCAAAGGCGTAGAAGGTGCCGGCGCCGGGCAGGCAGGAGATGCCGGGAATGGCGTTCAAGCCGGCGACTACGAAGTCATGGCGCTGCTTGAATGCCTTGTTCATCTGCCCGACACAGGCCTGGTCGCCGTTGAGCGCCACGGTGGAAGCGCGCTGCGAAATGCTCGAGGGATTGGAGGTGGATTGGCCTTGAATCGTCGCCATGGCGGCCACGATGGCCTTCGGTCCCCCGCAGTATCCGATGCGCCAGCCCGTCATGGCATAGGCTTTCGACACCCCGTTAATGGTGACCGTGCGGTCATACAGTTGGGGGTTTGCCTGAACGAAGCTGGTGAAGGGCTCCGCCGCCCAGTAGATGTGCTCGTACATTTCGTCCGAGGCAATCACTATTTGCGGGTGCTGGTCGAGAACGGCGCCGAGCGCCCGCATCTCGGCCTTGGTATAGGCGGCGCCGGTGGGATTGCTCGGGCTGTTGATGAACAGCAGCTTGGTCCGCGGCGTGATCGCGGCGGCAAGCTGCGTCGGCGTGATCTTGTAGCCCTGCTCGGGGCCGGCGTACACGCTCACCGGGACCCCGTCCGCCAGCAGCGCCATGTCGGGGTAGGATACCCAGTAGGGCGCGGGAATGACGCATTCATCGCCCGGGTCGAGCAACGCCGCGCAGACATTGAAGCAGGTCTGCTTGGCGCCCGAAGAGACCAGGATCTGATTGCGCTCATAGGTCAGGCCATTGTCGCGCTTGAACTTGGCGATGATGGCGTCCTTCAGCTCGGTCGTACCGTCCACGGCCGTGTAGCGCGTAATCCCCTTGCGAATTGCCTCGACGCCCGCATCTGCGATATGGACGGGCGTGTCGAAATCCGGCTCGCCGGCCCCCAAACCGATGATGTCCTTGCCTTCGGCCTTGAGCTTGGCGGCCCGGGCGGTCACCGCCAGGGTGGGGGAGGGCTTAACCTTTTGAACGCGCTTGGAAAGTGACACGGCCAAGGGAGGGATTTCCTATGTTAAAAACGGCCAGCGAGTGTACGAAAAATAGCCTCCCGGCGCCAGACCGAACATGCCTCCCAGGGCCCAACGTGAGAGAATGCAGCCATGAGTTTCGAGCTCTTTTCGGACTACCCGCCGGCAGGCGATCAGCCGCAAGCAATTGATAAATTGGTGGATGGGCTCACCAGCGGCCTGGCCCACCAGACCCTGCTCGGCGTGACCGGGTCGGGCAAGACCTTCACCATTGCCAATGTGATCCAGCAGGTACAGCGGCCGACGCTGGTGCTGGCGCACAACAAGACGCTGGCGGCGCAGCTGTACGGAGAATTCAAAACGTTCTTCCCCAAGAACGCGGTGGAATACTTCGTCTCCTACTACGACTACTACCAGCCCGAGGCCTATGTGCCGGCCTCCGACACCTTCATCGAGAAGGACGCCTCGATCAACGAGCACATCGAGCAGATGCGCTTGTCGGCGACCAAGGCGCTGCTCGAACGGCCGGACTCCATCATCGTCGCGACGGTGTCGGCGATTTACGGCTTGGGCGATCCCAATGCGTATCTCAGCATGGTGCTGCACATGTCGCGCGGCGATCCCCTCGAGCAGCGCAAGTTGCTGCGCCGCCTCGCCGACATGCAGTACACCCGCAACGAGATCGATCTGCAGCAGGGCACCTATCGCGTACGAGGCGATGTCATCGACATCTTTCCCGCCGAGTCCGAGCGCGAAGCGGTGCGAGTAGAGCTGTTCGACGACCGGGTCGAGACGTTGAGCTACTTCGACCCGCTCACCGGCGAGGTGCTGCGCCGGGTACCGCGTCTCACCGTATACCCCTCGACCCATTACGTGACCCCGCGGGAGCGGGTGCAAAATGCGGTGGAGGAGATCCGCGGCGAGCTGCGCACCCGGCTGCTCGAGCTGAACGGCGCCAGCAAGCTGGTCGAGGCGCAGCGCCTGCAGCAGCGCACCTTGTTCGACTTGGAAATGATGAACGAGGTGGGGTATTGCGCGGGCATCGAGAATTACTCGCGCTATCTGTCGGGCCGCATGGCCGGAGAGCCGCCGCCGTGCTTGTTCGACTATCTGCCGAAGGACGCGCTGATGGTGATCGACGAGAGCCATCAGACCATTCCGCAGCTGGGCGCTATGTACAAGGGCGATCGCTCGCGCAAAGAGACCTTGGTGGAATACGGCTTTCGGCTGCCCTCGGCGCTCGACAACCGGCCGCTGAGGTTCGAGGAATTCGAACACCTGGCGCCCCAAGCCATCTATGTCTCGGCCACCCCGTCGCAGTACGAGAGGCGCGTGTCCGCCCAGCTGGTCGAGCAAGTGGTGCGGCCCACGGGACTGACCGACCCGGCCGTGGAGATTCGCCCCGTGCGGGCCCAAGTGGATGACTTGCTGTCGGAAATTCGTCTGCGCGCCCAGGCCCACGAGCGCGTGCTGGTGACCACCCTCACCAAGCGGATGGCGGAGGATTTGACCGAGTATTTGAGCGAGCATGGGGTCAAGGTCCGCTACCTGCATTCGGACATCGAAACGGTGGAGCGCTCGGAGATCATCCGCGACCTGCGTCTCGGTAAATTCGACGTGATCGTCGGCATCAATCTGCTGCGCGAAGGGCTCGATATGCCGGAGGTGTCCTTGGTGGCCATCCTGGATGCCGACAAGGAAGGCTTTTTGCGCTCGGAGGGCTCGTTGATTCAGACCATCGGCCGGGCCGCGCGCAATGTGCAGGGCAAGGCGATCCTGTATGCCGATGTCAGGACGGGCTCGATCGAGCGGGCCATTGCCGAGACCGATCGGCGGCGCAACAAGCAGATCGAGTTCAATGCCGCTCATGGCATCACGCCGCGCAGCATCGTCAAGGCGGTGGCCGATGTGATGGAGGGCGCGCGCTCGGTCCAGGAGCGCGACGCGCCCTATGGCGCGGACGAGGCGGCGCTGGCGCCGGAACAGGCCGTCAAGCGCATCAAGAAACTCGAAGCCGACATGATGAAACTGGCGCGCAATCTCGAGTTCGAGCAGGCCGCGCGCTTGCGGGATCAAATACAAAAGCTGCGTCATGCGGCCTTCGGCGCGCCGAGCGCGCGGGCCGGATAACGGAGGGACTCGCCATGGCCAAGGAACACAGTCCATCCCCCGACATCGACTTGGACAGGACCGATCGCCTGCCGATTCTCGAGGGGGTGAAGTTCGACCTGGATGTCGAGGACGACGCGGTGCCCATGGACCGCACGGCGGTGTTGGACCGCGCGTCGGTGTTGGATCGCACGGCGGTAATGCCGACTCCCGCGCTCGCCGCCGCCCCCGGCATCCCGACCGACTTCGTTCGTCCCGCGGGCTTCGATTTGCCCTCGCTCGCGGAGAGCGTGCGTTCGGTGGAGGAGCGCATCTCGCGGCAAAACGCCGAATTTGAAACCCTGACCCGCGCCTACGAGCGCTCCCGCGATGCCGAGGCGGCCGCGACGGCGCGCGCCGGCGCGCTGGCGAGCGATCTGGCGGCGGCGCGCAGCGCGCACGAGTCCGAAGCGGGCCGCGTGCGCGAACTCGAGCGCACCCTCGCCGATCGCAACGGCGCCATCGAGACCACCCGCTCGCGGGCCGAAGAGGCGCTGCGCGAGTCCGAGCGCCATCAGGGCGAGTCGCGCACCCTCAGGGATTCGCTCGCGGCGCGCGATTCGAGCATTGCGCAGGCGCTGCATTCTCTCGGCGAGCGCGATGCGCAATTGGCGGCGCTGCAGGCGGAGCACGCGAAAATCGTGCCCGTGCTCGAGGCCACCTCGAAGTCCACGACCCAGCTGGATGCGGACCTGCAGACTGCGCGCGCGCAGGCCGACGGCCGCGCCGCGGAGCTGCAAGCTAGCCGCGCCGCGCTGGCCGCGCTCGAGTCGCGGTTCAAGCGCGGCGAGGCGGAAATCCAGGCCGCGCGCTCCGAATTGGCGGCGGTAAAGACTCAGGCGAGTTCCTATCTCGAGTTGCTGCGGACCCGCGAATGGCGCAGCGGCTTCGATCAGAACATGTTCCGCGAGATGGATGCGCAGGTCGGGGCCGCGCACGCCGGACATGGCGCGCTCGAGTCAGAGCGCAATCGACTGCAGGCGCAGGTGGCGGCGCTCGAGGCCAAGCTCGCTGCGCAGGGCGAGGCGATCGAAGAACACCAGGCGGCGGCGGCGGCGACTGCGGCGACTCTCGCGCAGCAGGCGGATGGGCTCAAGCAGGCCGAGGAGACGCGCACCCGGCTCGCCGGGCAACTGGCCGCAGCCGATGCCGAGCAGGGGCGCTTGACCGAAGCATTGGAGGCGCGCGATCGGGCACTGGTGGAGGCCAACGAGCGCGGCGCCAAGGATGCTCGGCGGGTCGCCGAATTGCAGGAGGCGTCGCAGCTGCACGAGGCCGAACAGGCCACGCACCTGGCGCAACTGCGCGGCGAGCAAGCGGCGCAAATCGCGCGCCTGCAGTCCGAGGCGGACACGCACGAGCAGGAGATGGCCGTGCTGATGGCGCACCTGCAAGAAGCGCGGCGGCCCATTCAATCCATCGAGGCGGACGTCAAGCGCTTGACCGAGGAGCTGGCGGCGAAGAGCACGGCCTGCGCCGCGGCGGAAGAGGAGAATCACAAGCTTCGAGCCACCTTGGAGCGCACCCGCGGCGCACTCGAGGAGCGCGAGTTCTTGATCCGCCGGCTCGAGCGCAGCGAGACCAACAACGCCAATGTGCTCGGCCGAATCCAGACCAGCATCGAGCGGCTGGGCTCGGTTCCGGTGGCCGCCAGTGCCCCGGCAGCACCCTCGCCCGAGTGGTCGGCGGAGCTGATCCGCATCGACGGCGAGCATCCGGTGACCCATGTGCTGGCGCGGCGCACGCGCATCGGCCGGGCATCGGGATGTGAACTGCAGATCGAATCGGGCTCTGTGAGCCGCAATCATGCCCTGATCCTGGTGGGGCCCCGCGAGGCCATTATCGAGGATTTGAACAGCACCAACGGGGTGCTGGTGAACGGCCGCAAGGTGTCGCGCCAGCCGCTCGCCGACGGCGACGCCGTGACCATCGGGGAGATCCAATTCCGCTACATGGTCAGGCCGGCGCAGCAGGCGCCGGATCCGAACCCCCCGGCGCCGACCGCGTGAGCGTGATTTTTCGGCTGGAATACGGTATCTTTCGCGCCCTTCGAGCGCGCTTAGCTCAGCGGTAGAGCATCACCTTGACATGGTGGGGGTCAGTGGTTCGATCCCACTAGCGCGCACCATATAATCAATAGCTTAGGCTATGTCTTACGATTTTGATGTCAAACTGGTGTATTGCACCAACCTGGGTCAGGTCGCCAGCCTCTGCCGTTAATCTTCCCGACCGCAATGGGGCATCGCCGGCATGGGGACAATCGGCCTTCTCGTGGTAGATGACCATCCCGTGCTACGTCAGGGTCTGGCGGCGCTTCTAGCGAATGAACACGATATGCGCCTCATGGGCGAGGCTTCGAATGGACGCGAGGCTGTGGAACAATTTCGCTTGCTTCGTCCGGATGTCACTCTCTTGGACGTTCAGATGCCGGAGATGAATGGGATTGAGGCCATTCAAGCAATTCGTGCCGAATTTCCATCTGCGCGAATCATCGTTCTCACGACTTACGCAGGGGACGTTCTCGCACAGCGCGCGCTCAAGGCTGGAGCCCAGGGTTACGTGTTGAAGGGCCTGCTGCGAAAGGAATTGATGGATACCATTCGAGCAGTACATAGCGGGCTGAAGCGAATAAACGCGGATGTCGCCACGCAGATCGCTCATCACACGGCGGACGACGCACTCTCCAATCGGGAAATCGAGGTTCTAAGGCTGGTCGCTGCGGGTAATTCCAATAAGCGCATTGGCGCGCATCTGTCCATTTCCGAGGAGACGGTCAAAGGCCACGTGCGCAGTATTCTGGAAAAACTGGGAGCACAGGACCGTACCCATGCCGTTACGCTCGGAATGTCGCGCGGGATAATACAACTCTAAATACCCTAGAATGGGTGATCGGCGCGCTCCACCACGAGTATATCGAGTTGCCACGTCTTGCCTATCTTTGCCAGGAAATGCACCGCCGCGCGATAGCAGTCTGGTATGCGCATTAGCAACGATGACTCGGATAGCGGGGGATCGCGCGGCAGACGCATCGTTTCCGCGCGTGGTTGGGCGAAGTTGATGCTGTCGCTCGGTCTGTGCGTGGCATGGTTATTGGCGAGCACGGCCGCCCTAGCAATCGACCCGACCGAAGTACTGTCCGAACTCCATCATACCCAGTGGACAACTCGTGAAGCCGCGCCGCCGAATATCTACGCGATCGCTCAAACCAAGGATGGGTATTTATGGCTGGGAACCGAAACCGGTTTGTATCATTTCGACGGGGTACGATTCGATCTGTTCTCCTTACCTGATGGGAGCCAACCGATAAAGAACGATGTCTCCGCTCTTTACGCAACGGCGGCAGGAGAATTGTGGATTGGCATGAGACTCGGCGGGGCGTTTTTGTGGAACGACGGCCACCTCACCTTTTACGGGGAACATGAAGGTCTGCCGCACCACACCGTCTGGGGATTTGCGCAGCGGGATGACGGCACGATCTGGGCAACGACCGCGACCGGACTTTATCGGCTCGATGGCAACGAATGGCGCCCGATAGGCGCCGGGTGGGGGTATCCAGCGAGTGACGGTTATTCGATTTTCAAGGATCGCTCCGGCACATTGTGGTTGCGTTCGCCGCAGGGCACTTACTACCTGCCGCGAACGGCAAGCGCATTTAGAAAATCCTCGGTGCCAGGAGGCCGTGGCTGGTTTTATTCATGTCCGGACGGTGAGCCCTGGGTATCGGACTCGGGTGTCGGGCTCGTGGCCCTGTCAAGTGCATCCCGGGTTTCCGGTGTTGACCTGGGAGGGACAAGTGCGGGGACGTTTGCTGCGACCTGTGATCGCGACGGCGGATTATGGGTTGACGTTATCCATGGGGATCAACATCTGCTGCGCCGAATCTCCCATACGGCATCCTGGAACCCGCGAACCGGCGCAATTGATAAAGGCGACGTGCAAACCCTGAAACCGACGGAGTCGCTGACCGGCGCCCCGACCAAGATGTTTGAAGACATAGAAGGGAACATCTGGGTAACGACTGACGGAGGCCTCGATCGCTTTCGGCGCAATAAGCTTCACGCCGTTCAATTCGTTTCCCCGATGCATCGGGCCGCTATGACGGAGGACCGAGACCACGATATTTGGCTGGCCAATGACAAGGCTTTGGTCGAAATAGCGCCGGGGAGGTCCACGCCGGTTGTCGTGTGTCTCACGGAATCTGACGGCGTAGCGAGTCTATCGAGCGAGGCTGACGGGAGTATCTTACTCGCTCGGGCGGCCGCTCCAATGGCGCGCTATTTCCAAAAGGCAATAAAGCCGATTGTCGGCGTGCCCGACGCAAGGCAGCTGGGGGCACATGCGGTTTTGAGAGATCGACTTGGGAAGCTCTGGGTCGCCAGCATTGGCGATGGGCTCTATCAACAGGATCGCGGCCATTGGCTACTCAACGGAGGCTTGAGAGGACTGCCGCGGGCGCCTCCATTGAGCCTACTCACTGACGGCGACGATCGTCTCTGGTTCGGATACCCCGACGATCAGGTTGCGCTGGTCGAACAGGGGCGGGTTCGTATGCTGGGGAGCGCCGACGGATTGAGCGTGGGTGCGGCACGGGTTATTTCGGCGGGCCCCAATGGCATCTGGGTGGGCGGAACGAATAACGTGTCCGTCTACGCTTCGGGCCATTTCTCGGTGATTAAGGGCATGGACGGTTACTCGTTCACGGGCATTTCAGGTATCGCGCAAGACGAGACTGGTGGATTATGGTTGAACGGCAACAAAGGCATCACGCACATATCGGCGTCCGAAGTATCCGCTTTTCTTGTCGATCACGAGCATCGTGTGCAGGCAGAAACGCTGAATTACGAGGACGGCTTAGAGGGGTTGGCCGTTCAATTGACCCCGATACCCACCGCGCTGAAGGCTAGTGATGGGCGAATCTGGTTTACAACCTCCGTGGGGGTCTACTGGATCGATCCGGCCCATATTCCAAGCAATCCGCGCCCCCCTCCGGTGATTGCCACAGCCATCGTCGCGGCTGGGCGAACTTATCCGACCGATAACGCCGTGCTCCCTGTCGGCACGGATAATTTGGAGATCGACTTTACCGCGCCGAGTCTCTCGATCCCAAGCAGAGTCCAATTCAGGTACAAACTCGATGGCGTCGATAAGGACTGGATCGATGCCGGGACCCGACGACAGGCTTATTACACCTATGTGCCTTTCGGCACGCACCACTTTCACGTGATCGCCGCCAATGAGGACGGGGTCTGGAGCGAGAAGGGAGCCACGGCCCTCATTGTGATTCCGCCCGCCTTCTATCAGACGGGCGGATTCTACATGCTGTGCGCGATTCTTGCCCTGGCGGTGCTCTGGCAAATCTACCGATTGAGGGCGGGCCAAATCGCAAAGCAAACGCGCGGACGGCTCGGCGCGAGACTGGAGGAGCGTGAGCGAATCGCCCGCGAGCTCCACGACACGCTTCTACAAAGTACCCAAGGTCTCATCCTGCTTTTCCAGGGCTTTGCAGGCCGCTTGAGTCCGACGGATTTGACACGGCGAGAGATGGAAGCCGCCCTCGATCATGCGGATCAACTGCTCAATGAAGCGCGGGACCGCGTCGGGGATCTTCGAAGCACGGGCCTCGAAACCGAGATTGCTCACGCCATCTCTCGGGTCGGAGCGGAACTTTTTTCGGCGGGATCTGCCGGCTTCAAGGTGTTGAGCACGGGCACGCCGCTGTTATTGAGTCCCGTGGTGGCCGATGACATTTGCCGGATCGTCCGAGAGGCGCTGACCAATGCCTCGAGGCATGCCGGGGCCGCCAGTATCGAGGTGGAGATCACGTATGAATCCAATCAGTTGCGACTGCGTGTCCGCGACGACGGCAAGGGGATCGATCCCGAAGTCCTGCGCACGGGCGCTCGGCCGCGCCATTTTGGCCTTCAAGGCATGCGGGAACGAGCGAGACGCATTGATGCGACCTTGAATATCTGGAGCCGACCGGGCGCAGGAACTGAGATAGAGCTCCTCATCCCAGCTGCCATTGCCTATCGGGAATCACCGGCGAGGGCGTGGTGGATTCCAAGGTTCCTTTTTCCCCGACCGCCCAAACATTGATACACGCGCATACCACGATTCGCGCAACAACGCATCCCCCATCCGACGGGTTCTACTGAAGTCCCAAAGAGCGTGACTGGAAGCCCGGTTATCGCACAATCAACGCGGGGACTCACCGAGCGAGGCGCACATCGATGGACGCAATTGCCGATCAAACCACTTCATCTGCGGAGCCCCGCCACAACGCCGATTCGGCAGCCGAGATCGGCAAGGTTATTCGCATTCTGGCGGTAGACGATCACCCTATATTCCGCGCAGGCCTCTCGGCATTGGTGGCCAATGAGAGAGACATGCGGATCGTCGGAGAAGCTCCCACCGGCCGTGAGGCGGTCTCACAATATCGCTCACTGCGCCCAGACGTTACGCTGCTCGATTTGCAAATGCCGGACGGAAATGGGATCGACGCAATCGCCTCCATAAGAGCTCAGCACTCGGCAGCGCGCATCATCGTTCTGACAACCTACGCGGGAGACGTGCTCGCACAGCGCGCGCTCAAGGCGGGTGCGCAGGGATACGTGCTGAAGGGCATGATCAGAAAGGAGCTCCTTGACACCATTCGTGCGGTGCATCACGGCCTCAAAAGGGTGCACTCCGACGTTGCGATGCAGATCGCGAACCACATGGGCGATGATGTGCTGTCCGAACGGGAGGTACAGGTCCTTCGCCTCGTCGCCGGTGGTAATTCGAATAAGCGCATCGCAGGATACCTCTCGATCTCGGAAGAAACAGTCAAGGGTCACGTAAAGAGTGTTCTCGGGAAACTCGGTGCCGCCGACCGCACGCATGCCGTCACGCTCGCGTTGACGCGCGGCATCCTTCAACTCTGAGGCGAAAGGACGCAGACGCCGGCGCAGCGGCATCGAACCAGTTATGCACACACCCACCGACTTTCCGTAGAGAATGATGTGCAGCGCCTGTTTTCCACCTTCCCCAACGAATGGCCCGGTTGCGGCCTCCTTATCCTACGATTGACTGCTGCCGCACCCTTGCTGGTGGGCTCCGCTTCCTTCTTCGGTAACGTAACTCATCATCCCTCTGCGCCTGCCGTTGACCTCATTGCCTTGGCGACCGGGGGACTGCTGGTCGTTGGTTTTTGCACTCCCCTCTCCGCACTGCTGCAAATCGCGCTCGAGCTCTGCCTGATGTGCTTCGGCCGCAATGTCCTCGTCGACCATGCGGTTTTGGCCGCGATCGGGGCAAGCCTCCTCATGCTCGGGCCGGGTGCCTGGTCAATCGATGCAAAATTATTTGGCCGGAGGCGGATCGAGTTTCCGAATGACTAGAGCACTAGGTCGGATGCACCATGTCCCGGGAGTAAGCGAGCCCAATTCCATAGCCGCCGCCGAATGCCTCAACGATCGCCCGGGCCCCGCTGTATGTTTCGTGACGCGTCCAGTCGCGCTGCAACTCCAACAACACTTGGATCCAAGAGGTCATTTGCGCTCCGGCTCTTTCCATTCGGCGCAGCGCCAGTGCGTGACTCTCAGATGTAATGCCGCCGCAGGCGTCGGCGACGACGAAGACCTCGTAGCCTTCCGACAACGCAGAGAGTACGGGAAATGAGACGCATGCCTCGGTGAGTAAACCGGAGAAAAGCAAACGCCGCCGTTGCGTCTTTAGAACCGCTGCCCGAACGACCTCATCCTCCCAGATATTCATATTCCGTCGCTCCAGGGACTGCACGCCCGGCAGCGCCGCCTGGACCGCCGGCATCAGGGGGCCGCTGTATACCTTGCTTGCGGAAGTCGATACGACCACGGGTATTCCAAACACCATCGCCGTACGGGCGAGCGCAACGGTGTTGTTCAACAATCCTTGCCGGTCACTCGATCCGACACCAAAAGCGAGTCCCGCTTGCTGGTCAATCAGAAGTAGGGCGCATTGATCCGAAGTGAGGAGCGGGTCAGGGCTGTTCATCGCTTATGTGGCTCCGGAAGGTTCTCGGTTGGACGTTGCGGTCTTATAAAGGGAAATCCGCGCTTTGTATCCCCTCTTTGTGGGTGTCGGAATTCAACTCGATCGTGGGATGTCTCGAAAATCTTCGCATGGAAAAGTACATGAAGGCCGCCATGACGCGCCGCTTGCCCGAAACAGCGGCACACCCACTCCCGGAGACTCGCATGTCCAAACTAGAGTTCCTCAGTCCGCAAAACTGCGCAATCGCACTCATCGATTACCAGCCGGCGATGTATCAAGGCGTGCAATCTCACGATCGCCTCGGAATTTTCAACAACATTCAAATTCTGGCCAAGACGGCCAGGCTGTTCGGAATTCCGACGGTCATCTCCACGGTCGCCAAGGATTCATTTTCAGGGCCGTTTATGCCGGAGGTCACACAGCTCTTTCCCGATCATCGAATCATCGATCGCACGTCGATGAACTCATGGTTGGATGCCAAGTTTCGAGAGGCGGTCCATTCAACGGGTCGGAAGAAGCTCGTGGTGGCGGGTCTGTGGACAGAGGCATGTGTCCTATTTCCGACCCTCGATCTCCTGCAGGAGGGATACGAAGTCTATGTGCCCGCCGACGCATGCGGTGATCTCTCGATCGAGGCGCACAACCGATCGATGGATCGAATGACGCAAGCGGGCGCTGTGCCCATCACATCGCTCCAATTCACTTTCGAACTGCAACAGGACTGGGCCCGGACGGCGACCTATAACGGTGTCATGGAGATTTTGAAGACACACTCACCCTACGGAATTCAAGTGCGATTCTCGAAGTGGGCGTTGGGTGAACACGCCTCTGAGGCCGGTTAGGGGCGCGGCTGATGAAAATCTACCTGATCTCATTCGCGGTCGGCATATTGGTCGGTGTGCTCTATGGAGTGCTCAACGTGCGCTCGCCGGCCCCCCCGGTCGTGGCGCTGATCGGACTCCTCGGAATACTCCTTGGCGAGCAGGTTCCGCCGCTCGTAAAACATCTACGGAGCAGCACGCCTGCTTCGGTGAGCTGGCTCCAGCAGATCAAACCCCACATGTTCGGCCGGCTCCCGGCGGGCCGCCCGCCCGGCGAGGAATCGAGAGCGGCAGAAAGGAGCGTCCCATGAATCCGAATGCTGCACCGGATGTCATTCTGCATAGCGGATTGATCACCACGGGTGATCCGGCGAACCCGACGGCAGACGCACTCGCCGTCAAGGACGGACGATTTCTTGAAGTAGGGGCCGGTCGGGAGGTAATGCCGCTGGCAGGACGAGCCACGCGGATCATCGATCTCAAGGGCAAGCGTGTCCTCCCCGGTTTAATCGACAACCATCTGCATATCATTCGCGGCGGCCTAAACTTCAACATGGAGCTGCGTTGGGACGGAGTACGGAGCCTCTCTGACGCCCTTGGCATGCTAAGGCGGCAAGTGGCGATTACCCCCCCGCCGCAATGGGTGCGCGTCGTTGGAGGTTTCACCGAACATCAGTTCGTCGAGAGACGCCTTCCGACCATAGAGGAATTGAATGCGATCGCGCCGGAGACGCCGGTATTCATCTTGCACTTGTATGATCGAGCGCTCCTCAACGCCGCGGCGCTGCGCGTAGTGGGCTATACCAAGGACACCCCGCCGCCGGTCGGCGGGGAGATCGTTCGCGATGCCGCGGGCAATCCGACCGGACTTCTGCTGGCGAAGCCCAACGCAGCCATTCTCTATGCGACGCTCGCCCGGGGGCCAAAACTCCCGTTCGACTATCAGTTGAACTCGACGCGCCATTTCATGCGCGAGCTCAATCGCCTCGGCGTCACGGGCGCGATCGATGCGGGCGGAGGATTTCAAAACTACCCGGAGGATTATGCCGTCGTCCAGAAGCTCGCGGAACAGGGCGAGCTCACCATCCGGCTCGCGTACAACTTGTTCACCCAAAAGCCCAAGGCCGAAAAGGAAGATTTCCTGCGTTGGACCCAGACCACCATGTACCAGCAGGGCGATGACTACTTCCGTCAAAACGGTGCGGGCGAAATGCTGGTCTTTTCGGCGGCCGACTTTGAGGACTTCAGGCAGCCCCGGCCCGATATGCCAGGCGACATGGAGGGAGAGCTCGAAGATGTGGTCAGAATCCTGGCAGCGAACCGCTGGCCCTGGCGGCTGCACGCGACGTACGATGAGACCATCAGCCGCGCGCTCGACGTCTTCGAGCGCGTCAATCAGGACATCCCGCTCGAAGGTCTTCACTGGTTCTTCGATCACGCGGAGACCATCTCGGACCAATCGATCGACCGGGTCGTCGCATTGGGGGGCGGGATCGCGATCCAGCATCGAATGGCCTATCAAGGCGAATATTTCGTCGAGCGCTATGGGCGCGGCGCCGGAGAGGCCACGCCGCCGATCAAGAGGATCATCGAAAGCGGTGCCAAGATTTCCGCGGGCACCGACGCGACGCGCGTCGCCTCATACAACCCCTGGATCTCGCTTGCCTGGTTGGTCACCGGTAAGACCGTTGGCGGCTTGCGATTGTACCCGACGCGCAATTGCCTCGATCGGGACACGGCACTGCGGCTGTGGACGGAAAACACCACTTGGTTCTCGAACGAGGAGGGCAAGAAGGGCCGGATCAGGGCTGGGCAGCTCGCCGATCTGATCGTGCTCAGCCGCGACTTCTTCGCATGCGCGGAGGATGAGATCTCCGGCATCACCTCGGACCTCACGCTCGTCGGTGGAAAGATCGTCTATGGCGCGGGCGATTTCGGCCAGTACGATTCTCCGCCGCCCGCCGCAATGCCAGATTGGTCGCCCGTACGCACCTATGGAGGGTATGGGGCTTGGGGCGATGCCTCGGCGGCGAGCCAGGGGGCGCCGCTTCAGGCTCCCTGTTGCTCGTTCGACCGTGGATGCCGGGTTCATGGGGCGCACCATGCCGCCTCTCGCGCCGCAGATCTGCCGATCGATGATCTCAAATCATTCTGGGGGGCTCTGGGATGCGCGTGCTGGGCGATATGACCGCGCCGTCCGCCCGCTCAGCAAGCAGCGAGGCACCGTCGATGGTTGCATGTTTGCTGGACAATCCCGTAACGCTAGTCCTGGCGCGTGTTTTTATTATTCTGCCGTTTCTCGTATCCGGCTTGACGAGGATTTTCGACTGGCAAGCAGGTGTCGCGGAGATGCTGAAGGTCGGGCTGCATCCGGCCTGGGCGTTCAATGCGGCGGTACTGCTGACCCAGCTGGGAGGCTCGTTACTCATCATCACGAACCGGAAGCTCTGGCTCGGCGCCGGCGCCCTCGGCGTATTTACGGTCCTCACCAATTTCATTGCGCACCGTTTCTGGGAGTTCTCCGGCGACGCCCGCGCCGCGCAGCTCAACAGCTTCCTCGAGCATTGGACGATGAGCGCCGCGTTTATTCTGGTCGTGGTTGTAAATTTGCGCGATCGGCGACCGCTATTCGAGGCGGGGTCTTGAATCCCATTCTAAGTAGGAGTCATTCATGCATCACCGAATAACGCTGGGTCTACCGGCCGCCGTTCTTGCGCTTACGCTAGGAGTTAACCCCGCCCACAGTGCGGCTGCCACGCCGGCCGTGGCCGTGGGACCACAGTACGACACGACGCATGTGTACGTAGCTCCCTCCGATGTCGATGGCTTCGTGACGAGTTTCCTCGCGACCTTCGGCGGTCAGAGCACCAAGCAAGTGGTGGCCACAGTGACACCCACCCCGAGCAGCACCACTTCACAGCTCCTGCAGACTCCGGTCGGCACTGTATCCGTGTTCGGGTTCAAAACACCGATTCCTTATCCTTTCGGAGCCGAGCGGACGGGCTACCTCGTCAGGGACATTGACGTCGCGATCGAAGCCGCTCGTGCATCCGGTGCGGACGTGCTCGTCGCGCCCTTTCCTGACCCCATCGGCCGAGACGCGATCATCCAATGGCCGGGTGGGGTGAACACGCAGATCTACTGGCACACGACACCCCCTTCGTACGCCGCCTTCCGAACGGTGCCCGAGAACCGGGTCTATATCTCTCCGGCACGTAGTGCAGCCTTCGTCAAGAGCTACCTTGCATTCTCGCACGGCAAAGTGATTTCGGACGTGCATAATGCGCCGGGCGTCGAGATCGGCCGCTCTGGTGACACCTATCGGCGAATTCGTATCGAGTCCATGTTCGGTAAGGTTACGGCCTTCGTGACCGACGGTCATTTGCCCTATCCCTATGGCCGCGAGCTTACCGGCTACGAGGTCGCGAACTTGGACGAGACTTTGGCCAAGGCCAAGGCGGCTGGCGTGACTATGGTGGTGCAGCCGTATGCCAGTGACGATCGTGTCGCGGCTATGGTCCAGTTCCCCGGAGGGTACGTGGCGGAGATCCATGCCTTGCGTGCGAAATAGCCGACTGCGGCGCGCCGCTCGAGCCCTATGGGTACTCCTCGTCGTGCCGCTGACGCCGGTTATCGCGCAGGAGACCGACCCCTCTGCAGGGGCCGCGGTGCCCGCAGAGCGACCGGCCATCAATTTCAACCGTTGGAAGGAAGATTGGTCGGTACTCGCCGATCCGGCGCTGCGAACCGAGCCTTTGGACGACCTCAAATATATCCCGTTCTCGTCAAGCGATCCGAAGAGCTACATGTCACTCGGCGCGGGTCTTCGCGAACGGTTCGAATCGAACGATGCACCCTTTTTCGGCGTGGGACATCAGCCTTCCGAGGACTATGTCATCGAGCGCGCGGAAATCGATGCGGATGTTCATCCCAATGCTCATTGGCAGATTTTCGCGCAGCTGCAGGACGACCGGGCGTTCTGGAAGCAGATGCTCACGCCGGTGGATGCCGACAAGCTCGATCTGGAGCAGGCGTTCGTCGCTTATCAAGGAGCCCTCGGCGACGGATCCTTAAAGATCCGGATCGGTCGCCAGGAGATCGCCTTCGATCTGCAACGCTTCGTGAGCGAGCGTGATGGGCCGAACGTCCGGCAAGCATTCGATGCGGTCTGGGTCGATTGGGAAAAAGGGCTCTGGCGTCTGATTGGGTTTTGGAGCCATCCGGTCCAAACCGTCGATGTTCGTCCCTTCGATGACTACTCGAATCCGCACTTCCAGTACGGGGGATTTCGGGTCGAGCGCCGTGACGTCGGCCCCGGTTCACTGTCGGCTTATGTCTCCCAGTACCAGCTTGATGATTCGCGGTTTCTCTTCGCGAATGGCACGGAGCGCCGGAACATTGCCGACGTGCGATATGCCGGTGCCCGCGACGGGTTCGACTGGGATCTCGAGACCATGGGGCAGGGCGGAACCTTCGGTGCAAAGCGTGTACGGAGCTGGGCAGTGGGCACGTTGAACGGCTACACCTTCACGCAATTTCCGTGGTCTCCCCGAATCGGGGTACAGATGGATGCCGCCTCGGGAAATCCTCGGCCCAATGGAACGACGCTCGGCACCTTCAACCCATTGTTTCCGAACGGCTACTATGTGACCCTTTCGGGCTATACGGGCGACACCAATCTCCTGCATTTCAAGCCCTCTGTCACGATCACCCCCCTACGATCGTTGAAAGTGATGGGTGCCGTAGGACTCCTATGGAGACAGACCACCGCAGATGCGGTTTATGCGCAACCCGACATCCCGGTTCAGGGGACGGCAGGCACCGGGAGCCGATGGACGGCCGTGTATGGGCAACTCCGGGCTGACTGTGTCTTCAACGCCCATCTGACCGGCGCCCTGGAAGTCAACCATTATTCGATCGGCGAGACCATTCGCCAGGCCGGCGGACATGACAGCGACTATGTCGGGGTGGAGCTCAAGTTTGAGTGGTGAAAAGGGGCAATGATGAAAATACCGACCCTTTCGGGGATTCCCATCTTGTTGAGCGTGACGGCGGGATATGTCGACACCGCGGGATATGTGGCCCTGCAGGGTCTTTTCACCGCGCATGTAACCGGCAACTTCGTCACGCTCGGTGCTTCTCTCGTGTCGGGAACTTCGGGAACGCTGGCCAAGATTTTGGCGCTCCCTACGTTCTGTATCGTGATCATCGGCACGCGCTGGGCCAGTTACGCATTGCCGCCGCGGGGCCTGCCGATCCTGCGGACGATGTTGTCGCTCAAGGTGCTGCTGCTCGCGGCGGCCGCGGCGCTCGCCATCCATTTCGGACCTTTTACGAACGGTGATACCGCTGCGGCGCTTACGACCGGCCTCACGCTCGTATCAGCAATGGCCATTCAAAATGCTGCGCAGCGAATTCACCTCGGCGCATCACCGCCCACGACGCTCATGACCGGCACGACCACTCAGATCATGATCGATGTCGCGGATCTCCTGCGGGGCCTGCCGATGGACAAGAAGGGTCCGGCGCAAGCGAGACTCGTTCGGATGAGTGTGAGCGTGCTTGCATTCGCATCCGGCTGCGCAGCCGCAGCGGTGTCTTACTCCCTGGCCGGCGTCTACTGCTTCCTGGTGCCGCCTATGCTGGGTGCAGGTACACTGGCGTTTCGAATGGCTGCGTTCGAGGGTGACGTTCGATGATTAGGCCGGCCCCGACTTATTGAAAAGTCGGACGATCAACTTGAAAAGCGAATGATCAACCCACTGACGCCAACTCTTCGAACCTCCGCCATCGCGTGGGCGACACCTCATACCGGCCTTTGAAGGCTCGGCTAAATGCGGCTTCCGATGTATAGCCAACCCGACTCGCAATATCAGCTATCGGTGCCCGGCTGTAGCGCAGTAATTCAGCGGCGCGATCCAGGCGCCAGGTTGTGAGATAGCTCAACGGCGCCTGGCCGACGATACGCTGGAACCGATCCGCGAAAGCCGAGCGGGACAAATTCGACAACTCCGCCAGGTCACCGACGGTCCATGCCCGACCAGGCTCAGCGTGGATGGCGGACAGCGAAGCATTGATGCGCGCATCGATCGCGCCCGATAACCAGCCATGACCGGCCGCGCCATCCGTCGCCCAGGTGCGCAGCAGCTGGACAAAGATGACATCGAGCAATCGGGAAATCATGGCGGCGGCGCCCGCCCGCAGATTCAATGCTTCATCGAGAATGAAATGGCAGCTCAGTTCCAGCCATTCGAAAGGCCGGTCTCGCAACCCCTTCAGGATCACCACCGGCGGCAGCACAGACAGGAAGCGTTGCGACAACATACCGTCAAATCCAAAGTCACCGCACAACCACGTAATATCTCCACGCCCCAACGTCAGACGCTCCCGATCGAAATCCCTTCGCGCCATATCAGTGAGGAGACCGGCAGGGCGACCCAGTTGGTCCGATATCACATGGCCGTGACCATGCATCAGCATGATCAAATCCCCTTGGGAGGCATGATACGGCTCCCCGAGCCCCTCGACTTCGATCGCAACACTGCCACTTCTGATGATGTGCAACCGATGTTTTCCAGCCGGAAATCGGATGCCGAAAGGTGCAGATGCCGCGCAGGTAAACACCGTGTTGCCGCGAACGCGCATCAGCTCGAGCACATCTGAAAACGCATCGCGCTTGAAGGCGAAGGGATCCGACCCAGCGTCCAGCTCTAACGGCGTCTCAGCAAAGAATCCAGGTTTTTGCGTCATACAACACGTCGAAATGATGGCTACGATGGGTGCATCAATACATCAATGCATCAATTGCACGGAGCGACCCCGATGTCAAAGACTATCCTTCTGGTTCACGGCGCATGGGTCACCCCGGACTGCTGGACCAACTTTCGAACGTTGATCGAGGCAAAAGGACATCAGGTTGTCGTTCCCGCTTGGCCCTATATGGATAGGCCAGTGGGAGAGCTTCGTCACAATCCCGATTCGCGTCTGGCCAAGCAGACCATCAAAGGTCTCGTGGACTATTTCGAAGAACAGATTCTCGCGCTACCGACCCCTCCCATCCTGATGGGTCATTCCTTCGGGGGGCTAATCGTGCAAATGCTGCTTGATCGTGGGCTGGGAGCGGCCGGCGTGGCCATCGACGCGGGTCCCCCACGAGGAGTGCTGCCTAGTTTCACGGCGATCAAATCCGCACTGCCGGTCCTCTTGGCTTGGCGTGGTTGGAATCGTATTCTGTCAATGTCATATGAGAGCTTCTCGAAGACATTTGCCAACACGCTTGCGGCGACCGACAGGCAGGCGACGTACCACCGCTATATCGTCCCCGCTCCCGGGCGAATTTACTTCCAGGCAGCGCTCGGCATTGGCAACGCCGTCACATTCAACAATCCCAAACGCCCTCCGCTGCTGTTGATTGCCGCTCACGAGGACCGCACGAGCACCACCTCAATGGTTCGCGCGATGTACAAGAAGCACAGACGTGCACCAAGCCGCACGGACATCTTGGAGTTTCCCGCGCGTAGCCATTGGCTTATTGCCGAGCCGGGCTGGGAGCACGTGGCCGATAAGGCGCTTGCTTGGGCCGTAGTGCACGCGAATTGAAGGGACATCCGATGGAGCGACCGGCGCGCCGCGCGGGGCGCCCTGCCCGTGATTTTCGAAGCGCTACGTTTCGAACGCTGGCATACTCACGTCTTCCAGCAAACTACGGACGGGTGCGATTGCTTGTTACCCCTGCAAATTCCTGGCGCCGGACCTTGCGGTACGGCACCTGGGCGGGACTGCCTTTGGTAAGATCAAGACTATGCCCGTAATTACTCTTCCGGATGGAAGCCAAAGACAGTTCGAGCGCGCGATTTCGGTGGCGGAAATCGCCGCGAGCATTGGCCCCGGCCTTGCCAAGGCGGCTCTCGCGGGCCGTCTCGACGGCGTGCTGGTGGACACCTCCAAGCTCATCGATCATGACGCGAGCTTGAGCATCGTGACGGACAAGGATCCCGACGGGCTCGAGATCATCCGCCACTCCACCGCGCACCTGCTGGCGAACGCGGTGCAGGAGCTGTTTCCCGATGCCCAGGTGACCATCGGTCCGGTCATCGAAGACGGCTTCTACTACGATTTTGCCTACAAGCGCCCCTTCTCGACCGAGGATTTGGCCGCCATCGAGAAGCGCATGGCCGAAATCTCGGCCAAGGATTTTCCGGTGCACCGGCGCGTCCTGCCGCGCGATGAGGCCGTCGCGCATTTCAAGAAAATCGGCGAGCATTACAAGGCTGAAATCATCGGCGCCATCCCGGCGGGCGAATCGATCAGCCTGTACGGGCAGGGCGCCTGGGAGGACCTGTGCCGCGGTCCGCATGTCCCGAGCACCGGCAAGCTCAAGGCCTTCAAGCTCATGAAGGTGGCGGGCGCCTACTGGCGCGGCGATTCGCGCAACGAAATGCTGCAGCGGATTTACGGTACGGCCTGGGCCAACGAGAAGCAGCTGAAGGAATACCTCACGCGGCTCGAGGAGGCCGAGAAGCGCGATCACCGGCGCATCGGCAAGGAACTGGACCTGTTTCATCTGCAGGAGGAGGCGCCGGGCGCCGTGTTCTGGCACCCGAAGGGCTGGACGCTGTTCCAGCAATTGATCGCCTACATGCGCGAGCGGCAGGGGGCGGCAGGGTTTCAGGAGGTCAACACGCCTGAGATCATGGACCGCGAGCTGTGGGTGAAGTCCGGGCACATCGAGACCTTCGGCGAGAACATGTTCATGACTCGCACGCCGGATGAGCGCACCTTCGCGATCAAACCGATGAATTGCCCGGGGCATATCCAGGTGTTCAGGCAGGGCTTGCGCAGCTATCGGGAGTTGCCGCTGCGCTTCGCCGAGTTCGGCAAGGTGCACCGGTATGAGCCGTCGGGTGCGTTGCACGGCCTCATGCGCGTACGCGCCTTCACGCAGGACGACGCCCATATTTTTTGTGCCCCCGAGCAGATCACCTCGGAGGCGGTCCAGGTCACCGAGTTGATCTTGAGCATTTACCGCGATTTCGGCTTCGACGATGTGCGGATCAAGTTCTCGGACCGGCCGCCGAAACGCGTCGGGTCGGACGAGATCTGGGATATGGCCGAGGCGGCGCTGCGCGAGGCGGCCAGGGCCGCCGGCATCGAAACCACCCTGAACCCCGGTGAAGGGGCGTTTTACGGTCCGAAGCTCGAATTCGTGCTCAGAGATGCCATTGGCAGAGATTGGCAGTGCGGTACCTTGCAGGTGGACTTCAATCTCCCGGGGCGTCTCGGCGCCGTCTATGTGGGCGAGGACAGCCAGAAGCACACCCCGGTCATGCTGCACCGGGCCATGTTCGGCTCTTTGGAGCGATTTATCGGGATTTTGATCGAGCATCACGCCGGTAAATTGCCCACTTGGCTGGCTCCGGTGCAGGCCGTGGTGATGGGAATTACCGACCGGCAGGACAAATACTGCCTGGAAATTGTGGAAAAC
This sequence comes from uncultured Gammaproteobacteria bacterium, assembly GCA_963837435.1. Taxonomy (GTDB): domain Bacteria; phylum Pseudomonadota; class Gammaproteobacteria; order Steroidobacterales; family Steroidobacteraceae; genus Bog-1198. The sequence goes on from CAWINJ010000010.1 coordinate 408,579, forward strand.
CTGAGAAATCAGGGGCTTCGGGTAGAAACGGACTTGAGGAATGAGAAGGTAGGCTTTAAAATCCGCGAGCATACAATCAAACGTGTCCCTTTCCTCCTGGTCGCCGGCGACCGGGAAGTCGAGGGGCGCACCCTGGCCGTACGCACGCGCGGTGGCAAAGACTTAGGTAGTTTGGGGCTTGCCGAGCTCACTGCCTTGCTTTGCGACGAAGTCGCGAGCCGCGGCCGTCTTGTTTTGGAGGATCGCGTATCGCAACGTCGAAGCGCGTAAGGCGCAATGAGGAGATCTCCGCACCATCGGTGCGTGTGATCGCAGCGGATGGAAGCCAAGCAGGGGTCATGTCACGCGCCGAGGCGCTGCAAATGGCCGTCTCGCAAACCCTGGATCTCGTCGAAGTCTCGCCGATGGCTGAGCCGCCGGTGGTTCGGGTGATGGACTTCGGCAAGTTCTTGTTCGAACAAAACAAGAAGGCGCATGCGGCGAAGCGAAAGCAGAAGCAGATTCAGGTCAAAGAAGTGAAATTTCGTCCCGGGACGGAAGAGGCGGACTACCAGGTCAAACTGCGTAACATCATCCGCTTCCTGACCGAGGGCGATAAGGCCAAGGTGACATTGCGTTACCGCGGCCGTGAGCTCGTGCATCAGGACATCGGCAGGCGTCTCCTGACGCGGATTTCTGAGGATCTCGCCCCGTATTCGGTGGTGGAGCAGAACCCGCTGATGGAAGGCAAGCAGATGATCATGGTGTTCGGGCCCAAAAAGAAGTGAGCGGCAGGCCTTAAACAAGTTTGCCGTCCCGCCTGTAGCGGCGACTCAAGAGGCATCGCGAGATGCGTCGAGAGCGTTAGTGAACAGGGCTAAAAATTAGGAGTCGATCATGCCCAAGTTGAAAACTAAACGGGCTGCGGCGAAGCGTTTTCGCAAAACAGCGAATGGCTTCAAACGCGGTCAGTCCCACCGTCGTCATATCCTGACGAAGAAACCGAGCAAGCGTAAGCGTCAGCTGCGCCGCGAGATGCACGTCAGCGAGTCTGATGTGAAGCGCATCAAGCAATGTTTGCCGAACGCATAAAGTCAGGAGCATCAGAACATGGCACGAGTTAAACGCGGTGTCGTCGCCGGCCGGCGGCACAAGAAAATTCTCAAGAAGGCGAAGGGATACTTCAATGCCCGGCGCAAGGTATTTCGCACCGCCAAGCAGGCGGTCATCAAGGCCGGTCAGTATGCCTATCGCGGTCGCCGCGAGAAGAAGCGCGAATTCCGCGCGCTGTGGATCACGCGCATCAACGCCGCTTCGCGGCTGTGCGGCATGACCTACAGCACGTTGATCGACGGACTGAGCAAGGCGGGTCTGGCCATCGATCGCAAGGTGCTCGCGGACCTTGCGGTCCATGACATGCCGGCCTTTACGGCCATCGCAGAGAAAGCCAAGGCCAGCCTCGCGGCATAAAGCCGTGGCCGACCCTCTTTCAAGCCTGATCGAGCAAGGGCTCGCAGACGTCGATTCGTCTGCGGGCCTTGCTGCCTTGGACGAGGTGCGCGTACGGCTGCTCGGCAAGAAGGGACTGCTGACCGAGCAGCTCAAGGGCCTGGGCTCGCTGTCGGCGGCGGACCGCCCGGCGGCAGGTCAGCGCATCAACGATGCGAAGGCCGCGCTCCATGCGGCCATCGAGATGCGGCGAATCCGCCTCGAGCAGGCGGCGCTGGAACAGGAACTGGCCAGGGGCACCCTCGATGTGACCCTGCCCGGGCGGGGGCAGGGCCCCGGCAGCCTGCATCCCATCACTCGAACGCGTTTGCGCATCGAGCGGATCTTCTCGCAGGCCGGATTCCAGGTGGCTTCGGGGCCGGAAATCGAGGACGACTTCCATAATTTCGAAGCGCTGAACATCCCAAAGAATCACCCGGCGCGCGCGATGCACGATACTTTTTATTTTCCCGACGGGCGGCTGCTGCGCACGCATACCTCGCCCGTGCAAATCCGCAGCATGCGCTCGCAGCCGCCGCCGCTCGCGGTGATTGCGCCGGGGCGCGTCTATCGCAACGACTCGGACATGACGCACTCGCCCATGTTCCATCAGGTGGAAGGCATCGCGATCGGCGAGAGCATCAGCTTCGCCAACCTGAAGGGCATGTTGCACAGCTTCGTCGAGCGCTTCTTCGAGCAACCCTTGGGGATGCGCCTTCGGCCATCGTACTTCCCGTTCACCGAGCCCTCGGCCGAGGTCGACATCGAGTGCGTCTTCTGCCACGGCAAGGGTTGCCGCGTCTGCAAGCAAACCGGCTGGCTCGAGATCTTGGGCTGCGGAATGGTTCACCCCAATGTGCTGGCGGCGGCCGGCATCGACAGCGAGCATTGGCAGGGTTATGCCTTCGGCATGGGCATCGAGCGGCTGGCCATGCTGCGCTATGGCGTGGATGACCTGCGGCTGTTCTACGAAAACGATCTGCAATTCCTGCGGCAGTTCCCATGAAGGTCACCTACTCTTGGCTCAAGGAGTTCGTGCCGCTCGGCACGCCCGCCGACCTGGCCTCGCGGCTCACCCTGGCCGGGCTCGAAGTCGAATCGGTCACGCCCGTTGCGCCCGCCTTTTCCGCGGTGGTGGTCGGTGAAGTGCTGGAATCGGGGCGCCACCCCGATGCCGAGAAGCTGTCCCTGTGCCGGGTGACCACCGACGGGTCCAATCGCCTGCAGATCGTGTGCGGCGCGAAGAACGTGCGCGCGGGCCTGAAAGTCGCGGTGGCGATGGTGGGCGCGCATCTGCCGAACAATGTGATCATCCAACGTGCCCAGCTGCGCGGCAAGGAATCGAACGGCATGCTGTGCTCGGCGCGTGAGCTTGGCTTGGGGGATGAGCATGAGGGCATCATGGAGTTGCCCGACTCGCTGCCGCTGAATCAAGACCTGCGCGCGGCGCTGGATCTGGACGATGTGCTGCTGGAAGTCAATGCGACTCCGAATCGCGGCGATTGCATGAGCGTGTTCGGCATTGCCCGCGACTATGCGGCCGCGCAGGCGCGGCGCTATCTCACCGCCCGCGTGACCCCGGTGCCGCCGCGCGGGTCGGCATCCTTCCCCGTGACCCTGGATGCGCCGGCGGCCTGCCCGGTGTTCGCCTCGCGGGCGATTCGCGGCGTCAAGGTGGGCGCGGCCTCGCCCGCATGGCTGCGCGAGCGGCTGCGGCGGGTCGGCATCAACAGCATCTCGCCCGTGGTCGATGTCACCAACTACGTGATGATGGACCTGGGTCAGCCTCTGCACGCCTACGACCTCGCCGCGCTGCGCGAGCGCATCACCGTGAGATGGGCGCGGCTCGGCGAGCGCCTGACGCTGCTCGACGACAAGGAGTATGGGCTGGATCCCGACGCCCTGGTCATCGCCGATGCGCGCGGTCCGATCGGGCTCGCCGGCATCATGGGCGGAAGGGCCACGGCGATTTCCGATGCGACCACCGATGTGCTGCTCGAGGCGGCGCACTTCACCCCCGACGCGGTCGCGGGGCGCGCCCGGCGAATGGGTCTGTTGACCGACGCGGCCCAACGTTTCGAGCGCGGCGTCGATCCGACCTTGCCGCAGCTGGCCCTCGAGCGCGCCACGGCCATTCTGGTTGAAATCGTCGGCGGCGAGCCGGGGCCGGTGCAAGTGACCCGTGCCGCCGGCGCCGCCGCTGCGGATGAATGGGTGAGCCTACGCCGCGCGCGCCTCGCGAAAATGCTCGGCGTGAGCGTGCCCGATGAGGAGGTTCGCGCCGTCCTCGCGGCGATCAGCGATCGGGTGGAGCCGACGGCGGAGGGCTGGCGGGTGCGCAAGCCGCCGCATCGCTTCGACATCCGCATCGAGGAGGATTTGATCGAAGAGGTGGCGCGCCTGCGCGGCTTCGATGGCATCGCGGAGAGCCACGCCGTGGCGCCGCAGATCGCGGGGAAATCCACCGAATCCCGGGTGCCGAGCGATCGCTTGTTGACCGCCATGGCCGATCGCGGCTATCGCGAAGTCATCACCTACAGTTTCATCGATCCCGCGCTGCGGGAGCAGATGTTCCCCGGCAGCCCGGGCTTGCAGCTGATGAATCCAATTTCAGCCGACTTGAGCGAAATGCGGGTGTCGCTGTGGGTGGGGCTCGCGCAAGCGGCCCGCGAAAATCTTCGGCGGCAACAATCGCGCGTTCGCCTATTCGAGATCGGCAAAAGATTCCGCGCGCAAGGCATGGAGCGCGGCGCGGGGCAGGACGGCGAGATCGAAGAGATCGAAACGCTGGCCGGCATTGCGACCGGTGCGCGCTGGCCCGAGCAATGGGGCGCCGCGCGCGAGCCCGTGGATTTCTACGATGTGAAGGCCGATGTGCAGGCTGTGCTGGCATTGACGGGCGATGAGTCTTCCGTGCGTTTTGCAGCGGACACCCTGGCGTGCTTGCGCCCCGGACGCAGCGCGCGAATCTACCGCGGCTCGACCGCGGTGGGGTGGCTGGGCGAACTTCATCCGCAGGTCGCCAAGGCCATTAATTTGTCGAGCACGGCATTTTTATTTGAGCTGGAAATTGACTCAGCTTTCTCTTCTAAGCCGTTGCATTTTAATAAGATTTCTAAGCTTCCAAGCGTCCGCAGAGATCTCGCGATCGTCATCGACGAAAGTGTGCCTCTCGCAGTTTTGCAGGAAAATGTTACTGTTAGCGCGTCAGGCCTATTACATGAGCTGCGGGTGTTCGATGTCTACCGAGGCCCGGGCGTAGAATCTGGTCGAAAAAGTGTCGCTTTAGGCTTGATTTTACAGGACTCTTCGCGCACTCTTACTGACGTTGACGCAGACGCCGTGGTGACCGCCGTAACGAAGCGGTTACGGGATGAATTGAGCGCCACAATAAGAGATCAATAAGCATGGCAGCCCTGACGAAGGCAGAGATGGCCGAAGCCCTATTCGATCAATTGGGGCTGAACAAACGCGAAGCACGGGAACTCGTGGATCTATTCTTCGAGGAAATTCGTGCTGCATTATCCTCCGGCGAGCAAGTCAAACTGTCCGGTTTCGGCAATTTCGATTTGCGTGACAAGAATCGTCGCCCCGGGCGCAATCCCAAAACAGGTGAAGAAATTCCCATCAGCGCCCGTCGCGTTGTTACATTCCGTCCCGGCCAAAAATTGAAGGCCCGCGTCGAGGCGTATGCTGGAACCAAGCAACAATAGCGAATTGCCGGCCATCCCGGGGAAGCGCTACTTCACCATCGGCGAAGTCAGCGACCTCTGCGGCGTCAAGCCACATGTGCTGCGCTACTGGGAGCAGGAATTCCCGCAGCTCAAGCCCGTCAAGCGCCGCGGCAACCGCCGCTACTATCAGCGCCAGGATGTGCTCATCATCCGGCAGATTCGAAGCCTGCTGTATGAGCAGGGATTTACCATCGGCGGAGCGCGCAACCGCCTCACCGGCGACGATGCCCAGGTGGACCTCAACCAGAGCCAGCAGCTCATCCACCAGATGCGCCTGGAGCTCGAGGAGCTGATCAAGATTCTGCGCCGCTGACCCGCAGCCCCGGGCGCCCCCGAGCCCGGCCACGGATAGCGACTCTCAAGTTCTCAGAGCCCTTTTGGGCTATCATTCGCTCCCTCGGTCGGGGCGTGGCGCAGCCTGGTAGCGCACTTGCATGGGGTGCAAGGGGTCGCAAGTTCGAATCTTGTCGCCCCGACCAACTATTTACTGTTGAGCTTTCTGTGTTTGGTTCCCGTTTTTGGTCCCACTTTCATTTGAAAGAGCAAATGAATGAGTTAGCGGATGGACCTGAGAAACTTCGCGTCGCAGGCTAGGCCGCAATCGGCGGCACGCATTGCGTTCGCATTGCTCGGCTACGCGAGCATCAACACGGCATCGTGTACGCGGAGATTGATCTCGAGGCTAAGGCAAAGGCCTTGGCGGCATGTTCTCCAAGCTCGAACAAATCTCGGTCACCGTGGAAATCGGCACGCGCAATGCAGTTTCTGCGCAACCTATAATCCAATCTTAGAGGAGGACGACCTGCTCTGCGTTGACCGTGACCCGACGCAACATACTACGCGGCAGCGCGATCGATGTTTGCTCGACGAGAGACACCTCAGGAACTCCTCGCTGAACGCCTGAAACTCCGCTCCCAAAAAATGCTTCAACCCTTTCATCCTCGCGAGCCTCGCGCGCCATGCCTCTAGTACCTCTGGAAGAGCGGGCCCTTGAAACGCGAGTTCGAGGTCAGTGAGCTCTATTGCCGCCGACTGGAACCCGGCATTTTCGACTGCCAGCGAGAGCGCGGAGCCCGCCCGAAAGTCGTAACGCTGAGCCGCGCGCGCCTCCGCATAGAACATCTCGATCCGCTCCCGAGTCCTCGCCGAGAGCGGCTCGTGCCCCAGGAGATCATCCATCTCGATCACACACACCCACGCCCGCTCCTTCAGGAGCGAGCACCAGCTCGCAAGAGTCTCCGCGAAATCTGTAAAGTACGCGGCCGTAAAGCTGCACCAGATCCCATCGAAGCTATTCGGCGGCAGCTTCAGCAGGCCTAAGTCCTGCTGTTCGAACCGACAGGCCGGATACCGCTCCCGAGCTGCGGTGAGCAGCTCCGCGTTCTCATCCACCCCAGTCACGCTCAATCCGCGCGCCGCCAGAAGTCCCGACACATCTCCTGGCCCGCACCCCAAATCCAACACCGCCTGACCCGAGACGAGAGGGCATTGCGACAGCGCACCCTCCCAGTCACGCCAACCGAGCTGCCGGTGATATTCCTCGACAATTGACATGCGATGCGCCCCTGAGAACTCTTTGCGTCCGGTTATTATGTAGCCAATTTCCCGTGGGGCTCGAAAGTCCTTGAGCGGGCGGTCGCATGACTACATAACAGAGCGCAGATGGCAGCACCTTGCACACGGGTGAGCGGGCGCTGCGATTGGATAAACGGCTTACCACTGGGCAGACGAGCTACCAAGTGCGGTCGCTGCGCGGTCCCAGAGCATAGGTGCGCCGACGATTTGCATTGGCGGTCGGAGTCGTCGGGCCGCGCCAAAGGCCGTTAATTCCACCTCGTGCGACCAGTCGTTGTCACCGGCTGCCGCGAAATCTGCATCGAGTGTTCCGACGGGACCGTCGATCAGCAGCGCCGCGGTGCGGGCGAGCGATGCCTTTCCCTCGAATCCGCGGCCGCTCGACAGGCGGTGAGTCAGACCCCTAATCACCGCTGCGGCCATCAGGTAGCCCGTCGCATGATCCAATGCCTGAACCGGCAGCGGTGTGGGGCGATCTCTTCCAAAAAAACGCATTCCCGTGACGGCAATTCCCGAGCTCATCTGCATCAGGCTGTCGAAACCGCGTCGGTTGCGCCACGGACCGCTCCACCCATACGCATTCAGGCAGACATCTACGAGGCCCGGTCGGAAGCGACGCCGAGTGTCAGCGTCTAACCCCATAGCCTCCAATGCGTCGGCGCGGTATCCGTGGACCAGGACATCCGACTGACTCAGGAGTTGATCAAACTGCGCTCTCTGGGCAGGATTGTGCAGATCGAGTCGAGCACAACGTTTCCCCAAAGTGACATCCGGTACCACAGCCGGTTCATCCCAGATTGGCGGATCGATACGCAGGACATCCGCACCCATGCCGGCCAAAAAACGGGTGGCAATGGGTCCTGCCAAGACTCGGGTCAAGTCTAGAACGCGCAGCCCTCGCATCGGCCGGCCTGGAGCCGGCAGCCACTTCGTTGTAGCGATGTCATCAGTCAGCCGAATGGCGACAAGGGGCTCTGCACGGACACTTTGTCCCTGTGGATGGCGCCCCCAGGCTTCGCTCGTACGCATCGCCGCAGCACAACCTCCCCGCTGAACGACTGCAGCTTCGAGTGTTTCGGCGCTCCAAGCTCCGACGGCACGCTCGATCTGCTCGCGTGTTGCGGGGACGTTGAGCACCGCCAGAGCGGCTTCGCGATGATGGGGAGCGTTGGTGTGCAGGCGAATCCATCCGTCCGCCGCGGCATAATCTCCGGCAACCGGATCCCAAGCACTCGGCAACGCCCAGCCCTCCGGTCGGATCGACGACCCGAACCAGAGCGATGCCAGTCGTCGGTCAATCGTCACCGACGGCAGCTCACCACCGGATATGGTTGCGATGAGCTCTGCTACGGCAGCACCTGCGGCTCCAACCGCCGCAGCGGCGAACGCCGAGACCGCAAAGGCCGATGGCAGGTCGCCCGATCCGACGAACTCGACATGATCGACGGCTGCCGCATCGCCTCCGAGCGCCCGCCACATCGTGCTTAGAAACTGCCTCTCGGGGTTCATTGGTTCGATTTTTGGGGAGCGCGCGATGCGGAATGAGGGGCAAGTGTTTGTTTGTCAGCAAGAGTGCTACCACCAGCTCGGATATTGCGGATGACGCGGCAAATCATCCCCAACACATACCCATGGCGCCTCCGAGTCGCAGAAGATCCGTGCCCGCGGTTTCTCCATTGGCTGATCATCGAGAGACCCGGCTGGTACGACGACCGTCTTTCCGCTACGGCTGAGTCGGGGGACTAGGCTACCGCATTGACTGCAAAACCAGCGAGCGAAGCTGAGTGCTGACGGAAGATTATAGCGGGCAATGGCGTCCTGTCCCGCAAGCCAAGTGAGCTGTTCCGGTGTCAAGTAAATATTCGAAGCGTGCGCTGCTCCGGTCGCCTTCCGGCAGCGTGTGCAGTGACAATGGGCAAACTTTGAGAAAGGCGGACTGATCTGGAACCTAACCGTGCCGCACAGGCAGCTTCCAGCAAGCGCGACACTTTCCATGCTCATCTCGTTCATATCGTTGATCTTTCTTGCCAGTAAGGCACCTGGACGCTCGTGCTCATTGGCTGCGCCAGCCTTCCTTTGCGAGTGATCCCTACCACGGTGCGGACCCTCTCTCACCCAAGTGTAGAGCCGGACCAAGGCTGTAGGGAATACTATTGGCACAGTACGGCCAACCAAAATTGGCACTCTGCTTGATGACGTTGACTTCATCGTATGGTCGGTCGCTCAGGGGTGCAAAATCATAGCTATCTCACCCTGTATCAGCGTCCCGGATGCATGCCGTGCGTTACGCGCCAGGTTTCATCTCCGCACGCCTGCTCCGCAACGTGGTTGGCGGTAGGCAAGGTTCAGGTGGCGAGGTCGGTTTGCGGGACGTAGAATCTGCCGGCAAGGGAGTCTTGACGCGGCGCCGAAATGCATCCAATAAAAGAGGCCGAAGATGCCGACGAATAACCCAGCAAGCGTCGTGTCAGCCCTGGTCCTACTGGTGGTCGCGTGTGCCCCCGCAGCCTACGGTGAACCGAGCCAGGCAACCAAGGACAGGTGCACGCAATATGCGCAGCGCGCGGTAGCCCAGCATCAATTGATGACGAGTCACCCACAGTGCAAGGTCAACGACGATATGCGCTGGCAGAACAACCTGGACAATCACTACAACGCCTGCACCAAACTGCCGGAGTTCATCACCAAGAGCGAAGCGACTGCCCGGGATAGTCACCTGCAGGCCTGCGGCGGGCTTGCCGCGGCGGCCGCGGGGACCTCGGCAGTTGCCGGCGCCCCACCAGCTGCCGGCACGCCCGCAGTTGCGGGGACGGGGGATTCGGCACTTGGGGGGATTCCGGGACTTCCGGACAGCCCGGCGGTTGCAGGGAGCCAGGCAACCGGAACGAGCGGTGCTGGAAGCGCAAGCGGCAGCACCGCGATGACCTCGGGGGCGGCAGCTGCGGCCGTCGCCAGCCCAAAAGGCAATTGTCCGGCGAACCCTCCGAGCGCGCTTCCCGCCACCGCAACGCCTGTCGGCATCGGTGCCAGTGTGAAAGGCGGGACGCTCAGCTTTCAGAGCTATCAGCAGAAGGGCCGGGTCCTGACATACAAGGTCGTCAGGCCCGGCTACATTGTGGCGCAGATGCAATGCACCGGGCGCGTGGAGAACCTCTACGGCCCTTGGATTGCTCTCGCCGGCTCCCAGGGGCCCGAAATATTCTACGTAAACCTTGGCAATACCGTGTCCGGGGCTTCCTTGTCAGCGATCAGTGCGGCGCAGTTGATGCAGCCTTGAGTTGGCCCGAATCGTTGGTCCGAGCTTACCCCCCTAGGCGCGGCTTGTGCGCTATCTCGTCCAGCTTGTCGCCCAGCAGGGTTCGTACGATCACGTAGAACACGGGGATCATCAGCAAGCCCAGGAAAGTGGCGAAGATCATGCCACCGATCACGCCCGTGCCGATCTCGTGACGCGAGGCGGCGCCGGCCCCGCTCGAGAGGACCAGCGGTAATACGCCCAAGATGAACGCCATCGAGGTCATGAGTATGGGGCGCAAGCGCAGCTTGCCGGCCTCGATCACCGCGTCGAATAGCGTCTTGCCCTTGGCCTGCCCGTCAACCGCAAATTCTACGATCAGGATCGCGTTCTTTGCCGCGAGGCCAATCACCGTGACCAATCCGATCTTGAAATAGATGTCGTTGGGTATGTCGGCGAGCTTGCACAACGACACCATACCCAACACGCCCAACGGTACCACCAGCAGCACGGCCACGGGAATCGACCAGCTCTCGTACAGAGCGGCCAGGCAAAGGAATACTACGACGATCGACAGCACCAAGAGCAGAGTGGCTGAATTGCCCGCCAGGATTTCCTGGTAGGACTGTCCGGTCCAATCAGAGGCAAAGCCCGCGGGGAGGTCTTTGTTGATGATGGTCTGCAAGGCCTGCATGGCCTGGCCGGTGGAATACCCGGGCGCAGAATTGCCCACGATCTCCACGGCGGCGTAGCCGTTATAGCGCGGCAATGCCTGCGGCCCCACGCCCCAATTCGCCTTGACCACGCTGGACAGCGGCACCATGTTGTAGGGGCTGATCGCGGTATTGCTGACCGTAGGGTTGACGGGCGTCACATACCCACTGCTGTTGGAGACTTGCGCGCCGGAGCCGGCCGCGCCGGCCGCCGCACCGCTGATTCCGCTCGGGGTGTACAGGCGCTGCAACGCATCGGTGCCCCGGCGAAACGGCGCATCCGCCTGGACGTAGACACGCTTGACCCGCCCTTCATACGTAAACTGATCGATGTAGTTGGGTGCCAGCTGCAGTTGAATGGCCTGGTAGACGTCGCTCAGCGACAACCCCATGGTTTGCGCCTGCACTCGATCCACCGCGATCTCCAGCTCCGGTGCTTCCGGCAGCGAATTGGGGCGAGTGCCGGTGAGCGAGGGACTCTTGCCGGCCTCATCGAGCAGAGTCTTTTGCGCGGCGGTCAGCTGCGCCCGCGTTTGGCCGGCGCGGGCCTGCAGATACATGTCGACGCCGCCGAACTGGCTCAAGCCGCGGATGGTGGGCAGGTTCACCACGAAGATCTGCGCATCGGTGACGCCGTGCAGAATCTTGTTTGCCTGCGTAATGAGCTGCATGGCGGTCTGCGAACGCTTGCCCCAATCCGTCAGCTTGATGAAGGCCATGCCCACGTTTTCGCTCTGCCCGACGAAACTGAAGCCTTCGGGGCAGAAGATGCCCGCGATGTCTTTGCCGATCGCGCTGTGCAGCAGCGTGTCACGCACCTTGTCCAGGACCTGATCGGTTCGCTGCAGGGTTGCGCCCGAGGGCAGGTTGACTATGGCCAGCATGAAGCCTTGATCCTCATCGGGAACGAAGCTGGTCGGCAAACGCGTATAGAGGAACCCTGCCACCAACGTGATCAGCCCGAAAACCAGCATCCAGCGCGGCGCACGACGCGTGGCCGCACCGATATGACCGATGTAGGTCTTGCCGACCCAGTCGAATCCCTGGTCGAACCAGCGGAATACCACATTCTTTTTCCGCTCGACTTCCTCGCGTGGCCGAAGGATGGCCGCGCAAAGAGAGGGAGTGAATGACATCGCCAGAAATGCCGAGAAGCCCATGGACAAGGCGATGGTCAGCGCGAATTGCGAGTAGATGATGCCGGTGGCTCCGGGCTGCAGGGCCGAGGGAACGAACACCGCGGCCAGCACCACCGTGATCGCGATGATGGCGCCAGTAATCTGGCCCATGGCCTTGCGTGTGGCCGCCCTGGGATCGAGGCGCTCCTCATCCATGATGCGTTCGACGTTTTCGATCACGACGATGGCATCGTCCACGACGATGCCGATCGCCAGCACCATGCCGAACAGCGTCAACTGATTGATCGAGAAGTGCAGTGCCGACAGCCCCATGAAGGTTCCCAGCAGGGCCACGGGAATCACCAGGGTCGGAATGATGGTGGCGCGTAAGTTCTGCAGGAACATCAGCATGACCACGAACACCAGAGCGATCGCCTCGATGAGCGTCTTTACCACGTCGGTCATGGAGGCGGTGATGAAGGGGGTCGTGTCATAGGGGACGTCCCAGCTCACCCCCTGCGGCAAATCCTTGCCCAGAAGGGCCATTTGCGCTTTGACGTCCTTCGCGATCGCCAGGGCGTTGGCACCGGGCAGCAAAAAGAGTCCCAGACCACCGGCCTGCTTGCCATTGTAAACCGCGGAATTCCCATAGCTCTGGCCCCCGAAGGTCACGCGGGCGACATCGCTCAGGCGCACCGTGGTCCCGTCACTGTTGGTCAGCAGGATGATGTCTTTGAACTGCTGCGGCGAGGAGAACAGAGTGTCGCCGGATACGGTGGCCGTGAAGGTCTGGCCTTTGATGGCAGGATCCGCGCCGAGCGAGCCGGTAGCGAACTGCGCGTTCTGCGCATTGATGGCGTTCAGCACCTGGCTGGACGAGAGCCCGTAACCCTGCAGCTTGTCGGTATCCAGCCAGATGCGTATCGCATATTCGGAGCCCAACAAGAAGGTATTGCCGATGCCGCTGATTCGCGCCAGCACCGGTTGAATCTGCGAGGCGAGGATATCGCTCAAGCGGCCCGCATTGACCGAAGGGTTGTTGGACGACAGGGCCACGAACAGCAGGATGTCGGGGCTGGCCTTCGCGACAATGACGCCCTGCTGGGTCACCTCGGTGGGCAACAGGGGCTGCGCCAGGGCCACCTTGTTCTGCACCTGCACCTCGGCGATGTCCTGATTGGTGCCGGTGGCAAAGCTCAAGGTAATGGTCGCGGTGCCGTTGCTGTTGGATGTGGACGTGAAATACAAAAGATTATCGATGCCGGTGAGCTGCTGCTCAATGACCTGCGTGACCGTCGATTCCATGGTCGCGGCACTGGCCCCTGGGTAGGTTGCCGTCACCGTCACCTGCGGCGGCGCGATGTCGGGATACGCCGCGATTCCCATCCGGGTCATGGAGATGACGCCGCCGAGACAGATCAGGATGGAGATGACCCAGGCAAATATCGGGCGGTCGATGAAGAAATTGGGCATGCGCGGAATTCCTGGTCGCTTGAATAGTCAGCCTGCGGCTGGTTGCAAGGTCTTACGGGCTGTGGGTGCCGGGTGACGCTCCGGCACTCGATGCGCCGGCGGGTGGCGGGCCCGCCGTGGACGGCGGCTGCCAGGGAGCTGCCTTGACCTGCTTGCCCTCGCGCGCACCCTGCAGGCCCCCGACGATCACCTGGTCGCCATTCTCGAGGCCGCCGGTGATGATCCAGTCGTTGCCGGAGCTCTCGCTGGTGGTGACATTCTTGCGCAGAACCTTCTCGTCGGGCCCGACCACCATGGCATAGGCGCCGACGGTGTCGCGTTGCACCGCCTGCTGCGGGATCAGGTACACGTGACTCTGCTCACCGAGAGTGATCGTCAGCGTCACATACATGCCCGGCAGCAGCTCGTGCTTCGGATTGGGGACCAGCGCGCGCAGGTTCACCGCGCCGGTGGTCGGGTTCGCGGCCACATCGGAGAAATCCAACGCGCCGGACTGGCCATAGGGGCTGCCGTTGGGGAGGGTGATCTGCACCTTGGTGTCGTTCTGGTGCGCCAGCGCGATGTTCTGCGCCTGGCGCAGAGTCAGCAGGTCGGCGGCGCTGATGGTGAAATTCACGTAGAGCGGATCAAGTCGCGCGACCGTCGTCAGCAGTGTCCCGCCCGACCCGGTGTCGCTGGTGGCGTTGCCCACCAAAGCGCCCTGCGTCACCTGCTGCTGGCTCGCGGTGCCGCTGATCGGCGAGGTGACCCGGGTGTAACCCAAATTGATGCGCGCCGTCTCGACCGCCGCCTGATCGGCTTGGACTTTCGCGGCTGCGCTGCGCTCCGCCGCATCGGCATCGTCCACGGTCTGCTGCGAGACAGATCCGACGGGCAGCAATTTATGATCGCGCTCGGCGGTCACGCGGTTGTTGGTGTAGGTGGCCTGATCTTCGGCCAGGATGGCCAGGTTGCTGTTGAGGACGGCCGTGTAATAGCTCGGGTCGATCTGGAAGAGGAGCTGCCCCTCCTTGACCTCATCCCCTTCTTTGTAGGTACGCTTCACCAGTACCCCCGAGACGCGGGCGACGACGTTGGCGCTGTAATACGCCGACAGGCGGCCGACCAAGTCCCGGGTGAGTGGAACCGTTTGCTGCTCGGCCGTCACCGTGCCGACTTTGGGCGGCGCCGCCGGAGCGGCCGCCTTGTGCGAACCGCATCCCACCAAGGCCATCATGACAAGACACGGTAACAACACCTGCGGTGCCGGCTTCATAGAGTGAGCTCCAATACTGTTTGATCGGGGTTGAGCACCCTGCTTGGGCATTGCGGTACTCACTGCGCCGCGAGACCCGCTGTGGGGCCTGCCTCAGTGTGTTGATTCTTGGCGGCGGGAGCTTCGCGGGACTCATCCCACTGCCAGCCCCCACCCAGGTTCTTGATCAATGCAACGCTGCTCTGAGTGAGCAAGGCTTGGCTGTCCAGCAGATTCTGATGCGCCGACAGCAGAGTGAGCTGTTCGCTGAGCAGGCCTTGCTGACTCGCCGTACCCACGTCTCGTTGCGCGCGGGTGCTGTTGAACAGCTTCTGGTTGCGCTGATAGATATTGGTGAAAGCCTGAGTCTGCTGCTGCAGATGATTCCATGACGACACGCTGTCTTCGACGCTCTGAAACGCCGTCAGCACCGTTTGCCGGTAATTGGCCACTTCTTCGTCGTAGGTCGCGCGGGCTTCTCGCACCGCAGCGCTACGGGCTCCGCCGTCGAAAAGTGTCTCTGCCAAAGTGGGGCCCAGTGTCCAAAAGCGGTTGGGCAGCGAGAATAGATGCGCGAATTGGTTGTGCACGTAGCCGCCTTCCGCCGCAAGATTCAGAGTAGGGTAGAACGCCGCTTCCGCTACGCCGATTTTCGCATTCGCAGAGGCCGCCTGACGTTCGGCGCCAACCACATCGTAACGGCGCTCCAACAGCTGAGAGGGTAGGGAGAGCGGTACCGCCGGCGTCACGAACACATAGTCCTTGCGGGGTTCAATGGAGAAACCGCCGGGGGGAACACCCACCAGCACGGCGAGCGCGTGCTCGTACTGCTCGCGCTGGGCTTGTGTCGCCTGTAAGGCAGCGATCACCGCTTCCTGCGTGTCCTGCGCAATGAGCACCTCATCCCCCGATGACCCGCCTTGGGCGTAACCGGCCTGCGTCATCGCCAGGATGTCGCCGTAGACCCGCTGCTGCTGCTGAAGGAAATCGATATCGATATCAGCCTGGCGCAAGGCAAAATAATCGCTTGCAACGCTGGCCGCGATCGACAAGCGCTGACCCGCGCGCTGGGCGTCGCTTGCCTGTGCGCTCGCTTTGCTCGATTCGATCTGGCGGCGGGTCTTCCCCCAGAGATCGAGCTCCCAGTTCGCGGCAACGCCGGCCGTGACATAGTGATACACCCCCGGTGCAGCGTCGGATGCCGCTGCCGCAGCGGAGCCGTACTGGGCGCGCGTGCCGGACGCGCTCGCACTCACCGTGGGATAGAGCGCTGCAGTGCTCGCGGACACCGTCGCTTGCGCCAGCCTGTACGCGGCTTCCGCCGCGATGATGGACTGATTCGCGTGCAAGGCCTGATCGACGAGCTTCGATAGCTGCTCGTCGTGATAGTCGAGCCACCAGGTGCTCGACAGCGATCCCTGGGGGTTAGCCTGAGCCCGCTGCCAGTCGACGCCTTCCTTGAAGCCGTCGGGAATTTCTACCGCGGGCTTGTGATAGTTCGGGCCGACCGCGCAGCCCATGAGGCAGAGGGTCGCCGCGGCCACCGAGCCGCGTTGCCGTGATATGCGGATGTACCTCATCTGACTGCCTCTCGCGGACTCCATCACTGCGCCTTCCGAGCCAAAGTTTCGACATGATGCCATTCGCATCGAAGGCTTGCACTCGGGGACGGGCTGACAAGCAGATTGAGAGGACTGTGCCTGGGTGCGCCTGGGCAGGCTTAGTGCGCGCGCAAGTATTGGATTCTTAATGAGAATCCCTCACCGTCCAGGGCGGTGATCGAAATTGCATTTGTCTCGCCCGACGCTTGGCCGCCGGGCGAGACGAGTGAACGCAATTATTCGCTGATCGCTATTCCGCTGAAGCTCGCGACCCCGATGGGGCTCGAGGTCGCCGACCAGTGCAGGTCGCCGTAGGCGTCGATGCCGTATGCCGCGACATAGGCGCTGGCGCCGACGCTATATATGACGGCCAGCCACTTCTTATCCGCGGACACGGTGATGTCGGTGGGCGCGCCCGGCAATGGCAGCGACTTGTAGAACACGCCGCCCTGGCTGTCGGTGAGGAACACCGAAATGGCATGTCCGGGGGAATTGCCCGTATACCAGACATTCCCCGGTCCCTTGGCCACCCAGCAGGGGGCGTTGGTGGGATAGAACGGTGTCGGTCCGGCGATCGGGGAGACCTCGCGGCTCTTATTCACGATGGCGAAGCTGTCCGGACTGTGGGCCGGTGTGAATCCCAACACATCGTCCCAGAACGCCGCCCCGAGCGGGGTGTTGTTGGCTGTGCTGGGGAGGGTCACGGCGGCACTCGAGCCGCTGAGCGCCCCATCCGACATGAGGGGCAGTTGCAGTAGGGATCCCGAGGTCATGGTGACGGCAGCCCAATCCCTGCCGACCGCGATCTGTGCGGCCGAGGGATCGGACAACGCGACGACGCCGCCATCCACAGCGCCCGATGACCAGGCATGGCTCTCCGCGCAATTCGCGCCGACCACGAATACATGATCCTTGGTGAGCGCCACCGAATCGGGCTTCACGCACTTGGGCGCCAAGCCAATGTTTCCGTCGACGCTGATGTAATCTTGATGACGTGCGATTCGGCTGACGCTATTCGAGCCATAGTTGGCCACGGCACCGTGATCGTCCTTGAATTGGAGTATGCCGGCGTTGCCGCTCGCGCCGCCTTGGCCGTGTGTGGGCAGCAGGTCGACCAGAGTGAGCGAAGGTGTTGCCGCCGTATCGAGCTTGAACACGACGACTTCGTTTGCGCTGGGATTATTCGTGCTCGTCAATACGAATACTCCACGCTCGGACTCGTCGGCCATCGCCGCGGTGGCGGCGAATAGGGTGGCCGCCAGCAAGCTGGCGATGCCACACGCATGGGACTTGCAGAATTTTCGAGAGCTCATCGCGATCTCCTCATTGAAACTAGGTAAATGGAAGCGCGGTCCTGAGGCGGAGCATTGCGTGATGTGGTGTAATCTTGACCCTGTACCAACTCACGAGCCCGTAGGACCGTTGACGAATAACGGCGTTCGACGGGTGGGTATTCGCTGCGAACCGGTGGAAAGTTACGCTGCGCTACCCCGTCAGCGGCCAAACCAATAATTTTCAACGACAGCGTAACTTTCTCTACCGGCGCAGCGAATACTCCCATGGACTCCGGCAGCAATCTGGATGCGCTGATGGCCCGCTACCATGCGGGTGATTTCGCGGCCGTGACGGCGCTGGTCGAAGGCATCGGCCCGCAACTGCATCGGTTCTTCATGGCGCAAGCCGCCAGCCGAAGCGATGCGGATGACCTGCTGCAGGAGACGTGGCTGCGCATCCATCGGGTGCGGCATACGTATCACCCCGGCGAACCGGTGCTGCCCTGGTTTTACGCGATTGCTCGCCGCACGCACATTGACCACTACCGCAGGTCGAGCCGCACCACCGCCCGTGAGCGCCGGCTGGAGGAACTGCCGGATGCAATGGCCGCGCCCCTGGAAGATGAACCTCCCACGGACGATCTGGAGGCGCTGCTGGCGCCGCTTTCGGAGAATCAACGCGAGGTCATTCGGATGATGAAGGTGGCAGGGATGACTCTGGAGGAAGTCGCACGAGCGACCTCTTGCAGCGTCGGGTCAGTCAAGCAGAAAGTTCATCGCGCCTACAAAATTCTCAGAAGTCGGATCAACGCATTGACTCCCAATGAAGGGTCGAGCGGGGTGCTGCCGTGACAGATGAGTTCGTCGACAAAGCTTTGCAGAAGGCCTCGGAATCCGCACCCCGGGTCGATCCCGAGTTGCTGACGCAGATCGCCAGCTCGATGCAATCTTCGCTGCGGCCGGTACGACCGCTGCTGCCCACCTGGATGCTGGTCGCGGGGCTCACCTTGATCTGCGCGGCGGTGGCCGTCGCAGGCGCCGCTCGCGGCGGATTTTACGGAATCGAAAGACTGGCCTGGTGGGAGCGAACACTGATTTTCTCCACGCTCGGGGTGCTCGCGTGGGCATGGGGAGCGGAGTTCGCACATCAACTCATTCCCGGAAGCCGCCATCGCCTGGGCGCCGGCACACTCTTGAGCATGGGCACCGCGGTGCTGCTGGGCGTGTTTGGCCTGGCTTTCCGCGACTATCACACGGACCACTTCGTCTCGGCGGGCCTCGCCTGTTTGCTGAGCGGCCTGCTTCCGGCCATTCCCGCGTGCCTGCTGAGCTGGTGGCTTCTGCGGCGCGGCTTTGCAGTAAATCCGGTTGCGGCGGGACTCACGAGCGGCGCACTGGCTGGACTGTGTGGAGTAGCGATGTTGGAGCTTCATTGTGCGAATCCTCAGGCGCTGCACGTGCTCGTGTGGCACACCGGGGTAGTGCCGGTGAGCGCGGCAGTGGGAGCATTGGCGGGCTGGGCGCTGGGACGCCGCTAGGCGGGGCGTTCGGGGCGTTCGGGGCGTTCGGGGCGTTCGGGGCGTTCGGGGCGTTCGGGGCGTTCGGGGCGTTCGGGGCGTTCGGGGCGTTCGGGGCGTTCGGGGCGTTCGGGGCGTTCGGGGCGTTCGGGGCGTTCGGGGCGTTCGGGGCGTTCGGGGCGTTCGGGCTCGGATAAAGTCGCGGATGAGTGGAAATAAGTTCCCGATCCGGACGGTCTCACTCAAGCAGAGCTAGTCAGCGAATCCGGTGGAAGAGCGAGGGGAGGGATCAATGCGGACGCAATACGCCGGCCACCACAAAGCTACGTTTATCGCCAAGGTGGCGGCAGCGACCCGGACAGTTCCGCATCTGTGGACATCTCTGTTCGGCGGGATTGCCTGGCCCTACATCGAATTGGCCGTTCGTCTCTGGATCGCCAAGCTCTTTGGCTTCTTCGGCTTCATGCAGATGCTGCACTGGGAAGCCACGCTGGCGGTGGCGAGCCAAGAGAACCCGATTCCATTCCTCGCGCCGAGCTCGGCCGCGTTCCTGAGCACGGCTGTTTATCTCCTGTGCGCAGCACTACTGATGATTGGCTTCATGACCCGATACGCCGCGCTGCCGCTGCTACTGTTGTCGTTGGTCCCGCAACTCCTCTACACCCCATTCGATACCCAGCTCTTTTGGGTGGCGCTGTCAGGTTGGTTTGCGATCCACGGTGCGGGCCCGATATCGTTCGATAACTTGCTGCGCCGCGGACTGAACGACAGCGCGGTCCCGCTCGTCCCTCGAATCATTGACTTTTCCAAGCGCCTGCGCGCATTCGGCACGCCGCTCTACATCTGTTTCTTGCGGGTTTGGTTGGCAATCGCCTTGCTCATGGCGGCTGTTTCGCGTTCCTCGGGCGCCGAATTCAATGAGCTCGAGCGCTGGTTGCCGTTGGACGTGACCATGCGCGTGCCGCACGCCGCCGCATGGGTGGGCGGCGTCCTGCTCCTCACGGGATTGGCCACGCGCTATATCGCCGCAGTGCTGTTCTGTGGGCTATTTGTCTATTCGATGATCGACCCGCGGGTCACCGACTCGATCTACTTTCTCATGTTCCTGGCCGTTCTTGGCGTATACGGCGGAGGATTCGTGTCGATCGACGAGCTTCTCGTGCATTGGCGCGATCGCGCTTTCCCGTTGCCCAAGAGACACGGTCTCGACGAACTGCAAGGATTACCGAGAGTCGTCATCGTAGGAGCAGGCTTCGGGGGCCTGCGATGTGCCCAAGGTTTGCGCGACGCTCCTGTGGCAGTAACGCTCATTGACCGCACGAATTATCACCTGTTCCAGCCGCTGCTTTACCAAGTTGCCACGGCGGCCCTGTCTCCGGGCGACATAGCGACGCCCGCGCGCCAGATGTTCCGAAGCTCGCCGTCGGTCCGCTTGCTCCTCGGTACTGTCACCGGAGTGGATACGCAGCGGCAAACGGTGTCGATGCAAGGTGCCGACGTTCCATTCGACTATCTGGTGCTCGCCACGGGCGCGACCCACAGTTATTTCGGAAAGGATGAATGGGCACGCTTCGCTCCGGGCATCAAGCGCATCGAAGATGCATTGGAAATTCGGCGCCGGATCTTGACGGCTTTCGAACGCGCCGAGGCAGCGCCTCCCGAGCAAGATCGCGTGGGGATGCTAACCTTCCTGATCGTGGGCGGTGGCCCCACGGGCGTGGAACTCGCGGGGGCGATCGCGGAATTGGCCCGTTTTGGATTGGAAAAGGATTTTCGTGCGTTCGATCCGGCGCAGGCCCGTGTAATTCTCGTCCAGGCCGCCCGTCGACTGTTGCCGAGCTTCCCCGAGCGGTTGGCGCAAATCGCGCAACGCTCGTTAGAGAAGCTGGGAGTGGAAGTTCGTCTCGGTTGCCGAGTGGATCATATCGATGAGACGGGAGTCGCCGTCGATGGAAATCGCATCGAAGCGAGTACGGTCCTCTGGGCGGCCGGAGTGGCGGCATCGCCCGCGGCGGTGTGGTTGAACGCGCCGGCTGACAAGGCGGGGCGTTTGATCGTGGGCGACGATTTGCGGGTGCCGGGGCTCGCCAATGTATTCGCGATCGGCGACACGGCGGCGAGCAAGGCTTGGAAAGGTGAATTCGTGCCGGGGCTGGCCCCGGCGGCCAAACAAGGCGGGGCCTACGCCGCCAAGCAAATTCGGGCGATGGTCGAATTGCGCGGGCCCATGCCGGCCTTTCGTTATCGCCACTTGGGTTCTCTTGCCACCATCGGCCGCAAGTCGGCCGTGGCGGATTTCGGCCTCTTGAAGCTGTCGGGCGCACCCGCATGGTGGCTTTGGGGGGTCGTGCACATCGCCTTCATGCTGGGGGTCAGAAATCGCTTCGCGACATTGACCAACTGGTTTTGGGCCTACCTTAAGTTTGGCGGCAGTATCCGCTTGATTACCGGCGGTTCGTAGTCCAAGCATTGAACCACCCGACCAGCCGGTCTTCTTTGATGACCCATACTTCTCTATTCCCGTTCCGCCACATAGGACCCTCATGATGCATGTGCTCCAAAGCCTTTCAGCGATCGCGGTCTTCGGAATCAGCGCCGCCGGCGCCATCAGCACCGCTGGCGCCGCGGTGCCGGACGATCCACACAACATCACCCCGATCGAGGTCAATGCGCCGGCGCCGAAGTTCGTCGCCACAGAGGTCGACGGGCGCGCCTTCCATTTCGATCCCGCATCGTTGCGGCAGCCAACCATGATCATCTTCTACCGGGGCGGATGGTGCCCTTACTGCAACGCCCAGCTGCAGGACCTTCACATCGTGGTGCCGCAGATCGTGGCCATGGGATATCAGGTCTTGTTCTTGAGCACCGATCAACCGAAGCTGCTGTACTCGAGCCTTAAGGAGAAAGTGAGCTATCACATCCTGTCGGATTCGTCGATGGACGCGGCGCATGCCTTTGGGGTCGCCTTCCACGTCGATGCGGCGACCCTGGCGAAATTAAAGTCCTATGGAATCGATCTCGAGGCGACGCAGGGGAGTACCCGGCATGAACTACCCGTGCCCTCGGTGTTCATTGTCGATCGTGGCGGCGTGGTTCGCTTTCGCCACTACGACCCGGATTACACGGTCCGCCTCGATGCGGCCCATGTGCTGGCGGCGGCAAAGAACGCACAGTGATGCCAAGGCGATCCGCCACCCGACGGCGGTCCACCGCGCGACCTTTGCCCGCTTCGCCGAAGGTCCTCGGCCGCCCGCGGGACACCCGGATAGACTTGGAAGTGGTCAAGGCGGTCTTGAACGCCCTGGAAAGCGGCGGATATCGGGCCGTCACCATGGATGGAATCGCCAAGTATGCGCATCGACCCCGCAGCAGCCTCTACCGCCGGTGGCCCAGTAAGCGCCATCTCGTGGCTTACGCGGTGGTCAGTGAACTGGGAGAGAACCCCGCGGCAGACACGGGGACGCTTCGCGGCGATCTGCTGTCTGCGGTTCGGACGCTGTGGCGCGCATTTCGCGGGCCGTTGGGGCATGCGCTCGCCGGTCTCGTCGCCGACATGGCTCAGGACGCGGCTCTCGCCTCGATTATCCGGCAACAGGTACTCACTCCACGGCGCCGATCCATGCGAGAGGCGATTGCGCGCGCGCGCGTGCGCGGCGAGGTCCGCAATGACTTGGATGTCGAGCTTCTGCTGGACATGCTCACCGGCCCCTTCTACTTTCGGACCCTCTTTGGCCATGCGTCGATGAGCCGTGAAAACACGGAGCAGATTGTTGACTTAATGTTGCGCGTGATCAACCCGATCACTGGCGGCGACGGGTTGGATCAGCGCTGCCCATGATGCCGGCGATCGTAACCGCAAGAGCTACAAAATCGCTTGACGGACTCGCGTGTATTACCCGGCTTGAGGCAAATTCAGCTTCAGCGCCGTCGCGGCCGACTCCACCTTGCTCTTTGCGTCCTTGGCCAGAGGCACCGCATCCGCGGCGTTGCCCGATTTGAATGCGGTCTGTGCCTGCTCCCACGCCGAAGTTGCGTCGGCGAGACCCGACTTTGCAGCCGCGAGATCGATGCCCTTGGGCACGTGCTTGGACTTCGACAATTCGTCGATGCGCGTCTGCACCGCTGTAACGGATTGAGGAATGGAGGCGTCCAGGCTTCTCCACTCATTCCCCAGCGCTTTCAATATCTCGTCCTTTTTGGCCGCAGCGGCGCCCGCGAGACCATTGACCTCGGCCAGTACGGCGGGGGCACCCGCCACGACTGCGGCGTAGTCCTTCTTGTCGAAGGAGGCACTCAGTGCCGCTACCTTGCTTTGCGCGCTGGCCAGCTGGTCGGGAATATACTTTTGCGCATCCGTCGATGCGGCAGCCAACGTGTTGTTGATATTGTCGAGCGCGTTCTTGGCAGGTTCCATCTGGTTCGCGCAGGCGATAATTAGCAAAGCCGTAGAATACAACGCGAGATATTGTGCAATGTTGCGAGCCGTCTTCACTGGGGACTCTCCTTGCTGTCTGCAATGCACATACGCTACACTTTGTCGCGAAAGAAATACAGTGAGCGCGGCATTACGTGGACGGTGACGAGAGTCGACAATTGCCGCTGGCGCGGATCTCTGCTTTGGCGTTGGGCCTGGGTGTCGTAACCGGCTTGGGCGCCGTGCTATTTCGCGGCCTGATCGGCCTGATTCACAACCTGCTCTTCACCGGCCACGCGGTGATCCACTACGACGCCAATGTGTTCACCGCGCCCACACCGTGGGGTGCGCTCGTGATCCTGGTTCCGGTGCTGGGCGCGGTCGGCGTCACCTTCCTGGTGACGAATTTTGCGCCCGAGGCCAAGGGTCACGGGGTTCCCGAGGTGATGGACGCGATCTACCACAAAGGCGGCGTGATCCGGCCGGTGGTGGCCCTGGTGAAATCTCTGGCCTCGGCCCTTGCGATCGGTAGCGGTGCGTCCGTGGGGCGAGAAGGGCCGATCATTCAGATCGGCTCGGCGCTCGGTTCCACGCTGGGGCAAATCGTCCGTATGCCGGCAGGTCAGCGCATCGCCCTCGTCGCCGCGGGTGCGGGGGCGGGCATTGCCGCGACATTCAACACGCCGATCGGAGGCGTGATGTTTGCCATTGAGCTGATGATGCCCGAGGTGAGCGTAGAGACGTTTCTTCCGGTCGCAATCGCGACCGGGACCGCGACGTTCGTGGGTCGCTGGTTCTTCGGCGACACGCCGGCGTTCCATGTCCCGGCGCTTCAAGCCATGGCGGTCGATTCGAACGCACTGGTCGTGCTGGTCCTGTTCGCCGTGCTCGGGGGCCTTGCCGGTGTCGCGGCCGCCGGATTCATCCGGGGCCTTCATCTGGCGGAAGATTTCTTCGATCGGATCCAATCCCGCTATCTACGCCACATGCTGGGTATGTTGATCGTCGGCGTGCTCATGTACACCCTCATGCGCACTCTGGGTCAGTACTACGTCGATGGAGTCGGCTATGCAACGGTTCAGGCGGTGTTAGCGGGACAGATCACCGCATTCTGGCTGTTGGCACTCGTCGGTCTATGCAAGGCGCTTGCGACCTCGATCAGTCTCGGTTCGGGCTCCTCCGGCGGGATCTTTTCACCGTCGTTGTTCATGGGCGCCGCCCTCGGGGGTGCATTCGCGGCGCTGCTGAACGTTTCCGGCTTTCCGATTCATCTCAGTGTCCCCGCGTTCGCCATAGTGGGCATGGGTGCGATGGTGGGCGGCGGAACGGGGGCGGTGATGACCGCCGTCACGATGATTTTCGAGATGACGCTCGACTACAGCATCGTCATGCCGATGATCGTCGCGGTGGCCATGAGCATGGGTACGCGCCGCATGCTGTCTCGCGAGACCATCTACACCCTGAAGCTGGTGCGCCGCGGGCGAGCCATTCCAAAAGCGCGCCATGCAAATATGTTTCTCGTGCGCTCGGCGCGCGAGGTGATGGACGCAGATATCCAGGTCTTGCCGGTGACGGCGAGCTTCGATGAGTATTTGCGCCAGCCCGAACACGCTGGACGGCTGCGATATGTCGTGGTGACCGACAACAAGGGGCATCTCTATGGTGTCATCCGCGTCAATACCGGAATTCGGCGTGGACTGGGGAGTGCGAACACCGGGGTGACTCTAGGCGAAGTCGCCAACCGAAACTTCACCGTGGTGCGCGAGGATGAGACCGCCTTCCATGTGATCCGCCGAATGTGGCGCCGCAACGCCATCATGGCCGTGGTCGTGCGCGGGCTCGGTGTGCCGCGCGGCAGCGATGTGGCCGGCGTCATCACCAAGGAGCACGTCGCCGACTCGGTTGCCGACAGCGTGATAGCGTATCCGCAGTAGAGGAAACTCGGAGGTCACATCGCGCCACTGACGAAGCTGGGCGCTGGAAACGTTTCTCAATGAGGACGGCATGATACCGGGTCTATCGCAGCTGGGCTTGCTCCTTTTTGTATCCGCCTTGGTCGCGATACTCACGCGCCGGCTGCGCCAGCCCTACACCGTCGGATTGGTGCTCGCGGGAATGACCTTGTCGTTCCTACACGTGCGTCTGCAACTGCATCTGTCCAAAGATCTGATTTTTTCCGTCTTCCTGCCGCCGCTGGTATTCGAGGCCGCACTGTGCATTCGTTGGCGGGAATTCAAAAATGACTTGCCCGTTGCTGCCGTTCTAGCGACGCTCGGAGTGTTGCTTGCGGCCGCGGTCACAGCGGGCGGCATGCACTACGCATTGGAGTGGGACTGGGGCAGCGCCATCATCTTCGGTGTGCTCATTGCTGCGACCGATCCGGTTTCCGTGATTGCAACGTTCAAAGAAGCCGGGGTACAGGGCCGGTTGCGTTTGCTCATGGAATCGGAAAGCCTGCTGAATGACGGCACCGCGGCCGTCGGCTTCGTTACGGTGTTAAGCGTACTTGCCGGCGAGCATTATAGCGCCGTATCGGTCATCGGCACATTGCTGCTCACGGCGGGCGGCGGCGTGCTCATCGGGGTTGCGGTCGCCTTCGGTTTCATGCACCTGGCCGGTCGGACTTCCGACTATCTGGTCGAGATTACCTTGACGGCTCTGGCGGCCTATGGCTCGTTCTTCGTGGCCGAGCACTATGGGTTCTCGGGCGTGCTAGCCGCCTTGGCCGCCGGCTTGGTGGTCGGCAACCATGGCCCCCGCGGCTCATTGTCCGAGTCGGGCCACCATGCCCTGGAGACCTTCTGGGAGTTCGTCGCATTCGTCGCGAATTCGCTCATCTTTATCTTGATCGGGGCGCAAGAGGCGCAGCAACACTTCGTTGGACTGTGGTTGCCCGTCTTGGCGGCAATCGCACTCGTGACGCTGGGGCGTGCAGTGGCGATCTACCCACTATGTGCTCTGTTTGACCGCACCCGTTGGAGGCTCGAGAGTCGGCACCAACACATCCTTTTTTGGGGCGGCCTGCGCGGCGCACTGGCACTGGCGCTTTCCCTGTCAGTTCCAGAAGACTTGCCGCATCACGATGCGATTATCACGATTACCTTTGCGGTCGTGGCCTTTTCCGTGTTCGCCCAAGGGTTGACCATTACCCCCCTGTTGCGCCGTTTTGGACAACTCAAATAGTGCCGCAGGGCGAGCCTGTCGCAGGCTGCGGCCTATTTCTTGCCCCTATTTCCCGAGAAAGTCGTGAGAACCTAGCATCCCGTTCTTGTTGACATCCATCATGTCGAACACCTTGGTCTGGTACGCAATGAATTCGTCGTGCGAGACCGTGCCGTCGCCGTCGGTGTCGATCTTGTGCATCATGGCCTTCGTTTGCAGGCCGCGTGCGTATCCGCCGGTGGCAAACGTCACCAGGTCGCTGGACGGGGCCAGGAAGGCCTTTTCGTCCACCACCCCTGACTTATTCTTGTCCAAGGCGGCAAATACCTTTTCCTGATAGGCGAGCCATTCGGCCTTGGAAACAGTCCCGTCGCCGTCGGTGTCGATCTTGTGCATCTCGCTCATGGTTCGCAGACCCCGTGCATAGCCGCCGGTGGCGAACGACGCCATGTCATCGGCATTCGCGAGCGGTGCGCACGCCAGGGCGGCGATGAATAGGGCGACCGGATGCATTCTCCGGCTGAGCTTAAATTGCGGCATGTGAGCTTCCTCCACCAGAAGTTTATGAATTGTACGGGCTGCCGATCACACGGCGAGTTGCCAATAAGACCGCGGACTCGCGCCGATTATTTCGCAATGGACAATTTTATGAGAACCAATCCCTTGGCTTGAGTGGCCGCCGATCTCTTCAGCTGCCGGTCGCATCGGCCGGTTCAGGGGTCAGAACCCGGCGTCCGCTCATACTACCCCCGTTTGGCGTGAGATTCTCGCCAAACGATAGAGTCCGCCGCCAATCGTTCGTGTTCAATGGCTGGCAATTCGAGCTGCCGGGCGATGCGCTTGGGATTCGGTGAGGTGGTTAGCAGCGTCTTGATTATATTTCCAATCGCGCGCGCCATTGATCCTGCCGTGCGGCGCTCGAAGCCCGAGGCGGCAATGTAGCGCCGGGCGATGTGCTCGAACGGCTCGGGATCACACCGGCCCACTTGCCGCACCGCGTCGGTAGGCGCCCCGACGCCAAAGGAACCTCGTTGGTAGTCGAGGAGAAACAAGTGCAACTCCTCGATCACGAAATCTGCATAACCGAGCGATTTGGCGGCTTTCAAAAATAGCCCCATGGGCGCATTCTGATACTTGACCGACCGACCGAGCGCCTTGCCAATAGCTGCGGCGATCTGCGGCGGTGAAAGCAATTGCGGCCCCGTCGGGCGATAGCTCTTGCCAATATGCGGCGCCGGGTCTGTGAGCGCACCGACGATGACTCGGGCCACATCTTCGTTGGACGGCGGGGCATTCAGCCCTTCCCCGAGAGGCATCGCCATCAGCCCGAAGTGAGCGATGGGTTCGAGGACGGTGAGGTAATTGTCCGCGAAGAAGCCCGGATTCACGGTGACGATGTCCACCCCCGGAAGCCATTCAAAGACCTGGCTCGACAACCATTTCTCCCGAGCGTGAATGCCGGGATACAAGGGATCGGCCAGCCACTGGCTCAAAATCACGGCGACTTCGAGGCGGGCCTCGCGGGCGGCGCATGCAAACAGGGTGGCGCGACGGAGGGCCCCGGGCGTCAGGGGTGGGCAGTAGTAGGCCCGTTGCACGCCGGCGAGGGCGGTGCGAACGACTACCAGGTCCTCCTGCGAACCGACGACAATCTCCGCCCCCGCGATGCGCAGCGCCTCGCTGCGTGCATCGCTTCGATGTACCCTTTGCGGCCTCATATTCGCAGTTGGCCGCGGACGGGACGAGTGCTGCTCGCGCGATTGCGGCGCGAAGCGCTCGCCGCTCCCGGCTCGTCGGCCGACACCCTGCTGCAGGAACTGCTGGCGATCGATGCATTTCCCGAGTCCTCGATTTCCTTCGAGGCGCCTGCAGAACCGACCATTGCGCTCGAAATCGATGTGAAGGGCGAGAATTTGCGCCTGCTGACGACGATCACGACGTTCGGCACACCGCAGGACGTGACGTTGCAGGAACTGCGCGTGGAAATGTCATTTCCGGCCGACGAATCAAGCGATCGGCTTCTCCGGCGGCAACCGTCCTGGTTCGTTGCCAGCGAAATCTGACGCCAAGATGCGCAAAGCGGCGACTTCCCGCGCGCCGTCTCTCGACCACCATACATCGGTACGTTTTACCGCCCCATTGCGGTCGGGGAGACTTCAATGAAACATCGGCAGGTTGTGTGGGGACTTGTCTTGGCAGGCGGCGATGGTAGCCGGTTGCACAGTCTCACTCTCAATGGTCAGGGTGTCGCGGTGCCCAAGCAATATTGCTCCTGGCAAGGGGGCACGAGCCTGTTGGCCGATGCCCTGAATCGCGCCGCTGCGGTCGCGCCTCGGGAGCGCCTATGCGTCGTCGTCGCCGCTCAACATCGGCAATGGTGGGCCGAGGGCATACTCGACGGCATTCCGGACTCCAACGTCTTCGTCCAGCCCCGCAACCGCGGTACGGCTCACGGCATCCTGTTGCCCTTGGTGAAGATCAGCGCACGCGATCCGCACGCCATCGTGGTCTTGTTGCCGGCGGATCATCTGGTTCGAGACGAGGAAACGATCGCTGCGTCGCTGCGTCGGGCAGCGGTCCTCGCCGCGGAACATTCCAACGCGGTTCACCTACTGGGCGTTCAACCCGACGCTCCGGACCCTGGGCTCGGATACATTGTCCCGTCCCTGAGCGCGCGACAGCGGTCGCGACGCATCGGGCGCTTCATCGAGAAGCCGACAACCGGTCAGGCCCGCCGCCTCGTGGAGCTCGGTGCGCTCTGGAACACATTCATCATTGCCGCCTCGGCCCGGACTCTGTTGACGCTGTATGGCTCTGCCTTCGACCCGACGATCGCGGCCATGCGCAGTGCCAATTGGGCGGAAATCGACAAGCTGTACCACTCCCTTGCGGATATCGATTTCTCGCGCGACATACTCGAAGGAAACGAGGCAAAGCTGCGTGTACTGACGGTGCCTCGTTGCGGATGGACGGATCTGGGCACGCTTGACCGAATCGCCCTGCTGGTAAGGCGATTCAAGGACGAGCGAACTGTCGCGGGGGCGCTTTCCGATGCGGCGAGCGGGGCTCCCTCCGAGGCAAGCTTAATGGGCCAATATTTGCACCGGCAGGCCGATTTCGAGGAACTGCGTGGATAGGCAACCAGGTTGACGTCATGATTCGCTGTTCACCCCTGTTGCGGCCGTACTCGCCTTCATAGGTCCGGATCTTGCTCCTGCGAAGAATGCCGACTGTTCCGCGCTGCAGGCACAGGAAGGCGCGCCGGCGCAGCCGAGCCGCATGGCGTGCCGCGCATTAGAACGTCCAAGAATTGAACCGCCGCAGGACTGTTCCTACCGTGGGTCGCAGTTGCCCTGCAAAATGTGCCTGCGGCATGCATCCAATTGGCCGCGAACGCCGAATCGCTGGTGGACGGGCGGCTTTTTCGACTCGCCACAGTACTTGCGCCACCGGGCGGGTAAGGGATGCCAAAGAATCGGCGATATCAGAATCGATTTTATCGCCGACGCGCCGCCTTACTCTTGGGCTTGGGCGGTCTCAACGCGCTCGGCGCTCCGGCGGTGCGTGCCGAGCCGGCACCCGAGGTGGCGGCGAGCGAGGTCAATGCGACCGGGTTGTCGCTGGATGAAATCACCGTCACGGCCGAGCGTCTCGGGCTTCTCGGGGTGGCGCAAACCGCAAGCGAAGGCGTGGTGAGCGACGAGGAACTGCAGTTGTTGCCGGCGTATCGACCGGGGCAACTGCTGGAAACCGTGCCGGGGCTCATCGTGACCCTGCACAGCGGCGAGGGAAAGGCCAATCAATACTTGATGCGAGGTTACAACTTAGATCACGGAACGGATCTGGAAACCTACGTCGACGGGATGCCCGTCAATCAGCCGACGCATGCGCATGGACAGGGCTACACCGACTTGAACTTCATGATTCCGGAGCTTGCCGAAGGATTGACCTATACCAAGGGCACGTACTACGCCAATGTGGGCGACTTCGGGGCGGTGGGTTCCGTGAGGATGAGCTATCGGGACACGATTCCGGACGTGGTGGCCCTGAGCACGGGCATGTATGGCTATCAGCGCAGCTTCGCCGCGGGCAGCCAGGCACTCGGCGACGGGCAGTTGTTGGCGGCCGCGGAATTTCAGCACTACGACGGCCCGTTTGCGACGCCCGACGACCAGCGCAAGGAGAACGCCGTCCTGCGCTACAGCGAGGGTGATACTCATAACGGCTATACGCTCACCGGCATGCTGTATCACGGGTTGTGGACCAATACCACGGACATTCCACTGCGCGCCATCAACGAGGATTTGGTCCCGAATCGCTTTGGCACGCTCGATCCGACCGATGGCGGGCGCGCTTGGCGCGCGAGCCTGTCGTTCAATGGCCATGAGACCGTGGGGAGCGGGCAGCTCACGACCAGCGCATTCTTCATCGAGAATCAGCTGCATCTCTACAATGATTTCACCCACTATCTCAGCGACCCGATTTACGGCGACCAGGAAGACCAGCTCGAACACCGACAGGCCTTCGGCGGCCAATCGTATTTCGAGGTCCCCGTGTCCCTGGGTTCGATTCCGAACGATCTGCTCCTCGGTGTGCTGACGCGCTACGACTTGCTGCATGTGGGGCGCGATCCGAGCGACGATAGGCTGACAGTGCCGGAACAGTTCAGTCCTGCCGTCCTTCACCGACGACGACCGCGTCTGGCTGTTTGCCGGGGCGGCCTATGTGCAGGCAACCACTCACTGGAACCCGCAGTTTCGCAGCGTCCTTGGCTTTCGCGTGGATTACCAGCGGGGCACGGACATCGATTATGAAGCGGCTTTGCACGAGATCATGGGCTACACCAATTCCGGCACGGCCGCTCAGGCACTGCCTCAACCCAAGGGCAGCCTCATTTACACGGTGAGCGAGGCGCTCGAGCTCTACGCGAGCGCCGGCCGCGGCTTTCACAGCGCGGACTTGCGCGGCGTGAATCAGGATATCAGCGTCGACCTAGGCCTTCCGCATACCCAGCTGCTCTCGAAGCAAGAGGGACAGGAGGTTGGAATTCGCGCCGCGCCGCGCCCCAACGTCGCCTTCACCTTCGCGCTCTTCAATTTGTGGCAACAGTCCGAGACCATCATCGATCCCGACGTGGGTGCGGACTCGGCCGGCCCTCCGAGTCGGCGCTTCGGTGTCGAGCTCAACGTGACCTACAAGATCAACGCGCATTGGGAGCTCTACGGCAGCGTGTCGGGTGACCACACGCGTTTCACCCGCCCCTTGGATGACGGCACCGGGCATGAGGGGGATTACATCACCGACGCGCCGGTGGCGACCGGCTCGCTCGCGCTGTACTTGACCGATCTCGGGCCTTGGAGTGCAGGTCTGAGCTACCGCTATCTCGGCAACTATCCGCTATCGTCCGGACCGTGCAACAACGCGGCCGCCGTTCATGACTTTCCGGGAGTCGCCACGTCTTGCGCGAATGCCCCAACGGCCCTGGGCCAGGTCAACGGCAAGGGGTTCGGTGAGACCAATCTGGATGTGCACTACGCCTTTCCCGATCACTGGACCGCCTCGCTGGGGATCTACAACGTGGGCAACACGCACGCGGCCGCGGCCGAGTTCTGGTATGTCGATCGCCTACGCAACGAGATCGGCATTGACCCGGACGGGCGGGCTGACATTCACGAACATCCGCTCGAACCCATCATGGGGCGATTGACCCTCGACAAGCGGTTCTGACCGTTCTTAGCCAAAATATTGTTTATATTCAACAGAGTAGCTATTGCTATTTGACAGGGTGCAGCCGATGTGAATAATAGCTGCCTAGGCAGTAAATACGTTTGGCAGTAAATGCCGAGGCACAAAATGTCTGAGCAGCATTATCACGCTTCTACCTACCGGGCGCAGACGAGCATCGGCTACCTGGCCAAAAGAGCCAATTCCATGATGCTGGACGTGCTCGAGCCGGTCTTCGAGGCGCATGGGTTCACCTTCGTCCAGTACCAGGTTTTGGCCTCGTTGCGCGACGGCATTGCGGTCAACCCCAAGGACATTTGTGCTCAGTTCCGCCACAACAGCGGCGCGTTGACCCGGGTCATCGACCAACTCGCCGAACGTGGTTTGCTCGAGCGCTCGCGCCGGGACCGCGACCGCCGCAAGGTGGAGTTGGAATTGACGGCGGCGGGGCGCGAGGTCATCGAGAGTCTGGTGCCGCTGGTGGTGGAGAAGTTGAATCTGGCGCTCGCCGATTTCTCGAGCGAGGAAGTGCACGAACTCACGCGCCTGCTGCTCAAGCTCAATGTGACCTTGCAGTCGACGGTGGAGTCGGCGGCAAGCGTGGAGGTTTAGGAGAGCTCATGCGCATCACGATCTCTTTGTTGCTCGGGGCCGCGATGCTCGCGGGCTGCGTGCTCCCTCCGAAGGAGACTCCCCATCCGCAGGCGCTGCAAGCCGAGCGGGTTGGACTGAGCGGTGTCGCGGTGGAGCCGGCGGCGGATGGCTGGTGGAATTCATTCCAGGATCCGCAGCTCGACCGGCTGATTCGTGCGGGTCTCAAAGACAGCCCGACTCTGACTGAGGCGCAGGCGCGAGTGGCCGAGGCCCTGGCGCAGACGCAGTCGGCGCAGTCCACGGTACTGCCGCATGCCAATCTCGATGCCAGCGCGCTGTATCAGCGGGCACCGGAGAATTATCTGATCCCGGCGCCGCTCGCCGGGCACAGCTTCTGGATGAGTCAGGCCGGCGCCACCTTGGGCTGGGATGCCGACTTTTGGGGGCGCCAGGCGAATGCCATTCACCGCGCACAGGCCCTCACGGAGTCGGCACGACTCGACGTGGACAATGCCCGGTTGATGCTGGCGGGGGCCATCACGCAGGCCTACGTGGAGTTGTACCGCGAGGATGCGCTGGCCGACATTGCGCAGCGCTCCGAGGCGCAGCGGCAGAACATCATCAATATCACGCGCCGGCGAGTTGCGGCCGGCCTCGATACGAGGCTGGAACTGCGCCAGGCCGAAGGTCAGCTGCCGCAGGCGCGCGTGGCGCGTACACAGGCCCAGGCGGCTGCGGATCTCGCGGTGCATCGGCTGGCCGTGCTGATGGGTGCGGGCGCCGATGCCTACGGGTCGATCAAACCGCCTACCTTCAACGTGGAGGCGGCGTTGCCGGTGCCCACGTCGCTGCCCATCAATTTGCTGGCGCGCCGGCCGGATGTGCTCGCGGCGCGGTTGAACGTGGCCGCCGCCGATGCGCAGCGCCTGAGCGACAAGGCCGCGTTCTATCCGGATGTGAATCTGCAGGGACTGGCCGGCATCGGCGCCTTTGGAATGAGCAATCTGGTGCAGTGGAGCGCGCATGGATATGGCGCCGGTCCCGTGATTTCCTTGCCGCTCTTCGACGGCGGCCGCTTGCGTGCCCAGTATCGCGGCAGTGAGGCCGAGCTCGATGCGGCCATTGCCGGATACAACGACACCGTGCTGCATGCCGTGCAGCAGACCGCCGATCAAATCACCCAGCTGGACGCGCTGGCGCGCGAACGGCTCGATCAGCAGCAAACCCTCGAGGCCAACGAAGCGGCCTACCAGCTGGCCGAAGAGCGCTACAAGGCGGGGCTGGCGAGCTATCTGTCGGTGCTGAATGCGGAGACCCAGGTGCTCACCGCGCGCCAGACCATGGTGGACATTCTCGCGAGCCAGGCCGTGGCGCGCGTGACTCTGCTGCTCGCCGTGGGCGGCAGCTTCGATCCTCATCCGGCCGGCGCGCTCGCCGCTGCGGGCCGTGCACGAACTTCCAACTCGACCTTGACTCGGAATACGCCATGAACGAACCAACCGCAGCAGAAACTCGCCCCAGCCAAACCCCCGGCCGCGCCCGCCGCGCGGGACTGTGGAGCCTCGGCGCCGTCGTCGCCTTAAGCGGGGTCGGCTACCTGTCCTACTGGCTGCTCGATGGCCGGTATTACGAATCCACGGACGATGCCTACGTCAATGGCGATGTGGTGCAAATCACCAGCGAAGTGCCGGGCACCGTGCTCACCTTGAATGCCGACGATACCCAACCGGTGCAGGCCGGGCAGACCCTGCTCGAGCTCGATCCGGCGGACGCAAAAATAGCCGAGGCCAACGCCGAGGCCGACCTTGCTCGTGCGGTGCGCCAGGTGCGCGGCCTGTTCGCACAGAGCAGCGAGCTGCGGGCGCAGATCGCGCAGCGCGAGCAATCGGCGCGCACGGCCGACGATGACTTGAAGCGGCGCGGTGGGCTGATCGCGGACGGCGCCATCTCGGCCGAGGAGCTCTCGCACGCACGCGATGCCGTCACTTCCTCGCGGGCCAATCTAACCGCGGCACAACAGCAGCTGAGCCAGACCATCGCGCAGATCGACGGCACCACCATCGCCGATCATCCTCAGGTGCTGGCAGCCGCGGCGGCCGTGCGCAATGCAGCGCTGGCCCTGCATCGCACGGACATCGTCACGCCCGTCACCGGCGTCATAGCCAAGCGTTCGGTGCAGGTGGGAGAGCGAGTGGCAGCCGGTACCCCGCTGCTCGCGGTCGTGCCGCTCGACGATGTCTGGGTGGACGCCAATTTCAAGGAAGGGCAGCTGGCGCGCATGCGCACCGGACAACCGGTCACCGTGCGCACCGACCTCTATGGCCGCAGCGTGACCTATCGCGGGCACGTGGTCGGCATCGCTGCCGGCAGCGGCAATGCGTTCGCATTGCTGCCCTCGCAGAATGCCTCGGGCAACTGGATCAAGATCGTGCAGCGCCTGCCGGTCAGGATTCTCCTGGATCCGGCCGAGCTCAAGGCACATCCGCTGCGCGTGGGACTCTCCACCACGGTGCGCGTGGATCTGCACGACACCTCCGGTCCGCTCATGACCGCGGCGGTGCGCAACGTGCCGCAGCCGAGGCAGGCAAGCGCCGGGGATGACCCGGGAGTCGGCACGCGTATTGCGGCCATCATCGCCGACAATGCCGGGCCGAAGGCGCACGAGCCGGCGCAGCTCAGCCGCTCGGGAGAGACGCCCGCCGGCCGCTCGGGGGGCAAGAGCCACGAGGGCAAGAGCCACGAGGGCAAGAGCCGCGGGGGCACGACCGACGGGGGCACAGCCGACGCCACTCCCATACTGGCCGCGAGTCCGTGAGCGCGAGCGCCGCCATCGTCGCGCCGCCCGCGGCGCTCGGCGGAAGCCGTAAGACGCTGACGGCGCTCGCCCTGGCGTTCGGCACCTTCATGCAGGTGCTCGACACCTCGATCGCCAATGTGTCCATCCCGACCATCGCCGGGAACCTCGGGGTCAGTGCGGATCAGGGCACCTGGGTGATCACCTCGTTCGCGGTCGCCAATGGCGTGTCCGTGCCGTTGACCGGGTGGCTCATGCAGCGTTTCGGCGTGGTGCGCACCTTCGTCGTGTCGGTGGCGCTGTTCACCATCGCCTCCTTGCTGTGCGGACTCGCTTGGAGTCTGCCGTCCCTGATCGCGTTCCGTGTTCTGCAGGGCGGGGTGTCGGGGCCCATGATTCCCGGCAGCCAGGCGCTGCTCATCAATGTGTTCGGGCCCAACAAGCGCGCGACCGCGCTCACGATCTGGTCGGTGACTACGCTGGTGGCGCCCATCGCCGGCCCCCTGCTCGGCGGGTACATCTCCGACAACTATGTCTGGCCCTGGATTTTCCTCATCAATGTGCCGGTGGGCGCGTTCTGCATATTCGTTTGCTGGACCAATCTCAAATCGCATGAGACGCCCACCCGTAAATTGCCCATCGACCGCGTCGGCCTGGTGCTGCTGTTCGTGTGGGTGGGTGCGCTGCAGATCATGCTGGACAAGGGCAAGGATCTGGACTGGTTCCATTCGCCGCTGGTGGTCATCCTGCTGGTCGTCACGCTGGTTGCCTTCGCCGCCTGGCTGATCTGGGAACTCACCGAGGCGCATCCCATCGTCGACCTGAGCCTGTTCAAGTCGCGCAGCTTCTCCCTGGGTACTCTCGCATTCTGTCTGGGATACGCCGTTTTCTTCGGCAACATCGTCCTGATGCCGCTGTGGCTGCAGAGCTACTTGGGCTATACGGCGACCTGGGCGGGACTAGTATCCGCCCCGAGCGGCGTGAGCGCCATTCTGACCTCGCTGCTGATGGGACGCCTGATGCGCCGCTACGATCCGCGCATGCTCGCGGCCACCTCGTTCGGCCTGTATGCGATTTCCTACTTCATGCGCGCGGCGCTCACCTCCGATGCCAGCTACATCGCCTTCATGATGCCGCAGATCGTGCAAGGCTTTGCCATGGGCCTGTTCTTCGTCGCCATGTTGGCGGTGATTTTCGACGGACTGCCGCCGCACAAGATCCCGGCGGCCTCGGGGCTGTCGAATTTCCTGCGCATCACGGCGGCCGGCTTCGCGACGTCCTTGACCACCACGCTCTGGGACCGGCGCGAAGCGCTGCATCAGACGCGCCTTGCCGACACCATCAGCGTGTACTCGCCCGTGTACCAGCAGTCGTTGACGCATCTGCACCAGCTCGGTCTGAGCGATCAAGGCGCCGCGGGCGCGATGACGCAAGGTCTGGTGGGGCAGAGCTATCTGTTGTCGTCGCTCGATATCTTTTATATGTCCGCGTGGCTCAGCGTCGCGCTGATTCCGCTATGCTTCCTGGTCAGACGCCCCGCGCCGACCGGCTCGATTGCGGCAGCGGCGGATTAGGCGGGAGCGGGGCGCGGCGCCGCCGCGCGCCGGCCGCGAGCCGGCCGCGAGCCGTTCACTCACGGTAGCGGGAATTCATCCTCGAGGCCCAGGCACCCCTCTTCGCCGCGGGCTATCGCGCGGCGAAACAGGCCATATCGCTCGAGCCTGCGATGGCGGAGGGCAAACAAGCCCAGGGTGAGCAAGTAGACGAGACGATTCAGGCGGTAGATCGCCTTGTTCCGCGACCAGACCCGGGAATCGAAATAGGCCCGGTTGCGGGCTCGATAGAAAACCCGAAAATCGCTGCTCCCCGTCAGCCATGCCTCGAAGGAAGTGCGCGCACGCTCCTTGGTACTCCAAGAAGGCTCGAGTTCGAGGATGGGCGCGCCGGTCAGCAGCCAGAGACGGCCACCCGATTGGACGATCCGGGAGGTGAATTCAGTGTCGTCGGCATACAGGACCAGTTCCTGATTGGGCGTTCCTATGTTCTTCAACAGATCCCGATGAAAGAACAGCCCGCCATAGGGTGCGTAAGGCAGGGAGACTCGAGCCGGAATTTCCCGCCGTGCGGCGCCGCGCGGCCGCCGCATGCGGCGCCACACCTTGTGGGGAATATCGGCGACGTGAAACCCGCAAAAACTCGAATGAGGGGGAAAACACCGGCGCACATCTTCCCCGGCGGCGACGGCGACGTGATGTTCCGGTCGGAATGCCGTGAACGCAGTGAGACCGCGTTCGGCGGGATCGAGTCCGGCTGCCGAGCGATGCATCGAGTCCAAGGTGGTGGGATCCGGCAGATTGTCGTCGTCGAGCAGCCATATCCACATCGGATCGTAAGTGAGCACGGTCTCGATGCCCAATTTGAATCCCGCGGCGGAGCCCAGATTTCGCGGATTCCTGACGACGATCGCTTTTTGAAACAATGCCCGCTGCACCAGCGGCGCGACCGGAACGCGCGCGCCATTGTCGATCACTACCACGCGGCCGATTTTCGGATGGGATTCCAAGTGTGCCAGCACGCGCGACAATAGGGCCCAGCGATCCCCATAGGTGACGGTGACGACGGATACCGAGAAGTCACTCGAGGCGTTCAAATAGTTGTAGCTACTTTTGGAAGAAGGCCTACATTACGTTAGGCACGAGTCAATGAACAGAACGAGGAGGGTGCCGCGGTGCGAAGCGCCGTGATCATCGCCACCAAGGGCCGCGCGCAGGCCGTGAATCGGGCGCTGCAATTTTTGCAAGAACAAACCCACCAACCATCCGTGATTGTAATTTCTGCAACGGAAAACGCCGACGTTCAGGGTGTGCCCGCGGCCTCGCCGACGGTCGAATATATTTTTGGACCGGCGGGAACCTCCTGTCAACGCAACAGGGCGCTCGAGAGAGTACGGGATCGGTGCGACATCGTCATTTTCTTCGACGATGACTTTGCGCCCGCGCCCACCTGGTTGGAATATTGTGACCATGCGTTCAAGTCCGACAGCGGCGTCGTCGGGATGTCGGGCACGGTGCTGCGCGATGGCGCGCTCGGGGAGGAGGTCTCTTGGGAGGAAGCCAGGCAGCTGGTGCATGGCACGGCACCCGCCCATGCGGGCGAGACCATGATCGCCGAGCACGGCGGTCTCTATGGCTGCAACATGGCCTATCGTGCATCCGCTGTCCGCGATGTGACCTTCGATGAGAGGCTCGTGCTCTACGGCTGGCTCGAGGACAAGGATTTCTCGAGGGCGGCCGCCAAGAAGGGACGGCTGGTCATATGCAACGACCTGATCGGCGTGCATTTAGGGCTCAAGTCGGGGCGCGTATCCGGGAAGAGGTTCGGCTATTCGCAGGTGGTGAATGCCTGGTACCTGTACAAGAAGGGCGTACTCAGCTCCAAGGAGGCGTGGTCGAATCTCGGCAAGGCCGTATTGGCGAACGGCGCGAAATCGTTTTCGCCGGAGAAACACATCGACCGCCTGGGGCGGTTCAAGGGGAATCTGATCGGCCTGGGGCACTTGATGCTCGGCCGCTGCCGCCCCGAGAAGGCGGCGGAGTTGCGCTAGCCGGTGAGTCCGGCGTTGCTCGAAATGGTATGGGTCCCCTCGGGCGTGGAGGATTCGGGCAACTCGCGCCTGAATGCGGCGTCATCGCTCGGTGGCTGGTCGAATTCGCGTGCGTGACGATGCCCCGCATAGACGGCGGCCGCGATGGTGCTGGGCGCCAGGCAGTCGCCGATGGAGCTCACGGACAGGATGCCCGCGTCCTGCACGGCGCCGCCCAAGTCATCGAGCGCCGCGGCGAGATTGGAATTCGCCACACGCGAGGTGACGGTCACGATGCGGGCCGCCGGCATGGTCGACACGCGTTCGGTGTACATGCATTGAAGGACCGCGCGATCGCCGTCGAATTCAACGATATTTCGGCTGGTAGCGACCGCGATCCCGATGTCCATGATCCGCCTCTGAATGGCATGCTGTTCCAGCGTGTTGACGGTCCAGGCGGAGACGCGATCCGCCGGCGTCACCAAGGCGACGTCGAGCCCGGCGTTGCGAAGCCGCTCGGCGAGAACCGCTCCCAAATAATAGTGGTCATCATCGAAGACTATGACGGGCCCTTCCGGGTTCCATCCCTCCATGATGTCATCCGGAGTGACGACGCGATTGGAGGCGCTGAACCCGGGAATCGCACGGGTATTGGTCCTCCCTATGCCGTCTCGGCGCCAGGTACTGCCGGTGGCGAGCACGATTCGGGTCGCTCCGAATTCCAGGACCTGATCGGCCGTGACCGTGCTGCCCCGCAAAATCTCCACGTTCTGTAATTTTTTCAGCTGGTTCAATCGATAGTCTCGAACCCGCCCCCAGGCGCCAAGCCCCGGCAGCAAGGCCTCTCGGGTCACCCGGCCGCCCAATTGCTCGCGGGCTTCGGCCAGATGCACCGGGTAGCCTCGACGGCCGAGCAGGCGGGCGCACTCCAGTCCCGCGGGTCCGGAGCCGACAATGAGAAACGAGTCGTCTCCGGAACGCTCGGGAATGGCTTCCGGATGCCAACCCTTGCGCCATTCCTCGCCCATGGTGGGATTCTGCGTGCAGCGAATCGGCGTCATGGTGTGGTCGCCGGTGACGCACACATTGCAGCCGATGCACTCGCGGATGTCGTCGACGTCGCCCGAGTCGATTTTATTGGGCAGGAAGGGGTCGGCGATGGAGGGCCGCGCGGCGCCGATCAAGTCGAGCACTCCGCGCCGAATCTGCGAGACCATGGCGTCGGGGGAGGTGAACCGGCCGACGCCGACCACGGGCTTGGTGGTCACCTGCTTGACGAAACGAACGAACTCCTCCTGATATCCTTCGGTGGCAAAGCGCGAGGTTTTGGAGTCGTTGGCCCAGTCGCTGACGTTGACGTCCCATAGATCCGGTAGCTCGGCGAGCATTTCGACGACTTCCCGTCCCTCGCCCGCGGCGTTGATGCCGTCCGCACCGCGCAGTTCGTCGACCGCGAAGCGCACGGCTACGGCGCAGGAGCCTCCCACGGCGTCCTTGGTATCCTCAATCAGCTCGCGCAGCAATCGTGCGCGGTTGGCCAGGCTGCCTCCATACTCATCGCTGCGATGATTGTGGCGGCGTTGTAAGAAATGCATGGCGAGCGACAGGCCGTGCCCCGCGTACACATAGATGATGTCGAATCCGGCGCGGCGCGCGCGCAATGCCGCGGCCCGGTGCCAGCGGCGGTAGTCGCCGATATCCCGGCGAGTCATTCCGCGAGCCTGCGCGGGCGCGTAGCTGGCGGGGTTAGCGATCGGGCTGGGCGCGATCGATGTCTCGCGCGAGTAGAGATTGGCGGCATTCATGCCCGCATGAACCAGTTCGATCGCCGCCAGCGCGCCGTACCGATGGATCGCCTCGGCCGTGAGCGCCAGGGCCGGCACATCGTGATCGTCCCAGAGTCGGCCTTCGATGTAGGGGGAGATATCGCTCGAGGGGTGAATCTCCACCTCTTCGGTGCTCACCACGCCCCAGCCGCCTTGTGCTTTCATGCCGCGCATGGCGGCATGCGCCCGCGGCCTGACATGCCCCATGCCATTGCAGTGAGGGACCTGGTAGAAGCGGTTCTTGGCGATCACTGGTCCGATTTTCACCGGCTCGAATAGAACGTCGAAACGAGGGTCGCGGGTCACGCTGCCAACCTCCGCAGGCGCAGTGCCGCAAAGGTCGCCCCTATCATCAGCAGATCGGCCAGCAAGGTGCCGGCCGCCGCGGAATTCACGCCGAATCGCGGCATGCCGAGGTAGGTGAGCACCAATGCGAACACCGAAGTGAGGATGAACAAGCCGGCGAACAATTGGTGCTGGTTGGTGGCCGTCAGCCTCACGGCCTGGACCTGCCAGTAGGAGGTTGCCAGCGCGGCGGCGAGCAGCAGAAAGAACACCGGCCGATCGAATGGAATCTTGCCATGGCTCCATATGACCATGACCGTCGGCGCGATCAATGCCAACACCACGGCCCCGGCCAGGATGACCGACATCACCAGGCGCGTCATTTGCTTGGTCAGCCGGTCCGCGACCGCGTGCCGTCCTGCGCCGTACAGGGCCGATATCTCCGGCGACATCGATTTCCCCGAGAGAACCGCGAGCTGCGCGAGCAGGCGCGTCAGGGTGCGGGTCGTGCTGAACACAGCTACGGCCGTCCCGCCGAGCTCGGCTCCAACCAGCACCACCATGCCCTGCAGCGTCAGCAGGCTGCCGAGCGTAATGGAAATGAACCCGGCGCCGGACTTCGACAGCCGGGCCGCCAGGCGGCGATCGACACCCCTCAAGTTCCATTTGATTTGGGGAATGTCGTGCCTGGAGAAGCAGTAGTTTGCCGTGAACGACATGCCTCGCCCGGCCAGATAGCCGATGGCAGTGCTGGTGAGGGTGCCGCCGGCGAACAATCCCGCCAGCATCCCGCTCCACTCGACGACTCGCGCGGTGCTCAAAAGAAACGTGACCTTGGGATACTTCCCGAACGATCTATAGGCCGCATCGAACAGGCCCGAGGCGACCGTCAACAAGGACGCCAAGGTGAGCGCAAACAAGGCGCTACGCTGGTCCACGCTCATTCCGAAAGTGAAGAAGTACAGCAGCAGGCCAGAGAGCGCGCTCGCCGCGGGCACGACGATGAGCACGACGCCGAGGCCGGCCTTGAAAACGGCCTGCAGCTGCTCATGCTCGCCGCGGGCATTGTGCATCGACATCAGATTGCCGGCGGCGGTCAGAATCCCGACATCGGCGATGGTGAGGTAGACGGGCACGGCTGAAATCGCGATCCACTGCCCGTAGGTATCCGCGCTCCAACGATGTAGGAATATCGGCACGGTCGCGAGCTGCGTGAGGACCGTGATCATCTGCGCGTACAGGTGAGCTGCCATGCCGGACGCGACTCGGCCGCCCGGCGTCGATGTCGTATTGGCTTTCAACGGCAAACCATAACATATCCCCTTCTGGGTCGGTCTCGGCGGCGGAAAGAATAGTGTAAAAGTAACAAAGATGGCAGATGCTGCCATGCCATGAGCCTATGGCGCCGGACGGAACACGAGGGCGTCCACGGTGTCGAACCTCAGAGCCCTTGCCTACGTAGGCAGATCCGAAAATATTGACCGACATGAAGACGTCCGACATGCCAAGAATCCGCATTTATCACAACAATCTCTGGGCCAGATACAAGGGCGCCATTTTTTCCAAAATCCACACCGGCAGCGATCGCAGCGGCGTGGCGACCTCGTTCGTGCAAGTGACGGAAACCTCGACCGCGCGTATCGGGCTCGGCGGGGTGGACCGCTCGTATCATCGGTATCCTTTCGAAGTGCTGTTCCCAGGGGCTTACGAACAGATTCCACGCTACAAGATCGTGGCGGCGCTGAGCGCCAACCTGCTGCGAAATCGCAGCGACCTGGTGGTGATCCCGGGATACCATCGGGTCGAGTATTGGGTCATGCTGGTGCTG
Source organism: uncultured Gammaproteobacteria bacterium (assembly GCA_963837435.1). Lineage (GTDB taxonomy): Bacteria > Pseudomonadota > Gammaproteobacteria > Steroidobacterales > Steroidobacteraceae > Bog-1198. Next base: position 451,730 of record CAWINJ010000010.1, read on the forward strand.
TGTATGTTATTGCGGCGTAAGCGCGCGGTATTCGTCGATTCCACCGCCTACGATCGCGACAAAATTGCTTGGAAGGAGGCCGCCAAAGGGTTCTTCTTCCGCAGGTGCGACGGCTTTTTTTGTTATGGGATCAGAAGCAAGGAGTACGTGGCGAGTTACGGCATCGATGAGCGAAAGATCTACGATCGATGCCAGGCGGCAGCCCTGCCGCACGACTACGATCCTGAGACGATACGCGGCTACTATGGCCGCATCGGCCGCAGCGTGGACGCCCCGCCCCGATTCCTTTACGTGGGCCGGCTGTCGGTGGAGAAGGGACTCGCCGACCTGCTCGAGGCATTTCGCGGCGTTCGGGCGCAACTGCCCGACGCAAGACTCGACATCGTCGGCTCCGGTCCTCTCGAGCTCGAACTCAAGGAACATTCGAAGCGGCTCGGCGTCGAGTTCGCCGTGGACTTCCTGGGAACGAAAACGCCGGACGACATCGGGCGGCTGCTCATGCGCAGTACCGCCCTGGTTCTTCCCAGTCACAGGGAACCGTGGGGCTTGGTGGTCAATGAAGCGCTCAGCTTCGGCTGTCCGGTGGTTGTCAGCAATATCTGCGGCTGCGTGCCGGAACTGGTTCGTGACGGGGTCACGGGATACTCGTACCCGTTTGGCGACATCCAGGCGCTGCGCGCGGCATTGATGGGCGCGGTCGAGCTGTCCAAGAACCGGCCGATGGTGGCCGCACAGTGCTTGGATTTGATTGGACAATATACGCCGGAACGGGCCGCCTCGGAGATTCTCGACGGTTGCGTTTGTATTACAAAACCACCACAATAAACCGACGCGCTGCCGCCGCACGAATTCGTCCTCGCAGCGCGGTGGACTGGGACTGGGCCCCATCAATCAGAGGATCTCCGACAGAACGCCCCTTGCAAGGCTACCGATTTCCCTAGGCCTCGGCATTCGCGGATACAACATCAATGAAGCGCGTCTTGACTTACGGGACTTTCGATCTTTTCCATATCGGCCACATTCGGTTGCTCGAACGAGCCAGGGCATTGGGCGATGGCCTGGTGGTGGGGTTATCGACCGATGAGTTCAATCTGAAGAAAGGCAAGAAGAGCGTATTCGGCTATGCGGAGAGGCTCGCGATACTGAGTGCGGTAAGACACGTCGACAAGATAATCCCGGAGAATAACTGGGAGCAAAAATTGGATGATGTGATCGCCAACGAAATCAGCGTATTCGTGATCGGCGACGATTGGGAGGGAAAATTCGATTTTCTCAAGCCGCATTGCGAGGTGGTGTACTTGCCGAGGACGAGCGGCATATCCACGACCTACATCAAGTACCTCATTTCCGAACGATGAACAACGGGCCCGGCCGCTTAAAGGCAACGTGCCGCTGGATTGCCGCTTACTTCTTTCGTATCTGCGACCATCTCGTGCCCAAGGACGGGGACATCGTTCTGGTCACGCTGCCGGATGGAGATGACCAAGGGGTCTCGCTATGCCTGGCGCTGATGCGGGCGCATTGGCAGGGCAGGATCCACTGGCTGGTGCATCAGGATCCTGCGCCGTTTGCCGAGTGGCAACGCAGGCGCGGATTGAACGGGGCGGCCATTCGTTTCTCGCGTTTGTATTCGCTGCGCGGGATCTGGGCGTACCTCAGGGCGGGCTGTGTGTTCTACACGCACGGGGCTTTGTTCAACTACGCGCCCCCCAAACGCAAGCTGGTCGTCAATCTATGGCATGGCATGCCAGTCAAGAAAATCTGGCGGGGAGTGCCGGGCTCGGAATTGCCGATGTCCACATTTCTCGTCAGCACTTCCGTCTTCTTCAGCGATGTGCTCATGAAAGCCAGCGGGTTCGGTCCGGAGCGATTGCTCGCCACCGGCCTTCCGAGAAACGATTTCTTGACGGCCGTGCGCCCCGAATCCGTCGAGATCGTGGCGCGGCTGCGCGGCGAGGCCGAACGCCTCATATTTTTCCTGCCTACCTACCGCAATTCGGCGCGCGGCTTCAAGACTCAGGACGGCACCGAGACCCATAGCATCCTTGGTTTGACGGCGGACGACGCGGCGCAGCTGCATTCTTGGCTGAAGGAGAATCGCTGCAAATTGATCGTCAAACCCCACCCGATGTCCATCAACGCCGGGAAGAAATTTGCGGACGACGCGCAGTGGGCGATGATAGACGAGCAGGCCTTGTTCAATGAGGGGCTGGGCCTTTACGAATTGTTGGCGCAGGCGGACCTGTTGGTGACGGATGTGTCCTCGGTGTACGTGGATTTCCTGATCACGGAGCGCCCGCAGATTCTCTATTTCCCCGACCTGGAGCGCTACGAGAAAACCCGGGGGCTCATGCTGCATCCGCTGAAGGACTATGCACCGGGCCCGATCGCGCAAGACTTTGCGGAACTTCGGGCGTCCCTCGATCGCTGGGCGTCGGGCGAGGATTCGTGGCGGGAGCGCCGCAGGCGGTTGCGGGATCTGATGGTGCCCGCATCCCCGCAACCCGCGGCGGAGTCGATTCTCGCCGCGGTGGGCATCTGCCCTCAGTAGCCAGGCTCAACCCCATAGGCGTCGCCAGTCACCGGCGGCTGCGAAAACCCGCTCACCTCGCGGATTTCTTGGTGAAAAATACCGAGGTCCGCTGCCCTATATCCTTTGCCAGGGCATCCACATAAGGGTCGTGCATCATGCTGATGTGAGTCCCGACGATCTCCACGACCTCCGACCGCGGAGCGAGACTGCGCCATATGCGGCCTATTTGCGGCAGATACAGCAGCGGTTTCACGGACGCTTCGTATACCAGGACATCGCCGGAGTATTTCGCCGGGACGTAGGCGAATAGCGCGTTGAACAGGCGATCGATGAAGGATTTATGGGCGGGCTGATAGCGTGAGACATCCATGATGCCTTCGATCGAGTATCCGCCGCCCATCTTCTGTCCGCGTTTGAGGCCGAGCATGCCTTTGGCGATCGCGGAGGTATTATTCGAGATGCTCCACAGCAAGGAACGAAGTGTTCTGCTGCGCATCAAGTCGCCGTGATTGATCCAGCCATAGACATTGCGGATGAGCTCGAGCCAATAGGCGGGTTGCCATCGATGCAACGCGGATCCGGTGTTCTCCGGTACGCCGTCTATGGCGATGAGCGGCCCCACTTCACGCCCGCGGGCGCGCAAATTATTGGCCAAGGCAAGTGCGATGACGGCCCCGACGCAGTATCCGCCGATCAAGAACGGGCCCGTCGGCTGAAATTGCACCAGCGCCGCGGCATAGTGGTCAGCCAGGGTCTCCACCGATTTGCCGAATTCCGCGTCCTGCATCTGTTTGGGTGGTGCTTGAATGCCGAAGAACCGGATGCCGGGATCGAGGCGCCCGGCCAGATCGACAAAATCGGTGCCGGCCACACCCGAGGCTGAGTGCACGCAATAAAACGCGGGAAGCGGACAGTCGGGGTCGAGCGCGCTATTGTTGAGAGGCAGGATGGCGCGCTCGGAGTTGCGTGACGTCACGGCAAAGAGCGCAAGGGTGTTTGCAGCCCCGGCCCTATCGTGCGCTACGCTCATTTAGACAATGCCCTGCGGACGTCGACCCTGCATACCTCACCGGAAATGTAACATGGCGAGTCGCATGCTCCGGCCGGGAGACCGACATGTCGCCTATTGACGACATAGCTTATACCTATCTCGCGTGCGGAGTGCCGCCTTCCGTTCCAAGCGGGGCTGGCCCCCTGCGCTGGCGGCCAATTATTGTCATGCTAGTATTCTTGGCAATGGCAATCGAAAGCACCATCACGTTCGGCACGTCGACGGAGAAGCTCGCTCCAAATCCCATACGCCCGGAATGGATTCTCGAGGGCAAGCCGGTCGCGCGGCTGCAGCTTTTGTCGAGCAGCGCCGATGGCACGGCGAGCACCTATTTTTGGGATTGCACGGCGGGTAAATTCAACTGGTTTTACAGCTTCGACGAGACCTTTCACATATTGGAAGGCGCGGTCTCCTTGAAGGGCCCGTCCGGGACCTCGCGTCGGGTCGTAGCCGGCGATACGGTGTTCTTCCCGGCCGGATCGAGCGCCGAGTGGACGGTCGATCAATACATCAGAAAGCTGGCATTTTGCCGAACGCCGGTCCCGTCCTACTTGACATACGCTCGGCTCGCCGTGCGCCGCTTGCGGCGGATCTTGAAGGGTGGTTCCGCCGACCAAGGAGGGGGCGGGCTGCTGTAAGGCAGCCCGAACCACCGCCTCGTCCTACAAGCTGCAGAGGCCGGATTGTGCCGCGCTGCCGCTCCAGTACGTCAAATCTTGGACTCCCGAGGGCAGGCCGCTCGCTCCATAGATTTGCACGCCGCCCTGGAATGAAAAGACATCGGCTCCGTTGCGCGCGAGGGTGAAGATCGGGGTACCCGGCTGCGAGGGTATCTTGAAGGACACCACCCCGGCCGAGGCATTCTGCGTATAGGTATTGCCGCCGATGGTGATCTTCAGCACGCCCGGTGCGGTCAAGAACGCCACCAACTCGATGTCGTTCTCCGCCGTGCCAGTGCCGGTTTCAATGCTGTCCGTCTGGCTCTGCGCCGGACCCGCCGCCGTCGTGGGCTCGCGTCGGTAGAAGTAATATAGGACATCGTGGGTGATGGCGGGCTGTTGCCCGGTCAGGAACCAGGCCGCGTAGTAGCCGTTCATGTCGTAGTAGCCCGTGCCGATGCCGGTGCTCAGTGTCGCGTCCGAGTAGGGCGAAATTTGGCCGCTCTCGGAGAAGTCGTTCCACGTCACCATCTGTACCCAGTCCGCACCGCCGTTGATCGCGCTGCCCCAGGCATTGCGAAACGATGCGCTATTTCCCGCTTCCCAATATACGAAGTCTTTCGGCCGGAACTGCTGCGGATCGATCGGCATCATGTATATTTTGTCGTAGGTGCCGTGTGCAACGGCCGGATCGCTCTGCATGGAAGCGCTGGCGGCGGCCGTGGCCGTTCCCCAGTCGCCGAAGCCGTAGGAAATCGACGCGAATGCATCGGCACTCACGCTCCAACCGAGAAAGGTCGGAACGAATGCGACCGTGATTCCCTTGGCGCTCAGCTGACTCAGCACGGACTGCCACCAGGCAGGCGAATTGAGGCCGGCGTCGAACGCCGATACCACCAGCCGGCCGTCGCTCAGGCGATAGGCTGCGGGGCTGGCCGCGACGGCGGTGATGATTTGAATCACCGCGGCGGAATTGGTCCCCAATTCGGTGATATCCGGCATCACCATGATCTTGAAGCGAGAATCGACCGCCTGTGCCGCGGCAAGCATGAGAGTCAGAGGACCGTTGCCCGCTGCGACATCGGTGGCCCCCATGGAATCGAAGGCAAAGCCGGTGATTCCGCGGGCGATGGCGGCGCGCACCTCTGCCTCCATGTTCAGCAATTTCCAACTGGCGCTGGTACTCGGAGTCGTGGCCAGCGGCCTTTGGCGAAGATAGCCGCCCTGGGCCAGCCACTTGTTCGATTCCCCATGCACATTGAGATACTGAGAATTGTAGTAGTCGCCGCTGGGCGCGGCGTTGTCGAGCGATACGGGAAATGGGTAGAAGTAGTGTGCGAATACCCGTTTCGCGGAGCCGAACAGCGCATCGGCCGAAGGCATTGTCAACGGCAGGCAGGCGTCCCCGTTGTTGGAGTTGGTAACCATGGTCGAGGCGGCCGGCTTGCTCGTTGCCGGCAAGGTTACGAGCGGGGCGGATGCCGTAGCCGGAGTCGAAGATGTCGTGCTCGAAGCAGCGGGTGTGCTGGATGTTGAACTGGCCTGGGCGCTGGTTGTGGACGTACTCGAGGAAGTCGTCCGAATTGCAGCCGCCGAGGGCCGCAAACAATGCAACCCACACCAATCCTGCGCACGCTTTGAGCGCACCGACATTATGTACCATGGTCACCTATTCCCATTGCTACGTGAAAACACGGAACACAGGCGACCACGGACACAAGCAGAGTCACAAAGGCAACATGCAGCTGCCTCCGGCAACCCCGCTATCTGCCGCCTGCAGACCGGAAGCTTTGCGCCCCCGACTTGCGACGGGTTTGCCCTTGAACGATTCGCAGTAAATCACGGGATGATAGGCGTGGCACTGTGTCGTCGCCCAGAGACAAGGCCGGCCGGGAGCCGGCGCTTGATTTGAATTGAGAACTAATACACATTTGCGCCACAAAGCAGCGAAGGGGGCGTTTGTCAGACGTTTACCTACGCGCAAAGGGACGAAATTCTTGCATCAACATTGGTCAATACGTGTCGAAATATGCAAGCTGACTCTGCGGAACGGAGATGTCGCTCGATGCGAATTTTGATCTACAGCGCCAACTTCGCGCCGGAGCCGACGGGCATCGGCAAGTATTCCGGCGAGATGGCGTGGTGGCTTGCGGAGCGAGGACACGAGGTCCGCGTCGTCGCCGCGCCTCCGTACTACCCCATGTGGAAGCTCGACCGAAAATATCTGTGGCCGGCATTCCGCCGCGAGCGATGGCGTGGAGTGGACGTTTGGCGGGCGCCTATCTGGGTGCCGAAGTCTCCCACGGGATTGACTCGCGTACTGCACCTGCTGTCGTTCGCGATCGCCTCATTCCCCGTGATGATATGGCAAATCGGCTGGCGCCCGGACGTCGTGCTGACCGTCGCGCCCGCATTCATGTGCGCCCCGGCCGGACTGCTGACGGCTCGATTGTCTCGAGCGAGAGCCTGGCTGCATCTGCAGGACTTCGAGATCGACGTTGCGTTCGGATTGGGACTGCTGAAGGGAAAGCTGTTGCAGCGGATCGTGCTGCGCATCGAGCGCTGGCTGCTGCGGCGGTTCGACAGCGTGTCGACGATCTCGGGCCGAATGGTCGAGCGCTTGCTCACCAAAGGCGTGACGCCTTCACGGGCCTGCTACTTTCCGAATTGGGTGGACCTAACGCGGATCGGGTCGATGCCCGGCGGAAGCTTTCGATCCAAGCTTGGCATATCGCCGGACGCGATCGTGGTGTTGTTTTCGGGAACTCTGGGCGGCAAACAAGGCTTGCAGGTGATCCCAGAGGCGGCAGGTCTGCTGGGCGCGCGCGAGGACATCGTATTTGTAGTCTGCGGCGAGGGGCTCGTGAAGCCCAACCTCGAATCGGCGGCGGCCGGGCTGCCCAATTTGCAAATCCTACCGCTGCAGCCGGCCGGGCGATTGGCCGACTTGCTGGGCATGGCGGACATTCACTTGCTGCCGCAAAGTCCCGATGCGGCTGATTTGGTTCTGCCGTCGAAGTTGTCCGGGATGCTCGCCAGCGGCCGGCCGGTGATCGCCACCTGCCGCTCGGGAACGGAAATAAGCGGGATCGTTTCACAGTGCGGGATCGTGGTCGAGCCGGAGAGCAGCACCAACCTTGCGCTGGCGATCGTCAAGCTTGCGGATGACCCGGATTTGAGATTTGAACTCGGGCGCCGCGCCCGGTCGTTTGCCGAAGCGAATTTTGAGCGTGACGCGGTTCTTGGTTCGGTGTTCGGACGCTTGGAGACGCAGGTGTCGGGCGTCGCGAACAATATAGCCGCCTGAGGTCTTTTGCCGGGCGGCCCGGTGGTTTCGATGCAAATAAGTGGCTGCGTTAGGTGAAATCGCATGCACCCCCGCGCCGAGAATTGGCACCATGAGAAAAAGGCCCTAACATCGCGCAAATAAACGCTTTATTGACGGATTTTTGCAGTAGTCTGTAAGGCGGATTTGGTGAGCAAGCAGGTATGTTTATGATCGTCGAGCGCATTCTGCCGTGAGTCCAGGGACCCGAACAGCACATCGCAGGCGCGGTGTCGCCGGCCTTCTGGGCATTTATCTTGCCGCGTTGATCGCGCTGGCGGCCGTTCCGACGGCGGCTCGGGCCGCCTACCTGTTGGGACCCGGCGACCTGTTGAAGATCACCGTGTTCAAGAACACCGACCTCAGCCTCGACGTCCGCGTGTCCGACTCGGGCGCGATAGGTTATCCGCTCATCGGCTCGGTTCCGGTCGCCGGGCTGACTTTGGACGCCGCGGAGAGGAAAATTGCGAAACTGCTGCAGGATGGCGGCTTCGTCGTCAATCCGCAGATATCGATTCTGCTCACCCAAGGGTTCAACGATCTCGTGTCGGTGATCGGCGAGGTCAACAAATCGGGCCGATATTCCACCGAGGCGGCCGGCGGCCATGTGTCCGGAATGTTGGCGTCGGCGGGCGGCATATCGCTGACCGGCGGCGAAGTGGTCACGGTGTCCGGCGAGCGTAACGGCAAGCCGTTCAGGCGCGACGTCGATCTCGCCAAGATGTCCGCGAGCGGCAACCCGGCCGACGACATCGAATTGTTCGGCGGCGACACCCTGTTCGTGAAGAAGGCGCCGCTGTTCTACATCTACGGGCAGGTGCAGAAGCCCGGCCAGTACCCGCTCGAGAGCGGCATGACGGTCATGCAGGCACTTGCCACCGGAGGCGGAGTCACGGGCAAGGGTACCCAGCGGGGTATCGTTCGCCATCGGCGCGACGCCAGCGGCAAGGTCAAGGAGGAGAGCGTGGCCTTGGATGACGATGTGCAGGACAAGGACGTCATCTACGTCAAGGAGAGCTTGTTTTGACCCTGCATCAATTCCTCGTGATCTTGCGCGCCCGGTGGCTGATTGCGGCCTATGTGTTCGGCGGCGTGGTTGTCACCGTATTGCTCTTCAGCCTGATTTGGCCGAAGCAATACACGGCCATCGCATCCGTGGTGGTCGACAATAAGACGGACCCCGTGCAGGTCGGCACCAATGCGGCGGTGAACGGGCAACAGGCCGCCAATTACGTGAACACGCAGGCGGACATCATCGCGAGCGAGCGCGTGGCGCAGCGAGTGGTGAAATCGCTGCGCATCGACCAAACGCCGGAGGCCAGACGGCGATGGGAAAAGGACGGCGCGGACGAGGACATCAGCGTCCCGATCGCCGATTACCTGTTGGACAAGAAGGTCGTCGTGGCGCCGGCCCACGACAGCCCGACGCATTCGAGCGACGTCATCGACATCTCGGTCACATGGTCGGATCCGCGCACAGCGGCGGCGCTCGCCAACAGCTTTGCGCAGATTGCGATCGACACCAATATCGAACTCAAAGTGGAGCCCGCGAAGCAATACGCGGCCTGGTTCGAACAGCGTGCCCATGCCCTGCGCGCCGATTTGCAGGCCAAGCAGAAGCGCCTGTCGGATTTTCAGAATGCCAATGGCATCGTGGCGACCGACGAGAAGCTGGACGTGGAGAACGCCCGCCTGACCGAGCTGTCGACGGAATTGGTGACCATCCAGGGGCAGCGCCAGGAGAGCCAATCCCGCCAGCACCAGGTCGGCGGGGATATCGAGTCGATGCCGGAAGTGCTGCAAAGCCCGGTGATCCAGAGCTTGAAGGCGGCGCTGGCGACGGCGGATGCCAAACGAGAGGACATCGCGACCCGGCTGGGGAAGAATCACCCCGACTACAAGGAAGTGGAGGGGGAAATTGCGAATTTGCACAACCGCATCGCGCAGGAGAGCGCCAACATAGCCGCTTCGCTCGGCAGCCAGGCGCAAGTCGACGCGCGCCGGGAAAACGACGTGCGCAACGCCCTCGAGGCGCAGAAGAAAAAGGTCCTCGATCTCAAGCACGAGCATGATCAGGCGGCCGTGCTCGACAGCGATGTGACGACGGCGCAGCGCGATTTGGACGAGGTGACTCAACACCTTGCGCAAAGCAGCCTGGAAAGCCTCACGCAACAGACCAATGTCGTTCAATTGACCGTCGCGGTCCCGCCATTGCAGCCTTCGAGCCCGAAGCTGCTTCTGAACATGATATTGGCGGTATTTCTGGGAGGTGTGTTCGGAGTCGGCGTCGCGCTCGCCTCGGAAATGCGCAATCGGCGCGTCCGGGAGGACGAGGACATGCAGGAGCTTCTCGGTGTGCCGTTGCTCGGCAGGATCCGCCCCGTGCTGGTGCGCGCCGGCCAGTTGCAGCTGCCGAAGCCGGTCGCCGGCCGCCTCGAGCCGTCGGCCATTTGATTCACTCAACCAATTCACTCCCGAGCGTTCAATGAGCAAATCCGCGGATAGGGTCGTCAAGACTCGAGAGATACCTCAAGATCGCGGCCGCGCCATCGGCGCCATACTGGTCGAGCAGGGGCGCCTGAACGTCGAGGATGTGGAGGAGATCCAGGCCTTCGCGAACCTGCACGGCTTGCGGTTCGGCGATGCCGCCGTGCAATTGCAGCGCCTGTCCCAGATCGACATCGAGTCGGCCATTGCACAGCAGTACAATTACCCGGTCTTGGCGCGAGGCGGCGATAGCGGCGTGGCCGACGACGTCATCGCGGGCTACCAGCCGCAGAGCGAGGCGGTCGAGCCGCTGCGTGCGCTGCGCAGCCAGTTGATCCTTCGCTGGCTCAACGGCACGAAGCGCAAGGTCTTGGCCATCACCAGCGCGGAACGCGGCGAGGGGCGCAGCTGGCTGGCGGCAAACCTTGCCACCATGTTCGCACAGCTCGGCGAGCGGACGCTGCTGATCGACGCGGATATGCGCCACCCGCGCCAGCACCGCCTGTTCAATATCGACAACTCGGTGGGACTGTCGGCCCTGTTGACGGGGCGCGCGGGCCGGGAAATAGCCCGCCGCATCCATCCTCAGCTGCGGCTGTATGTTTTGCCGGCAGGCGTGCTTCCGCCCAATCCGCAAGAATTGCTGGCGCGCCAGGTATTCGAGGTGGTGGTGGATCATTTTGCGGCGCAATTCAGCGTGGTCATCGTCGACACGCCCGCGATATCGGAAACTGCCGATGCGCAGATACTGGCGGCCAACGCCGGCAGCGCGCTGCTGGTCGCACGCCGCAATTACACCTTGCAGTCGAAGCTGCTCGCGGCGATGGAGTCCTTGGCGCAGACCGGTGTGAACGTCATCGGCAGCGTCATCAACGAGCACTGAGCCGCAGGCGGCGGCCAGTTGTCCTGCGGACCAGGAGGTTGTCTGAAGACGCGGCAACACTCATGAAGAAAAAATCGTCCAACCCCATCTTCAGTCTGCGGGTCTTCCTCGGACTGCTCATCGTCCTGACCGAAGTCGTATTCGTCGATTATTTCGCATCCGCTGCCATGGAGTTCGTGCTGTCGAGCGCCATGGTGACCGTGGCCCTGCTGATCCAGCTGCGGTTCGGTTTGCGCGAAGACGCCGGCACTCCCGCGGATATCGTCGTGTTCATTTTCGACTGGCTGTTTCTGGACTGGGCGCCGAAGGTGCAATTGCTGAGCATGCCCCAGCAGCTGGTGAATACCTCGAGCGTCACCATCGGCACGGTGGCCATCACGAATCTGCTGTGCGCGCTATTCATAGTCACGTTCACCGGCGCTTACCATTTCCTCTCGAATCGCTCGCGGGCGCCGCGCGCAAGGGAGGCGGAGGCGCAAGCATCCCCTGCGCCGTTCACTGCGGGCGCGATCGGCATAACGTTGTTCATCTGCGTGGCGGTGGTCGGGTTGGCCGCGCCGCACGCGTACAAGACCGCCGACGCGGTGACGCAGTCCTCGCCCGTGACGCTGATCGTGGGCCGGTACCTGCTGTTTATCCCTTCGGCGGCGCTGCTCATTCTGCTCAATGAGACGATTCGCGGAGGCCGCAAGTGGGTCTTCAGCCGGATATGCGCCGTATCGCTGCTGGTCGTGTTGGTCCTGATCAGCGAAAACCCCTATACGGAAAAGCGCAATGCCCTGGGGCCGATATACATCGGCATGATATTAACGCTGTTCGCCGGCTGGTTCGCGGGCCGAACCCGGCGGCTCGCGCTGCTGGTGCTCAGCATGATCGTGATATTCCCCGTCAGCTCGATCTTCACGCACAACCGCGACGAACCCTTGAGCAGCCTCACCGCGAGCCGCTTCTGGGATGAAATCGAGCTCCATTACTTCTCCGTCAACTACGATTCCTGGGCCAACATTTACACCTGCGTCGAGATCGTCAAGGTGCACAGCCTGCAATGGGGGCACCAGCTGCTGGGCTCGTTGTTGTTCTTCGTTCCCAGCTCCCTGTGGACCGATAAGCCGCTCGCAACCGGAATATTCATCGCGGACTATCTGATTGCGAATTACAGCATGTGGTTCACCAATCTGTCGGCGCCGCTGATCGGCGAGGGATATTTGGACTTCGGCTATGCGGGCGTCGTGGTCTACGCCGGCATACTGGCGGTCTTCGTCATGCTGCTGAACAAGCTGGCTCTGCGCCGGGATAAATGGCTGACTTTTCCCATGGCCATCTATGCGTCCGTGTTCTTGATGATCGTTTTGCGCGGATCGCTGATGATTGCATTGGGATTCGCCAGCGCGGCGTTCCTGGCTTTTTGCACCGCGTCGGCGTTGCTGTCGATGAAGGCGGGGGTCCGTCACCGCCACTCGACGGCACGGCATATGAGCGCACGCGCGAGCGTGGCTTCATGACACCGGCGCGGCACGGCGCGCAGGGCCGGGTGGAATTCGTCGGGCCGCTGCCGCCTCCGGTCAACGGTTTCTCCAATGTTTGCGCAATGATGCTGGATATGTTGAGGAGCAAGTTGCGGGTCGATGTGTTCGACCGCGCCCCGGCCGCGAACGGCCGCATCGCCACGATGCGGCGCCAGCTGGCCAGATCCCTGCGATACCTGGCGGTGTGCGTGACGGAGCGCGGCGGCGTGCTTTACCTGGCGCTGTCCGGCGGCCGCGGCCAAATCATCGACATGAGCTACCTGTTGCTCGGCAAGCTATTTCGCCGCCGGGTGTTCGTCCACCACCATAGCTTTGCATATATCACCCGGGCGTCGCTGCTCAATAGATGCTGCTTCGCTCTGATACGCAAGGATGCGCACATCGTGCTGAGCCAAAAAATGGGAGAGTCCCTCGCGAGCCTGTATGGCTTGGATCCGGGCGGCATCAGAGTCGTGTCCAACGCGGCGTTTTACGACCCCGCAAATACGCAAGCGCGCGAGGCGCGCGACGATGCGGCGCCCCTACACATCGGTTTCCTGTCCAATATCACCTTCGAGAAGGGATTCGTGGAATTCTTCGCAATCCTGGCGGAGCTGAAGAATCATGGGGTGGCGTATCGCGCGCACATCGCCGGTCCTCTGTCGCCGGATGCGCAAGAAACCTTCCACAAGCTGCTCGATGCGGCGGACGACGTCGAGTATGTCGGTCCGATATACGGCGTGGAGAAGGAGCGATTCTATCAGCAGCTGGACATTTTCGTATTTCCCACCAATTACGCAAATGAAGCGGAACCGTTGGTCGTCTACGAGGCAATGCGGCGCGGAGTCTTCGTGATTGCCTGCGACCGCGGCGCCATATCTGAGATGCTTCGTAACGGCGCAGGCATCGCATTTGCGGCGGCAACCATCGTGGAGGGGGCAGTGAAGCACATAGCACAATTCAACGCCGACAGGCGCGCGCTGGCGTCGGCTCGGCAGCTGTCGCTGAGCCAGGCACAGCGGATTCGATCGTCGGGCAGAACGGAGCTCGAGAAGCTCGTCGACCGCATGCGGGGTCCGGCCGGTCATGCCCTCGTCGCGCTCGCCATGCTGGCATGTGCGTCTCTTTGGTCCAATCCGGCATTGAGCGATATTGCAGCCCCGGATCATCGCGACACCCTCGACAGGGCCGTCGCCGCGCCGGATGAGGTGGATCCCACCACGGTCTCGGACATTTTCGCCCCGTACGTGGCCGACGACGTCGCCTACGACAGCAATCTCTACCGGCTCCCGGCGAGCGTCACCGATTTGTCCGCCCTGCACGGTATAGGATCCAACCCGAGCCGGTCCGACACGACGAACAGCGCCTCGGCAGGCCTCGACGCGCAATGGCTCCCCGGAAATCGCCAGACCATCGACCTCGACCTGCGCGCGGACGACAACCGGTATTTTCACAATACCAATTTGGACGATATTTCCAGCGCGGATCGATTAGCGTGGAATTGGGGCTTGGGCGGAGCCTTGTCCGGACAGGTCGGCGCGGATTTCCTGCGAACCTTCGCCGGATTCAACAACACCGATACTTATTCCGAGGACATGATCGACAGAACGGAGTACTTTGCCGCCGGTCGCTACCAGATAGGACCCCGATGGGCGCTATTCGGCGGCCTGCTCGACACCCGGTACGTGTTCACGGCGGAGGAGACCGCGTTCAATAACTCCCAAACCAAGGCCGTCGACATGGGGGGAGACTATCTGACCGATGCCGGGAACCGAATAGCCTTGGATTACCGCTACACCGATTCGCGCTATCCGAACACCATCCAGCTGGGCGACACTTCGTTCAATCCCGATTATCGCGAAGACCGAATTCGCATGTCGTTCAAGTATACGCTCTCGGACAAAACGCTCATCAATGTCAACGGCGGATATTTGAAGCGTTCCTACCCGAGCGATGCGCTTGGCGGTTTCTCCGGCGAAATCTGGCGGGTCGCGTTCCAATGGCAGGCCACTCTCAAGACGCAGCTGGTGGTGGGAGCGTGGCAGGAGCTCGATGCGGATCTGACCGCGCAGACGGATTACTTCGTGGCCAAGGGCGTGAACCTCGAGCCAATCTGGGCCGCATCGGAGAAGGTGTCGCTGTCACTGACTCTGCAGCGCGAAAATCACGACTACGTCGGCGCGACGCCCGCCGGCACCAGCTCGCTGCTGGTCGCACCCGTGGACATCACGCAAGCCAGGCACGACACCGTAACCAGCGAGATGGGCAGCATCGTGTACACGCCGACGAGCGCGCTCACGCTCACTCTCAATGCCGGTCATGAAGTGCGCGATTCGAACACGCCGGAATTTCAATACAACGACTTCAGGGGCGACGCGAGCATCAATTTCAAGTTTTAGTCATGGCCGCGGCCGGTGCGCCCCGGGCGTCGCCTTGCCCCCGGGACTCGACCAGGAACAGCGCTCCGAGCAGCGCCGCCTGCAGGGCGCAGCCGAGCAGGCGGATCATCGTGCCCTGATTCGGGTCCAGCTGACTGAACATGGACGTTGCCACGATCATGAACAGCGCACCCACGGCGGCGCTGGTGATTTCTCGCGAGGCTTTGAGCTGCGATAGGAAGAACAGCGAAAACGGCGACTTCAGGATTTGAAAGGCGGCCGCGATGGAGGCGATGAGGCCGGTTTCGGCCGCCACCGAGTAGCGGGCTGGCAAGAATGGGATCGCGATGCGCAGCCCGACATAGGCCGCCGTGCAGGCGCACAGCGCGATCCCGGCGAACAACCGCAGGCTCTTCATGCAAATCTTTCTGCGCCGTGCGACGTCGGTTCCCGCCGCCGCAAGCTTGGTGATGATGATCGGGGTGATGATCAGCGGGATGAACGTCATCATGTTGAATATCTGGTTGCCGATGCTGTAGATGGCGTTCTCGGAGGCGCCGCCGGCGCCGAACACGATCTTTCTTTGAATCAACCACTGCGAGAAGGTCACCGCCGATACGACCAGGATTTGCTTGGCTCCGTAAGCGAACAAGGATTTGATTTCGATCTTCGTGGCCTGCAGCGAGCGCAGTAAGTAATCCGCGGCGGCCCGCATGTTCGGCCGCGGGCCGCGCCTCAGCAGCGCCAGCGCCAGAAAGGAGACAGCGACGATCTGCGCGCAGATCAGGAAGAACATCAAATCGACGCCGGTGGCGCCGGCATTGGAAAACAATGCAAACCCGACGAATATGAGCGAGGTCGCCATGTAGGACACGCCGACGTTGACGCTGGCGTCCAAGGCAAAGGACATGGCGGTCAGTAGGGAGGTGGAGATCATGAAGGAGGAGTAGATGCAGACCGCGACCACCGCCCAGCCGGGGGAGCTCGAGAGCTTCAGCTGGGAGGCAAATGCCGTGCAGACGACGGCGCAGGCGAGCAGGGCACCGACCAGGGCGAGGGCGCAGCCGGCCATCACCGTCGGGCCCAGCGGCAGCGAGTCTCTGAGCTTTCTGGTCAGCTCGGCGTTGATCGACAATTCGATGCCGAAGGAACAAAAGGCCACCGTCGAGACGGCGGTGGCCGTCAAATAGCTCATCTCTCCAAAGGTGCTCGGCACGAATCTCTGAATGGCAATGAACATGCCGAAGGCATTGAGAACCCTGGCGATGAGAGACAAGGCCAAATAGATGCTGTTCTTCTGCCGAGCCCGAACGGCGATCCTGCGCAGCGCCGCGCGGGGGAATTCAAACCCTGGCATGGATCGGGCGGGCGGGAGAGCCGGTACAGACCATCATCGGCGGCAGATCCTTGAACACGGAACTTCGGGAACCCACCACCGCTCCCTTGCCGATGGTGATGCCGGGCGCGACGAACACATCGGCGGCCAGCCATGCCTCATCCTCGATCACGATCGGGAAGGCTTGAATGTCGAAGGTCGGGCTTCGGTAATCGTGCGTCCCGGCACAGAGGTACGCATTTTGCGATATGACCACATCGTTGCCGATGGTAATCGGCGCGAAGCAATAGAGCACGGCGTGGTCTCCCACCCACGAGTAGTCGCCGATGCTCAATTTCCAGGGGTAGGGAATGGTGACGGAAGGGCGAATGATCGCCCCTTTGCCGATACGGGCGCCGAATTGGCGCAGCAGCCAACGGCGAAACCCATACAGCAACTGGGGCGAGCCGCGGAACAAGGTGGCCTGCACCAGCCACCATAGCTGCACCTTGAAGCCGGAGCGGCCCCGGAAGTCCGGGGGCAGCCTGAAGCGCTGCAGATCCTGCACCTTGCCCGAAGTCAAAGAGCGCAAACTCCGCTCTTGGACGCGCTGCCGCTCCAATAGGTCATGTCGATCACGCCGGAGGGAATGCCGGCTTGTCCAAAGATCTCCACGGGAGCCTGGAACGATATGACTTCCGATCCGCCGCGCGACACGGAAAAGACGGGGACTCCCGGCGCCGTGGGCACCTTGAAGGAGCTAATTCCGGCCGGGGCGTTTTGCGTGAAGCTCTTCCCGCCGATGGAAATCTCGACGGTACCGGGGGCGGTCAGGAACGCGAGCAATTCGATGTCGTCCTCGGGCGTACTGTTGCGCACCTGATTCGCAGCGCTCTGCGAGGGGCTCGCGGCGTCGGTCGGCTCGCGGCGATAAAAATAGTACAAGACATCGTGAGTGATGGGCGGCTGCTTCCCCAGCAAGAACCAAGCCGCATAGTAGGCGTTGAGGTCGTAGAAGCCGGTGCCGATGTCTCTGCGCAGCGTGGAGTCGGTATAAGGCTCGACCTGGCTCGACTCCGAGAAATCGCTCCAGGTGACCAATTGGACCCAATCGGCGCCGCCGTCGATTGCGCTGGTCCAGGCCTTGCGAAAGGTGCCGCTATTGCCGGCTTCCCAGTAAATGGAGTCCTTGGGACGGTACTGCTGCGGGTCGACCGGCATCATGTATATCTTTCCATAATTGCCGTGGGCCACCGCCGGGTCGGCCTTCATGCGATCCGAACTGCTCTCGGTGGCCGTTCCCCAGTCGGCGAACCCGGCGCTTATCGCGGCGAAACCGCTGGCTTGCGAGCCCCAGCCGAGAAAGGTGGGCACGAAGGCAATATCGATGCCTTGCGACTTGAGCTGGGCGAGGATGGATGCCCACCACTGCGGGGGATTCGCATTGGCGTTGAAGGCGGTGACCACCAGTCTGCCGTCCGCCAGCCGATAGGCAGCCGGGCTGGTGGCGACGGCCGCAATGATCTGAGTCACCGCATCGGCGTCGGTCTTCAGTGCGGCAATGTCGGGCATCACCACGATCTTGAAGCGGGAGTCCACCGCCTGAGCGGCGCTCAACAACATGTGCAGATGGCTGTTGGAGTTCTTTGCCTCATTGGCCGACATCACATCGATGGTAAAACCCGTGATCCCGCGCGCAATCGCCATGCGCACTTCCCGCTCCACGTTCTGCAACTGCCAGTTCGCAGGGGAACCGATTGGCACTCCCAGGGGTCTTTGACGAAGGAAGCCGCCCTTCGCGAGCCACTTGCTGGATTCGCCGTTTTTGTTCAGGTAGTTGACGTTGTAGTAGTCGGATGTCGAGGGCTTGTTGTCTATGGACAGAGGAAACGGGTAAAAGTAATGCGCAAAGACCTTCTTCGGCGAGCCGAACAACGCGGACGAATCGGGCATGGCGAACGGCAGACAGGCATCTATTTCAGTGGTGTCGGCCGTGAGGGCCGCCGCGCCCGCGGGCCGGCTTCCACACAAGGCGGCGGCAATGAGCGCGCTGGCGCAGGCAATGGCGGCAGGGTGCCGATAGGTCATGTTCTGGCCCTTGGGTGAAGCAATCGCGGAAACTTGCAGAGAGCATAGCCGATTGGATGCCGTAGACCTACAGCCGAGTCAGCCGATTCGGGCGGCCGATGGCGCAATGCAGGATCGCGGGCGGGCGGGGGTTGCGCCAGCGCTGCAGCTTCACATATTCCCGACCAAGATGAAGTCTTGGCAGGTGAGAAACTTACCACGACGGTGTAGTCCCGTTATCATAGGAGCGCCCGTCCCGCGGTGTCCGCGCCACTCGTGCATTGTAATTATTTCATCGAATTGCCAGGACTGAGTCATTGGACGTACCTCTCAGCGATAGTCAAGTTGCCGATTTTTTTCGGCAAGGTTTCCTTGTCATCGAGACTCCGCAGATTTCGAAGACGGAACTCGAATGGTGCGGCAAGATTCTGATGAGCATGCTCGAAAGCGGAAAGGGCCGCAGCGAAGGCAGAAATCTCGATCTGATCGCGAAGGGCGGCAGCGGGGAGACGACACTGCCGAGCGTGCTGCAGCCCTCCTTGTACGCGACCGAATTGAGAAAGATGTCCTATCGCAAAACGGCGCTGGCAATCGCCAAGCAGCTGTTGGGTCCGCAAGCCGCCTTTGCAGGGGATCACACGATTTTCAAGCCCGTGCACAAGGGGGGTCCCACCCCGTGGCACCAGGACGAGGCGTTTCGCGAGCCGGGATTCGAATACGACGAGATCAGCATCTGGATCGCGTTGACGGACAGTACCATCGAGAATGGCGCCATGGCCTACATTCCGGGCTCGCATTTGCTGGGCGTGCTGCCGCACCGTTTGAACGGCGGTTCCAAGGAGGCAAACACCATTGAGTGCTACGCGGGATTCGATCCGCAGAGCGCCGCGGTACGGCCGATTTCGGCGGGCGCCATGATCATTCACCATGGCCGCACCGTCCATGGGTCATCGGGCAACAAGACCAACTTTCCCCGGCTCGCGTACATCCTGCAGTACAGCACCCCGGTGAGAATCAGCAAGGAAATTCGCGAGGCACCCTGGCTCGAACACCTGCGCAGCGCCAATCAGCGGCGGCGCAAGACCTTTCTGCTCCGCGGCGGCATATTTCCGGAGCTGCTGCGCGTGCTGCGATCCGACCGCCATTCCATGGCGTTCTTCTGGCGCAGGCGGGTCAATCAGCTGCGCAATTTGTTCAAGAGCTAGCCTCATTAGAGCTAGCCTCATTAAAGCTAGCGTCATCGTAGGCGCAGCGCTTCGCCGTACCCCGTCAGCTCCAGATATCCGCGGCCCACGAGCCGGCGCTTTTCATAGGCTCTGACCGCGCCCTCCCAATAGATCGCTCCGGTGGAGAGCCGAGTGTCGTTCTCCTGGTCGTCCATCAAGGGTGCAAGATCGATTTGCCGATCCCCCGCGCGTATCGACCACTCCACCGGGTAACCGATGCCCGTTCGCGGCGATACCCAGCGCCGCCCGGCGTGGAAAGCGATGTCCGCCGGCTGCAAAATTTGCACTTTGCCGCCGCTGCTGCGCAAGGTGCCGCCGGCCCAGCGCTGCTCGCCCCTCGCATCGCGGATTCGAAACGCCATCAGCGCCGCGCCATCGTCCAAATTCACACCGACCCAGTCCCAGCCGACGGCCGCGGCGTCCAGATATTCGCTGGACCATTCGTGATCGAGCCAGGCCTCGCCGCTCACCCGGTCCGCGCCGCGTTGCCTGGCGATGCTGCCGGAAACCTTCAAGTGCGGCACGCTGTAGTAATAGCTCGCAGCCTCGGGCGCGGGTCCCTTGCGGCTCACCCCGGAATCGCCGTTCAACAGCGCCGCCTGGGATTCCGAGAGCCTCAGATCGAATGAAAAATCCTCCGCGGCGATCGTGGCGGTGTAGACGGATCCAACGTGCTCGAGGGCCCAGTCGTCCACCCATACATGGGTATCCGCGCTGAGCGCCTCGGCAAGCCCAAACCCGGCGCGGCGCACGCGCTGATCCTGCCATAGGCGGCCGCGCGCCGGATCGCTGATGGCGCAGTGCGCAATGAGGATCTGCCGAGGCGTGAAGGAGCTGGGATTGCTCTGGTCGATATCCGGCTTGGTACGGAAGAAGGTGATTTGAAATCCCAGCGGCTCGCCGCGTTCGGTCGTCAGCCAGCCGGTGACGTACCACCACTCGGTGCGAAACTGCGGATGACTGCCGAAGTCCGCCGGAAATGTCAACGCATGATCGGCGGCTACCTGCGCGTACGGGGGCGTGGCGGCTCGCTGCGCGGAAGGCGCTGCCGGCGGGGCAGGAGCGGCCGCCGCGCGCGCCGCTGTCACGGCCGGCACGGCGCCTGCAGCGATGCATGCGGCGGCCGCGGCGCAGGCGCGTGCATTCCGGCTTGCGCGCAATGCCTTCATGCGCTCACCAGTCCTCGCGCACGGCCTGTACGGCATCCTGGCTGGTCGCGGCGCGCCCGCTCCAAATCGCAGTGACGGCCGCGGCGCCGATCAGCGTCACGCTGAGCATCGCGAGCTGTCGGACGGGGATGGCAAGCTCGATGCTCCAATGGAAGGATTGGCGATTCACGATGTAGACCAGGATCAGGCTCAAGGCGCCGCCGAGCGTGAGTCCATACGCGACGCCGAATGCGCTCGTGAGAATTCCTTCCCCGGCCAGCATGGCGACGATCTGCCTGCGCAGCATGCCGATGTGCCGCAGCATGCCGAATTCGGCGCGGCGTGCCAGGGCGGTCGAGCTCGCCGCAAAGCTCACCCCGGTCAGGCCGATGACGACCGCAATGGCCTCGAGCGCGTAGGTGATGGCGAAGGCGCGGTCGAAAATCTGCAGCGAGCGGGCGCGCAGCGCGTTGCTGGTCAATATTTCCAGAGAATCGCCGCGTGCGAACTGGGCGCGCAGCGCCGCTTCGACCCGCGCCGGATCGGCGCCGTCCTGCAGCCACAGCGAACCCTCATTGGCGGTGTCGTCGCCGGTTGCGGTGAGGTAAGCCGGGCGCGAGATGACGATGGAGCCGGACATGCGTGCATAGTCGCGCCAGATGCCAGCCACCGTGAACGGTCGCGGGCGTCCGGCGAGCGGCAGGAGGATTCGATCGCCCACCTTGTATCCGTATAGATCCTGCAGCGCCTCGGACACCCACGCCGCTTGCCCGTCGGCGGGCAGCGGGCCGCTTCGCACCAGGGGCAGCTCCGCCGCCGCTTGTGCGGCGCTGGCCCCGCGGGCGATCAGCGTGAGCGGCGCCCGAGAGGGATCGAGCGCAAATTGCCGGGTGCGGCGGAATTCGATTCGTGAGACTCCGGCGACGTTCGCCAGGCGCGCCTGATCGGCGCCGGACCAGTAAGCCGTGTCGTTGCCGAGCGGCTCGCGCAGCTGCATGTCGGCGGGCAGGAGTTTGCCCAGCCAGCGATCGAAGGAGACGCGGAAGGAGTAGACCATGATGGCCATCGCCACCATGAGGCTGAAGCTCACGATGATGGAGGCCAAGCTCAGGGTGGACAGCCCGACGTTCTCGCGCAGTTGCGCCACGGCCGTGTCCAGCACGACGCGGTGCGTGCGCGGCGCGAGGCTCAGGCCTCGCACCGTCAGCGTGGGCACCAGCAATACGGCGCCAAACAGCAGTGCGGCAATGGCGGCATAACCGAATAGCGGCAGCCCTCTCACGGGCGGGAGGCGGGAGAGCGCGGCACCCAGGGCCAGCAGAGCGAGGCCGAAGTACGCACTGCTGCGGGCGACCGCGGCGAAGCCGCCGTCGCCGCCTTTGAGGGAATAGGCCGGCGCCTGGCGCGCCGCATTTCGCGCCGGTACCCAGGCGCCGAGGCTAGCCGCCGCCGTACCCATGAGCAAGAAGGCGAGCATGGGCAGCGGCGCCACGCGCATCGACGCTCCGGCGATGCGCAGCTGGCCATTGCCGAGATCTCCGGCCAGGAAGCGCAGTACGGCCTCGGCCAGCGCCAAGCCGAGAATGAGGCCGAGGCAGGAGCCGACGACGCCGAGCGCCGTGCCCTCGCCGACGAGAGCGGCCCGCAGTTGGCCGCGCGTCGCTCCCAGCGCCCGCAGCAATCCCAGCGAGCGGCGCCGGCGCAGCACCGAGAGAGATTGGGTCGAGAAGACCAAGAACGCTCCGGTCCACAGAGCGACGAGCGCCAGCATGTTGAGGTTGACCCTGTAGGCTCGCGTCAGGGTCAAGGCGCGGTCACGCTCGACCTGTGGGGCGATGGCCAGCACACCCGCGGGTAGAGTGCGCCCGAGGGCGCGGCGATACTCGCCGACATCGGTGCCGGGCCGCAATCGCAGATCGATGCGGTTCAGCCGGCCGATTCGATCGAAGGTCCATTGTGCCGAAGCGATGTCCATCAAGCCCAGAGACTGGGAATAAGCCGCTTGCGGCAAAATACCGATCACGCGCAGCGACTTGGGTGTGCTGCCGACGATGACCTGCAGGGCGTCGCCGCGCCGCAGATCGAGTTCCTGCGCCGCACTGCTGCTCAAATAAATACCGTCGGCCCGGAACAGCGAGAGTAGAGCGCCGGCCATGTCGCCGATGAGCGAGGGCTGCAGCGCTGCCGCGCGGAACGGTTCCACCCCCAGCACCTCGAGCGTCTCGCGCCGCCCGGGCAGCGCCGCCTCGAGCTCGAGCACCGGACTCGCGACACTCACCGCGCTGTCCTTGGCGAGGCGGGCGAACAGCTGCTCGGGAAATCCCTCGCGAGAACCGCGCACGACGACGTCGGCCTCGCCCACCAGCCTCTGCGCGGCCAACCCGAATTCATTCAGGGCCGCGGCGTTGACCAGATAGACCGCGGCGCCCAACGCGACGCCCAGCGCGATTGCCGCGACGCCGGCCAGCAAGCGCAGGGGCGATTCCCTCCACTGTGCCGCCAGCAGCACACGCCACAGGGTGAAGGCGCCGCGCCACGGGCCGGGCCCCCTCATCCCCCCGGCCCCCAGGCTCTGAGGCCGCGCGCATCGAGCACCAGGATGCGATCGGCGGTTTCGGCGGCTGCGCGCGAATGAGTGATCAAGATGCCGGCGCCGGCGCTCGCTTTGACCTGCGTGCGCAGCAGGGCCAGGATCTGCGCCGCCGTGCGCGGATCGAGATTTCCGGTCGGCTCGTCGGCAAGCAGCAGCCGCGGCGCGTGCACGACGGCGCGGGCGATGGCCACGCGCTGTACCTCTCCGCCGGACAGCTCCCGGGCATGACGGCGCGACAGCTCGGAGATACCGACCGCGGCCAACATCAGGGAGGTGCGCCGGCTGCGCTCCGGTTCGCGCACTCCCAGCAGATCGAGAGGCAGGGCGACGTTCTCCGCAACGCTCAGGTACGGCAAGACGTGAAAGGCTTGAAAGACGAACCCCACTGCCCGCCGCCGCAGCAAAGTGACGCTGTCGTCGTCCAGTGCCGACAGATCGCTTCCGTCGAGCAGCACTCGGCCGCGATCCGGCCGGTCGAGCCCGGCGAGCAGATTGAGCAGAGTGGACTTGCCGACACCGGACTCACCCATGATGGCGAGATATTCGCCTTGGCGCAGTTCGAGATCGATGCCTTCGAAAATCGGCGGCCGATCCGGCGAAAAGCGCTTACAAAGATTCTCGAGCCGCAGAACGGCGGGATCAGCCGAAGCTGCGGCGGGATCGGCCAAAGCCCCGGCGGGGTCTGCAACCCCATCGGGACGAAGGCCGTATCCCTCCGGCATCAAGCCGCGTCGACCCCGATCATGGCTTTGACTTCCAGGAAATCGCGCAGGCCGAACTCACCGTACTCGCGCCCGTTGCCCGACATCTTGAAGCCGCCGAACGGCGTCTGCATGTCGCCGGACGCGCCGTTCAAGGCGACCTGGCCGGCACGGATACGATTGCCCACGCGCCGCGCGCGGACCTTGTCCTGCGACCAGACATAGGCGGCGAGGCCGTACGGGGTGTCGTTGGCGATCTGCACGGCCTCCTCTTCGCTGCCATAGGGCAGGATGCACAGCACCGGTCCGAATATCTCCTCGCGCGCGATGGTCATGTCGTTGCGCACATTGGAGAAGATCGTGGGCTTGACGTAGTAGCCCTTCGACAGTCCCTCGGGGCGGCCGGCGCCGCCGGTGATGAGGTGTGCGCCTTCGGCGATTCCCTTCTCGATGTAGCCCTCGACGCGGTCGAATTGCAGCTTGGAAACCACCGGACCCACGGTGGTTTTATCGGAAGCGGGATCGCCCACGACGACGATGCTTTCGGCGATGCGCTTGGCGATGCCTTCCACCGCCGCCATCTTGCCGGCGGGGACCAGCATGCGCGTCGGCGCATTGCAGGACTGGCCGGAATTTTGAAATACATGCAGCACACTTTGCTTCACGGCGCGCTCGAAGTCGGCATCGTCCAGCAATACATTGGGCGATTTGCCGCCCAGCTCCTGGTGTACGCGTTTGACCGACGAGGCGGCGTTGCGCGCGACCTCGGTGCCGGCCCGGGTCGAGCCGGTAAATGACACCATGTCGATTTCGCGATGCGACGACAGCGGAGCGCCGACGCCGGCGCCGTCCCCGTTGATGAGATTGAACACCCCTGCCGGAACCCCGGCCTCGTGCATCACCTTGGCCCACAGGATGGCGCTGAACGGCGAATACTCGGAGGGCTTGAGCACCATGGTGCAGCCGGCGGCTAGCGCCGGAACCACCTTGGCGGCCACTTGATTCATCGGCCAGTTCCACGGCGTGATCAAGGCGCACACACCCACCGGTTCCTGCACCAGCCGCACCGAGCCGCGCAATTCCT
The DNA here is from genome assembly GCA_963837435.1 of uncultured Gammaproteobacteria bacterium. Taxonomy (GTDB): domain Bacteria; phylum Pseudomonadota; class Gammaproteobacteria; order Steroidobacterales; family Steroidobacteraceae; genus Bog-1198. The sequence continues at coordinate 476,685 of CAWINJ010000010.1, forward strand.
CGAACTTGAAGCTCTTCAGCACCTCGATCATGGCGCCGATGTGGCCGACCCCGATCCGCGTTTGCGACCCCTTGGCCAGAGTGATGGGGGCCCCCATTTCCGTGGAAATCGCCTGCGCAATTTCATCGTAGTGCGCCTTGTAGGCGGCGAGGATGCGCTCCATCAGGGCCAGGCGCTCCGCCGGGCTGGTGCGTGAATAGCCATCGAAAGCGCGGCGCGCCGCCCCGACGGCCCGCTCCACGTCCTTCGCGCTGCCCATGGATATCACTCCGGCCGCAGCCTCGGTGGCGGGATTGATGACCGTTAATTCCTTCGGCTCGATCGGATCGACCCAGGCGCCGTCAATGTAGAACTGCCGATTGTCATACGTCATTCATTTGCCCTCGATGAACGGAAATTCGAGCCCGGTATTCTACTCGTTTGGGCCCTTTGGGCGCAGTTCTTGTCGCCAGGGACCGACGCACGGCGCGCGCGGGCGCCGAGCCGTGGAGCCGGCGGCGGTTTTGCGGTCCTAGTTCTCACTTTGGCTGGCGCGTTATTGCTAGTCTGCAAGCGCGAAATCGCGGGGATGCGGCGGCGACCGGCTGCATGGGGTTTTGGAGTATTTATGTCAGGAATGGGACGATTACTGCCGATATTTGTCGTGGGCTGCGCCCTGGCCCTGTCCAGCGGGCCGGCCGTTGCCGCGCCGGAATGGAATGCGGTGCGTACTCATTCGGTGCAAATAGGGCCTGAAGCGGAGCGCCTGGTGGTGGGCTTTCGGCCGACCGCCGGTAATGCGGTGGCCAAGATCATCAAAGTCCGCGCGCGGACGCAGAGCGTGAGAGTCGTGCAGGCACAGACCTCGCCGGCGGATGTCGCGGGCCTGGTGCAGCGAACCGGGTTGGCAATGGCCAAGTCGCGCCAAATCACGCCGAGCATGCATGTGCTGTTCCTGCAGAAGACGCTGTACGGCGCCGACGTCAATGCGGCATTGAAGAAATTGCGTGCCGACGCGGCCGTGCTGTTCGCCGACGTGGATCAGCGCCGATACCCGCATTCGCTGCCCAACGATCCGCTGTTCCCACCGACCACGGACGCGAGCGGCCAGTGGTACATGCAGACGCCGAGCGCGACCAGCATTACGCTCGATGGCATTGCGACCATGGATCTATCGGCGACCGATGCCGTGTCGGCCTGGGCGATCACCACGGGCAGCTCCGGGACGGTCATCGCCGACGTGGACACCGGGGTGCGTTTCGATCACCCCGATCTGCTGCGGGCCGGCTTCGGCGGGCGGCTTCTGCCGGGCTACGATTTCGTGGGGCAGGACTACAATCGGACCACCGGAGCGGCGCTCGGCACCTACCTGATCGCCAACGACGGCGATGGCTGGGATCCGGACCCATCCGATCCCGGCGATTGGATCAGCAGCACGGATCAGCAGAACAGCCTGTTCCCGAGCGCCGATTGTCCCGTTTCGAACAGCTCCTGGCATGGCACGCGCGTGGTTGGCGTCCTCGGCGCGATCACCAACAACGATACGGGAATCGCCGGCATGACCTGGGCGCCCTATATCCTGCCCGTCAGAGCGCTGGGCAAATGCGGCGGCTACGATTCGGACATCATCTCGGGCATGCAATGGGCGGCGGGCCTGTCGGTGCTGGACGAGTCCGGCAATCCCGTGCCCGACAATCCCTATCCCGCCGACATCGTCAACCTGAGCTTGGGCGGCACCGGCAGCTGTCCCGGGGATTATCAGAGCGTGGTCAATACCTTGGCCAGCCTGGGCGTTCTGGTGGTGGCGTCCGCCGGCAATGAGAGCGGGGCGGTCGATGCGCCCGGCAATTGCAGCGGGGTGCTTGCGGTGGCGGGCCTGCGCAATGTGGGCACCAAGGTGGGCTACAGCAGCCTCGGGCCCGAGGTGGGCGTCTCCGCGCCCGCGGGCAATTGCGTCACCTCCGCCGCGCCTCCGTGTCTTCGATCCATCGACACGACCGTGAATCTCGGGCTGACGACGCCGGGAAGCAACGGCTACACCAACATGCTCGACGCCCCGTACAATCTCGGCACCAGCTTTTCCGCCCCCATCGTGTCGGGAATCGCCGCGCTCATGCGCGCGGTCAATGCGAATTTGACGCCGGCTCAGCTGATCGCGCGCATCGAATCGAGCGCGACTGCGTTTCCTCAGCCGGCCGGGCTGCCGCAATGCCCGGCAACCGCCGCCGATGGCTCGGGCGAGTGCGCCTGCGTGCAGGGTGAATGCGGCGCCGGGATGGTCAACGCGCTGAGCGCCGTCAGTGCCGCCTTGCAGCCCATCGTCGTGATCACGGCCAACGGCAACACGTCGTTCAATGGCGCCGGCAGCGTCGCCGCCTGCAATCTCGGCATCGCGTCCTACGCGTGGTCGGCGGCCGGCGGGGTCAGCATCCGGTCGGGCGCCAACGCGGCGCAGATCAGCGTCGCATCGACCGGCACTGCGGGCACCTTGACGCTCACCGTCACCGATTCCGCCGGTCACGTCGATACCGGGACGGTCTCGTTCAATGCCGCGGGAGCGGCGACGGTGAACGCCCCGTCATCGGCCGGTACGGCGGCCACGGCGTGCATGACGGCCATGACGGTGGCCCCGGCGGCGCCGACGGTCAGCGAGGCCTTCTCGCCCGCCAGCGTCGCCACGAATTCCGCCTCGACGCTCACCATCACGTTCAACAATTCGAACGGCTTTGCCTTGACCCAGTCGAGCTTTACCGCGACCGTTCCTGCCGCAATGAGCGTGCAGACCTCGCCGGCGCCGACCACCACGTGCGCGGGCGCATCCGGAACACTGACCAGCTCCGCGAGCACCGTGACCATGGCCGGGGCCGTCATTCCGGCCAAGGGCAACTGCTCCATCACCTTGAGCGTCAAGAGCGCCTCCGCGGGCAGCTACGCCAATCCGATCGCTGCGAAGGCACTCGCAACGGGCCCGGCCGGCGCAAACTCGGCGAGCGCCACCGCCTCGCTGGATGTCACGGCGCCGAGCAAGAGCGGGGGAGGGGCGCTGGACTGGCTGGACATGATGTTCATCGCCGGCGTGCTGCTGGCGGGCCGGCGGCATACGGGGCGTCGGCCGCCGCGTTGATGCGCCGCCGCCGCTCCGCTCCGCTGAAATTGCGCTCCGCTCGGCTATAATTGCCCTCATGACTACGCCGAATATCTCCCGGGTCGTCGTGCAGGCGATGAAGACTCATCGCGATGCGCGCGGCAGCGTGTTCGAGCCCTTGACCGACAGCGAGCTCGGCGCGCAGAAGAACGTGCACGTGGTGCTCACCCAGCCCAATGAGGTTCGCGGCAACCACATGCACCGCACGGCCGTGGAAACCACCAGCGTGGTGGGACCCTGCCTGGTGCGTCTCAAGGAAGCGGGGACGGTTCGCGATCTCGAGGTGCCGGCGGGGGAGACCTGGCGCCTGACCATACCGCCCGGCGTGGTGCACGCCTTTCGCAATACCGGCGACTCCATGATGGTGCTGGTATCGTTCAGCACGAACCTGCACGATCCGTCGGGTTCCGATACGCTGCGCGAATCGATTCTCTAGGCGATCCTGCAGGCCTCCTCGAAGGACAGACGGGGATTGCGTGGGGACAGCGTTTCAGTGGTTCCCGTGCCCAGGGCGCAAATGAAATTCGACTTCAGCGAGGTGCCGGCGAAGAACGCCGCATCGAGCTTGGCGTGGTCGAATCCGGACATGGGGCCGCAGTCCAGGCCCAGCGAGCGGGCCGCCAGCATCAGGTAGGCGCCCTGCAGGGTGGCGTTGCGCATCATGTGGACGCCCCCGACGGCGGGATTCTTGAATGCTTCCCCGGCTTGCGGCCGCTGCGGAAACAAGAACGGAATCTTTTCGTAGAACTTCTCGTCCATGGCGATGATGACGGTCGTCGGCGCCTGCTCCACCTTGAGCACGTTGCCGTGGGACACGCAGCCGGCCAGAGTCGCCTTGGCGGCCGCGCTGCTCGCGAAGACGAACCGGGCGGGGCAGCAATTGAGCGAGGTCGGCCCCAGCTTGAGCAGGTCGTAAAGGGCTCGCAGGGTGTGCTCGGGCACCGGCTCCGGCGTCCAGCGGTTGTAGGAGCGGGCCTGCCGAAACAGGGTGTCGAGGGCCGTGTCGTCCAATGCCTTTCTCATCGCACTCTCTCGCTTCGCTCCATTCGCGGTTCAGTCTATTAGTCGCGGCGCGATTCGAGCTCGTGGCCCCGCTTGAAATCGCGGATGTGCTTTTCCATCCAGGTGCGTGCCTGCTCGCTGCGCCCGAGCTTGATCGCATCGCCGATCCGGGTTTGCGCATCGTGGATACGCGCCCGTGCCTGCGGCACGCGGTCGATCATACGGGTGAGAGTCGGAGCGAGCAATAAGTTGACCGGCGCTTGGGAGATGGCCAGCACCCGGTTGCCGCTGGCGGCGGCAACGGCCGTAAAGAAATCCACCACCGCGGCGACGGCCGCCGCGGTGTCGCCGACCTCGCGCTTGAAGCGCGCAGCGGCGCGCACCAGAGCCTGTAGCTGCGCCGGCGTGCGACGCACGGCCGCATAGTGCGCGGCCATTGGTTCGATCGCCATCATCGCTTCCCATAACTCGAGAAAGGTCACATCGTGCAGTGCCAAGGCGCGGCTCACGCCGGAGCTGACTCGCCGCGGTTCCGGGCGCGTCACCCTCAGACGCTTCTCGCCGCGAACCCGGCCGAGGAGCCCATGGGTCTCGAGCTCGCGGATCGCCTCGCGAATGGTCGATCGATTGACGCCGAATTGCCGCGCCAGATCCGTCTCCGAGGGCAGAGGATCGCCGGCGCGCAGCGAGCGGCCGACGATGCGCTGCTCGATCACATTCGCGATTTGCCGGTAGGCCGGATGGTCGTCGAGAGGTGCGAACAAATCGCTCATCAGCCCTCACCGAACAATTCGCGGCCGATCAGCATGCGGCGGATCTCCGAGGTGCCCGCGCCGATTTCATAGAGCTTGGCGTCGCGCAGCAGCCGCCCGGTGGGATAGTCGTTGATGTAGCCGTTGCCGCCCAGCAATTGGATGGCATCCAGCGCCGCCCGGGTGGCCGCCTCGGCGCAAAACAGGATGCAGGCCGCGGCATCCTTGCGGGTTGCGTCGGCGCGGTCGCAGGCCGCGGCAACCATGTAGGCGTAGCTGCGGCAGGCATTGAGCGAGGCGTACATGTCGGCGAGCTTGCCCTGCACGAGCTCGAAGGTGCCGATGGGCTGGCCGAACTGGCGCCGCTCGCGCACGTAGGGCACGGCCACGTCGAGGGCGGCGGCCATGATGCCGAGTGGGCCGCCCGAGAGCACCACGCGCTCGTAGTCCAACCCGCGCATCAGCACCTTGACGCCGTTGTTTTCCTTTCCCATGAGGTTCTCGGCCGGAACCTCGCAGCCGTCGAACACCAATTCGCTGGTGCTCGAGCCGCGCATGCCGAGCTTGTCGAGCTTCTGCGCCGCGGTGAATCCCTTGAAGTCCTTCTCGATGATGAAGGCGCTGATTCCGCGCGCATTGGCGCCCGGATTGGTCTTCGCGTACACCACCAGCACATCGGCCTCGGGGCCGTTGGTGATCCACATCTTGCGGCCGTCGAGCACGTAGCGGTCGCCCTGCCTGACCGCCTTGAGCTGCATGGATACGACGTCGGAACCGGCCCCGGGTTCGGACATGGCGAGCGAACCCACGTGCTCGCCGCTGATGAGCTTCGGCAGGTACTTGCGCTTCTGCGCCTCGCTGGCATTGAGCGCCAGCTGGTTCACGCACAAATTCGAGTGCGCGCCGTAGCTCAAGCCCACGGCGGCGGAGGCGCGCGAGATTTCCTCCATCACGACGGTGTGGGCCAGGTAGCCGAGCCCCGCGCCGCCGTACTCCGGGCTCACCGTCATCCCCAGGAATCCCAGCTGCCCGAACTCGTTCCACAAGTCCCGCGGGAAGACGTTGCTGCGGTCGATTTCGTTGGCGCGCGGCGCGATGCGCTCCTCGGCGAAGCGCTGCACTTGGTCGCGCACGGCGTCGATGACTTCGCCCAGCCCGAAGTTGAACTCGCGATATGCGGAATTGGCCATTCAGCGGACCCCCATTGTCAGCGGACCCTAAATCGTTGGATAATCGGACTGTCCGACAATTTTGCCACTGTCCGAAGCACAAAGCCAATGGGGGCAGCAATCGATGGCCCAGATCGTCTCGAAGGTCGACATCCGCTCGAAGGAATTCGCCGACAACCGGGCCGCGATGCTGCCGCTGGTCGAGGATCTGCGCTCGACGCTGCGGCGCAATGCTGCGGGCGGCAGCGCGGCCGCGCGGGACAAGCACAGCAAGTCGGGCAAGCTGCTGGCGCGCGAGCGCATCGCGGCGCTGCTCGATCCCGGAGCGCCGTTCCTCGAGCTATCCGCCTTGGCGGCGCAGGGGGTGTACGGGGAGGATCTGCCCGGCGCAGGCCTCATCACGGGCATCGGCCGGGTATCGGGCCGTGAATGCATGGTGGTGGCGAACGACCCCACCGTGAAGGGCGGCACCTACTACCCCCTCACCGTGAAGAAGCACTTACGGGCGCAGGAGATCGCGGGCGAGAACGCCCTGCCGTGCATTTATCTGGTGGAGAGCGGCGGCGCATTTCTGCCCAAGCAGGATGAGGTATTTCCCGACCGCGATCACTTCGGGCGCATCTTCTTCAACCAGGCGCGGCTCTCCTCGCAGGGCGTGGCACAGATCGCGGTGGTGCACGGCTCGTGCACCGCGGGCGGCGCCTATGTGCCCGCCATGTCCGACCATGCCGTCATCGTGCGCAACCAGGGCCGCGTGTTCCTCGGCGGTCCGCCGCTGGTCAGGGCGGCGACCGGCGAAGAAATCGACGCCGAATCCTTGGGCGGCGCGGACGTGCACTGCCGGCGCTCCGGCGTGACCGACTACTACGCCGAAAACGACACTCACGCCCTGGCCTTCGCGCGCCGCGCCGTGGCGAGGTTGCGGCCGGCGGCAGCCGCACTGGCGAACTCGGGCGGCGGCCCGGGCGCCCCTGCATACGATCCGGCGGAACTGTATGGCATCATCCCGCCGACCCCGCGCAAGCCCTACGAGGTGCGAGAATTGATCGCACGCCTGGTCGACCGCTCCTGGTTCGATGAGTTCAAGGCGCTGTACGGCACGACCCTGGTGTGCGGCTTTGCGGATATCCACGGCTCGACGGTGGGCATTCTGGCCAACAACGGCATCCTGTTTTCCGAGAGCGCCTTGAAGGGCGCGCACTTCATCGAGCTGTGCTGCCGCGAGGGAATACCGCTGCTGTTCCTGCAAAATATCGCCGGTTTCATGGTGGGTCAGGCGGCCGAGGCGGGCGGCATCGCCAAGGATGGCGCAAAGCTGGTCACGGCGGTGGCCTGCGCCGCGGTGCCGAAATATACCGTCGTCATCGGCGGCAGCTTCGGTGCCGGCAATTACGCCATGTGCGGCCGGGCCTACAGCCCGCGATTCTTGTTTCAATGGCCGAACGCGCGCACCTCGGTCATGGGCGGCGAGCAGGCCGCCAGCGTGCTCGCCACCATCAAGCGTGAGGCTCTGCAGCGCACCGGCGGCAGCTTGAGCGATGCGGAGGAAGAGAAGCTCAAGGCGCCGATCCGGGACCAATTCGAGCGGCAGGGCCACCCCTACTATGCTTCCGCACGGCTCTGGGATGACGGCGTCATCGATCCACTCGACACCCGCCGCGCCCTCGGACTGGCGCTGGCCTTGAACCGCGGCCGGGAGGCGGTTCCCACACGCTTCGGCGTGTTTCGCATGTGAGGCACCGATGATCCGACGATTGCTGATCGCCAACCGCGGCGAGATAGTCTGCCGCATCGCGCGCACCGCGCGGCGCCTGGGCATCACGAGCATCGCGGTGTACTCGCAGGCGGATGCCCGCTCGCGCCACGTGCGCGAGGCCGACGAGGCCTACCTGCTGGGGCCGCCGCCCGCGGCCGAAAGCTATCTAGATATCGCGAAGATTCTGGCCGTCGCCGCGCGTGCGCGCGCCGATGCCGTGCATCCCGGATATGGTTTTCTCTCGGAGAATGCCGATTTTGCGCAGGCCTGCACCGAGGCGGGAATCGCCTTTGTCGGGCCGCCGGCCGCCGCGATCCGGGCGATGGGTTCGAAGAGCGCATCCAAGGCGGCCGTGGCCGCGGTGGGGGTGCCGGTGGCCCCCGGCTACCATGGCGACGATCAAGCGCCGCAACGGCTCATCGAGGAGGCGCGACGCGTCGGCTTCCCGCTCATCATCAAGGCCAGCGCGGGCGGCGGCGGCAAGGGCATGCAGGTCGTGAATTCCGCCGCCGAGGTCGCGGCGGCGGTCGAATCGGCGCAGCGGCTGGCGCGCACGGCATTCGGCGACGACAAACTGCTGCTGGAGCGCTATTTCCCGCTGGCGCGCCACGTCGAAGTTCAGGTGTTTGCCGACTCCCGCGGCGAGATCGTGAGCCTGTTCGATCGAGATTGCTCGGTGCAGCGCCGCCATCAGAAAATCATCGAGGAAGCGCCGGCGCCGGGCCTACGCGAGGAGGTGCGCGCGGCGATGTCGCGCGCCGCCGTGCAGGCGGCGCGCGCGGTCGGCTACGTGGGCGCGGGCACCGTCGAGTTCCTGGTCGACGAATCCCAGCAGTTCTATTTCATGGAAATGAACACCCGCCTGCAGGTGGAGCATCCGGTCACCGAGCTGATCACGGGTGTCGACCTGGTGGAGTGGCAGCTGCGGGTCGCGGAGGGCTCGGACCTGCCCAAAGTTCAGGGCGACATCACCCGGCACGGCGCCGCCATGGAAGCGCGCTTGTACGCCGAGGACCCGCAGCATGGATACCTGCCGAGCGTCGGCCGCATCGCGCATCTGCGCTGGCCCGAGGCCGCTGCCGGCCTGCGGTTCGATGGCGGCGTCGATACCGGCGACGAGGTCTCGACTTTCTACGACCCCATGCTGGGCAAGCTCATCGCCTGGGGCGAGTCGCGCGGCGAGGCGGCCGATCGCCTGCACCGTGCGCTGGGCGAGCTCGAGATCGTGGGCGTAACCACCAACCGCGGGCTGCTGAGCAGCGTGCTCGCGGACGAGGAATTCCGCCGCGGCGGCATTGCGACCAATTTTCTCGAGGTGCGCCGCGCGCAGCTGTGCTTCGGCGAGCCGCCTGCCGATGACTTAGATGCCGTATTGGCGGCGCTGTGGTGCGCCACCCGGCGAGCCGAGGCCGATGCTCTATGGGCGGACAGCCGCGGCTGGCGGCTGGGGGCTGCGCCGAGGAGCACGTGGAGATTCGGGGAAAATTCCCTGGTCATCGAACAGGCCGCAGTGAATGTGGATCCGGGGCGCGATGCGTATCTGGCCCAGGCCGGGGGCCGGGACTATCCGCTGCACCTGGTTGCACGCGGCGAACAATCGATGGACGTGGAGTATGGCGGACAGATCCAGCATGTCCGGGTGATCGAAGCGGATCGAGAACTGCACCTGTTCCGCGGCGGACGCCAAGCCGTGCTGCGCCTGACGCACACCGAGGACGCCCTGCGGGTCAGTGCCGGCGCGGAAGAAGGCTCGCTGCTCACTCCGCTTCCAGGAACGGTGGTGGCGGTGCACGTGGCCGCGGGACAGCAAGTCGATCGAGGCGCCCCCTTGGTGACGGTGGAGGCGATGAAAATGGAACACACCCTGACCGCGCCGTACGCCGGCACGGTCACGGGCCTGGCCTTCGCCGTGGGCGAGCGGGTGGCGGCGGGTGCCGTGCTGGTGGAACTCGCGCCGCGCGACGTGTAGCCGACTCTGCGACGGCTGGCTGTCTGCCCCGTCGTTGAGTCTGCGACGCCTGAGTCTGCGACGCTTGGTTGAGTCTGCGACGCTTAGGCGACTTGCGCGTCGGGCGTTGCCGCCGCGGCGGCGGCCGGCAGCGTCACTTTGAAGCGGGTCTCGTGGCCTAGCAGCGTGGCCAGCGCAATCTTGCCTCCGGCCTCGTGCACGTAGCGGCGCACCAGGGACATGCCGGTGCCGTGCGGGGCTTCACCCGAGGCGTTCGTCATGGTGGTGTAGCCCGACTTGAAGATCAATTTAATGGCTTGCCGATCGCGCAGGCGCGTGGCGGCCTCCTCGGTGATCAGACCCTTGGCGATCGCGGTGGCGCGCACGGTGTCCGGGTCGAGGCCGCAGCCGTCGTCCTGGAAGTGCAGCTCGAAACTCTCGTCCAGCATGCTCTTGAACTCGAGGTGCAGGGTTCCATGCGCGGGTTTGCCGGCTTGCTTGCGCGCGGCCGAACTCTCGACTCCATGCATCACGGCGTTGCGGATCAATTGAATCGACACGTTCTTGATGGTCGCCTGGTAGCGCTGCGGAACCAGATGCAATCCCGAGCATTCCAGCACCACGGTTTTCTTGTGTTCCTGCGCCACCAGTTCGGTGAGCGCCGTCAGGGTGCTGTCGAGGCTGCCTGCCTGCGCCACCCGATGCGCCTTGGGCTGCGCCGATCTTGCCGCCGCCATCTCGGCCAGGAATTTCGGCGCCTCGATGATCTGGGTGCCGTTCTCCGTCACGCGTGCCTCGGGCGCGTTGTCGGCTTCCACGGCCGGCCCGGCCTGTGAGGTGAGCGAGCGCAGCAGGGCAAACTCCCCATAGAGCTGATCGAGCTTGACGGCCAGGGGCAGGAAATCGCTGCCGCTCAGGGTCTCGCGGCCGCGCAGATCCTGCAGGGAATCTTCCATCAGCCGCGCCGCGGCCTCGAGCCCGGTGAGCTTGAGCGCCGCCGCATCGCGCCGCACCCGGTCGACTTCGTCCAATGTGGCCTCGAGCTTGCTGCGGAATGCGCCGGTTTCGCGCGCCGGCTTCTTGAGCACTTCGTTGATGGCCTTCATCGAGGCGTCGGTGCGCTGCAGGAAGGCGCCGAAGCGAGCGCCTCCCGCCGACAGCACGCTGCGCAGTATTTCGCCCTGGGTCTGCGAGTGCGTGCGAAGATCCTCGAGTTCGCGCAGGTGCTGCACGCGCGCGGTGATGTCGTTCACGTGCACCAGCCAGGCACGCGGCTCGCGCGGCAAGTCGACGGCATTGAAGTCGAAGGAATAGTGCGCGGCGTCGAACGTGCCGTCGGGATTGACCAGCCGCACTTCGACATCCTGCAGCGGGTTGGCCTCGGGAGCCTCCGCGGTCGCCGCGGTCTCGAGCAGCCGCGCGATGAATGTGCGCGCCACGCCCAGCACTTTCGCGCTGACCAGCGGGCCGATCAGTTTCTCGAAATTCAAGTTGGTGAATTCTTGGCGCCGGAACAAGGTGCCGAGCGAGGCCGATACCTGCGGCAGGATTTTGCCCTTGGCATCGAGCAGGAACAGCCCGGGCGCGCTGCCCTTCAGGATGACTTCGGTCAGGCGATTGCTGGCGCTGGCAAGCTCCTGCTTTTCGCGCTCGTGGCGTTTGGCGGAAATGAACATGGAAGGACAGCGTGCCAAAGGCCCGCGCCAGGGGGCTTGATGGCTGTCACAGCTTCGGGCGATTTACATATGCTGCGGTGAGTCAGACGCCCTTGTGACTTGCGTCACGTTCAGGCTACGGCCGCCACCAAAGGCCCCAAATCGGCCAGTAATTCGTCGGCCGACGCATAGCGGGCGCTTTGCTGCTTCGCCATGAGGCGATCGAGCAGGGGCTGCTGGGCCGAGGTGGGTCCGGGCAGCGTGGGCACCGGCGAGCTGGCGTGCTGCGCCATGATGGCCATGGCGGTGCGGCCGGCGTAGGGCCTCTGGCCGGTCAGCATTTCGTAGAACATGACCCCCAGGCTGTACAGATCGGTGCGGGCGTCGACGCGCTGCCCCTGCGACTGTTCCGGGCTGATGTAGTAGGGCGAGCCAAGCACCTGGCCGACACCGGTGGTGGAGGCATCCTCCACGGAGCGGCGCGCCAGGCCAAAGTCGATGAGCACGGGCGAATTGTCCTCGCGCAGCATTACGTTCGCCGGCTTCAGATCGCGGTGCAGAATCCCGAACACGTGGATGACGCGCAGCGCCTCGGCGATGGCGCGCAGGTAGTACAGGCTCTCATCCACGCTCATGGGATTGCGCAAACGGTCGCGCAGGTCGCCGCAGGGGAAATATTCCATCGCCAGGTACAGGTGGCGGGGCTGCGACCCGAAGTCGTAGATCTCGGCGATGGCGCGATGCGTGATGCTGGAAATGATTTCGTACTCGCGCTGGAAGCGCTCCGCATCGTCGAGCTCGCGGGCGGATTCGCCGCGATTCATGACCTTGAGCACGATGTTGCGCCGCAGGCGTTCGCTGCGTGCCAGAAATACCTGCGAGAAATTGCTGGTGGCGATTTCCTTGACGATGGAGTAGCCGGGCACGGCGATGCCTGAGTTTTCCGCGCTCGGCGGGCTCAGGCCTTGAGCCGCCTGTGCGGCGGCGCGGCGCTTGGCCCAAGCTTCGGCGATCGAGGCCAGCAAATGATCGCGGTTGATGCGAGCCAGCGGCAAGTAGTCCTTGGCCCCGCCCCTGAGCGAGCGCACCGCGGAAATCTCTCCGCCGTTCTCGGCGAGCAAAATGCAATACAGCGCCGGCTGCGCCTGCAGCAATTGCGCCATGAGGTGCAGCACGCTCGAGGCCGCGGCCTCGTCGGCGAAATCGGCTTGCAGAATGAGGGCGTCGGGGGCGCGCTCAGCAACCAGCCGGTTCAGGGCCGCGAGCTCGTCGGCCGCCACGGTGGATACCTCGGCGTTCGGCCAGTGGCTGGTAACGTGGTGGGTGAGCCATTGCAGGCGCTTGTTGTCGCCGCCCACCACCAATAAGTTCGGACCGGTCGCGTCTGCCATAGGTGCAATCTGCTACAAGGATACCCAGCCTAGCGCGGGAGGGCCGGGGTTGGCCCGTCGGGATTTCACATTTTAGGGGTCCCCCGCTTGAATTTCGGAACCATTGCCCTTATTGGTGGGTCCTTAAAGGGTAGGCGGACTGTCTCAAAAAGGGGTTTCATTTCAATGGGAAGCATCAGGACTTGGTCGCTCGCACTGGTTGCGGGCATCTTCGTTGTGGTCGTCGCTCACCAGCGCTCGCGCGCCGATGCGCAGCCCGCAATGGCCGGGCCGGCGCCCGCGGCGGCACCCCTCGCTGCGGCTCCCGCCCCCGGCCGAGTGACCGGGTTGCCGGATTTCTCCGGATTGGTCGCCGAAAACGGCGCCGCGGTGGTCAATATCAGCGTCGTCGAGAAGGCGCAGAAGGCGGGCGATTCGAGCGACGCGGACGATCCGCTGTCGCAGTTCTTCCGCCGCTTCCAGGTGCCCGCGCCCGAGCACTCTCCGCCCATGCGCGGCATCGGCTCCGGATTCATCGTCAGTCCCGATGGCTACGTGCTGACCAACGCGCATGTGGTGGCCGACGCATCGGAGGTGACCGTCAAGCTGACCGATCGCCGCGAGTTCGTGGCCAAGGTGGTCGGGGTCGACAAGCGCAGCGATGTGGCCTTGATCAAGATCGCGGCGAGCGGCTTGCCCACGGTACGCTTCGGCGATTCCTCGCGCCTGCGCCCCGGACAGTGGGTGGTGGCCATCGGTTCGCCGTTCGGCTTCGCCAATAGCGTGACGGCGGGCGTGGTGAGCGCGACCGCGCGTCCCGTGGATGAGAACTATGTCCCCTTCATTCAGACCGACGCCGCCATCAATCCGGGAAACTCCGGAGGGCCCTTGTTCAACGTGGACGGCGAGGTCATCGGCATCAATGCGCAGATCTACAGCCGCACAGGCGGCTACATGGGTGTTTCCTTCGCCATTCCCATCGACCTGGCGCTGAACGTCAAGAATCAGCTGCTGGCCAAGGGCAAGGTGAGCCGCAGCCGTATCGGGGTGGCGGTTCAGCCGGTGGATCAGAAGCTGGCAACGACATTCGGTCTGGGCACGCCGCATGGCGCCTTGATCAGCGCCGTGGAGCCGAAGAGCCCGAGCGAGCATGCGGGCCTGAAGCCCGGCGATGTCATCACCAATGTCGACGGACACACTATCGACGACTCCTACGACCTGCCCACGGTGATTGCGGAAATCCCCCCGGGCAATGTGGCGCACATCGCCTACTGGCGCGATCACAAGGCCGCCGAGGTGGACGTGAGGACCGTGCTGCTGGACGATGAGCCCATCCAGGCCGCGCGCACGGAAAGCGAGGACGGCGGCGGCAAGCTCGGTCTCGCGGTTCGCCAGCTCGATCCGAAAGAGCAGCAGGAGATGCATACTCGGGGCCGCTTGCTCATCGAGGACGTCACCGGCCCGGCGCTGGCCGCTGGATTGCAGGCGGGCGATGTGGTTCTGGGAGTCAATGGAGCGGGGGTCGCTTCGGTCGCGGAATTGAAGCGGGAAGTCGCGCGGGCGGGCCACAGCGTGGCGCTGTTGATTCAGCGCGATGAGGCCCAGATTTACGTTCCCGTCGACATAGGGTGATGGATCGGGCTTAATCCCGGGCGTGCAAACCGCTACCCCCTTATTTTCCAGCCTTACGGAGAATCGCGCCGGCTTCGAGCCGGCGCCGTTCCTGCCTACCAGCCGCGCCGAAATGGACGCTCTGGGCTGGGAGCGCTGCGATGTGATCATCGTCACCGGCGACGCCTACGTCGATCATCCCAGCTTCGGCATGGCCATCATCGGCCGGGTGCTCGAGCGTCAGGGCTTTAGGGTCGGCATCGTCGCCCAGCCGGATTGGCGCGGCACGGGGGATTTCGAGGTGCTGGGGGCGCCGCGGCTGTTCTTCGGCGTGACGGGCGGCAACATGGATTCCATGGTGAACCGCTACACCTCCGAGCGCCGGGTGCGCAGCGACGATGCCTACACCGCCGGCGGCCAGGGCGGGAAGCGGCCCGACCGCTGCGTCATCGTCTATTCCCAGCGGATCCGCGAAGCCTACAAAACCGTCCCCATCGTGATCGGCGGCATCGAGGCCAGCCTGCGCCGCATCGCGCACTTCGATTATTGGTCCGAGCAGGTGCGCCGCTCGGTACTGGTGGACTCGAAGGCCGACCTTCTGGTGTACGGCAACGCGGAACGCCAGGTGGCCGCCATCGCGCGGCGCCTGGATGCGGGCGAGGCGTTGAGCGACATCACCGATTTGCGCGGTACGGCGTACCTGCGCCGCGGCATGCCGGCGGGCTGGGTGGAGATCGATTCGAGCGAACTGGATGCTCCGGGGCCCTTGAACCCGCCCATCGACCCCTATGCCAGCGAGGAGCAGCGCCGGGCGTCATCGGCGCAGGCGGACGTCGCGAGCGCGCCGACGGCGTCCGCGGCGCTGCCCGTGCGCCCCGCCGCGCAGCCCGCGCCCCCCGCCGCACAGCCTGCGGAAAGGGTGGTCAAGTTCTACCGCAAGGTGCCGAACGCGCAGCGCGATCACAGCGTCATCCGCCTGCCGTCCTTCGAGCAGGTGAGCGCGGATGCCGTTCTATACGCGCATGCATCGCGCATCCTGCACTTGGAGTCGAATCCCGGAAACGCGCGCGCCCTGGTGCAGCGCCACGGCAGCTGGGAGCTATGGCTGAATCCTCCGCCCCTGCCCTTGGCGGAGGCGGACATGGATGCCATCTATGAGCTGCCCTATGCGCGCCGGCCGCACCCGATGTACGGCAGCGCGAAGATTCCGGCGTACCACATGATTCGATTCTCGGTGGCGATTCAGCGCGGCTGTTTCGGCGGCTGCACCTTCTGCTCGATCACCGAGCATGAGGGCCGCATCATCCAGAGCCGCTCCGAGGACTCGGTGATCCGTGAAATCGAAACCATCCGCGACCAGGTCGGCGGGTTCACAGGGGTGATCTCCGATCTCGGCGGTCCGACGGCGAACATGTACCGGCTGCACTGCAAGAGCCGCGCCGTCGAGTCTGCCTGCCGCCGTCCGTCCTGCGTATTCCCGGGCGTGTGCCCGAATCTCAATACCGATCACGCGCCGCTGATCAATCTTTACCGCCGCGCGCGCGCCCTGAAGGGCATCAAGAAAGTGCTGATCGCCTCCGGCGTGCGCTACGACCTGGCAGTCGAGTCGCCCGAGTACGTGCGTGAGCTGGCCGCGCACCACACGGGCGGGTATTTGAAAATCGCGCCCGAGGCGATCGGCGAGGGCCCGCTGTCGAAGATGATGAAGCCCGGCGTGGGCGCCTACTACCGGTTCAAGGAATTGTTCGACAAGTACTCCAAGGAGGCGGGCAAGGAGCAGTACTTGATTCCTTATTTCATCGCGGCGCATCCGGGTACCCGCGACCAGGACATGCTCGAGCTGGCGCTGTGGCTGAAGAAGAACGGTTTTCGCGCCGATCAGGTGCAGGCCTTCCTGCCCTCGCCGATGGCCACCGCCACCGCGATGTTTCACTCGGGCAAGAATCCGCTCAAGCGCATCACTCGCAGCAGCGAGGAAGTCGTGATCCCCAAGGGCATCAAGGTACGGCGCCTTCACAAGGCCTTCCTTCGGTATCACGACCCGGAGAATTGGCCGGTGCTGCGCGAAGCGCTGAAGCGCATGGGACGCGCCGACTTGATCGGCAATGGCAAGCACCATCTCATCCCGGCCTACCAGCCCGTGGCGTCCGGCGGCCGGCGCGGCAGCGGGCAACCGGCCGCGTTGCCGTTTCGAACCCAGCACACCGGCCTGCCCAAATCGGGGCGCGGCGGCGGCAAGCAGGGGCGCGCGGCGGTTCCGGGTACCCGGCGAGGGTCACGCTGAGGGTGCGAGCGGAATTGCTTGCTAGCCTCCCCGCGGTGCGATTAGAGTTCCGGGCTGTCTAGCGGTTTCGCACCGCAATTCATCAACTTATGGAGTTTGGGAGCAATGAGAACGCCCGGGCTGAAAGGGCGCGCGTGAAGCATGGACAATTGGATCGTACATAAATTTGGGGGGTCCAGCGTCGCCGACGCCGGCTGTTTCCGGCGGGTCGCCGACATTCTCGAGGCATCGTCCAATCCGCGCGAAGCGGTGGTGCTGTCGGCCTGCCGCGGCGTGACCGATGCATTGCTTGCCCTGGTCTCCCTGGCGGAGAAGCCCGAAGGGTATTTTCCCTCGGCCATCGAGGCGCTCAAGCGGCGCCATGTGGAGTTGGCACGCGCCCTCGTGTCCAAGGAAGCCTGCGCCACCTACTGCGAACAATTGGACAAGGATTGCCGCGACATCGCCGGCATCCTGCAAACCGTGCGCCTCATCCGCTCCTCGACCCACTCGATGCGCGACGTGATTTCAGGCTACGGCGAGATATGGTCGACGCGGCTGTTCGCACCCTTCCTGCGGGAGCGCGGCCGCATCAAGGGCGAGGTGCTGTGGATCGATGCGCGCGAGGTGGTCACCATCGAGTGGGGCTCGCTGGGACCGGCGGTGCAATGGCCGACGAGCGAAGCGAATCTCAAGCGGCTGGTGCCGCCGGGATTCACCGGGCGGCTGATCGTGACCGGATTCGTGGCGAGTACCGTCAAGGGTATTCAGACGACTCTGGGCCGCAACGGCAGCGATTTCTCGGGCTCCATTTTCGGCGCCTTGCTTGGCGCCGCCGAAATCATCATCTGGACGGATGTGGACGGGGTGCTGTCGGCCGATCCGCGCCTGGTGCCGAACGCCCAGGTCATCGATCAGCTCTCCTACAACGAGGCCATGGAACTCGCGTACTTTGGCGCCAAGGTCATCCATCCGCAGACCATGGAGCCGGCGGTCGCGCGCGATATTCCGATTTTCATCCGCAATACCTTCGCGCCCGAGAAGCGCGGTACGCTGATCTGCGCCAACCCGGTGTCGGCGCTCAAGGTCAAGGGCATCACCACCATCGATCCGGTGGCACTGGTGAACTTGGAAGGGGCCGGCATGATCGGCGTCCCGGGCACGGCGCACCGGCTGTTTGGTGCGCTGCGCGATTCGGGAATTTCCGTCATCTTGATCTCGCAAGGCAGTTCCGAGCATTCCATCTGCTTCGCCATCCCCCAGGCGCAGGCGGAGCGCGCCGAGGAAGCGGTGCGGCGGGCTTTCGATGCCGAACTGCGCGACGGTCAGATTCAGCATGTGGAAGTCGCCTTGGGGATGAGCATTCTGGCGGTGGTCGGCGACGGCATGGCCGGCGCGCACGGGGTGGCGGCCAAGGTATTCAATTCCTTGGGCGATGCCTCCATCAGCGTGCGGGCCATCGCCCAAGGGGCTTCCGAACGCAATATCTCCGTGGTGGTGGACGGCAAGGGCGGCGCCAAGGCGCTGCGCGCCGTGCACGCTGCCTTCTACCTCTCGCCGAACACGCTATCCATCGGGCTGATCGGCCCGGGGACGGTTGGCCGGGTACTGCTGGCGCAGATCGGCACTCAGATCGAGCGTCTGCGGGCGCTGAACCTGGATTTGCGGGTTCGCGGAATCGCCAGCTCTCAGCGAATGCTGCTCGAGGAGACGGCGATCGATCTGGATCGCTGGCCGGAGCGGCTGGCCGAGAAGGGCGAGCCGCTGAATCTCGAGAAGTTCGCCGCGCATGTGCAGGCGGATTATGTGCCGCACACCGTCATCATCGATTGCACGGCGAGCGCCGAGGTGGGCAAGAACTACGTCGGGTGGTTGAAGCGCGGCATTCACATCGTGACCCCCAACAAGAAAGCCAACAGCGGCACGCTGCCCTATTACCGTGCCCTGCAGGAGGCGGGGCGGGCGGCGGGCACCCACTACCTGTACGAGGCCACCGTGGGCGCGGGCTTGCCCATCATCCAGACGCTGCGCGACTTGCGCGAAACCGGCGATGAGATCACGAGCATCGAAGGCATCTTCTCCGGCACGCTGGCCTATCTGTTCAATGTGTTCGACGGCAGCGAAACCTTCTCATCCATCGTGCGCGCCGCCCGAGCCAAGGGCTATACCGAGCCGGATCCGCGCGACGACCTGTCGGGAATGGACGTGGCTCGCAAGCTCATCATTCTCGCCCGCGAGATGGGGCTGACCTTGGAGATGGCGGACGTTCAAGTTCAGGGGCTGGTGCCGAAGGCGCTCGAGAATTGCAGCGTGGATGAGTTCATGGAGCGAATTTCCGAGTTCGACACGCTGATGGCGCTGCAGCGCTCCAATGCTGCCAAGAAAAATCAGGTGTTGCGTTACGTCGGCCGGGTCGGCGCCGACGGCAAGGCAACCGTGGGATTGGTGCGTCTCGATGCCCGCCATGCCTTCGCGAACATTGCGCTCACCGACAACGTGGTGCGCTTCGCGACCCGGCGCTATTGCGACAACCCGCTGATCGTCCAGGGTCCCGGAGCGGGTCCCGAGGTGACGGCGGCGGGCGTCTTTTCGGATCTGTTGCGGTTATCCGCCTACCTTGGGGCTCATCTCTGATGCTGACCGACGTCACCGCTTTCGCGCCCGCCACGGTTGCCAATGTGGGCATAGGCTTCGACATCCTGGGGCACACCGTGGAGGCCGTCGGCGACAAGGTGCGCCTGCGGCGGATCGAGGAGCGCGTGGTGCGCATTCGCTCGATCGGCGGCATTGCCGGCGATCTGCCGGTGGAGCCTTCGCGCAACACGGCGGGCCGCGCGGTGCAGGCCATGCACGCGGCGCTCGGGGTGGATTTCGGGTTCGAAATGGACATCGAGAAGGGCATCCCGCTCGGCTCGGGCCTGGGCGGTTCGGCGGCCTCCGCCGTGGCGGCGGTGGTGGCCGCGAACGCGCTGCTGCAGAGTCCGCTGCCGCGCCTGCAATTGCTCAAGTACGCGATGGAGGGCGAAATCGTCGCGAGCGGATCCGCGCACATCGACAATATCGCCCCCTGTCTGTTCGGCGGATTGACTCTCACCGTGGGCATCGACCATCCGCGGGTCAAGCAGATTCCGGTTCCCCCCGCACTGCGCTGTGTTCTCGCGCATCCGCACATGTACCTGGGGACCCGCGAGGCGCGCGCCATCCTCAAGTCCGACATCACGCGTTCGGATTACGTGTGGGCGAGCGCCAACCTGGCCGGATTCATCAGCGGCTGCTATTCGAACGATCTGGATATGATCCGCGATTCGTTCAACGATGTGATCATCGAACCGCAGCGGCACTCGCTGATTCCAGGATTCAAGGACGTGCAGCGCGGGGCGATGTCGGCCGGCGCATTAGGTTGCTCCATTTCCGGAGCGGGTCCGACGGTATTTGCGTGGGCCGAGATCCAGAATGCGGAGGCGGTGCGCGGCGCCATGGTGGCGGCTTTCGCGGAACATGGGCTCGAAACGGATTCCTGGATTTCCAGCATGGAGAATTTCGGCGCGCGCGTGGTGAAGGCCTGATGTCAGACCTGAAGTTCGTCAGTTCGCGCGGCAGCGCGCCCCCGGTGAGCTTGAGCGAGGCCATCGCGCAGGGCCTTGCGCCCGACGGAGGCTTGTATGTCCCAACGCGTCTGCCGGCCGTCGAGGCGGGTGCCTTCGCGGGATTGTCGCGCCTTGCGCAGATCGCCCGGGCGGCGCTTGCCGGATTCTTCGAAGGCGACCGGCTGCTGCCGGCGCTGGGGGAAATCGCCGACACCGCGCTGAATTTGCCCGCCCCGACGACGCCGGTCGAGGCGTGCCCAGATCCCTTGTTCGCGCTCGAGCTGTTTCACGGCCCCACCGCCGCTTTCAAGGATTTCGGCGCGCGCTTCCTGGCCGAGTGCCTGCAGCGCCTCGAAACGCCGCGCCCGGACCCGCTGACGATTTTGGTCGCGACCTCGGGAGACACGGGTGGTGCGGTGGCGGCGGCCTTCCACCGGCGGCCCTGGGTTCGCGTCGTCATCCTCTACCCCGCGGGCCTGGTCAGTCCGCGCCAGGAGCAGCAGCTCACCTGCTGGGGCGACAATGTCTCCTCGCTGCGCGTTGCCGGCACTTTCGACGACTGTCAGCGGCTGGTGAAGGAGGCGTTCGGGGATCCGCGCCTGCGCCGCCGGCACCGGTTCAGTTCCGCCAACAGCATCAACATCGGCCGGTTGCTGCCGCAGATGGCGTACTACGCGGCGTCGAGCCTGCAGATCGAAGCGCGCACCGGAGCCAAGGCCTCATACATCATTCCGGCCGGCAACCTCGGCAATGCCTTCGCCGCCGTCTGGGCGCGGGCGCTCGGGCTGCCCATCGAGCGCATCGTCCTGGCGCATAACATCAATCGCACCGTGCCCGACTTCCTGTCAACCGGCCTCTGGCAGCCGCGTTCCAGCATCGCGACCCTGGCATCCGCCATGGACGTGGGGAACCCCAGCAATATGGAACGCCTGCGGGCGCTGTACCCGACCTGGCAAGGGATACGCGAACAATTGAGCGCCGACAGCATCGATGACGCTACAATCCGCGCTCGTATCGGAGAAGACTTCATGCACTATGGACGGGAATGGTGCCCGCACACAGCGACCGCAGCGGAAGTCTATGCTCGCCTGAGCGCCGAGGAGCGCCGCGGCCGCCCCTGGGTGGTGGTGGCCACCGCGCATCCGGCGAAGTTCAATGAGATCGTCGAGCCCATCATCGGCAAGCCCGTGACGATTCCGGACAGCCTCGAGCGGCTGCTGCGATTGCCGCAGCACGCCGTGGATTTGCCGCCGACTCTCGAGGCATTGGCCGCAGCCCTCGAATGAGCAGCATTGGAATAGATCCGCAGTGGATTGGCCTGGGCGCGCTCCTGCTGCTGGTGCTGGCCGTCGCCTTCTGGGGCTGGCGCGCCTACCAGCGGCGCGCGAGGCGCAAGTCCCTGTTGGCGCGCTTGGAACGGGTGGCCTTCGATTCGGCTCATCAAGTGCTGGTGCCCGACGGCATGGGCGGCTTCATCCACATCGATCATTTGCTGCTCACGCCGCGGGGCGTGCTGGTGCTCGACACCCGCCGGGTCGCGGGATTGATCTTCGGCGGAGACCAGATGAGCGACTGGACCGTCATGGGCAGGGGGCGCCGCTACACCTTCGACAACCCGCAGCCGGCGCTGTACGACCGGATCGCGGCGGTGAAGGCTCTGGTCGGGGATGTGCCGGTCGAGGGGCGCTTGCTGTTCTCCAACGTCGGCAAGTTCACCAAGGGCATCCCGAAGTGGGTGCTCATGCTCGACGGCATCGAGGTGGAATTCCCCGTCGTCGATCGAAGCATGAAGGCCTCCCCGGCCTTCTCCCACTTCACCGAAGAGTGGGGCCGTCTCGTCCCCCAGTTGCGGCAGAGCCCGCACCTGTTCACCAATCTGTAAACGGCAACCGGCTCCTCTAGTCGGCGGTCGGCCGGGTCTGGCCGACGGTCAGTTCGCTAGTCGGCGGCCAGCCCGAAGAGGCGCACGGCGTTGCGCGTGCTCGATGCAGCCATGGCATCCGGCGATTCGCCGCGCAATTGCGCGACCGCGGCCGCGATATGCGGCAGGTGGCAGGGTTCATTGCGGCGCGACGGGGGGCGGGGGAGAAGATCGCGGGGCAGCAGGTAGGGGGCGTCCGTTTCCACCATCAGCCGGTCCGCGGGGATGTGAGGCACTGCCTCGCGCAGCTCCTGTCCGCGGCGCTCGTCGTTCACCCAGCCGGTGACGCCGATATGCAGGTCGAGCGCCAGGTAGTCCTCGAGTTGCGAGCGGCCGCCGGTGAAGCAGTGCGCGACGCCGCCCGCGAGCCTGCCGCGAAAATCCCGCAGAATCGCCGTAAAGTCGCGGTGCGCATCGCGCTGGTGCAAGAACACGGGCTTGCGCACCTCGGCCGCGATCTCGAGCTGCGCGATGAAGGCCGCCCGCTGGGCGTCGGGGGGCGAGAAATTGCGAAAATAATCCAGGCCGCATTCGCCGACCGCGACCACCTGCGGCAGCCGCAGCAGCTCGCACAGGCGTGCGCGCAGCGGCGCATCGAAGCTCGCCGCATGATGCGGATGCACGCCGGCCGTGCTCGACAAGACCTCGGGACGGGAGGCGGCCAAGTCCGCGGCCTGGCTCGAGCTGCTCCAATCGGCGCCGGTGACGATCTGGCGCCGCACGCCGGCCTCGAGCGCGCGTGCAATCACCGCGTCACGATCCGATGCGAAGCTCTCATGGGTAAGGTTCGACCCGATGTCGATTAGTGATATCTTCATGCCGTCATTGTAATCGCGGGCGCCGCTGCGGCGCGCGCGGGGGATTTTATGATCCGGGCTGCCAGACCTTTGCTGTTATCGGCTCTACTGCTGCCGGTAGCCGTCCCCGCGCAGCAGGGCGGTGATATTCAAGCGCAAATCCTCTATGCGTACGAGACCGAGGATGGCAACAGCCTGACGAATTTGGCTCAGGATCTGGCGGCGCAGGTCAAATCGGACGGCGGCGATGCCTCGCTGCGCTATCACTTGGCGAATGCGCAGTACCGCCGCGGCCTGCTCGAGGCCGCCGGCGCGGCGGACCCCCGCGGGTCGGAAGCCGCGTTTTCCGACTGCATCGACGATCTCAAGCCGCTGCTGTCCCGGGACGCCGAGGCGGTGGAAGCCTTGATACTGCAATCCGCCTGCTATTCGGGTCTGGCGGACCGAAGAAAGCTCGAGTCGGTGCTGTTGCGGTCGCGGGCGGACGAGCGCCTCGATGCCGCGCTGAAGCTCGCGCCGCGCAATCCCCGAGCGGTGTTTCTGTCGAGCATGAACGGCTTGCGCCAGGCGAAGCCGGGCTCCGCCGAACGGCAGCATGCCTTCGCGCAGCTGCAGCTCGCCGCGCAATTGTTCGATGCCTCCTCGGCCACCAGCATCGACACCCCGGGCTGGGGGCATGCCGAGGCGTATCTGGCGCTCGGGCGGGAGCTGCAGGCGCGCGCCGATTTGCTGGGCGCCCGCAACTGGATCGAGAAATCCCTGATCGCCGCGCCCGACTATAAAGCCGCGCAGCGGCAGCTGGCGTCGTTGACGCGGCGCTGAGCATGAGGCCTGCGGCGGGGCCCCGTTAACCTGGTATGATTCGGCGCGATGAAGCCACAAGGCACGCAGTTATCGCTGTTCGAGACGCGTAGCTCCAGCGACCCATTCGCCGTCCGGATCAGTCCGCGTGCGCGCCGGCTCACGGCCCGCGTGCACGTCGGCGGCCGCGTCGAAATCGTGGTGCCCGTCGGCGTCAACGCCCCCACGGTGCGCGATTTCGTGCGCAGATTCACGCCGTGGATCGACCGCAAGGTCGCCGCCATGCAAAGCATGGCCGCGCCGAGCGAGCCGGTACCGACGAGCGTCGAGTTCGCCTGCACGCAGGAGAGCTTTTCCGTGGATTGGCGCAGGGCGTCGCGGCGCGGCCTCGAGCAGGCCCCCGGCCGGATCGTGGTGCATGCGCCGGACGAGCGGGGCGCCCGCGCCCTGCTGCAGGGCTGGCTCAGGCGCGCCGCCCACGAACGATTGGCGCCGCGCCTGCTGCAATTGGCCCGCGATTTGAATTATTCCGTGGCGCGCGTCTCGATCCGCTGCCAGCGCACGCGCTGGGGCAGCTGCTCGACCCGCGGTACGGTGAGCCTGAATTGCTCGCTGCTCTTCCTGAGCTTCGAGGTGGTGCGCTATTTGTTCATCCATGAGCTGGCGCACACCAAGCATATGAACCATTCAGCCAGCTTCTGGCGGCTGGTGGAATCGCTCGAGCCCGACTACCGCCGCTTGGACCGCAACCTGCTCGCCGGTTGGCGCACGGTGCCCGGCTGGGTATTCACGACCTAGGCGAATGAACGAGCCCACCCCTCCCGCCAAGCCCTTCGTCGATCTGAGCGACGAGCAGGTCCACTGGGACCTGGGCGAATCCCTGAGCTATTCGCAGTATCTCAACCTCGGCAAGCTGCTCGACGCTCAGCACCCGCTCTCCTATCAGCATGACGAAATGCTCTTCATCGTCATTCACCAGGTCTCCGAGCTGTGGATGAAGCTATGCCTGCACGAACTCGGCGCGACGGTGGATTGCGTGCGGCGCGACGACTTGGGCCCGACCTTCAAGATGCTGGCGCGCGTGTCGACGATTCAGCAGCAATTGCTGCAGTCCTGGGATGTATTGGCGACGATCACCCCGTCCGACTATTCGGCGTTCCGCAACTCCCTGGGAAAATCGTCGGGATTTCAGTCGCCCCAATACCGCATGCTCGAATTCCTCATCGGCAACAAGAACGCCGACACCATCAAGGTGTTTCGCGGCGACCCGCCGGCCTACGACATGCTCGAGCGCGCGCTGCGGGCGCCCAGCCTGTATGACGAGGTTCTGCGTCTGCTCAGCCGGCGCGGGCTCGACGTGCCTGCGGAGGCCATCGATCGGGATTTCACGCTGCCGTATCAGGCGAGCAAGCAGGTGGCGGCGGCCTGGCTCAGCGTGTATCACAACTCCGTCAAAGAGTGGGATTTGTACGAGCTGGCCGAGCGCTTGGTGGACCTTGACTACAAGTTCCAGCTGTGGCGCTTCGCCCACGTCAAGACGGTCGAGCGCATCATCGGCCACAAGCGCGGTACCGGAGGCACGGGCGGCGTGTCGTACCTGACCAAGGCCCTGGAGCTGAAGTTCTTTCCCGAGCTTTGGACCATCAGAACATCCATGTAGGTGCTAGTGACCATTCAAGACCAATTGCAGAACGTCAATGTCGCTTCCAGCGACCTGCTGGCGACGCCGGAAGAAGTCAAGAGGCGCCTGCCGCTGACCCCGGCCGCGGCGCAGACCGTGTTCAAATCCCGCGAGATCGTGCGCGCGATATTGGAGCGCCGCGATCCGCGCCTGTTCGTGGTCGTCGGACCCTGCTCCATCCACGATGTGGTCGCGGCCCGTGAATACGCCGGCCGCCTCAAGGCCTTGGCGGATCAGGTCGAGTCCACGCTGCTGCCCATCATGCGGGTGTACTTCGAGAAGCCGCGCACCACGGTGGGCTGGAAGGGTTTGATCAACGACCCGGATTTGGACGACTCCTTTCACATCGAGAAAGGCATTCTCATGGCGCGTGAGCTGCTGCTGCACGTGGCCGAGCTCGGGCTGCCCGCAGGCACCGAGGCGCTCGATCCCATCATGCCGCAGTACCTCTCGGAGCTGATCACCTGGACCGCCATCGGGGCCCGCACCACCGAATCGCAGACGCATCGGGAAATGGCCAGCGGCTTGTCGACGCCGGTGGGGTTCAAGAACGGGACGGACGGTGCGCTGGCGACCTCCATCAATGCGCTGCAGTCGGTGCGGCATCCGCATCACTTTCTCGGCATCACCCAGCAGGGACAGTCGGCGGTGTTTCGCACGCGCGGCAATGCGCACGCGCACTTGGTGCTGCGCGGCGGCGGCGGGCGCGCCAACTACGACGCCGTGAGCATCGCGGTGGCGGAACGGGAATTGAGTGCGGCCGGCCTGCCGGCAACCATCGTGGTCGATTGCAGCCACGGCAACTCGAACAAGGACCCCAGCCTGCAGCCGCTGGTCGCCGAAAATTGCGTGGCGCAGATAGTGGATGGCAACCGCTCCATCGTCGGGCTGATGCTCGAGAGTCACCTGAAGTCGGGGAGCCAGTCCATCCCGAAGGACCTGAGCAAGCTCGAATACGGCTTGTCCATCACCGACCCCTGCATCGACTGGCAAACCACCGAGAGTTTATTGCTCAAACTGCATCGCTCCTTGCAAATGGTACGGCGCTGACCGGCAAATGGTACGGCGCTGACCGGCAAATGGTACGGCGCTGACCGGCAAATGGTACGGCGCTGACCGTTCTAGTGCGGGCCGGTTGCGCGCGGCGGCCTTCAGGTCCAATCGGCGCTCGGTATTTGCGATTGCGCGGCGAGCGCGCGCGCGGCGGCATTGCCGTTCACCAGCAATGCGCGGTCGGCGCTGCGCATGTGATCCAAGTCCGAGGCGCTGTTGCCGTAGGCCACGATGGGCAGATCGGGATAGCGCTCCCGCAGCCCTGCCAGGCAGCGCAATTTTTCGGCGCCGCGGCGATTCGGGGTCTTCAGGCCGCCATCGAGACGCTCCCCGCGCCACTCGATTTCCGTACACAGGGTGAGCTCGAAGCCCAGGCAGGCGCCGATGCGGGGCACGTACAGATCCGGGCTGGCCGACAGCAGGACGAGGTGATCGCCGGCGGCCCGATGCGTCTCGAGCACGGCTAGAGCGGCCGGCCGGAACAGGTGCCGAGGCCTCATCGCGCTGGCGAAGGAAGCGGCGCAGGTGTCGACTTGCGCCCGCGTGGCGCCGCTCATGAGCATGCGGATGACTCGCGACTTCAACAGGCCCCGATCGCGATCGAGCGCCGCGAAGCTGAACAAGGCGTAGGGCAGGCGCCACAGTCCGAGCAGACGCCACGGATGGCGCCGCAGGAAACTGCCGAGGAAGGACCCCAGGGTGTCGCGCCAGGTCAGCGTGCCGTCGAGGTCGAATACGGCGACCCAACGGGGCGCGGCGGCAGTTCGCGAGTCCAGCATGCGGGCAATAATATATGGTAATTAATACAATTGGTTACATCGCCACCCAGGGAAAAGGAATTAGAATGGAGAATTACGGTCGCAGTCGGGTGTACGAATGACCCTGGGAGAGAGCATGAGCGATGAATTGGATTTGTCCGCGCCGCGAGCCGCCTGGCTGGCCTACGCATGCGCGGGCGCCGCGGCGTTCGCAGCGCTGCTTCCCGCAGGGCGCGCGCAGGCCGCGCCGTCGCCCGCCCCGGTCGCGGCGGCGGGATTCACTTACGTGAAGTCGCTCGGCGGAATCGACGAGTACCGGCTCGACTCGAACGGGCTGACCGTGCTGCTGGTGCTCGACCATTCGGCGCCGGTGGTGACCTTCCAAGTCACCTACCAGGTGGGCTCGCGCAACGAGGTGACGGGCACCACCGGGGCGACTCACATTCTCGAGGACTTGATGTTCAAGGGCAGCGAGAATTTCAACGACCCGAAGGGCAACAGCGTCAAGCAATACCTCGAGCGCGTCGGCGGTCAGTTCAATGCCAGCACATCGTTCGACCGCACCAATTACTTTGCGACCATCGGCCGCGACAGCCTGGAGGGCTATATCGCGATCGAAGCCGACCGCATGCGGCATCTGTGGCTGCACGAGGCGGACCGGCAATCGGAAATGACCGTGGTGCGCAATGAATACGAGCGCGGCAAGAACGACCCGGACAACGTGCTCATGGAGGAGGTGACGGAGGCTGCCTACGTGGCGCTCCCCTACCATCATCCGACGATCGGCTGGAAGAGCGACATAGAGCATGTCCCCATTGCCAAACTCAAGGAGTTCTACGACACCTTTTATTGGCCCAACAACGCCACGGTGACGGTGGTCGGAGACATCGATCCGGCGGCCACCTTGGCTCTGATCAAGAAATACTACGGCGTCTATCCGCATTCACCGGCGCCCATTCCCGGGATTTACACCGAGGAACCGGCACAGAGCGGCGGACGGCGGGTCACCGTCAAGCGGCCGGGAGAATTGGGGACCGTGATCATTGCGCACAAGGTGCCGAACGGCCGGGATGCGGATCAGCCGGCGCTAGACATGCTCGATGCCATTTTGAGCTCGGGCAAGAGCGCGCGTTTGTACCGGGCGCTGGTGGACCAGGGTCTGGCCTTGAACGCCGGCGCCGGCACCGATCTGCATCGCGACCTGTCGCTGCACACCGTGTACGCGGTGCTTGCGCCGGGCGCCACGCAGGCGCAGGTGGAGAAGACGCTGCTGGCGGAGATCGCCAAGGTCAAAACCGACGGCGTGACCGCCGCTGAAGTGCAGCGAGTGAAGCAGCAATACATTGCGGCCGACGCCTACAAGCGCGACGGAACCGCAGCCATTGCCGGAGAGATCAATGAGTGGATCGCCGTGGGCGATTGGAGTCTGTACGTCACCTTTCCGCAGAAGGTGCAGCAAGTGACTCCGGCGGACGTGCAGCGCGTCGCCAAGGAGTATCTCAACGAGGATCAGAGTACGACGGGCTGGTTCATTCCGGTGCCGCCGACGGCGGAGAAGGGCCCGTGATGCGAGACTATCTCATGATGCGACGCTATCCCACGATACGAGACTATTTCACGATGCGACACCCTGCGATTAGGCGCCATGCATGGGTCGCCTTGCTGCTGGCGGGCGGTGCCGCCTGTGCGAATTTCGCCGGGGCGAGCCCGGCCGACCAGAGCCAACGCTCGCAGGTCGCCGGAATCGATCTGGTCACCTACCGCACCGACGTGAAGGACGTGGTGGTGATCTTGGGTTCGCTGCCGGCGGGAGATGCGATGGCCGGATCGAGCAATATTTCGATCCCGACGCTCACGGGCATGATGCTCGACCGCGGCACCGCCACTCTCGACAAATTTGCCATTGCGGAAAAGCTGGACGATGTCGGCGCCGAAATCGCTTTCAGCGTCGGCACGCAGTCCTTGGAGATACGCGCCAAGTGCCTGAAGAAGGATTTGCCGCTGGTGATGGGATTGATTGCCGAGGAACTGCGCACCCCGGCTCTGCAGCTGGCCGAGTTCAACAAGGCCAAGCAGCAATTCATAGGGGCATTGGAGGCCTCGGCGCAGAACACCGAAGCGCGCGCCCAGGAAGCCTTCGATCGGGCGGTGTTTCCGGCGGCCCACCCGAATCACCCGCATACGGTGGCCGAATTCGAGACAGCGGCCAAAGCGGCAAGCCTCGATGAACTGAAGGCCTTTCATGCGAAGTACTACGGGCCGGCCCACATGACTCTGGTCGTGGTGGGGGATGTGGATGCGCCCGGCGCGCAGGGCGAGGTCGGCAAGGCGTTCGCCGGCTGGAGCGGCGGCCAGGACTATGTCCGCCCCGCGGCACCCGCGGTGCTCAAGTCGGCGCGTGAAATATCGGTGCCGCTGGCCGACAAGCCGAGCGTTACGGTGATCATCGGCCAGCCGACGGGGCTGCGCTACAAGGACCCCGACGCCCTGGCTCTGCGCGTGGGTACGGCGATTCTGGGCAGCGGCTTCACGGGGCGGCTGATGGGCATCGTGCGCGACAAGGAAGGATTGACCTATAACATCGGAGCCGGAGTATCCGGGGACAGCATCGTCGACGGCAGCTGGGATATTTCCGCCAGCTTCGCGCCGGCTCTGCTGCAGAAGGGCATTGCATCGACGCGCCGCGAGCTCGACCGATGGTGGAAAGAGGGCGTCACGGAGCAGGAGCTGGCGGCGCGCAAGCAGGGCCTGGTCGGCGGCTACCTGGTCGGCCTGTCAACCACCGGGGGTCTTGCCGGTACCCTGTTGACCGACCTGCAGCGCGGCTACGGCGTGAGCCGGGTGGCCGACTATCCCGGGGCGGTGAAGGCGCTGACGCTCGAGGAGGTCAATAGCGCCATCAGGAAACACCTCAATCCCGGCGACATGGTGACCGTCGAGGCCGGGAGCGTGGCAGCGGCGCACTGACACCGCGTACTGGCACGACTCACCGGAGGCCCGAGGTCCGCGGCCTCCGGTCTGGTCAGGCGGCGGCCGGCTTCCCCAAGTAGTCCTGCTTGCCGATTTCCAGGCCCGCCTGACGCAGAATGTCGTAGGCGGTGGTGACGTGGAAGAACACGTTGGGCAGCACGTGATGGAACAGGTAGGGCGTGCCCTGCATGGTCTTGGTAGAGGTGCGCGTCTGCCAGGTGATGGTCCTGGCTTCGGAGCCTTCGAACTGCGCGGGCTTCAATGATTCAAGAAAGGCCAGCGTGGCGCGCGTGGCCACGATCCACTCGGCGAAGCCCCGCTCCTTCGCCTCGAAGGCCGGCACTTCCGCCCCGGCGAGCCGCGCGGCGCCGCTTCGCGCCGCATCGTTCGCCAGCTGGATTTGCATCGACAGCGGCAACATATCGGGAATCAAGCGGCCGCCGAGCAGAACCGCGGGATTGATCTTGCGCGCCTCGGCGTGCGCCGCTGCCTTCTCGAGGATGGCCGCAAGGCTGTTCAGCGCGCGGCTGCAGGTCGGCACCGTGGCCGTGTGCATGGTGAGAGTCATGATTCAGGCCGCCTTGTTGGTTGCGACGAGCTGCCGCAGTACGTACTGCAGAATGCCGCCGTGTTGGTAGTAGTCCAGCTCCTTCGGCGTGTCGATGCGCAGGCGCACCTCGAACTCCGTGCTCTGCGTCCGCGTGTCGCCGTCGGCTTTGGCGATGACCTTCACCGTCTTGGCCGCTCCGCGGTTCAGCCCGGCGATCTCGAAGGTTTCTTTGCCCGTCAATCCAAGGCTCTGCGCGTTCTGGCCGTCCTTGAACTGCAGCGGCAGCACGCCCATGCCGATCAGGTTGGAGCGGTGAATGCGTTCGAAGCTTTCGGCGATCACCGCCTTGACCCCAAGCAGCATCGTGCCCTTGGCCGCCCAGTCGCGGGAGCTCCCCGTGCCGTACTCCTTGCCGGCGAGAATCACCAGCGGCGTGCCCGCCGCCTTGTATTTGACCGAGGCGTCGAAGATGGACATCTGCTCGCCGCTGGGAATGTGCACGGTGAGGCCGCCCTCCGTGCCCGGCAGCAATAAGTTGCGCAGCCGGATGTTGGCGAAGGTGCCGCGCATCATCACCTCATGATTGCCGCGGCGTGCGCCATAGGAATTGAAATCGGCGGCCTGTACGCCCTGCGCCAGCAGATACTTGGCCGCCGGGCTGGATTTGGCGATATTGCCCGCCGGGGAAATGTGATCGGTGGTGACCGAATCGCCGAGCATCGCGAGCACGCGCGCGCCCTTGATGTCGCTCAGCGGTGCGGGCGTCATGGTCATGCCGTCGAAGTAGGGCGGATTCTTGACGTAGGTGGATTTGCCGTCCCAGGAATAGATCTTGCCGGCCGGCGTCTTGATGGCGCTCCAATTCGCATCGCCCGCGAACACATTGGCATAGCCCTTCTTGAACATGGCCGAGTCGACGGATGCGCCGACCGCGGCGGCCACCTCCTGCGCGCTCGGCCAGACATCCTTCAGATTCACGGGTTTTCCGTCCTTGCCCACCCCAAGAGGCTCGGTGGTGATGTCGATATCCAGGCTCCCGGCGAGCGCATAGGCGACGACCAGGGGCGGGGAGGCGAGGAAATTCATTTTGATTTCCGGATGCACGCGGCCCTCGAAATTGCGGTTGCCCGAGAGCACCGAGCAGGCGACCACGTCGGCGCTCTTCACGGCCTCGGAAATCTCCGGCTTCAAGGGCCCGGAATTGCCGATGCAGGTGGTGCATCCATAGCCCACCGTATAGAAACCGAGCGCTTCGAGATCCTTCAGCAGGCCCGCCTTCTGCAGATAGTCGGTGACGACGCGCGAGCCAGGTGCGAGGGAGGTCTTCACCCAGGGCTTGGAATGCAGGCCGCGGGCGGCGGCGTTGCGCGCGAGCAGGCCGGCGGCGACCAGCACCGCGGGGTTGGAGGTGTTGGTACAGCTGGTGATGGCCGCGATCAGCACGGCGCCGTCCTTGACCTCGAAGCTCTTGCCGCCGACGCTGGCCGAGGCGGCGCCGCGTGGCCTTCGGGTTCTTTCTGCGTGCGCTCCTCGGCCATTTTCTTCACGCTGGCTTCGTACACGCTTCTTGGCATTGCGCAGCGGCACGCGGTCCTGCGGCCGCTTCGGCCCGGCGAGAGAGGGCTCGACCGTCGAGAGGTCGAGCTCGACGACATCGGTGTAGTCGGCGGCGGGCGCGCCGTTGACGCGCCACAGCCCCTGCGCCTTGGCGTAAGCCTCGACCAGTGCGATCTGGTCCGCCGGCCGGCCGGTCAGCTCGAGATAGCGGATGGTTTCCTCGTCGATGGGGAAAATCGCGCAGGTCGAGCCGAACTCCGGCGACATGTTGGCGATGGTGGCGCGGTCGGCGAGCGGCAGTCCCTTGAGGCCGTCGCCGAAGAATTCGACGAATTTGTCGACGACGCCCTTCTTGCGCAGCATCTCGGTGACGGTGAGCACGAGGTCGGTGGCGGTGGTGCCCGCCGGCAGGCTGCCGGTCAGCTTGAATCCGATGACCTGCGGAATCAGCATGGTCACCGGCTGGCCCAGCATGGCCGCCTCGGCTTCGATGCCGCCCACGCCCCAGCCGAGCACGCCCAGTGCGTTGACCATGGTGCGTGTGCGAATCGGTGCCCACCAGCGTGTCGGGATAGGCGAGCTTCTTGCCGCCGCCTGCGGCGGCGTCGGAGAAAATCACCCGCGCCAGGCGCTCGATGTTGACCTGATGGACGATGCCGGTGTTCGGCGGCACGACCTTGAAATTGCTGAACGCCGTTTGTCCCCAGCGCAGGAACATGTAGCGCTCGCCGTTGCGGGCGAATTCGATTTCGTTGTTGTGCTTGAGCGAATCGGCCGAGCCGTATTCATCGACCTGCACCGAGTGATCGATGACCAATTCGGCCGGCGCCAGCGGATTGACCCGCTGCGGATCGCCGCCCAGCCGCACGATGGCTTCGCGCATGGCCGCCAGATCGACGATGCAGGGGACGCCCGTGAAGTCCTGCATGATGACTCGTGCCGGGGTAAATGCGATTTCATGGTGGGGCTGCGCCTTCGGATCCCACTTCAGCAGGGCGTCGATATCGCTCTTGGTGACATTCACGCCGTCTTCGAAACGCAGCAGATTCTCCAGCAGGATCTTCAGGGAGAAGGGCAGGCGCGCGACGTTGTGCGACTTGAGCGCGGCGAGGCTCAGGATCTCGTATTGCTCGGCGCCCACTGCCAGTGTCGTTCTTGCCTTGAAGCTATCCGTCATGACCCCTCCACGGAAAAAAAAGAATTATAAGTGATTCCGCCGGCCGCGCGCGCCATGCGGGAGTTGTATCGTTGCGCGATGACGCCGCCACCGAGGCAGCGCTCGCCAAGGTAGAAGACGGCATACTGGCCCGGCGTGACGGCGCGCGCGGGCTCGTCCAGAGTTACGCGCCACAAGGTGCCGGCGCCGCCGCTCAGAGCGCCGGCGGTACGAGCGGCGGCGGCCCGAGCCGCGGCCGCGCCGCGGTCGGCGGCCCGCTGCACGGTGCAGCGCAGATCGCTCTGCCGGTAACGCGTCTTGACCGCGCATTCCAGCGGCGGCCCCGCCACATCGGCCTCGGCGGCGCCCTCGGCGTTCAGCCAGTGCATCTGCTCCACGTCAAAGGCGTCGGACAGCAGCAAGGGATGGTCTTGATCTTGAACCACGATGAGCGCATTGCGCTCGGTGTCCTTGTCGGCCACGTACCAGGGTGCGGCGGCGCCTCCCGCGCGTCCGCCGAGCCGCAGGCCCGAGCGCTGGCCCAGGGTGTAGAGGGCGAGGCCGCGGTGCTCGCCCAGGATCACGCCACGCTCGTTCTCGATGGGCCCGGGTTCCGTGCGCAGGTAGCGGCCGAGGAACTCTTGGAAGGGCCGTTCGCCGATGAAGCAGATGCCGGTGCTGTCCGGTTTGTCGTATACCGGCAATCCCGCCGCGTGGGCGAGCCGACGCACCTCGCCCTTGCGAAGATCGCCGATGGGAAACAAGGTCCGGCGCAGCGCCGCCGCGGCCACGCCATGGAGAAAGTAGCTCTGATCCTTGGCCGCATCGGCGGCTCGCAGCAGCTGCGATCCGGCGGGGGTCTGCCGCAGGCGCGCATAGTGTCCGGTGGCGATCCACGAGGCACCGAGACGGTGCATGTAGTCCAGGCAGACGCCGAACTTGATTTCGCGATTGCACAGCACATCGGGATTCGGAGTGCGGCCCGCCGAGTATTCGCCCAGGAACAGCTCGAACACCCGCTCACGGTATTGCGCGGCAAAACTTGCGCGGTGCAGGGGGATGCCGAGAGTCTCGCAGACGCGGCGCGCATCCTGATAATCGGACGCGGTGGTGCAGTAGGCGTCCTCATCGTCCTCCCAATTGGACATGAACAGGCCCTGCACCGCATAGCCGGCGTCGCGCAGCAGCAAGGCGGCAACGGCCGAGTCGACGCCGCCGGACATGCCGACGATGACGGTGCCGGCAAGCTGGGGATCGGGAAGAGGGTCGAGGGAGGCGGTACCGGGAGCCTGCATCCCGCCATTATCGCGCATTCTGCAAGGGGGCGGGCGCCCCCGAGCCGAAAGTTACATGAGCATCTGCCGCATCTGCGACTCTTGCATGCTGGTTTGCCAGACTTCGTCGAAGAAATTCAAGTAGCGGCGCACGACCGCCGGATCGTTCAAATCGGAGATGCCGTCCCAGCGGTCCGCTTGCAGGCGGTACACCAAGGCCTTGTCGTCGGCAATGATGAATGCGCCGGCGCTGGCCGGATACTCGGGGCTCATGGCGCGCATATCGATACAGCTGGTCAGGCGGCGTGCCAAGGAGAGAAATCGGTTGTTGTCGACCATGGCCCGAGAGGGATCGGCCAGCAGCACCCGCACCTTGGCGTAGGAGCGCGCCAGCACCAGGCGCTTGATGGCCTCGAGGAAGGGCTCCTCGCCGTAAATCAAGGGTTCGAGGTCCTGAGTGAATATCGATAGCAGGCGCTGTGCCGATTTGGCCACTTTGAGGCTGGCTTCGCGCACCTCAGGCATGGTGGTGAGGATGGTACGGGTACCCGACCCCGTGGGCATGTCCGCGCCAGCGGCCGGAACCCTGTCCACGATCGGCTTCGTCCGTTCTTCCGTGCTTCCCGCCATATCTCGAGCCTCAATCGGAGGTTTGATGGGCATTTTGCCCTTCCTCGCGTACTTTGAGGGATAGTACCGTTTGCCTCGGACCGGCCCGTGCCAACTGCGTCACGTTTCGGAGCGTCAAAGGCCTAAAAAAGCAGACTTAAGACCCCAGTGTGCGCTTCGCGAGCAAGGGCGCCAAGCCCACATAAGTCGCCGGTTCGAGGCGTAGCAGGCGCTCTTTTTCCGCCGCCGGCAGATCCAGCGAGGCGATGAATTCGCGCATGGCGGCCTGATCGATGGGGCGGCCGCGGGTAAAAGATTTCAATCGGTCATAGGCGTCGGGAATTCCGTGCGCGCGCATCACCGTTTGCACCGCCTCGCCCAACACTTCCCAGGCACGTCCCAAATCCTCCGCGACCCGCTGCCGATCGAGCTCGATCTTGTCGAGCCCGCGCGCCAGCGAGTCGTAGCTGAGCACCGAGTGCCCGATCGCCACACCCACATTGCGCAGCACCGTGGAATCGGTCAGGTCGCGCTGCATCCGCGACACGGGCAGTTTGTCCGCGAAATGTCCGAGCAAGGCGTTGGCCAGGCCAAGATTGCCTTCCGCGTTCTCGAAATCGATGGGATTGACCTTGTGCGGCATGGTCGATGAGCCGACTTCACCTTGCACCAGGCGCTGCTTGAAATAGCCGAGCGAGATATAGCTCCACATGTCGCGCGCAAGATCCAGAAGCACGGTGTTGGCACGCATCAACGCGTGGCAATACTCGGCGATCCAATCGTGCGGCTCGATCTGCGTGGTGTGCGAGTTCGCCGCAAGCCCCAGGCCTTCGATGAATCTTCGGCTGAACTCGGGCCAATCGACCTGGGGCAGCGCCGCGACGTGCGCATTGAAATTGCCGACCGCGCCGTTCATCTTGCCGAGGATGGCGATGCGCTCGATGCCGGCGCGTTGTTTCTCGAGGCGCGCGGCGACATTGGCGAGTTCCTTGCCGACGGTGGTCGGGCTGGCGGTCTGGCCGTGGGTACGCGCCAGCATGGGCGCCGCGGCGTGGCGCCGGGCGAGCGCATCGAGCTGGCCGCCGAGGCCGTCGAGCAGGGGCAGCAGCAGGCGGGTGCGTGCGCTCTTCAGCATCAGCGCATAGGCGAGGTTGTTGATGTCCTCCGACGTGCAGCCGAAGTGCAGCCATTCGAGCTCGGCAGGCGTCGCGCCATGCTTCGCAAGTTCGGTGCGCAGCCAGATCTCGACCGCTTTGACGTCGTGATTGGTGCGCGCCTCGATTTGCTTGATGGCGGCGATGTCCGCAGCGCCCGGGTCGGCGGACAGGGCGCTCAGCAGGCCGCGGGCCGACGGCGGCAGGCGGGCGAGTGCGTTCCCGGCCGGGCCGGCGGCGAGCGCCAGGAACCATGCACATTCCACGCGCACCCGCTCGCGCATCAGGCCCGCTTCGCTGAATAGGTACCTGACCGCCTCGAGTTTGCCGGCATAGCGGCCGTCGAGGGGAGAAAGGGCGTCGGCGGGGGAGATGGGCATCGGGGGATGGGGCCGCTTTGAGTGTAGAATCGACAATATTACCGTAAACGAAACGAAGCGGAGTAAGGCGCAATGCCAGCGAGCAGTCGCGTCGAGCATGACAGTATGGGCGCGCTCGAAGTACCGGTGAATGCCTTGTGGGGCGCGCAGACCCAGCGCGCCGTCGAAAACTTCCCGAGCACCGGACTGCGCATGCCCCGCGCCTTCATCCGGGCCTTGGGGCTCATCAAGCATGCGGCGGCCGGCGCCAATGCGGAATTAGGCGATTTGGCGCCGCATCTGGCCGCGGCGATCCAGGCGGCGGCGCTCGAGGTCGCGGCGGGCCGCCATGACGACCAATTTCCCGTCGATGTGTTTCAAACCGGCTCGGGCACCAGCAGCAATATGAACGCCAACGAGGTGATAGCCGCCCTGGCTTCGCGTGCCCTGTCCGCCGCCGTGCATCCGAACGATCATGTGAACATGAGCCAGAGCAGCAACGATGTGGTGCCCACGGCAATTCACGTCGCCGCGGCGCTGCTGCTGCGCGAGCACTTGCTGCCTGCGCTCGAGCATCTGGGCTCGGTTTTGGGCCGCAGGGCGGCCGAATTCCGCGCAGTGGTCAAGACCGGCCGCACGCATCTGATGGACGCCGTCCCCATCACCCTGGCGCAGGAGCTCGGGGGGTGGCAGGCACAGATAGAGAACTGCGTGGCGCGCCTGCAGTCGGTGGCGCCGCGCTTGCAGCAGCTCGCTCAGGGCGGCACGGCCGTCGGCACGGGCATCAACGCCAGGCCGCAGTTCGGCGCCGTCTTTGCGCGCTGCCTGTCGGCGAGCACCGGGATTGCATTTCGGCCGAGCGAGAATTACTTCGCCGCCCTGGCGAGCCAGGACACGGCGGCGGAACTGTCAGGCCAACTGAAGGTCCTGGCTGTGAGCTTGATGAAAATATCGAACGACTTGCGCTGGATGAACAGCGGACCGCTGGCGGGCCTGGGCGAAATCGCGCTCCCGGCGCTGCAGCCGGGCAGCAGCATCATGCCGGGCAAGGTGAATCCCGTGGTGCCCGAGTCGGTGGCCATGATGGCGGCGCAGGTCATGGGCAACGATGCGGCGATCGGCGTCGCGGCGGCGTCGGGAAATTTTCAATTGAACGTCATGCTGCCGCTGATCGCCCACGACTTGCTGCAGAGCGTGGAACTGCTCGGCATCGGCAGCCGCAGTCTGGCCGATCGCGCGCTCGCCGGCTTCACCGTCAACGGCGCCCGAATGGACGAGGCTTTGCAACGCAACCCCATCCTGGTGACGGCGCTCAATCCCGTCATCGGGTACGAGAAGGGGGCGGCCATCGCCAAGCGGGCCTACGCCGAAGGGCGGCCGATCTTGGAGGTTGCGGCGGAAATGACCGATTTGAGCCTCGAGGAGCTGCGCCGCTTGCTCGATCCGAAGGCGCTGACCGAAGGCGGCATCCAGGGCGCCGGTCCCGCCGCGTGACGATGGATTCTCTTTACTCCAAAACTCACATTCGCGAGTCCCTCGATCCGCGGCCTTCGACACCCG
This sequence comes from uncultured Gammaproteobacteria bacterium, assembly GCA_963837435.1. Taxonomy (GTDB): domain Bacteria; phylum Pseudomonadota; class Gammaproteobacteria; order Steroidobacterales; family Steroidobacteraceae; genus Bog-1198. The sequence continues at coordinate 515,122 of CAWINJ010000010.1, forward strand.
AGGAGGACATGCAATGGCTGGCCGGCGCCTCCCCTGAGGTGGTCTCGCGGGTGCGCGCCTCGCTTCCTACACGTCGGGTCCCGGCGGCGGTTCTCGTGCCCCTGGTGGAGCATCCCTCGGGATTGACGGTGCTGCTGACGCAGCGGGCCGAGACCCTGAAGGACCACGCCGGCCAAATCAGCTTTCCCGGCGGGCGCATCGAGCCCGAGGACCGGGATGCGTGGCATGCCGCGCTGCGCGAAAGCTATGAGGAGATCGGATTGCTGCCCGAGTTCGTGGAATTCGCGGGATACCTGCCCGATCATCACGTCATCACCGGCTTTCGGGTGACGCCCGTGGTCGGCTTCGTGAATCCTGAGTATCAATTGCGCATCGCCGCGGCCGAGGTGCACGATGTGTTCGAAGTGCCGCTCGACTTCATCCTGAACGCCGCCAATCACAAATCGCGCCGGCGCAAGCTGGGCGACGTGGACATCGAGGTGCATGACATTCCCTACGGCGCACGCAATATCTGGGGCGCCACCGCGGGCATGCTCATGACCCTGCGCCGCAAGTTGCAGGCGCATGGCGACGGACGGCAATGACGGAGGAAGCGGAGGACAATAGCCGCTTGCGCGAGCTGCTCGCCATCATGGTGCGCCTGCGCGCGGCGGATGGCTGTCCGTGGGACCGCGAACAATCCTTTGCGAGCATCGCCCCTTACACCATCGAGGAGGCCTACGAAGTCGCCGACGCCATCGAACGGGGCGACATGCAGCACCTCAAGGACGAGTTGGGGGATCTGCTGTTTCAGGTGGTGTTTCACGCGCAGATGGCGAGCGAGGCCCGGCATTTCGATTTCGAGGCGGTCGCCGGCGCCATCTGCGACAAGCTCGTGCGCCGCCACCCGCATGTATTCGGCGCCGGCGGCCCGATGACTCCCGCCGAGCAAAGCATCGCCTGGGAGGCCATGAAGGCGCAGGAACGCGCTGCCGCCGCCGGCAGCGCTGCGGCCGCCGGCACCCAGGGCAGCCATTTGGACGGCGTGCCGCAGACCCTGCCGGCGTTGATGCGCGCGTTCAAGCTGAGCAAGCGCGCCGCCCGCGTGGGCTTCGATTTCGAGCATGCTTCCCAGACCGCGGACAAGGTGGCCGAGGAGCTCGCGGAGGTGCGCGAGGCGGCCGAGCAGAGCGCGCTCGGACAGGGCCCGGGCGCCAAGGCCGGGGCTTCACCGGAAATCTTCGAAGAAATCGGCGACCTGCTATTCGCCGCGGCCAATCTGGCCCGCAAGCTCGACGTGGACGCCGAGGCGGCATTGCGTGCGGCGAACATCAAATTCGAGCGCCGGTTTCGCGGCATGGAATCCCTGGCGGCCAAGCGCGGCGAAGTGTTCGCGGATCTGAGCCTCGAGGCGCAAGAGAGGCTCTGGCAAGAAGTCAAGCGTGGCGGCTGAGCGGCGCAGGGCGGCGCGCGAGGCGGCACCGCTCGAATTCAAGCACGCCCCCGAGCTGCCCATCACGGCGCGGCGCGAAGCCATCATGCAGGCGCTGCGCGGCAGCCAGGTATTGATCGTCGCCGGCGATACGGGTTCGGGCAAGAGCACGCAATTGCCGCAGTACTGCCTCGAGCTGGGCCGGGGACTGGACGGCTTGATCGCCCATACCCAGCCGCGGCGGCTCGCGGCCCGCGCATTGGCGGCCCGCATCGCTGAGGAAGTCGGCCAGCCGCTGGGCCGCAGCATCGGCTTTCGGGTGCGCTTCGCCGATCAGGCCTCGGAGTCCACGCGCCTGCTGCTGATGACCGATGGGCTGCTGCTGGCCGAGCTTGCCTCGGACCCCTTGCTGAGGCGCTACGACACCATCATCGTGGACGAGGCCCATGAACGGACCTTGAACGTCGATTTGTTGATGGGGGTGCTGAAGCGGCTGCTGCCGCGCCGCCCGGATCTGAACGTGATCGTGACATCGGCAACCTTGGACGTGGAGCGCATTTCCCGATTCTTCGGCGATGCACCCATCCTCACGGTGAGCGGGCGCAGCCATCCCATCGAGGTGCGCTACCGTGAAACCCTCGACGATGCGCAGGATCCGGATCTTCCCGCCGCGGTGCTCGAGGCGTATCAAGAAATAGCGACCGAGCCGGGCCCCATCGGCGGCGGCGATATCCTGGTGTTTTTGCCCGGCGAGCGGGAGATACGCGATGTGGGCGAGCTCTTGCAGCGCGAGCTGCGCTCCGCCGTGGAGGTGCTCGAGCTGTATTCGCGGCTGTCATGGGAGCAGCAGAGCAAGATCTTCCAGCGCGGCTCGCGGCAAAGAATCGTGCTGGCGACCAATGTGGCCGAGACTTCGATCACCGTGCCGGGCATTCGTTCGGTGATCGATTCCGGGCTCGCTCGAATCAGCCGCTACAGCCCGCGCAGCCGTCTGCAACGACTGCCCATCGAGTCCATATCGCGGGCCAGCGCCGACCAACGCAAGGGCCGCTGCGGCCGCTTGGGACCGGGGTTGTGCCTGCGGCTGTACGGCGAAGAGGACTTCGGCGCACGCAGCCCTTTCACCGAGCCGGAGATACTGCGCACGAATCTGGCCGCGCTGCTGCTGCGCCTGGCGGCGGACGGCTTGGGCGAGGCGGAGAACTTCCCCTTTCTCGATGCCCCCGATTCGCGGGCGCTCAATGACGGCTATCGACTGCTGCAGGAGCTGCAGGCGCTGGACGCCGATCGGCGCATTACCCGCCGTGGGCGGGCCATGGCGCGGCTGCCGCTCGACCCGCGCCTGGCGTGCGCCTTGCTCGAGAGCAAGCGCTTTCGCGCGGAAGGCGAACTGCTCGCCATCGTGTCGGGCTTGAGCGTGCCGGACGTGCGCATCGCGGCGCCGGGGGGGGCCTCCGCCGCGAGTTCCGGCGCCGCGGGTTCCGCCGAGGATGAAGATCTCGGCGCGGCGCTCACCGACCCCAAGTCCGAGTTCTCGGCACTGGTAAAGCTGTGGAAGGCCTACCGCCAGGCGCGCGAAGCGCCGCGCCGCGAATTGCGCCGCTGGTGCAAGGAAAGGAGGTTCTCTCTGCTGCGACTGTCGGAGTGGGACGATGTCCACGCTCAGGTCGTCGATCGCGCGGCGGACCTGGGCATCGTGGCGCAACGTCAGGCGGCGAGCTATACTGGGGTGCATCGCTCGCTGCTCGCCGGCTTTTGCACCATGGTGGGCGTGCGCGGCGAGGAGGGCGACTACCTCGGCACGCGCGGCGTGCGCTTTCACATTTTCCCCGGATCGCCGCTGGCCAGGCGCCGCCCCCGCTGGGTCATGGCCGCGAATATCATTGAAACCTCGCGGGTATTCGCGCGGTGCGTTGCGGAGATCCAGCCGCAGTGGATCGAGTCGGCGGTCGCGCACCTCTCGAAGCGCGAGTATCTCGAACCCGATTGGGACGAGGCGCGCGAGGAAGTGGTGGCGCGCGAGCGCATCGGTTTTCTCGGGCTGACACTGAGCGCGAATCGAGTGGTGAACTATGGACCGATCGCCCCCGAGGAATCGCGCCGGATATTCGCACGCGAGGCATTGGTATACCGGCGTCTGCACCGCCGGCCGGAGTGGCTGCTGGCGAACGACGCTGCGATTCGCGACGCCGAGCGGATGGAGGAGCGGCTGCGCACCCGCGGCCTGCTGCACGGCGCGGAAGCCTTCGTCGATTTCTACGATGGGGCGCTGCCGCGCCAAGTATCGAGCGGCGCGACTCTGGAATACTTCACCCGGCATCTGTCGGAGGCCGAACGGCAGGCGCTGACGTTGCAGCCCGACCGGATATTCGCGCGCCTTCCCGAGCCCGCGGCTTTGGCCCAATTTCCGGACGTCGCCAGCGTCGAGACATTGTCGATCCCGATAGAATACCGCTTCGCCCCCGGTGAAGCGGATGACGGCGCGCGACTGCACATCGCGCTGCTGGCTCTGCCCGGGCTGACCCGAGCGGCGGTGGACGCGGCGGTTCCCGGACTCGCCGAACCGCGCATCGAAGCGCTGCTGCGCTCGCTGCCCAAGGAGGCACGCCGGAATTTGATTCCGATCGGCGATACGGCCGCGCAATTTCTGTCCGCGATGGGCCCAGGCACAGATCAGGGCCGAGGCCAAGGCGCAGGTACTGCGGCGGCCGCGGACCTACAAAGCCTCAAAGTCTGGCTGAGGGAGAAGCGCGGCATCCCCGACGCCTTGCTGCGATTCGATCTGGCCGCCATTCCCGCCCACCTGGTGCCGCAGCTGGCGGTGACGGCCGAGGGCAAGGATCTGGCGCACGGCAGGAGTTTGGGAGAATTGCGGCGCGCCGGCGCCGCGGCCGCGCGCTCGGAATTGGATCGCCGGGCGCGCGCGGGGCATGCCTGGGCGGGCGCCTGGCGCCGATTCGAGCTCGACGAATTGCCGCAGTGCCTGCCGCTGGCCACGGAGCAGGGCAGGGTGTGGGTGTTTGGCTCGCTGGCGAGAGGTGCTCTCGGGCTCGAGCTGCGCTACGAGTGGTCGGCCGCCGAAGCCGACCGCAGCTGGCGGCAGGGCGCCGTGCATTTGGCCCGCAGCATGCTGGGCGCCCAGGAACGGGATCTTTCCAAGATGCTCGCCTCCAACGCCCCGCTGCTGCTCGCGGCGAGCTCGTATGCGGGCAGCCGCGAGCTCAACGACTGCCTGCTGCAGTTGACCTTTCGCCGCGCTTGTTTCGGCGACGCCGAGGCACCGCGGACCCGCGAGGCATTCGAGAACGCCGTCGAGGGCGGACGCGCGCGATTGCATCCCTGCTTGGACGAGGTAACGGCCGCCGCCATGGGCTGGTTCACCGAGGCGCGCGCGGTGCGCCGTGCGCTCGACGACCCGCGTGCCGCCCTGCTGAGCGACGCCGTGGATGAAAGCGGCGGCCATTTGCACCGCCTGCTGAGCGCGGCGACCCTGCAGTCTCTCTCCGTGGATTGGCTGCGCCAGCTACCGCGCTACTTGAAGGCCGAAGAGCGCCGCTGGCAGCGCGCCGCCGCGCGCGGCGCCGAACCCCCGCACATCGTGCGCGAGCTGCGCGAGTGGACCGCCCGCCATCAAGCGCTCGCGCAGCAAGTGGGCGCCGAGATGCGCTGGATACCCGAGCTCGACGAATTGCAATGCTGGATCGAAGAGTACCGGGTCTCCCTCTACGCCCAAGAACTCAAAACCCTGGGGCCGGTCTCATCCGGCCGCCTCGAGAGCGCGCCGCCGACATCGAAGCCTGGCTCAACCGCTAATTCTCAGCAGACCTGTGTCGTATCGCTTGGCGGGTTGAAGACCTACCCCTCGCAAGGCCTGAGCCCGCCAAGCGCTACAACGCCGATTTGAAGAGAATTAGACGTTGAAGCGGATACCTTGTGCGAGCGGCAGTTGCGAGCTCCAGTTGATGGTGTTCGTCTGGCGGCGCATGTAGGCCTTCCAGGAATCGGAGCCGGCTTCGCGGCCGCCGCCGGTGTCCTTTTCGCCGCCGAAGGCGCCGCCGATCTCGGCGCCCGAGGTGCCGAGATTGACGTTGGCGATTCCGCAATCGCTGCCGTCGGCGGACAGGAAACGCTCGGCCACCTGCAGACGGTCGGTGAACACCGCGGAGGACAAGCCATAGGGGACGGAGTTTTGGATGTTCACGGCCTCATCCAGGGTGTCGTAGGAGATCAGGTACAAAATCGGCGCAAAGGTTTCGGTGCGCACCACCTCCATGCCGGCATGGGCGCGAACGATGGCCGGTTCAACGAAATTGCCGGCGCGCGGCAGAACCTTGCCGCCGCACAGCAGCTCCCCGCCCTGGGCCTGCGCGGCGGAGAGGGCTTGTGAATAGCGCGACACGGCGCCCTTGTCGATCAGCGGTCCCATCAGGGTGCCCTGCTCGAGCGGATCGCCGATACGCACCTGCGCATAGGCCGCGACCAGGCGCCGTTCCAGTTCCGCCGCGCGCGAGCGATGCACCAGAACACGCCGCGTCGTGGTGCAGCGCTGGCCGGCGGTGCCGACTGCGCCGAAGAGGATGCCGGGCACCGCCAGGTCGAGATTCGCGGTCTCATCGACGATGATGGCATTGTTGCCGCCGAGCTCGAGCAGGCTCTTGCCGAGGCGCTCCGCCACTTTCACGCCGATCTGCCGTCCCACGTGCGTCGAGCCCGTGAATGACACCAGCGCGACCCGGCGGTCATCGACGAAGCGCATGGCCAGTTCGGTGCCGGCGTCAATGAAGATCTGGAAGATCGCCGGCAATTTGTGACGCTCGAGCACCCGGTTGCAGATGTGCTGCACGGCCAAGGAGCACAGCGCGGTTTTGGGCGAGGGCTTCCACACGATGGCATTGCCGCCGATCGCCGCCAGGAAGGCATTCCACGACCACACCGCCACCGGAAAATTGAAGGCCGAAATAACGCCGACGACGCCGAGCGGATGCCATTGCTCGTACATGCGGTGCTGGGGCCGCTCGGAGTGCATGGTGAGGCCGTACAGCATGCGGGATTGTCCCACCGCGAAATCGGCGATATCGATCATCTCCTGCACCTCGCCGTCGCCCTCGGCTTTGATCTTGCCGTTCTCCATGGACACCAAGCTGCCGAGCGCGTCCTTGTACTTGCGCAACTCCTCGCCCATGAGCCGCACCGCCTCGCCGCGCTTCGGCGCGGGCACCTGGCGCCAGTCGGCGGCGGCGGCGACGGCGGCGGCCATCACATGCTCGTAGTCGGTCGGCGTAGCGCCCCGCACCTGAGCGAGCCGCTCACCGGTCGCCGGATTGATGGAGTCGATCAGGGGGCCGGTGGTTTGCCGGCTCCAGCCTTCGGTGCCGGACCAGGTGCCCGGGTTGATGTCCTGAAGTCCGAGAGCCTGCAAGGGGTTGGGGGTGTGCATGATATTTCCAGTGTGTGCCTTTCAATGCCGATCTGAGGAATCGAGGCGCCGTTTTCAACCGGGCACCTCGTCGGGCGCGCATTTTGACTTGGCGGCGAGCACAACGCTAGCATCGAGCCATGTCGCAAAGCCCCGCCTTGACCAACTGGCACCCGGCCAGCTGGCACACCCGCCCAGCCGCGCAGCAACCCAGGTACCAGGATCCGGTGGCGCTCGAGCGTGCCGTGGGCTCGTTGAGCCGGCTGCCGCCGCTGGTCGTGTCATGGGAAGTCGAGGCGCTGCGCGTAAAGCTGGCACAGGCGCAGCGCGGCGAGCAGTTCCTGCTGCAAGGCGGCGATTGCGCCGAGAGCTTCGAGGACTGCGAATCCGACAACATCGCCAGGCGCCTGAAAATCCTGCTGCAGATGAGCTTGGTGCTGCTGCAAGGGCTGAGGAAGCCCATCATTCGGGTCGGCCGCTTCGCCGGGCAGTATGCCAAGCCGCGCTCGGCCGACACCGAGACGCGCGACGGTGTGACCTTGCCCTGCTATCGCGGCGACAATGTCAATCGGCCCGGATTCAGCGCCGCCGAGCGCGAACCGGATCCGGAGCTGCTGTTGCGCGGCTACGAGCGTGCCTCGTTGACGTTGAATTTCGTGCGCGCCCTGATCGACGGCGGTTTCGCCGATTTGCATCATCCGGAGTACTGGGACTTGGGCTTCCTGCGCCACGCGGCGCTGCGCGACGGCTATCAAAAGATCGTCGACTCGATTGCCGAATCACTGGACTTCTTCGAATCCATGAGCGGGCAACGGGTGCACGCGGCCACGCGCGGCGATTTCTACACCAGCCACGAGGGCCTGCACCTGCTGTCCGAGCAGGCGCAGACGCGCTACATCGAGCGGCAGAAGCATTGGTACAACCTCTCAACCCACATGCCGTGGATAGGCATGCGCACGGCCAACATCGACGGCGCGCACATCGAATATTTCCGCGGCATCGCCAATCCCATCGGCGTGAAGGTGGGTGCCGCGATGAGCGCGGAGTGGCTGCAGGAACTGGTGCAAGTGCTGAATCCGCAGAACGAGCCGGGCCGCTTGACCTTCATCCATCGATTCGGGGTGAAGGACATCGAGCAGAAGCTCCCGGCCATGATCCGCGCGGTGCGGGCCACCGGCTCGCAGGTGCTGTGGGTGTGCGATCCCATGCACGGCAACACGGAGACGACCGCAGGCGGCGTGAAGACTCGTCGGTTCGACAATATCCTGGGCGAGGTGGAATCCGCCTTCCGCATCCACGAGGAAGAAGGCTCCATGCTGGGTGGAGTGCACATCGAACTCACGGGGGAGGATGTGACCGAATGCATCGGCGGCGCGCGCGGCTTGGCCGAGGCTGATTTGGCGCGCGCCTATCGATCCCAGGTGGACCCGCGGCTGAATGCGGAACAGGCTTTGGAACTGGCCATGCTGATTGCCCGCAGAGCCCGCGCCAGCGGGCGCAACGGCAAGCCCCACAAAAGCGGGGATTAGCCTCGACGCCGGCTTATGTTAAAAATGATCTCGATGTGATTTTGTATAATAATCAACTACATACAATATTAATCTAGATCTTATCTAGGCAATCGGCGACGATTTTTGAAAAGGCGACTTGCCTCGATGCGTGCAGATGCTATTCTGCCTCGCAAACCTTTCCCGCCTCTTGAGATTGAGTGTCGCGAGGCCCGCAAGCTCGGACGACCAGCAAACAATTTACGACGAATTGCGAGGAATCTTTCCGGCCGCAATGAGTCTGACGGGTTCCAGCCCAATTGATCTGGGCCAAGGTTGGGTTGCGCTCGGGTTAGTCCAAAGCCGCGCGTGATCGACGGCGGGCTACGCGGAGTTTCCGCGTAGCCCGTTTTTTATTGTGCGGCCCGTTTATGATGCGGCCCGTGATTCGCCATCGGCCCGACATGCACAGCAGTTTTGACCCTGATTGCCGGCGCTGCCCGCGTCTGGCTGCCTTCCTCGACGCCGTGCGCCTGGATGAGCCGAGCTACTACTGCCGCCCGGTCCCGTCCTTCGGCGACCCGAAGGCCCCCTTGCTCATCGTTGGGTTGGCGCCCGGCATGCATGGCGCCAATCGCACCGGCCGGCCGTTCACCGGCGACCATGCCGGGATATTGCTCTACCAGACCCTGTACAAGTTCGGACTGGCGAGCGGCCCCACCTCCATCGCCGCCGATGACGGACTCGAGCTTCTGCGGGCCCGCATCACCAATTCGGTGAAGTGTTTGCCGCCTGCCAACAAGCCTTTACCTTTGGAAATCAAGGCTTGCAACGATTTTCTTCGCGTCGAACTTGCAAATAGCCCGGAGGTGCGCGTTATCCTGGCACTGGGGGCCATCGCTCACGCAGCGGTGCTGCGCGCCCTCGATCTGGCGCAAGGCGCGCATCGCTTCGCGCATGCGGCGGAATATGCATTGAGCGGGGACCGAATGTTGCTGGATTCCTATCACTGCAGCCGATACAACACGCAGACCCGGCGTCTCACCACCCCCATGTTCGAGCAGATCGTCGGCAGGGCCCGCGATCTCGCGTTCGGCGCGCCACGTGATGGCTAGAACGCGCCGCGAGATGGCTAGAAGGAGAAATGCATCGGCGCCGGCTCTGCCGGCGGCGCCGTCCGCTACGGCCCCACCAAACCCCGCGGTCGGTCCGCCGCCCGCCGCCGTACCAGCGGCTGGCGTATTCGACGCCAAATCCTTCGTCGACAGCCTGCCGGCCCGGCCGGGCGTCTACCGCATGCTGGATGCGCAGGGCGAGATTCTCTACGTGGGCAAGGCGCGCAATCTCAAGAGCCGGGTTGGATCCTACTTTCAACCCAGCAACGTGCACCCGAAGGTCCAGGCGCTGGTGGCGAAGACGGTGAACATGGAAGTCACCATCGCGAACTCCGACACCGAAGCGCTGCTGCTCGAGTTCAATCTCATCAAGAAGCACCGGCCGCGCTTCAACGTGGTGCTGCGCGATGATAAGAGCTTTCCCTATCTGCATTTCGAAACCCGGCACGAATTTCCGCGCCTGGCCTTCTACCGTGGCTCGCGCAAGGAGCCGGGGCGGTTCTTCGGTCCTTACCCCTCGGCCGGCGCGGTGCGCGAAACCCTGCAGCAGGTGCAGAAGCTGTTTCGCCTGCGAAATTGCGAGGACAGCTATTTCGCCAACCGCTCGCGGCCGTGCCTGCAATACCAGATCCAGCGCTGCACGGCTCCCTGCGTCGGGCTCATTTCCAAAGAGAACTACGCGCGCGATGTGAACGCGGCCATCAAGGTGCTCGAGGGCCGCAACGATGAGGTGAACCAAGACCTGCTGCGCCGAATGGAGAGCGCCGCCGAAGGCCTGCACTTCGAGGAGGCGGCGCAGCTGCGCGACCAGCTGGGGAAGCTCAAAGCCGTGCAGGCGCAGCAGATCGTCACCGCCGACCTCGATCACGACGCCGACGTCATCGCGATTGCGGCGGCCAACGGCGAATACTGCGTGGCGCTGATGTTCATCCGCGCCGGCCGCAGCCTGGGCAGCACGACGTTCTTTCCCAGGGCGCCGCTGGCCGAGTTGCCCGAAGTGCTGGCCGCCTTCGTCGCGCAGTACTATCTCGAGCGCGAGTCGCCGCCGGAGATCATCGTCGAGCGGGAATTCGATGAAATGCCGCTGCTCGAGGCGACGCTCGCGCAGCGCGCCGGCCGCAAGGTGCGCATCGCCTCGCAGGTGCGCGGCATCCGCGCCCGCTGGCTCGAGATGATGCACAACAACGCGGAACAGGCGCTCACCATGCGCAGCCTGGCGCGCGCCAGCATCGAGTCCAGCCTGGAGGATTTGCGCGAGGCCTTCGACCTCGAGGAGGCGCCGAACCGCATCGAGTGCTTCGACATCAGCCACACCGGCGGCACGGACACCGTGGCCTCCTGCGTCGTATTCGGCGAGGAGGGCCCGCTGAAGAGCGAATATCGCCGCTTCAATATCGCGGGGATCCAGCCGGGCGACGACTACGCTGCCATGCATCAGGCGCTCACGCGGCGCTACAAGCGCGTGCGCGACGGCGAGATCGGCGCGCCGGACGTGTTGCTCATCGACGGCGGCAAGGGACAGCTCGCCGAAGCGGCCCAGGTGTTGGACGAGCTGGGAGTGAGCGGAATCACGCTGATCGGCGTCGCCAAGGGCGCCGACCGGCGGCCGGGGCAGGAGCAGCTGTTCTTGTTGGGCCGGGATACGCCCACTATACTGGCGGCCGACTCACGGGCGTTGCACCTGATTCAGCGCGTGCGCGACGAGGCGCACCGTTTCGCGATCACCGGACACCGGCGCAAGCGAGCCAAGCGCCACAGCCAGTCGATACTCGAAACCATTCCGGGCTTGGGGCCGGTCAAACGACGCGAGCTGCTGAAACAGTTCGGCGGCTTACAGGGGGTCTTGCGTGCGGGAGTTGACGATTTCGTACAGGTCCGGGGCCTCGGGCGCGAACTGGCCGGGGTAATTTATGAGCACCTCCACCCCGGGCACTGAGGGTCAATCGCATTGGAATGTGCCGAACACGCTGACGTGGCTGCGCATTCTGATGATTCCGGCCATCTTCGCACTGTTCTATTTGCTGCCCTATCCGTGGGCGGACCCCGCGGCTTGTGCGGCCTTCGCGCTGGCGGGGATCACCGACACCCTGGACGGCTACTACGCCCGCAAGTTGGGCCAGACCTCGCGTCTCGGCGCATTCCTGGACCCTGTGGCCGACAAGCTCATCGTGGCCGCCGCGCTGGTGCTCATCGTCAGCAAGGACCCGCGCTGGTTCATGGTCATCGTGTCAGTGGTCATCATCGGCCGGGAGATCGCGGTATCGGCGCTGCGGGAATGGATGGCGGAGATCGGAGCCCGCAGCCGCATCAAGGTCTCGATGCTGGGCAAGTACAAGACCATCATGCAGATCGTCGGCCTCTCCTTCCTGTTGTTCAGGCAGGATCTTCTCGGCATACCCATCTACAAGCTCGGTCTGGTGCTGACCGGGGTGGCGGCGGTTCTCACGCTCTGGTCGATGATCCAATACCTGCGCCTGGCGTGGCCGGAACTGCGCGGCAGCGCACAGCTCTGAGCCCAAGCTCGCGGGCTGCGCCATCGGCAAAGCCTGCGGAATTGCCGCGCAGTTCAATGCTTTAGAGACATTTCGCAGCGCGTTCTTCTTGACTCCCGGCGGCGCGGCCCTACAATTGCGCCTCTGTTTCGGGCGGGAATAGCTCAGTTGGTAGAGCGCAACCTTGCCAAGGTTGAGGTCGCGAGTTCGAGCCTCGTTTCCCGCTCCAGATTTGCGAAGAACCCCGGCTCGTCCGGGGTTCGTTATTTATGACCCAGGGCTAGGTGGCAGAGTGGTCATGCAGCGGCCTGCAAAGCCGCGTACAGCGGTTCGATTCCGCTCCTAGCCTCCATGCGCTCGACACGCTTTGGCGAAAATGTCGATGCGCGATCCAGGTCCGCGCCCTCCCGCAAACGTTCGCCGGGCGGTGCACCTTTTGAAAAAACTACACCCCTGCCGCCACTTTTGTGGTGCATAAGCTACATTTGGATTCTGGACAAATCGCCTGCTTAGGCCCAGACTTTCGCCATCAAGCGTTTCTGCGGCGCACGCGCGGCGTGCACGCAACACAATATTTTTTACAGAATTAAGGGGATTCAACATGCAGTTCATGCCAGGCGCGATGCGTTTGCGCCGTGAAATTCGAGGGCTGATCGGCGTCGGCGCCCTTGCAGCCACCGCCACTTTGTTCGCGGCTCCGGCCGGTGCCCAGCAATCGGTTTCCGCCTCTCCGGCACCCGAGCTACAAGAGATCGTCGTCACCGGATCCTTGATCAAGCGCACGGATACGGAGACGCCGTCTCCGGTGCAGATCATCAGCGATGTCGATCTGAAGAACTCAGGCTATACGAACGTCGTCGACGTGCTGCGCAATCTGTCGGCCAACGGCTCGGGCACCCTCAATCAAGGCTTCGGTCAGGCATTCGCCGCCGGCGCCAGCGGCATCGCGCTGCGCGGCCTGTCGGTGGGCGACACACTGACATTGATCGACGGCGAGCGCATGGTGTCTTACCCGCTCAGCGATGACGGCGAGCGCAGCTTCGTCGACGTGACCGCCATCCCGTTCAATGCGGTGGATAGCGTTGAAGTGCTGAAGGACGGTGCTTCGGCCGTGTACGGCGCGGACGCCATCGCGGGCGTGGTCAACGTCAAGCTGAAGAAAACCTACGTCGGCTCCGAGGTCACGATGGAGATGGGCACGACCCAGTACGGCGACGGCACCACCGAGCACGGCGCCGGCATCTGGGGCATGGGCGATCTGGCAAACGACGGCTACAACGTCTACGTAGCGCTCGACTGGCACCATCAGGATGCAATTCTCGGCTCGAACCGCAACGGCGCGTTCACGACCACGAACTGGTCCGGTCTGCCGGGCGGCAACAATACCCAACCGGGTGCCATTGGCGCTTCGAGTCTGGTTTATCCGGACAGCACCACGGGCTATTTGATCAATCCGACTACGAGCTCGGGCCAGCCCTACGCCTTCTTGCCGGGTTGCGACCAGGCCTCGCAGAACGCGGATAAGTGCACATTCCCGTTCCCCGGCCGGATTCAGTCGCCGACGACGCAGATCAATCTCTTGAGCAAATTCACCAAGGCTCTCGCCGGAGATTGGACCTTCACCGCCACAGGGTCGGTGTTCGACTCGAGCGCGCAACAGGTTGCCGCAACGACCTTCGGCCATGCCTTCAATAACACGGGCCAGGAAGCCGGTTCCATCGAGAACATCACCGGCGCTCCCGGCCAGCTGTTCTCGGCCATCAGCTATCCCGTGCTCACGCTGCCGGCAAATTCGCCCCTCAATCCATATGGACAGCCCGCGAATCTGGTGTACAGCTTCCCCGACATCGGTCCCTACCAGATTGCAGTCGATACGCTGACCTACCGGTTCTTCGGCGATCTCAAGGGGCAGGTTGCCGGCTGGGACCTGCATAGCTCGGTCGGTGTCATGTATTCCAGCATGACCGAAAAGATCTTCGGCAACATGTATCCGGGGCTCGCCCAGGAGGCGCTCAACGACGGGGCCTATGTGCCGGGTGTCAGCACCAACGGCCAGGCCTTATTCGCGCCGGAGACCTCCGATCACCCATCGAGTACTTTGGATGTCGTGAATGTCAGCGGATCGCATGAAGTGTTCGAGATGCCGGGAGGTCCGCTGACCTTCGCCGCGGGCGGGCAGTACATTCACAAGGCTCTGAATGTCACGGACCCGCCCTCGGTGGTCTCCGGGGCGCAAACGGGAGTCCTCTTCTACTCGGTGGGCTCGCAGGACGACACCGCCGGCTTCCTCGAGTTGCAGGGCAAACCGATCAAGCAGTTGGAAGTGGACCTGAGCGGACGCTATGACCACTACGACACCTATGGCGGATCGGCGACTCCGAAGGTGGGCGTCAAGTTCACGCCCGTCGACGAGTTCTCGATTCGCGGCACCTGGGGCAAGGGCTTCCGTGCGCCGTCGATTGCCGAATCCGGCACGGCGGGCCTGGCATTCGGTCAGGGCAACACCAACGACCCGGTCCTTTGCCCCAATGGCAAGGCGAACGTTGCGGGCACCTTCAACGCGCTGTGCTCCTACCCGGCAACCGGTGTCGAAGGCGCCAATCCGAATCTGAAAGCCGTCCAATCGCAGAACGCCACCTTCGGCGTCATTTTCGAGCCGCTGAAGGAGTTCAACGTCTCGGTGGATTGGTACTACATCAAGCTCACCAACGACATCATCTCGGCGTCCTCGGCGGGCGGCTTCTACACCGACGCCATCGAATTGGTTCGCGGACCTCCGGCGAAGGGGTTGGTGTGCACGAACACCGTGGCGACCGGAACTTGCAACCAAGTGTCCGAGGTGACCCCGGTGGGGTATCCCGCGTATACGCTCATTCCCTACGTCAACGCCGGCAGCACCAAGACTTCGGGCTACGATTTGGACATGCGCAGCCAGTTCGACTTGGGTGACTTCGGCCGCATCAAGACGGATATCAATTACACCTACATTGCCCAGTACGAGCTCATCGCCAACGACACCATATTCAACCTGGTCGGCACTCACGGGCCGCAGAGCATTTCAGGCGACACGGGCAATCCGCGGCAGCGGGCGGTGGCCTCGCTGACCTGGGAGGACGGTCCTTTCACGAGCACGCTTTCGGTGAATTACCAGAGTTCGTTCTCGATCGTAGACCCGTCGTCGGGCTACTCGACCTGCCTGCAGGCGCTGCAGGGGCGTTCGCCCTCGGCCTACGGCTCCGCGATTTCCTCGTCGGTGACGGCGCTGCCGAGCGCGTGGAACCAGTATTGCTCCGTGCAGCATTTCACCAGCGTGAATCTGTACGCGGCATACCAGACCACGGACCATCTGCAGCTGCACGGCTCGATCACGAACCTGTTCAATTCGCAGCCGCCGGTCGATCTGCAGACCTACGGTGGCGGTGCGGAATTGGCGTACTCCACGCTGGATCAGGACGGCGCGGTGGGACGGTTCTTCATCGTCGGCGCCACGTACAAGTTCTAAGCAACGCGGCTTCGCCGCGATTTTTGTCACTCCAATCGGCCCCTTCGGGGGCCGATTTCTTTCTGCCGGTCGGAAAAATCCAGGCGGGAAGCAGGCATGGCCATCAAGCCTCAGGCGCCGAATTCGGGTAATATCCGCGCTATTCTTGGAACCCGACGATGGCCGAAGACAGCTCCCAACTCATCAGCTTGCATGCCGCCAACTCATTGAATGCGCCCGATTTGCGCCGGGTGGGGGCGCATCCGGACTACTGGTACCCGGTGGCCTGGTCGGACGAGCTCAAGGTGGGCAAGACGCTCGGCCGCCGCTTTGCGGCGCTGCCCATTGTGCTGTACCGCGGCAAAAGCGGGCAGGTGTTCGCCCTGGAGGACCGCTGCGCGCATCGCCAAGTGCCCTTGCACCTGGGAGTGGTGAGGGGCGATGAGCTCAAATGCCACTATCACGGCTGGTCGTATAACGGGACGGGCAAGTGCGTGAACGTGCCCTATCTGGGCACGGACCGGCTGCCCACGGGCGTCAAGAGCTATCCGGCCCGCGAGGTGGACGGGCTGATTTTCGTATTTCCCGGCGATGCGGCCCGCGCGGAGGAGCGCCTGCCGAAGAGCCTGGGCTCCTCACAGCGCAAGGACTACAAGACCCGGCGCTTGAACCGGCAGGTGGCCTGCCACTACACCTTCATGCACGAGAATCTGTTCGACATGAATCATCAATTCATGCACCGCAAGCAGATGGGATCGATCAGGGCCCGCTGTTTGGGACGACAGCACGGCGACAATTGGGCGCAGGTGGAGTACAGCTTCAGCCGCACCGAAGGGAAGCAGTCTGTGGGCGAACACCTCATCGTGGACTTGATGCGCAAGCGCAACGAACCGAAGAAGGATTTTTCCGACCACATGCGCATTCGCACCGACTATCCGACGCAAAGCCTGAAGGTCTGGGTGGGACGCGACATCAAGCAATCCGACGATCCGGTGCTGGATGTGTGGCTGGGGTATACGCCGCTCGACGGCCAGCAGCGCACCAACCGCACCTACGGATATTTGTCGGTGAAGAAACCGCGGATGCCGGGAATCATCCACGCGGTGTGGCCCTTCGTGACCTGGTTTACCGAAAATATATTTCGCGAGGACAAGGAAATCGTGGAATATGAGCAGCGGGCGTATGACGCCCAGGGCGCGGACTGGAACAACGAGGTGTTCCCGCCCATCCGCGATCTTCGCGCCGTGCTGACCCGCTGCGGCAAGCCCATCGAATGATCGCCCATGTCGACGCCTGATCAGCTGTCCTATTCCGGCCCCGTGACTCATCGTCCCTGGGATGCGCGACTGGCGCGCTGGTTGGTGACGCCGCTCAAGGACAGCTGGGTGAGGCCCAACCATCTGACCACGGTACGCCTGTGCGTGGGCCTTGCGGCCGCGGCAGCGTTTCTCCCGGGGACCTATGGATGGTCGAACATCGCGGCGCTGCTGCTGATCCTCTCGAACTTTCTCGATCACACGGACGGCGAATTGGCGCGCATGAGCGGTAAGACCAGCCGGATCGGGCATGTGTACGATCTGGCGAGCGATGCCGTCGTGACCATACTGTTGTTCATCGCCATCGGAGTGGGAGTGGGCGAGAGCCCGGGGACCGCTCTCGAAATCCCGCCCGCGGTGCTCGGCCTCGTCGCCGGGTGCGCCATTGCCCTGATTTTCTATCTGCGCATGCGCATCGAGGATAGGCTGGGAAAGGCGGCCAACCAGCAGGCATCGCTGGCCGGCTTCGAGACCGAGGATGTGCTGTATCTGCTGCCTCTGGTGACCTTGAGCAACGCCGTGGTGCCCTTCCTGATCGCGGCGGCGCTGTGCGCGCCGCTGTTTGCCGCCTGGGTGGTGATGGACTACCGCCGCGTGCTGCGGCGCCCCGCCTCGCAGGTCGCGCGCTAGATGGCGGCGATGGACACAGGGAGCGGCCGGCTCCCGCAGGGGGATATTGCGCCCGTGCCGCCGGGCACCGCCCCACGGAACGGCGGCGCGTCGCCACCGAATGCCGATCCTGCGCTGACGTCTCGACTGCGGGCGTTCGACCTCGAGGCCTTGCGGCGCACCTTCGCCGCGCAGGGCTCGTTCCTGTTCTTGCAGGATTTTCTGGCGCCGGAAATCACCGCGCAATTGATCGGGGCCGTGGAAGCGGTGAAGGCATCCGTCAACCGCAACTACTTGCCGGGCCACAAGCAGGGCGGCAGCGTCAGCCGTCACGCTATCGACGCTTTGGCGCCCTGCATCGCCGAACTGTATCGCTCGCCCGCCCTGATCGGTTGGCTGCAACGGCTCTCGGGGGAGCGCCTGCAGGTGTCGCCTTCCGCGGATCCGCATGCCTATGCGCTGTATTTCTATACGCGGCCCGGCGATCACATCGGCTGGCATTACGACACGTCTTACTATGCGGGCCGCCGCTACACCGTGCTCCTCGGCGTCATCGATGAATCATCCTGCCGCCTGGATTACGAATTGCATACGCGCGAGGCGGGCGCGGCGATGGTGTCGGGTTCGCTGCAGATCCCGCCGGGCGGCCTGGTGTTTTTCGACGGCGACAAGCTGCGCCACCGCATCACGCCGCTCGCCGCGGATGAACGGCGCGTGTCGCTCACCTTCGAGTATGTGACCGACCCGAGCATGCGCCCGTGGCGGCGGGTCATTTCCAACATGAAGGACGCGGTGGCCTATTTCGGCTTTCGCCAAGTGTTTCGCCAGGCGCTGCGGCGCCCTCGCAATGGTCACGGTCCCCGAGGCAGCAGCGGGTGACCCGGGCGGCGACTTGGACCTTGTCGGTGGGCGTGCTGCTGTTCATCGCCTTGCTCGCCTCGCAAGGGCTGCCGGCAGTGGTCGCGACGCTGGCGCTGGCCGGCTGGGGACTGCTGCTGGTGGCGCTGTTTCATTTGCTGCCCCTGGGGCTCGACGCGGTGGCCATCCAGGTGCTGTTCGCCCGCGGTGCGGCGCGGGGAACCTTCAGCGATGCGCTGCTCTCGCGCTGGGTGGGCGAGTCGGCCAACAGCCTGATGCCGGCGGGCCAGCTCGGCGGCCCGGTGCTGATGACGCGCCACCTGGCGCAGCGCGGAATGCGCATGCCGGATGCGGCCGCGGCGATCACCGTGAGCACCACGTTGCAGACCTTCGCCCAGATCGCCTTCGCGCTTCTGGGCATTGCCTTGCTGGGCGCGCAGGCGGGCGGTCATTCGCCGCATGCCTTGCGCACCTCCACGCTGATCGCCAGCGCCTTGCTGGCGCTGCAGGTGGGAGGGTTCTACTGGATCCAGCGGCGCGGGTTCTTCAGTAAATTGATGCGCGCCGCCACGCGCTTCGCCGGCAAACGCGATTGGTCGCAATGGATGAACCAGGCGCAGGCGATCGATCTGGCCGTACAAGTCACCTATGGACGCGCCGGCCCGGTGGCCGCCAGCTTCTTGTTGAGCCTGATCGGCTGGCTGGTCGGCACCGGCGAGGTATTCCTGATCCTGCAACTGATTCATCATCCGGTGGGGTGGCTGGACGCGCTGCTGCTCGAGAGCCTGGGCCAGGCGATCCGCGGTGCGGCCTTTGCGATCCCCGGCGCGCTCGGCGTGCAGGAAGGCGGATACCTGTTGCTGGCACCGCTGGCCGGTTTACCGCCCGATGCCGCGCTGGCGCTGTCTCTAGGCAAGCGTGCGCGCGAGCTGTTGCTCGGCCTGCCGGGACTGCTGTACCTGCACCTTTCCTCGCGCGCCGCCGCCGCCGCCGTGTAAGATTCCCGTTCCACCATCCAAGGGTACTGAATGCGCGCCATCATCCTCGCTGCCGGCCGCGGCCTGCGATTGCAACAAGCCGACGATCGGCAGATGCCCAAGTGCCTGCTGCAGTTCGGCGGCATGAGCCTGCTCGAACGGCATTTGCGCATGTTGAAGAACGCCGGCGTCGATGAGGTGGTCCTGGCGCTCGGCTACCGCCACGAGCGGGTGGAGGCCGAGCTCGATCGCCTGCGCTGGCAGCCGCGGCCCGAGATCGTGCTGAACCCGCGCTTCGAACTCGGCAGCGTGCTCACCGTGCACACGGCCGCCGAGGCGCTGACCCGCGGCGGCGATGTTCTGCTGATGGACGCCGACGTGCTGTACGACGAGCGCATAGCGGGTGCGCTGGTGGCGGGCAAGGGGCCGGTCAACCGGGTGCTCATCGACCGCGATTTCGAGGCGGGCGATGAGCCTGTGAAGCTGTGCGTGCGCGACGGGGTGCCGGTGGAACTGCGCAAGCAATTGGCCGCCGATTTGCAGTACGACACCATCGGCGAATCGGTGGGCTTCTTCCGCTTCGATCACGCCGGCGCGCGCCGCCTGGCGTCCCTGGTGGCGGACTACGTGGCGGCGGACCGGGCGCACATGCCGCACGAGGAAGCGGTGCGCGACCTGTTGCGCGAGCGCAGCCAGGTGTTCGAAGTGGCCGACGTGACCGGCGCGCCCTGGATCGAAATCGATTTCCCAACGGACGTGATTCGCGCCGCACATGAAGTACTGCCGCAACTACAGCCCTTGTCGGGAGCTCCCCCATGAACGCATCCATTCGCCAGCCCGCCGCTCGCGCGGCCGACCGAGATCGGCAGGCTGTGCCGAGCCGCAGCGCCAAGCTGCGCGCCATGCTGCAAAGCCCCGAGCTCGAATTCCTCATGGAGGCGCACAACGGGCTGTCGGCGCGCATCGTGCGCGAAGCGGGCTTCGGCGGGATCTGGGCGTCGGGGTTGTCCATCTCCGCGCAATTCGGCGTGCGCGACAACAATGAGGCGAGCTGGACCCAGGTGGTGGACGTGCTCGAGTTCATGGCGGACGCGAGCGATCTGCCCATTCTGCTCGACGGCGACACCGGCTACGGCAATTTCAACAACATGCGCCGCCTGGTGCGCAAGCTCGAGCAGCGCGGCATCGCCGGCGTGTGCATCGAGGACAAGCAATTCCCCAAGACCAACAGCTTTTTGAACGGCGAGCGTCAGCCCTTGGCCGATGTGGAGGAATTCGCCGGCAAGATCGCCGCCGGCAAGGATACCCAGAGCGACCCGAACTTCTCGGTGGTGGCGCGCGTCGAGGCGCTCATCGCCGGCTGGGGCATGGAGGAGGCGCTGCGCCGAGCGGAGGCCTATCGTCTGGCGGGTGCGGATGCGATCCTGATTCACAGCAAGCTGTCCAAGCCGGACGAGATCGTGACCTTCGCGCGCGAGTGGGCGCGCCGCCTGCCGTTGCTCATCGTGCCGACGCGTTACTACAGCACCCCCACCGCGGTGTTCCGCGAAGCGGGCATCAGCACCGTCATCTGGGCCAATCATCTGGTGCGATCGGCAGTCTCGGCCATGCAGAGCGTCGCGCGGGAAATCTACGAAAGCCAGACCCTGGTCCATGTCGAGGACCGGATCGTGCCGGTGAACGAGATCTTCCGGCTGCAGGACGCCGATGAATACTCCGCCGCCGAACGGCTGTATCTGTCCACGGCCGCCGCGTCGCGCTCGGCGGTGATATTGGCGGCGAGCCGCGGCCGCGGGCTCGAGGCCATCACCACCGACCGGCCGAAGGTCATGCTGCCGATCGCGGGAAAGCCGCTGCTGCGCTGGCTGATCGACGGTTTCAAGAAGGAGAGCGTCAACGCCATCACGGTGGTCGGCGGCTACCGGGCCGACGCCATCGACACCGCAGGCATCAACCTGGTGGTGAACGAGCGGTATGCGGTGACCGGCGAGTTGGCCTCCCTGGCCTGCGCGGTGCAGGCATTGGAATCCGACGTCGTCATTTCCTACGGCGACCTGCTGTTCCGCAGCTATGTGCTGCGCGATCTATTGGAGAGCAGGGCGGATTTCTCGGTGGCCGTCGATTCGCTGCCGACGGGGGCCGCCAATCGCACGGTGCGCGATTTTGTCTACTGCTCGCGCGGCGACGATCGAGGATTGTTCGGCACCCCGGTCCTGCTCGAACAGGTGGCGAGCGGGGCGGATTCGCCGCCCGTGCCCGCGGAACCGCAGCGCGAGCCGCAGGGCCGCTGGATCGGCCTGTTGAACGTGAGCCGCCGAGGACTGGTCAAGTTCAAGGCCGTGCTCGCCGCGCTGCGTGAGCGGCCTGATTTCGAATCCCTGGATATGCCGGCGCTGCTGAATGCGTTGATCGCCGACGGAGCGGCGATCGAAGTACTGTACGTGCACGGGCATTGGCGCGGCGTCAATGATCTCGACGATTTGCGCCGCGCCGTCGACTTTGCGCACGCGCAGACCCCGGTTGGCAGCGCGCCGGGCGCCGGCAACTCCGGGGCGGCTCTTGATTGAGGCGCGTCACTTCGTCGAGGCGGCGCGCGCACGCGGATTCGAGTGGTATGCGGGAGTCCCTTGCTCCTACCTCACACCCTTCATCAACTATGTGCTGCAGGATGAGTCCCTGCACTATGTGTCGATGGCCAACGAAGGCGATGCGGTGGCCCTGATCGCTGGGGTGGCGCTCGGCGCAACCAGCGCTGCTCCGCAGCGGCGCGGCATTGCGATGATGCAAAATTCGGGGCTGGGCAATGCAGTCAGCCCCTTGACCTCCCTGACCTGGACCTTTCGCCTGCCGCAGCTGCTCATCGTCACCTGGCGCGGCCAACCCGGGGTCGCCGATGAGCCGCAGCATGCGCTCATGGGTCCGATCACTCCGGCCATGCTCGAGGCCATGGAGATTCCCTGGGAATTGTTTCCCACTCAGAGCAGCGCCATCGAGCCGGCGCTGGATCGAGCCACACGGCACATGGACAGTACCGGCCGGCCCTATGCGCTGCTCATGCAAAAGGGCAGCGTCGCCGAGCACGCGCTGGCGCCCGGCACGGGGCTGCGCGGCGCGCGCGGAGCGACCGGGGCGGTGCCCGTGACCCAGGCCCTGGCGTCCCCGGTGCAGCCGCAGCGCCAGACGCTGCGGCGCGCGCCCGAGGAACGGGCGTCGCGCCAGGAAGCCTTGCGGCAGGTTCTGGCGCACACATCGGCGGCCGCGACGGCGGTGCTGGCGTCCACCGGATTTTGCGGCCGAGAGCTGTATGCCCTCGAGGATCGGCCCAACCAGCTCTACATGGTGGGTTCGATGGGATGCGTGCTGCCCTTGGCGTTGGGACTTGCGCTGGCGCGGCCGGAGCTCAAGGTGCTCGCACTGGATGGCGACGGCGCGGCGCTGATGCGGCTGGGGGCATTCGCCACCGTGGGCGCCTATGGTCCCGCCAATCTGCAGCACCTGCTGCTGGACAATGGTGCGCACGATTCGACCGGCGGACAGGCGACGGTTTCCTCTCATACCTCGTTCGCGCACATTGCGGCGGCCTGCGGCTACGCGGCATCGCTCGAGACCGACGATCCGGAGCAGGCGGCCGCCTGGCTGAGCGCACCGCCGCTGAGCGCAGCGCCGGAATCGGGCGCGCGATTTGCGCGCCTGCTCATCCGCGGCGGCACGCCTCGCGATCTGCCGCGCCCCTCGATCACCCCGGCAGAAGTGAAGACTCGGCTGATGCGGCACTTCGATCACGGCGTGGGACTGCACTGATGGCGCCGCTCATACCGGCCCGTCTGCTGCTGCTGGCCGCACTGGTGGCCACGGCGTCGCGGGCGGACCCGCCGCCCACCAATCCGACGCAGGCGCCCGCACCCGGGCCCATTCCATCGCCTTTGCCGCCGCCGACCGGACCGGCCCCGTCGCCCGCAGCCGGGCCGCCGGCGCCGTCCCAAGCGCCGCAATGGATCTCGAGGTGGTTCAATCCAGCCACCGCGCCGTTCATTCCGGTACCGGAAATCGGCGTCGATCCGAATAGCGGCACCACGCTCGGAATCATCCCCACCTGGGTACGCAGCGACGACAACCACGAAATCGATCAAATCATCGCGCCTGACGTGCTGTACAACCCCTATTTCGGCTTCGGCGTGCACGGCCGCATCTACGGCTACACGTCCGAAGACGAGCAGTGGTCGGTGGTCAGCGGCATCAAGGAGCGGGTGGAGCGCGAATTCGATGGCGAATTTCAGCGCGGGCGCCTGCGCAAGGATCGGTGGTCGTTCAATACCAGCGTGATCTACGATCGCAGCGGGACTCCGCGTTTCTACGGCATCGGCAATGAATCGCCGGCGATCAACGAGACCAATTACACCAATCAGCAGGAACTGCTGCAGGTGCAGGCCGGGCTGAACCTGACTCACGCCTGGCAGATCCTCTTCACCACGCGCTTTCAGGACGTGGATGTGCTGCCCGGGACCTTGGCCAGCATTGCCTCCATTCAAACCCGCTTCGCCCGGGTCCTGGGAATCGGCACCAACAAGCAGTCCCTCAATCGCGTCTCGCTGGTCTACGACACCCGCGACGATTTGACCATCCCCACTCGTGGCGTGCAGCTGATCGCCTATGGCGGAGTGGCCAGCCGCAATGGCTTTGCCGATGATTCGATGTACAGCGAGGTCGGCGGGGATGGACGCGCGTTCTGGCCCGTTTCGCCCGAGGCGATCTTGGTGGGGCACATGGCGATACGCTATCTACCGACCGCGCACGCGGTGCCTTTCTGGGCGCTCAGCGATATCGGCGGCGGCACGAGCGTGGTCGGCGGGGAGCAGCCGCTGCGCGGTTTCGGCGAGGGCCGCTTCTACGACCGCGATTCTTTTTCCAGCAGCGTGGAATATCGCCGCAAGGTGCTCTCCTTCGACGCCACCACCACCACCGTCGATGTGGAGCTGACTCCCTTCATCGATGTCGGTCGGGTTTTCGCCCGCACCAGCACCAATCCCTTGAGCGATCTGCACCGCGTCTACGGCGTGGGGTTCCGCGGCATCGCCCGGCCCTTCGTGGTCGGGTACGTCGACATCGGCTACGGCAGCGAAGGCGTCGCTGCGTTCACGGGATTGAATTATCCGTTCTGACGGTCGCCGCGCGGCGGCTCAGCCCTTGTCATCCGAGCAAAAGGCGAGGATGCGCGCGGTGGGGTGGCGCAGGTAATTGTCCACATAGTAGCCGATGAGATCTTTGGCGTAGCCGACATCCTTCGCCTCGATGAGCGTTGAGGCGTCGGCGACCCAGGCGTCGATGCACTGGCTTTTGGCGGCGTTGCCGGCGGCGCAGTCGAGCAGGTTGGAGAACGCCCGCCGATAGGCCGTGAGCTGTTGCTTGCGCATGGGCGCGCCATGGCCGGGGACCAGCCAGTCGAATTGCACCCGCTCGAGATGCGACAGCGAAGCGCGCCAATGCTCAGGACAGGCGGTTTCGAAGAATGGGGCCGGCAGAGTGACCAGATCGCCCGCCAAGAGCACGCGAGTTGCCGGGTCGAATACCCATACATCGCCCGCGGTGACCGCGTGCGATTCCAGATGCACCTCGAGCGTGCGGCCGGCGATGCGCATATCCGGTACCGAGCTGTCGATCACATCGGTCGGACCGAGCGCGCTTCCGGCATCGATCAGTGCGATTTCCGCGCGCATGGGCTCGAGCGAGGTGCCGTCATTCGCGGCGGCGATCTGCGCCAGCAAATGCGCGCGGTAGTCGGCGAGAAAGCCGCGGCGGGCGGCGTCGATGGCCGAGCTTGCGTAGACGCGCACGCCGGGAAACGCGGCGCGCAGCCGCACATTGCCGCCCACGTGATCCAGGTGCCAGTGCGAATTGACGATGGCCGCGACCGGCCTATGGTGTTCGCGTGCGAAGTCGAGCACCTGCTGGATGTGTTCCTCGTGCCGTCCCGTGTCGAACACGATCAAGCCCTGCGGGGCCTCGAGGATGATGCTGTTGCCGTCGGGCTGGCGGTTGGGAACGGCTTCCCCCTCGATGAGGTAGGTGCCCGGGGCTATTGTCGAGGCGGCGAAGGTCGAGGCGGCGAAGGTCGAGGCGGCGAAGGTCGAGGCGGCGAAGGTCGAGGCGGCGAAGGTCGAGGCGGCACAGGCGCAAGCGCCGTAAAATAGGCTGGCCAGCGCCGGAATGCGGATGAACTTGGTCATGAGTATTTTAGCTGGCGCGCAGCGGTTCGTGCGAATATTGTATTTTATCGGGAACCCTAACAGAAAGCTGAATCGGCGCAAGACCGCATCGGCAAACAATTCAATCGGGGACTTATGAAAATAGCGATCATCCTGGCTTCCTTGCTGCTGGTGCAAACCGCCGCCGCTCAACCCTCGACGGCGAATTTGGCGAGGCCGCCCGCGGCCGCGCTGCATTTCACGATTCTCTCCACGGCCGGCAGGCACGGCGATTCGACTCGATGGACCACCGCGGATGGAATACGCATGGGCCGCGAAAGCATGGTGCTGCGCGGCCAGGTATTCGAGGTCGACAGTGCCGCGCATGTGGCGGCGGACGGGATGTTGGATGAGGTGACTATTCACGGTTTCACCCCGAACGGCGATGCGGCCGAGAGCTTCGCCATCGCCGGCGACCGTGCGACCTGGAAGAGTCCCGTCGACGGCGCCTCGGCCGCCTACAAGGCGCCGGCCTTGTACGTGGCCTTCGGAGGACCCATGGACCTGACGGCCGATCTGGCTGAAAGGCTGATCGCCGCGCCGGGACGATCCTTGGCGCTGCTGCCGGCGGGCCGGGCGCATGCCGAAGTGCTGGCGCAGGCCGCCGTGGGCCAGGGAGCGGCGGCCAAGGCTCTCACGGCCTATGCGCTGACGGGAATCTCGAACGAGCCCATCCCCATTTGGATGGACGATTCCGGCAAGTTCTTCGGTTTCATCGGCGCCATCTCCTGGATCCGCGGCGGTTATGAGAGCGATGCGCCGGTGCTGCAGAAAATTCAGGACGAGGCGCTCGCCAAACGCTCGCCGGCGCTGGTCAAATCCCTGCTCAAGACGCCGGCCGGTGCCGTCGCCTTCACTCATGTGCGCGCTTTTCTCGGCGGCGACCATTTCGCCGACGATCAGACCGTGGTCGTCGACAAGGGCGTGATCACCCAGGCAGGAAGCGCGGCGCAGGTGAAGGTACCCGGCGGTGCGCAAGTCATCGACGGCAGCGGCAAGACCCTGGTGCCGGGGCTATGGGACTCGCACATGCATTTCCCGGACGATGCCGCCGGACCCGCCTTGCTCTCGCTGGGCGTGACCTCGGTGCGCGACCCGGGGAACGACAATGAGCTGACGCTGGCGCGCGCGGCGCGCCGCGCCAAAGGCCAACTGCTCAGCCCGCGCGTGTATCCCTCGGTGCTGATCGACGGCAAGGGCCCCAATACCGCGCAGACGGCGAGCGTCGCCACCTCGCAGGAAGAAGCGCTGGCCATCGTGCGCAAGGCCAAGGCCGAGGGCTTCGTCGCCATCAAGATTTACGGGACCTTCAATCCGGCCTGGGTGAAGGCCACGGCGGCGGAGGCGCATCGCCTGGGCCTCCACGTCCATGGCCATCTGCCCGCCGGGATGCGTCCATCTCAGGCCATCGACGACGGCTACGATGAGATCACGCACATTTATTTCGTGATGATGCAGGCCATGCCCGATGATGTGGTGTCGAAGTCGAACGGCATGGCGCGGTTTCTCGGACCCGGCCGCTACGCCAAGGACGTCAAGCTCGACGCCGAGCCGATGAAATCCCTGATCGCCAAAATGGCGCAGCGAAAGATCACCGTCGACCCGACGCTGGTCGTCGCCGAGAGCCTGTACGTGCCGGAGAACGGCGATCTGTCGCCGGCGTACGCTCCCTTCGTCGGCACGCTGCCGCCGGCGGTGGAGCGGGGCTTTCGGCAGGGCGGCTTCGTCATGCCGCCCGGCGTGACCCGCGCGGATTTCCGGGCGAGCTTCAACAAGCTCAGCGAGTTGGTCGGCATCTTGCACAAGGCCGGGGTTCCCATCGTCGCGGGCACGGACGGTTCGGGGATGGAATTGGTGCGCGAGCTCGAACTCTACGTGGCCGCGGGATTCACCCCGGCGGAGGCGCTCGCCAGCGCGACCATCCAGACCGCGCGGCTGGTGGGCGCGGATGCGCGCACAGGCTCCATCACGGTGGGCAAGTCGGCCGATCTGGTGCTGGTGGAGGGGGATCCGTCCAAGCGCATCGGCGACCTGCGCCACACGCGGATCGTCATAATGGACGGCAAGCTCATGGATGCGGACGCTCTGCGCGTGGCCGGCGGATTTGCCGGCAAGCCGGCCTTCGTCGACTGATCGCATCGGCGCGGAATCGATCGACTCCGCCGAGCGGTAGCGGCGGCGCAGCTATCGGGCGCCGCCCGAGGGCGCCAGCGCGCTGCGCAGCGCGTCGGCATCCTGGGTGGCGTCGCCCTCGATGCGCCTCACGATGCGGCCGTCATTGTCGGCGATGAGGAAGGTCGGCACATCGTTCACCCGAAATGCGCGAAATTCCTTGCCCGAGGCATCCAGGGTCAGCGGGATGATCACCTGGTACTCGGTTCGATACTTGCGCAGGTCCTCGGAGTCCGCCCAGAGCCCCGATGCGATCCCGAGCCAGCGCAGGTGCGGGTCGGTCGCCAGGGCGCTAACCTGCTCGCGGGCGCGGCGGCAGTTCGCGGAGACTTCGGGCCGCGTGGTCGCAAGGTAAGACTCGCACCAGGGCGATAAGAACACCAGCACCGTCCATTGTCCGGGAGCGGCGCCTCCCAGATCGAATCGCTGCCCGTCGATGGTTCGCAGCGATTGCTTCGGCAGCCGATCGCCAACCGCAATGGGCACCGGATCGGCGCCGGCGGAATGGGCACCGGCCGCGTCGCCATTGGCGGGCACTGCGGCGGCGTGCGGCCCGTGAGCGTCGCCGCTTCGCGCCGCCGCCAGGGCCGCGTCGAGCTCCGGATTCGCCAGATGGCCCACATACTGGATCCGGCCGTCTCGCCCGATGACGATGTGCGTGGGCGTGACCCTCACGTGCAGGGCGCGTCCCAGGCTGCCGTCGTCGAACACGATGGGCATGGTGATACCCAGCTGCTGGCGATATTTGCGAATGGCGTCGATGGAGTCGTTGAATCCCACATCGATGGCGATGACGGCCAAATCAGATCCAGCCGTCGCATAAGCATGCTGGAAGTGCGGCATCTGCTGCCGGCAGGGAACGCACCAGGTCGCCCAAAATTTCAGGTACACGGCCTTCTTGCCGTAAAGGCTGCCCAGATCGATGGTCTCGCCGTCGATGGTCTTGAGCACCAGCCCCGGTGCGGGCGTGCCGATGAGCGCGCGGCCAGCCGCCTGTGCACGCTGCTCACCGGAGACCTCCGCCAGCGCCGGCGTCGCGCGGATCGAGCCGCAAATCAGCAGCACGCAGCCGATCGCCTTGATCGCGATCGCCGCGCCCCGGGTCGGCTCGCGCCGGGTCGCCGCGCGCCTCAATACGGCGGCACCCTGGCAGATCACGATGCACCCTGGGGAGCAACACCACGCGAGACCGGCGTGTTCTTGTCCTTCACCATGAAGACGAGAATCTTCGCGGGCGCGGACTTGCTGCGGTTGGCGGAGACGACGTGCACATCGTTCGGTCCCTCATAGAATGTCTGGCCCCGGTGCAGCGTGACCGCCGGGCTGCCCTTGACCTGCATGATGACTTCGCCTTCGAGCACGTACACGAAAACTTGAGCATCGTGCCGGTGCGGCAGCGAAGCGGCGCCGGGCAGGTACTGCACCGTCAGCATCAACAGTTCCTTGCCGGGCACGCCCACCATGTCCTTGTCGAGCAGTTGTTCGACGACCGCCGTGGGTGAAGCGGGCGGGTCTGCTGCCGACGCGGGGGCCCAATACAGCAGAGCGCCCGCCGCGCATGCCGCGGCCCACAGAAGATTGTGCTTCATGTCCGGCTCCTCAAAGTGGTCTCGCCAGGGGCTAACATATGCCTTTGGCTGGGACGCGAGAAGCGCCACCTTCGACAATTTCTACGCGACCACTGATGCAATAGCGGCGCTCGGCGCGGCCAATCCACCTGCGCGCCTTGCGCCGCGCCAAGCGGTACCTGTAAATTGAATGTTTCGCGCGAATACAGTGGGGGAAGCAGCTGATGGCAGAACGGCGGGGTGGGCCTTCCCGGGTACGTCCGACGGCCTCGATGACGATCACGCGGGTGCGGCCGACGGCGGTACACACGGCGCGCGCCACGGTGCTGTTCGCGGATCTGCGCGGTTACACGGGAATGGCCGAGCGCCTGCCCGCGGCCCGCGTCATGCCGCTCTTGGACGAATTCCTGCGGGCGCTCGCGAACGCCGCGCAGACCTACGGCGGTACGGTATTTCATATGGCCGGCGATGGAATGATGGCGGGGTTCGGCGTGGATGGCGACAGCGGCCATGGAGCGAGCGAGGCGCTGGCCGCCGGCCACGCCATGCTGCAGGACTTCGCGCCGATTGCGGCACGCTGGCGCAGTGAGCTGTCCATCGATGCGGGTATCGGGGTAGGTCTGCACGAGGGGGAAGTGGCCGTCGGGGTTCTGGGGCCGCCGCGTCATCGGGCGACCACTCTGGTCGGCGACACGGTCAATGTGGCCGCTCGGCTGTGCAGCCGGGCACGTGCCGGCGAGGTACTGTTCTCCTGCACCGTCGCGGCGGCCATCCCCGTTCCGGCGGCGTCGCCGAGCGCCGCCGCCGGATCGCCGCCGTTTCTGCAATTGCCGCAGTTTGCGTTGCGCGGCCGCCGCGGGCCGATCGACATATGGTGCGTGCCCGCCGCCGAACGCCTCGCGCTGTAAGGGAGTCACCCCGCGCTGAAAGGGGCCCTCGAAGCTGCTAGACTTTCGGTTCTGTAAGCCCTCGTGGCGGAATCGGTAGACGCAACGGACTTAAAATCCGTTGGCCGTAAGGCCGTCCCGGTTCGAGTCCGGGCGAGGGCACCAATATAATAAATAGGTTACAGGAATTACCTCGAAGAGTTCCGGACCCGAGTAACAATCGGGTAGCTACATCTACCGGGTGCGGTCCGCAGAAAAGACTCTGTGTGCTCGTGGATCGAACCGTTGGCACGTTTGGTGCGGCAGGCAATAAGGACGATGTGTATATGATCGTCAAAGGATATTGAGAGGCGAAGACACAAAGCAGAAGTTTTTCGCGTGAGAAGCTCGTTCGATCATTGGTGACCTCCGATGTGTGTCAGCTGCCGCACAGTGCTGGCCGAAAAAATCACAGCCGCAGTGGGATGAGTAGTCAGCGCATCTCGAACCATATAGGGCGCATCTCGATGACCCCGGATTTGCATACCAAGCCGAACAACTCCGTGGTAAATCTTAAGTGTCCCGGCATCATCTGGAACGGTTGGGACATTCGTTTCATAGCGACACTGTACGACCTGGCCAAACGCGGTCGAGGACGGTACTCCCCCGAACGCGAGGCCAAACGCCTTAATATTTCCCGCTCGCTTGAGCGACTGGAAAACATCGTGCAGTTCGTCGGTGAGTTCGATGGCATCCGGTTCGTGAATCAAATAAACATCAATCGCTGTACGTCGCAGGCGGCGCAAGCTTTCATCCAGCTCACGCAAGACTTCGTTCCGAGTCAACCGGCGCTTCTCGACTGGTAGGGAGCTTGTGCCGCGTGACTGCCGACGCAGCAGTGCGGATTTTACCCTCGGCATCTGTGCGAGGAGTGGTCGCAAGGTGGAGCGATATAAAGGGCCGACGAGGCGCTTTGCGACTGATTGGTCGCCCGCGGTCCGGGGGATGCCGACCTTGGTAGTGATGGTAATATCTTGCACGCCGGCCAAGACCTCACCAAGCACATCTTCCGAGCCATAGGAGGGCGCTGTGTCGAAATGAGTGATGCCCTGCCTAAGGGCGGCCTCAATCAACCGTGCGCTGGCACGGGCTTCTCGACCACCAAAGATGCGAGCGCAGCCGAAACCCAATCGGGATAGACGTACCGATGAATTGGGAATGGCAACCTTTTCCATCAATGCGTCAAATGTTCCGATAGCCGCGCCGCCATAGCCAATCCCGTCAACGTGCAATTCGCATGGCTTGAGGACGGCAGTACGGCTGGGCCGGTCACCCACACATTGCCGGTCCCCCAAACGCGGCCGTCCGGATCGACTACGCCGCTCGACGGCGATGCTGACATGCGCATCCCCCCACATTGATGGTAAGTATCTCCCAAAGTGTCGAGAAAACCGCGGTTTCTTCGCAAGAGATCCGGCTCGATGGTGAGTTGCGCAAGACCATTGCGGCGCAAATAAACGTCAGATTGTATCGCGAAATTGTAGATAGCATCGAGTTCCCCACCGTCACATTGCCAATCGACGACGATGGGATACAAACCGTCTCGCAATCGCTCGCCGTCATTCAGCTTGATACAGGAACGCGCGATCGGAATCTGCTCGGCTTGAACATTGAAGGTAATGCCTCGATCGAACACCGCAAAAATTCGACGATGCTTGAGATAGCGAGAAACGATAGGAACCATCGAACGTCCCACGATGAGCATATCCGTCGCGCGCGAGGAGACCGATGAAAAGGATACGCCGGATTTGATACTGCGAATCATCCGCTTCAGGTTGGAGAGATTTTCAGAAATGCTGGAGTTGAAGGTAAATATGCCACACGCACCGCTCCGCAACGCGTCTCCGCGCCGACGGGACAGCGCTAATTTTGGCTGTAGCTTGACGCCATTCATCCAGCCATTTTCAAAATAATCACGGAAGCGTGGCTCGTCCAAGACCTCGACCGTGGCGACTTTCCCGCCTAAGTGGTCTTGAAAGTACCGCCCAATGTTATTATTCGAGGCCCAGGGAACGCTATCAGTCCTCGGCGTCGATAGGAAAAATTGGCTAGTCGCGATGGTTCCCGCGGTGAATACGAATCGTTGCGCCCGAATGCCTATCTGCCGGCCGGTTTCGGTCACGCATCGTAGCGAACGTGCATTTTCCCCATCAAACGAGAATCCATTAGCTGTGAGATTCACGATCACCCGAATCGACGGGTTTGACCGAATGATTTTTTGATACAAGGTGGCGAAATTTGGCTCCTTGAGCCAATATGTGAAAAATCGCTCTATGACTCCTGTATCACAGGTTTCGTTGCCGAACTGCTTTCGGTAGATCTCAGCGGATTCCGGCTTTCCAATCCCCAGCTTCTCATAGACCTGTCGGTAGTGCTTTCGCAGCTGATCAAACGAAATCGGCCAAACGGCATCCTCGCGTGCGAGATCCGCGTCGCCGAACTCCGCCAATTGGCCACCCCACAAGGAACTCGTACCCCCAAGTCCTGCGGCTCGGCCGAGGTGCACGCCTTCATGGCGCTTGCCGACACTCGTCGAAGCGAGTCCATTTCGATCGGTCCTTGCCACTTTCGCGCCAGCTTCCACGAGAACGATGTTGAGCGACGGCTTCGCCTCGGCCATCACGGACGCCAAATACAAACCGACCGTGCCCGCGCCGACAATGACAAGATCCGCCGACATGTCGCCCGGAACGCTTTCAGAGAAGGATGCGTCAAACAACATCAGTAGCTACCAGCAAGATAGATCGATTTCCTCGTCATCCATAAACGCGATCCCTGCCTTCCATTTGGCCTCTATCGATCGTACAGCCAAGAATGCGAGATATCAAAGAGTGTCGAAGGAAGGCGCGAAACATGGCAGGAGCGGCGGTGCGAAATGATCCCCATCTGTGCGCCCAACAGCGAGCTTATCCGAACGGCTGGTGAGCCTTTGTTGGGTACCGGAACAGCCGCCCAAAAACCCCGGTCGTCACAATCAAGAAGACTGAAGCGGTTAGAATTTTCATGAAAAATTCCCCTTCGGAATGAATCCTTTGCCCTTGGAAGCCAGTATCTCACGTACAGCGACTTATGCGAGTTGGGAGTCCGGCCCCATCGGGCTCGACGGCAGGATCAACACCTATGCGTACAGCCTCAACGACCTGATCCATTGCGGCAGTCATTGCTCAGCGCTGCCGCGCTGCGGCTCCGGCAAATTGAGCAGCATCCGCGCCAGCGTCACGGCATCCGGGAAATTCTCCGCAAACTGCAGCTGCTTCCCGTCGACGAGAATCCCCATCTGCATGAGAATCTCGCGCGGTTGGGGTTGTAATCCTGACAAAATCACGCGCGTTCCGGCTTTTGCGCAACGTGCGATCAATTGGCGCAGAGCCATGGCGCCGCTCGCATCGATGAGAGGGACATGGCGCAGCCGCAGGATAAAAATGCGCGGCGCCCTGGGATATTGATCCAGAACTTCGTCCAGTCGATTGGCAACTCCGAAGAACAGAGGTCCCGAGACTTGAAACACTTCGACCCCGGGCGGCAGGGCGGAGCGCTGGTTGGACTCGGCGGTCGACTCGGAATCGTCTTCGTCCTCTTCGGCGAGGGAAACGCCGGATTTGAGCGATGTCACCTCGGCCATGCGATGCATGAACAGAAACATGGCGAGGATGAGCCCCACTTCGATCGCAATGGTGAGATCGAACATCACGGTCAGCGTGAAGGTGAGGAGGAGAACGGCACGATCGCCAATCGGGCCCTGCATCAGATGCTTGAAGCTTTCGATCTCGGCCATGTTCCAGGCCACGATGAGCAGCACCGCAGCGAGCGCCGCCAGCGGCACAAACTTGAGCCATGGCCCGACTACCAGCACGAAGATGAGCAGAAACACGGCGTGCATCATGCCGGCGACCGGGGTTCGACCGCCGGAGCGCACGTTGGTGGCCGTGCGCGCGAGCGCGCCGGTCGCGGGCAAGCCCCCAAAAAGCGCCGAGGCGACATTCGCCGCGCCTTGCGCGACGAGCTCACAGTTGGAGCGATGCCGCCCGCCGATCATGCCGTCGGCGACGACGGCGGAAAGCAGCGATTCGACGCCCGCGAGGAAGGCGATGGTGAAGGCGCTCGGGAACAGCTCCCGGGTCCGTTCCAGGGGAATGTGCGGCAGCGACCAATGCGGCAGCTCCACGGGTATGCCCCCGAAGCGCATGCCGATGGTTTCGGTGTGAATCCCAAACGCCAGGCAAATCAGCGTGATGCCGCCCACAGCGATGAGAAAGCCGGGCCACGCGGGGCGCCACCGGCGCAGCGCCACGATGATGCCGACGCTGACGGCGACGGTGCCGGCCGACCAGACGTTATAGTCGGTGAGATGATGCGCATAGGCACTTAGTCGACTAAAAAACTCGGCAGGCACCGCTCCCATGCGCAGGCCAAGCGCATCCTTCACCTGACTCAAGAAGATGCTGACTGCAATTCCCGCTGTGAAGCCGGTGATCACCGGCTGTGGCATGAACTTCATCAGCGTCCCAATGCGGAGTATGCCGGCAGCGATCAACATCAGGCCCGCAAGCAGTGTGCACAGAGTGAGTCCGCCGTAGCCGAATTTCTCGATGACGGCGAAGACCACTGGAATGAAGGCGGCCGTCGGACCGCCAATCTGCACGCGCGATCCGCCCAAGGCGGAGATCAGAAATCCCGCAATGATCGCGGTATGCAAACCCTTTTCCGGTGCTGCGCCCGACGCTATGGCGAGCGCCATGGCGAGCGGCAAGGCGACGATGGCAACCGTGAGGCCGGCGACTGCGTCGTTGCGGAAATCCTTGAGGCCATATCCGCGCCTCAGGAGCGTGACGAGCTTGGGCACGTACAGTTGCCAAGCCGGGATCGCCTTCAGGCTCGTCTCGGTCATTCAATCCACCGTCCATTGGGTCGACCGCGATTCTGGCGGTCATTTCATCACATATGCGTCACATCTGATTATAATACTATGATAATCGTGCGCGTGTTAATCTGCGTCAATCACGTCTCTTATCGAGGAATTCGCTTGGCCACAGAAGAGCGCACTGCCCGACTCACCATCCTGGTCGATCCACGCAAAAAGGTAGTGTTTGAGCGCCTCTGTGCCGAGGAGGATTCGACACCGTCCCAGGTGCTGAGGCGCTTGATGCGATCCTATATCGAGGAGCGCACGGGAGAGCCCTGGTCTCCTTCGCCGGCAGCGGGCAACTCGCTCGAGCAGCGGATCAAAAAGCCCGAACGAACGGCTGTACAGAAGGTGGAGAAGCGGCTTCGACAACGTCAGGGCTAGCAGTCCGGATCCGAAGTGAGCGGGCTGTCTCCGAGATAAGACAGTTTGCCGCGGCCGGTGCGATGCCGGAGCATTCCACCGGGGTTGCCAAGACCCTGAATGGCCTCCAAACACATTGCCAACCCTATGATATCTTCCAGCCGTCAGCCTATGAGTGTCGTGCTTCATGAGCGTGGGGGCAGAAGAGCAACGATGACTGAGGACTGGACGAAATGGGAAGGCCTGGTCATCGATGGGGCGTTCCCGCTGCGCCGCTTTCTGGGCCGATCGAGCCACAGTGTGGTATTCCTGACCGAACATGGCGCGCACGGCCTCCCCGACGCGGCCATTAAGCTCATCCCGGCAGATCCGGTCCTGGCGGAGGCGCAGCTCTCGCGCTGGCGGATAGCCGCCGCTCTGTCTCATCCGCACTTGATTCGAATCTTCGAATCGGGCCGTTGCCGGCTCGGGGGCCATCCCTTCCTATTCGTCGTGATGGAATACGCCGAGCAGACACTGGCGCAGCTGCTTCCCCATCGGCCGCTGACGACCGACGAAGTCCGCGAG
This sequence comes from uncultured Gammaproteobacteria bacterium, assembly GCA_963837435.1. Taxonomy (GTDB): domain Bacteria; phylum Pseudomonadota; class Gammaproteobacteria; order Steroidobacterales; family Steroidobacteraceae; genus Bog-1198. Next base: position 551,025 of record CAWINJ010000010.1, read on the forward strand.
TTGCTGCTCCCGACTCTCGATTCCCTGGCCTACCTGCACGGAAAGAGTTTGGTGCAAGGTGAGCTCAAGCCGCCGAACGTTCTGGTCGTCAACGATCGGGTGAAACTGGCGACCGACAATGTGCGTCCGGCCGGCGACTCCTCTGTAGGGATTGCGGAACCGAGCGCGTACGATTCTCCGGAATCGATGAACGGCAAATTTTCGGCTGCCGGCGACATCTGGGCGCTTGGCGTTACCTTGACCGAGTCGCTCACCCAATATCCTCCTACCTGGTCCGACGCACGCCGCGAAACGACTGCTTCCCTGCCGGCGGCTCTTCCTGCGGCATTCGTCGACATCGTGCGACGCTGCCTGAGCCGATACCCGGCCACCCGTCCGACGATCGCCGATCTTGAAGCGTATATCAAACGTACGTCGCCGGCGCCGGTGGCTGTGCGCGCTCAAATTCGGGTGCCGGATGCGCCGGCCGTTGAGAATACGGTCGCCAAAGAAGTGGTTCCCAAAGCGGCGGCGAGCGAGGCTGCGCCGCGCGCTGCTGCAGCGAGTACTGGGGCAGTAAGTACCGCCTCAGCGAGCACCACCGCAGTGAGTAGCGCGGCAGCGAGTACCGCCTCGACGAGCAACACCGCGGTGGGCACCACCACAGTGGGCGCGGCGGCGACCAAGGGCCCGGCGAGGGACGCGGCGGCAGGCAGGCCTGCTCCTGGTGCGGCGATTACTGGCGCGGCTGCCACTGGCGCGGCTGCCACTGGCGCGGCCGTCACTGGCGCGGCCATCAAGAGTGCCGCCGTGGCGAGCGTGGCCGCAGTCCGTGCCGCCGTGGCGAGTGTGGCCGCAACGGGCACTGCCTTGGCGAGGAAGGCCGCCACGAGCGTTCCGACGAGCATCCCAACGGGCGCAGTGGCTCGCGCGCAAGCGGTGCTGCGGAGGCGGCCGACCCAGGTTCTGGCGGCAGCGGCCGTCGCCGGATTGGCTGTAATCTGGCTCGGCTGGCGCCTGCTTCACGGACATTCCGCGCCCGCGCAACCCGCGTCGACTCATGCGCAGCCCGTTTCGCAACCGGCGCCACCGCCCGCAACCGCCGTGCAGAATGCGGGGACGCCCAATTCCGGGGATTCCGCCGTGCTGCATCAGGAGATTCCCGACGTGCCGCGCCACGCGCGCGAGTCGATTCGCGGCCGCATCAAGGTGACGGTTCGGGTGAGCGTCGATCGCTCGGGTAGCGTCGTTGCTGCCAGGCTGGTGATTCCCGGATCGAGCAGGTATTTCGCCCGGCAGGCCATCGATTCGGCGATGAAATGGAAGTTCGTTCCGGCGGACAAACAGAACTCCCGCCAATGGCTGCTGCGATTCGAATTTACCCGCGCCGGTGCCACCGGACAGGCGGCGGGCGCCCCCACCTAGCGCATGCTACGCAGCGACGGCTCCCGCCTCGCTGCAGCGCTTTAATGCGGCCGCGAGCCTCAGGGGCGGCCCGGCGACTGCCAGGATCGCCAACGGCAAATAGACTGCGACATTCACAATCCCACCCTCCAAGGCCTTGGGGGCAAAATCAGCCCAGAAAGCGAAGGCTATGTATTCCACGCCGACGGTACGCAGCACGCGCCAGACTGCCGGATTCAATTTGGCAGCCAGATGATTCCACGACAATAGCGCGAGCAGGTAGGTCCAGAACACGGCTGTCCCGAAGAACAGTATGGCCGATTGCGAGAATGCGCCCGGGTGGTCGTAGAAAATCCATGCCACCACCGCGAGATGGGCGAGATGCGCCGACGCGAAGGCGAGGCCGAAATCCCGCGCACGCCGTGCGAGCGCGAGGAATCTCGAGCCGAACAGTGTCGTCAAGGCGCCGCCGGCGGATGCCAGCCAGAACCAGAGGAAGGACCAGCGCGCCGTTGCACGCAGCGCGACGGCCACTCGCTCGCCCGGCCCCTCGGTCACCCGGGCGATCAGCACGATGGCAACGCCTACCGTGAATGAGGCCGCCATCCACTCCGTCGTCGTCAGCCTGCGCATCGCTACATCCCACACAGAGGTACGCGCCGGCACTTTGCCGAAGCGCCCATGCTACGCGCTTATTTTGACCGCAACATTGCGTATAATCGCTTGGGTCACGGAACCCAAGGAACAATCATGGCGCACACATTCAAAAACGGACTGTCATTGGCTCTTGCCCTGGTATTGGTGGGGGCAGCCGCGATGTCGGCCGAACCGCAACGCGAACACGCTCCCGAGCGGGCTGCTCCGCGGCAGGGCGAACCTCATCCGGGTCCGAGCGGCTATCAGCGCGCGGCTGAGCCCAAGGGCTGGAACGCGCGGCCGAGCACCGTGGACCGGGGTGCCTATCAGCACAATTTCCAGGCGGCTCGAAGCTTCAGGGTGGGGCCGTACCGCCGTCCGCCGGGCTGGACTTCGCACCGCTGGGGCTTCGGCGAAATCCTGCCTCGGGCTTATTGGGCTTCGCAGTACCTGCTTGCCGACTATTGGCTGTTCGCGCTTGAAGTGCCGCCTGTGGGATACGAGTGGGTCCGTGACGGCAGCGATGCCCTCCTGGTGAATGTCGACAGCGGCGAAATTCTACAGGTGGAATACGGCGTCTTTGCCTGAGCGGTTTTGTTTCGCTACTTCGAAAGGCTCGTTTCGGCCTATCCCGGCGCGGCCCCACCGCCGCTGCCGCAGGGATTTTTCCCGTTCCTGTGGGCCTGCGCGCGGGGAGTGCGGCGCTATGTAGCGGCGATGACCTTGTTCACGGCCGTCATCGGCGTGTTCGAGGCCTACTTGTTCAGCGTGCTGGGCCATGTGGTCGACTGGCTCGCCAAGGTCGCGCCATCCCGGTTATGGGCCGAGCAGCGGGGTCATCTGCTGCTGCTCGGCGCCATTCTGGCGGCCAGCACGGTGCTGATCGCACTGCAGAGCCTGTTCAAGCAGCAGACGCTCGCTGGTAATTTCGCCATGCGGCTGCGGTGGAATTTCCACCGCAACATGCTCGCCCAGAGCTTGAGCTTCTATCAGGATGAATTCGCCGGCCGGGTCGCCGCCAAGCTCATGCAGACCGCGCTCGCGGTGCGCGACACCTGGATGATCCTTACGGACATCCTGGTGTTCGTCATCATCTATTTCGTGACCATCGCGTTGGTGGTCGGCAATTTCAATCTGTGGCTGCTGGCGCCATTTTTCGGATGGCTGGGGCTATACCTGATTGCCATCGGGTACTTCGTGCCGCGGCTCGGCGCGGTCGCCATGGCGCAGGCGGACGCGCGCTCGATGATGACGGGGCGCATCACGGATGCCTATACCAACATCACCACGGTCAAGCTGTTCTCGCACACACAACGCGAGGCGAGCTACGTGCAGAGCGCGATGGCCGAGTTCCTGCAGACCGTCTATCGCCAGATGCGCATGGTGACCGGTTTCGAGATCGTCAATCACGGCCTGAGCATGGGGCTGATCGCAAGCACCGCCGGCGTCACGCTGTGGCTCTGGACGCAGGGGCAGGTGGGCGTCGGCGCGCTCGCGGCCGCGACCGCCATGGCGCTGCGGCTGAACGGCATTTCGCACTGGGTGATGTGGGAAATGGCCTCGCTGTTCGAGCAGATCGGCACGGTGCAGGACGGCATCACCACTCTGGCTCGCTCGCCCACTGTCGTCGACCGGCCGGATGCCAAGCCGCTGCATGTCACGCGCGGCGACATTCGCTTCGAGAACGTGAGCTTCGCCTATGGCGCCGCCGCGAACTCGGCGCGGCCCGTGATCGGGGAGCTGAATCTGCACATTCGTCCGGGAGAGAAAATCGGCCTGGTCGGGCGCTCCGGCGCGGGCAAGAGCACCATCGTGAACCTGTTGCTGCGTTTCTACGATATCCCGCACGGACGCGTACTGATCGACGGCCAGGACATCGCGCTCGCCACCCAGGACAGTTTGCGCGCCCAAATCGGCATGGTGACTCAGGACACCTCGCTCCTGCATCGATCGGTGCGGGACAATATCTGCTATGGCCGGCCGGATGCGGGCGATGCCGACATGGTGGCCGCGGCGAAGCGCGCCGAGGCGCATGAATTCATCGTCAAGCTGGGCGATGCCGCGGGACGGACGGGCTACGAGGCTCATGTGGGCGAACGCGGCGTCAAGCTGAGCGGCGGTCAGCGTCAGCGCATCGCCATCGCGCGGGTGATGCTCAAGGATGCCCCCATCCTGCTGCTCGACGAAGCCACCAGCGCGCTCGACAGCGAGGTCGAAGCGGCCATTCAGCAGAGTCTCAACCGATTGATGGAGGGCAAGACCGTCGTGGCCATTGCGCACCGTCTGTCGACCATCGCCGCCATGGACAGGCTGGTGGTGCTCGACCAGGGCCGCATCGTGGAGGAAGGGAATCACTATTCCCTGCTGGCGCAGGGTGGTCTGTATGCGCGGCTCTGGACGCATCAAAGCGGCGGATTTCTGGGCGAGGATGCTGAGGATCCGCAGCCCTCCCGGCGTCAAATCTCCGCGGCCACCTTGAGTCCTTCGTAAACGGCCTCTTCGGCCGTGCGCGGCGAAGCGGCGTCGCCGATGACGTGGAATTCGAGCCCGAGGGTTTCCAATTCATCCGACAGCTCATCCACGGGCGTATGCCCGGTGCACAGCACCAGAGTATCGACCTTGTCGATGACCACGGCCTCCGCACTGCTCAGGTGCTGCAGATAAACGCTGTCCGCGTCGCTGCCGTACAGGCGCATGTAGGGGAGCACCTGAACCCCGAGCTTGTGCAGCGAGGCGGCGGCCTGGTCCCGCACGTAGAAGGGCAGGGTTTCTCCGGCCGCAATTCCGCTGACGGCCAGGCGCACCGTCCTGCCCTGCTGCGCCAGATGCTCGGCAATGCCGATGCCGATCCAATCCGCGCGCCAGTCGATGATCACCGCCGATTGGCCGACCACCGCCTGGCCGCGCAGAACCTCCCAAGCATCCACGATTTGCATCGCTCCTTCCTGAGGAAAGTCGGGCCGGTAGGGTGTCGCGCCGGTGGCAATCAGCGCCACATCGGGCGCGGCCGCCACGATCGCCTCTCGGTCGACGCGCACACCCTTGTGGATGGTCACGCCGGCGAGCTGCAACTCGCGCTCGAGGTTGGTGATGAGGCCGCCGAACTCCGCGCGCCCCGGCAGCATCTGGGCGAGCAGGGCTTGTCCGCCGAGGCGCCGTTCCGCTTCGAACAAGGTGACCTGATGGCCACGTTCCGCCGCGATGGCGGCGGCCTTCATGCCGGCCGGCCCGCCGCCGATGACCATGACCTTCCTGCGGCGCACGGCGGCGGGCAAGGTTCCGAAGCGCAGCTCGCGGCCGCTGACCGGATTCTGGATGCAGGAGATCGGGTATCCCTTGTGGAAGTGACCGATGCAGGCTTGATTGCAGGCGATGCAGGCGCGGATATTCTCGGGCAACCCGCCGGCCGCCTTGTTCGGCATTTCCGGATCGCAGATGAGCGCGCGGGTCATGCCGCAGACATCGGCATGATTGGCCGCGATCACCGCTTCGGCTTCCTGCGGCTGGTTGATGCGTCCGGTCACGAATATGGGAATGCTCGTCTGGCGCTTGAAGCGGGCGGCGTAGGGCACGACATAGGCGCTCTTCATGGCCATGGGAGGCGCGATGTGAATGGCGCCGCCGAGACTCGAGGAGGTGCCGAGCGTGATATGCGCGTAGTCGATGCTGTCTCCGAGACGACTCACGGCCTCGAGACTCTCATCCTCGCTCAATCCCTGTTCGTCGATTTCCGTTCCCGAGATGCGCAGCCCCACGACGAAGCCATCGGACACCTTGGAGCGGATGTCGGCAATCGCCTCTCGCAGGAAGCGCAGGCGCCCGTCCAGATCGCCGCCGTAGGCATCGTCGCGCAGGTTGACGCGTGCGTTCAGGAACTGCGCCGGGAGGTAGCCGTGGCTTGCCACGATTTCCACTCCGTCCAGTCCGGCAGCCTGCATGCGGCGGGCTGCGTCCCCGTAGCCCCGCACGATGGCCTCGATCATGCCCTTCTTCAACGGGCGCGGCATGACGTGAAACCGCTCGTTCGGAATGGAGGAGGGGGCATACGCCACGCAGAGCAGGCCGCCGTCCGCTTCGGCGATTTCACGGCCCGGATGGAACAGCTGACCGAACAGCACCGTCCCGAAACGATGTACGGCCTGCGCCACGCTGCGATAGCCGGGAATGGAAGCATCGTCCGTCGCCATCAGCACGTGATTGGTGTAGCGCGCCGTCTCGTGAACCCCCGACACTTGCAAAACGATCAAACCCACGCCGCCTCGGGCCCGCGCTTCTTGATAAGCGACCAGGGCCGCGTTGACCGTCCCGTCCACCGGCAGTGTGGTGTCGTGTCCCGTGGACATGATTCTGTTCTTGAGCGTGCAGCCGCGGATGCGCAGCGGCTGGAAGAGATGAGTGAATAAAGTCATCCGGCCATTGTAATCTGAAATGCGCGCCTCGCCGCTGGCGAGCGGCGTGGCGCCTGGCGGCGATCGCCGGCATCGGACGCTCACCCGCAGCGAGGACATTACCGACTCTTAAGGCCCGTGCGGTGACCCCAGATTCTGCCGACTGATCAACAGTTTAGGCGACCGAGACTGTGATACGAATACGCCGCCGTCCCGTGGGGGCGCCGTGGGCCGTCAACCGAGCATGCCGGCGCCACGTTGAGGTACATAGAGTCGATCGACCTCGGGTCGGAACATCAAGAAGGAGTACGGAATGAAAGATTCTCGCAAGGCACTAGTATTGGGCTTGATGATGGCCCTGGGGGCGGTTGCCGCGCCCACCATCGCGTCGGCCGGAATCGCCATCGACATCGATGTGGCGCCGCCGCCGGTGCGTGTCGAGGCGGTGCCGCCGCCGCAAGTCGGCATGGTCTGGGCGCCGGGATTTTGGGAATGGCGCGGCAACGCGCATGTCTGGGTTCCCGGCCACTACATGCATGAGCGGCGTGGTTACCACTGGGTCCCCGATCGCTGGGACCAGCGCGGTCCGCACTGGCACCATGAGCCGGGACACTGGGAGCGCTAGGAGGCGTTCAGTGTTCGGCTGATTCTCGCGGCGGGTGGGGCGACCGATTGCGCCACCCGCCGCCGAGTTCCGCGGCCCGATTCGCGGTTGCCTTGGCTCACGATGCGGCGGGTGTCGAACCGTGGGCGGATTTGATGCAGTTCTTCATGAAATCGCGGCGCGCATCGCCGCGTTCCAGCTTCTGATCGTCGGCTTGTTTTTTGCACGCGGCCCAGGCCGGATCGTGGTGCCGGCCGGTGGCATCGTTGCCCGGCTGGGTCGCCGGTGGCGGAGTGTCGTCCGCGGCGGCAACGCCGCTCAGGGGTAAGCACTTCAGCATCCCCGTTGGATGAGATAAGCGCCGGCACCGCGGGCATCGCCCGCGTGTGATCACCCATGGGGCTCGATTAACCCCGTACTGGTGTTGTTCGCGCGATCGCGATAGGCGGGTTCCGCGTCACGCGGTGGAGTGCTGCTGTGATGGTGTGTGCTGCGCGTCCAACATCGACTTGAGGTTCCAAGGCAGCAGCGCCTCGACATGCTCGACGGTGGTGGCTGCCGGCAGATGTTCGAACAGATAGTTCAGGTACGCGTAGGGCTCGACGTCATTGACACGGCATGTCGTCACCAGCGAGAACAGGTTGGCGCTCGCCTGGGCGCTGCCGGCATCGTAGCTGAAGAGCCACGCTTTTCGTCCCGTCGCAAAATGTTTGATCTGCTGCTCGCTGTAATTGTTATCCACCGGGATTTCGGGGTGATCCAAATGCCGGACCAACTTCGGCCACTGCCGAGTCGCATAGCCGAGCGCCTTGCCGAGCGCGCTGTTCGGCGGGGTGGCAGGTAGGATCTGATCGATCCAGGCTTTGAACTTCTCCAAGATCGGCTTGGACTTCTCTTGGCGCAGTTTGAGCACCGTTGCGAGCGGCAGAGGTTCCCCGCGCTGCTGAGACTCTGCGCGCAGCGCCTTGATCTGTCCCTCGATCCGATAGACCGGGCCGATGTAGTCCTCGATCGCCGCGTTGGCGAGCGTGCGGGTGGAAGGTAGGTTGCTGACCTTGCGCGCCTTGAAGAACATCGTACGGCAGTGCGTCAAACAGCCAAAATGCAGCAGCTTGAGCTCTGCGGCGATGTCGTCGTAGCGCTCGAGCCCGTCGCTGACGAGTTTGCCCTGATACGCTCCGTCAGGACCCATGAAGAACTGCTTCAAGCCCGCCGTGGTGCGCGAGGCCAGATAGTCGTACAAGACGATGCGCTGTCCGGGCGGACCTCCCGACCGCACGACGATGTAGTGATCGGACCCGGTCGCCTTGTCGCTGCGCAGGATTTGCAGCGGCGTCTCATCAATATGCATGAACGCAGCGGCGAACAAGGCGTCCCTGATCAGATTGACCACCGGCACGATCTTCTCGCCGCCGACGGTGCTCATCCAGGTGCCGAGCGTGCCCGGACTCAAGTCCATCCGATAGCGCTTCAGATCCTGGCTCACCCGGTACAGCGGCAATCCTAAGTTGAACTTCGAGTTCGTCACGTGCGCAAGCAACGACGGGCTCGCCATCGACTTCGGCAGGATCACGGGCGGCGCCGGCGCCGTGATCGGCGCCTCGTGCAGTTCTTCGCAGACATAGGTCGGCCGGATGTGCTGCTCGACGCTGATCTTCGGGGGCTCGAAGCGATAGCACTCGCGAATCTCTTGGCCCATCCGGGTCAAGGGATGCGGAACGGCGCACTTCGTGCACATTTTTTGTTCGGGTGCCAGATCGTATTCGATCTCGATGCGCGGGAAGTGCTCCGGGATCGCCTTGCGGTGGGCATCGGCGGAACGCTTGCGCTCATGCGCATCGATCTTCGTGGTGCGCTCGCGGTGCGCTTCATCCGCCGCTTCGATAGCGGCGAGTACTTCGGCCTCGTTGAACAGCATCGCCTGGTCGGGGTTCTGCTCGGCGGCATCACTGCTCTGCGTGGAGCGGCCGTAGTACTGGGCTTTGAGCCACCGTACTTCCTCCTCCAGCAGCACCTTGCGTTCGACGGTCTGCTGATGCTCGCTCTTGAGCTGCTGATGGGCGAGCGCGATCTGCTGGAGCCTTTGGTTCTCTTCGCGCAGCAGCCGATTTTGTTCTTCGGTGACGTTCAGGCGAACAGACAGCTCGGTGATTTTGTTCGCAAGGGCTACGGGGCTTTTGTTCGGCGCGAGCACCAAGAAAGTGTACCGCGCCGAACAAATAACTCAACAAAAAAATACGTAAAATCCCACTCAACTCATGTGCGCAAAGCGGATCACCCGATGCGGCGCCGACCACACATCGTAGCCATCCAGCAACCAGTTCAACTGCTCCGCCGTCAACGTGACCACGTCCTCGTCCAACATCCGCGGCCAGCGAAACTTCTCATCGCTCTCGATCTTCTTCCACCACACGCAAAAGCCGTTGCGATCCCATCCCAGAATCTTCAGCGCGTCATAGCGACGTCCGACGAACACATACAGCGCCTCGGGCGCGAATGGATCTTGGCTCATGCCTTCGCGTACCAGCGCCGCCAGACCGTTGCGGCCCTTCCTCATGTCGATCGGTTCCCGATGCAGGTACACCTTCACCTCCCCGCTCGGGCGCATCATCGCGCTGCTCCCGACATCAAGGCCGACAGCCATGACACTTCCGGATAACCCGCACACTCGATCGTCCAACCTGATGGATGCCGAATCCGACACCCCGTCGACACTGCTGTCGCTGGCGTCGTCGCCGTCGCTGGGACAATGCGCACCGGTGCAAATCCCACGGCCTCGGGTCCTTCCTTCTGGCGACGCTCGCTGACCACCCCTTTGCGGACCAAGACCCGCTTGATCCACGCCCACTGGTGCAGGCTCAGATCCTGCTCTCGGCAGTACCGTGAAAAGCTCATGCCCAGTCTCTTGGCCTGCTCCAGGTGGCCCAAGCATGCTCGCTCACGCTCATTCAACGCTTCCAGGTTCCACTTCGACATCGCGCTCTCCACCTCAGCGGCAACAGCGCCGCGGTGGAAAGCTTCGCCCGGTCAGCTCATGGCGGAAAAGACGGGCTTGCTGGAGTGCTTACGCTCAGGGCCAGCGTGCCGCCGCTCAACAGCGTGAAGGCGAGGGCGGGAAGAAGCGCTCCGAGTCTGAATCGTTGAAGCATGGCTGTAGTCTCCGTGTGAAAGGAATGCGGCGCCGTGCGTTGTCCGCGAATCCGGCGCTGCCCCGTAATTTTACGCGGCGTGCCGCGAGGCATATCCCGGGCAATGCAAAGCTATGTAAAGATCCGTCAGTACCTTAGAGTCAGTATCTTAGAGTCAGTACCTTGGAGTGAGCGGCTCATTAAGATTCATAACGATTTGCGGGTGGGGGTCATTTCCGATACCCACGGACTGTTGAGGCCTGAGACACGCGCATTTCTGGCCGGCTGCGATTACATCGTCCACGGCGGCGATGTAGGGGACGGCGAAATCCTCGATGAACTTGCCCGCATGGCCCCGCTGATCGCCGTCAGAGGCAACAATGACACGCAAACCTGGGCGGCGAGCCTTGCGCAGACTGAGCTGGTCCGAATAGGCGGCATTTTCCTCTACATCATCCACAATCTCGAGGACCTCGATATCGACCCGGCCGCCGCGGGAGTCCGTGTCGTCGTCTCGGGCCACTCGCACCAGCCCAAGGTCGAGGAGCGCGCGGGCATTTTGTACGTCAATCCGGGAAGCTGTGGACCCCGACGTTTCAAATTGCCGGTCTCCGCCGGCGAGATCACGGTCTCGGGAAGCGCAGTCACGGCGCGAATCGTCGATCTAGCCTCCTGAGACCTAGGTGCCAGGCCCGCCCGGATCCCCGGGTCCGCGAGCCCACCCGGGAGTGACGAATCGGTACACCAACGCGCCGAGCGCACCGCCCAGCAGAGGCGCTACCCAGAACAGCCATAGCTGCGACAGCGCCCAGCCTTGAATGAACACGGCAGGCCCGGTGCTGCGCGCCGGATTCACCGAGGTGTTGGTCACGGGAATGCTGATCAAATGGATGAGCGTGAGCGTCAGGCCGATCGCCAGGGGCGCAAAGCCGACGGGTGCCCGCTTATCGGTGGCTCCCATGATCACGAATAGGAAAATCGCCGTCATCACCAATTCGCACACGAAACCGGCGGCCATGCTGTAGTTTCCCGGCGAATGATCGCCGTACCCATTGGCCGCGAGACCGCCGGCCAGGGGATCCGTGCCATTGCCCCCGGCAATGAACACCAGTATCCAGGCTGCGGCGATGCCCCCCAGCACTTGGACGATCCAGTAGGGCAGCAGCTCCTTGGCGGGATGACGGCCACCGACGACCAGACCCAGGGTAACGGCCGGGTTCAAATGGCATCCCGAGACATGGCCAATGGCAAAGGCCATGGTGACCACGGTGAGGCCAAATGCCAAGGCGACTCCCAGCAATCCTATGCCCACATGGGGAAACGCGGCGGCGAGTACGGCGCTGCCGCAGCCACCGAGAACCAACCAAAACGTGCCGATGAATTCGGCGGCGAGCTTTCTCGTGAGCGGCATGAGCGACTCCTCGTCTTATTGGTATTCCGTGAAAATACCAGAATCGTCGCCCGAAGTTAAACCTAAACGCCCGATCCCCGCACTCACTCCCATACCGCGCTCGTGTTCGCGCTCGAGGCCGTGGCCATCGGCTTGCGAGTGACTCGTGCGCAGCAATTGACGGAGCGACGATGCTTTCAATCCTGGTCTGCCACTCCTACTACTTGCGCCTCGATCAAAAGCAGATAGTGCGCGCCAAGCCCTATCCGCCGCTCGCCACCTTGCAGGTGGTGGCCATGCTGCGGGGGGCCGGGCACCAGGTAACTTTCTTCGATGCCATGCTGGCCGACGGATTCGACGAGTATGAGTCCCAGCTGCGCATCGCAGCGCCCCAGCTGGTCCTTTTCTACGAAGATAACTTCAATTTTCTGAGCAAAATGTGCCTGGGCGCGATGCGCGGCGCCGCCTGTGAAATGATGGCTTCGGCGCGGCGCGCCGGCGCCAGAGTCATAGCAGCGGGCCCCGATGTGACCGATGCCCCCGCGCCGTACCTGAATGCCGGCGCGGATCTGGCATTGATCGGCGAGGGGCTATCCGCTTTGTTCCAGGTGCTGCCGCGCCTCGATTCGAATCTCCGAGCCGATAACGCCGCTCTTGCCCACGGGCTGAACGGGATCGTCTCGCGCGGCCACCGGCAGACGGCGGCGCACATGGCTTCGGACCAGGGCGGACCGGGAGCCCTGGCTCTCGCGAGGGAGGTGGGCCTGGCGGCCTGGGACCTGGTGGACATGGATCGTTATCGTGCGGTGTGGCTGAAGGCACACGGCTATTTCAGCCTGAATATGGCAGCTTCGCGGGGCTGCCCGTTTCGCTGTGCTTGGTGCGCGAAGCCCATCTGGGGCAATCAATATCTGCAGAGAAACGCCACCGAAGTCGCCGCGGAAATGTCCTACCTGAAGCGCGCCTTCAACCCGGACCACATTTGGTTCGCGGACGACATCTTCGGATTTCGGGTCGACTGGGTGGCCGAGTTCGCGGCGTCGCTGCAGGCCGCCGGCACGCACATCCCTTTCACCATACAGACGCGCGCGGACTTGGTCAGTGAGCGCATGGCTTGGGCTCTGCGCGATGCTGGATGCCGGGAAGCGTGGATCGGCGCGGAGAGCGGCAGCCAGCGGGTGTTGGACGCCATGAACAAGGGCACCACGGTGGGCGAGATCCGCATCGCACGCGAGCGGCTCAAGAGCGCCGGCATACGCGTCGGATTCTTCATCCAGCTGGGCTACATGGATGAGCAGCTCGAGGACATTCTCGCCACACGCGAGCTGCTCGACGCTGCGCACCCGGATGAGATCGGCGTCAGCGTCTCCTACCCCCTGCCGGGTACGCGATTCTACGAGCTCGTCAAGGCGCAGCTGCGCGGCAAGACGCATTGGCAGGAGAGCAACGACCTGGAAATGATGTTTCAGGGAACCTACACGTCCGACTTTTACCGCGCGGTCCGAGATCTGCTGCACGAGCAGATATCGCTGCAGACGGCCGGCGCAGCGTCGCAGAACACCCGGCAACGCCGAGCGAAAAGCGCGCTCGACCGGCGCTGGCGGGAGTTGCTGAGCGTCGAACTGCAGTTTCGCTCGCCGGACCGCCGGGTGGCTGCGGGCTAAGGGGAGCGGCGATGATTTGGTCGGACCGAACTCTGCCGCCGCCGCCGGTCTTGCATGCGATGCTGCGCGAGATTACCGAGACCTTTGCGCGCGAACTGGCGGCTGCGGCGCCGCATGCGCCGCGGTGGACGGATTTCGAATGGACTCTGGCGCGGGCCGTGTCGGCCATGCATGGTGTCTCGCCGGTTTTATCGCGGGTGCTGCGCTGGGAGGGTCCGGAGAGCTGGCGGCATTTCACCGAGGCGCAAAGAAAGCATACGCTGCAACGGCATGTGCGCATCACCGAGCTCCTGCAGCTCCTCGATCGACGGATGCGCGGCGCGGGCATCGCGGCGATGGCGTTGAAGGGTGCGGCTCTTCATGCCATGGGCCTGTATGCCGCCGGCGACAGGCCCATGGCCGACATTGATTTGCTGGTGCGGCCGGCGGATGCGCTGCGCGCCACCCGGCTGCTCGAATCGCTCGACTTTCGCCAATCGGGGAAGACCTGGAAGGAAACCGCGTTCTCGCCGGTCGACGATCACCGTCACGGCGAGTTGGGCGAGAATTCGGCTAACGACGTCAAAATCGAGCTTCATGAGCGAATCTGCGAAAGATTGCCCTGGCGCATTACGGATGCGTCCGATCTCATTTTCCCGCAATGCCCTCATCCGGGCTTGAATGCCTATCCGTCGAAGGCATCCCTAATGATCCATCTCCTGCTGCATGCGGCCGGATCGATGACGATTCGAGTGTTGCGGCTGCTGCAGCTGCTCGATCTGGCACGCCTGTCGCGGGTCATGTCGGACTGTGATTGGGATGAAATGCTGACGCTCGGCTCGCGCGGGCCACGGCTGTGGTGGGCCTTTCCACCGCTCATGTTGCTGTCGGGATACTACCCCTCGATGATTCCCGACCGCATCCTCAAGAGGCTGGCCGGGGATTGTCCCTATCTGTTGAAGAGAGTGGCGCGACGAAGAGCACTGCACGGCTATTCGTGCTCCTACCTGTGGGTGGAGGCCTTGCCAGGAATCGAATGGGCGCAGTCGGCGGCCGAAATACTCGAGTACACGGTGAGCCGAGTGAGGCCGGGCGCGAATCACGCTGCGCTGCGACGGAATTTTGCGCGGACGATGGCTTCGGCGGATCGAGGGTCGTGGGCACGGCTGCCCCAGGGTCGCCGCGTTCTCCGTTGGATCGCGTCGCGCCAGGCACGCCCGGTTACCATGCACTCGGTGCACGCGGCGCTCGCCGAAGGATCGCAATGATGGCGTCGACGGCGCTCGCGCACACCTCCGCCGGCTTACTCGGCGACACGGCGCAGCGCGACTACGCGCGAAAGCTGCAATTGTTCAACTCCTTCGCCGAGCCCGAACTGCGCGGGCTCATCGAGGATCTGGATTTGCAGGCGGGGATGCACGTGCTCGACGCCGGATGCGGCACGGGCGAGGCGCTGCGTTGGCTGCAGGATGCAGTCGCCCCCTCGGGTACGGTCATGGGAATCGATCTTGCGGAGGCTCATGTGCGAGCCGCGCGCCAGCATACCTCGCCGCAGATTCAGGTGCGGCAGGGGGATATATTGCACGCGCCGCTCGCGCCTGCGAGCTTCGATTTCATCTGGTGCGTCAACACCATTCATCACCTGCATGATCCGGCCGCGGGGGTGAACCGGCTGGCAGCCCTGTTGCGCCCCGGCGGCCGCATCGCCCTGGGCCAGAGCGCGCTGCTGCCGGACATGGTTTTTGCCTGGGATTCACGGCTCGAACGCGCGATCCATGAGGCGGTACGCCGGTACTACCGCGACCGCTACCGCCTCGCTGAGCAGGATCTCATGTCGGTGAGGGCCATTCTCGGCGTACTGCATCGGGCGCAGCTGCGCGGCGTCACGGCACGCACCGTGATCATCGAGCGAGTTTCTCCCCTCGACGCCGCCACCGAATCCTACCTCGCGGAGGCGATTTTCCGCGATACCTGGGGGGAACGCCTGCGGCCCTATCTGGCGTGCGATGAGGGCGCCGAACTTGCGCGCCTGTGCGATCCGGCCGACCTGCGCTACGCGCTGAAGCGGCCGGATTTTCATTTCTTGCAAACCTTTACGGTGGTGACGGGCGGCGTCTAGGTCATGAGGAGGCGGCGTCCATGCGCATGAAAAGAACTCTCACCGCCAACGCACCGGCGTCGGATCCCAAGATGCCGGATTTGCGCGATACGCAGCAGGCATTCGACAGCGTTGCCGCGGACTACGATGGGCCGCGCGGCAACAATGCGCTGATTCAGGACATGCGCGGCGAAATGTGGCGCTGGCTGGACGCCACTTTTGCACCGCGCAGCCGACTGATCGATATCGGCTGCGGCACCGGAATCGATGCCGTCCGCATGGCTCGGCAAGGACATCACGTTACGGCGACCGACTGGTCCCCGCAAATGGTGCAGCGAACCGGCGAGCGCGCAATACGCGCGCAGTTGAGCGAACGAATTCGAGCGGCAACCGTCGGCGCCCACGAGCTGCATCGATTGGATGGGCGGGAGGCCTTTGATGGTGCCTACTCCAATCTCGGTCCGCTCAATTGCGTGCCGGTCCTCGGCGACGTTGCGCGCGAATGCGCCCGCTTGCTCAAGCCGGGCGGCGCGCTGGTGTTCACCGTGATCGGCCGGGTCTGTCCCTGGGAGATTGCGCACTATTTGCAGCGGCGCCAGTGGGCGCGAGTCAAAGTGCGTTTTGCCAGGGGCCTGGTGCCGGTGAGCATGAACAAGCACACCATCTGGACGCGCTACTATGGCCCGCGTGAATTCTACCGCGCATTCGAACCACAGTTCGCGCTCGCGCACTATCGCGGACTGTGCGTATTTGCGCCGCCGCCCTATCTGACGGGGATCAGGGAGCGGCACCCTGCTGCATACGCCCGGCTGTGGCGGCTGGACAGACGCATGTCCGGCTGGCCGCTGCTGCGCGCCGCAGGAGATCACTTCCTCATCGTGATGCGCAAGCGATGAGCCCGACGTGCAGTCGCGACTCGGGCCAAATCGTGACGGGCGCGCAGTACGTGCAGCAGATCACGGCGTTGGAGTCGGACCGCTGCGCTCGCTCGGCGTTTCAGAACCGGGTCCTGACCGTGGCCCCGCCCGGTGCGGCCTTGTTGGACTTCGGCGCGGGAACGGGCATGGACGCGCGCTTCTATGCGGAGCGGGGCTTCGGCGTTTCGGCGTACGATGTCGATCCGCAGATGCGCGAGTTCTTCGCAATGCATTGCCGGGACCTGATCGACGCTGGACGGATCACCGTGCATGCCGGCGGCTATCGCGACTTCATTGCTGCCAAAGGCGTGGGCGACGTCGATCTGATCACCTCCAATTTCGCGCCGCTCAACCTGATCGAGGACCTGACGGAGCTGTTCGCTAAATTTCACGCGCTTACCCGACCGGGCGGCCGGGTGTTGGCCAGTGTCTTAAGCCCCTACTTCGGCGGCGACCTGAAGTACGGCTGGTGGTGGCGCAATTCCTGGCGCCTGTGGAGCGAGGGACACTTTGCGGTACCGGGCGCTCAAGCGCCGATCGTCCGCCGCCGGCTCGCCGAATTTGCGGCGCGCAGTGCCCCATACTTTAAATTGACCCGGGTGTTTCGCGGACTGCCGCCGCTGCGGGAGCGCGATTGCGGCGGTGTAGACGGCGGCAGCGATACCCTGCGTACGGCCATGTACCTCAGTGCCTGCCGGTTCATGTTTCTACTGTTTGAAAAGCGGCCGTAAGATGCTTGTACATAGCCTGAAAGTCTCGCGCCGTGACATCGGCGTCTGCCTCGGTGGCTTTGCGAAAAGCTGCCTGAGCGATGCGCAGACGCAGATCTTCATCGAGGAGCAGTTGCGAGGTCCCTCGGGCCAATGCGGCCCAGTCCCCGACGGGAACGGACACTGCCGCATGCGGCGCCCATTCCGCGATGTGTCCCACCGCGGTTCCGATGGTGGCCACGCCCATGACGCCCGCCTCCAGCACGGCCAGCGGACCGGCCTCGTGGCGCGAGGACATGATCATCAGGTGGGCCTGCCTGATGAGCGTGAGCACCTGCCGTTGGGGCAGGAAGCCGTGGAATCTCACCCTTCCGGACAACTCCCATCGGGCCGCCAACGCCTGCGTTTCACCCTGCAGCGTATCCTCGCCGACGATGTCCATCTCGAACTGCAGTCCCGAGGTTGACAGCGACGCCAGGGCGCGCAGCAAGGTGGGCTGGTCCTTGACCCGATTCAGGCTCGCGACATGAATCAGCCGGGCAGGCATGCCGCTGTCGCGCCGCACCGGCGCGCAGGGCGGCCAGGCGTTCAGGTCCACACCCAGGGGCAATCGCGTCGCGGCGATTCCTAGCCGCGCGAGCGACTCGATCATCGGAGAGCTTGCCGCGGTGACGGCGTTCGCGGTGCGCAGCACCGATGCTTCGCGCAGTCGTCCCCTGAGGGTGAGGCGGCCGCCGTAACGAATGTCCGCCAAGGCCACCAGCTCGCCGCCGGCGACGTGAATGAGGCAGGGCAGCCGAAGGATTTTGGCCGCCGCCGCGGCGACGAGCCCCGGCGTGCCGGACCAGATCGAGTGCACCAAGTGAAAGGCGGCGACGCGATGCTCGGCGCAGATCGCGCGGACGGCGCGCAGCCGCGTGGCGCCGTCGCCGATGTTGTGAATATGCGCGCCCGCCAGCTCCCATCGGGCGGATTGAGCCTCCTGCCGCAGCGCGAATACATGGACCTCATCCCGCCGCGACAGGCGCGCGATCAAGGCGAGCAGGGCGGGGATCACCCGGTACTCTCCGGATCGGTCCACGCCACCGGGCACGACCATGGCTATCCTCACGGCCTGGCTCGCAGGGGCGCGCGCGCCGCGTGACCCGAGGGCAGCAATTTCTCCAGAGCCTCAACCGCCTGAAGCGGGTGGCGTCCCCGGCGCAGCTCGAGTGCCGGCAGATGGGACACATTCTTGATAAAGGTGCTCCACCCCGACTGGTGGGCCGCATACCGCTGGCTTGCCGCCAGTTGCCGAATCAGCTGCCCCTTCGGCACCGGCACGAGCAGCGCGCCGGCTCCGGCACTGCGCGGCGAGACGAACACGACCGCGCCGATCCGCAGCGGTGCCGGCGCCAGCCGGTAGCAGGGGCGACGCAGGTCTATCTCGAATTTCTCGACGCCGCTGCGCCGCCGGATGATGGAGTGTCCGCGCAGCAAGGCCGCGCGGCCGGGCCGGTCCAGAAAGCGCAGCGAGTCGCGACGGACATGCAGAAAGTTCGCCACTCCCGTCGCCAGCAGGTTGTCCGGGCGGACCAGCACGCTGTCCTCGGCGAGAAAATCCAGGCCCTGCAATAAGGAGTGCAGGGACAGGGTGGACTTGCCCGAGCCGCTCGGGCCCAGCAACAAAATTCCCTGTCCGCCGCGGCCGATGCAGGCGGCGTGCAGGGGTGCCAGGCCCTGCACCCGCGAGGCCAGCACGTACACCGCGAATTCGAGCATTTCGTAGCGCAGGTGGTAGGGAAACTCGAGCATGTCCCGCGAGACGACGATGAGCGCCGAGCGCCGTGGCGCAGTCAGCGCCACGAAGTTTGCGTTTTCCATGGCCCCGCACAATATGCCGCCACCGGCGAGGGGCCCGACTCGAGGCGGTTCGCGCCGTGCCTTCAGCGCCGGGCGTGCGCGTTTCGACGCGAGCACCAGTCTCACGAGACAGCGGGGGGCGGCGCTCGCGAGCCTATGAGCCGGCAGTTGTGCGTAGGCGATCCGCACGAGGCGCATCAGCCGCGGCTCATCGGTTTCGAAGAGAAACCGCGCTCCCATCAATTGTCGGTGCTCGCGCAATGCGGGCCGGCGCCGCTCGTCAAAGGGATCGGCCGGCGGCTCAGCCAGCCTCGACAGTCTCGGGCGCGCCCTGCGGGCGGACATCAGCGAAGCCCCGCCATGCGCCGGAACGCTTCGGAGCTCTCGAGCAGCTCCTGGTAAGTTCCGCTGCCGGCGAGCTTGCCGTTCTCGATTTGGAAGATGACATCGCAGGCGCGCACCGTGCTCATGCGGTGCGCGACCACGACGCTGGTGTATCTTCCGCGCAGCCGCTGCAACGTCTGCATCAGCTCCTGTTCGGTCAGTCCGTCGAGCGCATTCGTTGCCTCGTCCAGCAGCAGCACGGATGCCTCTCGATACAAGGCTCGGGCAATGCCGATTCGCTGCCGCTGTCCACCGCTCAGCTGTATGCCCCGCTCACCGACCCTGTGGTCGAGTCCCTGGGGAAGGGCCTCGATAAATTCATCGAGTTGGGCCAAGTGCAGGGCTTCCTGCAAGCGTTCTCGATGGATGTTCTGCGAAGCAACGCCCAGGGCTATGTTCTGGGCGATGGTCGCATCCAGAAGGTAAATGATCTGCGGAACATAGGCGATCCGGGACTGCCAGGCCGCACGGTTGGCATCATCGATGAGCACGCCGCCGACTTCCACCTTTCCTGTGTCGGGTACCAACAACCCCGCGATGACATCCATCAGCGTCGACTTGCCCGACCCGTTGGCGCCGACGATGCCGACCGTGGCGCGGGCGGGAATGCGCAGGGACACGCCGCCGAGGGCTTGAGGCCGATCGGGGGCATATCGAAACGAAACCTCTCTGAGCTCGATTTCCCAATGGCTGCGGTCGCGCCACAGGCCGCCGGTTTTCGCCGATGCGGCCGATGCGGCCGACGCCGCCGGCACGGCCGAAGCCGGGGCTTTCCCACGCGCGCGCGCCGACAGCAGATCCGGTGCAATGAGGGCGAGCGCGGCGCGATCGGCGCGTATTCTCACGATCGCTGCAAACGCCTGTTGCAGAATCGGCAGCAGCCGGTACGCGGCGAATGCCAGAAACGTCAGCTGCCCCAGCCAGGGGCCGACTCCGCCCTGTGCGCCCTGCAGCGCCATGGCCAACCCGACCAGACCCGCGGCGGCGACGCATTCCATGATGTATCGAGGAGTTTGCGCGACGAACTGGCTGTGAGCGGCCGCCCGGGAGAAGGAATGGCTGGCGCGCTCGAAGCGGCCGCGAAACAGCTCCTGCGCCTGCAGAACGATGATCTCTTTGATGGCGCCCAGGCTCTCGTTGACCGTCTGCGCCTGTTCTGTGGCGTGGTGCGATTGGGCCTGCCCGAAACGCAGCAGCCGGTTGCGGACGGTAAGATAGATCAGCGCATAGCCACCGGCCAGCCCGATGACCATCGCGGCGGCGAGAACCGGCTGCACGATCAATATGGAGAGCATGATGAGCGATGCCGTGACCAGGTTCGTGACCAGGGTGAAGGCGTGCTGCAGGATGCCGTAAGTCACCCGCGCGGGTTCGTTCACCACGTTGTTGAACAGCACCGTGCTGCTCGTCGCAGCGTGAAATCGATAGGGCCGCGACATGTACTCGGCGAACAAGGTAGATTGCAGCTCGGTGCCTATGCGCAGTGCCAGACGATTCATCGCCAGAGAGCCGAGTACGTTGATCAGATTGGCCAGCAGCACCACGCCGATGAACGCGATTCCGAGCGCCGCCACGAAACTGCGCCGGCCGGCGAACCCGGCGTGCCCATACAGCCAATGAAGCGCACCCCAGCGGTCGATCAAGCGCGGATCGCCGAGCACGGCAAAGAATGGCGCGATGGCCGCGATCCCGCCCACCGTGGACAGGGCCATGGCCAGAGAAATGGCCTGTGCGGCCAGCACGCTGCGTCTCTGCTGCCGGGTCAAAATGCCGCAGAATTCGCGCGGCAGGCGGGCGAGCCCGCGGACAGGCGCGGGCACGCAGGAGCGCAGCAGCCCGAGCAGTGCGCCCAGCCAGCATGCCGGGTAGCGAGCCGTGTGCGGCAGGCTCGCCAACAGAGTGCCGAGAGCGGCGGCCCTCAGTCCGGCGGCGGCCTGGCTTTTGCTCAGTCCCGCGGACATCTGCGCGCGCAGCTTTCGAAGTACGGGATGCAGTGGACCGCGGTTTGCACGCAGTGCCTTCTCGAACACGCGCCTGCGATCCCGCCAGGCGATGACGTCGCTTCCGGAGTGATGATGATGGCGGCGCACCAGGGTGAGCGGCGCATCGATGCCGTCGATCTCGCTATGGGCGGCCAGCCGCAACCACAGCTCATCGTCATAGCACATGATCAGCTGTTCATCGAATGGCCCCAGCTGCTCGAGCAGCTGCCGCGATACCAGCACGCTCGGCTGGGCAATCACGGTAATCTCGCGCAGCAGCTTCTCCAGAATCCAGCCGCAGGGAACGGGCCACTCTGCGGGGCGTGGGGCGATCGGTTCGCCCGATTCGCTCACCAAGGAGAATTTCGTGTAACTCCACCGGCGTTCGGGATGGCGGCGCAGCGATTCGATTTGCGCCTGCAGCTTCCCGGGCAGCCACAGATCATCGGAGTCCAGAAAGGCGACATACTCGCCGCGCGCTTCGCGAAGCGCCGCATTGCTCACGGCCGACGGCCGCCCGCTGTGGGGCAGCCAGAGGATGGTGACCCGCGGATCCCGCAGCGATTGCAGGTAGCCTCGCGTCTCGGCGCCCGAACCGTCGTCCGCGATGATCAGCTCCCATTGCGTGAATGTCTGTGCGAATACGGATTCGACGGCGGCCGGCAGAAATTGCAGGCGGTTGAACGTCGGCATGATGATGGACACGGCCGGCAGCATGGCGTTGCTCAGTGGCTCGAGGCGGCCACGACCGGACCGCGTGGCCGCGGCGGGAGCATGGCATCCGGACCGCGGCTCAGAACGTCTGCGTACATCCCGGTGAGCTTCCGCCCCAGCGCCTCGAACGACAGTTCGCGATCGAAGTGCGCACGCGCGGCGCCGCGCGTCTCAGGGCTCAGGTTTTGCGCGGCGGCGCACAGGGCCTCACCCAGGGCCCGCGCATCGCCGCGGGGCCACAGATATCCCACGGCTCCCGCGCCGGTGAGCGATCTGAAGGAGGGAATGTCGGTGACCACCGGCGGCAGTCCGCAGGCCAGCGCTTCGATCAGGGAATAGCCGCTGCCCTCGCGGTGACTGCCGAGCACGAATAGATCCGCCGCCCGCATGAGCCATTCGATGCGCTCGTGCGGTACTCGCCCGAGCAGTTCCACTCTACCGCGCAGCTGCGGATCGGCGCCGATCCGATCTTGAACGGCGCGCAACAGCGGCGCGCCGGCAAAGCAGCAATACAGCCGCAATCCCGGCAGCGCACGGACCGCGGCGCCGACGCCCTCGAGTACCGTGAGGGGGTCCTTGTTGACGTCCAGGTGTCCGACCCACAGCACGGCTGGGTTCCCGGCGACGCCGGTGATGCGGCGCGCCTCGTCGCGCGCTCCGGGCGCAAAACGGCAGGTGGATTCCGGAATTTCGTACAGCCGAGTTTCGGCGTCGAGGAGCCCGGCCTTGACGAAGGGCCGGGCCTGCGCCGCTGCACAGAAGGCGATTCCCGCGGCCACCGAGTTGCCGCGCCGCCACGCCGTGCGTCGCCAGATTCGCGGCGGCCGGCTGGCATGATCCTGCAGAAGGATGGGCGCGCCGCAACCCGACGCAGCGAGCCAGAGCACATGTCGCGGAAAATCCAGGCCGTGCACGTGAAATACGTCCGGCAACAGTCGGCGAAGCAACTCGCAGGCTGGCGAACTGCGTCCCTGCGGCGCGAGGGCCTCGTCGAGGCGGGGAGCCGCGTCCCCGAACGGCAGAAAATAATAGTGCACGCCGTTGCGCTCTAGTTGCTGCGAATGTGCGGATGCCTGCATTACCGAGACGCGAGCTCCTGCGAGGGACGCGGCTTCGGCGACATCGACCAGCGTCGGCCACGCCTTCAGAAGCTTTTCCGGCGCGCGCGCCTCGGGGTCATTGAAGAAACCGATCTGCAGGACGTGAAGCAGGGGGCGCGGCATGGTCACAAACTCATGGCACGCGGGTCCCACTGACGGATGATTTTCTTCGAGACGCGCAGTTCCCAGGGGTCATCGTAGCGCTCGAATCGGTAACGCCAGGACGCGAGCGCGCGCAGCGCGGATTTTCCCCAGGAAGAGGCGCGGATGTCCATGATCGTCGGAAACCTGCAGCCCAGCACCGTCGTGAAATCGACGATGCGCCGCCGCAGGCGCGTGGACAGCCAGGGCGCGTCCTGGTGGCACCAATAGGCCAGCCACCGCGGCTCGGCCCACTCATCCGCCGTTTGCGGAAACACGACGGGATTACCCGCGCAATCGCGCAGTTCGCTCTGCACGCGCACCGCTTCCTTATTCTTGCTGTCGCGGCGCTGCGGCAGGGGAGTGTAGATGTAGATCATCACCTCCGTGGCCGGGTGCACGCGCTTGATCTGGCGGATGAACTCGAAGGTTCGCTCCGTTTCGCCCTCGGGGTCGTGCGGCGGCGCCAGCATGAAGGAGAGCTCCGGAATCACACCGTGGCTGCGGCAGGTCTCCACCGCCGCCAATGTCTGATCCGAGCGGGTGCCCTTGCGGATCTCGTGCAGCAGCCAATCGCTGGGCGATTCCGCGCCGATATAGGCCATGCGCAGCCGGCTCTTTCTCACCAGCTTCCAGGAGCTCTCGGACAGATTCACCAGCGCGTCGGAGCGCGCGAAGCACCACCAGGGCAGCTCGAATTTGGCCAGGACTTCCAGCAGCGGCACCATGTCCACTTCGCGATCGAAGAAGTTGTGGTCGTAGAACTGGATGGCATCCACGCCCAACCGGGTCTTCAGATACCCGAGATCCTGCTCGAGACGGGCCGCCGTCGGTAAGGCCATCTTGCCGCGGAACATGGTCGCGACTCCGCAGAAGGTGCAGCGGAAGCGGCAACCCAGGGCGGCCTGATAGCCGATGGTGCGCTGTCCGAGATAGGTCCTGGTCAGATATTGGCGGGGGTTTTCCAGCTTGTCATAGGGCAGCATCCGGCTGAGGCTTGCCGTGGAAAAAGTGCGGTCCTTGTTGTGAACGACGCGACCGTCGTGGCGGCGGCTCAGCCCGGGAATCGCGGCAATCGACTCGAGCCGCCGCGCGGCGAGTGCGTCCAGCAGTTCGGCAATCGTATCCTCGCCCTGGCCCCGCACGGCATAGTCGACGTACGCCGAGTTGAGCGCTGCGTCCGGGCAGACGGTCGGGAAATGCACCGCCCCAGATGATGGGCAGGTCGGGGCGCCTGGCGCGAATCGCCTTGGAGACCGCAATGGCCGAGGTGAGCTGCGGACCGCCCATGACGGTGACGCCGACGCAGTCGATGAGGCCGTCATCGACGGCGCGTATCGCGGTGCCGATGAAGTCGCGATCGATGTTGCCGTCGATGATGGTCGGCGCGTGCCTGCCCTCGAGCGCGGCGGACAGGTTCAGGACCGCCAGCGGGAAGCGAGCGCTGCGCTGCGAGGTGATCGTCGGGTTGATCAGCAGAATGTGCTTCGAGGACGTCATGACAGCCTCTGGGCCGGGACCAGCCAGCGTGTGAACAGCATTTCGACGGGCCATCGATAGTTGTCCGTGTCGCAGCGATAGCGCGCCAGCTGCTGCAGAAGCTTCTTGCCGCGCGACATGCGCTTCCAGGCGAGTTCGTGGAAGAACTTGAAGCGCTCGATGAGCTCGAATTTCTCGGGCGAGACCCACGGGCCGGGCATCTCCGGCCACATAGTCGAATTTCGCCCACGCCTCGAGCGTGTCCGGCAGGCGGAAGCCGCGCGCGACGGCCTCGATCACCAGTTCGCTGCCCGGATAGGGCTTGAAGTAGTAGATCGGCGTCAGGAAGTCCGGGCTCATCGAGCGCAGTCGCTTGGCGCAGTCGAGGGTGGCCTGAATGCTGGCGTCGCTTTCCTCCGGGAATCCGACGATGAAGGGGAAATGGCCGGCGATGCCGAACTCGAGCATTTTCTGCGCGGTCTCGAACACCTGCTCGATCTTGATGTCCTTGCGGATGCGCTTGAGCACTTCATTGGACCCGGATTCCACGCCCACCAGCAGGCGGCGCAGGCCGGATTGCTTGCAGCGCGCCCACACCTCGTCCGGCAGGCGGATGCCCTGATCGGCGCGCATGGTCGCCGCCCAGGTGATCTTCATGCCGGACTCGACGATCTTGTCGGCGAGCGCCTGAACGCGGTCGCGCCTTGGTGAAAAAGGTCTCGTCCTGGAAATTGACGTCATCGAAGTGGTAGCGGTCCCACAGCTCCTTCAGCCGCAGCGCCATGCGCGTCGGCTCGAGTCCCACCCACTTGCGGCCGTAGACGAACGGATCGGAGCAGAACGCGCAGCGAAAATTGCAGCCTTGCGAGGAGATGAAGTCGAGCTGGCGCTTGCCCTTGAGCTCGAAGTAGCGCTCGACCGGGATCAGGCCATAGTCATGCGCGCGGAAACTGTCGACCTGCGCCAGGTCCCGCGACGGATTCTCGAGAATGCTTCCATCGGCGAGCCGCACGGTGCATCCCGCGCAGCCCTCGAGCGAACGGCCTTGCGCCAGCCGATGGACGATGTCCGCAAAGGTGTCCTCGCCCTGTCCGCGCACCGTGACGTCGACCGAGGGCTCAGCCAGACATTCGCGCGCGAACATCGAGGGGTGCCATCCTCCCCATACCACGGGCAAATCGGGCCGTGCGCGTTTCGCGGCGCGGGAGATTCGCAGCGCATCGGAGATCGGGGCGCCGGTGAGCACCGTGACGCCGAGGCACAGCGCCGTATCGAGGTGGGACAGCAAGGTGCTTTCCGCGTCCGGGTCGAGGCGCCCGTCGATGGTGACGACCTCGTAGAGATCCGGGTCGAGCTCGGAGCCGATGGCGAGCAGCGCCAGCGGCATGGTGAAGAACACCGCCTGGGGATTGTAGAGCACGACCTTGAGCCGGCGGCCCGCGCCGCGGACCGGCGCGCGACCGTGATCCGCATCGGCCGGCAGCGCCGTCATACAGTCCTCCGCGGATGCGGCGTCAGCCGGAAAATCGCCAGTTTCTCGTTGATGAACCGGCGCTCGGCCAGTACGGAGATGTGCAGACCCTGCCTGCGAAATTCCTCGAGAAACAACCGTGCATCGCCGAAGCTCGACAGCAGCACGAGTGCGCATCCGCCCGGCTTCAGCCGGGCGCCCAGGCCGGCGGCGAACCGTTCGGCGACATCGCTCGAGCGCCACGCGCGGTCCCGATCGTCGCGCGGCGCGCCGCGCAGGAAGGGCGGGTTGAACAGGATGAGATCGAAGCGTTCCGCGGACACCGGTGCGAACAGATCGCCATGCCGTACCTCGATTTTGTGCTCGAGATGATTCATCAAAGCGTTGATGCCGGCGCAGCGGACCGCTTCGGCGTTGATGTCCACCGCGACGACGCGCCGCGCATGCCGGGCGGCGAACACCGCGCACACTCCGGATCCCGTGCCCATATCCAGCACCTGCGCATCGGCATGCACCAGCCGCGAATCGAGCACCGAGGCGAGGAATTCGCCGGTACGGGGCACCTTGGGGTTGAACACGCTCGGCATGACCGCGAACGGCGCGCCCTGGACCCGCTCGAGGCGAAAATCATCGTATCGGTCCTTGCCGGTGAGCCGATAGCCCAGTGCCATCGCCTTGCCGAGGCAGCTCGCCAGGAAGGGGAATCGCGGCTTGAGCGGGTCGGGTGCCGGTCGTGCCCGGGCCACGGACTGCGCCTGGGCAGGCGACTGCGCCAAGGCTCGAGCGGGGTCTTGGGCCTGGGTCAGGTCAAGCACGGGCTTTGTCCGGCAACAGGAAGTCGGCCACCTCTCGGCTGCCGGGCTCGCGCCACAGCGCGCAAACGCAGGTCGCGCATTCGCGGCGGCCTCCCGCGCGGATGGTCTGTCTCAATGCCCTCATCGAGTCGGCGTTCAGGGTTGCCTCGAGATCCTCCCGCCACAACGCCTCGGGCGGCCCAGGGATGAAGAAGCAGGGGCTGACTTGATGCTTTGCGCCGATGACGGCGGAGAACTCGGGCGCATTGCAGCGCACCGAGGGATAGGCGCCTGAGCCGCACACCGCCGAAAAGTATTGATGAATGCGCCGCAACTTGTGGGGTTTCTCCGCGATGAAGCCCGATCGGAATTCCACGGCGCAGTCCCGTTCCAGGTGATCCAAAATCCGCTCGAGCACGGGCAGGTCCTCAGAGCTCAAGGCAAGGCCGGCGCCGAACTCATCGATCCGGCCGAAGGCATGCGGGTTCGCGACGTCGACCGCGATGAAGGAGATCTGGTGGGCGCCGAACCGCCGCGCCAGCTTCACGAACTCCGGAAGCTGCCGATAATTCGCCCGCTGCACCGTAACCCGCACACTGACCGGTACGCCCGTGCTCGCGGCCGCCCGAATCCCGGTGCACACCCGGGCGAATGCGTCCAATCCCCGGATTGCGGCGTAAGTCTCGGCGTCGGCCCCATCCAGCGAGACGGTGATCGCCTCGAACAGCTGCGCAACGCGGCCGGCATGCTTGGCCAGGGACAGACCGGAGGTCAGCAGCCATAGCCGCAGGCCGTGGGTCTTGAGCAGCGCAGCAATCTGCGCCCACTGCGCATTGAGCAGAGGTTCCCCTCCCGAGAGGAGCACCACCCGGGTTTGCAGCCGGGCGAGGCTGGGCAGCAACCGCGCCACCGATTCGAGGTTCATGTCCACCCGGCCGTGGCGCCAATAGTCGCAGGTCACGCAACGGGAATTACAGCGCTCGGTCACGTACAGCGTGACCAGAGGAAGCCGGAGGAGCGGGTGAGCCGCGGCAGCGTGAGTAGGCAAATGGCGACTCTCTATTGGCGCTTGCACAAGCAATCCGGGGCCCTCATGCAACGGGCCCGGCAAAAACAGTCAATCGTAAGTACCGAGTGGCGGGGAAACGGTTTAGTTGCGACCAAGCCCGGCCTCGGGGGAACCTAACCCTGCGTGGCCGTATGAGCATTCCGGCGATCGGTCACACATTAATAGGTAGCCTTAACTCTTTGATTTAGTTAAGCTCTCGCCCGGATGAATACCGCCACCGATGGTCTTGGCGTAGAGGACGTGCATGTCTGGCGCGGAGACAGGCATTTGCTCAAGGGTGTCAGTATTGCGCTGCACCCGCAGCAGCTGATGCATGTCTCGGGACCGAACGGCACAGGCAAGACGACGCTGTTGCGGGTGATTTGCGGCCTGCTGCGTCCTGAACAGGGGCGGGTGACCTGGCTGGGGCAGCCGATTTCCAGCGTCAGGGCCGAATACCAGGCGGCGCTGGCCTATGCCTCGCACGAGCCGGCGCTCAAGGGCGATTTGACCGCGCTGGAGAATCTGCGTTTCGCGATCGGCCTGAAACGCCGAGTCGCGGCGGCGGAGCTGCGCGCCAGCTTGGAGAGGACCGGGGTCGGCGGTTGCGCCGATTTGCCCGCACGCGTGCTCTCGGCCGGCCAGCGGCGCCGCGTCGCCATGGCGCGGGTCCTGGCCATGAACGCCGCCTTATGGCTGTTGGATGAACCGTTCACCAACCTGGACGCGGCGGGCACGGGTTTAGTGAGTAGTCTGCTGCAATCGCATGTCAGACAGGGCGGGGCGGCGCTGGTGGTGGCGCACCATGATCTGAGGATTGGCATGGAAACGCGGCGCCTGGAGCTCGGACCATGAACGTCGGAGGCTTCGAAGCCTTCGGCCTGGTCGTACGCCGTGAACTCTGTCTCAGTTTCCGGCGCCCCGATCAATTATTGCAACCTTTGGTGTTCTTTTTGATCGTAACTACCTTGTTTCCGCTGGGTTTAAGCCTTCAGCTGTCGCTGCTGCGAGACATGGCGCCGGGTGTGCTTTGGGTGGCGGCGCTGTTATCGTCTCTACTGTCCCTGGATTCGCTCTTCAAGAGCGATGCGGATGACGGGACCTTGGAACAGCTCGCCCTGTGCGGCCAAGGATTGACGGTCATCGTGGTGGCGAAGACTGTCGCTCACTGGCTGGTCACCGGGCTGGCACTGGTGCTGGTATCGCCCATCGTCGGAACCGCGTTGGGGATTCCGGGCGGGGCATTTGCGACAATGATGCTGAGCCTGGGGCTGGGCACTTTGACGCTGAGCTGGCTGGGAGCCATCGGCGCCGGCCTCACGGTAGGTCTGAAACGCGGCAATGTGCTGCTGTCGCTGATCGTCTTGCCGCTGGCCATGCCGCTGCTGATTTTTGGCGCCGCCGCCACCGATCGGCAGATGTCCGGCGTGAGTGCCGCGGGAGCCTTGTATTTTCTGGCGGCGCTGTGTGTGTTTACCTGCACGCTGGCGCCGCTCGCCGCAACGGCGGCATTGCGCATCACCCTCGAATAGGGGCTGGACGATCGAATGTGGACTTGGTTTTACAAACTCGCCTCGCCGCCGCATGTGTACGGCACGGCGGCGGCGCTGGCACCCTGGTTCCTGGGGTTGGCGGCGATCGGCCTCGGTTGCGGGCTGGTGGGCGGCCTGGTATTCGCGCCCCCCGACTATCAGCAGGGCGATGCATTCCGGATCATCTATGTGCATGTGCCGAGCGCCTGGATCTCTCTGTTCTCCTACTCCACCATGGCTGTCGCCGCGGCGATCGCGCTCATTTGGCGCATCAAGATCGGCCATGCGGTCGCGGCCGCGTCCGCCCCCATCGGTGCCTCCTTCACCTTGCTGGCGCTGGTCACCGGTTCGCTCTGGGGCCGGCCGATGTGGGGCACGTACTGGGCCTGGGATCCGCGGCTCACCTCGGAGCTCATCCTGCTGTTTCTCTACGTGGGCGTGATGTCGCTTCGTTCGGCCTTTGAGGACCCCGCCCGCGGCGATCGGGCGGCGGCGCTGCTCGCGCTGGTCGGCGTGGTGAATGTACCCATCATTCACTTCTCGGTGGTGTGGTGGAACTCACTGCATCAGGGCGCCACCTTTACCAAGCTGGCCAAGCCCTCCATGCCGGCCAGCATGTGGTGGCCCTTGCTATCGATGTTCCTCGGGTTCATGTTGTTCTATGGCGCGGTGCTGTGCATACGCTTGCAAGGCGAAGTGCTCACTCGCGAGCGGCAGGCCAAATGGGTGCGGGAGGCAATTTGATCGTCACGGACAGCGGCTTCTGGTCCATGGGCGGCTATGCGCGTTACGTGTGGCCCTGCTTTGCGTTTACCTGCCTGATTTTTGCCTGGAACCTCTGGTCTGCGCGGGAGCGTCGGGCGGCGGCACGGCGCGGTGTACGGCGGGCTCTGGCGGCAGCCGCGGCAGCGCCGAGCGCGGCGGGCGGGGAAGCGTGACTCCGCGGCGCAAACGGCTCTTCGTCGTGCTCGGCATTCTGGGCGGCGTGGCCGCGTCGGTGTCGCTGGCGGTCATGGCCTCGCGCCAGAACATCATGTTTTATTACGACCCCAGTCAAGTCGTGGCTGGCAAGGAGCCTGCCGGCAAACGCTTTCGCATCGGCGGCATGGTGGTCAAGGGCAGCGTGGCGCGCAAGCCCGGCGATCTGCAGGTGCGGTTCGTTTTGACCGACTTCGCCCACCAGGTTCCGGTCGAATATACCGGCGTGCTGCCGGACTTGTTTCGCGAGGGACAGGGTATCATTGCGCACGGCACCATGAATTCCCAAGGCGCCTTCGTTGCCGACGAAGTGCTGGCGAAGCACGATGAGAAATACATGCCGCCCGAAGTGGCCGCCTCGCTGAAGAACAAGACGGCCCGCGGCCCGGCAGGCAGTGTGCCGTCGGCAGCCGGACCGACCGGCTAGGACGGAGTATCGCAATGGCAGCTGAACTGGGCATATTTTCTCTCATCCTCGCCTTCGTGCTGAGCCTGTCTCAGGCCTTCTTCGGACTGGTAGGCGCCTGGCGCGGCAGGCCGGTGTGGATGGCCGTGGCGCGCCCCGCGGTCACTGGGCAGTTCGTATTCGTCGCCATGGCATTTGCCTGCCTGGCGTATTGCTTCGTCAACAACGATTTCTCGGTGCTGTACGTGGCGCGCAATTCGAATTCGCAATTGCCGCTGTTCTACAAGGTGGCGGCGCTATGGGGCGCGCATGAGGGATCGCTGCTGCTGTGGATCCTGATCCTGTCGATTTGGAGCCTGGCGGTAGCCGCCTTCAGCCGCCAGCTGCCGCTGAGCTTTTCCAGCCGCGTGCTCGGCGTGATGGGCATCGTGAGCGCCGGCTTCATGCTCTTCACCCTGTGGACTTCGAGCCCGTTCCTGCGCTTGATTCCGGCGCCCTCCGATGGCGCGGACTTGAATCCCATCCTGCAGGATTTCGCGCTCGCCATTCATCCCCCCATGCTGTACACCGGCTATGTGGGATTCTCGGTGGCCTTCGCTTTCGCCATCGCGGCGATGCTGGAAGGGCGCCTCGACCAGACGTGGGCGAAGTGGACCCGGCCCTGGACCATTTTTGCCTGGCTGTTTCAGACCGTGGGAATTGCGCTCGGCAGTTGGTGGGCCTACTACGAACTGGGCTGGGGCGGATGGTGGTTCTGGGATCCGGTCGAAAACGCCTCCTTCATGCCTTGGCTGGTGGGAACGGCGTTGATTCACTCCCTCAGCGTGACCGAGAAGCGCGGCATCTTCAAAAGCTGGACCTTGCTGCTCGCCATATTCGCCTTCTCCTTGAGCCTGGTGGGGACCTTCCTGGTGCGCTCCGGCGTATTGGTGTCGGTGCACTCTTTCGCCACGGATCCGACCCGCGGCCTGTACATACTCGCCTTCCTGGTATTCACCATCGGTGGGTCGTTGACGCTGTATGCCTGGCGGGCTCCCAAGCTGTATGCGCCGGGCGGCTTCGAGTTGTTCTCCCGAGAGTTCTTCCTGCTGGTGAACAATGTGATTCTGGTGAGCGTCGCAGGGCTCGTGCTGTGGGGCACCCTGTCTCCGCTGGTCTATGAAATGCTCGGGATCGGCAAGATCTCCGTGGGACCGCCGGTATTCGCCGTGATGTTCCTGGTGCCGGTGCTGCCCTTGATGGTGTTCCTGGCCGCGGGAATGCACTCGGCGTGGCGCCGCGGCAAGCTCACGGTGACCGCACAACCCCTGTGGTGGCTGCTGGGGGCGGCGGCGGCGCTGGCCGTGGCGGTGCAGGGCCTGGTGTTCCGGGAATTTCATCCGGTGGGCCTGATCGGATTCACTTTCGGTTTCTGGGTCATGTTTTCCTCGCTGCTCGAACCCGTGCGCCGCTGGCGCCAGAAGCAGACCTTGACGGCCGCGCTGCTCGGGATGTGCCTTGCGCACTTCGGGGTGGGAATGTTCGCCATCGGCGCGAGCGGCGTCGAGAGCTACAAGATCGAGAAGGACGTGGCCCTGAAGCCCGGCGGCAGCTTCACCATTCGGGGATACGATTTTCGCTTCCTGAACGCCGCCAAGGTGCGCGGCCCGAATTACGACGCCGTGGAGGCCCTCGTGGAAGTCACCCACGACGGCCGGCAGGTGGCGTTATTGAGGCCGCAGAAGCGGCATTTTTGGGTGCAGCAGACCGATAACAGCCATGCCGCGATTGCGGTGAACTGGGCGCGCGATTTGTTCGTGGCCATGGGCGAGCCGCTGGGCGCGGACGCGTGGAGCATGCGCATCCAGTACAAGCCCCTGGTCCGCTACATATGGCTCGGGGCCCTGGTGATGGCCTTCGGCGGTTTCATCGCCGCCACCGATCGCCGCTACCGTCTCAAGGTGCCGGCCGCTTCGCCGCAAACCGCCGCCGCGCCGCCGAATCCGCAACCGCGGCCCGGGTTGGCCTGATGTGGAAGTTCTTACTGCCGTTCGCGGCGTTCGTCGCGCTCGTGGTTCTATTCGCCTTCGGGCTCAACCCGAAGCGCGACATCCGGGCATTGCCGTCCCCTTTGATCGGCAAGCCGGCACCGGCGTTCGCCCTGGCCGACGTAGCTGATCCGACCCGCGTGGTCAGCGACACGGCGATGAAGGGGCAGGTGTACGTCTTGAACGTGTGGGGCACCTGGTGCGTCGAGTGCCGGGTGGAGCACCCGGTCCTGCTGCAAATCGCGCAGCAGCACGTCGTGCCCATCATCGGCATCGACTGGTCGATCGATCATGAGACGGCCGAGCGCGCCAAGGCGAAGCGCTGGCTCGAGCAGTTCGGTAATCCCTACGATGCCGTCGCATTCGACCAGGATGGCCGCACCGTCATCGACTGGGGTGTGTATGGCGCGCCGGAGACCTTCTTGGTGGATGGGCAGGGGCGGATCATTTACAAATTCGTCTCGCCCATCACCGAGGAAGTCTGGCAGCACGAGTTCCTGCCGCGGATCGCCGCCGCGCGCCGGGGCGCGGCGTGATCCGGCATGCCGGGCGAAGGGCCGCACGGCTCGGTGGGCCGGCTGCGCTCGGTGCGCCCGCCGCCGCGCGCGCGCCGCTGTTGGCCCTCCTGGGTGTTCTCGCCGCCTTCTCCTGCGCCGCGCAGGTCAAGGGAGTCGATGCCAACGGTCAACTCGAAGATCCGGCGCTCGAGGCTCGCTTCGAATCCATCACCAAGGAGCTTCGCTGTGTCGTGTGCCAGAACGAGTCCATCGCCGACTCGAACGCGGAACTTGCCGTCGATCTTCGCAGGCAGGTGCGTGAATTGCTGGTGGCGGGGAAGAGCAACGAGGCCATATTCGGCTTCATGACGGATCGCTACGGTGAGTTCGTGCGCTTCAGTCCGCCGCTGGAACCGAAGACCCTGCTCATTTGGGGCGCCCCATTCATCGCGCTGCTGCTCGGCGGCGGCATCATCTTTCGCGTGGTGCGCCAGCGCTCGCGCATGCCGCTCGACGATGAGCCTGCACCGGGACCCTAGAGCAACTCAATGAATACATTCCTCGTCATCGCCGCCATCATGGCTGCGATCGCCGCGGCTGCGGTCGCCGTTCCGCTGCTGCGCGACCGGCAAAGCCGCATCGTCGGGGCTCTCGCGGCCGTGGCGATCGTCGGCGCATCCGCCGGTTTGTATCCGCTGTGGTCGAATTGGAACTGGCATGCGCCGGCCGACGCGCAGAGCGCGGCGGGGCCGGATGTAGCCGCGATGGTCGGGAAGCTCGAGAAGCATCTGCACGATGTGCCCGACGATCTGCCGGGCTGGCTGATGCTGGGGCGCTCCTACCTGGCGCTGAACCGCTTGGACGATGCCCTGGTTGCCTACGATCACGCGCATCGACTCGACGCGAAGAACGCGGAGGCGGCGATGGGGCTGGGCGAAGCGATGAGCTTGCGTGCCGGCGGCGAGATCACTCCGGAAGCCTCGCAGCTCTTCGAGGATGCCCTGACCTCGGCGCCTGCCAACCCGAAGGCTCTGCTGTACGGAGGCTTCGCGGCCGCTGCCCGCGGCGATAACGCGCTCGCCCGTGCGCGCTGGCAAGCGCTCATCGATTTGAATCCGCCGCCGCAAATCGTGGAGATGCTGAAGGAGCGCATTGCGGCACTGGGTGCGCCGGCGGCCGGCGCAGGCGCCCCGGTCATGGCGGGCGCCGCGGCGCCCTCGCCGGCTGGGACGAGTGCGTCGCCTGGCGGGACGAGCACGTCGGCGGGGGGCTTAACCGCGGGCGATGTCACTGTCAATATAAGCATTGCACCCGCGTTGAAAACTAGACTAGTCACGGAGGCACCCTTGTTCGTCTTCGCACGTGAGCCCGGCAGCCAGGGACCGCCGCTTGCCGTCAAACGTCTGACGAGCAGCGCCATCGGTACGCAGGTTCACCTCTCTTCCGCCGATTCCATGATGCCTGGGCGCGTTCTGTCGAAAGGACAGCACGTGTCCGTCACGGCGCGGGTCTCCTTCAGCGGGCAGCCCATACCTTCCGCGG
The DNA here is from genome assembly GCA_963837435.1 of uncultured Gammaproteobacteria bacterium. Classification (GTDB taxonomy): domain Bacteria; phylum Pseudomonadota; class Gammaproteobacteria; order Steroidobacterales; family Steroidobacteraceae; genus Bog-1198. The sequence continues at coordinate 585,859 of CAWINJ010000010.1, forward strand.
GGGATTTGTACGGCGAACTCTCCTATGATGTGGGACGCGACGGAGTACGCAATCTGGTGATCGATCGCGTCGCCGAATAGGGTATCGAGATGAGCGTGGCGAAATATCTCATGGCAGGAAGGATCCTCGAGGATGGGCTGTTTCCCTATCCCAGCCTGCGGGCCAAGGACCGCGAGGTTCTCGGCATGATGGTCGATGCCATCGATCAATTTCTCGGCCCCAAGCATCAAGACTTCAAGCGTTGGGATCTCGAGGCCGGGCAACCGGTGCAGTTCATCCAAGGCCTGCGGGAGCTGGGATTGTTCGGCCTCATCATCCCCGAGGAACATGGCGGCCTCGGCCTGTCGAACGCAGGCTATGCGCGCGTGCTGAGCCAGAGCAGCTCCCACGACAGCTCAGTGTCGCTCACCATCGGCGCGCACAGCTCCATCGGGATGAAGGGCATTCTGCTGTTCGGCACCGCGGAGCAAAAGGCCCGCTACCTGCCGCGACTCGCGAGCGGTGAGATGATCGCCGCATTTTGCCTGACCGAGTCGGGCGCCGGCTCGGACGCGGCGTCGATCCGCACTCGCGCGGTGAAGGAGGCCGACGGCAGCTGGATACTCAACGGCGAGAAGATTTGGATCACCAACGGCGGCATCGCCGATCTGTACACGGTGTTTGCGCGCACCGAATCGCCCGCGGGCAAGATCACCGCGTTCGTGGTCGAGGCGGCCTGGCCGGGCGTGAGCCACGGGCAGCACGAGGACAAGATGGGAATCCGTGCCTCCTCGACCACCACCGTGAGCTTCGCGGATGTGCGGGTGCCGGCGGCGAATGTGCTCGATGTCGAAGGCAAGGGATTCAAAGTGGCCATGGCCATATTGAACAATGGCCGCACGGGGCTGGGAGGCGGGGCGGTCGGGGGCATGAAGACCCTGATTGCTCATGCGGCGCAGCAGGCGCAGGCGCGCAAGCAATTCGGGACGCCGGTGGCGCAGTTCGGGCTGGTCCGCGAAAAGATCTCGCAAATGACCATCGATTGCTTCGCCGCGGAAAGCGCCGTCTGGATGGTTGCCCACTACATCGATTCCGGGGTGGAGGACTATTCGGTGGAAGCGGCCATGAGCAAGGTCTTCGCCAGCGAGGCCCTGCAGCGCAGCGCCTACGAAGCCCTGCAGATCGCGGCCGGCAGCGGTTTCATGCGCGCCGCCCCCTATGAGCAAATCACGCGCGACTGCCGGATTTTGACCATTTTCGAGGGAACCAATGAGGTTCTCAGGCTGTATATAGCTCTGTCGGGCCTGAAGGATCTGGGCAAGTCGCTGGGCGAGTTGAAAGCCGCCATGGAGGACATTTTCAACAATTTCATTAAGGGTTTCGGGGTGCTGACCGACTATGCGGAGAAGCGCCTGACGCAGGCGACCGGCGTGGGGCGCGACAAGATCCTGACACCCATGCCGCCCGCACTGCGCGAGGCGGCCGAGACCTATGAACGCTATACTGTGGAGTTGGGCAAGGCCTCCGACCACTTGCTGCGCAAGCATGGCAAGGCGATTGCCGATCGTCAGCACGACTTGAAGCGCATCGCCGATATCGGCATCGACTTGTTCGTCGGGCTGTGCGTGCTGTCGCGGGCAGAGGCCCTGAGCAAGGAGCCGGGCGAGCAGGGTGCGCAAGCCGTCGAGATGGCGCGCATCTTCGCTCAACAGGCGAAGCGCCGGATGGCCAACCTCGTGCGGCGAATCACCCGCAACGAGGATGAGGAAATGGATCGATTGGCCGGCTTCGTCCTGAACGAAGAACGTTATCCCTGGGATGTATTGTCATGAGTGTAACCATTGACCACCGGCAGGCGGCCGACATGCAAACGCCGGCACGGCGCAATTTGTGGGTGCCAGCGGCGATCGGCGTCGCCGTGGTTGCCCTCGTCGTGGTGTTCGCCGTGCGGCTGACGCAGGCCCTGGGAGTGAAGCCCAATCCCAATCGGAACCCCATTCCGACCGTGTCCGTGACCGAGGTCGGCATCAGCACGGTGCCGACGACCGTGAGCATCATCGGCACCATCGCGGCGCGCTACGACATGCCCATCGGCGTCGAAGGCGATGCCGGGCAGGTCGCTGCGATCTATGTCGAGGCCGGCGACCATGTGAAACGCGGGCAGATGCTGGCGCGCCTGAACGTCTCGGTGCTCGAGCCGCAGGTGGCCAATCTCGAAGCGGCGCTCGAGGAGTCCAAAGCCGACGCGGACCTGGCCGATGCGGAATATCATCGCGCGCAAGCCGTGGGGGCCTCCGGCGCTCTGTCCGCCGAGGAGACCCAGCGGCGCAAGTCCGCCGCGGTGACCGCCGCCGCCAAGGTCAAAGTCGCAGCCGCGATGCTGGCCGAGGCGCAGGCGCGCCTGGCGCGCGCCGTGGTGCGCGCACCGTCGGATGGCATCATTCTGACCCGCAACGTCGAGGTGGGGCAAACCGCGACGCCGGGTGGTGAGGCTCTATTCCGGTTGTCGGAGAACGGTGAAGTGGAGCTGCGCGGCCAGGTGGCCGAGCAGGATCTGCCGCTGCTGAAAGTCGGCCAGACGGTCAACGTGCGCCTCACCGGCCTGTCCAAAATCTACCAGGGCCACATACGGCTGCTCGGTGCCGTCATCGATCCGCAGACGCGCCTCGGCATGGCCCGGGTGGCGCTCACCCCGGACACCAACCTGCGGCCCGGCGCTTTCGCACGCGCCGAAGTGACGGTGAGCAACGCCGATCGGGAAGTTCTGCCGCAGACGGCCGTGCTCACGGACGACAAGGGCAGCTATGTCATGGTCGTGAACGCGCAGCACAAGGTCGAGCGCCGCGCCGTGCACGTGTCGGGAATGGTGCGCACCGGGGTGACCATTGCCGAGGGCATCGGCAGCAAGGAGCAGGTGGTCTCCACCGCGGGCGCGTTTCTGCAGGAGGGCGAACTGGTCAATCCGGTCCTGAGCGCCCAAGGCAGTTCGTGAGAAATATCTCCGCCTGGGCGATTCGCCACCCGGTCACGCCGATCGTGCTGTTCGTCGTGCTGTTCTTTCTCGGCGTGGTCGCCTTCATCCGCCTGCCCATCAATCTCAATCCGGATATTTCCTTTCCCCTGGTCAACGTCAATATCTCCCAGCCCGGCGCCGCGCCCACCGAAATGGAGACGCAGATCGCGCAAAAAGTGGAAGGCTCGATTTCGAGCATCGGCAATGTGCGCAACATCACCACTTTCATCGTCGAGGGCCAGGTCAACATCTTCCTGCAGTTCGAAATCGGCACGCCCATCGACCGCGCGGTCACGGATGTCCGCGATGCCGTGGCAAAGGTCCGCAATGACCTGCCGCAGGGAATATTCGAGCCGCAGGTGACCCGCCAGAACGTCGACGGCGGCGCCTTTGCCTACTACGCGGTCACCACGACCAACATGACTCCGGAGCAGCTCAGCTGGTTCATCGACAACACGATCACGAAACGTTTGTTGGGACTGCAGGGCGTCGCGCAAGTGTCGCGCAGCGGCGGCGTCGACCGCGAGATACGCGTGGATTTGGATCCCGGCCGGCTGCAGGCCCTGGGGTTGACCGCGGCGGAGGTCAACCAGCAGATCCGGGCCCTGAACATGGACGCGGCAGGCGGCCGGGCCCAGGTGGGCGGCGGCGAGCAGGCCATTCGCGTGCTGGGCGGTGCCAAGACGGCGCAAGCCTTGGGAGATGCCCAGGTCATCGTGCCGGGCGGCAAATCGGTGCGCTTGGGCGAAATCGCCGACGTGCACGACGGCATCGAGGAGGTGCGCACCCTGGCGCGGCTCAACGGACGCCCGGCGACCACGTTCGGCGTGTTCAAGGCCAAGGGCGCCTCGGACGTCGCGGTGGCCCGGGAAGTGCAGACCGAGCTGGACAAGATCAAGGCCGAGAATCCCTCGGTGCAGATGACCAGTATTTTCACCACGGTCGATCACACGCTGCGCACCTATCATTCGGCGATCAGCGCCCTCATCGAGGGGTCGATGCTGGCGGTGCTGGTGGTCTGGTTCTTCCTGCGCAATGTGCGCGCCACGCTGATTGCCGCGCTCGCCATCCCGCTGTCGGCGATCCCCACCTTTGCCTTCATGCAATGGATGGGCTTCACGCTGAATCAGATCACTCTGCTCGGACTGTCGCTGGTCGCGGGCGTGCTGGTGGACGATGCCATCGTCGAGATAGAAAACATCGTGCGCCACATGCGCATGGGGAAGAACTGCTTCCGGGCGGCCATGGATGCGGCGGATGAAATCGGCCTGGCCGTGGTGGCGACGTCCTTCACCATCATCGCGGTATTCCTGCCCGTGAGCTTCATGGGCGGCATCAGCGGGCAATTCTTCAAGCAATTCGGCCTGACCGTCGCCGCCGCGGTGTTCATCTCGCTCATGGTCGCGCGCCTGATCACGCCGGTGCTCGCGGCCTATGCGCTGCGCAGCGATTCCTTGCCCAAGCACAATGTCGACGGGCCCATCATGACCCGCTACCTGTCGCTGTTGCGCTGGGTCGTCGCCAATCGCTGGAAGACCATCTTCGCAGGCACGGTGTTTTTCCTGCTGTCGGTGGCCTGCCTCGGGATCATTCCGACCTCGTTCATTCCGCCCGAGGATTTTGCGAACTCGGAGCTGGACATCGAATTGCCTCCGGGCGGCCGGCTCGAGGACACGTCGCGAGTCTCGGCGGATGCCGTGGCAATCTTGAGAAAATCCCCGGAAGTGACCAATATCGTCGAGTTCGTCGGCAGCGACGACGGGGAGATTCGTCTCGGCAACATTTATATCACCCTGGTGCCGCGCTCCCAGCGGAGCCTGACCCAGAGGCAGTGGGAGCAGAAAATGATGCCGCTGCTCGCCCAAGTGCCCGACGGGCAGCTGAGCTTTTCTCAGAACGGCGGAGGGCGCGACATTCAGCTGTACCTGACCGGCGACGATCCGGATCTGGTCGAAGCCACGGGCCACAAGGTGCTGGCCGAGGTGCGCGCGCTGCACCGAGGTGCGCGACGCGCGCATCAAAGGCGATTTGCCGCGCCCGGAGATCGTGGTGCATCCGCGGCTGGACATCGCCGCGCAACTGGGCGTGAGCGTGCAAAGCATCAGCGAGACCATTCGAATCGCGACCTTGGGCGACTTGCCGCAAAACGGCGCGAAGTTTTCCCTGAGCGATCGGCAGATTCCGATCCGCGTCAGCCTGATCGAGAGCGCGCGCCGCGATCTGACGACCCTGGAAAATCTGCCGGTGCCGACCGCCTCGGGCGCCAGCGTGCCGCTGAAGATCCGTCGCCGATTTGAGCTTCGGCCAGGGGCCTTCCGCCGTGCGCCGCTACAACCAGAGCCGACGCGTGTTTCTCGAGGCGGATATGAGCCCGGGAGTCGAGCTCGGCACGGCCACCAAGAAGATCTACGCGCTGCCGACCCTGAAGCATCTGCCCGAAGGCGTGCACCTGGTGGAAACCGGCGATACCGAGTTCATGAAGGAGCTGTACCACGAATTTCCTCCTGGCCGTCGGCGCCGGCGTGCTCATGGTGTTCGCCGTGCTGGTGCTGCTGTTCGTGCGCGTGTTCCAGCCCATTACCATTTTGTCGGCGCTGCCGCTGTCCCTGGGAGGCGCGGCGCTCGCGTTGTTGCTCACCGGCCTGCCGTTCTCGCTGCCGGTGGTGATCGGCGTCTTGATGCTGATGGGCATCGTCGCGAAGAATTCGATATTGCTGGTGGATTTCGCCATCGAAGAAATGCGCGCCGGGAAGAGCCGCCTTGCGGCCATTCTCGAGTCGGGTCACAAGCGCGCGCGGCCCATCGTCATGACCACGGTTGCCATGGTGGCCGGCATGCTGCCGGTGGCCATCGGCTGGGGCGGAGACAGCGATTTCCGCGGGCCCATGGCCATCGCCGTCATCGGCGGGCTAATCACCTCCACCGCCCTGACGCTGGTCATCGTGCCGGCGGTATTCACGGTGCTCGATGACATCGAGCGGTGGATTGCGCCGAAGGCCGGCAAGCTGCTCGCCGACGCCCCGGGTACCGGCGGGGAGAAGACCGGTCCGCTCGCCGAGGGCTCTCGATAGTCACGGCCGAATCCCGCCAGCCCGTCACGGCATACTAGTCCATCACGGCATGCGCATCGGCCGCCGCAGACTTCGCGCGGCCGGGCGGCCTGATGAGCAGCAGCAGCGGCGTCACGGCCAGGGTCAGGAACAGCATCAGCCAAAAATCGTCGATGTAGGCGATCATGGCGGCTTGCTGGGTGACGGTACTGTCGAGAAAGGCCGCGCCGCCCGGCGCTGCTCATGTCATAGGCTTTGGCAATCGCCGGATTGTTCCACGCGGGACTTGCATAGGTGACCCGCTCGGCGAGCGAGGCGTGCGCGATGACGGTATTGCGGACCAGCATGGTCTGCACCAGCGAGATGCCGATGCTGCTGCCGATGTTGCGGACCAGACTGAAGAGGGCGGTGCCCTGCGCGCGCATGGCCGGACTCAAGGTCGCGAAAGTCGCCGTGCTCAAGGGCACGAACACCAGTCCCATGCCGATGCCCTGGATCACGCCCGGCCACACGATATCGCCCTTCGGATAGATCGAGCGAGTAGCGGGCCATTTGCCAGAGTGCGAGCGCGGTCAGCATGAAGCCGACGAACAGGGTCAGGCGCAGGTCGACTCTTGCCGATGATCCGCCCGGCGATCAGCATGGCGAACATGGTGCCGATGCCGGACGGTGCGGTGACCAGGCCGGTGGTGGCCACTGGATAGTCGAGCAGGGTCTCGAGCATGGTCGGAGTGAGCGCGCGCGTCGCATACAGGACCAGTCCCACGATGAAGATGAACAGGAGTCCGGTGACGTAGTTCTGATTCTTCAGCAGGCGATAGTCGAGAAAGGATTTGTCCGCCGGGGTCAATGCCGGTGTGTGCGACGAAATAGGTCAGTGCCACGACGAGGCTGATCAACTCGATCCAGGTCTCGGTGGATGAAAACCAATCGTTCTGTTGGCCGCGGTCCAGCAGCAACTGCAGTGCGCCGATCGCCAAGCTCAAGGTGGCGAAACCAAACACGTCGAAGCGCATGCCGTCGTGCGCCCGGCACCGGGCGGATGTATCTCCATACGCCGTAGGCGGCCAGCACGCCGACGGGCACGTTGATGAAAAATACCCAGCGCCAGTTATAGCTGTCGGTCAGCCAGCCGCCCAGGGTCGGTCCCAGAATGGGTCCGACCATGACGCCCATGCCCCAGATGGCCATGGCCGAGCCCTGCTTCTCCTTGGGGTTGATGTCCATCAGCACCACCTGCGACAGCGGCACCAGGGCCGCGCCGAACACGCCTTGCAGCAGGCGCGCGGCGACGATTTGCGCCAGGGAATTCGACATCCCGCACAGCACGGAGGCGACGGTGAATCCGGTGATGGACGCCAGGAACACATTTTTCTGGCCGAAGCGATCGCACAGCCAGCCGGTGAGCGGCGTGGCGATGGCCGCGGCTACGATGTACGCGGTCAATACCCAGGCGATCTGATCCTGCGACGCCGACAGGGTGCCTTGCATGTGCGGCAGAGCGACATTCGCAATGGTGCCGTCGAGCGTTTGCATGATCGTTGCCAGCATGATGGACAACGTGATCATGGGACGATTGAGCGGCCGGGTCATGGCACGCTTGTCGATGATTCCCTGCAAGCCTTCGAGGAGTTCGGTCGCCACCAGCAGCTTTTTCGGATCGACGTTGGCCAGCAAGTCATTGCGAAACTCGGAGGCCGCTGCCTTGACCTTGTCGTAGAGCGCAGTGCCTGCCGGCGTCAGTACGACGCGCTTGACCCGCCGGTCGGTGGTCGACGGTTCGCGAACGACCAATCCCGCCTTCACCAAGCGATCCACCATGGCCACCATGGTCGCGCCTTCCACCCCCAAGCTGTCGGCCAGCTCGGACTGCGACAGGGGCTCGCTGGCCTTGGCGGCGACCGCAATGGTCATCCAGCTGGCCTGACTGACGCCCAGGTACTTGAGCCGTCTATTCAAGGCCTGGCGCCAGGCTCGGGAGGTGTTGTGCAAGGCGCCGCTGAAACGTTCCTCGAGATCGGTCATTGCAAAGGTCTCTAATAGTTAGCTACTCTAAGTAATATATCACAGCTGCCGTAACATTCAAAGTCATAGGAACCTTCAAAGTCGTAGGAACCTTCAAAGCCGCCTCTGGACACCCTTGGGAGTTTGCGCAAGCATTCGAGGGAACCCGTCCGAGTACGCGAGGTCTAGGCAGATATGAAGAACGGACCGTTGATGCCGACCAGGATTTTCAGCGAAGCCGTACTACCCCGACGCTCGGTCTCCGACGGACAATTTCTCGATCCGGCCGATCCCGCCATCCACGCGGTCACGGACTTCACCCGCGAGCACCCGGTGACCGTCGACGAAGAGCGGCAAATCGACGATGCGTTGGGAGACATGATTCATCTCGGCGTTCGCGCCATGCTGGTGATGCGCGAGCAACGCATCGTGGGCTTGATCACCTCCTACGACATCCAAGGCGAGAGGCCGCTGCAGTTCCTGCAGACCTCCAACTACAGCCGCCACCAGGACATTCGCGTCGGCCACGTCATGACTCCGTGGGACAAATTATTGTCTCTGGATTGGGAGAGCTTGCAGTCGGCGCGCGCCGGTGAATTGCTGCACGCGCTGGAGGACGCGGGGCTCACGCACTTGCTGGTGATCGAGCGCGGCGCGAAGAACTCCACGCCCATCGTGCGCGCCATGGTCTCGCGCGCGCGCCTCACTCGGCAGCTGCGAGGCCTGCGGCGCGCCAGCTAGGCCTTGAGCCAGATGACGGTGGCGATGCCGGCAAAGGTCATGAGCAGGGAGCCGACCAGGTGAGCGGCCACGGCGCCCAGCGCCCATAGAGTGCGCCCCGACTGCAGCAGCAGCACGATCTCGGCGGAGAAAGTCGAGAACGTGGTCAATCCGCCGCAAAAGCCCGTGGTCACGAACAGGCGCCACTCCGGCGCAAAGGACGGATAGCTCGTGAAGAAGGCGATGGCGATCCCGATGATGTAGCAGCCGATGAGATTGGCCGCCAGCGTGCCCGGCGGAATCGTCGGGAAGTAGCGGTTGAGAAAAATGGCGAGGCACCATCGCAGCAGGCACCCGAGCATGCCGCCGATCGCCACCGCAAGAAAAGATTTCCCCATGATGCGAGCTTAAGCCTTTCTGCGAACCAGAAAATACAGCGGCGCACCGCAGGCCAGTAGCACCGCTCCCCACCCGACCGCCTGAGCGCCAGCTCCCACGATGGCCCAGAACGAGTAGGCCGCGGCGAGCACCGCCAGGATGGCGAGCGGCACGGTCCCGCGGCGCGGCACCCCCAGAGGGCCGTTGCCCAGCTGGCCGATCCATTGCAAGCGCAGCAGCGCGAGCGCGCACAGCGCATACAGCACCAGGCAGGCGGTGGTCGAGAGCAGGATCATGAACGTGAAAATGCTGACCATCGATCTCTGGTAGTTCATCAGAATCAGCACGGTGACCAGTCCGCTGCCGAAGAGCAGTGCGAAGCTCGGCGTTCGGCGCGCGGTCTCGCGGGCGAAAATTCGCGGGAACACACCGCTCTTCGCCATGGCACAGGGCAGTTCCGCCTGCAGCAGAATCCAGCCGTTGAGCGCCCCGAAGCCGCTGATCGCCGCGAACACGGCGAGCAGCTTGCCGGCGGAATCGCCCCAATATTGCCGGGCAAGGTCGACGAAGGGCGCATTCGATTGCGCCAGGATTTGCGGGGGCACCAGCAGCAGCACGGTGGTGCAGGCGAGGATGCAAATCAGCGCCGTCACGACGGTGCCGAGCAGGGTGGCCGAGGAAATGGTGCGGCCGGGATCGCGCACCTTGTCGGCGGGGATGGTGGCGGATTCCAATCCCAGCAGCGCCCATAAGGTCAGCGTGGCGGCGGCCGTGGTACCGCTCACGGTGAGGGGGTTCTCAGCGGCTGCCGCGAAATTGCCCGGCTGCAGGACGAACAATCCCAGAGCGGCGACCGCCAGCAGCGGCAGCAGCTTGAGCACCGTGGTCGCGCTCTGCACCCAACCCGAGGCGCGGATGCCGTACCAATTGACGAAGGTGAGCAGCCAGAGAAAGAACAGCGTGACGGCCGCCGACGCGCCGGGCACCTTGGAAATCCACGGCAGCAGGGGACTGAGATAGCTCACCGCTCCGGTGGCGATGGCGGCATTGCCCACCCAGATCGAGATCCAATAGCCCCAGGCGACGATGAACGCGGGAAAGGGGCCGAAGGCGGCGCGCACGTAGGCATAGGGGCCGCCGGCCTCGGGATACGCCCGGCTCAGCCGCGCGAACACGATGGCGAGCACGATGGCGCCGCAGGCCGTGAAACACCAGGCGAGCACGCTGTTCAAGCCGTAGGGCGCGAGGGAGGCCGGCAGCAGGAACACGCCCGAGCCGATTGAGTTGCCGACGACCAAAGCCACACACATCCAAAAGCCGAGCAGTTGCGGGCGGGCGGGTTCGGCCATCAGCGATCTATTATTTTTGGGGTACGTTGACAGATCGCATGCGGCGGATCGTAATCGCTTTGGCGGTGCGAATCAAAGAAATACGGAGCGGCATGATTTTGGAAAGCTCGAGTGTGTTGCATAGCTGGTGCGTCCAGGCCGATTGGAATGCGCCGACCATCGTCGGCGGAGAAGGCGCGCGGTTCTGGGATGAATCGGGCCGCACCTATCTGGACATGAGCAGCCTGGCCGAGTGCATGAACCTCGGGCACCAGCATCCGCGCCTGATACGCGCCATTCAAGAGCAGGCACAGACCCTGTGTTTCGTGAATTCCAGCTGGGGCGCGGCGCCGCGCGCGGCATTGGCCGAGAGCCTGCTGGAAATCGGCGGATTCGAGGGAGGCCGGGTGTTCTTCACCCTGGGCGGAGCCGACGCGAATGAGCATGCGGTGAAATTCGCGCGCCAGGCGAGCGCTCGGCCGCAGGGCAAGATCGTCGCGCGGGAGCGCTCCTACCATGGCGCGAGCTACGCCACCATGGTGTGGTCCGGGGACAGCCGCACGCGCCTGCAGAACGAGGAGGCCGTGGGCGTGCTGCGCGTGCCGCCGCCGTATGCCTATCGCTGCCCGCACGTCAGCGCGAGCCCGGCCGAATGCGCGCAGCGAAATGTGGCGCACATCGGCGCCGTCATCGACCGCGCGGGCGCCGGCAACGTCGCCGCCGTGCTCATGGAACCGAACGCGGGAACCAACGGAATCATCGCCCCGGAGGGCTTCTGGCCGGCGCTTCGGGAGCAGACGCGGCGGCGTGGCGTGTATCTGATCGCCGACGAGGTCATGAGCGGTTTCGGGCGCTGCGGCGAGTGGTTCGCCTGGCAGGCGCATGGCGAGGCGGGTCGGCCGGATCTCATGACTCTCGCCAAAGGCTTGACCGGCGCGCACATTCCTCTGGGCGCCGTGGTGCTGGCGGGTCACGTGGCCGTCAAGCTGCAGCACGACATGCTGAACACGGGATTGACCTATTGCGGCCACCCTCTGGCCTGCGCGGCCGGCCTGGCGGCGATCGCGACGTATCGCGACGAGCAGCTGATCCGCCGCTCCCAGGTCTTGGGTGCCGCCATGCTCGAGCAGCTGCATGCCATGCAGGAACGGCATGCGGCGATCGGCGATGTGCGCTCATCCGGAGGCCTGTTCGCCATCGTGGAATTGGTCAAGAATCGCGAAACGCGCGAGCCGCTGGCGCCCTGGCCGGCCTTGCACCCATCGATGGCCCGCTTCGTGGCACTGGCGCGCGAGCGCGGAGTATCCTTCGCGGTGCGCGGCAATTTGATTATTCTCGCACCGCCGCTCGTGATCCAGGAGAATGAGCTCGAGAGGGCGCTCGATTTAATGAATACATTACTGGGGGAGTTGAACTGGCTATGAAAAAGCCCAACATCAAAACCGATTTACCGGGTCCCAAGGCCCGCGAATTGCTGGCGCGCGATGCGCTGGTCGTCTCTCCGTCGTACCCTCGCGACTATCCCTTCGTGATGTCCCACGGCAAGGGCGCCGAAATCTGGGACGTGGACGGCAACCGCTTCTTGGATTTCGCCGCCGGCATCGCGGTGTGCAGCACCGGGCACAGCCATCCGGCGGTGGTCCAGGCCATCAAGGATGCGGCGGATAAGTTCCTGCATATTTCCTCGGACTATTGGCACGAGGGCCAAGTCCGGCTGGCCGAGCGCATGAACGCGCTCTCGCCCATGAAGGAGCCCGTCATGAGCTTCTTCGCGCAGTCCGGCACCGAGAGCGTGGAAGCCGCATTGAAATTGGCGCGCTATACCACGGGGCGAGGCCGCTTCATCGGATTTCTGGGGGGGTTCCACGGCAGGACCATGGGTTCGCTGTCCTTCACGTCGAGCAAGTATACCCAGCAGAAGGGCTTCTTTCCCAGCATGCCCGGCGTGACTCATGTGCCGTATCCCAACAGCTATCGGCCGCTGTTCTCCGGTGCCGATCAAGGCCGCGCGGTGCTGCGCTACATCGAGGAGGTGCTGTTCCAGCACAATGTGCCTGCGAGCGAGGTGGCGGGCATCCTGATCGAGCCGATCCAGGGCGAGGGCGGCTACCTCGTGCCGCCGGATGGATTCCTGCAGGGCTTGCGCGAGCTGTGCGACCGGCACGGAATTCTGCTGATATTCGACGAAGTTCAATCCGGGATCGGGCGCACGGGCAAGATGTTCGCCGCCCAGCATTGGGACGTGCAACCCGACATCATGACGCTCGCGAAGGGACTGGGCTCGGGACTGCCCATCGGGATGGTCGTCGCCAAGCGCAGCATCATGCAGAAGTGGACTCGCGGTGCCCACGGCAATACCTTCGGCGGAAATCCGCTGTGCTGCGCCGCTGCGCTCGCGACCATCGATCTCATCGAGCGGGAATATTGCGCGAACGCGGCCAAGGTCGGCGATTACTTCATGCGCAAGCTGCGCTCGTTCGCCGAGAAGTTCGCGGTGGTCGGCGAAGTGCGCGGCAAGGGATTGATGATCGGCGTCGAATTGGTCAAGGATCGGGCCGGCAAGGAACCGGCGAAGAAGCTGTGCGACGCCTTGATCACCCGCGCCTACCACAATGGCCTGATTCTACTGTCGTGCGGTCAGAGCACGGTGCGCTTCATGCCGCCGCTGGTCATCGATGAGGGCGATGTGGATGAGGCGATCACCTTGCTCGACCAAAGCTTGAGCGAGGTCTTGGCGGGCGAACACGCGCACTGATCGCCTCAGGGCGTGAGGCGGTTATATTTTCGCAGCACCGCGCGCAGCGCCTCGTGGGGCAGCGCGATGACGCGATGATCGTCCACGCCGGTCATGTCCTGGGCCGCCACCATGGCGTTGACGATGGCCTCTTCGGTCGCTTCGACCGTCGCGCGAAATACCGGATCCAGCGAGTCGTTCGGCAGCATCTTCAGGTCGACGACGTGATCGGTGGCCGCCGCACCCGAGTTGGCGGTGGAGAAGGCGATGAAAATGTCGCCCGAATCGTTGCCGGATATGCTGCCGTTGCGCCCGATGCCCAAGGTCACGCGGCGCGCCACGCGCTTCAATTGATGCGCGAGCAAGGGGGCATCGGTGGCCACGATCACGATGATGGAGCCGCGCTCGGCGATGTCCGAGGGAATGAAGACATAGGGCTCGGGCGCGGGGATTTGCCGCCCGACCGGAATACCGGCGATCCTCAGGTTGTCCCGGGTGCCGTAATTGCATTGCACGAGCACGCCGACGGTGTAGCCGCCATCCTTGGCGTCCAGGCGGCGCGATGCAGTTCCAATGCCGCCCTTGTAGCCGTTGCATATCATGCCGGTGCCGCCGCCGACGCTGCCTTCCTCGACGGCGCCGCCGCGCGCGCTGTCGAGGGCATGCAGCGCGTGTTCGGGCTTGACGTGAAAGCCGTTGATGTCGTTCAACCAGCCGTCCCAGGTTTCGGCGACCACCGGCAGCGACCAGTAGAAGCCGGTCGCGTCTGCCGCCGCCTCATGCGCCACGCGCCATTGGATCACCGCATCGCGCACCACTCCCACGCTGTGGGTGTTGGTGATCATCACGGGGCCTTCCAAGAATCCTGACTCTTCGACCCAGGTCGTGCCCGTCATCTCGCCATTGCCGTTTTCCGTGAACCATCCCGCGAACACCGGATTGTTCAGCGAGTCCAGGCCGCGGGGCAGCACCGCCGTGACCCCGGTGCGCACGGGGCCGCGGCCCACTTGCAATTTCCCCGATCCGGAGATCAGCGTGGTGTGTCCCACGGTGACGCCGGCCACGTCGGTGATGGCGTTGAGCGGCCCGGGAGTGCCGTCGAAGGGGACTCCGAGATCGCGCGCACGCGGTTTCTCCGGCGGGGCCGCGGCGAAGGACGGCGCGGCCGCGAAGGCGCAGATCGATGCCAGGACCAAGATCGATGCCGGGACCGGAAACGCCCCGCGGGGCCAATGGTTGAAGTCGCGCAATCGGTGCACTCCCCTTGGAAGACCGCGTGTCTTGGGAAGGCGCGCGGCGGTGCGGCGATGGTAAACTAATCCGATGAAGTTCAGTCGATTTCGAATCGCCCACCTCGCTCTGTTGTTGACGACGGCTCTGGTCGCGGGTTGCGGAGCCAGGTCCGCCGCGGCCGAGGAGAAGCGCCTATTCATCTACAACTGGACCGATTTCATCGGCACGCACACCATTGCCGACTTCGAGAAAGAGACTGGAATCAAAGTCATCTACGATGTCTACGACTCCGAGGAGACCATGGACGCCCGGTTGCTGGCGGGCAGCTCCGGCTACGATGTGGTGATCGCATCCACCGAGTACTTCGGGCGGGAGATCAAGGCGGGCGTCTATAGCACGCTCGACAGAAGCAAGCTGAAGAATTGGAAGAACCTGGATCCGCGGATTCTCCTGATCCAGACCGTTCACGATCCGGGAAACCTGCACTCGGTGCCCTACGTGCACGCCATCAACGGTTTCGCCTACAACGTCGATATGATCAAGGCGCGCATGCCGAATGCGCCGGTCGACAGCCTCGACATGTTATTCAAGCCGGAAGTCGTCTCGAAATTCGCCGATTGCGGGGTGACCTTTCTCGACTCGGCCGCGGACACGCTGATGCTGGCCCTGCAATACCTGGGGCTGGATCCGAACACCACGCGGCCCGAGGATTACAAGAAGGCGGAGGAGTTGCTCCTCAAGGTGCGCCCGTACGTGCGCTCATTCGACTCCTCCGAGTACTTGAACGCATTGGCGAACAAGGAGCTCTGCGTTGCCATGTCCTGGTCGAGCGACTACGCCCTGTCCAGGGCGCGCGCCCGGGCGGTGGGGGTCAACGTCAATCTCGCCTTTTCGGTGCCCAAGGAGGGGGCCAACCAGAATTTCACCTCGCTGCTGATACCCAAGGGAGCCCCGCATCCCGAGGCGGCTTATCAGTTCATCGATTTCATCCTGCGGCCCAAGGTGATCGCGGCCATCACCAATGAGATCTATTACGGCAACGACAATCTGGCCTCGCGCCCGCTGGTAGATCCCAGTATCCTCAACGACCCGACGCTGTACCCGACCCCTCAAATCGAGTCCCGGCTGTTCAGATCCGCCGAGGCGTCCGCCGCGACGGAACGCATCCGGACCCGCACTTGGACACGCGTGAAGACCGCAAAATGAATGACGAAACTGCCGAGAGAATCGTGGTGAGTTTTCGCCGCATGGAGGATGGCACCCGGGAAGACTATGCGCTCCTCGAAGAAGCCGAGCGCGATTACATCCACGCCTTGCCGGAACGGCTATTGGCCGCGCTGCGCAAGCTGGATACGGGATTGCAGGGTTATCCGGTGAGCCGCCTGGGTCATTCCTTGCAGACCGCGACCCGCGCCCTCAGGGACGGGGCCGACGACGAGCTCATCGTGGCCGCGCTGATTCACGATGTGGGAGACGATCTGGCGCCCTTCAACCACTCGGAAATTGCCGCCGGTATCATACGGCCGTATGTGCGTCCGGAGGTCACCTGGATCGTCGAGCAGCACGGCGTGTTTCAGTCCTACTACTACGCTCATCACTATGGGCGCGATCGACACGGCCGCGAGAAATTTCGCGCGCATCCGTGGTACCAGGCCTGCAAGGATTTCTGCGCCAACTGGGATCAATGCTCCTTCGATCCCGGCTATCCCTCCGAGCCGTTGAGCACCTTCGAGCCGCGCTTGCGCGAGATCTTCAGCCGGCCGGCACACGATCCGCGCTTCGTGGGCAAGGCGTAGCGGCGCCAGCCGCCGACGCGCGGTCCTTTAGCGTTCGGCCATCTGCGCGTCCAGCAGGCGCTGGCGCTCTGCACGCCGCATGAAGAAGCCGGCCGCGAGCACGCAGGCTCCGACCAGGCAGATCATCAAGCTGGCTAGGGCATTGATGTCGGGGCTGACTCCCAGCTTCACCTTCGAGAAAATGACCATCGGCAGGGTGCTGGCGCCGGGTCCGGACACGAAGCTCGAAATCACCAAATCGTCCAGCGACAGGGTGAAGCTGAGCAACCAGCTCGAGGTCAACGCGGGGACGAGGCTGGGCAGGGTGGTGTCGATGAATGCGCGCACCGGGCCCGACCCCAGGTCCATGGCGGCCTCCTCCAGGGAGCGGTCCGCGCTCGCCAGGCGCGATTGCACGGTGACCGTCACGTAGGCGCTGCAGAACGCGATGTGCGCTATCACGATGGTCGTGAAGCCGCGGTGCGGCCAACCGAGCAAATTCAGCATGGAGACGAACAGCAGCAGCTGCGTGATGCCCGTGACGATTTCCGGCATCACCAGCGGCGCATTGACCATTCCGGTGAGCAGCAGGCGGCCGCGGAAAATCTTGAACCGCACCAGGGAAATCGCGGCCAGAGTGCCCAGGACGACGGCGCCGGTGGATACCACCACCCCGATCTTGAGGGATAACCAGGCCGCGTCGAGTATCTGGTCGTTGTGCACGAGCTCGGCGTACCAGGCAGTCGAAAAGCCGCCCCAGACGCTCACCAGCGCGGAGGCGTTGAAGGAATAGCCGATCAGGACCAGGATGGGAATGTACAGAATCGCGATCCCGATGCAGAGGGCGGAGACCAGGAAGGGCGAGATGCGGTTCTCCATCCTAGGCCTCGAGCTGCTTGGTGCTGTAGTGCTGGTACAGGGCGATGGGGCCGACCAGCAGCACCAGGAAGGCAATGGCAACGGCGGAGGCGACGGGCCAATCGCGATTGCCGAAGAACTCATCCCACAGCACCCGCCCTATCATCAGGTTGTCGGGGCCGCCGAGCAGAGTCGGGATGACGAACTCGCCGATGGCAGGAATGAACACCAGCATGGAGCCGGCGATGATGCCCGGCATCGACAAGGGCAGGGTCACCTCGAGGAAGGCCCGCCACGGCGGGCTCCCCAAGTCCCCGGCCGCCTCGAGCAGGGAGTGATCCAGCTTCTCGAGGGTCGCGAACAAGGGCAGGACCATGAAGGGTAGATAGGAATAGATGATCCCCAGGTACACGGCCAAGCTCGTGCGCATGATCTGCAGCGGATGATGGATCACTCCCAGCCACAGCAGGGCGGTGTTGAGCAGTCCGGTCTCGCGAATGATGCCCTCGAGCGCGTACACGCGCAGCAAGAAGGAGGTCCAAAACGGCAGGATGATGATGAGCAGCAGGATGCTTTGCGTGCTCTTGGAGGTGCGAGCGATGCCGTAGGCCATCGGATAACCTAGGCCCAAGCAAATGAGGGTGGAAAAAAACGCGGTCTTGAGCGAATAAAGATAGGAAAGGCCATACACTTCGTCGCTGAACAGATACTTGAAGTTGCCCAGATTCAGCGTGAGGTGGATGTGCCAATCGGGACTGACGGATAGAATGTCCGTGAAGGGCGGCACGTGCACGGCTGTGTCGGCGAAGCTGATGACCAGGGCAAACCCGAAGGGAATGAGAAAGAAGACCAGCAGAAACAGCAGGGGCGGCAGGATGATGAACCACTTGGCATGGCTCTTCAGCCATTCGCCCCGGGGGCGCGCTGGCGCGCGCATCTCTTCATGTGTCGATGTCATGAGTACCTAAGCCCAAGCATGCGTAACCCCAAGAAAAAGTCCCATGCGCCGGTCCGCGTTCCGCGCGCGCGCAATGCCCACGGCCGGCAGCGCCAACGCCTGATCGATGCCTGCATTTCCGCCTTGCACATCTACGGCCCGTCGCGCACGACGGTCGAGAAGGTAGTGGCCTTTGCGAAAATGTCCCCCGGCATCGTTCGATTCTACTTCGCCTCCAAGGCGGCAATGCTGGTCGCGTCCCTGCAATTCCTCGCAGCCGAGTTCGAGGAGCAATTGCTGGTACCCGTGATGCGCCTCAAATCCAGGCCGGTCGCCGCCTTGGAATTGATGGTCGACCTGTATCTCGACCCGGAAATCGCCAGCCCCCGCAAGGTCTCGGTTTGGTATGCGTTTTGGGGCGAGGCCAGTTCACGGCAGGAATACTACGATATTTGCGGGCAGAAGGACGAGAGCTTTGCCGCCCTGGTGCGCGAACTCATCGAGCGCATGATCGTCGAGACCTCGCAGCCGCAGCTGGACCCGGATGGGATTGCGCTCGGCCTGATCGGCGTGCTGGAAATGCTGTGGCAGGACTTCGCCTTTCGAACCGAGGCGGATATCGACCGCGGCGCCGCCAAGCAGCGGGCCATGGCCTATTTGCGCTCGATCTTTCCGGGTCAATTCGCGGCCGCCCCGGCCGATGGCGGCGCGGCCGCGGGCGATCGGCGCCCCGCGGGCTGGGTATACGCCAATGCGCGCCTGTTCGCGGTCGAGCGCGACGCCGTGTTCCAGGACTCCTGGCAGCTCGCCGGGGATCAGGCGCAGATCCCGCGCGCCGGGGATTTTCTGGCCGTCGACCTCGGCATCGAACGCGCGTTGATCGTCCGGGATCGCACGGGCCAGCTGCGCGCATTTCGCAACAGCTGCAGCGAAGCGCCGCACGTCCTGAACGCGGCGCCGACGGGGCACCTCGAGGCCATTCACTGTGCGATTCACGGGCTGCAATTCGAGCTCGACGGCACGCGCCGCGGGGCACGGGGTCCGGCGAGCCTGCTGACCCTCGAGCTGCGCGGCATCGGCAGCCTGATCTTCGTACGCCCCGCGGGGCGCACCGCGCGGCATGGCCACACCGACGATCCCTGGAATGACTTTTCGCTGCCGACGGGCTTGCGATTCCTGGGGCCGCCGGCGCAGACCCTGGTCGCCGCGGATTGGAAGCTGGCGATCGAACAGTGGCTCGAATCGGCAATGATTGGCGGATCGCGGCGCGCCGAACCGTCCGCCTGGAGCGTTCGCGCCTACAAGCGCCTTGTGGGCGATGCCGCGGCTTTCCACTGGCAGCAGCGATTGCTGGCGCCGAATCACCTGCTCGAGCTGAGGCCCGACGGTATCACCGTGCTGCAGGTGCTGCCGAGCGGACCCGGCCGCTCTGTGTTGCGCCGCCATGAGTACACCCTGTGCGACGCGGAGAGAGCGGCGCGGGCGGCGGCGTACCTGGCCTCGCGTCTGAATCCGTATACGCGGCCGGCAGCCATCGCCGTGGTCGAATCGACGCAGAAAGGCATTGCGACATTCGGCCACGAAGCGGCGGACGGCGTGCAGGCGGCGCCGGCGGCGGCCGCGTTCCGGCGGCAGTTGACTGCGTTGGTGCCGATGATGACCCTCGCCCGGCCGCCGAACGAGCCGTGAGAAAATTCATTATACTGGCGCGAATCGATCAGGACATTCACCGGGGGAAGCAATGAATTTGACGTCACTGACCACCAAAGACTGGCATGCGCGGGCCGCCGCCGTGCGCTACGAGACTCGGCATTTCATCGACGGTCAATACGTTGATTCAGTCGCACGTGGGCGCTTCACCGTGGTGAATCCCGCGACCGGCACGCCGCTGTGCGAAGTGAGCGCAGGCACCGCGGCCGACATCGATGTGGCCGTGGCCTCCGCCAAGCGCAGCTTCGCCTCGCGCGTGTGGAGCCGCAAGGCGCCCCGCGAGCGCATGGCCGTCATGGCGGCCTACGCCCGGCTCATCGAGGAGAACTGCGAGAAATTCTCCCTGCTCGACACCCTCTGCATGGGCAAGCCCATCACCGACATGGTGACCATCGATGTGCCGGCGGCGGCGCGCAATTTTGCGTACTTCGGCGAATTGATCGACAAGATCGACGGCACGGTCACGGCCACCGCGGCGGATGCGTTCCACTACATTCTGCGCGAGCCACTGGGCGTGGTCGGCTGCATCGTCCCTTGGAATTATCCGTTGCTGATGGCCGCCTGGAAGGTTGCCCCGGCGCTTGCCGCCGGCAACTCCGTGGTATTGAAGCCGGCCGAACAATCCCCGCTGTCGGGGGCTTTGATGGCGCAGCTGTTCGTGGAGGCCGGCGGGCCGCCGGGCGTGTTCAATGTGGTTAACGGCATGGGCGAGGCGGCCGGCGCGGCTTTGGCGCTGCACAAAGATGTGGCCAAGATCGCGTTCACCGGTTCGACCGAAATCGGCAAGCAAATGCTGATTTACGCGGGCCAGTCCAACATGAAGCGGGTCAGCCTGGAATGCGGCGGGAAGACGCCGCAGATATTTCTTGCGGACTTGCCGGATCTCGACACCGCCGTGACCTACGCCATCAACGGCATCTACGGCAACATGGGAGAGGTGTGCAACGCCGGCTCCCGCCTGTTGCTCGACCGCCCCATCGCCAAGGAATTCCTGGCGCGCTTCATCGAGCGCGGCAAGGACGCGTATCGAGCCGGCGAGCCGCTCGATCCCACCACCAATCTGGGCCCGCTGGTCACTGCGTCGCACCGTTCGCGGGTGATGAGCTACATCAATCGCGGCAAGTCCGAGGGCGCGCGGCTCGAATTCGGCGGCAGCTCGCCGGATCTGCCGGGCGCCTTCGTCAACCCGACGCTCTTCTCCGGCGTCAACAATCGCATGACCATTGCCCAGGAAGAGATCTTCGGCCCGGTCGCCGCGGCCATCGAAGTCGATGGCCTGGCCGAAGCGCTCACCGTGGCCAACGATTCGATCTACGGCCTGGCCGCGTCGGTGTGGACCCGCGACCTGAATGTCGCGCACAAAACCGTCCGCGACCTCGAAGCCGGCGTCATTTGGGTGAATTGCTTCGATCACGGCGACATGACGCAGCCCTTCGGCGGCTACAAGCAATCGGGCCAGGGCCGCGACAAATGCGTGGAGAGCCTGCTCTCCTACACCCAAACGAAGTCAGCCTGGATCAATCTCGGTTAGCGGACCCTAGGCGAAGTGTTTGGGTGCAGTGGGCAAGGCGAATTCGGGGATGCGCTCGCGCAGCAGGTTGTGGAACTCGAGCATCCAGCGCTCGAGCTGCGATAGCGGGCCCGGCTTGTAGCTGCCGGAGGCGAGGCCGCGCTGCACTCGGCCGCAGAGCCATTTGTCTTCGTTGTTCACCTGCGTGTTGATGCGCGAACTGAGGTAGCGGATGGCGCGCATTTCGCGCCGCTCGTCCGGCAGTCCGAACACGCCGCCTCGCACGATGCACTTGCCGGGGCCGTCGGGCAGCACCTGAAAGAAATCCATCCGCTCGGGATACACATCGATCCCTAAGTTCGGCAATGCGCTGTAGAAGCGCCAGCAGCGGCGCTCATCTTCGGGCAGGTGCCCGGTGACCCGGTCGATCAGGCGCTGATACAGGCCCTCGGACCAGCGCGGCGATTCCTTCTCGCGCAGCCAGCTGATGCCGCGCGCGACGCCCGGCACCGAGGCCTGGTCCTCGTAGTCCGGCGTGAACATGCGGTACAAACCCGGATGGCCGATGGGCACGTGGTAGGACTCGAGATAATTGTCCATGGCGATCTTCCAATCGACATGCCATGTTTCCTGGGTAATGGGCTCGAGCGGCACCATCTCCTCGAGCCGATAGGGCAGGAGTTCTTCGGCCAGGCGCCCCCAGACCTTCGCGACCGGCGGCGGGTCGCCGGCCAGGCAGACGAACACGAAACCGAACGCAATGTCGGTGCGCACCGGCCGCAGGCCGTGCTCGGCGCGATCGAGCCCCGGAAAGCTCTCGCGAACCGGCATGCCGATCAGGCCGCCGTCGTGCCGGTAGGTCCAGCCGTGGTAGGGGCAGGTGATGGTGGCGGGGCAATTTCCCGAGCCATCCAGCAGCCGCGCGCCGCGGTGCCGGCAGACATTGTGAAAGCCGTGTATCGAGCCATCGCGATCCCGCAGCACCAGAATGCTCTCGGGCCCGAGGTCGAAAGTCTCGTAGTCGCCCGCATTGGGGATGGAGCTGACATGGCACACGATCTGCCAGCTCGGCAGCAGAATGCGTTCGAGCTCGAGCCGGGTCAGTTCGCCGTTGTTGTACACCCAGGCGGGCAGTGCCTTTGGCAGCGCGCCGACGGCCTCGTCGGGGCGCTTCGCGACGGATAGGTTGGTCATGGTTTTCCCCGGCGGCGATTATATGGTTATTTAATGTACGCCGCGGGCTGCATCGTTGGCAAGTCAGAGCGCTGCAGCAATGCTTTTGGCGTCTGAAAAAGCCATTTGAGCCGTGTAAACGCTCAATTCGGCAATTCCGCAACCGGTGCCGGACCGAGTCGGAGGGCGCGGAACTTATATGATCATATAATTTTCCTGGACTGCGCGCGCGGCGAATGTTACGGTCTCACAAAATCCCGGCGCTATGCCAATCCAAATGAGGGGGACGTCATGGCCAGAACACTGACCAAGAGCAATGCGCAATTCCAGCGCGCCGTCAAACGCCTGCCGCTCGGCGTGGCATCGAATTTTCGCTACTGGGGTGAGGAGCGCACCATCTACGTGAAGAAGGGCGTGGGCGGGCGCATCATCGATTTGGACGACAATGCCTACGTCGACTATCGCCTGGGCTACGGTCCGGCAATCCTCGGCTATGCGCATCCCGAAGTGGATCAAGCGGCCCGCGAAGGCATGGAAGTGGGCGGCGTATTCGCATTGTCCACGGAGCGCGAGTTCACCGTGGCCGAGCGCATTTCCAAGATGGTTCCGGCCGCCGAGCTGGTGCGCTTCTCGAATTCCGGCACCGAAGCCGTCATGGCGGGCCTGCGCCTGGCGCGCGCCTACACGGGCAAGGACGACTATGTGATCCTCGAGGGCGGCTATCACGGGCTGTTCGATGCGGCCATGTGGTTCACGCCCATGGACAAGTGGTCGCAGGTCGGGGACCCGGAAGTCAAACCCTACAGCGAAGGGGTGCCGCTGAGCACGCGCAGCTTCGCGCACTTCGTGCAGGCCAACGACGCGAATCAATTGGAGGACGTGCTCAAGCGCCACGCGCATCGCATCGCCTGCCTGCTGATCGAGCCCATCATGGGCAATTGCCTGGGGATAGCCGCCGAGCCCGAGTATCTGCGCGCGGCGCGGACCCTGTGCGACAAGCACGGCGTGGTGCTGCTCATCGATGAGGTGAAGACCGGGTTCAGGGTGGCGCGCGGCGGCGTGCAGGAACTGTACGGAGTCAAGGCGGATCTGTGCACCTTCGCCAAGGCCGTGGGCAACGGCTATCCCATCTCGGTGCTCGCGGGCCGCGAGGAGATCATGCGCAAGATCGGCCACGGGGTCGCGCATGGCGGCACCTATACCGCGCATTCCATCTCGCTGGCGGCCGCCGAGAAGACTCTGCAGATTCTCGATGAGACCGACGCTCTCGAGCGGATCGCCGACTACGGCACCCGCCTGCGCAACGGCATGCGCGCGGTGCTCGGCGCCCGCGGCATCGCCCACAGCTTCGTCGGCCATCCCTCCATGAGCGGCCTGTACTTTGCGCACGAGCCGCCGCGCAATTATCGCGCCTGGAAGAGCAGCGATTATTCCTTCTACGACGCCATGGCGCAGGTGTTGCACGACGAGGGCGTGCTGTGCGAGCCCGATTCGCGCGAGCCCTGGTTCGTGTGCGCGGCGCACGATGCGTCCTGCCTTGCCGACACGCTGAAGGGCTTCGAGATCGCGGTCGATGCCACCTTGAAATCAAGCGGCGCCACGCAGAAAGTGACCGCTTGAGCGGCGGCGCGGCCAATACGCCCGCCGATCCGGACGCCATCATCGTCGGGGCGGGCCACAACGGCTTGGTGGCCGCGTGCTATCTCGCGCGCTCGGGCCTTAAGGTGCTGGTGCTCGAGCGCCAGCCCTTCATCGGCGGCGCCGCGGTCAGCCGGCGTCTGTACAAGGACTTCACCTATTCGAATTGCTCGTACGTGTGCAGCCTGCTGCGCCCCGAGATCATCCGCACGCTCGAGCTGCCGAAATACGGGCTGCAGGTGATTCCCTATGAGGGTGGGGTGACCATGATGCAGGGCGGCGGGCATCTGGCCAATTACGACAACCACGATGCGCTGCGCCGCGAAATCGCGCGGCATTCGAAGCGCGATGCGGAAGCCTACGACCGCTACGCGCGCGACGTCATGCGCCAGTGCAAATTCATCAAGCCGCTGCTGATGCGCGAGCCGCCGGATCCCACCTCGTTCAAGCCGCGGGACATCCGGGAATTGCTGTACCTGGGCAAGCGTTTCCATGGCCTGGGCGAGGAGCGCATGTACGACACGCTGCGCTTCTGGACCATGAGCGCCGCGGATTTTCTCGACGAGTACTTCGAGAGCGAGATCGTCAAGGCGCATTTCGCGGGCAGTTCCATCATCGGCACGGCGCTCGGGCCACGCTCGCCTGGGACCGCCTATGTGCTGCTGCATCACTACATGGGCGACATCGACGATACGGTGGGCGCCTGGGGCTTCGCGCGCGGCGGCATGGGCGCGATCACCAAGGCGCTCGGTGCTTCCTTCGAGGCCAGCGGCGGCACCATCCGCAGCGCCGCGCCCGTCGCCCGGATCCTGGTGCGCAATGGGCGTGCATCCGGGGTGGCGCTGGCAAACGGCGAAGAAATCCGTGCGCGCCTGGTCATTTCCAATTTGGACGTGCGCCGCACCTTTCTCGAGACCATGGATGCGAAGGATCTGCCCGATGAATTCCTCAAGCAGGTGAGGAACTTCAAGATCCGCGGCTCCTCCGGTAAATTGAATATCGCGCTGGACGGCATGCCGCGGTTTCCGGCGATACCGCAGGGCTCGCCCAGCATCCGCGGGGACATGCACGTCACCGATACCGTCGAAATGATGGAACGCGCCTACGATGACTGGAAGGATGGGCGCTGGTCGCGGGCGCCGTATATCGACATGCTCATCCCCTCGCAGATCGACCCGAGCATGGTTCCCGACGGCAAGCACTATATGTCGGTGTTCGTTCAGTACTGCCCCTATGAGCTGGCGGACGGTCCGTGGGACGCCGCCAAACGCCAGGCTTTCGGCGACACCGTCATCAACACCATCGCGCAGCACAGCCCGAACTTCAAAGACCTGATCCTGCACGCGGAAATTCGTACTCCCTGGGACATCGAAAATGAAGTCGGGCTCACCGAAGGCAATATCTTTCAAGGCGAGCTGACCATGGACCAGCTGCTGTTCAACCGGCCGGTGCCGGGATACGCGCAGTACCGTGCGCCGGTTCGCGGCGTTTACATGTGCGGCTCGAGCACTCATCCGGGCGGCGGCGTCATGGGTGCGCCCGGCGCGAATGCCGCCCGCGCCGTGCTGCGCGATCTCGGGAGAGCCCATTGAGCGCGGCCTCCGCCGGCACCCAATCGCGCTACGACTGCCTCGTCATCGGCGGCGGTCACAACGGCTTGGTGTGTGCGGCCTCGCTGGCGCGCGGCGGCCGATCGGTTCTACTGCTCGAGGCCGCGAGCCAGGTGGGCGGTGCGGCGCTCACCCGGGAATTCGCACCCGGCTTTCGGGTGTCGGCCGGCGCACACTTGCTGCACCTGATGCCGGCGGATTTATTGCAGGAATTGCAGCTCGGATCCCACGGGCTCGAATGGGCGGCGCAGCGCATGGCGAGCACCGCGCTGGTGCCGGGTGGGGCGCGGCTGTCCTTGAATCCCGAGGAAGCGGGGCAGGGCCTCTCGGCTGAGGATGCGCAGGCGTATGTGGCGTACGCCGCGCGCATGCGGCGTTTGGCGTCGGCTCTGGTGCCCTTGTTGTCGCGCGTGCCGCCGCGGCTCGGCACGACGGACTGGGCGGACCGACTCGCGCTGCTGCGGCTCGGCTGGCGGATACGCCAGTTGGGAAAGCGTGACATGCGCGAGCTGCTGCGGATCGGCGGCATGAACGTCTACGACCTGCTGGAGGACAATTTCTCGTCCGCGGCGCTCAAGGGAGCGCTGGGGCTCGATGCGGTGCTCGGCAGCAACTTCGGTCCGCGTTCGCCCGGCACGGTGTTGACGCTGTTGTACCGGCTGGCGGCCGAATCCGCGGCGGGCGCCTCGGGATTGTCGCAGCCCAAGGGCGGCATGGGCGCGCTCTGCCAGGCGCTCGCCCGGGCGGCGGCCTCGGCCGGAGCCATCATTCGAACCGATGCGCCCGTCGCGAGCATTCGGGTGGAGGAGGACCGCGCCTGCGGCGTGGTGCTCGAGTCCGGCGAACGCATCGACGCTCGGCAGGTGATTTCCAGCGCCGATCCAAAGACCACGTTCCTGCGTCTGCTCGGGGCCCGGCATCTGGACACCGGCTTCGTTCGTCGGGTCGACCATATCCGCTCGCGCGGTCTCGCCGCCAAGCTGCACCTGGCACTGAATCGGGCGCCGTCGTTCAGCGGTGTGAACGAGGCAAGCCTGCGTGGCCGGCTCCTGATCGCACCGTCCCTGCAATATCTCGAACACGCCTACAATCATTCGAAGTACGGCGAATTCTCGCGCGCGCCCGCGCTCGAAGTCACCGTTCCCACCGTCAACGATCCGACGCTCGCTCCGGCCGGCCGGCACGTGCTGTCGGCCATCGTGCAATACGCGCCCTATGCCCTCAAGGAAGGCTGGCAGAACGGCCGGCAGCGCTTCATGGATGCCGCCTTGGATGCGCTGGAAGCTTTCGCCCCCGGCCTGCGCGACTCCATCGTCGCGGCCGAATTGCTGACTCCCGCGGACATGGAGCAGCAGTTTCGCATCAGCGGCGGTCACTGGCACCACGGCGATCTGGCCTTCGATCAATTCATGATGGTGCGGCCGGTGCCGGGAGCGGCGCAGTACCGCACGCCCCTGCAGGGCTTGTTTCTGTGCGGGGCCGGCTGCCATCCGGGCGGCGGAGTGATGGGCATCGCCGGCCGCAACGCCGCGCGGCAAGTACTCAAATCGAGCTGACACCATGACCATACCTCCCGCGCCGCACTTCAAGCAGCCGCTGCTCAAGACGCCGTTTCACGAGCGCGCCCGCGCCCTGTCCCAGGTCGACAGCTTCATACCGTGGGCGGGATACACGACGGTCGATGTGTTCACCACCATGGAGCAGGAATACTTCGCCATCCGCAATGCGACGACGCTCTACGACTTGACCCCGATGGTGAAGTACCGCGTAACGGGACCCGACGCGCTGCCCTACCTGAACCGTCTGGTCACCCGCGATATCGCCAAGCTCAAGCCCGACCGGGTCGCCTACTGCGTCTGGTGCAACGACGCCGGGCACCTCATCGATGACGGCACGATATTCCGATTGGGGGCCGATGAATACCGGCTATGCACCGCGGAACGACAGATCGACTGGCTGCTCGACTCCGCCATCGGTTTCGACGTGCAAATCGGCGAAGTCACCGAGCAGATAGCCGCCCTTGCCGTGCAAGGCCCGACCTCCTGCGCGGTTCTCAAGGCGCTGGGCCTGCAAGGCGTCGAGAAGCTCAAACCCTTCGAAATCGGATACTTCTCGCATGGGACGTATCGCTTGACCGTGTCGCGCACCGGTTTTACCGGCGACCTGGGCTATGAGCTGTGGATGGAACCGCAAGACGCCGAGGCGGTGTGGGATGCGCTGATGGAAGCCGGCCGATCGCGCGGCATCCGCGCGATCGGATCTCAGGCATTGAACGTCGCAAGAATCGAAGCCGGATTCCTGCTGCCGAATGTCGACTTCGTATCGGCCGAGCACACCATTCGCACCGGCCGGGATCGCTCGCCCCTCGAGCTCGGCCTGAGTTGGCTGGTGGATTTCAAGAAGGGACACTTCACGGGACGGCGCGCCCTGTTCGAGGAGCAGGCCCGGGGCTTGCGCCGCCAGCTCGTCGGGCTCGATGTCGCCGGCAACAAGCCGGCCCACAATGCCCTGATTTACACCGACGACAGCGGCAAGCGCGAGATCGGCAGCGTAACCTCGGCCATTTGGTCACCGACTTGCAAGCGCAACATAGCCCTTGCTATCGTCGACGCGCCGCATTTTCGCCTCGGCTCGACGGTTTGGGCGGAAATCTACTTGAACCGTGAACTCGTATGGGAGCGTCGAATGTCGCGAGCGCAGGTCGTCGAGCGTCCTTTCTTTGCGCCCGATCGCAGGCGCGCCACGCCGCCCGCGGAGTTCTAGAACGCGTGGCCGCTACGCCGAAATCCATCGCCGACCGGCCCTGGCTCGACCCGGACGCGAAACCGCAAATCGTCATCGAGAGCATCAACAAGACATTCGGCGGCTTCACGGCCGTCGACAGCGTGAATCTGCGCATCTACAAGGGCGAGATGTTCGCGCTGGTGGGCGCCTCGGGCTGCGGCAAGACCACGCTGCTGCGCATGCTGGCCGGATTCGCCTCGCCCAGCGCCGGTCGCATCATGATCGAAGATGTGGACATGACCAAGGTGCCTCCCCACGAGCGCCCGGTCAACATGATGTTCCAATCCTACGCGCTGTTTCCCCACATGACCGTGGAGGAGAACGTGGGCTACGGCCTGCGGCGCATGAGCTTGGACAAGCCCGTCAGGCTCAAGCGGATTCAAGAGGCGCTCGAGATGGTGCAATTGGGCGCCATGGCAAAGCGCAAACCGCATCAGCTGTCCGGCGGGCAGAGGCAGCGCGTCGCCCTGGCCCGCGCGCTGATCCGCCGGCCGAAGGTACTGCTGCTCGATGAGCCCTTGAGCGCCCTCGACAAGAAGCTGCGCGAGCAGACCCAGTTCGAGCTCATGAATATCCAATCCCAGGTGGGCATCACCTTCGTGTTCGTCACCCACGACCAGGACGAGGCCATGGCCCTGTCGACCCGAATCGCGGTGATGAACCGCGGCCAGGTGGTGCAGGTGGGTACTCCGTCGGAGATCTACGAATTTCCGCAGACCCGCTTCGTCGCGGATTTCATCGGCACCACCAATCTGTTCGAAGGCACGGTGAGCGGCAGCGAACCCGGCCATCTCATCATCCGCAGCGCCGAGGCCGGCTGCGATCTGATCGTCGATGAGCTGGGCCGCTTCGGCAGCGGCCAGCGCGTGTGGGTGGCCTTGCGGCCCGAGAAAATACGCCTGAGCAAGGAGCCTGTCCCCGGCAATCGCTTCAATCAGGTCAAGGGGATGGTCTGGGAGCTGGGATATCTGGGCAACCGCTCGACCTATCGGATCAAGACCGAAACCGGCAAGCTGGTGACCGTTTTCGCCCAGAATGACCGGCGCACCTCGGAGTGGAGCATCGATTGGAGCGATGAGGTGTACTTGAGCTGGACCGCCAATTGCGCGGTGATTCTGCAACAATGACGAGACGGCGCATGAAACAACGACATGGCCCCTTCCGCAGCGCCCTGAGCATCTGTGCGCTGCTGCTGCTCGGCGCCTCGCCGGCGCTGGCCGGCAAAACCCGCACCGTGGTGTTGATCGTGAGCGACGGCTTGCGCTGGCAGGAGGTGTTCACGGGAGCCGACCCCACGCTGCTGAACGAGAAGGAGGGGGGCAGCTGGCTGGCGGAGGCGGACCTGAAGAAGCGCTACTGGCGCGAGGACGTGGATGCGCGCCGTGCGGCGTTATTCCCGTTCCTGTGGGGGACGGTGGCCAAGCAGGGACAGATCTACGGCAACCAGCTCAAGGGCAGCATCGCGCATGTCACCAACGGCAAGGCGTTTTCCTATCCCGGCTACAATGAGATGTCGACGGGCTACCCGAACGATGCGATCGACAGCAACGAGTTCGGGCCGAATCCGAATGCAACCGTATTCGAGTGGTTGAACAAATTCGACGAATACCGCGGGCAGGTGGCGATCTTCGGCACCTGGAACGTGTACGACAATATCTTCAACAAAAAGCGCAGCAGCCTCGTCATGCAGACCGGTTGGACGCTGCCGCCGAAGGCGCACGAGACGCCGCGGGACGCCCTGCTGCGCGAGCTGTATGCGACTTCGACCCGCTTCGACGAGGAGGATGTCTGGAACTCCTTTCTGCAGGTTCCGCTGCTCGACTACGTCAAGTCCTCGCATCCCCGGATCTTGTTCGTGGGGTACGGGGAGACCGACAACTGGGCGCACCAGGGGCGCTACGATCTGGTCCTCGACAGCGCGCACCGCATGGATCATTTCGTCAAACAATTGTGGGACACCATGCAGGCCATGCCCGAGTACCGCGGCACCACGACTTTCATCATTACCACCGACCACGGCCGGGGCAGCGGCCTGACCGAGTGGAAGGAACACGGGGTGGAGGAGAAGGGCTCGGAGAATATCTGGATCGCCGTGCTGGGTCCGGACACCGCGCCGCTCGGCGAACGCACCCACGTGGCGCCGGTGGCGCAGGCGCAGATCGCCGCGACCATCGCGGCCTTCGTCGGCAAGGATTATCACGCCGCCGTGTCCAAGGCCGCGCTGCCGATCGAGGGCGTGCTGGCCAAGCCATGACGGGCCAAGCCTTGATGGACCATGCCTTCATGGACGATAGGGCGCCGATACGGCGATGAGGGCCGCGGCCGGCGCCGCTGAGCACAGACGGGCGCCGCCGAGTGCCGCCGCTGCAATTTTTATATTATAATCGTGACAATTACGAAGTCGTGACGCCTGAGAGGATGACTGCGATGCGGAATGTAAAGACCCTTGGCCTGCTCGGAACCGGCGTCATCGGCGGCGGCTGGGCGGCGCGCGCGCTGCATTTTGGGATAGACGTCATCGCGGCGGACGTCAAACCGGAAATGGAAGAGTGGATACGCGGCGCCGTCGCCAATGCCGAGCCCGCCCTGGCGCGGCTGACCTTCGCGCCTCTGCCGCCCAAGGGCAAGCTATCCTTCACCACCGATCTGAAGACGATGGCGCAGCGGGCCGACTTCGTCCAGGAGAACATTCCCGAACAGCTGCCCCTGAAGCAGCGCATGCTGGCCGAGGTCAGCCGCCACACCGCGGCGGACGTCATCATCGCTTCGAGCACCTCGGGCCTCACCCCGAGCGATTTGCAGCGCGATATGGTCGCGCCGGAGCGCTTCTTGGTGGCGCATCCGTTCAATCCGGTCTATTTGTTGCCCTTGGTCGAGCTGGTCGGCGGACACAAGACCGTGCAGAGCACCATCGACGCGGCCGCCAAGTTCTTTGCCTACATCGGCATGCATCCCCTGCACGTGCGGCGCGAGGTACCCGGACACCTGACCGATCGACTGCAGGAGGCCCTGTGGCGCGAGATCCTGCATCTGGTCAACGACGGGGTGGCCACCACCGGCGAACTGGACGAGTCCATCATCTATGGACCCGGGCTGCGCTGGGCTGCCATGGGCACGAATATGATCTACCACCTGGCGGGCGGCGAAAGCGGCATGCGGCATATGCTGGCGCAATTTGGCCCCTGCCTGAAGTGGCCGTGGACCAAGCTCGAGGCGCCGGAGCTCACCGAGACCCTGATCGACCGCATGGTGGAGGGCACACAGGCTCAGGCCGCAGGCCGCTCGATCCGGGAACTCGAGCGTCTGCGCGACGATTCCCTGGTTGCGATTCAACAGGTGCTTCGCCAATACAATATCGGTGCGGGTGCGACCTTGCGGGCGCTCGAGGAGCGGCTGTTCGAGGATGCCGCGGCCGCTCAAGTTCCCAGGAAGGCCGAGGCGGGCAAGCCGCTGCGGGTGTTCGATGCCGTGGTGAGGCCGGAATGGGTGGACTATAACCGCCATCTCTCGGACTTCCGCTACGGCCAGGTTTTCGGCGACGCCATGGATGTGATCTTCCGCCGCGCCGGGGTCAACGAAGGCTACCGCGCGAGCGGGCGCATGTATTACACCGTCGAAAATCACATCAAGCATCTCGGCGAGGCCAAGGTGGGCGAGGCACTGTATGTGACGGTGCAGATACTTGCCGTGGACGACAAGCGCTTGCACGTGTTCCAGCGAATGCACCGCGGGCGCGACGACCAGCTGATCGCCACCGCGGAGCAAATGTATCTGCACGTGGACACTCAGGCGGGCAAGGCAGCCCCCGCGGATCCGAAGGTCCGCGCCCAGCTCGAGTCCATCCGCGGCGATCACGCCGGGCTGCCGCCGCCGCCCGAAGCGGGCCGCGCGGTAGGGCAGCACAGGAACTAGCTCCGGCCATGCCGCGCCACTCATCTGCTCAGTCATGCCCAAGATAGTCGACCACGCCCAGAGACGCGACGAGATCGCCCACGTCGCCTGCCAGGTGGTCGCACATCATGGCTTCGAGCAGGCGACGGTTGCGCGCATTGCGCGTGCGGCCGGTTACACGACGGGCATGGTCGCGCATTACTACGAGTCCAAGCAGGACATCATCCTGGCGGCCTTGCGCCTGATATTGCTGCGCATCGAGCAGAGACTCACGCGCGAGCGCAGCGGCGGGGATGCAGATCTTCTGGAAGTGCTGTCGGAGGCATTGGCCGTCGACGCGCAGCGATTCACCGAGTGTGCGTTTTGGATGGCCTTTTGGGGCCAGGTGTCGGCCGACAAGAAGCTCAAGCGGCTCAACGCCTGGGTGCACCGTGAATACATGCGATTGTTCGCCCGCTGCTTTGCCGAACATTGGCAGGAATGGACGGACTGGCCGCCGGCGGTGCGCGATCAAGTGCTGCGCTCGATGGTGACCTTCATCAACGGGCTGACCGCGAGCGCGGTCACCAGTCCGAGCGATTGGCCGGCCGCGATGCAGACCGAACAATTGCGGCTGCAATTGGAGCTGCTGCGCCAATGGGCCAACACCCAGCGCGTCGATGCCAGGCTCGCCGGGACGCAGAGCACGGAGCCGAAGCTCGGGCGGCGCGCCGGATAAGATCAAAGCGCGCCGGATCAGATCAAGGGGGATGCCATGGATTTTTCGCTCAGCGACGAACAGCAGATGATTCTCAAGACCACCCGCGATTTCGTGGTCAACGAGCTTTATCCGCACGAGCAGGAAGTCGAAGAGACCGGCAAGCTGCGCGATGATCTGTATCGGGAGCTGAAGGCCAAGGCCATCGAGGCCGGCCTGTATGCCGCCAACATGCCGGTGGAGGTGGGCGGGGCGGGCCTCGACACCGTCACTTGGGTTCTCTACGAAAAGGAATTGGGGCGCACCGGCTATGCGCTGCATTACTCCTGCGTCGGCCGGCCCTCGAATATCCTGCTCGCCTGCGAGGGCGAACAGAGAGAGCGCTATCTGCTCCCGACCGTGCGCGGCGACCGCGTCGAATGCCTGGCGATGACGGAGCCGGGCGCCGGCTCGGACCTGCGCGGCATGAAGACCACGGCGGTGGCGTCGGGCGATGATTTCATCATCAACGGCACCAAGCATTTCATCAGCCATGCCGATCATTCGGACTACGCCATCCTGTTCGCGGCCAGCGGCGAGGAGGCGAGTGCGCACGGGGCCCGCAAGAAAATGACGGCATTTCTCATCGACGTGGGACATCCGGGATTCGAGGTGCGGCCGGGTTACAAGAACGTCTCGCACCGCGGCTATACCAACAGCATTCTCGAGTTCAACAATTGCCGCGTGCCGAAGTCGGCGATCTTGGGAGAACTGCACCGCGGCTTCGAGGTGGCCAACACCTGGCTGGGAGCCACTCGACTGCAAGTGGCCGCCACCTGCCTGGGGCGCGCCGAACGGGCTCTCGAGCTGTCGACGCAGTGGGCCGTGGACCGGGTGCAGTTCGGCCAGCAGATCGGCAAGTTTCAAGGCGTGAGCTTCAAGCTGGCCAACATGGCGGTGGAACTGCGCGCCGCCGAGCTGTTGACCTTGGAAGCCGCGTGGAAACGCGATCGCAAGATCGACACCGACATGGACATGGCCATCGCCAAGGTCAAGGCCACCGAAATGCTGGCCATGGTGGCCGATGAGGCATTGCAGATCCACGGCGGCATGGGGCTGATGAGCGACCTGCCTCTCGAGCGCATCTGGCGCGACGCCCGCATCGAGCGCATTTGGGACGGCACCAGCGAGGTTCAGCGGCATATCATCTCGCGCGCCATGCTGCGGCCACTGGGCGGCTGATTCCCAGGGCCGCGCACCGAATTGGAGCGCGGTCATTTGACATTATCGATCCCGCGCAGGGAATGACCTGCAAGCGGATGCGCCGCGGGACTACAGAACCCCTTTCTTTAGCGCTTGAGAATGACCGCCTCGCCCCGATGTAGGCGTCATCCCATGACGTAATGGATATTGGGGGCATCAAACGAGAAGGGAAATGATCGACATAGAAGTGATTCGGCTGCGTCAGTTGCGTAATACCGCCCTGCGGGCGCGGGCCATCGGATTGGCCCTGAATGCCCGATCGTCGGACACCGACTCCGTCTTTGCGCAAAGCGCGCTGGCTTGCTGGCGAGTTGCGCGCCTCATCACGGGGAAGCTCAGGGCGCATCCCTACCAAAGCTACCAGCGCGAAGCGGGCGCCCTGCGTTCCTGGTACGACCGGATGCTTGCGGCCCTGATAGGCGCGGCCGCGCGAGTGCGAGGCGGCAGCTTCGGCAGCTTCTCGCCGCATCTACAACGGGTCGCGCGCGAACTGGACGATGCGCGCGCACTGACTTGGTCGCCGACGTTGAGCGATGCCTTCGGGCGTTCGCAATCCGAATTTCGCGGGTTGCTCGCGCAACTCTCTACCGCCGTGCGCGCTGAAGGAACTGCTCGCGCGAAAGGCGTGGCGCGAGAGGAAGCCGCGCTGCGGAGCGATGCCGCAGTTCGGCGCGACGCCTCGGTTCGACTCGAAGTGGCCGGCAATCGGGGCAGCCCATCGCAAGCGGCTGCTCACTGGCCCTACCTCGCGTTCTGAAGCCCGACCTCGGGTCGCGAGGCCCTGCCTCGCGTTCTCACGCTCACATTCGACGTGTAGGACTGCCGAAGCCCTGTAGGACGGCCGGCGCAGTGTAGGACAGCCAGTGGCGTGTAGGACTGCCGGTGCCGTGTAGGACAGCCGCTGCCGTGTAGGACAACCGTCTGAATTTTCCTACAGGAAGGGCCGCGCTTCGCCGACCGCAGCCCGCAAAAATTCGCCGGATACTGCCTCGCACCCACCAACGGCCCTGGAGGCAGCGATGCGTTACGAATCCGCGCCCATTCCATTCGGTTTTCATGAAACGCCGTCGGGGCCCTACGACCCGCCGCAACCCGCGCCGCAGGCCAAGGCTTGGCGCCTGGCATTGAAGGTCGTCGGGTGCGCGCCGCCGCGCCGGCAGGCGGACTCCAGAACCACTTCGCGCAGAATCAAATCCATGCGGCCGATCCAATGGAGCTAGCAGCCATGAGCAAAAGAGAAGAGATTGCCATCGGCATTGCCCTGCAAACGCAAGTGCTCAAAACCTGCCCCCTGCACAATCGGTTGTACTGCGAGGATGTGCAGGAATTCGACGATGAGAATATGGCGCGCGCCTTTGCGGTTGCGATCGAGCTGGTGCGCCAGCACGAGCCTTACGCCGAGGAATTTCATTACGACGCACACGAGTTGACCGATCTTCTGAGCCATACCATCGGCGCGGCGCCGCTGTGCTGTCCGGACTGCGCCATGGCGCAAGATACAGCCGGCAGGCGAACCGAGGTGCGCGAAGCGGCTCACGTGTGAGCGCCGTTTCGGCGGCCTGGGCGGCCTGGGCGGCCGGGCCGCCTGAGCAGCAGCGTGGTCGCCTCTGCGGCGCGGGCCTCCTGGGCGGCGCCTTCAGCGGCCCGTCCAGCGGGGCTTGCGCTTTTCGCTGAAGGCCCGGGTGCCTTCCTTCAGGTCGTCGGAGCGGATGACTCGCTGCACGGCGTCCAGCGAATCGTGCAACTCGAAGGCCTCGTGCTCGGGCACCATTTCGGTGTGCCGCAGCAATTGCTTGATGGCGGGGAACAGCAGGGGCGGGCCCTCCATCAGCTGGCGGGCGATTTCCCGCGCCTTGTTCATGCTCTCGCCCTTGGGCACGATGTGGTTGGCCAGTCCCCAATGCTTGGCCTCGGCGGCATCCATCCAGCGTCCGGTGAGCAGGAACTCCACGGCGACATGGTAGGGGATGCGCCGCCGCAGCTTGATGGTTCCCGCGTCGGCCAGTACGCCGACATTGATTTCGGGAAGCGCAAATTTTGCATGCTCTTCCATGACGATGATATCGGTGCCCAGCACGACTTCAAAGCC
This sequence comes from uncultured Gammaproteobacteria bacterium, assembly GCA_963837435.1. Classification (GTDB taxonomy): domain Bacteria; phylum Pseudomonadota; class Gammaproteobacteria; order Steroidobacterales; family Steroidobacteraceae; genus Bog-1198. The sequence goes on from CAWINJ010000010.1 coordinate 622,212, forward strand.
TCCGCCGCAGGCGATGCCGTTGACCGCCGCGATGATGGGCTTGTTGAGATTTCGGGGGTAATTGAACCCCGCGAAGCCGCCCACGCCCCAATCCGAGTCGGACTCCTCGCCCGCGGTGGCGGCTTTCAGGTCCCATCCGGGGGAGAAGAATCGATCGCCCGCGCCGGTGACGATGGCGATGCGCAACTCCGGATCGTCGCGAAAGTCACTGACCACTTCGTTCAAGCGGCGGCTCGCCGCCAGATCGATGGCGTTCGCCTTGGGCCGATCGATGGTGATCTCGAGTATGCCGCCGTCTTTGACAGTTCGAATTCCAGCCGACATGTGCGCTCCTTTAGGCGAACTTTTTCAAGCGAATCATGGTATCCACCGCGACCGCGCCCTTGCCCACGGGCCGCACGATCACCGGGTTCACGTCGATCTCGACCAGTGTATCGACATGGGCGGCGGCGTAACGCGCCACGCACAACACCGTGTCGATGAGAGCCTCGAGGTCGGCCGGCGGCTTGCCGCGATAACCGCCCAGCAGCTTGGCAATCGTCAGCCGGTGCAGCGCGGATCCGATGGACTCGCGCGTCCAGGGGGGCAGGAGGCTGACGCTGTCCGACAGGATCTCGGTGAGCACGCCGCCCGCTCCGAGGACCAGCACCTGGCCGAATTGGGCGTCGACGATGACCCCGATCAGCACTTCGGCCACGCCGTCGGTGAGCATTTCCTCGATCAATAAAGTGTCGGAGAGCTTGGCGAGCTTCTGCGCCGCCTGGCGCGCATCGGCCTCGCTGCGCACATTGAGCACCACTCCGCCCAGTTCGGTCTTGTGTTCCAAATGAGCGCCCGAGGCCTTGATGACCACGGGAAATCCGAGTTCGAGGGCGGCCGCCGCGGCGTCGGCGGCCGGCACGAGCCTGCCGCGGGGGATGCGCACGCCGCAGGCCGCCAGCGCCGCCTTGCCGTCATGCTCGGCGAGCGCATGCACGCCGAGCGCATGCATGTCCTGGGAGCCGTGGCGGTGCGCAGCCGGCAAATGCAATTGCACCGCCGGATTGGCCCGCCAGGCCATGCCGACCCCTCCGGCCAGGGAGATGGCTTCCAAGGCTTCCCGCTGTCCCTGCAAGGGGATGACGCCGCCGTCGAGACAACGCTTGCGGATCGCGGGGCGGATGGTTTCAGGGAGCGAGGCAATCAATGCGGCGCGCGTCGGCGCTCCTTGCGCGGCCTCGATGAATACATCGATGACGGCGTCATAGGCCGTGGGGTCGGCCTGGCCATCCGGAGGGTTGTCGAGCATGAAGGCGGCGACATCGTAGCCGCAATGCAACGTCTCGCTGAAGACGCGCTTCAACGCCGGCGGATCGAACCACAAATAGGTGTGAATATCGAAGGGATTGGCGATGGTGACGCGATCGGTCAGCACCTCGCGCAGGGCGGCGGCGCTCTGCGGCGACACGGGCGCGAATTCCAAATCCATGTCGCGGGATACGTCGGCGGTCATCGCCATGTCGCCGCCGGACGCGCCCATGACCAGAATCTTCCGGCCTTGCAGCGGGCCGCCGGTGTGAAAGAACTTGAGCGTCTCGCACAGCGCGCCCAAGGTATCGCAGCGCGCGATTCCGGCCTGGCGGCAGAAGGCCTCGAACACCTCGTCGGCGCCCGCCAGGGCTCCGGTATGACTGTGCGCGGTGCGCGCCGCGGCGGCGGTGCGGCCGGATTTGATCGCGGCGATGGGTTTGCCCGCGGCCCGCGCCAGGGCGGCGGCGCGCGCAAACCGTTCGGGATCCTTGATGCCTTCGAGATACAGGCCGAATGCCGTCACCCGCGCGTCGTCGCAGAGAATCTCGATCAGATCTTCCACCGCGAGGCGCGTTTGATTGCCCACGGTGAACAGGCACCCGATGGGCAAGGAGCGCTGATTGAACATGAGCGTGAGCGCGATGGTGCCGCTCTGGCAAATGAGAGCCACCCCGCGATCGACCGGGGCGCCGACGATTTGATCCGGCATCATGGCCACGCGGTCGAAGAAATTGACGAAGCCGTAGCAGTTCGGCCCGAAGAAGGGCAGGGCGCCGGCATTGCAGGCCAGCTCCCGGGTGAGCCGATGCCCGGACTCGGTGCCGGTTTCGGAGAAGCCCGCGGTGAAGCACACGAAGCCGCCGGCATCGCGCGCCGCCAGCGCGCCCGCGACTCCGGGCGCCTCTTGATTCGGCACCGCGACGAAGGCCGCGTCGGGAACTCCCGGAAGATCGGCGATGGACTTGTAGTAGGTGGTCGAGGAGGTCGAGGCACGGGTAGGGTGGACCCGCCACAGCGCGCCCTGGTAGCCGATGGCGAGGTTGCCGGCGGCCACGGCATCGGTCCAGGCGCCGGCGCCGATCAAGGCGATGCTGCGCGGCGCGATGAGTCGATGAATGTCGGCCGGCGGCATGAACTTAGCGGCGCTTCAGTTCGATCTTGCGCGAGATCGGGCCGAAGGCTTCTCGGAAGGCGGCAGATACCTTGAGCGCCTCGAGCTTCGCCGCGATGTCATCCGGAAAAGCCGCGACGCCGGGCTTGTCTCCCTGCCGCACGTGCAGCAGCATCATATCGGCGATGGCCACCGGCTCGCTCACGCGCGGGCACTGGAAGCGGCAGCCCAGATGAATTCTCTTGCGGTCGCAATCCAAAACCGAGGAAATCACCGCAAGGCCGTCCGAGCTCTTGACCTCGTGCAGATAGTGCAGGTGCAACTCGACGGTATACAGAGTGCAATGCGTGCGCTCGCGGTAGGCGGCGTCCAGTCCCAGTTCGTCCATCACCTGGTCGACGGCATAGCTGGCCACGAGCCCGTAGTAGGCGTCGCGCACGTGGCCGTTGTAATCGATCCATGCGGACTCGATGGTGGCGCGGTAGGCGGACAGCTCCGTCATCGGGGCGGCGCTCAGCGCAGCTGCAGCTTCTCGCGTGCCTGCGCCGGGGTGAGGATCCGGGCTCCCATGGCCTCCACGATGGTGCGGGCCTTCTCCACCAGCTGGGCATTGCTCGCGTACACGCCCTTGCTCAAGTAAAGATTGTCCTCGAGACCCACGCGTACATTGCCGCCGAGCAGCACGGCCTGCGCCGCCCACGGCATCTGCATGCGGCTGATGGCGAAGCTGCCCCAATTGCAGTTCTCGGGCAGCGAATTGACCATGGCCAACAGGTGGCCGACGTCGGCGGGCACGCCATAGGGGATGCCCATGCACAGCTGAATCAGCGCGGGGGCGGTGAGCAGCCCTTCCTTGATCATTTGCTTGACGAACCACAGATTGCCGGTGTCGAAGACCTCGAGCTCGGGCTTGACCCCGAGGTCCTTGCAAATGGCCGCACCCTGACGCAGGTAATTCGGCGTGGACACATAGGCGCGATTGCCGTCGCCGAAATTCAAGCTGCCGCAGTCCAAGGTGGCGATGTCGGGCCGGTACAGGCCTTCATGGCAGAGGTCGATGACGTGGCGCATGCGCTCTTCCTGGCTGCAGAAATCGCTGCCCGGGCCCGGGGTGTCTTTTAATCCGTGGTCGCCCACCACGATGTATCCGCCCATGCCGCAGGTGAGATTCACGATCACATCGACCTTGCTCTCGCGGATGCGTTTGACCACCTCGCGGTAGTGGCGGGTCTCCATGCTGAAGGCGCCCGTTTCGGGCTCGCGCACGTGGATGTGGACGATGGCCGCTCCGGCCTGGGCCGCGGCGATGGCGGTGGCCGCAATCTCAGCCGGGGTGATGGCGCAGTGCGGGCTCTTGGTGACCTTGGTGTCGTCGCCCGTGACGGCGCAAGAGATGATGACGTCGTGATTCATGGTACTCCCCGGATCGATGCTCGGTGATGCGCTAGTTTTATTATATCCATCATAATATTTAAATGGGCCGGCGGCAACTCGGCGCCGCCGGCTGGTCCGGCGAAAATGGCGCTGCGCGGCTCAGGAGGTCGCGGTATCGGTGTGCCGTGCGCCGGCGAGCGCCCGAATGATCTCCGTTTCGCAGCAGACGCCGAGTATGCGGCCCTGTTCGGCGAGCAGCACGGGGTGTCCGGTCGCCTGGCGCAGATGAATGATGGATTGCAGCGAGAGCGAGGCCGGCGCCACGGCGACCCCCGGCGCGAGGCCGCCCAGGTCCGCCTCGTCCCGAATATGTCTGAACTCGTGGGCGACGCCGTCGATTTGCAGGCCCGTTGCCTCGTCCGAGGCGCTCAATGCCAGGCGATAGCGCCGCTCCCGGTCCAACCACACATGGCCGCCCTCGCCGGCCATGTGGGCGCGGTGCCGCATGATCATCGCGCCGGTGAGCACGGTCAGGGGGTTCATGTGGCGGACGAACTCCGCCACATAGTCATCTGCGGGCGCGAGGACGATGTCCTCGGCGGTGCCCGTCTGAATGATGCGCCCATTCTGCAGAATGGAGATGCGATCGCCGAGCCGCAGCGCCTCGTCCAGATCGTGGCTGACGAACAGGATGGTTTTCTTGACGCGCTCCTGCAGAGCGAGCAACTCGCCCTGCAGCTTGCCGCGAATCAGCGGGTCGAGCGCCGAGAAGGGCTCGTCCATCAGCAAAATATCCGCATCGGTGGCGAAGGCGCGGGCCAACCCGACCCGCTGCTGCATGCCGCCCGACAATTCGCCGACTTGGCGCTCGGCCCACTGCGAGAGGCCGACCAGTTCCAATTTCTCATCGACGACGGCCTTGCGCCGGGCGGCGCCTTCGCCGCGCAGTTCCAATCCAAAGCCGACATTCTCGCGTACCGTGCGCCAGGGCAGCAGGCCGAATTGCTGGAACACCATGGCGACCCGCTCGCGCCGCAGCCGGCGCATCTGCAGGGTGTTGCAGGTGGCGACGTCGATGGCGGACTCGCCGTCGCGAACCAGCACATGGCCGCGGGTAACGGGATTCAGGCCGTTGGCGGCGCGCAGCAGGGTCGACTTGCCGGAGCCGGACAGTCCCATGAGCACGGAAATCTCGCCGCGAGCCACGCTCAGATTGGCGCCGGCGGTGCCGACGATGACTCCGTACTTGTTTTGAATGTCGGTGCGCGTGGCGCCGCCGTCGAGAGCGGCCAGGGCCTCTCGCAAGCTCTTGCGGCCATCCCTGCCGTCTCGGGCGAAGAGGATGTCGACGTCCTGGAATTCCACGGCCGAGTTCATCGGGAATTGCCTTTTTCCTTGGGCCGGCTGATGCGATCGAGGATGATGGCCAGGAGCACGATGGTGAAGCCCGCTTCGAATCCCATGCCCACCTGCACCGAGTTCAGCGCGCGCACCACCGGCACTCCGAGGCCGCCGGCCCCGACCAGGGCTGCGATCACCACCATGGACAGGCTCAGCATGATGCACTGGGTGATGCCTGCGACGATGGTGGCTGCGGCCCCGGGCAATTCCACCTTCCAGAGCAGCTGCATGGGGGTGGCGCCGAATGCCTCGCCGGCCTCGATGAGGGGCTTGGGCACCGAGGAAATACCTAAGTGCGTGAGGCGTATGGGAGCGGGCAGGGCGAATATCACCGTCGAAATCAGGCCAGGCACCACGCCCAGGCCGAACAGCACCAGCGTCGGAATCAAGTACACGAAGGTCGGCAACGTCTGCATCAAGTCGAGCACCGGCCGCAGCGCGGCGAACAGGCGCGGCCGATGCGCCGCGGCGATTCCCAGGGGCACGCCGATGGCCGCCGCTGCCAGGGTGGCGACCATGACCAGCGACAGGGTTTCGAGGGTCGCCTGCCAATAGCCCTGATTGAGAATGAAGAGCAGCGCCAGCGCCACGAAGACGGCCAGCGGCACGGAACGGCGCAGCACCCAGGCCAGAACCGCAACCGCCACGATCAACAGCGGCGCCGGGAGCGCGCGCAGCAGCGCGGTGAAGCCGTTGACCATGCCGCGGATGACAATGGAGATGCCGTCGAATAGAAAGGTGCCGTGCGCCTTGACGTAGTCGATGGCCACCGCCATGCCATCGCCCACGGGAATCTTGTGGCTGACGATCCATTGTTCGAATCCCCCCGGACGCGGCGGCGGGGCCGCATGCGCCAGCGCGTTGAGCGCCGGACGCCCATCGAAGGTCAGCACCCCGGCGAGCCAGGTCTTCACCGCGGTGGGATTGGCTCTCAGCCACTCCGTCGCGGCGATGTCGGCCGGCTCGTGCGCATCCAGGATGGCGGCCATCATTTCGCTCTCGCCGCGCAGCGTGAACTTCAGATTGGCGAGCAGCCGGCCCATGTTCGGGCACTGTTCGCTGTAGCCCTTGCGGGTCACGGTGTAGATGGTGGCACCGCCGTAGTTCGGCCCAAAAAACTCGTCGCCGCCGGTGAGATATCTCAAGTCGAAGCGCATGTTCATGGGATGCGGTTCCCAGGCCAGGAACACGATGGGCTTCTTATCGCGGTAGGCGCGCTCCACCTGCGCCAACATGCCCTGTTCGCTGGATTCGATCAGTTTGAAACCGCTCAAGTCGAATTGATTCTGCTTGAGCATGTCCAGCACATGGCGGTTGCCGTCGTTGCCGGGCTCGATGCCATAAATGGAGTCATTGAGCTCGGGGCCGAAGCGCTGAATATCCTTGAAGTCCTTCAGGCCGGCGGCATAAGTGTAGGCCGGTACGGCCAAGGTATATTTGGCGCCCGTCAGATTGGCGCCGATCACGACGACGGTGCCGTCCTCCACGTAATGGCCCCGATCGGCCGCCTGCGCCGGCATCCAATTGCCGAGGAACACGTCGATGTCGTTGTTCTGAATGGAGGCGAAGGTCACGGGAACCGACAGCACCGTGATGGTCGGCGAGTAGCCGATGGAGCGCAGCAATTGGGCGATCAATGCGGTGGTGGAGGTGACATCGGTCCAGCCGACGTCGGAGAAACGCACGGTTTGGCAGTCGGGTGGATCGCGCCGGCTGGCCGCAGGGGGCGACGAATCGCCGGTCGCAGCGGCCGTATTCGTTGTGGGCGTAGTCGGTGCGGGCGTATTGCCGACGGTTGCCGCCGTGCCCGGTATGACAGAGCCGGCCTCGACGGCCACCGGCAGCGCCAATAAGGCCACGAGAGCATAGCTCGATAGATTCATGGCCTTGAGGATGGCGCCATCAGTCTCTGCCTACGCTCCATGATTCGTGCCGGCCGCCGAGTGGGATGCGAGCGTGCCGATGTGACGGCGACCCTTGAATCCGTACCACAACAGGCCGGCTCCCAGAATGACCCCAGTGTACGCGAACGCGCCCCAGGTGTTGTACCAAGGCGTGCCGTAAATCGCTTCGCGCGGCCAGGCCAGATTGAGCGCCATCCCGGCGCCCCACAGCACCGCGATGACATTGACCAGCATTCCCCATCTGCCCATGGTGAAGTAGCCGCCCGCCGCCAGATCCGCGGGGGGCCACTGCCCGCGCAGACGCTTCAGCAGCAGAGGGCCCGTCACCATCAGGTACGCCATGTAGATCATGATGACGGCGATCGAGGTGAGCACGGTGAAGATCTTCGGCTGCCCGATGTTGACCGCGAGGATCAGCGCCGCGATCACGCCGATGATGACGGCGGGGGCGATCGGCGTCTGAGTCGCGGGATTCACCCGGGCGAGTTTCTCCCCGAACGGCAGCGCGTTGTCGCGCGCCATGGCGAAGGTCATGCGGATGGCGGCGGTGTGCACGGCCAGCGAACACACGGTCACCGCAATCACGATGCAGACCAGGAATATCTTGCCCAACGGGCCCCACATCACCCGTTCGACGATGTATTGCAGGCCGCCGCTGCTGCTGGCGATCTGCGGGTCGCCGAGATTCGGTACCGACAGGATGGCGAACATCAGGATCGCGCCGCCGATGACGAAGGAGGCGAGGATGGCCCGCAGGATCGCCCGGGGCGCGGTGCGGCGCGGCTCGACCGTCTCCTCGCCCAGCGAGCTGGCCGTGTCGAAGCCGTACATCACGTAACCCGAGGACAGCGATGCCATGAGAAACACGCCCAAGAATCCGCCGCTGCCGCCGTACCCGTTCGCCGAGAAGAATACTTCCGGCCCGCGCCGCGTGTGAAACGCCAGAATGATGGCGATCAGGCAGGCGGCAATCAGCTCGATGAAAACGCCCGCGCTATTGATCATGGCCATCAAGCGCACGCCGAGCGCATTGACGACGGTGGTGAACAGGATCAGGACGCTGCCGAGGATCACGGCGTTGGTGGCGGAATCGTAGGCACCGGTGCCATCGCCGACGATCTGAAAACCGCTCCACAGGCGCGGCAGGTTCAGCTGCAGGGCAAGCGCCACCGCAGACAGCGTCACGATGGACGCAGTGAGCATCAGCCACCCTGCGGACCAGCTCACGATGCGGCTGCCCAGCTGCTTGGACCAATTGTAGACCGACCCCGCAACCGGGTATTTGGCGGCCAGCTCCATGAAGCAGAGCGCCACGGCGAGCTGACCGATCAATACCATGGGCCAGGACCACAGATACGCCGGCCCCGCGGTACCGAATCCGAAGTAGAAGAGCTGGAAGGTGCCGGTGAGGATGGAAATGTAGCTCACCCCGGCGGCAAAGCTGCCGAACTTGCCGATGCCGCGATCGAGCGACTCGCGGTATCCGAAGTGTTCCATGCCGCTGTCCGTTCGAGCGGCGTCGGAGTGCTTTTTCATGGGCTCAGCCCCGCTGCAAGGGTGCTCGCCAGGCCGCTATCGCGACGGGATGCCCAGGGCTTGACCCCGCGCCTCTCGCGGCGGCATGATTGAAGCGGCGACTGCGGTTTTGAACGGACATTTAACGAGTTCTTATTAGCCTTCACTAATGCGTCCCTAGTATTGATATTATAGATAAATTCGCTTCGCTACGTATCTTAGGCACAATACCGGCCAGCCGTCCACTTGCTATCCAAGAGCCATGGAGAACCGCCAAATTGAATAACCAATCAATGACTCCGGCCGACAGCTCTCCATCCCCGATCGAAGACACCCGACGCCGTCAATTGGTGGAAGTCACCATCGATAGCCTAGCGGAACTTGGCTACGTGGGCACCACGCTCGCGCAAATCGCGGTCCGCGCGGGGGTGTCGCCCGGCTTGGTGGCGCACTACTTCGGCGACAAAGACGGCTTGCTCGATGCGGCCTTCCGTTCCCTGGCGCGTCGGGTGGGCGATCATGTGCGCGCGCGCCTGCGCCAGGTGAGCACGCCGCGTGCGCGCATTCAGGCGGTCATCGACGCGAACCTGGCGCCGGAGGAATTCGAGCAGCGCACCGGAACCGCGTGGCTGGCATTTTGGGGACAGGTGCTGCAAGTCGCTCCGCTGCGGCGAGTGCAGTCGGTGTATCAGCAAAGAACCCTGTCGAATTTGCGCGGCTCGCTGAAGAGACTGATGCCGCCCGACGATGCGCAGCGCCTCGCAGCCATGATCGCCGCGATGATCGATGGCGTGTGGCTGCGCGCGGCCCTCTCCGGATGGCGGGAGGCGGACAGCGAAAGCGCCCGCGCCATGCTCAGCGCATTCGTCGACGGCCGGCTCGAGCAGGCCGCCAAGGCCGCGCCGGGCGCCGCAGCGCCCGCCTCGAACCAGAACGGGGCCGCTGCGCGAGCGCAGGGCTCCGCGCCCGCGCCCGGCGAGAAATTTGCCTCCATCAATCCGGCGACCGGCGAGGTGCTGGGCTATGTGGCGGTGGCGGGACCGGCGCAGGTGAACGCTGCGGTGCGCGCGGCGCAGAAAGCCCAGGCGGGGTGGGGCGCGATGACGGGCATCGAGCGGGCCCGGGTGTTGCGGCGCGCGGCCGACATTCTCAGATCGCGCAATCAGGAACTCGCCGAGCTCGAAACCCGCGATACCGGCAAGCCCATCCAGGAAACGCGGGTGGTGGACGTCGCCTCCGGTGCGGATTGCTTCGAGTACTTCGCGGGCCTCGCGCAGAGTCTGAGCGGCGAGCACATCGATCTCGGGCCCGGCGCCTTCGGCTACACGCGCCGCGAGCCGCTGGGCGTGGTGGCCGGCATCGGCGCCTGGAATTACCCGCTGCAAATCGCCTGCTGGAAGGCCGCGCCGGCGCTGGCCTGCGGCAATGCCATGATATTCAAACCCGCCGAGCTCACGCCGTTCACGGCCGAGAAGCTCGAAGAGATTCTGCTGCAGGCCGGAGCGCCGGCAGGTCTGTTTCAGGTGCTGCAGGGCTTCGCGGACACCGGCCGCCTGCTGAGCCGCCATCCCGACATCCGCAAGGTTTCGCTCACCGGGGAGGTGGGAACCGGCAAGGCCGTGATGAGCGATGCCGCGCAAACCCTGAAGAACGTCACTCTGGAACTCGGCGGCAAATCGCCGTTGATCATTTTCGGGGATGCCAAGCTCGACAATGCCGTCGGCGGCGCGCTGCTCGCGAATTTCTACTCCTCGGGACAGGTTTGCTCGAATGGCACTCGGGTGTTCGTGCATCGTTCGGTCAAGCAGGAGTTCCTCGAGCGGCTGGTCAAACGCGTCGCCGCGATGCGCATCGGCGATCCGATGCATCCGGATACTCAGGTCGGCGCACTGATTTCCGAACAGCACATGCACAAGGTGCTGTCCTACATCGAGCGCGGCCGGGCCGAGGGCGCACGCCTGGTCACGGGCGGCAACCGGGTGACGGCGGGGGGCCTCGCCAGGGGATACTTCGTCGCTCCCACGGTGTTCGACGAATGCCGCGACGACATGGCCATCGTGCGCGAGGAGATCTTCGGCCCGGTGATGTCCATACTGGAATTCGACGAGGAGCTCGAGGTCATCGAGCGCGCCAATGCCACCGAATTCGGGCTGGCCGCGGGCGTCTTCACCAACGATCTGACCCGCGCCCATCGCGTCATCGGCCGGTTGCAGGCCGGAACTTGCTGGATCAACCAGTACAACATCACCCCGATCGAGCTACCCTTCGGCGGGGTGAAGCTCTCGGGGCTCGGCCGCGAAAATGGCCGCGCCGCCATCGAACATTACACTCAGCTCAAGAGCGTCTATGTCGCCATGGGCGATGTGGAGGCTCCGTACTAGGCGGCGGGCTGCCGGCGGCGCGGAATGGACAGCGGGGAGAGTGACTTGGACAATGAGAATTTCGACTACGTCATCGTGGGGGCGGGATCGGCGGGTTGCGTGCTCGCGGATCGATTGACGGCGGATGGGCGCAACCGGGTGCTGCTTCTGGAGTTCGGGGGGTCCGACCGCTCCATCTTCATTCAAATGCCCTCGGCGCTGTCCATCCCCATGAACATGCACAAGTACAATTGGTTCTACCACACGGAACCCGAGCCGCATCTGAACGGCCGGCGCATGCACACCCCGCGCGGCAAGGTGCTGGGCGGTTCCTCATCCATCAACGGCCTGGTGTACATCCGCGGCAATGCGCAGGATTTCGAAGGTTGGAGCCGGCAAGGCGCTGCGGGCTGGGCGTATCGCGACGTGCTGCCGTATTTCCGGCGCGCCGAGACCCGGCAAGAGGGCGGCAATCAATATCGCGGCGACGCCGGCAAGCTGCAGACCCGCTATGGCACCGTGAAGAACCCCTTGCATGCGGCCTGGCTGGCCGCGGGCGCTCAGGCGGGCTATCCGCACACCGAGGATGTGAACGGCTTTCAGCAGGAGGGTTTCGGCCGCATGGACATGACGGTGGGCGGGGGCAGGCGCTGCAGCGCCGCCAACGCCTACCTGCGGCCGGCCATGCGCCGCCCCAATCTCAAGGTGCTCACGCATGCGCTGGCGACGCGCATCGTATTCGAAGGCCGCCGGGCCGCGGCGCTCGAATACCAGCAGGGGGGAGCCGCCCGGCGCGTGAGCATCGGGCGCGAACTGATCCTGTCCGGCGGCCCGATCAATTCGCCGCAATTGCTCAAGCTGTCGGGCGTGGGCCCGGCGGCGGAGCTGGGCACTCACGGCATTCCCGTGATTCACGACCTGCCCGGAGTCGGCGAGAACCTGCAGGATCATTTGGAATTCTATTTCCAAGTGGCGTGCAAGGAGCCGATCACCTTGTACTCCTCCATCAATCCCTGGAGCCGGGCGCTGATCGGCATGCGCTGGCTGCTGCGCAAGGATGGTTTGGGCGCCACCAATCACTTCGAGACCTGCGGCTTCATCCGCAGCCGCCCGGGCGTACCCTATCCCGACATTCAGTATCACTTTCTGCCCATGGCAGTGGCCTACGACGGCTCCACTCTGGCGCAGGAACACGGCTTTCAAGCGCACGTGGGGCCGATGCGCACCAAGAGCCGCGGGTGGGTGCGTCTCGCGTCTGCCGATCCGCACGACAAGCCGCGCATCTTGTTCAATTACTTGAGCCAGCCCGACGATTGGGCCGAGATGCGCGCCTGCGTGCGGCTGACCCGCGAGATTTTTGCGCAGCCGGCCTTCGATCGGTATCGCGGCCGCGAGATTCAGCCGGGCGAGCAGGTGCAAACGGACGAGCAGATCGATGCCTTCGTGCGCGACAAGGTAGAGAGCGCCTACCATCCCTCCTGCTCCTGCAAGATGGGCGGCGCCGAGGACCGCATGGCAGTCGTCGATCCGGATACCCGCGTGCGCGGCCTCGAGGGCCTGCGCGTGGTGGATTCCTCCATCATGCCGTCGGTGACCACGGGCAATCTGAATGCCCCCACCATCATGCTGGCGGAGAAGGCGGCGGATCACATCCTGGGCAAGGGCCTGCTGCCGCCCGAGGATGCACCTTTCTACTCGGCGCCGAATTGGCAGAGCGCGCAGCGGTAGGGTCAGGGCGCATTGCGCCCGGCGCGCAATCTATTCGCCGTGACGTCAGGGGGGTACAGTATGAGTCGCTCGTACCAGGAACGAGGTGAATGCTCAATGTGCCGATTCCCGATGAATGTCTGGATTTGCCTGCGCGCATGGCTGTTCGCGCTGCCCAGCCTCGCCCTCATGACGGGAAGCGGCGCGGCGCGAGCCGATGCGCAGGCCGCGGCCCCGGCAGCCGCGACTCCGCCGGCCGCGATGACGAACGGCGACATGTCGCACATGTCGGGCCATATGTATATGACGACGCTCAGGCCCGTAAAGGATGGCGATCGTCAGAAGGCCGAGGCGCTGGTGCAGAGTGCCAGGGCGGCCATGGCGCCCTACGAGGATTATCACAAGGCGCTGGCGGATGGCTATGAGATCTTTCTTCCGAACATTCCGCAGCCGCAATATCACTTCACCAAGGCTGAATACGGCTTCGAGGCCAGATCGCATTTCGATCCCGGCAAACCGACGTCGCTGCTGTACACGAAGAGCGCGGACGGCGGCTACAAGCTCGTGGGAGCGATGTACACGGATCGGGTCGGGGCATCGGAGGACGAGCTGAACGAGCGAATTCCCTTGAGCATCGCGCGCTGGCACCAGCACGTCAATTTCTGCAAGGCCCCCGAAGGGCAGAAGTACCGCTACTTCGGTCCCGATGCAAAATTCGGCTTGCTCGGGTCCATCACGACCAAGGAGACCTGCGAGGCGGCGGGCGGGGAGTTCCATCCGCACATTTTCGGATGGATGGTGCACGTCTATCCCAACGAGCAGGACCCGAAGAAAATCTGGTCCACGGATGACGATGACCAGGGGCACGACAACATGGACCACTCCGCCATGCCGGGCATGAAGATGCCGCAGAAATAGACCGCGGCAAAGCGCATGGCGCGCAATCGCCCGCGGCGCTGCGGGCAGCGCCAGGCTTCAGGCGGCGCCAGGCTTCAGGCGTAGAGGTAGGTGCTCGGCAGCCCCAGGCGCACGCAGGCTTGGGCCGCGGGACTCTGCGGCAGGACGATCCGATTCAAGGTTGCCGCCGCCAGTTTCACCATCCATCGTTCATGCGCGCGCAGTCCATGAGATTCGCCGAGGCCGAGACGCTCGCGCACCCAGCCGGGGATGATCTCGACCGCGGCGCGACCGAGCATGGTCTGCATCCATAGAAACGAGCGCGGCAAGGCGGGTGCCGCCTGCATGATCCGCAGGAATTCAAAGACGATGGGGGAGGGTTCCAATCGGCCTCGCATGGAGTCGAACAGCGCGCATCGCGCGGCATCGGAGGCCGGAGAGTCGAGGGTGCCATACAGCCGCGCCACCGGCTTGCCTTCCCGGTAGAACGAATCGAGTTCGGCGGGGCTGAGGGCCTCCGCATAACGGCTATACGCTTCGGCGATGCCGAACGCCGCGGTCGAGTGCACCCAGGCCAACAGCCGGGCGTCGCTGGCGCGATACGGCGCGCCGTCGGGGGTTTGTCCGGTGATTTTGGCGTGCATGCCGACCACCCGGGCAATCATCGGCAGGGCGAGGCTGCGTGCACCGTAAATCGTCACCATGGCCGCCGTTCCGGTGCGCCGCAGACGGCCGAGCGGATCTTGGCGAAACGTGGAGTGCTCCCACACGCCGGTGCGCACGGCAGGTTCGGCCAGCTCGAGAATGACGGCGGCCAGTCCGCCGATGTACAGGGCGATGGGGTTCTTGAAGACGCGCCACGACACCGAGTCGGGCGGCAGCAAGGATTCCTCTTGCGGCGGCCGCGTGAAGTCGATGGCGTGGCCTTGTTGCGGATTCAACAGCGCCCCGGCGGCATCGTCGAGCCGGCGCTGCAGCGCCCAAGGCAGGCGAATGATCGAGCCGCTAGGATGCATCGCGCGCCAGCCCCTGGATGCGCCGGCTCTCCGACCATTGCCAGCTCAGCAGCGCCGGCAGGCCGCACAGCACCTCGCGGATGCGCTTGGCCATCGAGACGGCCAGCGCCAATTCGCCGCTGATCCCGAAGGCATGCCCGAAGACGACCAAGCCGGCTTCCTGGACGCCGAGGCCGGCCGGCACGACGAAGGCCAAGTGCCGCACGGCCTGGGTCATGCTCTCGAGCACCACGGCCGTGCCCCAGCCGACGGAGTGCCCGAACAGACGCAACGCGAACCAGACTTCGAAGGACCCACAGATCATTGCCGCCAGCTGCAAAGCACCGGTGCCGAGCAGGGTCCATCCGCGGCGCAGGCAGGCGCGCAGCTCGTGATCGAGCGCGGCCGCGTGGTCGGACATCGTGCTCTCGCCCACCAGCGGACTCAAAAATTTCTGCAAACGCCCGAAGGCCGATCCGTAGCGCAGCAACAGCACGGTCGCCACCGGGACCGGCAGGGTCAAGGTGAAGGCGAGCAGCAGGCGGTGATAGCTCTGGCCTGCCGCATTGAATTCGACCAGCAACAGCAGCCCGAGCGCGGTGAATACATAAACGACGACCAGCGTCGTCACCATCTCCACGATCACGGTGGCGCCGATCGGGGCCACCGCCAACCCTCGCCAGCGCACCAGGCGAACGCCGATCACGCCGCCTCCGACGCTGGCTACGGGCAGCAGGCGGTCGACGGCCTCGCGTACCGTCGTTACCCAGAATAGGTAGTTGAATCCGGCCCGATGCGCCGAATCGTAAGGACGCAGCAGCCAGAGCCAGCCGATGGCGTACAGGCCGAAGAACAGGCTGCGATAGGGCACCAGCCAGAGCAGTTGCCAGCCTCCCGAATCCAAGGTGTGCAGCATCGCGGATAGATCCGAACGGACCATCAGAGCCACGAGCAATGCCAGCCCGAGCAGGCCGCCGATGTATGCCGCTATTTTCATCGTTTGATCGTACGCAGTCGCGGGTTCCGCGACGGTTGGGCCTTCAGGACAGCGGGTGCATGACTCCGTCGGCATCGACGTCGAACTCATTTCCCCGCCAGGTGACTTGGGAGATGAAGAAGCTTCGGAACCACACCCAGCCGATCAGCACATCGCGCACGGGCAGCAGCCAAAGATCCGACATCGCGGCGCGATCATCGCCCGGCCGATGCACGAAATGCAACACCAGCCGCGCCGCCGCGGAAATCCCGAACAGGCACCAAGCCGCCGTGGACAGCGAGGCACCCGCCGCCACGGCGGCAATGCCCAACGCCGCCAGGGGCAGGCTGAAGGTGATGAAGATCAGGCGAAAGCTATTGGGCCGCAGCACGCGGATGGTGCGCATCCAGCGCAACTCATGGCGCACCAGCGAATCGAAGCTCGGCTCGTGGTGCTCCCCCTTCACCCCGTAGGGGGACAGCACGATGCGCAGCCCGAGGGCCCGGACGAGCTCGCCCAATTGATAGTCATCGGCCAGATGGTCCGCCAAGGTGCCCAGGCCGCCGATCGCCTGCAAGGTGTCGCGCCGCATGCAGATGGTTTGTCCCGACACATATCCCTCATGGCCGAAGAGCCATGCCAGCAGCACCGACGGCACGTACCATTCATTGATGTACATGGCTCCGAGACGCGACCACAGCGACGATGTCGGCATGCCTCGGTAGATGCAGGTGACCAGCCCGATTTTGCTGTCCAGCAACGGCGCGGTCACGGTGGCGAGATAGTCGCTTCCGACGAAGGCGTCGCTGTCCGCCATGACGATGATGTCGTGGCGCGCTTGCGGCAGCATGTTGAGCAAATTGCTGATCTTCAAGTTGCTGCCGTGGAGACGCGGATCGATCACTAGCTCGATGGGCAGCGAGGGGAACTCCCCCGCCAGCCGCCTGACCACCGTGCACGCGGGATCGGCCGGATCGCGCACCCCGAATATGATTTGAAACTGCGGATAGTCCTGCTGACAGAACGAGCGCAGGTGCTCGTATAATCCGGGTTCCGCCCCGCACAGCGGCTTGAGCAGGGATATCGACGGTTGCTGACGCGCGCCGTTCTGCCGCCTTTGCCGCCGCCAGGCGATCGCGGCCGCGACAGCCATCAGCGCATAGCCGGCGGCCAATCCCAGGAGGATGAAGCCGGCTACGGTCAACAGCGTTTGCATGGTCGGCATGCTGCCCGGGGCGCCGCTTCAGGCCTCGTGAGCGCGCAGAAAGCGGAAGAACTCGACGCCTTCGCGCAGGCGGCGGGTCATCATGTCCCAGCTGGTGAGCATTTCCTTGACGATCTCCCAGATCTTGCTGGGCCGGAAATAGAAGCGCTTGTAGAACACTTCCATGCTGTGAAATATCTCCTCTTTCGACAGATGCGGGTAGCTGATGGCCGCCAGCTGCACACCCTTGTCATTGACCAAGTTGATCGCATCGTTTTCCTGCAGCCAGCCGTTCTCGACCGCCTGTTTGTACAACGTGGTGCCGGGATAGGGGGCCGCCAGCGAGACCTGGATGGTGTGCGGATTGATTTCCTTGGCAAACCGGATGGTGCTTTCGATCGTCTCGCGGGTTTCGCCCGGCAGGCCGAGAATGAAGGTGCCGTGGATGAGAACGCCGAGCTTGCGGCAGTCCTCCGTGAAGCGGCGCGCAATATCGGTACGCAGCCCTTTCTTGATGTTGAGCAGGATCTGATCGTCGCCCGATTCGTACCCTACCAACAGCAGCCGCAGGCCGTTGTCCTTCATCACCTTCAAGGTCTTGTACGGAACGTTCGCCTTGGCATTGCAGCTCCAGGTCATGCCAAGCTCGCCCATGCCGCGCGCGATGGCCTCCACCCGCGGCAGGTTCGAGGTATCGGTGAACGTGTCGTCGTCGAACATGATCTCCTTGACCTCGGGCATGTTCTCCTTGATCCAGCGCACTTCAGCGAGGACGTTTTCCGCGGACCGCACCCGGTAGCGGTGGCCGCCCACGGTCTGCGGCCACAGGCAGAAGGTGCACTTGGAACGGCAGCCGCGGCCGGTGTAGAAGCTGACGTAGGGGTGCTTCAGGTAGCCGATGAAGTAGTTCTGGATTTTCAAATCCCGCCGGTAAACCGGCGCGACGAAGGGCAGCTCATCCATGTTTTCGAGGATGGGCCGCGGCAGGTTGTGCACGATGCGCCCCTCATCGTCCCGGTATGAGAGCCCCTTGATGTCCTTCAAGGGAATTCCTTCCGCGACCTCCTTGCAGGTGTAGTCGAATTCCTCGCGGCAGACGAAGTCCACCGCGAGGGTGGCCCGCAGCGAGCCCTCCGGGTCGACCATGGTCTTGGCGCCGACCAGACCGATCTTGATCCCGGGGTTGTCCTGCTTCAGCAGCTCTGCAAACTTGGCGTCGGTGGGAAAGGAGGGCGTGCTGGTGTGCATGATGACCAGGTCATAGCCGCGCGCGATTTTCCGGGTTTCATCGACGCTCAGCTCGTCGGCCGGGGCATCGATCAATCGCGAGTTCGGCACCAGCGCCGCCGACTGTGCCAGCCAGGTCGGGAACCAGAACGACTTGATCTCGCGCTTCGCCTGATATCGAGAACCGGCGCCGCCGTCGAAGCCGTCGAATGAAGGGGCCTGTAGGAACAGGGTCTTGTGCGTGCGCTCGGCCGCTAGGGAGGAAGTCATGACTGGGTGCTCGCTCATGCTGGGATGTCCTGGAATGACACCGAAATTCTCTTGGAGTTCAATGACATTGGCGTTACCGCCGCCGTGCCGCCGGCTGCCGTTGGCCGGCACCTTATCACTCTACAGTGCAAAGCAACAGCGGCGCCGGACGGCGCCGCTGCAACCGCTAGAAAATCGCCCGGCTGCTGGGCTCGTGGGTGTAACCCGTGCCGATCAAGGTCTTGCTCAGCACCGTAATGCCCTTGGCCGCGACCGCCACGTCGAGCCGAGAGACCGTTCCATTCAGCACATTCGACACGAAGATATGTGCGTAACTGCCATGATCGTCCACGGCCAGATCCCAGGGACCGTCCAGCAGCTTCGGATCGGTCAGGGTCTGCAGCCAATGTCCATGACGATCGATCACCTGCAGCGCTCCCTGCCCGATGGTGGCGATGGTGCCGTCGGTCGTCGGCACATTGCCGACGATGACGAACCCGCCGCGAAGCACACCGAGGGCGGTGCTCAAGCCCGCCAAGCTGCTGGTAAAGAACGCAGTGGCCGTTCCCGGCGGGGCGATGGACCCCTCCGGACGCAGCTGCACGATGGTCGTGCCGGTCCCCTGCAAGTTCGCGCCATTGTTGAAGTTGCTGACCAGCACGTCGCCGCCTGCCAGCAGGCCTCCCTGCGGGAAACCGTCGGGAACGAAGGCAACGCCGTAGGGATTGACATCGCCATTCGGTGGGATCGTCGAAGAGTTGACGAGCTTGGGGATGAAGGCCTCTTCGGAATCCGAGGCCGCCGCCTGTGCTGCCCACAAGGCCAGGCCCGCCGCTGCGACGACCCAAACCCATGGGAAACGAGATATCTGTGCTTCATGCATGTGAGTGCTCCTGCGCTGGATCGGGACGATTAGGCTTACGCGGTGCGAACACCGGTAAGTGCTGCGTTCGCCGATATTCGTTGCACGGCCGCCGGCGATTTCGACGAGAGGCGGGTGCGGAGGCGCTGAGTGGCGCACTCCGGTGTTGGCAGTATAGGGAGATCTATTATATTGAATATCAGCTAGTTACATTACTTATATCGATTCTAGATGGCATTCTTGCGCGACCACCTCATGTTGGGCGCCTCCGGTAAGGCTCGGCCGAGCAGGCGGCCAAAGATGGCAGCGGCGCGCATCGTCCATGCTAGAGTTTCAAACCCCTTCAAACATGGCATTGATTGAAAAGTACGACATGAGTGATCGATTGACATCGCTATTGGCCGAGCGGCCGTGGCTGCTCGCCGACGGCGCGACGGGCAGCAATCTGTTCGAGCGCGGTTTGACCTCGGGCGATGCCCCCGAATTGTGGAATGCAGAGCACCCGGAGCGAATCGCGGAACTGCAGCGTGCCTTCGTGGAGGCCGGGGCGGATATCATCTTGACGAATAGTTTCGGCGGCACTCGATACCGCTTGAAGCTGCACAAAGCCGAGCATCGGGTCGCCGAGCTGAACGAGACGGCCGCGCGCATCGCTCGTGCGGAGGCCGATCGTGCCGGGCGCGAGGTGCTGGTCGGGGGAAGCATCGGCCCGACCGGGGAGATCCTCGAGCCATTGGGGCCGCTGAGCCTGGACGCAGCGCGGGAGGCCTTCGCCGAACAGGCGCTCGCTCTGGCACGCGGCGGCGCGGACATCATTTGGATCGAAACCATGTCCTCGGTCGAGGAAACCGAAGCGGCCATCGCCGGCGCGCGGGGTACCGGCCTGCCCATCGTCGCCACGCTGAGCTTCGACACCAACGGGCGCACGATGATGGGAATCACGCCCTTCGAACTCGCCGCTTTGCATCGCAAGCACGGGCTCGCGGCTTGCGGCAGCAACTGCGGCACGGGGCCCTCGGAACTCGTTGCCTGCATCGTCAATCTCGCGACCGCATCGGAACCCGCGGCCGTCTTGGTGGCCAAGGCGAACTGCGGCATACCGCAATTCGTGGACGGCGCCATCCGCTTCAATGGCACGCCGGAGCTGATGGCGGAATACGCCCGGCTGTCGCTCGATTCAGGGGCACGGATCATCGGCGGCTGTTGCGGCACGACGCCCGACCACTTGCGCGTCATGCGCCAGGCACTCGAAGCGCATGTGCGGGGACCGAAGCCGGATCTGTCGGCCATCGAATCGCGGCTCGGCGCCATTTCGACCGGAGCCACTGCACAGTTGCGCGGGGAATTGAGCCGTGAAGCGGGCGCCGCGGCCGGCGCGAGGCTGAGGCGCACGACCCACCGGCGGGGCGCGCAGACGGAAAATACCTGAGGCGCGCTCCGGAGGCCGGCCGTGCAGCCGCCAGCTGCCGGGCCGACGTCAGGGGTATTTGTTCTCCACGACGTCGCGGACCAGATGCGTGTCGTAGACCAGCACGACCGAGGCGATACGGCCGGTTTCCGCATCGAAATTAAATACATCGGCGCATTCGAACGCCACCTTCGAGCCATCCTTCAGCTGCCAGTCGTAGAGATAGTAGGCCACCGCCCGCGTGTGCCCTTCCGCGCTGACCAGAACATCGTGCACGGTCAGCTCGCTCGACTTCGATGCCGCCGCGACCTTCGCCATATAGGAGCGCACCGGAAGGCGGCCAAGGAACGGGGACTGTACCCAACCGTCGGCGGTGAACAGCGCGGCCGCGTGGTCGACGTCGCTCGATTCGAGGGCTTTGAGATACTTGCGCACAGCTCGCTGCATATGCTTCTCCTACCTGTTGCCCGAGGCCCGAGCTTAACCATCCATGACCGACAAGGAAAGGGGCAGGGCGCGGGCGGGGGGAATCCGGTATGTTACGGCGCGCAATGGCGCCGCCGCGGCCGTAATTGAGGAGATCGATGAGCGAGACGAATTCGACCGAGGATCTTTGGCTGGGGCTCGATACCGGCGGAACCTTTACCGATGCGGTGCTGCTCGCCGGGGGCCGCCGGGTCATCGCGAGCGCCAAGGCGCTCACGACTCCCTGGAATCTGGCGGTCGGCATCAGCAATGCCATTCGTGCAGTGCTCGATCTGCTGCCCGCGGGCTCCGCGCGCGAGAATGTCACGCTGGTGTCGGTGTCGACCACTCTGGCCACCAATGCCGTCGTCGAGAATCGCTTCAGTCCGGTGTGCACCCTGCTCATCGGCTTCGATGACGCCATGGTCGAGCGTTCGGGCCTGCAGCGTCCCGGCAGCGGCGGCTTGGTGGTCCGGGTGCAAGGCGGCCACATTGCCACGGGCGAGGAGTTCTGTGCGCTCGACGAAGCGGCCGTGAGCCGCGCGGTCGCCGAGCATGAGCCGCGGGTCGAGGCATTCGCCGTCGCCGCCAATTTCTCGGTGCGCAATCCGGCGCACGAACTGCGGGCGCGCAAATTGATTCGCGCCTCGACCCCGAAGCCCGTGACCTGCGCCCACGAACTGAGTTCGAAGCTCGACGCGCCGCGGCGCGCGCTGACCGCCGCCTTGAACGCGCGCCTCACGCCCCAGATCCGGCATCTGATCGAGGCTCTCTCGCAGGTGCTCGCGCAGGAATCCATCGATGCGCCGCTGATGATCGTGAAAGGCGACGGCTCCTTGATGCGGGCGCAGATCGCGCTCGAGTATCCGGTGGAAACCATACTGTCGGGGCCGGCGGCGAGCGTGGTCGGCGCCGGCTTTCTCACCGGTCTGGACGACTTCGTGGTCTCGGACATGGGCGGCACCACCACCGATGTCGCGGTGGTCTCCGCCGGACGCCCGGTCATCAGCGGCGAAGGGGCCCTGGTGGGCGCCTGGCGCACCATGGTGGAAGCGGTGGATGTGCGTACCAGCGGTCTCGGCGGCGACAGCGAGGTTTACTTCGACCGGCAGCATCGGCTGTGCGTGGGCCCGCGCAAGGCCATGCCCCTCAGCCTGCTGGCGCACAGCTTCCCGGCCGCGCTCGATGCGCTGCGCTCCGTGGCGGCGCTCGAACGCCTCCCCGCGCACCCGGCGCACTTCGCCTTTCGCAACCCCGGTCGCACCCCGCCCGCGCATCTGTCGGCGCTCGAACGTCGAGTGTGGGAGGCGCTCGGGGCGGAGCCGCGGCGGGTGTCCGAAGCGGCGCACAGCGGCTCGGCCATGGAGGCGCTGCGCCGCCTGACGGACGCCGGGCTTGCGACGCTCGCGGCGTTCACGCCGAGCGATGCCATGCATGTGCTCGACCGCCAAACGGGATGGTGCCGCGAGGCGGCCGAACTGGGTGCGCGCATTCTCGCCACGGAGGAGCGCAATGCGCGCGCGGCGCGCGCCGCTGCGTCGCCTCAGGCGATTTGCGAGCGGACCTACGAGCATGTGGTGTGCGAGACGGGGCGAGTGCTGCTGGCGGCGGCGCTGGCCCACGACCCCGGGCTGCAGGCGCGAGGACGCGGTTGGGGCGAGTTAGGACAGCAGCTCATCGAGGACACGGTTGCCGGTCGGCGCTTCTCGACGCTGGTGCAGGCGACCCTCGGGCTGTCTCGGCCGCTGGTCGCCATCGGCGCTCCGGTCGGCGCCTACTACCCGGAGGTCGCCCGGCGGCTTGGCGCGCCACTGTCCATCCCCGAGCACGCGGCGGTGTGCAACGCCGTGGGGGCGGTTGCGGGGGTCGTTTCACAGACTGTCGAGGTGTTGGTCAATCAACCGACATTCAAGGTGTTCCGAGTGCACGATCCGGCGGGAAGCAAGGATTATCCGGATCCGGAGCCCGCTCTCGAGCATGCGCAGCGCGCCTCTCGGGATCTGGCATTGGCGGCCGCGCGGCGCGCCGGCGCGGCCGATCCGCACGTCGTCACCAGCGTGACGGAAAAACTCGCGCTGGTGGGACCGGGAACCGATTATCTTGCCGAGGCCGTGGCGCGCTCGACCGCGACGGGGCGCCCGCTGGCGGGGCGCGCAGATGCGCCGCGTATCGGATAAAGGCATATGGCCGCGGCGGCATATCGGATAAAGGCATATCGATAAAAAATAATGTGCCGCGGAGCGCGCAAACTGCGCGGCGAGGCACGGGCCGGCGCCGCTTTTTCTCTATAATAATTTCCTGCCCACAGCTGCGAGCGACACTTGCATGAAACAGCCTGAAGAGACGGTCGGGAGGCGCAGCCGGCGCCGGCCGGCAAGCGCCGACACCAGCCACGCGGTCTTCGACCGCACGCGGACCTACCGCCATCTGCGCAATCCCTTCACGCCCATGAAGGTGTTCTCGGAGGATCAGGTCGCCGCCGTGCACGAAGCCGCGCTCGACATTTTGGAAACTCAGGGCATGAAGGTGCTTTCCACCGACGCGCGCGTTTTGTACCAGGGCGCCGGAGCGGAGGTCGATGAGGCCACCCAGATCGTGCGGCTGCCCCGCGCACTGGTGGCGGCGTCGCTGGCGACGGCGCCGCGCGAAATTACTCTGCACGCGGTCGATGCGCAGCGCCACGTCCCGCTGACGAACGACTGTGTGGCCTTTGCCGTGACATCGGGCCCTCCGAACATCATGGACACGGCGCGCGGCAGACGCGCCGGCACGTTCGAGGATTTCTGCAATTTGATGAAGCTTTGCCAGAGCTTCGAGGTGATTCACGTGCTCGGCGGCGCCACCGAGCCGCAGGACATTCCGGTGCAGTTTCGGCATCTGGAAGTGACGCGTGCGCAATTGATGCTCACCGACAAGATCCCCTTCATCTTTTCGCGCGGCCACGGCCAGGTCGCGGACAATTTCGAGCTCATTCGACTGGCGCACGGCATCTCGCCCGAGCAGTTCCGCTCGCGCCCGTACACCTACACCATCATCAACACCAATTCGCCGCTGCAGCTCGACATACCGATGGCGGACGGCATCATCGATTTCGCGAAGGCCGGCCAAGTGCTCATCATCACGCCCTTCACGCTCGCCGGGGCGATGGCGCCGGTGACCATCGCGGGGGCGCTCACGCTGGCCCATGCCGAGTTCCTCGCCGGCCTGACGCTCGCCCAGATCGTCAAGCCCGGCGCCCCGATCGTCTACGGCAGCTTCACCTCGAACGTCGACATGAAATCCGGGTCGCCGGCTTTCGGCACGCCCGAGTACGTCAAGGCGGCCTTCGGCGCGGGACAGCTGGCGCGCTTTCTCGGATTCCCGTGGCGTTCCTCGAATGCCACGGCGTCGAACATCCCCGACGCGCAGGCCGCCTACGAATCGCAGATGAGCTTGTGGGGCGCGCTGTTCGGCGGCTGCAACTTCATGCTGCATGCGGCGGGCTGGCTCGAAAGCGGATTGACCACGTCGTACGAGAAATTCATTCTCGACATCGAGATGCTGCAGATGTTCGCCGAGGTGTTTCAGCCGGTGGGAGCGGCACCCTCGGATCTCGCGGTCGAGGCCGTTGCCGAGGTCGGCGCAGGCGGCCACTTCTTCGGCTGCGCGCATACCATGGAAAGATATCGCAGCGCTTTCTACGCGCCTCTGGTCTCCGACTGGCGCAACGCCGGACAGTGGGCCGAGGATGGCGCCAAAACGGCAACCGAGCGCGCCACGGGAATCTGGCAGGGCGAGCTGCAGCGTTATGTTGCGCCGGCTCGCGATGCGGCCATCGTCGAAGCCCTGGACTCGTATGTGGCCAGGCGCAAGGCCGAGGGCGGCGCGCCTCCGGTGACCTGAGGATGTCGCGTCTGGACACGTCGCCGTCGCGATATCGCAAGTTCAAAAGGCGGTTGCGCCTTAACATGGATTCCTAAGTCCTTGTATTTCGGTTGCGGTTCAGAAAAATAACCGTTGGAGAGTGCAGATGGCAGAGCCGACCGCGGATGATTTCGACCTGGCCTCGCTCAATGACGAGGAACTCACCGAGCAGGTACACGACGATCTGTACAACGGCCTGAAGACCGAGGTCGAAGAGGCGACTCGAATTTTCCTCGCCCGCGGCTGGTCGGCCGAGCGGGTGCTGAACGATGCCCTGGTGGAGGGCATGCGCATCGTCGGAATCGATTTCAGGGACGGCATCCTGTTCGTGCCCGAGGTGCTGCTCGCTGCCAACTCCATGAAGGGCGGCATGGAAATCCTGCGCCCGCTGCTGGCGGAAACCGGGGTGGAACCCATCGGCAAAATCGTCATCGGCACGGTCAAGGGCGACATTCACGACATCGGCAAGAATCTGGTGTCGATGATGCTCGAAGGCGCGGGCTTCGAGGTCATCGATCTGGGCATCAACAATCCGGTGGAGAAGTATTTGGATGCGCTCGACAAGCATAAGCCCGATATCCTCGGCATGTCGGCGCTGTTGACCACCACCATGCCCTACATGAAGGTGGTCATCGATACGCTCAAGGAGCGCGGCATCCGCAACGATTACATCGTGCTGGTCGGCGGCGCGCCGCTGAACGAAGAATTCGGCAAGGCCGTGGGCGCGGATGCGTACTGCCGCGACGCCGCCGTGGCAGTCGAGACCGCCAAGGGGCTGATCGCCGCGCGGCGCGCCGGCGCGGCGGCCCACTGAGCAAGGAGCGCAGGATGGCGGTCATCGACGCGCCGGCGGTGCCGACCAAGGGACAAGGAATGCTCATCATCGCCTGCGGCGCGCTGGCGCACGAGATCACGGCACTGCGCCGCGCCAATGCCTGGGATGAGCTGGATGTGCGGTGTCTTCCGGCCGAGTTGCACAACCGGCCCGAGAAAATACCCGCCGCAGTGCGCGACATGATTCGCGCCTCGCGCGAGCGCTACCGCTCGATTTTCGTGGCCTACGCCGATTGCGGCACCGGCGGGTTGCTGGACGCGGTGCTGAGCGAGGAGGGGGTCGAGCGCATTCCCGGCGCGCACTGCTATGAGTTCTTCGCCACAGGACCGGTGTTCGCCGCGCTCGCAGATGCCGAGCCGGGCACCTTTTATCTCACCGATTTTCTGCTGCGCCATTTCGAGCGCCTGGTGATTCGCGGCCTGGGGCTCGACCGGCATCCGGAGCTGTTCTCGGCGTATTTCGGCAACTATCGCAAGCTCGTTTACCTCGCTCAGGCTCCGCAAGCGCAGTCGCAGGACGAGGCGCGCGCGATCGCGCGGCGGATGGGACTGCAATTCGAGTATCGGCGGACCGGCTACGGGGCGCTCGAGACCGGACTCACCGCCGCAGTGGCTCACCATGAAAAGGCCGTTGTATGGCATCGCTGATCGTCATTTCGTGGCGCGATATTCCGGCGCAAGTCATCGTCAAGCGGGGCCGCGAGGCGGCGAAGGTGCAGCTCTCGCAGCGCTTTCAAGAGGCCGTGGACCGCGCCGCGATGCGGGCCGGCAAGGGTAGCTCGGATGCCTATCTCGCGGATTGGGCGCGCAGCCCGCCGCGGCCCTGCGGCGAGGATCTTCAGGCCGAAGCGGCCGCCGAGGCGGCACGGCTCGAGGCGAAATTCTCCGATGAGGACCTCGAGCGGCTGATTCGCGCGAAGGGCGTGGACGCCGCCCCGCTACCCGATGCCGGTGCGGCGCCGGCTTCCGAGTCCACCTGATGTACTCGGTCAGACTATGGTCGGTGCGCCATGCGCGCGGCTTGAACGCCTTCTATCGCGGCTTCGAGTCGGTGCTGGTGCGCATGAGCGGCCTGTTCCGCGCATTGGGATACGAGCGCATCGAGCGGCCGACCGCGGCGGTGGAGAAAGCCGTCAAGGGCCTGCTGTTCGATTGCCGTATGTGCGGGCAATGCGTGCTCAGCTCCACGGGAATGTCCTGTCCCATGAACTGCCCCAAGACCTTGCGCAATGGACCCTGCGGCGGAGTGCGTGCCGACGGCAATTGCGAGGTCAAGCCCCACATGCGATGCGTATGGGTCGAGGCCTATCGGGGCAGCGAGCGCATTCCGGGCGGAATCGAGTCGATGCGCCAGGTGCAGTTCGCGGTCGATCAGCGTCAGCAGGGCCGCTCCTCCTGGCTGCGCGTGACCCGCGAGAAGACCGAGCAGCCCGCCGCAACCTCGAAGGCCGGCGCAAAGGCGGCGTCGTGAAATTCGAGGACGAACCGGTTCCGGGTTATCCCCTGCCCATTCTGCCGGGACACACCTCGCCCGGCCGATTCGAGCGGGTGCTGCGGGCCGGCGGCTTTGCCGTCACCACCGAGCTGGCGCCGCCGGATTCCGCGGATCCGGAGGATGTGTACAAGCGGGCGCGCGTTTTCGACGGGTATGTCGATGCCATCAACGCGACCGACGGCAGCGGTGCAAATTGCCACATGTCCAGCCTGGCGGTGTGCGCGCTGCTGACGCGCGTGGGCTACGCGCCCATCATGCAGATCTCCTGCCGCGACAAGAATCGGATTGCGATTCAGGGCGACATTCTGGGCGGCGCCGCGATGGGGGTGTGCAACATGCTGTGCCTGACGGGCGACGGCGTGCAGGCGGGGGACCATCCGCAGGCGAAGCCCGTGTTCGATCTGGACTGCGTGTCGTTGCTCGACATCGCGCGCACCCTGCGCGATGACCATCATTTCCAAAGCGGCCGCAAAATCAGCTTCGCGCCCCGCGTGTTCTTCGGTGCCGCCGAGAATCCTTCGGGCCTGCCCCACGCCTGGCGCCCGCAACGCCTGGCGAAGAAGGTCGCCGCGGGGGCGCAATTCATCCAGACCCAGTACTGCTACGACTTACCGCTGCTGCGCACTTTCATGGACCAGGTGGAGCAGCTTGGCCTCTTCGACAAGGTCTACATCCTGGTCGGCGTCGGGCCGTTGCGCTCGGCGAAGACGGCGGATTGGATGCGCAAGAACGTCCCCGGCATGCACGTTCCCGATGCCGTCGTCGCGCGCCTCGCCGGCGCACAGGATCAGGCCCGCGAGGGCCGCAACATCTGCATCGAGCTCATTCAGGCGATGCGCGAGATCCGCGGCGTGAGCGGCGTGCACATCATGGCTTACCGCCAGGAAGAGTCGGTGGCCGAGATCGTCGATAAATCAGCCATTCTTCAAGGTCGCTCTCCCTGGTATCCGGCGCGCGACGTCTCGCAATATTCTCAAAGGACCGCATCATGACCGACACCGTTATCAGTTCCGCCACCAAGGAGGTCGTGATCGGATTCGATCGGCCCTTCGTCATCATCGGCGAGCGCATCAACCCGACGGGACGCAAGATCCTGGCCGCCGAGATGGCGGCGGGGGACTTCACCCGGGTCGAGGCCGATGCCCGCGCTCAAGTCGAGGCCGGCGCCCACATGCTGGATGTCAATGCCGGGATTCCGCTCGCCGACGAGCCGGCGATTCTCGCGCGCGCCATCCAGCTGGTGCAGTCGATCACCGACGTGCCGCTGTCGATCGATTCATCCATCGTCGCCGCGCTCGCGGCCGGCCTGGCGGTGTACAAGGGCAAGGCGCTGGTCAATTCGGTGACCGGAGAGGACGAGAGGCTCGAGTCCGTGCTGCCGCTGGTGAAGAAGCACGGCGCCGCGGTGATCGCGATTTCCAACGACGAGACGGGAATTTCCGAGGATCCCGACGTGCGCTTCGCGGTGGCCAAGAAAATCGTGGAGCGCGCCATGGACCACGGCATCCCGGCCTGCGATGTGGTGGTCGACCCGCTCGTCATGCCCATCGGCGCCATCAACCAGGCGGGCGTGCAGGTCATGCGCCTGCTGCACCGGCTGCGTACCGAGCTCAAGGTCAACACCTCCTGCGGAGCCTCGAACATCAGCTTCGGGTTGCCGAACCGCGACGGCATCAACAGTGCCTTTTTGACCATGGCCATGGGTGCGGGGATGACGTCGGCCATCACCAATCCCATGCACATCGAGGTCGTCAAGGCCTGCATGGGCGCGGATGTCATGCTGGGCCACGATCCGGACTGCGCGCGCTGGATTCGGCGCTTCCGCGACGCCGCTCCGGCGGCGGCCGGCGCGGCCGGCGCCACCGCGGCGGGAGCGGCCGCCGGCGCGGCTCCGCGCGGGCGGCGCGAGGGCGGTCACCGGCCTCGCCCGGCCTAAGGGCCTGCGGCGCGCATGGTCACTCGCGATCCGCTGATCGTATTCACACCCTCCGGGAAGCGCGGCCATTTCCCGGTGGGTACTCCGGTGCTGCAAGCGGCGCGCAGTCTCGGCGTGGACATCGACTCGGTCTGCGGAGGCCGCGGTTTGTGCGGCCGCTGCCAGGTGTTGGTCTCGGAAGGTGAGTTCGCCAAGCATGGCCTGTCCTCATCCAGTGCCAGCCTGTCGGCTTTCAGCGAGCCTGAAATGCGCTTCTCCCGGCGGGTGCCCTTGGCGCAGGGGCGCCGCCTGTCCTGTTCGGCGCGTATCGAAGCCGATGTGGTCATCGACGTGCCCGAGAGCAGCCAGGTCCACCGCCAAGTGGTGCGCAAGGAGGCCGACGCGCACGCCATCGAGCTCAATCCGGTCGTGCGCCTGCACTACGTGCAGGTGCAGCAGCCGGACATGCACGACCCTTCAGGCGATCTGCGCCGGCTGTTCGAGGCGCTGCAGGCGGAATGGAGTCTGACGGGCCTGACCTGCGATTTATCGGTGATCCAGACTCTGCAGCCCGCCTTGCGCGCCGGCGCCTGGCAGGTCACCGTGGCGGTGCACGCGGCCAAGCAAATCATCGGGGTGTGGCCCGGCTTGCATGAGCTCGTGTATGGGCTCGCGGTCGACGTGGGGTCCACGACCATTGCCGCGCACCTCTGCGATCTGGCGAGCGGCGAGGTCGTCGCCTCGGCGGGGGTCATGAATCCGCAGATCCGCTTCGGCGAGGATTTGATGAGCCGTGTCTCCTATTCCATGATGAATCCCGGCGGCGCCGCGCTCATGACCGTGGCCGTGCGCGAGGCGCTGTGCGGGCTGGCGCTGGATGTGGCGCGCCAGGCCGGCATCTCTCACGAGGACATACTCGAGGCGACGCTGGTCGGAAATCCCATCATGCATCATCTGATGCTCGGCATCGATCCGGTGGAGCTGGGCGGTGCGCCGTTCGCGCTCGCCGTCGATCATTCGCTCACCTTGCGGGCCAATGTCATCGACTTCAAGCTGAATCGCAACGCGCGCATTTACGTGCTGCCTTGCATCGCGGGACACGTCGGCGCCGATGCCGCCGGGATGGTGCTTGCGGAACGCCCGGACTTGGGCGAGGCGATGACGCTGCTGGTGGACGTGGGCACGAATGCGGAAATCGTGCTCGGAAACAGCGCCCGCCTGGTCGCCTGCTCGAGCCCCACGGGCCCGGCCTTCGAAGGGGCGCAGATCAGCTGCGGCCAGCGCGCGGCCCCGGGCGCCATCGAGCGCGTGCGCATCGACCGCGAGACCCTCGAGCCGCGCTTCAAGGTCATCGGCTCGGATCTGTGGTCGGACGAGCCCGGCTTTGCCGAGGCAGCCGCATCGACCGGCATTACCGGGGTTTGCGGGTCCGGCATCATCGAGGTCATCGCGGAGATGTATCTCGCCGGCATCATCAATCAGGACGGCGTGCTCGACGGCCGGCTGGCCTCGCGCTCGCCGCGAATCGTCGAGAACGGCCGGACCTTCGCCTACCTGCTGCACCAGGGCGGCGTGGAGATGAAGATCACCCAGAACGACGTGCGCGCCATTCAGCTGGCGAAGGCGGCCCTGTATGCCGGCATCGCGCTCTTGATGGAGCGGCTCGGCATCGATCACGTCGATCGCATCCGGCTGGCGGGCGCCTTCGGCAGCCACATCGATGTCAAGTACGCCATCATTCTCGGCATGGTGCCCGATTGCGATCTGGCGCAGGTCCGCTCGGCCGGCAACGCCGCCGGCACCGGAGCGCGCATTGCGCTACTGGACGCGAATTCCCGCGACGCGATCGAGGCGCTGGTGAGGCGCATCGAGAAGGTCGAAACGGCGATCGAGCCGCGCTTTCAGCAGCTGTTCGTCGAGGCCATGGCGATTCCCCACAAAACGGCGAGCTACGTGCACCTGCGCAAAGTAGTCGAGTTGCCGGCGCCGAAAGAATCCGCGAGCCAAAGCGAGACACGCGGTCGCCGGCCGAGGCGCGCGGATCCCGCCAAGACCGATTGATTCGGCCGCGCTGAACGGCGCTTCCGCGGGCCATGACGAGGGCGCCGGGAGTGCCAGGGGCAGGGCGGGGGTACCCTCAGGCTTTGGTGTCGGCCGCCTGCCGCTGTTCGGGCTCGCACAGCTCACGATTCGGCGGCATGGCGGGCCAGCTGGCCCCAATACGCGCGCCGCCCATGGGCGAGCGCGATATGACGACTTTGCCGCGGTGCCATTCGATGGCGCGCTTCACGATCGCGAGTCCGAGTCCGAACCCTGTCTTCTTGCCGCTGCTCTGTTCCAGCTGGACGAAGGATTCGAGCGCCCGCAGCCGATCCTTCTCCGGAATTCCCGGCCCGTCATCGTCGACGAGCAATTGGTTCACGCCATCATGTATGTTGAATGAGACGCGAACGTCGTGTTTCGCATAACGGGCGGCGTTGAACAACAGATTCTTCAGCACCGACTCCAAAAGATGCATGTCGCAGACCACCTTGTCGGCGTCGCTCTGAACCGCCGCGCGCACCCGAATGTCCGGGCGGGCGTTGCGCCTGACGTATTCCGCGATCGCCGGAACGATGGTCGTAAAATTGTGCTCGCCGATGTTCAGCGACATGTCCGCTCGTTCGAGAATGGCGTAATTCAAGGTCGCCTTGACCAGATCGTTGATCGCGGCGATGTCCGTCTTGATGTGCAGCAGCGACTTCTTGACCTCCTCCGCCGTTTGCGCCTGCTGCGCCAGTTCGATTTCGAATTGCATGCGCGACAGGGGCGTCTTGATCTCATGCGATACGGCATTCGACATGTCCTTGTGCGAGGCAATCAAGCCATCGATGCGCGCCGCCATTTTGCGAAACGTCTGCGCCAAGGGGTAGATCTGCGAGCGCAGCTTGATCCCGGGCTCGAACACCCAGTTCTTGTCGCCGAAGCGCGCGGCCGCCTTTTCCAGAGTGCGCAGATCGCGGGTCAGCGGCCAGATCCAAATCATGATCACCAGAGCAATCGCGGCATAGAAGAGCAGCGTCAGCATCCATTCGAGCAATCCACGCCCCGCCTCGGGCTGCGCCGATTTGAGCGCCAGTACGTAGTCATCGCTGACCTGCTGCAGGGCCCAGGACTCGCCGGCGGCCGATTTCATGTAGGCGATTTGACCGCGCTTGAGCTTGCCCAGAGTCTCCGCGCCGGCGATGTCCGTCGTCGCAAATAGCTCCATGCCGGCGCCGCCCTTGGCGGCGATGCGCGCGATGAGGGCACGCCACTCGCTCGTCGGCACGCCATTCAGCTGCTCTTCGACGGCGAACAGAGCGGTCGCCTGCGCCCTCTCGTCCGCCACGCCTTGGTTGCCGTAGGTCTGTAAAAATTTGTCCTGCCCCCAGCTGGCGGCGGCCAGCGTGAACACGACGAGCAGGTATAAAGTGAGGAAGTGACGCGCCATAGTTCACCATGCATCCGGGACGAATAGATAACCGTGTCCCCAAACGGTCTTGATCCGTTTCGGGCTGTCGGCTTCGTCGCCCAATTTCCGGCGTAAATGCGATATGCGAATGTCCAGAATCCGATCCACGCCATCGTATTCCCGGCCGTAGAGCTGCTGAAAAAGCGCCTCGCGCGACTGAATCGCTCCGGCATGCCCGGCCAGGCAGGCGAGCAGATCGAACTCATTGCTCGACAGCGCGACGCTCTGTCCGTCGAAATTGACCGACCGGGCGACGGTGTTGATGGATAGCCTGCCGAACCGCCACGTCTTGCGGTCCGGGCTGGCGGGAATTCCGCTGCGCCGGAGCAGCGCATTGATTCTCGCCAAGAGCACCCGTGGCTCGACGGGCTTGATGACGTAGTCATCGGCGCCGAGTTCGAGGCCGAGCACATGGTCGATGTCGCTGGCGCGGGCTGTCAATATCAGGATGGGATTCAGGTAGGCGGGGCGCAATTGTTTGCAAATGGACAGTCCATCCTGGCCGGGCAACCCAAGATCCAGAATGAGCAGATCGGGGCGCTCGCGCAGGACCTGCGCGACGACGTCATCGCCGCCGGCGGTGACCGAGACCCGAAAGCCGTTGCTCTCGAGATAGCGGCTCACCAATTCCGACAGGCGCAGATCGTCCTCCACCAGGATTATCGATAGGGCGGTTGCTGTGTTCATGTGTCGATGGAGCAGGCCGCGGGGTTCAGTTGAATACATTCCAAGGCTGCCGGCGTCTGTGGCGGTAGGTAATCGCTTCTCTAATGACACGGAGTGCCTCGGACGCGAGTACGCGCCGAAGGTCCGGATCTTTGAGCTGGAAGATCAAATCCTCGGTGAAAACCAGCTCGATCGTGTAAGTTCCTTGCGAGTAGTTTTCCCAGCATCGCTTGACTTCCGGTCGATCCACGATCACCAGGCACAATGACTCCTCGCGCGCCGACCGCCATGTTGCATGCACCCGCGCATCGCATTGCTTGTCGTCGGCCGCCAAGGTGCAAATACGCGGACTCAGTTCCAATCGAATATCATCGCCGGCGGGGTCCGTCGCGGCGGCTGCTTGCATCCGGGCGAAGCAGCACAGAACCACGACCAGCGGCAGCGCCCCGCGCGCCGCTCTAGAACGTGTAAACCGCGCCGATGAAAGCTGTCGTAACATAGTGCTCCGCAACTATGGGGCTATCGGCGATGGCGCTCCCCAAGTGTTCGCATTCGGCGAAGGCGTTAAAGCGCCATTTGCCGCCCAGGGGCAGTGTATACCCGAGTTTGAGGAAGGGGTCGAAAGCGGATTGGCCCTGGTATATACCGGGGGATCCATAGTAATAATTGACGATCGAAGCGCTCTTCCACGTAATGCCGACGTTGGCGCTCAACGACCCCTTCGACGTCACCAGCGGCAGCCCGAGCGCCGCGCGCACTTCGGTGCCCTGGTCCTGGCCGGTGATATCGTGCAGCACGTCCAGTTGGCCCGAGACTCCCGCCAGCTTGAATGTCCATTCAGGGCCCGCCAAGTACGTCATGCCGCGCGATCGAGGGGGTACTTGGACGGCGTTGGGCGCATCGCTGGGCACTCGCTTCCTTGCGTCAACTTCGAATCCGGCCGTAGCGGGAAAGCCGCCCACGAATATATTCTGCAGATCGCTGCGATAGAAGAACATCCGATCGTAGCCTGGGCTGGCCACGATATTGAGGGTATTCGACCCGCCTTCGGCGAGGGTAAATCCCAAATCCAAATCGTCGATGAAGAAGCGCTTGCCGTAATAGCTGAATTGAGGAATCACGACCAGCGGGATGTCCTTGCCGCCCACCAAGGGATTGGTCCTGATTCCCGCGCCGAACGCCAAGCTGAAGTTCCATTTCCCCACCGCCACGCATTCGCCGGACGCACTCGTGCAATCCCCATCCCCCGTGGCGGCCCGTGCCGGCGCCAGACCGGCGAGGATATAAAGAATACAGAGGTAGCGCCTTGCATACATCGGTTTGTTCAGTGTTCCGACCAATTTCCCATGGTCCCAGAGTACTTACCGGGCTGCTAGGGGCGATCTGTAGCTCTTTGTAACAAAGTGTAGCGCAGCGAAAGTGCAGCAAGCGCCGCCGCCGGCCCTCCCTCCCCCCGGCATAGCCGGGCGGGCATGTCCATCGAACCAATGGTTATTAGCGGCGGCCGGACCCGGTATGCCAAAATCGCTGTGCGGGGCGTCCGCGTGGGGTTTGAGGTGGCAATGGCTTCGATCGGCACCGAAAGGGTGCTTTCGGTTCATCACTGGAACGAAAGCGTTTTCAGCTTTAGAACGACTCGGGACCCGTCCTTTCGTTTCGAGAACGGGCATTTTGTCATGCTCGGCATACCCGTGGGCGAAAAGCCCCTCATGAGGGCGTACAGCATCGCCAGCGCCAATCACGAGGAGGCGCTCGAGTTTCTCAGCATCAAGGTGCCCGATGGTCCCCTGACCTCGAAGCTGCAGAACATCAAGCCGGGCGATGAGATTTGCGTCAGCCGCAAGCCCACAGGGAGCTTGCTGCTGCGGGATTTGAAACCGGGCAAGCGCCTGTACTTGCTCAGTTCCGGCACGGGACTCGCGCCCTTCATGAGCTTGATCAAGGACCCGGAGATCTACGATCGATTCGATCAAGTCGTACTGGTGCATGCAGTGCGCTACCGAAGCGAGCTGGCCTACCGCGACTACATCGAATGGGAGCTCACCCATCACGAATATCTGGGCGAGCAAGTGCGCAGGCAGCTCCTCTACGTGCCCACGGTCACACGGCAGCGCTTCCGCCATGAAGGGCGCGTCACCACCCTGATCGAAACAGGCAAGTTATTCGAAATACTCGGCGTTCCACCGCTCGATCCGCGGGTGGATCGGGCCATGATATGCGGCAGCCCCGCCATGCTGGCGGAGTTGTCGGAATTATTGAACGCACGCGGATTCAATCAATCCGCGCATGTGGGAGATCCGGGCGACTACGTGGTCGAGCGTGCCTTCGTCGCCCGCTGAGGCGAGGCCATCGTCGCTGATTTGAATTAGTCGCCGAACCCCAGGTCGACGCGATGGAAGGCCGCCCGCGTCCAGGGTATCGGCGGATGGCATGTGCCCAATTGTCATAAGTGATTACGCAAAGCACTCAGCTCCGGGTAAATTGGCTGCCGTAGCCAGGGGGGATGCCGTGTTATCGAATCGCTTGCAGGGCAAGATTGCCGTAGTCACCGGAATCGGCAGCGGCATCGGCCAAGGGTGCGCCCTGATGTTTGCGCGCCACGGAGCGAAGGTCCTCGGATGCGACATCGACGCGGTCACCGCCGAGCGCGCCGTTTCGCTGGCGCGGCAGGAGGCCTTGCCGATTCATAGCCTGCATCCGTGCGACGTCAGCGCGCCGGCCGACGTTGCGCGGTTGATGAGCGCAACCATCGAACGGTACGGCGGCATCGACATCCTGGTCAACGCGGCCGCCTTCGGCGCATTCGCTTGGATTCAGGAGATGGACTACGAGCAGCAGTGGAAGAGAACTCTGATCGGCGAGTTGGACGTGGTTTTCGTGGCCTGCAAGGCCGTATGGCCGTACATGATCCAGCGCGGCGGAGGTTCGATCATCAATTTCGCGTCGGCCAATGCCCACGTCGCATTGCCCGGGTCACCGGCATTGGCACACTGCGCAGGAAAGGGCGGCGTGCTGGCCATGACACGACAGCTCGCGATGGAAGGCGCGCCGCACAACATTCGTGCAAATACCATCTCACCCGCATTGGTCGTGACCTCCGCGACGCAACCGGTTCTCGACAATGTGCCGGGTTTCAAGGAAACGGTGATGCAAAAGCTGATGATCAAACGTTTGGGACAGCCGGAGGACATTGGCTGGTGCGCGACCTTTCTTGCCTCGGACGAGTCCAGTTGGATCACGGCCGCGGACTTTCGCGTGGACGGCGGTTCTACCGCTTGGTGACCGGACGCCGCCGGCCGTCAGATGGGTTGGCGCAAGGCGGCAAGCGCCTCTGACATGAGCCGGGTGTGTTCGTGAGGTGAGCCGCGGCTCATCTCGATTTGGCCGAGTTTGACCGAGTTGCGGATGACCAGACTGCAGCGCTCGAAGCGGCGCGCCACGAACCGCCGCAATGCGTGCTCCAAGTCCGGCTGCGTTCCAATCTCATCGACCAGCACGATTCCGTCCTCGATGGCCATGCCGGCCCCCGAAGCAAGGTGCGGCGTGGTCGCATGCGCAGCGTCCCCGATCAGCACCACATGTCCACGGTACCATGGCGCCGGATGCAGCAGGATTTCCAACGGCCGATAGTTGATGCTGTGCGCATTGGTGGTCCTGACCGTTGCGCGGATTTGCGGCACGAATCCGCCGAACCCTTCCATGGCCTCGTAAAGCTTCTGCGGCTGATCCTGCGGGTCGATCCAGGGATCGGCCGCGGACGGATGCAACAAAAACATGTACATATGAGTCGGCGAGACCGGGTTGAATCCCACCTTGCAGTTCTCTCCCATAAAGAAATGCGTGCGGTCGAAGCCCGGCGGCCGTTCGGCGACCAACCGGTAAACGACCTGTCCGGTGGTGACCGGCTTGGCGGCCTCGGGAAACACCAGGTCGCGCATGGTCGAGAAGATGCCGTCAGCTGCAACGACGAGATCATAGGTGCCGCGCGTGCCGTCGCTGAACACGACATCGACTTGTGCGTCTCTCTCGATGATTTGCGTCACGGTGATCCCGAGGCGAACATGGGCGAGCACCTCACGGGTTCTCGCCGAGAGGATATTGTGGAGCGCGGGCCGCATGATTCCGCCGGTGGCGGGGAGCTCTGCCGATAGCGGCGCAGAGGCGACTTCATCGATCAGCGTGCCGGCCTTGTCGTGGACCTTGGCGCCATTCCACGTCGCGCCAGCCGCGATGACTTGATCCAGCACACCAATCGTCTGCAATGCCCGCAACGTCGGGCCGGTGATGGTGATTCCCGCGCCGTAGACACGCCAATTCGGATCGATGTCGATGAGATCGACCCGAATGCCGGCCTTGCGCATCTGGATGGCGCAGGACATGCCGGCAATGCCGCCTCCCACGACCAGAGCCTTGCTGACTTTTGCCATTGCCACTCCCCGAATCAATGTCACGTCCGGCAGCAGGGTCGCACTTTTGTAGTGGGAGAACAACGAAAATACCCGGTATCATCTATCGCGGATGATGATGGTGGCAATCGTCACAATCGCTTGTACAAGCGAACTCGCCTGCTCGTACGCTCCCCGCATTAGAAGTAGGTATGGGCCAATAGAGCGCATAGGGGAGCTGGAATGCGTAAAAGTTACCTGATAGTCACAGGTGCCATGCTGGTACTGGCGGCGTCACTGCAATGGTCGGGAGCGTCGGCCGAGAGTTCGACGGACAACGTCACGACACTCGAGGAGATCGTGATCACCGCGCAAAAGCGCCCTGAAAAATTGCAGGATGTGCCGGTCTCGGCACAGGTAGTGTCTGCGGCGGCGCTTGCCAACGCCAATGTGGCGGATCTTTCGGATCTGAACAACCTGGTGCCCTCGGTGCAGCTCAATGGCACCATCAATGGCCGCGTGCCGACCGGCATACGCGGCATCTCGAGCGTCTCGAACGAACAGACCGTGGGCATCTCCTCGGGGGTGGCCATCAATATCGACGGTGTGCCGGTTCCCTCGGATTCCTTCGATGCCAACAATGTCGCCGGCATTCAGAACATCGAGGTACTGCTGGGCCCCCAATCAACCTTGGGTGGCCGCACGGCAGCTTCGGGCCTCATCAATCTGGTGACCCGCGGTCCGAGCGACACGCTGCAGGGTTTCGCGACCACAACGGTGACGGACGACGGTGAGTATCGTGTGGAAGGGTTCCTGTCCGGTCCGCTGTCGGATCGCGTCGATGCCAGCCTCTCGGCCTATAAATTCACGACCCCTTATCCGATCACCAACCTGGCCACCGGCGACAAAACAACCCAGGATGTATCGGGGGCACGCGTCAAGTTCTTATTCAAGGTCACGGAGGATCTGGACGTGCAGCTCATGGCGCACGACGAGCTGACGCAAGGGAGCGGATTCAATTTCGTTTACACTTACATTACCCCCGGCCGCTGCCTGCTCTTCACTCCCTGTCCGCCGTTTCTCTCGCAGGCTTCGCTGTTGCCCGGAATTACGCCAGGGCCCGATAATTTGGCTTACAAGAGCCCCGTCACATCCGCGGGTGCCACGCACCGGGATAACGACTACAGCGTGATAGTCAACGATCGCCTGCCGGGTGGCTATACCCTTACCGCGACCACCGCCTTCAGCGAGGAGCGCCAGAACCAGACTCAGGACCTATTCGCCGTCGATAACTTCTTTTTTCAGACCCTGACCGGGGCCAATGTATTCCTCAATACCCAAAATCAGGTGTCGACGGTCAAGCAGCAGAGCGCAGAGGTCAAGATCGTATCGCCGTCCGATCTGGCAGTCAGTTGGCTGGCCGGTGTGTTCTACTCCGACACCAACGTGGACGAGGTTTACACACGCACTTTGCCCCCCGCGGCCCTTGACGATCATGTGGTCCCCGATACCAAGACGGCCGATGTATACGCCCGAACGACCTGGAAGTTCACTCCCACGACCTCGTTGGTGACGGGCCTGCGCTTCAATCACGACGAGATCGGGAATCGATACAATCAGTATGTGTCGGTGGGAGTTTCTCCGCCCGTATTCACCAGCATCAGCAGCGATTCCTCCGATACGGTGGTCGGCGATGTCGCTCTGAAGCAGCAGTTCACCGAGAATGTCATGGGCTATCTGAGCTACTCGCGCGGTTATTCGCCGGCGGCTTACAATACCTCCGCCGTATTGACGAGCAACGCCCCGCAGACACCCGTCGGCAAAGAATCGATCAACAGCTACGAACTCGGCGCCAAGGGCACGTACTTCGATCGCACGCTGACCCTGAACGCGGATATTTTCGACACCATATATACGGACTATCAGATCCAGAGCTACGCATACCAGCCGGGCGAACTGACGCCCCCGCTGAACCTGAGCTCGGTGGGTAAGGCGCAAACTCGCGGTGCGGAGCTTGCCAGCGAGTGGCTCGCGACACCTTACACGAGGCTCAACTTGAGCGCCGCTTATATCGATGCCAAGTTCGTGACCTACACCGGGGCGCCTTGTTATGGCTTGCAGACGGCCGCGGAGGGCTGCCATACCGAAGTGATCAACGGCCAGCCGACCCCGGCCCAGTCCGTTTCCGGCGACACCATGCCCAATTCGCCGAAATTCAAGGCCACGTTCGGAACGGAGCAGCGCGTGCCGCTGCCCGTTGTCCCCTATGAGTTGGTGTTCGGCGGAACCTATACCTACAGAACGTCGGCGCAGATGCTGCCCGATCAAAATCCCTACGCGATCCAATCGGGATTCGGGTTGCTCAATCTGAACGCGGCCATCCAGACCAACGATGGCAAGTTCTCAGCGAGGGTATTTGTCAACAATGTCACCAATCATCACTACTTCTCCGACGTCGAAGACTTTTGGAGCGGCCCGTGGAATGGTAACGCCGTGATCGGCCAACCCGCACGCGATTCGGTGCGCTACGCGGGACTGAAATTTACGGTGAGTTTCTAAGGTCTTCATGAGAAGTCTCATCCTCGTGCTCGGGGCATTCGCGGCCGGTGTGAGCGCCAGTGCGGCGCCTGCCACTGCCGGAACCGCCGCGCCCAGTTCCGGGTTTCCGGGAGACCATGGCCGCCCATTCGATGGCCTGCCGTTTCCCCCCGGACCATTGCCGCCGCGGCCGCCCGAGCGGCCGCTCCCGAGAGCGCCTTCGATCGACCTCATGTTGGAGGCGGCCAAGGCGATTGTCGGCGCGTGCAAGGGCTACCATGTGGGCGTGAGCGTCATCGATTCGGCGGGGACACCCAAGTTGTACTACATCCCCGACGGCACGGATGGTTCTCATGCCTATACGGGGTTTCGCAAGGCCTACACCGCATTGACCTTCAAGATGCCGACATCGCAGGTGGGTGCCTTGACAAGAACCGACCCCAGTGTGGCGGCCAGGATCAAGTCAGATACCAATCTGCTCACCTTTGCCGGCGGACTACCGCTCACGGTGGGCGGCGAGGTCATCGGTGCGATCGGAGTCAGCGGCGCGGAGCCGAGTGCAAAGGACGAAGAATGCGCTCTGGCCGGCATCGGCAAGATCAAGGACCGTCTCAAGTAGGCATCGAGCGGTCGAACGAGTAGTAGCCGTCGAGCCAATAGGTCGTCGGGCATGGCCACGATCAATAGCCCACGGTGAATCGGCCGCGCAGATGTCTCGGATTCTCCAATTCGTCCACCAGTGCGATGGCGTAATCCTCATAGGAAATACTGCTCTTGCCGGCCTCGTCAAACAGCAGCTTGTCCGTGCCGAGACGGAACTTGCCGGTGCGTTTGCCGGCAAAGAATATGCGTGAGGGCGACAGGAACGTCCAGTCCAAGTCCGAGGCGCGCAACTGGTCGAGGAATTCTGCGCCCCTCAACGCCTCGGGTCTTACATGCGGCGGGAAACCCGCTCCGTCCACTTCGCGCAACCCGGGCGACAACTCGAGGCTGCCGGCGCCGCCAACGACGAGGTAGCGCTTGACACCGCTCTTGCGCACCGCCCTTATGAGCTCGCTCGGGTCGGCGTCCTTGAACTTGGCCGCGCTGACCACGGCATTCGTTCCGAGCAACAGCTTTGCAAGTTCGTCGGGCGCATTGGCGTCGACGTTTGCGGTATCGAGGCCCGATTGCGCGACAATTGTCTCCGTGTGACGCGCCAGGCCCAGAACGGCGCGACCGCGAGAAAGCAGCTCGGCCAGTATCCTGGACCCCACATTTCCGGTGGCTCCGATCAGTGCGACTTTCATAGTTCTCCCGATGGCAGCCTTCCCACTCCCATGCGCGCGAATTGCGCGTGCCGGTCGTAGAATTGATGCTTGAGTGCGGCGGCAATGTGCAGTGTCAGAAGCGCGACATAGATCCAGCCGCCGATTGAATGGATCCGGACAAACGATTCATGCGCGGCCTTTTGAACCGGTGCATCCAGGTGCGAAACCGGCGGAATGGGAGGTAAGTGCAATAAACCCCAGACCAGAGGCCCGGCACCGGGTCGCGGCGGATGTGCCGAGACGATCGCCCAACCCGTTACCGGCATGGCAAGCATCAAGAAGTAGATGATGGCGTGCGCCGTGTGGGCCGCTCGGCGTTCCCAATCCGTCATTTCTGCCGGTAGCGGCGGGGGAGGGTGGGTGAACCGCCACCCCAGACGCAGCACCGTCAATATCAGGACCGTGATGCCGGAGGAAATATGCAACGGGACGATGATGTTTCGCAATCCAGGCTCGAGTCCCTCCATGAAAAAGCCCACACCCAAATTGAACAGGATCAGGATCGCGATGCCCCAGTGAAGCGCTATCGCAACCGTGGTGTATCTTTTATTACTCTGGATTGCTGTTTTCATAGGCCGACATGTCTTACAAGGGTAGATGACGGCGCCATTATCTGTAAAAGCTCTTTTTTCGATCCATCCCATCGCGCCGCCGGATGCTTGCCGACTCGTCAATCATCGTGGATCATGATGGCGGCAATCGTCACAAACCCTTGTACAAGCAAGCGGGCGTCCTCGTAGGCTGAGGTATTGAAGCCGCGTGCTCGCGAGCGATCGGCAACACATCACTCAAAAATGGATAATTGGCATGGCGATTCTAGGGGTTGAGAGCGTGGTCTTCGGTGTCGACGATGTGGCGCGGTGCTGCCGATTTTGGACGGATTTCGGCCTGACTGCCCTATCGATCGGCCCGCAGGAAGGCGTATTCGAAGTGATGACGGGGTCCAAGGTCATCGTGCGGCGCCGCGACGATGCGGCCTTGCCGGGCGCGTATGCCGACAAGCCGGGCGTACGCGAGACTATTTGGGGGGTCGATACGACAGAAGCACTGGAAAAGCTGGTGGCGAGTCTTGCGGTGGACCGTGAGGTGCGCCGCGATTCCGATGGTACGGCACACTTTCTCGCCGACGACGGCATGCCGTTGGGACTGAGAGTGTGGCGGAAGCGGTCCGTCGTATGCCAACCCGACCCGGTCAACGCTCCCGGCAACATCCAGAGGCTCAATCTGCACCGCAAGTGGCGCCAGCGCGCCATTCCCAAGACCATCAATCATGTCGTGTTTTTCGCCAGAGACTATGTCGCTTCGCTGGAGTTCTTCATCAATCGTCTCGGCTTTCGCTATACCGACCACTCGCGCGGCGCCGGCGCTTTCGCCCGGGCTGACGGCACCAACGAACATCACAGCATTTTCT
Organism: uncultured Gammaproteobacteria bacterium; assembly: GCA_963837435.1. Classification (GTDB taxonomy): domain Bacteria; phylum Pseudomonadota; class Gammaproteobacteria; order Steroidobacterales; family Steroidobacteraceae; genus Bog-1198. Next base: position 665,107 of record CAWINJ010000010.1, read on the forward strand.
TCGTGTCGACGGCTCTGCCGATGGCGCCGGATCAACCGGGGTTCATGCACATGGCCTTCGGCTTGGAAGACATCGACGAACTCATGTTGGGCGTCAATCAGATGGATGCCAAGGGATGGAAGAACCTCAGCACCAATTCCTCGGGCGGCTTGTCACGGCACCGAATTTCCTCGGCCATCTATTACTATCTCGACAATCCGAACGGCGGCGAAGCGGAATATCACGTCGACACCGACTATCTGGATGACAACTGGGTTCCCCGGGTGTGGGATTGGAAATTCGGGTCCCTGCTTTGGGCGACGCACACGCCGAGCTTCTGGCGCGCGGCAAAAATCGACTGGGACATGCAATTCGATCCGGACCGCAAGTCGCTCGAGCCCTTTCGCGGCGTGAGGCCGAAAGCCGTCCTGCCGCAGGAACCCGCCGGCAAGCTCAAACCCGAGGGGGAACAGGCCCGCTGAGCAAGCTCCGGCGTCAACCCGAAGACATTCACGCTACCCGTGGATGCGCCGGGCGTCGAGCGTCTACGCCCGGCTCAAGGATCCGTCCGCTCCAATTCATCCAGAGGCGGAAGCCTGCGGGCGCCGTCGATGATCACGTCGCGCAACCACATGCTTCCGGGGTCCAGGTCGCGGTATTTGTGCCATTGCAGCACTTCAACGAGACGCGGAATCTCGAATGTGGGATTGACCAGGCGTATGCGTAAGCTGCCCGCGAACTGTTTCGCCAGGCGGGTATGCATGGTGGCAATGCGAGCGGTGCCGAGCACCAGCTGCGGCATAAGATAAAAGCTATGCGAGATGACTTCGACGTGCCGCTCCTCGCCGTGCCGGTTCGCCATCCAGGTTTCGAATTGCGGTAGACCGTGCTTGCCGCTCTTGAAGGCAACGTGGCGCAGGGCGAGGTATTGATCGATTCCAATGGAGTCGCCGACCTCCAGGTTGTCGGCATCGACGACGATGGTGTAGGAATCCTCGAATATCACCGCGCCGGATTGCAGGGGGGAATTTTGGCTCTCCGGATTGACGATGAAATCCACCTCGCCCGCTTCGAGTTCCGCCACCGCGCTCTCGCTCGGCGTGCGAAATTCCAGCGACATGTTCGGAGCCTCCCGATGCACGCGGCGGAGCACGTCGAGCAGCAGTACGCTGATCGAGTAGTCCGAGGCGACCACCGAGAAATGCCGCCGCGTGGTCAGAGGATTGAACTCGGGCCGAGTCGCAATGGTCGCGTCGATGCGCAACAAGACATCGTTCACGGGCTCCACGAGGCTCTCCGCGAGCGGGGTCAGCTCCATCTTACGGCCGACCTGTACGATCAAGGGATCGCCGAAATAGTCGCGCAGTCGGGCGAGTATGCCGCTCATCGCCGACTGAGTGACATGCACGCTTTCGCCGGCGCGGGTCACGTTCCGTTCCATCAACAACGCCTTGAGCGCCGTCAATAGATTGAGATCAAGTTTGTGGTAGCGCATCGGGTGTAAATTGTACGCCAGGCCGGCCAGGTAGGTGCGTTCCGCATGGCTGAAAGTGATGGCGGGCATCGAAAGGTTCGATTTCCGCCGCCGGGCCAATCTCTCCATGATGCCTCGAACGAGCTTGCGGCTGAGTGGGGAATATGAATCTGCTGATCACCGGTGCGAATGGCTTCATTGGCAAGGCGCTGACCAGGCGCCTTCTGAGCGAGACCACTCCGCTGCCGGCCGGCCTTAGCCCGGTGGCGCGTCTGACCCTGATGGACTTGGAGTTCGAAGGCGAGGAGAGGCCGCGGGTGCGGCGGCTGTCGGGCAGCATCGCCGATCCTGCACTGCTTGCGCGGGCATTCGATACACCGATCGATGTCGTGTTCCACCTTGCCAGTATTCCCGGCGGCATGGCCGAGCAACACTACGAATTGGGCCGGCAGATCAATGTGGATGCCACGATCAGACTGCTGGAAACGGCGCGCGCGCAAACGGATGCGTCGGCCAAGGCACCGGTGTTCGTATTTGCCAGTTCGATCGCGGTTCTCGGATCGGCGCTGCCGGCCCGGGTGGACGATGCAACCCCGCTGCACCCGAAGCTCAGCTATGGCGCGCAGAAGCTGATCGGCGAAATCCTGGCCGAAGACTTCGACCGGCGCGGCTGGGTGAAAGCCCGTTCGCTGCGCCTGCCCGGGGTGGTCGCGCGTCCGCCGCAGCGGACCGGGCAGCTGTCGGCATTCATGAGCGACATCATTCGCGAGCCGGCGGAGGGCCGCTCCTACGCGTGTCCCGTGGCCGCGGACTCGACCACGTGGCTGATGTCGATACACTGCATCGTCGATAACTTGCTGCATGCGGCCGCACTGTCCTCCGAGGCATGCGAGGATGTCCGCGCTTGGACGCTCCCGGCATTATGCCCATCGATGGCCGAGCTCGTGGATGCCGTTGCAGAGGTGTACGGCGGCGATGTCCGCGGACGCGTGAGCTACGGGTCCGACCCCAAGCTCGAGGCGAATTTCGGCCGCTATCCGCCGCTATCCACTCCGGCGGCCGATGCCGCCGGTTTTCATCACGACGGCGATCTGCCCACGTTGGTGCGGCGGGCGCTGTTGCCCATCGTTTGAGCCCCGGGGCGAAGTCGAGATCATGAGCAGATCAACCAATCCTCTCGCCGGCTGGACCGTGGACCGCTCCGCCATCAAGACCATCGGGCGGGGCTTGCAGCGTCCGGAATGCATCCTGGCGGAACGGGACGGGACCCTGTGGAGCGCAGACGCACGGGGCGGCGTGATGTGCATTCGACCGGATGGTACCCAGCGGCTCGTGGCACAGACCGGGCATAAGGGCATCGATGCCAATGACCCCAAGTCGTTCATTCTCGGCGGCACCACGCTGCCCAATGGCATTGCGATCAACCGCGCCGGCGATTTTCTCATCGCGAATTTCGGCACGGATGCGATCGAGGTGATGCGTCGCGACGGCCATTCGCGCACTCTGTACACCCACATCGACGGACGGCCCTTGGGGAAAACCAATTTTGTGCTGAGCGATTCGCGCGATCGCATCTGGTTCACGGTAACGACCCGACTGGTACCGTGGACCCGCTCCATCAATGAAAAAACCCCGGATGGATATGTCGGTCTGATCGACGAAAGCGGCATCCGCATCGTCGCCGATGGTTTCGTCGGTACCAACGAGATCCGCTTGGACGCCAAGGAAGAATGGCTGTATGTGGTCGAATCCAACGCCCGCCGCATCTCGCGCCTGCGGGTGCACGCCGATGGCGCGTTGAGCGGCCGCGAGATCTATGGACCCAGCGATTTGCGCGGCACGCCGGACGGGTTTGCGTTCGACGCGTACGGCAATCTCTGGATTACGCTGGTCCAGACGGATCGTCTGATCGCATTGACGCCGGAGGGGGAGGTGCTGACCCTGCTCGACGACAGCGACCCTGTCCAGGTGAGCATTTATGACCGGCACTTCTACGCCGGTACGATGACGCCGGAGGTGATGGCGGCGACCAAGGGCAGCATCGCGCCGTGGATGGCGAGTCTGACCTTCGGCGGCCCGGATCTGCGCACGGTCTATCTCGGCAGCCTGATGGGCACGGCCATTCCGTACTTCGCGGCGCCCGTTGCCGGTTTGCCCATGGCGCACTGGAAACGTTGAGGAATACTGAGTGAAACTCGCCACTTTGAAAAACGGCACCCGCGACGGCCGCCTGGCCGTCGTCTCCAAGGACTTGATGAGAGCGGTATTTGCCGACCCCCTGGCGCCGACCTTGCTGGAAGCGATCGAGCGCTGGCCCGAAGTGGAGGGGCCGCTGCAGGCACGCTACCGGGAGCTCGAGCGCGGCCTCGCGAAGGGCGTATTCGAGTTCGACCCGGCGCAGGCGATGTCCCCGCTGCCGCGCTGTTATCAATGGCTCGACGGTTCGACCTTTGCCAATCACGGCTCTCTGATGGAGCGCGCCTTCGATATCGGCATCAAGAACGAATACGAGCGCTATCCGCTCGTGTATCAGGGCGCGTCCGACGATTTCATCGGACCGCGCGACGATGTGGAGCTTCCCAGCGAGTCGGATAACATGGACTTCGAGGGGGAAGTGGCCGTGATTCTGGATGAGGTGCCGATGGGCACACCCAAGGAGAAGATTGCAGCGCATGTTAAGCTGCTGATGCTGGTCAACGACGTGAGCTTGCGTGCCCTGGCGGGACGGGAGATGAAGACCGGCTTCGGTTGGGTCCAGGCCAAGCCTTCCACGAGCTTCTCGCCCGTGGCCGTGACCCCGGATGAACTCGGCGACGCATGGCGCGACGGCCGCGTGGAGTTGCCTCTGTCGGTTCAGCGCAATGGCGAATGGTTCGGGCAGCCGCACGGCAGGGAGATGACATTCAACTTCTTTCGGCTGATCGAACATACGGCCTATTCACGGCGCCTGAGGGCCGGAACGATCATCGGCTCCGGCACGATGTCGAATGCCTCGCGCAGTGCGGGTTCGGCCTGTATTGCGGAGCGACGCGCCATCGAGACCCTCGATCAGGGCGGCGCGAAGACTGCATTCCTGCATTTCGGTGAACGCGTGCGCATCGAAATGTTCGGCGCGGCGGGCGGCTCGATATTTGGGGCGATCGATCAACGTTATGTGAAGAACGGTCCGCGCGACTGAGGAGCCAATTGGGGGCCGCAATATGATTCGTCGACTAAAATCCGGCCTGAGTGCCGCGGCCAGGGCCGAAAACAGCCTGCAGGTGCGCAACACCGTCGAAGAAATTCTCGGCGACATTGCGGCACGGGCCGGTGCCGCAGTACGCGACTTTTCGCTGAAATTCGACCAATGGTCGCCGCCGCAGTTCAGGCTGACGACAGACGAGATCGCGGACTGTGTGCGCTCCATCCCCTCGAACACCATCGAGGACATCAAGTTCGCGCAAACCCAGATCCGCAATTTTGCGCTCGCGCAGCGCGCGTGCCTCAAGGATCTCGAGATCGAGACCTTGCCGGGGGTGGTGCTGGGACACCGCAATGTGCCCGTCAACAGCGTCGGGTGCTATATCCCCGGCGGCCGCTATCCCATGGTCGCATCGGCGCACATGAGTGTGGTGACGGCGAAAGCGGCGGGGGTCAAACGCATCGTCTCGTGCGCGCCGCCGTTCGGCGGCAAACCGCACCCCGCAATCGTCACCGCCATGCATCTGGGCGGCGCCGATGAGATTTACGCCTTCGGCGGAGTGCAGGCCATTGGCGCCATGGCTCTGGGGACCGAGGAGGTCGCGGCGGTCGACATGATCGTAGGTCCCGGCAACGCCTATGTTGCCGAGGCCAAACGCCAGCTGTTCGGCCGCGTGGGAATCGACCTGTTGGCCGGACCCACCGAAACCTTGATCATCGCCGATGACAGCTGTGATGCCGAAATGGCCGCCGTGGATTTGATCGGCCAGGCCGAGCACGGACCCGGCAGTCCGGCGGTGTTGCTTACGAACTCCTCGCAGCTGGCGCATGAGGTGCCGCGAGCGATCGAAACGCTGCTCGCGTGGCTGCCGACCGCCGAGGTGGCGCGCAAGGCATGGGAGAATTGCGGCGAGATCATCCTGGCCGATACCACCGAGGAGCTGCTGCGGGAGGCGGACCGGATTGCCTCGGAGCATGTTCAGGTGCTGACGCGCGACCCGGACTATTTTCTGAAGCATATGACCAATTATGGCGCACTGTTTCTCGGCCCGCGCACCAATGTCTCCTTCGGCGACAAGGTCATCGGCACCAATCACACCTTGCCCACATTGCGCGCGGCGCGTTATACGGGCGGTCTTTGGGTCGGCAAGTTCATCAAGACCTGCACCTACCAGCGAGTGACGACCGACGAAGCCAGCGCGCTGATCGGCAGCTACGGTTCGAGGCTGTGTGAGCTGGAAGGGTTTGCCGGTCACAAGGAACAGGCCGACCTGCGCGTGCGAAGGTATGGCCGGACCCAAACAATCGACAATGCGGTCGGCTAGTCCGGTCGCCGTGGTCACCGGCGGCACGGGCGGCATCGGCACCGCCATCTGCCGGGCGCTGGCGGCCGCTGGGTTCGCGGTGGTGGTGGGATACCGGAACTCCGCGGCAGCCGCACTGCGGCTGGCGGCGGATCTTCCCGGATCCGCCCATTGCGCGCACTCCGCGCTGGGCGCCCAGGTGACCGACAGCGTTGCGTTGCAAGCTCTGAGCGCGCAGGTGAGGGAGCGATACGGACGTTGCGATGTGCTGGTGAACTGTGCCGGAACCACGCGCTTCGTGCCGCATGGCGACCTCGACGGCCTCGACGATGCGCTGATTGATGATATTTTAGCGACCAATGTGCGCGGCAGTTTCGCCGCGCTGCGCGCCCTGCTGCCGCTGCTCAAGGTGAGCACTCAGCCGGGCGGTGCGGTGGTGATCAATATCTCCTCGATCGCGGCGCGGACCGCCATGGGTAGCAACGTCATGTACTGTGCCTCGAAGGCCGCCATCGATAATATGACTCAGTCGCTGGCACGTGCACTGGCGCCTGCGGTGCGCGTCATCTCCGTATCCCCGGGACTGGTCGACACGGACTTCGTGAAGTCCCTGGATCCGAAATGGCGCGAGGAACAAGCCGCCCGCACGCCCTTGGGCCGCCTGGCGGCGCCCGCGGAAGTCGCTGCCGCGGTCGTTGCGGCCGTACGCGACCTGACCTTCACAACCGGTTGCGTCCTTGCCGTCGACGGCGGCCGGCCGTTCAACTAACGAGAAATACCCATGACCGATTCACCCATCTCCGCCCATTTCGCCCTGGGCACCTTTTCGATCGCGGGTGCGCCGCCGTTTCCCGGCCTGGTGATGGCTGAACGAGTCGTCGCGTTGAACGGTCTCGTTTCCCTGTGCAAGAGTTTGGGCCACGAACTACGCAATCCAGCGTCCCTGTTATCCATGCTCGACGAGTGGCCGCTCAATGAAGGCGCTCTGCGCCAGGCGGCGGCGCATCTCGCCGATCGCCCGGCGGCGCTGGCTCAGTTATCGGCACCGCTCGGCGCATTGAAGGTCCATGCTCCGCTGGAACAGCCGCGTCAGATATTCTGTTCCGGTGCGAACTACCGCCGTCATGTCATCGATTTGATCGTCGATCAGGCGCGGGATCCGGAAGTACAGGGAATGAGCCGTGAGCAGCGGCTGGCGTATGCGGAGAATCTGATGGACGAGCGCAGCTCGAACGGTACGCCGTACATATTCTCCAAGGCTTGGTCGTCGATCACCGGCCCGTTCGATCCGATTCCCCTGCCGGCCAACGTCGAGCAACCCGATTGGGAGCTCGAGCTCGTGGCGGTAATCGGCAAGCCCGCGTTTCACGTGCCGCGCAGCGTCGCGCACGATTACATTGCCGGATACACGATTTGCAACGACATCACCAACCGCGAGCTCGTGCACCGCCAGGACTTGAAGGCCCTCGGCAGCGATTGGGTCATGGGTAAGGGCATGCCGGGTTATCTGCCGACGGGGCCCTACCTGGTACCGGCCTGCTTCGTTCCCAAGCCGCAAGACGTGCGCATCACGCTCAAACTCAACGGCGACATCAAACAGGATGAAAGCACGGCCGACATGATCTTCGACATTGCGCGTCTGATCGAGTATCTCACCAGCCGGGTAAGGCTCTGGCCAGGGGACCTGTTGCTGACCGGATCGCCCGCGGGCAACGGCTCGCACACCCACAGGTTTCTACGTCCCGGGGATGTTCTCGAGGGGTCGATCGCGGGGCTCGGTACGCAACGCAATACCTGTGTGGCTGGGGACTGATTGACGGTCACGATGACCTCAATCAGAACATACCATTTCCCAGGGGCGGCGGCGGACGGTAGCCTGGACTGAACGGGTAACATGACGATATGCATCGATTAGACAACAAGATAGCGATGGTGACGGGGGCTGCCGGCGGGATCGGCTCGGCCACGGCGATGCTGCTGGCCGCGGGGGGTGCGACCGTGGTCGCCGCGGACATCCATATTGAGGCGGCGGAACAGGTCGCGCGCCTGATCCGGCAGAAGGGCGGCTCGGCGTTGGCGCTGCACCTGGACCTCTCACAGGAGGAGAACATAGCCTCCGTGGTTCGGTCGACGCTCGAGCGATTCGGACGAATCGACGTTCTGCACAACAACGCCGCCGACCTCTCGCCGGAGCTGACCGGGCGCGATCGCGATGTTGAATCGATGGAAGCGGAGGTCTGGGATCGCACCTTTCGGATCAACGTTCGGGGCACCATGTTGTGCTGCAAGCACGTGCTGCCCCACATGGTCAAGAGCGCCGCAGGCTCGATCATCAACACGGCGTCGAATCTCGGGCTGCAAGGCAACATCGGCCAAGCCGCCTACGCCGCCTCCAAAGCCGCGGTGATCCAACTCACGCGCTCCATCGCAACGTCACATGGCAGGAGGGGAATCCGCTGCAATACGGTGTCGCCCGGTCTCACCATGACGCCGGCGGCGCATGCGAACCTGCCGGGACGCCTTCACGAGATTGTCGCGGGCGAAACGCTCACCCCCTACCTCGGCTTGCCTGAGGACATCGCGAATGCGGTCGCCTATCTGGCATCGGACGATTCCCGATACGTCACCGGGCACAATTTGGTCGTCGATGGCGGCACCGCGTCGCATGTCCCCGGCTTCGCTCAATTCCGGGACTGGCTCGGGCAGCCCTGATAGCTACGTCGAACGAGAACTCCTATTGAATCCGTCCACTGAGAATGACACGCCGAATGCGGTAAGAGCTGCTCCCGGGGGGCAGGCAGGGTTTCCGCAGGGCATCATGCTGCTGCTGCCGATCACGATGGCGGTCATGGGCGTATCGGTGCTCACGCCGGTCGTGCACCTGCTCCTGGAGCACTTCAAGAACGTGCCCAACCACGATTATCTGGTGATGGGCGGTGTAGTGACCATGCCCTCGATCTGGGTGCTGCTGATGTCGGCGCCGGCGGGCTGGGTCGCGGACCGGTTCGGTCGCCGCAGGGTATTGATCTTGTCGATGATCGTGTATGCCTTGGTCGGCGTTGCACCGGTGTTTCTCGACGACATCTACGCCATCATCGTCTCGCGCGTCGGAGTCGGCATCTGCGAGGCCGTCGTCATGACGGTCACGACGACGATGATCAGCGATTACTTCAGGGGCCATGCGCGGGAGCGATGGCTGGCGAGCCAGACCGCGGTGGCATCGGTCGCCGCGATTGGAATCACCTACTTGGGCGGCCGCTTGGGCGCTCTTTACGGCTGGCGCGGTCCCTTTTATCTCTATTTGTACAGCTTCATCTTGGTCGTCGGGGTCGTCAAGCTCATCTGGGAGCCCACCGGCGAGGACAAAGGTGCCGTTGCCGGCGCAGCTCCCGAATCCGGGCAGTACACGGAATTCCCCTGGGCGCGCTTGAGCGGCATCTGCGCCGTCACTCTTCTCGGCTCCATCAGCTTCTACACCGTCATCACCAAGAATGCGGAGGCCCTGGTGGCGCTCGGTGTCAGCGATCCGGGCGGGATCGGCACATTGTCGGCGCTTGCCACGATCGGCGTTCCGGTGGGCACATTCCTCTATTGGGGTCTGTCGCGCCTGCCGATCCCCTGGTTGCTGTTCGTGGATTTTGCCCTGATTGGGCTCGGTTTTTCCTTCATGGGCCGGGCCACCGATCCCACCGCCTATGTGTGGGCCTCATTCATCAATCAGGTGGGCTGTGGGTTGGTCCTGCCCAGCCTGCTGGTGTGGGCGACCCGCGGTCTCGCGTTCGGCATCCGCGGGAAGGGTACCGGCATGTGGACGGCGGCTTTCACGATCGGTCAGTTCCTCAGCGGAATGATCATCACCGCGCTCAGCAAACCGCTGGGCGGCCTGTTGCCGACGTTATCGGTGATGGGCAGCCTGAATCTGGCGGTCGCCGCGGCCGCGGCCTTGGCGGGACTGATCCTGCGCAGCAATGTTTCGAGGAAACAGCGTGTCGAATTCCTATGACATCGTAGCGATGGGTGCCGGGCACAACGGCCTGGTGGCGGCGGCGTACCTGGCCAAAGCCGGCAAGAAAGTGCTGGTCCTGGAGCGCAAGCCCTGGCCCGGCGGCGGTGTGGTCACGCGCGAGATGAACACGCCGGGATATTGGCACGACGAGCATTCCAGCGTGCACATCATGATTCAGGGCAATCCGATGATCCGGCAGGACGAGCTCGGTCTGCAGAGCCGGTTTGGGCTCAAGTATCAGTACAACATTCCCTACGCGATGATCTTTCCGGATCAAAGTACGCTGATCGCGTACCGGGATTTGGACAAGACCTGCGAGCAGATCGCCCGCATCTCCCCCAAGGACGCGGAGACTTACCGCCACTTCGCCAAGCGGGCGATGGCCATGCTCCCCATGTTCGGCGCCGGGCTATACGCGCCGCCGACCTCCATGGGCACGATGGTGTCGATGATGGATGGCAGCGAGGAAGGCCGCGAGATTCTCGACGCCATGCAGCGCAGCTCGCTGGAAATCGCCAATCAATCATTCGAAAGCGAACGGGTCAAGGTGTGGCTGATTCGCTTGGTGACCGAGAACCTGCAGCTGCCGGATGAACTCGGCACCGGCTTCGGGCTGTACCTAATGCCCGGTCTGATTCATGGCTATGGCGTGTCGCAGCCGGTCGGCGGCAGCGGCAAGCTGTCCGAGTCCCTGGTGCGTTGCATTGAGCACTATGGAGGGGAAGTACGCTGCAACAGCGAGGTCACGAAGATTCTGACGACGAGCGGCCGGGCGACGGGGGTGCGACTGTCAACGGGCGAGGAGTTCGTGGCGAGAGACGGCGTGATCGGGGCGATTCACCCGCACCGCCTGCGCGCCTTCCTCGACGGCGTGCCGGAGCGGGTGCTGGTCCGCGCGGAGCGCGCCACCCTGGCGGCCTTCAGCATCATGGTGAGCCACTACGATTTGAAGAGCCCCGCTCAGTTCCGCGCCGGCGAGGAAGTCGGCCATGCCATCATGCTCGAATTCATGGCCAGCGAACGCCTCTGCGACATGCTCGATGATTTCGACGCGCTCAAGCGAGGGCGGATTTCGGAGCGGGTGCTTGGCGCGGGCGGCGACGAAAGCATCAACGATCCCTCGCGGGTACCTCCGGGGAGGGGGATGTTTCACGGGATAACGTTCGCCCCCTACAACCTGGAAGAGGGCGGATCGGCACGCTGGGACGAAATCAAGGAGGAAATGGGCGATCGCAGCCTGAGGCACTATCAAAAATTCATCAAGAATTTGACCAGCGATAACATCGTCCAGCGCACCGTCGTCACTCCGCTCGATCACGCCCGCAATATGCCCAACAGCATGGTCGGCGGCGACGTGCATGGCGTGGCGCCGTATTTCTATCAGACCGGCGGCCATCGTCCGACACCGGATTTGGCCCAGTACACGGTGCCGGGCATCGAACGCTTCTATCTGGTCGGACCCTTTCTCCATCCGGGCGGCGGAGTGTATGGCGCCGGCCGCGGCACCGCGATTCGTATGTTCGAACACTTGGGGCTGGATTTCGACCAGCTGATCGGCACCGACACCGGCAAGGCCTCGGCTAAAACGACTACGCTTGGAAGCGGCACCCGCGCTTCCGCATCGGACGACCGCACCGTCACCCTGTACGGTGCCGCCGACGAGGATCTGATGACGATTCGAACGATCGAACGCGAAGGCGATGACCTGGTGGTCAAGGGGCAGGCTTACGGCAGCATGCCGCTCACCGCCAAACTACGCCCCGAACAAGCGCGCCGCCTGTTCAGGCTGCTGGGTCTTTCCTTGCTACCATTTTTATTCACGTTCTTGTTCCGCCGCTCGAAGGCCAAGAACACGCCTCGATGAATGCTCCAAGGTATTCACCCGGCGACAGTCGATTCCATATCGACCCTGCCAGCTGGATTCGAGATGCTCGGGGCGGGCGCATCAAAACGATCGACTTTCATGCGCACAGCTTTTCTCCCTCGGTCGAACGCCTGGTCGCCGACAGGCCGCAGAAAAAAGCGGAGTCGGAGATCCGGCTGCGCACCTTGGGACCCGCTTCCGTCGAGTACAATGCCGGCGTGATGCTGCCGCAGGCCTCGGCGCCGCTGAGCGACCTGTCGGTACGGCTCGCCGACATGGACCTCATGGGCGTGGATATCCAGGTCGTGAGCCCGCAGCCGACGCAGTATTACTACTGGGCGGACCATGATCTGGCGCTCGACATCGTCCGGCTGCAGAATGAGCATATCGCGGCCATTTGCGCGCAGTATCCGCATCGCCTCATAGGCCTCGGCACACTGGCGCTGCAACACCCCGAGTTAGCCGTGGCGCAGCTGGATTATGCGGTGAAAACTCTCGGCTTGCGCGGCTTCGAGCTGTCGACCGCGGTGAACGAATGCGAGCTGTCCCACCCGTCCCTGGAGCCGGTGTGGGCCAAGGCGGAGGAGCTCGGTTGCGTGGTATTCATTCATCCCATGGGATGCTCCTTGGGCGAACGGCTGCAGCCGGCCTATTTGTCCAACAGCGTTGGACAACCTGTGGAGACCACGGTGGCGCTGTCGCACCTGATTTGCGGCGGTGTTCTCGATCGGTTTGCGGGTCTGAAGGTCTGTGCCGCCCATGGCGGCGGTTATCTACCGACCTACGTCGGACGCGCCGATCACGCCTATCACACCCGACCGGACGCACGTACCACGGCGCTTCCGCCGAGCGAGTATTTGCGCCGTATTTTCTTCGACAGTCTGGTGTACTCGCCCGCGGGGTTGCGCAAGCTGATCGACCAAGTCGGTGGCGGGCAGGTGGTGGTCGGCACCGATTATCCCTTCGACATGGGGCACTACGACATACATGCGTTGATAGGCGCGACCCCGGACCTCACCGCCGAACAGCGCGCGGCGATCCTCGGGGGCAATGCCGAGCGGCTTTTGACGCTTGCGCAAAACCCATGAACTATCGGTGAACGCCTCGAGGACATCCGACATGAGCAACTCTCTGGAATTCTGGCATCACCATGCGGGCGTGAGCGTGCCCGATCTCGAGGCTGCCATCAGTTGGTATCGCGACGTGCTCGGCTTTGACGTGGAGAAGCGCTTTCCCATACCGAGCATTCCCGCCGAGGTGGCAATGCTCAAGAACGGCCCACTGCACATCGAGCTATTCCATGTGCCCGGCGCCAAGCCGCTGCCGCAGGAGCGGCGCACACCCGACACGGACCTGCAGACCCATGGCAACAAGCATGTGTCGTTCGCCGTGCTGGACGTGCGGCCGTTCGCGGAGGAATTGCGGCGCCGTGGGGCCGACATCGTCTGGGTGCGCGAGATGGCGCATGGATCCAATATCTTCATCCGCGACAACTCGGGAAACCTGATCGAGTTTGTGCAGGAAACGAAGCCGTCAGTAATCAGCTCCGCGCTCAGAATCGAGTGAATCCGCAGGCGCGAATCCCGCCGTCGCCGCTGGATGTATGTGCCGGTTTCAATTAACCGGTGAATCGCTTCAAGAAAGGGGCCATCAAGCGAAAGGGCTTCGCCGCTTTGGCGCTCGCGCCGTCGTATAGGCGGCGGGATTGAACGCCCGTCGCTGGCCCTGAAGCGGGTCGCCGTCGATGCGCTCAGCCAGGCTCGCGAGATCGGAGTCCCTGACGCCGCACGCGGCGAAGTGCTCCTGCCACCCGTCAACCGCTCCAATGACGCGAACGATCTCGGCAGCCGCCTGAGCCGGGGTGAGACCAAAGAGCGCGCATTGCGACATGGCGTTGGACAGAGTTGAATCTCGCTGATCAGCACCGACGATGAACTCCTGATAGCCCTGACCCGAATTCGTAGTCAGGATGTCGTAGGCAGGTGCCAGCCGATACCGGCCCTGCCGCGTCGGCGCGACCACTTGAAGCGCGTGGTTTTTCTCGTGGTCGTCGGTGTTGTCGATGAGAATGTTGAATACCATGCGGCGGAAGAGCTCGCCCATGTCGCGCAAGTTCTGATCCTCGTCCGTCACACCGGCGCGGCGCAGCAGCTGCGCCAGGCTCGGGTAGCCCAACTCCGGTTCCTGCCCGCTTGGGCTCGAGGCACGCAGCGCCGTTCCGGCTGAAATGCAATGAATGCGCTTAGGCCCGTCTCGATCGTAGCGGCGCACCGCCAGCGCGTTCTCACCGGCAAGCGGGACCACCCGCGTTTCGGCCACTGTGATGCCGGCCAACTTGGCGAGCGTCATCGACGCGTGCTCAATGAGCGGTACGTCGATGGGCTCATTATCGAAGAACTTGATGAGCCACTGCACTCCGGCAATGTCGATGAGCGCCTTCGGCTTGGCTCCGCCGAAACTGCCGCCGGCGTTGAGCATCCGGCGTTCGAGGCTGCTGACCGGAACTCTGGCGCTGACCTTGTGCACGACTTCGCTCAAGCGCTGGGCTTCCTTCAGCCGTGGCAGCGGACTCTTGGTCCGCGCAGAGTAAGCCGCCGCCGATGTCGATACACCGAGCGCACCAAAGCGGTCGTCGCCCGCGTAGTACAAATACTCCATGAGGGAGAGGCGAGCGGGCTTATCGAGGTATTGAATGACGCGCTCACCCCAGCGATCCGGGCGAGCATCGTCGACGGCACCGACGGCCATGCCCTTCCAGCGCGGTAGCTGTTCGATGTCCGTGAGCACCAGGTCTTCGCTCAACGGGAAGCCGCCGGCCAGCCAGTCGGCTCCATACTGCAGGGAAACACCTTTGCCGGCCTCGACGAGGCGCAACTGACCCACATAGCGCGGCACAGCGGGGTCGGCCAGGTACCATAGATACAGCTCGTCGTATCTCATGATCCCCGCACCGGTTTCTGATCCCGCCGCTGGGACGCTCTTTTCAACTTCGCTTGTGCCGTTGCACGCACGCGTGCCTTGCCCAAGGTTTCCGCTTGGCGCACGTCGAGCTCCAGTGCGCCGCGGTCTTCCTTGGGCGTGGCCAGGGTCCCCAGTGCCGCATCGCGGCCGATCAGCCAGAGCGCGGTCGCAAGCACACCCAGGCTGACACTGGGTTCACCCGCTTCGAGTCGCAGCAAGGTCGGAACACTCACTCCCAGGCGTTTGGCCCAGGCCTTGAGTGACTCTTTGCGACGGAGGCGGGCGACAGCGAGGTCCGCGCCCAGCTGTGCCAGCGCTGCGAGAGTCGACGGCGGCATCTGGGTGAGTGAATTCGATGCTTTAGTCATAACATATAATTTACTGTAAATAGCACAAACAGTCAATTATATGTATACATCCAAAAACATCGCCCCATTCGGGAGTGCCTTCAAAGAGCTATGCTCGAGCACATGAGGCCGGTGTGCGCTTTGCGGAACATTCCAACCTTTTCGTTGTACGGCGAGCGTCGAGAGAGCTCGACGGACACGGACCCCCTGCACATCGAGGACATACCCTCGCGCAGCCGCAAGTATCTGTGGAGAATCGGTGCGCACCGGCATCAGAATCTCTACCAATGCATACTGATCGGCATGGGTGAGGCGGCCGTAGAGCTCGACGGCAGTCGGGGGTCCGTGCAAGGACCCGCTGCCATCATCATCCCAGCCGGGACAGTGCACGGGTTTCGCTTCAGCCCCGAGACACAAGGCTATGTGCTGACAGTCGATCTGGATCGGCTGCTCGCTCTGGCGGCACCCCCTCACCACGCCCCCGTTCACGGTCTGTTCTCGGCGCCTCGCATCGTCGATCTTCAGGCCGACAAGCCCTTTGCAGATCGCGCCTCCCAGCTTCTGAGCGCGCTGCTGCACGAATTTCGCCAGCCTGACAGCATCAGTACACCCATCGGCGGCTGGCTCGCGCTAAGCGTGCTGTCGATGATGGCCCATAAGACGGCGATGAGCCTGCCCTCCCAGACGAGCCAGGACTTGGATCGGTTGCATCGATTCCGCCTGTCGCTTGAATCGAATCATTTGAAACACTGGCCTGCGGCGCGCTACGCCGGGCAGCTTTCGATCTCTGAAACCAGCCTCAATCGCCTGTGCCGCCGTCTTACAGGCTACACGGCGTTCGATTTGATCCAGCAGCGCCTGGCGCTCGAAGCGCGCCGGCGCCTGTTGTACATCGCCGGACCGGTGGCTGCGCTCGCCGCCGAGCTCGGGTTCAAGGACGCCGCGTATTTTTGCCGCTTCTTCCGTCGGCGCAATGGGATGTCTCCCGGCGCGTACCGAAAGAGCCAGGGTGGCGGATAAGTACCAAAGCCGGTTCCAATCGTGCCATCGACGGTTCGGCGCCGCAGCTAGTCTTGACCGAGACCCTTGCATAGGTAGCTCGGAATGGCTAATACCCAGGTCGCGATCATCGGCGCCGGCCCATCGGGTCTGCTGCTGTCGCAGCTTCTTTCCTCGCAGGGAATCGACAACCTCGTTCTGGAACGCCGGAGCTGCGAACATGTGGCGGGCCGCATCCGCGCGGGAGTCCTCGAGCAGGGGACGGTCGATTTGCTGCGCGAGGCCGGGGTGGGCGAGCGCCTGATGCGTGAGGGCCTGGTGCACCACGGCTTCTGCATCGGATTCGAAAATCGGAGCATCCGAATCGACCTGCGAGCGCTCACGGGGAAGGCGGTCACCGTTTACGGCCAGACCGAGATCACCAAGGACCTCATCGATGCCCGCTCGGCGGCGGGTCAGCCGCCGCTGTACGAGGTGTCCGACGTGGCGATTCATGGCTTACAGGACCGGCCGTCCGTCCGATACACGCACGCCGGCCGAACGCAGGAGATCGCCTGTGACTTCATCGCCGGCTGCGACGGGTATCATGGGATCAGCCGCAGGAGCATCCCATCCGCCGTGATTCGCACGTTCGAACGGACCTATCCGTTCGGATGGCTGGGAATTCTGGCGGATGTCGCGCCCGCGAATCATGAGTTGGTGTATTCGAATCACGCGCGGGGATTCGCCTTGTGCAGCATGCGCTCGCAGATCCGCAGCCGCTACTATCTGCAATGCGGGCTGGACGAGAAGCTCGAGGCGTGGCCGGATGCGCGCTTTTGGGACGAACTGCTGTCGAGATTGCCGCCGGACATCGCTCGAACGGTCGTCACCGGGCCTTCGATCGAAAAAAGCATCGCGCCGTTGCGCAGCTTCGTGGTCGAGCCGATGCAATTCGGCAAGCTCTTTCTGGTCGGCGATGCCGCGCACATCGTTCCGCCCACCGGCGCCAAGGGGCTTAACCTCGCGGTATCCGATGTGGGCGTACTGTACCGGGCTCTCTCGGCGCGTTACCGCACCGGCCGGCGCGACGAACTGGATCGGTACTCCGAGCAATGCCTGCGGCGCGTCTGGAAGGCGGTACGATTCTCCTGGTGGTTCACCTCGGTCATGCACAAGTTCGCCGAGGAGCCGGTCGCTCATCGCTTGCAGCTGGCCGAATTGGATTACCTCGCGAGCTCGCAGGCAGCGCTCGCAAGTCTGGCGGAGAACTATGTTGGGTTGCCGGCCGAGCCGCGAAGCTGACCGGCGCGGCTGGCGGAGATCACCCTTCCCCGAGTTGCCGCTCCAACCGGCCCAAGGTCTGCATCGCGGGCAGGCACTGCGCGAGACTGGCATTCGGCTCGCGCCTGTCGCGGATGGCGGCAAAGAACTCGCGATCCTGCAATTCGATGCCGTTCATCGAGACATCGACCTTCGACACGTCGATGGGGTTGCTCTTGCCGTCCAGGAGCTCGTCGTAGCGCGCGATGTAGGTGCCGTTGTCGCAGATATAGCGAAAGAAAGTACCCAGAGGGCCGTCATTGTTGAACGACAGCGACAAGGTGCACAGGGCGCCCGCGGTGGTCTTCAACCCGATGCTCATGTCCATGGCGATTCCCAGAACGGGATGCTTCGGCCCTTGCAGGATATGGGACTGCGAGGGGTTTTCGCCGGTCTGATAGGCGAACAAATCGATGGTGTGGCAGGCATGGTGCCACAGCAGGTGATCGGTCCAGCTGCGCGGTTTGCCGAGCGCGTTGGTGTTGCTGCGCCGAAAGAAATACGTCTGCACGTCCATTTGCAGGATGTTGAGTTCGCCGGCCAGTATGCGCCGGTGGATCCACTGATGGCTGGGATTGAAGCGGCGCGTATGACCGGCCATGGCCACGACGCCGGTTTCCTTTTGCACCCGCACCAGCCTTTCTGAGTCCGCGAGGGAGTCGGCCATGGGGATTTCGATCATGACGTGCTTGCCGGCACGCATGCATTGCTCGCCCTGAGCGGCATGGATTTGCGTGGGGGTGGTCAAAATCACCGCGTCCAAGCCGGGCTGGGCCAGGCTCTCGCCAAGATCCGCGCTCCAATGCGGAATCTTCCACTGCTGCGCGACCTCGCGGGCCGATTCCAGGTTCGACCCGGCGAGCGAAATGACCTCGATGCCGGGAATTTTCGCCATCGCTTCGAGATGCTTGATGCCGAAGGCTCCGTGGCCCGCGAGACAAACCTTCATGCGGGACTCCTATTTTCCAGAATAATCAGGCCGGCCGCCGTATTGGAGGCCGGCACGTGATAGTGGCGATACACCTCGGCGACGTTTTCGTCGAGCGCGCCGCGCATCACATGCCACATCACCATTTCGATCCCTTCGGAGCCGGCCTCTCGCATGTACTCGGTGTGGGTGATTTGGGTGAGCGCCAACGGATCCCGGGTCAGGCCATCGAGAAACGCCGTGTCGAATTGCCGATTGATCAACCCGGCGCGTTCACCCTGCAGCTGATGCGACATTCCGCCGGTTCCGTAGATGACCACGCGCAGATCCTGATCGAATTTCTCCACGGCGCGGCGAATCGCCATTCCCAGCTTGAAACAGCGGGCGCCGGTGGGAGGAGGGTACTGCACGACGTTGACGCAGAGCGGAACGACGGGAAAGGGCCACGCCGCCGTCTGGCCGCAGGTGACCGACAGCGGCACCGTGAGGCCGTGATCGACCGGCATTTCGTTGGCGATGGTCATGTCGAACTCATCGAGAATCAGCGACTCGGCGAGATGCCAGGCGAGGGCGGGATGCCCTTGCACCACGGGCACGGGACGCGGGCCGAATCCCTCGTCGGCGATGGGAAATTCCCGCGCCACGCCGATGAGAAATGTGGGAATGATTTGCAAGGAGAAGGCCGAGGCATGATCGTTGTAGACGATGATGGCGACATCCGGCGCCAGTTTGGCGAGCCATTCGCGCGCAGGTCCAAAGCCTCTGAAGAGCGGCTCCCAATAGGCAGTGCCCGTCACGCCCCGATCCATGGCGACTCCGATGGCGGGGACGTGAGATACCGCGATGCCCGCGACGATTTTAGCCATGCCAGGTCTCCGCGGATCCAGCGTCTTGCGCGGAATCAGGGTCTCGTTCGGAATCAGTATCTTGCGTCGGGTCCTTGTAGCGGTTGCCTTCGGGACTGCGCCCGCCCGCCAGCATCATCTGCGCGTAGGTCTCCTTGGACACGCCGGACATCATGCCGGCCACGTCCTGAAACGTCAGCCCGTCGCAAAAGGCGATCTTGATGGTGTAGTAGATGTTGCCCCCGACCCGCAGCATTCCCAGCCAATCGCGCTCGAGGACGGTGCGGCGCTGCTCGGCGTCGAGCGCGAAGCCGTCGAGATAGCCGGCCTCATTCTCCTTGAAGCGCTTGCGGTTCTCGATTTTGTTGAGCGACATGCAAAACATGTTCAGGGCGTAGCCGAGGCGGCCGCGCTCGGCGTCGTAGACGTAGGTCCCGGGAATGCTGTCATAGTCGCGCGGCTGGGTCATGGGAGGCTCTCCGCGGAACGAATCTCCCGGCACACGATATCGCGAATCAATTCCAAGGCCTTGCGCATGAGGGGAGCCTTGGGACGCTGCGCCGAGATCGCAATGGACAGAGAGGTCTTCAAGGTGGGTGAGACGATGGGCTTGACCTGCACCTCGCCGCTCCACGGCGTGGACCTGACCGCATTCAATGGCAGCACGGCGAATCCGTGGCCCTGCCGGACCAAATCGATGACCGCGGGAATGCACTCTATTTCGTGCGCCACGCGGATCTTGCGATCGACGCCGGCCAGCGCATTTTCCACCGACATGCGTATGGAGTGAGGGCGGCTCGGAATAATGAGCGGATGATCCGCGAGCTCGGTCAGTGTGATGGATTTACGCGCCTTGCGCCCTGTCGAGGCCGGCGGCGCGATGAGGAACAATTGATCGTCGAGCAAGGGCTGCAGATCGACGGCGGGGGAGGCGGGTGCGTTGTAAACCAAGGCGCAGTCCACGCGGCCGACGTTCAACCATTCGAGCATGTAGACCGACAGGCCTTCGACCGTGGCGAGACTGGCATTGGGCAGCAACCGCCCGAAGGCCTTCACCAG
Organism: uncultured Gammaproteobacteria bacterium; assembly: GCA_963837435.1. Lineage (GTDB taxonomy): Bacteria > Pseudomonadota > Gammaproteobacteria > Steroidobacterales > Steroidobacteraceae > Bog-1198. The sequence continues at coordinate 685,355 of CAWINJ010000010.1, forward strand.
AGGAACCGTGACGCTGCGTCCCAGGCTTGGCGGCAATCCCAGCACGAAATGCCCCGAGTCGCCGTTTCTTTGTTCTTCGAGTTCCTGCCGGGCCCGGCCCACCTGCATCAAAATGCCGCGCGTGTGCTCGAGCAGGCGGGTACCGGCATCGGTGAGTACCACGCCTCGTCCATTGCGGTCGAACAGGTTCTGGCCGAGTTCGACTTCCAGCTGCCGCACCTGGCGGCTGAGAACCGGCTGCACCACGGACAGAAACGTCGCAGCGCGCGTGAAGCTGCCGAGCTCGGCGACGTGCCGGAAATATTCGAGCTGTTTCAGATCCATGCGTCGTCGGGGTGCCTGTGTCTGCCGGGCGCCTGCGCCGTGCGGCGGCAGGTACGCCATGGGTTTCTGATATACGAAATAGCTATAGCAGGTATATTCATCATTCCTTGATAGTATACGTCATCATAGCGTGGAATAATTGCCAGGAAAGGAATTCATGCAGCGAGCCATTCCCTGCCTCTTCATGCGCGGTGGAACTTCGAGGGGCCCCTTCTTTCTCGAAAGCGATCTGCCGGTGGACATTGCAGAGCGCGACGCCGTCCTTTTGTCGGTGATGGGCTCGCCGGACGTGCGCCAGATCGACGGGATGGGCGGGGCCGACCCTTTGACCAGCAAGGTCGGGATAGTACGCGCGGGTAGGGCTGCGGGGGTCGACCTGGAATTTCTGTTTGCGCAAGTGTCCATTCAGGAGCGGCTGGTGGACACCACGCCCAATTGCGGGAATATGCTGGCGGCGGTCGTGCCGTTCGCGCTGGAGACGGGCCTGGTGAAGGCCACCGGCAATATCACCACCTTGCGGGTGCTGACGCGCAACACCGGAACCTTGAGCGATATCGCCGTATGCACACCGGGTGGCAAGGTCGAATACTCGGGTGAGGCCCGTATCGACGGGGTGCCGGGAACGGCCGCACCCATCAATATCAGTTTTCTCGAGACCGCGGGCTCGGTCTGTGGCTCGCTCCTGCCTACCGGCCGTCTAGTGGATGTATTCGACGGCGTCGATGTCACCTGCATCGACAATGGCATGCCGGTGGTGGTGATGGCGGCCGAAGCGCTGGGTGTGACGGGTTACGAGAACCGCGATGCCTTGAACGCCGATATCCCGCTCAAGCAGAGGATCGAATCCATCCGCCTCAAGGCGGGCCCCGCCATGAATCTGGGCGATGTGGCGAAAAAGGTCGTGCCAAAAATGTGTTTGGTGGCCAAGCCCAAGGCGGGCGGCCAGATCTGTACGCGGACTTTCATTCCGCGTGACTGCCACTCCGCCGTGGGTGTATTGGGCGCGGTGACGGTCGCCACCGCCGCCGTCATGCCTGGCAGCGTAGCAAACCGCCACGCGCAGGTGCCCCCGGGCCTGGTCAAGACCTTGTCGGTGGAACATCCCAGCGGAGAGTTCAGCGTGGTCCTCACCATGAATGAGGCGAATCCCACGCAAGTTCTGCACGCCGCCTTGCTGCGGACGTCGCGGCTCATCATGCGCGGCGAGGTGCTGGTACCGAGGGCCAATCACCTTGCCGGCGCGAACACCGGCATTTCTCGAGGGGAGGTGCCGTGATCGGACAATCTGGAATAGCAGTGAAGCAGGTGTGGCGTGCGGATGCGGCTGCGGTCGCGGCGCTGGCGAAGTACGGAGTCGCCACCGTTCATGAAGCGATGGGGCGCGTGGGATTGCTGGAACCGTACATGCGTCCGATTTATCCGGGCGCGCGGGTCTGCGGCACCGCCGTGACCATCTTCGCGCATCCCGGCGACAACTGGATGCTGCATGTGGCGGCTGAAATGCTGCAGGCAGGCGATGTGGCCGTGCTGGGGACTTCCTCCGACAACACGGACGGCATGTTCGGCGACTTGCTCGCCACCTCCTACCGCGCGCGCGGTGCGGCGGGCCTGGTCATCGACGCGGGTTGCCGCGATACGGCGCAATTGCGCGACATGGGGTTTCCCGTGTGGGCCAAGGCGGTTCACGCCAAGGGCACGGTGAAAGCCACGGTCGGGTCGGTCAATACGCCGATCATTTGCGCCGGAGCGCTGGTGCATCCCGGCGATGTGGTGCTCGCGGACGACGACGGGGTGGTGATCGTGCCCAAGGCCCACGCGGCCGGGGTGGCCGCAGCCGCAGCGGCGCGCGAAGCCAAGGAGGCGGGGACGCGCCGGCGGCTGGTCGCAGGTGAATTGGGCCTCGACGTGTACGGCATGCGCGAACCCCTTGCCAAGGCGGGACTGCGGTATGTGGACGATGAGGCAGCTCTGCAACGGGAGTTGCAGAAATGAGCGCTGCTGCGAAGAACCCGCTGAAAGGCTGCCTGGCCCCGGACCCGCATCCGGTCAAGCCGGCGTTGAGCTTGCCGCCCGGTGCCTGCGACGCGCATTGCCATGTGTTCGGCCCCGCGAGTCAATTTCCCTATTCGCCGGACCGCAGCTATACGCCCCCCGACGCCCCCGTCGAGAGTTTGCGCCGGCTGCACGCGAGGCTCGGCGTGGCTCGCGCGGTAATCGTCCATGCGAGCTGCCATGGCACGGACATGGCCGTCACCCTGGATGCCATTGCGTCGAGCCGCGGCCACTATCGCGGCGTGGCTTGCGTCGAGGATGCGGTGACGGACAACGAGCTCGAGCGCCTGCATGGGGGCGGCATCCGCGGTATTCGCTTCAATTTCGTCAAACACCTGGGCGGCGTCCCCGATCTCGAGGTCTTTCGCAGGCTGGTTGCGAGGATCAAGCCCCTGGGATGGCACGTCGTGCTGCATTTCGATGCTGAAGACATCTTGATCCAGCAGGATCTTCTGCGCCGCATCGACGTGCCCTTCATCATTGACCACATGGGCAGGGTCAAGGCGGCTGACGGTCTCGGGCAGCGGCCATTCCAGCAGCTGCTCGAGCTATTCGCCACCAATCCCCTGGCATGGATCAAGGTCTGCGGCGCCGAACGCGTTTCTGCGGGAAAGCGGCCGTTTCACGATGCGGTGCCGTTCGCACGCGCCTTGATCGCCGTGGATTCGCAACGAATCCTCTGGGGCACCGATTGGCCACACCCGAATATCTCGAAGGACATGCCCAACGACGGCGAACTGGTCGATCTGTTCGCGGAGATTTGCCCGGATCCGGCCGCGCGGCGGCAGATTTTAGTGGATAACCCAACGCGCATGTATTGGGCCGACTGAGCGCGCCGAAGGGGGACCCATGATCATCGACTGCCACGGCCACTACACTACGGCGCCCGCCGCCTTGCAGAAGTTCCGCGAAGCACAGATCGATGCCTTGAAAACCGGAACCCACCTTCCGTTGAGCGCCCAGGCCAAGATAAGCGACGATGAGATTCGCGATAGCCTGGAAAATGCCCAATTGAAGCTGCAACGCGCGCGCGGAACGGACTTGACCGTGTTCTCGCCGCGCGCATCCGCCATGGCGCATCACATCGGCGATGAGACGACCAGCCGGCGCTGGACGCAGGCGTGCAACGATTTGATCCATCGCGTGGTCGGTCTATACCCCGACAACTTCATCGGGGTCTGCCAATTGCCTCAGTCGCCGGGTGTGGCGCCCAAGAACAGCGCCGAGGAACTCGAGCGCTGCGTCACGGAGCTGGGGTTCGTCGGGTGCAATTTGAATCCGGATCCTTCCGGGGGCCATTGGACCGCGCCGCCGCTGACCGATCGGCATTGGTATCCGCTGTACGAGAAAATGGTGGAGCTCGACGTGCCCGCCATGGTGCACGTGAGCGCGTCTTGCAACCCGAACTTTCATGCCACCGGTGCCCACTACATCAATGCGGACACCACCGCCTTCATGCAATTTCTGACCGGCGACTTGTTCAGCGATTTTCCGGCGCTGCGATTCATCATCCCGCACGGCGGCGGGGCGGTCCCCTATCATTGGGGCCGCTACCGCGGGCTGGCCCAGGACATGAAGCGGCCGCTGCTCGCGGATTACGTGCTCAAAAACGTGTTCTTCGACACCTGCGTTTATCACCTGCCGGGCATCGAGCTGCTGCTCAAGGTCATCCCGGCGGACAACATCCTATTCGGCTCGGAAATGGTGGGTGCGGTGCGCGGCATCGATCCGCAAACGGGCCAGTATTTCGACGATACCAAGCGCTACCTGGATGCGCTGCCCTTGAGCGACGGCGACCGCTACAAGATATTCGAGGGCAACGCCCTGAAAGTGTTTCCGCGGCTGCGCGGCCGGCTTGCACATTCCATCAAGCGGCAGGTCCCCGCGACGTGATGCCGGCGATCTCATCGAGCAGCTGCCGCGTCGTGATCTGGCGGCAGTAGCCACCATTGTTGCGCAGCGAGGACTCATGCCGTTGCGCCGACAAGGTCAGGCAGGCATCGGTCGGTACCGTCACCAGATAACCCAGGTCGCAGGCGTCGCGCACGGCCGAATCCACACATTGATCCGTCAAGCACCCGGCAACGATCAGATATCGGATGCCCAGATTGCGCAGTACATAGTCGATGTTGGTCGAAATGAAGACCGATGAGGATGTCTTGGGAAACTGGATCTCATCGGCCCCCGGAGCCAATTCGGCCACCACCTTGGCGTCGGCGGATCCCTTCGGGACATTGAATCCCGAGATCTTGTAGTCCAGAGAGCGGTCCCGCCCATCGGCGGTCTGGCTCTCGATGCAGGTGTACATCACCTCGATGCCGGCGCGCCGACCGGCCTGCTGCAGAAGCATCATATTGGGCAGCGCGCTGTCGCGCAGGGTGTGAAAGAAATGGCCGTAGCGCTCTTCCATCTCGAGAGCGCTGAGACCTACATATTCGCCGCCTTGCCGGGTGCAGTTGTAGTTCTGAACGTCGATGAACAGCAGGGCGGTATGAGCCGGTTCGATGGCGATTTCACGGCTCAGCGGTTGGGACATCGGTATGCTCCTAAAAGACTTGCTCGCATCAGTAGGCTTCGGAATAGCGGCGGCAGACTTCCGCTTCGTCAAGATCGCCCAGACTGTCGATCTCTGCTCGCTTGAACTGCAGGTAGGCCGACAGCCAATCGGCGCCGAACCATTCCCGGGCCGCGTCATTGGCTTCGAGCAGCTGCAGCGCTTCACGCAGGCTGCCGGGCAGCGCCGGCGCGCGATCGGTGCTGATTTGACGCTGATGGCGCACGCCATCGAGGCCGGCGTGCACCAGGGCAGCCAGCGTCAAATAGGGGCTGGCGGTGGCGTCGGCCACGCGAAATTCGACATTGTATTGCCGGGCGCGCTGTAGCGGGTCGCTGCCCGCCAGGGGACAGATCCGCAGCGCCGTGCCGCGGTCGAGAGCGCCCAAGTCGGCTCGCGCCGGAGCCCAACCGCCCGGACGCAGACGATAGTAGGAGACCACCGAGGGAGCGCTCAGGGCGCACAGCGCAGGCAGGTGATGCAGAACACCGGCGACGAATTCACTGCCCAGCCGCGACAACTGCCAGGGGCGCTGCTCGTCATAGAGAACCGGCTGATCGTTCTGATCCAAAAAACTCCAATGAATATGCGTACCGCTGGTGGTGCCGTGCGGCTCGGGCAGCGGCGTGAGGCTCACGCGATGTCCCAAGCGCGTGGCCACTGCCTGGGCCAGTTCGCGGGTGATCACGGCGTCATCGGCGGCCCGCAGTCCAATGGCGGGCGCCGAGGTGACTTCATACTGCTGCAGCCCATACTCAGACAGGAACGAGTCGGGGATCACCCCCGCCTGCCGCATCGCCGCCAACAGTGCTTCTCCGAACACGCCCTGACGGCGGAAGGCTCCGAGCTCGTAGGGTCGCCAGGGAAGAGCGGCGGCACCGCTGTAGAGGAACTCCTGCTCAAAGGTGGCGAACAGCCGCACTCCGGTCTCGCCCTGCAGCCGCTCGAGCGCGCGGCGCAGAATGTGCCGTGGGCAAAAGTCCCACGGCGTGCCGTGCTCGGTCTTGATGTCCCCGATGAAAAAATTCTCCGCGGTACCGTCCTCGAAGGGGACCAGGACGCGAACCTCCGGGTCGGGAACCAGGAACACCTCGCCCTGGGTGCCGAACGGCGTCGCTTGGATGGGTCCAAAGGCGGATAGAAACATATTGCTCGGCGCGAGACCCACGCCGCGCAGCAGCCTCGAAGGCAAATCCGCGGCGGGGAAGCTCTTGCCGCGAAAGTGCCCGGAAAGATCGCTGGTGCCAACGAAGACAATCGGTTCGCGTCGCATCTAATACCCCGGGCTCATCGGCCGCAACTCTATCGGGATGCCTATATTGACAGATCGGTGCGCCGGCGCTTCGCCAGGACCATTCCATACGCGAGGCCGACGATGAGCCAAGCCAGCCCGAGCGTCATGGCCAGCGAACTCATGCCGGATAACACCGCCAGCACGACGATGATTCCAACGGATGGAACTACCCGGTGCGCAATCCATTGTCCCGACCGTTCTTTGATCCAGAACTTGACGATCACCGACACGTGCAGAAGCAGGAACCCAGTGAGCGCCCCGAAGTTGACGATCGATACCAGCTCATCCATTTGGAAGCGCATCGCCAGCGCGACAGCGATCGAGATCACCGTCGTCACGAGCATCCCCACGTAGGGGGTGCCATGTTTCGGATGAATATTGGCGAGCACTGTCGGTAATTGACGGTCTCGACCCATCGCGTACATGACGCGCGCGACACCGACTTGCATGGGCAGCGCATTGGTAAGGCCGACAACGGTGGCCATGACCCAGGCGGTCAACAGGGAAGCCCAATGGCCGATGGCCCATTCGGTCAGTTCGTAGACGGCCGCCGCCGGGTCCTTGATGGCAAATCCGCTCATCAAATCGCCGAGTATCCACGCCGTCACCGCCAGCATGACCGCCGCGATGAGCAGCACGCCGACGATTGCGCGGCCCACGATTCGCTTATCGTCGCTCTTGATCTCTTCCGCGAGCGTCGAGATGGCGTCGAACCCGAGAAAGGACATCACACAAATCGAGGTCGCGGTAAAGATGCTCTTGGCGTGAAACAGCCCGGGTGCGTACAGCGGCCGCAGAGTGAGCGCCCCATCGCCCTTGCCGTGATACAGCGCCATGAGCGACAGGACCAGCACCAGAGCCAGAACCGTGACCTGCGCCACGACGGAGAATAGATTGACTCTCGAGGTCACCCTGACGCCGAACCAATTGATGCCGAGGGTCGCCCCGCCCAGAACGAGGATCCACAGGGCGCGGTCTACCTCGGGAATCAGCGTGCCCAGCGCCACGGCCATCACGACGTAGACATAGGCCGGTATCAGCAGGTAGTCGAGCAAGATCATCCAGCCGGCGATGAAGCCCGTGAACGGCCCGAGCGCGTGACGCGCAAAGCCGTAGACCGATCCGGCGCTCGGCACGGCCTCGGTCATCACCGCATAGCTCTTTGCCGTAAAATACATGCATACCGCGGCGAGAATGTAGGCGAGCACCATGAGCCCGTTGGACGCCTCCCACACGAACCCCAGCGACTGAAACAGGCCAAAAGGCGCCACGTAGGCGAGGCCGTAAATGACCAGGTCGTAGTAAGTCAGCGTGCGCGGCAGCGATTGCACCCCATCGCTGCCGTGGCTCCGCGGCGGCATGCGAGCCGCGGCATGCGTTGCGGAAGCGGTTGTTGTCTTGGTGTCCACGTTGAAAATTTATAGTTGATCCGGCGCCGACCATCGGACCAAACCTGGGATGATCAATGGGAGACTGGTGTTGTTTGCCCTCGATTTTGGCACTTTATCGGTCAGGTTGTCGACACCCGGGGGTGCGGCCCCTTGCACGCGTGACGGCGGCTTTAGATTCGCGACCGACGATGTCTCGACTCCCGTTCCGTGTAACGGCGAGCCGTTCAATCGAATCGCGTCACTTTGTACCGTGCCTGAGCCGCCAGCCGTACCGCTGAGTTGGCTACACCATGGCCGCGATAACCACGGCGCTCGACGATTTCGAAGAAAAATCGCTTTGCAAACGCGCGGGAATAGAACTGAAAATATTCTGCCTCGCCGTCGCGGTCGTAGAAAATATTGGCCTCGCGCATCTGTGCGATCGCCTGCGCCGAAAGCCCGAAGCGTGCGCGTAAGTCGTCGTAATAATTAGGCGGTACGGGTAGTATGGCCAAGCCCCTCGCCGCCGTACGCCGCGCCGTCGACAGGATGTCGTCGGTCTGGAAGGCGATGTGTTGCACTCCGGCTCCCATGAGCCCCTGAACAAATCGCGCGGATAGCGTCTGGTTCGCGCTCGAAGCATTGAGTGTGACGCGGAATTCCCCGTCCGCGGATTCAATTGCCTGACTCTGGACCAAGCCCAGTGTGTCGCTAATTTCCACCGGCGGCGCCTTCAGCACATCGAACAGCGAGGTGTAGTGGAGTTGCCAGGAAAGGAATTCCTCCACGCGCATCGCCTGCGACAGGTGGTCGATTCGCGTAAGCACGGGTGCATCGTCCTGCGAACCGCCAGTCGCTTCGCCGGGCAGAAAATCATGCGTCCAGTGTCCGCGACCGGTATCCGGTTCGGTGAAATACGTCAGCGCGCCGCCGACTCCGCGGATCCAGGGGATCGCCAGTTCGCCCGCTGCAACACGCTGTTCGAAGGTTTCGACCCCCAGCGAACCGGCGCGCGCCAATGCGGCCTGCGCGTCCTTGACTCGAAGTGCAATCGCGCAAACGGATACACCGTGAACCTGCCAATGCGCATTGGCCCACCCGACTGGGTCGCGATTGATGACGATGTTGACACCGCCATTGCGCCAGAGGCTCACGTCTTTCGAGCGGTGTTCGCCGACTAGTGCGAAACCCATCCCGCTCAGCAGGGTGGTCAGCGCCGGCGCTTCCTCCGCGCGGGCGGCGAACTCGATGAAATCCACGCCGCCTACGGGCACGCGCGGCGGCAGCGGGGCGGAGGTTCGCGCCTGGTCCTGCAACACTGCGAGTGAACGGAAACCATCGGCCGCGATCTGCGATGCGGACCATTCGCGAAACCGGTCGTTGAAAATCTCGAGCGATAGAGGTCCGGAATACCCCGCCTTAGCAGCGGCCGCCACATAGTCGGTTACCGGAAGGTCGCCCTGCGAGGAAAAGCAGCGAAAATGCCGGCTCCAAAATAGGTAGTCCATAGTCATTTCGGGCGCATCGGCGATTTGCATCAGGAATATCTTCTCGGGCGCGATGTCGGCAATGCTCGCGACGGGGATCTTGCGCGACAAGGAGTGGAAGCTGTCCAGAATCAAGCCGATGGCCGGGTGATCGACCCGGCGGACGATGTCCCACGCCTGACGGTGGTCATTGATGTGGCGTCCCCAGGCAAGAGCCTCGTAGCCCACGCGCAGGCCGCGCGGCGCTGCGCGTTCCCCCAACAAGCGAAAATCATCGACGATTCTTCCGCTGTCGCCCAACGCCTCGCGATGCACGCTGCTGCACACCAGCAGCAAGTTCGCTCCGATCGCTTCCATCACATCGAATTTGGCCTCGGCGCGCTCGAACGCCCGGGCGCGAAGTGCCGGCGGCAACCCCTCGAAATCACGGAATGGTTGGTAGCAGGTGCAGACGAGGCCTAAGTCGCGGATCATGCGTCCGACTTCTCTCGCGGTTCCGTCAAAGCCAAGCAGATCGCTCTCGAAAATTTCGACCCCGGAGAACCCGGCCTCCGCAATGGCCGTGAGCTTGCGGTCGAGGGTGCCGCTGATCGATACAGTCGCGATCGAAGGGATCATGCGGGCCAAAATCGCCGGCGCTGCTATATTAGTCCAGGACAATTTCTGCTGTAATCTATACCTCTGCGTTATAGGATGCCGTGCTGAATTTCCGCCAAATCGAGGTATTTCGGGCGATCATGCTGACGCGCACCATGAGCGCTGCCGCAGAAATGCTCAATGCATCGCAGCCCGGTTTGAGTCGAATGATCAGGAACTTGGAGGGCCGGCTCGGATTCTTATTGTTCGACCGGGTGCGCGGCCGGCTACAGCCGACGGCGGAGGCGAACGCGCTGTTCCTCGAGATCGAGCATATCCACCACAGTATTGGGAACCTTGACCATATCGTTGCGCGCCTCGGCGCCGGCGAGAATCTGGTGTTCCGGCTCGGCGCCTCTCCTTCCTTGGGGCGAGGTTTTGTTCCGGAGTTGCTGCGCAATCTGCAGCAGACGCATCCGCGGCTCGTCATTCAGTTCGACATTCTTTCAGTGGAACAGGTGACCGACTACCTGGTCGTGGGACGCAGCGAATACGCGCTGACGGTTTACGCGATCGATCATCCGAACCTGGTCAGCACGCGCATCGGCGCGACGCCGTTGGTGGCGGTGCTGCCCGCCGGCCATCCCTTGTTGGCGAGGGTGCCTTTGGCGATCGGCGACCTCGTGGGAGAGCGGGTGATCTCGTTCGCCCCGGATACCCCGCACGGGCGTGCGATCGCGGAGATGAGCTTGCGGGCGAATGTAAAGCTGCGCGTCTCGACTCGAGTTCGCTTTGCGGAAACCGCTTGCGCTTTCGTCGCGCGCGGGCTCGGCGTGTCAATCGTTGACGAACAGACGGCCTGCGACTCGGGGTTCGTGGGCATCGTGCGTGTACCGTTGCGAAACGCGTCCGAGATGCCTATCTATCTGCATCGCAGCCGCAGTGCGCCCAGATCCAAGGTGAGCGCGACGTTCGAGCGGCTTTGCCGCCGCGAGGGCGCCGCGATTCTCGAGTCGAAGAATCGATAACATGGGGTTATTGATACCGGTTAAGCCGTGATTTCACAACGGGACGCCGACGCCCTAGGCTTGGGGCCGGTATTGGCACCGCGCAGCACGCGCGTGGGAGACGACCATCGATGCGATCGCAGCCGATGCGGCCACCTGGACGCCCAACCGGGTATTGGTCGTCGCCCTATGCTTCCTGCTCAGCATGCTCGACGGTACCGACATGCTCATCATGTCCTTCATAGCGCCCGTCCTGTCCGAGAATTGGGCCATAAGCCCGGAAAGACTCGGCCTATTGTTCAGCGCCAGCCTCGCCGGCATGGCATTCGGCTGTCTATTGATTGCGCCGCTCGCTGATCGCTTCGGGCGCCGTGCGATGATCGCCGCGGCACTGGCCGTGGTGGCGGCGGCCATGGTGCTGTCGGCGTTCTCGCGCAATGTTCCCCAACTGATGGTGGCCCGGCTGTTCGTGGGCACCGGCGTCGGTACCATCGGTGTCTCCATGACGGCGATGGCGGCTGAATATGCGCCAAAGGCTCATGCCAATTTCGCCGTAGGCTTCGTCCAGGCCGGATGGCCGCTGGGTTCCATCCTGACCGCGATCCTCGCCGCGAAACTTCTTCCCGCGCACGACTGGCAGTCGTTGCTCGTCGGGATCGGGGTATTGAGCGCCGGACTGTTTCTGGTGATCCTGGTTCTGCTGCCGGAGTCTTTGGGCGACGCCGGCTCTTCAATGGCGTTGCGGGTTCCGGCGCTGTTCGCGTCGGGCCGGGCATGGCCGAGCGCCTTGCTCTGGTCCGCAGTCGCTCTCAGCTACTTCGTGCTGTACTTTGCCATCTCGTGGATCCCAAAACTGGTCACCCAGGCGGGACTGCCGCTGACCGAGGCGATCTACGCCGGCGCGACCTATAATCTGGGCGCGTTCCTCGGCACGGCGGCGGTCGGCTGGATTGCGATCCGCTATCGGTTGAACGAGGTCATCGCCTCGTTCCTCGGTGCGGCCGCGATCGCAATGCTGGTGTTCGGCGGGCTCTCGATGCCGGTCTGGCTGACGTTGCTGGCCGCAGCTTGCGTGGGTGTTACCGTGCAGGGAGGTTTCAACGGATATTGGGCGTTGGCGGCGCGGCTCTACCCCGCCGGGATGCGCAGCACCGGCATCGGCTGGGCGCTCGGCGTGGGGCGGGTCGGCGCGGTGCTCGGACCCATTGCGGGCGGCCTGTTGGTGGGCGCCAGGGTGCCGATGGCGATGATCTTTGCGATCTTTGCGATGGCCGCTGCGGCGGCGGCGGCCGTGACGCTGCGGATCAGGGTGGATTGACATGAGCAACAGCGTCCGCACCTATCTCGTCGGGCTGGCGGGACGCGGCATCGGTAGCTCGCGCAGCCCGGAAATGCACGAACGCGAGGCCGCCGCGCTCGGCATGCCGCTCGTGTACAGGCTGGTCGATTTCGACCGGCTGGGCTACGACGACCATCGTCTCGATGAAACGGTCCGCACGCTGCAGGCCATCGGATTCGACGGCATCAATGTGACGCATCCTTTCAAGCAGCGCGTGCTGGCGTCGCTCGATGCCGTGTCGCCCGACGCGGCGGCGCTCGGCGCCGTGAACACCGTGGTTTTCCGCGACGGTGTGCGCCAAGGCTTCAACACCGACTGGACCGGCTACCTCGCCAGCCTGCGGCGCGGCTTGCCCGGAGCCGCAATGAGGGACGTCGCGCAGATCGGTGCCGGCGGCGCGGGATCGGCGGTCGCTTATGCGCTGTTGAGCAACGGGGTCGAGCGGTTGCGAGTCTACGACCCGCAGAGAGCGAAGGCCGAGACCTTGGCCGAGCGACTCGGCAAGCAATTCAGCGGGCGCTGCATAGAGCCGGTACCGAGCCCCGCGGCGGCGCTCGATGCGGCCGATGGGGTAGTCCAGACATCTCCGATCGGCATGGAATCACATCCTGGTCTGCCGTTCAGTGCCGATTATCTGCGTCCGGATATGTGGGTCAGCGACATCGTCTATTTTCCCATCGAGACTCAGCTGCTGCGCGCCGCCAGGCGGCTCGGCTGCCAAACCTTGAATGGCGGGGGAATGGCGGTACATCAGGCCGCGGACGCATTCCGCCTGATGACCGGGATCGAACCGTCCGTTGAGCGGATGCTAGAGGCGTTCCAGGAGCGGCCGCGGACCTTGTCCTAAGTCGGAAATTTGCCGTGCACCGAGAGCGCCGATGCGCCCATGGCATGGAGGCCCCGGAGGCGTCGAGGGCAACTGATTTGGAGCAATGTAAATAACCCGGTTAGACTGCCGCCACCTCACTCAATCCGCCGCGAAGGCTCATGGCAAAACCTAAAATCAGAGATCAGGCGGTATCCCTTGGCGACTTGTCCGAGCACCTGGGCTATGTTTTGCGGCGTGCTCAAATGGCCGTTTTTCAGGCTTTCATCGAGGCATTGAGGACGGTGGATCTTACGCCCGGCAAATACAGCGTATTGTTGCTCATCGGCGAGAATCCAGGTTTGCCGCAATCGGCGATTTGCGATGCGCTCGGCATTCTGAAGGGGAATTTCGTGGCGCTGCTGCACGAATTCGAGCGCCGCGGCTTGGCCGAGCGCCGCGCCGGCGGGGTCGATGCACGCACCAATGCGCTGCACCTGACTCGCAAGGGACACAATTTGCTACGCCGCGCCAGCGCCTTGAGCCGCGCCTATGAGGAGCACCTTGCACGCGAACTGGGTCACGGCCGACGCGCGCAATTGCGATCGCTGCTGCTCGACTTGGAGCAGATAGCGGCAAGGAAGACGTCCGCCCAAGAGATGTCCGGCACGTAGGACCGCTCGCACGCGGGCTGGATAGTGACCGGCCTTGCGGCGAGGCGCGAAGCCCGCCGAATGGCGCCCCCCCACCGCGCCCCGCTCAGCCTTTTTCCCATGCCCTTTCCAGGGGCGATGCCAAGCACCGTGGATTGGCATCCTGCGGTTCGTAAATGGTTCTGATACGAAACTATATTTGTATTCGATCGATAACCGTTCTAAGATAGAACCAAATTCGAACAGTGGCGGCCGGTAGTTGCGAGAAGACAACAGGAAGCGCGCTTTAAACCGGGCGCAGGCGGCGCCGTTGAATGGCTGGATAATTGGGGGTGTGGCATGTCAATACAAAACCGATGGTTTGGATTGAGCGCGGTCATTGGGTCGCTAGCGTCGGCCGCGGCGTGGGGACAGGCGGCCGCACCGTCGGCAAGCCCTGCGTTGGAAGAAATCGTCATCACTGCGCAGCGGCGCTCGGAGAATTCGCAAACCGTGCCGATCGCCGTGACGGCGCTGCAGGGTGACGACCTCGCCGGCAAAGCAATCGCGTCCGTGGCCGACCTGCAGTCTGCGTCGCCGTCCTTGTCCATATCGAATTCGGGCCTGACGAACTCCGTCAACATTCGCGGTGTCGGACTGGCGAGCGGCAACCCCAATGTCGGCAATGGCGTGGCGACCTATGTGGACGGTCTGTTTCAGCCTCCCATCGTCTCCACCAACCAATTCTATGACATCGCCGACATAGAGGTGTTGCGCGGGCCTCAGGGCACATTGGTGGGGTCGAACTCGACCGGCGGCGCGATCTTCATCAATAGCCAGAATCCGAAGCTCAGCGCAACGGACGGTTACATCAAGGTGGGTAGCGGCAACTACGGCGCCGCCTCCGTCGAGGGTGCGGTCAATCTGCCGGTCAACGACATTCTCGCGTTTCGAGTGGCAGGTACATACGATTCACGCGACAGCTTCTACAAGAGCGTGGGTCCGGAGTACACCAACGCCGGTTCTCTCGACGAGAAATCCGGACGCATCAGCATGCTGTTCAAACCTGGTGCGTTTCAGGCGCTGGCGAAAATCGAGTACACCGAGCGCAATACCGGAGGCTACGCCGCGACGCCGGTTCCGGGCACGCAGTACGCTCCCTATGCGCCGACCAATCCGTTCGAACTCTCCTATGACACCCCGAACGAAAATCATGAGCGCGGTCTGATTTCGTCATTGGAGCTTCGCTACGAGCTCAGCAACGGGATCACCCTGCGTTCCTTGTCCGGCTACCAAGACAAGAATATCCACAACGTCGAGGACTACGACGGCACCGCCGAGAACACGGTGGAAAATCCACAGTTGACGTATGACCAGTACGTGCGGGAACGGGAATGGACCGAGGAAATCAACCTCCTGTCGCCCACCGACGAGGCCTATAACTGGGTGGTCGGCGCCTACGCTCAGCGCAACAAAATCGACGTGAACATTCAGGAAACCGGCACCACAGGACCGAGCGGTCCGACCTTGTACATCTACGTTCCGCAATTCAAGACCACCACGGGCTGGTTCGGCCAGGTGAACTTCAAGCTGGCACCGCAATGGGAACTGCAGACCGGTGTTCGGTACTCCGCCTTCAAGGTGGACGGCGACGGGTTCGTCGCCCTCGAGCTGCCGACGGCGGTTTGTCCGCACATCGGGCTGCCGACGCAGTTCGCGGGGTGCGGTGTCGGTTCGACCGGCGGCAATGAACAGGACGGCCGAGTCACCGGTAAAGTGGCTCTGAACTACACCCCGGATGATCGCAACCTGTTGTATGCATTCGTGGCCCGCGGCTACAAATCGGGCGGATTCAACTCACCCACCTCGAATTTCGATCCCGAAACCGTGATGGATTACGAACTCGGATGGAAGTCCACCCTGTTTGACGGGCATGTACGGACCCAGCTGGGCGGCTTCGACTACGCCTATCATGATTTCCAATTTCAGGAACTCAATACATTGAACGGCACCAGCGGAGTGCTCAACCTGGCCACCGCGACGATCAACGGCATCGAAGCAGCGCTGCAGGCGCAGATCGCCGGTTGGGGATTGGACGCGGGTCTGGCCTACGTGCATTCCCACCTACCCAGCCCGGGCCCGTTCGTGAACACCCATCTGCTGCCCCCGAGCGCGAGCGGAGAACCCCAATGCGCGACCGGACAGACCACGGCATGCTTCGACTACACCCCGTACCTGGTGACCGGATCGGGCGGCCCGAACCTTTATTCGCCGGAATGGACGTTCAATGCCGGTATCGAATACACGGCCGATCTCACCGACAACATCAGTCTGACGCCGCGGCTTAATTTCGCCTACATCAGCAGCCAATTTACCAACCTGACCTACTCGGAGGTGACTGATTACCTGCCGGCGCACGGGCTGCTCTCGGCATTGGTCACCTTGAAGCTGCACAAGGACTGGAGCGTAGAGGCCTATGGCACCAACCTGACCAACAAGGTGTACCGCACCGGGCAGGGACTGGACAACGGCGACTATTACTTCTACGGACCCCCGCGTCAGTACGGTATCCGATTGGGTTACAAATTCTGAGTCCGCCGTCATCGAAGCCGCGAGTGTGCAACAGATGAGCGTCGATCGCCGCAGGGTCCGACCGTCCGGTACCGCGCCGCCGTGGAGCAAGCGGCGGCCGTTCGGGTGCCGCCATTATGACGCGTTATTGGTTGCCGTACTGGCGCTCGCCGGCATCGGGAGTGCCGGCGCGCAAGAGGTGGATGCGCACCGCTGCAGGGCTCTCGCGGAGTCGATGCAAGGCCGATGGCCGGACGCGTCCACGCGCGTCGTCTCGGCCGTTCTGCGGCCTCAAGGGCCGTATACGCCGCCGCCGATGCCCGGTGGGCTTGCGCCCGCGACGCTCACGCTGCCCGAGCACTGCGAGGTGCTCGGTATTCTGCACGAGCGAATCGGCGCGGCAGGGCAGCACTACGCGATCCGTTTTCATCTGCGTCTGCCCACGCGCTGGAACGGGCGGTTTTTCTTTCAAGGCGGCGGCGGCTCCAACGGCGTCGTCGGCGATGCCCTCGGACCCACCGCGAGCAATGCGCCGCCCGCGATCGTGCAAGGCTTCGCGGTGGTGAGCCAGGACTCCGGCCACGACAATGCGATCAATTCGGACCCAACGCGCGGCGGCGTGCTGGCGTTCGGATTCGACGCTCAGGCGCGCGCCGATTACGGTCATGCCTCGCTCAAGGTGGTTGCCGACGCGGCCAAGGCGGCCGTGAAATTGTATTACGGCAAGGCACCGCGGTTCTCCTATTTCGTCGGTTGCTCGAAGGGTGGCCAGGAAGGCATGGCCTTCGCGCAGCGCTATCCCGAGGAGTTCGACGGCATCGTCGCGGCCGCCCCAGGATTTTCCCTGCCGCGCGCCGCCGTGGCCGAAGCCTGGGACGTGCAGAGCATCGCCGCACTCGCTCGGTCGCGGGACGAGCACGGAGACGCGCTGGGGCATTTTGCGGATGCGTTCAGCGACGCGGACCTGCGGCTGGTGCAGGACGCGATACTGTCGGCTTGCGATGCGGACGACGGCGTCAAGGACGGCATCGTCGGAAATTTCATGCAGTGTACGGATGCGAAGGTGCGCCCGGCGGTCGAGGCAAAAATATGCTCCGCCGAGAAGTCGCCCGACTGTTTGTCGAAGGATCAGATCACGGCGCTCGAGCGCGTTTTTGCCGGACCGCATGATAGTGCAGGACATGCCTTGTATGCCGACTGGCAGTGGGATGCGGGTATCGCCGGACCCGGATGGCGCCTGTGGAAACTCGGCAGCGCCGACCACAAAATCCCCGCGCTCAATATTGCGTTGGGGGGCGCCTCATTGGCTGCCGTATTCACGACACCGCCGACCGCGCTGGCCGCGGAGCCGCGGGCTTCTGCGAATTATCAGCTGATTTTCAGCTTCGACCGGGATGCGGCCAAGATCTACGCGACGGACGTTCAGTTCGTTCATTCCGCGTGGGATGACATCGCCGCGCGTTCCAGCGACCTCGATCGCTTCCGCGCTCATGGCGGCAAGCTCATCGTGCCGCACGGCGTCTCCGATCCGGTGTTCTCCATCCACGATACGCTCGCGTGGTATCGGGAGGTCGATGCACGCAATCACGGGCACGCTGAGCGCTTCGTGCGGGTATTCCCGGTTCCCGGCATGGCGCATTGCGGCGGCGGCCCTGCCACCGACCTCTACGATGCCTTCTCCGCACTGACCGAGTGGGTGGAGCGGGGCCGTGCACCCGATCGCATCCTGGCGTCGGCCGGCATGGCTTCACCCTGGCCGGGGCGCACTCGTCCCCTCTGCCCCTATCCTGGCGCCGCTCATTACGATGGCAGCGGTGATATCGAAAAGGCGGACAGTTTCGTATGCCGATAGTCGCGACATGCCAGACGGCGGGTCTTGTGTCCTTCCATAGCGCGCTCAGTTGCTTGCTATAGTTCACAATATACGGATCCTTGAAGATGCGGGTCGTTGAGGAAGTACCTATGCCAGCAGTCACAATGTTGTCCATCGGCGGCGAAGGCCGTAATACCGGCGCGAGCTTCCGGCGCCACGACCCGGTCACGGGTGCGCTCGCGACCGAAGCGGCGGCCGCGACGGTTGCCGACGCCATCGCGGCGGCGGATGCGGCAGCCGACGCTTTCCCCGCCTGGGGCGCCCGCGGACCCAATGAACGTAGGGCGATGCTCAACCGGGCGGCGGCAGCGCTCGAAGCGCGCACGGGCGACTTCGTCGAGGCGATGATGGGCGAGATCGGCGCCACCGAGGGATGGGCGCGCTTCAATATCATGCTTGCCGCCTCGATGATCCGCGAAGCCGCGTCGTTGACCACCCAGATCGCGGGCGAAGTGATTCCGTCGGACAAACCGGGCTGCATTGCGCTGGCTTTGCGCGAGCCGGCAGGCGTGGTGCTCGGCATCGCACCCTGGAACGCGCCGATCATCCTCGCGGTGCGCGCCATCGCCACGCCGCTTGCTTGCGGCAATACCGTGATCCTCAAGGCGTCCGAAATCTGCCCGCGCACCCATGCGCTGGTCATCGCGTCGTTCATCGACGCGGGGTTCGGCGGCGGCATCGTCAATCTCATCACCAATGCGCCGCAGGATGCGGGCGAGATCGTCGGCGCGCTGATCGATCACAAAGCGGTGACGCGAATCAACTTCACGGGTTCGACCGCCGTGGGGCGCATCGTCGCCGTGCGTGCGGCCCAGAACCTCAAGCCGGTTCTGCTGGAGCTCGGCGGCAAGGCGCCCTTGCTGGTGCTCGAAGACGCCGATCTGGATGAGGCCGTCAAGGCGGCCGCGTTCGGTGCGTTCATGAACCAAGGGCAAATATGCATGTCCACGGAACGGATCATCGTGGCGGACCGTGTGGCCGAGGCATTCGTCGGGAAGCTCAAGGCCAAGGTTGCCGGCATGGCGGTCGGCGATCCACGTGAGGGTAAGACGCCATTGGGCGCCGTGGTCGATGTGAAAACAATCAAGCACGTCGAGGGTCTGGTGCAGGATGCGCTGGCCCAAGGTGCCGAGAGGATCAATGGCGGCGCGGCACAGGGCGTAATGATGCCGGCCACGGTCATCGACAAGGTGACGCCCGCGATGAAGTTATTCCGCGACGAAAGCTTCGGTCCGGTGGTCGCCGTCATCCGCGCACGGGACGAGGCGCACGCCGTGGCGCTCGCCAATGATACGGAATACGGGCTCTCCGCGGCGGTATTCACCCGGGACACGGCGCGCGGACTGCGCGTTGCGAAGCAGATCAAGTCCGGCATGTGCCACGTCAATGGGTCGACCGTTCATGACGAGGCGCAGATGCCCTTCGGCGGCGTCAAGGCCTCCGGTTTCGGGCGCTTCGGCGGCAGGGCGGGCATCGATGCCTTTACCGAGCTGCGATGGATCACCATCGAGACACAACCCGGCCACTTTCCTATCTGAGCCGATCCGCGAACGAGAATCACCATGACAACCGCAGACGCCGACATCGACACCGTTTCCTTCACCATTGCAGAGCGCATCGCCTGGGTCAAATTCAATCGCCCCGACAAGCGCAACGCCATGAGCCCGGCGCTGAACCGCCGGATGTTCGAGGTGCTCAACGAGCTCGAGTTCCGTGAGGATGTGGGCGTGCTCGTGCTGACGGGCGAGGGCGCGGCATGGTCGGCGGGCATGGATTTGAAGGAGTATTTCCGCGAGACCGAGGCACAGGGACTTGCCGCGATACGCAAGGCACAGAGCGAGGCGTATGGGTGGTGGCGCCGGCTGCGTTGGTATCAGAAACCGACGATCGCGATGGTGAACGGCTGGTGCTTCGGCGGCGGCTACGGTCCGCTGTTTGCCTGCGATCTGGCATTTGCCGCGGAGGACGCGCAATTCGGACTGTCGGAGATCAACTGGGGCATTTTGCCCGGTGGCGGCGCCACCAAGGTCGTGGTCGAGCTGCTGAGCCGGCGAGATGCGATGTATCACGCCTTGACGGGCGAGCCAATCGACGGTACGACCGCGGCTGCCTGGAAGTTGGTGAACGAGGCGCTGCCCCCGGCGCGCCTTCGGGCACGCGTTACCGAGGTGGCGCAAATCCTGTTGAAAAAGAACCCGGTGGCGTTGAAGGCGACCAAGGATGCCGTCAGGCGGGTGGCCGAAATGACCTATGACAACGCGGAGGATTACCTGGTGCGCGCGCAGGAAGCGGCGAACAGCTTCGACGATGAAGGCCGCAAGGAAGGCATCCGCCAATTCATCGACGAGAAGAGCTTCAAGCCCGGCACCGGCCCTTACGATGTGTCGAAGCAGAAGCAACAGGACTGACGGCCGAAGGACCTTGCGGTATGTCCGCAGCGGATGACTATCTAGCCTTGCAGGCGCGACTTCAGCCCGAGGCGCGCGCCGCCCAGAATCTGACGACGGGGGAGAGTTGGAGTTACCGGGCATTCGATCGCGGCGCCTCTCAGTTCGCCGCGTTATTGCGCAGTCACGGGATCGGAAAGGGCGCTCGCGTGGCCGCGTTGGCGAAGAATCGCGCGGAACTCGCGCTATTGCATCTCGGCTGCGGCCGGATCGGCGCGATTTACGTGCCGCTCAATTGGCGTCTCTCCGCGGCGGAAATCGCCACCTTGATCGAGGATGCCGGACCGAGTCTCATTCTGGGCGATGCTCTGTTGGGTCAGATGCGGCTCGGCGGGCGCTCGCTCGAGGAATTCGCCTCGAGAGCGCGTGACCAAGAACCGCTGCCGCGTGAATCGACGGATCATGAGGCACCGTCCCTCATTTTGTACACATCGGGCACCTCCGGTCGTCCGAAGGGTGTGCTATTGACAGAGCGGAATATCTGGCAGACGGCGCTCAACTTCTCCCTGCTCGGGCGCGTCACGCATGAAAGCACCGTGCTCTGCGATTCGCCCATGTTTCACATCATCGGTTTGATCACCAACGTCAGACCCGCGCTGATGCACGGCGGTCGTTTTGTGGTTTCGGACGGATTTGTGCCGGCTCGCACGCTCGGGCGGCTCGCGGACCCGGCGCTCGGCATCACGCACTATTTCTGCGTGCCGCAAATGGCGGCGCTGCTGCGCGCCGACCCCGCCTTCGACCCGAACAAACTGCGGCGATTGACGGCCATATTCTCAGGCGGCGCCCCTCATGCCGCGGATGCCGTCCGTGCCTGGACCCGAGAGGGCATTCCCATGGCCGACGGGTTCGGCATGAGCGAAGCCGGCACCGTGAGCTGCATGCCCCTGGATATTGCACAAATCGAGTCTCACGCCGGTTCCGCGGGGCTGATCCCGCCCGATTTGCAGGCGCGGATCGTCGACGAACGAGGCGAGGTTTGCGCCGCGGGCCAAATCGGCGAGCTGTGTGTCAAGGGCGCGAATGTGACCAATGGTTATTGGCAACGGCCCGACGACACCATGGCGGCCTTCGATGCAGATGGCTGGTTTCGGACCGGCGATATCGCACGCTTCGATGCGGACGGTTTTCTATGGCTCGTGGATCGCAAGAAGGACATGTTCATTTCGGGCGGCGAAAATGTGTATCCCGCGGAGATCGAAGGAGCGCTGGCCGCCTATCCGAATCTCGAGGAATGCGCCGTCGTCGGTGTCCCCGATGAACGTTGGGGTGAGGTGGGGCACCTCGTCCTGGTGCCGACGCCGAATGCCGAACTCGACTTCACCGACATCATTGCCCATCTCGAATCCCGCCTGGCGCGCTACAAGATACCGAAGCATCTCAGCGTCATGCATCGGCTGCCGCGAAACGGCGCAGGAAAGCTCATGAAGGCGGCGCTGCGCGCGATGCTGGGTGCTGAGGTCACAAAGTAATGTCCTTGGGCTCCGGTACTCCCAACGATATCGTTTGTGTTACATACAATATCGACTAAGATAGCTGCGTGGACTCGTGGCAAAAGAGGAGACGAATCATGCCCGCTCGTAATCTGGAAGAAGTCCTGGAAGCAGCCGGCAATGCCGTGAACATGCTGCGCAATTCGCAACTCGGCGCCTATGTCTATCCGGTGGTCGCGCCCGAATTTCACAATTGGCGGTCCGAGCAGTGGGCCTGGCAGCACAGCGCCGTGCTGTTCGACCAGACTCACCACATGGTCAATCTCTATTTGCGCGGCAAGGATGCGCTCAAGCTGCTCAGCGACACCGCGATCAATTCGATGAAGGGCTTCGCCGTCAACAAGGCGAAGCAATACGTGCCCATCACACCCTATGGCTACGTTATCGGCGATGGAATCATTTTCTATCTCGCCGAGGAAGAGTTCGTCTACGTCGGCCGTGCACCGGCCTCGAACTGGCTGCGCTTTCATGCGGCCACCGGCGGCTATGACGTGAAGGTGGAACTCGACGACCGCTCGCCCATGCGCCCCATGGGCAATCCCGTGAGTCGCTCGGTCTGGCGCTTCCAGATCCAAGGGCCCAAGGCGTGGACCATCATTGAAAAGCTGCACGGCGGCCCGCTCGAACAGCCCAAGTTCTTCAACATGTCGACCATGAACATTGCCGGCAAGACGGTGCGCACGCTGGGCCACGGCATGTCGGGCGCGCCGGGTTTGGAGATTTGGGGCCGGTATACCGATCAGGAGGAAATTCGCAATGCCATCCTTTCGGCGGGTAAGGAATTTGGCATGTTGCCGTGCGGTAGCCGCGCTTATCCGTCGAATACGCTCGAGTCGGGTTGGATTCCCTCGCCGCTGCCGGCCATCTACACCGGCGACAAGCTCAGGGCGTATCGCCAATGGTTGAGTGCCGACAGCTATGAGGCCACCGGTTCCATTGGCGGAAGCTTCGTTTCGGACAAGATCGAGGACTACTACCTGACTCCATGGGATCTGGGTTATGGGCCCTTCGTGAAGCTCGACCATGAGTTCCATGGACGCGAGGCGCTGGAGAGGATGAATCCGGATGGCCAGCGCAAGAAGGTGACGCTGGCCTGGAACGCGGAGGACATGGTCAAGATCATGGCTTCGCTATTCAATCCGGTGGGAGAACAGTTCAAATTCTTTGACTTGCCGCTCGCCAATTACGCCTCGTCCAACTATGACCGCGTGATCGACCAGAGCGGCAAGATGGTTGGCTTGTCCATGTTTACCGGCTATAGCTACAACGAGAAACAGGCATTGAGCCTCGCGACGGTCGATCCGGCCATCCCGGTGGGGACCGAGGTACGTGTGATATGGGGCGAGGAAAACGGCGGCACGAGGAAAACCACCGTGGAGCCTCATGAGCAGATCGCGGTTCGAGCCATCGTGAGTCCGGTGCCCTATAGTCATGCGGCGCGCGAGTCATACAAGAGAGGATGGCGCACCCGAGGGGCGGCCTGAGCCGGTGCAATCGAGCCGGCCGATGCCTGGGCAAAAAGAAACCATCGCCATTACCACGCCCCATGTGAAGGGCGATGAGGATATCGGCGAGATTCACAACATCGTCGGCTTTCACATCCGTCTGGCGCATGGGGCGGTGTATCGGCATTTCACCGAAACTTTCGCTCATTTGGAAATGACGCAGAAACAGGTGTCGGTGCTATGGCTGGTGGATGATAATCCCGACATTGCCCAGGCCGACTTGGCGCAACGAATGAGAATGGATCGCGCCACGACCATGGCGATAGTAGACCGGCTGGAGGGCAGGGGGTATCTGGCCCGCGGCAAATCCAAGAGCGACGCGCGCAAGCAGACTCTGAATCTCACTAGACCCGGACGCAGAGCGCTGCACTCGGCGAAGAACGCCATTCATCAGCACGAGCAATGGCTGAAATCGCGATTCACGGACAAGGAGGTCGTCAAGCTGATCGAACTACTGACGCGAATCCACGAATAGAGGCGAGCATCTTCGACGGGGTCCTGATTATCACCTCCTCGAGCCTTTCTTTGGGCGTCGGACGACGCGCTTTTGGGGTCCCTAAGCACCTAGGCGTTGGGTTTGAAGGCGGCGAGCTTGCTTTGGGTGACCAGGAATTGTTTCTGGCTGTCGTCGGGCGGGGTGTTGGGTGCGGCGCGTATGAAGGATTCGATGTCGGTGGGGAGCAGGGCGGCGCTGCGATAGAAGCCTTGGAACTGGTCGCAGCCGAGGTCGGCGAGTTGGTCTAGTTGCTCGGCGGTTTCGACGCCTTCGGCGACGACTTTGAGGCGCAGGCTGTGAGCCAGGGAAATGATGGCTTGGACGATGGCGGCGGCATCGTCCTTGGTGGTGAGGTCGTTGATGAAGCTGCGGTCGATTTTGAGCTTGTCGATGGGGAAGCGGCGTAGGTAGCTCATGCTGGAGTAGCCGGTGCCGAAATCGTCGATGGACACTATGACGCCCATGCGGCTCAGGTCCTCGAGTATCTGCACGGAGTTGTCGGCGTGGTCCATGACGGTGGTTTCGGTCAATTCGATTTCGAGGTAGTGGGGTTCCAGGTCGTGGTCGAGCAGGGCGGCGCGCACGATATTCAAGAATTTGGGCTGGCGGAAATGGATGGGGGAAATGTTCACGGCGACGCGGATGAAGGGCAGGCCGTTGCGCTGCCATTGGCGGGCTTGGCGGCAGGCTTCACGGAGCACCCATTCGCCGATGGAAAACATCAGGCCGCATTCTTCCGCGACGGAGATGAAATCCAGAGGGGCGACGAGGCCGCGGCTGGGGTGGCGCCAGCGCAGCAGGGCTTCGACGCTGTTGATGCGGCCGGTGGCGACGTCGATTTTGGGTTGGTAGTGCAGCTCTAGTTGCTGCAATGAGAGGGCTTGGCGCAGATCTCTTTCTAGATCGAGGCGCTGGCGTGAGAACACGCTCATGCCGGGGCTGAAGAATTGATAGCCGTTACGGCCGAGCTGTTTGGCGTGATACATGGCCTCGTCGGCGTGGGCGACCAGGGTGTCTGCGTCGGGGCCGTCGGCGGGAAAGACACTGATGCCGATGCTGGCGGAGACATGCGCCTCTGTGTCGCTGAGACTGACCGGGCGGTCTAAGTCGGCCAGGACCTTGGCGGCGAGCGTGGCGGCGTCGGCGGGCTCGCGCAGGTCGGTGACCAACAGAAGAAATTCATCGCCGCCGGTGCGGGCAACGGTGTCGGCGGCGCGGATGGCATTCGACAGGCGGCGGGAGATTTCGATCAGGAGTTGATCGCCGGCGCTGTGGCCGAGGCTGTCGTTAATGACTTTGAATCGATCCAGGTCGATGACGAGCACGGCGAAGGGCTGGCCGGTGCGCTCGCCGCGGGCGATTTCGCGGCCGAGCCGGTCCAGGAACAGGGGTCGATTGGGGAGTCCGGTGAGCGCGTCGTGGGTGGCTTGGTGTTGTAGCTCGTCGTTCGCTTGGGCGAGGCGTTGCGCTTGGATTCGCGCGCGGGATTGCAAATGTGCGTCGTAGACGGCGGTCACCAGCGTGACGGCGAGTAGACCTAGAGCAAAGAGGCCAATGGCCGCGGCGAGCCAACTGTTCTGCAATGTGACCCCCCCTTGGCAAAAGGAGGCGCTGGAAAAGTGCGATGCCGCCATGCCGGTGTAGTGCATGCCGCTGATGGCGAGTCCCATCACCAGGGCGGCGGCGATGCGCAGGAGCCGTTGGTGGAGCGTGTGTCCTTCGCGCAATTGGAAGAATAATCGCAGGGCGACGAAGGAGGCGGCGACGGCTATCAGGATTGAGAGTGTGACGAGCCGGGGGTCGTAGCTGATCGCGGGGGTGACGGCGATGGCGGCCATGCCCATGTAGTGCATGGTGGCGATGCCGGCGCCCATGGCGAGGGCGCTGACGCCAAGGCGGGGGGTGGTGAGCCGATGGCCGCTGGTGATCGCGAGCGCAAATCCGGAGGTGGCGATGGCGACGGCGAGCGAGGCGAGCGTGGTCGGGACGTGGTAGGCGAGCGCAATGGGCAGGGAGAATGCGAGCATGCCGACGAAGTGCATGGACCAGATGCCGATTCCCATGGCGATGGCGCCAATGCCGAGCCAGAGTCGGCCGGCGTTGCCTTCGGAGGTGGCGACGCGGGCGGCGAGTCGCAGCGCGGTGTAGGAGACCAGCACGGCGACGAGCAGGGAGAGGGCGACCAGCCAGTAATTATAGGTGGAAGGCATGGGGTCGGACGGTAGCTGGGGTGGGGCGAAATTACTGTGCGGGGGACGACATAATGGAGGGCGGGAGTCGGGCGCGGGGAGAGGAAGGAGCGGTGCGAAGGGGTGGGGTGGGCTAATCCGATTGAAGTCTAGGAAAGGGTAGCTTGCGAGATGGGTCTTAGCGGTCGCGGGTAACGCGCTGCGCGCGGCTAGCGGTCGCGCGGCGCGGGGCTCGAATCAACACCTCTGCGGCGATGCCAAGTTTCGCATGCAGTCGCCGAATCATCCCGATCGAGAGCGCCCGCTTGCGGTTGAGTACCTCAGATACGCGAGTGCGCGTACCCAGCAAAGGCTCCAGATCTCTGCGCGTCAGACCCTGCTGTTCCATTCGAAATTGGATCGCCTCAATGGGGTCGGGACGATCAATCGGCTCATGCTGCGCCTCATAGGCATCAATCAGCGTGGCCAGCACATCTAGGCGATCACCATCGGAGGTGCCACTCTTTGCGCCCCATAGACGCTTCACCTCTGCCATTGCAGCGCGATGATCCGCAGCGCTGCGAATAGGTTTGACGTCAATCGCCATGGTCCACCTCCGTCACTTCAATTTGATCGTAGTCTTTGTGCGTGCCCAGCCACTTGATCCACACGATGCCCTTCTCGTAGTCAATGGCAACTACCAGACGGTAAGCGTTGCCTTTAATATTAAACACCACGCGGTCAGCGGACACTATACTGGCTGTGGCGTACGACTTCTTGAGCTCGGCGCTGCTACGCCAATCTGCGTTTTGCGTCTCATGAAACCAGGCCTCTAGGGCCGACCGCAACGCACCTTGATCTTTGTGCCCGGCTCGCGTTGCTACATACGCTCGTAACGTACGCCGGGCAATGATCCTCATGCGGCTACAGTATCATGCGCCCAAAATGGGAACAATGGCCAAACCCATCAGATCATGGATTTGTGCACGTTCTGGCCAGATTCGAAGCGGCTCGTTTCTGGCGCCGCCGCGGGGTAACCCCTACATGGAGCATCGATCAAGAAACCGCTGCCCGGTAGACAGGAATAGGTAAACATAGCGCCCGTTCAGCGGAGCAATTGCAGTAACAGCCAAGTTCAAAAAGTCCGCTTGCGGGATCGACGACTAGTTTCCGGGTCTCTTTCTGGGGTCTGACCATCAATGCCAAACTGTGCAAGTGATTGAACTTCCACTTCAGTTACCATCGACGTGATGTCTCCGATATGTGCAAGGTCAGCCGCGAGCGAAATGTTGCACGATGAAATCCACAAAACTCTTCAGCTTTGGCGTCATATGCCGATCCGGCAGATAGACGAGTTGCAACGGCGCGCGCGCGAAATCGAATTCCGCGAATAGACGCACCAGGCGCCCAGCCGTGAGATCTTCCGCAACGAGATAATCGGGCAGCATCACGACGCCGATGTCGGCGAGCGCTGCCCGCAAAAGCGCGGGTCCGTTGTTGATGGTCAATTGCCCGGCGACGCGCACACTCTGGGCAGGGGCACGCTGAAACAGCCAATCGCGTTCCGGCTGAACGTAATGGAAAGCCAGACAATTGTGATTGACCAACTCGTCGGGTTTCTGGGGAGTGCCGTGGCGTGCCAGGTAGGTCGGTGATGCGCAGACCACCCGGTTGAGGCTGCGCAGCGGACGGGCAATAAGACCGCTGTCGGGCAATTTTCCGAAACGGAATGCGGCGTCGAATCCCTCGTCAGCCAAGTCGACCATTCTGTCGTTGAGCTGCAATTCAATGTCGACCTCAGCATATTCGCGCAAATAGTCTGCGAAAGCAGGGACCAAAAGGTGTGCTCCCAAGGTGATCGGCGCACTGATCCGCAGCCGTCCCGCCGGTCGGGAACGCTGATCGCGCGCATCGCTTTCTGCGGAGTCGATCCGTCCCAGGATCTCCACGCACTCGGCGTAGTAGCTCGTGCCGATGTCCGTGAGGCTTTGACGGCGTGTGGTGCGGTTGAGCAGCCGCGCACCCAGGCGCCGCTCCAGGGCTCGGATGTGATTACTGACCATGGTGGGCGAGATATTGGCCGCGGCCGCGGCCGCGGTGAAGCCACCGAGTTCGACGACCCGCACGAAGGTTTCCATTCCAGTCAGCCGGTCCATTATGAATCCAGAGTGAGAAGTGTTTGAATTTTTTGCTAGTTTATCAATTAATACAAGGGGAATTAAATGGCGTCCCAACGGTGACCCCCCGCTTTAGGGGCAACGAGGACAGCCAATGCCGACATACGCGATTGTGGGAATTACAGGCCAGGTCGGCCGAGCAGGGGCGCAGCAGTTACTGGCCGACGGCGGCGGCATCCGAGCCGTCGTCCGCAGCGAGGCTAACGCGGCGATTTGGCGCGAACGCGGGGCGGAGGTCGCCATCGCAACGCTCGACGACGCGGCCGGTTTGCAAGCGGCCTTCGAGGGTGTGGACGGCGTGTTCGTCATGACACCGACTTGGCTCGAGGCGTAGAACATGTTCGCTGAGAACGCGAAGGCGCTGACTGCGCTCCGGCGGGCGCTGCGCGCGGGTTCCTTCACCAAAGTGGTGCTGCTGTCCTCCATCGGTGCGCACAGACAACACGGCACTGGCGCGATCATGAAACTGCATGACTTGGAGGTGGCATTGGCGGACCTTCCGTCTGTGACATCTATCCGCACCGGCTGGTTCATGGAGAACTTCGCGGGGATGGTCTCTGCTGTTCGCGATACGGGCGTACTGCCCAGCATGCTCGCTCCCCTCGACCATGAAGTACCGATGATCGCCACGGTCGATATTGGCAGGGCGGTAGCGGAAGTCCTGCAGAAAGAGTGGAGCGGCCAGCGCGTGATCGAACTCGAAGGCCCTCGACGTTATGCCCCGAACGATGTGGCGGCAGCGTTCGCTGCCGTACTGGATCGCGATGTCGAGGCTAAGGAACTACCTTGGGCGGAATGGCGCGAAGTCTTTCTTTCTTGGGGCCTCACGCCTCGCTCCGCTGCCGCCATGGTCGAGATGTTGAACGGCTTCAACACGGGGTGGATCGCCTACGAGAAGGGCGAGGCAGAGACCACACACTGCGCCACGCCGCTCGAGGCAGTGTTGTCCGAGCTGACCCGGCGATAGCGTCCAGCATCTCACTGTGATTTATCAATCCTAAATTGGAGACCCGTGTGAATATCCTCATCGTTCTTAGCTCATGCGGACAGATACCAGGTATCGATCGGAAGACCGGAACCTGGTTCGAAGAACTGGCCGCGCCGTACTACACATTTCAGGATGCCGGTGCCCAAGTCACGCTGGCGTCGGTCAGCGGGGGGCCTGCGCCCATCGATCCCGCAAGCGAAGGCGACGCTGCTCAGACCGACGCAACCCGACGATTCGCCGCCGATCCCGCGGCGAAGCGGGCGCTCGCGAACACGGGCAAGCTGTCAGTGATTCGTGCCGATGACTACGACGCTGTGTTCTACAGCGGCGGGTTGGGGCCGGTGTTTGACCTCACCGATGACAAATCATCCCTCGCGCTGATCGAAGCGACTCACCGGTCGGGCAAGCCCGTCGCGGCCGTTTGCCATGGCGTGGCGGCGCTGCGGCTCGCGAAGACACCGGAAGGAGCGCCGCTGATTAGGGGGCGCTCGGTGACCGGGTTCTCGAACAGCGAGGAGCGAGCCGCTCACGGGGTCGGCGTCGTGCCGTTCCTGATCGAAGACGAACTGCGCAGTTTGGGCGGAAACTACAGCAGCGCGGCTGATTGGAACCCCCACGTCGTGGTTGATGGACAACTGATCACCGGGCAGAACCCCGCCTCATCCGCGGCCGCGGCACAGAAAGTCCTCGAGGTGCTGCGATGAGCCCGCTCGAGGGCCAGGAAGTCCTGGTGATTGGCGGAAGCTCCGGTATCGGGCTTGCAGCGGCACGAGCCGCTGTCACGCAGGGTGCGGCCGTCACCATTGCTTCACGTTCGGATGCCCGTCTCCGGGCGGCGCCTGCGGACCTCCCACCGCAAACCAAATCC
This sequence comes from uncultured Gammaproteobacteria bacterium, assembly GCA_963837435.1. GTDB lineage: Bacteria > Pseudomonadota > Gammaproteobacteria > Steroidobacterales > Steroidobacteraceae > Bog-1198. The sequence goes on from CAWINJ010000010.1 coordinate 715,381, forward strand.
GCCTGCCTCGATCTTCGCGACGAGGCGGCGGTCGAGGCTTTCTTCGACGACGGTCGGCGTTGGGACCACATCATCATCTCAGGAGCCGAGACGCCAATGGGATCGGTACGCGGCTTACCCCTGCAGGATGCCTACGCCGCCATGGACAGCAAATTCTGGGGGCCTATCGAGCCGCCCGGGTGGCTCGGCTATCCGACCGGGGTTCTATAACGCTGGTCTCCGGCTTCCTGAGCGTACGTCCCCGTGCCGGTACCGGCCTGCCATGCGCGATCAACGCCGCAATCGAGGCGCTCGGTAGGGCGCTTGCGCTCGAACTCGCGCCCGTGCGCGTCAATACCGTCTCGCCCGGCCTGATCGCCACCGCGCTCTGGGACGACATGAGTGCTCGAGATCGGGACGCCATGTACGCGCGGGCGTCCTCGCGCCTGCCGGTCGGGCGTGTCGGCACCGCGGAGGACGTTGCCTCCTTCATCCTGCAGGTGGCAACGAACGGCTTCGCCACGGTTCGACCCTCTACCTCGACGGCGGCGCGTTGATTGCCGCCTAAACATCCACACCTCATCAACATAAAGGTACCCATGAAACTCTCAATCTCAATTCTCACCGTTGCCGCGCTCGGCAGCGCCTTGCTCAGCGCTTCGGTCCACGCTCAGCAGCCGAAAGGCAAAATCCTCATCGTCCTGTCAAGCGAGACCAGCCTCCCGCTGAAAGACGACAAGACCTTCGACACGGGCTACTACCTCACCGAGCTCATCGTTCCCGCACAGAAGTTCGCGGCGGCGGGCTATGAACTGGTGTTCACCGATCCGAAGGGCAACACACCGGCGGTGGATCAGGCGTCGGTGAGCGCCGATTATTTCGGCGGCAGCACGGACGAACTGCAGGCGGCGCGCCGTTTTCAAGCCACGCTCACCGGGCTGACCCACCCGTTCACCCTCAAGGAAGTCTCGATCGGCAACTTGGCGCAGTACAAGGCGATCTTCGTGCCGGGAGGTCCGGCTCCCATGATCGATCTCATGGCGAGCCCGGAACTGGGGGTCGTGCTGAACTATTTTCATCAGCATCATAAGACGACCGTCTTGCTATGCCACGGACCGATCGCCCTGCTGGCGGCCACGCAGGATCCGGCCGCCACTCAGGCGGCACTGCGGGAAGGCCGCGTGAACGAGGTCAGCAAGCTCGCTTCCAACTGGCCCTACAAGGGCTACCAGATGACGATCTTCAGCAACGAAGAAGAGGACATCGCGGCCAAAAACGTCTTTCACGCCGAACCGCTGTTCTTTCCCCAGCAAGCGCTGCAGATCGCCGGCGGCAACGTATCGACCGTGACCGCATGGCATCCCAACGTGGTCAAGGATCGCGAACTCATCACCGGTCAAAACCCAGGTTCAGGTACGGCCTTGATGGACGTGGTCCTGCCCGTTCTTTCAGCTGAGAAGTGATCGCTTGCGGTCGGAGGGTTGTGAAATGGCTTACGCAGTCCATAGTGAACAAAGAGGGAATCCGCTCCGCATGCGCGTGACTCGCGGGCTTTCTGGCGGCGCGCGATTTCGTGTGGCCAACGCCATCGGCGCGATGGTCATTGCGGGCTTCGGCATCTCGGCTGCGATGGCGAACGTTGCTCCGCCAACAGCGGATGTCGTGGTCAGCGATCTCGCGCATCGATCGCCCGACATCCATTGGCCGCCGGGTTTTTTGCCAGAGAGTGCCGATATGTTTTCGTATAGCGAAATCATGATCAACGCCAATTACTCGACAGTATGGCGCCATCTCGTGGCGGCGTCTCATTGGCCGGAGTGGTATCCCAACGCCCACGATGTCCGATTGCCGGACATCGAGAGGGGGATTCTTCGAGAACATACCCGGTTCGAATGGAACACGTTCGGCGTTCATATCGACAGCACCGTCAACGAATACGTTCCGGAGAATCGACTAGGCTGGTTTGGGAAAAGGCCGAGCGTTGCGGCGTACCACACCTGGTTGCTGGCACCGGTCGCCGACGGCCTTCCGCTTTCATAGTTACTGGCAAACCCAGGAGACCAATGAGACTGCGATGCGCTTGTACAAGTCGCAGAGCGATCCGGTTTTCTCGTCTACCGTAAATCACGCTGATGGGAGACCCACGGCGAGACAGCGCCCGTCGGCGCCATGTTCTGCAGCATCATCATGCCCTGTAGCTTGCCGTCATATATGCGGTATAGCTCGGCTACGGTGAGCGCGGCCGGCATGGGCCGCAGGGCCGGATTTTTGTATTTGCCGGAATCCTGCTGTTTCTTCAGCATGTCGGTGTAGGGGCTCAGCATGGCGAAGGGCACAAAGGCCGACACCGCGGGAGTTGTCGCGAGGTAGGGCTCGACCATGCCTGACACCACGGCAAAACTCACGACTATTCCCTGTTCCTCGTCAATGAGATCGGTGCGTGCCTTTTTGTCCGTGGGCCGGTCGGGCGGCACGCCGCAGGGGATTTGCACGCTTCCGTCCGCATTGCGTGACATCTTAGAGATGTCCGTGGGTGTGGCCATGATGGACTTCAGTACTTCAGGGTCTTCACCGACGATTTTCCCGTTTTCCATCAACACGCAACCCGGGCCGGGGACGGGTCCGTCAATGGTGTTATCGAATATGCTGCGTCCGAATTTGAGCAACTCCGCCCGCGACGTTCTCTGCTTGGGTTCGAGCTTGACAGTCCACGCGATGGGAAAATTGGCAGATCCTGCGGCATCGAATTGAAATCCGCCATTGGCGCGCGAACGATCCGTGTAGAGCTCGAGTTCCGAGATCTTGGTTCCCGTGGCCTTGAGCCGCCCGAAAAGCAGGGCATCGTTGGGTCCCTCGCTCAAAGTCGCAATGAGGAAAATCTGCGACGACGCCGGGTCGACCACATAGTACTTGTTCTTGACGCCCGTGATGGTGCGCCACAGAGTCATCATGGGCAGTCCTGCGGGCTGGCCGTCCGCCGTGGCGGCATATTCTGCGGTGAGGGGCAGATTTGCAATCGAATGCGACACGAGGGAATTGAGCAGTGCATCCGCCTGCGCATTCAGGCAGGCCCTATCGCAGGAGGCCTGCTGTGCTTGGGCAGCGGACCATAGGGCCGCGAGGCCAAGAATGGCGACCCAGGGCCGCAAACTGTCAATCGACCGCATGTCTCTTCTCCTGTCGACGAATTGGATATACCTAGAGACCAGCGCGAAGGCTCCGGCTAAAAATGCAGATTGACGTTTAGACCGTAAGTCCGAGGCGTGTTGATGACCACCCGGCTCAGGGGATAATCCCCGTACTGCAGCTGAGCCTTGTCTTCAATATTCTTCACCCAGGCAGAGACGCTATAGAGTTTTGCCGCTCGGTAGATCAGTGACGCGTCGCTGCGGGTGTACGCCTTCTGGGTGCCATAGTCGTTGGTCCCGCGGCTTCCCACACTGGTGAAGTATTGGCCTGAGATCTTGGAGTTGGCTTGCAGCGACAGCTTGCCGTCCCCCAAAGCCCAATCGTGATCGTAACCAACCACACCGGAGTTCTCCGGAGTGGCAGCCACTCGCTCGCCGTTAAGACCGGTGAGCTCTGTCTGTGAGAAGTTTCCGTAGTGGGCGTTCACATACGCTGCGGAAAGGTCGAGTTCGTCATTCGGTGTGAAGCGGTAACGTAGCTCGAACTCGGCGCCCTTGTTCGTGGCGGAGCCTCCGTTGGCCACATATTGTTGAAAGTAGGAATAGGTCGTATCAGCCGGAATATAGGCCGCCGGTATGGGCAAGGCCGACACCGCCGGATTGGCAAACTGTACCTGCATATCGGTGTAGCGATACTCGTAGATATCGCCGTTGATCTGCAACTTGCCGTCCAGGAAGCGATTTTTGCTGCCGATTTCGAAGGCGGTCACATGCTCGGGTTGATAGCTGGTGGGCGGGGTGGCCGTCGTATCGAAGCCACCGGCCTTATACCCCGTGGATACCTGGGCATAGAGCATCGACTGCGGGGCAGCGTCGAACTCGACGCCCGCCTTGTACGTCGTGGCGCTGCTGTTCAGATGGGCGGTCTGAACCCCGGAGTTATAGCCCGGAACGGCGACACTCACGACATTGTCGCTTTCGGACTTCGAGTCCTGCGTGAAGCGAAGCCCGCCGGTGACCCGAAACGTCTCCGTGACGGGATACGTGACCTGTCCGAACGGAGCCTTGGAAGTCGTTGCGGGAGCATCCAGACTGGCGACATTGAACAGGGGCTCAGTGACGCCGGCAACCGAGCCGCTGTACGCAGTGGTGCCGCTGAAAGTCCCTCCATTGTTCGTCCAAAGATAATAGTAGCCGGCCACCCATTTGATACGCGAAGCGGCGGGCGATGACAGGCGGACCTCGCCTGTTTTCTGATCTTCGGCGTCTACGGTGGACATGAGCGATCCGCCAAAGAATGCGTCGTCGCCCACGACCAGGTTCGTGATGTCGGAGCGTCGGTCATAGGAGTAGGTGGGAATGACGGTCAACGTACCCCAGGGCATGGAGTAATCGACTTGGAATGCGAAGGTTGCGAACTTGTAGTCGATGGAGTCGGCGGGATGGCAAGGATCGACATACCAGGGATTGTTGGGTTCGGCGTCCAGCCAACCGCCATTCGCGCCGGCGCAGGAGTCCGAGCTGCTATTGAATACGAAGGCAGGTGGGCCGGCAAAAGGACCGGCGGCGGCCACAGTGGTCGCCAAATGACCGGTTTGGTGCGAGTAGTCGGCTAGGAACTGCACCGACAAATCGTCGGTGGGAAGATACAGCGCCTTGAAGCGCACCGCGCCCACATGGGAGGAGTAGCCGTCATTGGTAAAGTAACCATGGCGATCCTCTCGCTCCGCGGCGATGCGCAACGCCAGTTGGTCATTGATGGGAATGTTCTGTGCCGCATCCACATGGACGAGATCGTAGTTGCCGGCCTGCAGGTTGATTCGGGTCTCACTACTGCCGATGATAGGGTTATTGCTGATGACGTTGACCGCGCCGGCGTCCGCGTCTCGTCCGTAGATAGTGCCCTGTGGACCGCGCAGCACTTCAATGTGATCGATGTCGTACAGGCCCGTCCCCAACCGTTCTGATCGGCCGGAATAGACACCGTCGAAGCTGAGCGCCACGGACGGATCGATGAAGTTCGAGTCTCCGTTCGCGCCGACACCTCGAATGTAAATCTCACCGCCCTGCGGCGTGCTTTGCACCTGCAGTGCCGGAACATCGCGCAGCGAACTATCGAGGTGATTCTCGGCGCGCTGGGCAATATCATCCCCGGAAATAGTGGTGATGGCTATGGGAATGGTTTGCACATTCTCGATACGCTTCTGAGCCGTTACGACGATATCCTCGAGGCTGTCGCCGCCTGCGGTCGGGGCAGGAGTGCTGCTATCGGCCACACCGGGCGATACGTGGAGGGTGGCTGCCAACGCCGTCAGTCCGCAAGCCTTTGCAAACACTTTGTTCATCGAAACTCCCCCGATCATTCTTCATGTTATGGGCGTCGCGCCGTGGGACTCGAGCCTCAGTTGCGCTAGAGCCTACGAGCAGGGGAGTTCGCTTGTACAAGCGTTTGTGACGATTGTGATCATCTTTTTTCGCGATGGCTTCATATTGCACACGTGTGCAAAAAAACCACAAAATTAAACCCGTGCTTGCGGGGTCCAGATCAGATTCCCGGTCGGACTCTGCACGACGCCGGTGGCGGGCAGGCGTGCGGATGACCGCACCAGCAGTTCGCCGGGAAGCTCTTCATGGACGCCGCGCAGCGCCTTACCCGCGAGCGATTCGCGGATAAGAGAAATGGCTCGGGCCACCATGCGTTCGGTGGGTTGCGAATACGTGGTCAATTGAAAATTCGGCCACGCCGAAATGGGCGCGTTGTCGAACCCCACGACGGAAATGTCCTTGCCCGGCGACAGGCCGAACTCGAAGCGTGCCACTTGAAGGGCGGCGAGGGCCATGTGATCGTTGGCACAGAAAATGGCATCGGGGCGTTTGGGCGATTTCAGCAGGGAGCGTGTGGCTTGGACGGCACCGTCGAAACTGAACCGGCCCTCCGCACGGACCGGCAATGCCAGACCCTGCTTCACGAGATAGGAGGAAAATCCCCGTTCGCGCTCGAAGCTGGAGGAGTCCTGTTTGAAGCCCGCGATATAGGCGAAGCGCCGGTGTCCCCCCGCGACCAAGAAGGCCGCCACGGTTCTCGAACCCAGCCGGTTGTTGGCGGCGATGCTGGGCACATCGCTGCTGGAATTGACGTTGTTGTACATGATGACCGGCACGCCGGCCTGTCGACAGGATTCTGCCAGCCCCGAAGATACGCTGCTGGACGCCAGTATCAGGGCATCCAGGCGGTACTTGAGTAGTTCATCGAGCAGTGGGTCGGGCCCGGCGGTCCCATGCGTGACGAATAGCAGCAGCCGAAAGCCACCCTTGGCGAACTCTTCGGAAAAGCGTTGCACGACCTCGGGATAAAATTGATTGTCCAGGCCGCTGACTGCCAGTCCGACGATATTGGAGCGCCGCGTAATGAGCGCTCGTGCAAAGAGATTAGGGCGGTACTTCAGTGTCTTCGCCGCAGCCAGCACTTTCTTTCGGGTCATGGGCGACACGCTGGCGCCTTCAGTATAGGTTCTCGATACGGCAGAACGCGAGATGCCGGCAAGCCGCGCGACATCCAGTGCGGTGGCGGGCCGGCGTCGCAATTTTTTTGTTGGGATACGGGTCACGAGGTGCCGACTGCAGCGAATGGGTGCATCTAGGGGTCCACTTGTTTTCCGTGCAATAAGTGACGGTAGAAAATGCCGTGAATTATAGATGGCAGTAGCAATAACTGATTGATATTAAATGTCTTTCTGTTGCCTTTTTCCAGCTAGACGACACCCTTAGAAATCAGTGAGTTACCAAATCCACGAGAGCGTGAAAACGGTTGCTTTCCGAATTATCAACGCATTGAATCGTAAGGCTTTGGTGCGACGCGAAATCGCGAACAGGAAATCACGTAAAATCCAACACATACCATAGAGGTGTCCTATAAAAATAGGCAAATCCCACCGTCAGTTTTGGCAGCAAAAACAAGCCTACCTGTCGAGACGTGGAACAAAATTGGGGGTACTGACACATCCTTGCAACAATTCTGCCCAAACCTGGAGGTCATATGCTTGGACGCTCCCGCTCGGCCGCATAGGCCAATACGGCAGGAGTATGCTCGCGCGTGAGGCTTGGGAAGTCTTTTAGGAGTTGATCCTCGGTCATCCCACTCGCGAGGTACTCAAGAATATCGGTCGGGGTGATGCGGGTTCCGACAAGCGTCGGCTTTCCGCTGCGGACGCCGGGGACAATTTGAATCAAATTCCGCCAATTCATGGTAATGGAGATTGTATCCGCTTCTTCGATCTCGATCCTTACGTGGATGTTCAAACGAACAGTCATAACTCTGAATTGTCCCAAAGTATCAACTGGACCGAAAATCGACCAGCAGGTCAATTGCACGGAAAATGAGAGGACCCCAATTGGGACGCCCTACAAAAAGAGAGGCTACGTTCCGCCTGTGGTAGAAGCGAGTGAACGAGAAGAGCGATTGTTACAGGGCAGCTTGCGTAAGGCGCTCGCGCAGACGCGGCATAACAAAATCGATGAAGGCGCGCAGTTTGAGCGGCAGCCTATTCTGCCGATCATAGACCACGTGTACGGGGTATGGCGGCGGCTCAAAGTTTTCGAGCACTAGTGCAAGGCGTTTGGCACGCACGTGCTCGGCTACCTGGTAGGACACGGCACGAATAATGCCTGAGCCGGCGAGCCCCGCGTCGATCGCCGCATCAATGGTGTTGACGCTAAGGCGAGCGCGAAAGGTCGCATCGAGTTCCTCGCCGTTGCATTCGAAACGCCACGTGGTTGGGGCGGAGACGCTCTCGAATGAGATGACGCTGTGCTGTGAAAGCTCTGCCGGCACAGTGGGCGTTCCATGGGCATTAAGGTAGTCGAGGCTCGCACACATCACACGTCGCACCGAGCCGACTCGTGTAGCGGTCAAACTGCTGTCTGGAAGCTGGCCAATACGAAGTGCGACATCGACTTGGTCCTCAAGGAAATGCGCTACTCGATCAGTGAGCATGAGCCTCACCGCGACGTCTGGAAAAGCTTCAAGGAAGCGGCTCGCTACGGGAAGTACGTGCAGCCGGCCGAACATGATCGGCGCCGTCACCACAAGGTCACCTCTTGGCTCCGTGTACTCGCCGGAGGCAGTTCGCTCCACCTCGTGCAGCTGCTCGAGAATGGCCCTGGCTCCGGCAACGTAGGAGCGGCCGGCTGGTGTCAGTTCCAAGCCCCTCGTGGATCGAACCAACAGCGCGGCTTTCAGGTAATTCTCAAGCTCGGACACCTTGCGGCTGACGGTGGCAAGGGGCTGGCGCAGTTTGCGACTCGCCTTAGACAGGCTCCCGCAATCCGCCGCCACGAGTAGTACGGACATGGCATCGAAACGGTCCACGGTGGGATTCCATTTCTTGGGAGGGATGTTCCCGATTATAAGATCTAGCGACGAATATCGGAAGGGCTGAGACTGCGTTTTGCCGGACGACGAGAGGTCAGACGCTGATCATATGGGGCAAGAACGACCCGTTTTTCATTCCACCGGGCGCGCGTGCGTATCTTACAGACTTGCCCGAGGCAAGACTCGTTTGGCTAGACGCGGGTCATTTCGTTCTCGATGAAAATGCGCCGCAGGTGGCCGACGAGATAAAAAACGTATTTGCTGCGTAGTAATCGGGATAACTACCGTGGATATATCGACTACCCGAGGTAGGCCAAGAGCGAATAGAACTAACCCCAGCTGCACTTCTTGAGAGTTTATCGAATGTGCCAACACCAAAGTTGCCTGGACGGCCTCATGATCATCGTTCATTTAGCAATCCCGAACTATAACCGATGCGCCGGTCTTTGTTCTATTGACACTGTCAATTGCCGTGCAACTCCGACGTTTAAACTTGGCACGGTAGGCAAATGAGCAACAGCTCGGTCGTCTTCTCGGATCCAGAACGATTTGAGCTGTATTGCCATCGATCTGGGCCCGCCGTCTTCGCGGAAGAAGCGCCCGACAAGCTGCAGATTTGCGTGCCTTTGGAACATGCCCAATACAGCGTGTCTCGGCAGTCTGAGACAGGTCGCACATTGGTTCACCATATGGGTTCACGCGACATACTCGCTATACCCATGGGCCAGCCACACTCCGTTGCGTGGAGACGTGAGGCCGACATTGTCTCGTTACAACTCTATGAGAGCTTTGTTTCCGAGGCACTGGGTGGCACCAAGTTACGCCTTCCGGATACCTTCACGGTTCGAGACACACTCGTCTCTGCGGCGGCGATAGCACTTCGCAATGAAATGCGAGCAGGACCCTCGCTCAGCCCGGTGTTTGCCGAGACCATTGCAACATTGATTGCCTATCGGGTGGGAACCGCTGCAGCTAGGTGCAAAAAGATCGGCAATCGGGCCGGAGAGCCAGCCTTTTCGCACTTTCAGATAACCCGCATCGAACGATTCATAGACGAGCACCTGGGGCAATCGATCAGTCTCCCCATGCTTGCGGAGCAGTCCAGGCTATCCCGCTGGCATTTTCTGCGGCGATTTCAAGCCACGCTGGGGATCTCGCCGCATGCATTCATCACCCAACGCCGCCTTCTACGTGCACAGTCGCTTCTTATGACTTCGGCATTTTCGGTTTCCCGGATTGCTATCGAGGTTGGGATGAGCCACAGCCACTTCAGTAGATGTTTCCTCAATCACTTTGGCCAGTCGCCCCGAGAGTACCGGCGCCGACAAATCCCTTAGAGCCGCTGGAATAGATATGACCGCAAATTTTGCAAAATTGTCCGCTGTTCTGGCGAGACAGTGACGGCCACGAAGCCTATCTTGGAAGTCGGTGTCCGATTGACGGAATGCGTTGAAAATACCGCTCTGCAAACCGGACGACTACAGGCGGGGCGGTGTGTTGCTGTACCAACCGTGCAGGATTGCCCCAATCCATCCACAAACTAGTAATCACTTCCCCGTTTGCCGAGATCGCGTGAAGAGACATCGAACCAACCAGCGATGGCACGTCCTGCGGCGTTAACTTGCCGTGAACCCCCTTAAGGAGAAACTCAGATGAATATTTCCCACATTGTTGCGGCCGCCGTTGCCGCAGCCGTCGTATTGCCCAGCATCGCAAGTGCTAGCCCCGCACCGGTTCCGACCTACGACAATGAGAAGTGCTACGGAATTGCGGCAAAGGCTGCTAATGACTGTGGAACAGCGACCCACAGCTGTGCCGGTACGGCCACAAGAGCCAAGGATCCGGCATCGTGGGTGTATCTACCCAAGGGTACGTGCGAGAAGATCGCTGGCGGCTCCACTTCGGCCAAGACCTGACCGCTAAGGCAGCTACGTTGTGCTTATAAGCGATGCGCCGGAGCCCTGCGAAGCGTCTCCCGGAGTTGGTTTGCGCGCTCCTCACGTGGAAGAGCTCTTGGCGCGTCGCCTGAACATCGCCTGGCTGGAGGTGCACCCCGAGAATTACATGGCGGACCATCGCGCGTTTACTCGCCTACTACGAGTACGCGAGCACTATCCGCTATCGTTTCACGGGGTTGCCCTTTCACTTGGGTCCGACGGCGAGTTGGACGGCCGACACTTGAGCCGGCTGACCGAGCTAATCAACTGCTTTGAGCCGTACTCCGTATCCGAGCACCTGTCCTGGAGCGCTGCGGGCGGATCGCATCTGAACGATCTGTTGCCCCTACCCTATACCGAGGAAGCGCTTGAGGTCATCGTACGCCACGTCGATCAAGTGCAGTCTGCCTTACGGCGCACAATTTTGATTGAGAACCCGTCAAGCTACCTTCGCTTCGTGCACTCCAGCATCAGCGAAGCCGAATTTCTGGGAGCTGTCGTGACGAGAACCGGTTGCGGCTTATTGTGCGATGTCAACAACATATACGTGAGTGCGCACAACCTGGGCACGGATCCGGAAGACTACATAAAGACACTTCCCGGGGATGCAATCCGCGAGTTTCACCTGGCTGGTCATTCAATGAATGAGGTCGCAGGATTGAGCGTGCTGATTGATGATCATGCCTCCTGCGTGTGTGGAGAGGTATGGGACTTATATTCCTACGCACTTGCTCAGATTGGCGAGCGTCCAACGCTGATTGAATGGGACGCTGACTTGCCACCATTGGACGTCTTGCTTGGTGAAGCCGAGAAGGCACAGCACATTGCGAAAGAAGGTAGGGAACGGGATCGTGCTGTCGCTGCGTGAATTACAGCTCGCATTCTGCCGGACCGTCGTCGGACCGCCATCGAATGAGTTGCTGTCGCTTATCGATGGCGGTGTGTTCTCACCAGATGAGCGCTTGTCCATCTACCGCAATAACGTACTCACAAGATTGAGCGAGACTCTCAAGGAGGCATTCCCTGTTGTCCGCAGAATTGTCGGTCGGGAATTTTTTGACTACGCCACGCATTCGTTTATAGAGGAACACCTGCCGTCTGAGCCTTGCCTTTCTGCGTATGGCACGGGGTTCCCACAGTTCCTTAAATCTTTCCCGGCCGCATCGCAATTGTCATATCTACCTGACGTCGCACAGATGGAATGGTCCATTTCTCAGGTGGTACGGGCGGCTCCGGAAAAATGGCGGCCGATCACCGGACTAGGTGACTCAAGCGGCGATCCTGCTGCGGTTCGTCTGCGGCTTACGCCCTGCGTTCGATACCTCACATCAGCCTTCCGGATTGATCAAATTTGGATGGCGCATCAACAGGAAGGCGATGACTTGAGCCACTGGCCCATCGATAGTGGCGCGGCATATCTAGCGGTCCACGCGGGCGAGTCCTTGACTTTGAATGTCATTGCCAAGGCCGCCTGGACGTTCCGTTCGCATTTGGCGGACGGTCACACTCTGGGCAGCGCAACCTCTATGGCGCTTGATGTTGATCCGGATTTCGATATCCCTTCCGCGCTCGTTTCATTGTTTGGCGAACACCTCGTTACAGCCATCGGAGACAAGAATTGAATACTACTGCATCGCAGGCACGAGCCCCCGGGTCCGGCGTGATCATATGGCTGCAAGCGGCGGTTTGTTCGGCTGAAAAATTTCCGTCGTGGCTTCTCGGGCTAATCATTCGGGTCGGAATTGCCGATGTTTTCTGGCGCTCCGGGCAAACCAAGGTCTCAGGCTGGCATGTGACCCAGTCGACGGTGCAGCTATTTCGTGACGAGTACAAATTGCCGCTCCTGCCCCCAGAAATTGCAGCGAACCTCGCTTCAATCCAAGAGCATCTGTTCTCCGTGCTGCTGGTCATTGGACTTGCCTCCAGGCTGTCGGCTTTGGGGCTACTGGCTATGACGGCCGTAATTGAGATTTTTGTTTATCCGGAAAACTGGCCGGACCACCTCCTATGGGCGGGTGCGCTGCTCTACGTGTTGGCCCGAGGACCGGGTGACTTTTCTCTCGACGCGTTGATCCGTCGCAAGTTCCGAACATCGATCTCGTGAGAGGGAGCGCTGCGCGGCGGCCAATGCAGTTGCAGATATAGTTGCGCGATCGCGCCTGACGCCGGGAAATCGCCGACGGCATCCGCATGTCCTGAAATAAGAGCCGAATGGCACATCGAACCGATGTCGAGTGCGAGGAAGTTGTCCGATGAATCTCACTGAGGTCTCGCAGGTTTCACAGACTCTAGGTTCGGTGGCAGTCGTTGCGTCGCTCCTCTTCGTCGGTTTGCAGATCCGCCAAAACACGAAAGCCACGCGGGCGGCGTCGCATCATGCAGTCTCTGAGGCGTTCAATCGACTCAACATCCTATGGGCTCGGAATGCCGAGATAACCAGAATTTGGCTTTCGGGACTGAGCGATAGAAGCGCGTTGACGCCGGAGGAGCGATGGCGCTTTGACTCAATGGTGCGGGCCTACCTGCACGTCTGCGAAACCATGTACACACAAGCGGATCTCGGTGCCGGCGATTTTGGTATTGTTACGGCCGAAGAGAATGGCATTAAGACGGTGTTTTCGTCGGAGAGCGTGAGAGAATGGTGGGTGGAGAATCCGTTCGGCTTCTCTTCTGCATTTCGCGACTATGTCGGAAAGCTCGTAAAGCCTAGCTGAGTAGAAGGTGGACCTAGGGCGTATCCAGGAAGGAACCTTACCGCGCCACTGTGACGGAAGCGATGAGGCTCGGCTCCGTATGAAAACCGGATGAAAAGACTCGTCAGACATCGCCGGCAGTTGCTGATGCGATCGATGCCGGAGACCTACAGCGCATCACCCGTGACTTTGAACCGGAGTTGGTACCGATTCAACCTCTACACGCCGCACGCGACGCCATGTCCATGAATATGCGACGCTTCCTCGACTTCGCCGTGCCGCGCTTTCGGAATAGTCTGCGTGAACTTGAGACCTAGCCCGGATGGCGCGCCATGAACTCGAGGATGAAGCGGGCAATTTCGTCGTTCTTCTCCTCCAGCGCGAAGTGGCCAGCATCCAGCAGATGAATTTCCGCGTCCGGAAGGTCGGCGCGGAAGGCCGTCGCACCCGCTGCGATGAAGGAAGGATCGTTCGCGCCCCAGGCGACCAGCGTCGGCGGCTTGTGTTCGCGAAGCCAAGCCTGCCAGGCGGGGTAGGATGCGACGTTCGTGCGGTAGTCGTAGAGCAGGGCCGCTTGGATCTCGCGCTGGCCGGGTTGCGAGAGATGGGCAAATTCGTCGTTCCAGCTAGCCGGGTCATAAGCTTCCGGATGAGAGGTGCCGGCTAGGTGTCGTTGCTTCGTCGCCTCATAGGAAAGAAAGGCGTCGACGACCTCCGGGTGCGCCTTCGGATCAGCCCAAAATTCCGCGATCTTCGCCCATTTCTGTCCAAGCCCCACTTTGTAGGCGTTACCGTTCTGGACGATCAGCGCGTGCAATCGCTCAGGGTGGGCCAACATGATGCGATAACCGATCGGCGCCCCGTAATCGAACAGGTAGAGCGTATAGCGGGTGATCTTGAGCTGCTCAAGCAGCGCGTCGATTGTCCCGGCGAGATGGTCGAAGGTGTAACTGTAAACTGCCGGCGACGGAGCGTCGCTCTGACCGAAGCTCGGGAAATCCGGCGCGATCAGATGATAGCGCGTCGCCAGCAGCGGGATCAGCGTGTCGAACTCCCGCGAAGACGACGGAAAGCCGTGCAGCAGCACGATGGTGGGCGCGTCCTTCGGGCCCGCCTCCCGATAGAAGATTCCGACCCCGTCGACCTGGGTGCGGTGATAGGTGGTTGTCGCCGTGGTCGAGGGGATGGGGCTTGCCGCCGCCGCGGAGCCCGCAAGCGCCGCGACAAGGATCGCGGCTCCAGCCGTTTGAGGGTTCATCGTCTTGCTCCTTCGGATGACGTCAGACTGGCGCGCGCGTGCGTCTTGGCGAGGACTACCGCGGCCTTCTTGGCCTGCTCAAGCGCGCCCTGGGGATCTGGCGTCACGATCGTGGGCTGGAATCTCACCTCATCGATGGCGGTGACGCCGGCCTGGTTGAGCCAGGACTTGAGGTAGGTGGACTGGTGGTCGATCCCGAAGGCCGGCGACGGCCGACTGTCGGCATAGGCGCCGGCGGTCAGCACTAGGGTAGCGTGCTTATTTTCCAGCAGGCCGAAATAGCCGGTCTCAGGCTTCAGGCCCCACAGGAGACTTGGCTGGTGGATGATGTCGATGTAGTGCTTCAGCCGGTATGGAATCGTGCCGTTCCACATCGGTACCGCGAACAGATAGCGGTCCGCAGCGATGAAGCGGGAGGCGATCTCTACAATTTGGTCCCAGGCAGTCTTCTGCACGGCGCTCTGTTCTTGGCCGAGCATCACGTTGACCTTGGCGGCGGCCTTGTCACCGTCGAACGGCGGCAGTTCGGTCTGCCAGAGCGGGAGCACATCGACCTCAAGCGCGGGGTTCATCGCCTTGAGGGCGTCAAGGTAGGTTTGAGCGACCTCGATCGACTTGGACTGTTCGCCGCGAGGGGAGGCTTGAATGAAGAGCAACTTGGTCATGGCAGGGTACCTTTCGGATGAGGGTGGTAATCGCCGATGCGCCGGCGGGCTTGGCGTCACAGGCCGAGACCGCTTAGGCCCGGGTGGTCGTCGGGGCGGCGCCCCAGGGACCAGAGGAAATGCCGCTCGGCCTCTGCTATGGGGTGTTCGTTGATGCTGGCGAAGCGCACAGCCATCAGACCGTCGGCGTCGAAGCGCCAGTTCTCGTTGCCGTAGGCGCGGAACCAGTGGCCGCTGTCGTCCTCGGCGGCCCGCACCTTGTGGATCGCGGTCTCTTCGGTGAACGGGGGCAGCGGTCGGCGACTCATGGCGTGGTTCTCAGGCAGGTAAGCGGATGAGGGGCGCCGAGTGGCCCGCCGGCGGCAGATCACGGACGCCGAGCTTCCGCGATCGCCAATGTGTCGATGTACTGCCGGAAGCGGGTGATCTTCCCGTCCTTCACTGTCCAAACGTGGGCGTAGCGCGCCTTGGCGGTCTTGCCGGTGGCGCCGTGGACGCCATTAAAATCGCCGAGCGACACCACGGTCTCACCTTCGGTGATGAACTCTGTGGACACGAACGAGAAGCTAGTCCACTCTGCCATCAAGGGCTTGAACAGGCCCTCGGCGACGGCGCCGGGGCCGCGGCCTTCGACCTTGTAATGCCACATGGTGATCCACTCGATGTCCGGGTCCATCAGGCCCAAGGCGCCGGGGGCGTCGCCGCCGGCAAGCTTGTGGTAGAAGTCGCGGACGGTGTCCGTCGGGGTGGTGGTCATGGTCAGTCTCCGTTGACGAAGTTCCGCTCTCAGTGGCCTTGAAGGTCGGGGGCGCCGGGTGCCGCGAGTAGCACCCGGCGGCGGTCGAAGGTCAGCACAAGTGCTTGGCGAGGAAGTCGCGCATGGCCGCGCCGATCTCGCGGGCGTGGGTCTCCAGGGCGAAATGGCCGCTGTCGACGAAGCGGACCTCCGCATCCGGGACGTCCCGTTTGAAGGCTTCGGCACCCGGCGGGATGAAGAAGGGGTCGTTTTTGCCCCAGATGGCCAGCACTGGCGGGCGCCTGTCTCGCAGATAGGCCTGGATGTCGCCGTAGAGGGCGACGTTGGTCTTGTAGTCGCCGAGCAGGTCTAGCTGGATCTCGTCATTGCCGGGGCGCGCCAAGTAGAAGTCGTCGAGGTTGCGGCCATCGGGCGACACCAGCGCCGGATCGCTCACGCCGTGGGTGTATTGGAAGAGGGTGGTCTGTGGGGCTAGGAATCCGCGTAAGGCGTCGCGGTTGGCCTGGGTCGGCTCGTTCCAGTAGGCTTGGACCGGGGCGAAGGCCTCGGACACGCCTTCCATGTAGGTGTTGCCGTTCTGAGAGACGATCGTGGTGATGCGCTCAGGATGGGCTAGAGCCAGACGGAAGCCGACCGGGGCGCCGTAATCGAATACGTAGATGGCGAACTGCTTCAGGCCGAGCACATCAGTGAAGCGGCCAACCACCTTGGCGATGTTCTTGAAGGTGTAGGCGAAGGCGTTGCGGGCGGGCTGCTCGGTCATGCCGAAGCCGGGCAGGTCCGGGGCGACTACATGGTACTTGCCGGCCAGCTCCGGAATCAGGTCGCGGAACATGTGGCTGGCGCTGGGAAAGCCGTGCAGCAGCAGCACGACCGGAGCACCCTGGTCGCCGGCGGAACGGTAGAAAACCTTCAGGCCATCGACGTCGACGGTGTTGAAGCGGACGGTCATCATGCAATCTCCTGGATCTTGCGGCGCCGAGCCGCGGTGTCGAAGCAGATAATTTCGCCCTTTCCGGACCGACCGGGAAGAGGTTGAGTTCGGGAAGCAGCCTCCCATTCAGCGGAAAGGCTGAGGGCCCGTTGACAAAGGCGCCGCCGCACGGTCGTCGGACAAGACACCTCGTCCGCTGGACTTTGACGGGGCCGTCGGACGACGCGAAGGCCTGGCAAGCAATTGTTGAGAGGGGCTACAGGACCAATGGGTGGAACCCCGCTACGGGTAAATATCGCGACGAGCGTCCTCCTGACTTCTCGCAGCTGGAATGCACCCGTTGCTAATGATAAGGCGGGCGTTATCAGGACACGAATACTAACGGTCGCGCGTAAGATACTGCTAGCGATATTAGTCGGAGAAAGTCAGAGCATGGGTTTTCGCGTTTTGATCGTCGGTGGCGCCGGGCAAGTGGGGTCGGGGCTGGTTCGGGCCTTGCTCGCTTCTGACTCGTGCACGGAAGTAGTGATGGTCAATCGCCGGATGATTCCTCTTGCTGCCGATACGCGTCTGCGCCAGGTGATCATGGATACCAGTGCGGCAAATTTTGCCAGTGAGATCGCCGAACTTGCCAGGACCTGCGGCGCGCACGGCGAGCCGGTATATGCCGCATCATGTATCGGCATCGGAAAAGGCAGTCAGCAATGGACCGAAGAGGACATTAAGAAGCTGGAAATTGGTGTGGTCGGCGCGTTTGCGCGTGGCTGCCTGGAGGCGGGAATCGAACGATTCGGACTGCTTTCGGCAGCCGGGAGTAGCGCGAAGAGCTGGATTCGTTATGCCCGCATCATGGGGGAAAAGGAAGATGCGGTGCGCAGCGTCGGATTCAAACGTTTGGCAATTTTTCGCCCCGGCATCATCGCCGGTAATGTGCACACTCCGAAGTTTCTAGCTTTGTTGGGGCTTTTGATTCCGGGATCATTTGGGACGATTGATCAGGATGATATTGGTCGGGCTTTTGTCGGTGAATTTCTCCACGGACAGGACGGCACGACGATCTTGGAAAATGCCGCGATGACGCAACGATCGCGAGCGCATTAGAGGCACCTTTTCGCGCGCGCCGGTTCAATGGCACGCTAATCAGTGCTGCACCGCAATGTGACCCAAATGGAAATGTCCGCTCCATTAAAGCCGATCTCGAGCCCAATGCCAGTCCAGTATATTGGACTTTTCTGAATGCAGTCTGATATATTGGACTCATGAATTTGCAAACCATTGGTCATCTCATCGCTGAGCAGCGCCGTGCCAAGGGCCTCACGTTGAGCCAACTTGCCGCTCAAGCAGCAGTCGGCCGCTCGACCTTGGCGGCCCTCGAGGCCGGCAAGCTGCCCGAACTGGGACTGGAACGGGTGGCTCGGCTGTGTGCGGCGGTGGATCTCGTACTCGAAGCCCGGCCACTTGAACTCAAGGAGCCGTTGATGGCGCATCGGCATCTTTCCGAGGTTGCCGGCCGTGAGCTCACCAAGGCCGCGATCGATGACATCATCACCCGGGGCACTATTGGCACCTGGCGCAAACTTATTCAAGCGATGAACACCGATAAGACGGGTCGTATCGCCCGCCGGGTGAACGACGTAGCCCAGACCGTGGGTGAGCGTGACCCAAGGGCACGTGCCTTTGCCTCGCTGTTGCATAAGCTCCCGCGCAAACCGCGCAACGCTGTCGCTGAGTGAACAAGCAGACAGAAATTCCGGATTGGGAAACGCTATTGGCGCATGCCGCGCTGCTACAGTCGAAAATACCCGCGGCCATCCTCGCCTTGGAATCCATCGCCGGCTGGCACACTCACCGTCGTGCAAAAGGAAAAATGGTTCTGGGAAGTGTCAACAAGATCGCTGCTGGACTGCGCAACCAGCGGCGCTCTGCGCCGCTCGAAACTACCGAGATCATGATAGGGGACGGGCGCCGCCTGCGATTGCCGACGATTGAGGAGACGCTGCGCATCAAGACCTTTCTTGTAGTCGATCGCAATGCCACTTGAGACTACCTGGACGTTGCGGCGCTTTCTCACCATATCGGCCTCGAAAAAAGCGTCGCAGCACTCGAAAGCATGAACGAACTCTATGCCGAGTTTAAGGATGAGGCTGGCGATCTGCTCACCTCTGTGGTCGTCAAGTTATCCGCGCCCGATCCCTACGATCTTACCGACATCGATCTGTCCGAATACAAAGGCATCGTTGCACCCTGGAATAACTGGCGTGCCGTTCAGGCGCAAAATGCTCACGCAAACTTTGCGCCAGATGGAGCGCGACGGCTTGATTACGAGGACCGTGCATCCGGTCGTGCCGCCAAAAGTCGAATACAAATTAACGACACTCGGCCTGAGCCTTGGCGCAGCCTTTTGCGGGGTGTGGATCTGGGCCGCGGAAAACCTCAAAGACGTCGAACGCTCCCGCCGCAAGTTCGATAAATTGGACGGGAAGGATTGATCACATGCTTGGCGTCCAGTTGCCAATTGAAGGCGCGTGTTAGCTTAGCTTGTCGCAGTATTTCGAGAATCGAGACGCGAATCAGGTTCAAGGCTTCTTGTTCTGCCGTCCGCTCGCAATTGCGGATCTGGAACGCTGGCATGCCGATTGGCTGCACGCACGCCAGCTGAGCCCGGCGAGCGTGGCTTAGGCTCGAACGCGGCCGGACAGTTAAGGCGACAATAAGACCGGTGACCGAGCAAGCGGCGTACCTTCATCAAGGGTCAGCGGACGACAGGATCGTCGGCGGGCGTAATGGCGCAGAATTCGGCCATTGGAGCCGGATCTTACTCATCCTGCGACCGCCACGGTGCAAAGTAGTCCTCGAGTCGGCGAACCAGCGACGTGAGCAGCACTCCCAGCACCATCAGGATGAGTACTGGAACGAACATCGATGCCGTGTCGTATTGGTTGCCGTACTTGACAATCAAGGCGCCCAGCCCCGTGATCGCTGTGAAGAACTCCGCCACCACCATGCCGATGATGGCGCGGCCGATGCCGAGACGCAGTCCCGTCATCATATAGGGCACGACGGCCGGAAGAATGATCTTCAGGAACGTCTGGCGCTCGTTGGCGGCGAAGGCCACACCAACGTCGATCAAGGCGCGCGACACGTTGCGCACGCCGGCCGCCGTATTGATGAGGATGGGAAAGATGGCGAGTATGGTCACGATGAACAACTTTGCGCCGTCGCCCAGGCCGAACCACAGGATGACCAGGGGGATGAGAGCGACCAGCGGCGTGGCATAGAGCGCATTCACGAGCCAGTCGGTGGCGGCATCGACCAGGCGATACCGGCCGATCAGCAAGCCGATGACCACTCCAAGCAACGACGCGGTGGTAAAGCCGATCAGCAGTGTCTGCAGGCTGCTTCGCAGTGCCCGCAGCAGTTCCCCGCTCGAGATCATGACGATCGCCGCGCGGCCTATCGCGCTGGGATAGGACATGAACAGCGGGTTGATCTGGCGACCGACGATCTGCCAGCCGCCGAGCACGAAGATGATCGCGGTGATGCGCACGATCCACGCTTTGCTCTTGGCGCGGGGCGGGCCGATCTCCTCGATGGGCGCTTCGGGGTCGGCGTTCAATTTGACCGATCCTGCGGAGTCGCTCGCTTCCGTCATGCTGCCACCGGCGCGGGTGTGCGGATCAGGGACCACATCTTTCGGCGGATGTCATGGAATCTGGAATCACCCCGCAATTCGGGCAATTCCGGCCGTGGGTGCCCGAACGGGACGTCGATGATCGCCTTGACTCGGCCGGGCTTTGCGGCCAGCACGATCACTCGATCGCTGATGTAGATCGCCTCGTCGAGATCGTGGGTCACGAACAAGGTTGTCTTTTCGGTGGCGGCGTGGATTCTCATGAGCTCCGCCTGAAGGACTTCGCGGGTTTGTGCGTCGAGCGCGCTGAACGGCTCGTCCATCAGCAGGATGGCGGGATCGATCGCCAGGGCTCTCGCCAAGCCGATGCGCTGCTGCATACCGCCCGACAGCTGGTGCGGGTATTGGTTGGCGGCGTGAGCCAGGCCGACCAATTCGAGCAACTCCATCGCCCGACGGTTTACTTCGGTCCTGGGCAGGCCTTGCAGCTCGAGACCGAATTCCACGTTGGCCCGCGCAGAGCGCCAAGGGAGCAGGCTGGCCTGCTGAAAGACGAAGCCGCGGTCCCGCCCCGGCCCCGTAACCGCCTTGCCATCGACCAGTACCGACCCCGAATCCAAGCGGCCGAGACCCTGAATGATGCGAAGCAGGGTGGTTTTGCCGCATCCGCTTTCGCCGATGAGAGAGACGATTTCGCCCTGACCCACCTCGAAACTCACGTCACCAAGCACCTGCAGGTAACTCTCGCCGGCCCCTGCCTCGCCCCGCAGCCGGAACGCTTTGCGAACGTTCCTCACCGACAGTTTGGTCACGTCGCTCTTGCTTGCCATCAGGCTATTCCCCTCTGATTTCCGCATCGCCGCCACTCAGCCTACCTATAGCGTACAACGAGTCCGGGCGGTTAGAGCATTGATAACCGGTGCGGAGCCATAGATTCTCCAATGCAAGGAAGCACATCAGGGGCCGAAATTCTTGTTCAAATAATCGAGAATACGTGCCTGTTCCTCGGGGGTCGCAACGGCGCCTCGCTCCATCATGCGCTTCATGGTGCTGTCCCACTCTTCCTTGGTCAGTCGCTTGTCCACGGCGGTCTGCGCGGGATGGCACACCGCGCAGGTGCGTATGACGAGTTCCCTGTTTTCTCCCGCGGGCAACACCGATTCGGGAACGACCGTGGGTATCTGCGGCAATGCTGCGCGTGTTTCGCCATCACTGGCCACGATCTCGATCTCATTGCCCTCGGGGTCGTGGACGAAGACACGCCAGATCTTCCCCTTGCCATTTCGATCGGCGTGCGCATCCGTGCCCATCGCCACCAGCCGTTCATAGGCTGATTCCAGTATCGGCGTTGTGAAGACGACATGCTCCCACCCTTGTCTGAAATAGCGGGTTTCCTTCTGTCTCACCGAGCCCTTTTGCCATGCGAGGTCGATGTGGTAGACATTCAGCGACAGGTGTGCAACCTCGAAATCAGGGCCGCGCTTGTGGCGCACAATTTCGCGGAAACCAAATACACGAATGTACCAGGCTTCCTCTTTGTCCAAATCCGCCACGGATGCCGTCACGTGATCCGGCTCCAACTGCATCGGGTTGATGTCGGCCGGATAAGGTGCCTTGCCTCGTGTCGTTCCCGAGCACAGAGCCAGTGCGCACATCGCCGGCGCAAGATGATGACGGCATTTCACGCGAGACCGGCTCATGTGCGAACTCCGAAACAATAGGTGAACTCCGCTGCGGCAATACTGAACAATGCCCAATCTCACCGGCCGCTGCAATTCGAAACGGGTCCGATGTCATAAGTTCTGGTCTCCCCGCGCTGGACGTGAAACATCCATGCGCGGAGCATGCAGGGCAGGGGGAGTTACCATGATCGATCAGGCTATCGGCGCCCGCAGAATGGCACGGCGAACGGTTCTGGCGGCGTCGCTACTGGCCGTGGTAGGAGCCACCGTCGCGCGGGACACCCCCGTCACAGTGAGTAGAGTGGCGGACGACTCGGTACGCACGGTGTACCTGCGGGTGGGCGCCGGCGACGAAGGATTGCTGTACGAGCCGATCTCGCCGGACGCCAAGGCGCGCGTCGCGCTGATTTTGGCCCGTCCCGATGGGAATTCATTCGGCGCTCCACCGGCGCGAGAGATGGCTCGACGCGGCTATCGGGTCCTTGCACTCAATCACCATGGGGATTTCCCCGAGGCGGAGGATTTTGCCCAACCGCTGTCACAGGCTATCGGCTATTTACACACACTTCCAGGCGTGGAGCGCGTCGTTTATCTGGCGCACGCGGGCGGCGGTCATCTGAGCGCTTGGTATGAGAACGTGGCCGAGCACGGTCCGGCCGCTTGCCAGGGGCCCGAAAAAATCTATCCCTGCGACGGCAAACGGCTGACCGGGCTGGCGAAGCTGGATGGCATCGTTTTCTTGGATGCCACACTCGGGGCGTTTCATGAGATGAGTTCGCTCGACCCGGCGGCGTCGGGGGACAAGCGACTTGCCGCACTCGATATGTTCTCGCCCGCCAACGGCTACGACCCTGCCACAGGCGGCGCTCACTACGCCGAGAAATTCAAGAAGCAGTTTTACGCGGCACAAGCGGCGCGTGCTGCCGACTTGCTGAAACAGGCCGGCGCGCGCCTCGATCTTCTGAAGCGAGGTAAAGGTCAATTTTCGGATGACGAGCCTCTCGTCGTTCGCGGCTTGGGCGAAGAGGCGGCGGGCGCGCGCCTCTATCTGGCCGATGTGTCGCTGGTGGCGCACACGAAAATGCCTCATACCGTGCTAAAAGTCGACGGCACGGAGACCGAGACGATCGTCACGTCGGTCCGTCCGCCCCTGGGGCGGCAATACGCCGGCGCGGTGAATACGCTGCGTGTCATGAGTCAGGAAACCACCGTGCGTCACTTCCTGACTCACTCGGCCATTCGGTTGGGAGCCGACTTTGCGATCACCGAGGACGACATCGTCGGCGTCGACTGGCGGTCCGCGACGAGCTCGTTGCCCGCCAATGCGGAAGGCATCGGCGTGCCGACGCTGATCCTATCCGGCACCTGTCATTACCTGGTCGTGCCCGCGGAGATCGTCTTCGATCACCTGGGATCGAGGGACAAGACGCTCGCCTATGTGGAAGGCGCGTCGCATAGCTTCGCTCCCTGTGGCGCCGAGTACGGGGACACCGTGCGGCGCGCATTCGATTACGTGGACGCCTGGCTCGGCAACACGCAGCGCTTTTGAATCGGCAATACCAAAACTTATGCTTCATCACCTCCTTTGAATTAGCGGTGCGTGACGGCTTTGCTATGGTGAGCAATAACAAATATTGATTCACACACGTTTGGTAGGGGGAGGGTGTTTAGTGAAACCACGACAACAACTGGTGTTGGCCGCGCGGTCGGTTGCCGCGCTCGGATTTTGCATATTTCCGGTGATGTTCAGCACCGCTTGGGCGCAGGCAGTAACCGGCGCAGCCGCAGAGACCGGCACGGGAAGTAAGACACAACTCGAGGAAATCACCGTCACTGCGCAGAAGGTCAGTCAAAGTTTGGAAAAGGCTCCGGTCGCCGTAACCGCCATCACGGGCGCCGATTTGGACGCCCTGGGTGTGAAATCGGTC
This sequence comes from uncultured Gammaproteobacteria bacterium, assembly GCA_963837435.1. GTDB lineage: Bacteria > Pseudomonadota > Gammaproteobacteria > Steroidobacterales > Steroidobacteraceae > Bog-1198. Next base: position 739,344 of record CAWINJ010000010.1, read on the forward strand.
AGCGATCTCTCGGGCGTGGTGCCCAACTTCACCGCGATGCCGAATGCCAACGGTTCAACTGTGGCATTGCG
>CAWINJ010000011.1:0-106958 GCA_963837435.1 uncultured Gammaproteobacteria bacterium
CACCCTGGTCTATCAAGTGGATTGCACCAACGGCGTCGTGACCGTCAGCCCCATCGACATCACGACCAGCAGCGGGCTGGCGAGCCTCACCGCGGGACTCAGCGTGGGCGCGCCGGTCAAGGTGTACGGCGTGCCGCAGGCGGGCGGGACGCTGCGGGCCTATGTGCTGACGTACTTCACGGGACAGGCACCGGCGCAATAGTCACAAGTCACGGCATCGCGAAGGCGATGATTCAACGCCGTGCGGCGCCCCCAAGGCCGCACGGCGTTATTTTTTGGACTCGCTGTGAACTCCCACGCCATAGCGATACACGTTCTGCCCGCCCTGGTAGCCGGTCACCACCAGCGCCGCGGTCACCGCGATGAGTATCGCGATGAACAGCCACGAGGGCCGCGATTCTTGCGCGGTGCCCGCGCCGCGCCACACGGCCACGAGCAGCAGAGCCAGCGAGGTGAACATCGCCCATTTCACATGCAAGAAGATGGCCTGGTGCGCGGCCGCGCCCGGCGTGCAGGCCGATCAACGCCGCCAATCCGGTGCCGAGCGCGAACAGGGCGGCGACGGCGCCGAGACAGAGATTCCAGGTCCCCACCGTCGCCAGGGTCGTCGGCATGGCGCTCCTGCGCGCAACAGCCGCGCCGCCACCAGCAGCAAGCGCCGCGGTCACCACCAGCGCCAGAGGGAAATGCACGACCATCGGATGCCAGCCCGGTTCGATCGTCACGGGCGATTCGCCCGCGTTCGCACCACCGGGCAGGCGGCCGCGCCACCACGCAATGGTGTCGCTCAGGGCCTCGTCCAAGCGTGAAGCTCGGCCGCCAGCCACTTCGTCGCGCAGGCGATGCACGTCGGGGACCAGTATCGGCGGGTTCCCGCGGCGCCGACGGCCGCGCGCCGAGCCGCAGCAGATCGGGACGTCCGATCTGCCGGCCGATGCGACCGACCAGATCGGCCAGCGCGATTCTCTCATCGGATCCGATATTCACCGGGCCCTGCAGATCGCGACGTCGAGCACGGCGGCAAACGCGGCCCCGACATCGGCCACATGCAGAGAAACTGCGCACCTGCCTGCCGTGCGAGCACGGCGCTTCGCGGTTCTGCAACAGGTTGCGGATCACCGACGGCACCAAGCGATCCGGGTGCTCATGCGGGCCGAACTGAAAAAAAATGCGCCCCCACGCGGTCGACAAGCGCTCGCTGCGTCCGAAATTCCGCAAGGCGCGACTGCAGGGCGATCTTGCAGGCGGCATAGGGCGTCAGCGCTGTCGATCGTCATCCGCCAGCGGGCTCAGCAGCTCATCGCACACCTCCACCCGCGACCAATCGTATTCCGCGCAGCTGCCGGCCATCACGGCCCGGCTGCCGCCGTGGTCGCGAAAGCAGCGCAGCAGATGCTCGCTCGCCGCCAACCAGCGAAAATTCTCCGCGCTGTCCCAATACAGCCCGGGCGTCGCGATCCAGGCGAAGTGCAGCAAATGACTCGGCTGCACCTCGGCGCATCAATGCGCGGCCGCCGCGCTCCTGCAGCAGATCGGCGACATGCAGCGTGCGCGCCGCGCAGCTGCTCGGGAACGTCGCGGCCCGGATGCGCCGGAGAGCACCGCGTGCACCTCGTAGCCCGAGCGCAGCAGCGCAGGCACGCTCCAGCGGCCGATGAAGCCGCCGGCGCCGGTGACGAGCACGCGCTTCGCTGGAGCTCACGCGCCGCCCGGCGCGTCCATGAGCGGGTAGGCGGCGTCGCGCGCGGAAATCACGCGTGGGCGCCAAAGGCCATTCGATGGCGAACGCCGGATCGTTCCAGCGACAGTCCGCGGCTGAACTCGGGCGCATGCGCCACCGAGATCATGTAGTACACCTCGGCGTCGTCGCGTAAGGTCAGGAATCCATGCGCGAATCCCGGCGGAATGAACAGCGAGCGGCGATTCTGCTGCGGTCAGCTCCGTCGCCGTACCAGCGCCGGTAGGTGGGCGAGGACTTGCGGATATCGACGATGACATCGAAGATCGCCCCGGCCGTGCAGCGCACCAGCTTGTGCTCCTCGTGCGGAGCGTCCTGATAGTGCATGCCTCGCAACGTGCCCTTGCGGGCATTGTACGAGACGCTGCATTGGCGCAGCTCGGGGCCCATGCCCTGCGCGGCGAACTCCTCCGCGCAGTACGATCGCGCAAAGAAGCCGCGCTCGTCCGGTCAGCTCCTGCAGGTCGACCGCAAAGGCTCCGGCCAGCGGCAAATCGGTGAATATCACGGGACCTTCCCGCCGCCGCCGGCCTCGCATCGCGGGTAGATCCGTACCATGGGCACCGGCGTCACGAACCGGCCGCCCCACTCCTTGATTCCCTGCAGCTGCTGGCGGATTTCCTCCTGCAGATTCCACGGCAGAATCAGCACATAGTCCGGTCTTGCCTGCATCAGCGCTTCGGGCGATACCACCGGGATGTGCGTGCCCGGCAGGAACTTCGATTGCTTGTGCGGATTGCGGTCCGCCACCTGCGAAATATCCGCCGGCGTCACCGCGCAGAAATTCAGCAGCGTATTGCCCTTGGCCGCGGCGCCGTAGGCCGCGACCGTCTTGCCCTCGCGCTTCGCCGCGGCGAGAAACGCCAGCAGCGATCGCCGGCATTCCTCGACCCGCTCCGCGAATCGCGAATAAGTGGCCAGATCCGCCAGTCCCGCGGCGCTCTCCTGCGCCCGCAGCTCGCGCAGCGAGGCGCTGTCCTCGAGGTCCGGTGCGACTCGCGTGCGCGGCGAAAATCCGCAACGAGCCGCCGTGCGTCGGCAATTGCTCCACATCGTAGAGCCGCAGGCCATGGCGGCTGAACACCTGCTCGATGGCGTACAGGGAAATATACGAGTAATGCTCGTGATAGATGGTGTCGAACTCGACGTGCTCGATCAGTTCGAGAAGATGCGGAAACTCGATGGTCACGGTGCCCGCGGGCTTGAGCAGCAGGGCGATGCCGGCGACGAAATCGTTGAGCAGGGGCACGTGCGCCAGCACATTGTTGCCGATGATCAAGTCCGCCTGCCGGCCGGCGCCGGCCAGATCCTTGGCCAGGCTCTCGCCGAAGAACTCGACCAGGGTGGGAACGCCGATTTTCTCCGCCGCGGCCGCCACCGTGTCGGACGGATCGATGCCGAGCACCGGCACTCCCATGTCGATGAAGTTCTTCAGCAGGTAGCCGTCGTTGCTCGCCAGTTCGACCACCAGGCTGTGCGGCGCCGAGCGCGAAGCGCCGGCGCGCCATCTCGCAATACGCCTTGGCGTGCGCCAGCCAGTCGTCCGAATACGATGAGAAATACACGTAGTTGCCGAACAGCTCCTGCGGCGCGACGTCGTAGTCCACCTGCACCAATTTGCAGGATTCGCACACCTTGGCGCGCAGCGGATAGCGCTTCTCGCCGCCGCGCCGCATCCAGGGAGGCGAGGAAGGCATTCGATGCGGGCTGCATACCCAGATCGGCCATCGTCACCGTCAAACGGCCGCCGCAGGCGCGGCAGCCGCGTCACCGGGTCCTACCATTGCATCTATCCTTCCCATAGCTTCCAGGGCGCCGCGCCGCTGTCCCACAGCGAATTGAGGTGTTGCTTGTCGCGCAGGGTATCCATCGGCTGCCAGAAGCCGCGGTGCACCCAGGCGGCCAATTGGCCATCCGCCGCCAGGCTCTCCATGGGCTCCTTTTCCCACACGGTGTCGTGGCCGTCGATCAGCTCGAGCACGCTGGGGTCGAGAACGAAGAACCCGCCGTTGATCAGGCCGCCCTCGGCCGTCGGCTTCTCCTCGAAGGAAGCGACCCGCGTACCCTTGCGTCACGATGCGGCCGAAGCGCGCCGGCGGCCGCACGCAGGCCACGGTGGCCTTGCGGCCATGACTCGGCATGGAAGGCGAGTTCCGCGCCGATGTCGATGTTGGCCAGGCCGTCTCCGTAGGTCATGCAAAACGGTTCGCCGGCATTCAAGTACTTGCGCGACCTGCAGCAGCCGGCCGCCGGTCATGCTCTCCTCGCCCGTGTCGACCAGCGTCACCTTCCACGGTTCGCTGCGGCAATCGTGATACTCGACGCGGTTCTCGCGTCATGTCGAAGGTGACGTCCGCCTGATGCAGGAAATAATTCGCGAAATATTCCTTGATGATGTAGCCCTTGTAGCCGAGGCAGACGATGAACTCCGTGACGCCGAAGGACGGCATAGAGCTTCATGATGTGCCAGAGGATGGGCTGCGCGCCGATTTCCACCATGGGTTTCGGGCCGCGTGTTCGACTCCTCGGCGATGCGCGTGCCCTTGCCGCCCGCGAGAATCACGCACTTCATGGCGCGGCGCTGTCATCAGGTCTCGGTACCGCGCGATCTGCGCTTCGGAAAATTTCGCCATGTTCTCCCCTGCCGAATGGGCCAAATACCAGTCCGCCGTCCACGACAGCGATTCGCGCATGTCGAGTCTGGGACGCCAGCCGAGGGCCTGCGCCGCCAAGGCCGAGGACAGGGTCAGCGCCTGCGCCTCCGCGGGCTGCGGCGCCGGATCGCGCACCCAGCCGGGCTTGCCCGCGAATCTCGCCCCGAATGCATCCACCACCTCGCGCACCGTGCAAAAGGATGCCGGGTCCGGGCCGAAATTGACAGCGCGCGGCGTGCTGTTGCGGCGCCGTGCACCAGCGCCTGCGCCAGGGTCAGATAGCCGGACAGGGCTCGAGCACATGCTGCCAGGGCCGCACGGCATCGGGATAGCGCAGGTTCACGGCTTGCCCGGACTCGAGCGCCCTGACGCAGTCGGGAATGAGCCGGTCTTCGCGACCAGTCGCCGCCGCCGATGACATTGCCGGCCCGCGCGGTGGCGATGGGCGGCCCGTCGGCAAAAAAGCTGTCGCGAAAACTCGCGGTCACCAATTCGGCGCAGGCCTTGCTGTTGCTGTAAGGATCATGGCCGCCCAGCCGGTCGCCTTCCACGAAGGCGCGGCCCTCGCCGTGATTCTCGTAAACCTTGTCGCTGGTGACGACGACGCACGCACTCGAGATGCGCGCAGAGACCGGCAGGCCTGCAGCAGCGCCGCCGGTGCCCATGACATTGGTGGCGTAGGTGGCGAGCGGATCGCGATAGGACTCTCTGCACCAGCGCCTGCGCCGCCATGTGAATCACGATCTGCGGATCGGCCCGCGCCACCGCTTCGCCGACGCGTCGCGCATCCCGGATGTCGGCGATCACCGAGCGCAGCGCCCGCCGCGTCGCGACTCTGCGCGCCGGCGATGATGTTCCACAGATTCGGCTCGCCTGCCGGAGCCAGCGCGTAGCCCGTGACCTCGGCGCCCATGTCCCTGAGCCACAGGCTCATCCAGGCGCCCTTGAAGCCGGTATGCCCGGTGAGCAGCACCCGCCGGCCGCGCCAGAACTGCGCCATGGATCCGGCCTGCATCGGTCCGATGCCGCTAGCGGCCATCTTGCAGCCAGTAGGATTTCAAGACGCGCAGGCAGGGCGCGACGCGCCGCAATCCCAGCGCGCCGCCGAGCCGAATCTGGAAATTCAGGAATTTGCGCAAAGCTCCGCACCAACAGGAATACATCCTTGTATTGCGCGCGGCCCTGCGGTCGCATAGGCGATCTTCAAGCGCATCGCACACGATGGCGATGGGCAGCTTGTAGATCCGCGAGCGCGCCACGAAGGGATCGCGCACCGCGCGCCGTCGAAGCTCGCGGTCGCCGAGTCAGCAGCCAGGTGGCGATTCGCTCCATGACGAATATCTTCATCTGCACATGGTGCCGCCGCGATAGTGCGTCGGGCGTGCGCAACGCCTCGCCGAGCGCATCGCCCGGCAGTTTCCGCAATCGCGATACATTTTCTCGTTGATCGCCAGCCACGCTCTCCAGAAGCGCGGCTTGGCGATGAAATAATTCGAATGCACCGTGTTCCTGGAATCCGACACCAGCGAATCGCAAGTCGCTGCGGCATGCCCAGCCGCTCGAACAAGTGCCTTGGCGACGTTCTTGAGTCCCGGGTGTTCGGCATCGCCGTGCTCGAAGACATTCAGATAATAGGCGCTGTTGTGAATGCTGGGACTGAAGAGCACGACGTCGACCGCGGAGTCGGCCGCCAGAATGAAGTCGCGCACCGCGGCCGAACTCAGGCTGGTCTTGAGCTTGAACTTCGGCGACAGAAAACCGTAGAACGCGTTTTCATCCAGCGCTTCGTTGAGCAAGAATTGGCGGATCGGCCAGTACTCGAACCAATCCGGCCGCTCATTGGCGCGAGTTGTCCAAAACCTCGAAGCCCGGATCCAGGTCCTGACGCGGCGTGTAGTGATTCAGGATCTGATAGATCTGCACGGCATGCATGACTCAAAGGATACCGGCTTCCGCGGCGCGGCGCATTCGAATGCCGGCTCGAGCCCGCGGCCAGCCGCGTCAGCAATTCCAGATATCGCGCTTGATAGGTGCGCATCGCATAGCGCGACTCGACGTGCGCGCGCCCGTTCGCGCCGAAGCGCGCCCGCAGCTCCGGCGATCGAATCAGCGCCTCCAAGCTGCCGCTCCCACTCATCGGCATTGCGTGCGTGAAAGCCGTTGACGCCCGTCGATGACCGCCTCGGTGTTGGCGCCGACCGGCGAGGCCACGCAAGGCAGCGCGGCCGCCATGTATTGCAGCAGCTTGAATGCGCACTTGCCGCGCGCCCACGCATCGTCGGTCAGCGGCATGACGCCGATATGCGCCGCCGCCAGCGACTGCGCCTCGGTGGCGGAACTCCACGCGACGCGTTCGATGTTCACTTCGGGCCAATCCGGAAACCGCGAGCAGATGACCCGCATCTTCAGCGCCGGGTGGCGGCTCGCGAGGCGCGCCAGGGCGGGCCGGATCATCTCCAGATAAATCAGGTTCTCCGGACTGCCGATCCAAACGATGGTGGGCGGATCGGCCGCCGTCGCGCGTCGTCGGCCGATAGGCGGCCGTGTCGATCGAGGTGGGCAGAATCGCGATGTCCCGCGCCGTGGCCCGCGCCACGCCGGCCAGAACGTCATTGCCGGCGGCGACCACGTCCACCCAGCGGCAGGTGGCGGCGAATTTTCTCTTGCGCCAGGGCGAATCGTCCGGCCGCCTCGCCCAGCCGCCGCGGCTTGCGCACGTAGATGGCGTCATCGACGTCGAATACCCGCCGCCGGCTGAAGCGCGGCGAACAGACGCGCCTCGATCGCGCTCAATTTGATCTGGTGCAGCACCACCACATCCGCCTCGCGCAGCAGCGAGCGGCGCTCCCAGGTTCGAAGGCCATAGCGGCCGCTGGGAAAGCGCTCCGCCCGCACCTGCCAGCCGGCCGCCTCGAGCGTGCCGATGAGCGTGCGCATGCGGTGCCGGAACGACGGCTGCTCGAGATCGTAGCCCAACAACACTGCCTTCGGCATGCTATCCCTCGCCGGCTCCTCAGGCGGCGCTGCGCCGAGGCGCGCGCGTCGGCGCCGAGTCGAGCAGGCCGCCGAGCGCCTGCATCGCCACTTCGACGCCGTCGGCGAGTCCCAGGCGCGGCGGCGCGCTGCGCCAGCGCCGCGCGCTGCGGCTCATCCTGCAGCAGCCGCTCCGCGGCCTGCACGATGCTCGGCCGCGTCAGCGAGCCGCGGCCACGGCCACGCCCGCGGCGACACAGCGGCGCGTGCGCTCGGATTGATCCTTCGCGATGGGAACCGCGATGCAGGCGGCGCCGCAGGCGATGGCCTGCAGCAGCGTCGAGCCGCCGTTGGCGACGATCAGCCGCGCCGAGCGCATGAGCTCCGCCAGGTCCGCCTGCGGCAGCGGGCCGAGCGGATGCCAGTGCCGCTCGTCCTCGGCCGTGCCGCTCGATCGCGCCGTGCGCCGCCGTCCGACGGGACCCACGTACACCGTGGCCACTCCGCGCGCCGCGAGCGTGCGCGCCGCCGCCATGAACTGCGCCACCGCCTCGTCCGCGCCCGGATGGCCGGTGCCGCCGCCCGGAACGACCAGCACAAGGCTCCGGCATCGCAGCCGGCGCGCGCCAGGACGGCGCTCGCTCTTGCCCGGGATCCGCCCGCGACAAGATGACGTCCAGGTAGCGCACCCTGGGGCGCCCCGCCATCTTGCAGCTTGAGCCGTCTCGAAGAACCCCAGGGGGCCGGCGATGAACTGCGGATAGGCGATCCAGTGTTCATCGATCAGCCGCATCCAGCGCCAACGAAACGCCTTGCGTCGCTGGCGCCGGCGCGCGCTGATGTAAACGACGCGCGCGCCCAGCGCGCTGCGCGGCGCGCAGCTGCGCGCGTGCGGCCCGCATTGTCGAAGATCACGACGTCGGGCCGCCACGTCTCGAGCAGCTCGACCACGGCGGCGGAATGAAATGTCGGCGAGGAGGCCAGCAAGGTGCGCGGGAACGGCGCGCCGGCCGCATACGGCGCCTCGCGGCTCAAGACGAAGTGAATGGCGGCGCCCGGCCAGCGCCGGCTCGCGGCGCGCGCAATGGCCAGCGAGCGCGCGTATTCGCCCATGCCGAAGGCTCCCGAGACCGGAACGAACAGAATTCGCGGCGCGTCAGGCAAAGGCGGTAAACCAGCGATCCAGCACCAGCAGGTACCAGGCTCTGCGGAATTCGGTGTCCCACCGGACGCTGCAGCACGCCGCGCTCCATCAGGCGCCGCACCGCCTCGCGCAGCACCTGCGGATGGCGCCGCAGCCAGCGGTGCACCGGCAGACCGAATCCGGATTTCGTCTGATCCAAGTGACCCGGCCGGCAAGCGCGGCTCCATGAGCGTGCGCACCAGCAATTTGCCGCGCCGCCGCCGCTGATCGACCAGCATGCTGCGGATCCACGCTCAGCATGAACTCGACCAGGCGATGATCCAGCAGCGGCGGCCGCACTTCGAGCGAATGCGCCATGCTGGTGCGATCGACCTTGGTCAACAGGCCTTCGGCCAGATCGGTATTCAGATCGAGCCAGCGCAGTTGCGCCAGCGGCCGCAGGTCCTCGCGCCAGTATTGCCGGTAGAACCACAGATAGTCGTAGTCCGGTTCGCGCCAGCGCGGCGCCAGCAAGGAATCGATCTGCCCCGCCGTCAAGCCCCCCAGCGCCGCGGCATAGGCCGGCAATCCGACGTAGGCGTGCCGCTGCATCGAGGATGCCAGGCGCGACAGGGGCGGCAGGTACCGGGCCAGGGATCGATTGAACAGGGTCGAGCGCGCGCCGATCCTCGACCAGTAGCGCGGATAGCCGCAGAAAATCTCATCGCCGCCCTCGCCGCTCAACGCGACCTTCACCTCGCGGCGGGCGAATTGCGCGATGAGATAATTCGACCACGCGGCGCTGTCGCCGAAGGGTTCATCGAAAAGGCCGGGCATCCGCTCGAGCGCCTCCGCGAAATCCGCCTGCGGCGCCGTCATCTCCAGATGCTCGGTGCGCAAATGCTCGGCCGCCCGGCGTGCCGCGGCGGTTTCGGAGCGCGCGCCCGCGTCGAATCCCAAGGTGTAGGTGCGCGGCGCATCCAGATAATAAGCGGTGAGCGCCGAATCGATGCCGCCGCTCAGGAAAACTCCGACCGGCACATCCGACAAGGTGTGCGCCGGCACGACCTCGCGCAGCAAGGCATCGAGCTCCTGCACGGTATCGCCGCGCTGCGCGTCGACGATCGCCGTCGACGGATTCCAATAGCGCTCGATGCTGACGCGGCCCGCCTGCCAGGTCAGCGTGTGGCCGGCCGGCAATTTGGCGATGCCGCGATAAATGGTCTTGGGCGCCGGAATATAGCCATGAAACAAGAAATCGCGCACCGCGCTCTGATCGATCTCGGGGCGGCCCAGAACCAGCAGCGCCTTGAGCTCCGAGGCAAAGGCGATGCCGTCCGGCAGCAGCTGGTAGTACAGAGGCTTGATGCCCAGCCGATCGCGGACCAGCAGCAGCTGCTGCTCGCTCGGGTGTCCCAGGCGGCAAATGCGAACATCCCCACCAGCTGCTCGAGGCAGGCGCTGCCCTGCTGCGCCAGAAGATGGACCAGCACCTCGGTGTCGCCCGGTCGAGTGCCACGGGCCCGGCAGATCCGCGCGCAATCGCTCGTGGTTGTAGATCTCGCCGTTGTAGGTCAGCACCTGGGAGCCGAACAGCATGGGCTGGTGGCCGCCCTCGGACAGATCCAAGATGGCCAGCCGGCGGTGCGCCAGGGCGACTCCCGGCTCGGCTCCACAGCCCTGCGCCGTCCGGACCGCGATGCCGCAGGCGCTGCGCCATGTCGCGGGCGATCTCGAGCGCTCGCCCGCGGACCAATGATGCCGGCTATTCCACACATGGCGGGCAGTCTAGCGCGGCGGCGGCTCGATGTACCGCTAGCCATCGGGCAGCGGTTCGTTTAGGGTGCGCCCTGGAGCTGCAAAACATGGCAACACCCGCCGACCAACGACTGCTGGAACTACTGGAAAAATGGCTCGAGAGCCTCGAGCTGCATGCCAAGTACTCCTCGCTCGACGACGACAGCTATTGGAAGGTCCAGCCTTGGGTGGAACACCAGCGGCCGAGCCGCTGGATCATCGATCTGGCCATGCAAAAGACCATCGCCCTGCGAGGCCCATGTCCAAGAGCGCGTGAAAGTCGGGGGACTACGAAGTATTCGGACTCGCTGGAGCTGATGATCTTCCTCGCCAACCTCGTGGGATCCGAACACATCGAGCGCTTCATTCCCGTGGCCGACGCGCAGAACGAGCGCTCCTTGACGCCGCCAGCCGCCGCAACGATGCCGCCGGCGCACCGTCCTCGATACGGCCACGGTGACGGCCGCGGTCACCGCCACGGCCACCCGGGAAATGCCGAAATTCCTCGCCGCCAAGCGCACGCCGCCCGCCGCGGGCACCGCGCAGGTCGCGCGCACCGAACGCAAGGCTGCGGCGCCGGCCAAACCCGCCGCAAAGCCCGCGAGCAAGCAGCCGGCGAGGCCCGCGGCCGCGGCAAAACCGGCGCGCCCCAAGGCGGCCGGCAAGCCCGAACCGAAGCGGCGCGGGTCCGACCGCGACGGGCCCTCGGATGCCGCGCGCGCGCAGGTCGTCGCGGACGCGGCGCGCTTGGTGCAATGGGGACGCAAATGGTACGAATTGCCGGAACTCATCGCGCGCATGGCGGGTCGGCCGTCGCTTGCCCGAGGTGCGGCGCATACTCAAGGAAAATAAATCGGCCATCGATTCGAAGGCCGGGGGCTCACGCCGGTTGACCGCATCGGCGCTACAATCGCGTGCGCACGCCGCATCGCGCACAAAAAATTTGAACCTCCTCGTCCAATAACGCTCCAAGGCGCCCATGATCACGACAAAAAATCTATCCAAACGCTACGGCGACAAGCTCGCCGTCGATGACTTGACTTTCAGCGTGGCGCCGGGCGAAGTGCTGGGATTCCTGGGCGCCAACGGCGCGGGCAAATCCACGACCATGCGCATGATCGCGGGCTTCATTTCCCCGACCGCCGGACAGGTGAGCGTCTGCGGACACGACATCGAGAACGCGCCCGTGGCCGCCAAGTCCTGCATGGGATATCTGCCGGAAGGCGCCCCGAGCTACGGCGAAATGACGATCGCCGAATTCCTGGATTTCGTCGCCGACATGCGCGGCCTGACCGGCGAACTGCCGGCGTCAGCGGCGCGCCGTCGTCGTCGATCGGCTGGGCCTGGCTCCGGTGATCCATCAGGTCATCGAGACGCTGTCCAAGGGCTTTCGCCGCCGCGTCGGCCTGGCGCAGGCGCTGATTCACGACCCGCAGGTGCTGATCCTGGACGAGCCGACCGACGGGCTCGATCCGAATCAAAAGCACGAAGTGCGGCGCCTGATCAACGAGCTGAGCAAGGACAAGCTGGTCATCGTTTCCACCCACATCCTGGAGGAGGTCCACGAGGTGTGCACACGCGCCATCATCATCGCCAACGGCCGCATCGTCGCCGATGAGACTCCGACCGCGCTCGAAGCGCGCTCCCGCTATCATCACGCCGTCAGCCTGCGCTTCGAAAAAGCCGAACAACTCGACGCGGCGCGCCGCGAGATCGCCCTGCTGCCGGAAGTCGCCGCAGTGGAACTCGACGCGCGCGAGCTGCGGCTCACGGCGGTGCCGAAGCCCGGCGCCAATACCTTGTCCGCGGTGAGCGCCATCATCGACGAAGAACAACTGGGACGTGCCCGAACTGCATCTCGAATCGGGCCGGCTCGACGAGGTATTTCGCTCCTTGACTCAGCCGCCGGGCATCGGCGTGTCCGATGCGCCGCAGGAGCCCGGCGTATGAGCAAGGTGCTGGTGGTCTTCCGGCGCGAGCTGCGCAGCTACTTCGCGACTCCCCTCGCCTACGTGTTCATCGTCATTTTCCTGGTCCTGGCCGCGGTGTTCACTTTCCAGGTGGGCGGCTTCTTCGAGCGCGGCCAGGCCGATCTGCAGCCCTTCTTCCGCTGGCATCCCTGGCTGTACCTGGTGCTGATCCCGGCCATTTCCATGCGGCTGTGGGCCGAGGAGCGCAACAGCGGCAGCATCGAATTGCTCATGACTCTGCCCATCACCCTGTGGCAGGCGGTGGTCGGCAAGTTCCTCGCCGCCTGGTGCTTCGCCGGCGTCGCGCTGGCGCTGACATTTCCGATCTGGATCACCGTCAATTATCTCGGCTCGCCGGACAACGGCGCCATCGTCGCGGCCTACCTCGGCAGCCTGCTGATGGCCGGCGGCTTCCTCTCCATCGGCATGTGCCTGTCGGCCGCCACCCGCAATCAAGTGGTCGCGTTCATCACCGCGGCGCTGGTCGGCTTCGTGTTCCTGCTGGCGGGATTTCCGCTGGTGCTCGACTTCGTGCGCGGCATCCTGCCGCAGGCCATCGTCGATGCGATCGCCTCGTTGAGCTTCTTCACTCACTTCGAAGCCATCTCCAAGGGCGTCATCGATCTGCGCGATCTGGTGTATTTCGCCGCTCCTGATCGGCTTCTGGCTGGCCGCCACGGCCCTGGTACTCGACATGAAAAAGGCGGAATAAGTGAACGAGCAGTCGCTGGCGAAGAGATGGGTTTCGGGGTCGGCGGGCCTGATCGCGCTCGCCGTATTGTTCCTGGCCGTCGTGATGCTGTCGAACGTGGGCCTGCGCGGCATGCGCTGGACCTCACGCAGAATCGGCTCTACACCTTGAGTCCCGGCACCGAGCAGGTGCTCGGCGAACTGAAGGAGCCGATCAACCTGTACTTCTATTTCTCGCGCGAGGCGGCCGCCAAGCAGGCGCCGCTGCTCATGCCCTATGCCGCCCGCGTGCGCGAATTCCTCGAGGAACTCGCCGCGCGCTCGAACGGCAAGATCCACCTGCAGGTCATCGATCCGCAGCCGTTCTCCGACGATGAGGATCGCGCCTCCGAGTTCGGGCTGCAATCGCTGCAAGCCGCGGCGGCGATGCTCTGTATTTCGGCTTGGCCGGCACGAATTCCACGGACGGCCGCTCGGCGATACCGAGTTTCCAGCCCGATCGCGAAGAGTTCCTGGAATACGACGTCGCCAAGCTCATCAACGATCTGGGCACGCCGAAGAAACCGGTGATCGGCGTGATGAGTTCGCTGGGCATGCAGGGACAATTCAACCCGATGACGGGTCAAATGGGCGACCCCTGGCCGATCTACACCCAGCTCGAGGAGCTGTTCACCGTGCGCTCCGTGACGCCCGACGTCGATCACATCGACAAGGACGTCGATGTGCTGATGCTGGTGCATCCGAAGCAGCTGCCGCAGAAGACCCTGTACGCCATCGATCAGTTCGTGATGCGCGGCGGGCGAATTCTGCTGTTCATCGATCCGAACTCGGGCGCCGACACCAGCGGGCAGGACCCCTCCAACCCGATGGCGGGGATGATGGCCAATCATTCCTCGGATCTCGAGCCGCTGCTCGATGATCTGGGGCGTAGAGTACGATCCCTCCAAGGTCGATCGGCGACTTGGATCTGGGCCTGGAAGTTCGCACCAGCATGCAGTCGCCGCCGGTGCGCCATATCGGAATTCTTGGGTCTGGGCCGCGAGGACATGGACCACAAGGATGTGGTGACCGCATCGCTGGAGAAGATCAATCTCGCAACGGCCGGCGCCCTGGCTGCGCGCGCCCGGCGCCAAGACCACGTTCGAGCCGCTGCTCCTCAGTTCGACGGAGCGCGGCGCCGATTCCCGCGCAGCGCTTCAACGCCCTGACGGATCCCTCGACGCTGCGCGATGGATTCAAGCCGACGGGCGTCCGCTATGCGCTGGCCGCGCGCATCACCGGACCCGTGGATTCCGCCTTCCCGCAAGGCGCGCCGCCGGACCAGAAGCCCGCCGCCGGACCGCCGGCCGCTCACCTGACGAAATCCTCCCAGCCCGCCAATATCGTCATCATCGCCGATACGGACATGCTGATGGATTACATGTGGGTGCAAACGCGCGAAGTATTCGGCCAGCGGGTCGCCCAGGCGTTTGCCAACAACGGCGATTTCGTGGCCAACATTCTCGACAATTTGAGCGGCAGCAATGCACTGATCAGCGTGCGCGGGCGCGCGACGTTCTCGCGGCCCTTCGAGCGCGTCGAAGCCCTCAGGCGCCAGGCGGACGACCGCCTGCGCAGCAAGGCGTTGGAACTGCAAGCGCGAGCTGCAGCAAACGGAGACGAAATTGACGGACCTGCAAAGCAAGCGCAACGATCAGACGTCGCTCATGCTCTCGCCCGAGCAGGAGGCGGAACTCAAGAAGCTTCGTGGCCGAGAAGGCGAGCGTGCGCAAGGAACTGCGCGAAACGCAGCGCGGCCTGAATGTCGACATCGATCGCCTGGAATCCTGGCTGAAGGTCATCAACATCGCGATTGCGCCGCTTTGCGTCGCCGTGGCGGGGGTGATCATTCTCTCGCTGCGCCGGCGGCGCAGAAGCACCGGAGCGGGCACGACATGAGCCGGCAACGATTCACGGCCCTGCTGGTCGCCGCGGTGCTCGCGATCTCGGGCGCGCTGTACTTGAGCGCGCGGCGCAATGCACAGTCACGAAGCACAGGGCACGGCGCTGCTGCCCTCATTGGCGGGCGAGCTGAATACCGTGACTTCGCTGAGCGTTCGCCGCGGCAGCGCGACTCCCACGGTCACCGTGCACGAGAAGGACGGCCGGTGGACGATTGCGGAACGCGCCGATTATCCGGCCGACGTATCGAAGCTGCGCAGATTGCTGCAGTCCTTGAGCGACGCCAAGATCGTCGAGCAGAAGACGTCGAATCGCACGAGTTTCGCCATCATCGGGGTCGAGGACCCGGGGCTGCCGGGCGCGGCCGGAGCGGAGATCAGCATCACGGCGCAGGACGGCAAACATGCGGTGATCATCGGCAAGCCCATCGGCGAAGGCAACTTCGCGCGCCGCAGCGGCGAGGAGCCGCCAGCTACACCGTCGAGCCCGCCATTTCCTTCGAAACCGAGCCGCGCTATTGGATCGACTCGAAGCTGATCGACATCCCCGCCGCGAGCATCGAGAGCATCAGATCAAGCCCCCGGCCGCGCCCGCGTACACCGTTCGCCGCGAGCAAGGTCGGCGCCGACAAGGGCACCGCCGCCGACAAGGGCGCAGCCGCCGGCAAAGGTGCGGCCGCCGACGTGGCGGCCGCGGGCAGCTTCACCCTCGAGGGCGTTCCCCCTGGGCGCAAAGCCGCCGATCCGGCCTCTCTGGCGCCCTCGCCCACCGCCTTCGAGTGCGCTCACCGCGGATGACGTGACGCCGGCGAGCGAGGTCGATTTCAGCAAGGCGACGGTGGCAACGGTGACCCTGTCGGATGGCAATGTGCTCACCATCACCGGCGCGACTTCCGGCGACAAGCACTGGATTCAGCTGCAGGCGAGCAAGGACCCGGCGCTCGATGCAAAGGCCGCCGGCCGCGCCTTCGAAATTGCCAGCTACCGCTTCGATGCGATGTTCCGGCCCCTCGAGCAATTGCTGGTGCCGAAGGCGCCCCCGCCGGGCGCCGCCAAGGGCGCGGCGTCGAAGGACGCGGCCTCGAAGAAGCACCTGCCAACACCTGCGCCGTGAGCAGCGGCAGCAGCGCCGGATTCGGCCGCCGGCTGGCTGCATTGCTCTACGACAGCGTGCTGCTGGCCGCCCTGCTCGTGGCGTTCACTTCCGGTGCGGTCTTCCTGAATCATCGCAGGGCAATCGAGCCTGACACCGCCGGCGCCTGGGTGTATCTCTACCGTGCGGGCTTGATCGGCGTCATTGCAGCCTACTACCTGCTCAACTGGACTCGCAGCGGCCAAACCTTGGGGATGCGCGCCTGGCATCTGCGCGCCGTCACCGCGGCAGGCAAGCCCCTGTCGCTCAAAGCCGCGGCGCTGCGCTTCACATCGGCATGCTCGCCTGGGCTCCCGCGGCGCTCGGCGTGCTATGGCTGTACCTCGATCCCGAGCATCTGGCGCTTCACGATCGGCTGACCGAAGACCCGGGTCGTCCATCTGGACCGCTAACGCGTTCTCGATATCGCGATCAGAGTGCAGAAGCCGATCACCGCCGTCGGCAGCCAACCCACCATCGCCGGATTGAGGCCGAAGAGCTGGCCGCCGTTTTCGATGGTGCGATTGATGAGAAAAAATACCACGCCCAGCATCACGCCGATGACCGTGCGCGTGCCGGCGCCGGTGGTGCGCTAGCGGCCCGAACACGAAGGGCAGCGCCAGCAGCGTCACGACGATCACGCCGAAAAGCCTGGCAATTCGCGACCAATAGCCGATCTCGTAAGAGGCGGTGTCCAGGCTGTTGCGCCGCAAGTGCTCGATGTACGAGGCCAATCCCCGCAGCGTCAGCAGGTCCGGGTCGGTTGCGGCAAGACCCAGGAAATCGGGATTGACGGTCGATCGCATGGTCGATCTCGCCGGCCAACGTCGCTGTCGATGCGGTCGTCGCCGAAATGCGTGGTCGCCACATTGTGCAGGCTCCAGCGTCCGGGATCCGCCACCGAAATACGCTCGGCACGCTGAATCGACCGCAGCTTCGTCGGTCCGTCCAATTGGAACAGCGACACGCCGCCGAAGGCCCGGTCGACTTCTCCGGTTTGCACCCGCAGTATGAGGTTGCCGTCCTTCACCCAGGCGCTGCTCGAGCCGGCAAAACTCACGTCCGCCAATTTGTCCGTGGTCTTTTCGCGCTTCGCAAATTGCGCCAGCGGCGGCGCCGCATATTCGCCGATGCCGTACATGGTCAGGGCCAGCGTCAGCCCGGCGAGACCTACGGGCCAGGCAATGCGCCAAACGGACACACCCGAAGCGCGCGTCACCACCAGTTCGCTGCCCGAGGCGAGGTTGCCGAGTCCCATGAGCGCGCCGATCAGCGCGCCGATCGGCAGCAGTTCGAAGGCCTGCTGCGGCAGATTGAGCATGGTGAAGAGAAATGCGTCCCCGGCGCTATAGCTGCCGACGCCGATGTCGCTTTGCTGGCTGATGAACACGAACAGCGCGCCCAGGGTCAGCAGCACGGCCATCGCCATGGCCGTGTAGACGAGCACGGTGCGATACAGGTAGCGATCGAGGATGTTCATGCCGATCTCGCCTGCGCGCATCACCAGGTACAGTCCGAGCGCCAGCGCGGCCGCGTGCACCCACCAGACCCCGACCGCCGGCGGCAGGTCGCCCTTCTCCAGCCACACCTTGGCGGCGGACAGCAGATTCGAATAGACGAAGTACACGACGATGGCGAAGCCGACCCGCGCATAACGGCCCTGGCGCGGACGCAGGCGGCTCAATGGCACCGCGATCAGAGTCAGCACCAGCGCCATCAGCGGCGTCGATGTCCTGAACTGCAGTTGCGCGATGTCGGAGGGGGCATCGGAGCCGAGCAGCTCGCGGGTCGGCTTGGTGTCGGGATCCTTGGTGCCGGCGATGTCCGCGGGGGTCGCAATGGGAATGCCATGCTCGCGAAACTCGATCACCCGAAAGTCGTTGCGTCCCGGGACGCCCTCATAGCGGCGGCCGTTGAACAGCGTCACCAGGTGCACGCCGTTGGCGGCCGCCTTGGAGTACGTGGCGGTATCGGCCAGCGCCACTTCGATCCGGCCCGCCGACTCGCGCTGCACGAACACATTGTGCAAAATCCCCTCGGCGTCGACTCGTTCGGCGTAAAACACCGCATCCCCGCCGCTGAACGACTTGAAGCGGCCCGCATCGAGCTGGCCGAATTGCGCCTCCTTGAGCGCCGACTGGCGCAGCAGCTGCGCCTGGCTGTCGGCCTCGGGTACCTGCACGAACACCAGCCAGGCCAAGCCCAGGGCGATCACGCGCGGCAAAGCAAAACAAGGGCACCAGCAGCCGCGCCGGCCCGAATCCGCAGGCCTGCAGCGCGGCCATTTCGCTGTCGTGGTACATGCGGCCCAGAGTCAGAACCACGGCCAGCAACAGCCCGACCGGCACGATCACCGACAAATTCATGATCGCGCCGAGCGCGATCAAATCGAACACCACGTGCCGGCCGTATTGGTTATCGGCCGCCTGGCCGAGCACCCTGGACAGCTGATTCGATACCAGAATCGCCACCAAGACGCCGGTCACGGCGAGCCAGGTCTGCACGACTTCGCGCAGCACATATCTTTGCACGGTCCATTTCATGGCATCGAGCTTAGAGCCTTCGCAATAATCTAGTAAACTATTTACTCATTCCTTCTGGGCAATAAACAGCCAAATACGGAGCTTGGGACATGGAATTCAAGGCAATTATCGATGCAAAGGCGCGCAGCGACGCAGGCTGCGCCGTGGTGGGCGTGTACGAGGACGGCGATCTTGGCAAGGCGGCCCGCCAGATCGATAAGCACATCGGCGGATTGATCGGAAAACTGCACGCGGACGGCGATTTCTCCGGCAAGCTGGGCGATGTCCTGCTGCTGCCGGCCCCGGCGGGAGCCGCGGCTGCGCGCGTGCTGTTGATCGGATTGGGCGCGCGCGCGGCCTTCGGCCGCAAGCAGTACCGCAGAGCGCTGCAGGCCACCGTCCAGGCGCTCGCCAAGACCGGAGCGAGCGACGCGGTCGTGTACCTGGCGCTCGAGCAGGCCGGAGACCTCGATGTGGAGTATCGCGCGCGCAACGTCGCGGAAGTCTTTTGCGCGCAGCTGTACAAGATTCCGGACCTGAAGACCGGCGCGAAGCCCAAGACGCCGCGCCTGGCGAGCGTCAGCGTGGCGGTGGCGGATGCGCGCGCCTCCCGAAGCGGCCGCGCAGGGCCTGCGCATCGGCGCCGCGCTGGGCAGCGGCCTCGCGCTGTCGAGGGATCTGGCCAATCTGCCGCCCAATATCTGTACGCCGACCTACCTGGGAACTCGCGCGCAGCGCCTGGCCAAGGAATTTCCCAGCATCAAGACCAAGGTATTGGACGAGAGCGCCATCAAGGCCCTCAAGATGGGCGCCTTCCTCGCGGTGACGCAAGGATCGGACCAGCCTCCGCGGCTGATCGTGTGCGAGTATCACGGCGGCAAGAAGTGCGCGCCGCCGATTTGCCTGGTCGGCAAGGGCATCACCTTCGATTCGGGCGGGATTTCCCTGAAGGACCCGCCGGCCATGGACGAAATGAAATTCGACATGAGCGGCGCGGCCGCGGTCCTGGGCACGCTGCGCGCCATCGCCGAACTGAAATTGCCGATCAATGTCGTGGTCATCGTCGCCACTTGCGAAAACATGCCGAGCGGCGGCGCCGTGAAGCCGTCGGACATCGTCACGAGCATGTCCGGCCAAACCGTCGAGATTCTGAATACCGACGCCGAAGGGCGGCTGATCCTCTGCGACGCCATCACCTACAGCCGCCGCTTCAAGCCGGCCGCGGTGATCGACGTGGCGACGCTCACCGGCGCCTGCATCATCGCGCTCGGCAATCATTTCAGCGGCCTGATGAGCAATGACGAGGCCTGGCCGAGGAATTGCTGTCCGCGGGCATGCGCGCCGACGATCGCGCCTGGCGGCTGCCGATCGGCGAAGAATACGTCGATCAGCTGAAGAGCAATTTCGCGGACATCGCCAATGTCGGCGGACGCGAGGGCGGCGCCTGCACCGCGGCCTCGTTCCTGTCCAAATTCGCCAAGGATCTGCAATGGGCGCATCTGGACGTGGCCGGCACCGCGTGGCTCGGCGGCGCTCAAAAAGGCAGCACCGGACGGCCGGTGCCCCTGCTCGTCGATTTTCTGATCAATCGCGTCCCGGCGACATGACCGAGCGGGTCGATTTCTACGTACTGAAGAGCGCCGCCGCCAAGCAGCGCTGGGCGTTCGCTTGCCGCCTGACCGAAAAAGCCTATCTGCGCGATCTGCGCATCGTGATCGCGAACGACACGCTGGCCGATGCGCAGGGCCTGGATGAGCTGCTGTGGACCTTCAACGAACGCTCCTTCGTCCCGCACGAGGTCTGCCCGGACGAGCAGCTCGGTGGACCCCGCGACCCAGGTTCACCTCATGGCATCTGCCCGCGCCGATGCCCGGCGGCCGACCTGCTGGTGAATCTGGCCGCACGCCTGCCGGAGGGCTGGGAACGCTATCCGCGCATCGCCGAAATCATCGACGCCGACGAGGAACGCCGCCGCCTCGGCCGCGAACGCTTCAAGGCCTACCGCGACCTGAAGGTGGCGCTCGAGACGCATCAACTCGACGACACGGCGGAGATTTGATTCGCCCATGGAACCTGGCCCGCACGATCCGCGCGATATTCCCATCCTCACCGAGGCCGTGAAGGCAGAGCGTGCCGGTCCCCCTGTCGCTCGATGCCAAGGCGGTGCACGCAGCCATCCTGACCGAGACCTTGGAACTCGCCGACTCGCTGCTGCATCAGGCGGTCAAGGACATCGAGGCCACGCTCTTCGAGCGCGTGCTCGACCGCCTGCGCGCGCAGCTGCCGGAACTGGTGGATCGCATTCTGCGGGAGCACGCCGCGACCCAGGAAAGCCCCGAGGAACATGAATAAAGAGACCATGGATAAAGCCTTCTCGCCCGCCGACATCGAATCGCGAATCTACGCGAACTGGGAGGCGTCGGGATATTTCGTGCCGAGCGGCACGGGGCCCAGCTACTCGATCGTCATCCCGCCGCCGAACGTCACCGGCACCTTGCACATGGGTCATGCGTTCCAAGACACCATCATGGACGCGCTCATTCGCTACCGGCGCATGAGCGGCTTCGACACCCTGTGGCAGCCGGGCACCGATCACGCGGGCATCGCCACGCAAATGGTGGTGGAAAGGCAGTTGAATGCCGCGGGCTCGAGCCGGATCGAGATCGGCCGCGAGGCCTTCATCGAGCGGGTCTGGCAGTGGAAGGAACAGTCCGGCGGCCAGATCGCCAAGCAAATGCGCCGGCTCGGCGCGTCGGTCGATTGGCGGCGCGATCGCTTCACCATGGATGCCGGCCTGTCCCGGGCCGTGACCGAAGTCTTCGTGCGGCTCTATCAGGAAGGGCCTGATCTATCGCGGCAAGCGCCTGGTGAACTGGGATCCGGTGCTGAAGACGGCGCTGTCCGATCTGGAAGTCGTCGCCGAGGAGGAAGTCGGGCAGCCTGTGGCATCTGCGCTATCCCCTGAGCGAGGGCGAGCGGCTTTCTCGTGGTCGCGACCACGCGGCCGGAGACCCTGCTGGGAGATGCCGCCGTCGCCGTGCATCCCGACGATGAGCGGTACCGGCATTTGATCGGGCGCCGGGTGCGCCTGCCGCTCACCGATCGCGAGATTCCCGTCATCGGCGACACCTACGTCGACCCGAAATTCGGCAGCGGCTGCGTCAAGATCACGCCGGCGCACGATTTCAACGATTATGAAGTCGGCCAGCGCCATGCGCTGCCGCTGATCAACATCATGAACCCGGATGCGTCGCTCAATGACGCGGTGCCCGCCGCGTACCGCGGTCTCGACCGCGGCGTTGCGCGCACCCGGGTTCTCGCCGACCTGGAGGCGCTGGGGCTCATCGAGCGCGTCGAACCGCACAAGCTGACCGTGCCGCGCGGCGATCGCAGCAATGCCATCCTCGAGCCCTTGCTCACCGATCAGTGGTTCGTCGACATCAAGCCGCTGGCGGAGCCGGCCATCCGCGCCGTCGAGGACGGCAGCATCCGCTTCGTGCCCGACAATTGGCGCGCCGTGTATTACGAATGGATGCACAAGATCAAGGATTGGTGCATCAGCCGGCAGCTGTGGTGGGGACATCGCATTCCGGCCTGGTACGACCCCGACGGCCGCTGGTATGTCGCGCGCAACGAGGCCGAGGCGCGCGCCGCGCACGGCATCGATCCGTCGGTGCCGCTGCGCCAGGACGAGGATGTGCTGGACACCTGGTTCTCCTCGGCGCTGTGGCCGTTTTCCACCCAAGGCTGGCCGGAGGACACCCAGGCGCTCAAGACCTACTATCCGACTTCGGTGCTGGTCACGGGGTTCGACATCATTTTCTTCTGGGTCGCCCGCATGATCATGATGGGCACTGAAGTTCACGGGCGAGGTGCCGTTCCGCGAAGTCTACGTGCACGGCCTGATCCGCGACCACGACGGCCAGAAGATGTCCAAGTCGAAGGGCAATGTCATCGATCCGCTCGACATCGTCGACGGCATCTCGCTCGATGCCCTGCTCGCCAAGCGCACCAGCGGCCTGATGCAGCCGCAGATGAAGCCGGCCATCGAGAAGGCGACCCGCAAGCAATTTCCGCAGGGCATTGCGGCATTCGGCACCGATGCATTGCGCCTGTGCTTCGCGCGGCTCGCCACGCAAAGCCGCGATTTGCGCTTCGACATGAGCCGGGTCGAGGAGTACCGCAACTTCTGCAACAAGCTGTGGAACGCGGCGCGCTACGTGCTGATGAACGTCGAGAATCAGGACCCGGGCGCCACACAGCTGGGCGCGGGGGCTGCTGACTCGGGTGCGGGCGATGCGCACGGCATGGGCGCCGCCGAACTCAGCCTGGCCGACCGATGGATTCAAGCGCGGCTCGCGGCCATGCTCGCGCGCGTGGAATCGGGATTCGCCGAATACCGCCTCGATACCGTGGCCAACGCGCTGTACGAATTTCACCTGGCACGAGTTCTGCGACTGGTACTTGGAGCTCTCCAAGGCCGTGCTGCAATCGCGAGATCGGCGAGCGCCGCGGCGAAGCGCGGCACGCGCTTCACCTTGATCAGCACTCTCGAGGCGCTGCTGCGCGCGCTGCATCCGCTCGCGCCCTTCATCAGCGAGGAGATCTGGCAGCGCGTGCGCGTGCAGCGCCGGCGTCGACCGGCGACACCATCATGCGCTGCGCCTTTCCGAGCGGCGGCCGGGATCGAAGTCGACCTGCAGGCCGAAGCCGGAGATGCGCTGGGTGATCGACTTCATCGAGGGCGTGCGGCAAATCCGCGGCGAAATGGACATCGCGCCCAGCCGCAAGCTCGAGGTGCTGCTGCAAAACGCGGCCTCGACAGATGTCGAATATCTCGGATCGCAACCTGCACTACTTGACGCGCCTCGCCGGCATCGAGGTACCGCCGCGTGCTTGGGGCAGGCTCAGGCGGCGCCGATTTCCGCCGTTGCCTTCGTCGGCACCTTGGAAATATTGGTGCCCATGGCCGGCCTGATCGATCCCGCCGCCGAGCTCGACGCGCCTCGCGAAGCAGCAGCGCAAGGCGGACGTGGATTTGCAGAAAATGGAAGCCAAGTTGGGCAATGCCGAGTTCGCCAGGAATGCCCCGCCCGAGGTCGTCGCCAAGGATCGGCAGCGGCTCGCGGAGCTGCGCACGGAAATCGGCCAACTGTCGGCCCAGATCGCCCGGGTGACCGCGCTCAAGGACCAATGAACGCCGCACGATCCGAGATCGACGCCGTTCTCGCCCAAATCAACCGAGTCATCCTCGGCAAGGACGCGCAGATCCGGCTGTGCCTCGCCTGCCTGCTGGCGCGCGGACACTTGCTGATCGAGGACATTCCCGGCGTCGGCAAGACCACACTCGCGCACGCCATCGCCAAGACCTTGGGGCTGTCCTTCCAGCGCGTGCAATTCACCAGCGACCTGCTGCCCGCCGATGTGCTCGGCGTGTCGATCTTCGACCGCGAAACCGGCAAATTCCGCTTTCAGCGCGGACCGATATTCGCGCAGCTGGTGCTGGCCGACGAAATCAATCGCGCCTCGCCCAAGGCCCAGAGCGCGCTGCTCGAGGCCATGGAGGAGCACCAGGTGACCCTCGACGGCCAGTCGATGGCCGCTGCCCGAGCCGTTCTTCGTCATCGCCACGCAGAATCCGCAGGACCAGGTCGGCACCTTTCCCCTGCCCGAATCGCAATTGGATCGATTCCTGATGCGCGTGCATCTGGGCTATCCCGCGGCCGCGGCGGAGCGCGAGCTGTTGAGCGGCGTCGATCGGCGCGATCTGGTCAATGCGCTGTCGACGGTCGCCAGCGTGGAGAGCCTGCGGCGGCTGCAGCAGCAGCGTTCTCGACATTCACGTGGCGCCGGCGCTGCTCGACTACGTGCAGGCGCTCGTGGCGCACACCCGCCACGCGCCGGGCTTGAACGCCGGCCTGTCGCCGCGCGCGGCCATCGGGCTGTTGCGCGCGGCGCGCGCCTGGGCGTTGATCAGCGGCCGCGATGCCGTGATTCCGGAGCATGTGCAGGCGGTGTTCGCCGCCGTGGTCGAGCATCGCGTGCGGCAGCGCGACAGCGGGCCCGCCGCGGTGACCCGGCTGCTCGAGGCCGTTCCCATCCCTTGAGCGGGAGCGAGTGAACGCATGCGCCAGGCAGCTATCGATAAATTGCGCGCCTGGGCCGCACGCCGGCACGGCCGCGATTCTCTGCCGATCAGAATCAACCGGCGCCGCATCTACATTCTGCCGACGCGCTTCGGCCTCATGCTGGCGTCTCATGCTGGCCGCCATGCTGATCGCCGGGCTCAACTACAACAGCAATCTGGGGCTGGCGTTCGCCTTTCTGATGGCGAGCGTCGCGCTCGTCACCATGCATCACTGCAACCGCAATCTGCTCGGGCTGCAGGTGGATGTGACTGCCGAAGTGGATGCGTTTGCCGGCGGCGAGGCGAGCTTCGACTTCGTGCTGCGCAACGATTCGAGTGTCGATCGGCGCGACGTCGAGATTCGCTGCCTGGGCGCCGCGGGCATGCGCAGCGTGCTCGGCCGGATCGAGCGAGACGGTTCCGGTCGCCGTTCCGGTGGCGCGGCGCGGAGTGACCCGGATTGCCCAGTTCGAGCTGCGCACGCGCTATCCCTTCGGCTGGTTCCACGCCTGGACCTATGTGCAGGGCTCGCTGACCGCCTACGTCGCTCCCGCGCCGCGCGGCAGCCGAGACGCTGCCGGCCGTCGGGCGGCTCGGGGCACGCCGCCCGCTCGGAGGCGCGCGGCGATGAGGACTTCGCGGGCTTGCGCGCCTACGAGCCCGGCATGCCGCTGAAGCACATGGCCTGGAAGGTGCTGGCGCGCGGCGGCGAAGCCGCGGTGCGCAGCTACTCGAGTCTGGCCGCGCAGCCCGAATGGCTGGAATGGTCTTCCCTCGAAGGCCAGGACACCGAGGCACGCCTGTCGCAGCTCTGCCTGTGGGTACTGGAGAGCGAAGCCGCGCAGCGCGTCTATCGGCCTGAGGATTCCCGGCAAGGAGATTGCCCCGGCGCGGGGCGCGGCGCATCGATTTGCCTGCCTGCGGGCGCTTGCCCTCTACGGGATGGAGGCGCCGCGGTGAATCCCAAGACGCGTGACGTACGAGCAGCTCCGTGGGATCTTCGCCTGCCTCGCGCTGGCGCTCGCGGCCGCATCTCGAGGCCTTGCCGGTCTGGGTGCTGGTGACGGTGGCCGTTGCGGCGGCCTACGACTGCTGCTGGCGCGAGCGCGGCCGCGCGGCCCCGCCCCGCAGCGTGCGGCTGCTCATCGCGGCGCTCGCCGATCGCGCTGCTGTTCGTGCAATTCCACACCTTCAACGGCTTGTCCGCCGGCACGGCGCTGCTGGCGCTGATGGCGGGCCTGAAGCTGCTCGAGACCGACGACGCAGCGCGATATCTACGTCATCACGCTCATCATTTATTTCGTCGGTCTCGCGGCGCTGCTCGAGGGCGACTCCTTCTGGCTGCTCGCCTACCTCATCGGGGTCTGCTGGCTGACGACGGCGACCTTGCTGCGCCTGACCACGACGCGACCTGTCCCGGATCGGCGGCGCAGCCTGCGTTACGCCGGGAAGATACTCGCCCAGGCGCTGCCCCTCGCGCTGGTGTTCTGGCTGTCTCTTCCCGCGCTTCGCCGGGCCTCTGTGGCACATACCGGAAGATTCCCATGCGGCAGGATCGGGCTTGAGCGACACCATGAGCCCCGGGGACATCGATCAGCTTGCGTTGTCGGATGATGTGGCATTCCGCGTGCATTTCGCGTCGGCCACGCCGCCGTCTGCGGAACTCTACTGGCGCGGTCCGGTGATGCACGATTTCGACGGCCGCACCTGGCGGCGCTCGCATTTCGATTCACCGAGCGCGCCGCCGCTGCAGCCGCAGGGGCCGGCGTACCGCTACACCGTGAGCCTGGAGCCGCACCAGCACAGCTGGATATTCGCGCTCGATTGGCCGTCGCAATGGAACCTGCGCGGACATCGCGCTGACCGGCGACTACACGCTGGTGCGGCGCGACCCGGTGTCGCGCCCGATCGATGTGATCGCCACCTCCTACACGCAGGTGCAGTCGCCCACATTCTTGAGCGAGTTGCTGCGCCGGCGCGATACGCGACTGCCGCCGAATCGCAACCCGCGCACGGTGCAGCTCGCGCAAACCCTGCGCAGCGCACATCCGGACGACATAGGATACATGCGCGCCGTCCTCGCCATGTTCACACAGCAGCCCTTCTACTACACCTTGACGCCGCCCAAGCTCGCCGACAACTCGGTGGACGAATTTCTGTTCGACACCAAGCGCGGCTTTTGCGGCCACTATGCCTCCGCGTTCGCCGTGCTGATGCGCGCCGCGGGGATACCGGCGCATGTGGTGACCGGCTATCAGGGCGGGACTTTCAACCGCTTCGCGGACTATTGGATCGTGCGGCAAAGCGACGCGCACGCCTGGGCCGAGGTGTGGATCGAGGGGCGCGGCTGGCTGCGCATCGATCCCACCTCGGCGATCGCCGCGAGCCGCGTGGAGCACGGTGCGGACGGAGCACTGAGCGCCGATGAGCCCTTGACCAGCCGCTGGCAGCGCAGCTTTCCCTGGCTGGCCGACGCGCGGCTGCGTCTCGATGCTCTGCGCCAGATATGGCGCGAACGGATCCTGTTCTTCGATCAAGACTCGCAGCAGGCGCTGCTCGCATGGCTGCATATCCCCGAACCCGACGGCCAAAAGCTCGTGCTGGTGCTGGCGGCGGCGCTGGCGCGTGGTGCTGTGCTGGCTCACTTGGTCGGTGCGCCGCGAAGTCGAACCCGTCCGCAAGGAACTGCTGATCCGCGCCTACTCGCGCCTGTGCGCCAAATTGGCGGCGGTCGGCATTGCGCGGCTGCCGCACGAAGGCGCGGAGGACTATGCGGCGCGCGTCGCGCGTGCGGCGCCCCGATCTGGGCCCGAGTGTCACCGCGCTCTGCCGTCATTATTCGCGGTTGCGCTATGCAGCCACCGCCGCGGACATCACCGTCGCTCAATTTCACAGCGCCGTGCGCGCCTTTCGTCCTGCGCCTGCCGGGAAGCTGCGCGCTACGCCGCAAGATTCTCGCGCGTCTTGAGGAATTCGATCTCCGGCCAGCGCTCCTCGGTCAGTCCGAGATTGACGCGCGTCGGCGCGAGATACACCAGCTCGCCCGCATGATCGACGGCGAGATTGTCGTAGGCTTTTTCGCGAAATTCCCGCAGCCGCTTCTCGTCGCTGAGATTCACCCATCGCGCCATGGCCACGTTGATGGGCTCGAACACGCACTGCACGCTGTACTCGTCCTGCAGACGAAAGGCGACCACTTCGAATTGCAGCTGGCCGATGGCGCCGAGAATCAAATCGTTGTTGCGCAGCGGCTTGAACAGCTGCGTGGCGCCCTCCTCGCACAGCTGCGACAGTCCCTTTTGCAGGGCCTTCATCCGCAACGGATCCTTCAGCACCGCGCGGCGAAATATCTCCGGCGCGAAATTCGGAACGCCCGTAAAGGTGAGATTTTCGCCCTCGGTGAAGGTATCGCCGATATTGATGGTGCCGTGGTTGTGCAGTCCGATGATGTCGCCGGCGTAGGCCTCCTCCGCCTGGCTGCGGTCGGCGGCGAGAAAGGTCAGCGCATCGGCAATGCGCACGTCCTTGTCGAGGCGCACATGATGCAGGCGCATGCCGCGCGCATAGCGGCCCGAGCACAGGCGCATGAAAGCGATGCGGTCGCGGTGGCCGGGATCCATGTTGGCCTGAATCTTGAACACGAAGCCGGTGAGCTTCGGCTTCTCCCGCATCGACCTGACGCTGCAGCGTCGGACGCGGCAGCGGGCCCGGAGAATGCGTCACGAAGGCCGACAGCAGCTCTCTGACGCCGAAGTTGTTGACGGCCGAGCCGAAGAACACGGGCGTCTGCTTGGCCGCGCGATAGCGCTCCAGGTCGAAGCGCGGGCTGGCGCCGCGCACCAGTTCCACCTCATCGACGAATTGCCGGTAACGGTCGCCGAGGAATTCGCGCGCCTCGTCGCTGCGCGATGCCGTCGATGGTTTCGTGGGTTCCGACCCGGCCCTTCTCCACCGGGACGTAGACGTAGATCCTGTCTTCGAGCAGGTGATAGACGCCGAGCAGATCCCGCCCCATGCCGATCGGCCAGGTGATGGGCGCGCACTGGATCTTCAAGACGCTTTCGATTTCATCGAGCAGCTCGATCGGCGCCCGGCCGTCCCGATCCAGCTTGTTGACGAAGGTCATGATGGGCGTGTCGCGCAGCCGGCACACGTCCATGAGCTTGATGGTGCGCTCTTCGACGCCCTTGGCGCAGTCGATGACCATCAACGCGGAATCGACCGCCGTCAGCGTGCGGTAGGTGTCCTCGGAAAAGTCCTCGTGGCCCGGCGTGTCGAGCAGATTGACGATGCAATCGCCGTAGGGAAATTGCATCACCGAGGACGTCACGGAAATGCCGCGCTGCTGCTCGAGGCGCATCCAGTCGGAGGTCGCATGCCGGGTCGCCTTGCGGCCCTTGACGGTCCCCGCCATCTGAATGGCGCCGCCGAACAGCAGCAGCTTCTCGGTCAGAGTGGTCTTGCCCGCGTCGGGGTGCGAAATGATGGCAAACGTGCGGCGACGCCTGATTTCATTGGATATTTCGTCTAACGTCACCGGCCCCGCCACGCTGTATGTATCTGTAGATATTGTACCTCACGACCAGGGCGGCCGCAGAGAGCGCGGGTTGGTATCTGGCGCGGCAATTTTGCCGCACCCCGAGGCTATTTACCCTCGGGCAGCAGCGCTCTGCGCAGCACCGCCGCATCCTCGCGGCCCACGGTTGCCTGGTAATAGCCGCGCCGCACGCCCACCTGCTCGAAGCCCATCGAATGATAGAGCCGGGCGGCCGTCGTATTGGAGGGCCTGACCTCGAGGAAGGCCTCATGCATGCCCGCGGCGCGCGCCCGCTCGAGCAGATAGGAGAGAACCTTGCGGGCATAGCCGCGGCCGCGATATTCGTCGGCAATGCACACGTTCAATATGTGCGCCTCTCCCGCCCCGACGGACATGATGCCGTAGCCTGCCATCTCGCCGCCCACATCGACTACGCGGCATACATAGCCGACCCGCAGGCAGTCGCGGAAAATGCCTTCGCTCCAGGGAAACTGGTAGGCGGCCCGTTCGATGCCCACGATCACCGGTACGTCGAGTTCGTGCATGGGCCGGATGTCGGCGGCAAACTCCATCTCTTGCTTGACGCTAGACACGCGCGCATACCTCGCGGGCAAATTTCAAATCTTCCCAGGCCTTGCGCTTGTCGGACGGCGTGCGCAGCAGGTATGCCGGATGATACGTCACCACCAGCGGCACGCGCGAGGCACCGAAGGTATGAACCTGGCGTCGCAACCGCCCCAAGGTCATATCGGTGCGCAGTAGATTCTGCGAGGCGATGCGTCCCACCGCCAGCATGATTTTCGGCTTCAACAGGGCGATTTGCTGCTCGAGATAGGGCAGGCATTCGGCAGCCTCGTTCGCCGCCGGATCGCGATTGCCGGGCGGCCGGCATTTCAAGACATTGGCGATATAGACCTGTTCGCGTGCCAAGCCGATGGCGCGCAGCATGGAATTCAACAGCTGACCGGCCCGACCCACGAAGGGCTCGCCCTGGCGGTCCTCCTCGGCGCCCGGCGCCTCGCCCACGATGAGCCACTGCGCCGCTTGATTGCCCACGCCGAACACGGTCTGGGTGCGGGTGCTGCACAGCCCGCAGCGCGTGCAGGCCGCCACCCGCGCCCGAAGCTCCGGCCAATCGAAGCCGGCTTCACGCGCCGCGACATCCTCCGGGGGCGCGAGCGCCGCCGATTCGCCTCGGGCGACCCAGGTTTCCAGCCCCAGGGCGGCGAGGTAGTCCTGGCGCAGCGCCGGATTCATGCATGCGCTCCGCGCGTGCGCCTGCGCAGCTTGCGCTACGCCCATACCGTAGGCGCCGACAAGGCATAGCAGCCGAAAATCATCAGCAAGGTGATCGCCGGATACAGAAAAATGAACACAAACGCCAGCGGCACCAAGACGATGTACGTGAAGCGCACCTTGGCGCCGGGATTGACTTGCTTGAAGCTGTTGAAGGCGAACCGGCTGATCATCAGCGCGCCGGCAATCGCGGTGACCATGAAGGCCAGAATCAAGCCGGGCAGGCCGATATTGGTCTGATCGCTCGCCAGCCAGATCAAGGCTGCGACGATGGCGGCGGCCGACGGGCTGGGCAGCCCTTCGAAGTAGTGCTTGTCCTGGGTGGCCGCCCGGGAATTGAACCGCGCCAGCCGCAGGGCCGCCGCTGCGGCATAGAAAAAGCACACCAGCCAGCCCAATCTGCGCCACAGCGGCCCGTACTCGGCGATGCGCGCAACGCCCCACTGATAGGTAACGATGGCCGGAGCCAACCCGAATGAAACCATGTCCGAGAGGCTGTCGTACTCCTTGCCGAAGGCGCTCTCAGTATGGGTCCAGCGCGCCACGCGGCCATCCAATCCGTCGAAGAACATGGCAACGAACACGGCGGCTCCGGCACGCTCGAATTTCAAATCGATGGCCGCCACCACCGCGTAGAAGCCGGCGAACAATGCCCCTGTCGTGAGCAGGTTCGGCAGCCAGTACACCCCTCGCGGCCGCTCTGTTGAGTCGTCGTCTTCGCTCATGTGCCGGCATAATACCAGGGGGGCTGATGTAAGATATGCGGCTATGCGCTTATCCCAAAACCCGATTTCGACCCTCAAAGAGGTGCCCGCCGACGCGGAAGTCGTCAGCCACCGGCTCATGTTGCGGACCGGCATGATCCGCCGCCTCGCGGCGGGACTCTATGTTTGGCTGCCCCTCGGCCTGCGCACCCTGCGCAAGGTGGAACGAATCGTCCGCGAGGAGATGGACCGGGCGGGCGCACTGGAACTGTGCATGCCGACCCTCCAACCCGCAGAACTGTGGAAGGAATCGGGCCGCTGGACCAAGTACGGCCCGGAATTGCTGCGCTTCAAGGATCGGCACGAGCGCGAGTTCCTCTACGGGCCGACGCACGAGGAGGTCATCACCGACATAGCCCGGCGCGAGCTGCGCAGCTACAAGCAGTTGCCGGTCAATTTCTATCAGATTCAATCGAAGTTCCGCGATGAGATTCGCCCTCGCTTCGGGGTCATGCGCGCCCGCGAATTCCTGATGAAGGACGCCTACTCCTTTCACGTGGACGAGGCCAGCCTTGCCCAGGGGTATCGCCTCATGTACGAGGCGTACTCGCGCATTTTCACGCGCATGGGCCTGAAATTTCGCGCCGTGCAGGCGGACGGCGGCAGCATCGGCGGCAGCACATCGCAGGAATTCCACGTACTGGCTGACTCGGGCGAGGACGCCATCGTGTTCTCCAACGGCGATGACTACGCCGCCAATCTCGAGCTCGCCGCGACCCTCGCGCCGGCCGCGCCGCGCCCGGCGGCGGCCGAGCCGCTCGCCAAGATAGCCACCCCGAACGCCCGCACCATCGCCGAGCTCAGCGCACAGCTCGGCGTCGATGCGGCACGCTGCGTCAAGACCCTGCTGGTCGACGGCAGCGAGGGCGAGGTGGTCGCGTTGGTGATCCGGGGCGATCATGAATTGAACGCGGTGAAGTCGCAGAAATTGCCCGGGGTGGCCAATCCGTTGCGGATGGCGAGCGCGGATCGGGTGCGCAAGGCCACCGGCTGCGAGCCCGGCTTCATCGGGCCCATCGGATTTGCCGGTAAGATCTACGTCGACCATGCCGCGGCCCACTTGGCGGATTTCGTCTGCGGCGCCAACGAGAAGGACATGCACTTCCGCGGCGTGAATTGGGGCCGCGATCTGGCGGAGCCGCAATCGGCCGATATCCGCAACGCGCAGCGCGGCGACCCCAGCCCCACCGGCCGCGGCACCCTGGAGATCGTCCGCGGCATCGAAGTGGGCCACATTTTCCAGCTTGGGCAACTGTACAGCGAGTCCATGCATGCCGCGGTGCTGGACGAACAGGGCAAGGCCCTGACGATGTACATGGGGTGCTACGGCATCGGCGTGACCCGAGTGGTCGCCGCCGCCATCGAACAGAATCACGACGACAACGGCATTATCTGGCCGGAAGCCATCGCACCGTTTCAGGTCGTGCTGGTGCCCATCAATTACCAAAAGTCGGCGCAGGTCCAGCAGACCGCCGATGCCTTGTACCAGCAATTCAATGCCGCCGGCATCGATGTGCTGCTCGACGACCGCGACGCGCGGCCCGGCGTCAAATTCGCCGACTCGGAGCTGATGGGCATTCCTCACCGGATCGTCATTGGGGAGCGGGGGCTCGCCGCGGGAAAACTGGAATACCGTCATCGCCGCGAGACCGAATCGACGGAAATCCCGGTGGCGGATCCGGTAGGCTATATTCGACATAAGTTAAATGGCTGAGGATTGACCGATGCGGCCGCCGCTGCGCGCGACTCTTGCCTGCGCTTTCGCTGCCCTGGCCGGGTGCCTTGCCCTGGCAGGCCCGGTCCGTGCCGATCAGCAGCGCGACCCTGAGCTCAAGGCCTTGCTGCAGAAGATCATCGGCAGCTCCGATTGCTTCGCCGACAAATTCGATTCCGAGGTTTGGTACAAAACCATGGAGCCGAGGCTTGCCCGGCTCGTGCCCACTCACGAGGCGCGGGTGGAGATTCTCGACCATGTGTACTGCGAGGCCAAGCGCGATCCCTCATTGCAGCTGCCGCCCGACCTGGTGCTGGCGTTGATCGAGGTGGAAAGCCGCTTCGATCGCTGGGCCGTATCGCCCGCCGGCGCCGTGGGCCTGATGCAGGTGATGCCATTCTGGCCGCGCCAGCTCGGCGTGCAGAACCAGCTGGTGCAGGTCGCGCCCAACATCCGAATGGGCTGCGAGATCCTGCGCTACTACCTTCGCGCCGAGAACCACAATTGGACGCGCGCGCTGGCGCGCTACAACGGCAGCGTCGGCCGCAATACCTATCCGGCCCTGGTCATGCAGCGCTGGCAGCGAGCGTGGCGCTTTTGATTCGGCGGCGGGCGTTCTGGCGCTGAAACTCACGCCAATTCATGGCCCATCAAGCGGTGATGAAGCCTTTGGGCAGGGGCTGCGCCGCTTCCGGGGCGGCCTCACGAACCTCATCGACCCGAGCCTGGGCGGGACCGCGATGCAGCCAGTCCCGCAGTTCCCCGACCGCGGTCGGTTCACCTTGCGCAATCACCTCGACCGAACCATCCGGCAAGTTGCGGGCGATGCCGCGCAGACCCAGGCGATCGGCTTCGAGCCGGGTGCTGTGACGAAAGAACACGCCCTGAACCTTCCCAAAGACGAGAAATCGGCGAGTGATCGGATCCACGATGAAGGGCTCAGTGCGGCAGAGTCGCCGGCGCCTCAGAATGCTGGGCGTTCTCACTGGCAAGCGCTGCCGCGGCGTGACGCTTGGCTTCCAGCGCCGCCAAGCGGGCGCGCGTGAACTCTTGCGCCTGAAGGTGGGCTTCGGCGCGCGCAATGGCTGCCTGAGCCGCCGAATAATCCGGCGATGTGGCGCTGGTCGCGCCCGCCGCCCCGGCGGCGGCAATCGCCTGGCGCGCATCGCTCATTTCCTGCACAGGAGCGCCCGCACATCCGGCCAGACAGGCAACACCGACAAATATAGCGAGAAGGCGCAACATAGGATGGTGGGACACTAGCAACAGCCGTCGGAGCCGTCAAACCAGCCGCCGTTATACAATGCGGCGCGCGCTGCATCGAATCCGTTGCGCCGACGCAGCACGCGCGCTACATCCCTGGTGATTTCCCCGGAAGACTGCCGATGAACGAAATTCTGGTTCTGTATTATTCGCGCCAAGGCAGCACGGCCGCTTTGGCTCGGCAAGTGTGCCGCGGCGTGGAGGCCGTACCCGGCATGCAGGCGCGCTTGCGTACGGTTGCGCCGGTGGCCGCGACCACCGAACGGCTCGATCCGCCGGTGCCGGACGAAGGACCTCCGTATGCCACCCACGACGACTTGGTGCAATGCTGCGGGCTCGTTCTGGGCAGCCCCACGCGGTTCGGCAACATGGCGGCGCCCGTCAAGTTCTTTCTGGACGGCACGAGCGCGCTGTGGCTCTCCGGCGCCCTGGTGGGCAAGCCGGCCGGCGTGTTCACCTCCACCCAAACCCTGCATGGAGGCCAGGAATCGACCCTGCTATCCATGATGATTCCTCTCCTGCATCACGGCATGTACTTGGTCGGCCTGCCGTACAGCGAACGCGGCCTGACCGACACCCGCAGCGGCGGCACGCCCTACGGCGCGAGCCACGTTGCCGGCGCTTAGCGGTCAGGGCGAGCTGTCCGAGGCGGAGCGCGAGCTGGCGCGCGCCCTGGGCCTGCGCGTGGCGGCTCTGGCCGACCGCCTGCGGAGTCGCGCGTGAGCCTGGAGGCCACGCGCGATCGCTGACCCTTTGGCTTTGGCTGGCGATCGTGCTGAGCTTGCTCGCGTGGATGCTGGCCGGGTATCCATGGCCGATTTGCCTGCTCGCCGCCTGCCGCTGCTCGCGCCGCTGAACGGCCTGATCCGCGGCCGCCGCCACACCTACGCATGGGCCACCTTGTTCGCCGATTCCCTATCTGGCATTCGCCGTTGACGGAACTGCTGGTCAACTCCGCCGCGCGCTGGGTGGCCGCGCATGACGCTGCTGCTGGTCTTCGGCTGGTTCTGCACTATGATTTTGTACCTGCGTGCTTCTCGAGCGCATCGCGAATGAAGGGAATGGTGAGCCGGCGCTGAGCGGCCAACGAAGCCTCGTCGAGCTGGTCGAGGATTTCGAACAAGGAACGCAGATCCCTCGGCATACGTTTCAGCAGGTACTCGGATGTCTCCTGCGGCAGCTGCAGACCCCGCTGCGCCGCGCGCAGCCGCAGCGCCTCGATGCGGCCTGAGTCGTCGAGCTCCCGCAACTGGTAGACGACGCAGGCCGCGGCCCGCGATCGCCAGTCCTCGAGACACCAATCCGGACTGGCGCGGCGGCGCCGCGGCGGCGAAAATCAAGCGGGTGCGCAATTCCGCGGCCTCGTTGAACAGCCGGAACAGCGCTCTCTCCCAGGCCGCATCCCCGCCACGGCATCGACATCGTCGATGCATAGCACGCGGGTGCGTTCGAACCCCGCCAGCGCCTCCGGCGGCAGCGCAAGCGAGCGAGCCAGGGGAAAGTAGGCTGCCGACTCTCCTTGCGGCCGCACACGCGGCCTGCAGCAAATGGGTCTTGCCCGAACCGCGCGCTCCCCATAGCCACAGCGGCACCGTGCCCGGCCCCCGCAGCGAGGCGAGCGCTTCGCCGTTCAGGCCCGGCCAGAAGCTCTCGAAGACGGCGTCGGCACGCAGCCGCACACCGAGGGCGAGCTGCTTCACGGCGCCCGGTCGCCGGCGCGTGCCGCAGCACGCGGCGCGGACAGATTCAGCGCCCGCCTGCCGTAGATCAGGACGTAGTCGATGCCGCTGACCACCACGGTCGCGAACACCAGGGCGCCGAGCACCGTCACCACCCATTGCGGCGGCACCGAGAATTCTTCCCGGCCGACCACCGCCATGATGAACAGGGCCTGACACAGGGTATTGAACTTGCTGACGATGGACGGGCGGATGTTGAGCGCTCCGATGTAACACTTGTAGAGCAATGCGCCGGTCACGATGATGGCATCGCGCGCCACGGCGGCCGCCATCAGCCACAGCGGCACCAGCCTCAGATAGGCCAGCGTGATGAATACGGTTGCCAGCAACAACTTGTCCGCGGCCGGATCGAGCACGGCGCCCAGATCGCTCTGCCAGCCGAAGCGTTTGGCGAGAAAGCCGTCGGCGAGCGTCCGACAGCGCCGCCGCCGCGAACAGGGCAATCGTGGTCTGCAGCTGGTGATGCGCGAGCGCCACGGCAATGGGCGCGACCAGCAGAATTCTGATCGCGCTGATGATGTTGGGAAGATGGCGCAGAGACGGCGACACGCGAAGCTGAGTTTGGCGGCTGATGCTGAGTTGGCGGCTGATGCTGAGGTTGGCTGCTGGTGCTGAGGCGGCTAATGCTGAAGTTGAAAGCGCAGTATCCCATTGTCGCCGGCGGCGATCGGCTGCAAACGTCCGTCCAAGGACAGCGTGCGCTGCAGCGATTCGGAGCCGCCGCGCGTCGTCAGGCGAAATTTAATGGTATCGCCCGCGAACTCGGCCACGCTCACGTGCGAAATGAACGACAGCGACTCGAGATAGGCTTGCAGATCCGCATACTGGCGAAGATCGGCGACACCCGTCACCTCGATGTCGACCGGCGCGAGGCTGCCGCTGGCGGCAAACAAGCCCGCATACAAATCCGCCGCGCGATTCACGCCCTCCAAGGCGCCGGAGAATTCACTGCTGCGATCCTGAAACAACAGCGTCCAGCGCACGCTCGCGCTTTCGGCGGTGCCAGCCGCCTTGCCGATGAGTACGCCTTCGCCGCCCAAGCGCCGGCCGATGTCCGCCAGCGTGGCAGGCGCGGCGGTATTCACGCCGGCAAAGTCCAGGTGATCTCTTTGCAGCTCCGCGGCGCTCGGCCAGAGCAGGGGTACGCCGCGCAGCCGCCGCCGCCGCGTCGATCGCTGCTTTCAATTCAGACGCATCGTCCGCCGTGATGACGCTGCCCGATTGTGGGCCCGATTGCGGGCCCGATTGCGCCGCCAGCCACACGAAGGTGGTCGGCCGCTCATGACCCCACACGGGCTGGCCGTTTTGCGTCGAGCCAGCGCTCGATGGCGGGCCCGTCAAAGGACACCCATATCTGGCCATCCGCGGCGGCGCGGTATTGCTGAACGTAGCGGCGGGCATTGCCGATCAGCGGCGCCAGCGCCGGATCCTCCTCGGCCGAGCGCCGGCCGGTGACGCGCACCAGGATCACCTTCATGGCGGCTTGGAAGGCCGCGGTCTGCGCCGCCTCGGAGCGATCATCCAGCGGCGCGGTCGCCTGAAACAGCTGCGCGCGAGTCAGCGCCAGGGCCGCGTTTCCCGGGCAAAGCGCCGCCAAGCTCAAGCACAAAAACACGGCCGCACGCAAATTTCGCAGGGAAAAGACGCTGATGTACTGTGCCATGGTGTTATCGGGGAAGCATTGAGTCGCCTGATGTAAAATACCACAGCTGGCAGGCCGGCCGCGCCGGTGCGGCCGGCCTGCCCTGACCTTGAGAGGAATCGAATGACTGAGCGAGCCCCCGTCACCTATCGCGAGGCCGGAGTCGACATCGACGCCGGCGAGGAACTCGTCGAACGCATCAAACCCCACGTGAAGCGCTCCATGCGCCGCGAGGTACTGGGCGGGCTGGGCGGTTTCGGCGCCCTCGTGGAAGTGCCTGTCGATCGCTACCGCAAGCCCGTACTGGTGTCGGGAACCGACGGGGTCGGCACCAAACTGCGCCTCGCCATCGACACCGGCCGCCACGACACGGTGGGCATCGATCTGGTCGCCATGTGCGTCAACGACGTGGTGGTTCAAGGCGCCGAGCCGCTGTTCTTTCTGGACTACTTTGCCACCGGCAAACTCGACGTCGATGTGGGTGAACGCCTCATCGCCGGCATCGTCGAGGGGTGCGTGCAGGCCGGATGCGCGCTGGTCGGCGGCGAAACGGCCGAAATGCCCGGCATGTATCACGGCGAGGATTACGATCTGGCGGGATTCTGCGTCGGCGTCGTGGAAAAGGAGGGCATTCATCGATGGATCGGCAACCCGGGCCGGCGACGTCGTTCTGGGGCTACCCTCCTCCGGACCGCACTCCAACGGCTTTTCTCTGATTCGAAAGATTCTTCAGGTCAGCGGCGCCGATCTGCAAGCTCCTCTGGACGGTGTCCGCATCGTCGATCGGCTGATGGCGCCGACGCGCATCTATGTGAAGCCGCTGCTGAAGCTGATCGCGGAACTACCGGTGCACGGGCTGGCGCATATCACGGGCGGCGGTCTCGTCGAGAACATTCCGCGGGTGGTGCCGGAGGGCCTGGAAGTCGTTTTGGAACGCAACTCCTGGCGCCGCGAGGCGGTGTTCGAGTGGCTGCAGCGCCAGGGCCAGGTGGCCGATGCGGAAATGTATCGCGTCTTCAATTGCGGCATCGGCATGACGGTGCAGCTCGCCGCGAGCGATGCCCAGCGCGCCATCGCAATCCTGCGCGAAATGAACGTCGAGGCGCTGGTCATCGGCGAAGTGCGCGCCGGCACGCGCGGTGTCGTCATCGCTTGAAGAGTCCGACGCCGCGCGGCTCCGTCGTCATTCTCATCTCGGGACGCGGCGGCAACATGCGCGCGCTCATCGAGCGCAGCCGCGATGCGGGCGCGCCGTACGCGGTATCCAAGGTGTTCTCCGACCAAGCCGATGCCGCCGGGCTCGATCTGGCGCGCGGTCTCGGCGTGCCGGCCGCAGGCGCTGAATCCCGCCGCGGCGGCAAATCGCGCAGATGCGTCGACTCGCGCCGGTGCGTCGACTCGCGCCGACGGCGCGCGCCGCCTACGATGCGGTATTGGCCGCCGCGGTCAAGGAATGTTCGCCGTCGCTGGTGGTGCTCGCCGGCTTCATGCGCATCCTGTCGGCGCAATTCGTGGCCGAATTCGCCGGCAAAATGCTCAACATCCATCCGTCCTTACTGCCCAAGTATCCGGGTCTGCACACGCATCGGCGCGCCCTGCAGGCGCGCGACCCCGAGCACGGCGCGACGGTGCACTTCGTGACCGAAGAGCTCGACGGCGGACCGCCGGTCATCCAGGCCCGGGTGCGCGTGACCGCGGCGGACGACGAGCAGAGTCTTGCGGCGCGAGTACAGACGATGGAGCACCGCATCTACCCTCTGGCGGTGCAGCTGGTATTGCCAGGGCCGATTGCGCTACGCCGACGGCCGCGCCTGGCTGGACGGCCGCGAATTGAACGAGCCCGTACAATTCACGGGCGCCGAAGGATGAGAGCATGAGCGCTCCTAAAGGTCCGGTCATCGTGCCAAGGAGTGTGTCGTGAAGATTGGAGTACCCGGCATTGCGATTCGCAGCGTCACTGCGCTGTCCCTGGCGATCATCACCGCCGCCGCCGCCGCGGATGCGGCCGTCGCCCCCTTTTCCGCTCGCTATTTGGCGGACTGGAAGAGCATCAACGTGGGCACCAGCGACCTCGAGCTGAAGCAGGACACGGAACCCGGCCACTACCTGTACACCTGGACCATCACGGCCCGCGGCATCTTCCGGCTGTATCGCAGCGAGGTCACTCAGAAGAGCTGGCTCAGCGTGCACGCCGATCACGTTCGGCCCGATCAGATATCACGCCGAGGACGGATCATCCAGCGTGAATCTGGATTTCGACTGGGATGCCGGGCGTGCCCGCGGCACATCCGAAGGCAAGCCGGTGGATCTGAAGCTCGAGGAAGGGACTCAGGACGTGATGTCCATCCAGGTCGAGGTC
This sequence comes from uncultured Gammaproteobacteria bacterium, assembly GCA_963837435.1. Taxonomy (GTDB): domain Bacteria; phylum Pseudomonadota; class Gammaproteobacteria; order Steroidobacterales; family Steroidobacteraceae; genus Bog-1198. Next base: position 39,981 of record CAWINJ010000011.1, read on the forward strand.
ATGCTCGATCTGAAAAAGGGCGATTTGCCGAAGACCTTCCAGATCATCGACAAGGATGCGTTCAAGGAATTCAACTACACCCAGGAAGGCGATGCCCGCATCAGAACCGCGCTCGGCGAACTCGACACCGTCATCGTCGTCAGCCAGCAGGCCGGCAACAATCGCATCCTGCGCATGTGGTTCGCGCCTTCATTGGGATTCGTGCCGGTGCAGGCCGAGCGCACCCGCGACGGCAAACTCGAATTCGCCATGCACATCAAATCGCTGATTCGCCAGGCCCCCGCTGGAACTTAGACGCGCGTCGCTAGGTTTTCGGCAAGGTTACGCCGCGCTGGCCCTGGTACTTCCCGCCGCGGTCCTTGTACGAAGTCTCGCAGACCTCGTCGGATTCGAAGAACAGCATCTGCGCCACGCCTTCGTTGGCGTAGATCTTGGCGGGCAATGGAGTGGTGTTCGAGAACTCCAGAGTCACGTGGCCTTCCCACTCGGGTTCCAAAGGCGTTACGTTGCATATGATGCCGCAACGGGCATACGTCGAATTATGGACGATGAAATCGTTGGCGACGAAGTTGTGCAGTGTCGGCACCGTGATGTCATAGACTTCTTCGGATCCCGCGGGCTCGATTGCTTCGATCGCATCCCACACGGGGCCGTCGACGAGCGGAGCCACATACGGATCGCCCGTCATGAGGGCGACCCGCGCCGCGGCGGATATCGGCATGGATTGACGTGGATCAGGATGAACATCGAGCGCGCTCAGGCTCAGTCCGCCAACCCGCGCGGCCATGCCCGCGACCGCCCAGGCCTCCCTCGGCAGGGTATCGAAGTTGCTCTTGCGCCTCGGCTGCGCGGAAATCATCGGCAGCACCTCTTCCTCGAGCAGCCGCTGCTTCACCGAGCCGGGTGAGAAGCCGATTCTCTGGGCAAAACGCAAAATTTGATCCTTGTCCGTGATCTGGATTTTGCATGCCCGGGTCCCGATCGAAGTGGTCTTTTCGCGGATCAGCGAGAAGATTCCGAATCGCAGCAGAAGATGGTGCACATCTTCGATCAGGCGCCGGGACTTGGAGTAGTACTCGAGGAAGGCACTCCGGTCGGAGTGATAAATGCTGCCGTCGCCGCTGAAAAGCGCCTGCAAAAACAAGCGCACCGAGGGCTCGGGCGCCGTGAAGATGAGCTGCGGCACGAACTTGTCGGCGGCGCCGACATTAAGTGCAAGATTCTTGAGCCACTCGTGGGCGCGATTTCGTTGCGCGATTCCCCCTCTTCCCTTTCGATTGACCAGGCGATATCCGTAGCGACCCTTGTAAGTGATCTGTCCCAGGCCGGAGGCGGCCATCGTGGACTCGAGTAGAGCGACCATGGCCGGATCTGCGGTCGTGTAGGTCGGGCTGTGGCCGGGCGTATTGCACTGCCCTTCCGAGATCATCAAACCCGCCAGAGTCGCCTCCCAGTCGGCGACGGGGGTTTTTCCGAATATGGGAATCTCGCGGGCAATGGCGATGCGATCGCCGCTCCGCAACTCGCTCAAGGGCACCCACCGATTGAGCATGCGAAACGGGTGATTCGCCGTCGCTCGGATACGCAACCCCGCCCGGGTACGCAGCTCGAAGACCTCTCGCCTGCCCTGAGGAATGAAGGCTGACACCTTCGCCGGCTTCAAACGCCAGCCGTCCCAGGCCAAGGTGCGCTTGCCCCAGCGCATCTCGGTGATCGGCACATAGGCGCCGGTATCGGCGTCGACCAGGCGAGTGTCTCCGGTGACGCATTTCCCCAGGCACACAGTCAAAACGCTGCGCGGAATGCGAAAGAACTCCACGGTTCTCGCCAGCGCGAACGAGTTCGGCGGAATGATGCAAACCGGTCCCTTGAAATCCACGAAGGACTTCTCGTCGAAGGTCTTCGGATCGACGATGGTGGAATTGATGTTGGTGAAGATCTTGAACTCCTCGGCGCAGCGTACGTCGTAGCCGTAGCTCGAGGTCCCGTAGGAGACGATTTTGTGGCCGCCCGCGACCCGCACCTGCTCCGCGGAAAAGGGCTCGATCATGCCCTGTGCCGACATGCGCCTGATCCATCGATCGCTCTTGATGCTCATTAGGTCGCTTCTACCGTGATCTTCGGGAATGCCCGGCTGTAGTCCTTGTTCAAGGTCGGCAAGCCGCGCCGCCGTACGGCGCGCCATCTGCAGGTAGGCCTGCGCACGCGCGCTGCCGGGCTCGGCGACCACCGTCGGAGATCCGCCGTCGGCATCCTCGCGGATGCGGATGTCCAAGGGCAGCTCGCCCAATAACTGCACGCCGTATTGCGCCGCCATCCGCGCCCCGCCGCCGCTGCCGAAGACATGTTCGACATGGCCGCACTGGCTGCACACATGCATGCTCATGTTCTCCACCACCCCGAGCACGCGAACCTCGACCTTTTCGAACATCTTGAGACCCTTGCGCGCATCCAGCAGGGCGATGTCCTGGGGAGTGGTGACGATGACGGCGCCGCTCACGGGAACGCGCTGCGCCAGGGTCAGCTGGATGTCGCCGGTGCCCGGCGGCATGTCGACCACCAGGATAATCCAGCTCGCCCCAATTCGTGTCGCCCAACAGCTGCGTCAGGGCCTGGGTCACCATCGGCCCGCGCCAGGCCATGGGCTGTTCCTGGTCGATCATGAAGCCGATGGACATCACTTCGACCCCATGCGCACGCAACGGGGTCAGATGCTTGCCGTCCTCGCTGACCGGCTTGGCGCCGCTCAAGCCCATCATCAGGGGCTGGCTGGGGCCGTAGATGTCGGCGTCCAGCAGGCCCACTTTGGCGCCTTGGGCCGCCCAGGCCAGCGCCAGATTCGCCGCGGTCGTGGACTTGCCCACCCCGCCCTTGCCCGAGGCCACGGCGACGATGTTCTTGACGTTCGCCAGGGGCTTGAGCGTGCGCTGTACGGCATGTGCGGTGATTTGCGCCCGGAGCTTGAGCTGCAAGCGGTTTCGACCCAGCAGGGGCTGAAGATGGTCCTGCAGCGCGGCCGTGAGTTCCCCGCCATAGTCCGCGCAGGGGAAGCCCAGCACCAGTTCGACGCTCACGTACGGCACCGGCAATTGTGACGGACTCCACAGCCTTCGCCTCGCCCAAGGTCTGGCCAAGATAGGGATCGGTATACGAGTTTAGTTTTTCGCGGATTGCGACATCCGCGGCGGCAGGTTGATTCATATAGGCTGTCGATTGTACCGCAGGCGGACAAGCGCGTGCGGTATGGCATAATCTCGAGGCTGAGAATCGAAAGACCGCGGTGGGCCCCAGTGCTACGGTGAGAATGGATGGCTCCCGAGGGATGTGCAACTTGAAGGCACCGAATGAGTTTATTCGCCAACTATCGTGCCGATCGGCTTATCGCCGAGGTTAAATCCAGCGGCAACCCAGGCAGCCCCCTGGCGCAAAAGGCATTGGAGAAACTGCGTCGCGCTCGGGCCCGAGCGCCATCGAGCCCATCGTCGACGCCCTGACGACGGCGGAGAAGCGCGAGACTCTGGCCTACGTCGAGGTGCTGTCGCGGCTGATCGACGTCAAAACCCTGCCCCACTTGTTCAAGACCATGGCCGAGGCCAACGGCCGGGCGATGTCCGGAATCGCATGGGCCTTGTCATCGAGCAAGAACTATCCGGCGAGCGCGCTGCTCGATGCCCTGAGCAAGCCGGACATGCCCAAGCAGGCCATTCTCGATGTGATCGCCGCGCAAAAGAGCCCGCTTCACGGTGCGCGAACTGCTGAACGCCGCCTACGCCCAGGAACCCAACGAAAGGGCCGGGCTGTTCAAGGTCATCGCCGAAATCGCCGATGAGTCCTCGATCGACGACTTGATCGCCCGGATCGAGGGCAAGGATCCCGTCGCCCGGCTGCACATCATCAATGTGCTGGCGCGCTTCAACACGCCCAAGGTGCAGCAGGCCGTGCAGAAGCAGCTCAAGGACAACAGCAAATTCATCCGCTCCGCCGCCCTGTCGGCGCTCTCGCGGATGGACGGGCCGTTCGACATGGCGGTCCTTTGCGACATGCTGCGCGACCCGGAAATCGAGGTGCAGAACAAGGCGGTCGACGTCGTCATCCATGCCAATCATCCGGATACGATCAAATACCTGGTCGATGTGCTGAAGGACGAGAACGAATACGCCCGGCGCGCGGCGGTCGAAGTATTGAACGCCGTCGGCACCTCGAAATCGGTCAAGTACCTGCTCGAAGTGATCGCCGACAGCGATTGGTGGGTTCGCACGCGCGCCGCCGATGCGCTCGGCAAGATCGGCGGCCCCCGCGTCGTCGATGCCGTGCTCACGCTCGTCAAGGATGAGAATCAGGACATTCGGCGGGCGGCCATCGAAATCCTCAATCAGACCAAGGATGAACGCGCGGTGGCGCAATTGATCGAAGCCACCAAGGACCCCGATTGGTGGGTGAGCGAGCGCGCCGTGGATGCGCTCGCCGAGATCGGCAGCACCAAATCCCTGCCGCGCTTCATGGAAATGCTGGCGGCCGGGGAACCGAAGTCGCTGCCCACCGTCATTCGCGCCATCGGCAAGATCGGCGATCAAAAGTGCATCGAGCACCTGCTGCCCATGCTGCAGCGGCCGGAAAACGAGATCAAGGTGGAGGCCATCGCGGCGCTCACCAAATTGGCCGATGAGCGGCGCGCCGACACCATCCGGGTGCGGTTGCAGGCGGTCGCGGGCAATTCGGACGCGCACCATCAGCCAGGCCGTGGCGCGCGCCATGCTGGAACTGGACAACCGCTTTTCGACGCAGCAAATCGCCGCCAATCAGCGCGCCGAGAAGATGCAGGAGCCGGCCAAGACTCTGCTCATCGACAATCAGGATCTCGCCAAGGTCGTTCAGGAACAGGAAGTCCAGGCGAACAAGCTCGACATCGCGACTTTGAAGACCGGCGACATCATCGAGGGCCGTTACAAGTTCATCGAAAAGATCGGCAAGGGCGCGTTCGGCACGGTGTTGCTGATGGAAGACACCGTGGTCGAGGAGCGCCTGATCCTGAAGTTCTTGAACCCCAACGTGTCGGCGGACGAGGAGATGATGAAGCGCTTCGTGCATGAGTTGCGCTACAGCCGCAAGATCACGCACAAGAACGTCATCCGCATCTACGATTTCTTGTACATCCGCGGCAATTACGCCATCTCGATGGAGTACTTCCCCTCCCACACCCTGGGCGGCGAGATCGTCAACGAGAAGCCGGTGCAACTCAAGCGCGCGGTCAAGTTCGGCATCGACATCGCCACCGGCATGGCGGTGGCGCACCAGGCCGGCATCGTGCATCGGGATTTGAAGCCCGCGAACATCCTGATCGACAACGAGGGGCTGCTCAAGATCGTGGACTTCGGCGTGGCGGCGGCGCAGACCCAGGGCGACACCCAGCTGACCAAGACCGGCTATGTCATCGGATCCCCCAAATACATGGCGCCGGAGCAGATTCTGGGCAAGAAGGTGGACGAACGGGCGGATATCTACAGCCTGGGCGTCATTCTGTACGAGATGTTCAGCGGCGTGCCGCCCTATTCGCGCGGCGATCACATGTCGGTCATGTACCAGCACGTCCAGGGCAAGGCGCGTCCGCCCATCGACATCAACAAGGAATTGCCGGTGGAATTGAACAACTTGGTGATGAAATGCATGTCCTTGGACAAGGCCAAGCGCGCCCAGAGCATGGACGAATTGCGCCTATCCCTCGAAAAGTTCCTATAAGGGTTGACGTACCTCACGTTTATGGGCCATTTCCGGCCCAAACGCTCGAAAAACCAATCGCTTACGGGTAGCCTTACGCGTTATGGCAAGAATCGACGCATTCCTCAAGTTAGGCGTGGCCCAGGGTTGCTCGGACCTGCATCTGGCCGTCGGCGTGCCGCCGATGCTGCGCATGCACGGGGATCTGATGCCCATCAAGTTTCGCGAGCTGGGCGAGGCGGAGCTCGAGGGCTATATCACCGAGGTGCTGACCCAGAACCAGCTCAAGCACCTGCGCGAAGGCAATGACATCGATTTCTCCTATGTGTCGGCCGAGGGCGGCCGCTTCCGCGTCAATGTGTTTCGCAAGGAGACCGGCATCGGCGCCGCGTTTCGCTCCATTCCCACGCAGATGCCGACCATGGAGCAGCTGGGGCTGCCGCCCATCGTGCGCAAGCTGTGCGACTACCACCAAGGAATGATCCTGGTGACCGGCTCCACGGGCACCGGCAAGTCCACCACGCTGGCCTCGATGATCGATTACCTGAATTCGACCCGCGCGCTCAACATCATCAGCCTGGAAGATCCCGATCGAATTCGTTCACCGCAGCAAGACCAGCCAGGTCATCCAGCGCGAGCTGGGCACGCACCTGCCGACCTTCGCCGAGGGCGTGCGCGCGGCCATGCGCGAGGATCCGGACGTCATCCTGGTCGGCGAATTGCGCGACGCCGAAACCATCTCCATGGCGATGACCGCCGCGGAGACCGGACATCTGGTCCTCGGCACCCTGCACACGACCAGCGCCACCAAGACCATCGATCGCATCATCGACGCGTTGCCCACCGAGGAGCGGGAACAGACCAAGAGCTTCCTCGCCAACAGCTTGATCGCCGTCATCACCCAGATTCTGGTCAAGAGCCCCGATCAGCGCGCGCGCCGCGCCATTTGCGAAGTGATGGTGCTCACCAAGGCCATCGGCAAGCTCATCATGACCGATCAGTCGCACCAGATTCCGAGCCAGCTGCAAATGGGCAAGGAATACGGCATGCAATTGATGGATCAGGCCTTGCTCGCCGCCATCAACGCCAAGGAAGTCGATCCCGAGCACGCCTACACCTATGCCTCCGACAAGACGCCAGTTCCAGCGATTCGTGTCCGATATGGCGGGCGCGCCGCCGCTCCCGAGCCCGCGAGCACCTAGAGAATCCCGTGCCGGCCATCGACACCTATTTGAATCAAGTGCTGGAGCGCAACGGATCGGACCTGCATTTTCTGGCGGGCGATCCGCCGCGCGTGCGCCAATACGGCGAACTGAAGGCGTTGAGTCCCGAGCCTCTCGCCGCCGAGATGGTCAAGGCGGCGCTGTACGAAATCATGCCGAAGCTGTCGGTGGAGCGCTTCGAAGCCAAGGACGGCACGGATTTCGCCTACAGCATCCCGGGCGTCGCCCGCTTCCGCGTCAATGTGATGCGCCAGCTGAACGGCATGGGGGCGGTGTTCCGCGCCATTCCCTCGAAGGCCCGCACGGCGGCGGAGCTCAAGCTGCCGGAAGCCGTGATGGATCTGTGCAAGATCAACAGCGGCCTGATCCTGGTCACGGGCAAAACCGGCTCGGGCAAGTCCACCACGCTCGCGGCCATGATCGACGACATCAATACGCGCGAAAAGGGCCACATCCTCACCATCGAGGATCCGATCGAATTCGTGCACATGCGCAAGAACTGCCTGATCAGCCAGCGCGAGATCGGCGTGCACGCCACCTCGTTCTCGAGCGCGCTGCTGTCGGCGTTGCGCGAAGATCCCGACGTCATTCTGGTGGGCGAGCTTCGCGACCTCGAAACCATGAGCATCGCGGTCACCGCGGCGGAGATGGGCATTCTGGTGATGGGCACTCTGCACACCAACGGCGCCGCGGCCACGGTCGATCGCCTGGTGAACGCCTTTCCCGCGGACAAGCAGCCCCACGTGCGCACCATGCTCTCGACCAGCCTGCGCGGCGTCGTCTCCCAGCAACTCATCCCCAAAGCCGACAAGCAGGGCCGCGTCGCGGCTCTCGAGATCCTGATCAATACGCCCGCGGTCGCCAATTTGATCCGCCAGGGCAAGATGGATCAGCTGGAAAATGCCATGCAAAGCGGCGCCGCGGTCGGCATGCGGCTGATGGACACGGCCATTCAAGGGCTGTTGGAGCAGCGGCAAATCACCGGCAAAGAAGCCTTCAAGAAGGCGATCAACAAGTCCCGGTTCGAACAGTACCGCGAGGCATCTTAAGCAGCGCGTCGACGCCGCTGTCGCGGTAAACTGTCGGGATGACCCGCAATCTTTTCGTCACGACGGCACTGCCCTATGCGAACGGCCCGTTCCATATCGGGCATATCATGGAATACATCCAGGCGGACATCTGGGTGCGCTTCCAGCGGATGCGCGGCTGCGCCGTGCACTTCGTGTGCGCGGACGATGCGCACGGCGCACCCATCATGCTCAAGGCCGAAGCCGAGGGCATCCCCCCGCAGGAACTGGTCAGGCGCATCGCCGCCGACCGGCCGCGGTACCTGCAAGGTTTTCACATCGGCTTCGATCATTGGTACTCGACGGATTCGCCGGAGAACACCGCGCTGTCCCAGGACATCTACCGCCGCCTGCAAGCGGCGGGACTGATCTACGGCAAGGCAGTCGAACAGTTCTACGATCCGCTCAAGGCCATGTTCCTGGCGGATCGCTACATCAAAGGCGAGTGCCCGAACTGTCACGCGAAAGAGCAGTACGCCGACGCCTGCGAGGTCTGCAGCATCGTCAACTCGCCCACGGATCTGATCGATCCGTACTCGACCCTGTCGGGCGCAAAACCCGTGCTGAAGACCTCCGAGCACTATTTCTTCCGGTTGTCGGATCCGAAGTGCGTCGAGTTCCTGACTCAGTGGCTGGATACGCCGGGCCGGCTGCAGCCGCAGGTGGTCAACAAGGCCCGCGAATGGCTCTCCGGCAAGGGCGATCAGGCGCTCGACGACTGGGACATCTCGCGCGATGCCCCCTACTTCGGCATTCCGATTCCCGACGCGCCGGGCAAGTATTTCTACGTGTGGCTGGACGCGCCCATCGGCTATCTGGCGGCGCTGCAGAATTACTTCGACACCGGCAAGGCGCGCGCGCGCGGCGAAACGCGCACTTTCGCGCAATTTCTCGCGGCTCCCGACACCGAGCAGCTGCATTTCATCGGCAAGGACATCATCTACTTTCACACGCTGTTCTGGCCGGCCATGCTGAAGTTCGCGGGAGCTCCCTACAAGGTTCCCGATCACGTGTACGCGCATGGATTCATCACGGTGTCGGGCGAGAAAATGTCCAAGTCCCGCGGGACCGGCATCAGCCCGCTGCGCTATCTCGAGCTCGGCATGAACCCCGAGTGGCTGCGTTATTACATCGGCGCCAAATTGAACTCGAATGTCGAGGATCTCGATTTCAATCCCGATGACTTCGTCGCGCGCGTGAACAGCGATTTGATCGGCAAGTACGTCAACATCGCGAGCCGCGCGGCCGACTTCATCGCCAAGCACTTTGGCGGCGAGCTCGGGTTCGCGGGCGACATGGCGCCGATTGCGCAGCAAGCGCGCGAGCTGGCGCGTGAAGTCGCCGGGTACTACGAAGCCCGCGATCTGGGCAAGGCGATTCGCGAAATCATGACCCTGGCGGATCGAATCAATCACGACTTCGATGCGCGCCAGCCGTGGGTCCTCGCCAAGGATCCGGCCAAGCGCGTCGAGCTTCAGGATGCCTGCTCGCGGGCGCTGCAGGGATTCAAGCTGTTGAGCGTTCTGCTGTCGCCGGTCCTGCCGCAGGTCACGGCGCGCGTGGCGCGCGAATTGTTCGGGCTCGATCGGCCCTTCGTGTGGAGCGATGCCGAGGTGCTTCCCACGCGGGTCAATCCCTACCAGCACCTGATGACGCGGGTCGACCCGAAGCAGCTCGATGCATTGTTCCAGATCGAGGCGGCACCCGCGCCCGGCACGGCCGCGCCCAAGGCGTCCCCGGCCACGGCGACGCCGCCCGCGCCGGCGCCGCGTGGCGCGTCGGGCGGGGCCGTACCGCCGAGAGTCGCAGCGTCCGATGCGGCCGCTCTGGCAGCGGCAGCGGCCGTCGAGGGCAATATGATTTCCATCGACGATTTCCTGCGCATCGACCTGCGGGTGGCCAAGGTCCTGAGCGCGGACCTGGTGACGGGCGCCGACAAGCTGCTGAAACTGCGCGTGGATTTGGGCGAGCTGGGCGAGCGGGAGATCTTCGCCGGCATTCGGGCGGCCTACGATCACGCGACCTTGGTGGGCCGTCTCATCGTCGTCGTCGCCAACTTGGAGCCGCGAAAAATGCGCTTCGGCACCTCGGAGGGCATGATGCTGGCCGCGGGTCCCGGCGGGAAGGACATATTCGTGCTGTCGCCCGACACGGGAGCCACGCCCGGCATGCGCGTCAAATGAGATGATGACCGAGCCCGCGCCGGACCTCGTGGCGCGCATCGATGCGCTGCTGCCGCAGACTCAGTGCACTCGCTGCGGCTATGCCGGGTGCGAACCCTACGCCGCGGCGATCGCACGCGGCGAGGCGCAGATCAACCAGTGCCCGCCGGGCGGCCGGGCGACGATCTCGAGCCTGGCCGACACTCCTGCGCCGGCCCGAACTGCCGCTGAATCCCGCCCACGGCGTGGAAGGCCCGCCGCGCGTCGCATGGATCGATGAAGCGCGCTGCATCGGCTGCGCGCGCTGCCTCGCGCCCTGCCCGGTGGATGCCATCGTCGGGGCCGCAAAATACATGCATACCGTCCTCGCCGATCGCTGCACGGGCTGCGAACTGTGCCTGCCGCCCTGCCCGGTCGATTGCATCGAGATGAGGCCGGGAGCCGAGGCCGCCGCGGACCAGCCCGCTGCTGAACCGCGAGCGCTTCGCGGCACACAGCGCGCGGCTGCTCGCATCGAGCCGCGGAGCGGCAGCGCGAGACTCGATGCCAAGAAGGCCGCGGCGCGCCGCCAGGCCGGCGAACCGTGAACGAGGCCAAGCGCCGCGCGATATTCGAGCGCCTGCGGGAGGCCAACCCGGCGCCGCGCACCGAATTGCATCTATCGATCGCCCTTCGAACTCCTGGTGGCCGTGATCCTCTCGGCCCAAGCCACCGACAAGAGCGTGAACAAGGCGACGGCGGAGCTTGTTCCGCGCCGCCAACACGCCCGCCGCCATGTTGTCGCTGGGCGTTGCCGGCCTGTCGCCCTACATCAAGTCGATCGGCCTCTACAACGGCAAGGCGAAGAACATCATCGCCACCTGCCGGCTGCTTGATCGAACGGCACGGCGCCGAAGTGCCCAGGACTCGCGAGCAGCTGGAACGCTTGCCCGGCGTGGGCAGAAAAACCGCCAATGTCATCTTGAACACGGCGTTCGGCGAGGCCACCATCGCGGTGGACACCCACATATTCCGGGTCGCCAATCGCACGGGCCTGGCGCCCGGCAAAACGGTGCGGTCGGTGGAGGAAAAGCTCTTGAAGTTCGTGCCGCCCGAGTTTCGGCAGGATGCGCATCACTGGCTGATTCTGCATGGGCGTTATGTGTGCAAGGCCCGCAATCCGGCCTGCCCCACCTGCAGCATCGCGGACCTGTGCGAGTATCGACACAAAACCCATGCCAGTATTTGATTCCCAGACACGCGAACAATTGCGCCAGGCCTATGCCGATGCGTGGCGCAAGCATCTGGCGCGCTCCCCGCTCACGCCGCTCGAGGCGATGATCGTCGATGTCATCGGCGCGCATCCCGAATATCAGGCCCTGGTCGGCGACGCCGGCGCTGTCGCCTCGTTTGATCCCGCCCTCCCCGGCGGCGGCGAGAATCCATTTTTACATATGGGCCTGCATCTGGCGGTACGCGAGCAAGTCTCCATCGACCGGCCGCCGGGGGTGCGCGATTTGCTGCATCGACTGCAAGCCCGGCAACGGCGACCCGCATCGCGCCGAACATGCGCTCATGGAAGCGCTCGCCGAGACGCTGTGGCAGGCCCAGCGCGCCGGCATGCCGCCCGACGAAGGGCAGTACCTGGCCCGCGTCCGGCGCCGCCTCGAAGGTTAAGCAAGCTTCATCCGCGCTTCATCGGTGCCGTTAGGCGCCGGCGCTATTCTCCGCCCATCAGCGCCTTGCGGCGGCTTTGAGTCTTCGAAGGAGATAACCATGCGCTTTCCACCGGTGGCCGCCGCTGTGTGCCTCAGTCTGTGTGCCGTAGCCGGGATTGCCGCACCGCCGGCGCCGCAGCGGGCCGACACCCCTACCGCCGCCGCGCCCGCGGCTGCCGCGCCGGCGGCGGGCAGCCCTGCCGCATCGCCCCCCAGCGATGCGGCGGCAAAGCATGCCAAACGCACGGCCTGCCTCAAGGACGCCAGAACCAAGAAATTGGTGGGCGCCGAAAGACCTCGTTCTTGAAGACCTGTATCGCGACCCCGTAAGGGCACCCCGGAGCACCCATCGCGGCCACGTCCGGTTCAAAACTTGCGCAGCGGCGATGCCGTGACGGTGAGCAGCATGCTGGCGCTTCGCGCGTTGCTGAACTGCAGGACCAACGCCTGCCCGGCGGTCAGCTCGAACTCCACGATCTTATGCGGTGCGGTGCAGGCATGCTGTCCCTCGAAATCCTTGGCCGGCACCAGCACTCCGCGCGACACCACGTCGATCCAGAGCGGCAGGTCGATGGCGATCCGATAGTCGCCCGCCACGGCAATCTTCAAGGTGGCGAGACCGGCGAAGGTGGCGGCAGCGGTTGTTTCTTGCCGGGAGGCGCGGCGAAAGTCACTTGGTCCTGGTTCAGCAGCTCGAGCTTGTACAGGCGATCGGGTACCACGGCGGGCGCGCTGCTCGCATGCTTGCCGGCCGCCAAGGCCACGGGCGTGCCGGCGAACAGCGCCCTCTCCTTGCTCACATCCCATTTGAAATCCACGCACGCATCGTCCGCGAGAGCCGGTAATGCGGCCCCCGCCAACACGAGACCCAAAACCCACCAGAATGCCGCATTGCGTGTCGATTTCATGGCTGCTCGCTAGCGCTTGGGAATATACAGATCCGTCAGGGTGCCCTCGAACGCCTCGGCCGCGAAGGCGACGGTTTCCGAGAGCGTCGGATGGGGATGAATGGTCAAGCCAACATCCGCCGCGTCGGCGCCCATTTCGATCGCGAGCGCCACTTCGGCGATCAAATCGCCGGCGTTGGTGCCGACGATGCCCGCGCCGATGACTCGATGGGTCTGCTTGTCGAACAGCAGCTTGGTGAACCCTTCGTCGCGGTTGAGCGCCAGCGAGCGGCCGCTGGCCGCCCAGGGAAACAGACCCTTGCCGTAGTCGATGTTCTGCGCCTTGGCTTCGATTTCGTTGACCCCCACCCAGGCGATTTCCGGATCGGTGTACGCCACCGAGGGAATGCAGCGCGCGTCGAAGGCTGACTTCTGTCCCGCCGCGACTTCCGCCGCCACCTTGCCCTCATGCGTGGCCTTGTGCGCCAGCATCGGCGCGCCGACCACATCGCCGATGGCAAAAATATGCGGCACATTGGTGCGCATCTGCTTGTTCACGGCAATGATGCCGCGCGGGCTGACCACGACGCCGGCCGCGGCCGCATTGGCGGCATTGCCGTTGGCGGTGCGCCCCACGGCCACCAGCACCCGGTCGAACAGCTGCGGCTCCGGCGCATCGGGCCCCTCGAAGGTCGCGCGCAGCCCCTCCGGCAGGGCCTCGAGCTTGGCCACCTTGGTATTGAGCAAAATGCGCTCGTAGCGCTTTTCGATGCGCTTCTGCAGGGGCCGCACCAGATCCCGATCCGTGCCGGGCATCAAGCCATCGCTCAGCTCCACCACGGTGACCCGCACGCCGAGCGCGTCGTAAACGCAGGCCATCTCCAAACCGATGATGCCGCCGCCGATCACCAGCAGCCGCTTGCAATCGAGCGGCAATTCCAGCGCGCCGGTCGAATCGATGACGCGCGGATCATCCGGCAATCCGGGCAGGCGCGCCGACTCGGAACCCGCCGCGATGATGCACTGCTTGAAATCCACGCGGCGCGCGCCGTCGGCTCCCTGCACTTCCAAGGAGAAAGGCCCGATGAATTTGGCCTCGCCTTGAATGACGTCGACTTTGCGCTGCTTGGCGAGCAGCGTGAGGCCGTTGGTCAATCTCGTGACGACGCGGTTCTTCCAGGCGCGCAGGCGGTCGCGGTCGATCTGCGGCGGCCCGAACACGATGCCGGCGCCGCCATGTCCGCCGCATCCTCGATCACCTTGGCCGCATGCAGCAGCGCCTTGGAGGGGATGCAGCCGACGTTCAGGCACACGCCGCCCAGCACCGGCCAGCGTTCGATCAGCGTCACCTTGAGCCCCAAGTCGGCGGCCCGAAAAGCCGCGGTGTAGCCGCCCACCCCGGCGCCGAGCACGACCAGATCGACGGCGCTCGCCGGCAGGCGCTCCGATCGGCGGGTGCAGCCGCCGGCAGCCGCGGGCAGCGGGCGAGGCCGCGGCGCGGCGCGCGAAGTGGCGGGCGCAGAGGCGGCGGCACCGGCGGACGACGCGGCGCGGCGCCGGCGAGGCCGGCAGTTGCCGCCGCGTCGGCGACTTCCACGGTGGCGATCAGCGCGCCGGCCGACACCTCGTCGCCCTTCTTGATCTCGATGGACTCGACCACGCCGCTCACCGGCGAGGGCACATCCATCGAGGCCTTTTCGGTCTCGAGCGTGATCAGCGGATCGTCGATGCGAATCTCGCTGCCCTTCTTGATCAGGACGTCGACGACGTTGACGCCCTTGGCGTCGCCGAGATCCGGAACGCGTACTTCGACGCATGCTCACAGCAACGCCTTGACGTCGCCCAGCACTTTGGCGAGAAACACCACGAAGCGCGCGGCTTCGGCGCCGTCGATCACCCGATGATCGTAGGACAGCGACAGCGGCAGCATCAGCCGCGGCAGGAATGCGCCCCGGTCGTACACCGGCTTCTGGCTGGATTTCGACACGCCCAGGATGGCGACTTCCGGCGCGTTGATGATGGGCGTGAACGCCGTGCCGCCGATGCCGCCCAGGCTCGAGATCGTGAACGTCCCGCCCTGCATTTCGGTGTTCTTCAATTTGCCGGCGCGCGCTTTTTCCGACATCGCCGCGAGCGCTCGCGCGATCTCATAGAGGCTCAGCCGGTCGGCGTTCGCGATGACCGGCACCACCAATCCATTCGGCGTATCGGCCGCGAAACCGATGTTGAAGTACTTCTTGAAGACCAGATTCTCGCCGCCGGCATCCAGCGAGGAATTGAAGCGCGGAAATTCCCGCAGCGCCAACAGGCAGGCCTTGATGATGAACGCCAGCGGCGTGAGCCGCACTCCCTCCTCGCGACGCCTTGCCCTTCAGCGCCAGCGCGCGCCGCCTCGAGATCGGTGATGTCCGCATCCTCATGCTGGGTCACATGCGGCAGATTGATCCAGCTGGCCTGCAAGCCTGGCCCCGGAAATCTTCTGGATGCGCGACAAGCGGCTTGACTTCGATCGGCCCGAACAGCGCGAAATCCACGACCGGCACCTTGGGCAGCGGCGGAAACCCCGGCCGCTGGCGCCGGCGCCGCCGTCAGCATCTCTTTCACGTGGGCCTTCACGTCGTCTTGCGTGATGCGGCCCTTGATGCCGGTGCCCTTGATCCTGCCCAAGATCCGCGCCCAGCTCGCGCGCGAATTTGCGCACCGAGGGACTGGCATAGGCCTTCGAGAACGCCGCTTCGTCGATCGGGATCGGCGCCGCGCGCCGCTGAGGGCGGCGCGCCAGCCGCAGCGGCGGTGCCGGTGGTCGCGGTGGCGCCGGCGGTAGTCGTGGCCCCGGCCGTGGCCGCAGGCGCGGCTGGGACAGCATTGGAGGCCGCAGGCGCAGCCGGTGCGGGCGCGCCTTGCGCGGGCGCGGCGCCAGGTGCGGCCGCCGCGGCGCTGCCCGCGGCCGGCTCGAGCAGCAGGATCAGCGATCCTTCGGACACCTTGTCGCCCTGCTTGAGCTTGACCTGCGCGATGCGGCCCGCGGCCGGCGCCGGCACGTCCATCGCCGCCTTTTCCGTCTCGATGGTGATCAGCGGCGTTTCTTTGTCGATTTGCTGGCCGTCCTTGACCAGCACGTCGATGACGCTGACGTCCTTGAAGCCGCCGATATCGGGAACCAGAACTTCGATGGGATTGGTCACGATATGCCTAGACCGACAGGGGGTTGGGTTTTTCCGGATCGATGCCGAAGGCCTGCATGGCCTCGATCACGGTCTGCTTGTCGATCTTGCCCTCGTCGGCAAGCGCCTTGAGCGCGGCGACCGCCACGTAGTGCCGGTCGACCTCGAAGAAGCGCCGCAGTTCCGCGCGCGAGTCGCTGCGGCCGTAGCCGTCGGTGCCCAGCACCGCATAACGGCCCGGGTATCCACTGCCGGATCTGATCGGCGACGGTCTTCATGTAGTCGGTGGCGGCGATGAAGGGGCCTTCGCGATCCGCCAAGGCCTGCTGGATGTAGGTTTGCCGCGCCGGCTCGTGCGGATGCAGCAAGTTGCGCCGCTCGATGGCGAGCGCGTTCTTGCGCAGCTCGCTGAAGCTGGTGACCGAATAGACATCGGCCGGCACGCCGATAGTTCTTCTCCAAGCAGCTCCGCGGCCGCCAGCACCTCGCGCAAGATCGTGCCGGAACCGAACAGCGTGACGCGCACCTTGCCGCGGCCGCCGATCTGCAGCAGGTACATGCCGCTCAAGATGCCCTGCGCCGCGCCCGCCGGCATCGCCGGATGCGCGTAGTTCTCGTTCATGCAGGTGATGTAGTAGAAGACGCTTTCCTGCTCCTGATACATGCGCCGCAGTCCGTCCTGCACGATCACCGCCAGCTCATAGGCGTAGGTAGGATCGTAGGCCACGCAGTTCGGGCACCGTGGTCGCGACCAATTGGCTGTGGCCGTCCTGATGCTGCAGGCCCTCGCCGGCGAGCGTGGTGCGCCCCGCCGTGCCGCCCACCAGAAAGCCGCGCGCCTGGCTGTCGCCGGCGGCCCAGATGAAATCGCCGACCCGCTGAAAGCCGAACATGGAGTAGTAGATATAGAAAGGCACCATGCTCACGCCGTGGTTCGAATAGGCCGTCGCGGCGGCGATCCAGGAGCACAGGCTGCCCGCCTCGTTGATGCCCTTCCTCGAGAATCTGGCCCTGCTTGTCCTCGCGATAGAACATGAGCTGATCGGCGTCCTGCGGCGTGTACAGCTGCCCCACCGAGGAATAAATGCCGACCTGGCGGAACATGCCCTCCATGCCGAAGGTGCGCGCTTCGTCGGGCACGATGGGCACGATGTGCTTGCCGATGTTCTTGTCCTTGACCAACGTGGTCAGCATGCGCACCAGCGCCATGGTGGTGGAGATCTCGCGATCGCCCGTGCCGTCCAGCAGCGTGCTGAATGCCTCGAGCGGCGGCACCAGCAGGGGCGGCGCGGCCGAATAGCGCGCCGGCAGATAGCCGCCGAGAGCGGCGCGGCGCTCCTGCAGGTACTTGAGCTCTTCGCTGTCGGCGCCCGGCTTGCGGAACGTCAGTCCGGCGATCTCTTCATCGGTGATCTGGATGTTGAAGCGGTCGCGCACTTCCCTCAGCGCCTCATCGCCGAGCTTTTTCTGCTGATGCGCGGAGTTCAGGCCCTCGCCCGCCTTGCCCATGCCGAAACCCTTGACGGTCTTCGCCAGGATCACGGTGGGTGCGCCCTTGTGGGCGACGGCGGAGGCATAGGCCGCATACACCTTTTGCGGATCGTGGCCGCCGCGATTCAGGCGCCAGATCTCCTCGTCCGACATGTTCGCGACCATCTCCTTGAGCTCGGGATACTTGCCGAAGAAATGCTCGCGCGTGTAGGCGCCGCCCTTGGATTTGAAGTTCTGGTACTCGCCGTCCACGCACTCCTCCATGATGCGCTTGAGCAAGCCTTTCTGATCCTGCTCGAGCAGGGGATCCCAGCGCGAGCCCCACAGCACCTTGATCACATTCCAGCCTGCGCCGAGGAACGCCGCTTCGAGTTCTTGAATGATCTTGCCGTTGCCGCGCACCGGCCCGTCGAGCCGCTGCAAATTGCAGTTGATCACGAAGATGAGATTGTCGAGCTTCTCGCGCACCGGCATGGTGAGCGCGCCCATGGACTCGGGCTCATCCATCTCGCCGTCGCCGAGGAAGGCCCACACCTTGCGGTCGGAGGGCGGGACGATGCCGCGATGCTCGAGATAGCGCACGAAACGCGCCTGGAAAATCGCCGTCATCGGACCCAAGCCCATGGACACGGTGGGGAATTGCCAGAAATCCGGCATCAGCCAGGGATGCGGATAGGAGGACAACCCCCCGCCCTTGACCTCCTGCCGGAAGCGCAGCAGCTGACCCTCGTCCAGGCGCCCTTCGAGATAGGCGCGCGCATAGATTCCGGGGCTCGAATGCCCCTGCACGAAAATCATGTCGCCGGGATGCGCGGCGCTCTTGGCGCGCCAGAAATGATTGAACCCGACTTCGTACAGCGTCGCCGCGGAGGCATACGAGGCGATATGGCCGCCGTATTCCGAATTCAGGCGATTCGCCTGCACCACCATGGCGAGCGCATTCCAGCGAATGTAGGCCTCGTTGCGCCGCTCCAAGGAGCGGTCGCCGGGATACTCCGGTTCCTGCGCCTTGGAGATGGTATTCAGATAGGCGGTGTTGGGCTTGAAGGGCAGGTAGGTGCCGGAGCGGCGCGTGAAGTCCACCAATTTCTCGAGCAGAAAATGCGCGCGTTCCGGACCCCGCGCACGCATCACCGAATCGATGGACTCGAGCCACTCCTGCGTTTCGATGGGATCAATGTCTTCGAACGGCGATTGTTGAGTCATAAATGCACACGCCCACGTGTCCTGTTAAGATGGCAGGCACGTTACAGCGCTCATGCGCGAACTGCCACTGCGTTGTCAATCGGCGCTATCTTCGGGGTTTGGTTTTTCACGGTCAAGCAAGGGATAGGCTTGCGGTTATAAGATATGCCCACTCGCTTGCCCCTCGACCAGCTGCTCGTACCCGTGCGCCAAATCGGCGCGCGCGTCACCGTCGCGCGGCTCGCCCGCTATTCCAGCGCCCTGGTGTTCGTGCCGCTTGCGCCGGCCGCCTCCGATTGGTCGGCTTTGCCGCATGGTGCGGTGCTGCGCGGCCTGTTCGAGCAAAAAGTGCGCAAGGCCGGCGATTGCTTTCATCTGCGGGTTGGCGCGCGCGCGCAAACGCTGCTGATCGTGGCGTGCCTGGCCGGCGAGGCCAGCACTTTCGAGCGCCTGCAGGCCGCCGGCAAGCTCGCTCGCAGCGCATTGGACGGCGAGCCGCAGTCGCTGCTTCTGTGGCAGCAGGGCTGCGAGGCGCAAGCCGCGAATGCAACCCTGAGCGCCACGGTAGCGGCGCTCGAGGCCGCCGCGTTTCGCTTTGCCTCCTTCAAGAGCAAGCCCAAGGCGCGCGTCAGACTCGGCCGCATCGACATTGCCGCGGGCAGAAGATTGCCCGAGCTCGATGTGACGCTGGCCACGGCCGCCGGCAACAATCTGGCCCGCTGGCTGACGGCGCTGCCGCCCAACACGCTCGATGCGCGCGGCTATCGGCGTTTTTTGCAGGAGCTGGCGCGACGCCTGAAGCTGCGCTTCAAGTTCTACGGCGAAGCCGAACTGAAGCGCCTGGGTGCCGGCGCGTTTCTCGCGGTATCGCGCGGCAACGGCACGCGCGACGCCGGCATCGCCTACCTGTCGTACCGCCCGCGGGGCGCCGCGGCGCCCGCGCTCGAGCCTGGTGGGCAAGGGCATTTGCTTCGATACCGGCGGCACCAACCTCAAGCCGCACAAGGGCATGCTGGACATGCACACGGACATGGAGGGCAGCGCCGTCGCATTGGGCAGCCTGTACGCGCTGCATGCCCTGCGCTCGCCGCTGCCCGTCGATTGCTGGCTGGCGATCACGGAAAATCTCATCGGTCCGCTCGCCTACAAGCCGCAGGAAGTGGTGCGCGCCCACAACGGCACCACCATCCAGGTGATACACACCGACGCCGAGGGGCGCATGGTGCTGGCCGACACGCTCAGTCTCGCGGCGGCGAGGAAGCCGCGCGCCATCATCGACTACGCGACGCTCACCGGCGCGTGCGTTTACGCGCTCACGGAGCGCTACAGCGGCGCGTTCACCAACCGGCCGCAGGCCCGCGAGCTGATCGAGTCGGCCGGCAGCAGCAGCGGCGAGCGCGTCTGGTGCTTTCCCATGGACGCGGACTTCGATACCGACCTGGAGAGCAGCGTGGCGGACGTGCTGCAGTGTGCGACCGAGGGCAAGGGCGATCACATCCTGGCGGCGCGCTTTTTGAGCCGCTTCGTGCCGAAGGAAATCGCCTGGCTGCACCTCGATCTGGCGGCGGGCTCGCGCCACGGCGGACTGGCCCACATCGCCACGGAAATCACCGGCTTCGGCGTGCGCTACACGCTCGATCTGCTGCGCCGTGGCTGGCCGCCGGCCGCCGCGCCGCGGCGCGCGCGCCCATGAAGACGCTGACGCTGCGGCGGCCCGACGACTGGCACGTGCATCTGCGCGACGGCGCCGCGCTCGGCGCGGTCGCGGGATTCACCGCACAGCGCTTCGGGCGGGCCATCGTCATGCCGAATTTGAAGCCGCCGGTCACCACGGCGGCGGCGGCGCGCGCGTATCGCGAGCGGATCATGGCGGCCCTGCCCAAGGGCGCGCGCTTCGAGCCGCTGCTCACGCTGTACCTGACCAATGACACGCCGCCGGAAGAGATCGACCGTGCGCGGGCCACGGGATTCGTTCACGGCGTCAAGCTGTATCCGGCGGGCGCGACCACCCACTCCGATGCCGGCGTGACCGACATCGAGAAGGTGTACGCGGTGCTCGCGCGCATGGAGGAGCTCGGCATGCCGTTGCTGGTGCACGGCGAATCGCCGCATCCCGACGTGGATGTGTTCGATCGCGAAACGCATTTCATCGATTCGGTGCTGCAGCCCCTGCTCGAGCGTTTCCCCGCCTTGCGGGTGGTATTCGAGCACATCACGACGGCGCGGGCGGTCGAATTCGTCGCGGGCGCCCGCGCGGGCGTGGCGGCGACCATCACGCCCCAGCATCTGCTGCACAATCGCAATGCGATTTTTTCCGGCGGCATCAGACCGCACTATTACTGCCTGCCGATCTTGAAGCGCGAGCGCGACCGGCTGGCGCTGCTCGAGGCCGCCACCGGCGGCAATCCGCGCTTTTTCCTGGGCACCGACAGCGCGCCCCATGAGCGGGGGACCAAGGAGAACGCCTGCGGCTGCGCCGGCATGTTCACCGCTCACGCCGCCATCGAGCTGTACGCCGAGGCGTTCGAGGCGGCCGGCCGCCTCGATCGCCTGGAGCCCTTTGCCGCTCATTTCGGCGCCGACTTCTACGGTCTGCCGCGCCACGAGGAGACCATTACATTGGTCAAGGAGTCCTGGGTGCCCCCTGCCACATATGATTTCGGCGGCGGCACGCTGGTGCCCTACCGAGGCGGCGAGCCGATCGCCTGGCGCCTCGCCGAGTCGGCCCCGGCATGACGCAAGTTCCGCCGATCACCTTCGCGACGCGCTTTCGCGGCTTTCTCCCGGTGGTGATCGACGTCGAAACCGGCGGCTTCAATTCGCAGACCGACGCGCTGCTGGAAATCGCCGCGGTGTTCATCGAAATGCGCAGCGACGGGACTCTGGCGCGCGGCGAGACCATCCGCTACCACGTGACGCCGTTTCCCGGCGCCAACATGGAAGCCGCATCGCTGGCGGTGAACGGAATCGATCCGCATCATCCGCTGCGCCCGGCGATCCCCGAGGAGGATGCGCTGCAGCGCATTTTCCGCGAAGTCCGCAATGCCATTCGCGCCGCGGATTGCACGCGCGCGGTGCTGGTGGGCCACAACGCCTTCTTCGATTTGAATTTCTTGAACGCCGCGGTGGCGCGCGCCCAGGTCAAGCGCAATCCCTTTCATCCCTTCTCGAGCTTCGACACGGCCACCCTGGGCGGCGTCGCCTTCGGCCAGACCGTGCTGATGCGCGCGACCCTCGCCGCGGGGCTCGAATGGGACACCGCCTCGGCGCACTCGGCGGCCTACGATGCCGAGCGCACCGCGGACCTGTTCTGCACGGTCTGCAATCAATTTCAGGGAGTGTTCGACGCCAGCCGGCGGCGCCTGGCCTCGATGGGGCCCCTGCAGATCGAGCCCTCGCACGTCGGACGACTCGGTCTCGGACGACCCGGTGCCGCGCTAAGCGGCGACGGCGCCCGCTTCGGCGAGCAGCTGCTTGAGCTCGCCGCTCTTGTACATCTCGATGGCGATATCGCAGCCGCCGACCAGTTCGCCGTTGACATACAGCTGCGGGAAGGTCGGCCAGTTGGAATAGGTCTTCAGCGCCTCACGCACTTCCGGATCCTCGAATATATTCACATGCGCGAACTGCGCCTTGCAGGCGCGCAGCGCCGACACCGTTTGCGCCGAAAATCCGCATTGCGGAAAATCGGGCGTGCCCTTCATGTAAAGCACCACCGGCGCCGCCGACAGCTGGTTCTTGATCCGTTCGATAGCGTTCATAATCGACAATCTCCAAATTAAACCCTTACTCAACCACTAACCATAGCAGCCCAGCCGCCCTCCGTGTGCGCAACAGCACGGATATCGTTGAATTATTGGGGGCAGTCCCCTATTCTTTCAAGCTGCCGCAGTGCAAGATCCGCGCAGCGGCGCCTGGCCTGCGCTTCGGGCCTGCCGGATCCGAGCAATATTCAATCAAGGGGAATCGCATGAACCCATTAACTACCGTGAAATGGCCTTTGATCATCGGCTTCGTGCTCGCCGTGGCGATCGCGGCACTGGTTGGCGGCGGCCTGACCTTCAATGCCGCGACCCTGGCGAGCCTCACCCGCTGGCTGCACATCATATTCGGCGTGTTCTGGATCGGCCTGCTGTACTACTTCAATGCCGTGCAGACTCCGGCCATGGCCGTCGCGGCCGCGGACAAGGGCGGCCCGGGCGGAGCCGGCGTCAACAAATATGTCGCGCCGCGCGCCCTGCTCTGGTTTCGCTGGTCGGCGCTGGGCACCTGGCTTGCCGGGGCCTACTTGCTGTCGCAAACCCACGGCCGCTTCATCAATACCTTCACCTTCGGCCTGCTCGAGCAGCCGGTCGCCCATACCAATGTCATCATGGGAATCGGCGCCTGGTTCGGCACCATCATGCTGTTCAATGTCTGGGGGCTGATCTGGCCGAACCAGAAGAAGATCCTCGGGATCGTGCCGGCGACCGACGAGCAGAAGGCCGCGGCGCGCAAGACCGCCTTGTACGCCTCGCGCATCAATTTCCTGCTCTCCATTCCCATGCTGATGTGCATGATCGGGCCGTCGCACGGACTGCCGTTCTGACCGCGGAGGAACCGCCGCTTGCGACCGTCGGTTCCGATTCCCGCTGATCTGCCGCAGCAGGTCGCCCGCGCCCTGGCCGAAGACATCGGCGCGGGCGATTTGACCGCCGCCCTGATACCCGCGGAACGCAGCGGCCGGGCCACCGTGATCACCCGCGAGGCGGCCATCGTTTGCGGCATGCCCTACGTCGACGCCGCCTTCGAGGCCAGTCGATGCCCGAGTCCGAGTCGAGTGGCAGGTCGAAGAAGGCGACTCGCGCCGCCGCCGATCAGCTCCTGTTCACGGTCGAGGGTCCGGCGCGCGCGCTGCTCACCGCCGAGCGCACGGCGCTGAATTTCCTGCAGCTGCTCTCCGCCACCGCCACGGCCGCGCATTCCTATGCCGCACTGCTCGAGGGCACGAATTGCCGCCTGCTGGATACCCGCAAGACCATTCCGGGCCTGCGCACGGCGCAGAAGTACGCCGTGCGGGTGGGCGGCGGCCACAACCACCGCATGGGGCTGTTCGATGGAATTCTCATCAAGGAAAATCACATCATGGCGGCCGGTTCCATCGCCGAAGCGGTGGCGCAGGCGAGGCGCGGCGCCGCGAAAATTCCGGTGGAAGTCGAGGTGGAGAATCTTGCCGCAATTGCTGCAGGCCATCGATGCCGGCGCCGACATCGCCATGCTCGACAATTATTCGCTGCCGGCCATGCGCGAGGCCGTGGCGGTCAATGCCCGGCCAAAAAGCCCCTGAAGCTCGAGGCCTCCGGCGGCATCACCGCCGCCACCATCCGCGAGATCGCCGAAACGGGCGTGGATTTCATCTCCGTCGGCAGCATCACCAAGCACGTGCGCGCCATCGATCTGTCCATGCGCTTCGAGTTCTAGTTCTAGCTCGAGCAGGTGCAGGTCCAGCTCGAGCGCGTGGAGCGTTCTAGCTCGAGAGGTGAGCCTTCTAGCTCGAGAGCGTGGAGTGCAGCGCGCGGATCTGCTGCGCGGAGTCGGCCATCAGCTGCTTGCAGCGAGCGGTGTCGTCGATGCCGAGACGCTTGAACGGAGGAACGGCGGTGACGGTGTCGTCGAGCTGCTCGCGGTAGAATACGCAGGGCACCAACGCCCTCGAGGCGATCAGGATATCCGTCAGCGAATCCCCGCCCTGGCTCTCGCGATCCCAGCTGGTTTGATCGCCCACCGCCGCGACGATGGGGAGCGCGAATCCCCAGTGCTTCAAGATGGCGCGCGCAATCCGCGGATGCCATTCATGCACCGCGTTCGCCCAGGCGGCGGCGCCGGCCTCCGCGGGATCCTGCTTCGGCGCGGCGACCACGATATACAGCTTCCCGATGTTGTGCATCAGCCCCGTGACCAGCGCCTCATCGGGGCTGGCGGCGCGCGTCGTGCGCGCCAGCACGTAGGCGATCGAGGCCACCAGCACGCCATTGCGCCACAATTCGTGCAGCTGCGGCCGCAGCTCCGGTTTGCCCCCGTCCAGCTCCATCTGACGAAGCGCGAAGGACACGGCGGTGCAGCGCACGAGCTGGTGGCCCAGCTGCGCCACCGCCCGCTTCAGATCGTTGATCTTTCGCCCGGAAGGGTTCATGAAGGAAGAATTGGCCAGCCGCAGAATCCGCGCCGCGAGCGCCGCATCGGCGGCGATCACCTGCGCAATCTGCGCGGGAGCGGCCCGAGGATCCTCGAGCAATCTCTGCACGCGGGTGGCAAAGTCGGGGAAGGACGGCAGACGCACCTCGCCGGCGGCGATTTCCTCGGCGAGTTTGCGCACGAAACCCAGGGCCTCCACGCCGCCAGGCGGGTCCGGCCGATCAGGTGGGGTCGTTTTAGCTCGCGTACTCATAAGGTCGCCGCCGCCCCGTCAAGCGCTGTTGGCGGCCTTCAGCACGCGCTGCGGCTGCGACACGCCATAGCCTTGCGCGTAATCGACGCCCAGGCTCTGCAGCATGTTGATGATTTCCTGATTCTCGGCGAACTCGGCGATGGTCTGCTTGCCGGTCAGGTGTCCGATTTCGTTGATCGAGCGCACCATCTCGCGGTCGATGGGATCGTGCAGGATTTCCTTGACGAAGCTGCCGTCGATCTTCAGATAGTCGACCGGGAAGTGCTTCAGGTAGCCGAACGAGGACAGGCCGGTGCCGAAATCATCGAGCGCGAACTTGCAGCCCAGTTCCTTCAGCGCCTGAATGAAGCGGTTCGCCTGCGAGAAGCTCGCGATCGCCGCGGTCTCGGTGATTTCGAAGCAGATCTTGGTGGCATCCAGGCCGCTGCGGTGGAACTGATCGATCACATAGGGCAGGAATTTGTCGTCGCCCAGGCTCTGGCCCGACAGATTGATCGAGCACATGGTCAGTTTCTCGCGCTCGTCGGCCTCGGAGACCAGCCAGCGGAAGGCGTTTTCGATCACCCAGCGGTCGATGCTCGGCGTGATGCCGTAGCGCTCGGCCGCGGTCATGAAATTGTCCGGCGCGACGATCTTGCCCGCCTCGTCGCGCATGCGCAGCAGCAGCTCGTAGTGCGCGCCCGGTCTCGGTCGTTTGCAGCGGCAGGATGGTCTGCCGGAACAGCTCGAAGCGGCCCTCCTCCAAGGCCGTTGTTGATGCGCGCCGCCCACTGCATTTCGCGGCGCCGGCGCATCAGGTCGATGTCGTTCTCTTCGAAGCTGTGCACGCGATTGCGGCCCGCTTCCTTGGCCGCCTGGCAGGCGCTGTCCGCGGCGCTCAGCACCGAGGCGACATCGGCGTTGTCCGCGGAAATCGGCACCACGCCGATGCTCGCGCCCAGGCGGAAGGTGCGCTCCTCCCAGGTGAACTTGAAATTGCGCACCGCCTCGCGCAGCGCCTCGGCGGTGCGCATGGCCTCATCCAGCGAGCAGCTCTCGAGCAGAATGCCGAACTCATCGCCGCCCAGGCGCGCCAGCGTATCGCGCCAGCGGACCTTGGATTTGAGCAGCGCGCCCACCTGGCCGAGCAGCGCATCGCCGGCGCTGTGGCCGCAGGTATCGTTGACGATCTTGAACTGGTCCAGGTCCAGGCACGCACAGCGCATACGAGGTCTCGCGCGCCTTGGCGCTCTTCAGCGCCCGCTCCATGCGATTCTCGAATTCGCGCCGATTGACCAGGCCCGTGAGCACGTCGTGGCTGGCGTGATAGCTCAGGCGCCGGTTCAGTTCGCGCGCCTCGCTGACATCGTGGAACACCAGCACGCCGCCCGAGACCGCGCCGCTGCCGTCGCGGATCGGCGATGCCGTGCTCTCGACATAGATTTCGTTGCCGTCGCGGCGGATCAGCAGCATCGGCCGCACCGATTTGATCGAACGCGTGCGGCGAATCGCCACCGCCAGCGGATTCTCCAGCGGCTCGCAGGTCTCCTCGTGGAACGCGCGGAAAATCTCCTCGATGGCGCGGCCCTGGCTGTCCTCGAGCCGCCAGCCGGTGAGCGCCTCGGCCACCGGATTCACGTAGTCGATCACGCCCTTGGCATCGGTGGTGATGACCCCGTCGCCGATGCTCTGCAGGGTGATCTGCGCGCTCTCCTTCTCGCGAAACAGCGCTTCCTCGTACAGCTTGCGCTCGGTGACATCGAGCTCGACGCCGACCAGGCGCAGCAGGCGGCCCTTGTCGTCGACCTTGGCCTTGGCGCGGCTGATCACCCAGCGCCATTCGCCGGTGGCATGGCGCATGCGGTGCATGCTCTCGAATATCGGCGTCTTGCCGGCCACATGATCGCGGATGGCGGCCTGCACGCGCGACATGTCGTCCGAGTGCACCAGGGTGCGCCAGTCCGGCGCCTGCCCCACGTCGGCTTCGTCGTAGCCCAGCATGGCCTTCCAGCGCGGCGAGAGATAAACCCGATTGTTGAGGGTGTCGAAATCCCACAGCCCGTCGTTGGCGCTGTACAGGGCCAGCTCGTTGCGCTCTTCCAGATCGCGCAAGTGGCGCTGAATCTCGATGCGCTCGAGGCCGGTCGCAAGGCTGCTGCCGACCAGCTTCATCAGCAGATGCAGCTGCACTTCCCAGTTCTCGCGCGGCCGCGCGCCGGCGATCCCGAGCAGGCCCGCCGGCCGGCCTTCGATGAAATAGCCGATGATCAGCACCGAGCCGATGCCGAGGTGGCTCCACACCGCGGCATCCTCGCTCTGATCGTCGCGCGGCTTGGCGGTATCGCGCAGCTCCGACACCCGCAGCGGCGCCAGGCGCGATTGCAGCCAGGGGAATGCCTCCGAGGCTCTGGCCGCGCAGCTGTTCCGGATTGCCGGTGGCGAGCATGCCGCGCGCCACCTGGATCTCGCGCGAACAGCCCCGACTCGGCATCGATGCGGAATATGGAAGGCGGCGTCGGTGCGCGTCGCTTCGCGCAGCAGTTCCAAATTGGCGCCGATGACTCTCGAGCGCCGTTACCGCTGTCATCGATTGGAAATCGACCGCGATCTTGGTGCAGATGACATCGAGCCCGACGGCGGGACGAGTGCCGCGCTTCGGCCAGGTCTGCGGGGACAATATGTCCGAGGCGGTCAGGTCTGGGTGGCGGGGATCGTGGGGTGCTATTGCCATGCGCCTTCGGAGGTCCCAGAAAGGATGTAGCGGTTATAGATCAACAGTTTGCCACTGGATTCAAGCCCAAAACCGAATGCGTCACACAGTTCCTTCGATCCGGCTTTTGACACATACACTTGGATTCTCGCACAAGTTGTAAGGAATACAAGCTAAGCGATTGTATTGTTAGGGCTTGCATGGCAAACCCTAGCCCAGAGCGGCCGCGGCGCCTCCTCGAACAGCGCCTGCAGCCGCTGCTCCATGTCCGCCTGCAGTGCGTTCCAGCCCCGCCGCATCCAGACCCTTGGGCACATACACCGGCTCGCCGACCGCGATGACGATCCGCGACAGGGGCCAGGGAATGACGAAACGGTCCCATTTGATCTTCCAGGCCCGCGACGCGGCGTAGCTCAAGGGGATCATGGGCCGCCCCGACAGTTGCGCCAGCAGCACGGCCCCGGGCTTGAACTTCCAAGGCGGCCCGCGCGGCCCATCCGGGCGTGATCGCGGGCGACACGCCCGTCATGCGCCAGCGCCTGATAGTAATCGCGCAGCGCCCGCGCGCCGGTATGCGAGGAGGAGCCGCGGATCACCTCGCCGCCCGAGCTGCGCACGAGCATCGCGCCGATCTCGCCATCGACCGAGGGGAGATCAAGAAGCCCAGCTTCAGGCCGGCGCGGCGCTGCTCGAGCAGATGCTTGACGCAGAACAGTTGATGCTGATGCCAGTAGACGGGGATGAACGAGGGCGCGCGCGCCAGCGCCGCCGCGATGTGCTCGGCGCCGATCACCCGCACGACTCGCGACCAGCTCCACACCAATCGCACCAGGCGACACGCCCACCGGCACGAGCATTTTGTACAGCAACAGTCGGCCGCGCGTCAGGCGCCTGCCGGAGCGGGTTTGCTGTTCGTAAATGGTATTGCGAAGGCCGCCGCCGGGCCACCGCCAGGTTTGTCGTTCCACGACCGGCATTGTAGCGGCCTACGTTACAATAGGGCGATGCAAACCCCAGCACTGCCCCCCGGGCCCGCCGAAGGCTTCGATCTCGGCGGCAGCGATGAATCGCTGGCGCGCCTGCGCCGCTATTTCGCGCGAATTCGGCGACATCTATCGGGTCTTCGCGCCCGCCCGCGGCGTCTATAACTACGTCATCAACCACCCCGACGACATCAAGCGGGTGCTGCTGTCGAACCATCGCAATTACACCAAGGGCGAGGGCATGGATCGGGTCAAGATCCTGCTCGGCAACGGCATCATGACCAGCGAGGGCGATTTTTGGCGCCGCCAGCGGCGCATGATGCAGCCCTCCTTCCATCGCCGCGTCATCGATCAATTCAGCGCCCTGATCCGCGAGGTCAACGACAAATTCGCGGCGCGCTGGGCGGAAAAGGCCGCGCGCGCCGAGCCGGTCAATCTGAGCGACGACACCAGCGAATTGACCCTGGAAATCGTGCTGCGCTCCATCTTCGGCACGCGATCTGGCGCGCCTGGAAAAGCAGCTCGGCGCCAATCCCTTCGAAGTCGTCGCCAAGGAACAGAACCGCGACCTGAAATTCGCGTTTCGATTCCGCTCGCTGACCAAGCTGGTGGCGCGAGCTGATCAACCGCCGCCGCCGGGAACCTGAGGAGCATTTCGATTTTTTGGGCATGCTGATGGCCACCCGCGATCGCGAAACCGACGAGGCCATGAGCGACAAGGAACTGATCGACGAGGTGCTGACCCTGATCGTCGCCGGCCACGAGACCACCGCGGCGGCGCTGACCTGGACCTGGTATCTGCATCAGCCAGCACCCGGACACGGCGGCGCAGCTGCAGGCCGAAGCCGACGCACAGCTGCCGATCGAACGCTGGGGCTCGACGCCGCCGAGTCCCTGCAGTTCACCCACCAGGTGCTGCAGGAGGCGCTGCGGCTCTATCCGCCGGGCTGGCTGATCACGCGCCGCACGCTCGAGGCGGACGAACTCGGCGGCTATCCCATCGCGCCGCGCACCGATGTGTTCATCAGCCCCTACATGCTGCACCGGCATCCGGCCTTCTGGAGCGAACCGGAGAGAGTTCAGGCCCGAACGCTTCGCCGGCGCCGATGCCGAGGAGACGGCATCGATTCGCCTACATTCCCTTCGCGGTGGGCCCGCGGCATTGCATCGGCGAGAACATGGCCATGTTCGAGATGCTGGTGCATGTCCACGCCATGTCGCGCCGCTTTCGGCTGACCCGCGGCGAGCGAGCGAACCCATTGAACTCGAGGCGCAGATCAATCTGCGCCCCCGCTCCAACCTCATGATGACGGTGGAAGCCCGATGAACGATGCAAGCCGAGTGATGAGCTACGCCACCCTGGTCGACATGCTCGAGAGCAACCGCAGCGTCGATCGCGCCGTCACCTATGTCGACGGCGAGAATTCCGAGCGGCGCGTGCCTACGGCGATGTGTACGCGCGCGGCGCTGGGCATCCTGTACCACCTGCAGGCCATGGGCGCGCAGCGCGGCGACAAGATGATCATTTTCCTGAACAACAACGAGCAATTCCTCGACGGCTTCTGGGCGGCCGTGTGCGGCGGCATCGTGCCCGTGCCGCTCGCCGTCGGCATCAGCGATGAGCACCGGCACAAGCTGCTGCGCGTGGCGCGCAAGCTCGCCGGCCTGGCTCGCTGCTCGGCAAGCCGCTGCTGTACACCGACTCGAAGAATCTCGAGCGCCTGCAGGCGCTCGCCGCCGCAGGTCGGCGAAACCGCGCTGTTCGAGCAGCTCAAGGCGCGCAGCTTCCTGGTGGAGTCCATCACCGATATCTCGCGGCCGGGCAAGCTGCATCGGCCGGCGCCCGAGGATCTGGCCTTCATCCAGTTCTCCTCCGGCTCGACCAGCGAGCCGAAGGGCGTGATGCTCACCCACGGCAATTTGATCGCCAACACCCAGGGCGCGACCGCCGTCGGCAAGTACAACGATCAGGACGTCACCTTGAGCTGGATGCCGCTGACGCACGACATGGGATTGATCGGCTTTTATCTGATGCAGTTCGCCAACGGCGTGCACATGAATCTGATGCCCACCGAACTGTTCGTGCGGCGGCCGCTGCTGTGGCTGCAGGTGGCCTCGAAGAAGCGCGTCACCATCACCTGCTCGCCGAACTTCGGCTATCGGCATTTCCTGAAGGTGCTGGGCGACCGCCGGCTCGAGGGCGTCGATCTGTCCTCGCATCCGGCAGATCTACAACGGCGCCGAGCCGATCTCGGTGGCGCTGTGCAATGAGTTCATGAGCGCGCTGGCCTACACCGGCCTCAAGCGCCATGCCATGTTTCCGGTGTACGGTCTGGCGGAAGCCTCGCTGGCCGTGACGTTTCCGCGAACCCGGCACGCGACTTATCGCTGGATTCGCGTCAATCGGCACAAGCTCGGGGTGGGCTCGCGGATCGAACTGAATCCCGCCGATGCGCGCGATGCGCTCGAACTGGTCTGCGTCGGCGCGCGCGGTGCCGAACACCGAAATGCGCATCGCGGACGCTGCGCGCGCCGCATTGCCGGAGGGGAGGTCGGGACATATCCTGATCCGCGGCGCCAGCGTCACGCGGGGCTACTTCGGCGATCCGGCAGGCCACCGCGCTCGCCATCGACGCGGACGGCTGGGTCGACACCGGCGATCTGGGCTTCCTGCACGAGGGCTCGCTCTACATCGCGGGCCGCAGCAAGGAAATCATCTTCGTCAACGGCCAGAACTACTACCCCTACGATTTGGAGAACATCGCGCAGCGGGCGCCGGGCTTGGATCTGAACAAGCTGGTCGCCGCCGGGCGTCGCCAAGCCGGGATCTCAGGGCGAGGAACTGGTGGTGTTCGTGCTCCATCGCGGCAGCATGGCGGAGTTTCTGCCCACCGCGGCGGCGGTCAGCCGCCTCATCAACGAGCACACGGGCCTCGAGGTCGCGCAAGTCATCCCGACCAAGCGCATTCCCAAGACCACCAGCGGCAAGGTGCAGCGGCATTTGCTCGAGAGCAGCCTACATCGACGGCGAATTCGACGCCGAGATCTGGTCGCCGAGCTCAAGGCGCTGCGCGAGGCGCCGGGGGCCGCGGCCCAGGTGTCCGGCACCGAGCTCGAAAGCGCGCCTGCAATCGATCTGCGAAGCGGCGCTGCCGGGCAAGAGAATCGAGGTCGGCGACAATCTATTCGAGATCGGCGCAAGCTCGCTCAAGCTCATCGAGATCCACGAAAACGTGGACCGCGAATTCCCCGGGCTCATCGATTTGACCGAGCTGTTCGATCATCCGACCATCGCGCAGCTCGCCAAGCACCTCGAGGGCAAGCTCAAGGCGGCGCCGCCGGCCTTGAGCGTCAATCGCTGCCGTACAGCGGCTTTTTCAGCCGCCAGCGCCGATAGGACCAGAGCCAATCGGCGGGGCTCGCGAGCACATCGATTTCGCAGGCGCGCGCGTAGCGCTCGGTCACCGAGTTGGGCTCGGTCGATTCTCGCCCGTCCCACAAGCAGTCTGCAGCTCGACCTCGTAATAGCCGCGCCGGACTCGGCGCATGGCCACGTACAGGATCGGCAGGCGCATCGCGCGCGCAATTTGCTCGGCGCCGATGTAGAAGGCGGTGTCCTGCCCCAGGAACTGAGTCCAATAGCGCTTGTCCGTCGACACCGGCGCCTGATCGGCGTTCATGGCCACCGCCCGCACGATGCGCGCGCCGCTTCAGAAAATCCGCGAGCAATTCCTTGGCCGGCACCAGCCGGGCGCCGAAGCGGGAGCGTATGCCGAGCATCAGCCGCTCCGCCCATTGATCGTGCAAGGGCTTGTACGCCGCATCGACGGGGTAGCCCAGCTGCAGGGCCACCCCATGCAGCAGCCATTCCCAGTTGCACAGATGCGAGGTCACGAACATCACGGATTGGCCGGCATCCAGATGCGCCGGGCCGCCTCCAAATTCACGATGTGCACGTGCGCGCGCATCTCGTCCGCTCGCTCATGGACGCCGACTTCAGCACCTCGACCAGGACATCGCAGAAATTCTTCAGAAATTGCTCGATGGATGCGGCCGCGCTCGGCGCTCGCTGGATGCGGGAAACACCTTCTGCGATCTGCTCGCGAATGACCGCGTGCCGATGCCGCACCACATAGAATGCCAGCAGGTAGAGAAAGGAGGAAAATGCATATAGCGCCCGCATGGGCAGGCGCGAGAAGAATTTGATCATGGGCAGCTCAGTTTACGATATCCGCGCGCATAACGGAGGCTGCAATGCCAGCTTGCGGTGCGCATTGCGCTGCGGCAGACTTGGGTCATCATCCCACAAGTCCGGGGTCCCCCGTTGAATGCTCCGGCTCCCTTGCCGCTGTTTCGCTCGAGTGGACAGCGCGGCTACTCGAGTTCCATCGACGCCGATCCGCGCCGAATTTTTGCACGCAAGCTCGAGCGCGAAATCGACGTGAGGTTCACGCCCGTCGCGTGCACGGTGCAAACCTCCGAAGGCCTGGTGCATGCGGCTCCCGGCGATGCCATCATCACCGGAACCGCCGGGAGAACACTGGCGCGTTTCACGGGCGCGGTTTCCCGAGAAGTATCGCCCCGTGCCTCCGACCGTTGCCGGCCAAGCCGGAAGATATATCAGTCTGCCCAATCGAATCATGGCGGTACCGATGAGCGAAGAGTTCGAGGTGTTGCTCGCCGACGGCATCTCGCGGTTGCACGGGCGCGCCGGCGAGTGGCTGGTCGACTACGGCGATGGCAGCCTCGGCATCATCGCCGAAGCCATTTTCGCCGCCAACTACCGAGATCGTCGATTGAGCACCATGGCCCTGCATCAAGTCATCCAGCGGCTGCTGCTCATCGGAGCGCAAGCTCAAGTCGCTCCCGCCGGCTCCCGAGCCCCAGGCGCCGCCGGCCCTGCAGCCGCTCATCGAGGCGATCGCCGGCGCGCATCGACGCTTCGATGAGCGCGCGATTCACTTTGGGCACCGCTACCGCAGCGGCTTCTGGGCCATTTATCTATTGAGCGCGATTGCCGTGCTGTGCGCGGTCATGCCCTTGGCGCTCGGCTGGGACAGCAAGAGCCGGATGATGCATCCCTAGGCCGGGTTGTGGGCCATCGGCGAAGTCATCGTCATCGGCAGCGTGAGCGTGATCTACTGGCAGGGTCACCGGCGCGATTGGCAGTCGCTCTGGCTGAGGGCGCGCACCACGGCCGAGCTGAGCTGGTATCTGCCCATGCTCGCGCCGCTCCTCGACTTCAGCGCGCCCGAGGCGCACCCGAACTGGTATCTGCGCGTGTTCGATCCCGGCCAGCACCTGAGCGGGGCCGACGATGTCGCCGAGCTCTGCGCGGCCAACGAGGCGCTGGCCCGGCGGCTACTGGCCGGCGCCTGGTCCGATCCCGCGTTCGTCCTCAGCTATACGCAGTGGACGGTGGACATACTCGAGCAGCAGCGGCACTACCACTATCGCATCGCGAGCAAGCAACATGCGCTGCGACACCGGGTACACACGGCGAATAGCGCTTTGTTTGGGCTGACGGCCACCGGGGCGCTGTTGCACCTGGTGATTCACTCGCTGTGGCTGACTCTGGTGACCACGTTTTTCCCCGCGCTCGGCGCCTCCTTGCACGGAGCGCTGGCGCAATCCGAGGCCTATCGCCTCGGCAGCACTTCCGAACGTCTGGTGGCTGAGCTGCAGGGGGCGATTGCCCGCATTCGCGCGGCGCTCGAGGAGGCCATCGGATCCGGCGACGCCAATCCCCTCAAGGCCTCCATCCAGGCCGCGATGGCGTCGATACTCGAGGAACACCAGGACTGGCACCTGCTGGTACGGCCGCATAATTTGCCGCTGGCCTGAATTCGCGCGCGCAAATCCGCCGGCGCTTCAGCGGGGCGGCTCCATTTTCGTCGTGTACTTGATTCGTTCCATGGAGAACAGCGCGCTGACATCCGCAAGCCCAGGTATCTTCGAGATCAGCTGCCTGTACACCCCGTCGTAGCCCGCCATGTCCGCCACCAAGACCTTCAGCAGGTAGTCGACGTCGCCGCCGATGCGGTGGCACTCGGCAATCTCGCCAATCGAGCGAACGGCGGCCGCGAAGCGCTTCACCCAGTCCGCACTGTGCTCCCGCACCTTGATGCGCACGAACACCGTGAGGTGCAATCCGATCTTGTCCGGGTCGAGCACGGCAACGCGGGCGCGAATGACGCCCTGCGCCTCCATGCGCTTGATGCGCCGCCAGCAGGGGTTGACGGACAGCCCAACGTCGGCTGCCAGATCCTGCAGCGGCAGGGAGGCATCGTCCTGCAGCAGGGAGAGGAGCTTACGGTCCGTGGAGTCGAGGCTCATGCCTTAGCATAATATTCTAATTTCATGGAAAAAATCAGAATTATTTGGGAGCCTTTTCCACTCGTTCGCCGCCATGATCGAGTCTGGCAGACTCAATGAGGAATTCCCGTGTCCCCATTCCGGCGCTGGTTTCTCCACCACCCCGCCTCGGTCGACGAGACCTATGCGCAGCACCTGCTCACCGCCGTGAGCTTCGGAGCAAAGATGATGGGCGCCGGCCTGGCCTGCGTGGCTCATGGGCTATTGCCGGCCGTGTTCGAGACCCGCGGCAGCGACACCATCCGCGCGCTTCATGAACGGATGGCGGCGCGGGCGACGATGCGAGCGAGTGCGGCGCGCGCGCGAAAGCTCGCCGCCTGAACATCCCCGAGGTCTCCACCCCGGGCTTTTAAGGAACTTCCGCCTTCCAGGCGAATCCATCGCCGTCGGCCACGACATGCCCCACGCCCGGGAATGGGAAGTGAGGTGCGAACACCAGTTCCTGGTCCTTGGCCAGCCGCGCGAGCGTGGTGCGGCGCGTGGTTTTGCCGAGCGCCGGGTCGCTGTCGAACTGCACCCCCCACTCCGGCTTCTCGAGCGAGAGGATGGAGCTATGCGCCATGTCGCCGATGTCGAGCAGACGCGAGTCGCCCGAGACGATTTCATAGCCCACATGCCCGGGCGTGTGCCCGGGAAGATTGACGGCTGTAATGCCCGGCGCGACTTGCGCACCCGGCTCGAAGGTGCGGACGTGATCCGCGATGGTCTTCACGACGTCCTTGTCGCCCTGCTTCTGCATGTAGGCCCACTCAGCGCTCGCCATCCGTATCTTCGCCTTCGGAAAGACCAGTTTGCCGCTCGCATCCACCAGGCCGCCGGTGTGATCGCCGTGAGAATGAGTGATGAGAACGTCGGTGACCGACTTCGGCAACACCCCCGCCTCGTGCAGGCTGGCCATCAGGGACCCATGGGTTTTTTCGCCGAGCCCGGTATCGATCAGCACGACACGCCGGCCCGTGTGCACGAGCAGCGCATTCACGCTCAGGGTGATTCGATCCGTGGGGGCGCCGCCGGCTCGCAGCAGTTCGCCGATGGCCTCCGGGCTTGCGCCTACGCCGAAGGTCTTGCCGTCATTGGGAAGGACGAACTTGGCATCGTGCAGCGCCGTGAGCTGCATCTTGCCCAACTGAAAAGACTTAGCCGCCGCAGGCACCTCAGCCGGACCGAAGGTGTCCGCAGCGTGAACGCCGAGGGACAGTCCGAGACAGAAGAAGGACACCAACCAGTGAGCTGCGCGCATCATTCACTCCAAATCTAGGGCATCGTGGGGATCGCAATACTATGTCCTTCCGGCACCTAGGTAAATGTGCCCGGAACCCACCCCGTGGCCGAGCGCGCACTCTCGCGGTGACGCGCGGAGAGTGCCGGTAGCCCATCTAGGGTTCCGGTGATAGATTTTCTCTATTGAATTTCCCTATAGAATCGATTGGAGCCATCGAAGCCGAGGCATTACTCTCAGACCAGATGGTGACACACACCGAACTCGGTCGGAGGCAACATGAACAGTGAAAGCAAATGCCCGTTCCCGGGCAACGCTCGCAAACACACGGTGGCCGGAGCGCCATCGAACGCAGACTGGTGGCCCGATCAGCTGAAGCTGAGCATCTTGCACCAGCACTCCTCCAAGTCCGACCCCATGGGCGAGGAGTTCAACTACGCTGCGGAGTTCGAGAGCCTCGACCTGGAAGGCGTCGTCGCGGATCTCCATGCCTTGATGACGGATTCGCAGGACTGGTGGCCGGCGGACTTCGGCCACTATGGACCCTTGTTCATTCGCATGGCATGGCACAGCGCCGGCACGTACCGCGTCGGCGACGGCCGCGGCGGCGCAGGCAGCGGCAGCCAGCGCTTTGCTCCGCTGAACAGTTGGCCGGACAACGTCAACCTCGACAAGGCGCGCAGGCTGCTTTGGCCCATCAAGCAGAGGTATGGCCGGAAAATTTCATGGGCTGACTTGATGATTCTCGCCGGCAACGTTGCACTGGAATCGATGGGATTCAAGACATTCGGTTTCGCCGGCGGGCGTGTGGACATCTGGGAACCGGAAGAAGACATCTACTGGGGTTCTGAGAGCACCTGGCTGGGTGACAAACGCTACTCCGGCGACCGGGAACTCGAAAATCCGCTCGCTGCCGTGCAGATGGGCTTGATTTACGTCAATCCCGAAGGGCCGAACGGTAACCCGGACCCGATCGCTGCGGCGCGAGATATTCGTGAAACCTTCGCGCGCATGGCGATGAACGACGAAGAGACGGTTGCGCTCATCGCGGGTGGTCACACGTTCGGCAAAACCCACGGCGCCGGGGATGCGGCATTGGTGGGGTCTGCGCCGGAGGCTGCCGGCATCGAGGAGCAAGGCCTCGGTTGGAACAGCAGCTTCGGTACAGGCAAAGGCGGTGACGCGATCGGCAGCGGCCTGGAGGTCACCTGGACCAGCACGCCGACGAAGTGGAGCAACAATTTCTTCCAAAACCTGTTCGGCTACGAATGGGAGCTGACGAAGAGCCCGGCTGGCGCGCACCAGTGGAGGCCCAAGGGCGGCGCAGGTGCCGGAACGGTGCCGGACGCCCACGACCCATCAAAGCGTCACGCGCCTTCCATGCTGACCACCGACCTCGCGTTGCGGCTCGACCCTACCTACGAAAGCATTTCCAGGCGCTTCTACGAGAATCCGGACCAGTTCGCGGATGCATTCGCCCGAGCGTGGTTCAAGCTGACTCACCGCGATATGGGCCCCCTGACGCGTTACCTTGGCCCGCTCGTTCCCGATGAGCGGCTGCCATGGCAGGACCCCATCCCCGCAGTGGATCACCCATCGATCGACGATGCAGACATCGCGGCCCTGAAGGCCAAGATCTTCGCATCCGGGCTTTCCATCCCCCAATTGGTCACGACCGCCTGGGCCTCTGCGGCGACATTCCGCGGCAGCGACAAGCGCGGTGGAGCGAACGGCGCGCGCATTCGCTTGGCGCCGCAGAAGAATTGGGAAGTCAATCAGCCGGCCGAACTGGTCGAGGTCCTCGATAAACTGGAAGCCATCCAGAAGGACTTCAACCGCGCACAGCCCGGTGGAAAGAAGGTTTCGCTGGCCGACCTCATCGTTCTGAGCGGCTGTGCCGCCGTCGAGGCAGCCGCAAAAAAGGCCGGCCACGACGTGAAGGTTCCCTTCGCGCCCGGGCGCATGGACGCCTCGCAGGAACAGACCGATGTACATTCGTTCGCCGTACTCGAGCCGACCTCAGACGGCTTCCGCAACTTTCACCGGAAGGGACTCGAAGGATCCGCAGCTCAGCTGCTGATAGACCGGGCGAACCAGCTGACGCTGACGGCTCCCGAGATGACGGTTCTGGTCGGCGGCCTGCGCTCCCTGAATGCAAACTTCGGCCGGTCCCAACTGGGTGTTTTCACCCAGCGGCCCGAGACATTGACCAACGATTTCTTCGTGAATCTCCTCGACATGAATACGAAGTGGCAGAAGTCCGCGGCATCGGCAGGAGTGTTGGAGGGGCGTGATCGAGCGACGGACAAGCTCAAGTGGACTGGCACCATTGTCGATCTGGTCTTCGGTTCAAACTCCCAGCTCCGAGCCCTCGCGGAGGTTTATGCCTGCAGCGACTCATCGCAGGCCTTCGTACGCGACTTTGTGGCGGCTTGGAACAAGGTGATGAATTTGGATCGGTACGATCTGGCGTGATGATCGCGGCTGCACGAGACTCCGCTCTAGAGATTTTTGTCGATACGGACGCGATATGCCCGAACCCGCCTTCGCCTGAAGCGCAGCCAATCAATCAGACCCTTTCAGCGTGAATCGATAACTCGCGAGATCGACAGGGACTTGCCCGGCATCCGCTCGTCCCTGCAACAACAATCGATAGTTTCCCGGCGCCAGAGCACCTGAGGGAACACTGATGACCACGGTGCCCTTCGCTTCGACCGCGGACACCGGCAAACGCCAGACGACGGCGCCGGACGAGGCGACCAATATGGCCGCGTAACTTTCAAACCGCTCCGCGGTTGGATTGTCGAGGGATAGCAAGAGGGGTTGGTCCTTGTCGATGGTGGCAATCGGCACGAGTCCGTCCCGGTTGCCGCCACCCTGCAAGGAGAGCGCGGTCAGGATTTGCGGATACTTGAGCTGAGTTCCTGAATCCGCAAACAGTGAACGGACCATGAGGTTCTGATAGCCCACAATCACCAACAAGAGGACAAACACCGGCACCGCGATCGCGGGCCGAAAAAGAATTTCGAACCATGGCTTTTTCGGCGCCGCACGCACCGGGTGCCTGGCGTGCGATCGTCGCAGTTCCATCTTGGCCTCGGCCAGGAATGCCGCGGTCGTGCGCATTTCCTCGGCACATTCCTGGCAGTCGAAGAAATGCCTTTCGAATTCTTCACGCTCAGGCTCGGGGATTTCATTCAAGAGATACTTCTCGACGGCCCCGCGCCGCATCGCCTCTTGATGATCCACGAGCGCGCGACCTAGGCTGTCAGCACCCGAATGGCTGATTCCATTCACGGGACCTGCATTTCGCTCAATC
Organism: uncultured Gammaproteobacteria bacterium; assembly: GCA_963837435.1. GTDB lineage: Bacteria > Pseudomonadota > Gammaproteobacteria > Steroidobacterales > Steroidobacteraceae > Bog-1198. The sequence goes on from CAWINJ010000011.1 coordinate 79,584, forward strand.
GCTTCACGTACCAAGACTTGAACGATTGCTTGGCGCGATGCACCAGGACTCGCAGATAGTCGCGCGACAGGCCCATCTCAGCGCAGACTTCGTCCTTGTCCCGTTCCTCGAGCAGCACGGATTGCAGCAGGAGACGGTCGCGCTCGGGCAGCTCGCCGAGGATTGCGCGAACTGCCCGTTCGGTCTCATCGACCGCGACCAGACCCGATACACTGATTCGCTCGTCGACGAAAGTTTCTTCGGTCTCCTCCTCGAGGCGGCAGCCCATTCTTCGGCGTGAGCGATAGTGTTCGAGCAACACATGGTTGCATACAGCATTGACCAGCGCCCCGAGCCGTTCGGGTTGCTTGATCCCGTCTTTTGCGCGAACCAGGGTCAACACTCGAAGAAAAGTCTCCTGCGTGACATCTTCGACCGCTTCTTTGGAATTCAAGCGCGTACGTAGTTTGAGCTGGATAAGTTCGCCGAAGTAACTCACGAAATGCAGTTCGGTGCCGGCGTCGCCGCGTTGCAAGCGTTCGAGATACGGCGCGTCGAATGCCGCGAAACGCATTCCGATTCCCTGACGGATTGCCGCAGGTTTCTTCAATTCCAGCGACGTATTCGTGATCATAGGATGCTTAAGCCAGCGGCGTCCCAACGGCCCTTCAGTTGGTCCGTTGCCTATGCGAAGCGCAGCACTCCAATCCTGTGTATCGCCTCGATCGCACTCCCGATCCGCGCGGCGCTGTTCGCTGCTGCAGCATACGTCAGTAGTGTTCATAGTGGGTACTCGGTGGGTCGAACTGTGCAGCGCAAACGCCGCAATGCGCGGCCGAGCAGGAGCCATGGTGCATCGCGCAAGGGGCACGGCGGACGACGCGCTGCGCGCGGAACCGGGGTCTGCCCAGCCGTAGGATTCCGGTGGTCACCTTCCATGGTGTCGACAGGCCGACATTCGTTACACGCAGACTGCCAGGCTAAGCGGCGGGACTCTTTCGCCTAAAGCTATTGATCGCCGCCAGCAGGCCGCTTATGGCTGCTATCAATCCCGAAAGAGCTTGTATGACGGCGACAGCAGAGGTGCCACCCGTGCCGGCAGACGGTGGGGATGGCGTGGCGGGGCGCGCGCCTCCCCCACTCTCGGGCCGGGCAATCGACTTGGGTAGTTCAGGCGGCCGATGTACTGCCCTGTCGTGCTCTTGCTTCGGCTGCTCGATGGATTGAGGACTACTTGCGGTCACTTCTACCTTGCGCGTGACGAAATACGTGCAAGCGAGAAATACGGCAATCGAGACGATGAATATCCAAACGAACTTTTTGGCCATGGCTTACCGCCTTTCCTTTTGCGGACCACTCCCACATGGCGAACTCTATCGGTGATCAGTCACGCGTTCCACAACTGTGTTAATACCTTGTGATATATCTGCCCAATGGTTCGCGGTCACCACAGATTGATGACCACAATCCTTGGCGATGGTAAATAGAAGAGATCCGATTCGACTCATCCTTCACTTCGGACGACGCCGGCGTCTACCTCAGGCTGCCTTGACAGGACTCGCTCGGAAGGCCCGCAGTCCCTCGATGAAGGCGTCGATCTGCGGATCGGTCCCGATGGTGATGCGGCACCAACTCTCGAAAGGCGGGAAACGCCGCCCGACAGCGATATTCCGATGCCGCATGAACTCGGTGAACTGCTTGATCGGCACACCGGTGTCGAAGAATACGAAATTGCCATGGGGCTCGGCATACGGAAAGCGCAGTCGCGCCAACTCGTCGGTGAGGCGGGCGCGGCTGGCCACGATCCGCCGTCGGCAGTCTGCCAGGAACTGCTTGTCGCCGAGGCTCGCAGTGGCGCCGCGCACGGCGAATATGTTGGGCGTCGCCATGCGCGCAGCGGAGATTTCTTCGATGACCTCCGGTCGAGCGATCCCGTAGCCGTACCGAACCCCGGCCATGCCGTGGAGCTTGGAGAATGTCCGCAACACGACCACACGCTTTGGCCCCGAGATCAGGCCGGTCGACGAGGGTGTGCCCTCGACGAATTCCATATAAGCCTCATCGATGACGGTCGTCACATGATCCGGAAGCGCGGCGACGAATGCCGCGATCGTCGCGGAATCGACCATCGTGCCCGTCGGGTTGTTGGGATTGCAGATGTACACGATGCGCGTCTTGGCGGAAACCGCCGCGTGCATCGCGCTCAAATCATGGCGCATGTGTGCATCGACGGGCACCAACTTCAGGGTCGCCCCTGAGTGCTCAGCGTACTCGGTCAACTCGGCGTAGGTGGGGTCGGCAGCCACGATCTCGCCTTGCTGGCGCGCGGCGAGCAGCCCGAGGGCGCGCAGCAACTCCCCGGAGCCGGTGCCTGTCACGATGTGATCCGGCCCGAACCCTTCTTTTTCGGCGATTAAGTTGACGAGCCTTGGATTCTCCTCGTCCGGATAACGACAGCCGTCCGCTATCGACTGGGAGATTGCAGCGCGGGCAGCGGGCGATGGACCGTAGGGATTCTCATTCCAACACAACAACACGGGTTCGGTGCCGCTGGGTAACGGAGCCGCGGCGAGGCGCGCACCCAGCGGTGCCGAAATGCTGCTCACAGGGCGCATCAGCATGATCGCCGATGCGGTTAAGAGGTCACGGCGGCTCAGTTCCATGGATAGAGATCCCCCACTTGCGACAAGTCCGGACCAACTCCAGTCATTGTGAGTAGAATGACCCGGAAGACCGGCTCATTCAAGGGAAATGTCGCCACCTTTATCGAGCGTATCGGGAGTCGCGATTTCCCGGCTCGCCGGTCGAACCTCTGACCCACTCATTACGAAGAATTTTCCGGCTCACTCTGATTCTCGTCAGCCCATCAGAAATGGGTTTACCACCTGCAATTGACCTTCGATGACTTGTCCGTGCTGAAGATCCTCCGAGTACAGCACCTTAGCTCCTACGATCAGAGCAGACGAGACCAAGATGGAGTCGTATAACGAAAATCGGTACCGCTCATGGATGGCCAGACCGCGATCATGGGTCGCGGCAGTGACTGCCTCCACGCTACAAACGGCCCGCACCGTATCTAGAATTTCTCGGACATCGCCAAGCGGCATTCGCAGCTTTCGCAAAGCCACAGCCGCAAACTCATTCAGGACTTGAACGCTGATGGTACCGCGCTCAGCAAGCAGCTGTTCGACACAGTCCGCCTTGTCGAAATCCTTTGAAAGCAAATAAAGCAGTACGCTCGTGTCAAAAAAGTCCTCACCTTCGCTCATTGGCTTCGAGCCGATCAAACTTGAAATTCGCCGGGAGGGTTCCGCGAAACTTCCGCAAGCGTGCCACCAGCTCGCGTGCACTAGCAGCCTTTGCCACATCGAATGACCGCTTACCAGCCACTTGAATTTCAATCTGATCGCCTTCCTTCAAGCCGAGCGCATCCACTACCGCCGCGGGTAGACGAATCGCCAGGCTATTACCCCACTTTGAGACTTGCATGCCTCACTCCAAGCTAGATATACAATCTTGCAGAGTATATCCATGCGCCGCTCGCAACGCAACGCCACAGCCCCAGTTACAGTCAACTGGTCCGATGCGGCGGCGACCTAATTCCGGTAGTTTTAAGCAGCAAGAGATGCTGCGATCGGCTTCGGTTTCAGGGGCGGCTTCACGGCGCGAACTTGCACTCCCAGGTTTGCTCGATATAGGCACTGCCGTGAAATGTCTCGCTGCTCTCGTGAACCAAATTAAATCCTTGCTCCTTATAGAGGTGTAAGGCAGCGTTCAGACCGGGGAGAGTCGTAAGGAAGACACCCGGATAACCCTGTTCCCGACAGTATTGGATGGCCTCGGTGACAATGCGTCGCCCGATGCCTCGGCCCCGAAGCTTTTCATCTAGAATGAAGAATCGCAGTCGTGCGTACTCTCTTCCCGATTCTGTGCGTGGCCCGTCAATCGTCAGCGCACCTCTCGGCGTGCCTTGTTCCAAGGCAATCCAAACCCGATCACGGGTCGGATCGAAGCGCCTGAAGAATTCGCACTGTTGCTCGGCGATCATCACGTCGAGCGTCCAATTGATGTGATGACTGGCAGCAATGCACTTGCCAAAGAGCGCCGCAACGACACCTATGAGTCCCGGCGGATACTCATCGAGCGAACACATCGCCACAACAGATATTGGCGCATCGGAACCCTGACCCGCGGTAGTCATCCGCCAGGAGCCTGCTTACTCTTCGGGGGATGCGATTTGCACCCCGAGAGCACCAAATCAACAAGCGAGTTGGCAAACCCGGCTGTGAGAGGAGCATGTCGTTGCAAGAGTCGGAATGTGGTGGCTCCGCCAATTGCGTCAATCACGAGATCGATGTCTGTCCCGGGCAGGATCTCGCCACGCTCGATCGCTCGCCTCAGTACATGATGCGTGACTTCACGCCGACGAATCGCGAACTCCGCCAGAACGCCGGATTGAAAATCGGGTTTGACATGGGATTCGGCGATCAGTCCGATAAATGCCTGGCCGGCAACTGTTTTTGTTTGCAAGTGAACGACCGTTTTCAGAAGCTCCTTCAGATCGGCGGCGACATTGCCGGTATCTGGATCAGCCAGCTCGCGCCCAGCAACCTCGAAGTACACCTCCACGCAAAGGGCCGCCTTTGTGGGCCAACGGCGGTACAACGTCGTCTTTGCCACACGACTAGCAGCGGCGACCCGCTCCATAGTCATTTTGGCGTACCCCTCATCTCGCAGAATTCGAATGGCAGCGGCTACCGCCCGCTTTCCGGCTGTGGTCTTCCGGCGAAGTATGGGAGCAGAGGCTTGGTGTGCGGGGGTTTTCTGTTTCATAGTGTATAACGCTACGCTACGTAGCGTACATATTGAGACGCCAAAAGGGCCTTGTCAATTCGAAACTCAATCATCGCTGCTATTTCGATGCTGTGAAAGTCCGCTTGAGCACGTAAGCGCCGGCGCCGGCCAGGACTATAAAGCCTACCCAATCAATACCCGCGTAGTTCGATACGACAAGCAACCCGCATCCCCCGCTTGCTAGGAGCGCCAACCCGAGTATTACCGGCAACGCAGACGACTCTTGGTCAAAGAACCGAGCGAATGGCCCCTCTGGCCGATCAGCGTTCGACTGCGCCCGAGTGGGGATTACCTCCTGGAACAAATAGGCAACAATTGCAATTGCGGTGCCAATGAGCACATAACTCCCTGCGAGTCCCGTCGTTAATCGTGCGGTAAGCACAGATCCCCTACCCGCGTTGGTAAACACGCGTCACTAACGGGTTTGACTATTGTTCCCAATTTGGGAACATGATACTGTAGATGCATGAGGATCATTGCTCGGCGTACGTTACGGGAGTTTGTAGAAACCCGAACCGGGCACAAGGATCAGGGTGCGTTGAGGTCGGCCCTGGATGCCTGGTTTCATGAGGCGCAAAACGCTGAGTGGCATAGCAGCGCTGAGCTCAAGAAGTTGTACGCGACAGCCAGTATAGTGTCAGCGGATCGTGTGGTGTTTAACATTAAGGGCAACTCCTATCGTTTGGTAGTTGCCATCGATTACGAGAAAGGCATCGTGTGGATCAAGTGGCTGGGCACTCACAAGGACTACGATCAAATTGAAGTGACGGAGGTGGACCATGGCGATTGATGTCAAGCCTATTCGGAACGCTGCGGATCATCGTGCTGCAATGGCAGAGGTGAAGCGACTGTGGGGCGCAAAGAATGGCACGCCCAACGGCGATCGCCTGGATGTGCTTGCAACGCTGATTGACGCCTATGAAGCGCAGCACGAGCCGATTGACCGCCCCGACCCCATTGAGGCGATCCAATTTCGAATGGAACAGCAGGGGCTGACGCGCAAAGATCTGGAGCCTTTGCTTGGTACTCGCACCCGTGTTTCTGAGGTGCTAAATCGCAGGCGCGCGCTCTCAATTGGGATGATCCGGCGATTGCATGCGAAACTCGGTATCGCCGCAGAGGTATTGATTCGCGCCCCGCGACGCGCGACCCGTGGCAGCGCGCAACGCGTTACCCGCAGCCGCTAAGCCTGTTGCCTGAGGAGCGACCATCAGGCGGCAGGCGGCCACGACCGGTCCGTCGCGGTCCTGAAGTGATTGCCACATAGCTGACGTTTGCGGGGCACTGTAGACTTGACAATCAGAGGTTAGACGGGTGCGCCGAATCTAGGGGATGAAGAATGAAAAATCATTTTCAAAGTGGAGGCGTGGGTAATGTGGCTCCTGGTAGCCATCCCCGGAGTTGTGGCCTTCGTTCGTGCCCCACGTGAAGTCGTGGCACTGATCCGCGCGTAGTCTGCACTCAGCAGGAATCAAATCGTCCTGGTAAGAGCGCACATGATTCAGGAAGGCGAGGATTTGCCCAAGCGCCAGTGGATGTCGAGTCGGATCCCGATTCGTGACGCATTGGTTGCGAACTTTGCCGCCGGAATGCGCGTTTCCGAAGATAGGCTTCCGAAGGCTCATGAATCGAGGTGGTACCCGGAGCCAGATGGAGGGCTTACATTCCGGGTTCCATACGACGGTGCTGCATACGATAATAATCTTTTCGCCATAGAGCGAGGCTCCTGGGACCACACAACCTGTGACAATTGCACGGCTCGTATTCCCGCCATGACACTCTGCTACGTCACGGTTTCTGACACTTATATCGGCCTGTGCGTCTCCTGCTACCGAAATTTGGTGGTCGAGAATCTGTCTTTCGCTCGGCGTGCTGTATGGTATCTACAGCGCTTATTCGGTGTGCACATTGCCGCGTAGTACCCGCCGCTGTCCACCCGATGTTTCCATCGCAACGGGCAGAAACGGGGCGAAGGCGGAAACGTGAGCCATCGCGTAATGAATGCCGAGTATCGAGAGCCGCGGCTGTTTGGCTGCCGGACTAGCTGTCGTGAACTACGTCTCTAGAGCAGTCTGGACGCTTATATTGGCCCTCTCGGTGTCCGCATGTGGAAGCCGTAGCACAGCGCCGGAGGGCCACTCATTTGCGCGGAATGCCGCCGCTCCCCGACCGCGAGCTCGCCGAGCTCAGGCACGCCGCCGGTGCCCTGGGCGCAGTGGGTCGGAATCTGAATCAGATCGCCCGTGTCGCTCACCGGACCGGGCGGGTGGAAGGAATAACGACGGCAGACCTTCGAGCGATGCTTGCGGCCTTCGAAGGGTTGCGTTCCCGTTTCAAACGCTTGATTGAGGCGAACATAGCCAGCTGGGAGACCGACGATGCCAAAGCGAGTCGTTGATCTACGCGCGGAGCGTCCCTGCCTCGATATTGCCAGCTTCGGCCGGCGCGGACCGGAGGCGAAACTCACCCCGAGCGAGGTGGCCTTGATCGCAAGGACGGCCCGTCGAGTCCCGGAAGTGATGATCAAAGTGTCGGGCGGCGCTCGGACACTGCAAGGCGTTGGCGCCGATTTTGACTATATCGGGCGCAAGGGTGTGAATGAAATCGAAACCGATATGGGCGAGAAGCTGATGGAAAAGGGATTTGAGAAGGATCTGATGCTCGATTGGGATCTGGACCTGGATGTCCTACGACGCCATACCGATCGAGCGATCACCCACGGCCGCAAGCCCCCTAAGCTCGTGCACAATCTGATCTTCTCGATGCCGAAGGGCACCCCGTCCGACAAGCTGGACGCGGCGGTACGGGCATTCGCCGTGAACCAGTTCGCGCTGAAGCATCGTTACGCGATGGCATTGCACACGCACCAAGGCAATCCGCACGTCCACCTCGTCGTCCGAGCCATCAGCGAGCAGGGTGTGCGGCTCAACATCCGCAAAGCGACACTTCGCGACTGGAGGCAACAGTTTGCTGCGCATTTGCGTGAATAGGGCATCGCGGCGAACGCAACGGAACGCGCGGTTCGCGGCGAGACGCGAATTGCAAAGTCGGATGGCGTTTTTCGCTCAGAAAGGCGCGGCTCGTCCACCTACGTCGAGGCGAAGCTCAATTCGTTTATATATCGCGATCGCAATCAACCGGAGCCGGGTCAGGCGACCCTCGTCGCAACCCGGCGCGAGGTGGAGCAAGGTTGGTACGTCGTTCACGATGTGCTCGAACGCGACGGGCACTCGGAAGTGGCTCGGGACATCCGACGGTTCCTGGCGCAAATGCCGTCACCCCGGACCGAACGCCAACAAATCACCCTGGACGCCTTGGCCAAGCAAGAAACGAAACACCGAGTCCGTGAGCCTCGGACTCGGTAGCCTACAGTTGGTCGGCCGTTTTCTTCGCGACGATCGCGACGCGGGCCGGCAGGGCCTTCATTAGTACGCCGTCGTTTGATAGGCATTCGTAGGTGCTTTCGCGCGAAAAGCTCCATGGTAATGGCCCAATCGCTGCCGTAATGTGTCAGGCGTATGGCTACCCCGGTGCTCCAACCAGATAAGCGGCTTCAAGTACTTCGTATGCCGCAGGTTTGCAAAGTGACAGGCTTGTGCCGATCAATGATCTATCAACTGGAGGCTGAGAAGCGATTTCCCTCGCGAATCAGACTTGGTGTGCGCGCCGTTGGATGGATTGGGGGTGAGGTGCAGGAGTGGTTGGCGACCCAAATCGAGCGCAGCCGCGGCTCATTCTCGGAATTGAAACATCAATAGTCTTGATCATTACGCAGCCTTCCGTCTGTACGGAGGATCAAGCAAGTGCCGGGCGTGGCTCACTGCGGCGCCCACTGGATTTCTGCGCCGTCTGTACAGTCAAGCGCAGTCCAAAAGCCGCCAGTATCACCGCAAGGGTATCGAGCCGAGGATTGCCGCGCTTGGAAAGTGTCCGGTATAGCGTCTCACGGGAGAGTCCAGTCTTGGCGGCGAGCGCGGCCATACCGCCCACGGCGTCGACAATGGTTCGCAGCGCAACGGGAACCGCGCGCGCGTCACCATCCGCGAGCATCGCCTCAATGTATACGGCGACGTCGGCCTCGGTTCGGAGGTGATCCGCTGCTCTGAACGGGCGGCTTGGGGAGGCGAGCTTTGTAGTCTTTCCAGTACGCATGGGCTGTCTCGATATCCTTGGCTTGAGTGCTCTTGTCGCCGCCGCAAAACAGCAAGATCAGCGTCTTACCTTCCTGCGCGTAGTACACCCGGTAACCGGGGCCGTGATCGATCCGCAATTCACAGATGCCGCCACCCACGCTCTTCCAGTCACCGAACAGGCCTGCCTTGAGCCGATCCAGTCGAGCTACGATGCGGTCGCTGGTAGGGCCATCCCGTAATCCCCGCAACCATTCAGTCAGCGGGGTCTTGCCCTCGGCAGTCTGGTACTCGCGGACCTCTAGCATAGCCATTGTAGCCTAAAAGCTACTGATTCGGGTAGTGCGGGATGTCACGAATCAGCCAATCATTCGCTTGATGGGCACCACGTTCGAGCCCGCGCGCAGCCCATCCAAGAAATCGCCCCACGCCTGCATCATCTTGCGGCGTTCTGGCAGGCGCTGCGCCTTGTTGTAAGCCGCTCGTACCTGATTGCGCTCGGCATGCGCAAGCTGCAATTCGATCAGATCGGGGTGATAGCCTTGCTCGTTCAAGCAGGTGGAGGCGAGAGAGCGGAACCCGTGGCCGGTCATTTCCTCCGTGGTGTAGCTCATGCGACGCAGTGCCGCGTTCACCGTATTTTCGCTCATGGGCCGCGAGCCGCTGCGGAGCGACGGAAATACATACTGGCCCCGGCCCGTCACTGAATGTAACTCGCGCAGCAGCACCAGCGCTTGCTTGGCCAAAGGCACGACATGTTGCTGGCGCATTTTCATTTTCTCGGCGGGAATGCGCCACAGTGGCTCGTCGTTGTCGAGATCGAACTCGGTCCACTCCGCATGGCGCAATTCACCCGGGCGCACGAACAGCAGCGGCGCCAGCTTCAAGGCATACGCCGTGACCACGTGCCCGGCGTAACCATCGATGGCCCGCAGCAGCTCACCGATGCGCGCCGGTTCCGTGATCGCCGCGTGGTGTTCCTTGACCACCGGCGCCAGCGCTCCTTTAAGGTCCACGGTTGGATCGCGTTCGGCGCGTGCGGTTTGCACGGCATAGCGAAACACTTGCGCGCAGCGTTGGCGGGTACGATGTGCGGTCTCGTGAATCCCTCGGCCCTCGATGCGCTTGAGAACCCTGAGCACATCCACCGCGCCGAGCTTGGCGATGGGACGCGAACCGATGTACGGGAACACCAGTGTTTCAAAGGTCCATCCGGCCTTCGCGAACGTGGAGGGCGCCAGTTTCTTCTCTTGCAGCGCCAGCCATTCGCGCGCGACCGCTTCGAATGTATTCGCAGTCGCCAGCTTCTCGGCCTGCCGTTGGCTGCTCGGATCCACGCCGGCAGCGAGTTGCCGGCGCGCCGCGTCGCGGCGCTCGCGCGCTTGTTTCAATGAGGTGTCGGGATGGGCGCCCAGGGCGAGGCGGTTCTCTCGGCCGTCGTGGCGGTACTTGAGGCGCCACAGCTTGCTCCCTGTCGGGGCCACCTCTAGGTATAGACCGAGCGCATCGAACAGCCTGTAGGATTTCTCGCGCGGTTTGGCGGCGCGTATCGCGGTGTCGGTCAGCATTTGGGGGCATGGACCTTTCGGCGAGTGACGATGCCCCCAGTTATGCCCCCACTTCGGTCAGGCTGTCAACATGCGAATCTGGACATTATTGGGCGATAAGAGCCTTGATTTACAGGGGTTTTTGCTTGTTGGCTGGACGTCTGCGAACGTTCTTGGAAGAAGGTGATGGTGCCGCAAAGAGGATTCGAACCCCTGACCCACGCATTACGAATGCGTTGCTCTACCAACTGAGCTATTGCGGCGTTGCAACTAGAAAGGGGCCGCATTCTACCCCGTGGGACCCACCGACGAAAGGCTGGCGCCGTCCTTCGCCACCTGGCGCAGGGTCTTTGGCAGGGCGAATATGACATGCTCTGTGCGCCCGGATAGCTCCTCGGCCACCTCGCCTCCCCAGAGCCGAAGCTGCGCGATCACGCCCTGCACCAGAATCTCGGGCGCCGAGGCGCCGGCGGTGACCCCCACGGTCTTGACCCCGTCGAACCACTCGCGATGCAGGTCTTCCGGTCCGTCGACCAGGTAGCCCGGCTTGTGGTTCTTGCCGGCCATTTCGCGCAGGCGATTGGAATTGGAACTGGATTTCGAGCCCACCACCACCAGCACCTCGCAGCGCACGATCAGGTCCTTGACGGCGTCCTGGCGATTTTGCGTGGCGTAGCAGATGTCCTCTTTCACCGGCGCCTTGAGCCCCGGAAAACGGGCGCGCAGCGCCGCGACGATGGAGGCTGTATCGTCCACCGACAGGGTGGTCTGGGTGACGAAGGCCAGATGGCCGGGGTTTCGAACCACTACGCGCTCGACGTCTTCGACCGTCTGAATCAGATAGATCGAGCCGCCCAGGGTCGAATCGAACTGTCCGATGGTGCCCTCCACCTCCGGGTGCCCGGCATGACCGATCAGGAACACCTCGCGCGCCTCGCGGGCATAGCGGGTGATCTCCATGTGCACCTTGGTCACCAGCGGGCAGGTGGCGTCGAACACATTGAGCAAGCGGCGCTCGGCCTCCTGCTGCACCACGCGCGGCACGCCGTGGGCGCTGAAAATCACCGTGGCGCCGTCCGGCACCTCGTGCAATTCATCGACGAACACCGCGCCGATGACGCGCAGGCGGTCCACCACGTACTTGTTGTGAACCACTTCGTGCCGCACATAGATGGGGGCGCCGAACAACACGATGGCCCGCTCGACGATGTCGATGGCGCGGTCCACACCAGCGCAGAATCCGCGCGGATTAGCCAGATAGATTTGCATCAGGTTTTCCGTTTCGCTTCGAATAAGGCATCCAACAACAGGCAGGCGGCGCCGACCGTAATGGCCGAATCCGCCACGTTGAATGCGGGAAAATACGCTCGATCCCAGTGAAAGTGTATGAAATCGATCACGTAGCCCAGGCGGATGCGATCGATGACATTGCCGAGAGCCCCGCCGAGCACCAGGGCGAGACCCGCCGCGAGCAGGGCATGAGTGCCGCGCGGCAGCCTGATCAGCCAGATGATGATGCCGATGCTGACCACAGCGGCGAGGCCGATGAACACCCAGCGCTGCCAGCCGGAGGCCGAGGCGAGAAAGCTGAAGGCCGCGCCCACATTGTGCATGCAGGTGATGTCGAGCACCGCCAGGATCCGGGTGAATTCGAATTCCATGAAATGCCGGGTGATGTAGGCCTTGGAGAGCTGGTCCGCCAGCACCACCAAGGCCGACAGCACCAGCCAGGAGGCAGCCCGGCCGCGTTTCTCTTCAGTGGTCATGCGAATTGACGCTCCTCACCGGGACCCTCGACGTTGATGACGCAGCGTGCGCAAAGTTCAGGGTGCCGCGGATCGCTGCCGACATCGCTGCGCAGATGCCAGCATCGCACGCATTTGGGCTGGCTGCTCGGTTTGACCTCGATCCACACCCCGGGTTCGCTGGTCGGCACCGTCGAATCGGGAGGCGTATCGGTTTCCACCACCCGCGCCTGGCTGGTGATGAGCAAAAACCGCAGTTCATCGCGCAGCGCCGAGTAGCGGCCGGCCTGCGCCGCGGGCGCGAACACCGTCACTTCCGCCTCGAGCGGCGCGCCGATCTCCCCCGCCGCCCGCAGGCGCTCGAGGTCCCGCGCCACGTCTGCCTTGAGGGTGATCAGCGCGTCCCAGTCGATCTGCGGCACGCGCTCGGCGCCGCGCGGGAACTGATGCCAGGTGTTCAGGAACACCGATTCGTTGCGCTCGCCCGGCAGGAAACCCCACACCTCTTCGGCCGTGAAGCTCAGGATGGGGGCCAACCAGCGCACCATGGCCTGCGCTACGTGGTACATGGCCGTTTGCGCCGAGCGGCGCGGCGCGCTCTTGGCGCCCGTGGTGTAAAGACGATCCTTGAGAATGTCGAGATAGAAGCCGCCGAGCTCGACCACGCAGAAATTGTGGATTTTCTGATAGATATCGTGAAATTCGTAGTTGCGATAGGCCGTCACCACATCGTTCTGCAGGCTAAATGCCTTGGCCGTCGCCCATTGATCGATGGCCACCAGGTCGTCGAAAGCCACCGCGTCGCGCGCGGGATCGAAGCCGTGCAGGTTGCCGAGCAGAAACCGCAGCGTATTGCGCATGCGGCGGTACGAATCGGCCATGCGCTTGAGGATCTCGTCCGACACGCTCATCTCATTGGCATAGTCGGTCGCCGCCACCCACAGGCGCACCACGTCCGCGCCCAAGGTGCCGGTCAGTTTCTGCGGCACCAGCGTGTTGCCGATGGACTTGGACATCTTGCGGCCCTTCTCATCGACGGTGAATCCGTGCGTGAGCACGCCGCGGTACGGCGCCCGGCCGTGCATGGCAACCGAGGTGAGCAGCGAGCTGTGAAACCAGCCGCGATGCTGATCCGAACCCTCCAAATACAGATCCGCGGGCACGGAAATCTCGGGGCGAGTCTGCGATACGCAGTGATGCACCACCCCGGAATCGAACCACACGTCCATGACGTCGGTGGCCTTGTCGTACTGGGCCGCTTCGGTTCCCAGCAGCTGCGCGGGATCCAGATCGAACCAGGCATCGATGCCGCCCTTCTCGACCCGCTGCGCCACTTGCTCGATGAGCGCGCCGGTTCGCGGGTGCAGTTCACCCGACACCTTGTCGACGAACAAGGGGATGGGCACGCCCCAAGTCCTCTGCCGCGACACGCACCAGTCGGGGCGCACGGCGATCATGCTGCTGATGCGCTGTTCACCCCAGGCGGGCATCCAGTCGACGTGCGAGATGGCCTCGAGCGCACCCTTGCGCAGGCCCGCCTGTTCCATGCTGATGAACCATTGCGGCGTCGCGCGAAAGATCACCGCCGTCTTGTGGCGCCAGCAATGCGGATAGGAATGATGGTAGGGCTCGTCCTTGAGCAGGCGGCCGTTGTCGTGCAGCACGCGGATCACATGCGCATTGGCGTCGAATACCTGCTCACCCGCGAACAGCGGCGTTGCGGGCAGGAATCGGCCGTCGCCGCCCACCGGATTGTCGACCTCGAGACCATAGCGGCGGCCCACGACATAGTCATCCAGACCGTGGCCGGGCGCGGTGTGCACGGCGCCCGTGCCGGCATCGAGAGTCACGTGCTCACCCAGGATCACCGGCACCTGCCGATCGTAGAAGGGATGCTGCAGCAGCAGGTTCTCGAGCGCCGCCCCCTTGACGCTCGCGATCTGCACCCAATAGGCGATGCCCAGGGAGTTCATGACGGAGTCGACCAGCTCGGTCGCGAGCACCAGGCGTTCGGCGCCGCCACCCATATCGAACTCGACCAGCGCGTAGTCGAATTGTGGGTGCACCGCCACCGCCCGATTCGCCGGCAGCGTCCAGGGAGTCGTGGTCCATATGGCCAGCGAGGTGGGCGTTTCACGGCACTGCGAGTCGGTATTCCTCGCATCCCCCGCGCCGATCCCGAAGCGCTGCGCGAGGTCCGCGCAATCGACCACGGCAAAGCGCACATAGATGCTGGGCGAGGTCTTGTCCTCGTACTCCACCTCCGCTTCCGCCAAGGCGGAGCGGCAGTTCAAGCACCAGTGCACGGGCTTGAAGCCCTTGTACAGGTGACCGTTCTCGATGATGAGGGCAAAGGCGCGCAGCTGCTCCGCCTCGAAGCTCGGGGCCATGGTCAGGTAGGGATGATCCCAATCGCCGAGCACCCCCAGGCGCTTGAAATCGGTGCGCTGCGCGTCGACCTGCTTGCGGGCATAGTCCCGGCACGCCGCGCGAAACGACTTGGCGTCGATCTTCTGCCCGACGCGGCCATGGGTCTTCTCGACTTGCATCTCGATGGGCAGCCCATGGCAGTCCCACCCGGGAACATAGGGCGCATCGTATCCGTCCAGGGTGCGCGACTTGACGATGATGTCCTTGAGAATCTTGTTGACCGCGTGACCCAGGTGGATGGCGCCGTTGGCATAAGGCGGCCCGTCGGTGAGCACGAAGGGCGGGCGTCCCTTGGCGGTGGCGCGAATCTTCTCGTACAACCCATCGCGCTCCCAGGCCGCGAGCATGCCGGGTTCGCGGTGGGCAAGATCCGCCTTCATCGGGAAGCCCGTGTTCGGCAAATTAATCGTCGCTTTGTAGTCAACCATGGTAATCAGCCACCATCCACCTTCGACAACACCTCGCGCGCATGCGCGGCATCGAGCTTCATTTGCGCCACCATCGCATCCAAGGAGTCGAACTTGAGCTCATCGCGCAGCTTCGCGACGAACTCAACCTCGATCACCCGGCCATACAGATCGCCGGAAAAATCGAACACATGCACTTCGAGCAAGGGCTCGGTCCCGTTGACCGTGGGCCGCGTGCCGAGACTCGCCACCGCCGGCAGCGGGCGTGCCTCAATGCCGTGAACCCACACCGCCAATATGCCCCACACGGGCGACTTGCGGCGCATCAACCGCAGGTTCGCGGTCGGAAACCCCAGGGTGCGGCCCAACCGGCGGCCCGGCACCACATGGCCCAGCATGCAATACGGGCGGCCGAGCAGTCGTGCCGCGCCGTGAAAGTCCGCGACGTCCAGCCGTTCGCGCACCGCCGTGCTGCTCACCCGTACCCCGTCGAGAACGAAGGGCGCCAGTTGTTCGACGCCGAACCCATGGGCCTCGCCGGCGCTGCGCAGGCTCTCGATCGTGCCGCCGGCCTTGCAGCCATAGCGAAAATCATCACCCACCACCATGTGCCGCACGCCGAGCTTCTCCACCATCAACGCATCGACGAAGGACTGCGGGGTCATCGCGCGCATGCAGTCATCGAAACGCAAGGTCACCAGGCGCTCCACTCCCTGCGCCGCCAGCGCCAGAAATTTCTCCCGCCACCGCGTCAGGCGCGGCGGAGCATCATCTGGATCGATGAACTCCTTCGAACTCGGCTCGAACACCAGCACCGTGGCAGCCGCGCGCAATGCGGCGGCGCGCGCCTTGAGCACGCCGATCATCTGCTGGTGACCTAGATGCACGCCGTCGTAGTTGCCCACGGTCAGAACGCAGCCGCGATGGCGCCGCGAGAGGTTATAGAGACCGCGAACTAGTTCCATGGCGAAAGGCCGTGATTATACTCAGGTTTCCCATCATTCAGGCCCCCACTATACCAAGCGCCCGACCCCGGCCAGGCGCGCCAATTGACAATCGCAGGCCCAATCGGCAAGCTACGCGGCTCTTTTGAGGTCCGAATGGGGCCTTGGGTCTAGTAAGGAGTCCGCGCTTGGCGAATACGAAATCTGCTGAAAAAGCTGCCCGACAGTCGACGGTGCACAGAGCCCGTAACGACGCGCTCACCTCGCAGCTGCGCAGCGCCATCCGCAAGGCCACCCTCGCGCTGAAGGCCGGCAAGCAGGAAGAGGCCGCCTCCGCCCTCGCCGCCGCCACCCCGGTGATCGACAGCATGGTGAACAAGGGCATCATTCATCGCAATAAGGCCGCTCGTCATAAGAGCCGCCTGACCAAGCAGGTTCGCGCGCTGGCCAAGTAGGCGCAGTGGCGGGCCCCAAGAGCGCTCGCAAGCATTGGTAAAGAGCCGGCCCAGTGCCGGCTTTTTTATTTCTTAGGGGGGGCGCCGCTGCCGGCCGCCTCGCCCACCTCCGCGGCCACCTCAGCCTGGGTCGCACCCAAGCGGGGATGCTCCTCGAGATACCGCATCACCGCCTGCTTCAACTCGCCCGTGCCGGCGCCGGTGGCCCCTGAGATGCGCAGCACCGGCCCCTTCCAACGCAGGCGCCGCACGATGTCCTTGGCGCGCCGCTCGACTTCGGCGGGTTCCAATAGATCGATCTTGTTGATGACCAGCCAGCGCTCCTTGGCGCCCAGATCGGCTGCGAACTTCTTCAGCTCGGCGACGATGGTGCGTGCGTCCTTGACGGGGTCCGCATCGGGATCGGGCGGCGCGATGTCGACGAGGTGCAGCAGCACGCGGGTGCGCTGCAGATGTTTCAAGAAGCGAATGCCGAGGCCGGCACCGTCGGCCGCCCCCTCGATCAGTCCGGGGATGTCGGCCATCACGAAGCTGCGTCCGGGTCCGGCGGTTACCACACCCAAGTTCGGATACAGGGTGGTGAAGGGATAGTCGGCCACTTTGGGACGTGCCGATGACACCGCCCGGATCAACGTCGACTTGCCGGCATTGGGCAATCCCAGCAACCCCACATCGGCAATCAGCTTCAATTCGAGCATGAGCTCGCGCTTCTCCCCAGGCAGCCCCAGGCCTGATTTGCGAGGCGTGCGATTGGTGCTGGATTTGAAGCGGGTATTGCCCCAGCCGCCCTTGCCTCCCTTGGCCACCAACAGGGTCTGGCCTTGCGCGGCGAGGTCGCCCAATTGCTCGCCGGTGTCTCGGTCCGAAATCACGGTGCCGACGGGGACCGACACATAGATGTCATCCCCGCCATGCCCGGTGCAATCGTTGCCGCTGCCGCTCTCGCCGTTCTGGCCCTTGTAGGTGCGCGAGATGCGAAAGTCGGCGAGAGTATTCATGCCCTCGACCGCCCGCAGGTAGACGCTGCCGCCTAACCCGCCGTCGCCGCCATCCGGACCGCCGAAGGGGACGAATTTCTCGCGGCGAAAGCTCACGCAGCCGCGGCCGCCGTTGCCGGCCTGCACTTTGAGCTTGGCTTCGTCGACAAATTTCATGGGTCAACTCGATGAGCGCGCCCCGAGGGGGCGAAAACAAAAAGGGGGCAGGTTGCCCTACCCCCTTTCTAAGGATTCAGATCGGCGAGCTTGCGCTCGCCGGCATCGCTACTTGGTAACGACGTTGACGTAGGTGTGCTGCTCGGCACCCTTGACCCGAAACTCCACCACCCCGTGCGCCTTGGCGAACAAGGTATGGTCGGTGCCGATGCCGACGTTCACGCCGGGGCGGTACACCGTTCCGCGCTGACGGATCAGAATGTTGCCGGCGAGCACATCCTCGCCGCCGAATTTCTTCACGCCCAGACGCTTGGAATGAGAATCGCGGCCGTTACGAGTACTGCCGCCCGCTTTTTTATGTGCCATGAGGAGTTCTCCTAAGTCTTAAGCGACGATCTGCGTGATCTTCACATCGGTGTAGGGCTGCCGATGAGTCTTCTCGCGCTTGTAATGCTTGCGGCGGCGGAATTTGACAATGCGCACCTTGTCGCCCTTGCCGTGACTCTCGACCGTGGCGACCACCTTGGCCGACCCCACGTAGGGAGCGCCGATGGTGACCTCGGATCCGGCGCCGACCAGCAGCACCTTGTCGAATTCGACGCTGGCGCCTTGGTCCGCGTCGAGCTTCTCGATGCGCACCACGGTACCTTCTTGAACGCGGTACTGTTTACCGCCCGTGGCAATCACGGCATACATGTTGGAACTCCGAGAGCGGCTTGAAGTAGGGGCCGCAAAAGAGCCGCGAATTGTACGGGCTGGCGGCCTTTAGGTCAAACCGGGTGCCCCCTGAGGCGCGGGTGGGGCGGCACCAACCCTCGGCTGGCGGACCCACCGGATCGCGCTAGCCAGAGCATTCTTAGGTACCATGGCGTATTCGCTTGAGCGCTTCATGACACTAGAACAGATTCGTGGCTTGGTAACCGCTGATTTTGAGGCCGTCGATAGGGTCGTCAAGCTGCGTTTGCACAGCCAAGTGGCGCTGGTCGATCAGGTCGCCACCTACATTATCTACTCCGGCGGCAAGCGTCTGCGCCCCCTTTTGGTGCTCCTGGCCGCCCGGGCCTGCGGCCACACGGCCGGACGGCACATCGACGCCGCCGCCATCATCGAATTCATTCATACCGCCACTCTGCTGCACGACGATGTGGTGGACGGCTCCTCGCTGCGTCGTGGGCGCGAAACCGCCAACGAGGTATTCGGCAACGCCACCAGCGTATTGGTGGGCGATTTCCTGTATTCGCGCGCCTTTCAAATGATGGTGACCCTGGACCGCATGCGCATCATGCGCATCCTCGCCGATGCCACCAATGCCATTGCCGAGGGTGAGGTCCTGCAGCTGATGAATGCCCGCGATGCCAATACCACGGAGGCGCGCTACATCGATGTCATTCGCCGCAAGACCGCCTGCCTGTTCGAGGCCGGGGCGCAGATCGCGGCGGTCTTGAGCGACGCCCCGCCCCACATCGAGGAATCGTTGGCGCTGTACGGGCGGCACATCGGGACGGCTTTCCAATTGGTGGATGACGCGCTTGACTACCAGGCCGATGAAGCCAGTTTGGGGAAACACCTGGGGGACGACCTGGCGGAGGGCAAACCCACTCTGCCCCTGATTTATGCGATGCAGCATGGCAATGACGATGAACGCGCCATGATCCGCCATGCCATCGAACAGGGGGGCCTGGGCCAATTGGGCGAAATCACGCGCGCCGTTGCAAGCCTCGGGGGGCTTGCGTACACTGCGCGCCTCGCTCAATGCGAGGCAGATCAGGCGCTTGCTGCGCTCGCGCCCCTTCCCGAAAGCGCCTTCAAAGAGGGCTTAAGTGAACTGGCGAAGTTCGCCGTGGCACGCAAGAACTGATTCGAGTCGATTCGGGGTGTAGCTCAGCCTGGTAGAGCACTACGTTCGGGACGTAGGAGTCGCAGGTTCAAATCCTGTCACCCCGACCACTGATTTTAAAGCGTTTTTTCACTCGCCGATCCCTCGAAAAACGCATTTGGTCACAACTTCTGGGCCGTTTGGTCGTAAGCACTTCAGCATCCCCGTTGGATGAGATAAGCGCCGGCACCGCGGGCATCGCCCGCGTGTGATCACCCATGGGGCTCGATTAACCCCGTACTGGTGTTGTTCGCGCGATCGCGATAGGCGGGTTCCGCGTCACGCGGTGGAGTGCTGCTGTGATGGTGTGTGCTGCGCGTCCAACATCGACTTGAGGTTCCAAGGCAGCAGCGCCTCGACATGCTCGACGGTGGTGGCTGCCGGCAGATGTTCGAACAGATAGTTCAGGTACGCGTAGGGCTCGACGTCATTGACACGGCATGTCGTCACCAGCGAGAACAGGTTGGCGCTCGCCTGGGCGCTGCCGGCATCGTAGCTGAAGAGCCACGCTTTTCGTCCCGTCGCAAAATGTTTGATCTGCTGCTCGCTGTAATTGTTATCCACCGGGATTTCGGGGTGATCCAAATGCCGGACCAACTTCGGCCACTGCCGAGTCGCATAGCCGAGCGCCTTGCCGAGCGCGCTGTTCGGCGGGGTGGCAGGTAGGATCTGATCGATCCAGGCTTTGAACTTCTCCAAGATCGGCTTGGACTTCTCTTGGCGCAGTTTGAGCACCGTTGCGAGCGGCAGAGGTTCCCCGCGCTGCTGAGACTCTGCGCGCAGCGCCTTGATCTGTCCCTCGATCCGATAGACCGGGCCGATGTAGTCCTCGATCGCCGCGTTGGCGAGCGTGCGGGTGGAAGGTAGGTTGCTGACCTTGCGCGCCTTGAAGAACATCGTACGGCAGTGCGTCAAACAGCCAAAATGCAGCAGCTTGAGCTCTGCGGCGATGTCGTCGTAGCGCTCGAGCCCGTCGCTGACGAGTTTGCCCTGATACGCTCCGTCAGGACCCATGAAGAACTGCTTCAAGCCCGCCGTGGTGCGCGAGGCCAGATAGTCGTACAAGACGATGCGCTGTCCGGGCGGACCTCCCGACCGCACGACGATGTAGTGATCGGACCCGGTCGCCTTGTCGCTGCGCAGGATTTGCAGCGGCGTCTCATCAATATGCATGAACGCAGCGGCGAACAAGGCGTCCCTGATCAGATTGACCACCGGCACGATCTTCTCGCCGCCGACGGTGCTCATCCAGGTGCCGAGCGTGCCCGGACTCAAGTCCATCCGATAGCGCTTCAGATCCTGGCTCACCCGGTACAGCGGCAATCCTAAGTTGAACTTCGAGTTCGTCACGTGCGCAAGCAACGACGGGCTCGCCATCGACTTCGGCAGGATCACGGGCGGCGCCGGCGCCGTGATCGGCGCCTCGTGCAGTTCTTCGCAGACATAGGTCGGCCGGATGTGCTGCTCGACGCTGATCTTCGGGGGCTCGAAGCGATAGCACTCGCGAATCTCTTGGCCCATCCGGGTCAAGGGATGCGGAACGGCGCACTTCGTGCACATTTTTTGTTCGGGTGCCAGATCGTATTCGATCTCGATGCGCGGGAAGTGCTCCGGGATCGCCTTGCGGTGGGCATCGGCGGAACGCTTGCGCTCATGCGCATCGATCTTCGTGGTGCGCTCGCGGTGCGCTTCATCCGCCGCTTCGATAGCGGCGAGTACTTCGGCCTCGTTGAACAGCATCGCCTGGTCGGGGTTCTGCTCGGCGGCATCACTGCTCTGCGTGGAGCGGCCGTAGTACTGGGCTTTGAGCCACCGTACTTCCTCCTCCAGCAGCACCTTGCGTTCGACGGTCTGCTGATGCTCGCTCTTGAGCTGCTGATGGGCGAGCGCGATCTGCTGGAGCCTTTGGTTCTCTTCGCGCAGCAGCCGATTTTGTTCTTCGGTGACGTTCAGGCGAACAGACAGCTCGGTGATTTTGTTCGCAAGGGCTACGGGGCTTTTGTTCGGCGCGAGCACCAAGAAAGTGTACCGCGCCGAACAAATAACTCAACAAAAAAATACGTAAAATCCCACTCAACTCATGTGCGCAAAGCGGATCACCCGATGCGGCGCCGACCACACATCGTAGCCATCCAGCAACCAGTTCAACTGCTCCGCCGTCAACGTGACCACGTCCTCGTCCAACATCCGCGGCCAGCGAAACTTCTCATCGCTCTCGATCTTCTTCCACCACACGCAAAAGCCGTTGCGATCCCATCCCAGAATCTTCAGCGCGTCATAGCGACGTCCGACGAACACATACAGCGCCTCGGGCGCGAATGGATCTTGGCTCATGCCTTCGCGTACCAGCGCCGCCAGACCGTTGCGGCCCTTCCTCATGTCGATCGGTTCCCGATGCAGGTACACCTTCACCTCCCCGCTCGGGCGCATCATCGCGCTGCTCCCGACATCAAGGCCGACAGCCATGACACTTCCGGATAACCCGCACACTCGATCGTCCAACCTGATGGATGCCGAATCCGACACCCCGTCGACACTGCTGTCGCTGGCGTCGTCGCCGTCGCTGGGA
This sequence comes from uncultured Gammaproteobacteria bacterium, assembly GCA_963837435.1. Lineage (GTDB taxonomy): Bacteria > Pseudomonadota > Gammaproteobacteria > Steroidobacterales > Steroidobacteraceae > Bog-1198. The sequence continues at coordinate 101,674 of CAWINJ010000011.1, forward strand.
CAATGCGCACCGGTGCAAATCCCACGGCCTCGGGTCCTTCCTTCTGGCGACGCTCGCTGACCACCCCTTTGCGGACCAAGACCCGCTTGATCCACGCCCACTGGTGCAGGCTCAGATCCTGCTCTCGGCAGTACCGTGAAAAGCTCATGCCCAGTCTCTTGGCCTGCTCCAGGTGGCCCAAGCATGCTCGCTCACGCTCATTCAACGCTTCCAGGTTCCACTTCGACATCGCGCTCTCCACCTCAGCGGCAACAGCGCCGCGGTGGAAAGCTTCGCCCGGTCAGCTCATGGCGGAAAAGACGGGCTTGCTGGAGTGCTTACGTTTGGTCACAGATTCGGTCACAACTAAGACCCAAAAAAAGCCCGTCAGAGCCCCGACTGCCTTCGTGGTTGGCGGACATGGCATGCCCATGGCATCGAGGTTGTGCCGTCGCCGGTGGCTTATTCAGCCGGCGGATCCGAAAACCGAGCCGCCTGCGCCTGTTCAAATTTCTGCGACGGTATTTCGTGCCAGGCGCGCCGTTCCGCTCCATAGGGATCGAGCGCGACGTCGGTGCGAACACCGAATTCCATGGTGGCATGTTGTTCGGTCCCATAGCGGGGCCACGTCGGCAATCCCGCCCCATTGGGATCTCCGTTGCGGGCGAAGCGTGTCCAGGCATCGGCCATTTGATCGCTCAGATGCGTCCACGAGCCTTTCGGTCCGACATAGGAATATCCCATTGAGGAATCTACATGGAAAACAAACGCGAGTTCCAGGCCGTGCATGGAACCGTATTCAAGACCCGTGGGGCCCTTGGTCGGTGAGCGATATGTAAACAGATAAACGAAAGTGGGCTGGCGATCAGCGTTCAGTTCCGCCAGCCGAATAGACGGCATTCTAAAGACGACGTCGCCCAACAACTGAGTGACCGCTTCCGAATAAGAGTTGCCGTCATTCGCGTAAGCGCTGAGGAGGTGCTCGGCGCCAGGCCCAAAGGCGTGCAATAAGCGTGCGCGCAAGACCGATTCCGGCTGTTGATCGATCGGTGAAGCGTCCATCGCCGTCCAATAGCGCATTTCCTCCGAGTTCGTGCCGATGAGCAGCGGCTTGCTCAAGCTCGGATTTGCCGCGACAGCCTCAATCGGTGTCCGATCAAATGTACGACCGTCCTCGACCATGCCAAAAGTCGCAAGCCCATATCCCTTCGTAAATAGTTCCGATTGGGCGCGCAGCATGTCCTCGGCGCTGAGCCTTTGGAGCTCCTTGACCGTGGTGACATGCGCAAGCGCCATGAATTCGGAGGTGATGGCGATTGCTTCTTTATTCGATAGAAACTGGCCGGGATCGCCGCTCTCAATGATCGCCTTTTGGAATAAATCACGCGCCGCGGGTATCGCAAGCAGACCGTGAATGCTCGCCCCGCCCGCCGATTCTCCGAAGACGGTTACATTGTGAGGATCGCCGCCAAATCGGCCGGCGTTTCGTTGTACCCATTGCAGTGCCTCGATCTGATCCAACAGTCCGAGGTTGCCGCTGTCGGCGAAGCGAGTACCCCCCACATCGGCGAGTTCTAGGAAGCCGAATGCTCCGAGGCGGTATTGCAATGACATGACGACGACGTCACCCCGCTCGGCGAGGGCACCCCCATCGTACCAACTGTCCTCGGCGCTTCCTTCCTCGAGAGCGCCCCCATGGATAAACACCATCACCGGTCTCGCCTGCGTGTCGGCTCGTGGGGTCCAAACGTTGACCGTCAGACAATCCTCGGACATGTTTTGGTCGCCATCCTCCGCAGGATCACCCAGATCAAGCACTTGTGGACACGCCGCCCCACTCACCCGGGCATCACGCGGGTGCGTCCATTTGACGGGCGACGCGGCCGGCCGAAATCGCAGTTCGTTTATCGGCGCAGCCGCGTACGGAATACCGCGGAAGGATTGAACGCGCTCGGCTTGAAGACCCACGACGGGACCATCGGTCGTTACAACGATCACCGGAGTGCCAGGTTTTAGGAAATCCTGGCAGTGAGCCCAACTTGATGCCAGGACGAAGGCGGCAACTGCGATTAGCCTTCGCGACTGCAGCTGGTCGTGACCAAGTTCACGGACGCCATGCCGGGCTAAAAGATTCATGGCTTCGTTACTCCTGGCATTCTCTTCTCTGTCCATGCCGGACACGGGCGCTCAAAAGTGAAATGTCTCGGCGCATCCGTTGTTATACGAGTGCCGCACACGCGGCCCTATGGCTTGTCGTCGGCGTCCGGTGCAACCTTCGGTGCGCGGCGCAAATACTTAAGCATGTCTTTGGGTTTCGCGGATCCCGCGCGCTCACGAAGGAAATCATCCGCGGCGCGCAAGGAACCCACCTTTTCCGCTACCGCCGCCGCGATGAATTGGTTCAACGATACGCCGTCAGTGGCAGCCAGTTCTGCGGCCGCCTTCTTCACCGATGTGGGAAGTTTCAATGGATAGGTGTTTTTACTCATTTCCTGATCCTCTGGAGCATAACGCTCGGTGTAATCACTTCGATCTCGAAGTCGCCTGCTGCCGGCAAAAAGTCGCGTACATTGTGCGTGACAATGGCTGAAGCCCGACCATTCACCGCCGCCGCCAGCACTAACTCGTCAGCCGGATCGGCCAATTGTGGCCGCCACATAAAGTGAACATCAACGGGCTCCGCAGCGCTCGCTAAGGCCGCCAAAAAACCCGATACGTCTTCCCTCGCCATGCCCGTCGCCAATCGCTGCTCCGGGCGATTGAGAACGTCCTCATATTCAAGAAACAAAGCCGTGGTCACCAAGGGTACGAGCTGCCGCTCGGCGACGAGCGTGAGAATACGATTGCTCGCGCCCAATTGGCTGCGAAGCCCTGACGCAATCACAGATGTATCCACCACAAGGCGCGGCACACTCATAGCGATAGATATCCTATAGGATGTCACATCTTATAGGTAGCCTCAAAGCCCCAAAATCGGATAGATTCCCCGGATGCGGACGCAATCGTCGGCGTTTTAATGAATCTCCTAAGTTCGGGACGTAGGAGTCGCAGGTTCAAATCCTATCACCCCGACCACATGACACTGGTCTGTTCCGGTCAGATCGCTGACGTTTTATACCGGAGACATGGTTGACACTTTAGCACTGAAGGGGTTTGGGGCGCATTCGACGCGACTGGTCTCGTCGTCAAAGAAGCCTAAATCGTAGTGCATGAAGCTGATCAACCAGATGTGATCGGCAACTTGCCGGACCCCGACGTTCTGACCAGCGAACACGCCACTGAGATTGATCTTGCGCCTGCCAAAGCACAGGCGGCCGCATTGCGTCACGGTGATGGTCATATCGTGGAACGGGTAATGCAGCTCCGGTAGTCCGGTATAAGGCCGCGGTGAGGGTGTGTAGAGCTCCGCTGGGTATTGCATGTTCAGCGCCTGATGCGGTCGCTCCCGGTTGTAATCGTGGATGAAGGCATCGAACTTGGCCTGCTGCTGCAGGAAGTTCTTCCCCGGCGGTTTGGTGGCCTCTTTCTTCAAGGTCAGGTGCATACGTTCGTGCCGACCATTCTGCTGTGGATTTCCCGGCCTGATACGCTCGATGCCGATTCCGAGCCGCAGCCACCAGACCGAGAGCTTGCTGAGGCCAAAGAAGGCGCTGTTACTGGCGAAGGGCACGCCGTTGTCGCTGCGGATTGCCCGCGGCAGCCCGAAGTCCTTGAAAGCTCTTTCAAAGACGGGAAAAGCATAGATCTCTTTGGTCGTCGCGAGTGCCTCGCAGCACAGCAGGTAGCGGCTGGCGAAGTCGGTAATGGTCAACGGATAGCAATAGCGACGATCGGCGAGCATGAACTCGCCCTTGTAATCGGTGCACCACAGATCGTTGGGATGATCGGGGCGGGATAAGCCCGTGCCCTCGGCCTTGTAGTGGTTAGGCCGGCGGCCGCGGCTCACCAGGCCATGGCGATCCAATACGGCATGCACCGTGCTGATGGCCGTGGAGTTGACCCTATGAACCAGGACAGGGGTTGGGACTTAGTTTGTCATCTCTGAACTCATTCGGCGAGCGATAACGCAGCGCGCTATGCGGATGCACCTCGTTGTAGTCGGCGAACCAGATCGGCAGCTGCTCGAGAACCGTCAATGCATCCGGCGTTGGGTTGATCTTCACGTAGTCGCGCTTGAAGGTTTTGACGAAAGATTCCGCCATGCCGTTGCTCTGCGGCGAGCGATACGGGGTTCGGCAGGGCGTCAGACCGATGTCCTGTGCAAAACCTCGCGTCTCCCGAGCAATGTAGCCCGAGCCGTTGTCGCTCAGCCATTCCGCTGGACTCGGCAACCCAGGAACCTCACCAAAGCGCTTGCTCATCGTTTCCACCATCACGTCCCGAACCAGTTCGCCGCTGATGCCGGCGGTGGTCGCGGCAAAGGCGATCGCTTGCCGGTCACAACAGTCGAGGCTGAAGGCCACCCGCACCCGCTCGCCATTGTCACATCCGATCTCAAAACCATCCGAACAATACCGCTGGTCGCTGCGTTCGACCGCGATGACGCCATCGTGTACTCGCACCGGCGGCGTGCCGGTGTAGCGCTGCAGCAGCAGCCGATGACCCTTGGCAAGCCGGTATACGCGCTTTGCATTGATGCGCGGAAGCCCCTGGCGCCGGCGAACTCGATTCAGCAACGCCCACAGTCGCCGGTAGCCGTAAGTCGGTCTCTGGGACGCCACGGTGCGCAGCTGCTCGAGCACTTGCGGATCGTTCACCGGCGGCCGGCCGCGAAGCTCTTGCAACGTTTGCCGCGCTCGCCTCTGCACGATGTTGCTGCGCGATACATGCAAGGCTCGACAGACTTGCGCCGCTGGATGTCGCCCACCGCGGATCACGATGAGCGCACGAGCCACTTTTTTTCCCGGGCAACCTCCGCGGCTTCCCGCAGGATCTCCGCCTCCTGGGTCTTCTTCCCCAACAGCCGCTGCAGCTCGCGGATCTGTTGGTACAAGGCTTTGACTTCGGAAGCCGGAACTACTTCCTCATCGGCGCCCACTGCGCTCAAGGCTCCTTCGCTGGATAGCTTGCGCCACCGAAACAGCAGACTGGGAGAGAGTTTATGCTGACGGGCCACCAGGCTGATGGTCATCCCGGGTTGCAGGGTCTCTTGGACCAACCTCTGCTTCTCTTCGGCACTGAATCGGCGACGGCGTTGCACAGCAAAGACCTCGACTTGTGCACTAGGCATAGACATATCTCTGGACATAGATCGTACTCCTGGGATCTAGATATACGAACTGTCCGGTCTTTTAGGGGGCTGCTCC